>CAWIKR010000003.1:0-3770209 GCA_963836775.1 uncultured Actinomycetota bacterium | reverse complement strand
AAATCAAGTGTGGTCACACTAGTAGCCGACTGTAGTCCGGGTAGCACGATGGGTGATCGCCCGGGGCAGGATCGATGATTGTAGTGCTGCCTCGCACCGACGGCGCGTTCCATGTCGTCCTGAGGCGATTCGTGAGTCGTCGGCCACCTGCCGTTCCATGGCTGTCGAGAAGGTCCGCACCGCGGCCGGCGGAGCGCGGCGGCAATCGGGTTCCGCGATCCGCGTCTGTCCGCGCTGTTCGGGCACTCCCGATTGCGCCCGTTGCGGGCGCGCTAGCGGGCGCGCTAGCGGGCGGCAATTCCTGATCTGCTAGTCATCGCAGCGGTGCCCCGGCCGTCGCGGAGCAGCGTCGTTGCGGGGAACCGCCGGTCGGCTCCCTACGTAATCGTCGTGCGAAAATCAGCGACAACGCCTGGATTGTTCAGGTCGAGCGCGGTGACTCGACCGGTGCCTGTCCAGAGGACTGCCCGCCCAGCCGAACAGCGCATGCCGGTGACGTTGCCGGGGTAGCGGGCTACTGCGGCGGGCTCAGGGCTCAGACCGCCTCTGAGGGTGAGGGTCACGGCTTCGGCGCCTGGTTCGATGATGGCGTACATGTCGCCGTCGCAGACGAGTGCCGTGGCCGCTGTTGCCGGTGCGATCAACTGTCGTTTCTGGCCGTTTGGATGGACGTGCACGCCGCCTTCGTCGGCCGACACGAGGTGTCCGGAGGCAAGGACACCGGCGGTGCGGATGCTGCCGAGCGCCAGCGGGCGGCGTTCTCGCAGCATCAGTGTTGGTGTGTCCCAACGCCATAGTTCGTGCGTTCCAGCGGGAGTTCGCAGAAGCGCGGTGAGGTTGTCCCGGCTGCGTTCTATCAGTGCAACCTGGTGTGCGGCATCCAGCTCGCGCCAGATAGCTCTCGGCTGGCGTTCGCTGGTGCGGAGGAATGCGAGCCCATCGCTGTCGACAATCGTCACGATGTCGCCGTCATAGCTTTTCAGTATGTGTGAGGCGCGAAGGGCTGCCCAACGCGTCGTCTGCCGGCTGCGCAGGTCCAGTTGATGGAATTCGTGAATATCGTTGGAGACAGTGACGAGCAGCGCGCGTGCGCCGTTGTCTGCGGCGACGATGCGGTGCGTCGCAACATCCCAGCGGACCAGCTCGCGACCGGTCGCGGTGACCAGGCGTGCACCGTGACCGCCGTGCGCAAGCAGAAATCGCCCGCTTATCTCGACGGCGTCATAGACCGGCAGGTCACCAGGTGCTAACTGCGTGAATGTGCAAGGGACACCGCCCGCGGGTTTGGTCGGCTTGACCGGTGCGGGCAGGTCCGCGACGGCCAGCCGGTCGGCCCGCTTGGACAGGAGATCAAGCTGGCGGCGTTGGTCTACGGTCAGCGCAGCACGCGTCATGGTTCGGGCTGCGACGGTGGCGATGCGACGGTCGTGCGCCGGATCTGCGGCGGGTAGTTCGGCGAAGCTGGCGAGGAAGCGTGCCCGGGCCGGTTGCAGCGCAGCATCGGTACTGGCCAGCAGCCCGAGAGCAGTCTCGCTAGCGGTCGGGTTGGACTGCAGGTTCAGCAGGTACGCCAGCGCCTGAGCGGCCGGTGCGCTACCAAGGGCCATCGTGGTCTGGATGTCGGCGACGGCCGCGTACCTGAGTCGTTCGTCGGGCCAGGCCGCGATGATGGCGCCCAGATGGTCGCCGGCCTCTCGCCGGGAGTGCACCCACGCCGTCCGCAGTTGCAGGGCCAGGGCGTCGTCTGCGCCGTCGAGTCGGTCAATGGCGGTGGCGAACGCACCGCGAAGCTGAGCGATGTCCAGCGCCCGTTGCCTGTCGCCGGAGCGCCACCACAGGCGTACCACCAGCGCCGCTTCCAGCTGTCGGCCTTCGGCGAGTTGAGCGGCCAGCCGGTGCCGACCGTGCCGTTCCAGCAGGTGCACCGCGTCGATCGGGGTATCCAGCAGGTCTGCCAGGACGTAGGCAGCTTTCTCGATGTCACCTGCCTGCTCAAGGTGGTTCGCCGCCGTGCGGTAGATCTCGGTGAAGGCTTCCTTGATGCCGCCCACCGCTAGACTGCGACCACCGCCTCGGCCGGCGTAACTGGGGCTCAGGGGTCCCTGCCAGCCAGTCGGTACGGAAAGACTTACGAGCCCGCCGGCTCCACCGAGCGGTACGGCCTCGCGCAGCGCGCGTTCCCAGTCCCGCCGCCGGAAGGCATGCTCGAGGTTTCGCAGGTATGCCAGCTGTCTCTGGCCGAAATATCGGGCGAATGGACTGGTGAGGACGACCCGGGCAAATAGCCCTCGCCCTCGTTGCGCGCTTCGGCGCGCGGCGGCACCGTGGCGACCTGGGTCTCGGGTGGTCGGCGAGCTTATGCTGCGGCGGTGGCTGTTTCGTGTCAGCGCGACGATCGGGCCCACCACGGCACCCAGCCATAGGATCGACGATCCGGAGCCCGTGACATGGGTCAGGGCCACCACAGCGATGATCGCGGCGACGCCAACGACGGCGAGCATGATCTGCCATAGGCGATCGGCGATCCGACCGGCGTGGCGTGTGGCGGCCGGGTCAGATCGTGACCTCAAGCGGGATCGACGGGCGGGCGCTGCAATCGACGCGGCCGCTCGAAGATCGGGCGCCCCGAGCGCCGGCGGCGCCGGCAACTCCTCGGGGCGTGGCGCGACCTGCACCGCGGACAGGTCGAACTCGTTGATCTTGCCAAGGTCCAGGTGTGGTTCGATCTCGGGCAGTTCCCGCAGATCGAGGAGGAGGTTGTGCGGCAGCGCCACGGTCCCGGCGGTCGCTTCGCTGGCGATCGGCCATCCCGGCGCACGATCGAGTCGAACATGGACAGGCATTGGCAGTAGCAACAGCCAGCAGCCGTCGGGCGTGGATCGCAGGGAGGCCCCGGGCTGCCAGTACTCGATCACGCGTCGGCTTGCCTCCTGCGCTCCGATGAGATCGGTATCCAGCAGAAATCCGTGGGCGAGCACCGTCCGTGTCACGCCGGGGCCCGCATCGTCGCCACGATCATGTCCCGCTCGAGGTCGACGACGATGACGGTGCCGTCGTCTCTGGTGATCGCGAGCCACGGCAATGCCGGGTGTACGGCAGGCGTGCCTGCGTTGCCAGACCACCTGGTCAATGTGCGTACGCCGGCCGCGGTGACCAAATGCAGGATCTGACCGCCCGCGGATTGACTGATCAATATGTGATCAGTGCGCAACGTGCTCATGGCGATCACACGGGCGCGGTCGGGCACGATGAGCTGCCTTCCCGCTGAGGTCGTCCACACCTTCTCGTCGATCGACCAGCTAAAGGCGGGTGACGCGCCGAACAGCACCCGCGCTCCACGCGGAATGATCGCCTGCGGTGCGCCGGAGATCATGATCTGCTCGCCGGCGTTGGAGCCTACTCGTAGGGGAGCGCCGTAGCCGCAGGCGACGACGTCGGCCTTCGCCGGAGATGCTTGCGGGACAAGCTTCCACCAGCCGTCACCGAGCCTGGCCAGCAGATGATTGCCGGCCGCGTACACGGCGGGCAGCCAGGCGTCACCGGCGGGCGGCAGTGGGGGCAGGTCCTCGAGCGGCCAGGCGGCCTTCACGAGGTGGGGCAGCGGCTTTCCGATCACCTCGACTCGTAGGGTTCCTCGATCGGCGACCAGGGCGATGACGCGTCTACCGTCCAACCCGCCGGCGATGACCGGTGAGGAGAATCCGTGGCGGCGTGGTCGGCCGTCGGGAACGTGGACCGTGACGAGCGTCCGATCATCGCCGCCGCGACCCAGCAGGGTCCTTCCCTCGTTCGGAAAACACGCAGCGCGGATCAGGCTGCTCGTGGAGGCCGGCCGCTTGGCACTGCGGAACCCGTGGCCGCGCAATGCTTTCAACGCGTGCTCGACCGGTGGCATGCCGAGGGTCGTGCGAGTCTGGTCGAGACGCACCGTCACCTCTGAGACACCGGAGGGGTCCCACCCGGATTCACTAATGGTCAGGGTGTGCACGCCGGCGACCTGTGGATCCGACCCGCTCAGTAGCCAGATTTCATCGGTGGGCCGCAGGTCCCCACGCCACTCGTCGAGATCCTCGGGCGCGAACTCCGACCGGTGCCGCATGCGCTGCCAGCCCGCGAGCATCGGTTCGAGCCCACCCTCAAGCCAGCGCCCCGCCTTCGTGCCCAGTAGACCCAGCGCGAACGGGATGCTGGAGGTCTCGGCCCGGCGGTGCAGAACTAGCAGGATGGCCAACTGCGCCAGGCGCGGCGCCCCCCATTGGGTGGGACCGCAGTCGCACAGCACGGCAATTCGGCCTCGTGGCTTCGGTTTCTGAAGACTGGGTGCGGTGTGCAACAACTCGCCCTCGATGGCGCGTCGCATGAACTCGTTCGGTTCTTCGGAGGCCAGCAGCCACTCGGAGGGCAACAGCCGCTCAGGGGTGCCACGCGTGGACAACCCGTCGAACCCATCGGGTTCCCCGTCGTCTGCGGCGGCACGGTCGTGGCCTTCCAGCAGCGCAGCGACCTCGACCAGCCACGGACCCAGCGCCAGCGCCACGTCGGCGGTCAATGTCGACAGCTGCGTCGTCCACGAGGCCAGCGAAGCCGACGGCGCGGTCATCGCAGAGCCTCGAGCCCGACGATGTCGACAGGAAGACTCGGCATCGGCGCCCGCAGCACGGCATCGGCAAGCAGCACCGTCAGACCGTGCACGCCGTTGCGTCCCAACACGCGGGCGAGAAGATCCGTTGAGATACCGGGTCGGTGCGTGGTGGGAAGCAGCAGCGCGCCATCCCAGCCGAGGTATCTCACCCCGGGCACCCACGGCAGGTCCTCGGCTGCGGCCAGCACGACCAGCCAGCCGGTGGCAGCCACGGCCCGAAACCTGCTCGGATCACCGTCGGCGGCCACCCGCCGGGCCAGCAGCGGCACGACGCCGTCTCGCGCTAGTACGGCGGCCGCCTGCAACGGTGGTTCGCGGCGGTACCAGATCAGGCTGGTCACGGGCGTGCGGCCGCGACCAGCCGCTCACGCGTCTCCCGCAGCGAATCGGGCAGGTCGGCATCGGCGAATCCGGCGTCGATCTCACGCAGCGCCGCCTCGAGCCGAAGCCGGTCGTCACGGGAGGGTTCATCGACGTCCAGCGCGGCGAGCAGCCGCCGTCCCGATGCCGCCAGCCGCTCGGCACGAGCTAGAGCCCCCCGCGAATACTCTTCAGCGGCGTAGCCAAGCGTCATGCTATTGGACAGTTTCAGCATGTCGGCGAGTATGTCGCGGGCCACTGCCTGGGCCTCACCAGTGGGCGCGATCAACGGCAGCACCCACAGATCCGAGGTGTTCGCGGCCGTACGTCCATCGAGAACCGCCGCCGCCGCGACCAGGCGCTGGGACCGTACGGCCCGGCGATCGGTCAACGGGATCCCGGCTTCGCGCAGCCGCCGCAGCGCCGTCGCCAGGAACGGCCGGATCTCGCTCAGGTTCGCGTCCGAGGCGATGTCGGCCAGCCGGTCGAGGGCTGGCATGAGGCCCGCAGGCTCCGCCTTGGCCGGGGTGACCCAGCCCTGTTCCAACAGGTCCTCGAGGCTGCCGTCGGCAACCGGCTCCACATGCACCCGGGCCAGGAACCGGTCAGCGAACGCGGCCAGCGCCGGATCGGACGGCAGGGCGTTGCTCGCGCCGATGCACACCCGGATCGGGCATCCGCGCAGCGTCGCGCCCCGCCGGAAGACCCGCTCGTTCAGCACGCCGAGCAAGGTGTTGAGGATCGCGCTGGAGCCGAGGAACACCTCGTCAAGGAACGCGACCTCAGCGTCGGGCAACATCCCATCGGTCTGGTATGCGACCACGCCCTCGCGCAACCGCTGAAGGTCGACGGGGCCGAAGATCTCGTTCGGCTCGGTGAACTTGCTCAGCAGATACTCGAAGTAGCGGCCGCCGAGATGCTCGGCGGTGCGTCGTACGGCCGCGGACTTCGCGGTACCCGGAGCCCCGATGACGAGCAAATGTTCCCGGGCCACCGCACAAAGTGTGACCACCTCTGAGATGAGTTCGCGCTCCACGAGATGACCACGTGCGGCATGGACAGCGGCCCGTACAGTCTCGGCGTCGATGGCATGCTGCTCAGTCGGGGCGGGGTTCACCCGGGGGAGTCTAAGGATCACCTGGTGAATTGCCTAGCCAGTTGTCAACCGGTCCACAAAGGGCCGGCCTGACCACCCGGCGGTGCGTCGGCAGGCCCTCGCATACTGCTCGGGTCCTCCGATGGGTATTCGGACATTTCCGGCCATTGGCCGCGTAGGACGGAGATCCTGGGCCGCATCGGATGAAGTGGCTGCTCGGCGGCGTGGTGTGGGACGCAGACGTGGTTCGCGATGATGTGCGCGGCTAGGGGCTCTGTTGCATTCGCTGATCGGTGGGCGGCGTGATGCCGTGGCGGACGACCTATCAGATCGCCTGGGCGAGTTCGGTGAACGCGGCGGCGACGCGCAGCGGGGGTGGCGTATCGGTGGCGAGTTCGTAGTGGCCGCGGCGAAGGTTCTGCATGAACGCCAGCCCGGCGATGATGACTGCAGCCGTCCGGTCGGTGCGCAGCCCGCGCATTGGTCGCAGCCGGTTTTTCAGCCGACTGTGGTCGGCTTCTATCCGGTTGTTCGCGTACTGCTCAACGTGGTGCCAAGCCGCCGGAACCAGCTCCTCGAGCACCCGCGGGTAGACCGACGCGGCATCAGTGACGACCTCAGTCGGTCTGACCTTCAGCGTGGTCAACGCGCGAGTGAAGAACCGGCGGGCCGCCTGCCCGTCCCGGCGAGCCGAGACGTACACGTCGATGACCTGCCCGTGCTGATCGACCGCCCGGTACACATAACGCCACACGCCGCCGACCTTGACGTAAGTTTCGTCGACAAACCACCGCTCGCCCGGCGAGTGCCGGGCGAAGCGGGCCGCCTCGGCGAACAGCGGCGTGAACCGTTGCACCCACCCGTACACGGTGACGTGATCGACCTCGACACCGCGCTCAGCCAGCAGTTCTTCGACATCGCGATACGAGAGCCCGTACCGCAGGTACCAGCGCACCGCCACCGTGACCACCTCGACCGGGAACCGGCACCCCGCGAACGCCGAGCGTGACAACAGCGCCGGATGCCGACGACTTGACGGGTTCACCGCCTCATCTTGTCGAGCCCTGATCCGCGAATGCAACAGAGCCCCCGCGCCGCACTTGGGCCCAATCTCGTCCGGACCGCCGAGAAGACGCGTGAACCCTCACCCCTGGTATTAGTCTGAGTGAAAATCACAAGTTTTCAGCGTGGGGCCGTATCAACTTCGGCGGCTCGAAACACGCAACTGCGCTCGTACTGCTCTTGTGAATCGTGATGCTCGTGCGAACTATCACACGTCGATGCCATTCACTGTCACGCAGCCGTGGCCGAGATCAAGGGGCCCTTTTCTTGATCGCGATCGTCGTCGCCCTTCTTTGCGCCTGCACTTCCCCGACTCCGTCGCGCACACCGACTCCCGCCCACGCGCCGACCCCAACCCTGACGCCGACCCACAAGCCCACCCCAACGCACAAGCCCACCCCAACCCAAAAGCCCACCCCAACCCAAAAGCCCACCCCAACCCACACGAAGTCGCCCACGCCGAACGACACTTGCGACCCCAACTACAGCGGCGCCTGCGTGCCGATCGCCAGCGACGTCGACTGCGCCGGCGGCGGCGGCAATGGTCCGGCTTACGTCCGAGGGCCCGTGCGTGTCATCGGAACGGACATCTACGATCTGGACCGCGACGGCGACGGCATTGGCTGCGATTCGGCGCCGTCGAGCGAAGCGGCCGACCTCGTTCAGGAGTACTTCGACGCGATCAATGCCGGTGACTACCAACGGGCCTGGGACCTTGGCGGCAAGAACTTCGGACAGTCATACGAGTCGTTCGTCAACGGCTTCGCGGACACCGACCACGACAGCGTGACGATCGTCGACACCCACGGCAACTCCGTCGACATCCGGCTGGACGCCGCGCAGGTCGATGGTTCCGTCAAGCATTACGTCGGGACGTACACCGTTCATGATGGCGAGATCACCGATGCCCACGTAGTTCGACGGTGAGCGCGGGCGCGCTACCGGTTTCCGTGGGTGAAAATCGCCAGTTAAGCGGCTGGTTCGCTGTCGGTGACTGGTTTGTACTGGTTCGGGGCGTGTCATCGAGGACGCGCACGTGATGTCTGCCTAGGTTCGGGGTTGTCGAAGCCGACCGAACTTAGGAGACGCACGTGCGCGTCACTACCGCTTTCAACCGTGTCGTTGGCCTTGCCGGGGCGAACGTCGTGTCCGTGTCGTTTACCGATGCCGGGACCTGGGAGGGCCGGCGCCGGTCCGTGACGATTTCACGGACCGGTCATGCGATGTCTGCTGAGGTCTCCCAAACGGTCCATTCGAGATCGCCGATGACCGCTCCCGATTCGGCGACCTGAAGAACTTCGGCGACCTGGTCCTGCGCGTTCTGGCGGTCGAGGGCCGTCCGGTCCTCGAATACCTCGAGGACGACGAAGGTGTTCGAGTCGGTCAAACTGCGCGCGGCGTCGAAATGAACCACGCCAGGCAGGGCACGGCTGGGCGCTACCACGGCCGTGATCGCCGCGGCCATTTCGTCAGCGCGGTCGGGCCGACATTGGACTCTGAAACGACCGATGATCACATGGCCTCCTCGATAATCGGCGTGCACGTGGTCGCGACTGCCGAAGCTTGGACGCAAACATTATGGACGCCGCCATGGGCGCGCGCCCGTACCCGGTCCCACCCATGCGATAGCCGGATCCACGCTGGGTCTGGTCGAAATGGTGGGCCCGGGACGGCGCTCACGCTCACGTGGCGCGAAGTCGCCGCCCACACATCAAGGTGCTCCACGCGGATGACCAGTTCACCTTGTGCATCGCTGTTTGGGAGCACGTGGGGGAGCAGACTGGGAGCAGCTGCCCTAAGTGAACCGCATTCGACTGCGCTGAACTGCTCTCGACGGACGTCAACGACGTCGCTGACCTGCGGACAGATACGACGAGGCTGGTCAACGGAACGGTGGACGGTTGCTGACACAAGAGTGCTCAACTGCTTCGAACATGCATCAACTGCGCTGAATATTCAGAAGTCAGGGCTCTGTTGATCGAGGCTGGTGAAAGGATCCGCTGGTCAGCCGCCGCTTACGGGTGGGAGCAAATTGGGAGCAGGATTTTGAGCGCTTCCCGAATTCAAGTGTGGTCAGATCTGTAGCCGAACGTCGGCCTGAAGCCACGGTGCGCGATTACCGGGAACAAGGATTGGCGATTTCTCGCCACGGCTGACGGTACCGACGGACGTATGCGCCGGCGGGATGTGGTCGGAGATGAGGTTCACCGCCATCCTCTCCGACGCGTAATAGCGCTACCGCGGCTGACCAGCGATTTCCGCTCTCACGCAGTCGATTGGTGAGGTTTCTGGCGTGATCGGCTGCCCGGCGTCAGTGGCGCCGGACTCGTCGGTCGACCGCCGTAGGCGATCGCATCGTTGGCGTTGGTGCCCGCTGACCTCGGCAACGCCCGCGCCGTTCGAAAACCCGTGGCGCGTCCGCATCGCCGCTCTTAGGCTGCGCGGCTATGACCGACACTCCCGCCCCGCAAGTCATTCGCAGCGTCGACGACGTCTATGGTGATGCGTTCGACGACCAGGAGGTTGAGGCGGCGCTGGATGAGACCCTGTCGCCGCGGGGCCTGAACCAGCTGATGTTCGACCTGGTCGCGGAGACCGGTCTGCCGGCGGGTTCGACCGTGTTGGATGTCGGTGCCCGCGAGGGTTATCACTGCTTCGAGCTGTCGCGTCGCTTCGGGTTCACGGTTCGGGGCGTCGAGCCGGTCCGCCGTCATCTGGACAACGCGGCTCGCGACCTCGCCGCGTTCGCGGTCAAGGAGCCCGAAGCCGCGGCTCGGGTCCGCATCGACGAGGGCATCGCCGAGAAGCTGACTGATCCCGGTCGCTCGGTCGATCTGATCTGGTGCCGGGACGTACTCGTTCATGTCGAGGATCTGGAGACGGCATTCGGCGAGTTCCGCCGGGTCCTCAAACCCGGCGGTCGTGCGCTGATCTACCAGATGACCGCCACGGACTGGCTCTCGCCGGCGGAGGCGGCGTTCATGTGGCCGCCGGCCGGAATCCACGCCTCCAGCCTCGATCCGCAGCGGTTCGAGGCCGCGATCACCTCGGCCGGACTGCGCATCGTGCAGTGCATTCAGCTGCACGGTGAGACGCGCGAGCGCAGCGAGGAAGACGGCGTCGCCACCAGCTCCAACCAGTTGCTTCGGGTATCGCGGATGCTGCGTAACCGTGCGGCGTACGAGGAGCGGTTCGGCACCCTCGCGTACGAATTCATGCTCACCGACAGCATGTGGGGCGTGTACCAGATGATCGGCAAGCTGAACCCGCGGATCTACGTGCTATCGGCTTGAGGGTCGCTGCCGCGGGCAACGCTGTGGGTGCCGAAAATGCCATCCGTGCAGGTCACGCAACACGTTGATACTCGTGGATGGTTCCGTCGAGGCGGTCACGTCGGCGGATTGCAAGGTTCGTGATCGTGGTTGGAAGGACCGGTTCCGGCAGGGGGTGCAGGGGTCTGGCGTTTGAGATTGCCCGGTGTGGCCTGTGTTCGTTGTAGTGCCGCTCGTACTCGCGCAGAGCGTGCAGGAGGTGCGTCTGGTTCCGGATGAGGGTGCGGTCGAGTAGTTCGTGGCGGCAGGTTTGGATCCATCGTTCGATCATGGAGTTCATCCGGGGCATGCGCACGCCGCTGAGCATGACCTCGATTGCGGTGTCGGCGAGGATGGTGTCGAACAGTGCCGGGTATTTGCCGTCGCGGTCGCGGATGAGGAATCGGGCCGGGCAGTCGGCGTCCTGTAGGTCCATGAACAGGTTCTTGGCGGCTTGGGTCACCCACGCTGCGGTGGGGTGGGCGGTGGCGCCCAGGATGCGGACCCTGCGGCTGGCGTGCTCGATGACGGCCAGGACGTACATCCGTGTGCCGGTGAGGGTCACGGTTTCGAAGAAGTCGGCGGCGAGGATAGCCTCGGCTTGGGAGCGCAGGAACGTCGCCCACGTGGTGGAGCTGCGCTCGGGTGCGGGGCTGATGCCGGCGGCGTGGAGGATCTCCCAGACCGTGGAGGCGGCGACCTTGACACCAAGTACGAGCAGTTCACCGTGGATGCGCCGGTATCCCCACGTGCTGTTCTCCCGGGCCAGGCGCAGCACCAGCACGCGGATGGATCGGATGGTGGGTGGCCGCCCGGCACGCTTCGGGCGGGAGATCCGGGCGTGACGTGCGGCGATCAGGTCGCGATGCCAACGCAACACGGTTTCGGGGCGCACCAGCAGCCGGATCTGACGAAGCACGGCGCGGGGGAGTGGCTGTAGCAGCGTGGCGAGCCATGCCCGGTCAGCTGGAGTGAAGCGCACGTTCTCGCCGTGCAGTTGTCGTTGCAGGACGGTGATCTGGTGGCGGAGGGCCAGGATTTCGGCGTCCTTGTCCCAGTCGCTCATGGACAGCAGCCGCAACATCGCCAGCGCGTTGGACACGCCGAGGTAGGCCAGTCGAAGTAGCACAGCACCGCATCATCGCCGAATGCCCGTCGGCGATGCCACACGCAGCGCGACGCGGGTCTCCGCAGGATCTCGTTGCAATGAAGGAACCGGCCACGACCAGGGCGGACGAGTTTTCAGCACCCGCAAGGTTCGGCCGGACACGCCCTCGAGGCCGTACCACTCGTTCCATCGCAGGCGGGCGGGATCGTCGAGCGCCTTGCCCAACTGCCCGACGTACCCGGCTGGGCGCCCGCGATAGCCGCCGGACCTACGGCGGTTACGCCCGAGGCGGCCCGTGCGAACCTGACCGCACTCATCGATGCGGCGACGCTTTCCTACCTCGAACGCGGGCACGGCAACCAGTCATGCTTGTGCACGCCGCAACCGCACCCAACGCCGTGCTGCGATCACTTCCTGCTCTGCCGCAGGAACTTTGGGCACCGAGTTGGAACGCCGCCTGGTCGGCCAGCGCCGCAGTGACCGCCGCCTACGCCGCGCCCGATCGGTACACCGCCCCCGCCCAACCACCGCTCAATGCCGATGACGTCATCTCACGAGCGATCTCCCACGGCGACGAACACGCCATCAAACTCGCAGACACCGCCGTCGACGTCCACGCGCGCACCGGCGACCCGCGCGCCCTCGCCGCCGCTATTCGAGCCACCAACCTCATCCCCGCCGGCTGACGTCCGGCGCGGCCGGCCGGGACTTCACCTTCAGGGTGGCGTCCAGAACATTGGCATTTTGCGAACACAGCACCTCTGCTCGCGGGTTACGGGGGAACACCTCGGCCAGGGCCTTCCAGAAGGCCAGGGGCCAACCCCGACCGCGAGCACAGGAGCGCGCACGCCCCGGCGTCGAAGTCGCGCATCAGGTCCTACCATGAAGGTGATCCTCCATGAGGCCAAACAGGAGCTCAGCCGGCTCTGTTGCGTCAAGCGATCGTCAACGGATTCGGGCAGGATGGGTTGGTGACGCTCTCGACTCGCCGGCATCCGGCACCAGCGTCCCGGTCAGCGTTCGCGGGAAGCTGAAGGTGAGACCGACTGAGGTCGTCACCGATGCCGCACCGGTCTACCCTCGGGTCCTCGACGAGCTGGTCCCCGCGGCCTGGCACCACGTCGAACGCTACGCAAACAACCGGATCGAGGCCGACCACAGCCGACTCAAACACCGACTGCGACCCATGCGAGGGATACGCACCGACCGCACCGCTCAAGTGATCATCGCCGGGCTCGCCTTCGTTCAGAACCTGCGACGTGGCCACTACGAACTCGGCACCGAAACAGTCCGGCACTTACGGGTCGCCGCAGCGTTCGCCGAGCTCGCGTCAGCGATCTGACACGCAGACTCACCAAGCTTCACCATGCCCGACGCTGGGACTATGCAACAGCGCCTTGGTGAAGGCGGCAGCGCCAGGCGGGAGTGAAGCGGTCAGATCTGGCAGGGCGGCGAGGTAGTCGGTGGGATCGATCAAGAAGCCGTCTGGGGTCTTTTCGACACGGCAGAGTTGCACGAAGCCCTCCGGACTCGAGCATGGATTGGAATCACCGTCGACATAGCCGAGGTCCTGTCGCCGGTCATTAGACCATTCCGCCGTGAGGGACATGGTCACTCCCGGCGCTGGGCGGACCGCAGTCCTCGTCGAGTCCTCAAGACGCGGAATCTTGCCCTGACCGAGATCAGGCAACGCAACGGCGCCCTCGGTGGCTATGGGTTACTGGCCGCAGTCGCCCGGCTGGATAACGCGTATGGGGTGATCCATTGCCCTACTGTGACGAGTCGTTCATAGTGTTCCTGCACTCGGAGACGTGTCCGCGCTGCCGGGGGCCCCGGGAGCAGGAGGTCTCCGCATGATCCGCGGCACCTCGATCAGCGTCGTGGAAACCGGAAACGCCTAGTACGAACGGAGGACCTCCGATGGGTGAGGACATACTGCGCGGCATTCTTGCGATCGTCACCGTCCTGCTCATGCTGCTCGCCATCATCGACAAAAGCACCCGCGTCAGCCTGTGGGGCTTCGCCGTGATCTGCGCGTTCCTGGCCGTGTGGGGCGTGCCGCTGATCGCCGCAATGTGAGGCGCTGCTGATGCCCCGAGCTTCCACCACAGCGGCGCCGCCGACGGTGCGACGGTGCCGAACGACGACGTCGCCGCGTTCCGCTACCACGCCCCGGCCGAGGAACGCGTGTCAACCGGCCGGGTGTCGCTTGCCCGGTGCGTGTTATGCCGACGCGGATCAAAGCCCGCTGCAACTACCGCTACACCGGCGAGCACCATGTGCAAGGCGCGGTGAAGCCCGCCGACGAAGCTCATCCGGACGGGTCTGTTGCGTTAACTGACCGCTGGGCGCAGTGCGACCGCGGCGGAGATGGGTTCAGATCGCTTGGGAGAGTTCGGTCAACGCGGCGGCGATCCGCAGGTGGCTGACTGTTCCGGTTCGGAGTTCGTAGTGGCCGCGCCGCAGGTTCTGCATTCACGCGAGCCCGGCGATAATAACCGCGGCGGTGCGGTCGGTGCGTAACCCGCGCATCGGTCACAGCCGATGTTTAAGCCAGCCGTGATCGGCTTCGATTCGGATGTTGGCGTACTGCTCGACGTGATGCCACGCCGACGGCACCGCTCGTCAAGGACGCGCGGGTAGACGGGCGCCTTGTCGGTGACCACCTCCGAAGGAATCACCTTCAACGTGGCCAACGCCCGTGTGAAGACCGGCGCGCGGCCTGGCCGTCGCGACGGGCTGAGACGCGCACGTCGATGACCTGCCCATACTGGTCCACGGCCCGGTACACATAGCGCCAGATGCCGTTCACCTTGACGTAGGTCTCATCCACAAACCACCGGTCACCAGGCGCGCGCCGGGCAGAGCGGGCTCACCGACCATCCCGCCCGATCCACAATCGACCAGACATCGGCTGCCTCACCTTGGTGCACGGCGGCTCGGTCTACGCGCTGCCAGCACGACTCGAACGCCGGCGCGGCGGGGTCAACATTCGGGCTCTGGCACAAGTTCCGTGATGCCTGCTGGTCGTGGTGGTCATGGCCCGGCAATAACGCGTTTGCGGAGCAGGTCAAGTTTGGCTCGGCCGTACATCTGTCGTTTGATCATTTTGATGCGGTTGACGGTGCCTTCCACGGCGCCGGAACTCCAGGGCTGGGTCAGCCCGGCGGTGACGGCGTCGAAGTCGGCGAGCAGACCGGTGGCGAAGCCACGGATTTCGGGGAACGTGCTGGCGGAGGCTTGTTTGATCCAGTCTTCGAGCTGACCGCCGCGGCGTTCGCGGACGAGCTGGTTGAAGCCGTGGGCGAGGGTGACGAGGGCGTCGATGTCGGTGCAGCGGGCGCGGGCGTCTTTGAGGCCGAGGCGGTCGTCGTCGGTGAGCCGGTCATCGGGTCGCATGATCCAGGCGGTGAGGTGTCGGGCGGCTGGCACCCGGGGCGGTGCCGGTGGCCGGTTGTCACTGCGGATCCGGATCAGGTAGCGCTGCAGGGTGCGTATCGTGCCGCGATAGCCGCGGTCGCGGAGCTCCGCGTAGAGGATCCGGCTGTCGGCGGCGCCGTCGTCGAGGCGGGTGTGCAGGTAGGCCTTGAACGGGCCGAGCTTGCCAGCGCCCGCTGCTGGGATTAGGGCCGAGCAGTTGCTCGGCGGTGGGCGCGCGGGCATATTTGCGCACGGTGCCGCGGCTCATGCCCAACCGCCGCATGATCGCCCGGAGGGTCAAGCCGTCGGCGAGCAGAGCGTGGACGGTGGCGTGCCGGCTGCGGGTGTTGTCCGCGCGCCGTCCCGACACCGCCGGCGCCTGCGCGGCGACCGGCGGCGGTGCTAGCGCCGGTGTCTGCTGTAGGCAGCGGCGGTGCCGGGTGACCACCTTGTGCACCGCCTCGGACAGGTTGTGCATCAAGTGCCAGCGGTCGGCGACCTGGGTCGCCTCCGGGGCGCCCCGGGCCGCGCCGTCGGCGTAGGCGCCGCTGCGGTCCCGGCAGATGATCTGCACCCCGGGTCGACGGGCCAGCCAGTCTGCCAGCGTGTCCGCGTCCCGGTCGGGTAGCACGTCGATGGGCCGATGGGTGTGCATGTCGACCAGAATGGTGGCGTAGCGATGCCCGCGCCGCTGGGCGAAGTCGTCGACCCCCAGCACGCGAGGTGTCACGGCCGGTGGGTCGGGAATACGGCGAATGACCCGCAGCAACGTCATCCGGCTCGTCGGCAGCGCCAACCGGTCGGCCAGGCGGGCGCCGGCCCGACCGCCCAGCGCCATCGCCACCGACTCGACCACCCCGGCCGCCGGTGCGGTGCGCCGTCCGTGACGCGTCGTCAGCCCAGGGACCTGCTCGGCGAACGTGCGACGCGCGCAACCGGGCTGATCACAAAACAGCCGCCGCACCGTCAACGACACGGTCACCTCCCGCCCGCCGACACCGGTGTCGACCAGGTGACGCACGTACCTGCTGTGCATCCGCTGCGAGGCCACGCCGCAGTCCGGACAACAAGCCACCGTCGCGCGCGTGCTGGCTTCGATCCTGACCCGGACCCCTTTCAGATAGACCCTATCCAGCTGCAACTTGACCAGATGCGGTAGCAGAACGGCGGCAGGATCCACAATCGACACAAAATGATCAACACTAGTCGATCACGGAACTTGTGCCAGAGCCAACATTCGACCGGCGTTGACACGAAGCTCGGTTCATGAGAGCTGAGAATCGGTGAGCTGGCCAGTGCGGCAGTCGCATGCGGCATCGGCGACCGAGTCTGCTGGCGCCGATAAGGTCCCGTTGATGCTCGGCTGCGGTGTCATGAGCCAGCTCGGCCATGTGCCGGAACTCGCTATTGCCGGCGGAGAGCTATCAGTTCCGCGAGCGTGTTCGGCCGCCATCCAGGTGCATCGATGGGCGTTCACCGAGAAGTGCGCTCACAAGCACAATCGACATGCCGACCCGGGCACGGCGACGACGCTGCGCCGCCACTTCAGCCAACAGCTCGGCGTCCCACCCGAGACCTACCGACGGACCTTCCGCCCGTAAGGCCCGGCCAGGATTCGCAAATGAGCGGCCGTTCCACGGTTCGTCGAATGGCGGCACCAGAACGATTCAGAACCGCGCCTCGAGCCCAAGGTAGGTGCCCGAACTGCCGCGAGCGGCCTGATGACGTGGCACGCCCTCACACCCGTGACGAGCCGAAGAGGCATGCCCGACACCGCGTTTGCAGACCTCCCCACACCACAGGCGTTCCGATCGCAACCGCATGACGCCATGCGGTCAGCAACACCCTCTTGACGGAATGGCGGTGCGCATGGCACTTTGTGTACCAACTTAATGAAGCGGGTGAACGAAGTGCCATCAGCGAGGCGAGGAAACGGACGCGATCTGTCGCGTTCTGCGGTGATGGCGCTGCTCGGCACGCGCGGTCCGACGTCGCGCGCCGACATCGCCCGCGAGCTGGGCCTGACGCCATCTGCTATCTCGCAGATCACGCGCCGCCTATTGGAGCAGGGCATGGTCCACGAGGTCGCGCAGGCACCGTCGAGCGGCGGCCGTCCGGGCTCGCTCATCGGCCTGGTCGGGTCGGCCGGCCGCGCGCTCGGCGTCAAGGTCGCGGCCGACCACCTCGCGCTCGTCGACGTTCGCCTGGACGGACGGATGCTGTCCAGCCAGACCACGCCGTTCGACGCGTTGGCCGCCGACGCGCTGCCGCGTCTGGCCGCGATGCTCACCGCCCACACGGCGCCCGACCCCAGCCTCCCCCCGCTGCTCGGCGTCGGCGTTGCGGTCCCCGGGATCGTCCGCAGCCCCGATCAGGGCACGGTCGACGCCGACGTGCTCGGCTGGCGCGGGCTGCCGGTCGGGCGGCACCTGCGCGGCGCGCTCGGTCTGCCGGTGGTGGTGGAGAACGATGTGAACGCGCTCGCCGCCGCCGAGGTGCTCTACGGGCATGGACGCGAGGTGGGCGACTTCCTGGTTGTCACCATCGGCCGAGGCATCGGTATGGCCATCGTGGCCGATGGCTGATCTATCGTGGCGGGCGCGGCGGCGCCGGCGAATTCGGCCACGTGCCGATCGAGGACGGCGGACCGCTCTGCGAGTGCGGTCGACGCGGATGCCTGGAGGCCTCGCTAGGCCAGCAGGCGTTGGTCAGAACGGCGCGAGAGCGTGGCGTGCTGGGGCCGCGACAGGGTTTCGATGCGCTCGTAGCGATTCGGCCGATCGCGGGCAAACCGCGTAGCGACCGACGTGTTCGCCGACGCCGGCCGGCTGCTCGGCTGGGCGGTGGCCGGCGTCGGCCACGATGCTCGACCCGGATCGCATCGTGATCGCCGGTGAAGGGGTCGCGCACTGGGCGCACTGGGACGCCGCGTTCCGCGAGGAGTTCGCGCGCCGGCAGGTGCGCCGCGACGGCGACATCGCGGTCCTCGTCGACTCGTGGGAAGACAGCAGCTGGGCGCAGGGCGCGGCGGCGCTGGTGCTGGCGGCGCCGTTCGACCTGGACGGGTTGGGTGGCGAGCAGGCCGACCTAGTGGTGGCGCGGCTGCACGGCGATGTCGATCGGATGGTCGGCTGATGATCGGCCCGCGGGGGCCGCGCAAAGCCGGCCTGATCCTGTTGTTCCTGTTGCCGAGCGCCGTTCCGCTGCTGCTCTTCACTATCGTTCCGATGTTCGGCGCGCCTGGGTCAGCCTGCACTCGTGGGACCTCCAGACGCCGATGCGCTGGGTCGGACTCGGTAACTACCGCCGCCTGATCGGTGATGCGGATACCCGCGCCGCGTTGGTGCACACCGTGCTGTTCTTGCTCGGTTACCTGCCGTTGGTGTACTTGCTCGGACTCGCGCTGGCGGTCGGCCTCAACCGGCGATTCCGTGGCCGGAGCCTGGTGCGGTCGATGTATTTCCTGCCGGTGGTAACCAGCTGGGTGGTCGTCGCCCTGACCTGGAAGTGGCTGCTCAACCCGGCCAACGGTCTGATCAACCATCTGCTGTCGCTGGTCGGCATCCCGGGCCCTGGCTGGTGGGCGTCGCCGCACTGGGCGATCGCGTCGGCGGTCATCGCCTCGGTATGGAAGGACGCCGGCTTCGTGATGATCATCCTTCTGGCCGGGCTCCAAGCGATCCCGGAGGAGTTCCTGGAAGCCGCTCGGCTGGACGGCGCCTCGGCGTGGCAGAGCTTCTGGCGGGTGACGTTCCCGCTCCTCACACCGTCCAGCTACTTCGTGGTCGTCATCTCGCTGATCAGCGGATTCCAGGTCTTCGACCAGATCTACGTGATGACCGGCGGCGGCCCGGCCGGCGCATCGCGTCCGCTGGTCGAGGAGATCTACGACCTGACCTTCCGGTACGGCGACGCTGGTGGTGCTTCGGCGCTGAGCTGGGTGCTGTTCGCGCTGATCCTGGTGGTCACCGTGGTGCAGCAGCGGATGCAGAAGCGGTGGGTCAACTATGTCTGAGGCGCCTGCTGATCGCCGCGCTCGCGGTGGGCGCGGTTGCGATGGTCTTTCCGTTCATCTGGACGATCGTCACGTCCATTACCGCCGGTGGTGATGTGCTTACCACGCCGCGGCTGGTACCGCAGCATCCCGGCCTGGACGGTTACCGGACGTTGTTTTCGGTGTTGCCGTTCTGGCGCATTGCGCTCAACAGTCTCGGGCTCGCTGTCGTCTCGACATTGCTGCTGGTCGGCACGAGCGCGATGGCCGCCTATGCCTTCGCTCGATTCGAGTTCCGCGGCAAGGGCGTGGTGTTCATCTGCTACCTGGCCACCCTGATGATCCCCATGCAGGTGCTGGTCGTACCGCTGTTCATCGAGGTCCGCGAGTTCGACCTCGTCGACACGTACGCGTCGCTGATCGTGCCGACGATCGCGTCCGCGTTCGGGGTGTTCCTGCTCCGGCAGTCCATCGCGGTGCTGCCGGTCGAACTGGACGAAGCCGCCTTCATCGATGGCGCCGGACACATTCGGATCTTCTTGCGGATCATCCTTCCGCTGATCCGGCCGGCGCTGGCGACGTACGGGCTGTTCGCATTCATGTCCAGCTGGAACGCCTTTCTCTGGCCGCTCGTGGTCATCCGATCACGGGAGTTCATGACGCTGCCGTTGGGCCTGGCCAGCCTCAGCGGCGAGTACAGCACGCAGTGGAACGCGATCATGGCCGGCTCTGTGGTGAGCATCGTGCCGATCTTGGTCCTCTACGCCGTGGCGCAGAAGCACATTGTGCAGAGCGTCGCCCAAGCCGGTCTGAAGTGACCGTGCCGCAGCAGCGGCGCGGACCCGTCGTCCCAGAAATGAGAAGACACACCATGCTCAGTAGCTCACGGTTCCGGGTGACCCGGGCTGCCGCGCTCGGCATCGCGCTCGCCGCGTTGGTGCTCGGAGGATGCGCGAAGGGCTCCGCGACGGCCGACTCGTCCGCCAACGGCGTCACCACGATCCACTATCTGACGTTCTCGGCCTCGCCGGACCACCTGAAGGACCTCGGCGACATCGTGAACGCGTTCCAGAAGGCCAACCCGGCCATCAAGGTGTCGGTGCAGACCGCGCCGTACGCCGACTACTTCACGCAGCTGCAGACCTCGATCGCGGGCGGCACCGCGCCGGACACGTTCGAGCTCGACTACGGCAACTTCGTGACGTACGCCGCGGGCGGCTCACTCGCCGACCTGGCCGCGCTGGCTGCCGCCGACAAGAACTGGCAGCCGTCGCTGCTCAACTCGTCCGCGATGGACGCGTTCAAGCATGACAGCAAGCAGTACGCACTGCCGGAGTCGTTCTCCACCGTGGTGCTCCTCTACAACAAGGCGCTGTTCGACAAGGCCGGGGTGTCCTACCCGACGGCGAGCTGGACGTGGGCCGACGAGACCGCGGCCGCGGCCAAGCTGACCAACAAGGCCAAGGGCGTCTACGGCGACTACCAGCCGGTCACGTTCTACGAGTTCTACAAGGCGGTCAACCAGGCTGGTGGCACATTCCTCAGCGCGGACGGCACGACCGCGACGTTCAACAGCCCGCAGGGTGTCGCCGCGGCCAATTGGCTGATCGGCAAGCCGGGTAGCACGATGCCGACGCTGACCGCGATCGGCAACACGCCGGACTTCGACACCAACCTGTTCAAGGCCGGCAAGATCGCGATGTGGCACAACGGGAACTGGCAGTTCGACAAGCTCAAGAGCGTGCCGTTCGGCTGGGACGTGGTTGTCGAACCGGGTGACACCCAGCACGCCAGCGCCGTCTTCCAGAACGGTGTCGCGGTCTCGGCGGCCAGCAAACACAAGGACGCCGCGTTCAAGTGGCTCGACTTCCTCACCACATCGCAGCAGAGCATCACGTCGCGGGTCGACTCGTCCTGGGAACTTCCGCCGGTGGCCGACGGGTCCAAACTCTCCGGCTACCTGACCATCACGCCGCCGGCCAACCGGCAGGCAGTGATGGATGCGCTGGGCAAGCAGTCGCTGCAGCCGGTCATCGCGAGTCAGCAGCAGATGCAGGACGTCGTCAACGACGCGCTGACCAAGGCCGCCGCCGGTGAGGACGTCCAGAAGGCGCTGGACGACGCGGTATCCCAGGTAAACGCCCTGTTGAAGTGAATTGCCGCCGGGGCCCCGCCGACGCGGGGCCCCGGCCCCACCGGAGGATCGAAATGACCCAGCAGTTGCGCGATCTGGTAGCGCACAGCATCGAGCTGATCGGCCGCGAGCAGGCGCCGAGCGGCGCGTACCCGGCCTGCTCGACGTTTTCGGTGTACGGCTACGCGTGGCTACGTGACGGCGGATTCGTCGCCGACGGCATACGCGCGCACGGCATCACCGACGGTCCGCGTGCGTTCCACGAGTGGGTGGCCCGGGTCATCGCCGATCGCGCCGACCGCATCGACGAGATCGTGGTCGCCGATGGGCGCGTGGACATGGTGCGTTACCTACCCACTCGCTTCACGCTCGACGGCGCAGACGGTGCCGATGCGTGGTGGGACTTCCAGCTCGACGGCTACGGCACCTGGCTATGGGCGCTGGAGCGGTTCCTCGACGGGCGCCGCGATCCGGCCTTTGCGCGCGCTGTCGGCCTGACAGTTCGCTACTTGTGCGCCACGTGGCAACTGCCTTGCTACGACTGGTGGGAGGAGCACGCCGAGCACGTACACGTCTCGACGCTGGCCGCGGTCGAGGCTGGGCTTCGCGCGGCCGTACGCACAGGGCTGCTGAGCGATGACGTCGCCGCGCTGGCCACGAAGACGGCCGAAGCGGTGGCAGAGACCATTGCTGGACCCGGCTCGGTCGACGGTCGCCTGCGCAAATGGCTGGGGTCAGACGCGGTTGACGCCAGTCTGCTGGCCGCAGTATCGCCGTTCGAGGTGGTGGACGTGCTCACCGGCGCGCGCACGGTCGCCAGGATCGAGCAGGACCTGGTGGACGGAGACGGGGTACACCGGTTCCGGGCCGACGTGTTCTTCGGTGGTGGGCGCTGGCCGGTGCTGGCAGGGTTGCTCGGGCACGCGTATGCGCGGCTGGACCGGGTCGATGACGCGCACCGGGAGCTGCGCTGGATTGCGAGTACGGCCGACGCCGACGGCAACCTCCCGGAGCAGGTGAGCGATCTCCTGCTCGCCCCGGAGCACCGTCAGGAGTGGATCGATCGATGGGGTCCCGTGGCGACGCCACTGCTGTGGTCACACGGTGCGTACCTATCGCTGGCAGCACGTCTGGGGGTGTTCGCGTGATCAGGCACCGACCGTTCGGCTCCGGCCATCCGTACCAGCCATCCATCGATCGGCGGGTGCCGGAGCGTCCGCTCGACGGCGAGCCGGTCGTGTTGGGCGTCGCCGCCTCAAGGTCGGTCACGCGCATCCGCTGCGAATGGCATGACGGCACGTCGACGCAATCCTTTGAGCTGGCCAGAGACGACGCCGCGCCGGTGCCGACCGCCGGCGCCGAAGGGCACCTCGCGAGTGCCGCGTCCGGGCACCGTGGGCGGCTTGTCCAGTGGTCGGCAGCGAGTCCATCGGTGCACTCTGAGGTGCGGTACCGCTTCGTCTCCGACGACGGCACGACCCGCTGGTTCGATGTACGGCCGGCGCGCTGGTCGGCGACGGGAGCCATGCTGACCGTCGAGGGTGAAAGCCGCGTCGTCCCGGGCTCGGTGAGCTGGCTGGTCGACGACGCGGGCGCGTACCGGGTCCGGTTCGCGCTGCGGCTGGCGCCGGACGAACACGTCGTTGGCTTCGGCGAGCGTTATGACCGTATCGACCAGCGCGGTCATGCGCTCGACGCGACGGTCTTCGAGCAGTACAAGGGTCAGGGCGCGGCCGGCCGTACCTATCTGCCCATGCCCTTCGCACATGTTCTCGGTGGCGACGGCTGGGCCTTCCATGTCGACACCACGGAGCGCACCTGGTACGACATCGGCGACCAAATCTGGGTCGAGGCAGGCGTCAACGGCCCGCTGACCGTCCGCTTCTTCGACGGCTCGGTCGGCGACGTGCTGCACGAGTGGCTCAAGACGGTCGGTACGCCGGACGAGTTGCCCGACTGGGTCTTCCGGCTGTGGGCGAGTTCCAACGAGTGGAACACACAGACGCGCGTCCTGGCGGAGGTAGACCGGCACCTTCGCCAGGACGTGCCCCTCGGCGTCGTGGTCGTCGAGGCTTGGAGCGACGAGTCGACGTTCACCGCGTTCCGCGACGCTCGCTACCGCGTACACCCGGATGGCGGCCCACATCGCCTGGCCGATTTCACCTTCCCGCCCGACGGTGGCTGGCCCGATCCGAAGGGGATGGTCGACCGGCTGCACGCGGATGGTGTACGCGTCGTGCTCTGGCAGATCCCGCTGCAGAAGATGCGCCCACACCCAGCGGGGCAAGCACAGGCCGACGCGGACACGATGCTCAACCGAGGGTACGGCGTCCGGGAGGCCGACGGGCGACCGTACCGCAACCGCGGCTGGTGGTTCCCGCTGGCGCTGATGCCCGACTTCTCCAACCGCGAGGCCCGCGAGTGGTGGCTGGCCAAGCGCCGCTACCTGGTCGACGAGGTGGGTATCGACGGCTTCAAGACCGACGGCGGCGAACACGCCTGGGGACACGATCTGCGGTACGCCGACGGCCGCGTCGGCGTGGCCGGCAACAATGCCTTCCCGGTGCACTACGCGGCCGCCTACGGCGAGCTGTTGCGCTCCTGCGGCAAGGCGCCGGTCACGTTCAGCCGGGCCGGATTCACCGGGTCGCAGGCACACGGCGCTTTCTGGGCCGGCGATGAGGACTCAACCTGGGAGGCAATGCGCGCGTCCCTGCGCGCCGGCCTAACCGCGGCCGCCTGCGGCGTCGTCTACTGGGGCTGGGACCTAGCCGGCTTCTCCGGTCCGATCCCCGACGCAGAACTTTATCTACGGGCGACCGCGATGTCCGCGTTCCTGCCGATCATGCAGTACCACTCGGAGTTCAACCACCACCGCACACCGTCGCGTGACCGTACGCCGTGGAACATCGCCGAGCAGACCGGCGATGGCCAAGTGCTGCCGGTGTTCCGGCGGTACGCACACTTCCGTGAGCGCTTGGTGCCGTACCTCGCCGAGCAAGCCGCGCGCTCGATCGCGACCGGCTGGCCGCTGCTGCGCGCGGTATGCCTGGCCCACCCCGAGGAACCGCAGGCCTGGGAACATCGGTACGACTACCTGCTCGGCGACGACCTCCTGGTGGCACCGGTCATGGAACCAGGCCTGACCGAACGCTCCGCCTACCTACCGCCGGGCCGGTGGGTGGACGTGCGCACGGGCGCGGAAACCGACGGCGGCCGGGCAGTAGTTGTCCCAGCGCCGCTCGGCGAAATCCCGGTCTGGTGCCGTTCCGAGCACTGGTCCGCGCACCGAGAGATGTTTCCAATCTAGCCGATCCCCCGGCGGGCGCACCTTCGAAAACGAAGATCACCGTTCGCAAATAGGTCGGTCCGATGCCTGCGACGCATCAGACACGATGACAGGCGAGGGTTGCTTCGTCATGGTCGGCCCTTCGGATGTTGGGGCGTCTTGTAGACGGCGTACGCGCCGTACTTGCCTTCATGGCGCCAGAAGGTCACCAGTAGCCGGCCCAGGGTTCCTCCCTGGTGATCGTGGTAGATCGCCTGCCATTTGTCCGGGTGCGCCGCCTGCAGTTCCGCGAACGTTGCCCCATCGAGACAGACAAGACCCATGGGCTGTCCGGCGTACTTGCCGCTCGGTGTCGTCGTCCACTCGATCGACACTTCGACGCCACGCGAATTCGCTCCATACTTCTCAAACAGCGGCGCCAAAGCGTTCTGGTACTTGCTGAGGGCGTGCAGGCCGACCTCTTCCTCTTTCGGTCGCGGTTGCGTGAACCCGTCGGGCGCAACCGAAGCGATCCAGCCCGTGAACTTGTCACGGCTCGGAATATTCACGGCGAGATAGACCGGGACGTAATCCCCACGCCGCACCTCGCCCGCCACCACGACAGGCGGCATCCTGGCTTCGCGGCGAGCACGTAGAACGGCATGGACCCGATCCGCCACACCAACAGGCAACTCTCCGACTCGCTGTCCGTCCACTCGCACCGTCACTGAGGTGCCACGGTCCCAGGGGAACAGCTCGACACGCACGCGTCGGGGAAGTCTTCCGGCGAGAACCTCTTGGTAGCCGCCTACGCCGCTGACGCTGACCCACTCGGCATCGTCCAGGGGTTCGCCCTTCTCGGCGGCGACCTTGTCCAACGTGGCTCGAGACACCAGCGAGGACACGGCTTTCAACGTGTGCCCTCGCGCGTCGGCGGGGGTGCCTATCGCGCCGATGATCGCCGGCGTGAGGCCGTCACGGCCTGGCACCATGACCCATTGGCCGATCTGGGGCTGTTCGTTGAGCCGCCCGGTAGGTCCTGGCGGTGCGTGCCACTTCGGCCGTAACGCGTCGACGCCGAGGTTGGGCTACGGCCGGCAACTCGGCTCAAACGTCCAGCAGTGACTCGTCGTACCAGACGTCCTCGTACCCTGGGGCGAGGATCACGCCCCAACCGGGCGGGAGCGCGAGGTAGGGTGCGAGTTCCGGGGCGTGCTCGTCCAGGTGCTCGACGTGGATGGGGCTGAAGAAGTCGTCAGCTTGGTTCTGGGGATTCGCCGGACCTCGCCACACGAACCACCCGTTGCTGTTTGCGGCCGCAGGATGCCGCAGCGCGTTCAGCGGGACCAGCTGCTCGTGCTGCGGCAGCGCAATGCCGATCGTCGTGTTTGGCGCCGGGAGTAATGGCTCTGCAGAGAAGCGCCGACACGTCTCGGCCTGAGCGGCGGAGATCACCGAACCCGGTCGACGCCGACGCCATTTGATCACGTGACCCATCATGCGAAGCCAACGTGGAACGCGTCAACCGACGTACGACACCTGTCGGCCTTACGTGTTGCCTTGACACGGGCTGCCCGACCCACGGGATGTCGGGCTCGTGTTCGGCGAAGGCGTCGGGCGATGGGAGCAGAATGGGAGCAGCGGGCCGCTCTGAACTGCGCTCAACGGCGCTGAGCTGCTCCCAACTGGCCGCAACTGCAGTGCCGTGACCTGGGGCTGTATCTATTCAGGCTGGCCAGGGGAGTGGGTGGACGGTCGCTGACACAAGTGCGCTCAACTGCGCTGAACGTACATCAACTGCGCTGAATATGAAGCCGTCGCGACACTGTTGATCGAGGCGGGTGAAAGGATCCGCAGGTCAGCCGCTGCTTACGGGTGGGAGCAGATTGGGAGCAGGATTTTGAGCGCTTCCCGAAACCAAGTGTGGTCAGATCTATGGCGGACCGTGGTCCAGACCGCACGGTACGTATTTGCGAGAAATCTGCCGATCGAATGGGAACGCAACCCCTGCGGATGCCTGGGTGAACAACGACGGAGGCGTGGCCGCGATGGGCTACCGTCCGGTGCCCGGTAGCGTGACGCGGTGATCGAACCCGACCTGCGCACCATGGCACGGCGCCTCCTTAGCGTGGACGGCGTCGTCGGCGTGTGCCTCGGCGGCAGCCGTTCCCGCGGCGCTCACCGCCCCGACTCGGACTACGACCTTGGGCTCTACTATCGAGGCCCGCTGGACATCGAAGCCTTGGAAGACATGGCCCGTGACTGGTCGACTGAACCGGCCGCCGTCAGCGCGCTGGGTGGCTGGGGTCCTTGGGTCAATGGTGGTGGTTGGCTGCGTCGTAGCGGCGTAGCCATCGACTGGATCTACCGCGATTTGGACCGCGTTGAGGAGGTCTGGGCGCGCTGCCAGGCCGGGATGTATGAGATCGGTCGCCAGGCTGGGCATCCGCTCGGGTTCTATTCGCACACATACCCGGGAGAAGTCGCCCTCGGACTCATCCTGGAAGATCCAACCGGCCAGCTCGGCAGGCTGAAAAGCCAGACCGACACGTACCCGCCTGCACTCGGCGACGCGCTGGTCGAAGGGCTGTGGGAAGCCGACTTCTCGATCGCTGCGGCGGCGAAAGGCGCGGCCGGAAATGATCCGACCTACGTCGCCGGATGCCTGTTCCGGGCCGTGGGCGTGGCTTGCCATGCGCTGCACGGCCACGATCGGGCGTGGCTCATCAACGAGAAAGGCATGGTCGCTTCGGCGGCACGGCTGCCGTCTGCGCCGGTCGCGTTCGCGGAACAAGCGCGGGAGATCTTCGTCGCGCCATCTCTGGTCGCGGTAGCGGCGGCGCAACGACTCGTCGACGACGTACGCGCCGCGGTCGGCGCCGCCGCCGAGCCGTCAGCCTGACCGAGCCACTCTTCAGCCCGCTACACGGCCGCGCAGCTGACGCGTCACCCCGACGTGGCCCCGTGCGCTGCGCCTGCGCCTTGGGTGTTCGAACTCGGCTACCGGCAAGAAGGGCTGGATGCATCGGCTCTGTTGCATTTAAGCGATCCGCCGCTGTCATCACCGCAATCCTGCATCGGACGCCTCGGCCAGCGCGCACCGGGCCATCTGGTCGCTGCGTCGCGCTGACGATACAAGTGCATTTATCCGATTCTGGGACTACCTGCACGAGCACGTGCAATCGATCTTGCAGGAAGTCTTCCGGTCGAAGATCTTGACTATCGCTCAATGCAACTGAGCCCTCTGGCGTCGGTGTAGGCGCCCCCCATTGGGAGGACATGTATCGCCCGCACGAGTTTGCCCGAGTTCCCCGAGTTGTGGCGTTGCGGTCCGCGCCCAGGCGAAACGGGCGGCATTGCCGAGCGTGGTACGCGAACGATCGACGCAATCCTGCAGTTGCCCCAGCGGCGGGCTGTTCCGACGTGCGACTTCGCGATTGTTGACACCGAGATGAGGGAACGGAACGTTCGCCGGAACACACGTACGACGTCGGTTGCCCTGGTTACCTACGACGGTCGTTTAGAACGGTGGCTCGACGGGCCCCCACGCCGCCGGGTGCAGCGCGCCGCCTGGGAGCGGAAGGTTGGTAACGACGTAGAGGTTCAAGATGTCGTCTCGGTCGATGAACATGATCTGGCTGCGCTGTTCCTTATCGAGCGCGTTGCCCAGCCAGTTGCGTGCCGCCTTGGTGATTTCACCGCCAGCCACGATGAAGGCGTGGTCGACGAGGACACGTTTGTTTGTCTCGGGGTCGAAGATTTCGTGGGCGAGCATCATCAGGGCCTGGTGGTGAATCTCGCCGATTCCTGCACTGCCGGGCTTGGTGACGCCCGAGGGGACTGTTGCGTTAACTGACCACTGGGCGCAGCGCAACCGGGACCGCGCCGAGTTCAGATCGCCTGGGCGGCGCCACTGACTTCGACGTAGGTCTCATCCACGAACCATCGGTCACCGGGCGCGTGTCGGCCAAACGCGCCGCATTCGCCAGCAGCGGCGTGAACCTTTTCAGCCATCGATGCACCGTTACGTGATTGACGTCGATGCCGCGTTCGGCCAGCAACTCCTCCACGTCTCAGTACGACAGCTCGAATCGCAGATACCAGCGCACTCCAACACGATGGCCTCGGCCGGCAACCGGAACCAGGCGAAAGCCGACCGCGGCGGCTGCGTCGGTCGAGGGCGGGAGGATAACGTCACCGGCCGATCCTGCCCGACCCGTTGACGATCGGTTAACGCAACAGCGCCGCGCGGATCAGGTCGGATGGCTCTAGGCCCTCGTATTTATCACGAATCACCCGATTCGGGCGATCGGGCAGAATGCGTACCTCACGACATCCATTTCCTCTATGGTTCGCCGTGATGACGAGCGACAACTTGTCCAACGCCATCCAAAGCGCTTTGCATCGCCCGAGGCGTGCTGGTCAAAGTCAGCGACGGACGAGGGCCGTTTGGAGCGCAGGACCACAACAAGCGAAGGGAATCGTGAGAGCCATGAGGAACAAGATCATCGGCGTCGCCGTTGCGGGCGCGGGCCTGGTCGCTGCGCTCGCCTTGTCGGCTGCGCCGGCAGCGGCTGATCCTGGCCCCCACAGCCCGCAGGCCCAACCTCGAACCCTCACGTGCGACGGAAACACCTACACCGGCGGATTCGTCGGGAACAACCAAGCCACCTTCTACATCGACGGCACGACGAGCGTCTTCGCTATAAAGCAGCTCATCATCTTCGACCCCAGCGGCACCCAGACGTTCAACACCGGGATCAACGGCGTCGGCCACACGCTCATCACCTGTACGTACACCAACCCGGAGGGGATCTTCCACATCGCCAACGGGTTCTTTACTCCAGCCTCCTAGATCGGGGGTGGGCGGGAAAGGTTGTGCCCTGGTCTCGGGCGTCGCTCTGTGCCGATAGCCGGCGCCGCTCCAGCGGGACCAGGACACAACACTCGTGAAGCCGTGGTTAGTTCGGGACGATCAGACCGGACGGTGCCCGCGTTGCGGCCGCGGCCGGCGGTGCCGCCGCATCAGGGTTGGTCAGCCCGATTCCCATCGCTGCCTGCCAGTAGCGGATCGCGGCGGCGATCAGCTCAACCTGGTTGGGTGCCTTGCGGGCGTCGACCGGGATGTTGTGTGACTGTCCAGTCACGGCGCCGGTGAGCGCGACGCGTGTCGCGACGGTTTGCATCTCTCGTAGAGGGTCTCGAAATTGAATCGCACCGGATTTGATAGCGGCTAGATGGGTTGGGTAGCCGCCTCGGTGAGACGGGACCGGTTGGGATCGTAGAGGGTCTCGAAATCGGCTGGGGGGACCTGGTCCCGGGTTCGCCAGGGGCCTCGCTGGTGGATCAGTTCGGTCTTGAACAGCCCGATGGTGGTCTCCGCTAGGGCGTTGTCGTAGGCGTCGCCGATCGACCCGACGGAGGCGTCGACACCGGCGAACCCTACCGGGACTCGACCATTGTGGGCATTAACGCGAAGAAAACGGAGGCTGCCTTGAGGATCTCGTTGGCCCGGCGTAGCTCGGCCACCTCGCGGCGCAGCCGCTTGATCTCCCCGGCCTCCTCAGACGTCACGCCCGGGCGGGCGCCGGCATTGACCTCCGCTTGGCGCACCCATTTGCGCAGCGTCTCGGTGGCGCCGATGCCCAGCTTCTGCGCGACCGCGCCGATCGCGGCCCACTCCGAGTCGTAGTTCGGCCGCGCCTCGGCGACCATCCGCACGCCCGAGCACGCAACTCAGCCGGATAAACGTTGGAACGTGACATGGCTCGATCCTCCACAAGAGGTCGGGCCGCTATCAAACCCGGCGCGATTCACAATGAGTAGAAACGCCGGGTGCTGTTTCGAATCTGTTGTCATATCGGCGTGGCGTAGCAAGCAAGATTACTGGGTCGACCTGGCGTTGGGGTCGCTTGAAACCCTAATCAGTGAGCCGTTTTCAACTTGCCGTTTGAGGGTTGAAGAGCTGATCCCAGCGGTCTGTTGTCATCACCATGATCATGCGGTTGTGCCCGTTGACGTCCCAGGTCCAGGCCTTAGGGTCGGCGAGGATGGCGGCGATCTCGGTCTGGGTCAGCGAGGTGGCCTCGTTCCAGACGCCGTTGTACCGTTCGCGGATCTCGATCCATCCCTTGGCGAGGAGGTCTACGACGGCCTCGGCGAAACGCGGTATTAGAGGCCGCACCTCGTCGTCGGAGATCGGCGGCGCGATCAGCGCGTGTCCGATTCGTTGGCCGTTGACGCGGAGGTTGTACTCGTAGATCACGCCGTTGAGGTAGGCCTGCTCGATCGCGTTGATCATTACGGCGTACTGCGCGGGTGTCAGTTCGTCCCAGACTCTCACCCCGACATCCTGCCAGCCGCGCTGCCCCGCCCACTAGGCGAAAGCAAGCTGCCGCAAGCCACTCGTCATCGTGCCGTCGCGCATATTTAGGAACGCCTTCAGATGACAGGCTCAGCGAGTGAAGTAGCCACAGCTGCTCGCCGAGCTCCGTGGTCAACCGGATGCCTCGCCAATGATTGCATCGACGCGGCCCGCCTTCGTGCTCATACCGGCTTCGCTAATGGCCCGGGTCAACGTGGCGATCGGCGGAAGGTCGAAGCGGATTTCCGGGCTCGAAGAACTGGATCGATGCCAGGTGTCGGCGGGGTGATGGTTGGACGTTCCTCGGTGACCGTGCGACGCGGGCAGCAGGCTTGGGTGGGTAGCGGGGGAGCAGAGTGGGAGCAGCGGGCCGCTCTGAACTGCGCTCAACGGAACTGAACTGCTCCCAACTGCGGGCAACCGCAGTGCCGTGACCTGGGGCTGTATCTATTCAGGTTGGTCGGGGGAGTGGGTGGACGGTCACTGACACAAGAGTGCTCAACTGCTTCGAACGGGCATCAACTGCGCTGAATATGAAGACGTGGCGAGTCTTTTGATCGAGGTTGGTGAAAGGACCTGCAGGTCAGCTGCCGCTTACGGGTGGGAGCAGATTGGGAGCAGGTTGTGAGCGCTTCCCGGATGCAAGTGTGGTCAGATTCGTAGCCGCCCGTGGTCGAGCCAGAACGATCTGTGATCGCTGGGGCAGGGATCGGCAACCGGTGTCATTAACGAGGGCTCGCCGGGTGCGCGCGCCAGGCGCACCCGGCGGTACGACGGGCCATCTGACAGAGGGCCGCGACTCGAGGGGCGGGTCGGCCGGCACCGAACTCGTGAAACCCGCTCGACGACCCTGTTTACAGACGGCAGGATCCGATGCGACGGCGGGTCGGGCAGTTCATCGAGCGGTTCAGTTTGATGGTTCATTCGCCGCCGAGCCGGATGCGGCAGGTTGTCGGGCACACGTGAGTCTGTTCAGACCAGTCCCTGTGGCGTCGCCACTGCAGTGCTTCCGTCTGGACCCGGCCATTCCCGTCGACGAGCCGTTGCGGCGGTGGGGCGTACCCGAACTGCGGGAGACCGTGGGCGCGTGCGCTGTTCATTTCGAGCCAACTCCATCGGCCTCCGCTTGCCCAACAGTGATGTCCGGGGTGCCGAGCCAGCGCGCGCCCGGGTTGCCTGCAAGGCGGTCCGCACGTCTACCGCTGTTATCCCGATGACAGCGGTAGTGACCACCGCCAGGCGGCGTCGCCGCCCACCACTGCGGTTGGACAGCGCAAGACTCAACGAGGCCAGATCCATCGCGTCACCCGGCCGCACCTATACCTCCGGCATGACCCACGACGCGGATCCACGCCCACGAACTGATTCGCCGGCTCGTCAGGAGCCCGGCGGCATGCACGAGTTCCCGGGCGCCCACCAGCCGGACAACGGTCCGCGCGGTGGCAGAATCGTCCACGCCGCTGAGCCGGCGTACCGCATCCGGGGCACCCACTTGCGCCGCCCCCAAGCCAAGACTCACCCACCCCAGGCAGCGGCCACGCTTCCGTATGACAGTTTCGTTGTTCCTGGTTGGCTTCCTGGTAGCCAGGTCAGCGGTCATCAGCGCCCTCCCGATCCGATCGACCCCTCTCCGCCCGGACTACCCACCGGCAACCAAGCCAACCGCGAGCACACCTACTATTTCCGGGAAGTGCGCTGAATGAATCAGACAAAGAGCGCGCATCAGGATTCCGTCACGCTTGCGGATGTCGAGCCGGCGCACTGCCCGCTTTCACAGATCGGTCAGTGGTAACACCACTCCGAGGTCGATGCCATCACGACTGCTGCGGATTCGATCGTGATCGACGTGCGCACCGATGCGTCGCACAGGCATAGGGGGTATTTCCCGGGTCGCCATAAATTTATGCTGGCGAATGCGTTGATGCGCGACAGTTGCGGGCGCGGCACCCGGCGGTCATGGACGTCGGAATCTACCTGCGTCGGTCATCTACAGCCGTTTGAGCGACACCGCGTTTGGCTGGGTGGCGGGAACAATGTCGAGCGCGCTGAGAGCGCTGGACTCGCGGCGTCGCCGGGGGTTCGACGCACTCCACGTCAGCGGGTGTGGCATCTTCGGCCATGCCGACGAGGAGCGCGGCGGCGCCGACCGGCCGGATCGGCGTGGTGGGGAGTTTCGCAGACGGCGCAGCGGCCGAGGTGGCGTTGCGGGATCACTAGCCGCCGGCAACCTACTGGGTCGTAACCTGGCGTCGTGAGTACGCCGTCCGATGCCTCGACGCCGCTGGTCGCGGCGCGGCCTGAGCGGCCGGTCGACATCGGTAAGCCGCGAATGCGGGGTTGGCTGCACACCTACGCGTTCTTCATCGCGGTCCCGGCCGGCGTCGTCGTCGTCACGCTCGCCGCGACCATCGGTGGCGGTGTCGTGCCCGCGATCAGCTGTGTGATCTACAGCCTGACCTTGTGCGGGCTGTTCGGGACGAGCGCGCTCTACCACCGACGGGTCTGGTCGCCGCGCGGCCAGGCGATAGTGCGCCGCCTCGACCACTCGATGATCTTCGTGTTTATCGCCGGGACCTATACGCCGTTCTCCGTCCTGCTGTTGCCGCACACAACGGCGATCGTGATCCTCTCGGTGGTCTGGGGCGGCGCCGTCCTTGGCGTGGCCATGAATCTGATCACGCTGGACGCACCGCGGTGGATCGCCGCGCCGCTGTACCTCGCGCTCGGCTGGGTCGCCATCTTCGTGCTGCCGGAGATCGCCCGCCACGGCGGCTTGACCGCCCTCGCGCTGTTGCTGACCGGCGGCATGCTCTACACGGTCGGCGCGGCCTGCCTCGCCACGCGATGGCCGAATCCGTGGCCGAAGACGTTCGGCCACCACGAGTTCTTCCATGCCTTCACACTGCCCGCCGCGCTTTGCCAGCACCTCGCGATCTACATCGTGCTCTTTCGTTGAGGGCCGCTCATCAGGGGTGTCGGGACAGGGGGCGATGTCGGCAGCGTCCACGCCGTTGACCAGGGAGCGCCGCGATTGTCACCCAGTTAGTCACTCGCGTGAACCGCTTGTAGGCCGATGGAAAACGCACGTGCTGCGGGAGCCAAGGTTGACCCGCCGCGGCGGCGGCTTGGTGGCCAGCGTGGTGACTGCGATGCGGACCTGCGCGACCGTCGGGCCGGTCAGCTTCCTGGATTCGGGACACGACGCGGTCCGCACGTGAGTGGTCATCCGCGGCGCGGACGCTTGCCATCCCAAGCTGATGGATAGGTCGACGGACGCGACGGTGCCGTCGACATCGGAGGTCGCCTACGGCACGGTGTCCACGCCGGTTTCGCGGATGTGGAGATGTCCCGCGCCGGGTAGGACGCATCCCAGCATTCGACGCGCTGCCCCACCGGCGTCGGGGACGTCGAGTGCTGCTTGTGCGGCCAGCTTCGCAACGACTGTGTCGGCGATGAGGATGGTGCCGGCGTTCCGCCCTTTTGGGTGCCACGGGTAGCGCACCGGAAGCCGGTCTAGCGTGGCTGGCGGTCACGGGTCGCTCCTACAGACGTACCGTGCGACGTCGAGTTCGCTGCGACGGCCTTGGCGATCATGAAGGCACGATGATCGCGTGCCCGTCCAGGAACGTCCACTCGTGCACCGGCTTGATCTCGGTCCGCACGATCCCCGGCACCTCCGGACATGGCGGATCATGCAACGAAGAGGGCTACTTGCCTGCGAGCGCGAGTTCGAGCTGGCTCTTTTGGTCCGCCCGCTGGCGCCGGAATGCGACCGTTTTCCACCCGGTGGCTGGACGACACGTCGTGGGTCGATGTGCGGCTCGCGGCCTTGGACTCCCCGCTCCGCGCGCGTTCTTTGTATGACGGTGGCGGCGGTGATCGACTTGGCAGTCTTGTCCGACTGGCCGCGGCCCGTGGCGCTGTCCTTGATGTGCTTGTACTGACGTCCCGATTCGCGATCGAACCGGCAGGCATGTCTTCCTCCTCGCAGAGTCGAATACGCCTGGGTGCCGACCTACCCGCGGTAATGATGACTGCAAACAGCGCCGGTCACCGCGGCCGGCGCCGCATGACGCCGCCTGGGGGAGTCGGTGGATCACCCGACCATCGGTGTCCGACGCAGTGGGCGCTGGCGCAGCCGCGACCTGGGCCGAATGAGTCGGTCAGGTCCACAAGCCGCAAGATCGTGCGGGCTATGGGGTGGCATAGGGCTTATCCGCCACGACGCTCGGCCCTAGGGTCACGCACGCGCTGCGGAACTCCCCGGCGCTTACCGAGCCGACCCCAACGGCCGGGCTCCTAGCATGCGCAAGGTCGAAGGTCCTTTCGATCACCGGCGGAATGTCACGCCGATCGAGAGCCTCAAGTCACCCTCCAGAAAATCTGTTGTCCCGGTACTAGACTTTCGTGGCGTCGGCGGATAATGTTCATCGGGTTGAGAACAGAGACTATTAAAGACGCTGACGAACCGCCCCGCTGGAGGGCGACGGAGCATTGGTCGACGAACCTGACGGCCGCCGCTCGGTAGGACACGTAACACCGGTAAGTCTGCGCAGCAAGGCCAGTTCGTCGCACGTGTGTGGGGCCAAGGAAGTCGCGTGGGGCTCCGCCACCGGCGAACCGGGGCGCAGGAAGAACAGAGGAAAGGGAGGGCCGTTACACCGTTGGATCGCCCGCCATCACGCCCCATCAGAAGCGGGCCGGGCGGACACCGCAGTCCCATCGAAAGAGAGGTGGTCTCGGTCACGCTTACGCGATCCTCGCACCTGTCCCCGTCGAAGACGGCTGGTGCGGACATGACAGGCCGACGTCGTAGTCGGTGATGGTGTGACAACCCGTACACCCTGGGCCCCGGTGCGAACAGCGCCGGGGCCCTCGACAATGGAGGTGGCATGACCCGACCGGACGACCTGCTTGACGATGAGGATTACCCCGCATACACGATGGGCCGTGCCGCAGCGCTGCTGGGCACCTCGCAGGATTTCCTACGTCGCCTCGGGGAAGCGAAACTCATCGAACCGCTGCGCTCCGCCGGCGGACATCGCCGCTACTCCCGTTACCAACTGCGGCTGGCCGCCCGCGCCCGCCAACTCTGCGACGAAGGCACCCCGGTCGAGGCCGCTTGCCGCATCATCATCCTCGAAGATCAGCTCGAAGAAGCCCTACGCCACAATGAACAACACCAGCGTGATCAGCACCAACACCGCCAGAGCGCGTGACGGCTGCGTCCCATCAAGCCCACCGCCGCCAGCACCATCCCAGCAACGCGTTCGGAGCGGCACGACCGATCCGGCAACGGTTTCCCGGTCGGCGTTCGCGGGTTTCCGGTTTCCGTCCGAGGACCAGGCCGCGGGTGAAGTCGGCGACCCAACACAGGTTGGGCCGCTCGGCGGTGAAGTCCCGGGCGAGCAGGTCACCGGCGCGCTGATGGCCGGGGTTGGCGATGGTGGTGCGGATTCGCCGCCCGCGACCTTCAGGATTTCATTGGCGCGATTCAGTTCCGCGTTCTCCCGCTTGAGCCGGCGAATCTCGGCCGACTCCTCGCTGCTGACTCCGGGGCGGGCGCCGGTGTCGACCTCGGCCTGGCGCACCCATTTGCGCAGCGCCTCCGCCGACCCGATCCCGAGCTTCTTCGCGATCGACCCGATCGCCTCCCACTCGGTGTCGTAATCGCCACGATGCTCGCGAACCAGACGCACCGCACGATCACGCAGATCCTTCGGGTACTGCTTCGGCATGACGAGGTCCTCTCAAGAAAAGAGGCCTCTACCAGCACCGGGGCGGTTCAGATGATCGAGGATCAGCCGATGGTGGCCGACAGGCCCGTCCTCGTCTCCGAAGGTGAGCAGATGCCGCTGGCCTCACTCGTGGAGCCAGGTAATTGGGATCTCGTGCGGGGTTCTACGCGGGCTCGAGGTCCGTGCTATCGGTGGAGGACCAGGCACTCGACCACACTCGCCGCGCCCTCGGCACCGACTGGCTGCCCACACGAGTCGAACTAGTACTACCCCGCGCGGCGCGGCGCGACGTTCGCTGAGGCCGACGAGCGCAGTCGCCGGATCACAGCGGGACCGAGCCGCCGCCGGGTGATGCCCCATCCTCCTGACACGTAGTTCCCGGTCGCGCGGTCCCCGCCCGCGTTTCGTTCGCTGAAACGGACCTAACGCGCGGCTATCTCGACGTGGCCGGCACGGACCCGGCTTTGGAGCCTCGGCTGGTCACTCGCAGCGGGTCCGCGCCGCACCGCACCGTCGCTGAGACGGAACGCGGAACCGTGCCATGGGCAGATGACGCATTCTGCGCCATCGACATCAGCGACAGTTCCGTCGCCGAGGGGTCCGCCGTGGTGGGCGCAGACCGCGATGAGTGCGGTGACCTCCGACGAGTCGTCACGGGTCAGCAGCACCGGGACGCCGTCCAGGTCGCGCACGGTCAGCTTGCCGCCCGTCAGTTCGTCGAGATCGCAGATGCGAGTCCATTCGGCCGAAACGCGCAACACCAGCGGCGCGGCCTCGTTGACACCGGCGGCCTGCCGGAACGTGAGGTGGCCGCCGATATAGGCTCCGGCTCCGGCCAGGCCGATCGCTGCTAAAGACAGCCGCCGACCGGTTCTCGGATGCCCGGTCACGCGCGCGACCAATGAGGCGACCTGAAGGCTGGTGGCCAGCACATTGGCGCCGGCGTGGAGTAGCGCGGTCCGCCGCTGCCGCGGCGCCAGAGTGATCCAGTCCGCCGCTCCGGCCGCGGCGGCCGGAGCGGCGGCTGCGGTCCCGGCAGCGATCAGCGTCGCGGATGCCGGCCCGGTGCCCGGGACCAGGTCCAGCGCACTGGCGCTCAGCCAGGCGCCGATCGGGACCTGGACCAGCACCGGATGCAGAGGATGTCCCAGCCAGACGCCGTGCAGGAAGCTGCGCAACCGCCCGTTGATCAAGCGGTCGACCACCTTCTCGGCCGGCTGCGCGACCCGGTCCAGCGCGGTCGAGCTTTCGGTCTTGTCCAAGGCGGCCCGAGGCCACCGAAGTCCTGTGCTCATGGTTGGCGAGTGCCCGCTATCGCGGCTGCTAAACAGGTATTCAACGGACAAAATGGCTCGAGCGATCCCGCTGCAGATCTTGATCGACTTCGGGTCTGGGCGTTACTACTGCATGCCAAGAGCGTGCGCCAGTTCGTCGCGGCCCATCCGAGACCGTCAAGTAGGTCCCGTTGTTTCGCGATCTCGTACAGCTCGGCGCGCGTCTTCGGCTCGCTCGATCCAGTGCGCTTTCGGGCTGCAACCGCGGCGCCCTCCTTGCCGAGGTCTGTATGGGTGCTCTTCGGCAGCTTGCTGATGGTCTTCTTCTGTCGAGCAGCCTTCTGCGCCTTGCTGACGTCCGTCCTGGCTGACCGCGACTGACTATTGGTGGCCGTGGCTGGGATTTACCCCGCCTCAGACGCAGTAATCGAGTGTCGGGCGACCACGTTTCTAGGCGAACACCGACAGTCCGGCCGTACGCAGTTTCCTGGTGCGATCCGCGGCTCTGGAACTTATGACCACCGCGCGCAAGTACCTCAACGGGTTTAGCCAGTCAGAGGTGGGGGACCAGGTGAGAATGCGTGCTGCGCTGGTAGATGTTGACGGGACACTGGTAGATACCACGTATCTACATACCGTCGCTTGGTGGCAGGCCATGAATGAATACGGACATTCGGTCCCTATGGACCGGATCCACCGAGCGATTGGTATGGGTGCCGACAAAATCATCGACCACCTGCTCGGGTCCGACCGCGACCGCGGCGACGACCAGGCGATCGCCGATGCGCACTCGGCTCTAGCTGCGGTGCACTGGGCGAGCCTGCGCCCAACGCATGGTGCTGCCGATATGTTGAGAGCGTGCGCTAGTCGCGGACTGCGGGTAGTGCTCGCATCGTCGGCCTCGGAGCGGGAGCTGATAGCTCTGCGTACGGCGATTGATGCCGATGACGCCATCGCGGATGTGACCAGCGCGGATGATGCCGTGTCGAGCAAGCCAGCGCCTGACATCGTCGTTGCCGCGCTCGAGCGCGCCGGCGCTCGGGCGGTTGACGCAGTGTTCGTCGGCGACTCGATCTGGGATGCCCACGCAGCACGCACAGCCGGCGTCGTGTGTATCGGAGTGACCTGCGGCGGCACCAGCCGAGCCGAATTGGCTTCGGCTGGAATGGCCCAGGTGTATGCGGACCCGGATGAGCTGGTCGCCAACTTCGACCGATCGCCGTTGGCTGCCCAGTAGATTCGGCCCGTCGAGAGGCTTCACACAGCGCGGCTATCCGTCATCGTCGTAGACGATCCGCTAAGACTGTCGGCGCTCTCAACGACATCTCGTCCTCGCTGGCGACCGCGAAACTCAGAGTGGCTGCGCCGATACAGACGTCGATCGACTTTCCATCCGCAGCGCAGCCACACCGTCTACAGGCTGCCGGGCTGCACGAGGCCGCACTCGTCGGCAGACACCAACGCGTGCACGCGATCTCGCAGCCCGAGCTTCAACAGCACCCGAACGACGTGCGTCTTGACCGTCGGTTCACCGAGAAACAGGGCCGCACCGATCTCGGCGTTGGAGCAGCCCCGCGATCAAACCGAGCACTTCCAGCTCCCGCCAGCTAAGCCTTCGTGATCCGGTGGGAATCAGACGATCCCCACCGGATCACGACCGCGTCGGCACCGGTTGAGGGCGGCCTAGTCCCTCCTATGCGGTAATTGACTGTGGCACCTTCGATGGCTGACCACAGCGCCACGCCGCCTAGCAATCGAATTGGCAACAAGGTGGCTAAATGGGGGCCGAAGGAAGATCAGTTTCAAAACGGTAACAATAGGGTGAACTCGTTTTATTCTGGTCCGCGCGGGTACGCCTCCTAGCAGTCTGTTTACCGGGACTGGCATCGCTGGAACCTGCGAGGAGGCGGTCGCGCTGTGGCCATGATCAGCCTCGACCACGTTGGCAAGGTCTACGACGATGGCACACGGGCCGTGACAGATCTCAACATCACGGTCGGTGACGGGGAGCTTGTCGTGCTCGTCGGGCCGTCCGGGTGCGGCAAGACGACCGCGCTGCGGATGATCGCTGGTCTGGAGACCATCACCGAGGGCCAAGTCCGGATCGGCGACCAGGTCGTGAACACGATCCCGCCGCGCGATCGCGACATCGCGATGGTGTTTCAGTCCTACGCGCTTTACCCGCATATGAACGTGCGGGACAACATCGGCTTCGGTCTGCAGTTGCGTAAAGTGCCGAAACCAGAGCTAAGGCGGCGAGTGGAGGAGACCGCCGCGCTGCTGGGCCTCTCGGAGCAGCTTGATCGCAGGCCGCGCGCCCTGTCCGGTGGCCAGCGGCAGCGGGTGGCGATGGGCCGGGCGATCGTGCGGGAGCCGCAGGCCTTCTTGATGGACGAGCCGCTGTCCAATCTGGATGCGAAGTTGCGCGTTCAGATGCGCGCGGAGATCAGCCGGCTGCAGCGCGACCTCGGCGCGACCACCGTCTACGTCACGCACGACCAGATCGAGGCGATGACGCTCGGTCATCGGGTGGCGGTCATGCAACTCGGCGTACTGCAGCAGATCGCGCCGCCGCAGGAGCTCTACGATCGGCCGGCGAACCTGTTCGTCGCCGGGTTCATCGGCTCGCCCGCAATGAACCTGCTCTCGGCAAAACTCGAGCGTGAGTCCACGGGGGACTACACGGCTCGAGTCGGCAATGAGTCGTTGACGCTGCCGCGCGAGGTGCTCGCGGCCCGTCCCGGTTTGGCCGCGTACGCCGACCGGCAGGTCACCGTCGGCATCCGCCCCGAGGACGCAGAAGATGCCTCTATCGCCGGCGCCGATGATGGGCGCACCCTGTCCGGTGTCGCCGACATTGTCGAGCCCCTCGGTTCCGACATCATGGTCTACCTGTCCCTGTCGGCCCAGGGGATCCAGTCTGGCGCTCCGCAACCCCGCGTCGCGACGGCTGCAGTAGGCACCGCGGATTCGGCCGCAGTGGACCCCTCAGATCCGGCCGCACCACCCGGCAGTCGCGCTCCGGCCACCGAGGACGACGGCACCGCGTTCGTCGCGCGCTTCAACCCTCGAAGCACGGTCACCGTCGGGGACCCGGTTCGGACGCTTGTCGACGTCGGCCGCATGCACTTCTTCGATCCCGAGTCGGGCGCCGCCATATGGGGCGCCTGAGGTCGAAGGAGCACCGTACAAGTTCAAAGGAGCCAGACAATGTCTGTACGAAGGTCCACGCTCCGGCGAGTGGTAGCCGTCGGAGCCACGGCAGCACTCCTGGCCCTCGCGGCCGCTTGTGGGTCGAGTTCCAACTCGACGTTGAGCAAGAGCACGCCGAGTGCGGGACCGTCATTACCCAATCTCGCGGGTCAGTCATTCACGATCCTCGGCCAATGGACCGGCGGCGAGCAGGCCGCGTTCCAGAACGTGCTGAACTCGTTCAATAAGCAAACCGGCGCCACCGCTCACTACACGGCCGCCGCGGGTGGCGATGAGGCGACCGTCCTGGGTGCCAAGGTCAATGGCGGAAACCCGCCGGATGTCGCGATCCTGGCGCTGCCCGGCGCGATCTCGCAGTACGGCACCGCAGGCAAGCTGAAGCCGGTCTCGTCAGCGGCCCAGTCGGGGGTCTCGGCGAACTTCTCGCCTGGGTGGGCGAAGCTCGCGACCGTCAACGGCACGCTCTACGGCGTCCCGGTCGACGCCTCGGACAAGTCGACCGTCTGGTACAACACCAAGCTGTTCGACACGGCCGGCGTCTCGCCGCCGACCACGTGGCAGCAGTTCATGACGGACGCTAAGACGCTCGCCGACTCCGGCGTGTCGGTGCCGATCTCGGTCGGTGGCGGTGACGGCTGGACGCTCACCGACTGGTTCGAGAACGTTTACCTGCGCACCGCGGGCGTGGATAAGTACGACCAGCTGACGCACCACAAGATCCCGTGGACCGATCCGTCCGTCACGACCGCGCTGAACACTCTCAAGCAGGTGTGGGGTGACCCGACGCTGATCGGCTCGCCGGCCAACGCGCTCAAGGTCCCGTTCACCTCGTCGGTCGACAACGTGTTCAAGTCGAATCCATCGTCCGCGGAGGTCTACGAGGCGAGCTTCGTGGCCACCACGATCACCGGCGACAAGAATCCGGCGAAGGTCGGCGTCGACGCGAAGTTCTACCCGTTCCCGTCGATCAATGGCTCGCCGGAGGTGCTGGAAGTGGCTGGTGACTGGGCCGTTGCCTTCACGTCCAACCCGGCGGTGCAGCCATTCCTGCAGTTCCTGGCCACGCCTGAGGCATCCAAGCTGCTGGTCTCCGCTCCGGGCAGCGGGTTCTTGTCGGCCAACAAGAACCTGGATACGTCGGCGTATCCGGACGCCACGACGGCCGGCCTAGCACAGCAGGTCATCAAGGTCGGTGACAACTTCCGGTTCGACATGTCCGACCAGGCGCCGGCTGCGTTCGGTGGCACCCCGAACAAGGGTGAGTGGGCCGATCTGCAGAACTTCCTGAAGACCGGCAACGTCTCGGCTACGCAGACTCAACTGGAGAAGGACGCCAACGCGGTGACCGGCTGGTGACGACGATGGGCGCCCGCCCCGCGGGCGCCCATCATCGTGAGCCGCCCACGGCCTGACGCGAGAAGGGGAGGCTATGACCGCCGACGAACCGGTAGCGGAGACTGGCGCGCGCGGGCCGGTCGTCGAGGCCCCGGGGCTGGCCATTGCCGGGCGGGTTAAGCCACCCCGGCGGCCGGGCGAGACCCGCTGGCTCGCGGTGATCTTCCTGGGGCCGGCCGCCGTCCTGCTGGGCGCGATCCTGGTGTATCCGCTGATCTACACGATCATCCGGAGTCTGTTCGGCGACGGCGCGGCCGGCACGGTCGGTTCTTTTGCCGGGGTCGATAACTACAAGACGATCTTTACCGATCCCTCGATGCTCCGCGCGGTCAAGAACAACGTCATCTGGGTCGTGGTCGCGCCGACCTTGGTCACGATCCTGGGGCTGATCTTCGCGGTGCTGACCGAGCGGATCAGATGGTCGAAGGCGTTCAAGACCGTGTTGTTCATGCCGATGGCGATCTCCTTCTTGGCATCCGGCATCACATTCGAGCTGATCTATGCCGACCAGCCTAGCCGCGGCCTGGCCAATGCGGTCACCATCGGCGTACATGACACCTTCGTCGGTTCCAGCGCGTACCCGAGCGTGCACCCGCGCAACGACCAGGTGCTGACCGGCTCCGCGACCGCCGGCTACACCACGCGGTCCCCGGTGACGCCGGGCACGACGGTGTTGTTGCCGATGACTGGCCTGAATCTGGCCTCGCCACCGCAGTCGGCACGGTCGGCGGCGCCGGCCGCCGGTGCCACGGGCCTGCATGGTGTGGTCTGGAATGACTTCCGCCGGGGCGGCGGCGGCGCCATCGGAAAGATCGATCAAGGCGAGTACGGCCTGCCGGGCATGACGGTCCAGGCCGTGCAGAACGGTCGTGTCGTCGCGACGACTAAAGCGGGCCCAACCGGCGCATTCGACTTCCCTGACCAGACATCCGGGAAGTTCCAGCTGCGCTTGCCGGCCAGCAACTTTGCCAAGCCATTCGCCGGCTTCTCCTGGCTGGGCCCCAATCTGATCACACCGGCAATCATCGTCTCCTACCTATGGGTTTACGCCGGCTTCGCGATGGTCCTGCTGGCCGCCGGCATGGCGGCGATCCCACGTGATGCGCTCGAGGCGGCCCGCATCGACGGCGCCACGGAGTGGCAGGTGTTCCGGCGCATCACCGCACCACTGCTGACTCCGGTACTGCTGGTCGTGTTCGTCACGCTGGTGATCAACGTCCTCAAGATCTTCGACCTGGTCTTCATCATCTCGCAGGGCGCGGGCGCGAACGGGGCCTACGCCGACGTCCTCGCGGTATCGCTGTACAACGCGTTCGGCGTACAACGCTACGGCCTGGCCAGCGCGATCGGTGTGCTGCTGGTGGTGCTCGTGCTGCCGGCGATGGCGTTCAACATCAGAAGATTCCGCAGGGAGCAGCCATGACCGGGGCCGCCGGATCCGACATCGTCACCGGTGCCAGTAACCGCAGTCTGAGCCGCCGCATCACAGACCGCGCCAGCGGCGGGGCGCTGCGCATCGGCTTGATCATCATCGCGCTGATCTGGCTGATCCCGACGTTCGGCCTGCTGGTCGAATCGCTGCGCGATCCGGCGCAGTACGCCAACGGCGGGTGGTGGTACGCGATCGCACATCCTGCGCAGTTGACCGTGCACAACTACACCGCACTGCTGCAGAACAACACGTTCACCTCGTCGTTCCTCAACACGATCTTGATCACCCTGCCGGCCTCACTCGCCGTTGTGTTCATCGGGTCGGCCGCGGGGTACGCATTCGCGTGGATGGAGTTTCCCGGCCGTGACTGGATATTTCTCGGTGTCGTCGCACTGCTGGTGATCCCGATCCAGATCGCTTTAATCCCAGTTGTCAAGCTGTACTCGCTGCTCGGCATATCCGGCACCATTCTGTCAGTGGTGATCTTCCACGTCGCTTTCGGACTGCCGTTCGCCGTCTTCCTGCTGCGCAACTACTTCGCCGGCATTCCGCGCGACCTGTTGGAAGCGGCGCGGATGGACGGCGCTCGAGAGGGACGGGTCTTCTTCCGAGTCGTCCTGCCCCTCGGGCTGCCGGCCATCGCGTCGCTGTTCATCTTCCAGTTCCTCTGGGTGTGGAACGACCTGCTCGTTGCCCTGGTGTTCAGCAACCAGTCGAGTCAGCCGATCACGGTCGCGCTGGCCAGCCAGACCCGCCAGTTCGGGAGCAGCATCGATGTCCTGGCACCCGGAGCGTTCCTATCCCTCGTCATACCGCTCATCGTCTTTCTGGCCTTCCAGCGGTTCTTCGTCCAGGGCGTGATGGCGGGGTCGGTCAAGTAGGGCGCAAATGACTACTGCCGTTGCGTTGCGAGTGGATCGGCGGACCGATCGGCGGACACCATGCGCATGACCAACTCGCCGAACCTTCTGGCGCTGCGGGCGGCGTGGTTCTTTGATGGCGTCGATCTCGATTTCGTCGCGAACCCAACGGTCCTGATCGACGGCGGCACGGTGCTGGCAGCCGGAGCGGATCTGGCGCCGCCAGCTGGTGCCAGAGTGATCGATTTCGGTGCCGCGACGATACTTCCAGGTCTGATCGATCTGCATGTTCACCTGGCGTTCGACGCGTCTGCGGATCCGGTCCGACGGCTCGCCGATCGGGACGACGCCGCCGCGTTGGCGGCGATGGCCGCGGCCGCCCGGACCGCCGCCCGGTCCGGCATCACCACCGTGCGCGACCTGGGTGATCGAAACTACCTGTCGCTGGGACTGCGAGAGGCGGTGCGGTCGGACCACACGCTGCCGACGATGGTTATGGCGGGGCCACCCATTACCACTCCGGACGGTCACTGTCACTATCTCGGCGGAGGCGTCCGCGGCGCGGATCTCGAACAGGCGGTACGCGAGCACGCCGACCGTGGTGCCGACGTCGTCAAGATCATGGCTAGCGGCGGACCCCTCACCCCGGGCACCCGGATGGAACAATCCCAGTTCTCGGCGGAGGAGCTGCGCACGGTCGTCGACGAGGCACACCACCTCGGCCTGCCGGTCGTCGCGCATGCGCACGGAACACAATCGATCATCGATGCGCTTGACGCCGGCGTGGACGGCATAGAACACGTGTCGTTCATGACCGCAGGTGGCGTAGACCTCATTCCGGACGTGGTGTTCGCGTTGCTCGCCGCCCGGCCGGTGACCCTGGGGTTGACGCTCGGTGCGAAGGCTGGCGCCAGCGGTCTGCCGCCGCAGATCGCCGACCGGTTGCCGAAGCTCATAGCTAATGCGCGGCGGCTATACGAGTCCGGCGCCACCCTGGTTATCGGCAGTGACGCCGGTATCGCGCCGGCGAAACCCCACGACGTGCTGCCATGGGCGATCAAGATGGCCACCATAGTCGGTATGACGCCTGCCGGGGCGTTACGCGCGAGCACCTCCGCCGCCGCGACCGCCTGTGGGCTCGGCGACCGCAAGGGCCGCATCGCTACCGGATACGACGCCGACCTGCTGATCGTCGACGGCGACCCGCGCCAGGACCTGGACGCGCTGCATCGCATTCGGGCTGTGTACCTTCGCGGAACCGCGCTGTCGTGACTGGCGGCGGCCGATGGCACCCGCTCCGTCCTCGACACAAATTGCGGGTGTACCGGATTGGTTGGACCGCGGCGGTGCCGTGGTTCGGTTCCGCCGGGTTCGGCCCGGTCCGCGCGTTGCGGACCGGGCCGGTCAGCTGCTGATGGCTACAGGCTCAGCTCGCGGGTTTGCTGACGGCGTACCTGCATTGCGATCCGCCGTGCGAAACGAACCTTGGTGGTCGGTCGAGCAACAAACGGGGTCCCGACGTGTCCTTCGGCTAGTGCAGTTAGCTGGGCATGGACGTGGATCTGGTGCAACTTGTCTCCTTCGACACCGCCCGATGGTTCGCGGGCAGCCTTGCGCGTCGGCCAGATCTGCTGGCCGGCACCGGGTGTACGCAAGTGGCGTGGTGAGGAAGGGCTGGAGCGACCCAGCCGGCCCGGCTAGCAGGCCGTTGGCTGGGTAAGGTCGCTGACTTTCCGGGCATCCGCGATCGCGGCAATGAATGAATGCGAATGCATCGCCGGCGATGTTAGTCATGGCAGTGGTGTCGCTGCACTCGGATATCCCGGCGATACCCAAACCGCGCCGACCACGCTACGTTTGATGTATAGGGAACTAGGTCGAGGCAGGCGGTGCCGTAGCCGTACCTCTCCAGCAGCTCGGAGAGAGTCGCGCAGGTAGTCGCCGAGCTTCTCCGGCGGTGCGGCTGAGTCTTCCCAGCCTGGCCAGGTGTCGCCATAACCTGGCACGCGTGCCGTCGCGCCGAGCGCGGCTTCTCGCACCGAGTCGATCTCGGCGATGTGCTCCTCGCTGTCATAGATCTTGTCGACGGTGACGTCGCCATCTTTGCGCAGGTCTGTGAGCAGCCTGCCAGCCGCAGCCTGGGCCACCTCGTCGGACTCACCGGTCATCTTCGCCATCAGCCAGGCGCCGGCGTCCGGAATCTGGTGGATGGTGACCGTGTGCAGCCGCCGCTCCTGTTCGTATTCGATGAGCTTGTGGTCGAGGCCTTCCAGGACGTAGGGCTGGTGAGAATTGGCGATCGGCACGTGTCGCGCGGCGGTGGCGATGTCCGGGTAGCCGGCGAGGACCAGCCTCACGTGCTGTGGTTGCGGCAGCAGACTGAGTTCGGCCCGGAGAATCGTCACGCAGGTCGACTCCGATCCGACGAGCGCCCGGGCCACGTTGAACCCGTTCTCCTCCAGCAGGTCCGGCAGGTTGTAGCCGGATATCCGCCGGGGCAGCTGGGGATACCCGGTCCGGATTTGCTCGCGATAGTGATCTCGGAACGCCTCGACGGCGGTGCGCAGACCCGGATCCGGCAACTCGTGTGCGCCGACCCAGATCCGGCGGCCGTCGTAAGTGAGGACGTCGAGACGGCGAACGTTGGCGGCCGTGGTCCCGCTCCATTGTGCGGTGGCGCCACAGGAGTTGTTGCCGAGCATGCCGCCGATGGTGCAGTGGTCGTGAGTCGCCGGCTTCGGGCCGAAGACCAGCCCGCCCTTCTCGCGAGCGGCCTTGTTCAGCTCGTCTAGGACGATGCCTGCCTGGGCGACGGCCACTCGCCGACGGGTATCAATCGACTCGATCTTGTTGACGTATTTGGCCATGTCCAGCATCACCGCAGTGTTGGTGCACTGGCCGCCGAGGCTGGTACCGCCGTCACGGGACAGCAGCGGCGCTCCGAATCGCTGGCACACCGAGACGGCGACGGCGACGTCATCGAGGTCGCGCGGAATCACGACGCCGATCGGAACCTGCCGGTAGTTGGACACATCCGTCGCGTACAACGCCTTGGTTTTGATGTCGAATCGGACCTCGCCGCGCACCTCGGCGCGCAGCGCCGCGGCCAGCGCGTCGATGTCGATGGCGGCGACGTGCCGGCTGGTCGGTGCCGGCAGCGATACGGCGGTCATGTCAGGCCTTCAGCTGCTGGATGCGGTCCTTGAACAGGGTGGTCGCGATCGCGGCCTTGTGCGGCTGGCCCTTGAGGAACGCTTCGGCGAACTTCTTCGCCTGCTCGTAGGTGACCTTGCCCGGCATCGGCGGCTCGTTCGGATCGACCGCGACGTCGACGATCGCGGGGCCCTGGAAGGCGAGCGCCTCGCCGAGTGCGACCTGCAGGTTGTCCGCCTTGTCAACGCGAATGCCGTAGACCGCCGCAGGCCGTCGCCCATGCGGCGTAGTCCGGCTGAGGGTTGGTGAACCGGACGCCGTGTTCCGGGTACCCAAGAACCATCTGCTCCCACAGGATCTGGCCGAGGGATGCGTTGTTGTTGATGACGATCTTGATCGGCAAGCCGTAGCGGCACGCGGTATTGAACTCGGCCATCAGCATCGCGAAGCCACCGTCGCCGACGTAGGCGATCACCTGACGGCCGGGGTTGGCGTGGGCGATGCCGATCGCGTACGGCAGACCGGGAGCCATCGACGCTAGGTTGCCGGAGAGATAGAACTCTCGGTTTCCACGGATCGTCCAATGTCGCGCAGCCCAGGTGGCGATCGTGCCGGAGTCGCAGGTCATGACCGCGTCGTCGGCCGCCAGCTCGTCGAGAAGACCCACCACGTACTGCGGCGCGATCGGATCGCGCTCGGGCGACTCCAGCGCCGCCATCTTGTCCCGCCAGTCCGCCATCTCCTGCTGGTACTTGTTCAGGTGACCGTGGTCGGTGTGCACTTGCAGCCTCGGCAGGAGTGCTTCGAGCGTGGTGCTGACGTCGCCGACCAGCGGGGCGTCGGTGGGCAGACGGTTCCCGATCCGGGTCGGGTCGATCTCCACCTGGACGACCTTCACCCTGCCAGGCGCGGGCAGATGCTTCGTGTACGGGAAGTTGGTGCCGACCATGAGCAGCGTGTCGATCTCGTCGATCAGATCCGCGGTCGGGCCCGTGCCCAGAAGTCCGATGCCACCGGTCGTATACGGCGAGCCGTCGGGTAGCACCATCTTCCCGGACAGCGTCTTGATCACCGGGGCGGCGAGGGTCTCGGCGAGCCGGTCGAGCAGCGAGCCGGCACCACGGGCGCCGATACCGGCAAGGATCGCTGCCTTCTTCGCCTGGTTCAGAATCGACGCGGCCGCGTCGAGTTCCGGATCACTGGGCCGGACCTTGGGCTGCCACAGAATCGGTGCCGTGCTCGGCGGGTTCGCCGGAGCCACCGACGGCCACGGGTTGTCGCCGGCATCGGCGATCTGAATGTCGTTCGGCAGGGTCAGGTGGGCTACGCCACGCCGGGAGTACGCGGTTCGGACGGCGATATCGACCAGCGCCGGCAACTGCGCGGCGTTGGTGATCATCTGGTTGTACTCGGCGACATCCTGGAACAGATGCTCCAGGTGGACTTCCTGCTGATAGCCCGTGCCAAGCACGCTGGTCTCCTGCATGCCGGTGATGGCGAGCACCGGGGCGTGGTCAAGCTTGGCGTCGTAAAGCCCATTCAGCAGGTGGATTGCGCCCGGCCCGGAAGTCGCCAGGCACACGCCGATCCGGCCGGTCTGCTTCGCGTACGCCGTCGCCATGAAGGCGGCCGCTTCTTCATGGTGGACCAGGACGAACTTGATCTTGTCGGACTGGCGGCGTAGCCCTTCCATGATCCCGTTGATGCCGTCGCCCGGGATACCGAAGACGGTATCCACACCCCAGGCGGCGAGGCGAGCGATCATGACTTCGGCGGCGATCTGACCCATTTCATGCCCGTACCCAGGTCTGGGTCAATCATGCGGCAGGGTCCGGCACTCACAGGATCCACGTGGGGGTGAAGGCCGACGGCATGCCGATCGATGGCGGTCCCGAGAACCGTCGGCTTAGCTGACGGCCATGAAGAGCCGGACTGTAACTCCGTCCGGACTGGTCTTGATGGTCATGTCCGGACACTGCCGCCGTGCCATCCACAAGCCCCGGCCCGCGGTGGCCTCGACACTGGGTCGTTCGGTAGTGAGGGCTTCGGGCAGTCCACGGCCGCGATCGGAGATTTCCACGGAAACTCCGTGCCGCGATTGGCGGACAGTCAGCACGCCCCAGCCTCCGGCGTGCTTGACCGCGTTAATCGCAATTTCGTTGACCGCGAAGACCAGGCGGTAGATCCGTTCGGCTGCCATGCCGACCGCGTCGCACGCACGCTCCACTAGGACACGGACATGATGGAGGTCGTCGACGCTGAAGTACTCCGTCACTGTGGGTGCTTGTTGGCTGGACATTGCTCACCGCATCTCCGTCCCAGGGGACGTCCACATGTTGATTCCCGTCTGAGCAGCGCGTAACCCTGCGGTACGAGCCGGATGCTTTCCGGCGCCGATAGCTTCCAGATCACCGGGGGCATTCGAGGGCCGGTTCGAGGCGAGCACGCCGAGGGTCTGTTGGTGAAATCCACATGGTTGGCAATCGAGCGAGAGGCCAGGTCGCCGCCACTCGTGAGTTGTCCGGAGTCCGTGCGTACCTCAGCGGTGAACGGGACGTTCCGGGAGCTCAGTGATTCCGTCTCTGCAATCGGCCGTGGGGCCGAGGGACCGCCTGGTTGGTGATTGCGCAGGCCGGTCGCAGGGTATTTGCCTGATGCCTGACCTGAAGGAGGGTGCCATGCCAGCAGGATCTAGTCCCAGACGGGAACGCCAGTACGAGCACATCAAAGACAGCGCTAACAGGCGCGGTGAGTCGGCGAAGACGGCGACTCGGATCGCGGCGGCGACGGTCAATAAGGAGCGCGCACGCAGCGGCGAGTCGAAGACTGCGAGCCGTTCATCGACCTCTGATGTGTCATCCGGTCATCGTGGCGGCAAGCGATCGCACACCGGCGCTGCGGGGCGGACGAAAGAGCAGTTGTATGCCGAGGCCAAGCGTCGCAATGTCAGAGGACGGTCGAACATGAGCAAGAGTCAGCTTCAGGACGCTTTGGTCGGCAACTAGCGGGCAACAGACGCCGACAGGGCCGCGGCGGGCGCCGACGTTGACCGGGACCAGCACGAGCCAAGACAGCGCCAGGAATATGGATGTGCGGCACGCCGCCGGTATGCATCGGAACAGGAGAATCAGGCCAACTGATGTTGTCATTGCGACAGCAGGTGACCAGCTTGTCTAAGCTTCCGCCTCACCTCACGCGCCATTTGCGAGGCATCATGGTCGCACCGGGCGCAGTGCATGCCGCTGTACCCGAGATACCCGCCCGCCGCGATCAGGTCAGTGCGCAGATTCAGATCGTTGGCAGCGGGGCGGACGGGATAGATTCGCGGGGGTCTGCGGTCTAGAGTCCGGTCATGCGCTGGTATGTCACTGCCGACTACGCCGGTCACCTCACCGATGACGAGATTGCCACGTTGGATGATCCGGCGGTCGTGATCGTCGTGCAGGTCGACGAAGCCGCTCAAGTTCGCATAACGATCTCGGCGGATGTCGTGTCCGGCGCTGCGGCGTGCGCTCGAATTGAGGCGGTCCCGGGATTGGCAAGCCTCGTCGCAACTGGAGCCCTAGCTGGGCCGCACCGGCTTCTGGCCGAGACCGAGGACGCACGCGCGCGTTCCGCCAACCTGATTGACGAACGCGACGTCATGCGACGGCTAGGTGTATCGGAGGACGAACTGAGGGTGTTGACAGTTCGGTCCGACTGGCCGGAACCGCTCTTCACTCTGCCGGGCGGCGAGTCGATGTACGCCGCCGCAGCCATTGACGTCTGGGCTGCACGGTGGCACCGAGGTGACGGAACCGACATCGGCAGCTGAACGGTGTCCGTACCCAAATTCGAGGCAACGCGGTGCTTGTGTCAAAGGCTGACTGGGACGCCATGGAGGAGACGGCATATCTGCTGCGGTCGCCGGCGAACGCTGCGTGCGATCTCCCCGGCAACATCCGACGTCCGCCCCGATGGATCCGACGGCAAATACGTCGGCCGCAGCTCAGCGACCCGCTCCTTCAGCACCGTGATGCCTGCGACCAGCCCCTGAAATCGCAGGTCTTCACCCGCGCGAAGCTTTCGCATAGCACAGGGCGATCGCTGTCCTGCCCGGCACGAGCGGGCTGCACCTAGCGGAGATCTATACGCCGGGGACCTTCGCGACGCGCTCGGTGAAGATGGCCTCACGCGCGATGGCGACCCCGCGGGTGACCGCGCCGCAGACCGTGACGTCACTGCCGAGGACGCTCGCGACGATCCGCGGGCGCAGCGGACTGAGCTTGTCCAGGCGTTCGGCGAGCCCGACGCCCAGTAGGTCCAGGTTCTGGCCGATCCCGCCGCCGACTACGATCAGCTCAGGGTCGAGGAATGCGCTGATGCTGGTCAGCAGCGCCGCGAGAATTTCGGTCTGCCGCTGCACGGCCTGCTTGGCCGGGGCCACCCCCTTGCGGGCAAGGTCGAAGACCTTCGTGGCGGTGTTGGCCCCCTCCAGTTCCAGCCGCCGGCCGTGCTCAACGACCGCCTCGGCGGCGAACGCCGCCTCGAGGATCCCACGCTCGTGGACCACCGTGTCGCCGAGCACCTCGGTGTCAGGGAACGGGAGGAAGCCGATCTCACCCGCCGCTCCCGTCGCGCCGGTGTATACCTTGCCGTCGACCACGAGCCCGAGTCCCACTCCGGTACCGATGTGCAGATACACGAACGGATTCACGCCGCGCCCGGCACCTTGCCTGTACTCCGCGAGCGCGGCGAGATTGACGTCGTTCTCGATCGTCACCGGCATGCCGAGCGTCCCGCGTAGCTCGTCGTACACCTTCGGGCGTTGCAACTCGGGCAGCCGGGTGGCGTAGATGATGCGGGAATCCTGTTCCCGGTATACGCCGGGAGACGCGATGATTGTGTGGCTGATGGCGGCATAGTCGATGCTCGCCTCGCTGGCCGCGGCGGTGATCGCCTCCTTCACCATGCCTACCAGCGCCTTCGAGCTCCGCGCGGTGTTGCGCACCTCGGTGCGCGCCAGGATCGTGCCCAGCAGGTCGCTGATCATGACCCGTAGCCAGTCGGCTCCGACGTCCACCGCGGCCACGGTGCCGGTGGTGGGGTCGACCTCGTAGATCAGCGCGGGTCGACCGTTGGACTCCTCGTACTGGCCGCGGGTCCGAACAAGGCCGACATCCTCCAGGTTCGCGAGCGTGGCGAACACCGTCGGTTGGGACAGGCCGATCGCGCGGGAGATCTGCGGCCGGGTGGCCGGGCCGTTCTGGTACAGCCAGTCCAGGATGAAGCGCTGGTTCATCGAGCGCAGCAGCGATGGCGCGGCCGCCGGAGAGGACGCCTCTACGCCGCTACGGATCCACCTCACGTCTGTCCCCCATCTGCGTCGTTCGCCGGTAACTTCCCGCCGCCGGGCCGTCCTGGACTTCCGAGAGCCTTAATTAAGAATCCTTAAGCGTCATCGCTCACATATCCTGCAGCATTCCGCTCTCGTGCGCGACCCCGACCCACTCGTCGGACATGCTGCAGTCAGCCCGCCCGCCGAACCAACGGCACCCCGTGGCGAGGCTTGGACCCGGTCGGCAGTTGCCGCTGATGTTGGCGCACCTGCACAACGGGGACGCCTACGCCCGGCCGGCGAGCCGCTTCGGCGTCGGTGTCGCCACCGTCTACCGCTACATCCGCGAAGCCCTCGACCTGCTCGCCGCCGCGTGCTCCGGCAAACACAACGCCGCGACGTCAACGTCCAGGTCCTCGCCGCTAGCCGGGGCCGGTTGCTGTGGGCTTCGCGAGCGCTGCCCGTCGCAGTCGTGCGCGGACGGCCGGCCACCCTATGCCTGTGGAAGTGTGGGCTAGCCCTTGACTTTCGAAAGGTTCTTGAAGAACATCGTCTACCACGACCTGCGACGACGGAGCCGCAACCAGCACCCTCGGCACGGCTGCCGGCGCTTCGCGGGATACCAGCAGAGATCATTTCGACGGGTGTGTCCGCCGGCGAACCCGCTGGCGCGACGGCCGCCGCGCGGGGAGCGGATCGATGCTGGCGTGAGTTCTGACAATGCGAGCCTTTCAAGGAGTGAGATGAAGAAACAACGCTCCATCGCAGCCGGTGCGGCGATAGCAGCCGTCGCACTCGTGCTCACCGGCTGCTCGGGGAGCAACCACGCAGGATCCGGCAGCGACAGCAAGTCGCTGACCGTCTGGCTCATGCAGGACACGCTGACCGACGCCGCGCAGCAGGCCGTTGTCGACCAGTTCCAGGCGCAGACCGGCGCCACGGTCAAGGTCGAGATCCAGCAGTGGGACGACATCAACACGAAATTGACCACGGCCCTGGCCACCGACACCCCACCGGACGTCGTGGAGATCGGCAACACCGACGTGCCGCTGTACGCCGCCAACGGTGCCCTCGCCGACCTCACCGAGCAAAAGAAGGACCTTGAGGGCTCCAACACCTGGCTGACCGGCCTTGAGGGACCGGCGACGGTGGACGGCAAGCTCTACGCCGCGCCGTTCTACGCCGGTACCCGATCGGTTATCTACAACAAGGACATATGGGCCAAGGCCGGGGTTACCGTGGCGCCGACGAGCTACACCGAGCTCACCGCCGACCTCGACAAGATCAGGGCCACGAACTCCGCCTCCGACTTCAGCGCCTTCTACCTGCCGGGCACCTACTGGTACAACGCGATCTCGTTCCTCTACGACGCCGGCGGGGCGCTGGCGCAGCAGTCGGGCGGCAGCTGGCAGGGTCAGCTGGAGACGGCCGCGTCGCAGCAGGGCCTGCAGGACTTCAAGAGCTTCGAGAACGCGTACTCCACGGCCGGATCTCGTACCGCGCCCATGGACACGCCGGACCCGGGCGACCTGATCGGTACCGGCAAGACCGCCACCATCATGGGCAATGGCAACGCGCTGAAGACCGTCGAGGAGTCCTACCCGAAGCTGGCCGGCCACATCGGCAGCTTCCCGTTCCCGAGCAAGGCCAATCCCGGCCAGAACATGCCGAACTTCCTCGGCGGCTCGGACCTGGCGATCGCCGCGAAGAGCAAGAATGCCAATCTCGCGCTCCAGTTCGTGAAGTTCATTGACTCCGACGCCATCCAGGTCAAGCAGATCTCGCAGGCGTCGGGTCACATTCCGGTATCGAGCCAGCTCATCGAGCAGGTGGTCACCACGCTGCCCGACGAGATGAAGTCGTTCTACGAGAGCGCGAAGCTGAGCATCTCCACCCCCGCGACGCCGGGCTGGGCCACGATCGAGTCGGACAACTCGGTGACGGACTTCTTCTCGCAGATCGTGGCGGGGACGAAGACCCCGGAGCAGGCCGGAGCGGACTTCGACAAGCATCTGAACCAGGCGCTGAACGCGAGCTAGTGATGTCCGCAGACACCTCGAACACAGTCGTCAGCGCTGTCGCGGAGTCAGGTGGGGCCGAGAGCGGATCTCGGCCCCACCGCCGACGCGGCGGTCTGAACCTGGCTCCGGCCATCCTGTTGGCCCCGGCCGGCATCGTCCTGGCCGGGGTACTGGGCTACCCGCTCGTGCGGCTGGTGGTGAATTCGTTCCAGGACTTCGGCCTGCGCGCCCTGTTCACGGGTAGGACGCAGTGGATCGGCTTCGCCAACTACACGGCGATCTTCAAGGACTCGCAGTTCGGGCCGGTCCTTTTGCGTACCGGTGTGTTCACCGGATCGCTGGTGATCGGATGCCTCGTCATCGGTATGGCGATGGCGCAGATGATGGGCAACGTGAGCCGGGGCCTCCGCACGGTGCTGAACTTGTTGCTCATCCTCGCCTGGGCGTTGCCGACGGTCAGTGCCACCCTGGTGTGGCAGTGGCTGTTCGAACCCGTCTACGGGGTGCTCAACTGGTTGATCACCCAGCTCGGCTGGTTCGGCGACTACACCTCGCACCGTTGGACCGGTACGGCCGGCGGTGGTTTCACCATCGTCTGGCTGCTCATCGTCTGGCAGTCGGTCCCGTTCGTCGCGCTGACCCTCTACGCCGGCCAGTCGCAAATCCCCGCGGAGTTCTACGAAGCCGCGCAGCTCGACGGCGCGAGCAGTTGGCGCATGTACCGCTCGATAACGCTGCCGTTCCTGCGCCCCGTGCTCTACCTGGCCACGATCCTGCAGATCATCTGGCATTTCAACACCTTCAATCAGCTGTGGATTCTGACCCGCGGCGGCCCGGACGGCGGCACGACGACCCTGAGCATCTGGGCGTTTCAGAAGGCGTTCGCGTCCAACTCGTTCGGCCAGGGCTCCGCGATCGCGGTCGTGACCGCGATCCTGCTCATGATCCTGACCGGCCTCTACATCCGCCGTCTGATGCGTTCGGGGGAGATGGCATGACCGCGACACAAACACACCCCACCACCGCGGCCCGGCACGCGAGCGCGTCCGTGGCCCGGCAGCGGCGGCGACGGGCGAAGCATCCGATCTCGCACGTGGGCGCCATCGTGTGCTGCGTGTTGTGGGCGGTGCCGATCTACTGGATGCTCAATACGTCGTTCAAGACCCGCGACCACATCACCAGTAACACGCCACAGTTCTTCCCCGCGCCGATCAGTTTCGGCAACTACATCGACGCCTTCACCAAAGCGGGCTTCCTCACCTCGCTGGTCAACAGCCTGATCGTGTCGCTGGGCGTGGTCGTCGTCTCCATCGTGCTGGGCTTCCTCGCTGCGGCCGCACTGTCGCGTTTCGAATTCATCGGACGGCGGGCGATCCTCGTGGCGATCCTCGCCGTGGAGATGATTCCCGGCGGCGCTCTGCTGATCCCGCTGTTCCTGTCGTTCAAGAGCCTCGGCATGCTCAACAGCTACTGGGGGCTGGGCCTGGCCTACGTGTCCAGCGTGCTGCCGTTCAGCATCTGGGTGCTGCGTGGCTTCTTCGTCAACGTCCCGATCGAGGTCGAGGAAGCCGCGAAGATCGACGGTGCCGGTACGGGGCGCATCCTGCGCAGCATCTACTTCCCGCTGGTGCTGCCCGGGCTCATCTCGACAAGCGTCTTCGCGTTCATCGCGGCGTGGAACGATTACATCACCGCGTACGTCATGCTCAAGGACCAGTCGAAGTACACCCTGCCCGTGTGGCTGGTCTCCTTCAGCACGAACGCGCGCATCGACTACGGCGGGCTCATCGCGGCATCGGTGCTGTTCGCCCTACCCGTGGTGATCTTCTTCATGATCGTTCAAAGGAACCTCGTCTCCGGAATGTCCGCGGGCGCGGTCAAGGGCTGATCGTGGACTTGGATCCGCCAGGTCGCTACGGACGCCGGGGCCTGACGATGGCCGGCGGCATCGGCACGGTATTGCCCTGTCCGGGATCGGCTCGTCGAGCTGGCTGTCCCGGCTCGGCGCCGTCCGCGGGCAGCCGCAGCTGTCGATCCTAGTCATGGGTGCGCTCCCGCTCGGGCTGTCGGCGGCTCGGTGGCCGGATGCGTACTGGCCGCGCGGATCGTGGCGGGGCTTTTCGGCACGCCGCGCGACCGCGGCTCGGTGGGTGTCGCGGGCATCGGCACGGTCGCCGCGCTTGCCGCCGTCGCCACTGATCCTGGCCGCAGTCTTCGACGGCTCGCGGTGACAGGTTCGGTACCGGCATGTGCAACGTCGCGATGAACGTTTCGGCTCGGCGCTCGCCGTCCGGATCGCCATGGCCGCGCCGGGTGACGATGCACCGGCGGCCGTGCGCAATATCAGCTTTCGTGGCGGCGATCGGTGATGGCGCGTCGCCGGTCACCTCAGACGAGCGCGAGCTCGCGGCGGGCGACCTCGGGCGAGGCCTCGGCGGGGCGCCAGTGGCCGGCAATGGCCACCGCGGCGGCGTGCGCGCCGTCAGGGCTGATGACGAGGTCGGCCGCCGCGCCCGCCGCGAGCACGCCGCGGTCTGTCCAGCCCAGTACGCGCGCCGCGTTCGCGGACGTGAGCCGGGCGGTGTCGACCGGTGAGAGATTCGCGAGTGCGCCGACCCGGGCGGCCGCCTCCCCGATGAACAGGGTGGAGCCGGCCAGCGTGTCGGTGCCGTGCAGGTACGCCGCGCCGCCGCGCACATCGACGGTACGGTCCACGAAGTCGTACCTGCCGTCCTCGAGTCCCGCCGCGGCCATCGCATCGGTGACGAGTACCCCGCGTCGGGTACCGGCCGTCTTCAGCGCGAGGCGCAGGGTGTCCGCTGCGAGGTGGTGCCCGTCGGCGATCAGCTCCACCGTGACGCGGGGGTCCAGCAGCGCCCGCACGACAGGACCCGGGGTGCGGTGGGTGACGCCTGGCATCGCGTTGAACAGGTGGGTGACGTGGCGAGCGCCGGCGTCCACGGCCGCCTGGAACGCTTCGGCGTTGGCGTCGGTGTGGCCGACACAGAAGACGATGTCGTCGCTGTTGCGCCGGATCAGCTCGATCGCTCCGGAAAGTTCGGGGGCGATGGTCATCGACGCGGCGTGCCCTCCGGCGGCGCGCATAAGGCGACGGAAGACTCCTTCGTCCGGCAGGCGCAGGGCGGCGAGGGTCTGGGCGCCGCGTCGCGCGGAAGACAGGAACGGGCCCTCGAAGTGGATTCCGCGGATGTTCGGGGCGCTGTTGTCGTCGATGGCCGCGCCGATGGCCTCCGCGGCCGCGATCATCGTCTCCAGCCGGGCAGTAGCGATGGAGGCGAGCATGCTCGTGGTACCCCGGTTCAGGTGGGCGGCAGCGGCCACCCGCACGTCCTCGATGTTGCCACTGTAGAGCGCCCGGCCACCCCCTCCGTGGCAGTGCAGGTCGATGTAGCCGGGCAGCACCCACTGCCGTTCGACGTCGACGTAGTCGACCGCGGCTGCGTTGAAGCGCTGCGGCCCCGGGGGCTCACCCGGGCCGAGGGAATCAATGACGCCGTCGCGAATCACGAGCCATCCGTTGTCGATGACGCGGTCCTCAAGGACCAGGCGCGCGTTGGTCAGAATTCGCACCGTCATGGTCAGACTCCACTGGCGAGGGGTTCGGGGGAGCACGAGCGGAATCGGTCGAGGATCTCGTCGCGGCTTGGGGCGACGGTGGCGGACAGGGCACCGAGCGCGCCGAGCCCGACGTGGAGGTGGCCCAGTGCGTGGGCCATCGCGCCGAGTAGACCGGCGGCGGCGCCCAGCGTGGAACGCTGGATCATGCTGTCGACGCCCACCAGCTCACGCAGGCGGTCCCGGGTATCAGTGAACCAGTCGTCGGAGAAGGACTCCGAGAACCCGCCGGTGACCAGGATGCTGGCCGGCTCATAGGCGAGTGCGACGACTTCAATCAGGTGCGTGAACGCGGCGCGGGATTCGGCGACGAGCGGCCCGAACCGCTGCGGCTGCGCGAACACCTCGGCGGTGCTGTCGAGCGTGAAGCCGAGCGAGCGCGCATAGCCGGCCAGCCCGGCGCCTGAGAGCAGGTCGCGCATGCGATGCGCGCGCCCGAGCAGCGGCAGGCGCCCGAACTCGCCGAGCAGCCCCTGGGCGCCCGAGAGGATCTCGCCGTTCATCGCGACGGCAGCGCTGAGCCCGGTGCCGAGGATGAGCAGCACTGTGGTCTCGGTCGGCGGCACCGATCCGTAGCGCAGCTCACCCAGCAGCGCGAGGTTGGAGTCGTTGTCGATGTTGACCGGCGCGTCAATGGAGCCGGCTAGGGCCTGGAGGAACTCGGGGCCGCGGATCTGCGGCAGGTTCTGCGAGCCGACGACGCGGGTCTTGTCGCCGGCCACCGCGCCGGGGAGCCCGACGGTGACGGCCCCGAGCGTGGCGCCTTCGCCGTCGTGCTCGACCAGCTCCCGTACGCACGAGCCGAGCCACTCGCCGAAGCCCCGGGCGTCTACGTCATGACGGGTGCGGTAGCCACGGCGGGCGATGGTGCGGCCGAGGGCGTCGGTCAACACCAGACGACAGTTGGTGCCGCCGAGGTCGACGCCGCAGGCGAGCGCGATCTCGCCGTTGAAGCGAACGCTGGTCGCGCTGCGACCACGGCCTGCGCGTGCGATGGTCGGGCCCTCGACGACGATGCGCGATTGCAGCAGTTCACCGACGACGCGGAACACCGTGGCCTGACTGAGGCCGGTGGCGGCGACCAGCTCCTGCCGGTCGATCTCCCGACCGGACAGGAGGTGTTCCAGGACGGAGCTGCGATTGGATCGTCGTACCGCGGTTCCTGAGTCCATAATTCCTCTCAGCCTGAAACTTATTCGCGGTGAGAAGAATAAGCCCGCCGGGAGCCGCGCGGAAGCCTGTCGCCCGTTTTTTTTCGGTGTGGCCGCCCTCTGGGCGGATTGAGGGCGGAGCGCCTAGCATGGCAGCCGTGAATTCGTTTCACCCTGAATGGAATTCGTGGGCGCCCCCGCTCACTCGCGACCGGCGTGCGTCGCGCACCTCCGCATCGAAGGGTTGACATGACCAAGCTTGAGACCCTCGCCTACGGCGTTCTCTTCCCCTCCATCGGTCGGCCGGCGCTACCCCGGTGGCTCGCGCCGTGCGTGGAGGCAGGGCTCGGCGGCGTGATCCTCTACGGAAGGGACATCCACTCGCGCGAGCAGGTCGCCGAGCTCACCTCCGCGTTGCACGCGCTGCGGGACCACGTGATCATCGCGACCGACGAAGAGGGCGGCGACGTGACGCGCCTGGAGGGGTACGGCGGTACCAGCGTGCCCGGCAACTACGCGCTGGGGCGCATCGACGACCTCGAGGCGACCCGCGCGGCGGCGGAGCAGATCGGCCTCTCGTTGGTCGACGCCGGCATCGACTGGAATCTCGGGCCCGCCGTCGACGTGATCTCCAACCCTCTGACGCCCAACGCGATGCGCACCTTCGGCGACGACCGCGCCCGGGTTTCCGCGCACTCCGCCGCCTGGGTGCAGGCGCTGCAGGCCACCGGGGTCAGCGCCTGCGCAAAGCACTTCCCAGGGCACGGTCGCAGCGGCATGGACGCGCACTTGGGCACCCCGACGGTCGATCTCAGCCGTGACGAACTGGTCGGCTGGTACCTCGATCCGTTCCGTGCCGCGGCCGCCGCGGGTGTGGACGGCATCATGGTCTCCCACGTCCGGCTGCCGCAGCTCGACGAGCGGTACCCGGCCTCGATCAGCCGCGCGGCGGTGACCGGCCTGCTGCGCGAGGAGATCGGCTACGACGGCGTGGTCATCTGCGACGCTCTTGAGATGCACGGCGTACGCGACGTCGTACCGCTGGCCGAGTCCGTGGTGCTCGCGCTGGAAGCCGGGATCGACGCGTTGTGCCTGGGCGCGGTCTCGTACCGGGAGGACGTCGTGATCGCGGTGCGGGCGATCACGGATGCGGTGGCGCAGGGCCGCCTCGACATCGAGCGGCTCGAACAGGCCAACGCCCGTATCGCCCGTCTCGGCCGACGGGAGCGGCAGACCACCGAGCGTCGCGACGACGCGGTGGGCCGCGAGCTCGCGGCGCGGGCCCGCCGCGTCAGCGGGGACGCCGGGCTGCGCGGCCGGCACGTGCTGGTGATCCGTCTGGAGCAGGAGCACTCGCCCGCCGTCGGCGGTGGGGGCGGTGCGCTCGAGGAGATGCTGGATGCAGCCGGCTACGAGTGCGAAACGGTGGCCATCTCGGGAGACACCTACAACGGTGCGATCATGGTCACCTCCGAGATCGGCCTGTTCACCGGCGAATTCGACGATGACGCGGAGGTCGTCCTGCTCGTACGCAGCCCGCATCGCCACGAATGGCAGCAGCGGCTGAGCGCTGAGCTCATCAAGCGGCATCCGTCGCTCGTCGTCGTGGACATGGGCGCGGAGGGACTCGACTTCAGCGCCGCCCGCGGATGGGTGCGCACCTTCGGCGCCTCCCAGGCGTGTTCGGAGGCGGCCATCAACGCCCTCGTGACGGCGTCGCTGCGCTGAACACAGGATATGGCCGTACCCAGCCCATTCAATGGTTGGGGCATACCGTTCGTATGTGAACGCGAACCCGCTCCGGCGAGCCTGCATGCGGTCGTGCATGCTTCAGCACATGCAGACAAGCATGCGAGTTTCCGTGCAGAACCGCGACCAACTCGCGAAGATCGCGAACGAGGAAATGGGCGGCGTCTCGCTGGCCGAGGCGCTGCGCGTCGTGCTGTTCCAGCACGCGTAGCCGAGTCGATCCGGAAAATGACGGCTGACCCGGAGGCGCTGGAGGCATATCAGGTGGAGCGCGGATGCTGGCGGAGGGCACTGTCGCCGACGGCCTAGCCGGAGGCGAGGACTGGTGACCTTGGCGCCGCGGCAGGCGTGGTGGGCGGATTTCAGCTCACAGGTCGGCAAGGAGAACGCCGGCCGGCGGCCGGCGATCGTGGTCGCGTCGCCAATGTCCTGTTCACTGCCGAATCGGCTGGCGCTGGTCGTGCCGTGCACCAGCACGGACCGGCAGCTTGCCTGGCACGTGCCGGTCACCCTCGACGGCCGCGCCGGTTTCGCTATGTGCGACCAGGTCAAGTCGATCAGCTGACCAGCTGGTCTGGACGCACCGTGCGGGTGCCGAGAATATCGTCCCTGCAGCTCAGGCTGCACGTTGGTAGTCGTGGATTATTCCGCCGGGGCGGTCACGTCGGCGGATGGCGAGGTCGGTGATCGTGGTTGGAAGGACCGGTTCCGGGAGTGGGTGCAGGGGTCTGGCGTTTGAGATTCCGCGGTGTGGCCGGTGTTCGTTGTAGTGCTGCTCGTACTCGCGCAGAGCTCGCAGGAGATGCGTCTGGTTCCGGATGAGTGTGCGGTCGAGTAGTTCGTGGCGGCACGTTTGTATCCATCGTTCGACCGCGGAGTTCATCCGGGGCATGCGCACGCCGCTGAGTACGACTTCGATCCCCGTGTCGGCGAGGATGGTGTCGAACAGTGCGGGGTATTTGCCGTCGCGGTCGCGGATGAGGAAGCGGGCCGGGCAGCCGGCATCCTATAGGTCCATGACCAGGTTCTTGGCGGCTTGGGTCACCCACGCTGCGGTCGGGTGCGCGGTGGCGCCCAATATCCGGACCCGGCGGGTGGCGTGCTCGATGACGGCCAGGACGTACATCCGTGTGCCGGTCAACGTGAAGGTTTCGACGAAGTCGGCGGCGAGGAGAGCCTGGGCCTGCGTGCGCAGGAATGTCGCCCACGTGGTAGAGCTTCGCTCGGGTGCGGGGTCGATGCCGGCGTCGCGGAGGATCTCCCAGACTGTTGATGCGGCGACCTTGACGCCAAGCACGAGCAGTTCGCCGTGGATGCGCCGATACCCCCACGAGCTGTTCTCCCTGGCCAGGCGCAACACGAGCAGGCGGATGGATCGGATGGTGGGCGGTCGGCCGGCACGCTTCGGGCGTGAGATGCGGGCGTGGCGTGCGGCGATCAGGTCGCGGTGCCACCGTAGTACGGTTCCGGGGCGTACGAGCAGTCGGATGTGGCGCAGCACGTCGCGGGGGAGTGGGCGCAGCAGCGCGGCCAGCAATGCCCGGTCAGCTGGAATGAACCGGACCTTCTCGCCGTGCAGTCGTCGTTGCAGGACGGTGATCTGATGTCGGAGGGCGAGGATTTCGGCGTCCTTGGCCCGGTCGCTCATTGGTAGCAGCCGTAGCAGCGCGAGTGCGTTGGTCACGCCGAGGTAGGCCATTCGACGCAGCACAATGCGGCATCATCGCCCAGCTAGCGTCGCCGACGCCACCCGCTGCACCGGGTCGACCGAGTGCGAGATCGTTCGTAACTGACGAACCCACCGTGACCAGGCGGACGAGCTTTTCGGCACCCGCACGGCGAAGCAGACGGCCGCCGTACGGATCATCCTCGTGGCCGGCACAAAGAAGCATGGCTGGACGCCACTTCTAAAGTCGTCGAGCCACAGGCCGCGGCACGCGAGGTCCTCCAAACCGTCGCACACCCATCACCGTCCTGCCTAGTGGCGGGTTCGTCAACGGTTCCGCAACCGCCGGACCTGTAGGGCCTGGTGCCGCGGGGTGGTCGGACGGCACCCCAGCGCATGGCACGGGCTCGCCAAACCGGTCGGTCTCGACCAAGAGGTGGTCTCCGTGACCGGTGGTCTGCCTGGGTATCGCGGCCGAGCCCGATGCCCAGATGGGCAGGTGTCGACGGAATCTTGTTGGCCGCGGTGGGGCTGGGCGAGATGATCGGGCTTATGAGCGTGGACGAGCAACGCGTCGCCTTGGTGACAGGAAGCTCCCGCGGGCTGGGCGCGGCCATTGCGCGACGGCTTGCCCGTGACGGCCTGGCTGTTGCGGTGAATGGCCGCAGTGGGGACGCACAGGTCCAGGAGGTCGCCCGCCGTATTGGCGCCGGTGGCGGGACGGCAGGCGCCTTTGCCGCCGATGTCACCGACGAGGCGGAAGTCGCCGGGCTCGTCGCCGCTATTTCGCGCGGTCTCGGCGTGGTTGAGGTGCTGGTGCTAAACGCGACCGGTCCTCAGCCCGAAGCGCCGCTGTCCGAGGTTGCGTGGGAGGACCACCTCCGCCAGCTCGATTTCTTCGTCAAGAGCCCGGTGCTGTTGGGGCGGGCCGTGCTCCGAGGGATGCGGGCGAGGGGATCCGGGCGGATCATCCAAATCGACTCCGAGGTTGCGGACCGACCGCCGCCGGGGAGGTCTGCCTATGCCACCGCCAAGAGCGCGCAGATCGGCCTTACCCGCAGCTGGGCCCGTGAGCTGGCACCCTTTGGCATCACGGTCAACACTGTCGCCCCGGGCTTTGTCCCGGTCGAGCGCCACGCAGATGTCGCAGGCGAGGTCAGGAACGCCTACCTCGCATCGGTGCCCGCTGGGCGGATGGGAACCCCCGACGACATCGCCCACGCCGTGAGTTTCCTCGCTTCACCCGGAGCGAGCTTCATCACCGGCCAGCGTATCGTCGTCGACGGAGGGCGAGGCCTCGGCTGATCGCGCAGCAACTCCTCTGACCACCCGCCTCCGCTCGTCTGCCGACGGCACTACAACCGGGACTATCGGCGGCATGGCGCAGCAACCGTGCGAACAACGAATGGGGTGTGTCAAGAATCTTGGACAGTTCCTCCGATTGATCATGCTGCTTGGGGTTGGGTTCGGTAGTCGGTGAGGGCTTCGGTCGGGGTGCGACAGCCGAGGGTGGAGTGCAGTCGGATGCGGTTGTAGAACACTTCGATGTAGTCGGAAACGGGCCCGGGCCCGGGCGCGGGTGGCGAAGTGCTGGTGGTGATACATCGCACGTTCACCAATCTTCACCATGCCCGACGTTGGAACTACGCAACAGCGCCGCCACCGCTGATCATCGGTGTGTGAAGACTAACGATCTTGCGCTGGCCGCAAGTCACAGCGTGGACCCGTGGACCCTGGTCGCTGGCAGGAAGCGTTCGAGATCCTGATGAGCCGGATAGCCGGCCGGTTCGCCCGGGTTGAACCCCGGCGTCGTGTACGGGATCTGGTGCTGGGGCTGCTGTCGAACCTGCCACCGTCGACGAGACTGACCCGCGTTCTTAAACGTCGCTGGTGTGCGCAATTGGATGGACTCAGGTCCCCGCCGGCCGGCTACGTCGGCGGGGATCGCCATCCGCGCGATCTCGACGATCGTCTAGGGGCCTGCGGCACTCGATCGGCGCCGTGTGCAAGGGCAGCCATCTGTGTCACACATCGGCTAGGGGCGCCTTACCGCTCGAGCGCCGCTCGCGTCGGCCGGTTTCGCACGTCCACATGGGCGCGCATGGTCGTCAGTCCGCGTTGCCGCGCTGCGCGACTGGCCTCGGCAACAAGCTTGGTCAGTAGCTTCCAGGTTTTGAGGGTGGCGATGGCGCGTTCGCCGGGTCCGCGGTTGCCGGTGTGGCAGGCGTTGACCTGGCGTTGCGCGTCCGAGAGTGGTCGGGGTCCGCGCCGGAACTGCACCGCGACGGTCGGTCCGGCGCCCCGGTAGGCGTTGTCGGCTAGGCAGGCGACCCCGAATTTGATCAAGGCGGTGGGGATGCCGTGGGTGCGGGCGGCCTTGATGTCGTGGACCGCGCCGGGCAGTGCGGGTGAGGCCCACAGCAGCCGGCCTCGGGTATCGGCCAGGACCTGGACGTTGAGGCCGTGGCGTTTGTGTTTCCCGGAGTAGTAGGGCCGCTGGTCGGCGACCCGGTCGATCGGGATCAGGGTGCCGTCCAGGATCACCCACAGCAGCCGCGCGGCCTGATAGACGACCCGCTGCAGCGTTGGCGCTTGAGCGGCCAGCAGGTCTAGGGCTTCGCGGACGTAGCGGTAGACGGTCGCGACACCGACGCCGAAGCCGCTGGCCAGCCGCGCGTAGGTGTCTCCGTTGCGCAGATGCGCCAACACCAGCAGCGCCTGCCGACCCGGATCCAGACGCCGCCACCGGGTCCGGTTGACCCGGCGGGCCGATCGCAGCAGGTCCGACAGGCGAGTCAGGCTCGCCGTCGACAGCGGAATGCTGGCAGGATAGGTGAGCAACGGAGCTCCTCGGCAGATGTGTGAATCTTGGTCGATCTACTCATCTACCCCGAGCTTCGTCCTACATGGATCGCCATCCCAAACCGTGATCATCAAGCTGGAAAAACGTCATCGGCTCAAGCCTTCAACAGCCGGCCGATTGCGGCTTCACGCATCGCCCGATGCAGCCTCAACGCGAAGTTCCACGATGGACTCGCCCTCGGGCACCGGTACGGCACCGAAACGCAGCCCGAAGCGTTCGATCACGTCCGAAAATGTCACGGGATATTCTCGGCCCGTCACGCTCACCGCAGTGACCGCGACGACGGTCGACGAGGTCCGGACCATCACAAACTCGGGTAGCCCATCGGCCCGACCAGCCCAAGAATTGACCAGTTCGCCCGGATACAACGCCGGACCCTGGAAGCCTGTGTTGCGCCACGAGGCGGTGGAGTTGTTCCGCCGGCACGGAGCGCGGGGCGTTTTGAGCACTGATCGCGTCGCCGGTGGTGTGCAGCTGCCGTGCGAGCGACATTGGCCGGACCTCGAGGATCGAGGCCCGGCCGGGTCGCTTGTCAGCTGCTAGGACTGGGCTGCGGCCGCCGTCACGAACTCGGTGGTGTAGGTCTTGCTCAGGTCGATCGAGCCAGCCGCCTTCACGTCCGGGTTGGACGCCTTCAGGATGTCCAGCACGGTCTGCGCACCGTCGGCCGGCATGACGCCGTTCGCGGTGAACATGCCCTTCGAGTCGTTGATCGACTTCTGGTAGAGCGACGGGTCGCTACCCGCGTAGTCGGCCGGCATCTTGGCCGCGATCTCGGCGGCGCTGTGCGTGTTGATGAACTTGAGCGTCTTGGCGAACGCGTTCACCATCTTCTGGATGGCCGGCTTGTGCGCGGCGACATAGTCGCATGGCATGTAGACCGAAGCCGCCGGGTAGAGCCCGCCGAGCGCCGTCCGGGTGCCTTCCTCGGTACGCATGTCGAGCAGCACCTTCGCCTTGCCGGTGCTGGTCAGCTGGGCGATCGTCGGATCGGTGGTCATGCCGGCGTCGATCGCCCCGTTGTCGATGGCGGCGATGAAGGTAGCGCCGGCGCCGGCCTTGACGGTGGTGTAGTCGGACGGCTGGACCCCACCCCGCACCGCGAGGGCCTGCGTGATCAGGTCCGTCGACGAGCCCGGGCTGGTGACACCGAGCTTCTTGCCGGCGAAGTCCTTCGCCGACGTGATGGTGCCGGCCTTGCCGGTGGCTACCACCTCGGCCTCACCCGGAACGTCGGCGAATTGGATGACGCTCTCCACGCACTTGCCCTTGGCCTGCAGGTGCACGGTGTGGTCGTAGAAACCCACGACGCCATCGACCTGGCCGGCCAACATGATCGTCTCCGCGTCCGCGCCCGACGGCTCACTCTTCAGGTCGACCTTGATGCCGGCGTCCTTGAAGTAGCCAAGCTGCTCGGTGAGCTTGGCCGGCAGGTAGATCACCTTGTCCAGGCCGCCGACCATGATCGAGATGGAACTGTCGTCGCCGCCGCCCTTCGCCGACGGTGACGTGCCCTGGCAGGCGGCCAGGCCCAGGGCCAGCGCCGACACCGCCGCCAGCGTGATTAACTTCCGCACTTTGGCTCCTAAACGAGATGGGATCAACTATCCGGGGTGGGATCAACGCGGCTGCCATTTGGTCAACCGCCGTTCGATTGCGGTGAGAAGGCCCTCGGCGAGCAGTGCCAGCACGGTCATGATGATCATGGCCGCGTAGATGCCGGGGGAGTCGAAGGTGCCCTGCGAGTGCGCGATCAACATTCCGAGGCCCTTGTCGGCGCCGGTGTACTCACCGACGATCGCGCCGATCAGGGCGAAGCCGAACGCGGTGTGCAGACTGGCCAGAATCCACGAGGTGGCGCTCGGGAGGACGACCGTCCACATCATCTGAAGACGTGACGCGCCGAGGATCCGGGCGTTGTCATCGATGACCCGGGGCACTTCGCGGGCACCTTGGAAGGCGTTGAAGAAGACGCCGAAGAAGACCAGTACGAACGCGGTCGCGACCTTGGAGCTCATACCGAAGCCGAACCAGATCACGAAGATGGTCGCGAGCACGATGCGGGGGATGGCATTGGCGGCCTTGATGAACGGCGCAAGCACATCCGCGAGGTAGCGAGCTCGACCCAGGATCACGCCCAGAAGCACACCGACGACGGCACCGAGGATGAAGCCATAGACAGCCTCCTGCAGGGTGGCCGAGATCTGTTCCCAGATCGAGCCGTAGGACGTTCCGTTGGTGAACCAGTCGACCAGTTTGTTCGCAATCTCGCTGGGCTTGGAGTAAAAGAACGGATCGATCCAGTAGGTGCTGGCCAGTTCCCAGGAGCCGAGCCAGAGCGCTACCAGTGCGATCCGGCCGGCGTACACACCCAACCGGCGGCGCCGGCGGCCCGCGGGCACCTCGATGTCGGCGGTCCTCATGACCGGGGCCCGGGTCACTTCCGCGACCACGGCCAGGTCGACTGCTGGGTACTCAGCCACGAACGGCTCCTCTCGCGCGTGCGATCTCGACCTCTTCCCGCAGGGCGTGCCAGACCTCCCGGTACAGGGCCAGGAAGTCCGGCTGCAGACGGATCTCGTCGACCATCCGCGGCCGCGGCAGATCGACCGCCACGATCGACTTGACCGTCGCCGGGGCGGCGGTCATCACCACCACCCGGTCCGCCAGCGCGATCGCTTCAGTGAGGTCGTGCGTGACGAACACCACGGCGGCCTTCGAACCGGCCCACAACCGAAGCAGTTCGGCCTGCATCAGCTCGCGCGTCTGGACGTCAAGAGCGCCGAAGGGTTCGTCCATCAGGATGATCTCGGGCTCGGTGATCAACGTCTGGGCCATCGCCACCCGCTTGCGCATACCGCCGGAGAGCTGATGTGGGTAGTAGCGCTCGAAGCCGTCGAGACCGACCCGGGCGATCCAGCCCTGGGCCCGGTCCCGCGCTTCGGCCTTGGGTACGCCCCGATAGCGCAGTCCGAGCGCAACGTTGTCGCGGACCGTGCGCCACGGCAGGACGGCGTCCTGCTGGAACATGTAGCCGACGGTGGGCGGGATGCCGGTTACCGGCGTACCAATCACGGCGACGTCGCCGGCGGTCACCGGCTCCAGTCCCGAGATCAGCGACAGTGTGGTCGACTTGCCGCAACCGGTCGGGCCGACGACGGTGACGAACTCACCGGGCGCGACGTCGAAGGTGACGTCCCGCATCGCGGTGAATGAGCCGCCACTGGCGTCCGGGAACGCCTTTGTCGCCCGGGCCAGCCGGATGGCGGGTGTGCTTTGGGTCATAGCCGCAGAACGTAGGGGCGGGCTCGGTGTTTCCGCGCGGTTACGGTCATTGCGCCGTCAATTCACGTAGATCGCTTTTTGCGCGTTCTGCTCAGCCGATTTGTACAGGTAACTTGTTGTCATGACCCGCCGCCCCCTCCGGCTGGCCACCCAGACGATGCTGCTGCAGGTGGTCGTCGTCGCCGTCGTCGCTGCCTCCGGCTTCGTGCTTGCCACGCTGCTGTTGCGGCACGAGCTGGAACGGCAGTACGAGCAGCGGGCGCTGGCGATCGCGCGTACCGCGGCGCGGGAGCCGGGCCTGGCCGCAGAGGTCGATTCCGGGCGACCGGATCCGGGCGGGCCGGTGCAGCGCTACGCCGAAACGGTGCGGTCCTCGACCAACGCGCTGTTCGTTGTGATCGCCGACCGCAACGGCATCCGGTTCTCGCACACCGACCCCAAAATGATCGGTCAACCGGTCAGCACCGACCCGTCCGGCCCGCTGGCCGGCCGCGAGGTGGTCAATATCGAGCGCGGCACGCTCGGTCCGTCCGCGCGCGGAAAGGTGCCGCTCTACGACGACTCCGGCCGGATCGTCGGCGAGGTGAGTGTCGGGATCCACGTCGATCGAATCACCGATCGGCTCGACCAGCTGCTACCGGCCACGTTGCTGTTCGCCGGGATCGCACTGGCCGTCGGTGTCGGCGGTGCCGCGATGTTGGCCCGCCGGCTGAAACGGCGCACCTTCGGTTTGGAGCCGACCGAGCTCGCGGACCTTGTGCGCGAGCAGGTCGCAGTGCTGGAAGGCGTACGCGACGGCGTGCTCGCTGTAGACATCACAGGGCGAGTGAGCGTGTGCACCGAGCAGGCGTCCGCCCTGCTTACCGAGCCGGTGGCGGTGGGATCGCCGGCCACAGATGAGATCGTCGGGCTGCTCGATGACCGGTCGCCGATCACCGGCGAACTCCGGCTGGTCGGTGACCGCATGGTGATCGTGACACGGCGGCCGGTCGAGCGCGGTGGCCAGGACTTGGGCAGCGTGTTGACCCTGCGTGATCACTCCGATCTAGACGACCTGGCCCGGGAACTGGAGGCGACCCGGGCTTTGAGCGATGCGCTGCGAGCGCAGGCGCACGAGCACACGAACCGGCTGCACGCTCTCGACGGGCTGCTGCAGCTCGGCGACGTAGTCAGCGCGCACGCATACGTCCGCGAGCTGACCGCGAGCACGCTGGCGGGCGCGGAACCCGGCCGTGTCGGCGATCCCTATCTGGACGGCTTGCTCGCCGCCAAGGCCGCGTTGGCATCCGAGGCTGGAGTGGCCCTCCGGCTGGGCGAAGACACCTGGGTGCCGGGCCGGCTGATCGCTCCTCTTGACGTGGTGACGGTGCTCGGCAACTTGATCGACAACGCGATCCGGGCCGCCGCGAGCGGGGAGCGTCGGCCTCGCTGGGTAGAGGTCAGCCTTTTTGCCAATGACCAGGATCTCCACATCTACGTGGCGGACAGCGGCGACGGCGTGAGCCTGCCGGATCCATTTCGCGCCGGCGCGACTACCAAGGAGATCGGCAGCGGGCTCGGGCTGGCGCTTGCTCGACGTACGGCACGACAGCACGGCGGCGACGTCCATCTGGGCGCTGGCCGAGCCGATGCGGGTGCGGTGTTCACTGCCGAGATTCCCGGCGCGCTGCTGGCATCCGCTCCACTGAGCTGGGAGGCATCTTCGTGATCAGCGTCCTCGTCGTCGATGACGACTTCCGGGTCGCCGCGATGCACGCGTCATTCGTGGAGCAGGTTCCCGGCTTCGCCGTCGTCGGCGTCGCACATTCGGCGGACGCGGCGGTGACCGCTTCCGCGACGCTCAAGCCCGAACTCGTGCTGCTCGACCAGTACCTGCCGGATGGCCTAGGGACCTCGGTGATCGGCCGGATCGATGCCGACGTGATCATGCTGACGGCGGCTTCTGACGCGACGACGGTGCGGGCCGCGCTCGGCATTGGTGCGCTCAACTATCTGGCCAAACCGTTTACCGCGGGGCAGCTGGCCGAGCGTTTGGTGGCGTACGCCCGGTTCCGCAACCACCTCACCGGCGAGCGCCAACTGGGTCAGGACGAGATCGATCGCGCGGTCGCGTTGTTGCATGACGCCGACGCGCCGGCCGCGGCGATGCCCAAGGGCCGTTCGGCGGTCACCACGCAGCGGATCACCGAGGCGCTGCGCGGCGCTCGCGGTCACAAGACCGCGATCGAGATCGCGGAGAGCACGGGCGTCTCCCGCGCCACCGCCCAGCGCTACCTGAGCGATCTGGCGCACAGCGGCAAGGTCGAGTTGAGCCTTCGATACGGCTCGGCCGGCCGGCCTGAGCATCTGTATCGATGGCGGGCGCAGCCGGCCCCGCCGACCGGAACCGTCGCCCGGTAGGGCTCCGCCGCAGCTACTGGTGTGGACGCGATTGTCAACGACCCCCGTCGACTCCAGTCAACCCTTGTCGACGTTGCCGCGCTTGTCGCCGGTGCCGTGCTCCGACAGCAGTTGGTGAACGGCGTCGTTGTGGAAGCGGCCAGCCTGGCATCAGCGTCGTCACCGAGGATCGAGAACTGCTCGCATGCGAAGACGACACTCGGGAATGTCTAGCGTGCTTGGCCAAGCGTGCTAGGCTTGCATTGTGGGCGGGTATAGCGAGGATGCGCTGCGCAACGTGGTCGCGGAGTATGAGACGCGCAAGGCGGCGGCGCTCGCCGACCGTGATGCGGCGTTGCGGGCCTTTCATGCTGACGGTTGGCGCCCTGTGGATTTGCAGCGGGTGACGGGATACAGCCGCGAAACGATCCGTCAGGCGTTGAACGAGCAGGCGCGGCGCGCGGCTAACCAGAGCAGACGCAAGGTGTCCTCCGCCGCTGGCGGCCCGCCGGCGGACTACGTGCCCTACGGCGATCGGAAACCGTACGTCGTCGCCGACGCGTTAGCCGAGCTCCGAGGGCCTACCAAAGGAACTGTTGAATTGCCGCACCATCTGGACTGGTCTGGCAGTCCGACCTATGACCTGGGCCGGCCGGCTCGCCTGGCGTCGCTATACAAGACGGTGCTGAATGAGGCGAGCACGGTGGCGGATCTGCATAGGTGGCTGAATGCAGACGTGCTGATCCGGGTGTGGCCGACGCTGTGGCTGCCGCCGCGGTTGCGGCGGATGTGGGAGCGCAAGTTCCCGGAGCTTGGTGCAAGCCGCGTGTCGGCCGCGTAGCCCGTGGACGCCTTTCATGAGCGGCTGGCGCGCATAGGATTGGCCGCGGCCGCGCGATATGGGTTTGCCCTGGCCGGCGGTTACGCGGTGCAGGCCGCTGGCTTGCTGGAGCGCCTTAGCGAGGACGTGGATCTGTTCACCGCCTGGGAGCGGCGCGGCCAGTTCGAGGCCGCAGTCGCTGCGGTGGTTGAAGCCTATCGCGCTGATGGTCTCCACGTTGAGCTGGAGCGTCACGGCGACCTGTTTGCCCGGCTGAACGTCGAGGATGGCGACCACGCCTCGAAGGTGGAACTAGGTGTGGACTGGCGCGCCAACGAACCCGTCCAGATGACGCTCGGCCCGGTTCTGCATCCCGACGACGCTATGGCGAACAAAATGAGTGCGCTGTATGGCCGCGCGCTGGCCCGCGACTTCATCGACGTGGACGCAGCCCTTCGATCCGGCCGGTACGACCGGGAAGCGCTGTTGCGCCTGGCCGAACGCGCCGATCGCGGGTTCGACCGGCGCAGGTTCGCCGACGCGATCGGGCAGGCGCAGGTTCTCGACGCCGATGATTTTGCCGAGTACGGCATCACCGGGCAAGACCTGGACGACCTGCGGGCCCGGTTCGCTGCGTGGCAGACGGAATTGCTCGGTCCACCCAGATGAACCGATCCACCGGCCTTTGTGCCCGGTCGCGGCGTGGCGATGCAGACGGTGGTGGTGCAGGCGATGGGAGCAGAGTGGGAGCAGCGCGCCGCTCCGAACTGCGCTCATTGGCGGCCAACTGCTCCCAATCGCCGGCAGCGGCGCCCGCGTGACCTGCGGCTGGTTACGTTTGGGCTGGTTGGGGGAGTGGGTGGACGGTCGCTGACACAAGAGTGCTCAACTGCTTCGAACGCGCATCAACTGCGCTGAATTTGAAGGCGTGGTGACTCTGTTGATCGAGGTTGGTGAAAGGACCCGCTGGTCAGCCGCCGCTTACGGGTGGGAGCAGATTGGGAGCAGGGTTTTGAGCGCTTCCCGAAACCAAGTGTGGTCAAATCGGTAGCCGACCGTGTTCGAGGCAGCACGATATGTTGGTTGAGATCGAGAGCGGACGATGGTCGCAGCCGTTGGTGGCTCAGGTCCTGACTCGGCACTGTCGCGTTGAGCCATCGCGTAACGCAGCAGAGGCCCCACCGCCTGTTCGCTTCGCCGCCGGCTTCGCGGAATTCGCCCGGGCGATCTGGCAGGTCGCTCGAATGCGGCCGGCTGGCGATTTCGATCTTGCACGCAGCCTTGTGGCCCGGGATCGTGATGGTCACTCAACGCCACAGAGCCGCGCTATCAGATTGTCTGCGGTCTTGATCGAGCAGCCGGGCGTGCTAGTCGGAAAATTCGTGGGTAGACCGGGCTTTGTCAGTGACGACCTCGTCCGGAGGTAAGATCATCATTGGGCGGAGGTGTCGTCAGTGAGTTTTGCGGTGCTCGCGCTCGTCTCGGCCGTCGCCGTGCTCGGACCGGTGCTCGCGTTACCGCGCGGACTCCACCTGCCCGTAATACTCGGCGAGCTGATCGCCGGGTTGGTGCTTGGCCGCACCGGATTCGGCGTCTTGCACCCGGCCAACCCGATCTTCGCGTTCCTGGCGAGCATCGGCTTTTCGCTGGTCATGTTCGTGGCCGGCACGCACGTACCGATCCGTGATCCTCAGCTACGCGGCGCGCTTCAGATTGGCGTACTGCGCGCTGCCGCGGTCGGCGTGCTCGCGGTGCCGTTGGCGTGGCTGATCGCCATCGTGTTCGGAACTGGCCACGTCGCGTTGTACGCGGTTCTGCTGGCCTCGTCGTCGGCGGCGTTGGTGCTGCCGATCGTCGACTCGCTGGGACTCAGCGGCGGCAAGTTCCTGGAACTGCTGCCGCAGGTCGCCGTCGCCGATGCCGCATGCGTCGTGGCGCTACCACTGGCCATCGATCCTGGCCACGCTGGACGCGCCGCTCTCGGCGCCGCTGCGGTGATCGCAGCATCGGCGTGTTTCTTCGTTGTCCTTAGGCGCCTGGAGCGCATGGGGTACCGCAGAAGGGTTCACCGGATCTCCGAGCAACGCAAGTTCGCACTGGAAATGCGGATCAACCTCGTGATCCTGTTCAGCCTCTCCGCGCTCGCGGTAGCGACACACGTCTCGATCCTGCTGGCGGGATTCTGCTTTGGGCTGGCCGTTGCCGCAGCCGGCGAACCCCGCCGCTTGGCACGCCAGCTATTCGCTCTGACCGAAGGTTTTCTCGGCCCACTGTTTTTCGTTTGGCTGGGCGCGACGCTCGACGTCCGAGAACTCGCACAGCACCCGGCGTTTATCGGGGTCGGCGCCGCACTCGGCCTCGGCGCCGTCGGCGCCCATGTCGCCATGCGATCGACCGGCCAACCGCTGGAATTTGGTGGGCTGGCTGCCGCGCAGCTCGGGGTACCGATCGGTGCCGTGACGATCGGAGCTCAATTAAACAAACTGGCACCTGGCGAGTCCGCCGCAATCTTCGTTGGAGCATTGTTCACCATCGCTATCGCAGTGTGGTCCGGAGCCGTCGCGGCGCGAACGGCTGGTGCGGGTCCCTCGCGCCGAGGAGCGAGCACGCCGTTGCGTTGATTGATCGGTGGGTGGGCGCGAGTCGGGTCGTCTGCCGTTCAAGTAGGCCGTACATCGCGCCGTGACATCGCCGATGGTCGCCGACCAGCGACAATTCAACGGCGACCGCACCGGCCCGTCCGCGCACTAAGCCAAGCCCGTCTCGACGATGGCGGCCAACGGCTACTACTCGAAGCGTTGTGGGTGGGTTGGTCAGCCACCCCGACCTGGTCACCACGCTGATCGTCGACGCCGACCGCGGCCCTGATAGCGCGCGGACTCCTCCAAGACGATCACTGATCGGTGCGGGACCCCGACGTTCGTCGAGGGCTCGTACCTCAATCGACCGTTTCAGCGGCGCGTGCCAAGTCGACCACGCATGAGCAAGATCATCGCGCAATCCGGCAGACGAGCCAGATCAGGATCAAGCCGGAACGCGGAACGCGTTGGTCTCCTCTCGCGTGAGCCGTCTGCCGCGCATTGCGCGGCAGACGGTGCGGCCCGTTCGATCGGCTTTCATCAACGGCTGGGACGGGCACGCCGGCCGAAGACTCGATCGAGTAGGAATCCGACCGCGCGGTCTGGAGCAGCTCGAAGCTCCGGAAAATCGCTGATGAGCGCGATTGCGCCGATCAGAGCGACGATGAACCCGACACCGGCGGCGGAAAACCCGGTGATGAACGCTGGGATGGCGAAAGCCCTGGAGATGCCGAAGTACGCCAGCGCAATGCAAATTCCGGACAGGGCGAGTCCGAGTACGACGACCCGCGCGCCCCACGCAAACAGCCGGATCGCCGTGGAGCTGCCGACCGTTTCCTGGATCAGCTCGTCGTACTCCGAGTACTCCATCGATTGGCCCGCTCCTAGCGCTGTCGCGTCAAGGCAGTTATACCTGACCGGACAACACCAAGATCGATTGACATCAGTCGTGACATCAACAACCACGGTCAGCCAGGGACTCCAGCTGCGAGGTTCACAGGAACAGCCCAGGTCACAGACTTCAGCGAACTCCCGCGATGAGGCCGATCGAGCCTTACAAGCGGGGGATCGCGCAGTACTGCTTGGACAACTTAGAGCGGTCGGCCATCGACGTGTTGGACGACCCCAGTCCATGAGTGAGCGCCGTTCGCCGACCACGTAAGATTGACTGCGACCTGGAAGAACTCGGTGCACAAGCTCGAGACCGAGCCTTCGGCGGCCCACAGCCGATGTCGGACGCCGGCAACGGGCGAGCCCGGCCCGTCGTCTATACCTCTGCTTCCTCGTCGTCGCGCGACCGAGACGGGGTGCCGGCAGTCAACAACAATGTCGTGGAGGCGCGCCATGCTTTCATTGTCCGCCGCCCAATCGGCCGCTAAGCGCTCGCACCGTCACCGAACTAGCCAGGAACGCACCGACCGGATTTGCCGCGAGTCGCGCTACCACGCCGGGTTGGCGACTCCTATGCCGCCATTACGTGCGCGATCGCCGACGCCCAGCACTCCTCGGTCAATCCCGACCCATCGTGGACACCGCCCGCGTACGCGCATCCGAGCGGCCCGGGCGCTGCGTGGTCGTCGTCGTCCATGGTGGAGAGGTGATCGCGTTCTCGGAGATCGACACGTGCCCGGGTACAAATTCTTCGTCGCCCGTGCAACCCTGGAGCCCACCTTCCGCCTATATCTGGCATGAGGACACTCCGCGGGACGCGAGGAGCGGCATGTGGGCACTCCGGCCGGCTTTGAGGACATGGTCCGGCTCCGCTATGCCGAGCTGCGCCGGTCCGCGTTCCACCTGACGCACGACTGGGCTCTCGCCGAGGATCTGGTGCAGGCGACCCTCGCTCAGGCGTGGCGGACCTGGCCCAGAGTGGACGAGTTGGAACCGTACCCATACGTCCGCAAGGTGATGTTCCACCTGTTCACATCGTGGTGGCGACGGCGCTGGCGGGGCGAGCAGCCCACCGAGGCGGTGCCGGACCAGAGCAACCGGGTCGACCAGGTCGCCCGCAGTGACGATCGCGATGAGGTCTGGCGGGCCATCGCACGGCTCCCCCGGCGGCAGCGCGCGGTGATCATCCTGCGCTACTACGAAGACATGAGCGAGGCCCAGATCGCCGACCTGCTCGGCTGCTCGGCCGGCACGGTGAAGTCGCAGAGTAGCCGGGCGATCGCCACCTTGCGTCTGGATCCGTCACTGCGCGCGGAAGGAGTGCGCCGATGAACGTCGAGGAACTCGGGACGTTCCTGCGGTCGCGTCCGATCGACGAGCCGCCGCTGCCGACGGTGGACGAGACTGTCACACGCGTGCACCGGGCGGTGTCGGCGGCGCGTCTGCGGATCGTGGTCACAGTGGTCGCGGTCATGGCCGTGATCACGGGCTTGCTGACAGCCGGCGTAACGCCGTGGCATCGGGCGTCCACCGACTTCACTAACCGCACCGTGGACGGCTTTCCTGAGTACGCACCCGGCTATCGGGTCGCCGCGACCGCGGACTCCACCAAGTCCGGCGTGGTCACCATGAGAGTAACGAACAAGATCGGCTGGCTTCTGGCTTCCGTACGCTGTCCGACAGTGGATCCACTGAACTATGTGTCTGCCGATCTCGCGATCAATGGCGCGCCGTATCTCGGCTTCGATTGTCACCGCGACTCCGCCACGGCCGGACCATCGGCCAACAATCTGTCCTTCCTCGGTATCTCCGGCGTCGGCACCGGCCGCGCCTTCACGGTGACCATTCGGCTCTCTCGAGCCGACGGGGTTGGCTTCCATGGACCGGCCGGCGACCTGGCTGCCGTGCCGTTCTCGGCCGCGATTTACCAGCCGGTGCCGTTCTCCGAGGTGCCCCTACCGAGGCGCCCCGCCCACCTGGCCACCTTGAAACTCAGCGACCAGGGAAGCACGATCTTCCAATCCGATCCGGGGCACCCGGACCAGCCGATCACGTTCTCCACGACGTGGCACTCCTGCGGCATCGCCGCCATCATCACGTGCCTGTCGCTGGGGCTGGCATCCACCACGCCAGGCGAGTTCGTCGTCACGATCAACGGAGTCCGGTCCGGGGTCTTCGATGTGTACGACTACGACGCCCGGCCGATGCACAGCCAGGTGGAGTCTCGCGACGAGACACTCGGGCCGACACTGGCCGAAGGCACTCCGCTGACCGTGGTTGTCACGCCGCGCTATGCCACCGGGCCTTGGGCGGTGCAGCGGGTTCCCTGACGCGCAATCGGACCGGCCGGCAGAAACGAGCCACCGGCCGGCACCGGTGTGTTAGACGGCACCGCAGGTGCCGTCTAACACATGTTGCCCGGCGTCAGACCTCGACCACGCTCGGCACGATCATCGGCAGGCGCCGGTAGCGGTCGTTCACCCACTCGACCGTACGGCGAACCACCTGCTGAAGCTGGTCCAGATCGGCGATGCCCCAGCTCACACGGCGATCAGCTTCGTCATAGCATCGCTTCCCGTCAGTGCCCACTACAGCCGTGATGGGTCGCGATGCGTGAGGATTGGCGACCAACGCACTGAACCTGGAGTAGCCAATGACCTCGCCCGGCGCCGTCACCCGCGGCCTGCTCGAAACCGTTGACGACGTTGGGCAGTCGCCCATGGTTACTACAGATACACGGCCACGGTCGGCGTGCACAGCCACTACGATCTGGCGCACCGGGCGGGACGGGCACATCCGCTAGGCGCCGGCTCGATCGAGGTAGCGGGCTGCCCGACCGCGCAGTCATGCGCTGGACCATCCCGCCGGCCCGGCCGGACGAGGAATGACCGAAGCACTGGCCGGACGAAGCTCGTCGAGCAGCTCGGCGTCGCGTCGCTGTCCAAGTCGCAGGCCTTTCCGGGGTGCAGCTGGTCATCTCCGATGCCCACCGCGGCCTGGTCGACGCGATCGGCGCCGCGCTGCCCGGCGCGTGCTGGCAACGCTGCCGCACCCAGTACCTGCGCAACCTGCTGACCAAGGTGCCCAAATCGGCGCAGCCCTGGGTGGCCACCATGGTCCGCACCGTCTTCGACCAACCCGACACCGAATCCGTGCGCGACCAGTTCGACCGGGTCGTCGATGCGATCGCCGCCAAGTACCCCGACGCCGGTGCGCACCTCGACGACGCTCGTGAGGATCTGCTGGCCTTCACCGGCTTCCCGCACGAGATCTGGCGTCAGATCTGGTCGAACAACCCGCAAGAGCGGCTCAACAAGGAGATCCGCCGCCGCACCGACGTCGTCGGGATCTTCCCCAACCGGGCCGCGATTATCCGCCTAGTGGGCGCGGTGCTGGCCGGCGAGGTGTGGCGGGTAGCGGTGTCCTCCAGGTCGAGCGAGCGGACTACCCCGCAGACTTCGCGCGGGGTCGTAAGGGTCGAGGATGTCGCGTCCTCGGCCCCGACGCGAACGACATTCGCCTGTGATTCAGTTTTTCCCCAGTCGCGCGTAGGTCCACGCTCGTCCTGGCCTATCTCGCGGTGTAGGTCGAGCACCATCGAATTTCGTGGCGACGGCTCTGGCATGGCGTTCATGCGCGGACGTCGTGGTGGGGAGCAGATTGGGAGCAGCTGGCCGCTCTGAACTGCGCTTAACGGCGCTGAACTGCTCCCAACCGCGGGCAACCGCACCCTGGTGACCTGCGCGTGTTGGTCTTGCGCCCGGTTGGGGGAGTGGGTGGACGGTCGCTGACACAAGTGCACTCAACTGCGCTGAACGTCCATCAACTGCGCTGAATATAGACAAGTCACGACTGTGTTGATCGAGGCGGTGAAAGGATCCGCAGGTCAGCCGCTGCTTACGGGTGGGAGCAGATTGGGAGCAGATTTTTGAGCGCTTCCCGAATCCAAGTGTGGTCAGATTTGTAGCCGACCGTGGTCTGGGCAGCACGGTGTGTTCCTGCTTGTGAATTCCAGCCGGTCATGCGCCTGCTCGACCGCGGAGACCGCCACCGGGCCGCCGCTCACGGACCGCAGCGACGAGTGTCGCGGCCGAGGCGCTGTCCGGCGGGCACAAGGGCCGCTCCGCCGGGCTTCACATCGGCTTGCTCAATGAGAGTCAGATCGCGAAGGTCTTGCGACCCGTGACCCTGTCGGGCCTGGCACCCGGACTGTCAGGTAAAACTGTGCTACTCGCTAAGTGGCGGCGCCTTACCCCTCGTGTCCGGTACGGCGAGGCGTGGCCGCCGTACCGGACTGCGTGGGGCGAGGTGGTCGCCGGCCGGTTGTTGACCTAGTTGACGACGACGTCTCTGAAGTAGTTCGTGTTGTTGAAACTCGTCGTGGGCATCGTTCCCAGCGTGTTAGAGAAGACGCCGCTTCCGGTGTACGTGCGGAGGTTGCCGTTATTGATCGGGCTGTCGAAGCCATGGGCGGTGTAGGGGTACCAGTTGTCGGAACTGGTTGACACCGACACGATGTAGTCGGTGTTGGCGGTGACGGCATATCCGGTCGGGAGGCTGAATTCATGCCATCCTTGGGTGCCCGCGGTGATGTTCCATGTGTACGGTCCGGCGACGACCGTGCCGGTGGATGCGTTCCAGATTCGCACGGTGTGGGCACCGCCTTCGGTGGCGTTGGTGTAGATCCGCACCTTGGTGAGCGAGCCGTTCGTGGTCGAGTAGAACTTGGTGCCGAGCTCGTACGGGTGGGGATCGCTAAGGAACGCGCCCGGGCTCTGTGTGGTGAAGATGGTGCCGCTACCCGTACCGGTCGGCGTGAGGCTGACGTCGGTGAAGTAGTTGCTGTTCTGGAAGCTGCTGGTCGGGAAGCTGCCGATGTTTCCGAACACGCCGTTGGCCCCGTCGGCTACCGAGGCGAGTGGACCGTTGACCAGTGGGCTGCCGAACGCGTTGTTGGTGGCGTTGTAGTAGGCGTTGATGCCGATTGACACAACGTAGACCGTATTGGCCTGTACGGTCACGGGCTGTGCCAGGTTGGCCTGCTGCCAGCCGAAATGCGACTCGTTGGTGAAGTTCACGGTGGCGAGCAGGGTGCCGGTGCTCGACCAAAGGTGACCGGTGTGGGCGCCGGTCTCGCTGGCCGCGCGGTAGTACCGCACCGCGGTGATCTGCCCGCCGGACGATGTCTGGAACTTCATGCCCATCTCGTAGGAGCGCCCGTCGGTGATGTTCCGCGTGGCGGGAATCTGGGTGGCGAGCACGCTGGCCCCGGCGTCAGGTGACCAGGTTCCCGCGGCGGTGTCCAGGTACCAGGTGTTGTACCAGTTGAGCGTCATCGTTGACCCGCTGATGACCAGGGGCAACCAGGCATAGGTGGACGTGCTCAGGTCGCACTTGGACTGCGGGCAGTCCCAACGGTCGCCGATCCACACATAGGTCGTGCTTGATGTGCCCTGCACCGGCAGGATGTCGAACGCCTGGGTGTTGTAGGTGGTGCTGTCGCCCAGGTTTCCGTCGGGCTGGGTGTTCCAAGGGCCGGCCATGCTGGTTGACGAGCGGTAGTGGTTCTGGTTGGGCGACCAACCCGTGCAGTAGGAGTTGGTCAGGAAGTAGCGGCCGTTGTTCTTCACCACGGCGGGCGCTTCCTCGCACTGGCCGCTGGAGAAGTGCGCGACCTGCTGCGCGACCGAGAGGTAGTCACTGCTGAGCCGGTCGATCGTGATGGCCTGGTTGCCATCGGAGTACAGGACGTAGCCGGTACCGTCGCTGTCCTGGAAGGTACCCATGTCGTAGACGCTGATGTTGGCCGGCCACTCGTCGCGGACGAAGGTGAATGGTCCGACGGGTGTGGTGGACGTCATGTACACCAGGTGGCCGGTTTCGAGCTGGCCGTTGCTGCCGTCGCCGCAACATTCGCTGAGAATCATGACGTACTTCGCGGTGCTGGAGTTGTACAGCACCCTCGGGTTGTATGCGACCAGTTTGTTCGACAACGTCCCGCTGGCCGTGGGCGAAACTACCATGCCCTGGTAGTGCCACGAGGCGAGGTTGGTGGACGAGTACACATTGATGCCGCCGAACGCGGCGAACGGCAGCGTGTTGTTGGTGTCGCGGGGCGCGGAGCCGTACCAGTACCAGGTGCTGCCTACCTGAATGACGTCGCTGCCGTGCGCCTGCAGTGGGTTGCCACTGTCGTCGTTGAGCCCTGCGCCGGGCCGGATAGTTACAGCCGTGGCCGCCGATGCACTTCCGGCGGTGAACACGCCGACGGCCATGCCGAGCAAGGCGGTGGCGGCGGCGAGCAAGAGGCATGTGCGTCTGACCGCGCGGCGGCGGCGGCAGACTTCCTTTCCACTGGTGTCCATGGGCTTCCTTCGGTTGGGGATGGTGGGGGACGTGGCGAGGACGCGCCCTTGCGACCCAGGCGGATGAAGACGCCGGGTCAGCGCGAAGTGGTAGAGGTGTGGCGGCTCTATCGCCGGCGCAGCGCAGGATGTCGGTGCATCCGCGCTTTTCATTGAATGGAATCGATTGCCATCCATGGCAAATCGAAGCAGCGATCCCCACGACGCGTCAATACCTTGGCATCGATACCGCGATCGTGAACCCGCTGCGCACGCCGCGTGACGGCGTTGACGGCCAGAGAGCGATGTGTTTGCGTTGAGCGCAATCAACCTCTGCTGGATGAAATCGCAGAATGTCACAAGAGAGGATGATTCGTGAGGGCCGAGCGGATCACCGACGCGATCGCTCACCACGGCGAAGGTGCCGTGTGGTCGACACAATGGGGCGGACTTCGGTGGGTGGACATGCTCGCCGGCGACATCCTCTCGCTGGACCGCGATGGCGGCGTGACCAGGCGGCACGTCGCCACTCTCGCCACAGCGGTGCGGCCGCGGTCCAACGGTGGCGCCGTCATCGGCACGGCGACCGGGTTCCTCCTCGAGGCACCCGACGGCACGCCGACCCACCGCTACGACATCCTCGGCGACCCGCGCATCCGCATGAATGACGGCGGATGCGACCCGGACGGCCGCTTCTACTGCGGCAGCATGCACGAGGCTGCGGAGCCGGGCAGCGGAACGCTGTTCCGCCTGGACACCGAGGGCCGCATCGTCCCGATCCTGACCGATCTGACCATCTCTAACGGCCTGGACTGGACAGCATCAGGCGACACCGCCTACTACACCGACTCCGCGACCGGGCGTATCGACCGATTTGACTACGAGCGCGGCACCGGACTGACCAGCCGCCGCACGACCGCCATGGTGGATCAGCGATACGGCCTGCCTGACGGGCTTACCGTCGACGCCGAGGGCGGCATCTGGGTCGCGCTGTGGGGCGGATCCGCGGTCCACCGGTATGCGGCGGACGGTCGCCTCGGCCATGTCATCGAGGTCGGCGCCGCCCTGGTGAGCTCCTGCACGTTCGGAGGACCGCGCCTCGACGAACTGTTCATCACCACCTCGCGCCTGGGACTCGGTCCGGGCGACGATCCGGCCGCCGGCTCCTTGTTCCGCGCCAACCCGGGCGTGGCTGGGCAGCCGGTGCGCCCATACGGCGGCTGAGCACAGCTGCCGATCCACACTGGACGACCTATCGACGATGCGTAACGGCTTGCGGACCGAATTGCACTCTTGACGGCCGAAATTCAAGATGATTTCATTGACCGCAATATAATTCCACTGAGTGAAAACCAGGGAGTTGCCAGTGAAATCTCGTTGGATCCTTTGCTCAGCAATTGTTCTCAGCCTTGTGGCGACGGCGGGTTGCGGCGCTACCCACGCAGGTGCGGCGTCGACCGCGCCGAGCGGGGCGGCGAAGCAGGGCGGTGTGCTGACGATCGGAGCCGCCCAGGCCATCGACGAACTTAACCCGGTCACCAAGGCCAACGCCTGGGAACAGGTGCTGTTCAGCCTGATGTGGGACGGCCTGGTGAAGACAGGTCAGGACCAGAAGACGATTGAGCCCGACCTCGCGACGTCCTGGACCCCGTCGGCCGACCTCAAGACCTGGACGTTCCAGCTGCGTCCCGGCGTGAAGTTCTCCAACGGTGACCCGTTGACCGCCGCGAACGTGGTATCGACCATCAAGTACTACCAGGACCCCAAGACGACCACCCAGCTGAAGAACAACGTCGCGACCATCGCGGACGTGACGGCCAACGGCGACACCACGGTGGCGTTCACGCTGTCCACGCCCAACGGCCTGTTCCCATCCTCGATCGAGATGGTCAAGATCGTGGACATGAGCGCGCTGGGCAGCATGGAGACTCAGCCGGCCGTCACCGGGCCGTTCAAGGTGAAGGAGTACGTATCCGGCGACCACCTGACGCTGGAACGCAACTCGGCCTACTTCGGCACGGCGCCGAAGCTGGACGGCATCAAGCTGGTCAAGGCGGCCGACGCATCGTCCGCGGTGACGGCACTTGAGTCCGGCGACCTCGACGCGCTGTGGTCGGCGCCGCTGTCGCAGGTCTCCGCGATCCAGGCCAACCCGAACCTGGCGGTCGTAAAGCCGTCAGTCATCGGCCAGTACGTGAGCTGGGAGGTTGACACCACCGCCGCGCCGTTCAACAACCCGCTCGCCCGCCAGGCGCTGGCCTACGCGATCGACGCGAAGTCCATCCTCCACGCCGCCTACTTCGACCAAGGCGTCATCTCGACGACCAACGACCCGCTGACTGAGAACAACCCGGACTACGCGGGCACACTCACCGACTACTCCTACAACCTCGACAAGGCCAAGGCCCTGTTCGCTCAGGCCGGAATCAAGCCGGGTGCGACCTTTACCTGGTGGGGTGCGTCCAACCAGTACCCCGAGTGGAACACCAGCGCCCAGATCCTGCAGGCCAGCCTAAAGAAGATCGGCATCAATCTGAAGATCCAGAACACCGACATCGCCTCCTGGCCGGCGAGGTTTTACCCCGCGGGCAAATCCTTCCCGGGGCTGATCGTGCCGAACTTCCAGTCCTACGAGCCGGATGCGGCCGACGAGTTCCTCTTCCTGCGTACCAACCGGTGCGAATGCAACTGGAACAACTCGCAGTTCGACCAGGTGTACAACCAGGCGCTGGGCACCGCGGACCCCGCCGCCCGTACCGCGCTGTGGGGCCAGCTGCAGACGATGGTCAACCAGCAGGCGCCCATCTTTGTACCGCTGCAGTTCGCCACCGTGACCGCGACCAAGCGCAATGTGGTCGGCCTGTGGGTCGACGGCGGCGGAAACCCGCATCTGGAAGACGCGGGTTTCACCAACAGCAAGCAGTAACAGACGCAGTGACAGAAGGTCGACGAGGCGAAGGGTGAGACAACGGTGCGCTACATCGTGAAGCGGGTATCGATCAGCGTCCTCATGGTGGTCGCGGCCTCGGTTCTCATCTTCGCTGTCCTGCGGGCCCTGCCAGGTGACCCGGTGCTTGCCCGGCTGGCGGGCTCGCGGGGCGTCGACCAGAACTCCATCAATCGGCTGCGGGCCGAGGCCGGCCTGGACCGGCCGCTGGTCACCCAGTACCTCCACTGGGTGACCGGCATACTGCACGGCAACCTGGGCAACTCATACTTCACGCACCAGCCGGTCTCCACATTGCTCGCCGAACGCCTTTGGCCGACGGTCGAGCTGACCATCCTGGCGGTCGCGCTGTCGGTCGTCCTCGCGCTGCCCGCCGCCATCACAGCGGCCGAGCGGCCGGGCCGATGGGTCGATCGGGCGGTCACGTCCCTCGCCGCGGCGGGCATGTCTTTCCCGCCGTTCGTGGCCGGGATCCTGTTGATCCTTGTTTTCAGCGTCAGCCTGCGATGGCTTCCCGCCCGGGGGTACACGCCGTTGACCAGCGACCCGGTCCAGAACCTGCGGGACATGGCGCTGCCGGCGATAGCGCTGGCCGTCGGTGCGGCACCGCTGGTGTTCCGTTACCTGAAGGGTGAGCTCATCACCGCCTTCGACTCCCAGTACGTGCGCACCGCGGAGGGCAAGGGCGCCTCGCGATACCAGGTGATCGTGCGCCACGCCCTGCGCAACGCCGCCCTGCCGAGTCTCACGATGATCGGTCTTATCGTCGGCTACACCCTGGGCGGGAGCGTCATCGTGGAGTACGCATTCGGCATCTCCGGTCTGGGATCACTTTCCGTGGAGTCGGCGTTCCGCCGCGACTACGCCGTCCTCCAGTCCGTCGTACTGCTGGTCAGCGCCATGTTCGTTCTGGTGACCCTCGCGGTGGACATCCTCACCAGCATGCTGGACCCGCGCACCCGGGTGCATCAGCATGGCTGAGCTCCCGATCAGGGCGACCCTGGCCAGCGCCCGCCGGCGCAGCTGGCGGGCGCGCAGCCGCCCGGTGAGCATCATCGTATTCGGGCTGATCGTCGCCGCATGCGTGCTCGCGCCGTTCATCGACCATCACAGTCCAATCACTCCCGACCCGGCGAACACGTTCGCCCCGGCCTCGGGGCAGTACTGGTTGGGTACCGATGAACTGGGCCGCGACATGCTGGCCCGGCTGCTCTACGGCGGGCGCCTGTCGCTGATCGTCGCCGCAGGCGCGGTCGCCATCGCCTCCTGCTGGGCACGGCGTGGGGTGTTCTCGCGGCGACGACCCGGGGCCTCGCCGACCAGTTGCTCATGCGAACCGCCGATGTGGCCATGGCCATTCCACAGATCCTGTTCGCGCTCGTGTGCGTAGCCGCGTTCGGCGCGTCACTGGTGTCGCTGACCGTCATCGCGGGTCTGCTGCTGTCGCCGAGCTCGGCGCGCATGGCAAGGGCGGTCGTCATCCAGGAGATGGCGCTTGACTACTACGCCGCGGCGGTCGCCTGCGGCACCGGCAGGGCGCGGCTGATGCTCACCGAGGTCTTGCCGAACGTCGCCCCCGCTCTCGGCTCGCAGGCCGTCATCAACGCGGCCAGCGCGATCATCCTGGAGGCCAGTCTGAGCTTCGTCGGCCTCGGCGTACAGCCGCCGCAGATGTCCTGGGGCGGTCTGCTCCAGCAGGGCTACGCGTTCCTGTACAGCGATCCCAGCTACGCCGTCGGACCGGCGCGTGTTCATCCTGCTGACCGTGTTGTGCTTGAACCTGGCCGCGGACCGTCTCGGCGGAGCCAGCCCGCTGGGACCGGGGAGTCAACGATGACTAGTCAACGCTCCGGTCTGGACGTCACCGACCTGCGGGTGAACGTCGGCTCCACCCCGATCGTCCGCGGAGTCAGCTTCGCGCTGCGTCCCGGGGCACGGCTCGGCCTCGTCGGCGAGTCCGGTTCCGGAAAGTCGCTGACGGCGCTGTCCATCATGGGCCTGGTCCGCCCACCGCTACGGGTCACCGGGGGCCAGGTACGCCTGGGCGACGTGGACCTGCGTGCCCTGCGCCGCAAAGAGCTGGACCGGGTACGCGGCCGGCGGATTTCGATGATCTACCAGGATCCGATGGCATCGCTCAACCCGTTGATGACCGTGGGAGATCAGATCGCCGAGGCGGTGCTGCTGCACACCGACGTCAGCCGCGCCGTCGCCCGGGAACGCGCGGTCGAGCTGCTCGGCGAGGTCGGCGTGCCGCTCGCCCGGACGCGGCTGCGCGCGTACCCGCACGAGTTCTCCGGCGGGATGCTGCAGCGGGTGATGATCGCGATAGCGCTGGCCGGCGACCCGGACGTGCTGCTGTGCGACGAGCCGACGACGGCGCTCGACGTGACGACCCAGATCCGGATCATCAACCTGCTCGACCGCTCTGCTCGGCTACCGGCGTGGCGGCCCTCTGATCACCCACGATCTCGGGGTCGCGGCCGGCTTCTGCGACGACATCGCGGTGATGTACGCCGGGCAGATCGTGGAGCGCGCACCCACGCCGGCCCTGTACGGTCAGCCACGGCACCCGTACAGCCAGGCGTTGATGTCCGCCGTCATCGACTTCGACACCGACCTCGACCGTCCGGTGCCGGCGATCGCCGGCCAGCCGCCGGCGCCGGGCGACATCGGCCCTGGCTGCGCGTTCCAGCCGCGATGCCCACGGGCGATCGAGTTGTGCGGCGCCGACGAGCCGGCGCTGCGTGAGGTTGGCAGACGTCTCGTGCGGTGCATCCGCGCCGACGAGGCCACCGATCCTGCGACTGCGGCCCGGGTCGGCCGCCCCCGCGCAACGATGGACAGCGATGGCGACGACCGGACGGTGACGCAGGCATGACCGAGGCATTGTTAACGGTGACGGATCTCGTGAAGACCTTCTCCGGCCGCGGTGGCCCGGTGCGCGCCGTGGACGGGTGTCGCTGAGCATCGCGCCCGGCGAAACGTTCGGGCTGGTCGGCGAGTCCGGCTCGGGGAAGTCGACCTGGCCCGGTGCGTGCTGCGGTTCCACCGTCCGGACAGCGGTTCGGTCAGCTTCGCCGGTCACGAGATCGCCGCTCTGTCGGACCGGGAGATGCGCCGGCTGCGCGCTCGGATCCAGGTCGTCTTCCAACACCCGCACGGTTCACTCAACCGGCGGCGCGAGGTATCGGACATCATCGCCGCGCCGCTGGTCGCGCACCGGGTCGGCACGCGGGACGAGCGCGCGGCGCGGGTGACGCGAGCTGCTGGACCTGGTCCAACTGCCGGCTACGATCGGCCGGCGCCGGCCGCGCGAGCTGTCCGGCGGGCAGGCTCAGCGGGTGGCCATCGCGCGTGCGCTGGCGCTGCGCCCGGACTTCGTGGTGCTCGACGAGGCGGTCTCGGCGCTGGACGTCTCGGTACGGGCGCAGATCCTCAACCTGCTCACCGACCTGCAGCGCGAACTGGGCTGACCTACCTGTTCATCTCGCACGACCTGTCGGTTGTCCGCTACGTTGCCCAACAGGTCGGATTGATGTACCGGGGTCGTTGGTGGAGATGACCTCGCGGGACGAGCTTTTCGGCGCGCCCCAGCATCCGTACACGCGGATGCTGCTCGACGCGGTACCGGTCGCGCAGCCGCAGCGGCAGCGCGAGAAGATGGCTGACGCCGCCGCTGGGAAGCGACGCGGCCGAGGTCATCCCGACGACCGGTTGCCGGTTCCGGCCGCGGTGCCCGGTCGGGCGCTCGGACGCCCGATGCGAGTCCGTCGAGCCCACCCTGGACACCGCGCCGGGCATGGCAACGCTAGTGGCCTGCCACTACCCGGCCCGCTCGGCAGAAGCCACCGAACGCCATTCCCCACAGTCCGTTATGGAGACAAGGTGACCGAAACAGCGCCGATCCGCCTCGGGGACCGGCTCATCGCGATCGTGGAGACGTTCCTCACCGCGCCGAGGCAGAGCCTGTCCGAGGTGTCTGCCGCGGTCGGCATGGAGCCGTCCACCACCACGCGGTACCTGCGCCAGCTCGTCGAGCATGACTGGCTGGAACGGGACGAGGAGACCCGTACCTACAGCTTCGGCGTCCGGATGATCGCGATCGGCCAAGCGGCACGCTCCGCCCGGCCGTTGCGCGACCGGCTCTTGCCGCACATGCGAGAGCTGGTGAGCCGGTTCGACGAGACCGTGAACCTGGCCGTACACCAGTCCGGCGAAGTCGTGGTCGTCGAGGCGCTGGAGGGTGGCCACTCGATCCGGCGCGGCGCCAGCGTGGGCGATCGTGACGAGTGGTTCACCTCGAGCCTGGGCAAGGCGATCATGGCGCACCTGCCGGACTCGCAGGTCGGCCAGCTCTACGAGCGGCACCGGCCGAAGCCCCTGACCAAGAACACGCTGCTCGACCTCGACGCGATCCTCACGGACCTGGAAACGGTGCGCCGCAACGGGTACGCGGTGGACAACGAGGAGGCCGAGATCGGCCTCAAGTGCGTGGGAGTGGCGATCCGCGACCCGCACGGACGGTACACACACGCGCTGAGCATCAGCGGCCCGACCGCTCGGATGGACGAGCACCTGACCGAGGCGATCGAGGCGCTCATGAACGATCGCGCGTTCGGTCAGCGACGGCCGTCGCGAGGGACGATGAACCAGTTGAACCAAGCGAATCCGGCGATGCCGCTCGTCGCGGCCGACGTGCACACCCACTTAGGTCAACACGGTACACACGTGCACGCGCCATTGGCCGAGCATGAGATCGTGCCTGGGGCATGGTCAGCTGGGATGTGACCCAAGCGCAGCACAGCGAAGCGTCAGCATCCGCGCAACACTCCGTCGTGTTGGCGTTCGACGCGGAACCGGTCGGTGTGGTCGTGCCCAACGAGTACGTCGCCGAAGCGGTTCGGGGCAACGACCGGCTGATCGGCTTCGCGAGCGTGAACCCGAACCGGCCGGACGCGGTGGACCGCCTGGAGATCGCGGTACGGGATCTGGGGTTACGCGGGCTGAAGCTGGGCCCGACGTACCAGCACTTCCACCCCCACGACAAGGCCTGCCTCGACCTGCTGGAGGCCGCCGACCACTACCAAATCCCGGTCATCTGGCACCAGGGAACCACCTTCACATCGGCCGCGATCGCCGAGTACGCGCGCCCGCTGCAGTTGGATCTGCCTGCACGCACGTTCCCGAACCTGCGGATGTGGATCGCCCACTTCGGTCACCCATGGATGGCCGAGTGCGTCAGCGTGGTGCGCCGCCACGAACACTTTTACGTGGACGTGTCGGCTCTGGACACCAGACCGTGGCAGCTGGCCCAGGCGCTGGCCAGCGCGGCGGAGTACCGCGTCCTGCACCGGGTCCTGTTCGGCAGCGACTATCCGTTCTCCACAGTCGAGCGCACCGTTGCCGGCCTGCGCGATGCGGCCGCGATGTGCCGGCGGCTGGGCATCGCCGAGGTGAGCGACGCCGACATCGATGCGATATGTCAGCGGGACGCTGTGCGCCTGCTGGGCCTGCGACCACCACAGACGTAACACCGCGACCGAGACAAGTCCGTCTCCCGAAGGAGGATCCGTGCAGTTCCCCCGGAGTTCGCGCAGCCTTCCGCGCGTGGGCCAGTTGTTCCACCCTCAGCGGCGTGCCTGGGACGGCGTCCGATGAGCCCGGAGCTTGGCGGCGTTCTCGCCGTCTTCCAGACCCCGTTCACCGCCGAGGGCGCCATCGACCGGACCGTGATGGAGACACAGTTCGACTGGCTATTCGCCAACGGTGCCGACGGTGTCGTCTTCGGCATGGTCTCCGAGGTGCTGCGCCTGTCCTCCGAGGAGCGCGACGAGGTCGCCCGGAATCGCCTGCAAACTCGCCGTCGGCCGGGGCCACTGCGTGATCAGCGTCGGTGCCGAGGCGACCGCAGTCGCCGTGCGCCACGCCAAACACGCCGCCGCCTGCGGCGCCACCGCCGTGATGGCCACACCGCCCGCGCTGTTCCCGGCCAACGACGACCAGCTGTTTGGCTACTTCAGCGCGATCGTGGAAGCGGTGGACGTGCCGCTGGTCGTGCAGGACGCAAGCGGGTACGTCGGAGCGTCATTGTCGATCTCGCTGCAGTCACGCCTGCACGCCGAGTACGGCGACCGGGTGATGTTCAAACCCGAAGCCCCGCCGATCGGTCCTCGGGTCACCGCGCTGCTCGACGCCACCGCCGGCAAGGCCCGCATCTTCGAGGGCACCGGCGGCCTGTACCTCATCGACAGCTTCCGACGCGGGGCGGTGGGCACCATGCCGGCCGGTGAGACCGTGTGGGCACAGGCCGCGCTGTGGCAGGCACTGCGCACGGGCGACTTCGACCGGGCCTACCGGATCGCTGGGCCCCTGGCCCTGCTGGTGTCGCAGCAGACGAGCCTTGACCTGTTCGTGGCGGTGGAGAAGCAACTTCTCGTGCGGCAAGGGGTCTTCCCGACCGACGCTATGCGCGGACCCACCGGAGTGGCCGTCGACTCGCAGATGGCCGAAGAGATCAACCGCCTGATCGACCTGCTGCGCAAGGCGGTGGAGGATGTCTGACCGGGTGGCGGTCGTCGTGGGCGCGGGCGGTGACATCGGCGGTGCCTGCGCCCGCCGCCTGGCCCAAGATCACGACGTCGTGCTCTGCGTGGACCGAGACATGGCGCGCGCCGAGTCGACCGCCACGTCGCTGGCGCACGGCTGCCGGGCCGAGGTGCTCGAGGCCGACGCGGCCGACGACGCGTTCCCCGACGCGGTGCGGGCTCGCGCGCTGACGCTCGGGCGCACGGCGTCGGTGGTGCACGCTGTCGCCCATGAGGAGCACGTCCCGGCGGTCGACGTCTCGCGGCAGAGCGTCGTCAACAGCCTGACTGTCGGGCCGGTCGCCGCGTTCTGTCTGTTCCGCGCCTTCGTGACGGGCGACGCGCTCGCCGCCGGGGGATCGCTGGTCGCGATCGGCTCGCTCCATGCGAGCTTCCCATTCCCCGACTGCGTCGGGTACAACGCCGCCCATGGCGCGCTCGCTCAGGTCGTGCGGACCCTGGCCCATGAGTGGGCGCCGCTGCGCGTCCGCGTGAACGCCGTGGTACCCGGCTGGATCCGCACCGCCGGCGAGAACGGCCTGTACGGCGCGGACCACCTGGACCGGGTCGCCTCTCAGCTGCCGTTCGGCCGTTTCGGCAGCGCCGATGAGGTGGCCGCCGCCGTCGGCTACGTGTGTTCAGACGATGCCCGCTACGTGTCAGGCAGCTTCCTGACCATCGACGGCGGACTCTCAGCCTCACTAGCCCGGCTGCCCGGAGGATCGGCATGAACGTGACCTGCGTCTTCGCCCACCAAGACGACGAGATGCGGTGCCTGGGTACGTTGCTGCGCCTGCACGCGATGGGCCACCGGATCAGCTTCGTTTGCGTGACCAACGGGGACAAGGGACTGCCGTTCGGCGGGCCGGACGCCGAGCCGGCCGCCGCGGTACGTGACCGCGAGATGCGCAGCGTAGCGGAACGGTTCGACGCGGAGTACGTCTGCCTGGGCCGCGAGGATGGCTTCCTCACCGAGGACGCCAGGCTGCGCCGCGACCTCATTGCGGCGTTGCGCCGCCTCGGTTCCGAGCTCGTGTTCACGCACTGGACCAGCGATTACAACGACGACCATGTGGTCACCGCAAAGGCTGTCACCGACGCCGCGCTATTTGTGAACCTAGCCTCGTTCGAACCGTCCGTGCCCGCCGGTTCTCGGACACCGCGCCTGTTCTACACCTATCCCGGCGACGGATACGGATTCGAACCGACCCACTTTGTCGAGCTGTCCGAAGAACACGTCGCCGAGAAGACCATGCTCATCCGCCGACACCACAGCCAGATGGCCGTCATGCGCGAGCTGCGCGGGTACGACTATGCAGACGAGATGGCCACTGACACCCACCGGCAGGGCGCCCGCTTCATGGTGCCGCATGTCGAGGCCTTCCGGCCGTGCCTGGCGGAGCGACGCATCCCGTGGCCATCGGATTTGCCTGGGGCGCTCGACGAGCCGAAGCAGTCCGACCGATGAAGATCACCAGCGTCACTCCGATTCTGCTCGGCGGCGACGAGACCTACGGTTTGCATGCAGGATCAGAGGAGGCAACTGACCAGGGCGACCGCCTCCTGCTCGTCCGAGTGGGAACCGACGAGGGTCTCGTCGGATGGTCCGACGTGGAGACGCTCGGTTCGGTCGCCATGCAGGTGCTGAGTGGTACAGGCATGGGTGCGCTCGGCTTCCGTACCCTGAACGAGGAGCTGGTCGGCAAGGACCCGCTTGAGCCTGAACGGCTGTGGGACGAGCTGTACCTGGCCACGGCGTACTACGGGCGGCGCGGCGTGGTGATGCAAGCGATGTCGGCCGTCGACAACTGCCTCTGGTCGATCCGGGCGCAGGCCGCAGGCGTCGATCTGGCCGCATCGCTCGGCGGACGTCGCCGTGACCGGCTCCCGGCCTACGCGTCCACCCTGTTCCGGCTCACGCCCGAGGACAACGCTCAGGCGGCCAGCCGCTACGTGAGCCTTGGCTTCCACGGGGTCAAATTCGGCTGGGGCGGCTTCGGCATCGACCCAGCGCGCGACCGCGACAATCTGGCCGCGATCCGGGAGGCGCTCCCGGCGGACTGCGCGTTGATGGTCGACCCGGGATGGTACGTGCAAGACGGGGCACGGATACGCATCCGCGACCGGGCGCAGACCAAGGCGATGCTGAACACGCTGAGCGAGGTCCACCCGTACTGGGTCGAGGACTTCGTGCACCCTGAGGAGCTGGCGACCTATAGCCAGCTGAGGCGGGAGTTCCCGCACCTGCGGTTCGCCGCCGGCGAACAGCAGTCCACCATCTGGGACTTCCGGCGACTCATCCACGAGGCAGAGGTCGACGTGCTGCAACCCGACCTATCGCGGTGCGGTGGACTGACCGTGGCGGCCCAACTGGCGGCCGAGCCCGGTGCGAGAGCGCGTGAGATCGTCACCCACTCCTGGCTCACCGACCTGTTGCACGCCTACAGCCTGCACTACCTTGCCTCTCTCCCGGCCGCGACCTGGGTCGAGTTCAACGTGGCGCAGAGCCAGCTGAGCAGGGGCGTCTCCCGAAACCACCTGAGCCTATCCGCCGACGGAACGGTGTCCGTGCCGGACAGTCCCGGTATCGGTGTCGACGTCGATGAAGACTTCGTGCGGTCGCGGCAGTTGGGCGGAGTCGACTGGTAATGGGCGTGGACGCGGTGACCGCCGGTGAGGCCATGGGTCTGCTGCTGGCTGACTCGGGGACGTCATTGCGGCGTGCAGACCGGTTCCTACGCAGCGTCGCTGGGTCGGAGAGCAACGTCGCGATCGGGCTGGCCCGCATGGGCCACAGCGTTGCGTTCTGCGGCCGAGTCGGTACGGATGCCGCCGGGGGTTGGGTCCGCGACACTGCGGGCCGAGGGCGTCGACGTGCGCGCCCTGCACGATGACCCGGACCGGCCGACCGGTGTGTTGCTGCGCGACTGCCCCGGCGCTGGCCGGACCGTCTCGGTGTCGTACTACCGGACCGGGAGCGCCGCGTCGGCACTGTCCTCACTGGACGTGGATGAACACCTGGTCGCCTCGGCCCGGGTGTTGTTCGTCTCCGGCATCACCGCGATGCTGTCACCATCGGCTGAGGACTTCGTCGACCACCTGATTTCCGTCGCCATTCGGGCTGGCGTACATGTCGCCTTCGACCCGAACGTGCGGCTGCGGCTTGCCGAGGCAGCGGCGTGGCGACGGGCGTACTCACGTTTCGCCGGGCGCATGGACACCCTGGTCGTCAGCATTGAGGAGCTCGGCCTTCTAGACCTGCCGCCCGATCCGGCGAAGCTGCTCGGTGCGCGCACCACCACGGTTGTCGTAACCCACGGCTCGGGCGGCGCGACCGCCACCACGACAGGCGGAACTGTGCGAGTCGGTGCCCGTCGGATAGCGGTAGCAGACCCTGTCGGGGCGGGTGACGCTTTCACCGCTGGCTGGCTTTCCGGTTGGCTGCGCGACCTGCCGCCGGCCGCTGCGCTCCGCGAGGCGGCTGCCGTCGCATCGCTCGTCGTCGGTGTCCCCACCGACATCGCCGGTCTGCCCACTTCCCAGGAACTCCAACAAATTCTGCTGCCAGGAGGCGACGTTGACCGTTAGCCCAGTCATCGACGCACTGTTCCGCCATCGAGTCATGGCCGTTGTGCGCCAGACGGACGCGGAGAGCGCTATCAGGCAGGCTCGTACCCTGCTGGACGCTGGCCTGCGCATCATCGAGATCTCTTTGACGACGCCCGGAGCATGGCAGGCGATCGAGCAACTCGCGGCGGAGTGCGCGTGCCGTAGCGACGTCACGATGGGCGTCGGCACCGTACTCACTCCCGACGACGCCGACCGTGCTGCCGACCTGGGCGCCGCGTTCGTCATCTCGCCGATAGTGAGCCAGCCCGTAATCGAGGCAGCTCTGCGGCGGAGGATGGCAGCCATACCGGGCTGCGCCACACCGACTGAGATGTGGCTGGCCACGCAGTGGGGAGCAGCGGCCGTGAAGATCTTCCCGGCCACACTGTGGACTCCGAGAATCCTTGCCGCAATGCTGGAACCGCTACCATCGTTGCGGTGTATCCCTACCGGGGATATCGCACCAATCGAGGTACGCGACTGGCTCGCCGCAGGCGCCTTGGCAGTTGGTATGGGCTCCTCCCTGACCCGGCTCCCGGCCGGCCCGCTGCCATGGATGACCGCGTGAGCCCGACGCGCGGCAAACCTAACCAATCGCGTAAAGATCACTTGGCGGACCGTGACCGTCGCGTGGCGGCCGGATGGGGAGCAGATTGGGAGCAGCGCGCCGTCTTGAGCTGCGTTTAACGGCGCTGAACTGCTCCCAACTGCCGGCAACTGCACACCCGTGACCTGCGGCTTTTTGTTTTGGGCTGGTCGGGGGAGTGGGTGGACGGTCGCTGACACAAGAGTGCTCAACTGCTTCGAAGTTGCATCAACTGCGCTGAATATGCAGAAGTCACGACCGTGTTGATTGAGGTTGGTGAAAGGATCCGCAGGTCAGCCGCCGCTTACGGGTGGGAGCAGATTGGGAGCAGATTTTGAGCGCTTCCCGGATTCAAGTGTGGTCAGATTCGTAGCCGCCCGTGGTCGAGCCAGAACGATCTGTGATCGGTGGGGCAGGGATCGGCAACCGGCGTCACTAACGAGGGCTCGCCGGTTGCGCGCGCCAGGCGCGCACCCGGTGGTACGACGGGCCGTCTGACAGAGGGCCGCGGCTCGAGGGGTGGGTCTGCCGGCACCGGACTCCTGAAAACCCGCTCGACGACGCTGTTTACAGACGGCAGGATCCGATGCGACGGCGGATCGGGCAGTTCATCGAGCGGCTCGGTTTGATGGTTCATTCTCGCCGAGCCGGATGCGGCCGGTTGTCGGGCACACGTGAGTCTGTTCAGACCGGTCCGTGTGGCGTCGCCACTGCAGTGCTTCCGTCTGGACCGGCCGTTCCCGTCGACGAGCCTTTGCGGCGGTGGGGCGTACCCGAACTGTGGGAGACCGGGGGCGGGTGCACTGTTGGTTTGGAGCTAGTTGTTCGAGTCGGTCACGTTCGGGTTCGCGGAGGCCGCGTGGCCGCGTTCACCAACCTCGGGCGAGCGCTGCGCCCCGGCGGCCGCATCGCCCTGATGGCATGGCAGCGACTTGAGGACAACGAGTGGCTGACAGTGCTGCGCGAAGCGCTGGCGATGGGGCGAGACCTGCCGCCCCCGGCCGTGGGAACGCCCGGACCGTTCGGACTGGCCGATCGCGATCAGGTCAGCGCTCTGCTCTCGGAGACCGGCTTCACCGATGTCGGGTTCGACGACGTCCGCGAGCTGTCGGTGTTTGGGGCTACCACCGCTGAGGCGTACGCGCACCTGTCCGATGATGGCCCGACCCGCGGTCTGCTCGCTGACCTCAGCGATGCCGACAAGGCCACTGCGCTCGACCAGTTGCGCGCGATCATCGCCGCGCATTAGACGCCGTCCGGTGTCACCTTCGGCTCAGCGTCCGGGCTCATCCAGGCCCGCTGCCTCTGAGCCGCGCAGTTCGATCGAATAGTCCGAGCCACAAACGCTGCACGCTCGTGCTCCGGTCGCGGATCAGCCGTATGTGTGATGGTGACGCGTTCCGCCGAGTCAATGCGAGCATTTGTGGTTGTATGGGACGTACCGACCATCACTCGGTGTCTCGTTGAGGTTTGCGGCCGCGTGGGCGACGCCGTTATGCCTGCGACATAACAATCAACTGTTGCACAAGGGAAGAGAGCGGCGATGGCGCAGTCCACACATTCGGATGACGTCAGCGTTCTCTTCGACCGAAGAGTGCCACCGCTCGAGCACTTTCTGGATCAGGCTGAGACGATCGCGGATACCTGCCGCGCCATGGCCGCGAGGTTCGAAGACGGCGGAACCTTGTTCGTCTTCGGAAATGGTGGCCCGAGCACCGACGCGCAGCATGTCGCCGTGGAGTTCGTCCATCCGGTGATCGTTGGCAAGCGGGCGCTCCCGGCAGTGTCGTTGACCGGTGACATCGCCACTGTCACCGGCATCGCGAACGACCGCGGCCTGGCCGAGGTGTTCTCGTACCAGCTTCGCGTTCTGGCCACGCCCCGCGACATCGCGCTGGGCATCTCGACCGATGGCGATTGCACGAACGTCGCACACGGCCTACGGACCGCGAGGACGCTCGGCCTTATGACCGTGGCGCTCGTCGGCGGCGACGGCGGCGTCATCCGTGCCGAGGCACTCGCTGACCGGGTGATCTGCGCCTACTCCCAGGACCCGCAGGTGGTGAAAGAGGTACATGTCACCGCATATCACCTACTGTGGGAGCTAGTCCACGTCTTTCTCGAACGCGACGGAGCGCTGTCCGCAAGCCTGTCCGCGACTACCGGGCCGGGGAGGTGATGCGATGACGAACCCTCAGTCGTTTGCTGATCCCGGCGATCGACCGGCGATCGCGAACACCGTCACCGCTGTTGGAGCGGGCGCAGCCTGCACCGAAGGCTGCATCACCTGTGGAGACGTCGCGGTAGAGGCAACCGTGAATCGGTTGCTGCCAACCGCGATGGCGGTGGTGGACACCGGATTTGGCGAGGAAGAAGTAAGTGTCGCGCTCGTCGACGCGAACGTGGGCGACACGATCTTGGTGCATGCGGGTGAGGCGATAACGGTTCTTCGGAGGTAAGACATGGCGGGTCCAGATGAGCCCGGCTACACCTCGCTCTATCCCTTTCTCTATGACACCTTGACCGACACCGCCGCGGCGACCGCGGCCGCGGACGACGAGATACTTGACTCGTCGGTGTCCAAGATCCGCGAGATCATCGCGCTGCGGCAGCGAGTGGCCGCGCAAGATGCTCAACGGCTCGCCGCGTGCGCGACGGCGATGGCGAAGCGGTTCGCCGCCGGCGGTCGCCTTCTCGCGTTCGGTAACGGTGGCAGCTCGACCGACGCACAGGACCTCACCCGCCTGTTCATGTGGCCAGGCCCAACTCATGCGGCGCTGCCCGCGCTGGCGCTTACCAACGATGTCGCGGCGGTCACCGCGCTGACCAACGACATCGGATTCGATGTCGCCTTCGCCCGCCAGATCGGTGCGTTCGGCCGGCCCGGCGACATCGTCGTCGGCCTGTCCACCAGCGGCAACTCCACCAACCTGCTGCATGCCTTCGACCAGGCCAAGCGGACGGGCATGCTCACCGTCGGCCTGGCCGGCTACGACGGCGGCAAGATGGCCGGCCTCGCGACTATCGACCACCTGTTCGTGGTGCCGTCGCCATCCGTCCATCGGGTGCAAGAAGCCCAAACCACCATCTACCACGTGTTGTGGGAGCTCACTGTAGACGCCTACTCAGGCGGCGACCTGCCCGCGCGATCCGGTGCGGCCAGCTAGAAGGTTCTGGAGGTGACACACCGTGCCTGACGACGAACAGCCGCTGCACATTCTTTGGATCAACGCGGGTCTGGGTTGTGATGGTGACTCGGTGGCACTGACCGCGGCGACCCAGCCGAGCATCGAAGAGATCGCGCTCGGCGCGCTGCCCGGCCTGCCGAAGGTCGCGGTCCACTGGCCGCTGATCGACTTCGAGTGCGGCCCGGAAACCGGCGCCGACACCTTCATCGAGTGGTTCCACAAAGCGGATCGGGGGAGCTCGAACCGTTCGTCCTGGTGGTGGAGGGATCGATCCCGGACGAGTCGCTGCACAACGGCACTGGCGGTTACTGGTGTGGCTTCGGCAACAACCCGGACACCGGGCAGCCGATGACGACGAGCGAGTGGCTGGATCGGCTTGCGCCAAAGGCGACCGCGGTGCTCGCGGTCGGCACATGCGCGACGTACGGCGGCATCCACGGCATGGAGGGCAATGTCACCGGGGCGATGGGTGTGCCCGACTACCTCGGGTGGGAATGGACGTCCAAGGCGGGGCTGCCGATCGTATGCGTGCCGGGCTGCCCGATCCAGCCGGACAATCTCGCCGAGACGATTACTTATCTGCTCTACCAGGTCGCCGGCCAAGCGCCGATGATCCCGTTGGACGAGCAGCTGCGGCCGAAGTGGCTGTTCGGCGCCACCGTCCACGAGGGCTGCGATCGCGGTGGCTACTACGAGCAGGGAGATTTCGCGAGCGAGTACGGGTCGCCGACGTGCCTTGTGAAGCTCGGCTGCTGGGGCCCGGTCGTGAAGTGCAACGTTCCCAAGCGCGGCTGGATGAACGGCATCGGCGGCTGCCCAAACGTCGGTGGCATCTGTATCGGCTGCACCATGCCCGGATTCCCAGACAAGTTCATGCCGTTCATGGACGAACCGCCGGGTGCTCGCGTCTCGAGCACAGCGAGTGGCGTGTACGGCGCCGCCGTCCGCCGCCTCCGCGGCATCACCATGAAGACGGTGGACAAGGAGCCGCGCTGGCGCGGCCGCAACCGAAAGGCGCTCAGCCGATGACTGTCACCGAACCCCGTTCCAAGGCCACGTCGAGCAAGAAGACCGATTTGGTCGAGATGGCGTGGGACCCGATCACACGCATCGTGGGCAGCCTCGGCATCTACACGAAGATCGATTGGACGGCCAAGGAGGTCGTCGAGTGTTACAGCACGTCCTCGATCTTCCGCGGCTACAGCATCTTCATGAAGGGCAAGGACCCGCGGGACGCCCACTTCATCACCAGCCGGATCTGCGGCATCTGTGGCGACAACCACGCCACCTGCTCCGTATACAACCAGAACATGGCCTACGGCGTACGCCCACCGGCTCTCGGCGAATGGATCATCAATCTAGGTGAAGCCGCCGAGTACATGTTCGACCACAACATCTTCCAGGAGAATCTGGTCGGCGTCGACTATTGCGAGCGCATGGTCAAGGAGACAAACCCAGGCGTCCTCGATTTGGCCAACCGCACCGAGGCACCGCATGCCGGCGACCACGGCTACAAGACCATCGGCGACATCATGCGGGCGCTCAACCCGCTAGAGGGCGACTTCTACCGCGAAGCGCTACAGATCTCCCGCTACACCCGGGAGATGTTCTGCTTAATGGAGGGGCGCCACGTCCATCCGTCCACGCTGTACCCGGGCGGTGTCGGCACGGTCCCGACCGTGCAACTGTTCACCGATTACCTGACCCGGCTGATGCGCTACGTCGAGTTCATGAAGCGCTGCGTGCCGCTGCACGACGACCTGTTCGACTTCTTCTACACCGCGCTGCCCGGTTACGAGAAGGTGGGCCAGCGCCGGATCCTGATGGGCTGCTGGGGCAGCCTTAACGACCCGGAGTACTGCGACTTCACGTACCAGAACATGGCCGACTGGGGCCGTAAGATGTTCGTCACGCCTGGTGTCATCGTCGACGGCAAGCTGGTCACCAACAGCCTCGTTGACATCAACCTGGGCATCCGGATCCTGCTCGGTTCCTCGTACTACGAGGACTGGGAAGACCAGGAGATGTTCGTCACCCGGGATCCGCTCGGTAATCCGGTGGACCGGCGGCATCCGTGGAACCAGCACACCATCCCGCGGCCGGCCAAGCGCGACTTCGATAACCAGTACAGCTGGGTGATGTCGCCGCGCTGGTTTGACGGTAAGGACCACCTGGCCCTCGACACCGGCGGCGGCCCGATCGCACGCCTGTGGTCGACGGCGCTGTCCGGCCTCGTCGACATCGGTGGTTACGTGCGGGCGACGGGTCACAGTGTCGTGATCAACCTGCCGAAGACGATGCTCAAGCCAGCGGTGACCTTCGAGTGGAAGATCCCGCAATGGTCCAACGCGATCGAGCGCAACCGGGCGCGGACCTACTTCCAGGCGTACTGTGCCGCGGCCGCGCTGCACTTCGTCGAAATGGCGCTCGCCGAGGTGCACGCCGGGCGTACCAAGACCTGGGAGAAGTTCGAGGTGCCCCGCGACGGCGTGGGCGTCGGCTTCACCGAGGCCGTACGCGGTGTGCTGTCGCACCACATGGTCATCCGCGACGGCAAGATCGCCAACTATCACCCTTACCCGCCGACGCCGTGGAACGGCAGCGTCCGCGACACCTATGGCACGCCGGGCCCGTACGAGGACGCGGTGCAGAACACGCCGATCTTCGAGGAGAACAGCAAGGAGAACTTCAAGGGCATCGACATCATGCGTGCGGTACGCAGCTTCGATCCGTGCCTGCCATGCGGGGTGCATATGTATCTCGGCGACGGCAACGTGGTCAAGAAGCTGCACACCCCGCACGCATTCAACTCCGAGATCTAGCCGTCACCGTGTCGCCGCGCCGGGTTGTCGCACGCCAGCCCGGCCGGCTCGGTGATGGACGAAAGGACCCCTGGATGACGCAGCTGACCGACTCGGTGTCCGCGGCCGAGCGCATCGACGCGGCGCTCACCGCGTTCGCCGAAATACCCGACCCGCGCGCCCAGGAACGCGCCGAGGATCTGGTGCGCACGCTGATGGACTTCTACGACGCGGGCCTGTCCCGCTTGGTCGAGTTGATCGACGATGCGCCCGGTGGCCACGACGAACTGCGCCGATTGGCGAGCGATCGGATCGTCGCCGGCCTGCTGATCCTGCATGACCTGCATCCGGCGGACACCGCCCAGCGGGTGGCGGCCGCGCTCGAGCGGGTGCGTCCGTACCTCGGTTCGCACTCCGGCGACGTGGAGTTCCTCGGCGTCGGTGACGACAACGTGGTCCGACTCCGCTTGGCCGGCAGCTGCAACGGCTGCCCGTCGTCCTCGGTCACCGTCACGACCGCGATCGAGCAGGCGATCGAGGAGGCAGCTCCGGAGGTCGTCCGCGTGGATGTCGAGGGCCTCGCTCCGGCACCGCGGTCCGGCGGTGGGCCGGGCGGCCGAACGCTGCTGCCGGTGGTCGGCGGTCCCGGCACGGTGCCGAGCCTGCCCGCGATGGCAGCACCCGGGACGGCGGCCGCGGTCACCTGGGTGTCGCTGGCGGATGCGGACGAGTACGCGTCCGGCACCCTCGCCGGCACGGTCCTCGGTGGTGTCGCGACCGTGGTCGCCAACCTCGACGGCGCCCTGTACGCCTACCGCGATCGCTGCCCGGCCTGCGGCTCGCCGCTGCGTACCGGCGTTCTCGACGGCGACACGCTGACCTGCGCCGGCTGTGTGCAGCGGTTCGACCTCCGCCGCGCGGGGGCCGGGATCGACAACTCCAGCGCCTATCTGAGCCCGTTTCCGCTGCTGACGGACGACGGCATCGTGCGGGTCGCCGTGCTGGCCGAGGGTCGTCAATGACGTCCGGCCTACGCCGCTTCCGCGCACCGGCGCCCGTGGTACGCGCGGGAGAGCGATGTGAGATGTGCGCCGAGCCGATCGGTGCGGAGCATTCGCATGTCGCCAACGTGGAGCAACGGTCGATCATGTGCGCGTGCCGCTCCTGCTATCTCCTGTTCACCGCCAAGGGTGCGTCGCACGGGCGGCATCGCGCCGTGCCGCAGCGGTTCCGGCGCGACCCGCAGTTCGCCCGCGCCGGCCGGGTCTGGGAGTCGGCCGGTATTCCGGTGAGCATGGCGTTCCTGTTCGTAAACTCGATCCAGAACGCCACCGTCGCGTTCTATCCGAGCCCGGCCGGCGCGACTGAGTCGCTGCTGCCACCGGAGTCGTGGTCGGAGCTGCTCGCCGACAATCCCGCATTCGCCGACATTGAACCCGATGTCGAGGCGCTGCTGCTGACCCGTGGCCCGAGCGACTTCGAGGCGTTCCTGGTGCCCATAGACGTCTGCTATGAGCTGGTCGGACACGTTCGCCTGCACTGGAAAGGCTTTGACGGCGGCACCGAGGCGTGGGCCGTCATCAACGGATTCTTCGACCGCTTGCGCAGCCGCAGCGAGGTGGTCACCAGTGGCTGAGCTCGCCTTCGTTTGCGTGGACGTGGCGCCCGAGCGATACGGAGTGGCCCCCACCATGATTTTCAAGCTCCGCATTGCCGAGGCGACCGGCGTCCGCGTCGACGCGATAGCTCTACGCGTGCAGATGCGTATCGATCCGGTGCGCAGGCAGTACGCCGATCGCGAGGCAAAGCTGTGCCGGGATGTCTTCGGCGACCGGTCCCGTTGGGGCGAGACGCTCAAGCCGATGCAGTTCGCCCACGCCGCGGTCATGGTGCCGACCTTCACCGGCAGCATCGAGGTGGATGTGCCAGTGCCGATCTCGTACGACCTTGAGGTCGCAACCGGCAAGTTCCTGCACGCACTGGACTTCGACGGCGACCCGGTCGCGGTCACGCTGCTGTTCAGCGGCATGGTGTTCGAGCGCGGCGACACCGGATTCTCCGTGACGAATGTGCCCTGGCACGCCGAGACAACGTATCGGTTGCCGCCCTCGGTCTGGCGGGACCTGATGGACCAGTACTTCCCGGACAGCGGGTGGCTGCGGCTGCGCCGCGAGACGCTCGACGAACTGGTGACCTACAAGTCCGCGCACGGCTACGCGACCTGGGAAGAGACCATCATCGCGCTGGTCCGGCGGAGCGCCGAGGTAGCGCGATGACCCAGGTCGAGTGGCAGGACGCCATCGCGGTCGCCGACGCTGTGCTGTACGAGGGCTACCTGTTGTATCCGTACCGTGCGTCGTCGGACAAGAACCGGATGCGCTGGCAATTCGGCGTGCTGGTGCCGCCGGGCGCACAGGAGACGACGGGCGAGCATTCCGGTATGCGTACCGAATGCTTGTGCGAACCCAGGCCGGGCGCCACGCTCCACGTACGCCTGCGGTTCCTGCACCAGCGGTCGCGGACCGCGCAGGCGGCCTGCGCCGCCGGATTCAGCCAAGTGCCCAGCCTGGTAGTCGGCGACCGGGAGTACACCACCTGGGATGAGGCGATCGAGCGGCACGTCGATCTGTCCGTCGCGGCCGCCGATGCGCTGGAAAACCCGATCGAGCAGCGCTTCCAGATAGCGGCGGAGACCGAGGTCGAGACGCTCGACGGCGGGCGGCTGGTCCGGCGCACTGAGCCGCTGGAAGGCCGCATCACGATGTCCGCGGTCGCGCTCGATGGACCGTTCGGCGGTGTGCGGCTGCGCGTCGACGTGGACAACCTCACACCTGGCTCGACCAGCAATCGTGCGGACGCTCTGCCGCGCGCGTTCCTCGGCGCGCACTTGTTGCTCGCGCTGTCCGACGGTGCGTTCCTGTCCCTCACCGAGCCGCCGGAGTGGGCGCGTGTCGCGACGTCGGAGCTGGTCAACGAACGCACGTGGCCGGTGCTGGTCGGATCGGTCCAGCGTCGCGACAGCATGCTCAGCGCGCCGATCATCCTCTACGACTATCCATCCATCGCCCCGGAGTCCGCGCAGGCGCTCTACGACGGCACCGAGATCGACGAGATCCTGACGCTGCGCACGATGACCCTGACGGCCGAGGAGAAGCGCCAGGCACGTGCCACCGACGACCGCGCACGCGACCTGCTGGACCGCATCGACGGCATGCCGGCGCAACTGCTGGATCGCCTGCACGGCACGATTCGCTATCTGCGGCAGTTGACGGTGCCTGCCGCGGATGACGGGAAGGGCGCGGACGAGGCGGCACCGTGGTGGGACCCGACCGCCGACGTGAGCGTCGATCCGCACACCAATTCGGTCCTGGTCGACGGCGTGCGAATCGCCAAGGGCTGCCGGGTGCAAGTCTGCCCGCGCCGCACGGGCACCGATGCCCAGGACATGTTCCTGGCCGGGCGGACCGCGACGGTGCAGGCCGTGCTGCTCGACGTGGATGGATCACACCACGTCGCGGTCACCCTCGACGATGATCCCGCCGCCGAGTTGCAGACCGCGCACGGCCGATTCCGCTACTTCGCCCCCGATGAGCTACGGCCGCTCACAGCCGCGGACATCGTCGGTGCGACAGCGGATCGGATCAAGTCATGACTGCCCAGATTCTGGTCGCCGGCGTCGGCAACATCTTCTTCACCGACGACGGGTTCGGTGTCGAGGTGGCTCGGCGCCTTGCCGCGGTCGAGATGCCCGACACCGTGCGGGTGGTCGACTACGGAATTCGTGGCGTCCATCTCGCGTATGACCTGCTCCACGGCTATGACATCACGATCCTGGTGGACGCGCTGTCCCGCGGTGAGCCGCCCGGGACGGTGTATGTCCTCGATGCCTGCGGCGCTGCGTCGCTGAGCATGCACCCCCGGCAGTTCGACCCACACGGCATGACGCCCGACGCGGTACTGGAACACGTGGGCGCCTTGGGCGGTAGTCCTGGCCACGTCTACGTGGTCGGTTGCGAGCCGGCGGACACAAGCGAAGGTATCGGCCTGACTGATGCGGTCGCGGCGGCGATTCCGCAGGGGGTGGCGGCCGTCCAAGAACTGGTAGCAGCGGCGCTCAGCGGGCGTCCGTCACGAGGGGGAGCACCGTCATGGGGAGCAAGACATCGATCAACCGTCGGTCATCGGCATACGGGACGCGGAGGTCTGACACGAACGGATGGGCCATTGCCGGAATCGCGGTCGGCGTGCTGGTCGTCGGCGCGGTCGTCATCAACCTCCCCGACATTCGGCGCTACCAGCGCATTCGCCGGATGTAACCGGATTTCGACACGGAGAAGGTGGTCACATGTGCCTGGGCATTCCAGGAGAGATCGTCGAGATCCTCGCTGCTCGGCCGGATCTCGCGATGGTCGACGTCAGCGGAGTCCGGCGCGCCATCAACATCGGCCTGCTCGACGAGGTGCCGGTGCCGGGCGACTGGATCCTTATCCACGTCGGGTTCGCGCTGTCCAAGATCGACGAGGCTGAAGCCAAGGCCGCGCTCGACTTTCTCGAGAGCATCGGTCAGGCGTACGCCGACGAGATCGCTGCCCTCCAAGCCTCGGCCATCGACTAGGGGGTTCTGACGTGAGATACGTCGACGAATATCGCGACGCAGCGACAGCACGTGCCCTCGCCGCGCGGATTGCCGCACTGGTCGATCCTGGGCGCGAGTACAAGTTCATGGAGGTGTGCGGTGGGCACACGCACACCATCTACAAGCACGGCATCGAGGACTACCTTCCGGAGAACATTACCCTGGTGCATGGACCCGGCTGCCCCGTCTGTGTCATCCCGATGGGCCGAGTCGACGATGCCATCCACATCGCCCGCCAACCCAATGTGCTGATGACATCGTTCGGCGACATGATGCGGGTACCCGGCGGGGACGGTTCGTTTTTCGATTCCAACGCCGAAGGCACCAATATCAAGATGGTGTATTCGCCGCTAGACGCGCTGAAGATTGCGCGTACCAACCCGGACCAGCAGGTCGTCTTCATGGCGATCGGCTTCGAGACCACGGCGCCGTCGACCGCGATGACGATCCTTCGGGCCGCCGAGGAAGGGTTGGACAACTTCTCGGTCTTCTGTAACCACGTGACGATCATTCCGGCGATCAAGGCCATTCTGGACTCGCCTGACCTGCGCCTGGACGGCTTCCTCGGCCCGGGCCATGTCTCCACGGTGATCGGCTGCCGGCCGTACGAGTTCATCTGCTCCAGCTACGGTAAACCGCTGGTGGTGGCCGGCTTTGAGCCGCTGGACATCCTTCAATCCATCTACATGCTGATGTTGCAGCTGTCCGAAGGCCGGTGCGAGGTAGAAAACCAGTACAACCGGGTGGTGCCGTGGGACGGCAATCCGGTGGCGCTGCGGGTCATCAACCAAACGATGGAGCCGCGTACGTACTTCGAATGGCGTGGCCTTGGATTCATCAACTACTCGGCGTTGAAGCTCCGCGACGCGTATGCGAAGTACGACGCCGAGCGCCTCTTCGCAGTTCCAGGAGTACGCGTCGCCGACCCGAAGGCGTGCCAGTGCGGTGAGGTACTCAAGGGCGTGCTGAAACCATGGGAGTGCAAGGTATTCGGCACCGCCTGCACACCGGAGACACCGATCGGAACCTGCATGGTCTCGCCCGAGGGAGCCTGCGCGGCGTACTACAACTTCGGCCGGTTCAGCCGCCAGCGCGTACGGGAGGCGACGCAGGTATGACCGATACCGAGATGTACCAGCCTGGCACCGCCCACAAGACTCGCGAGGAAGAGGTGCTGGACCGGATCGACCGGGCCCGGCGTGCCCGCGCCCGGGTGAAGGAGGAGCGGATCACGCTCTCGCACGGCGCCGGCGGTAAAGCCACGCAGTCGCTGATCGAGGCCATCTTCCTGGAGGAGTTCCGCAGTCCGGAACTGGAGCCGCTGGAGGATGCCGCCCGGTTTGACATCGACGGCGTCCGGCTGGCGTTCACCACTGACTCGTACGTCGTCTCGCCGCTGTTCTTCCCCGGCGGCGACATCGGCGATCTTGCGGTCAACGGGACCGTCAACGACCTGTCGGTCTCCGGCGCCACGCCGTTGTACCTGAGCATCGGCATGATCCTCGAGGAAGGCTTCCCGGTCGCAGACCTGCAGCGGATCGCCGCCTCGATCCGGCGCGCCGCGACGGCGGCGGACGTGCGGATTGCCACTGGTGATACCAAGGTGGTGCAGCGCGGTAAGGCCGACGGCTGCTACATCAACACGGCCGGCGTCGGTGTCATTCGGCACGACATCGTGCTCGGTGCCGATCGTGCACGGCCCGGCGATGCGGTGCTGGTCAGCGGCCCGATCGGCGATCACGGCGTGACCGTAATGCTGGCCCGTGGCGAGTTGGATATCGCCACGGATCTGCCGTCAGACACCGCGCCGCTGAACGTGGTCGTCGCCGGGCTGCTCGCTGCTGTGCCCGGGGTGCGGGCGATGCGCGATGCGACTCGCGGCGGCGTGGCGACCGTACTCAATGAGATCGCGCGTGCATCCGAGGTCGCTGTGGTTATCGACGAGGCAGCTGTGCCGGTTCGGAGTGAGGTGCGCGGAGCCTGCGAGATCCTCGGTATCGACCCGCTGTACGTCGCCTGCGAGGGTCGATTCGTCGCGGTCGTCGATGGACAGCAGGCCGACGTCGCGATCGAGACGCTGCGAGCGCATCCGCTGGGCGCCGGCGCCGCGATCATCGGGCGCGTAGTGGCCGACCCGCCCACGCTGGTCTTGTTGAATACCGCCTTCGGCGGCACCCGGATCGTCGATCTGCTGGTTGGCGACCCTTTGCCACGGATCTGCTGAGGTCGCCATGCACGAGCTGTCCATCGCTGCCGCCGTCGTCGAACAGATCACTACGCGACTGCCCGGCATGCCGGTTTCGTTGGTACGCCTTCGGATCGGGACGCTGTCCGGAGTCGTACCGTCGGCCGTCGAGTTCTGTTTCGCACTGGCCGCCGCAGGCACAACGCTCGACGGCGCCGTTCTGGAGATCGAGCACGTGCCGGCCAGGTGCCGGTGCTCCGCGTGCGACCGCGAGTTTCAGCCGCAGGATCAGATTCTACTGTGCGAGTGTGGGAGTGCGCGGGTGACCATCCTCGCCGGCGCGGACCTCCAGATCGCATCGGTGGATACAGCACCCTGCCGATCCGAGGAAACGGCGGTCGAGGAGCATGTGTGAGACCTGCGGATGCGATGACCAGGCTAAGTCCCGGCTGATCGAGTGGCACGACGGCCACGACGATTCGCACGGCCACCCTCATCAATATGACCACACGCACACGGTGACGCTGCAAACCCGCGTATTGGCGAAGAACGACGACCTCGCAGACGCCAATCGGCGCTGGCTCGCCGAGCGTCACATCGTCGCGCTCAACCTGATGAGTTCGCCCGGCTCCGGGAAGACGACGCTGCTGGAACGAACGCTCGACGAGCTTGGGAGCACATTGGCGATATCGGTTATCGAGGGTGATCAGGAGACCACGCTCGATGCCGAGCGGATCCGCGCCACCGGGGCCCGGGTAGTGCAGGTCAACACCGGTGCCGGATGTCATCTCGACGCGCCGATGGTCGGTACCGGCCTGCGGACGCTCCAACCGCCCAGCCAGTCGGTCGTGTTCATCGAGAATGTCGGCAACCTCGTCTGCCCGGCGCTATTCGACCTCGGCGAGACGGCGAAGGTGGTAATCATCTCGGTCACCGAGGGCGCTGACAAACCCCTGAAATACCCCCACATGTTCCGGAGCGCCGATCTCGTCCTGATAAACAAGGTGGACCTGCTTCCATACGTGGACTTCGACGTGACCGCCTGTGTCAAGGCAGCCCTGACAATCAACCCCGACCTGGATGCGATCCAGATCTCGGCAACCGAAGGCACCGGAATGAACGACTGGTACGCCTGGCTGCGGCGACGTCGGTCATAAGTCGCGGGCAGCCGCCACCACGGCTTGGCCGAAACTTATGCCACCGTCGTTCGGAGGAATCCGCGAATGGGTCAACACGCGAAAGCCGGCCGCGCTCAACGCGGCGTGGCACCGCTCCAGCAGCAGCATGTTCTGGAATACACCACCCGATAGCGCCACCGTCGAAAGGCTGGTCCGCTCCCGCAGAAGGCAACACGTGCGCACCGTCGCCGCGACGAGGCCGTTGTGGAATCGACCGGCGATGACGCTGCGTGGGGTACCCCGAAGCAGATCCTCGGCTGCAGCGCGGACAAGATCGGCGCCCACCACCGTGACCACCGTGGACCCGGCGACGGTCACCGGGTAGGCGTCAACCTCGTGCACGTCAGTACGCTGCTCCAGCTCGATCGCTACCTGACCCTCGTAATGGATCGCATCGCGGACTCCGAGCAGCGCGCCCACCGCATCGAAGAGACGTCCGACACTCGAGGTCAGCGGCGAATTGACACCGCCACGCGCCATCGCGGTTGTGGTGTCCCAGGTGAGCCCATTTCGCGCCACCACCGCAAGGTCGGGAATCTCGGACCCGAATGCCGCGTCCAGGTACGCTGCGGCCATTCGCCACGGTTGTCGGATCGCCGCCGCCGCACCCGGCATCGGTACCGGCACCAGATGCCCCAACCGTTCGAATCCAGTCAGACTAGCGATCAGGAACTCACCGCCCCACACCGTCCCATCGGTACCGAAACCGGTGCCATCGAACGCCACGCCGATCACCGGACCGGGTTCACGGTTGTCGGCCAGGCAGGACGCAATGTGGGCGTGGTGATGCTGCACGCCGACCAGTTCCAGACCGCTATTATCGGCGCGATCTACGGCGTAGGCAGTGGACAGGTAGTCCGGGTGAAGATCGTGTGCCACGAGTCGTGGCGTCACACCGAAGATCATCTCGAAATGACGCACACCTTCCTCGAACGACCGCAGCGTAGGGTAGCTCTCCAGGTCGCCGATGTGCGGCGAGACGATCGCGCGCGAGTCCTTCACCAGGCAGAACGTGCTCTTCAGCTGGGCTCCGACGGCAAGGATCGGCCGAGGCGCCGCAACCGTGATTCGTATCGGCTCCGGCGCGTAGCCGCGAGCCCGGCGCACAATCATCGGCCGTCTCTTGTGAATACGCACGATCGAATCGTCCACTCGCATGTGAATCCGCCGGTCGTGCACGAGGAAGGCATCGGCGATCGGGTGAAGCCTGCTACGGGCGTCATCGTCGTCGAAGGCGATCGGTTCGTCGGAGAGGTTGCCACTGGTCATGACGAGTGGCCCGACGGTCGCTGCGAGGAGCAGGTGGTGGATCGGCGTGTAGGGCAGCATCACGCCGACAGCCCGGTTTCCTGGAGCGACTGAGGCCGCGACGATTTGCATTCCGACGATGCCGGGCCGCCGATCCAGCAGCACTATCGGTCGCCGCCGATCGCTTAAAGCGGCGGTCGAGGCATCGTCGAGGACTGCCAGTCGCCGCGCGGTGTCGACGTCAGCAACCATCACAGCGAATGGTTTGTCTTCGCGGTGTTTGCGGGTCCGCAGTGCAGCGACAGCCTGTTCGTCGCCGGCAAGTGCCGCTAGGTGGTATCCGCCAAGGCCCTTCACCGCGACTATTGATCCGTTGTTCAGCAACTCGACGGTACGCAACACCGGATCCCCGTTGATCATTTGTCCGGTGGCATCGACCAAGCGAAGACTCGGACCGCATGCCGGACAGCAGGTCGGCTGGGCGTGGAACCGACGATCACGCGGGTCCGTGTATTCGGCAGCGCAAGGGTCGCACATGGCGAACTCGGCCATGGTGGTCGACGGCCGGTCGTAGGGGACGTCGAACGTGATGGTGTAGCGAGGACCGCAGTTGGTGCAGTTAATAAAGGGGAAGCGATAGCGACGGTTGTCCGAGTCCCACAACTCGGCTATGCAGTCATCGCAAGTGGCGCCGTCGGCCGTCACAGAAGCGCGGCGGTCGCCCGCCGCATCAGACGCGACAATCCGGAACCCGTTCCCGCATTCCGGCGCGACTTCGGTGACGTCGAACGCGTCGATTGTTGCTAGCGGCGGGGTCTGGGACCGAAGCCCAGCCAGGAAGTCACCGAGCGCCGAGGAGCCGCCTTCGACCTCGATGAGAACACCGGTCGCGTCGTTGCCGACGAAACCGCTCAAGCCGAGGTCGACGGCGAGCCGATGCACGAACGGTCGAAAACCGACACCCTGGACGATGCCTTCGACCTGAATCCGTACGCGAGTGGTCACTCCCTGAAGTCTTCACCGCCGATTGCCGCAATTCCGGAGATCTGCGGGCCTGTCGCCGAATCAGGTTTGCGACCTTGATCCGCCTGGTGACGAAACGGTCAGTTGCCGAACCAACCTCGACTGCGATGACACTGACGAGGTCTTCTCACGTTCGGCCTGGCTGCAGTCGCTGCTCCTCACCCGAGTCGCTCCGCCCGCGGTGGGCTCGGACCTTGCCCGGGCCTGCCGGTAGTGGCGACGAGTGGCGGTACAACGGAATAGGCGAGAGCCGATCGCAACGCTTTCATTAAGCGCTCGCCTCGCGTGATCGCCGCTTCTTAGCCGCCGCCGTCCCCCGGGCGCTCCATGTCTCGCCGGCCCGCGTGGAGGTCAGTCACGGTTTTCGCGGTCGGTCTGGGAGCGCCGACCGCCGACGAGGTAGCCGGCGCTGTTGCGTAATCCCGGCGTCGGGCATGGTGAAGCGTGGTGAATCTGCGTTGCAGATCGCTGACGCGAGCTCCGTGAACGCGGAGGCGACTCGAAGCGGTCGTTTGGCTTCAGCAGCGAGTTCGTAGTGGCCGCGGCGAAGATTCTGCATGAACGCGAGTCCGGTGATGATGACGGAGGCTGTCCGGTCGGTTCGTAAGCCTCGCATGGGTCGGAGCCGGTGTTTGAGTCGGCTGTGGTCGGCTTCGATCCAGTTGTTCGCATAGCGTTCGACGTGATGCCAGGCCGCCGGGACCAGGTCGTCGAGAACCCGCGGGTAGACCGGCGCGGCGTCGGTGACGACCTCGGTCGGCGTCACCTTCAGCACGGTCAGCGCCCGCTGGAAGAAGCGGCGCGCGGCCTCGCCGTCGCGGCGCTTCGAGACGAGCACATCGATGACCTGCCCGTGCTGGTCGACGGCCCGGTAGACGTAGCCAGACACCATTGACTTTGACATAGGTTTCGTCAACGAACCACCTATCACCGGGCGCGTGCCGAGCGAAGCGGGCAGCGTCGGCGAACAGCGAGGTGAACCTCTGCACCCACCGGTAGACGGTGACGTGATCGACCTCGACACCCCGCTCGGCGAGCAGTTCTTCGACGTCGCGGTATGACAGTCCGTACCGTAAGTACCAGCGCACCGCCACCGTGATCACCTCGGCCGGGAACCGGAAGCCCGCAAAGGCCGACCGGGAAACGGGTGGCTTATGCCGGCGAGTCGATGGCCTCACCGACCCATCCTGCCTGATCCACAATCGACGAACGCAACAGACCCCGCTTGACGAAACATAGGGGCATCAGCGCCATCGACCGCACGAGCCTCAGCCCGCCAGTTTGCACCCACCTACTGGCCTGCCTTTTGGTCTGTGGACTCGCGGATGACAAGCTCGGGTTCGAAGACAACTTGTCTGTGCTGGTGTGTTTGAGGTTCAGACACCTCATTAATGAGTAGCTCAGTCGCGGTTTGACCGAGTTGCGTTCGAGGTTGCCGTACGGACGTCAGCGGTACGGCGGCTGCCGCCGCGAAGTCGATGTCGTCGTAGCCGACGATTGCAAGATCGTTTGGTACGTGAAGGTGGCGCTGTGTCATCTCCTGCAGTACACCCAGCGCAAGCAGGTCGTTGGCACAGAAGACCGCGGTCGGACGGCGGCGCTTGTTCATATCGGCGATCCTGGCGCCGGCCTGCCGTCCGGCGGATACGTTGAGAGCGTCGGTCTCGACGAGCGATAGACGTCCCTCGTCGAGACCGGCACTACGCATTGCGCGTCGGGCACCGTTGAGCCGGTCGGCGACCTGGTTGATGCTCAACGGGCCGCCGACGAAGGCGATCTGGGTGTGGCCGTGTTCGAGAAGATGAGCGACGGCGATCTCGCCGCCCGCCACGTCTTCGACGGCGACCGAGCACTGGCCGCGCGGCGCACCGCGGTCGACCAGGACGGTAGGCGTGCCGAGTGCACGGATCTCGGCGATCCGTGGGTTGTGGCTGCTGACCGGCGTGATGAGAATGCCGTACGCACGCTGTTCCTGGAGCAGGCTCAGGTAGTGGTTCTCGCGGCTGGGATTGTCGCTGCTGTTGCAGAGGATGACCGAGAGACCCGCTTTAGTCGCCGCGATCTCCACGCCGGCCGCGAGATCGGTGAAGAAGGGGTTCGCGATATCGAGGACTAACAGTCCGATGGTACGGCTGCGACCGGCCCGCAACTGACGAGCCGCTTCGTTGCGAACGAATTTAAGCTCGCCGATCGCCTTCAGCACCCGTTCACGTGTCTCTGGCGCTACCCGCTCGGGCCGATTGAGCACATTGGACACTGTGCCTAAGGAGACGCCTGCCCGTTTGGCAACGTTCATCATGTTGGCGGGCTCGGTCACCTAGTCCTCCCAGCGCAGCCGGCGGAATTGAATCGTACCAGTCCGAAAACGCGGCAATCGCAGGGAAACCCGCCGCACAGCTTGCGTGAGTGCGATGCAAGAGCCGCCGCGGTAGTTGTGCCGCCCTCCCTCGAGGGATGAAACGGGCGTGGGCACACGAAGTGAAGCCAAACGAAGGTCCGTGACGAGACGCGGGGAGTGTCTGAGCAGTGAAGTCTTTCATCTTCTCGTTGGGCGGGCAGGGGAACAGTATGGGCTGGTGCTGATTGCCGTGTTTCTAAATTGTTACAAAAACCAAATTGACGAGGATCGACGAGAGCCCTAGCTTCAGTTGAAGCGATTCAAAGGGCTAAGCGGATCGCGAGAGGAGCGGGGCGCCACCTACTAGGAGGTATTCGATGTTCTCTCGACGGACGGCAGTCCGTGTAGCCGCCGCACTCGGCGGCGTTGCGCTGGTGAGCATGATGCTTGTGGCCTGTTCATCGAGCTCAGACAGTTCGAACGGCCCGGTAACCATTTCGCTGATGGCGGGTGGTAACGATCCCGCGGCCACGAAGTTCGCGACCGATCTCGCTGCCGCGTTCCACCAGGCGAATCCAACGATCACCGTTAAGGTGGACACTCGTCTACCCGGAACCGATGGCGACAACCTCGTTAAGACTCGTTTGGCGACGGGGGCCATGGATGACGTGTTCCTGTACAACACGGGATCTCTGTTCCAGGCTCTTCACCCCGACCAGACGCTGCAGCCACTGACCGACCAGCCGTGGGTGAAAGACCTCACCGCCGACTTCAAGAATTCGGTCAGCACGCCGAAGGGTCTCTACGGTGCCCCGAACGGCACCACCTTCGACGGTGGCGTCATGTACAACAAGAAGGTCTACGCAAACCTCGGCCTCTCGGTGCCTACGACCTGGGACCAATTCATCAGTAACAGCGAGAAGATCAAGGCCGCCGGCATTGTTCCAGTGCTTCAGTCGTACGGAGACACCTGGACCAGCCAACTCTTCGTGCTCGCCGATTTCGCGAATGTCAGCGCACAGGACTCCAATTGGGCGAACGACTACACGAACAACAAGGCGAAGTACGTGAACCCGCCTGCCCTGGCGGGTTTCACGCACACCCGGCAGGTTCACGACTTGGGTCTTGTGAACAAGGACTACGCGTCGCTGACAAACGTGAATGCTCTCAAACTGCTCGCTACCGGCCAGGCAGCGCAGTACCCGATGATCACCGTGGTGATCTCCAATGTGGTACAGAGCAACCCGAGCCAGGTCAGCGACATCGGCTACTTCGCGATGCCGCCCGACTCGGGCGACCCACACGCGACGGTTTGGGAGGCAGGCGGAGCCTACATTCCCAAGTCGACGACGGGTGCCAAGCTCGCCGCGGCCAAGAAGCTCGTCGAGTTCATCAACTCGCCGACCGGCTGTGCGCTCCAGAACACGGCTGCCGGCGTTCCGTCGGGCCCGTTCGCGATCAGCACCTGCACGGTCCCGAGCAATGCTCCGGCGTTGGTGGCCGATGAGGCTAAGTACCAGGCCGATGGAAAGACCGGCCTGGCGCTGGAGTTCATCTCGCCGATCAAAGGCCCGAATCTCGAGAAGATCCTCGTCCAGGTCGGCTCCGGAATCAGCTCCGCACAACAGGGAGCCGTGCTCTACGACAACGATGTGAAGGCGCAGGCGCAGCAGCTCGGACTCTCGGGCTGGTAAGTCGGGGCGATCTCCAGGCCCTCAAGAGCTCAGCGGCTCCACACATTCGGGCCGATGACCAGCGGCCATCGGCCCGAATGTGTCGCACCTCAGCACCGAACTCGATGAGGAGTAGATCGTGTCGACGACCCAAACCGGTCCCGCGACAAGAGCGGGCGACCTCATCGCTGAGTCTCATGTGTCGACGAAGCGGCGGCGGATCAAGTCGTACTACCCAAGGTCGTTCTTTATCCCCGCAGTCGTGTTGTATCTCGTGTTCTTTGCCATCCCGTCGGTCGCGTCGTTCTACTTCTCACTGACTAGGTGGTCGCTTTTCGACTCGCGTTTCATCGGGTTCGGCAACTTCGTCGAGTTCTTCCAAAATCCGCAACTCTACACGAGCTTCACCCACACCCTGCTCTACGCCGTCATCACCTCCGGTTCCAAAGTCGTAATCGGATTCTTCTTGGCAGTTTTGCTCACACGGCCCATCGTCGGTCGCGGATATCTGCGGGCCGTCGTGTTCTTCCCCGTACTGGTTTCGACGATCGGTGTCGGAATCATGTACAAGTCGTTGCTCGACCCGTTCCACGGCATGGTCAATTCCGTTCTCTCGTTTTTCGGATTGCCGCAACCCGGCTGGTTCACTGATCCACACCTTGCCATCTATACGATCGCCGGCGTCGATATCTGGAAGGGTGTCGGCATTGCGACGCTCATCTTCATGGCCGGTATCGTGGCCATTCCGAATGAGTATTTCGAGGCGGCGAGGATCGACGGCGCCGGTTCATGGAAGATATTGCGCGAGATCACGATTCCGCTTTCCAGAGGCGCGACAGCGACTGTCATCATCCTCTCCCTGATCGGTGGCCTCCGATCCTTCGACATCATCTGGGCCACCACCGGCGGCGGCCCCGGCTTCACGAGCGACGTAATTGCGTCCGTGATTTACAAGGAGTACGAGGCAGGTTTTTACGGTCTGTCGGCCGCCGGCAACGTTGTGCTGCTCCTCGTTGTCACAGTGATCATGGTTCCCCTCGCGTATGTGCTCAACAGAAAGCAGGTGGAACTATGACCCATGCACGCGTTCGCGCCTGGGTAACGGGCATCATCGCGATCGTCGTTTCCATTGTGGTGTTCCTCGTCCCATTCATGTTTGTGATTCTTCAGGCGTCGAAGACTCCAGCCGATGCGTCGAGTCTCGCGTTCTCGTGGCCGAAACACTGGCAGTTCTTTGCGAACCTTCGCGCCGTGCTCCAGACCAACGACGGAATCATCTGGCGCGCCTTCTTCAATAGCGCGATCCTAACCGTCACGTCAGTCGCGATCATGGTCATTCTCGCGGCGATGACCGGCTACGTTCTGGCGCGAAGGAAGAGCAAGTGGAATGGGGTCGTCAACTTCTTTGTCCTGGCCGGATTAATCGTGCCGCCCGCTGTGGTGCCGACCATCTGGGTGCTGCAGCGCCTGAGCTTGTTCGGAACCATGCCAGGAATGATCCTGATCGAGGCCACCTTCGGGCTGTCCTTCTCGATTTTGCTCTTCCGCGCCTTCGTCGGGAACATTCCTCGTGAGCTCGACGAGGCGGCGGTGATCGATGGCGCCGGCCCATTCAGGCTGTTCTTCCAGGTCGTGCTGCCACTGCTGCGACCCGTCGTTGTGACGGTGGTTGTAGTACAGGCCGTATTCGTCTTCAACGACTTCGCCGGTCCGCTCTACTTCCTGCCAGGCAATCAGCACGCGACGGTCCAGCTCACTTTGTTCACCTTCCAGGGCCAGAACCTGAGCTATTACAACCTGCTGTTCATGGACATCCTGCTCATCACGATCCCACCACTGGTCGCCTACATCTTCTCCAACCGGCAGATCGTCGCCGGCATCACCAGCGGGGCCATCAAAGGCTGAACGAAAGTGAGCACAGATATGTCTGACCGGTCCGCGGCCGTCGCAGTCCTATTGCGGCAGCGAATCGAGCTGCCGTCCTGGGCATTCGGTAACTCCGGAACCCGGTTCAAGGTCTTCGCCCAACCGGGCGTGCCACGCGACCCGTTCGAGAAGATCGCCGACGCGGCGCAGGTACACCGGCACACCGGCGTCGCCCCAACAATCGCATTGCACATCCCGTGGGACAAGGTCGACGATTACGCGGCACTGGCCGCGGCAGCCAAAGACCATGGCATCGCACTTGGCACGATCAACGCGAACGTGTTTCAAGACGACGATTACAAGCTCGGCAGCCTGACCAATCCCGACCCGCGGATCCGTCGAAAGGCGCTCGACCACCTACTTGAGTGTGTCGACATCATGGACGAGACCGGCTCGCGCGACCTCAAACTGTGGTTCTCCGATGGAACAAACTACCCCGGCCAGGACAGCATCCGCGCCCGTCAAGACCGGCTCGCTGAAGGGCTGGCCGCGATCTACGACCGGCTCAGCGGCCAGCAGCGGCTCATTCTCGAATATAAACTCTTCGAGCCAGCGTTCTACACCACGGACGTCCCAGACTGGGGCACCTCGTTCGCGCACTGTCTGCAGCTCGGCGAGCGCGCACAAGTGTGCGTGGACACGGGGCACCACGCGCCCGGCACGAACATCGAGTTCATAGTCGCCTTCCTGTTGCGTGCCGGGAGACTCGGCGCGTTCGATTTCAACTCGCGCTTCTACGCCGACGACGACCTCATGGTCGGTGCAGCCGACCCGTTCCAGTTGTTCCGGATCTTGTTTGAGGTACGGCTTGGCAACGGGTTCGCGGAGGACAGCGGTATCGCGTTCATGCTCGACCAATGCCACAACATCGAGCTGAAAATACCGGGCCAGATCCGGTCAGTAATGAATGTGCAGGAGGCGACAGCCAAGGCGATGCTCGTCGATCTCGACGCGCTTGCCGCAGCGCAGGAGGCGGGCGATGTACTCGGTGCGAACGCTGTGCTCATGGATGCCTACAACACCGACGTGCGGCCTCTGCTCGCAGAGTTGCGTGAGGGCCAGGGCCTCGACCGTGATCCGATGCGGGCCTACGCCAGGTCCGGATATGCGCAGCGCATCGTCACCGAGCGGATAGGCGGCCAACAGGCAGGTTGGGGAGCATGACCGAGGCACGCGACATGACTACGTACGGAGTTCGTTCATGACACATCAGTTCAGCGCGTCCATGATCTCGCCCGACGACGACTTCTCCGGCGCTCCCTTGTTGCGGCGCGAGCTGAGGCTCGAACACGGCCACGGCGCCGTCGTTAGCGCCCACCTGCACGCCACGGCACTCGGCGTTTTCGAGGCCTTTCTCGGCGGCCAGCCGGTAAGCGACGAGGTGCTCAGCCCGGGTTGGTCAAGTTATGAATGGCGGCTTCGCTACCGCAGCTACGACGTTACCCACCTGATCGATGACTCCATCGTGCTTGGATTCGCGCTCGGTAATGGCTGGTTTCGTGGCCGGCTCGGCTTCCGTGGCAGCCGCGCAATCTACGGGGATGAGCTGGGTCTGCTCGCAGAGCTACAGATCACGTACAGCGATGGTTACGTTCAGGTCGTCGGCACCGATGAGTGCTGGCAAGCCGGTCCGTCGGCGGTCACGGCAAACGACCTGTACGACGGACAGACCATCGACGCCCGCAAGCACGACGAGCGATGGCTGCTGCCAGGCGCAGATACATCCGGCTGGACCGGCGTACACGAGATGCCGTTCGACAAGCATCGCCTGACGCCTTACCTCGGTCCAGTGGTACGGCGGCAGGAGGTCGTTCACCTCGTCGACGTCTTAACCACCTCGTCCGGCCGCACGCTCGTGGACTTTGGACAGAACCTGGTCGGCTGGGTGCGTTGTCGGGTACAGGGTGAGGCGGGAACGGTTGTCACGCTCCGGCACGCGGAGGTGCTGGAAAGTGGCGAGCTCGGCACGCGTCCGTTGCGCACCGCACAGGCGACTGACCGCTTCGTCCTCAGCGGCGGTGTGGACACGTTCGAACCGACCAAGACGTTCCACGGTTTCCGCTACGTTGAGGTCGACGGCTGGCCGGGCGACCCGACGCCCGACGCGATTGAAGCCGTTGTCGTGCACTCCGACCTTGACCGGACGGGCGAGTTCGAGTGCTCTGACAATCTGCTCAACCAGTTGCACCGCAACGTGGTCTGGGGGCTTCGCGGCAATTTCCTTGACGTCCCGACCGACTGCCCTCAACGCGATGAGCGGCTCGGCTGGACGGGCGACATCGCCGTGTTCGCGCCCACCGCGGCCTTCCTCTACGACGTGGCCGACTTCCTGGGCGATTGGCTGATGGATCTCGATGCAGAACAGACCGCCGTCAACGGACGGATCCCGTTCGTCATCCCCGACTCCATCAAGTTCGACGCCGAGGCCGGATTCGGTAAGCCCGAGACACCGGCCCTGTGGGGCGATGCCGCGGTCTGGGTTCCCTGGGCGCTGTGGCGAGCGTACGGCGACCTCGTCGCGTTGCGACGGCAGTACTCCGCGATGGCCGCGCACGCGCGACACGTCGCGTCGCTGCTTTCCCCAAACGACTTGTGGGACAAGGGATTCCAGTTCGGCGACTGGTTGGACCCTCAGGCACCGCCAGACGACCCGTTCCAGGCCAAGGCCGACAATGGCGTTGTTGCCACCGCTTGCTATTTCCGCACGCTGGGCATCGTCACCGAGGCCGCAGGCATACTCGACCACGACGCCGACGTTGCTGAGTTCTCAGCAATGCGCGACCGGGTCGGACGCGCGTTCCAAGACCACTTCGTCTCTGCCGACGGCACCGTCATGAGTGACTGCCCGACCGTGTATGCGCTGGCCATTGTCTTCGACCTACTTTCGGGCGATCAGCGCGTAAAGGCGGGCGGCAGGCTCGCGGAACTCACCGTGGCCAATGACTACCGGGTCGGCACCGGCTTCGCCGGCACCCCCTACGTACTCGACGCGCTGGCGTCCACCGGCCACTTGGACGTCGCGTACCGGCTGCTGCTCGAACCAGGCTGCCCAAGCTGGCTATATCCGGTGACTATGGGCGCAACCACGGTCTGGGAGCGGTGGGACTCGATGCTCCCGGACGGCACCATCAACCCAGGCGAGATGACCAGCTTCAACCACTATGCGCTCGGCGCGGTCGCAGATTGGATGCACCGCGCGATCGGCGGGATCGCCCCACTCGATCCGGGATACGGCCGCGTCCTTGTCGCGCCCAAGCCTGGTGGCGGGCTCACTTGGGCGCGTGCATCGCTACGGACGCAACGCGGGCGAGTCAGTACGCAATGGAAGCGGGACGAATCAGGTTTACATCTCTCGATCGATGTGCCTAGCGGGGTGACCGCCGTTGTTCGGTTGCCCGACGCGCAGGACGTCGAATTCGGGGCTGGCCAGCACACGATCGACGCATGATCCCGGGGTCTGTTGCGTTATTCCGAATATGGCCACGGTGGACTGTCGCTTGGTCGCGGTTCAGATGGCCGTGGCCAACTCAGTGAATGCCGCGGCGACGCGTAGACCGCGACCGGCGTCAGATCCAAGTTCATAGTGGCCGCGACGAATATTCTGAACGAACGCGAGCCCCGCGATGATCACTTGAGCGGTGCGGTCAGTCCGTACCCCGCGCATCGGACGTAGCCGCTGTTTGAGTCGGCTGTGGTCGGCCTCGATGCGATTGTTCTCGTACTGTTCGATGTGATGCCACGCCGCGGGGATCAGTTCATCGAGCACTCGCGGATAAACGGCTGCTCGGTCGGTGACGACCTCAGTCGGTCTCACTTTCAGCGTGCTCAACGCGCTTGTGAAGAACCGGCGGGCCGCTTCGGTGTCGCGACGCTTCGAGACGAGCACATCGATGACCTGTCCGTGCTGGTCGACGGCGCGGTAGACGTAGCGCCACGCACCAGCGACCTTGACATACGTTTCGTCGACGAACCAACGGTCGCCCGGTGCGTGCCGGGCGAACCGGGCCGCGTCCGCCAGCAGCGGCGTGAACCGTTGCACCCACCGGTAGACGGTGACGTGATCGACTTCGACACCACGCTCGGCCAGCAGCTCCTCGACATCCCGGTACGACAGGCCATAGCGCAGGTACCAGCGCACCGCCACCACGATGACCTCGCTCGGAAACCGGAAACCAGCGAACGCCGAGAAGGACGGCGCCAGCGGACGGGAGCGGGAGGACAACGTCACCGGCACAATCCTGCCCGATTCCGTTGACGATCGCATAACGCAACAGAGCCCGATCACCTCGTGTGGTTCCTGCTGGACACGCTTGAGGCGTTGGATACCAGCGCTTTTCATGCCGGCCGGCGTCGACATGACGTCATCCCTTTGGTTACTTATCCACAACGATAGCTGCGCCGCGCCGGGCCAAGTCGTTGTCACTTTGCGAGGACGTTGTGCCCGGGCGTTGGACACGCTGTGTGCGACTCTTCGCAATAGGACACCTCGGACGTGAAGGGGGAGACATGAAACGAGCGGTTCGATGGGCGCTGCTCACCGTAGGAGTCGCCGGTTTGGTCATGGTGTCGACCGCCGCACCCAGCGGAGCCACGCCACCGTCGGGGTTGACGAACATCCCTTTGGCGCGTGGCATCGACACGTCAGAAGGGACCATCCCGCTGAAGTTCGGCACGGACATAGCCATGGTGCAGATCACGGTCAACCCGGGAGGCTCCTCCGGCTGGCATTCCCACCCGGGCGGGGCGATCATTATCGTCAAGGAGGGCGAGCTCACCGTTTACAGTTCGGTCGGCAGTAATTGCCAGACCACCACGTACACCGCTGGGCAGGCGTTCATCGAACGACCTGGCGAAAAGGATGACGTCCTCAACGCCGGCCAGGTTCCGTACGTCCTCTATGTCACCTTCCCCAATGTGCCCCCGGGCGGCTCGACGAGAACTGACGAGTCGGACCCCGGCACGTGCCCGGGCATCTGAACGACTGGTGACCAACCCGAGTTGTCTGGCGAAAGGCGTTAGGCACCCGCGCACACCGCTGACGCGCTCCCGACCTCACATGAGATCGGGAGCGCATCGCGTTGCGGACCGTAATTGTGTAGCGGTACACCTAACCGCCTGCCACAACTGTGTCTTTCGACCGCCGACCCAGACCCGGGTTGGCGCTGTCTGCGCCGGGGTTTGAAGGGTCCTGTTGCGTTGAGCGTTCGCCGACAGATTCGGGCAGGATGGGGGCGTGAAGTCGCCCTCCCGCTCTCGTCGGTCATTACAGTCCGACTCGGCCTTCGCGGGCTTCCGGTTCCCGGCCGACGTCATCGTGGTCGCGGTGCGTTGGTACCTGCGGTATGGGCTGTCCTATATGGACGTTGAGGAACTACTGGCCGAGCCTGGTGTCGAGGTCGATCACGTTACCGTCTATCGGTGGGTGAAGCGTTTCACGCCGTTGCTTGCCGACGCCTGTGCTAGTCCAAAACGCCGATCCTGGGCTTGACCAGCAAGTTCTCGCGGCCGATCGAGTGCCGATCCTGCTCGCATCGGTCCCCGCTCCTGCTTACCGCGCTATCAGGGATGATCGTCGTTTGTGGTCGTGCGACTTGTCTATCGACTCCTGCTGCTGGTGTGCTCGTGGCTGGCGCTGCTGGCCAGATCCCAGGCGTCCAAGGACGCAGTGATACTCGTTCTCCGGCACGAGATCGCCGTCCTGCGCCGCGCGACGCCGAAGCCACGGCCAGACTTGTCGGATCTGTGCTGGCTGCCTTGGCCCGGCTGTTGCCGAAGTGGCTACGCGGGCACCGGATCATTGTTCCCGGCATCCTGTTGGCCGGGCACCGCCGTCTTCTCACAGCAAAGTGGCGCCAGCCAAAACCGCCCGGTCGGCCGCCGCTCGGCGACGATCTCGTGGAGCCAATCATGCGGCTGGCACGGCAGAACCGGACCTGGGGCGTGGTTCGGATCCAGGGCGAGCTGCGCCGACTCGGGCACCCAGTCGGGGCCACCACGATCCGCCGCATCCTGCGCGCCCAGCGGATCCCGCCACCGACAACCCGCGACGAGGCCTGGCGCACGTTCCTTCGTGCGCACGCCGAAACCCTGCTCGCAACAGACTTCTTTCACGTGGACTGCCTCGTCACGCTCAAGCGCTTGTATTTCGCGTTCACCATCGAGGCCAGTACACGCCGAGTCCACCTGCTGGCCCTGTTGCGTTAACGGGTCGGTGGGCGCGCCAAGATCGGGATCTGCCCCTGAATCAGATCGCTTGCGGCAACTCGCCAAACGCCACGGCGACCCTGTACCTGCCGAAAATGTCGTCCGTGCTGGTCAGGCGGCGTGCAATGGTTCTGGGCGAGGGCGGCGCGGGTGGCTGCCGTCAGCCACCGCACCTCCACCCAGCGATCGTCCGCCACCAGGCGGTGCCTGGCATCTTGTTCGCGGCTGCCGTCCGCGCCGTAACGTAAGGGCCGTGACCACCGACAACGGTTTCGGGCCAGAGGAGAACACCCTGGATACCGTCGGCCTCCCGGCCATCCCGGTCTCCGCGGGCGCGCTCATCTTCGACCGGGCAGGCCGGCTGCTGATCCTGAAGCCCACCTACAAGTCCGGCTGGACGATTCCCGGCGGCGTCATGGAGGCCGACGGAGAGACGCCCTGGGACGCGTGCCGGCGTGAGGTGGCCGAAGAATGCAGCCTCCACATCGGCGCGGGCCACCCGGCCCGGCTGGCGTGCGTGGACTTCCGCCGCCCCCGCCGTGGCAAACCGGGCGGCATCCGGTACCTGTTCGACTGCGGCGCGTTCAGCGATGCAAGCCTCGCCGGGATCGTGGTACAGCCCGAGGAGATCGCCGAGCACCGGGTTGCGGACCTTCGCACGGCCCTGACGATGCTGCGAAAACCTATCCGGCTGCGGGTGCGGGCGGCGACCCGCGGGCACGCGCTCTGCTATCTCGAGGACGGCCGGCCCGTGCCAGGCGTTGGCACCGCCCGGACGCTACACCCGTGACGGTGTAACGGGAGCCGGGTCGCGCGGCTCAGAGCGAGAATCCGACGAGGAGGCGAAACGTGACGGCCCAACCGGTCGCCGCTGCTCCACCCCTCGCCGCCATCTTCGCGGCGAGGTCGATCGCCTGCGCCGCAGACAGGTCGACCTGGCACAGCTCCCGTCAATCGGTCTGCCAGCGCCCTCGCGCTGTCGACGCTGGTGTCACCCTGTGGGTGCCGATTATCCGTCTGTGCTGGTCACGTGGACTCGTGCAACGGCTTGCAACCATGCTCCTGGATGATCGTTCGCTGTGTGCCTGAGGTTCGTGTTCTTGCTTGTCGTGCGGCTTCCGGCTTCCGGTGTGGCTGCGGTTGTCCGGCGCTCCGCGTCGTCGAAGGAAGCTGAGATTCTGCTGCTTCGACATCAGCTCGTCGTCCTGCAGCGCCGGAGCACGGCCCGGCCGCGGTTGTCCCGGGCCGATCGGGCACTGTTCGCGGCGCTGCTCTCGATGATTCCACGCGCGGGCCACGGACAGCTGCGGCTGATCGTCACGCCCGGCACAATCCTGGGCTGGCACCGTGACCTGGTCCGGCGGCGCTGGGCTGCGAAGTCTGCGTGCAACAGGCCGGGGCGCCCGCGTACCCATCGCAACATCGTTGCTCTCGTGCTGCGGATGGCGAAGGACAACGAGCATTGGGGCTATCGGCGAATCGCCGGCGAGCTGGCCGGCCTCGGCATCCCGGTCGCACCATCAACGGTCTGGGAGATCCTGAAGTGTCACAGCGTCAATCCCGCGCCCCGGCGCTGCGGCCCCGGCTGGGCAGAGTTCTTGCGCTGCCACGCCGAGGCGATCCTCGCGTTGGATCTGTTCACCGTCGACCTGCTCGACGGTGGCAAGGCCTACGTGCTGGCCGCGATCGAGCACGCGACCCTGCGGGTGCCGAAAATGTCGTCCACGCAGGTCACGCGGCTCGTTGATACTCGTGGATGATGCCGCCGAGGCGGTCGCGTCGGTGGATGGAATAGTCGGTGATGGTGGTTGCAAGGACCGGTTCTGGCAGCGGGTGCAGTGGCCGGGCGTTGGAGATACCTCGATGGCGTCGAACAACGCCGGGTATTTGCCGTCGCGGTCGCGGATGAGGAAGCGTGCCCGGCAGCCGGCATCCTGCATGTCCATGACCAGGTTGCGGGCGGCTTGGGCTACCCACGCGGCGTTGGGGTGTGCGGTGGCGCCCAGGATCCGGACCCGGCGGGTGGCGTGCTCGATGATGGCCAGGACGTACACGCGTGTGCCGGTGAGGGTGAGGTGCGGTTTCGAAGAAGTCGGCGGCGAGAATGGCTTGGGCTTGGGAGCGCAGGAACGTCGCCCACGTGGTGGAGCTGCGCCCGGGTGCCGGATCGATGCCGGCCTCGCGCAGGATCTCCCAGACCGTGGAGGCGGCGACCTTGATGCCGAGCACAAGCAACTCACCGTGGATGCACCGGTATCCCCAGGAACTGTTCTCCCGGGCCAGGCGCAGCACCGCCACGCGCACGGATCGGATGGTGGGCGGCCGCCCGGCCCGCTTCGGGCGTGAGAGACGGGCGTGACGTGCGGCGATCAGGTCGCGATGCCAGCGCAGCACGGTCTCGGGGCGCACCAGCAGTCGGAACGGCCGCAGCATCTCACGGGGAGTGGGTACAACAGCGCGGCGAGCAACGCCCATTCGGCTGGCGTGAACCGGACCGTCGCGCCGTGCAGCTGTCGTTGCAGGACGGTGATCTGGTGGCGGAGGGCGAGGATTTCGGCGTCCTTGGCCCGGTCGCTCATGGGTAGCAGCCGCAGCATCGCCAACGCGTTGGTCACACCGAGATAGGCCAGTCGAAGCAGCACAGTGCGGCATCATCGCTCAGCTAGTGTCCGTGGCGCCACAAGCTGCCCCCGTGCAAGATCGTTCGTCACTATCAAACCTGCCGTGGCCAGGGCGACGAGGTTTTCGGCACCCGCAGCTTCACTCCATAACACGCAAGGGTGCACAGCATGCTGTCGCCGGGCGCAGCATTCGGTGATCGGCCGGTGGGTGATGACCGGGTTGTGCCGCGTCCGGTGCGGCCGAGCCGGCTGGGACCGGAACTGACGGGAATCGGCGGCCGCCCACCAGTTGCGCACCTGGGTGAAGATTCTCAATTTCGATCCAGCCCGTCTGTTCACGCTGATATGACGTGCTCGACGTGTTAGCAGAGTGAAGGGCGCAAATACTGTGGAGAGAATCCGATCGTGGCGCGTGCTGGTCGCCGCGGGCGTGACCGCCGCACTCGCGGTTGTCGGCTTGGTCGCCGCCGGGCCGGCCTCGGCAACCCCGAGCACGGGCTCGAAACCGACCATCGTGCTGGTGCACGGGGCTTGGGCGGACAGCTCCGGCTGGAGCAGCGAGGTCAAAAAGCTTCAGACCTTCGGCTACACCGTCGAAGCGGCACCCAACCCGCTGCGTGGCGCGTCCGATTTCGACTACGTACGCGACTTCCTCAGCACCATCACCGGCCCGATCGTCCTGGTCGCTCACTCCTACGGCGGATTCGTGATCACCAACGCCGCCGCTGGCAACCCGAACGTGAAGGCGTTGGTCTATATCGACGCGTTCATTCCCGCTGAGGGGCAGACCCTGGGGGACCTGGTTGCCGGCTCCGGCTCGGCACTCGAACCGGGTCTGACCAACCCGACCTCGGTCTTCGACCTCAAGCCGTACCCCGGCGCACCGGCCAACCAAGCCGACAGCTACCTGCTCCGCAACGTGTTCCTGCAGTCATTCGCGCCGGACGTGCCGCCGCCGGACGCTCGGGTGTTGTCTGTGTCGCAGGAGCCGCTGTCCACCACCGCATTCTTTGTGCCGTCCGGTCCGCCCGCCTGGGCGAACGCCGGCATTGGGTGCTGGGTCCTGATCGGCACCCAGGACCAGATCATCCCGCCGGCCTTGCAGCAGACGATGGCCTCGAACGCTGGTCCGTGTGCGGACCACATCAGCACCGTGAAGTCTTCGCACGTGTCCCTGATCTCGCACCCGAACCAGGTCACCTCGGTGATCTTGGCGGCAGCGCGATCGGTGTCCTGAGCCAGCACGCGACCGATGGTGGCCGTCCCGATCGGGACGGCCACCATCGCATGGGGACGGTCGAGTCAGTGTTGGTTCCAGTTGCGGGCTTCCGATTCCCGGCCGAGGTGATCACGGTGGCGGTGCGCTGGTACCTGCGCTACGGCCTGTCTTAGCGTGACGTCGAAGAATTGCTGGCCGGACGCGGCATCGAGGCCGATCACGTCACCGTCTACCGATGGGTGCACCGCTTCGCGCCCCTCCTGGCCGACGCGGCCCGCTTCACCCGGCACGCACCTGGCGACCGCTGGTTCGTCGATGAAACCTACGTCAAAGTCGGCGGCGTGTGGCGCTATGTCTATCGGGCGGTCGACCAGCACGGGCAGGTCATCGACGTGTTGGTCTCAGCCCGACGCGACGGCGCGGCCGCGCGCGGGTTCTTCCAGCGGGCGTTAGCCACGCTGAAGGTGACCCCGACCGAGGTCGTCACCGACGCCGCACCCGTCTACCCGCGGGTCCTCGACGAGCTGGTCCCGGCGGCCTGGCACCACGTCGAGCAGTACGCCAACAACCGGATCGAAGCCGACCACAGCCGCCTCAAACACCGACTAAGACCCATGCGCGGGCTACCCACCGACGGGACGGCTCAGGTGATCATCGCCGGGCTGGCGTTCATGCAGAACCTGCGCCGCGGCCACTACGAACTGGTCACCGAAGCCCCACACCCGTTGCGGGTCGCCGCAGCGTTCGCCGAACTCGCCCAGGCGATCTGACAGGTCGTCCGCCACGGCATCACGCCGCCCACCGATCAGCGAATGCAACAGGGCCGTCCTCGACGAGCTGATCCCGGCCGCCTGGCACCACGTCGAACGTGGAGCACTGCTAGCTGGTGACGCAGGAGAAGGATCTCCGCGCTTCCAGGTGGCCGAACGCCCGTGAGCCGCAGCCACACCGGAACCTTGACGGCAAGCAGGAACACGTAAGCAAATCCCAACCAGCGATCATCGGGGACACGTACCGCGACCGGCAATCCACGAGTGCGGAAGCCGACCGCTCCTGACCAGCGCGGACTAGATTTTCGGCAAGCACAGCGGCTGCTGCCTGCGCGTCGGCGTGGAACTATGCCGCACCATCGCATGCGTGCTGGCCGGGTTGGGCGTCATCGAGAGCGATGAAGAGCAGGCCGTCGCTGCGCAGCTTGAGTGTTTGTTCGTGCAGTGCGCCGTCTACTCGGAACTGGACATCGACGGAATCGATAAAGATTCGCGACCGAATCGCTTCGGGGTCGCCGATCGGTTCCTGTGGACTCCGAACTACGACATCGATCTGCGCACTGCTGTGTGCGGCGATACGCACTGGCAATGGGATCGGGACGCCGGCCGAGTCGTATCCGTTTGATGAGACGTCGGTGTACCGATCAAGGCCGGTGGTCACCTGCGTAACGGTGACCTCTTTGCGTCCAGGATTGCGTACACTCAAGCCGACGATCGCAATTCCGTCATCGCGAGCAGGCACACATAGCTCCACGGCGTTCCCGGCGTGGATTTTCCGGTCGGCCGATGTCATATGACTTTTAGCATCAAGGCGATACTCCGATGAAGTAGCCGGGCCACGCACGATCAGGATCGTCGCGGCGGCCAGAAGTGCGCCGACCACGCAGGCCGCAATGATCCAGCCGCGCCAGCGTCGTGACGCCCGTCCCGAGGCCACCGCCGGCGCAGTGTCGTACGCCGTCGGTATCTCATCGACGCAATCATCAGCCGACACGATGCGAGGCTAACAGTTCAAGTTCGTTCACACCTGCCTCGAAGCGCGCTCACAGGATTGGGAGACCGCGGATTTCGTTGGGCGTAGAGGCGGAACCCGTTGTCGGCGGTTCCGCCGCTGATCGAGCTTACGACTGGTGAGTGCACGCTCATGGGCCTCAGGCGGACGCGGACATCAGCAGGCCGATGGCTCGGGTGAGGACCTCCGGGGTGGCAGTGAACGGCACCCGTAGGTAGTTCGTCAGCGTCCGATCGACGGAGAACTGTGGTCCCGGAGTCAGCGCGAGCCCTCGGCGCTTCGCGCGGGCAGCTAAAGCGATGCCGGTGGTGTTGCGTAGTTGGAGCCACATGGTTAGCCCGCCCAACGGAACGGTGTAGCTCCAGGCGTCATTGCCGTCGAGCAGATTGACCAGATGATCTCGCTGCGTACGCAACTGGACTCGCCGCTCGCACACGATTCCGTCCAAGTCACCGAGCAGGTCGCGAGCGATCAACTGTTCCAGCGGCGGCGGCGACAGCCGCGCGTGAAGGGGGTTCAGAAGCAGTTCTCGAATGAGGGCGGAGGATGCTCGGATCCAGCCGACCCGCAAGCCGCTCCAGATCACCTTGCTGGTCGAACCGATGGTAACTACTCGCGGTCCGGTGACATGTGGGATGGCCGCCGGTGGCGTACGCAGATCGAGATCGCGCATTGTCTCGTCTACCACGACGGTGACGTCGTGGCGATCCCCGTGCGTGCCGACCTGCCGGCGAATGTCGTTAGGCATCAGTGCACCAGTCGGGTTGTGGAAGTCGGGAGTCAGGTACGCCAGGTTCGCTCGACTCGATCCGATGAGGTTCGCCACCCGTCCCCAGCCCTCGGCGTCGACCGGCAGCGACGTGAGCGGTGCGCCGCTGCGGCGCAGGACGGCGAGTGCCCCGGGATAGGTCGGGCTTTCTACCAGGATCGGGTGGCGTCGGTCGCAAAGGTGGTCAACCAGGAGGGTGAGCGCGGCCATGGCTCCTGACGTGATCAGGATCTGGTTCGGCGTGGTGGCAAGGCCCTGTTGGGTGTATCGCTCCGCCAGGAGTTCACGCAGTTGGGGCAGCCCGGCGGTTGCCGTACCGGCGTCGATGAGGAGGGTCGCGGAGCGGTCGACGGCTCGCCGAGCCGCCGCCAGGTAGGTCTGGTAGGGGGCGGCGGTCACTGCCTGGGTCAGGTCGATTTCGATGTCGGCGCCGCCGTGGTCCAGCGACCACGGCGCGGTACGGGTGGTGAGGTGTGGCGGCACGCGTATGACGCTGCCGCTGCCGTGCCGGGTCTCGATCCAGCCTGCGTCGCGCAGCAGGGCGAGTCCGGCGACGACAGTGCCTCGACTGACATCCATATCGTGGGCCAGCGCGCGCTCCGACGGCATTGGACTGCCGACCGGGATCTGACCGTCGAGTACGGCGTTCTGGACGGCTGTGGCAAGCGATTGCGCGAGCGAACCGCCCGCAGATCGCCATTGGCCGAGGCGCGATGCAAAGGTCATGGTCCAATTTTGCACAACTGGACCACGACTTCGGATCGCCGTCCTCATAGTCTGCGCGTCATGCATCCTCTCCTCGCAGATGATCTGGCCGCCCTACCGGACCTGCTGGAGTCGACTCGGCGTCTGGCCGAACGGGCTCTCGCCAGCCTCGACGACCGGCCGGTGGCCCGGCGACCCGCCACGGTCGCTCCGGAGCCGCCGCCGCACACCGGCATTGGTCTGCATGGCGCTCTCGCCCGGTTCGCCGACCGCTGGGAGCCTGGCCTTTCCGCAAGCGCGGGTCCGCGTTATCTCGGATTCGTGACCGGTGGCGCCACTCCGGCCGCGCTCGCTGGTGACTGGCTGACCAGCACGTTCGACCAGAATGCAGCCTCCGCTGGCGACTCCTCAGCGACCGACCTCGAACACGAGACAGTCGGCTGGTTACGGCATCTGTTCGGCCTGACCAGCCGGCACACCGGGTCATTCGTCACGGGCGCGACGACGTCCAACTTCGTCGGTCTGGCGATTGCCCGAGAGTGGCTCGGCCAGCGCCGAGGCGTCTCGGTGGCTCAGGTCGGTGTCGCGGCACTCGGGGACATCCATGTGCTCTCCGGGACGCCCCACTCCAGCATCTTCAAATCGCTGTCCATGCTGGGGATCGGCCGAGACCGGCTCCGGCTGGTGCCCGCACAGGCCGGTCGGGAGGCCGTCGACGTCGGGCGTCTTGCCGAAGCGCTCGATGCGCTCGACGGGTGCCCGGCGATCGTGGTCGCCAACGCAGGCACCGTCAACACCGCGGACTTCGATGACCTGCGGGCGATTGCCTCACTCAAAGAGCGCAACCCGTTCTGGTTGCACGTGGATGCCGCCTTCGGCGCGTTCGCCGCCCTGTCTCCGGAGCACGCCGCCTTGCTCGACGGGCTCGCCGAAGCCGACTCGATCTGCGTCGACCTGCACAAATGGTTGAACGTCCCGTACGACTCCGCCGTCCAGTTCACCCGGCATCGCGATCTGCAAGTCAAGGTATTCTCCAACTCCGCCGCGTATCTCCCCGGACCGACCGACAACCCGGATTACCTGCATCTGACGCCAGAGAACTCGCGGCGGCTGCGGGCCTTGGCAGCATGGTTCACACTCAGCGCGTACGGCCTCGAAGGGCACCGCGAGATCGTCGAACGCAACATCGCCTCGGCCCGCCGACTCGGGGAACGCCTGTTGACGATTCCCGGCGTACGGCTGCTGGCGCCGGTTCGGCTCAACGTGGTGTGCGTTGCCGTACCCGGAGACGTGGCCAACGTGGCCCGCGCCATCGCCGAGACCGGTGAAGCATTCGCCACGCCCACCGTCTACGACGACACGCCAGCCCTGCGCCTGTCCTTCACCAACTGGCGGACGAGCGAAACCGACGAGGACCGCATCTTCGCTGCGCTTCGGAAAGTGCTGACATGACGGTCAACCTCGGGCGAGTTGGGCTGTGGGTGCCACTGAGGCTGTGGGTACGAGAGGGTTCCCGCCTCCCGGAAACCGCGAGCGAACTCGACGAACTCGGCTTCGGTGCGATCTGGCTCGGCAATGGTCCAACGATCATGGACATCACAGAATCACTGCTGGCCGCGACTCGGCGGATCACCGTGGCCACAGGGATTGTGAACATCTGGGCTCACCCTTCGGCAACTGCAATTGCAGCTAGCTACCGACAGTCCGCCACGACCCATCCAGATCGGCTACTGCTCGGCCTCGGCAACGGGCCCCGCGAAGCCCGCCAGTGGCGGCTATCCCCGTACGAGCGGATGGTCGCATACTTCGATGAGCTGGACGCATCGGGCGTGCCCGCAAGCGACAGGGTTCTGGCCGCGGTCGGGCCCCGGATGCTCGCCCTAGCCGCAGCGCGTTCCGCCGGCGCCCACCCATTTCTGACCACGCCCGAGCACACGCAGCAAGCCCGGGCCGCTCTTGGTTCCGGTCCACTGCTGGCGCCCGAATTGAAGGTCGTGCTGCAGGCTGATCCGGCGACTGCGCGGGCGACCGCCCGCCAAACCCTAGCGTTCTATCTCGACAAGCGCGGATATTCAACAAACCTGCGCAGGCTCGGCTTCACCGAGGAAGACCTAGCCAGCGGCGGCAGCAATCGCCTGATCGACGCAGTCGTCGCCTGGGGCAATGTCGACACCGTACTGACCCGCATCGACGAATACCACCAAGCCGGCGCCGACCACGTCGCCGTCCAGGTGCTCACGGAGGACACCGACTCTATCGATCCGGATCGGCAGCGGCTGCCACACGAACAGTACCGCCGCCTCGCCGAGGCGCTTCTTTCGACGGAGAGGTCGCATATTACTCAGGTCGGCTGATCTGGGGCGCAACTCGGTGGCGACACACCAACGCCGTGACCGAGTCCAATGTGGAGGCGGTCACACCGACCCGTCATTACTTGAACGTGTTCAAGTAATCGGTCTACGCTGAGCCCAATTCGTTGAACGCGTTCAAGAAAGGTTGTGTCCATGACGGACAAGGTCATCATGTACGTCGTCTACCTTGCCGTGAGTATCGCGCTCACGGTCTGGGTCGGCCGCACGTTGTTCCGCAATGGCAAGGTCTTCTTGGAGGACGCGTTCGCCGACGAACGCCTCGCCGGCTCCGTCAACCACCTGCTCGTGGTCGGCTTCTACCTGCTCAACCTCGGCTATGTCTCGGTCGCGATGCGTGACTCGTCGACCGTAGACCAGGCATCCGTGGTGATCGAGCAGCTGTCGATGAAAGTCGGCCTGGTCCTGCTCGTGCTGGGCGCGGTTCACTTCGTCAACCTGTATGCGCTCTCCCGCTACCGCCGGACCCGCCTGCGGGTCGCGTCGGGTGTGCCGCCCTTGCCACCGTCCGGGCTGATCGTCTCGCAGCCGATGAACCCGGCCCAGGCACAGGCGTATGCACAGCAGGTGCAGGCTGCCCAAGCCGCTCAGACGGCCAACTCCGCTCAGGCGCGCCGAGCGGAACAGGCGGGTGGCTGGCCCAACCCGGATGCCAGGGACTGACGATGTCCGTCGAACAGCCAGTTTCCATGCCATACCAGGCTGGCGGGAACTGGCCGGCCGTCACGTCGATGACGGTGCTCTACGATGCCAGCTGCGGGCTGTGCCGATCGGCGCAGCGGTGGCTGAGCTCGCGCCGGCAGCTCGTACCGCTAGAGTTCATCGCTGCCGGGTCACCCTTGGCCCGGCAGCGCTTTCCGCAGCTGAACCCGGCCGCAACACTGCGTGATCTGACCGTCGTAACCGACAGCGGCCTGGTCTACTCCGGCGAGGCGGCGTGGCTCGCGTGCCTGTGGGCGCTGGCAGGCTACCGACCGTGGGCGGAGCGGTTAGCCCAGCCTTCCCTGCTTCCGTTCGCGCGACGCGTGATCGCCACGGCGGCCGCGGCGCGTGAGCGCGATCTCGCCAGATACGGTGGTCGCGATGCCCTCAAAGAAGACACCGCCTCGGAAGCCGGCAATGTCGCCGGATATGACGATGGCTTCGAAGAAGACGGCGCCGGCTGCGAGTACGGCTGCCGCTGAGCCGGCGACCGCCCGCGGCGAGCAGACCAAAAAGCTGATCGTCGAGGTCGCCATGCGCCTGTTCCGCGAGCAGGGCTACGAGCACACCACGATGCGGGCGATCGCCAGGGAAGCCGGTGTCTCGGTCGGCAACGCGTACTACTACTTCGCCTCCAAGGAACACCTTATCGAGGCGTTCTATGAGGACACCCAGGTTCGGCACATTGAGTTAGCGGCGCCCGTGCTGGCCGAGTCGAAGGACTTCGGCGAGCGGCTACGCGGCACGTTGAACGCGGGGATAGACGCGCTCGCGCCGTACCATGAATTCGCCGGGAAGTTCTTCAAGACGGCGGCCGAGCCGACCTCGCCGCTGCATCCGCTATCGGACGCCTCGACGCCCGCGCGGCTCACGTCGATCGAGCTGTTCGCCCGGGTCCTTGACGGGTCCACCGCGAAGGTCGATCCGGAGCTACGTCGCGAGCTTCCGGAGCTGCTCTGGCTGGCCTACCTGGGCGTGATCCTGTTCTGGGTGCATGATCAGTCGACCGACCAGACCAAGACCCGGACACTGATCGACAAGGTGACACCGATGATCGACCGGCTCGTGGAACTGTCCCGGCTGCGCATCCTGCGCCCGATGAGCAGAGAGCTGATCGAGCTGATCGCCGCGCTCAAGGAAGACCATTGAGCATGCGGACCCAGTCGGCGCGTCATAGACCTGCGGTCCGTTACCTCTGACAGACGGTTCGGTGGCGCACCGCCTGCCCACCGATCGGGAATGCATCACCGCCATTCCTCTTACCTCGACGGCGGGGCAGTCGAGCCGACAATCCTGTTGGCGCAGTCGAGCTCGATGAACGTCGAGTCGGCCAGGCTCGTCGAATGTTTGTCACGTCACGAACCTGCGGGTGGCCGGCCTGTGCGCGGTCGAGGCGGCGTGTTAGGCAGGGACGGTCCAGGCGGGTTCGAGGTCTACCAGGTCGCCGGTGATGCTGACGAGATCTTCCACTGCAGCGGACCGCTGCCGCAGCCCTTGGAAGCGTTCGCTGAGGTAACGCTCGTGATCTACTACCGACTGCCACAGCGACATCACCAGGAAGTCGGACTCACCGCGCTGGGCGAAAACCCCACGGAGCATGCCCGGCGCCTCCACCATCCCAGGGTTCCAGACCTCGACTTGCGCTCGCACGAAGTGCGCCTGACGGTCCGGCCGGACGTGACAGTGCGCGAGTCTTACCAGCGTGGCGTCCGTGAAGTCGGCCGGAAAACGTTCCCCGATGTCCAATCGGTGGTCGAAGACACCGACCGTGATTGCATGATATGTGCTCACTTGAGCGGGCGCGATGCGGTCGTGCTCCCCAGCCATGAACTCCTCGTAGCTGGGCCTGTCGGCCCAGCATCCGAAGATGTGCGCCAGGCCAGGCTCACGACGGCTCCAGCCGCCACCCTGGCCGAGGAATCCCGGCAGACCACGTAGCCCGGCCCAGGTTCGCTGGCCGCGATCGAATGCATCATGGTCAGCCGCACGGCACGTGATCCATTTGATCAACACGAGACGATGATAGGACTCGACGAGCGTCAGTCGGGTCGAGGTGACCGCGGGCTCACCCGGTGCTGGCGCAGCGAGTGCGTAGCCGCTGTCTCCGTCCCGGTCACACTGCGCCAGCGGTGGGTCAACGCATCAGCAACCCGGCGTGCGGTTCTGACATTCCGAGGCCGTGGTCTTGCGGTCGCGGTCTGATCCCCAACGCAACTGGCTCAGTCGATGCCTTCGCGCTGATCTGTCGACCGTCGACTGTGGGAGCGACATGCTGTCACCGGGTCGGTAGGACGTGTCCCGATAGGGGCCTTGCAGCAACAAGAGCATTGTCACAGTTCTGACCGCCCTGCCGGACCGGCGATGGCTATCCGCCACCTCACGCCATCGCAAAGGACGAACAACCATGTCCAGCATGCCGCACGCGGGCCCCGACACACAGCCCGACCCCGGACACTGAGGAGGTCATCCTCGGGTCCGACACCCACAAGGACATCCACGTCGCCGCGGTCGTCACCACCCTGGGCGCGCAGCTCGCCGACGCGACCTTCCCCACCACCACCGCCGGATACCGACAGCTGTTGGCCTGGGCGCGCGGCTTCGGCGCCGTGGAGCGTGCCGGAGTGGAGGGCACCGGCTCCTACGGCGCCCCGCTGAGCCGCTACCTGCGCCGCAATGGCCTGGCCGTGATCGAGGTCAACCGCCCCGACCGTGCCGCGCGCCGACGCCACGGCAAGACCGACACGGTCGATGCCGTCGCCGCGGCCCACGCCGTGCTGTCCGGACGCGCCAGCATCACCGCGAAGACCGCCGACGGGCCGGTGGAGATGCTGCGCCTGTTCCGCCTGGCCCGGGATGTGGTCACCGCGGCCCGCCACACGCTCCGCAGGCCGGCCCAGCGCATCCACGCCCGAGTTGCTGCAACGCCACGGCATCGGACCGGACAGCGCCTCCGCGCTGCTCGTCACCGCCGGCGATAACCCCGACTGGCTGCGCAGCGAAGCCTCCTTCGCCGCACTATGCGGCGTCAACCCCGATCGAGGCATCCTCCGGCAAAACCCGACGCCGCCGACTCAACCGCGGCGGCGACCGCCGCGCCAACGCCGCCCTGCACCGCATCGCCCTGACCCGCGCACGCGGCGAGCAACGCACCCGCGACTACCTCGACCGACGCACCACCCAAGGCAAAACCGCCGCGAAGACACCCGCTGCCTCATTGGGGAAGTATCGGCGGTGCGATCCGAGCGGACGTGGCTCCTCGGTGAGTGTCGCGAGACGGCTTCGCTGCCGCGCCGCCTCGACGGCCAGTTTGAGTTCTGCCGCTCCCGGCACGCCGAGGCCCCCAGACCGGCATCTAGGGATACGCCCCACCGAGGGCCGAACAATGAGAATAGATGCAGGACATGATGTCGGCGCTCACCGCCAATGTGCCACCGCACCTGTTGCGAGCTCCTGCGCTACAGCGCGCGGCGGAACATCTGCCGGTTGGCGAAATTGGTGTATCCGCAGCGCTGGAACCCCTTGACCATGGCGATGTTCGCCGCGTCGCAGTCGCCGCGGATCTCCTTGGCCCCTGCCTCGATGAGCAGATGAGTGCCGCGAGCCACCACGGCCGTCGCGTATCCCTTGCCCCGATGACCTGTCGCGACCCCCACCATGCTGATGATCGGCGACGCCGCGTTACGGGCCGGTAGGCTCAGCGCGGCCGGCGAACCGTCCGGGGCGTGGCCGATCTCGTACCAGTGCGGCAGATGGTCGTACTCCAGGCAGTCTTTGAAGTGCCGTGTGGCTGCCTCCCGCAGGCCGTATCGAGCGACCTCGGCGCGCAGCAAGGCGTCGGAGGTGTCGCCAAGCACATCTTCGAGCAGGTCGACAAAGGGGCCTTCGCCAAGCTCCGCCAGGGTCCGCCAAGTCAGACTCGGGTTCAGCAACGGCATCGGATCCCCGGATTGCCACAGGAACCGGCAGCCGTCACGCTCCACGCTGAAACCGGAGGCGGCCAGCAGCTCGCGGCGCACCTGCGGGTCGCGCTGGAACTGCGGGGCCTGGGCGGGCATGTCCAGCACGTGGCCCTGCGTTGTAGCGCCCAGGTCGCGGGCCAGCGTGGCAGCCGCGTCCAGCAGCGCGGTACCCACCTGCGCGTCGCCGGGTTCGAACAGGACGAAGTCGATCGGCACTCCGCCACCCGGCGCGGTCCAGAGCACAACGTTGCCGATCAGGTGTCCGTCGGCGGCTTCGGCGACCAGGCACCAGTCCGGGCGGGTGCAACCGGCATCGAGCAGGCGCATCAGGTATGCGGCTGTTGCGGTGTTGCGTTCGTCGTCGCCGCCGACGGCGGTCAGCGTGGGGATCTCGAAGGGATGGGCTGGCCGAATCAAGGTCATAGTTGCGCAACTTATCGGTCAGCTGGCGGTTGCTGGGGGCACTGTGGGTGCCGAAACGTCGTCCATGCAGGTCAGACATCGCATGTTGGTATTCATCGATGACGCGGGCGATGGTCATGTCGGCGGATGGTGAGGTTCGCGATCGTGGCTGGGCAGACAGCGGTTCCGGGGAGCAGTTTGGGAGCAGCGCGCCGCTCTGAACTGCGCTCAACGGTGGTGTACTGCTGCCAAACTGCCGGCAACGGCGGCCGCTGACCTGCGGTTGTGTGTGTTTGGGCTGGTTGGGGGAGTGTGTGGACGGTCGCTGACACAAGTGCGCTCAACTGTGCTGAACGTCCATCAACTGCGCTGAATATGAAGACGTGGCGACTGTGTTGATCGAGGTGCGTGAAAGGACCGGCAGGTCGGGCGCTGGTTACGGGTGGGAGCAGATTGGGAGCAGATTTTGAGCGCTTCCCGAATGCAAGTGTGGTCAGTTTGGTAGCCGATCGCGGCGCGACCAGCACGCTGTGCGCTCTTCTGGCCAGGATCGACCAGGCGACCGCGTGACCGTCGGGTCGCCGACTGCCCGTCGCGGAACTCACGGCGGCGTGGCTCCAATTGCTGCGCAGCCCAGAACGACCAAGCACCGGCGCGCCCTGTCTGAGAAGTCCCTCGTCTGCGCGTCGTACCGACAATTTCGCGTCGTCGACTGCGGAACGGGGCCGGACGGCGGCTGGTTTCGTTCATCCCTGTCAGCGCGCGGTGGTCCCATGGTCAGATCGATTGGCAGGATGAGAGAGGCTCCCGTGGACGCTCGGGAAATCCATCCGTGGAGGTGTCGTACAGCCGCGATCCCGTCATCGCCTATGAAATCGGCCCTGAACGTCCAGTCGGCGTGGATGGATGATCCAGAGCGGGCCGACCTGCTCAACTGTGTAGCGGTAGCTGAACTGGCGGTGGCCGTGGTGGATCGTCGCGTCGAACGTGTTGCCTGCGTCGTCACGTTCCAGGGAGATCAGCCAATAGGTGGGTTCGGGCCGAGGGCAGGTGCACGGTGGACACGGACGTCGCGGTGGATGCGCCCTGACCGGCGAGGCGGTGGAACATCATATAGGGCGGGCTGTACTTGAGTCTCTAATGGAGAATCCGCGGCGGCGAGAACGCGCGATGGCTCAACGCATCAGTGCCTCTTACGCTGATGAGCGGGCGGCAGGACAATGCACGTTGCGATAACATGACCGTCTATGCGCCCCGGCGCGACGATCGATGGACGGGCTTCGGCCGGTGCCGCGAGGGAGCCAGATGCGGGATCTCACGCGAGAGCGCTACTACGAAGACCGGGCCCCTGTCTACGACGCGACCAGCTACCGTGGCGATCCGCGGATCAACGCCGGCCTAGATCGGGAGACGGCGGAGATCGGAGCCCGGCTTACCGAACTTTCCGCGGGCCGGGTATTGGAGGTGGGTTGCGGCACCGCGGTGTGGACGCAGTTCCTTCCCGGTGTGGTCGTTGCGATGGATCAGAGCGCCGCGATGCTGGAGATCGCTCGGACCCGCGTCCCGGAGGCGATGCTCGTCCGCGCGTTAGTTCCGCCGCTTCCATTCGCCGTCGGCAGCTTCGATCGTGTTTTCACGGCCAACTTCTACGGCCTGCTCCGAGCGCCGGAGCGGGCGCTGTTCATGGCCGATGTGTCCCGGGTCGCCACGGAGCTGGTCGTGGTCGATCTACGCTCCGATGACGACGCTCCAATGGAGGGGATCGAAGAACGGAGCATCGGTACCGATGTGACCTACCCGATCTTTCGGCGCCGCTTCACGCCGCAGGGTCTGCGCGAGGAACTTGGCGGTGAACTCATATATTCGGGCCGCTACTTCCTGGCTGTGGAGGTGACGCTCGCACCGGCGGCGTCCCTACGGTGAGCAACGAAGGAGGCGCTGATGCTGTGGGTGCCGAAAATGTCATCCGCGCAGCTCAGGTGATCTGCCAAGTCTCAGTTGATGTTGATGGTTGAGCGTCATGTGCGGAGCCGTTCGATTGGCTGGCTTGTGATGTCGGCGATCAGTTCGAAGGGCACTGTTGCAATGAGCCATCGCCGGTGGCACTGTTGCATTGAGCGATTGTCAAGATCTTCGGCAGGAAGACTTCCTGCAAGATCGAATCCGAGTGCTCGGATTCGCAAGGCCGGATCGGACAAATAGGGAGCTACTGCGAGCGCTACGCGGCGGCTGGTTGGCCCCGTACGCGCTGTATTTGAGTCTCCAATAAAGAATCTGCGGCGACCAGAGCGCGGGATGGCTTAATGCAACAGTGCCACCCAGACGGCCCGTACTCCGAGGCCGCCCATGCCGAGAAGAACCCGCAGCCCGACTTCGAGCGGCTGGTCACGGAGAACGTGGCCATGTGGATCGACACGACCGGGTACCCCGGCGAAGATGTGCGGACCATCACCGCCACGACCGTCATCATCCGCGGCACCGACGACCATCTCTGCAGCCACGACATGGCCATCGCCCTGCGAGATGTTCTTCCCGGGGCTGTACTGCACGAGTTCCCCGATGCCGGCCACGGCGTCGCCGCCATCCGACCCGAAGAGGTCGCCACGATCATCCGCAGGGCACCCCGAAACCAAACCCCCGGTTCGTAGCGGCGCCAACTGACCTATCCCTGACTACTGACCTTCAAGGCTTGCTCGCCCGGCACCGGTCTCATCCTGCGCCGACCATCACGACATCACGCGTTCAACCTCGGGTAGTGATGCCGGCCAGGTCGCGACGTCGGCTGGTGCTTCCGTGTTGACGCCTTCGCCGATGCTGCGGCGACGGACCGGGCCGCAGCTAGCGGCCCGGTCCGTAGGGATCAGTTGGTGACGGTGAAGGTCAGCGTTCCCCAGGCAGGGACCGGCTGGTTGGGCGCTCCGTACGCAGTGCTCAGGTATCCGGCGTCGTTAAGGATGAAGCCAACCGTGTAGGTACCGACCGGCAGCCCGGTGATCCCGGTGACGAGCATGTTGACCTCGCCGTCCGCGGTGTCGCCGACACCCCCGTACCCACCCGCGACTGGATTGCCGTTGACGTCGTAGACCGTCGCGGACATTCCGACCACGCCGACGTGCGAGACGACGTCCGCGTACACCAGCAGGTTGCGCCCGCCGCCCACCTGGAAGGTGGTGTCACTGAGGTGCGCCGACGTCGCTATTGGCGCGACCGTGTCGGGCATCTCTTTGACCTGAAGCGAGAGTGGGTCGGCGTGGTAGTCCGCGCCATAGACAGAGATGTGCCCGGCGCCGTCGGTCAGCTTGATCCCGGTCACGTCGCAGCCGTACGACCTCTGGAACAGCATCAGCGGCACGGAAATCTTGCCGCTGCCGAGATCTGTCGGTGTGGTCGTGTTTTGGTAACAGGTCGTCTTCAGGTCGACGCTGGTGATGCCGCCGGTGGCTCCCGTGGTGTCCATGGTGAGCGCGAGCGGCGCCGACTGTTGCCAGTTGTCCGCCACAGTCGGGGTGATCGCGAAGTTGCCGGCCTGGAAGGCGGCGTTTCGGGTCACCTGGAAGTCGACCGGCGTGAGGTCGGTGCCGTGCAGGGTGTTGCCCGAAACATCGGTCAGGTCGAGCCGCGTCAGCGCCCACGGCCCGGTGGCAGCATCGGTTGGAATGGTCGCCGTGATTTCGCACAGCACGTTGTGGTTATCGCCGTTTTCGTCGGTGCCGCAGGTCGGCAGCCCATCCTGCTGGATGACCTCAAAGCTCTGGGTTACCGTCGCACCGTTTGGTCCGCTGAGGTTGAGGGTGCCGCCGGCCAGTCCGGATTCCATGTCGGTGACGTAGAAGAAGAAGGTCACCGGGGCGGCGCCGGCGCCGGTGTAGACCGTGTCGGCCTGATTGAAGTCGAGGCCAAGCTGGTCGTACGACGGCGGGTTGCTGTCTACCAGGTCGGTGGCCGTATATGACCCGCCGTGCGGTGTTCCGGTCACGTGCGTCTGTCCGAGGTCGTCGCGCAGGCTCACCTGGGTGACCACCCAGCGCACATCGGCGGCGTTGGTGTACTGCGGTACCGGCAATGCGTAGGTGTAGGACGACTCGTGTGCGTCGCCGCTGGACGCGAGTACCTCGATCGTGCCGTCCCAGGATGTCCCGAAGGTCACGTGATACGTCGGACCCACGTAGGTGCCGGACTGTGCTCCCTGCTGACGGATCGACAGGTCACCCCAGATCGTTGACACGCCTGACGCCTTGTCTCTGACACTCCAGGTCATGGTGTTGGTGGCGTTGCCAGCCGTGGCGTCGACGTGCGCCTGTGCGAAGGCGAACGAACCGATCGACGGTAAGTTGCCCGCACCGGCTGCGGCGGCTGGTGCAGCAAGGCCGAGCGTCGCAATCGCCGCAGTAGAGGCGACGGCTGTGATGCGGCGCAAAGTTGTTATGGACAAACCTGTCCTCCCGTGTGTGCCGCCCCAATTCAGAGCGGAGCGGGCAGAGTTTACAGAAGTTAAATGTGTTCATGCGTACCGCAATTGCAACGCTTGACGAGCGCGGTCGCTATCGGACTGGAACGTTTAGCCCTTGGGACCCAAGCCATCAGGTCTACTGCGGGAACGGTTAGATGGGCCGACGTTCGCGCTCCAACTCGGACCGAACGCTCACCGAGCCACCATTGGCCGGGCCTCGCCCCGACCAGCTGAGCGGGCCGCTTTCGTCCTGGGGACCGCCGCAAACAGCCAGTGGCGGCATTTGTCGCCGCCTCCGGTGGAAGGCTTGCGAAAGTCCGGTAGCACAGATGCCAGCAGCGGTTGGCACGATTGAGTACGAGCAATTGTGCGAAGACCTGTGGACTGATCAGGCTTACGGCTCGTCCGGCTGGTCGTAGTAGCCGGGCCGGGCGAGGAGGACGCTTTCGAAGAAGCGGCCGTCCTGGTCATCTGGTGTCTCTGGCGTGGTTGGCCGCCAGAAAGCCAGAAGCAGGTCGGGTGTGGTGAAGGAGTGGCCATCCTCTTCCTCAAGGACGGTGGTGTGCCGTCGAAGGCGCGTGATGAGCTCAGGCGACCGGCGTGGTGAACACCGTCGAGTCCGAGGTAGGTGACCGCGTCATCGTCGCTGCCAGGGCGCCCGAACTCGATGGCCTCAACGCGATCATGGGCGTCGAAATATGTATTGATGAACAGGCCCGACGGCCGGTGGATGGCCCAGGCCGGACGGCTGTCGGGGGTCCTGCGGACAACCTGCGGGTCGCCGAGTCGCCGAGTATGTCCACGGTGTCCGGTTCCGTTTCGACCGATGCGCAGCGGTCCGGCGGTGCCCGCCGGGTGAAGCGTGATGATCATGCCGCGTCCTGCAGGGCTCGTTCGACGAGATGGCCGCGTTCGAAGCGGGCGCCGGCGCGGACGAGGGCGACGAGGTGGGGTGCGTTGACCGCGCGCCACCGGTGCTGGGCGGCTTCGACCAGCTTGAACGCCATGGCGATGCCGGCGGCCTTGGATCCGGGCCCTTTGGTGACCTTGGTGCGATGTCGGACGGTGGCGAAGGTCGACTCGATCGGGTTCGTGGTGCGCAGGTGGATCCAGTGCTCGGCGGGGAAGTCGTAGAAGGCGAGCAGTTCGTCGAGATCGTCGGTGATCTTCGCTACGGCCTTGGCGAACTTGGCCCCGTAGGCCAGCTTGAACGCGGCGACTGCGCGGCGAGCATGGTCGCGGTCCTCGGCGTTCCAGATCTCGGCGATGGCCTTCTTGGCGCCGGGATGGGCGGACTTGGGCAACGCGGACAGCACGTTGCCGATCTTGTGGAACCAGCAGCGCTGTTCGCGGGTGTCGGGGAACACCTCGCGCAACGCTGACCAGAACCCCAGTGCGCCGTCGCCGACGGCGAGGGCGGGGGCGCGCATGCCACGGCGGGCGCAGTCGCGCAGGAGATCGGCCCATGACCCGGTCGACTCCCGGTAGCCTTCGGCCAGCGCGATGAGTTCCTTCGTGCCGTCGACCCGCACGCCGATCATCACGAGCAGGCAGAGTTTCTCCTCGTCTAGACGCACGCCCAGATGGATTCCGTCGGCCCACAGATAGACATAGTCCACCGTGGACAGATCTCGCTTACCGAATGCCTTGGCCTCGTCCTGCCATTGCGTGGTCAGCCTGGTGACCGTCGCAGCGGACAGACCCGAGCCGGTGCCGAAGAAACCCTCCAGCGCGGGAACGAAATCCGAGCTGGACAGGCCGTGCAAGTACAACAACGGCAACACCTCGGTGATCTTCGGTGACTTGCGGCACCACGCCGGCAAGATAGCTGAGGAGAACCGCTTCCGTTCGCCGGTGATCGCGTCGATGCGCTTGTCGTTGACCCGCGGCGTGATCACCTGCACCGCGCCGGCGGAGGTGAGCACCTGCCGCGGTTTCGCGTGGCCATTGCGCACGACGAGGCGCCGGCCGTCCTCGCCGTGCTGGTCGGCGTGCGCGGCGATGTACGCGGCGACCTCGGCTTCCAGGGCGGCAGCGAGCATCCGCCGGGCACCGTCACGCAAGATCTCGTCGATCAACGACCCTCCACCTGCCGTGGCCGGGACTGGCGCGGCCGCTGGTGTGGGATCGTCGGGGTTGACTACGGTGAGCACGGGCGTACCTTCCCGACCCGCGTTGACGCGCGGGCCTGCTTGGAACCTTCATCGGCTATCCCTGGGAAGGTACGCCCTCCCAAGGTCATCCACAGGTTTCAAGCATTGCTCCAGAATCTCCATTGGAGACTCGAGTACAGCGCGCACTGTGCCACCCAGTTGCTGTGTTGCGCCGGCAAAAGCACAGCATTTGTCCGGTCCTGCCCTCCGAACTCGAACGCTCGGATTCGATCTTGCAGGAGATCTTCCGGCCGTGGATCTTGACGATCGCTCAATGCAAGAGAGCCGACCATCCCGCTATCTTCGTACCGAGGCGAAAGAGGTCGAACCTCTTTATCCTGACCGGGCTGGATCCGATCCAAACGTGACTATGTCTGAGCGGGTGTCCAAGCCGTGTAGCCCACCGGTACCCTCCATCGCATGTTGGTGGGGCGACGGCGTTTGCCAGCGTGGCTGGCGGGCTTGCTGTTGGGCGTCTTCTTCGTGGCGGTAATGACCGTGATCGAGCCGGTTCCTGGTCGGATGCTGCTGTTTCGGCTGCTGCTGTGGAGTGTGCCCGGCCTCGTGCTCGGCATCGGCGGTGCCGTCATATCCGCTAACAGCCTGCGCAGCATTTTTCAGGTTGATGGTGTGCCGCTATCGCCGCCCGAGCAGGCAATAGTGGTGCGAGTTGTGCGCGGCGAAATGTCGTCCCAGGACCCGCGGCTACTCCAGGCGGCGGGGAACCTCGCGCGGCGGTGGAGTTCGATGCCGACCCGGCTCCTACCGGTCAGCTTCATCGCCCTTGCGCTGGCCGAAGCGTTCAGCGCGATCCGGCACCCCACACTCTGGCTGATGGTCGCGTTATACGTCGCTTTCGTTCCGTGGGCGGTTACGGAACTGCGGCGCCGAAAGTCCGATGGTCAACGGTTCCTGTCCGCGCTCGATCAGAATCCGCGTGAGTAGCAAACAATAAGGCCGGTACAGGCCAGCCTTGACCACCTCGTCTGGCGCAGTTGCCCTGGATTCGGCAGTTCACCGTGGCCGACTGGCATGAGACGGTGTTACTCGATCGATGCTCGTACACTCGCGGCCGTGGTTGAGGAAAGGGCGGCCCCGGGATACGTGCGGGTGGTTTGGGCGAGTGCGTTCATGGGCGCTACGTTCCTGCTCTTTGGTCTGGTGGCCACCGCGGTGGCTGTGCAATCAGCGCCGCCGATCACCAGCCAGGTGCTGCGCGCCGCCGTGGTTGCCGTCAGAATCGTCGTGTGGGTGCCGAAAATGTCATCCATGCAGGTCACGCGGCACGTTGATACTCGTGGATGATGCCTTCGGGCGGTCCCGTCGAAGGCGAGGTCCGTGATCGTGGCGGGGCCGTGACCGGTTGTGGCAGTGAGTTCACGGGTCTGCCGAACGATCAGGAATGGATCAGCGCCCCAACAGCGTCGCCTGCAAGTGCCCCCACCGACAAGGCGCGTTCTGGAACACTCCATTGTGTGCTCAGACGGTTACTGGTTCCGGTATTAATCGTGGCGATTGTGACCGCCCTGAGCGCCGATGTGCGTGTGCCGAAGGCTGGGTGGTCGCAGGAGCAATCGGACGGGGCGTTCTACTGGTGGCATGCGCCCACAGAAGCCCACTTTCAGCCAGCCGGACCGGTGTTTGTGGTGGCCGAGCACGCGGAGCCGATCGACGTGAAGACCGGCCGAGAAGCGAGCCGTGTCATGGGATGGTTTTCGCAGAACGGCGACTTGTGCATGGCGACGGTCTTCGCCTCCGGGTTCTCCGGTGCCCAATGTGCGACGTACGTGTGGGTGGCGTCACATCCGATCGGCTGGCTCGCGGCCGGGAGCGGTCTGACCCCATGCACGTTCATGTTCGGTGGATGGGTCGCCGGTCCGGCGGCCGCGGTCCGGCTCACGCTAGGCCATCAGGCAATCGTCGCGCCGATTGTCGAGATAACCACCGAAGGGAGTCAGCCCGTGCATGCCTGGGCCGCGTATGTCCAGTTGCCGAAGGCTGGCACGTACACGATCAACACGGCCGCGCTGGATGGCGGGGGGTCCGTGACGGCCGTCATGGAGTGGACAACCGACCGCTGCGCTTGAACAAGGTGAAGAATTCCAGCGGCACGCGCCGCCAGTTGCTGACAGATGCTCAGCTTGGCGCGACCGGTGCGTGCCCATCGCCGAGCGACTCGACGAAGCCGGGCATTTGGCGAAGTGAGTGCCTTTGCCTGCTGTATAGCGCGACACCGGCCGGGGTCCGCGAAGCCGGGACGGTGGTACGCCCACGCGACCGCGCTGGCGGGGAGCAGATTGGGAGCAGCGGGCCGCGCTGAGCTGCGCTCAACGGCGCTGAACTGCTCCCAAGAGCCGGCAACGGCGGCCGCTGACCTGCGGCCGTCTGGATACTGGCTGGTCGGGGGAGTGGTGGACGGTCGCTGACACAAGAGTGCTCAACTGCTTCGAACATGCATCAACTGCGCTGAATATGAAGACGTGGTGACTCTGTTGATCGAGGTTGGTGAAAGGATGCGCTGGTCAGCCGCCGCTTACGGGTGGGAGCAGATTGGGAGCAGGATTTTGAGCGCTTCCCGAACCCAAGTGTGGTCAGATCCGTAGCCGATCGTGGTCCAAACCGCACGGTAGGTGTTCGCCGACTGTCCTAGCGGCGTTACCTTCCGCCGCGGGCCTCCTGGCTGGAGCCGGGAGGCCCGTAGCGGAAGGTTGTTATGAGCCTACGAGGGCGGATTCGAGGGCGAGCTTGTCCGCCGGCGGCTGAGGGTTCGTCGTGGTGCCTGAACAGTTTGCTGGGCCACCACATCCATCGGCCCAGGTCCAGGGTCAGGGCGGTGACCAGCACCGAGCGAACGACCATCGTGTCCAGCAGCACACCGAACGCCACAGCGAACCCGAGCTGCGCCGCGAACATCAGCGGCAGCGAGGCCAGCGCAGCGAAGGTCCCGGCCAGCACCAGACCCGCTGAGGTGATCACACCGCCGGTGGCGGACAAGCCGGTCAGCGCGCCGAGCCGGGTGCCGTGCCGCAGGGCCTCCTCCCGCACCCGGGTGACGAGGAAGATGTTGTAGTCGATGCCCAGGGCGACCAGGAACACGAACGTCAGGAGCGGGAAGGAGGCGTCCGCCCCGGCGAAGTGGAACAGGTGGTTGAACACGAGACTGCTCACGCCAATCGCGGCTCCGAACGACAGCACCACAGTCGCCATGAGCAGCAGTGGTGCGACGATCGCCCGCAGCAGAAGCCCGAGGATGAGCAACACCATGATCAGTATGACGGGGATGATCACCCTGGAGTCGCGGGCGGCCGCTTGTTGTGTGTCGAATGCAATCGCCGTGCTGCCGCCGAGCCGCGCATCCGCACCCTCGACCTTGTGGACCGCGGCTCTGGCCCGCTCGACAGTCCGCATCGCGGCGTTGCTGCCGGGAGCGTCCTTGAGCGTGGCGAGAACGAAGGTCTCACCATCCTTGATCACCGGTGTCGCGACGTCGGCGATCCCTGGGACGCCGGACAGCGCGGTCTTCACCTGCTCCGCCGAGGCGGCCTTCGCCACGACGTAGACGGGGTCGCCCGACCCGGCCGGGAAGTGTCTGGACTGGATCTGTTCGCCGATGACCGTCTGCGGCTTGTTGGTGAACTGGTCCTTGCTGGAGATACCGTCGGCCTTGAGGCCGGTCACCCCGGTCGCCATGGCGCCGAGGACGAGCGCGGTGCCGATCCAGACGATCCGCGGTCGGCCGGCCACGGCGGTGCCGACCCGAGTCCAGATGCCATCCTTGGCCGCGCCGGCTGATCCGTACGACGGTTTGACCGGCCAGAAGATCCAGCGGCCGCAGATGACCAGCAGGGCCGGCATCAGGGTGGCCATGGCGAGTAGGCCGACGAGGATGCCGACGGCGCACGCCGGCCCGAGCCCTTTGGTGGAGTTGAGGGTGGCCAGCATCAGCAGCATCAGGCTGACCGCGACGGTCGCGGCGCTGGCGATGATCGCGGGACTGGAGCGGTGCAGGGCCTCCGCCATTGCCTCGTGCCGGTCCTTGTGCCGCCTCAGCTCCTGTCGGTACCGCGAGGTGAGCAGTAGCGCGTAGTCGGTGGCGGCGCCGAAGACCACCACGGTCAGGATGAAGCTGGTCTGCGCGTTGACGTTGAGCCCGTTGTTCTTCGCCAGCAGATAGATCACCGCTTCCGACGTGGCCAGAGCGCCGCCCGCAGTCAGCAGCGGCAGCAGTGGTAGCAACGGGCTGCGGTAGGTGAACAGCAGGATGACGACCACCACCAACGCGGTAATCATCCCCAGGGCACCTAGTCCGCTGAAGGCCTTCTGCGAGTCGGATGCGTAACCGGCTGGCCCGGTTACGTGGAAGCCAAGACCGTTGGCGTCTTGTTCGCCGACCTTGTTCATCGCGTCGACGGCCTTGCGGACACCGCTCCAGCCCTCCGTACCGGAGTGAACCTGGACCACGGTCTGGATAGCCTTGCCGTCCTGGGCCTGCACCGGGCCCTGCGGCTGCCCCATGACGTCTTTGATGCCCGTGAAGGCTTCGGCGTCGGCCTTGGCCTTGGCCATGTCGGCTGGGGTGATGCCCGAGGGCCGGTCGTAGATCACGATCGCGGGCATTGTCTCAGCAGGCTGGAACTTCTTGGCTTGGTCGACGACCTTGGTCGCCTCCGCATTGCTCGGCAGCCAGGCCGAACTGTCGTTCTTCTGAACGCCGCCAAGCTTGCCGGCCAGCATCAAGGCCGGGATCAGCAGGCCAATCCAGAGGGCCAAGGTGACCCATTTCGCCACCCTGCCACTAGGCAAGGACATGATTCTACGCACCATTGTGGATCCCTAACGTTCAGTCGAGGTCGGAAAGGACGTGAGCGAGCTTGTCGGGATCGGCGACTGCGTAGATCTCGCGGAGGAACTCCGGGGCGAAGATCGGCTGACCGAAGATCGCGACCACGTGCGCGCTGATGACGGCCCGCAGTGTCCATCCGTCGGACTTGTCCGATGTGCGGCACCCGTGTGGATGTTGCACTCCTCCTCGCCGGCGGGTCTGTACAGCGGTCCCGGTCGCGTGGCGTCAGGCGAGCCTCGATGATCGCCTTGCGCGGAGATCACGTCGGTCATGGATCCTGGCCTTGCTCGAGTCACGGAAGCGATCGTCGCCTCGCCGGCCGGAGCGTGTCCTCGGGCGGCGGTTGGCAGTGCCTACGCAGATCTGCGTAGGCGGCGCGGGCCGGTTCGCGCTCGTCGTCGTAGCCGTTCGCTCTCCGGGACTGAGCTGGTCGTCCGAGCGCGGCCGCTATCATCGGCGACCATGAGACGCCGAGCGGCGCAGATCCGCCTGCCGGTCCTGACACAGGACGCAGTGCTCGGACTGTTTGTTGCCGTGATGCAGGTTCAGGGCACTCTCGCGAAGCCTGCGGACGTGGGGGCGCGATCGCTAGCCGACTTCGGATACCTGGGATACGTGCTGCTGATCGTGAGTGGCCTGGTGCTGGCCGTGCGTCGGCGATGGCCGCTCCCGGTATTCGTCATGGCCGCTCTGGTCAGCTTGGTGTACTACGCGGTCGGCTTCACCGACGGGCCCGGATGGATCGGGCTTTTCGTCGCCCTGTACACACTGACCGCCTACGGCGACGGGCGCAGGTCCCTCGTGATCGCCGGCGTGGGTGTCACCGTGCTCTCCATCGGCTGGCTGATGGCCGCGGCCGGCATCGAACCCCGAGCCGCCATCGGATGGGTGTTCTTCCGGATCGCGGCCTCGGTCATGGCCGCTGCCCTGGGTGAGTCGGTCCGGTCTCGGCGGGTCATCGCAGTCGAAGCTCTCGAGCGGGCTGAACTGGCTGAACGGACCCGGGAGGAGGTAGCACGTTCGCGGGTCGACGCCGAGCGCCTCCGGATTGCGCGAGAGGTCCACGACACCGTCGCGCACGCCGTCGCAATCATCAACGTGCAGGCCGGTGTCACCGCGTACCTCCTCGACAAGCGGCCGGAACGCGCGCGCGATGCGCTGGAGACCATCGAGCAGACCAGCGCCCAGGCGTTACATGAGATGCGGGCCGTCCTCGGGGTGCTTCGTGACTCGGACAACGGACGCATGCCGCAACCAGGCCTGGGACAGGTCAATGACCTTACCGCGATGGCGCGTGAAGCCGGACTCGACATCAAACTCGAGGTCCCGTCGTCCACGACGCCACTACCCAGCGCGGTAGACCACACCGCCTACCGGATCCTCCAAGAGTCGATAACCAACGTGATCCGCCACGTGGGCCCGACCCGCGTGACGATTGCGCTCGACTACGGAACCGAGGTCCTGGAGGTCCGGGTGACCGACGAGGGTTGCCGGGATGCGCCGAGTGATCGCGACGCGGTGCTGCACCCACCGGCCGAACATCCAGCCAGCCCTATCGTCAGCGGTGGGGCCGGGCCGGGCCGTGGAATCGTCGGCATGCGCGAGCGCTGCGGACTTCTGGGCGGAGAGCTGACCGCCGGCCCGCGGCATTGCGGCGGTTTCGAGATCAAAGCGCGGCTGCCGCTGGCTACCGCCGAAACGGTGCACCGATGAGCGCCCCGGCCGTTCCGCAGTCCGGCAGCGCTCCGATCAAGGTGCTGCTCGCCGACGATCAGGTTCTGGTGCGGTCCGGTTTCAAGCTTCTGCTCGACGCAGAAGAAGACATTGCCGTGGTGGGCGAGGCCACCAACGGCGCCGAGGCCGTGGAGCGAGCCCGCGCCACCCGGCCCGACGTCGTACTCATGGACATCCGTATGCCGGGGCTGGACGGGATCCAGGCCACCGGCGAAATCGTCAGGACGCGCAGCCTCGAACAGGTCCGGGTCCTGATCCTGACCACCTATGACACGGATGCCTATGTCTTCGAGGCGTTGCAAGCTGGCGCGAGCGGCTTTCTACTCAAAGATGCAGGGCCGGCCGAGCTGTTGCACGCCATCCGGGTGATCGCCGCGGGAGAGGCTTTGCTCGCGCCGCGGATCACCCGACGCCTCATCGCCCAGTTCGCCGCGCAACGAGCGACGGCCCAAGTTGGAGAGGACCGGCTCGCGGTGCTCACCCAGCGCGAGCGTGATGTGCTAGCCCTGGTTGGACGAGGGCTGAGCAACGACGAGATCGGCGCCGAGCTATTCCTCAGTCCGGCCACCGCCCGCACCCATGTCAGTCACGCGATGGCGAAGCTGAGTGCGCGCGACCGCGCGCAACTCGTCGTCATTGCGTACCAAACCGGACTGGTCCGACCCTAACCCGGCGACACCCGCAGACATCACCGAATCGACCGGCCGATCACGATACCGGTCAAGCATGTGGTGGACCAGGAATGTCAAGCGTCTACCGGGGCAGGACACGCCGATGTCGTCGCGCCCGGACGCGTGAGTTGCTGAATCGCTCTTCTGTATCAAGGCGCCGCTGGCGCCTGCTGGCGACCTTCGGCCGGCATCGGCCGCACGCGGCCTCCCACATGACGAACGGGGACTGACGAGCGATTGTCGGCATGACCCAGACCCGCGTCACCGAGGCGGCTACCCAACCCATGTAGCCGCTATCAAACCCGGAACGGTTCACTCGCAAGACCATGCGTGGTGATCCCTTAGCTTGCGAGGTTCGGGCCTTATGGCCACATTCACATTCATGGTTCTATTCGATCCCGCCACCACGGACTGGCGTGCGGATCGAGCCGGCCTGACGCGGGAGATCCGTCGAGCATGGCCAGACGCCGAGATCGATCCGTCCATGGTGACGTGGACGTTCCGTGACGAGGAGGGTCCCGTCGAGTCGTCCCTCCACAGCGATGGCAGCGGTGTGCACGTCGACGGACAACTGGAGTCCGCGGTTCGTGTGGCCGCATGGTTCCGCCGGATGGTTCCGCCGTCCGTCGACCTGATCTTCTGCGACATCGGGTATAACGTCGCCGTCTCTGTCCCGGTGGGTGCGCAGCCCTCCGACATCCTGTCAGCCTGGTAAATCGGCTTCACGTACTCCGTTCGACCTAAACGTTGAGGTGGACGACCTCGACCGCGCACGCCAGGTACCCTTCTTCCGCTCTTACGGACGCTGACGGACTGCTTGCTCCGTCCGCCGAGCGGCCGGCTGCCATCGTTCAATCCGAATGGGTACGAGCTGAGTGACTGCCGGTTCAGAACTGTTGCCCGGCCACGGCCAGGTTTGGCGACGCATCGGCGGGCGGGCGCACCGAATTACACGATTCGGCGGCGCGGAGTGATTGGCCGCGAGCGCGAGCGGATGTCGAGCTCGGAGTCCACGATGGCGTTGGGCTATGGGAGCAAAGTGGGAGCAGCGCGGCGCTCTGAACTGCGCTCGACTGCGTTGAACTGCTTCCAACTGCCGGCAACGGCAGCCTGCCGACCTGGGTCTGTTTGTGTTTGGGCCGGCTGGGGGAGTGGGTGGACGGTCGCTGACACAAGTGCGCTCAACTGCGCTGAACGTCCATCAACTGCGCTGAATATAGGGAAGTCACGACTGTGTTGATCGAGGATGGTGAAAGGAACCGCAGGTCAGCAGCTGCTTACGGGTGGGAGCAGATTGGGAGCAGAGTCTGAGCGCTTCCCGGATGCAAGTGTGGTCAGATTCGTAGCCGACCGTGGTCGAGCCAGAGCGACCTGTGATCGGTGGGGCAGGGATCGGCAACCGGTGTCATTAACGAGGGCTCGCCGGTTGCGCGCGCCAGGCGCGCACCCGGTGGTACGACGGGCCGTCTGACAGAAGGCCGCGGCTCGAGGGGCGGGTCTGCCGGCACCGAACTCCTGAAAACCCGCTCGACGACCCTGTTTACAGACGGCAGGATCCGATGCGACGGCGGGTCGGGCAGTTCATCGAGCGGTTCGGTTTGATGGTTCATTCACCGCCGAGCCGGATGAGGCCGGTTGTCGGGCACACGTGAGTGTGTTCAGGCAGGTCCGTGTGGTGTCGCCACTGCAGTGCTTCCGTCTGGACCCGGCCGTTCCAGTCGACGAGCCTTTGGGGGGTGGGGGTAGCCGAACTGTGGGAGACCGGAAGCGCGTGCACTGTTGATTTCGGGCTAATTGTTCGAGTTGGTCAGGTTCGGGTTCGCGGAGGCCGAGCCGAGAGTGCGGCCGCGCCATCGTTTTCCGCCGAACGACCAGTAGAGGAACAGTCCGCCGGCCACCGCGAAGTAAGCCGCCGGGTAGAAGGTCGAGGATGGATGCCTGTCCAGGCATGTAGGCGTGGCTTGCGTGGGTGGAGGAGACCATCACGGCGTCACCATCGACCGGTGCGTCATCTTGGGTGACGTTGAGGGTGACGCTAGCGAGGTAGGCGCCGTCTGCGGTGCGGATCGAGCCGGTGCAGGACCAGGCTTGGAATGTGCGGCCCTGGTGACCAGTGCAGTGGTGGATGTCGATGGTTCCTCGAGTGCCGTTCATCGCGTCATATTCATCGATGTACTGCGGCATCATGTGCAAGGCCACATAAAGTACGGCGGCGCCACCGAGGGTGCGCAGGATCCATTTACCGGCTGTTGGATTGTTCAGGCGGAACAACATCCAGTAGAAGAGGCGCAGGTCGGCGATCGTAGCGTTGAGGTCCAGCATTGGACCGGCCTGGACGCCGCCGTTCGTGGCCGACCGCGTGTCGGTATAGCAATGCGTGCGGCAGCCGAGCAAAGCCAGCCACGCCGAAGCCCAAACCGATCGGTCTTTGTCACCTGCGGCTGGGACTGTATTTAGCCGTGCCCCACCGGATCCTAAATTTCAGGGTGACAGGAGAGGGTGCTGGCGGGTGCATCGCCGACGAAGCTGGCGGCCAGCGTTCAGCCCGGAAGTGATCCTTCGGATGATCTGGGCCGGGCCGCGACCAGGAGTTGATACGCAATGAGGCTTCTGAGTGCGTCGCGGTCACGTAGCCGCGTCATTGGCAATACGCCCAGGCGCAGAAATGCTGGGAAACCAACACCGGCAAGCTGGCCAGCTTGCCGGTCACGATCGCTGCGATCACGCTCGCACAGCGGCCGGCCCGGGCGCCGCGCCGGCGGGGTTAGCCGGAGAGGGTCGCGGCGTGGTCGGGTACGTAGCTCGTCGCGCTCATCGGCGGTCGTTGGTAGGTCCGAGCGCTGGGGCGGGGAGGCAGCTGCAGCGGCGGGCGCTGCACCTCGTAGTACGGCATGGTGGACAGCAGGTGCGCGATCATATTGATCCGAGCGCGGCGCTTATCGTCGCTGTCGACGTCGTACCACGGCGTCTCCGGCCGGTCCGTGCGGGCGAGCATTTCGTCCTTCGCGCGGGAGTAGTCCTCCCACCGGGTGATGGATTCCAGGTCCATCGGCGACAGCTTCCAGCGCCGCATCGGGTCATCCAGCCGCGACCGGAACCGGCGCTCCTGCTCGGCATCGCTGACCGAGAACCAGTACTTGCGAAGCATCAGGCCGTCCTCTACCAGCAGCCGCTCGAATATTGGGCATTGGTGCAGGAACCGCTGGTATTCCGCCTCGGTGCAGAATCCCATGATTCGCTCCACGCCAGCCCGGTTGTACCAGCTGCGGTCAAACAGGACGATCTCCCCGGTGCCGGGGAGTTGCTCAACGTAGCGCTGGAAGTACCACTGCGAACGCTCCCGCTCGGTCGGGGCAGGCAATGCGGCGATCCGCGCGATGCGCGGGTTGAGGTACTCGGTGACCCGCTTGATGGCGCTGCCCTTGCCTGCCGCGTCCCTTCCCTCGAAGATCACCACCAGTCGAGCGCCCTCGACGCGAACCCACTCCTGAAGCCTCACCAGCTCCGCCTGGAGGCGGAACAGCTCGCGTTCGTAGACGCGGCGGGGCAGCCGGCGAGGTCGCAGCGGGTCGGGCAGATGCCCGTGCCGGCTGCCGGCGGCACGACGGTCCTGCTCGCCGTCGCGCCTGCCGGCCCTGCCAGTACCGTCATTGCCAGCCATGGCCGCATCCCTCCAGCTGGTACGCCCGTTCCGTCTTTACCGTAACTACCCGTAGCGCGATGCGTACGCGCGTCACTTCTCATCGACCGCGCCGGCTGCGCCCGCTGCCCGTGGACGATCGACCCACTTGCCTTACAACTTCTCGGCCGGGAATCCCAACAGGCCGTCCCGGACACCGCTGCGGGTGCCGAAAATATCGTCCCTGCAGCTCAGGCTGCGTGTTGATACTCGTGGATTGTTCCGCCGAGGCGGTCCCGTTGGCGGATGGCACGGTCGGTGATGGTGGTTGCAAGGACCGGTTCCGGCAGTGGGTGCAAAGGTCTCGCATCGGAGATTCCCCGATGTGGCCGGTGTCGTTGTAGTGCCGCTCGTACTCGCGCAGAGCCCGCAGGAGATGCGTCTGGTTCCAGATGAGCGTGTGGTCGAGCAGTTCGTGGCGGCACTTTTGGATCCATCGTTCCATGATCGAGTTCATCCCGGGGCATGCGCACGCCGCTGAGAACGACTTCGATTGCGGTGTCGGTGAGGATGGCGTCGGACAACGCCGGCTATTTTGCCGTCGCGGTACATCCGTGTGCCGGTGAGAGTCACGGTTTCGAAGAAGTCGGCGGCAATGAAGCAACGGTGAGCGGTGTAATGCATCTGCGCCGGCCGTGTCGAGCGCGTGGATGCTGGCCGCTGATTCAGGTGAACCGATTGTGCCGCCGAACTCCCGCCAGCGAACCCGTAGTGAGGCGCGGATGTCGAGCACCCGATGCTGTAGCGGTTCAGGCATATGCTCGCCGCGGCGCTGTTGCGTTGAGCGATCGTCGACGGATTCGGACAGGATGGGGCGCGTGAGTTGCCCTCCCGCTCTCGGCCGTCACCGTCCAGCTCGGCCTTCGCCGGCTTCCGATTCCCGGCCGAGGTCATCGTGGTCGCGGTGCGCTGGTATCTGCGATATGGGCTGTCCTACCGGGACGTCGAGGAACTGCTGGCCGAACGCGGTGTCGAGGTCGATCACGTCACGGTGCACCGGTGGGTGCAGCGGTTTACGCCGCTCTTGGCCGATGCGGCTCGGTTCGCCCGGCACGCGCCTGGTGATCGGTGGTTCGTCGACGAAACGTACGTCAAGGTCGGCGGCGTGTGGCGCTACGTCTACCGCACCGTGGACCAGCACGGGCAGATCATCGACATCTTGGTTTCGAAACGTCGTGACGGCCACGCCGCGCGTCGGTTCTTCACACGCGCGCTGACGACCCTGAAGGTAACGCCGACAGAGGTCATCACCGACAAGGCGCCGACCTATCCTCGGGTCCTGGATGAGCTGGTGCCGGCGGCGTGGCACCACGTCGAGCGATACGAGAACAACCGGATCGAGGCCGACCACGGAAGGCTCAAACACCGGCTGCGACCCATGCGCGGGCTACGTACGGACCGGACCGCTCAGGTCGTCATCGCCGGTCTCGCGTTCCTGCAGAATCTCCGCCGCGGCCACTACGAACTCGCCAGCGAAGCCCCACGTCACGTTCGAGTCGCCGCCGCATTCACCGAACTCGCCAAAGCGATCTGATACCTCGTCGACACCGCCATCAGGCGGTCCATCACTCCGGCAACGCAACAGCGCCCGCCGACGCGCCCGCGCTTGCACTCTCGGGGTGCGAGTGCTAAACCGTAGCTAGCACTCTGCATTCGCGAGTGCTAGCCGGGTGGGATGGAACCCCAAGGTGGGGATCGTGTTGCAACGGTCATCGCAGGTCGGTCCGATTGGTGCCGTAGTCGGCACGGTGAGGTAGAGGACAACGCGGATGGCCAAGATTATTGCGTTCGGCGAGGAAGCCCGTCGTGGCCTTGAGCGGGGTATGAACGTCCTCGCCGACGCCGTCAAGGTGACCCTCGGCCCCAAGGGCCGTAACGTCGTGCTTGAGAAGAAGTGGGGCGCGCCCACCATCACCAACGATGGTGTGAGCATCGCCAAGGAGATCGAGCTCGAGGACCCGTACGAGAAGATCGGCGCCGAGCTGGTCAAGGAGGTCGCTAAGAAGACCGACGACGTGGCCGGCGACGGCACGACGACGGCGACCGTCCTGGCTCAGGCTCTGGTTCGCGAGGGCCTGCGCAACGTTGCCGCCGGCGCCAACCCGATGGCGCTCAAGCGCGGCATCGAGCAGGCGGTCGCGGCCGTTGCCGAGGAGCTCGCCAAGCACTCCAAGGACGTCGAGACCAAGGAGCAGATCGCCAGCACCGCGTCGATCTCTGCCGCGGACTCCACCGTCGGCGAGATCATCGCCGAGGCGATGGACAAGGTCGGCAAGGAAGGCGTCATCACCGTCGAGGAGAGCAACACCTTCGGCCTCGAGCTTGAGCTCACCGAGGGCATGCGCTTCGACAAGGGCTACATCTCCGCTTACTTCATGACCGACCCGGAGCGTATGGAGGCCGTCTTCGACGACCCCTACATCCTGATCGCCAACAGCAAGATCGCGTCCGTCAAGGACCTGCTCCCGCTGCTGGAGAAGGTCATGCAGGGCGGCAAGCCGCTGGTCATCATCGCCGAGGACGTCGAGGGCGAGGCCCTGGCCACGCTCATCGTCAACAAGGTGCGCGGCACCTTCAAGTCCGTCGCCGTCAAGGCCCCGGGCTTCGGCGACCGCCGCAAGGCCATGCTGCAGGACATCGCCACCCTTACCGGTGGTCAGGTGGTCAGCGAGGAGATCGGTCTGAAGCTCGAGAACGCGACCGTCGATCTCCTCGGCAAGGCCCGCAAGGTGGTCATCACCAAGGACGAGACGACGATCGTCGACGGTGGCGGTGACGCCGACCAGATCCAGGGTCGCGTCAACCAGATCCGCGCCGAGATCGAGAAGTCGGACTCCGACTACGACCGCGAGAAGCTGCAGGAGCGCCTGGCCAAGCTGGCCGGCGGTGTCGCGGTGATCAAGGTTGGCGCGGCCACCGAGGTCGAGCTGAAGGAGCGCAAGCACCGCATCGAGGACGCTGTTCGCAACGCGAAGGCGGCCGTCGAGGAGGGCATCGTCTCGGGTGGTGGCGTGGCTCTGGTTCAGGCCAGCAAGACCGCGTTCGACAAGCTGGACCTCGTCGGTGACGAGGCGACCGGCGCCAACATCGTCAGGGTCGCCCTTGACGCCCCGCTGCGCCAGATCGCCGTCAACGCCGGCCTCGAGGGTGGCGTCGTCGTGGAGAAGGTGCGCAGCCTCCCGGTTGGTCACGGTCTCAACGCGGCCACCGGTGAGTATGTCGACATGCTCGCCGCCGGCATCCCGGACCCGACCAAGGTCGTGCGTTCGGCGCTGCAGAACGCCGCGTCCATCGCCGCGCTGTTCCTGACGACCGAGGTACTCATCGCCGAAATGCCCTAGCCGTGGCGCGGCTTCTCAAGGATCCTCCGCCCATGGGATGTGGTTCCCAGCCGCTTTTACTTAGAACCAGCCGAGTGATCGGACCGTGATCAACGTCGATGGCTAGCACAGACGAATGCAAGGTGCAGATGGGTCAGGCGCTCGCCGACGTCGCCACCATCGGCTTGCTGCAGCAACGTGCGATACATCGGAGCGATGTCGTCACCGAACAACTGCAAACCACATTGAACAGTCGCGTCCTGATCGAACAGGCAAAGGACTTGCTGGCCGAACGTCTGCATGTCAATCTCGCCGAGGCATTCGCCGTGCTGCGCAACGCCGCCCGCAGAAGCAACCGACGACTACCCGATCTCGCCCACGCCATCGTTGACGGATCTGAACAACTCCCAGCACGGCAATGACCGTGCACAACGACGACGTCGTGGACGTGTTACTCGGCCAGCACGACCGATTGCGGCAGCGGTTCTCACTCCTGCGGGCGGCGGGTGACCGAGACAAGAAGGCGTTGTTCGATGAGCTCGTCAGGCTCGCGCACATTCACGAAGTCGGTGAGCAGGCAGTCGTCTATCAGGCCCTACGCGACACCGTCGCCGGCACCGCAATTACCATGGCATGCGCGCGGGAAGAGGCACAAATCGTCCGCCGTCTCGCCGAACTGAAAGACCTCGGCGTCGGCCATCCGACCTTCGACACGACGCTCGCGGCGGTCCATCAGGCTTTTCTCGACCACGCCGCCCACGAAGAACGCGACGAGTTTCCTCGTCTTCGGCAGTATCTGCCGAAACAGAGTCTGTACGCGATGGCCAACGAACTACGCGATGTCCAAGCCATGGGTTGAACCTGAACGGCTCCCGGGTGTGGTGCGAATGTGCACGCGATGTGACTGAGCGCCCCGGTTCTTGCCTGCTGGGTAAATTGGCGCCGATTTCCCGGGCCGATCAGCCCGGGCGTTGTCGATCGCGTGCTCACACCTGCCGCATCTGCCGCGATTCGACGCGTTGCACCAGGCTCTGTGCTGCGGCGATGACGAGGTCGCGGTCGTACGTGATCGCGAATTCGTAAGCGGATTCGTCGGGTTCGATGGCATCGGTTGGCGGGTGCCTGGCAACGAGCGCGGCGGCGAAGTGGGCGCCGACGACGATGACGACCCATTCGTCGGCCAGTGGATCGTCCGGATCCAATGGCGTGCCGCGGACACGCGCGGCCGGCTCCGCCGGCATATCTCGGCCCAGCACGGCGACCATGACGGCGGCCGCTGCGACTCTCGCATAGCGCAACCGGGTCAGACGGGTGAACCGGTGAGCGTCCTGGAAGCACGCAACCAGAACCCCAGGCTCGGACGTGTCCGCCGCACGGTACTCCAAATGCCTGCTGAGCGATTCCAACAGCTGCTTGGTCGCGGTGCGCGCCGGGCGTTCCTTAGTCACCACCTCGTACGGTGTCGCGCGGCTCATCGACTCGGCCGGCAACAATGGCAGGACTGGGCGCGGGTCAGTCTCGTCGCTACCTGGATACAGATCAGCCAACAGTCGCACCGTCAGACTCGGCAGATACGCCACCACGAGACGGTGACGGCCTCTGCACGGGCATCCGGGTACACGAAAGGTAATGGGGAGCGTCTCAAGGGAGCCCATCTGTGTCGACAACCGGTGCCGGAGTAACACGACCAGGTCGGCGGATCCATTTCGGCGTAGTGTTGATCGCAGGGTAGCCCGCGCTCGGCCGAGGAAGAGCCGGTTGGGCGCGAAAGTGTTCCCCGTCCGCCTGGACCCCGCGGTAGAGCACCAGCGAGTCCGGTGCCTCAACAGGGACGCCGACCCAGCCGCGTTATCTGCGCGGTGTGTTCCGTGAGGGCGTCTTGATCATGACTGTTGCCGAATCCAAGACCCCCGGAGACGGTCGCGGTGTCGTCACGGTGACCGCCGCGCCGGCGCTCGCCGATCATGAGGCGCGCGCCGATGATCCCGGGGTTGGCCCGCGGGCGCATACCCGGCTCTACCGCGACGGTGTGCGCGTGCTGCAGGACTTCCCATTGGCCGACATCTCCGAGCACTTGGCGGAGGCGGGGTCGATGGTGTGGCTGGACCTGTGCCGCCCGACGCCCGACGATTTCGCCCTGGCGAGTACCGAGTTCGGGTTGCATGAGCTGGCGGTGGAAGACGCGCTGGACGAGTCTCAACGACCGAAGCTCGATCGGTACGCCACCCACCTGTTCCTCAGCGCGTACGCGGTCGCGTTGGACGCGCGGGGCACGGCCTTGCAAGTCAGCGAGATCGCGGTGTTCATCACGGACCATGCACTGATCACGGTACGCAAGGACGACCAGTTCGATCTGGCACCGGTACTGGCTCGTTGGGACGCCTCGCCGGATCTGGCCAGGCACGGGATCAGCTTTCTGCTCTACGGACTGCTCGATCATCTCGTCGACGGGCACTTCTCGGCGGTACAGCAGCTCGACGAGGGCATCGAGGAACTCGAAGACATGCTGTTCGACGAACGACGCGCGCAGATCCAGGCGGTGCAACGGCGTTCGTTCGCGCTGCGTAGGGACCTCGTCGTGTTGCGCCGGGTGGTGCTGCCGATGCGGGAAGTCCTCAACACCCTGCTGCGGCGCGATCTGAACGTGGTGAACGAGGCGATGGCGCCCTACTACCAGGACGTGTACGACCACGTCCTGCGCGCCACCGAGTGGACCGAGTCGTTACGCGATCTGGCCGCCACGACGGTCGAGACGAACCTGACCATCCAGGCCAACCGCATGAATCTGATCATGAAGAAGGTGACAAGCTGGGCGGCGATCATCGCGGTCCCCACGGCTATCACCGGCTTCTACGGCCAAAACCTGCCTTATCCCGGGTTCGCCACCGGCTGGGGTGTGTACGCCTCCACGGGGCTGATCCTGGTCCTGTCCACCTTGCTGTACGTGGTCTTCAAGCGAAGAGACTGGCTCTGAACGGCTACTGGAAGGACCCACCGTCATGACCGCCCATCTGCCCACGTATCAGTTTGGAGCGGCCGCGGCCGCTACGGCCGTGACCGAGGCACTGGCGCAGGCGGCCAGCCTGGCTGGGTACGCGCCGTCGATCCACAACACCCAGCCATGGCGCTGGCGCCTGGCCGGCGACACGCTGGACCTTCGCCTGGAACGAAGCAGGGTCCTCGCGGTGACCGATCCTGATGACCGGCTGGCGATGCTGAGCTGCGGAGCGGCGCTGAACCACGCAGTGGTCGCATTGGCCGCCACCGGCTGGCCGGCCACGGTGACCCGGTTGCCGGACCCGGGTGACCCCGAACATCTGGCACGCCTGCATGTCGAACCCAGGCCCTTCGATGCGTTGGCCACACACCGCATGCAGACCATCGTGATTCGCCATACCGACCGCCGCCCCGTCACCGGTGCCAAGGTTCAGCCCGTCGACATCGCCGCAGTCACCGAGTCCATCGAAGTGCAAGGCGCTCGGCTGCATGTGCTGCATCCTGAACAGCTCTACGACCTGTCCGCTGCTGCCGAGTACGCCAGGCGCACCGAAGCGTCCGAGTCACCATGGCGGGAGGAGCTCGCGTACTGGACCGGCGGTGACAGGCACGACGGCACTGGTGTCCCGGCTACCGCCACCCCCGCCGAGAATCCGCAGACTCAGATACCGGGTCGCGACTTCGGCCGGTACGGCACCTTGCCGATCAGCGCCGAGCACGACACGGCCGCGACGTTCGCGATTCTGTACGGACCTGGCGACCACCCCGAGGACTGGCTGCGTGCCGGCGAGGCACTCTCGGCGGGCTGGCTCACCGCTACCGAGCGGGGCGTCACGATGCTGCCGTTGAGTGTCACCATCGAGGTGCCCGGCACCCGGGAAGTGATGCGGCGGCTTGTCGTCGACCTCGGCTACCCGTACCTGATTCTACGCCTGGGGATGATCAATCCGGCGGACCCCGCCCCACCACTGACTCCACGGTTGGCCGCCGTGCAGATCATCGAACGACCGTAGAGAAGACTTCAATCCGAGGGGGTTAGGAAGGTCCCGGGCCCGGTGCAGTGCGGTGCTGAACGCCGTCAACACAATGGTCGACACTGCCGCCGCATGCCGGTGGCCTGCGGCACGGGCGCCTCGGTCTGTCGGTGGTCGTGTCCGACCTCAATGGCAAATCCGACCGAGCGATGCTCGCCGCGCAGGTTTTCGGGCAACGCGATCCTGATGTCCTGGTCGAAGTGGCGCGGTCCCGCGGGACGTCGAGGCGCACCTCGCCGATCAGGCATCCGACTGACGGGCATTTCTGTCGGTTTGCCAATTGCTGGCGAGAATGGCGAGACGGACAGCAATGCTTGCGCCGTAATCGATCCGGATATCCCTTGAGACACGCCACGCCGGGTATGCCAAGCAGCGCTTCCCGACGTGGACTTGACGCGGTCAGCGCCGCGAGCGCCGCCAAGCGCCAGTGCCGGTGAAATGGAGGGCTAGGAACACCAACCCCGCCGTGGTCAGCACGAGGGGGGTTATCACATCGAAGTGGGTCTTCAAGAGCTCAAACAGTAGAGCGAGGCCGAAGAGAACGGCAGCGATAACTGCGAACATGTGGACCTCCGGGGGGGTTGATACGGCTCGGTTGATTTACCCGAGCTTGTCAACGTCCAACCAAACATGGCACGGGAGCATCGACACCAGCCGGTTTCTCCTGCCGCGGTGATCACCGTCGCTGTGCATCTGATTGGCGGGCGAGCTGAGGTCGGGACGCGGGCCCAGGATCGGATCGCTCGCGCGAGTTCAGTGGACGCTGAGGCGACGCGTGATGCAGGTGACCAGTCGACTCCGAGTTCGCAGTGGCCGCGCAGGTTCTGTACGAACGCGGCTACTGGCGCCGATGACGGTGAAGTTCTGGTCGACGACGGTGTGGTGGTCAGCGGCGGGCTCGTTCGGCTCAGTAACGAGTTGCGAACGGGCGCATCGACGGTTGAGCAACCGCGGTTGCACGAGGCGCCGGTGCCGGGCAGCGCGACGAGCAGGATGCCACAGATCGCCCCCAGCAGTAGTGGCGCTCCCATAGGCAGGTGCCAGTGGGCGCCGAAGAACGACACCTGCGCGCGCTGGGCATTCTCCAACACGAGGGTCAGCACAACCAGGAGTACGAGGCTGAAGAGCACCGCGGATACCAGATGCCTCCGACTCGTGAGCTTCGTGCGCGTGGCTCCGCACTGTTGTGTGGCCGTCCGGCGCCGACACGTCGGTCGCGACGGATGGCCGACCTCGTCTGGACACCATGGCCTCGTCTCGTGGCCGGCCGCAGCGGGAGCTACTCGCCGCAGATCTGCCATCGGTACGCCCAAGACTGCACCTGCTCGACTTTGATCGATGTCTTTGAACGGCTGGACATCGTGCGAGGCCAGTGACCGGAGGGTGGGTAGAGGCTCCAAAGGAGCTGTGGGTTTGGTGGCACATGTTTCGCCCATCGGCGGCTGTGGGCGAGTAACGTGTGGGGCAAGCCACGCTGCGTTGACACGCGTGGCTGTCGAGCCCGCCCCTTCCGCGTTATCGGATGTTGCCTGCCGGCTTCGGGCCAAGCCCTTGCCCGCCATCACTTGAGGTTTGGCACGCAGTTGGCTGGAGACATCATGGCGACAACTTTTCCGCGGTCGGCCGCGCCGGTTCCGTTGCGTACCGAGGTGAGTTTCACGTCGCCGAGCAGCGTCCGGGTGGCCGTGGCCGGCGAGATCGATCTCGCTACGGCGCCGATATTGGGTATGCGGCTGCTGACCGTGATCGATGGCCATCACCCGGCGGTCATTGACGTGGATCTGGCGGAGGTCGGCTTCCTGGACTGTTCCGGCATCGGTGTGCTTGTCGCGGTGCGCACCGCCGCCGAGAAGTCTCGCTGCCAGGTCTGGGTCAGTCACCCGCAGCCGATGGTCGCCACGGTTTTGGGGGTGCTCGGGTTGCTCGCTATGTTCACCGGCCCGATCGTCTCGGCCGACGCCCTGCCGCCACGGCCCACGTTGGCGAGGACCACTCGGACCAGAGTCGCACGGATGGTGCGGGCGCTGGCCGGCAGAGTCGCGGCCTGAGACATGGCCGCGTTGGCGCGCGATGACGCAATGGGGGCGTCGAGGTTCACCGATTCGCGGTTTGGCACACGTGATGCCCGGCTATGCGCCGAAGTTCAGGAGTTGAGATGTCACAGATCGCCGAGCGTGTGGCTGTCGGGCACCCGGCCCGGGCCATGTACGACATCATGGTCGGTCATTACGACGCGGCGCACGAAGCGTGCGCCCACCAGGACGCCGTTGTCCAAGCGATGCACGACAGCACGGACCGTGGTCCGGGCGACGAGGTTGACCACGCGGCTACCCGTACACAGCTCGATGAGCAGGCAGCCCTCGCCCACGGCCTGCACAGTCACCTCACCGACCTCGCCGCCGCGGTGGCCCGGTGCGAGGACAGCACCTACGGATTGTGTGAATGGTGTCGGCAGTACATCCAGATCGAACGGTTAGCAGTGTTCCCGGCGGCGACTCGCTGCGTGCCCTGTAAGCGGCTGGCAGAGCACCGCTGACCGAAGGTCTACGCGAAGGGGATCCATCGATCGCGTTACCGGACATGAGACACTGACGGAGGCCAGGGCCCAATCAACTTGGGTGCTGTTCTACTGCTTATCGGATGGCTGACGAAGGTGTCCTTCCTGTCCGTGATCGGCGTGAACGCGCCGGGTCGTCGGCGTGTGGCGGCGGCTGGATCCTCGGTAACACCATCGACGGCACCCCGGCCGAGTAGTCCGCGTCCCGTTTGCCGACAACTCCACCGACAAAGATGATGCGACCCGCGGGGCGGGTCGCATCATCGCTATTACGGACGAGATCAGTGCTTGCTCTTGGCGGGCACGGTGTGCCGACCGACCGCGACCGGGATGGTGCGGTGCATGTCCTGCGTGTCGGTGACCTTGGCGTGGATCTCCAGGATCCCGTCGGTGTACGACGCCTTGATGCTGTTCTCGTCGACGCCGGCGGCCATCGGCACGGTCCGGTCGTAGGTGCCGTAGCTGAACTCGGTGTGCGTCTTGTCCTTGCGGCCGTCGGCCCGGCGGATCTGCAGCCGCAGCGCACCGTCGAAGTAGGTCACGGTGACGTCCTTCTCCGGGTCGACGCCCGGTACCTCGGCGCGCAGCGTGTATGTCTTGCCGTCGGTGTGCTCCTCGATCCGCACCGGGTTGGTCAGCATCGACAGTAGCGACATCGCCGACGCCTCCAGCGGTACGAGACCGGACGGAAGCCACTTCGAAACGGTAGTGCCAGTCATGGACAATCCCTTCATAGGTGTCTAGTACATCCGTGATCTGGTCGGCTGTGCAGGGCCGGGTGCCTCGGGTGCTATGGGCCGATCGGCCCGCTACGGTCCCGTCACCCCGTACCGAGAATCCGCGCTGCGGGTCCGCAACATCGGGTCGCCTGATGCGCGGGCGAGGCAACCTGGCAGCACGGCAGCGAACGAGTCCGCCTCTGACGGAACCGAGGGCCAGGGTGGGCAAGAGCGACCACGCGTAGGAACCGGTAGCGGAACTCGCTGCCGCACGCATCCCGAACAGGACACGGTCGCCCCGACCGTGCCGGCGCCCAGCTGGCCGGACGCCCGGCGATGCTGGCCAGCGGACGACGTTGATCCGCATTGTGCGGCGCATCCCCGACCCGAGCGTGGGCCAGATCGACGCACCGAGATGATCAAGCGTGAGATGTTCGGCCGGGCCAAAATCGACCACCACATTAGGTGTATCGGTGTGTGACGCGTAGCGTGACCGGTGTCGCCCGGGTCCCCGGTGGCGGATTACGTGGATTACGCCCTTCGGCCACGAATCTGAGGGATCCGCATGACCGGCACCGCCTCGTTGGCTGCGATCGTCAGCCATCCTCATGAACCACGCTCCTCGTGATGACCACCTCCGACGCGATTACGATGAGCCGGATTCACTCCGACCCGGCATATGGTCACGCCTTGTTGGTCGCGTTGAGCGGCATGGCCTCTGCCGATCCGGCACGCACGCGGCTGCGCGCATCGACCATCGAGTGGTATCTGCCCGTGGCCGCGCATCTGGCCCGCAGGTTCAGTTATCGCGGCGAGCCAGTCGCCGACCTCATCCAGGCCGCAGCCATCGGTCTGATCAAGGCGGTAGACCGATACGACCCGTCGCGCGGCATTCCCTTCACCAGCTACGCCTACCCGACCATCCTCGGCGAGATCAAACGACACTTCCGCGACACGACCTGGGCCGTACGCGTGCCACGCGGGCTGCAAGAGGGCCGGGCACACCTCGCCACGACCATGGAAACCCTGGCCGGTCAACTACGGCGGGTACTGACCACCGCAGACTTGGCGACCGCGCAGGGCATCAGCATCACCGAGGTCGGCGAGTTGCAGCGGGTCGCCGAGGCGTACCGGCCGTCGTCCCCACATCGACTCTCCTCCGAGGGGGAGGAGCCCTCGCTCCCCGACGCGATCGGTGGCAACGATCCCGGCTTCGACAGCGTCGACCAGCGACTCACGCCGCGGATGCTGCTCACCGAGTTGCCCGCACGCGATCAACACATCCTGCAACTGCGCTACGGCCGAACCTCCTCGTCGGCGGCGATGACGTTCGCGTCATCGACTTCGGAATCTCCCGATACATCGGCCAGATGTGCGGCCACGGCGGCGTTGTCCAGTGCAGTCCCGGCTGGGCCGCACCCGAACAGCTGCGTGGTATCGAGGCGACCCTGCGGTGGACGTGTTCGCGTGGGGGCTTGTCTTGGCGTACCTGGCCAGCGGGGTGCACCCGTTCGCGAGCGACAGCAGCGACGAATGGATTCTGCGGGTCCAGTCGGCCGAACCCGACCTGCGCAACCTGCCGGCAGACCTTGCCGGACTCGTCCGGTCGGCACTGGCCCGCAACCCAGGAGACCGGCCGACCGCCGCCTCGCTCGCCACCCAGTGTCGACCGGCGCCGCACATTGCGGCGGTCCTGCGCGTTCCGCCCCTACAGGCGGCATGACCCGCGCCATCCGGATCGTAACCGCCTACCGCGTGTTCAGCCTGTAGGGGATGGTGCAGATGACTACGTCGGTACTGGCCGGCAGCACGGTGGCTCCACGGCGGCATTCCTTACTCGGCAAACGGCTATTGCCGCCTGGATGGCGGGTGTCTGCCGCGCGTATAGCGCGATCTGCTACGAGCCGGGGGCCGTCGGGTTGAGTGCAGCGGCTGGTTGACCGCCGTCTGGTTGGGTTCGGTGGGCGCGGCGGCGGCGAGATCGGTGACGGTGCCGAGGGCGCTGGTGGCGGTGAGGGCGGCTGCGAACAAGATGAGCTGGTTGAGTATGTCGAGGAAGACAAGTAGCCCGACCGCGCCTGCGACGACTTGGTAGGCGGGGTTGACTTGGGTGCGATGGACATAGAGTGCGCCGACCGTTTTGAGGATCTCCAGCCCAGCGGCGATCAGCAGCGCCGGTCCGAGCACGCGACGCGGTTGCATCCGTAACCGGGGTAGTGCGGTCAGGATCGCAATCGCGAGCAGGGTGTTGACGGCGGCGGCGAGGACGAGCGTGCCTGCGTTGAGTAGCCACTGATCCAGCGGGACGTGGACTCCGGCCGCGTCGAGTAGCAGCCATTTCAGCAGAGCTTTGGCACCGATCGCGGCGGCCAGCGACGCGGCGGACAGCAGCCCGAGGCTGGCGAGCATGCCGAGGTCGATGAGTTGCCGCAGGAGAAACTTGCCTGGGTACTGCGGCAGCAGCCAGATCGCCCGGATCGAGGACCGCAGCGCGTCGACCCACCACAGTCCAGCTACCGGCAGCACGATGAACGCGATCAGCCCGGCGGTGCCGCGCGCATAACGCAGGGCCCGGGGGTCCAGGCGGGCCACGTTCGTCGCCAGATATTCCTGCACTGCGTGCAACACCGTCGGGTTGTTCAGTGCGTAGCCGAGAATCGCGAAGGCGAGCAGGGCGAGGGCGAATGTGGCGAAAAACGCGTAGTAGGTCACGGCAGCGGCGAGCCGACCGCCGTCGGCCTGGTCGTAGCGAGCACCTGCGCGGATCAGATGGTCCAGCCAGCCTAAGCGGCGACGAGCCCGTCCGAAGACCGCCGCGACATGCCTCACCACTCCGGAACCGGTCATCCCCTCACGCCCACCCGTCGGCGGTGTGCGCAAGCATCGACGCGCCGAACAGCCGACGGATTGACACCAGGTTCGAAGGTACCTCGGCCGGCTCGGTTGCATTAGCTGATCAGTGATCAAGGCATGAATGGTCGGTAAGGCGGTCGGCCCGTCGTCGTCCGGCCCTGCCAGCCACCTTGGTTTTCACAGGATCTGGTCTCGGCCGAGATGATCGTGCTGGCGGTGCGGTGGTGCCTGTTTACCGGGACGTGGGCGACTTCCCGCGGATCGGGGCCGTCGAGTCTCGAGCGATGCTACGGTCGCCTGTGAGTCAGCTTTCGTAGACGCCCAGCACGTCACGCAATGCGTCGTGGATCGCCGCCCACCCCAGCCCAGGTCCTCGGTCAAAAGAGCACGAAGTAGATCGCGGCGTACTGGCAAAGGGCGGCGATGAGGGTGAAGGCGTGGAAGAACTCGTGATGTGCGAACGTTTTTGGCCACGGGTTTGGCCATTGCATTGCGAAGCAGGCCGCGCCCACCGTATAGAGCACACCGCCGGCCAGCAACAGAGCGAGGGCGGTCAGGCCGCCGTTGCGGGCAATATCCGGCAGCACGAAGATGGCAACCCAGCCGAGCGCGACGTACAGCGGCGCGGCCACCCACCGCGGCGCGTCCGGCGTAATCAGACTCATGGCGACGCCAAGGACTGCGCCGCCCCAGACCACCGACAGGATCACAATCGCCGTCGTGTGCGGCAACAACAGGGCCGAGAACGGGGTATACGTCCCCGCGATGAACACGAAGATCATCGAGTGGTCGAGGCGCCGCACAATCGTGCAGCCGCGCGGTGACCAGACTCGTCGGTGGTAGAGCGCGCTCGTCCCGAACAGGCCGCACACGGTCAGGCTGTAGATCGCACAGCTGATCGCGGGTACGACACCGCCACCGATGGTCGCGGCGAGCGTGACGAGCACGACGCCAGCCGGGATTGCGATGTAGAACGCGTAGGTGTGCAGCCAACCCCGCATGCGCGGCCGACCGAAGTCGACCGGCCGCCTACGCCGAGCCCAGACCAGCGGCGTCGAGGCATCGGAAAGCCAACTCACACATGTAGATTACGAGTCGGTAGGTTGTCGGTAGCCAGGGCTCTGTTGCATTAAGCGATCGTCAAGATCCTCGGACGGAAGACTTCCTACAAGATCGACGAGAAGCACTGGGCGCGCCGGGAAGGACCAGAAAAGATCTTCGGCAATGAGTGGGTCGACCCATCCGATCCGATTTGGTCGCCATCGATCACAGGAGCGATTTAGGAGCTGGTTCGAAGACGGCGTCTCGCCTGTCCGTTGGTTCGCGTGTTTGGACGGCCGTCGCGGCAGCGGCAAAGGGGCTGGCGAGTCGCCCAACCAAGATCGGCCGTCGAAGCTCGATCGCCAACGCGGCGCGTATCCCTGGACCGTCTGCCTTTGAGCCACGACTCGGCCCATGGGGGAGCAGAGTGGGAGCAGCACGGCGCTCTGAACTGCGCTCAACGGCGTTGAACTGCTCCCAACTGCCGCCAACCGAACCCCGGTGACCTGCACGTGTTTGTGTTTGGGCTGGTCGGGGGAGTGGGTGGACGGTCGCTGACACAAGAGTGCTCAACTGCTTCGAACGCGCATCAACTGCGCTGAATATGAAGAAGTGGCGAGTCTGGGCTGCCGATGCCCGGCCTGTTGATCGAGGTTGGTGAAAGGATCCGCAGGTCAGGCGCTGCTTGCGGGTGGGAGCAGAATGGGAGCAGGATTTTGAGCGCTTCCCGAATTCAAGTGTGGTCAGATTCGTCGCCGACCGTGGCCTGGGCGCCACGGTAGGTGGTCGCCAGCGGTGGTTTGCAGGGTGGTGTGGCGGGCCAGCTTCGTTTACTTTGCCGGGCATACCAATCGCCGTGGTGTCTTCGGTCTGGCCGTGATGTCCTCGGTGGCAACCCACTCGTGACCTGGAGAATGAAATGCTGGACGACCTGACCCGAACTGTGGGCGGTTATGACTGTTGCGGTCTCGCAGTAGCCGGCCGAGGCGGCACTTACAGATCGTCGAGTACTGCTAATGCCCCACATGTCAGAAGTGGGGCGACGGAGTACAGCAATGTGTACAGCAGCCGATCCAGCGTCGAACGGCCGCAACTGAACAGTTGAGACCAGCGATCACGGCCAGCGGCCGCTTCCGATCGGCCTGCGCCTAATCCCTCGGCCGCGGATGTGCGCTCTGATGCCCCTATGTTTCGTCAAGCGATTGGCAAGGTCTGTTCTTCGAGGTTCAGCTGTCGGATTAGCCTGTAGACCTCGCGGGCGATGTAGCGCTTGATGCAGCGGATGGCTTCGCGTCTGGTGCGGCCTTGGGTGGTGCGTCGGTCGAGGTAGTCGCGGGTGGGTTGGTCGCCGCGTGTTCGGGTCAACGCGATGCGGTAGAGGGCGGCGTTGGCGTGGCGGTCACCGCCGCGGTTGAGCCGGCGCCGTCGGGTTTTGCCGGATGACGCCTCGACCGGGCTGACGCCGCACAAGGCGGCGAAGGAGGCTTCGCTGCGCAGTCGGTCGGGGTTGTCGCCGGCGGTGACGAGTAGGGCGGAGGCGCTGTCGGGGCCGATGCCGTGGCGCTGTAACAGCTGGGGCGCGTAGGTGTTCAGCACGGCGGTGATGTGGCGTTGCAGCTCGCGTTCCTCCGTCGTGAGGGCTTGGATGCGCAGGGCCAGACGGCGCAGCGTGTAGCGGGCCGCGGTGACCGCGTCGATCGGCGCCGCTGGCGTTAGGGCGGCGCAGTGGCGGATCAGGGCGGTGTCGGTGCGACCGGTCAGGTTCTCACGCAGCTCGGGGTCGGCGCCGACGATGACGGCTTTGAGCTGGTTGATCGCCTGGGTACGGGACTTAACCGCGGAGGCCCGGGCCAGTCGGAACATGCGCAGCATCTCCACCGGCCCGTCGCCGGTCTTGGCCGTGCTGTTCGCTCGCCCCGATAGGACGGCGTTGGCCGCGGCGACGGCGTCGATGGCATCGGTCTTGCCGTGGCGGCGGCGGGCGGCGCGGTCGGGGCGGTTGACCTCGATCACGGTGACGCCGCTGCGGCGCAAATAGCGGGTCAGGGCAGCGCCGTAGGAGCCGGTGCCCTCGACGCCGGCGCGGTCCAGGACACCGTAGCTGCGGGCCCAGGCCAGCAGCCGACGGTATCCGGCGGTGGTAGTGGGGAACGTGGCGTCGGCGACCTGGGCGCCGAGAACGGTGACGACGGCCGCGACGTGAACGTCTTTATGGGTGTCGACACCGAGGACAACCTGCTCGGTGTCCGGGTCGGGCTGCGTGTCGGGGTCTGGGTGCGGCATGCTGGACATGGTTGTTCGTCCTTTGCGATGGCGTGGGTGGCGGATGGCCATCGCCGGACCGGCAGGGCGGTCAGAACTGTGACGGTGCCCTTGTTGCAGCAAGGCCCCTATCGGGACACGTACCTGCTGGTCCGGCGATATGCACTCTCCACAACCGACAGTCGACAGATCAGAGCGAAGGCATCACTGAGCCAGTTGCATTCCGGGTCAGACCACAGTCGGGGAGAGTACGGCTCCACAATCCCAGAGCCGCAGGCACAGACTCACAGTTGCATTCGCTGATCGGTGGGCGGCGTGATGCCGCGGCGAACCGTCTGTCAGATCGCTCGGGCGAGTTCGGTGAACGCGGCGGCTACGCGCAACGGCTGCGGGGTTTCGGTGGCGATTTCGTAGTGGCCGCGGCGCAGGTTCTGCATGAACGCGATTCCGGCGATAATGACTCGAGCGGTCCGGTCGTTGCGCAACCCTCGCATCGGTCGTAGCCGCCGTTTAAGGCGACTGTGATCGGCTTCGATGCGGTTATTCGCGTACTGCTCGACGTGGTGCCAGGCCGCCGGGAGTAGTTCGTTCAGAACGCGCGGGTAGACGGGTGCGGCGTCGGTGACGATCTCGGTCGGTGTCACTTTCAGCATGGCTAACGCACGGCGGAAGAAGCGGCGGGCAGCCTCGCCGTCGCGCCGCCCGGATACCAGTACATTGATGACCTGTCCGTGCTGGTCGACGGCCCGGTACGCGTAGCGCCACACGCCGCCGACTTTGACGTAGGTTTCGTCGACAAACCAACGTCGGCCCGGTGAGTGCCGGGTGAACCGGGCCGCATCGGCCAGGAGCGGCGTGAACCGTTGCGCCCACCGGTAGACGGTGACGTGGTCGACCTCGATCCCGCGTTCGGCCAGCAGCTCTTCGACGTCACGGTACGAGAGCCCGTAGCGCAAATACCAGCGCACAGCCACCGTGACCACCTCGACCGGGAACCGGCAACCTGCGAATGCCGATCGCGACAACGGCGCCGATTGCCGGCTATCTGACGGGCTCACCGACCCATCCTGTCGAGCCTTGATCCGCGAATGCAACAGAGTCAGCCCAGGTCGGACGAAATGTCGTACCAACCGCTGACCCTGCCGACGAACCAGATCAGGCCCATGACCGCGACGCCTGCGGCCACGACTCCGGTTGCCCAGGCCCAGGCGACGTGCGACCGGCGGCGCAGGAGCGCCAGAAGCGGGAACAGCGCGACGATGATGCAAAGTTGCACCGCCTCGATGCCGACGTTGAAGCTCACCAGGGACAGGAACTGCGACCACCCTGAACGGCCGTTGATGTTGAGGGCTCTTGCGAACCCCATGCCGTGGATCAGGCCGAACGCGAAGACGATGCTGACGCGGATCCAGCCGTCCCGGTCCAGCGAGAAGTGGCCGGTTTTCGGGGTGTCGATGTCGGCGATGTGTCCTTTGTGCTGCACGAGCCGGATCAGGTGCCAGGCTGCTACCGCGGCGATGGAGAAGGCGATCGTTGGCTCGACGAAGTCCGACGGCGGGGTGAACGCGCCGAGTGTCACCAGGCTTACCGTGACGGCGTGGGCGGCGGTGAAGGCGGTCGCGCCGAGGATCACCTCGCGCAGACGCCGGGAGCCCGCCACCAGGGCCACGAGAAACAGGATGTGGTCGAGTCCTTCGAGCACGTGGTTGAAGCCGGTCGTGAAGAACTCCCAGAACTGCTCGCCGCCGCTCTGGTCCGTCCGGCCCGACCTCGTGGTCTGGTCCAGGATCAGCTCGCCGGTCGACCCGCCGTCTGCCGTGAACCCGGACAGGTCGTAGCTGACCAGGGTCTTGGTACCGGTCACGAATCCCTCGGAGTCCGGGAACATGGTCGAGGTGACCACTGCGACGTCGGCGTCGGCGCCGTCGCGACAGCTGTAGTCAAGCGTCACGTTGGCAAACGGGACTTTGCCATAACCCGGATCCCTCAACGTGACCGTGGCGGCTGGATCCAGGGTGGCAACGCATGCCTGATCATCGACCGTGATCGTGAACCGATCCGCGAGATATCTCTGCACCGGAGCTGCGAAGTCCGTTATCGCCTTCGCCATCGCGGCGTCGGATTGTGCTTCCGGGACGCCGTCCGGATTCTTCCAGCCCAGTTCATAGGCATGGTGATAGAAGTCGTCGTTCCACTCGTCCCGGCGGTGCATGTACTCGTTCTTGTCGACCGAGTACACGAACAGGTCGTACTCGACGCTGAGTTCGGCTTTCAGCTGATGCTCGGCCGGTGAGCTCAGCTTGGCGTAGACAACCGAATTGAAGCCGTGTGCGTGTGCCGAGCTGTTCGTGAACAGGAGGACGCCCGCAGCCGTTGCGACGAACAAGAAGACGCGCACTGCGCGAACGCGCACCAGGAACGTCGACACAGCCGGGGACTCCTTGCGGTGAGGTGAATCCAAAGTGTTGCGGCGACGCGGTCAGTACTTGTCAGCCGGAATCCTGACGATGACGCTCGTATAGCCGCTTAGGATGGCGGCGGCCCCGGCGCGAAGTGCCGCATAGGCGCGAGGCGCCGTCACGGCGGCGGGGTCGTAGTACAGCGACTGGTCCAGGTCTTCCCCGAGATAGGCCGACCCCGCCCAGTCAGTCGCGGCGATGTTGGTCGTCGGTTCGGCCACTTCGGCACCGAGCACGAGGAACTGCTGCGGGTTGTAACCGGCGTAATTGGACGAGACGACGGCGACCGGCGCGACGAGATCATTGCCGGCGGTGACGATCAGGTCGGCATTGTCATTCTTCGCGGCGTCGTCGAGTTCCTGGATGTACGAGTCGGGGTCGCTGAGGTACCGGACCTTGAGCTTGATCCTGTGCTCGTCTGCGGCCCACTTGTGCACCGCGTCGACGAGGATCTTCACCTGCGGGTCGTAGGCGGTGTCGGCGTCCTTGCCGGCGGCCAGCAGCAGCACCCGGTAGTCGGCGGACGGCCTCACTTTCGTCCACGTCTCGGGCCGCGGATTGATCACCTGGCTGCTGTAGTAGCTCTTCACGTCCGGAGCGTTGAAACCCGCGGCGAGCTCTCCCTTCGCGTGCGGAGCGGCGTGCCGAGCGCTCCAGTCCATCGGGTCGCTCCGGCGCAACAACAGCACGGTCGTCGCGACCAAGGCGACGACGGCGACGACTACCAGGGCGATGGAGCGAGTGCGACGTGAGGACAACACGGCCCGGATTAAACCCTGCGCAGGTGAACACGCGATCTTCTTCGGGATGAATCGGACATAGCTACGCTCGACTTCACGGGATTCTCAAGTGTTTCTAAGGTGAAACCGGTTCGTGGAGGGGAATTCACCTCGAATTCGCTGGCCACCGAGAGGGTTTGACGAGCGTTCCCATCCCCTCGAAGTCGATAGGAATCGGACTGATGAAGATCAATCTGCGGCAGACTCGCGGGCCCGCGGGCCTCCGGCTGGTGGCCGGAGCCGGGGCGGTGGCCCTCGGCGTTGCCTTCGCCGGCGTTGCCTTCGCCGGCGAGGCAGCCCATGCCGCCGGTACGACGACCATCAAGGACATCGTCCTCGGCGTCGGTGCGGACGAGACCCAGCGCTACGTGACCTGGTACGCCGACGCGTCGACCGACTCGGTCGTCAAGCTGGAGAGGACCTCCGACCTCGACGCCGGTGGCTTCGACGCCGACGCCGTCGACTACGCCGCCGCCGTGACCGCCACGACCGGTACCTCGGGCGGCGACGTCGGGCGCTTCCCGTACCGCGGCAGCGTGCTGCTCGACACGCTCAGGGCGAACACCGCGTACTCCTACGAGATCGTCGCCTCCGACGGCAGCGTTTCGCCCACCTACGGTTTCAAGACCGGAAACTTCGGTCTCGGTGACGGGTTCGAGTTCGCCGCCTTCGGCGACCCGCAGCTCGGCGCCGACTCCAACCAGAACAGCCTCTCGACCTCGCCGGACCTGAAGGAGGACGCCGCCGGCTGGGCCGACACGCTGAAGGTGCTCCAGTCCGACGCCACGGACGATGCGCTGCCGTTGGAGCTGCTCACCTCGACCGGTGACCAGATCGAGTCCGCGAACGTCGAGTCGCAGTGGGATGCGTGGTTCGCCCCCGACCAGCTCCGCACCCTACCGTACGCGGCCGCGATCGGTAACCACGACTCGTCCGACCTCGGTTACAAGTACCACTTCTCGTTGCCGAACAACGACGTGACCACGCCCGAGCTGCAGACGGCCGCCGGTGGCGACTACTGGTACACGTACAAGGGCGTGCTCTTCGTCGTCATCAACTCCAACGCGCAGTCGTCCACCAAGGACCCGGCGCACGTAGCGTTCGTGACGAAGGCGGTTCAGGCGAACCCGCATGCAAAGTGGCGCGTTGTCTCGTACCACCACTCCATCTACTCGCCCGCCTCGCACGCGAACGACTCGGACAACATCGCGCGTCGTCCCACGTACACGAAGGCGTTCTCCGATCTCGGGATCAACCTGGTGCTGCAGGGTCACGACCACTCGTACTCGCGTTCCTACGTAGTGGAAAACGACGGCAGCGGCGCTGACCGCCAGAACGCCGACGAGGCCGCAGGCGCGGACAATGTCGTCGAGGGTCCGGGGGGTGTCGTCTACATAACCACGAACTCCGCATCGGGCTCGAAGTACTACGCCCTCACCGACCCGATCGCCGGTACCTCGGACGCCACGCACGTCGGCAAGTACACGATCCAGACGATGCCGTGGGCGCCGGCCGGAGCCAGCGCCACCAACGGCACGGCAGCCGGCACGCATGCGCTGCACTGGGCGAATTCAGTCGAGAACCAGGACAACGTCCGGACCTACCTCAAGGTCGGTGTGACAGCGAACAAGCTCACGGTCACCAACGTGGTCGCCGGTGTTTGTGACTACCCGAACAAGTTCACGACCCAGCACGTCGGAAGCTGGTGTGGCGCGCAGCAGGCCACCACGGTGCTAGCGGACAACGACGGCGCCGCCGGCTTCAACCGGACCACGCCGGCCTCCGGTGCGTACCTGCACGCGGCCACCAACGACCCGGCCGCGGACAAGTACACGACCACGACGGGTGTCGCCCCAGTCGGTACGGCGCAGGACTCGGTCACCATCAAGAAGGCGAACGGGAACGGGAACGGGAAGGCGGGCCTCGCGACCGATCCCGGTACGGCCGTCCAGCATGAGGTGGTCGACTCCCGGAACGAGATCACGTACACCACGATCTGAAGTCAGGCAGGTGGGGGCAGCTGCTTCGCCAGCGCTGCCCCCAACAGCCTGTCCCGGGTCTCAGTCCCTCCGCGGGCCGCGGTGTCCGCTGCATTCGAAAGTTGTTGACCGTGTCGTCGATCAAGCCCAGCCTCGCGTCCCTGGCCGTGTTCCTCCTCGGAGGGCTCGGCCTCACGGTTTTCGCCCCGCCGGCGTCCGGTGCACCCGGCGGCGATTCGACGTCGTGGACCGTGAGCACCGCGCCGAACCAGTACGGCTCGGGCCGGCCGCTGTACAGCTACACCGCGAAGGCCGGCGAAAGCCTGACCGACGGCATCGACATCGCCAACCAGGACGCCGAACCGATCACGCTCAAGCTCTATGCCGCCGACGGTTTCACCACCGACTCCGGCGGGTTCGACATCCTCACCCAGGACAAGCCGTCCAAGGACCTAGGCACCTGGGTGAAGCCGTCGGTATCGAGCGTCACCATCGCTGCCGGTCGGACGGTCCAAGTCCCATTCCAGCTGACCGTCCCGGCGAACGCCACGCCCGGCGACCACATGGGCGGCATCGTCACCGTGCTCGACCAGAATCCTGACGGCACGAGCGGCAGCACCATCGTCCACCGGCGGGTCGGGCTGCGGATCAAGGTGCGGGTCGGCGGTGAGCTGGCACCCCGGCTTGAGATCGAGAACTTCAAGCTCGACTTCGTCGGCACCAGCAACCCGTTCGGCACCGGCAAGGCCATCGCCCGATACACCGTGCGCAATACCGGCAACACGGTGCTGAGCGGCCTGCAGAAGGTCACTGTCTCCGGAGCCTTCGGCCGCTCGCCGCGCACCATCGACGGTGCCCGGCTGCCGCATCTCCTGCCCGGGGAGAGCTGGGACGTCAAGGTTCCGGTGGACAACGTCCGCGGCTTGCTCTGGGTGTCGAGCAAGGTCAGCGTCACGCCAGTCCTGACGGACGCAGCGAGTTCGACATCGACGCTCAACCCCGTGACGGCATCCGCCCACACCTCCGTCTCGATCTGGTCGTACGTCCTGATCATCACCGTGATCGTGATGCTCGGCGCGCTCGTGTGGCTGCTCGTCAGGCGGCTCAAGCGCCGCCGACACAGCGGGCCCGAGGAGAACGTGAACGTGGTGCAGGCGAAGGTCCCGGCGGAGTAAGGATCTCAGCCGACGGGCAAGGGCTGCCCGGCCGGCGCCGCCCATTGGTCGCGTTGGTTCAGCACCTCGCACAGCAGGTCCGAACAGCGCGACTGATGTCCACAGCGCGTGGCTGCGCCGCTCCAAGGAGCAACCTCCGTGGTATGGGCATCGCGTCAAGCCGGTGAGGTGCTTTGTTCATGCTCGGGCGCTGTTGCGTAGTCGCGGCGTCGGGCATGGTCAACCCGTCGGTTTCAAATTTCAAATCCCAGGATTGCGGCACCTGGAAGCGGTCGTGAGGCGAGCGCTTGCCGACGTCGGCGTGTTGCTCATCGGCGTGGTTCTGGCGTGGGCGGGACGTCGTCGCCGCGCACACAGCTAGCCCCGTGTTTCAGGAGGCCCGCCGCACTCGATGTGCGGCGGGCCTTTCGCGTACCGACGGGTAGAAGCGTGGTCCCGCACCCCGTCGTGGGGTGTGGGGTTGCTGTGGTTGCTCGGGTCTTCGGTCAGAGCGCCTTCTCGGCGAGCAGCTGGCCGATGCCGCGGATATCGACCTGGCGGTTGAACTCGAGCTTGACCTTGCCGAGGCCGCTGAACCAGAGCTCGAGTTCGGAGTCGAGGTCGATGGTTCCGGCGGTCTCGATCGAGAACGCCTGGATACGCGCGTAGGGCAGGGTCGTGTAGTCCTTTTTCTTGCCGGTCAGGCCCTGCACGTTGACCGCGATGATGCGTTTGTTCGTGAACGTCACCGAGTCGCGCATCCCCTTGAACGCAAGCAGGACCTGCTCGCCCTGGGCGAGCACTGGGGCGAGACCGGAGATCGCGTCGTTGACGTCCCAATAGCCGAGCTTGGCGTACTTCGCGTTCTGAAAGTCGATCACTTCTGGACCTCACACTCCGGCGCGCCGCGCGTTTGGGTGCGGGGCGTGGTTGGCTACTTGATGGTTCGGCTGGTGTTGCGACTCGCGGGCTACCGGGTGGGTCCGGGGCGGATCAACCTATCGCGCCGGAGCCGATCGAGGTCGGCTGGGTCGACCCGGTGTGAACCGCACCGGCTTGGGACTGGACTGGACCGCGATCGGGCCCCGCGCTCCTCACGTCGTGTCACCCCGTCGCGATGCTGCCAGGAAGGCTGTCAAAAGTGTCCCGACTGCTGGTGATTGGAAGCGGATCCATAACCTGCGACCGGACGAGCTTTCGCACCGCAAAGACCTCGCCGCCCAGATCGAGCACGAACTCGGTCACCGCGAAGACCTCGTCCGGGACGCGACCTCCTTCAAGAATTAGCCGCGGGTCAGCAAACCCTGACCAAACAACACCGACCCATCCGTCGAGCCTTGATCCGCGATGCAGCAGAGCTATTCGGTGCGTGGCCACCTTCCTGACGGCAACTGGCCACTCGGACGGTGCGAACGGGTACCGATCGAAGCCTTGGAGCAGGCCCGTCGGGGGCCATACTGGGATATGGACCGCGATGAGGAGCTGGACATCCGCGAGGCGTACTACGCGTCACGCCGGCCTACCCTCGCCACGCCGAATTGCCCGCGGTGCGGCCAGCCGCCGAAGTTGGAACTCGACGACGACAAGGCGTTCTGCGGCAACGACGACTGCGATGTGTTCTGCTGGGACCCGAACCGTACCCGTGAGCAGTTCGAGGCTGAGGTGACCGAGCTTCGGCTCGACGTCTTCGAGGACTGGGAGCGATAGCGTTTCCGTCGTCTGGTTCGAAGGCGGCGTCTGGCCAGTCCGTTGGTTCGTGTGTTTGGAAGATGCCGCCGGATAGGGCCAGCGGCTGGCGAGTCGCCGCCTACCAAGATCGGCCCTCGAAGCTCGATCGTCAACACGGCGCGCATCTCTTGGGCCGTCTCCCTTTGACCCACGACCCCGCTCCTGAGGGAGCAGAGTGGGAGCAGCACGGCGCTCTGAACTGCGCTCAACGGCGTTGAACTGCTCCCAACTGCCCGCAACTGCCAGCCCGCGACCTGCGGATTCTTGCGTCCTAGCTGGTTGGGGGAGTGGGTGGACGGTCGCTGACACAAGACTGCTCAACTGCTTCGAACGTACGTCAACTGCGCTGAATATAGAGAAGTCGCGACTGTGCTGATCGAGGACGGTGAAAGGATCCGCAGATCAGCCACCGCTTACGGGTGGGAGCAGATTGGGAGCAGATTTTGAGCGCTTCCCGAATCCAAGTGTGGTCAGGTCCGTTGCCGACTGTTGTCCTGACAGGACGATGCGTGATCGGATATAGGGAGCCCATTGACCGGCGTACATTGCGTCATGTCATTCTCGCGCCGGGTCTGACTGTGGATCATCGTATTGTTGGCGACGTTTGCCGCCGGTGTTCTCTCCGGCCGCCTGAGCGCGGGTAATCATGTCACGCCGGCGCTCCGGACGGGGACGCTCACTTTGGTCAGCGGAGATCGTACGGAGTTCGTCGTTCAGCCCGATGGTTCCCGCACCGGCTATAGCTATGCCACGCCTGAAATATGGATCGATCCAGTAGGCGCTGTCCATGACGGGGACTTCCCGGCGTGTGTCAAGACGGCGAACTATGGGCAGCCAACTGAGTACGGCCTTGTGTCGGTGCGACCACGCGGCGATGTGCCCGGCACCGACCAGGTCATCTGGGTGAGGTGCTTTTCCGACTGACATCATGCTGACTGCACCCGACGCTGTTGTTGCCAAAACCTCATCCGTGTAGGTCAGACATACTGGTATTTGAACCGCCCCGGTGCTGGTGAAGCCGCTATCAAACCCGGTGCGATTCAATGCGGGCCCATCGATGTAGTGCTCCGCTTGACAACCGTTACAGATTGACTTCAGGTGGCCTTCCAGATCCGCCGACAAGACCGCGCGGGCGGCCGGCTCCACGAATATCAGCAGGTCGCATAGGTTTCGGCACTCTCCGCGCAAATCTGCTCCATTCGGCTCCCGGCCGTAAGCCGCGCGTGACCTTGCGGTCCTGTCACGCTCGCGCAGCGCCGCGATCTCGGCGCCGAGCGCCGGCACCCGGTCGGCGCGATCCATTGACAGTGCCAGCGATGTTCGCGTTGCAGCCGATCGGGATGGTACAGCGAGAGCGGACCCCCGTGAGCCCGCTCTCGCTGTTGCCTTCTACAGCGCCTGCTGCTGCCGAATCCGGAACAGTGCCGGAATCAGGAGCGCCGCCGCGATCAGCAACGGCAGGTACTCGAACGAGCTCTCCGATCCACCCTGCAGCCGCATCAGCCCCTCATCCGTGGCGACCATCGCGGCCAGGCAGAAGGTCAGTCCGATCGCCGGCCGGGCATCGATGACAATCCAAGCGAGCATGGCAACCAGTGGAAGGACGCCGACGATTGCCAACAGCGATGGCACCTGGGCGTGCCACTCATACGGGAGCACGAAGCGCAGGCTGTAGCCGAGGACCAACCAGATCCACACTCGCGGCAGCCGAGCCGGCCCGCGAGCCAGCAATGCGATCGCGGATACGGCGACGATCCAGGGCATTTGGGCCAGCAGCGGATGGGGCCATTGCATATCCACGACGGTCGCCGTCAGAACGGATCCGGCAACGCCGACCGCCGCGGCCATCGCCGTCAAGTTGCGTCGCGCGGTCCAGACGAGCGTCACGGCGGCCAGCCCACCCGCAGCCGCGATCAGCTCGGGCCAGGAGGTGTGACCGCCCTCCGGGTAGTACCAGCGGAAAGCGATGAAACGCAGCTGGATCGGTGCCACCAGCAGGACGAGCCCGAACAGCACCGCGAGCCGCAGGTTCGCCAGCATCGGAAGTCGCCGGTTCTCGGTCGAGCGCACTGCGAGGCCACCAACGAACAGAGCGATGGAGTCGCGGATCGGCAGGCGCGTGCGATCGGCGTTGGCCTCCATCAGAGTGTCGACGATCTCCTCGCCCCGCTCGGCGCGGTAGCCTGCCGGGTAGGCCGACAGCAGCCGGCGGCACTGACGTTCCAGCCTGGTCACCTTGATCCCTTCGATCATTGGGCGTGCCAATGTCATACGGTCCTCAACTTCGGGCTGGTCCGCGCCGCCCGACGGGCGGTCGCGGTGCGCGCGGACTTGATGACCATCGCCGCGGCCTCGGCCATTCGATCCGCTTCCGCGATCACGGCACTGACGCCGTCCGCGGTCAGGCCGTAGGACCGGCGGGTGCGGCCGTTGACGATCTCTTCACGCACCAGCTCGACGTAGCCCTCGGCGTTGAGCCGATCGAGCGCCGTGTAGAGCGTGCCGGTGGCAAGCTTCACGCGGCCGTGCGAGGTCTCCTCGGCGCGCTTGATGATGGCGTAGCCGTGCAGCGGTCCGTCGAGAAGTGACGCGAGGACGAAGAACGTCGGCTCACGCATCGCGACGTTGGGTGTGTCCATAGCCACAAACTATAGGTAGCTCATCTACCTGTAGTCAATCTGTATATGTAGCCTATCTTCTTTTTGGTAGGTCCGCCGTTTCGGCTTTGTTGCATTCGCGGTTCAGGGCCCGACAGGATGAGTCGGTGAGCCCTTTGCCTGCCGAAATTACGTCCGCGCTTGTCAGGCGGCATGCTGGTACTCGTGGATATGCCGCAGAGCCGGTCGTTGCGGCGGATGTCCAGGCGGGCGATGCGGTCTGGATCGGTGATCGGTGGAGGGAGCAGCTGCAGCGGTGCGGCCTGACGCATCGCTTGGTGGGGGCGGTGCTCGTTGTAGTGAAGCTCGAACTCGTGCAGGCAGCGGTGTAGATGGGTGTCGTTCCAGACCAAATGTGCGGACCAGGAGTTCGCGGCGGCACGTGCGTACCCACCGCTCCATGATCGAGTTCATGCGCGGCATGCGCACGCCGGCGAGAACGATGTCGATTCCGGCGTCGGTGAGGACTTGGTCGAACACGGCGCGGAACTTCGCGTCCCGGTCCCGGATCAGATACCCGACCTGTGCACCCGCCTCCTCCAGATCCATCACCAGATTCCTCGCCGCCTGGGTAACCCAGACCGCGGTCGGGCGCGCGGTGGTGCCCAGGACACGCACCCGGCGGGTGGCGTGTTCGATGACGGCGAAGATGTACTGACGCTGCCCGGACAGGGTGATGGTTTCGATGAAGTCGACGGCTAGCAGGGCGTGGAAGCGCGGCACAGCTATACCGTCGGTCAATCCACTGTGGTCCGATCGACTCGGCCGACGACCATGTGCTCCCATTCGCCGCCGGAATCCAGGGCCTCGTGCAGGATCGCGGCCAGCGACGGTCCGACGTCTAGCAGCTCGACCGGCTCGGCGAGATCGGTCACGATCCAGGTCTCGTGGTGCCACGGACGATGGAGCCTACCCAGGACGCGGCCGCCGGGTAGGTCGAACAACAGTGCCAACCGTCCGCGCCCGATCGACGCGGAACTCTCTTGGATCAGCTGTATCTGATGGGAACCGAGTTTTGCCGGCACCGAGCGATAGGCCGGATACAGAGTCCACGCACCGCCGAAAAGGGAAGCCGTGCCGATCCTGGTCCGGATGGCGATCACTTCGGCCATACCTGACGGTGGGGGGCATGTCGGCCGCTCGGGCAGGACCGGTGGCGTGGTCTCGTGTTCGGCGATGATCCGGTCGATGAGGTCGTCGATGGGCGGCACCCCCGCTCCGGTCAGATGCCAGCCGACGGTCGGGATGAGTCGGCCTTCACGATCCTGAGCCACGGCCACGAGCCCGGCGTGCAGAGCCGCCGTCCCGACGCTGCGATCCGGTTCGGAGACGACGTGGATGCCGACGGTCGACAGCGCGTCCGGGACGTCGTTACTGCGGATGCCCGGGCCGCCGTACCAGCGATGGTTGTCGTCCGTCCATCCGGACGGCTCGCCGAGCGGCAGGTCGAGCATCGGGTTCGGCTGGTCCGCCCGTCCGGTGCCTCGCAAATACGGGTACAGGCGGGTGATCCACCCGGTGATCTGCTCGCCGCCGTAGGCATCCTTCGGGTTGTAGATCCGCTGCCAGAATTCGGTGTCGGCGCGGCTCTCGGCGGCCCGTACGAAGTGGTCGAGAATGCCACGCAACGAGACTGCCCACGACCGGAGGCCGAACCGGTCGAACTCGTCGATCCGGGACCGGATCCGCTGCCAGTCCTCGACGGTGCCGGTCAGCGTGATCTCTGGGATCCCACAGACCGCCCGGAGCCAGAACGAGTAGTACGGCGAGTACGCGTCGAGGAGAACGATACGGCTCGCGGTGCGCTCGACGTCGGTACTGGTGGAGAAGTCGCACCCGGGCAATGTGGGATCTAGCATCGTGGCGAGTTGCTCGACGATCCGTGCCCAGCTCTGCGCATCGGTTGGCACCGGTTCGTGGATCGTCGCGGTCAGCCGCGTGCGCCCGGTGTGCTCGACCAGCAGCGTCCGCAACTCCTCTGCGTGCAGGCGGATGTGCTGCGCCAGTCCCTGCGCGATGGTCAGCCAGATCGCGTCGGGGCTGAGCACGAGCGGCCGGTGATCGGCGAACGCCCGGCCGACCGCGCCGAGCACGGGATGGGTGCCGGTCGGTTCGATGACCTCGGCATCGGGATCGCCTCCAAGGCAGACCGCGTCCGGGTACAGGTCGGCCAGACGCTGCGTCGGCAACCTCTCGACCGCCGGCGTCACGTTATCGACGGCAAATCGGATCGGGGTAATACCACTGGCACGAACACCAGGGGCGGAAACGTCAGCATTGCTCACCCGCGAATTCTCCCAGACAGAACGGCGGTCGTACGCCCGCCGTTGACGTCATCCTGGCGGAGGGCGCTGTTGCATAGTCCCAACGTCGGGCATGGTGAAGCTTGGTGAGTCTGCGTGTCAGATCGCTGACGCGAGCTCGGCGAACGCGGCGGCGACCCGTAACGGCCGGACTGTTTCGGTGCCGAGTTCGTAGTGGCCACGTCGCAGGTTCTGAACGAAGGCGAGCCCGGCGATGATCACTTGAGCGGTGCGGTCGGTGCGTAACCCGCGCATGGGTCGCAGCCGGTGTTTGAGTCTGCTGTGGTCGGCCTCGATCGCGGTTGTTTGCGTAGCGTTCGACGTGGTGCCAGGCCGCGGGGACCAGCTCGTCGAGGACCCGAGGGTAGACCGGTGCGGCATCGGTGACGACCTCAGTCGGTCTCACCTTCAGCATGGTCAACGCGCTTGTGAAGAACCGACGGGCCGCCTCGGCGTCGCGACGCTTCGAGACCAGGACGTCGATGATCTGTCCGTGCTGGTCGACGGCCCGGTACACGTAGCTCCACACGCCGCGGACCTTGACACACGTTTCGTCGACGAACCACCGGTCCCCGGGTGCATGCCGCGCGAAGCGGCAGCGTCGGCGAACAGGGGCGCGAAGCGGTGCACCCATCGGTAGACGGTGACGTGGTCGACTTCGACGCCTCGTTCGGCCAGCAACTCCTCGACGTCGGGTAAGACAGGGCGTAACGCAGTTACCAGCGCACCGCCACTGTGATCACCTAGGCGGGAAACCGGAAACCCGCGAACGCCGACCGGGACACTGGTGCCGGATGCCGGCGAGTCGAGAGCCTCACCGACCCATCCTGCCCGAATCCGTTGGCGATCGCTTGACGCAACAGAGCCGCCGTGCATCATCGCCTACTTGCCGGTAGCGTTCCACGCTGCTCTCGGACATGAGCCGGTACAAGATCTCGCGCAAACGATCAAATCTGCTGTGACCGGGACGGATGAGGTTCTCGGCACCCGCGGGGTGGTTGTGTCCATCCAGGCGCTGTAAGTGGATCTGGTGCTCCGTGTGCCACCGCACCGGGCGCCGGTTCGCGTGGACGGACCATCATCGCGGCTGACCTCTATTGACTGGCGAACGCCTTCCACAGCTTCGATGCACGCTCGAATCGGCCTTCATAGAACGTGCCGCCGTTGGCTTCGACCCGGCCCGCTTGCGGCTGCCTTGACGCGACTACAAGTCGTTGGTAGAACGATCCAGCACTTGGCCAGGTCCATGTCGCGTATAGGGGAGGCGATCCCATGAAGGTAACCGCAATCTCGCTCCGCACCATCGTCTACGGCAGCATCGTCATGCTGATTCTGGTCGCCTTGACCGGCGCCTTTGTGAGCGCGATGTCCGTCGGCACGCTCGCGTACCCGCTCTATGGAGTGCTCGCAATCGCATGGGTTATTGGCGTGATAAGAGGCGTCCAGAGTGTCAACCGGACGTCGGTGCTGGTCGACGCCGACACAGTGGCGTGGCGGACGTGGGTGAAGCCTGGCAAGCCCTCCTACGCATCCGAGAGCGGTTCAGTGCCGATGACTTCCGTCGCACGCTTCGCCGTGCAGACGCGCGAGCGCACCATCGGCGCCAACGCGGTGATGCAGCACATGGTGGTCCTGACGCTGATGGACGGTAGCGAAATCACGCTGCCGATCACGTCACCCGCCGGGCACCTGTCATCGCAACTGAAGGCGGTGATCGACGCATTCCACGCAGTGCGTCCGCCGCACGTGGCGGTCGATACCTCGAACCTTGACCCAAGCAGCCCCGCAGCCAGTTGATCATGGCGTTAAGCGTCGACGCGCTACGCGTTGACGAACGCGTGGAATAGCACGGGCCGCAGTGATCGGCCGGTTGGCCGAGGTGACGCGGGCAAGTGCGAGCGCCCGCCTCGGGCGCGCTCGCGCGCATTGGTTCTTGACGGTTCAAGGACGGTTTGTAGGACGTGTGCGTCCTGCCGTCCAGACGCACACGTCCGGTCGGGCGGTCACCCACGTCCACTCGGTTCGCTGCCGGGAGGACGTACACGTCCGCCGGCCGATCTGATCCGAGTGGTGCTCGCTATCACTTCTGGAGACGGTCTCGCTGCCGACTAGAGCAGCGGAGTTCGTCCGCTCCAACCACTACTTAGGCTGATTCGGCTGGCGAACTTCGTGCCCTGACCGGGGTAGAAGTAGAGGTTGTTTGACGACGTGTTGACCGCGAACAGGTCGACATAGCCGTCCCGGTTGAAGTCGCCGATGCCGGTCAGATCGCGCATCGTGTTCCAGTTACTGCCGATCAGGCTGCGGGCGCCGAACCCCGCACCGGCGCGTCCCGGGTAGAGATAGAGGTTGCCGGTCGACTTCTGACGCGCGAGCAGGTCGACGTAACCGTCTCGGTTCATGTCACCGATGCCGGTTAGCGCGTCGTACGAATTCCAGCCCGGGCCTATGACCTTGCGTGCACCGAAACCGGTTCCGACGCCGGGGTAGAAGTACAGATTGCCGTTGGATGTCTGCACCGCGACAAGATCTGGGTATCCGTCATGGTTGAGATCGCCGATCGGTGTGATCTCGCGCATGATGTTCCAACCGGTGCCGATGCGGATCCGGCTGCCTAGGGTGGTGCCGGTGCCGCGGTAGAGCCAGAGGTCGCCGTTCGAGGTTTGCCGGGCGATGACATCCTCGCGTCCGTCCCGGTTGAAGTCGCCGAACCGGGTGATCGCGTTGAACGCGTTCCAGCCCGACCCGAGGCTGATCCGAGGCTCGAGGTTGGTGCCGTTTCCGGGGTGCAGGTGGAGGGTCCCGGTCGACGTTGTCCGGGCGATCAGATCCGACCAGCCGTTGCCGCCGAAGTCACCGAACGGGTCGGCGGGCAGCGGCGCAACATCCAGGTAGTCGTTGTCGATGTTGATCGTCACGCCACCCCAGGTTTCGTTGTGGCCGCCCTGGTATTGCTTGATCCTCCGGTGCGGAGACCAGTACGCGGACGGAATCGCGGAGTTGCTTGTGATCACCACGCCGTCGTAGCGAGCGAAGTCGAGGTAGTCCGGGGTCGCCAGGGTCGACGAGTTGTAGATGGCGACCTGATCCGCGACACCCGATCCGAGGCTTCCGTAGAAGCCGGATAGGTATCCGAGGTCGTGCAGCCGCGACGTCCATGCGCTGACGAAGTTGAGCACCGCCGTCCGGCAGGCGGCGTCGCCAGTCCGATACGCCTCCATGTCGTCGATCAGGACGCTGCCCCGGGCAAGGCCGAGCGCCTGTGCTTGCGCCACCGCGTCCTCCGCGTTTGCGCGTCCCTGAGCGGCCGCCTGCGCAGGATCGATCAGGAACTTCTTGTTCGAGGTCGTGCACGGCGCCTGCAGACCCATGTAGATCGGGATCAGGTGCCAGCCGTTCGCGAGTTGCTCGCTGACCCACGCCGACGTGAGATTCGGCTGGGTGCAGCCGCGGTTCACGCCGCCGAAATAGATGCCGACTGCACGGTACGGCGACGCGAGCCACGCGTTCATCGCGGCACTCGACGGCGCGCTGCAGGCGTCAAAGCCCTTGCCAGTGAAGGTGCCTGGCGACACCGCCGAAACCGCAATCGTGGCAGAAATTGGAACGTCCGCTCTAACCGGGACGATGTTCCTCGCGGCCGTAGCCGCCAGGCCTTCGACATTTGCAGGCGCCGCATCCCCGAGCACGACGTTTTGTCGTTCTGCGGCCGTGGCGGGTGGCGCGCCAATCAATAACAGGGTCAGGACGGCTGCGGTGGCCCCAATTCGGGGGACCGAAACGATCGCGCGTCGGGATCTCATGGTGCACCTCGGCGGTCACTAAATATGAGGGATATTCAGTACATCCATTTGACGCGCCAGGGGCCGAAGAGTTTTACCGGCCTCACCCGCCTGGGTTCTAACTTGGCACGGCCAGCTCATCCACGGACTTCACCCGTCGAACTCGGGAGAGCATGATCCACGGTAGTGATATCCGAACACAGACGGCCGCGACGATCAGGGTTGCGTGCGGACCGATGTTGTCGCCGAGCACTCCTGCGGTCAGCGTCGCGATTGGCGTCAGGGCCCGATCAGGAAGCCGAATCCGGCGGCGAAGCGGGCCGGGACCGCGTTTGGCGTGGCGGCTTGGCGCATGGTCATCTTCACGATGTTCGCTGAGACGATGGCGCAGCCGGCGATGAAGAAGATTGCTGAAAGCCAGGCGGGCCGCGTGATCGGATTTCCGCCTACGAATGGCACTGTGGCGATTGCGCCTGCGCCGACGACGTAGCCTACGGTCAGCAGCCGTCCGGGCCAAGCCAGCCCAACACCATGGCGATGACGAGTACGCAAATCGCGGGGAGAACTGCGCGGCGGACGTCAGACGATACCTGGTCAGCCTGGTCTCAGCGCCGTCTCGCGTACTGAGCATCGCCAACTTCGCGGCCGGCCCGCCGGAGCCCAGGTGACCGGTGGCGGCACGGACAGCCACCCCATGCAGGCGTTGGCAGAGGTCGCCGAACTGCTGGCAAACCACAAGCTGGCAATTAGGGCGCAGACATTCCCATTCGACCGGGCAGGCGAGGCCTACCGCATCAGCCAAGGCGGCCATGTCCGTGGAAAGCTCGTCTTGATCCCCTGACCACGACGGCCTCCCGAGCTTGAGCAGGCCGCAACGAGGAAGCCGCTGGACGCTCAACCTTCCGATACCCCACGAGGAGATGCTGGCCGGAGAGAGCATTCGAGCGACCCCCACCAGATCCAGCCTATCGAGGCGGCACCGACCGGTGGGCTGACTACACCGGCTGGCGCAATGAGATCGGCTCGGTGGCGAGTCCGAGTGGGCGGCGGGCGAACGCCGGCTCGGTCGCGACCTCGTAGCAGGTGTTTACACTGGTCTCGCCGAGCATCTTGTCGACGTACCGCTGCACGGCTTCAACCGACCCGGACTCCCAGAGGCAGATCACCTCCGACCCATCGACGTCCGGCAGGAATTGGACGACGCGGACTCCAGCGGGTGCACCTTCGCCGGTCTGGAGACGCAGGCCTCGTTCGAACGCGGCTTGCGACCGGATGGCGTGGTGGACGACGACGTACATCGCTAGCTCCCTCGCTACGCTGCCCCTAGCGGGCGGCTGGTGACGTCGACGTTACGAGCGCGGGACGGTCGCTGGCATCGCTCATCGTCACCAACCTGCACCACCCGGCGATGGTCAATCCTGACCATGGCCGGCGTCGCGTACCAGCTCGGTTTCGAACGCGAAGCGAGTCGCCGCGGTCCGCGAGGACACACCGATCTTGGTGAAGATGTTCTGGAGGTGCCGGGCCACGGTGTGTGGGCTGATTACCAGGTGGGCCGCGATTTCCTGGTTGCTCAGCCCGCTGGCGACCAGTCGGAGTACTGCGAGCTCCCGTTGGCTGAGGCCGTGGGTATCCGGGCCGCGTCCATGTCGCAACGTCTGAACGCGGGCCACGTCGGGCAAAGCCCCGAGCGTGAGGAAGACCTCCTCAGCGGCGGCAAGTTCCAGGCGGGTACCGTCCTCGTCGCCCAACGCGCGGCAGGCGAGGCCCACCAGCACGCGGGCGCGGGCTACCTCGTACGGAGCGTCGAGTTCCTCCCAGCGACGCCAAGCCACCCGAGCATCGGCGAGGGCCCCGGTCGCATCGCCCGCGTGTAGGCTCGCGAGCGCTCTCGTCGCCGCGGCCGTCGCCGCCAGGGCGTCGGCGGGGTGCGCTACCGCGATGCCGGATAGCTGGTCCGCCGCGGTGCGTGCCGCCTCCATGTCGGCGGCCGCCACCATGACTTCGACGTACGCGGGCAGCAGTGCGGCGCGCTGCAAGGGCTGCACTTGCTCCGAAACCGCGCGCCGGATAGAGGCGACGGCGTCACCGACCCGACCCTGCGCCAGACGGAGCAGCGCCAACCCAGCAACCGGATCGCAGCCGTGCCGGCTCGCGCGTTCGTACGCGTGCTCGGCCTCTGCCATGTCGCCTTTGAGCCGGTGGATCTCCCCCTGACGGTAGTGCGCCTTGGCGAGGGCAATCTGGTTGAGCACCCCCTGGGTGAACCGATCCGCCGCCGCCGTCGCCTCGGTGAGAGCCCGGCGCCAGTCCCCTTTGAGTTGCAGCATCTCGGCGCGGTGGACCAGGCAGAGGCCGTTGTGGGCCACCATCTGCGGTCGGGCCTGGCACCAGGCGTCGAGCGCGTCGGTCCAGGCCCGCGTGTGGCGGATCTCGCCTGCATCCCGGCAAAAATCGATGGTGTTGCAGTAGATGATGCCGCTGACCATGGGGGACAGGCAACCGGACCTGACCACTGCCAGCACCTCGCTTACCAGCGCCATGCCCTCGTCGACGCGCCCCTGCCGAACGAGCGCGCGCGCCTGCTCGTCGCGAGCGAGCCACACCAGATCGGCGTCACCGAAGCGTTCTCCGATCTCCGCGGCGGCGACAGCGGTCGCCTCGCCAGTCCCCCACTCGCCGCTTCCCATCTGGCGCAGCCAGAGCGGGATCAGCAAGTAGCCCTGCTCGACACAGTCGAGGCCCGCATTGTCGAGGAGGCGCTGACCACGCCGGAACCAACCCTGGGCAAGCTCCTCGTGCCCCCTGAACAGGAGGCTGTGTCCGATCCACCAGGCGCAGCGTGCCGCCTGCGCCGGCGACTGGCTACGCTCGAATGCGTCGTGTGCGCGCTCGAGCGTGCCGACGTACTCCTCGTCGAGCCCCAGCATGTAGGCCGCGTGGCCGAGGAACTCGAGATCCCCGGCTGCGAGTGGTACCACCTCGTCGGCCCGGACCAGGGCCTCATGCGCATCCCGCCACTCTTCGTGGTGGTAAGCCACGCGGCCACGCTCCAACAGCGAGGTCGGAGTGACCATATGAGGATTATCGCGCTACGGTCCGGCGCATGCCACGCTGGTCACTTCGCACCTGCTGGCGTACGACCGTTGAATTCGTCGTCGAGTTCGGCAAACGACGGCTAAGGATCACCGGCGAAAGCTCGGGTACAACACGCTCACCGGGCTACACTCCTACACCACCTGGATGGCGACTGTGTTGATCGAGGTGGGGTGAAAGGACCCGCAGGCCAGGCGCTGCTTACGGGTGGGAGCAGATTTTGAGCGCTTCCCGAATCCAAGTGTGGTCAAAACTGTTACTTGTTGTCGCTGATCGGCTGCGTGCAGTTGACTTAGCGCTCGGTCAGAACTGGGCAGCGTCGACGTGGATGCCGAGTACCACCAACTGCCCCGCGGAGCGGATGGCTCTGTTGCGTTGTGGATCGCCGCTCAACAGGATGGGTCGGTGGCCCTCTTAACTCGCCGGCATCCGGCACTGGTGTCCCGGTCGGCGTTCGCGGGGTTCCGCTTTCCTGCCGAGGTGATCACGGTGGCGGTGCGCCGGTACCTGCGACTGGGCCTTACCAATGGCTTGACAAACATAGGGGCATCAGCGCCCCTCCGGATCGTTCTCAAAGAGTATGTCGGGCACTATAACGCCGGGCGCAGCCATCAAGGCGACGCGATGGGTTTGCGTGCGCCTGACGATGAGGCTTGATCAATGAGTACCGCGCTGCCGCATGAAGACCCATGTCAAACCCGGTATCAGGGTTTTGGAGTAGCGCAGGGCGCCGTCGCACATCGATCTGCGCTCTCTGAGGGCAGGCAGACCATGCCTGGTGCCCCAGTTGGCCGAGGGAGTGTCGTGCGCGCTGCCGCGAGCTCGCCGGTTAGAGCAGTGCGTACTGCTGCTGAACGACGTTCTGCAGTTTCGTCCGGTCTACGCCGGGCTTCTGTGCCACGTCCGCCGCAGGCCGATTGTCATTGGCATGGCCGCCACGGTCGCGGTGCTGCTCGCCGGAGGAGGCACCGCCTTCGCGTTAAGCCGCCACGGAGGAGGCCCCGATTCCGGTGTAGCGGCGTGCCGAACCATTGCAGGATGGTCGGAGGATTCGAACGTCAGCGACAGGCAGGTGCGCTCGTTACCGATACAACGGTGGCCAGTACAACGAATGCTGCGACGACGGTGCGTGTGTTCGTCTAGCGGGGTACTCGAGCGAGATCATTCGATCTCTCTTCGGCGTTGCGGGTGGGCGGAACTTGTGGGCGTTTTGATGTTGCTTGCTTGCCGCGCCGGGGACAGGCTTTCGTCCGCCCGGCGCGGCAACTTACCGATCGTTAATGAATGCGGCTCTGTTGCATTAAGCCATCCCGTGTTGTCACCGCCACAAATTCTCCTTTGGACGCTCCGCCACAGCACACATCGGACCCCGCTAGGGCGGCGCGGCATCGCGCCCGGCGATACAGAGGGATTCGTTCGATTCTGGACTGCGTGACCGGAAATGCGAATCCAATCTTGCAGGAAGTCTTCCGGTTCAAGATCTTGACGATCGCTCAATGCAACAGAGCCCTCAGCGCTGCCTTTGCGCGTTGGCCGCTGTGGGATCGTCCGTCGCTGGTGGGAGGCGTTGGAGCCTGCTTACCGGCGAGACGACAAGTGCGATCACTACGGCAGCGGAGCCGATTGCCGCGACGGTGAGCGCGCCTCTGGCGCCGATGTGGCCGGTGAGATAACCGGCGAACAGGCCGCCGACGGCGCCGCCGCCGAACAATAACGTGCGGAACGCCGCGGTCATGCGGCCCATCATCGACTGTGGGGTCATGGTCTGGCGCAGGCTGACGATGATGACGCCGGCGACGCCGAGTCCCAGGTAGCTGGTGAAGAAGGACGCGATGAACATTCCGACCATCACCGGCTTCGGGCCGATGGCTAGGGCGATCAGGGCTGGGCCGAGGAGGAGGGCCGATTGGGCGATGACGTAGACCCGCCCGAGCGGAAACCGGCCAATGATCTTCTGGGAGATCGTCGCGCCGATCAGACCGCCTACCGAGGCCGTCGCGAAGATGCCGCCGAGAGTCGTTGCGGACAAATGGAGGTCGTGCGTGCCGTACAGGAGGAACATGGTCCAGACGGTGATCATAGAGAAGTTGCAGCAGAACCCGATGAACGCTAGCGCCCGGAGGATGGGGTTAGCGAGGACCCAGCGTAGGCCTTCGCGTATTTCGGTCGGGAGGTGCAGCATGGTGGCGCGCGGCCCGGGACGCGGCTCGTGCGTTGTTCGGATCAGTAGCAGTGACACGACGGATATCAGGTAGGAGAACGCGTCGACGATCAGCGCTACCGGTGCCGTCAACACGCTGACCAGGACACCGGCGAGCCCTGGACCGGCCACGTCTGCTGATGAGATGCTGATGCCCATCTTCGCGCTGGCCTCGACGTAACGCGTGGGGTCCTTGACGAGGGTGGGCACGTATGCCATCGAGCTCACGTCGAAGAGCACCGACGCGACGCCGATGGCGCAAGCGATGATCAGCAGCGGCGCCATGCTGAGGGAGTGCAGCCAGTACAGCACCGGGATCAAGGTGAGCAGGACCATCCGGGTGAGGTTGGCGGCGAGCATGACTTGCCGTCGCCGGACCCGGTCAGCCCAGACCCCAAACAGCAGGGAGAGCACTAGGTACGGGGCTAGCTGCAGGAACCGCAGTATTCCGACCTGCTCGTCGGTGGCGTGGAAGGCGGTGATTGCGGTCAGTGGCAGGGCGAGGCTCGTGACCTGGGTTCCGAGGAGCGACAGGGTCTCGCCGAGCCAGAACCTAAGGAAATTCCCGTTGTGCCACAGGGTTTCCGACTGGGCGGCGGGAACTCCTGTGCGAAGGCCAGTACTTGTCACTGGCAGTGCTCTTGGGTGCTCGGAAGCAGGTGGATCTGTCCGTTACTGCTGCTGAGGTCCGCGACTGCCGCGGCTACCTGGTCGACCTCTTCCTCGGTGTTGTAGTAGTGCGGCGATAGGCGCAGGCACCAGTCGACGGCCTTGTCGCCGAAGTCGAATAGTGCGAACTCGCGCAAGCTCAACGCGGAGTTGATGCGGCGCGCGTCGACGGCCGCCTTGAACTCTTGCGGCTGCCAGCCCTCGATGGCGAAGGTGACGATGGCGCACAGCTTGTGGCCACGTTCCAGCACGCGGACGCCGGGAATCGCGTCGAGCCGGCTGCGTAGCTGGGCAGCGAGCTCGGGCGAACGGCGCGAGATCGCCTCCACACCGACTTGTCTGGCGTAGCGCACGGCGGCGGCGCAGCCGAGGACGGTGGCGTACGGGAACTCCCATTCCTCGAACCTGGCTGCGGTGTCTGCGGGCTGGTAGCGGCCCGGTTCGATCCAGTGGGCGCCGTGCATGTCGATGAACAGCGGCTCGTATCCGGCGCGTAGGACGCGGTCGGAGGCGAAAAGGAACCCGGAGCCGCGAGGGCCACGCAGGAACTTGCGGCATGTGGCGGTCAGTAAATCGCAGCCGATCTCGGCGACGTCAATCGGGTATTGGCCGACCGACTGGCAGGCGTCCACCAGGTACAGCAGGTCCAGGTCACGGCACTGCTGGCCGATCTCCGCGACCGGTTGTACCAGGCCGGAGTTGGTCGGGATGTGTGTCACGGCGACCAGCCGGGGGCGGTCTGTGCGCATCAGCGCTGCCATCGCCGCCACGTCGACACCACCTTCGGGTGTGTCGGGCGCGTGCACGATCCGCACACCGAAGCGCTTGCGCAGCGATAGGAAGGCGATCTGGTTCGAGATGAAGTCGTTTCGGGTGGTGAGGATGACGTCGCCGGCCTCGAACGGAATCGAGGACAAGGCTGTGGCGTACGCGTGGGTGGCGCTGCCGGAGAAGGCGATGTTGTGGGGTCTGCAGTTGATCAAAGCAGCAGTTTCGTTGTAGAACTCGCGGATCTCGGCGGCCCGCGCCGCCGATGCCTCGTAGCCACCAATGCGTGCTTCCAAGTTCAGGTGATCGAGCATCGTGGCCAGCACTGGGGCGGCCAGTAGACCGCAGCCGGCGTTATTGAAGTGGATTACCTGCCGGCACCCCGGCGTATCGGCGCGCAAAGCGGCGACATCGAGTAGCGATTCTTGATTCGAGAAAGTAGTGCTACCATGTACATCCATGTCAGAGAGTAGCACTTCTGAAGCGCTGGCCGCCAACCTGCGCGTGCTGCTAACCGGGCTCTCGCCTGGCGAACGTCTGCCAAGCAGCCGAGAGCTTATTGAGAGACACCGGGTCAGCCCGGTGACCGTCTCACGCGCAATCGCACTGCTTGTCGCCGAAGGCGCCGTGGTCACCCGCCCAGGCAGCGGAACGTACGTGGCGACGCGGGTGCGTGCCGGCAGCGAAACCGCCGACACCGCCTGGCAAACGATCGCTCTCACCGACCGGACCGTCGACACCCGCTCGATCGCCGATGTGCTCGGACCGCCGCCGCCGGGGACGATCATGTTGGACGGCGGCTACCTGCACCGATCGCTGCAACCTACCCGGGCCTTAAGTGCCGCACTCGCGCGCGCGGGGCGCCGGCCCGACGCGTGGGACCGCGCACCGACCAACGGCCTGGCTGCGCTGCGGGCTGTGTTCGCCAGCGTTGCCGGTGGCACCGTGACACCCGACGATGTGCTTGTCACTGCAGGCGGACAGAGTGCCCTGTCGATGGCGTTTCGGGCCATCGCCGGGCCAGGCAGTCCCATCCTGGTGGAGTCGCCTACCTATCCGGGTGCGATAGCCGCAGCGCAGGCCGCCGGGCTCCGCCCGACACCGGTACCGATGGACGCCGACGGCGTGCGGCCTGACCTACTAGCCGAAGCGTTCGCGATGACCGGCGCCCGGCTGCTGTACTGCCAGCCGACATATCACAACCCGACCGGAACCGTACTGGCACCCGAACGCCGTCAACAGGTCGTCGACGTCGCCCGGGCAGTCGGCGCGTTCGTGATCGAAGACGATTTCGCACGGTACCTGGGCCATGGCGACGCAGTACCCCGGCCGCTGGTGGCCGACGACCGCGACGGCACCGTGGTCCACCTAACCTCATTGACCAAACCCGCGGCACCAAGCCTACGCATCGGGGCACTAGTGGCCCGTGGACCGGTGATGGAGCGGATGCGGGCGGTTCGCCTGGTCGACGATTTCTTTATCACCCGACCGATGCAGGAGGCCGCGCTGGAACTGATCACTTCTCCCTCCTGGGACCGGCACGTTCGTACGCTGGCTGCAGCATTGCGGGAACGCTGCCGACAGTTGGCGGACGCAGTCACTCTCGAACTCCCCGACTGGACAATCTCGCGACTGCCCACCGGCGGACTGCACCTGTGGATCCAACTGCCGGCCGGCGCAGACGACACCGTGGTTACCAGCGCCGCCCGCCAAGACGGCGTCGCCGTCAGCGCTGGCCGCCGCTACTTCGCCGCCGAACCGCCCGCCGCCTACCTGCGGCTGGGGTTCGCGGCCACGAACGACCTCGCCGAACTTGCCAACGGCGTGCGTCGACTAGGGCACATTCGAGATTGACAACGTGTCGCGAACTCACGGCTCAAACGGCCCTGGCCAGGGTGGCGATCACGATCATGATTTCTCATCTGCATCACGTCGAACCCTCCCATCGCGACCACCGGTCCCGTGACCAGCAGCTGGGTTTTGGTCCGCGGTGGTACGGCCGCCTGCGACGCCGCTGCCAAGAAGGAATGCTGCTACGGCTCGCCGCGTAATCCGTGCCGATCTGGTCGAGGAAGGCTGGTCGGTGAGCGTGAACAACCGTCGCTGACTCGATGCGCCGACAAGCCACGTACGGCCGCAACCCCAGACGCCGCAAGGGACTGACCAAACAGGACCGTAGCGCGCCGAAGTTCGATGACCGGCTCAAGCGTGACTTCACCGCTGCGGCGCCGAACGTCTAATGGTGCGGGGACATGACCGAGATCCCGACCGGCGAGGGCAAGCTCTGCCTCGCCACTGTGCTCCACCTCTGTTCACGTCGGCTGCCGGCTTGCCCGATCAGCGAACACCCCAACGCCGAGCTCGCCGGCGACGCGATCAAGATCGCCGCCGCGGTGCGTGGCGGCCGCGCGGCGATCGAGAGCATCGAGTCTTCCACCCTGATCGCGGCTCGACCTACACCGCGGCCGACTTCACCCGGCTGTATAAGGACAAGCTCGGCATTGTCCAGTCAATGGGCCGCGTCGGGTCGCGCTTCGACAACGCCGCCGCCGACAGCTTCTTCTCCACCCCTCGAACACTAGGTCTTGTTTCGAGAACATCACCGCTGACCAACCGGCAGCGACCGTCGTCCGCGCCGAACTGACCCCCACCACCGACAACCGAACCATCGCACACGAGGCGTCATGGTCACCGAGACCCCCGCCGAGGCTGACGGCGCCGTACTGCAACCCAAGGCATCGCCGACTCCACGATGATGTACGTCGCCCATAACGCGTTTTGCCGCGACCTGACCCGACTTGTCGCGGCCGCGCGGGCGCCAGCCAGGAAGGGAGCCCAGAAGCCGTGGGCACCTGGGACGCCTGCAGGATTCAGCTGCACACGCATCACGCCGGTGAGGACACCGCGCTGTTCGACGATGGCCTGCGGTGGCGACTGTGCCGTGGTCATCTACTGTGGGTCACGGCTAGGCGGTGTCAGGCGCGGGCCGCGATAGGGGAGGGCCGCACTGTAGACCACGTTGGTGGTGGTGCTGCCGAACCCGGCGAGTTCGTTGACGATCTGTTCGAGGTGCGCCATCGACGTCGCGGCGACCTTCAGCACATAGCAGTCGTCTCCTGTGGTGCGCAGGCACTCCAGAATTTCTGACCGTCGCTTGAGCAGTTGGTGCAGTGGTTCGTGCCGGCTGCCGGGGTACTTGAGCCGGACCACCGCGAGCACGGCGAAGCCCGCCTTGGGCAGGTCGACCTCGGCGCGGTAGCCGGTGATCACACCGTTTGCCTCCAGCCGCTTCACTCGCTCGCTGGTGGCCGACGCGCTCAGCTTGACCCGGCGGCTGAGTTCGGTGATCGGTAAGCGGCCGTCGCCCTGCAACTCGGTGAGAATGCACCAATCGACAGCATCAAGATTCTCGCCCACTGGGCGAATCTACCGACGGATCCACGGCAAAAGCCATTGAAGGCAGGGGAGACGGTGTTCACAAGCCAGATCTACGCTGACTAGAGTCGGATCTGTGCAGATTGGCGTAAACGTACCGAACTTTGCCCCGGGTACCGACCCCGACATGCTGCGAAGGTGGGCGCAGACGATCGAGGGCCTCGGCTTCGACCTGCTGATGGTCTCCGACCACATCGCGGTGACCCCGGACGTGGCCGGGCGATATCCGGCCCCGTTTTACGAGCCGTTCACCACGCTGTCCTGGCTGGCCGGGGTGACCCGTCGGGTCCGGCTGGGCACTACGGTGCTCGTCATTCCATACCGGCACCCGCTTCTCACCGCTCGGATGGCGGCGAACCTCAATCGGCTCACCGGCGGCCGGCTCGTGCTCGGCGTCGGCGTCGGCTGGGCCAGGCTGGAGTTCGAGGCGCTCGGCGTGCCGTTCCGCCGGCGCGGTGCGCTGACCGATGAGTACCTCCACACCATTCGCGAGGCCTGGCGGAACAACGACGACTACGACACAGCCGCGATCCCGATCTGGGTTGGCGGCAACAGCGACGCCGCCATTCGTCGCGCGGTACTGCTCGGTGACGCCTGGCATCCGCTGCGGTTCATGCCCGGTTGGCTGGCCGAGGCGGTTAGTCGGCTGAAGGCTGCCGCCGACGGATTGGACAGGCACGTGCCCGCGTTGACGCCGCGCATCGCGCTCCGGGAGACCCGTGAACCGGTCACTGCCCCGGATCGGCTGGCCGGCGTCGGTACGATTGACCAGATCATCGCCGACATCGATCAGATGCGTCTGCTCGGCGCCGACACGGTGCTGCTCGACCCGTTCAACGGTGACCTGACCGAAATCCGCCAGCCCGAACGGGCCTGGCGGACGCTGGCGGCCGTGGCCGCACACCATAAATCCAAGGAGAACCGATGACCCCAGCCGACGAGACGTTTCTCCGCCGTGCCGTGGAACTCGCTAGCCAAGCCGGTGCGTCCGGCGAACGGCCGTTCGGCTCGTTGCTGGTCGGTGCGGACGGCACGGTCCTGATCGAGGACCACAACACCGTGGTCTCCGACTCGGACATCACCGCCCACCCGGAGCTGAAGCTGGCCCGCTGGGCCGCCCGGGAACTCGCTCCCGACATGGCCGCCGGCACCACGATGTTCACCAGTTGCCAACCCTGCCCGATGTGCGCGACCGCGATAGACCGATCTGGCCTCGGCCGGGTGGTGTACGCCCTGTCCGCCGAACAATTCGCGGAGGTCAAGCCGGTTACCCCGCCGCTGCCCCCGGTGCGGTACGAGGGGCCGGCGCTGTTCGACGAGGCGCGGCAGCCGATCGACAACTACTACTAGCCGTCCGGCAACGATGGTCGAACCGAGCACGGTCGCTGGGCTGACCGCTCCAGATCCTCGCCAGATGGTGCGGCACGCCGGTCGGGGCACCGGTTAGGCGCGCTTGCCGGCCGGCAGCGGCGCTCCCATGCCCCGGGACAGGATGCCGTTGGCCATGATGTAGTCGCTGTCCGCGCACCCCCGGTGGCGCGGATCCGGCCAGCCTGGTGCCGGACCTGCGCCTCGCGCCACATGGCGGCGCGTATGCGCAGCTTAGGGTGGAAGCGGCGAGCGGGAGTCCGGCCCCATCACGCCGAAGCCGGGACCGTAGCCGTAGAGCGGAGCCGCGTGACCAGCACGGCGCCGGTGCGCTCGGCGTCGGTCAGCAGCGGCGGCCAGTCGGTGAGCCAGCGGTGGTATTGCGGGTTGGCGCAGTTGTAGGGAGCCGCGGCACCGTTGGTCGGCGCGGTCAGATTGTCCGGATCGGTGGCGTCGGCCGCGACCAGTTGGACGCCGGCGTGCTGCGGTCCGCCGCCGCTACGGGTGGCCATCAGGACGCTCTCGCCGCGCTCGGCGAGTTGGATTACGGTGGCCGATCCGACCGGGCCAGCCGACGATGACGTGCTGGGACATTTAGAGACCGCCGATTAGTCGAGAGCACTGCCCTCTGTTGAGAACAACTATCGCACACCCCGTGCGTCAAGAGCAGTGCTCTCGATTGGGTGCAACAATCGCCACATGGCTGCTCACGAGATCAAGACCGCCGGATCGATCCGGGCCCGCGTACGCGCGGAGATGATCGACGAGATCAAGAATGTGGCGCGCCGGCACCTGGCCACCGACGGCGCCAACCTCTCGCTGCGGGCCGTGGCGCGGGACATGGGCATGGTGTCCTCCGCGCTGTACCGCTACTACGCGAGCCGCGACGAGCTGCTCACGGCTCTGATCATCGATGCGTACGATGCCGTCGGCGGCGCCGTCGAGACCGCCGACGACACCGTTGCAAACCGCGCTGACGGCCGAGCCCGCTGGATGGCCTGGTGCCGGGCGATCCGGGCCTGGGCGCTGGCCAGCCCGAACGAGTACGCGCTGATCTTCGGTTCCCCGGTGCCCGGTTATCAGGCGCCGATGGACGCCACGGGGGCCGCGGCGCGGACCCCGGTCAGGTTGTTGCAGCTGGTCGCCGACTCGGCGCAAGCCGGACCGCGTAGTCTCGCCATCCCCGCGAACGTAGCCCGCGATCTGGGCCAGCTCACCGCGACCGGCACCGTGCCAGAACTGGACGTGTCGCTGCTCGCGATGACGTCAGCTGCCTGGATCCACATCTTCGGAGCTGTCAGCTTCGAGCTGTTCGGGCAGCTCAACAACGTGGTCTTCGACCGGGACGGGTATTTCGAGATGCAATGCCGGATGATGGCCGACCTGATCGGGCTGTGATCGACCCTCGCACTGCCCTTCGTGTTCGCACATCGAGGGTGGATCATCAGCGAGGATGCGCTTCGCGTTGCCGCGGTGGTGGTGGCGAGTCCGGTGACGGAGCGTCTGGCGGTTCGTCGCGCGGTTGCCGGCGGCGCTTTGGAGTGCCGACATAGAACAGTGAGACGCCGGTGCGGTGTGACAGCCGTCGGTTGGCACTCGAGGTCGCACGCGATCGAAGTACGTGGACGTCAGCCAGCTATCGTGGTGGCCGAACGAGCGCGGCCCGGGGGTTCGCGCGCCGAGTGGCGTACATGACGACGCCCGCCGTGTAGAACGCGCCACCAACCAAAAGGACGGCGCTGGCGTCCCGTGTCGCTTCCACCGTCGACTCGCGCCGTCATGAGTATGGAGCAGCCGGACGTCACCGTTCTGCGTCAGGCTTTCGATGTCCCGGCCGCGACGATTCCCGTGCCTGATGACGTCTTCGTCGAGGCCGTCGACGCTTGCGGTGTCCCCGCCGAGCGGATGACGGTGGGTGCCAAAGCTGCGGACATGGAAATTCGCGACACCATCCTCAGAAACAACGGAGTGCACGATGACAAGTTTCAGCAACGACGTCTCAATCCGCGGTCCGGCATCCACGGTGTTCGCGTACCTAGCCGACCTGGAAAACCTCCGCGGTGGAACTACGCGATCCGCCAAACAAAGCAGGTCGGCGCTGGCACGGTCGGCGCCGGGACCATCTATCGGCAAGTCCGTAGCCTGCCCCATCCGATGGAAGAGACGATCGCGGTCGCCGAGTACGAACCCGACCGCCGTCTCGTGTTCCAAGGCGGGCTGGGCCCGTTCGGCGGCAGTTCGGCCTACCATCTGGAGCCGGTGGGTGACGCAACCCGAGTAGTCAACGAAGTAGAACTCACCGCTTCCGGACCGCGGGCCGCGCTCGCGGGCATGGCGAGACACGCCATCAAGCATGCCGTGGCAAAAGACCTTCAAGTGCTCAAGTCGATCCTGGAACACGCATGAGGAGCTAGGGAACCTTCGCCGGTTCGCTCCGCACATGTGGGGTGCTACCACCTACTGCGACAGTTCAACGTGAACGCGCCGGCGGCCAGGCTCGGACGGGTTCGTACACGGCGGCAGCCGTGCGCCGCCGCTGGTGCCCCGGCATGAGTGCCGCTCAGCCGAGTAACGAGAAACCAGGCCACGACCATTCCGCCAACGACGGCCACCAGATTGCGAGCGAGACCGACAGCAGGACGGCTTCAGTCGGCATGCAGATGCGCAACGTCGCACGCCTGATCGAATCACGCGTGTTGTCGGCCGCTAGCATAGGGTTGCGCACCATGTGCCGGATGACCACAAATGTCGTACTAGCATTACACTAAACGGTTCCGACCACGCTCGCCGTCCATGCGCGGACGGTCGCCATCCGACTTGTCGGCCGCACGTCTGGCCCTGGTCAGGATGAGGTGGCTCGCACCTGGTTGCGACCGCCGCGCTTGGCGCGGTAAAGCTCGATGTCTGCTATCTCGAGAAGTCCGTTCGGGTTGGTGCCTGACGTGGGCACAGTGGCAGCGACCCCGATGCTGACCGTGACGTTCTGCTCGGTCGCTGCCATGTGCGGCTCGGCTGGCTTGGCGACGGCGTCGCGTAGCCGTTCGGCCGACCGCAGCCCGGCGGCGATGTCGGTGTCGGGCATGACGACCGCGAACTCCTCGCCGCCGTATCGGGCGATCAGGTCGGTGCTGCGGACCGTCTGTCTCAGTTGGTTGGCGACGCGCTGCAGGCAGTGGTCGCCTGCGGTGTGTCCGTAATGGTCGTTGTAGAGCTTGAAGTGGTCGATATCGATCATCGCCAGGGCGACGGACAGTCCGGCACGTTCCGCACGGTGCCACTCGGCGGTGAGCGCGTCCTCGAGCCGGCGCCGGTTGGCCAGGCCGGTGAGCGGGTCGGTGATGCTGAGTAGTTCGAGTCGGGCATTCGCAAGTGCGAGTTGGTCCGTGCGCTCGGCGACTTTGCGTTCCAGCGACGCGTAGACCATGGCGTTGTCGAGTGAGACGGCCAGTTGGCCGGCGATGAGCATGACGCCGTCGAGTCGTCCGGTGGAGAATGCGTTGCGGATGAGCCGGTTCTCCAGCAGCAGCAACGCCTGCAGCACGCCCCGGTTGAGGATGGGCACCGCGAGCAGCGAGCAGCGCTCGACGTCGGTGAAGTAGGGGTCACGGGCGAAGCGGTCGTCTCGTATGGCGTCGTTGACCACCAATGGCTCGCGGACGCGCTCGGCGTAGCGGAACACCGACATCGGTACCAGTCGCCGACGCACGGCCTCCCCGAGGGAAATTGCGCCGCCATCGTCAGCGCCCGGTGCGGAAAGCCACCAGTCTCGCCGGCCGTCGTTGTATAGCAGCAGATGGACATCGGTGGCGCCGGTCATGGCGCTGAGTACGTCGGCGACTTGGGTCCGCAGGCCGTCAATGCTGGTCTGTGAGCTCAATGCCTGAGAGGCGGAGACGATACCGAGCAGGTTGATCGTGCCGGTCGTGGTGGTCGATCGGTGGTGCGCGGGACGATCACTCGGCTGGTCCATGTCGCGCGCGGTTGTCTCGTGTGGTGGTGTGTGTAGCGCTGGGTACGCCCAGTCGAGGTCGTCCACTTTCGCCGCGGCGCCCCACGTGTGGTATCCGTGGCGTGCCTCGGCGAGTAATGCGTATCCGGTGTGTTCCATGCCCTCGGTCAGATAGAACTGTGCCGCGCGTTCCAGGATCAGGGCTCGATGCCAGGGGCGTTGGCGGGTTGAGACTTCTCGTTGCGCTGCGTCGAAGGCGTGCAGGGCGGCTCGGAGGTCGCCGAGTGCCCAGGCCCGCTCGGCTTCGGCGAGCAACCGCAGATGCAGGAAGTTGATCGGGGCGTCCGCAGCGCGTGATGCCAGCCAGTCGATGACCTCGTCCAGTTCGGCCAGAAGCGCGGCGCGTTCGGCCAGAAGCGTGGCGCGTTCGCCAACCTGGGTGGCGCGGATTTGGTTGGTGAGCGCCATTGCCCGCAGGAGGTGGGCCACCGCAGTGGGATATGTGCCCATGACGGCCGGCAGTAGCGGCATCATCATGGCACTATGATGGGCAAGCGCAGCCGCATCACCGAAGACCGCAGCGACGAGCGCGCGAGTGATGTGTGCGTGAGCCACTGCGTTCTGGTTGTTGGGGTACCGTTCCGGCGATGCCGTGTTGTCGGTCGCTGAGGCCCCGTTTTCGCCGCGCATCACGCCCGCCAGCCATCGGTAGAATCCGAGTGTCTCGTGGACCTGTTCGTTACCGGTGCGTCTGGCGAAGGCCAGCGCGGCATCGACCGTTATGACATAGCTGTCCAGCGTCGGCGTGCAGTCGAGGAGTTGTGGCGTCGAGACCTGGTAGGACGCGTAGGCGAGATCGCCGCCCAGGATTAGTCCCTCCCGCGCTCGCTGTCCCTGCCTCACGGAGTCTTCAAGCGGTTCGAACCACTGACAACCGATGGCGAACAGCCAGCGGGCCTGGGAAGTGCCTGGCTCATACCCGCGCGCCTCGCCCAGCGTCAGGATCCGCCGCCCCGCTCGATAACCAGTGCGGTAGTCCTGCCGCATCGCGATGCTGGCCAATACAACGTACCCGGCCGGACCGATGAGGGTAGGGCCAGGTCCGTGCTCCGCCAGGAGTCGCAGTGCCGACAGGGACAGCCAAGCCATCGTCGCCATCGTCTGATCAGCGAAGTATGCCGACAGCAGGATCCGGTGGATCAGCGCGGCCGTGGCCAGCAGCACCGGATCGGTAATCTCCGGTCGGCGCAGGTCGTCAGTCTCGTCGCTGTGGTCCAGCCACTGGTGCAGTGCGTCGAAGCCGCGCCCGATTTCGGCGGGCAGATCCGGCGCCGTAGGCACCGCGACGCCGAGTTGCCGCAGCAGCTCAACGCCAAGGCTGACCGCCTGCTGGTGGTGGTTACGGCTGGTCAGGCTGCTGACCTGCACGAGGGTCGCGTCGACACGCTCGAGAGGGCTGACACACAGCCGATCGATCGTGGTGTACAGCTCGTCGGCCTCGTCCAGACGGCCGACGCTGTAGAGCGCAGCGTGGCGGCCGGTCTGCAGCTCGATGACCATGCTGCGCTGCGACGGGTCCGCCAGGCGCAATGCGCCGGCCAGCAGCTTCTCGACCAGCGGGTAGTTGGCCAGCAGCGTAGCCCGCTCGGCGGCGCGGCGCAGCAGCCGGGTCACCATACGCCGCTCGTCAGCGTCGCGGACCGCGTCGATCACCGGCAGATACTGCTGCGCCGCGACAGCGAACAGGTCCGGCACAACGGCAAGCCGTCTGGCCATGCCCAACTCCAGAGCGTGTTGCCGCTCTGGCCGCAGCCTGCGCAGGATCATCTCTCGGATGCGGTCGTGGCGGAACCGCACCGCCTCGCGGACGCCGGGCTCCATCACCAGCAGACCGTCATCCAGCGCGGGTGCCAGGCGCTGCTCGACCGTGGTCGCCGACTGACCGGTCGCGGCCTGCAGCAGGCTCAGCTCGGCCCGCCAGCCGAGGCATGCCATCGCCGCCAGTATGGCCCGCGTCGCCCGCGGCATCCCATCGGCACGCTCGGACAGCAGGCCGGCCACGTCGGTGTTGGCAAGGTAGCGACTGAGGGCCGGCTCATCCCACCACCATCGACCGGCCCTGGGCGTCAAGACACCGTGGTGTCGCAGCGCATTGAGCAGCTCAACGGTGTCGTACGGATTGCCCCCGGTGTGTGGTGCGATCGCCCGAGCCAGGCCAGTCGCTTTCTCCGCGTCCAAGCGAAGCATGTCCGCCACCATCACGGCCTGGCACGCCGCGGGTAGGTTACCCAGCCGTATATGCTCCAGCCCGCCTTGACGCTTCCGCCAACGTGGCAACATTGCGGTCAACGGATGGGTGGCGTCCACGTCGTCCTCGCGGTAGGCGCCGACCACGAGCAACCCGTCCAGCCCCTCCTCGCTCAACATCATGTCGACGAGTCCGAGCGGTGTGCGTCCAGCCCACTGAAGGTCATCGACGAAGAACACCATCGGCCGCTTACGGGAGACGACCGCCCGCAGGATCTCCACCGCGCTTCGCTGAGCCCGGACCTGAGTCGTTAGTGGATCCCCGGGTTCCGGGGCAACGTTCAGCAGCACCGCAAACTCCGGAACGGCTGCGGTGACCAGACCCGCGTTGGGGCCGAGCGCGCGCAGCATCCGTTGACGGAGATCGGCGAGCTCTTCCTCCGGCTCCGCCAATAGCAGCCGCCCCAAGCCACGAAACGCCTGGAACACCCCGTCGGACTCCTGATCGCGGCGGTACTGGTCGAACTTGCCCGCCACGAACCAGCCATCGGCGCCCGTCACGACCGGCCGCAACTCGTCGATCAACGACGTCTTACCAACCCCCGGCGAACCGCTGACCAGCACCCCCTTACGCTGCCCCGACGCTGCTGCGGCAAATGCCGCGCCCAACGTGGCGATCTCGGTTTCCCGTCCAACCAGTCGAGACGGCGCCAGTAGACGCAGCGGGAAATCATGCTCCCCCACCGAGAACGGCGCCACCGCGCGCGACGACGAGCTGTCACGTAACCGGCGCAGATCGTGGATCAACCCCTCGGCCGTCTGATAACGGCCGTCCGGTTCTTTCTCCAGCAGATGCATGATGATCTTGGATAGGTCGGCAGGCACGGCAGTGTTCACCTGATCCGGCGCGACCGGCACCCGAGCCAGATGGTCACGAATCAGCCTCAACGCATCGCCGCTGCCAAACGGCGCGGCGCCGGTCGCCAACTCGTATAGCGTCGCCCCCAGCGCGTACAAGTCGGCACGTTGGTCGACCGGGCGGCCCGTGCGGCCCGTCAGCTCCGGAGCAAGATATGCCAACGTCGCCACAATCTCGTTGTGGTGGGTGAACTCCGGACGTATCTCGGCGAACGAACTGCCGAACGCGAAATCGATCAGACAAGGCGACCTCGCAGGCCCGCAGAGCAGAATATTGGCCGGCCCGATATCTGAATGCATCACACCCCGACGATGCATCCCAGCCACCACACGCGCTATATCCAACGCGAGACTCACCAGCTCGCTCTGGTCGAACGGCATCGGCAAAGTTGTCAGACAAACCCCAGCGACATCATCGAACATGATCGACCCAGGATCCGGCGGCACATCCGCCAACTGGGCGACCCCCTCAACACCCCGCAGCCGCTCAACGATCCGCAACTCATGCCGCAACCGCGTCTCCCAGCCCGGACCCAACGGCTGCTTACGGATAACGGTGCGACCGGGCAGAAACAGCCGCGTTACCCGGGTGCGCTCGCTCTCGTGCACGGTTTCGACCCGAACCGGCGATTCTCGCGCCGTTAACGCGTGGTCAATACCCACGTCAATCCTCAGAGGCTCCCTCGACACGCCTCTAACCCCTGTCTACACCACCACATGCCCGCCACCGGCCGGGCGGCAACAAAAGCAGGGGCACTCACGATCATGGAAACTCGACGATCAGCTTCGAGAACCTATCTGCGACCACGTCCAGATAGGCTGGCGAGCTGGTGTGGGCGTCGTACGCAGCCTGATCGGCGAGGCGCTCGACGAACAACAGGCAGTCGACATTCGCTGGATCCCGGTGCGCCCGGAACGACAAGGTGCCGTCCTCGGTGCCCGGGCCCCTGCCGGCAATACGTGTAATGGGTCTGGCCGGATCCGGACACGATGGGCACGCTCCGATCGAGGTTCCGGGAGCCAGATCTGCCGTCAGTTGACCATGTCCGGATCCGACCAGACACCCTGCGAAGCGGCCTCTATATCTGAGTCAGGACTACACGGCTATATCTGGGTCATCACTACACGGCGTTGTTGTCCACTCGAATCCTCTTCCGGTCTGGACGTGGCGTGGAGCCATCGGCCAAGGGGTGACAACCTCGCCCTGCCGGTGCTTGCCGAGGCTGGTCGGCGCGAAATCCTCACTCGTCAGATCGAACTCGCATGACCCGAGTACCCGAGCATCCGCCGACCCCGCTGGCGCCGGCTCGGCCCGACTTGTTCGACACCGAGAACATGATGGTCGATGCCATATTTGCCGGCGCTCATCGCATCAGCTCGACGCCGCGCTCTGGGGCGAGCACATTCCTGGATGGCACTGCGGGCCGGTGGCAGTCATGGATCGAATGTGTCGCCAGTCACGATTTGAGCGCGCGGAATTAGATGTCGTGTAATCTGATGACACAACATCGATTTGAGGAGACGTCATGAGCACGAACAACCCGATCACCCGCGTGTCCGTGGTCAGCACCGGCCAGGTCGACATCCACCCGGAGCACATCAAGTCCAGCGGCACCCCGGTGCTGTGGTGGGCGATCACCTCGCGGCGCTGGACCGGCTACCGGCCGATCAACGTCTACGTGGTCGAGCACCGCGACGGCCTCGTCCTGTTCGACACCGGTCAGGACCGCGCGTCGGTGACCGACCCCGGCTACTTCCCCCAGGGTGGGCTGGCCGGGATGCTGTTCAAGCGGCTGGCCCGCTTCGACATCGCCGCCGACGAGACCCTCACCGCGCAGCTGGCGAAGATCGGCTACGACATCAAAGACGTACACACCGCGGTCATCTCGCACCTGCATCAGGACCACATCGGCGGGCTGCCCGAACTACGCGGCGTCGCGAACATCGTGCTCACCCACGCCGAATTGCGCACGCTCGACGAGCCGAAGCCGGAGCTGAAGGGCCTGCTGCTCGACCACATCAAGCTGCCGGGCCTGCGCTGGTCGCCGGTGACGCTGCAGCCCACCACCGACCCAAGCCTGGCGCCGTTCACCACCGCGCATGACCTATTCGGTGACGGCAGCATGGTGCTGCTGCCCACCCCGGGACACACCCCCGGGTCGATCTCGATGCTGGTACGCCAGCCCGGTACCGCGCCGCTGCTGATGGTCGGCGACGTCACCTACGACGTGCACCTGCTCGAGGCCGGACACGTGCCCGGCGTCGGCTCGCGCCGGGACAACCGCGAAGTCAACCGCAAGATCAGCGTGCTCAAGCAGACCCACCCGGACCTGGTGGTACTGCCCGCCCACGACCCCGGCGCCGCCGCCCGGCTGCACGCGGCCACCACCCGCGCGGCCCAGACGATCGGACGGTGACACCGATGCGACCGGCCGAACAGATCCGATTCCTCATCCTGGCCGCCCAACGCGAAGGCAACCGGCAACTCGCCCAGGCGCTGCGCCCGCTTGGGATCACCCCCTCGCAGGGAGAGGTGCTGCGCCTGCTCGCCGACCGGGCCCCGCTGACCCTGTCCGGGCTCGGTGAATTGCTGGTCTGCGAAAGCGGCGCCAACCCCAGCCGGCTGGTCGACCGGCTCGTCACCGCCGGCCTGGTCAGCCGGGCCGAGGCCGCACACGACCGGCGCACCGTCACCCTCACCCTCACCCCCCACGGCACCCGGATCGCCGCACAGGTCGCCGACATCGAGGAGCGGATGTACCAGCAACTCGCAGCGGCCGGCGCCGGCCACGACCTCGACCAGGTGATCGGCTACCTGCAAGCGCTCACCGCCGACCAACCCGCCGGCCAGGCAGTGCGCATGCGCACCGCCCGGCCGGCGCCGGCCACGACCTCGACCTCGACCAGGTGATCGGCTACCTGCAAGCGCTCACCGCCGACCAACCCGCCGGCCAGATAGTGCGCATGCGCACCGTCCGGCCGGCGCCGGTCCGGGAGCTCGACGATCGGGCGGCGGCGACGATCACGCTGGCGAACATGGCCGGCGCTCAGCCGGAGCACGGCGATCTCGCCGGTGTCGATCCGCTCGGAGAGCTGGCCGCAGCCGGCAACCGTCCCGCCGAGACGACCGTGAGATGCGTTGATCTGGGCGACGGCTCAAGCATTCCTGCGCGACTTGGCGGACATGGCCGAAACCGCCTGGCGCGAAGAGCCCGACGCCTGGGCCTCGCTCTGCCGGTTCCTGCGTGGCTGCGTCGAGCTACGGCTCGGCGCGTTGGCGGCGGCGATTGAACCCCGCCTGCATGCCTATCCAGTCCGATCCCGAGTTACGCAGTCCACGGCAGACGGTGCGGGACCTCGTCGCGCGAATGACAGCGGGAGCCAAAGCGGAAGGGGCGATGAGTGCCGAGGTCAGCCCAGAAGAGGTTGGCCTGCTGATGACCCTGCAGATCTACACGCCGCCGGACATGTCCGACGACCAGGCGATGCGCCGTGTTGTGGACATCATGCTAGGCGGTCTACGAGCTTGACCTTGGGGTGCCGAAAATGTCGTCCATGCAGGTCACGCAGCACGTTGATATTCGTGGATAACTCCGCCGAGGCGGTCGCGTCGGCAGACGGCAAGGTCCGTCATCGTGGTCGGAAGGACGGGTTCTGGCAGCGGGTGCAGTGGCTGGGCGTTGGAGATTGCCCGATGTGGCCTGTGCTCGTTGTCATGCCGCTCGTACTCTCGGCGAGCCCGCAGGAGATGCGCCTGGTTTCAGATCAGCGTGCGGTCGAGCAGTTCCCGGCGCCACGATTGGATCCAGCGTTCGATCATGGAGTTCATCCGGGGGGCTCGGTTGCATTAAGCGATCGTCAAGATCTTCCGCCGGAAAACTTCCCGCAAGATCGAATCCGGTCGCTCGGGCTCGTACCGGAAAGATCGGACAAATGTCGTGCTATCGCCGGCACTACAACGGCGAGGTGCTAGCCCCACGCGTGCCGTACCCCTGTCCCAAAGGAAAATCTGCGGCCACGAGAAGGTGGGATAGCTCAGATGCAACAGTGCCGACGACACCGACGCGATGGGGCAGGAGACCCGTCTAGTGACCGCGCCAATGTCCGGGTAGTCCGCACGGACGTCGTTGCGAATCCGAAGGTGCGTCATACCGCCGGTTCCGGTGCGGACCATTGCCGTGTGGGTGCATTGTCTAATCCGGAGGCACAACCGTCACGTTGGGTTGCTCTGGTGGGGGTCGTCGACACACGTCGAGCGGACGCAACCGTACCGCCCGTGGTCACCGGGCAACAGTTGCATCGAAGTTCTCCACGACTGTGATCGGCACGCTGGAGTGAAGGGGAGATATCGGTGGCTGGGAGCATCGTCCGGTTCGAGTCGCACAAAGTGATCCACCGACCCGTCAGCGAAGTCTTCGAGCGTTTGGCGGATCTGCCGGGCTACCGGGGGTGGATGCACCGCACCGGTTTGTTTCGCCGGTGCGGCCTGACGTCCGAGGTCCCGATCCGAGAGGGGACGACCTATGTCGATTCGACGCGGATGGGCACCTTCGATGGGGAAGTGACCGAGTTCGTGCCGCCGACGCGAATCGCCTTTCGGGAGACTCTGCTCTGGTTCGGCTCCCCGATGACACAGGCCCGACCCGAGTACTTCCTCGAGGGAGACGAGGCTGCAACGATGGTTCACCACGTTGCCGTCGGGGAACTCTATGGCTGGATGAGGTTCATGAAGCCAGCCGCAGCATTGCTGGCGAGCCTGGAGCGGACCCGCACCCTGAACTCCCTGAAGCGTTCCCTGGAGGCGGACGGCGCTGTTGCATTCCCTGATCGATAGGCAGGCTGATGCCTGCAGTGCCCTCGGTCAGATCGCCTGGGCGAGTTCGGTGAACGCGGCGGCGACTCGTAGCGGGCGTGTGGATTCGGTGGCGAGTTGGTAGTGGCCGCGGCGAAGGTTTTGCATGAACGCGAGCCCGGCGATGACGATCTGGGCACTGCGGTCGCTGCGCAGCCCGCGCATGGGTCGTAGCCGATGTTTGAGCCGGCCGTGGTCGGCCTCGATCCGGTTCTTCTCGTACGCTCTACGTGATGCCACGCGGCGGGGGACTAGCTCGTCGAGCGCGCTGCGGGTGCCGGAAATGTCGTCCACGCAGGTCACGCAACGCGTTGATACTCGTGGATGATGCCGCCGAGGCGGTCACGTCGGTGGACGGCAAGCTCCGTGATCGTGGTTGCAAGGTTCGGTACTGGCAGCGGGTGCAGTGGCCGGGCGTTGGAGATGCCTCGATGGGGCCCGGTGTTCGTTGTAATGCTGCTCGTACTCGCCTAGAGCCCGTAGGAGATGCATCTGGTTCCGGACGAGTGTGCGGTCGAGCAGTTCGTGGCGGCACGACTGGATCCGCCGCTCGATCATGGAGTTCATCCGGGGTATGCGCACGCCGGTGAGGTCGACTTCGATTGCGGTGTCGGCGAGGATGGCGTCGAAGAACGCCGGGTATTTGCGGTCGGACAACGCTCAGAATAAGCAGGGCGAGGCCGAAGGCGATGGAGCGCGGCCAATTCCCCAACAAGCGGGCCGACCTCAGGTGGTCAACCTGCTCACTAGCAGCCCAGGCCTGGCGGGGTACTACGGCGACACGATCACCGAAAGTTTCTGGGTGGTCACCGCCGGCGCCTCAAATTACTGACGGCCCCGACGGCTAGGCCGATAGAGAGTGCCGCTCGGCCGCGGGCAGCGACCCACGGAGTTGCCTGCGGGAGCTGATGCCGAGCTTGTTGAATACCTTGCGTAGGTGCCATTCCACGGTGCGGGGGCTGATGAACAGTTGGGTGCTGATCTCCGGGTTGGATAGCCCGTCGCGGGCGAGTCTCGCGATGTGCGCCTCCTGGGCGGTCAGATCGGTGATCGTGTCCGCCGTCCGTTTGCGTACCGTTTCGCCGGTGGCCAGCAGCTCCCGGCGGGCGCGCTCGGCGAACCCTTCGATGCCCATTACGGTGAGCATCTCGTAGGCGGTCCGAAGCTGCTCGCGTGCGTCAACCCGCCGGTTCTCGCGGCGTAGCCATTCGCCGTAGAGTAGATGTGCCCGGGCCAGGTCTGCCCGCATCCGGGTGCGCCCGAGACGCTCGATCGCCTCGCGGTAGAGGTCTTCGGCAATCTCGTCCTGGCTCAGCAGGGCTCGCGAGCGCGCTTCGATTCCAAGTGCCCAGTCGGTGCCGCTGGCAGTGGTGACATCGGCCAGGCGATGCATGGCGTCGGTTGCGCGTTCGGGCGCCCCGGTGCGGGCCGCAGCCTCGATCAGCTCGACCGTGCACCAGCTGGACACCCCCAGGTCGCCCAGATATTGCGTTGCTTGTTCAGCGGCGGCGAGCGCCTCGTTGTAGCGGCCGAGGCCGTTGTAGAGCAGCGCTGCGGCCCGATGCGTCGCTGTGATTGCGACCCCTTCGCCTCGAATCGTCGCCTCCTGCGTGGTGGCACTGATCAGTGCGGAAGCCTCCTCCTCGCGGCCGCGCAGCGCCGCGAGGAGCAAGGCGCCGTACGGCGCGAAACTGCTCCCCGTCGCTTGCATCACCGACTGCAACTCCTCGATCAATGGCCCGGCGGCGGCCAGGTCACCGGCGAAAATTTTCAGGTAAGCGCTGACGGTGAGGGCGAGCGGGAGTTCGCTGAGCGCACCGGCGTCGCGGGCGAGCCGGACGTGTCGGTCGCACATCGCATCCCATTTCCCGTCATCCCACAGATGCGCGGCCGCGATTTGCGCCAGCCACAGCCAACGGAACTCCTCCTCGGTGGACATGTGATGGCCGAAGGCGTTCAGTGCCCGGCGCAGGATCGGCACCCCGGCCGAATAGCCTTCGGTGAAGTGGGTTGCCAGACCGTCCAGGAACAAGTCGGTCGTGTTTGCCGGGTGCGTTGTCGACGGAGCCGCACGCGCCGCACGCGCCGCACGTGCCACCTCCATCACAGTCGCCTCGGGTCTTGCCAGGCGACCCGCGAACAACGCCGCGTTCATCGCGTCCAGGTAGGTTGTCCGCGCCAAATCGATGTCGATTCGTTCCAGTCGTTTGGCTGCCGCCAGCAACAGCGGCCCGGCGTCGGCGCCTCGCTGTGTGGCCAACGCGAGCTGAGCCCGCAGGAGGTCAACGCGGGCACGCTGGAAGTCGTCTAGCGGTCCGACTCCCGCCGTACTCAGCAACTCTGCGGCCGCGGCGAAGGCTCCCGCCTGAACCTTGGCCCGAGCGGCGGCGAGTGCGCGTTCGACACGCTGCGCCGGGTCGGAGGTCAGCGTCACGGCGCGCTCGAGGAAGGCGGCCGCTGCGGCCACGCCGCCACGCGCCTGCGCCCGGCCGGCCGAGCGCTCCAACTCTGCGGCGACATCCTCGTCGGGCCCCGAGGCTGCCCAGGCCCGATGCCAGGCGCGCCGATCCGGATCGGTCTGCGCATCGGTGACCTCCGCCAGGGCGCGATGCACGTCCCGCCGGTCATGGATCGACGCGGACCGGTAGGCCGCCGCGCGCACCAGTGGATGACGGAACCGTACCCGCGTGGTGAATTCGACCAGGCCAGCTTCGATCGCCGGCGTCTCGGCCTGCGCCGGTATTCCGAGCCGTGCAGCCGCCCGCCATACCAACGCCGCGTCGCCGACCGGGTCGGCCGCCGCCAGCTGCAGCAGCCTCCGAGTCTGGGCTGGTAGGGCGGCCAGTTGCCGCCAGAAGCCCTCCTCGATCCGCCCTGACAGCGGCAGGGCATCGGCTAGCGCGAATCCACCCGCCAGCTCCGCTGGCGTGCGGCCACGCGGCAGCTCCAGCAACGCCAGCGGATTCCCGCGTGTCTCGGCGAGAATCCGTTCGCGAACTTGCTCGTCCAGCGGCCACGGAACTACCGAAGCCAGCAGCTCTCGCGCGTCAGCATCGTCCAGGCCTTCGACGACAAGCTCCGGTAGTCCGTCGAAGTCGGCACCCGGCTCCCGGGCGGCGAACACCATCAAAACAGGCTCCGCCAACAGCCGACGCGCGGCAAATGCGAGCGCCTGCGCTGACGCCCGGTCCAGCCACTGGACGTCGTCTACCAGGCACACCAGCGGGCGCTGCTCGGCCATGTCGGACATCAGGGTCAGCACGGCCAAGCCGACCAAGAACCGATCCGGCGCGGGACCTTCCGTCAAACCGAACGCAACGGCGATTGCGTTGCGCTGCGGGCCCGGGAGACGGTCGAGGCGATCGAGCATCGGCGCGCACAACTGGTGCAGCCCGGCGAACACGAGTTCCATCTCGGATTCCACGCCCACCGCTCGCACAACGGTCAGATCCGATGCCGACTCGGCCACGGAATCAAGCAACGCCGTTTTCCCCACTCCGGCCTCGCCATGCACCATGAGCACTGCGCCTCGACCGCCGTGCAGCCCTTTGAGCAAGCCGCCGAGCACTTCGCACTCGCCATGCCGCCCACGCAACGCGCGCTGCGGGCCTAGCGGCCGCTCCACGCCTGCCAACCCTCTCACTCCCTACGTCAATCCCAAGAACGCCCGGTGAGCATGCATGAATCCCGAGGTCAAGACTATGTCTCACCTGTGTAAAGTCGACGCCTCGGGTCCGAACGACAGGCAACAGCCGTCCCAGGAGGCGCCAGCGGTCTCGTTTGACTCCGGCCCGGTCGAACCAGACTGGTTCGCCGAGGTGGCGACGTCGACACAGACCAGGTTCAGCCGTTGAAGCCGTCGTTGCGCATCCGCCATAGCAGCGCGTCGGCACACGTCTCGTCTTCGGTGCGGCGGTCTCCGCGATGACTTGTCATGGCGAACGGGGATCACGGCCGACGCGCAAAGCGGTCGTCGCTCATACGTTCGCGTGCCAGGTGCGTGGGTTTGGCGAATCCGATGGTTTTGGATCCTGGCGCGACGAGATCCACTCGTTCCGGTCGGAATGGTGCACGAAGGGCGAACGGATGCGTGTGGCTCCGACCCAGATACTCCCCGGCGGTGGGCGATCTCCGCGGGCGGGCCGTGATCCCGACATCGGCATGTGGCCAGCCCGGTCCGTGCCATCGGCGGTGATCATCCGCGTCGTCGACGCCATCAGCCAACCTTGGGCCAGTCGGCGCCGATCCGCACGACTAACATCCTCCCTGCTGGTAGCCAGAACCTCCCACGCATCTACGATCGTGACGTGGAGCTTCGCCAGCTGCGCTACTTCGTTGCGGTCGCCGAAGAACTGAACTTCGGTCGTGCCGCCGAGCGGCTACGCATCGCCGGCCCCTCACTGTCCCAGCAGATCAAGGCCCTTGAACGAGACCTGGGCATCCGCCTGTTCGAGCGGGACCGGCGCTCAGTGACGCTCACCCCGACCGGGCAACTGCTGCTGCCACGCACCGTGGCACTTCTGGAACAGGCCGCCGAGCTGCGTCGCGCCGCATCCGGCTTGTCAGACATCGAGCCGGTGCGATTGGGATACGTCAACTGGCGGCCCTCGGACTTGATCACCAGAACCGCCGGCGTCGCTCAACTTCACGTTGACGCTTGGGTGCTGCCGTCGCACACTCAAGCCAGCCGGGTCGCCGACGGCAGCATCGACCTGGCCATCTGTTGGGTGCGCGCCGCCGACCTCGACGAGCACGGTCTGCACGCGCGGCTGCTCGGCGCCGACCGGCTCTACGCGGTCAGCACCGGCGCCGACACTTCGCCAATTGCTGCCAAACACACCGCGGTGCTGATCGACGCCGACCCGGTCGCGTGGCTGTCATGGAACGTCTTCGGCGAGGACTTCGCCGCCGCCACCGAGGCCAACCCGATTCCAATCATCGATGGCGGCGTTACCGGCCCGGCCTTCTTCGACCACGTGCGCCGCCTGCGGTGCCCGGTGGTCAACTCCCCGAAGGGTCAGACGACACCGGTGCCACCTGACCTGGTTCGGCGTCCGATCATCGACCCGATTCCGTACTGGACCTGGTCGCTGGTCTGGCGACGCAGCGAGACCCGAGCGTCCGTGCTGGCCGCCGCGCAGGCGCTCACCGTCAATCGAGAAGACCTCGGCCTGGATGCCGAATCGGTGTGGCTGCCATCGGACGACCCGTACCGGCGGAACTATTCATCGCAACTACCCTGCGGCATTGGTTCGCACTGACCTGGGCTGGTCCTGGTAGCCGCCGGCTTCCAGCTCGGAGCCGACACGTCGTGGAGATCCAATCCGATCAGCGGCACTCTGATAACCATGTCCAGCTCCACGCATCGGCTGGGCTCCCTGCCGGCCCGTCGGTGCGCGCGCTGCCGCCGTCCAGCCAACACCGCTATCGATAGTCAGACGACACCACCGAAGCGACCCGCGGAGCCGGTACGCAGAGAATATTGACAGTGCGTCGTGAGGAGGATCGATGCCGGAATCGAGCGCCGCCGCTCCGTCGGCGCATCGGGTGTCGTTGGCGAGCTGGCCGACACCGGTCGAGCCGATGCCGCGCCTCGCCAGGGCGCTCGGCCTGCGCGACGACGACCTATGGGTGAAACGGGATGACCTGACCGGCCTCGGCGGAGGCGGCAACAAGATTCGTAAACTCGAGTGGACTATCGGCGCCGCCCTCGCCGACGGCGCCGATCTGCTCGTGACCACCGGCGCCGCTCAGAGCAATCACGCCCGCCTGACCTGCGCAGCCGGCGCCCGGGTCGGGCTGAACACGGTTCTCGTGCTGGCCGGCGGACCCGGATCGGCGAGTTCCGGCAATATCGCACTCGACGGGTTGTTCGGGGCCCGCATCCACTGGGCCGGCGACGTCGATCATGAATGCCTTGAAGAGGTCGCGGCCGAGATCGCCGGCCGGCTGCGCGGCAACGGCGCCCGGCCAGCGATCATCCCGTTCGGGGGCACCAGCCCGATTGGTGCGTACGGATATGTCGAGGCGGGACGCGAGCTGTTGACTCAGATCCCAGACATGGACACGGCGGTGGTCGCGGTCGGCTCCGGCGGGACCATGGCTGGTCTCGTCTGTGCCCTCGGGCCGGAGCGGGTCCTCGGCGTCCACTGCGGCGCCATCGACGAGCCGGCACGCGTCGTGAGCTGCCTCGCCCGCGATACCGGCGGTATCGCCGTCGAGGCTGCCGATCTCCATTTCATCCTGGACCAGGTCGGCGCCGGGTACAGCACCCTGACCTCAGAGGTCGCGGACGCGCTCGACCTGACAGCCCGCGCCGAAGGCGTAGTGCTCGACCCGATCTACACCGGCCGCGCCATGGCCGGGCTGATCGCCGCAGCGCGGGCCGGGGTGATCACCGCGGGAAGGAAGACTGTGTTCATCCACACCGGCGGCCTTCCCGGTCTGTTCGGCCATCCCGACGCGGTTGCACACGCGACACGCGGAGCCGGCCGCGCCTAGTCGTGCCCGATATCGATGACCTGCGACGAGCGCCGCGCACCAAAGCCAAAGCCGGTCCACCTCGACGAGTTGCGTAGCCACGCCCGCGCCGTCCGGGCCAATGCCAACTGGTATCGCTCCGCCGCCGCCGACGCTCCCGTCACCGAAGACGACGACCAGTGGTAGGAGACGCTGAACCTGTCACTGGCCGATCCGGTCCCGACGCGCGGTCTAGGTGAAGCTGACCGTCCAGGCGCGAGCAACATGCGCCGAAACGCCCTTTCCACGATTCCGGCAACGGGTGCGCTAGCTGTGAAAACTGTGGCGGGACCCGGAACCAGCGGGCTCGGTCAAGCGACCCACACGCCCTGCCTGGGACTAGGCCGCCCGGGCAGACCAGGGCACCGGCCCGTGTGTTCTACGGACGCGACGCACCCGCTCGGACCGCAACACTGACGTCGTACCGAGCTGACGCCCATGCCTGGACGAACAGCTTCCTACCACCGCAGGAGTGAGAATGTCGAACCATTTCAGCGCCGCGGATCTTAAGAGTCCCGGCGACGACGCCCGCTTGGACCTGACCGATCTGTTCGTCTTCGCGGCGCCTGGTGACCCCGACCGGACCGTGCTGATCATGGACTGCAACCCGTTCAGCAAAGGCGACGGGTTCCACCCCGACGCGGTCTACCGGTTCAACATTGACACCGACGGGGACGCGCTGGCCGACGCGGCGTTCAGCTTCACCTTCTCCGAGTACGACAACGGCCGCCAAACCGCCACCGCCTACTACGCCACCGGCAGCGAGGCCCAGACGCGCGAGCCACGCGGTAACACGCTCGTCGAGGCCATCCCGGTGGGCTTCGATGCCACCGCCGCGCCTGTCCAAGCCGGCCCGGTCCGATTGTTCATCGGCAAACGCAGCGACCCCTTCTTCGCCGACGCCGAGGGTGTCGTGCACTGGCTGGTTGACGGGGCGAAAGGCGACTTCCAGTGGACCGGGACCGACCTCTTCGCCGGCGCCAACATTCTGTCCATCGCTATGGAGGTGCCCAACGACATGCTCGGCCCAGGGCCGATCGGTGCATGGTGCACGATCAGTCTGCGCCGCGACGGCATGCTCGTGCCGATGGATCGGGTGGCGAACCCGTCGTTCAACCCAATTCTCAACGCGAACGAAATCAAAGACGAGTTCAACGCCACCGACCCAGTCGACGACGTCAAGAACTATCTGCAGCCGCTGTCGGAAACCCTGCAACAGCACGGCTATCCGACAGAAGAGGCCACGGCTGCGGCTCGCACCCTGCTGCCCGACATCCTTCACTACGACCGCACCAGGCCAGCTCACTATCCTAACGGCCGGGTCCTGACCGATGACGTCTTCTCCACCCGCATGATCTTCATGGTTCACGGGCAGGCCACTGCTCAACCCGTGAAGCCACACGAGGACCTGCTGGCTCACTTCCCTTACCTCGGCCCACCCAACCCGTAACCGTCCCGCGCGGTTCTCCCCGCTCCGGCGGCCGTGACGGACTCCGTGCCCGTGAGAAGGGCGGCGGGTCTGCTCCCAGCAGCGAGAACCGCGAACCGCACGATGATTCGTCCCTATCCATATGGGAGGTTCTGATGAACTCCGCAACGATAGCTCCGCAAGTCAGGCTTAATCGGGTTACACCTTCATACTGTCGAGTCGTACTTGACAATCCGCCGCTGAACCTCATGGGTCCGGAATTCGTTTCGCAGATGCGAGAGGTCGTCACGGCGCTTGAGAATGACGACCGGGTGAAGGTGGTGGTCTTCGAAAGTGCCGTCGACGGTGTCTTTCTGAATCACTCCGACTTCCTCGCGAATTTCGAGGACCTGACGAGCATCCCGCAAGGTCCAACCGGCCTCGAGGCGTGGCCCGACATCCTGGTGCGCCTGACACGCGCCCCGTTCGTTTCGATCGCGCTGATCCGGGGGCGGGCAACCGGAAACGGCAGTGAGCTCGCGCTCTCCTGTGACATGAGCTTCGCGAGCCGAGAGAAAGCGCTGCTGTCGCAGTGGGAAGTCGGCGTGGGCCTCGTGGCTGGGGGAGGGCCGATGGCGCGATTGCCGCGAGTCATGGGACGGGGACGCGCCCTGGAAGTGCTGCTGAGCTCAGACGACATCCGAGCCGCCGATGCCGAGCGCCTCGGTTACGTAAACCGTGCGCTACCGGATGCAGAGCTGGACGACTTCGTCGACGCGCTCGCGACCCGGATCGCCTCGTTCGACAAGTGGGCCATCGCCAACACCAAGCGCCTCGTAAACGAAGCGAGCCTGCCGCCCGACGTCGAAATCAGAGCAGGCTGGGACGCCTGTATGGCCTCCGTCCAGCGACCAGCGGCGCAAGAAAGAATCAAAGCCCTCCTGGAGCAAGGCTTGCAGGAGCCCGGAGACACCCAGAATCGACTCGGATTCCATCTGGGACAGCTCGCCCTCAAGCGCGAGCGCTGAGATCCGAACGCCCCATCTCAAATTTCTGAAAAGGAAGCACTGACCATGGACCTGCTCACCATCGCCAAGGGAATCGCTGACCGCGTCGAGGCCGAATCGCTCAACCAAAACGTACCCGTCGCGGTAACCGTCATCGACATCCACGGCAACGTCGTTCTCACCCACCGCATGAGCGGAGCGCCCGCGTTCTCTCTCGAGATCGCCGAGCGAAAGGCGTACACCTCCGCCCTGATCGGCGTGCGCACCGCTGACCTCGCCCCCCTCGTGCAACCAGGCGCGGACCTCTACCCACTCCTGGCCGTCTCCGGCGGCAGATACTCCGCGATGGGTGGCGGCGTGCCGGTCACCAGAGACGGCCAGGTGATCGCCGGCGTTGGAGTCAGCGGCGGAACGGTACAGGAGGATATTGCCATCGTCGAAGCAGCGATGAAATAAGTCGGAGCCACCGAACACGTCGCTTGCCCAGCGTCGTCGATGACGTCAGTCGTCGTTACGTGCCTCGGAAGCGACCATTCCCAGTCCACTCTTGGTCCGTCCCACGTCGGGAATGCTGCGCGCGATCGGAGGAGATGGGCTGCATCCGCATTGCGAGCAATGCCAGTCGAAGCGGGCCGCGACGCTGTGGTGATCGCCCATCCGCCAGGTGACGAGACTGAGTGGATCCGGGTGGAGTTGCCGGACCGCCGTCGGCTGGGGTGACCCGGCGACGGCGCTTCGATCGGATGGCCAAGGTCTGATGTCCGGCCTCGGCCGGCGCTCCGGCAGCGCTCGGCGAAGCTCCGTGCGGGAGCTGACCCCGACCTTGTGAACACGTTGCGTGGGCGCCGCTGCCGCCGTCTCCAGGGTGCTGGCCAGGGTGTTCCACGGGCGCAAGCGGTCGCCAGGAGGGCGAGAGTTGTGCTCAGACCAAGAGAGAACCAACGCTTTCCGCGATCTATAGGAGGCAAGAATGCCATTCATCACCGTCGGCTCCGAGAACAGCACCGACATCGACCTCTACTACGAAGACCACGGCGAGGGTCAGCCCGTGGTGCTTATCCACGGCTACCCGCTTGACGGGAACTCATGGGAGAAGCAGAGCGCGGCGCTGCTGAGGGCCGGCTACCGCGTGATCACCTACGACCGCCGCGGCTTCGGACAGTCCAGCCAGCCCACCACCGGTTACGAGTACGACACTTTCGCCGCTGACCTCAAGATCGTGCTCGACACGCTCGACCTGACCGACGTAGTGCTGGTGGGCTTCTCGATGGGCACCGGCGAGATCGCCCGTTACATGAGCGCCTACGGGTCACGACGGATCGCCAAAGTCGCGTTCCTCGGGTCGCTCGAGCCGTTCACGCTTAAGACCGATGACAATCCGATCGGGCTGCCGCAGGAGATCTTCGACGGCACCTATGCCGCCGTGTCAGCCGACCGGTATGCCTTTTTAACCGACTTCCTTAACAACTTCTACAACACCGACGACAACCTCGGCACTCGGTTGTCGGAGGAGGCGCTGCGCAACAGCTGGAATGTCGGTGCCGGAGCGTCCTGGTTCGCGTCCAGCGCAGCCGTGCTGACCTGGGTCACCGACTTCCGTGGCGACATCCCAAAGATCGACGTGCCGGCCCTGATCCTGCACGGTACGGCGGACAACATCCTGCCGATCGATGCAACCGCCCGCCCGTTCCGTGACCTGTTGCCCAAAGCCGACTATGTCGAGATCGACGGAGCGCCGCACGGACTGCTGTGGACGCACGCTGACGAAGTCAACCAGGCCCTGCTTACCTTTCTCGCCACATAACAAGCGACCCGAATTGGTTGGACGGCGCACAAGACCGCACCGTCCGGCCAACTCGGGCGTCGGGCGGCCGCTTGCGACACGCAGGTGCAGTCCATTCAGGTGCTCACCAGCCGGGAAGGTGCCTGCCAAGGCCCGGCGCTGGCAGTCCTACCTTCAAACTGCACAGAAGAAGGCTCAGCCATCCAACGGCGGCGCCGTGCCTTCGTCCAGCAATGGAGCACGAACATGACAAGTGCACTACCGTCCGCAGAGCCCCAGGATTACGAGCGCATGTTGGACATGGTCACAGGCTATTGGGTAACCCAGACGGTTCGGGCTGCCGCGTTGTACGACTTCGCGGATCACCTCGCGGCGGGGACGAACACCGCCAAAGCGATCGCCAAGGCGGAATCCACGGACCTCGACGCGACCCGCCGTCTGCTACGTACCTGTGCCTCGCTCGGCCTGATGACTAGCGAAGACGGACTCCACTACACCGGCACGTCGCTGCTCAAAACGCTGCAGAAGGACGACCCCAATTCCCTTCGCTGCTTTGCCATTTCACAGTCCGCCCCGGGCCACTGGCTGCCCTGGGGACGGTTCGCTGAGGCTGTCCAAACCGGTCAGCACCAGGTCGACGTAGCTCACGGAGAGGCGAACATCTTCGATTACTTCGCCAGGCACCTCGACGAAGCGTCCTTCTTCACCGCGTCCCTGACGAACCTATCGCGTGCAGCGGCTATCGATATCGCCGCGGTCCTAGACACGAGGGGCGTCAAACTCGCGCTCGACATCGGCGGAGCCAGCGGTGACGTCATCCGGGCGATGATGAGAGCTAATCCACAGCTCCGTGGCGGAGTATTCGACCTGCCGCATGTCGTCCCCGCCGCGACGGAAGCCGCTACGGCCGAGGGCATCGATGAGCGTTTCACCGCCGTGGGCGGGAGCTTTTTCAAGTCGGTTCCGCCAGCCGATCTCTACGTGCTCAAGTGCATCCTGCCCGACTGGGACGACGACAGATGTCTGCGCATTCTGAAAAACTGCCGGACGTCGCTGATGCCGGGCGGCCGTATCGTCGTCGCGGATCACCTTGTCGGTCAGGTCGGCTGGCCCGGACTCGCAGCCCTGATGGACATGAACATGCTTGCCATGACGGGTGGCAGGGAGCGGGAACTCAGTGAATTCGACGCCCTTTTCAGCGCCGCCGGTCTGCGGCGCGTCAACATGAGTTCCGCCGGTGCGTTCGCCGTGATCGAAACAGAGTCTACGGGCTGACACCTCAGGCGAAGCCGCGTCCTGCGAGTGCCGGACTTCGCCCGGTGCACCCCGCCATACCGCAAAGCGGATCAGCGTCGGCGTGAGAACCGTTGGGCAGCATCCGCATCGGGGCAGTCAGAAGGGACGCTACCTGGCCGTGCATGTCGACGGCCCGTAGCGCCACATGCGGTGATGCCGACCGACGTGGTCACGGACGCATCGCCGTTCCACTGCGGTCCGGCCGGCACCGCCTTGCCGCTGATCTTGAATTGGTGACGAAAGTCTGCGGCGCCGCGGCGCGGGATCGCCTAATGCAACGGTTCCGAAGGCTGCCCGCACATTTCGGTGACGCCGCCACCCTCACCAAAGGAAATCCAGCCCCGCGCCGGACCGTCTGGACCACCCCCGGAAGAACAAACCTGCAGTCATGCGCCAACGCGGTCTCACGCGGCCTCCACGTGTGTGGACGCAGGCCAATCCCAATGAGCGGTGCAGATCCCGTATGGCATCTTGCCCCATGGGCGGCACACGGCCTCGTGGCGGCGCGATCGCCCGTGGGGCGGATCTCGGAAAGGCCCGGGTTCGGCCAGTGAATTTCACGGGCACTACCGGGCCAAGGACGCGGCAGTGTGGTGATCAGAACCGCCCGCCGGGTGGCCCGACTGAAAACGAGAGGAACGCGCGATCGTGGCACGCACCTTCTGCTCGGACACGGAGTATCCGCTCCACGCAGATCCACTCATGCGTGGCGAACTGGAACAGGCGCTCAACGCGGTGCCGACAATCGGCAACGATTCCGCCTACGACACGGACTCGCCGCCCACACAAACGCTGACAGTGCCGACGCCAGGCTCAACCGTGCGTAGCCAGAAGTCTGTTTGGCGCCGCTACCGAGCGACGGCCCCACGGTCACGGCGACCGGGACGGCTTTCCACCGAGCTGCGGGCCGCGATTGACCGTTGCGGCGACTCCGACGCGTCTGACCTGACGCTGTCCTATCAGCCGATCGTCGATCTGCGCTGCGGCACGACCGTTGGATACGAGGCCTTGTTGCGGTGGATGCCTCTCGGATGCGGCCCGGTCCCGGTCAGCGAGATCATCGACTTGGCCGAACAGACCGGGTTGATCGTGCCCCTTGGAGACTGGGTGATCAACAAGGCGATCACCGACGCTGCCGCACTGCCGTATGCTTCCGACGGCAGGCCACGGTACGTGAGCATCAACGTCTCGCCGGTGCAGCTGCGCCAAGCCGACTTCGTCGAGCGCATCGCCGAGACCCTCGCCGCAACGCGAGTGCCCGCTACACGCGTCGTTGTCGAGCTGATCGAGACGCAGCCGTTGCCCGACGACGGTCACGACAGCTGGCGTCCCCTCAGGCAACTACGCGAATTGGGCGTACGTGTCGCGATCGACGACTTCGGCACCGGGAACGCCGTGCTCGGCCACCTGAGGCAGCCCGACATCGACATTCTCAAGCTCGACCGCATGTTCACCCGCGACGTCACGAGTCCGCGCGGCCGAGCCCTTGTCCGCGCCGTCGTCGGGCTCGCCGATGACCTGGGAATAGAACTCGTCATCGAAGGCATCGAAGACGACGTGACCAGGCAGATCCTCATTGACCTGGGCTGCATCCTCGGGCAGGGCTACCTGTTCGGCACGCCGAGGCCGCTCACTCAAGCCTCTTCGGCGCTGACGACTGCCTATACGCCCTGAGGACGCGATCACGGAATGAGTTCGTGGACCAGAACCAGCGCACTTGAGCGGGAGCAGTCCGTTCCGTCAGCCCCAGCCGTCGGTCTTGTCCAGCGCTGTCGGTTCGTGAGCGATGATCGAGGTCGGTACGTCACGACTCGCCATGCCCGGGAACGATCGTGGCGCAACGCCGCACTCAACCGCGTGGCCCTCGCACGGACCGTTGGCATCCGGCAGCGACGGCCCTGATAGACCGCCGCCGCAGCCAGCCGCGACTGTGGCATGGAAGCACTCTGAAGGAAAGCCGCGAGAGCGACCGCCGAGTTGGATCGCAGCTACCGCCAACAGGGCGCGCGGCCGGCATCCACACCTTCGGCACCCTCCGGCCGTACCGGCGCGACTCGGCACGGCCACAGGATCGCAATATGCGGAGCGTGGCGGTCGCACGATCGCAACGACTGGAGCTCACCGTCCTCGGGTCGAGCCTCGGAGCAGCTCCCACGTGCCGCACGTTGCGATCACCCTCGCTCAAAAGCACTGGCGTGCCGCACGTTGCGATCTTGGCTCTATCGCTGGCCAGGCTCGCACAGTTCGGTGCGGCTCTGCTCGCGCCACCAGCGTCTCGGCCGGGTTCCAGGCCATGATCGCCGGCGAGTTCGTCGAATGCTTGGCCAGGACGGGCCGCCGCCGGTGGCCCCGTGGGCGGCACACCGGCAATGCGGGGCGCGCGGACACCCGTGGCGCGGATCTGCGACAGGCCAGGGTTTAGACCAGTGGCTTTCACGGGCGCCACGAGGCGCCGGAGCTGGGAGTGTGTTGAGAAGAACCGCCTGCCCTTGGTGGTGACGCACCGCCGGTGGCCGGCTGACGACAAGAGGAACGATCAGGCGCGCCGTGCGGACGGTGGCGTGGGAGCTTGGCGTCCAAGGGTTTGTAGTGCTGACCAACCGATAACTGTCACGTGCGTCGTGACGTCCAAACACAGGAAGACTCATCATGTCGAACATTCAGAAGGTCGCGATCGTCACCGGAGCCTCTCAGGGTATCGGCGCCGGCGTCGTCGTCGCTTACCGCAAACTCGGCTACGCGATCGTCGCGAACGCCCTCGACATCGGCGTCTCCGATGACCCCGATGTACTCGCCGTGGCCGGCGACATCAGCGACCCGGTCATCGGCCGCGGCGTCGTCGCCCAGGCACTGGAACGGTTCGGTCGGGTCGACACACTGATCAACAACGCCGGTGTGTTCGTATCCAAATCATTCACCGACTACACCGACGAGGACTACGAGTTCGTCACCGGAGTGAACCTGCGCGGGTTCTTCAACGTCACCCGACCGGCCATCGCCGCCATGCTGCGCAACGAAGGCCGCGATCGTGGACACGTGGTCAACATCTCCACCAGCCTCGTCGACCACGCCAACTCGAACGTGCCCTCGGCCCTGGCCTCGCTGACCAAGGGCGGCCTCAACGCGGTCACCCGATCGCTGGCCATCGAGTACGCCGCCCGCGGCATTCGCGTCAACACGGTGGCGCCCGGCATCATCCGCACCCCGATGAACCCCGAGCACACTCACGCCGCCCTGGCCGGGCTGCACCCTCTCGGCCGTATGGGCGACGTCAGCGACATCGTCGAGGCGATCACCTATCTCGAAACCTCCCCGTTCGTCACCGGAGAAATCCTCCACGTCGACGGCGGACAGAGCGCCGGGCACTAGCCGTACCGGTGGTGCGGGCTACTCCAAGCAGCCCGCACCACCCCGCCCCACGCATCGTCTCGAAAAGAGACCGCGGCCATGACCGCCGCATTACAGACCAACAACGACGACATCGCCGAACTGAGCCATCGACCGCCGGCGGCGTGAACCCGGAGTAATCAACGCTAAAGATCGGAATAAACTGTCATGGAATTTCTGGTCGACATGGTCACCACCGTCCCCGACGGAACCATATCCGCCGACATCGAGGCAATCCGCGCCCGCGAAGCGGCCCGGTCACGAGAACTCGCCGCACAGGGACACCTGCTGCGACTGTGGCGACCCCCGCTGGCGCCCGGCGAATGGCGCACCCTTGGCCTGTTCCAAGCCGCCGACGCCGAAGCACTCGAGCACTTACTCGCCTCCATGCCCCTGCGCGTGTGGCGACACGACACCGTCACCGCGCTCACCCCGCACCCGAACGACCCCGCCGGCACCGCCCCATAAGCCCGCTTGTCGGATGGACCGGACATTCATGAGCAACGCAGATCTAGTAATTGCGAACGGAGACCAAGTGATGTCTGACATCGAGCAGGACCTGGTGCGATCGGTCCTGGACACATGGAAAGCAGCAGTCGACGCGCACAAGCCGCAACAGGTCGCCGCCGTCTTCACCGACGACGCGATCTTCCAGGGCCTGCACCCATACACAGTCGGACCACAAGGAATCGCCGACTACTTCGCGGAGCTACCCGTCGGAATGACCGCCGATTACACGGTCCTTGAGACTCGCCGCTTCCACGACGACCTGGTCCTCGCCTACCTCACCGTCGACTTCTCCTTCACCGACCGACCCACCCTCCCCGTCTACATGAGCGTCATCATCAAACGCCACGCCGACGCGTGGAAGATCGCCCACTATCAGGTGTCGTATCTGGATCACACCCAATGACATCCCGGAAGAAGCCGTCGGGGGAGAGGCCCGGACGGGAGTGGGGTCATTGTGGGGTGTCCCGTTGGTGTACCTGGCGGTGTCTCGAGGCGTCCGGGTCAACGCGGTCGCTCCGGGGCATCATCAAGACCCCGATGCACCCGGTCGAATTCCACGAGACCTACGCCGGTCTGCACCCGGTCGGCCGGATGGGCGAAACCAGCGACATCGTCGACGCCGTCGTCTTCCTCGAGTCGGCACCGTTCGTCACCGGCGAGATCCTGCACGTTGACGGCGGTCAGAACGCCGGCCACTGACCGGAGTCTCCGGAAAGGAGTTTGACGATGCCCATCGTCACCATCCAGATCACTCGTGAAGGCACCACACCCGGCGCCGGCGCAGCCACTGCCGAGGAGAAGTCAGCGCTCATCGAAGGCGTCAGCCGATTGCTGCTCGACGTGCTGCACAAACCGCTGGACTCCACCTTCGTGGTGATCGACGAAGTCGAGACCGAGAACTGGGGCCGCGGCGGCCTGCCCGTCGACCAGTTCCGCCAGCAAGAGCGGTCACAGCGCGCGCCGTAGCGGCGGCGACGTTCCCCTGGTGAGGTTCCCCAATAAGAAGTAACCACCAGCACCCGAGGACTCCATGACTTCGGAGTCCGCACGCGCCGGGGGGCGTACCCGAAAAGACCGATGATCACGCGGTCCGGGTGCGCCCCGCGGAGCCTCGTATCGGCAGGGACAGTCGCATGGCTGCCGATGCGAGGCTCCGCGGTGTGCGGACGCTCGGCGGCGCCGCGACAGACATGACGCTGCGTGTCGAGCGTGTGCAGCGCCAGGCGGGCGTTGCTCAAGCGGCGGGCTCGTGGCTTTCGCGCGTATCACTCATCGATCGCATTGGTGCCGGAGATAACGCCGCGTGTCGGGATCGCTCTGAACCGTTGTCCTGCTGGCGAAACCTCAAGGCCTGGTAGGAGCGAGTTGACGCTTCGTCTGCTGCCGATGGGCGACCGGGACAAGGACACGGAAATCCTGGCGTTGCGCCATCAGATCACCATGCTGGAGCGCCACCTGGGCGAGCGGGAGGTGCGCTTCAACCCGAGCGATCGGGCGGTACTGGCGGCGTTGCTGCGCCGGCTGCCACGCACCGTGCTCGGCAGGCTGCGGCTGCTGGTACGCCCGGACACGGTGCTGCGTTCGCATCGCAACTTGCTCGCCCGCCGTCACCTAGTCGGACCAGAGAGCGGCGCAACGTTTGCGAGGTTGGTTCTGGTGTCGTTGTGCTTCGCCCTGTTCGTGTCAGGCAACTCCTGCACTCAGCGGCCGCAAACGCCGTAACGTCAGGTTACGTGAGTGAACGCATCACTACCGGGTTCACGGCGAACTCGACCGCCGCGGACGTGATCGACGGCATCGACGTGCGCGGCAAGCGCGCTATCGTCACCGGCGCGTCGTCCGGCATCGGGGTCGAAACTGCCCGCGCGCTGGCCAGCGCGGGTGTAGAGGTGACACTGGCCGTCCGGAACACTGAAGCCGGGCAGCAGGTCGCCGACTCGATCGCCGCCAACATCGGCCAAGCCGTCAGCGTTGGCTGGCTCGACCTGTCCGATCTTGCCTCCGTGTCCGAGTTCGTCCGCGCGTGGCGCGGGCCGCTCCACATACTCGTGAACAACGCCGGTGTGTTGGCTCCGCCCGAGCTGCAGCTGAACCGCGCCGGGTGGGAGATCCAGTTCGCCACCAATTACCTCGGCCATTTCGCGCTTGCCCACGGTCTGCATGACGCTATGGCAGCGGCCGGCAATGCTCGCATCGTGTCACTGAGCTCCAACGGTCATCTGTTCTCGCCAGTCCTCTTCGAAGACATCAACTTCGCCCACCACCCGTACGACCCGTATGTCGCCTACGGCCAGTCCAAGTCAGCCACCGCGCTGCTCGCGCTCTGTGGCACCGCACACTGGTCCGGTGACGGCATCACCGTCAACGCGGTCCACCCCGGAGCGGTCGCCGAGACGAACCTTTCCCGCCACATGGACCCCGAAGTCTTACGCCAGCTGCGTAGCGGCGGCACCTACACGTTCAAGTCAGTCGGACAAGGAGCGGCCACCAGCGTGCTCGTGGCCACCTCGCCACTGCTCGAAGGTGTGGGCGGTCGCTACTTCGAGGATTGCAACGAGGCCGAGCCGGTCGACGGTGACCAGGCCGAACTCGCTGCAAGGCGGAGCGGCGTGGCTGCCTACGCCCGCGATCCCGACTCAGCCGAGAGGCTTTGGGACCTGTCTATCAAAGCGATCGTCTGAGCATCCACAACGCGGAGAGCCGGCGTTTCCACGAGTCGAGCACCCGCAGCGCGCGGAGGTCGCTGCGCCGGCGTTGTCTGGACTACCACCGACCTGCATCACCGCCAGGGTCACCAACTCCGCGTCGGACAGCTTCGGGCAATGCCCACCCGGAGACGCCAGGACGCCAGGTCCGGCGCTTCTTTGAGTAGGGCATCGGCCCTGACGTAGAGTGCGGTCGCGAGGGTGTCCAGGTCGTTCGTCACACAATGATCATGGACACTTTCGTCTACGTCTCACAACACGCTTGGAGTAGGTCATCTGGCCATCTCACGGCCCAAGCGCCCGTGTCAATCGCCTGCAGGTACCCGGCACACCGTGGATTTCCAGCGCAGGCCAAAGGCTGCTTGGGATCGCCAGCCATGCCAACTATGGCCTCAAAGGGCAGGGACCGTGTTTCAACGCCGGCGCAGGAAGTCGACGACCAGGTCTGTCGTCGCCTGCGGCTGCTCCTCCGTGATCCAGTGCCCGCAATCCGGAATGATCGCATCCTCGACGTTATCGGCGACACACCGGATCACCTCGCCGATCCCGGGGCCGAATGTAGCTTCTCCACCGAAGGCCAATACCGGCATCTGAAGCTTGCCTTGCGCGAGGAACGCCTTGTTGTCGGCCGCATCCTGGCTGAACGCCCGGAACTGGGCAAAGCTCGCTCGCATTGCGCCGGGTTGCGAATAGAGCGCCGCATAGTGCTGGCGCTTCGCTTCATCAAATCGAGTCGGGTCCGCGGAAAGCTCGTTCCAGAAGCGGTCGAGGTAGGTGCGCTCGCGGCCGGCGACCAGGCGTTCCATGTCCTGACCACCGAAGCCAAAGTGCCACATGGTCGGATCCTGTCTGATCTGATCCCAGGGTCCGACGCCGGGCAGCGGTGCATCGATCGCCACCCACCGACTCACGCGCTCGGGATGGCTGGCGGCAGTTGCGAAGCCGACCATGATGCCGATGTCGTGCGTCACCAATTCGGTCGTACGCACACGCAGGGCGTCCAGGACGCCCACCACGTCCGCCGCCTGACTCTTCTTGTCGTAGCCGCCGTCGGGCTTCGATGAGAGGCCCAAACCACGCAGGTCGGGCGCGACAACCATGTGGTCTTCGATGAGTGTGCTCGCCAGATTTCCCCACATGTCTCCCGTTGTACCGAAGCCGTGCAGCATGACGACCGCTGGACCATGCCCACCGACGCGTACGTGGATCTTGGCGCCATTGGTTTCGATCTCATGCGACTGCATACCTGCCGGGAAGGCGTAGATGCCATCCTGATGCATGTTGTCGTTCATCTCGTTACTCCTGGTTTGAAGGGAACATGACTCCGACGGCGGCATAAGGCTGCGTTTGGGCATTGAAGCCTGGACGGCAGCGCGCCCATCTACATGGCGTTGCTCTAGCCGGCCACCGCAGCTCGCGCTGGGTACCACTCTCGCCCTTCTGGACGCACCATCGCGCCCGTGGAACACCCTTGCCCGCCACACTGGAAACGGCGGCCAGGAGAGAAGGAACCGGTCAAGAGTCGATCTGTGATCGATCGCGTAGCGACGCCGTAGGCGCGCTTGACGCGGGCGGGACCGCGAAGATCCTTGGTGCCGAGAGGATGGCCGGCACCAACCTGGTCGGGCTGGGCGTGGACCACCTAGAGTTCGACGCCAGATTCATTGAGTTCCAGCAGGTCATGCTGGACCACGCCGACTCCGAGGAACGGAAGAGCTCACTCGACCGCGAGTGCACCGCAGCTCGGCCAAGACGGTTCGCACCGAGATCGGCCAGCTGCCGCGGCTGGAGGTGCCGTGGGATCGGGCCGGCACCTTCGAATCGCGGATCGTGCCGAAGCATGCTTGGCGGGTTGACGGTTCGACGAGGCCATCCTGAGCTTGTATGCCAAGGGGCCTTAGGACGGGGAGATTCAGGCGCACGGGCCGAGATTTACAACGTCTGAGGTGTCCCGGCAGCTGATCTCGAAGGTGACCGACAAGGTCGTCAACGAGCTGGAGATCTGGCGGTCGAGGCACTGGATGACTTGACGCAACAGTCGTTTGGCAGGTGTATGGAGTCGCCCACGGTGAGGCGAGCGAGCCCATCGCAGTCGAAGGAGCGCCGTCAGGTGAGTAACCCGAAAGCTGGCGAGAGCGGTCGACGCTCGGCGAACGCGATGGACCAAAGAGACGATGCCATGGCCGGTTTGGTGAGTCGTGAACAAGATCGTCAGCCACTCGGTGCGGCAGTCGCTCTGTGGAGGATGGCTGAAAGCGCGGCCTACGCTAACCGCATGTTGTCGGAAGACGGCTCCTACACACCCGCTGACGCCGTATGCGCGAATGCGACGACCGTCGCCGCGGTTTTGCGAGATTCTTGGTCGGCTAACGCCCTTCATGAGCGGGGCGCGGCGAATGCCGATGCCCGATGGTTCGGACACAGCAATGGACGACACAGATATCGATACGCGTGTGCCGTCCCACCATGTGAGGATCGCGTTTGCCGAGCGCGATGAGGTCATCGACATCGCAATCGATTAAGCAGGCGATTCTTCAGCGGCACGACCATCGCGATCGCCCGTGGAGGTCACTGGGCCGCGGTTCGTACTTCGCCAACCTGGCAGCCGATTCGAACTGCGTCTGATGCGCGCCGCGGGCTACATCATCGGGGGACCGCGCCACCCGGGCTGGCTGCTCGCCGCTTTCCCAGCGCCGCAGCGAGGAAGATCAGATCGTCAGCATCGAGGCAGCCGCGATCCGTCAATCGGTAAACGGCGACGTTATCGCAGGTCTCGACGTGCTCGACGAGACCGCATTCGACCAAGCTATTGAGGCATCGGCCTACCTGAGTGTCTGACATGTGCGTGCCGCAACGGTTTCACTCGGCACGCGCCGGGTGACCGGTGGTTCGTCGAGGAGACCTACGTCAAGGTCGGCGGCGTGTGGCGCTATGTCTATCGGGCGGTCGACCAGCACGGACAGGTCATCGACGTGTTGGTCTCAGCCCGACGCGACGGCGCGGCCGCGCGCCGGTTCTTCCAGCGGGCGTTGGCCACGCTGAAGGTGACCCCGACCGAGGTGGTCACCGACGCCGCACCCGTCTACCCGCGGGTTCCTCGACCGAAGCAGCTGGTCCTCACGGGGGCGCCGGCTTCCGTGCGCGGTGCGACGCGGTGCGCGGTTCGGTCTGCCTCGCTGATTTGCTCGTCGCGAAGGTTGGCGAAGCGGCCAGCGATGGCAGTCATGGGGGCATGACTGCCATCGCTGGGTATCTGCATGCCGACCGGCATTTCGTCCTCGGTGGAGTACCGCAACGAATTACACCACCGACCAAGCCCAGTGCACACCGCGTCTTACCCGCACCGAGGCGAGTCCATCCATCGATGCCAAGGGGCTGCACCGAGTGGCACGGACGGATTGGGCACGGATCGCCCTCCCATCACTAACCCAGACCGGTGACGGCGAACCACGTGGTCGGTGATGGCCCGACAAAGATGATCGGGGCAAGGCACGGGGTGGGCAGGTTGACCTGTGCCTCGATCTTCGAGTCGCCGGTGGCCGTTGCAGGGAAGGGATTGGTCGCGACGTTGGCCGTTGCTGGGGCGCCGCCGTTCATGGTTGTGCAGCTCACGATCGCCACGAAGTTGGCCGCCGGGTTCGTGCCTCGCAGCGCCTCGGGGACCGGTGGCGCGTCAAGCAGGACCAGCCCTCGCACCGTCACGTCCAGCTTGCCGCTGCTCGATAGCTTGCCCGAGGCGTTGTCGATCTGCCATGGGAGGCCGCCGCCGTTGATTCCACGGATGGGGTTGGTCGAGCCCACGAACGGTCCGGCTACGCCTACCATCGTCTGGAACTGGAGGATCTTCTTTCCGTTCGAGCTTGCTGCCGCTGACCCGGTCCCGATCAGGCTGATCGTGATGATTGATCCGAGAACCAACACGAGCCATCTCTTCATCGTTAGCCATCTCGTCATTTCTCGCTCCTCGCAGACGCGTCGCACTACTGAAGACATGTTGCTGGGTAGATGGTTCGTACGGACTTACGCGCCGTCGCCGCCGACGGTTCAATCTCGACGGTCGGCGCGAGGCCGATCACCCGATCGTGGGAACGTGGACCGCAGCCGAACCGCGATATTGCCGCCGCGGCGCCGGTCCAACCTCAAGACCGCATCGCGTTGGACGCCGCGTTTGGCGAGTCGTCAGCTACCGCTCGCCAAATGGCGCCGGCGGCCCTGTTGCATTCGCTGATCGGTGGGCGGCGTGATGCCGTGGCGGACGACCTGTCAGATCGCCTGGGCGAGTTCGGTGAACGCTGCGGCGACCCGCAACGGGTGTGGGGTTTCGGTGCCGTTCGTGTGGCCGCGGCGCAGGTTCTGCATGAACGCCAGCCCGGCGATGATCACCTGGGCCGTCCGGTCGGTGGGTAGCCCGCGCATGGGTCTTAGTCGGTGTTTGAGGCGGCTGTGGTCGGCTTCGATCCGGTTGTTGGCGTACTGCTCGACGTGGTGCCAGGCCGCCGGGACCAGCTCGTCGAGGACCCGCGGGTAGACGGGTGCGGCGTCGGTGACGACCTCGGTCGGGGTCACCTTCAGCGTGGCTAACGCCCGCTGGAAGAACCCGCGCGCGGCCGCGCCGTCGCGTCGGGCTGAGACCAACACGTCGATGACCTGCCCGTGCTGATCGACCGCCCGATAGACATAGCGCCACACGCCGTTGACTTTGACGTAGGTTTCATCGACGAACCAGCGGTCGCCAGGTGCGTGCCGGGTGAAGCGGGCCGCGTCGGCCAGGAGGGGCGCGAAGCGGTGCACCCATCGGTAGACGGTGACGTGATCGGCCTCGATGCCGCGTCCGGCCAGCAATTCTTCGACGTCACGCTAAGACAGGCCGTAGCGCAGGTACCAGCGCACCGCCACCGTGATCACCTCGCCAGGAAACCGGAAACCCGCGAACGCCGACCGCGACAACAGTGCCGAATGCCGGCGAGTTGACAGGCTCACCGCCTCATCCTGCCGAGCCGTGATCCGCGAATGCAACAGGGCCGGTCACCGCAATTGCCGCAATGACGGTCAGCGCGCCGACGCTCGCCGCGACGGCCAACCGCTTGAACACGCTCATTGTCATGGGAACCATCACTCCGGTACTGGCCCGACCACCGGGCCCGGTTGTCGCGACACGATCCCGCAGCCCGCTCACCAAACGCTCACCACAAAGGCAGGGGTACTTCCGAGAGCAGAAGCCGCGCTCGCTCCGGCGCTTGTGACATCGCTGGGCCTTCGGGCGGAGAACCGGCGGCCGGCCGCAAAGGGGTCCCTTACGCCCCGTCGTACCAACCAACCGGACCGGCTGACTCAGCCCCACCCGAGCCAGTCGACGATTTCCGTCGCAACTTCGCGGAGTGGACGGTCGTTGGGGACCGCAAGATCCTCCATCCCCTCGCCGGTTCGCGCGGCGAGCCACTCCGCCGCCACGCGCAGGTCGTCCTGGCGCCCGCTCGTGATGTCCCCGCTCAGACGCCGCTCAATCTCCCTCAACGGCACCGTCAACCGAACGACGCGCAGCGGCATCGAGAGTACGGACCGAAGACTTTCCAGCTCCGCCTTGTCGGGCAGCGAGACAGCGAGAACGAAGGTTCGGATTCCGGCGATGCGATAATTGCTCACGACCGCCACCAGATTCCGGCGCATCATCTCGTAGTCCTCTGCCTCGCTGCCCGGTGCGCGGAACCACATCAGAAAGTCGAGATCCAGGACGGCGTACGGCTCGTCACGCTCGTCGAGTATGTCGGCGATCTCGACCGCCACCGAAGACTTGCCAGTACCGTAGACGCCAGTCAGGAGCAGCGCGCGGAGATTCTGGCCATCCACCATAGTGATCCATGCTAACGACAGCAGTTCCGGCGTCGCAGCCGTCGAGGAACCACCATGACGGGCACGGCCTGAGCAAGGCAGCCCAGCGCCCGGGTGGCCGATACCGGCGTATCACCACCGTCTCCGAAGCTACACACCGTGACCGGACCTACCGGGAACGGTTCACTGGCCGTCTAAACCCAAATTGACCAGGCTCTGAGGAATGCCGCGGCCTTTGTCTCATGTCGGAGGCCGAATGCTGATGCCAGTTAGGTGGGGCGATGGACGGACAGTCGCCGTCATTCGAAAACGCTTCCGGAAGCGCCAAAGATCTGGTCCACGCCGTTGCCGTCGTCATAGAGGTGCACGAAGCCAACGCGCTCGTAGAGCCGGCGAGCCGCGCTCCCGCGATCGATTGCGAGCCGGAATGGCCTGCGATCGCGATGGGTCTCCATAACGTACTGGAGCACCCGACTGCCAAGCCCGCTGCCCTGAACCGCAGGCTCGAGATAGAAGTGCTCAATCCACAGCGCGTCGGGCTCGGGTCGCACGGCGATGACCCCCACCGACTTTTCGTCGACTTCGATGATGTCCGTGTTGGCCGGAACATAGGTGTCCAGGAATCGGCGGCGAGCCCAATCCTCGTCCCATAATCCGAGTCGTTCGAGATCGGGGCGCATGGCGCGGGCCTTGAGGTCAGCAAGCCACTCGGCGTCCGCGGGCAGTCCCGGACGAAGCTTCCATGCTCTTCCCATGAAGGGAGTGTCTCAGGTGCCCATTCTGCCGAAATGAGGGCATGGATACCTGTCGGCCGGCCGCGGCGTTCTAGGTGTTCGGCCAATATTGTGAAGGCGTGCATGAGCAGAGGTCCTTGCTGCGGACGATCGAGAGTGACACATGGATCTGGCAGACCCTGCGTTCGGTGACCGAGTTCGACGTCGTCGAGAAGAGCTACCACCTCGCGTCCTTGGTCAGGTTGGCGTCGGGTGCTGAGCTCGACCTCGTTGCGGGCGACGCAGCCGGAGGTGTGTTTTTCCTGGTGGGGGCCGGCGAACAGCGGCCACTGCTGCACGCGACGTCCGAGGGCAGCGCCGGGCTGATCGGACAAGACCTGGCGACCGCACTCGCCACAATGATCGCGGTGCCCAACTGGCGGGATCTCGTTGGGTTCTCCGGTGGTGGTGATCTGGATCAGATGCGCCGGGCGCAGCACTTCCTTCAGGAAAATCTCCTGCGCGACTTCCCGAACCTCGACACTACCCAGGCTCGACTTGTCGAGGCCCTGGGGCTCGCGCTCCCCGAGAACCCCGTCGCCACGCTTCAGGCGGCCGTCGCGGCCACCGAGCCCCGTTACATCCTGGTAGACGCCGACGACGAAGCTCAGCCATGGGACCTGCTTTTCGGCGAATGGACGATCGACCGCCTGATCCGATGATCGCCGTGAACCCGACCGCTATGCTCCTGCCGCATCGAGCGGGGCGCCCTGGTTGTAGCGTTGCTGGTCAGTCGGCTTGGTCTAGCGTGACAGTGCTGCGCTGGGGGGTACTCGCCCACAATGCTTGCAGGGTGGGATAGTGCCGTATCTCCCATGCGGCTTCACTGATCGCGCGGTCTCGTTCCGCGCCGGGCGAACTGAAGTCAAACCCGGTGTTGTGCACGTTGAGCTGGTCGAGATCGGCGAGCGTGGGCGCGTCGGCAAACGCTAGGTCCAGACTCACCTGCCAGTACTCGGGCTGGTACCAGTCGGTCTCGGTCCAGGTGGCTCGCACGTCTATCGCGAACTGGCGGGTGAAGCTGAGGCTGGGCAACCGGTCGTTCCAACTGTAACGGCCCCATTGGACGATGAAGCCGTCTGCGTCGCTGTCTGTCCCTGGCTCCAGGCCGTCGACTGGCTGGGCGAGAAACTCACAGAACGCCTTCCACGCCATCTCGACGTTGTCCACCCGGTCCGGAGCCAGACCATGCTGACGTAGCAGTCCGACCAGTACCTTCGGCGAATCACGCGATGCCATTCCCACCGGTTCACCCCCAAGGAACCGACCACAACATCGATCACGCTCACCACCGCGTTGTAGCCGCGATCTTCCACACGGTACCTGTCTAGCTTGGGCATCGTTGGGAGAAAGGCCTGGAGTACCACCCGGATCCCCGGAGAACGTGGCCCACACCACCCAGCGCTCGGGTGTGAGCCACGCTCCCTCTGTTATCGCCATCAACGCGATCCGCGTTACGTCGTGAGCCCCGGCATCGAACCGGGCTGTCCGCCGTTATGAGCAGCAGCTGGACCCAAGTCCGCCCACGATCACAGTGGATGGCGTGACGTGGAGACCAAGGCCGGACTCGAACCGGCGTACACCGTTTTGCAGACGGCTCCCTAACCACTCGGGCACAAGGTCATAGACCCGCTCTGGTTTGTACAGAGGGGGAGCGATGCCACTTCATCCGGTCGACACAAACAGTTGGAACGCTAAGAGAACAGGCGTGAGGGTCTATCTCGACGACATCGAGGCCGTCGCCACAATCCTCAGCGCGAACACGCCGGCCACCATGATTCTGCAAGAGGTGGACGCACCCGATTCCACCTTCGATAAGGTCGAGGACCTAATGGGCCGCACCGGCTTCTTTGGCATCGAAGTCAGGAGCAACGACGGAAACGTGATGTTCCGCCGCCGCATCGGGGTCACCGCCCAGATTGTGAAGCAGCAGGGACGGCAGCGTGAAGAGGTCGAGCATTTCCTCAACTCGCTGGACCGGGTGAGGCATCCCCTCTTGTTCCGTGCGAGGAACCTCGGCGAGAGAGTCGACGTTGATGTAGTCCTGAATCGCCGCGCAGCAGCTGCCGCGCAACGCTCGCAGCGCCTACATGACCTGGTCGTCGCGCTCGTTTCTGGCGCAGCTGGCGTGGTTGTCGGTTACATCATCGGCGCTGTGGTCGGTTGGTTCTAACGTGAGGTTTGTGCCCCCGGACGGATTCGAACCGCCGACTTCCAGGTTCGGAACCTGGCGCTCTACTCCGCTGAGCTACGAGGGCATGGTGCGCGTCCCAGGACTCGAACCTGGTATGCCGCAAGGCGACGGCTTTACAGGCCGCTGGACGATCCGACGTCCACGACACGCGTAATCTGTTTTGCACACGCCGAAGGGATCAAGATGGCGACCCGGAACATTCAACTGATCGACGGACAGTGGCAGCCGATGACCGATGTCCTCGAGGACCTGGACGAAGGACTGGTCGACGAGTTCCTTGCGAGCAGAGGGTGGGAAGAGTTCTTCACCATCGGCGGCGAGTTCGCCCTCCGGATTTGTTCTTACCGTCTAATCCCCGAGGACGGGTCCCAGCCGGAGTACCTGATCCAAGTCGAGGATGGCAGCAGCATCAGCCACTTCGTGAAGGTGACCTCCATCGTCGATCTGATGGATCTCTTCGCCCGGTGGGCGCCGGCCGTGCAGGCCGCGACGGTAGCCGACTTCCTCGCTGACATCACGAACGACGACCTCAGCAGGTTCGGCAACGTCGAACGGATCGCGGCGAAGGCCGCTTACGGCATTGATAGCGTCCTACCCGATCTGAAGACCGCGATGCGCGAGCGCCAGAGTGCGGCGCGGCGCCAGCGAGAGGCCCGGTCCGCTAAAGCTGGGTGACTGGCGGGACTCGAACCCGCGTATTCCGGTGCCACAAACCGGCGCGCCTGCCTCTGCGCTACAGCCACAGTACCCGCGGAGGGATTCGAACCCCCATACCAACTGCCTGTAAGACAGCTGCTCAGCCAGTTGAGCTACACGGGCAAGTCGGAAGGGGCCTCGCACCCCCGTTGGACGTCACTACCCACGTCTAAGGTCCCGGATTGCGGCCGGGTTACGTGCGCCGCGCGGGAGTCGAACCCGAGCCACAGCCTGCTTATAAGGCAGGTCCCACCACCGGGTGGGCTCCGGCGCATGGCTCCCTCGGCTGGACTCGAACCAGCGAATGGCGGATTAACAGTCCGCTGCCTTACCAGCTTGGCGACGAGGGAATAGTCACGCGTACGGGACTCGAACCCGTTCTGCCGACTCGAAAGGACGGCGGCCTACCCATAACCGAACGCGCGTTGGGGGCGGGTGCCGGAATCGAACCGACCTGACTCGGCTTATGAGGCCGTTCAGCACGCCCAGTGCTGCTACCCGCAAGTACGTCGCCACAGACTCGAACTGTGCTCCACGGATTAAAAGTCCGTTGCATAACCATCCATGCTCGCGGCGCATGACGTACGCCCCCCGCCAGGGAATCGAACCCCGATCTACCGCCTAGGATGCGGTTGCTCTATCCGTTGAGCTAACAGGGGAGAGCGCGGCACCCGGGAGTTGAACCCGGCCAGCTGGGTTTAGAAGACCCGGCCGCGCATCCGGCGCGTGCCGCAAGGTTGGTACGCCGTGCCCGGTTCGAACGGGCGTCCCCTGATTAAGAGTCAGGTGCTAAACCAACTCAGCTAACGGCGCATGGCGGAAGGCGAAGGAGTCGAACCATCACGGTTTCCCGTGGCCCGGTTTTCGAGACCGGTTGCGCACCACTGCGCGCCACCCTCCATTGCGACGAGGTGCCGCCCCAGGGGCATGGGCGGTAGGTGCTCGGCGTGGTTACCGCTGTTCACCTCGTCAAGTCGGGTTGGCAGGATTCGAACCTGCGACCCCTCGGCCCCGGACCGAGTGCTCTACCAAACTGAGCCACAACCCGTTGGTCGGGATGACAGGAGTCGAACCTGCCGCCTTCTGACCCCCAGTCAGACGCCCTACCGCTGGGCCACATCCCGATTGGTGTAGGCCTCACCCGTTACATAGCCCACCCGTGCGCCTCGTGCTCCACGCCGGCGCCTTCCCACTCGTACCCCCGGCGAGAGTCGAACTCGCGACCTCCTGGTTCGTAGCCAGGCGCTCTATCCACTGAGCTACAGGGGCACGAGTACCGTCGAGTGGAGTCGAACCACCTACCTCTTCGTTATCGGCGAAGCGCCCTTACCACGCGGGCCACGACGGCATGGCGGAAGCGCTCGGATTCGAACCGAGGGGGCCGCGTTTGACTGCCACCCACCGGATTAGCAATCCGGCGCCTTAGACCTCTCGGCCACGCTTCCATTGCGGTTACGACGGGACTCGAACCCGCGTCCTCCACCTTGACAGGGTGGCGAGCACTCCAACTGCTCCACGCAACCATTGACCTTGCGTACCCTGCGAGGGATTCGAACCCCCAACCTCCGATTTCTAAGACCGGCGCCTCTCCCAATTGGGCTACCAGGGCATGAGTGGAGCGCATCGGTATCGAACCGATCACGTCAGGCTTGCAAGGCGAGACTGTGCACCAGCACGCACCCCATGTCGTACATTTGTTCTGCGTATCCGCTTGAGTGAAGTTGCCTGGTCAGGACCGCGCTCTGGCCGTGGGTTCGTGCCGGCGAACACGTTCAGGCTGGTCGTGAGGCTGGTGGTGGCGACTTCTTGGCGGTGAGTTTGGTGAGCAGACCGGCGAGGAGCATGACGAGGATAGCGATCGCCACGCCGCACAGCGTCCAGAGCACCCGGTCGCCTTCGGCGGAGTAGTTGGAGGGTTGTGGAAGGTCTAACAAGATCAGCACCGCAGCGGCGATGGCGCTGCTGTAGAGCGCGTAGTTCACCAGGCGGATCGCCACCGCGTGCATGATCAGGACGATCGCTACCACTTCGAGTCCGAAGTCGACGGCCAGCAGTCTGAGTCCGTGCTCGTTTACGGGTATCAGCAGGAACAGCAGAGCCACACCGGCGCCGATGAGCGCCCCGGCAACCCGCTGCACGCCAACCAGCGTGGACTGTGCCAGGCTGGGCTTCAGCGCGACGATGGTCGCGATCGGTAGCCAATCGGCGTGTGACAGGTTCAGTCCGAAGCCAATCGCCGTGGCACCGGCTAGGGCGATAGCACGGATCAGCGCGAATGCGACCAGTGGCGGGGTCAGCGCCCGCCGTGCGGTGTCGCCGGGGATCTCAGCGATCGGCGGCGGCCGGTCGGTGCGCCCACGGATCAGCCATTCGATGAAGGTCACCGCGATCCAGAGCGCCGACCCGCCGGCCCAGGCGGCCACCTGAGCCCAGGTGTGGTTGGTGATGTGGGTGTGTTGGTGGAGGCTGAAGGCGAGGGCAAGGGCGGCGATGAACCACACATTGAGAAGCACCGCCGCGACGAACGTATGCACCCCGAACATGACCGCCAGGCCGGCCACCAACGTGACCCCGAAGGCCGCCAGGACCAGCCAGCCCCAGCCGCTGCCGCCGATACCAAACGCCAGCGCGGTCAGCCCGGCGCCGATCAGCCCAAAGCCGACGAGGTGCAACGCGCGGCGTCCGTAGCTGCCTCCCGGGTCGGCAACCAGGGTAAGCAGGGCACCGAAGAGGGCACTGAGAAGGTACTGCTCGTGCCCGATCGCCCAGAAGACGAGCAGCGGTACGAGCATGACGTCCAGGAACATCACTCCGCGCGCCCAGTTGAGGCCGGCGGGCTTCAGCTCGAACACCTTCGACAGCCAGCCCACGACGCCGCCACGACGGGGCCGCGCTACTCGTCCGCTCGTGTCGGCCATGGCCACCCTCGCTCGCCGTAGCTTCCAAACGTGCCGCTCCGGACCTATGAACCTTCAGCGTAATGAGCTGCCGTGATTCACGATGAGTTGTCGCTGATCAGCCGCGCGGAAATCGCGCCGAGTGGCACGCACGGCCGCGTCCTACGTCGGCCCGGCGAAGACGCGTCGAAGCCGACCGCAGCCAATCAGCCGTCAACGCCAGGTTGCCTCGCCTGAGCGGCGCACCGTAGGCCGTCGGCCTGCCAGCCTCCGGGCGACCCATCCTGCTCGGCACGAGCGGCCCGCCGCCGGTCTGGTCGATGAAGCGCACGCTACTGCACTCAAGCAGATACCCAGTACATTTGTTCTATGACCGCCGAGGCCGACTGGGGCAAATGGCTACCCCGGGCTAAACCTGACGGCACCACCGAGTGGGTCCTGCAGCTGCCCGACGAGTGCCGCAACGGCCACCAGCTGGGGCCGAAGGTGCTCCACATCGGGTGGACCGGTTGCCTCTGCACCGAAGGGCAGAAGGGCCACCACGTCGTCCGCTGCATGATCTGCGACGATTAGCGCCTCGTTCCGGCGTGCCTCGAGGAAGCCTCAGCCTGACCGAGAGCCAGCGGCCGGATTCGAACCGGCAGCCTCCGCCTTACGGAATGCGTACGGACCTGGTGCAGCACGAGCGGCGCGGGACGAGGACGGCGCACGGACCGTCCGTGCTGCGCTGGCATTGCGAGCCGGTGACGGGAGTCGAACCCGTGACCCCTCGCTTACAAGGCGAGCGCTCTAACCTGCTGAGCTACACCGGCTAGACCTCGAAGGCAGCAAACTTTGCGTCGAGAGTCACGCTCTGCTGTTGTCCAACGAGGCCGATGGGAATGATGTACAGCCGCCCCTCCGCAGTAACGATGAAGAAGAGGTCGATCTCTTCCGACGTGTACGACACCTTCCTGTACTGACCGCGTGCGTTGCTCGGCAAGGAAGGGTCGTAAACGTTCCGAGTGAGCCGGACGTAATAGCGGCCGCTCTTTGAGTCCAGATGCCGTGTCGTCTTTACCTGGACGCGACACACCGACGCACTAGCCGTTGTGCTACAGCCACATGAGCCGACGCCGAGAATCGAACTCGGCACCGCGGTCGTACCGGGACCGCGCTCTAAACCATCTGAGCTACGTCGGCATTGGTACCCCGAGCCGGATTCGAACCGGCAGATCCCGGGTTTAAGCCGGGCGCCTCGACCGTTGGGCCACCGGGGCAAGCTCCGGGTGCATGAATCGAACCTACGGGCTCCGCGTTCAAAGCGCGGCCACGGACGTCAGCGCCGTACCCCGGAATGACGAGCGGTACCGGGGGCTCGAACCCCGCACCTGCTGGTTGGAAGCCAGCCGCTCTAGCCAGATGAGCTAGTAGCGCAGAAGCAGACGCCACCCACGCAGCGCCCGGGGTCGAGGTCAACGCAGCGAGTACGGGAATCGAACCCGTGTTTGCTGATCGAGAGTCAGCAACATCGGCCCCGATCTGGCCCAGGGTGAGTTTCGCGGCCTTCCACGGCCTGCATGGTCTTGGCAGGGCCCGCTATCCTGCTCGCGTGTCCACCGCGGAGTCCCTTGCCATCCAGCAGCGCAGACAGCAATGGGTGATGGGCGGCGTGTACGTATTGGTCACGGGATTTGTGCTACTGATACCTGCCGTTAACTGGTGGTACGGGGCTATGAACTGGCCCGCACTCCTCGGAGCCATCGCGTGCCTCGCGGCAGTCATCGGACTCCTGACCGCCGCGTACGCGACCGGCTTCGGGCTGCTGCGCCGACGTGACCTCTATCGCGAGCTCCTCGTAGAAAACGGGCATTTCGTGGTGCCCGCCACCAAGACGCGTGGCGTGAACGCAGTCCTCGTGCTGACCTTTCTGTGGGGCGCCCAAGGGATCAGCACCGTGCGCCTCTACCCCAGCCTCGGGCTCGCCGACATCAGCAGGCTAGCGCTGATCGACATCATCCCGGCCACCACTCTTGCGGCAGTACTCCTCATTACCCGCGTCCGGTCCGGCCGGCGAACCGTCGCGCTGTCGCCAACCGGCGTTCACGTCCGCACAGTGCTGCGACGACGCCACATACGCTGGGATGACGTGCGAGAGGTCTTCGTCAACCGCAGCATCCTGACCGTCGTGACGACCAAGGGGCGCGAGGTCAGATTCTTCACGACCCTGGTCGACCCGACCTTCCTCGCGACCGCCCTGACGTTCTACCGCAACGTGGCCGAAGCCCGCGCCAACATTGGCACCAAGCCAGAACTCGCTCAACTGCGGGCCGGCATCGCCGCCGCCGCCGCGTAGACACCCTGGCCGCTAGCCGAACTCGCCATTGCCGGGATAAGCCCTACCGGCATTCCCGCCCGTACGCTGCCACTCTGCGGGGTCCCGCACCTGTACTGCGTGTCCTCCCCAGGAATCGAACCCGGACCCGCGGTACTTCACACCGCCGCGCTCACTATTACGCCAAGAGGACATGAGTGGATCGCAAGGGAATCGAACCCTTCACGCCGTCCCTGCCGAGGACAGCCGCACACCAGTGACGTGCAACCCATACGTCGGGAACCCGCGAGTCGAACGCGGTGCCTCCTGGTTCCAAACCAGGCTTGGTCGCCATGCCAAACGCTCCCGATCGGCCAGCTGGCGCACCTCGAGGGTGACGCCGCTGGCCATGTCATGCCATCCACTGTGGAGTTCTCAAAACACAAGCCCGCCGGCCACAGCCGGGGGTAACGCATGGGCGGAAGGATTCGAACCCTCACAAGCGGCTTTGGAGACCACTCTGCTGCCGTTACACCACGCCCACATGAAGTTGTCTGGGTAAAGAAAAACCGCCCGGTCCCTGGTCAGGGCGGGCGGCGCGGGTCGCGTCTTGCTGCGCTACCTATCCCACCTGACCTGGTTGTGCCCCCGCTTCTCATCCGCTCGCTCGGCGGACTCCATGGGCAGCACAAACAGCGAGCCGGCGATAACCGGGCTCGTGCAGGTGGACTGCCACATGCTCATTTGCGGTGTGCTCCTTGGACTGGCGGTGCTGACTTCCACGATCAACTGTAGGTGGGCGTTCCGATCTCGACAACGGAATTAACAGCGACCAGCCGGTCAGTTGTTCCCGAACTCGCCACACATCGCCCGCGCCAACGCCTCCACGTCGGACGTGCAGACGCGTCGCCGCCCACTGTGAGGGCCGACGCGATGCGACGTCAGTGAATATCGCACCCCGTCGTGCATCGGGAAGCCTGCGTCGATCATCCGCCGCGCTTTGTCGTTGCCGCAGATGATGAGGACCAAGGTCGATGACCAGGTTCGCGGCCGCGACGCCGATCTGCCCGTCATCCCCGTCAGCGGCCGCGGCTCGCGCCGCCGCCGGGTCGGTACCCGGCAGCAGATGGGTCAAAGCAGCCGCCCGGCGCCAGCATCCGAGGGCAGCCCGACCTGCCCGGCACGCGCTGGACAGGTAACGCTGCGAGTCTTCCGGCACGCGCCCGGACCGTGATCCGGCTCCGCGACCAGCCACCAGCTAAGCGGCGACCCCACCGCGTTCCTGCGGGGCCTGGGCAGCGGCGCCGAGGGTGGCGCAGATCCTCGGCACAGCTGTTCCGATCGGTTCGCGGATCACCTCGACGGCGAGGTGATCGTACGGAGTGGGGTCGCGATTGATGATCACCAGCCGGCCGCCTGCGTTGACCGCGACGGCGCACAGCGAGGCGACCGGTTCGACCTGCAGCGAGCTGCCAACCGCGAGCATCAGGAGGCTGTTGGCGACGATCCGCTCCGCATGGCTGACCATAGTCGGGTCGAGGTGCTCCCCGAACATCACCACGGCCAGCTTGAGGATGCTGCCGCAGCTCGTGCACCTCGGGTCGCCGTCGCCAGCCGCCACCCGGGCTAATGTTTGCTGGCTGGGCGTGCGCATGCGGCAACCAGTGCAGACCACCTCATGCATCGTGCCGTGCAGTTCGAGTACCTTCCGCGGGCTGGAGCCGGCCTTCTGGTGCAATCCGTCGACGTTCTGGGTGAGGATACGCACCGCCACTCCAGTGCGCGCCAGGTCAGCGAGCGCAGAGTGCGCAGCGTTGGGTTCAGCCCGCCACGCGGCGTGCCCTAGGTAGGTCTGCCAGAACCTCGCCCGCAACATCGGCTCAGCGAGGAAGGCGTTGTAGGTGAACGCGTTGGCCAGTGCCGGGTCACGTGTCCACACACCCGACGGCCCCCGATAGTCCGGGATTCCCGAGTCAGTGGAGACGCCAGCTCCAGTCAGCACCGCCACCCGGGTCACCCCGTTCGCCCAACTCATGTTCATGCTCGCCGATGGTAGGTAAGAACTCCACCCAAACAAACCGAATTGTCTCCGCGAACGACGCCGCGTAGGCACGTCAAGCGTGCCTACGCACTGCTCGGCTCCGCCTGGATCGTCGGCACGCGGGCAACCGGAGCCCGAGATTCCGGGGTCCGGGGGCGGAGCCACCGGGTATGCGAAGGTTGCGAGGAACCAGTCCCGCTCCGCGTCCGCTGCGTTTTCGCCGTGGTAACGGTGTACCAATGCGTGGGCGAGAACGAGCCTCGCGTCTCGTGCGGCCACCCCCGAAGCGTTCGCCGACGCCGAGAACCTGCGGCCATCGCAAGATCGTTAGTCTTCACACACCGATGATCAGCGGTGGCCGCCGCCTTCCCGCAGCCGACCCACGAGCAAGATCAAGGTCTATGGCTGGAGGTCGCGCTGGTACCAAGTGCCTGACTTGCCGCCGAGATCGGCCGGGGTGGCAGGGCCAACCGAGACGAACCCGGCCTTGGCCAAGACTTTCTGGGACGCGGCGTTGTCGTGGGAGGTGGCCGCCCGCAGTGTGCGCAGGCCGTGCATCGCTGTCGCCATCCGGCACAGCTCCCGGACGGTCGCGGTCGCCACCCCGCGGCCGGCGACCCGCTCCGCGACCCGGTAGCCGAGTCTGGCAATGCCGTCCTCCAAGTCGTACAGGTTGAACCTGCCGAGTACCGAGCCGTCCTCGGCGACGAGCACGTAGAAGGCGCAGATGCCGGCCTCCTGCTCGGCCATCGAGGCGTTGTACCGGTCGGTAAACTGGTCGAAGAAGTCGTCGCCGCGGTCGGAGATCGAGGCAGCGAAGTAGGTGCGGTTCGCCAGCTCGAAGGCCAGGACCGCTGGGGCGTGGCCGGCATGCATCCGCTTCAGCTCGGGCATTGCCCGACTCTAGCCAGATCGTGCGCTGCGGCCACCTGAGTTTCCGCCAGTGGCAGACAGCCCCAAGACCAGGGCACATAACGATCTACGGCTGGAGGACTAGCCAGCACGCCAGCCAAACCGCTGCGCATCTTCCTCCAGGCCGGACATCGCGACCTGAACTGGAACAAGCTTGAGTTCAATTGGCTGGCCGAGAACCTCCGCGTCACGGCCACCCTAGCGGAATCGGCATACGACTTCCGCCTCGTCCTCGGCGATGGTGGCCACAGCCCCAACCACGCACCGGGGGTGGGCGATTGCGGCAAACAGACGCCCGCCCCCGGGCCTTGGAATGGGTGTGCCGATAGCCGGGCGTTAGGTGGCCTGGTAGGTGGCGGGCTTCTCGCAGACCAGGGTCAGCTCGCCGGAGACGACGAGCTTGCTGGCCGAGTCTTCGTCCGCCGTGTGCGTGTCAGCAGCGGACGTGTCCGCTTCGGCCTCAGCGGACTCGACCGTGTCCGGGTCGCCGGCCTGCACCTCGGGTTGCTGACGGATCGAGTGCAGGCGATGTTCGGTCCGTGACTGTCACGGCCGTCGTCATCGGCGCGTGCGCGAAGCGGTTCGCGGTCGGTGCCGCTTCTCAATTGGTCCGCAATGGACCGCCAGAGGGTCTGCCGGGTGGCGGTGTCTTTGACGCGTTGCGCGCGGCCGCCGGTTTCCAGCTGCCGCAGCCGCGGGGTAACGGTGGAGTAGGCGATGCCTAGGTGCTCGGCGAGCTGACCGGCGGTCGTCGGCCCGACCGCAGTCAGGGCGGTGACCACCGTCTCGAGCGGGTCGGGAGGTGGGTTGGTGGTGGAGCGGGTAGCGGGCATAGCGCTGGTCCCTTCAGCGCGGGCGTGGTGGCCGCCTGCTGGATCGGGTCGAGTCATCCACCCGTCACTGGCACCGCGAGGAGGCTGCCAGCGCCGGCGTCTGGGGGTTGAGCTGCACTGCCATCCGCGCTTGCCCGATACGTATCAGAGCGGCGCCGCTCCCTCTGACACTTGCTGGTGCCGGGGGTATCGGGGTACAGGACAATGTGCAGAGCCGAGTTCGACCAGCCGGCAGACGGTGAGGTCGGTGAAATTGGTCAGCGCTGGCCAAGACGTTCAGTAATCGCCGACGCTGCATGGGTGCAACGTCCGCTTCTAGCCGACAAGCGTGTGTCCCACGCGCTCACGCCGGTGCGCGCGCCGCGGCCGACCGTCGACATGGCGGCAAAGGACGCAACCCATCAAATTCGGACACAAACGCTGGAAATTCCGGGCGGGCCCGCGGGTAAGCGCCTGCGGACGAGGCTGCAATAGGGTGAGTTGATCACCAAACTCGTACGCATGGGAGCTGCAGCAGTGACGACCGACGTGACGCCCGAACTCGCCGAGGCGATCCAGCGCGGCTACGACCAGCGCGACCGAGCCAACATGGCGCCGACGATCGCTTACTTCCAGGCACTGCTCGCCGAACACCCCGACCATCCCGTCCTCGTGTACGAAGTAGGTGGCGCCTACGACACCGCAGGCCAGGAGGAGACCGCCCGCGGCTACTACGAGCGGGCGCTCGCCCTCGGCCTCGACGGCGACGCCCTGCGCCGGTGCCTGTGCCAGTACGCCAGCACCCTGCGGTGGCTGGGCGAGCTGAGCGAGTCGCTGGCGGTGCTCGACCGGGCCCGCAGGGAGTTCCCCGAGTCCGACTCCGTACGCGTCTTCCGCGCCCTGACCCTCAACGACGCCCAGCGGCCGGACGAGGCGGTGGCTGAGTTGCTCACCGTCGTCACCGGGCACGCCGAGGTCACCGACCTCGGGCGGTGGGCGGTCGGGCTGCGCGGTCTCGCCCATTGGCTCGCCGACGGCCGCCCCGAATAGGAAGCATGTACCCAGTACAAGGCCAGCGCAGGGGATTGACACGGCGTGACCTTGGTCGCCGGGCGCGTCCGCCTCCGGCATGCATTCGTCAGTGATCGACAGCAGATCGGCTAGACATCCGCTTCCGCCGATGATCGGGCGAGCGGGGATCGACCGGTCGGTCAGTCCGCATCCGCCGGATCACCATCACGGTCAACCCCTGTACCCACGGTCACCGGGCATGGGTTGCACTGCGAGGCCCGCGGCTGTGAGGAACTGACGGATCTGGGAGGCGTGCTCAACGACGTGCAGCGGCATGCTGCCGACAATCACCGCGAACAGCATTCCGTGGTATCGATGCGCGCTTGGAAGTGGCCGAGCGGCCATCTCCTCGGTGAGGCCGTCAAGGGTCTGGCGTACGCGGCCGCGGCACCAGTCGACGTACCCGAGAAGCTCGGGCTTCGTGAACCTGCGGTTGGGGAAGCCGTAGGTGTTGTCATCAAACGGTTGTGGCGGTGCCCACGGCTCGAACTCGCCAGCCAGGTCATAGTCGAGCGTGTTCAGCGCGTGGTATCCGAGGAACCAGGGAGCCGAGCCGTGCAAGCCCCCGTGCGGCGCCGGAGCCGTAGGCGCCTCGTCCGGCCACAAGTCCGTCTGCCAGAGGTCGTCGGGGCAGTCGGCCAGCGCCGCCTCCATCAGCCGCAGCGCCTGTTCGAAGTTATGAGCCATGCTCTGCACAAACGCGTTCGACACACTGCCGGTATAGCGCATATCGGCGGAGGGGCACTGACATGCACACCGCTCTTGCCGCGAGTCGCGCACCGACAGCGTCGCTGAGGCATGTCTGCGTCACGGCTTGCAGCGATAGATCTCGATCTGATTGTCTCCAAGGCTTGACCCGAATCGCCCAGCATCGCGGTCCAGGTATAAAGCGCCGCACTGGCAGTTGCGGTACTCATCAGGGTCAAGAGGAATAAGGTCGCCACACCTGATACACCGGGCAAAGAGTTCGCTGCTCATGTGCCAGACACCTCCGCCTCCGGTCGCCGCAGGGCCGTTCCCGAGGTACTGGCACCGCTGATCTACGCTTTCATCCCGCACCGACCGGAACATACTCTTATGCCGCTGATCGGGCGTCGCCATCAAACCTCCGCTCGTAGCCGATGAGCGCGCGTTCCAGCTACCGCAGGTCGTCTGGGTTTGAGCGCTGTGCGAATACACGTGGTGCTCCAGCACGCACTGCGGTTGGGTATCGTCCATGGATTCCCCCACGAGTGAGCGCCTCACATTTCGCCGGATGACCGATGACGACCTTGACCTCATGGTTCGGTTGCTGGGCGACCCGGAGGTCATGATGCACTACGACCATCCGAAGACCCGCGGGGAATGTCGCGCCTGGATTGACTGGAACAAGCGCAACTACACGCGTGATGGCTACGGCCTGTGGATCCTCGAGACCCTTGACGGGGAGTTCGTCGGTGAGTGCGGCCTGACCTGGCAGCCCGTTGACGGGGAATCGCTCGAGTTGGGCTACCACGTGCTCCCGATTCAGCAGGGCAAAGGCTATGCCAGTGAAGCCGCCCGAGCGTCGGTGGAGATGGCGCGCCAACACGGCGAGGAGTACGTGATTGCGATCATCGCCCCTGGCAACGGTCCGTCGATCAGGGTCGCCGAGAAAACCGGCCTCACTTACGACAAGCACGTCAAGTACCACGGCAACGACACCCTGGTCTATCGCCTCGACCTCGCCCCCACAGCCTGAGCACGAGTCATGCACGCACGCTTCTGCCGAATTGAGGACGTTCAGCGAGTGCCTGCTTATGGCACGCCCGCGTGCGCATCCGGACATCGACGATCGCTCGCGTGTACCTAGCCGAACGTTGACCTCGTCTCGTATGGTGCGAGGTCGCCGGCTCGGCGTGTTTCCGCTGGCAGCCTCCAGGCCCGGCTACAGCACCCTCTACCCGCGGTAACTGCGCGGTTGTCGGTACCCCGGTGGATACTGCCCGGCATGGCGAGCTTCAAGGACCAGGACCTGACTGATGCCGAGTTCCGCGAGTGTGACTTGACCCGCGCTCGTCTGATCGGGGTGGTGATGCAGGACGCTGTGATCGACGGGCTGGTCACCAATCTGGTGGTCAACGGAGTCGAGGTGACGTCGTACGTCGAAGCCGAGCTTGACCGCCGGTATCCGGTGCGGCTGCTGCTCCGCTCAGCCGATCCGGCGGACCTGCTGCAGGCTGTCCGGCAGCTGCGGGCCGGCTGGGCGGAGACGATCGAGCGGCTGCGAGCGATGCCCGGGGGTTCGGAGCAGCAGCGCGTCGGCGGCGAATGGTCGGCGGTAGAGACCCAGCGCCATCTGGTGTTCGTGCACGACTCGTGGTTCCGCCGCTGCTGTCTGGGATCGACCGAGCCGTTCACCGCGATCGGGCTGGCGTCCGAGTTCGTCCCTGACCAGGAGGAGCAGGGCCTGGACCGAGCGGCGGCCCCCAGTCTCGACGAGGTGCTGGCCGCGCGAGACATGCAAGGCGCTGAGCTAGAGCGTTGGCTGTCGACGGTGACGGCCGATCAGCTCTCGGCGCCCGCGCCAGTGCCGGCGGGCCCGGGTTGGCCGCCGTATGCCAGGGGAAAGTCGGTGCTGGAGTGCGTTCAGGTGGTACTGGACGAGGAGTGGGCGCACCACGGTTTCTGCGTTCGTGACCTCGATCTACTCGGATCATGACCCTCGCCACGAGGTTGCGTGCGACTAGCAAGGATTCACTCTCTGCCGCGATGGGCGAGATTACTACGTGATCTGGATCCACTCGACCGGTTCGCGCACCTCGGGCCCGACCTGCTCAGTGACCGCGGTCATGAACTGTTCGGCGACATCTGAAGACATCGGCCCCTCGATCGACACTCGCCAGCGAACGCGATCTCTGAGCCGCCGCATCGCATGCGATGGTCGCCCCAACCAGCAATGGCTGCGCAGTCCCAGCCAACAGGCGTCACTGCTTCGCTTTGCTTGCCTGTGGGCGGGTGTCGGTTCGCGTGCCCGCGGCAGACGGGACTGGCCGAAATGGGTGAGCCGCGGGCCGCTCGCACCGCTGACCCGAGTTCGACTGCCAGTGTCGTGCTAGCGGCGGCCGGCGCACTCCACGCTGGCCGCCGCGTTCCCACCCGGATCAGGCCGGCGGAGCGCCGGCGTTGGTCGTGGCGGCAGGCGCCGGCACGACATCCTCGGACGGCATCAGGATCCAGAGGATCGGGTAGATCAGGATCTGGCTGCCCGGAATCACGAGCAGGATCAGCACAAACAACAGCCGCGCGGGCCACGGGTCGAGGCCGAAGCGCCGCCCCAGCCCGGCGCAGACACCGCCGAGCACCCGCCCATCGCGCGGCCGGACCAACCCCTGGCGGCGCATCGAACCATGTACGGTTCCCATCGTCTTCCTTCCCTCGTCGCACCGGTACACCCCGGCGATTCCAGGATGCGGCGGCTCGTAGCCCAAAGACATCAGGGCCGGACCCTGATCGGTCCCGGAGCTCACCACGCGCAGGTTCTCAGGGTGGGCGCAGGCCTACCGCGGCACCGACCCGACACACGCCCATCGCCCGGCCAGATCACGCCGTGGCGGCAACACTCGCATTCACCGATCGAATCAAGATCGACGAGTCCGCAGGCTTGGATTTCCTGCACTCCGCCGATGCGTCTGAGCGCTTCCGGCTCCGTCCGAGGTTTACGTTGCTACGACGCATCAGGGCGGCGGCGACGTCCACCAGCCGGACCCTCCCTTTGGTGCCGCGGCGCACGCCCAGATGCCGCCGCTGGAGCGCGCGCCTGACATCGGAAAGCCCGTCACTATGTGGTAACGATCAGGATCACGCGACCTGTCCAGGTTGGTTCGCTCGCTGGCCGCTGGTGGACGCGCGAGAGTTCGAGTGCACCTCCCAGCCCTGCGTGTGAGGGTTGCAAGCCGAAGGGACACCCGTGTTGGACCAGCAGCGGCTGATTGACTGGGCAGAAGCGATCGAGGCGGTGATCGAGCGAGCGTTGCGCGACGTCGTGTCGACGTATCCGTTCGAGCCGGCCGAGCACACCGTGGGTCCACCGGCATCGGAGTCGGATCGCGCCGCGCTCCGGCAGCGGCTGCCGTGGATACCCGACGACCTTCTCGCCGTCGCCAGATGGGTGGGCGCGGTCTCTTTGCCGGACATCGCCAACGGCTACTTCATGTTCTCGCCGAGTTACATCCAAGCCGTGCTGTCCCACGACGATGGGATCCCGGACCGCATCGGCGAACCGTTCGACGAGGACGTTGAGGTGGTCGTCTTCGGTGCTGACGGTGGCGGAACCCTGTACGCCATCGCCGTTGGTGACATCGGTACGGTCTACCGGCTGCGGGATTGTGGATACGAGCAGGGCGTCTATTCCGGCTCCGCCGACTTCGGTGTCACCGTCGTCGCCGGGGACCTGGACGGCTTCCTGGACAGACTTCTGGCCGCCGTGGCTGCCTTCGCCACCAACGGCAGCATCACCGACCTCTGAATCAACCTCGCGAGCGATCGGACAACCACTGCAACCGCACCGCGACGGATGCTGTCGTTGGAATCAGTGCCCGACTCAATGTCCTTTCTGATCGGTCGTCGCCATCAAAGATTCGCTCGTGCCGAGTTGAGGATGTTCAGTATCCTCGGCATATTCGGTTTGACCGTGGGACCTCGGCCAGGGTCGACTTGCTCCATGAGCGCCTCTGATCTCAGCGCCCGGCTGGCCTGTGTCCAGCGAACCTGGACCCCTCAGCAGCGGCTGCACGTCGGCAATGTCGCCTGGGCTGGCGCTCGTGCAGATGGGAGCCGAGTTCCCGATGCCACCCTCGAGTGGGGTGATCCCCTTGTGGGCTTCGCGGATGTCTGGCAATCCGCGGTAGGCGATGAGCCCGCCGAAGTCTCCCTGCACCTGGCACCTGACGCCGCTATTGCGCGGCGGGCCGGCGCGGTCGATGAGCTGCTTCGCGTCGCACCCCGGGTCACGGTCGAAGTTTCACGCGCCGACACCGCCCTTGTCGCTGCCTTGGTGAGGCGTGGCTTTCGCTGGGCCGAGGGGCCATGGTTCGTGCAGCTGTGGCGGAATCTGACGGATCTGTCGGACCTCACCGCACATGGGGTCGCCGACGGCTATACGATCCGCCCTGTCCGTCACGATGACCTGGTAGAGCGGGTCGAGGTGCACCGCCGGTGCTGGGCTCCAGCACGGATAAAGGCGATGCTTGGCCTGCCGGTAGCCGGGGCGGAGCCCGGCTCGAGCTACTCGATCGATATACATCGTGCCGTGATGGGCTCGCCGGTCTACCGGGGTGAGCTGGACATGGTTGCCGTGGCGGCCGATGGGTCCCTCGCCGCGTACGGGCTGGGATGGCTGGATGTCGACTCTGGCTGCGTGCTCTTCGAGCCGGTCGGTACCGATCCGGACCATACGAAGCGTGGCCTGGCGCGGGCATTGTGTGCGGAGATCCTGCGGGCGGCCCGCGACCTTGGCGCTACCCAGGCGATCGTCGGCCCTCGCGGCGACAGCCGCTATCCGGTGCCGCGTCGGACCTACGCCGGGCTCGGGATGCGCGAGGTAGGACAGTTCGTCTCCCTGACCACCCCGACATAACACTGATGTGGAGCGCCGAACCGCCCTGTTATAGCCGCGAAGTGCTGGCTCAACCGCGCGTATCAGTTGTCCGGTCAGACGCTCGAACAGTTCCGGTGAGCGCAATGGGCAACGCACCTGGGAGATGGGTCGCTCGCCGCCCATTGCGGGTCATCCAAAGCCGACATCGTTGAGCACCGCCGCCGGCGTTCCCGAGCGATTTCCGCCAAGGCGAACGCCCACGAAGAATGCAGTCCCACCCGCGGTTGCGCGCCGTGTGACGGCTTCAGTTCTCATCCCCCGGGGGCGGCTCAACCCGGAATCGGCGCCACAGAGGTGCGGGCCACGCCAGGCCCTGCTTGGTGACGTCGATTGAGACGCCGAGCAGGTCAAGGAAATCCAGCATCGCCCACTCGTCGCCACGGCGGAACCGGTCGCCCGGGCGAGCCGGCACGTCCCACATGTCGTCGGCCTCCTCATCATCCGGGCGCTGCGCGAGATACGCGGCGACGTCCGAGCCGTCGAGCGTGAGGTCCGGGAACGCGGCGATGACCGCTTCGGGCCGGCCGGACAGGTCCATGCCGGGAAACCAGGTGTTGCCCTCCTCGGGCCACTGGATGAACCAGTCCACTGCGACACCCCGGTCGAACACCTCGTACCCCCAGACGTCGCCGTCATAGACGAACACCAGAATGCCGGCACAACCCAGAGCCTCGGACACATGCAATTGCGCCTGGCGCCGCAGGTTCCATTCCCATCCGGCCGTCCAGCGCATCAGGGTCCAGCCATCCCGCTCCTCGTACAGATCGAACGCGTCGAGCCTTGCGTCGGGTGGCACCGGCTCGACCTGCCGGTCATGCCGGGACCAGAACTCGGCCAACATGGCGTAAACATCGACGTGCGAGACGCCACGGAAAGCGTTGATCCGGATGAACAGCCCCACTGCCGGAATCCTAGCGATGCCATGGAGCCAGCGCGCGCCAGCAGCGGTTGTTCGCATCGAGGCCGCTGCTGCTTTCTCCCCTCCACGCGCGTCGTCGATTCGAGGCCCGCGCGACGGTCGATCGGCTTCCCGATCGGTCTCGTCATTGCCTCGTTTCCATGCAGGACGACGATCATTTCCGTCGCGCATCCTCAACTGCCGCTGATCGTGCGTCGCCATCAAACACCAGCTCGTGCCGATGAGCGGTCGAGTGAACCGCCATGATTGGAGTCATGCCGGTGGAACCGAGGCGTGCAGCGATCCGTCAGATACGCATGGACAACGTCCCACCTCGTATGCGCCTGCTCGGAGCATCGGGGCTGCTGCTCCTGTGCGCGGCCTGCGGCGGCCCATCGAACGTGACCAGTACGTCGAGCGCCAACGTAACTTCGAACGCGAACGGCACTTCGAACGCATCCTGCGTCGGGCCGTACTTGAACGACCAGCCGCCCAGCGGTTCGTTCCGCGGGCCTGTGCCGACGGTGACCCCAGGGGCCACGATCACCATCTACGGGCACTGGTACACGAGCACCTGCAACGACACCGGCGGTAACGACCCGTTGAAGCCGCTGCCGACGGTGCACTTGACCGTCACGCTTCCGGGGGGCGATGTCCAGGAACTCGGCGAGTTCAACCCCAGCGGCAAGGACATGGGATTCTCCACCGAGGTGCACGTGCCCGTTGCGACGCGGGCGGGCACTGCGACGGTCCGTGATGATCAGCAATACCCGGCGACCTACAGGTTCAAGGTCGGCCAGTAGTCCTGCCGCTTGCTCATCTCGAACGTCCTCTCATGCCGCGGACAGCGCCGCAGTCTTGCCACGGTGTCGGCGCCGGTCAGGCGCTCAGGTCGGTGAGCGACAGATCGTAGCGTTGCAGCCGGATGCCGAGCACGTCGTAATGCGAGTACGTGCGGATGTCGTCGGTCGTCTCCAGCAGCAGAGCTCGGTCACCACGTCGCCACACGCTCGGTAGCTGTCGTACGCTCCGGTCACCACGATCTCCGGCGGGCCGAGGCGGGCGGTGATCAGCGCGGCGAGGCGATCGCGCTCGGCATGAAAATCGGCTCGCCCTGCGTCCGGCCGCCGAGCCCACAGCGGCGGCATGTCGTCGTCGTGTAGTCATCCTCGTCGTCGGAGTTGTCTGGCTCTTCCGCCCCGAATGCAGGCCCGTACAGCGCGCATGGCAGGTGCACCCACATGTCCGGATCCGGGGGAGCCGCCCCGAGTTCGACCGACCAAACCGGACGGCTCGCCGTCGGCGTCAACGGCGAACTGTGGTGCTCCCGGGCCGCCCTCCCACTCGACGTCCTCGCCGAGACGGGCGAGGCCCCACTCCACGAACATCGCCTCGACCGTCGCCCGTTCCCAAGGAACGCTGGCCAGCGTGACCATGCGGTCCACCCACGGCTCGTCGGCTAGAGGCGTCCCGTTCGTGGTGCTCGCCGGTCGTTATGGCGTCCCCGGTTCCGGGACCGTGCAGTCGTACGCGGATGCCATCCACACGGCGTGGGAGAACCGATGAGCGACACGTACGACCCGCTCAAGTCTCTCGAGCTGCTGCCCGACGCTGTCGAGGGGTACTGCGACCTCGAAACCGGCGAATGCGTCACCCCGCCGCTACCAGCAGACGACAAGTCGGTTACATCCGACCCGCCGCCTGCCGCTGCCAGTTCGGCTGAACGTCGGGGAAAGACGTACTGAGACTTGCGGCTGGCTCGGCGAATCTGGGCGCTTCTGAATGTTCGTACGTTTTGGCCTCCGGTCACCTGGCTGAGGGCAACATGAAAGGCATGGCCATGGAATTTGTTCTCAACAACGGTGTCTCGATGCCCGCGCTCGGGCTGGGCGTCTTCCAGAGTCCGCCGGAAGAGACCGCGGCAGCGGTCCAAGCCGCGCTCGAGGTCGGCTATCGGCATATCGACACGGCGGCCGTGTACGGCAACGAGCGCCAGGTCGGCGAGGGCATCCGCCGTGCCGGTGTCGACCGCGCCGAGGTGTTCATCGAAACCAAGGTGTGGGTCAGCGACTATGGCTACGACGAGACCCCCCATGCGTTCGAGAAGGCGGCCCGCAAATTGGGTGTCGACCAGCTCGACCTGCTCATCCTCCACCAGCCGGCGCCTGACCGGTTCGATAAGACGGTTGCGGCCTACAAGGCGCTCGAGACTCTGCTCGCCAACGGCAAGGTCCGAGCGATCGGCGTCAGCAACTTCAAGCGCCACCACCTCAACGATCTCATCGGGCGCACTGATGTCGTCCCGGCGGTGAATCAGGTCGAGCTGCACCCATATTTCGCCCAGACTGACGTCCGGGCCGCCGATGCCGAACGGGGCATCCTCACTCAGGCCTGGTCACCGATCGGCGGCATCACGTTCTACCCGGGCTACGGTCCGGGCCGCAAGAACGTTCTCGACGACCCGACCATCGCCGCGCTCGCGGACGAGCACGCCAAGAGTCCCGCTCAGGTGATGCTGCGCTGGCACCTTCAGCAGGGCCGCTCGGCGATCCCGAAGTCGACTAATCCGGTCCGTATAGCGGAGAACTTCAACGTCTTTGACTTCGAACTGACCGACGAGCAGATGGCGAATATCGACGCGCTCGACACCGGAGCCCGTAGCGGACCCGACCCCGACATTCCTCGACCCGAGGTGTTCGACTGGGTGATTCCCGAGGACTGAAAGCTCAACAGCCGGCCGCCGCTGCACCGGACGACTGCCGGGCCAGGCACACGTACATTCCGATCCGGTCCGGTACCTCACCGCAGACGGTGTGCGCGATATCGACGGCTAGTGAGCGCCCGATGTGTGCATCACAGCGACAGTGGTACTGACCGACACCCCAACGATTCCCCATACCTATGCAGCGCATGGCAGTTGTCGAGCAACATCCGCTCATGCCGCCGACCGCGCGTCGATCTTGATCACCGCCGCTCGCATTTGGCTCCCCTCTGTGTCAAGACGCCATCGGGAGCGGGGTTCTAAGCCGAGTCTCGGCGGGTCCGGGAAGTGACTTCTAGTAGCCGAAAGTAGTGCGTTTGGACGAGCCGTGATTGCGGTCGATAGAATTGCCGGCGTTCTGGCTACACCACTGGGTCGACGTGCAAGATGTGGAAGTAGGCCACAGTCCGTGCGCCCTCAGTGACAACGATGATGTCTCCCGGGCCAGCGCGATGGGGAGGCTCGTTGTCGACGGCGAGCCAGCGGACATCTGCGTCGGAGCGCCAGGCGGTCCTATCCGACACTCGCAGGACGACGGAAGCCAACGCCGACTCGGCCGTTGCCGGCGGGACGTACCCGGTTGCGGCGAAGTCCTGGTCCGGTGGTGTCCGCGGCGGCCCAGATGACCTGCCACCTTGCTCAGCGGTAAGCCATACCACGTACCCGTGAAATGGCAACGGGCCGTTGACGCGCATGGGGACGAGTATGCCCCTGAGTGGCGCCTTCTTGATCAGTACCCGACTCGAAACGCGTCTGCCGCTCGTCGCGCGGACTTGCGTGGATCGCGCGCTGGGGTTGTGGCCCTCACACGTCGCGCCTCACAGCTGGTGATTGGTGCCAGCTGGTGTGCGGAGAATCGAGGTGTGCTAGAACGCGCTGGTGAGTCTGCCGCCGATTGGGCATGATTCGGCTGGTGACCGTGGTTTTCCCGCCCCGTCTGACAGCATCTGCGGGGGCAATCCGAATGGCCGCCGAGCGTCGTGGCTTGCCAGCCGTGCAGTTGCCGACGTTCACCGTCCCAGCCGATTTGACCGCTGAGCACCTGCACGCGGGACCCGATTTCGCCGATGCCGTCGCCAACAAGCTCGGCATCGCGTTGCTCGAGGCGCCAGCGGACTGGTTAGCACGGCTGCCGCCGTTGTTGATCCGGCGCCGAATCGAGTCGGTGCCGATCCGCGACGCCTGGCAGTTACGCTCACCTGCATTCATCAAGTCACCCAACGACAAGAGCATCAAGGCGATGATCTACAGCGATGGGACTCGACTGCCCGGCTCGGACGCTGTCGACGCAGACACACTAGTGCTGGTCAGCGACCTCATCGATTTCACCAGCGAATACCGGCTGTTTGTCCTTGATGGGCAGGTCCACGCCGCCAGCCAGTACGCCGAGGACGGTCGTCTCTACATCGCCGACGTCTCGGCGGATGCGCTCGCCTTTGGTAAGGAACTGCTGGCCGAGGTCGGCGCGAGCCTACCCAGCGCGGTGGTAATCGACATCGGCGATACCAGCGACGGGTGGGCGGTCATCGAAGCCAATGCGGCCTGGGCCAGCGGCTGCTACCACGCCGATCCCGATCGGGTGCTTGACGTCGTGCTTCGCGCTGCCTTGCCGATCGGTGCACTCCTCGACCGGGACAAGCCGTTCCTCCGAAACCATGCAACCCATCGATGAGATAGGTACTCCCGCAACGTCCGCTTCTGTCGCTGATCGCTCGGTCGTGCGATGAACGGGGCGCAACTCGTTGAGGATCGCACGGGCCCGACCGGCTGGGCGTCAGTTCTCGCGGAGAACCTCGTCCCGGTACCGTTGAAAGCCTTGCCAGCCAGCGGTTTCCGCCAGGTCGCCTGTCAGGAAGTCGCCGGTGGAGCAGTCCAACGCCCGGCCGCCAACCAAGGCGACAATCTCCGCGATAGCGGCCAGGACGTCGTCGCCGCTGCCGCGAACGTGCAACATGACGGAATCGACGGGATCATCCGCTCCGATGTTGAGCTCGATGCTCCACGTCGGGCCGACTAAGTGGCCCCATGCCGGATCCGACAGGTCAAGGTCGCGAAGACTTTCACGTAGCCGTTTCCAGGTTTTGAGGGTGGCCATGGCGCGTTCGCCGGGTCCGCGGTTGCGGGCGTGAGAGGCGTTGACCTGTCGTTGGTTGTCCGATAGCGGTCGGGGTCCGCGCCGGAACGGCACCGCGATGGTCGGGCCGGCGCCGCGGTAGGCGTTGTCGGCCAGGCAGGCGACCCCGAACTTGATCAATGCGGTGGGGATGCCGTGGGTGCGGGCGGCCTTCACGTCGTGGACCGCGCCGGGCAGCGCCGGCGAGGCCCACAGCAGCCGGCCCCGGGTATCGGCCAGGACCTGGACGTTGACGCCATGGCGTTTGTGTTTGCCCGAGTAGTAGGGCCGCTGGCCGGCGACCCGGTCGATTGGGATCAGGGTGCCGTCCAGGATCACCCACAGCAGCCGGGCGGCCTGATAGACGACCCGGTCCAGGGCGGGTGCGGTCGCGGCGAGCAGGTCCAGGGCTTCGCGGATGTAGCGGTAGACGGTCGCGATACCGACGCCGAAACCGGCGGCCAGCCGGGAGTAGGTATCACCGTTACGCAGATGCGCCAACACCAGCAGCGCTTGGCGGCCCGGGTCCAGCCGCCGCCACCGTGTCCGGTTGACTCGGCGGGCCGATCGCAGCAGGTCCGACAGGTGGGTCAGGCTCGCGGTCGACAGCGGAATCGTGCCCCGACGGCGCAGCGGTTGGCCGACGGCGGCTGCGCTGGCAGCATACGTGACCAACGGAGCTCCTCGGCAGATGTGTGAATCTTGGTCGATCTACTCATCTACCAGGAGCTTCGTTCTATGTGGACGATCGTCCCAGCCACTGATCAACAGGTTGGAAAGGCTCAATGTCGTGTCAAGCGCTGGGGGCCGCTGCACGATCGACGAAGGGTTAGGGAGCGGTCCTGCTGTCTTGGTGCGTACGCCATATCGTTGTCGTTTCGATGCTACTGCGAGCTCTCTAAAGGGCCATGCTGATGGCCATGCGGCGCGTTGTCTGGCTCACCTTGCTGTCCCTCGTGTCGCCGTCGCTAGCAGCGTGCGACTGGTATCGGAACTGGGATCCAGTCGTGGCCGTGACGCTAGTCGAGGGACACCCTGCGCTGGTGTTGGCCCCGTGCGTGACTCATGTAAGCGTGTATCGCGACGAAGCAGACGATATGGGCGATACATTGATGAACTGGGTCATCGGGAGATCGACGACAGGGGATGAGGCCCTTGCCATTGTCATCTTCGACGTGCCGCCCGGCTGGACCGACGAGACTCGCCCTGGTCATCTCCCAAGTGCGGCGGTCGACGTTGTCCGGCTCACGGAGCTGACGCCAGATATCCAATACGCGGCAAGCAGCCCGATGCACGGGGAAGCGGGCGGGCCGCCTGCCGCGAGATTCACGATCGCTGACCTGGATCGGCTAAAGCCGGGTGAGGTTGTAGTCGGCGAAAGCCAGACGGTGTCTCGAAGAAATTTTCTAAAGGCCGCTACAACCTGCTAGACCACCGGACACCCGCTGTGCTGTCAGACGGGCACTGGCCGGTGCATGGCTCTCGGCCAGAGTGCTGAACTCCGACACCGAACGGCGACTCCGCCGATGGGTGCCCAACCACCAGGACGTGCTTTAACCAGGTTGGAGGCTCAGTGTCTGCACTTCTGGGGCCACAAGCCGCAAGCAGATGGGAGCGAGGGCTCGAGATGCCTGAGCCAATGGTGGCCGGCGATGTTCACCGTCAACGGGCTTACCTCCCCGAGCGCTGAGCATTAACGCGGGATCGGCTCAGAGGAATAACCCCAACGGACGGTAACTAGCTTCCGTGTGTCACATTCGCTTCTGCCGCTGGTCGCGCGTTGATCTTCCGAGGGTCCGCACACAACTTTGCCGATGAGCAGATGGCGGGCGGCGGTCGCGAGTATCGACGATTTCACCGCGTGTTGTGGACTGCGCAGGCGATTTCCTGCCGCAACAGCGCCTCGTCCTCGTCGCGGTCGCACAGCAGCACGTTGAACGGGACGCCCTTGCCGTCCGGCTTGCCGAGCGGGCTCGCCCAGTGATGCACCGCCTGAGACAGGATCCGGAACAGCGTGTGCCGATTCTCGGCACAGTTCGACAGCAACCGGGGCGCGTTCTCGACAATGATCAGGTACGTCCGCGGGCAACCAATTCAGATCACAGAGACAGTCGGACAACGCGCACAGTTCCAGCCGAAGTAGCCTGGAAAGAGCAGCGCGTCGGAGAATCCGTAGAAGGCATGATCCGCATCCGTCATCCTCGTTCCGTCAAGGCGGGCAACCAACGTACCCGTTGCCGGTAACACCACTGCGAGCTCCACAAGGGCACTGCGCGAGCAGACCGCGAGCTGATCACCGGAGCCGTTCCACCAGTTGTCTATCACTCAGGCCCATCACGGTCGACGTAGTTCCGGGACCTTGGTGGCCTCGCGCACGCCGTGCCTCCCATGGTCTTCAGTTCGACTGACCGGGGGCAGTGATCCGTCGGCAGGCCCAACAGCGGCACACGGGCGGCCGTCTGGATAGGCTGGGTCTGGAGGTCGAGCGTGCGCATACGGCTGCTCGGTGGTTTTGGTGTGGATCGTGGCGAAGACCACGTCGACGCCAAAGCATGGCGTCTGCGTAAGGCGCGCACGCTCGTCAAGCTGTTGGCATTGACGCCTGATCAGCGACTACACCGCGACGTGCTCCTCGACGCGTTGTGGCCCGACCGCGATCCGGTGTCCGCGGTGAACAACCTCCACCAGGCGCTGCACGTCGCCCGTCGGGTACTCGCCGGCGATGGGCCGAGCAACGGGTGGCTGGAGTTGCGCGACGACGTCGTCGTGCTGCTCGCGGATCAGCTCGTCGAGGTCGACGTCAACCGCTTCCGGCAGCTGACCGCACTTGCGCGGGCTGGCGGCGACCTTGCCAGTCTGCGCGCTGCGGCGCTCGCCTATACCGGCGACCTTCTGCCCGAGGACCGGTTCGAGGACTGGGCCGTGCCGGCGCGTGAGGAGCTCCGGGGCAGCTACTGCGACCTCCTCGTAGACTTCGCCGATGCTGCGGATGCCGCCGGCGTGGCCGGGCACGAGGCGGAGGCGTTCGACGCGCTGCAACGCGCACTCGCGAGCGACCCCCTCCACGAGCGCGGGGTGCGAAGCCTCATGCGTCGGCATGCGCTGGCGGGCCGTCGGTCGGAGGCGTTGGCACGGTACGAGCAGCTGCGCGGTGATCTGCGCGCCAGCTATGGAACGGATCCCGACCCTGACACCCGACGGCTCTACCGGGACCTGCTCACCGGCAGTCTCGATGTGGAGGAGCCACAGGCGGCGCAGGCCGCCCAACACAATCTCGCCCCGGCGCTGACCAGTTTCGTCGGGCGCGAAAGGGAGATCGCGGATGTTCATTCCCTGCTGGCCCGAGGTGGGCTGCTGACCCTGACTGGGGTCGGCGGCGCCGGCAAGACCCGGCTCGCGGAGGAGGCGGCTCGCGGGCTTCTGTCGGCGTACCCCGATGGGATCTGGGTCGCCGACCTGGCGCCCGTTGCCGACCCGCGGCTGGTCGCCGATACGGTGGCCAGCGCGCTCGGGCTGGATCCAGCAGCAGGCTCCGACCCGTTGCGCACACTGGTCACCCGTTTGGCTCCGCGCACCCTGCTGCTCGTGCTGGACAACTGCGAGCACCTACTTGCCGCCTGTGCCGCGTTCGCCACCGCGGTACGCCGTAGCTGCCCCGGTGTCACCGTGCTCGCGACGAGCACGGAGCCGTTGCATGTTCCGGGAGAGGTGACCTTCCGAGTACCGTCACTCGAGCTACCCGAGCCTGGCGACGCCAGCGACCTGGACCGCTTGGCGAACCTGGCCTCCGTGCGGCTGTTTCTCGACCGCGCCCACGGCGTGCGGCCTGGCTTCATGCTTGACATCGGCAACTCTGCATCGGTGGTGGAGATCTGCCGTCGCCTCGACGGCATTCCGCTCGCGCTGGAGCTCGCCGCCGCTCGCATGTCCCACCTCGAGTCGGCGGAGATAGCCGAGCGGTTGGGCGAGGCGCTCGCCCTGCTTGGTCGACGCGGTGAGATCACCCGGCACGCGACGCTGCGAGCCACCCTCGAATGGAGCCACGCGCTGCTCTCGCAGGACGAGCAGACCATGCTCCGCCGGCTCGCGGTCTTCGCGGGAAGCTTCTCGCTGCAAGCGGTCGAGCAAGTGTGCGCGGACGAACGGCTGCCCCGCTCGGAGGTGCTGGACTGTCTTGGCCGCATCGTCGACAAGTCTCTCGTGCAGGTAGAGCGGGCAGGTCTTCGCTCCCGGTACCGACTCCTTGAGACGATCCGGCAGCTGGCCCGCGAGCGACTGGTTGCAGCGCGGGAGGTCGAGGCGTTGGAGGCCGCACACTGCCGGCATTTCCTCGATCTCGCTCTTGCCCATGACCCGGACCGCACAGCCGGTGTCGTCGTCGAGCGCCCCCAGTTGCTCGATGTCGATCATGACAACCTCCGTGGCGCACTCGGCTGGGCACTGCGCAACGACCCGGAACAGGCATTGCTGCTCGGGGTCAGCCTGTGGCGGTACTGGCTGGCGCGGGGTCACTTCGTCGAGGGTGCGGATTGGCTTGAACGCATCCTCAAGCTGGCCGTCGCCGCATCCCGGGAGCGGGCCCGCGCCCTGTTCGGGCTGGCGATCCTCGACGCCCGCAGGGGTTTGGGCGACCGTCTGGCAGGCCTCGCCGACGCCGGCGTCGCGGCCGCTGAGCAGTCCGGTGACCCGGCGGAGGTGGTCTACGCGCGAGTCCTGCGCGGCACCCTCCTGCTCAGCGGTGCGGACCTTGACGAGGTCGAGCGGACGGCCACGGCGGCGCTCGACGAGGCCGACTCGCTGGGAGCGGCACCCGTGGCGTGCGCCGCCCGCGGGCTGGCCGCCATGGCCGCGCTGTTCCGTGAGGACGTGCCGCTGGCCCGGCAACGCTTCGCCGACTGCCTTGACCACCTGAGCCATCTGGACGCCACGGCATTGCCGTTCTTCCCAGCGGTCACGTTGTCACTGCCTCTCATCCCGGTCGGCGCGATATCGGTGCCGGTGTTCGAGGAGTCCTGGCTGCTCGGCCGCCGGGTCGGCGCCGTGCAGGCGCAGGGTTACGCACTGTCGGCACTCGCCGACGCTCACCGGCTCGCGGGCGAGCTGGACAAGGCGCTCGAGGCCGTAGGCCGCTCGGTCGACGCGTTCGCCGACCTCGACGATGCCGCGGGGCTGGCCCACGCACTTAACCACCTGGGGTGCATCGAACGCGATCGCGCCCTGTTCGAACCAGCCGACAAGCATGTACGCGAGGCGTTGCGCATCCGCGAGCAGCTGGGCGACCACCGCGGCGCGAACCTCTGCCTCGCTAACCTCGGACTGCTGTGCGCCGCCGCTGGAGATCTCGCAGAGGGACGACGGCTCGCCCGCCTCGCGCTCGAGCGCGGCGAGGCCGTCGATGACGGACCCGGGGTTGCCGGTGCCCTGCTCGACCTTGCCGTCGTCGAGCTGCTGGCCGGCGGGCGGCACGCCGCCCGGGAACTCGCCGGACAGGCGGCGGAGGCCTATGCGCCGCAGGGGTACCTGCGACTGGAGGCGTGGGCGCGGCTGCTCGCCGCGGAACTCGCCCGCGACGACCGCGACGCAGAGGCACTGGCCACCCACGGCCGAGTGGCAGTCGCGCTCTTCACCCGGCTGGGCTGCCACATCGGCACGGCACGGGCAGCGGCCTTGCCGCTACGGCAGCAGACGTGAAGCGGTCCCGCTCATTGCCCACTAAGCCGCGCTAAGTCGCTGCTAAGGCCGCGTTCCTAGCGTCGTACTCGGTCCACGATCAGGAATCGAGTACGACAAACGAGGAGCATCCATGACAACCACGGACATGCGACACGACGCACTCGGCGAGGCCACGCTGGGCGAACTCGCCCAGGCATTACGAGGCGAACTGGTTCGGCCGGGCGACCCGGCCTACGACGAAGCGCGATCGATCTGGAACGCCGCCCACGACAAGAAGCCGGCGTTGATCGTTCGCTGCCAGGGCGTGGCCGACGTTCTGCGCGGAGTGGAGTTCGCTCGAAGCCAGGGCCTGCCCCTCGCCGTACGCGGCGGCGGCCACAGCATCCCCGGCTTCTCGACCACAGACGACGGCCTCGTGCTCGATCTGTCTCCGATGAACGCCGTCCGGGTCGACCCGAACCGGCGCCGCATCGTGGCGCAGGGCGGATCCCTGTGGCAGGACGTTGACGCCGAGGCCCAGGCATTCGGGCTAGCGCTCACCGGTGGCCTCGTGTCCACAACCGGTATCGCGGGATTCACCCTCGGCGGCGGGATCGGCTGGCTCGTTCGCCGATGCGGATTGACCGCCGACAACCTCATCGGCGCCGACGTCGTCACCGCAGACGGCCGATACCTGCACACCAGCGAGGACGAACACCCCGACCTACTGTGGGCGCTGCGCGGAGGCGGCGGCAACTTCGGCGTCGTCACATCATTCGAATTCCGAGCGCACGAGGTCGGCCCCACCGTCTTCGCCGGCCTCGTTTTCTACCGAGGTGAAGACGTCGCCCAAGTCCTAAACGGCTTCCACGAGGCCGCAGCGGCCGCGCCCGACGAGCTGTCGATGGCGATCAATATGACCACCGCGCCACCGCTGCCGTTCCTGCCCGAGGAGATCCATGGCAAGCCCATCGTCGCCGTGCTCGGCGTCTGGTCCGGGCGACCCGAGGACGGCGACGCAGCAACCCAGCCGTTCCGCGGGCTCGCGCCGGTGGTCGCCGACGTGTTCAGCCCGATGCCGTACGTCGCGATGCAGACGTTGCTCGATCCGTTGTACCCGCGCGGCATGTGGAACTACTTCAGGTCCGCCTTCTTCACCGACCTCGACGAGACGACGATCGCCGCGCTCGTCACGTCCTACGCCGAGGCGCCCAACGCCCTGTCCGAACTTCACATCCACCACCTCGGCGGGGCTATGGGCCGGGTTCCGGCCGAGGCCACCGCATTCGGCACCCGCGACCGCGAATACATCCTTAACACGGTGGCCCGCACACCGGGTCCGGACAACTTCGACACGGTCGTCGAATGGGCACGCTCGGCATGCGCCGCGCTCGGACCGGACGCGGCGTCGTACGTGAACTTCACCGGCGAGGCCAGCGAGGAGCGCGTACGAGCGTCCTACCCGGCGGCCACCTACGCGCGGCTGGCATCGGTGAAGGGCCGCTACGATCCCACTAACCTGTTCCGGCTCAACCAGAACATCCGACCGTCGGCCGCCTGAGGTCGTCAACAGTGACGGCCCCTGCAGGTCAGGCCTTCGAAGGGTGGAGTCGTCGCGATACGGCACGAGTCGGTTGAACGGCCTTCCCCGACGCCGCATACGGCGGCGCTTGAGGCTGAACCCGTCCATCACACCTGTGTGATGGGCGGGCTCGGTCATGACATGTCCACCGCACGGCGCGATCGCCGCAGTAGGGGCGACGAGCGCGAGGAAGGTCAGACCGACTCAGATTCTTGGTCGGTGCGGACCGCCGGCCGGTCGCTCGGGCTGACAGCCGACGGTCGGTTCTTGGACGTGAGTCGGATCGCTTGGTAGAGCAGGTAGATCCCCAATAGGACCATGAGGATGGCCACCGGCCAGCGCAGCGGATCCGGGAGGTACATGGCGAGGAACCACACCTTGAGGTCGGCACGGGCTAGCAGGATCACCACCGGGATCAGGCCTTGCGGGAAGAGGCAGATCGGGCCGAGGATCCAGCACAGTAGCGCGACGATGCTCTCGCGCCTGGTCAGCTTGACCGTGGGCACGTCGACGTTGACCGTTGTGGTCTTCGCGGGGCGTCCGGTCCGCATGAGGAACAGCATCTCCGGGCCCTTGGCCCGCAGCCGGTTGATCGCGACCCGCCCCAGCCACCACCCCAGGAAGACGCCCGTAGCCAGCCCGACCGGGCCACCGGCCCACCGGCCGGGACCGCCGGTAACAGGCCGATCCAGAACAGCACCTGCGACTGCCACGGGTCTCAGCCTGCTCAAGCGGGTTGTCCGGCCGCTTGTGCGCATCCGGGCCGGGCGCCAGCGCCACGACCGAGGTGAACACGGCCAGGCCCACGCCGACGCCGAGCAGAGCCGGCACCAACGCGAGCACCCAGGGCCATGCCCATGTGTACCCGCCCCACAGCGTGAACCCGACCTCCGGAAGTCGCCTCCCGTCCGCAGCCATCAGGTTCGTGATCAGCTGCGCTCATCTGCCGCTGACCGCGCGCTGATTGTTGCGCGACAAGTAGCCGATGAGCGTGCGTCGCATGCGAGGGTCCGCCGCAGTCCGGCAGGGGGCTCCGGTGCATTACCCGGGGAGCCGGACGAGTCTAGTGGGACCCTCGGCTGTGCGCCTTACCCGGTAGCAAGTCGACTTCCCGCTGATGGTTCCTCCAACGGAACGGCTCAACTGCCACCGGCGACGTGATGTCGCCACCTGTCGTCAAGACGCCTGGCTCGCGCTGCCGGAGTGGGCGGACGCGTCGTACCAGCGCAGCACCCGCAGCGCTCTCAAAGTGTTCCACCGGCTAGGCGTGCCGTCGGGTTCCTCGAACCGGAAGTGGACCGCGCCGGCGTGGTTGTTCTCAAGCAGCCAACGCCCGTCGGGTCGGCGCTTTGCGCGGACGTGTTCGATCGCTTCGGCCAGCCGCGGATCCGGAGTGCCCCCGCGCCGGGCGAAGTACTCCGTGGCCTTGAGCAGGTCGTAGCGCCAGCGTGGGGGGTAGGAGAACAATGCCCACTGCGGGTTGACCACCTCGCCCGTGCGTAACGACCGGAAGAGGTTGCGCCGGAGCAAGTACTCCTCTCCATTCCGGCGAGCCCGGCGGACCTCCTCAGATCCGCCGGTATGGCGCTCCCACCTCAGCAGAGCGTCGATCACGTCCAGGGTGCTTGCGAAAGATGACGGCGCTGGGCGGGTCTCGGCCCAGCAGTTCCAGCCACCATCCGGCATCTGGTCGGCCACGAGCCGCTGCACCACCGGGTCGACGTCGATGCCCAGGTAGGCACCGATCAGGATCGTGCCGGCGTTGATGCAGCAGTCCACCTCGCCGGCGAAGAACGGCAGCCCGTCGCACTCCCAGCGGCAGTTGCGGGCCACCAGGTGTGCGGTCTCTTGCATCACCGGACTGCCCGGAGGTATGCCCAGGTGGCACAGGTCGAGCAGAACCGGGTACGTAGCGGTCCACGGCTCGCCCGGCTCGGCACCCGACCCGTCGGTCGGTGCCTCGGCCGGTTCCGCGTCGGGCGACGGGAAAGGCGGCGGTGGCTCACCGACAGCCAGAGCCCGCGCAGTGGCCGCTGCGAACGCCGCGGTACCCGGCCTGTAGGCCCCGTTCGCCCACAGGCCATCAGGAGCCCGTAACGCCAGCAGCCGAGCACCCCAGCCCTCGTGCTCCACCCGCGCTCGCTCGGTCGCCACCTCGGTCTCCGAGACGTTGACGAGGTCGCGCAGCACCTGCCAGCGGATCGCCGGATCGCCCTGCAGCAGCCACTGCATAACCGGATCGTCTTCGGCCATCGGCGGCGTTCGCGGCTGGTAAGGGCCTTGATTCTCCGTCGGCTCCATCCCTGAACCCTAATCGGAAGAAGTGCACGCATCTAAGTAGCCGCTGATCGGCCGTCGTCATCAAACATCCGCTGGTAGCCGATGAGCGGATGTCAGCGGTGCGCTGGTGCCACGCCACGACGTTCGATCAATCAGCTGTCGGCGCACAATGGCAGCGTGAGAACAATGGGTTGGCCGTACCCGTTCAGGGCGCGAACATGGTCCGACATCGGAGAACGAGTGCACGCCATGGCCGCACTGCACGTCACGTTCCGGCACATAGCCGATGTTGTCGATAGCGTCCAAGCATCAGGCGCGGATCACCTGCTGGCCGGGTGCGCGTCCATGCACGATCTCATAGTGGTTACTCAGCCCATTCCCGAGCCGCCGTACGACGTCGTCGCGGTACGTGCACCGTCATCGATTCGGCCAGCGCCGGGCGGCATGGTCGTCATCGAGCATTTGTCCGCGACCGGACGCAACGATCGGATCGTGCGTCCAACTGCCGACTCGGTATCCCTCTTTTGGCGATTCATGATCGAAAAGTTCGGAGTGCATCCCACACCATCTGGGGCACCGCCCATCAGGCGGTAAGGTCTGCATCTGCCGCGATTCGCCCGTTCAGAAAAACGTTGGGGAATCACGGCTGAGACGCTACTTCGGAGGGCCGAGCCTCTCCCAGAGCGTGTCTGGTTGTGGTCCCTTGACAGGCTTGGCGTCGAACTCAAGGCCATTGACGTCGTCATAGTCGAACCGGCCTTGCTCCAACTCAGCCACGGAGAACCAGCCAGGGCCGTAATCCTCTTGCGGCCGATCCTGTCGGCCGTCACTCCAATTGACCTGGTACCACAGCCACTCGCGCTTAAGAAATTTCCATTGGAAGAGTGTCGGATCTGGGGCGAGTCCTTCGTGGTATGGGTGAAAGCCCCGTGACCGTGAAGCAGGAAGGGATCTGTCATGACCGCCCTCTACACCTGGGACGTCTTCTCCACCCTCGACGGCTACGGCTCGTTCGCCGACGGCGCCGACTGGGGCGGCTATTGGGGCAAGCAAGGCCCCGAGCTGCTCGAGCACCGCGCCGCACTCTTCGACACCGAGCAGCGGATGGTGTTCGGGGCCACCACCTTCCGGCAGACCGCTGAGATCATGTCCTCGGGCATCGACCCCAACTCACTCGACGAGTGGAACGTCCGGACGATGCACATGCCGGCGACGGTAATCTCCGCTACGTTGCAGGACACGCTTGGCTGGCCGGACGCGACCATCGTCAGCGGTAACGCTGTCGACATCGTCGCCGGGCTCAAGCAGCAGTCGGACGTGCCGCTGCGCTCGCAGGCCAGCCTCTCGCTGAACTGGGCGCTGATGGCCGCCGGCCTGGTCGACCGCCTCCAGGTGACAATCTTCCCCGTCATCTCCGGACGGACCGGGACGAGCCCGATTCTCGGGGGTGCGGGCGACTTCGACCTCGAGCTGCTCGAGAGCCGGACGCTCGATGGCCACACCCAGGAACTCGTCTACCGCCCCACTCCACGCTGACGGCACCATCTCATCGGGCCGCACCGCGGTCCGGGTCCCGGACTAGCGCGAGCGGTCCTGATCGAAATGAACGCCCGCCTATGCCGGATTCCGCGCACTCATTCACGGCGATGAACGAGCAACTGGAAGGATCCCCATTGTGGAGGCGGAATTCGTTACGCGTGCGATGATCGCCGCGACAGCACTGGCCGGAGAGCTGCATCTGCGGGTCGACGACGCAGTCGTGATTCACAATTCGAACAAGCTCGCTCTACGTCTGTTGCCGTGTGACGTCTTCGCCCGAGTAGCACTGGTGGGGCACGAGGTAGCCGCGCTTGAGGTCGAACTCGCTCTGCGACTCGCTGAAACCGCGAGCCCCGTCGCAGCGCTGGAGCCCCGGGTTGAGCCGCGGGTCTACGAACGCGACGGCTTCGCCGTGACCTTGTGGACCTACTACGAGGTCGTGGCTCCTGACCTGGACCGACCAGGCGCATACGCAGACGTGCTCCAACGCCTACACATCGGCATGCGAACCGTCGAGATCGCAACCCCACACTTCCTGGACCGAGCCGCAGAGGCTGAACGGCTAGTCACGCAGCGAGACAAAACCCCCGCGCTCGCTGAAGTTGACCGGCATCTCCTCCTCAGCACGCTGCAGAGCGCTCGTGAACGGATTCACAGCCGCGGTGCTGCCGAGCAGTTGCTGCACGGCGAACCGCATCCCGGCAACCTCCTCAGCACCCGTGACGGCCCGCTTTTCATCGACTTCGAAACGTGCTGCCGCGGACCCATCGAGTTTGATGTTGCCCACGTGCCAGAGGAGGTCAGCGCCCGCTACCCGGACGTCGATCAAGTTCTGCTAGCGGAGTGTCGGCGACTCGTACTTGCGATGGTCGCTGCCTGGCGCTGGGACATCCGCGATGAATTCCCGGATGGGCACCAGCACGGCCGAGACATCCTGTCCTTGCTCCGCCAGGGTCCGCCATGGCCCACACTCGATACTCTCGCCGCCGAATAGCGGAACGCACTCAGATGCCACCGACCGCCCCTCCATCAATGCCTTTGAGCGGCCTAACCGCATGTGCATCGCGTGGACTACTGCTCGAAGCCTTGTGGGTTGCTGATGCCTTCGGGGCCGTGGCCGCTGGGCAGCTGCTGCAGTGGTAGCCGATGTCCGGCGGTGCCGGCGAGTGTCCAGATCGGTTCGGCGGGGTCGCGGCCATGAACCGGACCGGGTTGCGTGGACGGTGAGTTATCCCGGCAGCGGTTGCTGTCGGGGGTTGATCTGACGGTAGTACAAGTTCTCGCACTCGACGGGCGGCCGGTAGCCCAGGCCGCTGTGCAGCCGATGATTGTTGTACCAGTGAACCCAGTTCAGGGTGGCCAGTTCCAGGTCGTCGACGCCCCGCCAGGGTCCTTCCGGGCGGACGCATTCGGCTTTGTACAAACCGATCAGACTCTCCGCCTCGGCGTTGTCGTAGGAATCGCCGACGGTGCCGATCGATGCCACCGCGCCTGCATCGGAAAGCCTTGCGCTGTAACGGATAGACGTATATTGAGCCCCGGCATCGCTGTGGTGGATCACGCCGCTGATGTCGTGCCCGGCCCGGTCGCGGGTCCACAACGCCATCTCCAACGCGTCCAGTGGCAACTGGGTCGGCATCGACGCCGCGGTGCGCCAGCCCACGATGCGCCGGGAGTAGGCGTCGGAGACAAACGCGGTGAACTTCATCCCCGACCAGGTCGGCACGTAGGTGAAATCGACCAGCCACAGAGCATTCGGATGGCCGGCGCTAAAGTCACGACGGACCAGATCCGGTGGCCGGGCCGCGGCCGGATCCGGCCGCGTGGTGCGGAACTGCCGCCCCCGCACCACCCCGCGCAGCCCGGCCGCGCGCATCAGCCGCGCGACCGTGCACCGCGCCACTGGGTGGCCGTCCCGCCGCAGCTGGTGCCACATCTTGCGATAGCCGTAGACACCGCGGCCCTTATCCGGGTCGGCATGGGTCTGAACGATCAGCACGGTCAACGCCCCGTCGCGGACGCTGCGCGCCGAGGCGGCCCGGGTCTTGTACGCGTAGTAGCCACTCGGGGCGATCTTGACGCCGTGCGCGGTCAACACCCGGCAGATCGGCTGAACCCCGAACCTGGCCTTGTGGCCGTCGACGAACGCGACTACCACGGCAAACGCGGGTCCAACTCCCGCGCGAAGAAACTCGACGCCGCCAACAGAATCTCGTTGGCCCGCTTGAGTTCCTTTACTTCCCGCTCCAACTCCCGGATCCGCGCCGCGTCCGCCGTCGACGTGCCCGGCGCCCGACCAGCATCCACATCAGCCTGCTTCACCCAACCACGCAACGTGTCCGGGTTGATCCCCACCCTGCCACCGATCCGCTTGACCGCTGCGGTGACCGACAGCTCCGGCTCCTGCTCCCTGGCCTCCACGACCAGACGCAACGCCCGCTGACGCAATTCATCGTTGTACTTTCTCGGCGCTGGCACGACACCACTCTCCCGTGGCTTCGCATCGTCCACCAGTTCCGGGTCGGTTCACTCCTGCGAACTGGGTTTCCATTGCCGATGAAGCCGAACGACTGGCTGCCGCCGGCCGGGGTCGGCGTGGCAGTCAGTGTCGGCGTGGGCAACGCTCGCAAAGTTGACACACATGGGACGGACATTGATGACAGCTCTGCGGTACAACGACCCATAGCGATGTTCCGATGGCTGCGGTGAGCATCGGAAGGCTCGTCGACGACGACGCCGGCGAGTTCCGCCGTTAGGAAGGGAGCATCACGATGAGCCAACGACACGGACGACGTCGAGCATGGGGGCTCGCGATCGCCACTGCGGCTGCAGTGGCGATCGCGGTGGCCCTGTCACCGGCCGCTTCGAGTGCCAATCCCACAGCTCCGACCGCCGACGCCAACCCGTCGGCGTGTGCCCACCGAGTGAACAACACCCCGCAGAAGCTCGTCGACTGCGTCAACAGGGACGACCTCTGGGCCCACATGGTCAAGTTCCAGCAGATCGCGGACGCCAATCCGGGTGCCGATGGCCACCCGTCCCGCAATTCGGGGGAGCCCGGCTACAAGGCCTCGGCCGACTACGTCGCCGACGTCATGAGGGCAGCGGGCTACGACGTGACGTTGCAGGAGTACAAGTTCCACTACACCAGCTTCGTTGGGGATCCGGTGTTGCGAGAGGAGTCGCCGACGCCGCATTTGTTTGGGCTCGGAACGGACTTCAACCCGGCACCAGTCGCCGGTTCGGTGAGCGCGACGTTGCAACCCGTGGGGGGCATTGTCGTGCCCGCGACGCCCACACCCAGTTCGGCCAGCGGCTGCTTAGCGTCCGACTTCGCCGGGTTCATGCCGGGCAACATCGCCTTGATCCAGCGAGGCACTTGCACCTTCGCCCAGAAGGTGGCGAACGCCGAGGCTGCCGGTGCTTCGGCGGCCGTCATCTTCAACGAGGGCAACCCAGGACGGACCGGCGTCTTGAACGGGAGTCTCTCGGGTGATGAGCACATCCCCGTCATCTTCACGTCTTACGCCGTAGGAACGCAGCTCCTGGACCAGTACGTCCCAGGCTCGGGACCGGTTCTGACCATCGATGTCAAGATCATCGACGACCCGAACCGATCCGACTGGAATGTCATCGCCGACTCCAAGGGCGGCGACCCGAACAACATCCTCGTCATCGACGCCCACTTGGACGCCATCTACGGAGCCGGGATGCTCGACAACGCGTCCGGCTCGGCCACGATCCTTGACATCGCCCAGCAGCTGAAGAACACCAACACCCGCAACAAACTGCGCTTCATCTGGTTCGGCGGCGAGGAGCTCGGCCTGCTCGGCTCGGACTACTACGTCAACACCCTCCCCGCCGACGAGCTTGCCAAGATCAAGTACGACCTGGACGCCGACGTCACGGCCACGCCAAACTACGTCGCGGGCGTCCTCGACCCGAAGGACGGGGTCACTTTGTTCGGTCGCGGCCCCGGCACCCCGATGCCGCCGAGCATCTGGGCTCCCTCAGCGATCGGGCGCGACTTCGGGATCGACTACCTCAACTCGATTGGCAAAAACCATATCCTCTTCTCAGCCGACGGCACGGATGCCTTCATGTTCCAGCAGGCCGGGATCCCGGCGAGCGGTGTCCTCACTGGCCAGGACTGCTGCAAGCTCGCTTCGGATGTCGATCTTTTCGGCGGCTTCGAGGGCAACTTCGAGGGCACTGTGCCGGGGGACGACGGGGGCTGCGTGGACAACCCCTTCCGGTGGTGCGACAACCTCGGCAACAACGACCCCGAGGTGCTGACCTGGATGTCGAAGACCTTCGCCAACATGGTCGGACACATGGCATACGACACTCAGGTGTTCGACTCCACCAAGAACGGCGGTGGTCACATCAAGACGGATGGCGCCCGGCCGAAGGTGGCATCACCCAACGGCGCGGTGACCAGCTGACCTGCTGACCAGCCCACCACCGGGCGCCGTCCCTGAGCGGGGACGGCTCCCGGTGGTGTAGGTCTGGCACGCACTCACGGGTCATATGGCCGAGGTGTGCCGGCCGCTGGCCTGCATTGTCGTACCGGGGGTGTCGGCTGCGGGATGGATCGCGAACACTGGCACCGTCGATGCGCTCCGGGGAAATCCGGTGGTTGTCCCCTGGCGGCACAGGAGATGATCTGCGGGTGGAATTGACGCCCGTGGTCGCCGTCGGAGGCAACAGGCTGACGTGGTCGGTCCTGCCCGCCGACGTGCGTCAACAGGTGGAGCGGACCATGGGCTCACGCGTCGTAACGGCCTCGAGCAAGACCGGCGGGTTCTCGCCGGCCCTCGCATCCGTGCTCACGCTGGCCGACGGCCGTTGCGTGTTCGCCAAGGCGATCAGCGTGACCCGCAACGACTTCAGCGCGGCGGCGATCCGGCGGGAGACAGAAGTGCTGGGCAGACTGCCCACGCACGTGCCGGCGCCGCGCCTGCTGTACTCCTACGATGACGGGGACTGGGTCGCGCTCGTCACCGAAGCGATTCACGGTCACAATCCGATGCAGCCATGGGACAGCGTCGAGCTGGATCGGTTTCTCGAAGCGACGACCGTACTCGCCGCTTCGCTAACGCCATGCCCGGTCGAAACCGATGCGTACGTCTCGCAGGTCAATGAATACACCCAGTGGTCTCAGATGGATCCAACGCTCCTGGACCCCGAGCTCGTGGGGCACGTCGACGAACTGGCCCAGCTGGAACTTGGCTGGGCAAAGGCTGTCGACGGCACATCATTGCTACACGGCGATCTACGATCGGACAACTTCTTGCTCACCGCCGATTCATTCGCGGTGGTCGACTGGCCGTCGGCTGTCGTCGGCGCGCCCTGGATCGACCTGTTATACGCGCTGCCGAGCGTCGCGATGCACGGAGGTGGCGACGTGGACACGTTGTGGCGCCGGCATCCGCTGAGCCATAGTGTCGACGACGACGCCGTGCATGCAGCGCTCGCCGGCGTGGCCGGATTCTTCATCAACCGGTCGCTGCAGCCGCCTGTTCCGCTGCTTCCGACGATCCGCCAGTTCCAGCGGGCGCAGGGCATCGCCGCCTACCACTGGCTCGCCCGACGCCTCGGATGGTCTTAATCTAGGGGCGCCGCTGCGTTTCACGCCGCTGTTCGCTGACGCGGCTCGGTTTGCCGGCAACGCCTGACGCAACTGGGGGATCTTGCGCCGCATCGTGGTGTGGGCCAGCTCGGCGAGTACCTTCGGGTCCCGCTATCCGGCGATCACCGCCTGCAGCATCTACCGGCCGGATACCCCGTGCAGGTCGCTGATGACCGAGTCCAGCTTGATCTGGGCGTCTTGGAGGGTCGTTTCCAACCGCTGCTTCTCGCGGGTTTGCTCGCGTACGAGGCTGCGCCGGTAGCGGGTCACGTCCCGTAGCTGGCGGATCGGTTTGGCATGGACCAGGCTGGGCCGGCACATCCCCGCTCGACGACCTTGGTAAGCCACACCGCATCGAGCCGGTCGGTCTTTGGCCGGCCGGGCACGTTCTTGACATGTTTGGCATTGAGCAGCCAGCATTCGAAGCCCTCGGCCTCCAGCAGGTAGAACACCGGCTTCCACTAATCGGAGGTGGCCTCCATCGCCACCAGTTCGACCCGCTCGACCCGCAGCCAGTCCGCCAACGCCAGCAGCGCCGGCGTCACCGTGGCGTACTCGCGAACCTCCTGCACCTGCGGCTGCCGAAAATGTCATCCGTGCAGGTCGCGAGGAATGTTCGTATTCGTGGATGGTGCTGCCGAGGCAGTTATGTTGCCGTATGGCGAGATGGGTGATCTGGCCTGGTTCGGTCAACGGTTCCGGTGGTGGCCGCTGTGGTGCACGCCAGGGTTTGATCTTGCGAGGAGTTCGGTCGGGGATCTTGGGGATCGCTCAGTGCTACGGAGGGGCCCGGCCCCTCATCTCGCCGCTGCTATCTACTCGCGTATATGAGCGATCGGTACGACGTCGAGCGTGGCTGTGGCCGGTCGAGTTCGGCCGCGAAGAAAACGGACGCTGCCTTAAGAATCTCATTCGCGCGGCGCAGCTCGGTGACCTCACGGCGCAGCCGCTTGATCTCGGCCGCCTCCTCGCTGGTCACGCCGGGGCGGGCGCCGGCATTGACTTCCGCCCGGCGCACCCATTTACGCAGCGTCTCTGCGGTGCCGATGCCCAGCTTCTGGGCGACCGCGCCGATCGCGGCCCACTCCGACTCATTGTTCGGCCGCATCTCGGCGACCATCCGCACCGCCCGGGCACGCAACTCAGCCGGGTAGATGCTCCTATTTCAGTCAAGAGCGGCCGCCTGAGCTATGGCGTGGGCATGCCGCCGTGCGGGCTGTTGATGATGAGTGGCGTCGAGTCCGGGCCGAGATAGGCGTGACCGGGGAAGTAGTCGATGTGGAGATGACCTCCCTGATCGTCGGTGGCCATCGCGTCTACGTTGGCGGCGAGCATCGCCAGCGATGCGCGATCGCCGGTGATGGTCATTGAGGCCCGTGATGGGTCGACGGTGATTCGGACCTGGCCGGTCAGCGCGGCCGTGATGCTGATTTGTGAGAGGGTGATCCCGCCGAACGCATCTGTGGCTACCGGGTCGGCACTCTGCGTTCCGTGCCCGGAACGAAGTAGTCCCGAGAGCGCACGGTATTCGGTGGCTGATGCCGAGACATCGACCTCTGGCGGTTCCGCATGGAAGACGATCTTCATGGTGATCCCAGCTTGTCCTCGGTCACGCCGGTTGCCGACTCAGTCAACTTGCCATGGCATCAGGTTAGTGCGATCGATTCTGCGGTGAGCAGTGGATATATCTCACGCGCGATGTAGCGCTTGAGACATCGCATGATCTCGGTTTTGGTCTTGCCTTCTGCGGTGCGCCGGGCTATGTAGTGCTTGGTCGGGGCATGGCATCGCATTCGGACCAATGCAATGCGCCACAGGGCGCTGTTGGCCATACGGTCACCACCACGGTGGAGGCGGTGCCGGTCGGTGCGGCCAGACGAGACGGGAACCGGGGCGGCACCGCAGAGACGGGCGAACATGGCTTCGCTGCCCAGTCGTTGTGGGTTGTCGCCTGCTGTAACGAGCAGCTGTCCGGCAGTCTCGACGCCGACGCCGGGTAGGGCGAGCAGTTCGGCCGCGATGCCGGATACGAGGGTATCGAGGTGCTGGTCGAGTTCGTCGATCTCGGCCTGTAACCCTTGCCAACGGCGGGCGAGCGATCGCAGTGCGAGTTTGACGCACGACGCTGGGTCGATGGCATTGCCAGGTCGGAAGGCCGAGCACGCGCGAACTCGCTGTTTGGTGGTCAGCCGGCGCAGCGTGGTCCGGACGACCTCCGGCGCGGTTACCACGAGGCCATCCATTTGCTGGCCGGCCTGAATTCGCGCTTTCATGGCGCTGCGGCGGGCCACGCGCAGCATGCGAATCATCTCGACCTGGGCGTCGCGGGATTTGGGCGTGCCGGTGGCGCGTCCGGACTGCACAGCTCTGGCCGCCGATTCCGCGTCCAGCGGATCGGACTTGCCGTTACGGCGCCGCGCGGATCGGTCGGGCCGGTCTACTTCGACAACCGCCATGCCGTAGTCCGCTAAGAATCGCAGCAGCCCAGCGCCGTAGTGACCGGTTCCCTCCATGCCGACCTTGTCCACGGTCCCGAACGATTCGGCCCAGGTGGCGAGCCGTGCGTAGCCGCGGGTAGTTGCCGAGAAAGATTCGGTGGCCAGGAGACGCCCCAGTTGATCCAGCACAACGGCGACATGAACGTCGGCGTGGGTGTCTACTCCAACCGTAACGATTGCTGTGTCTTCCACGAGTTTCCCTTTCGCTACACCAAACGGGGGATCGACCGGCTGGCAGCGCTAGGACAACACGGGGACGAGGCACTAGGCCAAGCTCCTAATCAGGTCACACGCCCACCTAGCAGGTCGGTGGTGACCCCGACCGGCTGGGCGACGGATCACATTCAAGGCATGTAGCCGGTGAGAACTCGGGTCAGATCCAGCAGGGCGGGGTCACCATCAACATCATCCCCGTGAGAACTTGACATAGCTCGATCCTCCACAAGAGGTCGGGCCGCTATCAAACCCGGTGCGGTTCACTGAAGCGGGAGGCCGCGACCCGCGCGCACGAGCGTTGTGGCCGCGGGTCGCAACCATTCTGTAGATCCTGGTCAGTACCGGTCGAGTTCGGCCGCCAGGGTGGCCGTGTTAGTGGGCGACACGCGTGCGCGCATCTCGGCATAGGTCAGCATGTTGCCCGCGACCATCACGGCCTGCCAGGCGATCTCGAACAGGTAGACGACGATGAGGTAGACGACGAAGCCGGAAGGCAGTTGCAACGACATCGCCGATGGTGCGGTGGCGTTGGCGTCTGGAAGATCCGTGGAGATAGTGGCGAACTGCACCACCTGGCCGAGAAACTGAAACGCCAGGATGGGTGCGTAGAGCAGCGCCGTGCGGCCGAGGACGGCGCCGAAGTTGCGATTGACCATCGCGAACGATTCGGAGATCGGGTTGGTCCCACGCTGAAACACGGCGATCGGAACGACGAGCGTCGTGGCGACCATCAGATACAGACCAGGCAGTACGCAGGCACAGATTCCGGCGGTGACCACCAGACCGGTGAGCAACTGCCAGCCGATCACTGGAAATGCCCGCCGGGAACCGTAGGCGAGTGCCTGGCGAAGTGGTGCGGGCTGCGCGTTGGCATGCCGGGTGACTGTCCAGAGGATGCCGATCATGACCGCCGCCTGGAGAAACACCCAACCGAGAACACCGATGACCGCCAGCACGACGCCACCGATGATGCCGGAGCCTGGATCGCCGTCACGGATCGCTGCCGCAAAGACACCGAAGACGATCAGGCCCACCACTGCGATCGGGATCAGCCAGCCGACCGCGGCCAACGCTAGGATCGCGCGCCAGCTGCGGGTTGCCACCCCTCGCAGTCGGCGCCACCAGCCGTTGAAGCCCTCACCGATCGCGGTGACGAGCGGATCGTTCGGATCCTGCGGGAATCCGAAGCCATATGGAGGTGGATAAGGCGGGTAGCCGGCCGCCGCCGGGTAGCCGCCGTACGCGCCGGGGCGGACCATCGGCGGCATGGGCGGGGATGGATATGTCGGGTATCCGGCGGGCGTGGTGGCAGGTTGGGGGTGAGGACCGCCGGATGCCGGGTCGGGGAACGTCACGCGTGACTCCAGGGTGAGGGGCGCTGGTGCGGCGAGTGATCGTAACCGCGGGCGGCATGATCCGCCGCCCCGCGCGGCCCGGTCGTCGGACGCGTGCGCCGCGGCCGCTGTCGAACAAGGCAGACGGTGCCGGCCAGACCGCGGGGGAGCAGCTTGGGAGCAGTGGGCCGCTCTGAACTGCGCTCAACTGCGTTGAACTGCTCCCAGATGGTGGCAACTGCATCCCCGTGACCTGGGGCTGTGTGTGTTTGGCCTGGCTGGGGGAGTGGGTGGACGGTCGCTGACACAAGAGTGCTCAACGGCTTCGAACGTGCATCAACTGCGCTGAATATGAAGACGTCGCGAGTCTTTTGATCGAGGTTGTTGAAAGGATCCGCTGGTCAGCCGCCGCTTACGGGTGGGAGCAGATTGGGAGCAGGATTTTGAGCGCTTCCCGAATGCAAGTGTGGTCAGATTCGTAGCCGACCGTGGTCCAGCAAGAACGATCTGTGATCGCTGGGGCAGGGATCCGCAACCCGTGTTATCAACGAGGGCTCGCCGGGTGCGCGCGCCAGGCGCAGCCGGCGGTACGACGGGCCATCTGACAGAAGCCTGCGGCTTAAGGGTGGGTCGGCCGGCACCGAACTCCTGAAAACCCGGTCGACGACCCTGTTTAGAGACGGCGGGGGTCCGAGCTGATGCGACGGGGTCGTGCAGTTCATCCAGCGGTTCGGTTTGATGGTTGATTGACCGCCGAGCCGGATGCGGCAGGCGGTCGGGCACACGCTCGGTTCACCGCCACCACTTACGGCCCGCTGCCAACGCTTCCGTGGTCGCACCGGTCTCGTCGAGACCATCCAGTTCACCTATCGCGGCGTCGTCCAGCGCAAAGTCGAACACCTGCGCGTTGGTGAGGATCCGGTCGTGGTGGACCGACTTCGGCAGCACTGACAGGTTCTTCTGGATCGCCCACCGGATCAGCACCTGCGCCGGACTACGCGCGTACCGCCCGGCAATCCGGGCGACCGTGGCGTCACCGAGGTGCCGGCCGGTGCCGAGCGGGCTGTAGGACTGCATCACCACACCGGCCGCCTCGTACGTGTCGATCAGGCCGCGGCGGTACTCGAACGGGCTGAGCTGCACCTGGTTGACCGCTGGCGCCACCTGCGCGACGGCGCGCAGCGCGGCGAGGTCGTGCACGCTGAAGTTCGACACCCCGATCGCCCGAGCCAACCCTGCGTCGTACGCGGCCTCCATGCCGGGCCAGGCCCAGGTTGGGCCGCCTTGTGGCCAGTGCACCAGGTACAGGTCGACGTAGTCGACTCCGAGACGGCGCACGGACTCGCGGGCCTCGTGCAGCGGGTCCTTGTTGCCGGGGTAGAACTTGGTGGTCAGGAAGATCTCCTCGCGCGGTACGCCGCTGTCGCGGATCGCCCGCCCGACGCTGTCCTCGTTGCGGTAGGCCTGCGCGGTGTCGATCAGCCGGTATCCGGCCTGAAGCGCCCACCGCACCGCCTGCTCGCACTCGTGCCCGTCGGCGACCTGCCAGACCCCGAGCCCGAGTCGCGGGATCGCCGACCCGGTAGAAAGCGGGCGGGTGGTTGCGGACTCGATGTTGCTCATCGTGCCTCCAGCTTCGCGTGGTCACTGTGAACTGGTCGCCGTCAGCCTGCCCGGCGATCGGCGCCCAACCCATCACTTATATACGTGATGTCCAGCGGCGAGGTGCGATGTCGTGGACCGACGAGCAGTTAGGTGTACTGGCCGGCAGCGAGGAGATCGAGATCGAGACCACCGACCGCGACCACGACCGGGGGCGGACCCCGATCTGGATCGTGCGGGTCGGCGACGAGCTGTACGTGCGAGCCGCCGACACGGTGAACCCATTGATCCAATGAGAACGGCTCCGCGTCCACACGAGCAGGGCAGCGTGGCTCGGAACGCCAGCGACGGTGCGGCCCGCCATGGTAAAGGGGCAGCGGCAGCAGATCTTGGACGTGTGGCCGAGGCCAAGGACTCCGCTGCCGGGCCGTGGACGCCTCGAGCAGTGGCCTTTCCAGATTGCCGGGCGAGGGGACCCGGGACAGTTGAGCGCTGCCGGTAGTGGAGTTTCACCTGATCGCCGGTCGGTTGCGTGTGCGTGCCTTGATCGGAAGCCGGATGTGCGAGATGTCCAGGAAATGATGCCTACGATGAAATCGAACGATTCCAGGGGAGGAGTTCGATGCAGCCTTGGATCCGCGCCTCCGACGCCGATCGTGAGCGGGTGGTGGCGGCGCTACAGGTACACACGGCCGCAGGGCGGCTGAGCCTCGACGAGTTCGCCGCACGCGTCGATGCGGCCAACCACGCCATCTGGATCGGCGACCTAATACCACTCACAGCGGACCTACCGATCCCGGCCGATCGGCCAGCATCGCTGCGGATGTCAGCCGCCCTGGCGCTCGGGATGATCATCCTCACGGTGCTGCTGTTGGCCGCCCTCATCGCCGGTATTGCCGGCTGGACCAGGACAGGCCCGATGATGCGCTAGCCTCGGTCATTCACGAGGTGCCGGCGGTGTGATCGATCTTGAAATGCGAAGTGCCTTCTGATCTGGAACGATGGGGCTTGCTGAGGGCTCCATCCAGCCGTTTCGGAAGGTACTTGCTGCGTGCAGACTATGAAAGACCGAGGTTAGGTCGACGTGGCTCGGCGTATGGGCATGCGCGTCGGCGTCGGCTGCGTGGCGAGGAATTCGGCGGTCAGGGAGTACACCTCGTTGGGCTTTTCGATGACTAGCAGATGCGATGTGCCGGGGACGATGGCCAGTTCGGAATCCGGGATGCCGCGATAGAGCGCGATGGTGTGTTCCAGTGAGACCGTGTCGTCGTCGCCGACTATGACCAAGGTGCGGGCCGCGACTGCTCGCAGGTCTTCAGAGGTGAGAGTGGGCTGCGTCGCAGCCATGTCGAGGACCTTGCGGGCGATGACGGGGAAATGTTCCTCGCCGTCGGGGGACACCTGCCCGTGGCGGGTGCTCATGCGGCGTAGCGTCTCCTCGTCGAACTCGCTGAGGGTGCCGGGCAGATTGCCGTCGTGGTGGAAGGTCCCGCTGACGAGCACTAGTTTTCGGACCAGGTCGGGGCGCTTCAGGGCCACCAGCAGGGCGACGTTGGCTCCGTCGCTATGGCCGACCAGATGGGCGGGCTCGCACACCACCTTGTCTAGAAAGGCGATGGTGTCATCGGCCATCGCTTCGTAGGTGAGCGGACCTTCGACGTCGGGGGTGTGGCCGTGGCCGCGCCGGTCGACGGTGTAAACGCGGTAGTGGCCGCCAAGAACGGGCATAGCAGGTGCGAACATCCGCGAATCCACGAAGCCGCTATGTAGCAGCAGCACCGATTCGCCGTTGCCGTGCACGTCGTACCAGGTCGCCACGTCGCCTAGCTGAATATTTGCCATGGTTCAGTATGGGCCGAGCACGGCTAAGTCCGAAGACCCGGCATGTCATCTCGCGCCAGCGCCCGTCGGTCCTGGTCAGCTCATTAGCCTCGGTCATTTACGAGGCGTTGCCGGCGTGGTAGATCTTGAAATGCGAAGTGCCTTTCGATCTGGAACGTTGGGGCTTGCTGAGGGCTCCATCCAAACCGTTTCGGAAGGCACTTGCTGCGTGCAGACTACCGGTTCGCGTCCGAGGGTGTATGTCACGGCGGATGGTCGGGGCGTGGTCGGGCATGCCGGTACCCGGCTGCTCGCCGACATCGCCGATGTCACCGGATTGACCGGCGGGTTCAGCGACGCGTTGCGGGTGGTGGGTCGGCGGGCCGGCGGTCATGATCCGGGTCGGGTCGCGACCGATGTCGCGGGGCTGGCCCGGCTGCGTGGTGCGCGGGCAGCGGCGCGTGAGCTGGCCTGGGCGCAGCTGGTCGATACCCGCGGTCGGCTGCCGGCCTCGATGGCGGCCGGACGTGAGGTGCCGGGCCTGGTCCTCGACCTCGACGCGTCCATTGTGGTCACCCATTCGGAGAAGGAGCAGGCCACACCCACCTGGAAGAAGACGTTCGGCTACCATCCGCTCTTCTGCTTCTGCGACAACACCCGCGAGGCCCTGGCCGGGATCCTGCGGCCGGGTCGGGCCGGGTCGAACACCGCCGCCGACCACATCGCCGTCCTCGACGCCGCCCTGGCCCAGTTCCCCGACGCCCACCGCTACGGCATCGACCTGCTGATCCGCGCCGACACCGCCGGCTGCACGCCAGGCGTTCCTGGCCCACATCCGCGGCCTGCGCGAACAGGGGATGGACACGTTCTTCTCGGTCGGGGTCCCGGTCACCGAGGCGGTCCGCGACGCGATCCGCGTGGCCACCGCCTGGATCCCTGCACTGGACGCCGACGGCGGACCTGCGCGACGGCGCGGAAGTCGTCGAGATCACCCACCTCGTCGCCGCCAGCTGTCCTGGCCCGTTCCCGGCCGGCACGCGGCTGATCGTGCGCCGGGAACGCCCGCACCCGGCGCCCAACTCGACCTGTTCGACACCGTCGCGGCCTGCGCCACCAGGTCATCGCCACCGACACCCCGGTCGGTGGCGGATCGATCCAATACCTCGAAGCCCGCCACCGTGGTCACGCCCGCGTCGAGGACCGCATCCGCTGCGGCAAGGACACCGGCTTCGGCCGGTTCCCGTCGCGCGAGTCTTCGCGATCAACACCGCCTGGCTCGAACTCGCGCTGACCGCATGTGACCTGCTCGCCTGGACCCAGCTGCTGCTCCTCGACGGCGAACTCGCCGCCGCCGAACCGAAACGGCTGCGCTACCGGCTCCTGCACGTCGCCGCCCGGATCACCCACGGCGGCCCGCCGCACCCGGCTCCGCATCGCCGCGTCCTGGCCCTGGGCCGTCGCCTCGCCGCGCGTTCACCCGCCTCGCCGACTACCACGACCAGTCACCTGACCAGCCCAAACACGGTCCACAGCCCACACACGAGCGAACCCCGGAGACCCCGGCACCGGCCCACGCCGGCCAGCAGCATGCCCGAACCTTACCGGCGATCCACAACCATCGATCAAAACCCGACACCAACAAGATCGATACGCTCATGAAAGACCGAGGCTAGCCACTACCGACGGCGAACAGCCACAAGTTAGAACTGAAGCGTACGTCTCAATACGGCCATCGGAGCGTTCACGGCGTCAACTCGCCATCGAAGATTCGCGTCAGCTCCGAGTGGCCGCCTTGTCGGCCAGACTCGCCCAATCGATCTAAGACTGGGCGCAGTCGAGCATAGGCCTGACCACCGATCCGGGAATGCAACAGCGCCAGCCTCCTACGTACCGAACTAGAGGCGGACTAGATCCACGGCCTCCATGCATCGGGTTACGCGGCGAGCGGCACATGTATCTCGCGGGTTTGCCAACGGGCGCGCCATCTGCGGATTCCCAAGCCACGCAGGCTGACGACGGTGACGATGAGGGTATGCGCGTCATTCTGAATGTGTTCTGGTTGATCTTTGGTGGGCTTGAGATCGCCCTCGCCTACGTGATCGCCGGCGTGATCTGCTGCATTCTGATCATCACGATCCCGTTCGGCATTGCGGCGTTCCGCATCGCCAATTACTCGCTCTGGCCGTTCGGTCGTACGCTCGTGCGAGACCCGGACGCGGGTGTCGCATCGGCAATCGGCAACGTCATTTGGATCATCTTCGCCGGATGGTGGCTCGCTCTCGCTCATATCGTGCTGGCGATTGCGCAATTCGTCACGATTATCGGGATCCCACTTGGTCTCGCCAATCTGAAGCTGGTCCCGGTCTCGTTGGTGCCTCTCGGACGACGCGTCGTGTCCGCTGAATCGGCGGCCGTCGGCAGCTGACCGCGGTGCCGCGACGACGACAGCAGTGTGGCCTCGGGCGCATGGGCGCTGAGCCGAACTTGCCGACTGCTTGGTGCCCGTGCATTCGACGCACACCTGCGCCACCATTTCCTCTGACCGCATGGGGGAGCAGATTGCGAGCAGCGGACCGCTCTGAACTGCGCTCAACGGTGCTGAAGTGCTCCCAACTCACCGCAACCGTCTTCGCCTGCAGCCAACGCGTCCAGGTTGGCCGCGAGCATCGCATGCGAAATCCGGTCGCCGCTGATCGTTAGCAAGGATTTCGATCACAGACCGAAGACATCGTCGATGGTCAGGTCCGGTCCCGTGAGCGCCGTCTGCGCCTGCTCGGCAGCCTGGCGGAGCGCACGCGCCTCATGGATCCGCACCTCGGATTTGCGTATCCGGACCACGATGCCGATGTAGGAGATCGGAGCGGCGATTACCTGGTGCGGCACGACGTAGGCGCCATCGTTGAGAAATAGGCCGAGATAGACTCCGTAGCCGAGAAACAGCGCTCCGAGTACGACTCCAGCTATACCGGCGACCTTCGCGACCCGTGCCATCCAGCACCCGCAGGCGATCGTGAGCATGCCCACGCTGACCTGGACGATCCAGATCCCGGACGTCAGCGGGCTCCCAGCGTTGGTTGACAGGCACGCTGGCAGGCGAGGCTAGGTCGCCCTGCCTGTTATTGGTCAGGCGACAAGCAGCGAAAAGATCTCGCGCGTGATATAGCGCTTCGGGCAGCGCATGATCTCGGTTTTGGTTTTGCCGTCGGCGGTTCGGCGAACCATGTAGTTTTGGCCGGCGCGTGGCATCGCGTGCGGACCAGGGCGACGCGCCTTAGGGCGCTGTTGGCCATCCGGTCGCCGCCGCGGTGGAGGCGGTGCCGGTCGGTGCGTCCGGATGTGAACGTAGCGACGAACCCGGAGAGCGCAGGGGATAGTGGCGGTCGTGGCGACCGGCGCTATCCCCTGCTGATCATGCTAGTGGCGCGCCGTGCAGGGACCGACGTCGTTGATGTCCTTGAGGCAAGCCTGCACCCAGACGCCGAAACTGTTCATGTAGCTCCAGAACACCTGGCCCGAACCCCAGTCGTTGGTGCTGTTGGTGACCTTTTTCCAGTACTCAGTGATGGGGCTTCCGCCGGATGAGGATGAGTAGGTGTTGAGGGTGAGGTAGCTGTGCGTGGGCTCGCCGGCGGCTCCGGTCGTCAACCGTGCCCACGCGGCGTGGCAGCTGGGCGAATAGCGCAGTTCCACGTAGGCGTATCCGTCGATGTTGGACGTGAAGCTGTCGAGAGTCTGGCCGTCGGCAGAGCAACCCGACGTTTGTGGATCCCTGCCATCGCAGGCGCTCCAGGTGCACGTTCCCGCGGCCATCGCTGCCGAAGGGCTGACAAATATCGTGGTGACACCGGTGAACAGGACCAAGAGTGCCGCGATCAGTAAACGTCTGGTGCGCACTGGTATTCCTTTCTCTCGCTTCGATCCAGGTGCCGGTCACGTTATGAGTTACGACCATCAATATGCAAGACCATGACGCAGGCTACGAGAAGAATTTTCGGCGCCGGTCGAATCAGGACGTTTGACGCATCGAGTGATCCGCGGAAGCCGCGTTTCGTCGAACTGACACGACGTCCTTGCCCGATCCGCTAAGCAAGTGCGCATGAAGCAGTCGCCCGGCCACGCCACGGCCGATCGAGGGGCGGTACCTGGCGGCCAGGCGGGAGCGGACCCGGGTGAGAGTCGCGCCGCCTCCCGCTGTAGGCACCGCTAGCGACCGGTGTCAGGCACAGCATCCGCTCGGCGTGATTGCGCCGCAAAGCCCACCAACACCAGCGCTGTCAACGACAGCGCGGCGACGGCGTACGCGACCCGGCCAACCCGTGCGCTTACACATTGCTGGTAGGCGTGGTCGAATTCGTTTTCCTCACCGAAGCTTCGCCATGGGCTGACATCCATCGCGAAGGCGTTGCCGCACGAGTGTCGCTCGTGGTCGCCGGCACTGATCTTGATGGGCCACGTCAGGAATATGAGCACAACCACAACGCCGAGCACCGCCGCCCAGATGGACCGTCGCACGTCACTCCCTCGTTTGCCGCCGGTGGCCGCGTCAGCGTATAGCTCGAACCTTCGCGGCCTTTGCCCGACGGGCCGCCGAGTTCGGATCATCGACCTGGCCGGCCGTCTGCTTCGTGACCACTCGCTGTGCGGTCGTGTCCAAGCGGCGACCCACGGCCCGCAGCGTCGGGTCGTTGGCGGCGGCGATCACGTGGAAGTGGCCATGCTTGCGTGGCGTGAAGTCACCACCCCAGGCCACCGAGCCCTCGCAGTCGGCGAGGATGTCGCGCACGATTGTCTCGTGCAGCGGGCTGAGCCGCTCGAAACCGTTGACTGGGTACGCCGTCGGAAATAGCGCTATTGCCGTGCCGGACAGGTAGTTGGACTCGTAGTCGGCGTCGGCACGGATCGTCGGCAAATAGCCGTGGGCGCCGCCGCCTTCGCCGGTGTCGAGCCTGCCGATCTCGTAGTGCCACCGCCGGGCAACGTGGAGCAGTACCACAGCGGCCGTCCCGCGGTGCAACGCGATCGACGCACCCGAACCCTCGATGCGATACGTCTGTATGGCGGCTCGGTCGATCCGCCAGCCGTTGTTGGAGAGCTTGCCGCCCTTGGCCGGAGCAGCACTCGCCGGTTCTGCGATCGCGACCGGAACAGTGACCGCCACGCCGGCACTGACTACCGCGCCCAAAAACCCTCTTCTTGAGACCATGTTTGCTCCCCTCAACTGTCCGCGAGCGCTGACACTGCCGGGTCGCCGCTCTGGCGCCACACGTCGTGATCGAGGCCCCAGCCGCTCTGGATCTCGTACTCCCGGATTTGATTGAATGACCAGTTCGGTGGCAAGGGGAAGCCAAGGTTGCCGGAGTAACCCCACGACATTCCCGACACAAGCGACCAGCGCGCCCCGGCCTCGTTCGAAACTCGGATGCACACGTTCCGCGATCCATAGACACCGAATTCGTAGCGGCCGCCGGCCGCGTTGAGCGCGTCGCGCACACCCAGGAAATATGGCTTGATGTTGCTGTCGATCTCGCTGTCCATGGCGTCGTAGTCGACCGCGAAGTAAATGCACGTGCCACCCGGAATACGGAACTCGACCGACTTCGCGTGGGCGATGGTGCCCTGGTCGTACCCCTTGTCGTAGGTGAAGTTCGATAGCTGGGTGCCGTTGTACTGGAAGATTGGAAAAAACCGTAGGCCCGACGCGAGGATGGTCTCCGGCTCGCCCGGCTTGAGCGCCTTGCCCAGGTAGTACGGGTCGGACGGGTCCAACTGCTCGTCCAAGTACCGACCAACAACCTGATAACCGGCCTGCTGCAGCACGCTTGCGCGGCCCGCCGTGATCTCTGTGATGCAGTCGCAGCCCGCTGCCGGTCGAGTGGTGTCGCCAGAGGAGACCAGAAGCTGCGCCCAGGTGGTGTAGTCGTTGTGCCCAGTGACCGGAATCTGCGAAAACCCCTGGAAAGCGTGTAGCCAGGCGACATGGCTGCCGGTTTCGACATCGGTCGTCAAGTCGCTGGCCGCGTAGCCGAGTGGCGTCTGACCGGGTGTCGTCTGGAGCATGGTCGGCGAGTTGAAATAGCACGCCGCCCGGAACAGGTAACGCAGGTTGCCCGTTAGCGTGCCCGACCCGACACCCGCCAGAGCCGCCTGGGTCCCCGGTCCGAAGTAGCCGTTAATCGAACCGACCGGGATACCGAGCTCGTACTGCAGCGCCATCATGAAGCCTTGCTGGACATCGCGCGAGTAGAAGCCGTCGCACGGTACGAGAGTCATGGCCGGGATGCCGATCTGGCAGACGTAGCGGTCGTTTAGCCACTGCTGCAGCGCCCGAATGTTGACATCGCCGCCCGGCACCAGACGGAACTGGTCCATCCTCATTAGCGCCTTGCTGATGTTCGGGAACATCCGCTCCCGCGTCGGCGTGATGTAGCTGAGCCCGGCGTCGGCGTACACCGACGCCAGCGCTTCCTCGGAGTCGCTCGTCCAGATCGAGTGCTGGGTCGAGGTCCAATAGCCCTTGGCCCACAACGCGCCGTTGTAGAGCCGGATGATGTTGTCGTTGTATTCGTCGCTAGGCATGGTCGCGTGATCGCGCACCGCGGCAAACGTGCCCGGCCCAAAGTTCTGAACCGTCGGCGAGATGCCGAGCTCGAACTGCAGACCCTGCGTCATCGAAAGCACTGTCGACCATCCCGGGCGGCCATCTTCCGGGCAACTCAGGTAGCCAGGGGCGGTGCTGTAGATCTCGTTGACGGACACCTGGGCGGTGTACAGCTGCACATCGGCCAAGCCGCTCCACGGCGCGTCAGGATCGATGCTCGAACCCTGCTGCGCATACATCGTCAGGTTGCCCGGGCATTCCGTGTCGTAGCCGAACTTGTGCGGAAGGATCATCGTGCCGGTATGCAGCGGCGCTTCGGTGCGCAGGTGCTGGATAAGCGCCCGAAAGGACTGGACCATTTCGACGGTTGCCGACTCGTTGCCGGCCAGGAGGCCGCAGATGGAGTAAAAACCTGCGTTGCGGCCGATGCCGTCGACGTAGCCGCCGTAGTTGGCCTCACCCCGCTCGTATCCGCGGCCTTCGTAGATGTTGCCGTGAGGGCAGATCAAGAAGTTGTACGCGATGTCGCCCTCAAATTCGTCGCCGGTCGCATGCTCGATAAACACCGATGCGATGTCGACCCGACAGTCGTCCTCGCCGGAGTAACCGCTGGGGAACAGCGGCTCCGGACCACGGTAGTGAATGAACACCCCGCCGATCGGATTCCAGCTCGGATTTTGGCTTGGGAGGGGATCGGCCGCCGCCAGTTGTTTCAGGCTGTCCGGACCGGACACGTACGCCGCCCACACTGCGCGCTTGTTGATTGTTACGGTCATGGATCCCCTCTCTCTGTTGCCACCGCGAGAGCGAATCGCGGTGGCTCCTGGCGGCATAGTCCGAACTGTCCATTGAGGACGTCCGTCCACTGTCCGGAGGAGGCTAGCATCCACCAATGGGGTACTGCTGCCCCTCCGGATGTACATGTTCGAGCCCCCTATGGGTCAGCGACGGGTCGGTGGATCGGAGGGGTTCGCGGGGACAACACTTTGTCGACAAGCAGCAGCGGGGCCGTTAGACGGTCACACGGCCGCCGGCCCGGGGGATCAGGTGATTGCCTATTTGGCGATCGGTGCGAATACGGAGGTCCACTCTGATGCCTGTGCGGACTCGCCGCTGGCTTTGAAGTGTCCGGCGACCGCGCCGTGGTCGTCGATCGCGGACGCCGTCGACTCAGTCGGCCCTTGCGGCATGTTCGGCGGCGGCAGTGCGTTGATCGTGCCGATGCCGCGCTCGGCTCCGACTCTTCGGCAGCCGGGAAAAATAGCGGCCGGAGTTCGAGCAGCTGATCGGCTACGGGTCCGTGCGCGACGCCTCGGCTGCGGAGCATGCGATCCGGACGGTGCTGCGACACCTGTTCATCCCGGAGGTGCCGCTGCCGGTCTGATCAGACGGAAGGCGCGGGGGTGAGGGACAGGAAGTCGGCGACGTTAAGGATTCGCAAGACCTGCCGCTGCACGGGACGGATGCTCGAGCGGCTAGGGTCGTGAAATCGGCGCGGTGAGCCCAGCGAGATGCTCTGGCCCCGGGTGCGCAGTTCGCAGTTGCCTGCGGCCAGGACGTTTTTGACCCAGTCCGTGTCCGGGCCGTAGATCAGGGCCATGACGTAGCGGTTGCCCGCGCTGAAGACCATGACGGGAGTCTGGAAGCGGCGACCGGAGCGACGGCCAAGATGGACGATCACGCCCAAGCCAGGCACCCAGGGCGCGATATGCCGGATGAGGCGGTTCGCCCCGGCCTTGTTCCAACGCCCGACCGCCCTGGGTATCGGCATGTCAGCTCCTCCTTGCCGCCAGGCTTCCAGCTTCTCACCGGACCAGCATTCCATCCCGGCTGTGCGGTACTCCCCTGAAGCGCGGCCGCCATAGCAATCGGCTTCGACCCGTAGATCACCTCGTCTCCGCCGGTGGTGCACGCGAAAGCGCTTGTCGGTGGTCATACAGTGAGTCGGGGAGGCGTCCCGCCGGATGTTCCGCTGACCTGCGGCTACCGAGGCCTCCACCTGGCTGATGCGCTCCGGCCGCGGGAGCCAGGTGCTGGGGTTCGGGATTGCCAGATCCGCGCTCGGACGCCACCGCGATCCGGTCTTTCCGTGACCGGCGCATTGAAACGGAGCCTACCGTGACGTACCAACTCACCAACCTTACCGTGGTGACCGGTGCCTCCTCCGGCATCGGTGCCCAGATCGCCCGGCGGCTTGCTGCCCGGGGGGCCCGGCTGCTGCTTACCGGCCGTGACGCGGGACGCCTACGCACAGTCGTGGACTCGCTCGGCCCGGCCGCACCGGCGGCCGAACTCGTGCCGGCCGACCTGGCCGATCCGGCGGGCGTTGAGGCGGTCGTCGCCGCCATCCGCGACCGCCCCGTCGACCTTCTGGTCAACAACGCCGGCTTCGCGACGTTCGGCCCGCACGCCGGCCTTGACCCGCGGGCCGAGACCGATGTCGTCGCGGTCAACTGCACCGCGGTGGTCGCCCTGACCCGGGCCGTGCTGCCCGGCATGCTCGTGCGCGGGCGTGGATTCGTACTCAACATCGCTTCCACGATCGCGTTCCAGCCGGCCCCGGGGCAGGCCACCTACGGAGCTTCCAAGGCATTCGTGCTGTCCTTCAGCGAGGCCCTGGCCGAGGAAGTACGGGGCACCGGTGTACGAGTGGCGGTGGTGTGCCCGGGACCGACCGATACGGCGTTCCTCAGCGCGACGGGCCGGCCGGAGGAGGCGGCAACCTCGGCCATCTATCGGCGCCACGACAGTGCCGCCCGGGTCGCGGCGGTGGCCGTCGGCATGCTGGACGGCCACCGCGTTATCAAGGTCGTCGGGCGCACGAACTCGGTAGTGGCCCAGGCGGGGCGGCTGACCCCTCGGCCGGTTATGCGCCGTATCAGCGGCCGCCTGCTTCGGCCCCACCCAAGCGCCCGAGGGCCGGCACCCGCGCCCAAGGGCCGGTAGACCGGCAGCCCAAGCACTCGGCACGACGAATTCACAAGCCCTACCGAGCCCGTCGAAGCACTCGGATACCGATCAGGTCAGTGCCAGGACCTGTTCATGTGAGTACTCTTCGACCTTGCATTCGTCGCGTCGCGCAGCGCAATGCCGCTGGCCACAAGTACCTACAGCCAGATGGGCGCCGGCAACATCACCCCTGTTCCAGGAGGCCCGCCGCACTCGATGTGCGGCGGGCCTTTCGCGTACCGACGGGTAGAAGCGTGGTCCCGCACCTCGTCGTGAGGTGTGGGGTTGCTGTGATTGCTCGGGTCTTCGGTCAGAGTGCCTTCTCGGCGAGCAGTTGGCCGATGCCGCGGATATCGACCTGGCGGTTGAACTCGAGCTTGACCTTGCCGAGGCCGCTGAACCAGAGCTTGAGTTCGGAGTCGAGGTCGATGGTTCCGGCGGTCTCGATCGAGACCGCCTGGATACGGGGAGGGTGGGAGCAGCCCTGACAACGCCGCGCGGGGGGTTATCGCAGGGTGAGTCGGGCGTCGAGTCGCAGGTATTCGCCGTACCGCCTGGCGGCTTGGTCGAGCGCTTCGATCTGCGTGGCTGTCAGGGCTCGGTATGGCTGCAGGTCGAACCGCACGGTGTCGTGGGAGATGGTGCGCCGCATGGTGGCGAGGAGTTGTCCGTCGACCAGGGCCATCCCGGTCGCGGTCTCCCGGGTGCGTGGCACGGCGCGGGCGGCATCGAGCACCCAGCGGGAGTCCTGGTAGCCGCGGTATGTCTCGTCGAGGATCTGTAGGAGGTGGCCTGCGGGCTGCTGCGCTCCGATGAGGGCATCGCCGGGGGCGTGCCAGAAGGTCCGCCCCTCGTGTTGGAACGAGTCGAGCCGGTCACGTACCAACTTCAGGCCGGCGCGCACGTCGGTGAGGGTGAGCGTCGCCCAGTAGGCGAGGTCCCGTTCGGTCGCTGGGCCGTGCCCGGTGAAGTAGCGCAGAGCGAGTTCGGCCAGCGCTTCGGTTCGGTCGAGCCGGCGCGGTGTGGGCACACGCTCGCTCATGAGCGAGTAGGTGTGTTCGCCGCCGATGGTTCCTCCGCTGCAGATCAGCCCGTCCAGCTCGGCGTGTGCCAACAGGATCGTCGGCATCTGCCCATTGGCCGGCACGCCACGGCCGCGCAGCTCGTCGGCCAGCTGTCCGCGGGTGAGCCGTTTCCGGCGGGCCAATGCCTCTATGACGGCTTCGATTGCCTGATCGATGGAACGCCCGTCGAGGCCGTGGGTGTCGCGTAACTGCTGGCCGGTGACCCGCCGTACCCGGGGACCGGTCAGCTCGAGCAGCCAGCCAATGTCTTCAGCTCGCACGAAGTGCCACGTCGGCCGCAGCACGTGCGTGCGAACCACCGAACCCTCGTCGAGCAGCGTCGCCAGATCGGTCTGGTCCGGGTTCTGAGTCCGCGACGCCACTGCCCAGGCGGCCTGACTGGGGTTCTCGGCCTGAACGGCCAGCAGCGAACGGACGGCGTCCCCCGCTGACGCCGCATGGGGCGAGACCAAGTGCTGATTGCGTAACCGCCAGCGAGCAATGTCGACGTCCTGCACGACGCCACCTCCTGAACCTGAGCTGCAACAGAGTAGCGAGGCGCTCCGACATCCGAGCTCCGCGTCTGGCGGCGGTGCGCCGGAGCCAGCCACCGGCTGATGCAGACATCAGGTCGAGTTCGCCGACCGCGGGACAGACAAGATCTCAAATCCACATTGCTTGTGTGACGAATGTGCGACTGCTCGACGGCTAGGAACCCGCAGGCTCGGCGCTAAAGCGCGAAATGCTGGAAGCCGTTCTCGACTCGTACCGCGAGGTTGTTAAGGGCAAGCTCCGGGGTCTGTTGGAGGATGACGTCCGCCGGCGTCTGGTGCCCTCACACACCACACTCGCGGGCTTGTCAAAACACGCCGCTGCTGTTGAGCGGCACTGGTTTCAGCCTTCTCTGGCGCGGCTGCCGCATGAACAGATCGGTGGCAATTCGTTCGGAGACGGCGAGATTTGGCAGGTCGGCTCGGAGGAGACCATCGCAGACGTCATCGCGGAACACGCTATGGCGTGCGACCGATCGAGGCAGATCGAGGCCGGCTTCGTCCTCGACGACAGGGTGACGCATCCCCGCCTGGGCCGGTCACTGCGCTACATCTACGTGCATTTGATCCGGGAGCTCGCCCGACGCTGTGGCCACGCCGTCGGCGACCTCACTCAGCCAGCTCATAAACACACAACCCACGGGCATTGAACCGCCCCTCCTTCCACCCGAACCCCAGCCGCTCTGCGACTCGCCGTGACGCGACATTCTGTTGCCGGATCAACGCCAGCACCGGCAGCTTCCCGTGCCCTGCCGCCCCACGGACCTCCAGCGCCGCCCGTGTCGCCTCAACCGCGTAACCCTTGCCTCGCTCGGACTCGACGATGTGGTAATAGACGTTCAGATTGTCGGTGCTGTCCAGCGACCCGAACCGTGCCCCCGCGATCCCGATCGCAGGCCCCGATGCATCGCCCAGCCGCACCAGGTAGTAGCCGATCCCCTCGTTCGCCCAGTCGGTGCCGAACTTGCCCATCGCCTCGGTCAGGAACGGCGTCGGCCACTCCGCGTCCGAGGCGAGTTCCTCCTCCGTGCGGTGGTCGTTCAGGTTGTAAAAGAACGGTGCGTCGTCGGGGCTGAGCGGTGACAGAGTGAGGCGCGCGGTCGTCGGCATGGCGCGACGCTAACAACCGGCGGCGGTACCGTGCAGCTCATCCCAGACGGAACAAGCGTTGCAGGAGCAACCAACTCAGCAGGCGATGTCGGGAAGGCTCTGCAAGTAATGTGGCGTCCACGCTTGCGCTGTGGATCGGCAGGACGCCGTTTTTGTCTTGGAGGACAACGTCCATCCATCCACCCATACCCATGCTGTAGAGACTGCGAATGGTGCCGAGTTCCTGAACACGTCCTTCGGATCCAGGTGCCGGCATCTCGAGCTTTCTGGCATGATTTTCGAGGCTGACTGCGAGGTCTGGGCATTGTCCACTGGCGGTAGCCAGCTCGGCAAGGCGCATAAGGATCTGGTCGATTTGAGTAGCCATTTGGTCCTCCAAGATCAGTTTCCAAGTGGCCGGGAGCCGACGACCTTGACGCCGGGAATGTTCCAAGGCTGGACGACAACTTTCTGTTCAGTCTGGCCAATGTAGGTGGCGCCGTGACTCGCCATTCGTCCTGCGTATACGCGGGTGCCTCTAGCTGGTCGGTCTTCGGAACGGTTGGGAACCGGCCCTCGTTGGCCCGTTTCGGCCTCCTAAGGCTCGTTTGTAGGAGATGATCCGATCTATGGCAACCAAAGCGGAGCACGGCGAGTTGTTCGTCCCGGCCTCCGGGCTGGCCGCTGGGCAATGTACTTGGCAGGGCCCGTCAGGCGAGGAGGACGAGATGGGCGCAAACCACGTCGCTGCTCTGAACAAGCTCGGGGAAAAGGGGTGGCTGGTCGTCGCCGTCAGCGACGGACCCCAAGGAACCCGCTACGTCATGAGCCGGCGGACGATCACGGACTAGCGGGCCGCCCCTGCCAGAAGTACCCCCGACCGCTGCCGTCTGGGCGCCCGTAGCTTCGGGTGCTGCCTCGCCCAACGCCCATCTCGCAGCAATCGCGCCTATGCCCCCAGTGCCGGTGTGATGGGACAGGTGCCACTTGCCGTAGTGCCCGGTCTTGCTGCCAGTCCCGCTTCACCTCGGGCACTTAGGACGGTCCACGCCAAACGCGGACGGTCCCATTGCATTTCTTGCACGTCCTTCTTGAGCAGCTCCGCGCGACGCAAGGTGTAGCGAAATCCCCGACAAGATCGGCAAGTGTCAACGCCGGTTGAATCCTGACCATCCTGTTCCGGTCGAATGTTGACCACCTTTGTTGGTTGGGTTTCTAGTCGTTGGTTTTGCTGGCGGCGGGGACGCGGCCGAGGTCGCGGTCTTTGAGCGGGTAGCTGTCGCCTTTGAGGGAGATGACCTCGGCGTGGTGGACGAGGCGGTCGATCATGGCTGCGGCAACGACGTCGTCGCCGAAGACTTCACCCCAGCGGCCGAAGGGTTTGTTGCTGGTGACGGTGAGGCTGGCGCGTTAGTAGCGGGATGAGACGAGTTGGAAGAACAGGTTCGCGGCTTCGGCTTCGAAGGGGATGTAGCCGACCTCGTCGACGATGAGCAGCGGGACGCGGCCGAGTTTGACGAGTTCGTCTTGGAGCCGGCCGGCGTGGTGGGCGTCGGCGAGGCGGGAGACCCATTGCGCGGCGGTGGCGAACGCGACGCGGTGCCCGGCGTGACAGGCGCGGATCCCGAGGCCGACGTGGGTTTTGCCGGTGCCGGGTGGTCCGAGGAACACGACGTTGTCGCGGCCGGTGATGAAGTCCAGGGTGCCCAGGTGTGCGATCGTTTCGCGTTTGAGGGAGCGTTGGTGGTCGTAGTCGAACTCCTCGAGGGATTTGCGGGCCGGGAACCGGGCGGCCCGGATGCGGCCTTCACCGCCGTGGGACTCCCGGGCAGACACCTCGCGTTGCAGACAGGCGGCGAGGAACTCATCGTGGGTCCAGGACCCGGCCCGGGCCCGCTCGGCGAGCCGTTCGACGGCCGCCGCCAGCGAGGGCGCTTTCAGAGCGCGAGTGAGGAAGGCCAGTTCGGCGGTCACGTTGCGACCGGTGCTGGTTTTGGTCATCAGGCCCCCTCGTCGTCATCGAGGCCGAAAACGTGGTCGTAGTCGCTGAGGGAGCGGTCTTCGACCTCGGTGGCCAACGGTGCCAGCGCGGTGAGCCGGCGCGCGTTGCGTAGCTGAGTCGCCGAACGGAAAATCCACGGCGCCGCTGGCGCGGGATGGCTCGATGCAACAGTGCCCCCGCCTGCTTGATGATCCCGCATCACGGGCCGTCCAGCCGGGCTGGTGCAGCGGCTATTAACCATGTCGACGATCGCAGCCCCCGACCGACGTGTTGCTGACTCACGCCCCTAGCCGTCAGTCGACGTGGTTCGGGTTGTTCCGTGTGGCCGACGCGCCGATCAGCAGAGTCGCGACGAACGGGCCGAAGGTCGCTGGAAAGGCGCGGTGGCCGACGTGCCAGGCCCAGAGCGACATCGCCGCGAGCACGATCACCCCGATCACCGCGCTCGTAGGCCGCGACAGCCGGCGCGCCACCGCTAACATGATGCCGCCACACACCAACGAGATCGCGCTCGACACGAGCAGGAGAGTCACCGCAGGAACGTAGCAACGTCGCAGGTTCGCTCGTTGCCCGGTGATCCGAGCTGGAGACTGGTGGTTGCGAAGCGTCGCCGGTACTCACGCCAGCGTTCACGAACACCCCATCCGAGCCTATGACCGGGTCGTCGATGTGCTCGTCTCAGCCGGGCGCGACGGCGACGCAGCGAGGCGTTTCTTCCAGCGGGCACGGGCCACATTGAAGGTGAAACCGTCAGGTCATTGCCGACGCCGTACGCGTCTATCCCTGGGTGCTCGACGAGCTGGTTCCGGCAGTCTGGCATCACGTCGAACAGTATGAGAACAACCGGATCGAGGCCGACCACGCCGCCTCAAACACCGGTTACGACCCATGCGTGGCTTACGAACTGACCGCGCTGCCGGGGTCATCATCGCTGGGCTGGCGTTCATGCAGAATCTGCGCCGCGGTCACTACGAACTCGCCACCGAAACCCCACGCGACCTAGCTGTCGGAGAGCGGGCCGCTTCACGGCGGAAAGCTACAGGCAAATCCACACGTAGAGCATTTCGTCGTGCCTCATGGCGTCGCGGGCGAGGTCGACGATCATTCGCACGCCCTCCGCGCAGTCATCGGCGTCGACAGAACCGTTGAACTCTTCGATCCGTGACCAGGCAGCTCCCAGCTCCGGGATCTCCTCGTCGGCCACAGTGCCGATCGTGTCCCGCACGTCCATTGCCAATTCGTTGACCCACGGACCGGTTAGCCACTGGGAGTCCTCGCCCAGCGCCGCCCACGCGGCCGACTCGGTCGGCATCGTCTGGGCCGGCGGACACACCGCGGCTGAGTCCACCAGGTGCGGATCCCAATCGACGCCGCGGATGAGCGCGACGAGTTTGCCGAGCGTGACAGCGTCGTCAATTCCCTTGAGGTCGAGGCCGGGAAACTGCCCCGCGGTCAGCGGCGAGCGGCAGCCGGTCGATGCGCATGCCTGGGCGACGGTGGCGCTGTCGCTCGCCCGAAAGTAGTCGTAAAGCACACCCATGACGGGCCTCCGAGTTTGGACTGATCTCAGGGGCAGCGAGCCTACCCATCATCGGCCATGGTTGCGCGTGTCCACCCGCAAGCCATCGTCGGCCATGTGCCGCTGCCGTACAGATCGCTAAGTGTGTACGCACGGCAGGATCGGGCAAATGGTCATCTACTGCCAGCGCTGCAGAGCAGCTGAGTGGCCCGTAGGCGCTGTGTTTGAGCCTCGAATGAAGAATCTGCGGCGACGAGGACATGGGACGGCTTAATGCAACAGTGCCAGGTCGCCCGCAAGCCATGGACGCCTCGACGCATAACGGCGGACAGCGCTGGTCAGGGCTAATGCGGTCGCGGTGCGACCGTCCCCGTTGGTAGCGTCCCCGCGTGGCTTGATCCAGGCGCATGCCGCCTGCAACCCATGAATCGATGCCGTAGTCGCCGGCGACGTCTTTCGCATGCCTGGAGATCAGCTTCTGATGTCTTCCCACGACGCCCCTGAGCAGTCCCTCACTCCTGAACGCACCGACCCGGAGACCGCCTGCCTCGTACTGGCCGACGCCAACCGCACGCACGGCACCACCTACCACCTGGCGAAGCCCATGGAAGGCGGCTTCCAGTCCGGGACCTGGCTCCTTCGCAACGGCAATGATGACGCAGCCGCCATCCTCAAATGGTCTCCCAACCGGACTTCGGCACCGCAGATCCTGCGGGCGAGCCGTGCGGTGGAGCGGGCCCGAGCAGCCGGTTATCCCACTCCTGCCTGGCTCGCCACCGGAGTAGCCGAGCTCGGATTCCCCTACCACATCCAGCAGTACGTGCCGGGAAGCTCACCCCGCCGCCTCACCGTCGAGGGTCGCCGAACGGCTCATCCCCGTGCTGGAACACCAGCGTGGCCTGCACATCGATCCCCAGCACTGCTGGTCGCAGTACGCACGCGACCGACTGGCCGGCGGATGGGATGGCGCACGGAAGGCCATGGCCAGCGCAGGCACCCAGGGTCCCGGGTTCGTCGCGTCCATCGACGCGCTCTTCCGTTCCTTCGGGCGGGTCGACCTGCCGACCGGAGACCTTGTGCACGGCGACTTTCGGCTGAGCAACATCTTGTTCGGGTCCGAGCAAGTGGCTGCGGTCATCGACATCGAAGCGCTCGGCAGTGGTAGCCGCGCGTTCGACTACGCCACGCTGCTGACCGTCGACGATGTCGATCGCGCGGGATGGGACTTGATACGGCTCGCCGGCCAGCAGGTCGCCGGCCCAGGTGTATTGGCGCACTGCTTTGCTTTGGTGGCTCTCGAGCTCGCGGACTTCGTCCGTCAACGTGTCCCCGGACGGCTGCCGGTCATCCTCGGTCCTCTGAGAGATCGGGCCGAAGCCCTCCTGCCGTGACCCGTCTGATTCTGCAAGCTGACTCGAGTAGGTGCCGGCGGCAGGCCGTTACAACTCGTCGACGACGAGCAGCGGGTAGCGGCCGAGTCGTTGCAGTTCGGTTTGCGGCCGGCCGGTGTGGGGGCGTCGGCGGGCGATCTCCCCGGCAACATCCGACGTCCGCCCCGATGGATCCGGCGGCAAATACGTCGGCCGCAGCTCAGCGACCCGCTCCTTCAGCACCGTGATGCCCGCGACCAGCCCGGCGTCGGGCCGCCGTACGCGCCGAGGCCCAGGCGCTGGCGGCCGATGCCGATGATGTGGCTGAAGTTCGCGAGGTGCTCGCTGACCTGGAGCCACCTCGTGCGTGGTGAGGTGTACGAGCTGAAAGCACCGTGCCGGGCACGGGCCCGGTCGGTGGCGCGGTTGAGTTACCACCGAGATGGCCGCGGTCGACTACGCGCTACGAACCGTCCTAGATCTCTAGCTGGGTTTGATAGTGCCATGCCAACCAACCCGGAGCGGTTCACCGGGACGTGTCAATTGGTGCTGCGGAGGGTCGAGGTGACGACCTCGGTCTTGCCGGTGGTGTATGCCTTCCGGTCTGTTGGGTCTTGCTTGGCCAGCTTCAGCTTGATTGCTTCGTAGCGGTCTCGCGCTTCGGGGCTGCGGCGGAGTGGGTCTCGAAGGCGCAGGTAGTTTCGCCATTGGCTGCCGTCGTGTTCGACGACGTGTAGGTGGGCGACCCGATGCCAGGGTCGGGTCTCAAGGACGAACACGTGTCCGCCTTCGCTGCCTGGGCACGGTTGAACAAAGCCGCCGCGCCCCAGCTGCTGCAGCGTCACGGGATCGGACCCGACAGCGCGGCCGCGCTGTTCATCACCGCCGGCGACAACCCCGACCCATTGCACAGCGAAGCCTCCTTCGCCGCGCTGTGCGGGGCCAGCCCGATCGAGGCGTCCCCCGGCAAGACATCGCCGATGTCGCCTCAACCGCGGCGGTGACCGCCGCGCCAACTCCGCGCTCTACCACATCGCCCCGACCCGCGCACGCGGCGACCAACTCACCCGCGGCGGCGGTGAGGTTCTCTGCGGCGTCCCTCGCGGTTGGCTCCGGCCTCCACGCCTCCCATGGAGATCAGCAAGACACCACCTACCTGCGGATATGCCGCGCTGCCGAGTCCGGGCTTGTATCGTGGTACTGCCTGGCGGCACGTGCACAGCGAGCCTTTCGGAGGCCAATTCATGCGTCCCGGAAGGTCGTCGTGCGCGCTCGAGCGGATGTGATGGGAACGCCTATGGCTCACACCGGAGTGCAGCGGTCCACCGCCATCAGAACGCCGGACCAGCGGCTGCGGGTGTTTGTGTCCTCGACCTTGGTGGAACTGGCCGCTGAACGCGACGCGGCCCGAGCGGCGATCGAGCAGTTGCGGCTGGCCCCGGTGATGTTCGAGTCCGGCGCGCGGCCGCATCCGGCGCAGGCGGTGTACCGGGCCTACCTCGCTCAGTCCGACATCTTCATCGGCATCTACGCAGACAGTTACGGATGGATCGGGCCGGGAATGACGATCTCGGGTCTCGAGGATGAGTTCGAATTGGCGGCGGAACTGCCGCGACTGCTCTACGTCAGGTCACCAGCGTCCGATCGGGATCCGGCGCTTGGCAAGATGCTCGACCGGATCAGGGCAAGCGGTGAATCCTCATACAAGAAGTTCACGGATCCCTCACAACTGCAGGAGCTGATCCTGACCGACCTTGCGACGTTGCTCGCGGAACGATTCGACGAGCCGCAGCGCGACGTCCAGAGCGTGGTCCCTCCGTCACCGGTCACGACGCTGGTGGGGCGAGATGACGACGTCAACCAGATCGTCGGCTTGCTGAGCGGGAGCGACCGCCGTCTCGTGGTGCTGACGGGCGCCGGCGGGATCGGCAAGACCAGGTTGGCACTGGCCGCGATGGACCGCACCGCGGGGCAATGGCAGGACGGTGTTGCCTTCGTCGACCTCTCAGCGATCACTGATGCCCGGCTCGTGCCCGGTGCGATCGCCTCAGGGCTGGATCTTGTCGTGCAAGGTCGGGAACGGTCGCTGGACGCTCTGCGGCGGCGCTTGTCTGATCGGAACATGCTGATCGTCCTCGACAACTTCGAGCAGGTGCTGGATGCTGCGCCCGTAGTTGCTGACCTGCTACAGCAGGCGCCGCATCTGCATATCCTCGTGACCAGTCGAGTGGTCATGCGAGTACGCGGCGAGCAGGATTGGCGAGTGGACGCGCTGGAGGTTCCGCCGGCGAACGGGGATGTGGCGGAGTTGGCGCAGGCGCCCGCGCTGCGTCTCTTTGTCGATCGCGTTCGTGACGTCCAGCCCGGTTTTGAGTTGACCGGCGAGAACGCGCCGGTTCTGGCCGAGTTGTGTCGCCGACTGGGCGGTTTGCCGTTGGCCCTGGAATTGGCCGCGGGATGGATGCGCCTGCTCACACCGGAGCAGATGCTCACCCAGTTGTACGGGCGTCTCGAACAAACCGGTGCCCTCGTTGACTTGCCCGATCGGCAGCAGACCCTCACCAACACCATCTCATGGAGCTACGACCTGCTATCCGACTCTGCGCAACAGCTGCTGGCGCAGTTGTCAGTCTTCGCGGCGCCGTTCACTGTCGACGGTGTGGTTGCGGTGTGCGGGGCCGACGATGCCAACGTGATTGAGGACCTCTCAACTCTGTTGGACAGCAGTATGGTTAGCCCGTCAGAACGTCCCGACCGTCAGCGTGGGTTCCAGCTACTGGATCCGATCCGCCGATTCGCAGCCGCGCGACTGGAGACGGCCGACACGACGCTCAGCCGTCTCCATCAATACGTCCTCGAGGTCCTCAAGACGGCTAACGCCCGACTCGGCTCGCAGGACCTGCTGATGCGTCAGCTCGACAGTGAACAACTCAATCTTCAGGCCGTGATCGGGTGGATCGGCCGGAGTGGACAGGCGTCGGGGCCGCTGCTGCGCGCTCTCGGCGACGTCTGGGTGTGGATGCTGGCATGTGGGCACCTGCGGCAAACCTCCGAGCTGTGGCAGGAGATCCAGGCACTGCCGCAAAGCGGCCTCCGAACCGAAAGCGACCGCATGGCGGTCCAGTGGTTGACCGCCAACAGGTTGCTGAACGACGGCGCCTTCGCGGAAGCGGGCAGTCTCATTGACGAGATCATGCCGGTCGCGCGCCGGACCGAGACCCCGGCGCGGATAGCGCTCTTGCTCACGACGCGCGCGATTGTCCTGCCATATGCGGCACACGGTCACGCCCGCGCGAACTTTGAGGAAGGGCTTGCCGTGGCGCGCGGCGCAGACGACCCTCTCGTATTGGGCTACGTCTTGTCCCACTACGGCTTGTTGCTCTGCGTCGACGGCGAGGCGGCCCAGGCACAGGAGCGCCACCAAGAGACACTCGACATCGCCGGTTCCCTCAATGACGAGAACCTTCTTGCCGAAGCTCACTACGAATTGGCGTTGGACGTCCTGCTCCTTGGCGACTCCGTGTCGGCGCAATCACATCTGGCCGTCGCGGTAGGTTGCTATCGCGACTTCGACCACCTCGATGGTCTGGCCCGATGCATCGGCGCCCTCAGCGCGCTCGCCCTCCAACGGGAGGACCCCCGGCTCGCCGCCCGCTTCATCGGAGCAACCGCCGGGGCCCGCGACGCGATCGGTCTGGCACCGTGGCCGTCAGTGACCGAGGTAGAACGGCGAATCAGCGACCGGGTCAGGGCGCTTGTGCCCGGTGACGCGTTCGACGCTCTGGTTGAAGCCGGCCGCAGTCTTACAATTCAGGACGCACTCACTGAGGCTCAGACGCTACTGGGACCGACGCCTGAGCACGCGGCCTGAACCGACACGGCCGTTTGGACACTGTCCCGCAACCGGAGTGGCCGCAATCGTGCCCACCAAGCCACTAAGCTGTCGAAGTCACACCCGGCGCTATCAGGCAGGGTGCCCGGCATGTCGGACGTCGGCCGCCTGGCAAGAACAGCACCGTCAGCATCAACCGCCGTCGGTGTCACGGCCCTCGTGCCCGCGGACGAGGTCGCCGGCCATGTGCAGAAGCTTCTCGACCGAGCGTCGACAAGGCGCGCTCATTCATTACCGGCGACTTCGTCGGTGAGTACGCGAAAACGACTGCGGCCCTCAAGCCAACGGCGGTCAAGGTGCAAGCGATCGTTCAGGCTCAGGTATCCGCTGTGGGAGTCGTCACGGTCACAGACGGCGACGTGCAAGTGCTGGTCTACCTGAATCAGTACCGGCGCAACGCGAATATCACCGGTGAGAAGCTCGATCAGGACCGGGTCGTGCTGACGATGTCGCCCAGCGATCACGGTTGCCGAGTCGAGCAGGCATCAGCGATCTGACCCGTACAGGTCCTGGCTCGTCCCGTGCAACGGACCCGGCCGGACGACGAGCCCGTTTCGTCATCGACTCCAGCGGACAGCCACGGGTCACGGTCACCAGCGATCAGGCTGGTTTTGACCGCGAACACGCTGTCGCTCGGTCGATGACGGACAACGGGACATCCGCGGTCGCGGCCACCATCGACAACGCCGGCGGGCTCGTTCGGTGACCGTCAGCGGTGGTGGCGGGGGTCCGTCAAGCTGGGAATTCAGTGAGCGCCGACACGTTGACCATCGGCTCACGGGAACGTGGCTCACACCACCCAGCGCTCGGGTGTGAGCCACGTTCCCTTTGTTATCGCCGTCGACGCGGTTCCTGTTACGTCGTGAGCCCCGCCATCGAACCGGGCGCCGGCTCGGCCACGTCCACCGCGCTGGTGTACGACGGCGTTGGGCGGTGGGAGCAGAGCGGGAGCAGTGGGACCCTCAAACTGCGTTGAACTGCTCCCGACTATCCGAAACAGCACTCTCCTTAAAGCTATTAAAGTGCATGGAGCTGGCCGATTCACCTACCAGATCATCGGTCGCTACAGCGGTACCAAGGCTGCCCGAACGGTGGAGACTCGTCTGCTTCGAAGCTTCTAGAACGTGATGGGCCGCCTGCCCCGCGGCAACAAGGTCTTCTGGTAGGGATGGACTATGACCTTGCGTGAGATCCAGCTGCTGTGGGACAACCCGGACTATCGATCGCGAAAGGCACTCGAAGCATCGGCAAGCATCGTCCAGCCGGTGTTCCTGGCCGAACTCGGGTCGTACGAATCGGGCAAGTCACGCAAGATCGTGGTCACCGTCGCGGGACGGGACAGCCGCACCTCGGCTATCCCGTCCCGGGCACCCTCGGGGCAGGACGGTGACGACGTTGAGCTGGTCACGACCGGGGCGGACCTGCCGGACGACTTCGCCGACCTTCCGGTGGCGGAACGGCGGCAGGCGGCGCTCGATGCGCTCTGCACCGGGCTGGCCGAACTCGCCACAGTACGCGGCTGGGCCGTGGATCCGCTGACTCGCACCTGCGAGCGGTTGCGGGATACGCATATCGAATATCGATGGTCCTCGACCGCTGTGCCGAACGCGAGCAAATCGCTAGTCGCCCAGGCGCACGGCGAGATCCGGGAGACCGGAGCCTGGTTCTGGGCCGAGATCCGGGATCCAGTTGGCGGGCAACTCATCGCCTCCACGCCGGAGGAGAAACTCAAGGGCCCGCACTATCGTGAGTTCGGTCTGCGTGCGGGCCGGATTCGCTGGACCGCCGGCGACCGTGTGGAGATCGAGCCGAAGACACTTCGGGGAGTTCCATCCGGCTACCGTCCGATCGTCCTGGACATTCCAGCCCAGTAACGCCGAGAAATAAACGACGGGCCGTGACCGAGCGATCGGTCACGGCCCGTTTGCCTCTGCCGTTTGTCACCCCGCATTCGCATCGGCGCGACCTCTCCCAGATGCGGGCTTGGCGGCGTTCGCTGTGCTGATCCAAAGGTCGGCCAGAAGGTCCGAGCTGGGGTTTCATGCGGCTGGCTGGTATTCGCTGATTAGCCCACCGAGGATGGTTCGGCGTCGGATCTGGTCGGCTGGGGTTGGAAAGGGTATGACGTCGGCATCATCGTCGGGTGCGCGCAGGCTCATGTGGCCCTGGTGGGAGCGGCCGGTGTTGTAGTGCTCGACGTATTCGCCGAGGACGGTGCGCAGGTGGCGTTCTCCCGCGATCAGCCGCGGTCGGGTGGGCGGTGCAACCGAGCAGGTGTACTCGGCGTGTGTCGATTTCGATGACGAACGCGACGTAGAGCCGTTGCAATGTGACCGCGCAGTCGACGTGGAAGAAGTCGGTGGCTAACAGTGTGGCGGCGTGCGCACGCAGGAATGCCCGCCACGAGTCATCACGGGTACTGGGTGGCGGGATGCGGTGCGCGCGCAGCAGTCTGCGGATGGTGGACGCACCTGCGCGGTGCCCGAGCCGGCGTGCCGAGTTCGCGACAGCTCAAATGCAGGTGTAGCCCCCATCGATGATGATGTCGGAACCGGTCATGTAGCTGGACGCGTCGCTGGCCAGGTAGACGTAGAGGCCCGTGAGTTCGTCGGGCCGGCCGAGCCGTCCCAACGGTATTTTGGGCTCCCAGAGAGCGTGGTAGTCCGTGTAGGGCTCCACCAGTTCGGTAAGGATGTAGCCCGGGCTGACACTGTTCACCCGGATCTTGTGCGTCGCAAACTCCACGGCCATGGTTTCCTTCCCCCCCTTCCTTCCTCCTCGTGCTGATGCCCCGATATTGTCAAGCCGTTGGCAAGGCATGTTCTTCGAGGTCGAGTTGTCGGATGAGGCGGTAAATCTCGCGGGCGATGTAGCGCTTGAGTTCCCTGAGTCAAGTCCTCATGGCCTGGACTCGTGCGGCTTGGTGTTTGGCGGGATCATAGGGCGTATTCGTTTGCCAGCGGGCCCAGATGACGCGAAGCCAGGCGCGGGCGACGATACGGATGGCATGGGGGTTGGGTTTGCCGCGGCTGCGGGCGTCGGCGTAGAGCTTGGCCGCCCAGGGTGATTGCAGGCGGGCGTGATGCGCGAACGCGGTGATCGCGGTGCGGGCGCGGGTATTGGCGGCCCACCGAAAGTAGACGCCGCGGGTCTTGCCGGAGGCCTTGGTCACCGGGGTGACGCCGCATTCGGCGGCGGCCTGGTCGGCGGTGTCGACCCGGGCCAGGATGGGGGCGACCTCGGCCATGAGTTGGGCGAGGTTGATCTGTCCTACGCCGGGTAGCGCGGCGAGCAGCTGGGTGCGGGGATGCTCGCTCAGTCGTTCTTTGATCTGGTCATCGACCCCGCGGATGGTGGCCTGGATGGCTCTGAGCGGCTGCACCTGGGCATGGATCATCACAGCTCAGCGGGGATCCCTGATTGAACCGCGCCGGGTTTGATAGCGGCTAAATCGGTTGGTTAGCCGCCTCGGCGAGGCGGGTCTGGTTGGGGTGCAGCATCGGCGAATCAAGATCGCACACTGCAATACCAGTGCGGTATAGTGTTGGTATGACGATCCAGATGACGGTGCGGCTGCCCGACGATGTCGCCAGCTACATCGATGAACGTGTCAGTGAGGGCGCGGCCGGCAGCCGTGCCGAGTTGATCGCGCGGGCTGTACGCCACGAGCGCGAGCTGGAGCTCCTCGCCGCGCTGCGCGACCGGGGCGAGGCGCTGTACCCGGATCTGGCCGGACTGGTCGACTGGGCCGCGGAGCGGCCGCTGGATCTCGAGTGACGCGGGCGATCCGGCTGGCGAAGCTGGATAAGGTCCGGCCGGTGCTGGTGTTGACCCGTTCGCACGCACTCGACTATCTGGCCAGTGTGACGGTCGCCCCGATCACGAGCATGGTGCGTGGCATCCCGACCGAAGTGCCGGTCGGTGCAGCCAACGGCTTGGATCACGAGTCGGTGGTCTCCTGTGACAACGTCATGACCATCGATGCGAGCCGGCTCGGCCGCCTCGTCGGCTACCTGGGCCCCGAACAAGAAGCCCTGCTATCCCGGGCGATCATCGACGCCTTCGATCTGCGCGGGTAGACCCGCGAGGGCCTTCGTTGGAACGACGTGGTGCTGGGCAGATCCTGGGGAAGCCGATAGGAGCAGGGGGCGACACTGAACTGCTCGCGGCCGCCCGGAACCGCGCCCCGTGACCTGGGAGATCCAGACGATCGTTCAATGCAACGGCGCCAGTGGGAGTACGCGTGTGGCGGCGGTGCGACCACGCTATTTCGGTGCGGAACAGGTATCCGTTGGGTACTGATCCTCATTCGGCCTTGGTCGGTCTGCACCGGGAACCGAACATCTTCGGGTTGATCATTGGTCACGACCCGCACCGCGACGAGAGGACTTCCGACCCGGACGTCACTTGCGAAGACGATGGCGGGCGCATGGTCTGTGGTGGCTCGGGCGAGAAGTGTGGTCAGATTGGTAGCCGATCGTGGCGCGAACAGCACGGTGTGCGCTTGCCCGGCGAGGATCGACCATTTGTCGGACGGGGGAGGGTGGGAGCAGCCCTGACAACGCCGCGCGTGGGGTCATCGCACGTGAGCCGGGCGTCGAGCCGCGGTCAGTTTGCATTTGACGCGACAAGGCGGGTGTGACTGGTCGAACGACCCGATCGGGGGAGTCGAGTGATCGGGACTGCTGACGGACGCCGGGCGGTCAGCGTGTCCCGATCACTCGACGGGGGTCAGCGCACGTCGTAGGCGCGCGTGATGGTCTGGGAGACCTTGGCCCCCTTGGCGTCGATGAACTCGACCCGCAGGCTTACCTGCTTGCCGGAGTCGCCGGTGTGGTCCACGACGAGGTCCGCTCCTGCGGAGGTGAGCTTCGTCTTGCCCTCGACCCACGTCGTGCCGCCGTCGGTCGAGGTCCACACGCGGGCAGACACGATGGCACCGGCCACGTAGCCAGGGTTCGCCTGGACGCGGGCCGGGATCGTGACGGATCCCGCGGCCATCGTCTTGAGCCCGTCGGCCGGTAGGTCGACCCGAGGAAACAGCATCGGCAGCGGGCGGCTGTAGACGTCCGGCTCCTCGTGCGAGGTGAACGTCCACGTCGTCTGGATCGAGGGCGAGCGCTTCCAGAACGTGGCCGCAGGCCCGACCTTGTCCGTGTTCATCGTCAGCTCGTAGGTCGAGTCCTCGGACGGAACGGTGAACACGTCGGAGGGGTACTCGCTCGTCGCAATGGTGATCCCGTTGCGCTTGAGCTCGAGGTTTCCGAGGTCGCCGAAGTAACCGCCGTCGCTCCAGTGACCCGCGCTGTCCGCCCAGATCGCGGGGGCAACACCGATAAGCTCGCCCTGACGCTCGCCGATCATCTGCGGCGTACCGTCAACGGCGTTCCGGATGCCTGGGGCGACGGTCCCGCCGTACCACGAGTCGGTGACCTCCGCGCCGGGCGCGAACGTCCGGAAGCGATCGTTCATCACCTCGCCGAACGGGAAGCTCGAGATGACGGACTTGAACCACTGCGTCCCGTCGGCGGTGAGGTACTCGGTGCGCGTGTTCGGCACCGACAGGGCCTCTATGCCACCGATGGCGAAGGCAACCGTGCTCGGGCGCTGGACCGCCGTCATGTCACCGAAGTCGGTCGTGGCACCCATGCTCGAGTATGTCGCCTTGATCCGCCCGAGCGAGGAGTCGGACACGTCGTGCTTCTGGGCTGTGACCAGCTGTCCGTCGGAGAAGAATCCGAGTGTGTATGCATACGGGCTCTTCGCCGTTGCCGACCAGGTGAGAGTCACCGGACCGGCCGCGAGCTGGGAGCCGAGCGTGGCGCCCTCCTTTGCCGACAGCGTGTAGACGGGCAGCGGCACGGCGGCGGTGCCCACGGCCGGGAGCCACGTGCCGGGGTCATCGCGGTAGAGGAGCAACGCCTTGGCGCCGGCGTTCGCGGCCGTGAACTGGATCGAGAAGTCGTCGGCGCCGCCCGCCACGTGGGCCACCGCGACCTTGCCTGCGACGTTGACGGCCGCGAAGTCGGCCGCGGTGCCGGCTCCGACCGAGACTGCGGCGGCAGCTCCCTCACCATCGAGGTTGCCCACGCCGCCGCGGGGCGAGAGCGGCTGCAGGGCGAGTCCGCCGGAGGTAGTCATCGACGAGACCAGTGGCGTGGTGCGCTGCGTCCAGTGACCGAACTCGAACGAGCCGTCACCATTGGCCACGCGACCGGTGATCTGGGCATACACGTCGCGGGTCGCAGGACCCGTCGACATCGTTCCGGAGTGCACCCACGAGGTCGGCCACAGCCGCTCAAACGAGAGCGTCGTCGAGCGGAGCTCGCTCGGCTGCTGGGTCGAGACCGTGAGCGGGTGTGCCTGACGGGCGTCGAGGACGATCGAGGTGTCCTTGTCGATCGTCACCTCGGGCCGGGCGACGTACGCCAGCGACTGCGGGGCGGACGGGCTCGCCGCTCCCACTGTCGGCGTGAGGGCGAAGGACGTCAGGAAATACCGTCCCGGGCGGACCGTGAACGTCTGCACGGCACCGTCGACGAAACGGCGCTCGCCCCTGGACGTGTCGGTGTTGACGACGTCGACCGACGACGCACCGGTGGCGTTGTTGCCGTTGCGGTCGATAACGGACACCTTGAGCGTCACCGACGGGGGGGTGGCGTAGAGGTTGAACGCGGTCGAGACCCGCTGGTTACCACCGATGGCGATGATGCGCGCGGTGATGTCGCCGAGCGAGCTGTCGGGGATGTGCGCACCGAGCTGGACCGTCACCGGGACCTCGACGCTCGTGTGCGCCGGGACGACCACGTGCTGGGGGAGCCTGACGAGCGGCGTGTTGACCGGGCGGTCATCGTTGCCCGTGACCGTCTCGACGGAGAGGCGCAGGTCGACCGGCGCATCGCCACGGTTGGCATAAGTCAGGCTCTTCGCGTTGTAGGCCTTCGTCTGCGGGTAGGCGAAGGCGCCGCCGTAGACGCTCGACTGACCGGTCACCGTCTCGGTGAGCATCCGTGCGATGTCCAGGCGACCGGCGCCGACCTCCTGCGCGGATCCGACGACGCTCGGATCGGCTGAGGAAGTGAGCAGGTCCTTCAGCTGTGCACCGGTGAGGTCCGGGTTCGCCTGCCTGGCGATGGCGGCAGCGCCGGCGACGTGGGGAGTTGCCATCGAGGTGCCCGACATCGTCCGGTAGGCGTAGACGCCGCGACCGCCGGCGGCGGCTGCCAGGATTGCCACGCCGGGCGCGGCGATTTCCGGCTTGAGGGCGTGGGTGTCGCCGACCGGGCCGCGGCTGGAGAACGGCGCGGTCGCGTTGGCCGAGTCCACGGCGCCGACCGTGAGTGCCGAGGTGGCACATCCCGGGCTCGACACCGTGTTCTGGGCCGAGCCGAGGTTGCCGGCCGCGATGACGAACAGGGTCCGGCTGGAGCTGGAGAGCTCGTTGACGGCCTGGGCGATCGGGTCGTCACACGTTGTCGAGGCTTCCGTGGCGCCGAGGCTCATGGACACGATGTCGGCGTTGTTCGCAACGGCCCACTGCATGCCGGCGATGATCTGCGATTCGTAGCCTGAGCCGTAGTCATCGAGGACCTTGCCGATGAGCAGGCTTGCCCCCGGGGCGACTCCGCGTTCCTTGCCGCCACTGGCCGCTCCGGTGCCGGCAATCGTCGACGCGACATGGGTGCCGTGCCCGACGAGATCGTCGGTGCCGTATGCGGACTCGGTGAAGTCCCTGCTACCAATGATGCGGCCGGCCAGATCGGGGTGACCCGCGTCGACTCCCGTGTCGAGGACGGCAACGGTGCTTCCCTTGCCGTCGAGCCCTGCCTGCCACGCCACCGGCGCGCCGATCTGCGCGGTCGAGTCGGCGAGCGTCGGGCGCACGGCGCGGTCGAGCCACAGCTTGGTCAGTGCGCTCCCGACGCGCGAGCTCCGGTCGGTGAGCTCCGACCACGCCGACCGGACATCCGTCTTGTCCACCGCATACGACAGCGAGTTGACCGATGCGAAAGTGCTGCTGTGGCTGGCCCCGGTCGGGGTGGGCGTCGTGTCCGAGACGGTCCGGCTGGTCCCGTCGTACTGGGCGATGACCCGAATCGCGTCCGCGTGGGCGTCGTCGAAGCCCTGGGCGACGAGACCGGTGACGTTGAAAAGCTCACGATCGACGAGATCCGCCGCGAACGCTGGGACCGTCGTCGCGGGGAAGACGTAGAGGTTGTCGCCATCGCGGAGCGTCTCGTAATCCGGGACCGTGCCGTCGACACCGGGGAGAACCTGGGCTATCGGCTGGCCGTCCGCCGTGCGTGTGAGCCGAACCCGGTCGCCCGAGATGAGCGTCACCGTCGCTGCCTGCTGAGCCTGCGCGTAGTCGGTCGATCCGACGATCGGCCTCGAGTCGATGGCGGCCGAGGCACCGACGGCTGATGGGGAGAGTGTGGTCGCGGCGATGGCGAGCACGCCAGCGGACGCGAGGATATAACGCCACCTGGGGCGCATGCTACCTCCGTGAGGGGCAACCGGGCAGAGACCCGGCTCGGGACGGCGCGCGGACGGGGTGGTCCGCGCCAGTGCCTGCCCAGGATGCCGGGGCGGGCGCTACCAGCAGGGTGCCACCGGGGGTAGCCTCGCTGAACCCGTCTGTGCTGACGGAGATGCGACATGTCGTGTTTTCGCCAGCTCCGCGTGGTGGCGACGGAGGCCAAACGGCGGGTGCACGGCTCCAGCCCGGTGCTGTTTGACCTGCTCGATGCCATGGACGGCGCGGCCGCCGACGCGGATCTGCTGTTCGTCCTGACGACGAACCGGCCCGACCTGCCCGAGACCGCGTTGGCCGCGCGGCCCGGCCGGGTGGACGTGGCCGTCGAGATCGCCCTGCCCGACGTGGAAGCCCGGCGGCGTCTGTTCGCCCTGTATGCCCGCCGAGTTGTCCGAGGCCGAGATCCCTGCCTGCCACCGCGGCCGAGTCGGCGTCGGCGGGGTGGATTAGCGCCACAATGCGCGGCCGGGCCCGCCGCCTGGGTCACTAGAGCGCTCCAGGTCGCTGCCACCGGACGCCGCCGAACAGTGCGGCATCAAAGATCCGGTGTACGCGTTTCGCCGATCAGTAGCGTCTCATGCAACATCCGGACGGACAGCTGGCGGAGTGTTGGTATTCGTAACCTGCGCTATTCGCCGATCTTGCGTCTTCCGGCCGGTGACATCACTGAACAGGAGCACATCGGGTGAACCAGCCCGTGGTCACGAGGCCCGCCACCAGGAACAACGCGGCCACCTCGGTTATCTGAAGCTCAACGACACGGCCCACGCGCTGCCCCATGTCGCTTAGCGGGCATGTAGAACGAAGAACAGGAAGCAAAGGAAGGCCGAGTCGGCTTCCTTGAGGACGTCGGGGAACAGCTCGTGGGCTTCTGGGGCGGGAGGCGGCTCGCTGACGACGGCGATCCGGAAGCCGGCTGCGGTGAATGCGTCGGTCATCGCATGCAGCGGGCGGTGCCAGAAGCTCATCGGGACGGTCAGGCCGCCCATGGTCCAGTCCTCGGTCCAGTTGTGGGTCTCGAAATACCTGGGCGTTCGACCGGCCTCACGGTGCATCAAGTTGATCGCGAAGGGGTGGTCTACGGCCACGATCAGCCGGCCGCCGGGTGTGAGCACGCGTCGCAGCTCTGCCAGTGGCGCAGTCCAGTCTTCCAGGTAATGCAGGACCAGGCACGCGATGACATCGTCGAACGATTCAGCCGAGAAGGGCAGTGGCTCGCCCAGATCCGCGACATGAAGGTCCGCATCGTCGCCGAGCCGCTCGCGGGCCAGGTCAAGCATCTTGGCGCTAGTGTCGAAGCCGGTAACGATGGCGCCCCGGTCGCGCAGTGCCGCGTACAGCGGGCCAGCGCCGCAGCCCGCGTCGAGGATGCGTCGGCCGACCACATCCCCGGCCAGGCTCAGAATCGCAGGCCGTGCGTAGTAGGCGTTGACGAGGCTGGACTCGGTTTCGGCGGCGTATGCCTCGGCGAAGCGATCGTAGTCGGACGCGGCGGCGGCCCGCCCTGCGGTCGTGACTGAACTCTCGGCAACGAAATCCATGCGCTTGATCTTGGCATGTACGGCGGTCGACTGTTGACCCATCGGGCCGCCGAGGATCTCGGTCGCGGCGTCGGCCAGACCGACGCCGTTCGGTCCACGGACCAGGATCGCCCGCCATTGATTGCATCGACGCGGCCCGCCTGCATGCTCATACCGACTTCGCTGACAGCCCAGGTCAACGCAGCGATCGGCGGAAGGTCGGAGCGGATTTCCGGGCTCGCAGAATTGGATCGGTGCCCGGTGTCGGCGGGGTGATGGTCGGACGTTCCTCGGTGACCGTGCGACGTGGGCAGCAGGCTTGGTTGGGTAGCGGGGGAGCGGAGTGGGAGCAGTGGGCCTCCGTGAACTGCGTCGAACGGCGCTGAGCTGCTCCCAACTGCGGGCAACCGCTTCGTCGTGACCTGGGGCTGTTTGGTTTTGGGCTGGTCGGGGGAGTGGGTGGACGGTCGCTGACACAAGTGCGCTCAACGGCGTTCAACGTCCATCAACTGCGCTGAATATGGGGACGTGGCGAGTCTGTTGATCGAGGCTGCTGAAAGGAACCGCAGGTCAGCCGCCGCTTACGGGTGGGAGCAGATTGGGAGCAAGATTTTGAGCGCTTCCCGGATTCAAGTGTGGTCAGATCGGTAGCCGACTGTTCTCCCTATGCACGGTGTGTGATCGCCGAGAGCAGACCGATGATTCGAAAGCCGAAGCCATCGGTCACCGACGAATGGGTGCGCGCCAGCGGCTTCCCGTAAACCGGTGGCGCGACGCCAGCCGATGGGTCGAGTGATGACTGTCCGGCGCGGCGGTCGCTGGGCGCGGCGTGGTCGCTGAGGAGTGGCTGGCCGAGGTCGACTCCGGATTGCCCGGATCCAGGGCAGTTCTGACGGGACGAGCCGCGTCGGCAGGCCCTCGTGTCGCTGCTCGGGTTTTATCCGGTGTGGGCATTCGGACGTTTGGCCGTTGGCCGCGCTCGGCCGCGAGGTTTGAGGCGCATCCGGCATTGTGTGGTCGCAATGGCTCAGCGTCACGGTGCAGCCGAGTTGGTAAGTGCACGCGTGGCGCGTTGTGGGACGCATCGAGCGCAACGGTAGCCGCCGTGGCCGCTGAACGACGTTGTCAGTGAGGGCTCTGTTGCATTCGTCGATTGTGGATCGGGCAGGATTGCCCAGTGAGGCTCTCAACTCGTCGGCGTTCGGTTCGGGTGTCGCGGTCTGCGTTCGCTGGCTTCCGGTTCACGGCCGGAAGTGATCATGGTGGCGGTGCGCTGGTACCTGCGCTACGGCCTGTCGCACCGGGACGTGGAGGAGCCGCAAGTCGAGCATGTCGACATCGATCACGTCACCGTCTACCGGTGGGTGCAGTGGTTCACGCCGCTGTTGGCCGAAGCGGCTCCGCGACTGGCCGATCGGACATGGGTTGTCGTGCGAAGGGCAGCGGCGGCCGGCCCGCATATAGTCGGGGACAACGTGTCCAAACTGGAGGCGAGTCAAATGACGGTCCCTCGTCGTCGCAGGGGCGGCGTGCCGCTCGGCCGCCAGGTCGTGTTCGGCTTGACCACATTGGTGGCTCTAACTGCAGTAAGCGTCGCCGTCGCTATGGCTCTGATCGTTGGGCAACGTACCGATGAGTCCGGCCTCGGTGAGCGGGATGTCCCGTACGCCGACGCGATCGCGCAAGCCGCACTGGACGCAAAGGGGGTCGCCAATGATCAGCGCGGGTTCCTACTCACCGGCGACCCGCAGTACATCGCCGAAGCAGATGGCCGCGTGGGTAGCGCCCGAACGGCACTTGCGATCGCGCTGCGCAACGCCGCGGATGAGCGTCACCGTGAAGCGGTGACCCGAGCGAAGACTGGCTTCGAGCTTTGGGTCGGTGCAGTTCGTGCGGAGTTCGACACGTACCAGGCAGGCGACCGGCAAGGCGCGATTATGGCGTCGTTGGGAGCCGACCGCCAAATGCGCAAAGCCTACGAAGACGACCTCGCGGCCGCCCAGCAGCTTGCCCAGCAATCCATCGCCGCTGCACAGGCGACGGTCCAGGCCTCGGCATCTCGGTCGCTGTGGATCCTCGGCTGTGTCCTGATGGTCGCGCTCATCCTGGGCGGTGTGATCGCGACGTGGCTGCTGCAACGGATCGCGCGGCCCTTGTTCCGGCTGGTCGACGTGCTCCGACCAGAACTTTCCTGACCAATGGCTGGACCGCCACGACCATCCACAACTAGCCCGGGACTTTCATGGCCGCAGTCGGCCGACACCTCGCCGGCGACGATTCCGTATCTGCTGCCCCGGTATCGCCGATGAGGGCCTGGCCGGGGCGAGCGCGACGCGCACCCGGTGGGTACGACGGGCAATCTGACAGAAGCGCGTAAGTCGAGGTGACGGGATGGGCTGTGCGGCCATCGCCGGTACCGCTTGACCAGTCTGTCGCTGGGTTCCGCGGGTCAGCCAGTGGCGTCGTCGTCGAGTAGGCCGAGGTCTTCGGCGCGTTCGATGACCTCGTCTGTCTTTGCTTCGCGGCCCCAGTCGGTGAACCGGAGTCCGCCGTTCGGGTCACGCTCGATCACGCCGATTTTGATGAGGTCCTCAACCTCGTCCGGCCTCAACTCTCGGTCGCCGAGGTATCTGCGGCCGGCGTCCGATTCATTCATTGCCGTCACCTCGCGGGCGGTATCAGTGCCCATGCCAAAACGGGCCGTGCGGGTGCGGCGAATGCTTCGGGAGATGCTCTCAGCAAGGGCCCGGTATCGGGTCTCGGCCCAGCGGCGTCGTGCCAGATCGCGATGCCAGCGCAGAATCGTTGCCGGCGTGGCCAGCAACCGCAGGTGGCAATGACGCCACAGTGGGATGAGCGCCATCAGCGCAGCCACCACCGCCCGATCAGCCCAGGTGAGTCTGGGACGCGCCGTCATCTGACGCTGTAGTACTGCTAGCTGGTGACGTAGGAGAAGGATCTCCGCGCTCTTCCATGCGGCCGAGCGCCCCGCCAGCCGCAGCCACGCCGGAATCTTGATGGCAAGCCGGAACACGAAAGCAAGACACACAACCAGCGATCATTGGCGACATGAACCCCACAGGCAACCGCCAGTGCGGTCGCCGACCCTCCTGACCAGCGCGGACGAGATTTCGGCAAGCACAACTATGCGAAGTCGGTGTTCTACCGTTCTACCGCCGTCGGCACCGCGTAGCCCGGCCGTACGGGTGAGCACAGGCAGTCCACAGGCGGCGGTTAGCGTCGGCGCGCAGTCACGCATCGAGGGGACTTACGGCGTCGCTAGCAGCGCGAGTTGATGACGGTGATTGCGAGAGTCCTTGCGGAGAAAGCTGATGCTCCGGACGAGACCTGGAAGTGTTCGGGTTCGGCAGATCGTGGCGTCTTAGCTCTCCGACCCGGTCAATGCGTTGACGAGAGGGCAGCGAAGACCAATCGGTCCCTCCACTGCCCCCGGATCAGCAGGTGCTGACGCAGATGCCCCTCGTAGTGCATGCCGATCTTCTCCAGGACGCGGGCGGACGAGACGTTGTCCGGGTCGCAGGTCGCAGTGATCTTATGGAGATCGACCTCGTCGAACCCGAACCGCAGGATGGTCGCGGCCGCCTCGGTGGCGTAACCCCTTCGCCAATGGGCCCGAGCCAGGACATAGCCCATCTCGCCGCGGCGGTGCCCGCTACTCGTCTTCTCCAGATGTACCGCGCCGACCAGGTCGCCGGTCGCACGAACGACAACGGCGAGCGTGTAGGCCGATCGCGGCACAACCCGCACCTCACGCCCCACCTCAGCCAGGAACGCAGCCGTGTCCGCCGGACTGTTCGGTCCCCAGTCCATAAACCGCGTCACCTCGGGATCGGCGGCATACACATGGACCGCATCGAGATCCGATTCGCTGAACTCCCGTAGCAGCAGACGGGACGTGACAAGCTCCATCGCTACGATCATCCTCCGCACTCGGCCCGCCACACCACTACTCCGCCATCTCAACCCCACCAACGATTGCCCACGAACGGCTTGACGAAACATAGGGGAATCGGTGCAGGTGAGACCACTTAGCAGGGTTCTTGAACCCCGCAGGCACCAGCATGCGCATCGATCAGCGAATGCATCAGCGCCTCCTTGCGTAACCGCGCGAACATCGTTGGCAGTCTTTTCCCGACTATCGGGTTAGCCCGGAGAAATTTTGCCGCTGGCCCTTCTGCTTCTGTCGGCTGTTGTCGTAAGGTCTGATCGGGCTGCCGTCCGTTACCCCACGGAGTGTCGCGCCGAGCGCGGCCGGGCAGTGATTCGCATCCAGAAATGACCGTCGGACACCAGCGGCGCTCTTTCCATCTGGGCTGCCGGTCGCGCATGAGGGAGAGACCATATGAAGTGGCCACCAGACGTAAAACACCGGTTATCGATCATCGTCGCAGCCATTCTGGTTCTTGCGATGGCGACGTTCGGCATCGATCGCGCAATGTCATCGTCGGAACGGCACGGCGAGCGCGCCGACGCGGCGGGATTCGACCACGACGCGGACGCTGACCAGGACGGTGAAGAGGAGGACGGGGGTCCGCAGGAGCCCGCCGACTACCTCACCCTGAAGTGGACGTCCGGACAGGACGTGACACAAGATCAAGTGTCACACGCGATCGACCAGGCCGCGAAGGTTCCGCAGGGCGGCGGCGGATCGTGGAATCTGATAGGTCCGTCCAATGTGGGCGGCCGCATTGTCGACCTCGTCGTCGATCCCACGCACGCCGATACGTTGTACGCGGCGGCTTCCGGCGGTGGTGTGTGGAAGAGCACCGACGCGGGAATGACCTGGCAGTCCCGCTGGCCGGCGAACGTGACTCAGACGTTGGGAGCACTGGCCATCGGGCCGGACGGCACCCTCTGGGCCGGCACCGGCGAAGCCAACCCGTCCGGCGGTGGCCTGACCTATTTCGGTGACGGCATCTACAAGTCCACCGACGGTGGCGCGACGTGGCAACACTGGGGTCTGGTCAACAGCGCCGCCATCGGCCGGATCGTCGTCGATCCCACCGACCCGAATCGGGTTTATGTCGCGGCGGCCGGGTCGTTGTCGGCGTCTGCATCGCAGCGCGGCATCTACCGCGTTGATAACGGAGGCAAGGACTGGAAGCTGGTCCTGACTCCGGCCAACGACACTACCGGCGGCATTGACCTGGCCATTGACCCGGCCAATCACAACCGCGTGTACGCCGCGCTCTGGGACCACAAGCGCGACAACGGCGCCCGCACCTACGGTGGCGTCGGTTCTGGGCTATTCCGTTCGGATGACGGCGGCGAGTCCTGGACTCGGCTGGAGAACATCGTCGGCCCTGTGTCCGATTACGACCAGAGCGGTTCGGGCCTGCACTCGGATCCGAGCCTCGGCCGTATCGGCATCGCCATCGCGCAGTCGGATCCCAATCGGGTATACGTCGTGTTCGGCACGCCGTACGGTCCGGACAAGGGCTTCTACGTTTCCAATGACGGCGGCGACTCGTTCACCCGTGGTGGGCGACCCGGAGGCTCCGGCGGTTATCAATGGTGGTTCGGACGGATGTGGGTCGATCCCACCAACCCCGACCACCTGTTCTCCGCCGATGTCAACCTGCGCGAGTCCACCGACGGCGGTTTGACCTGGCACAACTCGAACGGTCCGCACTCCGATCAGCACGCGATGGAGTGGGACCCGAACGTGCCGAACCGGGTCTACCTGGGCAACGACGGCGGGATGTACCGGTCGGACAGCAACGGCACCAGCGGCTCGTGGCAGCACGCGAAGTACGAACCGTGGAACCAGTCCTACCACCTCGCGGTGGCCGCCGATGGTCCCAGCCGCCTGGCTACCGGTCTGCAGGACAACGGCAGCGTGCGTACCTGGACGCCGACGGCCGACCCGTCGGACCTATCGCAGTGGAACGCCTATGGCGGTGGTGACGGCCACGAGGTGCTCATCGACTACAGCGACCACAACGTGTACTACGAGTGTTCCCAGGTGGGCAACTGCCACCGGCACGAGGACGTCGGCGGCGTGAGCAAGAGCTTCAGCTTCGGTGCGCGCCACTCCAGCCGGATCACTACGGACGCGCCGATCGTGCTTGACCCGAGCAACCCGAACGTCTTGTACTTCGGCGGCAACGTCCTCGACCGATCCACTGACCGCGGTGCCACGTTTACCCAGATCAGTCCGCCGGGCGACTTCCTGACCGGACCGGTGCCGCCGGACGAGAATGATCTCGGGCCGTTCTATTCCAACCAGTACGCGACGATCTCCTGGATCGCGCCGGCGAAGACCGACAGCAACACCATCTACGTCGGCACCGACACCGGCCGGTTTTGGAAGACGACGGACCTCGGAGCCAACTGGACGGAATTGACCGGCAACGGTCTGCCGCAGCGATGGGTCAACGCGATCGTGGTCGACCCGACTGACGGCAATCATGTCTACGCCGCCTTCTCGGGCTACCGGGAGGGCGACACCGCCGCGAACATCTTCGAGACCACGGATGGCGGTGCCAGCTGGCAGAACATCAGCGGTAATCTGCCCAACGGCCCAGTTGAGATGATCACCTACGACCAGTCCCGGCACCAGCTCTACGCCGCCACCGACTTCGGTGTCTTCTACCTGAAGAACGGCAAGAAGAACTGGTCACGGCTGGGCGCGGGCTTGCCGAACACGCCCGTACTGGACCTCAAGCTCAGCGGTGATGGGAGCACGGTGTACGCCGCGACCTTCGGCCGCAGTGTCTGGTCACTGCCGACACCGGAGAGCTGATCGTCGGCGTGAAACCGCAACACTGGAGCCCCCGATCTCGCGACCGGGGGCTCCAGCATGCCAACGGATCGATCGTCTCTGGGTTAGCGTTCCTGCAGAATCTGCGCCGCGGCCACTACGCAATCGCCACCGAAACCCCGCGCCCGCTACGCGTCGCCGCAGCGTTCGCCGAGCTCGCTCAAGCGATCTGACACACGGTTCGATGGAGCATCCGCCTGTCCGCCGATCGGGGACGCCGTGCCACGGATCGTCATGGCCGCGATGGAGAACACGACCGCTTACCTGGACGGCAAGCCTCCGCGTGATGTGATCTGCGGATGGTGACGTCCTCGCCCGAGTAGTTCGGGCGTGACCATAGGCCCTCGGCAAGATGGCAGCCTTCCCGGATCTGCCGGATGGGCAGCCGCCGGCACCTGCTTGGCGCAAGGCGTGCACGTGCTGGCCCGGGTGGCGGAGGGGTGGAGGTACGCATGCTCCGTATAGGACTCGCGCGGTTGACAGGTAGAGCCGCATACAGAGTCCGAAGGGACCTCGTCGACGGCGCGGTCGAGATAGCGCCACCCGCCGATGCCCCTGTGTTTCGAGTTGTGGCGCGCCAAAAGATCCTCGGTGAACTGACCATGCGGCTGATGCGCGGCTTGGCGAGTATCGGCCATGGCATGAAGCTGCCGCAATGAGCCCGGGTCCGGGTGGCATAAATCTTTGTAAGGTACCTATGACCATTGGCTCATTACGAGGAAGGCCTGTTGGATGCCACATCCACGTGTTGGCAGTACTGCCAGGCGCACGGCTCTCGCTGCACTGGTTGTAGCCGGTACGACGCTTGCCGGCGTCACCACGGCGTACGCCACGACAACCGACCCCAACCCCAACTCGCTCGAGAAGGCGGACGGGGTGCTGTCGCGCATGGCGGCGACCGAGGGCATGGTGCTGCTCGAGAACCACGACAATGCGCTCCCGATGCCGAGCTCAGGCAACGTCGCCATCTTCGGCGTCGGTGCATACAAGACCGTGAAGGGCGGAACGGGGTCGGGTGCGGTGAACAACCGTTACACGATCACCGCCCGCCAGGGGCTTGAGAACGGCGGATACCACGTCACGACCAGCGACGCCTACTGGTCGGCGATGACGAGTGCCTACGACACAAAGTACGGCTCTTCCGGCGGCGGCCTGTTCGGCCCGACGATCGACTACTCGTCGGTGGAGCAGCCGCTCACCGCGAGCAGTGTGGCGCCGAGTGCGCCGACCGACACCGCGCTGTTCGTCGTCTCCCGTAACGCGGGCGAGGGCGCCGACCGCAAGTCCGGCGCCGGCGATTACTTGCTCACCGACACCGAGAAGAACGACATCGCGCTCATCGGTGAGACCTACCGGCACGTCGTCGTCGTGCTCAACGTCGGCGGCATCGTCGATACGTCCTTCTACAAGGACATCAACGCGTCCGAGACCGACCCCGCCGGCGGCGCCGCGGTCGACTCGCTCTTGCTGATGAGCCAGCCCGGTCAGGAGGCCGGCAACGCGCTCGTTGACGTGCTCAACGGCACCGTCGACCCGTCCGGGCACCTGACGGACTCGTGGGCCTCGAAGTATTCGTACTATCCGGCTTCGGCGGGCTTCGGCGCGAATGACGGCAACACAGCCACCGAGCAGTACTCCGAGGGCATCTATGTCGGGTACCGCTACTTCGACTCGTTCTACAAGACGATCGACCCCGCCGCCCCTGCGAGCGTCGTCGACTACCCATTCGGCTACGGCCTGTCGTACACGACATTCAAGCTCAACGTGCAGACCGTGCAGGCCGACGCGCAGACGGTGTCCGCGCGGGTCAAGGTGACGAACACCGGCACCCGCAGCGGCAAGGAGGTCGTCCAGGTCTACTTCTCCGCCCCGCAAGGCGGTGTCGACAAGCCGTACCAGGAACTCGCGGCCTACGGGAAGACCGACGAGCTCCAGCCGGGTCAGTCACAGACCCTGACGCTGTCGTACGACACGACGCAGATGGCCTCGTACGACACCGCCAAGTCCGCGTATGTGCTCGATGCCGGCAACTACTACGTCCGCGTCGGCGACTCGTCGCGCTCGACGCACGTCGCGTCGAAGCTCGTGCTCCGCAGCGACGTCGTCACCGAACTGGTCAACCACGAGCTGGCCGACCAGTCGCCGACGAACGAGCTCACCAGTTCGGCGGCGAACTTCTACACCTACGCTGACGAGGCCAAGGAGCAGTCGACCGCGCCGCAGCAGCTGCTCGACGCCCGGTCGTTCTCCACGAAGGACGACCGCTCGGCCCACGAGCAGAACGTGTCCGTCCCGTCGACCTCGCCGTACGCGGCGATCGACAACAGCCCGATCTCGTCCACCACGGCCTACGTCGACGCCGCCAACCAGAACAACTGGGACGGTACCGGAGCGGCCTACCCGGCGAAGTCCGGTGAGTCGGTCCAGGCCGTCACCACGACCCCAGGTGCGACGCTCTACGACGTCGCCAAGGGCAACATCACACTGCCGCAGTTCGTCGCCGGTCTGAGCGTCACGCAGCTCGGCAACATCGTCGAGGGATCGAGCACGCTCGGGTCCACGCCGTCGGCAGTCGGCGCGGCCGGCTACACGACGCCGCTCTACGAGAACCTCGGCATCCCCGGCATGGTCCTGTCCGACGGACCGGCGGGCCTGCGGATCACGCAGCAGATCACCGGCACCCCAACCCAGTACCAGTGGGCGACCGCGTGGCCGGTCGGCACGATGCTTGCGCAGACCTGGAACCGCCCGCTCGTGCAGCAGGTCGGTGACGCGGTCGGCAAGGAGATGGAGGAGTACGGCGTCACGATGTGGCTCGCGCCCGGCATGAACATCCACCGCGACCCGCTCAACGGCCGCAACTTCGAGTACTACTCAGAGGACCCGCTGGTTGCCGGACTCACCGCCGCCTCCACCACCCAGGGCGTCCAGAGCAACCCAGGTGTCGGCGTGACGATCAAGCACTTCGCCGAGAACAGCCAGGAAGCCAGCCGCAACTCCGACAACGCCGTGGTCAGTGAGCGGGCGTTACGCGAGATCGAGCTCAAAGCCTTCGAGTACGTGGTCAGGTCGGCGCAGCCGATGGCCGTCATGAGCTCGTACAACAAGATCGACGGAACCTGGGCGTCGATGAACTACGATCTGCTCACCGACGTGCTGCGCGGGGAGTGGGGCTTCAAGGGTCTGGTCATGAGCGACTGGGGCGGCTCGCACGGCGCGGTCGCGTCCATGTACTCGGGCAACGACCTGATCGAGCCCGGCGGCAACCCGAACGAGGTCATCAACGCCACCAAGCAGTCGGCGCCGACCATCGATCTCAGCGGCCTGCCTGCCTACAACGCTCGCGTGACCCCGACCCGGACGACCTACACCTGGTCGGTCGGTAGCCTGACGCTCTCGGCAACCGGGTCGCAGACGATTGCCACGACGGTCGACCAGTCAACCGACCTGTCGAAGACCCCTCTGTCCGGGACGACGACCACCGACGCCGGCGGCCACACAGTGTTCACGCCGAACGCGAAGTTCGCGTCCGTCGACGACGCCTACAAGGCTGCCACCGCGCTGCTCACAGGAAGCGCCTTCAACGCGACCCAGAAGGCCGCGATCAGCATCAGCAACGTCGTGCACACCAACCCGGCAGACAGCACCAGCCCGGTGACGGCCTACACGGTCACGCTGACGGGCAACTACCCAGCGAGCTACGACATGCGCCTCGGGGACCTGCAGCGCAGCGCGATGCGGATCCTCACCGCGGCGATGCACAGCGAACCGTTCGCCCAGCTCGCCACCGCACAGGGCGTGTCCGGCATCAACGTCGGCCCGTACGAGAACCTGTTCGGGACGTTGCCGCAGGTCATGACCGTCGACAAGAGCACGGTCGAGGGGAACTGACGCTGGTCTGATAGACAGCGGCGCCGGCGATGGATCTCATCGCCGGCGCCGGCTTGTTTATCTCGACATGTGGGGGTGCCAACTAGCCCTGCGGTCACTGTTGCATTGAGCCATCCCGCATTCGCGCCGCCGCAAATTCTCCGTTGGACGCTCCGACACTGTCCTGGGTTTGCACCGTATCCGGTGTCGGCGGCCGGTCGTTGGACCTTAGATGACAGGTGTCCAGCGGCCGGCCCGTTCGGGCCCGTGGACACACGGTCCATGAGACATGGCTGGGAGGGCCTGATGGCGGCACGTGCGATGCGACGTTCCTCGAGCGGCGCGCCAGTTCTACGCGGGCGGCGATTGCGGTTCGCCGCGTCTCGGCGCGAGCCGCCGTGGGTAGCGCTGTGCAAGAGTCGGTCGCTACGGACCGGCTGCTCGATGGTCGCTATCGGATCGAGCGGCTGCTCGCCAGAGGAGGCATGGCGGCCGTCTGGCGTGGCCGTGATCTGCGCCTGGACCGGCCGGTCGCGATCAAGCAGCTGTCCGGTGAGGCGCTGGGCCAACCGATGGCGTTGCAACGCTTCGACCGGGAGGCCCGAGCGGTGGGCCGGCTGTCCCACCCCAACGTGGTATCGCTCCACGACGCCGGAACCCAGGACGGACAACCGTACCTGGTGATGGAGCTAGTGGACGGTCCGACAGTGGCGACGCTGTTGAACGATGGGCCGCTGTCGGTCGGCGATGTTCTTGCGATGGCCTCGCAGGTCTGCGACGGGTTGGACGCCGCGCACGCCGCCGGGATCATTCACCGCGACATCAAGCCGTCCAACCTGATTGTGACCCACGGCGGCGTGGTAAAGATCTGCGACTTCGGTGTCGCACGGCTGCTGGACCCGTCGACTAACGCGAACCTGACCGGCCCAGCGACGGTATGGGGCAGCCCGAAATACATGGCGCCGGAGCAGATCAACGGCGGCCCAGTCGACCGGCGAACCGACCTATACGCCCTGGGCTGCACCATCTACGCGATGCTCACCGGTGCCCCGCCGTTCACCGCCGAAGAGTCGTTGGAGATCCTGCAACAACACATCAGCCAGCCACCCGAGTCACTGCGCCTGCTCCGCCCCGAGGTGCCACTGCAACTGGAGGCGCTAGTCGCCGATCTACTGGCCAAGGCGCTCGACGAGCGACCGCCGTCTGCGCGCGTCGCGCACGCGCGGATCGTCGCCGCGCAGGCCGAACCGGAACTGGCTCGCACTCGGCCAGCCATGGTGCGCTCCGCCCTTTTGCCTGCTGGCGCGGCCCTGGCGACATCTGCGACTGTCCATATAGGCGAGCCACCAGCGGGCCCGAGTACTACCGGTTCCCGAACACCGACGACGAGACGCAGATGGTGGAGAATCGCGGCGGTCGCCGCCGTGGCCGTCGCAACAGCCGGTGCAACCATGGTGCTGTCGATGCTGCGGACAGAAACGGGCTCCGTCGCGCGACTGTCGACCGCGCCCAGCGCCTCATCAGCGGCGAATCCTGCACCCACCGCGGTCGCCTCGCCGACCCACGCTCGCTCCATCGGCACGGCGCCGTCGCCCAAACCGCCGCACACCCGCGCCGCACACCCTGCTACGACAACTAAGCCACCGCCACCTACTGATCCGATCACCACTTTGCGCCAGGCAATCACCCGTCAGGTCACCGCTGGAAGCCTCAAAGCCGACACTGCCAATGATCTGAACCACATGGTCGACGACCTGGCCAAGACCATCGCGACCGGCAACACCGGCGAGGTCACGAATAAAATCAAGGCCCTGCGGGCCAAACTCACCACACTGAATAAAGAAGGCAAACTCAGCGCCGACGGATACGCCGTGCTGAACACCGCCGTCGACCTGGTCGCCGCCGATCAGGGTTAGCCGTAGCGCGACCCGCACCCGCGCGTACTGCCGACCAAACTGTCAGTAGCAGGCCTCTGCGTTGATCAATGGCAATGGCATGGTGGGCTCGCGGGTTCCTGCTCTGACGCCCAACATGATCGACCCTGATACCGCCTTCGGCGAGCAACTGCTCCACGTCCCGGTTACGACAGGCCCGCAGCGCTGATACCACCGCGCCGCCACACAATTGCCCAGCCGGGCCGGTGCGAAGCTCTGCAGGACGCCGACCTCAGGGTTTTGACCCTGAGCCCGACGTTGCTGCGGAGATTGAGCGCCAGCTCCACCAGGTACACGTCGTTGACCCCTTGGCCGTCGATGTCAGCTGAGGCCGAGGTCATCTGAGGGCGGCAGCTCCGCGGTACGCCGTCGCGTACTGTCCTTGGTCTGCACTAGCTGGGGTTGGTTGGCGGGTCGAGTCGCCGGAGAAGGCATCGGGCGGCGGCTATGACTCGTCGCCGATCGTGGGTGACACCAAATTCGAATTCGTCCGCTGTGTCGGGCACAGTTCGGGCGAGCATGGCACCAGCACTGCTGGGGCTGAGCGCGACGACCGCCCACTCGCCGTCGAGCTTGGGATCGTCGGTGTTGGCGCCACGGGCGCCGGTCGCCGGTTCTACCGGTAGGCCCCGGCCCAGGACTGCGGTGATAACGCCCCGCTCGGCCAACTGTTCCATGCTGCGCTGGTCCGCTGCCGTGAACACCCCCGGACGTGGCACCAGCATGATGACCAGCGCCGGTTCGACTAGTTTTACGCCACCGTGGGTAACCTGTCTGGCCAGTGGGTGGATCGAGCTGGCGGTCGCCTGGCCGACTATCCGTCCGCCCAGCACCTCGAACGGAGTGTGAACGTCTGGCACCCTCTCAGTGGCGATCGCTGGCAGGGTCGCGCATTCGCCGACGTCTCGGAGGAGCGATGCCGGCCGGCCGAGGTGGTGTCCCTGGCCCAGGGACGCGCCGAACATGCGTGCTCGTTCAGCAGTTGCCGTGGACTCGACTCCCTCGGCCAGGATGGTGGCACCGGTCCGTTCGCTTTCCTCGTAGGCGATATCCAGGATCTTCATCGCGGCCCGCCGTGTGCCGCCCTGTGTGACTGAAATGTCAAGCTTGATCACGTCAGGTGACAACAGCGGGAGCATGGCCAGCGTCTTCGTCGTCGAGCCGACATCGTCGAGCGCTAACGCTTCGACTTTTGGGCGCTGGCGGGCGATACCGTCGAGCAACGAACGAGGGTCACGGTCAAGCGACCGTTCGGTGACCTCGAGAGCGACCCGGAACATCGCGAACCCGCGCTCGATGTCGGGCCACAGATCCCGTGGACACGGGGTATCGAGGGCCAACGGTTCCACGTTGAGGAACAACAGCAGATCGGTGCTCAGTCCCTTGGCCATGGCCGCTCGGCTCGCCGAGGCGCGGGCCGCCCAGTCGAATTCGACCACGCGCCCGGTTCGGTAAGCCGCCTCGACAAGCGAGGCCGCCGAGGCGAATCGTGAGCCGGCCGGACCGCGGACAAGCGCCTCGTACCCGACGGTCGCCATGGACCCCAGGTGCACGATCGGCTGGAACACAGTCTCCAGAGCCCGGTCCCGCAGAATCCGCTCGAACTCGTCGTCCGCGGTGACAGCCTTCGATCTTGATGCCAACGTCAGCCTCCCCCGAGTCGGCTTGTGGCGAGGATACCCGCGGCACGGTCGCTCAGCTGGGGAAACGACGATCACCAGCCCCGGTCATGAGGCACTGATCGGACGAAAATGTCATCGCGGGCGACGGCGGCGCAGTCCCAAATCACCTGGGACCGCCCCTGTCGGCAACGCACATAATGCAACAGGGCCGCTGCCGGGAATCGAATAGATAAATGGCTTTCAACTGGTCACGACGGCTGCCCGGTGCGCGACCGTAGGTGTTTCCAGCGGTTTCGGTTAGTAGGTTTCGGCGGCCGGGGACCGGTTGTTGAAAGTGATCGCGAACGTGTACGGGCCGATTCGGGGGCTGGATCGGCTGGCGCGGCGCTGGCCGCAGCGGCCGGTGCACGCAGTTTCGCCGTTCTCGCGTGGCCGATGTCGTGGTGGCGAGTTAGCCTCGCTGTGGATGCTGTGCACCGTTGGGTGCACCCCACATTGCATACCGGCGCGAGGAGCGGCCGTGGTAGACACTGTTGAGACGCCGGCGATGATTCGAGCGCGCGCGCTGGCGCTCTCGGATTATCTGCTCGACGTTGGTGCTTTGGCGGATAAGCCGATGCATCGAGTTCCAGGTGATGCGATTTGGCCGGACCAGTTGCCGGCGCATGCCGATTGTGTTGTCGGTCCAGTCGGCGTTGATGAGGTGTGGCTGCGGGTTGGCCGGCCGATACCGCTGCCCCGGCCGGCACCGCCGAGTGCGGCTGCGCCGTATGTGACCTGGCTGCCGGATGACACGCCTGAATTGGTGGATGCTGATGGCGTGCCGGCGCAGGTCGCGGACGAGTTCGCGGGGTGGCGGGACGGCCCGTGGGCGCGGTGGCGGCGCGAGGCTGAGGCGGCTGCGCACACTCGTCGTCTGCACGATCGTCTCTATGACCTTCGGTATCGTTTGGACAGCGACGCATCGCGGCTGGAACTGGTGTGGGGCCATCTGCTGGTCAATGTTGCAGTGGGCGGTCGGCAGGTCAGCTTTCCTCTGCTGGCTACACCGGTAGTGGTGGAATACGACGCGGAAGCCACCGAGGTGCAGGTCGTCGCCGACGGCGCGCCTCGTCTGCAGGTCGAGGCGTTGGTCGGTTGGGACAGTCATCGCATCGCAGACCTGCAGGAACTCGGCGGCGACCGTGGACAGGTCACGCTTGACTTGTGGGACTCCGAGATGCGGTCAGCGTTCGCGGCACGGGCGATGCGCCGCCTCGGCCTGGATCCGATCATCCGGACCGTGAACGCACCGACGCCTTCGGCCCCGCACGTGCATGACACCGGCGTCTTGTTCGTGCGAGCGCGCCGGCGCATGACCCGCCGATTCGTCGAACAGCTGCGGGACCGGCTTACCGATGCCACCGATCCGGCCGCCGTGGCTGACGTGGGTGCGCTGGCCGGGATCCTCGCCCACGAGCCGAGCCGGCTGGACATCGCCAATGAAGAGTCCGAGCGGTGGGCGCCGATCGGCCGGCGGCTGCTGATGCCGATGCCGACCAACGAGGCCCAGGAGTCGATTGCCCGGCGGCTCGCGATGCACCGAAGTGTCGCGGTACAGGGCCCGCCCGGCACCGGCAAAACCCACACCATCCGCAATCTCATCTGCCATCTAGTCGCCCATGGAATGCGGGTGCTGGTCCTGGCGCAGAAGGAGGACCCGCTGCGGGTGCTTCGCGATGGCCTGCCGGAGGAGATCCAGCCATTGTCTTTGGCGGTGCTCGGACGCTCCGCTGACCAGCTCGCCCAGTTGCAGCTCGCCGCGCGGGAACTCTCCGATCGGGCGGCCACGCTTGATCCTCAGGCTGAGATGGAGTCGGTGGCCGCGCTGCTCGCCGAGATCGAAGCAGCCGAAACACAGGTGGCCGATATACATGCCCAGTTGTGGCAGTCCGCGGAGCGTGAGTCGGCGACCTACGAGCACGACGACACGGCGCTGACCGCGAGCCAAGTCGGTGCCTGGTTGCGCCGCACAGCTGCCGACGGGCTCATCCCCGATGAGATTCAATCTGAGACGGTGATGCCACTGGAGCCGGCCGAATTCGACACGCTGTTCGAGGTTGCCGCCGTAAGCACCGCCGCCGACCGGGCGGCGGCCACCGCGGGCCTGCCGTCGATGCCGCTGCCGCCTGCTGAGTTGGTGACCAGCCAGCTCGACGCGTTACGCGACGCGCAGAAGGTGGTTGACGCGCTGCGGGATCAGGGCCTCTCGATCGACGGCGTCCGCGCAATTGGGCAGGGGCGTGTCGAGGAGCTGTCCCGGGAGCTGCGCCTTGCTGCCGAGCAGATCGCCGGGCGGCAGGGCAGCTGGACCGACCGGCTCGGCCTGCTCGTCGCCGAGCACACCTGGCGCGCCGTGTGGGACGAGCACGTCAGCGCTTGCCAGCGCCTGCAGCAGCAACTCGGCGAAGTCACCACGCAACTGGCCGGCCGCGCGGTACAGGTCCCTGCTGACCTAACCGCGACACCCAAACGGCTCCTCAGCGAGCTTGCGCAGGTCCGTGTTCGCTATGCCGCCGGCCGGGCGATCCGTCAACTGACCCACGCTGACCTGGCGCGGCTGACCCGCGCCTGCACCGTCGACGGTGAACCTCTGCACAGTCTCGCCGACGTCGATCTGATCATCGCCCATGTCCAGCGGCTGCAGTGGCGCCAGGAGCTCGCGATCCGATGGCAGGAATGGTCGATCCGCATCGACGCACCGACGCCGGATGCCGCAAACCCCGAGCCCGAGGTGTGGGCCGGACGGCTGCTCGCCGAGGCCGTCGATGCCCTCGACTGGGATCGGGTGCGGTGGCCCCGACTGCACAGCGAACTCGCCGCCGTCTGGCCGGGCCTGCCCCGCCATCTCGGTGCCGCGCACCTCGGCGAACTGGCCAACGCATTGCACGAGTGCGACAACGTGTTCCTCGCCGACCAGATCACCACCGACCGCCAGGCCGTCACCAGGCACCTGGCTGACCTGTGCGCCGAACCGGATGCCAGCCCGATCGCGCGTGCCGCCCGCAACGCCTGGGACACCGGCGATATGCAGGCCTGGGACAGCTGCCGCGATGAGATCAGCCGGCTTTCCGCGCTGCGAGACGACGCACGGCGCTTCGCCGACCTGCACAGTCGCCTGGCTGACGTCGCCCCGCAGTGGGCGCGGCTCGTCGACAGTGGCCAAGCCCTCGGCGCCGACGGTGCCGCCGCGGCCCGTGCCTGGCAGTGGCGGCAAGCCCAGACCTGGTTCGACGAGATTATTGGCACCGCCGACACGGTCGCCCTCGGCCGACGCGTGGAGCAGTACCGTGAGCGGATCCGCCGGCTCACCCAGCAACTTGTCATCGCTCGCGCCTGGTTGGCGATGTCACAAACCCTCGACGACCGCAAGAAGGCTGCGCTTGCCGACTGGACCGCCGCACTCCGCAAAATCGGCAAGGGAACCGGCAAGAGCGCACCGCATTGGCAGGCCGTCGCGCAGCAAGCCATGGCTGAGGCAGTCACCGCCGTGCCGGTCTGGATCATGTCGATCGACCGGGCCCTCGAGCAGTTCCACGCCGGCCAACCGCTCTTCGACGTCGTCATCATCGACGAAGCCTCCCAAGCCGACATCTTCGCGCTGCCCGCACTGAGCCTGGCCCACCGCGCCGTCGTGGTCGGCGACGACCAGCAGATCGGTCCGCAACTCGTCGGGGTTCCTGTCGATCGGGTCTCAGCCCTCATCGACACCCACCTCGCCGATGTGCCGTCTCGGGCGCACTTCGACACCGAGGCCAGCCTCTACGACCACGCGGTACGCCGCTCGCCGCAACGGATACTTCTCACCGAGCACTTCCGGTCGGTGCCGGCGATCGTCGAGTTCGCCTCACAGGCCTACTACGACGGGAAGATCGAGCCATTGCGCGCCGACCAGCCCACCGGGCTGGGCAGGCCGGTCATCGCCGTGCACGTGCCCGACGGCGTCCGTAGCATGCTTACTGACTTCGGTGAGGTGAACATCCCGGAGGCCGAGGCGCTGGTGGACCGGGCCGTGGCAATCGTCGCCGATCCCGCCTATGCCGACAAGTCGATCGGCGTGGTCAGTCTCATCTCCGGCAGCGGACAAGCCGCCTACATCCAACACCGGCTCCGCGAAACCGTCGGCCCACGCGAGCTGGAACGGCGGGCGCTGCGCGTCGGTGACCCATACACCTTCCAGGGCGACGAACGCCACATCATCCTCATCTCCATGGTCGTCTCCGCCCGTGACGCTGCGGTCGGTGCTTTCACCAGACCCGACTTCCACCGCCGTATCAACGTCGCCGCAACCCGCGCCCGCGACCAAATGTGGCTTTTCCACTCGGTCACCGCCGCCGACCTCGCCGTTGACGACGCCCGCGCTCGGCTGCTCACTCACGCCATCACCGCCGAAACGGAACCGGCCGCTGTCGATTTCGACGCCGAGGCGGGCCGCTGCGACAACGACGTCGAACGTGCCGTGCTGCAGATGCTCCGAGCCAGGGGACTGCACCCGCACGTCCAGTACCGACTCGGCCGGCACCGCATCGACTTTGTCCTTACCGCACCCGACGGCCGCAGGCTCGCTATCGAATGCGACACCGACCAGCCCTGCAGTAGCGAAGCGTGGAGGGCGGATCTGCGCCGACAAGCCATCCTCGAACGCGTCGGCAACGCGAAGTTCATACGCGTGCGTGCCGCCGTGTTCCACCGCGCCCCGGACGTCGCCCTCGCTCCGGTCTGGCAACGCGCCACTGAGCTCGGCATCGACCTGACCTAAACCACCAGCCGCAGCCTGCTAGCCCGGACCGGCTCACGATCGGAGCCGACCGGCCGGCTGACACGCCCGCCACGCGGGGCCGCGACGGTGAGATGGCAAGTCTGGCTGCTCCGGCGATCGACCCCGTTCCGCAGGCGTCGGCGGAGCCAACGGCTGCGGCCGGATACTCCGCTGCGTCACGGCCGGCGGCCTTGGCCAGCAGTGCATCGACCAGGCGTGAATCGACAGGATGTGACTCAACCAGCGCAGAGGAGTTGGTGGCGCACCCGGCGATACCGAACATGGTCGCCGACGATAACGCGGTCGCCTAGGCGTGCCTCGAGCGGAGGAGCAGATCGACCGGCTGATGGGCAACCTGGTCGGGCTGGGCGTGGACCACCGAGAGTTCGACGCCAGATTCATTGAGCGAACTGATCTGTCGATTACGGTGCGCTGGGGTGGTGGTCAAGCTCACCGAACGGCGAGTGCCTCGGTGAACATCGCAAGATAGCTGTCATGAGCGAGGCGCAGTTCTCCGAGTTCATCTTCCTGGAACCACGCGATGGCATCGTGTTCGTCCAACGCGACATTGACCGGAGTTCCCGTCCAACTTTCGATCAGCCAGATCTGCATGTCGAACGCGTCGGCATGGATCTGCGCCATGGGCGGACCGGCAGGCACGGCGACGTCGATCCCGAGTTCCTCGTGCAACTCTCGAGCAAGCGCCGCGCCGGGAAGCTCTCCAGGTTCCACATGTCCACCGGGTAGGTCCCACACGTCGGGGTACCGGCGGCGCTGTGGAGATCGGTGACACAACAACACCCGGTTGCCGTCGCGCAGTAACGCCGTGACGATCCGAGCCCGAGTAGCACCTAGCGCAGAAGTCGACACGCGCGCATTCTGCCAGCGCTGTGGCCCTGCACAATGTTCGGCCACGAGCGGCGCATTGATCTGCCGGGCTCTGTTGCGTTAAGTCAACGGAGGCGTGCCGAGATCGGGATCTGACCCTGAATCAGATCGCCTGTGCTACTTATCACCGACGAGCCCGCAACATCCAAATCGCCGACGACCTGGCCACTCCGGCGCGGCCGAAACTGCCTCGTGCTCACCTGCCGCATCGCACACCTGGACGTCCTGATGAAACTGATGTCCGTACGTGGGCACGAGGCGATGGTGCTGCAGGGCGGGATGCCTGTTGCCGATCGGCCCGCGGTCGTGCACCGGCTCGCCGACACCAAGCCCGGTGACGGAGTCCTGGTCATCGGCACCACGCCGTTTATCGGCGAAGGCTTCAACGCCCCCGCCCTCGACACACTGTTCCTGGCGGCACCCATCTCCTTTCCCGGCCTGCTCATCCAATGCGCCGGACGGGTATATGAACAAATCAGTCGAGCCTCTCAGGGTTTCGAAGGCTGAGTTAGGCGAACCGTTGTCGGAGCCGAAACTTCTGCGGCGGCGTACGGACATCCACCGAACCGAACAACCGCAGACGACGGAGCCGTTACTGCCCCTACCGCGGCAGGCGCGGCGTGCCTTCTCGGCCGGTCTAGATCCTCGGCGGGCCGACTACAGATCAGCGCATAAGTATGCGAAAACGACTTTCTTTGCGTTTTGGGCGATAACACCGGCCGCTTGATACCAAGATGGTAGCCAGGCGCGCCCAGCCGTGAGGCGTTGCGAAGTCGACACGGAGCCGCCCAGGATGAGTCAGGGGACCGACGGAATTGACCGTCATCGAGTATCCGGCCCGACGTGCATGCAGCATCTCAGGTGCGGCACGCGCCTCCGCCAACTCAAAATCGCTGAGCGGCTGAGGGCAGCGCAATGACCGATGACGACAAGGTCCCAGACAGGCCCGCACCGGCGAAGTCGGGGAGCACGGCCGTGCGCGCCGGCCGCTGGACGGGTGCCGTGGCAATAATGGTGGTCGCCCTCGTCCTCAGTGTGACCTCGATACTGGCGGTCTTCGCACGCAACCAACTGCTGAACACCGATAAGTACGTGGCGACGATGGCGCCGCTGGCCACCGACCCGGTCATCCAGACGGCGATTTCCAATCGGATCAGCGACGAGGTGCTCGCCCGCGTTGATCTGACCAGCCTGGCTACCCAGGCCACCGACTGGCTAAAAAGCCAAGGCGCACCGGCTGCCGTCTCCGCGCTGATCGGACCCGCCGTCAACGGCGTCGAATCATTCGTGCGCGACGAAGTCTCCAAGATCGTACACAGCGATCAGTTCGCTACCCTCTGGAACGCGGCCAACCGAACCGGCCACACTGCGCTGGTCGCGGTCCTGACCGGCGCCAAAAACGGCGCCGTCGTCTCCTCCGGCGACACCATCTCCATCAACCTCGGCCCTCTGCTGGACAAGGTCAAAGCGCAACTTGTCGCCGACGGGTTCGGACTCGCCTCAAAGATCCCGGCAGTGTCGACTCAGTTCACCGTCTTCGAATCGTCCAAACTACCCAAACTTCGCTCCACCGTGCGGCTACTCAACGACGTCGCCACCTGGCTGCCGTGGATCACCCTCGCTATCATCATCGGCGCCGTGTTCACCGCACCCAACCGCAGACGCGGCATCATCCTCGCCGGGCTGTTCATCGCTCTCGGTCTGCTAATCACCCGCGGCCTCGTCCACTTCATCGCCGAAAGCGCCATCGACGACCTACCGCCCACGGTCAAATCACCCGAAGCCGTCCAACACGTGCTGACCACCGTGCTACGAAACGTGCGCACTGCCGTCAACATCTTCGCCCTGGTCTTCGGCCTCGCCGCCGTCTTCGCTTTCCTGGCCGGCCCGAGCCGGCTGGCCACCGGAGTCCGTAAGCTGATCAATATCGTCCTCGACGGCATCGGCCACGCCTTAGCCGCGAGCGGCATACCGCTGGGACCGGTGCCGGCCTTCGTCCGTCATTACCGCCGAGTGGCCGCGCCGTTGGCCATCGCCATCGCGATCGTGGTGTTCGTATTCAACCCCAGCGTCGCCAACGTCTGGTGGTCGCTCTTCTGGGTCCTCCTCGCCCTCGCCATCGTCGAAATCCTGGCGCGCGCGGAAAAGCCTGCCGTCACCACTGCCGTTGCGGCCGCCTGAAACAACCGGTTCGACTATTCCGAGTGGTTGCCGCGCACGGTTACTCCGTGAGGTATGGCCGGATCGGCCGGTTGCGTGGCCGGTTCGTCCGGCAGATCGAGTGGACTGTTTGGGGTGCGCCGGCCGCCCCCGGGGTGCGGGCACGGCCGGGGTGCGGCAGTTGTGCACGACGACGACGGCTGGCAGGTTGGCCGAGCATGCACAGGCAAGGGCGCTCCGGCCGGGTCACATGTCGGTGGCGATGTCGCGGCCGTGTGCTGTTAGCGCCCAGATCACGGTGAACGAGACCGCGATGATAATGATTGCCCAGATCGGATACCAGGGCAGCCAGGCGAATCCGATCAGCGTCGCCCAGACCGCCATGATCACGCCCACGGTCCGGGCCCACACGGCGCCCGTGAACAGCCCGAACCCAGCGATCAGCACGATGATGCCGGTAATCAGATCAATCCAGCCCCATGCGGTCGCGTCGAACTTGAAGACGTAGTTCCTGGTAGTGGCGTAGAAATTGTCGTTGATCAGGCCGACAAGCCCGGCAATAATCCACCAAACGCCGATCATGAGCATGCTGAGGGCGGCGAACAACGTCCAGCCAACCGCCGCCGCGCTATGCGTACGTTGCTGCATGGCAGCCTCTCTTTCCAACAATGCGCGGAGCTTCCTGAACATCAGACTCGGAGTCGTCTACGGCGAGAGGTCCGCAGATCGGCTTGTGTCCAACGTCGTCCGTCACGCGTGGCCGACTCGACGTGGCGGACGGACCGGCTCATGGCTCTGCCGCTGCCCGGTTTGCCGCGGCGATCAGGTGCCGTCGTTCTCCATCTTCTTCTGAGCGTCGGCGAGAGCGCCCTTGAGCGCCTCTACGTGGTGTCCTTCGGCCTCGCCGACGACTTTCTTGGTCGCGCGGGTTACGGCCGGTTCGACCTTGCTGCTCGCCGAGTGCGGGTACGCGACGATCAGACCGGCACCGCCGATCGGAATCGTCGCCCCGGCCTGCTCCTCGAGTTTGTTAGCAGTCCGGTGGTGCAGCAGTTTGCCGGCGCCGCCGCCGATCGCCGCCCCGACCGCGGTCGCGGCGAGCAGGGGTGGCGCGAACAGGCCGACGGCGAACCCGACCGCGCCCAGCCCGGCGGCGCCTTCGCGAACCATATGGTCGGTCTGCTCGACGGACATGTTGCCCTCAAGGTCCTTGCTGACGACGACCGCACCGTGCAGGTAGCCGCCGCTGTCGAGGACGGCTTCGTAGTCGTCGTTTGCGGCGTCCTTCGACAGGTAACCGCCGATGAGTACATCGGTTGTTTCATCATCGAATGGCATCGGAAGCCTCCTTCGAGCGGCCCGGCCGTTCAGGCCGACAGTGCGTGTGCGGCGTGCCCGTGTTGTTCCGCGGTGTGTAGCGCGTGCTCGTCATCGGAGGACAGATGCGGCTTGATGTCGAATACGACCTTCTTGACGGTGCCGGTGAAGGCAAACGGTGCCCGGTCGGCATAGCTGAGGTCTACGACGCCGCCGTTATCCCGGCCGATGTCCAGACCCAAGTACGCGGAGAATCGGATTGGGACGGTGTGTTCCATCCGGCCGGTGGCCACCGGCTGATCGTTGACCAGCAGCGTCACCTGGCCCCCGGTGGCGGGTTTCGGCGCATCGGCGACGAACTCCATGCGCACGTTCACCTCGCCGGCCGGCAGCGGTTCTGACGCTTGTTGCCGGTAGACGAACACGCCCATCATTGAATAGGTATGGGTGAGCTTGCCGTCCTCGACGAACAGTGAGAATCCGCCCATGTGGTCAGCCTCGGCGACGATGACGCCCTCGGCCCGCTCTGCCGGGACGACCAGATCCGCGCTGATGGTGTAGGAACGGTTGTAGATCCGCGGGATCATCCCGGACATGACGTTCTGCACGTCGCCGCGGTACTCGATGCGGGATATGTCCGGAAGTGGCGGCGAGATGCCAAAGAACGCCGACAAGGTAGCCAGAAGCGGGAGCACCTTGTACTTCTCCGCCTCCTGCCAGAAAAGCTCCTTGAGCTCACGCACCTTGTCCGGGTGCCCGGCAGCGACGTCTCGAGCCTGGGTGAAGTCGTCAGGCAGGTAGTACAGCTCGACAGGGCCGGCATCCGGATCCCACACACCCGGAGCGTACGGCGCCAGCGCGTCAGGCGTGAGCACCCACGGGATGCGCGGCGTACGCATCGCCAGCCACCAACCGTCCTTGTACATGGCGCGGTTGCCGATGGTCTCGAAGTACTGCTGGGTATGGAGCTCCGGTGCCGCGCCGTCGGTGAGCGAGTCGGCGAAGGTCACACCGTGCAGCGGCTCCTGTTCGACGCCGTCGACATGGGACGGGACCGGGATTGCGGCAACGTCGAGGATCGTGGCCGCCACATCAGTGACGTGCGTGAACTGCGAACGCAGCGCGCCGGGATCGGTGATGCGAGCGGGCCAGTGCACGACCATCGGATTGCGCGTGCCACCAAGGTGGGAGCCGACCTGCTTCCCCCACTTGAACGGCGTATTGCCGGCCCAAGCCCACGCGGCAGAGTAGTGCGGATCCATCATCGGACCGCCCCACTCCTGGATTCCGCCGTAGCGTTCGGCCAGCTGAAGCTGCATCTCGTCGGTGAGCGGGATGCCGTTTTGCATCGTCATCTCATTGAATGAGCCGGTGACGGTGCCCTCCATGCTGGCGCCATTGTCACCCCAAATCCAGACGATCAACGTGTTGTCCAGCTCGCCAAGCTCGCCGATGGCGTCGATCACTCGGCCGACGTTGTAGTCAGCGTTCTCCGAATAGCCGGCGTAAACCTCCATCTGTCGCGCGTAATAGGCCTTCAGCCGCTCCGGAACGTCATCCCAGGCCGGGAACGCGTCATCGCGTGGCGTGAGTTCCGCGTCGGGCGGGATCACGCCCAGTTGCTTCTGCCGGGCGAAGACCTCCTCACGGAGGCGGTCCCACCCCTGGTCGAAGTTGCCCTTGTACTTATCGGCCCACGCGGCGGCAACGTGATGCGGGGCATGGCTGCACCCGGTCGAGAAGTACACGAAGAACGGTTTGCGCGCATCCTGCGCCCGAACCCCGTGCAGCCACTCGATCGTCTTGTCGGCCATCGCGTCGGGCAGGTAGTACGGGTTCTCCTCGCCGTAGAAGCCCTCTGGGGTGCCAATAATCTTCTGGTTCTCGGCCAGGCACGGATCCCACTGCCCCGAATCACCGCCCAGGAAACCGTAGAAATAGTCGAAGCCCCAACCGTTCGGCCACCGCTCGAAAGGCCCGGCCGGTCCTTGCTGGCCATCCGGCGTCAGATGCCATTTGCCGAACGCGGCAGTGCTGTAACCGTTCTCCCTCAAAATCCTCGGCAACGGCGTGCAATCACGAGGAACCATCGCCGTGTATCCAGGAAAGCCACTGGAAAACTCACCGATGGATCCGAACCCAACCGCGTGATTGTTCCGCCCGGTCAACAGCGCCGCCCGCGTCGGCGAACACAGCGCGGTGACGTGGAACCGGTTGTACCGCAACCCACCCTCGGCCATCCGTGTGTAATTCGGAGTGTTGATCGGGCCACCGAACGTGCTCGGATTACCGAAACCGGCGTCGTCGATCAACACCAACAAGACGTTAGGGGACCCCTCAGGCGGCTCCGGATGACCAATCAGGTTCCAGTCCGGCACCGAACCATCCAGCGTCCGATTGGCCACACCCGCGAACCGCTCCCTGCGAATCGGAAGCCTCGAGCGATCAAGCTCGACCATCGCCTCCACCCCAACCTCAGATCCAGGCCACCATGCGGTCCGGCAGTACGACCGCCTGGGCTCAGTCTCCCAGTGGCGACACATGCGCGTGGTCAAATGCCCCGTTTAGAAGGCCAAACGGTCGATCGCGACACCCGTGGGTGGATCGCCGGATCGGTGCGGCTGTGGGCCACGTTGGAAAGAGCGTGACCAGCAGGGATCTCGACCTGGTCTTCGGCGGCGACGAGCCGGTGCCCTACGAGGCGCTGCCAGACGCCGCACTGATCGGCAACCCGACCCGCTTCGCCAACCGGCCGGCGTCGATCAGGAGTGGCGCATTGTGCAGCCGCCGCCTGACAACGCCGCGACGGTGGTGCACGCGGAGCAGATTGGGAGCAGCAGGCTGCTCTGAACTGCGCTCAACGCCGCTGAACTGCTCCCAACTCCCCGAAACCGCGCCCGGCGACCTGCGGCTGTTCGTGTTAGGGCCGGTTGGGGGAGTGGGTGGACGGTCGTGATGTGTGGATCGGTCAGTAATGGGTTGGCGCATACTTCGTCCATGGACCGCCACGCATCGTTTCTCGCCGATCCACCGCCGAGTCCGGAGGTGACTGCTGCGTACGAGGCTGATCTCACCACGGACCGATACGTAAACAATCACACTCGGGTCTGGTGCTGGCGTCCCGACGTGATGACGTCGTTCCAGGCGCTGCGCGGGGATTTCCTCGCTCGATCGGGTCTGACGGACCGCGAAGCCGCCGTGATGGTAGTCGCCACCGCAGCCGCCCGAGGCGACGCCTACTGTTCTTTGGCCTGGGGCTCGAGACTGACCGAGCTCAGTGACGAGGCGACTGCCGCGGGCGTGCTGCGAGGCTTCGACGATGGGTTGTCCGAACGGGAGGCCGCGCTGGCAGCCTGGTCTCGTCAGGTCGTTCAGGATCCGAACGCCACGACGAACACCGATGTCGACCGCCTCCGCGACGTCGGTCTCAACGACCTGGAAATCTTCGAGGCTACGACCTTCATCGCCTTTCGGCTCGCGTTTTCCACGGTCAACGACGCGCTGGGAGCGCGGCCGGATCGTCAGCTCGCTAAAAAGACCCCTCCGCTCGTCCGCGAGGCAGTTGATTTCGGCCGGCCGGTATAGCGTTGCGCGTCGTCGCCGGCCGTCCTGAGGCTTAGGTCGTGAGCGTCCTACGTTTACCAGCCGGAGTTGGTGGGGTGCACCGGTGGTTGCGTTCCTGTCCCGGGGTGCGAGGTCGGGGTGGGCTTCGTGCAGTACCAGAAGCTCAGCCCGTCGGGCGTGACGTCGAGGTGGTGGAAGATCCATCCTGATCCGGGCCGCTGTTGTGCGACGACACCGGTGATGTATCGGTTCCCGGCGGAATCCCAGTCACCGGCGAGTCGCTCGCGGATGTCGTCCGCGATGAGAGGTCCGACCAGCTGACCGAGGTATCCGTCTGAGACCCTCTCGACCGCTGCGGCGGCGACATCCGCACAGCCCCCGGAGAAGATCGAACCGAGCGTACCCGGGTCGACGCTTGTGTGAGCCGTGGAGATGGCGCAGGCGATGCGGGCATCCGCGTCGATCGGATCGCCCCACCCGGGCCCTTTACCGCTCAGTGTCCAGCTGATGGAGACGTCGGCCTCCGCGTCGAAGAAGTTCGGCACCTCAACGGCGAGCGCGAGGTCGACGGTGACGGCCTCGAGGTGCACGCCGACCACAGGAGGCGTGCGCAGTGTGAGCCCACCGCCGTCCGGGAATCCCGCCTTGATCTGGTCGGTCACGGGCTTCGTGACAACGAACGCGTCAAGCATGAACCGCCGGGCTTCGGACAGGTCGACGTCGATGGTCAGCGACCCCAGCCACCGGGAGGCTTTCGGGGCAATGATCGACAGCTCGTAGGTCGTCGCGGAGCGCTGCGTGGCCGGCCGCGAACCATGCGCGCTGAGCCCGTCGACGCGCCCGCCGGCCCCGACGCTTAGTTCCAGGACGGGAACCACGCCCGGGATGACGGTGGTCGGCATAGTCACGTCCCACTGCAGGGTGTTCACCTCAAAAGGCTTGGCCGAGGGCAGATCGGCGGCGAAGACGTTGAGCACGGCCTCGTTGAGCATCTCGATCTGGTGAAGGGTGTCGGGGTCGATCGGCGGCGGAGGCGGCGGCGGGTCAACCACCGGGGGCAGCGGGTGACCGAACGGGTCCGTCCCACCAATGACTGGGCCCCCGGTTCCGCCGTGGCCGGCGTGCACATTCTCCATCTGCTCCTCCGCCCGTCGTGGGCGATCCAGCCGATTGCGGGTCACCCAGCCGCGAAATCCGGCTCCACTGAGTATTGAAAGGAACTCCCAGTTCACAATCGTCGACACGCGTGGGGCTCTGCTCAAAGTCAGCTAATTGACTCTGGGGCGTGGAACTCCACCAGCTCAGGCTCTCGCGGTCGAGGGACCGGGAATCACCGGAAGCTGCGACAGTCCTCTCAGGACGAGGCCGTCGCCGCGATCCCAATGCAGGTCCTCGACCGGCACCGCGAGGCGCAGGTGTGGGAAGCGACCAAGCAGCGACGTGAACGCGATCTGTGCCTCCAGCCGGGCCAGCGGAGCGCCGAGGCAGAAGTGGACACCGCGACCGAATGCCAGGTGCCGCTGGTTTCGGCCGAGGTCGAGGTCACTTGGATCGGGCCAATGCCCCGGATCCCGGTCCGCGGCCGCGAGCGAGATGATGATCTGAGCTCCCTCGGGAATCAGTACGCCGGCGATCTCGACTGGCTCGGTGGCGTACCGAAATGTCGAATGCGGGACTGGGGCGTCGTAGCGCAGAAGTTCCTCGATGGCCTGCGACATGCGGTCCAGGTCGCTACGCAGTGCCGCGAGCTGCTCCGGATGGCGCAAGAGTGCGACCGTGCCGTTGCCAAGAAGAGTCGTCGTGGTGTCATGTCCAGCGACGATCAACTGGAAGATGGTGGAAAGAAGTTCCTGCTCGGTCAGGCGCTCGTCGCCGTCGCGAGCATTGATCAGGGCCGTCACCAGATCGTCGCCCGGCGCCGCTCGCTTGGCCTTGACCAGCGCCCGCAGTATCGCGACAACGTAGTCGGATGCACGTTTGGCGCGCTCGTACGCCTGCGGTGTCGGTGTGGGCGCGAGCATGCTAATCAGCCCGTTCCCGAGCTCTGCACGATCGGCTTCGGTGACTCCGAGAAGTTCGCAGATGACCGTGAACGGTAGCGGGAACGCAAAGGCCTCGACTAGGTCGACCTGTGTGTCCGGGCCTGCCGCCGCGACGCCGTCGAGAAGATCATCCACAAGGTCCTGAACACGAGTACGCAGCTGCTCGATTCGGCGTGGGGTGAACGCCGCGGAGACCAGTTTGCGAAGCCGAGTGTGGTCGGGTGGGTCGACGACAAGCATGTGCCGAGCGAGTTCGGGGCCGGGCAGCCCGGGCGCGACAACGTCCGGACTTCGCGCCATCGCCGCCCGCATGTCCTTCGAGAAACGCGCATCGTTGAGCGCCGCCCACGCGGCGTCGTAACCGACTATCAGCCACGCAGGGTGCCCGTCGGCGAGCGTGACCGGATGTACGGGGCCGCGCTTGAGCACCGAGGCGTACAGCGGAAACGGATCATCACGGTCATGGGAACCCCAGGCCGCAAACGGATCTTCGTTTCCCGTAGCCATGCTCGTATTTTAGTCGCGGGCCGCGCACGACAAATGAAGCGCCTCGGGCGCGTGGGGCTGCAATGGCCACCTGCACAGCCGATGCTCTTCGGCTGCATGGCGAGTGACGGATCACTGCGAGATCATTTACTCAACTTCCGCTGAGGATGGAGGGAACCCTGGGCGCAGCCGGGGTAGGCGGATGGCCGAGCCGGTTCGTTTGGTCCGGGGCGTCCTATTCCGGATCCGATTAACTGTTCGGGGGACGCATGGAGCGTCCCGGCGGAGCTACGGTCTCAAACCACCGACAGCGAAGGAGAGCCATGTCCTATACCGGCGCACCACTGTCCCAGCAGTACCCGCAGCATTCGACGCCGCGACCAGCGTCCGATCAGCTCGGCGAGGTGCTGAAACGGGTCAGCCGGATTGAGGCCGCCGCGTGGATCGGGATGGGGTTTTCAATCGCGACGTTCGGCGTCGTCATCTACTGGTCGATCAAGGTGTTCCAGATGATTCATACGCTGCAGGACGCGTTCGAGAGCGTGCAGTAGGGGCAACAGACGAAACGGCTCCGTTGCGCCGTCGGCGCTGGTTGTTTCACAGGCGAACACCTATGAAACACGCTCACATCAGCCCGTTGGACAGCGGGCGGGCGTCAGCCTTCCGGGTGTCCGTCGTAGACGCGGATTTTGTACTCGGTTGTCTCCAGCGCCAGGCCGAGCTCACGGATCTGCCGCGTGATTCGGTCTTGCTGGTCGAGCATGATGCGGCGGCGTTCCGGGATGGTGCTCGGGCCCTGCTCGACGAGCAGGATGTAGCGCTTGAGGTCGGTCATGGTCATGCCGGACAGGCGCATCCGGGTGAGGAAGACGAGGCGGCGCAGGTCGAACGGGGAGTACTCGCGGTACCCGGAGGCGTTGCGAGCGGGCCGCACGAGTCCCTCCTGCTCGTAGTACCGGAGGGTGTGCGTCGACAGGCCGACAAGCCGGGCGGCCTCGGCGACACTCTTGGGCATCGCCGAGGTCTCGATCGTGGCGTCGTCGAGTAGCTCGTGCAGCGCATCGATCGCCGACGAGGATGGCCCGTCGCTGGCAGCGAGGATGCGTTCGATCAGCGCTTCAGTGGCCATGGCCCACAGCGTACGTCGATCAGAACGCGCGCACCGCGGGCGCCATGCCCGGGAAGTCTGCCGACTCGCTCACAGACGCCCATTTCTCGACGTCGTCGAGCGCACCACGGTAGACGCGGGTGAGATTGCGAACCGCCTCGGCACCGAGCGGGAGCCGGAGCGGGGCGTCGGGGGTGTCGAGCATGTCGCGGATCACCCGGGCGGCGCGTGCCGGGTCGCCCTCCTGGATGCCGTCGGCCTCGGCCATGTTCGCGCGCACGGCACCGATGGCCTCGTCGTAGATCGAGCTCTGCTGCGCTGTGTTGAGCACGTCGGCGGCGTTGAACGCGGTGCGGAAGCGACTGGGCTCGACGATGAGGACGCGGATGCCGAACGGTGCGACCTCGCCCGCGAGCGCCTCCGACCAGCCCTCGAGCGCGAACTTGCCGGCTGAGTAGCTGCCGACGGCGGGGAACGACATCCGCCCGCCCTGGCTGCTCATCTGCACGATCGCACCCGAGCGACGCTCCCGCAGGTGGGGCAGCACGGCACGCACATAGGCGGCCGGGCCGAACAGGTGCTGCTCGAGCATGGCCCGCAGCGCGGCATCCGTGATCTCTTCGGCGGCGCCGACCTGTCCGGCGCCGGCATTGTTGACGAGCACGTCGACGCGCCCGAACACCTCCAGCGCCCGCTGCACGACCGCGGCCGCTCCCGCCGTGTCGCGCACATCGTGCTCGATGGCGAGGAGCCGATCCCCGTACCGCGCCTTGAGCCCGTCGAACCGGTCGGCCCGTCGCGCGGTCCCGATCACATGCTCGCCGGCCGCGAGTGCCGCCTCGGCGAGCGCCAGGCCGAGGCCCGAACTCGCGCCCGTGATGATCCATGTCTTCGTCTCGTTCGTCGTGGTCATGGCCCCGACGCTAAAGCTTCGAGCGCGCTTGAAAGCAAGCCGCGCTCAGGCTCGCGAGGCGACGAGCGGTCCGGCCCGCTTGATCCACTGCGCGACGATCTCGGTCTCGGCGCGGTGCACGCCGGAGAGCGCGCCGATGCGCTCGGCGAGGTACCGGTGCAGGTGGCCGCCATCGGCGAGCTCGAGCAACGCGAGGTTGCGGGTGACGCCCAGCTGAGGGTCTAGATCAACTGCTTAGCGTTGTTTTTGGGCTGGAAATACGGACGGCCCAAACAAGATCAGGTGGGACGGGGGCGACCAGGACCCGCTGATCGGCGCGCTGGCCGGCGCCCGGGGCCTTGTCACGCGAACGCGCCCGGATCCGCTCCGAACGCCAACACCGATGGGGTCAGACCCCGGCACGGGCGGCGGCCTGACCAACACCGTCGACGTTTCTGGTCAGAGCACTAGACGTCAGGGTGTCCGCTACGTGCTGGTGTCAACTGCTGGAGGGCTGCGCCTACTTTCGCACGCGGAAGCGGAGCATTGTGACGGCGCCCGACTGGGTGTTGCTGAAAGGTTCCAGGTCGATCCTGTCGAGGCTTGGGGGCGAGAAGCGGACACCGTCGCCGAGTAGCACCGGTAGGACATACACCAGGATCTCGTCGACGAGCCCGCGCTGCAGGCACTGGGCGGCCACGTCAGCACCGAGGATCTCCAGGTTCTTGCCGCCCGCGGCGCCGCGTGCCGTGGCAACGGCTTCCTCGACGTCACAGGTGAGGAACGTGACGGTAGGGTCCGGCTCGTCGGGAGGCTCGTGGGTGAGGACGAACTGTCCTCCCCCGTCGTAGGGGGTGTCCTGGTCGGCCATACGCTTGGCGACCTCGTACGTGCCCCGGCCGATGAGCATGGCACCCGTGGCCGCCATAACCTCCGGGAACGTATCCGCAGTCAGGTACTCGAAGATCCAGTCCATCGCGTGGCCAGGACCGGCGATGAACCCGTCCAGCGACATCGCCCTGTTCACGACCACTTTGCCGGTGCCGATGCTTCACATCGCTCATGCGTCTTCTCCAGGATTTTGGGGGCCCGGGGCCGAATCATAGTTCGGCCGATAGGGGAGGGCGACGGAGTTGCACGCGTATCTGCGGTGGCCCAACGCGAACAACCGGCATCCGGATGTGCTGGTCGCGCAGCGTCGGGCACGTGCCCGGCTACGGTGAACGACACGGGGGTCGTCCCCAGTCCGCTGGTGACTAACTGGTGATCGTTTGTGGTCACCGACTGGTGAGAAATTGGTCAGCACGTCGGACGTCACACGAGATCCGCCACCTGTTCGCCAAACCATAAAGTGGTCAGCCGGCGGACGAGCAAGCTGCTGCGCGGTCATCACAAGATCCAGCAGCTCGACATCGCAGCGCACTGGCTGTGCAACAACGATTGGGAGGCGAACCGACCCGTACCCGCTCGTCGACCAGGACGACCATGATGTGGCAGTCGGTGTTGGTGGAGGCGATGGCGTTCGCGATGGCCCTCATCACGGTGGTCTTGCCGGCCCTGGATAGTGCGACGAGCGGTGGCGCTGGCCCGGTCAGAGCACCATCATGAATAAGGCGGGGTCCGGGATTCACTGCCTTCGTCGGCTCTTTTGCGGATGTAGCGCAGCTGGTAGCGCGCCGCCTTGTCATGGTGAAGGTCGCCGGATCGATCCGGGTCGTCCGCGCGTCGCTCGAAGCCAACTTGATTGTGCTCGGCCGCGCGCCGGCCGTCCGACTCCATGTTGCGTTGCCTTCGCTTTCCGCTCGGGTTTACGAAGTCGGTGAATGTGGACGCTGTCGTGGTTTGAGGCGCCCGACACCGAACGCGGCGACCATCGCGGCGAGCCATGCCGTGCCCAGCAGGTATCCGGCGAGTACGTCACTCAGGTAGTGGACGCCGAGCGCGATCCGAGAGAATCCGATCGCGGCGATCATCAGCACCGCGCCGCACACCGCGACGACACGTACGGCGCGATGCAACATCGGCAAGAAGATCACCAACAGGATCCCGTAGCCGACCACGGCGGCTTGTGCGTGACCGCTGGGAAAGCTGAATCCGTGGGCCACCGAGATCGGTTGCGCAAGGATCGGTCGCGCCCGATCGACCATGCTCTTGACGAGGTTGTTGATCAGCGAACTGCCGATCGCAGTGACCGCAACGAACAGGGCGAGGCGCGGCTGGCGACGCCAAAACAGCCATACGGCGACCGCGGAGAGGACGGGTACCCAGATCCGGTACGACCCGATGGTCGATAGCGTCCGCATCGCCGTGACAAAGGCGGAGTGCCTGACTGCGTAGCCGTGCAGGTCGGAGACCGCATCGAGATCCGCGTTGCGCAACGGCGCCCACCCGGCCTGCACCAGCGCCAAGAGAAGGGCGAACGGCACGGCTACCAGCAGCAGCGCCGCAGCGGCGTACCACGTCCTAACGCTGGAGTGTGCGTCGGGCTTGTTCTCGTCTTGGGCGAGATTGCGCCCCATTGGCAGAAGCCTACGTACGCCTGCGCGGTTGCGTGAAACGATCGTCCAAACGTTTCTGCTACAGATCGAGGTCAGCCGCCCACGTGGGTAGCGCGCACGAGGCTGGCGCCGGCACGTAGGTCGGGCTGCGCTGCCGCCGCCGTCGATAGTTCCCCCGCGTGGGACGTCGCCGCGGTCGGCGATGGCGAGTTTGTTATAGCCCTGGCTACCGCAATGTGGAGGATCTCCGCAACCGGGCCACGGCCGCTTCGGCGCAGCGCGTCGCACATCCGATCTTGAGGCGCCGATAGGGCGGCCAGGACCGCTCAGACATGGCCCAACCGCGCGTCACCGGCGCGGCAGTGTCCCTGTGCCGCTCGGACTACCAGGTCAGTTCGATCTCGAGTTCGGTGCCGTCGTCCTCGATCTCAAACTCCACCTTCAAATTGACGCGATCGGGGACGTTCGCAACAAATCGCATGTCATCCCGCTCGATCACCACGTCATTGCCCGATGCAAGCTCGTCAGCGATTGCGTGCAGGCGCGCGGCCGCCTCCTCTCGGGACAGCGCGGTTTTCTCCTTCAACTCCATGAGCTTCATATGAGTCTCCAATGATCGGTTTGTGTCGGCCTTGGGCGGCCGTCGGTCGCTCGGTTCAAAACCGCCGCGTTCCCGCCGGGTCCCTCGTCCAGGAAGCCACGTCGGCAACCGCGGCGGCGACGCCGAGAGTGCCGGAGTCGGCGGACGATGTGACGGGCGTCGCTCGGACGGACGGCCGTCATCGGTGCAGGACGAGCCGCTGTCCGGCCCACACCGGCCGCCAGTAGCTACCGACGTGATCGAGAAGGACGAGCCGGCCACCCGGCCGCAGGACCCGCCACATCTCGGCGATCACCGCCTGGTCTTGCGGGATAGTGCACAGCGACAGCGTGCGTTGTGAGAGGCACAATTGTGTCTGCGTACGGCCTCGCCATCGGCCTGCCGGGCGTGATGCTCGAAGTAGCCGACGGAAGTGCAACTGTGCGAGAGCGAAGGTGCCGGCATGACGATCGCCCCTGCTGCGGCAACCGAGTCAGGCGCTGCCGACCGGCCTGAGTGCTGGTGCTGCGGCAGCGAGTATGAGGAGTCGGAGCTGGTTCGCCTCGGCAGCCATCCGGAGGCCGGCGTTTGCCTGCAGTGCTCGCACTTCCTCCATCAACAAGCGCGGGCCCGCGAGGACGGGCGGCGAGCCTCGCTCGCGGCCCGCGTGCGTGACGGACTACGGGCCGGACGACGTGTGGTCATTCGGCGCGGTTGGCACCAGAGGCCACTGATTGGTCGGGTGCTGAGATGGCTTGGTCGGCGTCTGCCATAGCCGGAGCGTCAGGTGGGGCGCCGTCGGCGATCGGGGCTATCAATGCGTCGAACAACTCCGCTAGTGGCTGGCCAGGTGCAAACTGACGGTGTGATCGTTGAGCTGCGTGCGGTGCCGGACTGCCCGAATCTGGCCGCCATCCGGGACCTTTTGCACGCTTGCGTGGTCGAAGCCGGCCTGCCGCTGTCCGTGATCGTGGAGAGGACCGGGGACTTCCCATCGCCGTCAGTGCTCGTCGACGGCCTCGACGTGACAGGAGCGGATCCGCACGCCGCCCCCGCATGCGTGCTCACGCCGCCGACCGCCGCACAGATCCGCAACGCCCTGGTTAGCCCGAAAGCCGCTGGACAGACAAGGCAGGGGAGCCCGCACGCGGCAGAGCGCTGCACGCCGTCTGGAGACCCGATCAGAGCCGACCGGCCGGCGCGCGCCGCGGCGTTGCCGGTTTCGGTGCGCAGCATGCATCAACGGCTCTTGCGTCACTTCGCAGCAACCGGCAATGCACCTAGCTCGCGAGATCTTGAAGCGTTTGCTGCCGATGCCGGGGTGGACGTGACGACCGCGGTGTCGGTGCTGGCCGCGGACGATCTCGTCGCGGTCGACGATCACGGGCGGTTGCAGGCGGCTTACCCATTTTCGCCGACACCCACCGACCACACCGTAGATATCAATGGGGTCACGTCGTACGCGATGTGTGCCATCGACGCCTTGGGCATGCCGTACATGCTCCGCGCGAACGCGACGATCCAGTCTCATGATCCACACACAGGTGCGCCCGTCACCGTAACGGTCATCGCCGGTGAATCCGTCTTCCAACCTGACACCGCAGTCGTGGTTTACGCCTCGTCGTCCGCGAACGGCCGATCGGTGGACACCTGCTGCTCCACTATCAATTTCTTTGCCGACACCACCTCTGCTCGAGAGTGGATCTCCGAACGTCCAAACCTGGCCGCCACCATCCTCAGTCAAGGTGATGCGGTTACGTTGGGCCGCAACATTTTTGGCTCGCTCGTCACGTCGGCGACCGACTCGGCGTGACTGGCCGCCGCCCGCCTCGCTACTGGCGGCCGCGTCGTCGAGAGCGATGAGTACCGCTCTGCATCGATGGCGACCTGACAGCCGGAGCCGGCGGCGGTGATGGCCTGGCGGTAGGTGTGGTCGACCGCGTCGCCCTCGCCGTAGACGCCCGGAACGCTGGTGCGGGTGGACGGGGATTCGACCTTGAGGTAGCCCACGTCGTCCAGCTCCAGTTGGCTCCGGAACAGTTCGGTGCGCGGGTCGTGGCCAATGGCGTTGAACAGACCGGTCACGTCTAGCTCGCTCTGCTCGCCGGTGACGGTGTCGCGCAGGGTGACGCCGGTTAGCACCGCGTCGCCGTGGAGGGCGCTGTTGGGTGGGCCGCTGCGTCACCAGTCCATGTGAGGATGCTCAGATGTCACCTCGCGCGTATGTGGTGGATCCTGCCCGCCTTACCCGGTGGTGTGTCGAGCATCTGGGCAGCCCGCCGGCGGAGGAGATCTTCAGATCCGGGTACCTCTCGGCGGTCATCGGTCTCCGGCTGGCCGACGATCGTCAGGTCGTAGTCAAGGTGCGTCCGGATTCGCCGCGGATAGCGGCGTGCGTCGAAGTCCAGCGCCGCGTGTTCCAGGCCGGTTATCCGTGCCCGCAGCCGCTCAGCGGCGCTGCCTCATTCGGTAACGACGTCGCAACCGCGGAGGCCTACGTCCCCGGCGGCGCCGTGCTCCCGAGCGCGGACCACGCGGCCGAGTCCTTCGCTGAGGCGTTCGCGGCGCTGATCAGGCTAGCCCCCCGGCCGGCTGAGGTGTCCACGCTCGAGCCGGCACCGTCGTGGGCGGCCTGGAACCACGCCGAGGACGGACTGTGGCCGTGTCCAGAGGACGACCCTGACGTCAACCTCAACGAGGTGGCCGGCCCGGAGTGGATCGACGATGCCGGGCGCCGTGCCCGTGACCGGCTGCGAGCCAGCGAGTCCGAAGCCGTGATCGGCCACTGCGACTGGCTGGCCGGCAACCTGCGCTGGAACGGAGACGCGCTGCTGGTGGTCCACGACTGGGACAGCATGACCGCTGATAGCGAAGCCGTCCTCGTCGGGTTCGCTGCCGCGCTGTATTCGACCGTCAGCGCGGACAAGCTAGCCACCGTCGAGGACACTGAGCGGTTCCTCGTCGCGTATTGCCATGCACGTGGCCGGGAGTTCAGCGCCGACGAACTCGATCGGTCGTGGGCGGCTGGCGTCTGGACCAGGGCCTTCGACGCCAAGTATCAGCACACGGTCGGGCGGCCCATCACCTCACTGTCGGAGAACGAGGCCCGCGAGCGCCTCCGTCGTACCGGCACCGGCTCGCAAAGGCCGTAAAGGGGACCGCCGCGGCGCCCGCAGGCGAGGCCTAGTGCCCCACTTGTGAGCGGTCAACGGTCAGGACGAAGTGGCTCTGGCTAGGTGTCGCTGCCGTGGGCGCTGATGGTGTAGCTGGACCAGCCGGTGCCGGTGGTGACGGGTGTGGCCACGCCTCGCACCGCCATCACGGCGCCGTCGGGTTTTTCAGGTCGAAGTAGCTAGGTTCGCGTGATTGCGACGATCGCGTGCAGGGTCCCGCGACGATACGACCGTCACCGAACAGTTGCGTATTGGACACCTAACGATCACTCGCAGGCCCGCTTTGGCGATTAGACATACGACAGACGTTGTAGTAGTTCATGTCTACTCGACTTCATGGAGGGCACTTTGTCGAAGTACACCCGTCCGGCCGTCGTCGGACTGGCTGCGGTGTCAGCCGTAGCGCTGTGTGCGCTTCCGGCGATGCGCGCAGATGCTCATTCGGCTGGCCGGGTGAGCGCGCACACGAGCAAGCACGTTCTGCTGATATCGGTCGATGGCATGCACCAGAGTGACCTTGCCTGGTACATCGCCAAGCACCCGAGCTCGACGCTTGCCAAGCTGACTCACGGCGGCAGCGAGTACACCAATGCGGTGACCTCCGACCCGTCGGACTCCGACCCGGGTGGCACCGCGCTGATGACCGGCGGTAACCCCAAATCGACCGGCGTCTACTACGACGTCGAGTACAGCCACAAGACCGACGAGCCGGGCGCTGCCTGCACCCCTGGTCAGCCGGCCACTGGCGGGGACGTCATCTACGACTCGCCGGACGATGCGCTGGCGAACGTCAATGACTTCATCAACCCGGCGAACGGCACCTTCCCGTCGTTCGATGAGAACGGTTCGATCTTCGCCAACGGTGCGGACACCAACCCGGCCGCGATCATGAACCTGAAGTTCGACCCGAAAACGTCGCTCAACTCGGCCACGTTCCCAGTCGACCCGAAGACCTGCAAGCCCATTACCCCATGGGACTACCTCGGCGACAACACGATCTTCCAGGTGATCCACAACGCCGGCATGCGCACCGCGTGGTCTGACAAGCACGAGGTTTACGCCTCGTTTAACGGTCCGGGCTCGAACGGCAACAGCATCGACGACCTGTTCTCGCCGGAGATCGATTCGCAGGCTGTCATGCCGAATGGTGTGCCGTACCCGCAAGACGACGATTGGGCCCACATCGACGCCGCCACCAAGCAATACGACGGCTACAAGGTCCAGGCCATCCTGAACGAGATCGACGGCCTCGACCACTCGGGCAAGACCCACGTCGGCACCCCGGCGATCTTCGGGATGAATTTCCAGACTCTCTCGGTCGCGCAGAAGATCCGCTCCACCCCGACGACTTTGATCGGTCCGAACGCGAACGGCAACTACAGCACCAGCGCTCCGGAACCGGGTGGCTACCAGTGGGCCAATGGCCAACTCGTGCCCGGCCCGGTCCTCTCGAGCGCCCTCGATTACACGGACGCTCAACTCGGCCGCATTGTCTCCGAGATCCGCAAGGACGGCCTCGCGGGCTCGACGAGCATCATCGTCACGGCCAAGCACGGCCAGTCGCCGCAGGATCCGAACAAGCTCATCACGGTCCAGGACGGCCCGATCATCAGCGCGATCAACGCCGGCTGGGCGCAGACGCACCCGAACAACACGAGCCTGATCGTCGCCGGAACCGATGACGACCTGTGGCAGTCCTATCTGTCGGACAACTCGCAGGCCGCTTGCGACTTTGTCAAAACCTACCTGTGGGACCACACGGCTCAGGGTTACGACGTCAACGACAAGCCAGTCACCGTCCAACACTCCGGCCTGTCTCAGATCTGGGCCGGCGCTGCCGCCGCCAACTTCTTCGGCGTCTCCGTCGACAACGGCCAGTACCCGGATGTTTTCGGCAAAGTCCAGGAAGGCGTCGTCTACTCGAAGCCGACCAAGCTAGCCGAGCACGGTGGCATGAACACCGGTGACACCCATGTCCTGATGATTGTCAACGGCCCGGGCATCCCGGCGCAGGTCGAGTCCAACTCCGTCGAGACCACCCAGGTCGCACCAACGATCCTCTCTCTCTTGGGGCTCAACCCGGCTAAGCTGACGGCCGTTAAGGCTGAGGGCACGCATGTCCTTCCCGGCCTCGGTGGATCGCAGTAAGGCGTTGACCCCAAGAGTCGCCGGATGCACTCCGGCCAATTGGGAGCACTGAACAGGTGGCCGGGCGAATCGCCCCGGCCACCTGTGCCTTTGTCGATCCGGAAACTTGTGTTCACCTGGTGTCGGGTTGGCCGCGGCGACCTGGCGGGTCAATAACGGTGCGGGCCGTGCGGCACTTCATCGCGTGGTCGGCGCATGTACTCGCCGCTCAGTGCGCGAGCGTAGCCGCGCATAATTGGCGCGAATCGCGCTCGTCCCGACAGTTGATCGCGCTGCGCGCTGCGCGCCGCCGCCGCCGCCGCCGCCGCCCGCGGCCTTGCGTGCTCTATACCCTTCGGCGCCAGCGCGCAGTCGTGCGGCCAGGGCGCGGAGACGCAAAGAAGCCCCGACTCAGACTGGCAACCCATCGGATTGGCACAGTTTGTCAACCTCGACATCGCGGTAGGAAAGGCCGTAGCGCAGATACCGGCGCACCACCAGCACGATCACCTCGGAGGGAACCGGCGCCGGCGAACGCCGAGCCGGAGGGCTGCGAACGACGCGACCGGGCGGGGCGCGTCACCGGCCGATCTTGCCCTGAACCCACTGATCGATCAACGCAAACTGCGCCTCTGGAGCTCGACAACAGAAGATCCAACGACTACGGCGCGAGGAACGGCCGGGGAGCGTCTCCTAGCGGCGAGGCTCAGCCAGCAAATCATCGATCACCTGGCATCGAATCTCAGGAAAGGACTCTGCGATCGCCTGACGCATGGAAGAGAGGGTATCGGGATCAACGCCTTGGCACCGCTCGCGTGTAGCTGCGTCGGGCCACCGCGCATACGCGACCCAAGTTCCGTCGTCGGCACGGTGCAGACGTGATCCGTAGCTGCCGCAACGTTTATGGATCTCCGCTGTCATGCGATGCCAAGCCGAGGCGAACTGTTGGTCTTTCCCCTCGTGTAGCCGCCACCGATAGATCACCGCGAACATAACGACCCCTCGGATCCCACGACGTTGGATCGGCCGTGGGCCGAAGCTGCGACGACCAGTTCGAATTCGAGTTCGCCCTCAACGTCCTGCTAGATGGGTTCGAGCGACTCCACCAACAGGGCTGGAACTCCACCGGCCGTCCGCACAGCACACCCACCACCGGCTAGCGCCGCTCTTTGACATGCCCGGTGGCGCCCTGCTGTCCGACCTCTACACGTTCGGCGAAGCATCGTCGGCGAGGTCCGCCGGACTGATACTCAGCATCGCCAGCAGCCCGGCGTTCAGATCGACATCGACACGCGCCGGTAACTGCCGATCGACCCATGCGGCCCGATCCGCCAAGCCTCGGCGCCGCAGCACTTCGACGATCTTCGCTTTGTCGATCTCCATTGCTGGCCTGCCCTCTGTGCACTCGCGCGGGTCACCGCCAAGATTCTGGGCAACACCCAGACAGTACGCCTCGCGAACCGCGACCGTGGCACGCCCGCGGGCGAGAACGGGAACCGGGGTGCTGAACCTGTGGGGTTCAAAACTCGGCCATAGTGTTTAACCTGTGGCTTTGCGGCGACGTTATGCAGCTTGTTGGTACTCGTTGATCAAGCCTCCGAGGATCTTGCGGCGCCTGATCTGGTCGGCCGGGACCGGCGATGGGATGAGGTTGGCGTCGTCGGTGGGGGTGCTTGCAGTTGCAGGGAGCGGTGCGGACGTCCGGAGTTGTAGTGCGCGGTGTACTCGTTCAGGACGACTCGCAAATGTCGCTCACTCGAGATGAGCATCCGGTCGGTGCATTCGACCGTGCGGATCCAGCGTTCGACGTAGGCGTTCGCGCGTGGACACTGCGCCGGGGTTTTGACTGGCTGGATGCCTTCGCTGGCGGGCACGGTGTCGAAGGTGTCGGTGAACTTGGCGTCGCGGTCGCGGATGAGATACCGCAGCTGTTGGACACGCCCACCGAGGTCGCTGATGAGGTTACGGGCCAGCTGTGTGGTCCACGCGCCGGACGGATGAGCGGTCACGCCCAGGACGTGTACATATCGATTGGCCAGGTCCAGGACGAAGAACACGTACCCGTTGGAGGTTGGCCAGATCGATGTGGAAGAAGTCGCAAGCCAGAAGCGTCTTGGCGTGGACACGCAGTTCGGGATCCCGCCAAGGTCGCGTGCGTTGCGCAGATCGGGCCAGCGAACAACATGATCACTGAGAGCCACGAGCGCCTTCACATCAGGGGTCCACTCTGGACTATCCGGCTTGCGTCAGTCGACCCCCGCTAAGTTTCGTTGAGCACGATTGGTCACATGTCAAGAGGCGGCCGTCGTTGCCAGCGCCGCGGCGAAAACCGCGACGATCCAGGTCCACAGCGCGGTGAGCGCGAAATAGCCCGTCACGTACAGGTGGCGGCCGCGCCAGACGGCGGGTGGGAAGGCGGCGAACTGTGTACACCATCGCAGACCCCAGAAGATGCACTCGGCGATCAGGATGGCGGCCGGCAGCGGGCCTGGTGCGAGTAGGTCGCTGGTCAGTGCGAGCGGGGCGAGGCCGAGCAGCACGCACGACAGGCCGATGAAGTAGGTGTGGGTGTAGATGATGCGGCGGGTCAGTGGGCGCAGCGCAGCGAACTCCGGTCGCCAACCGAGGCCGCGCGGCATGGCCAGGTGGGCCAGGCCGAGGACGATTAGTACGGCGCCGACGAGCCGGAGCTGGCCGGCCAGGGTGAACAGCCCGCTCACCGGGCGAACACCAGTATGCGTACGAGCGGAGTTATGGTCGTCTCACTGGCGGGTGTGAGCCCGGCGCCGCCGGCCAGGCGCAGCCATTCCCGCCGCGGGTAGAAGTGCCATGCGCCGGGGCCGTACGCGGCCAGGTTCGCCGCGTCCCGGCAGTGCTCGACCAGCAGCAGCCGCCCGGCCGGGCGCAATGCCCGGGCGACCTCTTCGAACAGCGCGGCGCGCTGATCGGCGGTGCGCAACTCGTGCGCGGCGAACACGGCGAACACGGCGTCGAGTCGACCGTCCGGTATCGGCAGAGCCGACGGTCGGGCCGGCGTGGCACCGAGTGGCGGTGGCATGAGCGCCCGCGCCCGGCGGATCGAGCCGGTCCGGGTGACCGCAGGGTCGTACAGGTCGAGAAGGATTCCGGTCGCGTCCGGCAGCATCTGCCGCAGGGTGGGCCCGATCTCGTCCAGGCCGGTGCTGACAACCGCGTACCGCGCCGGCGCGGCCGGCAGCATGGCAAGCAGCCAGTGCCAGTGGTACAGCGGCGAGCGGTCGTACGCGCACCAGGTCGCTACGAGGCCGGCTACGATCCAAGCGGCACCCAGGACTGTTGCGCCGCGCACCGGTATGCGTAGCGGATCCGCCAGCGGTATGGCCATGCCGACCACGATGGCCGCGAGCGCAACCGCGTACGACGGCCAGTTGAACCGGACCACCCGGCCGACGCCCCTCATCGTGCTGTCCCGTCCAGGGTGCGGCGGCTACCGCGGTGCCAGCCGTAGTCCAGGTCGGAGACGTGGAACGCGTTGGCCAGCACCGGACGCACGCCGGCGAACGGGCCCTCGGTAAAGAACGTCAGCCGGTCCACCTTTACGGCGATCGGCTCCGGCCGCCAGGCCGTCCGGTACGCCTTGACCACCACGATCGACCCGGTCCGCGCCTCGTGCGAGAACGTGTACGGCAGCGGTCCGGCGAATCGGCGCGCGTCGGTGACGGTCGCGAACGGTGAACCGGGCGGAAGCGGCGCCGGTCGGGTACCAAGGTCGGCTGTGACGGTGAGATCGGCGTGCCCGTCGCGGCTGCGGATCTCGGCCCGCAGCCACGACCCGGTGGCTTCGAACCGAATGCGGGCCAGCCGGTAGTGGTACCGGGTGAGTAGGTTGCCGCCGACCACCATGGCGGGCCTATCCGTGTCGCTCCGCAGGATCTGCAGGCCGCGCATGGTCCGGCCGGCCGGGGTCGGGAAGCGGGTGATGATGCGATATCCGGTCAGGACGTAGTCGCGGCCACAGGTGGCGGGCAGGCCGGCCGGGCGGAGCCGCAACGCCGAGACGACGCCGACGGCGACGAACGCGTGGGCGGTGCCGTCGGGCGCCTCGTACGTGTCCAACGCGAGGCCGGGTGCCACGAGCGGGGCCAGCACGGCCGGCGGCAGCGCGTACGTGAGAACGAGCGAGTGGCCGAAGCGAGTGCGAACCGGCAGCGGATGCCGTCGCAACGCTGAGGTCCATGCGCCCAGATCCATCCCAACCTCCCTGCTTGTTACGGCGTGACTCGGCGAGGCGACCCAGAGTGCGAGCGTCCCGGCCACCGCCGGCGCGACGGTCGTCGCTCGGTGTGCCCGCGAGCAGCTGGGCAAGGACGGCTGTCGTTGCCCATCCACCGCACCCGTGAACTCTGTTGAGCGATCGCTCAATGGAGACTCTAGCGGCGTTTAAGCGATCGCTCAAGCCACGGGCGCATCGGTGACCACCTCGGTCGGGCTCACCTTCAACGTGGTCAACGCGCGACGGAAGAACTGTCGGGCAGCCTGGCCGTCGCGGCGCTTCGACACCAGCATGTCGATGACCTGCCCGTACTGATCGACCGCCCGGTACACATACCGTCACACGCCATTTACCTTGACTTAGGTCTCATCCACGAATCACCGGTCACCCGGACTATGCCGGGCGAACCGGGCCGCATCCGCCAACCTCGGCCGAGGAAACGTGATTCGCTCCGACGACAAGCGGGCGAAACGCGGTGGGATACGACGGTTCGCTCAGGCTCACCCTGGGGTATGCGTACAAGATCGGTCAGGCCTTGTATCGAACCTCCGTCGCGCTGATGTGACCGTCGTTACTATTTGGTCGCGCGGACAGTCGTGCCTGGCCCGGGGTCGATGCCGCGCTGCGCCCGTCCGCTCGCGTCAAATCAGTTGAGCCGCTTGCTGAACTGCCATCTGCCGGATGGCTCGGCAGGTGCCGATGCGACCAGCCACGGCGCGGCGTCATGTCACCGACGGTAACGGCCGTGTCATTGTGGGTGATTCCGCGCGCTGAGGGGTCTTAGGTTGCCTTGTCCGTGAACTCGCTGGGTGGCTATGGTCGAGCCCCGTTCGGTCGCGTCAGGCCATCCGCGATGGCCCGGTCGGACACCGCCTAATCGCGCCACGCGCGAATCGGGAACCCGTGCATGTGGGGTGAATCCGGCGATTTCGGTCGCTGGTAGGGCGATCTTCCCCGCCCGAACCCGTCAGCTAACTCGGTCGGCGGCGTGTGGAAGAAGGAGTCCGGCGTACGTGGGCACAGCCCGAGCGCATCTGCGTCCCCAGAATTTTCGCCGCCGCAGCACGTGGCTGCTGTTATCCGCCCTGGTTGCCGCGCTGCTGCTAGCCACCGGCACAGCGTCGCCGGCGTATGCCAAACCGTCGGTGAGCGATGTCGAGAAACAGATCGAGGCGGCCAACAACAAGCTCGAACCGATCGTCGAGAACTACAACCGGGTTCACGGCGAGTTGGTTGCCAACCAGGCGAAGGCCAACGCACTGGCCGTGAAGCTGCAGCCGTTACAGTTGCAGGCTGGCGTTGCACTGGCACGGCTGCGGCCGCTGATGGCCCAAGTCTTTGAAAGCGGTCCGAACTCCTCGATCGGCATGTTGCTCGACAGCGGCTCGGCCCCATCGCTACTCAACCAACTCACGATGTACGACGCAATCGCCAAACAGCAGCACGACGAGATCGCCTCAGTGCTCGCCGTCCGCGACAAATACATGGCCGCCAAGACCAATCTCGACGGTGTTGTCGCCTCGCTGCGGCAACAGAACGCTGACCTCACTACGAAAAAGCACGCGATCGAGGTGCAGATAGCGAACTTGCAGAAGCTCCGCCTGCAGGTGTACGGCGACAACGGCGGCCCGATCGGCAAGCTACGCCCGGTTGCCTGCCCATACACCTACATTGGCGGCGCAGCTGGGATCGCAGCACGCACTGCGTGTTCGCAGATCGGCAAACCGTATGTATGGGCCGCGGCCGGACCCAACACCTTCGACTGCTCCGGCTTGACCCTCTACGCGTGGGCGAAGGCTGGCAAGACGTTGCGGCACTACACGAAATGGCAGTGGGCCGACGGCACCCCAGTCAGCCGCTCCCAGCTGCGCCCCGGTGATCTGGTCTTCTTCTTCCCGGGCAGCCTGCACCACGTGGGCATGTACGTCGGCGGTGGCTGGATAGTGCACGCACCGCACACTGGCGACGTCGTACGGATGGCTCGGATCGATACAGATCCGATCGCCGGGTTCCGGCGACCGTGACGACACCGCGGTCACGCTCACGACGGCGTCGCGCAGACGAATCACGCGCGAGCAGGTAGACCACGGTTGGGCGTCGGCGCGGCGAGCGCGAACTGTGCTCGTCGCTGCCGATGTCTGGCTGCGTCGCTTGGTCCAGGCGGCGCCGAAATTGTCGCCCACCCGCTGTCAGTCCCAACTTCCGCGCACGAGAGTCCGGCGGGCGCTCGGCGGGCCGTCCAAGGATCGAGTCTGTCGGGGCGAGTGTCACGCTCCGCGGCCGCGCGCAGGGCTAAATCGACGTCGCGTTCGTTGGCTCAATGCGGCCGACGGCGACCCCCGACCGGCCCTACCTGTGCCGCAATGCGCCGACCGTCATCCCGCGCAGTTAACGAGGAGCGCCGCCTGCCGGGACTGCCGGCCCGTCTGATCGCAACTAGTAGGACAGCCTGCCGACGCTGCGGGTGCCGAAAATATTGTCCATGCAGGTCACGCGGCGCCTTGATACTCGTGGATCCCTGGCATGCGCACGCCGCTGAGCACGACAAGCGATCTGCTGACGGAAGCTGCGCACGAGCCGGTCGTCGTTGACATTGGCCTGGTCGCCAGTGGGCCGCGTTGACTGATGGCGGCGAATCGTTGACGTTGGCGGATGTGGCTTAAGCGTTGCTCGACGTCTCGGCTTACCCCTCGCAGGGGTCCGGATCGTAGTGGTTTGCGCCCCGAGATCGGTTTTGGGCGCGGTCAAGTGAACGGAAAGTTAACAAATCTACAACGTGGCGGTCTTCGCATGTGTGCATGTGCCCTGACCTGCTGCTATGGTCGCCGCGCGGTGAGCAAACCTGAGACCTGCCTGTGACGCAGTGTGGTGCCGGACTTGTGGCTTTCCGCGGGATCGAGAGCGTGGCCGTGATCTTGGCTGGCCACGTTGGGACCGGGGGAGGTTGTTGTCGCTGTGGCACTGTCACCGCATCGTTTTGTGCCTCGGAGACTACGCCGCCGCATGATCACCTCGCTGCCCCCACACGGGCAGGTTTGGCTGCGGGATCGGCTTGCCGGAGCGGCGCCGGCCGATTTCGTCGATATCAACGTGTCTGGCGGGGTCGCGCGTCGCAAGCAGGCGGTGGTTCGCCCGGATACGACGCCGATGCAGGTGCGTTCCCGGAATCTGGAGCTCGTCACCGGGGTGCTGGAAGCCGGTGCTGTTCCTTACTTCTGCCCGCCACGATCGACCTACAGTTCCGCGGTCGCGGTTTCGGTGCAGCACCGCGACCGGGTGTTGAAATTGCTCCGCACTGGTTTGCCGCCACACGTCACCGTTCGCCCGGACCGGGTTCGCCGCAAGCCGTCGTCGGTGACGTCGAACATGGATCTGTCCCCGACACAGCGGACCGCGGTGGTGTACGAGGCGACGACCAGCGGCCGTGGCGGCTGGCTGCTCGGCTCCCGGTTTGCCTGCGTTGTCGAGTTCTGGGTCGACGGGCCTAACGGATTTCTCATCGGGGCCAACCCGGACGAGCCTGGAAACATTGTCCAGGCCAATGACCCGGACGTGTTAGTTCCGGAGACTGTGCTGTCGCCGCTGGTATCGCGGGCGAACCCGATGGTGGTCCGGACCCGCAGCGGCTTCGCCCGTAACCACGACCACCTGGTGTCGTTCCCGGTTGATGCCGTACTCACCTGGGTCGATGGGGCTGACACCGACTGGCTGCAACGCAAGAACCTGGCGCTGGCAGCTGCCGGGCACGCGGCGCTCAATATGACAGCCGCAAATGATGCCCGGTTCGCGAGCAAAGACGAACTACGGTACGCGCTGCGATCCCTCGTCTGCAACGCCCCGTGGATCAGGCAGATCTTCCTGGTCACCGACGACCAAGTGCCGCCCTGGCTGAACCTCAACCACCCAATGATCACCGTAGTGCCACACCGCGCCGTCTTCGCCGACGTCGGCCGACTACCCACGTTCAACTCCCACGCAATCGAGTCGCGGCTCCACCACATTCCAGGGCTTGCGGAACACTTCCTCTACCTCAACGACGACATGTTCCTTGGCCGGCCGCTGTCGCCGGAGAAATTCTTCCACGCCAACGGAATGACCAAGTTCTTCAAGTCGACCGCGGCGCTCGACCCGGCGCCACCAGCGATCACTGACAATCCCGCTACCGCAGCCGGGAAGAACAACCGCCGCATCATCGAAGAACGCTTCGGCATCACCATCTCGCACAAGATGCGACACGTGCCCTACGCCCTCCGGCGTAGTGTTCTCTTCGAGATCGAGCAGGCCGCTCGCGCCGACCTGCACGCCACCGCCAGTCACCAGTTCCGGCATCCGGCAGACGTCTCGCTGACATCCTCCTTGGCCCACTACTGGGCCTTCGCGACCGGCCGGGCCGTGCCCTCCCGACTCGCCTACACCTATGTCGATCTTGGGGTGCCGTCGGCGCGAGCACGTCTTTCAAGCTTGCTCGCGCGACGCTCCAGCGACGTCTTCTGCCTCAACGACACCGTCGACACGCCGGACGAGGACGACATCCGCATGGTCCAGGACTACCTGGCCGCGTACTTCCCATACCGCGCACCGTTCGAACTCACCGATGAGCAGACAGCCCACCGCGCTCGGTTCACGGCCAGCCAACTCCTGGCAAGCCATGCGCACACCACGGCGGCGCTGCCAACGCCGGCCGACCAGGTCGACAGTCCTCTACAACTAGCCGGCTGACCCCTCGACTTCAGTGGCGAGGTTTCTACTCACGATCGCCGGGTGTTTGATGAGGGAGGGCTGTTGACTCCTGGGCATTTTGCTTCGGCGGGGCGAAGTCGTTTGGCAGTCGTAGGCCATCTGGGTGGGTGGTCCACGTGAATGTCGGCGCGACGTCGTAGGCGCTGGGATGGCTGAGATCGATCACGCCGCCGTCGAGGTGTGCCTTGGTGAAGTCAATCTCGCTGCCGACCAGCCGCGCTTCGTCGAACCGGACAGTGCCTTGCACGAACTTCGCCCAGGTGAAGTCGACAAGTCCACCGGCAAGCTCAGCCCTGTCAAAAATTACATCAGATGCCGTGAACTGGGTGCTGCCGAGTCTGATCCGGCCATTGGCGGCTATGCGTGCCTGATCAAAGTCAACGACACTGTTACCGGCGAAAGACGCGCTGGCGAAGCTGACCTCGCCGCCAGTGAACGCCGTCCCACCGAAGTATGCGCCGCTTTCGTTGAATCGGGCCTCGCCAAAGTAGATTTCACCAGCCGTGACCTGCGCCCGCATAAAGCGGATCTTGCTGCGGTCAAACTTCGTCCGTGCGAAGTAGACCGAGCCGCCGTTGAATTGCACCCAGGTGAAATCGGCGTCGCATGCGGTGAACTCGGCCTCGGAGAAATACACGCCGCCGTCGCTGAAGCGAGCTCCGGCGAAGATGACCTCGCCAGTGAACTTCGCCCTGCTAAACGAGACACTGCCGCCCGAGAACCGCGCCCCCGAGAAGTCGCAGCTATCGAAAAAAGCCCCGCCGAAGTCGAAATCACGCCCTTGCCAAGAAACGGCGGCCGCATCACGCAGGTGCAAGCCAATGAGCTTGACGACTGTGTCCCGGACTTGCTGCTCTTCTCGCAGGCCGAGCGCCTTGACGCGGCTGGCAGCACTCGGTGATTCAAAGGGCATCCGTAAGTAGCCACAAAGCACATCGATGCAGGTCTGTTGTCCCGCCTGCCAGCCATCGGCAAGGCTGGCCATGGCGTAGACGCCCGCCAGTCGTACCGCAGCCTTATCGGATCCAAGCTGATCGGCTGCGGACCCGAAACGCTCGGCGTAAAGCTTGGCGTCCTCACGTGCCGCGGACGCCTCGGCCCGCGCGTGCTCACGTTCGATGTAGATCTGGTGGCGGTAGACCACAACAAGCACGACGGCGCCGCCGATGCCAGCGACCACGACCAGCGCAATTTTGATGCCGTCATAGAGGTCGGTGGGCGTCAACGAGCCGGATTGGCTTGCGGCAAGTTCTGGTCGACCTAGAACTGCCCACAATCCCAATGCGACGGCAAACGCGACGGCCAAGCCCGACAGCAGTATCAAGATGACGTGCCAACGCAACCGAAGTCGCGCAAACGGGTCAACAGAGCCACGCCAGTCGCGGCGGGCGAGGCGACGGTCCGGGTTTTTCGGGACACTCGTACCGGTGCGGAAGCGACTCATACCGTACATCGGACTACATCGACAATCCCGTTCACCATTACCCAAACGTGTTAAGAGTCCTCATGGGCGTCGATGCGGATGGCGGGGGACTGTTGCGTTGACTGATCGGTGGCGTCCGGCACTCTTGGCGAGTGAAGATCGCCTCCGGTCCTCGACCATCGCTACGGTCACAGTCAGCCTTCGCAGACTTCAGGTTTCGGCCGAGGTCACAGTGTTGGCGGTGCGCTGGTATCTGCGTTCCGGCCTGGTCTGTCGGCGGCGACACTTTGCCAGGGGCGTCCAGACTCCTACTCGGCGCCTTGTGGTGGAGTCTGTCGTAGACCAGTTCACATGCAGCACGAACTTGACCCTCACGTCGGCGTCCTCGAGATCCATCAGCAAGTTCCGGGCCTGCTGGACGATCCAATCCCCGGCCGGATGCGTGCTTGGCCCGGGCCATGCTGGTGTGGAAGCGACACGCGGCCATCGCGGCTCATACCGCGTGTGGTCGCCATGCGAATCGTGTCGACAGTGACTCGTCGTCCTCCATGAAGGCGACGAACGCCCCGCAGACTGCTTCGACGTCAGTGAGTTCCACGCGGTAGTGGCGATCTGGGCTCCCATCGCGTCGTTCAAGCGCGTACCAGCCGGCGCGCGTGCTCGCCCTTTCACCCACACCAACCTGGACGTACCAGCCGTCGGGCCGTTCCAACACTGCGTAGTAGTTGTCCCGCGACAACCTGGTGATAACTCGCCGCACACGGTCGTGATCGGGATCGCGGCGCCGGTGAAGGGCCGCAGCTCACGGCCCTGTTCGCGGTTCGCCACCGCGAGGCTCCCGCACAATTGCGCGGCCAGATTTTCAGCACTGGCGCGAGCCTGAAGATCACCGGATTCGCACTCGGCGCCGGCATTGCTGGGCCTATCGCCACGTGGTCGCTGCCCGGAGCGTTCATAACTGCCGCCGGCTGCCAAGTGCTTGCTGCATTGACCTACGCATCGATTACTGGCACAGGAGCGCTTCGTCCCGGAGGCGACGGGTGCTCGAGGTCACGATCGGCATCCCCTCGTCCAGAATTGTCTTCACGCTCCCGACCAGGTCAAGGGCGCCCGCCGCGTCGCTGACGCGATCACGCTCCGCGTGACCCTTGACCAGGCCACTCGCCCGAAGGCATCGCGCCGATGAGGAGATGCCACCCACGTCTGGGCTGGCCAGATACCACCTAGACTCACCCGGTGGCTGACCTGACCGAACACCTTGAACAGCACCTCGGCCTCATCCAAGACGGCGCTACCGACCCCGAACTCCCGGGCATCAACGCGGTGTGGTTCGGGCTGAACCGTCCGTATCCCGGCATGCGCACCCTCTCGATGCTCGGTCTGTCCCACCACCACCTCACCGGATCAGGCGCCAACCACCAGGAACTCCTGCTACACGTCCGCGAGCAGACAGCCCCGCCCAATGCACCGGCGATCCTGTTCCAAGTCGCCGGGGAGCTGATCGAACGCGGCCACGGCCTACGCCGCGGCGAGGTCATCGGTCCACGCGGACGCCTTTTCGACCAGGGCGAATGCACCGCGCTTTACGCAACCGGTCCCGCCTACGTCTCCGAAGACTTCGGCGAGCTGAACACCGACAGCCGCACGATCATCCTCGTCTGGCTCGTGCCGATCACCACCGCGGAAGCCGAGTTCGTCGCCTCACACGGCTGGCCAGCGTTCGAAGACCTGCTCGCCGCCGAAGACCCAGACCTCAGCGACGTGAGCCGGCCACCGCTAGCCGGCATTCACCCACCAACTGCCTGATGCATTACCGTGGAGCACGAAGGCCTCCTGGTTGCCGGAGCGGTTCCTAGACAGCTCACTCCACAACCGGAGGCCTTCGCCCGTCTACAAGATCAGACCGAATCGTCACGCAAACTCGACCAACCTCCCTGGACAGCACGGCTAGCGGTGGCCACGCGAGCGTGCTTCGATGGGCCTCGTCTCGGACAACTCCCGGCACGGCGGCAGCGCGATCAACGTCCCCACTCAGCAAATCCATCCGACGCAGATCGCCGGATCAAACGCGTCACACCGCATCACGGCGTGAGCTTTGGTGTAGCCGAATTCCGAGTGCTGCGAGCAGATCGCGTCTGCCGAACCGTGCCCGCAACTGCTCGATACGAATTCGGCTAATCAACCGGCAGACCTGGCCGAACGCGGCAGCAGCCGGCAAACGCGATCTTCGAATGAATCGAGCCCTCCGCCGACCCGATCCGCCGCCACTCACCCCTTGGCAACCTCTCACCGATCGACTACGAACAACAGCACACCGATTTCGACACGCGTGATCATCACACCATTTCTGTCTCGAGGAACCAGGGCGGGTTCAATTGGCCGGAAGAGTTCCTGCGGATCGGGGTCGTCGAGTATCGAGCGATGCTACGGTCGCCTCTGTGTAGTGGCTTGTCATCGGTGGTGCGGACAAGGTTTTGTGTGGTGCCATGGTGATGAGTTCGGGCGTGTTGCCCGCGTCGTGTCTTTACCACCTCGTCTGCCGTCACAGGTCGACGTGGTCTGCACCGAGGCGGCGGGCTCGCGCGCCAGTTCATGGCCGACCGCACCGTGGACGCCGACCTTGGGAGGAGCCGTGGAGCGTCCGGAATCCGAACAACGGCGGAACATCGTTGGCGGCCACACGGTCGCCGACATCATGCGCCCAGCTGTAACCACGGTCGAGACGCACGGCCACCTTGCCGCCGCCGCGTACCTGATGAACCACGCCAACCAGAGCGCGTTGGTCGCCGTTGATGGCGCCGACCGGCCGGTCGCGGTCATCACCGAAGCGGACCTGCTCCGTGCAGTGGCCAACGGCGCCGAAGCTGAGCAGGCCCGCATCGAGGACTGGATGAACCGCGACCCACAGACTATCGGCCCGGACGTGTCGGCGAGTGAGGCCGCCCAGATCATGGTGGATACGGCGAACCGGCATCTGCCGGTCGTCTCCGATGGCCGGCTTGTGGGAATCGTGGCCGTCAGCGACATCGTCGACGTGCTCGTGCACAGTGTCCGGCTCTCTTCCGTCGTGGTGTTCGTCTCCGACCTGACCCGATCGTTGGCCTTCTACCAGCCGCTTCTGAGATATACGCCGACCGTCAGTGATGCCAACACCGCGGTGCTGACCGGGCCCGATGGATCCCAGCTGTATCTGTACTCAGGCAGCGACGGCTCCGCGGGGCGAAATGACGGCGTTGGTCTTAGGTACGTGGCGTGGACCGCCGGCGGACCGCGTGACCTCGACCGGTGCACGAGGGTGCTTACAGAACGCGGCGCCTACACAAGCCGCGACACCGTCGAGGGCATCGATGTGCTGGAGGGCCGCGATCCCGACGGACTGCCCGTGCTCATCACTTACCCGGGTCCCGGCCAGGCGCCACGCCGTTTGATCAGCTCCCCGCATTGACCGGCCCCGAATCGTGGATAGAGATCGCGAGTAATTCACCGGGTGGACGCGACGCCGTGCCGGCCGAATCGATCACCTTCGGCCTTATGGGGTCCACGCACGCGTCAGTGATGCGGCGATTAGCGCCTGCTTCTCGACGCGGTTGACGGGCCCTTTTCGGGGAACTCGCTGGTCGGATCGGATTCCCGATCTATCCGACAATGTGGCGGTCGAGCCGGGTTGCCAGGTCATGAGCGAGTGCGCCAAGGCTCTCGCCTCGGTAGACGCCTGCCAACTCCTCGAGCAGTCGGGCCACGACCTCGGCCTCGGCAAACGTCAACACGTGCGAGTCCTCGGTTGGGCGGCTGCCGTCGGTCAGCCGCGCGCGCAGCTGCGTGGCATACGCGTCACGGTTGAGCGGGTTTCCGATTGATCCCTGGCGGACGCGGTCGGCTGTGGTGGGACGGCATCGGTGGCAGGACCGATGGCCGACTGGGCGTGCTTCGGGCAGTAGTCGGTCTGGCCGACGGGGTCGTAGCTCCAGTCAGGAGCGTGCTCGCGAGCCCAGGACCGGGCATCGAGATCGCTACGCCATCGCTCAGCCGCCTCCGGCTCCAACTGGACCGGACATCCCACCACGTCGCAACTGAGCACCACCCGCCGTAGCGAGCCCATCGCCTTGGAGACGTGAATGCTCACATCGCTGCTCGCCCTCTCGTGGTTTTCCACCGCGCGCACCGTCGGTCCAACCCGGGTTCAGACCTTCGTCAATCGCGCGCGTTGAAGCCGCAGTTAACGTTACTCCGCATGCTTAACGAAGCACCACGGATGCCTCCAGCTTGCGAGCGATCCGATGCTGAGAGCCGCGACGTGGGTAGCGCGGCATTGACATCGTCATGCTCGTCCGGCGCGGCATGGCCATCCTTGGTGACCAGCTAGCTGGCTGCGGCATGACCACACCGAAGCGAATGCCGAGTCAGGCGTTGAGCTGTCCGACGCCAAGTGTGCCTCGCACGCGTGCGGCAGGTGCTAAGAGTCTTACCGTCCTGAGGCGATGGCCAGTGCCTCGGCGATTAGCCGACCCGATCCCGCGGTTTCGTCAAGACCGAACCTAACGGCGTCATCCCTCCGCTAGACCGCCGCTGCGGTCACGGGTTCCCGCGGCCGCTCGGTCACGATTGGCGGCCAGCACAAGATCGAAATCCCGGATGTTGTTCGTGGAGGGCTCAACGAGCGGTCTATGCGCGAGAGCCCGGACCCAATCCGGCGGTAGGCAAGCTCGTCCAAGGATCACCCTGACGATCCGCCAACCGACGCGAACCGTGGCCGCGCACGCCCACGCGGACCCGGTGAGTGTTGGGACGGGGACGTGCGTGCCCCGAGTGTGGGGGCGGTTGTGGTGGGAGGATGGACGTGGACGAGGGAGGTCGGGGATGTTCGAAGCGGGTGATATCCGTGAGTGGCGCGGCCACGATGTGGTCGACATCGAAGGCCGCAAGATCGGCACGTTGGAGTCGATCTACGTGGACACCGCCACCGACCTGCCCGTCTTCGCCACTGTCACGGTAGGGCTGCCGACACGGCATCGCTTGGTGTTCGTGCCGCTCGCCGGCGCGAGCGTCGGCCCTGGTTACCTGAAGGTGAGCCGCCCGAAGGACCAGGTCAGGGACGCGCCGTCGATCGACACGGACGGAGAGTTGCCTGTCGGTGACGAGGCAGCGATTTTCGCGCATTACGACTTGGGTTACGCCAAGGGGGCGGCCGGTGAACGGCGCCTGGCTCGTCGCTGACAAGGCCCTTCGTCGAGGGAGGTTGTCGATGGCACTTGTCCTGTTGTTGGTCATTGTGGCGATCGTTCTTGGCATCGTCGGCGTCGCCGCTAACGGCCTTTTCTATCTGCTGATCATCGGCGTGGTCGTTTTGGCAGTCGCCCTCATCTACGGGGCGATGCGGTTCCGGCGGCGGGGCAACCGACCCGGGCGCTGAGCGCGTTGCTCATGCACCCGATGGTGACCAACATCGGATGGCCCTTGGACGAATGTTGGCGGAGGGCTGAATGGCTCCTGCATCGCGTTGCGCAGCATTCTCAGCGAGTGCTGCAGCAGCCGGGATACGTGCACTTGTGAGATGCCGATGTCAGCGGCGATCGCCGCCTGAGTCATCCCGTTGCCGAAGCGGAGGGTGAGGATGCGACGTTCGCGTGGCTTGAGGCCCGCGAGCATCGGCTGCAGGGCGGCTCGGTCATCGACCTGGACGAAGTGCGGATCGATGCCGCCGACGAGATCGATGAGGTCACTGTCGTCACCGCGATGGTGGGGGGTGTTGAGGGAGCCGATGTTGTACGCCTGTCCAACACCGCCCGCCTGCCCCACCGCGGCGATCGTAAGGCCGAGGTGCTCGGCGATCTCGCTCGGTACAGGAGTTCGTGCCCGCTGGTGTCCGAGATCGCTAACCGCGACCGTGACTCGCTGATTGAGTTCCTGCATGCCGCGGGGAACGTGCATGTCCCACGCGGAGTCGCGGAAGTGTCGCTTGAGAGCGCCGAGGATGTACGGGCGGGCGTAGGCGGCGAACGGCACACCGCGTTCCGGATCGTAGTTGTCGACGGCCTTTATCAGGGCGTATGCGGCTACCTGGCGTAGGTCATCGGAATCCTCACCACGGCCGGCATAGCGGCGGGCTAACTGCCGGGACAGCGGGAGGTTCTGCGCGATAGCCTCCGCTCGAAGCGCGCTCCAGCGGACGTCGCCGGGTGAGTGTGGGTTGCGTAGGCGCAGGACACTCTGGGTGGTATGGGTTGACGTGTCGGTCGTGGTCACAGGGGATCAGCGTCCTTCGGTGTTTGCGAGAGTGCGTTTCGCGGATTCGGATGTGCGGTGAGCAGCCGCCAGCGATATCTGAGACATTGAATCTGCTGCAGGTCCCGCCGAGGTTGGATCGACGGCGCGTCACGGAGGTTGCTTCGCGGCCGACCGGGGAAACGCGGAGCCCGCGTCTACGGAGGAGTCGGGCGGCTGGCGCCCGGTTGATCGGATGCGACCGGTTGCTTGAGGTCGGCGGCGGGACCGTCTGGCGGACTGACGAAATGCGAACGGTTGCGTCGACGGTTGAGCAACCGCAGTTGCAGGATGCGGCCGGTCCCGGGCAAGGCGACGAGCAGGATGCCGCAGACCGCCGCCAGCAGTAGTGCTACTCCCATAGGCGGGTGCCAGTGAGCGCCGAAGAACGAGACCTCCGCGCGCTGGCCATTCTCCAGGACGAAGATCAGCAGAACCAGGAGTACCAGAGCGAAGAGCACTGCGGATATCCAGATGCCTCCGACTCGCGAGCTTGGTACTCCTCGTGGTCCGAATGCGCGAGCACGATGCTCTGTATGGTTCGGCGCCGACGCGTCGGTCGCTACGGATGGCCGATCTCGTCTGGACACCATGGCCTCGTCTCGTGGCCGGCCCGCAGCGGGCGAAACCGCCGGCAGATCTGCCAGCCACATAGCCGACGCTACGCCTGTTCGGCTCTTATCAATATCGTCGGATGGCTAGACATCGTGCGGGTGGTCCGGAACTCGCAGGTATGAGTTTGTCGGCGATCGGGCACTGTCCTGTCGACATGCAGAAGTGCACTGCTTCGCGCCTCAGCCCGTCAACGTTGATGTGTCGTGGCAGTGGAGTTCGACGAAACGTCCCACGAGCATTCGTTTGCGGGAAAGCGTTTGATGAACACTAGTAAGGAATGTGAGCGCGATGGTCAACATCGCCCAGAACAATCATGCCGCAGTAGGTCCCATCGGATCTCTTGCCACCATGGCACCGGCCGCCCCGACGTGGCCATCGCCTAGGCCGGCTCAATCCGACCAGAACACGAGCCGCAACTCCGAACCAACTCACGGAGCCGGACTGCGTTACCTGTTGGCCGGAATCCGCCTCGCGTTGGGCTGGCTGTTCCTGTGGGCCTTCCTGGACAAGCTGTTCGGCCTCGGTCTCGCCACCACCGCGGCGAAGTCGTGGCTCAACGGCGGCAGTCCGACAAGGGGTTACCTCGGATTGTCGGCTGGTCCGTTCGGCGGGTTTTATCACGCGATCGCCGGTAACGGCTTCGTGAACGTCACGTTCATGCTCGCGCTGCTCGGCATCGGCGCAGCGCTGATGCTCGGCATCGGCCTGCGCGTCGCAGCGGTAGCCGGCGTGATCCTGACCATCATGATGTGGTCCGCGGTCCTACCGCCGGCCAGCAATCCATTCATGGATGAGCACCTGATCTACGCTGCCGTCCTGCTTGTGCTCGCGCTGCTCGGCGCCGGGAACACACTGGGCTTGGGCCGGATGTGGGCGCGTACACCGCTGGTCGCGCGATTCACCTGGCTCAAGTGATGCGCGCGCGATGAGCACGGCACCGCTTGACGCGGCCGCCCGCACGGTCGGCGTAGCGTCCCCCGGAGACCGGCGCCGGCGGTGGTGGAGCTTCCAGCATCGGCTTCCCCCGGCGGCCGGGGCTCTGTTGCGTTAACTCAACGGAGGCGTGCCGAGATCGGGATCTGACCCTGAATCAGATCGCCTGTGCCAGCGTCGTGAAGGCGCTGGCGACCCGCAAATCACGGGAAAGTTCGGCTGCGAGTTCGTAGTGGCCACGGCGAAAGGTTCTGCAGGAACGCGAGTCCGGCGATGATGACCTGAGCGGTGCGGTCGGTGCGTAGGCCGCGCATGGGTCGCAGCCGGTGTTTGAGTCGGCTGTGGTCGGCCTCGATCCGGTTGTTGGCGTACTGCTCGACGTGGGTGCCAGGCTGCTGGCACCAGCTCGTCGAGTACTCGCGGGTAGACCGGTGCCGAGTCGGTGACCACCGGTGCCGTGGTTGACCTCGACACCGCGCTCGACCAGCAGTTCCTCCACGTCCCGATAGACATCCCAGGAGTTTGAGTGTCAAGCGGCGGCCTCGCTGAGGTGGTGCGACTAGGCGGTCGTCTCGTCGAGTGCTCACCCGCCGGCGGCTACCTACCAGCCAGGAGTCTGCCGGATGGCTCACTCCCAGAACTCATTAGGACAGGCCGTAGCGCAGATACCAGCGCACCGCCAACACGATCACCTCGGGCGGAGACCGGAAACCAGCGAACGCCGCGCAGGGCGGCGGTAGCCGACGAGACTGGGAGGACAACTTCACCGGCCAATCCTGCCCGAACCTGTTGACGATCGCTTAACGCAACGGAGCCGGACAGTCCGTACCGCAGATACCAGCGCACTGCCACACGATGACCTCGGCCGGGAATCGGAAGCCGGAGAACGCGGACCGGGCCGGCAACGCCTGCCGGGAGCGGGAAGCCAACTTTACCGGAGCAATCCTGCCCGGTTCCGTCGACGATCGCTCGTCTCCATCTAGCCTCCCTGTCCACGAATCCGACAACTGGGTACCGGCGATACCGAATTAAGACATCCGTGGCCATCAACCGAATAGTGAAGCGCCCGTGTTCGGAGCAGAATCCGCCCAGTCGTCTTCCCAGGCGGGCGGAGCAACGGGATCCAATGTAGAAGATAGAAGCCGTCGATGCATGATCGACGAATAGCGCAGGTTCCGAGTACCTACACTCCGCCGGCTGTCCGTGCGGATGTTGCATGAGTCGCGACAACAAGGCGGGACTACCGTCGACCGTCACCGCATGGCTTCACCGTTCAAATGCCCATGCCACCATCAGCGGGAACTCCGCTCTCCATAGGGCGGACCCATGGGAGCCGACTCGCTCGCTCATCACGACCTCTGCCCCGGCGTCGCCCAGCGCGACCGCCCAACGGGCCGCACTCTCGAGGAAGAACGGTTCCAACGTGCCGGCGACAAGGTAGGTGCGCGGAAGACGGCTCGGCAGGTGGCCGGTTGGTCGGTACCCCGCGCCCGGCGAGCCGCAGAAGACCGCGCCGTAGACATCCGGATGCCGGAGCCCGAGCGCGAGCGCAAGCTCTCCGCCCGCCGAAGCACCGAACACGGCGGTGCGTTTGGTCGGCAGTTCGACTCCGAACCGCGACCGTGCCCAACGGCCAACGTCATGGACGAAGAACCGCTCATGGGCGGCGAACCGGTCCGCGTCGAAGACCGGTGAGTACTCATGGAGTCGCAGCGTCTCGTCCGCCAGCCCGTGGACCCCGACGATCATCGTGGGCGGGACGTCGGCCGCTTCGAGGTACGCACCCCACCGCGATATCCCATGACCGTCGCAGGCGAACACGACGGCCTCGGCCGGATCCGGCGGAACGTAGACCGTGACCTGCCGGCCACCGTCGTAATTGAGTGTCTCGGTGACGAGCTCTCCCGCCATCGGGTCGGCACACGGCGGTTCCGGCAGTGCGGTGGGACCGCTCGCAGTGCCAGCGGTTGGGTCATTCATTGCCGAGCTCCCTTCTCCGAGAGTTCTAACAGACGCGGCGAGGGCGGCACTACGTATTCAAGCTTTGTGGAGACTGCTCGACCAGGACCGCATCCTGCGACCTGCAGGGATTGCAAGATCGGCGAATACCGCCGCGGCCACTACAAACCCGGAGTCGACAGGTCACATGCCTCACGTGTCGCCGCGGCGCTCACCGAACGCGCGCAAGCGATCTGATCCTGGGCCGGCATCCGACCTCAGCACGCCCGCCAATCAGATAATGCAACAGAGCCCCTCGGCCTTAAAGACGCCCGCGCCCGCTGCGCCGACCTGGACGCACTGACCACCCTCGCCCACGGCTTCAACCAACTCGTCCGCGAATGCCGCGGCCACCAGCTCGAAGACTGGATCAACAGGCCACCGCCAGCACGTTCTCCATATCGGCGATCAGGTGCGCGGTGGTAATGCGGCCGCTTCGAACACTCGTACGATTGCCACATTACGGCCGCAGCGACAGTGGTGGAACACGCGGTGGGGCAAGCTGGCCCGGAGAGACGTCTTGATCCACTACGAACCGGACAGGTGGGAGGTTGAAGCCCGCGAATTTGGCCCGGAGGGCAGGCATAACAGAGTGCCTGCCTGGCAGCGAAGTCGAGGCTGTTCAGATCGCGCAGCGGTTCCTGGCGCTCGGTGGCGATGAGTGGCGCGAGATCACTTCTGGGGAGAAACCTGTTCAGTCGGTCTCGTCTGGTTCCTGGAACAGCCGCCATGGCTGTGTACCTGCTCGGTAGGGTTGCCGTTGACTACGGGAGAGCCTAATGGCCGAGCCAGCCACATCGAGCATCCGATGCGCCCATGAGTGGTGGGTCAGTCGATCTTCCTTCAGCGAAGTGACGCCGACGCTTGAGCCGCTCGAGCGCCGCGCCATATGTGCCCAGAACTACGATGACGTGCCCGAAGGTGGCCCCGCGGTGCTTACCGAACCTTCCATACGATGAGAACGCCGCCGCGGCGATCCTGTTTGTGTCGGACGGATCGCGTATTGACGACCGCGGCGGTAGCGAACAATAAGCCGACGATCGTCGTGCTGCCGCCTCACGCCCAACACATCGAGCGGCGGACGAGGGCCGAAGTCCTTTGAGTGGAGCCCGCTGATGACAAGTCGGCTCTTTGAGAGGAGCGATCGGCCGCAACTGCTCGGCCGGGCAACGGAGTGCGCACACTTGGACGACCTGGCCACGGCGATCCGCCGTGGCGAGAGCCGATCGCTGGTGTTGCGCGGCGAGGCTGGGATCGGGAAGACCGCGCTGTTGGACTACCTAGTCGCGTCGGTGCCTGACCTGGCAGTCGTCCGGGCCGTGGGGGTGGAGTCGGAGATGGAGCTGGCGTATGCCAGCTTGCATCAGCTGTGCGGACCCCTGTTCGACCGGCTCGAGCGGCTCCCCGAACCGCAGCGGCAAGCCGTGGAGATCGTGTTCGGCATGAGCTTTGGGAACGCCCCGGACAGGTTCCTCGTCGGGTTGGCGGTGCTGAGCCTGTTCGCGGCGGCGGCCGAGGAGCGCCCGTTGCTTTGCATCATTGATGATGCACAGTGGCTGGATCGGGCCTCGGTCCTGACGCTGGCCTTCGTCGCTAACCATCTGCTGGCGGATCCGGTCGGGATTGTGTTCAGTGCCCGCGACCCGGGCGAAGGACTGCGGCACCTGCCTGAGCTTGTCGTAGGGGGAGTGGGCGACGAGGATGCCCGCGCGCTGCTGTCCTCCGCGTTGCGGATCAAGCTGGATGAGGAAGTTCGGGACCGGATCGTCGCCGAAACGCGCGGGAATCCACTGGCGCTGCTCGAGCTGCCCCGTGGCTTGACTGTGATGGATCTGGCAGGCGGCTTCGGCCTGCCGGGTAAAGGAACGCTCACAGGGCGGATCGAGCAGAGCTTCGTCCGCCGCCTTGAGCTGCTCTCTGATGACGGGCGGCTGCTGATGCTCGTCGCAGCGGCGGAACCCGTCGGCGACCCGCTGCTGCTGTGGCGTGCTGCCGAGCGGCTCGGCATCGGTCCGCGGGCCGCGGAGGCAGCAGAGGCAGAAGGGCTGCTGACGGTCGGCCAGCGGGTGACGTTCCGTCATCCCCTGGTGCGTTCAGCGATGTACCGGTCGGCGTCCGCGAGCGATCGACGCAGGGTCCACCAGGCGTTGGCCGAGGTGACCGACCGCGATGCCGATCCGGACCGTCGCGCGTGGCATCTGGCCGCGGCTGCTGCGGGGCCCGATGAGCCTGTCGCCACGGCGCTCGAGCAGTCCGCCAGCCGCGCGCAGGCGCGCGGCGGCCTAGCCGCGGCAGCTGCGTTCCTGCATCGCTCCGTCGTTCTGTCGGAGGACCCGAAACAGCAGATGCGGCGTGTGTTTGCCGCTGCGCACGCCAGCCTGCATGCCGGAATCTTTGACGGCGCGCTCGAGCTTCTGGCGTTGGCCGAGGCCTTGACGCCGGACGAGCTGCAGCAGGCGCATGTGGAGCTGCTCAGGGGCCAGATCGCGTTCGCGTCGAGCATGGGGACCACTGCCCCGCCGCTGCTCTTGAAAGCTGCCCAACGCCTCGAGCCGCTCGATTCCGAGCTTGCCCGCGAGACCTACCTCGACGCATGGGGGGCGGCGCTGTTCGCCGGTCGCCTGGCCTCGGCCGGCAGCCTGGCCGAGGTATGCCGCGCAGCCAAAGCAGCACCGCCGCCGACCCGGCCGCTCCGCCCATCCGATCTGCTGCTCGATAGCCTCACCACCTTCGTCATCGAAGGACCTGCGGCCGCCGCACCCCAGCTGAGGCGCGCAACGGCCATGTTTGCGGACGAAGCAGCACCCAGCCAGGTGAACTTCCGCTGGGACTGGATGGCCACGATCCCCCCCAACATTCTCTGGGATGAGGACAGCTGGCATGCCATCAGCGCGCGCCACCTGAAGGGGGCCCGCGAGGCGGGCGCGTTGGCCCGACTGCCGATCGACCTGGCCGACTGGGCAATCTTCGTCGCGTGGTGCGGCGACTTTGGCGCGGCAACCGCTGCGATCGCCGAGGCCGAAGCGATCACGAAAGCGACTGGGACCCACATTGCACCGTATGCCAAGCTGCTGCTCGCCGCGCTCCGTGGCCAAGCGGATGCCTCGCCGTTGATTGAGTCGACGATCCGTGACGCCGAAACAAGCGGTCAGGGTCTTAGCCTCCAATGGGCCGAGTGGGTCACCGCGATCCTTTTCAACGGACTTGGCCGTTACGACCTGGCGCTCGCCTCGGCCCAACGAGCGGCCGAGGAGACATCGCACCGCCACATCACCCCCTGGGCAATGATCGAGTTGGTCGAAGCGGCGGTCCGCACCGCGCGGCCGGACGCCGCGGCCGATGCGCTCAAGAGCGTGATGGCGGCCACCGCGCCGTCCACCACCGATTGGGGCAGGGGAATGCAAGCGCGCTGCCGGGCACTCCTGAGCAAGGGTCGGACTGCCGAGCGCCAGTATCGGGAGGCGATCGGGAGACTGGCGAGGACCCGTCGGCGTCCCGAGCTCGCCCGGGCTCATCTGCTCTATGGCGAGTGGTTACGCCGCGAAAACCGGCGCGTGGAGGCACGGGAGCAGCTGCGCAATGCCCACGATATGTTGGCCGCGATCGGGATGGAGGCGTTCGCTGAGCGCGCACGCAAGGAACTCGCGGCCACGGGCGAGAAGGTGCGCAAGCGGACGGTCGACGCACGCGACGATCTAACTGCCCAGGAGTGGCAGATCGCTCAGCTAGCTCGCGCCGGGCTGTCCAATCCGGACATCAGCACCCGGCTCTTCCTTAGCTCGCGGACCGTCGAGTGGCACCTGCGCAATGTGTTCACGAAGCTTGGCATCAGTTCCCGGCGGGAGTTGGTGAACGCCTTGGCGGGTCCCGACTCCCACTTGATCCTCGATGGGATTTCGGGACCGTACCGCGCGGGCCGCCCCTGACGAGGCAGTTGCTGGGTCTGTCAACCAAACTTAGGCTTGCGGCTGCCCCGGCAACCCATCGACCTGGCCAGCGTGATCGCTTGGAGTTTCCGGGGGAGAGCGGCTGATTGCCGCACCTCCTCCTTCATTCTGGGTTCGCCCACATACTGCCCCGTGACCATCCCCGTGAGCATCCCCGGGTCCGCAACGGGGGCTACTCGACGACCAGACGCGCAGGCTTCATCTCGTAGTAACTCCACGAAGAAGGGACCTTCCGATGGTCGCCACGACAGAAAAGACAGTAGGTGCCACAGCGATCCGGCCGTTCAAGATCCCGATCGCCCCAGAGTCGGAGCTTGACGCGCTGCGCGCCCGGCTGACCGCCACCCGTTGGCCCGATGCGGAGCTAGTCGCCGACTTCTCGCAGGGAGTGCAGCTTGCGGTGATGCAAGAACTCGCCCGTTACTGGTCGGCGGAGTACGACATGCGCCGCTGTGAGACCCGGCTGGGCGCCCTGCCGAACTTCGTCACCGAGATCGACGGGCTGGATATTCACTTCATCCATGTCCGTTCGCCACACAAGGACGCGCTACCGGTGGTTATCACCCATGGCTGGCCCGGCTCGGTCATCGAGTTGCTGAGCGTCATCGATCCGCTCACCAATCCGACGGCGCACGGTGCGAGCGCAGGCGACGCCTTCGATGTGGTCATCCCGTCGATGCCGGGCTACGGGTACTCCGGCAAGCCGAGGGACCTCGGCTGGGGCCCTGCCCGGATCGCCGAGGTCTGGGACACCCTGATGAAGCGGCTGGGTTACACGCGGTACGTGGCCCAAGGTGGCGACTGGGGCGCGGTCGTCGTCGACATGCTGGGTGTGCAGGCACCTGCGGGGCTGGCCGGCATCCATACCAACATGGCCGGTGTCGTCCCGTCCGACGCGTCGCTGGCGCTGGTGCGCAATGTGTTCGGAGCCGGGGACCCGGCTCCGGCTGGGTTATCGGAGGCGGAAAACAGCACGTTCGAGCAGCTGAGCGAGTTCTTCGTCAAGGGCGTCGGGTACGGGGTGCAGATGGGTACGCGGCCGCAGACGATGTATGGCCTCGCGGACTCGCCCGTCGCCCTGGCGTCCTGGATGATCAACCACGACGCTTCCAGCTACCAGGACATCGCCGCCGCGTTCGACGGCCACCCGGTCGGCAATCTCACCCGGAATGAGGTCTTGGACAACATCACCTTCACCTGGCTGACCAACACGGGCGTATCGTCCGCCCGGCTGTACTGGGAGAACACGGTTGGCTTCTTCGACGCCAAGGGCGTGTCTGTCCCGGCCGCAGTAAGCACCTTCGCGCACGAGATCTACAAGGTGCCACGGAGTTGGGCCGAGCGGGCATACCCGAACCTCATCTACTTCAACGAGCTTGACCGCGGCAATCACTTCGCCGCTTGGCAGGAGCCGGGACTGTTCTCCAGCGAATTGCGCGCGGCGTTCAGGTCGCTGCGCTAGTGGCCCGTACGTAGTGTCTCTGCGGATCCGGTGGCCTTCATCCGAGGCTCCCGGTCCGCTGGGGGCGTTCCTTCACCAAGCTGACGACGGCAACCTAAACGTAGAAGGAGTCGTCACCGACAACGACTATGCGATATGGAACTCCTTTGCCAGCCATTACTGGCCTGCCCTCTACTTCGCCGACGCGCGGGGACGCATCCGGCACCACCAGTAGGGCGAAGGCAAATACCAGCAGTCGGAAATGGTGATCCAGCAACTGCTTGTCGACGCCGGAGCGACCGACCACGATCATGAGCGTGTCGTGATCGACCCGCGCGGCGCGGAAGCCCCAGCGGACTGGGCCAACCTCCGCTCGCCGGAGAACTACACCTGCTACGAACGCACTCTGAACTTCGCGTCACCCGGCAGAGCCGTACCAGGCAGGCGAATCGCCTACACGATCTCCGGCAAGCTCCGGCTCAACCGCTGGGCGTTGGCTGGTGGCTGGACGATCGACCATAGGCCGTCACACTGCTCGAAGCCGGCGGCCAGATCGCCTACCGCTTTCCCGCTCGCGACCTAAACCTCGTTATGGATCCGACGACCCCTAGTGCTCCGATCGGGTTCCGCGCGCGCATCGACGGGCAGACACCTATGCGGCACACGGAACCGATACCGATAGCGAGGGCTCCGGGACGGTTGCCGAGCAGCGGCTGTACCAGCTCATCCGTCAACCTGGGCCAATAGCCGACCGCACGGTCGAGATTGCCTTCCTCGATCCGGGGATCCAGGTCTACGCCTTCACTTGCAGCCGGTGACGGCCGCCGGCCAGTAGCCCGCGTTCTGCGAGATGGTCGAGAGTTGGGGCGGGCCACACCGCTAAGCCACAGCGGGTGTTGGGCCGGGTGGAACGACCTGGCGACCATCGCGCCCGCCCGCGTCCGGCGGAGTCGAGCCCGTGGCAGGAATGACCAGCGCGACTGCTGATACCTTTCGCGGCCTCCCTCGGAATACGCATCTGCCAGAACGCGGGGCGGGGCCACGCTCGCGGGGTGAGACTCGGTTGACGAGGAGGGGATCGACCGTCGCACGGTTCGTCGTTGAAGGCGGCGGGCGCGGTCGGCCGTCATCTTTGTTCCAAACGGGGAGACTGACATGTCTGTAATGACCAAGGGGTCAGCGGGATCTGCAGGGATCCGGCCATTCACGATCGACATGCCGGAAACGGATCTTGAGGAGCTGCGCCGCCGCGTCGAGGCGACACGCTGGCCCACGAAGGAGCTGGTCAATGATCGGTCGCAGGGCGTGCAACTGGCAGCGATGCAGGCTCTTGCCCGCTACTGGGCGAGCGACTACGACTGGCGCCGGTGCGAGGCGCGGCTGAACGCGTTACCGCAGCACATGACCGAGATCGACGGCGTGGACATCCACTTCATCCACGTGCGGTCCCCGCACGAGGAGGCCTTGCCACTGATCATGACGCATGGCTGGCCCGGTTCGGTCGTCGAGCTACTCGAAACCGTTGGCCCGCTCACCGACCCGACCGCGCACGGTGGAGACGCCGAGGACGCCTTCCACCTGGTGCTGCCGTCCATTCCTGGCTACGGGTTCTCGGCCGAGCCGACCGAACTCGGGTGGGGCCCCAACCGCATCGCGCGTGCATGGGCTGAACTGATGAGCCGCCTCGGCTACGACCGCTACGTCGCCCAGGGTGGGGACGTCGGTTCTCAGGTCACCGACGCGATGGGCCGCCAAGCGCCCGATGGGTTGATCGGCATCCACACCAATCTGCTCACGCCGGCGCTGGGCGATGCCGAAGCCCTGAGCCAGTCGCCGCCCTCCGAAGAGGAGCGCGCTGCGCTCGACGCGCTCGCCGAGTTCCACGCTACCGGGGCGGGCTACTTCGCAGAGCAGGCGACCCGGCCGGAGACGATCGGCTACGCCACGCTGGACTCACCGGTCGCTATGGCGGCCTGGATGATCGACCACGACACGGACAGCTATCAGAAGATCGCCAGCGCTTTCGTCGACGGGCAGCCCTCGGGCAATCTCACCCGTGATCACATCGTTGACAACATCACGCTGTACTGGCTGACCGGCACAGGGGCGTCCGCGGCCCGCTCGTACTGGGAGGAAGGCCAGGAAACAGCTCAGGCCGCGGGCACGGTCCCACCGGCCGTCCCGATTCCGGTCGGCTTCACCACGTTTCCGGGTGAGATCTGGCGGTCCCCGCGCAGCTGGGTAGAGAAGGCCTACCCCAACGTCATCTACTTCAACGAGGTCGACAAGGGCGGCCACTTCGCAGCCTGGGAGGAGCCGGACCTGTTCGCGAACGAGATCCGTGCTGCGTTCAAGCCCCTTCGTTAGGAGGACGCCGTGCTGTGCGTCCAACGAGGGGGAAGCGAGTGAAACCCAATGTCGTGCGTCCGTGCCTTCTTGTCGGCTGGCATCGTCCCCGAGGAGTGTTGATCCGCCGAGGCATGACGCGGGCCTGGCGCGCCCTTGCTGCCGGTCCGCGTCGATACGAAGCGGCAAAGAACATCCCACGCTGGCAGCTGCAAGCGGGTGACCGATGAACGGCGGCGGCCCGAGCGGCTCGCCGTCCATCGACAGGCATCACCGCAGCTACGAATACCGAAGTACTCGTTGACCCAATCGGAAGATTCTGTGCGGTGGCGCAGTGCAGCAGCTGCATTTGAACCGTTCCCGCCGTCGTCGGACCCTGCCGTGCCCGCAGACAGGAACCGGCCCGGCGGACCGTGTGTCGTTTGACTTCGCACGTGGCTGCGGAGTCCCGGGCGTTCAGCTCAGATCGTGCCAGGTCGGCGCGTTGCAGCAGAGGGTCTGGCCCACGGGGCATCGACGAGTTGTCGCGCATGAACGGCGTGGCCGAGAGATTCATAGAAAGTCGACCGCGGTGTCGCCGTAGCGACAAGGCTAGGAGGACGTGCGCCCGTCGATAGGGAGGCTGAGATGGCTACGAAACCGGACACCATCGTGCTGGTACACGGTTTCTGGGTAACTCCGCGTAGCTGGGAGCAATGGAAATCGCGATACGAAGCGAAGGGCTACCAAGTCATAGCGCCCGCCTATCCCGGCTTTGAAGTCGAAGTGGAAGCACTGCGCGCGGACCCGGCACCAATCGTCAACGTGACCGTGCCGCAGATCATCGCCCACTTCGAAGAAGTAATCGCGGGCCTGGAACTGCCGCCGATCATCATGGGCCACTCGGCGGGCGGCGCGTTCACGCAGGTCCTGCTCGACCACGGCTACGGCGCGGCCGGCGTGGCCATCAACTCGGCGCCAACGGAAGGCGTACTGAAAGCTCCGTACAGCCAGCTTAAGTCGTTTTTCCCGGTGATCAAGAACCCCGCCAACCACCATCGGGCGGTCGGATACGACTTGGACCAGTGGCATTACGTGTTCACCAACACGTTCAGCGACGACGAGTCGCAGAGGCTCTACAACCGCTACCACATCCCCGCGTCCGGCCGGATCTTGATCGACAGTGTGTTGGCCAACGTCGAGCCGGGCCATCAGGAGATCTGGGTCGACTACCACAACGACAAGCGAGCCCCGCTGCTGTTCATCTCCGGTGGCGAAGACCATCTGATGCCGCCGGCGGTGCAGCAGTCCAACCTGAAGCACTACAAGTCGAAAGCCACGGTCACCGAAGTAAAGGAATACCCAGGCTACGCGCACTTGCTGCCGGCGCAGCCGGGCTGGGAGGAGATCGCCGACTATGCGCTCGACTGGGCCGAGCGCCACGCCGTGATGCCACCGGTTGCGGTCTGACCAACCACCGGCGATGCCCGCCACGACTGCGAACGCACGGTGATCTCGGCGCGGGACGTCCAGGCCGGCGGGGCGTGCACCGCGCGTGCGAGGCGCTGAGCGGGTCTGGTCGATAGAGAAGCCGTCACTCTGCGGCCGGGTCACCCATCGATCGTGGCGCGTCTGCCGCCGGCGCGCAGCGGGTCGGGTCGCCGGCTGCCCGTATCGCCCGGCCCAGTTGCGCATCGCGGCGCATCTGAGCTCCGCGGTTGACCCACGCTACGCCGATGCCGAACGTGGCGGCGGGCGCCAGGAACAACGCGAGCCACTGCGCGGGGGCTAGCGGGATCGGCGACGCGAACCGATCGCTGGACGTCAGGTAGCTGCGGAATCCCTCGTGCACCAGATAGGCGGTCACGACCGTCGGCAACGCCACCACCAGGACGCGCAAACGCACCCCGGGCCGGAACCGCAACACCGTGATAAGCACGCCAAGAGCGAATGCGGCCGCACCGAGCGCACCCGGCACACCGACCATCGAGCCGATCGTGCCGGCCACGAACGGAATGCCGTAGTTGCCGCCGAACAAGCCGAGCGATCCGCCATCCGGGCTCAGGTCGATGCGAGCGGCGGCGACATCGACGGCACCGCCCAGGGCGAACGCCAGCGCACCGACCGCGGCCGGCCAGACCGCCCGGGCGATCGCGGCCGCGTCCGGCGTCCGCCCGGCGGCCGGTCGCCGCAGACTCGGGGATAACGCGGCCGCGACGGTCAGCGCCAGTACCAATCGCCACCATGTGTTAACGACGATCGCCGGCTGCCCGGTCAAGCCGGCAAGCAGCGCCTGCCCGATAACGCCGAGCCAGGCGCCGAATGCCGCGGCCGCACGCCAGCCCGCGATCGAGACGATCGCGATCATCAGCCACCCGATCGCCGGAACAAGCGAGCCGATACCGAGCCGTGAGATCGGATCGAGCCAGTTCGCTGGGCGGACGCCTGCCCCGGTCGCCCGACGGTGCCATCCGATGGCCACCACGACGGGATGCGCGTACGCCCCGGCGAGCACGATTGCGAGGAACACCCCGGCGCCGGCGAGCGCGGCGCGCCAGCTCGATGATGCGAAGGCGTACGGCCAGCGCCGCACGTGCTGCACAGCGGCACCACCGGCCATGCTCAGGGTGTCCCGCGCCGAGGGACGATTCTGGCCGTTGCGAGCTGCGGCGAGCAGAGTGGTGATCATCTCCTCGCCATACTCCCGCCGGAACGGCTCTGGTAGAGCGCAAGCAACCTGCGGTACCGCTGTTCCAGCGTCACCTATTCCCCTCGGAGGCCAGGCGGCGGCCGGCTTTCAGGCGGGCAGTCGCCGCCGCGGCCGCCCGCTGCAGATATGCGGTCTCCCGGACCAGCCGGGCAATGCCGTCGTTGGTCAGCCGGTAATAGCGTCGCAACCGGGATTCGACGACTTCCTCGCGGTCGATCTCGATAAGGCCGGCCTCGCGCAAACGATCCAGCATCGCGTAGAGCGATCCGGTGTGCAGCTTGATCCGGCCGTCGGACAGCTCCTCGACGTCGCGAATGATGGCGTAGCCGTGTCTCGACTTCTCGGCGAGTGCGGTGAGCACCAGGAAGTTGGGCTCACGCATCCCGGACTCGGCCATGCGGCAACTATATACGCCTAACGCGTACATTAAATAGCGACCACTGCGCCGTGGCCGAAGTCTCGCGGGTTACGCCATCGGGGTCACGTACTCAAGCAACCTGACGAATGACACTCGGCCGCCGGCGATTCCCGCGAGGGCGGCGCGAGCCCTGCCAGCGGCCCACGATGTCGGCGGCGACGGCCGTCTGAGGTGGTCACCGACAAGGCGCCGGTCTACCCAAGAGTGCTCGACGAGCTGCTTCCAGCCGCGTGGCACGATGTCGAACAGTACGAGAACAACCCATCGAGGCGGACCGCAGCAGGCTAAGTACCGGCTGCAACCCATGCGCCGGCTTACACACAGACTGCACCGCCCAGGTGATCATCGCCGGCCTGGCCTTCTTGCAGAATCTCAGTCGCGGTCGCGACGAACTCGCCGCCGGAACCCCGCGCCCGCTACGGGTCGCCGCGTTCGCCGAGCTCGCCCACGGGATTTGAGACCTGCGCGGACACAGCATCAGGCTGCCCACCGATCAGGCAAGACGATTTCGGCACCGAGCATCCTCTCAGCAAGGACCAAGATCCTCACAGACCACATGTCAACCGAACACCGACGTGCCGGCGCTCATCTTCGGGCACTGCGGCGTCGATGTGGCCGGGTCTAACAGAACCAACCGTCCTGCACCCAGCCGTGCCGGTTGATGTAGCCGTAGGCGAAGCCATAGATGTAGCCGCCACTGCGCGGGCCTTCTACGAGAAACGTCTGTCCCGAATACAGGGTGCCCATCCAGGCGCCACCCGGGTCGGTCCGCACGAACAGCGACTGTGCGCACACGGTTTCCCGTGTGCCGACGGTGCCGTCGGCAGCAGCTGCGGGAGCGGCCGTGACGGCGAGCGTCGCTGCGATGGTGGCCGCTGCGAAGGTAGCGCGCGCCCAGGTCACCATGAGTTGTAGCCCCCGATACATTCGATGCGCATGTAGCCCCAGTCGTTCGGGCCAAAGTCGAAGGTTGCCGCCCAGCCGTTGTAAACGGGATGCACACCGGGCGTGTGGCCGACCTTGTTACCCGCGAGGAGGGTTCGCTTGAGGCCGACCGGCCCGCTGGCGGAGTCGTAGTTGTCGTAGAAGCTGGCGGTCTGGCACACCACGACGGCGTGTGTGGGTACCACGACGGCCTGCGCTGCAGGTACGCCGAAAGGCGCCAGCACCAGGGCGGTGGCAAACCCGGCGGGTACCGCGAGTCTGGCAAATAATTTCACTACCGGGCCTCCTTTCGAAGGATAGATACCACGAGATTAACAAACTTCGATGCGTTATGTCTATCGGCCGGGCTGCGCGGAAAGAGTGCGTCGTAGGCGAACGGGCGCTCCCGCGTTGCCTGGCCGGTGGGCAGCGTGATGCCATACCCGTGCAGATCTCAGATGGCGTAGGCGAGTTCGGTGAACGCAGCTGCGACCCGTAGCCCGCGCGGTGTTTCGGTGGCGAGTTCAATCGGGCTCCGGTGCGGGCGGTGCGATGGGCTCGGTGGGCGCAGGCGAGGGTGCGGCGGTCAGCTGCAAGCGCTCGGGCTCTACCTCGAGGGGCGGCTTCCAGTCGCGGGCGGGGATGAGTTCGCCTTGGGTGGGCCGGGCCTGGCGGTGTCGACCGCGGCGGGAGTGGCGTGCCATCCCATGAACCCACTAACCCCGGTATTGACCTCGGAAAACTCGCAAGAATGATCTTGGCGTATAGATGGATCAGCCCACCGATCAGCGATCATCGGGGTGGGCGCCCGGCCGTTGCGCGACGAGATCAGTGCGGCTTAGGCTTCCGTCTACATGCGACCGAAGGAGTCCGAGCAGCTTGCAACCCCTGACCAAGCGCGAGTGGGCAATCCTCGGAACCGTTGCTGTCGGCGTCGTTGCATGGCTGTCGATCACCACGTCCAAGTCGCCTGCACCCAAGCCGACCAGCGCACAGGTTCAACTGCGCGGCGCAGTCGAATGGTCAGTGATTGCTCCGAACCCCGACTTCTGCAAACAGTCGTGGGCTGGTCATCCGGGTTCGCTGACGATCAGCGGGCCGGACGGGACCGTCGTCGCGGCGCCGCTAGATGGCGGGTTCGGCTCGCAGGGGACCTCATGCGTCCACTGGTGGTCAGCGACCGCGCCCGACTTGGCACTGTACGTAGTCAAATTCGGCGACAAAGTGGTGACGGTCGACCGCGCCCACATCGGGCAGACCATCATGGTGCCGGCTTAGTCCCGTAGCTAGGACCAGTCCGGGTGCTGGTCGTCCAGCGGTGCGACCGGGCCGCGCTGCTGGTCGGTGCCGGTGTAGCGGTACCGGCACTTCGCCTTGTCCCGGGTAGGAATGAACACGTAGCGGGCCACCTCTACCCAGCCGGTCGTGTTCCGTGCGTCGGCGGGGGCGTAGTGCCGGGTGCTGCCCGGCAAATTCTCGATCAAGACAACCCCGTCTTGTGCCGCAGCGTCGGACTCATTTGCCGAAATTCGTGATGACGGGCTGATGACGGGCTGGAGATCGTGTTTGCAGAAAGCCGATCGTCCACGATCCCGGTCAGCCGTGGTAGCAGCCATTGCGGCTGCTGTGCACGAGACTCGATGTCCTAGGCGGTCCGCCGGTTGTCGGGATCTGGCCGCTCGCGCCTCTGCGGAGTGGGAAAATGACCGTTATGGGGTCATCGCCGTGACGCCGGACGGTGGAGGCGGACGCGAGTCGGCTGCCCTGGATCGGCTGCGTGAGCGTCTGACGATGGGACAGGGATTCGTCGCCGGCGATGTTGATGCCGCGGTGGAACGAGCGGTGAAACAGTTTGCTGGTGCGCCGATCCGTGACTTCGTTCCCATGCTCGTTGAGCGGCTGGCACTCGCCGATCTGAAGGGTGCAGCTGGCCGCTCGGGCACCGGTTAGCCGATGGATGTGTCAGTGGCCAGCGAAATGGCCGGGAGCGAAACAGGGCTCGGCACCGCATGTACGGAGGGGTATCGATGACGGCAGTAGTTGATCGTGTGGCGGCGAAGCGCTCCGGTGCTCGGGCATCGGATGGACGCGCGCGGCAGACCGGCGCGGCGGAGCAGGTGAGTCACGCCGATCGAGCGGCCCGGGGAAAGGATGCGCGGGTGTTGACTCCGGTGGAGTCCAACGCCGAATTCAATTCAGGCAGCTCCCGCGATCCGATTGGCCTGTTGTTGGGGCAAGCAGAATCCCGAGTACCGGAGCTGGTGCCGATCCGGCACGGACGGATGCTGGTGTCGCCGTTCACCTTTTACCGGGGTGCGGCGTTGCCGATGGCGGCGGATCTGGCGACTACTCCCGTGTCGGGGCTGAGGGTGCAGTTGTGCGGGGATGCGCACTTGTCCAATTTTGGTGCGTTCGGCTCACCGGAGCGGAATCTGGTCTTCGACGTCAATGACTTCGATGAGACCTTGCCAGGCCCGTTCGAATGGGATGTCAAACGGCTGGCGGCGAGTTTCGCGGTGGCCGGCCGGGACAGCGGATTCTCGGCCAAGGCACGCCGCAAGGCCATCCTCGCGGTCGCTGAGGCCTACCGCACCGCGATGCGCGGATTCGCGCAGCAGCCGTTGCTTGACGTCTGGTACGCCCATCTAGACGTCGAGCAAGCCCTCAACGAATTCAGGTCAGACTTCAAAGCGAAGAGGGTGAAGGCGCTAGATGCGCAACTGGCCAAGGCCCGCACCCACGACAGCATGCAGGCACAGGCCAAACTCACCACCATCGTCGAGGGGCGCCGGCGCATCATCAGCGACCCGCCGACGATCGTCCCGATTGAGGACGTCTTCAGCGACGTCGCCGCGGACGAGGGCTACGCCCTGATCCGCAGCGTGTTGGGCAAGTATCGACGCAGCCTGCAGTCCGATCGCCGATACCTGGTCGAGCAGTTCAATTTGGACCAGGTGGCCCGAAAGGTCGTCGGGGTCGGAAGCGTCGGCACCCGCGCCTGGATTGTGCTGATGGACGCCGGCGCCGGCGTCGAACCGCTGTTCTTGCAGGCCAAGGAGGCCCAACCATCCGTGCTGGCCGACTACTGCGGCCGCAGCCAGTACCGCAACGAGGGTGAACGCGTCGTCGCCGGACAACACCTCATGCAGGCCGAAAGCGACATCTTCCTCGGCTGGACCCACGTTTCCGCCCCGGACGGGCAGGACCGCGACTTCTACGTGCGCCAACTGAAGGACTGGAAATTCTCGGTGCCGATCGAGCAGATGCGGCCGCGGGGAATGCAAGTCTACGGCCGCATGTGCGGGTGGACCCTGGCCCGGGCACACGCCCGCTCCGGTGACCGCATCGCCATAGGCGCCTACCTCGGCGGCAGCGACACGTTCGACAACGCGATCGCCGAATTCGCCGAGGCCTACGCCGACCAGAACGAGCGCGACTACACCGCGTTCCAGAAGGCCGCCTCCGAGGGCCGGATCGAGGTGATCAGCGGAGTCTGAGGAGTAGCTTGCTGGTCGAACCCAGGCGCTCTGAAGGCTCATCAGAGCCGGATAACGTCATCGGGCGCCGGCGCGCACGGGAGATTTGCATGATTGCCGTACATCCACGCGACTCGTCCGGCGCCGCGGCGTTGTTGGATCGGCGGGCATGGCGAGCCCTGGTGACTGTGCCTGTCAGATCGCCGATGCGAGCTCGGTGAAGGCGGCGGCGACTCGAAGCCGGCGCGTTGCCTCGGTGGCGATTTCGTAGTGGCCGCGGCGCAGGTTCTGCATGAATGCGAGTCCTGCGATCACGCTTGAGGCGGAGATGGCTGATCACCTCACCCCGAGTCGCGGTTCCAGCGCCAATTGCGACGCGGCACTCGATTGACGCAGGGCCTGACCTCGCCGTCGCTGTCGCTGTCGCTGTCGCTGTCGCTGTCGGAGCGTAAGCACCGGCTTGGCCCGTCCAACTTCCGTCCGACTACCCATGTGGAAGCAGAAGAACCGATGCGGAAAACGCGGAAAGCCCGTCTCGTCGTGGCCCTGATGCCGCTACGACCACCGGGCCGCCCGCAAAGACTCAGAGGTTGTCAAGCCGTTGGCATGGTCTGTTCTGCAGCCTGTCCGACGACGTTTCACGAGTCGCTGGCGAGGAAGTGCTGGGCCTCGGGCGTGGAGGCGAACTTCTCGCCCAGCAAGCGGGAGATGAGCAGCATCGAGCTGCGAGGCCGGTGGTTCACGACCAGATGCTGGGTCTTACCGGAGGCGTTGCGGGCAACCGTGACGACAACGCCGGTGGGCTCGCCGTGGACCTGCGTGGTGTAGTCCTCAAGGAAGCCGTTGTCACCGTAGGAGCCGGCGTAGTTGAAGTCCTGGAACTCGTACAGTTCCTTGGCGGCGACCGTGACGGAACGGACCGCCTCCGCGCCCTGCACGGCGCCTTCTATCGCCGCGGCCTCCAGCGTGACGTCGTCGGCCAGGTTGTTCAGCCATGCTGGGAAGTAGTCGGTGCGCCTGCGAGCGGGATCGCCGCTTCCTAGATACGTCGCGCCGTGTGCCGCTCCGGACTCCGTTTCCGGGCTCGCCAGATTGAAGATCTTGCCGAGTGGCGTGCCGGCGAACTTCTCGCCACACAAGCCGGCGACGAGCAGCACCGAGCTGCGAGGCCGGTGGTTCACCACGATGTGCTGGGCTTTGCCGGCGGGGTTGCGGGTAACCGTGACGACAACCCCGGCGGGCTGGTCGTGGACCTGCGTGGTGTATTGCTCGAGGAACCAGTTGTCGCCGTACTCGCCGTGGAAGCTGAACTCCTGGTATTGGTACAGCTCGCGGGCGTAGCTCACGAGTGCATGGATCTGCTCCGCGCCCTGCGCGGTGCCCTGCATGAACGCGCCCTCGCCGGTGGCGTCCTCGGCCAGGTTGTTGAGCCACCATGGGAAGTAGTCGTGCGCGTGGCGAGCGGGATCGCCGCTTCCCATGTATGTCGGTTCCATGCTGCGCCTCCCGAATCCGGCAGCGGGCCGGACCCTGTGCGTTGTTGACGGTCTCAGCCACAGAACCGAGCACACGGCTGCCTGCTTCCAGCGCGTAAACCACCACCGCCCGAGATGTGGGCGGCACGGGTGGCACGGACCCGGTCATGCTGCCAAAACGATCGTAGCTAGCCAACGCCGGATCGTGCCCTGATTGACCAAAGCGGCGCTGCTGTTGCGCTACCCATAGGGGGGCGCCATAAAGGTCGGGACCCAGCAAAGGATCGGATGGCTTCGGCGAGCGCGATATGCCCCACCCCTGTTGCCACCGCCCTGCCTGTCGCCCTTAGGGCGGACAGGCGAAGAAGCTCGAAATGCACGGCTCTGTTGCTTGAGGCGGCCGTGGTCAGCTGCAGCGCCGGCCGAAGTCGGTCTCGGATTCCAGCCGCAGCTGCAGCGCCTGCTGCATCGGTGCGAACACGGTGCGCTGTGCCATGATCAGCCGAGTCGGAGGAGCCCGCGCCAGAGCAGCCCATCCCAACCTAGCGAGGATGTTGGCTGTCGCAGATGCTGGAATGAAACAAGGACCACGTCACACGCTGAAGACGTTCAATACGGATTTGATGCATGCGCCCCGGATCTCACGCGGAGCCACGGTTAGGTCGCGAATCTGGGATACTTGAGGAACAGGAGCTCATAGCGCGCCGCTCTAGGGAGGCGCCATGCATTCAGATTGGCATGCCCACATTGACGGGTATGCGCCGATCGCCGAACATGGCCTCATCGGCAACCTGCACACAGCTGCCCTTGTCGACACTGGCGGTACGGTCGACTGGTACTGCCCCGGCCGTTTCGACGCTCCGAGCGTGTTCGCATCCGTCCTTGACCCGCAGCGGGGCGGGTGCTTCCGGATAGCCCCTACTGGGCAGGATTGGACGAGCCGGCAGCTGTATCTGCCTGACTCGGCCGTGTTGGTGACGCGATTTCTCGGGACCGATGGAGTCGCGGAGGTTGTCGACTTCATGCCGGTCACCGGTCGCGCGACCGACACCCCCCACGTGCTGGTCAGGCTCGTCCGCGTCGTCAGCGGGAATGTGCGGTTGGCGGTGGTCTGCGCACCGCGCTTCGACTACGGCAGAGAGCAGCACAAGCTCGCATGTGAGGGCAACTTCGCAGAGTTCCGCGGACCGCACCAGTCGCTGCGACTCGATGCCGATGTCGAGCTGATGTCCGACGGCGAGGACGTGAGCGTGACGCTCGATCTCTCCGCGGGCGCGACGGCATGGTTCGCGTTGGTTGGTGGGGTCGAGGACGATCCGATTGCGCGCCGTGTAACCGCCCGCGAGATCGACGGCCGATACCGATCCACCCTGGACTTCTGGCACCGTTGGGTGGCCGCCAGCTCGTACCGGGGACGCTGGCGCGAAACGGTCACTCGATCCGCCATCACGCTAAAGCTACTCACCTACGATCCTTCCGGCGCCATCATCGCCGCTCCCACCGCTGGGCTGCCCGAACAGATCGGGGGTGAACGCAACTGGGACTACCGGTATGCCTGGATTCGAGACGCCGCGTTGTCTGTGCACGCGTTGCTGCGCCTCGGCTACGGTGACGAGGCGCGACGGCTCTTCACTTGGCTTATCGCCCGGCCAAATGGCGTCAGCGGAGCTGAGGGCGGTCCATTGCAGCTGATGTATCGAGTCGACGGCTCTCCCGATGTGCGCGAGTCCACACTTGACCACCTTGATGGGTATCGGTTGTCGAGGCCCGTGCGCATCGGCAACGGCGCCGCGCTGCAACTTCAGCTCGATATCTACGGCGAGTTGATCGATGCGATCTGGACCGCATACCAGCGGGGCGGCCGGGTGGGCACTCGCAGCTGGGCGCGATTGCGTCAACTCGCAGATTGGCTGTCGGTCCATTGGGATCAGCCCGACGAGGGCCTCTGGGAGACCCGTGGTGGTCGGAGGGACTTCGTGCACGCCCGCGTCATGTCGTGGGTCGCCCTCGATCGGATGATCCGCCTTGCTGGCGCCCTGGGCTGGGCAGCCGACACGACGCGATGGGCCGTAGCCCGAGATGCCATTCACACCCAGGTCCTCGCACGCGGCTGGCATCCTCGTTCGAAGGCGTTTGTCCAGTCGCTCGACGGCGACGTGCTTGATGCGGCCGTGTTGATCATGCCGACGGTGGGCTTCCTGTCCGACACAGAGCCAGACTGGCTATCCACATTGGATGCCGTAAACGACTATCTGATCTCCGACAGCCTGGTCTACCGCTACAACCCAACGGCGTCGCCGGATGGATTGGCCGGCGACGAGGGCACCTTTTCAATGTGCACTTTCTGGTATGTCGAAACCCTTGCTAGGGCGGGCCGCCTCACCGAGGCGAGGCTCGTCTTCGAAAAGATGCTGACCTACAGCAACCATCTCGGCCTGTACGCGGAGGAACTCGCCACCAACGGGGAACAACTGGGCAACTTCCCGCAGGCGTTTACGCACCTTTCACTGATAAACGCGGCAACCACCCTGGACGCCTATCTCGACACCCCGGCGCACCTACGCCCGGCTGAGCTGGCGTAGCCACGCTGTTGTGAAATCTTTCGGGCGGTGAGGCTTTGGTGAGCACCCGGACGCTGAGATCTACCTCAGCCAGCCCGGCCTGGGCGTCGTGCTCGGCGCCCGGGTGCTCGCCGTGCGCGCCTGACCCGGAGCCCGCGCCTACTACGACCAGCTGCGCACCCCCGGGGTCGGCCGCCACGCCGCGTTGCGCCAACTCGGTAACCGGCTCGTCGGCATCCTGCACGGCTGATTCAAGACCGCCACCGCCATGGGATGTCTTGATGTACGTTTCGTCGACGAACTTCCGATCACCGGGCGCACCGGGCTGCGTCGGCGAACATCGGTGCGAAGCGTTGCACCCACGGTAGATCGTGACGTGGCCTGCCGAATCCATCGACGATCGCTCAACAACACCACTCAAGGCATGGTGAAGGGGTTGGTTGGGAGCGTTGGGCGCGGTGGCGGGGCTGGGTGGTGGTCGACGATGGCGATCTCCCATTGCCCCGCGATTGGTGCGATGGCTCGCCCGCCCCAGTAGCCGAGCACGCCGCTGCCGACTAAAGCAGTTACGACGGCGACGGTTTTGGCCAGCGTCAGCCAGGAGGCCTTCGGACGCTTGATTTGGATGAAGTCCGTGTCGATGATTCGAGGCGGAAGGTGCATCCTCATAGACTCGCCAACACCTCCTCGGCCAGAGTCCGGCCCGAGGTGATCATCGTTTCCTCACCGAGTTCGGCCCGGTAGATCACCTGGATCACCGTCACGCCGATGCGTACGACGACGTGGATTTTCTGGGCTCCGTCGAAGAAGTACCAGGCCTCGTCGCCGAGCTGGATTGACCACCTCCGGCTGCTAAGGAAGTAGGCCATCCCGCCTTGTGCGCTGGCGATTGGGCCCTCGCCGCGGCGACGGCCGAAGCGCATCATCGCCAGGTCCGCGCTAGCTCTCGAACCTTTCACCACACACGCCATGCCGGCGTACCCCTCGCCGCCGAACGGCTCGTCATATTGCGTGTGGTTCGGGACGAGCCGGTCGAGCAGTTCGGGCCGGACGACAGGACAGACTGCGGTCGGCCGCTTCGGCTCCACCGTGGAACCGTGCCAGCCGATGTAGCACCCGACAGCGGCGGCTATCAGCGAGCCGACCGCTGTGGAGACAACTCTCCTACGCATGCCAGCCATTCTGCACAAGGCTTACAACGAAATCGGTTCTTCGTCGCGACGTTCAGCGTGAACCCAGGTACACGCTGATCAGCAGTGAAGGAGTCCACGGTGGCTCAGGTGTTCGCCTTGTCCGGCACTATAGATGGGCACCGCGCTCGGCCAGCAGCTCCTCGACGTTCCGATACGAGAGCCCCAAGCGCAGGTAACAGCGCACCGCGACCGTGATCACCTCAACGGGAACCGGAATCCCGCGAACGCCGACCGAGAAACTGGTGCCGGATGCCGGCGAGTCGAGAGCCTGGCTCCTGGCCGCCAACATCGCGGCATCGCAGTCCTATTCGAGTCGTCCGTCCACAAACGACGCCCTGTGACGGAGGCGACACCTGGGCGGCGGTCGAAATTAGTGATCGCCGCACGTCGTTTCAGTGAGTGGCGCCACCAAAGGCGCCGCAAGTTCGGGGGTGAAACGACATGTCCCTTCCACCGATGGGTGACACGGCCTGGCATCTCGGGCACATGAGCGAACGCGACCAGCGCGCCATGGACGAGCAAATCGGGCGGTTCACCGCGTCGCTGTCACGCGGAGTCCGCAACGTCGGCGCACTCGCGCGGTCCACGCTGCGCTCGCGAGGGCCGGCTCGGCAGTCCGGGCGCACGCGGACCCCTGCTCGCGCCGAGCAGCCGGCCGCATGCGAGGTGTGCTGACCAATCGCGGCCCGTGGCCGGCTCCGGGTGTCCTAGCTGAAGAACAATCGCTAGTGCGGCCGTGGCCGGCCATCCGTCATTTGGGCGCCGTTGCGTTCAGCGATCGTTGGCGGATTCGGGCCGGATGGACGCGCGAAGGGCACCGTTGCATTGGCTGATCTCAGTCAGGGCAAGATTGATCCGGTGAAGTCTTCCTCCCACTCTCGCCAGGCCTTGCCACCTCGGTCCGCGTTCGTCGGTTTCCGGTTCCCGGCCGAGATCATCGTGGTCGCGGTGCGCTAGTACCTGCGCTACGGCTGTCCTACCGGGACGTCGAGGAACTGCTGGCCGAGCGCGACGCTCAAGTGATCATCACCGGACTCGCCTTCATACAGAACATCCGCCGCGACCACTACGAACTCGCCATCGACACCCCACGCCAGCGTCGAGTCGCAGCGGCATTCACCGAATTCGCCAATGCCATCTGAAAGCCTGAACGCACGGCATTAGCCTGCCCACCGCTCAGACAATGCAACTGTGAGTGTGGGTTTGCGGCTCTGGGATTGTGGAGTCGTTCTCCCCGGACCGCGGTCTGACCCGCAATGCAACTGGCTCAGCCGATGCCTTTGGTCCGATCTGTCGACTGCGGGTTCGGGGAGCACAAGCAGTCGCCGGACCGACAGGGCGTGTCCCGATAGGGGCCTTGCTGCAACAAGGGCACCATCACAGTTCTGACCGCCCGGCCGGCCCGGCGATGGCCATCCGCCACCCGAGCCTTCAGGAGACGAACACCCAATGCCCAGCATGCCGCAGCACGAGCAGAACAGTCACGCCGAACCGCGCGGTGAGGAGGTCATTCTGGGTGTCGACACCCACAAGGACATCCACGTCGCCGCGGTCATCACCGTCCAGGGCGTCTTGCTAGCCAGCGCCGAGTTCGCCACCACCAGCGCCGGCTACGGGCGGCTGCTGGCCTGGGCGCGTGGGTTCGGCGTGCTGCACCGCGCCGGGGTGGAGGGCACCGGATCCTACGGCGCTGCCCTAACTCGACACCTGCGCCGCCACGACATCACCGTGCGTGGAGGTCAACCGCCCCGACCGCGCCGCCCGACGGCGCCACGGCAAGACCGATGTTGTCGATGCGGTCGCCGCCGCCCATGCCATCTTGTCCGGACGTGCGAACGGCACGGCCAAGACCGGCGACGGGCCGGTGGAGATGCTGCGCATGTTCCGGCTGGCCCGCACCTCCGCCGTCAAGTCCCGCACCCAGGCCATCAACCAGCTCAAGGCCGTCATCGTCGGCGCCGAGCCGGCGCTGCGCGAGTCCCTGTCCGACCTTTCCAACGCGGCGCTGATCCGATGCTGCGCCAACCTGCCCGAGGCCGCGCCGACCGACGTGGCCACCGCGACCTGCTTCACCCTGGGGAAAAAGGGGCATGGAGCCGCTGTTCGAGTCCTGGCGGCGCGCAAGATCATCAAGGACCTGACCCCGGTAGACGTTGCCGGCAGGGCCCTCCCGCAATGGTGCAGGCCATCGTCGTTCTCCACCACGCCGAAAACCCGACCTGTCAAGGAGGAAAGACGTTCAGCGCCATGCCGACCGACCCTAGTGATGAGTTGTCGCGCCCGCACCCGTCACACCTACGACGGGACACGATGAGTCGGAAGGATAACCTGATGAGTGCGGACACGCGGCTGGGGGAGCTGGGCGTGAGCGGGCTGGGCGGGGTCGACGAGCCAGCGTTCTCAGGGCTGGCGGAGCGGCACCGGCGGGAGCTGCACGTGCACTGCTACCGGATGCTCGGGTCGTTCGAGGACGCCGAGGACGCCGTGCAGGAGACGTTCCTCCGTGCCTGGCGGCGGCGGGAGACCTTCGAGGGGCGGTCGACGTTCCGGGCCTGGCTGTACCGGATCGCCACCAACGCCTGCCTGGACCTGCTCGCCAAGCGCCGCCCGGAACCTGCGACCGGCGGTGAGGTGCTGTGGCTGCAGCCCTACCCGGACCGGCTGCTCGACGAGCTGCCCGCGGGCGACGCGGACGAACCGGAGACGGTCGCCGTCGCGCGGGAGACGATTGAGCTGGCCTATCTGGTCGCGGTCCAGCACCTCGCGCCGCGCCCGCGGGCCGTGCTGATCCTGCGGGACGTGCTCGGGTGGCCGGCGAAGGACGTCGCGGAGCTCCTCGGGGACTCCGTTAACTCCGTGAACAGCGCGCTGCAGCGGGCCCGCGCCGGCATGCGGGAGCACCTGCCCGCCGAGCGGCAGGACTGGACTGGCGGCGAGCAGGACGCCGGGACGCGCGAAGTGGTGCGCCGCTATACCGACGCCAGCGTGGCCACGGACATCGACCGGGTGGCCGCACTGCTGCTGGACGATGTCCGCTGCTCGATGCCGCCCACGCCAGGCGTGTACGTCGGCCGCGACACGGTGGTGAACGACTGGGTCGAGAGCGGCGTCGAGGACCTGGGGCACCTGCGCGCCGTTCAAACTTCCGTGAACCGGCAGCCCGCCGTCGCCTTCTACCTCTGGCGGGAGCAGGAGGGGGCATACCTGCCGCTGACGATCGACGTCCTGCGCATCACCGGCGGGGCGATCACCGAGATCGTCACGTTCCATGACGACCAGTTCCCGCGACTCGGGCTGCCGGGGCGCCTGTCGGCGGACAGCACAGAGTAGTCCCCGGTGCGGACGCTCGACGCGGCGTGGTGCCGCGCGAGCCGCGGCGGAACGGCACTACGCGCTCGGCGTCGTTACCCGCGGGCGGGTGCAGCTGGAGCTGCGCGACGGCGAGCCCGGGCCGGGCGTCGGATTCGACGCCGTGTTCTGGCTCCGCAGCCGGCGTCCGCGCCCTGCGGAACCCGGCCGTCGAAGAGCGAGGTGGGCGTCGTCACCCCCAGGGCCAGGACCGTCACATGGCACTTAACACACCCTGTACCCCAGTTACCGAATGATGGAGGAACGACGTGAACAGTATGAATGACACCGGGGTCGTCGCAGGCCCGGCATCGGGCCAGACCAGCCACACCCACCGACTCCGCGGGCTCGCCGGCACCGGCTTCATTGCCACGCTCGCAGCGATGGTAGCCACCACCCTAGCCGCTGCGCTTGCCCAGACCGTTGGCGTCGACTTCGAGGTCCCCGATGGTGGCGAGACGATCCCGCTGTCCGGGTTCGCCGTGGTGACCGGCTTCTTCTCGGGCGTGGGCATCGTCATTGCCGTCGCTCTTCTTCGTTGGAGCGCTCGCCCCGCCAAGCGATTCGTGTGGACGGCAGTGTCGCTGACCGCGATCTCGTTGGTCCCGCCACTCCTCTCCGGGGCAAACACCGCAACCACTATCGCCCTCCTCGGGTTACACCTCGTCTCAGCGACGGTGGTGATCCCCACCCTGACGTGGAGCCTCCGCACGCGGACCGATTGACGACCCCGCAACAGGACAGTTCGTCGTGCGGGCCGTGCCGCGGAGAGGCGGGCAGCCGGTTGAGCTCGAGGCGTTTGAGGACCCGCCGTACCGTGGACAACCTGATGGTCATCTCGTGGTAGCGGCGCAGGTATTTGGCGATCTTTGCCGCGGCAGAGAGAAGGTATTTCTGCCGCAGATAGATGATCTTCCGCACTTCGGCGTGCGTGGCCATCAGACTGGTCTCGACCGATCCGACCCGGCGTGCAGCGCCTTCGTGCCGTTCACCTGTCTTGTTTCTCCTCTTGCACCGAGTTGGCGCCATCCACGACGAGGATGTGTCCGGAGATATACGACGCCTCGGGTGACGCGAGGAACGCGACGGCCGCAGCCACCTCGTTGGGGGCACCCGGGCGGCCGACCGGCGTCGCCCGACCCATGGCAAGCTCACGGTCGGGTGAGGAGTCGGTGGCGATCCAGCCTGGCGCTACCGCGTTGACGGTGATCCCGTGCCGACCCACCTCGACAGCCAGCGCCCGGGTGAGGCCGCCCATGCCGGCTTTCGCGGCGTGATACGCCACGTCACCCGGGTACGCCACCACAGGACCGGACACAGATGCCACGTTGACGACGCGGCCGTATCCGCGTGCCAGCATCGACGGGAGCGCCGCACGAGTCATCCGGAAGGCAGTGGACAGATTGCGGTCAAGCGCATCCGTCCAGGTCGGTTCCGTGGTCTCCAAAAGTGTGGCCGACTCGGCTGGCGTCGACACCGAGGTCATCCCTGCGTTGTTGACCAGAACATCGACGTTGCCGTGCACGTCAAGGGTCGATTGAACGAGGCGATTAGCCTGATCGGGATCGGTCAGATCGGCTGCTAACCCAGTCGCGGCAATCCCGGCTTCGCGCAACTCGTTCACGCGGTTCTGGATCCGCTCAGTGGTGGAGGAAACCACGACGGCCGCGCCGAGCAATCCCAGCAGTCGTGCGCAGGCGAATCCAATTCCACGCGGACCTCCGGCGCCGGTTATCAATGCTGTCTGTCCGGTCAGATCGGCGAATGGCTTCTCCAAGGTGATCACGCTCGCCGACGCTAGCAGTACCACACCTGTCGGGGTCGCCTGGGCGGCCGCGCCGAGCACGCTCCACGCGTATGGGGAGTGGCCCTGCGAGTCGAGCCACGGGACGTAGTGGTCGCTGATGACCGCGAAGTCGAAGCCGGCTTGCTCGGCCAGCACGACGTCGCGCACCAACTGTTTCGGACCGGCCTGCTCGCACATCATCGTGTAGCCGATCAGGGTCACGACTTCGCTCCGGGCGGATCGAGCGCGCGGGTCACGGCGGTGAGGTCCTGGTCGCCGAGCCCCTGATCGACAGCCTGCTGCCACTCCTCGGCCAGACAGGCGAGGGCGGCGAAGTGGCCGCCCTCGACCGCCTGCAGGGCCAGGTGGACGTCCTTGAGCGCAAGCGATAGCGCGAATTGCGCGGAGAACTCGCCCCGGGCGATCCGTTGCAGCTTGGCCTCCTGCCACGGGGACACCAGCGGGCCGGCACGCAGCGCCTCCACGACCGTGTCGGTCTCGAGCCCCAACCGACGGGCAAGCGCGGTCGACGCGGCGACCGCCTCGCACGCGAACGCGATCCATGTGTTGTTCACCAACTTCAGCCGCGATCCAGCCCCAATGGCGCCGACCCAGATGGTGCGCTGGCCGAGCGCGTCGAACAGCGGAGCTACCCGCGCGCGGACCTCTTCGGGCCCGGACGCGAAGATGATCAGCTGCCCGTGCTCCGCCGGGTCCTTGCTTCCCGACACCGGCGCGTCGAGCAGTCTCACGTCAGGACGCTCGGCCTGCACCAGAGCCGCGACGCGTTCAATCCCGGCCACCCCGATCGTGCTCATCTGCGCCCAGATAGCACCCGGACGTAGCGCGGCCAACATGCCCTGGTCGTGGGCGATCGACACGACCGCATCGGCGTCGGTGACCATCGTGACGACGATCGCGGCTCGCCCGGCGGCGTCGGCGGCGCTGTCGGCGACTTCCGCGCCGAGCCTAGCGAGATCGCGGGTCGGCTCTGGATCGATGTTCCACACGATCGTCGGGATGCCTGCGCGCAGCGCACTCGTTGCCATCGCGTGGCCCATCACACCGATCCCCAGCACCGCCACCGGTTCCTGCGTGCCTGCCATAGATTCCCCTTGTCACACGATTGCCGGTGGGGGATCTCATCAGGGTAGCGCCGCCCGGGGAAGCTCGCGCCGGAACGGACCGCAGCGGACCCGCGTCCGCCGCGCAGCCTCGATGCCGGTCAGCGCCGCCCCATACGCGGCCATCTCCCGCTGGAAGTGCTCCACCTTGGAGTACCAGTAGTCGAGCTCCGGGTGCAGCGCCTCGGGTTCCTGGTAGGAGATCATGTCCTTGGCGGGGGTGATGCCGCGGCGGGTGCAGTTTAGGTCGAAGCGGGCTTTTTGCTGCAGGGCACGGGGTGCCATGCACACCCGGGACCACGGCAAATAGTCCCAAGGTCAGCGGTAGTGGATTCCAACCGTCCCGGCGATGAGCGACGCTTAGCCTGGAGTAGACATCTGCCGAGGGAAGCGTGATGGCACAATCCAAACACGTCTATGACCCGAGCCGCAGGGCCGACACGACCCGGGTCGAAGCGTTCAGCGACGCGGTGTTCGCCATCATCATCACTTTGCTGGTGCTGGATCTGCGGGTGCCCCAACACGAACCAGGTCACCTGCTGGGCGCGCTGCTCGACCAGTGGCCGGCGTACCTGGCCTTTGCCGCCTCGTTTCTGTACGTCGGCGTCATTTGGCTGAATCACCACGGGCTGTTCCGGAAGATCGCCTACATCGATCGCGGCCTGAACTGGATCAATCTCGGCGTCCTCGCTGGTGCGGTGGTGATCCCGTTTCCTACCGCGGTGGTTTCGGACTCGTTCACGTCCGGGTCCAACGTCGACGACCGGCGCGTAGCCGCCACGCTCTATGCCCTGGTGGCGGCGGCGATGTCGGCCGCATGGATCGGCATGTTCGCCTATCTCGACCGCCACCGGCAGCTGCTCAAGGACGACACACCGGCGGATTGGGCGGCGGCCCAGGCGCCGCGGGCCTGGATCGGAGTCGCGCTGTATCTTCTCGGCGCGCTGCTGGCCTGGTTCGTTTCGCCGATCGTCGGCCTGATCAGCATCATCGTCATGATCATTTATCACGCCATCACGAGTGAGGGTATTCGTCGGCGGAACTGGCGATCAGCAGATGTGACGAGCAATGGAACGGACCGGTAGCAGATCGTATTTACCGGCGCGACGACCGGAATCGGCCGGGCAACCGGAGGCGCGCTGGTGTTCCGCCCAGAGCGGCTCACCTTCCATGGACCTGAGCGGGCCGATCAGGCGGGCCACGCGCCGCTGCCTTACTCACCGCTCGGCCGCGGATTCTGACCGGCCGGCTCAAGCCAGATCAACCTGTTCTCCCGCCTCCGAAGGGCGGCGGCCATCACCTGCCGTGCACGGCGTTGACCTCGGCGAACGTCGCCTCTCGGTATCGCCTGGTGCAAACTTTGGGGCGTATTTGGAGATGGCGCTGCCGCATAGTCGCTGTGCTTCGGACGGGTCCGAGTGCGCGGTGGGTCACCAACGGTGTCGACCGCCTCTCGTCGCGTTCGAGACGAATTGCTGACTCGGCTCGATTGGTCGGAAAGTTCCGCGGTGACGGGTGTGCCGACTCGCCCCGCGAGATCTACTGACTAATCCGCCAACTCGACCTCGACGAACCGGCCTTGCGAATGGCTTGACAAACTGTTGACGTCCACCGAAACGAAGATCGCGGTGGACTCACCGTCCAGTCTGTGCAGCAGAGGTCCGATCGTCGCGACTCCGATCGGTACCCGAGCTGGGCAGCGGCCGGCCCGTCAAAGGCCAATGGTTGCCAGGTCGATCGCGTGGCGACAAATGCTCGCCAAGCCCGACCTTGTTGACGACGGCGCACTGACGCTCGTCGTCGTCGGAGGTCGGCCACATCACCGTTCAGCTGAGTTGCTGCCGGATCGTCAGACGCCCTCGACCGCTTCCAGCTTGCCGGATCGGATCGCGTTGACGAACTGCTGGTAGTCCTGCTCGTTCTGGTCGGCGTAGCGTTCGGCGAAGTCGGTGACCGATTTGTCGAACGCGTCGCCCTCGCCCAGGTACTCGGCGATGGCGATCGGGTTGCCGGACCGGGCGTGGGCATGCGCGAGCGTCCACCCGCAGGTGCGTGCGTAGAGCGTGAGCCCGACCGGTTTCGCCTTCTCCACGTCCAGGGAGCCTTTCATGTCGCGTAGCTGGCGCCAGTAGTACTGGTGGCGGGCATCCGGGCCCTTGGCCCAGCCGAGGTAGATGTCGCTGGCGGCCTGCATCATCAGCTGTCCCTGCACCACCCGCTCGCCGTGCTGGCGGTACGCGCTCTTGCGCAGGTGTGCCTCCAGCACCGAGGCGCTGGCCTCCTTGATCTGGAGGAACAGCGGGTCGTGCGCGTCGCGGCCCTGGAGCAAAACGATGAATTCACGGGTGCCGACGCTGCCGACGCCGACCACCTTGCGGGCCACGTCGACGATCTCGAAACGCTCCAGCAGTTTGCGCCGGTCGTCCGGCAGGGTGGCCCGGTAGGCGCGGAACTCGTCGTGGATCGCCGAGGTGACCTCGTCCGGGGACAGACCGTCAGTGGTGCCCAGCTCGCGCGCCGGGACGACGATCGGCGGCTGGCTGACGATCCGGTAGGTCCCGTCGACCAGCTCGCCGAGCTTGGACAGCGCCTGCAGGCTGTCGCGCGTATGCGCCTTCGCCATGATCTTGTCCGCCCGCTTCTCCGCCTTCTCCTCCGCCTTCTCCTCCTTCTTGGCCGCCTTCTTCTCCTCCTTGGCCTGCTTCTTGGCCTTCTTCGGCGCCCCTGCCCGCTTGTCGGCCTTCTCCTGCTTCTTGGCCGTCTTCTCCTGCGTCTTTGTCCCGGCCACGGCGCTGCTGATCGACGCCTTGAGCTCATCCTCGTCCAGGTGGGCATACCAGATGTCCATCACACCCATCTGCGCGAACGAGGCCATCGCCTCCCGGTAGGCCCGCACCGATGCCAGCGTCGCCTCACGCGTGTCCGCGTTGGCGAACCCGTTGTTGCGGCCCGCGATGACAAAACTCGCCGCCATCCGCTCCACGTCGAACTCAAACGGCCCGGGCAGGGTTTCATCGAAGTCGTTCACGTCGAACAGCAGGTCCCGCAACGGCGAGGCGAACAAGCCGAAATTCGACAGGTGCGCGTCGCCGGACAACTGCGCCTCAAGGCCGGCCACCGGCGTATCCGCCAGATCCGCCGCCATGATCTTGGCCGCACCCCGGTAGAACGTAAACGGCGAGACCATCATCCGGCCGTGACGCACCGGCACCAGATCCTGCACCCGGGCGGCATCCTGCTCAACCAACAAGGCCACCGGATCAGGACGATCCGAAGCAGGACGCCACCCCGTGTGGCTCGACAGCGGCGCCCGATCCCGGGCCTCCAAACCCATCGCCTTGCGATCATCGACGCTCGGATGCGCGACCTTCCGCACAGCCATCCGGCTCACCCCCGCACTGACCGGTCACCCACCCGGCTCCAGGCCACGAGCATTGCCCGGGCACTTAACACCTGGCACTGCTTCTTGAGCGCTCACGTGTATCCATGCTAGGCGCGTGGAAAGAACCCCGTCCGAGAAGTGGAATCTCGGCTACCGGCCCGCGGGTGTCATCATGGAGCGCCCGCCGGCACCGGCACCGCAACCGCCACCGCCACCGCCACCGCCACAGGGTGGAACCCACCCGCGGGCCTCACAAACGACATGCGTCGGCACGGAGTCGCTCAAGCAGGCCGTTGCGCGGTGCAACCAATGTGCTGGGCATCGCGTCATGTCTACGACGCGTATCGATTAAGCGTATCGATTAAGCGCGCGACGACTGGGGAGAACGGGGTGGTGCGGTGCCCAAGACACAAGAGGAGACCTGGGCGCAGGTCTACGCGGGGCACTATCGCCGGCTGGTCGCGCTCGTCGCGGTTGTCGCCGGTTCCTGCGCAGATGCCGAGGAGGCGGTGCAAGAGGCGTTCGTTCGGGCGTTGGGCCCCGCCGGGCGCAACGTGGACGATCCGGAGGCATGGCTCTATCTGGTGGCCGTCAACCACCTGCGCTCCCGCTGGCGCCGCATCGGGTCCGCGCAGCGCCATCGCGCCCGGTTTGCGGTCGACGCGGTGGCCGCTGACGGGTCGGACGCCATGGATGACCGGATCCGGGTGACCACAGCGCTGAGGCGGCTGCCGCTCGCGCAGCGGGAGGCCATTGCGCTGCACTACCTGGCCGACCTGTCGTTGGCCGAGATCGGCTCGCCGCACCGACGTCCCGGTCGGCACGGTCAAAGCCCGTCTGTCCCGTGGCCGGGAGGCATTGCGGGGGCTGCTCGGGTCCGACTACGCGCTGGAAGGAGCGCACGATGCCTGACACAATCCTGGAGGAGATCCGGGCTCGGTACGAGCGTGAGGCGGTTCAGCCGCCATTCGCAACGCTGGTCGAGCGTCGCCGTCGCCGGACCCACCGCCAGGTGCTGGTGGCAGGGCTCGCCGTCGTGGCGTGCCTTTCGACGGCGGCGCTGGTCGCCCGCCCGGGTGGCCATGGACGCCCGGCGGGGCCCGCGGCGACGAGCACGCTAGCACCATCAACGGATCCGTCCGCGGCGCCGTCAACGGGCCCGTCCATAGACAGCGGCGCGCCACAGCCCTCGATCGGCAGCTTGGCATTCGGCGCGAGCGGCGACCTCTACGCGCTGCGATCCTCGTGCGACGCCCCCTGCGCCTCAGACGGGACCGGGCCCCACGCCGCGACGGTGCTGCGTAGCACTGACCGGGGTACCACGTGGACCTCCGTCGGATCCACTCACCTGTTCTACAGCGGGGTGGCGAACCTGGTTCTGCTCGGGTCGACCGACATGTGGATCATTCAGGGAGGTCTTGCCGCCACCGAGAGCAGGAACGGTGGGCGCACCTGGCACGACTGGCCGTACGTGCAGGGCGGCAGCAACTTCGACGCGCTGCCCCCGCAAGCGGCCGGCGGCACAGTGTGGTTCGTGGTCGGGCCAAATATCCGCACCGCACGGGCCGGGCAAGGACCGATCGCGCACACCGCCAGCGGCATGGAGTCCATCGTGTCCATGGCCGCGGTCGACGCCGATCATGCCGAGATTGTCGCGGTGGACAACAACAACGACGCGCACTGGCTGGCCACGTCAGACCGGGGCGCGCATTGGCAGGACATGCCCAACCCATGCCCGACGTCGCGGCTACCGAGCGTATCGGCGGGCCCGAGCGGGAAGCTGTGGGCGATCTGCTCGGACGGCCCGGTCGGTGGCACACAAGTCAAATCGCTTCGGACGTCGACCGACGGCGGAGACACCTGGAGCGCAACCCTGACGCTGCCGCAAGAGGGCGAACTCCAGAACGTCTATCCGTTCGCCGACGGCGCATGGCGCACCGGCGATCGCTCCGACATCTACCACGCCACCGACGGGGTGCACTGGACCGATGTGGCGCCCACCGGCGGACCGGGCGGACCGGGCGCGTTCGCGGCCGGCTCGGGCCTGGTCGCCGCCTACGAGGCAGACGGCAAGGTCTACACCACGACAAATGGCGGCCGTACGTGGCAGGAGGTGACCGCGCCGGTGTAGGAACAGCGCACGCGGAAGGATGTGAAACGTAGATACTCGGCGGGGCAATACCAGCGGTCATTTCGAATGTTGGCTGTGGTTACTGCGGCGCCACGGTGGGTTCCTAACGAAATCTTCGAGCCTGCCGATGGATCCGCAGAGGATCACATCTAAACCAACGTGGGCTCTGTTGCATTATCCCCGCCCTGGGCATGGTGAAGTCTGCCGAGTCTGTATTTCAGATCGCCGATGCCAGCTCGGTGGACGCGACGGCGACTCGAAGTGGTCGTCTGGCTTCAGTAGCGAGTTCGTAGTGCCCCCGCGTCGAAGGTTCTGCATGAATGCAAGGCCGGCGATGACGACTGTCGCGGTCCGGTCGGTTCGTAACCCCCGCATGGGTCGGCCAGGGGCTCGAGTCCTCACCGGAGTCACACATCGCGGCCGACGCACCGCCCTTCTTCCTGGCCCATGGCGACAAGGACACGCTGGTGCCCGTGGCGCATGCCCGGCACTTCGCCGACAAGCTGCGCCAGACATCGGCCGCCCCTGTCGTCTACGCCGAGCTGAAAGGTGGGCACCACGCATTCGACCTGTACCACTCGCTGCGCTTCGAGGCAGTCATCGACGCGATCGAGGCATTCGCGGCCCGGGTCAGATCCCGGGAGAGGACACCTCAGCCTTGATCCGGCAACGGCACCCTGAGGTCTGGCAACTCCATCGATGATCGCAATGTGCCGTTGCAGCACCGGTCTTGACGACCGCCACGGGTGCCGCCTGGGTGGTGCGGGGTGCGTGTGCCTCGTGGGCCGGGAATTCGGGATTGGCGTCCACGTTTGGACCGTAGGCCCGAGGCGTGGGCGCCGCCCAGAGCGGTGATCGAGGGTCGGTGGCCGATGGCGCGGGCCGAAGGGCGCCGGGGCCTTGTGTGCCCGCCTGGCGACCTGGGCCGGCGCCGGTCAGCGTGGCGGCTGCCCGGCCATACCGGCAAAGACGTCCCCCACCACGTTGCGCATGGGTAACGTCGGTGTCGAGGGCCACGTCGTTGCTAATGGCGCACGGCTAATCCACGGCGCTAGCCGGCGGGCCGATGCGCGAGTCCGTTGCCGTGAACGCCACAGGAGGAAGCAATGGCAAAGACCGACAGCACGTTCATCTACGTCGCGTCGTATCCGAACGAGTCCGCCGCCCAAGCGGACTATCAGATCGTCAAGGACCTGCACGCCGGCGGCCTGGTTGGCTCATACGACGCCGCCGTCATTACCAAGGACGCCGACGGCAAGGTCCACGAGAACAAGGACGAGACGTCGACGCGCCACGGCGCGTGGTGGGGCATCGCGGCCGGCGCCGTGATTGGAGCAGTCTTCCCACCGGCCATCCTCGGCGCGGCAGCGGTAGGCGGCGTAGTCGGCGGGGTGAGCGGTCACCTCGCCAAGGGCATGTCCCGGGCCAGCGCGAAGCAGCTCGGTGACTTCATCGATCCCGGCCACGCCGGACTCGTCGTCGTTGGCGAGGGCAAGGTCGAAGATGCCATCCAGAACGCCGTAACCGGCGCCGAAAAGGAGACCGCCGAAGATCTCGGCGTGAGTCCGAAGGACATCGACCGGGCCATGCAGGAGGCGATGAAGGAGATGTAGGAACGGCCGCACACCAGCGGACGCTGCCCGTGCCGAAATCTCGTCCGTCCAGGTCACGCGGCATGCTCGTACTCGTTGCAGGAGCCGCCGAAGCTCGGTCGCGTCTTGGGATGTTGACTCGGTCCGTCTTCGGCGGGTCGATGATCGGCGGGGCAGTGGGTGCGGCGGGCGGGCGTTCGCGATGCCTTGGTTTGGGCCGTGCGTTGTGGAACTCAACGCACGGTCCGCCGGCCGGCGCGGGCGCTTGGGCCGTGCGACGGCCGCGTGACGGCGGACGACCAAGGTCGCGATACCAACGCAGCACCGTGGCCGGGAACGCCAGTAGCTGCATTCGGCGATTGGAACCCCGCGGCGGTGGGCACCGTCGTCTCTGCAGTGATCGGCGTTGGCCGAAGAGACGTGGCAATCGGCCGGCCACCCGGCGCGGCTCATGAATCGGCGCCGACCGCGTCCAGGACCGCGATGCTCCTCCCGAGGCGCTGTTGCGCAATCCATGCGTCGGGCCTGGCCAACCCGTCGAGCGTCGTGTCAGATCGCCCCGGCGGGTTCGGTGAACGCGGCGGCGATTCGCAGCGGGTATGGGATCTGGGTGGCGAGTTCGTAGTGGCCGCGGCCCATTAGGTTCTGGATGAATGCGACCCGGTTTTGACGACCTGCGTCGTGCGGTCGGTGCGCGAGCCGCGCATCGGAACGGAGTCGGTGTTTGAGGCGGCCGTGGTCGGCCTGGACTCGGTTGGCATACCGTTCGACGTGGTGTCAGGCTGCCGGGACGAGCTCGTCAAGCACCCGTGTGCCGAGCCGTCGACCATGACTGTCATGTCGACGCCTCGGGCAGCCACGGCGGCTGCCACGGTGGGTGCCCAGAAAGTAGGGCATCGGCTTCAGGAGGTCCCCACGACCCGACCGGGTACGGGAGCGCCGGGGGCGGGTAGCTGATCACGGGCTGCACGATCCGCCAGCTCTCCAGGATCGCGTCCTGGCGGGCGAATAGCCGGTCGTCGCCGGTTAACGCGTCGTACAGCAGCCGCTCGTAGGGTGGGAGCGGTGTCCCGAGTTCGCGCTCAAACGCCGAGTCCAGCCGCACCGGCCGCCACGCATCGTGCTCGTCCAACGCGGACAGTTGCAGCCGCAGCCCGGGTTCGGGGGCAATGCGCAGGACGATCTGGTTTGACTCCACCCGAGCTGCGTCGGGCAGGAACCGCAGCCGGGGGGTGCCTCGAAGCACCAGACGCACCTCGGTGGCGCGCACCGGCAGCTGCTTTCCGGCCCGGATGAAGATCGGCACTCCGGCCCAGGGCCAGCTGTCGATGTCCATCCGAAGTGCGACGAATGTTTCGGTGTCCGACCCGTCGGCCACCCCGGGCACCTTGCGGTACCCCTCGTATTGGCCGCGGACGCACTGCCGCACGTCGGCCGGCGGCATTGCTTTGAGTACCTCGACTTTCTTGTCCCGCAACTCGTCTGCGGATGCTCCGATCGGCGGATCCATCGCCACCAGGGCCAGCACTTGGAGGAGATGGTTTTGCACCACGTCCCGTAACGCGCCCACGGCGTCGTAGAATCGGCCGCGATCATCGACGCCGAAGTCTTCCGCCATCGTGATCTGAACGACCTCGACGCTCGTGCGGTCCCACAACTCTGCCATGGCGAAGTTCGCGAACCGCAGGTACTCGATCTCGATCACCGGCTCTTTGCCGAGGAAGTGATCGACGAGCAGGAGCTGCCGTCTGTCGAGCACTTGGTCCAGGCGATCAATAAGCTCCCGCGCCGAGGCCAGGTCGTGCCCGAACGGTTTCTCGACCGCCACGCGCCCATCATCGATCAGGCCCGCCGCGTCCAGGCGGTCCACGATCGGCGCGAACAGCGACGGTGGCATTTCCAGGTAGTAAAGCGGCCGCCGAGCCCGAGCCAGCTGTACCGCCAACGCTTTGTACAGCTGCGGGTCGGTCACGTCGCCGGCCAGATACGTCAACCGCCGCGCCAGCCGCGCGAGCACCGCCTCGTCCACCTGCTCGCCGGCGTCCTCGATCGCCGCGTGGGCTCGCCGCGTCAACTCCTGTGTGCTAAGCGTGGTCGACGCGACGCCCACCACCGGGCATGTCAGCGCGCCGCGCCGCTCTAACCGGTACAGCGCTGGGAAGGTCATCTTCCGGGCCAAGTCACCGGTGATCCCGAAGATCACCAGCGCGTCGGCAGTCCAGGCCGGCCCGGCCATCGTCAGCACACCGTGACTTTTGCCGTGCGGGGTCGGCCCAGCCCGATCATCGTGGCCGTCGCATGCCGAGCGATCACTGTCGCCTCCCGATCATCTACTGGGCCGCTCGAACCAACACGTCTGACGTCTCGAGCGCGGCGCTGCTGCCGCGACCCCCGCTGGTCCAGCACGCTGCGTGAACTTGTTCGACGTCCTCGCGCGTGTGAACTCGCAGCAGCTCAGTTGCTGCGTCGTTGTCCACCTCTTTCGTAGCATCACGGCGAGGGCCGTGTTCGCGTAACGGCATCGTTCTTCCGCATGGTGATCGGCGACGCGGATGGCTTCACGCGCGGCCGGCCTCACTGGGAACTCGGCGTGGTCAAAGGCGGGCCACGCTGAGCGGCAAAGGCTCGATCAGCTCGATCAGAACGTCGCGGCGTATCCGAAGCGCCGGTCGAAGGAGCCCTCTGCCGAAGCGCAGTTCCGCAGGCGATCTGCCTCATATGCCGCCGAATCCGCGGTGTCCGAGCAGCAGCACGATTCGGGCGTTGTTACTTTCCGACGGGCGCGCGCGGCGTAGCCAGAGGCGGCGAAGTCGACTTCCTGGCCGCGACCAACTCGTAAACTGCATCTATCACGTTACTTGGGGTGATTGATGACCGACAACGGTGGCGCCCGCGCCGACGAGCCACGCCCGTCGCCGACCGAGCCGCACGTCGAAGAGTCGGCCTTGGACCCCGCCGGGCATCACACGCCAGAGCAGGAGCAAGTGCTCGCCGAGCAGGCCCAAGCCGACGAGGAGGAGATCGAGCGCGTCGGCCATGAGACGGCCGAGCGTGAGATCGAGGCCAGCCAAACCCCTAACGCCGGAGGCAATGGGACGCCCGAGGGCGGAGAGGACGTGGCTGCGCGCGCCGACGCCGAGGTCCAGCGCCGCCTGATTGAGGAAGACAGTCGCGCCGCGGCGCCGGATCCTGAAGACGCCGACGACCTGGACATCTGAGCGTTCCGAAGTCGTTCTCTCAGGAACGGACGGTGTAGGCGATCAGCTCCTAAACTAGGCGGCCGCGGTGGCAGAGATGGGCGACGAAGGCAGGGGTGCGGATCCAGCGGGCCTGCGGGCTCGTACGGTGGCGAAGCGCCGTTCCGGCGTGCGAGACGCGCGCTCCGCTCGTGGAGCGTGTGCTACCGGTATCAGGAGACCTGCGCGGCTACGGGGGCCGCAGCGACGACAACTTGGGACCCGGCTTGCATGTGTGCGCTGCTGGGGACCGCGTGACCACGTCATCGGTCGAGGTTGTAGGTCGGATCAGCTGGTGTAGTGCCCGCGCAGAAGATCCGATTGCCGGCCTGCGGCCGGCACTGTGTGACAGCTGCGTGGCTAGCCCGGGGCATGGCCGCTATGGGAGAAAGCCGACGCGGATCGGCGGCGGATACGTCGGCCTGTACGCCGCGTGGCGGCTACACGCGAGGCTGCCAGGGGCGTCACCGTCGTCGACCCACAGTCCACCATGACCTACCAGGCGTTCCTGCCCCGAGGCGGCGGTCGGATCGGTGGAACCGCGCCACGCGGTCGTCGCGCTGCACCGTCTGCCGCGCTGGTGCCAGGCTCTGACTGCGGCCGCCACCCGGGTGAAATGCGTGCGGAGGGTGTGAATCGCACAGCCATCCGGTGCGTCTTAAGGCCGAAAGCGAAGCCTGCCGCCGCGCATGACAATGACCACGCGGGTGTCGCGGGTGATGGGTTGACTAGCCCCGACCGGGTGATCGCGGCCGGTAGCGTTGAACCATGACGGTTCTTCCGCGCGCGCTGGCGTGGCAGCGCACCGATACGACCGGTGGCGAGTTCGTCGTGCTCGACGATCGGGACGGCCTGACCGCGCGTGGTGTTGCGTTCACCGCCACCCCCGCCAAGTATGCCGCCCGATACCAGCTCGGCACGGACCGCGCCTGGGTGAGCACACACCTCGAGGTCAGCGTCGAGGGCGAAGGCTGGCAGCGCTCGGTCGACATGCAGCGAACCAGCGAAGGCTGGCGTGTTACCACATCCGAACATGGCAACCTTAATGTAGTCGAGCCGACGGCGCCGTTGCCCGGCACCGAAGACCCCGGCCGGCTGGCCGCAGCGCTCGACGTGGATCTGTATCATTCGCCGCTGACCATCGCGCTGCCAGTCCGGCGCCTTAACCTGCTCACGCAGCCGCCCGGCACCACGCACACGATCGCTGTCGCCTGGATTCTGCTGCCAAGCCTTGCCGTGGTGCCGCTGGAAATGACCTACACGCTGCTCGACCAGCGGACAATAAGATGCGCCTCGGCCATCTCCTCCACCGACGTCACCGTTGACGACGATGGATTCGTCGTCGACTACCCACCTCTGGCCACTCGGTAGAAGGTTGTCGGGGACTGTAAGGATTTTCGTGGGTGGGCGGTGATCGCCTTTAGTGTTCGGTGATCCTGTCGCCGTAGTACAGCGCCAGGGCGTTGAGTGCGGCTTTCCAGCCGCCGGTTTTGCCGGCGACGTTAGCCAGGTTCACTCGTGGGGTGCGAATGACCAGGTAGAGCACCTTGAGTGCGGCCTGGTCGTTGGGGAAGTGGCCGCGCCGGCGTGTCGCTTGCCGGAATCTCGCGTTCAGGCTCACGATGGCGTTGGTGGTGTACACGACTCGACGTATCTCCGGCGGGAACGCCAAGAACGGCGTGAACTGCTCCCACGCCGATCGCCACAGCTTGATGATGACCGGATACCGCTGGCCCCAGTCGTCGTCGAAGGCGTCGAAGCGTGCCCGGCCGCATCGACGGTGGGGGCGGTGAGACCTCGCGCAGCGCTTTGGTGATCGCCCTCAGTACGCCGTGGCGGCATACCGCAGCGACGCACGGCTGGGCCGCGTGAGCGGGTGGCTCAGGACATGAAGGATTTCGCCGAGTTCCAAAGGACACCGCGGTTCACGCGGTCGGGGTAGAGGGCGAGCATTGCCTCGTAGAGGTCGGTGTAACTTCGAGCCTTCTCGGCTGCGATCGTGAAATCTTCGATGTAGCGGCGGGTCCTGCCGATATTGTCCGGGCTGTCGGCATCGCCGTCGCGTTTGTGGCCGGCGACGACCGCGCTGGGCTGGAGGTTCTCGATGGTGTCCAGGGCGCCGAGCCACTCCACCGTGCCGCTTCCTTTCGCCTCGCCGAGGTAGAGGTGCACATCTCCGTACACGGCGTCGCCTGACACGATCAGCCCGATGGAGGGAACATGCAGTGCACTAGTGCCATCGGTGTCGGTGTGACCCAGCTCGACCGCGCGGAGCTGTTGTCCTTCCAGATCGAGCAGGCCGTCGGTCAAAGGCTCCGCGGTCACGTGCTGATCGGAGATCTGTTCGGGGAAGCGCGGGTTCCAGAATCCGCCGAACCATTGTGGCCCGTACTGAGCGGCCATGTGCGCCGCGACGCCCGGCGTGGCGACGATCCTGGCATCGGGAAACCGTTCGAGCACTGCAGGGGCGCCAAAGAAGTGATCGCCGTGCGCGTGGGTGATGAAGATGGCGGTCACGTTCTTGCCCGCCGCGGCCACCCAGTCGGCCAAAGCCCGCGACTCGTCGATCGTCATGAGCGCGTCTACCAAGACCGCGTCGCGCGCACCGTGGATGAGCGTCGATGAAGTCGGGGACCACATCCGCCGGTCCTCACCCGGCGGAAGATCGTCGGACACCGCCGGCTTCGACGGAGCCACATACACCGAGTACCTCAGCGCGGCCATTGCCACCCCCTTGATCGATTGACTGTCTGAGGCCTCCATCGGTTGCCGGATGGCGATGGCGCCGACGTTGCGAGATGGCCCCCGCCAATCATGCGCTCGCGTCGGACGCCGACTCTTCCACCATGAAGCGCGCATAAAAGCTCGCCCAAAATGGATCGTCCTGGCCGACATTGCCCTCCTGCCGGCCGTGTGCCTCCGCCGCACGGCGCAGCGCGTCGGCCAGGTTGGCTTCCGAGCCGTAGGCCGCCAGCGGCGACGTAGTGCGGCCCGGCAGGCGGGTGGTGACCTCCTGGAGCAGCCAGGCGTTGCCGTCCGGATCCTTGAACGAGGCGTACGAGGCGTAACTCTTGTGATCCGGGTCCGGGCCTGGGGCTAGCTTGCCGGCCTCTCGGTGGAACGCCTCACTCACCTCGGCGCCGTGTCGAACCAGATCGGCTCGCGCCACGTCGATGTCATCCACCACGAGCTCCAAGCCAGGTGTTATTCCGGTGCCGAAGCTGACCGAGCACGCCGACCCGGGCGGGGTCAGTTGCACCGCCCGGACGCCGCCGCCGAAGTCGAAGTCCGCGTCCAGCCGCCATCCGAGCCCCTGGTAGAACTCCTTGGCCTTGTCCACATCGGAGACCGGTATCATCGCAACCTCAAGCCTGGTGTCCACGGGCCCTTGCTCCTTTCGGGATTTCGCCGCCCGCCTGCGGCCCGCCGGCGGTTGTTCTAGCTCTACCGTCGCGCCTTGAGGGACCGGGTGTCGGAATAATCCGCGATTTGAGGCCTGGTCGCGGGCTCTTTCGCCCGCCTGTCACGTTTGAGCTGAATGTACCAATCGATCGGAACTTGAGCGGCGAGGCTGTCGCCTTCGACGAGTAAGGCGCCGCGAAACGGTGTGATCCGCGATCGCTCGTGATGGTCCACCAGCGGCTTACCGGCACTTGGGCGGCCCAGGTGCTTTACCTCGTCATTGGCACATTACGGCTGAATCGCGCCAAGGTGACCGGTTAAACCGGCGGCGAGAATCCGGCGTTGAACGCGGGGGGCGTTGTACGACGGCGACATGATCACCGGTAGCTGGACGCGACCACCGCCCGCCCACGAAATCGCTGACAACGTCGGAGGCTCTCATGCCCGCGGTGGCGCACCGCAAGACCGACGCTGGGTGGCGGTCATCGAGGGTCGCAGACGAACCCGACACGCTGCGGTCGTCCGTTGACCTGGGCATTTGACCGCTAATGATCACTGGTCATGTGATTGATTTGTTTATGGCGTGGCCGCGTTGAGCGGTCGGTCTGACTCCGACGCCGATGCCCGGGCAATAGCTGCCGCCGACGCGCCAGGGGATCAATACGGCCGGACGGTCTTTGACAGCGGCGAGCGGTCCCGTGACGGCGGTTGTCCACGACCGGCGAGCCCAAGCCTCTGGTGGCAGGGCCAGTGCTGTATTGATTGGAGGCGGGCGTGGGTTCCGTCATTGGCGACCTGTTGCCGCTGGCCGTCGGCGTCGCCGTCAGCCCGACCGCAGTCATCGCCGTCATTCTGATGCTGTTTACACCGAAGGCTCGGGTGACCAGCCTCGGATTCACGCTCGGCTGGGTGTTTGGCATCCTCGTCGTGGTTGTCGTATTTCTCGTGCTGTCCGCGGAGATCGAGACTGCCTCGGACGAGCCGTCGACGGTCGTGTCGTGGATCAAGCTAGTGCTGGGCCTCGGCGCATTGGCGATCGCGGTCGCGCAGTGGCGGGTCAGCCTGAGGGAGGGTCCGTCGCCCATGCCGAAGTGGACGGATTCCATCGACAAGGTTAATTTGCCCGAGGCGGCCGGTCTGGGTTTCGTCATGTCGGCCGTTAACCCAACGAACCTGGCGCTATGCGCGGCTGCGGGCGTCACCATCAGTGGCGGGTCGTTCTCCGATGGCGGCGATGCGGTGGCGGTGACTGCGTTCGCCGTGATTGCGTGCACCACGGTGGCAATTCCAGTTGCTGCCTACGGGATTGCCGCAGACCGGCTGCGAGACCCTCTTGATTCGCTCAAACGATGGCTCGAAGAACACAACGCCGCCGTAACGGCGGTGCTGATGCTTGTCATCGGGACAGTGCTCGTCGGCAAAGGCCTCGGCGGCCTGCTTTGACGTGGCCGCGTAGCGTGACTCGTCCTGACCGGTGTGAGTCAGGCCCAGCCGTTGCGGGAGGCCGCCCAGCCGAGCTGTATGCGGCTCTCGACGCCGGCCTTCACCATGAGCTGGCGGATCCGGCGGTGGACGGTACGCAGCGACAAACCCAGCTGGGTGGCCAGAGCCTGATCAGTCAGGCCCGACAGCAGCAGGGCGAGGACCTGGCGGTCCAGCTCGTCGAGGTCGCCCGGGCGGGTCTCGGTGATCGAGTCCTCGGCGGTGGCGGGTCCTAGCGGAAACGCCCGCGCCCATTCGGTTTCGAAGAAGGCGATCAGGATTGAGAGCAGACCGCTGCGGTGGACCAAGACGGACGGCGGTGCATCCGAGGAGTGCAGCGGTAGGAGCGCCGTCTGCCCGTCGACGATCATCATCTTCACCGGCACCTCATCGACTACCCGGATCTGCTGGCCCGCTTCGAGCGACGCGCGTACGTCGGCTTGCATGTTCGCTGCGATCAGCGCCCGCCGGTCGAGCAGGGCGCGGTAGCGTACGCCGCGCTTCATGCCGGCGATCTCTGCGGTGTTCTCCCGGTGGGGAACGATCGTCAGGTTCGGCACGACCATCGAGAGCACCTCGTGGCGGGCCGCTTCCTGGATCTGGAAGAACCGCCGCCGGACGTCGGCTACGTCAGTCAGTACCTCGATCACGTCGTGGTGCAGTTCCGGGGAACGGTACTGGTCGACCAGGTCTGAGACGGCCCGCTCGACGTCGCGCAGATCGTCCTGCCGCTGTCGCAGTAGCGCGGCCAGTGTGACGCCGGGCGGCGCCGGGACGTAGAGGGGATCGGGCTCTGCGGTAGGCGTACCCATGAGCCCTTGACCGGACAAGGACTCCAGGACCGCCCGCACCGAGGCGGGGGTCCTGCCCGTGGCAGCGGCCAGCTCGCTGATCCGCGCGCCGCGCCGCGCGACCAGCATCCGGTAGATCTCTTCCTCGGCCGCGCCGAGCCCGAGCGGTCCCAGCATGGCGCAGATACTAGGACGGCCCCGGGGTGAGTGAGACCCCGGGGCCGTCGTCCGCGCAGATTAGTGCTGGGTCAGCCCGTAGGCCCGGATCACCTCCTGGGTGATCTTGTTGCCGGCGCTGTCGGCCGCGGTTGCCCGCAGCGAGACGTAACCGGTCGCAGGAGCCAGGAAGTTCGCGGTCCAGCCCGACTGGGACTTCACAACGGGCACCGCCTGCCAGGTCTTGCCGTCGTCGTAGGAGACCTCAAGGCCCGCCGAGTTGATCGTGCCGGCCCCGACGACACCGTCGAGGTGCGACGGGATGATGCCGATCGTCTGCGGGCCGCCGCGAGTATTGCCGGACATGTCCGTGTCGATGGCGTAGTCGAGCTGGAGCACCGGGAGCTTCTCGTCGTTGTCCGAGCTCTCGACGTGCGGTGAGGCAATCTCCCAGACCGTGTGGGTCCGGGGCGAGAGGCGGTAGTTTTCGCGCCTCGCGTCCAGATCAAGGGTGTAGTGGGTGACGCCGTCGGGATTACCCTCGACGTGGCCCTGGGCCCAGCCCTCGGTCTTGGCGATCTCGACGCCGTCCTGCAGGACGCGGAAGGTGAGCTGGTCGCCCCACTGCATGTAGCCCGCGTGCCCGATCTCGCCGTCCGACCACGGTTGGACGTTGAACTGGAACTCGTAGGCAGTGCGGTAGGAGGTACCGAAGGCCGCGTTGTCCCGGGGCCGGGCCACCGCACCGAACCAGTCCACCTTCTGGCGGCTGCCCGGCTGGTAGCCAACCCGGGATCCGATGGACACCAGCTCCAACTCCCGGCCGCCGATCGCCGAACCCCGCCACGTCGTGCCCGGCTGCGCCGAGAGATAGTCGATCCGGGTACCCGGCATGTCCTGGGACAGGGTCACGCCCGCGGAGTAGCGGCGGTAGGGGCGGTAGTCGAGGCGGAACTCGCCGCCGCGGACCGCGGTGTCGCCGTGGAAGCGCATCTCGACCGTGGCCAGGTCCTTCGGCTGCGGCTTGTAGGAAAGGTCGACGGGGATCCGGTCCGGATGCGGGTCGACCAGGTCATAGGTGTACGCCGATGACGGCACCCCTTCCAACCCGAGCCGGAGCTCGCCGTTGCTTGCAGCGTTCACGAGGGATGAACCGGTGGTGGAGGTCATGGACACGACCGTGACGCCGGAGAAGGTTCCGTCATCGTTGCCGGCCCACTCCATGTACTTGGCCGCGCTGTCGTTGACCACGATGAGCAGGTCCGCGCCGGCGCTGGCGGCGGCCTGAGCGCGCTGCGTGTTCGACAGTGAGTCCGAGCGTGTCACGACGACAGCCTTGCCGTGCACGTTGCGGCCCTGGTAGTCCTCGGGCCCACCGTTTCCGGCGTAGACCGCCTCGACCTGCTTCTTGCCGTCGTATAGCGGCGATCCCGGCTGACCGAGGAAGCTCAGTTCCTTGCTGCGGTCGGTGATCGTCAGCAGCGGGTACGCCTTACGCCAGCGCGATTCGTACTCGAAGCTGCCCTGTGTCACCTTCTTGGTCGGCAGGACGTACATCTCATCCGACCACGGCGGCAGGATGTACTGGTCGTTGATCACGCTGTCGCCGCCGTCCGAGCGGTACCAGTCCATGATCAGGAGGCGGTTCTCGGTCTTCTTCGGCACGACCGCCGTCGCCTCGACCGCCTTGCGGGCGTCTAGCGTGACGGTGCGGTCGCGGTCGAGCACGATCTCCGGGTCGCCCATGAGCACCGTGGCGATCGCGTCCGCGCCGTGGCTTCCGGGCATCTGCTGGTGCGTCCACAGGCTGTAGACGCCGCGCCGCAGGCGCACCGACGTCGGGCCCGGGCCGGACATCACGAAGTCCGGCTCGGACTGGCCGAACCGCTGCAGCATGAGGAAATCCGACACGTAGTCGCCGCTGCGGTCCTTCACCGAGAGGGTCAGCTCATAGCGTTCCTCCTCGATGTAGAGGCCGAGCGTCGTGTGCGTCTCTGCGGTCGTGCCGTCCGTGGCGATGATCTCGCCGAGGTAGCGGTGGCCGGGCGAGCCCAGGTCCGGGTGCGCGATGGCGGTCACCGACGCCGTTCCGTGCGCCGGGACGACGAGCGTCGAGGCGGACAGGGTGAACACGCCCGGCGCCGGCGTGCCTTCGTCGGCGTGCGGGTCGGTGTCGTAGGGGCCACCCGCCACCTCGCCGTCGACAGCCAGGTCCAGCGACACCGGGCTGTCAGCGGTGTTGGTGTAGGTGATGGTCCGGTCGATCGGGGTCGGGCTCACATGCCCCCACTCCTGGAACCCGAAGTACGCCGAACCGGTCGCGGTGACGGTGGCGTTCAACCCCGCCGGGATGTCGACCCGACCCGAACCCACCTGATAGGCCGTGTAGCCGTCGAGGTGCTTGGCCGTACTCATGAGCGCGTTCTTCAGCTCGGCCGCGTGCCAGTCGGGGTGGTGCTGGGCGAGGATCACCGCCGCGCCTGCGACGTGGGGTGTCGCCATCGAGGTGCCGCTCATCGACTCGTAGTAGCCGTCGGCGGCCGTGCCGCCGGCCTTGGCCGCGAGGATGTCCACGCCGGGCGCGGCGATGTCGGGCTTGAGCGAGTAGTCCCCGTACCGAGGCCCGCGGCTGGAGAAGTCGGCGAGCTGGTCGGCCGAGTCGACGGCGGCGACCGTGAGGGCCGCGTCGGCCGCACCCGGCGGCGCGATCCAGGCTTCGGCTCCGGCGTTGCCCGCCGCGATGACGAACAGCGTGCCCTTCTCAGCGGTGATCTGGTTGACCGCCGTGCTGAGCGGATCGGAGCCATCGCTCGGCTCGTTGCCGCCCAGGCTCATGCTGACCACGCGGGCGCCCTGGCCAGCCGCCCATTCCATGCCCGCGATGATCCACGAGTCCTCCCCGTAGCCCTCGTTTGCGAGAACCTTTCCGACGATGAGGTCGGCGCCGGGCGCGACTCCCTTCTCCTTGCCGCCGGAGGCGGCACCGCTTCCGGCGATGGTCGACGCGACGTGGGTGCCGTGGCCGTGCCCGTCATCGACGGTCTGGCCCGGCACGAAGCTCGCCGTGGTGTCGACCCGGCCCGCAAGGTCGGGGTGGCCAAGGTCGACGCCGGTGTCGAGGACCGCGACCTTCACACCCTTACCGTCGTACCCGGCCGACCACGCGTCCGGCGCGCCGATCTGGGCGGTGCTGTCGGACAGGTCCACGTGCACCTTGCCGTCCAGCCAGATCTTCTGGATTCCGTCGGCCAGAACGGGCTTCGGGTTCGCGTCGTACGTGGTTGTCGAAGGTGTGAGGGCGTCCCAGACCTTGCGCATTTGCCGCTTGGCCGCCTTGACGGCCGAACCGCGTACGCTCGGCAAGGGCCGGACCTTCGTCGTCCCGGCCGGAACCGGCTTTGTAGCACCCTTGGCGTCGGCGTAGCTGACGATCAGCGGGATGCCGTCGGCGTGCTGGTCGTCATAGCCGGCTTCGATCAGCGTCGTGACGTCGAACAGCCGCCGGTCGAGCGTGCCTGACGCGAGGTAGGGCATCACCTCGTCGGGGAAGACGAACAGGTCGTCGCCGATCGTCTGCGCGTGTACGCCACCACGGGCACCGCCGGGCCGCTGGATGTCGGTGGCGTACTCGCCCTTGGCCGTCTCGGTTACCGAGACGACGTCGCCGGTGATGAGCGTGACAGTGATAGTGGGGCCGCCGGAACGCACCGCTGGCGCGGTTGCGGCACCGGCGGCGGATCGCGAAAGCGGGCCGATGAGCAGCATCGACAGGAGCACGCTGACCGCAGCCGCGATCAGGAACCCGCGTCGGCCGCGGCGAGGCAGGATGTGAGGGGACATGCGAAGGATCTACCGGCCATCGGCTCGCACGCGGAAGCCATCGGCGATGGCGGCGTACTGCCATGGCAGGGATCAGCCAGGTCACAGAGATGCCACAGCGACGTCACAGCGATCCCGCCATGTGCGACCGACCGCCCTGAACGGCGGAGGTGTCCGTAGACATGCAGGTATCGCAGCGATGCCCGACCCCCGACCGAGGCCGGACGCGGCGCGGGTCCGCGAAAGGGCCGGCCCGACCCAGCCGTTGTGGTCGAGGTAGCGGATTCGCGTGGCGGGCGTTACCCGTCAAGTTCCCGCCCCTGGGCTGCTTAGAGCAGGCGGCGCTCCTTGGCGTTCATGCCGGCCACGAACCGGGTGGTCGTGTTCAGGCTTTGCATGAGTCGCTGCAAGCGCCGTTGCGTGGTTCGCGGGCTTCAGCCGAATGCCCCGGCTATGCCGGCGTCGGTCTGCCTAGCCCGCCAGAACGGCCAGGAGCGTGTCAGTTTCGAGATCGTCGGTACGTTCCGGTTCGCCGTTACTGATCACCTTTGCCGGCGGTACGGCACCCCACTCCGCCTCGAACAACGGTCGGGGGCGGCGCCGGTTGCGCCGCTCCTAACTGAATGACGTTGGAGCTAGACCTCGACCAATTCGGTTCTGCCTGACGCATCTTGCGCGACGTCGCCTTCGTGATCATCAACGCACACATAGTGAAAGATCCTGGGATCGTCGCCAGGACCGGTGTCCGGCGATTCGATCTTTTCGCTTAGTGATGCACCGCAATACGGGCAGATGGTCAGCTCGCTGGGATCGTCGGTCATCCCCTCAGCGTGCGCTCTAGACGCGCCGCGGTAAGCCATTTCGTCACTGTCCGAGGCCACCTTTGCGTCGTGCCCAGCACTCCGGCAGCCGCCGCCATCGGCACACCGGCGGCGGCAAGGTCACGGACCAGCGGGAAGGTCGTTTTGGGAGTGCCCACACGAGGCCAAATACGCCGCGGCCCGGCCGGTCCTGGGGTTGGGGTTTGAACCGGCTCGTTGTGTGTCATCCCGGCGGTTTGGTCTGACCGTCATCGGTCCGGCGCGCGGTTGGCGGTTGCTGGTCGGACTCGGCGTGCAGACGGCCGGAGCCGGCGGTGCGGCCGGATCGGTCGCCACCGCGTCCGCGCAGGATGAAGGCGAACCCGACGGCGATTACCGCGCCGGTGAGCGGGCCGACGACGTAGACCCAGTAGCTGGTCCAGTCGCCGCTGACGAGTGCGGGCCCGAACGAGCGGGCTGAGTTCATTGAGGTGCCGCTGACCGGTGCTGACCACAGGCCGGCAAGGGCGATGTAACCGCCGACGCCGAGCGCGGCTAGCCCGCCGACGTTCTGTGCGGATGACGCGGTGCCGAGGATCACGCTGACCAAACCGGTGGTCAGGGCGATCTCCATGAGAAGCGCTTGCCAGTTCGCGTAGCCCGGTCCGGGCAGGGTCGCGCCGAGGTGCTGGATGTTGCCGAATACGCCGTCGAGGAACAGGCAGGCGAGGGTCGCGCCGATGAGTTGGACGACGATGTATCCGGGTACCCGCTTCCAGGGGAAGTCGCCGCGCAGGGCGAACGCGAGCGAGACGCCGGGGTTGAGGTGGGCGCCGGACACGGCGCCCATGAACAGGATGATGGCCATGACCATCAGACCGGGTGCGACGACGGCGGCGGCAAGACTGATCTGGCCTTCGCCGTGCAGGATCCCGCCGCCGGCGGCGACGAGGACGAGGAAGAAGGTGCCAAGCAGTTCCGAGAACAGCCGCCGCCACTCCCGGCGCGGGTTGTCGAAGTCCTCGCTGCTACCGAACTCAAGTACGAGCAGGCTCCGAGCCCGGCCGGCGTCCCGCTGCTCGGCCGACGACACGTTATGCAGTCTGGTCACGTCTGACAAGGTCGCCTCGTCTTACTGGAACTCACGACAATCGGGACGTCCGGCCGCGCTTCCAAGGCGTACTCGTTCGGGATCGACGGTGCCCGATCCAGCACCGTCGGCCACTGTCGCCCATCAAGCGGAGCTTTGCCACTACTCATGATGGTGCAGAGTGCGGGGCCGCGGGGCCGAACTCAGCAAATCGGTCAAACGACCAAACAACGACATCCGCGCCGTGTCGGTGCAGTGAGTCGAGGCCGCAATCGCGCCTCGCTGTAGTAGGACAGCGGATGTCACCCGTGCCCGCGCTGCCGGCGCGGTAGGGATCGGGGTGCACGGCGGGACCCTAACGTTCTCGATCTTCACCGCCATTGGCCAGACGGTGACCTGGTCGCCGGGTCCAAGGTCACCGTCATGTCGTCTTTGACCAGGTAAGTCGGAGATGACGACGCTTGATGTACCGACCTGCTAGGACGCCTGGCGCTGCGGTGGCATCTGTCCAAATGCGATTCCGCAACCTTTTCATCGGGTATGTTGCGGTGGATGCAGACCATGAAGGTTGCGGTGCACCTTCGGGCGCTGTCACCAGCGGTGGGAAGAATCGCTGTAGCCGGTGACATCACCCCCGAAACCGCTTCGCCTCTGTATGCCGTAGTGAAGGACGTGTTACTCCGGTGCCCGCGCCGACTTGAGCTTGACCTGCATGACGCGCGAATACTCGATGGTGACGGTCTGTTCATCGACCTCGACCTCGACCGTCGAGCCCGGGCGAACCAGTGCGCTCTCGTGCTGACACGCGTGCCGCCTGCCGTCATGATGCTGATCGATGGCACCCTGATACCCGCATTAGTCAATCTCGAGCGTGACGTTGGAGCATGCGCGGTCGACGCGCCGACCGCCGCCCGATGAGCCCCGCCCGCTCGGGATGAGCGCCGCGTGGGTCGACGTCCGCGTCGCAGCGCAGCGCCGCTGGGACTGGAACACGTAGAACGCGGCGATCGCCTCGTAGGACAGCACCGGGGCGATTGAACCGTTCGTGAATTACGGAGGCTGGGCCGCCTGGAGCGGTCGCAGCGTCGCCGATCGCGTTGCCGAGAATGCGCCGGCCCGGCTCTGCAGGCAGCGCGACACCACTTCCGCGCCGGCTCGGCTTGTTCACATCGGGCGTCGAACTTCACACGCCGTCGGAACATTGGCGGGACAGGTCGCTGGCGGCGTCTGGCTACTTCAGGATGTTCACCGCGCGGGCGATCACGAGTCCGAGAACCGCGAGCGAACCGAACGCCTGCGCGGTCATCGCCAGCTTCGCCCACGGCGCCAGCGGCATGACATCGGTTGGACTGAACGCGGTGGCGTTCGTGAAGCCGAGAGCCTCACCGACCCATCCTGCCCGATCCACAATCGACGAACGCAACGGACCCCTCGAATGCAACAGGACCGCGATTTCGATCTTGCGAGCAGTATGGGGCCCGGGATCTTGAAGGTCGCTTAACGCATCAAAGCCGCGCTATCAGGTCGTCTGCGGTCTTGATCGACCAGCCGCGCCTGCCAGTCGGCGCTCGGAAAGCGTCGGAGTGGCCACGTCACGATGTTTGCCGTGCCTATATTTTAGTCGACACCGTGGTGGTGCTCGGACTCGCTGATCGCACATCACAGGGGGAGTTATGAATGGCGCGATTATGATCCGCTGGGGCGCGAGCATCCCGGGTCGGGAGCTCAGTGGTCTGGACGTTTTCGGGAAGGCAATTGCCTACTTTGAAGGCATGGCGAAGTCCGGCCGGGTACACGGACACCACGAATTTTTGTCCGTCACTGGGAACCCCGGCGGCTTCATGATGGCCTGGGGCGATCTGGACGAGATTATGAAGATCCTTGTTGAGGAGCAAACGCTCAAACTGAACAATCAGGCGAGCGCCATTGTCTCCGATTTTGAGATCCAGGCGTACGCCGGTGGTACCGACAGTGCGATCCAGCAGCTCATCGGGGATTACACCGGAAGTTTGCAGGAGATCGGTCTGATGCAGTCCAGCTAAGCTCTGGCGGGTTAGAAACCCGTATCGCCGCAGGCCCCTGACGAATAGGCTCGCGATCATGACCGACGGCGACTGGAGGGATGGCGGGTTCAGGCAGCGTCGGCCCTCCGTGGAGACTCTCGCCTGGGTTGCGGCGTCGATGGGTCGGGGCAGTCGCATCGTTGGCTGTCGCCGATTGACCGGTGGCGTCTGCTCCGCCGTGAATCGGCTGACTGTCGAGCGACGTGGAATGCGAACGTTCGTCGTACTGCGGCAGTACCCGGGCGGGCTTGGCCTGCAGGGGAGCTTGGAGAAGGAGATCGCCAACCTTGGTGTGGTGGCGGGAAGCGGGCTCCCGGTTCCGAGCATCCTGGCTGCTGATGTTGCTGGTGCTTCGACGGGGGGCGCGCCATCGTTGGTGATGACACGGTTGCCGGGGCATGTTGACCTCAATCCGGCGGAACCTCGGTCGTGGATGACGAGGATCGCGGAGATTGCTGTATTGCTGCATTCCCTCGATCTCCCCGCGAAGATGTTCAGACCTTGGACGGATTCTTGGATCGCTCCTCTAGACGGGTTTCAGATGCCGGTCGACGCCCAGAAGCCCGCTGTGTGGAAGGCGGCGTTTGGTGTCATGGCGGCGCCGCCGCCGCCGCAGGACACTGCCGTCTTTCTGCACTGCGATCTCCTGCCTGTCAACATGCTGTGGTCGCGCGGGAGGATTACTGGACTGACCGATTGGAACTCCATCCATCGGGGGTCGCGCGCGATTGACGTCGGGCACTGTCGGCGATACTTGGCGGCGCTCTACTCGCCCGAGTGGTCGGAGCAGCTTCGGTCGCTGTATGAGTCGATCGCCGGGGTGACTCTCGATCCGTGGTGGGACCTGTATGCCCTGCTGCACTATGACGATAGCGGGCCGAAGTGGATCCGTGGTCAGGTCGCTGGGCGCCGTCCCGTCGATGTGCCCGGCATGACTTCCCGGGTCGAGGTCGCTATCGAGACAGCGCTACGGCGCCTCGGATAACTGCGGGTTCCCTGCTGGTCGCCCCTCCGGTTCTGACATGCCGCACAGACCCCTGCACGAAGGCCGGTCGCACTCGCATCAATCACCGGCTGATAACGAGACACCACGCCAGGTCGCGGATCGATCTGGACGGTGGGTGGCCGCCGAGCCCGTTTCGGACGGGAGATGCGGGCGTGACGTGCGGCGATCAGGTCGCGGTGCCAGTGCAGCACGGTCCCGGGACGCACCAGTAGTCGGATCCGTCGGAGTATCTGGCGGGGGAGCGGCTGGAGCAGTGCGGCAAGCAGCGCCCGGTCAGCCGGCCGGGGCGGCTACCGCGAGTTGCATGCGAGCAAGCGCCTGCTGAGAGCAGCGGCTACCCGGCTCGGACTCGACGGCGAGTTGTCTCGAGAGCCATGCGACTGAGGACAGCGGCGTATGAATCGACCGCGACATTCTGGTCTACCGGCGTGCCGACCGGACTAAATTCAAGGCATGTCCGAACCGAACGCCGACATGCGCACGGCGTGGGACGGTCCCGACGGTGACATCTGGGCCGCGTCCGCTGACCAGTACGAGACCCGCGGGGCGGGGCATCGTCGGTTGTTGTTGCAGGCGGCGGCGATCGCCTCCGGTGAACGCGTCCTTGACCTCGGGTGCGGCAACGGCGCTTCGACGCGCGAGGCTGCGCGGATGGCCGAGCCCGGCGAGGTCGTGGGCATCGACCTGTCAACGGCAATGCTTACCAATGCGCGGGCGCGCAGTGCGGCCGCGGGATTGACCAACGTCACCTTCGTGCACGGTGATGCGCAGGTCCACGACTTCGAGCCAGACAGCTTCGACGTCATCATCAGTAACGCCGGGGCGATGTTCTTCGACGACAAGGTGGCCGCGTTCACCAACCTCCGGCGAGCGCTGCGCCCCGGCGGCCGCATCGCCCTGATGGCATGGCAGCGACTTGAGGACAACGAGTGGCTGACAGTGCTGCGCGAAGCGTTGGCGATGGGGCGAGACTTGCCGCCCCCGGCCGTGGGAACGCCCGGACCGTTCGGACTGGCCGATCGCGATCAGGTCAGCGCCCTGCTATCGGAGACCGGCTTCACCGATGTCGGGTTCGACGACGTCCGCGAGCTGTCGGTGTTTGGGGCTACCACCGCTGAGGCGTACGCGCTCCTGTCCGATGATGGCCCGACCCGCGGTCTGCTCGCTGACCTCGGCGATGCCGACAAGGCCACTGCGCTCGACCAGCTGCGCGCGATCATCGCCGCGCACGAGACGCCGTCCGGTGTCACCTTCGGCTCAGCGTCTTGGCTCATCCAGGCCCGCTGCCCCTGAGCCGCGCATTTACCGGGCCGTCGACCAGCACGGACAGGTCATCGACGTGTTGGTCTCGGCCCGGCGCGACGGCTAGGCGGCCCGTCGGCTTGTTCCACCACGCCGCGACCACGCTGAAGGTCAGACGGTCCGAGGACGACCTGGCCCCGCGGCGTGGCACCACGTCGAGCAGTACGAGAACCACCGGATCGAAGCGCCACCGCAGGTGCACCGGGTTCGGTTCAAAGCTGATGTGCCACGGGTGTCGAAGCCGCAGGTATTGGAGATGGCCTCACACGTGGACACCCAGGTCTGGGCGTTCGGCAGCTGGCACCTTGATGGGAGCCACCGGTGATGGTTCGGCGAATCGGATCCGGGTGTGCAGGCGGCGCAGCGGTTTCGGCGCGTACCAGGCGGCGGGGCCGAGCAGGCGCATGGATGCGGGCACCAGGATTCCGCGAACCAGGGTGGCGTCGATGAGGATCGCCAACCCGCAGCCGATGCCGAACATCTGCAGGAAGCTGACCGAGCCGGTGGAGAAGGCGAAGAAGGTGACCGCGAGCAGGCCGGCCGCGGTCGAGACGATGCGTCCGGTTCGGGCCAGGCCGGCTGGCACCGCCACCGCTGGAGGTTCGCCGACGTCGTGCAGTTCCTTGATCCGGCTGAAGACGAAGACCTCGTAGTCCATCGATAGGCCGAAGGTGATGCAGAACAGGAGCACCGTCATCGCCATGTCCATCGGCCGCGGCGTGAAACCGAGGACGCCGCCTAGGTGTCCGTCCTGGAACATCCAGGTCAGCACGCCGAGCGTCGCGGCCAGGGTCAGGGCGCCGAAGATCAGCGCCCGGATCGGCTGCACCACGCTGCCGGTGAACAGGAACAGGACGACGAACGTGGTCAGCACCACCAAGCCGACCGCCAGCGGGAGGCGGCTCCCGAGAGCGTGGACGGTGTCGATGAACTGCGCATCCTGGCCCCCGACGACAGTGTCCGAGCCGGCCGGGCCGGGGCGGTCCCGCACGTCGCGGACCAGCTGTTGGGCCGCCGCCGACTTCGGCGTCCGGTCGGTGATCACGGTGATTCGCTCACTCGACGGTCGGCCGAGCGCCGGATCGCCGGGACCTGCCTTCGCACCCGCGGCAAACGTGCCCGCGCTGGACTGCACCGCCACGACGCCGGGCAGCTGTGAGAGCCCGGTCGCGTAGTCCGACAGCGCTGCCGGGCCGACGGCGTCGGTGGTGACCACATCGATCGGTGCGGTCGCGTTGCCCGGGAATCGCGTCGACATCGCGTCGTACACCTGACGGCTCGACGCGCCGGCGTGCAGCACGCCGGGATCGGTTGCCGTGCCGAACCGTACGCCGAGCAACGGCGCGGCCAGCACCAGAAGAACGACGACGACCGGAACCGCGGCCCAGGCTGGGCGGCGCATGACCGCGCTGGCGAGCCGTCCCCACCACGGCGAGGCGGCTCCGCGCGCGGCCTGCGACCAGGGCAGGCGGCCGCCATTGATGCGGGGTCCGAGCACGGCCAACAGCGCCGGGGCGACCAGCATCGCGCTCACTGCCGCGATGACCACGACACCCATGCCCGCGTAGGCGAACGATCGCAAGAAATAGAGCGGGAAAACCAGCATCGCGGCCAGCGCGGCCGCCACCGTGGCCGCGGAGAACGCGATGGTACGGCCGGCCGTCGCGACCGTGATCGCGACGGCGCGCGCCACATCGTCGCCCACGCCAAGTTGCTCACGGAACCGGCTCACCATGAACAGCGCGTAGTCGATGCCGAGTCCCAGACCCAGAGCCGTGGTCAGGTTGATCGCGAAGATCGACACGTCGGTGACCGAGCCGAGGAGGTACAGCTCGGCGAATGTCCCGACGATCGCCAGCCCGCCGATGACGAGTGGCAGCAGGGCCGCGACGACCGATCCGAACGCCATGATGAGCAGGACCATCGTGACCGGCACGGCGATCGCCTCAGCCACCGCGAGGCTGTGCGTGACGTGTGAAGTGACGTCGACGTTGACGCCCGCCAACCCGCCCGCCGACACCGAGATCGCGGCGGAGTCGCCGGCGTACCGGCTGATCAGCTCTTTGGCGCGGCTGAGAACCTGGTCATCGCTGCCGTCGATATGAGCCACCACCAGAGCCTCGCGACCGTCGGTCGAACGCAGCTGCGGCAATCCGGTCGACCAGTAGGAAGCGACCTGCGTGACGCCGGACTCGCCGCCGAGTCGCCCGGTGAGGTCTCGCCCGGCCACTGCGACGGCTGGATCATCTACCGTGCCGGTGCGAGCCGTGACCAGGAATGCCAGGTTGGTCTGTCCGCCGAATCGTGTGTTGATCAACTGCTCGGCCCGGGCTGATTGTGAGGCCGGATCGTCGAAGCCTCCGCTCTTCAACTTGCCGAACGCGCCCATTCCGACCAGCAGCGCCGCGAGCACCGCCACACCGGCGATCACCAGTAGCAGGCGCGCCCGCCGAGCGACAAATGTTCCGTACCGGTAAAGCATGGTCATCACCCCGCAGAAGGTCAATGTTTACGCCGTCAACATCCCACAGGTATGCTAACACTGTCAACATCTGGAGAATGGACACGTGACGACAACGGCTTCCCGCGGCAGTTACCACCATGGCGACCTCGCCAACGCCCTGGCGGCGGCCGCTCTTGATCTCGCCCGCCGCGGTGGGCCCGAGGCTGTGGTGCTCCGCGAGGCCGCGCGTCAGGTCGGCGTATCGCCCACCGCTGCGTACCGGCACTTCGCCGGACACAACGACTTGATCGAGACGGTCAAGCAGACATGCCAGGTCGAACTGGTCGGGCGGATGCAAGCCGAACTCGCCGGGAGCCGGTCGGATCCCGACCCGCAACGTGAGGCAATACGGCGTCTCCGCGCTCTCGGACGCGGCTACGTCCGCTTTGCGCAGGAAGAACCGGGCCTGTTCCGGACCGCGTTCTGCCACAGCGACGCACCGATCGATCAACAGTGGGTCGATGTGCTCTCGGCGCCGGGATTTCAAGAGCTCACCGCCACGCTGGATGAGCTAGCCACATCCGGGGCGCTGGACTCGCGGCACCGAGCCGGCGCGGAACTGGTGGCGTGGTCGGGCGTCCACGGGTTGTCGATGCTCATTCTCGACGGACCGCTCGGCGCGCTGCCGGCCGACGATCTCGGTGGCGTCATCGACCGGGTTCTGGACGCGATCGTCACCGGTGTGCTCGGCCGCGAGGTCACGCAGTAAACGCCGTCACGCGCGCCGGTGTTTGTCGTCGAAGCCGCCGGTCGCGCCGAAGGTCACCGCCATAGGATCACACGGTCGCGTGCGGGTTGAGTCCAAAGCGAGGTCGCCGACTTGGTGTTCGTAACGGGTCCCCGGGATCCATCGGTGTAGGCGGCCGCTGCGTCGAAGCTGATCGTGCCTGGGTGCCGATGCGCGTTCGCCTTAGGATGGGTCCCGATGGCGCGGCTGCATTGAGCGATCGTCAAGAGCTTCGGCGGAAGACCTCCTGCAAGATCGAGTCCGAGTGACGACTCAGGCTCTGTAGTGGGCATGGACAGCCTTGATCTGATCAAAATCTCCCGCGGTTGCCTGCCGGCTTTGGTCGGCCGCAGACCGAGTTCGGAGGGGCCAGCGGGTAGGAGCCGCGGCCGGCATCGTTTTCGTTTAGGAAGATCACCAGAGCCGAGATCATGTAGTCCGAGGCCCTCGCGTGGCTGCCCCCCCGGCGGCGTCGGCCGCGTCAATGTCGGCTTTGGGTGTGCACGTGGCGCGACGAGGGGAGACTTGAGGGGGATGGCGGCGCGTCGTTACGCCGCCGCTGAGGGGGACCGCGATGGACGAGTTGCGGGCCGAGTTCGATCGGCTTGTCGACCTCCGGCAGGTCTCAGTCGTCTTTCAGCCAGTTGTGGATCTTGCTTCGTCGCAGGTCGTGGGCTTTGAAGCGCTCGCCCGCGGTCCGGGCGATTCGTCGTTCGCCATGCCGACGGCGATGTTCCGATACGCCTATCTGGCGGGTCGCGCATTCGAGTTGGACTGGGTGTGTCGCGCTGCGGCGTTCCGGGCCGCCCTGACTGCGGCGCTGCCACCCGATTTCACGTTGTTCGTAAACGCGGAACCGGCTGCGCTGCGCGCCGAATGTCCGCCTGACCTGTTGGAGACGATCCGGACCGGGATCAGCCAACTCAACATCGTGGTCGAGCTGACCGAGCGTTACCTCGCCCACGATCCGGCGGCGGTCCTGGACGCGGTGGCAGCGGCCCGTGCCGAGGGGCTCGGAATCGCTATCGACGACATCGGCGCGGAACCGGCCAGCTTGGCCCTTATGCCGCTGGTCCACCCGGACGTCATAAAGCTGGATCTCTCACTGATTCAAGGCAGTCCCGACATCGCGGTCGCTCGCACGATCAATGGTGTGCTCGCCGAAGTCGAGCGGACCGGCGCCATCATCCTGGCCGAGGGGGTGGAGACACACGAGCATGCCGAGATGGCCTTGGCGATGGGAGCGACGATGGGTCAGGGATGGCGCTTCGGCCGGCCGCGGCCCTTGGCCGATCATTGGCCACGAAAGCGACGTCCAGCCCTGCCATTGTTGCCGGCCGACTCGATGAGCCGAGCGACACCGTACGAGGTGGTGACTAAAGAGCGCCCGGCGCGGATCGCGACCAAGCAGCTGTTGGAATCGCTCAGCAGGCATTTGGAGTATCGTGCGGCGGATCCATCCGAGCCTGGGGTGCTGGTCGCGTGCTTCCAGGAAGCTCACCGGTTCACCCGCCTAACCCGGTTGCGCTATGCGAGAGTCGCGGCGGCCGCCGTCATGGTCGCCGTGCTGGGCCGAGATATGCCGACCGAGCCAGCCCCGCGTGTCCGCGGCACGCCATTGGATCCGGACGATCCACTGGCCGAGGAATGGGTGGTCATCGTCGTCGGTGCCCACTTCGCCGCCGCGCTCGTTGCCAGGCACCCGCCAACCGACGCCATCGAGCCCGACGAATCCGCCTACGAGTTCGCGATCACGTACGACCGCGACCTCGTCATCGCCGCAGCACAGAGCCTGGTGCAACGCGTCGAATCGCGGCAGATGCGGCAGGTGTGAGCGCGCGATCGACAACGCTGTCAGGCTGATCGACACGGGAATCGGCGCCAATTGACCCTTCGGAGTGACGTCGAGGGGCGGCGCGAGGGCGCCGTTGCATTGATGGATCGGCGGGCCTGGCGAGCCGTCGCGGATCATCCAGCCAACTGCACCTCGGTTGGCGACGGGCAACACGGGCCCGATGCAGACGGCATAATTCGCGCATGACCGATCGCGAGAACCTCGCCGATCCGACCCGTGGAATGCCCCTGGGCCCAGACGATCCGCTGCTCGTTCCAGGTGCCTTGCAGCAGTACGGCAAGATTGCCGATGCGGCGTACGGGCAGGGCCGCGGGCGGCGGGTCGCGGCCCGGATCGCCGCTGTATTCCTGCTGCTGATCGTCGTGGTAGTCGCGGTCGCCGGTCTGGTGTCGGCCGTGATGCGCTGAACTCCAGCTGGTTGGTCCGGACGCTCACGCCTCGTATGGGGCTGACTGCACCACGGCGGCTGCTACCGCTAGCGCAGATCGCCCCTGCGGCTGCCAGATGGCATCAACCACATACGGCCCCGCGGCCAGAGCTATGCGGGTTGGCGCTTCCGGTGGCCAGCTGACGACTGCATGCCTTCGGTGAACCGGATCGGCTGCGACGACGTACGTCTACCGGAGAGACTTGTCTAGCGGAGACACTCCCAGACCGTGCCGGACGTCTAGCGCCGTTGATCTGCCACGGCGGACAGCGGCTGGGATCGGCAGGATAAGGGGCACTTGGATTGTCGATCTTCACGCGCCGTCGCCGGCGGCCACCAGCCGAAGCCTTGCCAGCCAGCAACCAACTTGAGGACTTCGCGCGGGTGCCCGCCGACGACGCCCCGGGCACGACGGTCGGCAGCATCGACGGCGATGAAGCCCTCGATGCCGGCGCGGACCGCCCGGACAGCCACGACCCGGCCCATGATCTGGTGAGCGCCCGGCGACGAGTTCGTGCCGTCTTCGCCGGGGCGGCCACCGTCCTGGCGATCCTGCTCGTGTGGTTCGCCCTCGTCGGCCCGAACGAGATCAGCCGATTCAGCCTCGCCGCGTTCCTGCGCATTCCCATCGAAGGGCTCGTGCTCATCGCCACTCTGGTGATCCTCCCGGCCAAGGCTCGGACGATCGTGGCAGCGCTGGCCGGTGCGATTCTCGGACTGCTGACGGCTGTGAAGATCGTCGACATGGGCTTCTTCGAGGCCATCAACCGTCCGTTCAACCCGGCCGCCGACTGGAGCTACTTCCAATCCGCCGAGGGCCTGCTCAGCGTTTCGATCGGCCGCACCAAGGCGATCCTCTTCCTCACCGCGGCAGGCATCCTCGGCGCCGCGGTGCTTGTGTTCACCCCGCTGGCCCTGGTCCGCCTGGCCCGGCTCGCCGCCCGGCACCGCACCACCTCGATCCGCACGGTCGCCGCATTCGGGGTCGTCTGGATCCTCTGCGCCGTCTTCGCGGCACAGTTCGTCTCCGACACACCGGTCGCCTCCAGCAGCGCGGCCGGTCTCTCATACGACAAGGCGCACCAGGTGTACACCGGCCTGCACGAGAAGCAGCGGCTGACGATGGCCGCCGAGAACGACCCCTTCCGCAACACTCCCGCCAACGACCTACTCACGGGCCTGCGCGGCAAAGACGTCATCTTCGTATTCGTCGAGAGCTACGGGCGAACCGCCATTCAAGACTCATCATTCTCCCCGCCCATCGATGCCGTGCTCAACGCAGGAACCAGCCAACTCACCGCGGCTGGCTTCTCCTCCCGGAGCGCGTTTCTCACCTCGCCGACGTTCGGCGGCATCAGCTGGCTGGCCCACGCCACCCTGCAGACCGGGCTGCGCATCGATAACCAGAAGACCTACAACGACCTGGTCACCACCGACCGGTTCACCCTGTCCGACGCCTTCAAACGGGCTGGCTGGCGCACCGTCGCCGACGCGCCAGCCAACGAAAAGAACTGGCCGGAGGGCAAGACGTTCTACCACTACGACCAGATCTACGACCAGTACAACGTCGGCTACCGAGGTCCAAATTTCAGCTTCGCGACGATGCCCGACCAGTACACCCTCTCTGCGTTCCAACGCCTAGAACTCGACAAGCCCCACACCCCGGTCATGGCCGAGATCGACCTCGTGTCCAGCCACACACCCTGGGCGCCACTGCCACGCATGGTCGACCCGAGTCAAGTCGGTGACGGCTCGATCTTCACCGGCATGCCGGCGCAGGGCCAGTCCGCGACCGTGGTGTGGCGCCACGCCAACAAGGTCCGGGCCGCGTACGGGCAATCCATCCAATACTCGCTGAACGCTCTGATCTCGTTCGTGCAGACGTCCGCCGACAGGAACCTCGTACTCATCATGCTCGGCGACCACCAGCCCGCAACGATCGTCTCCGGCCATGACGCCGACCACGACGTCCCAATCACGATCATCGCCCGCGACCCAGACGTTATGAACCGGATCTCCTCGTGGGGTTGGCAGGACGGCCTGTTGCCCAACCCACAGGCGCCGGTCTGGCCGATGGAGGACTTCCGCGACCGCTTCCTGACCGCCTACGGCCCATAGCCGACGGCGTCGCCGCGCCACCAAATTGTGCTCCCTACATCCGGCGACCAATTTGCTGAGCTACCAAGTGCCGCACTATCCCGCCGCAGATCGAGCGCACCGACCGCGCTCCCTCACATATTCGAGTGGTGGACTGCCGCGCTATGTCAGAGTCAACTGGACTGACCTGGACAAACCGTCTGGCAATGGGAGACTTCGCATGCCCATGATCGACGTGTACGTCGCGGCCGGCACGTTCCCCCGTGAGCGCTGCCCGGGCGCGCATCGCTCAGCCACAGGCCGTTCGTGAAGGAGGTGGTCTCATGAACCAGGACGTGATTGTCGGCGTCGACGGGAAGCCGCGCTGCGCCTGGGCCGGGGACGCCGGCACTCCGGCCGGCGACTACCACGATGAGGTCTGGGGCGTCCGAACCTCCGACGATTTCGCGTTGTTCGAAGCGCTGACGCTCGGCGTGTTCGAGGTCGGGCTGAGCTGGTCAATCGTATTCGGCAAACGGGAGGCATTCCGCACAGCGTTCCGTGGCTTCGACGTCGCTCAGATCGCGGCGATGACCGACGGGGACGTCGACCGCCTGACGCGGGATGCCTCGATAATCCGGAATCGCCGCAAGATCCAGGCCACTTTGGACAACGCACGAGCGATGCTGTCCGCATCGCCGACCCTCGCCGAACTGGCGAAGTCCTACGAGTCAACCCGGCGGCGGTCGCCTCGGTCCATCGCCAACCTGCCCACGTCCACCCCGCAGGCGGAGGCGTTCGCCCGGCAGCTGAAAGGGCAGGGCTACCGTTTCGTTGGGCCGACCAGTGTGTACGCCTTCATGCAGAACGTCGGCGTGGTAAACGATCACGTCCACGGGTGCTTCCGAGCGACCGACTTTCCCGCCACGGCTCAACGCCGATGAGTCCGCTCGCGTCTCCCGTAGACGGTGACGGAGCGGAGGACGGCGGCACGCTGGAGAGCTTGACCAGAATCCGCTTCACGTACGGCGGGTACGACCTGAACTCGTCGTGGGCGTCCCTTCACACGGGCTAGGAATTCCTCCGCGATTGACATGGAACTTCGGCCTCGTGTCGCGGAGCAAGCCGCCTCCATCAACGAATCGACCAGCTCAACGAGTCAATAGAGACAAGATGAAGATGCAGAGAGAACCTCCGCTCCGGAAGATCCGCCACTCGGCCGGCGCCTACGCGGCCGAAGAGCCAGCGGACTTCTCGCAGGTGTTCGCGCATAAGAAGGAGTTCGCCGAGATGAACCTCACTGACCATGCGGGAGTCCGACTCGTACACGGCAAGCCCAAGGTCAACGGCGTAGAGATCCACTACGCGATCGGCGGTGTCGGCGAGCCGGTCTTCTTGCTGCACGGCGTGCCGAAGACCATGTTGTACTGGCGCCATGTCGTGCCGCTGCTGACCCCGCACTACACCGTCATCGCGGTCGACAACCGAGGCTCCGGCGGCTCGCAGCGCCCCCTGACCGGCTACGACACCGCCACGATGGCCGGTGACGTCGCCGAACTGGCCACCCACCTGGGCTTCGACCAATTCCGGGTCGTCGGCGAGGACTGGGGTGCGGCCATCGCCTACGCCGTCGCCGCCTTCCACCGGCCCCGGGTGCAGCAACTGGTTTTCCAGGAAACGCTCCTGCCAGGATTGCCGGCCGGCCCAGGAATGCCAGGCGGCGAACCCGACCCCTCGCTCGCCCCGGACGACGTCCGCACTGGCTGGCACTTCGTCTTCTTCAGCCTGCCGAACGTGCCCGAGCTGCTGCTGGCCGGGCGGGAACGGCCTTTCTGGACATGGTACGCCAGACGCCATATGTGGGATCCCAGCGCGTTGGCCGAGGAGGACATCGACGAACTAGTGCACTCGATTGAGCAGCCCGGCGGTACCAGGGCCATCTTGGAGATGTACCGCGCCCGCCAGACCGACGCCGAACAGAACGGCCCGCATTACGCCGATCCGATCAGCTGCCCGGTCCTGGCGGTCGGCGCGCAGGCCTATCTCGGAGACGCAGTGTCCAAACAGCTCGCGCAAGTGGCCCGCGACGTCCGCGGCGTCGTCATCCCCGAGTCCGGTCACAACATCGCGCTGGAGAACCCGGCCGCCCTGGCTCACGCTTACCTCGACTTCTTCGCAGGTCGCTAAGCCGCGAGTACAGCCATGTGACGCAGCGGGACGGATCGTCCATTCGGCGCATCAGTACAGGCCAGCACCCCCGGGCGCGCCCTGCAGCGTGAGCGTTGCCATGCCCGGAAGACAATCGGTGGACTGCCGCGTCGAGGCCCACGTAGACCGCTGCCCGCTTGGCACATCTCCTCCGGGCGGTGGACACGCACCTCTCAGGCCCGGCCACCGGCGCAGGGTGAGCCTGGGGCGCCTTGGGTTTGCTTACCCGGCCAGGCGGCCCGACGGTTCCGCCCGCGACCGAGGGCGCTTTGCCCAGCCCGTCCGATGACGGCGTTCGACTAGGTGCGCAAGCCCTTGCGCCGCAACGCTTTCAGCTCGCCGCAGCGTCATTTCTTCCCGATTACTTCACGCCAGATCAGGCGCGCGATGCTTGGTCTGACCTCGGCGGTGATGACCGCGAACGCCTTGTGGACGAACCGGTCGTCGGTCAGCTGTGCCACCATGCTGGCGGCGAGGTCGGCCCGTGCCGTGAACAGCCCGTCCGCCACGTTCTCCGTGACCTGAAAGCGGGTGACCGCTGGGTGGTCGAACAGCCCGGCCGGCCGGGCGATCGTCCAGTCCAGATCGCTGTCGCGGATAAGGGTCTCCATGCGGCGCATGTCCTCGTGTGCTGTGCGGCCCAGCTTTCGGTTGAACAGCGGATCCATGATGTTGTTGAAGAAGAACTCGCCGGTCGGTCGCCATGTGGGATCCATGACGCTAGAGCTGACCGTGATCAGCCGCTTCACTCCACGACGGTGCATGGCGGCCATGATGTTCGCGTTGCCCTGTGAGTAAACGGTGATCGGCTTCGGGGAAAGCGGAACACCCAGACTGGACAGCACGGCGTCGCTGCCCGCGACGGCACCGTCGACGGCGTCCGCGTCGCTGACATCGGCGATGACCACGGTCAAGCCCGCGCGGGGGTGAATGCTGCCTGGACGGCGGGTGACGGCGGTGACCTCATACCCGGCGGCCAGGGCCTGCTCGGTGAGCTGGCGGCCGGTGGGACCGGCCGCGCCGAAGACGACTGTGCGCATGTTCGCTCCTCGTTGCGTGGGTTGGTGATGTTGACGGTGCCCTGCGAGGAGGGCAATATTCAACCGTGCTGAATAAAACCCGCGGTCGGCCCCGCGGCAACCCCGATACCAAGGCACGCATCGCCGAGGTTGCCCGCGAGCTTTTCCTGGAACGTGGCTACAAGGGCACCACCGTCCGCGCGGTCGCCGTGTCTGCCGGCGTCGACTCGGCGCTCATCAGCTACCACTTCGGTTCCAAGCAGGGCCTGTTCAGCCAGTCGCTGAACCTGCTGTGCGTGCAGCCCGGAGCCCTCGACCAGACCCTGCATGGAGACCAGGCGGGCCTCGCCGACCGGCTCCTCGCCGCCGTCACCACACTGTGGGACACCACCGCGCCCACCGAAAGCCGGATGGCATTGCAGGACGAAGAGACCATGCAGGCCTTCCGCGGCTATCTCGAAAGTGAGCTACTCGTCCGCATTGCTGAATTTCTCGGCGGTCCCGACGCCACTGAACGCGCCACCGCCGCAGTCGGCGTGATCGGCGGTCTGATCTTCACCCGATACCTGAACCCGATCCACCCCATCGCCGCCCTGCCCCCGGCCGAGGTACGGCGGATCTTCGGACCCGCTCTCCGCGCCGCCCTACACGCCCGAGCCGGCCAGCACGCTCATCTGTCCAGCCGCAGACAGGCCGCGGCCTGACTCCGACCGGTCGGCGCTTTCGGGCCCCGCCACATACCAATTCGCGCATGAGCGGGACTGGCCGGTTCGGTCGCGAGTCAACCGGAGTGCAGTCCCGTTACGGTGCGCAGGTAGCTGCGTGATTGGCCTCTCGTATCAGCGGCGTCAAGGACCTCTGGGCGAGCGGGGTGTCGAGGTGTTCGCGTTCGCCGTCTACCGGTGAGTGCAGCGGTTCACGCGGTGGGAGCAGAAGAGGCCGCGCACTCCTACCACCGACCGCTAGAGATGGACCGGCCGCCCGTGCATGGAATCGCTCACAGACGGCCAATCGAGCAACGAGTGTTCAGCGTCCAGTTGGCGGGATGACCGGGGCGTTCAGGTGCTTCAGCTTCTTCGCCGCGCGCTTCTCCTTCAGCGTGCTGCTCGGCTTCTTCTTCGACGACGACTTCGGCGGCGACTTGTCAGACATTAGGTGAGCTCCATTCGCCAACGTGCGCGGAGCATGCAGTGAGGCCGATCAGCAACCAGAAGGCATCGCTAGCAGGGCCTGAGAGCAGGCGCGTGATCGTAGGACCACGTCATCACCCTAGCCGGTATCCAGTCGATATACGATCGGTGACGCCACCATGTCTCGGCCATCCGCAAGCGGTGAATCTCGTCCTCGAGTTCCTTCACACGCGCAGGTTCCACCGGGGAGACGGGCTGGTCCGGCTCGGGGTGCTCGCGCCGCCACGTTTGACCCAGTTGCCCAGGGTCTCATCATGGACCCGCAGGTCACGAGCGACCTCGGCGATCGGCTTGCCCGTCTCGATCACGATCTGCACGGCGGCCTCAGCTTTGAACTGCGGGCTGAACTTGCCGCGATGGTCTGGCATAAACAAATCCTCTCAGCCGAGAGGCACTGTCCAGAATCCTTGGCACACCTCGCACCGAGTGAGGCGTCAGGACTGGCGAGGTCCCGCTCGAGGTTGGGTGGACCGTTATACCACTGCACCCCGCGGTGCGACTTCGATAGCGGCAACGCCTCGGCTATACAAAACCACGAGCCGGTCGCCATGCCGGCAGCGGAGGGAGCTGCCGGGGGTGGACAGCGTGCTGATCATTTTTTCAATCGTCGCGGTGTCGTCGGCTTCCGCATCCTCGTAGGTAAGGTCCATGTGATCGCCGCCGATCAGTCGCACTCGCAACACGATTCTGGCCATAACCTCAACTTAGCCGCGCCTGACGCCTCTGCGTCGCTCTGGCTGCGGCGCCACGCTCCGCAGTTGGCAGCCGAAGGCAGGCTGCCGCTGCGGTCAGTCTTGATCAAGCTTGGGCCTCGAGTCGAATTGGATGTTCCCTCGCTGGCCGAGCCCGCGCCGAGGGACCGGTCAACCGAACCAGACCACCCTTGACACACGTACGTTCATGACTTCGTCGAAGTCATGAAGCGGGCGTTGGTGATGGGTCGCGTGCGATCGGCCGCCCCTGAAGACTGCGAAGCCAGTAACCGGTGCGAAGCACTCCGCGGCACCATAGACGCCAGGTCACAAGTGCTTCACCCGGCAGCGATCTCCGGTGCCACTACCGCATAGCTGGAGAAGACCGCCATCGGCTGTGCAGAGCCTCCGATCGGGCCAATTTCGGCCGGTCCGCAGCCGAAGGACGCGGCGGCAAGCGGCGACTGCTGCGGCGGGCCGCGGCTCGGCATGCGGCCGCGGCGAAACTGCCGGTTAGCGCCGCGCCGCGAAGTCCTTGCTGCGGATGGTCGTGAATGAAATCACACATGCCACCAGTGCGATACAAGCAGCGACCAAGAGGATGCGGTCCAGCCCGGCGGTGAATGCCGAACTGATCAACTCATTTATCTGCGCCCGGGTTCCCGGGGGTGCCGCGGCCGCGGCACTTTGTGACTCACCGGACTGGACCGCGGTCGCCAGCTGCTGACCCTTACCGGTCAGGGCCGGCACGTGCGCGGAGCCGGAGATCACTTCACTGCGAACCGTGTTCGAAAAGAGTGTGCCGAGCAGGGCGATGCCGGTGGCGATGCCGACCTGGCGGAAGGTGGAGTTGATACCGGATGCCATACCGGCACGCTCCGGCGGTACGACGCCGACGGCGGTTGAGGCGAGCGGCGGGTTGACCAGTCCAACACCGGCGCCGGCGACGATCATGCCGGGAATCAGATGAGTCCACGATGAGCCGGCGTCGAGACCCCGCATCAACAGCAGGCCCACGCCGACCAAGAGCAGGCCGGGTCCGATCAGGAGGCGTACCGGCATGTGCGCACTCAGCCGCCCGGAGATCGGCGTCGTAAGGACGATGCCACCAGAGATGACCAGCAGTCGCAAGCCGGTGTCGAAGGCGCTGAAACCGAGGATGTCCTGGAGGTACAGCACGAGGTAGAGGAGCATCGAGAAGACTGAGGCACTCAGTGCGAAGGCAGTCACCGCCGCGCCGGAGAAGGTGGGCAAACGGAACAGCGCCAGTTCGAACATGGGATTCGGCAGGCGCGCTTCCAGCACGACGAACACGATCAGCAGGATGCCGGCGGCGATCAGGCTGCCGATGACGCGGCCATCGCTAAACGATCGCCGGTTTGATTCGATCAGGCCGTAGACGAGGCTGGACAGTGCGAGCGCGAAGACCACGAAGCCAGGGATATCCGGCTTGCGAGCGCCGTGCAGACGGGATTCGGCGACTCGGGTCAGCGTGATGACGACCGCGATGATCGCGATCGGCAGGTTGATGTAGAAGATCCAGCGCCACGACAGCCCGGACGTGAGTGCGCCGCCGAGCAGCGGCCCGACCGCGACGGCCAAGCCGGTGATGGCACCCCAGACGCCGAAGGCAACTCCTCGGTCCTTGCCGCGGAATGCGTCGGCGAGCAGTGCCAGCGAGACCGAGAACATGATCGCCCCGCCGACGCCTTGCAGTCCCCGGGAGAGCTGCAGCATCAGCGTTGACGTCGCGGCTCCGCATAGCAGCGAAGCAACGGTGAATACCGTCAGTCCGATCAGGTAGAGGATGCGCCGGCCAAACAGATCCGCGGTGCTGCCCGCCGGGAGCAGGAGCGAGGCCAAGGTCAAGGCGTACGCGTCGACGACCCACTGGAGACCCGAGAAGCTCGAGCTGAGCGCCCGTTGGATGTCCGGCAGCGCCACATTGATCACTGTGATGTCGAGCAACAACATGAAGGTGCCCAGGCAGACAGCGACCAGCGTCCACCACTTGTTGCCGGTGAATTCCGGCGTCCGGGATTCGGACGGAGCCTGGGCGCGCCTGGTTTGATCCATGAGCTCCACTTTTGCACCCACTCGCCGAGCCCGACCGGGGTACTGAGACATCCGCGAGGACCTTAATCCGCGGGGTGTTGCAGCAGCCTGCTGTGATGTGGCTGGGGAGTCGGTCGTTCGGGTGCCGGCTCGTGAGCAGGCGCAGTGTCCGGCGCGAGCGGGCGGAGCATCGCCCCGCTCGGTCGACTGGCCGGTGCTCGGGGGACGGTGCGGCCGACGATGACCAGATCATCGCCGCGGTACCGGCCGGCGACCACCACTTCCGGGAGACGTTACGCCGCGCACCCACCACAGAAGCCAATCGCTGTCACACGAGCAGCGCCTCGAGCTCCGGAAGTCGGCCGAACATGTCGGGGAGGCCGCGCACACCGTTCTGCACGGACTCGTGCGACAGCTCGAGGCCAGGGCCGGTGCTCGCCTCGACACCGGCGAGGCAGCGGAGGATGTTCCACCTCGTGAACCCCAGCCAGCCGCCGATCATGAACACGAACCAGCTTGGACCCGACGGCGGCAGCGCTCCACCCTCTGCGACATAGCCGTCGAGGACCGAGCGGAAGATGGTGGGCTCGATGTCGTCGAAGCCAGGTCCCTTCGCGAGGCTCAGCGCGGTCGAGCCGAGCTCACTGGACAGGTCGAGCATCCCCGAGAGCTCCCAGTCGAGCACCACCGGCCGACCGTCTCGAGCGAGCAGGTTCCACGGTTGGATGTCCCTGTGGGTCAGCACGACAGGGCCGGGCCGTTCGCAGGTGTCGACGAAGTGGGCAATCGCCAGGAACGTCTCGACGTGAGAGGCGAGCTCGTCGGCCCACGGCTGTCCGGTCGCCGCCGCCCGCTCGGCGAGCTCGGGCCAGTCCCGTGATGTCGGGTCCTCGATCGACACCTGGGTCCACTCGACGTCGAGCGCGTGGATGCGCGCGAGGATCTCACCGATCTCGAACGCGTAGGCCGCCGACACCGGCGCTTCGGGCACCTTCTCTCCCTCGACCCACCGGTGGACGAGCATGTGGTGACTCGCCGAGATCGGCTCTGGCATCGGAACGCCGGCAGCGAAGGCGGCCCGCTCGAACCTGAACACGTCCTCGACGCGGTAGGTCCAGCGGCGGTCGACCGGGTTCAACTCCTTCACCGCGAACGACCCCTGGTCGGTGTCGAGCCGGTACATCCGGTTGGCGAACCCGCCGTGGACGCGGATCATCGGCCCGATCGGCGCGCCGAGATGCGAAAGGTTAGAGGGCACGTCGTCATCCGCAGTCACCCCCCGAATCTAGGGGCTCGCAGTTCGTCGATGCACCGGAATTTCCTAGGACCACCGAGGCCGCCAAGGGCGCCGGTCTGTCCCATCGACCATCGCCTACCTCGGACAACGCGGTTGATCTTCGGCGTCGGCCAAAGCGCGCGCCGGCTATTGATAGAGCCGGATGTCTTGACTGGTTGTTGCGGGCGGCAACATACTCCCCACGGGAAACATTCTTAACCGCTTGCATCGCCGGAAGCGCCGTCCTTTTGGAGGTTGCATGTCCGTGATTCGCTCTTTGCTCGGTGCGGGGCCGCAGACAGCGACCGGATCACCCGGTTCGCGTACGGCATACCCGTCTCCGCCGGTGCCCCGCGTGACGCCTCCGAAACGCCGCGTGACCGCCATTACGGCGACGCTTGCGCTTGTCGCGGGCCTGCTGACGGTGATGTCCCCGCTACCCGCGTTTGCGGCCGCGGACACGAATATCGCGCTCGGGGCCGAGGCGACCGCGTCGTCGGTGGAGAGCGCGGGCACTACCGCGTCCGCCGTGATCGATGGCTCGCTCACCACTCGGTGGTCCTCCGCTTGGAGCGACCCGCAGTGGGTCCAGGTCGACCTCGGCGCCAACGCCTCGATCAGCGGCTTCTCCATCGCCTGGGAGGCCGCATTCGCTGCCGCGTACAACATCGAGGTGTCCACCGACGGCGCGAACTGGACCCAGGTTTACGCGACTACCGCGGGCGCGGGCGGCACCGAGACCCCGGCTCCGCCGGCCGGGACCACGGGCCGCTACGTGCGGCTGACCGGCACCGCCCGTACCACGATCAACGGCGCGCAGTACGGATACTCGATCTACGAGTTCCAGGTCATCGGCCATTTCACCCAGGAAGCCGTGACTACGAGCGCCGATAGCGCCAGCCTGCAGCAAGGCACATCGATCGACCTGCCGGTGAACCTGAACATGGCTGCGACGAGCTCGGTCACGGTCGACTACGCTACGGCCGACGGCAGTGCGGTCGCTGGGACCGACTACACCGCGGCCGCCGGAACGCTCACCTTCGCGCCCGGCCAGACCACGCAGACGATCCACCTGGTCGCCCTGCCGAACCCGCTGAACGCGCCCACGAGGTCGTTCACCGTCTCGCTCGCCAACGCGACGCCGTCGGGCACCGGGATCGGACCGCGCACGACCACCACCGTCAGCATCCTGAACAACAACCCGATCCCCACGGACGGCGCGGTCTCCACCATCGACGACTTCGAGGGCACGTTGCCGCTGAGCACGGGCAACCCGGGGATCTTCACCTTCGGCTCGGACGCCGCGTCCAACCCGACACTGACCCAGGCCGCCGCTAACGACCGGCCGGGCGCCGCCTCCGGCAACCACGCGCTGCGAGTTGCCTACACGATCTCCGGCTGGGGCGGCTTCAGCCACGACCTGGCCGCGGCGCAGGACTGGAGCGCGTATGACGGCTTCAGCTTCTGGGTCAAGGGCACGGGTTCAGGCCAGAAGATCGAGTACGAGGTCAAGTCGGGCGGCACCGACGGCGAGCACGCGGAACTCTTCCAGGGCTTCTTCACCGACGACGTCATGGGCTGGAAGCAGGTCCAGATCGGGTTCGCCAACCTCAAGAAGCGCTCGGACTACCAGCCCTCAGGGGCGCCGAACAACGCCGTGCCCGCGCTGACGACGATGTGGGGCTACGCGGTTAACCTGCCCGGCGGCTCGACCAACACGCTCGAGTTCGACCAGGTCCAGGTGTATCAGTCGCTGCACATCCTGCAGGACTTCGAGGGCACCAACCCGATCACGACCACCGATGGCGCGCTCGCGAACACTGGCGCCTTCGCCTGGGGCGGCAACGCGGACAGCACGCCGACCTTGAGCATCGCGCAGCTCGATCGGCCCGGCGTGACGAACAACCACGTGCTGCGCGGCACCTGGGTCTCGGACACCAGTTACGGCGGCGTCAGCTACGACTTGGCCACCACGGCGCCGCAGGACTGGAGCCCGTTTGCGGGCATCGAGTTCTGGTTCTACGGCCACAACCCGAGCAACGACGCGGTCCCCGGCTCGGGCACCACGTACGAGTTCGAAGTCAAGATGGGCGGCGCCGACGGCGAGCACGCCGAGCTGTGGCAGACATTCTTCACGGACGACTGGCAGGGCTGGCATCTGATCCAGGTCCCGTTCGCGTCGCTGAAGAGGCGCACTGACTTCCAGCCCTCGGGCGCGCCGTCCAACACCACGATCGATCTGACTACGATGCGCGGCTTCGCATTGACCGAGCCGTCCGGCACCTCCAACGGCGAGTTCGACGTTGACCAGTTCGCCGTCTACGGCATCAACACTGGGACACTCGGCGCGCACGTGACCACCTCGCAGGCGGTCTACGCGGTCGACAACGGCGGCACCGCGACCGTCGGCATCCAGCTGACTACCGATGGGTCCAAACCGCTGGACCACGACGTCACCGTGGCGTACGCGCTCGGCGGCGGAACCGGCGTCGCCGGCACCGACTACACCGACGCCAGCGGCACCGTCACCTTCGCCAGTGGCTCGGCGTCCGGCACCGTCCAGGCGTTCACCGTCCAGACCCTGCCGAACAACACCCCGTCCGAGGCCAAGACGATCCCGGTCCAGCTCACCGCGACCGGGGCGGACGTCACCGCCGACAAGCCCGTCGTCGTGGTCAACGCGCACGGCCTGCCGTACCTCGACAAGAGCCTGCCGATCGCGCAGCGCGTCCAGGACCTGTTGTCCCGGATGACGCTCGCGGACAAGATCGGCCAGATGACCCAGGCCGAGCGCGGCGACCTGACGCACCAGTCCGACATCACCACCGCCGCCCTCGGCTCGCTTCTGAGTGGTGGCGGCTCGACGCCGACCCCGAACACGGCGCAGGCCTGGGCCGACATGGTCGACTCCTTCCAGGCCCGCGCCCAGGCCACGCGGCTGCAGATCCCGCTGATCTACGGCGAGGACTCGGTGCACGGCGACAACAACCTGGTCGGCGCCACGGTCTTCCCGCAGAACATCGCGATGGGCGCGACCCGCGACCCGGCGCTGGCGTACCAGGAGGGCCAGATCGCCGCCACCGAGACCCGGGCCACTGGGGTGACGTGGGCGTTCTCGCCGTGCGTGTGCGTGGCGCGGGACCCGCGCTGGGGCCGCACCTACGAGTCCTTCGGTGAGGACCCGGCCCTGGTCGACCAGATGGAGACCGTCATCGACGGCCTGCAGGGCAACGGCGACCTGGGCGCGAACACCAGCGTGCTGGCGACCGCGAAGCACTTCGCCGGCGACGGCGGGACCGCCTACGGCTCCTCCACCACCGGCAGCTACAAGATCGACCAGGGCGTCACGACCGTGACGCAGGCGCAGCTGAACGCCCTGTTCCTCGAGCCCTTCCAAGAGGCGGTGCAGCAGCACGGCGTCGGCACGGTCATGCCGTCGTACTCAAGCCTGCAGATCATCGGGCAGGATTCGGCGCCGATCAAGATGCACGCCCGCGCGGACATGATCACCGGAGTGCTCAAGCAGCAGTACGGCTTCTCCGGGTTCGTGATCAGCGACTGGCAGGGCATCAACCAGATCGGCCCGGACTACGAGACCGACATCAAGACCGCCGTGAACGCGGGCATCGACATGGTCATGGTGCCGGACCAGTACACCAACTTCGAGAACGACTTGACCGACCTGGTGAACAAGGGCTTGGTGACCCAGGCGCGGATCGACGACGCGGTCAGCCGGATTCTGACCCAGAAGTTCCGACTGGGCCTGTTCGAGCAGCCGTACGCCGACCGGTCGAACGCGTCGACGATCGGCAACGCGGCGCACCGGGCAGTGGCCCGCAGGGCGGCCGCCGAGTCCCAGGTCCTGCTCAAGAACACGAACAGCGCACTTCCCCTCTCCTCCACCGCGAACATCTACGTGGCCGGGAGCAACGCCAACGACCTGGGCAACCAGGCCGGCGGCTGGACCGTGACCTGGCAAGGCGGCTCCGGCAACACCGACGTCGGCACCACCATCTACCAGGGCATGCAGGCGGACGCGCCGGACGCCCACTTCACCTTCTCTAAAGACGCCTCCGCGCCGATGACCGGATCAACGGTAGGCGTGGTGGTGGTCGGCGAGACCCCGTACGCGGAAGGCGTCGGTGACATCGGCAACGGGCGCACCGCTGATCTGTCCGCGGCGGACCGGGCCGCAGTGGACGAGGTGTGCGCGGCGATGAAATGCGTGGTGCTCGTCGTGTCCGGGCGGCCAATGAACATCGCGCCGATCCAGGGCGAGGCGAGCGCGATCGTGGCCTCGTGGCTGCCCGGCACGGAAGGCGAGGGCGTGGCCGACACCCTGTTCGGCCGAACCCCGTTCACCGGCCGGCTGCCCGACACTTGGGCCAAGGTGATCGACACAGCTACCAGCCCGATCGTCGTCGGCTCGCCGAACTACGACCCGCTGTACCCGTACGGCTGGGGTCTGCGCACCGACAGCGAGAAAGCCCGGGTGACCAAGGTCCTCAACGACCTGGCCACACACCGCGGTCTCGCCGCGATCGTCGCCAGGGCGGCGCTGACCGCACTGATCAACGGGCCGGGCCACTGGAACGCGGACGGCTCGGTGCGCACGCCGGCGGCCGCCTTCGCGCTCCTGAGCCTGGCGACCCCAGCCGTGAGCGGCACCGACGCGAACAACGCCGCCGACGCGAACCTGCTCGTCTCGGTAGCCAGGGACCTCGCCCAGAACGCGATCGTCCCGGGCGGCGCGACGGCCATGACCGCCACCGCGTCGCTCACCTCCAACGCCGAGAACGATCTGCTGATCGGCCATCCCACCACCGCTATAGCCGAACTGCAACAGGCATGGCAGACAGCCGGCGGCCACTGAGCACCCGTCTGACCGCCGCAAGACGGAGGCCCCGCCGGATCCCTGGCGGGGCCTCTCTCGTCAGAAAGGCTCCGTGCATTCGTTGATCGGTGGACTCGTTGAGTTCGTGGCGAACGTTCGGTCAGCTAGGAGAGCTTGGGCCGGCGAGCGCAGGAACGTCGCCCGCGTGGTGGAAACTGCGCTGGGGTGCGGGGTTGATGCCGGCCTCGCGGACGACTCGCCGTCCTACTCCACGAGTACTAACACCCGCTTGATCTGCACGGATGTACTTGCCGGCCGGCACAGGGCCGTGATCATCGTCGGCTGATCGACGCGGGATGTCGGCGCCATCCAACCCAGAAGGCAAGAACCGAGGCGCTCAGTCACATCGCGTGCACATTCTCACCACGGCCAGTATTCTGGCTTGGATCGCCCCAGACCCCGGCGCGCGCACCGCCTATGGCGCCGGAGTTTGAGATGACCAATGTGGAACAGCCGCAGACGCTAGATGACGCAGCCCGCTCGCGAACACGTCGCGAGCACCGCATCGGTCACGTGCTCATAGCTGAGCGTTTCAATGCCGTCGATCTCCGGCGAGTACGCGACGGCTGCCGTGCTGCTCTCCGAAACACTGGTCTCGATGATGACGGCACATCGATGTTCGTCCTCGCCATCAACGAATGCCTCACCAACGCGATTCGCCATGGCGGTGGACACGGCAGATTCGTCCTCATTGACGATGGCGCGCTGCTGGTCGCGGAAATCATTGACGAAGGCCCAGGCATTTCAGCAACGATTCCCGTGCAGCGGCCCGCTCTTGATGCGTTGAGTGGCCGCGGAATGTGGGTTGTCCAGCGCATCGTCGACCGGCTGACGCTGACGACAGGAATTGGTGGGACAACCGTGCGGCTGGAGATGGCACACACCTCTGGCAACGGATATCAGGCCGGAGATCGCCCACCGCACCCCGGCCCCATCCACCAGATTTGAACCGACACTCCTCGCGAGGCTTCCACCACTGAATTGCTCGCCCCGCCGACTCGCCGAAGGCAAAACCGTCCGCAAAACCGTCGTTGACCTGACCGATGAACGGATCAGACGCAGACCGTCCTGGGCGGGCTCATCACCGAGTACGAACGAGCCGTACAAAAGTCCAGATCCTCACTGGTCCGGGGGTTTGGAACCCCACAGGTTCCGGACTTCGCGTCGACCGGCTCGCATAGGGGTAGGGCGGAGCCGTCACGAGCTCACCGTCTCGCAGCGGCTCCATCCTCGTCCGGATCGCTTGTCAGTTCTCGGAAAACTCGACGGTAGGCAGCGGGTGTCGTCCGGTACGCGTGCAGAAATCGGCGTCGCATGTTGGTCGCCGATGAGAGCCCGACTCGCATGGCGATGGTCTCGACCGCGAGGTCGGTCCCCTCAAGAAGCTCGCGCGCAGCGGCCAGCCGCTGGGCGAGCAGCCAGCGTCCGGGGCTCATCCCTACTTGTTCGCCGAACCGCCGCGCGAGCGTTCGAGGCGCGACGTTGGCGCGCGCAGCCAGATCTTCGACGCCGATCGGCTCGGCCAGCCGGCTGGACGCCCAATCCAGCACCGGAAACAACGAGCTTGTCGACTCCGTCGCCGGTTCCACCGTTGTGTATTGGAGCTGGCCTCCTTCGCGATGCGGTGGCATCACCATGTGCCGGGCCACGTGCGCGGCGTACGCGGCGCCATGGTCCGCTCGCACGAGTTGCAGGCACAGGTCGATACCGGCGGCGGTGCCGGCACTGGTGGCGACGTCGCCATTGTCGATGTAGAGCACGTCCGGCTCAACGTGGACTCTCGGGTAGCGCTTGGCAAACTCACTGGCCAGACGCCAATGAGTCGTTGCCCGCCGGCCGTCGAGCAGCCCGGCCTCGGCCAGCACGAATGCTCCGGAGCAGACGGCCACAACCCGCGCGCCTCGGCGGTGAGCTAGAACGAGGGCGGCCAGGACCGCACGCGACGGCATGACCTCGAGCCGTTGCCAGCCCGCGACGACCACGGTGTCCGCGGCATCCATGGCGTCAAGCCCTGCGGTAACGACCATGTCGTACCCGGCCATCGTCTCGATCGGCCCGGGCGCCTCGGCGCACACCTCGAACTCGTACGGGTTCGGCAGGCCCGGCCGTGCCACCCCGAAGACCTCCGCCGCACAGCTCAATTCGAAGGTCGACTGCGGTGGATGTACGAGCGCCACCACGCGATGCCGCAGCGGCTGGTCGTCGGTGTCCATGGCACGAAAGTACCCTACGGAGTCTTTTCAGACACTGTTGTCGGGGTCCGGTGGACTGCACCATGGGCGCATGACGAACACGAACATGCAGACACTGCAGGTGAACGACGTGGACACGGTCGAGATCGCACCCGGGATTATCCGGCGCCAGCTGCCCAAAACCGAGTACGCCGGCGGTTGGATGATCGACTTCGCACCCGGCACTCAATGGCCCGAGGTTGACGTGCACGACACGGAAGAGCGTTACTACGTCATCTCTGGTGAGGTGATCGAAGGCGAGCATCGCCTCGGGCCGGGCAGTTACGTGCTGTTCGCTCCGGGCAGCCGGCACCAGCCGCGCAGCGAGACCGGAGCCCGCATGCTCGGCATCAGCCTGCGAAGCGTCGCGCGCTGGTAGCCACCGAGTGAATTGCGAGAGGAGACACGTGTACGACGTCGAGGCGGTTCGCATCCAATTCCCGGCGCTGGCCGCGGGGACAGCGCACTTCGACGGGCCTGGCGGCTCCCAGACGCCGCGTGCCGTCGCCGATGCGGTTCATCAAGCCCTGGTTGCCGGTGTGAGCAACCGAGGTCAGATGACCGAAGCCGAGCGGCGCGCGGATCGGATCGTGGTCGACGCCCGGCGGGCGATGGCGGACCTGCTTGGCGTGGACTCGTCCGGCATCGTCTTTGGACGCAGCATGACCCATCTCACGTACGACTTCTCGCGTGCCGTGGCCAAGCAATGGCACCCTGGCGATGAAGTCGTGGTGACCCGTCTGGACCACGACGCGAACATCCGGCCCTGGGTTCAGGCAGCCGCCGCGACCGGCGCGACCGTGCGCTGGGTCGACTTCGATCGCGAGACCGGAGAGCTTCCGCTCGAACTCGTGACGGCGGCGATCTCCGACCGGACACGGGTGGTGGCAGTGACTGCAGCCTCCAACTTGCTCGGCACACGGCCGGACATCGCGTCGATAGCCGAGGCCGCTCATCGGGCCGGAGCCATCTGCTACGTCGACGGTGTGCATCTGGCGCCACACGCGTTCGTCGATTTCGCCGCTCTTGGCGCCGACGTGTTCGTGTGCTCCCCGTACAAGTTCTGCGGGCCGCACCTCGGTGTGCTGGCCGCCACTCCGGCGTTGCTCGAGACCCTGCGACCGGACAAGCTGCTGCCGTCGACCAATGCCGTTCCAGAGCGTTTCGAGCTCGGCACGCTGCCGTACGAGCTACTCGCCGGTGTCACCGCCGCCGTCGACTTCCTGGCCGGGTTGGCGCCGACGACCGGTGAGCGACGTCCACGGCTGCGTGACTCCTTCGAAGCGCTCGAAACGCACGAAACCGCAATGCTCCAACGGCTGGACAATGGCCTTGAGCTGCTCGGCAACGTCACCCGGTACGGCCGCCCGGTACGGCGTACCCCCTTGTCGCTCTTTTCTGTCGCGGGAGTCAAATCGGCCGAGGTCTACCGGCGGCTCGCCGGGGCGAATGTGAACGCGCCAGCGGGCAGCTTCTACGCGCTCGAATGCTCTCGGTGGCTGGGTTTGGGCGATCACGGAGCGGTACGTGCGGGCATCGCGCCGTACACGAACAACCAGGATGTCGACCGGTTGCTGGCCGCGCTCGCGGACCTCTAATAAGCGGACCGGCGCACGTCATGGCGACCGAGGGCTGTTCGTTCACAGACGTTGAATGAGGTGCGAGCCGAGGTGGTGGGCGCGTGCCGATTCGGCTGCGGCCGATGGAGGTTCGGCGCCCGAGGACGCGGCGCGTTACCTTCGGCCGTCCAGGACCACCGGTACGTTTCACGTGTGAAAGCTGTTGTGGTGTATGCGTTCGGCGAGCCGGAAACGTTGATAATGACCGAGGTTGACGACCCCGTTGCCGGACCCGGCCAGATCCGCGTGCGCGTTGGCGCGGCTGGCACGAATCCGGTCGACGCCGGCAACCGTATGAATGGTTCATGGGCGGGCCTTACGGCACCGTGCATCCTGGGTTACGACATCGCGGGAGTGGTCGACCATGTCGGGCCCGACGTCACCGGTTTCCGGGCGGGCGATCGGGTGATGGCGATGTGCCGGTTCCCCGGCGGCGCGGGCGGATATGCCGAACTTGCTGTCGTCGATGCGGAGCTGGCTGCGCACCTGGACTCGAGCACGTCGTTCGTGGATGCCGCGGCCGCGCCGCTGGCGGCGGGTACGGCGCTGACCGTGCTCTCGCGTCTCGACCTATCTGGCGGGGACAGCCTGCTCGTGCTCGGTGCCAGCGGCGGTGTCGGCCTGTTCCTGCTGCAGCTCGCGGCGGCCCATGGTATCCGTACGATTGCGCTCGGTCGTAGCGAGATGCACGAGACGATGTACCGTCTCGGCGCTTACGCCTGCATCGACTACCGAACGGCAGACGTGGTCGGCCAGGCTGTCACGGCCGCTGCTGGTCCGGTTGACGCGATCGCCGACCTCTACGGCAAGGACATGCTCACGCGCACCATGCCGGCGCTGCGTCGTCACGGCCGCGCGGCCTCGATCGCCACACCTGATCTGAACATTGATCCGTTCGTCGACAACAACCTCACGTTGCACGGTGTGCTGATCGAAGACGACGGCTCGCGGACGCGGCGGATCGCCCGGCTGCTCGGCGATGGCGACCTGCGCCCCGTTGTCAGTCATGTGTTACCGCTAGCTGATGCCGCCCAGGCGCATCGCATGCTTGAGGGCGGCCACTCAGGCGGGAAGATCGTGCTCATCCCTGAGGCGGCGCAAACCACGCTCGTATGACCGGTCGCCTAGCCGCCCGCACGTCAACGTTGGCTGGCGACCACGACTAGCCACTCGGCCAACCTGGGCTGCTTGACCACGAGCGGCTGCCGCGCCGGAGATTCGGTAGGAACGCGAGTCCGGCGATGACGAGCTGGGCGGTGCGCTCCGTGCCTAGCCCGCGCATGGGTCTCAGCCGGTGTCTGAGGCGGCCGTGGTCGGCTTCGATTCGGTTGTTCGCGTACTGCTCGACGTGGTGCCACGCTGCCGGCACCAGCTGATCGAGGACCGCGGATAGGCCGGCGCCTTGTCGATGACGACCTCGGTCGGGGTCAGCGTCAGCGTCATGAGGCGAGGCGGTCTGGGCAGGCTATCGCGGGGTCAGCACACAAAACTCACGGCCATCGGGATCGGCCATGACCACCCGGCTGACCTCGCCCTGGCCGATGTCGATGCGAGTCGCCCCGAGGGAGACGAGACGGTCGACCTCCTCTTTCTGATCACCGTGGACGGGTGGAGCGAGGTCGAAATGCAATCGAGTGTTCCCGGTCTGCGGCGTCATCCACGCACCGTCCCAGGAGATCTTCGGACCGCCCCGCGGCGAGCGGATCGCGGTCTGCAGACCCTGATCCCAGACCAGCGGCCAGCCCAGCGCTTCGCTCCAGAAGTACCCGACCTCCGGTGAACCGGCGCACGTGAGCTCTCCTAGGAATCCGCAGCCGGCGAGCCAGTTGTTACCCGGCTCGATGATGCAGAACTCGTTGCCTTCGGGATCTGCGAGCACGACATGACCCTCCTCCGGGCGTTGGCCGATGTCGATGTGCCGGGCACCGAGTGCGAGCGACCTTGCCACCGTCTGCTGCTGGTCCCCGAGGGACGTGCTCGTCAGATGGAAGTGCCTCTCGTACGGGCTGGACTTCTGCTCCTGGGTTGGAAGAAATCGGAAACGGAACCCGGTGTCGTCGCTTGGCAGGAGCGCGATGCAGTCGCGGGTGTCGTCGGCTATCTCCCAGCCGAGCACGCCGCCCCAGAAGCGCGCCAGAGGAAGTGGGTCATTCGCATCGAAGCAAACCGCCAGAAGCCGACAAGTCATCGCGCTCAGCACCTCCGATCTGCCCGCCCAAACGGCGGACAGGGCACGTGCTCCGCGCCCAGCCAGAACGCTAGAGACAGGGCGCCTGCCACGCCAAGCGAATAAGTCTGAGGACATCGACCTTCTAGCCTCGACCACGCGAACGCAACTTGCCGACCGGCTGATCAAGGCGGTCAGCAGCCGCTTCTGCGGATGCTTGGCAGAGTCTCATGGAATCCCGGCTTCGCCCCGCACGGATCGGCGGGCGTGGCGGGGCGTGGGTGTCCCGCCTGTCAGATCGCCGATGCGAGTTCGGTGAACGCGGCGGCGACCGCAGGCGGTCCTGCCGCCGAGGATCTTGAATTTCCTTGATGCAACAGAGCCGGCGGTGGTCGGTCGTCCGGCGACGCATAGGTCAGCATCTCGACGTCCGCGGCCCGGCCGGCGTCTGCCTGCCCCTGACCGTCCTGCCTCGACCTCGCCAGAACCGTAGGGTGAAGCCATGACGTCTGGACCGCGGGTCGGTGCGGTCGGTCTGGTGCTTCATCCAACGGAGCCGGTGGACCGGTCGGTCGACGCAATCGTGACGTCCGGGCGCGGCCATGCGGTGCGGGTGCTGGCACGCGAGATCGACCGGCACCGGGTCCCGGCCGCGGTCGACGTCGTCCCCGATGCCCGGTTCGTGGACGAAGTGGACGGCGTCATCGCGCTGGGGGGTGACGGCACCATGCTCGGTGCGATGCGGCTGGTGATCGACCGACCCGTTCCCGTGCTTGGGGTCAACCACGGCAATCTCGGCTTCCTCGTCGAGGTGAGGCCGGCCGAGCTGCCGTCGGCGCTATCGCGGCTGGCCGCCGGCGACTTCACGATCGAGCCGCACGAGTGCCTCGAGGTGAGCGCCGAGGGCGTCGGGCTCGCGAATCGGTTCGGGTTCAACGACGTGGTGCTGGGTCGGCTCGGCCGCACCGGCGCCGTCTCGGTCGACCTCGGGATCAACGACCGGCAGTACGGCTACTACCGCGGCGACGCCGTCGTCGTCTCGACGGCGAGCGGCTCGACCGCCTACAACTACGCGGCCGGCGGCCCGATCCTCTCCCCGTCCTCCGGCGCGCTCGTCATCACCCCGGTCGCGCCCATTTCCGGCATCAGCCGACCGATCGTGATCGGCGCGGAGGACCAGATCTCCTTCACCGCGGCGGCGGACAGCGCTCCCGTCGCGATCGACGTCGACGGGACCCCGGCCGGCGAGCTCCGACACGGCGATCGGCTGATCGCCGCGATGCGCCGCGACGCAGCGCAGGTCGTGCGGCTGTCGGCCGATGAATACACCAGCCGCACCTGGGTCAAGCTGAGCCTGCTCGATTTGCCCCTGCGCCCGGACCAACTACTCGAGCTGATCCCGGCGGAGCTGCGCCGCAACGCCGACGCGGCCCGCGGCCGCCCGGAGGCAACAGGTCCATCCCACTGAGCTTCGGAGCCGATGAAACGCCGCCGTGCTGACCGTCGCGGCCGTCATGCATTCGGGGCCCATCTGCAACTGCTCGGTGCGCCGAAGGCTGCCGCCGACCGCCACGGCGTGCTGACACGCTGCGCCGGCCGGCGACCCGCGTCCGGGCCCTCACCGCCGAGGAGTGCGAGAGCGCGGACAGGACGCCAACCATCCTGATTGAGCAGCCAGGTGTGGTAGGTGACGGAGGTGAGGTGCCGTCGTAGAAGACTGGATTTCGCTCCACGTCTGCCTGCCGGTTCCGGCCATGCGGCCACCAACGACGTTGGTCGGGCCGGGCCTTAGCCCTGTGCAGGCTCAGGTCCTAGCTTGCGCAGCAGGCAGCGTGCGGCGCTGATGATTCGTTCACGGTCGTGAATCACGCCGAATTCAAATTCGGATTCCGTGCCGTTTGTCTGTCGCGCTAGCACCGCGACGGCCGTACTTGGGCTGATGGCGATGACTGCGTATTGGCCGTCAAGGGCGGCGTCGTGTTTCCACGAACCCCGCACGGCCCGCGCCGGCTCGGGCGGCACGCCCGCGCCGAGCACGCCCGCGACGATCCCCCGGCGCGCCAACTGCGCCAGAATGCGCAGAGTTTTAGAGGTCAGCAGTTCGGGCCCCGGGACAAGCATGACGACGAGTGCGGGAGGCAGGAGATGTAGCCCGTGACTGAAGATCTCATCGGCTAGGGCGAGCAAAAGGTCATGGGACGCATGGCTGATCACTGCCCTGCCCAACACCTCAAACGGTGTGCGCACTTCCTCCAGCGCCAAATCGGCCAGCAGCGATAGGTGGAAGTCGTGCTCCTCGGCGGGCGTGGGATCCTCGGTCGGTTTCCCATACAGCCAGCCCTGAGCCAGAGGCGCCCCCAACGCATGAACCACCGAGTGGTGCTGCTTGGTCTCGACGCCTTCCGCGAGGATCGTGGCGCCCGTTCGCTCGACCTCCTCGTACACGAAGTGCAGGACCTTCATTGCCTTACGGCTCGGGGTCCTCTGAGTCACATTCAGGTCGAGCTTGATCACGTCTGGTCGGATCACGGAGAGCATGGTCAATGCCCTGACATCGGCGCCGACATCGTCCAGGGCCAGCCCGTAGACGGTCGGCCGCTGCCGGTCGATGCCTTCGAACAGCGTGCGCGGATCGCGGTCTAGGGATCGTTCGGTGACCTCGAGGACGATACGGAAACCGTGGAACGCCTCCACGATGACCGGCCAAAGATCGGGCGGACAGTCCGAAGCCAGTGCCAGTGGCTCGATGTTGAGGAACAACAAGTCGTTCGAGCCCAGGTCAGCCGCGAGCGCAGCCCGGCTCGCCGAGGCTCGCGCGATCCAGTCGAACTCCACCACGCGGTTCTGCCGGTACGCCTCCTTGATCAGCGCCTCCGGCGACTCCAGGATCGACCCAGCCGGGCCACGGATCAAGGCCTCGTGCCCGACCACCGCCCCCGACTCGACGCTCACGATCGGCTGGAACACCGTTCGCAGCAGGCGGTCACCCAACGCACGGTCAAACTCGTTTTCTACCGTCGCCACGTGATCGGAACGAGCCATCACCGACCCCCCGCCGTTGCTTACTCACTCAGCGTAATTCTCATCGATCCAGTCCGTAGACCATCCTCAGGATCGCACTGTTACAGGCCGTGAATGGCTTTCATTGACAGGGGCTTTTGACGCCACTCAGGCGATCTGACTGGTCGTCCGCCACGGCATCACGCCGCCCACCGATCAGCGAATGCAACAGAGCCAAGAGGTGTGTGGGGACCGGATCGCTGTCCCCACACACGCATTCCTATCCGATCACTGGTTGCTATCCGATCACCGGCAGGTAGCCCGGGAACGTAGACGTGCCCTGGCCCCAGAACGTAAAGGCGAGGTTCGCCGAACAGGAGGCTCCGTTCACGCTTGGCCGGTCGGCACCCCAGCCAGTGCTCACCACCCCGAGGATGGACTCACCGCCACCACTGATGTGGGTATACACCGTGCCACCCGAGTCGCCTTCGCAGACCTTGATGGCCGATGAGTTGGCGGTCGCGTGCCAGACGGTGATCTTGGCGTAGCCGACGCCGTCGTATCCGATCACCGTCGTCGGCTGCGCCTGAACCACGAAGCCGCAGCAGCCGAGAGAAGTTGCGCCAGAGAAGCACACCGTGCCACTCGGATTACGTGCCGGACCCGGGTAGCTATGCAGTAACGTGACCGTGCTGTTGCTGCCCGCGGCAAACGTGTACGGCAAGGTGTTGGCGTGTGTCAGCGACAGGTCGATGCTCAGCGCACCGGCCTGAGCTTGCGCCGATGTTGCATAGTCCTTGAATCGGGTCTGCCACACCGTTCCGATCGAGACGCCCTTGCACCAGTTGACGTTCGTGCATCCGGCCTCGCCGTAGAATGAGCCGTTGTTGACCACGGTCGGGATGGTGCCGATGTAGCCGTACGGCGCGCAGTGGCCCGCGCTCACCATCACGTTGTCGCCCTGGTACGTCGCTCCGAAGCCGCCAGTGCAGGCACCGTAGATGTCGCCGCCCGGGAAGCTGAAAATCAACCGATCACCGAAGTAGAACGGCGCGGTGTCGGCGTATCGCCCGGACATCAGCGAGGGGGCATCGGCCTGACGTACCGCCACCGAATCGCCGAAGGCGGTGTAGAGCTCGGTGCGGGCGGCGTCGGTCACCGTGTCCATGTTGATGACGACGCGGTTCCCGAGCACGTCGATCTGTGTACCGGTGACGTGTGACCGCAGGTCCTTGGGCAGCCTCGTCCAGATGCTGGTGTCCCGCATGTCGGTGAGGGTCGCCATGCTGCGGGTGACGTACCGGGTCCGAGCCGCTACGCCGGTTGCGGGACTGGCGGCGCGGTTCAGCGCGGCGGCCGGCGTACGACCGAGCAGGCGCATGGATGCGGGCACCAGGATTCCGCGAACCAGGGTGGCGTCGATGAGGATCGCCAGCCCGCAGCCGATGCCGAACATCTGCAGGAAGCTGACCGAGCCGGTGGAGAAGGCGAAGAACGTGACTGCGAGCAGGCCGGCCGCGGTCGAGACGATGCGTCCGGTTCGGGCCAGGCCGGCTGGCACCGCCACCGCTGGAGGTTCGCCGACGTCGTGCAGTTCCTTGATCCGGCTGAAGACGAAGACCTCGTAGTCCATCGATAGGCCGAAGGTGATGCAGAACAGGAGCACCGTCATCGCCATGTCCATCGGCCGCGGCGTGAAACCGAGGACGCCGCCTACGTGTCCGTCCTGGAACATCCAGGTCAGCACGCCGAGCGTCGCGGCCAGGGTCAGGGCGCCGAAGATCAGCGCCCGGATCGGCTGCACCACGCTGCCGGTGAACAGGAACAGGACGACGAATGTGGTCAGCACCACCAAGCCGACCGCCAGCGGGAGGCGGCTTCCGAGAGCGTGGACGGTGTCGATGAACTGCGCATCCTGGCCCCCGCGGCCGACAAATTCCTGGGTCGACCGGCATAACCGACGACGTTGCAGATGCTTGCGCACTTATCGTGGCAAGGGGAGGGATCCGCATGTCGAATGTGCCGATCGTGTACCGGACCACTCACCGGATCAAGTTCTCTGAACTCGATCCGTACGACCACGTGGGCACGGGCAAGTATGCGACCTACTACGTCGATCACCGGATGGAGGGCCTGCACGAAAGCGTCGGCTGGGACCTGAAAACGCTGGACGCAATGCCGTTCATGGTCTGGGTCCGTCGCATGGAGATCGACTTTAACCGCCCTTTGCGAGGCGATCAGGAGATAACGATCACGTCGTTTGTTGGCAAGTTTCGCGGGTCGGATGCGCTTATCGAATGCACCATGACCGACTCCGAAGGCGTGAACGTCTCACACTGCCTTATGACCGTTGCCCACGTGGACAAGCAAACGAATCGCGCGACCGACTGGCCACCCGAACTCATGGCGGAGTTCTTCGAGACGGAAACCGCTTGACCGCGGTGTGGACGCCGATGGTGGTGAGGGCGGCTGCGGCCAGAGTGTCGCGGTGAGTGTCGACGCCGATGACACCGTCAACGGATTCGGTCAGGAGGGTCACTTCCAGGCTTCAACGTCGTCGGCGCGACACCGTTGCAGAGTCCCGGTGTCGGGCGCGGTGAAGCGTGTTTAGTGTGATTTTCAGATTGCCGACGCCAGTTCGTGAACGCGGCGGCGGCTCGTAGCGGGCGCAGGTTTTCGGTGGCGAGTTCGCAGTGGCCGCGGCGAAGATTTGGAAGAGGTCCGTGGTTAGCAGTGTCGCAGCGTGCGCGCGTGAGAATGCCGGCATCGAGTCCACCCGGCCAATCGGTGGTGGATACGGATTGCGCGTAGCAGTCTGCGGATGGTGGACCCACCTACGCGTGCCCGAGTCGGCGTACGTCCGCCTGGATGCGCACGACTCCCCAGCGGCATGCGCCGCTGGTACTCGCCGAGCGCCGAGGACACCGCGGCCGAGGCACGGGCATAGCCGTTGGCCGCGGGAAGGTCGGCGGGCTCCTCCTGACTTCCACGCTCTCGGAGGCGAACACGGCGTCGAAGGCGTCGGTGAACTGTCCGCCACGGCCGCGCAGGAGATGCGTGAAGCTGGAGATGCGCTCGCCGGGGTCGGCCAGGAGGTTTCAGCCTGGCTTGCATGGTCCAAGCGCCAACCGGGGTTGGCGGTGACGCCCCGCAGACAGGCGACCGCCGATCTTGGTGCGGCCGCGAACTCAGAAAGGTGCCAGGTCCTCACCGAGCAGGGCCAAGACAGTGGCCTTCGTTCCGCCTTTGACGCTCTGGACGAGAACTTTGGCCGTGCGGCCGTCGGGCATTTCCAAGGTCAGCGTCTTTCCGACCGGATTCTTGATGCCGGGGGACTCGACGCCGGGACGGAAGTCGCCGGCCCACGGTGCAATGCCGCCTTTTCGGGCTGGCTCGGTGAAGAGGGCGGCGGTGCCGGATGTTCTTGTGCCATCTGCGGACAGAAGCACTGCGGGACTTCGGTAGGTAGCCATATCCGACCATCTTACTGCGGATGCTGGCCGTTTCATTCACGTCGCGGTGCTATTAGAGCTCGCGGCGCTGTTGCGTTGAGCGATCGTCGACGGATTCGGGCAGGACGGGCGCGTGAAGTTGCCCTCCCGCTCTCGTCGGCTTCCGCCGTCCGGCTCGGCCTTCACCGGCTTCCGGTTCCCGGCCGGCCGAGGTCGTCACCGACAAGGCCGGTCTTCTCGCGCGTGCTTGACGGCCTGGTCCCGGCGGCACGGCACCACGTCGAGCAGTACGCGAACAACCGGATCGAGGCCGATCACGGCCGCCTCAAACACCGGCTGAGACCCATGCGCGGGCGTCGACACCAAACCGATCACCGGAGTCGCCTCGTCGCGCCACTTCAGCGGTCTAGTCTTCGATTGGATCCGTCCTCGCACGTGAAAGGGGCCCTTCTTGTGCGCGCGCTGCAGTTTGCCGAATATGGCGGTCCTGAGGTCCTCGCCTGGGAACAGGCTCCGGTGCCGCACGCAGGGCCGGGCCAGGTCCGGATTGCTGTGCGGGCGGCCAGTGTGAACCCGGCCGACTGGAAGTTGCTGTCCGGCGGGATGTCTGGTGGCCAGCCGTTGGCCGGTACGGGCTATCTCGGCTACGACGCCGCGGGTGTGGTGGACGAGGTCGGTGACGGGGTGAGCGATGTATCGGCGGGTGATGAGGTCTTTGGCCGCGGCGAGGGAACACAGGCGGAGTTCGCCGTGCTGACTGCCTGGGCGGTTAAGCCGCCGTCGATCGACTGGGCGGTGGTGGCCGCAGCCGGCGTGGCCGGGGAGACCAGTGAACGCGGTCTGCGACTGCTCGGCGTCTCGGCAGGCGACACGCTGTTCATCGATGGCGGCGCGGGCGGCGTCGGAGCGGTCGCTGTGCAGATGGCTGTGGCCCGCGGGATTCGGGTGATCGCCTCTGCGGGTGAGGCCAACCAGGACTACCTGCAGGAGATCGGGGCGGTGCCTGTGGTGTACGGCGAGGGTGTGCTGGCCCGGGTCCGGGCCGCGGCCGGTGGGCGGATCGACGCCGTGTTCGATGTTGCCGGTAAGACTGCCCCCGAAGAGCTGGTCAGCCTTGTCTCGGCGCCGTCTCGAGTGCTGAGCATCGCCAACTTCGCGGCTGGCCTGGCTGGAGCCCAGGTGACCGGTGGCGGCGCGGACAGCCATCCCATGCAGGCGCTGGCGGAGGTCGCCGAACTGCTGGCACACCACAAGCTGGTAATCAAGGTACAAACATTCCCGTTCGACCGCGCCGCCGAGGCCTACCGCACCAGCCAAGGTGGTCACGTCCGTGGAAAGCTCGTCTTGATCCCCTGACAAGGTGTCGTCAACACCGCGACGGCGACATGGCGGCGGCCGGTCGGACCCATGCGCCCACTTCCGTCCGGGGCACGTAGCTTGTGTCGAAGTTCTGGCCGCATTCTCGCCCACCGTCCGAACGCAGCCGCAGATTCTCCATTGGAGACTCGAGTACGGCGCGCACGGGCCACCCAGCCGCTGAGTCGCGTCCGCAGTAGCTCACCATTTGTCCGATCTTGCCATGCGAGTGCGAGCGCTCGGGCCCGATCTTGCAGGAAGCCTACCCGCCGAAGATCTTGACGCTCGCTCAATGCAACAGTGCCTATTGGTCATCACCGACGCTCGGCAATCCGGATCACCTGGTGGCCAACCTCGTGGCCGGAGCCATCCGGCTGAGCGATGAAATCGCCCGGCTCGACAACGTCGGCAACGAGTCACACGGCCTCTCACACGGGTCGGCGGGAAGGTCGTCCCATCACGAAGTCCGACCAGCAGGTCACCCACGGTAGAGGGAGCAAGATCATGCCGATGGTGACCGACAACGTGATCGAGGATGTCTTCTAGGGGGATTTGCGTCATGTCCGGTCTCGTCTTTCTTGCCGTTTTCTTTGGTCTCCTAGCACTCGCCGGCGCCCTGGGCTGGACCGCCGACAGCCGGGAGGGTGGCGATTGGTCGCCGACCGTAGATGGGTTGCGGCCGCATCACTAAACGTTCCGTTGCAACGTGGCCGACGGGCGCCGTTGCGTCGAGCGATCGTCGACCGATTCGGGCAGGACGGGCGCGTGAAGTTGCCCTCCCGCTTTCGTCGGTCTTCACGTCCGGCTCGGCCTTCGCGGGCTTCCGGATCCCGGCCGACGTCATCGTGGTCGCGGTGCGTTCGTACCTGCGGTATGGGGCTGTCCTATAGGGACGTCGAGGAATTGCTGGCCGAGCGTGGTGTCGAGGTCGATCACGTCACCATCTATCGGTGGGTGCAGCGTTTCACGCCGCTGCTCGCCGACGCGGCGCGGCTGAGCCGGCCGTGGTCAGCTTCGATCCGGTTTTTCGCGTACTGCTCGACGTGATGCCACGCCGAGGGCATCAGTTCGTCGAGGACCCTCGGATAGGTCGGCGCCTTGTCAGTGACCACCTCGGACGGTGTCACCCTCATGTGCTCAACGCGCGTCGGAAGAACCGGTGGGCCGCTTCGGCCGACAGCGGCGTGAACCGCTCCACCCACCGGTAGACGGTGACGTGATCGACCTCGACGCCCCGTTCGACCAGCAACTCCTCCACGTCCCGGTACGACAGGCCGTAGCGCAGGTACCAGCGCACCGCCACCGTGATCACTTCCGCCGGGAACCGGAAACCAGCGAACGCAGACCGCGACACCGGCACCGAACGCCGACGAGTTGCGAGCCTCACTGGGCGATCCTGCCCGATCCACAATCCACGAATGCAACAGAGCCGATTGTCGTCCTCGCTGCCATCGCAACGCTGGTCGCGCTCGGATTCGCCCGGCTGTCCGCAGCCGTCTTCGAGATCCTGTTCCAGCGCAGGCGCGGCGCGGACGCGCTGGGAGTAGCGCTTGCGGGCGTACGCCTGCAAGGGCCTCGCCGGCCCGTCATGCCCGATCCACAATCGACGAACGCGGCGGCGTTATGGGGAACAAAGTGCTGATTTCAGCAAATAGGTAAGAAACAGGTGCTTCTGTGTCATAGCATCCGGGAATGCCTCCCGCGCGGTCCGAGCCCGCCCGTTCGGTGCCACCGAAGCGCGTCACCTGGGCTGAGCTGTTCTTCGACGTCGTCTTCGTGTTCGTCATCACCCAGGTCACTGAGCTGCTTCGGCTCGACCACGGCGCGAAGGGTCTGCTGCAGGCCTTGGTGGTGTTCGTTCCGGTTTATTGGATCTGGGTCGGGACCAGCGTCTACGCGGACACGCACGATGTCGACGCGTTGATGGACCGGCTCGGATTGTTCGCCGTCGGGACAGCGAGCCTGTTCATGGCGCTCGCGATGCCTGGCGCGTTCGGAAGTCGAGGTGTGTTGCTCGGCTGCTCCTATTTCACGGCACGAGTCATCCTCGCGCTGCTCGCGCTACGCGGACCGTTCCGGAAAGTCCCACGCAACCCGTATAACGTCGCCCTGCTCATCTCCGGTCCACTCGTGTTCGCTGGGGGCTTCGTCCACGGCCCGGCCCGGATCGCGCTCTGGTTCACGGCCGGCGCCGTCGACCTGCTGGCACCGAGGCTGTTACGGAAGGATCTGGCCCGGATACCGTTCGATGCGGTACATCTGCCCGAGCGTTACGGCTTGTTCTTCATCATTGCGTTGGGCGAGTCCGTGGTGCTGGTCGGTGCCGTCGCCGCCGATCTGCCGCTGACACCACTGCGACTCACAGCAGTGGCGAGCGCATACGGGCTCGCTTTCGGCCTGTGGTGGGTCTACTTCCACCTGGCGGCCCAAGCCATCCAGCAGGCGATGGAGCGGGCCGCGGTTCGCACCGAGGTCATGCGTCCGGTACTCACCTACGGGCACTTGTTGTTTGTCGGGAGTGTGGTGGTCATCGCTGTCGGGCTCGCCGAGGTCGTGGGGGAGCCCTCGCACCGGTTGCACGCCGACACGGCCGGACTAATGTTCGGCGGTACGGCCCTCTACTTGGCGACGTTCTCCTACACGCGCTGGCGGATGTATCACCGCACGTCGTGGGAAAGGCTAGGCGGGGCAGTCGCGAGCTTGGTGCTGATACCGGTCGGGATCTTCGTGCCGGCAGTCGTGGCGATCCTGATGCTGATCGCGGTCGTCGTGGTGGTCAACGTCGGCGAGGCGCGCCGTGTCCGCCTGACCGGGCCCGACTTCGACCTGGAGGAGCCGGCGCCCGCCTGATCCGTGCCGAACGCCTGCCAGTGCCGCCAAGCGCATGCTGAGCCAAGATCGCCAATCTCAGGCCGGCGGCCGTCACCGCCGAGATCATCATTGACGATCGGTTCGCGATCAGCCGCACCGATCCACGGTGACGCCTGTTGGCGCTTGTGGCCTGCGGCAACAGCGGTTTCATCGACCGAAGATCCGAGCGGAGATATAGGTTCGGGTGGAGTATCCAGGGCGGACCGCCGCGGTTGATCGGCACTCGCGCCACCGACGCGCTGCCGCCTGATGCGACTACTTGATCAGGAGGTGCGTCATGCAACAGTTGGTACGTGACGTCATGACCGGCTGGCCGATGACGCTACCGCCGGAGGCGTCAGTGATGCAGGCCGCCCGGATCATGCACGACCGGGACACCGGTGACGTGGTCGTCACAGACTCCCGCGGCCGCGTGAGCGGAATCCTCACTGACCGCGACATCGTTACCCGGGTGATCGCAAGGGGCCGAAACCCCGCCCTGACGGCGATCCGCGATGTGCTGACCCCAACACCCGTTACGGTCCAGCCGGACACTGAAGCATCAATGGCGGTGGCATTGATGCGCGAGCATGCCGTGCGTCGGCTTCCCGTCGTCGACGCCGGCGCCACCCTGATCGGCATCGTGTCGCTCGGTGATCTAGCCATTGACCGCGATAGTCAATCGGTGCTTGCGGCTATCAGCGCCGCGCTCCCGAACCACTGAACCGGCACGGGGCCGTCCGTGCAACACTGCCGGTCTTCGGGTCACTGTTCTGGGAGGTCGCTCGACGGAATAGAGCCGTCGGGTGCGAACAGTGCGCGACAACAGGATTCTCCGTGCCCGCCGACTCCATAACGCAACAGCCCCCTTGGCGAGTTCGGTGAAGGCCGCGGCGACTCGGGGAGGGGCACACGCACGAGGGGTGATCGCGGATCCGGCCGGACGGCGGCGGACGATGAGGATGTGACGGCACCCGTGCAGCGCGTTCGGGCCGCTGGCGGCCAGCGGGGCCTGTCCGACGATGTCCTCACGGTCGGCCCGCGGGCGGGCTCGATTCGCGCCTACCTGCGCGACGGCGTCGACCAGCTCGCAGGCGCCGATCCGGCATTCACCCAGCTTCGGCTCGCCCTGCAGGCGGTGCTGGGCATGGCGCTGGGCATCGGTCTCGCTTACGTGTTCGTCCGGACGACTGGCGCTTTGCAGATACCGGACGCTGCCGGTCCACCGGCTGTGGTACGCGCTGGCGACCACGCGTTGCTGGTGGTGGCGCTATTGGTGACCGGGATTGTGGCCTTTACGGCCGGGTCATCGGTCAGCGACGCGACCGCCCGTGGACAGATCCTGTCCTCGCTGGTGCTGCCGCTGCCGCTGCTCGCCTCGATGGCGGTCGGGCTAGCAATCGGGTCGTATCGCCTGGCCTCGTTCATTTGGCTCATCGCACTCCTCGCCGTTGCGGTCTACCTGCGACGATTCGGACCGCGCGGTGTCACGGCCGGGCTCGTGATCTTCAACGGCGGCTACCTCGGCTTCTTCCTGCACGGGGAGATCCAGCTGGCCGACCTCGGTTGGATCGCGGCGTTGCTCGGCATAGGCGTGGCCGCCTCGCTGTTCGTTGGCCTCGCGTTCTTCCGGCCGAACCGCATCGCGACGCTCGCGCGCATGCGGCGATCGTGGGAGGCGCGCGCCAATCGGGTGCTCGTCCGCAGCACCGCCGTCCTCGACGCACCGGACTCCTCACACCTGCGGTCGGCATCGCGACGGCTGGCGCGGCAGATCGTGCGGCTGAACGAATGCACGTTAATGATCGACGCGCAGCTCGCCGAGTCAGTGCCGGATTCGTCCGATTTCGAAGCTCAACGCCTATTCAACGCCGACCTGGCGCTGTCCAATATCGCGCGGTTCGCCGACGCGCTCGCCGGGCAGTGCTCCTACGGACCCCTGCGTGCGCGGGCACGCGCGTGCATTGCGGCGGTGCTGGCGGGAGACAAGGACGACGTCGACGCGCGTGCGGTCGAGCTGCGCCGCGCGAGTTCCGACGACGCGCGGATGACCGTCGTCGGTCTTCGCCTTGCCGCTTCGGCCCAGACGTACGTGGCGGCACGTCGACAGATCCGCGCCACAATTGAGCGTGTCGGCAAGAAGGCCGCCGTGCCGTACACGCCGGCGGTCACGCTGAAATCGGGTTGGCTGCCAGGCTCCGCGCCGGTCAGCACGGAGGCGTCTACCACGCCGGGTCGGGGCGGCGCCCTAGACCACACGACTTTGCAGCCGCACACCCGAGCCGCCGTCCAGGCCAGCGGTCGCCGGGGCCATCGCGATCGTCGTCGGCGACATCGTGTCCGGACCACGGCTCTATTGGGCGGTGCTGGTGACGTTCATGGCATTCACGTCCACCACGAACTCCGGCGAGCAGGTCCGCAAGGCACTGTTCCGAGTCACCGGAACGGCGATCGGCATCGTGGTCGGCGACCTTCTTGTCCACCTCACCGGTGGGCACGTATGGTCCTCGCTGTTGATCGTCATCGCGTCGTTGTTCCTCGGCAACTACCTGATTCGCATCAACTACACGTTCATGGCCATCGCCATCACGGTGACGGTGTCGCAGATCTACGCTCAACTCGGCGAACTGAGCTGGCACCTGCTGCTCCTCCGGCTCGGCGAGACCGCGATCGGGCTCGGCGCGGTGGTAGTCACCGTGCTGTTTGTCGTGCCGCTACGGCCGCAGCGAGTGCTGATCACGGGCGTGCTCTTGTGGTTCCGCTCGTTGTCGGCGCTCGTCAACGACGCGTTGGACCGCATGCTCGACACGTCGCATCCGCCGATCCGCGCTGATATGCGGGCCGTCGACGCGGCGTACGCGGCGCTTGAATCGACCGCGGCGCCCCTGCGCCAGGCGACATTCGGCCGCAACTCCGCGCAGCTGACCGAGATTCGGGCGGTCTGCTCCGCCGCGCGGAATTACGCCCGTTCGTTTGCGAACACCGTCGATCACACCCACTTTCCGCGTGGTCCGCGGCTGACGGCGGCCACGGACCAGTTGCGCAACTCAATGGCCGCCATCGACAAGCGCATCGAAACCGGCGAGCACGGAACGTATACACGGTCCGCCGCGCTGTTCGAGATGGCGAGTCGCGTCGCGCCCGTGGACATCTTGCTGCCCAATCTCGCGATCAACGACCTCATGATGCTCGACGGCGCACTCGCGACGCTCGCCGACGCGCTTGGAATGACCGTCGTGGACCACGACACGACACTGCCAGACCGCAACGTACCCGGCGGGCCGGTGCCGGCCCGCGACGGCGAACCGTTGCGACCGCAGGTATGACCATGAGCAGGTATGACCATGAGTAGGCCGCCGGGCGCTGATGCCCCTATGTTTGCTAACCCGTCGACAAGCTCTGTTCGCAGCCGGCGTAGACACCGTCCAACCACCCCGGCATCCATGCTCTCTACCTCAATGCCGGCCGGCTCCTGCCGCATTTGGCATCAGAGCAGTTCCCCGGCCACTCCCTGGCCTGCCAGCTCTATCTTGACGCCGGGGGTCCGCTGCGCGGAGCTGGGATCTCTCTACCTGGGCGCAATGGACGAAAATCATCGCCTCGTGACATCCGCGCCATTCGAACTCGTACGGCTGGCGATCCCTCGCCGTGTCTACGCCGACACACATCTTGATTACGTTGCGGCGGTCCTTGCCGACATCGCTAAGAACCCTGAGCGAGTCAGTGGGTACCGAATCGTCTCGGCGCCGCACCTGCTGCGCCACGTCAAGGTGAGGCTGGAACCAACGACCGTCACCGGATAGCTCGACGATGACGGTGACAACAGCGCCGCGGAAACCGCACCATGCTCGGTAGCAGCGGGTGCGATATCTGACTCGGCACGTAGGGCATGCTCGCACCGATTGCTGCGGCGCAGCGGGATGGCACCCGGATCGCAGCAGCGGGCTAGTAGCAACGCCGTTCAGCGGCGCTCGCACGGACGCCTCTTCGGCGGTGTGACGGTGGGTGTGAACGGGGGCGGCGCATGAGGGACAGTAGGCGCCGCCCCGCCCTGTTCGTTCGCCCGTAGGAGTTATCTCAGGGCGATCTCGGCCTCCCCAGCGGTGTGACCGTCAATATCTTGAACGCGACCGTTGAAGTCCGCCTGGGACGGCTCACCCCGATCGAATTTGAGACACTCAACCTCGCCGCGGCCGCGGCCTGACCACCCAACTCCGAGAGTCAACCCAAGCCGGATAGTCCCATTCGGCCGGCGGCACGATCACGACCAAGTACGCGCCGGCTGTTCAAGGAACAATGAATGCGATCAGCCGTTTTTCGACGAGATGGCTTCAATAAGCGGGGGATCAGCGTGTCACATGGCTCATTAACTGTGTTCTTTTCCAAACAGCCAATCGACGTTGTTTCTGCACTGGCCAATGCGCTAGAGCCGTATGGCGAAGACCATGTATCAGATGACGGCGTGATCATGTGGGACAGTTACGCCTGGCAGCATCAGCCATGCCACGAATTCCGTGTCCTCCTGCAAATTCGGGAACGGCTGTTCCGGGCACCAGGACGCAACCAGGAGAGCAGCTTCGAGTTTGCCGACGGCGGAGAAATCGGTGTGCTCGACTTCGCTACCGACCGTCGCCGGCTCAGGTTGGCCGCCGCCGACGAGTGGCGACTTTGGATGCAATCCGTTGACACGGCTGACGAGCTACCCAAGCCCCTGCCTTGGTTCGTGGCGCTAGCGCCCGACGATGTCCGCAAACAACCGTCAGTAGGCGAGGCTCATGCAGCACAGCCCGCCGTACGGCAGTGGGCCACCGCGCGCTACGGCGAAAACAGGCCGAAGTATTACCAGCCTGCCGGTGACCCTGTGCAGTTCTTCGGCACCGACCGCGAGGAATTTCTGCGGCAGTCTGAGAACCGCGCGCTGCCGACCGATGCCTTCGTTACTACAGCCGGCCAGTGGATCCAGCCTAGCGACGACCTGCGCGACCTGAATCACAGGGCGTTCCTTGAGCGGTTCCGCACTTACATCGACGGCCTCTCCAGTGACGCCTTCGCAGTCCGATTGAGATTTCACTATTGATCTCGACGCTCCGACCGCGTCGAACCCTCAGCCAGCCTCCTAAGAACGCTGATGCGGCTGTCATTGTGGTGCGAACATCCGGATTCCTTATATCCGCTGTGCGAATTTGCCTTCAGTGGCAAGCCATCTAAGACGCAGATTGGGAGCAGATTTGAGCGCTTCCCGAATCCGAGTGTGGCCGGATTGCTAACCGGTCGTGATGCGACCAGCACGCTGCGCGCTCGCCTGGCGAGGATCGAAGTGACTAGTCGGACAGGCGTGAATACGCGGTCATCAAATGACGAATTCATGTGGCAACGACCGATTACGGTTCGGGCAATCGCCGCCCGGCGCTCCTGTGGGGAGATGGCGGACCCCCTCGATCGCGGGGATGCTGATCCCGCGTGTCCTCTCGGGCGACTGGAAGAGGATTGCTGAGCTTGGCACTTCACCTGATCACGACGGCCGTGACCTGGAGGAATCGACGTTCGGGTGTGGATCGGCACGCCGATCTCAGAGCGGCGACTGCGACTGGCGCGCTGTGAGATCGTCGTCAGGGTCGCGCCGCCGGAACGTCGCCCGGTGCGCCGTCGGGGACACGCCCATGGTGCGGTGGAAGTGTCGACGAAGGGTGGCCGCAGTGCCCATGCCGCAGCTGGCGGCGATCTGTTCGACGGAGGCATCGGTGCGCTCGAGGAGTTCCTGGGCCCGAGCGATGCGCTGCTGGTGCAGCCAGTCGAGCGGCCCGACCTGGAGTTCGGAATGCATCCGGCGGGCGAGCTGGCGGGTGCTGAGGCCGGCGTGCCTCGCGAGGTCGCGCACCGTCAGCGGCTGGTCGAGGCGGGCCCGCGCCCACTCAAGCGTGGGTGCGAGCCCGTCGGGGTTGCGCGGCTCGGCTGGCGGTTCGATGAACTGCGCCTGCCCGCCGCTGCGGTGGGCGGGCACGACCAGTCGCCGCGCAATCCCGTTGGCGGCTGTGGCGCCGAGGTCGCGGCGTACGAGGTGGATGCAGAGGTCGAGGGCCGCAGTCTTGCCGGCCGAGGTGAGCACGTCGCCCTCGTCGATGTAGAGCACGTCGGCTCGTACGTCGACCTGCGGGTAGCGGCGGGCCAGTTCGTCGGCGTGCATCCAGTGCGTAGTCGCGACGCGACCGTTGAGGAGCCCTGCCGCCGCCAGCACGAAGGCTCCGGTGCACAGCGAGGCGATCCGCACACCGCGTCCATGCGCCACACGCAGTGCCTCGACGAGCTCAAAGTCCGGCTCCGCGTCGAGCTTGTCGGTGGACGGCACGACAACCGAGTCGACTCGAGTGATCTCGGCGTACGACGCGGTCGGCAGGTTCGGCAGCCAGGGGTGCGCGACCCCGTCTGCGGTACAGACTACGAAGTCGTACCACTCGCCGGTGGGGGAGAGGTCCGAGCGGTCGACGCCGAAGATCTCCGAGGCGATCGCGGCCTCGTAAAGCATCGCTGAGCTGTGCAAGGCGAGGGCAACCCGGGGCATGTCCGAAACTATACGCACAACGTCGTTTCGGACACTCGCGCGCTCGCGGCGTGGCGCCCGATGATGGTCTGCGTGAACGCACCTGAACGAGTCATGGTCTACGGCGCCACCGGTCACACTGGGCGCTTCGTCGTTGACGAGCTGCTGCGGCGGGGGCTGACACCCGTGCTGGCCGGGCGCAGCGCCGAGCGACTCGCCGCCGTCTCGCCGCGGCATGCCGCCCTCGACCAACGCGTGGCCGGCCTCGACGACCCCGACCTGCTACGGCGAGCCATCGCTGGAGTCGGCGCGATCATCAACTGCGCCGGGCCGTTCCTCGACACCGCGGCCCCGCTCGCACGAGCCGCCGTCGAGGCCGGCGCCCACTACCTCGACGTGACCGCCGAGCAACCGGTTGTGGAGCAGCTCTACCGCGAGCTCGACGCCCCGGCTCGCGACGCCGGCGTCGCCGTCGTTCCCGCCATGGCCTTCTACGGCGGCCTGGCCGACCTACTCGTTACTGCGGCGCTCTACGGCGACTCCGGCGCGGAGGAGGTCGAGGTCGCGATCGGACTGGATCGCTGGTGGCCGACCGACGGCACTCGGGCCACCGGCGCCCGCAACACGGCGGTCCGCCAGGTGATCCGCAACGGCGTGCTGACCCCGCTGGCGAACCCCGCGCCGACCGGTACGTGGTCCTACCCCGAGCCGCTCGGCGACCAGCCTGTCGTGCAGGTGCCCTTCTCCGAGGTCATCACGATCGACCGGCATCTCAACGTCGGCGAGCTCCGGTCCTACCTCAACACCGCCCCGCTCGACGACCTCCGCGACTCCGCGACTCCTCCACCAACCGCGGTCGACGAGCGCGGACGCTCGACCCAGCAGTTCGTCGTGGACGTCGTCGTACGCCGCGGCTCGGACACCCGACGCATCAGTGCCGTCGGCCGCGACATCTATGCCGTCACCGCACCGATCGTCGTCGAGGGCGCGGTCCGACTCCTGGACGGGCGTTACCGCGGCCCCGGCGCCGCGGCACCGGGAGAGGCATTCGATGCCGGCGACGTGCTTGCCGCATTGGAGCGAGACACCGAAGGTCTGGCAGTGCGGAGAGATTGGCCCTCTCCTCGGCTGTCCGCGCTCTAGCTGAAACAACCAGTCCGCAACCGCAGATGCGGATCTCGTCGTGAGTGGGCGTCGCAGGTGTATGTCGTGGCGAAGCGACGCAGTACAGCGGTGTGAATTCGTCGGCGACGCTGGGCTTGCTCAGTGACCGGTGCCGCTGAGTTGCAGGCCGATCACGCCCGCGACGATCAGAATGATCGAAGTGATCTTGAGAACCGATACCTCTTCGGCTAGCCAGATCATGCCGACGATTGCCGTTCCCGATGCCCCGATGCCGGTCCAGACCGCGTACGCGGACCCGACTTCTAGTCGCTTCAGTGCCAGTGTCAGCAGGCCGAAACTGACGAGCGCGCAGACGCAGAACGTGACGGTCGGCCAGAGCCGTGTGAACCCGTGGCTCAACTTGAGAGTCACGGCGAAGGCCGTCTCAAACAGTCCGGCAATGATGACGACGAGCCATGCCACGTTCGCCTCCTACGAGCTCTGGCACACCTAGCTCCATCGCGCCCGGGTCCGTTCGATCTGAAATCTGAGAGGGCCAACGTCCACTATAGTTGTGGTCCTCACGTTTGGCCGGTATTACTCCTCGGCAAGCGGTCCACCGGAGTCGGGGTCGCCGGATCCGTTCGGCAGAGGTTCTGATCACTGGAGAGATCCCCGCGGACGCAATCACATGGGTCGTAGTGGGCTCCGTTGCGTTGTCTGAGCGATTGGCAGACTGATGCCGGTCTGGACCGATGTGTCAGATCGCCTTGGTGAGTTCGGCGAACGCGGCGGCGACTCGGAGCTGATGTGGTGCTTCGGTGGCGATTTCGTAGTAGCCGCGCCGGAGATTCGGTAGGACCGCGAGTCCGGCGATGACGACCTCGGCGGGGCGCTCCATGCGTAGCCCGCGCACGGGACACAGGGCCATCAACGCCGATCGTCTCCCAGCTTCTCCCAGGGGCGTTGGTGTCAGTCGACCGTGCGGCGCAGTCTTCGCCAGACGAAGCCTGCAGCACTCGCCGCGGTGACGCCGACGATCCATGCCTGCCACTCCGGCAACCACTTTCTGCCCCAGGCAACGATGGACAAGAAAAAGATCGCCCATCCGGCAGCAAGAATCATCCAGCTCATAACCCGGCGAGTCGGCATGGCGCGATTAGACCGTAGCTCGTCGACGCCGGCAACCGGCTCTGGTCAACGGTGTCGACATGCGGGTGCTGGTCTGGCCCGGCGGTCGATCGGCAAGCTGAGCGAACCAGGGCCGGCGCGCCGGGAGCAGTGCCCGGGGCCACACCCGACGCGAAGCCATCCGCTGTATCAAGCGCTACATCGCCCGCGAGATCTATCGGCTCATCCGACAACTGGAACTCAACGAGTCCGCCCTGCGAACGGCTTGACAAAACATGGGGGCATCAGCGCCTAGTCAATGCTGGTCCTGGCCGCGACCGCCGTGATCATCGTTTGCGGATCTTGGATTCCGGCCGTTCAGCGACGACCTTCAGCGCGACCGCGGCGCCTTCCAGGCGTCGGCCGTCCAGCGTTCCTCCGCCGCTTTTTGCGCAGGCACGGCTTTGACGATCGCGCGCAGCCGCTCGGGCCTGAGAGTCAATCCCTCAAGCACAGCGGAAAGACAACGGACGGGTATTGGGTGCCCGCCCAATCCGCTGAGGCTGTTTCGGAATCGCAGGATGCACGACACGTTCACCAGCAGTACGTCTCATCCGTATCCGCCGTGCGGCCCGCGCCGGTTGTGCTGTAGAACAGGGGTGTTTCTGCCCGGGTCAGGCCTCTCCGAGTGCGACCAGCGGATTTTCCCCCTGCCAGAATTCTGGTCCGTAGTTCTCGCGCAGGAGCTTGTATATCTCGCCCCGGAACATCGCGGTAACGGGCCAGGGCCTGCTGTAGATCCGCATGTCCTCGATCTCCGCGTCGCCGTTGAACCGGAACACTGCTGCCACCTGAAAGGTATGGCCATGGACGTGCAGGTCATAGGCGACTATGACGTGGTCTCCAGCCTGTATGAAGATCCGATAGCTGGGTTCGCCGCCGACCTGCTCCACTGCCTGAAGCACGGCGGCGACCCGGTCCCGCCCGGATACGATCTCGGTGAGAACCGGCGAGTGAAAGACGACATCGGCTGCGAGCTGGGGGCTGGCGGCCGGCGGGCTGAGGTAGCCATCGGCGGGGCCGGTTGGGAGGTACGGGGTGGACACATCGATGTCGTCGGCGAGCACGTGGTCGACGGGCACCATCTTTTCCCGGGCTAACGCAACGAACGGCCACGGCCGCGCATAGGCATCTACCGCCTCGTAGGTGCCCTCGTCTCCTGGAGTTAGTAGCACGAGCAGCCCTACTTGATGCCCGTCGACGGAGCCAGCGAATGTGACGACATCGCGTTCCTCGCCTTCCAAAACGAAGTCGGGCTGCACAATCGAGAACGCCTCGGCGAGCTCGCGCAGGACGCCTGCCGCTCGGTCCCGGCCGACGAGCCGGTTCATCGTCAGCGGCGTGGCCAGGGATACGGAGGCTGACAGTGCTTCGGGATGTGCACCCAGTGCGGCACGCGTAAGAGATTCACGACGACTCATGAGAGATCTCCCCTGGTCTGATGGTCGTTGGCGTGATTGCCGCTCAGGGCCGCCATCGGCTCGGCCGAATCCCTGTGGCACACCCGATACTCCGAGGCTTGCTCGGCGCGAACCTGCGGGCATCACCTGAACACACGACGTTCATCAAGATCACGTCTTGCGATACCACGATTGTATGTCTGCATCGCCGCCCGCGCTGAGGGTGCCGAAAACCTATGCGACCTGGTGATATCCGTGCAGGAGTCCTGCGGCTCGGTCGCGTCTTCGAACACGGAAGGTATCGAGGTCGATCACGTTGTTCGGTCGCGGCCGGAGCGGCGCAGCTTGGCTCAGGGCCCGGTCGCTAGGTCAGCTTGCTTGCGTCAGGGCACAAGTGCGTATTCTTTGCAACGGACAGGCTGATGCCAGCGTCTGGCGAGGCGCCAGATCGCGTTGCCAGCTCAGTTAATTGCGGCGGCTCGAAACTGACGCCGGGCTTCGAGGACGCCTAAGGCCTCAGGTGTCTGGTTGTGATGTTCCAGGCCTCGGACACCAGACACGTCCGAACTGAAGCACAACGGTGTTGATCGGTGGGAGACCTGATGCAGGCGATCGTTCAGGACGTGTACGGCCCGGCAGACGTGCTGGCGCTGCGTGACATCGACCGGCCCTCGATCGGTGACGACGAGGTGCTTGTGAGGGTGCGTGCCGCGGGCGTGGACCCAGGCGTTTGGCACCTCATGACCGGTCGGCCGTACCTCGTGCGGGCCTTCGGGTTCGGACTGCGCAAGCCCAAGGCGCTGGTGCGCGGCAGGGACCTGGCCGGGGTGGTGGAGGCCGTCGGCGCGCGGGTCACCCGGCTGCGTCCGGGAGATGAGGTGTACGGGACCTGCGAGAGCGGCTCGTTCGCCGAGTACGCCTCAGCACGGCAGGATCGGCTGGCCGTCATGCCGACGAACCTCTCCTTCGAGCAGGCGGCCGTCACACCCATCAGCGGGATGACCGCGCTGCAGGCACTGCGAGACTGCGCGGCCCTGAAGCCCGGGCAACGAGTTATGGTCATCGGCGCTGCGGGCGGGGTAGGCAGCTTCGCTGTTCAGATCGCCAAGGCGTTCGGCGCCACGATCACCGGCGTGTGCAGCACAGCGAAGATCGACCTCGTCCGTTCCCTCGGCGCCGCTGAGGTCATCGACTACACCCGCGACCAGATCGACGATAACGGCGTGCGGTACGACGTCGTCATCGACACGGCTGGCAACCGTTCGGTGTCCCTTTTGCGTCGCGTCCTGACGCCCCGCGGAACCCTGGTCCTGGTCGGCGGTGAGCATGGTGGCGGCCGACTACTCGGCGGATTCGACCGACAGATGCTGCGTGCACCGCTCCTGTCAATCTTCGTGAGTCAGCGCCTGCGGAGCCTGATGGCCAAGGAACGCGCCAGCGACCTCCAGGAACTAGGACGGCTCATCGGCTCCGGCGCGGTCACACCGGTCATCGATCGCTCCTACCCCCTCGCCGACGCCGCCGACGCGATCCGCCACCTCGCTGAAGGCCACGCCACGGGAAAGACCGTCGTCAGGATATAGAGATTATTCGCCGTCGATGCCAGACACCTCGGCTGCCGAGCGTTTGGTCGATGTCTGACTTAGCCGACGTCGACGGTCCCTCAGCCGAGGGGAGGCTGTGGCTCGGCCACCCCTCGCCAGGCGCCGAGGCCGACCCTTGATTGGGCTCGGCCCCGCACCCCCGGCGCGCGGTCGTCGTCAGCCGCAGTCGTCAGATGGCGCCTGCGGCGTCACGGATCACGTCGAGCACGAAGTCGGGGTGGGACAACATTGCGACATGACTGCTGTCCACCTCGTAGGTGGTGGCGCCCATCCGGTCCGCGCAGAACCTTTCCAGATCGGGATTGACCGTACGGTCGTTGTTGGCGACGACGTACCAACTCGGTTTCGACTTCCAGGATGCTGCCGCGAGTTTCTGGTTGAACAGGTCCGCGTCCGGTGCGCCCTGTGTCGCCCAGACGACCTTCTGGTCCTCGTCTGAGAAATCGCCGCAGAAGTACGGAGTGCCGTCCGGGCGCATCCACACCCGACCGTCCTTCACCTCGATGTGTTGAAAGATGTCCGTGGTGTCGAACTTGTCCTGCAGGCTTTGCGAAGTCTCGTTCTCGTCTGGTGCCAGCGCGGCGACGTACACGAGGCCGGCAACTCGGTCGTCGTTGCCGGCGGCCGTGATGACGGTTCCGCCGTATGAGTGGCCGACCAGGATCGCCAGCTCGCTCACCTGCCCGAGTGCACGCTTGACCGCCGCGACATCGCCTTCGAGCGTGTCGAGGCTGTTTCGGGTGGATACAACCTGGTGACCTTCCGCCTGGAGTGCGGGGGTCACCTTGCTGAAGCAGGAGCCGTCAGCCCATAGTCCATGGGCGAAGACGATGCTCGGCTTGGCTGGCTTGGCCATGGTCTCTCCTCCGTGCGGAGTAGTCCGTCTATACAGGACGGTGATTACCTGAGATGGCCTCGGACTGGTTTGTTCACATGTTCACGGGGACAGCGCTCCAAGGTCGCTTGGTGCTCGCGCGCGTTCGGCAGACTCGTCGGCGCCGAGCGTCACTCACCCGCAGCAATAGCTGCGCCAGCCACCGCGCGAGGCACATAAACGCTACCGACCCGGCACGCCGCCCCGGCGGCTGTTCCCGGAACCGGTGATTCCACGCTGCCCAACCGTACGACCGGGGGCTCTGTTGCAGTAAGCAATCGCTAAGATCCTCGGCCGGAAGATTTCTTGCAAGATCGACGACGAGCACTGAGGCGCACCGGAAAGGATCGGGCCCGAACACCTGCGACGCCATCGTCCCGTCGTCGCGGATGTATTGCCAGCTACCGACTCAACCCGGAAGATCCTCCGGGCGTTTTGCGGCGAGCTTGCCCTGCAGCAGTCCAGTGGACTGGCCGACCTCGATGAGGTACCCGTCCGGATCCCGCATGTAGCAGCGGATCTCCGCTTCGCGGTCGATCGGTGGTGTCACGAACTCTGCGCCCTTCGCCTTCCACTCTTCGTAGCAGGCCTGGATGTCGGCGACCCGCAAGTTCAGGAAGATAGAGGTGGTGTTGTCAGGCTCGTAGTCGACCACTGAAATGCCTGGCTTGTCAGGGGTGGGCGGCCCCCCGGGGTTCATGATGATCCAGGAATTGGACAGCCTGACGATGCATGGGTTCTCTTCCAGGACGATGGTGCCGCCCAGAATGCGCGAGTAGAAGTCGCGGGACCGCGCCACTTTGCGGACGGTGATGAACAGCGTCACCAGAATGCCCTCGGCGGGCGCGGGGACATTGGCGAAGTCTATGCGAGGCCGCGGTTCTGTCATGAAATCACTCCACTCGGGCGGTTTCGGATGTCTTCAACTTATTGTGCGCCTGGCGGGTTTGCGTCCATAGCCACTTCATGCGACGAATGCATCAGTCGTGTGAAGCCGCCCCATGCGTGAGATCAGCTGATACCAAGGAGGTGGGCGATGAGCGATGTGCTGATCCGTGACGTACCAGACGACGCGCTCCCGGCCATCGATGCTCGTGCCGGCCGGCTGGGGCTATCACGTGTGGAGTATCTGTGTCGCGGCTGGTGGCCGATGCGCGCCGGGTCGATGCAGGTACAGATTGCCGGTTTTGCCCGGTTCGGGGATGTGTTCGCCGACCTTACCGAGCCTGATGTGATGGGCGGGGCCCGGGTTTGACCGAGTGGCTTGCCGACAAGTCGGCACTGCTCCGGCTCGGCCGATCCGCTCATGCCGGCGAGTGGGCGGCGTTGATCATTGGTGGGCCCGTTTTCACGCTGCTGTTTACCGAACGCCCGCGGTAGATGGAAGTACCACGACGAGTGTCGCGACTACGCGGTCAACGAATAGCAGATCGTGGCGTGGTCCAGCACGTACCCGGTCACGACCTTCGACGGTCCCGCAGTGGGCCTTCCGCGCAGTGCCAACCATGGGTCGGCCAGCTCTTCGACCAACTCGACCAGATGCTGAGGGGAGACGTCGTGAAGGCTGATCGCGGGGCGTCAGCGCAGTGCAACCTTGCTTTCGTGGATGGCACGGATGGCGCGCTCGACAGTCTCCTGGCTCTCGCCGACCGGAGCCACGTACCCGATGACCTCGCGCACGGCGGCTTCGCCGAGCATCCGGTCGAGCACCCAGGTCGCGAGGTACTGGGAGGCAAGGCAGCCGCCGGCGGTCGCGATGTTCCCCTCGACGTGGAACGCCGTGTCCAGCACGGTTACGCCAGCGGCTTCGACGAAGGGCCGGCTCTTCACGTCCGTGCAGGCGGGCATGCCTTCCAGCAGCCCGAGACGCGCCAAAACCAGCGCGCCGGAGCACTGCGAACCGATCAGCTGTCGCGACGGGTCGAGCCTCAGCGTGGAGATGAGCCGGTCGTCGGCGGCCACCTCGCGAGCCTTCACCCCGCTACCGATCAGCACGACGTCGGCTTCGACCACGAAATCCATCGGCCGCTGCCCGGTCACCTCGACGCCGTTCATCGACGTGACGACCGGCGCCGGTGTCGTGATGAAGGCTTCGAGGCCGTCCTTCCGGCACCGGTTGATCAGCGCGGAAGCGATGAAGCTGTCGAGCTCGTTGAACCCGTCGAAGGTGACGACGGCTACCTGCATCACAAATCCTTAAGTACGGCAATCAGGTCTGCAGTTTCCCCGACGCGCCGTTACGGGGCGAGAGCCAATCAGCGGTCGGTGGCATTGTGCTGCTCGAAGCTCCGCTCGCATGGTGATCTGCGGTTTGCTGATGTCCTCGGCTGGTTGTCACGCGCGATCACGTCGCCATCTATCCACCGGTTTACACCGCTGCTGGCCGACGCGGCCGCTTCGTGCGGCACTGGCCCGGCGACCGCTGGTTGGTGGCGTTGACCTCAGGACATCGTCCAGAGTTTTGTAGATCTTGCATTGCTCCTGCCTAGCCACCAATTAGTCCAGGGCTTGGGAGCGTGTCCGTCATCACCTCGTCCCACCGAGGTGTTGGTGCCCTTATCGCCAAGAAAGCGAGCTGGCGACGCCGTCAACACGTTGGGACGTTGGTCACGACTATGCCGAAGCTCTTTGGGCTATTGCCCGTTTCGGGTAATTGTGAATGTCGCGTACGCGGAAGGGAGTGGTGCCGATCATGGTCCGCAAGACACTAGGAGTCCAGCGAAACGGCGATTCGGGTTACGTGAGCGCGATCGATACGTTCCGAGCTATCGAGTCGCGGGTTCGTCCGGACTTCAGAAAGACCATCGTCTTCGGCCTGGCCGCGCTAGTCTCCTTGGTCGCCGGCCATGAGGTCGGCGGCGTGCACGCCGAGTCCATTCGCATACGGCTGATCTCGTACGGGTGCGCCCTGGCCGCGGCGATCTTTGGCGTGGCCGCCAGCCGTACTGCGGCACGTGAGGTACAGCGGGTCGCAGTCGCCCGCGCGGGCGCGGCCGCAGGTACGCCGCTACGGCTGGCAATCCTGCTCGTGGGCTACGTGATCGTCGGCATCTCGGTGTGCGATCTGGTTGGGTTCGAGCTCAAACAGCTGCTGGTAGGTGGTGCCATCACCGGAATAGTGATCGGCCTTGCCGCCCAACCGGTGCTCAGCAACCTCTTCGCCGGCTTGGTGCTGCTGTTCGCGCGTCCGTACGTGCCGGGTCAGCGGATCCGGGTGATGTCCGGCGCGTTGAACGGACCGCACACGGGTGTGGTGGTCTCGGCCGGTTTGCTCTACACCATGCTTGAGACCTCGGACGGCCCGCTCAACATCCCCAACAGCGGGTTGCTGGCCGCGGCGGTTGGCCCGGCTCCGAAAGACACGGACCTGGACGATGAGAAATTCGATGCAGCGCCAGCACCGAATCAGACGTCGCCTGCCGATGCCAACGGGGCGGTTTTGGCGATGGTTGTCGCCGGCGCCGAATCCGGAGAGCAGCGCAAGCAGCAGGATCAGTGAGCACTCACCCCCAGTGGTTGGATCGGCAGTGTTGTTCGTGGTGCGGCCCGCGGGCGATCGCCTCCATCTATCCATCATCACCCAGGCCGCACGGGTTCCAAGATCCTCCGACAGCCGCGTAAAAGCGAGGCGCGCGTACGAGGAGGGACATGGCCGGCGACCTGTTGGTGGATCCGCCAACGGACGCGGGGCATCGCTTCGCAAGCGCATCGGCGCCCGAGGTCACCCGCCGTGCGGATGGACGTGTATCCGGATGGCGGCATGGCCCGGCTGCGCCGGGAAACCGCCAAGCGTGGAGCTCAGCTGAACGCGAGCTCATGCTCCACTGACGATCACCATTTCGTTGCCTTCGGGGTCGGCGACCCGCCAGCGACCCTCTGACTCGTCAAGGAGCCGGCCACCGGCTGCGACGGTCGTGGCGAGGCGCGTCTGCGCGAGGTCCGCCGGCACAGCGAGCTCGAAGTGGATGCGGTTGCGCTGCCGGCGCCGCTCCGTCTCCGAAACGTCGAGCTCTTGGAACACCAGCACCGGGTTCAGCCGCCGCGGATCGTGGATGTCGCTGACCCCGGCTCGCCGGTCATGGGTGTATCCGAGTGCGGCGACCCAGAACGCGCGGACCGCGGCGACGTCGGCGGCGTCGAGGAAGAGCTGAGCGAAGCGCGGCAGCCCCGGATCCGCAGTAGCCCCGAGTTCGCGGGCAGCGGTCTGGAGGTTTCCGGCGAGGTCGGTGAAGTCGAGCTCGAGGCCGTGGGCGTCGTCCCCCCACTGGTCCTTACCGCTGTCGATGATCACGAGCCCGGGGCGCAGGTCGACCAGCAGCGGGAAGCCCGTGTCGTCGGCCAGCGCCGCTGCTGCGGCGGCCAGGTCACGCTGCTGTGTCGGCGAAGTGATGCGGTAGCACGCCATCGCGCTGAATACCGCCTGCCAGTCGGCTGTCCCGATCCTCTCGCCGAGCGGCGCGCCCGGCACCAGGTCGACCTCGTTGCCGTCGGGGTCGGTGTGACAGACCCCGAACGGGCCCGATGCCTCACCAAGACTCGCCTGCTCGACCGCCGCGGCCGGCCGCACCACGTCGAGGTGGATGCGGTTTCGCAACGGCCGTGACTCGGTCGACTGCCGGATCCGTATCGCGGGGTCGCGCCGCAACGGATCCGCCAAACCGCCGTCCGCCCCAGGCGCGTAGTCGAGCACGCGCTGCCAGAACCGCCTCACCACAGACGGGTTCGCGGATTCGAACACGATGCTCAGGTGCTGCAGCACGGCAGGGTTCGCGGCCAGCCCGAGATCCCGCGCGGCCGCCGACACCGCCTCGGCGTGCTCGTCTGAGTCGAGGCGCACCCGCATGCCTGTCGCGCGCAGGTCGACCGCGACCTCGGCCGACAGCTCCACGATGCGCCCGGCCAGCGCAGCCCCCTCGATCAGCGAAGGCGCGTCGAACCAAGCCGTCGCAACGCCATCGACCAGCCGCCAATCCGTTCCGATCTCTGCCATGCCCGGCACTGTAGAGCCCATTACGGACGATCTCCTTCCGGATAGTGATCATGTCCCCGACCGGGGGCATTGATGGACGCTGACCGTCAGGAAACCGGCGCCGCGATCATTGCCTCGGGTCGCAGCGCGTTGCGGCGCTCTGGAGCGGGTCGCGGAATCTGCAGTGTCACCAGGGTTCCGACGCCCGGCTCACCACTGATCACGATGCGGCCGCCGAGTGGCTCCACGACCGCGCGGACGATCGCCAGGCCCAGACCGGTACCCGTCGGGGTGGCCAGGCCAGGGTCGGCGTGCATCAGCTGGCTCGCGGTCTCGGCGGATATGCCGCAGCCGAAGTCACGGACGTGCACCGCCCACCCACCGGCATCACGCTCGCCGGTGACCTGGATGCTGTCTTCACAGGTGGTGAACTTGACGGCGTTCTCCAGCAGACTGTCCATTGCGGTCTCGAACCGGTCGGCGTTGATGAAGACGTAGCCGATGGCCGAGCTGACTTTCCAGCGGCGCGGTGCGGTCGGCTCCCAGCGCCGCACGACACGCAGCAGCTCGGCGTCGACGTCCACCCGGCACACCGGATGTGGCTGGTCCAGTTGCATCAGCGTGACCAACCGCTGGGTTTTCCCGGCGACCTTGTCCAGCTCGTCGATGACCACGCCGGTGTCCTGCTGCAACGCCTTGTTATCGGGGTGTGCGGCGCGAACCAGCTCGGTGTAGCCGCGTGCGACCGTGATCGGCGTGCGTAGCTCGTGTGAGGCGAGCCGGACAAGCATCTGCTGGCGCTCCAATCGCCGACGCTCCAGCTCGTGAATGCGATCGACCTCGCGCAGGAGCACCTGCCGTCGGTAGACGTGCCACACCATGACCACGAAGATGGCGGCCATGAGCGGCTCCTCAGTCGTTTCCTCCCACCGGATGTCGCCGGTGCTGGCGTGGTGGGCGAGGATCACGCCGGTGGTCAGCACAACCGCCGCCAGCGCGAGCACCATCCCCACGGGGCGCCAGCGGGTGAAACCGTAGACCACGGACAGGCTGATCCACGTGAAATGAAACGGCACCGTCTCCTCGCCGGGCAGGAACCACATCAGGATCACGTTGACCGCGGCGAACACAACCCACCCGCTGAGCAGGTAGCGGTTAGTCCGGCGCGAAGGCATACCCCACGTGGCGGACCGTCTCGATGCGTTCTGGTCGATCAAGCTTGCTGCGGAGTCGGCGGACGTATACGTCGACGACATTGCTTCCTGGATCAAAGGACAACCCCCAGACGTCGGCGAGCAGCTCGTCCCGGCTGCACGCCTGGCCGGCGCGGGACATCAGGTGCTGCAGCAGAAGGAACTCGCGCAGCGGTAGATCGAGGTCGGCGCCGTCGACCTGGGCACGGCGCCGGGACAGGTCCAGCCGCACCGGCCCGGCGTACAACCAGCGGCTCGGCACGGACCGGGGCACCGAGCGAAGCCGGGTGCGTACTCGGGCCAGCAGCTCGGCGACCGCGAACGGCTTGGCGAGGAAGTCCACGGCGCCGGCCTCCAGTACGGCTACCCGGGTGCCGATTCCCGGGACGGCGGACAACACCAGGATTCGCTGCCCGGGTCGCTGGTCGACGAGGCGCTCCAGCACCTGATGACCGTCCATGCCAGGCAGCATCAGGTCGAGGATCACTAGGTCGAAGGCGCAAGCCAGCGCGGCGGCGAGTCCGTCCGGTCCGGTCGAGGACCGTTGTGCGGTGTGGCCGTCGCATTCCAGTGCACGCACGACAAGACGGCCGATGCCGTCGTCGTCCTCAATGATCAATAGCTGTCCCACGAGCGCTCCTTGACCGCTCGGTGGTTCCTGTGTGACGACATGAGCGCATCATTCGCGGGATGGCGCCAGGATTTTCCGACATTGCTCGGCAAATCTTCCGATTTGCCGCGAATGTTTACCAGAATGGCGGAGGTGCACCGAGCACATCGGATGGCTCGCGGATAGCCCGAACGCATGCACGTATAGTCGTCAATTCCTCACGGCTGGTACAAGAGACACACCGTGCGTGCACAAGAAAATGACAGTCTGGTCATCTTTCAGCCGATTCCTCGGCGTGCCATTCAGAATCGTCTGGTGACGGGACCCCCGTTCCAGATGCCGTCGCCCGCCCTCGCAGGCGCGGCGATCGCCCCCAGTTTGCGCCGATCACCTCAGCATGGTTGATGTGCGGGTGGCGGCCTCGTTGTCGTCCGAGGCTTGGCTGGGACGTCCGGCCTGGGATCCATCTGTGTAGAGCGTTGACGACGGCAGGAGGTGCTATGGGGCGCGTACTGGTGGTCGAAGATGACGAGCGATTGGCGCGCCTGCTCACCAGGGTGCTGACCGGCTCAGGCCTGACCGTGCACTGGGCGCCGAACGGCACGGAGGGGCTGGACATCGCATTGCGCGGCGACTTCGACCTTGTCGTGCTCGATCTAGTACTTCCCGGTATCGATGGCGCCCAGGTCCTTCGACGGCTCGTCGGCGAACGCCCGCACCAGCGGATACTCGTACTCTCCGGCGCCTGCGAAGTGGCCAACCGGGTGGCCTGTCTGGAGGCCGGCGCCGAGGACTTTCTCGGCAAGCCGTTCGCGGTCGCCGAACTGCTGGCTCGGGTCCGCGCTCGGATGCGAGTGGCTGCGGCCACGCCGGCCGAGGACTATCTGACGGTCGGGCAAGTACGGCTGGACTTGCGACTGCACCGGGCTCAACTGTCCGATCGCCGGGTCGACCTGTCCGAGCGCGAGTTTCTCGTGCTCCAGTATCTGATGTGCCGCGCCGACCAGGTGTGCAGCCGATCGGAACTGCTGGCCGCGGCGTGGGGGGTGAGCGGCCGGTCCGCCAGCAACGTGCTCGACGCATGCGTTCGCCGGTTGCGGGGCAAGCTCGGCGGCCCGGAGTGGCTGGAGACGGTCCGCAACGCGGGCTATCGCTACATGGTCGGCTGATGGTCCCGTGACAGTCGCATGACAGACACGTCATGTGCTCCGCGTCGCTCGCAGGGGCCGGTCTACGGTCCGATCGACACCAGGACCGGGACAGTTTGGCCAGGAGGTGACGGTCGGTCATGCAGGCAGCGCACACCTCCGTCCGGCAACGGTTACGGACGACCCTCCTGCGGTGGACCAGGTCGAGATTGAGACGGGGCCGCCTGACGACGTGCCGCGTCGCCATTGCCGTTGCGGCGGTCGGCGTGGCGGTGCTCCTTCCTGCGCAGCCGGCCGCGGCCCACGCCGTGCTGGTCTCATCGGATCCGGTCAACGGTTCGTCACTGTCCCGGGCTCCCGCAGTGGTGCAGCTGCGGTTCAGCGAAGACCTCATGGCAACCGGGAGCACCGCCCGGCTGGTCGATGCCGGTGGAACGCCGGTCCCGGGTGCGCGGGTGGCCGCAGACTCCGGCAGGCATCGGGACTTGACCCTTCGCATGCCCACCCTCGCGGCCGGCTCGTACGCCGTGGTGTGGCAGGTGTCCGGCGCGTCCGACGGGCACCCCACCGGCGGCATCCTGGTGTTCACGGTCGACCGCGCCGCTCCTCGCCGTCGAGGCCGACTGGCGGTGGACCGCTCGATGCCCTCCTGCGCTGGCTGCGGCTCGTGCTGCTGTCCGGACTTGTCGGAGGCCTCGCCATGGCCGGGCTTGTCGTGGCCCCGGCCGCGGCGGGCGATCCGGGCCGGCTGCTCGCCTCGATGGCCCGGCGCATGCGCCGCCTCACGCTCGGGATCGGCACCGTCTCCGCAGGCGCGGCAGCCTGTCTCATGATCGTCGGTTTCGTCTCGTACCCGCCCACCGCATGGCGGCTCGGCCAGATTGCCGTCTGTGCCGCCGCGGCACCGGTCCTGCTGCGTCTGCGCCGAGGGCTGTTGCGGGCCCGTCCTGGTACATACCCGTTGCGCGGCTTATGGATCGTTGTCACCGGGCTGTCCGGCGCCGCTCTTCTGCCGGAGGCGCTGACTGTCGACGCGATCGATGGTCCTCCGCTGACCATTGCCGCGTCCTACCTTCAAATGCTTGCCGGCTGCTTGGTGGTGGGCTTGGTCGGCGTCCTATCCGCGCTTCTGTGGCGGCCGGGCCGGGCCGGCGTCCAGCATGCGCGCGGTCATCCGTTCCTGCCGACGGCCACTCGTCCGATGGACGGTTGTCGGCGCCGCGCTGGCCACCGCCGCCGGCCTCTACGCCGCAGGTCGCGAGGTGGACTCGCCGAACCAACTGCCGCACACCATGGCTGGGACGATGCTGCTGCTCGAGGGCGCATTGGCACTCATCGGAAGTGCGCTGGGCCTGATTGGCGCCGCTCGGCTATACGGACGTCGGCGGCTGCCGATGGTGGCGGGCCGGGTACCGTCCCGGCTACAGCTAGCGGCGGGCCTTGCGTGCGTGCTCGCGCTGCTAGGCACCGGTGTAGCGGCGGACGCCGCGGCCGCCGCCGGAACGAGCCGGGCTGATCGCTTCGCCGTCGATCCGCGACGGCCGCAGCGACGACCTGGTCGTGTCAGTATCGGTGGTTCCGAACCGGCCGGGGCCCAACGGATTCACTATCGAGGTCGCGAGCAGCCGCCGGCCGGCACCGGCGCCCGTACAAGAGGTGGCACTGAGCTACCCGGATGGCGGATCGGCGGCGGTCCAGCTTGCCGACGTGGGCGAGGGGCGGTTCTTCGGTACCGCGACCCTCGGTCCGGCCACGTTCGTTCCGCTGCTGGTCACGGTCCGCAGGGGCGGAGCCGAGGTGTCGGTACCGATCGTCTGGTCGGTGCCGGTCGACGGCGACGCCGGCACGGACCGGCAGCCTCGCCCGGCTGGTGAGCCTGCCGGTCACCGTCTTGCTGATCGGTGTGGTTGTCGCCGCCGCTTGGTGGTCGCTGCTATCCCGCCGACGCTGGCGGGTCGATGTCTAGCCCTTCGTCCTCGCGGTTTGCTGGTCCGCGGGCGCGGCCATACGGATGCCCGGGCATCCCGACGTCGACCGCGTGCCCGTGGCCACCGTGAGAAGGCATCCGCTGTGGCAGAGCAGGAATGACCCGCTAACTCGGCGAACCTTGACGGTCAGAGCGCTAGCGCACCGTCAGCGTTACCGAGACCTGGTGAACCAACGCCCCGGATGTCCCCTTCACCACGATGGTGGAGGTCGCGCGTGGAGTTGACGAGGTCGTGCGGACCCGCAGGACGGTGCTGCCCGGTGGGCCGACCGGGTTCGCGCTGAAGGTCGCACTCGCTCCGGCCGGTAGGCCAGTCACGGAGAACGACACGGCGGCTGCGAAGCCGCCTACCGATCCCAGAGTGATGGTGTACGACGCGGTCTGGCCACGTGTCAGTGTGACCGTGGACGGGCTGGCGCTGACCGTGAAGTCTCGCGCGGTGACAGTGAGCGCGACCGTGGCGGTGTGGCTTAGCGAACCGCTCGTACCGGTGACTTTGAGAGAGTAAGTGCCGGGTGGCGCCGTAGCGAGCGTCGTGACGGTCAGCTGAGAGCTGCCGGCCCCGGCCACGTTAGCCGGGCTGAATGCCGCCGAGCCCACGCCGGCCGGCAATCCGCTGAGGGACAAGCCAACGCTTCCGCTGAACCCGTTGACCGCGCCGACCGTCACCGTGTACGCGGTGGCGTCGCCGGCCGGCACGGTGCGTGCGGCGGGGGCGGCAGCGAGGGTGAAGTTCGGCGGAGCCGGAATGACCAGGGTGGCGTATCCGCTTCGACTGATCGAGCCGCTGGTGCCGGTGAGTGTGAGCAGGTACGTACCGGGAGCGAGGTTGGCCGCCGGGGTCACGATCAGCTGCGCCGTCCCGCCGGGCGCTACGGCGGCCGGCGTAAAGCTCCAGGTGGCACTGGCCGCGGCCAGCCCGCTGAGACTGAGCGAAACGGCACCGGAGAAGCCGTTGACGGCTGTCACGGAGACGGCGTAGGCGGCCGGTGCGCCGGGTGCCGCGGTCACCGTTGACGGCGAGGTCGACAGCGTGAAGTCGGGTGCCGTACTGAGCCATTGGTAGGCGGCCAGGACGTTCAGCCGGCCGACGCCGTAGTCATTGTCCGCGCCGATCGGGCCGAGGTCGACAGCGCCGCTCTCCAGCGCCGCGGCCTGCCGGTCGGACGATATGTCGGGAAAGGCGCTCAGCAGCAGTGCCAGTGCCCCGGCGACGTGCGGGGCGGCCAACGACGTCCCGGATTCGGTGGCGTACATGCCGTAAAGGTCGGTGGTTCGCACATTGACGCCGGGGGCGACCGCACGAGGCACGACCGTCTGGCCACACGCCGACGGCCCGCGGCTGCTGGACGGGTCGATGAGGTCCGCATCGTCGGTGGCACCGACCGCGAACGCCTGCGGGTTGTTGGCCGGGCTGAGCACCGTCCCCGGTGTTGGACCGAAGTTGCCGGCGGCGAAGATCGGCAGGATCCCGGCGGCCCGCAGCTGCGCGAGGTCCGGCTGGAAATCGAGGTTGCAGCCGGCCGCGGAGAGCGTCCAGGAGTCGTTGAGCACATCGGGAGCGTCCGCCGTGTCCGGGTTGCCGTCCGGGTCGAGCAGCCATTGGAAGCCATGGTGGATCGCGGTCGACGTGGCACTGCCTCGGTCGTTGAAGACCTTCACGGCGATCCACCGGGCATCCGGCGCCATTCCGATGGTGGTGCCACCGGCGTCGCCGCCGACCATAACGCCCATCGTGGCGGTGCCGTGGCCGTTGACATCAGTGGGCACCGTCGTGTGCTGACCGTTCGGGTCGTACCAGCTGTTCGTACCCCCGCGCCAACGCCCGGCCAGGTCAGGATGGGTGTAGTCGACACCGGTGTCCATGTTGGCGACCACGACTCCTTGGCCCCGGAATCCGAGGTTCCACAGTGCAGGAGCGTTGACCAGGGACACATTGGGCTCAGCGGCGACCGGGCCGGGGGCCGCCGGGACTGCGGCCGCCGGCGCGGCGGGCGCTTGAACAGTGAGCTCGGGATCGATCCGGCGGACGTCGGAGCGGGCGGCGAGCTCTCGGACGACCGACGGCGCGGCGGTCACGCCCACCCCATTGAAGATCCAGAGTGGATCGATCGCCGTGACCAGCCCTTGCGCCTGCCGCCTGCGCAACAAAGTGAGCAGGCCCCGTTGCCCGGCATCGGCCGTGCTGCGCAGTCGGTTCTCCAGGCTGCGGCTGCGCTGATGACGGTTGGAACCGGTGACGGTGCTCGGGTCGACCTGCGTCTTGAGAACCACGATGACGTGCGCGAACTGCGACGGCTGGACCGTCAACCGGGCAGCTGAGGCCGGCGCCGGATAGGCCGACTGGATCGCCGCGATTGCGACAGTGATGGCCAGGATCGCACGCTTCATCGAACACCCTCCAGGTAAGTGCGCGGGAGGCATGTCCGAGTGCCGGTGGCTGACCGCTGTCGCGCGGGCACGGCCAGCGTGGGCGAGCCTCGCCTCGCGACTTCGTTGGTCCTGAGCCGGACGTTAGAACCGGCCACCGTCGGCCGGCGCCGCAGATGACAGGACCGTCATCTGACTGTCACGACGCGGTCATGCACAGGGGCCAGCTACGGGAACTCCGACCCAGGGGTGCCGGCGGTAGATGACCGCACCATGACACCCACATGACAAACCCGTCATGAACGGTCGGACGCCGCGTACCGGGCGAGAGCATCACCATGATGCAGGGCACACCTGCCGAAGCATCGTGCATGGAGGGTGAACAGATGCACAGTGACCAGTCGAAGCGCTCGATTGTGGACGCGCTACGAAGGGCATGGACAGCGTGCGCCGCGGGACGGTCCGCCCCGAGAATGGCGCAGCCGGCCACCAGAGTGCGCAGCGTGCGGCTGAAGCGACTCGGTCGCAGGTTCACCGCTCGCGGCGCGGTCCTCGCCGTTATCGGCGGGCTTCTCCCGCCCGTCTTCGTGCTCGCCATCGCGGTACCCGCGGCGCAGGCCGCCTCGTCGTGCCCGGCCGGCGGTTGCTCGGTCACCATTGATGCGCGTGACTTCACCTCGCAGCAGGCGCTGGCACACTTCAACTACGTCATCAACCTGGACAACACGCGATTCGTCGACCCGACGACGCAACAGCCGAAGGACCCGTTCCCGACCTACGTCACGACCGAGAGCAACAGCCCGATCGTGCGAGAAGGCAACGAGAACCGCAACACCGTCCAACTACCGGCCGGACGGTACCTGATTTCGGTCCGCGCGGTGGACCACAAGATGTGGGGCAGCTACATCACCCTGCCCGATGACGCCGCGACCAACGGCACCCTCACCGCGCGCATCGACCTCACCGAGCAGAGCGACTCCCACCCACTGCCGCTAGGCAAGATCAGAGTCTTCGCGTTCGAGGACAACGCCTGGACGAACGGCGCTCCGGACACCGAGGAGACGCCGCTGCAGGGCTTCAAGATCGGGTTGGAGGAGCAGACCCACAGCGAGGTCTCGGTCGACTACAACAACAAGCCACTGTGCGGCGGCCAATGCCTGACTGCGGATGACGGGCTGGTCACCATCAACGATCTGGGGCCCGCCACCTACTTCATCGACGTCCACCCGCCGGAAGGCCCGTGTAACGACGACCCGAACAGCCAGTGGTACCAGACCACGACGATTGACGGTGGCCTGCAGCTGCAGGCTGGCGTTGAAGAGGGCAGCGACGGCACTGGCGCGCCCGGCGAGCAGTTGTGGGAGCCGCCCACCAACCGCACCGCGTACTGGTTCGGCTTCGTCTGCGCCCCGACACCATTCGCAGATCAGGGAACCGGCGAGATCACCGGCACGGCGCGCAACTGGCAGGGCTGGCCGCCGTTCGACGTCCTGACGTTGGGTGAGCCGGTGGCAAACCCGCTGGTCGCATTGAGCGACAGCACCACCGACCGGACCGTGTACATCGGCCGGGGCGACGAGCAGGGCAACTTCGACATCCAGAACGTTCCAGCCGGCACGTACAACATGGCCATCTGGGATGAGCAGCTGAGTTACATCATGCGGACGCTGCCGGTCACAGTAGCCGCCGGTCAGACCGTCGAGGTCCGCGATGCGGATCCAACCGGCGAGGTCGGCGTCGGCGTCTCGCGCTGGTTCGGCTGGCTGGACGGCATCGTATACAAGGACACGAACAACAACGGCAAGTATGACGCCGGGGTCGATCCGACCATCGCCAACACCGACATGGACCAGCGGTGGCGGGACGGCTCGATCAAGGAGTCCACCTTTACCGACGCCACTGGGCACTATGAGTACCCGACCGCCGAGGGCGGCGCACTCGGTAAGTGGATCATCAACGAACAAGGCTTCGCGCGCTTTTCCGCGTACCCGGGTCCGTCGACGCACGATGAGCACACCGGCGCTGTCACGCCATCCTGCGCGGTCGATCCACCCGCCGCACCGGCCAATCCCTGCGTTCCGACCAACCAGGGCGGCGGGCTGCTGAGCAACCAGCTCCTGACCGAGGGTCACCGCGCGACCGTCGACTTCGGCAAGCGTGACTACCCCGCCGGTACGCCGGGCCAGATCGTCGGCATCACCTACTTCGCGACGACGCGCAACGAGTTCGACGCACGGTTCCAGGCCCACGAAGACTACGAGCCGGCGATCCCGGATGTCACGGTCTATCTGGAAAGCCTCGGCCCGGACGGGCAGCCGAACACCAGACGACGACGTCATCGTCAACAAGTACGTGACGGACCACTGGCAGCACCCGAACGCGAGCCAAGACCCGCCGCAGGGCTGCGCCGTGACCGACTCCAGCGGCGCCGTCATCACCACTCTCAACCCGAACATCGGGCCGAACTGCCTCGAGACGCCGATCACCGGCGAGCAGACGAAGGACGGCGCATTCGATGGCGGCTACGCCTTCGCCGACTACTGCCCGAACGGCTACGACCTCACGGCGAACGACGGCACCTGCAACGGCGGATCGGATCCGGTGGCGCTCGTCGCCGGGCACCTACATCACCCACGCGATCATGCCGAAGGACACCACCGACACGCGTCTTTGTAACGCCGCCAACGCCGCCAGCGACCCGAACATCAGCACCGCCAAGGGCGCGATCCCTGGTGATGGTGCGGGATGCCTGTACCGGCCAGTCAAGGAGGAGGACGTCAACGTCGACCTCGGCAACAAGTTCACGCCGGCCATCCCGCCGCCACCGTGCACCGGAGACGACCACATCATCGACAAGTCGACACTGACCCCGCGCAGCGTCTACTACGGTGTCGCCGGCGCGCACGCACCGCTGTGTGACAAGCGGCTGGTGGTCCTGCAAAACGGCCAGAACGCCAATGCCGACTTCAACATGATGACGAACTTCATCACCGATCCCAACGGCACCGACGCCAGCTGACGTTCGCATCGGCGACGTGGCGGAGCCCGGCCGGATCATCGGCCTGGTCTCCAACGACATCTACTTCGAGCGCGACCCGAAGTCGATGTGGTACGGCGAGCCGCGGCCGATCGGTGGCATCCCGGTCGGGATCTACGGCCGGGTGGACACGATTCCGAACGTCAACGCTCCGTACACCCCGGACAACTGGCGACTGCTCACCACCGTGTGGACCACTCCGGAAGGCACGTACGAGGCGCTGCTGCCGTCGACCGAGACGTTCAACTGCCCGATCCCGCAGGGCCCGTGCCCGGGCATGTATCTGGTGAAGGTGGACGACCCCGGTACCAAGGCAGCCCCTAACGCCGGCTACGACCCCAACCTGCTGACCGCGACGTCCGCCTGGGACGTCTGGCCGGGCCTGACCGACCAGCTCGACACGCCGCTCGACCCGATCTCGGGTACCGGCTGCGAGGACCCGGCTGTCCCGGCACGCCCGGAGGTGCTCCAGGTCTCTACGCCAGTTGTACCTGCGACCGGTAGCCGCCGGATCACCATCCAAGGCGACTTCATCGGCACCGCCGGCTCCGCGACCGGGGCCACCGGCGTACGAGCGACGCTGACCGACGACCGCAGTGGGCAGGTTCAGACCCTGACCCGCGCCAATGGCGGCATCGTCAGCTGGACACCCGGCAACGCCACTACTCCGGACACGATCGTCATCAACGTGCCCGCGCTCGCCTCGAACGCGGTCGCGAATGCGCTGCCGAACTCGAGCTTCCGCCCGGGTCCGAAGCAGCTCACGATCACCACAGCGAACGCCAACGGCGGGGTGTCCAGCGTCAACGGAATCACCCTGCACGTGATGGGCTCCAACGGCACCGGCACGAACGCCCTTACCTACAACCCGCCGGTGGTGAACGTCCCGGCACCGACGATCACCGGCCCAACGCGCACGCGCTGCAGACCGCGATCGACGGTGCCGCGCCCGGCAGCCTGCTGGTGCTTTCGGCCGGCGTCTACAACGAGAACGTCGTCGTCTGGAAGCCGCTGAAGATCCAGGGCCTCGGTGCGGGCGGCATCATCGGCGCGCACGAGCTGCAGGCCCGTGACCCGGAGGATCCACGGTTCCACGTGGTCGGCTCGATCATCGACGGCCGCTACTTCGCCGAGAACGCGCCGGGCTTCGACGCGACCGTCGCCGCACATGGGCCGTACGCCGGCGTCGACGCCAACCACCCGGTTCTGCGCGGTGCCGACCTGACGATGCTCGCCCAATCCACCGGCGCGTACAACCTCGGCAGCGGCATCTCGGCCACGTTCGCCCAGGCGCGTGTGGACGGCATTGCCTTCATGACCGGGCAGGGCGAGGGAGCCGGCGGCATCCAGCTGCAGGCGTACGCCAACAACACCCAGCTCACCAACAACGTGCTGGAAAACAATGCCGGGCTCTTCGCCGGCGGAATCGGGATCGGCGCGCCGTACAGCGACACCAACCCGGCCGGAGCGAGCAACCACGTCGGCGCTCACAACTACAACGTCAAGGTGGCCAACGACCGGATGATCGGCAACGGCGGCCTGACCCGCTCTGGCGGCCTCGGCATCTTCTACGGATCGAATGCGTACGAGGTCGCTAACAGCATCGTGTGCGCGAACTTCGGCGTGGAGTACGGCGCCGGCATCTCCCACTGGGGCTTGAGTCCGGGCGGCAAGATCCACGACAACCAGATCTACTACAACGACGCGGTCGATTCGGGCGCCGGCATCTCGATCCAGTCGCAGCTGCCCGTCGGCGGCGGCAGCCTGGGCGATGGCTCCGGGACTGTCGATGTCGACCGCAACGTCCTCGCCGGCAACTACAGCGGCGACGACGGTGGTGGGATCTTCGTTCTCGACGCCGTTGACCAGCCCATCAACATCCGGAACAACATCATCGCCGACAACGGCGCGGCCGACCTCGGTGGGGCAATCACGCTTGACGACTCATCCAGGGTGACGATCGTCAACAACACGATCGCCAACAATGTCTCCACCGCCTCGTCGGAGAGCTCCGACGGCAACCCGCACGTCGGCAGGCCTGGCATCGGAGGCCAACGACCAGGCGCTGTGGCAGAACGATCCGCGCTACGTGGCCCAGTATCCGAACCCGAACACCCGCCCGGACTTCTCTAACCCGGTGGCGCTGTTCAACAACATCTTCTGGACCAACACCGCGTACACCCTGAGCCAGCCTGGACCGGGCGCGACCCTGGTCTCGAACGGCACCATCGACTTCGAGGTGCACGGGACCACGCGCAACGCGGACACCTTTACCCCGCGGTACTCGGACCTGTCGGCTGGGACCACCATGCTGGGCCCGGACGGCGTACTGCACGCGCCGCCGGCGAACCAGGGCAACATCAGTGCCAACCCGCTGTTCGTGAACCCGATCGGGGTGACCGCAGAACTGACGGTGTCCGGCTCCCGGCTCGACCCGCAGACCGCGGCGGTCACCATCACGGGTGGAGATCCGCCGGTGGGGCTGACCAGCGACTACCACATCCAGAACACGTCGCCTGCGATCGACCGCGGGGTGCGGTGCTCGAACACGCCAGTGCCCGCGAACCTTGCCCAGTGCACCGCGGTTTCGGCGCCGTCCGGGACTCCGGGCGACATCGATGGGGACTACCGACCCCAGCTTCGGACTCTCCGGGTGACCACTCCGTGGGATCTCGGGGCCGACGAGCGACCCGGTATTCCGATTCCACTCATCAACTTCGGGCTTAGGAGGCCAGTGTGAGCACCAACGGGCGTACCCCGACGCGCAGGCAGTTCCTCCGGGCAGTCGGTTGGGGCGCGGCGGGCACCGTCGTGGCCGGCGCACTGGTCGGTTCTGAGGTGGGCGGGACTGGCTTCCTCGGCGCGCAACGCGCCGCGGGGGCCACCCCGGCGACGCTGTCGCTGGTCGCCACTGACGGCTACATCACGATGCCGAACCGGGCTACTCCGGTCTACATCTTCGGCTTCGTCCAGGTGGATCCGACCAAGACGATCAGCGAGCTGTCCGCGGCCTACAAGGGCCACGCCCAGCACACGGCGCCGATGCTCGACTTCAAACAGGAAGAGGACATCCGGATCACGCTGACCAATCTCGGCCTGGTCCAGCGCCCCGACCTGACTGACTCGCACACCATCCACTGGCACGGCTTCGACATCCCGACGCCGCTCAATGACGGCGTGCCCGAAGTCTCGGTGGCCGTGCCGATCGGGAAGCAGTTCACCTACTTCTACCGGCCGCACCGTCCGGGCACCTATATGTACCACTGTCACTTCGAGGACGTCGAACACGTTCAGATGGGGATGACCGGCATCGTGTTCGTACGGCCGACCCAGGACGGGACCGCGAAGACGTCCGGCGGCAAGACGTTCACGACGTTTGCGTACAACGATGGTGACGGCTCGACCGGGTACGACCGGCACTTCGCGATCCTGTTGAACGAGATCGAGGAGCGGCAGCACGACGCGGACCGGGACATCCAAGAGTTCATTATGACCGACTACGATCCGCAGTTCTTCACACTGAATGGTCGGTGCTACCCGCAGACCGTGCTGCCCGACGACGGCAACGGCACGTCCTCGGGACTGACCACACCGAATCCCAACTACGACGACAGTCCCGATGCGTCACAACCGAATTCGGCGCTCATTCAGGTCAACTCGGGCGATCGGGCGCTCCTGCGGCTCGCCAACCTCGGCTACCAGCAGCACGCGATGCAGCTGCCGGGTATCTCGATGCATGTGGTCGGGCAGGATGCCTCGCTGTTGCGCAATGGCAGCGTCGATACGTCCTACTGGACCAACACCATCTACATGGGGCCGGGTGAGGCCCGTGACGTGCTCTTCGACGCGCCGGCGTACGACGCGGCCCGACCGTCCGGATCGGATGCCCGGGGCAACTACAACGTCTATTTCTTCAAGAACCGCGACTACCGGAAATTGTCCAACCACGGCGCCGCGGGGCCGGGCGGGATGATGACCGAGGTCCGCATCTACCAGAACACACTTCCGGCCCAGACAGTGGTGGGGCAGACCTATGCGTGAGCGAACAGAGCGACCAGCAACCCCGAACCGGCGCAGGACAGCCTCAATAGGGAAGAGGTATCGCCGGCTGGCCGTCGTCGCGGTCTTGGTCACCGGATCGGCTCTTCTGGCCATCGGCCGGGCCGACGCGCTCCCGCCAGGAGCGCCGCGGATCGGCATGGTGTGCAGCCCGGGCACGGTCTCCGGGTCCACCCATACCTTCAACCTGGTGGCGAAGACCGGCTATATCGCGACCCCGGACGGCAACAGCATCTTCATGTGGAGCTACGCGAACGCCGACGCGCCGGATAACGGTCAGTTCCAGACTCCCGGACCAGTCCTGTGCGTGACCCAGGGCCAGACCGTCGTCGTCAACCTGACCAACAACCTTACGGAGCCCACGTCCATCGTCTTCCCGGGACAAGACTCCGCGGTGAACGCTACGGGCGGCGCAGTCGGGCTGCTGACGAGCGAGGCGGCAGCGACGAACGGAACCGTGCACTACACATTCGTGGCGGGCAGCCCCGGCACGTACCTCTACGAGAGCGGCTCCGACGTGGGCAAGCAGTTGGAGATGGGTCTCTACGGTGCACTTATCGTTCGCCCGTCCACCGGAGCCAACTTCGCCTACGGGGCTTCGACCCAATTCGACCCGTCGCGCGAGTACCTGCTCCTGCTCAGCGAGATCGACCCGGACCTGCACCACGCGGTCGAGACCGGGGGCACCTACGACATCAACAGCCGGCGTGACCGCTACTTCGCGGTCAATGGTCGCGAGTTCCCCGACACTATTCAGGACAACGGTTCGGCGCTGTTGCCAAACCAGCCGTACGGGTCGCTGGTGCGGATCCAGCCGAACACCGGAGCGAACACGCAACCAGCACTCATCCGGATGATCAACGCGGGCGCGCTCAACCATCCGTTCCACCCGCACGGTAACCATACGACCGAGATCGCCCAGGACGGCCGGCTACTGCTCAGCCCTAGCGGCGGCTCCGCGGCGACCGAGCACTTCGGTGAGACGATCGCGTCGGGTCAGACGCAGGACTTCCTGCTCCGCTGGGACGACACCGATAACTGGAACCCCGTCACCAAACAGCTACCGGTCGCCCCACCGAACTACCGCAACGTGTTCTTCAAGGACAGCAACACCTGGTACGCCGGAAGCCCCTACCTGGGCTACAAGGGCACGCTGCCGACCGGGGTCACGTCGCAGAACATCTGCGGTGAGTGGTACTTCCCGTGGCACAGCCACGCCCTCAACGAGTTCGCCAACTTCGATGCCGGCTTCGGTGGCATGGCCACCCTGCTGCGGGTCGACCCGCCCGGCGGTTGCTTCGCCTCGTCGACGTCGACCAACCTCGTTGGAGGCGTAGTGAAGGGCGGAGCGGTCGGGGACCTCGGCGTTGACGACTCCCGGTACTACATGGTGAACCCGAGGACCACGACCCGACCGACGGCAACCACTGCTGCGCAGACGAGCATCACCGTCGCGTCAGCGGCTGGTTTCCCCGCCACCGGCTCGTACTACGTCCGCATGGACAATGAGGTACTCCAGGTCACTGCTGGACAGGGCACGACCACGTGGACGGTTTCCCGGGGTCAACTCGGCACCGCGGCGGCGACCCACGCGACCGGTGCGACCATCACGGCGCTGGCAACCGACTGGTACGCGGGCTTCACCGGGCTTCCGGCGGGCGCCCAGAACCTCAAGGTGACGTACAAGGGGGAGAACTGCGGAAGCACTGTGGCCACCACGTGCACGGGCATTCCCAGCAACCTGCCGCAACAGACGGTCAAGATCTGCAACTGGACGATTGCGGGTGCTGCGGGTTGTGCGACCGCGACCTCGAGCGGCTGGGTGACGCTGCCGGCACCGCCGGCGCAGCCGCAGAGTGTCGGTTCTAGCGATGTCACGTCAACGTGGACGCTGCCGGGTCCGGCCAGTGCCTACATCGGAACCGGCGCCAACAGTGGCCAGGTGCGCGTGCTCGTGCACACCCAACGCTGGACGAGCTCGAACCCGGGCACGTTCTCGACCTGGGGGAATCTCATGGCCCTCGTCTACGACGCGCCATGATCAGCGGCGAGAATAAGGAGAGACGGGCAATGCGGGTACCCATGCGCACCAAGGCGACCAGAAGCCTGGTCGTGCTGGTCATGGCCGGGGCCGGGCTCGGACTGGCGACGTCCAGCGCGTCGGCGGCACCGGTGTCCATCAACCTATGCGCCAAGGCGGGGATGGTGACGATGCCGGGCGCGGTCAGCGTTCCCATCTGGGGATTCGGCACGCCGACGACACCGGGGGACTGTGCGACGGCCACCGCCGGACTACCGGGACCGGTCCTGAGTGTGACCGAGGGGGACACCGTGACGATCAACGTCACGAACGCCCTCCCGGCCGGGCACACGCTCGCGTTCGAGATCCCCGGCGTGGACTTCAACACCGGCCCCACCGACGCTGCGGTCGGCGCCACGGTGACCCGTACGTTCACGGCGAGCAGACCCGGCACATACCTCTATCAAAGTGGGGGTAACGCGGGACGCCAAGCGGCCATGGGTCTCTACGGTGCGCTGATCGTCCGGCCGACCACCGCCAACCAGGCGTACGACAGCGCGACGACCGCGTACGCCGTGGAGTCACTTCTCGTCCTCGGCGCCATCGACCCGAACTTCAACGCCGCGCCGGACACCTTCGACATGCACACCTACAGTGCGACGTACTGGCTGATCAACGGCAAGGCATACCCGGACACCACGCCGATCACGGCGTTGGCCGGGCAGCGGGTCCTGCTGCGGTATCTCAATGCTGGTTTCGACAACACCACGATGATGCTGCTCGGCATGCATGAGCAGGTCGTGGCCCGGGACGCGCGACTGTTGAACAACCCGCTGGGCGCCGATGCCGAGACGATCCCGGCCGGGGCGACCGAGGACGCGATCGCCACCGTCCCTGCGGGTTCGCCACCGAGTACGCACGGCTTCCCGCTCTACAACCGGCAGTTGCACATCACCAACGGTCCGCAGGCCGGGCCGAGCCCAACCCCTGGTACGGGTGGCGGCATGTTGACGTTCATCCAGCCGTGAGGTGAGGCGCGATGGCAGTCAGAACCGCCCCCACGCCCCCATCGGCTCACCCAGCACCGCCCGAGCGGCGCTGGGTGAGCCGGCATGTCCGCCTCCTCGGCGGCGCCGTCGGTGTCCTCGCCGTGATCGTGGTCGCGGGCCTAGTGCTGTTCTTCACGCATGTGATCGGCGGCGGGAAGCAGGACGCCACCAAGGTCCCAGTCTCGTGGCAACGTCCCATCGTCTCCGCTGATGGTTTGGTTCAGCGTAGCGGCGTGAAGATCACGCAGGTGGCGGTGACCGGCGACGGCGGTCTGGTGGATCTGCGGTTCGAGGTCGTCGACCCCGACCGGGCGAACGCCGTACACGATCCGGCCACTCCACCCGCCGTGGTGGATGAACAGTCGGGTCTTGTGGTGCACGAGCTGCTCATGAACCACTCGCACACCGGACCGTTCAAAGCCGGTGTCACCTATTACCTGGTGTTCATCAACCCCGGAAACTGGGTCCACCACGGCAGCAGTGTGAGTGTGATGTTGGGAAACGCCCAGGTAGAGCATGTAAAGGTGCCCTGACGCGACGCGCCAGGAGGCCTGTGTCGTTGGAAACCCTGAACATCGAGTCGCGCCGGGAACGGCTCGGTGACCACAGGGATTCCTGAGGCGATCGATCGCACGCGGACACCCTGGATTCGGGCCCAAGATCGCTCGAGGCTTCGTCGGTGGGTCAGGATCCTTGCGCGACGGCTGATCTAGTAGCTCAATGGGACTAGTGGCGATCACCGGAGTGTTTCGAGCATGGTCGCTGCGGCTCTCGCCTGCAGGGAGCGGAGCGTGGTTGCCATTGGGAGGAACCATGAGCACCTGGGACATGATCGAGTCGGAACGCGCCTCGCTGTCTGACGCGTTAGCCGCACTGCCGCCCGACGAGTGGGCAAAGCCGTCGCTGTGTGGCCGGTGGACGAATCGTGAGGTGGTCTCACACATGATCGCCACCGCTCAGATGAACCCACCGAAGTTCTTCGGGAAGATGGCTGCCGGCGGATTCAATTTTCAGGCGATGACCGCCAAGGAGATAAGCCGGGTCGGCACCGACCGAACGAACGCTCAGTTGGTCGACCTGTATCGCTCGCTCGTCGGCGCCCATAGTGCGCCACCGGGCCCCGCGCCATCCTGGCTGGGCGAGACGATCGTCCACGGCGAGGACATCTTCCGGTCGCTCGGCACGTACCGCGATCATCCGGTTGATCATGTTATTGCGGTCGCGGACTTTTACAAAGGCAGCAACCTGTTGATCGGATCGAAGAACCGGATAGCCGGCCTCACTATGAAGGCCACCGACGCGGACTGGAGCCATGGCAGTGGCCCGGAAGTAAGCGGTCCGGCAATAGCGCTCGTCATGGCCATGACCGGACGAAAAGCGGCACTGGATGACCTGTCCGGTGAGGGAGTGGCGATGCTTCGGAGTCGGTAGGCGGGCGGCAGTGCGGGTCGATGCCCGTGGCCGGTGACCACCGCCACTTGCGGCGGCGTTGTTGACGACCGTGTTGGTCGCGCTGTTGTTGATAGACCGTTTCGTCGGCGGTGACGTCTGGGTGGTCTGCGCGGTGGCGGGGTGACGTCGATGTTCATCCGGGTGTGGGTGCCGGTGTCGAGTGCGCAGCTCGGCACCATGTACGCCGTCGGACCTCTGCGGCCACGTTTAACGTGAACGGTGTGGACGCCTTGTCGCCGCACTCAAGCAGGTACCCAGAACATACGTACGACAATTCCGGCACCCCGGACAGCCCCACCTCGACGATTCCTTTACATGCTGACCTACGTCGCCGCCGGTAGTGCTGCCGTCCCGTCGCGCCACGCATTACCGGACGCGAACATGCCACCGCCGCGATGGATGGCCGCAACCCGGCGCTTGGGTATCGGAGACAGAACTCGGCGTACAGGCCGACTGGTCCGCCCCTCCGGCGCGCATGTATTCGAATGCCGGTGGGCGATCTGCTGATCCTGGGCGGTCGATCGACCAGAGTCAGCAATACGCCCGGACGCCCTGGGGCATGCTGTAGTCGTACGCGCTGTACACGGGTATCGCGGTCAGCATGGCGCATCTCTGGGCGGCGTGGGCTGTTGCGTGCTCCGGAGGGTGATCAGCAGATCCGACTTCGGCCGACCGCAATTGTCTGCGCACTTCCCACCACCACATCCGGCTTCGGCGTGCGCAGAAGGCGGGAGTTGACCGCGGCGCGAAAACCTGACCTTGCGGGGCGATGCCATCAGCGTTCCGCCGGGGCTGGGACGACGGGACAACTAAGCAGGAGGAGCAGTCATGGCAGGAAATAGCTGCGATGCGTTGGTGATCTTCGGGGCGACGGGTGATCTGGCCAAGCTGGAGACTTTCCCTGCGCTGGTCGGATTGGTCGAACGCGGAGTGCTGGACTTCCCGGTTGTGGGGGTAGCCAAGAGCGGCTGGGGCCTGGAGCAGTTCCGTGACTACGCCGCCGCATCATTGAAATTGAACAAGATGGACGCTGGCAGCCCGGCGGCTAAGAAGATGCTCAGCCTCTTGCGCTACGTCGACGGCGACCTCGATGACGACGCCACCTATAAGGCCATGTCGGATGCGGCAGGGCCGGGCAAGGATCTGCTGTTCTACTTCGAGGTGCCGGCATTCCTGTTCGGGCGGATCGCCAAGGGGATCGCCACCGCCGGACGTGCGCCTGGCGCGCGCGTGATGGTGGAGAAGCCATTCGGCGAGGACCTGGCCAGCTCAAAGAAGCTCAATGAGACTATGCACCAGTATTTCTCGGAGGACGCTATTTTCCGGGTCGACGACTGGCTCGCCTTCGAGCCGGTCGAGAACGTACTGTTCGACCGGTTCGCGAATGCGGTGATCGAGCCGCTGCTCAACAGGACATACGTGGAGAGCATCCAGATCACGATGGCGGAGGAGTTCGATGTATCCGATCGTGGCTCGTTCTACGACCACACCGGCGCCATCCGCGACGTGATCCAGAACCACATGCTGCAGGTGCTGGCCACGGTGATGGCCGATCCGCCCGAAGGGAAGGGCATTACGAACTGGCGGGACTCCAAGGCGCGGCTGGTGGCCTCGCTTACCTCACTCAGCCCGGAGCGCACGGTGCGCGGCCAGTACGAGGGCTATCGCGATGTGAAAGGTGTTGCGAAGGACTCCACGGTGGAGACCTTCGCCGCCATCCGGCTGGAATCCGACTCGTGGCGATGGGCGGGGGTGCCGATCGTAATTCGGGCCGGCAAATGCATGCCGGTCACCGCCACCGAGGTCAGCGTCCGGTTCAAGCACCCACCCCGCGACATCTTCGGCCTGGCTCCGCTGCCACACAACAACGAGCTCCGGTTCCGAGTCTGGCCGGAGACCGCGGTCACACTCACGCTATCGGGCAAGAAGCCCGGCGTCGGCTGGGAGCCGCAGACCGAAGCCCTAACGTTCGCCCAGCAGGAAGGCAGCGATGAGCGTCCCTACAACCGGCTGATCGGCGCCGCGCTGATGGGCCAGCGCTGGCAGTTCGCGCGGCAGGATACCGTCGAGGAAGCCTGGCGGATCGTCGACCCAGTGCTGGGCGACGCCGTACCCGTCCACCCTTATGCCAAAGGAAGCTGGGGCCCGAAGGAGGCGGACCGGCTGCTACCTGACCGGGACACCTGGCACGACCCGGCGGCGTCTCGAAAGGACTGATGAACGCGCAGCCGGGCCGACCGTGCAGCGGCCTCGCCCGATGTTCGTGTGCTTCCTGCTGGGGGGCATCGGCCTGGCATTGACCGTCGGACTTCTCGACGTCCTCGTCCTCCGCGCTCATCTCATCGGTGTACAGGGCTCCCGCCAGCGCCGGGCTCGACCTGGCATTGGGGGTGCCGTTGCTAGCGGTCGGCGCGCTGCTCGCCGCCAATCGCCGGCATCTGCACCGGAGGCGATACATGCTTCGGCAGCGCATGGGTTGAGGTCAAAGCTGGAGGGGTGGGTCCATCGTGTCCTGCACGAGCCCCGGTTCGGGCTCGCGGTGCTCATCGGCGCGCTATGCGGTACGCCAGGTGCCTCGTACATCCTCGCCCTGCATAAGTTGGTGACCGGAAATTCGTCGGCGACGTCAGTCGCTCACCCCGCACGAACAGTGGCTCGCTGCCTCCACGGGGCAACGTCGGACCGACAAATCTCATCGCGGCCCCCGCCGCCGATTTCGGTTCTAGGATCAATTCGGACTCTGTAACGCCTATAAGCAGGAGATACTGTGTCCGAAGATCATCTGCCGACCTCAGCGACTATCGTCCTCATCCATGGCGCGTGGGCTGACGGCTCCTCGTGGAACGGCGTCACGCCGCGTCTGAGTCGCGACGGCTACACGGTGCGGGTTCCACCCAATCTGTTGCGGAGTTTGCCGAACGACGCCGCAAACGTCGCCAGTTTCCTGTCCACTATCGATGGGCCGATCGTTCTGGTCGGGCACTCCTACGGCGGCGCCGTGATCACGAATGCAGCCGCCGGCAACAGCAACATCAAGGCGCTCGTCTATGTCGACGCGTTCGCTCCGGACGAGGGTGAGACGGTGTTCCCGCTTGCGGGCGCCGATTCCGCCGTGGCGGCCGACCCTGCGACCGTCTTCGACTCGGTGCCTTACCCAGGAGCACCGGAGGGCGACGTCGACCTTTACCTCAAAAGGATCTTGTTCGTCCCGACGTTCGCCAGCGGACTGGCGATCGAAACCGCTGAGCTTCTCTACTGCAGTCAGCGCCCACTCTCGCTCAGCGCCGGGAACGCACCATCCGGGGCGCCGGCCTGGAAGACCATCCGATCCTGGTACGTGCTCGGCACCTCCGACAGGATTATCGTTCCCGCGCAGCAACAGTTCATGGCAGAGCGTGCCAGGAGCGACGATCACCCGGGTCGACGCCGGCCACCTGTCGATGATCAGTCACCCCGCCGTCGTCACCGAAACAATCCGCCAAGCGGCCATCCAAACTGTCTGAAACGGGCTCGCCGTGACTCTGTCCCGGTGTGCACGGAGGCTCTTGCTGAAACGCCATTGCTCGCTCCAACGTCTCGGCATGGTCACTTGCAACGCCTCCGAGAAGGGTCTGAGGCGCTCAGAATGGCCATGCCAGCGGGATCACCGCGAGTGCGATGATCAGCCATACCAGCATCAGAGGCAGGCCAAGGCGCCAGAAGTCGCCGAAGCGGTACGCGCCCGGTCCCGTCACCATCATGTTGGTGGCGGTCGCGATCGGCGTCAGGAACGAGGCCGCGCCGGCGACGGCGATCACCATGACCATCGGGCGTGCAGACACTCCCGCGTTTCCGGCCGCGACCACCGCGATCGGCGCAACGATGAGCGCTGTCGCGGTGTTGCTGACGAACTGACCGAGCGCGGCCGTCAGGACGAATAGCGCAAGGAGCAGTAGGTACGGCCGACCAGATCCGACGATGTCCACCATGATCTTGGCTATGTCGTCCGCCGCGCCGCTCTCCTTGATGGCCGTCGAGAGCGGAATCAGTCCTCCGATGAGAATGATGGTCTGCCAGGAGACAGAGCGGATCGCCTGCTGTTCAGTGATCACCCCCGACAGAGTCATCGCGATCGCGGCCAGCAAGGCGGCCACCGCCGGTGGAACGACGCCGATCGCCAGCAGCACCACCATGCCCGCGAGGATCAACAACGCGCGGACCGCGGCCGAGCCGAGGGGCACGACCTGGCGCTGGACGATGTCCGGAGAGTCGACCACGAGTACGTCCCGTTGCGACGCCAGTTCCTCGATCGCCGGCCAAGCACCGTGGACGAGCATCGAGTCGCCCTCCGCCAACTTCGTGTGTACGGGGCCGAGGTCGCGGCCGAGCCGCCGAATTGCGAGGATCACCACGTCGGCGCCGCGCAACATACCCGGGTAAATCGTCTCGCCAACAAGCGGTGAGCGCGGCGGTATGATCACCTCAGCGACGCCCATCTCCGTACTGACCAAGACACCGTCATCGCCCACGAACGGACGTGTGGCGACGGCGAGCCGTTGGTCGACAGTCATATGACTGATCTCGCGAGATGCACCACTCACGATCAGCAGGTCGTCGACTTGCACTGGACCGGTGCGCATGTGGCCCGACCTGTCGTGACAGCCGAGAATCGACACGTTCGGGTAGTCAGTGATCGATTCATCGGCGATGTCCACGCCGATTAGCGGCGAACCGGGACGCACGCGTAGTCGGTAGAGCCCATCCTCGATGTCGTAATGGTGCGCCAACATGTCGGCGTAGCCGGAGAGGTCCGGTGGTGTCCTCTTGGATACCCGGGTGGGAAGCACCCGCGGCGCGAGCCACACGGACAGTGCGATGGTGCTGATGACGAGCGGTACGCCCACGATCGCGAAGCTGAAGTAACTGAAGCCTTTTCCACCCGGCGCCGACGCGGCCGCCTCTGACACGATCACGTTGACCGGACTGCCAGTGAGCGCGAGCAGAGCGCCGGCACCACTGGCGAACGCGAGCGGCATAAGCATTTGCGAGGGCGTCCGCCCGGTTCGGATGGCGAGCATCACGACCATCGGCAAGAGTGCGGCCACGGCGCCGTTGGGCGTGATCAACGCAGCCGCGATCGCGGCCAACGCCAGCACCGCTACGACCAAGCGCACGTGCCCACGCCCACCGCGCTCGATGAGCGCCTGACCGGCCCAGGCACTCACACCGCTTGCGTCGATACCCTCGCTGACGACGAAGAGCGATGCGATAAACACAATGATCGGATCACCAAACCCAGCCAACGCCTTGTCCAGGGACAGCACACCGAACGCGTACAGCGAGAGTGCGGTCAGCAGCGCGACAACAGTGACAGGCAGCCGGTTCCAGATGAACACCGCAACGACGCAGGCGAGGATGATGAGGCTGGTTGCTGCTGAGCTCATCGCCGCCGCCCGCAAGTGTCGGGCCGTGCGCACGCGGACCGCTCTCCGCCGCAGACCCGACCGAATGCGTATGAGCAGGTGGTGAACATGATCTCGAGCGCAATGCCGGCGCCAGACGCAGATTCTTCAGTCATGGCTGCCACGTCGACCACGGGCGACCGGCCCACGAATGGGGTCGGGCCGAAGATCTCGTCCGTTGCCATGCTCGCGTCACTCCAACCGAAACCGCACGCGACTTGGCGGCGACATGTCCGTGGGCGGCGAGTGCCGAGGAACGGCGCCGTCAGATGAGACGTTACGCGAAGTACGACCGTATTCATCAGCAAATGATGCTGGCAGGTCGATCACCTGGAACGACTCCGACGAACGTCGAGGAGCGAGCAGAGCGGGCGTTGTCTCGCCCACCGCAAGTTGTCGAAAGTCGCGAGCAGCGACCCACTCACGTGGCAGACTGCAGACGGTGCGGGGCGCCCGGAAGGCAGGCCCGAGGTGAGCGAGTTCGATGACCTGGTGGCGAGCCCAGATGTCCTTATGGCGCCGCCCGTTAGCCTGGCCCGATGACTGACAGCACCGGCCCCGCGCCGGGTAACCCGGGCGAGTTACACCCGTCAATCCGCTCCATGGTGTTGGGTGGACTGCGGGCCCTGGGAACCACTGCCGCGCTCGTCGTCATCTACTACGTGCTGCCGCTGGACCATATCGCGACCTGGATCGCCGCTACCGCACTGATCATCGGGCTGCTGGCGTTCATCGCGTTGGTGATCTTCCAGGCCCGCTCGATCATCCAGGCGCGGTTCCCTGGCGTGCGGGCCGTCGAGGCCCTGGCCACCAGCGTCCCGCTGTTCCTGCTGCTGTTTTCCGGCACCTACGTCGTCATGGCGGCGGTTTCCGCCGGCAACTTCGGCGAGAAACTGACCCACACCGACGCGCTGTACTTCACCGTCACGGTATTCTCCACCGTCGGATTCGGTGACATCACAGCCAAGTCAGAGGGGGCACGTCTCCTGGTCACCGGGCAGATGGCCGCCGATCTGCTCATCATCGGGATCGGAGCCAAGATCATCCTTGGCGCCGTGACACGTGCCCGTCAGCGCCGGCCACAGAACACGGTGGCCGGGCAACCCGGCCGGTAGCCACCTGACAGAACACCACGACGCCGGACCAAACAAGATCACCATGCAATTGACGTGCACTTAGCGGCGGTTACCGCGCTGGCGATGAACGCCCCGGTCGTTCGTCGATTTCGAATAGCTGTGACGCGGCGCCGACGATCAGGGGGTCGGGCATGCCGACGACTTGTGCGTCTTTGTTGGCGTATTGGAATTGGTTGAGGACGTGGCGGATCGATTCGAGGCGTGCTCGTTTCTTGTCGTTGCTCTTGATGACCGTCCATGGTGCGTCGGCGGTGTCGGTGTTGAAGAACATCGCCTCTTTGGCGTCGGTGTACTCGGTCCAGCGATCGAGTGATGCTAGATCGGTTGGTGACAGTTTCCACTGCCGCACCGGGTCGACCTGGCGGATGATGAAACGGGTCTGCTGTTCGCGACGCGAGACCGAGAACCAGAACTTGACCAGGTGGATGCCTGAGCGCACCAGCATCCGCTCCAGTTCTGGGGCCTCGCGCATGAATTCGAGGTATTCGGGGCGGTTGGAGTAGCCCATCACGCGTTCGACGCCGGCTCGGTTGTACCAGGACCGGTCGAAGAAGACGATTTCGCCGTCGGCGGGTAGGTGGGCGATGTATCGCTGGAAGTACCACTGTCGCTGTTCACGCTCGCTCGGCTTTTCCAGCGCCACCACCCGGGCGCCGCGGGGGTTGAGGTGTTCCATGAAACGCTTGATGGTGCCGCCCTTGCCGGCGGCGTCGCGGCCTTCGAACAGGACGACCAGCCGGGTACCCGAGCTCTTGATCCAGTTCTGCAGCTTCAGCAACTCGATCTGTAGTAGGCGTTTGTCGTGGTCGTAGGCCTCGCGGCTGAGGCGCTCGTCGTATGGATAGCCCTCGCGCCAGGTGTCGACCGGCTGGCCGTCGGCGTTCAACAGCAGCGGATCGTCGTCGCCGTCGTCGAGCACCTGGTAGTCACCCAGACGGCTGATCATGTCGCGGTACGGATCCAAACTCGAACCCGAGTCATTGCTGAAGGCGGTGAAATCGGTCACCGGGCTCACTGTCCCATCACACGCGAAACCGAGGGGCGACATACCCCGCGCTAAAGGACATTTTCGCAGGTGACGACAGCCGTATGCGGGAATCTGCCGATCATCGCCGTTCGAGAAGCGCGGCATGGACGCCTACACCCTGGAACTCCAACGGCATGGGCTCGAAGCCGGCGACCGCGAGGTCCGCTGGCTGGAAGAGCTGATCACGACGGAGCGGTCGGGCCGTCAACCGGGCCAGCGCACCGACCCAGGCTCGGCTCCTGGCCCGTCGGATCCGTAGGCCGCGGCCCGGGTTTGCCGATCTGCCTGCGGTGCGCGGTGGGCGATCGGTCCGGTCCGGGGGTTTGGTCGCGGAGCGAACGTGAGGACAGCTTGCGGTTAACGCAGCTTGAACATATCGTGCTGATGTATCGGATCGATACATCACCGGGCGCACTTCGCCCTGGCGCGCAAGTACACAGCATTTTTGGAGGCTGACTTCGTGAACACACCCAAGCACGACATTGCATCCGCTGCGGGCACCTTGGGCGTCCTCACCGTCGGACTCGGCGCGGTGGCGACGACGTTCATCGCCGGCGTCGAGTTGGCCCGGCGCGGCCTCGCCGCACCGGTCGGCTCGCTGACGCAGATGGGCACGATCCGTCTTGGCAAGCGCACCGACGACCGCTCTCCGCTCATCCGTGACCTCGTGCCACTGGCCGGCCTCGACCAGATGGTCTTTGGCGCCTGGGACCCGATCTCGGACACCGCCTACGAGGCCGCACTCAAGGCCGGCGTGCTCGACCGGTATTCACACATCGAGCCGATTGCCGCGGCGCTGAAGGAGATCGAGCCCATGCGGGCCGTCTTCGACCAGAACTACGTGCGGCGGCTGGAAGGGGCCAATGTCAAGACGGGGGGCAGCAAGCGGGAGCTCGCCGATGCGCTCCGGCAGGACATTCGTGACTTCAAGGAGGCCCACTCCTGCGACCGGCTGGTCGTGATCTGGTGCGCCTCTACCGAGATCTACATCGAGCCGGGCCCAGCCCACCAGAGCATCGAGGCGCTCGAGGCCGCGATGGACGCAGACGACGAGTCCGTGCCGCCGTCGATGCTTTACGCCTACGCGGCCCTCAAAGAGGGTGTCCCGTTCCTTAACGGCGCCCCGAACCTGACGTGCGACGTGCCCGCGATCGTGGAGCTCGCCCACGCCAACGGCGCGGCGATCGGCGGCAAGGACTTCAAGACCGGGCAGACCCTGCTCAAGACCGTGCTGGCGCCGATGCTGAAGGCCCGCATGCTGGGGTTGAATGGTTGGTACTCGACCAACATCCTCGGCAACCGCGACGGTGAAGTCCTCGACGACCCGGACAGCTTCCGCACCAAGGAGGTTTCCAAGCTTGGCGTGCTCGAACACATCCTGCAGCCCGACGTCAACCCCGAACTCTACGGGGACTACTACCACAAGGTACGAATCAACTACTACCCGCCGCGTGGTGACCAGAAGGAGGGCTGGGACAATATCGACCTCTTCGGTTGGCTCGGCTACCCGATGCAGATCAAGGTTGACTTCCTATGTCGTGACTCGATCCTGGCCGCGCCTCTGGTACTCGACCTGGTGCTCTTCACGGACCTGGCCCAGCGCGCGGGTCTGTCCGGCGTACAAGAGTGGCTGTCGTTCTACTTCAAGGACCCGCAACACGCCCCGAACGTCTACCCGGAGCACGACCTGTTCATCCAACAGATGAAGCTGAAGAACACGCTGCGCTGGCTGATGGGCGAGGAGCAGATCACTCACCTCGGCCGCGAGTACTACGACGAGGCATAACAGTCCGACAAGCCCACAATGGCCCGGACGCGGATCGGCAGTCGACTGCCATCGCCGCGTCCGGGCTTGCCTCGTTGTAGGCGTACGCAGACCAGGCGCGCAGTGCGACGTTCAACCATGGGCTCGACCGCCAGGTCGGGCCCTTTCTCAATGACCGGATCTAGATCGGCGCGGCCGAAGGGTTGCGCTGTCTGTGACGTGGCGCAAGCGCCGCTCACGAGCTGCAAGTGCTCAGGTTCCGTGCGGCAGATCGCGAGTAACCCCGGGGCGCTTAGCTGTTTCACCGCATAGCTGGGGCTCGTCGCCGTGACCGTGCTCCCGTCCGACATCGTCGCTCACCTTAGCCGCCCAGTCGGACAACCTCGACATCCCTCAGGCAAGCCTCGCCTTACGCTCTGAGCAGCGGCTTCATAGATCCCTGAGCTTCGTTGGCCGGTGCGACCTCACAGCGGACTGTGGATCGGCGCTGTGGCGTACGTCGATTGTGGGCAGGCAGAAAGGCTGGTCAAGTGATCAGTCGATGTGGGGAGCAAACGGCCCGGCCGACCGGTCCCCGGCGCCAGTGGCACCGAGAAACTCAGCACGGAGTTCGGCCGCGTCCACCATGACGCCGCCAGGGCTAAACGCATCGACGAGATCGGGCAGCACTGCGGTAAGTTGCCACGCCACTTCCGACGGCTCGCTATCCGTGAAACCAGCCAGGTCGCTGATGACCTGGTCACCGAAAGCTGCCTGTATCTGGTCCACGGTGATCGCACCGTTGACAGCCTCGTCGGACAACCAGCTCTCAACCTGCACGGGATCTGCGGTCTCGGTCAGCCGTTGAAGGGCTGCGCGAACCCGCTGCGGCCCGGTTTCCGTCGGTCGAGAAGGGTAGACGTGGCCTAGGCCGTAAACGATCACCCGCACCTCGGGATCGTCAAGCAACATCGAAAGTTTGGCGGTGTCCACTGCGGTCATCCTCACTCAGGGGCTGGTTTGGGCCGCCAGCCACTCGTCGAAGGTCGGGCCGACGAGGACAGCGTCGGGACTGGGCAGCAGAATGCCGCCGCTGACGGCATCACCAACCGGGCCGACGACCACCTGCACTGCGTCGCCCTGGTGCCGTGCGAACGCCGTCGACATCGCCGCAAGATGCTCGGACCGAGGCCCTGCGACCTCGACGAGATCGCCGCCGCGGGCAGCGCTAGCGACGTCGAGCAGCACCGCGACCATGGCCGCGACGGCAAGTGGCTGAATCAACAGGTCGGGGACCGTCGTCGTGTCGCCGGCTCGGCCCCAGCCGATCATCTGTCGGGCGATGTCGTGGAACTGAGCAGACCGGACGACCTGTGCGCCTGGCGTGTGCTCGCGGGTGGCTTGCTCCTGGGCGTACTTGGCCGCGTAATAGCCGTCAAAGCCGGTGCCGGTTTCGCTTTCGGCGGCGGCAACCCGGTCAACACCGATGATGGACAGTACGACGGTTCGACGGACTCCGGCGCCTGAAGCGGCCCGTCCGAGGATTGCCGCGACTGTCGTGAAGAACTCAGTCGAGTCCTGCTGGTCGAGGTTCGGGCTCTGGACGACGTTGACGATGGTCTCGACGCCGTCGAGCGCATCCTTCAGTCCGGTGCCCACGAGGAGGTCGATGCCGGACTCCTTCGAGATGCCGGTGACGACATGCCCCTTCGACTCGGCGAGGGCGACGAGCTGGCTACCCACAAGGCCAGTGGAACCGATCACGGCGAGTTTCATCGCGAAACTCCTTACGAACTCTCGTGGCCTGGGGTTCGTCGGGCCAGGCACCCGATAACGCTAGTCCGCCGCGGCGTCGTACGCGCCGTAAATGCGGCTAGAGCCGATCGTCCCGCGGCGGGTGGATATGTTCACGTCGTCGGCCGGTCGCGATCGAGGGCCGGTCCCGGATGCGCGCACAGCGGCGGCTGCGGCTGTGAACGCAACTGCCGTGCCCGCCGTCAGGCCGGTGACGCGGTCGTGAGCAGGTAGTCGTCGGAGTCCGCGTCCCAGCGGAGCTCGACCGAACCGTTGGTCGCGGCGGCCTTGCAGAACTGCAGGAAACTGCGGTAGCCGAGCTTCTTCTCGCTGAAGTCGGGTTCAGCGCGGCGCAGCTGGTTCTTCAGACCGGAAAGGGCGACCGCCGCGCCGCCGCGGCTCAGGTCGGCGACGACCGCGCGCAGCAGTGCGAACGCGGACTCGCGGTCGTCGTGCTCGGGCAGGGTGACCTCCGGGTCGCCCTTGGCCGGTCCGGTGACGAGGTCGACGATGTTGTGCTCGGCGAGGTAGCGCAGCAACTCACCGAACGCGCGGAACCCGTAGTCGGCCTCGCTGAACGTCGGATCCTTGCGCAGCAGCGTGCGTTTGAGTGTCGAGGCAGTGATCGCGCCACTGGCGCTGCCCTGCAGCCCGGCGACGGTCTGGGCGACGAGCACGGCCACGGCGTCGACGTCGCGCTCAGGAGCTATCGCCTCGGCGGCCGTGTCGGCTTCGGCGACCGACGGCGCTCCCGCGGGCCGAGAGGTCCGCTCCCCGGTGCCGGGCTGGCCGGGCCGTATGTCGACACCTTCCAGCCGGTCGTAGTAGAGGAACTCGTCGCAGGCCGGCGGCAAGAGTGCGGACGTGGACCGCTCGACGCCGACGCCGATGACCCGCTTGTTGAGTTCGCGGAGCTTGTGGACCAGGGGAGTGAAGTCGCTGTCGCCAGTCCCGAACACGAACGTCGAGATGTAGTCGCGTTCGAATGCCAGCTCGAGAGCGTCGACTGCCATTTTGATGTCGGCGGAGTTCTTGCGGGACGCACCCATCCGCTGGGGGATGTCGATGAGTTCGACGTGCGACCGGGTGAGCGCGCGTCGGTCCTCGTCGAAGAAAGACCAGTCCGCATAGGCGCGCCGCACGATGACTCGGCCGCGTTCGGCGAGCGCGTCGGCGATCGGTCGTAGGTCGAACGTCCTGCCATCGAGATGCTCGCGGGCGCCGATGGCCAGGTTCTCGTAGTCGAGGAACAGGGCGATCCGTTCTTCTTGATCCACACCATGAGCCTACTGGGTCACCGTGGCCGCCGACCGATCAACCGGTCGTCGCAGACTACGTGTTGGAGACGCCGGGCCTGACCGATGGCACTGCGCTCCACTGCTTTAAACGCGCATCAGCTGCGCTGAATATGAAGACGCGGCGACTCTGTTGATCAAGATGCCTGAAAGGATCAGCAGGTCAGCCGCCACTTACGGTGCGGCTAAGTGCTCACTAGCGAACGCGGATGATCGTCTTTCCGTTGATCCGCTCGGTCGGGTTGAAGGCAGCGACGGCGTCATTCAGGGTCGCGACTTGGCCGATGTTCGTCCGCAGCCGTCCCTCCCTCACCCGATGGGCGATCTCACCCAGTTGCGCGCGATCGGACACGACAACGAAGTCGACCGCCAGACCGTCGGCCGGCCGGGCCGGGGGCGGGCCGGCGACGGTCACGAGTGTTCCGCCGGCTCGGACCAGACCCGCGGACCGTCTTCCGATGTCGCCGCCGAAGACATCGAACACCAAATCGACGCCGCCGACGCCTTCCAGCGCGTCGTTGTCGAGGTCGACGAAATCCTGCACGCCGAAGTCGCGCGCCGTCTGACGGTGGGCAGCGCGCCCGGTGCCGATGACGTAAGCGCCGGTCTCACGTGCGAGCTGTGTCGCCATCGAACCGACTGCACCGGCCGCGCCGTGGACGAGAACGCTCTGGCCGGCACGGAGGTGGCCGTGCTCGAACAAACCTTGCCACGCGGTCAGTCCCGTCATCGCGACGCCCGCGCCCATCGTGAAGTCGACGTCGCCCGCCAGCGGCGCGAGGTTGCGTGCTTCGACGACGACAAACTCCGCCAGCGTGCCGTCGCGAGTCCAGTCCGTAAGGCCGAACACCCGCTGTCCCACCGACAGCCCCGTTGCCCCGTAGCTGAGGGCGGTGACCACACCGGCCACCTCATGGCCGGGGATCGACGGTGTCCGGTCACGGCCTAGGCGATCGATCCAGGTCGAGGGCCACTCCAGCTCATTCCCGGTGAATCCCGACGCATGAACTTCGACGACGACATCGCCGTAGTTGGCGCCTTCAAGACTGCCGAGCCACGCCGCGTCCGGCTCGGGCCGCTCCGTGAGCGTCATCCCCGCCGTTCCGGCAGCCCGGTCCGTCACCACGATCGCTTTCACATGAATTCCTCTTGTAACAGTCTTCGCCTAACCCCGATACGACGTAACAGGGATCTCCGTTGTGCGCGTCCTTGTGGACGAATCGGATGATCGTCTTGCCGTTGGCCCTTTAGGTCGGGTTGAAGGCGGCGACGACATCGTCGAGGGCCGCGACGTTGCCCATGTCCGTCCACAGCCAACCATCCGGACCCGCCGGACGGCTCGAACTCCTGCCGGGGTCACTCTTGTGCTTGCGTGTGACAAGTCCTTACGGGCGAACGCGGATGATCGTCTTTCCCTTGACCCGCTGGGTCGGATTGAACGCCGCAACGGCGTGGTCGAGGGTCGCGACGTTGCCGATGACCGTCCGCAGTCGTCCGTCCCGCACGCGCCGGACAACCTCACTCAGTTGGGCGCGATCGGACACAACAACGAAGTCGATCGCCAGGCCGTCGGCTGGCCGTGCCTCCGGCGGGCCGGCGATGGTCACGAGTGTTCCGCCGGCTCGGACCAGACCCGCAGACCGCCTTCCGATGTCGCCGCCGATGACGTCGAACACCAGATCGACTCCGCCGATGTCGTCCAGTGAGTCGGTATCGAGGTCGGCGAACTCCTTCGCGCCGAAGTCGAGTGCCGTCTGACGGTCGGCAGCGCGTCCGGTACCGATGACGTAGGCACCGGCCTCGCGCGCGAGCTGGGTTACCGTCGATCCGACGCCGCCGGCCGCGCCGTGCACAAGGACGCTTTGCCCCGCCTGAAGGCGACCATGTTCGAACAGTCCCTGCCAAGCGGTCAGACCCGAGATCGGCAGGCTCGCGCCCACCGTGAAGTCGACGTCTCCCGGTAGCGGCGCGAGGTTGCGTGCCTCGACGGCCGCGTACTCCGCCAGCGTGCCGTCACGGGTCCAGTCCGTGAGGCCGAACACTCGCTGTCCCACCGACAGTCCCGTAGTTCCGTACCCGAGGGCGGCGACCACGCCGGCCAACTCATGGCCGGGGATCGACGGTGTCCGGTCGCGGCCGAGGCGATCGGTCCAGCTCGACGGCCACGTCAGCTCTCCAGGCGTGAAGCCCGAGGCATGGACCTCGACGAGCACATCGTTTCCCGCCGCCTCCGGCTTGGGTCGCTCCGCCAGAGTCATCCCGGCCGTTCCCGCGGCCTGATCCGTCACCACAATCGCCTTCATCCGGCACCCCCTGCATGCAGTCATCGGTCGCGCGGCTTGCACGGTCCAGCCACAACTGGACGAACCCGTCCAGGGTAGTCGGCAGTCGTACGGCCACAGCCGTGCGGTTGACGGCGCGTGGCGCGAAGACAAAGTCTCGAATCGTCGCTGCCGCCGCCGATCTGATGCGCGTGCGAGGAGTCGGTGGAACGACTCTGGACGACGTTGTCTCAGCGAGCAAAGTCAGTAAATCGCAGCTCTACCGACACTTTGAAGATAAGCCAGCGCTCGTACTGGCAGTGATCGAGTTTGTGGGCGAGCGAACGATAACCGGTGAGCGAGAACGCTTGGAGACGGTGCGGACGTTTGCGGGCCTGCGACGTTGGCGGGATGCACTTGTTGAGCACAACTCCCTGCAACACGGCCGTTACGGGTGCGCTTTAGGCTCCCTGGCGAACGAGGTTTCCGATCAGGACTCGGTCGCACGCAGGAAGCTCCACGACCTGTTCATGGCTTGGCAAGAACTGTTCGAAGATCTCCTTCGGCGGTTTCAGAAGGAAGGTGTCATTCCGCAGGACGCCGACGTGGCCCAACTTGCGACGGGGTTCGTAGCAGCCGTCCAGGGCGGCTATCTGTTGGCGCAGACTTCCCGCGACGTCACGCCGATGGCTTCCGCGATCAACATGGCCATAACACATCTCCACCTGCTCGCCCGCGAGCAGGATGAAGCGCACTCGTCAACTCGCTCCGGTCAGGCCGGATGACACTTCGCCAGCCGTAGGGGCCAGAAGTTTCCGATCTCGGTCATCGGCAGGACTTCATGAGCAATCGACGTCGCACCGGAACTCGCTGGCCAATCCGTCGAATCGCTCTCCGTGCGTGCCGCAGTTCCGCGCCAGCAACGACGCACAGGCCGGTCTGGGCGATCGGCTGTGCTGACGTCGGCGGCGCCGACCGAAGCACGCGGCGGCGTCGCTGGGCGCTGGCCGTACGAAAAGCGTCGTTCGGTAGCATTCGTCCATGGAGTACGGGGCCCATCTTCCCCTGATCGACTTCGATAGCCATGGCTGGAGGCCGGGAGAGTTAGCCTCCTACACCGAATCGGCACGCGAACTTGGCTACCGCTTCATCAGCGCGAATGACCACCTTGTCTTTCGGAGGCCCTGGCTGGACGGCATCGTTGCGCTGGCGAGTGTTCTTGAGCGCAGTGGCGACATGCAGATCGCGACCACCGTGTGCCTGCCGGTTATCCGCGGCCCTTCGGCGCTGGCCAAGGCAGCCGCGGCACTGGACATCCTCTCCGGCGGCAGGTTCGTTCTCGGAGTTGGACCAGGCTCCTCAAAGCAAGACTACGAAAGCGCGGGCCTGAACTTCGATGAGCGTTGGCCTCGTCTTGACGAGTCAATCCGGGTCCTGCGGGCCCACCTGACGGCCGGCGCGCCCGAGTTCGAGGGCCGCTTCTACTCGGCAAACCTTCAGCTGCAACCGCGACCTGTGCGCGTTGACGGCCCACCCATCTGGATCGGGAGCTGGGGTTCGGACGCCGGTCTCAGGCGAGTTGCGAGGCTGGCTGACGGTTGGCTCGCGTCCGCGTACAACCTGACGCCCGCTGGCGTGGCTGCCGCTCGCGCGAGGCTTGGCGATGCACTTGCGAAGAACGGCAGATGCCTCGACGGATTTCCGTGTGTGCTGGCCACCATGTGGACCTACGTCACCGAGGACCCCCGAGTGCGTGACACACACCTGTCCGTACTCGCGCGCATGCTCGACCGTCCGGCTGCCCAGCTCAATGAACGGGTGCTTATCGGGTCCACCGAGGACTGCGCGGCGACGCTGCGCGCCTACGCTGATGCTGGAATCGACCATGTCTTCCTCTGGCCCCTGGCGGACGCGCCGGTGCAGCTCGAGCGCGTCATGCGTGATGTCGCCCCGCTTGTGTAGTGGTCTGTGCGGCTCGGGTGAATTGATTGATCGTCTGCATTGAGTGATCGTCAAGATCCACCGCCGGAAGATCGCCTGAAAGATCGATTCCGGGCGTTCGAGCTCGCCGGGCAGATCGGATGAATGGTGTGCTAATACCGGCGCAACACAACGACCGGGTGGCACCCGTGCGCGCTGTGCTCGAGTCTCCAATGGAGAATCTGCAGCGACCAGAACGCGGGATGGCTTGACTGACCATGTCGGGCGGTTCAGTGGGGCCGAGGGCCGTTGATCCGAGTGACGTCGCCTCAGGAGCGATTGGACAACTGATGGCGCCCCGGCCCCACGACGATGTCGGCCGCATCGGGCAGCCGTACCGTCGCGGTTATCCCTGACGGCACGTCCAGGGTGAGCGTGACTCGTCCATCATGCCCTGCTCCCAGCGCGTGGCGACTCGGCCATGGCGGGTGTCGAGCCCTGCACCGGCGCATTCACCACGCGCTATCGATCTTGCGGGGAAAACAGCCGACGGTGACCGCTCTACCCGTGGCATTGCTCGCCCAGCCGGACGCCCCCTGCGTTACGCGACGCGATCATCATCCTCGCGCCGCAGCGTGGCCTCGCGGCGGACGCGTTTGTTCTCCTCGACCCGCCGCTTCCAGGCCGCGCGTGCCTCGGGCGAGTGACCCTGGATGGCTCCCTCGACCGTGGCCGGACCCACGATCTGCAGAACGGCCGATTCGATGCGTTCGCCCATCGTCGACGATCGCTTGTGACGGAACAACTTTCCGAACATGTCTGACTCCGATCTCGCAGGCACGACACACTGTACACCAACGATTGGTGTACCAATAGTTTGTGCATGGCATCACCCCGTGTAGCATGGTGCTGATCGGGAAGGATGATCATGAGCGACCAATCAACCGCCACCGACCCGCTCGCCCTTGAGCGCCAGGTCTGCTTTGCGCTGTCCGTGGCATCTCGCAACGTTGTCGCCCTGTACCGGCCACTGCTGGAACCGATGGGCCTGACTCATCCCCAATATCTGGTGATGCTCGCGCTGTGGGGTGAATCACCACTGTCGGTCAAAAAGATCAGCGGCCTGCTTCAGCTCGATCCCGGCACCCTGTCACCTCTGCTCAAACGGCTCGAGGCGGCAGGCCTCGTCCGCCGCGAGCGGGATCGGCACGACGAACGGCAACTCGCGGTCACGCTTACCGAGGCCGGCATCGCGTTGCGGGCCCGGGCCGAGCTAATCCCGGCCGCGATGGTGCAGCGCCTCGATATGCCGGTGGAGGAGCTCGAACACCTGCACAAGATGCTGACCCGCGTAATCGCCGCATCCCAGACGGACGCGACGATCAATCGCTGACCCTCGAGGAAGTCGGAGTCGCATCTACCGCAAGCTGGGCGTACGGTCCCGCGCGCGGCTTGCTCGACAGTTGGCCGGAGAAGCAGCGCTTGGGGGCGTAGCGCCTCGGGCGTAGGGAAACCCCTGATTCCTCAGCCTGACCAGCTTTATACCGTCAGACCATGTCAAGCACGGCGCGGACCGGTTACGTCGCGGAGTGTTTCTGGTCGGGCATACGCGAAGAAGACCTGCACCAACTCGATGGCCGCATCGATGCGGCAGTGGCCGAGCTGGCAGATCGGGATGATCGCATCGCGTACCTCGGTTCCATGCTCATCCTCGACGACGAGGTCGTCCTATGCCTGTTCGAAGGCCCGATAGCGACGGTCCAGTTGGTGACGGCTCGGTCCGGGATTCAGTTTGGACGGGTCTTGGCGGCCACGGGCGCGCCGTGGTCGGGGCGGTCCCCGCGCGGGGCGGCGTGATCGTCGTCGTGACCCTCCGTTTCGACATCCAGAAAGTTCAGTGACTGCGGCCCCCGGTGGAGGCCCGGCTAATAAAGAAGGACAGACAGATGAAGAAGATCTGGATCGTTGCGGTGACCGCGGCAGTCGCTCTTTCGCTCGCCGCATGCAAGAACTCGGGCGGCAGCAGGGTCGAAGGCGGTCCCACGCCGGCAGCCACTTCGACCGCCGCCGCGTCGTCGACTCCGACACCAACGGCAGCGACACCAACCAGCACCGGCAAGGCAGTGCCGACAACACTCGACCCATGCACGCTCTTCACACAGTCTGAGGCGTCGAAGCTCACCGGTGTCACGTTGGGCACCGTCAAGAAGTCCAGCGAAAACGGCCTTAAGATGTGCGTATACCAGAAACCAGGGCGGTCGCTCACGGTCCAGGTGGCTCAGGCCTCCAGCGTCGCGCAGGCGCAGTCGGAGAAGGACAAGCTGATCGCTGAGGCCAAGTCACAGCTGACTGCCCAGTTCCCGCAATTCCATCCGAAGCTCGCGGCTCTCAGCGGCCTCGGCGACGCCGCTGAGAACTTCACCGCCAGCGGAACTGAGCACGGCATCAACCTTCAGACGAACGCGCTGTACGTGCTGCAAGGCACGATCGGGTTCGACCTGGTCGACCTCAGCATCAACGGCGGCAACGTATGCACACTTCCGGCGCTCACAGACGCCGCGAACACGGTGCTCAGCCGCCTCCCGTAGCTTGCTTCCCTGCTGACTGCCGTAAACGAACGGTGTAATCCCTGATCGACGGAGCGCACACGGTGCTCCAACAAGCCTCCGCGAGCGATTGCACGTCGCGCGGCGGGACAGTCGAGTCGTCCGTAGGCCCTCGTGCCGCGGTGGCCGCCCCACAGACCCTTGGTCCGGGACTGATAGGGGCGGTCATCGGCTCCGACGAGGGCGTGGGACTTCACGGCGATCACGCGGCGTCGTGGAAGACAAGGGCGAGCGTGTGCCTCTCCCCAGATCGGATCGCGGAGACGCCGTGCCGCACAGGTGCGGCAGACCAGCCACGGGTCGACTCCACAGGGCGATCACGGGTCGTGAAGGCGTAGCCGTGTCCATGCGGCAGCAGGGTCGCTGTGCCGCGAGACTGGGCGCGAGGACGCTGCTCCAGGAGCAGGAATTCGCCGCCGGTATGGTCCACGCCCGGCTCGTTGAGGTTGACGACCACCTGGAGCGGAAACACCAGGTCGCCGTACAGGTCGCGGTGCAGGGCGTTCCAGTCTTTCTCGCCGTAACGGAGCAGGATCGCGGACGACTTTGTCTGGCCGGCTTCGTGACACATTTCCAGCCACTCGTCCAGCGTGTCCGGCCACGGGACAGGTCGCCTGAGCTTTGTCCACCAGTCACGGGCGATGGGCAGCAGCCGAGGATAGAGCGCCTGCTTGAGCCTCTCAATCGGCTCCGGATATGGGGCGTTGAAGTATCGGTACTGGCCTCTCCCGAAGCGGTGCCGACCCATATCGATGGTGCTGCGGAACAGGTCGTCCCGGTCGTACATCTGGCGGATCTCGTCCGTCTCCTCAGCCGTGAGCAGCTGAGGGAGCAACGCGCCGCCGTATTCGTTGAGCTCGGTCGCGATAGCCTCCCAATCACCTGACTCGACACGATCAAGCCAGCGATTGGTGGCAGTCTTCGTCGCGCTGTTCATGCTGCTGCCTCCAGGTTCAGCAGGGCGGCCTTTGCTTCGAGACCGCCGATGTAACCGCCGAGAGTCCCATCAGTTCGCAGCACACGGTGACACGGCACCACGATCGGGAGAGGGTTCGTCGCGCATGCGGTGCCGACCGCGCGGACGGCCTTGGGGTTGCCGACGAGCTCGGCCACGTCGCGATAGCTACGGGTCTGCCCGTAGCCGATCTCCGGCAGGTGTACCTGTACCAGCTGCCGGAATCCGCGGGACAGAGACAGATCGAGCGTCAGATCAAAGGTCTTGCGGTGCTTGGTGAAGTACTCGTCGATCTCGCGGGCAACCTCATCCAGTCGCCTCGGGGTGTGCAGAATGCGCGGGCTGAGCTTGTCGCTGAGCGCCTCAAGCACCTTGTCGTGGTCTTCGCTGGCATAGGCCACCCGGATCAAGCCCTTCGGGGTGGCCGCGAGCAGCAGCTTGCCGAGCGGAGAGTCGATGGTGGTGTAGGCGACGTCGATGAGGTTGGCCTGCTCAGCGTCCTGCTCCAAGCGGCGGCGGAGCCGGCTGAGAGTGTCGGCGTCCACGGGCATCGACAGCAGGGCGGTCACGTCGTCATCGTCTTGGATGTCGTTCATGATGATGCTCCTTTCGTGATCGCGCCCGGATAGTTCGTTCTGAGATTCTTGAGTCCGTCGGCTGCTGCCCTTCGTGCGGCGTCGACGGTGCCGCCCAGGATCTCTGCGATCTCGGCGTAGGCCAGGCCGGCCACATAGTGGTAAGCGATGGCCTGACGTTGTTTGTTCGGGAGCCGTGCGACGGCGGCCCATAGGTCAGGGTCTCCGGAGCCGGGTACGCCCAGAATCGTCGGTGCCTCTGGCACCTCTTCAACTGGCAGCGGATTCCGCTTCGCCGCCCGTAAAACGTCGATCGCCTTGCGGTGCGCGATCGTCACCAGCCATGCCTCCACGTTCGCCGTCTCGGGCAGGTCGGGATAGGCGCGCATGGCGGAGAGGAAGGTCTCCGACCATGCGTCCTCCGCGTCGTGTCGGCCGAGGATGACCCGGCAGACGCGCAACACGGTTGCGCCGTGCTGCGCGACCACCTTCTCGAACGGCTGTTTCATGTCCATCCCATGAAGACGTACTAGTGGTGATAAACGCGAGATTTCCGGTCAGAACAAGCGTCCCGCACTGGCCGGGGCAGGTTCTTCCAGCTCCAGCAGGGCCTGCTTGCGCTTGAGTCCGCCGGCGTATCCCGTGAGGGAGCCGTTGGCGCCGACGACGCGGTGGCACGGCACGAAGATGCACAGCGGGTTCGCACCGACGGCCTGTCCGACCCGGAATGCCAGAGCACGGTCCCCGAGCTGCTCGGCGATGCGTCCGTAGGTGGTCGTCTCACCCCGCCGGACGCTGGCAACGATGCCCCACACAGCATGCTGGAACGCGTCACCCTCGGCCGCCAAAGGGAGGTCGAACTCCGTACGCTCGCCGGCGAGGTAGTCGCTCACCTGTCGCGCAGCCTCGCTCAGAAGCGCGTCCGTGGAGGCAATCACCTCAGGTCCGAACGTGTCCTGTGCGGGCCGACGAATGTGGTGCCGGAAGTACAGGCCGGTAACCGCCTGGTCCTTGGCGATGAGGGTGACCGGTCCGAACTCAGTGTCAACCACCGTGTGTCGCGTGTTCATCTGCGTCTCCTTTCTTCCTCTGGCTTGTAGACGTGCCGTGCGCACCGAACGTGAGATCTGAGTTATGCGTCGTCGTCGGCCGGGTTCAGGCGGCCATGGGAGACCGACGACAACGGAGCCCGCCGCGTCGCGTCCTTGCGCGCGCCGCGATCGACGAGGTCGTCAAGTTCGCGCCACCGGGCGGTTGAGATTGGCCATGCACAGCCAGCCCCAGCGCTAGGCCGGCACCTGCAACGCGAGGAAGAAGTCGACTCGGTCCTCGAACCGACGCAGGTCCCGGCCAGTGAGCTGCTCGACGCGCTCGAGGCGATAACGAAGTGTGTTGACATGCACGTGCATCTCACCGGCGCATCGCTGCCACGACCCGGAACTGCGCAGGAACGCATCAAGGGTGCGCACCAGGTTCGCGTGGTGCACTCGGTCGTACTCGATCAGTGGACCAAGCAGCAAGCTGCGGAACGATTGCCGCGCGTCAGGACCGACGCCCGCCAGGAGCAGTAGGTGCGAAGCCATTTCAACACTGGACATGACCACGACCGACCCAGTGAGGCGGACTGCCGCGTGATGGGTGTGCCGCGCCTGTTCGGCGGCGCCGGTTAGGGCGTGGGCACCACCCGCGATACCGCTGACCCCGATCACGAGCCGGTGGCCGTGCAAGGCGGGGGCTAACGAGCTGGCCGCGCCGCGGAGGGCTTCGACTGTCCCAGCCGCGGCTTCAGGCTTCTGCGTCAGCACCCCCATCGCTGTGTCCCCGACTCGGCCGACCGCGGTGTGCGCAGACAACGGCCGGACCAGATCCTCAAGGAGATATGTCGCCAGCTTCGCGGTCGGACCCGAATCGGCGGCAATGACGCTCGCCATTGCCACGAGATGCGTGGCTTCCGGGGAGAGGCGGCATGCCCGCAGGGCCGCGCGCAGGTCGGACTGGTCGCCCGGGTTGAGGAGTACGCGCATAAGTTCGGCGGCGACGCGGCGGTCGGCGCCGCGGACCTGATCGATCCGTGCGCGTTCCATGGTGACCAGGCCGAGCAGTTCGTCCGCTGCCTCGGCTGGCGGCGGCTCCGCCGCGTCCTGCCCTTCGCACACCAGACACCAGGCGGCGAGGCGATGTTCAGGGCGTCCGGCTACCTGCAGCAGGACAAACTCGCGCCCGTCAAGCTTGACTGTGGTCGGCAGCCGGTCGGACTGGAGGAAGGCGCTGATCAAGCGATCGACGAGGGGTTGCGGAAGAGATCCGGTGCCGGCCAGCACTCGTCCGGTGGCCGAGCAAACCCAGCACGAAACACTCAGTTCGCTGGCGATCGAGGGGAGTAGGTCGGCCAACCGCGCTCCGCGTGCCATCGCCGCGACGAGCCCTCGCTGGCGACCGAGCAAGACGGCCAGCCCGGTGGCTCGCTGCGACATGATCGACTGGCTGACCTGATCCGTGATTGTCTGAAAGGACACCTCGACCGGAACTCGTAACAGCGGCAATCGATGGCGACGGCAGGCATCGACCAGGTCGGCCGGCACTTGACCGAGGGCGGCCTCTCCAGCGCAGACGCCGGCCACTCCGATCTTGGCAAGGTTCGACGCGAACAATTCAGAGTCACCGGGGTCGCGCCTCCAGATGAGCCCGGTGAGAACCAGCTCGCCGCCCGACAGGTAACGGCTCGGGTCCAGTAGATCTGTCGTGTACGCCCGCTGGACGCTTCGATCGAGGTCTTCGTCGGTGCCGCAGAGCATGGCCAGGCGTAACTCCGTCAGGTCAAGCACTTCACGTAGCCGCATCTCGCCGCCTCTTGGAGAAACCTACAAAAACCATACGCCTGAATTGTTATCGTTTAGCCCGCGAACCAATATGCGGCGCACCCGTGGGCTGCTCTACTCAAAACATGAGCATTCCGGCGCTGTCCAGGTTCAACAGCCTCCCCTCGGCAGCCGCCGAGGCGGAACTGTTGAGCTGCTGCGCGTCGCCGGTGTGGGCGCACGCCGTGGCTGCGGCGCGGCCGTATCCGGACGTGGCCGCAGTGACCGGGGCCGCGCGTGTAGCGCTGGATTCGCTGCCGTGGCCGCAGGTGGCACAAGCGCTGGCGGCACACCCGAGAATCGGATCCCGGACGGCCGGTGACCGCCGAGACGCCTCCTGGTCGCGGCGCGAGCAGGCGGGCGTTGACCGAGACGATGATCGGACACTGTCCGCACTAGCCGAGGCGAATGAGGCATACGAGGAGCGGTTCGGGCACCTTCTGTTGATCTTCGCCACCGGCAAGAGCGGGGCCGAGATGCTCGACATAGCCCGGGCCCGGCTGCACAACGACGATGCGGTCGAGCGCCGGGTCGTTCGCGAGGAACTCGCGAAGATCGCCGCAGTCCGCCTACAGCGGCTGCTCGCAGCCGACGAGGCGGTCGTGCGATGAGCCTCTCGACGCACGTGCTGGACACTTCGCGCGGCGAACCCGCGGTGGGCGTGCAGGTTCACCTCCAACGGCTCACCGGCGAGCGCTGGCTGCCCGTCGCCGACGGCGCGACCGACCGCGACGGTCGTTTGCGCGATTGGGTGCCGACGTCGGATTGGAGCGCAGGCCGGTACCGACTGGTCTTCGAGACGGGCGGGGCGTTCTTTCCCGAGGTCGTGGTCGATTTCGAAGTCCTTGAGCCGGATCGCCACTACCACCTGCCGCTGCTGCTGAGCCCGTTCGGTTACACCACGTATCGCGGCACGTGAGGTGAGCTGAGATGAGCGTGGTGCTTAGCGCCAACGAATACGGCAAGGCGGAGACCCGTCTCGTGCGGGTGGATCGCGATGGTGGCCGGCATGCGCTGCGAGATCTCAACGTGAGCGTGGCGTTGCGCGGCGACTTCGACGCCACGTACCTGACCGGCGACAACGCCGCCGTCTTGCCTACCGACACCATGAAGAACACGGTGTACGCGTTCGCCAAGCGGTTCGGCGTCGGCGAGATTGAGGAGTTCGGGCTGCGCCTTGCCCGCCACTTTGTCGACTCGCAGCAGAGCATCGACGGGGCGCGGGTCAGCATTGAAGAGTACGCGTGGACGCGACTCGGTCCGCACTCGTTCGCGCGTGACGGCGGCGAGACGCGCACCGCGGTGATGACCTACGACGGGCACAATTCCTGGGTCGTGGGCGGCGTGCAGGACCTGGTGCTGCTGAACTCCACGGATTCCGAGTTCCGAGGTTATATCAAGGACGACTACACAACGCTGCCTGAGGCACAGGATCGGATCTTAGCCACGGCCGTGGCAGCGAGGTGGCGGTTCGGGGAGTCGCCCGCAGACTGGTCGGATTCGCATGCCGGCGTGCGTTCCGCACTCATTGAGGCGTTCGTCGACACTTACAGCTCATCTTTACAGCAGACCCTGTATCAGATGGGGATCCGCGTGCTGCAAAAGCGACCTGAAGTCGTTGAAGTGCGGCTCAGTCTGCCGAACAGACATCACCTGCTTGTCGATCTGGCCCCATTCGGCCTGGACAATCCAAATGAGGTCTTCGTGGCCGCGGATCGACCGTACGGGTTGATCGACGGCGCGGTGACCCGAGACGGCGCGTCCGCGCCGGGGCTCGCCTGGTGGTGAGCATGGATTTCCTGCAACCGGCTACCTGGGATGACGCGCTCGCTGCCAAGGCGGAGCGACCGGACGCGCTGGCGATCTTCGGCGGTACTGACGTAATGGTCGATCTCAACTTTGACCGCCGACGGCCCGGGGCACTGCTTGACCTCACCCAGGTGGCACGGCTCTCGGAGTGGGACCACGACGGCGTACACCTGCGGATCGGCGCTGGTGTCACCTACCGGAGGATCATCGAGGAGCTTGGCGCACAATTGCCCGGGCTGGCGATGGCATCGCGGACCGTGGGGTCGCCGCAAATCCGCAACCGCGGCACGGTGGGCGGCAATCTCGGCTCGGCATCGCCCGCGGGCGACGCACATCCGCCGCTGCTCGCGTCGCAGGCGATCGTTGAGCTCGCGTCGGTGCGAGGCACACGGGCAGTGCCGATGACTGAGTTCTTCACCGGACCGAAGCGAACTGTGCTGGCCGCCGACGAGCTGATCGCCGCCGTCCTTGTGGAACCGGCGGCCGGCCCGCAGCAGTTCGCAAAGGTCGGCACGCGCAACGCGATGGTGATCGCGGTGTGCTCGTTCGCGGTTGCGCTGGATCCGGCGCGTCGGCGCGTCGGCACCGGAATCGGTTCGGCGGCGCCCACTCCGCGCCGTGCCGTCGAGGCCGAACGTCTGGCGGCCGAGCTGCCCTGGCAGACCGGTGCGGCGTTGCCGGAATCGCTGACAGGCAGGTTCGGCCAATTGGTGGCCGCCGCCACATCACCCATCGATGACGTACGGGGCAGCGCGGACTACCGCCGGCACGCACTGGCGGTTCTGGCTCAGCGCACCCTGACGTGGGCGTGGAGGGACTACCAATGCGCGTGACATGCACCGTGAACGGTCAGCTCCGCGAAGCCGACGGCGTCTGGCCCGGCGAAAGCCTGCTGTACGTATTGCGTGAGCGTTTCGGGATGCCGGGCTCCAAGAATGCCTGCGAGCAGGGTGAGTGCGGCTCATGCACGGTGTATCTGGACGGGATCCCAGTCTGCGCCTGCTTGGTCGCTGCCGGACAAGCCAATGGTCGTCGCGTCGGTACGGTCGAGGGTCTCGCGACGGATGCCGGCCTGCACCCAGTCCAGGAGGCATTTCTCGAGGCCGGCGCGGTCCAATGCGGGTTCTGCACCCCCGGGCTCATCGTCGCGGTACATGATCTTCTGGCGCACAATCCCGCGCCAAGCGACGAGGACGTTCGTGAAGCACTGGCCGGCAATCTGTGCCGATGCACGGGGTACGAGAAGATTCTCGACGCAGTGCGGTTGGCCTCGTCCCGGGTGGCGCCATGATCGTGATCGAAAATGGCGCAGTTGCCACCGTGGACGCCGTGGGGACGGAGCACCGCGTCGGCCACGTGGTCGTCGACGAAGACCGAATCGTAGCGGTCGGTTCGGGGCCCGCACCCGCGTTGCCGGGTCCCGTTCGCCGCGTCGACGCTTCTGGCTGCCTCGTCACTCCGGGCCTTGTCAACACCCATCACCACCTGTACCAATGGGCAACCAGAGGGCTCGCTCAGCAGCGGGACCTGTTCGGCTGGCTGACCGAGCTGTACCCGATCTGGGCGGGCATCGACGAAGACGTCGTCGGCGCGACGGCCGCCGCCGGTCTGGGCTGGCTCGCGCTGTCCGGTTGTTCCACCAGCACTGATCATCACTACGTGTTCCCCCGCGGCCGGGGTGACCTGTTCGCCGCGACCATCGATGCGGCCGCGGCCGTCGGCGTACGCTTCGACCCGGTTCGAGGCTCGATGGATCTCGGGGCGTCCGCGGGTGGTCTGCCACCGGACGATCTGGTGGAGAAGACGGACGAAGCCCTCGCCGCAACGCAGAACGCCATCGACAGATTCCACAACCCGGCGTCCGGGTCAATGGTGCGGGTCGCGGTCGGGCCGTGCTCGCCCTTCTCCGTCACCACGGACCTGATGCGCGAAGCTGCGGCGCTGGCACGCGCCGCCGGCGTACGACTTCACACCCACCTCGCCGAGACCTTGGACGAGTCCTCGTACTGCCTGCGCGAGCACGGTTGCACCCCGGTAGAGCACGCGGAGCGGCTCGGCTTCCTTGGCGATGACGTGTGGCTCGCACACGGAATCCATCTTTCGGCGGCGGAAATCGCACGTCTCGGCCAGACGCGCACCGGCGTGGCGCACTGCCCAAGCTCCAACGCCCGGCTCGGCGCCGGCATCGCGCCGGTACGCGATCTGCTAGACGCCCAGGTTCCGGTCGGCCTTGGCGTCGACGGCCCCGCGTCGCAGGAGGCGGGGCAGCTCGGGGCGGAGATGCGCCAGGCTCTCTACGCCGCCCGGCTGCGAAACGGCCCGGCCGCGTTGTCCGCGCGGGAGGCGCTCGCCATCGCGACGATGGGCGGCGCGCGATGCCTGGGACGCGACGGCGAACTCGGCTCGCTGGAGCCGGGCAAGCTCGCGGACCTGGCGGTATGGCGACTGAACGGCCTGGGCCATGACGATATCGAGGATCCGGTGGCGGCGCTGGTCCTGGGTCCGCCCGCCGAGGTCGAGTTGCTGCTCGTTGGCGGTGTGCCGATCGTGGAAGAGGCCCAGTTGGTCAACGTCACGGAGGCGGATTTGACCAGGCGTGTGCGGAGCGCCGCGCGCCGGTTGGCAGGAGCGGTGTCGACATGACCACCACGACATTCGAACGGCCGGTGCGCGAAACTTCGGTGCGCGGCGGCGTGGGCGAGGATGCCCGGCGGCCAGACGGCACGCTCAAGGTCACCGGCGAGTTCGCATACTCATCGGACCTGTGGGCCGACAACATGTTGTGGGGCGCCACACTGCGCAGCCCACATCCGCGGGCCCGGATCCATGGTCTCGACCTGACGGCCGCGGTGGCGATGCCGGGGGTCTACGCGGTACTGACGCACGAGGACGTGCCCGGCGCGAAGCATTATGGTCTCGAGTTTGCTGACCAACCCGTACTCGCCATGAACGAGGTCCGCTACCAGGGCGAGTCAGTGGCGATCGTGGCGGCCGATCATCCTGAGACCGCGCGCCGCGCAGCCGACAGCATCGTGGTGAAATACGAGGTGCTGACTCCCGTGGTCGATGCGGAGGAAGCGCTCGGCCCGGGTGCGGTTGTCGTGCACCCGAACGGCAACCTGTTGCGCCATGTGCCGGTGCGGCGCGGCGATCCGAATGTGCTGGCCGAGGTCGTGGTGTCGGGAGAGTACGAAGTCGGCATGCAGGATCAGGCGTTCCTCGGCCCGGAATCGGGGCTGGCCGTGCCCGCCGAGGACGGCGGGGTCGACCTGTATATCGCCACCCAATGGCTGCATGTCGACCAGAAGCAGGTCGCCGCGTGCCTGGGACTGCCGCCCGAGAAGGTGCGTCTTAGCCTCGCCGGCGTGGGCGGTGCGTTCGGCGCCCGCGAGGACCTGTCCATGCAGGTCCACGCATCGATGATGGCGCTGCGTACAGGGCGGCCGGTGAAGATGGTGTACGGGCGGGAGGAGTCGTTCTTCGGGCACGTGCACAGGCACCCCGCGAAAATGCGCTACGAAATGGGCGCACGACGCGACGGCGGGCTGGTATATGTGCGCGCGCGCATCGTGCTCGATGGGGGAGCGTACGCATCCAGCTCCACTGCGGTATGCGCGAACGCGGCAACGCTTGGCATCGGACCGTATCGCGTGCCGAACGTCGTGATGGACTCGTACGTCGCGTACACCAACAACCCGCCGTGCGGCGCGATGAGGGGATTCGGCGCCGTGCAGGCATGTTTCGGCTACGAGTCGACCATGGACCGCCTGGCCGCAGCGCTCGGGATGGACCCGGTGGAGCTTCGTATCCGCAACGCCCTTGAGACCGGCGACACGATGCCAACCGGACAGATCGTGGACGGCCCTGCCCCGGTGGCGCAGCTGCTGCGGCTGGTCGCGTCCGCGCCGGTACCCAAGCCGGCCACCGACGACCTGCGCCAGATGCCGGGCGGGGTGTCGAACACCACGCATGGCGAGGGCGTCGTCCGCGGCGTCGGATATGGGGTGAGCATCAAGAACGTCGGCTTCTCGGAGGGCTTCGACGATTACGCCACCGCACGCGTACGGCTGCATCTGGTCGGCGGATCGCCGGCGGTCGTGGTGCACACCGCAGCAGCCGAGGTTGGGCAGGGACTCGTCACCGTCCAGGCACAGATCGCGCGGACTGAGCTCGGTGTCGACCAGGTGACCGTGGCGGTTGCCGACACCAGCGTGGGGAGCGCGGGTTCGACCTCGGCATCACGCCAGACCTACATGACAGGAGGCGCGGTGCGGGCCGCATGCATCGCCGTTCGTGAGCGCGTGCTGTCGCGTGTCGGTGGCGCCCAGCTGGTCGCCGGGACCGTCGTCAACGATATCGGCGAGCCGCTCGTCGACCTTGCAGACGTGCTCCGCGACGAGGCGATCGAAGAGACGGTGCAGTGGCGGCACCGCCCGACAGAAGCGCTCGATCCGGTCACCGGTCAAGGCAACGCACACGTGCAGTACGCGTTCGCCGCGCACCGCGCGACCGTGGACGTGGACACCGAGTTGGGGCTCGTGCGGGTGGTCGAGATCGCCACCGCACAGGACGTCGGCAAGGCGGTCAACCCGCAGGCCGTGCTGGGCCAGATCCACGGCGGCACGGCCCAGGGCCTGGGACTGGCGCTCATGGAGGAGATCCAGATGGCCGACGGTGTGTTGCGGAACCCGTCGTTCACGGATTATCTGATTCCGACCATCCTCGACATGCCGCCCATGCACGTGGACGTGCTGGAGCTCGGCGATCCACACGCCCCGTACGGCCTGCGCGGTGTGGGCGAGCCACCGACGATATCGTCGACGCCCGCCATCGTCGCGGCGATCCGGGCCGCGACCGGGCGGGCGCTTAGTCGCGTGCCGGTGCGTCCCGAGCACATCGTGGCGGACTGATGCTTTCCGAGGACGTCTACCAAGACCTGGACCGGCGGCTCGAGGACATCGACACTATGTTGCGGCGTACCTATCCGGGCGAGCTGCAAGGCCGGCAGCCCGTGCACACGGTGTACGTGCCGGCTGACGCATTCCGAGCAGATGTTATCGACGACTGGCGTGAGCAGGCCATAAGCGCGATGCGAGCGCACCCGCCGTGGCCGTTCCCGGAATCACTGCGTGAGCGGGTCCTTGCGAAGCTGGCCCGCGAGCCGATCGAAGACCTGCGTGTCGACTTCGAAGATGGCTATGGCGTACGCGACGACGTCAGTGAGGACGCCGATGCCCGAGCCGCGGCCGAGGCCATGCACGAAGGGCCGATGCCACCGTTTCACGGGATCCGTTGCAAGAGCCTTGAGGGCGACACGCGCCGACGGGCGGTGCGTACGCTCGACGTGTTTCTCGACGCTCTGGGAGCCCCGCCGTCTGGCTTCATCGTGACGCTGCCGAAGGTGAGCGCGCCCGAGCAGGTGGTGGCCATGTCGAGTTTGTGTGACGCGTTGGAGAGCGCGCACGGTCTGCCGGCCGGGCGGCTCAGGTTCGAGGTGCAGGTGGAAACGCCTGCTGCGGTGCTCGGCCCGGACGGCGTGGCCACCGTGGCCGGTCTCATCAGAGCCGGTGACGGTCGGCTGGCCGGACTGCACTTCGGCACATACGACTACACGGCGGCATGCGGGATCGCGGCCGGGTATCAGAGCATGGAACACCCGGCCGCGGATCACGCGAAAGCGGTGATGCAGGTCGCCGCCGCCGGCACCGGAATTCGGCTCTCGGACGGATCGACCAATGTTCTTCCGGTCGGGGACAGCGAGGCGGTTCATGCGGCCTGGGAGTTGCACTCGCGGCTGGTTCGGCGCTCTCTTGAGCGGGGCTTCTATCAGGGCTGGGATCTGCATCCCGGCCAGCTGCCCACACGCTATGCGGCGACGTACGGCTTCTATCGCGACGGATGTGCCGCGGCGAGTGCTCGCCTCGCCGCCTACCTCGGCTCGGGTGGCCCGGTCGCGGGCGTCCTGGACGAACCCGCGACCGCGCGGGCACTGATCGGCTTTCTCCGGCGCGGCCGGGATTGCGGCGCGCTGGACGAAGAGGAGTTCGACCTGCCCCTGACGGTGTGGGCACCGCAGTGACCACCGCCGACGACTTGGTGCTGCGCTCGCGTCGAGTGGTGACACCGCAGGGGGTCCGACCCGCCGCGGTGCGCGTCCGCGACGGCCGGATTGCGGCGATCGAGGCCTACGCCACAGCCGGGCAGGATCTGGGCGAGCTGGCCCTGTTGCCGGGATTGGTCGATCCGCACGTGCACGTGAACGAGCCCGGCCGTACGGACTGGGAGGGGTTCGCAACGGCCACCCGGGCCGCGGCGGCTGGTGGTATCACGACGATCATCGACATGCCACTGAACAGCTTGCCACCGACGGTTTCGATCGCGGCGCTCGCGGCCAAGCGGCAGGCCGCCTCCGGACAATGCCATGTGGACGTCGGCTTCTGGGGCGGTGCAGTGCCGGACAATCTCGCATGTCTGCCCGACCTGATCGGCGCCGGGGTCTTCGGCCTCAAATCGTTCCTGGTCGACTCGGGCGTGCCGGAGTTTCCGCCGCTCTCGGTCGACCAGCTCAACCAAGCACTGTCGTTGGTGGACGCGCTGTTCTTGGTGCACGCGGAGGATCCACACGAGATCCGCGACACCCGCGCGTCCCGCCGATACGCCGATTTTCTGGCCTCGCGGCCGCCCGCCGCAGAGATACGTGCGATCGCCAACGTCATCGATGCCGCCCGGCGCACCGGCGCCCGCGTACACATCCTGCACCTTTCATCCGCCGACGCGCTTGACATGATCGAGCGGGCCAAACGTGATGGCGTCCGGGTTAGCGTGGAGACGTGTCCGCACTACCTGGCGCTCGCGGCTGATGACGTGCCGGATGGTGCCACGCAATTCAAGTGCTGTCCGCCGATTCGCTCGAGCGCAAACCGGGACGCGCTTTGGGGTGGTCTGGCCACCGGGGTCATCGATGAAATCGTCTCTGATCACTCGCCATGCATCCCCGAACTCAAGCTTCTGGATGTCGGCGATTTTGCCGGCGCGTGGGGCGGCATCGCATCCCTGCAACTGGGCCTGCCTGTGGTCTGGACCCAGGCCCGTGCTCGCGGACACGGCCTCGCCGACGTGACTCGCTGGATGGCGCAGCGCCCGGCCGAGATTGTCGGGCTGCGGCGCAAGGGCCGTATCGCGGTGGGGGCCGATGCGGATCTCGTAGCCTTCGCGCCCGAGAAGACGTTCGCGGTCGACCCCGCTCGGCTGCACCATCGACACTCGGTATCACCCTATGCCGGCCAGCATCTACACGGTGTGGTCGAGGCGACCTGGCTCCGCGGGGTGCGCGTGGGCAGCGAGCCGCGCGGCATGCTGCTATCTCCGGAGGATGACGGATGAGCGACTTCACCGCCTTGCCTGACCTGGCATCGCGCCGTCTCGGAGGCGGCGTCGTTTTCGCCAATGACGAGTTCTTCGCCGCGGCCGACAATCTCATCGAGCCGGCGTCACCCGGCTTTCGCCCGAAGTCCTTCGGGCCCAAGGGCCAGATATACGACGGGTGGGAGACGAGACGCCGACGCGAACCGGGACATGACCATGTCGTGGTACGGCTCGGGGCCCCTGGCGTGGTGCGCGGCGTGGTCATCGATACGGCGCACTTCAGCGGTAACTATCCACCGTACGCGTCGGTCGAGGGATGCGGTGTCGACGGCTATCCGAACCCCGCGGAACTGGCCGACGTGCCATGGACGGAGCTGGTGCCCAAGGTGGCGCTCGTCGGCGACACGCCAAACACGTTCGCGGTCGATAGGCAACAGCGTGTGACTCACGTACGTCTGTCGATCTATCCCGACGGTGGTGTCGCGCGCCTGCGCGTGCACGGTGAAGTGGTCGCCGACCCGCGGCTTCTGGGACTGCCGCTCGCCGACCTTGCGGCGTTGGAAAACGGCGGCCAGGTGGTCGAATGCAGCAACATGTTCTACGGTTCGCCGAACAATCTGCTCCTGCCCGGTCTGGCCGGCAACATGGGCGAGGGCTGGGAGACCGCACGGCGTCGGGACACTGGTAATGACTGGGTATTGATCCGACTGGCCGTGCCCGGGCGCATTCGACTCGCGGAAGTGGATACGACTCACTTCAAGGGCAACGCGCCCGGCCGCGTCAGCTTGCGCGGAATCGACGCTCGGCAAGGTGCACTTGATGAGCCGCAAGCCTGGTTCGATTTGCTTCCGGTTACCCGCGTGCAGCCCGACACGCGGCACCGCCTCGCAATCGCATCGGCGCCGGAGGTCACCCACGTGCGGATGGACGTGTATCCGGATGGCGGCATGGCCCGGCTGCGCCTGCTGGGTACGCCGTCGGCGGTCGAGCTAGGCGAGATAGCCGCGCGCTGGTTCAACCTGCTTCCGGAATCGCAGGCGCGGGAGATCCTGGTTGATTTATCGCCAGCGGATGCACAACGACTGACAGACGCCCGCCCGCTACGCGCGACGGACCTGCCGCCAAGCCTATGGTCGCCATAGCCCATCTAGCGCTGCTCCGCCGGGTCCGGAATGGGGCGATTGCCCCATCAATGGAACGTGACAGATTCGTAGATCGCCCGATGCGCCACCGCCGGCCGCGCTCCTAGCGTCAACGCAATCCCACCTAGGAGGCGACTGATGAACTCCCAACATATCGAAACGTTGATCGTCGGCGCCGGTCAGGCCGGCCTATCCACCGGCTACCAGCTCAAGCGGCGTGGTCACGCGTGCCTCATCGTGGACGGCAACCAGCGTATCGGCGACAACTGGCGGCAGCAGTGGGACACGCTGCGGCTCTACACGCCGGCCAAGTACGACGGATTGCCAGGCTTGCCGTTCCCGGCGCAGCGCTGGCACTTTCCGGGAAAGGACGAGGTCGGGGACTATCTGGAGCATTACGCGCTGCACTTTGACCTGCCGGTGCGTACGAACACTCGAGTCGACCGGCTGGAGGCGCTGCCGGGTGGCGGGTACGCGGCCGTCCTCGGTGAGGATGTGATCACCTGCGACAACGTTGTAGTGGCGACCGGCAGCTTCGGGCGTACTCCGAACGTGCCCGACTTCGCGAGCCAGCTCCGGCCGGACATCCGTCAGCTTCATTCGAGCCGATACCGCCGACCAGACCAGCTGCAGCCGGGTCCGGTGCTGGTGGTTGGCGCCTCACATTCCGGCCAGGACATCGCCTACGAGCTCGCGGGGACACGGCCGACGGTGCTGTGCGGACCGAGCCGAGGCAACATCCCGATGCGTCCGGAGTCGATGCGCGCGCACGTGCTCTTGCCGATCGTGATCTTTGTCTTCAAGCATGTTCTGACCCGACGCACGCCGATGGGCCGGAAGGCGATGCCGGAAGTGCGCTTCCACGGCGGCCCGCATTTACGGGTCAAGGCATCCGACCTGCAACGGCGGGGTGTTGAACGCCGGCAGGCGCGGGTGGCCGGAGTGCGGGATGGCTGGCCGGTTCTCGGCGACGGCACCGTGCTGGAAGTGAGCAACGTGGTCTGGTGCACCGGGTTCCGGCAGGTCTTCGATTGGATCGCGGTGCCGATCCTGGACGAGCACGGCTGGCCGGTGGAGTATCGCGGTGTCGTCGATGCCGCGCCGGGACTGTTCTTCTGCGGCTTGTCGTTCCAGTACGCCTTCGCCTCGATGGTGTTTCCAGGAGTTGGGCGAGACGCGGATTATGTTGCGCGACAGATCGTCGCGCGGTCGACCTCTAGGCGACCTGTGTCCGCTGCGGCAGTTGGGTGAGCCGTAAGCTGGTGGGCGGAGCTGCGATGGGCGTCGTCGAGGATCTGGTACAGGCCCGTGTCGCGTACGACCGTCAGGATTGGCTGGCCGCGTACGGCGGGCTTTCCGAGGCTGCCGGAGGCGAGCTGGATGCTGAGGACTTCGCCCGGCTGGCCACCGCCGCTTACCTCGTCGGCCGCCGCAACGACTGTGTTCAGGCGCTCCAGCGTGCATACCAGTTGCACGTCGACGGTGGTGCGGTTCTGCCTGCGGTGCGGACCGCTTTCTGGCTCGCTTTCGTGCTGCTGACGAGTGCCGAGACGGCGGTCGGCAGCGGGTGGGTCGGCCGTGCTCAACGCCTGCTGGCCGACGTCGACGGTGATGTCGTCGAGCGCGGTTATGTAGCCGTCCATGTGATGTACGGGCACATCTTCGCCGGCGAATTCGGCCCGGCTCTGGAGTTGGCCGATCAGGTTGCCGCCTACGGCCGCCGCTTCGCCGATCCCGATCTGGTCGCGATGGGCCTCAACGCGCAGGGCCGTCTCATGCTGTACGGCGGCCGCGTAGCCGAGGGCATGGCGTTGCTGGACGAGGCCATGGTTGGCGTCGTCGCCGGTGAGGTCTCGACAATCTTCGCCGGCAACGTTTACTGCTCGATGATCGAAGCGTGCCAGGAGATCACCGACTTCGACCGGGCCGCGCGGTGGACGTCAGCGCTCACCACGTGGTGCGGCGGACAGCCTGGTCTCGTCCCGTTCACCGGCCAGTGCGCGGTGCACCGGGGCCAGATCATGCGGACCCTTGGTGCGTTCGACGAGGCGCTCGCCGAGTTCGATCTCGCGGTTCGGCGGTATCACGACGCCGACGAATTGAGCGCTGCCGGGCTGGCGATGGCCGAGCGCGCCGACGTGCTGCGCCTCCGCGGAGACCTGTCCGGCGCCGCGGCCGCGTACGAGGCGGCGATCAACTATGGCTACGAGCCACAGCCTGGGTTGGCACTGCTGTGGCTGGCTCAGGGTCGCACCACGGCGGCCGTGGCGGCCGTCCGGCGGCTGCTGGCGGAGACGGGCGACCCGGTACATCGGTCCCGCCTGCTGCCGGCCGCGGTCGAGATCCTGCTCGCCGGTGATCAGGTCGACGATGCCGCCACCTTCGCCGTCGAGAGTCGATCGATCGCCGAGTCGTTCGGTTGCCCCTCAGTGCAGGCCCGCTCCGACCACGCCTCCGCGCAGGTGGCTCTCGCCGCCGGGGACCCGGCGGCGGCGCTGCCGCTGCTTCGCCGCGAGCGTGGCGTATGGGAGCGACTAGGGGCGCAGTACGACACCGCGCGCTGCCATGTTCTTCTAGGACGAGCCCTGCGTGCGCTCGGCGATGACGAGTCCGCGATCACCGAGTTGACCGCTGCTCGGCGGGCCCTGGCGAAGCTTGGTGCGCGGCCGGCCGAGCGTGAAGCCGCCGCTCTTATCCGGCCCACGCTGCCGTGCGGGCTGACCGAACGCGAGGTCGAGGTCCTTCGACTCGTCGCGACCGGACAGACCAATTCCGAGATCGCGGCGTTCTTGGTGCTCAGCGAGAAGACTGTCGGGCGGCACCTGAGCAACATCTTCACCAAGATCGACGTCACGACGCGGACCGCCGCTGCCGCGTTCGCCTACGAACACCAGCTCGTTTGACTACGGAGGATCACGGCAGCACCAGCAACTGCGGGATCACTGCGCCGAACCAGAGCTTCGCACCCGGCTGCAGGTAGTGCACGCCGTCGTAGCGGTATTTGTGATTGTCGCCGACCGACTTGTCGGTGCAGAACGTCCCCGGCGGCGTGACCGTGAAGACGTGGCTGCCGTCCGTCAGCTGCCGCAGCAGATCGTTGACGTGCCGAGTGCGGTCGTCCTCGCCGCGCTCGGGCCACCAGCCCGGCGGCCTGGGATTGGAATTGCGCGGCCGGTAGCAGGGCAGCTCCGCGAGCGCGACCTGGGCGCCGGAGGAGCGCAGAGCGGAAACCCCGGACCGCAGTTGCGTGAGGAATGCGGCATCCCAGTCCGGCGTACCGAAAGTGAGGGTTTTCGATTTGGTCTTGAGATCGAAGACGTCCCACGCGCCGATTACGACGAGGGCGATATCCGGTTTGACCCGCTGAGCGTCCGCGCGCCATGCAGACAGCCAGTTAGGACACGCCCCCACCAGGTCGAAGCGCTCCCCGGACCGGCTCGCGACTCGTCCGCGGAGGATGCCGCAGGCACTGATGCTCTGATCGCTCAGCCGCAGCGACCGGGCGACCGTCGACGGACGGGTGTCAAACAGCGCCGTCGCCTGCGAGTCGCCGAAAATCGCGACCTTCACCGGGGTTGCGCGACGAGTCGGTGGGGGAGTCGGAGACGCGGGCGGCGGTGCTTGCGTAGCCAAGACCGGCGGTGTGGCCGCCGACGGTCCCGAAGCCGCAGGCGCTTCGGCGGTGCCGCAGCCGGTTGACACCAGCGTGAGTGCGATGGCGACCCATCGCATCCGGACTCGATGGCCCATCGTCTGCCTTCTCCGGTGACGCGCGCCGAACGGCGCCGGCGGGCCATCAGCATGCGCGACCCGGCGGGCGCCGTCAATGACCTCCTACGGCACCGGCTGGTAGTAGCTGGAGCCCATCCAGGCGTCGTGCGAGGGAGCCGTCGGCGACCGTCGAGCCATCCAGCCGGAAGCCATCCGGGCGGTCAAGTCCACAATGGAGCGATGGGCCCGGTCTGCCTGAGGCTGATCTGCTCAGGGCAGAGAAATCTGTCGAGCGGCGCTGGGCGGCGGCATTGTCGGACCATGACCAACGACGAGAAGCAGCCGCTGTTCGACCACCGGCTCCGAGAACGATTCTTCGGCCAGCGGGTGCTGGTCCTCGACGGCGTGCTTGACGACGACAACGGTACGGTGCTCGCCACCCAGCTGCTGTCTCTGGCGAGCGAGGATCCCAAGAAAGACATCGCGCTGTGGATCCACTCGCCAGGCGGCTCGGTGCCCGCGATGCTGGCCATCCGCGACGTGATGCGGCTTGTGCCGTGCGACGTGGCCACGCTCGCGCTGGGGCTGGCATGCAGTGCGGGGCAGTTCCTGCTGTCCGCGGGCACACCGGGCAAGCGCTTCGCCCTCACGCACGCGCGCGTCCTGATGCACCAGGGCTCGGCGGGGATCAGCGGATCGGCGGTCGAGGTTGAGGTGCAGGCTGACGATCTGCGGCATACCCGGGACACAGTGCTCGGGATCATCGCGGAGGACACCGGCCAGCCGATCGACCGGATCTTCGCCGACTCGCTGCACGACCGATGGTTCACCACCGACCAAGCACGCGACTACGGCTTCATCGACCACATCGTCAGCGATCTCAGCCAGGTCGTACCCGTGCGCAACCACACGCTCGGGCTCGGCTTGGAGACCGGAGCGGGCGCATGAGCACATACACCATCCCCAACGTCATCACGCGCAGTACCGCCGGCGAGCGGATCATGGACGTCTACTCACACCTGCTGTCGGAGCGGATCGTCTACCTCGGCACTGCGATCGACTCCGGTGTGGCCAACGCGTTGATCGCCCAGTTGCTGCACCTGGAGGCGGACAACCCAGAACGGGAGATCAACCTCTACATCAACTCCGAGGGCGGTGACTCGTCCGCGATGCTCGCGCTCTACGACACCATGTGCTTCATCAAGGCGCCGGTGGCGACGACATGCGTCGGCCAGGCGGTAGCGGCCGGTGCGGTGCTGCTTGCCGCGGGCGTTCCCGGGCACCGGTTCGTGTTGCCTCATACCCGGGTGGTGCTGCATCAGCCAGCGGCGCAGGGCCGCGGCGCCATCCCAGACCTCATCCTTCAGGCAGATGAGGTGGTGCGGGTGCGTACCCAGCTGGAGGAGATCCTCTCGACGCACACCGGTCGCGATGTCGCGGACCTGCGCCACGACACAGACCGGGACCGCGTGTTCGACGCGGTGGGCGCGGTCAAATACGGGCTCGCGGACCACGTCCTGAACCGTCGAGCCTGAGACCGCGTTCTAGGCGGCCAAGAGTACGGGTCCCGCGGGACGGCCCACGATCGTGAGACTCGCACCGTGGCGCTGCCGGACTGCGCCCGCGATGCCGGCGAGCAGGTCGGCCAGGTCGACACCGAGCGCACCGGTGACCGCGGCAATCATCTCGCTGGAGGGCTCCTTGCGACCTCGTTCGATCTCTGAGAGGTACTGCGGCGAGATCCCGGCCCGGCCCGCGATGTCGACCAGGCGGCCGCCCTGCTCCTCCCTGACCGCACGCAGGCTGCGACCCAGCACCTCGCGCCATAGCGGTTCCGGCTCATGATCCGGTGTGGGGGTGCGCTTCTGCGGGAAGGGGAGAACGTCCGCCATATCGTCATCCTGGCACCCGCCCGGTGTCCGGTGGCCGCGGTTTCGCTCCCGGCGCAACCGCGCCGTTGCATTAATGGATCGTCAACGGAGTCGGGCAGGATTGGCCGGTGAAGGCGCCCCGGGCCGTTGCACCGTTTCCGCATGTCAAGGCATCTGGAGAGCCTATATTCAAGCAGGCACGCGGGTGCCGGTCGGATCTAGAATGCGGGTCGCTTCGTGGCTTGGCGCCGCCTTGGCCAGCCGCCGACACGTTTTTCTCGAGCCCAGCTACAGCACCGCTATGCCTGACTGATCCACATTGGTCGCGAACACCGTCTGCGACCAGTCGAGCGTACGCGAGGAGTGCGCCATGCCCACGTTCGTTAGCCTCATCAGTTGGACTGACCAGGGAATCCGTGAATTCCCAGACACGGTCAGCCGAGCAAACGCCGCGTCTAGTGCCGCAGCGCGAATGGGCGGAAGCATCGAGAACATCTACTGGACCGTAGGCCATTATGATCTCGTAGTTGTCAGCGAGTTTCCGGACGACGAGTCGGCGACCGCGTTCCTGCTGACACTTGGTGCCCTGGGTAACGTTCGGACGGATTCACTCCGCGCGTACAACGCCGACGAGATGGCCGCGATCATCAGTAGGACCCGATAGATGTTAAACAGGACTGATCAAATGTTCAGGCCGCGTAAATATGGGTTGGTCGTGATCATCGGGTATCCGGCGACATCCAGCAGCGCGCGAGCACCGAGCGGCCGGGACAGTGGCGCGGTCAGCTGAGCGAAGCCCGGGTACGGGCTCGGTCCGCAGGTGCCGACCCGTTTCGTGATCGGCGGGGTGGGCCGGGAGATGCCGACCACGACGACGGTGTCGGTTTCGTAAACCAGCAGGGCACTGTGGTCACACGCACCGTTGACCAGCACTGTCACCGACCTGCTGTCGACCGGCCGCTGCTCGCCCGGCGCGTCGAGTCCGAGCGGGACTGGAATCGGTTGGCGGTTATAGGGCCGGTCGGCAAGGTCGGACGGTTCCACAGCGGCGACGATGATCGGCTCGGGTACGCCGTCGACGCTGAACCGCCACGCTGGCACCGTCGCGATTCCGCGGTTGGTCAAGAACCGGGCCGTGACGAACGCCACGCGAGTGATCTGCGCCGGCTGGCCATGCGGATCAGGCGCGACCGCGCGTATCGCGTCGGCGGCGGCCCTCACCGATACCGCCATCGACGTCCCATCGACGAACCGGACCGGCGCCGAATTCGGTGGCGCCGGCACGTGAGCCGGGAGTCGGTACACCCAATCGATGTCGGCGCCAGTCGCATGGATGACGGGGTCACTGAGCAGGATCAGGCTATCCCGCCAGATCGCCGGCGCCGTGGAGCGGTCCCACTCATCGGCGACCTGCTTCGCAACCGTCTTGAAGTGCCGCTCGTTCTGCGCCGCGGTCGGTGAGAGTGGGCCGGAAGCCTGGGTGGCGAGGAAGCCGGCGAATCCGCCGCCGCACAGAACCAGCACGCCGATGCCTAGCAGGACCCGTGACAATCGCATGGTCGCCCCCGTTCGTGGTAACCGCACGATAGGCAGACCACGTCACGGTAAGAGTCGTGTGAAGATCTCGATTTGGTCCTGGCAGGCCGGACGGCTCAGCCGGGCTTGGGGAGTGTGCCGGGCAGCAGGGCCCAGTTGGGCACACCGAGGCCACTTGCGGTGTCGTAGCCGACGGCAGCTTGGCAGCATCCGACTCCGGCGAGGTCGTTGCTGCCTTGCGTGATGTCGAAGAACGTCGATGGTTGCGAGGCGGCGCTGTAAAACCAGCCGTTCGCCAGGCCGATCGGTGGTCTTCCGGCGTGCCGCTCCGAGGCCGCAACCAGTGCGGTTGCCGCGGCAACAAACGGTGTCGAGCCGCTGGTGCCGCCGACGGTCTGCAACGTGGAGCTGATCACGTCTGGCCAGCCGGGCACCGTGTCGGCGAGCGCGCTGATGTCGGGCACAGCGCGGGTCGGCTGCGCGTTCGCGCCATCCTGATACGCCGGCCGCGGCTGCAGACGAGTGAGGCCTCCTCCGCCGGCCGCTGGCGCGCCGAAGACGGAGTCGTTCCACACCGTCTCGGAGACGCGGGTGTTACCGGCGCCAAGAGTGAGCCGCGTGCCACCGACCGCGGTGACGAAGGGCGACACCGCCGGGTAGGACAACGTGGTGCCGGGCACGCTCGTACCGCACGTGGTCGATCCGGCGTCACCCGCGGCGACGAACGAAGACACGCCGGTCAGCGCCGTCATGGCCAGGACCGCGTTGATCACGGAGGTGTAGCCGGGAAGGCCCTGGTTCTCCGCTAGCGCGCATCGCCCATAAGACAGTGAGATGACGTCCGGGACGCCGCGCGGGTCGCCGACCGCCCGGCTGAATGCGTCGAGTAACCCGCCGAGTGTGGTTTGCACGAGCCGGATCTGCGCTGCGGGGGCCACCGCCGCAATGGTCTGTAGATCCAGAGATGTCTCGCCGTCGGCGTTGGCGATCGCGGTGGCGACGCCGTCGCCCTGGGTTTGGGTGATGGTGGGCGGGGAGTATCCGAAGCATTGCCCTGCGAGCTTGAGGTCGCTGGGGCGCCAGCCGCCGCCGAGGTCAAGGACCGTGATCACCGGGGTGCCGGACGCGTGCGCACGCAGCGTGTCAACGCCGTAGGCGGTCTGCACCTGCTGGGGGGTGTAGACGCGACGCTGCTGCAGCACCGGCGCCGAGCAGCCGGCGGTGAGCGGGGTGCCGGTGTTGAACGGCCACGGTTTGGCTGCGGTGGAGGTGGCGGTTGGGCTCGGCGTGGGAGGGCTCCCGCTGGGCGGATGCCGCCCTTCAGCGGTTGGGTCGTAGACCTGCGCCTCCGGCAGCAGCAAGGTGGTGCCGGAGGGTTGGAGCGCGGCGGGCGTCTGCTTGGGCAGGGTGTAGGTGATGAATGGGCTGGATGCCGTGGCGGACTGCTTGGATAGTGCCGTGCCCAGTGCCGCCTGCCACTGGCCGGGTGAGCCGGTCACTCGCCCGAACAACCTGGTGGGGTCGGCGGCGAATCGCAGGCCAAGGGTTTCGACCGATTTGGCCACCGTATTGATCTGCGCGTCGGTGGCGCCGAACTGACGCGCGGCCGTGTTCAGAGGGCTGAAGTGGCGGTAGTCCGAACTTCCCGGTGTTGCGACCTTTTGCACGGCGCCGGCGAGCCCGGCCGTCGAGCTTGGCAGCGACAGATAGAAGGTGACCTCGCTGGTCTTGGTCAGCGGGAGCGACACCGGCGCGTCCGGCCTGCTCGACGTGCATGCGCACGCCAGCAAAGACACGACGATCACCGCAGCGACAACGCGGCATGTGCGGATGGGTGCCATCGGTTGTTACACGCTATACGTGGTTGGTCAGCCCCCCGGGCCCGGAGAAAACCACCCTGCCACCGAGTACCTCGGTGTAGAAACGCCGAGAGCGCTCGACATCGTCCGAGACGATGAAGTCGGCCAGCACAATTTCCTCCGTGGGCGGTGGGAGCTCGACCATTCCGGCACCTCCGCTGGTTGCGTCGCGCGCCCCTCTGACGACAAGGGCCTCCCACCGATGCTATGACCAAGCAGCGCATGCCACCCGCCACACAGTCATATCCACGCAAAGCGCGACTCATGGGGCCAATCAAAAGTAGGGAGCGAGGCTCCGTTGCGGTCGTCAGTAACCGATCACGGATGCTCGGTTACTGACGACTACCGTGAGGGAATGGCCGACGATGACGATGTGCGCCGAATCGTGGAGAAGCTCCCGCACGTGGTGGAGATCGACAGCGACGGTTTCGATTTCCGCGTGGGCAACCACGGTTTCGTGTGGTCGTACCCGGAACGCCGCCCCGGCCGGCCGCGTGTGATCCGGACCGACATCGCGGTGCTGTATGTCGGCGACGAGTCGGAGAAGCAGGCACTACTCCTCGGGGAACCGGATCGGTTCTTCACGACTCCGTCCTACGAGGGGCACCCGCTGGTCATGCTGCGCCTCGCGGAGGTGGACGTCGACCGCCTCACCGAGCTGATTACCGATGCGTGGCGAATGCGGGCACCGGACGAACTAGCCGGAGACCTCGACTGATCGGGGGAACCTCTCGGTTTTCGGCAGCGAACTTGTCTTCCATCGCGTAGCCGCTGCTCGTGGTCTATACGACCGGATCAGCATCGCCAGGTCATCGGCGTACGCGTCTGCGCCCGGCGCGACGCCGACGCCGCAAGGCGCTTCTTACGCTGAGCGCTGGCCACGTCGAGGCTGCCCCGATCGAGGTTCTCACCGACAAAGCGCCGGTCTACCCGCGCGTTCTCGATGAGTTGGTTCCTGCCGCGTGGCATCACGTCGAGCGGTGCGAGAACCGCCGAATCGAGGCCGACCATAGCCGGCCATACAACCGGTTCCGACCCACGTGCGGACTTCCACCGTACGGGTGAAATAGGCTTGGTTCTCCGGTTTCAATCGATTCTCACATTTTCGCATGCAACGGTGAGCCCCGCGTGTTAATGGCTCGTACATCCGGTATGGCTGCCATCACGAAGAAGGGGATCATTATGCCGAGAAGGACGATTGTCGTTGGCGTGACTATCGCCGTTACCGTGCTCGTCGCATCGCCGACCTATGCGGGCAGCCCGCACTCAAAGGGCCCCCGTACGGCTGGCTTCGTACAGGTCAACCAAGTCTCCGACCAGCCGAACGTGGCCAACGTGACCGACGGGAACCTGGTCAACTGCTGGGGTCTGGCCCTGGGACCGACGACACCGCTGTGGTCCGCCAATAACGGCACCAGCACTGCCACGATCTACGCCGGCGGCGTCAGCGGTCTGCCGGTAACAAGGGTTGATCGAGTCGTGACAGTCGACGGTGAGGACCCCACGGGAGAGGTCTTCAATGACACCCGCGGGTTCTCGGTTACTCGCAACGGCGAGCATCCAGCGACCTTCATCTTCTCTGCCGAGAGCGGCACCATCAGTGCGTGGAACAAGGACGTCAGCGATAACGAAGCGGGCATCGTCGCGACCGTGCCGGGGGCCGTGTTCAAGTCTCTGGCGCTGCTGCACACGCCGTTCGGCCCGTTCCTGCTGGCCGCTGACTTCGCCAACGGGCGGATCGACGCCTTTGACAGTCACTTCCACCTGGTCAACCTGCCACCGGCGGTCTTCCACGACCCACGCCTGCCGAAGGGGTACGCACCGTTCAACATCATGGTCGACGATGGCCACATCTTCGTCACGTACGCCAAGCAACAGGCCGGCTCGAACGACGAGGCGCATGGCCCTGGGCTCGGTTTTGTCGACGAGTTCCGCAACTTCGGGCTGACGGTGCAGCGAATCGCGAGTCGCGGCACTCTGAACGCCCCATGGGGCCTGGCGATCGCCCCACCAGGGTTTGGGCGGATCAGCGGCGCGCTGCTCGTCGGCAACTTCGGCGACGGTCGCATCAACGTGTTCACGAACGGCCACTTCGCCGGCCAGTTGCGCGACACGCACAACAAGAAGATCACGATCGACGGTCTGTGGGCACTTCTGCCGGGGACGGCGACCACCGGTGGAACCAACACCATCTGGTTCAGTTCCGGTCCGAATGACGAGGGCGATGGCCTCCTCGGCCAACTCATTCCGTCGAGCTGACATCGCACGCGAGGAGGGCCGTCACGAAGCGGTGACGGCCCTCTTCGCGTACCGATCATGAATGGGAGAAAGGCGCAGGTCAGTCCAGGTGGCCGAGTTTTGGACCAGCACAGGTATCAGGCGTGCAGACTCTCGACCTGCCCGGCGGCGATCGCGCGGACGAGTTGCGCGTGGTCCCGTTCGTTCTGGTTGGCGTACTCGCCGGCGAAACGGGCCATCGCGGTGGCGAATTTCGGCCCGCTCCCGATGTAGCCGTTGATCGCCACCGGATCGCCGGTACGTGCGTGGGCCCTGGCCAGCGTCGCGCCGCATGCGGTAGCGAACTCGATGAGGCGTGGGGCGATCAGATCCACCGTCGGGATGATCTTCATGTCACGAAACTGCCGCACATAGAAGTCACGTCCGTTTAGCGATCCCCAGCCGACGAAGATGTCAGTCGCGCTCTGCACCAGCCGCTTCCCGGTGATGACCCGAGCCCCGTGATTGTGCCAACGGCTAGGTCGCAGATGCTCCTCGTACACTGACGGTCCGGCCTGCTTGACCTGCAGAAACAGCGGATCGTCGCCGCTGCGGCCCTCAAGCAGCACCAGGTAGACCAGCATTCCCACGCTGCCGACGCCGACGACCTGCCGGACGATATCGGTCGGGGTGAAGCGATCGAACAGAACCTGTCGATCATCTGCGAGGGTCAGCCGATACTCCCTGAGCAGTTGGTCGACGAGATCGTCCTGTTCGGCATCGTCGATCCCGACCCGGATCGGTGGCTCCTGGGTGATCCGCGGCCGCCCGTGTGCCATCGTCGTCAGCTTGGCGAATGCACCGCGGTTGGTGCGGCGTTTCTGCTTCTTCTCGATGTGGACGGAGACGCGCCCCTGGTCGGCTGGTTGGAAGAAGGCAATCAGCCGGTCGACGCGGACACCGTCGTACCAGATGTCGAGCTCGGGCATCGTCGCATAGCGGCGCATGCGTCGGCCATAGGCATCGACAGCCGCGGCGACGGCGGCGTCAATCGTCCGTGGCCGCACGCCGTTCTCGCGGCCAGCCGTGACCAGGCTGGCTGCGAGCCGTTTGAGATCCCACTCGAACGGCCCCGGCAACGTCTCGTCGAAATCACGCAGGTCGAACTTCAGGTTGCGCTCGGGCGTCGCCCAGAGACCGAAGTTAAGCACGTGCGCGTCGCCGCAGAGCTGGACGTCCAAACCGCTGTTCGGTTGCGAGGCGAGGTCGCGGGCCATGACCGCGGCGGCACCGCGGTAGTAGGTCCACGGCGACGCGGCCATGCGCCCGTGCCGCAGCGGCACGAGCTCGGGGATACGGAGCCGGCTCTGGGCCAGGATCGTCTCCAGCGCGTCGTGCCCTCGATCGGATTCGCGCCAACGACCCATCGGACCTCGTGGCGCACGCGTGCGCGCGGCCCTTCCGGCGTCACGTCGCTCGGCGATCGTGGCCGACAGGTCGCGTGCGACTCCGGACTGCGACGCGGGTTGCGGCGAGTTCGAGCCCATCACGAAACCTCCCGTGGGCGTACACGGACAGTCGTCTCTGGGTGATTCCACCTCACCGTAGGCCAAGCATGCGCGCCGCGGTCGGGTTACGTGGTTGGCGGCCCGCCAAGCCCAGCCTTTCGCGCCCGGATGATCGCGTTTCCCCGGTCACTCACCTGGAGTTTGGTGAAGATGCTCGAGACGTAGTTGCGTACGGTCCTCGGACTGAGCACGAGCTGCCGGGCGATGTCGGCGTTGCGGTAGCCGTCGGCGACCATCTCGAGTATCTCTCGCTCCCGGTCGGTGAGTTCGGGGAACTCGGTTGCGGCAAGGCTCTGGCCGGGGGAGGTGAAGTAGTCGAGCACGCGCGTCGCGATCGCCGGGCTGAAGATGGCCTCGCCTTGGCCGACAGCGCGGATGGCACGCAGGATGTCACTGCGATCAGCGTCCTTGAGAATGTATCCCCGGGCGCCGGCGCGCATCGCCGTGAAAATCGACGCGTCGTCTTCGAACATGCTGACTACCAGCACCCGCACTGACTGGTTTGGCGCGTTCGGGTGGTCGTCAGCTATCAGTACGCGCCATCGTGACCCTCCTGGACGGCAAGTGGAATGCGGACGGCCAGGCGGGTGCCGGTTGGCGCGCAGGACTCGATGGCGACTGAACCGCCGAGTTCGGCCGCCCGTTCGCGGATCGCGATCAGCCCAACTCCAGACGGGCGTCCTGGTGCCATGCCCACGCCGTCATCGCTGATCTCGAGAGCGAGATATGTGCCGCGCGACATGCGTGCCGTGCACGTGCGGGCACCCGCTCATTACACTCGCCGGGTGGTCATGAACCAGGTAGCTCAGAGCTCTGAGGCACAGCGTGTCCTGTCCAAGATCTTCGGATATGACGCGTTTCGCGGCGAGCAGGCCGAGATCATCGACCATGTCATCGGCGGCGGCGACGCGCTCGTTCTGATGCCGACCGGTGGCGGCAAGTCGCTGTGCTATCAGATCCCGGCTCTGGTCCGGCCAGGTGTCGGCGTGGTGATCTCACCGCTGATCGCGCTCATGCAGGACCAGGTCGACGCGCTGACCGCGCTCGGCGTCCGGGCCGGGTTCCTGAACTCATCGCAGGACGCCGAGCAGCGCCGCCGGGTCGAAACCGCCTTCCTGCGGGAGGAACTCGACCTGCTCTACGTGGCGCCGGAGGGTCTGGCCGTGGCGGGCACCCGGCGGCTGCTGGAGCGTGGCCGCATCTCGCTGTTCGCGATCGACGAGGCGCACTGCGTCTCGCAGTGGGGCCACGACTTCCGTCCCGACTACCTGGAGCTGTCGGTGTTGCACGAGGTATGGCCGGATGTGCCCCGCATCGCGCTGACCGCGACCGCGACCGCAGCGACGCACGCCGAGATCGCCCAGCGGCTCAAGCTGACCAAAGCCCGACATTTCGTGGCGAGCTTCGACCGACCGAACATCCAGTATCGGATCGTCGCCAAGGCCGAGCCGCGCAAACAACTGCTCGACCTGCTACGCACCGAGCACCCGGGCGACTCCGGGATCGTCTACTGCCTATCACGGGCGTCGGTCGACAAGACCGCCGAATTGCTCGTACAGAACGGCATCGCTGCGCTGCCCTATCACGCCGGTCTCGACTCGCGGATGCGGGCCACCAACCAGTCGCGCTTCCTGCGGGAGGACGGCCTGGTCATGGTGGCCACGATCGCGTTCGGCATGGGCATCGACAAGCCCGACGTGCGGTTCGTCGCCCATCTCGACCTACCGAAGTCGGTCGAGGGCTACTACCAGGAGACCGGCAGGGCCGGGCGCGACGGACTACCGTCGACCGCGTGGTTGGCCTACGGGTTGGCCGACGTCGTGCAGCAGCGCAAGATGATCCAGTCGTCCGATGGCGACCTCGCGCACCGGCGGCAGCTGACCGCGCACCTGGACGCCATGCTGGCGCTGTGCGAGACCATTTCGTGCCGGCGCGCGCAACTGCTCGGATATTTCGGCGAGACCGCCACCGCGTGCGGCAACTGCGACACCTGCCTCGCGCCGCCGGAGGCGTGGGACGGCACGGTGCCCGCGCAGAAGCTGCTGTCGACCGTCACTCGGCTGCAGCGAGAGCGCAACCAGCGCTTCGGCGCCGGCCAGTCGATCGACATCCTGCTCGGCCGGCAGACCGAAAAGGTCATCCAGCACGATCACGGTTCGCTCAAGGTCTTCGGCATCGGCACCGAGCTGAGCGAGGCGGACTGGCGCGGCGTCGTGCGCCAGATGCTCGCCCAGGGCCTGCTTGCCGTCGAGGGCGAATACGGCATGCTGACCCTGACTCCCACCAGCGGCGATGTCATGCGCGGGCAGCGCCCCGTGATGTTACGGCGCGAGCCCGAACGTCCCGGGCGGGCCGCCCGCGCCGCCAAGAAGGCCTCGGTTGGGGCTGACATGCCGGCAGCAGCGGCACCGGTGTTCGAAGCGCTGCGCACGTGGCGGGCCGGGGCGGCCAAGGAGCAGGGCGTGCCGGCGTACGTGGTTTTCCATGACGCCACGTTGCGTCAAATCGCTACCCTCACCCCGACGTCCCTGGAGGCGCTGGGTCGAGTGAACGGCGTGGGCGATGCAAAACTCGCGCGCTACGGTCAGCAGATCTTGGACACGCTGGAACAACTCTCGTAAGACCGCTCACGTGACCCGGTGAGCCCTACACAGTCCAGTGGAACCCGGCAGCGAAGTTGACTGTGACGGCGAACATCAGATACATCAGCCATAGTCCGGTCAGCACGTGGACCAGGCCGAGGATCCGTTCGAAGGACCTCGCTCCGATGGCCACGAGGAAGTCGCAGACGTACACCGCTATCAGGCCGATGAACAGCAGCCCCACTGGCCCGCCCAGCCAATCCTGCCGATCCGTTGACGATCCACTATTGCAGGAGACTTGGCGGTGCGGGCTTAGCCTTGGCGGATGGCCTCACCGGCGATCTCGATATGTACGTTCTTGCCGACAAGGACGCCGCCGCTCTCAAGCACGACGTTCCACAGTAGGCCGTACTCCTCGCGGTCGATGTCGGCGGTCGCGGTAAAGCCGAAGATGTCGCGGCCGTACGGGTCACGACGCGTGCCGCCGAACTCGACGTGCAGGTCGACCGGCAGCGTGACCGCGCGTACCGTCAGCTGGCCGGCCAGCACGAATCGGCCGGACCCGCGGTTGCGCTGCCGAGGTACGACCGGGTCGCCTCCGCGCAGCCCGACTCGCTGATTGCGCAGGGCCGCCCAGAAGAAGATGGGATCTTCCTCGCCCGGCCAGCGGATACCTGTGCTGCGAAATTCGAGGGTGGGAAACCGTTCCGCATCGAGGAAGTCCGGGCTGCGCAGGTGCTCATCGCGTTCTGGGTTGCCGGTGCCGATGCTGGCCGCCTGAATGGTCGCCGTGATCCATGACGTCATCGGGTCCTCGCCGACGAAAATGGTGGCGGCACCGTTGGCGAACTCGCCACGAATGGGGCTGACCATCATGTGCCGGGCAACGAAGCCGATCCGCCGGTGCGCCTGATCGAGGACGTACGTTCCGGCGGTCGGGATCGTCATGTGTTCCCAGGTGCGGGTGGCGGGCTGGATCGTCATGCCGTCCTTCCGATTCGTTCCCGGCGGGCGCGGTCAGAGGAACGCCAGCTGAGTACTTCACGGTATTTCGCGCTCGGCCCGCCGATCCGGTTGCCGGGGACGAATGTGATCTAGGTCTACCAATGCAACCGTTCCGCTCGCTGAGGATCGATCATGCATGTGCTATGACCAGCGCAATCGCCTTTGCAGGCAGTGATGCATCGGTCGATCTCGGTCATGGCACGATCGCCAGAAGCCAAACCGGAGGTCATCGCGCTGCATACCGCGCTTCGGCAAGCAGCGTTTTGTTGTTGCGCCTTGCATGGGAGCGAATTCAGCTCTGGGCCGACGCTGCCGAGACTGCCGTCCGGGAAGATCGACTCGGGCACGTCGAGCCGTGGGTTGACCGGGGGAGTGACGCGGCCCGTCGAACCGTGCAGACCGGCCGCGTCGTCAGCTTTCCGGCTGTGGCTAAGAGCCGGCTGGCCAGGTGATCTGGGTTGACTGGTAGTAGCCAAGGCCCATGGCTCTCCAGCGCGGACCTTGTGCACCAAGTCGGGCATGGAACGCTGTCTGATCGTGTGTACTCCAGGACGACCAGCCCAGCTCCGCGATGGCCGGCAGGCGAGGGAACGCCATGTATTCGATGTTCGCGGACGTCACTATCGTCTCAGTCCACAACGGCGCCTCGACTCCAAGCACCGACGACTCGCCGACACCGGACAGGTACGCGCCTGGATTCCAGCCGTACGCGGTGTCAACGTCAATGAGTCCCGCCCAGGTCTGACCGAGCTTGGTCTTGCGGACGTACTTCATATCGAGGTAGGCGTGGTTGGCCGGCGACATGACGACCTTGGTGCCGTTCGCGGCGGCGGCGGCGAGTGGTGCGTTTGTCGTGGACGTATCCCAGAACTGTGCGGTTGTCGAGGGCAAGAGCGTCGCCTTCGCGATGTCATGCCAGCCGAGGACGGACTTGCCGTGAGCCGCGACGATCTGCTGAGCGTGATTGATGAAGGTGGCGTAGTCGGCCGCGGTCGTCGAGCTGGCCTCGTCACCGCCAATGTGGATGTACGGGCCTGGTGTCAGTGCCGCAAGTTCACCGATCACCTGGTCGATGAATGTGTAGGTCACAGCCAGAGGTACGCACAGCGAACTGAACCCGACTTTGGTTCCGGTGTAGAGATTCGGCGCCACGCCGGTGCAGTTCAGTTGCGCGTACGAGGCGAGCGCTGCATTGGTGTGGCCCGGCATATCGATTTCCGGGACCACGGTTATGTAACGCGATGCGGCGTACGCCACGATCGCGGAGTAATCGGCTTGCGTGTAATAGCCGCCGGCACCGCCGCCGACCTCGGTACTGCCGCCGTAGACCGCGAGGTTTGGCCAGCTGTTGATCGCGATGCGCCAGCCTTGGTCGTCCGATAGGTGCAGGTGCAGATAATTGATCTTGTAGAGTGCAACCTCGTCGATGTACCGCTCGACTTGGGCGACGGTGAAGAAATGCCGGGCCACGTCGAGCATTGCGCCGCGGTAGGTGAATCGCGGGTAATCGACGATCGTCCCGCCCGGCGCCGTCCACGGTCCGGACGACACAGCCGATCCCATCACGGCCGGCGGCAGCAGCTGAAGGAGCGTCTGCACGCCGGCGAAAAGGCCGGCGGGTTGATTGGCTCGGACGACGACGCTTGATGAGCTTGTCACGAGCTGGTATCCCTGCGCGCCGACGCTGGCCGGCGCGCCACTCAACGACAACGTGATGGTGGCCGTACCGCCCTGGCTGACCGGCAGCGCGAAGCCGGTCGATGTTCTCAGGATGCCCGCCAGGTAGGTGCCGACGTCCGCGACGTCGGTTGCGATCGTCGCGCCGGACGACAGCGTGAATGTGGTTCCGTCGGCGGTCTCGCTCACCGGAGCGGGCACGACCACGTTCGGAAAGGTTGGTGCAGCCGCGCCGACATCAGGTGTCGCGACCAAGTACGCCGCGCAGCTCAGGCCGACCAGTAACGCCGCGGACGCAAAAGAGCGGCGTCGATTGGGAGTGCGGTTCATTGCCGTCCTTCCAGAGGTTGAGGAGCCCGGCCCGCAACGCCGCTATGTGGGCGTCGCGGGCCGGGCATTCGGATTCGTCAGCCGAGAATGTCGATCTTCGGCATGTTCCAACCCGAGACGCTGACCACGGGGGTCGCGCCTTGCAGATCCGCCGAGTTCCATGTGGCCGTGATGGTCTGCGATTCACCTGGCCACAGTGTGATGTCGTTCCCCGTCCAGATCGACGACTGCAACTCGTTGTCGCCGGAGAGTTCGGCACCGCCCGCGGTCCCGCGTCGGACGTCGGCACGGAGGAAGAAGCCGACAGTCGAGGTCGACGAGTTGTTGGTGATCGTGACCGTCGTCTTGCGGTCAGCGCCGTTCGGGCCGGCCTGGTTGACCGTCGTCGCGGTCGCCCCGATGGTCGCCTGGGACAAAGTTTGCAGGGATTTGAGGTTGGCGTACGACCTCATCGATGCCTGCGGGCTGCCCGTCGTCTTGTTCCAGGTAACTACGTCGCCCGTGGTCGGCTGCCAATAGACGTTCCGGTCCACCAGGACGCCGTTCTGCTTGAGCAGCAGTTCGACGAAGTAGACCGTGTTCGCCTGGGTCGGCACCGTCGGGGTGAGAACATTGGTCGCCACTTGTTGCGAGGCCAGCGTGATCGGATTCGACGTGCGGTCGTCGAGCAACGTGCCCGCGGTGTTGTACACCTTCGACTCGACCGTCAGTCCCGACTGGCTGGTGGCGCCGAGGTTGTCCAGGACCACCTGGCCGGTGTCGAGGGTGTAGATCGCATGCATGGTCTTGTTGGCCGTCTGCGCCCCGAAGAAGGCACCGGCCTGGTCGCCGTCGTTGTTGTACAGCGACCACAAAAGCGTCGGCCAACCCTTGTTGAGCTGCCAGTAGATGACGCCGGTCGACGGTGCGGCGGTCGCGGTCGAGTGAGCGACGAAAGCCTCGAACTGCGCCCGGGTGTTCTCGTAGTTGGCGACCTGTGCTTCCTCGACGTACTGCGCGAGGCTGGACCAGGCGCCATAGCGCGCGGTGATCGATGCGTCGAGGTTGTAGAGGGTGCCGAACGCGTACCCGGTGTGCTTCGTCCCTTCGTAGTTGTTGTGGTATTGGTTGGCGCCCGGGGTCTGCCACAGCGTGGCCTGGTCGGACGCCGACAGGAACCGGTTGATCGAGTCGAGCGTCGGAACGGTGTTGCCGGCGCTCTCTTCGCTGTCAAAGCCCCACGCGCCGCCGGAATTCGTCAGATCCCCGCCCGCGGAGTGCGTGGTGTCGTACCAGTAGACGGGTGGCACCCAGTCGTACGGCCCCTCCTTCTCACCGGCCGCGCCGAGTTGCGGGCTGGATTTGTATTCCGCGGAGGAGATGAACGGTCCGGAATAGTCGGCGGCGGCGAAGCCGTTGAGAGCGAGCGTTTCCTGGGTGGCGGTCGGGCTGTTGTCGCTCCATTGGAAGCTGAAGACCGACGGATGGTTGCGCACCGTCTGGCCGATGCTCAGCGCGGACAGTTGGTAGGTGGCCTGGTCCGCGCTGCCGTAGGTGGTCGCCTCCCAGAAGTCGCAACACTGATAGCCAGCGTTGATGAGAATGCCGGCCGCGTCCATCTGCTGGTAGAAGTCGTCCGGCATCAGGTGGCCCTCAAGCCGGATGGCGTTGACTCCGAGTGCCTTCATCAAAGCGATCTGCTTCGCGGTGTCGGCGGCGGAGTAGCGGAGGAACAGGTCCGGATCGAAGCCGCCGCCCCGGATCACCAGCGGTACGTTGTTGATCTTAAATGCGCGCACCCCGCTTGGCGCGATCGACGACGCGCCGGTCAGGAACGACGCGACCGTACGAATGCCGAACGTTTCGCTGGTCGAGTTGAGCGTTGTCGGGCCTTGAGCAACCGAGGTGGCCAGCGTGTAGAGAGGCTGCGCACCGAGTTGGTACGGCCACCAGACCTGCGGACTCGCGATCGTCAGGCTCGGGTACGAAGCCGGAGTGAACGACACCGTCTGCGTCGTGTTCGCCGGCACCGTGACGTTCTGCGTGACGGTGATGGGCGAGCCGGTCGGCGGCGTCACTGTTGCGGACACGACGCCGGTCTGCGAGGTCGTCGAGGTGTTGGTGATGTCGGTCTTGATGGTCAGAGCCGAGCTACTGAGGTCGGCCGCGGTGTTCTGGCTGACGTGCGCGTTGCCGTCGATCAGTGGCGCGCCGGTCTGCAACTGAACCGGGAACTGGATGCCGGTGTTGTTGTCCGGCGGGATTTGGGTCCAGTCGACATTGTCGAGCGTCAGCATTGTGGTGGGATTGTTCGGGTGCATCTCGATCGCCAACGAGTTCGTGCCGGACCGCAACAGGTTGGTGATGTCGAAGACGCGACGTGCGTACGCACCGGCTACCGTCGCCGACGTGGCCACCTCGGTGCCGTTGACCCATACGTCGGCCGTGCCGACAACCCCGTTGACGACAAGTTTTGCGCTCTGACCGGCGGTCGGCGCCGCGAAGTCCGTGCGGTACCACCACGGAACCGAGAACTGGGCGATGGTGTCCGCTCCGACCTTGGTCATCTGGCCGAAGCAGGTATTCATGTTGGCGGAGAAGTAGACGTTCGGACACGTCCCGTTCTGCAGCAGTGCGTTGATTTCTGTGCCGGGGGCTCCGCCGTCGTCGTTGGTGACGGCCAGCCAGCCGGCCGTGGAGAAGCCGGGTGTCGAAATGGTCGCGCCGGATTGCGTCGCGGTGGCGCTGGTCAGGACTTTCCAGCCGCCGGTCGCTCCAAGGTTGGTGACCGCGGAGGAGCCGGTAGAGGTTGACGAACCAGCCGCTAGTTCGAGTCGCGGTGACGGCGACCCGGCGTTGCTGGTCCAAGGGCTGATGGAGAGGAGGAGTGTGGTGACTCCCGCGGCGATCGCGGCGGTCCCGAGCTTGCTGACTCTGGTTCGCATAGCGAGGTGCGCTCCTTGTGGGGGTGGGGCGGAGCGGACATGCGGCCAATTGAGTGGTACCCATGCCATCGGCTACTCGTGACCGCGTTTGGGTGATGGCATGCACATGCCTCATGAGTCCATGTTCTGGTCGTTAGTAAAGTAGACTAACGACCAAACGACGCGCAAGAGGTCCATCGATATATGCCGAAGCGTCGACGGTTGGTCGCTGGATGCGGCTAACGAGCAGCGGTCAGAGAGAGTCCGTCTGAAGTGGACGACACCGGAACCGCGGCGGTGACGATCTGCCAGGCTCGCTGCAGGCCGGCCGCGAGACAACCATCAACGACGGCGTCCGCGCCCAGCGCACTGACCTTGATCTCCGGTACGACCGGCGCCAACTGGCCGAGCTTTGCGCTGACCTTGTCGACGAACCCGGACGCTTGCCCGATGCCGCCACCGAGGACCACCAGATCTGGATCGACGACGGTGACCACGGCACATACCGCGCGCGCGACCAAAAGGGCCTCGTCGTCGATGATCTGGACGGCCCACGGCTCGCCCCGATCCGCCGCGGCGAATACGTCCGGCGGGGTGACGGTGCGGGCCGCGCCACTGCTGCGTGCCGCTCGGACAATGCCGGCCGCCGATGCCGATGCCTCGAACTGGCCACGCCTTCGGGCATCCTTCCCGTCCGCGTCGGTTCCGGGGTCGAGAGGCATGAATCCGATCTCGCCGGCGGCGCCGTGCCGGCCACGGTGCAGTCGGCCGCCGAGGACCAGGCCCATTCCGATGCCGGTGCCGATGGACACGAACGCGAAACTGTCGACCTGCTGGCCGTGCCCGTGGGCCTGCTCCGCGAGTGCGGCGGCGTCCACATCATTCTCGATCATCAGTGTCGGGCCGAACGCCTCACGAAGGTCGGCGAGCACGTTGCGCTTCTCCCAACCCGGCAACGCTCCGGCCAACGCGACGTGATCGTGTTGCGGGTCGTACACGCCTGGGCTGCCGAGCACGGTCTGGGTGATGTCCTTGATGCTGAGTCCGGCCGCGGCTACCAGCGACTCGGCAAGCATGACCAGATCGATAACCCGAGCATGGCCCGTCGTCGCATGGGTCGGAACCGATGTACGGGCCCGGACCATGCCGTTGATGTCGCAGACCGCGCCGCGTACGTACTGCCGGCCGACATCAAGTCCGAGCACGAATCCCGATTCCGGCCGCACCTCGTAGAGCACCGCAGCGGGCCCCGGCATACCAGTACGCCGGCCCGCCACTCGCACCAGTTCGGCCCGTTCCAAGTTGGCGAGCGCCAGCGAGACGGTGTTCTTCGCGAGGCCGGAGATCCGTGCCAGGTCGGCACGTGAGATGCCGTCCGCGGTGCGTATGTGCTCCAGCAGCAGCTGTTCGTTCATCGCCCTGATCAGCTGCGGTCGCGCGGGGGAGGCGCTAGCCGTCATCACTGCTCCTCCTTCTCGAAAGCGACTCGCTCGAAAATGTGACCGCTTGAAAATGTGACCGCCCGAAAGGCGACTCGCTGCAAGCGCGCGTAGTGCATGGAGCCAGACCCGTAGAACGTTACGCAACCGGGACTCGGCATTCGTTGGCAGAGCCTTGCACAAGGTTGGTAGTTAGTCTACCTTCCTAACAACCAAGCGCCGGACCGCGAAGGAGTTCCGCATTGAGCACTCCTCTGGTCCAGGTTCGCACTTCCCACGGGCGTCAACGCCGTGCCGGGGCGCGGGCATTCGCACGTACCGAGCCGGCCGTGTCTTCCGACGTGACAACGCCGCGCGGCTGACAGTCGAACGGCGGATAGCGAGCAACGTCAAGAACCCCAAACCCACCGTTTCGCATCCCACCGGCAAGCAGAAGGGACTGTTCACGATGAGGCGAATCAAGGTCGTCGCCGCCCTCGTCGGATTAGGTCTCGTGGTCACTGGCTGCTCCTCCGCCAAGCACACGACGTCGCCTAATCCGAAATCGAGTGTCGACCTCAATGCCCCCCGCAAGCAGGGCGGCACCGTCACGATCTCGAACGAGCAGGGGCAAACCTGGCCCTGCCACTTCAACCCGTTCAACCCGGCAAACAGCGCGGAGTCGATCGGGTTTGTCTACGAGCCGCTGGTCTACGTCGACCTGCTCAACAACGAGGCCGAGACGCCCATGCTCGCGTCGTCCTACCAGTGGAATTCGGATAAGACCTCGATCGTCTTCACCGTCCGCGATGGGGTGAAGTGGAACGACGGTCAGCCGTTCAGCGCTGCCGACGTGGCATTCACGTTCAACGTGATGAAATCTGCCCCGGCAACCGACCTGTATTCACTGTGGACCGGCGCCGGCCTGCAGAGCGTCGCCGCAGCCGGCAGCAAGGTCACGATGACCTTCGCGAAGCCTGCCGGAGCCTACTTCTTCAACTTCGCCAATCAGGTCGGCATCGTCCCGCAGCACATCTTCTCCGCCGGGGACGCGGCCGCTCACCCGGACACCTGGGCGGACCCGAGCCCGGTCGGCACCGGACCGTTCATGGTGGACCCATGCTCGCCGAACAACATCCAGTACACGGCGAACCCGAGTTACTGGCAGCCCGGCAAGCCGTACATCCAGAAGGTGGAGTATCCGGCGTATCTCGACAACGGCCCGGCGAACCTGGACCTCGCCAGCGGAAAGGCCCAGTGGGGCAGCCAGTTCATTCCGAACATCAAGCAGTTCTATTTGAACAAGTCGGCGAACAACAACACCTGGTCACCGCCGGTGACCAATGTCGAGCTGTTCCCGAACCTCGATCCCTCGCACCCGGCGACCAGCAAGCTCGCAGTACGGCAGGCCATTGCCGCCGCGATCGACCGCACCCAGATCGCCGCCGTCGGCGAGGGCGGTCAGCAGCCGGCCGCGAACCAGACCGGCATCGTGACGCCGACGTTCCAAAAATACTTCGACAGTGCCGCGTTGACCGCGGCCGGATACGACAAGCCGAACGTCGCCAAGGCCAAGCAGTTGATGTCGAGCGCCGGCTACTCGTCGTCGAACCCGTTGAAGCTGACGGTCATCACCATCACCGGTTACACCGACTGGGATGCGTCCCTTGCGGTGATCAAGCAGCAGCTGGCCCCGATCGGCATCGAACTGACGGTCTCCGACCTGGCTCAGCAGACATACGACAACAAGCTGTTCAACGGTGACTTCGACCTCGCATACTACGGCGAGGCCGGCGGACCGACGCCGTACTACGAGATGCGCCAGATCCTCTACTCCAAGAACTCGGCGCCGATCGGCAAGCAGGCCAACAGCAACTATGAGCGCTACAACAACCCCGCGGTGGACGCGCTGTTCGACCAGTACCCGACGGCGTCGGATGCGGACCAGGTCGCCATCATCCAGAAGATCGAGGCGGCGATGCTGGCCGACGTGCCGATCATTCCGACCACCGAGTCGGTGGACTGGTTCCAGTACAACACCTCGGATATCCAAGGCTGGCCGACGAAGGACAACCCGTACGCGCAGCCGGCCGCGTACAACGTTCCGGACGTGGAGCAGCTTCTGCTCCACCTCTACAGCCAGAACGCTCAAAACAACTAGGCAGTCGAGTACGCCAAGGAGACGCCCATGAGGGTGAGCACGAGGAGCTGGTCGCCATGCGGTATCTAGCTCGACGATTCGGTTTCTTCGTGCTCACCCTGTGGGCGGCACTGACCTTGAATTTCTTCATTCCCCGCTTCATGCCGGGCAGCCCGCTGCAGGCACTGCGCGACCGTACCCACAACAAACTGTCGCCCGTCGCGCTGCAGGAGATGCTGACGTCGTTCGGATTCAAGCCGAATCAGAACATCGTCGTTCAGTACTTCGAATACCTGAAGAACATGGTCACCGGCCAGTGGGGCGTGTCCATCGGCCTCACCTTGGGCGAGCCGGTCAGCACCGTGGTCGGCCAGGCCCTGCCGTGGACCGTCGGACTCGTTGGTGTGGCTACGATCCTGGCGTTCCTGCTCGGTTCGATGATCGGCATCGTCGCCGGCTGGCGTCGCGGCAGCACGATCGATTCCGTGGTTCCGTCGGTCTTCGTGGTGACCTCTGCTCTACCGTACTTCTGGGTGGCTTTGCTGCTGATCCTTGCGTTTTCCGTTTGGACCAACGGGGCATTGCCAGCGGACTTCAACTACGACACCTCGCTCCAGCCCGCGCTGTCCTGGCCATTCATTTCCAGCGTGCTACAGCACGCGATCCTGCCGGCGGCGACAATTCTGATCACGTCGATCGGCGGCTGGGTGCTCACCATGAGAAACAACATGATCACCACGGTCGCCGAGGATTACATCAGGATGGCGCGGGCCAAGGGCCTGCCGAACCGGAAGATTATGTACGGCTACGCAGCGCGTAATGCGTTCCTTCCCAACCTGTCCGGATTCGCCATGTCGATCGGTTTCGTGATCTCCGGCGCGATCCTGGTCGAGTACGTTTTCAACTATCCGGGGTTGGGATACCTGCTCTTCAACGCCGTTCACAACACTGACTATCCGCTGATGCAAGTGCTGTTCATGCTGTTCACGGTGGCGGTGCTGGTGGCTGTTTTCGTCTGTGACATCGCGATCGCGTGGCTCGACCCGCGCGCCCGGGCGAAAGGATAGCTGCGATGACCGGTCTTCTGGTCCAGTCGACGACGTCCGAGACTGCGACGATCGCCGGGCCGCGCGGCGGTCGAGTGTGGACAGCGCTGCGGCGCAGCCCAAAGGCGACCGTCGGGCTCGTACTGTTCCTCATCTTTTGCATAGTCGCCGTGGTGCCGCAGCTGTTCGCCTCGCGGCCGGACACGGTCGCGCTGACCTATGCGCCTGAGCTGCCGCCATCGAGCACACATCTTCTCGGCACCACGCACCTCGGCCAGGACATCTGGGCACAGTTGATCTACGGCACCCGGCAGTCACTGGCCATTGCCCTGATCGCCGGCCTGTTCGCCACGGTGCTGTCGGTCATCATCGGAGTTTCCGCGGCGTACCTCGGCGGGGTCGCCGACGATCTGCTGTCGATGCTGACCAACATCTTCCTGATCATCCCCACGTTTCCGCTGATCATCATTCTCAGCGGGTATGCAAACGGCGGCACTCTGACGGTCATGCTGGTGGTGCTGATCGCGACCGGCTGGTCCTACGGCGCCAACCAGTTGCGGGCGCAAGCGCTCTCGCTCCGCAATCGTGACTTCCTCGAGTCGGCACGAGTACGCGGCGAACGTCGCTCGTACGTCATCGTGTTCGAGGTCCTGCCCACCATGACCTCGCTCATCGTCGCGAACTTTCTCGGAGCCGCGCTCTACTCGGTGCTGACCGCGGCCGGCCTGCAATTCCTTGGCCTCGGCGATCCCAGCTCGATCAGCTGGGGCACGATGCTCTACTGGGCGCAGAGCCAATCGGCCTTGCAGACCGGGATGCCACTGTGGTCCGTCGCGCCGGGCGTCTGCGTGGCCCTTCTCGGAGTCTCGTTCGCTCTTCTCAATTACGCGTTTGACGAGATCAGCAATCCGGCACTGCGTCCGGTGAGGAGGCGTCGTGCCAAGTAAGCCGGTCCTTGAGGTCCGCGATCTACACGTGGAATACGCCAGCGGGCATGGCTCGGTGCGAGCCGTCGAAGGGGTTAGCCTGGAGATCGCCGAGGGCGAGTTCCTCGGCGTTGTTGGTGAGTCCGGCTGTGGCAAGTCGACGCTGCTGTTCGCAATCGCGCAGTTGCTCAGCCCGCCCGCCGCCATCACTGGCGGCAGCGTCACATTCCGAGGCCAGAACCTCGTCGCGATGACCGAGAAGCAGCTGAGCGCGCTGCGCTGGCGTGACTACTCGGTGGTGATGCAGAGCGCGATGAACGCGCTGAATCCGGTCATCACGATCGGCGCGCAGCTCGAGGACGCAATCAAGGCTCATGCCGACTATTCGGCGGCGCGCATCCGGCAACGCAGTGCTGAGGTGATGGCGCTCGTGGGCATCGACCCGATCCACCTGAAGAGCTACCCACATCAGCTCAGCGGTGGCATGCGGCAACGCGCGATGATCGCTATGGCGCTGTTGTTCACTCCCGATCTGGTCATCATGGACGAGCCCACCTCAGCACTGGACGTCGTCGCGCAGCGTTCGCTCATGGTCCAGATCAAGGAACTCCAGCGACAGCTCGGGTTCGCCATCATTTTCGTCACCCATGACATGTCGCTTGTCAGTCACTTCTCCGACCAGCTCCTGGTCATGTATGCCGGCCAGGTTGTCGAGGCCGGCGCCACCCGTGTCGTGTTCGACACGCCAACCCATCCGTACAGCCAGGGGCTGCTTGACGCGTTTCCGTCGATCCGTGGGCCACGGGTACCTCTGACCGGAATCCCCGGCACGCCACCAGATCTGGCTCAGCGGATCGAGGGATGCCGGTTCGCGGATCGGTGCAGCCAGGTCCGGAGCGCGTGCCACACCAACGCGCCGGATCTCTACCAGGTTGACGGCGTGCGCTCGCGCTGTCTGCAGTACAGCGCCGAGCTCTCGGACGCGTGGAAGGCGGCCACGGTATGAGCTCGAATCTCATCGAGGCGCGTGGTCTGACCAAGCATTTCAAGGTCGGCGGCATGTTCGCGCACAAGACCCTGCACGCGGTCGACGGTGCCGACTTCGTGATCCGCTCCAAAGAGATCCTGGCTCTGGTCGGCGAGAGCGGCAGCGGCAAGTCCACGATCGCGCGGCTGCTCGCACGGGTCTACAAACCAACCTCGGGCGACATCATCTACCAGGGACGGTCTCTTGCGGGCATGCGTACGCGCCGGCAGAGCATGGGATATCGAGGCGACGTGCCGATGGTGTTCCAGGATCCGTTCAGCTCGCTGAATCCGACGTACCGCGTCTCGCACGGGATCATGCGCGGGCTGAAACTGCACCGGCCCGATCTGGACCCGGCCAGGCGGCGTGCCGAAGCCGAGCGGGTAGTCGACGCGGTCGGCCTGACCCCGGCAGCCGACATCCTCGACCGTTACCCGCACGAGCTATCCGGCGGTCAGCGACAGCGGATCGGATTCGCGCAAGCACTGGCGTACCGCCCGAAGTTGATCCTCGCCGACGAGCCGGTGTCGATGCTCGACGTGTCGATCCGCATCGGCCTGCTCAATGTCATGGCAAAGCTGCGGGCGGAGGAGGACGTGTCGTTTCTCTATATCACCCACGACATCGCGAGCGCTCGATACGTCTCGGATCGGCTGATGGTCATGTATGCCGGACACATCGTCGAGTCCGGTCAGACCGAGGACGTTCTGGCCAACCCCAAGCACCCATACACGCAACTGCTGCTGTCCGCCGTACCCGACCCGCGTGCGCCATTGGCCGTCGATTCGAGCAGCGACCGAGGCGAACCGCCGCGCGTGATCGACCCGGGGGAGGGCTGCCGGTTCCGTTGGCGGTGCCCGTTCGCCATAGGCACGTGCTCTGTGGTTACGCCGACGCTACGACTGCTTGGGACGGAGCACACCGCTGCCTGCCACGTCGCGCAGGCTGATGAAGTTCTCGAAGGAGTCTCGTGAAGATCGCCGTCATCGGTGGAGGCAGCACCTACACGCCGGAGCTCATTGAGGGCTTCGCGCGTCGGAATGACGTGTTGGATGTTGACGAGCTCGTTCTCCAGGACATCTCCGACGAGCGACTCGCGATCGTCGGCGGGTTGGCCGACCGGATCCTGCGCAAGCAGGGCTTCGGCGGTCAGCTTCGCACCACGACGTCGCTGGACGCCGCGGTCGACGGCGCCGCCGCGGTGCTGATCCAGTTGCGCGTCGGCGGCCAGGCCGCTCGTCTCGTCGACGAGACGCTGCCGAACAAATTCCATCTCCTCGGCCAGGAAACCACCGGTCCAGGCGGCTTTGCCAAGGCACTGCGTACGGTTCCGGTGGTGCTCGCGATCGCGGAGACGGTCCGCCGACGTGCCGACCCGTCGGCGTGGATCGTCGACTTCACCAATCCGGTCGGGATCGTTACGCGGGCACTGCTCGACGAGGGCCACCGAGCACTCGGACTGTGTAACGTTGCGATCGGATTCCAGCGGCGGCTGGCTGCACGATTCGACGTGGATCCCGACCGCGTACGCCTGGACCACGTTGGACTGAACCATCTGTCGTGGATTCGCCGGGTCCTCGTTGACGGCGTGGATCGTCTGCCGGAGTTGCTCGTCGGTGACGGCGGCTCGGAACTCGCCGCCGCGACGCAGATACCGCTGGAACTCATCCGGACGATCGGTGCCATCCCGAGCTACTACCTGCACTACTTCTACTGCACGGATCACGCCGTACAGGCTCAGGCGCAGGGCCGGCATCGCGCACAGGAAGTGCTGGAGATCGAACAGACACTGCTTGCCATGTACGCCGACCCGGCCCTCGATCACAAGCCGGCACTGCTCGAGCAGCGGGGCGGCGCCTACTACAGCGAAGCCGCGGCCGCGCTCGTGACGTCGCTCCTGACCGGTGACGGCGCACACCATTATGTCGACGTACGCAACAGCGGCACGCTGCCGGGGCTGCCCGATGAGGCGGTCGTTGAAGTCCCTGCGCATGTCGACAGTTCCGGAGCGCATCCGGTCGCGGTCGCGCCACTCGCGCCGGACATGCTCGGCCTGGTGCAGGCGGTCACCGCATACGAGATCCTCGCCATCGATGCTGCCAAGTCCGGTGATCGGGGCACTGCGCTGCGCGCGTTGACCGCCAACCCGCTGGTACGGCAGTGGGACATCGCTGTGCCGTTGCTCGACGCGATCCTCGATGCCAACCGCGTTCATTTGCCGAAGTTCGGCAGCGATCATGGCTGAATACGTCATCGCTGTTGACGGAGGCAACTCGAAGACGGACGTGGTGATTGCCAGCACCGGCGGAGAGCTGTTGGCTCGCACCCGAGGGCCAGGAGTCGATAGCCCCCTGATCGGCGTCGAGAACTGGCGAAACGCCTTGATCGCCCTGGTTGAACGGGCGCGGCTCACAGCTGGCGTCGGGATCGACACTCGCGCCGCCGGCGCTGCATTCTTCCTCGCCAACGTCGACCTGCCGACCGAGTTCGACGTGGCACAACGTGAGCTGGCCGCCGCGACTCCGGCCGCCGTTTCGGTGGTGTACAACGACACCCTCGCGATTCTGCGCGCCGGAGCGACCCGGTCCTGGGGCGTCGCGGTGGTCTCCGGCGCCGGGATCAATGCGATCGGCATCGGCCCGACCGATCGCCGCGAAGGATTCCTCGCGCTCGGCGACTACACCGGTGACGCCGGCGGTGGCGGTGATCTCGCCATCTTGGGCCTCGCAGCCGCGGTCCGGGCCTGGGACGGACGGGGCCCGTCGACGGCGCTGTCGCAGACGGTGCCGGCGCACTTCGGTCTGCGTACGGCCGAGGACGTGGCGATCGCCGTCCATCGTGGTGAAATCGCACGTGACGAGATGCACGTGCTCGCGCCAGTGGTTTTCGCGACCGCGACCGCGGGGGATGCCGTGGCTCGCCGGATCTTGACCGACTTCGGCGATGAGGTCGCGACGATGGCGAACGCGCTCATCCGCCGCCTGGAGCTTACCGGGTCCGACGTCGAAGTGATCCTCGGTGGTGGCATCTTGCAGGCGGGTGACCGCTCGCTGTATGGGCGAATCCTTTCGGGCATCACCGCCGTCGCGCCCCTGGCGCAGGTGCGGGCGCTGGACGTGGCACCGGTCTTCGGCGCGCTCGTCGAAGCGTTCACGCTCGTTGGCGTCGACGCGGCAGCGCTTGCGGGCCTGCGAGCTCGATTGCGTAGCTGAGGTCCGTCAAGGTAATCGGCGTATAGGCCTACGTCCACCAGGCGGTCGACCAGCACGGGCAGGTCATCGACGTGCTCGTGTCGGAGCGTCGCGATCGCCACGCCGGCCCCGGTCTTCAGATCTTGGCGGTCCGGCCCCCGGATGCGGGCCAAGATCGCACCCCTACAGCACCCCGATTGCGGGATCGGTGGCGGCCGGCGCGGTCGCGTTCGGTGACTGTCCGAATCACCGGTCACTCGCGCCCCGCTGGTCGTGGTTTCGGCGGCGGAATCGCGGGCACGGCGAACCGGACATTGCGGCGGTGAGGTGACCTCCGGTCACAGACAACCAGCCCCGGTGTGGATCTTGCCGGTGGTGGTATGCCCAGGTCGGAACAGCGACGCGAGGTTGCCCGGCGGATGCTTCCCGGCTCCGGTTCGCGAGGTTTCGGGTGATTCGGCCAAGGTCAAGTTACACGCTGCGTAACCAGACAAATACGTTATGTAGAACATTTAAAAACTGACGATGGCACGGGCCACCATGTCGGACTTTCCGGATTAGTTCCTGGCAGGGTTGCGGTTGAACACCCCGTACGACACAGCACCACCCCGCACCACCAGCCATGATCCCGAACGAAAGGCCACACGGTGACTAACCGCCTGACCGCCGCCGCTCGCAAGTACATGTCCACCACCAAGATCCGCAACAACGTCCTGCTCGGCGTTGGCGCAGCGGTCCTGGCCGGCGGCATCGCGACCCCGGCTGTAGCGGCTAGCGCGTCGCCGGCGCCGACCGCTGCGCCCGCCGCCGCCACCACCACCGCCGTCGCGTCCAAGCACGCCGCCGCGGTGAAGGTCGCCAAGCCCGCCGCCAAGCCGGCCGCGAAGAAGCCGGCCGCGAAGAAGCCGGCCGCCCCGTCGATGAAGGAGCTCAGCCCGCGCAAGATCACCGCGCACCAGGCCGGGTTCAAGCCGACCAAGACCCAGATGGCCAACGCCCGCGCCATCATCAAGGCCGGCCAGGCCAAGCACCTCAAGCCCCGCGCCTGGGTGATCGCACTGGCCACCGCCAGCCAGGAATCCAAGCTGAAGAACCTGGGCAACCTCGGCGCCAACAACGACCACGACAGCCTGGGCCTGTTCCAGCAGCGCCCGTCCTCCGGCTGGGGCTCGCCCAAGCAGGTCACCAACCCGGCGTATGCCGCCGGTAAGTTCTACGGCGCCCTGACCCACGTGCACAACTGGGACAAGCTGCCGGTCACCGTGGCCGCGCAGAGCGTGCAGGTCTCCGCCTTCGGCGACCGCTACGCCCAGTGGGAGAAGCAGGCCACCAACCTGATCCTCGCCACCTACGGCGTCGGCCCCTACGCCCACGTCCCGGGCGCCCAGGGCTAAGAAACACCGACTGGCGCACCAGCACCAAGCTAAACAGCACCACCCGCACCCCCCGGTGCAGAAAGGGCCCGACCACCAGGTCGGGCCCTTTCTCAATGCCCGCCCGCTGCGATAACGCCGAACGCCGATCGCCGCCTGCAACGGCGAACCTGATCCTGGCCGGCGACATCATCATCGTGCTCGGGCTGCCGGCGATCCCACCGGATCACGCGGCGGCGCCGGCATCACGCGCCGCTCGGGGTGCGCACGTCGAGCGCGACACCGGTCTCGCGCTCGGACACCTCCCAGAGCTTCGCGATGGCCCGGTCCATGCCGATCCTGCGCAGGATCGGCTTGCGGACCGGAGCGCCGTTGTTGACGAACAACGGGCCGTAAAAGTCGCCGCCCTTCGCCGCCGGGTCGGTGGCGGCGCGTAGCTGCGGCAGCGCGCCGTCGTCGGCGGACATGCCGGTGTGGCGGGCCATGGCGTGGAAGAACCGCTGGGAGGCGCCGCCGCCCGAGCCCTGGACACTGACCGTCTGCAGGTCGGTGTCGGACAGCCCGGGGTGCGCGATCAGGCTCGCCGTGCGTGCGCCTGCCCGCTCCAGCTCGCGGTGCAGCCCGAGCCCGAAGTGGAAGTTCGCGAGCTTGGCCTGGCCGTAGGCACGCCAGGGCCCGTAGCGCCCCTCCAGGTGGGGATTGGCCACGTCGACGGGGCGGCCCATGTGGTGGGCGGTGCTCGTCACCGTCACGACGCGGGATCCCGCTGTGCTCAGCAGCGCGGGCAGCAGGATTGCGGTCAGTGTCCAGTGGCCCAGGTGGTCGATGCCGAACTGCATCTCGAACCCGTCGACCGTCCGCGCCTCGGCGATTCCCATCACGCCCGCGTTGTTGACCAGAAGGTCGAGGCGGTTGTGCCCGGCCAGGATCTGTTGCGCTGCTTCCCGCACCGACGACTGCGAGGACAGGTCCAGCGCGACCAGCTCCAGTGAGGCATCAGGATCGATCGCCCGGATGTGCTCGACCGCGGCAGCGGCCTTCTTCTGGTTGCGCACGGCCATCACGATGTGCGCGCCCCTCGCCGCCAGCTCTCGGGCGGTCACCAATCCGAGCCCGCCGTTGGCGCCGGTGACGACCGCCGTCCGGCCGTGCTGGTCAGGGATGTTAGTTGCGGTCCAGCTCATTACATCCTCCGAATGAATGTTCATTCAGGCTACGACGCATGTTTTCACCCGCAAAACAGGCAAGCCGCTGGTAACCCACCCGCGTGCTGGCGGAGCAGACGACCGCCGTTGACCCCGGACCGCCTGGACCGGGACGGTGGCGCGGTTGAGCCACCACGGGGTGGCCGCCGGGCGATTAGTCAAGCAGCCGTCGGATCGTGCGCTTGGCGGCGAACGGCATCCGTTGGGTCGGCCGAGCTTGTCGGTGGACGCTACGCTGCGGCGGTGTCGGCACCGCCATTGGCAGCAGCTACCGCCTCCCGGGGCGATCCGCGGCAACGTGTCTGGCTGTTGGGAACGATTGGGCTGACGGCGGTAGCGTTCGTGGTCACCGTCGCGATGGCACCGGCTCGGGGGGATCAGCCGGTCCATGCGCTCGGTTGGCTGCTGTTCGTCGGTTCCTCTGTGCATGTCGCGTCGACCGGATGGTTCTATGCCGTGCCGGAGGTCCGGGCGCACATTGCCGGGCATCGGCGTCGGTATGTGGCCACACCGGTCGCGCTCGTTGCCGGTACGGCTGTTATGGCCGCGGTTATCCCGGAAACCGCGTTCGAGTGGCTGCTGTTCGGATTTTTCGCTTGGCAGTTCTTCCACTTTCAGAAGCAGAACCTTGGCATGGCGGCACTTGCCGGCGTCTGCAGCGGTGCGGGTTCGGTGAGCCGGCCGGAGCGCCGGGCATTGGTGGCCGCTGGCCTGGCTGGTACGGCGGGCCTGCTGGTCCATCCGGAACTGCTGCAGCTGACGATTGATGCACGGGCGCGGTATCTGTTTCCGGCAGCGGCCGCCGGGTTCGTGGTCGCGGTGCTGGTTGGTGCCGCTTTGGTCGCGCGGCGTCGACGCGGAAGACCCTTGGCTTTCGTCGTGGTCTATGCGCAGTCACTGTTGTTTTTCGCGCCGGTGTTCCTGTTCGCGTCGCCGTACGCAGCGGTGGCCGGGCTGACGCTCGCACACGGCTGCCAGTACCTGCTAATCGTTGGGTTGGTGGCCGACGCGCGCAGTGTTACACGGGTTCAGTTGCCGGTCAGCGGCCGTCGCGTCATCAGCCTGCTAGTGCTGGTTAACGTGGCGCTGCTCGGCGGCCTGGCGTTGAACGCGGCGTCGCACCTGCACGACGGCGGTCCGCTGGCGCGGGCGATATACGGCGCCTATCTCGGTGTCGCGATGGCGCACTTCGTCGTCGACGCCGGACTATGGCGCCTACGTGACGAGTTTCCTCGTACCTTTCTCCGCGACAGCCTTCCCTATTTGCTGGCGCGGTAGTGTGCGGTCAGCCTCCGCCGCAACTGCCGGCAGCGCTGGCGAACGGGTCGAACAGGACGACCGCGCCGACCACCATGATCGCCAAGGCCGCCAGCCCGGCGATGATCACAATCATCACGTGTCTGGGGTGGGACCGCTCAGGCCCTGCAGGGTTCCGGTCGTTTGTGTCTAAGGTGGCTGACTCGGTATTCGGTGCTGTCACGGAGAACCGCCTCGTGCCGTCGGAGCCGTACCGCTCAGATTGAGTCGTGTTGAGCTTATCGACGCGGCGCAAGGTGAAGGTGAAGACGTTCCTGTGGCACGCGGACCCGTCAGGGCCGGGAGGGGCTGCCATCATTGAGGCTGTGCCCGCTGTCGGAGGCTGGCCCGCCACGATCGACGAATTGATCGCCGCGCAAGAGGCGCTGGCCGACGCTTCGCCGCCTCCACCATGGTCGCTGCCTGTGCAAGCGGGCGTGGCGGGCTGCTTCGTGTGTTTCCGGCGCGACCACACAGGTCCGGGCGAGACTGGCGAGCCCGCCTGGGGCGGCGCGGCCCTTTACCGCGGCAAGCGCCGGATCGCTCATGCGACCGCGATCGGCCGCGCCGGCGCGCCGTACATGCCGGGTCTGCTGGCGTTACGCCTCGGCGCCTTGCTCGAAGACGTCACTCGATTGTTGCCGATCCGACCCGATGTGCTGCTGGTCGATGCCACCGGCTACGACCATCCGCGCCGCTCCGGACTGGCCCGGCACCTGGGGGCGGTGCTGCAGTTGCCTACCGTCGGTGTCACTCATCGGCCGATGCTGGCCTCTGGCGATTGGCCGGCGGACCATCGGGGCGCGATGAGCCCGCTGCTGTTTGAGGGGGTGGTGGTCGGATTCTGGCTACGCACTCGGGAGCGTCGGCGGCCGCTTGCCGTACACGCGGGTTGGCGTACCGATCCGGAAGTCGCCGCGCGGGTCGTGCTGGCTGCCTCGCGTCACCGTACCCCCACGCCGTTGCGCGAAGCGCGTCGCTTGGCGCGCACCACCCGGGCGAGCGCGTTCCGCTGACGGGTCCGGTAGCGGTTAGGGATAGCTGATGACCGCCTGTCGGTCGGCGAGGTTGGCGTAGCCAGGATGCCATCGGAATCGGTGGTTGGTGTGCGGTCAGACGATGCTCTCAACTGCCGGCAACTGCGCCCGCTGACCTGCGGCCTTTCGTCCCGGGACGAGCACGGCGGCGGGTAGCGTCGGATATATGCCTGCCGCACCGGCGGTTGCTGCCAACTTTGGAGTCGGCTCGTGGATTGAGCGCCGCGCGAGGGTGTCCCCAGACCGCCTGGCGCTGGTGGGTGGCGGTCGGTCGTTGACCTACGCGGACCTGGCCAGTCGGGTTCGGCGGCTGGCCAATGGTCTGGTGCGGCTCGGCGTGGGACGCGGCGATCGCGTGGCATGGCTGGGATCGAACCACCCTGCGTTTCTGGAGTCCCTGTTCGCCTGCGGGCTGGTGGGCGCGGTCTTCGCTCCGGTGAACCACAGGCTCACCGCGGGTGAGATCCGCGCGCTCCTTGACAACACGGGTCCGAGGGTGCTGATCCGGCATGGCGCGACAGACCCCCTCCCAACTCCGGGCTCGGTCCGGCATCGGATCACGGTAGCGGGCTCCGCAGACACGGCGTTCGACTTCGAGACGCTCGTGGCCCAGTCCTCTGAGCATCCGGTCGAGGTGTCCGTGGACATGGACGATGTGTGCCTGCTGCCTCACACTTCCGGCACCACCGGGTCGCCCAAGGCAATCATGCTCACCCACGCCAACGTGACGTGGAACGTGGTCAACCTGCTCACCTGCGCGAACATCCACAGTGACGATGTGACGGTGGCGATCACCCCGTTCTTCCGGGTCGGCGGCACCGGGGTCAACGTGCTGCCGGTCCTCTTCATGGGTGGAACAGTGGTGATACCAGATGACACGAGCCCCGAGGCGATCCTGCAGACGATGCAGCGCCACCAGGTGACCGTTGGGTTCGGCAATCCCGACCTCCTCGACGCCTTGACCCTGTGTGCGGCCTGGTCCGAGGTCGACCTGTCCAGTGTCCGCTTCATGCTCACCGGCGGCGCTCCGGTGCCCGAACGCCTCATCCGCACGTATCTGGATCGCGGCGTGCCGCTGCTGCAGGGCTACGGACTCTCTGAGGCAGCACCGCTCGTACTCCTGCTCGACCCAACCAGTGCGCTGGCCAAGATCGGATCTGCCGGAAGGCCGCCCGTACTGGTCGACATCCGGATCGTGGCACCAGACGAAACCGGGGTCGGCGCGGGCGAGATTGGCGAATTGCTCGTACGCGGCCCGAACCTGATGGCCGGGTACTGGAATCAACCCGAGGCCACCGGCAAGGTCATGACGTCGGGTGGCTGGCTGCGCACGGGCGACGCCGCGCGCATCGATGAGCAGGGGTTTGTCTGGATCGTCGACCGGATTGCGGACCGATTCTTCTCCGACGGCCAGCCTGTCTATCCGGCGGAAGTGGAACGGGTACTGACAGGCCATCCATCGATCGCCGACGCCGGCGTCGTACAGGTACTCGCGGACGGCGGTCGGCAGGCAGTGGCCGCCGTTGTCGTATGTACGGCTGGATCGACGGCCACTGAGCACGAGATCCTCGCGTTTGGTCACCAACACCTCGCATCCCATCAGGCACCCGCGTCGGTGACATTCGTCGATCAACTTCCCAGGAATACCGTGGGAAAGCTGATGCGTACCCAGCTCTGCGCCCTGGCCGCCGCCGGGCCGACAGACTAGCCTGTACGTCCGAACGAACCACGTAACATGCCGCGACAATCGCGCCTCCCATCGAGAGGACGACGCTGTGCTGCCCGATGCTGCTGATCAGTCGCCACGTCATCCGTTGCGGTTCGGAGTGGTCAACGAATCCGCTCCGCAGTCCACCGCTTGGCTGGACTTCGCTCGGCGGATCGAGGACAGCGGCGTCGACGTGCTCCTCATGCGCGACCATTTCACGACCGGATCATTCGGAGCGCAGCTCGCCCCTTGGAGCGCGCTCGCCGCCGCCGCCGCGGCGACCTCCCGGCTGCACGTGGGGACGATGGTGCTCAGCAACGACTATCGCCATCCTGCGTTACTGGCTCACGAGGCAGCGACCCTCCACGCGATCTCCGGCGGACGATTCGAGCTCGGCCTCGGGGCCGGCTGGTATCAGCCGGAATACCAGGCCGCTGGGATCCCGTTCGACGCGGCCGGTCGCCGCATCGATCGGCTCGAAGAGGCTCTCGACATCCTCACCCGCCTGTTCGGTGGTGAAACCGTGCATCACAACGGATCCGCGTACGAACTCGACGGGCTCAACCTCGACGTGGTCCCGAACCTCGTTGGCAGGCCTCCGATTGCGGTAGGTGCCGGCGGGCCGCGGATGCTGCGGCTGGCCGCCCGCTATGCCGACATCGTCGGCTTGCTACCCGCGCCGATCCGCGGCCCCGACGACGCAGACGCCCCAGACGACCGGCGACCATCAGCATTCGATGCCAAGCGCGACATCGTCGAGTCGGCCGCAGGAGCCCGGTTCACCCACATTGAACTGAGCGCGTTCGCCACGTTCGTGCTCACTGACACCCGCCGGTCCAGCACCGAGGACTTGATCGCGTCGCGCCGTTGGCACGGCCTCGACGCCGAGGCGGTCTGGCAGATGCCGACGATGTTCATTGGCAGCGCCGACCAGATTCGGGAAGACCTCGCCGAGCGGCGCGAACGCTACGGGCTCAGCTATCTCATCAGTTCCGACAGCGACCTCGGCACTCTAGCCGAGATCATCACCGGGCTATAGGTGACGCGGCTCTGCCGCCTCACGCCGGAGCCAGTCTTGTGGATGTGCGGCCTTCCGCAGCGTACGCCGCACGGGCAGTTCGCCGAAACGCCGAAATGACCTTGCGGTGGCTTGCTGACGACTACCGAGAAGGACGGATCACCGAGGACCAGTCCGAGTTCTCCGCCAGTAGAGAGATCACCCACCGAGGATCGGCTTCAACGCGTCGATCACGCTGGGGTCCTCAATGGTCGATGGGACGTTGACCGGCTTGCCGTCAGCCAAGTCGCGCATGGTCTTGCGAAGAATCTTCCCGGATCGCGTCTTCGGAAGCGCGGCCACGACTGCCACGTCGCGGAACGCCGCGACGGGTCCGATCTCACGGCGCACGGCGTCGACAAGTTCCGCGGTAAGAGTGGCGAGCGAAACCTCTGATGTGGCGCGTAAGACGACGAGTGCAAGGGGCGTCTGACCCTTGATCGGGTCGGCGACTCCGATCACAGCGCATTCGGCGACAGCGGGGTTCGCCGCGACCACGGCCTCGATCGCTCCGGTAGAGAGCCGGTGTCCAGCTACATTGATCACATCATCGGTGCGGCCCATGACGTACACATAGCCGTCGGTGTCGATGTGGCCGCCGTCGCCGGTCAGGTAGTAACCGGGAAAGCGATCGAGGTACGAGCGCTGATACCACTCATCGTCGCCCCACAATGTGGGCAGTGTGCCTGGCGGCAGTGGTAGCTCGATCGCGATGGCGCCTTCCCGGTCCGGTCCGAGCAGGCCGCCGTCTTCGCCGAGGATCTGCACTCGGAAGCCCGGCATCGGGACCGTCGGTGAACCGGGCTTGATGGGCAACGGTTCAAGTCCACGTGGGTTGGCGCAGATCGGCCACCCTGTCTCGGTCTGCCACCAATGGTCCACCACGGGCATGCCCAGCAGACCTTGCGCCCACCGCCAGGTCGGAGGGTCGAGCCGCTCGCCCGCGAGGAATAGCGTCTGCATGCTGCTGACGTCGATGTCCCGCAGAAGTTCGCCGTCCGGATCGAGCCGCTTGATCGCGCGAATCGCGGTCGGAGCCGTGAACAACGCTTTCACTCGATGCTCGGCGACCACACGCCAAAACGCTCCCGCGTCCGGCGTCCCGACCGGCTTTCCCTCATACAGCACCGTTGTCGCCCCGGCCAGCAGTGGCGCGTACACGATGTACGAGTGGCCGACGACCCAGCCGATGTCGGACGCGGTCCAGAAGACGTCGCCCGGGTCGATGTCGTAAATGTTCTTGAGCGACCACATCAGTGCGACCGCGTGGCCGCCATTGTCCCGAACCACACCCTTGGGCCGGCCGGTAGTGCCGGAGGTATAGAGGATGTAGAGCGGATCGGGCGCCTCGACCGGGACGCACTCCGCGGCCGGCGCACCGTCAAGCGCGTCGTGCCAATCGAGGTCGCGCGGCGAGGTCATGGCGGCGGATGCTTCCGGGCGCTGCAGGACGATGACCCGGCTGGGCGAATGGGCGGCAATGGCCAGCGCCTCGTCGAGGATCGGCTTGTACTCCACGACTCGGCCGGGCTCGATGCCACACGAGGCCATGACGATGACCACAGGTTGCGCGTCGTCGATGCGGGCGGCCAGCTCCGGCGCCGCGAAGCCGCCGAAAACCACCGAGTGAACGCCGCCGAGGCGAGCACACGCCAGCATCGCTACCACGGCTTCCGGAACCATCGGCATGTAGATGACGACACGGTCGCCTTTGCCGACGCCTTGGGCGCGAAGCGCGCCCGCGAAGTTGGCCACCTGCTCACGTAGCTCCCGGTAGGTCAATCGGGAGACGCCGGTATACGCGGAGTGGTGTATTAGCGCCACCTGCTCGCCTCGGCCGCTCTCGACATGCCGGTCGAGCGCGTTGTACGCCGTGTTCATGCGCCCACCGGGGAACCATCGGTAGAGCGGCGCCCGGCTGTCGTCGAGAGCGCGGTCCGGTGGTCGCTCCCAGGTCACCGCGTCGGCCGCAGCCATCCAGAACGACTCGGGATCGTTGAGACTGCGCTGGTAGATCTCCGCATACGTCATATGTCCAGCCTCGATGCCGCCGTACGTGTCCGCGCGCTCAACGCGGAGCTTGTACTTCAACAGCTTGCCACCAACGTCTCCCGGAGGTCGGCTAAGAAACAGGACTCCGATGGCGTCTCGTAATGATTGGCCGAGCTAAGCTGATGAATCCCCCGACCAGCGGTGTTGATCGTCGGTTGATGCGAGGGGGAGACGATGCGGGTTGTGGTTGTCGGCGGCAGCGCAGCGGGCTTGTTCACCTCGCTGCTGCTCGCGCGCGCCGGTCACGAGATCGTCATATTGGACCAGGACCCGCTCGACCCGGCGCAGGACGTGGAGACCGCGGCGGAGTCGGCCTTTCGCGCGGCCGCACCGCAGATCGTGCAACCGCACGTGGTGCTGTCGCTCTGCCGGCAACTGCTGTTGGACCGGCTCCCTGACGTGTACCGAGACCTGATCGCGGCGGGCGTCGCGGAGGCGCCGCTGTCGAGCCAGATGCCGCAGTCGCTTCCCGATCGCAGCACGTGGCCAGGTGACGAACAGCTTGCGCTGCTGATGACCCGGCGGTCAACGCTGGACTGGGTGTTGCGCCGCGCCGCCATGGCGCAATCCGGCGTGCGCGTGCGCGGTGGCGTCCACATGACCGGCCTGCTCGCGAAACCCGGACGACCTCCCCACGTGGCCGGGGTGCGTACCGATGACGGTGACCTAAGCGCTGATCTCGTGGTCGATGCCACCGGCCGACGGTCGAAGATCGACCAGTGGCTCACCGCGATCGAGGCGCGGCCGACTGCCACATCCGCGGCGGAGTGCGGCCTCGCCTACTACAGCCGCCACTACCGGCTTCGTACGAACGCCGGTCTTCCCGGGTTGCCCACGACGCGGATTGTTTTCGGATTGGACGAGTTCACGGTCGGCATCTGGGGTGAGGACAACGACACGATGGTGCTCCTCATTGCGCCGCTGGCCGAAGACCAGCGCATGCGAAGCGTACGCGACGCCGACGTGTTCACTGCGGTCCTGAATACCATCCCGGTCTACTCGGGATGGCTCGACGTACTAGAACCGATCACCCCGATCTTCGCGATGGGTGGCCTGCGCAACACGCTGCGTCGGCTCGTCGTCAACGGATCCCCCGTCGCGGTCGGACTTCACGCGATTGGCGACACGGTGTGCACGACCAACCCGACCCTGGGCCGTGGACTCAGCCTCGCGTTGCGCCAGGCGGTTGACCTCGTCGACGCCTTGAGCAACGGACGCGAAGAGCCTGGCGAGTTGACCGTGGCCCTGCAGCACGATGTGGACGAGCATGTCGCGCCGTTCTACGCCGACCAGGCGACGATCGACGCGACTCGGCTCGCTCAGGTGCGGTACACGATCTCCGGCGGGGCGCCACCTCCGACGGACGATGTAGAAGACCGCGTCACGTACGCACAGCTGCGCAACGCCGCGCCGTTCGACCCGACAGTCTTCCGGGCGTTCTGGAGGGTCATGGGCATGGTCTGCCTGCCGGACAACGTGTATACCGACCCGACGATCGTGGAGCGCACCCGCGACGTCATCCGCAGTCGAGGCGGCGGCCCGCCTATTACGCAACCGACCCGGGAACAGCTGCTCACGGCGCTCGGTGCGGGATAAGGCGGAGAAGCTCAGCCGCCGCAACGCCGCACCACGTGGGGCAATTGCGCTACATCGCACGGGCTCCATAGTTCGGTCTGTGCCGAACCGTCCCAGGCCTACGATCGAAACCCGGACTGAGACAGCTGAAAGAGGAACAGACGGATGAGCGACACCCCCGCCACTGACGGTCGAGACCCTGCACAGGTCATCGAGGACGCCGTCGAATACGCCTTGCGCCTCGCAGAGACTTGGCCTGCATGGGACGGCCAGCCCATCGCCGCCGAAGACCGGATCTACACCCCACACAAGGCAATTCGCCGTCTCGCCGACCACCTTCTGGACCACCTCGCCGAGCTTGAGGCGCGCCTGGCCGGGCAATCCTGCTTGCCCGACCACTGGCACGCCTCCACTATCACCACCCCGGCTGACCTCGCCGCCTTCACCTCCGAGGACCTGGACGAAGCCCGCAGCCGCCTAACGCGGCTGGCGCAGATCTGGTCGCTGCGCTTACGTCTGCTCGACGACGAGCGTCTCGACCGGGTTGAAGGAGACGCCTGGACGTTGCGCCAGCTCGCCTTCCACCTCGACAGCACCTTCTATGCCGACGCCGTCGGCGACCTGACCGCAGAACGCGAAGTGTGAACAACACCCAAGTGCCGTGAGATCCAGACTCGCTCTCCGATCCGGCTGAACCCGACACGCAGGTAGACGGCTTCCTCAGCGGGACTCTCGGCATCGAGGAAGACCAGACGGGCGCCACGATCGTGGGCGGATCTTGTCAACATCGAGCCCAGCGAGCTGGCGATCCCGCGCCGCCGGTAGGACGCCTGGGTCGCCACGGCCGCGACCTCGGCTACCCCGGCGGACGGCTCGGTGACCAACCCTGCACCGCAGGGTCGGCCGGTGGACGCATCCCGGGCCAGCGCGACTACGCCACCCCGGCCGATTAAGGCTTGGAGCCGGTCGACGTCGTGCGAGCCGGCGGATGCGGCCTCACCGTAAGCCTCATTCTGAACGGATGCGGCGTCCAGCAGATCGCAGGCCTCGCTGATCGCCGAGACCACGATGCCGTCCGGCACCGCAAGGTCGATCGCGGACCCGGGCGAGCACGCCAACATCGCCAGCCGCTGGTCGACGGTGAACCCAGCGGCGATGAGGGCGGCTTCGGCCTGGGGCGCCGCACCGGTGACGCACTCCAGGCGCGGTGTCCGGTGGTGGCGTTCGAAGACCGACACCAGCTCGGCAATCTCTGCCTGGCTGGGCGACGTGCCGGTCAGTGGGATCGCATAGTTGTGCCCGTGGCTGGCGGTATGGGGGTTCAGGCCGACCAGAAACGGACCGACCCGCAGGTGGTCGGGCCGGCGTGCGATGTCGGCGTGCATGTAGTCGGCGACGAGCGCGGGCAGGGTGGAATCGGTTGAGACAAGCATCTGGGTAAGCACCTTCGGTCCGAATGGCTGCTCGACTCTGCGAGCCGTGGATGAGTGAATGCCAAGCCGTCGGCCCCGCTCAGGTGCGGGGGCCGCTCGAGTCGAGCGTGCCGACGGCCGCGATGGCGGCACGCCCGGTCACGGGGCCTCATCCTCTTCAGGTCGCGATGCGGGAAATCCCGATGCTGGAACTTGCCGGGCCAGCATGCCTGAGACAGCCGTCATCCACAAGTGATCTTCCAAGGGCGGGGCTGTGGACCTCGTATTGCAGACGGACAGCACATCGGTCCACAGGACTTGACTAATGCTCTGGCCAGGCTTGAATGACGCCGTTCGGCCAGTGCGATCCCGGGCACGCCCACCGCCGAGGTCGTCACCGTGGCGCCGGCAGAGCAGGTATTACCGAGCCCGGTCTGCCCGCCGGCGCGAATCTCGAAGCGTCAGCCGCGTGCTGCCGGCGTGGCGCTGGGTGATCGCAGTCCGACTTGTGACAGCGCTCCGACCGCCAACGGGGTTCCGGCCGCGAAGTCCGGCGGCGTGCGGTGCCTGGTGACGAGAGCGCCCGCACCCATGCAGGCGAACGCGACCACTGCGGCCACCGTCCGCACCGCGTGCGCGATCTGCCACCGATCCCGCACGTTCGCCCAGTCCGATGGCGGCGACTGCACGTTCCAATGCAGCTGGTCGTGGTTAATCGGAAGGTTCACCGACAGCGTCGTCGCGAAGACCACTATCAGCAGGGCAAGCGCCGTGAGAGTCAGCCACCGCTCCCGCCCGCGAGTCCGGAATGCCACGACCGTCAGCACGACGGCCGTGACAAGCGCGGGCAACAGTGTGGCGGAGGCCAGCTCGTCAAGGTGAGCGAGTTCGACGTGCCGAACCTGGACGTAGACCGACGCGCCGTAATTTCGCAAGGTCAGCTCGACGACCAGCGCCGCTACCAGGAAGCCCGCGAAGACGCCGGCGAAGACCAGATTCACGAACCGTACGACGGTCACCGCCGCGTTCTTCGTCATCGTTTTCCCCTCTCGCTAGTTCGCGATGCCGATGGCGTGTTTGATGGTCGCCGGTTCGTCAAGCACGCGGAGCATGTGATCGGCGACATTGGCGCGCGAGACGGACCATCCGCCGCGGAGGTTCTGGTCGTACGCCGTCCGGTACGCACGCGTCAGCGGCTTATCGGTCAGCTTCGGCGGTCGGGAGATGGTCCAGTCGAGCCCGCTTTCGCGCACGATGTCCTCCATCAACGCGAGGTCGGCGTAATGCTCGCGGAACATTGCGCCGGCGATCCGCGCACCGACGTGGCGCATGAAGAAACCATCGCCCGGGTCGTGGTTCGGCGGCTTCGGCCGTCCCGGCGACGGCACCGTGCCGATCGGCGCGGCACTGACCACGACGAGCCGCCGAACGCCGGTGGCTTGCATCGACGCCACGATTGCGCGCGTGCCCCGCGACGTGATGCCTGCGTCGGTCTTCGGGTTGCGCGGTCCGAGACCGGACAGCACGGCGTCGGCGCCGCTGACCGCGGAGTCGAGCACGGCGGGATCCGCGGATGTTAGGTCGGCCGTAACGGTCCGTATCCGGTCCGCGTACTCCGCCAGGCTCTTCGGATTGCGTGCCACCGCGGTGACGGCATGACCTGCGGCTACCGCTTGGTCGATTATCTGGCGACCGATGCCTCCGGTCGCTGCGAAGATCGTGAGTTTCATGATCCTGTCCTCCAGGCGAGCGTGGTGTACGCGATTCATATAATACGGGAACCATATCATTCTAATCCGATACCGGGCGAGGCGTGCCGTCTGACGGGCCTGCACCCGGCCACGATGACCGGCGTCCTCGACCGGATCGAGCGAGCAGGATGGATCGCGCGAGACCGCGATCTATCCGATCGGCGCGCCGTCGCGCTCAGGGAGAGGGGCGGCCAGGACGGCAGCTTGGGATGAACGGCGCCGACAGGTATTCAGGGCGTGCGGTCGAAGTCGAGGTGGGCCAGCTCACGGCGGGAGGCAACACCAAGCTTCGGGTAGGCCTTGTAAAGGTGGTAACCGACAGTGCGGGAGCTGAGGAACAGCTGGCCTCCGATCTCACGATTGGTCGCGCCGGTGGCCGCCAGGCGTACGACCTGAAGCTCTTGCGGTGTGAGCCCGCTGAGTTGTAAGACGCATCGCCGTGTTCAGCATCGAGACGGCTTCGACCGGATCGGTTCGTTGGCGTCGATCGGCTCCGTCTACGAGGGTTCGTGCCGCCACAGCGGGCGATCCGTACTCAAACTCGATCGAGGCGGCGATCGAGACAAGACTGAGGTCGTCGTCGTGTGCGGATAGGCGTTGCAACAGGGTCGCGGCCCGGGGGAGAAGACCGGCGTCGGAGGCCGCCACGGCCGCGGCGCGCAGGCGGTGAACGCGACGCCCCTCGTCGATGCTGAGCTCGGCGGCCCGTTCGTACGCGCTGGCCGCTTGTTGCGTGTCCGCCGCGGCATCGCCTTCGTGGCGTGGGACGCTTCGGCCCGGAATCCTTCACTGGCTGAACGGCGCCGTGGCCTGTGGACGCCGTGCGAGACGGCGCATCAACTGGGAAAGGACGTGCTCCGGCTTCACCGGGAGACGCGGATCTCGAGCCAGAGTCCGCCGTTCAGGTTGATGTTGTTGCCGCTGGCCTGGCCAGGGGCCGTGTCGCCGACGTAGGTGTAGAGCGGATGCCCGTTGTAGGTGAGCTGCTCGGAGCCGTCGGTTCGCTTGATCGTGCGGACGGTGCCAGGCACGGCCGCGCCTGCCGCGGTAGTGCCGAGTACCGGGGGCCAGTACGCAGCGCAGGTTCCGTTGCACTTCGAAGTGGTCGGGGAGTCGGGTGCGAACGAGTACAGCGTGAAGCCGCTCGCGTTGGTCAGCACCGTCGTACCGCCGATCGTCCTGGTCTTGAGGGCGGTGGTGGTTGCGGGTGCTGGAGAGTTGGCCCCGGAGACAACCAACCCGAACAGCACGAGCGCCGCAACCGTCAGGCCGGCAGCGGCCATTCCAGCCGCCTTGGCCACTTTTGGCGGGATCTGGGTGAGGAATCTGACCGGGGCCGGTGCCGCGCTGTCCACTGCGGTCTCGGCAGGGGCGGGAGCGAGCGCGAGCGCAGCCAGTGATACGAAGGCGGCCACTTCGACTATGCCGGCGGCGATTCCGGCGCTTGTGCGGACTTCCTTGAATCCGAATAGCCCGATCCAGACTGTCAGGATGTAGCCGGCAAGGGTAGCGAGAGCGAAGCCAGCGCCCGCTCCGGCCGCCAGCCGGCTCGCTACGACGAACCGGCTGGGGATAACCAGCACCGCCACGGCGAGGCCGAAGGCCGAGATCACCTGCAGCAAGAACAGCCAACCGATTGTCGGGATCGTCCGGTACCCAGTCACGTACAGATCGAGATGGATCGCCGCGGTGGCGAACAACAGGCCCGAACCGACCACGCGCAGGACGATTTTGACCCAGCCGGGCCACAGCGGTTGTGCGCCGGCACTTACTGTTTGCCCTGTGTCGCTGTCCGTTTGCCGCCGTGTCATTTGATCGGTCCTCCGTGGGAGCCGCGCGGTGCGGTCACGGCCGGGGTCTCGCAGCCGGCGCGGAATGTACATACGTGGCAGGAGTGCTGCCAGCGCTATCGCCGCCGGTGGCCGAAGCGATGGCACGGGCGCAATCCGTGGTGCGGATTGATCTTCGAAGCTGCGTCCTTCGCCTTCCCCACGCCGCTTCTTGATCCGCGAGGAACAAGTCGTCATCGACGATCACTCAACAGACGACAGGCTACGTTTTGACGCTAACCTGCCACACCACCCAACATGCCCGAACCACGAATCCCACGTATGGGATGAAACCGCTGAGTCAGAGCAGGCCGGTCGGTTCGCCCCAGCGCGCGCGTATGCGGTGTGCGCGGCGGCGATCACGCCGGCGGATGTGCGCTAAGCCAGGCTGCTGCTCGGCGCGCTGATGCGCGGGACAGCCACGCTTCGTGGACGACCTCTGCCAGTTCCTGTCGGCTCAGCTCACCGATCCGGCTGGCTTGCAGCAGCACCGATGGGTGGCCACCGAAGTGCGCGGTGGTGAAGAACGGCGACGCGTCGTCTTGAACCATCGCCTGCTTGTCCGCCTCGGACGCGACCCAGAAGACGATCACATCGGAATAGCGCTCGCTGGTTCGCGGGTCGACCGCATCCGGCCGCGGATTGCGGAAGAATATGAACGACTTCCGGCCGACCTGGTAGATCGGATTGTCGCCTGTGCCGTGCTCGACGGTCACGTGCGGCATGGCCATCGCCAGCTCGTGCAGGTCCTCGACCCGAGAGGGCCGGCCGCCGTCGTCGGACACGGCCCCAGCGTAGAACGCTCCCGGCAACGCGTCCGGTCATGCGAGCTGAGTGATCGTCGACTAGTCGCGCAAGGGCCTGACTCCCGATTGGCACTATTTGTCCCTTACGCACGCATAGACTGGTACGCGTTGTGTATGGCGGGATTCCCATCATCAGGGGCGAACATGAGTGATCTCTATGTGATCGGATACCCCAACGTTCTTGCGGCAGAAGCGGTCGTCGAGACGCTCACCCGACTCCAAGCGCAGCACGCGATCGACATAGAAGACGCGGTCATCGTCGAACGTCGCGGCGGCAGCAAAGTAAAGCTCCACCGAGCCGGCAACGGCAAAACCGGTTGGTCAGGTCTGATCGGTCACGGGTTCGTCGGCTCCAGCGGGCGATCCAGCGACAGCGGGCTTGACGAGGGCTTCATGCGCGACCTTGGTGCCCAGCTCGATGCTGGAAATGTCGCGCTGATCATGCTGGTCGCGTCGGTCGATGCCGAGAAGGTTCTCGAAGAGCTGCATGGCCAGCACAGCGGACACGTCATTCAGACCTCACTCGATCAACAGGCTGAGACCGCGTTCCTTGAGGCTGCCGAGCGTGCCCGAGCCACCCACGTTGGTCTTTTCAACGGATGAAGCGGGCTGACCGACCGTTCAGCCGCTGCCATGCGTCGGTCGGTTCGCCGCGACCTTAGGGTCGAGTGGGTCGCAACCGAATTGTCGGGGCTCGTCGATAGCATCGCGGGATGAGCGATCAGATCTCAGGCAAGCAGTTCGACGAGCTGGCTGGGGCCGACGGCTGGCGCGCATTGTGGGGTGGCGGGCGGGCGTGCGCGCACTTCCGGACCGGGTCGTTCGGCGCAGGCGCCGCGCTCGTGCAGGCCATCAGCGGCCTTCGATCGGCCGCAGGCCATCAGGTCGATGTGGACCTGCGCGGCGATGGCGTGACGGTGCGGATTTTTACCGGTTATCCCGGCGGCCTGAGCGATAAGGATGTCCAGGTGGCCCGGGACATCTCGGCCGCTGCACGCAACCTCGACCTGACCGCGGATCCGTCAGCGGTGCAGCATGTCCAGGTGGCGATCGACGCGCTCGCGATCCCGACGGTGCGCCCGTTTTGGCGGGCCGTGCTCGGCTACGACGAATTCGACGACGCCGACCTTCTCGACCCGCACCGCTCGTGGCCGCCGTTCTGGTTTCAGCAAATGGACGCCGAGCGCCCGCATCGCGGTCGCATCCACATCGACATCTACGTGCCGCGCGATCAGGTGGAGGCGCGCATCTCGGCCGGATTAGCAGCCGGCGGGCGCATGGTCCGGGACAACGGCCCGGACTGGTGGACGCTCGCGGACGCCGAGGGCAACGAGGCCGACCTCGCCGTCTGGGGCTGATCTCCATCATTCGAATGCACTGACCGAGGTCCCTGCATTCACGGGTTTCTGGTTTCGGCTGAAGTAAGGTACAGTTGTACCTGATCCGGTACCAATGGATCAAGGGAAGGGATCACAATGACCGCCATCACCGCGTCCGAGGCCCGCAAGCGCTTGTTTCCGCTGCTCGAGCAGGTGAACGAAGATCACACGCCGGTAGAGATCGTGCACAGTCGAGGCAACGCGGTGCTTGTGTCAAAGGCTGACTGGGACGCGATGGAGGAGACGGCATATCTGCTGCGGTCGCCGGCGAACGCTGCATGGCTGGCGGCCGGGATGGAAGAGTTCCGTGACGGTGAGGGCGTCGAACGGGACCTCGACCGCTCGTGAAGATCATGTTCGTCTCGACCGGGTGGCGTGACTACATGTATTGGCAAAACACCGACCGCGCGATGGTCAAACGGATCAACAAGCTCATCGATGACATCGGCAACGGGGACCCGTTCCAAGGGATCGGCAAGCCCGAGCCGCTACGCCATCACCTCGCTGGCGCGTGGTCACGACGCATCAATGACGAGCATCGCCTTGTCTACGCGATCTCGCCGGACAAGTCTGGCGACGATGTCGTGACCATCATCAGCTGCCGTTACCACTACGCGAAATAGGGTCAGCGTCCGGAGAGATGACGGCCGTAGGTAGTGAGGCTTGGCGGGTTTTCGTCGGAGGGGCTTCGGCCAGCCACGCGGTCGGCGTAAGAAACGACGACGGGGCGCTTAGTTGGACGGGACCCGCAAGGCTACGGCAAGCAACACCTGCCCCGACGCGCCCCGCTTATCACGTGCGCCGGGCATGATGAGCCGTGGACGGTTTGTGCGAGACGGCGTCGGCCCGTAGACGGTCGCTCCGCGCCCAGCACGCGCTGGTGAATCAGTGGCCTGTCCTCGACCAACGGCTGGCGGCAAAGCGTCGGGATCAGGCAAGAGAGGTGACGGTGTGATGACCGAAGACCCGCGAACGACGTCGTCGTGGCCCACTCACCTGGCCACGATCGGAGCCGTCCGGTTCGGGCGCCGAAGCTACCGCTTCGACCAGTCCGTGGCCTTTTATCGCGACCTGGTTGGCCTGCCGGTCCAGGAGACCTTCCGCGGCAGCTACGAAAGCGACGGTGTGATCTTCGGGCTGCCCGGAGCCTCGCTAACGCTGGAAATTGTGCGGTCGGCCGAGCCCGTTCCTGTCGACGCCCATGACCAGCTATGCCTCTACTTCCCAAGCGAGCGTGCGCGAGATGAGGCGCGATACCGTCTGTTGGCAGCCCGCCTCGTGCCGGTCTCGTCGCACCCGTACTGGGAGGCGGTTGGCGCCGTGACCTACCGCGACCCCGATGACCGAGAGGTCGTCTTCGCGCCGTTCGTATACGGGCAGAACGAGCCCACTGCCGCCGGCCTCGTTGGCGAGCACGAATTCCCTTCGAGGCGACAGGGCTGATGTAGGCGCCATTCTCGGATCTGGATCCCGAACTGTGCGTCGCGGCGACGCCCGCTATCGCCGGCGTAGAAGTCGGTAACCACCAAGGCCTTCGGCCCAGAGGGCATGCGGTCGTCGTCGCAGTCACTTGCCCGCGCTCGGAGGCGGACGATCCGGACCAGTCCCGCTCGGCGGACACGTCGCTCGTCTTCGTACGCAAAGATCGATATTCCTCACTAGTCGTAGAGTGCTGACACCCACAGGTGAGTCAGCGTGTCGACCAGGACCTTCCGGTCATCGAACGGCGGCACCCCGCACGCGGCCAGGTAGTACAGCCGTTCGCCGGTCCAGGTCAGCGTCGCCGCGAGCGCCGGCACGTCGACGCCCTCAAGTCTGGCCGCGACGGCGGGGTTGGATTGCCGATCGGTCTCGATCCTCGCGATTGTGGCGTCGGTGAAGGTCGCCATCTGTGCGAGCCACAGGTCACGCAGCTGCGGGTCGGACCCCCAGCTCTCCACGATTGCCCGTAGCACGGCCGCGTTCGACTGCCAGAGTTCGGCTCCGGCGTCGATGCCCGCCCGTAGCGATTCTTTGGCATCGACGGTTCCCTGTACCCAAGGCTGTGCGGCCTCGTGGCCGGCGCCGACCGCGCGGCGCACCAGTTCGGCAAGCGTCGCGTGCTTCCCGGCGAAGTAGAAGTAGAAGCTCGCCCGGGACACATTGGCCGCGGTGATGATCTCGGCCACGCTGAGTGCGTCGAACGAATGGTTACGCAGCAGCTCGGCAACCGCATCGAGGATGCGTTCACGCAGCTCGGTGCCGCTCTGCTGGGCTTCGTCGCGTCGGGCCGTCACGGAAGCAGCGTACCGTATAGAGCGTCTAGACAGTCTGACCAGACTGATTGTATGGTCGAGGCATGACACAGATTGCCGTCCATCTCGTGGTGACCGATCCCGACGCTGTGGCCGCGTGGTACGCCGAGGTGCTTGGCGCCGAGGAAACGAGTCGCGTCAGGCTGCCCGATGGTCGGCCGCTCACGGTCGAACTGCGTGTGGGTGACACCGTGTTGGCGCTTGCGGGGGAGTGGCCGGACCGGAGCATGCGGACGCCGGCGGCGCTGGGCGGCAGCCCGGCCGCGTTCCATCTGTCGGTGGCCGACGTTGATGCCGTTTACGACCGTGCTATCGCCGCCGGGGCGACCGCGTTCGAGCCGCCATACGATGCGTTCTGGGGTGATCGCACCGCGCAGTTCCTCGATCCGTCCGGACACCGCTGGGCGATCGACTGCCACTTGCGCGATGTCTCAGCTGAAGAGCTCGCGGCATACGTGGCGGCGACGTTCGCATGAGATATACGACGTTCGGCCGCACCGGTCTGCGCGTGTCTGAGCTGGTACTCGGTGCGATGACGTTCGGCGAGCAGGGCGGCGTCGGCGCTCCGATCGAGGAGTGCCGACGCATCCTCGATGCCTATGCCGACGCTGGTGGCAACGTCGTCGACACGGCCATCAACTACCGCGGTGGCGCTAGCGAGGAAATCCTGGGCGAGCTGCTCGCCGGCCGCCGTGATCGGTTCGTGCTGGCCACGAAGTACACCGTGACCCGGGACCCTGCTGACCCCAACGGCGGCGGCAGCCATCGCAAGAACCTCAGGTTGTCGCTGGAGACCAGCCTGCGCCGGCTGCGTACCGACCACATCGACATCTACTGGATGCACATCTGGGACCGGCACACCCCGGTCGAAGAGACCATGCGGGCCCTCGACGACGCCGTCACCGCCGGCAAGATTCTCTACCTCGGGGTGTCGGACACGCCGGCCTGGGTTGTCTCCCGGGCGAACACCCTCGCCGAGTGGCGCGGTTGGACCCCGTTCGCGGGCCTCCAAGTGCCGTACAGCCTGGTGAACCGCGATGCCGAGCGCGAACTGCTGCCGATGGCCGATGAGTACGGCCTCAGCGTGACCGCGTGGAGCCCGCTCGGCGGTGGAGTGCTGTCCGGCAAGTACAACGGCGGAGCGCCTGGCCAGACGGCGCGCCTGAAACGGGAAACCATCAGCAGCAACGACCTCGCTGTGGCCGAGGCCGTGCAGCAGGTCGCCGACGAGCTGGGCGTCAGCCCAGCGCAAGTGGCCCTCGCCTGGACGCGTCGACGCAGCGCCGTGCTGCCGATCCTCGGCGCCCGGACCGTTGAGCAGCTGCACGACAACCTCGGCTGTGTCGCCGTCACACTGCCATCGGAACTGGCCACACGTCTGGAGGCGGCGACCGGATTCCAAGTCGGGTTCCCTACCGACTTCATTACCCAAACGACGCCGTGGGTGCTCGGCGCGGCCGCGCTCTGACCACGCGACGTTCGGCGTGGGACCTCGGGAAGTCCTTGACAGGCGTGAGGTCGAGTCCAATACTTAGGCACGTGCCTAAGTATCAGGACGAGCTTGATCGGATGTTCCACGGCTTAGGCGACGCCACCCGCCGAGCGATGGTGGAGCGGCTTGCCCGCGGGCCGGCGTCGGTGAGCGAGCTCGCTCGGCCGTTCGATATGGCGCTGCCCAGCGTCGTCCAGCACCTCGGCGTCCTCGAGGCCGCCGGGATCGTGGAATCCACCAAAGTCGGCCGGGTCCGCACGTACCAGCTCGCGGTCGACGCGCTCACACCGGCCGCCGAGTGGATCGGCCGGCAGCGACTGCCCGCCGAGCGGCGTCTCGACCGTCTCGGCGCTGTCCTCGGCACACCCACCAACAAGGAGACGACATGAACGACACGACCGAACGCAGCCAGACCCACGCCACCTTCGTCATCGAACGCACCTATCCGGTGCCGGTCGCCGACGTCTGGCACGCGCTCTCCGACAACGACGCAAGAGACCAATGGTTCGGTGGCGGGCCGACGTTCGACGTCACACACAAATCGCACGACTTCCGCGTCGGTGGACGCGGCACCGAGGAAGGACGCTGGCACGGCGGCCCACGATCGCGTTTCGAGTCCACCTACACGGACATCGTCGACCAACAGCGCATCGTGTTCATCTACGACATGTGGGTCGACGACCAGCATCTGTCCACATCGCTGACCACCATCGCGGTCGAGCCCGAAGGCGTGGCCACCCACCTGACCTACACCGAACAAGCCGTCCACTTCGATGGGCTGGACTCTGTCGAGGGTCGCGAAGAAGGCACTCGCGGCATCCTCGACGGCCTCGGAACCTTCCTCACACGGGAGCGGTGACCATGACCGACACCGCAACCGACCAGTCCACCGCGGCATCGCCCACCCGCACCAGAAATAGTGCCGGCCGACTCGCCGTCATCGTCGCTACCCTGGCCGGTCTGCTCCTGATCAACCTGGTCATCTACGCCATCGGCCGGGCGCTCGGGGGCGCCTTCACCTATCCGCAGAACGGCAGCACCGTACGGGTGGATCCAGCAGCGATCACGATCATGTCGCTCGTCCCGTTGGCTACCGGGCTGGCGTTGATCGCGGCGCTGTCTCGGATATGGCCGGCGACCATCCGCGTCGCGCGCATCGCCGCCCCTACGCTCGCCGTGGCCACCATCGCCGTGATGACCATCCCGGCCGGATTCGACACCACCAGCGCGGTGTGCCTCGCCACCATGCACCTGGCCACCATCCCGGCGGCCCTGCTCGCACTCAATACGCTTCCGCGTCGCCCGGGCGGCGATCGTGCCCTACCATCACGACCGAGAGAGTGAGCCGTCGGGGCGCAAGAGCCGGCGCGGTGCTGCCGGCTACGGATGAGCCGTCGCTGCGCCGTCGCTGTACGGAGCTTGGCGCGGACGGGGCGGGATCACGCCGGGGTACGGGCTGGTACGACGCTGGGCGCCGAGAGCAGCGCGGAGGTCGCCAGAATCGCCTCAACAGTTTCGTCGAGGGTCGAGGCTTGTGGGATGACGTGCTCGCCGGGGACTCCGAGAACGTCGTGCGCGGAATACCAGCCGCGCATCTGGTCAGCCGTGAAGTCGCTCGCCTGCGGTCGTTGCGTATGGCGGCGCAGCGTCTCGGCGAAACTGACGTCGAGGTAGTACGCGTAGGTGGTTCCTGCGTGGTCGGTGATGAGCCGCCGCAGCATGTCGGCGTTGCGTGTGGTGTGCAGGATGCCTTCGACGATGGCGTGGTAGCCGGCATATGTTCGCATCGATGACCGAGCCCGCCGGGCTGTCGGAGCCGGGCCACGCGGGCGCGCTCAGGAGAGCACCCAGAACTCCTTGAACGGCGTCGTCACATGCCACGTCGTGTCAATTCCGGCTGGCAGGGACGCGTACTGGACCGTAAGTCGCAAACAGTGGGCCTGTCCGCAGGTGATCAATGGCGGGTTGGCGCCGTGACGCTTGCTCGCCAGTGCGAGAGCATTCCGGTGACTGCGCCGGGTCGGTAGGAACATCGCATGATTCCTGCCCGCCTGCAGCGCCGTCGCTACAAACCGGTAGCGCTGGTCGCTATCGGCGCCATGCTCGCCGTCGCCACTGGAACGCTCGCGCATTCGGCCGCCGGGGCCGCCCCAGCGATGACGCCGGCCGCAGCGGGCTCGCCGTCCATGCATTCGGTCACCCTCATCACCGGCGATGTCGTTGTCCTCCACGATGTCGGTGGGGGTCGCCAAGCCGTCGAGGTGCGACGGCCGCATGGCGTCGTTGGCGGGGTGCGGACCGAGACGATCGGCAAGGACCTCTACGTGTTTCCCGACGAGGTGTTGCCGTACGTCGCGGCCGACGAGGTGGACCGGCGCCTGTTCGATGTGACCTCGCTGATCAAGCAGGGCTACGACGATCAGCACTCGACCGGCATTCCGATGATCTTCAGCTACACCAGCCGGGCCGCGGTGACGCGATCCGAGCGCGCCACTCCGCGCGGGCTGACCCGGACACGCTTGCTGCCGAGCATCAACGGCAGGGCGCTCCGGCTCGACAAGCACAACGCCCGCTCGACGTGGTCGGCTCTGACCGCGAGCACAGTGTCCACGCGCAGTCTCGGACGGCCGGAGCTGGCCGACGACGTCACGAAGATCTGGCTCGACGGCAAGGTACACGCGGATCTCGCGCAGAGCACCGCGCAGATCGGCGCTCCTGCCGCCTGGGCGGCGGGCTTTGACGGTGCGGGGGTCAAGGTCGCAGTGCTGGACACTGGTGCCGATCTCAACCACCCCGACCTGGCCGGCCGGGTGAGCGAATCAGTTAGTTTCGTGCCGGGCGAGACCGCGTCCGACGGAAACGGTCACGGCACCCACACATTGTCGACGGTAGGCGGCAGCGGTGCGGCATCGGGCGGCCTGGAGAAGGGAGTCGCCCCAGCCGCCAATCTGATCGTGGGCAAAGTGCTCGGCAACGACGGCAGCGGTGACGACTCCTGGGTGATCGCAGGCATGGAGTGGGCGGCCAGTCAGGGCGCCAAGGTCATCAGCATGAGCCTGGGCGGGTCCGACCCGAGCGACGGCACCGATCCGATGAGCCTTGCGCTGGACCAGTTGAGTGCGCAGACCGGTGCTCTGTTTGTGGTCGCCGCTGGTAATACCGGTGCTGAGGCATCGATGAGCTCGCCCGGTGCTGCCGACGCGGCATTGACTGTTGCGGCTGTCGACTCCAACGACCAACTCGCGTACTTCTCCACGATGGGGCCGCGCTTCGGCGACTACGCCCTCAAGCCGGACATCGCGGCCCCGGGCGTCGACATCCTGGCCGCGCTCGCAGGCGGCACCGCCGACACCGGCTACTACCAGACCATGAGCGGCACCTCGATGGCCACGCCGCACGTGGCCGGCGCGGCCGCGATCGTCGCGCAAGAACACCCCGGCTGGTCCGGACAACAGATCAAAGACGCATTGATGAGTACGTCGAAGCCTCTGCATGACTACACGGCATACCAGGTCGGCGCGGGTCGGGTCGACATTAACGCGGCGATCAGTGATCAGATCACGGCGACCGGGTCGGCGTACTTCGGCTTCGATGCGTGGCCGTTCAGCGACGAGTCGCCCGTCACGCGTACCGTCACCTATGCCAACAGCGGGTCCTCCGCGGTAACCCTGCACCTGTCCGAGGCGGCGAACGTGGCCGGCGGCCCGTACGATGTCGATCCCACCGCGGACGCCGGCACCCCTGCACCGGCCGGGATGTTCACGCTGTCGACGGACACCCTGACCGTTCCGGCACACGGCACCGCGACCGTCACTGCGACCGCGCTGCCGAGCATGGCCGCCGTGGGCCGCCGCTACCTCGGCGAGATCGTTGCTACCACCGACGCGGGCGCTGTCGCGGCCCGTACCGATGTCGGTCTGTACAAGGAAGATCAGCGATACACCCTGCACGTCGCCTTGAAGGACCGCGCCGGCAAGCCGGTCGCAGGCATCATCGAACTGCAGCAGTTCGGCCAGATCGATCCGCAGTACATCACGGTCGGCGATTCCGGAACGGCCGACCTGCGGCTGCCCGAGGGCACCTACAGCGCGGTGACGTACATGGATGTCCCCGGCACGCACGGACCCGACTCGCTGGGTCTAGCGTTGCTCGGCAACCCGCAGATCGACCTCGACCATGATCAGAACCTGACGCTGGATGCCCGCAAGGCGGTCGAGGTCAAGGCCGTGGTGCCACGTACCACCGAGGACCGGTTGCTCTTCCTGGACTGGTACCGCAGCGACGGCAAGGACAGCGTGCTCGGCGAGCAGTACATCCTGCCCTCGGCGTACGACACCATGTACGCGTTGCCAACCCGCAAGGTCTCCAAGGGAAGTTTCGAGTTCGAGAGCCGGTGGCGTAAGGCTTACCCGATGCTCACCGTCACCGACGGCGGCAAGGCGGTCTCGTTCCTTGGACAGGCCGGCTCGTCTCTCTACCGCGATCACGGCCCGCTGGCCACGGTCTACGCCGGGGACGGGTCGGACTACAGCGGCATCGACGCCACCGGCAAGGCGGTCATCGTGACCCGCTCGGACATGGTGACCGGCAGCCAACGAGCGGCATTGGCCGCGGCCGCTGGGGCGAAGCTGCTGATCGTCGTCAACGATCAAGCCGGCAAGCTGATGGAGTGGGTCGGTCAAGACGACGGTTCGGACAGCGCGGTTCCCGTCATCACGGTCACCGCTCGCACTGGGGCCGGTCTGATCGCCGAGGCCGGCCGGCGGTTCCTGACCGTCGTCGGCACGCCGAACTCGCCGTACGCCTACGACCTGGTCGATCCGCACCCCGGCCAGATCCCGAACAACCTGACCTACCGGCCCAAGGCGAGCGACCTGGCCACCGTGGACATGAAGTTCTACGGCACCACCCAGTACGCCAGCGGCGAATTCCGCTGGGACTACCGGCCGTATCGCCGATACGGCACCGGGTTCTGGCTGAAGACCGATATGCCGGGCGTGCGTACCGACTATCTCTCCGCGCAGCCGGGCACCAGCTGGGCTTCCTCGGCGGTCACCGGGCCTAACTTCAGCCTGGTCTCCAGCGGTGACATCGAGACGTTCCGACGCGGATCGCGCACCACCAGCGACTGGTTCTCACCGATCGTGCGCCCCCGCGACGGTGGCGGCTTCTGGTCCTCACAGCGCGATTCACTCTCGATCCAGTTCAACGTCCAGCCGTGGGCGGACGGCGGCGTCAACCACGCCGGCTATCTGACCGAGGGCGATGAACTGAACATGAAGATCTACCAGGACGGCACCCTGGTCTCGGAGTCGGCATGGGCGTCCGGGTCGCTATACCCGATTCCGACTGTCACCTCGACCTACAAGCTGGATCTCCACGCCTCACGAGACGCTTCGGTATGGCAGCTCTCGCCGAAGACGCACACGGTCTGGAAGGTGGTCTCGCAGCCGGTCACCGATCCGAACGAGGTCGATTTGATGCCGTTGATGCAACTCGACTACCAGATCCAGACCGATCTCACGGGCACGGCGCAAGGCGGTTGGCAGACACTGCATCTGTTCGCCCGGCACTTGCCGGGGGCTGTGGGCACCGGAAAGATCACCAGCGGCTCGCTGTCGGTCTCGTACGACGATGGCGTCACGTGGCACAAGATCGTCTTAACCAAGACGGCTGAAGGTGAATGGACCGCCCGCTTCAAGGCACCGTCGCACGGTTTCGTGTCGATCAAAGCCGCTGCATCAGACAGCCGGGGCAACAGCATCTCGGAGAACATCACTCGGGCGTACGCCCTGAAATAGCTCGAACAGCATATCTCCGTAAATATCGGAGAGTCCGAGACCAACGGCCTCAGGAAGCGTCATTCCTGGGGCCGTTGCTCGTATATTCACAGAACCCCAGGTGAGGAGCGGGCATGTTGATGGCGCTCGGACTAGATCCGGCCGCGGAGACGGTGTATCGACGTCTGGTGACCGACGCGCGATTCAGCGCGGCCGGTCTCGTTGCGTCGACCGGTTTGCCGGAGCCGGTGGTCGCCAGGATATTGACCGATCTGTGCGCCCGTGGCTTGGTCGTGGAAGAGACTATGGAGTCGGTTCCGACCTACTGCGTGGCACCACCTGGGGTCGCTCTCGGCGCGTTGCTGCGCGAACGGCGCGATGATCTGCGCGCGGCAGAACTCGCGGTATCGGCGCTCGCCGAAGAGCACCGGCTCGCCTCGATCGATCACCGCAGAGATGAAGTCGTCGAGATCATGACCGAGCTCAGCGCGGTACGGCATCGGTTCACCCAGATACAGCAGGCGGCGCAGCATGAGGTTCTGTCCATGGTGACGCCGAACTTCACGGTAGTGCCGCATCGCGACAACGCAGCGGGGAACGCCGGCATAAACCGCGGTATTCGGTACCGTGCCCTTCTCGATCGACGGGCGTTGGCGCAACCCGGCATGGTCCGCGACGTGATCGGCAGCATCGCGTGCGGCCAGGAGATCCGCATCGTCGAGCGGGTTCCGCTCAAGCTCGTGATCGTCGACGGCGAGCGGGCGATGGTGCCGCTGCACAGCCACATCGACTCGCCGGCGTCGATGCTGGTGCAGTCGAGCGGGCTCGTCCACGCGCTCACGGCCTTGTTCGAGACGATGTGGCAACGCGCCTACCCGCTGCTGACGAACCCAGCCGGCGATAACGTGATCGAGATCCGTCCGGAACTGGACGAGGTCGATACCCAGGTGCTCGGCCTGCTACTGACCGGCATGACGGAGGAGGCGATCGCCGGACATCTCGGGACATCCCGGCGGACAATTCAACGCCGGATTCACGAATTGATGGTCAAGGCCGGTGCCGAGACGAGGATCGAATTGGGCTGGCACGCCGCCCGCAACGCCTGGGCGTGAGTCAGCGGCGGTCCGGCCTCCGCTGCCATGAGGCTGTCACCCGTTGTGCGGGTTCGATAGGAAGTCGATGAGGTCGGCCCTGCGCTGTTCGGCGATGCGGACGCCGCGGCGGTGCCCCCAGAACCATGACACGACGGCCAGCCCACAGCCGATCAGGACGCCGAGCGCGAAGTCACCATCAGGGATCCGCCTCGCCCCATTGGTCTGCGACGTCAGATACCACAGAAGCAGCGTCGGGGCCGAGATGGCGATCACGAGCATAGGTACGAGCAAGTAGGGCAGCACGGCGAGTGATGACCAGCGGAGGATCATCTGTCTGAGGGGGCGCCGGTGGGCCCATCGATCGCGCAGAGCGATCGGATGGTACGGGAAGTAGATGCCCGCCCACGCGGACAGGCCTAGCACGCCCAACGGCACGATCAGGATCCATGCGAGGGTGAAGATCGTCGCGCCGACTCGGTCCTCGTACAGACCCAGAACGATCGCGACGACCGCGCACAGAGGCGCGACCAGAGCCCAGAGCACGAGGCTCTTGGCATAGAGCAACCTCAGCAGCGATCGCGGGTCCCGCAGCGCGGCGATGCTGGCCTTGGCATCCGCGCCGAGAACGTTCGTAGCGGGCACGTCAGAGAGCATCCAGCCCGCCAGCACTATCGGGAACGCCAGCGCGCCGTGGAAGGTGAACAGCGGGTTCGGGTTGGGCAACAGGAACCACGCTCCGGTCATCAGCAGCCCGTTGACGCCGACCACGATCAGGGTTTCGAACGGAGCGTGGAAAGCGCGTGCAAGCTGCGCCTTCACAGCTTTACCCAGGGTCGCCGGGAGGACCGGCACTTCGGCCTCCTCCGACACCCTGCGCTTCCGCATGCTGATCACATTTCTCGGACCGCAACGGGCCGGTCGTGACAGGAGCCACGGATGGGCAAACTCACGACGATTGGGCCTGCCGCCATCGCGCGCCCCGCTCATGTGGTGCGTCGGTGGCTGAGCGTGGCAACGCTTCTCGGCGCGCTCAGGTCGTTCCAGCGGGTCCGATAGGTGCGCAGACCTGCCGCCGCATACCCTCCTTCGATCGTCGCCACGCACGGCTTTGGCGCATGAACTACCGGCGGTGCCCCAGCGTCAGTCTCGCGCGATGTCGCGGCCGTGCGCCGTCAGTGCCCAGATCACGAAGACGGAGGCTGCCACGATGAGGATGGCCCAAACCGGATACCACGGCAGCCAGGCAAAACCGACGAACGCCGTCCAGATAGCCATGATCACCCCAATGATGCGAGACCACACCGCTCCCGTGAACAGCCAGCAGCCGGCGAGCAACACCACTATGCCGGTGATCAGATGGATCCAGCCCCATGCCGTCGCTATCGAACTTGAAGATGTAATTTGCCGTCTTGACGTAGAAGTGGTCGTCGATGATCCCGATAAGCCCAGCGATGATCCACCAGACGCCGATGATAATCATCATGATGGCGGCAAACGCCGTCCATCCAATTGCCGCACCGCTCGCTTCCCGTTGCTTCATGTCGTCTGCTTCCTTCCGGTACTAGATCGAATTGGATAGGCTCGACTGGACAGCTCATCGAATCCGCACGGTCCAACGCTGACCGTCGAGCAGGATCTGCTCAGTTAAATGCACAGATATGCGAACAATGGCTCCAAACATGACGACCGGTGCACCCGCATAGCAACACTAGTTTTCCTGGCGCCCGAAGTATCGGTGTTGTCCATATTCGCACCGTATGGACCAACGACGGCGGCGATCCTCGCGCATGATCATCTTCGCAAGTCTTCGTCAATGCCGCTCATCGGTCGGCCGCTTGATGAGCGTCCAGCGCCACCGGTAGCCATCAGACAGGGGATTCACCCTTGGGACGGCAGGGGTGACTGCGAGCGTTTGGCTGCTCAGACCAGTGCGGTCAAAGGCCATCTGTCGATGCCGGGACGAGCGTTGTCATCGTTTCGCCTCCGAATCGCCCGCGGGTAGAGGGTGACTGTGCCGGCCTTGGCCAGGCCCGGGCAGACGTAGTCGAACTCCATCCGGACCCTGGTGTTCGCCTGCCGGGATCTTGGTTTCGGAGTCGACATAGAAGCGGCGCAGCCCTACCAGGTTGTAGCAGTAGCGCAGCCGCCTGTCGCGGGCGTGCAGGCTCCAGCCGCCGGCCATGCCGCCCTGCGTCAGCATGACGCCCTCGGCGCCGGAGTTAGGCATCACGATCTGGGCAGTGATGGCGGCCTCGATCAGCCAAAGCCGCTGCAGCCGGTGCAGGGTGTCCGGCTGCTCGGCGGTGAGATCACGCGACCGGGTCCAGTCGTCACGCCGGTAAAGCTCCCAAACGTCGTCGTCGAAGGCGACCACACCAGCGGGTCCGTGTCGGGAGACGCCAGGCCAACCGCGACGGCGACGGAGTGCAGGCGTTGCGCGTGCGGCCACGAAAGCGATGGACTTCGGCTCGCACGGTCGGGGAGACCTGCCTGCGGCGGCGCGTTTCGGCCTCCGGGTCGGTCTCCGGCTCGGGTGGTGGCTGGGTCTTGACGGCTCGCAACATGGGTGAGAATGTAACGCGACTCACGTTAGATTTTCTAGAGGAGTTTACCGGCAATGACGCCCGAGCCCGCGCCGCAGCATTTCCGCGCCGTCGTCATCGGGGCGGGATTCGGCGGCCTGGCCGCCGCGCACGCACTCAAGCGCGCGGGTGAGGACTTCGTGGTGCTGGAGCGCGAGCAGGAGATCGGCGGCGTCTGGCGGGACAACACCTACCCGGGCTGCGCCTGCGACATCCCGTCGCACCTGTACTCGCTGAGCTTCGCCCCCAACCCGCACTGGACCCAGGCGTTCTCCGCACAGGCCGAGATCCGCGATTACCTGCGCCGGGTCGCCCGCGACCACGCTCTGCTGCCCTACATCCGCCCCGGTACCAGCCTGCTGGAGGCCGACTGGGACGAGCCGGCGCAGCGCTGGCGCCTCCGAACCAGCGCCGGGCCGTTGTCGGCGGACGTGCTCGTCGACGCCACCGGCCCCATCGCGGACCCGTCGACCCCGGATCTGCCCGGCCTGTCCGCATTCGGCGGCGAGGTGTTCCACTCCGCCCGCTGGCGCCACGACATCGACCTGGCCGGCCGCAACGTCGTCGTCGTCGGCACCGGCGCATCGGCGATCCAGTTCGTCCCGGCGATCCAGCCACACGTCGGGCGGATGACGGTGGTGCAGCGCAGCGCACCGTGGATCACGCCGCGGCTGAACCGCGCCACCACCCGGCTCGAGCGCCGGCTGTACGCGGCCGCACCGTGGGCGCAGCGGCTGGTACGCCAAAAGCAGTACCACCTGCGCGAGCAGGTGCTGTGGAAGATCATGGTCTCGGCACGGGTCCGCCGCCTGGCCACCGCGATCGCCAGATCCCACCTGCGCCGCCAGGTCAGCGACCCCGCGCTGCGTGAACGGCTCACACCCACCTGGGAACTGGGCTGCAAACGCATCCTGATCTCCAACGACTGGTACCCGGCGGTGTCAGCGCCCAACGTCGAGGTGGCCAGCGGCGGCGTCGCCGAGGTCCAGGCGAACACCGTGGTCACCACCGACGGCAGCGAGCACCCCGCCGACGTGATCATCTTCGGCACCGGCTTCCACGTCGCCGACCCGCCAATCGCCGAACTCCTGCGCGGCCGCGACGGCCGGACCCTGGCCGCGTGCTGGAACGGCCGGCCGCACACCTACCTCGGCATCACCGTGACCAACTTCCCGAACCTGTTCCGCCTCGGCGGCGCCGGCAGCGCCACCGGCCACAACTCCCACGTATTCCAGGAGGAGTGCCAAGTCGCCTACCTCATCGACGCGCTGACGCTGATGCGCTCACACGGCATCACCAGCATCGAGGTACGCGCCGATGAACAGAACGCCTACGTGGCGCAGACCACCGCGAAACTCGCCGGCACCGTCTGGTCGGTCGGCGGCTGCAACAGCTTCTACCTCGACGCCGCCGGCGAGGCAACCGTCAACTGGCCCGGACCAACCCGGCAGTACCGCCGAGCCACCCGCCGCTTCGACCCAGCCCCCTACCAGCTACACACCCTCGCCGCTACCGTGCCCGCCCACTGAACCCGCACCACCACCCCCAATCCCATCCGCACACGCAGGAAGACCTAACCATGACCAACCTGGCCCAGAACCTCGCCGCCGCAGCCGGCCGGGACGGCTCCGCACCCGCTATCCGGCTCGGTGACACGGTGCTGTCGTTCGCCCAGCTCGACGCGGCCAGTGCCCGCGTCGCCGGGCTGCTGCGCGACCGCGGCGTGCAGCCCGGCGACCGCGTCGGCGTCATGCTGCCCGAACGTGCCGCAGTTCGCCGCTGCCTACTACGGCATCCTGCGTGCCGGTGCCGTGGCCGTACCGATGAACGTGCTGCTCAAGTCGCGCGAGGTGGCGTTCTACCTGGGTGACTCGCAGGCCAGGCTGGTGCTGGCCTGGCACGGGTTCGCCGAGGATGCGGTGGCAGGCGCGGCGGCGGCGGGCACCGAGTGCCTGCTGGTCGACGCCGGGCGAGTTCGAGGCAATGCTGGCCGACGTCACGCCGCAGGACGGGGTCATCGAGCGTGAGGCGACTGACACCGCGGTGATCCTCTACACCTCGGGCACTACCGGCACCCCCAAGGGTGCCGAGCTGACCCACGCCAACCTGATCCGCAACGCCGAGGTCGCGGCCGACCTGTTCTCGCTGACCTCCAGCGATGTCATTCTCGGTGCACTGCCGCTGTTCCACTCGTTCGGCCAGACCTGCGGCCTAAACGCTGCCGTCGCCGCCGGGGCTTGCCTGGCGCTGGTGCCGCGCTTCGAGGCCCAGGCCGTACTCGACACCATCCAGAGCTACGGGGTCACGATCTTCCAGGGCGTGCCGACCATGTACATGGGCCTGCTGGCCTACTCGCAGCGGGCGAAGTACGACTTGAGCAGCCTGCGGGTGTCCGTGTCGGGCGGCGCGGCCATCCCGGTGGAGGTGCTGCGTGGGTTCGAGGAAGAGTTCGGCTGCATCATCCTCGAGGGCTACGGCCTATCGGAGACCTCCCCGGTGGCCTCGTTCAACCACCCCGACCGCGAGCGCAAGCCCGGCTCGATCGGCACCGCCATCACCGGCGTGGAGGTGGGCTGCGCGACATCGAGAACGGCGTCGGCGAGATCGTCATCCGCGGCCACAACGTCATGAAGGGCTACTGGAGCCGCCCTGACGCGACCGCCGAGGCGATCGACGCCGACGGCTGGTTCCGCACCGGCGACCTGGCCCGCATCGACGAGGACGGCTACTTCTTCATCGTCGACCGCAAGAAAGACATGATCATCCGTGGTGGCTACAACGTCTACCCGCGCGAGATCGAGGAACTGCTCTACGAACACCCCGCGGTACGCGAGGTCGCCGTCATCGGCATCCCGCACCCCGAATACGGCGAGGAGGTGTGCGCCGCGGTCGCGCTCAAGGAAGGCCACACGGCCACCCCCGACGAGCTACGCGAACACGTCAAAGCGCAAGCCGCGGCGTACAAGTACCCGCGCCACGTCTGGATCGTCGACGAACTGCCCAAGACCCCCACCGGCAAGATCCTCAAGCGGGCGGTCCAGGCGCTCGTCGACCTGCTCGCCTGACATCCGCCCGCCGGTCCGCCCGGACGCCGTACATGCCCTCCGAATGGAGCGGCAGGCCGAGGCTCGCTACCGCATACCACCCGAAGGGCCCGCACCACCCGAAGAGCCCGCACCGATCCGCGTGCCTGCACCCCCGCGGAGCAAGGAGGCGACATCGATGAATCAGAACCTGATCGGCTTCGCCGTCGGCCCTCTCGTCGTCGGCGCGGTGTCCGACGCCTACGGGCTCAAGGCCGCGCTCACCGTGATCCGGGTCTTCTGCGCCTTCGCCGCCTTTTTCTTCTGGCTGGCCTCCCGTCACTACGACGGCGACCTGCGCATGGTCGCCGCCGCCACAGACGGCACCGTCGACAACAAGTGCGCTCCGTCGGCCTCAGCAGCGCTACCACCACGCGGTTCGACGAGATGATCGATGAGTTGCGCGACGGCAAGCCCTCGGTGCCGCGCGCCGTCCACCCAACGCGCGCTCGCCGCGGGTTCACGCCAGCGCCGACGCCGCCGACACCGATGCCGCCGCCGACGCCGAGTTGTGAGTACGCCTTGGCCGAGGAGTTCGAGCAGTTGTCCACGGGTTCGCAGATGTCCGGCTCGCATTGCATCACGGGCTGGTAGTCGGGTACGGGAGCGTGCACTAACCGACACTCGTGCCGCCTAAAGGAGGGCCGTGACCCGGTGGTCGGCTACTCAGCCTTGCCCCCCGGCGGGTCGCGGCGGGACCGTCGCTCCGACCGCTGGACACGCTGCGCGTCACCGCGCGTCCGCGGTCCGCAGGCGGGCAAGAGGTCGCGCAGCCATCGGAGCAGACGGCTGCGGTCATCGTCTCGGCGCTGCCCGGCCCGCGTCCGGCGAAGTCGCGCGCCCGGCACGCGTTGCGTGAGCGGTTTCGACGTGCGGTTTCAGACGGGAGCGCAGCACCCGGCCGAGCGCAGCCGAGAGTGCGATGCGCAGCATGCGTCCGGTGCCTACCACCTTTGGCCGGAAGCGGATGGTCCAGGTGAGCTCGGTCTCAAGTCCGTCGGCGCGAAGCGAGATCTCACCCTGGTGGCACACGAACGGGGAACCATGGGTCACCCGGTACCGATATGTGGTCGGTGGCTCGAAAGTCACGACCTGTTCTGTCGCTGTCGTCCCGGGCAGCTTCAACAGCCGCTGCGATCCCAGGCCATCTGGCCCGGGCGCGCCGTCGACGACGCGTCGTACCGCACCGACGCCGAGCCATCTGGCCATATTATCGTGGTCGGTGATGACGTCCCAGGTGACCTGGACCGGTGCGGCGATGCGAACCGTGTGCTCGATGGCGTGGGTGTCGGCCTTCGGTCGCCGATTGGCCGGCTTCGCGGTGAATCCCCAGCCCTTGTCGGACCTCGCCGACATCCACAGCAGCTCGACGGAGAACTGCTGAGGATCATTGACGTAGACGACACCGGCGCCAGGCAGATGAAGCGGCTTGCAGTTCGGCACCGCTCCGGCACGCAGCGCCCGCTGGTACAGCTCACTGTGGACCCGTCGCGAGCGGGCGCCGAAGGCGATGTTGAGTATTCCTTGATCCGAAATCCGGTGATCCGCCGGGCGGTCCCGCCCGACCGGTTCGAGATACTGGACAACCTCGACCAGGACGTTGCCGGCAAGGTACACGGCGCTTTGCGCCTGGGCCCCGAGCAGGCCCCACAACGACTCGTGCTCAGGTGCGCGCAGCGCGGCTGCTGAGCGGGCGAGGCCAAGTCCATCGAAGAACGCGGCCGAACGGGCGAGATCCGGCACCGACAGCGTGACCGACCGCAACGCGACCGAACATGTCGCCCGAGTAGCACTCCATCCGTCACCGCCCAACGGGTCTTTCTCCATGATCTCGACGAAGACACCGTCAGGGTTGCGCACGCAGGCTCGCCGCGCACCGGATGGGCCGACCGGGGCGGTCAGCGGCGGGGAGGCGAGCCGTGCCAGCCGAATCAGAGTCTCGTCGAAGTCGGCGACCCATACACCGATACGCGAATACCCGATGTCGTTCGGCGTCCGGTCGGGCGGCATCAGGCGCGCCAGCGGGCGCTCGAACTGGAAAAGTTCGAGCTGAAACCGCTCGTTGCGGGCGACCAGCCACCAGCAGGTCGAGGCGACGCGCGGCAGGCCCTGCACCGCCGAGGCCAGCGGGCCGCGCATCGCTGTGCGCGCCCCACCGGCCGGCCAGAAGCCGAGCCCCTCGCGGAACCACCGCTCGGAACGCGCGAGGTCGATGACAGAGAAGGCCACCTGGCACAGCGATGGGTGGTCGGAGATGGGATGACACGAGGTCGCAAGCGTCTTCAACATGCTGTTCCTCCTGGTGGGGTGGTCAGGTTTCGAGCGGAGGCGAGTCGCAACATTGGCCTGGACACGGCGGGGGAAGCGGCGTCGCAAGGTGAAGGTGGGAGTTGTGCCCGGTCGCACTGCCGACGCGACCGAGCCGGACTAGGTTCGGGACGTTGGTGACGAAGCCGGTCCGACAACCACGATGCCGAGATGCGGCGCCTCGAACCGGGTGGCACGTTCGAGACGTCTTGAAAAAGGAACGCGAGTCGCGTTATAATTCCAACCGTGCCAGCATCCGTCAAGAGCAGTCAAGCAGCCGGTTCGCCCCGACCAAGAGCGGACGAGGCCGGGTCCGATCGGCCGCGGCGACGCGAGCCGGTGCAGACACGCAGCCGCGAAACCGTCCAGCGCATCCTGGACGCGGCTGCGAGCCTCATCGACGAGGGCGGGGTCGATGCCGTGACCACCCGCGTCATCGCCGAGCGCGCCGGCATCAACGTGCCGTCGCTCTACCGCTTCTTCGCCGACCGTGAGCAGATCCTCGACGCGCTGGTCGAGCGCCACCTCGAACTTCTCACAGCCCATGTGGCCGCGGCCGAGGCGGGCTTCACGCCGAGGTCGGTCGCAGAATTCGTCGAGCGCGAACTCGGCTGCTACGCCGGCTACTACCGCGACCATCCCAACGCCGCCCGGCTGTGGCTGGACGGGCGGGTATCGCCGACGGTGCGGGCCGAGGTACTGCGCAACCAGCGAGCAACTGCCGAGCGCCTGCATGGCCTGGCCCTCGCCGCCGGACTCGCCGCGCCGCAGACCGATCCGCTCCTATTCCTGGTGGCAGTCGAGCTCGCGGACCGGGTTCTGGAAGTCGCGTTCCGTGAGCGTAGCGACCCCGACCCCGACGTGATCGCCTACGGTCGCATCGCGCTGACCGCCTTCCTCGACTCCGCGCTGCGGCAATAGCCGCACATCCCGAGCCCCCGGCCTCGGCGTCGCCTCCGAGGTATGCCCAGATCGAGCAGGAAGACAACCGTGTACGAGATCACCTTTGCCAGCGGCAGCGATCGCTGCTCGGCCTGGCATCTGCCGGCGGAGAGCGACGCCTTCGAGGCGCCGGGCGGACGTCCGTGTGTTGTCATGGCGCCGGGCTTCGCGGGCACCCGTGATAACAGCTTGCTCGGCTACGCCGAGGAGTTCGCCGCCGCCGGCATCGACGCTTTGCTCTTCGACTACCGTGGGTTCGGCGCATCCGGTGGGCTCCCGCGTCAGCTTGTCTCGGTGCGGCGCCAGCGGGCGGACTTCCATGCTGCGATTGCAGCGGCTCGCCGGCTACCGGGCGTCGATGCCGAGCGGATCGTGCCGTTGGGATTCTCGTACTCGGGCGGGCACGTGGTCGCGGTTGCCGCTCAGGACGCACGCGTCGCGGCGACGATCTCGGTGACTCCGGCCGTTGACGGCATCCCGGTGCTGCTGCAGCTGGCCCGCACCGCCGGCTTGCGTCATATCGCTCGCGCGTCGGCGTACGGACTGCGCGATGGGGTGCGGGCGCTGACCCGCCGCGCGCCGTATTTCGTGGCAGTGGTGGGTGAACCGGGCTCGCGTGCGCTCTTCGCGAGGGAGGGCGGCGAGCATCTCTACGCCGCGATCGCGGGGCCGAGCTGGCGGAACGAGGTATGTGCGCGTGTTGCGCTCCAGGCGGGGTTCAACCGACCGATCAGGTTCGCCGCGCGCACTGACCGCCCGTTGCTCGTTCAGGTCGGCACGTGCGACACCATCGCGCCGGCCGCGGCGGCCCGCCGTGCGGCCGCGAAGGCGGGTGCACACGCCGAGTTGCGGGAGTACCCGCTCGACCACATGGACGTCTACGTCGGCACCGCGCAACAACAGATTGTCGCCGATCAGCTCGAGTTCCTGCGCCGCGTTCTCTGACCGGTCCGCCTCTGCTAGCACGATGGCCATGATCTTCACCCGCTACATCCACGCCAGCGCGACCGCCCAGCGCGGCGACGCCCATCAGGCAACCGATGAGCACCGGCCGCGTCACCTCGCGCGGCCCCATTTCAGACAACATTTCTTAACAACGCCTGGCGTAACGGAAGCGGAGTGAAGACCGTGTCGAAGAGAGCGCAGCGAATCCTGATCTGGTGGGCCGTGATCTTCCTGATTATCTACGCCCTTGTCCTCGGATTCCTGTTCGACATGATCCCGCCGCCGCGGGCGACGCTGTCGATTCAGCAGATCTCGGACTGGTACGCCCACCGGCACACTCGTATCCGCCTGGGCGCGGCGATCGCCTCGTGGACCGGCGCGTTCCTTCTGCCTCTGTCGGTGGTGATCGCGGTCCAGCTCGGTCGGCTCGAGGTCGGTCGCCGGGTATGGTCGATCACGGCGTGCGCCGGCGGCGTCATGTCCTCGATCTTTCTCGTGCTGCCACCCATGTTCTGGGGGGTTGCCGCGTACACGCCGTGGCGCGATCCACAGGCCACCGCCCTGATGCACGAACTGGGCATGCTGACCCTGGTGACAGCGGTCCAGTACTTCATCTTCATGTTCGTTGCGATCGTCGTGTTCTGCTTCCGCACGCCGACGATGCCAAACTCCCCATTCCCGCGCTGGTTTGGCTACTGCACCGCTTGGGTTGCCGTGATGTTCGAGGTCGGCCCGATCGCCTTCCTAACCAGAACCGGACCGTTCGCCTGGGACGGCCTGCTGGTCTTCTGGGCACCGCTCGCACTCATCCTCACGTGGATCTCAGTCATGGTCTTCCTGTTGCTCAAGGCGATCAAACAGCAGGACGACGATGACGAGGCCATCACCACGGCGCCGATCCTCGCCGTGACCACGGCCTGATCTTGCGGCACGGATGGCGATCACGGCAGACATTCCCGACGAGCCGCCGTCGCGGGCTTCGTCCGTGCGGCACGTTCCCGGTGAGGCCGGTCTTTGGATCCTGCTGCTTGGCGACATGATAGTCTTCGCGGTCTTGTTTCTCGTGTACCTGCAGCATCGCGGCCAGCAGCCCGCTCTGTTCGCAGCCTCGCAGAACACCCTCAATCGCAACTTCGGTGCGATCAACACGCTCGTGCTGCTGTCCAGTTCCGTGCTCGTCGTTCTAGCGACTCGCGTCGTGCGCACCCCACAGTGTCAGAACGCACCGCGGCTCATCGTCGGTGCGATCACCCTCGGGCTGACCTTTGTCGGAATCAAGGCGATCGAGTATCGCCACCTGTTCGACGCCGACATCACGTCGCATATGAACACCTTCTTCGTGTACTACTTCACGCTTACCGGCCTTCATCTCGCGCACTTGTTCATGGGGCTGATCGTGCTCGCGGTGCTGCTGAAACTGTCGAGAAAGCGGGACCTCACCACCGGTCAATACAAGCTGTTTGAAGGCGGCGCATGCTTCTGGCACATGCTCGATCTGCTGTGGCTCATCATCTTCCCGCTCGTATTCCTGGTGAGGTGACTGGTGGCCGTCTTACTGCGGACCCGAGCCACCGCGGTCTGGGCAGTCCTCGTCGCGCTGACGACGCTGTCCTGGACGCTGGGGACGGCGCACGGATCGGGCAACAGCGATCATCGACTCGCGAGCGTCGTCATCCTCCTCGTCGCGCTGTTCAAGGCCAGGCTTGTCGGTCTCTATTTCATGAACCTACGACGCGCTCCGACCGTGCTTCGCATCCTGTTCGAGGGTTGGTGCATCGCAGTCTGCGCAGCGACCATCAGCCTGTTCCTCATCCGATAGCCAATTCCGCCCCAACAAGGAGTCCCGTGATGTCACGCTGCCCTTCCGATGCAACTCCTGACAACCTGAATTCCGAGCGCCAACTGCTCGCGGCCGAGTCCACGCCAGGCCGCACCCTGCTCGGCGCCGACCCCGCGCTAGGTTCGCTCTCTGACCACCCTGTGCTGCTCCTCGAACCCGTCGAGGCGTTCACCGTCGTCGACCCGACGTCCGGGCGGGTCCGCGAGATACAGGCGGAAGTCCTTGTGCGGCAAGGGTTCCAGCGCCTCCAGTCGAAGGATCCGGAGCCGGGTCGGCTGGCTGGCTGGGCTGTGCATCGGGTCGGCACGCAGCTGCAGGTACGCGACGGGCGGGGCGAGCTGTGGGCACACACGTCGGTACGCTTCCGCGCCGGCTGGCTCGCCGAAGCCCGGCGGCGTGGCGGAGTGCTGGTCGTCTACGGTGCCCTCGTCGGCGTACGCGCTCCGCGCGGCGTAGCGGCAGGCCAGTACGGTCCCGGCCAACGGGCCGCCGAGTTGTCCGCCGGTCGTGCGCGTGGCTTCGTCGCCGCCGCCCTCACAAATTGGGTGGATTGAGCCGGGCATCCGAAATTCGCGAAATCTTGTCGCTGATAACCGAAGCCGCACCCTCGTCGGTCGAGCCTTTAGAGCTCTGGTGTTTGCTCAGTCGTCGATCTCCTCCCAGACCGCCTGCTCGTCGTGCTCCTCCCAGTCGGCGTCTGGCAGCGCAATGGCCCAGCTCGTCCATGTCCCAGCCGGCCGTGCTGGGGCGGTCCTCACTCTGGCGTGGACGAACATGCCGGGCGTGAGCTTCACTGGCTTGCGTAGCGGGGCCGTTGTCATCCCCCAGTGCGTCGGTGGGTCGCCGGGTCCCACGGAGAGGGAGATGCCGGGCGCGAGCTCGGCGCTGAACCAGAGTGCGAGTGCATTGGCGGTTCCGTGGTCGCGGACAGGGAGCAATGTCACGGCTTCGTGAGGTGCCTGCGCCTGTTGAAGCGCGATCAGGTCGGCGTCCGTTGTCCACAGTTGAGTTGCCTCGGAGCGCCTGTCACGCGCCGTGAGGTGGTGGAAGCTGCCGGAATAGTGGATCTCGTTGACGGTCTTGTCGACTAGGTCGTCGAACCGGAGGCCGTACGGGTTGTCCGTCAGGAACTCCACCATTTCCGCCAGGTGGCGGTCGTGCACCAGCGCGGCCCACGCCGTGACCCGGCGGGGGATCATGATCCCGCCCGGCTTGAGCCAGCGATCACGAGCAACGATCACCGGAACGAGCATCCCTTCGTCGATCCCGAACCCGCCGAGCCACTCCGAGACGATCACATCGACACGTTCCGGCGGGTCGAGGTCCATGACGTCGGCGTGGATCACTTGGACGATCTCCGCGACCCCGTTCGCGGCGGCAAGCTCCTGCGCCAGGACGGCGACCGACGTCCGCTCCACCGCGTAGACGCGCGCAGCACCCGCCCGTGCTGCGAACACGCTCAGGATGCCGCTTCCGGCCCCGACGTCGAGAACGATGTCGCCCGGGCGCACCGCCGATTCGATCGCACGCCGGAAGGCTTCGGTGCGAACGCGGTCGCAGATCATCGTGCGGTGTACCTCGAACTCCGCGTACATCGGGTCCGGTGGGTTCCTGATCGGCGTCCGCACGTCAGCATCGTAGTCCGCAAGGTGACGGGTGCTCTGGCGTTAATGCTCGCCCGGAGGGTGTGGACTCCGATCCGGAATTGCGCGTTGGGAAGACCGGCCGCCTGGCGGTGTGGACCTTGGCTCGCCGCGCAGCAAAGGCCGCGAGCACCAGCACCGTCGGCGAGCACTCACGGCCGGAGAGCGAGAGAAAGCGGCGATTGCAGTGTGTGCACAGCGGATCTCAGATCTTGCCTCCGGCGCGCCGTTGACGATGCGACGATGACATCGTCCAGGCAGAGACAGGGTCGGTCGGCCGAATGGAAGGAGTTCGCCATGGGATTCAGGCGACGGACAAGGCGGCGCGGGCTCATTGCCGGGGCGGCTGTCGGGGGCGCGATAGCTCACCACGAGACCAAGAAGGCCGCGGAACAGCAGGAGGCGTACGACCAGGCACCCGCCGATGACCAGGACCAGGCGCAATATGCGCCCCCTCCCGCGGACCCGGCCGACGAGATCGAACACCTCGCACAATTGCACGCCTCGGGCGCGCTCTCAGACGACGAGTTCGCGGCGGCCAAGGCGAAGATACTCGGGACCTGACCGCAGGCCGGATTGCCAGAAGATGCTGAACCGATCGAATCCTTGCAGGAACAGGGGCTGAAATGGGTGGATCGCGCAAAGAGGTGCTGGCGAACGCGCTCATGGCCGAGGTCGGTGCCGGGTCGATCGACACGAAGACACTGTTCACCGATGACGTCGTCGGATGGTCGCCGTACGTGACCGTATCGGGGCTGGCAGCCCTCGCTGAGCTGGCCGCCCTCCGTGAAGAGGCGTTCTCCAACGTCGTGATCACGTTCCGGGGACTCGACGAAGTAGGCAACAAGGCGTTCGCCGAATGGCTCGTCGAAGCCGATCACACCGGGCCACTCGTGCTCAGCGAGGACAGTGTGCTGGAGGCAACGGGACGGCACTTGCACCTGGCCGGCGTCACCGTCGCCGACTTCCGGCAGGGCAAGATCCGGTCCTTCCGCACCTACTTCGACGACCTCACGCTGATCGAGCAGATCGCCGGCGTCTGACGAGCTGGTCGCCATGGAGTTCCACGTCGAGGACCATCCGGATCCGCTCGACATCGAGGTGCTCGAAACGCAGATCCGTCACGAGGCCTCCGCGGCAATGGGACTCGGCGACGAAGTCGACCTGGCGATCTTCGTGCGCGTCGCCGGCACTGTCGTAGCCGGTATCAGCGGGTGGACCTGGGGCGACTCCTGCGAGCTGCAGAATCTGTGGGTGGCGCCTGATCACCGTCGGCGTGGCCTTGCCACTCAGCTGATCGCCGCCGCCGAAGCCGAGGCGGCGGCGCGCGGATGCTCGCAGACCGTCCACTTCACCTACGGCTTCCAGGCCCGGGCTCTCTATGAGCGCAACGGCTACGAACTGGTAGGCCGCGTCGAGGACTTCCCATCAGGAACGGACGTCCTTTGGTACCGCAAGCGCCTCACACGTCGCGTGGACAGACCCTGAATCGAGACGTCGTTGGTCACGGTCGGATAGGGCAGACGAAGCAGCACCTCGCCAATCATCGCCCGTGTGCTGTATCCGCCGACCATGCCAGTTGATGGGGGAGAGATTGCCACCGAGCCGCCGGTGCACGAATGTTCTTGCACACTGGGTACGTGGATCACACGTCGATCACCGCTGCGTGGGTGATAGATACCTTCCTGCTGCTACTTATCGGCATCGGGCCCAAGATCGCGCTGGTGCCTTTTCTGGAGATCACCGCTTCCCTTGATGCGACGGTCAAGCGGCGGGTGCAGCGGAAGATGCTCGTCACAGCGGCGACGATCGCCGTCCTACTTATCGCGCTCGGCGAGTTTCTGCGCGTCTTGCTGCACTTCACGGTCGGGTCGCTGTCGATCGCGGGTGGAGTGATCTTGCTCGTGCTCGCGGTGTGGATGGTCCTTGGCCAACCGAGCAACGATAGCCACCGCAACACGGGCAAAGACCCTATGCAACTGGCGCAGTTCCCGCTTGCCGTGCCGTACCTGCTCAACCCGGTGGGCATCGTCGGGCTGGTGACAATCTCCGCCGAGGCCGACTCGTTCGCGGTGTTGGGGGTCGCGGTTGCCGTGCTCGCAGTGGTGCTGCTCATCGACGTGGCGGTGTTCCGCTGGGCGAACCAGGTCAGCGCCAAGCTCGACGAGAACCGAATGCTGGTCACGGAGAAGGTCTTCGGATTCCTCATCGCCGCGATCGCGGTTCAGCTGATCCTCGATGGCCTGGCCACGGCCGGGGTCATCGGGCCCGTCCCGCACTAGGCGGCGGTGGCGACGACGACGCAGACGGACGACGACCAGTTCGTAGCGGTTGCGCTCATCCGGCTACTGCGCTGCCAGCGCTTGCGCACACGAGACCGCTCATGACGATCCGTCGGCTGGGTTTGCGGGTGCACCAGCGTCCGAGTGGGAAGCGGCGGGTTGCGCGCCGGTGGTTGGTGGGCTGGGGGCTGCCGGGCTGTAGGTCACGGACAGTGTCTGGGTGGTGATGTAGGCGACCACGACGGCGACGATGATGAGAGGGGCGGTGGCGAGCCCGGCTTTGGAGGTCACGAGAAGGGTAACGATGGTTGCGGACAGAGGGAGTTTGAGGACGGCCACGACCGCGGCGGCCATCAGGATGGCCACCGCTGGCGTCTCGGAGAGCCCCGGTAGGTGAGAGGCGAGCAGGCCGGCGGACGCGCCCATGAACACGCCTGGGAATATCGCGCCCCCCCGGAAGTTGCCCAGCGAAATACCCCATGCCAGGCCCTTGAATACAACCAGGAACAGCAGAGTGGACACGGACAAAGTGGTGGCCCGGTCGATCAGGGGGTTCAAGGCATTCTCGCCAGAGAACAGCACCACGTCCTCAGGCTGTCCGGTGATCTGTCCAAACGCGATCGCCAGGCCGGCAACAGCCAGGGCGGCAATCGGCAGCAGCAGCCACGGCTGTCTGCGAACCACCGCCGCCGACCAGCGCGCCAGCTGGACAATCGCGAAGGTGACCAGGGCGCCGGTGAACGCGAGCACGATGGACCAGCCGAATTCGGCCACGGTCAAAGTTGAGAACGGGGGCAGCGAGATGGGGCTCAGTGCGTAGTCGTTGGAGCTGAGCCCGGTCCAATGGCCCATGCCGATGAAGATGAGCGAGCCGATTCCGGCAGACATCAGGCCCGGCAACAGGATCACTGGCAGCATCGGCCCGCCGAGGCCGGCGGCCTCAATGAGGATGACGGCGCCGATGACCGGCGAGCCGAAGATGGTGCCGAGCGCGGCGAACGCGGCGCAGGCGGCGAGCAGCGCCTTGGCCTGGTCGGGGGCATCCTTTTTCACCAGCCGCACGGCCAGGATCGCCAGTCCCCCGCCGAGGGCGATGAGCGGGGCTTCTGGTCCTAGCACCAGACCCAGGCCCAGGGTCGCAAGCGCCGCCAGCAGGACGCCGGGAAGCTCGGCCGGCCGGGTAGTCCCGGCCTTGAGTCCGTCGTAGGGGATGTGCCCGCCATTGCCGGGCAGGCGCACGATCGCGACGGCCGCCAGCCCCCCGGCTACCGCAAGCACCGGTAGTGGCCACCACCAGGGGGCGTGATGAAATCCCAGCACGCTGGGCAGGCTTTGGTAAACCGCGTGCTGCATCCAGTGGACCAGTTCCAGAAAGCACCACGAGGCGAAAGAGATCAGCACGCCGAGCAGCGCAGCGACCACGATCTGGACGCGGTAGGCCTTACTCCGGATCAGCGCACCTGGGTCGACCCGGGCGGCGGTAGTCACCTCAGTCATCGGGGCACGTGCTCTCCCGGTCGAGGCGGGCGGACGCGGAACTTGCGGCCACGTCAGTGCATCTCCTGAGATTGGACCACCGGCGGGCGGTCCCGCATGACAGTAGATCATCCTCGGACCCCGGCCATCTCCGGTTTTATGAACATCGCGACCCGAGACGATCCAAATGCAGAGATCAGAAGTACCCATATTGGGCGTACTGCGCTCATGTTCCTGATCATTCACAGCACGACCGTGCACGCTCCGGCGCCAACGTTGAGCGCAATCGTCGCGATCTACGCCGGCTCGGCTCCCACACGTCTGCCGTGGCATGACTGTCTCGTCGGCGCCGCCGCCGTCCCAGATTCCGTTAGGCATCGGATCAGCGACTTAGCCGTGTGGGATCGAACATTGGGTGAAAGGGTGGGTAATTGAGTTCGGCAAGGCCGATACGTATTTTCTGAGCGGTCGGCTCGCCGGGTGGATGCCGTCAGCCGTCAACACCAGAGCTTGATCGTGGCCGCGGGTCGCATGAGAGACCGCAATCGTGTGTTCTAGGTGCTTATGATTCGTTTGACGACCTTCCAGATTCGCTGGGTTTACATAGCCGTGATGGCCACGTTAGTGGTCGTCTACTACGCGTTGCCCGAATCGCGAGTGGCGGCGATGGCGGCGGCCGGGCTGTTGGGTGCCGGGTGCATTCTTGCGGCGACGGCGGTGTACCGGCCGCCGCGCACCGCCGCGTGGCGGTGCCTGTCCGCTGGCGTGCTGGTCGTAGCGGCGGGTGAAGTCGGCTTCAACGTCTTCGCCACCAACGCTGACGCTGATGTGTTTCCATTCTTGCCCGATCTGCTGTATCTGGCGGCATATCCGCCGCTGGCGGTCGGGCTCCTGTGGCTCGGGCTGACACGGAATCCGTCCCGGGATCTGACGGGGTGGATCGAGACCGCGGCGTTGACGCTGGCGGGCACGCTGGTCATGTGGACCACGCTGATCACGCCCGCGGTGACGAATCCGCACCTCAGCGGGTTCGGCAAGTCGGTCATGGTCGCGGGTTGGGTCGGCGATGTGGCCGTGCTCGCCGCCGCAGTGCGGGTGTTGATCGTATGGCTGCGCTGCCTGGCCGCGGCGCTGCTCGCCTCGGCGATCGGATCGCTACTGATCGGCGACGTTCTCCACGGCCGTGAGCTGATTGCCGGCCAGTTGCGCAGCGGCAGCCTCGCTGACCTCGGCTTTCTGGTGTTCTTTGCGCTCGCCGGTGCCGCCGCGATGAGCCGATCGATGGCGGGCATCGGATCAGCATCGGAGACGTGGCGCCGCGCTCGCCCCACCGGTTTGGTCGTGCTTGCCGTGGCCCTTCTGGTTGCGCCGAGCGTCCTGGTGATCGAGTCGATCAACGGGGCGGTGCGCACACCGCTCGCGGTGGCCGTGGTCTCGGCCGCAGTCGGCGGGCTGGTGTGGTGGCGGATGGTGCTGGCCGTGCGCGATCACAAGCGTGGCAAGGCCCGGGAAGCCGAAATCCGACGCGTGTCGCATGATCTCGGCTTGGCGCTGGACATCGACACGGTGACCAGTGTTTTGGCCTCGGCGCTGTCGGCGATGGCGACTAAGTCACCGACCTCGGTAGTGATAGACACCGATGCTGCCGCGCCTGTTGCTGCAGACGCGGAGCATCTTCCCATCGAGGTCGGTCGGGGCCGAGTAATCTTCGCCGCCCCCGAACCTGACCTCACAGAATTGGAGGACACTCTGGTCGGCTTGTCCAGCCAGGCCGAGATCGCGTTGGAGCGCATTGATCTGCTGAGCAAGATCCATGAAAGTAATCGGAAGCAGGCGATCCTCGCCCACCGTGCCACCCACGACTCGCTGACAGGCCTGGCCAACGGGCAGAAGCTGCGGGAGGAACTGCGTGAGGCGGGCGACGCCGCCCCGGGCACCGGGATCACGGCCCTGCTTTTCATCGATCTCGACGACTTCAAGACCATCAACGACACGCTGGGACACGAAGCCGGCGACGCCGTTCTATCGGCGATTGCCGACACAATTCGTGGCTGCCTGCGCAGCCACGACATCGGTGCGCGGTTGGGCGGCGACGAATTTGCCGTACTACTGCGTGGCCTGGCCAGCGCCGGCGCTGCCGAGACCGTGGCCCAGCGGATCATCGACGCCTTGGGATCGCCAACGCTCGTCAGCGGGCTACCCGTCGCCTGCCGGGCAAGCATCGGTCTTGCCACGGCCGGGCTGGGCGAAGACTACGGCCGGTTGCTGCGGCACGCGGACACGGCCCTGTACGCGGCGAAGGCAGCCGGGAAGGGCCGGTGGCGGACCTACCAGCCGAGCATGCCAAGCCCCATCCACCGGGACGACATCGTCCAGGCCGACCTGCAGCGACTCGTGCGCCCAGCCGATCACGGGGACTCTGCCGTCAAGGGGTTTTCCCTGCGTTACCAGCCGATCGTGCACCTGGCCACCGGCCGTGTCTGGGGCTACCGAGCCCTGATCCGGTGGGACCCGCCACGCGGCGCCGCAGCCGCGCCCACACATCTCATCGACACCGCCTGGCGCGCTGGCCTGCTGCCGCAGGCCAGCAGCTGGGTATTACGGCGTGCGTTGACCGATCTCTCGCGCATGCCCGACGGCGGAGACCGCGCGCCCTGTGCGACCGTCAATCTGTCGGTCAGCCAACTTCACGACGAGGGCTTCCCCGACCAAGTCCGCGACCAGCTCACCGCCAGCGGGATGCCGGGCAGCCGGTTGGTCATCGACCTGACTGCAAGCCAGCTGCCCACCGATGACGACGTCATCTGGGACATCCTCGCCCAACTGCGCCACCTCGGCGTCCGCATAGCGATCGCCGATACCGGAACCGGCCACGCATGGCTGACCCACCTGCGCCATCCCGTCATCGACGTCGTGACGATCGACCCGGACCTGCCGCACACGATCGCCGAGCACCGCAGCCGCATCCTGCTCGACGCCATCATCGACCTCGCCAACGAGCTCGGGATCGACCTGATCGCCGCCGGCATCGACGACCACACCACCCGCACCGAACTCCTCCGGCTGGGATGCCACCTAGGCCAAGGCCAGCTAATCGCGCCCGCCATGCCAGTGACCGGCATTCAATCTTGGACCCCGCCCACCTACCGGTCCGACCCGCAACAGCAGGCATGGCGTCCGCACCGATAAGGCAGTCCGAGGATTGCCAGCCTGCGGCATTCTGGACGAGTATTGTCAGCTATGCGAGGCCTGCCCGGACACGAGCGATATGTGGCGTTCGGGTGGTTGGCTGGCCCGTGAGGGCCGCAATTGAACGGAGGGGAGCCACATATGGCAATCGGTCCTGTTCAGCTGGTGGTGCTGGGGTTTACCAATCCCAACTTCCACGGCGAAATCATCGCAGAACTGGAGCGGCTGCGCGAAACAGATGCGGTGCGGGTCATCGACTCCTTGGTCGTCTACAAGGATGCCGGGGGCAACCTGGAGGTCGAGCACCTCAGCAACCTTTCCGAGGACGAGGCGATCGAGCTCGGCAGCAAGGTCGGTGCCCTCATCGGCCTGGGCATCGAAGGTGAGGCGGGCGCGGAAGCCGGCGCGGAGGCCGGTGCCGAGGCGGCCGCGGCGGGAGACTCACTACTGCCCGACGGGGGCGCGTGGGACGTCCTGGAAGACATCCCCAACGACTCGGCGGCCGCCCTGCTGCTGTTAGAACATCATTGGGCCGTGCCGCTTCGTGACGCGATCGCCCGTGCCGGCGGCTTCCGCATCAGCGATGGATTCATCAGCCCGTTGGATCTCGTCGAGATCGGCATGCTATCGGCCGAAGAAGCCGCGCAGTTGCACACGCTGGAGACCGGCGCGGCCGCACGCTAGGCGTTCGGCCACCAATACCACTTGGAGGACGACATGTTCGGATCTCGAAGGATCGCCCGGCGCACATCGCGGCGCACCGCACGGCGGGTCTCGCGGCGCCGCTGACGCAGTGCCGCTTGCACCCGCGAAGAGTGCGCGCCGAACTTAAGGAACCGATCACCAAGGAGCACGAGCACTCAGTCCCGCGGTTATCAGGCGATGCCCACCGTCATCCGGTGACTGTCGCCGATTTCCAGCGCTTCGTCAACGCAACCGGGCACGTCGCCGGCGCACCGCGCGCGCCCGCGACGGCCGTCTATCCCGGCGCTGATTCGGACCTGCTTCTAGGGGAACGCTGGCTTCCAGTCTGCGGGCGGCCCGGCGCCACTGGACGACTTCCGCACCGTTGGGCTGTGGGTAGCCGATTTCACCGATTGGCGACCTGGTCCGGAACCGTCTACGTCGAGTTCGTCATCGATCGCTACTCCCGCCGGATCCTGGGCTGGCGCGCGGCGACCACCATGAGCACCCCGTTAGTGCTCGACGCGCTGGAACAAGCGATCTGGACCCGCGGCCGCGCCGGCATCACCAACCTTGTCGGGCTGGTCCATCACACCGACGCGGGCAGCCCAATATGCGTCTATCGCGTTCACCGAACTCGCCATGGCGATCTGAACCGCAGAGCCAGCGGGTTCGCCGTGCCCGGCGCCGCGACTACGCAACAGCGTCTGCTGTCGCTGTAGAGAATGGTGACGGCCGCGCTGCGCAGCGCCATCGTGGGCTGGTGAAACCGTTTCGCGTGACTCCGGAGTAACTCTGGCCCGTTGCGGCACCTCGCGGCACACCTAGGGACCGCTCGCTTTCCACAGCATATGGACGAATACGGGTCTCGCTGGATCATCGTACGCGGAGCAATGCGCGCGCGAACCGATCTGTCGGTTGATCGAGCCGACAGTTCCGTGGGCGACGCCAGCGCGGCCGGATCACTAGCTGGCGGCTCCAATGGTGTTGCCAGAACGTTTACATGGCCCGCCGCCCGCGCAGGTTCAGCCCGCGCGAGGCCGTCGCGGGTCGCAGGGCATCGGGCGGCGTCATTGTCTGCGTTCGCGTCTCCGTCGACGCGCCTCGGCGGGAGAATGAGAAATCGCACGTCAGGAGCGGTGCATCGGCGGGTGGACGCCACCCGGACATCCGGTGCGTCCGGCCGCGACGTTAGTGAGGATGTGATCTAAATGGCCACAGCGGATCGGCCTACCGCAGCCCGTCGCACGGCAGGGTCGCGCAAATCCACCTCTGCCACGACCCGCAAAACGACCGGGGCTGCGGGCACAAAGTCGACGCGCGCCGCTAGCAGGCGCCCCGCCCCGGCAGACACCGGACGCCGCCAACCGAGCCGTACCTCCGCTAAGGCCCCCGCCGCAAAGGCGGCACAGCCGGCGCGGGGAACGGCCGGGCTGCTGCAACGGACGGACGTGACCGTGCCGGTGGTTAACCTGCGGGTTCCGCTGCTGACACCCCGCGTCCCCGACGTGGGCGCCGCGACGGCGCAGACGAGGTGGGCGGCCCAAGCGGTGCGGGCTAACCTGCCGTCCCCCGAGCGCATGCTCTACTACGGCGGCCTGGGCCTGTTGGCAACCGTTGGAGCTCTGGAGTGGCCGGTTGCCGCCGCATTGGGTGTGGGAGTCTGGGTGGCTGGACGCACCGGTCAGCGCCGTGGCGCACAAGCTGCCTCGGCGTGAGATCCGCTGACGGGGGAACCAAGGAGGCGGTTTCCAGACGGCGGCGAACCATCGGCCCACGGCTGGCCTGGGCGAACGGGGATTACGCACACATCGCGGTGCAACATGACGCCGAGAGCGAACTCGCCCCCGAGCTTGCCGAGAGCATCGAAAAGGCGCTCGAGGCGATCGACGGCGTGTCTTGGGCCGCGTACAACGGCGCATTTGGTCACGTCATCGTCCGGTTCGACCCAACCCGCGTCACGATGGCCACGCTCGTCGACGAGATGACAACAGCCGAACAGCAGCCGGGCCGGCCCAAGCGGATCACGGACATCGATCCGACGGTCGCGAACGTGATCGCACTCACCGCGGATGTTGCCTCGATCGGCGCAGGAGTTGCCGGGCGCGCGCTGCGGCTTCCCGGACTGCCCGCTGAACTGGCCGCGCTGACGACCGCCCTCGAGCACCTACCGGGCCTCAGCAAGAACCTGCGGTCGAGGTTGGGCACAGTTCGAACCGACCTCGGTGTGGCATTGACGTCCTCGGCTATCGGCGCCGCGTCGCAGATGGCCACGACGAGCATCGCGGACGCCGCACTTCGCGCCCTGCTGTTATCTGAGGCTTCCGCGCACCGCGATGCGCTATCACGTCGGGCAAAGGATCTTTGCCCGGACGCCGAGGCCAGCCGCGCCGACAGTGTGGTGGCCATTGCGCGGCCTGCAGCGCTACCCGATGGACCGATCGAGCGTTACGCGCAGCGGATCAGCACGGTGACCTTGCTCGCCGCCGGGGCGTTGTTGCCGCTGGCCGGGATCAGGCGGGCCGCGACTGCGCTGGCGGTCGGTTCATCTCGCGCGGCGGGACTCGGCCGCGAGGCATACGCGGCTCAGCTCGGGCGGGTTCTCGCCCGCCGCGGCGTGGTGATGCGTGATCCGTCGGCGCTTCGACGCCTGGACCGCATCGATACCGTGATCATCGATGCGCCGGCACTGATGACCGGGCGAACCGTCATCAGCCAGGTGGTGCCGGTTGGCGACTCGGCCGAGGAGGCGCGCGACCGGGCGGCGTGGTTGCTGTCGGGTGCGCGATCGGCCGGCAGACGGTTGCCGACTCCGCTTAAGAGGGACAGCTGGGCGTTGACGACCCCGTCGCGCCTGGGCGTTCCAATCCCCGAGGAGCTGACCTCGAGCATCCGCGAAAACGGGGCGGGCCGGGGCGATGTGCTCGCCCTGACCAAGCGGGGTGTCCTGGTGGCCCTGCTCCGCGTCGAGACCGAACTCGACCCGTTGTGTTCTGCACTGATCGCCGCCGCCAAGAAGGTCGGGCGCGTGCATATCGCCGGCGCGTCGGCGGAGGTCGTGCGGCGGGTCGGTGCGGACGGCGCCGTGGCCGGCGGCTCCCGGCTGGCCAACTCCGTTCACGTCTTGCAGGGCAAGGGTCGCGGTGTCGCCCTCATCGCCACCCGCAACGACGTTGCCCTGGCCGCCGCCGATTGCGGGATCGGGATCATCACCAGCGCGCAGCGTCGCCCGCCCTGGGGCGCCCACCTGCTGTGCGGTCCCGATCTGGATACCGCCTGGCTGGTCCTCGAGTCGGCCACGCTCGCTCGCCGGGTAAGTGGACGTAGTGTCCGTATCGCGCTGCTGGGGTCGGTGGCCGGGGCATTGCTCGGGCTGGTCGACGGCCGGCCGCTGGCGGGGCGGCGCGCTCTGACCGCCGGCGGGTTTGCGGCGCTGGCCAGCCTTACAAGTGGGTTTTGGTCCGCTCGCGAACTCGACCGCCTGGCGCTACCGGTGCCGGAGGATGTGGTGCCGTGGCATGCGTTGCCTCTCGACGAGGTGTTTCGCCTCCTTGATGCCGCGCCGGGTGGTCTGTCAGAGGAGCAGGCGCAGCAACGCCGTGCACGAGCGCCCGACCGCCAGGATCGCGAGCGTGGACTGCTGGCTGCGGCCGCTAGTGAGCTGAACACGCCGTTGACCGCACCGCTGGCCGCCGGCGCGGGGATCTCGGCCGCGAGCGGCTCGACAACTGATGCGATCCTCGTGCTCTCGGTCATCTTGGCCAACGCGCTGCTGTCCGGAGCGCAGGAAATAACCGCTCGGCGGACACTGCGCAGGCTGCTCACCGCCGGCGCCCTGCGGGTGCGGCTGCTTCGGAGCGGTGAGTCACGGCTGACCTCGGCGGAGGAGCTGGTCGCCGGTGATCTGGTCGAGTTGGAGGCCGGTGACGCGGTGCCGGCAGACTGCCGCGTCATATCCGGTTTCGGCCTGGAGATGGACGAGTCCACGCTGACCGGCGAGTCCACGCCGGTCGCGAAGAGCGCAGCCGCCACCCTCGCGATCGCGGTCGCTGACCGGACCAGCATGGTCTACGCGGGGACCACAGTGGCTGCCGGCACCGCGACCGCAGTCGTCGTAGCGACCGGCAGGTCGACCGAGGCGGGTCGCAGCGAGGCCATGATCGTCGAGGACGCGCCGATGGGCGGAGTTCAGGCTCGGCTTCACAAAATGGCCGCAGCCTCCATTCCGGCCTCCGCTGCGGCTGCCGCCGCACTGTTCGTCACCGGCGTGACTCGCGGCCGCCTGGCAGAGGCGGTCAGCTCATCGGTCGCGCTCGCGGTCGCCGCCATCCCGGAGGGGCTGCCGTTCGTCGCCACGGTAGCGGAATTGAGTGCGAGCAGGCGGCTGGCACGGCACAACATTCTCGTACGCAACTCCCGGGCAATGGAGGCGCTGGGTCGCGTCGACATCATCTGTTTTGATAAGACCGGCACCCTGACTCGAGGGACGTATCCAGCTTCGCGCGGTGTCCAACGGCCGAACCCATACGGCAGTCGAGGCCGTCAGGCCCGAAGGCCGGACGCGTCGTGGCTGCGGCGCTGCGGGCTAGTCCCATTCCTGGCGACGGCGAGGTCTTGCCGCACCCGACGGACCGGGCGGTAGTGGCCGGCGCCGAAGACGCCGGTATCGCCGCCACCGACGGCGCCACAGGGTGGCGGATGGTGCGAGAGCTGCCATTCGAGCCCGGACGCGGCTTCCACGCGGTGCTCGGAGAGGCTCCCGGCGGACAGTTGATCAGCGTCAAGGGGGCACCCGAGATCGTGCTGCCGCGCTGCGAGACCTGGCGCCGCGGCGGGCGCAGCCGAGTCTTGGGTGTGTCGGAGCGCCGTGAAATCGAGGCCGAGGTCGATCGGCTGGCCCAGCGGGGTCTGCGAGTGTTGGCGGTCGCCGAACGAGCCGCCTCGCACCGGCAGCAACTCGACGACGAGCGAGTCGACCACCTCGAGCTGCTTGGGCTGCTCGGGCTGGCCGACGCGACGCGCCCGACCGCGGCCGAGGCCGTTAGGCGCCTGCGCAGCGCGGGCGTAAAAGTGGTCATGCTGACCGGCGACCACCCGAGCACCGCCGAGGCAATCGGAGCCGAACTCGATCTGCTCGACGGTGGCGGAGTCGTCACCGGTCCCGAGCTGGCAGACGCCGACGAGTCAGTCATCGACGCGCTGGTGTCAAAGGCCGCGGTCTTTGCCCGGTTCAGCCCAGCCGACAAGGTGACCGTGGTGCGGTCGCTGCGGCGCTCCGGGCATGTGGTCGCGGTCACCGGGGATGGTGCCAACGATGCGCCGGCGATCCGGCTCGCCGACGTCGGTATCGCCCTCGGAGACCAGGGTACGACCGCGGCTCGGCAGGCCGCGGACATGATCGTGGTCGACGGCCGCATCGAGACAATCGCCGACGGGGTCATCGAGGGCCGGGCGATGTGGGCGTCGGTCCGCGAGGCCGTCGCCCTGCTCCTCGGCGGGAACCTCGGCGAGATCCTTTTCACCGTCGGCAGCTCGGCGATCTCTGCCCGCCCACCGCTCAACACCCGGCAGATCCTATTCGTCAACCTCATGACGGACCTTCTGCCCGCCCTCGCCGTAGCATCCCGTGCACCCCGCGGCGTCACCCCGGAGTCGCTGGCTCGGGAGGGTCCGGAGTCCTCGCTGGGGGAGGCGCTGACCCTTGAGGTGGCACGACGGGCGGCAGCGACAGCGATCGCCACCACCGGTGGCTGGCTCATCGCACGCGCCACCGGCACCACTGGGCGCGCCAGCAGCGTCGCAGTCGCCTCGCTGGTCGCGTCCCAGCTGGCACAGACCGCGGCGGCCTCACGCGGCGACCCCGCCGTCCTCGCCGCCGCCGGACTATCGATGGCGGCGCTCGTCGGCACCGTACAGACCCCGATCGTGAGCCAATTCTTCGGCTCACGGCCGCTCGGCCCTCTCGGATGGGGGATCGTGCTGGGCGCGGCGACCAGCGCGGTCGCCATCGGAACCATGCCTCTCCAACGGCTACAGGGTCTTGCGCGAGTCCTTAACCGCCTGCCTATCGCAGGTGCACTCCGTTCGCATGAAGCGAAACGCTAGAGGGGAGATTGTCGTGGTCACCAAGACCGCCAGGCCGACTCAGCGGCGGGCTACTGCTGCGAAGTCTGCGCCGAAGAAGGCTGTGGCAGCGGTCAAGACGACTCAGCGGCGGGCTGCTGCTGCGAAGTCTGCGCCGAAGAAGGCTGTGGCAGCGGTCAAGACGACTCAGCGGCGGGCTGCTGCTGCGAGGTCTGCGCCGAAGAAGGCTGTGGCAGCGGTCAAGACGACTCAGCGGCCAACCGCAGGTGACGTCGTAGAACGCCATGAGCGGAGGAGGCCGGTCGTGCACGCGCTGGTCGCCGCCGAACGGGCGGTGCAGCGAAACAGCCTACAAGTTCGACTGCCAGTCGTCGGTGAGGTGCAACTGCCCGCACCGGACGAGGTCGCCTACATCGGTGGAGTCGCTGTGTTGGCGATCGTTGGAGTGGTGGAGTGGCCAGTGGCCGTGGTCCTTGGCGTGGGCCACGGGTTGGCCGGACTCCGACACCGAAAGCTGCTGAGAGCGTTCGGGCAGGCTTTGGAGGAAGTCTGAGCAGCGGCAAGCCCACAAATGAAAGGTCTGGTCAGAGGCAACTAGCTGCACGCAATCTGGCTACCTGGCGTACACCGGGACACGCTAGCCTCGCTGGTACGTTCAGATCCCTCCTGAGGAGCACGCCATGATCGAGCTGCTTGCCAAGATTGCTGCCGAGGTCCTCATTGCGGCGCTTGTCGCGCTCGTGACCGACTTGATGCGACGGGCTCTGCGCACCGCGTCATAGCGCGGCGCCATCAAATACGGGCCGTTGCGCTGAAAGGCGCACGGCGGGCTCGGCGAGCGGCACCAGGAAACGGGACGGCAGCGATACCGTCACCGCGCCTCGTGCCGACTCAACCAGCCTCGGGAGCGGTCGTCCTTGGACTGATAGATTCGGGTACCGTCAATCGATGTTGGGTTGATCGGCGGCTGGTTCCTCTGCCGGCGCCACCGCTTGTTTGGCCGGCGTGCGGGCTGGCACGAGGGCCGGGATACCGAGGCGGGTGAGCCACCGCCGGTATAGGACGAAACCCAGCACCACGGACGCGGCGGGGATCAGGTTGCCGAGGACGATGAAGATCCAGACCGTGTTGAGGTCCTCGGTGATGACGTTGAAGTTCATGCCGAAGTACCCGGTGAAGAAGCTCAGCGGCAGGAAGATCGCGGAGATGACGGCGAGAAAGTTGATCACCTGTCCCTGACGGTCGGAGGTGTTCGACGAGAACTGGCCGAGCACGTCTGCGGCCTCGTCGCGGTAGTCCCGCGCAGCGTCTCGTATCCGGACGATCCGATTGTGGTGCCGGTCAAAATGTGGCTGTGCGCCCGGACCCATCCCGCGCAGCTGGCCGATGCCGCCCGCGTTCAGTTCGTCCAGGTCGCCGGTGTACCAGCTAAGCGCCTGGGCGGCATCGGCCAGCCGGCGGCGGATGGCGAGGACCTCTGCCTGTGCGTCGCGAGAGGCGCTGGTCAGCAGTTGCGTCTGGATCTCTCCGAGTCGCCCATCCAGCGCCAGGAACTGCGGCTGGAAGCTGCCCGCGAGGTCGTCGAGGACGAGGAAGAACACCAGGGGGCCGTCGCCCTTGCCCTCCCGGCCAAGTGCGGCATACCGGTGACGTGCCCGCTCCAGTGCCGGGCACGGCCCGGAGTGGGAGGTCAGGAGGAACCCGGAGGTGTAGACGATACGGACCGGGATTCCCGGGTCATCCGCCGACGTGCCGCCCGCGGCCGGGACCAGCGCCTGGATTGAGTCACCGACGGCGGCCAGGGATGGTCGCTGCACTCCGGTGCTCGTCATGGCCAGACCCGATGACTGGCCGTTGTCCTCTGCACGCGCGATAGCCGAAGGGTCCAGGCGCAGGCTGCGGCCGAACTGCTCCAACCGCCCCGGGTCAACGTTCTGCAGGTCAAGCCAGAAGAAACCCCCGGCCGCCAAGGTCTGCTCGACATCGCGGGGCGCGGCAGGCTCCACAGCTCCTGTCACGCTGACCAGCCGGGTGACCGCAGGTGGTGTGGCCGTGCCCGGCTGATCGCCGGCTGCGGGCGTGGTCGTGGGCATGGCGGCTACCTCCTGGCGAATAGTTTGAGATTCAGCCCGACGCTGTTTGGCAGATGCCGCACGGGCCATCCACCCGCTCGCCAGCCTCTCTCATCACGAGTGCCTCGACGGGCAAATCACCAGCTGGAGGGCCGCGTGTGAACGCGCGGGCGCCGCGTGATGGTCTCGTTTGCTATGCCGCAGGACTCGGCCTGGACCTCGGCCCGGATCTCCCTTGCCATCGGCTCACCGTCCGCCTTATCGACCTGTACCGTGGGCCGAGAGGCGCCGCTGGGCATGGAGCCGGCTGGTGTGTGCAAGCACTCCGGCGGCCGGCCAGTGCAAGCTCAAGTGCAACTCGGTGCTGGAGATGGAGGACCCCGGGCTGACGGTAGGCGAGCGTCGAAGGGATCGAAGATTGAGGGTGGTTTATCCCTCGGTCAAGACGGTCTGGCCTGGGGAAGAATGTGATGGGGGAGAACCGGACCGGACCGAGTCCCAGAGCGGTGCCGGCCAACGCGTTGTGGCGGACGGCCTGGCTCGATCGTGCGCCCATTTGGAATTCCGCCGGGGGTGGGGGCGATATGCCGATCCGGGGCTCTTCGAAGCGCCAGGTAGCTGACCGAAATCGTCCACTCTGGTGCTGGCGGGGTGGGCGTTCAGCTCCGCTGGGGTGCGCGTGGTGAGCGTGTCATCCGGACCGGCTGCGGAACCACCGGTCACCCAGAAGCGGGACTTCTGGGTGCTGATGGGTTTCGCGGTGGTCCTAGGCGTCTTCGGCGCGGTCGCCGGTCTGGTGTTCATCGGAGTGATCAAGGGCGGGGGTAAGTGGTACAGCGATTCCGATTCCGGCTGGTTCGGCGGGCATTGGTGGTGGGTGGCGGTCGCCGCCGGGGCCGGTGTCGTGGTCGGGCTGCTGCGTCGCTTGTTCCGCGTGCCCGAAGACGTTCCTGGCCTGATCGCCGACCTAAGCACCGAGCATGTCAACCCGCGACTGGTGCCCGGGATCGTGGCTGTCTCGGCGGTGTCGCTGATCGGTGGTGCCAGCCTCGGCCCGGAAAAGGCGCTGGGCGCCGCGGGCGGCGGGGCGGGTAGCTGGCTGGCGAAGCGAAGGGCGCTGGCCAAAGAGGACTCCCAGGTCAATACCCTGGCCGGTTTCGCCGGCGCCTACGGCGGGCTGTTCTCCAGCACCGTGATCGTGGTGCTGCTGATCCTGGAGGTCGCGCGCCCGGGAGGACAGCGATTCGCCAAGGCTCTCGCCGCGGAGATCGTGGCATCGAGCGTCTCGTTCGGCATCTACTTCGCCATCGCCGGCGCAGTGTTCCTCGACGACTACCAGGTACCGTCCTACAAGTACGCCGACTGGCAGCTACTCGCCGGGATCCCCCTGGGCCTGTTCGCGGCCCTGGTGGTGATGCTGCTGGCCGGGTTCATGATCGCAGCGGTGCGGCTGTTCGGCCGGCTCAAGGTCCCGGCCATCGCGAAATCGACCCTGGGCGGCATCATATTCGGCATCGTCGGCGTGGCACTACCGCTGACGATGTTCTCCGGCAGCGACCAGCTCAAGACCGTCATCAAAAACCCGGCAGCGCTTGGCCTGGGTCTGATCGTCGCCATCCTGATCGCCAAGATGTTCACCTTCGCCGTCAGCCAGGCCAGCGGCTTCATCGGCGGGCCGATCTTCCCCTCGCTGTTCATCGGCGGAACCGCCGGCGTCCTCGTCCACCAGGTCATCCCCGGCGTGCCACTGGGACTGGCGTTCACCTGCCTGCTCGCCGCCGTCCCCGGGGCGGTCATGCCCGCGCCGTTTTCCATGGTGCTGACCGCGGCGTTCCTGACCCAGGTCGGGGCGCTGCAAACCGCACCCATCCTGATCGCCGTCGTCACCGCCTTCCTCACCGTCGAGGCCGCCAAGTACCTCATGGCCAGGCGCAGGCAGGCCCGCAATGGCAAAGCGAACCCAACAGCTCCCGCCTGAGAGTGATCGAGATCCGAGGGGCGCTAAGCGCCTCGCAACCCGCGAAGCGACGGACGCGAGCGATCGCAGTGGCCACGTAGGTCGCGCCAGCTGCGATGTCGAACGCGGCCGCGGATCAGGTCCGTTATGGTGTAATTCGTGAACTATGTGGTGAGCGTCATTTTCCGGGCGATCCCCCTTGCCATGATGGGCGTCTGTGTCGGCTTCGGTCTGGACGTGTGGCTTGCAGCAGGTGGGACGTCTGGGAACTTTGTCGCCGGTCGGGTGGTGACGTTTCTCGGTGCGATCTGCCTGTGCCTTTTCTGCACCGCAGCGACCATCATTCGCCAACTGATTGGCCGCTACACCACTCTTGATCGGATCGTCTACCCGACAATTGGCTACCTGGCGGCCGCGGGGACGGCCGCGTACGGCGCGTACCTTTTCGTGGGAGCGCCGAGTACCGGCCTCAACGAGCGATACGTGGCCGGTCACGTCGTCTTCGGACTGGGGTTGATCAGCGGTTGCGTGGCCACGGTCGTAACGGCCTGCACGAAGTTCACGCTCATTGAGGAGAACTCGCGGTCGGCCGAAGGAGATCGGCGGGCTCCGGCGGCAGGCTTCCCTCAGGCTGCCGTATGGGTGCTGAGCGCCATACCCGTCGTGCTGGCGATCGTGGCATGGGTCTACGCGATCGACAACTTGGCCATGGCGACCACGCCAGGACGGTTCACCGTGGGCCACGTCGTGGCCGGGCTGGCCGCAATCTGCACGAGCCTGATCGCTCTGGTCTGGACCTGCGTCCGCCAGGTGCAAAAGACGTATGCCCAACGGGATCGGATCAGCTGGCCCTGGCTCGTGATCGTCATGGGGTCACTGAGCCTGATCTGGGGGATCGTCCTGCTCGCCTTAAACAACGAGTCCTACTACTTGACGCCCGGGTTCGTGATGGTCGGGTTGGGGCTCGTCTGCTTCAGCATTCTCAGCAAGGTGGGTCTGCTCGCCCTGGTGTGGCGCCGGACATTCGCCCTTGCCGACCGGGTGCCGTTGCTCCCGATTCTCACGGCACTCACGTGCCTGTTCCTCGCTGCGTTCCTGTTCCAAGCAGCCGTTGTCGACTCAAATGTGTTCATACCGGCACGGGTGCTCGTCGGGCTGGGCGCAATCTGCTTCTCGCTCTACTCCATTGTCAGCATCTTTGCGAGTGGCACCTCGTCCAGTGAGTAATCGAGTAGCCGACGGCCCCAAACCGGTCATCCTCTTTGGTCGCACATAACGCACGCTGGAGGCCCCGGCCTCGGTCGAACCAGGTAGTGCGCCGTTGCATCATCCCGGCGGCGGACGTGTTGAACCTCGGTCGGGCGCCGGCCCCGCATGGATCGCAACCGTCGCCTCAACCGCGAAGGTGACCGATGTCAACGGCACGTGATGGGCGCTGCCCGCGAACGCCGAGGTCTGCGCCGAGGCTCAAGCCGGCTACGGCCAGCTCGTTTCCTCATCCGGACCGAGATTGCACGCTGGCCGCCGGAGCCCGGCGGAACGAGCCATATCCCAGACATGGTCCATGTCATCCGCCCGCCCGGACTCGACCGCGGATCTACCAATACGCGTAGTGGCGTGACGTAAGCGAATTTTCGGCACCAAGTGGCTCATTACGTGCGAGACTCGGTCGTCGCTGGGTGGGGACGTTCCTGCCTGAAGGGGGTAAGGCCACGTGACGAGTCTGGCGGCGGTTGTCCACGGCAACCCGCGTCGGAGCTGTGCTAGTGGCACCCGCGGCATGCGCTCACGCGGCCCGGGCGAAGGCAATCGTCCTGCGTGGCGCGACCTCGGCGGAGGGGAGCGCTCGCGGGGCCGGGTCCACCTTCTACGCCGGGGACCTGTGATTGAGGTCCGGGCGGTGATCCCAGTGCATACGCTCGCGTGTAGGGCATGTGAACCCCTCCGCCCGGTCGCCCGGGCATGAGCGGGCGTGGGCTGCGTGAGGCCAGTCATGCCGGCCGACAGCCGTTCGAGGCGTTCAGGGAGGGCAGGCGATGAACGTTGATCTGGCGCGGTGGCAGTTCGCGTTTGTGACGATCAATCATTTCTTCTTCGTCCCGATCACGATCGGGCTGTCGTTTTTGACCGCGCTGCTGCAGACGGCGTGGCATCGCACCAAGCGCGAGGAGTATCTCCGGCTGACGAGGTTCTTCGGCACACTGATGGCGATCAACATCGCGATCGGCGTGGTGACCGGCCTGGTGCAGGAGTTCCAGTTCGGGATGGACTGGGGGGCTTACTCGCGGCTGGTCGGTAACGTTTTTGGCGCCCCGCTGGCGATGGAGGGGCTGGCCGCGTTCTTCCTGGAGTCGACGTTCCTGGGCTTGTGGGTGTTCGGCTGGGACAAGCTGCCCCGCCGGGTACACCTGGCCACGATCTGGTTGGTGTTTTTCGGCTCGACCCTGTCGGCATTCTTCATCATGGCCGCGAACTCCTGGATGCAGCACCCGGTCGGCTACCAGATGGTCAACGGCAAACCCGTGCTGAACGACATCTGGGCGCTGTTCACCAACCCGGTGTTCATCTGGGGTTACGCCAAGGTCGTGTTCGCGGCGCTGACTACCGGCGCCATGGTGATGCTGGCGGTCTCGGCGTGGCAGCTGCGCCGCGGGAAGGACCGGGAGGCGTTCACTCGGTCGGCCCACCTCTCGCTGGTGGTCTTGTTTCCGGCGATCTTGTTCACGCTGCTGGTCGGCGACGAGCTCGGGGTGATCGAGGCGAAGTACCAGCCGATGAAGATCTCCGCGGCCGAAGCGCAGTGGACCACCTGCCAGCCGTGCTCGTTCTCGCTTTTTCAGATCGGCGGTGGCAATAACGACCAGACTCCGACCAAGATCATCGCGGTCCCGCACCTGCTGTCGCTGCTGGCCACCAACCACTGGAACGGCAAAGTGGTCGGGCTGGACCCGCTGCAGTCTCAGTACAGCCAGCAGTACGGTCCTGGCAACTACGTGCCGAACGTGTTCATCCAGTACTGGGGGATGCGGGTGATGGCTTACGGCGGCGCGCTGGTCCTGCTCATCTCGGCATGGGGGCTGTGGCTGATGCGGCGCAAAAAGCTCGCCACCTCCCGGCGGTTTTTGTGGCTGGCGACCTGGGCCGTGGTGCTGCCGTTCCTAATGAATACAGCGGGCTGGCTGCTGACCGAAAGCGGCCGGCAGCCGTGGATCGTGCAGGGCATCATGCTCACTAAGAACGGGATCTCGCCGTCACTGTCGACCACCTGGATCGCGATCAGCCTCGGATTCTTCGTCGTCGTGTACGCCATGATCGCCACGGTCGACCTGCTGTTGATGCTGAAGTACTCGCGCAGGCAACTCGCGCCCGCCCGCGCCGAGGCCGACGCGGATGCGCCGGTATCAGCGGTTCAGTACTAGGGGGACACGATGAGCAGCCTCGTTCCTTTCTGGTTCGTCGTCATCGCGTTCTTCTGGACCGGATTCTTCATCCTGGAAGGCTTTGACTTCGGCGTCGGCATGCTGCACAGCGCGGTCGGCCAGGACGACGCCGGTCGGCGCGCGGCGATCAACACGATCGGCCCGCTGTGGGACGGCAACGAGGTTTGGCTGATCGTGGCCGGGGCCAGCATGTTCGCCGCGTTCCCCGGCTGGTACGCGACGATGTTCTCGGCCCTCAACCTCGCCCTCGTACTGCTGCTGGGAGCGCTCATCGCCCGCGGCCTGGCCTTCGAGTACCGCGGCAAGCACGACACGGTCCGTTGGCGCCGCACCTGGGACGTGCTGTTGACCGTCGGCAGCATCCTGGGCCCGCTGCTGATCGGCATCGCCCTGGGCGACCTGCTGCACGGCCTGCCCATCGACTCGGCCCAGAACTACACCGGATCGTTCTGGGATCTGCTGCAGCCCTACGGGGTATTCACCGGGATCACCCTGGTCCTGATCTGCGCGCTGCACGGAGCCACGTTCCTGTCCCTGAAGACCACCGACGGCATGCGCGAGCGCAGCTTGCTTCTGGCTCGCCGGGTGGCCCCGTTCACCGCTGCCGCCGTGGTGGGGTTCATCGTCTGGACCCACGTGACTCACACCAACGCGTTCTTGCTCAACCCGATCGAACTGCTCGCCGTCCTGGCCGTCCTCGCCGCCGTCTGGCTGGTCTACGACCGCCGCGAGGGCTTCGCCTTCGCGGCGACCACGGTCACGATCGCGTCCTCCATCGTGGCGATCTTCGTAGGCCTGTACCCGAACGTGATGGTCTCGTCCACCAACGCCGCCTACAACCTCACCGCCCGCAACACGGCGTCGGAAGACTACTCGCTCAAGGTGATGACCGTGATCGCCGCCGTCCTGGTACCGGTGGTCCTCGCCTATCAGATCTGGAGCTATTACGTGTTCCGTCGGCGCGTCAGCCGGTCCGAGTTCACTCCGACCGCGCCATCAAGCCAAGGCCCGGCGCTCGACCCGGCCGCTCCGCCGGGTCGTCCGGAGAACTGACCGACAGGGCCGGGGACTGGTGCAATGAAACCTGTTGACCGGAAGCTGCTGAAACTGGCGCAGGCAGCCAGGAGCTACTTGATCGTTACCGTGATACTTGGTCTGGCAGTCACCGGGCTGATCTTGACCCAGGCGGCGTTGCTCGCCCATGCGCTCGCCTCCGCCGCCCTCGGCACCGGGGGCGGAGCATTGGCCCCGACGCTGGCGCTGCTGCTGGGCGTAGTGGCGGCGCGGGCCGCTGCCATCCACGGCGGGGAGTTCGCTGCGTTGCGGGCCGCGGCGCGGGTGAAGTCGCAGTTGCGGCGCAAGCTGACCCGGCACTGCCTGCAGTTGGGGCCGGCCTGGCTCGGCGGGCAGCAACCCGGCGCCATCGCCGTCCAGGCGACCCGGGGCCTGGACGGGCTGGATCCCTACTTCGCGCGATACCTGCCGCAGCTGGTGCTGTCGGTGCTGGTCCCGGCGGCCGTGGTGGTGACGGTGACCGCCACCGACTGGATCTCCGGCCTGCTGATCGCGGTTACGCTGCCGCTGATCCCGCTGTTTGCGGTCCTGATCGGCCTGCACACCAAGGCGCAGACCCACCGCCAGTGGCGGCTGCTGGCCCAGCTCGGCGGGCATTTCCTGGATGTGGTGCAGGGCCTGCCGACCCTCAAGGTGTTCGGGCGGGCAAAGTTCCAGCAGGAAGTGATCGCCAAGGTCACCGACGAGTACCGGTCGACGGCGATGGCGACGCTGCGCATCAGTTTCCTGTCCGCGCTGGTCCTGGAGCTGTCCGCCGCCCTGGCGACGGCTCTGGTCGCGGTCGAGACCGGGCTGCGACTGCTGTCCGGCCACATGCCCTACCAGGCGGCCCTGCTGGTCTTGCTGCTCACCCCCGAGGCCTACCTGCCGCTGCGAGCGGTCGCCGCGCAGTATCACGCTAGCGCCGAAGGTACCGCCGCCGCCGAGAGCATCTTCGCCATCCTGGACACGCCGCTGACGGCGCAGACCGCCCCGGCGACGGCCCCCCTGGCCGCGGCCGGTACGGCACGCGTTCCCGACCTGCGCTCGGCCACGATACGACTGGACCAGGTGACCGTGGCCTACCCAAGCCGGGACCGGCCAGCCCTGGGCCCACTCAGCCTGACCATCGATCCAGGCGAGCTGATCATGCTCATAGGACCCAGCGGAGTCGGGAAAACCACCGTGCTCCGTCTGCTCCTGCAGTTCATCGAGCCGGCCGCGGGAACCGCCCGCGTCAGCGGAACCGACCTGGCCGCCATCTCCGCGGACGCCTGGCGTGCCCAGATTGCCTGGGTTCCGCAGCATCCACGACTGTTCGGCGGATCGGTGGCTGACAACATTGCCCTCGGCCAACCGGGCGCAACCCGGGCCGCCATCGAGGATGCCGCCAGGCTGGCCGGAGCGGCCGTGTTCATCGAGGCGCTCCCGCACGGCTATGACACCCCGCTGGGAGAGCGGGCCACCCGCCTTTCCTCCGGCCAGCGCCAGCAGCTCGCGCTCGCCCGCGCGTTCCTGCGGGACGCCCCACTGCTGCTGCTCGACGAGCCGACCGCCCACCTCGCCCCCGCCGCGGCCGCCATGATCGATGGGGTCATCCGTGGCCCGATGGCCGACCGCACGATCATCGTGGCCACCCATCGGTACCCGGCATCCGCCGGCGCCAGCCGTGTCATCAACCTCGGCGGCAGGCCTGCAGACGTGGCACCCTGGCCGGCCGGGATGCCCACCCTGGTGGCCGGCCCATGACCGCCGGGCCTGCAGCCGCCGACCTGGGACGGGATGGTCGGCCCCCGCTGCTGCGGCTGCTGGCGATGGCCCGCCCGCTGCGCGGCAGGCTGCTGGCCGCGGTGGCGGCCGGCGCAGCCGCCACCGGCTGCGGGGTTGCCCTACTCGCCGTCTCGGGATACTTGCTGGCCCGGGCATCCCAGCACCCCAGCATCATCGCGATTTCGGCCGCGGTGGTCGCGGTCCGCGCATTGAGCATCGGCCGTGGGGTGTCCCGTTACCTGGAACGGCTGGCCACCCACGATGTCGCATTCCGGGTGCTGGCCCAGGTACGGGTGGCGATCTGGCGCCGGCTAGAGGCGCTGGCCCCGGCCGGGGTGGCGCTGTTCCGGTCCGGGGACCTGCTTGCCCGGCTGATCTCAGACGTGGACGCCACCCAGGACCTGTTCATCCGCGGCGTCACTCCGGTCCTGGCGGCTGCCCTGGTGGGCGGCGGGGCGGTGGCCGTATGCCTGTTCATCCTCGCCCCGGCTGCCGCCGTGCTCGCGGCCGGTCTGCTGATCGCTGGCGTCGTCGTCCCGCTCACAGCGGCCGCCGTGGCTAAGAAGGCCGCCCAAGCGGCGGCGCCCGCGCGCGGCCGGCTCGCCGCCACCGTCACCGACCTCCTCGACGGAGCAGCCGATCTACACGCCTTCGGGGCCGTCGGCGCCGAGCTTGCCCGATCCGACGCGACGGACGCCGAGCTGACCCGGCTAGAGGGCCGGACCGCGGCGGCCTCAGCACTGGGCGTCGGGCTGATGAGCGCGGTCACCGGCCTCACCATCTGGGGAGTCCTGCTGCTGGGCGTCTCCGCCACCGGCAGCGGCACGCTGTCCCGGGTGCCGCTGGCAGTGCTCACCCTCACCGCGCTGGCCTCGTTCGAGGCGGTCACCGCCCTGCCCGCCGCCGCCGTCCAGCTCGGCCAGGCCCGCGTCGCCGCGGGCCGGATCGCCGCCGTCATGGATGCGCCCGACCCCGTTCGCGCCCCGAGCCGGCCCCGAGCGCTGCCGCCCGGCCCGTTCGGCATCCAGCTACGGGACGCCACCGTGCGGTACCGCCCCGACGGGCCGCCCGCCCTGGACCAGGTCAGCCTCGACCTGCCACCCGGACGGCGGGTGGCGCTGGTCGGCGCGAACGGGGCGGGCAAGTCCACCGTCGCCGCGGTGCTGCTGCGCTTCTGCGAACTCACCGCAGGCGACGCCCTGCTCAACGGCCGTGACCTGGCCAGCTACGCGGCCGATGATGTCCGGTCGGTGATCGGCGGGTGCCCGCAAGATCCGCACCTGTTCAACGCCACCATCCGCGAAAATCTGCGGCTGGCCCGTCCGGATGCCACCGACGAGGAACTCCGGGCCGCGGCAGCCCGCGCCCGGCTGTTGCCCTGGATCACATCTCTCCCCCTCGGCTGGGATACCGGGGTCGGCATCGGCGGAGCCGCCGTCTCCGGGGGCGAGCGACAGCGCCTGGCGTTGGCCCGCGCATTCCTGGCCGACCCGGCACTGCTGATCCTCGACGAGCCGACCGCCCACCTCGACCCGCCCACCCGTCGGGCGCTCACTGCCGACCTGCTGGACGCCACCGAAGGCCAGACCGTCTTGCTCATCACCCACGAACTAGATGGACTCGACCAGGTTGACCACATCGTGGTCCTCGACCACGGCAGGATCGCCGAACAAGGGAGCCACCAGCAACTCCGCCACGCGGGCGGCCATTACCAGCGGATGTGGGAAGGCCGGTACGAGCTGGTCTGCTAGCTGGTGACTGCCGTACGAGGCGTCGCCGTCTGCCACGCGATGAGATCGGTGAGTACGGCGCTACGTTTGGGCCACCCGAGAGATCGCGGGCAGCATGTGCCGCGACGTCCGTGTCACTCCGTCTCCCCGTCTCGCGACCTGCTCGACGGTTCCAGCCGGCACCAATCGGACGTACGGCTCGCCTCCGGCCGCGCGATGTGTCCACACAAAATCGAAAATCCGCCCATTTTGCACCCCGGCGGCCAGCTACCTGCAAGAGTCAGGTTCGGGCCATCTGAGCTATCACGACGCGGCGCACTTCAACGGTCCAAGCCATACGCTTTCCGGGGCGCATATTTGTGAGTGATCACGATAAACACCTCGTCGCCGGTGGGGGTTTCGCCGGAGTCGGTATCAAGAGGCACCGCGTCACGCTGTGGCGTGGCGACGAGTCGACAGCACCGGTGAGCACTTCCTTCGGACTGCACGGCGATTGCGTCGAGGTTGAAGGACCTGTCGGCACGGGCAACCCGTGGTCGTCAACCACCTGCTGCGGTCCCTCGCCGCCGGCGCCACGAAGCCACCGACTGGCTGCGACCCGCGCACCCTCAACGAGGCCACGCTCGCGCCCTTACAGGCGGGGAACACTGCCGAACCGACCAACTCCCTCCGCGGCCAGCACGACGAATACCTCGATACCGACGGCGTGGATGGATCTTGCTGCCGTTACTCGACGCGACATCGTATGTCGACCCGTACGCCCAAGGGTCGTGAGGCCCGCAGGAAGCAGACCGTCTCGTTGCCAGTTGCGGAGGCTGGCGCCAACCGTTGGGTGGAATCATGACCGCAACCCTGGAACGTCCGGCAGCCGACGAGCGCGTCCTGCTGCCGACGTCGCCGTTCACACCGATCGCCAGCTACGCCTTCCTGTCCAACTGCCACACCGGCGCGCTGGTCGCGCCGGACGGCTCGGTCGACTGGCTCTGCGTTCCATCGTTCGACTCGCCGAGCATCTTCGGCAGCCTGGTGGACCGCGAGGCTGGCTCGTTCCGGTTCGGGCCGTACGGCATCGTCCATCCGCTGACTCGCCATTACGTGCCGGGGACCAACGTGATGGAGACGACGTGGCGGACCCGGTCCGGGTGGCTGGTTGTGCGAGATGCGCTGACGATGGGCCCGGGCGGCCCCGAGGACTTGGTGACTCCGCATACTCGGCCGCCGGCCGACTCGGACGCGGATCACATGCTGGTGCGCACCGTGGAGTGCATCTCCGGCAGCGCCGAGCTTGAGCTGGTCTGCGAGCCAATCTTCGACTACGGGCGCACCGTTGCAGGGTGGACGCTGAGCGACCGCGAGCGGCATATCGCTGACGCCACCGGAGCCGGCCAGACGGTTCGCCTACGTACTAGCCTCACGGTCGGCGTGGAAGCCGGCCGGGTACGTGGGCGGCACGTGTTGCATGCCGGCGACAAGGCGTACTGCGCGCTTTCCTGGAACAACGACCTGACGGCGCCGGCGAGCTACGAGGCGGCCGAGGCGCAGATCAACGCGACCATTGCGTTCTGGCGCAACTGGGTGGAGAACTCGCGGATGCCGGACCACCGGTGGCGAGAGCCGATACAGCGTTCGGCTCTGGCAATCAAGGGCCTGACGTACATGCCGACCGGTGCCACGGTGGCGGCTTTGACGACGTCGTTGCCGGAGACGCCGGGTGGTGAGCGCAACTGGGACTATCGCTACACATGGATGCGGGACACGACGTTTACCCTGCGCGCGTTGCATTACCTGTTGCTGGACTGGGAGGCCGACGAGTTCATGCAGTTCGTCGCCGATGTCGAGCCGACCGAGGACGGCTCGCTGCAGATCATGTACGGCATCGACGGCCGTCGGGATCTGACCGAAACGACCCGCGACGACCTCTCCGGCTGGGAAGATGCCCACCCGGTGCGTGTCGGCAACGGCGCATTCGACCAGAAGCAGAACGATGTCTTCGGCGCGGTGCTCGATTCGATCCTGCTGCACACCAAGCACAGCGAGCGGCTGCCGCGCCGGCTCTGGCCAATCGTGGAGTCGCAGGCGCAGTGCGCGACCAGGGTCTGGAAGGACCCGGATCAGGGCATCTGGGAAGCGCGCGGCGAACCACGGCACTACGTATCGTCAAAGCTTATGTGCTGGGTCGCCATGGACCGGGCGGCGCAACTGGCAGACCTGCGCGGCGACAGGGACAAGGCGAAGCAGTGGCGCGACACGGCCGATGAGATCCGAGCCGACATCCTGGCCCGCGGGCTGACCGCCGACGGTGTGTTGCGGCAGCACTACGACACCGATGCGTTGGACGCGTCCACGCTGCTCGCGGCGATCCTGGGGTTCCTGCCGGGTAGCGACGAGCGCATGCGCAACACGGTCACCGCCATCGCCGACAATCTCACCGAAGATGGCTTCGTGCTGCGGTACCGCACGGGTGAGACCGATGACGGCATGTCCGGCAAGGAGGGCACGTTCATCATCTGCTCGTTCTGGCTGGTCTCCGCGCTGGCGATCGTCGGGGAGTTGGAACGGGCTCGGGATCTGATGGACAAGCTGCTGCACATCGCCTCGCCGTTGGGCCTCTACTCCGAGGAGTTCGAGACGTCGAGCGGCCGGGACTTGGGCAACTTCCCGCAGGCGTTTTCGCATCTGGCGCTGATCGAGGCCGCGGGCCGGATCATCGTCGCTGAGATGATGAAGGAGAACTAGTCGACGGCTCGGCGAGTGGCCCGTCGCGCAGTGTCTCGACGTCCCCAAGAGTCGCACCTTCGGCTCTCGTCGACGTGTCCGGCGCGCCCCCGGACTACGCCGCCCACCGCCCACCCGGGTAGGGCGTGCGCCGCCGACGGGTGCGGTCGGCTTGGGGGAGCGGATGATTGGCACATTCACCTGAGACATGACAGGCGGGGCGAAGGCGTCCCCCGTCTGGCCATAAATCACTGATTGTTCCGACACCCGGTCCCTCGAGGCACGACGGTAAGAGCTAGAGCCATCGCCGGCGGCCCGCAGGCCGTCGGCGAACAGCCGAAAGGACGACTGACGCTGCGCCGGGTTACAAAGCGCGGGCGCCGGCAGGGCGACCGCCGTGGGACTACTGCCCCTCCGTCAGGCTTCCGGCGTGTCGTGGAGGGCACCGCTGAGTCGAGCGGAGAGGGGTCATGACAGTCACATCGACGTCAGCGGCAAGCGCCTCCGGCACGGTGTTGATCACGCTGGCGTCGGCGCAGTTCCTGATGACCCTCGACAGTTCGGTGATGAACGTGTCGATCGCTACGGTGGCCAAGGACGTTGGCACGACCGTCACCGGCATCCAAACCGCGATCACCATGTACACGCTGGTCATGGCTTCGCTGATGATCACCGGTGGGAAGGTCGGTCAGATCCTGGGCCGTAAGCGGGCATTCGCGATCGGCTGCGTGATCTACGGGTGTGGTTCGCTGCTCACCTCGATCTCCCAGAACCTGACGATGCTGCTGATCGGGTGGTCACTGCTGGAAGGCGTCGGGGCCGCGCTGATCATGCCCGCGGTGGTCGCGTTGGTGGCCTCGAACTTCGGCCGCCCGGAGCGTCCCCGGGCATACGGCCTCGTCGCATCCGCGGGCGCGATCGCGGTGGCCGCAGGACCGCTGATCGGCGGTCTGTTCACGACGTATGCCTCGTGGCGGTGGGTGTTCGTCGGGGAGGTGCTGGTTGTGCTGGCCATCCTTGCGCTGGCCCGCCGGATGGCCGACACGCCGCCGGAACAGGGTGCGCGGATGGACCTGGTGGGCACCGGCCTCTCCGCCGTCGGCCTGGGCCTGGTGGTTTACGGTGTGCTGCGCTCCGGCACCTGGGGCTTTGTGCGTGCGAAGCCAGACGCCCCGCAATGGCTGGGATTGTCCCCGGTGATCTGGCTGATTCTCGCCGGAGGGTGCGTGCTGGTCGGCTTCGTCGGCTGGGAGCGTCGGCGTCTCGACCGCGGCCAAGGCGTCCTGATCGACCCGGGCATGCTCAACAACCGGCTTCTACGCGGTGGCCTCACCTCGTTCTTCTTCCAGTACCTGCTGCAGGCCGGCCTGTTCTTCACCGTCCCGCTGCTGCTGTCGGTGGCGCTCGGGCTGTCCGCCATCGCCACCGGCGTGCGGCTGCTTCCGCTATCCGTCACGCTGCTGCTGGCCGCCGCCGGAGTCCCGAAGCTGTTCCCCAACGCCAACCCACGCCGGGTGGTGCGACTCGGCTTCCTCGCCCTGCTCGCCGGCATCCTCGTCCTGATCGCCCTGCTCGACGTCGGCGCCGGACCCGAGATCGTGACCTGGCCGATGCTGCTTGCCGGGCTCGGTGTCGGTGCGCTCGCCTCACAGCTGGGCGCCGTGACCGTCTCGGCGGTGCCCGACGAGCGCAGCGGCGAGGTGGGCGGCCTGCAGAACACAGTCACCAACCTTGGCGCTTCGATCGGCACCGCCCTGGCCGGCGCGGTAATGATCTCCGTTCTCACCACGTCGTTCTTCTCCGGAATCCAAGGCAATCCCGCTATACCACCAGAAGTGTCCTCCACGGCACAGGTGCAACTGGCCGGAGGCATACCCTTCATCTCCGACAAAGACCTGCAGCAAGGGCTTAAGGAGGCCGGTGTCCCCGACGCGACCGCCGACGCCATCGTCGACGAGAACGAGCAAGCCCGCATCGACGGACTACGCGCCGCCCTGGCGGTCCTGGCGATCTTCGCGATGCTGGCGTTCGTGTTCGCCAACGGCATGCCCACGCGTCAACCGGGCGCGGTGGAACCCCGTGACGCCGACGACTCCTGACCTGCAAGAGTGGACCGTTCCACCGCGCTCCTCGCGGCCGGCCAGTTCGACTCGGCCCGAGACTGGGCGGCTGCATCTTCGCCACGCCCGGTCACCAACCAGCGCGGAGGCCTGCGGGATGAGCGACAGTAGTAAAGAGCGGGCCGGGGAAGGTTCAGACTCCTTCGACGGCTTCGAGCCGCCCGCTCTTGACTGCTTTGACGAAGTCGTGGTGGTCCTGCTCGTTTTGATCTGCGTAGCGCTCGGAGAAGTCGGTGATCGATTGGTCGAAGGCGTCGCTTTTGCCGAGGTATTCGGCGATCGCGACCGGGTCCCCTGACCGGGCGTGGGCCCTTGCCAACGTCCATCCGCAGATGCGCGCGTAGAACGTCAGCGCGATTGGCGCCATCGAATCGACCAGCGCTGAACCCTTCATGTCGCGAAGCTGCCGCCAGTAGAAGTGCCGGCTCACATCGAGCCCTTTCGTCCAGCCCAGGTAGATGTCACTGGCCGCCTGCATCAGTCGTTGCCCCTGCACCACGCGCTCGCCGTGCTGGCGGTAGCGGCTCTTGGGCAAATGATCCTCGAGCACCGATGTAGTCGCCTCCTTGACCTGGAGGAACAGTGGGTCATCCGCGTCTTGCCCCTGGAGCAAGACTATGAACGCCCGAGTGCCGACGCTTCCAACGCCGACTACCTTGCGGGCCATGTCGATGATCTCGAAGCGGCTCAGTAGGTGACGCCGGTCGTCCTGCAGGGTCGCACGATACGCATGGAACTGGTCGTGGATCACCTTCTGCATCTCCTCGGGCGCCAAGCCATGAATGGCCGACAGTTCCCGTGCTGGCACGACGATCGGTGGTTGGCTGACGATCCGGTATCGCCCGTCGACTAACTCGCCCAGCTTGGATAGTGCCTGCAAGCTGTCGCGAGTGTGAGCCTTCTCGCGAGATTTCTTCGCCGTCTTCGCGGCCTTCTCCGCCACCTTCGCGTCTTTCTTTTTCGCCCCCTTGGCCGCCGCGGCCACGGTGCCGCGGATCGCCTCGGTCAATTGGTCCTCATTCAGGTGTGCGTACCAGACATCCATCGTGCGCATCTGGGCGAACTCGGCCATGGCCTCTCGGTAGGCGGCCACCGATGCCAGCGTCGCGGCACGCGTGTCGGCCTTCGTAAATCCGTTGTTGCGGCCCGCGATTGCGAAGCTCGCCGTCATGCGCTCCACGTCGTACTCGAACGGGCCCGGAAGCGTTTCGTCGAAGTCGTTGAGATCAAAAAGCAGCCGCCTCTCGGGTGAGGCGTAAGCGCCGAAATTCGACAGATGCGCGTCGCCGCACAACTGCACGTCCAGACCCGCCGTCGGCGTTTCGGCTAGGTCCGCCGTCATGATCTTGGCGGCGCCCCGATAGAACGTGAACGGCGAGACCATCATCCGGCCATGCCTGACCGGCACCAGGTCGGGCTCGCGGGTGACGTCCTGCGCCTCAAGCAAGGCGACCGGGTCGGCGCGGTCTCCGGCTGGCCGCCACCCCGAATGGCTCGATGGCGGCGTCCTAGTGCTGGCCTCCCTGCCCATGGCTCGACGCTCCTCCATGGTTGGATGCACGATCGTCTTCACCGCCATCGGTCTCACCACCAACTCGGGCCTCGACTCAGATCAAGCGTTACGTCTTGACCTCATCGCACGGCCGCTCCAAAACCCGTTCTCAGCCTAAGCCGCACCCTGGCTGCCTGCACCGTTACCTGCAACGCCGGACACAAACCATGCACCGCGATGTCGGCCGCTGGCCACCCAATGATTAGGTCGAACGGCTCTGGTGCGGGCAGTGGCCAGATCCTTCATCGCTTTTCCCAGCATCGGACGATTGCAGACGCCAGGTCGGCGCGGCGGTTACCGCGCTGGCAGCGAGCGGCCCGGTCGTTCGTCGATTTCGAATAGCCGTGACGCGGCGCCGACGATCAGGGGGTCGGGCATGCCGACGACTTGTGCGTCTTTGTTGGCGTATTGGAATTGGTTGAGGACGTGGCGGATCGATTCGAGGCGTGCTCGTTTCTTGTCGTTGCTCTTGATGACCGTCCATGGTGCGTCGGCGGTGTCGGTGTTGAAGAACATCGCCTCTTTGGCGTCGGTGTACTCGGTCCAGCGATCGAGTGATGCTAGATCGGTTGGTGACAGTTTCCACTGCCGCACCGGGTCGACCTGGCGGATGATGAAGCGGGTCTGCTGTTCGCGGCGCGAGACCGAGAACCAGAACTTGACCAGGTGGATGCCTGAGCGCACCAGCATCCGCTCCAGTTCTGGGGCCTCGCGCATGAATTCGAGGTATTCGGGGCGGTTGGAGTAGCCCATCACGCGTTCGACGCCGGCTCGGTTGTACCAGGACCGGTCGAAGAAGACGATTTCGCCGTCGGCGGGCAGGTGGGCGATGTATCGCTGGAAGTACCACTGTCGCTGTTCACGCTCGCTCGGCTTTTCCAGCGCCACCACCCGGGCGCCGCGGGGGTTGAGGTGTTCCATGAAACGCTTGATGGTGCCGCCCTTGCCGGCGGCGTCGCGACCTTCGAACAGGACCACCAGCCGGGTACCCGAACTCTTGATCCAGTTCTGCAGCTTCAGCAACTCGATCTGTAGTAGGCGTTTGTCGTGGTCGTAGGCCTCGCGGCTGAGGCGCTCGTCGTATGGATAGCCCTCGCGCCAGGTGTCGACCGGCTGGCCGTCGGCGTTCAACAGCAGCGGATCGTCGTCGCCGTCGTCGAGCACCTGGTAGTCACCCAGACGGCTGATCATGTCGCGGTACGGATCCAAACTCGAACCCGAGTCATTGCTGAAGGCGGTGAAATCGGTCACCGGGCTCACTGTCCCATCACACGCGAAACCGAGGGGCGACATACCCCGCGCTAAAGGACATTTTCGCAGGTGACGACAGCCGTACGCGGGAATCTGCAACTGGAGGATAGGTCGCTACGCCGACCGGGTGATCGCAGATGTGGCAGGGTCATCGTTGAAGCCGGTGTGACGGTGGCCTTGTTGCCGCTACTGCTGACGATTTGCGGGCGCTGGCTTCGGTAGATCCCTCGGATTCAGCGACGTCGAGGGAGGCGAACCTGGACCAGATTCGGCGATTGGAACCCCGCGGCGGTGGGCACCGTCGTCTCTGCAGTGATCGGCGTTGGCCGAAGAGACGTGGCAATCAGCCGGCCACCCGGCGCGGCTCATGATCGGCGCCGACCGCGTCCAGGACCGCGATGCTCCTCCGGAGGCGGTGTTGCGCAATCCGTGCGTCGGGCCTGGTCAACCCGTCGAGCTTCGTGTCAGATCGCCGTGTCGTGGTCGCCGGTTCTGCGGGGATTGTGGGGTTATCTTCACAAGATCGACATAAGCCAGGCAGCCTTGACGGCGCTGCTCGGTTGTCGTTCCAGACGACCCGGAATCCAAGGCAGCGCCATTGTCCGACACCGAGGAGGCATCGCCATGCCACCTGACGCTGAGCCACCGCGGGCGCGCCGAACGCTGGACAAGGGCCGGTTGGAGGGATTCAGCGACGGCGTATTCGGGTTCGCCATCACACTGCTCGCGGTAGACCTCGCAATTCGTCCGCCAGGCGGACCGCTACGGCAATTTCTTCGCGGTTGGCCGTCGTACGTGGCGTACCTCCTCAGCTTCCTGACGATCGGTGGTGCGTGGCTCGGCCACACGGCATTGACCGATCGACTCACCCGCGTCGACGCGATCTTCCTGCGCATCAACCTCGTTCTTCTGCTCGGAGTAGCAGTCCTGCCCTTCCCGACCAGGCTCCTAGCCGACGCCCTGGGCAAACCCGCCAGCGAACGGGTGTTCGTCACCGTGTACGGGCTGACGCTGTTGACAATCCGCGGACTGGCGTTCGGCCTGGACAAGTACGCGCGCCGCGAACACCTCTACTCGGCGTCCGATGCCGGCGAGGAACTGCACACCGACGAGCGGAAAGCCCTGCCGATCATCATCGGATACGTGATCGCGATCCTCATCGGGCTCGCCGCGCCACGGGTGGCCGTAGCGATTTACTTCGCTCTCGGGGTGTATCTGGTCGTCCCGTTCCGGCAGCTGGCGCCGCATCTGTTCCGCCACCACAGGTTCCGCAAATAGGGCTGTGGGACCTCGGTCTGCGCCCGGCAAGGATATGGCTTGACCGAAACCGGCTCGCAGTAAGCCCCGCCGGATACTTAATCCAGCAGCCAGAAGGGCCAGCGGCGACCCCAGCGGCGGCAGCCAGACAATGTGAGCGTTCACCCAGTGAACGACGTGCCTCGCGCTCAGCCAAGGTGTCGTTGTTCTGCGCGCAGTCCCGCGATGATCATGCAGCAGGGTGACGGTGTGACGAACGGTGGACAGAGGTGAGCGTGAGATCACTTGTCTGTCACCTAGCTGCGCGGCGTGTTTGCCGGTTCTCCTACATCTCGTTTGGGCTGGCGCGAACATAAGATTATGGCGGAGCAGCCCGGCACAAAAGTCGTGATCGTTGGCGGTGGTTTCGCAGGCGTAGCGTGCGCGAAGAAGCTCGCCGACCACGGCCGGGCGCAGGCCACCTTGATAGACCAAAACGGGTACCACCAGTTCCAGCCGCTCCTCTACCAGGTCGCGACCGCTGAACTCGCCGGCCGTGACGTGTCCTTCGATCACACCGAGATATTCCGCGGTCAGGACAGCGTCACGCTGGTGCAGTCCGACGCGGTCGGCGCCGATCTCGAGGGACGCAGTGTGACCCTTGCCGACGGGACCACGATCTCCGGCGACTACCTCGTGCTGGCCGCTGGCGCGCAGCCCAACTTCTTCCATACCAAGGGCGCAAGCGAGTTCGCGTTTCCGCTCTACAGCCTCAACAATGCGCGCCATGTGCGCGAGCGGGTGCTGCAGCTGTTTGCCGACGCGGCCGCCAAGCCCGAGCTTGTTGACGACGGCGCACTGACGTTCGTCGTCGTCGGGGGTGGCCCGACCGGCGTCGAGATCTCCGGCGCGCTCGCCGATCTCGTCCGTGACGTAATGCCGCACCGCTATCCGCAGCTCGCGGTGGCCGGTGTTCGCATCATTCTGGTCGACCTCGGCCACGCACTGCTGGCCCCGTTCACCGATGAATCACATGCGTACGCGGCCAAGCAGCTGCAGCGGCGCAGCGTCGAGCTGCGGCTCGGTACCGCGATCACGGAGGTCGCTCGGGACCACGTGGTCCTCCGGGATGGCAGCACCATTAAGACTCATCTCGTCATCTGGGGTGGCGGTGAGATGGCGGCCAAGATCGCCGGCGACGCCGGCATCGGCCAGGGCCGAGGCGGGCGGATCGACGTGCGCCCCGACCTGAGCGTGCCCGGGCACACCCATGTCTTCGCCGTCGGCGACATCGCCAACATTCCCTACGGGGACGAGGGGCCGCTGCCGCAGCTGGGCAGCGTCGCCCAACAATCCGGCGCCTGGGCGGCCAAGAACATCCTTGGCGACATCGACGGCACCGGCCGGGAACCGTTCCACTACCGGGACAAGGGGATCATGGCCATGGTCGGCCGGAAGGCAGCGGTGGCCGAGCTCGGTCCGCACCGGCACGAGCTACACGGTCGGCTCGCGTTCGCGGCCTGGCTGGGAGTCCACGCCGAGCTGCTCGCAAATATAGGCGCCGAACTGAAGGCCTTCGTTGCCTGGGCCGAGGACTTCTACCTACGGCCACATCACCGCTCAGCCGAGTTGCTTGATCCGAGCCAAGTTGAACTGCCGAAAATCCACTGGGGACAGTCTGCGCCGAAAGCGCCTGGTTCAAAGTGACCACCGCGCAACCGGGCCTTTCGAACGCTGAGTTCGACACGCTGTTCCACGACGTGTCGAACTGGGACAGATGGGGCGCTCGGTCCGCGCGTGGGACGCTCAACTACCTCACACCCGACCTCGTCGTCGCCGCGGCCCGGTTGGTTCGTACGGGTACGTCAGTGAGCCTGTCGCTCCCGGTGGACAGTAACAAAAGCCTCGATAATCCGGTGCCAGCGCAGCATCGGATGACACAGCTGGCCGACGACGAATCGAAGGGCGAGCAGTTCATCAAAGATTATGTCGGCGCCGACTACCACAACGACGGACACAGCCACTTTGACGCACTCTGCCACGTCAGTTACCTGGGCAGGCTGTTCACCGGCGTGCCGGCGTCGTCGGCGACCGAGGACGGAGCGGCGCTCGGAGACGTAACCGCGGTCAGCGACGGGATCGTCGGCCGCGGCGTCCTGCTCGACATTCCTCGGCTGCGTTCGGTTCCGTGGACAGAGCCCGGTGATCAGGTGACCGCCGACGAGCTGGTGGCGGCCGAACAGGCCCAACACGTACAGGTAGGGCCGGGTGATCTGCTGTTCGTGCGCCAGGGCCACAACCTCCGTCTGGCGAAACTCGGGCCCTGGGACACCGCGCACGCCAAGGCTGGCCTGCACCCGACGACCGCTCGGCTGCTCAGCGAACGACAGATCTCCGTCCTCGGCAGCGACACCAACAGCGATGCCGCGCCGAGCACCACCGAACGGGTTCCGTTTCCGATCCACGTGCTGGCCGTAAACGCAATGGGCCTGTTCTTGCTCGACTACCTCCAGCTCGAGGACCTCGCGGCACTGTGCGAGCGCATGGGCCGGTGGGAGTTCCTGTGCATCGTCGCGCCGCTTAGGGTGCCCCACGGCACCGGCTCGCTGGTGAATCCGATCGCAGTCTTCTAGGCCCCAATCGCATGCTCCAGCTCAGGGTTTTTGGCGAGACCGACCTCTTGGGCAGGGTCAGCACGTGGCTGGATAGCTCCGGTCACGGGCGCCATGTCGTCGTCGTGCCGCAGGTACATCCGGTCCACGGCGGACTACTCATGGCCGACGTGCAACGCGAGTCGGTTGATCAGGTCGTCGGCCATCTCTCCGCCGTCGGCGTGGGCTCGGACAGCGTCTCGTTCATCAACGTCGAGACGATTGGGCCGGAACCGGACGGCATTCGTGCGACTTCCCTGATTTGGGCCGACATGATGGGCCGGGCGCGACGCAACGCCAAGCCTACGGCGCGTTTCCTCGTTTTGATGCTGGTTGCCGGTGTCATTGCCGGATACGGCGTTCTTACGGTCAATGACACGCTGATCATCGGTGCGATGGCGGTGAGCCCGGACAGCTACCCCGTCGTGTCTGCCTGCGTCGGCATCGTCGGCCGACGATGGCGGCTGATCTACTGGTCCGTCGGAACCCTCGTGATCGGTCTAGCGGCCGCGGCCGCAGCAGCGGCGTTCATAAGCCGCATCGTCGACGATTCGCATCGGTTGGGTGCGTTCTCGGCGACCTCGCCAAACCTCGCCGGTCTGGTGACGATCGGCGTTGGGACTTTCGGTGTTGCGCTGGCCGCCGGCGTCGCGGCCGCGCTATCGATCGAGACCAGAGCTAGTGCAGCGGTCGGTGTTGCCATTTCGGTGACGACAATCCCCGCCGCCGCGTACTTCGGGGTCGCGATCGCCGTGGGCCAAGATAGCAAGGCCGGCGGTGCGCTCGCGGTGCTCGGAGTCAACGTCGCGATGTTGCTGGTTGGCGGATCGGCCATGCTCGCCGTGCAACGCTGGCTGAACCGGCGCGCCGAGAAACGCGCCGCACGGACAAAGCGTTGAGCTCCAGTTCGCCGTGATGTCGAGATCCGGCGAAACGTCTGGGCGGCGGTCCGTTCGCCGCTTCACGCTCTGGCCAACCACTCACGGCCCCAACCGCGCCGCGTGACCCAACAGCCGCTCGCGCACCCTCAACCACGCAGTGGCAGGGCTCGATGAGCCGGAAAACCGCTGCGACCAAGCGACTGCGGGGGATATGGGCACTGAGCGACGATCCGCACGATCGTGCGTCCGGCATGCACGCATAGGGTCGCCAAGCCCGGCACCTTCGCCGTGCGTTAATCCGTCGTTTTGCGTGGTGGCGATTCGGCAAGCCCACCACGGCGGAATGACGTGAAGCTCCGGCCTCGAGCGACCCTACGAGTTTGCGTATTGGCCGGACCGGAGGCAAGCGACCTGCTGAACTTATCCCAGAGACAATTCGGGGAGCGATCGAATGGACACGACACAAGATGCAGATGTGCTCGTCATTTTCGGTATCACCGCGGATCTGTCTAAGAAGATGACGTTCCAGGCACTGTATCGACTGGAGGAGCGGTCGGAGCTGAACTGCCCGATCGTAGGTGTGGCAGTCGACCACTGGAGCACGGACTGCATTGTGCAGCCGCTGTTGGACAACCCGCCGCCGGTGCACCCCTACAAGCCCGGCAGTTGGGGCCCGGCCGAAGCCGATCAGCTCGTTGCCGCCTACGGCGGCTGGCGCGAGCCCTGGACGGAGGAATCATGACCGCTGCAGTCAAGGAACGCCCGTCGGCCGAGGTGCCAGCGTTCGATACCAAGATGTCGCCGTTTCCGAAGATCGGGGACTACGGTTTCCTGTCGAACTGTCACACCGGGGCGCTTGTCGGCTTGGACGGCTCGGTGGATTGGCTGTGCGTGCCGAACTTCGACTCGCCCAGCGTCTTCGGCAGTTTGCTTGATCGGGAGGCCGGCACCTTCCGGTTTGGACCGTACGGCATCGATCATCCCACGACACGTATCTACGTGCCCGGCACGAATGTGATCGAGACGACGTGGAAGACGCCGACCGGCTGGCTCGTCGTCCGGGATGCGTTGACGATAGGTCCGTACGATACCGATGACTGCGTGACGCCGCATACCCGTCCGCCGACCGACTGGGACGCCTCGCACACGCTCGTGCGGACCGCGACCTGTATCGCGGGCAGTGTCGAGGTGGAGGGGATCTGCGAACCCGCGTTCGACTACGGGCGCACACCCGCGACATGGACACTGAAGGACGGTCGGCACCACGCCTCGGGCAGTGGCGCTGGTGTGACCATCCGGCTTCGGTCAGACATCAAGCTCGGAATCGAAGGCCACCGGATCCGCGGCCGGCACGTGCTGTCCAAGGGCGATACGGTCTACTGTGCACTGGCCTGGTCGGACAAGCATGAGGCCCCCGCCGACGCGGCGGCGGCGGTGGCCGAAATCGACGCCACTGTGGAGTACTGGCGACTGTGGCTGGCCACGGCCCGCATCCCCGATCATGAGTTCCGGGAACCGATCCAGCGATCGGCCTTGGCCACCAAGGGGCTGACCTTCGTGCCGACCGGAGCCACCGTTGCCGCGCTGACCACGTCGTTGCCCGAAACGCCCGGCGGGGAACGTAATTGGGACTACCGCTATACCTGGCTTCGGGACTCCACCTTCACGCTTCAAGCGCTGCACTGGCTTTCGCTGGACTGGGAGGCCGACGAGTTTATGCAGTTCATCGCCGACCTCGAACCCACTGAGGACGGCGCGCTGCAGATCATGTACGGCATCGATGGGCGGCGGAACCTGCACGAGTCGTTGCGAGACGACCTGTCCGGTTATCAAGGCGCCCGACCCGTGCGGATCGGCAACGCCGCCTACGACCAGCACCAGAACGACGTCTTCGGCGCCGCACTGGATTCGATCCTGCTGCACACCGTGCACAGCGAGCGTCTGCCACGGCGGCTGTGGCCGCTCGTGCAGAGCCAGGCCGAGTGCGCCGCCAAGATCTGGAAGCAGCCGGATCAGGGCATCTGGGAAGCCCGTGGTGAGCCACAGCAATACGTCTCGTCGAAGCTCATGTGCTGGGTCGCCATGGACCGGGCCGCCAGCCTGGCCGAGATCCGCGGCGAGGATGAGCTCACCAAAAAGTGGCGCGCCACGGCCGACGAGATCCGCGCCGACATTCTCGCCCACGGCGTCAGCGATGCCGGGGTGCTGCGTCAGCACTATAAGACCGACGCTTTGGACGCATCAACATTGCTGGCCATCAACTTCGGCTTCGTCGAGCCTACCGATGACCTCGCGCGCAAGACCGTTGATGCCATCTCCAACGACCTCACCGAGGACGGATTTGTGCTGCGCTATCGCACCGGCGAAACCGACGATGGCATGTCGGGCAAGGAGGGCAGCTTCCTCATCTGCTCGTTCTGGCTCGTCTCTGCGCTCGCCGCCGTTGGTGAGAAGGTCAAGGCCCGCGATCTGATGGGCAAACTGCTCGCCATCGGCTCTCCGCTGGGTCTCTACGCCGAAGAGTTCGATCCCACCACGGCGCGATTCCTCGGCAACTTTCCGCAAGCGTTCTCGCATCTGGCCCTCATCGAGGCCGCTGGCAAGATCATCATGTCGGAACGACTCAAGGAGTACGAATGAACGGGCAATACGACGTCATCATCATCGGCACCGGCGCCGGCGGTGGCACGCTTGCACACACTCTGGCGTCGTCGGGTAAGCGGATCCTGCTGCTCGAGCGGGGCGGCTGGCTGCCCCGCGAGCAGGAAAACTGGTCAACGGCCGAGGTCTTCGTCAAGAACCGCTACATCTCGCCCGACACGTGGACCGATCAGCACGGCAAGGCATTCCAGCCGCAGATCCACTACTACGTGGGCGGAGCCACGAAGCTCTACGGTGCGGCGCTCTACCGGCTGCGCGCCGAGGACTTCGGCGAGCTGCGCCACCACGACGGCCTGTCGCCGGCGTGGCCCATCTCCTACGAGCAGATGGAGCCCTACTACACCCGAGCTGAACAGCTCTATCAGGTCCATGGGGTCCATGGCGAAGACCCGACCGAACCACCGGCCAGCGCACCCTACCCTTACCCGCCGGTGAGCCACGAACCGCGCATTCAGCAGCTCTCCGACGACCTCGCGGCGGCCGGGTTCCATCCGTTCCACGCTCCTTGCGGAGTCATGCTGAACGAGGCGAACATGCCGTTCAGCGCGTGTATCCGCTGCCCGACGGTTGACGGCTATCCGTGCCTGGTGCACGGCAAGTCTGACGCCGAGGTCAACGCGGTCCGGCCGGCGATCCAACACGCCAATGTCGAGCTGCTCACCAACGCCAAGGCCGTCCGGCTGGAGACGAACCCCGCCGGCACAGAGGTGACCGAGGTGGTGGTCGACCACGAGGGTCACGAGGAGCGCTACCGCGGGGATATCGTGGTGGTCTCGTGCGGCGCGGCCAACTCGGCCAAGCTGCTGCTGCTCTCGGCGAACGACGCACACCCGCGCGGGCTGGCCAACGGATCCGATCAGGTCGGGCGCAACTACATGTTCCATGACAGCCAAGCCATCTTGGCGCTGTCCAAGGAGCCCAACCCGACAAAGTTCCAGAAGACGTTAGCTGTCAACGACTTCTACTTCCGGGGGCCCGGCTTCGACTTCCCGATGGGCGGCATCCAGATGATCGGCAAGTCGCAGCCGGACCACTACCGTGGAGAAAGGCCTTTGGAGACGAAGTTCGCGCCGACGTGGACTCTTGAGGACGTGGCCTTACACGCAGTCGACTTCTGGCTGTCCACGGAGGACCTTCCCAGCCCAGACAACCGGGTCACGCTCGACCACGACCGCAACATCCAGCTGAGCTACAAGAACACCAACCCGACCGCGGCGAAGCGGCTCTACCACCAGCTCAAGTCGATGCTCGGCATCATGCGCATGCACGAGGAGCACTTGGCGCCTCGGTGGGCGTACATGAAGAACGCCATTCCGGTTGCTGGCTGTGCTCACCAAGCCGGCACCGTCCGGTTCGGCAACGATCCGGCCACGTCGGCGCTCGACCCGAACTGCCGAGCACACGAGGTGGACAACCTGTATGTGGTTGACACGAGCTGCTTCCCTAGCATCGGCGCCGTGAACCCTGCACTGACCGCGATGGCCAACGCCATTCGCGTCGGCGACCACTTACTCGAACGGATGGGCGCGTCGACGCCAGCCGCCGCAACCGCGAAGTAAGGAGGAATGACGAGGTGTGATATGCCCGCTCGGATCGGTCCTCGCGCGGACATGTCGGTCCGCGTGCTGCCGATCCGAGCACTAGCACCTCAGTGTCGGCTTTGCAGTCCTGTTCATTGTGCCCGTGCGGGCATCGGGCCGCTCAGTGGATCAGACCGATCTGCCCATCAGCGATGCGTCCGACAACCGTCATCGATGGCCAGGGCGAACCATCCTCAGGCTGCACCCTCATAAGAACGGAAGCCCAAGGACATAGGGGAGCAGGCGATGAGTACCAACCAAATCCTGCTCGGAGTCGGCCTGATCCTGGTGCTCGCGGTCGGCTCGCAAGTGCTGGCCAACCAACTGCGTATCCCGGCGCTGATCATTATGCTTCCGGCAGGTTTCGCGGCGGGTGCGCTCACCAGCGACGTCAATCCGGAGAATTTGCTGGGTTCGGCCTTCCAGCCCTTGGTGTCGCTGTCCGTAGCGGTGATCCTCTACGACTCCGGTCTGGCACTCGAATGGGGCAAAGTACGCGGCCGCGCCCGCCGGGTCGTACCCCGGCTGGTGATCATGGGTGTGCCCATCACAATGGCAGTCGCTGCGGCGTTCGCCGGCCTGCTCCTGGGCATGTCGACCGGGGCCGCCCTGATGACCGGCGCCATTCTGGTGGTGTCCGGACCGACAGTGGTGGGCCCGCTGTTGGATCTCATCCGGCCGACCGACCGCCTCCAGCGGATACTGTCCTGGGAGGGCTCGCTGATTGATCCGGTCGGCGGCATCCTTGGTGCGGTGGTGTTCAGCGCCGTGGTGGCACGAACCAACCACGGCGCCGTTCACCCGGTTGCACAGTTCTTCCTCGCGCTTGGCGTAGGCGTGGCAGGTGCCGCGGTTGGAATCGCGGTCCTGTGGCTCTGTCTGCGCAAATTAGATCTGGACGACGTGCTCAGCACGACCTGCCAGCTCGCCGCCGTGGTAGGTGTCGCGGCCGTCTGCGACAGTATCCGTGATGACACCGGGCTCATTGCCGCGATCCTGATGGGAGTCGTGATCGCGAACGTACGCGGCTTCGAGATGCCGTCGCGGCGACCGTTCTTCGAGACCCTGGTCCAGCTGATCATCGGAGTCCTGTTCGTGAGCATCTCGGCCACGGTCACCCCTGCGTCGGTGCGGCACCTAGTGCTACCCACGCTCGGCCTCGTGGCTGTCCTGGTGTTCTTGACGCGACCGCTGGTGGCCTTCATCGCCACAATCCGGACCGAGTTGAGACGAGGCGAACGCGAGTTCATCGGCTGGATGGCACCGCGCGGAATCGTCGCTGCGGCTACCGCGTCGACCTTCGGGTCGAAGCTCGCTGCGGACCACGTCGCGGGCGCGTCGAAGATCCTTCCGGTCACATTCCTCGTCATCGTCGCGACTGTCGCCTTGTACGGCCTGACCGCTGGGCTGGTGGCGCGTCGCCTCGGGGTCACCCGTCCAGCCCGTACGCGTCCGCTCCTCATCGGCGGCGACCCTTGGGTTATCGACCTAGCCCGAGCGTTCCGAACGGCCGGCCTGGACGTCCTCATGTGGGCCTCGTCGGAACAGCAACGGGCGCAGATCCGGGACGCTTCCTTCGAGCTGGCGCCGGGCGAACAACTCGCATCCGCTGCCAGCGAGGGCTCCAAAATGGAGGGCGTCAACACGATCCTTCTGTTGACCGAGGAGGACGACTTCAATGCGTTGGCGGCCAGCACTCTGTCCGGCGACCCGGAGACTCCCGTCTATCGGCTGGCCCCTCGCCACCCCAGCCACGGCGTTGTCGCCCCGTACACCGCGGGCGAAACCCTCTTCGCACTGAACTTGACTCGCGCAGCCCTGACCGCTCGCCGCTCTGCCGGCGCCCGCATCATGACCAAAAGCGCCAACGGCAGCCCTGCGCCAGAAACCGACATCCTGTTCCTGATTAACCCAGAAGGCACCCTGGTCCCGGTAACAGCATCTCGCCCTCCCACCCCACAGCCGGGGGACACGCTCGTCTACCTTGCCGGGGGCGGAACAGCCGGGAGCGCAGCAACAACCGGCGCTTTGTGAGTACGGGAGAATGTCCATGGGTGGGATTGGGCATCGAGCGAGGTAACGGCGAGTTCGTTCGCCGCGACGCGGGCGATCGCTGTAGGTGCCTCAAGGGATCCAGGCACGGGTGGCCATTGGGGAGACGATGAGGAAGCCGGCGTCGGGTGAGCGGCGATGAACGCGGCGTTCTTCGGCCTGGCGTTCCTCGCGGCGCTGAACCCGAAGCTGCTCGTCATCGACCTGATCCTGGTGACGAACCGGCGGCCCCGGCCGATGTTCGTGTGCTTCTTGCTGGGCGGGATCAGCCTGGCGATAACGGTCGGGCTGCTGGATGTGTTCGTGGTGCACCTCGATGCCATCAAGACGCAGAACCATGCCAGCGGCGGGTTCGATCTGGCCCTGGGCATACCGCTTTTGGCCATCGGCGCGCTGCTGGCGGCTAATCACCTGCACCTCCACCGGCGGCAGCCGCATGCCGCGGCGCAGAACAAGCCGCCGTCGAAGTTGGAAGGCTGGACCCGGCGGGTCCTGCATGAGCCGCGGTACGGGCTCGCCGTGTTCATTGGCATGGTGGTCGGCTTGCCGGGGGCCACGTATCTCATCGCGCTGCACCACCTGGTCGCCAGCAAGACGCCCGGCGCGATAGCGGTGGTCGCGGTGCTGGTCTTCGTCACCATCAACTGGGTGCCCGTGCTCGCCGCGTTCGCGTTGCTGATCGCCAGACCCCACGGCACCGAAAAGACGATCAAGCGATTCATTGACTGGATCACCAGCCACGAGCGGCAGATCGCGGCCACAGTCGCCGTGCTCGCCGGCGCCTACATGGTAATCAGCGGCGCACTGCGCCTGGCGAGCTGACCTGCCAGCCACCCGGGGCGATCCATCACCCGCCGCACCTCGACCGGTCGCCGAACGGCCACTGTTGCCTTCGGGCCGGATCAGACTCCGGTTACTGCCTCCGCTCGGCCCTTCTTGACGGCGTCGCGGAATTCGGTGTAGTCGCGTTCGTTCTGGTCGGCGTAGGTCTCCGCGAAGTCGGCGATTGCCTGGTCGAACGTGTCGGAGCTTCCGAGGTAGGCGGATATGGCGACGCGGTCGCCGGCGCGGGCGTGCGCCCGGGCTAGGGTCCAGCCACACGTGCGCCCGTAGGCCTTCATCCCCTGCGGCCCCATGCCATCGATCGCCACGGAGTACTTCCAGTCCTTCAGCTGGCGCACGTAGAAGTCGCGGTCCTGCCCATCCGGGGCGTGCGTGTGGGTCCAGCCGAGGAAGATGTCGCTTTCGGCCTGCATCAGGTGTTGTCCGACGACGACGCGTTCGCCCTGGTTGCTGTACGGGCTTCGCCCGCAGTAGTCAGCCAGGACGGATCGTTGGGCCTCCTTTGCCTGCAGGAACAATGGTTCGCCGACCCCGGAGTGCATCAGTACGATCCAATCGCGAGTGCCGACGCTTCCGACACCGACGACCTTGCGGGCAACTTCTTCCACCTCGAACTGCTCGAACAGGTACCGGCGAGACGCTGACAGACTGCGTCGATACCCTGCCAGCACCGAGCGGATCAGGTCGTTGGTCTCATCAGCCCCGACATCGCTGAAAAGTTCCTCGATCGGGACGATGGTCGGTGGGTCGCTGATGATGCGGCGACGTCCGTCGACCATGGTGGTGAGCTTGGCCTGCGCCTTCATGCTGTCGTGGGTTTGCGCCTTGGCCAAGCTCTTATCTGCCTTCTTGATCTTCTTCGGTTTGAAGTCTGACTGGAACTCGTTGACAGCGTCCTGCGCGTCCAGGTGCGTATACCAGACTTCGAGAAGCGGCTGGGCGGCGAACGTCTGCATGGCGTTGCGGTATTCGGCGGCTAGCTCGACGACCATTTTGCGGCTCTGCTTGGCGGAGAATCCGCGATCTCGTCCGGCCACCACAAAACTCGCCGCCAGGCGTTTGACGTCCCATTCGAACGGGCCTGGCAACGTCTCATCGAAATCGTTGACGTCAAAGACCAGCGTCCGCTCCGGTGAGGCGAACGCCCCGAAGTTCGACAGGTGCGCGTCACCGCACAATTGCACGTTCAGCCCCGACACCGCGGTAGTGGCCAGATCCGCCGCCATCGGCAACGCCGCACCGCGAAAGAAGGTGAACGGGGACACCAGCATCCGACCATGGCGGATCGGGACAAGCTCGGGGACCCGGGATTTCTCCTGCCCCAACAACAGCCCCACCGGATCGCGTGGGCGATCTGGATCGAAGTCGGCGTTACACGCCACCGGCGTCTTCTTCCGCGCATCCGTGCCCAGCGCCACCCGATCCGCCTTACTCAACACCCCTTCGGCGAGTGGATGACGTCCTCGGCCATCAGATACCCGGGCACGGGACCGCTTCCTTGCCACATCACCTTTTACCGCCACCGTCGCTACCCTCCGCCTTTGGGACCGAATCCTTCGCTCTCGGACCACGTCGCTGGCAATGCCACGTACCCGGCCAACCAGTGGGAGAGCGGCCGCGTCGCGCTTCCCGGGTAGTCGAATACCGGGCGCTGGAAGCGACGTTGGAACAAATCCGGACCCCAGCCACTGGTAGCGCGATGATGGTCACTGCTTCCAGCCCTGGTGCCAGACGGGCCGCGAGCCGATCATTTCGTACCTTTTCTCATTCTCTCGCCCCGGTGAGTCGTCGGAGACGCGAACGCACATAACCACCTCGCCCAACACCAAACGGATCGCCTCGCCCGAATAGCTGGTAGTCCGGCCGCGGCACTGGCGACGCAAATCGCGTCGCGGCAGCGGCGTAGTGCACAACGCGCTGCTGCTGCACCGCCACGAACGCACCGTCGTCTACGGCCCATTCCGGCCAATGCCCGCTCGATCACGACCGGCCAGTTCAGCCTCACCCCGAAACCGCCGCGGTTCGTCACCAACCGCGCCGCCGCCACAACCGGCCGCCGGATCGTCGCCTTCGCCGCTGGGCCCGCTGGTCTGCCCTGCTCGCCATCTTCGCCTCCGCGCTACGGGGATAGCCGACGCTCTACCAAATGGTTGGGCATGCGCGCCCGGGACCCACCGCAGGTCACCGGGGGTGCCGTGGGCACGTCGGCGTGGGCCGGTCCGCGGCGTTTCCGCGGCGCGATGCGCCAGCTCACCCGACTCAGGTGTGCGGGAAACGTTAAACTTCAGCAAAGGCGTCGGCTCGTTCGTTGCAGGGTCGGCAGTGGCGCCGAAGGGTGACACAGATGAGCGATTCGGTGCAGGCAGAAGGTGTCGAACTCACGCTTAGCGTCCTGGAGCGCGAGATTGATCATCTGGCGCGCCGTTTCCCAGACGTGTCCCGTGCCGAGATCTCCCAGCGGATGCGAACCACGTACGCAGAACTAGAAAGCACCGCGTCGATCCGCACGCATCTGATCACCGTCACCGCGGCCCGCGTCGCCAACGCGCTGCGCGAGGGGGTCGAGTGATCCGATTGTTGCCGACCGGTAGCGGACTCGGCCTGTGGATCAACCGTGGAATCCGATCACGGCGGTCAGCTACGGGCACCGTCGGCCGTCCAGTCTCGGCGCACGCAAATTGCCGTTTGTCATGGTTTGAGCAGCTGCCCGTACGTATTATGCGGAGATTGCGGCAGCTCTCGAAGACTGGTCAGCAACGTACGCGGTCGGCGTGTTGACATAACCTAGGCGGCCGCGGTGGCAGAGATGGGCGACGAAGGCAGGGGCGCGGATCCATCGGGGCCTGCGGGCTCGTACGGTGGCGAAGCGCCGTTCCGTCGTGCCAGACGCGCTCCGCTGGTGGAGCGTGTGATACCGGTGTCGGGAGACCTGCGCGGTTACGGGGGCCGCAGCGCCGGCCGCGACATCCTCGCCGGTATAACGGTAGCGGCGTTGGCGGTGCCGGCGGCGATGGCGTACGCGGAGCTCGCTGGTCTGTCGCCGGTCAACGGGCTCTACGCTCTGCTGTTGCCCGCAGTCGCGTATGTGCTGTTCGGCTCCTCCAAACAGCTCATCGTGGGTCCGGAGGGTTCGGTCGCGACGCTCGTCGCCGCGGCCATCCTGCCGATCGTGGCACCGGCAAGCCATGACGCAGAACGCCTGGCCGGAATGCTGGCTCTGCTGGTGGCGATCTGCTTCGCCGCCGGGTGGATCCTGCGGTTGGGCTTCATCGCTGATTACCTGTCGCGACCCGTGCTCATCGGTTACATCCACGGAGTGGCCGTGGTTCTCATCATCGGCCAGCTCGGAAAGCTGTTGGGCGTACCAATAAAGGCCGGTCATCCGCTGGCGCAGCTATGGGAAGCCGCTCGCAAGATCGGGCACGTCAGCGGCACCACCGTCGCGGTCGCCGCCGTGGCTCTGGCGATCTTGCTGCTGCTCCGGCTGACCGTGCCTCGGTTTCCGGCCGCGCTTCTCGTCGTATCCGTGGCGATCACGCTTTCGTGGGCGCTCGATCTGCAAGAACACGGCGTCGATGTGATAGGACCGGTTCCCTCGGGTTTGCCGAGCTTCAAAGTGCCCAGCGCCAGTCTGGACGATATCGGACACCTGCTCCCGGCCGCGCTAGGCATCTTCCTGGTGTCGTACGCGGATGAAATTCTCACCGCCCGGTCGTTCGCCGGCAAACACAACCAGAGCGTGCGAGCCCCACAAGAGCTGATTGCGATGGGAGCCGCTAATGCGGCCGCCGGCTTCACGCAAGCATTCTCGGTCGGGGCAAGCGGCTCCCGCACCGCGGTCAACGACGACATGCGCGCGCGCAGTCAGATCTCAGGTCTCATCGCGGCAATCACTGTCGGGCTGATCGTGCTGTTCGTCACCGGGCCTATCCAGTACCTGCCTAAGGCGGTGCTCGGCGCGGTGATCATTGTTGCGGCCATCGGTCTCATCGAGCCCACGGCTTGGCGCACGCTCGCCAATGTCGACCACGTAGAGGTCGCAATCGCCGCAGTCACCACCGTGTGCGTCATCGGGTTCGGCGTGCTCGAGGCGATCGTCATCGCCGTCGGGCTGTCGGTGATCGACGTGGTGCGCCGAAGCGCGGACCCGCACGACGCCATCCTCGGGTGGGTCCCGTCACTGCAGCGCTACGCGGACATCTCGGTGCATCGCCACGCTCGTGTCACGCCACACGTCGTCGTCTATCGTCTCGACGACCGCCTCTTCTTCGCCAACGCCCGCTACTTCACGGCACGCGTGCACGAGGCGATCCGCGCGGCCCCCACACCCACGTCCTGGCTCGTTTTCGACGCCGAGGCGGTCACACATACCGACTCGACGGGACTCCAAAGCTTGCTGGCGCTGGTTAACAATCTCAAACGAGACGGAGTGACACTGGTCGTCGCTCGTCTCCACTCTGAAGTGAGGGAGCAGTTCCGGGTCGCCGGTGTCACCGATGCCGTGGGTGCCGAGCACTTCTATCCGACGGTGCAAACCGCGGTTGACGCCTTCTCCGGCGCTGAGCCGTGAGTTGGCTTACTACGTCGGGGTTGCTGTTTCGTTACTGGTAATGGCTTCTGCGGGGCGCGCCGTGTTGGATGCGACAGCGCGGTAGGCATAGGCGAGCATGGACCGAGTGATGCGCCCTCACCAGCCGTCGTAGCGTCGGACCTGGTAGTGATCCCCGGCACCCACGCCCAACTGATGGCCGCCAACGGCATCTACGCCGAAGTGTTCCGACTTGAGGCCGCAGGCTACCGAGCGCCGACCCGCCCGGTCACGACCGAAACCAGCCACTAGTCGCGTCGACCTGCAAAGTCGCTGGTATGGCGGTCTCCCGCGGCGCTGCGCCAGGTTGGCATTTCGTTGGCGGTAGTAGATCGGCGCCGGTGGTGTCGAGATGCGGGTAGCTCATTCGTCGTCTGTGCAGACTCGATTGCCCGCGCATTGACGATCCGGAGGTTGGACTATGACGATCCAAGACGAGTCCGCGCTGTCAGCGCCGACCGTTGGGCACAGTGCCGCCGGGCGGTGGCCCGCGACAGCGGTCTTTTTTCTCAACGGGTCGGCGCTCTCGACATACATCGTCCGGCTGCCGTCGCTGAAGGCCGCACACCACCTGACGGACAGCCAACTCGGCACGATCGGCATGTTGTTCGCGCTCGCCGCGCTGACGTCGATGCAGTTCGTGGGGCCAATGGTCGCCCGATTCGGAAGCCGGCCGGTGCTGCGTGCCTCCCTTGTCATCATGCCGCTGCTGCTGGCGTTCATCGGTCTGGCACACGGCTCGGTCGCTTTCGCCATCGGGGTGACCGCTCTCGGTACGGTTCACGGGGCCACCGACGTCGCCATGAACGCACACGCGGTTACCGTAGAGCGCCGTGCCGGCCGCGCCATCCTCAACGGATGCCACGCCGCCTGGAGCATCAGCGCAGTCGTCGCGTCCCTCACCGCGGCTGGCCTCGCGTACGCCGGAGCCAGCTACACCACCCACCTCGTCGCAGCCGGGGCCTTGCTTATCGTTGGCGGACTCGTTGTCGGGCCGCGGTTGTTGCCCCCGGCGGCGGAGGTCAATCCTGGGACACTCCCGCGCCGTGGCCGTCTCGGTTGGCGTGATGGCTGGACCCGCCCCGTTGTCATAGTGGGGCTCATCGGCATGGGCCTGATGGTGTGCGAGGGCGCTGCGCTCGGCTGGAGCGGAATCTTCCTCCATGACAGCAAGGGCGCCTCGTTTGGCCTGGCCGCGACCGCGGTGACGGCCTACACCGCCGGGCAGACCGGCGGCCGATTGGTCGGCGACCGCCTGACGATGCGGTACGGCGCCGCAGCGGTCTTCCGGACCGGCGGTCTTCTGGCCACCTGTGGCCTCACCGGGGCCGTGCTCGCCGGCCGGCCGATGACCGCTGTCATCGGATTCGCAGTCATGGGCCTGGGCACCTCGGTGCTGCTTCCACTCACGTTCGGCGCAGCTGGCCGCATCGAGGCCAGTGGTGCGGGGGCGGCGGCATCGGTTTCACGGTTCACGACCTTCACCTACACCGGCATCCTGCTCGGCCCTTCCGTGATCGGCTGGGCCGCGCAGGTGGCGGGTTTGACCTGGACGATGGCCGCGCTGGTGCCGGTGCTAGGCGGGATCGCCCTGCTCAGCAGATTCCCGAAGTTGCGCTCGGGCGCGGTGCCGTCTCGCGAAGAGCCGGCGTAGACGGAAATGGGTCGTGCCCGGGTCGGTGCTGCGGTCGAGCGCCGCGGCGCGTAGTAGGTCCAAGCGTCGCTCTTCGGCGGCGCGGGCGTGGAGCTCGCTGGTGAACATGTCCGCACGGTAGGAGCGGCGGCCGGGCCCGGCGAACGATTCGGCGTCAGCCGAATCCTCGATCCGGCCCGAGCAGGCTCACCAGGGAGACTCCGGCCGGCTCGAGCCCGTAGAACACGCGCCGGCCGACTCGGTGGCGGTGGACGATTCCGGCCGCGTGCAGGCCCGTGAGGTGCTCGGAGACTGAGCTGCGGGCAAGCCCGAGCTCTGCTGCCAGGCCGGCGGTGGTGTTTGGTGTCGCAAGGCTGTGCACGACCGAGGCGCGTCCGCGACCCAGCAGCGCGACAAGGCGTGCAGAAGGCGCGTCGATTGCACCGTCGACCCGAACGCTCGGCTCGTCGGCAAGCGCTACGGCACCACGTGACTGGTAGGACACCGCGAGCACGCGACGATCGGACACATGGCAGATCAATGCGCCACGCGAGAACAGCAGCGGGACCAGAAGCAGCCGCTGATCCGTCGCGATGACGTCGTACCCGACGCGGTGCGCTTTGTCCGAGGCTTTGGGCACCGACTTGACGACCGTCAGTGTCGGCCGGTTCCATCGAACACGATCATGCAGTCCGGTCAGCAACGCATCGGGACCGGCCGCGGCGAGCGATCGCGATCGCAGGATCACCTCCTCTTCCAGCGCCGACCTCATCGCGGGCCAATGCCCGGCCAGCGTGACATCCCAGTAGGCCTGCAAGCTGTCGGCAAGCTGGTCGAGGAGCGGGCCGGGCCGATCGCGGAATCCCTCGAGCGCCGGCGGGAGGCCGTCGGCATACTCGCGATCCAGTTCGGCGCGCACGATCTCGGGATCGGTGGCGCGGAGGGCATCAAGCTCTTCGGCGATGGTCGGCGCCGGCGACGGCGGCAGCGGCGTGAAGAAGTCCGGCGAGCGTCCGCTGAGGCCGTGGGTGAGCAACTGCGGTCCGCCCGGGCCTGAGGTGCGGGACAGGTATCGGCTGGCGTGGCGCGCCCAGCCGGTGTACGGCCAGGGAGCGTCGTTCGGGGAGCGGGCGAGCAGGTGGAGGCTGGCCACGCACTCCCACAACGGGCTGATCGCGATCCGGGTTCGCTCCATCGTCGGCTGGTCGAGCTCGATCCGGATCACGCCCCGATGTTACGTCCCTGGGCATCGTGGCCGGCTCGCTGCCTGCGTGCGAAAGCGCTGCCCACGTGCGAAAGCGCAGCCTACGGGCGGCCGCCGAGGCTGGATCGCCGACGCTGGGTCGTCGACCCGGGGCCCGGTCAGCGGGCTCACCTACCAATTTGTCGCGGCGGGACTGTCGGTGCCGAGACGTATGGTCGGCGTTCGCGTTCGTACGTCGGCTGGTGATCGCCGGTCGTCGGCTATTTGAGGAGTTTGACGAGTGAATTTTGCCGAGTCTTCTGATGGGCGTTCGGATTTCGACTTCATCTTCGGCCGCTGGCGGGTGCGTAACCACAAGCTCGTCGATGTGACCGATCCGGCGTGCGAAGAGTGGGTCGAATTCGACGCGACGGCTGCGGCCGAGCCGATCCTGGACGGGCTGGGTCACATCGACCGGATCTGGACGGACGCGTTTGAAGGGTTCACGCTTCGCCAGTTTGATCCCGACGCCAACGTCTGGCGGATCTGGTGGGCGTCCAGCGTCCGGCCCGGGCATCTCGACCCGCCAGTGGAAGGGTCGTTTAGCGACGGTCGCGGTTGGTTCTTCTGCGATGACGTTCTCGGCGGCCGGCCGGTGAAGGTCCGTTTCCAGTGGACCAATCCCACCGCCGAGACCGCCCGGTGGGAGCAGGCGTTCTCCTACGACGGTGGTGGCACCTGGCGGACCAACTGGACGATGGACCTTAGCCGGATCGAATAGCACGACACCGCAGGTCATCCGGGTGGTGATGGGCTGCAGCGGACATCGTGGGGGCGTGGCTGTGGCTGTGCGGGCCGCCACGCAGGTGCCGTACGCTGCCGCTACGCAGTGTCCGATCATGGGGGAGTAGAACATGCACGAGGCGACAGTCGGCCCCGACGGTGCCCAAATGCGGTGGGTGGAGATCGCCGGCGTGGAGCCTGCCCGAGTCTGTGTGCATGGCGCCGGTGCGCAGGCGGCGGCCTACTTCACGTACGCGATGACACTGCCGTCGGTGGCCGGCCGGCGCACGCTGATGGTGGACCTGCTGGGTTTCGGGCTCAGCGACCGGCCGGCGGGATTCGGCTACCGGCTCGACGAACACGCCGTCGCTCTGGCCGCGGCCCTGGACAGTGCCGGGATAGCGGGCGCTGAGGTCATTGGGCACAGTATGGGTGGTGCTGTCGCGATTGCGCTCGCGTCTCGACGGCCCGATCTGGTGTCCCGGCTGGTCCTCGCGGAGGCGACTCTCGACCCGGTGCCGCCGCCGACGCCCGGCCATGTCGGTGTGACGACCTTCAGTGAGGCAGAGTTCAGCGCCGGCGGGATGGCTCAGATCCTGGATCAGGTAGGTCCTCAGTGGGCCGCGACCATGCGCCTCGCCGACCCGGTAGCGCTGCACCGCAGCGCGTTCGGGCTCCGCGTAGGCACCGATCCGGCCGCCCGGAATCTCTTGATGGAGCTGCCGATTCCGCGGATATTCATGGTTGGTGCGCGATCCCAGCCGTTGGCCGGAGCGTCTGAGCTGGAGGCCGCCGGTGTGCAGGTGGTGACCATCCCAGACGCCGGACACAACATCATGCTGGACAATCCGTACGCATTCGCCGAATGTGTCGCCGGCCGTTAGCTCGATCATCGCGACGGTCCGACGATCGGCCTGCCGACTCGAGGTTGCGCATCGCCGGCCACGCCACCGGCGGTGCTCTCGACCAGCATTACGACGATGAATCCGAGCGCGACCACGATCGGCACCCACAGCGCTGTCATTCGTGCGCGCCGCAGTGCGCTGATCGAGAGGATGGCGCCGATCACGGACAAGACCGTGCGTAACCACGTGTCGATGATCTTGCTCAAGCTGGATGTCAACGACCGTACCGCCGCTGCGCTGAAGGCTCGCGACGCTGGACTGTGAGGCGTTTCGCACAACCGGACGGCCGTAGTCAAGGATGGCGTGGTCTCGCGACCGGCGTCGCTGACAAGCGCCGCTGACAAGCGGTTCGGTCCGCCGCTGTCAGGGTGTCCTGGCGGCGTCGATCTGGTCGAAGTCGCCATATCCGTTGCGGCTGCCGCCACCGCCGGACCATTGCCACATCAGGGCGTACTTGGATGAACTGGTCTGGCCGCCGAAGAATTTGGCGCAGGTCGTGGTGCCGGACAGGCACCAGCCGTACGGGTGATGGGTCAGGCTGCTGCTGAACTTCTCGTAGGTCCACTCGTAGGTGTTGGTGATGCGTGAGGCGGATCCGGTGCCGAAGATGCTGGCCCAGATGTCCGGCGCGGAGTAGACGCCGGCTTTGAAGTGGGAGTGGCTGGTCAGGTAGGCGGCGTATCCGTTGAGGACGGCGCGGTCGACCGCGGCGGGGATGTAGTGGGTTTTGGCTACGCCGCTGCAGGGGGAGGTGTACACGGTGTTCCAGCCGTTGTCGGGCGCCGGGGTGTAGGTCGGTGAGTTGCCCGGGATCTCGATGTCGGCGAAGACCACCGGATAGGTCACCCGCTGCGAAGTGCTCTTCATTGCGACGTTGTCCAGTGCACGCTGCGCCTGGCGCTGCCCCCAGGCATAGGCCTCGGTGCTGGTGCCGTTGTAGCTCGGGTCCACGCCTGGGCCGCCCATGAAGTAGTACGCGCCGGTTCCCACGCCCAGGTTGTACTTGGAGTGGTTGATATTGGCCTGGTTCGCGTTCGTCGAGGACCAGACCACGATCTTGTTGCAGCCGGCGAGGTTTGCCCAGTTTCCGATCATGCCGATATATCCGCCGTAGCGGCCGCTGACTACCGGCTCGTAGTACGGCCCGGCGCCGGTCACCGCCATCGCGTTGCTGTCGGTGCCATACCAGAATCCTGCCGGCCCATCGCCGGCAAACGCCGGCGTCGAACCGACGACGATCATGCCGGTAGTGATCACAAGGGTTACCGCGATGAGCATCGCGATGCGTCCGGACCGGCCGCTGAACGGGTGAACCCGGTGTCCTCGCCACATGCCGCCACCGCCTGTCGTCTGCTGGGCGGCCGCCGGCATCCCGGGACTGCACACCGACGCGCCGAGACCGGCTGCCCATATGCGTAGAGCATGAACCGCCGACACCCGTGATCGGCTCGGCCGAACGGCCCACCCGTCAATGGCGCCGGCACGGCGATCCCGAGCTGCACCTTTGATCACCGCCGACGCGCAGCTCCTGCCGCGTCATCGGCTGTCGAGTTTCTGTCAGCACGCTGTATAGCCAGGTCAGCCACCCAAGTGGGTCGGGGTGACCAATCCGTGACTGGTGACGCCACCGGGACGGCCGTACGCTCCGGGCGTCAACCGCAGAGTGGATCAAACCCATACGCGGACCAACGGTGATGCGGAAGGACGACAACGCGCCGTCGGTTGGTCATTACTTACGGCGTTGCAGCGGTCATTGGTCTGCTGGCAGGCTGCAGCTCGTCCGGCGACGGAGGAACCGGTGCGCTCGGCACTCCGGATCCGACCCCGGCCGCCACGGCCAAAGCCACAGCCGCCGTCGTCGTCAGATGACAGGAAGGGACGACAACGGCTCGACTGAACGTGCGACCGCGATAAGACCTGCAGTCTGGGAAGTCACCGAGGTTGGAGCACACTCACCGTGGTGATCTGTGGTTCGGTGGGTGCGGCGAACGCTGGCACTGGGTAGCTCGCGAGCACCGTCATTCGGTCCCGGGGGAGGTATGCGCGGCCCGGGTCGCCGAGGAATACCTTGGCACCGCGCGCGGTGGCACGCTGCAGGAAAGGTCCTATCCGTGTCGCCATGGCCTCGTCGTAGAAGACGTCACCGGCGAGCACCACCTCTGCGTCGCCGCCGTCACCATCGAGCAGGTCATCCGAGCACGCCGACACCGCGACACGGTTTGCGCTGGCATTCAGCATGATCGCGGAGATGGCGTACGGGTCAATGTCGTTGGCCGTGACGGCGGCTGCACCAGCCAATGCGGCGGCGACAGCCACCAGCCCAGACCCGGAAGCCACGTCGAGGACCCGTCGGCCGGCAACCGTCTCCGGTCGGTCCAGCACGTACCGTGCCACCGCCTGACCCCCTGGCCATGCGGTGGCCCAGAAGGGTGCCGCCAACACTGAGCCGACCTGAGCCTCCATGCGCGCCCACCACACAATGGCGTCCTGCGCCAGATGCAGGCGCACCTCTGGGACCAGGGGCGCTTCGACGAGGTGGAGCCGATCAAGGCCAGGCTCGTCCGGTGCGGCCAGCTCGCGCTCCAGATAGGCAAAGGCGCCAGCCTGAGTCGTCACGGTTTAATGATGGCTTACCGGCAGCACCCCGCGTAAGACAACTCGGAAACGCCCGCATGTCGACAATCGCCGCGCGGGGGCGGTCGGGCAGAATACTGTCTCTTGAGGTCGGCCGATCATCGCCCGTCCACTGCGTCAAGGAGTCATCGCATGGCAACCGGTACTGTGAAATGGTTCAACTCGGAAAAGGGCTTCGGATTCATCGCGCAGGATGGAGGCGGCGCCGACGTGTTCGTCCACTACTCCGCCATCGCCAGCAGCGGATACCGTGAGCTCGCCGAAGGCCAGAAGGTCGAGTTCGACATCACCCAGGGTCAGAAGGGTCCGCAAGCCGAAAACGTCCGACCGCTCTAACGGTCACCGCGTCGCAAGGTCAAGAGCCGACCGGGCCGGCGGCGGCGTGTAGCCCGGCTTTGAACTTCGTGGCGATTCCTGTCGACACTGTTCGTGGGTTTCGTCACGCTTGACCGCGCCCTCCAGTCCGGGCTCGAAGACCTGCATCTTCCCTGGCTGTCAGCAAGTCGTTCGGACGCTCGCGGGCATGGTCCGGGCTCTTACCGAATCGAGTGCTCCTGGTCTCTCAGGACACTGGTCCGGTGCCGACATTCGTCGTCGGTGAGCTCGCCGCGAGCGTACCGCTCGGCTAGCACCTCATCTGGTGTTGATCGTCGCGGCCCAATGTCGCGGCTCGTCCGATCGACGAAACGGATCAGCTCGGCGACGGATGCTCTGGAGAGTCCAAGGTCCTGAGTTGCGGCCGACCTTCATCGCGACGCCACAGGCGTGACTCTCGATCCGGCGGCGCGGCTGGCGCGGTGGTGCGGCGGCAAGGCTTGCCCTGCTGATAGGGCCGTAGGTCACATGACTACAGGAACCGCGTCTCTGGTTCGACGGTTCGCGCAGTGCGAACGTCGATATTTGAGAGCGGCGGAGGGACCGTCGAAACCGCTCTCGTGACGTAGGTCCAGGCGTCCATCCATGCGCAGATGCCGCGGACACGAGGAGGGCGCCATGAAGGCGATGGTGTACGAAGGGCCCGGCAAGCGGACCTGGACCGACGTGTCAGACCCAAAGATCAGTGACCCGCGAGATGCGATCATCAAGGTCGACACCGTGACAATCTGCGGGACCGACCTGCACATCCTCAAGGGTGATGTGCCGGAGGTCCAGCCTGGGCGCGTGCTCGGGCATGAGGCCGTAGGCACCGTGGTCGACATCGGTGACGGCGTGAGTGGCGTGGTCGAAGGCGACCGAGTCCTTGCATCATGCATTTCCGCATGCGGCGTCTGTCGCTTCTGCCGAGACGGTGCATACGGTCAATGCCGGGGCGGCGGAGGCTGGGTGCTTGGCCACCTGATCGACGGTGTTCAAGCGGAGTACGCACGACTGCCGTTCGCCGACATGTCCACCTACCGGCTCCCGCACGCGATCAGCGATGAGGCCGCAGTCATGCTGGCCGACATCCTCCCGACGTCGTACGAGGTCGGAGTGCTCAACGGGAATGTGCGTCCCGGGGACATCGTCGTGATTGTCGGCGCCGGACCGATCGGCCTGGCCGCTATCCTGACCGCGAAGCTCTACTCGCCGGCCCACATCATCGTGGTCGACAAGGCCGAGTCGCGGCTACGGGCGGCACGTGATTTCGGTGCGACCGCCGCGATCACACCGGACGGCGATCCGCTCGAGGTTGTCCGCGCGTTCTCGGACGCGCTCGGTGCCGACGTTGTGGTCGAGGCCGTCGGACTCCCAGAGACCTTCGAACTGTGTACGACGCTGGTCCGGCCCGGAGGCCATGTCGCCAACATCGGGGTGCACGGCAAGCCGGCGACGCTTCACCTCGAAGACCTTTGGATCCGCAACGTGACCATCACGACCGGACTCGTCGACACGCGTACGACGCCGAGGCTGCTGAACATGGTGTCTTCGGGTCAGCTCGACGTTGCCAAGATGATCACCCACCGATTCGGGTTCGACGAGTTCGACGAGGCTTACGAGGTGTTCGCCGACGCGGCGCGGACCGAGGCGCTCAAAGTCGTGGTCTCGAAGGCCTGAGCCGGACCGTAGCGGTGACGTTCAGGTGACCGAGTCGATCCAGTCGAACACCCGTGCGTTGATCGGTATCGCTTCCATGATGTCCAGAACCGGGACGAGGTCGAAGTCCACCATGTCGGCGAAGGCGGCGGTCGCCTCGAGAGCTAGGGCTGCGCTGGAGGTCTCGGCGATGAACATCCCGCCCATGCCGTCGGCCGTGGCCCAGTGACCTTGGAATGAAAATCCAGCGGGCGGTTGCCAAGCCTGAAAGCGCTTGAGCCCGATCCGCTGGTCGACGCCTGGGCGAAATCGATACGTGCCAGCGATGAGCATCGGAGTGCTCCTTTCATGACGAGGCGCGCCACGGCGACCGTCGAGTCGGAGACGGACGGGCTGTGCACCGTCCGCGCCGGCGGTCACCTCTTGGCGTAGTCAGAGAACCCCTGCCAGTCGATGACGACGCAGGGTTCGTCACCGACCGTCCAGGCGTCGTGTCCGGCCGGAATCACTCCGAAATCTCCGGGACCGTATTCGATCTCTTCGCCATCGTCCATGACGACGTGCATCCGGCCGGAGACGAAATAGCAGGTGTGGTTCGCTCCACAGCTGTCCGTCTTGGCGATGGGCTTGACGTGCTCCGACCACTTCCAGCCGGGCCCAAACGTGGCCCGGCCGACGGCGCCTGATGGCGTGTTCACGACCTCAAGCTGGCCCGTGCCGCCCTCGAACGGCCGCGTTTCTTCCGGTGAGTCCAAACTCATGCGAACTAGGCCTGCCATTTTCGGCCTCCTCGCAGTGGCAGTTGAGTCGCGGTGGGCTACATCTTCCGTCGCACGTCGAGGTTGATGAACTCTGGCGGTCCGTCGCAGAGTTGCATCATTTTCGCGGCGAAGTCTTGGGTCTGCGGGTCGTCGTTGTTCTTCATGGCGACTTCCTGCGAAGGAAACTCCACCACGGTGTAGTAGGTGTCGGAGTTGTCGAGGTCCTTGGTGGCCGCGAGATAGGTGTAGGCGTGTGGGCCGCCGCTTGCTTCCATTTCGTCGGCGAGCCGGATGACGTCGTCGGGCCGATTGGTGTGGTACTTGATGATCTGCATGAAGCTCATGTCGACCTCCAGCGTCGCTGCGTCGCGACATCCGCGGGGCGGCTATCGGGTGGTCTCCCAGACGACCGCTATTCCCTAAATCTACCGCAACTGTCGCTTTCGCGCGGTTTGTGTCGGCGATCGCGTGGCCCTCTAGGGGAGTGGACCGGCGTCGAGTCGGCGCTCCATCCACGCCGCCTGCATAGGAGCGGATTGGGAACGCGACGGCCGGCCCCGGCGCGCCTCTCGGGCGGCCGGGGCCGGTTTCGGTCGGTCAGTGGTTCGCCTGGAACCAGGGCTGGGTCCAGCCGAGGTAGGGCTTGCCCCATCGGCTCTCGATTGTGGCGATAGTCGTGACGGTCAGTGTGCCGTTGCCACCGATGTCATTGGAGACGAACTGGCCTCCGCCGATGGAGATCATCACGTGGCCCGCGCCGCCGCTGAAGAAGGCCAGGCCACCGGCCGGCACGCTTCGGTCGCCCGCGTGCTTGTATGCCGACGGGACTGCGAGCCAGTGGTTATAGGCCGTCGTTGAGCCGGAGGCGCTGAAACCGTACGCGAGGCCGACCACGTGGTCGCACCGGTCGTAGTAGTCCGCGTGGTAGGTAGTCGTCTCGTGCGATTCGGCCCATGCCACGGCCTGGGCACACGTGTTCGGATCGCCGAGACCGGAGGTCGAGCAACTGGTGCCGGACGAGAGGAACTGGTGCGAGGCGTTGTTGTTCTTGAGGGTGGCGTTGAGGTTGCCCTTGGCGCCGGCGGCGAAGTCCTGAGACGCGCCGGCGTACCCGCTGTTGAAGTAGACCCGGACGGTCTTGCTGCTGCGGTTCCAGACCGAGGCGGCGTTGTTCTTGATGCAGGTGCCCTTGCCGGCGCCGGGGCCCTTGAAGTCGTAGCAGCTGGGTTCGGTGGTGCCGTAGTCATCGACTGAGCCGGTGAAGTCGGAGACGGATCCGGCTTCGTCGCTGTTGTAGTAGTAGCAGAATTCGCCACTCTCGCAGACGCCGTCGCGGGCGGCCGCGTTGGCCGGCGATGCCGTGACGAGGATCGGAGCGGCGAGCGCCAGAGTGGCCGCTAACGCAGTGACGACGCGTCTGAGCACCTTCATTGGGGGTTCTCCTGTTCTCGTGTGTGCGTGTTCCGGGGGTGTGCGGAGCACGTGCACGCGCGCTGGTCCTTCTCCACGGGCGGATCGGCACGCGGGAAGCTGGTCCCGGATCATGACCACTGTGGACGCCCGGGCAGGACGTTCGGAAGGGTGCACGGTGTCCGAATGGCGGAGCTGCTGGTCAGCTCGCCGTCTACCTGGGCATAGAGCGTGTTGTCAGAACCGTGTCCGGCGTTGTCTTACACGTGCGGTGGCGCAACGGGCGCCCGAGCCTTGCCTTGCGCGCATGGCGGGCGGGGATGGCTCGCACGGTCTGTGGTGAACCATCCCCGCCGATGCGGCAAATTTTGCCGAGCGCCGGCAGATCTCGTCAAGACGCCGATGAACAGGAGGATGTTGGTCAGCGGAGCGCGGCGAAAGCGCGTTCTTGTGCCGCGAGCATGACCGTGAGAGCGGTGTTGAGGTCGTCGGGATCGATGCCTTCGAAGGCGGCATCGGTGACCTTGCGCGCGTGGGCATAGAGGGCCGTGAAGTGGTCCCGGCCGGCATCGGTCAGTTCTGCCATCGGGAGAGTGCCATCCGGCCGGTACCTGATGCGGCCGGTGCCTACGGCGCGTTCGAGCACCCGGCGGGTGTCCGGCTCGGCCAGGTCCAGGCGTCGATCGAGTTCCTTCGCCACCTCGTCCACGGACAGCGGGACGCCCTTCTCCTCCAGCAGGGTCAGGAGCATCCAGGTCGGAAAGTCGGTGTCGAAGTCGGCGAGGGCGCGACGGTGCAGCTTGCCGACCAAGCTCGAGGTCTCGCCGAGCGCACGGCCGAAGCTGGGCCGCGGCGCGGGGTTCGCAGTCATCTGAGTCTCCTTGCGACGTGCCGGCTGAGCGGTGCGGCCCAGGCCGGCTCTTGATGGCCCAACCAATGATGGCGAGGCCAACGATGGTCACACCAACGATACAACAATTTGATGGTCGCGCCAACAATCCGCTAACCTGGCGGGGTGGACAACACGGCGACCCCGACTCCCGCGCGGCTGCGCGCTCTACCGAGTTGGCTGATCAATCAGGCTGCGATCGCGGCCAACCGGCTGACCGATCGGGCACTGGCCGACACCGGGTCCCGCCGCTACGACTTCGCGATGCTGGCGGCTCTCGACGAGTTCGGCCCGTCCAGCCAAGCCGATTTGGGCAGGTGCACGGGAATCGATCGCAGCGACGTCGTGGCGGCGATCAACGCGATGGTCGACCGAGGCTTCGTCGATCGGAGTCCCGACCCGGCCGACGGCCGGCGGAATATCGTCACGCTCACTCCCGCGGGGACGCAACACTTCACGCAGGTCAGCGCCCTTCTCGCCGACGCCCAGAGCGAACTGCTGCACGCGCTCTCCGCCGACGAGTCAAAGACGATCGTCGAGCTGCTGACGCGCGTCCTCGACAGCCGCTGACCCGCGAACGCCGGCCCAACGGCCGCCTCGGCGAACCGCCGAAACACCGGCTCACGGCGCCCCCCGACGCATCGGCGCCACGTGCAGCAGGCTACGCAGCCACATCGTGCGCGAGCACGCGCTCCAGCACGCCGATGTCACCGCTGATCTCCAGGCCGTGGGCCGTCACCTCGGCGGCAGTGAGCTTGGCGGAGAGCAGGGCGAGGATGAGCTGCGGTTCGCCGCGCAGCATGAGATCGGGCGCCGTGGCGGTGCCGAGCCGGGTGCGAACCTCGCCGCCGCTGACCTCGATGACCATGGGATCGCTGGCGGTCTGAAGCTCGATCGAGACCGGCGGCCCGCCGGGGTCGCCGTCTTGCAGAAAGAACGAGACCGGGTACGTGAACCACTGGCTGCGGAACTCGTCTCCGTCGGCGCGGCTGGTCATGAATCGGACGCCCCACAAGCCGAGGGCGCGCAGCGCCGGCTCCAGATCGCGGGCGGCCTCGGTCGGGTGGAACAGCGTCGTTGCGATCGGTGGTGGAGCGTCTTCGCGCCGGACCAGGCCCGCGGCTTCCAGCTCGCGAATCCGGTCCGAGAGCAGGTTGGTCGCGATGCCCGGCAAGCCGTTCTTCAGATCGGTGTAGCGGCACGCGCCACGGATCAAGAGCTCTCTGATGATCAGCAGCGTCCATCGATCGCCGACGACATCCAGCGCCTTGGCGATCGAGCAGTACTCACCGTAACTACGCACAGGACCAGCGTACCGAGCAGTTGGTTGATTCGGAAGCCAAATCGCTTGACTTTCTCTTCTAGTCGGTTGAGTATTTCAACTAGAGCACGTCAAGACGCAAGTGCGCGGACAGCCGCAAGGCATGGACACACGCCACGACTGCGTCACCGACTGACATAGGGGAGTCAGCGACATGCATGAAGTGATGAAGGCCGACACGACGTCGGGTCGAGTGCGGCCCGAGACCTGGTTCGCCGGCGGCACCCGCCGGCCGTACGACCCGACGCAGCGGACACTGGTCGCCGACGGCCGCGCCGGCTTGCCGTACGTGTTCGAACGCGTCCACGGCAACTCGGCGGCAGACGGGCACTGGATTTCCATGCTGCCCGGCTTTCCGGACGGCTCCTACGGCTGGGCGCAGGTCGACGCGCGGCTTCACGACGGGCCCAGTCCGCGCCTCTACGTGGAATATCTCGGCCAGGGCGACTCCGACAAGCCACGCGATTACGCGTACTCGACCGTCGAGCGCGCCGACCTCGTCGAAGCGCAATGGGCCGCGCACCGGGTCACCAGCACGGTCGCGGTGTCGTTCGACTATTCCAGCCTGGTGGTTCTCGAGCTGCTTGCTCGCCGCATCGACCGGCGAATCGCCGGCGCCCCGGAGGGCACTCGCATCACCGGCGTCCTCCTGATCAATGGCGGCCTGTTCGCCGACGCCCATTCGCACCCCTTGCACACCACCCCGTTCATGAAGACCCGGCTCGGTGGCCTGGCCATGTCCAGGACGGCGCCGCCGGAGGTGTCGATGCGTGTGCTCCAGGCATCCCGAATGTGGTCGCGCGGCTACAAGGTCAGCCGTGCGGAGCTTCGGGACATGAACGACGTCCTCAGCCGGCACGACGGGATGTGGTTCTTGCACGCCGGCGCCGGCTTCGTGGACGAGCACAAGCGCAACCGAGCCCGCTGGGATCTCGCTCGGCTCACCGCCGCCCTGGGTGATGAACTCACCTGGGACGTCGCCGGCAGCGCCAAGGATCCGTTCGAGCGACGGCAGGTCCGTGTCGCCCGCGAACGCCTCGACCCGGCGCTCGTCCGCGTGCACGACCTGCCCGGCGGCCACCTCGCCACCAGCGAGCATCCTGACCTGCTTGCCGACCTCATCCGCGCGCTCCGGTAACCACGGCCCGCGGCACCACGAACTCACCACCGGAGGAACTCATGTCCCGACTCGACCCGTTCCTGCAACGTAACCGCGACTTCGCCGCTACCGGCGCTCACGCCGGGCTCATCATGAAACCGCGCCAACCGGTGCTGCTGGTCACCTGTCTCGATCCCCGCGTCGACCCGGGAGCATTCCTGGGTGTCGCGCTCGGCGACGCTCCGGTGATCCGCAACGCCGGCGGGCGGGTGACCGAGGCGGTCATCGACGACATCGCGTTTGTCGGCGCGTTGGCACGGACGATGCAGCCCCAAGGGCCGCTGTTCGAAGTGGCGGTTATTCACCACACCGACTGCGGCAACCGGCGCCTTGCCGATGCCTCGTTTCGGTCAGTCGTCGCCGAGCGCACCGGACGCGACGACGCGACCCTCGCTGATCTGGCGGTCGTCGACCCGGCCGCCACGGTCCGCGCGGACGTGCAGCGGCTGCTGTCGTCACCCAAGACTCCGCCGCAGATCAGCGTCTCCGGATATCTCTACGACCTTGAGTCCGGCCTGGTCACGATGGTCGCCGACGCGGCACAGCCGGAGCAACCGGACGTGTCCCTGTCGGCATCCGCGACGTAATCAGACGTAGTGACGTAGTGAGAGGTCGTGAGGTGCGACGCGAAGCGGCGGCTATGAGTGCTCGTCGAGCACCCGGGCGGCGACCGCGAACGCCGAATTCGCGGCCGGCACGCCGCAGTAGACCGCGGTCTGCAGCAGGACTTCCTTGATCTCGTCGGGCGTGAGACCGTTCGCGAGGGCGCCACGCACGTGCAACTCCAGCTCCTCCAGATGACCGCGTGCCACCAGGGCGGTCAGCGTGATGATGCTGCGGGTCCGACGATCCAGCCCGGGCCGGGTCCAGATCTCGCCCCAGGCATACCGCGTGATGAAGTCCTGAAAGTCGGACGTGAACACGGTGCGGTTGGCCAATGACCGATCGACATACGCGTCACCGAGGACGGCGCGGCGCACCGCCATCCCGTTGTCGAGGGAGTCGAGACCCGCCTCGAAGAACTCGGTGAGCGCACGGAGCACCGCATCCGGCTGGTCGACGAGCGCAAGGTGAGCCGCGAACGGCAACTCGATCAGCGTCGCCGTCGGGATCGAGTCGGCGAGCAGGCGCTGGTCCGGCGGCGGGGCCGCGGGATCGTGGCGGCCGCCGATCAACAGGGTCGGCGCGACGATCGCCGACAGCGAGGCGCGCAGGTCGTAGGTGGACAGCGCGTCACAACACGACGCGTACGAGGCCGGATCGGCGGTGGCGAGGTCGGCGAGCAACTCGGCGTCGGGTTCGCCCGCGAACCAGCGGTGCGATGTGGGTTCCACCAGAAATCCGGTGCCCTCGGCGCGGACCCGCGCAGCTCGTTCCCGCCACGCGTCCGGCTCGCCGAACCGCGCCGACGCACCGACCAGGGCCAGGCATTCGACCCGGTCCGGGTGCTGCACCGCGATGGTCGCGCCGATCGCGCCGGACAGCGACACTCCGGCATACCGGAACGTCGCCCAGCCATAGTGGTCGGCCAGTTCAACGACCAGAGCCGCCAGGTCCGCGATGCTGCGAACGCCGTCCGCGGGCGCGGATCCGCCGTGCCCGGGCAGATCAAATCGCAGTACGCGGAACCGCCGCGCCAGGGCATCGACCTGCCGCCGCCAGATCCGCGTCGAGGTCCCCAGCGATGGACCGAGAATCAGCGGCGGCGCCGCCTCCGGGCCGTCCAGCACGTGCTGCAGCATCACTCCGCCGTTCGTCTTAGGGCCGCGTCCACCAGCGCAGCGGCGCTGCCGAGATAGGTTTCCGGCCGGTCGTCGAAGTCCGTGCCGAGGGCCGCGCGCAATCCGGTGCCGTCGGCGGCGGATCGGCGTACCGCTTGATCCACCCGAGATCGCGCCGCGCGGCCGCCGAGCTCGCCGGTCAGCTCGACCACCGCTTTCTCCGACATGATCGCCCCGGCGGTCCGGTCCAGGTTGGCGCGCATCCGGTCCGGATCCACCACCAGTCCATCGACCAGCTCAGCAGCGGTGGATGTGGCACCACCGACCAGCCGCAGCAGATCGCGCAGCGGCTCCCACTCGGCATGCCACGCGCCGGCGGGCCGCTCGTCCTCGGCAGCCATCGCGCCGAACAGTGTCGCGGCAAGCGCCGGAGCCTGGCGCGCGGCCGCCGCCAGGAGCGTGGCACGCACCGGATTGGCCTTGTGCGGCATCGCCGATGAGCCGCCGCCACCGTTCTCGGACACCTCGCCGATCTCGGAGCGGGCCAGGACGAGCACGTCGGCGGCGAGCTTGCCCAGGGCACCGGCCGTGAACGCCAACGCCCCGGCCAGATCCGCGATCGGCGTCCGCAGCGTGTGCCAGGGCAGATCCGGCTCGGCCAGGCCGGTGGCGCGAGCGAACGCCGCGATCATCCGGCGGCCGTTGTCGCCGTAGGCCGCGAGCGTGCCGCCGGCGCCGCCCAGCTGCACCGGCAAGCCGGCCGTGACACCCGCGAGCCGGTCTCGCGCGTCCAGCGCAAGCGCGCGCCAGCCGGCGACTTTGAGCCCGAAGGTGGTCGGAACGGCGTGCTGGGTGAGAGTTCGCGCGACGATGACGGTGTCGCGATGCTCCGCCGCCAGCGCGGCCAAGCGCGCCGTGAGCCGGTCCAGGTCGGCCAGCATCGGGTCGAGCACCCGCGCTGCCACCAGCATCAGCCCGGTGTCCACGATGTCCTGGCTCGTGGCACCCCGGTGGACGAAGTCGGCGGACCGCTCCGCCACCGCGGCGGTCAGGTCAGCGACCAGCGGCACCACCGGATTTCCGGATGCCCGGGCGCGATCCGCGACCGAGACGATGTCGAATCGGTCGGCGCGGGCCGCCGCGGCGACATCGGACACCGCGGTCGCGGGTGCCAGTCCGGTCGCGGCGAGCGCGACGATCAGCGCGGCTTCGGCATCGAGCAGGGCTTGGAGGACGGCGACATCGGAGGTCGCGACGCCGGATCGAACGCCACCGAGCAAGCCGGCATCGACCGCGCCGGCGCCGTGCTTGTCCGGGTCGACCACGCCGGGGTTGGCCGAACCATGCTCCGCCGAAGTCACCGCGTCACCGCCTCCCTCAATGGCCGCTGCCGGCGGCGCTGGCCAGGTCTTCCTCGATCCGCCGAGCGGTGTCCAGCAGCGGCTCCAGGAAGTCGGCGAGAACCTGCTCACGGCCTCGACGGGCGGCGCTCGTGGACAGGTTGACCGCGGCGATCACTCGCCGCTCGGAGTCGCGGATCGGCGCAGCCAGCGAGCGCAGTCCCTCTTCCAATTCCTGGTCGACGAGGGCCCAGCCCTGCTCGCGGACGCGCTTGAGCTCGCCTCGCAACGTGTCGGCATCCGCGATCGTGTGCGATGTCAGCGTCCGCAGCTTGGTCGAGGCGAAATAGCCGTCCAGCCAGTCGTCGGATCGGGCCGCGAGGAGCACCCTGCCCATCGAGGTCGCGTAGGCCGGGAATCGCGTGCCGACGCTGATCGCCACGGTCATGATGCGGCGGGTTGGCACCCGGGCGATGTAGACCACCTCATCGCCGTCCAGGACGCTGACCGACGACGACTCGTGCACGCGCTCCACCAGTTGCTCGAGGTGGGGTGTGGCCATCTCGGGCAGGGTCAGGCTGGACAGATAGGCATAGCCGAGCTCAAGAATCTTCGGGCGCAGCGCGAACCGTCCGTTGTCGCCCCTCACGTAGCCGAGTTCGACCAGCGTGTGCAGGAACCGGCGGGCCGCGGCCCGGGTCAGCCCGGTCAGCTTCGCCACGTCGGACAGGGTGAGCTCGCTGTGCTCGTGATCGAAGGCGCGGATCACGGCGAGACCACGCGCCAGCGACTGGACGAACTCGCCCTCGCGTGGGGGCTGGTCGGTCATGGCGTCTCCAGATCTCCGTGATCCGTGCGTCACACGGACGGTCACCGCCGCATCGACGGGTTGTGCCGCATTATCCAGGACCGCCAGCCGATGATCGGCAACGCCGGTCACGGCGGCCGGACGCGCCCCGCACGGCCCGCCGGTCACACATCGAAGAACACTGTCTCAATCGGGCCCTGCAGCACGATGTCGAAGGTGTAGCCATCGGCGCTCGGATGCGCGATCAGCGTCTGTGCGCGATCGGGTGGCAGAGCGCTCAGCACCGCATCGCCGGTGTTGTCCTCGTCCGCGAAGTAGATCCTGGTGACCACGCGGTCCAGCAGGCCGCGGGCGAAGACCGACACGTCGAGGTGCGGCGCCGCGCGTCCGCCGTCCGCGGTGGGCAGGGCTCCGGGCTTGACGGTACGCACTCGGAACGCGCCACCGTCCTCAGTGGTGGATCGGGCGAACCCGCGAAATCGGGGCACCGTCGGCTCACTCGCGCCGCGCGGATCGTCCGGATGCGCGAACCGGCCGTCCGGATCGGCCTGCCAGGTCTCGACCATCGCGTCCAGCACTGGTGCACCGTGGCCGTCGAGGACGCGGCCGGTGATGACAAAACTTCCGGGGGTGCCCGGCGGGACCGCGTCCGGCCCGTCCGGCCAGGGCAGTCCGATCGCCAGGAACGGGCCGATCGTCTGGGACGGCGTCAGCTGCTCAGTCATCGTGGGGATCCTCGAACGGCGTGGCCGCGGCACCGCGCAGCACAATGTCGAACCGGAATGCCAGCGCCCAGTCCGGCTGCGTCTCGGCGAGGTCGAAGGCCGAGATCAGCGCCGCGCGTCCGGCCGCGGACGGCACCGAGTTGAAGATCGGGTCGAGCGTCAGCATCGGGTCGTCCGGGAAATACATCTGAGTCACGAGCCTCGACGTGAATGCCCGCCCGAACAGCGAAAAGTGGATGTGAGCGGGGCGCCAGGCATTGTGGTGATTGCCCCACGGGTAGATGCCGGGCTTGATGGTGGTGAACCGGAATCCCCCGGTCGAGTCGGTGAGGCACCGGCCCGCCCCGGTGAAGTTCGGGTCCAGTGGCGCCGGCCAGTTGTCCACCGCGTGCCGGTATCGTCCGGCGGCATTCGCCTGCCACACCTCGATCAGAGTCTCCGGCACCGGGCGGCCGTCCGAATCGCGGACCTGCCCATGAACGATGATCCGCTGGCCGATCGGCGCGCCGGAATGTTGGCGGGTGAGGTCGCTGTCGGTGGCGACGACCCGGTCCGAGCCGAGCAGCGGACCGGTGATCTCGGTCAGGCCCTGGCGCAGCAGCACCAGTGGCTGTGACGGCGCGCGCAACGCGGTGGAGCGGTAGTCCGGCGTCGCGAGCGGCGGATGGACGCCTTCCGGCCGGGGATAGTCGGGCCAGCTCACGGTGATGCTCCTTCCAGCTTGCGCAGTGCCGCGAGTTCTTCGTCAGTGGGCTCGGCGGACTCGGTCAGGTCATCGGCGACGATCAGCGGCCAGCCGGTGGCGGCGCGAACACGATCGACCGTGACGCCCGGGTGCACCTGCACCAGCCGCAGCTCGCGGCTGACCGGATCGGGTCGGAGCAGCCCAAGGTCGGTGATCACGATCTCCGGTCCGGACCCGGTCAATCCGAGGCGGGACCGCGCATCGCCACCGGTTCCGAACCCTACGCTGGTCACGAACGCGACCCGGTCGACGAACGTACGCGGACTCTGGCGCACCACGACGATGACTCTCCGGCATGACGCGGCGATCTCCGGTGCTCCGCCGGCACCGGGCAGCCGGACCGCCGGGTTGCGGTAGTCGTCACCGATGACCGTGGTGTTGATGTTCGCGTACCGATCCAGCTGGGCCGCGGACAGGAAGCCGACGTCGATGCGGCCCGGCTGCAGCCAGTAGTTGAAGATCTCCGGGACGCTGACCACGGCATCGGCGGTCTTCGCCAGGTCGCCGTCGCCGATGGAGAGTGGAAGCGTGTCGGGCTTGCTGCCGATCGCGCCGGACTCATAGATCAGCACGAGATTCGGCGCGTGCGTACGCCGGGCCAGGTTGGCGGCGGTGCTCGGCAGTCCGATGCCGACGAAGCAGACGTCGCCGTCGCGCAGCTGACGGGCGGCCGCGACCGACATCATCTCGTCCGAGCTGTAGCCGCCGATCATGCCGCGGCCAAGACGTGGTCGCGGAGCCAGTCGGTGAATCGGACCCGGTCCCGGGAGATCGCGTCCCAGGCCTTGTAATAGTCGTTGTCGCGCTCGGAGAATCCGTCGGCATAGGACGGATGGGCGCCGCCCGGGACCTGTGCCACATAGGTGATCGTCCAGCCGGGCAGAACGATCGCGCCGGGCACCGGTTCGAGCTCATCGACGATCTCTTCGACCGTCACCAGACTCCGCTCGGCGGCGAGCACCGTTTCCTTCTGGACTCCGACCAGGCCCCAGAGCGCGACATTGCCGGCCCGGTCGGCGCGCTGGGCGTGAATGATCCCGACGTCCGGCCGCAGCGCCGGCACGGCGGTCAGGACCTCGCCCGTGAATGGGCAGGTGATCGGTGCGATGGTGGTGTTGCGCTGGTTGAGGTCGGTGCCCGCATAGCCACGCAGCACGGCGAACGGCAGCCCGGACGCACCGGCGACATAGCGGTTGGCCATCCCGGCGTGACTGTGTTCCTCGACGTCCAGCGGGTGCGGCCAGCCGTTTTCCACGGCGTCGCGGAATCGGTGCAGGGAGCCGACTCCCGGGTTACCGCCCCACGAGAACACCAGCTTGCGGGCGCATCCGGCGCCGATCATCTGGTCGTAGATCAGATCCGGCGTCATTCGCACCAGTGTGAGGTCGCGCCGGCCCTGCCGGATGATCTCCCACCCGGCCGCGAACGGGATCAGATGGGTGAAGCCTTCCAGCGCCACGGTCGCGCCGTCACGCACCAGATCCCCGATCGCAGTGCGCAGGTCGACGATGGTGGCCACGGTTCCTCCGTGTTCGGATAGCGAACGAACGTTCTATATGCGAACACTAGAAGCGGAGCGTTGCAGGAGTCAACGCCGAGATTTCGCGCATTGACAGCGTTAGCCACGTCACATAAGTTCGCCCTGAGAACGCACGTTCGTAATACGCACACCTTCTCATACGTTGACTTGACTCAGCGAGGCGGATGATGACGTTCCTTGACGAGGCGAAGTGGCACGGCAAGGTCTTCTCCGGTGGCTGGCGCGCAGCCGGCCGAGTGGCGGCGGTCTCCGAGCCGGCGACCGGGTCGCAGATCGGATCGACGGGCATAGCCGACGCCGGCGACATCGCGGCCGCCGCCGAGCGCGCCGCTGCCGCGCAGGCCGACTGGGCGGCCCGGCCGCATTCGGCGCGGGCCGAGGTGATGCGGCGGGCCGCGGCCATTTGGCGCGAGCACGCCGCCGAAATCGAGTCCTGGTCGACCCGGGAGGGTGGCAAGGTCGGCCCGGCGGCGCAGTTCGAGACGCACCTGGTCGAGTCCGAGCTGTTCGAGGCCGCCGGCCTACCCTCGCGGCCCTACGGCGACCTGCTGCCGAGCGAGTCGCCACGGCTCAGCTTCATCGAGCGGGTGCCGGTCGGTGTCGTCGGCGTGATCGCGCCGTTCAACTTCCCGCAGGTGCTGGCCATGCGTTCGGTCGCGCCCGCGCTGGCGCTCGGCAACGCCGTGGTGCTGAAGCCGGATCCGCGGACGGCGGTGTGCGGCGGAGTCGCGATCGCCCGGGTCTTCGAAGAGGCGGGGCTTCCCGACGGCGTGCTGTCGGTGCTGCCGGGCGGTGCCGATGCCGGCGAGGCGCTGATCGTCGATCCGCGTGTCAAGTTGGTCTCGTTCACCGGTTCCACGCGCGCCGGGCGGCGGGTCGGCGAGCTGGCCGGTGCTCACCTCAAGCGGGTTCATCTCGAGCTCGGCGGCAACTCGGCGCTGATCGTCCTCGACGATGTCGACCTTGATGCCGCGGTCACCGCGGCCGCCTGGGGTTCGTTCCTGCACCAGGGCCAGATCTGCATGACCACCGGACGCCACCTGGTGCACCGTTCGATCTACGACGAATTCCTGGCGCGCCTCACCGACAAGGCCTCGCACCTGCCGGTCGGCAACCCCGCCACCGATCCGGTGGCGCTCGGCCCGGTGATCGACGCCGGCCAGCGCGACCGCATCCACCAGCTGGTGACTGCGAGCGTCGAGGCGGGTGCCAAGGTGACCACCGGCGGCACCTACGAGGGCCTCTTCTACCGGCCGACGGTGCTGGCCGACGTCACCGTGGATACCCCGGCCTACGCCAACGAGGTGTTCGGCCCGGTCGCTCCGGTGATCCGGTTCGACTCGGCGGACGACGCCGTCGAACTCGCCGCCGCCAGCGAATACGGCCTGTCCCTTGGCATCCTCACCAAGGACGTGATGAGAGGCCTGGACCTGGCCCGGCGGATCCCGACCGGCATCGTCCACATCAACGACCAGACCGTCAACGACGAGGCGAACACCCCGTTCGGCGGCGTCGCCGGGTCCGGCACCGGCGCCCGTTTCGGCGGTTCGGCCAACATCGACGCGTTCACCGACACCCGGTGGGTCACCGTGCGCGGCGACATCGCGCCATACCCGTTCTAATCCGCGTACCCCCAATGATCTGACGCCGCGCGCTGGTCCAGCGGCGCGGCCGTCGCACCGCAACCAACCCCCGCATCGAGGTCCCCCTCCTGACAGGAGAACACCCATGGCTGGTGTATCCCGGCGGAGCGTCCTGCGTACGTCGGCCTTGGCCGCCGGCGCCGGCACTCTGGCCGCGTGCAGCTCCAAGCTCAAAGGTACGGGCGGTTCCGGCAGCTCGGACGTCCTGAAGATCGGTTACGTCAGCCCGCAGACCGGCGTGCTGGCGAGCTTCGCCGCCTCCGACAACTTCGTCATCGACCAGGTGCGCACCGCGCTCAAGGCCGGGTTCACCGTGGCCGGCAAGAAGCGCAGCGTCGAGGTGGTGGTCAAGGACAGCCAGTCCAGCTCGACCCGCGCCGCGGAGGTGACCCGGGACCTGATCTTCACCGACAAGGTGGACATCGTCCTGGCGTCCGCGACACCGGACACCGCCAATCCGGTCGCCGATCAGTGCGAGGCCAACGGGATGCCGAACGTCTCCACCATCGTGCCGTGGGAGGCCTGGTTCTTCGGCCGCGGCAAGAAGCCGGGGGAGTCGTTCAAATACACCACGATGTTCTTCTTCGGCATGGACGAGTTCACCAACCTCTTCATCCACATGTGGGACCGGATGAACCTGGGCGCCAAGAACGTCGCCTGCCTGTGGCCGAACGACACCGACGCCAACGCCTTCCGCAGCGGGTTCACGCCGGTGATGCCCAAGCGCGGCTACAAGGTCATCGACTCCGGCGGCTATCAGGACGGCATCACCGACTTCAGCGCACAGATTTCGAAATTCAAGTCCAACAACTGTGACCTGTTCACCTGCACACCGTTGCCGCCGGACTTCCAGACCTTCTGGAAGCAGGCCGCCGCGCAGGGCTACAAGCCGCGGCTGGCGACGGTCGCCAAGGTGATGCTGTTCCCGAGTGAAGCCGAGGGTCTGGGCCAGCTCAGCAACAACGTCGCCACCGATGTCTGGTGGAGCCCGTCGCACCCCTACAAGTCGGCGTTCGACGGCAAGTCCTGCAAGCAGCTCGCCGATGACTTCGCCGCCGCCACCGGCAAGCAGTGGAGCCAGGCGCTGGGCAGCGTCTATACCCTCTTCGAGATCGCCGTGCAGGCGTTCAAGCAGGCCAGCGATCCCAAGGACCACGATGAGCTGGCCAGCCACCTGCAGTCGATGCAGATCGACGGCATGAGCGGCCCGCTGGACTTCACCAAGGGTCCGCAACCGGGCATCGCGATCCAGATCCCGGTCGGCGGTCAGTGGCGGCCGGGCACCAAGTTCCCCTGGGACATGGTGCTGGTCGACAACACCTTCAACCCGAACGTGCCGATCACCGGAGACCTGCAGCCGACGAACCCGAACGCCTGAGGCCACACCGATGACCGAGGCCACGATCGATGCCGGGTCACCGCCGCCCGAACCGTTGTTGCGCCTGACCGGCGTGACGAAACGCTTCGGCCGGGTGGTGGTGGCCGACGGCATCGACATGAGCGTGGCCGAGGGCGAGATGCTCGGCATCGTCGGGCCCAACGGCGCCGGGAAGACCAGCCTGTTCGGCCTGGTCGGCGGCGAGCTGATCCCGGACGCCGGAGACGTCACGCTGGCCGGCCGGTCGCTGGCGGGCGTATCGGTGGCGGCTCGCAGCCGGCTCGGCATCGGGCGGACCTATCAGGTCCCCCGGCCCTTCGCCAACCTGACCGTGTTCGAGAACGTGCTGGTCGGCGTGCAACAGAGTGCCGGGCTGCGCGGACCCAAGGCCAGTCAGCGGGCGTTGGAGGTGCTGGACCTCACCGGCCTCGGCGACGTCGCGAACCGCCCGGCCGGGCGGCTCACGCTGTTGCCCCGCAAGCGGCTGGAGGTGGCGCGTGCACTCGGCGGCGCACCTCGGCTGCTGCTGCTCGACGAGGTCGCCGGCGGTCTCACCGACGCCGAGGTCGATGAGCTGCTGGAGATCGTGGCGCGGATCCACGATCTCGGCGTCACGGTGGTCTGGATCGAGCACGTCGTGCACGCACTGGTCCGCGGCGTGAGTCGGTTGGTCTGCCTGGCGGGCGGTCGGGTGATCGCGGACGGCACACCCGACCAGGTCCTCGACGACGCCGAGGTCCGGGCCGTCTATCTGGGCGGCGGCCCGGAGCTGGTCGGTGCCGAATGAGCCTGCTCGAGGTCACCGATCTCACGGTCCATCACGGTCAGCTTCCTGCGGTACGCGAACTGTCGCTGCGGGTCGCGGCCGAGCACACCCTCGCCATCATCGGCGCCAACGGAGCCGGGAAATCGACGCTGCTCGCTGCCATCGCGGGCATACTGCGCCCGACATCCGGCAGCATCCGCTTCGATGGGCGCGACATCACCGGGCTGCCGGTGCACCGCCGGGTCACCGCCGGGATCGCGCTGGTCCCGGAGGGTCGCCGGCTCTTCGACTCTTTGACGGTTCGGGAGAATTTGCAGGTCGGGGCCTATCGCAAGCGGCCCGGTCCGTGGTCGCTCGATGCCGTGATGAACCTCTTCGGCTGGATGGAAGGCCGCGCCTCGGATGCCTGCGGGCACCTGTCCGGCGGCGAGCAGCAGGCGGTGGCGATCGGCCGCGCCCTGATGGCCAATCCGCGCCTGCTGCTCCTCGACGAGGTCTCGCTGGGGCTGGCGCCGATCGTCGTGCGCCGGATCTACGAGACGCTGCCGGCGATTCTCTCCAACGGCACGGCGGTGCTGATCGTCGAGCAGGATGTCGCCCAGGCCATGCGGGTGGCCACCGAGGTCGTCTGCATTCTGGAGGGCCGCGCCGTGCTGTCCGGCACCGCGTCCACCCTGACCGCCGAACAGGTCGAGCGGGCCTACTTCGGCCGGACCGCCGCCGCACCGCCCACGCCATCCATCCCGGCGCAGGATGCCGGCCCTGTCAGCGACCCCGGGGAGATGCCATGGTCTGGGTGAACGCCATCGTCCAGGGGACACTCCTCGGTGGCCTCTACGCACTCTTCGCCTGCGGGCTGTCGCTCGTCTTCGGCGTCATGCGGATCGTCAACCTGGCCCACGGCGACCTCGCCGTGGTCGCCGCGTTCCTGGCGTTCACGCTGATCGGCCCGGTGCACCTGACCGGAGCCGTGATCGTGGTGCTTCCGCTGTTCGCGCTGCTCGGCTACGGACTGCATCGAGCGCTGCTTCACCGGAGCATGGAAGTCGGACCCCTGGCCACGCTGCTCGCCACCTTCGGGTTGTCGGTGGTGATCCAGAATCTCCTGCTGCAGGTGTATTCGGCCGACACGCACGCGCTCGACGCCGGCTCGCTCGGCTCCGGCTCGATCCGGCTGTCCAGCCAGATCTCGATTTCCACGCTGGCTCTGCTGACCTTCGGGCTGGCCGTGGTGGTCCTGGTCGGGCTCCAGGTGTTCCTGTCGCGTACGCAACTCGGCCGGATGATGCGCGCCAGCTCCGATGATCCGGGGGCGGCCGGGATGGTCGGCGGCAACGTCAAGCATCTCTACGCGGTGGCGATGGCGATTGCCTTCGGCACCATCGCGATGGCTGGTCTGCTGTTCGGGATGCGGTCCTCCTTCGACCCGAGTATCGGTCCGGCACGGCTGATCTTCGCCTTCGAGGCGGTCGTGATCGGAGGTCTCGGATCGTTGTGGGGAACGATGCTCGGCGGCGTCGTCCTGGGCCTGGCCCAGACCCTGTTCGCTCAAATGGACCCGGCGTGGACACTGCTCGGCGGGCACCTGATCTTCCTGGCGGTGCTGGCGTTCCGGCCGCAGGGCCTGATTCCGGTGCGGAGCACGGCATGACCGCGCCGACCAGGGACTCGGCCACCGGCGGGCTGGTCCAGCGTGCCGTCGCCGCGCAGGCACCGGTGGACCGCGCCCGTGGCTACACCAAGTGGACGACGATCGGACTCGTGGTGGTCCTCGCGGTTCTGGCCTACCTGCCGTACCTGGTGTTCACCACGGTCACCGATCAGCTCGTGTCGTTCTTCATGCTGCTGACCATGGCCACCATGTGGAACCTGCTGGCCGGCTACACCGGACTCGTCTCGATCGGGCAGCAGGCCTACATCGGCCTCGGCGCCTACGCCGTCCTGCAGCTCAGCGACTGGGGCATCCAGCCGTATCTCGGTGTCGCGCTGGCCGCCGCGGTCGCGGCCGTGTTCGCCATCCCGACATCGTGGCTGGCATTCCGGCTGCGCGGTGACTACTTCGCGGTCGGCACCTGGGTGATCGCCGAGGTCTACCGGCTGATCACGGTGCGGGACAGCGATCTCGGCGGCGGCAGCGGACGGTCGCTGACCACGCTGTCTGGGATCGACCACTCGCTGCGCGAGGCGTATACCTACTGGGTCGCGCTCGCGGTGGCCGCGGCCGCCATCCTCGCCAGCTATCTGATCCTGCGCAGCCGGCTCGGTCTGGCACTGACCGCCGTACGCGACGACGACCGGGCGGCAGCCACCGCCGGCGTGCGGGTCTCCTGGGCGAAACGGTGGGTCTACCTGGTCGCCGCGGCCGGGTGCGGCGCCGCCGGTGGCGTTCTCATCGTCAGTACGCTCGACGTTCACCCGGATTCCGCGTACAGCGTGCAATGGTCGGCGTACATGATCTTCATCGTTGTTCTCGGCGGCATCGGGTCGCTCGAAGGACCGATCATCGGCACGATCATCTTCTTCGCCGCGCAACGGCTGTTCTCCGACTACGGCAGCTGGTATCTCGTCGGTCTGGGCCTGCTGGCGATCGTCGCGGCGGTGTGGCTGCCCGGCGGCGTCTGGGGTGCGGTGCGGGAGAAGACCCGGTTCGAGCTGTTCCCGCTCGGGCATCGGGTGCGGCGGTGACGGTCCAGTGAGACGGTGACGTGGTGGAACGGACTCAGGTAGGGATCGTCGGCGCCGGACCGGCCGGCCTTCTGCTGTCGCATCTGCTGTCCCTTGCCGGGATCGAGTCGGTGGTGATCGAACTCCGATCCCGCGACTACTGCGAGGCCCGGCAACGAGCCGGCGTCATCGAGCAGGGCACGGCTGATCTCCTGCGTACCGCTGGTGTGGGGGAGCGGATGGATCGCGAAAGTCTGGTCCACGGCGGCATCTATCTGCAATTCGACGGCGAGCGGCACCACATCGACTTCCGCGACCTGACCGGCGGCCGCACCGTGCTCGTCTATGCCCAGACCGAGATCGTGAAGGATCTGATCGCCGCCCGGCTGGCGGCCGGCGGCCGAATCGAGTTCGAGGTCAGCGACACCGAGATCAAGGACCTGGACACGGACCGTCCGGTGATGTCCTACACCGATGCTGCGGGCGGCCGTCACGAGGTCGTGTGCGACGTCATCGCCGGCTGCGACGGCTTCCACGGCATCTCCCGGCCGGCGATCCCGGACTCGACCAGCGTCGACCGGATCTATCCGTACTCCTGGCTGGGCATCCTCGCCGCGGCGCCGCCATCCACCGACGAGCTGATCTATTCCCGCCACCGCACCGGCTTCTCCCTGCACAGCCTGCGCAGCCCGGCGGTCAGCCGGCTCTATCTGCAGGTTGACCCGGCCACGTCGATCGACGACTGGCCGGATGACCGGATCTGGGACGAGCTGCGGGTGCGCCTCGGCTTGCCGGGCTGGCACCTGACCGACGGGCCGGTCCTGGACAAGGGCGTCACCGAAATGCGCAGCTTCGTGTCCAGCCCGATGCGGCGCGGCCGGCTGTTCCTGGCCGGCGACGCGGCCCACATCGTGCCGCCGACGGGAGCCAAGGGTCTGAACCTTGCGCTCGGCGACGTCGCGCTGCTGGGCCGGGCGCTGGTCGCGTGGCTGCGCGACGGCCGGCCCCAGTTGGCCGACTCCTATTCCGACGACTGTGTCGCCCGGGTCTGGCGGGCCACCCATTTCTCCTGGTGGATGACGACCATGCTGCACCCGTCACCGGGCGGCGATCCGATGGAGGCGGCGTTGCAACTGGCTCAGCTGAGATACGTCGTCACCTCGCGCGCGGCCGCCACGACGCTGGCCGAGAACTACACCGGGTTCGATCTGCCGCTGCCTGAGTGAGCTGAGCTGGCACGCTCAGACCCTACAGCGTGTAGGGTTGAGTTGACCTTCCCTCTGGAGGTCCAAGGTGGGCGCCGGCGACCGGAGGTCACGCGCTGGCGCCGGCGCCCATCTGTACGTGTGCAGGTCAGGTTTGCGCCGGTGGCGCGCTGTCGCCGTGCTGATGGCGCTCGGCGAGTTGCTTCAGGTTCAGCAACTGACGCCGCGCCATCACCAGGTCGCCGACCGACAGCGCGAGGGAGGCGGCCACGCTCATGACCATCTGATCCGTAAGATCGAGGTGGTATCGAACTGGGCTAGTCGGCCGAGAGTTGGCCTCTAATGCGCGGCGTCTCATGGGGTGGTTAGCGCACCATCGGGGTCGGGTGGGGTTAGCGACCGCCAATGGCAAGTGGGTCGAACCGCTCGGTCTCTGCCGCCCTCTACCGGCAGTGGTTGTTCTGGTGGCACAGAACTTGCACATTGCTCTGCTAGCGTCGCCGATCATGGAGACAGTGACGCGACACGCCGCGGCGAAGGCCGGGATGACAGCCATAGTCGCGGCGTCGGCAACGCTGGCATTACACGGCGTAGCGGTCGTCATTGGCCTGTTGATCGGCCTTCTGAACGGCCATGTCCTGTGGTCTATCGGGGCCGGCGAGGCGGCCCTGTTCGTGGCTTCGCTGTCGGTGGCGATCGTGCTGGCGATCCGATGGCGAGGCAGCGTAGGCGTAGGCGTAGCGCTTGGCTGGTTTGGCGGCTTGGTTGGCCTGGGCGCCGCCGCTGTGACGACTGTGGTGGCGTGTGTTGCCCTCGCGCTCGCGACGCTCGGGCTGATGCTGGTCAGCTACTTCCTCTAGCGGTGTTCGAGCTGCTGCTCGGCGCCTGGGGTCAGCGTCAGCTAGCCAGTCAGGATCACCAAGCACGCCAATGGCCTGCTTCTGAGATGCCTCGGAGCTGGGCCTTTGTGGTGGAGCAGGTGACGGGAATCGAACCCTCACTGTCAGCTTGGGAATCGGATGTTCGCTCACCGTCGGCCGCGCGTGTCCTGGTTGATGGATACACGTAACGGCCCCGACTGGCCTCGCTACGCCGGGGTTAATGACGCTCCTATTTTTGTCAACCTCGGTTGAGGGTGCGGTAGAGGTGGCGGGCCACTCGCAGCGTCTAACTCCAGGAGCGGCGTCGGCCGATCGGTCGCGACTGGTGGATTCTCTGGGAAGTGCCGGCCGAAGTAGTCGTGTGTCAGGTCGGCGATGAGTTGGTACCCCCAGACGCTCCGACCAACCCAGTGGCCGCCGTCGCCGAAGCGCGCGAGCTCGTCCGGGTCAAGCGGACAGTGACCAAGCAGAAGACCGCCGGTCTCCCGTACGGTCTTGACGTGGGCGATGCCGCAATCGAGCACCCTCGCTCCACGAATAGCTGCTGCGGTCGGAACTTCTGGCTCACACCAGTCGAGCAGGCCCACGACCACGGATCGTGATGCGGTGAGGTCTGAGATCGCCAGCACCTGTCCACAGCAGTACCAGCCGCCGCGCCGGGTCGGAATGGCCCAGAAATCCCCAGGCCGTACGAAGGCCGTGGACTTCGGCTCGAACGGAAAATCAGGGCGCCGCGACATCGGGCAAAGGTACAGGACCGCTAGCCAGGTTGCGTGAACGCACACAATCAGTTTGGAAGATCGTTTCTCCGCTTCCATCGCCACTGGTCAGCCTGGCCAGCCTAAGACGCAGTGGCCTGAAATGGCCTCGCCTGACCGTCTTTGACCCGGCTCAATGGCACGCCAATGGCACGCGTGATCTTGGCTCGGGTCGTTCCTGGTTAAGGTCGGAGCATCCCAGCCACTGTCGGTAGCAAGCGCCAACCGTCGACGTCCATACTGTGTGCCATGCAGCCCTGGCCAGACCTAGAAAGCCCGCGGCGCGATCGCCCCTGGGCGGCCGTTGTCGCGGCGCTCACGGGTGTGTCGTCAGTCGCCCTTCTCGCTCCCGTGCCCGTCGTCCTGTTCATCGCGGCGGCTTTGATCACTCTCGTCTTCCAAGCATGACCGTCTGAAACACGAACGCCGTGCCTGCCGCTGTCGCCCTCGCATCCGTGACCGCTAACACGATGTCCACGTCGGCTCGAAATGAGGAGTCTGTAGTTGAGCCTGTCGGTCAACGTCTTCGTGCGGACGCCGGACGATCCGATGCAGTTCGAGGACGGACCGCCCGGTACGGATTTGGCCGGCCACGAAAGCATACGCAAGACTTTACGGTCACCGTCCGTGATCCGGCTCGGTGCCAGACTGCTTCCGCAGTTGGCCAGCGGTGACCTGCGCCTCGAAGCCGGATCAGCTCGACGTGCTATACGCCGACTGCCAGCTGATCCTGGACCACCTAGCGCAGGTCGCCATGTCGACCGGCCTTGACCCTGAATACATCGCTTATCGAGTGACCAATATTCGAACCGCCGTCGACCGAGCCAGAACGCTCAACGGTGGAGTCGTCGTGTGGTAGTCGCGTCACGTTCCTGTGCCGCTGACGTAGCCACGATCAGTGCTCAGAGACACAAGCAATGCCCACTCACCGTGTGCCGTCGACCCACCGTCATCGGGAGCGGGCCTGCCTGACCTGGTCAACGTGGAGCACCCCACGGCTGAATCTCAATGTTGCGTCAAGCGCCGCTTTTGGGTGATCACGACTCAGGATGTACGCTTCGTCGATACAGCGGTGAACGCTGTCGATTGCAGGAGCGTCTAACTCCACGCCGTTTCCGCGCAGCGCCGGCGCCGCGACGAATTCGTCGCACGGATAGCGCCGTTCGGTTTCGCTGTCCGAAACCCCCCACCGATCGCCGATCACGCATTCATCCTGCACTCTGCTACAAGTCCTGCAGAGGCCCGCAGGTCAGCCGCGGCTGGTAGCGGTCATCGGAAGAAGATCGGGTTCGTCAGCGCCGCCATCCGGCCGTCCGGATGGCGGAGTTCGGCGCGGACCAAGCCGATGTTGGCCACCGTGTATTCGGCGCTGACGCGTGTGTCCTGGTGGATCACGCCCTGGTCGCTGTGGATTGTCAGGGCGCCGCCGGGCACACCCGAAGCGATCACCCGGACCGTGACCGGCATGCCGCCGATGTCGAGGTGCTCGCCGATCCCGCAGGTCCGTCCGTTTGCGGTGGCGGTGAGCGTGATCTCGACCGTCGGCGAGTCGGCGATCCAGCATCGCCCCGCTCGGATGCCGTCGAGAATCGACGCGGCGGTGAGGTGGTCGGCGTAGACCACCGTGTGCGGGACCGCGATCTGTCCGGCCATATGGGCGTCGCTGTTGCCGACCGCGGGTCGCCATGAGCCGCCGTCCAGATCCTTCGCCCAACCGGCCAGCGCGGCTTCGTTGTCGGCCTGCCACGGGACCTCGGAGCGCCACGCGCCGTTCCAGACTTCGATCGCGTCGAACAGTTCGCGCGGGTATTCCAGCGTTCCGGCCGGATATGGAGCGTAGGGGTGCGCCGCGACGCAAAGGCCGCCATCGGCCCGCACCGACGCGAGGTGGCCGTTGATGACCTCGTCGTCGACGCCGTACCGATACTCCACAGCGTGCCCGAATCGCAGGCCCAGACCCAGCCAGTGCCCGGTCTGAGTGGTGACTTCCTGCCCCAGAATCACCAGCAACTCATCGGCGAACGCGGTCCAGTCGCCGTGCCCGTCGACGGTCCGATGCTCGGTGATGGCAATGAAGTCCAGGCCGCCGGCGATGGCGGCGGAAACGAGCTGGTCGGCGGTCAGCTCACCGCCGGACGATCGGACCGAGTGCACATGCGCGTCGCCGCGATACCAAGGCATACCCGAACCTATCGTCGACGACCGCTGCCGCGGCGACCGGTCATCGTGTTCCGGGCGGTCGCGGATTCTCGGGGTTGCCGGATCCCGCCGGCTCGCGATCGCTAAGGTGGCCGGATGCTTACCTTGGGCATCATCGGCCTCGGGGCCATGGGCGCACAGATGGCCCGTGCCGCCACCGATCATCCGGACTTCGTCATCAGCTGGGCTGCAGACCTTCGCGAGGATCTGATCGAGGAGGCCCGGGCCCGCTTCCCGGATGTCAGGTTCACCACCGATCCGTACGAGGTGATCGGGTCGGACGTCGACGCCGTCTATGTGGCGACGCCACCGGCGACCCACGCGGACCTGGTCGTGGCCGCGCTCGCCGCGGGCAAGGCGGCGTTCTGTGAGAAGCCGCTGGCGGTCAGCGCCGCCGATGGTCGCCGGATGGTCGAGGCGGCGCAGCGGGCGGGCCTCGCGAATGCCGTGAACTTCGCCCTGTCCGACCGGGACGCGGTCCTGGAGATCGGCCGCGCGTTGGCGTCCGGCGAGGTCGGTGAGGTGCGCGAGGTAGAGATCCGGGTCGGATTCCCGGTCTGGCCGCGCGAGTTCCAGGCGCACGCAGGCTGGCTGGACGGCCGGGATCAGGGCGGCTTCGTCCGCGAGGTGCTGTCGCACTTCGTCTACCTGACCGACAAGCTGCTCGGCCCGCTCGTCACCGAACATGCCCGGGTGCACTATGCGGAACCGGACCGCAGCGAGATCAGCGCCGTCGGAGTGCTCTCGGCTGGGGGCATTCCGGTGCAGGTAACGGGTGTCGCCGGGATGGCCGGACCGGAGTGCTACGAGTGGACGCTATGGGGCGAGAAGCGGTCCTACCGGCTCTCCGGCTGGGGTGTCTTGAGCGCTTGGGACGGCAGCCAGTGGTCGGAGGTGGCGTTGTCCGGTCCGCGCGGCTCGGAGGCGTCCCGGCTGACCCGGTTCGCGGCGGCGATGCACGGGACTCCGCAGCCGGACCTCGCGGACTTCGAGGCGGCATTGCGCGTGCAGACGGTGATCGAGAGCTTCCACCAGCGATAGCCGTGCACGTGTGCGTCGGCGAACCGGGCGCGATCGGCTTTACTGCGGCTGCCGGGGCTGACAGCCTGGACAGGTGATGCCGAGGATCAAGTATTGCCGCACGCCGGCTGGGCGGGTGGCCTACTCGACATCGGGCTCCGGTCCCGCGCTCCTTCTGGACACGGGCTGGATCACCGACCTCCGCGGACAGCTGGACCTGTTCGCATTCGGCGCCGCGGTCGAGCGCCTCGGGGAGCGGTTCACGGTGATCCGCTATGACAAGCCGGGCTGCGGCCTGTCCGATCGGGACGGTGTCGACCTCGCGTTCGAGGGGCAGGTCACGGCCGCGCTGGCGGTCGCCGACGCGGTCGGCGCGGCCCGCCTTCACCTGTTCGGGGCCTCGCAGGGAGGGCAACTGGCCGCGGCGATCGCGGCCACGCATCCGGACCGGGTGGATTCGCTCGTGCTCTACGGCACCTGCGCCAGCGGCCGGGATCTGGCACCGGCCGACGTACGCAAATCTGTCGTCGCACTGGTGCGGGCGAACTGGGGCCTGGGGCTGAAGGCGCTCGTCGGAGCCTTCGTCACCGATCCCACCGCCGAGGACCTGGCCGATTTCACGAAGTTCCAGCGCGCGAGTGCAACCGCGGACGTGGCGGCGGCACTGCTCGAGATCTACTACGAAACCGACATCAGGGATCTGCTCCCGGCCGTGCGGGCACCCACTGCCGTGCTGCACCGCGAAGCCGACGCGGGCACCCGGTTCGAACTCGGACGCGAGGTGGCCACGCTCATCCCCGGGGCCACTCTGATTCCGCTACCCGGGTCCAGCCACCTCTTCTACCACGGCCAATGGCCGTCGGTGATCGACGCGGCGCTCGGGTTCCTCGACGAACAGGCGGACCCGGGACCCCGGCTCACCGACCGCGAACTGCAGGTCGCCTCGCTGGTTGCCGAGGGCTTGACCAATCAGTCCATCGCCCGGCGCCTGTCGATCGCGCCGCGAACCGCGGACGCGCACGTCGACAACATCCGGCGCAAGCTGGAGGTGCGGTCCCGGGCGCAGATCGCGGCGTGGGTGGCGCGGCAGCAGCCGGACCGCGGAGCGGGTAGGTAGTTCTACCGACTCGGACACCGCGATGGCGGCCGCCGGCCGGTCCATGCCGGGAGATCCGGCGGTAATTCACCCAATGGCAGGCCCGGCGCGGCGCCCATAGCGTCGAGGTATGGCAGACATCAATGGTTCGAACCGCCGTCCGGCGGCGCTGCGGCGGCTGTGCTCGGCGCTGCGCACCACCGGAGGTGCGTCATGACGCCGCGGCGGGCCGCCGGGCTCACGCCGATGGAGACCAGGCGGGATGTGATCGTCCGGGCCGCCGTGCTCGCCGACGAGCTGGGCTATGAGACGTTCGCGGTGCCCGAGGGCTGGGGTCTCGACTCGGTCCCGCTGCTGACCGAGATCGCACTGCGGACCCGCCGGATCCAGATCGCCTCCGCCGTCCTGTCGGTCTGGGGACGCACACCCGCCACGCTCGCGATGACGGCCGCGACCCTCCATCAGGTCAGCGGTGGACGCTTCGTGCTCGGTCTCGGGGCCAGCACCAGCGCGCTGGCCGAGGGTTTCCATGACACCTCCTTCGACCGCCCGGCCGCCAAGGTGCGTGACGTGGTGACCAAGGTCCGGGCGCTGCTCGACGGCCGGCCCGCCGAACTCGGCGCCGGGTCCACCGCGCGCCCGCTGCGCCTGGGCCAGCCGCCGGTCCCGGACCTGCCGATCTGGGTCGCCGCACTGGGGCGGCAGACGACGAACGTGGCCGCCGAACTCGGCAACGGCTGGATCCCGGCGCTGGTCGGCCGTGATCGCCTGCCCGGCTGGGCGGCTCAGCTCGGCCGGCGGCGCGCTGCCGTGGCCCCGGACGCCCCGGCGTTGACGGTCGCGGCCGGGCCGATCGCGGTCGCCGCCGACGACCCGGGCACCGCGCGGCAGATCGCCGCGGCGTGCGCAGCCTGGTACGTCAGCGCTATGGGCGACGTCTACGCGATGTCGCTGCGGAACCAGGGGTACGCCACCGAAGTCGACGCGATCATCGCCGCCAACCCCAGTCCGAGCCCGGGGCGCGCAGTCGTCCCTCCGGAGGCTCAGGCGTTGCTCGACCAGCTCGCCGCCTACGGCACCCCAGATCAGGTCCAGTCCCAGCTGGACGCCTGGGACGAGGCCGCCGACATCGTCACCATCCTGCTGCCCCCGGGCCTGCCCTGGGACACCGTCGAGGCGACGCTGCGGGCCGCGGCGCCCGCCCAAAAAGGCGAGCGCTTGACGGCGACGATTCCGGCCGGGGCGCTCGCCTGAGAGGGCGGGCGCTTGACCGGCGACCCTTCGGGCCGCGGCGCCGAGATCACGCGATTCGGGCCATTGGTCCTACGGGTCCGGGAATCCCGTCCCTGGCTGACCGACGACGCGCGATGCGAACGTCGGGTTAGCAAGCGCGACGGAGGGGGACCGTCATGACTGCCGTGATGATGGGGTCGAAGGTCGAATCGAAATCGACGCTCGACGCTCGGCACGTTCCGGTGGCGCGAGTGATGCAGGGTGCGGCGTTGGCACTGGTGAACGAGCCGGTCGCCGCTGTCCGTCATCGCATGGCAAGCGCCCAAACCGACTATGTGATCGTCGTTGACCATCAAGGTCGGGGCGTCAAGTTGCTCAGCAGCAGGGACGTCATCGCGTGCTGGGAACGCGATCCGGGCGCTTCACCGCGATCACCGCCATCGAGGCGTCGGCCATCCACCGCCCGTTCGTCGAGTCCAGCGCCACCATCGCCGAGGCGGTACGCGTGATGCGGCTGTGCCGGACCAGCGCGGTCGGCGTACTCAACAGTTGGTGTGAGCCGATCGGAATCGCGACCGCTCACGATCTTGTGCGGATGCTCGATCGCGGGTCGGTCCCGGCCTAGATCATTAGGCGAGGATGTCCTCGATCAGTTCCTGCGCACCGGCCCGCCATCCGTAGTGGGCACCAGCCGTCTCGATGTGATCAGGCGTCTCGTCGCGTACCTCGCGCAACGTCACGGCCGCCTTCCAGAGCATCCATCCGCGTGCCCGGGCCCAGGTGTCGTCGTCGAACCCGACCGCACGCCGAAACGCCGCACGGCTTTCGCCCTCGAAGAACGACCAGGCGATGACAAGATCGCAGGCGGGGTCACCCACCCCGCATGTGCCGAAGTCGATGACGGCGCTGAGGTGGCCGTCGCGTACCAGAAGATTTGCCGGCGTCACGTCGCCGTGGAACCACACCGGCCGCGCGGTCCGGGTGCTGGTCAGCGCTGTTTCCCACAGCTTCGTCGCGGCCGGCGCGTCGATCAGATCGCGCACCGCGGTGAACGCGGCACGTGCCGATTCGTCCCAGTGGCCGGGGTCGGCGCCGCGGTAGAAGCTGTGCCAGCCAGCGGCTGGTCCACCGGTGGCGTCGACGCGGTAGAGCGCTGTCAGGAAGCCGCCCAGGTCTTCAGCGAAGCGTACGCGGTCGGCGATCCGGTCGACGGTGGCGCTCTGTCCGGGCAGCCACTCATAGATCGACCAGGCGCGGGGGAAGCCGTGCCCGGGTCGGCCCTGGCCAACCGGGTTCGGGATCGGGACCGGGAGCTGGTCGCGAAGGATCGGGAGCCAGCGCTGTTCCTTCTCGACCTGGACCGCATAGTCTTCGCCGCGCGGCAACCGCACGCTCAGGTGGTCGCCGAGGCGAACGGTGAGGTTGTCCCAGCCGTCCCGGTCGACCGGCCGGATCGCGAGCTCCGCCCACTGCGGGAACTGGTCGGCGAGGAGGTTGCGGATCAGCTGCGGTGTGATGTCGCGCTTGTGCACCGGAAGATGGTAGCCAGCGTCGGTCGACGGCGCGTGCGCGTTTTGGCTGTCAAGACCTCCATTGCGGCGCGCACCGAGCGGATCGGCGACGAGGACCTTCGACCCGCCGTAGACGTGGACTCCGGCACTGGGAGCTTGCCACGCGCACTGATGTGCTGACAGCGGGCGACACGCTCGGGTTCGGTCGCTGGCCGAAACCCACCGGCCTGGTGCGGGGCTGGCCGTGGCTCCAGTGAAGCAGCTAGTACGACAATGGACGGGCGACACCGAAAGCACCGCCTGATCGGAGAGTCCCAGCGAGCGAAGTGGAGGATCGGCGATGGCCGACGGTAAGAGCAATCGGTACCGCGGTGGCGGCACGAGTGCCGTCTACGTGATGGGCCTGGTCGGTGCCCTCGTCTACTACATCCGGCAGGCCGACGGTTTCTGGGACGGGGTGTGGGGCGTCATTCAAGCGCTTCTGTGGCCCGGCTTCCTGGTCTACCACCTGCTGCAGCTCGTCCGAGCCTGACAGCATCGACCGGCGTGCCGCGGCCCGGGCTCGCACCCCACGCGCCCAGGCCGCGGCTGTCGTCGGCCCGGAACCGGCAGCCACGACCGGACGCCGTCGGACCTGAGGCGATCCGGGCGTCCGCGGGCAATCGGGCCGGATGGACGGCCGCACCGGGCCGATGGCCCTACCGCGTCGCTTCGACTAGAAGCACGGTGAGGGTAGGCAACCGTCGTTCTGGGGGTGTGTGGCAATGCCGGCGATTTCACGAGCGATCTTCGAAGACGCAGTCGCGGCAGGGGTGCGTGCTCCGTCGATGTACAACTCCCAGCCGTGGCGGTTCCGCCTGCATCGCGATCGGATCGCGATCAGGCTGGATCCGTCCCGACACCTGCCGGCGGCTGATCCGGACAGCTGGGGTGCGCGAATCGCGGTCGGCGCGGCGGCCTGCAACGTCCAGCTGGCGCTCGCCGCCAACGGCCTCGTCGCCACGCAGCGGATTGTCAGCCTGCACGGTCGCGGCATCGATGTGGTGGTGACCGGCAACCATCCGCCTGCGCCTCGGGATCTGGACCTCTGTCACGCAATCGGCAGCCGGGTCAGCCACCGGCGCCCGTTCGGGTCGCAACCAGTGCCGGCTCCGGCCCGGGCGCGGATCGCTGATGCGGCCACGGACGCGCGTACCTGGATCGAGCTTCTCGACGAGCGCGCCCCGATCGCTCGGGTCGCCGAGATTCTCAACTTCGCCGACTTCACGCTGCGAAACGACCCGGCCTACTCCGACGAGCTGGCCCGGTGGGTCGGCCTGGAGGAGGCGGCCGGCGAAGGCATCCCGATCCTGGCGGCAGGCGTCCACCCCGAGGCGCAGGACCTGCTGCCGATGCGTGATTACGGCGGCCGGCCCCGCGGGCCGGGACGGGACTTCGAATCCGACCCGCTGATCGCCGTCATCGGGACCGTGGGTGCCGAGGCCTACGACGATCTCATCGCCGGAGCCGCACTTCAGCGAGTGTTGCTGACCGCGACCGCGGCGGGGCTGGCGTCGTCGATGCTCTCCCAGGCGATGGAGGTGCCCTCGGCCCGCGCCGAGCTGCGGGACGCGCTCGGCCACTTCGGCGTGCCACAGATGGTCATCCGGCTCGGCTATGGCGAGCCGGCGACGCCGAGCCCGCGACGGTCGATCGCCGACGTCATCGATTTGTGAACGGGAACGGAGCTGAGCGAGATGAAAGACACCGGCACCGACCAGGTCTTGATCCGGGATCTGCCGATCTCCGAAGTGATGCGACGGCCGGTGGTCTCGATCGACGCGCGCTGCTCGGCGGCTCTCGCGCTCCGCGAGCTGTTGGCGTGCGGGATCCGCCATCTCGTCGTCATCGACTCGGCCGGCCACGGCGTGGGCGTGCTCGCCGATCGGATGCTCGCGGCCTGCTGGGCCGAGTGGCCGGGAGGCCTGGACCGCACCGAGGTCGGTGCGCTCGTGGGCAGCCACCCGCCGTTCGTGGCGATGGACACCACGATGGCCCAGGCGGCGCGCGTGATGCACGACTGTGGCCTGGACGCGGTTGCGGTGCTGGACAGCACGGGACGTCCGGTCGGCGTACTGACCACGACCGATCTGATGACGCTGGTAGCTGGCCAGGAGCCCGGACCGGACCAGCCCAGCTGATCCGCCGCGCGAGGCCGGCGCACTGAAGGCCATGCTGTGCGTGCGCGGAACAGCGGCGCCGCCGGACCGAACGGTCGGGCGGCGCCGGCATGTGAGTGGACTAGTCGAGGACCTCGATCGTCACGTCGGGCTTGAGCCGCGGCGTGTGCGGTGGCATCGGCTGCGATTCGTCCGCCACTCCGAGGCGGATCGCGAGGTAGGGATATCCGACCCCGGCCAGGATCCGGCGCAGCTCACCTCGTGTCATCGGCTCCTCCGCCGCCGCCGACAGCGGCAGCACCGCCACACCGTGTTCGGTCGCGGCGAGCCACAGCACACTGAGCGCCTCACCGGCCCGCAACCACGACGCCGGTTCGTCGTCCATGCCGTAGAGAATCGCGTAGGTGGCACCACGTTCGTGGGCGCTATCCACCGGCAGCGTGCCGACGTGGCCGAAGTCCCGGGACGGGACGGTGGTCTCGGCCGGCCGATCGAGGATGTTCGGGTCTGGGACGCCGGCGAATGGCGGCCGCCCCGCGCCGGACCAGGCGTCCAGCTCGGCCCGGCTGTCCGGCGATGTGACCTGGTCATGCTGGGCCCGGGCGATCGCCGATGCGAGCGCGATCGTCTGGTCCCGGTCCAGCGGATCGAGCCCGACCTGGAAGCGCGCGGCCGCGGACCGCAGCACGTCCAGCACGTCGTCCGGCAGTGGCTGATCGAGCAGGGGCCGCCGATCGGTCTGGCGGATCTCGGCGGTCTGTGCCCGGCGGGCGGCCTCGGGACGGACCTCCTGGCGCCCGGTGACGGTCACTCGGGCGAGGTGCGTGTCATCGTCGGGGTTCGGCATCACTGCAACGTCATATCCGCAACCCGCCGTGTCCAGCCCGACCAGCAGGTGCGCCAGAGCACCGCCGCAACTGATGGTCAGCATGCGCCGGTCCGGATCGTTGACTGCGAGATGCCGGGCCAGGTCGGCGTGCAGGTCGGCATGGCCTGCCGCGATCCGCCAGTGCCACGGCTGGGTGTTGTGGATCGACGGAGCCAGGCCGGACAATCGCGCGGCGCGTTCCAGCGCCGCGTTTGCGGTGGCCGTGTCGATCGTCATGGTCGTCTCCATCTCCGCCTCCTCGGAATCTCGCTGCGCGAGATCGGTTCGCGGATCCCGCTGCGCGGATCCATCGTCAGCTTGCGCCCCCGGCCGGGCGGCGAGGCAGGGCCATAGGTCCCGACCGGGACGTTCCGATCGACGCCATTGCGATCAGGGCCGTTAGGCCCTGCGCGCCGGGACCGCGGAGAGGTAGAAAGATCAGTGTGATCCGGGTGTTTCTTCTAGACGATCATGAGGTGGTCCGCCGGGGCATCGCGGACCTCCTCACTCAGGACGGCGATATCGAGGTGGTCGGCGAGACCGGCTCCGCGGTGGACGCCGTGCACCGCATCCCCGCGCTCCGGCCGAACGTGGCGATCTTGGACGCGAGGCTGCCCGACGGCAACGGCATCGACGTGTGCCGGGACGTGCGCGCCGTCGATCCCACCATCTACGGCCTGATCCTCACGTCTTACGAAGACGACGAGGCGCTCTTCGCCGCGATCATGGCCGGCGCCTCGGGCTATGTGCTCAAGCAGATCAGGGGCACAGACCTGGTCGACACCGTGCGACGGGTGGCAGCCGGCCAATCGCTGCTGGACCCCGCGGTCACGGCCCGCGTGCTGGAGCGGATCCGCAACGGCGCCGAGCAGCCCAACGAGCTGAAGTCGCTGACCGACCAGGAGCGCCGGATCCTGGAGTTCGTCGCGCAGGGCCTGACGAATCACGAAATCGCGCAGAAGATGTTCCTGGCCGACAAGACCGTGAAGAACTACGTGTCGAGCATGCTCGCCAAGCTCGGCCTGGAACGGCGTACGCAGGCCGCGGTCCTGGCCACCAAGCTGCTCGGGACCGGCGCGCGGCGGGGCTAGCAGCGGGTCCGGCGATCCGAGCCGGTTGCGGTCCACACGGGCGGCAAAACCCATAGGTTGTACGCATGCCCGAGCCGCCGATCCTGGTTCTCAACAGCGGTTCCTCGTCACTCAAATACCGGTGGTCGCAGGGCGGCCGAGCCGTGGCGGATGGCGTCGTCGAGCACATCGGCGAGTCCGGTGGCCCGGCCGGTCCGGCGCAGGCGTGGGCCGAAGTCATGCACCGGCTGCCGGACCTGCGGCCGAGCGGCATCGGTCATCGAGTCGTCCACGGCGGCGCCAAGATCCGCCAGCCGGTGCTGGTCGACGCTGACGTGGAAGCGGTGATCGAGGAGATGGCGCCGCTCGCGCCGGTGCACAATCCGCAGGCACTAGCGGTGATCCGGGCGGCCGGCCGGCAGTTCCCGGAGGTGCCGCAGGTGGCGGTCTTCGATACCGCCTTCCACGCCACGCTGCCACCGGCCGCTTACACCTACGCCATCGACGCCGAGACCGCGGCGGCGCACGGCATCCGCCGATTCGGGTTCCATGGCATCTCGATCGAGCACGCATCGGCCGCCGCCGCGGCCCTGATCGGGCGCCCGGTGCCGGAGCTGAACCTGATCGTCGCTCATCTGGGCAACGGCGCCAGCGTGACAGCGGTGTCGGCGGGCCGGAGTGTCGAGACGTCGATGGGCATGACGCCGCTGGAAGGGCTCGTCATGGGCACGCGATCCGGCGACCTGGACCCATCGATCACTTTTCACCTGCTGCGATCCGGCCGATCCGCAGGCGACGTCGAGCAGCTCTATGAGCACCGGTCCGGCCTGCGCGGGCTCGCCGGCGACAACGACATGCGGGCGGTGCTCACCCGCGCCGAGTCCGGAGACCGGGCGGCGCGGCTCGCCGTCGAGGTCTACTGCCACCGGCTGCGCAAATACATCGGCGCCTACACGGCCGTCCTCGGCACGGTCGACGGGATCGTCTTCACCGGTGGCGTCGGCGAGCACGCGGCGGCGATCCGGATGCGTACCCTGGCCGGATTGACGGCGATCGGCATCGACCTGGATGCGCGGGCGAACGCCGCGGGTTCCGGCGCCCGCGTGATCTCCACCGCCGAGTCCCGGGTGCGGATCTGCGTGGTTCCGGCCGACGAGGAGTCCGCGATCGCCCGTCACACACTGCGGCTGATCACCGCGCACCCAAGGGCGTCATGACGCCGGCGACAGCACCGTCAGGACTTCGCTGAGTGGCCGGCGCGGCGTCGGAGGACACGGGTCGCCGTAGCCGAGCCGGATGATGACCTGAGCACACCGGATGTCATCGCGATCGGTGAGCAGCTGGCGCAGCCCGGGCAACTCGGTCGGTGCGGTGATCGGCGTGGTGGCCACGCCCCGGACGGTCGCGGTGAGAAGCACGCGTTCGAGTGCCAGGCCGGTGCGGAGCCAGTCGGCCGCGGTGTCGGTGGCGCTGTAGAGGACCGCGATCGTCGGCGTCGCCTCGAACCGGGCCAGGCGCCGCGGTGTCTGCGGGCGGCCGTGACCGAAATCCCGCAACGGCAGCACATCCAGCTCGTCGACCGGACCGAATGAGCGCACCGGGATCCCGTCGCCGCGATCGGCCGCCGGCCCGGTCCACTGGCGGAGTTCCTCGGTGTAGGCGGAGTCACCGGTCTGCCATTCGTTGGCGGTGCGGACCAGGGCGAGGATCGATCTGCGTCCGGTGTCGTCGGCGACGGCGAGGTGTCCGCCCTCGACTCGGGCGGCGACCGCGAGCTGGTCCAGCACCTCGTCGCGAACCTCGATGTCCCGGAACGGCCGGCGGTTGGTCCGCCGCTGGTTGATCGCCGATGACAGCGCGCGCACGGTCCCGTCCGGCCGATGGGCCGGACCCAGCACGACGGTCGCGGCCAGGTGCGGATCCGATGGATCGGGGAGCAGCGTCGTCATCGGCGTGCGTCCGGAGTTGAGGATCGCCACCCGCAGATTGAGGACTGCGGCACCGACGCTGATCATGGCTTCCCGGCCGGACGGGTCGATGGTCGGCAGGCGGCGGTCCACGTCGCTCAGAACATCGATTCGGTCGTGGCCGGCCCGGAATCGCCAGGGCTGGCTGTTGTGCACCGACGGGGCGAGCGTCGCAGCATGCACGCAGTCGATCAGGGTCGGGTCCGGTTCGGTGGCGCGGATCTGGTTCATCGGGGTTCCCGGAGCGAGCGCAGCGAGGCGTCCGGCTCTGAGCTCACCGCGGCGATGCGCATCTTCACGTCGACGACGGAGAGTCCGTCGGCGTGCACGATGATCGGGTTGAGATCGAGTTCGGCGACCTCCGACAGGTCTTCGGCGAGCCGGCCGAGGCGCTGGAGGAGATCCTCGACTGCGCGGGTGTCGACCGCTGCCGCTCCGCGATACCCGGTCAGCAGCGGGGCGCTGCGCAGCCCGGCCCACATCGCGGTGGCGTCCCGGTCGGTGATCGGCGGCAGCCGCAGCGAGCGGTCGCCGAACAGTTCGGTGTGGACTCCGCCCAGCCCGCACATCACCAGCGAGCCGAACAACGGGTCGTGAGCGACGCCGGCGACGAGTTCGATGCCGTCCGGCGCCTGCTTCTGAACCAGGACCCGCGGGTCACCGATCGCCATCTCGATCTCGTGGTAGGCCTCGCGAACACCGGCCGCGTCGGAGAGACCGAGGCGGACGCCGCCGAGGTCCGACTTGTGGACGAGTTCCGTCTTCGCCGTCTTCACCACCACCGGATAGCCGAGTTCCTCGGCCGCCGTTATCGCTGCCGTCTCCGAGGAGGCGACGAGTGTCGGCGTGACGCGGATGCCGTAACTGCCGAGGATCTCCGCGGCCACAGCGGAACTCTGCCAGCCGCCGCGATGGAGTTCGGTCTCGACACACTCGCGAGCGCGCCGCCGATCGAGATCATCAAAGCGCACCCGTACGCCGGCCGGGGTGGCGCGCCATCGGGCGTACCGGACAGCGTGGCCGACCGCGCGAATGGCGTCATCCGGCAGCGAGTAGACCGGCGCCCGGCGATGCCCGAGTGCGCCCGGGCGATCCGAGACGCCGAGCAGAACCACCGCGACCGGCACCGCGACGGCGTCCGCGGCGGCGCCGATCGCGGCCAGCGTGCCCGGCACGTCCGAAGCCAGGGTGGCTCCGAACGCCACCACCACCGTGTCGACCGCCGGGGCGACCGCCCGGATTGCGGCGGCGAGTGCCTGCGGCGTCGCGGCCGCGCCGAGGTCGACCGGATTGGTGGTCGCGGCGGCTTCGGGTGCCGCCTGCCTGAGGTCGGCTTGAATGCGGTCCGGCAGCGCGGTGATTTCCAGGGCCACGGCCTCGGCCGCGTCAGCGCACAAGACGTTGATGCCGCCGGCGTTGCCGACGATGGCGATCCGGCGACCGCGCGGCAGCGGCTGGTCGGCGAGGATCCGAGCGGTGCCGAGCAGTTCGCCGAGCCCGTCGCAGCGGATGACACCGGCCTGCTCGAACAACGCGTCGATGGTGGCGTCCGGGGCCGCGGCCGCCGCGGTGTGCGAGGCGCCGGCGCGCGACCCGGCCACCGTACGCCCGCTCTTGACTGCCAGCACCGGCTTGCGCCGGCCGACCGCGCGGGCGACGCGCGCGAACCGGCGCGGATTGCCCAGCGATTCCAGATAGAGCGCGATCACTCGGACGGCGGGATCGTCGGACCAGAAGGCCATCAGATCGTTGCCGGACACATCCGCCTTGTTGCCGAGCGAGACGAAGCTCGCGACGCCCAGTCCGTGCCCGGCAGCCTGCTCCAGCACGCTGATGCCGACCGCGCCGCTCTGCGACGCCAGGGCCAGGCCACCAGGCGGTGCGGCGTCGGCGAACATCGCCCGCAACCGCACCGCCGGATCGTTGTTCAGGACTCCCAGGCAGTTCGGGCCGACCAGCCGCAGCCCGGCGGCGCGCGCCACCCGGACCAGTTCCCGCTGGCGGTCCCGCCCGCTCTCGCCGGACTCGCCGAATCCGGAGGAGAGGATCACCGCCGCGCGTACGCCGGCGGCCGCCGCGTCCTTGATGGTGTCCAGCACCGACGCCGCCGGAACCGCGATCACCGCGAGATCGACCGGTTGCGGCGCCCCGGACAGCGACGGGAAGCACTCTAGGCCGGCGATCTGGTCGGCGTGCGGGTTGATTGGGTAGAGCCGGCCGGTGTAGCCGCCGTCAACGATGGACCGCAGGACGGCGTGGCCGATGCCACCGGGGCCCCGGCCGGCGCCCACCACCGCCACCGAGCGCGGGGCGAACAGCGGGTGCAACGACCGGCGTGCCGCCGCCAGATCGCGTTCGTCCATGGCATCGCCGCCGTCGTCGTTGGTGTCCAGATGTACTTCGACGAGACCCTGGTCCCAGCCGGTCCGAGACGGCCGCCCGAGATCGCGGGCCATCCGGAGCATCGGGCCGTTCTGCGGCAGGACTTCGCCGAACAGGTCGGCGACGCCCTGCCGCCGGGCGCGCACGGCGAGGTGCTCCAGCAGCAGGGTTCCGATGCCGCGGTCGTGGGCGCGATCGTCGACGAAGATCGCGAACTCGGCCCGGGACTGATCGGCAACCACCTCGTAGGAGGCGGCGCCGACAACCGTGGCGGATTCGACCGCGACGAGAGCGACGTGCCGGTCGTCGGCGGGCCGGGTCAGCCGGGCCACCTCGGCCGGGATTGGACCCGTGCCGCTGGACAGGAACCGGCGATAAAGAGTCTCGGCGCCGGCGCGCTCGTGAAGATCGGTCAGGCCGCCCGTGTCGTCCGGGCGCGCCGAACGAATCCGGATGATCGCGCCGTCGGTGGTGAGTGCGTCCAGGCCATCGTCTGCAGTGGGGTCTACCAGCGTCATAGCTTCGACACTGAATCGCGCCGGCGGATGCCGACAGAGCCGAAGGTCCCAGGTGGCCCGGGACGGTCGCTCAGCGCAGCGGGATGGACCAGTGGACTTCGGTGCCGTGCGGGGACACGCGGGAAACCGTGCAGCCGCCGCCGAGATCCGCGGCCCGGCGGCGCATGTTGGTCAATCCGTTGCCGCCGTGGCGCCCCTCCGGCACGCCGATACCGTCGTCGACGACCTGCAGCGTGAAACGGTCCGGCGCGGCCTGCACCGCCACCTCCACGGCGCTTGCCTGCGCGTGCCGGGCGACGTTCGACAGCGCCTCACCGAGAACCGCCAGGATCGGCTGCCGGAGATCGTCCGGCACCGAGCTGTCCACCGCTCCGTCGATCTTCAGTGCGGGGCGGAATCCGAGCGCCTCGGCGGCACCGTCGACGGTGGCGGCCAGGTCGCTCCGCAGCGAGTTGCCGGCCGGTGTCCGAAGCTCGAAGATCGCCGTACGGATGTCCCGGATGGTGGCGTCCAGGTCGTCGACGGCCTGGTTGACGCGGTCGCGCACCTCGTCGCGAACGATCAGGCGGGACATCGACTGCAGTCCCAGCCCGGTGGCGAACAGGCGCTGGATCACCACGTCGTGCAGGTCCCGGGCGATCCGTTCACGATCCTCGAGCACCATCAACTGTTCGCGCTCCTCCTGGGCGCGGGCGCGTTCGAGAGTCAGCGCAGCCTGGGCCGCGAACGTGGTGATCATGTTGGTATCGGCGAGGTCGTCAAACGCATGCGAGTCGGCCGGCAGGGCCACCACCAGGATGCCCTCGACCTGCTCGGTCATCGACAGCGGCGCTAGCAGGGCGGCGCCGTCCGGCACCGGAACCGGCCACTTGACCAGTTCATCGAGCCGATTTACCACGACGTGTTCGCCGGTGGTTATCACCGTCTCGAAGATGCGACCCGACATCGGAATCCGGGTCTGTTCCAGGTCGGCGTCCGGCGGTGCGGAGACCTCGACGCACAGGTCGTTCTGCTCGACGTCGAAGAGCAGGACCATCACCAGCTCGGCGGCGGCGACCGCTCGGGCCCGTTCGGCGACCAATCGCAATCCCCGATTCCGATCGACCCGGCTGGTCAGCAGGGTGGTGATTTCGGCGGTCGCCTCCAGCCACCGCTGTCGCCGGCCGGCCGCCTCATAGAGCCGCGCGTTGTCGATCGCGATGCCGGCCGCGGTCGCCAGCGCCACCACGATCTCCTCGTCGTCGGCGCTGAACTCGTCGGCGTCCGCCTTCTCGGTCAGGTAGAGGTTGCCGTAGACCTGATCGCGGATCCGGATCGGCACGCCGAGAAAGCTGCGCATGACCGGATGGTTGGGCGGGAAGCCGAACGATCGCGGATGGTCGGCGATGTTGGCCAGCCGGACCGGCTTGGGCTCATCGATGAGCAGGCCGAGCACGCCGCGCCCGGTCGGCAGGTCGCCGATCCGCTGATGTTCGGTGACAGTCAGGCCATCGGTGATGAATTCGGTGAGGTTGCGGTCCGTTCCGATGACGCCGAGCGCGCCATATTTCGCTCCGACCAGGTGGACGGCGGCGACCACGATCCGCTGCAGAGTGCTGTGCAGGTCCAGGTCGCTGCCGATCCCGACGACCGCCGACAGCAGTGATGACAAGCGCTCCCGGCTGGACATCACCTCGCCGACCCGATCCAGCAGCTCCTGCAGAAGATCGTCGAGCTGGACCCGGGACAGCGAAATGTCAATCGGCGGGGGCGCCCACTGCGCCTCGCCGCCGGCATTTTCGGCCGCTGTCACGTCCTTCATGCTAAGCGACCGGTCTCGGCCGGTGAGCCCGAGCGACCGGGGCCGACCGCCGGCCTCCGCCGTCGGCAAAGCCCGCCGGCCTCCGGCACAGGGCCGACCGCCGGGCTCCGCCGCCGGGCCGACTGCTGGGCTCTACCACCAGGACCGACCGTCGGGCTCCGCCACCGGCCTACGCGACCGGGACCGACCAGTAGGCCGGTGGCTGCTCGACGTGATCCTCGACCGGGTACGTGAGCTCGTTGCGGACCGCGACCACACCAGGGACCGCCGCGCTGACGGTGCCGGCGAGATCGGCCATGCTGTGCCGGGCGACCTGGCCGCCGATGGTCGCGATGCCGGCCACCACGTCGACGGAGAGATCCGTGACCTCGGTCTGGAACGCGGCACACAGCATGTCCACGACATCACCCCGAATTTCTGCGTCCGGACGGGTGTAAAGACGGACCAGATCGCGCCGCGACACGATCCCGATCAGGTGGCCCTCGGCGTCGACCACCGGCAGTCGCTTCACCCTCGCGGAGTCGAGCCGCCGGGCCACGTCGACGAGGCTTGCGCCCGAGGCGACCGTGATCGCCGGTGTGGACATCGCCTCGCGGGCTGTGGATCCGGCCGCTTGGCGCCGCAGGTGATTGGCCCGGCGGGTCGCGAGCGGGTGGTGGGGGAGGCGGTCGGCGTACTCGATCTTGGGGAGAAGATCGGCCTCGGACACCACGCCGAGCACCGTCCTGGCCTCGTCGATCACCGGCACCGCGCTGATGCCCCGGCCGACCAGCAGGTCCGCGATTTCGGTGTAACCCATGCTCGGGCCGACGGTGGCGACGTCCCTGGTCATCACGTCGTCAACGGTCCAGCGTTTCATCGGTGCCTCCTAAGCCTCACGTACTTCCACCGCATCACCGCCTTCCACCGCATCACCACCGCGCGCATCGCGGGAGATCGACTCGGCCCGTCCGCGGCGGGTCCTTCGGCCCTTCCGCCACCGAGCGCCGGAGTATTGAGTGAGGCTGCCGGGAGCGCGGCCGCGAACCGGCTGCATCGCCTGCTGCCCGGTGGCAAGGTGGTGGGGGTGTGATCGCCCCGCCCTCGCGGCCCGGACCGCGCAGCCCAGCGATTGGATCTGGAGAATGGACATCGTCGACGGTCACCCGCTGCCGCCCGAGACCGTGGCCCGCCTCGACGCCTACTGGCGGGCCGCGAACTACCTCTCGGTCGGGCAGATCTACCTGATGGCGAACCCGCTGCTCCGCGAACCGCTGGCGCCCACCGACGTCAAGCCACGCCTGCTCGGCCACTGGGGAACGACGCCCGGGTTGAACATCCTCTACACACATCTGTCCCGGATCATCGCGGACCGCAAGCGCGAGATCATCTTCGTGACCGGTCCCGGCCATGGTGGCCCGGGCCTGGTGGCCAACTCCTGGCTCGAAGGCACCTACAGCGAGATCTATCCGCGCATCGCCCAGGACGAGACCGGGATGGGCCGGCTGTTCAAGCAGTTCTCTTTCCCGGGCGGCGTCCCGTCGCACGTCGCACCCGAAACGCCGGGGTCGATTCATGAGGGTGGCGAACTCGGATATTCGCTGTCGCACGCATTCGGCGCCGCGCTCGATAACCCGGACCTGGTTGTGGCCTGCGTCATCGGTGATGGCGAGGCGGAGACCGGGCCGCTGGCGACGTCGTGGCACTCGAACAAGTTTCTGAATCCGGCCGGCGACGGCGCCGTGCTGCCGATCCTTCACCTCAACGGCTACAAGATCGCGAATCCGACGATTCTCGCCCGCATCGGCGACGACGAGCTGGACGCGCTGCTTCGTGGTTATGGCTACCGGCCGTATCTCGTGCAGGGCGATCAGCCCGAGGCTGTGCATCAACTGCTCGCCGCCACGCTCGATCGGGTCTTCGACGAGATCGGCGAGATCCAGACCGCGGCACGTGACCGTGGCGTCCAGGAGCGGCCGGCATGGCCGATGATCGTCCTGCGTACGCCCAAGGGCTGGACCGGACCCAAGGTAGTGGACGGGCTTCCGGTCGAGGGCACCTGGCGCGCTCACCAGGTGCCGCTGTCGGCGGCTCGGGACGACGCAGCCCATCTCGCGCTCCTCGAACAGTGGATGAAGTCGTATCGTGCCGAAGAGCTGTTCGACGCGAACGGTGCGCCGCGTCCCGAGATCGTGGATTGGCTGCCTCGCGACGATCTGCGGATGAGCGGCAATCCGCACACCAACGGCGGGCGCGTTCCGCGCGACCTCGAGCTGCCGGACTACCGCGGCTACGCCGTCAAGGCCGGCGAGACCGCCGAAGCCACCCGGGTTCTCGGCGGCTGGCTGCGGGACGTGATGACCGCCAACGCCGACTACCGGAATTTCCGCCTGGTCGGTCCGGACGAGACCGAGTCCAATCGGCTGAATGCCGTGCTCGAGGTGACGGGCAAGGATTGGCAGGCCGCGGTGGCGCCGGTCGACCTCAATCTGGCGCCGGACGGCCGGGTGATGGAGATCCTGTCGGAGACCACCTGCCAGGGCTGGCTCGAGGGCTACCTGCTCACCGGCCGGCACGGGCTGTTCTCGTGCTACGAAGCCTTTGTGCACATCGTCGACTCAATGGTCAACCAGCACGCCAAGTGGCTCAAGGTGACCCGGCATCTGTCCTGGCGGCGGCCCATTCCGTCACTGAATTACCTGCTCACCTCTCACGTCTGGCGTCAGGACCACAACGGATTCTCGCACCAGGATCCCGGATTCATCGACCACGTCATGAACAAGAAGGCCGAGGTGGTCCGGGTCTATCTGCCGCCGGACGCCAACACGCTGCTGTCGGTGGCCGATCACTGCCTGCGCAGCCGGGACTATGTCAACGTCATCGTGGCCGGCAAGCAGCCCGCCGCAACCTGGCTGGACGTGGACACCGCCGCGCGGCACTGCGCCCGGGGGCTCGGCATCTGGGAGTGGGCCTCCAACGACGACGGCGACCCCGACGTCGTGCTCGGCTGCGCCGGCGACATTCCCACCCTGGAGGTGCTGGCCGCCGCGAGCATCTTGCGGTCCGAGCTTCCAGACTTGCGGGTACGCGTGATCAACGTGGTCGACCCGATGAGGCTGCAGCAGCCATCGGAGCATCCGCACGGACTGCCGGACGCCGAGTTCGACGCGCTGTTCACCACCGACCGAGCAGTGATCTTCGCGTATCACGGATATCCGTGGCTGATCCATCGACTGACCTACCGGCGCGCCAACCACGCCAATATCCACGTACGCGGCTACAACGAAGAAGGCACCACCACCACACCGTTCGACATGCTGGTGCTCAACGACATGGATCGGTTCCACCTGGTCATGGACGTGATCGACCGGGTGCCCGGGCTGGCCCGCCGCGCCGCCGGACTGCGTCAGCGGATGGTCGACAAGCGCGCCGAGCATCACGACTACATCCGGGAGACCGGTGAAGACCTGCCCGAGGTACGCAACTGGACCTGGCAGGACAGCTGGCCGGAGATCGCGCGGGATCCGGATCATGGGCGTGCCTACTGACGGTGACCAACTGTGCCGTGGCGGCGGCGCCGAGAACCGGAAATTCGGCGCGTTTGGTCATCGCGTACGCAAGCGGGCTGATCGGTGCGGCCGCTGCCGGCCAGATGATCGCGCGGAGAAGGTGAATTGGTCGGCGCCGAAGCACACAGATTCGCCAATCGATCCGTAGATGGCTGCGACAAACCTGGCGGATATGGGCCGGTCGGCCTTGAAAAGGCGGGCAGCTCAGGCCGAGTCTGAATAGACGGCGCGTTCCGAATACAACGGCGCCAAGTCCGTGAAGGCAGATTGATCATGCGATTCCACGACCGGACCGATGCCGGCCGCCAGCTTGGTCGCCGGATGGCAGAGATCGCTCAGTCCGATGCGGTGGTGCTCGGGCTTCCGCGTGGCGGCGTTCCGGTCGCGGCTGAGGTGGCGCGTGCGCTGGGTGCCCCGCTGGATGTGATCATCGTCCGCAAACTGGGCGTGCCCCGGTGGCCCGAGTTGGCCATGGGCGCGATCGGCGAGGACGGCGTTCATGTCTTCAACCATGACGTGATCAGCCAGGCATCGGTGAGTGAAGCGCAGATTCGCGAAGTCGAGGATGCCGAACGCCGGGAACTCAGCCGGCGGTTGAAGCGACTGCGCCGCGGTCGGCCACCGGTGTCGATCGCCGGCCGCACCGCAGTCATCGTTGACGATGGTCTAGCCACCGGCGCGACTATGCGGGCCGCGTGCGCGGTGGCGCGTGCGCGCGAAGCCGGACGGATAGTCGCGACCGCGCCGGTCGGCGCACCCGCTGCAGTCGGCCACGTCCGGCCCGCCGCGGATGAGGTGATCGTGCTGACGGCGCTGGACGGTTCGGCGGTCGGGTCCAGCTACGACAACTTCGCCCAGGTGTCCGACGCCGAGGTGGCGCGGCTACTGCAAGCGGCCCGAGGCGGTGCCGATCCACCTGCGTACCCAGCCGATCAGGCGGGCGCTGATATCGATGTGGATGCCATGATTCCAATGGGTTCGGTGACGCTCCAGGGCAGGCTTCGGATCCCGACGGCGGCTGCGGGCGTGGTGGTTTTCGTTCACGGCAGTGGCAGCAGTCGCCACAGCCCGCGGAACGTCGTGGTCGCCGATGCCCTGAACTCCCAGGGAATCGGAACCCTGTTGATGGATCTGCTGACCGACGCCGAGGCAGGCAATCGACGACTGGTCTTCGACATTGCCATGCTGACCGATCGGGTCCGTGCTGCGGTTGCATGGCTACGCGGGCAGCCGGGCCTGGCAGGACGTTCCGTCGGCCTGTTTGGAGCAAGCACTGGCGCCGCAGCGGCGTTATGTGCGGCGGCGTACGCCGACACCGACGTAGCAGCGGTGGTTTGCCGAAGCGGCCGGTGCGATCTGGCGATCGACTGCCTCTCCCAGGTCACGCCGCCCACACTTCTCATCGTTGGCGCGCGCGACCGCATGGTCGTCGATCTCAATCGACGAGCTCTCGATGGCTTGCGGTGCCCTCGGAAGCTGACGACGGTCCCGGACGCCGGGCATCTCTTCGAGGAGCCGGGCGCACTTGCGGTGGTCGCCGATGCGGCGGGTGCCTGGTTCGCCGATCACCTGCGGCGTCCGAGCGGACCGGCTGAAGCCAGGACCGGGTGACTGGGGCAATTGGCTCAGGCGTGGCCGGCCCGATCCGCCGCGGCTGCCGGCAGGACGACGGTGAACTCCGCACCGCCAGCCTCGGACGAGCCTGCACTGATGGTGCCGCCGTGCGCCGTCACGACCTCGCGGACCAGAGCCAGCCCGATGCCGTAGCGCCGACCGGATCCGTGTGAACCTCGGGCGAAGCGCTCGAAGAGCGACTCCGGATCGACGTCGCCGAGCCCGACCCCGGTGTCGGCCACGATCAGCCGGACCTCGGTGCCGGATCGGATGACCTCGACCGACACGGTGCCGCCGGAGTCGATGTGACCGAGCGCGTTGTCCAGGAGCGAGGCGACGACCCGGCGAAGGCTGGACGGCACGCCGTTGACCAGCGCCGGCTGACCGGACCCGAGGACTTCGAGGGCGACCCCGGCCGACTCGGCGCGCTCGCGTTCGGCGTCGGCGGCGTCGCGGGCCACCGCATTGAGGTCGACCGGCTGCATCCGGGCCGGTTCGGCGCGCAACTGGGCCGCCATCAACATCTCGTCGATGATTTCGCCGAGCTGGCGAGTCCCGGCGACGAGCCGATCGGCGTCATCGGTGAGCGGACCGGCGTCGGGCATCCGATGCAGGCGCTGCGCGATCATCTGAGCCCGTGTGTGCACCTGCGTCAGGGGCGTACGCAGTTCGTGGCTGGCGTCGGCGACAAATCGCTGCTGTCGGGCGAGAGCCAGGCCCAGCGGAGCGATGGCGCGCCGGGCGATCAGCCAGCCCAAGAGGCCGGCCAGAACGAGTCCGAAGGCGCCGGCGATCACCAGCGCCACCAGCAACCGGTCCCGCTCGTCGCCTTGCTGCGACAGTTCCATCGCCGCCTGCACAGTGGCGTCGCCGCGCCGATCGGTGCGCACCAGGTATTCCCGGTGCTCGGCGTGGATCTCCCGGGTGATCGGCGGACCACCGGACTGCACCGACGCGAAGTCGCCGGGGCTCAATGGCCGGCCGCGCAAGTCCGGCGAGGCAACGATCCGGCCGTCCGATGCGCGCTGGTAGACCACGATCCCGGAGGGGGGATCGGTGGCCGCGTCCGGGTCGGCGACCGCCTGCTGCAGTTGATGGTCGGCCGATCGGTGCTGGTCCTTGAGAACGAAAACCGCGGCGATCACGGCCAGCACAACCAGCGCGGTGGCGAAGAGCGCGGTGATCTGAATCGCGATCCGCCGCGACGCGGATCGGAGAATCCGCTGCTCGTCCTGCGGCCGGCCGCGGACCGGATTCGCGGTCACATCCGGCCCGCTCGGTATCCGAAGCCACGGACCGTGCGGACCACGTCGTTGCCGAGTTTGCGCCGTAGGTAGTGCACGTAGGTGTCGACAAGCGACTCGGATTCGGCCGAGTCGAAGACGCGGCTCTTGAGTTCATCCCGGGAATACACCCGGTTCGGTGTGGTGGCGAGGACCCGCAGCAGGTTGCACTCGCGTCCGGATAACTCCACGACCTGGCCGTCGGACCTGGTCGCGACCCGGTCGGTCAGGTCCAGCAGGCCGTCGCCGAGAGTCAGCGACGTCCGCGCCGACTCCTGCCGGCGGATCAGGGCCCGCACTCGAGCCAGCAGGATGTCGATCTCGAACGGCTTGACCAAATAGTCCTCCGCGCCGGCGTCGAGCCCGGTGACCACGTCGTCGACCGACCCGTAGGCGGTGAGGATCAGAATCGGTGTCTGGACGCCGCTGCGTCGCAGCCGTCGGGTGAGGTCGACACCGTCGATTGCGGGCAGGCCTCGATCCAGGACGATCGCGGCATAGGTGCGAGACAGGGCTCGGTGCAATGCGGCCTGCCCGTCGGCGACCGGCTCGACGGCATATCCGGCGTCGCTGAACAGCCGATCCAGCATTTCGCGAAGCTCTCGATCGTCCTCGACGACGAGGAGGTCGAGCCGGGCCGCCGCCTCGGATGCCGCCGCCACGATGTCAGTGTCCCGCACCGGCTCTTCCTAGCCGCCGAAGTGCGCCGCGTCCAGCGCGGCCTGCAGAGATTCACGGTAGCCGTCGCTGGTGACGGTGGCTCCGGACACGCCATCGATCTGTGCGCTCTGCGCATCCAGCACCTGCTGCCGGAGCTGGGGCAGGGCGTACGAGTTGATCTCCTGATCGCGGCCGTTGCCGCTGGGGTAGACGAGCGCGGTCACGTCGACGATCTTGCTGGCGCTGATCTTCACCTGAACCTGGACCGGACCCCAGCGAGTCTGCGCCACCGTCCCGTTGACCTTTGTCGCGGCCGTCGACGTCCGGCCGGCGGATCCGCTGCCGGCCTTTGACGAACCAGACGAACTCGGAGCAGCCGCCGGGTCGGTCGGGTCAGCCACGACGCCGGGCGCCTGCGGCCCGGTCGCGACCGTGGTGGTGCCCGCCTGCGGCCCGCTCGTGCTGGTCCGATAGGCGAACAGCAGCACCACGATCACCACCGTGCTCGCCATCCAGATCGCTACGCGTCGCATCCGCTGGTCACCATCCGAATCGTTCGTGGTGGATCTGCGCCGGTGGGACGCCGAGCGACCGGAGACTCGCGATCACCGACTCCATCCAGGCGAAGGGTCCGCAGACGAAGACGTCGGTCGACGCGATCGACGGCGCCATTCGCGTCAGCGTCCCGATTGGATTGGACATCGTCGCCGGAGCCCAGGAGACGTCCGGATGGCGCGGACCCGGCAGGTAGTAGAGCTGGACTCCGCGGACCCGCGCCAGCGCCTCAAGCTCCGCCGCGAACGTGAAGTCCTCGTTGCGCGATGCCCGGTAGATCAGGGTCGCGTGGCCGGGGTGATAGGGCTCCGACTCCAGGATGGCGCGCAGTGGCGTGATGCCGATGCCGCAGGCCAGCAATGTCATCGCCGGTCGTCGGCGACGATCGCCGGTAAGCCGGCCGTACGGCCCTTCGATCAGCACGCGGGTGCCCCGGCGCAGGTGGCGCAGCGCCTGGCTGCCGTCGCCCAGGTCCTTCACCGTGATCCGCAGCTGATCGCGGCGCGGAGCGGCCGACAGCGAATAGGGATGGGCCCGGGTCCAGCCCTCGTGTGACAGGAACCGCCAGTTGAAGAACTGCCCGGCGCGGACCCCGAGCCGGTCCAGGTGGCGACCGTTGAGGTAGACCGAGATGACCCCGGGCGTCTCCTCGATGACCGCTGCCACCCGCAGGTCGTGCCGGATGCTCCGCCAGACCGGCAGGCCCAGCCGGAACACCACGATCGCCCCGGCGGTGACCAGGTAGAGCGTCCACCAGTAGGCACGCGCGGGTGCGGTGCCGACGAAGTCTTCGCCGGTCCAGATCTCGTGCGGCAGTGCCAGGCCAACTCCGAGATAGGCGTAGAGGTGGAGAAGGTGCCACGACTCGTACCGCAGACGTCGCCGGGCGGCGCGGACCGAGGTCACCGCGACCATGATCAGCGCGGCGCTGGCCGCCGTGGCCAAGAGCATTCCGGGGTACGTGGTCACCAGGCTCCACGCCTCGCTGATCAGGCCGTGGCGGTCGGTCGCGGCATACCCCACCGTGATCGCCACGACATGAGCGAGCATCAAGTTGATCGACGTGAAGCCGACGATCCGGTGGTATCGCGCCAGGGTGTCCTGGCCGAAGGCGCGCTCGATCCACGGCACCCGCGCCATCATCAGCACCTGGATCAGCAACAGGTCGGCGGAGAACAGCCCGGTCAGCCGGCCGAGCGATGTCAGGGTAGCGCCCCCGCCGGCTCCGAGCGTCGAGAGGTTTCCGCCGTGCACCCAGAGCAGAAATACGACGAACAGCGAGATACCGGCCACGAATGCCAGAAGGCCCTGCGGCGGCGAGACACGACGAGCCCGCTCCGGTGCGGCCTGCATCGGATGGGGTGATCGCGTCGTCGTTGTCATGGCGCCTCCTGCGTCGCAGGCAGCGGCCGCCACCCGACGTGCGGCCGGAACCGCATGTCGATGGTGCGGAGGATTTCTCAATAATCTCTGAGACAGGCCGGACTATCAGGCAAGTCTCGGGAACCGCTCAGTAGGGCCGCATGTCCGAGTCGGGAATCGGGATCGGCGCGACCGAGGGGAATTCGGATGAGCGGTAGGCCTGTCGGTCGCGCGTGATGGCGGCGGATTCGTAACCGTCAAGAGCGGCGAGCCACTCGAGTCCGCGCAATCCCATGGCCATTGCCGCGGTGGCATAGGCGTCGGCGATTCCGAGGTCCGGTCCGGTGACGGTGACTGAAGCGAGTGCGTCGACCGGCGTTCCGGTGAACGGGTCGAGCACGTGCAGGCCCCGCTCGTAGATGCCAGACGTGGCGATGGCCAGGTCGGTTGCCTGGACCACCCAGGCCACTTTCGGGCGCTCCCAGGGATGGGCGATTCCGATGCGCCAGGGCTGATCGTCCGGCCCGGTTCCGCGTACCCGGATGTCGCCGCCGGCATTGACGAAGTGATCGTCGATGCCGGCGGCGCGCAACCGATCCGATGCCTCCTGCACCGACCAGCCCTTTACCAGACCGGAAGGGTCCAGCACGCCGCCGGCGTAGGCGTCGAAATAGCCATTGGTGGCGGCCCGGAGTTCCTCGCAACGGTCCAGGATGTAACGGGTGTCGGCGGACGCCGCGTCGATCCTCAGCTGACCACTGCGCAGGCGGGACACCTCGCTGTCCGCCTTGTAGGTGCTGAACCGCGCGTCGACCTCGCGAAACCAAGCGAATGCCGCCTGGACGTGGGTGCCGAGCGTCGATTCCGGGAGGTCTGCTGAGCGCACGTCGATAGTGATCGCGGTGCCCATGATCATTTCGACGCGACGTAATCCGGATTTGCGTACCGCCACGTCATCAGCATCCACCACCGCGTGGGGCTGACGTAGCCAGCCGGGAGCCATGAGTCAGTGCTGGATCAGGCCGCCGACCGGGATCGCGGCGACGTGGCCGGTCGCGGGACGGATCTGTGCCAGCGCCAGCCCGACGTCCACCAGCGACGAGCGGCGAAGCCGGACGACCTCGGAGATCGGTGTCCAGACCGACTCGGCGGTCTCGCCGTTCGGCTCCGGCCGGAGCTCGCCGCCGGTGATCCGGACCTGATAGAAGATGCCGACGTTCTGGTGCTCGGGTCCACCGGAGCGGCGCTCGGCCGCCGGGATCACCCGGGAGTCCACGCCGAGCAGGCGTTCGACGACCGCGGTGCAGCCGGTCTCCTCGGCGACTTCGCGAATCACCGCATCGAATGGATCCTCGGTGTGCTCGACCCGGCCGCCCGGAAGTGTCCAGGTGTGTTCGCCCTTGGGTGGGACGTGGCGGGAAAGCAGCACCCGTCGATCCACGATGCACACCGCGTATGCGGCCAGCCGGAAACTCACCCCGGAACCATAGTCGTTGCGGATCCCGGACCTGGGGGCGCCGCAATCTCGACCTAACTGAATGTCGGTGCCCGGTGCAACAATGAGCCATGCCTGTGCGCACCGTCCTGGAAAGCGGGCCCAAAGCGAAGCGGTTCGTCGCCTTCGCCCTTGACTGGCCCGGGTGGAGCCGCGGCGCGAAGGGCGGCGATCTCGCGCTAGAGACCCTCGAGTCCTATCGGGAGCGTTACCGTCCGATTGCGCAAATCGCCGGGATGGCCGGCGAGTTCGAGGCTGCGGGACCACTGGAAATCACCGAAGAGCGGGTCGGGACCGGCTCGACCGACTTCTGGGGCATCTCGTTCTCACCGTCATCGACCGAGCACGGTCCGATGACCGATTCCGAGTTCGACCGCGCCATCACGCTGTTGCGGTCCTGCTGGGAGTTCTTCGACGGGGTCGCGGCCCGGGTCTCGCCGGAGATGCGCCGGGGACCGCGGGGCGGCGGCCGCGACCGGGACCGGATCATTCGCCACACCATCCGCAACGAGAGCGAAGAATTCGCCAAGCAGGTGGGCATCCGGATCCCGGAGGAGGCGGCGCTGTCGCCCGACGGATTGCGGCAACATCGGCAGGACTACGTCATCGCGATGCGTGCCTACAACGCCGGAGAAGTCACGCGAAAGATGCGGTCGTGGACGTTGCCGTTCCTGATCCGGCACTCTGCCTTCCACACGCTCGATCACGCGTGGGAGATGGAAGACAAGGACCTCACGGGCGAGGATCAGTAGTCACGTCGTCGCTTTCAGGTGGTCCGGTGGTCGGCCGCCCGCGCCGCGCTCTTCAGCCGCTCACCCGCCTGAATAGGGATTTCCCAGCGTGAGCAGGTCGCCCAGGGCGAAAACCGATCCGGCGGCCGGAAGGCCCGGCTGCCAATCCGGCTCCAGGCTCAGGTAACTCGCCGGGTCGGCGCGCAGCAGCCCGATCAGCACCTCGGCAACGATCTGGCCGCCCACCGGACCGAGCCGGTCGCCGCCGCCGCGGTGCTCAGCTTCCTTGAGGATGTAGAACCAGAGCGGAGTGCCACCCGGCCAGGTCTCGTCCAGCTCGTCTGCGGTCAGGGGTTCGATGCCGAGGCGCCCGGCGACCGCCTCGCCGCTCGGCAGCCCCGTCGTGTCGCCGCGAAGTAGGTCGCGGACCGCCAGCGAGCGATATGCGGCGGTGTCCACCGCGCCGGTGACCTGCTCCGGCAGCCCGATCAGGCTGGCGGCGAGGTGGCCGTCGAGCCGCTTCGCCCGCTGTGCCGGCGCGCGGCCGGGCAGGTCGAAGACTTGTGCGAGATCGAGGCGCCGGTCCGCGGGCAGCGGGCCGAACCCGACCAGGTCCGGGAAGAGTGGCACCGCCGGACCGCCGTCAACCAGGCGGTACGCGTGCCGGATCTGACCGTGGCCGTAGCGATAGGCGGCGTCGGCGAATTCCAGCGGGATGTAGGCGTCTCCCCGTTCCGGTGCGAACCAGCGTCCACCGACGGCCAGCACCTGGTCGACGAGGTTCGCTCCGACCAACCGGGGCAGGAAGTCGTGCACGACCGCCCACTGGTAGTGCCAGGTGAGAAGGATCCGAGCCTTGTCAAACACATCGGCCTCAGGCACACCGTCGGCGCGCAGCAGGTCGACGATCTGGTTATGCGCGCGCAGCAACGCGACGTGCAGAGTGAGCGAGAACAGGTGCACATCGTTGCGCGGATCGCCGATCAACGCCACACCCTGCTGGTTGCGCGGCACGTCGACGCCGTCCGGAGCGAGCAGGAACTTCGCCGGGTGGGCGAGGTCGAAGAGGTATGGAGATCCGACCGGTCCGTCCGAATAGATGATCTCCAGGTTGAGCATCGGCGCCCGGGCGTTGCGAAGAGCCTGAGGATCGACAGCGCTGCCGATCGGCGATCGGTCGGCGGTGATGTCGTGGGCCAGCAACTGGCCGAAGAACGGCCATCCGGCCGCTTCGGCGGCATCGTCCGCGTCTGGGTTCGAGGCCGCGAGCACCCGAGTGGCGTCGCAGACCCCGCCGACGTCTCCGGCCCGCATCAACAGCTGCGGATCGGTGCCCAGCGGCTCGAGGTCTGGGAACATCCGGCCGTACCGCGCCGCCCCGGTCGGCCGGTCGACGGCGCGTACCAGGCCGAGGCAGTGATCCCGGGCAGCCAATTGGCTGCCGTGCGGGTGCGCGAGTGGGCTGTCGACATCCTGAGCGTCGGTGTGGGCGCCGCTCACTGGCGCGGCTTCGCCGAATGATCGGCGATCTCCATTGTTCCCGGCGCGGCCGTGTCCTCGACCGCCACGATCGCGCCGAGGAGGCTGCGGAGCTCGACCTCCTCGCGCTCCGCGTCCGCCGGATCGAAGACCCACTGGTCCATCGGTTCGGTCCCGTTCGGCCGGCTGGCCTGGGCCTCGGCCAGTTCGGCCCGGACATTGACCTCGATTGCGTGCAGGAACTCGTAGTTACTCGGAAAGTTCATTGGTCCTCCAAGCCCCTGACGCTACTTGCCGGACGCGGTCTTGCCCGGCCAGTCGGCGTAGCGGGTCTCGGCCAGCGTCGCGTTCGCGCCCGGCAGCAGTGTCCGCTGATCGAGTGGAGCGCCGAAGTAGAGCGCCTGCGGGTCGGTGACCACCTCGCGCGGATCGCCACGCGACGTCAATGCCTCGCGGAAGAATTCGTCCATCTGGAACGGTTCGGGCCCGGCGACCTCGACCGTCCGGTTCAGCGGCAAGCCCACCCTGACCCGGCTCAGCGCCGTGGCGACATCGTCGCCCGCGATCGGCTGGAGCTGCACCGGAGCGAACCGGACATGGCCACCGTCCGCGGCCGCATCCGCCATACCGGGCACGAACTCGAAGAACTGTGTCGCGTGCAGCAGTGAGTACGGGATCTCGGACTTCTGGATCAGCGACTCCTGGGCGCTCTTGGCTCGGAAGTATCCGCTCTGCTGGAGTCGCTCGGTTCCGACCACCGACAGCGCGACGTGATGCTCGACGCCTGCCGTTGCCTCCGCAGCCATGAGGTTACGCGTCGATGTCTCGAAGAACTCCAGCACGGCAGCATCCTCGAAGGACGGCGAGTTGGACACGTCAACCACCACTTCGGCGCCCGCCAGAGCCTCGGGGAGGCCGTCGCCGGTGAGCGTATTGACGCCGGTGTTCGGCGCCGCCGCCAACGGTTCGTGACCCGCCGCGCTGAGCCGCGACATGAGTTTCGAGCCGATCAGGCCGGTGCCGCCGACTACCACGATCTTCATGAGAATCCCCCGTCTGCCGAGCAGCGGTTGCCACCCCGATATCAGCGAAGACCGGGCAGGGTGGCCGGCTGTGACAGGTTGGCCCAGGTTCTACAAGTCGTCGCGTGCTGCGGCGTGCGTCACGGCGTGTCACAGCCGGCGTGGCTGCCCGGTCTTAGGTGGCGAAAGCACGTCGTGTCCAAGAGTGAGTCCAGGAATCGGGAAGGTAAGACCATGAAGATCGCTGTCATCGGCGGGACCGGGTTGATCGGATCCCAGGTCGTCAAGATTCTCAATGCGGGCGGCCATCAGGCGGTGCCGCACTCGCCGTCCAGCGGCGTAGACCTGCTGAGCGGGCGCGGCTTGCCGGAGGCGCTGGACGGCGCCGACGTCGTGGTCAATCTGAGCAACTCGCCGACCTTTGACGACGCCTCGCCCGCGTTCTTCCAGACGACCATGGACAACCTCCTGGCCGCCGCTGCGACCGCGGGTGTGCGGCACGCCGTCATCCTCTCGATCGTCGGTGCTGAGCAGGTGCCGGATCTCGTGTACTACCGGGCGAAGGTGCTTCAGGAGGACATTCTCAAGGCCGGCCCGGTGCCGTATTCGATCGTCCGAGTCACTCAGTTCTTCGAGTTCGTCGACGCGGCACTGTCATGGACTGCCGATGAACACACGGTTCGCCTGCCGGCCACGCTGATCCAGCCGATGGCAGCCGCGGACGTCGCCCAAGCCGTGGCCGAAGTCAGCGTCGGCGCTCCGCTGCAGGGCACCCGGAACTTCGCCGGCCCCGAGGTCTTCCGGCTGGACGAGCTGGGCAAGATCACGCTCGCCGCGCACGGTGACCACCGCAACGTCGTCACCGACAGCACCGCCGGGTTGTTCGCGGCCGCCTCGGGCGACGCGCTGCTCGCCAAGGACGGCGCGGTGATCGTCAAGACGACCTATCGGGACTGGCTCGCCAGCTGATCGGCACCGACCCGGCCAGGTATGCGTGCGCACGCGCCGCTCGATGCATCAGCCCTGCGGCCAGCCGCGCAACTTGGCCGGGTTCACCACCACCCACAGCGCAGAAATCTTCGAGCCGGTCACGGCGAAGTCGGCCACCGCAGCCGCGCGATCGCCGCTGCGCACCGTCAGTCCCGCGTGTCCGTTGACCGCCTCGATGGTCAGTTCGACGTCCGAACAGTCGCGCAGCAGCGCCGTGATGAGACCGGCGATCCGCTCCGCGCCGCAGACGAAACTGACCGATTCCGGCACGCGGCCATCGCTGTCGCACACCGCCACTGCATCGGTGGTCAGCACGGCCCTCAGCGCGGCGGCGTCGAGACGTCGGCACGCTTCGGCGAATTGGCGTACCGCGTCGTCATGCCGGCCGAGCAGGGTGGCATCCAGTGACTTGCGGGTCACATCCGGTCCTCCGTTGGCTCGGAATCACCAGCTATGACCGGGCATCAGCGCAGCGTGTGACACGTTCTAAGACGGCGGCTTCTCAGGCCGCGGCTGAGATTGCCGTGATCTTTTGCTGGTTGACCATCCACAGCACCTGATCGATGCCGTCGGCGGAGGCGCTGACTGTGACCAGTCCGTAAACGGATCCGTCTCGACGCAGAACCGCGGACGTACGCCCGTTCGTGGTCACCCACCTTACGTCGATGCCGACCCAGAACCAGGTCGAGATGGCGCTCAGGAACCTCGCCACCCGCAACGCACCCACCAGCGGCTGGCGGGCGACCCGGGTCGCGCCGTTGCCGTCCGACAGGCTCGTCACGTCCGCGGCGAATAGTTGCTCAAGCGCGGTCATGTCGCCGGAGCGTGCGGCCGAGATGAAGGTGGTCAACAGCTCTCTCTGAGCCGCTGCGCTGGCCGGCCTCCGACGGTCGCTCGCCACGTGCTGGCGGGCGCGGCTGACCAGCTGGCGCACCGCGGGCTCGGTCGACTGCAGGATGTCGGCGATCTGCGCATACGGATAGTCGAAGGCCTCACGCAGCACATACGCGGCACGTTCGTTGGGTGTCAGCTTCTCCATCAGGAGCAGGGCCGCGAATTCGAGTGCCTCGCCGCGCTCGGCGCCCAGATATGGGTCTGCGCTGGTGTCCACCGGCTCAGGAAGCCACGGCCCGACGTAGGTCTCGCGCCGGGTCCGCGCGGACTGGAGTGCGTTGATGGCAAGCCTGGTGGTCGTTGTCGCCAGGAAGGCGGCCGGATTGGTGACGGTGGTCCGGTCGCACAGCTGCCATCGCAGCCACACCTCCTGCACCAGGTCTTCGGCCTCGGTGGCGCTGCTGAGCATGCGGTACGCGATCCCGAACAGGCGCGGCCGCACGCTCATGAAGACCGCGGTGGCCTCTTCGAGGTCGTCTGCACCGTCCGGCTCGGCAGTCACACCGGAATCCGCCATTGCTTCCCCCGTTTGGATCACGGCACGACTGATCAGCTGCGCGGCTAGCCCGCAACCAGCAGATATACGCTCCGTCGGCCTGAAGCCAAGGATAGGAGAACTCGTCGGAGCGGCCGAGACTGACCGCCCAGGCCGGTGCCGGTTGGATCCTGCCGCGTCGTTATCGGCCCATCGCTCGTACCGCTGGATTTGCTGCAGCGGTGATGACGCCCACGACGGCGGCCGGATCATCGGACATCGACAGATGTCCGCAACCTTGGAGCCGAATCAGCCGCGTGTCCGAGGGCAACTCGTCGAGTCGCCGCGATCCCTTGAGGATGATCCGATCCCGGGAGCCGAAGGCGACCGTGACCGGCGCGTCCAGTGGCGTGGTGGCCGAGTAGTGCCGGTCCCGCGTGGCCGCGAGGGTGTCATCGAAGCCCGGGCTGGTGCCCAGCGTGCGGAGGGCGGCACGCGCGTAGTCCGGTGTGACGCGGCCGGGCCGACCGTGGGTCTGGCCCAGGATCAGCGCACGGAACGGGCGATAGCGAACCGCCCGTGACAACAGACCACCGGCGCGCGACGTCAGCCATCGAGTGATGCGGAGGCTGACCCGGTCGTAGAGCGGTGTGCGTCCTCGCCACAGTCCGGCGGGTCCCAGCAGGGTCAGCGAAGCGACCGGCTGAATCGCAGCGAGTTCCAGAGCGATCCAGCCGCCCAACGAGTTTCCGACGACGTGCGGGTGCGTGACGCCGATGGTGGTCAGGAAGTCGGTGATGTGGTGGGCGAGCGCCGCCGGGCTTGGCTCGCCGACGAGCGGCGGCGACTCACCGAAGCCGGGCAGGTCGATGGCGATCACGTCGAAGGAATCGGTCAGAGCGGCGAGAACCGGATCCCAGGAATGGCGATCGGCCCCGAGAGCGTGCAGCAACACCAGCGGATCGCCGTGGCCTGCGCGCGCGTATGCGATGTCCATGTTCCTCCGACGACAGCGGCCAACGAATCGTGACATGCCCACCTAATGCCCCTCCCTCTGGATCTTGCGAAATTGGGAGGCCCTTGGCCACGCCAACTTCGCAAGATCTGCGGAGAGCGGAGTGCGGAGCGCGCTAGGCGGTCGTCTGGCGACTGGTTCGATAGCGGCCTGGGGTCGTTCCGATGATGTTGGTGAACGCTGCGATGAAGCTGCTGGGATTGGCCCATCCGCAGGCGTACGCGGTTTGGGTGGTGTCGTGGCCCTCGGCGAGGAGTACGAGCGCGTGGTAGATGCGTCGCTGCGTGCGCCACTCGTAGAAGGTCATGCCGAGTTCGTCGCGGAACAGTCGGCTGAGGGTGCGGGTGCTGGCTCCGATCGTCTTCCCGAGTTCGGCCAGCGTGGCGTTGCCTGCCGGCGTCTCGCTCAGCATCCGGGCAATGGCTTGCAGTCGGTCGTCCCGTGGCTCCGGCAGGTGCAGTGGCTGCTCCTGGGCCTCGGGGAGTTCATCGACGAGGACTCGAAGGAGGCGCGAGCGCGCGGCGCGGCTGTAGCCGGGCGTGGAGTCGTCGTAGTTGCGGGGGCCGGTCAGGGCGAGCAGGACCTCGCGGGCGAGGTCGGAGGCCAGAAACACGGCGGGACGGTCTGGTATGAGCCGGGCGAGGGACGGCGCGAGAAAGACGATCCGCATATCGGTGTCGCCGTGGGCGCGGTGGTAGTGCGTGAACCCGGCGGGGGTCCAGGCGACCCGGTTGGCGGGAACGATCGACGTGCCGCGCTCGGTATGAACTGCCAAGACACCGGTGGCTGCGTAGACCAGGTGTCCCTGTGCGTGCGTCTGCAGCGCGCTTGCTTCACCGGATGGCCAGAGGTGGCGCCCGCCGGACGGCCACACATGTGACGTCACGCCGGCGATCAAGCGAGGTTGGCGGCGAACGGGCATCAGTTGGCATTCTAGCGGTAGTAAGCCACACCATGACCTGGCGACACTTTTCTCTATGCGGAGTGGTCTTCGGTCGCGCACAGCGCCCGGCCGATCCACATGTCATCGAGGCAGCGTGCCTCGATGCCGTGGCCTGAGGCTCGATGCCGCGGCTTGAGAGAAGGAGAAACGCATCATGGCTACGTTCGTCCTTGTGCCCGGTGGTTGGAAGGGCTCCTGGTCGTTTGAGGCGGTGGTTCCGCTGCTGGAGCGTGCCGGTCATGCCGTTCACGCCCTGACCCTGACCGGTCTGCGGCCAGACGACGACAACGCGACGGTCGCGGCCGCCAACCTCGACACGCACGCCGACGACGTATTGCGGCACCTCGATCGCCACCACATCACCAGCGCGACGCTGGTCGGCCACAGCTACGCCGGGATGGTGATCGCCGCCGCCGCCGATCGCGCCGACGGCCGGATCTCACGACTGGTGCATCTCGACGCCTACGTGCCGCGCGATGGCGCGTCGTGCTGGTCCTCAACGAACGAGCACTTCCGGGAAGTGTTCGCTGCCGGCGCTGCGGCCACCGGCTACGCCGTCCGACCGCCGGACGGCGGCGATCCCCGCCGCCGTCCCCATCCCCTCGCCTCGTTCCTGCAATCGATTCGGCTCACAGGCGCCCTCGACCAGGTCCCGCGTCGGGAGTTCATCTACTGCTCGGGATGGGAAGACCGGACGCCGTTCGCTGAACTCCGCACCCGACTCCAAGCCGATCCCGAGTGGCTGGTCCACGACCTCCCAACCCGCCACGACGCAATGCACGAGGCCCCGGAGGCGGTCGCCGCGCTTCTGCTGGGCGACAGCATCGCGGATGCATCGGCGCACTGAGTCACCAGCGACCAGAACCAGGCTTTCGTCCTCGGCTACTACCGGTAGCGTCGGCCCGGCGGTCCGCCTAGCATCACGCGTGACAGGTCCTCTTCGCGTGAGCAATCGGTGGGTCGAGATGGTTATAGGCCTTGGGCTGATCGTTCTCATCGTCGTGGTGATCGTCATCGTGGCGGCAGTGAGCGGCACGAAGAAGTAGCCGGTCGATCCTGTTGGTTGTGCCAGTTGCAATCGACGAGATGAACGGGCTGCGCGTCCTAGTCGGGCGGGATTACCCGGACCTGTGGCCAGCGCACCTGCATGAGCCACGGACAACCGCGGATCAGATCCGACAGACGCGCATCGTCGGCAACCGCGAACCCCACCGCCGCACGCTATCTCATGATGCGGTGATGGGGCCCGGACGGCGACTCAACGAACGACCCCGGTGTTGCCCGGTTCATGCCCATCCAGGACGATGGATGCGCACGTTCGGCGACCCGAAGGGATCCACGGCGGTGGAGCTGTTGCACGATCGGTACGACCTGCTCGCCCCACTCGGTTCCACCGGACATGTCTGGCGCGCCACTGATCGCGCCCATGGGATGCAAGTCGCCGTGCGGATCGTCGACGGCCTCCCAGTCGATCAGATCCTGTCATTTGACCGCGATCTCGAACGGTTCCGCCGGGTCGACTCGACCGCGGTGGCGTCGGTGTTGGACGGGGCCGGATCGCCGCGGGCGTTCGTGGTCACCCAGCTGATCGATGGACTCACCCTCGCCGAGCGGTTGCGAGCGCCGTTCCCGTTCATGCTGCGCGAGATCCTGGAAATCGGTCGCCAGGTCGCCGCCGGGATCGCCGAGATGCATCGGCACTCAATCGTCCATGCCGGGATCAGCCCGGACTCGGTCGTCGTCCGCGGCCTCACCGCGGTCGTCGTCGGCCTTCAGCCGATCACTTCGCTGCATCCCGGAGGGTGGCTGGGCGCGGCCGATCCACGGTACGTCGCACCGGAACTGCTCAACCGCGGACGCTTTGATCAAAACTCGGATTTGTACGCGCTCGGCGGCCTCCTGCTCCGGATGGTGACCTGGACGCCGGCTGCGCTGGGCGGCGATGCCGAAGTACGAGACGATGCGCCGGCCGAGTTGACGGCGTTGATAGAGGGGCTGACCAGCACCGATCCGCTAGCGCGGCCGGACGCCGCGGACGCGCAGTCGATCCTCGGCCGATTGTGCGGCATCCCGGCCGAGACGGGCGAGACACACACCAGCAGGACAATCCCCACAGCCCGGCCGCCGATCGATCCGGTTCCTGCGGCCGACATCGATGCTGATGGCGGCATCGGATTCGACGCTGACACCGATGGCATCGATGTTCCTGGCAGCTCAATCGACGAGCCGGACACCACCGGTGCCGGCATCCCGATTGTGGAGCCGCCGATCTGGCCGACGAGCGGCGCTGGTCCGGTGTCACCCGGGCCAGGAGCGGGTGTGCTGCCCTCGGACGAGTCGGGTGTGTCGTGGCCCGGCCCGCCGCCCGGCGGCACGGTGCCGTTCCCAGGATCGGGCTACGGCGAGCCGGCGCAGGGTGGCTACAGCGGCCCGCCGCCGGGTGGTTACCCGGCCCCACCGCCGACTTACAGTGCTCCGCCTAGCTACGGCGCCCCGCCGGTCGCGGCCGGCGGGGGGAGCGGTGAATACGGCGAGTCAACCTCGCATCGGCCATCCCGGATCGAGCAGGCGGTCCGCCGTACGATCCGGCAGGGCCGGCTCACCTTCGCCGCGCCCGATGTCATGCGCCAGGGGCAGATGGAACGCGTCGAGATCGGCGTTGCCCGGGATCTCGGCATGGATACCGAGCTGGCCGCCGGATTCCGTACGACGCATCAGCAGGTGAGCGAGACCGTCCCGACGTCCGATGTGATGGTCGTCGAGCTTGTCGGTGACGCCTTCGCAATCACCGCGCTGAGCCCAGCGGCTCAGGTCTTGACGCCGATCGCACGGTGGGAGTTCGAGGTCACGCCGCGGCGCTCCGGCAAGCAACGGCTGACGTTGAAGGGGACCTCGCTGGTGACCGTCGACGGCGTCGAGCGGTCGATCGGCGTTCCGGCGTTCGACCGGGACATCAACGTGGTCGTCGACGTCGGCTACGGCCTGCGCGGATTCCTCGCCACCAACTGGCAGTGGATCGTCGGCACTGTAGTCGGCCTCGGCGGCGCGATCGCCGCCTGGATCGCCCTGTTCTCCTGAACTGCAGCCTGATCCGGCTCGCGCGCATAATGCGTGGAGCAAGCGTGAGTCGTCGCCGACGGCTCGGCTCGGCTGGGCACGGCTCGGCTGGGCACGGCACGGCACGGCACGGTGAGGCTCGGCACGGTGAGGCTCGGCACGGTGAGGCTCGATGCACGTAGAGGTGAACGGGACCCGGTTGTGGTACGACGTCGACGGTCTGGCTCTCGTGCCGGATGGTCGGCGTCTGAGAGTGCGGCCGACGGTCATCCTGATCCACGGCGGACCTGGCACTTACGACCATTCGTATTTCAAGCCTTACTTCAGCCGCCTCACTGATTGCGCCCAGGTCGTCTACCTCGATATTCGCGGGCACGGGCGATCGGCGAACGCCGATCCGGACGGTTGGACGTTCGAGGCGTGTGCCGACGATATCCCGGCGTTCTGCGCTGCGATCGGCGTCGAGCGACCCATCGTCCTCGGCCACTCGATGGGTGGTTTCATCGCGGCGTTGTACGCGGCTCGTCATCCTGCTCATCCGGCAGGCCTGATCTTGCAGTCCACCATGGCCCGGTTCGACTTGAGCCGCCTCGTCGACGGGTTCCGGCGGGTGGCGGGGGACGAGGTAGCCCGTCTGGCCGAGCGCGACTACGGTGGTGACCCGGTTACCACGGACGAGTGGGCGCGCGTGTTCGCCGCTTTCGGCCCGCGAGTTCCGTCCCCGGATGAGCTGGCCCGACGGATCTCGCGCTTCGAACTGGCCGGCGCCGGCATGGACCTGATGCGAAATCTCGATATCGTCGGCCGGCTCGCGGATATCGCCTGCCCGACGCTCGTCTGCGTCGGTGCGCTGGATCCGGTCACGCCACCGGCAGCTGCCCAGGAAATCGCCGCCGCACTGCCAGAATCGTCGGTCGAGCTGGCCGTCATCGCCGGTGCGGGCCACTTTCCATGGTTGGACGCGCAGGCGGCGTACTGGGATCGGATCTCCCGTTTCGCGACCTCCGTGGCGCCGCCGGATCGCGGCGCCACGGGGCACTCAGTCTCCTGTTGACTTCGCACGCGGATGCCGCCGAGCGCCGGCGCGACGTGTGAGACCTGGCACTCCGCGCCTAGGTGGCACGTGCGGCAACCGCCGCGATGGTCACGACACCGCCGACGATCGCCGCCGGCAGGATCGGCGCCCAGGCAGCGGTGGCATGCTGCATCAGGCCACCGGCCACCGCTCCGACCAGGAGCGCGAGCAGCCGCAGCAGCGGCTTCGAACCAGTGGCGAGCCCGTGCGGCACGGTGACCATGCTGCGCACCGCCGCCCGTCAGAGTGCCGGTCAGATAGGTTGTCGCCGCTCCGCTGATGCCGCTGGTCACGGTCGCGGAGCTCTGCAGGCCCATGGCGGCGGCGGCCAGTCCGAGCAGGAGCGCGGCACCTGACCTGCCGGGGTTCGCGGACGCCAGTCGCCACCCGGCGGTGACGGTGCCGATCAAGACGAATTCGGCCAGCACGACGAAAGTGGTGGGCAGACTCCACCCGGGGGTCTGGTCGCGAAGGCGAATCGCTCCGACCGCGACACCGGCGGCGTACGCGGCGACCGCGACGACACAGCTGACCGTGAGGTCGAAGTCGCGCCCGACCACGGAGCTGCCGACCTGGACCAGGTTGCCGGTGACGACGCTGGCGAACGGGCCGCCCAGCCGGGTCACGCAGAAGACATCCAGCGCACCCGCGGCCGCGGTGAGTGCGAGCTGCAGTCGCACGATCAGCGCCGGAGCCAGCATCGCGTCCGCCCCCGTGGCCGCCTAACCGTGCATACGCCTGCCGTCCTGTTGAGCCTAAGCGCCGCCGCTCGGCCGCTGGGGCAAATCCGGTGCGTACGGCAATTCCGGCGTCCGGCCCGCCGAGCCTGCATAAACTTGAACGATCTTCATGCCCCGCCCAATGGAAGGCGGACTGCGATGACATCGACATCCGATCCCGCGCCCGACGCTGAGCAACATCGGCTCGGCGCGGTGCCCGGCGTGGCCGCGACCGGCCGCGGTCCGGAGGCCGACGACGACTTCTCCCGACACGAATATCACCATCCGGCCGCTGGTTGGGGAGCGGCGCGCAGCGTCGGCCAGGTCCTGGAGCACGCTCCCGAGCCGGTCCAGGGGATCCGCGCGCTGGTCCTGATGAACCACGAGGATGGCGGCTTCGACTGCCCGGGCTGTGCCTGGCCCGACGATCCGACCGGCCTGCACCTGGACATCTGCGAGAACGGCGTCAAGCACGTCACCTGGGAGCTGGCGCCGGCGAAGGCCGACCCGTCGTTCTTCGCCGCGCACACCGTGAGCGAGCTCGCCGAGTGGAGCGACTACGACCTGGAGGCGGTCGGCCGGCTGGCCGAACCGATGCGCTACGACCCGGACACCGATCACTACGTGCCGATCTCCTGGGACGCGGCGTTCGAGACGGCCGGCGCTGCGCTGCGCGGCTTGGCCAGCCCGGATCAGGCTGCCTTCTACACCTCGGGCCGGTTGAGCAACGAGGCCACCTTCCTCTACCAATTGTGGGTACGCGAATTCGGCACCAACAATCTGCCGGACTGCTCGAACATGTGCCACGAGGCGAGCGGCCGGGGTCTGACCGCGGCGATCGGAAGCGGCAAGGGCACCACTGATCTGGACGACTGGGAGCAGGCCGACGCCATCTGGCTGATGGGTGACAACGCCGCCAGCAACGCGCCCCGAATGCTGACCTGGCTGGCCGAGGCGGACCGCCGGGGCGCCGCGCTGGTGCACATCAATCCGCTGATCGAGGCGGCGTCACGGCGAACCATCGTGCCGCACGAATTCGTCGACATGGCCACCTTCCACACCACCCGGACCGGCACCATGAACGTCCAGGTCCGGATCGGCGGCGATCTGGCATTGCTGCGCGGCGTGGCGAAGGCGGTGCTGGAGGCGGCCAAGACCGACCCGGCGGTCCTGGACCAGGACTTCATCGACAACGACACGCACGGCTTCGATGACTATCGGGCGGCGGTCGAGGCGACCTCCTGGGCCCAGATCGTCAGCGGCTCCGGCATCTCGGAGGCGGACATCCGCAAGCTCGCCGAGTCGTACCGCCGATCGAAGCGTCTGATCATCGCCTGGTGCCTCGGGCTGACTCAGCACGAGCACGGTGTCGACACCGTCCGCGAGATCGTGAACGTGCTCCTTCTCGGCGGCCACTTGGGTCGCCCGGGCGCCGGGCCATCACCCGTGCGCGGGCACAGCAACGTGCAGGGCAACCGCACCTGTGGGATCAACAACCGGCCCAGCGCGGCGTTCCTGGACAAGCTGGCCGAGGTGTGTGGCATCGATCCGCCCCGCGAGAACGGGCTCGGCACGGTGACAGCGATCGAAGCGATGGAACGCGGCGAGGTGAAGGTGTTTGTCGCGCTCGGCGGCAACTTCGTGCTGGCCGCGCCGGATCTGCCGCGGACGTTCGAGGCGCTTCGCAACTGCGACCTGACCGTGCAGGTCAGCACGAAACTCAACCGGAGTCACATCGTGCACGGCCGGCAGGCGCTGATCCTGCCGTGCCTGGGGCGCACCGAAAAGGACCAGCAAGCCTCAGGCGAGCAGGGCGTCACCGTCGAGGACTCGATGGCGATGGTGCACATCTCGTACGGCATGAAGGAACCAGCCTCGCCGGAGCTTCGATCCGAGTGCTCGATCCTCGGCGCCCTGGCCCGGGCCACCCTTCCGGACAGCCACACGCCGTGGCAGGACTACGTCGACAACTACGACCGGATCCGGGACACGATGGCGCGAGTGCTCGACGGCTTCGAGGACTTCAACGCGCGCGCCCGGCACCCGCACGGGTTTCGGATCGCTCAACCGGCCCGGGAGCGGAAATTCCTGACCCCGTCCGGCCGCGCCGAATTCTGGGCCGGGCCGGTGCCGGACGATGTGGATCCGGGCGAGGGGCGGCTGATGCTCACGACGGTCCGCTCGCATGACCAGTTCAATACGACGATCTACTCCAACAACGACCGCTATCGAGGTCTGAAAGGGCTACGGACCGTCATCTTCATGAACGAGAACGACATGCGCGCTCGCGGTCTCGCCGAGTTCGACCTGATCGACGTGACCAGCTTCTCGCGGGACGGCACCACCAGGACCGTTTACGGCTACCGTGCGGTGAGTTTCAAGGTCCCACCCGGGAACGCAGCCGGCTACATGCCGGAGCTCAACGTGCTGTGCGGGCTCGCCGACGTCAGCACCCAGAGCGATCAGCCGGTGACCAAACATCTCGTGGTGGAGGTCGTGAAACAGGCCGGCTAGCGGTGTCGATTCCGGCGTGACTCGTTCGTATAGGGGATGGAACCCACATTCCCGCTGAAGGAGATCAACGCCATGGACTCGATGCGAGTGCTGGTCCGCGGACGCGGCCTGCTGGAGTCACCGCGCTGGCATGACGATCGGTGGTACGTCTCCGACTGGTCGGCCGGTGAGGTGTTCACCGTCGACGGCACCGGTGCTGTCGAAGTCGTCGCCCGGGTGAAGTCGCTGCCGCTGTGCACCGCGTTCGACCCGTCCGGGCGGCTCGTCGTCGCCTCCTCAGCGGAGGGCCGACTGCTGATCTGCGAGCCGGACGGCACCACCTCGCACTACGCCGATCTGGGACATCCCGGGTGGAACGAGATCGTGATCGACGGCCGCGGGAACGCGTACGTGAACGGTGCCGGGTTCGATCCGGCCACCGGTGAGTTCACGCCCGGCGGCGTCGTGCTGGTCCGGACCGACGGCACGGTGCGGCCGGTGGCCGAGGACATCGCGTTCCCGAACGGCATGGCGATCACGCCCGACAACGCGACGCTGATCGTCGCCGATTCACACCGGGGTTGCCTGCTGGCCTTCGACATCGCGGGCGACGGCGCACTGTCCGGCCGGCGAGTGTGGGCCGATCTCGGCGACGCCGCTCCGGACGGCATCTGCCTGGACGCCGCCGGCGCGGTCTGGTATGCCGATGTGCCGAATCGCCGCTGCGTACGGGTCGCGGAAGGCGGTGCCGTCCAGGACACGATCGCGCTCGACCGAGGCGGCTTCGCGTGCGCTCTCGGCGGACCGAACGGCACCACCTTGTGCGTGGTCGGAGCCGAATTCCGCAGCATGAGTGAGGGCGTGAGCCCGGGCAGCGGCCAGGTGATGACGGCCGAGGTCGAGGTGCCCGGCGCCGGCTGGATCTAGAGCGCGGGCCTAGCGGGTGGTCGCCGTGGCGAGCCGCAGCTCACCGTCCTGACCACTCCAGCGCCCGATGGGTCGCGGCGTTGTGGACCGCCGTCGGTCTCGACCATCTCATCGGCCTCGCGGCCGCCGGTGAGCATGGTGTTCAGCAGCGTGAACACGTAGACCGGATCGGCACCGGCGTCGTAGACCCAGCGCGTGCCGAGTACCGAGTGATCGGTCGTTCCGACCAGGTGTTCGTCGGCTCCGGCCAGCGGCGTCGCCCGATAGGTGAGCGGCACCTGCAGCACCGGTCCGCCGTCGACCCGCACCAGCAGCGTCTCCACACCGACCTCGCCATCCGGATCATCGAACCGGAAGGCCGCGACCCGCTCCACGGCGGCTCCGGCCGGACCGGAATACCACGACCGGGTGGGCAGCCAGTCGGCGAGGAGTTCCAGCTTGGTGGGCCGAAGATCGGCCTGGTGAATGATTGCCACGGCAAAATCCTAGACCGGCGGGCAGACCACGGGGCGTGGCATTCACCGAGCTCTCGCCGAGGCGGTGCCGATTGGACCAGGGTCGTTGACAGGCAAGTAAAGACTTGCCTATTGTCGAGTGGTGGCAGAGGCGGACGTCTTCAAGGCGCTCGCCGACCACACTCGCCGGGTGATCCTCGACGAACTGACCGAGCGCGACGGTCAGACGCTGTTCGAGATCTGTGCCCGGCTGGTCAACAAGCATCAGCTCGCGTCCACCCGCCAGGCCATCTCGCAGCATCTCGACGTGCTGGAGCGGGCCGGTCTGGTGACCACCAGGCGGGACGGTCGCTACAAATTCCACTTCCTCGACACCACGCCGCTGGATCAGATCGCCGATCGATGGCGGCGGCGGTGACCGGACAGCCGTGATGGGGGCCGCCATGCGGATCAACCTTGCCAGCATCTTCGTCGACGACCAGGAGCGTGCGCTGCGGTTCTACACCGAGGTTCTGGGCTTCGTGAAGAAGACCGAGATTCCACTCGGCGAGCACCGCTGGCTCACCGTCGTCTCGGCCGATCAGCCGGACGGTGTCGAGCTGGTGCTGGAGCCGAGCGACCACCCCGCGGTGCCGCCGTTCAAGACGGCGTTGGTCGCCGACGGCATTCCGTTCACGTCGTTCGCGGTCGACGACGTCCGGTCCGAGTTCGACCGGTTGAGCCGGCTCGGCGTGGTGTTCGTGCAGCCGCCGACGGACATGGGCGGCGTGACGATGGCGGTGCTCGACGACACCTGCGGCAACCTGATCGCGATCAGTCAGATGACCGGCGCCGCGCCCTAGGCCCTTTCCTGTCGATTATGTAAGCCACACCTCCCGGCCGCGGCGACCCTAGTCCCCAGTCGTGCCGTCGATTTGCTCGCGGAGGATGTCGGCGTGGCCAGAGTGCCGGGAAAGCTCTCGGATCATGTGCACGTAGATGTAGCGCAGTGACACCCGGCCCAGTCGGGGATGAGGCACCGTGTCGTCGAGGGCGAACCCGGCCGCGATCTGTCTCGATCGGTCGCAGGCCATCGCGTACTCCGCAATGACATCTGCGGTGGTCTCGTCCGAGCGGACCTGCCAACTGGCGTCGTCGCCAAGCGAGTTGCCAGGAATCTGTTCGCGCGGTTGCTGCGCCAGACAATGCTGGAACCAGTTCCGCTCGACGGCGGCCGCGTGTTTGACAAGGCCGATGAGTGTCGTGCGCGAGGGCACCAGGCGCTGGCGGACGTCATCCTCTGACAGGCCTCGGAGCTTGCCAGTTATGACCGCTCGGTACGCGTCTACAAAGGCTTCCAGCAGATCGCGCTCCGGAGCGGTGCTCGTGAGTTCTTCGCTGTCGAGCGGTCGCATAGTCGTCACGCAAGCACTCTAGGCGCTCGAGGCCCCTGTCAGTACCCCAAGATCGGCAGGACACGCCCCAGCCGGCCACAGCCCACGATGCGGTCTCGCCCGCCGAGTTCCAGCAAGTGGAGTTGCTAATCTGGCAAAGTGCACGAAGCCGAGATCGGCACCGCGCTTGACCAGGTCGGGCCTCGGTTGCGGACCCTGCGCCGGCAGCGGCAGTCGACCCTCGCCGAGGTCTCGGCCAGCACCGGGATTTCGGTCAGCACGCTGTCCCGGCTGGAGGCCGGTGCCCGCCGCCCGACGCTCGAGTTGATGCTGCCATTGGCTAAGACTTACGACGTGACGCTGGACGATCTGGTCGGCGCGCCGCCGACCGGCGATCCGCGGATCCACCTGCGGCCGATTTCCGCTCACGGCATGACGATGCTGCCGCTGAGTCGTCGGGCCGGCGGGATCCAGGCGTACAAGATGATCATCCCGGCCGGCAGTGACCGGCGGCAACCGGAGTTGAAGACTCACGACGGCTACGAGTGGCTCTACGTGCTCAACGGTCGGCTCCGGCTGGTGCTCGGCGAGCACGACATGCACCTGGAGCCGGGTGAGGCGGCCGAATTCGACACCCGGGTGCCGCACTGGTTCGGTGGCGCCGACTCGGATCCGGTGGAATTTCTCAGCCTCTTCGGCACTCAGGGCGAGCGCGCCCACGTGCGGGTGCGGCCGGCCGCGAAGTGAACCGCCGGGTGGTGCGGCCGGCGGCGAAGTGAACTGCCGGGCCCGCCGCGGCGGCGAAGTGAACGACCGGCCGGCGCGGTCGCCAAGTGAACTGCCGGGCCTCGCGGCGGCGGCGACAAAGCGTTCGACCGACCGTCCTCCGGCGTGATGCCATAGTCGGGCAGCGGCGACGACTGGAGGCACTGGTGCGCGTGGACATCGACGACGAGTTGGTCGGCCGGTTGATCGATGCGCAGTTCCCGGACTGGTCCGGGCTCCCGCTGCGACGCCTGCCGCAAGCCGGATCCGACAACGTGATCTATCGGCTCGGCCCCGACCTGGCGGTCCGGCTGCCCCGCGGCGAGTGGGCCGCTTGGCAGGCGCGCAAGGAGTTTCGGTGGCTGCCAGGGCTGGCGCCGTTGCTGCCGCTGGGCATCCCGGAGCCGGTCGCCGTCGGCGAGCCTGGCTGCGGCTATCCGTGGTCCTGGTCGGTGGCCCGGTGGCGGGACGGCGACCCGGTGCTGGCGGAGCACTTCGGCGACAGCGAGTCGGCGGCTCGCGACCTGGCCGGGTTCCTGCGGGCACTGTGGCGCCTTCCGGAGCCGGACGCGATCAGCCCCGGGCCACATCCGGAGTTGCGGCGCCGGACACTCTCGGATCGGGACGACGCGGTCCGCCGATCCATCGCGGCCATCTCCGACGAGTTCGACAGTGGCGTCCTGACCCGGGTGTGGGAGCGCGCCCTCGCCGCTCCGCCCTGGCCGGCCGAGGCGGTCTGGGTGCACGGTGATTTCCACACCGGCAACCTGCTGGCCCGCGACGGCCGGGTGACGGCGGTGCTGGACTTCGGCGGCCTCGGTCGCGGCGACCCGGCGTGCGACTTGGATGTCGCCTACACCCTGATGACGGAGCGGACCCGCGCGGTCTTCCGGGACGAACTCGGGCTGGACGCCCAGACCTGGGATCGCGGCCGGGGGTGGTCGCTGGCCGGTGGCGTGAACGCGCATGCCGCGTACGCCCGAACCGAACCGAGAGTCGTGGCGCAGACCCGGCGGCAGATCGCGGCCGTCGTCGCCGAGGACGCCATGGTTTGACCGTGGGCCGGCGCCCGGGACGAGCCAGGAATGATCGGGGATGTCCCGGATGGGATCCCCGGATGTGGCCGGTGCCCGATCTGCCTAGTGTCGAGACATGGCTGCGATGAAGAAGATTCTGCTCGGATTCGGCCTGGTCCTCGGCGTCTACCTGATCGGCCGGGCGATCGCCGAATTCTTCGTCATCGACTTCGCCGATCCGGCCAGTTATCGCGCCGACTGGGGCGGCCCGAGCCTGGCCGGCGTGCTCGCCGTCCACTGTGGTTTCGGGCTGGTCGCGCTGGTGTTGATCGTGCGCGGCGCCGGCCGCGCCATCCGGCGCCGATCGGACCGGCCGCACCGGCCGGAAATCGGCTGACCACACGGGGATGGCCGGCACCCGAGGCGGCCGGCCAATCGGGCCGCTTGGGTCACCGTCAGGCCAGCATGGCCCGGTAGGACTCGGCGACCGCGGCCAGCCGGTCGGCGTCGAACCGGTGCGGCTCCGACGCGTACAGCCGCTGGCCCTCCTCGGAGGTGAACGCTTCCGCCGGCACCGCCGACCCGCCGGCCGGGACGAACTTGAGGATCTCGACCTGGGCGGCGAGCGCGCGAGCCAGTGCGGCGCGACCGGCCGGGCCGCCGGCCGCCGCGGCCCGCGCCTCCTGATCGGCGGCGAGCGCGAACTGGCCCGGGCAGATGATCCGCGACGGGTCCGGGCCGCCATAGGCCGGGGGCAGCGGGGGAGTCCGCGGATCAAGCTCGAATTCGAAGAGCCGGGGCAGCCCGCAGCCGGAGCAGATGCCGGAGTAGACCGCGATCAGCTCGTCGTTGTCGCCGGTCCGCAGGGTGTGCGCGGCGTCGAAGGCGGCGGTGCCGCAGGAGCACGCGTGCAGATCCATGTAGAGCCGGCACTCCGGCGCGGAACGGGCGACGAGCATGGACCGAACCTTATCGAGTGGCCGCGAGAAGGTCATCGAGCACCAGCGTCCGGAGGTCGTCGCGGCTCGGCATCCGGCCCAGCGATCGCAGCCGGCCGGATTGCGCCTTGCGCATCCCCTCCAGCAGCCGCCTGGCCTCCCGGGCGTTGCCGAAGTTCTGGTCCCGCTCGATCTGGTCGAACCACTCCCGCAGGGCCTCGTCGAGCCCGTCGGAGAGCAGATAGTCGTCGTTGCGGGCGATCCGGTTCACGATCAGGACCAGCTCGTCCGGTGAGTAGTTGGAGAACTCCAGGGTCTTGGCGAAGCGCGACGCGAGGCCGGCATTGGCGTCCAGGAAGTCCATCATGTCGGTGGTGTAACCGGCGACGATGACGGCGATCTCGTCGCGCCGGTCTTCCATCAGCTTGACCAGAGTGTCGATGGCCTCCCGGCCGAAGTCGGCACCGCCGCCGCTGGACCGGGACAGCGTGTAGGCCTCATCGATGAACAGCACGCCGCCGAGTGCTTCCTCGAAGACGGCGGTGGTCTTCTCGGCGGTGTGTCCGATGTATTGACCAACGAGGTCGCGCCGGGACACCTCCTTGAACTTGCCGTCCGGCAGCACGCCTAGAGCCCGCAGCAGTTCGCCGTAGAGCCGCGCCACCGTGGTCTTTCCAGTGCCCGGCGCGCCGGTGAAGATGAGGTGGTGACTCACCGCGCCGACGGCCAGACCGGCCTCCCGGCGCCACTCGTTGACCTGGATCTCGTCGATCAGCGACCGGATCTCGGCCTTGACGCCGGCCAGCCCGACCATGGCATCGACCCGGGCCAGCAGCCCGTCCAGTTGTTCCAGGTCCTTGGGGCCGGCGCCGCCCCGGCCGCCATCGCCGCGTCGTCCGGCAGCGGCCGACTCACCCTCGATGATCGTCGGATCCGCGCCCTCGTCGACATGGATGCCCGGGCTGGCCGTGCTGTCCACCGAACAACCTTCGATGACGCCACGGCAGCCACGCCCGACCATGACGCCGACCCCGTGGGCGCCGTGGATCCGGCAGTTGCGGATCGTCGGTGCGCTCTGATGGGCAATCGAGATGCCGACGTCACCCGAGTCGGAGATTTCGCAGTGCTCCAGGGTCGGTCGGCCGGCCTGGTAGATGTAGACGCCGCGATAGCCGCTATTGGTGATCGCCGTGTCTCGGATCGCTGGGTCGGCGCCCAGGCGCACGATCAAGCCGTCTTCGGTCACATCGCGGATCTCGGATTTCTCGATCACACCGCCGGAATCCTCGATCAGGATGCCGAACTGTCCACCCGCGACAGTCAGCTCGCTGACCTGCAGCGCGGCGCCATCGGTCGCGCTCAGCCCGGCGCCGTAGCGGGCGCTGGCCGCACACTGCTGGATCCGGATCCGGCCCCGGCTCACACTGATCGCGGCGGTGTCGGTGGCCCGCACGGTCAGGCCGGTCAGGATCAGGTCGCTGCTCCGGGCGCTGATGCCGGGCTGACCCAGCGACTCCGCGTCGATCACGACGCTGCCTGGTGCACCCGCGGCGGTCAGGCTCACCCGCCGGTGGTCGATCCGCAGCGCCTCCTGGTATGTCCCGGCGGCGATGCTGATGACCGTGTCGTCCCCGGCGACTTCGAGTGCGTCGCCGATCGACGGAAATGCGCCGGACTGCGCAGGATCGACCACCAAAGTTCGCGCCATGGCTCCGCCCACTCGAGGTGCTGGACCGCAACACCCTACCGCAGGCCGCGAGACGGAACCGGAGCCCGCGGTCAGAGCCGGTGGCGACCGGGCGCGCGTACCCGCGTCGATGTCGGTAGGGTCCTGCGACGTGGCGCACCCGACCTGGACTCCGGCGAACGAGACCGAATCCGCGATGGCCAGCGCGCTCGCGACCGGGAACAGCCAGGCGTATTTTCAGGCGCTCGCCGGTGCCACGCTCTATCTTCCCGCGCTGGACGAACCGGGTGCGCAGCAACTGGTCACGGTGCGCTCCGGCGACGATCAGTACGTCCTCGTCTTCACCTCAACCGAAGCGCTGGCATCGCGCCTTCGTGGCGTTCCGGCGTTTCGCACCACCACCTGCGCCGAACTGCTCGACAAATGGCCGGACCCGGAGCTGATGCTCGCGGTCGACCCGGAGACCCCGATCCAGGCCTACGCGCCGATCCAGGTGGTCGTGGACGGTGCGGCCGGCCGGGTGGATCTGACCCCGGCGGTGGCTGAGCCGGGTGGCCCGGTCAATGCCCTGGAGAGCCGGCTCGATCAGGCGGTACGCGAATCCGACGTGGACGCCGTCATCGGCGCGCTGGTCTCCGGCACGGTGCTGATGCCCACCGATGGCGAACGCTGGGCGCCGGCGGCGGAGCAGACGATCGCTGTGTTCACCTCGCCCGAGCGCGCCGCGGCGGCGGTGCCCGGCGGCACGCCGCTGGCCGAGCTGGCGTTCCTCGACATCGCGCTGGACTGGCCGGGCATCGGCTGGCGCCTGGTGGTCAACCCGGGAGCGTCCGCACTGGAATTCCCCGGGGCGCAGGTCCTCGGATTCGTCGAGTGGGCTCGGGACGCCGTCGGCGCGGCCGGAGCCGGACTGCCCGCGGTCGCCGTCGCCGGAGCGCTGGTCCAGCCGCTGCCGGTCGAGCTGGCCGAGGCATACCTGATCGAGCACCGGTCCGACATCAGCGGTCTGGTGCACCGGGAGTCGGACCTGACCGCGGTGCCGATGGCCGGCGTGACCCACGTCCTGCACTGGATTCAGCACTGTTCCGAGGTGTGCCTGCCGGTACGCGTACCGGATGAGGCGCCCGCGGCCTGGCGGGTGATCGCGGTGCAGGTGCCGCACGGCGCCAAGCTCGAGCAAGTAGGCGACGATGGCCGCCGGTCGTGGGTCGCCGCCTACGACGCGGACCGCAGCGAATGGCTGCCGTTGCCGGATCCTGACCGGATGTGGGAGGCGCTGCGATCGTGACCGTGCCGAACGGATATCGCGCGCTCTGGGACGGCGCCGAATATGAGGCCAGCCCGGACGGTGAGCTGGTCCGCCTCTACGCCGCCGATCCGGGGCCGGGCTTCGACCTGGTCCGGCCGGGCCGGTTCCGGCGGCTGGTTCTGGCCTCCGATGTCGACTGGCTGGGCTACGTGCGGACCACCGCGACCGTGGCCGGCCATGACGCGGTGGTGCTGGACGAAAGCGTCGGGCAGGCTCTGGTGGAATACCACGATCCGACCGGATGGACGCCCGGCCGGGGTCCGGAGTTCGGCGTCCGGCGGGTCTGGGTCAGCGCGGCGAGCCTGGCAGATCGGCAGGAGCACCGCTGGTCAGCGCGGTGACCCAGGGCCGCCGATGAGTACGCGGCAGTGCCGCCCCGATCGCTTCGGAGGGCACCAGGCGGGCCGCACCGGTGCGAATCGACTCGTCGGCGTAGCCGGTCACCGTCGCCGGCACCTCCGACAGTGTGGACCGTAATTCGTCGATGTCACCGGCGAGTGGACGCAGCAGGTCGCGACAGATGACATCCGGCCCGTAGCGGTCGTCGTCTCGGGCATCGTCATCATCCCAGTGCCAGACCGACCCGGCGTCGGCGCCGCGCACCTTCAGGATCAGGAGGCCGCCCTGGGCGTAGCCGATGGCGAGGAAGTCTGCGGTGAGCCGATCCCGTAGCCAGAGATTCGCGTACGCGAGATCGAACATCCGGTCGGCCGCCGCGAGCCCGAACAGCGGCTGGTCGGCCAGCACACCGCCGCACGGCAGCACGGCGGCCCGGGCCGGCACCCCGCCGTTGGCCTCCGACAGCAGGTCGCGGTAACCGCCAGGCAGGCGATAACCGAGCCAGTCCTCGAACTTCGTGACCGCGTCGTCGGTCACGGCTCGGGACCGGCGCAGCGCGACCGGGGCACCGCCGTCGCGAATCCCGGATCCGGGCGGGACGCCGTGATCGCTGGTTCCGCCCCGATGCCGGAAGGCGCCGTGCAACTCGGCCGGCACCAGCGCCAGCGTCTCGGTCCGGCCGAGATGCGCCCACACCCAGCCGGGCGGGGCGCCGTCCGGAATCGCGTCGGTGTCATCGGACACCGTGGCCAGCAGGCGATTTGCGGTGACGACCCGGAGAGTCCGGGCTTCGTCACCGGTCCAGCCGTGCGGCGCCGGCGGCAGCTCGACCAGCGCCGCGGCGTACGGCTGCCAGTCCGGGTAGCCGCGTAGATCGACGTAGACCCCGTGGCGGAAGCGCAGACGCAGCGGCGGCGGGGCCAGGTGCAGGATCCGGCCGGCGGCCGACGACCCGACCGGCATCGAGTCGTTCAGCTTCCGCCACCGCCCAGGGCTGGCCGATGCTCGGCTTCGTACGCGGGCTGGTCGGCGCGGCTGGTTAGCAGCGAGCCGCCGGGGGATGGCACGGTCCACGCCTCGTCGCCGACCACGCCGGTTTCGTCGCTGTCGCTGGTGTCACCGGCCGTGCCGATGCCGCCGTCGGCGCGGCGCTGGTCGCCGCGGCGAGCATCGGCCCGTCGCCGTGCCGACAACTCGGACGGCGCCGGCTGCCCGGCACCGGTGCCGCTGCGGAGCCCGCGGACCGCCGGTGTGTCATCGGCGCCGGCCGGTGCCACGGCGCCCCGGGCCCGCGCGGCGCCCGGACTGCTCAGCACCGGTCCGGACGTGCCCGGCTCGCCGGTGGTCTCGCCGGCTGATGTGCTCGCCGGTCGGCCCTCGGACCGCTGCACCACGCTTGGTGACCGGCCCGGTCGGCTGGTTCCCGGAGCGCGCAACGGCGGCTCCTCCGGAGTGCCGGTAGTGCGCCGTCCGCCCAGGACCGACGGCGACGCGCTCGGCGTACGCCCCTCGAACGGCTCCTCCAAGCCACCGGTCCGGGCCACCCGGCCCTGGTCGGCGTCGCGGGCGCCGGCCCGGCGACCGGAACCCGGCTCGGTGCCCGGCCGGTTGGCGCCAGGCCGGTTGGCGCCGGGCCGGGACAGCGCCCGGCCCATGCCGCCGGGTGGAGTCTCGCCTGGGCGCGCGACGGCTCCGGAGCGGAGTACGCCCGGGTTTCCGGCGGGCGCGTCACCCGGCAGCCCCGGCGCCGCACCGGGGCGCGATCCGAACAACCCGGAGTTGGCGGGTGCCGGTGGCGCGAGCCCGATGAGGCGTGCGGTCTCGGCGGACAGCGCCAGCTCGCCCAGCGGCAGCGGAGCGATCACCGGTGCGTCGATCGGTGCCGGCGGCGCTGTGAACGCCTGCTGCTGCAGCTGATCGGCGAGGTCGGTCAGGTCCTGGAGCGATGGCGGAGCCGTCGGTGTCGGTGTCGGTGTCGCCGGTGGTGGTGTGGCACCGGGCGGCGGCGCGGCTGGTGGCGGCGCGGGCGGCGGCGCCGCGCCGGGTGGTGGTGCCGCAGGCGGGGGAGCGCCACCGGGCGGGGTGAAGGCTTTCGTCATCGGGTTGTCGACGACGGCGTTGCCCGGCCCTTCGAAGCGGGTGCCACGGCCGGCGATCAGATCGCCTTCCAGCTGGGCATAGTACTTCTGCGACAATTCATACGAGATGCCTTGGGCCGTCACGCTCCACTTGCGCCAGATCGCCGTCTGGTGTTCGTAGATCTGCGACATCAGCTGCGCGGGCGGACCGGGCAACTTCTTCTGGTCTTCCTTCGACAACTCCGACGGATCCCAGGTCCAGCCCTCCATCAGCTTCGCCCGGTCGGCGCGCGCCTCCTCGACATAGCTGGTCCAGGCCTGGTCGATGTCGATGTGCGCCTGCCACACCGCGTCGGCGAGCTTGCGCAGCGCCCGCACGTTGGCTTGCGCGGCGTCGGTCCACTGCTGCAGCGAATAGAGCGTGGCACCGGGACCCCAGCGGAGGAATTCGTCGGCGGCCGGCGACGACCACCCACCGAATCCGTTCGAATCGCCGCCGTGCAGGGCATCGGCGTTGTCGCCGACGGCCGTCTTGACCGCGTCCAGCATCTGCACGACCTTCACCCAGTGGTCGGCGAGTGCCGAAATGGTCGCGGGCTGCTGGCCCTTGATGCGCAGCCGGATCTTCTCGATGTCCTGACTGGCGTCGCTCAGCTTCTCGTAGTCATAGTCGTAGTCGTACTTGAAGTTGGCGTCCGGCTTCGGAGTCGGCGCGTAGTTGTCCGGGAAGTCGACCTGCGAATAGCTGCCCGGGATCGGGATCCGGGAATAGTCGGTCCCGGCATAGCCGAAGTCGTCGTTACTGCTGCCGCCCATGACTACTTGAATTCCTGATGGGTGAAGGTGGTGTAACGGTGATCGGCCTCGTATTTCGGGTCGAGGTTGCCGCCCTGGTCGCTGACATCACCGTCGTTGTTGCCGACCGCCACGGTGCTGCTGCGCGCGGTCGTCTTGCCGTCCGGATCGGTCGACACCGTCGTGGTCGTCGTCTGCGTGCTGCCATCCGGGTTGTCGGTCTGGGTCTTGGTGCCGGAGGCGGTCCACTTGCCGTCGGCGATCGTGCTGTTGTCGGTCGTGGTCACCTTGGCGCCGGATGAGCTGTAGCTGGTCGTGGTGACCTGTTTGGCGGCGTCCTGGTAGTTGCCGTTCTTGTCCTGGGTCTGGGTGACCACCGTGGTGGAACCACCGGACTCGGTCTTGATCTGCCGGCTGGACGTCTGCACCGTGCCATCCGCGCCGAGCACCGATGTGGTGGTCCAGGACTCGCCGTCCCAGCCGATCGTCTGCTCCATCTGAATCGAGCTGCCGTCGGCGTAGGTGATGGTGGTGACCTTGGTCTGATGGTCCGGCGGGCCGATGTAGCTGACGGCGATGGTGCCGCCCATCTGGCCGGGATCGGCGGCGTTGGATACGACGGCTGCGTTGGCCTGGGCCTCGTTGATGGTCGGCGCCGACTCGAGCCAGGTCTTGCCGATCTTCTTGTCCAGCCCGTCCGGGCGCACCCCGCCGCGGCCGAAGGCGAAGTCGACACCGTCGACGGTGATCAGACTGTTCAGGTCCTTAGAACTGCCGTCGTCGTTGAGGTGGTAGGAGTCCGAAATGGTCTGTGCCGCGTAGGCCATGTTCTGCAGCCCGACGTGCAGGTCGGTCAGCATCGCGATCAGGTCTTTGAAGTTGGTGCCGACGAACAGCGCCGCCAGCTGACCTTCGGGGAACGGGTTCTCGTTGCGGAACGCCTGATTCGTCAGCTCCGGAATCTTGTAGAGCGGCATCGAGGCCGGCAGCAGATCCATCGATGCGGAGTACATATTCATCGCGTAGCCGTTGAGGCTGCCGAAGTCGGCCTTGATGGTCTTGTAGCCGTCCAGCCACTCGGTGGATCCGGTGTTGGTCTGGGTCTGCGCCGCGAACGGATCCGTCGGGCCCGGTGGATCGGTGGTCATCGGCGCTCCCCGCTATCCGATAGTGACGGCCCGAATGCCCGGCCCCAACGAGTTCGTCCGCCGCGATCGGGCCGAAGACCGTCCCGGCTGCGTCCATTGTCGTCGGTCGTCGCCCAAGTGGCTCCAAGGAGGATAGCGGTGCGTCGCACCGTTTTCTACCTGATCGGTGCTGGTCTGGGCGACTTTGCCGAGGTAGCTGCGCTAACAGAGTTCTCGACACATCGACGATCGAGGTGATTCGGTAGGCTCGCCACTTCGCACCGCATGGCCAGGACATCGGAGGGATGGCGACGATGAGGATTCGGGCGGCTGCCGCAGCGATGCTGCTGATCGCGGCTCTGGCGCTGGTGGCGTGCGGATCCGGCCGGGCGCATGTGGTCGAGTTCGATCTGCTGGAGACCCAGCTCTCGACGCAGCAGCTGGAGCTGCCGGTGGACAAGATTCAGTATGGCTGGACGCTCGATAATCACGACGGCCCGGAAGACGGCGGAGTGGCCGGCTCCGAGGTGAAGCTGCCCTGGCATCACACCGAGACCATCCACGGCGACGTCTACGAACTGCTGCTCGACGTCGAGCTGGACCGGCCGCAACTCACCGACTTCGACCAGATGCCGATCGTGCAGTGCCAGCTGACGCTCGATGGCAAGGTGGTGATGACGCACACTGCTCAGGGCGCGGTGACCTGCGACGCTACCGGCACCGATCTGAAAGCGGCTGGCTAGCCGGTGATTTCCAGGCGCTCCGCGGCCAGCATGCGGGTCCAGGTCGCCGGCTCGCCGTCGGCGGCGGCTACGGTCCAGTCGTAGATGTCCAGTGCACTGCCGAAGTCTGGCAGCAGGTAGCGCACATAGGACTGGAACGTCAGCGTGGTCCGGCCGCCGGTGTGGATCGCGTGGGGCCGGGGCGCCAGCACCTCGGCCGGGACGAACGGGAACCGTGCGGCGAACTCGGCCGCGTCCGGGATGAGCTTGCCGACCACGGTCGGGCGGGACACCGGCTGATCCTCGGGCCCGGTGGGGAAGTGCAGTTCAGCGAGGAGTTCCGCGTACGCCACCGGATCCAGGTCGGTGTGGAGGCGGCGGCCCAGGCCGGCCATCGCCGCGACGTTGTTGAGGTAGACCGGGTCGCCGGGACCGGTGAACAGCAGACCGAAGGTCGGCACCAGGTCGCCGCGATCGCTCTCGGCGAGCACCCGGATCGCGGCGTCCACCCAGGACGCGCCGGAGATCAGCCAACGTGCCGGCGCCGCCCGGTAGAGGTATCGAGGGGTCTGCAGCGTCACCCCGTTAGGTGTGACCCACTCGCGCTCGACCGGCTCGTCCGGACCCACGACGAAACGCTGCAGCGCGTCCGCGACGCGATCGGTCTGCACGTCGGTCCCTCCCGGTGAGCCAGCCTTGTCAGCCGTGCCATGCTCTCACAGCGCCGGCTGGACGGGTGCGCTGATCCGGGACCGCGCGCGTCGCGCGATCGGCTCATCCCGCCTACCATGTGTGCCGCGGGTCGAGAACGCACGGGGAGGCGTCCATGGTCGATCGCCCGGATTGGGGTGCGCTCTACAGCGCCTTCGACGACATGCGCAAGGCCATCGGCGGCCTGGAAGAGACGCAGCGGCAGATCCTCAAGGTGACCGGCGTGGCGTGGTCCGAGGATCGTACGGTCAAAGCCGTCGTCGGACCACGCGGTCAGCTGATCGACCTCGAGATCGACCCCAGGGTCTACCGTAAGCCGAACTCGAAAGCCTTGTCCGCCACCATTCTCGCCACGGTGAGATCGGCGGTTGACGATGCGATGGCGAAGACTCGCAAGATCATGGACCATAATGTCCCGAGTGATCTGCGGGTGAAACGGATCGGTTCGCTGGACGTGCCGCGTCTGCTGCAGAGCCACGATGGTGATCTGGTGAAGGAGGATGGTGACGATGGGATCGTCCTACGTGAGCGTCGGTGATGGTGGGACCGACGCCGCCATCAGCACCGCGTTGCAGGTCAAGTCGGCCGGTGACGACTTCGCCAGCCGGGCGCAGTCGCTGGCGCAGGCGATCGCCGACGCCGAGGGGTCCAAGCCGTGGGGCAAGGATGACGACTACGCCGCCGCCTTCGAAAAGATCTACACGGCCGGCAAGACACCGGCCAACGATGCACTCCGGCAGACCCTCGCCGACTCCGGCACGTCACTGTCCAAGATGGGCGCCGACGTTATCGAGGTGATGGCGAAATACTCCGTCGTCGACGTCGACGGCTCGACCGACATCGGTTCCACCGGCACGTCCGCCTGAGTCCTGCCGGGCCGCGCCCGCCCGCCGACCGGGAGGTAGACCGTTGGGTGATGTCGTCGAGGACGGCGTCGATGGAGTCCTCGATCCGATCCTGGAGTGGTTCCGGGAGATCGAGGAGCACGTTCCCGGCATTCTCGGCCGGGTGCTGCGGTTCCTGGTCGACATCCCACAGGGCAGCGAGACCGGGATGTTCCACCTCGCCGACGCCTATGGCAACGCTGCCAGCGAGCTGTCCACCTATCTGGAGAACATCTCCTCGCTGAACGACCCGATCGCGGAGTCCTGGGGCGGCGACGGTGCGGTGGCGTTCCAGGAGTATTGGGCCGGCTACATCGATCAGGTCAGCAACTCGATCGCGTCGATGATCGAGATGCAGGGCATCATCCAGGACGTCGGCCTGGAGATTGAGATGGCCAAGTTCATGGCCGCGATGAACCTCTACATGCTCGCCGACGCCATCTTCACGATCCTGTCGACGGCCGCGATCACCTTCGGCCTCAGCACCGTCGCGGCGCCCGCGGCCGAAGCCGCCTGCCAGGCCGGGATCAAGAGCGCCGGTCGCACCCTGCTGGAGAAGATTCTCGGCCAGAAGTTCTCCGGGCTGATCGGAGACTTCGCCAAATACCTGGGCGACAAGGCGCTTCCGACGGCGCTCAAGGACGGCGGCAAGACGCTGCTCAAGGACGGCGGCGAGAACCTCCTCAAAGACGGCGGCGAGAGTCTGGTCAAAGATGCGGCCGGCGATCTCGCCAAGGACGCCGGCTCGACGCTCGCCAAGGATGCCGCCGGCGATCTCGCCAAGGATGCCGGAAGCACGCTCGCCAAGGACGCGGCCGGCGACGTCGCCAAAGATGCAGCCGGAGATCTCGCCAAGGACGCAGCCGGCGACCTGGCCGCCGACGCCGCGGGCGATGCCGCCCGCGCTGCCGCCGCTGATGCGGCCGGCACCTCAGTGCGGACCGCCGCCACGGACGTCGCGAAGTCGGCGGGCGGGAAGCTCGCCGATGCCGGCAAGTTCGTCGCCGAGCGGCTGAGCCTTCGGGGCATCGGAGCGCGGGGACTGGCCAACAAGGCGGCCGCCGCGTTCGCCAAGGACCAGCTGGAGAGCGGGCTGCTCAAGACACTCGGGAGCATCGGCAAGGACGGACTGTTCAAGACCGTGGGTGAGGGCCTCGCCAACAAGAGCGCTACTGCGGTGGTGCGGGAGGCGGCCTACCAGTCGGCGCTCGCCGATCTGCGTAACCAGGGGCTCGGTGACGTCCTCAAGGTGGTGGGCAAGGACGCTCTTCAGTCGTCCTGGAACGGCGCTCGCGGTTTCGTCGCGTTTCAGCTCAAGACGACACTCGGCTTCACGGCGCTGCAGTGGGCCGAAGGTCACCATCCGCATCTCGACCTGGTGCAACTCGGCGAGGGATCGCTGCAGAACGCCGCCATCGGTGCCTTCGGCGGACCGCTGACCGCGGCGCTCGGCCACGGGGTGATCGGCTCGGTCGCGTCGATGACCGGCGGCACCGCCGCGGTTGACGGCATCAAGACCGCGATGGGCCAGAAGGTCGACTGGGCCACCGACATGAAGAGCAGCGTCTACTTCGGCGCCATGGCTGGTTCGCAACACGGCTTCGGCGAGCTGAGCGGCCATGTCATCGATCGCGGTGTGGAACGCGTCGCGGGTCGGGACGCGGCGGCCCGGGTCCGCGACGGCATCGAGACCCGCGATCCGATCGGCCACGACAGCCGAGGCGAGTCCACGTCCGAGGTCGACACGTCGCCGCCGGGGCCGGACCGGACCGAGCCGGTGGTCCATGTGCCGGCCCGGGATCCGGCCGCGACCCACGACACCGGGGTACGCGTCCCCGAGCCCCGAACCGCTGAGCCGCAGACGGCGGGTCCCGAGCACGCCGAGCCCGCGACCACGGCGCCGCCCCGCACTGAGCCACACGGCACTGAGCCGGATCAGACCGAGCCACATCAGACCGAGCCACATCAGACCGAGCCGCGGGCCGACCGTCCGGACATCGCGCCACCGCACTCCACGGACCCGCGTGGCTCCGACGGCCGTCCCGATCAGCCGCCAGCGGAGTATCGGAACGAGCCGCATCAGACGGAGCCGCATCCGACCGAACCGCATCAGACCGAGCCGCACCGTGCTGATCCGGATCCCGGATCGGCGCATCACGACGCCGACCCGGTTGCGCATTCCGGGTCCGACCGGGCCGCGGACGCCAGTCACGCGGCCACTCCGGAGTCCTATCCCGCCGCGGAGCCGGCTACCCATCGCAGCGAGGATCCCCCAGCCGAGATCCCGGAGGTTCGCGCCGACGACGTCAACCTGCCGGCGACCCGCCTCGACGATGCGGTGCCCGCCGCGCCGACTCCGGCACACACGGTCGAGCCGGGCGCCGAACCCACCAACCCGGTGGAGGCGCGGCAGCACGCGGACCATGAAGCGCACCTGGCCGATGCGCCGGTCACGACCGTCCCGGACACCACGCCGGCCGAGACCGAAGTCCGCACCGACACTGACATACACACGGACACTGAGATCCGCGCCGACCCTGAGATTCGCACCGAGGCTTCCGATCCGGTGCCGCCGATCGACTTCACCGTCGAGGCGCACCTCGGCCCGAGCACCAACTTCGATCCGGCGCGGACGCGTTACGCCACCGATCTGCCCCGCGACGTGCATGACCTGGTTGATCGTGCGCGGACCCGGCTGCTCGAGCACTATCCGCCCGAGGTGGTCGCCGAGCGGGTCGACGCGCTGAACCGGATCGACGGCCTAGCTCGCGACCTTGAACGCCAGGCCGCCGACGCCCGCCGCTCCGGCGACCTGCACGAGCTGATCTCCGGCGTACGCTCACTCAGCCGCGCCATCGGTGACTATTCCGGCGCGTACGACCAATGGCGCGATTTCAGCAACGGCGGGCGACCGGCCGATCCGGGCTGGCGCGATCTCGATGGCGTGGATCCGTTGAATTCCACCGAGATGGCCCACCGGGCCGTCTCGGTCGATCCGGCTTTGCAGCACCTGGACGTGATGGACCGGGCGATCGCCTTGGCCAAGATCGGCGATGTGCTAGGCCCGGAGTTCGAGCGGCACGCGGCGACGGTCCTCGATCGGGCCATCCCGCGCACCATGGATGCGGCCCAGCACCGGCTGGACCCGCAGACCGCCCGGGATCTCGGCGACGCGATCAACAACCAGTACGCGAAGGGCGTCTACGACGCGAAGGCCGGCGTGACTCTGGTGGACACCGTTGATCGGGGCAACCCGCGGTCGGTGAGCGCGGTCGCGGCGACCATCGTGCACGAGTCGATGCATGTGTTGCAGCCCAACCTGCATCTGCTCCGGTCCCGGATGATGGACTCGCTAGCCCGGCATCCAGACGCCGATGCCCGGATGACCGACATCGGTGCGCGGATGATGTTCGAGCGGGAATACCAGGCGTTCACCGTCCAGCAGCACTTCCTGAGAGGTTTGGCAGGGTTCCGGGACCGGCTCGACGACAGCCATCACCAGCAGATTCCGGCTTCCGACCGATACCGCGAACTCGCCGACGAAACCCCGCAGCAGATCCGCGACCGGGTGATCCGGGACTATCTGGAGGACCGGCCCCAGTTCGGCAACCGGATCGGCACCGAGATCCTGGGCGAGGACATCACCGCACCGGACTTCCTGGAGCTCAATCCGGAGCTGACTCCGGAGCACATCATCGCCAGTGCCCGGATTGCCATCGTCGACGCCTATCCGGAGCACGGCGCCGGCACACCCGGCGGCCTGGTCGGGCCGGAGACCGGCCGGATCGCCGGCGAGCATGGCATCGACCTCGACACGGTCCGCACCGATCAGCGTGACGTGCGGTTCCCGGAGGTGCACAACGACGCACCGGCGGAGCTGGAACTCAGCGGTGCCGGCCACAACGTGATCCACGCCGCCGCGGTGCCCGGTGATCCCGGCTTCAACGGCGAGGGCCCGGCCAGCCCGGACGCGGCGCACCGGGTGGCGGTTCTCAACGAAGCGCAGTCCGCGATGGGCCGGATTCTCGACGGCCACGGTGGCGCTGAGTTGGTCCGGGACGAGAACCACACGTACGAAATCAAGCTCGCCGATGGCGGCAGGTTCTCGGTGCGCGTGGACACGCAGTGGCGGGACCCGGACGCGGCCGCCGAGTCGCATCTCAACCACGACACCGGCCGGCATGTGATCCAGATTTCGGACCGGCTGGCGATCCGGCACGTGGAGCGCGCCGTCGCCCACGAGATCGGTGAGATCATCGCGGACCGGGCTCGCTATCTGGCAGGCGAGCCGGCCAATCCAGCCGATGCGCTGGCGCCGGGTGAACTTCCCGCCGGCGCCCGGCTCAGCCCCCATGACGCCGGCCGGATCCAGGAGCTTCGGGTGATCGGCGAACGCCTGGGGTCGCTGCCACCGGACGGCCACCGGGACGAGATCCAGCAGCAGGAGTTCGAGACGTTGCGAACGTCGAGCCTGGCGCTCGCGGACCATCTCGGCGTACGCGCCGAGGAACCCGGCTGGCGGGCGCGCCGCGATCTGATCACCGAGCACGTCGCCGATGCCGGCTCGGCAGCCCGCGACGCGATCGCGCGAACCCTCGCCCTGGGCGGCCGGAGCGAGGCCGACATGCACCCGGACGAGATCCGCGAATGGGGCAACGTGCAGGACCGCGCCGCGCACGACATGGCGCGAATCGAGCAGTTCCATCGGGCGCTGGAACCGCGCTTCGAGCGGCCCGATCCGTTCGGCGGAGCCGACGTCCCGGCGGGCACTCGGATCGGCGGCCACCAGCTGACCGCGCTGGCCGACGCGGCTCGCGAGTCCCGCGCGGCGAAGAGCGTGGAAACCCTGGCCGACCTGCGGGGTCGCGCCGCCGGGCTGCCCCCGGGCGAGTATGTGCACGTCAGCCTGCACGCCGGTGGCGGCGCCTCGCTGGCCGCCCGGGACCTGCGCTCGCTGCTGGTGGACAACCGTGGCCGGTGGCCGTCCGACAACGGCACCGAGATCGCGCAGACCGCCGATCAGCTGCGCAACCTGCGCCGCACCGGCCTCGGCGATCCGTTCCAGTTCGCGGCGCCGGGGGATCGGGTGCCACTGGACGCGATCTCCTACATGGAGGACACCGTCGCCGCCCGGGGCCCGCTCGTCAACGGCACCGTCAGCCTGCGGCTGGACTCGAACGGCGTGCTGGTCGCCGACATCCGTCCGGACGACGGCAGCGCGATTGTCACGGTCGCGATCGATGGCGTCCCGGTGCTCTCCACCGGCTTCCCGCAGGAGATCATCGTCGGCGTCGATCGAGGCTTGGGCATGAGCGGCACCTTCGGCGCGGTCTCGGCGCATCTGGCCGCCGACGGCACGCCGGGCGCGCTGAGCGCCAAGGCCGCGATCGATGCGCTGCCGTGGGGTGACGAGGCGACCGGCGCCAAGGTCGCTGAGATCCTCGGTGACCATGGGATCAACCCGCACGACCTCACCGACGGTGTCCGCTCGTCACTCGACGCCATCGTCAAGTGGCATGACCTGCGGGTGACGTATCCGGGCCGGGTGCTCTCCGGCGACGAGGCCAACACCCTGGGCAAGGCCGATGAGACGGTGACGACGTGGGTGGTCGGCGGCGTCGGCGGCACCGCGATCAGCGCCGTCGAAAACATGATCAACCGGATCGGCGACGCGCACATCGTGATGACCGGCGACCGGGCACCCGACGGCTTGGACAACAACACCCAATGGAAGATGGTGCGGCGGGACTTCGATCCGGGTTATGACGCGGTGAACCCGGGTGCGGAAAGCGCGCCGGGCGCGGTGAATTCGGATGCGGTCGGCGATCATCTCCAGCTCGTGCTCGGCGTCCGGGTGGTCGACATCAGCGTCACCGTGACCAGCACCGGACCCGAGTTCACGCTGCATGCGGCAGACGGCCGAACTTTCACCGGCGGCGGCGTGGTGACCTCGCTCGGCGGCCGCAACGCGGTGCCGGCGCCGCTCGCCGACATGGCCGACGCTGCGCTGCGGGCGGACCCGCACTCGGTCTCCGGACGAATGCTGTTCGACAGCGGCGGTCAATACCTCGGCTACCGGCTCACCGTCGCCGGCCGTGACTTCGACGTCACCGGCGCGGCCAGCCGCTTCTATCCAGGTCGCGGGATTTTCGGCAATCCCTCCGGCCGGGTTTTCGGCCGCCCCGACGCGTGGGCCGACCACGACGGCCTCTACAGCACGACCGAGCCGCGGTTCGTCGCCGCTCGCCCGGCCACACCGGCTCAGTCCTCCTCGCAGCGTGATGCACCGGCCGAGAGCGGCAACTTCGATGGCGGCTTCGTTGCCTCCGCGGTCCAGGCCAGCCGCTACGCGGCATTCATCGGCTGGTTGGATGACAAGTGACCAGCAACGGTCCGGAAGGTGAGATTTGATGGCTGATCACGCCGTACGCCTGGTGCAGCGCAATGACGACCGGTCCGAGATCTATGGCCTGGTCACCGACGGCGAGGCGCGCGGTGTCGGTCCGCTGGCGCTGGCCGATATCAACCTGGACGAGCTCGACCTTGCCCTCGAAGTTGGCGAGATCGCCGATGGCGAACTGGGGCGGCGGCTGGTGTCCGACGCCGGTGCCTTCCACCTGCTGGACGACTTCTTCCACTTCTACGGCTATCCGCCGGACGTGATCGAGTGGATCGAGTCGACACCGCTGTCCGACCCGAATCTGCCGCCGACGGCGTACACGCTCTATGGGGGCGGCGGGCGGGAGGTCGCCGACGTGGCCGCTCGGCTCCAGATCGATCCGGCGCGGCTGCAGCCGGCCGCATCGGCGGAGGGCTCTGCCGGTGGCGTCGACTCGGCCGGCGATCCGCTGTTCTACACCCAGTTCGACGAGAACTGGGCGGTCGCCGACGCCTCCGGCTACGTGACGATCAATCCGAATGCCTACCGTTTCAAGGCCTGGCTGTCGCTGGAGCAGCGGTGATCCGATTCCGCGCGATCGGCGGGCTGCTCGCGATCGGTGTGCTGGCCGGCGGCATGATCGCGGCTCCGGGCACCGCCGTCGCGGCCGGCGCCTGCGCGCCGGCCGGGCGTACCGGCGCCGTCAACAACTGGCCGCAGAAGCTGCTCGATCCTGATGCGGCGTGGCCGTTCGCCCAAGGCGACGGTGTCCGGGTCGCGGTGGTCGACTCGGGTGTGGACGCCGGCCAGCCGACCCTGTCCGGGCGAGTAGAACCGGGCTTCAACGCGGTGACCGGCCACGGCCGGGCGGACTCCGACTGCGCCGGCACCGGGACTCAGGTCGCCGGTGCGATCGCGGCGTCGGCCACCTCGGGGACCGGCATCAACGGCACCGCGCCGCGCGCGACCATCGTCCCGGTCCGGGTCACCGGCCAGCCGAATAGCATCACCGACGGTGTGGTGCCGCCAGGCGTACTGGCTCGGGGCATCAACTGGGCGGTCCAGCAGCGGGTCGACGTGATCGACGTGGCGCCGGTGCTCTACCAGGACGACGATCGGGTCCGGACGGCGATCGCCACGGCGGTCGCGGCCGGGATCGTGGTGGTGGCATCGGCCGGTGGACTCGGCTCCGCCAACGACGGCAACCCGACGCCGTATCCGGCCGCGTATCCGGACGTCATCGGCGTCACCGCGATCGATCCGAACGGCATGCCGTGGACCAGCGCGGGGCACGGCGACTTCGTCGATCTCGCGGCGCCCGGAGTGGCGGTGGCCGCGGTGCAGCGTACGCGTGGATGGGTCGCCGTGACGGCGAGCACCGCCGTGGCCGCGGGCTATGTCAGCGGGGTCGCGGCTCTGGTCCGGGACCGCTGGCGCCACCTGCCGGCCGGCCAGGTGCGCGACCGGCTGATCGGTGCGGCCACCCCGGATGCGGGTGCCGGACCCGGGCTGGTGAACGCCTACGCATCGGTCACCGACGACCTGGTCTACCGGAAACCGGCGCGGCCCCAGGCCCTGACCCGGCCCACGGTGAGCGCTGCCGATCGAGCGCACCGCGCCGCCGCCGCGGATAGCCGCCGTATGGCCATCATCTTCACGATCGCCGGATTGGGCGTACTCCTGATCGTCACGCTCGTCGCGATCGGGCTGCCGCGCGCTCGCCGTCGGGGCTGGCGCCCGGCGTACGCCGCGCCGCTGCCGCGACCTACCGATGGCGATGAACCCGCGCCGCCGAGGCTGCTCTTCGAGGACGTGCCCGGCTAGGCCGGAAATTCTTCGAGGACGCGCCCGGTTAGGGCGTGTCCTGTCGATCTTTGGCGGGCTGCGGCGGGCGTCAGACGGCGCCTGGCCGCGTTTGATCTTTCCTGGTTACAAGCGCGGTAGCCAGGAAAGATCAAGCCACGCCCAGCCACCGCCTGCCACTCGCCTCGCATCACCAAGATCGACAGGACACGCCCCACGGAAATGACACCGGGCACCGTCCGCGGACGGTGCCCGGTGATGCTGCGGCGCGGTCGATCAGAACCGAGCGGCGGCCGCGGCGTCGGCGGCGGCCATGTTGGCTCCGGCGGTGCCGACCTTCTGGCTCAGCTGGTGCAGCGTCGAGGCCATCTGGTTGGCATTGGAGTGCCAGCGGGCGCTGCAACCGCCGAAGGCCTCGGATCCCTTGCCCTCCCAGCCGTTGGCCATCAGGTTCTTGAACGTGCGATCGACCTCGTCAAGGTGTTCGTTCATCTGGCTCACGAACGCGGCGATGGAGCCGGAGATGGTGTCGATGCCACCGAAGTCGTAAACGATGTCACTCATGTCTAACCCCGCAATGCGTCGACGACGTTGCTGGCGCCGGGCAGGTATTCCCCGGTCACCTTGGCGATTTCGGAACTGGCGTCGGCATCGGTCGACCCGAACACCTGACCGGACTGGTTGACGTTGTCGGCCATCTCGTTGAGAGCGTCGAGCAGCTGGCGCAGCTCCTGGCCGAGCTCGCCGGAGACGCGCTGGAACGTGCTTCCGGCGCTGCCGGCGAATGCGCCCGACTGCTGCTGGATCTCGTTCAACAGGCGGGTCAGGTTCAGCGCGATGCCCTCACCCGCACTGGTGGCGACCTGCGCCGCGTTGTTGAGCATCTCGGGAGATACTCGAGTCTTGCCCGGCAAGTGCATTCACCTCAATCTGTCCATGCCCCCGGTGGCGCAGATGCGGTCCGAGGACGCTGTCCGTAGCCCCCGCACGGCCCGTCGAGCAGTTCTCGGCAGCGGTCCCACGGTGCGGGGGTGCTCCTAGCGCGTAGTTCGCGACAGTGTTCCGACGGAGTCGGATTTGATCGCATCGGTGTCGATCGTGAAGCACCCTACCAATGAATCTCAACCCCAGCCACCATTGAGGATCAGCCACCGTCGATTGAGGACGGTGCCGGCGCTGCCGCCGCCGTCGGGTCCAGCAGCGGCCCGGACGGGATCAGGCGGACCAGCGTGTCCGGCTCCGGGGTGGCCTCGTCGGCGGTGAATCCGAGAATGTTCAGGACGCTGTCATTGGCGATCGCGTAGCGGATCCCGAGGTCGGTAATAAGGTAATAGCCGGCGGTAGCGCCGCCGGAAGCCTGCACTCGGACCAGCTCGGCCCGTCCCGGCGGCGCCGACACCTGATCGGCGAGAACAGTTCCGGTCGCGGTACCGGCGCGGGTCGGCGTACCGCTGAGGGTGGCTCCGCCGACCGTCACGGTGGCCGAGCTTGGCGCGGTGGCGCCACCTTGTGCTGTGGGACCACCGGGTGCGGTGGCCGCTGTTTGTCCGGTGCCTGCTGTTTGTCCGGCGCCGAACTCCGCGCACAGCTGGTCGGCCGGGCCGGCCTGGGCGACCAGGTGCGGCGGTGCCGTGGGCAGCGAGACCAGGTCGTGCGACGTGAGCCGGTCGCTGTGCGGGATGGTGTTGGTGTCCGGCACCGAAATCGGCTTCGGCTTGTCCGCGCCCTGGCTCACCGCGATGTCCTTCTGCAACTCGGTGATCGGCGCCAGGCCGTCGTCGAGGACCATCCAGAACTGCTGCCCGCCGGAGCCGACCGGATTGGCCAGGAGTTCGCCGATCGAGTACTGCGGAGCCGCCGCCGAGCGGCCGCCGCCGGGGACCGATAGCGGCGCGATATCCGGGCCCCGCGGAATGCCGTTCAGCCAGGCAGTGCCGACCGGCGCGGGCGTCACGACGCCGAACAGGCCGGACATCAGGCTGTCGGCGACCCGGTAGCGATTGCCATGCCAGATCAGGAACGTCGAGCTGGTCTGTGGATCGCGGACCAGCAGACCATCATCCGCGATCGGGTGGGCACCGGCCGGTGCCGCGGCGAGAGCCAGCGTCGTGATCGGGCTCGATGACGAATCCGGTACGCGGGTGCACAGCGTCCACGGCCCGGCGGCCAGATGGCCGGCATCCGGCAGCGAGTCCGGCGCGTACGGAATGCCGAGCAGGTTGCCGCGCGGCACCGAGCGGAGCGTGGTGGCCGACTCGCGGAACACCGGGTGCCCGGGTGAGCCGGTGGCCAGCAGCGCCGACGTGTAGTTGAGCATCGGATGCAGCCGGCCGCCCTGGTAGACGAATGACGCTCCGGTCTCCTTCTCGATGACCACGGCGCCGTCGGCCTTCCAGCTGCTGCCCCCGATCTTGGTGAGGAGGCCGTAGACACCGAAGCCGGCACCGACCATCACCGCGATCATCACGCCGGCGAACACCGCTCCGATGCCCCGGCGCAGTGGGGATTGGGCCGGATCGGTTTCGCGGGTGACGAACGCGGACACCACGCGCTGGGTCAGGAACTGGTGCGACTGCAGCTGATCGCGGCGAGTGGGCATGTCGGTTCCGGTCGCCTCAGCCGCCGACCGAGGCGAACAGCCCTTGGATCGCGTGGAAGACGCCGGCCACCGCACAGGCCAGCGGCACCAGCGCCATGATGGCCAGCACGTCAGCGATGTCCGCGGTGCGGCCCATCCGCGGCGACGCGGCCCGCCGGCTGTAGGCCAGGGCACCGGCGATGGTGGCGCCCGCGACCGCGGCGATCACCAGCAGGAACAGCAGCCGGGTGGCGGAGCTGCCGGCCGCCCCGATCATTGCGATCACCAGAACGACCAGCGCCAGCATCCCGCTGAGAATGAGCGGGATGCGTTGAGGCGGAATCGGAAACAACCGGGACCGCAGCAGCAGAGCGGCGCCCGCGGTGGCGATCAGGATGCGAGCCGCGGTGCCACCGGCGGCAGCGAGGGTCGCCATCGCGCAGACGCTCACCACCGCTGTCGCGGTGAGCATGCCGGACAGCAACTCGGTGGCCCGGGCGACCGCGGCGAACACGCTGTCCCGCGGCGGCAGCGGCCGATCTTCCAGGATCTCCTCGGGCTTCATCGGCAGCGCCGGCATCGGCAGGCCCCCGAGGCCGCGCGCCATCAGGGGATAGGCCGGAAGCAAGGCGATCGCCACGGTCAGGACGATCGCGGCCGAACCGGCGGCGGTCACGCCCAGCATCGCCAGCACCGCGCCGATCAGCCCGGCCACGCCAGCGCCGATCCCGGCTACGAAAATCCGCAGCGTCGCGGCGACCGCCACATAGCCGATGGCACCGGCGACGATCAGGCTCGCGCAGCCGAGCAGCAGCCCGGGTGCCCCGATGTCGGTGAGCTCCGCTCCGGACGATGCGGTGGCGAGCAGGCCCGCGGCGAACGCGTAGGGCAGCGCGCATCCGGCCACCACACCGCCGGCGACCGCGTCGGACAGCGACCGCGACAGCACCACGCCGACGGCGATCAGCACGACCGCCAGCGCGGCGGCGCACACCGCCGGGATCGTCCACGATGGACCGGACCAGAGCACGTCCAGCAGCCCGACCGCAAGCAGCACAGCGGCCACCGCCAGGCCGCAGGTCCGGGTCGCGGCGCCGCTCCACAGCCGGCCCGATCGGCGCGCTCCGCTGGCGATGACCTCGACGATGTCGTCATAGGCGAGCTCCGGCCAGTCGGCTCGGCGCGGTGCGAGATTGAGCAGCTCACCGTCGCGTACGCCTTGGGCACCAAGGCTTCGGGTGGGATCCAGCGCGGCGCCGGTGGCCCGCCGCAACGTCCAGCCGCCGTGTTGCTCGCCGTCGTCGGCGAGATCGTCACCGGCGTGCCGGAGAAGATGTGGCAACAGTTCCGCGACGATCGCGTTCTCCGGAAGCGCCACGTCCATCCGGCGGGTCGGCGTGGAAACCGTGACGCGCGCCAGATCGGGGCCTGCCGTGGCAGTCACGGTGCCACCTCCCCAGGTGCGGTGAAGCTCGTGCGCGAAGCGCGGACGCCGCGCACACGGCGCGGGCGGAGCGAATTCCGGCGCCAACCTAGCATGAGCCGGAGGTTCCCGCGGATCTCGGCGTAGGGCGAGGGCCGAGCCTGTAGGCGATGTCCTGCCAGGGTCCAATGCACCTCGCCGTCGGGCCTCGGCGCGCGCCGCGCGCCGGGCCGGGACCACCCCTGTGAGGGGCTTTGCTTTGCGCACAAATACGCACCACTAACTCTCCGTAAGGCGTGTCAGCTCAATTCGCTGCCGGCACACGCCGGTGACGGGGAGCCAGCCCAGGTCGGACACGTGTTACCGGGAGTGCGCAAAGCAAAGCCCCGCGAACGGGTGCGGGTGATGCCGCTCGCGCCATCACCCGCAGTAAGGGAGCGCCCGATCCGAAGCGTCCCTTCGCGACAGTTGACGCCCGGCCTCGCCGTCGCGGCTGGTCTACGATACGGATTCGTCGTCGCGACACCGGCCGCACTGCGTCATCGGCCAGCCCGATCGGGAGGTCACAGTGGGACTGGAAGTCGTCAGTCGGCCGGTGCGTCGCCCGGCGCCGACGATTCCCAGCGGTGAGGTGGTTCTGGAGCCACCGCCGGAGATTCCCACCAGCACCGGCCAGGGCTGGAGCCGGATGCTCACCATCATGCCGATGGCCGCCGGCGCCGCCGCGATGGGCCTGATGATGGGTGTGCAGCGGGGCGGCCCGCTGGCCTATGTGGCCGGTGGCATGTTCGGCATCTCGACGCTCGGCATGATTGCCGCGCAGATCGCCGGTCAGGTGGGCGGTCAGCGCAAGCGCGACATGGTGGATGCGCGCCGGCAGTACATGCGCCGGCTCAGCCAGCTCCGGGCCCAGGTGCGCGGCACGGTCCGGCAGCAGCGCGACGCTATCTACTACCGGCACCCGGATCCGCAGTCGTTGTGGTCGACAGCGAGCAGCGGCCGGTTGTGGGAGCGGCGGCGCGGCGACGCCGACTTCGGAGTCGTACGCGTCGGGCTCGGCCCGCAGGAACTCGCCACCCCACTGCTGCCACCGCAGACCCGGCCGGTGGACGAGCTGGAGCCGCTGTGCGCCGCGGCGCTGCGGCGGTTTGTCGCCACCTATTCGGTCGTTCCGGATCTGCCGGTCGCGATCGCGTTGCGCGACTTCACCCACGTCTACGTACGCGGTCCGGAAGCTGCCGCCCACGGACTCGCGCGGTCCCTGATCGCCCAGCTCACCACCTTCCACGCACCCGACGACCTGCTGCTCGGGCTGTGCGTCGCGGAGACCCGGCGGGACAGCTGGGAGTGGGCCAAGTGGCTGCCGCATGCGCTGCACCCGACCAAGACCGACGCCGTCGGCGCGGTGCGGCTGTTCTCGTCGGCGATCCCGTCGCTGGAGGCGATGCTCGACGACGTGCTGGCCAACCGGCCGCGGTTCGCCGCGGCCGCACCAGGGTTCGCGGCCGGATCGCACATGGTGGTCCTGATCGACGGCGGGTCGACAGCGGGATCCGATCACCTGATGACGGAGGGCGGCGTCGAAGGCGTCACCATCATCGACCTGTCCGGCCAGCCGCCGCGACTCCTGGACGAGTCCGAGGTGGTGCTGGAGATCGCCGACGACGGCACGGTCACCGGCACCACTATGGACGGCGTCACGCAGATCGGGCGGGCCGACGAGTTCGGTGCTTCCGAGGCCGAGTCGCTCGCCCGTGAACTGGCGCCGAAGCGCCTCTCCTCGATGACCACCGGCGATCAGATCTCCACCACCAGCAACGGCCTGGCCGATCTGCTCAGCCTCGGCGACCCCTACGAACTCGACGTGACCCGGGGCTGGTCCAGCCGGCCGAACCGGGACCGGCTGCGGATCCCGATCGGCATCAGCACCGACGGCCGGCCGATCGAGCTGGACCTCAAGGAGTCGGCGCAGGAAGGCATGGGCCCGCACGGCCTGCTGGTCGGCGCCACCGGTTCCGGCAAGAGCGAGCTGCTGCGTACGCTCGTCCTCGGGCTCGCGGTCACCCACAGCCCGGAGATCCTGAACTTCGTCCTCGTCGACTTCAAGGGCGGCGCCACGTTCACCGCGCTGGATCGGCTGCCGCACACCAGCGCCGTCATCACCAACCTGGAAGAGGAGCTCTCGCTCGTCGACCGGATGCTCGGTGCCATCCAAGGCGAGCTGACCCGGCGCCAGGAACTGCTGCGATACGCCGGCAACTACGCCTCCCAGCGGGACTACGAGCGGGCCCGGTCCTCTGGCGTACCGCTGGCGCCGCTGCCCAGCCTGCTGATCATCGTCGACGAGTTCAGCGAGCTGCTGTCCGCGCGGCCCGACTTCATCGAGATGTTCGTGCAGATCGGCCGGGTCGGCCGGTCGCTCGGCATTCACCTGCTGCTGGCCTCGCAGCGGCTCGAAGAAGGTCGCCTGCGCGGCCTGGAGACGCACCTGTCCTACCGGATCGGCCTGCGGACCTTCTCGTCCATGGACAGCCGCGCGGTGCTCGGCGTCTCGGACGCCTATGAGCTGCCGCGGTCGCCCGGCCACGGCTATATCAAGGCCGGGACCGAGGGCCTGATCCGATTCCGGGCCGCCTACGTCTCCGGCGTCTACCGGCGCGACGGCGAGCACGCCGCGCGCGACGCGGCGCTCGGTGAGCTGGTCCATGCGTACACGACGCATTACCTGACACCGCCGGTTCCGGCGGTGGAGGTGGATCTGCCCGACGAACCGGAACCCGCCATCGGAGACACTCTTCTGGACGTTCTGGTACGCCAGATGGAAGGTCGCGGTGTGCCGGCGCACCAGGTGTGGCTGCCGCCGCTGGCCGAGCCACCGAGCCTGGATCAGCTTCTGCCGACGATCGTGCACCTGCCCGGCCGCGGTCTGTCGGTCAACGACCAGAACGTCGTCGGTGTGTTGCACGGCCTGGTCGGCCTCATCGACAAGCCCTATGAGCAGCGGCGCGATCCGATGTGGCTGGACCTGTCCGGTGCGGCCGGCAACCTGGTGGTGGTCGGTGGGCCGCAGAGTGGCAAGAGCAACCTACTGCGTACGCTCGTCACCAGCCTGGCGCTGACCCACACGCCCGCGGAAGCGCAGTTCTACTGTCTGGACTTCGGTGGCGGAGCGCTCACCTCGCTGCGGGACCTGCCGCACGTCGGCGGGCTCGCCAACCGCCGCGACACCGGCCGGGTCCGGCGTACCATCGCCGAGCTGACCGCCCTGATGCACGAGCGAGAACACCGGTTCGCGACCGCTGGTGTGGACGGCATCGCCGCGTACCGCCGATTGAAGCGTGCCGGGCAATTCGCGGACGACCCGTTCGGTGATGTGTTCCTGGTGATCGACGGCTGGGCGACGCTGCGCGGAGAGTTCGAAGACCTGGAGCCGGTGGTCGCCGAGCTCGCCAACCGCGGCCTCGGCTTCGGCATCCACCTGGTGGTCAGCGGCAACCGGTGGATGGACATCCGGCCCGCACAGCGGGACATGTTCGGCACCAAGCTGGAGCTGCGTCTGGGCGAGCCGAGCGACTCGGTGATCAACCGGCGGGCCGCCGTCAACGTGCCGGAGCGCTCGCCGGGCCACGGCCTCACGCCGGACGGCCTGCACTTCCTGACCGGCCTGCCGCGGATCGACGGCCGCCAGAGCGTCGACGACCTGGCCGACGCGATCGCCGAGCTGTCCAAGATGTCGGCGAGTGCCTGGCCCGGTCCGGGCGCTCCGGCGGTCCGGCTGCTGCCCGAAGACCTGCCGTTCGCGGCCCTGCCGGTGCCCGACCCGGCCCGCCCCGGTCGGCTGCCGATCGGGCTTGGCGAGGCCGACCTGCATCCGGTCTATCTGGACTTCCAGGCCGAACCGCATGCGCTGCTGTTCGGCGACATCGAGTGTGGCAAGAGCTCGTTCCTGCGCGGCCTGGCGCGTGGCATTGTCGCGGGCCACACTCCGAAGCAGGCCCGGGTGATCCTGGTCGACTATCGGCGTAGCCTGCTCGGCACCATCACCAGCGAACACTTGATCGGCTACGGCACCTCGGTGCAGGTCACCAACGACCTGATCCAGCAGGTGGTGAGCGTGATGCGGGAACGGCTGCCCGGCCCCGGCGTCACCCCCGACCAGCTCCGCGATCGCAGCTGGTGGACGGGTCCGGACTTGTACGTCCTGGTCGACGACTATGACCTGGTCGCCGGTGGATCGCAGAACCCGCTCGCGCCGCTGCTGGAATTCCTCGCCCAGGGCCGCGACATCGGGCTGCACCTGGTCATCACCCGCCGCATCGGCGGCGCCAGCCGCGCGTTGTTCGACCCGATCATCGGCCGGATCCGGGAGCTCGCCTCGCCCGGCATCATGATGTCCGGCCCGAAGGACGAGGGTGCGTTGTTCGGCACGCTGAAACCGCAGGCACTGCCGCCCGGCCGGGCCTGGCTGGTCACGCGCCGTGGTGGCAACCAGCTCCTACAGCTGGCCTGGACCCCGCCCAGCTAGCGGCGGGCGGGACCGAGCAGGCGGGTCTCGGTGTCGGTGGTGGCCCACCAGAGATAGCGACTCGTTCCGAGGCCCACGACGGCGACCATTCCGGGCTCGAGTTGCTGCAGCAAAAGCGCGCTGTCACCGGTGAGCCGAAGCGACGTCACCGCCAGCATCGCCTCATCGAGATAGAGCCGCTGGGTCAGCACGATGTGGCCGTCCTGGAGTGCACTGACACCGTGTTCGTCGAGGCGCCGCAAGACCGTGAGCTGCGTCTCCCACCCGGCGACGTCATAACTCGGAGGCACGGCGGAGCCGGTGAAGTCACGGATCACCAGGGTCGGCACGCCGGCGGAGCCGGACCGCGGTGGCTGGCCGGTGACGGTCACCCGAGAATTGCGAGCCGCGAAGTCGCGCCACGCCAACGGATCGTCGGTCAGGATGACGATTGCGGCGCCGACGGCCAGCGCTCGAAACGCCATCACCTGCGCTGCCCATACGCTCCCGACCAGCGTGACCAGGGTTGGCTCGGGCCGGAACAGCCGCACCGCCACGGCCCGGTGGTCCACGTCCTCGCCCAGGATGAGCCCGGCCGCGGGTGCCGTAGAACCCATCATCGACAGCGTCACCAGCGACGCCGAATGCCATCCCACGTGCAGCGGGCTGAGCCGGTGCGATCCGGTGTCCGAACTGTCGACCGACGGCCGGATTCGGCCGTAGACGGTGCCGGTGCGGCTGTCCGGATCGGCGTCCGGTGCCGGGAAGCGGGTCGCCGGGGCGGCCAGACCGCGAGCCTGAACCAGCGAGGTAGCACCGGCGGCGGCCGTCGCGGTGCTGCCGGCGGTCGGCGCGGCGTCCGCGGTGGTGACCCGGCGAGCGCCGGTCCGGGACAGCGTGCGGGTGTCGGCGCCGGGTTCGCGCGCAAATGCCGGATCAGCGATGGCGGGTGCCGGCTGCGGCGCCGGCTGCGGCTCCGGCGGCCGCGGCCGGGCCACCATTCCGCCGAAGTCGCCGTGCTGTGCCGGGCCGGTCATCGGGGGCCACCTCCGGTCGGGGCGGTGGCATAGACCGCCGGTCGCTGCTCGCCGTCGAGTGCGAACAATTCAGCATTCGCGGTACGCGCGCCGGCGCGCACCGCCTCGGCGGCGGCCGCCAGCCGGTCCGGGCGAGCCGAGATCCGGGCCAGGCACCGGATGTCGACGTCGCCACCGGTCGGCGACAGGATCAGCGTGACGCTCGTCGACGCCGCCGGCATGCCGGTCATCCAGTCCAGCAGCGCTCCCGCCTGGGCGATTGACGGCCAGTCCCGCAGCCAGTAGGACCGATGCCCGAGCCGGCCGGAGTGCCAGCCGCGCCAGTCTTCGTGGGCCGGCGTGGGGCGTACCGCGTGAAGGTCATATCCGGCGCCGAGCCGCGGTGTCAGGTCGCAGGACCGATCCAGCGCGTCCAGCAGGCCGTCGCGATCCAGCGGCCGCACCGCAAGTCCGTGCCGGCGCAATGACTTGGTCAGCTGTCGCAGCAGTGCCGCGACCAGATCCGGCGCCCGTTCCGGCAGATCGGCGCCGACCTCGGCCAACGCGACCGCGTCCAAGCGCACGGCCACCCAGGTGGTACGCACCACCGGTGTGTGCACCGGGCCGTAGCGGTGCAGCAACTCGCGGTAGGACCGGGTGGCCTCGTCGTCGTCGGCGGCAGCCGGCACGGTGTGGGTGACCACCTGCACCACCGCCCCGCCTGACTGATCCGCACCGGTGAGAGCGGTGGCCAGCACGTCCAGCGGCACCGGCGGCCGATCCGCGTCCCAGATGCCGGCCGGTGCCGCGATTTCGGCGGCTGCGAACCATCCGGCCGCGTCCCGGGCGACGCCGACCAACGTGCCGTCGGTGCCGGAGATGTCCTCAATGGAGGCGCCCGGAGCGAGCAATCGCAGCGCCTCCAGGCGCGGATCGCCGCCGGCCGCCGGTGCCGGAACCGTGGCCCGACGGCGCATCCGCCGAGCCATCGCCTGGTGCTCGAGCCACCAGCGGCCGTTGCGGCGGCCGAGGGTCACGGCGAGCGCGACCACTCCGATGACGCCGACGATCGCCGCGCTGACCAGATTGCGAGACAGTGCCGCCAGCACACCGATCAGGATTGCTTCGACGATCGCGAGCTGGATGACGTGCACCGGACCGACGTATCCCGGTCGCCGGTGCGGTTCCAGCCGGGCAATGCCGCGGCGTCGCGAACCCTGCGCACCGACGCGTGCGGTGGCGCGTACCGGGCCTGCCATCTCGGTCATATCCGCCGCACCGCCGCTCGATCGCCTCGTGCTGTCGCCGACCATCATAGGGAGATGTGGTGCCCACCCGGGCGGCACATCGATGCGGCTCCCGCTAAGCTGCGGTGTCGTCGCGGCCGGTGCGGCCGTGGCTCGCCGGGGTGAAGCTTAGGTGGTTCCGACGCGTGATCGACGTGGTCTGTGGTGGTGCGACTGATGTCGGATCGGTGCGTGCGCTGAATGAGGACAGCATGCTGACCGAGCGCCCGATCTTTGCGGTCGCCGATGGCATGGGTGGTGTCCCGGCCGGTGGCCAGGCCAGCGAACTCGCCATCGCGGAGTTGCGCCGGTGCGCCGGCGCGCGATCGACCACGACGGAGTCCGTTCTGGACGCGGTGTTCCGGGCCAACCAGGCGATCCTCACCGCGGCTCACGATGACACCGGCAAGCGGGGTATGGGCACGACTGTGGTCGGGCTCGCCCTGGTTGAGGACGGCTCCGGCGAGCAGTGGCTGGCCTTCAATGTCGGCGACTCCCGGCTCTACCGGCTGGCCGGTTCGACCTTCGAACAGATCACCGTCGACCACTCCGAAGTGGAGGAGCTGGTTGCCAGCGGCGTGCTGGCCGCCGCCGACCGGGCCGCGCATCCACTCGCGCACGTCATCACCCGCACTCTCGGCAGCACGCCACCGCCGGATGCCGATTGCTGGCTGATGCATCCGGTCCGTGGTGAGCGATTCCTGCTCTGCTCCGACGGACTCAGTGGCCATCTCACCGACGATGACATCCAGCGCCTGCTGGGCGCGGGTGCCGGGCCGGAGCAGACGGCCCGCCAACTGGTCGACGCGGCGCTGCGGGCCGGGTCCGACGACAACGTCACGGCGGTGGTGGTGGAGATTCCCGGGACTGTCGACGAGACCGCGACAACGGCGCGGCGCCGTCCGGTGGCGCGGTCATGACCGCCACCACGCCGACGGCGGCCACCACCGACTACGCCGGCTTCGGGATGACCGCGATCGTCGGTCCGGACACTGCGATCCTGCTCGCGATGGAGCCGAACAGCGACTTCGTCAACGAACTATGGGGTCTGGTGCAACGCGCCGCGATCTGGGACGACGTGATCGGGGTGCTGCTTCGCGGCAGCATCGTGGCGCTGCCCGCAATGGGCCTGGTGCACCGCGACGGTGACGCCACCACGGTGTTGCTGCGTGGCGCGATGAACGCGACCGTGACTACCCGCGGCGCAGCGCCCGAGGTGATGAACGGCGCGCGGGTCACCACCTGGACCGAGCGGCCGTTCGAGGACGTGACGTCGGTCGAGTTCAGCGGCGACCCGGTGGCCGAATCCGAGGCCCGGCTGCCGGTGTCGATCGGCGTGGTGCGGGCCGGGATCGTGCGGCGGTTCTGGGGATCTGCTCCGGCCCCGTCGACGGTGGCCCGATCGACGGTCGCCGGGGAGCCGGCTCCCGGCACGCAGGCTGCACCCGCGCCCGCCGCCGACGGCGCGCCAAATGCCACCGCGGGCGGCACCGCGTCCACCGCGACCGATGCCGGCTGGCCGGCCCTGGCGCCGCTGATGGCTGAGCCGAACGCGGACAGCGCCGCCGCCCCGGCCGCGGTGGAACTCGGAGACCACGACCATCGCACCCAGCCGTCGCAACGTCCGCGCCCGCCGCGCCCGCCGACGGACCGATCGGCGGCACCGCGAATCAGCGCCGTCACCTGCGCCAACGGGCATCTGAACCCGCCGATCGCGGAGCGTTGCCGCATTTGCGACCTGGTCATCGCCGACGACCAGGTGCCGGTCGAGATCGATCAGCCGCCGGTCGGGCAGCTCCGGGTGCTGCCCGGTGGGCCGGCGATCCCGCTGCGGGGACGCGTCCTGGTCGGGCGGGAGCCGCGCTGGGAAGGCCGGGACACCAATCTCGGCGACGGCTCGAACCTGTCCGACGTGTCGTTCTTTGTCGTCGAGTCGCCGGACCGGACCATCTCGCGTACGCACCTCGAAGTCCGGGTCACCGGCTGGACCGTGGAGGCGGTGGATGTCTCGTCCAGCCACACCGAGGTGACCAACCCGGGTGTGGCGCCGTTGCGGCTGCGCCGCGGGAGTCCGGCGGTGATCCTGCCGGGCGCGGCGATCGTCCTCGCCGACGACGTGACGCTGCGCTACGAGGTCACCGAATGACCCACCCCGCGCCACCGGCGATCCCGGGTTTCACCGAGTCCAGCTATCTCGGCTCGGGTGGCTTCGCCGACGTGTTCCGATACCGGCACCGCACCGGAGCCGCGTACGCGGTCAAGGTCTGGCGCCGCGAATTCGCCGACGACGCCTGGGCGCAGCTGCAGGTCGAGGCGCGCGCGCTGGGCCGGCTGGCGTCCTTCGGCAACCACCCGAACATCATCGCTCCGCAGCCGCCGTCGCTGGTCAACGGCCGGCCATACCTGATCATGGAGTTCTGCCCGGACGGCAGCCTGGCCGGCAAGGGCCCGATGCGGGTCGCCGACGTGGTCCGGATCGGCATCCAGATGTGCGGCGCGCTCGAGACCGCGCACCAGCACAACGTCCTGCACTGCGATGTCAAACCGGCGAACATCCTGCTCAGCCGCGATGGCACCGCGAAGCTGTCGGACTTCGGAATCGCCGAGCCGGTGTCCTCTTCCGGCGAGTCCGGCGCCATGCTCACGCCGCAGTATTCGGCCCCCGAAGTGGACGCCACCGGCGCGACCAGCGCGCTCTCGGACGTCTACGCCCTGGCAGCGTCGCTCTACGAGCTGCTCACCGGCGCGCCGCCGTTCCGGGTGGCCGGCGGCGACAACAGCCGAGAGGCGATCGAGGAGCGCAAGCGCGGCGACGCCGTGCCGAAGATCGCCCGCGGCGACGTCCCGCCGGAACTCGAACGGCTGCTGCGGTTCGCGCTCCGGGCATCGGGCGACGCCCGGGCCGCGGTGCTCGGTGGCAGTGCTGACGCCGGACCGGCCGCGGCGTTCGGTACCGAGCTGCGCCGGGTCGCCGCGATCAGCCGGGACGAACCCACCGCGATGGTCGTCTACCGTCCGACCGGACCGGTGGACCCACTGGTCGGTGGCCGGGCACCGGACGATTCGGAGTTCGCCGCGCCGTCCTTCATCTCGGCCGAGATGCCGGCCCGACCCGATGTCACCGCGGGCCGCGTCGGCGCCGAGGCGAACGCGGACCTGATGACACAGCGGGTGGCGGCAGCACCGTTGCCGAGGGCGGCCGAGCACGGCCAGACGGTCGACCGGACGATCCGGCGCGGTCCCGCCGATGCCGCGCCGAAGCGGTTCTCGTCGACTCGCCTCGTGCTCGGAGCCGGGTCGGTGGTGCTGATCGCCGCCGTCGTCGTCGGCATCATCTTGAGCACCGGGTCGGGTCCAGCCGTTCCGCCAGATCCGACCCCGAGCGCGACGTTGCCCGCCGACGATCCGAACTTGCAGGCGTTCGTTCCGACACCCACGGTGACTGTGCAGCGGCTCAGCGGTGGCGATGTGCGGTTCTCCTGGACCTACCAGCCGGTCGACGCCGGCGACACGTTCGTGGTGACCCGCACCGACACGGCAAGTCCGACACACGAGACAGTGGACAGTCCCAGCCTGACCGTGCACGCATCGACGCGTGACCATCCGTGCGTCGAGGTGATTGTGGTGCGTACCAACGGTCGCAGCTCGGCAAACGCGGGTCGGGCGTGTGCCGCCGGGTGACACGCAAGTGCGATTCGGCTAAGGTGCCTAGGTCTTCGTACGGGCCGGGAGTCCCGACGAGATATTGGATTCTGGGGGGAACAGCGGGTGGCTGCGCCGGGTGACGTGATCGATGAACAGATCCGCGTCACTGGCGATCCGGCCGACGCCGCGCGTCGCATCATCGCGGTCGTCGAAGCCGCGCACTCGCATCAGGTGATGGTCGAAGGGCCCGAGGTCTACCGTCTGGTGCGCAAATACCGCCCAGCGTGGGCGGTGCCGCTGGTGCTGGTCACTACGACCGAGACCTGCGCGGTCTACGTCGGCTCCGACCCGGCCCGCGGCGGCGGCGTCATCCGGCTGGTCGGCCGGCTGCCGCGGACCGCGCTGGCCGCGATCCGGCTCGCGGTCGAGGAACCGCCGCGGTACGCGCCGCCGGCCCGCGACGACCGCTGGCGCACCGGCGACATGGACTGGTCGATGCCGGCGCACGCCGCCACCCCGCAGCCGCCCTCCACCGCCGCTCCGCTGCCGTCGATGGCTGACCGCGCGGCCGCGTTGCGGTCGATGCAATCGATCCAGCGACCAGGCAGTCCATTCGGTGTCCCGGTCGGGACCGCATCGCCGGCGCGCACCGAACCCCGATTCGAGCAGCCCGCGCAAGTCTCGGTGCCGGACCCGGTCGAGCCGGCCCCGATCGCACCGATGACCGCGGATCTGACCAGCACCATGCAAATTCCGACGATCCCGATGCCATCGGCACCAGCCCCGCGGGACCTATCGCCGCTGCTGCCACGGGCGCCGGAACCGCAGCCGGCCACGAGCGGCGCTCTCGTCGTACCCCCATTGGCAACGGCGCCCACGGAGGTCGCCGCGCGGACCGCGGACGACCCGGCCAATCGCACGATCCCGCGGCAGCAGCGGGCAGTCGCGGCGGCGCGCCCGTCGTACGCCGTCGTGTTCGACACCGGTGAGCAGGTCCGCCTGGATCATCCGGTGATCGTCGGCCGCGCTCCGGCGCTGGCGCCGGGCGAGGCCGGATCCCTGCTTGCGATCAACGACCCGGATTACAGCATCTCCAAGACGCACCTGGCGATCGGCGCGGACAGTGACGGTCCGTGGGTGATGGACCGGCACTCGCTGAATGGCACCGCGATCGTCCGGTCCGAAGGCGAGATCGCCTGCCCTCCGGGTGAGCGGGTGCTGGTCTCCCTCGGCGACACCGTCTACTTCGGCAACCGCAGGTTCGCGCTGCGCGCGATGCCGGCTGATGGGTGATAGCCGCTCCTCGACCGGCTCCGCGACCCCTACGGAGGATCTGATGCAGTTCAGCGCCGTGCTTCGCGGCCGCCGCAAGCGGTTCGCATCGGCGAGCCTGCTGTCCATCGCGGTGGCCGCGGCGGTGGTGATCGCGGTGGCCGCCCAGGGCTACCCGCTGAGCCAAGTCGACCTCAACGACGGCGGCGTCTGGGTCACCAACGACGACCTCGGCGCGATCGGCCGGTTCAACACCACCATCGGGCAGTTAGATGCCTCGTTGGTGGTCAACCACGGATCGCAGCCGGACGTCGACGTGCTGCAGCGGGCCGGGGTGGTGTTCGCGGTCGACCACTCGGCGAACACGCTTCGCCGCATCGATGTCGCCGGTGTCGCGCTCAGCGACCAGACCGTCGACCTGCCGCCGGGCGCCAGCGTCGCGTTCAACGACGACGTGGTGGCGGTCGGTGACCCGGCCACCGGCCGGATCTGGGTCCGGCCCACGTCGACGATACTGTCGACCAGCGTGGTGACCGCGAAGCCGACCGCGATCGGCGGTGTGAACGCCGCGGTGACGGTGGACGCGGACGGCACGGCGTACGCGTTCGTGCCGGCCACCGGGCAGCTGCTCACCATCACCCACGTCTCCGGCGAGACGTTCCGAACTACGGGCCGGAAGACCTCGCTGACCGGCGCATCGGCCCAGATCGCGGCGATCGGGACGCATCCGGTGGTGCTGGCCGGTGGCGACCTGCTGCTGCCGAACGGCAAGCGGGTGGCCCTGCCACCGGCTGACGCTGCCGGGGCGACCCTGCAGCAGACCGGTCCGGACAGCCCGTATGCGTACGTCGCCACCAGCACTGCGCTCTACCGGATCGACCTGTCCAGCGGCACCCGGACCACGGTCTACGCCGGCGGCGCGGGCACCCCGGCCGCGCCGGTGCTGGTCCGCAACTGCGTCTACGCGGCCTGGGGCGGCAACGGCGAATACCTGCGCCGATGCGCCGGGCAGCCGGACGAGGCGGGCCGCCCGCTGCAAGGCCTGCCGCCGAGCCCGCGCCTGGTGTTCCGGGTCAACCGGGACGCCGTGGTGCTCAATGAGGTCGCCATCGGAGCCGTCTACGTCTACTCCCGCGGCGGCGGCGACCTCGGCAACTGGCAGTCACTGATCCCCAAGGCTCAGCCCCAGGACAAGGCCGACAAGCCCAGGCAGACCGACACTCAGAAGCAGAATCACGCGCCGACCGCCCGGCCGGACAACTACGGTGCCCGGCCCGGCCAGACCGCGCTGCTGCACGTGCTCGACAACGACGGAGACCCGGACAAGGACGTCCTGGTAATCGCCTCGGTGTCCGGGCTGCCGGCGACCGCCGGCCGGATCGCGATCGTCAACAACGGTCAGGCGGTGCAGTTCACCGCGGATCCGACCTGGACCACGACGGCGACGTTCACCTACCGGATCGATGACGGCAACGGCGGCAGCGACTCGGCGAAGGTGACCCTGACGTCGCGGCCCGGCAGCGTCAACCAGAAGCCGACCCACGTGCAGCGGGCCAGCGTGGCCCGGGCCGCGGTGGGCGGCACGGTGACCTACAACGTCCTGAACGACTGGCGCGACCCGGACGGCGATCCGCTCACACTGGTCGGCGCGACGGCGCACGGCCAGGACGAGGTGCAGTTCACCGCGGACGGCAAGGTGACCTTCACCGCGGCCGGCTCCGGCACCGGCGATCGGACAGTGGATCTGCAGATCAGCGACGGCAGCGATCGGCCCGCGTCGGGACAGCTGACGGTGACGGTCACGGCGGTCGGCAAGGGCCCGGTCGGCGCCAATGACGACCGCGTCACCGGCGTGGTCGGGCAGGCGCTGACGATTCATCCACTGGATAACGACACCGACCCCAACGCCGACGCCCCTGGTGTCGGAGCCGATGACCAGCTCCGGCTGATCGCGGTGTCGGATGCGCCGGCCGGCACCACCGCCGCGCAGAACGCAGTGACCAACACCATCCAGTTCACTGCCCAGCACGCCCGCAGCTACTACCTGAACTATCAGGCCACGGACAACGCCCAGATCGGGTCGGCCCGGATCCGGGTCGACATCGTCTCGCCGTCCACCGCCAATCCTCCGGTCGCGGTCGCCGACCGGGGCGTGGTCCGCGGTGACACATCTACCGACATCGACGTGCTCGCCAACGATATCGACCCGACCGGCAACGTCATGGTCGTCAGCTCGGTCAGCGTGCCACCCGGAGCCGGACTGACCGCGTCGGTGGTGGCCCACCGCTGGGTCCGGGTCACTCCCTCGCACGCCGGCAGCGGCAGCGTCACGCTGCACTATCAGCTCTCCGATGGCGGCGGCACGGACACTGGCGCGATCGACGTGACCCAGCTCGCCACCAGCGCCGACAACCAGCCACCGACCACCCACGACGACCTGGCCAACGTACGCGCCGGCGACGTCACCACGGTCGACGTGCTGGCCAACGACGTCGATCCGGAGGGCGAGCCGCTGCACCTGAGCCCGATCGTGACCCCGGACTCGGCATCCGGCACCTGGGTGGCCAGCGGTTCGCAGATCCGGTTCCTGGCGCCCGCCAAGCCCGGCACGTTCGTGGCGCACTACGCGGTCACCGACCCGGACGGCGCGGTCGCGTCGGCGAAGGTGACGGTGACGGTGACCGCCGGAAAGGCCGCGGCAAACCAGCCGCCGCAGCCGCCGACCGTCCAGGCCCGCGCGTTCGCCGGGGCCACCGTGCGGATCCCGATCCCGCTCAACGGCGTCGACCCGGACGGCGACTCGGTGGTGCTGCTCGGGCCGAGCAATTCGCCGAAGCTCGGCCACGTCACCGGTCAGGGCGCCGGCTTCCTGACCTACCAGGCCTATCAGGGCTCGGCCGGCACCGACGCCTTCAACTACCGGGTCGAGGACCAGTTCGGTGCGCGCAGCACCGGAACCGTACGCGTCGGCGTGATCGCCCGGCCGACCGAGGACTCGGCGCCGTCGGCGGCACCGGATGAGGTCACCGTCGCACCCGGGCGCGTGGTGAACATGCCGATCCTGGCCAACGACAGCGATGTCGACGGCGACCGGCTGACGCTGGAGCCGCTCGGGCCGCTGAACCCGCACCTGCCGGCCGGAACCCGGCTGACCGGCTCGGTGCTGACGGTGCGTGCCGGCAGTCACGACGGCGACCAGATCAAGGTGCGCTACGGCGTCAGCGACGGACGGGGCCAGCGGGCCGAGGCGACGGTGACGGTCAGTTCTCAGGCCGGTGCCGTGATCGCTCCGATGGCGGTTGATGACGTGGCACCACCGGTGCCGCCCGGCGCCGCGTCGGTCACCGTGAACGTGCTGGAAAACGACTACGACATCGACGGCTCCACCGGTTTGACGCTCAAGCCGGTGGACACCGGTCCGCTCGGCCCCAGCCAGGTCACCGCCAAGGGCCTGCTGATCAAGCTCGGTACGCAACCTCGGTTGGTGCCCTACCAGGTGGTCGACTCCGACGATCAGGTCGCAATGGCCTACGTGCAGGTTCCCGGAACCGGGGCCGATCTGCCGCGGCGCAAAGCCGGTGCGCCGGGTCTTGAGGTCAAGGCCGGCGGCACCCTCGCAGTCGATCTGAGCCAGCAACTCGAGGATCCGGCCGGGCGGCCGATCCGCCTCACCGACTCGGACGGGATCACCACGTCACCGACCCCGGGCCTGGCGCTGGCGCCGACCGGGCTGACGCCGACGTCCCTGACGGTGCGATCAACCGGCTCCTACGTCGGCCCGGCGAGCCTGGTCGTGACGGTCACCGACGCGCCGACCACCGGGGCGCTCGCCGCCGACGTCGCGGCGCGTACGGCCAGCATCACCCTGCCGGTGACCATCCTGGCGCCGGCGAACGCGACGCCGGTGTTCGACTGCCCGGCCGCGCATCCCCAGGCCGGCGGCGTCCCGGTGACGGTCGACCTGGCCACCTGTGTCAGCGGCATCGCGCCATCGGCGGCGGCACGGCTGTCGTTCAGCTCACCCAAGAACGTGCCGGGCGGCGTCACGGCGCACCTGTCCGGGACCTCGCTGTCGATCTCCGCCGACGAGAGAGCCAAACCGGACGTCCGCGGTGAGATGTCGTTCGGAGTCACCGACGCGATGGGCCGCAGCGGTCCGGCGAAGCTCGGCGTCGTGGTCTCCGCCGCGCCACCGGTGCAGACCGGCACCGACCGGCTCGACATCAACGCCGGCACCACCCGGACCATTGATGTCACCGCCAACGACGAGAACCCGTTCCCGGGCAAGCCGCTGCACGTCACGTCGGTCACGGGTGGCGTCGCGGGCAGCGTGACCGCCAAGGTCAGCGGCGGCACCACCACGGTGGCGGTGACGGCGGCCGGCAAATTCCACGGCAGCGCGACCTTCACCTACACCGTCGGCGATGCCACCAACGACCCGAACCGCCTTGTCTACGGCGAGATCGTGGTCAGCGTCGTCGGCAAGCCGGGCGCCCCGTCGGTGCCGGTGGAGCAGAGCGTCGGCGACGGATACGTGCTGCTGGCCTGGACCGCGCCACCGAGCAACGGTGCCCCGATCACCGGCTACGAGGTCACCGGTTCGCCGTCCTACCACCACACCTGCGCGACGACGGTGTGCAAGCTGACCGGCCTGACCAACGGCAAGAAATACACCTTCACCGTGGCCGCGACCAACCGGGTCGGCACCGGCCCAGCCGGCCCGGCGTCGGCGAGCATGGAGCCGGACGTCGTTCCGGATCAGCCGGCGGCGCCGACCACGACGTTCGGCGACAAGTCGATCACCCTGGACTGGCCGCGGGCGCACAGCAGCGGATCGCCGGTGAAGTACTACCTGGTGCAGATCTCTCCGCCGGTGTCGGCTCCGGTCCAGGTCACCGGCACCCACATGGTCTGGTCCGGCCTGGTCAACGGCACCAGCTACACGTTCCGGATCAAAGCCTTCAACGACGCGCCGAACGGCAGCACCTGGAGCGCGTTCTCCAACCCGGAGATCCCGGCCACCATCCCGGACCAGCCGCTGGCGCCGACCGCGGCCGGTGTCAGCGACGGCATCGGCAAGCAGATGGTCGTCACCTGGCAGGCTCCGAACAACAACGGCGCTCCGATCACCGCCTACCACCTGAGCGTCTACAAGGCCGGGTCGCTGGTGCAGACGCTGGCCGAGGATGGCGATGCCACCCGCGCCACGGTGCCGGTGCAGAACGGTGTCAGCTACACGTTCCGGCTCACCGCGACCAACAAGGCCGGTGTGTCGAAGCAGAGCGTGGCGTCGGCGCCACAGGTCGCGCACGGGAAACCGGATGTGGTCGCGTCGTTCTCGGTGACCGACCACAACGGCAGCGCCGGCTACAACGGCGCGGTGCACTACACCCTCTCTGCGCCGAATGACAACGGCATGGCGATCAGCACCTACCAGTTCACCTACTCCGGTGGCTCGGTGGACGCCTCGTCGTCGAGCACGTCCGGCTCGATCAGCGGGCTCAGCAACGGCACCCGATACACGTTCCGGGTGCGGGCCTGCAACGACATGTGCGGCGACTGGTCGGCCCCGAGCGCGGCGGTGACGCCCTATGGTCCGGTGCCGGCGCCGAATGTCAGCGGTGCCCAGTCCGGCGACACGCAGGTCCAGTTCACCTGGAGCTCGGGCGGCACCAACGGCCGGCCGATCGACCACATGCTGGTCAGCGTCGACGGCGGCGGCTTCGCGTCCAAGGCGGTGTCCTCCTCGGTGCTGGTCGGCAACGGCCCCGGGCAGAGCCACTCGATCCAGGTGCGCGCGGTGGACTCGGCCGGGCAGCAGAGCGCGGTGGCCGGTGCCTCCGCCACCACCAAGTCGCAGCCACCGACCGTGACTCTGACCCATGGTGCCTCGACCAACCAGTCGGACTGCCATTCGCCGTGCAACTACGTGACCATCGAGCTGCAGCACTTCCCGGCCAACACGTCGGTCACCTGCACCATCAAGTCCGGTCACGCGGGTGGCAATCCGTTCGCCACCGAGCGCACCACGACCGACTCCAACGGTTACCGCAAGTGGCAGTCGGATGCCTACTACGGCTGGTACGGGACCTACCTCGAAGCGACCTGCAACGGCGTCACCGGACGGAACCCCTCATGGTGACCAGCGCATTCAACGAAGGAGACGGCACGTGAGCATCGCGATCGAACCGGAGGTCTGCTCACCCCAGCAGGCGGAGATGTTCGCACACGACTTCAACGACATCGTCGCCAATGTCGAGCAGTCGGTGGTCGGCGCCAATAGGACCGTACGCCTGGCGATGGCGACCCTGTTCGCCGGTGGGCACCTGCTGCTCGAAGACAACCCGGGCACCGGCAAGACATCGCTGGCCAAGGCGATCGCGAAGACCATGCAGGGCTCGCAGCGGCGCATCCAGTTCACTCCGGACCTGCTGCCCAGCGACATCACCGGCGGAATGGTCTACGACCCGAACACCGGGCAGACCAGCATGCGGCGCGGCGCGGTGTTCACCAACATCCTGCTCGCCGACGAGATCAACCGGGCCTCGCCGAAGACCCAGTCGGCGCTGCTGCAGGCAATGGAGGAGTCGCAGGTCACCGTCGACAACGAGACGCACCTGCTGGACGCGGTGTTCATGGTGATCGCCACGCAGAATCCGGTCGAGCAGGCGGGCACCTATCCGCTGCCGGAGGCGCAACTGGACCGGTTCCTGGTCCGGACGTCACTCGGTTATCCGTCCACCGAGGACACCATTCACCTGCTCAGCCAGGCGTACAAGCGGGATCGGTCGGATCTGGTGGCCCGGGTGATCTCCACCGACGGCCTGATTGCCCGCCGCCAGGTGGCCGCCGGCGTTCAGATCGATCCGGCGATCCTGCGATTTGTCAGTCAGATCGCCGAGGCCACCCGCAACGAGCCCAAGCGGGTCGCGGTCGGCGTCAGCGTCCGCGGCTGCCTCTCGCTGGTCCGCCTGGCCAAGGTCTGGGCCGCCTCCTGCGGCCGCCACTACGTGCTCCCGGACGACATCATCGACCTGGCCGGTCCGGCCCTGGCGCACCGGCTGGTGCTGGATATCGAGTCCGAACTGAACGACGTCAAGCAGGTCGACGTCATCAACCGGATCCTGTCCATGGTGCCGGCGCCCACCATGCGGGGTGCGTGAGCGGTGCGGGATCAGGTCGTGGATCGGTGGCGGGCGGCCCGAAGCCGGGTCGCCGGCGTGCTGACGCCGCTGGGCGCCAGCGTCATCGCGCTCGGCGTGCTGAGCGCCGTCGCCGGCATCACGCTGCACTGGCGGGAGGCGGATCTGATCGCCGTCGCCTGCCTGTTCGTTCTGCTGATCGCGGTCGGCTACCTGCTCGGCGCGGCCGCTCTGAGCGCCGAGATCGAGACCACCACCAATCGCGTCGAGGCCGGTCACAACGCCCGGATCGGCAGCGGCGAGATCACCGGTACGCCGGCCCGCGCCTACGTCACCGTTCGCAACGTCGGCTCCCGGTCGTCGCGCTGGCTCACCATGGAGATCCCGCTGCGCTGGTCCGGCGGTGACCGGATCGCCACGGTGCCGATCCGGATCCGGCCGCTGACCGCCGGCGAGGACTACGAATCGCACACCTTCGACCTGCCGACCGCCCGCCGCGGTGTGATCGATCTCGGCCCCGCGACGGTGATCCGGACCGACCCGCTGGGGCTGCTGCGGCGCGAGGTGGCCTGGTCCACCGCGTCCGAATTCGTCGTCCATCCACGCACCACCGCGGTCGAGGAGACCGGCGCCGGCCTGCTCCGCGACCTGGAGGGCCAGACCAGCAACGACCTGTCCATGAACGACCTGGCCTTCCATGCGCTGCGCGACTACGAGATCGGGGACTCGCTGCGGCACGTGCACGCGCTGACCTCGGCCCGCCTGGGGCGGCTGATGGTGCGCCAGTTCCTGGACACCCGGGCCGCGCACCTCACCGTCATCGTCAGCGGCTCCCCGCCGGACTACGCGCCGGTCGCCGAGGACGAGTTCGAGACCGCGCTGTCGGTGGGCAGCTCGCTCGCGGTCCGGGCGATCCACGATGGTCAGCGCGTCTCGATCCTGGCAGCCGGGCGCGGACGGCCCACCCCACGGATCACTCATCGCCTGGCACTCGACGGTTTCAGCCGGGCCCAGTTCGGCACCCCCCACAGCGGTCTGGTGCAGCTCGCCTCGCACGCCGTCCGGATCGCGCCGGAGACCAGCCTGGCCGCGCTGATCACCGGATCCGGAACCGACGTCACGCAGATCCGGGCCGCGGCCGCGCGGTTCGGCCCGGGCGTCCGGGTGGTCGCGATCCAGATCGATCCACGACGCGCTCCAGCCGCACAGCGGGCCGGACGGATCCGCTTGCTCACCGTTCCGGCACTCGGTGACCTGCGGCGCGCGATGCAGACGGCGGTGCACTCATGAGCACCGCGACCTGGCGATCGCGGCTGGCCGACGCGGCGTTCGCGGTGGTCACCGGCGTGCTCGCGATGCTCGGCCTGGACTCGATCTTCGGTGGGAGGTCCTACCTCTGGGCGGGTCTGGCCGGCATCGCGGTGGCCTTGGTCGTCAGTGCTTCGGCGGTACGCCTACCGGTGCTGGTCACCGTCGCGATCGCGCTGATCGGGTACGCCTGGATCGGCGTACTCCTGGTCTTTTCGCAGCACGCGATATCTGGCGTGATCCCGACCGTGACCGGCCTGCACGAGCTCGAACGCGCCAGCGTCAACGGCTGGCGGGACATCGTCACCACGTTGCCGCCGGTGACCGGCAAGCCGCTTCTGGCGATCCCGTATCTGATCGGCTTCGCCGGCACTCTGACCGGTGTCCAGCTGGCCTGGCGTACCCGGTCAGCGGTCTGGCCAGTGATCGGTCCGGTCCTGATGCTGGCCGCGGTGATCCTGCTCGGCACCCACGTCGAATCATCCGCGTACGCCGGCGGTGTCGCCTTCGCGGCTCTGGTGTTGGCATGGGCGGTGGTGCGCCGTCGGCGGCTGAACGCAGACCAGCTGATGGTCGCGACCGGGGGTGCCCACCGATCCAGTGGCACCGCGCGCACCTGGCTTGCATCGGCCGGCGTTCTGGGGGTCGCGACGCTGGCCACGGCGTTGGTCGCCGTCACACCGCTGGGCGCGGGAAGCGGTCGATTCGTGCTGCGCGATCACGTCCATCCGCCGTTCGACGTGAGCGCCTATCCGAGCCCGCTCAGTTCCTACCGCCGCTATGAGGTCAACGACAAGGACACCCTTCTGTTCACCGTCTCCGGCCTGCCGGCCGGTGCCCGGATCCGGCTGGCCACCATGGACAGCTATGACGGCGTGGTCTTCGGTGTCGCCGGCGGACCCGCCCACACCCAGGGTTCCGGCGTGTTCCAGCGGGTCGGCGACCCGATCCCGGCGCCGGCGTCCGGCTCACCGGCGACCGTCACCGTGACGCTGGCCAGCCTGGGTGGCGTCTGGCTGCCGACGGTCGGCGAGGTCACGTCGATCCAGTTCGCGGGGGCGCGCGCCACCGACCTGACCGATTCGTTCCGCTATAACCTGACCACTGCCGCGGGCGTGGTACCGGCCGCGCTCGCGCCATCGGATCGCTACACCATGTCGGTGGTGCTGCCGCCGGTGCCGGACGCGACCAGCCTGACCGGCCAGCCCAGCGGCGCAGTGACCCAGCCGGATCCGGCCGACGTGCCGGACGAGGTGGCCGCCAAGGCGGAGACCTGGACCCGCGGCCAGCCCGGGCCGATCAAGCAGCTCCAGGCGATCGTCGCCCAGATGCACAACGGGGCGTTCAGCGACGGCACCGTCGACTCGGCGGTGATCTCGCCGCCCGGCGCGGGAGAGCATAGGCTGCAAACCTTCCTTGGCGGGCCGGAGCTGGTCGGCGACGGTGAGCAGTATGCCGCCACGCTTGCACTGATGGCCCGCAGTCTCGGCATTCCGGCGCGCGTCGTGCTGGGCGTAGTGCCGCCGACCGATGGTTTCGACGGCCGGGTCACCGGGCACATGGTCAGCGCCTGGGTCGAGGTGAACATCGCCGGTGCCGGGTGGGTGCCGTTCGACCCGACGCCGCCGGTCACCAACAAACCCAAGCCGCAGCCCCAGGAGCAGCTGCCCAACACGCTCACCCAGGTGATCGCGCCGCCGGTGGTCGAGGCTCAGGCGGCCAACGAGCAGCCGGGGGACGGTGTCGGGAGCAACCCGGCGAAGCCGCCGTCGAAGCTGTCGCTGTGGTGGGACCGGATCTACTTGATAGGCAAGTACGGCGGCTTCGAGGTCACCGGGTTGGTCCTGCTGATGCTGGCGGTGGTGATCGCCAAGCGGCGGCGGCGGGCGCGGCGGCGAGGTCGGGGGGCGCCACTGGATCGGGTGGCCGGTGCGTGGGCGGAGCTGGTCGACCGGCTGCGGGATCTCGGCGTCGGTACGCGTACCTCGGGGACCCGCCGGCAACGTGCCGCGGCCGCCGGTTTCCCGCAGGTGGCGTGGATCGCCGGTAAGGTCGACGAGGCGGTGTTCGCGCCGGGTGAACCGGCCCCGGACGTGGTCGACGGCGTCTGGTCTTCGGTGGACGAGTTTCTGGCGCGGGTTCGCCCGACTCGCAGCCGGTTGCGCCGGTTCCGGGCCGCGGTCGATCCGCGGAGCCTGCTCCCGCGAGTACGGCCGGAGGCGATCCTTCATCGAGCCGCTCGGGTAGTGCCGGCCCGGATTGGATCGCGTAGGGGAGTGGCTTGGGAGCGGCGTCGGGTCCCGCGACCGCGGGCTGTGTCCGGTCGATAGTTCGTCGGCGTCCCTGGGCGTCGACTAATGACGAGATTTCGTCATTAGTCGACAACTAGCCCAGTCGTGGCCCCCGGGTGCGGATGTCGTGGCCGTCGATGGTGGTGGCCGGGCCGGTTCCTGTGAAGATCGGTTACGTTTCACGCCACATTGGATAGTTGACGTCGCTATATGGCATTAACTGTCCAATGTGGCGTGAAATCTCAGCGATCATCGCATCTGGTCGCCAAGATCTGCGATCTTGGTCGCCTAGTGCGGCCCGGTCGAGGGTGACCTGAGCAGGTGGCCCGGGCGGGCGGCTGGCGCGCAGGGTGGTTCGTGATCGTGGCAGTGCGTTGCCAAGATCTGCGATCTTGGTGGCTGAGTGCAGCCCGTGGGTGGTGACCTGAGGTGGAGGGCCAGCCGGGCGGCTGGTGGGCGCCGGGGTGGTTCGTGATCGTGGCAGTCTTCCACCAAGATCGGAGATCTTGGCCGCGTGGTGCGGCGCCTGCGGATGGTGGGCGAGCTGGTCGACGAGACGCGCGGTGGGACGCGGTGGGTCTAGTTCGGCGGCGGCCCGTCCTGCGGCTCGGATGGCAGCGGCTCGGATGGCATCGGCTCGTTTGGCATCGGCTCGTTTGGCATCGGCTCGGATGGCAACGGCTGGGTCGGCGAGGCCTGCGTCGGGCGGAGTGGCTCGACCGGAGGAGCCGTCGGGAACGCGGTCGACGGCGGTGGCCCGACCGGTGGCTGAGCCGGCGGCACCGCCGGACCCGGGAAGATCCACGGTTGACCGGGTGCGCCATAACCGGGTGCGCCATAACCGGGCGCCCCATAACCGGCGGCACCGTAACCCCCGTAGCCAGGCTGACCCGGAACCGGATGACCGGGCGCACCATATCCCGGCGCGGCGTAGCCCCACTGGGCCGGCACGTACATGTATCCGGTCGGAGCTGGCGGGGTGCGCCGGAAGAACGCCCGAGCCGAGCTGGTCAGCAGGAGAATCAGTGTCACGATGCCGAGCGGCAGTGGCAGGAGCAGACAGATCCCTGACACCACTCCGATGGCGGCCGGCGCCAGATTGCCGGCCGCGTCGCTCAGCTTCGTTGAGTCGGCCGGAAGGAATGGGCCGATCCAGCAGAGCACCAGCGGCGCGATAGCGACGAACGCGAGCACCTGGCCGGTCCGCAGTCCGCGCCGAGCCAGCAGTCCGGACAGGCCGAACAACACGCCGAAGATGACGATCAGCACGAGGACCACCACGTCGCCGACGGTGTTGTCGGACTTTTCCGTCGCTACCTGGTGCGCCGTCGCATGCACGCTGGCTGCTGCCTGGTCGACGTACCCGCCATAGGTCGCCATATCCCAAATGGTCCCGGCGATGCTCACGACCATGAGTGCCAGCAGCACGAAGAGGATCCAGGTGGCGACGCGGACGGTACGCGGGGCCGGTCGCCGTCCGACCGTAGCGACGGTGGGGGCGCCGCCGAAGTAGTCGGGTTGCGGCGCGGCAGAGAACAGGTCGGTCACCGGCGAAGGATAGCCGCCGAACCCATGACCGGGGAGCCGGGCTACGACGCGAAATCGGCGGGGGCGACCGCGGCTGCAACGCCGGGCAAGCCGAGGCCGCGACGTGGGCCCGCCGGCGGGGAACTGGGCTGCGACCCGAATTCAGCGATCTGCAAGCCGGGCTACGACGTGGACCTGGGGGACCTCCAGGCCCAGCTCGAACGAAGCGCCGACCAGCCGAAGAGCCGCGCTGGGTCCCTAATCCGGGAGCCGCGCTAAGACCTCGAACCGGCTGCCGGACCTGGCTCGCCGCGATGCCGCACCGCCCGCGACGAGAGCCACACCGCGGCGACCCCGACGGCGACACCAATGACGGTGTCCACGCACCGCAGGATCGGCTGCCGCCATGCCTGGTCCGGACTCACCGCGGCGCTGACCATGACAACGGCGGTCGTGATGCACGCGGTCACCGCATCACCGGATCGCCCGATGGCGATAGTGACGAATGCGCTGAGTCCGATGAGCACCGCCATCGCCCAGACGTGAAACGGCAGAAAGATCAGGTAAACCATGCACAACCCGAAGCTCACCAGGGTTGCGAACGTCCGCGTCACGGCCGCGCCGAGGCTGTGCTCGACGGAGTCTCGGCAGACGAAGATCGTCGCGATCACCGCCCACAAGCCGCCGATCAGATCATCTGCGCGCGGCGCCAGGTAGAGCCGCGTAACCGACTGCGTGGCGAGAATGTACGCGACCAAGCAGGCGATGGTGACGACAGCACCCTGCGCCAGGCCGTGCCGGATCCGCGGCCCGACTGCGGCTGCGTCCCGTGGCATCGGCGTCCTTCCTCGGCTGGCAACTGCCGAGGGTATCGATGTATTAGGTCGATGTGCGGCAGGACGCCGTGTTCACCTCATTTCGGTGCCGGGCTATCCGTCGATCTTGGCCAGAAACGCCAGCACTCGATCAGTCACGAGTGCGGCCGCCGCCGGATCGTAGGTCGGCACGCTGCTGTCGGTGAACAGATGCACGTTGCCGGGGTAGACAAAGAGCTCGCCGTCTTCGGCCTCGGCGACCAGGGCGCGGGCCGCGTCGATGTCGCCCTCCTCGGCGAAGAACGGATCGTGATCCATGCCGTGCACCTGCACCGGCACTCCGGATGGCCAGCCGCCGAACTCCGCGGCCGGCAGGCAGCTCTCCAGGAACACCGCGCCACGCGCGCCGGCCCGGGTCTGCGCGAGCTGCTGCGCGGCCATCACGCCGAGCGAAAAGCCCGCGTAGACGAGATCGGACGGCAGGTCGTCGGCGGCCCGCACGCCACGCTCGACGATCTGTTCAAAACCGATCTTTCCGGCAAACGCCAGCCCGTCGTCGAGCGTTTCGAAGACGTTGCCGTCATAGACGTCGGGTGTGTGCACCGTGTGTCCGGCCCGCCGGAGCTGGTCGGCGAAGCTGATGAATCCGGGCGTCTGACCTTGTGCGTGGTGGAACAACAGCACCTCAGCCATGGGGGACCTCCTGTCTCGACCGTGCTCGAGCAGTTGCCCGCCGGTCTCGTGAACGCAACGACCTCACCCTAGAACGGCCCCCCGACATTCTCGCCGCCAATCAGGCGGGGCCGAGCCGCGATGAGGAAGCGGACGACGAGGACGGTCCGCGCCGCGGTGCGGCGACAGACGTCCAGGACGGCCCGAGTCGCGGTGAGGCGACAAACGATCAGGACGGTCCCGAGACTCGGTGAGGCGGCGCAAGTGGTTCATCGACACTCTTGATCGCGACTCGCATCCGTAGTCCGATCGGGGAGCGGGCGTTTCCTCAAGCCCGCGAACGGGTATGGTCGGCTCCGTGCCTGGCAAAGACGCCCTGTTTCGCGGCGGCCCGAACCACGGTTACGTCTATCCCGCGAAGGGTGTTGCGGTGCTGGACGTCGCGGTCGACGGCCGTCAGCATCGCTACGTCCGCACCCTGGAACGCCTTGGCGATCTGACCATCTATCGCTACACCGGGCCGACGGATCGGCCGCTCGCGGTCGCCACGAAGCGAGCTGCCACGAAGCGAGCTGCCACGAAGCGAGCCGCCACCAAGTGAGCCCATTGCGACCCTGCTCGTCACGGCCGCACGACTAAGCCACGTCGCCACCGCGTGAGCCGCCGCCAAGCTACAAAAGAGCCGAACCGATCTGGTACGCGTACCGCTGTGTCGGTTTAGCGGAAGTCTCTCGCCGGCGCCCTTGAGGCCGGCGTCTTCCTGATCTCGGCGGTGATCGCGGCGGTCGGCCTGCCTCCGGCGCTGTGCCGAGGCCGACACCGAGGCGAGCGAAGGGGCCGACGCTTCCTGCCGCACGTGACACTGCGATCCAGCATCGACCTGCCGGAGACCGGCGGCCCCGCCGACCCGGCGCCGATTATCCGAAGCAAAATCCCAGCCCGTACCCCTTGCCGTTACACCACATCCACGATTGGGTAGCTCTACCGCTGACCCGTGAGTCCTAACCCCCTTTTGAGGTACTGCGCAGGCGCTCGTGGAAATTCCGACCAGCACGTCCGTCGCCCACTATGGACCCTCGCCGGCCCGGTTGCCGTATGAACGCGGCACCGACGGCCCCCGCACCGTGCTCGTCGGCGTGGACGGGAGCGACTCTTCGGAGCGCGCCTGCGCCTACGCCGCCGGGATGGCGCGCCGCCAGCGCTGCCGTCTCGTCATCGTGTTCGTGGCGGCGCCCAGTGGCCTGGCCGGTCTGTCTGGTGCCGTCGCCGGGCCATATCAGCTGGCGATGCATGATCTCGCCGCTGAGATCAGCCGGGGTGCTCAGCAGATCGCCGAGGACATCGCGGTGCCGACCACGTTCGTGCGCCGCAACGGCGATCCCTACGCCCAGCTCCGGGCTGCCGCCGACGAGTACAAGGCCGACGTGGTCGTCGTCGGCACGGCGACCCGGGCGCACCACCGGTTCCTCGGCTCGGTCGCCAACCGCCTGGTGCGGCTCGGCCGATGGCCGGTCGTGGTGGTGCCTTAGCCGACCCGTGAGCCGGATCGGCCGAGCCAGTCGCGCAGCACCGTCTCCAGACCGCCGCCGGGTGCGGTAGCCGGGTGCGGCATCGGTTGCGGATGCCCGGAGAACCGCGGTGCCGGTGCCGGTTGCAACACCCCGTCCACCTCGATCAGCGTCCTGCGCGCGGCGATCTGCGGATGCGCCGCCGCCTCGGTGAGACTCAGGACCGGCGCCACGCAGGCGTCGGTGCCGGCGAACACCGCGACCCACTCGGCCTGGTCGCGCGTGGCGAAGGCGTCGGCAATCCGGGTACGCAGATCCGCCCACCCGGATCGGTCGTGCTGTGCCGCCGGATCGGCGTCGATTCCGAGCAGCCGAACGAACTCGGCGTAGAACTGGGGTTCGAGGGCGCCGACCGCCATGTGGCGGTCGTCGCGGGTGCGGTAGACCGCGTAGAACGGCGCACCGCCGTCGAGCCGGTTGACACCGCGGTGATCGGCCCAGGCACCCCCGGCCAGCAGCCCGAAAATGCCGGTCAGCAGATGGGTGGTGCCGTCCACGATGGCGGCGTCGACGACCTGCCCGGTGCCGGTGATCCGGGCTTCCAGCACCGCCGCGAGGATGCCGAGCGCCAGATACATCCCGCCGCCCCCGAAGTCACCGACCAGGTTCAGCGGGATCTGCGGCGGACCGTCGGCGCTGCCGATCGCGTGCAGCGCCCCGGTGATCGCGATGTAGTCGATGTCATGCCCGGCGACCTGCGCCAACGGGCCATCCTGTCCCCAGCCGGTCATCCGGCCGTAGACCAGGCGGGTGTTGCGCCGCCAGCACTCGGCGGGTCCGATGCCGAGCCGCTCGGCGACGCCGGGCCGATAGCCCTCGATCAGCACGTCGGCCCGGGCCACCAGATCCATCACTGTCTCGTGATCGGCCGGGGTCTTGAGGTCGAGCAGCACGGAGCGCTTGCCACGTCCGAAGACGTCCGCCGTGGACCCGATCGGGATCGGTGGCCGGGCCCCGGGCCGGTCCACCCGCACCACATCCGCGCCCATGTCGGCGAGCGTCATAGCGGCGAACGGTGCCGGACCGATCCCGGCGAGTTCCAGGATCCGGAGTCCGGTCAGCGGCCCGGTCATCGGCTGCCGGACCGGATCAGCCAGTCCATCTGCCGGGTGTAATGGAAAGCTTCGCCGCCTTCGTGGTCGTTGAATTCGTAGACCGCGATGTCCTTGTCCGCCGCATAGGCGTTGTAGGCCGCGAACACTGTCGACGGCGGACAGGTCTGGTCCATCAGCGCGACCGAGAACAGCGCCGGGACAGTGGCCTGCCGGGCCAGCACCGCGCCGTCGAAATACGCCAGCGTTTGGAATGCGCGGTCGGTCTGGTCGCGGTGAGCCTTGAGGTAACGCGCGAGTTCGGGGTAGGGCTCTTTGGCCGCGATCCGGGCGGCCCGCCCGAAGTCGCACAGGAACGGCACGTCCGGCATCACTCCGACGATTCCGCCGGCCAGCGCCGACATCGCGATTGCGATGCCGCCGCCCTGGCTGTGACCGGTGACGACGACGCGATCCGCGTCGATGAGCCGGTGGCTGCGGACCAGGTCGATAGCGCGGACGGCGTCGGTGTAGACACGGCGGTAGAAGTACTCCGACGGGTCCTCGATGCCCTTGGTGAGGAAGCCGGGCTGAGCCGGGGGAGCGCCGACCGGATCGCCGGTGGCGCCGGTGGTCCAGCCGCTGCCCTGACCGCGAGTGTCCATCACGAAGTGGGCGTAGCCGGCCGCCGCCCAGAAGGTGTGCTCGTGCGGCAGCCCGCGACCGCCGTTGTAACCCTGGAATTGCACCACCGCGGGCAGTGGCGCGTCGCCTCGCACCGCCGCGGCCGGCAGATGCAGCCAGCCCCGGATCGGGTGGCCGCCAAAGCCGCGGAATGTCACGTCGAGTGTCTCGATTGTCACCAGGCCGGTGGCGATCGGTGTGAACACCGCGTCGAGGTCGAGATCGCGCGCTTCGGCCAGGGTGTCGTCCCAGAAGTCCCGCAGGTCCGGCGGTGCCTCGATGGCGGCACGGTAATTGCGCAACTCGTCCAGGGACAGGTCCACCTGCGGCATCAGCGATCCACCACTTCGACGATCGTGACCAGGAACAGCATGTGGTCGACGCCGGACAGCCCGACCCTTGGTGAATTCAAGCATGTCCCAGGCGGTCGCGCGGCATGTGCGGAGCCGCGCGACGTTACTTGCGCCGGGTCCGGCTGGTGGTGACCGCCGCCGTCGATTCCCGGATCACCAGATCGGGCTGGAACACGATCTGCTGGTGGGCGTGCCGGCTGCCGGCCTCGGACTCCTCGATCAGCAACTGGGTCGCGGTCCGGCCCATGTTCTGCTTCGGCTGCGAGATGGTGGTGAGGGCAAGCGGGCCTTGCTGCGCCAACTCGATGTCGTCGTAACCGACGATGGACACGTCCTGCGGGATGCGGAGACCGGCTCGCATCAGCGCCGCCGACAATCCGATCGCGATCAGGTCGTTGCCGCAGAGGATGCCGGTGCCGGGGATCTTCTGCTCCAGGATCCGCCCGGCCGCGAGGCGGCCGTCGGCGGTGCTGCCCTTGACGCCTTCCTCGATGATCGTCAGCGCGGTCTCCGGCAGCCGGTGTCGTTTCATCGCGCGCCGGATGCCGGTGAGCCGTTCCTGATACTGCCGGACGCTGAGCGCCGCGGTCGCGTACACCAGGGTGCGGTGGCCCAGGGATATCAGGTGGTCGGCGGCGAGCTCGCCACCGCCGATATCGTCGGTGCGGACCGAGCAGAAGTTCGGCCGGGCGCTCTCGATCAGGACCACCGAGGTGCCCCGCTGACGCAGCCAGTCGACCTTGGTGGCCTCGCCGTCGACGGCGCTGATCAGCACCCCGAGCACCCGTTGCTCCTCGAGGACCTCGAGGTAGCGCTGCTCTTTCTCGGGATCCTCGTCGGAGTTGCAGAGGATGATCAGCGTCTGGTGCTCGCGTGCGGCCTCTTCGGCGCCGCGGGCAAGTTCGGTGAAGAACGGGTTGGAGACATCTAGCACCACGAGGCCGATGGTCCGGGCCCGGCCGCTGCGAATCATCGCGGCGCCGGCGTTGCGGACGAAGCCCAGCGACTCGATCGCCGCTCGGATCCGAGCGCGGGTCGCCACGGCCACCGAATTGGGACGGTTCAAATAGTTGCTGACCGTGCCAAGGCTGACGCCCGCGGCCGCCGCTACATCTCGAATAGTCGGTGCAGGCGCTGTGTTTGCGCGATTTTGAGCGCCATCGGCTCGAGTTGACGCGGCCATGAGATCTCCCAGCAACATATCGACTGGCTATCGGCGCGGGTGTGGGCAACCCACACCATTGAAACGGTACAGCGTAGTTTTTCATGTCGTGGGTGGCGGCCTTCCACGCCCGGGGTCACCGCGTCGGCCGCGCGGCGTCGGTTCACGTCCGGGCTCTACCCACCGATCACCTATGAGTTCCAGCTCCGCAACCAGTGATGGTCCGGTCCCGGCCTCCCGCAGGTGGAGGCCGGGACCGGCCGGGTTCGCCGGACCCAGCCCTCGGCCCGCCGTCCGGCACCGGCCGCGACCCCTCCGGCAGCGCGTCGGCACCGCCCGGCTCTGACGGCCGATGCCGCTGCTAGGTCGGCGTGGTAAGAGTGTCGTCAAGGACATCGATGTCGGCGGCAGAGCGAGGTGGTCGGGTTGGGCACGCGGATGCCGGCGCCGGGTCCGCCGCCGGCGCTGGGCGGGACCGCGGAACCCGCGATCGCGGTCAGTCGCCTGACCAAGATGTTCGGCGAGCGGGCTGCGTTCCGGGACGTGTCGTTCGAGGTCGGTCGCGGGGAGGTGTTCGGTTTCCTGGGTCCCAACGGCGCCGGCAAGACCACTATCGTGCGTACGCTCGGGACGCTGATCGCGGCCAGCGCCGGCACCGCGTCGGTGGCCGGATATCCGCTGACTCCGGAGCACGGCGTCGACATCCGGCGCCGGATCGCGGTGATGCCCGAGGCGCCCGGCCTCTACCTGCGCCTGAGCGTGCGGGAAAACCTGGAGTGCTTCGCCGCGCTCTACGAGTCACCGGTGCCCCGCCAGCGGATCGAAGCGGCGCTCGATGCGGTCGACCTGGCCGGCCGGGCCCGCGACGCCTGCGGTGCGCTCTCCAAAGGGCTGCGCCAGCGGGTGGCGCTGGCCCGCGCTCTGCTCAGTGATCCCGAGGTGTTGTTCCTCGACGAGCCGACGTCCGGTCTGGACCCGGTCGCGGCCGGCGAGGTGCATGCGCTGATCGGCGAGCTGCGGCGACGCGGCGTCACCATCTTCCTGACGACCCACCGGCTGGACGAGGCGGACCGGCTGTGTGACCGGGTCGCCATCATGAACACCACGCTGCGTGCCATCGGGCGGCCGGAGGAGTTGCGGAGCAAGTTGTTCACCACCACCCTCGCGGTGCGCACCCGGCAACCGTTGCCGGATCCGGACGCGGTCTTCGCCGGACTGCCTGCGGTGGACGGCTGGCGTAGCGAGGACGGCCGGCGTGGCGAGGACGGCTGGCGTAGCGAGGACGGCCGGCGTGGCGAAGACGGCCGGCGTGGCGAAGACGGCGTCTATGTCATTGCGGTGAGCGACCCCTCGGTCGCGGCCCCGGAGGTGACGCGGGCGCTGGTGGGTGCCGGTGCCGACGTGCTGTCCCTGAGCGAACCACGGCGCTCGCTCCAGGACGTGTATCTCGAGATCATCGGCGACGAGGGGTCGCGAGAATGAACCTCAGCCGGCGCCGGATCGCGGCGATCTATCGCAAGGAACTCCGCGAGTATCGGCGGAACCGGCAGATCGTGATCACCATGGCAATGCTGCCGCTGCTGTTCAGTGTCTATCCCGCGATCGAGATCTTCGCGCTGCCCGGTTCGGCCGCCGATGAGCTGCGAGCGAAGCAGCCGCTGATTTACATGCTGGCGATCCCGGCGATGGTGCCGGCCACCGTCGCCGCCTACTCGGTCGCCGGGGAGCGCCAGCAGAACTCGCTCGAACCGGTGCTCACCACGCCGATCCGCGACGAGGAGTTCCTGATCGGCAAGGCGCTCGCGGCGTTGCTGCCGTCGCTCGTGGTCTCCTACGCGGTCTTCGGCGTCTTCCTGCTGGCGGTCGAGCTCTTTGCCAAGCCGACGGTGGCGGCGGCGATCCTGCGCGGTCCGGCGATTCTGGGCGAGCTGGCGTTCATCCCGCTGATCACGATGCTGGCGATCTGGGCGGGGGTGGCGATCTCGACCCGGACCGCCGATCCGCGGGTGGCGACTCAGCTCAGTGTGCTGGTCAGCTTTCCGGCGATCGCGATCACGACAGTCACCTCGATCGGCGTGGTCCACGTGACGCCGCCGGCCGCGGCGATGATCGCGGCGGTGCTGCTGGTCGTGGACGTCGCCGGCTGGCGGGTGGTGGCGCCGCTGTTCTCCCGCGAGCGGCTGATCACGCGATGATGTTGTTTCAGCGGCGGACCGAGACGCGGCACCTGGGCGTGCGGCGGCGCTGAGCCTGCCGGCCGGCACCGGTAATGGCCAGCTTCACGGCGTGGATCAACGCCCGTCGAAACGGCGGATTGTCGTGCAGGTGGCTCTGCAGTGCCCGGGCCGCGAACGTCTGGGTGGACAGGTTCCGCGGCTGGACGCTCAGGGCATGCCAGACCTGCCGGTCGTCCTCGCCGCGGCTGAACTCATGGGAAATGAGTGAGCACAGGTGATCCAGGGCGCCGTACGGCTGGGTGAACTCGTCGCGTCGTGGATCCGGTTCGGCGGCCGACGCCGCGATGGTGATTGCCTGCCAGGCCAGCTTGTCTGGGTTCACGTCGCGCCCTCCGTGTCGGTCACCTGATCTAACGAAGGCCGCCGATCATCGTTCCGGCCGTACGACGAAGATCCGTACAACTAGTGACCGTCTGATCACTATGGACATACGTTTTGCGTCCGGCCGGCCGTACGTTCGGTCTGGCCGGAGCAATCGGCGTCGACCGTTGTAGGCCCAAAGATCCGGACAAATCGCTAGCGTTGACAGGGACGGCGACTGAGCCGCACCAGTGCATCCGGGCGCATACGTGGCCGGTCCGGCAGGTTGCGGCAGCGCGGGAGGAGCGAGGCGTGAAGGGTCATATCGGAGACCGAATCGTCGTGCACGGACCGCATGCTGGTGATGCGGATCGAGTGGGCACCATCACCGGTGTCCGCCACGACGACGGATCACCGCCGTTTGACGTGCGCTGGCACGACGACGGCCATGAGGGCCTGCTGTTTCCCGGCCCGGATGCGGTGATCCAGGCCGAGACTACTGAGACCGGGCGCTAGCGCCCGGCCTCAGCTCGGGTGGGACCCGGCTGGGTGGGGCTCAGCTCGGGTTGGACTGGGTCGGGCGTGGCGGCTGAGTCGGCCGGGGCGCCTGATCCGGCGACTTGTTCATCCTGCGCAGCGCCCAGGAGGCGATCGGCACCACGATCAGCGTTCCGATCAGCGCGCTGAGCACACCGCCCCAATCGAAGATGTCGTCATCACCGATGCCGAGGCCGAGCGTGAAGATCACGTAGCCGAGGATCGCGCCGAGCAGGCCGAGCCCGAGCGATACCAGCCACGACCGCCAGCCCTTCATGTGGCGAAACGCGTCGTTCGGAATGAGCATCCGCGCGACAGCGCCGCAGAACAGCCCAAGCAAAATCGCGCCGATCATGTGAGTTCTCCAAGAGTCGCGACAACTTTCGGACCTCCTCAGTCTCGACCGCCGCGTCACGGTTGCGCTGGCGTTTGTCGCCACTGTTACGCAAAAGGGACTTATCGCCATCATGCGCGCAAATGACCGACGCAAGCACGCGCGTACGGCAAGCATGCGCACGCCGGCTGGTGAGACGTGCCGGGTCCGGCGAGGCCGGCTCTGCAGGCCTGTGACGGCCCGCCGTGGAGGCTGGCGCATCCGACTGAGGCGGCGTCGTCCCGGCTGAGGCGGCGCCCCCGGTCGGGTCGGTCGCGTCGGCGGGTGGCGGCGGAGCAGCAGCAGCCGGGCAAACCTCAGTGGTCGGCAGTGATCCCGGCGGCGGTGAGAAGTTGATCGATCAGTGAATTGACCGTCTGCTGCAGCGGTGAACTGCCGGCGCCCTGATCGTCGCCATGGCCGTTGCCGTGGTGCCCGCCGCTGCTCAGGTCGTCCCGCAGCTTGCCCGCCTGATCCTGGAACTCGCCGAGATCGCCGTCTTGCAGCGCCTGGTTCATCCGGTCAATGGTGCGGTCCAGGTCCTTGGCCTGGCCATGATCGATGACGCCGAGCGAATCCGCACCGTCAATGGTCTGCCGGAGGCTGGCGAGCAGCCCGTCGATCGAGCCGGATCCGGGGAGCGTCGCGGACTCGGACGGGGTCGGGGTCGCCAGTGCCGATGTCGTGGGAGTCGTTGCCGCCGCCGGCGCGTCGTTCTTCGACGACGTCAGCGCTGACCAGGCAAGGATCCCGCCGATCAGCACGGCCACGACGACGATGGCGGCGGCCGCGATGGCCCACGGCGATCGGCCGGGACCTGCCGGGATCGCGGTGGTCACCATGGTGGGCTGCGGACGCGGCCGGGGGACCGCCGCGACACCGGCCATCGCCGGCGCGGCCTGCACCACGGTGGGGTGTGCGGTCGGAGCGGCATGGGCCGGCGAATCCGCTGGATGCAGGCCCGCGAGCAGCGCGGCCGCGGTGGGCCGATCCGCGGGGTCCGCCGCGAGCGCGGCCATGACCAGGCGCGCGGCGTCCACGGGAATCGTTGACGGTACGCCGACCTGATGCGCCGGATCGGTGGCGCCGAACTCGTCCCAGGTGCGCGCGTTGCGAGGTGGGGTTCCGGTGGCCATCTCGTAGAGGACCGCACCCAGGCCGTAAACATCTGCGGTCGGGCCGGCGCCACCGGGCTGTCCGGTTTCCGGGGCCGCGTAGGCGGGCGTACCGGCGATCAGACCGGTGTCGCCGCGGCGGTGAGCCGCGGTGGCGATGCCGAAGTCCAGCACCTTGGCGCCGCCCGCGGTGAGCATGATGTTGGCCGGCTTGATGTCGCGATGCACGATGCCATGCCGATGCGCGGCATCCAGCGCACTGGCTACGTCGGCACCGATGGCGGCAGCCTCCGGCCAGGCAATCGGACCGGCGGCCAGGCGGTCGGCGAGCGACGTGCCGGACAGCAACTCCATCACCAGATAGCCATAGCCGACGCCGTCGATTGCGACGTCGCCGAAGTCGTGCACGCCGGCGATGTGCGGGTGATTGAGGCGGGCAGCGGCCTGGGCTTCCGGCCGGATGTCGGACTCGGCCGCGCCGCGGATCAACTTGATCGCCACCGGTCGATCGAGGCGCTGGTCGTGCGCACTCCACACATCGCCCATTCCGCCGGAACCGATCAGGCCCTTCAGGACATATCGGTCGTGGAGCAGGTAGCCGGGGGTTGGAGCAGGCATCTCGCGAACTTTAGTCGAGCCGCGCCAGGACCGCACATTTCAAAACCTTTCGGCTGATCGTGGTCAACGCGAGCCGGGCCCGGGTATCCGGTCCCGCGACGCCACTGACCCCAGCGGCAATGCCCGCAACCGCGAGAGGAGCGCTGGAGTCCGGCGGAGCGGGCCCGAAGCGATCAGACCCGGCGTAATCTCCATCACAGTGGGTCGGCGGCCGCGCGCCGCGACCGGTGATCCGCGCCGGTCGACGTCGAGGCCCGTGCCGACCGGCTACTCACCGACAGGACTTACGCATGTGTCGCTGGCTCGCCTACTCCGGCTCACCGATCTTGCTGGATGAACTCCTCTACAAGCCGCCCCACTCGCTGATCGACCAGAGCCTGCACAGCCAGCTCGGCGCCACCACGACCAACGGCGACGGCTTCGGCGTCGGCTGGTACACCGGACGTAACCCGGGCGTCTTCCACAGCATCAGCCCGGCCTGGAACGACCGGAACCTGCGCAACCTGGCCGAGCACATCGAGTCACCGATCTTCCTGGCTCACATCCGATCCTCTACCGGCGCCCCGGTGCAGGAGACGAACTGCCATCCGTTCCGTTACGACCGGTGGTTGTGGATGCACAACGGCTCGATCCGCCAGTTCCACGAGATCAAGCGGGAGCTCGCTCTCGCGATCGATCCGGAGCTGTATTCGTCGATCGAAGGCTCGACCGACTCGGAGCTGATGTTCTACCTGGCACTGAGCTTCGGGCTGCGGGACGACGCGCCTGGGGCGGTGGCGCGGATGGCCGGTTTCGTCGAGGCGACCGCCGCCGCGCACGGGATCGACAACGCGCTGCAGATGACAATCGCGACCACCGACTCCGAGCGAGTGTGGGCATTCCGTTACTCCACGGTGCGCAACTCGCGGTCGCTGTTCTACAGCACCGACGTGCGTACGCTCCGCGAGCTCTATCCGAACAACCAGATGCTGCGGCACGTCTCGTCGGAGTCCCGGCTGATTGTCTCGGAGCCGTTCGGCGACCTCCCGGGAGCCTGGAACGCGGTGCCAGAGGGCACTTACGGCATCATCCAGGAGGGTGCCGATGTGATGAAAACGTTCGCGCCGCAGGCGCACTACGAAGTGGCGGCCTGATCTGGCGGTCGTGACTGCAAGCTGCGAGCGGACGGCCGGGCGCCTGTGTCGGGACTCAGAGCCCGGCGAGCGCGAGCAGCCCGTCGGGCGCTAGATTCTCCGCCACCAGCTGGGCCGCAACGGCGCGCCAGCCCGGCTCGGTCTCCGGCACGAGTGCTTCGGCGGCCAGTTCGGCCACGTCGACGAGGGCGCGGGCCGCCCGGTAGTAGCGCAGCCGCTCCGGATCGGCGGCTCGTCGAAGGTCGTCTCCGGTGGCCGATTCGGACGCCACGTAGCCAGTGGCGAACCAGGTGCGTTCCGCCTCGCCGATGTGCTCGCTGCCGTAGGTGGCGCCAAGCACGAACATCAGGTCCAGCTCGGGTGTGGCGAGCACGGCGTCGTCCCAGTCGACCAGCCAGACGCTGCTGCCGGTGGTACCGCTGTCGTCGGCCAGCAGGTTGCCCAGATGTGGATCGGCGTGGCAGAGCACGGCCGGTTCGATCGCGCCGGCCAGCGCGGGGACCGCGTCAGCGGCGCTCCTCAGGCGATCGCGATGGCTCCGCCAGAGCGCCGCGACATTTCTATCGACACCGGTCCGGTCGTTTTCGACCAGGTCATCGGTGCGCTTGACGGCGGCGAGTTCCCGGTCGTGCGACATCGCCGGCAGCACGGACCGCAATTCGGCCGGCACCCGATAGGCGTGCACTCCGGCCAGCAATCGCCCGAACGCCCGCCACTGGGTTTCGGTCAGGCCGCCGTCGATCGCCTGCCGGTCGCCGACCCAGGGGACCACGCTGAGCCGGCGCGGTTCGCCGTCCAGCGGCACGTCGACCCAGGGGCGGCGGTCGCGCGCCGGAAGCGGTCCCGGCACACCGTTGATCGGGGCCTCGGACAGGGCGGCCGGCGTCTGCAATCCGGCGATCGAGCCGCCCGAACTCCACTTCACCGCGAACCACTGCGGATCGCCGTTCGGCTGCTCGGCGCGCACCCGGAAGCGGTGCGCGGACCGGTCGATGCCGCCGTCGTTGGTCTCGATCGCGGTAACGGCAAGACCGAACTCGCGGGCGAGGATCTCGGGTAGGTCGATCACGGCCCGCGATGCTACCGGGACCGGATGCGCGCGGGCGCCACGTTTTTCCGCCCGGTCTCGGCGATGCAGCCTGGCAGCGCCGGTGAACGCGAGGTGAATTCTTTCGGCGACGCTGTCCGGCGATGTGCGGTAACGGCGCATGACCACTAGAAACGGCGAGTTGGCCGGTGGCCGTGGAGCGTTGCGTGTGTCTACGCTTCGACAACGTTGATCACCAGCCGCGGAGGGGTGCCGGGGTGCGTGTGCCATTGACCGTGGCTGATGTGGCGGTTCCGACCGTCGTGGTGGCGGCCACCGATAGTTGCGAGAGCCTCGATTCGGCGTTTCGGGGCGATCCCGCGCTGGCCAGTGTCGCCGTGGTCGACGACGACCGGACCGGGCTGGTGATGCGGGACGCTTTCGCTCAGATCATGTCCGGGCCGTTCGGCTACGGACGCACGCTGTGGGCGCGGCGTCCGGTCGGCGAGATCGCCGATTGGACCCCCACCCGCGTACGCGGATCCGAAACCATCGTCGCCGCCGCGCAGCGGTTGCGCACCCGGCCGGGCGACCGCCGTTATGACGACGTGCTGGTCGATGCCCCCGGAGGCGACATCCGCCGCGCCTCGCCGGCGGATCTGTTCGACGCCCTCGCCCGCCAGTTCGCCTACCGGGCGACCCACGACGATCTGACCGGTTTGCTGAACCGCGCCCACTTTCTGGAGTTGCTGTCCGACCTGTGCGGCCGGGACACCGGAAAGGTTCTGCTGGCGGTGGTGGACCTGGACGGTATGAAGAAGATCAATGACTCCAGCGGGCACCACGTCGGCGACGCTGTGCTGACCCGGGCGGCGGCGCACCTGCGCAACGCGGCCGGCCCGGGCGAGCTGGTGGCCCGCCTGGGTGCCGACGAGTTCGCCGTGGTGAGCGCGGTCAGCGATGACGCGCAGTCCCTGGCCAGCGCCACCGAGCTGGGGCAGCGGTGCCGGCGGGCGATCGCGGCGCCGGATGGCAGCGGTCCCGGCTACGGCCCGGTGCACGCCAGCGTCGGGGTCGCGATCTCGGGCAGCGCCTGCGACCCGGTGACGCTGCTCGCCGAGGCGGATATGGCAATGTTCCGGGCCAAGCAGGCCGGTGGGGATCAAGTGGAGTGCACTGTGGACGTCGGTGCCGAGCTGGTCGGCGACGTGGACGCGGTGGATCGGACGGTCGTCGAAGCCATCCGTGACGGCGAACTCGAGGTCTGGTACCAGCCGATCCGGCGGATCCGGGACCGAGCGATCATCAGCATCGAAGCTCTGGTCCGGTGGCGTCACCCGCGCCTCGGCCTGCTCGGACCGGACCGGTTCCTGGCCGGTGCCGCGCGCGCCGGGCACCTGCCGGCGCTGGATCGCTGGGTGCTGCATCGCGCCTGCGCCGACTTCGCCGGAATCATTGCCCGGCACGGCGCCGCGGCACCCGAGCGGGTCGCGGTGAACCTGGCGCCGGCGACGCTGGCCACCGACTTCGATGTCGTCGTGCAGCAGGCGCTGGCCGCGGCCGGCCTGCCACCGACCCGGCTGCGACTAGAGCTGCCCGAGGGTGCCGACCTCGCGACGCTGGCCGAGGCGACAGCCCGGACCGAGCGGCTGCGCCAGCTCGGGGTCGAAGTGGTCCTGGACGACATGGGCGCCGGATCCACCAGCCTGCGGCACCTGTCCGCGGTGACGATCAGCGGCCTGAAGATCGACGCCGCGTTCGTCGCCGGGATGTTGCACAACCCGCGCGACCACACGGTCGTCAAGTTGCTCGCCGATCTCGGTCGCGGTCTGGACATCCCGGTCACCGCCGAGGGGGTCGAGCACATCGATCAGCTGGTCGCCCTCGCCGACCTGGACATCGACCATGCACAGGGTTTCCTCCTGGGCCGACCGGAGCCGCTGGCCGCGGTCGGTCCGGCGCTGGAGCGGACCGGTCACGCCGAGACTCCAATGGCGCGCAGGCGAGCCGCGCGCCACTGAGCGGCGCGGCCGTCGCCGCCTTTCGGCCGTCCGTGCTGGACATGTCGGGCGGCCACACCGACAAGCGGCTCAGCGTCAGCGGACCACGGGCCACGCGCCCGGATAGATCCGCGGGAACCCGAAGACTCGCATCAGCGAGTTGTCGATGAACCGCGTCATCGCGGCGATCTGACCGTTCTCGACGCCGAGCACCAGCAGCCCGTGCGCCCGCGGGATCGGCGACAGGGCCGAAGCGACGTAGCAGGCGAACGCCGGCTGCCGGTTGGCCCGGGTCGGGATCAAGCGGTACCGCCGCTGCTCCCGGAACGGGATGGTGGTCAGGAACTCCAGGATCTCGGCTCGACCGGAGTATTCCAGCGGCAGCGGCGGCATGGTCAGCCACGCGTCGTCGCTGAGCAGGTCGACGACTGCCGAAACGTCGCCGGCCTCGAACGCGGTCACGAATCGCTCGACGACTTCGCGCTCGGTGACCGTCTCCGGTGGTTGGGCCTGATCCCGATCCGGTCGTTGATCGCCTAACGCCGCCCGAGCCCGCTTGAGCGCGCCGTTCACCGAATCCTCCGTGGTCTCCAGCATCGCGGCGACCTCGGCGGCCCGGTAACCCAGGACATCGCGGAGCACCAGCACCGCGCGTTGCCTCGCCGGCAGCGTCTGGGTCGCCGTGATGAACGCGAGCGAGATCGATTCCTTCAGCTCGAGCCGCGCGTCCGGGCCTGGCGCTTGGTCCGGCATCAGATCCAAGAGCAGATCCGGGTACGGCTCCAGCCAGGTGACCTCGCCGTATCGAGTGGGCGGTGGCATGTTGAACTCCGGCTGGTAGGCGAACCGGGGGCGGCGAGCCCCGGCCCGAAGTGCGTTCAGGCAACGATTGGTCGCGATCTGGTAGAGCCAGGTCCGGATCGACGATCGGCCCTCGAAACCGGTCACGCCGCGCCACGCCGCCAGCAGCGTCTCCTGGACCATGTCCTCGGCGTCCTGCAGCGAGCCGAGCATGCGATAGCAGTGCACCTGCAGCTCGGTCCGGTAGGCCTCGGTCAGCTCCCGGAACGCGTCCCCGTCACCGGACTGCGCGCGCCGTAGCTTCTCATCGGCCGGTGGTGATTCGCTCACTCCAGAATCGTGCCAGGTCGAAACTCCCATACCGATAAAGACACCGGCGGCCGGGAAAACTGGTCGCGACCAGTTCCGGTCCGGTCCGGTGTCTCAACCGGCATGACGACTTCCGCGCCTTCCGGCTCGATCACCCCGGCGCAGCGCTGGGCCTTGATTCTCGGTTCGCTCGCCTCATTCATGGTCATCCTCGACATGCTGGTGGTGTCCACCGCGCTCACCACGATCCAGCGGAGCCTGCACGGTTCTCAGGCCGACCTGGAGTGGACCGTCAACGCGTACACGTTGAGCTTCGCCGTGCTGCTCCTGCCCGCGGCCGCGGTCGGCGACCGGCTCGGGCGGCGCCGCGTCTTCATGATCGGCCTCGTCGTGTTCGGCCTGGCCTCCGCCGCGTGTGCGCTGTCCACCGGCGTCGCCGGGCTGATCGCCGCCCGCGCGGTGCAGGGTGCCGGCGCGGCGGCGGTGATGCCGATGGCGCTGGCCGTTCTCAACGCCGCGTTTCCGCCGCAGCGGCGCGGTTGGGCGCTCGGCATCTACGGCAGCGTGACCGGGCTCGCTGTGGTGCTCGGGCCGGTCATCGGCGGCGCGGTCACCGAGGGCCTGTCCTGGCAGTGGATCTTCTGGATCAACGTCCCGCTCGCGCTCGGTGCGATCCCGTTCGTCCGGTCCAAGGTGGCCGAGGGACTCGGTAACCCGGCTCGCATCGACGTGCCTGGGCTGGTGCTCGGTGCGGCCGCCGCGTTGTCACTGGTGTGGGGGCTGATCCATGCCTCCGACGACGGGTGGACCAGCCCGATGGTCGCCGGCACGCTGATCGGCGGTGCGGCTGCGGTCGTCGCATTCATCGCGTACGAACGCCGGGCGACCGCGCCGATGCTGCCGATCCGGCTGTTCTCGTCGGCGTCGTTCTCGGCCGGCAACGTGGTCATCTTCGCCCTCAATGGCGCCGTCACCGCCACGATCTTCTTCACCGCCCAGCTGTTCCAGGTGACCGGCGGCGACTCGCCGCTGCAGACCGGACTCCGGCTGCTGATTTGGGGCGTGCCGCCGGTCCTGATCGCGCCCCGGGCCGGTGCGCTGGCGGACCGGTTCGGCGAGCGCGCACTGGTGCTGGCCGGCACCGCTGCGTTCGCCGTGGGCGTGGGACTACTGGCGTTCGCGGCCGGGGACAGCGCGCCTTACCTGCCGATTGCCGGCCCGCTGGTGCTCTCCGGCATCGGTCTCGCGTTGGCCCTGCCGGCCACGACCAAGGCGGTGGTGAGCCTGGTCGCACCCGCGGACATCGGGATCGCCTCCGGCACCTTCGGCACGATGCGTCAGCTGGGCGCGGCATTCGGCGTGGCGATCGCCGGCACCGTCTTCGCCTCGGCCGCGGGCAGCGGGCGGTTCGTCGACGGTTATCGCGCGGCGATGGCGGTCTGCGCGGCCCTCGGATTCGGCGCGATGCTGGCCGGCCTGGCACTCCGGGTCCGCTCGGTGCCCTCGACGCCGACGCCGACGCGACGCCGGCACCGGAGCCGGTGCCGGCGACGGCCGTTCGGTCCTGACCAGCGACGGTCATGCGGGCGGGTCGTGCGGGCGGGTCGTGCGGTCTCGTCCCCGCGCGACCCACCCGCGACTTGTGGTCGATCAACCGGTGTAGGGATTCAGGACGTGGCTGAAGTCCCAGGTGTTCTGGACGATGCCGGAGCAGTCGTTCTTGTCCCGGCCGCCGGGGCAGCCGCCGTTGTCCCGCTGGATTGCCCAGATGGACAGGGTGCCGATGCCGTTGGCGGAGGCGAACGCCAGCAGGCGCTGCGCATCGGCAACGCTGGTGACTTCGGTCTTCTTCGGGTAGTCGTCGATCCCGGGCAGGATCGTGTTGCCCTCCATCGCCCACAGCTGCGCCGATGTCTTGGTCGGGTAGAGCGCGGCGAGCTGGGCGTGCAAGCCCTGCGCGGCGCTGATCGCTGCCGCGCCCATGTCCGTGGTGACGTGGTCGTAATAGTCGAACGTCATGATGTTCACAACGTCCACCCGAGCGTTGTTCGCGACCGCGTTCTGCAGCACCGCGAGGCCGTTGGATTCCAGGCCGGCCGGCTCCACCGGCAGGGTGTAGGAGATCTGCAGCGGTCGGCCCTGCGCCACGGCCCACGCCTCCACCATCGCGATCGCCTTGTTCCGGCGGTCGATGCCGGCGGTGTTGGACAGGGACTTGACTTCGACGTCCATATCCAGCCGGCTGACGTCATAGGTGGCGATGACCGACTCGTACGCAGCAGCGATCGACGCGACGCTGGTGCACGAGTCGGCAAGCTCGGTGCCGCCGTTGTCGGCCGAGAAGCCGCCGAACGAGGGGATCACGTCGCCGCCGATCGCCCGCAGACTGGCGATGTCACTGAGATACCGGCCGGACGTCGCGGGCTGGGTGGCGTCGCCGTTCCAGACCGGCGTGCACGAGCCTTTGGTCGGCACCTCGAGGAAGGCGAGAGTGAAGTAGCGCGCTCCGGACTGCTGGGCGACCGTGGTGAGGCTATCGGTGCCCCAGGTCTCGAAGTACGGCGCGTAGACGTGCGCCGGCGGCGCCGTGGCGGCCCCGGCCGGCTCGGCGGCGACCAGGCCGCCGCCGGCTCCGACGATCAGGAGAATCGCCGCTGCGGCACGGCGGGACAGGCGAGTGCGGATCATTGGCCGCTCATCTCCCAGGCGAAGGCGAGCGGAGAGCTCGCGGTGAGGTCGATCGCAGGTTCGGTGTTCGAGTAGGACTGCATGTCGTCCTTGAATTCCGCGGACGAGCTGTTGAAGGGCGCGTAGACGTCGGCGCCGTTGGCCGGGCAGGCCACCATGCCGCTGACCGCACCTCTGGTGGCGGCCGAGTTGGGACCTTCCACCGCGGCGCCGGCCAGCACCGGAGAGCCGCCGGTCAGCGACCCGGCCAAGTTGGCCACCTGGTGCTGCAGGCAGTTCGGGAAGGTGCTGCCGTCGCCGACGATCAGCGACAGACCCCAGGCGTTGGCGCCCAGGATGTTGCCCAGCCAGCGGTCCGCGTAGGCGGAGTAGGTGGTGCTGCCGGTCAGATGGGCGTACTCGTGGGCCATCACCGCCAGCCCGGCACCGTGCGAGGTGGTGTCCCAGGTGGCCCACGGGAAGCCGAAGCCGAACGCGTCGGTGGCCGACTGCGCCACCGCGTTGTTGAGTTGCTTGGCGAGGTCGGCGGTGAGCGCGGTGACGCTGGTGGCCAGTCCGGCCGGGGAACCGGCTGCGGTGATGGCGTTGGCGAGCTCGTAATGTGCGAGCCCGCTGACGTCGTAGAGGTTGAGCGAGTCGGCCGCGTCGCCGGGTCCGGTGATATAGGCGTTCGCCCAGGTCGCCGCCTTCTGCAGGTAGAACGTCGGATCGCTGTGCGGCAGGCCGCCCGGTGCCGGCCCGGCGGCCAGGGCCAGGTTCAGCTCGGTGGCGCCGAGCTCCAGATCGTCGCGCCACTCGGTCTCCGGATAGAAGCTGTACGGGATTACCGTCAGCAACGTCCCGGACGGTGCCGTGTCGGCCAGGTCGAAGACGTGCTCGGCGGAGAGCAGGCAGGCGTTCGCGTAGGCCGGATCGCTGGTCCGGTAGACCTGGTAGCACAGCGCGAGTGCGGCCGCCTCGCGCCCGGCGAGATTCGGGCTGATCAGTCCGCCGGGAGAGTTGGCCGGGAACACCGGGCGATTGCGGATGTACTTGTCCGCGGCCGCGGTGCCGCCATAGGTGTCGTCGGCCTGGGGCAGCCGCCAGATGTCATGGTCGCCGACGATCTTCGCGTTGCCTTCGCCGATGCCCACCTGGTAATAGAGCGTGCGAGTGTTGTCGTTCCACATGCGCTGCAGGAAGTCGGCACCGAACCGGGTTTCGGCCGCGTACGCCGATCCGGTCTGGGCCGCGAAGTCCCGCGCGCCGACCAGCAGCAGGTCTTCGGTATAGCTGGTGGTCTGCAGGAACTTCAGATAGTCGCCGGCATCCCACCAGCCGCCGGACGCGTTGACGGTGATCCCGAGCGACGTCAGGTCGCCGGAGAACGCGCCGGACGGCTTCGCGTGCGGTGTCGCGTAGCTCATCGCGGACGCGTCGTTGAGATGAGCCGGTGCGGTGCGCAGCGGGGACGGGATGTAGGCGGAACCGTCGCGCTGGTTCTGGAAGAACGCGACCGCGTTGGTCATCGCCGACGCGTAGACGTTCTGGCCGGTGTCGATCCGGAACGCCGGCGACGTCGCGGCCAGCGGGCCGGTCACGGCGACGGTGTAGGTGCCCGCGGCGGTGACCGAGTCGAAGTCGAGGGCGTAGACGTTCGGATAGCCGGAACTCCACGAGCCCAGCCGAGCTCCGATCGGAGCGGTGAAGACAGTGACGCCGGAGGAGTTCTTCACCGCGAACGTGGCATCGGTCTCGGTGCCCGATGACATCAGGTAGGCGCGCTTGCCGGCGCTGCCATAGCCGAGCTGATTGACGCGCACATAAGCGGTCCCGGCCGCGGCGTTGGCCGCCGGTCCGGCCGGCGCCAGTGCGGCGACGACGGCGGCGGCGAACACGGCGGCGAGGGGACCCGATCGTAGACGGCGCATGCGGCTCCAATCGATGGTTAGTCAACTTCACTATCGATTGGTACGCGTACGGATGTCGATATGTCAATGACAGGTTTCTGCTGGTGACAATGCACTTTTTTAGTGGCACGTTGGTGTGACAAATCCGGGCCGCCCGACGCTAGAAGAGATACGGAGCTGGTGTCGGCGACCCTTGCCGACACCCTCGCGCCGCGCAAAACCTGTGACGCGCCGGTGGGTGCGACCGCTGGTTCAGATGGAAGCGTTCTTCACCACTGATGGAGGAAGCCCATGCTGAAACGACTCGCGACGGTGGTGGTCGCCGCTGCGGCGCTGGTCATCGCGGCGGTGACACCGGCGAGTGCCATCACCCATGGCCAGCCCGACGTCGGTGCTCATCCGTATGTCGGAGAGTTGCTGTTCTACGTGCCGGACGAGCAGGACTCCAGGTTCGACGACCCGGGTTCGTGGTTCACCTGCACCGGCACGCTTCTGAACGACCACATCGTGGTCACCGCCGGGCACTGCACCCATGGCGTCGGCGCCGATGGCGTGTCGACGACCGTTAACGGTGGCTCCGGATCAGGCGGAGACGACGTTTGGATCAACTTCTCGGACTCACCGGACTTCGACATCCTGCGGCCGAGTTCGACCTACGGGCGGTCGGAGAACCCGCAGCGCTACCACGACTGGGCGACAGCTCTGAACGGGTCGTCGCAGTGGCATCGGGCCACCTCGCACCCGCACCCGCAATTCGACAACAACGCGTTCTTCCTGCACGACATGGGGATCCTGAATCTCCTCGCGCCGGTGCCGATGAGCGGCTACGGCGCGGTTTCGCCGGCCGGGTTCCTGGACCAGTTCCAGACCGGCCCCGATAGCACGCAGAAGTTCACCGTCGTCGGCTACGGCCTCAACGCCGAGCACCCGCACTTCGACGTGGGTGGTGACACCCGGTACTTCGGGACGGTCGCGCTGGTCACGCTTCGCGGTGCGTTCGGCACGCCGGATGGCACGGTCGCCCGTTTCACCAACAACAACGGCAGTACGCATCAAGGCGGCACCTGCTTCGGCGACTCCGGCGGGCCGACGCTCGTCCAGGGCACGAACCAGATCGTCGCGGTGACGTCCTTCGGCATCAGCCCGAACTGCACCGGCACCGACGACGAATACCGCATCGACCAAGCCGACGATCTGGCGTTCCTGGCCAGCTTCGATGTGACGCCGTAACGCTTCCGGCCGCGCGCTCGTGAGCGCCGGCCGGTGTGACCCTCGGCGGCCCGGGACCGCAATCGCCAAGCTGCCCCGGGCCGTCGAGCCGTTCCTGGACTTCGCGCGGCGGCTCGCCGACCACGGCCTTCCGACCACGGCCTTCCGACCACGGCCTTCCGGCTACGGCCGTCCGGCCCGGCGCCCGCGACGGCTCCTGCGAGCGCCGGCCTACGGCCCGGTCGCTGCCGACCCGGCCGATGGCGCCGACGCGACCGGACCTCCCGCCCTAGTTCTACGAACGTCGTAGTAGTTATCAGGCTCCTACAAGGTTTGTAGTAGTAGGCTCGACGCGTGGACGCCGAGGGGAGCGAACGAATGGCGATTGGGCCGCGGTCGGAGCCGACCGATATATCAGTGCTGTCCAGCCTGGTGCGGATTCGCCACGGCAATGCCCAGGAGTTTGGTGGCACCTTGCGGTTGGACGTCCCGGTCGATCTGGACGTGCCGCCGGCCCGGACGATCCGGCTGACCATGACGCTGACGAACATCGAGACCGGGGTGCCGACCACGCTGCCGGCCCGGATCCTCGCGGCGCCGGATCCCGAGGTCGCGACCGCGCTGATGATCGCCGACATCGCCGCCGTCAAGCTCGCCTATGGCGCCGCCTCCGGGCGCTGGGCGATCGGGCTCACCGGAGCGGATCAGGCCGCCACCGGCTTCGTGGCCACCGGCGATGACGTAGACCTGCAGGCCTACCTGGTCTATCGAGGCCCCAATGAGTTCCGGAAGTGGACCATCAGCACTGCCTGGCGGAGCCGGATCGGGGCGGTGGCCACCAGTCTGATGACCCGGCTGCGCCACTGAAGAGGGCCGCGACTAATAGGTCACCGTCCCGGTTCCCGTGATGACGACGGCCTGATGCAGAAAGGCCCCGGTGCCGTCGCATTTGGGCTTGGCGTCGATCTCGGACACCGTGATCGTCACCGAAAGCGAGCCGCTGATGTGCTGGTAGGCGCCCGAGCCGGAACCCGGCACGATGGGCGCGGTGCCGGTGACCGTAACTGTGCCCGAGCAACTTGCGGGATCGGCCGGAAACCGGGCGAACGCGGCGACCAGCTTCTGGTGCGGCTCGGCAATCGTCAGTGCGAATCCGCCGTGCGCCAGGGTGAGCCGCAGCGTGCCCTCGTGTTCCGGGTCGGGTGCTCCGCTCGGATCCACCGTGGTCGCGACGCCGAAATCGCCGATCGCGCCGGTCAAGATGACGGTCGAGTCGGTGCCGTCATCGGTGGCGTAGTCGACGAGGTGGAGGACCCTTGCGGAGGCGGTCGCCGCGCCCTGCGCCGCGGTCGCCGGGTGCGGCTTCGCGGAACCGGAGCACGCCGTGAGGGCCAGGCCGATGACGGCGGTCATGCCCATCTGCAGTCCGCGAGTCCGCAGTGTCACCGGTGCTCCCTGCCGTTGCCGGGTCGCCGTCGCGGTCGCGACGCGCGGCACTAGTGTCGCTGTCATCCGGCCCGGACGAAACCCGGGGTGGCCTCTCAGCACGTGAATTCGGGCCGCGGTCACGGGCCGTGGCCGAGCCGGCACCGCGCGTCCCGCGGCGCACCGGCATCATCGCCACCACGACCGCGGTGACGGCGACGGCGAGCAACCCGAGCCCGGTCATCCGCGACCGATCCCGTGGTCGGCCAGCGGTCCGATCCGCCGGCCCTGCTCAGCACATCGGTCGATGACCTGATCGATCGCCCCGAGCGCCGATCGCCAGCAGCCCGGAGCAGCGGTTGTGTCACTGTCGTGGAGCAGCACCGTGCCACCTCCACGCAGGTCGCGGCGCACCCGCGCGTAGACCGAGCCGGCGGTGGCGGAGCTAGTCCAATCGCGGCCCCACGCGGTCCACAGCACGGGCTGCAGCCCGAGGCGCGCGCTGGCTCGCAGGCTGGTCCTGGTCATGACGCCGTAGGGCGGGCGCCACCAGCGCGGCACCACGCCGATCAGCCCGCCGATCGTGTCGTATAGCCCCGGCGCAGGTCGTCCCGGACCGCTTCGGGTGACCGGGTGAGCAAGCACGGATGGTCGTAGCCATGCAAGGCGATCACCGGCACCCCGCAGGCGATCGGCTCGCTTGCTGAGAACACCGCGACCGTTGCTGACGGCACCCGCCGACCTCCCTTATAGTTGCTTACTACCGCCGTGGTAGTAGGCAACCTACTACGATGTTTGTAGTAGGAACAAGAGGGAGGCGCGGTGCCGGCTCGACGTACACGTGGATCTTTGGAGCAGACGGTGCTGGACGAACTCGCCGGATCCGCGGCGGCGCTGACGCCGGCCGAGGTACGCGACCGGATCGGTGGCGATCTCGCCTACACCACCGTGATGACGGTGATGAGCCGGCTTGCTGAGAAAGGGCTGGTGGTCCGCGAGCGGTCGGGGCGCGGGTATGCGTACTCCGCCATCACCGACGAGGCCGAACTGGCCGCCCGCCGGATGCAGCGGGTCCTGGACGCCCACGAGGACCGGGCCGCGGTCCTGGCGCGATTCATCGGCGCTCTGCAGCCCGGCGACGAGGCCGTGCTGGCCGAGCTGCTGGCGAAGGCCGGTGGTGATCCGGAGTCGCGGCAATGATCTGGGCGATCGTGGCCGCGCTGCTCAGTGCGGTGGTGCTGACGGTCGCGGCGCCGCCGTTGGCCCGGCGGCTGCCGCCGGCGGCCGCGACCGTGGGTCTGACAGGCGCCGCGGTGGCTGCCGTCATCGGCACCGCTTATGTGCTGGGCACCATGGCGTTCACCTGGATCGCGCAGTTTCCCGAAGTGGCCGAGCAGGGCGACTGGTCGCCGCTGCTGCTGCGCCGCGCTGATCCGGTGCCCGGTGTGGTCGCGGCGCTCTCCGGAGTGGTGCTGATAACCGTGGCGGTCCGCGCGGTCCGCTCGGTCCGTCGCAACATCGGGGCTCACCGGCGGATGCGGCAGGCGCTCGCCGGTCTCGATCACGACGGCGGCCTGATCATCCTGGACCTGCCGCACCCGGATGCGTACGCCACCGCTGCCGGTGGTGGCCGGATCGTCGTGACCACGGCGATGCTCGCGGCACTGGAGCCGGGCGAGCACCATGCGGTGATCGCGCACGAGCGGGCCCACCTGGCGCTCCGCCATAGCTGGTGGCTGGTCGCCGCCGATCTGGCCGCGGCCGCGAACCCGCTGCTGCGCCCCATCACCGCCGCGGTCGGCGAGTCCGTGGAGCGGTGGGCCGATGAGCGGGCAGCAACCGCGGTCGGCGATCGCCGCCTGGTCGCCCGGGCGCTGGCGCGGGCCGCGTTGGTCGCGCATGCGAGCCGGCCGGTGGCCGCGCTGGCGATGGTCGGAGGCCCGATGCCGCGCCGGGTCAGCGCCCTGCTCGCGCCGCCACCCCGACGCCGGCTCCTGCCGATGATCCTGCTGGCGGCGTTGCTGGCCACGGTGGCCGGTGCGACGCTGAGCGTCGAGGTGCATGCGGATCACCTCTTCGACTCCGCGTCGATCCCGTGCGCACCAGGCCCGGCGGCTGACCGCTGACCCATGACCGCTGACGAGCCGGCCAAGGCATAGGGTCGGCGTACTCGGCGGAAAGCGGTCACGATCATGGGTCTGGTCCTCGCACTCGCCGCCGCGACCCTCTACGGGACCGGCGACTTCGCCGGTGGCCTGCTGTCCCGACGGTTCGGGTCGATCCGGGTCAATCTGATCGGGTGCTTGTCCGCGGCCACGGTCTCGTGGCTCGCCGTCGCGGTCAGTTCCGGTCCGGGACCGAAGGGCGTCGCCCTGCTCTGGGGCCTGATCGGCGGCATCGGCGGCGGCGTCGGCACCCTATTTCTCTATCGCGGTCTCGGACGGGGCCGGATGAGCGTGGTAGGCCCGGTGTCTGCGGTCGGCGCGGCGGTGGTGCCGGCCATCACCGGCGTGCTGTTGGGCGACCGGATTACCGCGCTCGCGGCGATCGGCATCGTGCTCGCGGTGCCGGCGATCGCGCTGACGGCGGCGTCCAGCGACACGGCCGAGTCGAGGCAGACCAGCGGGCTCTCCGACGGCGTCATCGCCGGCATCGGCTTCGGGCTGATGTTCATCGCACTGGCCCGGGCCGGCTCCGAGTCCGGGCTGTGGCCACTGGCGAGCGAGCAGACGAGCTCGGCGCTGTTTGTGGTGATGATCGCGCTGGCGTCTCGGGAACGGCTGGCGATGCGACGCGGCGACATCGGCTGGCCGATCGTCATCGGTGTCAGCGGCATGGCCGCGAGCCTGTGCTACTTCGCCGCAACCCATGTCGCGCCGCTGGCGATCGTGGCCGTGGTGACCTCGCTCTATCCGGGTGTCACGGTGTTGCTGGCCCGGATCCTGGGGCACGAGAGGTTCAACACCGCACAGCGGACCGGGCTCGGCCTGTGCGCTCTGGCGGTCGTCGCGATCGCCATCAACTAGAAGCCTGCCGGACAGATCGGAGCCTGCCTTGCTGATCAGCACCGCCACTCTGGATCCGACGTTTCGTGTGGCGCCGGTCGACCGGCGGCTATTCGGCTCGTTCGTCGAGCACATGGGCCGCGGTGTCTACGGCGGCATCTACGAGCCGGATCACCCCGATGCCGACTCCGCGGGCTTCCGGCAGGACGTGCTGGAACTGGTCCGCGAGCTGGGTGTGACGACGGTCCGCTATCCGGGCGGCAACTTCGTCTCCGGCTACCGCTGGGAGGACGGTGTCGGACCGCGCGAGAATCGGCCGCACCGGCTGGACCTGGCCTGGCGGTCAGTCGAGACCAACGAGTTCGGGCTCGACGAGTTCATCACCTGGACCCGGCATGCCGGAGTCGAGCCGATGCTCGCGGTGAATCTCGGCACCCGGGGCACCGAAGCGGCTTGTGATCTGCTCGAATACGCCAACCACGCAAGCGGCACCGGGCTCTCCGACCGGCGAGCGGCGCACGGCTCCCGGGACCCGTACGCGGTCAAGATGTGGTGCCTCGGCAACGAGATGGACGGCCCCTGGCAGATCGGCGCCAAGACCGCCGACGAATACGGACGTCTGGCCGCCGAGACCGCGAAGGCGATGAAACAGATCGACCCGAGCATCGAACTCGTCGCGTGCGGCTCGTCCCACAGCCAGATGCCGACCTTCGGCGCGTGGGAGGCGACGGTCCTCGACCACGCCTACGACTATGTGGACTACCTGTCACTCCATGCATACTTCGAAGAGCTGAACGGCGATCGCGGCAGCTTTCTCGGTTCCGCCTACGCGATGGACCGCTTCATCGAAGGCGTCGTCGCGACCTGCGACCATGTGGCGGCGAAGAACCGGTCGAAGCGTCGGCTCAGGCTCTCGTTCGATGAATGGAATGTCTGGTACGCCGCACGTTTCGCCGCTGCCGATCTGGACTGGGCTCGGGCGCCCCGGCTGATCGAAGACGAATACACCGCGCTCGACGCGGTGGTGGTCGGCAACCTGATGATGAGCCTTCTCCGGCATGCCGACCGGGTCGCCATTGCCTGCCAGGCACAGCTTGTCAACGTGATCGCGCCGATCCGCGCCGAGCCCGGCCGCGCGGCCTGGCGGCAGACCATCTTCCATCCGTTCGCGTTGACCGCTCGCCACGCGGTCGGCGACGTGCTGCGGGTCGAGCCGGTCTCTCCGGTCTACGCCACCGCGCGGCACGGCGATGTGCCGGTCGCTGATGTGGTGGCGACCCGGGACCCGGAGACCGGCGACACCACGGTCTTCGCCGTCAACCGGCACCAGGACCAGCCGGTCGAGGTGCGCCTGGATGTGCGCGCGCTCGGCACCACGGCCCTGGCCGAGCACGTCTACCTGGGCGGGTCGGACCTCGACCTGGCCAACACGGCGGCCGTGCCCGATCGGGTCACGCCGCGGACCGGTTCCGGTGCGCGGATCGACGGCGGCAGCTGCACCGTCGTGCTGCCGCCGGTCTCCTGGACCATGGTGCGGTTGAAGTCGGGCCTCTGAAGCGCGGTGGTTGCTCGGGCGGTTACGGCGCCGGGTTGAAACCCACGGTCAGCAGTACGTTGGCGAAGTGCCGCTGGTCGCCGGTGGCCACCACGGCGGCCAGGTCGGATTGCTGGCAGGCCTGGTAGAAGTCGGCCCGGCCGAGCTTGTCCACCGGGACGTCGGCGAGCAGGGCACGATATCCGGCCTCGCAATCGGCAATGGAGCCGTCGTCGGTGGCGAACAGCGTGGCCCGCTCCAGCGGTGTGCCGTCGATCACCACCTCGAGCACCTGGTCGACGGTGACCAGGCCGGGCCGCAGGTTGAGGTAGATCACCGGAGCGCCTCGGTAGCTGTTGGTGCGGTGGGCGAAATTGCCGTCGGCGATCAGGAGCTTGCTGCCGTGACCGGCCTCGGCCAGGGCGGATAGCAGGGCGGGGTGGGTGAGCTGATAACGAAGCATGTCGTCGGCCGTTCGTGGGGAGTGGGGAGGTCGGGTTCAGCCGGCGTGGTTATGGAACGCCCACGCGTCGGCGACGATGTCGTGCAGATCCGGTCGCTGCGGTGTCCAGCCGAGTTCGCTGCGGGCCCGGTCGGACGAGGCCACCAGGACCGCCGGATCGCCGGCCCGGCGTCCACCGACCCGCACCGGGATCGGATGCCCGGTCACCTTGCGCACCGCCTCGATCACCTCCAGGTTGCTGAATCCGGAGCCGTTGCCGAGGTTGTAGACGCGGTGCTCGCCGGCGCGGCCGTTCTCCAGCGCCTTGAGATGGGCGGTCGCCAGATCCACGACATGGATGTAGTCGCGGATGCAGGTGCCGTCCGGTGTCGGGTAGTCGTCGCCGAACAACTGGAGTGCATCCTCGTCGCCGGAGGCGACCCGGAGCGCGTTCGGAATCAGGTGGGTCTCCGGATCGTGCCGCTCACCGACCGGCCGCGGCCGCAGCATCGCGCCGGCGGCATTGAAGTAGCGCAGCGAGACGGCCGCGAAACCGTAGGCGGCGGACTGCCCGGTCAACGCGTACTCGACGGCGAGCTTGCTGGTCGCGTACGGGTTCGGTGGCGCCGGCACCGCGGTCTCCGCGATCGGCGTGCTGACCGGGTCGCCGTAGATGTTCGCGGTCGACGAGAAGACTAACCGCGGCACGCCATGGACGCGTACGGCATCGAGCAGCCGGAGCGAGCCGATGACGTTGTTCTCCCAGTAGAGCGCCGGCTCGTTGACGCTCTGCCCGGCCGCGATGTTGCCGGCCAGATGCAGCACCCCGTCGAACCTTGCGCTGCCCAGCACGGCGTCGGCCGCGTCCTGCACGCGGCCCTCGACGAACTCGGCACCGTCCGGCACCACGTCGCCCGACCCGGCGGTCACGTCCAGCACCACGACCTCGTGGCCCTCGGCGATTAACACCGTGGACACCACGCTTCCGATGAACCCGGCACCGCCGGTCACCAGCACCCGCACTCGCCTGCCTCCTTGTTCACGTGGATCCGGGGTGGAAACGGTGCGGATCGACACCCCGGCCCGGAGGACGACGGTCACGCAGGGTGGCCGGGCGCACGGCAGCGAGCGTACCGCCATGGGGGTCGTCGGCCGTGGCCGCGATCATCGCGGACAGCGCGCCAATTTCGCCCGCCCGCCGGACGCGGACGCTGGGGCAACGCGGGTGGCCGTTGTCGATCATCAGAAAACCGCCAAATGCCCGAGGCGCGCCCAAACCCGAACGTCTATAACTGGTAGCCGGGGCGGGGTGACGTAGCAGCCACCTTCGGCGGTAGCGTTGCGGCTCACGATGCCCGCGACACACCACTGACCCGCCGGCGTCGCGCAGAAATATACGGTATGGAGGATTCGCGCATGTCCCAGGGCGACGAGCTGGCCACGGCTCACGACGACAGCGGCTCGAGGCCGAGCTTCGAGACCGCGCTGCGCGGATACGACAAGCGGCAGGTCGACCAATACCTGGCCCGGACCGACAACGAGCTCGCTCAGCTCGGCGCGGACCGCGAGCGGGCTTATGCGCAGATCAAGCAGATGGTCCCGCAACTGCAGCATCTGCAGGCCGAGCTGAATGAGGTGCGCCAGCGCCAGCCGCTGGTGGAGCGGGCGTCGTTCCGGCACCTCGGCCCGATGGTGGACCAGATCCTGGCGCTCGCCGAGAAGCAGGCCGAAGCCATCGTCCACACGGCCAACCAGCAGATCACCGAGCAGCAGTCGGCGGCCGAGAAGGTGCTGGCCGAGACGCACGACCGCGCCCAGAAGGTGCGCGCGGAGAGCGAGGCCCTGGCCAAGCAGAGCCAGCAGCAGGCCGAGCAGGCCCGGGCCGAGCTTGAGGCCAGCGTCGAAGAGGCCCGCAACCAGCTGCAGCAGGAGGTCGAGGCGGCGCGCGCCAAGGCCGAGCAGGAGCTGGCGCAGTGGAAGGCGACGGTGGAGAAGGAGCTCGCCGACCACAAGGCCACGGCCGACGCCGACATCGTCAAGCTGCGCAATGCGGCCGACCAGAAGAATGCCCAGCTGCACGCCGAGGCTCAGCAGTTCGCCGCGGATCTGCGGCGCCGCGCCAGTGAGCAGGCCGCCTCGCACCAGCAGCAGCTGGCCGTGGTGCAGCAGGAGCTCCAGACCCGGCAGCAGGCCCTGACCGAGTTGCAGGCGCAGCTGGAGACGACACAGCAGGCCCTGGCCGAGACCCAGCAGAAGGGCGAGGCCACCGAGAACGAGCTGAACCAGATGCAGCGCCGTCTGGGCGAGGTGCGCAACGACCTCACCACCGAGCTGGCCCGGCTGGACGAAGCCCGCAACGCGGCCGAGACTGCCGAGCGCCGGGCCACCGAGACCCGGGCCCGCGTGCAGCGCGAGGCCAAGCGAGTCGCCGACCTGGCCGCCGCCGCAGTCATGGCAGCCGCCGCGCACAGCGCCGATACCGGCGAATACCGGATGGTGCCGGTGCGCACCGACGGCCCGCACGCCGCCGCCGAGCCGGTGGCGGAGGCCCCGGTCGAGCCGGCCCGGCGCGAGCGGCCGATGCCGATGGCCGGCAACGGCCACCCGCGCCGCGAGTCGAACGGGCACGGCCGGCCCGAGGTCGAGGAGCTGCGGGTCCGGCGGGACGAGCACCGGGCGCGCCGGGACGGCGAGATGGCGGAGGCCAACGGCGTCCGCGAGAACGGCCAGCGCGATGCCGGCAACGGGCACGGCCGCCCGGACGCCGAGCCGGGCGTGCCGATTCAGCGCCCCATCAACCAGGAACCGGTCAGCGCCGAGTAATCCTGAGTCAGAAACGAGCCCGGTCGGGTGTGGACCGGGCTCGTTTCGCTTGCCGCCGTGGGTGAGCCCCGGGGATCGGTGCGGTCCGGCCCCGGCCCGGCCCGCGGTCCCGGCTCCTGGTTGCCGGTGCTGGCGGACCTAGCTCCAGATGGTGACGTAGACCGGTGGCCGGAACCGGGACGGCGGCACGCCTCGTCCCGGCGCGCACATCAGCTGCATCGCGTCCGGTGTCGACAGGAAGCTGCGCAGCCGCCGGGCGCCCTCGCTGCGGCGGTCCGGCGTCAGGGTGGTGACATACCAGACCGCGGTGAACGGGTCGGCCTCGGTCGGGACCGCACACAGCTCACCGCGGCGGAGTTGCGGCGCGACCAGCGTCGCCACCGCCGGAGCGACACCGAAACCGTCGGCCGCCGCCGCCCATGCCAGGGTCTGGTTGGGGAACACCCGGATGTGCGACTCCGGTACGCGTAACCGGGCCAGCAGCCGGCCGGTGTCGCTCGCCGGATCGGTGCCGGAGGCGTCGACCAGCCACGGCCACCGAGACGCGCTGCCGTACGCCTTGAACTGTGGCGAGGCCACCGTGATGATCCCGCACCGGAGCAGTGGCTCACTGACCAGCTTGACCCCGGCGGCGGTGACGTCGCCGCTGAGATCCGGGCCGAGCGCCACGTCGGCCATCCGGCTCGGCAGCAGCGCCCGCATCTCCTCGGCGGTGGCCACCCCGGAGGTCGCGTCCAGCGCCCCGGACCAGCGCCGCACGAATGCCTCCAGCAGCGGCGTCGCGATGAACTCGGCGATGGTGCTGGTGACCAGCATCCGGATCTGGGCCGGAGCGCCCCGGGCGGATCGCACCGCGGCCTGAGCCTCGGCGCCGAGCGCCACCATCGCCGAGGCGATCGAGAGCAGCCGCGACCCGCCGGGAGTCAGCACCATGGTGTTGCCGTCCCGGATGATCAACTGGTCGTCGAACTGGTTCCTTAGTGACGCCAGCGCCTGGGACACCGCCGGTTCGGAGACCCCCAGCACGTCGGCGGCGGCCCGGACCGAGCCCAACTGGGCGACCAGGACGAAAGCGCCGAGCTGGGTGAGCGTCATGATCCCACCTTGCCGCGCCCGGGGCGGTTGCGCCATCCCGTCACCTGACCGGGCTCTGAGGGCGACTTAAGCAATCCCTTAATGCGCCGTTGCCGATCATCCGCGGGCGAGGCGAGGATGGCGGTGTAGCGCCACTGCGGGCGGTTCGGGCCCGCAGGCGCAAACTTCCTGGGCCAGGAGGCGCCATGCAAGTACCGGCACAGTTCGAATACGAACGGGCGACCAGCGTCGATCATGCGCTCGCCCTCCTCAGCCAGTTCGGCGACGAAGCACGAATCGTCGCCGGCGGCCACAGCTTGATTCCCATGATGAAACTCCGTCTGGCGCGTCCCGAGGCGCTGATCGACATCAACGGGCTCGCCGAGTTGTCGTATGTCCGGATTGACGGCGACGCCCTGCGGGTCGGTGCCATGACACGGCACGCCGATCTCCTCGGCTCCGCTCTGGTGGCCGAGCACTTTCCGATCTTTGTTGACGCCGAGCGCGTCATCGCCGACCCGATCGTGCGCAATCGCGGCACTGTCGGCGGATCGCTCTGCCAGGCCGATCCTTCCGAGGACCTGTCGGCGGCGTTCGCCGCGGTCAACGCGGTCGCGGTGATCCAGGGCGCCGGCGGCACCCGGGAGGTTCCGGTGCGGGCGTTCCACACCGGCCCCTACGAGACCGTCGTCGGTCCGGCCGAGTTGCTGATCGAGCTGCGGGTGCCGATCCGGCCCGGTGGCTCCAGCGCCTATCAGAAGGTGGAGCGGCGGGTCGGCGACTGGGCCGTCGGTGCCGCCGGCGCGGCGCTCTGGCTGGACGGCGACACCGTCGCCGACGTCGGCATCGGGCTGACCGCCTTGGGCGCCGAGCACTTCTGCGTTCCGGCCGCCGAGGACTTCCTGCGCGGCGCCGCCGCCAGTGACGAGAATTTCGAACGAGCCGGAGAGCTCGCCGCCGAGCATTGCAACCCGAGCGCGGACCAGCGCGGGCCGGTCGATTACAAGCGTCACCTGGCCGGTGTGCTGACCGCGCGGGCGTTGCGACGCGCGGCGGCCCGGGCTCGCGGACAGGAGGCCTGAGACATGCAGATCACGGTGACGGTCAACGGCGCCGACTACACCCGCGACGTGGAACCCCGGTTGCTGCTGGTGCACTTCCTCCGCGATGAGCTGCGGCTGACCGGGACACACTGGGGCTGCGACACGTCCAACTGCGGAGTCTGCACAGTGTGGCTGGACGAGACGCCGGTCAAGTCCTGCACGGTGCTCGCGGTGATGGCCGACGGGCACCGGGTGCGTACGGTCGAGGGCCTGGCCGACGGCGCCACTCTGGATCCGGTCCAGCAGGGCTTCGTCGAGTGTCATGGCTTGCAGTGCGGCTTCTGCACGCCGGGCATGATGCTCACCGCCCGATGGCTGCTGGACCGCAACCCGGATCCATCCGAGCAGGAGATCCGCGAGGCGATCTCCGGCCAGTCGTGCCGATGCACCGGATACGAGAACATCGTCCGCTCGGTGCGCTGGGCAGCTGAGCACCCGGCCACCGCGACATCCGCGGCGGCGACCACGAGCGAGGAGGTGGCGGCGCCATGACCACGGTCGAGGCACCTCCGGTCGGATTCGGCCGGATGCACCGCAAGGAAGATGCGCGATTCGTCCGCGGTCACGGAAACTACGTCGACGACGTGTCGCTGCCCGGCATGCTTTACGGCGCGATCCTGCGCAGCCCGTTTGCCCACGCCCGGATCGTCTCGATCGACACCAAGGCGGCCGAGGCCCATCCGAAGGTCAAGGCGGTGATCACCGGCGCCACGCTGGAGGGCCTGAATCTGGCCTGGATGCCGACCCTGTCCTACGACACCCAGGCGGTGCTGGCCACCGACAAGGTCCGGTTCCAGGGACAGGAAGTCGCGTTCGTGGTGGCCGAAGACCCATACGCCGCCCGGGATGCGCTGGAACTCATCGACGTGGATTACGACGTGCTGCCGGCCGTGGTCGACGCGCGCCGCGCGCTCGAGGAGGGCGCGCCGATCATCCGAGATGACAAGGAGGGCAAAACCGACAACCACATCTTCGACTGGGAAGCCGGCGACAAGGCCCGCACCGACGAGATCTTCGCGTCTGCCGATGTCGTGGTCACCCAGGACATCCTCTATCCGCGAGTGCACCCGGCTCCGCTGGAGACCTGTGGCGCGGTGGCAGATTTCGACGCCATCACCGGCAAGCTGACGCTCTGGTGCAACACCCAGGCGCCGCACGCCCACCGCACCGTCTACGCGCTGGTGGCCGGATTGCCGGAGCAGAAGATCCGGGTGATCTCGCCGGACATCGGCGGCGGCTTCGGCAACAAGGTGCCGATCTACCCGGGTTATGTGTGCGCGGTGGTCGGCTCGATCGTTACCGGCAAGCCGGTCAAGTGGATGGAAGACCGCTCGGAAAACCTGATGAGCACCGGTTTCGCGCGGGACTACCACATGCGCGGTGAGGTTGCCGCCACCCGCGACGGCAAGATGCTGGCGGTCCGCGTCAACGTCATCGCCGACCACGGCGCGTTCAACGGCACGGCACAGCCGACCAAATATCCGGCCGGCTTCTTCCACATCTTCTCCGGCAGTTATGACCTGGCGGCCGCCCACTGCACGGTCACCGGCGTCTACACCAACAAGGCACCGGGCGGCGTGGCATACGCGTGCTCGTTCCGGGTCACCGAGGCGGCATACCTGATCGAGCGCATGGTTGACGTGCTCGCCGACGAGCTGCACATGGACCCGGCCGAACTCCGGATGGCCAACCTGCTGCGGGCCGACCAGTTCCCGTACGCAAGCCCGACCGGTTGGGAGTACGACTCGGGTGACTACCCGCGCACTCTGCAACTGGCCATGGACATGGTGGGCTACCCGCAGATCCGGGCGGAGCAGGCGGCCGAACGCGCGGCACTGGCCGAGGGGCGTCCGCCCAAGACCCTCACCGGGGTCGGCATCAGCTTCTTCACCGAGGGCGTCGGCGCCGGGCCGCGCAAGCACATGGACATCCTCGGTCTGGGCATGGCCGACGGCGCCGAGTTGCGAGTGCACCCGACCGGCAAGGCGGTGCTGCGGATCTCGGTGCAGTCGCAAGGCCAGGGCCACGAGACCACCTTCGCCCAGATCGTCGCCGAGGAGCTGGGCATTCCGGTGGACGACATCGAGGTGGTGCACGGCGATACCGACCAGACCCCGTTCGGCCTGGGCACCTACGGGTCCCGGTCGACGCCGGTCTCCGGTGCCGCGACCGCGGTGGTGGCCCGCAAGGTGCGGGATCGGGCGAAACTGGTCGCCGCCGCGATGCTCGAAGTGTCGCCGGACGACCTGGAGTGGGAGAAGGGCCGGTTCTTCGTCGCCGGCGACCCGACCGCCGGCAAGACCATCCAGGAGATCGCGATGGCCGCGCACTCCAGCCTGGAGCTGCCGGAGGGCGTCGAGGGGCAGCTGGACGCGGTCACCGTCTACAACCCGCCCAACCTCACCTTCCCGTTTGGCGCCTACATCTGTGTTGCCGACGTAGATCCGTCGACCGGTCAGGTCAAGCTGCGCCGGTTCATCGCGGTCGACGACTGCGGCGTGCGAATCAACCCGACCATCGTGGAAGGGCAGGTGCACGGCGGCTTGGCAGACGGGGTCGGGATGGCGTTGATGCAGCTGATCGCCTTCGACGAAGAGGGCAACTGCCTCGGCGGGTCGTTCATGGACTACCTGCTGCCGACCTCGATGGAGTGTCCTTCGTGGGAGCTGGGGGAGACCGTCACGCCGTCGCCGCATCACCCGATCGGTGCCAAGGGCGTCGGCGAGTCGGCGACGGTGGGATCACCGGCGGCCGTGGTCAACGCGGTGCTCGACGCGCTCAAGCCGTACGGCGTCCGCAACGCCGACATGCCGCTGACCCCGGCGGTGGTGTGGCGGGCGATCCAGGGCCGGCCGATCCGCACCGACCTGGCCATCGAGTAGGGGACGGATGACGTCGACTGAGTTGTTGAGGCGCGCGCAGCACCTTCGCGAGCAGCGAACTCCGTTCGTTCTCGCGACGGTGGTGCGCGCGCTGCGCCCGACCAGTGCCAAGCCGGGTGACAGCGCGCTGGTGCTGCCGGACGGCACGGTGGAGGGGTTCGTCGGCGGCACCTGCGCCGCCACCACGGTGCGCCTGCATGGTCTGCGGCTGATCTCATCCGGTTCCTCGACGCTGCTCCGGATCACCCCGGACGCGCTCGGCGTCAACGACCTGGAGGAGATCGTCACCGAGTCGGAGGGCCTGGTCACGGTCGCCAACCCGTGCCTGTCCGGAGGGACGCTGGAGATCTTCATGGAAGCCGTGGTGCCGCCCGCACTGGTCTACGTGTTCGGCGAGGCTCCGGTCGCGCAGGCGCTGGTCCGCCTCGGCGCCGCGATGGGTTACGCGGTCACGGCGACCACCGACCCGGCCGAGCCGATCCCGCCGGATGCCCATGCAGTGGTGATCGCCGCTCACGGCGTCAACGAGGAACCGGTGGTTCGGGCCGCGCTCGCCGCCGAGGTCCCATACGTGGGAATGGTCGCCAGCCGGCGCCGGGCCGAGGGCGTCCTGGACGAGATGGGGCTGGACCCGGCGCAGCGGGCCCGGGTGCACTCGCCGGCCGGCCTGGACATCGGCGCCCGCGGCGCGAACGAGATCGCGCTGTCGATCTTCGCGGAGATGGTGGCGAACCGGCCGGCGATCACGACCGAGCAGACGCCGGCGGCACCGGCGGTCGCGATCGACCCGGTGTGCGGGATGCAGGTGGCGATCGTGGCCGACGCGCTGCGGTTCGAACACGACGGCACCATGGTCTACTTCTGCGGCCCTGGCTGCCGGGACGCGTTCGTCGCGACACCGGAGCGCTATCGGCGATGACCGATTTCGCCGAACTGCCAGCGGATGTGCCGAGCCTCGGTGCGGCCCTGGCCGGGACCGGATATCTGGCCGACGACGACCTGGCCACAGCTCTCTTCCTCGCGGTCCGGATGGGTCAGCCGATCCTGCTGGAGGGTGAGCCCGGCGTCGGCAAGACCGAAGCCGCCAAAGCCCTGGCAGCGGTCCTGGCCACGCCGCTGCTGCGGCTGCAGTGCTATGAGGGCCTGTCCGCGGCGGAAGCGCTCTACGAGTGGAACTATCCACGGCAACTGCTCAGCATCCGGCTCGCCGAATCCCGCGGTGACCGGCTCCGCGACGAGGATCTGTTCAGCCGCGACTTCCTGCTTCCGCGACCGCTTCTGGCCGCGATCGAGCATTCCGGACCGCGGCCGGCGGTGCTGCTGATCGACGAAGTGGACCGGGCCGACGACGAGTTCGAGGCGTTCCTCTTCGAGATGCTCGCCGAGTCCAGCGTCACCGTGCCGGAGCTGGGCACGGTCCGCGCGACGCACCCGCCGATCACCGTGCTCACCTCGAACCGGACCCGGGATCTGCACGACGCTCTGCGACGCCGATGCCTGTTCCACTGGATCGCCTACCCGCGCCCGGATCGGGTGGCCGCCATCATCCGGCGCCGCCGGCCGGATGCGTCGGCGGCCATGGCCGACCAGATCGCGGCCGCGGCGGCCCGCCTCCGGGTTCTGGATCTCACCAAACCGCCGGGCGTCGCCGAGGCGATCAACTGGGCGGCGGCACTGGCCGCACTCGGCTACGACGAACTCACCGAGGTCTCGGCGCGCGCCACCATCGGCGCCGTCCTCAAGCACGACGACGACATCACCGCCGCCGAAGAGCATGGTCTCGCCGCGCTGGTAGGTCCGCATGCCTGAGATCGATCTGGCGACGGTGGTCGCGGTGTTCGGCGCCCGGCTCCGGCACGCCGGGTTGCCGGCCGGTCCGGATCGATCGGAACGCTTCGCCGCCGCGATCGCGGTGGCCCGCCCGGACACAGTCGCCGAGCTGCGCTGGTGCGCGCGGGCCACGCTCGCCACCGACCTGGCCCAGCGGCAGCTCGTGGACCGGGTCTTCGACGAGGTGTTCGCCGGCTATCAAGATGTCACCGACGCCGAGCGTGGCGACCCGAACGCGCCGCCGCTGACCGCTCCGGCTCCGGATTCGCGCGGTGACCGGCGGCCGGCCTCAGCCGACGTCGGCTCCGCGATCGACCAGCGCCGGCGAGCCCGGCTCCGACGATCGGCCGGCGCATGATCGGGAGACCGACGTGCCGACCCTGGCGACCGACGCCGAACGGCTGGCCGGTCAGGACTTCGCCGACCTCACCGACACCGAGTTGGCGCTGCTGCGGCAGGCGATGACGCGGTTGCGCCTCGCGACACCGATGCGGACCACCCGGCGCACCCGGCGCACCGACACCGGAACCAGGATCGACCTGCGCGCGACGCTGCGGGTGGCGCATCGCAGTGGCGGCGACCCGCTGCGCCTGGTCCATCGCCGGCGCCGCGAGAAGGCACGCCGGCTGGTGGTGCTGTGCGACATCTCGGGTTCCATGCAGGCGTACGCGCGCGCCATGGTCCAGTTGCTCTACTGCGCGGCGGGCGCCCGGGACGCCGAAGTGTTCACCTTCGCCACCCGGTTGACCCGGCTCACCCGGGCACTGCGTGGCGTGCCCCCGGCGGTGGCGTTGCGACGCGCCGGATCGGCGGCACCGGACTGGTCCGGCGGCACCCGGATCGGTGCCGCGGTCAAGGAGTTCGTCGACTCCCACGGGCGCCGCGGGATGGCCCGGGGAGCGGTGGTGGTGATCATCTCGGACGGCTGGGAGACCGGCGACGCGGCGGTGCTGGGCGATCAGATGCGGCGGTTGTCCGGTCTCGCGTACCGCATTGTCTGGGTCAATCCGCGGACCGCGCGGCCCGGCTATCGTCCTCTTGTGGGTGGCATGGCGGCCGCGTGGCCGCACTGCGACGCGGTGGTGAGCGCGCACCGGATGTCCGCGCTCGACGAGTTCGCCGGCGCTCTGGCCGACCCGGTGCGGCGCCGCGCCTCAATGCACGTGTCCCGGTCCGGGTGAAGGAGCGTTAGATGCAGCTGACCAACGAATTCGACGTGCCGCGACCGGTGGACGAGGCGTGGGCGGTGCTGACCGACGTGGAGCGGATTGCTCCGTGTATGCCCGGGGCGCAGCTCACCGAAGTCGACGGCGACACCTATCACGGCACCGTGAAAGTGAAGGTCGGGCCGGTGGTGGCGCAGTATGGCGGGACCGCCCGGTTCATCGAGAAGGACGACGTCGCGCACAAGGCCGTCCTGGAGGCCAAGGGCAAGGAGAAGACCGGCCGCGGTCTCGCCAACGCCATGGTCACCGCGCAGCTGGTCGGCCAGGGGGAGTCGACGCATGTCACGGTGACCACGGACCTGACTATCTCGGGACCGCTGGCGCAGTTCGGCCGCGGTGCGATCGCGGAGGTCAGCACCAAGCTGCTCAACCAGTTCGTGACGAACCTGCGGGAGACGGTGCTGGACGCACCGGACTCAGGTGCCGCCGCCTCACCAGGCTCCGCACCCGCGTCCGATTCGGGATCCGTGGCGAGCGCCGAGCCGGCGCCACCCGCCGCGTCCTCCGCGCCAGCGGCGTCCGCATCCGAGTCCTCGACTGCGTCGGCACCCTCGGTCGCGGCCCCGTCGCAGCCGTCGTCCGTGTCGCCCGCTCCACCCGCGGCGTCCGCTCCGCCCGCAGCGCCCGCTCCTCCACCTGCTCCACCCGCTCCACCTGCTCCACCTGCGGCATCCGCGACCCCCGCGACACCCGCGACACCCGCGGCGCCAGCGACGCCCGCGCCGTCCGGCTCACAGCCGGGCGCGTCCTCGGCTGGGAGCGCGCCGTCCAGCACCCGCCGGGTTATCCACGGCCCCGAGGCCGAGCCGGTGGACATGATGGCCGTCGCGCGCGGCTCGATCCTGAAGCGCCTGATCCCGCTGGTCGTCGTTGTTGTCGTGGTGATCGTGCTGCTGGTCTGGCTGCTCTGACGGTCGGCACCCGTCGGCGACCGCCACGAGCGTTGGCGGCAGTCGGCGGCGGCCGCGACGGGTGTGCCAAAGCCACATCTCCGACATCCTCCGCGGACCCTCGCCGTGGTTGCCGTGGCCCGATCTTGGTGGTAACGAAATGGCTGGTCGGTGTCCAGTTTGTCCAGCCATCTTGTTACATCCGTCCTGATCTCTTCTCGACCAGCGCCGGGTGATTGGGTAGACGTACCACTCGGCGGCGTGCCTGGCTTAGTGGTGGAATCGTGGGCATGACTGGTGCGCTGGAGCGATGGCGTGCGGATCTCGGCGCCTGGGCGATTCCGGACCGGATCCGCACCGCGGTCCGCGACTCGCCATGGGACCTGCCGCGTGGTTCGTTCACCAACCGCGCCAAGCGGATGGTCGCTTCGCCGGGCGGACCGTCCTATGAGCGTGCTCGGGAGGCCCTGCCGCCGGGCGGCTCGGTCCTCGACGTCGGTTGCGGTGCCGGAGCGGCCAGCCTGCCGCTGGCGCCGATCGCCGGCACCATCGTGGGAGTCGACGAGAGCGATGACATGCTGGCGGCGTTCCGGTCGGTGTCGACGATCCCGGTGACGACGATGACCGGCGGCTGGCCGGACGTCGCCGATCAGGTCGAACCCGCCGATGTCGTGGTCTGCCACCACGTTCTCTACAACGTCGGCGAGCTGGGCCGGTTCGCGGATGCGCTGACCGTGCACGCGGGGCGGCGGGTGGTGGTCGAGATGACCGCCCGGCATCCGATGTCCGGACTGAACCCGCTGTGGGAGAGGCTGCATCACCTTCGCCGACCGGATCGGCCGACCGCCGACGACGCGGTCGAGGCACTGGCCGAGATCGGGCTCGACGTAGCGACGGAACGGTGGTCCACCGCGGCGTCCACCGACTTCGGGACCTACGACGACATGCTCGCGGTGACCGCCCGACGGCTGTGCCTGCCGGCCGATCGCATCGGCGAGCTCGACGAGGCGCTGCGTGACCTCGGTGTCGACCCGGCGGTGCCGCGACTCGGCTCGACCCGGGATCTGGTGACGCTGTGGTGGGACGGGGCGGCCTGACCAGGGCCAGCGGCGGTGCCGACCGGCCGGCTTACCGGCGCCGGATGGCGCGGATCGCGCCGATGGCCGGCTTGAGCGCGCGGGATGGCGCGAGATATCGCGGATGGCGTGGTCGGCCGGCTTACCGGCGCCGGATGGCGCGCCCGGGCACCCGGTCGGTGCGGACTTCCGCGTCGATCACGAAGTCGCCGTTGACCAGGACGTAGGCAATCCCGACCGGCGCCTGGCGCGGTCGCTCGAAGGTCGCCATGTCGGCCACCGTATCCGGGTCGAAGAGCACGATGTCGGCGGCCGAACCGATCCGGATGACGCCTCGGTCGTCGAGCCCGAGCCGCCGGGCCGCCCGCCCGGTCATCTTCGCGACGCACTCTTCCAGGGAGAGCAGCCCGAGGTCGCGGACGTAACGGGCGAGGAACCGTGGAAACGTGCCCCAGCCTCGCGGATGCGGCTTGCCGCCGGTCAGTAGACCGTCGCTGCCGACCAGGTGCGTCGGGTGCCGGAGGATGGAGCGCACGTTCGCCTCATTGCCGACGTGCATCAGGCAGGACGTGCTCAGCTCATCGGCGAGGAGCAGTTCGAAGCAGGTGTCGGCCGCGGCCCGGTCCCGGCGTCGGGCCAGCTCGGCCACGGTCAGCCCGACCGCGGCCGCGTCCCGGCTGCCGCTGATCTCGATCGTCGACCAGTCGATCGGCACGCCGTGGCAGCCGTCCGAGCCGGTCACCTCGAGGTGCCGCGCGATCTCCGGACGTAGAGCCGGATCCCGCAGACGATCGAGGAGCGCGCTCGGCCCGCCCGCCGCGGCCCAGCTCGGAAGCAGCGCTGCCAAAGTCGTCGCGCCGGGCAGGTAGGGGTAGCTGTCCATGGTCACATCGATGCCGCGGACGATCGCATCGTCGACCAGATCCAGCAACTCGGCCGCCCGCCCGGCATTGACCGGGAAGTTCATGGTGGCGTGGGTCAGATGCACCGGGCAGCCGGACCGCTCGGCGATCTCCACCATCTCCCGATACCCGTCCAGCGCGCCGGCGCCGTAACTGCGCTGGTGCGGCGCGTGGAATCCGCCGTAGGAGGCGACCACTCGGCACAGGTCGACCAGCTCGCCGGTGTCCGCGTACATCCCCGGGACGTAGGTGAGACCGCTGGACATACCCAGCGCGCCCTGCTCCAGGCCGTCCGCGAGCAGGCGGCGCATCGCCGCCAGCTGGTCCGCGGTGGCCGGGCGGTCGTCCTGGCCCACCGTCCGCATCCGCAGCGTGCCGTGCGGGACCAGGTACGCGACATTGACGGCGCAGCCGCGATCGACGCGGTCGAGGTAGCCGCCGACCGAACGCCAGTTCCAGTCGAATCCGTCCGGGTCGCCGTTCCATCCGCTCAACTGCCGGCGCAGTGTCGCCAGTGTCGGGTCGTCCACCGGCGCGTAGCTCAGACCGTCCTGACCGAGAACCTCCAGCGTCACCCCTTGCGCGGTCTTCGCCAGATGCTCGGGATCGGTGAGAACCGCCAGATCGGAGTGGGCGTGCAGGTCGATGAAGCCGGGCGCGAGCACCAGCCCGCCGGCGTCGATGACCCGACCGGCGCCGATCGCGGCGGCCGGCGGGCCGATCGCGGCGACCCGGCCGCCGGCAACCGCGACGTCGGCGCGGAACCGCGGTGCGCCGGTGCCGTCGACCACCTCGCAGCCCCGGAACAGCACCGGTGCCGGCGTGCCGGCCACGGCTAGAAGAACGTCCGCACGATGTCGGTGACGCGGTCTTCCTCGATCACCGGGATCAGCTGCCACTTGTCGAAGGCCGTGCACGGATGCGAGATGCCGCAGGTGACGACGTCACCGACGAACACCGGCACGGACTCGTCGAAATCGAGGAACGCGTGCTGGTCGGCCAAGTGATTGATCGTGCATCCGGTGATGTCGTCGCGGTCGCCACTGGGTCGGGTGATCCACAGCGGCACCGGCAGTCCGAGGTCCGCCGGTGCGTCGCGCTTGCCGAAGTCGAGCAGTGCCAGCCCGGGCTCCGGCCGAGACAGCACTCGGCCGCGGATCCGCAGGGCGGCGTGAAATCCGTCGTCCGCGGATAGCGGCGTGAGCACGCGATAGTGGGCGTCGTCGTGGGCGATGTAGGCACCGCTGCGCAACACGACGCGTACCGGCTTGGACAGGTCGCCGATCGCGGTCAGCGCGGTGACCACATCGTCGAAGTAGGCGCTGCCGCCGGCGGTCGCGATGACCTCATCGGCCGCCTCGAAGAGCCCGGCCGCGTCCAGCCGCCGGATCAACTCCACGAGCGTCCGCAGCCAGTCCCGGATCACGTCGATGCCGGCATCGGACCGATCGCCGGCGAACACCCCCTCGAAGCCGCCGGCGCCGACCAGGCGCAGCGCGCTGGCCGCGTGCACCACCCGGGCCACCGCTTCGGCGTCGTCCAGCGTCCGCACGCCGGTCCGCCCACCGGCCCGGCCGAGATCGAGGATGACGTCCACCGGGCGGGCGGCGCGGGCTTCCTCAAGTGCGGATTGCATCATCGCCACGCCGTCGGCCGAGTCGGCGAAGCAGAGCAGCCGGAACCCCGGATCCCGGCGCATCTCTTCGGCGATCCAGGCCAGCGCGTCCGGATCGATGACCTCGTTGGCCAGCATGATGGTGGGCACGCCAAAAGCTCGGTAGGCCCGGGTGTGAGCGATCGTCGCCGCGGTCACTCCCCATGCACCAGCCTCGAGCTGGCGGGCGATGAGCTGCGGTGCCATCGTGGTCTTGGCGTGCGGGGCCAGATCGACTCCGTGATCCCGGCAGAACCCGGCCATGGTGGCCAGGTTGTGTGCCACGGCGTCACCGTCCAGATACATCAGCGGGGTGCTGAGCTCGTCGAGCGCCGGGCGCGCCTGCACCAGGTCGCGCACGGTCAGTCCGTCGAATCGGGCCGGGAAGCCCTTGAACCGCCAGTCGATGCGCTGATCGGCGAGTGCATCCAGAGAGATGTCGTTCACGTCCAACCCCACGTCCTGCCGTCGTCTTCTGGTGCACCATGATGGCGTACAGGAGCAGTTGGCGAACGAGCAGGAGTGACGATGCCCAAGATTGCGATCACCACCCCGGACGCCCCGGCCCCGGTGGCGTCCTATTCCCAGGCGGTCCGCAAGGGCGACATCCTGCAGGTCGCCGGCCAGGGCCCGACCGACCCGGCAACCGGCGAATACGTCAGCGGCGGTGTCGCCGAGCAGACCCGGCAGACGCTGACCAATCTGCAGGCGATCCTGCGGGCCGCCGGCGCCGACTTCGACGACGTCATGATGATGCGGGTCTACCTGACCGACAACGCCCACTTCGCCGCCATGAACGAGGTCTACAGCACCTTCGTGACCGCACCGTTCCCGGCCCGGACCACGGTCTATGTCGGCTTGCCGGACGGCATGCTGGTGGAGATCGACGCCCTCGCCGTTCTCGGAGACTGACGATGACGCGCCTGCTCGTCGGTGGTTACACGCCGGACAAGGGCACCGGCACCGGCATCGCGGTGGTCGACGACGAGGGTGTCACCCAGATCGTGACCGCCGAGTCGCCGAGCTGGCTGGCCCGGCATCCGAGCCGCCCGGTGCTCTACGCGGTCGCCGAGACCGATCAGGGCGGCGTCGCGGCCTGGAGCCTGGTCGACGGCGTGCCCGCGGCACCGCTCGGCACCGGCGAGACCGGTGGCGCCGACCCGTGCCATCTCACCGTCGACCCGACCGGGCGGTTCCTGATCACGGTGAACTACACCGGTGGCAGCGTCGCGGTGCATGCGCTGGGCGACGACGGCGGCATCGGTACGCGTACCGACCTGGTGCAGCACGAACGCTCCGGCAGTCACGAGCGCCAGGCCGCCGCGCATCCGCACATGGTGCGGGTCGACGGCGTCAGCCTGCTCGTCACCGACCTGGGCGGCGACGCCATCTACCGCTATCGGCTCGATGATCAGGGACAGCTGCACCGTTCCGCGATCATCGACACGCCGCGGGCGTCCGGTCCCCGGCACATCGCCCAGGCCGGCGGTCATTGGTATGTCACCGCCGAGCTGAGCGGCCAGGTGCTGGTCTTCGACGACGGCTGGGACTTCGTCGGAGCCGTGCCGCTGACCATGTCGTCCACCCAATCGCTGCCGGCCGAGATCGTGGCCAGTCCGGACGGGCGGTTCCTCTACGTGGCAAACCGGGGCCCGGACACGGTCAGCGTCTTTGCGCTCGGTGACGGCCTGCCCGCGTACGTGGTGGAGATCCCGACCGGGCACTGGCCCCGGCACATCGCATGGAGCGACGGCCACCTCTATGTCGCCAACCAGCTGTCGCACGATGTGATGATCATGCGGGTGGATCCCGGCGACGGTGTGCCGGCGCTGGAGCAGACCATCAACACGCCGAGCCCGACCTGCATCCTGCCTTCGGTGAACTGACACGAACCGCACCGGAGAAGTCCGCCGCGAACGTACCGTGAATGCACGAATCCGCTGGTGAACTCACTGACGAACGCGGAGCAGGCGCTGATCCGCGAGACCGAGCCGGACCGGATGGAAGCGCTCGACGAGGATGGGCTGCTGGACCTGCACGGCCGGATCCGCCGGGCCCGGAACAAATACGTCGGGCAGTACCGCCGTCAGGCCAGCTCGCGGGTTGCCACGATCGGCGGCCGCGGCTTGGCGCGTGCCAAGAACCGGCGCAACTTCGACCGCGCCGAGGTGTTCGAGGACGGGCTGTCCCGGGTCAGCCGCAGGCTCGCGATGGTGGCCCGGCAGTCCGCCACGGAGCTGAAAGCCGAGCGGATCGCCGCCGCCCGGAGCATGCGCAATGCCGGCCCGGCCGCCACATCGACGACCCGAACCGGCGCGACCAACGCGACCAAGTCGCGCAACCGCCGCGCGCCGGACTCGCCGGTGCTGCGCAAACGGCAGGCATCGACGCTCGCCACCGGTGCCCGGCGCCAGGCCAAAAAGGACAACCGCTGAGTCTGCCGGGCACGATCCGGGGACGGCCGCGCGCGCCCGAACGCACGCCGCCGTCCCCGAACCCGATGGAGGGTTATGCCTTATCGAACGCGGCGGAACTGAACGTTCGAGCTCCAGATCTTGACCTTGCGCACCGCGGCGCCGGGGTGCGGCGCCTCCCACCACATGCCGTTGCCGGCGTAGATGGCCACGTGCGAGGCGTGTGAACCGGACATCACGAAGACCAGGTCACCTGGCATCGCGTTCGCGCGAGACACCGTGGTGCCGTGGCTGCGCTGCGAGTTGGCCGAGTGCGGCAGCGTGATGCCGAACTTGGCGAACACGTATTTCGTCAGGCCGGAGCAGTCGAACGCTGCGGGGCCGGCCGCACCGAAGCGGTAGGGCTTGCCCTTCTGCTTCGCCGCGGTCGCGACGACCGCCGTTCCGATGTCCGTCTTCACCGTGACACTGGAGGTGTTGACGGCCCGATAGGTGGCACTGCCGCTGGCGACCGAGGCCAGATCGACCCGGTAAGCGTGGGTGTAGTTCGGATGGAACGTGAACGTGGCCGCACCCGACGCGGACAGTGACGTGCTGGAAACCTTCTTCCAGCCGGCCTTCGCGTGCACGTAGAACGTGGCACGCGCGGAACCGATGGCGGTGCCGCCGGCGGTCCGCTCGGTCACCGTGAAGGTGACCTTCTCGCCCGGCGTGACGGTGCTGTGATTGGCGACCAGCTTGGCCACCGGGGTGCCGGTGCTCGTCGGTGGCGTGGGGGTGCTCGTCGGTGCCGTGGGGGCTCCACCGGCGGTGGCCGGGGATGCCGCGACCATGACGCCGAAGATGCCGGCCGTGGCGATGGATGCCGTCGCGGCGATCCGCCGCGCGCTCGGAGAGGACCAGAATCGGTCGATGGGCGCGCGGAAGTCGCGCTCGGGGGTATGCACAGGTGATCCCTTCGCAACCGCCTGCGGGGTCAGCTGTCGGGTTCGGGACGAAGGCTGCCCGGCCGGCCGTGTTGCCACGATCGGCTTCACCCCAAGGCTCCGCGCGTGGCGCGGTGCCGATGGTCCCGTGTGGGACCGGGACGTCATCGAGGGATTGACGTCCGGTTGGGTTCCCCGCTTCTGCCCGTTGCCCGGTTTGGTTCACAGGGAGGTGGTGCCGCTCTGGGCGGGCAGAGCTCGGCGTGACCGAGGACGGCACCAGCCGGTGTGAGGCCGGCACATTTGTCTACCTCAGACATGCGATGTCGTGCCGGATGAGAGGATCTTGACAAAACGCGCTACCCACAGTCGAAATTTGCATCCGCTGGGTAGATGTCCGATAAGCCGCTACGAGACGTGGCGGGCGGACTGCGTACGGTTATGTGCTTGCGCAACCTCGGGTGAGTCAGTTCACGAAGGTTTTCACCCAGCGTGATCGGTGCGATCGTGCATTTCGGGCTAATCGCCGTTGCGCTCGTTACGGATGTGCCCGCTCTGTCAGGTTTTGCCGCCTGCGATCCGGCCGGATCGTGCGGATTTCGCATACTGCCTGGTCATTGGCCTGATCGGTGCCCCATGCGGCACCGATCAGGCCGACGTAACGCAGAGTGCGCTTAGTCCCCGTACCGAACCGCTCAGTGCTGCGCGCGCTGATCCGCCGGGCGCAGTACCGGCGGCACGACGGCAAGAGCGATCCCGGCCGCGGCGAGACCGATGACGGCGGCCACCGTGAAGGCCGGCGTGAAATCACCGGCCGCGGGTGCCGTCGTCGCCAGCGCCGATCCGACCACTGTGGACAGCACCGCGACGCCGAACGCACCACCGAGTTCGTGGAACGTGTTGACGATCGCCGAGCGCAGCCCGGCCACCGCAGGATCGGCACTGGCCAGTGCCGCGGTGAAAGCGGTGACGAAGATGGCACCGGTGCCCAGTGCCGCCACCGCCAGGCCGGTGACCAGGAGCGCGGCCGGCCCGGACGCGGCCGCGATGCCCTGCCCGGCCGCGGCGACAGTGAGCCCGGCCGCCGCCACGACTCGTGCCGAGATCCGGGTCAGAAGGCGTCCGCCAAGATGGGCGCCGGCGCCGACGGCGATGCCGACCGGCAGGAACGCCAGACCCACGGCCACCGCACTGAGACCGTGGGCTCGCTGAAGGACGAATGAACCGACGAAGAACTCGCCGACCATCATCGCGGTGGCGACCAGCATCAGAAAGGCGCCGGCGGCGGTCGGGCGCTCACGCAGCAGGCCGATCCGCAACAGTGGCACCCGGACGGCTCGTTCGGTCAGCGCGAAGGCCACCCAGAGTGCGACTCCAGCGGCGAGCGCGAGGAGTGTCGAGGTGGCGGCCCAGCCGTGGCTTCCGGCGTTGACGAGGCCGAAGATGACGGCACCGGTGCCGGCGGTGACCAGCACCGCACCGGGAATGTCGAGGCTGCCGGCGGATCGGCTGGGCGCTGCGGCAGATCGGTCGGGCGCTGCGGCAGATCGGTTGGGCGCTGCGGCGGACTGGTTGGGCGCTGCGGCGGGCCGGCCGGACGCTACGGCAGATCGGTCGAGGGCTGCGGCGGGCACCAGGAACGGCAGCGATACCAGGATTGTCATGCCGATCGGGATGTTGATCGCGAAGATCCACTCCCAGCCGAGCGTCGTGGTGAGGACTCCGCCGATGGTGACGCCGAGTGCCGTGCCGGCGGCGCTCAACGTGCCCCAGACCGCCAGCGCCCGGGCGCGGCTCGGACCAGTGAACGTCGCCGTCACCAAGGCGAGCGCCGCGGGCGAGAACATGGCGGCGCCAACGCCCTGAGCGGCCCGGCCGGCCAGCAGCATCGGCGCGTTCGCGGCCAGCGCGCAGAGCAGCGACGAACTGGTGAAGACTGTCAGGCCGGTCAGCATGATCCGACGTGGCCCGACGATGTCGGCGATCCGGCCGCCGAGCAGCATCAGTCCGCCGAAGGCCAGCGTGTAGGCCGTCATCACCCATGGAATCGTGTCGCGGTCGAGATGAAGAGCGGCGCTGATGTCCGGCAGCGCGACATTCACCACGGTCACGTCGAGAACGAGCATCAGCTGGGCGGCGGCCAGCAGCCAGAGCACCGGCCAGCGTGGCCGGGCGAGATCAGCGCTGCCCCGGGCCGACGGTTCGGCGATGGTCGACGTCATGATCGATCTCCTTATCTTGAACACTGACGTTCATGTTATGCGTACGGTAACATAACTCGTACTCACGTGTTCGAGATGTTTCGGCCCGATCAGGAGCAGCCGCATGACGCCGAGAAAGTCCGAAGGCGCTGCCGCGCCGCCCGCGCGGACGACGCGCGCCGATGCCCGGCGCAACATCGCGGCGATTCTCGACGCGGCCGAGGATTGTCTGGTCGCGAACCCGGATGCGACCGTGGCCGAGATCGCCAGCCGGGCCGGAGTCGGCCGGGTGACCCTCTACGGGCACTTTCCGGCACGGGCCGACCTGGTCGACGCCGTATTGCGCCGGGTCACCGAGCAGGCCGACGGCGTGCTCGACAGCGTCGACACCGGTGGCGATCCGGCCGCCGCGCTGGCTCGGCTCGCGGCCGCGAGCTGGCAGATCGTGCACCGGTTCCGCGCCATTCTGGCCGCCGCCGAACGGGAGTTGCCGCCGGACGCGATCCGGGCTCGCCACGACCGGCATCTCGCCCGCCTGACCGCGCTGATCGAGCGGGGCCGGGACGAGCACGAGTTCCGTACGGACATGCCGGTGGAGTGGCTGGTCACGGTCGCCTACACACTGATGCATGCGGCCGCCGCCGAGACCAGCGCCGGCCGGCTCAGCGCGGCGGACGCGGAGCATGCCATCGTCGCGACGCTGCTGTCCGCGTACGCGCCACCGATTTCGAGCCGGACCGCCGGCGGTGACGTCAGCTGACCGACGTGCCGCCCGGAACGACGAAGCCGGACTCGAACGCGTAGACCACCATCTGCGCCCGGTCCCGGGCCCGGAGTTTGGTCATCGCGCGGCTGACATGCGTTTTCACGGTCGCGAGGCTGATCGCCATGCGGGTCGCGATCTCGTCGTTGGACATGCCACGCGCCGCTAGGCCGACGACCTCCCGCTCCCGGTTGGTCAGCGCCCCGAACGCCTCGGCGAGCCGCCCCTGTTCGGGTCGGGAGACGTATTCGGCGATCAGCCGGCGGGTGATCGCCGGCGACAGCAGTGCATCGCCGCGCGCCGCGACCCGGATGCCGTGCAGCAGGTCGGCCGGCTCAGTGTCCTTGACGAGGAATCCGCTGGCGCCGGCCCGCAGTGCCGCGTAGACGTGCTCGTCGAGGCCGTAGTTGGTGAGGATCACGACGCGTACGCCCGCGAGGTCCGGGTCGGCCGCGATCCGGCGGGTGGCCTCGATGCCGTCGAGATCCGGCATCTGAATGTCGATCAGGGCGATGTCTGGACGGAGCGCGACGGCCTGGTCGACCGCGTCCAAGCCGGTGGCGCCCTCGCCGACCACGTCGATGTCAGTCTCGGCTTCCAGCAGCGCGCGAAAGCCGGCCCGGATCAGCGCCTGGTCGTCGACCAGGAGGACGCGGATCACGGAGCGCCACCCGGTGGCGCGGCCAACGGCAGCTCGGCACGAACGGTGAAGCCGCCGCCGGGGCGCGGACCAGTGCGCAGCGAACCGCCCAGTGCGACGACCCGCTCGCGCATGCCGGACAGGCCGATGCCCGGCACCACCTCGGCACAGCCGCGCCCGTCATCGTCAACGCTCACGATCAGCCCTTCATCGACGTACTCGAAAAGGACTGACGCCGCTGCCGCACCGGCATGCCGGGTGGTGTTGGTGAGTGCCTCCTGGACGATGCGATAGGCGGCCCGGTCCACCACGTCCGGCAGTCGCCGCCGCTCCCCGTCCACAGTCACCTGCACCGGAAGACCGGCGGCGCGAACTCCGTCGACCAGGGCGGCGATGCTGTCGAGACCGCCGGGCGGTTGCTGGTCGCCGCGTAGCAGTTCCAACGTGGCGCGCAGTTCCCGCATCGCGTCGCCGCTGGCCCGCTCGATGGCGACCAGCGCATCCGGCACCGGCTGATCCCGTTTGCGCGCCAGGTGTACGGCAACTCCGGCGTGCACCTTGATGATCGAGATGTGGTGCGTGAGCGTGTCGTGCAGCTCACGCGCGATCCGGACGCGTTCGGCGTCAGCACGGCGCTGGGCGGTCTCCTCGCGAGTGCGCTCGGCGTCGGCCGCGCGCTGCTCCACCTGCTCCAGATAGGCGTGGTGGGCTCGGGCCAGCGCGCCGGTGACGGCGGCCGCCAGCAGCCAGCCGATCAGCAGATACCAGCGCTGCAGGACATCCGGGCTGAGCTGGGCACAGGTGAGTTCGCCGATCAGGCCGCCGATGGCGATGACGCCGACCGCGGCGCCGGCCGGCCACCGGCGCCCGGCGCGTACGGCGGTGAACAGCGCGACCAGGACCGGCAGCGCCGGCACGACACCGGGATAACCACGGATCTCGTAGGCGACAATGGCGGCGGTGGCAATGGCCAGGACGGCGACCGGAGCGGCCCGCCGGGCCGAGGTGGCCGCGGCGGCGACGACCAGCAAGGCATAGCCGCCGACGTCCAGGCCGACCCGACCCGGGGGAGCGATCACCGCACCCAGCAGCACCAGCCCGATCAGACCCGTCGCCTGGGCCAGGTCGCGCCAGCTCAGTGGCGGGATCGGCGTAGGCATGCCGGAACCGTAACTCAATCGCGTGGCGGTGCCGTCGGCCTGACGCGGTAGGCGGCGACTACCACCACCGATGTATCCAGCCGAAACCTGCCCCGATTCCGGTAGTCGCGGGTGTCGCCCGAGGGCCGACGACCACGAGCCGCGGTGGGGGCAGCGTGACTGCGGTGCGATATCTCAACGAAACCCGTGCTCGACATTTCCCTTCGGAGCCGGCGATGATCCGGCTGTCCCGGTTTGTATTGCGGCACAAGCTGGCGGTGGCCCTGGCGTGGCTGGCACTGATTCTGGCCGGCGGCGCCACCGCCGGCCGGTTGTCCAGCCACCTGACCCACGACTTTCGGTTCCCTGGCACCGCCGCCGACGCGGCAAATCAGGCGATCGTCGCGGACTACGGCAACGGCGGCAACGGCTATCCGGTAGTCCCGGTAATCCGGTTGCCGGACGGCATGGCTCCGGATGATCCGGCCGTGTCCACGGCGTTCGCGGCCGCGGCGATCGCGCCCGATCTGCGCGTCGTCTCGTATGCCTCGACCCACGACCACAGGTTCGTCGGTGCCGACGGGCGGACGGTGTTCGGCCTGGTGTTCACGCCGCCGACCGGCCCGCACGACGGCCCGGTGTACGGCGAAAAGATCGCCCGGGCCATGTCAGCCGCGCTTCCAGCCGGAGCGACCGTGCACGTCACCGGCATCACTGAGCTGTCCACCGTGGACACCACCGGATCCGGCAGCGGAGTGCTCACCGAGACCGTGATCGGCGCCGTCGGCGCGCTGGTGGTGCTGGCCTTCGTGTTCGGATCCCTGCTGGCCCTGGTCCCGCTGCTGGTAGCGGCGGCGTCGATCCTGACCACGTTCCTCATAGTGCTGGCGCTGACCGGCATCACCGACGTGAGCTTCATCGTCCAGTTCCTCGTGGCCCTGATCGGGCTGGGCGTCGCGATCGACTACTCGCTGCTGCTGATCACACGCTGGCGCGAGGAGAGAGCGCAGGGTCACACCGGTGACGAGGCGGTGCATCGAGCCATGGCTCAGGCCGGCCGCGCGGTGCTGATCAGCGGCGGAACGGTCGCCATCGGCCTGGTCGTACTCGTGGTGCTGCCGGTGCCGTTCATGCGCAGCGTGGGATATGGCGGACTGCTGGTCCCGCTGGTCAGCGTGCTGGTCACCCTGACTCTGCTGCCGATCGTGCTGGCGACCTCTGGACCGGCCCTGGAGTGGCCACGCCGGCGCCAGCCGCGGACCGACAGCCGGGCCTGGCAAGTGTGGGCCGGCGGGGTGGTCCGGCACCGATGGGCCGCGATCGTGGTGTCGCTGCTGATCCTCGGCGGGCTGACCGGCGTCGCGGCGGGCATCAAGCTCGGCGATGCCCGCAGCACGGCGCTGGCGAAGTCGGCGCGACCGGCGGCGGCGTCCGGACTTTCGGAACTGACCCGCTCCGGCATTCCGAGCGGCGTACTGACGCCGATCGAGGTGCTCGTCCCAGCAGGCACGTTGCCCATGCCGCGGCTCGCCGGCGTTGCCGGCGTCTACGCCGTCGCGTCCACCGAGGACGCCCGGCTGATCGACGTGTTCCCCGCCGCCGAGACCAGCACCGACGCCGGCAAGGCGACGATTGCCCGGGTGCGGGCTGCGGTACGGGATGTGCCGGGCGCGCGGGTGGGCGGCCCGGGCGTGCTCGAGAAGGATGCGATCGGCGCACTCTACGGTCGCTTCCCGCTCCTGCTGGCACTTCTCGGCCTGATCACGTTCCTGCTGCTGGCGCGGGCTTTCAGGTCAATCGTGCTGGCGGCCAAGGCGGTGCTGCTGAACCTGCTCTCGGTGGCGGCGAGCTATGGCCTGCTGGTCCTGATCTGGCAGCACGGCTACGGCTCGGAGGCGATCTGGGGCGTTCCGGCAACCGGGGCGGTCACGTTCTGGGTCCCGCTGATGGTGTTCGCCTTCCTCTACGGCCTGTCGATGGATTACGAAGTCTTCATCCTGGCGCGGATGCGGGAGGAATACGACCGGACCGGAAGCACCAGAACCGCGGTCGTCGACGGCCTGGCCCGCACCGGACGGCTCGTCACCAGTGCAGCGCTGATCCTGTTCCTGGCATTCGTGTCACTGGCGACGGCACCGGACACCACCATCAAAATCCTCGCCACCGGTCTCGGTGCCGGCATCCTGCTGGACGCGACGGTGGTGCGAAGCCTGCTGGTCCCCGCGACGGTCGCTCTCTTCGGCCGGTGGAACTGGTGGCTGCCGGCCTGGGCGGCGTGTCTACTGCGGGTGCCGACCGGCAGCCCCATGCCGATCGCACCGCCGCGACCGCTGGTGTCAGCCTAGGTGGCCACGGCCGACATTGACGGAGAACCACAGTGACCGCGTCCCGGCGGCTGATCCGGAACCGGATCATCATCCTTCTCCACCGGGCGGGACTGCCGATCGGACCGATCCATCTGCTGACCGTTGCCGGACGTCGGACCGGGCGGCCGCACACCACTCCGGTGGCGCCGGTCATGGTTGACGGCGTGCGATACCTCATCGAGGCGTACCCGGGGTCGGATTGGGTCCGCAACGCCCGCGCGGCGGGACGCGGTGTCCTCACCCGTGGGCATCGCGCCGAGCCGGTCGACCTGGTGCTGGTCGGTCCGGACGAAGCCGCCTCGGTGTTGCGGGCGTTTCCGGCGCAGAATCCGCGCGGTGTCGAGGCCTTCGTCCGCAACGGTCTGGTTACCGCGCCGACTCCGGTTGCGTTCGCGGCGGCGGCCGGCCGCTGTCCGGTGTTCCGGGCCACGCCGCGGCGGTCGTCGCCGGACTGATGGTCGCGCTGGCGTGGCTTAGGACTCGCGTACCACCTGATCTTTGGTCTTGTCGGTGCGCAGCCCGCGCCACGCCGGCTGCCGCAACCGCTCGTCGCGCGTCCATTCCGCGAACGCCACCTCGCCGACCAGCTTGGGAGTGACCCAGTGAGCACCCTTTGCCTCTCGCGTCGGCAGCGCCTCGGCAAACGGCGAGGTGGCCCGCGCCAGCGGGTGCAGCAACTGTTCCAGCTCCGCCAGCACCTCCCGGGTGAAGCCGGTGCCGACATGGCCGACGTAGCGCAGCGCGCGGCCTTCGGGAATGCCGAGCAGCAGCGATCCGATGGTGCCGGCTCGATTGCCGGCACCCTCGGTCCAGCCGCCGACGACGACCTCCTGGGTCCGGATGTTCTTGATCTTCAACCACACCGGCGATCGGCGGCCCGGCAGATAGGGCGCGTCCAGGCGCTTAGCGACGATGCCCTCCTGGCCGGCCCGCGCCGAATCGGCCAGGTGGGTGGCACCATTGCCGACGGTGTACGCGGACACCGCCCACCGCTCCCGGTCCGGAACGAGTTGCTCGAGCAGGCCGCGGCGCTCGGTGTAGGGGAGCGCGGTGACATCGCGGCCATCCAGCCGCATCAGATCGAAGATGCGGTACGACACCGGACTCGTCGCGGCGAGCTGCTTGATCTGCGTGGCGTTGCGCAGGTGCATGCGCGGCTGCAGGGCACCGAAGTCGACCTGCCCGTGCCGGTCGGTGGCGATGATCTCGCCGTCCAGCACCGCGTCCGTCGCGCCGACCGCCTCGGCCAGGCCGGCCAGCTCTGGATAGACCGCGGTGATGTCGGCGCCGTTGCGGTTGCGCAGAGTCAGCTCCGAACCAGAGAGATAGGCGACCGCGCGCAGGCCGTCCCACTTGGTTTCGTAGGCATATCGGCCGTCATCGGCAGCGGACGGCAACGCCCCCGGCGTGACGAGCATCGGCGCGACCAGGTCCTGCGGCATCACCTCAGCATATGGTCGCGCCGATCGGCTCTTCCGGTGTTTGGTGCGGCTCGGCATCGGTGCGCCGGTGCCAGAGTCGCGCGCGCAGCCTCCTCTTCAGTGAACCCGTCCCAGGTCGGTGAGCAATAGGATCGCGCGGGACTCCGGCGAGAGCCGTCGCAGCACGTCGTCGACATCGGCGCCGAGGCTCGGATCGCCTGGTGCCGGCAAGGTCCGGCAACTTCGACGGGATGGCACGGCGCTGCGCGGTTCGCGATGCGTACCGCCTCTCGAACGGCGACGGTGCGCAGCCGGCCCGCGAATGCCGCCGGATCGCGCACGTCGGCCAAGTGATTGAGCACGACGATGAGCGTCTCTCTTGGACGGCGTCCGGAGCGTCGTCCAGCGCGATGGGGCCGCACCAACCGCGGACCGTGGGCGTCACGGCGTCCAGCAGATCGTGCAGTCCGAGCGGATCGCCGTGGCGAGCCCGCTGAACCAGACCGCTCAGCGACGCTGGTCCCGCTTCAGGCCTCGACGACCGTGGACGCGTGTGGACTGGACGCCTCGGCACCGATCGCCCGGCTCTGCCGGAGTAGCACCACGCAGGTCGTGTAGAGCACCACGGACGAGCCCAGGCCGGGAAGGAGGGTCCACAGCTGCGGAGTCGAAGTGGCCGGCGCGAGGATCAGCGTGGCGATGGCGATCAGGCAGAGGAGTGCGCCGGTCGCGTAGTACTCGCGAACGTGGAACAAGCGGGCCAGCGGAACGAAGTGGATGCCGACACCGGCGGCGATGACCGCGGGGATGACATTCGGGTGACCGGTGCCTCCCAGGACTCCCGCGACGACGCCCAGGCCGATCCACTCCGCGGCGACGATCAGCCCAAAGCTGCGTCCGACGTCCACGCCGCCGCCCCGATCGACCGGCACCGCGCGGCCGCGCCGGAACAGTGACCAGGCGTAGGCAGACACAGCAATCGAGATAGCGGCCGCGAGCACCATGAGGCCGCCCTGCGGACCGTCCGGCAGGTGACCACCAGTGCCCCAGCCGAGCCAGGCGAGCGCGAAGAAGGAGAGCACGGTGACGCCGATGGCACGGCCCCGCAGTTCCGGGTCGCGCCGGGTTGCGGTCGTGGCGATCGGGCTGTCAATCATGAGGCGGTCCCTTCGGTCGGCTGCCGTTCGGTGACCGGCAGCAGTGCGCGCAGCGTCGCGACGTAGTTGTCGAATGCCTCTCGTCCTTGCGGAGTCAGCGCTACCTGGGTGACCGGCGTACGCCGGGCGAAGGTCTTGCTGATCACGATGTAGCCGGCCTCTTCCAGCTTGCGAAGATGGATCGACAGGTTGCCGGCGGTCATCTCCAGCAGGTCCCGCAGCCGCGGAAAGGTGATCAGGTCATCCGGCGCGAGCGCGGCCAGCGACACCATCACGCGCAGCCGCGCCTGCACATGGATGACCGGATCCAGGTCGTCGGAGCTCATCGGCGGCGCCAGCCGAGGTACGCCGCCAGCAGCGCAAACCCGCCGCCTCCGGCAAGCGCCAGGACCAGGAAGTTGCCGGGCACGCCGGCCAGCGCGGCGGCGCCCGCGCACAGCATCGTCCAGATGCCGGTCGCGAACATCACCAAGTCCCGGAACAGCGCCGCGCCGGTCGCCTGCAACACGCCGACCAGCAGCAACGATGTCGCCGACCACAGCAGCGTGGTGTCCGAATCGGACAGATGCCGGCCCAGCGCGATGTTGACCGCGGCCAGGCAGACGAAGCCGATGGTCCAGCACCAGCCATACATGGCACCGGCGGTGCGGGCCGGTCCGCTGATGCCGGCGTTGGTCCGGGCGCCGTACGCGATCGAGACCGCCATCCCGCCGATGATCAGCACGGTCGGCACCGTGGCTCCGAGCCAGCCGGGGATCGTCCGGTCGTCGCCATAGCCCAGATAGGCCGCGCCGAAGCCGATGAACCAGATGCCCGCCCACATCGCGTTGACGAGCGCGGGATTGAACTGCACGCGGCGCGAGAGCCGGCGCTGCTCGGACTCGATGATGGCGAGTGAGTCAGCTGGTGTCATGTTGTCGTTGTCGCTCACAACCAGTTTGTATCACAAACCAGTCTGCGAGTCGAGCCTCAGTGCGCGCGGGGCTTCTGCATCTCGGCGAGTTTCGAGCACCGGGTGCCCAGAGCAGAAGCCGGCGGGCAGTCGGCGGTCGGGCCGGCGGTCGGGCGGCCGTTTGGTCCGGGGGTGGTCACCTGGGGTGGTCACCCGCCCAAACTTCGCCAAGATTTCGGATCTTGGCGAGTTCGGTGCCCCGTTACGTTGGCAAGATCGCAACGTCCGCGGACTAGTGGCTGCGTGATCGCGACGTCCGCGGACCCAGGGCTGCGGATCGGCGCTCGGGACAACCATGGCTCCGCGGACGTTGCGATCACGCTCGCTAGGACAGCCCTGAGTCCGCACACGTCGCGATCTTTGTAGGGCTGCTGCTGCCGATAGCGACCGACGGCCCAAGACTTCAGATGTCGATGCCTCGGAGGGCTCGGAAAAGGTCGACAAGATCGCGACGCCCGTGAGCCCACGGTCGTCGTGAGGCGCGATCGGCAACCCTGAGCTCACGGATGTTGCGATCATGGTCGCGACGCCGACCCTGATCTCACGGATGTCGCGATCACGCTCGCCAGGACAGCCGTGGGTCCGCACACGTCGCGATCTTCGCGTGAGCTGTCGCCGGCAGCGACTCGGGTGCCCAAGATTTCGGATCTTGGTGCCTCGGAGGGCTCGCGATGGGTCGGCAAGATCGCGACATCTGTGAGCCCACGGTCGTCGTGAGGCGCAAGATCGCGACATCCGTGAGTCCATGGTCGTCGCGCGGCGCGATCGGCAACCCTGATCTCACGGATGTCGCGATCATGGGCGCGAGGACAGCCCTCATCTCACGGATGTCGCGATCTTGCCGACGCTGCGAGCGGGCCGAGCTCTGTGCCCCGCACTTTACGATCTTGCGGGCGCCGGCTAATCGTCGACTTTTCGCGAGATCTCGTCATTAGTCCACGATTAGTGCGGCTGGTCTGCACTCTCGGGCTCGCAGTGCCGGCAAATCGCGACGAGCGAAGAGCGACGCGAGCGAAGGCGCGCCCCAAGCCCGGCAGCCCCGGCCCGCGGACCTGCGATCACCCTCGCGACGAGCGAAGAGCGACGCGAGCGAAGGCGCGCCCCGGCCCACAGCCTCAGCCCGAGGACAGCGCGATCACCCTTGCGACGAGCGAGCGACCAGCAGCGGAGTTCCGGCGAGCCGAACCCGAACCGTGAACCGGCATCCGTGACGGACCGTGCTCATCGTTGCGCACCATCCGTGCGGCGCTATGCGGTCCCGGCCCGGAACCGGTGCCGACGTAGAATCGCGGCACACCCGACCTTGCGAGGATGATCTATGACGACGCGCCCGGCGGCCCGGCTGTCGCCTCCGCGACGTCCCACTATGGTCGATGTGGCCAAGCACGCCGGCGTCAGCCTGAAGACGGTCTCGCGAGTGGTCAACAATGAGCCGGCGGTGGCCCAGGAACTCGTCCACCGGGTCCTCGCCGCGATTGCCGAGTTGGGCTTCCGGCGCAACGACATCGCTCGCAACCTGCGCTCACCCAGCGTCAACGCGACTGTCGGGCTGCTGATCGAGGAGATCACCAACCCGTTCTACGCGACGATCGCGAGCGTCACCGCGGAGATCGCCGCGGCGCACGACAGTCTCCTGATCACGACCTCGTCCGAGGAGGATCCGGAAAAGGAGAAGTCGCTGCTGCTCGACCTGGCCGTCGCGCCGGGTCGACGGCCTGCTCGTGGTGCCGGCCGGCCAGGACCACTCGTTCCTGCGCCGCGAGATCGACATGGGCCTGCCGGTGGTCTTCCTGGACCGGCCGCCCGGTCACCTGCTCGCCGACACGGTGCTGCTGGACAACCAGGGCGGCAGCCGGGCCGGGATCCGCAAGCTGCTCGCCGAAGGGCACCGCCGCATCGGCGTTCTGCTCGATTCGCTGACTGTCTACACGATGCGCGAGCGCCTCGCCGGCGCGCAGGCCGAGTTCGCCGCCGCCGATCTGCGCTATGACGAAGCGCTGATCCGCGACGGCGTGAAGAGCCCGGACGACGCGGCCCGTGTGGTGGCGGAGATGCTCGACCTCGCCGACCCGCCGACCGCGTTCTTCTGCACCAACAACCGGCATCACCGTCGGTGCGCTGCAGGAGCTGTGCCGGCGGGGCGACGACGCGGCGCTGCTCGGCTTCGACGACTTCGAGCTGTCGCACCTGATGCCACGACCGCTGACGCTGATCGCCTACGACCCACGGGAGCTCGGCCGGCTCGCCGCCGACCGGCTGTTCGCACCGGATCGAAGCGGCGACAAGTCCTGGCCCACCACCACCATCGTGCCGACGCAGCTGATCGAGCGCGGCCTGCGGTAGCCCCGCGTCAGAGGCCTGCGTTACCCCCGCGTCAGAGGCCTGCGTTACCCCCGCGTCAGAGGCCTGCGTTACCCCCGCGTCAGAGGCCTGCGTTAGCCCGCGTCAGAGGCCTGCGGTAGCCGATCGACCGCGGCTTGCGGTAGCCCCGCGTCAGAGGCCTGCGGTAGCCCCGCGTCAGAGGCCTGCGGTAGCCCCGCGTCAGAGGCCTGCGTTAGCCCGCGTCAGAGGCCTGCGGTAGCCGATCGACCGCGGCTTGCGGTAGCCCCGCGTCAGAGGCCTGCGTTACCCCCGCGTCAGAACGCCGCCAGCTCCTCGCGGGTTGGTGAATCGGCGCCGCGCCGCATGCAGGTCAGAGCGGCCACGACACTGGCCTGATCCAGCACGGACAGCCATTGCTGCGGGGTCACAGCCGCCAGCCGCCGGTTCGGGTCGGCGCCGAGCGCTCCGATCGACGCGAGCGCCGCGAGCATGCCGCCGGTGAACGCGTCGCCGGCGCCGACGGTGTCGACCACCTCGATCGGCCGGGCCGTCTGATGGTGCGCCACTCCGGTCGGCCCGAGGAGGTACGCACCCCGAGCGCCGAGCGTGATGACGCTGCAGGCGACTCCCGATGCCCGCCACCCAGCCGCGATCTCGTCGACCGGGCGTCCCGGATAGAGCCAGGCCAAGTCCTCGTCGCTGGCCTTGACCAGGTGAGCGTGCCGGATCTGGCGGCCCACTCGGGCCCGCTCGGCAACCACGTCGCCAACGATCGACGGGCGCAGGTTCAGGTCGATCGAGATCGTCACCTGGCCGCGATCGTGCTCGTGTTTGAGGAAGTCTTCGAGGACGAGATTTCCGGGCGGCAACGCCAGCGCCAGCGACCCGGTGTGCACCGCGACCACCGGCGGTGCCGGACGGATCAGTTCATCCGGGCTCCACTGCCAGTCCGCGGCGCCGTCCAGATAGAAGTCGTAAGCGGCGCGCCCGGCCGGATCCAGCGACGCGACCGCGAGTGCGGCCGGTTCCGGCGCGGTCACGCACCAGCTCAGGTCGACTCCGCTGCGGGACAGGTGGTTTTGCAGTCGGCGTCCGAACGTGTCGTCGCTGAGCCGGGCGAGCATTCGCACCGGCCGGCCGAGCCGGGCCAGCGCCACCGCGACGTTCGCCGGCGAGCCACCCGGGACGGCGCGGAAGCGCTCGCCGTCGCCATCGTCGACCAGGTCGATAACGGCTTCGCCGGCCACCACGATCTCGGCGTCCGCGCTCACGCTCGGCTCCAGATTCGCTCCGCTCCCTGCGGCGCTGCGATGTTCACTCTCCGGTCGCCTTCGCAATGACTCCGTCGGAGCCGACCACGCCGTCATGACCAACGCCGCCGTCAGCACCAACCGCACCGGCGAGCGCCGGTGCGATCGGCAACGTCGGAATGAGCGCCGCCTGGTAGGCGTGGTAGACGTCGGGCTTGCCGCTCCAGGTGGACCGCGGCCGGCCGGTTGTCCGGATCGAGTTCGTGCCGCCAGCTGCCCTGCTCGGAATCGATCAGATACCGCTCGGCGTAGTCCCAGAAGGTGCGATACCACGCTTCGAACTGCCAGTCGCCGGTGCGGGCCCGCAGCACCGCGGCCGCGGCGATCGCTTCCGCCACCACCCAGTGCATCCGTGCCCGCACCACCGGCTTGTCGTCGAACGCGACCGTGTAGACCAGACCGTCGGCTCCGTCGACCGCCCACCCGCGGCGCACCGCCGCGAAGAACAGTGCTTGAGCGTCGCTGAACAACCAGGTCGGCGGGTCGAGCAGCGCCGACTCCAGGTGCAGCAGCAGTCGCGACCACTCCAGCCAGTGGCCGACGGTCGAGCCGAACGGCCGGAACTGATCGGCGGGCTGATCGGCGTGATAGTCCAGCAGCGGCCGCCAGTCGGTGTCGAAGTGCTCGGGCAGCCGCCATTCGTGCCCGGCCGCGACATCATGGATCAGGTGCTGGCAGATCCGCAGCGCTCGCGCAATACCACTGTCGGTCGCCGGTGGCGTCACCTGCGGCCAGGAACGCCTCCACCATGTGCATGCTGCTGTTGGCCCCGCGGTAGTCCTCCTCCGTCGACCAGTCGCGCGACCAGGACTCCCGGGTCCGGCCCGCATCCTCGTCCCAGAACCGCTCGCTGACCACGTCGAGGGCGGCGCGCAGCAGGTCGGCGGCACCGGGCCGCCGCGCGCGGGTCGCGGTGCTCGCGGCCAGGACCACAAACGCATGCGGGTACGCCGCCTTGCGGTCATCGACCGGCCGGCCGTCGCCGCTCACGCTGCCGAACCAGCCGCCGTGCTGCGGGTCCCGAAGCAGGCCGGACAGAGCCGCGACGCCGTGGTCGGCGATCGGCCCAGCTCCCGGCTCACCCTGGAGATTGGCCAGGCCGAAGACGTGCGTCATCCGGCATGCGATCCAGGTGTGCAACGGTTGCGACGGGTCCGGCCGGCCGGCGTCGTCGAGCCACCAGAAGCCGCCGTCGGCTCGCACCGACGCCCGGGCGAACCGGGTCAGCTCCCGAGCCTGGCGGTGCAGCCAGTCACGGTGGCTCGGCAGCGCGGTCCACGGCCGCGAGCCGCCGAAATCCAGTTCCGGCAACCCAACAAGGTCGGTCATGTCAGCTCTTCACCGATCCGGCCATCAGGCCGCCGATGAACCAGCTGCCGAGCAGGATGTAGACAACGAGCGTCGGCAGTGACGTGATCAGCGCGCCGGCCATGCTGGCCGCGTAGTCCGGCGATTGCGCCCCGGCCAGCGCGTTGAGCGCGATGGTGATCGGGCCGTTGCTGGTATTCGATAAGAAGATGGCGAATAGGTAGTCGTTCCACGACGACGTGAACTGCCAGATGATGGTCACCACGAAGCCCGGCGCGGAGATCGGCAGGATGATCCGCGTGAAGGTGCGCAGCATGCCGGCGCCATCCACCCGCGCCGCCTCGATGATCTCCTCGGGCACCACAGTGGCGTAGTAGTTGCGCAGGATCAGCGTGCAGATCGGGATGCCGTAGATGACGTGCACGAAGATCAGCGTCGGGATGCCCGGGCGGATGTCCGATCCACACCACGATCTGCCGCAGCGGGATCATCACGGCCTGGTACGGAATGAACATGCCGAACAGGATCAGCGAGAACACCACGTCGGCGCCGGGGAACCGCCACCGGGACAGCACGAACCCGTTCGCGGCGCCGATCAGCGAGGAGATCAGCGCCACCGGAATGGCCAGCTCGAAGGTCCGGCCGAAGGCCGGGGCGAGGGCCGTCCAGGCCTTGCTCCAGCTGGCCCAGGTCCAGTGGTGGGGAAGGTTCCACTGGCCGGTCACGCCGATCTCGGCGCCGGACTTGAAGCTGGTCACCACGAGCACGTAGACCGGCATCAGCACGATGATGACGAAGAAGATAAGCAGCAGGTATTTCAGCGCGCGCGCCACCGTGCCGGCGGCCTTCGAAGCGGTCTGCGGGCTGGGCAGGATCGGGGCCGGCGTCGCGATGGGGCGGGCCAGATCGGTGGTGGTCACCTGGTCTTCTCCGCTCGGTAGACGTGGATCAGATACGGCACGATCAGCACGGCGACCAACAGCAGCAGGATCGTCGAGATCGCGGCGGCCTTCGCGTAGTCGCTGGTGAGCAGGGTCTGCCAGACGTAGACCGAGGGCACTTCGGTGAGCCACTGAGCGCCGGAGACCGACATGATCAGGTCGAACATCTTCATCGACATGTGGCCGGTGATGATCAGCGCCGACAGCGTGACCGGCGTCAGCTGCGGGAACAGAACGTGCCGGTAGAGCTGGTAGGTGCTGGCCCCGTCGACGGTCGCGGCCTCCCGGAGCTCGCCCGGGATGCCCCGGAATCCGGCCAGGAACAGCGCCATCACGTAGCCGGCCAGCTGCCAGATCGCCGGCATCGCCATCGCCGCCATGCCCCAGTTGGGGTTGGTCCACCAGTTGCTCTGCAGGAACGACAGGTGCAGGTCGCCGAAGATGGCGTTGATGCCGCCGGCGTCGCTGCCCTTGCTCGGGTTCATCAGCCAGCGCCACACCACGCCGGATGCCACGAACGAAACCGCCATCGGGAAGAGGTAGAGCGTGCGGAACAGACCCTCGGCCCGGGTCCGGCGTTCCAGCAGCAGAGCCCAAATGAGTCCGAGGATCAGTGCGCCGCCGATGAACACGACGGTGAAGACCGCGAGGTTCTTGAGCGAGTGCACGAACCGGTCGTTGATGTCGTGGGTGAACAGGTCCGTGTAGTTGGACAGCCCGGCGAATCCCTTGGACGGCAGGGCTGTGTGGCGATCCTGAAGTGACAGGTTGATGGTCCAGCCGATCAGGCCGTAGACGAATATCGCCAGCAGGATCAGTGAGGGTGAGATGAGCAGCAGACCGGGTGCCCACCGTCGCAGTCGATAGCGCATGTGCCGACCTCCAAGAGCACGGTGCGGGAAGAACGAGAACCGGCTGATTAGCTGGCAGCAACTGCCTTCGAGCCTCGGCCCGGCGAAGCTGCCGCGACCGGGTGCGGCGGTTCCAGTAGAACCGCCGCACCCGGCATCAGGCAGTTAGCTCTTCGGTCCGTACTGCTGGGCCGCCGCGGCCAGCGCGCTCTGGAGCGCCGCCACGTTGCCATCGGTGGAGAACTTGCCCTGTGCCGAGTTCGACCGCGCCCTGCCAGCCCTGCGAGCACGCGGAGCCGTGCGGGCACGACGGGACGGCGGTGTCGGCCTTCCAGTCCGCCATGGCGGCCTGCTGGTAGGTCGGGTAGTCGGATGGGTTGGCGTCGGTCCGGGCCGGAATCGAGCCCTTCTTGGTGTTGAACGCCTTCTGGCCGTCGGCGCTGCCGACCGTCTTCAGCCAGCACTTGGTGCCGTCCGGGTCCTTGGCACCCTTGGGCAGCACGAACGAGTCGGCCAACCACTGGTAAGCGGTGCCGTTGCCGGGGAAAACGAAGTAGCCGTAGTCCTTGAAGCCCTTGGCGTCGAGGTCGGCCGCCTCCCAGTCACCCATCAGCTGGAAACCGGCCTTGCCGTCCATGATGAGCTTCTCGGCGTCGGTCCAGTCGAAGGTGTCCCGGTCCTTGTTGGTGTAGGACAGCAGCTTCTTGTAGTCGTTGATGCCCGCAGTGACCGGAGCGCTCTTCCAGTCGGTCTTGCCGCTCCACAGACCGGTGAACGCGTCCGCGCCCAGATCCGAGATCAGCACCGCCTCGAACAGCATCTCCTGGGTCCAGTCCTTGCCCAGAGCGAGCGGCGTCGCGACGCCCTTGGCCTTGAGCGTGTCCAGGTCCGCATGAACTCGGCCATGGTGGTCGGGTCCTTGGTGATGCCGGCGTCGCTCAGGACCTTCTTGTTGGACCAGACGACGTTGGCACGGTGGATGTTCGCCGGCACCGAGTAGATCTTGCCGCCGACCGTGATGTTGTCCAGGAGGCCCTTCGGGAATGCCGATGTTGAGGCCCCACTCCTGGTATTCCGAGCTCAGGTCTTCGACCTGGCCGGCGTTGATGTAGTCGGAGAGCTCCGCGCCGGCGTGCGCCTGGAACGTGTCCGGTGGCTCGCTCTGCTGCAGCCGGGATGCCAGCACCTGCTTCGCATTGGAACCCGCGCCACCAGCGACAGCGCCGTTGACGAACTTGTAGCCGCTGCACGCGGTGTCAAAGACGCTGACCAGGCCGTCGAGTCCGGCCTTTTCGCCGCCGTCGGCCCACCATGTGAATACTTCGACATTCTTGGAACTGGAACCGCCACCACCGCCGCCGCTGCCGCAGGCCGCAGGTGCGAGGAGGGCCACGGCGCCGATTACGGCAACCGCGGTCCGTCGCGAGAACCGCATTGCTCCTCCTGTCATCATGACATCGTTGTCTTGCTGTTGACCCACTGTGCGGGTGTGTTACTTCCGTGTCAATCCATGTGTCGGCCACGTTTCGGTCTCGAAGTGCCGATCGCAGGGCCACGCCGCGTCCGCCCGCGGGCTCTGCGGCAGCTGTGCGTTTCACTTCGAAAACCGGTGCTGACCTGCGGCTGAAGCCATGGCGTGGCAAGGCTTCGCAGCGCAAGTTCGGCAATCGCCGGCGTCGCGACGAGTCCGTCGGGGCGCCGACCTGGGGCGCAGGCGCGGCGGGCGTATGTGACAGAAAGTTACGCAATCAAACTCATTGACACATCCAAGTTCATGAGTTTTATCTGTTGGACACGGCGACAACGTTGTCTGCCACCTCTTGGCGAGGAATGTCCCAACTCGCGGAAGGCATCCGACATGTCCACAACGCCCCTCAGAACCCCACCCTCACTCACGAGACGCCTGGCCCTGCTCGCGTCCGCCATGGTCGTCGGCTCGTCGATCGCCGTCGTCGCGGTCGCTGCGCCCGCGGCCGCCGCCGTCGCCGATCCGGCATCCGTGGTCAACACGCTCCTCGGCACCACCAACGGCGGCAACACCTTCCCGGGTGCCGATGTGCCGTTCGGCATGGTGCAGTGGAGCCCGGACACCAACTCCAGGCCGCAAGGCGGCGGGTATTCCTACAACGACAGCACCGTCACCGGCTTTCCGCTGACGCACGTCTCCGGTCCCGGCTGCGACGGCGGCAGTGACCTGCCGATCCTGCCCACGGTCGGCGCCGTCAGCGGAACCGCGACGACCACCCACACGCACACCGGTGAGGTCGGCAACGCCGGCTACTACAAGGTTGTGCTCGGCAACGGCGTGACGACCGAACTGACCGCGACCGCGCGCAGCGGCATGGGCCGGTTCACCTTTCCGTCCACCGCCCAGGCCAACCTGCTGTTCAAGCTCGGCTCCGGCCCGACCGCGAGCAACCCGGTCTTCACCGTGGTGAGCAGCACCGAGGTGAGCGGATCGGTGACCGGTGGGCACTTCTGCGGCGCGTCACCGACCTACAGCGTGTACTTCGATATGGTCTTCGACCGCGCGGTGACCGCGAGCGGCACCTTCAGCGGCGGCGGCTACGTCACGTTCAACACCAGCGGCGGCGCGGCGGTCCAGGCCAAGGTCGCCGTCTCCTACGTGTCGGTGGCCAACGCCGCCGCCAACCGTGCGGCGGAGAACCCGAACTGGGACTTCAACGCCACCCAGACGGCCGCCCACAACGCCTGGAACGCGATGCTCGGAAAGATCGCGATCACCGGCGGCACCAGCGACCAGCAGCACGTTTTCTACACCTCGCTCTACCATGCGCTGTTGCACCCCAATGTGGTGAGCGACTCGAATGGGCAGTATCGCGGCTTCGACAACCAGGTGCACACGGTCACCGCAGGTCATGCTGCCCAATACGGCAACTACTCCGGCTGGGACATCTATCGAGCCCAGGCCCAGCTCGAGGCGCTGGTCGCGCCGACCCAGGCGAGTGACAGCGCGCAATCCATGGTCAACGACTACGCCCAGGGCGGCCAGCTGCCAAGTGGTCGCTGGACAACGGAGAGACCTACGTGATGGTCGGCGACCCGGGCGCCTCGATCATCGCCGACTACTACGCCTTCGGTGCCCGCAACTTCGACACCGCCGGCGCCAAAGCCGCCATGGTGCACCAGGGCACCGTCGTCAACAACGACCGGCCCGGCCTGAACTACCTGGCCAACACCGGTTACCTTCCGTCCGACGGGTCCTACGGCTGCTGCAACTTCTATGGTCCGGTCTCCACCACGCTGGAATACAACACCGCCGACTTCGCGGTGTCGGCCTTCGCCGGCGCGCTCGGCGACACCGCCACCCAGAGCCAGTTCGCCAATCGCGCGCAGGACTGGAAGAACATGCTCAATACGTCCAGCGGGTTCATCCAGCCGAAGCTCGCCAACGGCACGTGGAAGACCGGGTTCAGCGCGACCAGCGGCACCGACTTCGTCGAGGGCACGTCCTGGCAGTACACCGGCATGGTGCCGTTCAACATCCGGGGACTGGCCGACGCGAAGGGCGGCAACGCCGCCTTCCAGTCCTACCTGAACAGTGTGCTGGCCGACTTCCACGGCAGCGGCGGCAGCCACGCCGATCTCGGCAACGAACCGTCGGTCGAGCTGCCCTGGGAGTACGACTACGTCGGGCAGCCATACAAGACCCAGCAGGTGGTCCGGCAGGTGCAGGACCAGCTGTGGCCGAACAACCCGGCGAACTGGGGCGTCGGCAACGACGACCTCGGGACCATGAGTGCCTGGTATGTCTGGTCCGCGATGGGCTTCTTCCCGGAGACTCCGGGCACATCGGACCTGGCCCTGGGCAGCCCGATGTTCACCAACATCTCGGTCACCCTCGGCAGCGGCGGTCACATCACCGTCAACGCGCCGCAGGCCGCCGACAACGCGCCCTATGTCCAGAGCCTGAACCTGAACGGGTCGGCGTGGAACAACGCCTACCTGCCGGCGTCGTTCGCGATCAGCGGCGGCACGCTGGACTTCACGGTGGGCACCACCGCCAACACCGGCTGGGCCACGGCCGCTTCGGCCGCACCGCCGTCGTACCCCGGTGATGGCGGAGGCCAGCCACCGATCGGCGGAGGCGGGCCGACCGGCGCGATCAAGTCGGGCATCGCGGGTTATTGCCTTGACGTCTCCAACAGCGGCACCGCCGACGGCACCAAGGTGCAGCTTTGGACTTGTAACAACACCAACGCCCAGACCTGGACCGTGCCGGGTGACGGCAGCCTGCAGGCGATGGGCAAGTGCCTGGACGTCAACCAGAGCGGGACCGCCAACGGCTCGCTGGTGCAACTGTGGACCTGCAACGGTACGGGTGCGCAGCGGTGGACCTATGACTCGGCGACTCACCGCCTGGTGAACCCGGGGTCGGCTCGGTGCCTCGATGACCCGGGCAGCGCCACCAACGGTGCCCAGTTGCAGATCTACGACTGCGGCACCGGCGCCAACCAGCAGTGGACCCTGCCCGGGCCGGTGAGCGGTGCGATCAAGTCCGGTATTGCCGGCAAGTGCATCAACGTCGCCAACGGCGGGACCGCGGACGGCACGCCGGTGCAGATCTACGACTGCAACGGTTCGACGGCGCAGCAGTGGACGGTCGGCACCGACGGCACCATCCGGGCGCTCGGCAAGTGCCTGGACGTCTCCAACAGCGGCACTACCAACGGCACCAAGGTGCAGCTGTGGACCTGCAACGCGTCCAATGCGCAGGTGTGGACCTACAACGCCGGCACCAAGGCGCTGAGCAACCCGCATGCGGCTCGCTGCCTAGACGATCCGGGCAGCTCCACCACGAACGGAACCCAGCTGCAGATTTACGACTGCAACTCGACCGCGGCTCAGCAGTGGACGTTGCCTAGCTAGGTTCGTGCTGCGTGTGCGGGCCGGCGTCGGTGCCGGCCCGCACACCAGCCGGCCTCCAAGGCACAGTGGCCGCCCGCGCTCCGCGGCGTGCCGGATTAATCCGGTCGATGGTCACCGTGTCGGCTGTTAGCGTCGCGGCATGTTCGCCACCGACCGGGTCCGACTGCGCCCGCCCACACCCGATGACGCGCCGAACATGTTCCGGCTGCACGGTGATCCCGAGCTGCACCTGATCATCGACGACGCGCCGTTCCTGCCGCGCCACGTCGGCCAGGTCCGGGCCCGCCTGGAGAAGCAGGTCAACGAGCCGCCGGACGGCGAGTCCATGGTGTCGCTGCTGGCCGAAACCGTGGCCGACGGCACCTTCCTGGGCGGCGGCGTGCTGTGGGGGATCAACGCCTTCAACCGCTACGCCCACCTCGGCATCACGCTGCTCCCCGAGGCACGCGGCCAGGGGTACGGGACCGAGGTGATCCGGCTGCTCTGCCGGTACGGCTTTCGCAACCGCAATCTGCGGCGCCTGGAATTGGAAACGCTGGCCAGCAACACGGCCATGCGGCGGACCGCGGAGACGTGCGGCTTCACGCACGAGGGCACTCAGCGGGAGCGCGAGTACGACGGCGACGGCTTCGCCGACATGGTGATCTACGGTCTGCTCCGGCGCGACTGGACGCCGTAGCCGGCTGACGTAGCGGCGGGCGACCCCGGGCTAGCGGCTTGCCGCGGTCTAGCGACGGGTCGCAGAGCCCCGGTCGGCGCCGGGCGGCGGACGGCCGGGATCCGAGCCGTCATAGAGCTGCGGCTCGCAATCCTCACGGTGCGGATCAGCGCCGACGGTGACACTTTCCCGGGGCTGCGCGCCGCCCGGCAACACGCGGCCAGCGCAGGCCATCCCCAAGCTGTGCCGAGCTTCGCAGGCATCGACATCGACGAGTTGCTGAAGACGCCCAGGTAGAGCTGCGTCAAGGTCTTGCACTCGTCGTGCACAAAAAAATCAATCATGTATCTGAATATTGCGAACAAGTGTCGGCGCCATTACGGTCCCTGTTAACGCACCCCCATCCGACCGGTCACCCCTTTTTGACATCTGTCCACTCGGGACGCCGAGTCGGCGAGTGTCGACCCCCCAACTGACCTTGTCGAAAGTGAGCAGCACATGGTCCGGATCAAACGAGGTACGGCGGGGCGGCGCGCCAGCGCTGTCATCGCCGCGACCGCGCTGGTCGCGGCCGGGATCGTTGGCTTGGAAGCCACCCCGGCATACGCGGCGGCGACCGGCGGCGTCGGCGCGACGTTGCCCTACGTGGAAGTGCAGGCCGAAAACTCCAGCACCAACGGCACGGTGATCGGCCCGAGCGCGGCCTACGGCACCCTGCCCGCCGAGGCGTCCTACCGCAAGGCGGTCACGCTCGCCGGCTCCGGCAAGTTCGTGCAGTTCACCACGCCGGTGGCGACCAACTCGATCGTGTTCCGCTACAGCATCCCGGATACCGGCAACGGTTCGGTCTATTCGGCCCCGCTGTCGCTCTACATCAACGGCACCAAGCAGTCGAACTTCACTCTGACCAACGCGTATAGCTGGTATTACGGCGGCTACCCGTTCTCCAACGACCCGGGCCAGGGCAACCCGCACCACTTCTACGACGAGGTGCACCGGCTGTTCAGCACCAGCTACCCGGCCGGTACGACGTTCAAGCTGCAGGTCGACGCGGAGGACACGGCGTCGTCCTACACCATCGACTTCGCCGATTTCGAGACCGTGGCGCCGGCGCTGTCGCAGCCGTCCGGCTCGGTCTCGGTGACCAGTTTCGGCGCTGACCCGTCCGGTGCCGCGGACTCGACCGCCGCGTTCAATTCGGCGATCGCCGCCGCGGGTGCGGGTGGCACGGTGTGGATCCCGGAAGGCACGTTCAAGGTTCCGGGCAGCACCAGCGGTTGCTCGATGTCGTGTTCGCACATCATCGTCAACAACGTCACCATCAAGGGCGCCGGCATGTGGCGCTCGGTGATCACCGGCAATGCACCCGGCATCTACGGCGGCTGGGCTCCCAACGGTGGCAGCAACGTGCATCTGTCCGACTTCGCGATCTTCGGCAACGTCCAGGAGCGCAACGATGGTGACCAGGTCAACGGCATCGGCGGTGCACTGAGCAACTCCACCGTGGACCGGGTCTGGATCGAGCACGACAAGGTCGGCGCCTGGATGGACGGGCCGATGGACAGCCTGGTGTTCAGCGGCATGCGGATCCGCGACGTGACCGCCGACGGCGTGAACTTCCACAAGGGCGTCACCAACTCCAAGGTGACCAACTCGGACATCCGCAACACCGGCGATGACGGCCTCGCGACCTGGGCCGACTCGGTGGCCGACTCGAACGACTCGTTCGACCACGACACCGTGCAGTACCCGATCCTGGCCAACGGCATCGCCATCTACGGCGGTCACGACAACTTCGTCACCGACAACCGGGTGATCGACTCCGGCCTCACCCAGGGTGGTGGCATTCACGTGGCGCAGCGGTTCGCGTCCACCACGCTGGGCCGCACCGACGTGCTGCGCAACACGCTGATCCGGGACGGAAGCCTCGACCCGAACTGGCAGTTCGGTGTCGGCGCACTCTGGTTCGACGCCCGGGACGGCGCGATGAACGGCCTGACCAACGTCGACAACATCCTGATCCAGCAGAGCCCGTACTCGGCGATCATGGCGGTGTCCGGATCCGGCGTTAACAACGTCAAGATCAATAACGCCACTATCCAGAACACCGGCACCTGGGTCGTCCAGGAGATGGTTGGCGGTGCCGCCACGATCTCGAACAGCACCGCGACCGGCACGCAAGGGCCGGGCCCGATCTACAACTGCGGCGTCGGCTTCACCATCACCGATGGTGGCGGCAACTCCGGCATCATCGGGACCCCGCAGTGCGCGAACATCACCCCGACGTTCCCGCCGTACCTGCCGGACAACGGCTCGCTGATCTCGATCAGCCCGACCGCGGTCGGCTTCGGCACCCAGGCGACCGGCTCGACCAGCAACCCGCAGACCGTGACGGTCAGCAACAGCGGCACCGCCGCGGCTCCGGTCGCCGGGATCTCCACCACCGGCGACTTCAGCCAGACCAACACCTGCGGCTCGTCGATCGCGGCCGGCGGCTCGTGCACGATCAGCGTGACGTTCGCGCCGACGGCGACCGGTACGCGTACCGGGAACCTCGCCATCACCGCGTCCGGCATCGCCAACAGCGTGCCGCTGTCCGGAACCGGCGTGGCGCCGGGACCGGTCCTGAACACCAACCCGTCGTCGCTGACCTTCGCCGGCACCATTGTCGGCAACTCGTCGGCGACTCAAACGGTGACCGTGACCAACTCGGGCACCACGTCGGCGACCGTCTCCGGAGTCTCCACCTCCGGCGACTTCAGTCAGACCAACACCTGCGCGACGCTGGCGGTCAACGCGTCCTGCACGGTGACGGTCAAGTTCACCCCGACCGTCGGTGGTGCTCGGACCGGCAACCTCACCATCACGAGCAACGCCAACAACAGCCCGAGCACCGTGGCGCTCTCGGGCAGCGGCATCGGCACCACGACCAACATTGCGCTGAACCAGCCGGCGACGGCGAGCAGCCAGGTCAACGGTGCGCAGACACCGGCGATGGCCACCGACGGTGACGCCAACACCTACTGGGAGAGCACGAACGGCGTGTTCCCGCAGTGGCTGCAGGTCGACCTCGGTGCCGCTTACAGCGTCGGCAAGGTGACGCTGAAGCTGCCGCCGCAGGCCGCCTGGGGTACGCGTACCCAGACGTTGTCCGTGCTGACCAGCACCGACGGCACCAACTTCAGCACCATCGTGCCGTCGGCCGGCTACACGTTCACGTCGCCGACCAACGTCGTGAACATCACGACACCGGCGACGAACGCCCGCTACGTGCGGGTCAACATCACCGCCAACACCGGCTGGTCGGCCGGCCAGGTCTCGGAGTTCGAGGTCTACCCGAGCGGCGGCACCCCGCCGAACTCGGCGACCCTGTCCACCAACCCGACATCGCTGACCTTCGCATCGCAGGCGCTCAACACCAACTCCGCGGCGCAGCCGGTGACGGTCCAGAACACCGGCACGGCGGCGGCATCGGTGTCGAGCGTGGCGGTCACCGGCGACTACTCGCAGACGAACACCTGCGGTACGTCGATCGCGGCCGGTGCCTCGTGCACCGTCAGCGTCACCTTCCGCCCGACCGCGTCCGGTACGCGTACCGGCAGCCTGACGATCACCAGCACCGCGACCAACAGCCCGACCACCGTCGGGTTGACCGGAACCGGTGCCGGCACGGTGGCCACCAACCTCGCGGCCGGCAAGCCGACCAGCGAGTCCAGCCACACGGATGTCTACCCGTCGAGCAATGTGACGGATGGCAACCAGACGACCTACTGGGAGAGCGCCAACAACGCGTTCCCGCAGTGGGTCCAGGTCGATCTAGGCTCGGCGCAGAGCGCCAGCAAGATCGTGCTGCAGCTGCCCACCGGCTGGGGTTCTCGCAACGAGACGCTGTCCGTTCAGGGCAGCACGAACGGGACGACCTTTACGACGATCGTGAATTCCGCGACGTACACGTTCAACCCGTCGGCGAACACGGTGACGATCACGTTCGCGGCCACGACTCAGCGCTACTTCCGGCTGAATATCACCGCGAACACCGGCTGGCCCGCGGGCCAGATCTCCGAATTCCAGGTCTGGAATCAATAGGCACAGCCAGATCTGGAACCAATGATCCATTGAGCAAGATCTAGAACCAGGGGAGCGGTGCCGCCGGTCGATCGACCGGCGGCACCGCCGTTTGCGCTCAACCCGGCCGGCGCCGATCACGCGGTACGCGGACCACGCCCCGCATGTCGGCGACCCGGCCGCGGTGATCGACGCGGTGCGCCGACCGCACCGCCCGGTTTCCGGGTAGGCCGGATGCACCGCCCCGGCGAGCCGATTAGGCTGCCCGGGTGTCTGACGGCGTGGAGTGGGATATCGCGGTGCTCGGCGGCGGCCCGGCCGGATTGGCCGCGGCGATCACGGCGGCTCGGAGCGGGGCTCGGACCGTCGTCCTGGAGCGGGCCGAATACCCGCGCTACAAGACCTGCGGTGGCGGCCTGATCGGTGCCTCGCTGGACGTGCTGCGACAGCTGATCAAGCCACCCGCCCGGGACTCGGTCCGGATCGGTGTCTTCACCCTCCACGGCGGCCGGGAGATCGTGCACCGAGGCGCCGACGACTCGATAATCGAGATGGTGACCAGGGAGGAAATGGACAACGCTCTTCAATTGGCGGCATCCGAGGCCGGTGTCACGGTTCGGCAAGCGGCTCTCGCCCGCAGCATCGACCAGGACGAGTCCGGTGTGACGATCCGGCTGGCCGACGGCACCACGATCCGCGCCGCGATCGTGATCGGCGCCGACGGCTCGGGCGGCATCAGCGCCCGGCACGTCGGCGTGACCTTCGATCAGGTCGATCTCGGGCTCGAGGTGGAGCTTCCGATCCCGGCCTCGCTGCAGGACCACTGGCGCGGCCGGGTGTTGCTGGACTGGGGCCGGATCCCCGGGTCGTACGGCTGGGTGTTCCCGAAGTCGGACCGGCTCACCGTCGGCGTCATCGCGGCTCGCGGCAATGGCACCGAGACCCGGGCCTACCTGGACGAGTTCGTAACCCGGCTGGGGCTGGACGGGATCGAGCCGCTGCACGACTCCGGGCACCTCACCCGATGCCGGGCAGTGGACTCGCCCCTTCGCAGCGGCCGGGTCCTGGTCGCCGGCGACGCCGCTGGTCTGCTGGAGCCGTGGACCCGTGAGGGGATCAGTTTCGCGCTGCGATCCGGCGCCTTCGCCGGTGCCGCCGCGGCCGCGGCGGTGGCCGCCGCGGACCCGGATCGGCTGGACGGTTATCTGGATGAGGTCGGCCGGGTGCTGCTGCCGGAGATGGCCGCCGGCCGCCGTTTGATGACCGCGTTCCGCCGTCATCCCGGTGCATTCCACTTCGTCATCGGGAGCCGCGCCGGCTGGCGGATGTTCCAGCGGTTGTGCCGCAGCGAGATCACGTTCGAGGGTGCCGCGAATTCATTCCCGGTGCGCCAGGCGATTGCGGTCCTGTCCCGGATCTGACCGCGGACCGCCGCTGTCGGCGTCGGCCGGGTGGCCGGGTGGCCGGAGGTCGGTTCGATCCGGGTTCACGGCGAGACCAGCCCGGTCTCGTAGGCGACGATGACCAGCTGCACCCGGTCGCGGGCGTCCAGCTTGGTCAGCAGCCGCGCGACGTGCGCTTTTGCGGTCGCGACACTGATGTAGAGCTCAGCGGCGATCTCCGCGTTGGATCGGCCCCGGCCCACCAAGGTCAGGACCTCGCGCTCCCGATCGGTGATGGCGGCCAGCGACGCCGCCGGAGCCGAGCGCTGCGGACGGTCGGCGAATTCGGCGATCAGCCGCCGGGTGACGCTTGGCGCGATCAGGCCGTCACCGCCGCCCACCACCCGGATCGCGTCCAGGATGTCGTCCAGCGCCATGTCCTTGACCAGGAACCCGCTGGCTCCGGCGCGGAGCGCGCCGTAGACATATTCGTCGTCGTCGAATGTGGTGAGCATCAGCACGCGCGGCCCGCCGGCTCCGGCGGCAATTCCCTGGGTGGCGCCGGCGGCGAGCCGCCGGGTCGCTTCGATTCCGTCCATGCCGGGCATCCGGATGTCCATCACGATGACGTCCGGCCGGTGCTCGGCCGCCAGCCGGATCGCCTCCTCGCCGGAACCGCCCTCGCCGACCACCTCGATGTCGTCCGCGTCCGAGATCAGCATCCGCAGGCCGGACCGGACCAGCGGCTGGTCATCGACGAGGACCACGCGGATCGTCATCGTGGCGTCACCGGCAGCGGCGTCACCGGCAGCGGCGCCACCGGCAGCGGCAGTCGCGCGGCCACCCGGAATCCGCCCTCCGGCCGCGGGCCGGCGATGAAGTCGCCGTTGAGGAGAGCGACCCGCTCGCGCATGCCGACGATGCCGTAGCCGGCACCCGGATGGTGTGGACCGGTGCCCTCGTCGGTGATCTCCAGGTAGAGATCCTCGGCCCGGAAGTCGATGGTGACCAGGCATTCGGTGGCGCCCGAGTGCCGGACCACATTGGTCAGGGCTTCCTGCACGATCCGGTACGCGGATGCGTCCACGTCGGCCGGCACCGCCCGGGGATCGCCCAGCTTCCGCACGTCGACGCGCACGCCGGCGTCTCCGGTCGAGCGCACCAGACGGTCGGTGTCGGCCAGCCCCGGGGGCGGCTCCAGTGGCGCTGCCTGCGGCTCGGTGCCCCGCAGCGTGCCAAGCGTGCGCCGCAGCCCGCCGAGGGTTTCCCGGCTGGTCGATTCGATCACCTCGAGCGCCTTCTCGGCCTGGTCCGGCTGAGTCTTGATGACCCTGCGGCCGGCACCGGCCTGGATCGCGATCACGCCGATGCTGTGCGCCACCACGTCGTGCAGCTCCCGGGCGATCCGCAGCCGCTCGTCGGCGACTGCCTGGTTCGCGGCTTGGACGCGGATCGCAGCGCTGTGCTCGCGCCGCTCCCGCACCGTGTAGCCGACAGTCCAGGCCGTCGCCACCAGCAGGATGCCCAGGACCGTGGTGTTGATCAGGGTGTTGGAACCGTTGTTGTTCAGCGGCGCCAGACCGGTGAGGACGAGCAACGTGACCACTGCGGCCGGGATCGACATCCGGCGCGGCCGCATCGATGCGATCGCGCCGACCACGGCAGCGCAGACGACGAACTGGACATAGATCAGCGCGCTCGAATGCCCGCCGGCGACCGCCGCCCCGCTGACCAGGAGCAGCCATCCGAGGGCCGCGAGCGGGAGCCGGCGGATCAGCGGCACGAGCAGCGCCGCCGACAGGACCGCGACCAGCGTCGTCGATGCCGTGTCGGTGAACCGCTGGCCGGCGATGGTGACCACCCAGGCCATCAGGAGCAGGTAGCCGAGCGCGGCGATGCCCGCCCAGATCAGGTCGGCGGGGCGGCGCTTCGTTGGGGTCATCACCGGGTCCGTCTGGGTCGGAAGTGTCGTCGTCATGGGCCGAAACTAGGTCGCCGGGGCGGGGCGGCGCATCGGTCCGCAGACCGTAGCCCACGGGCTAATCCGCCGCACCACCATTGTCGCCCGCAGCCGGACGCGCGGCCCCAGCCGTCGCCGCAACCATGGTTCACATGATCGAACTATGCGAAGTGACCAAGAGATACGGCGCCACCACGGCCGTGGATCGGCTGTCGGTGACGATCCGGCCCGGGCACGTGACCGGATTTCTCGGGCCCAACGGCGCCGGCAAGTCCACCACTCTCCGGATGATCGTCGGGCTGAACGCGCCGTCCGGCGGGTCGGTGGCGATCGACGGCACCCGGTTCGCTGACCGGCCGCGGGGACTCCGCCATGTCGGGGCACTGCTGGACGCCGCTGATGTGCATCCGGGCCGCAGCGCGTACGCCCATCTGGCAGCCCTGGCCACCAGCAACCGGATCGGACGTGATCGGGTCGGCGAAGTCCTGGCCGAAGTCGGTCTTGCGACCGTGGCCCGGCGCCGGATCGGGCAGTTCTCCCTCGGGATGAAGCAGCGTCTCGGGATCGCCGCAGCGCTGCTGGGCGATCCGCCGGTGCTGCTCTTCGACGAGCCGTTCAACGGCCTCGACCCGGAGGGCGTGCAGTGGGTGCGGTCGTTGTTTCGCCGGTTGGCGGCCGGCGGCCGGACGGTCTTCGTCTCCAGCCATTTCATGTCCGAGATCGAGCACACCGCCGACCACCTGGTGGTGATCGGCCGTGGGCGGCTGATCGCTGACGAGGCCCTGGCCGACTTCGCTCGACGGGCCGGCGCTGCTCCGATCCTCGTCGCGAGCCCTGATGCCGGCCGGTTGGCGCAGCTGCTGGCCGGTGCCGGAGCCCGGGTTGCTCGCGGCGCGGACGGCCTGCTGACGGTCGGCGGCCTCAGCGCCGCCGCGGTCGGCCAGATCGCGTCGACCCATCAGGTCGTCCTGCACGAACTTCGCACCCAGCAACCGTCACTGGAGGCGGCGTTCCTGGAATTGACCGCCGAGACCGTCGACTTCACCGCCAGCCCGACCGAGGGGGAGACCCGATGACCATCACCGCGCCGGCGCCCAGCCGAAACCGCGTTGCCGCTCGTGTCGACGAGCCCGAGGCGCGGTTCCGGGACCTGCTCGGCGCTGAGTGGATCAAGCTGTGGTCACTGCGCTCGACCTACGCCTCACTCTCGCTGATCATCGTGTCGGCGATCGGATTCTGCGTGTACGCATCGCTGGCCGACTATCGCAACTGGCCGTCCTACGGGGCCGACCACAAGTCCTTCTTCGATCCGATCCGGGACGCGTTTCCGCAGCAGGCCTACCTGTTCGTGCTGCTGGCCGCGAGCAGTGTCGGCGCCACCGCGGTCGCCAGCGAATACGCCACCGGCCTGATCCGCACCTCGCTCGCCGCGGTGCCGGCCCGGCGGGCGCTGATCGCCGCCAAGATCACGGTGGTCGCGGGTGTCATGACGATCGTCGGCGCGATCGCTGCCGGCTCGGCATTCGCCATCAGCCAGGCGATCCTGTCCGGCCGCGGCGCCGGCTGGTCGATCACCCATCCCTACGCACTCCGTGCCACCGCCGCCTCAGCACTCATCGTGCCGGTCGTTTCGGTGGTCGGCATGGGCATCGGAGCGCTGGTCCGCAACACCGCGGCCACCATCGTCACGACGACAGCGGTGCTGCTGCTGATGCCGTTCATGGTCGGGACCAATCGGCACTGGGAGGCGGTCCTGAACCACTGCCTGCCGGTGATGGCCTGGGAGCGGCTGATCGAGCTGCCGCAATTCATCCGCTTCGACGGTCCCTACCCGGCCTCGGTGACCGGCGCCTGGATCGTTTATGCCGGGTGGCCAGTGGCGGCCGCGTTGGTCGCGATCCTGGTGGTCGGTCGGCGCGACGTCTAGCGGCACCGGTCAATGGGTGCCGCTCAGTAGTGGTAGTTGACGTTGGCTGGTTGCGACGTTTCACAACGGCGGTCGCCGCAGATCCTGTGGCGGCCGCCGCCGTCGCTGCAGGCGCCCTGGTGGTGGCCGGGATGTGCGTTGCCTTCGCTAGCCCCGGCGCGTTGTCGACTCGCGGACCACGAGCTCCGGTTCGAACACGATTTGCCGGTGCTGGTGGGCCTTGCGGTCGGTGGCCTCTTCCATCAGCAATTCCATCGCGGCCATTCCCAGCTGGGCCCGCGGTTGCCGGACCGACGTCAGCGGCACCGCGGCCGCGGCCGCGAACTCGATGTCGTCGTAACCCACGATCGCCAAGTCGCCCGGCACCGACAGGTCTCGGCGCACGGTGTCCTGGAGCAGCCCCAAGGCCATCAGATCGTTGGCGCAGAACACCGCGGTCGGGCGCTGGCGCTTGCCGATCGCGACCAGCCGGTCTCCGGCGGCGCGACCCGAGGCCACGTCCATGCGCGGCGTTTCCAGAACGGTCAGGGCATCCGGCGGCAATCCGGCCGCGGCGATCGCGGCGCGGGCGCCGTGCAGACGCTCGGTGACCTGATTGATCGCGACCGGGCCGCCCACGAAACCGATTCGGGTGTGGCCCTGCTCGATCAGGTGCGTGACAGCCAGCTCGCCGCCGACCCGGTCGTTGACCGAGACCGAACACTGCTTGCTGCGCGCCCCGTGGTCGACGAGCACCACCGGGGTGCCCAGCCGGCGGATCTCCTCGATGGTCGAAGTCTCGTTGCCGACCGGCGTGATGAGGATGCCAAAGGCCCGCTGTTCCTTGAGCATGTCCAGGTAGTGGCGCTCGCGGTCGACGTCGTCGTTGCTGTTGCAGAGCACCACGGACAGGCCGGCGGCGGCCGCCACATCCTCGGCGCCGGCGGCGAGGTCGGTGAAGAACGGGTTGCCCACATCGAGCACGACCAGGCCGATGGTGCGGCTCCGGCCGGCCCGCAGCTGGCGAGCGGCTTCGTTGCGAACGAAACCCAGCTCATTGATAGCGGCCACCACTCGGTCGCGAGTGGACGGAGACACCCGTTCCGGCCGGTTCAGCACGTTGGAGACGGTGCCCACCGAAACGCCCGCCCGCGCCGCCACGTCCAGCACGCTGGCTGACTCGCTCACTGGCCTCGCCGTCCCGTTCTGAGTGGCCCGCGATTAAAAGGTTTCGGCACAAGATAGATGAGGAAGCATGCGCGGCCGCAATCGGGTGACCATGCCCGCACGCAGGCACGTTCGGGTGACTCGGTAAACGTCGCTGTAACGAACGCGAAACTGCCTCTTGACATCAATCGTGGCCCAAGCCTAACTTGAACCATCACGAAATGAAAGGTTTCAAGAAGGCGGGAATTCGGTATGGCGGAGCCCAGCGCTCGGTTGGTCCTGGACACGGCAACCAAGAGCTTCGGCGCGGTGAAGGCCCTGGTGGATGGGTCTATCACGCTGCTGCCCGGCGAGGCGCACGCGCTGCTGGGGGAGAACGGCGCGGGCAAGTCGACGCTGGTCAAAATCCTCGGCGGCGTCTACCGCCCCGACTCCGGCTCGTTGACCATCGACGGCCGGAGCACCGGGTTCGCCGGACCGGCCGACGCGCAGGCGGCCGGCGTCGCCATCATCTATCAGGAGCCGTCGCTGTTCCCAGACCTGACGGTCGCGGAGAACATCTTCATCGGCCGGCAGCCACGTGGCCGCGGCAACGTCATCGATCGGCGCCGGATGGAGCGCGAAGCCCGGGAGATCTTCGCCAACCTTGGCGTCGCGCTCAATCCGTCGCGCCTGGCCCGCGCGCTGTCAGTGGCCGATCAGCAGATCGTCGAGATAGCGAAAGCGCTGTCGTTCGATGCGCGGGTGCTCGTCATGGACGAACCGACGGCCGCGCTGACCACGGTCGAGGTGCTCCGGCTGTTCGACGTCATCAAGACCCTCCGCGAACGCGGTGCCGCCGTGCTCTTTATTTCGCATCGGCTGGAGGAAGTCTTCGCCTGCTGTCAGCGGGTCACGGTGATGCGCGACGGCCGGTTCGTCCGCAGCGCGCCGATCCACGACGTGACCATCGACGACATCATCCGGTCGATGGTCGGTCGCGAACTCGACACCTTGTTCCCGAAGTCCGACATCCCGGCCGGCGACGTTGTCCTCGAGGTTTCGGATCTGACCAGCGATGGCGTCTTCAGCGACATCTCGTTCCAGGTCCGGGCCGGCGAGATCGTGGCTCTGGCCGGTCTGGTGGGCGCCGGGCGGACCGAGGTGGCGCGCGCCATCTTCGGGATCGACAGGCGGACGTCGGGCAGCGTACGGCTGGATGGGCGGGCACTGCCGAACGGCGCGCCACAGGCCGCCATGACGGCCGGCATGGCTCTGGTGCCGGAAGACCGGCGCCAGCAGGGCCTGGTGATGGACATGGGCATCGACCAGAACGTCGCGCTGGCATCGCTGTCCCGGTTGAGCCGGCTCGGGCTGATCGAGCGGCGCAGCGAACGCCGGCTGGCCACCACCTGGGCCCAGCGGTTGCAGCTGAAATACGGCCGGTTACGCAATTCGGCTGCCACCCTCTCCGGCGGTAACCAGCAGAAGGTCGTGCTCGCCAAGTGGCTGGCCCGGGCGCCGAAGTTGCTGATCATCGATGAGCCCACCCGGGGCATCGATGTCGGCACCAAGGCCGAAGTGCACCGCATTCTCGACGGCCTGGTCGCCGATGGAATGGCGGTGCTGATGATCTCGTCCGAACTACCGGAGGTGCTGGGCATGGCCGACCGCGTCCTCGTGCTCCGGGAAGGCCGGCTCACCGCCGAGCTGACCCGCGCGGAGGCCGATGAAGACACCATCATGCGCGCCGCGACTGGCCAGAACGTGGTGATCAAGGCATGACCACGATCACGCAGCCGCACACCACCCGCTGGGCCGGCCTGCTCCGGGCGCGGGAGATCGGAATCGTCATTCTGATCCTGGTGGTCGTCGGCATCACCACCATCAACAACCACCACTTCGTCTCGGCCAACAGCATCGAGCAACTGCTCAGTGGCGCGGCTTTGATCGCGTTGCTGGGCGTCGGCGAGACGATGGTCATCGTCACTCGCAACGTCGACCTGTCGGTCGGCTCCGTGCTCGGGCTGTCCGCGTACATCGTCGGTGACCTGTTCAAGTTCCAGCACATCCCGGTCTGGCTGGGATTCGCCGTCGGAATCCTGGTCGGACTGGCCTGTGGTGCGGTCAACGGATTCATCGTCTCGGTGCTGCGGGTGCCGAGCCTGGTCGTCACACTCGGAATGCTGTACGTGATCCGGGGCATCGACGGCGTGATCGTCAACGGCCGGCGGATCGATCCGGAGGCGATCCCGGACGGATTCGTCGCGGTCGGCTACAAGCAGTTCCTCGGCATCCCGTGGCTCGCCATCATCGTGGCGGTGATCGTGGCCGTCGCCGGGTACGCGATGCGGTCCTACCGATCCGCCCGCGACCTCTACGCCATCGGTTCCAACCCGGATGCGGCGGCGCTGGCCGGCATTCCGATCCAGCGCCGGGTCTTCACCGCATTCCTGACCAGTGGTGCTCTGGCCGGCCTGGCCGGGGCATTGTTCCTGGCACAGCACACGCAGATCGACAACAGCGGCGGTCTCGGCTACGAACTCACCGTCGTTGCGGCAGCTGTGGTCGGCGGTGTGGCGATCTTCGGTGGCAGCGGCACCGTCGTCGGCGCGGCGCTCGGCGCGCTGCTGCTTAACACCATCAATCAAGCCTTGGTCGCGTCGCGCATCTCGGCGTTCTGGAACACGGCGATCGCCGGTGCGCTCTTGCTCGCCGCGATCGCATTCGATCGCTGGCTGCTGCTGCGCAACACACGCCGGGCGCAGTCCGCCGAGGGGGCACATCGTGAGCTCTGAAGCCACCATCGATGTGTCCACTCGAAAGCTGGATCAGCCAGCACCGGACAACGGCGGCCGGGACTGGTGGCGCGGCGCGATCCGCTGGGAAACCGGACTGGTGCTGGTTCTCATCGCCGTGCTGATCTTCGGCGCCTCCGAGTCGACGTCGTTCACCGATCCGAGCACGGTGTTCTACCTCGGCATCAACACCGGATACATCGCCATCATGGCGCTGCCGATGACGTTCATCGTGATCACCGGCGAGATCGACCTGTCGGTCGCCTCGATGCTCGGACTATCCGGTGCCACCGTTGGCTATCTGTGGCACCACGGCTGGGGCATCTGGCCGGCGTTCGCGGTCGCGCTGCTGGTCGGGCTGGTCGGCGGTGCACTCAACGGCGTGCTGGTGGCGAAGGTCGGGCTCCCTTCGATCGCGGTCACCATCGGCACACTCACCCTGTTCCGCGGTCTGGCCGAGGTTCTGCTCGGCTCCCTGACCGTCCCGGGCATCGGCGATCGCCAGTTCCCGGACTCGCTGACCAACATCGGAGCCGCGTCCATCCCTGGCACGCAGTTGTCTTGGTCGATGCTGATCTTCATCGTCCTCGCCGTGGTCTTCGGCGTGGTGCTGCACCTGACACCCCTGGGCCGGTCGATGATCGCCACCGGCCTGCAACCGGATGCCGCTCGGTTCGCCGGGATCCGGGTGCAGCGCATCAAATTCGGGCTCTACGTGCTGAGCGGCGTGCTGTGCGCATTCGCCGGGATCCTGCTCACCATGCAGAACGCGTCGGTGAGTTATGGGGCCGGCACCGGCCTAGAGCTGAACGTCGTCGCGATCGTGCTCTTCGGCGGCGTGTCCATCTTCGGGGGTCGAGGAACCATCCTCGGCGTAGTGCTGTCCGTCGCCATCGTCGGAAGTCTGCAGATGGCGCTGACTCAAATGAACGTCTCGCCGGACAAGCAGAACATCGTCACCGGTGTCTTGCTGCTGATCAGCGTGATCGTTCCGAACGGCGGAGAACTTCTCCACCGGATCCGGGCCCGTGCGGCCCGCTCCCGTGTCACTCCGAGCGCAGTGCAGTCCCAACCAGCTGAGTGAGAGTTCCACACCCCAACCCGTCAACTGATCCTCTGTGAAGAGAAAGGCACGACGATGAGCCGAACTCGCACGGCATATCGGGTGGCCGCCGCCGCGGCGGCTGTCCTGGTCATCGGCGCGATGAGCGCTTGTGGCTCGACGAACACGAAGTCGTCCGGTGGCGGAACTGGCGCGTCGGCGTCGCCGACCGGCGTCAAGAAGGGCCTGACGGTCTACTTCATCCCCAAGGATACGCAGAACCCGTACGAGGTCCTGGCTGACCAGGGTGGCCAGAAGGCGCTCGAGGAACTGGGCGGCAAGGTCGTGGTCAGCAGCGGCACGCAGGACACCGCCGCCGCGCAGATCCCATCCATCCAGGCCGCGATCCAGGCGCACGCCGATGCGATCGTGATCGCTGGAAACGACCCGTCGGCGCTGTGCCCGACGCTGAACCAGGCGGCCAAGCAGGGCATCAAGATCGTGTCGTTCGACTCCGACATCAACTGCGGCAACAGCCCGAGCCACCTGTTCATCAACCAGGCGGACACCCAGAATATCGGCACGTCCGAGGTCGATCTGCTGGCCAAGCAGATCAACTCCGAGGGCGACATCGGCATCCTGTCGGCGGCGGCCAGCGCGACCAACCAGAACGCGTGGATCGGCTACATGAAGCAGCAGCTGACGAAGTACCCGAAGATGAAGCTGGTCACGACCGTCTACGGCAATGACGACCCGGCGACGTCGCTGACTGTCCTGCAGGGCATGTTGTCGGCCTACCCGAATCTCAAGGGCATCATCTCGCCGACCACGGTGGGCATCTCCACCGCCGCGCAATATCTGTCCACCCACCCGGACGTCGCCAAGAAGGTCACACTGACCGGTCTCGGTCTGCCGTCTGAGATGCGCAAATACATCAAGGACGGCACCGTCGAATCATTTGAGCTGTGGAACCCGAAGGACCTGGGTTACCTCGCCGGATACGCCGCAGCCAACCTCGCCTCCGGCACCACATCACTGGACACCGGCGCCACCTTCACCGCCGGGTCACTGAACGAATACAAGGTGCTGGCGCCCGCCGGTGACACCGGACCGTCGGTGGTCCTCGGCCCGCCGACCGTCTTCGACAAGACCAATATTGACCAGTTCAACTTCTGATGGACACGCCCGGCCGGCATGCGCAGGTGCCGGCCGGGCGCATCAAACGCGGGAGCACAGATGGCCCGGTACTGCTTCTTGCTCCAGGTCCGGCCGGAGCTACTCGATGAATATCGCGATCGGCACGCCGCCGTCTGGCCGGAGATGCTCGCCGCGCTCCACGCCACCGGCTGGCGGAACTACTCGATCTTCGCGCGCGCCGATGGTCTCCTGGTCGGCTATGTCGAGGCCGACGACCTGGCGGCCGTGCAGGCGGCGATGGCTGACACCGACGTGAACACCCGGTGGCAGGCGGACATGAGTAAGTACTTCATCGGGCTGGACGGCAACTCGCCGGCGGGTGACGAGGAGTCGAAGAGAGTGCTACGCCCGGACGAGTCGTTCCTGCTGCTCGACGAGATCTTCAACCTTGAAGACCAGCTGGCGGCCGCGGGCGGGCCGGACGTGACGGATCGGAGCCAAACATGACCACGCTCACCCGATCGTCGGACCCGACCGCGGTTCTCGAGCGAATCGCGCCGCGTCGCACCAGGGTCGGCCTGGTCGCCGGTGGCCTCGGCGCCTACTGGCCGCAATTTCCGGACCTGCTGCCGCAACTGCAGGCCTCGGCGCGCCGGGTCAGTGCCCGGATGCAGGAACTCGACTGTGAGGTCGTTGATGTCGGGTTCATCTCCGATGCGCAGGAGGGGGCTGCCGCGGCAGAGGCGTTGCGAGTTGCCGGATGCGACCTGATCGTCGGTTTCCTTACCACCTACATGACCGCCTCGATGTTGGTGCCGATCGCCCAACGCAGCGGTGCACCGGTGCTGTTGATCAACCTGCAGCCGACCGAGGCGATGGACCACGCGACCTTCGATACCGGCCAGTGGCTGGCGTATTGCGGCGCCTGCCCGATGCCCGAGATGGCGAACGCGTTCCTGCGTGTCGGGGTGCCGTTCCGGTCGGTCTCCGGCTACCTCGAGGACGAGCGCGCGTGGGCCCGGATCCGGCGGTGGATCAAGGCAGCCGGTGTGCGCGGTGCGCTCCGCACCGGGCGCCACGGTCTGATGGGTCACCTATACCCGGGCATGCTCGACGTCTCGACGGACCTCACGCAGGTCACCGCCAATTTCGGCGGCCACGTTGAGGTGCTCGAACTCGACGATCTGCGGGTACGCGTCGCGGCCGTCACCGACATCGAGATCAACCGGCGGATGGAGCTGGCCCGCAATCTGTTCGAGCTCGACCCCACCGTGCAGGACGAGGACTTCCGATGGGCTGCCCAGGTGTCCGTCGGGTTGGACCGGTTGGTCGACGACTTCGGTCTGGACAGCCTCGCCTATTACCACCGGGGCCTCGATGGCGAGCAGCACGAACGGCTCGGCGCCGGCCTGATCCTGGGTGCGTCGCTGCTCACGGCGCGGGGCATTCCGGCCGCCGGTGAGTACGAACTGCGTACCTCGCTGGCGATGCTCATCCTGGACCGCCTCGGCGGTGGCGGCTCGTTCACTGAACTGCAGGCTCTCAACTTCTTCGACAACGTCGTCGAGATGGGTCACGACGGCCCGGCCCATCTGCAGATCTCCCAGAACCGGCCGTTGCTGCGCGGCCTCGGCACGTATCACGGCAAGCGCGGTTGGGGCGTCTCGGTGGAGTTCGACGTCAAACACGGTCCCGTCACCGTCCTCGGCATCGCGCAGCAGCGCGACGGCGCATACAGGTTCGTCGCCTCGGTGGGCAGGGTCGTGCCCGGGCCGTTGCTGCGAATCGGCAACACCACCTCTCGCGTCGACTTCGGATGCGATCCGGGGGAGTGGGTCGACGAGTGGAGTGCCACCGGCATTTCGCACCACTGGGCGCTCGGGGTCGGCGACATCCGGCACGAGCTGCGGGCGACCGCGGAACTGCTGGGCGTACAGCTGGTCGAAGTGGCGCCGGCACCGATCGTTCACGAGCACTAGGAGGTAGATCCAGCCATGGTCGAAGCTCAGGCCATCAAAGAGGTGCTGCGCCGCCAGCGCATCGAGTTGCCATCGTGGGCATTCGGCAATTCCGGGACCCGCTTCAAGGTGTTCACCCAACCCGGCGTGCCACGCGATCCGTTCGAGAAGGTCGCCGACGCCGCTGCGGTGCACAAACACACCGGAGTCGCGCCGAGTGTGGCGCTGCACATCCCGTGGGACAAGGTCGCCGACTATGCGGTGCTGTCCGCGGCGGCGAAGGATCAGGGCATCGAGCTCGGCACCATCAACGCCAACGTGTTTCAGGACGACGACTACAAGCTCGGCAGCGTCACCAATCCGGATTCGCGGATTCGGCGCAAGGCGTTGGATCACCTCTTCGAGTGCATCGACGTGATGGACCAGACCGGATCCCGGGACCTCAAGCTGTGGTTTTCCGACGGCACCAACTATCCGGGCCAGGACAGCATCCGCGATCGGCAGGATCGGCTGGCCGACGCACTGCACGCCGTCTACCAGCGACTCGGTGACCACCAGCGGATGATCCTCGAATACAAACTGTTCGAGCCGGCCTTCTACACCATGGATGTCCCGGACTGGGGCACCGCGTTCGCGCACTGCCTGCAGCTCGGTGACCGTGCCAAGGTGTGCGTCGACACCGGGCATCACGCACCCGGCACCAACATCGAATTCATCGTCGCGTTCCTGCTGCGGGCCGGGAAGCTCGGCGCCTTCGATTTCAACTCGCGCTTCTACGCCGACGATGACCTCATCGTCGGAGCGGCCGATCCGTTCCAGCTGTTCCGGATCCTGTTCGAGGTCTCCACCGGCGGCGGTTTCGCCGAGGACACCGACATCGCATTCATGCTCGACCAGTGCCACAACATCGAGCCGAAAATCCCGGCCCAAATCCGGTCGGTCATGAATGTGCAAGAAGCCACCGCCAAAGCGCTGCTGGTGGATCTGGACGCGTTGGGTGCCGCGCAGGCCGCCGGCGACGTGCTGGCCGCCAACGGCGTGCTGATGGACGCCTACAACACCGATGTTCGGCCGCTGCTCGCCGATCTGCGCGATGAGATGGGTCTCGACGCTGACCCGATGGCTGCCTACGCCCACTCAGGTTATGCCCAACGGATCATCACCGAGCGGATCGGCGGCCAGCAGGCCGGCTGGGGCGCCTGAACCCGCGCCGCACACCGCAATCACCAGGAAAAGGAAGTCATGAACACCGTCTCAGAGCTCATCGAGCGCTCGAACCGGCTCGGCTCGGATGCCCGCAATACCAACTACGCTGGCGGTAACACCTCCGCCAAGGGCACCGCCGTCGATCCGGTGACATCCGAGGACGTCGAGTTGCTGTGGGTCAAAGGTTCCGGCGGCGACCTCGGCACGCTGACCGAGGCCGGGCTCGCGGTCCTGCGCCTGGACCGCCTGCGCGCCTTGGTCGACGTCTATCCGGGCGAGACCCGCGAGGACGAGATGGTGGCGGCGTTCGAGTTCTGTCTGCACGGCAAGGGCGGCGCCGCGCCGAGCATCGACACCGCCATGCACGGGCTGGTTGAGCAGCCCCACGTCGATCATCTGCATCCCGACTCGGGCATCGCGCTGGCCACCGCGGCCGACGGCGAGGCATTGACCCGCGAGTGCTTCGGCGACCGGGTGATCTGGATGCCCTGGCGGCGGCCCGGTTTCCAGCTCGGGCTCGACATCGCGGTGGTGGCCCGGGAGCACCCGCAGGCGATCGGATGCGTGCTCGGCGGGCACGGTGTCACCGCGTGGGGGAGCACCAGCGCCGAGTGTGAGGCGAACTCACTGGAGATTATCCGCACCGCCGAGCGGTTCATTGCGGAGCGCGCCAAGGCCGAGCCGTTCGGGCCCACCATCGATGGGTACGAGCCACTCCCGGTCGCAAACCGGCACGCTCGCGCGGCCGCATTGGCGCCGGTGCTGCGCGGGCTGGCCGGCACCGACGCGCCGCAGATCGGCCATTACACCGACAGCGATGTCGTCCTCGACTTTCTCGCCCGGGCCGAGCATCCCCGGTTGGCGGCGCTCGGCACGTCGTGTCCGGATCACTTCCTGCGGACGAAGGTCCGGCCCCTGGTGCTGGACCTGCCGCCGACCGCACCGATCGACGACGTTGTCGCGCGGCTCAAAGAACTCCACCATGCATACCGGGCCGACTACGCGGCCTATTACGACAAGTACGCGACCGCCGACTCGCCTCGGATGCGCGGCGCGGATCCCGCGATCGTGCTGGTGCCCGGCGTCGGGATGTTCTCCTACGGCAAGGACAAGCAGACCGCACGAGTCGCCGGCGAGTTCTACGTCAACGCCATCAATGTGATGCGCGGCGCGGAAGCCATTTCGAGCTACGCACCGATCGAGGAGTCGGAGAAGTTCCGGATCGAATACTGGGCGCTCGAGGAGGCCAAGCTGGCCCGGATGCCCAAGCCCAAGCCGCTGGCCACCCGCGTGGCATTGGTGACCGGCGCCGGCTCCGGAATCGGCCGGGCGATTGCGCATCGGCTCGCGGCCGAGGGTGCGTGCGTCGTGGTGGCCGATCTCCACGAGGCGAACGCCGCCGCCGTCGCGGCCGAGATCGGCACCGCGGATCGTGCGGTGGCGGTGGCATCGGACGTAAGCGACGAGACTGCGATCGCGACGGCATTCGAGGTCGCCGCGCTCGCGTTCGGCGGTGTCGACCTGGTGGTCAACAACGCCGGGCTGTCGATCTCCAAGCCGCTTGCGGAGACTTCGTTGCACGACTGGGATCTGCAGCATGATGTGATGGCTCGCGGGTCGTTCCTGGTGTCCCGGGAAGCGGCGCGAGTCATGCGGGCGCAAGGTCTCGGTGGCGACATCATCTATATCTCCAGCAAGAACAGCGTGTTCGCGGGCCCGAACAATGTCGCGTACGGTGCGGCCAAGGCCGATCAGGCACACCAGGTGCGGTTGCTCGCCGCCGAGCTGGGCAGTGACGGCATCCGCGTCAACGGCATCAATCCGGACGGCGTCGTGCGTGGTTCGGGCATCTTCGCCGGGGGCTGGGGCGCGCAGCGGGCTGCGGTCTACGGAGTGCCCGAGGACGAACTCGGTGCGTTCTATGCCCAGCGCACGCTCCTGAAGAAGGAGGTGCTTCCGGAGCACGTCGCCGCTGCGGTGTTCGCGCTGACCGGCGGGGACCTGTCGTTGACCACCGGGCTGCACGTGCCGGTCGATGCCGGTGTCGCGGCGGCGTTCCTGCGATGAGCCGTTATGCGGCGGTCGATCTCGGCGCGTCCAGCGGTCGTGTGATTGTTGGTGCGGTCGGCCCGGACCGCCTCGAGCTGACCGAAGTGCACCGCTTCCCGAACGAGCCGTTGGCGTTGCCCGACGGGCTCCATTGGGATCTGCCCCGGCTCTATCGCGAGATGCTCGCGGGTCTCGGCGAGGTCGGGGCGGTCCGGTCCGTCGGCATTGACACGTGGGGCGTGGATTACGGGCTGATCGATGCGCGTGGCGCGCTGCTCGGCCTGCCCTTTCACTACCGGGACGCGCGCACCGCGGCGGTTCCCCGGCAGGACTGGTATGCCGTCACCGGCATCCAACATCTGCCGTTCAACACCGTCTACCAGGTGCGCACCGAACCCGCTGCGAATCTGGCCGCGGCTGCGGCCCTGCTGCTGATTCCGGACCTGCTCGGCTACTGGCTGACCGGCGCGATCGGAGCCGAGCGCACGAATGCGTCGACCACCGCGCTGTATGCCGCGCGGACCCGGAAATGGTCCGCGGAGATATGCGCGGACCTGGGCATCTCCGCGTCGTTGTTGCCCGCGCTGCGGGATCCCGGCCAGTCGCTGGGCCGTACTTTGGCATCCACGGCGCTGGACCTCGAAGTGGTCGCGGTGGCCTCACACGACACGGCGTCGGCGGTGCTGGCGGTGCCGGCCCTGGCGGAGCGATTCGGCTATATCTCCACCGGCACCTGGTCGCTGGCCGGCGTCGAATTGGAACAGCCGGTGCTTACCGACGCCAGCCGGGATGCCAACTTCACCAACGAGGTCGGTGTCGACGGCACGATCCGATATCTGCGCAACGTGATGGGCCTGTGGCTGCTGCAGGAGTGCCAGCGGGCCTGGAGCGAATCCGACACCGCGGCGCTCGTCGACGCGGCCGATTCCGCGCCCGCGTTCGCCGCGGTGGTCGACCCGGACGACGCTTCGTTTCTCGCGCCAGGGGATATGCCGGGGCGGATCGCCGCGTACTGCGAACGCTCCGGACAGCGGCCCCCTCGGGATCGCGCCGCGTTCGCGCGCTGCATCCTGGAGAGCCTCGCGCTTGGTCACCGGTTGGCCCTGGCGGACGCGGTACGCCTGACCGGGCGTCCGATCGACGTCGTGCATCTGGTCGGCGGTGGTACACACAACCGCCTGCTGTGCCAGCTCACCGCCGATGCCTGCCAGCTGCCGGTAGTCGCTGGGCCGGTGGAAGCGACCGCGATCGGCAACGTGCTGATGCAGGCCCGCGCCGCCGGTGAACTGGGCTCGCGATCGCAGATGCGGGCGCTGGTGGCCGCGACGACCTCGTTGCAGCGCTACGAACCGCGGGGTGACGCGTCAGCGTGGGAGAAGGCCGCCGCGCGGATCGGCCGGGGGTGAGGATGCGGGTCGCGCTGTTCATCACATGCTTCAACGACGCCATGTTTCCGCAGGTCGGTAAGGCCACCGTCACGGTGTTGGAACGCCTCGGCGTCAAGGTGGACTTCCCGCAGGCGCAGACATGTTGCGGCCAGATGCATTTCAATTCGGGCTACCGGCGTGAGTGCGAGCCCCTGGTGCGCAATTTCGCCGCGGCGTTCGCCGGCTATCAGGCGGTGGTCACGCCGTCCGCGTCCTGCGCCGCCATGGTGCGTCACCATCACCAGGTGATCGACCCGGCTCACCAGCCACCGCCGGTCTACGAATTCTCCGAGTTCCTCATCGATGTTCTGGGCATCACCGATGTCGGAGCCTATTTCCCGCACACTGTCACGTTCCACCCGACTTGCCACTCACAGCGATTGCTGCAGATCGGCGACCGGCCGCAGCGCCTGTTGGCGGCGGTTGCCGGAATCGATCTGGTGCCGCTGGCCCAGCCGGCCGAGTGCTGTGGCTTCGGTGGCACGTTCAGCGTGAAGAATCCGGACGTCTCCCTCGCGATGGGCGCGGACAAGGCCGCCGCTGTCGCCCAGACCGGCGCGGCAGTGCTGGCCAGCGCGGATACTTCGTGTCTGATGCATATCGGCGGGCTGCTGTCGCGGCACGGCGCACTGGTGCGCACCATGCACATCGCCGAGATTCTGGCGGCGACGCGATGAGTGCGCCCACGTTCCTGGGGATGCCGCCGTTCCCGGTGGCCGCGCAGACCGCCGTCGCGAATCGTCAGCTGCGCACCAATTTAGGGCGCGCCACCAGCACCATCCGGGACAAGCGCTCCCGGGCGGTCGCGGAGCTGCCGGACTGGGACGCCCTGCGCGCGGCCGGCGCGGCCATCAAGGACGACGTCCTGGCCCGGCTGCCGGAGCTGCTGGTCGAGCTGGAACGCCACGTGGTGGCGGCTGGCGGTGTGGTGCACTGGGCCCGCGACGCCACGGAGGCCAATCGCATCGTCGCGGACATCGCCGCGGCCGCCGAAGTCCGCGAGGTCGTCAAGGTCAAGTCGATGGCGACGCAGGAGATCGAGCTGAACGCGGCCCTGGAACGCCGGGGCATCGACGTGTGGGAGACCGACCTGGCCGAACTCATCGTGCAACTCGGCCACGACCTGCCCAGCCACATTCTCGTGCCGGCGATCCACCGCAATCGCACCGAGATCCGGGACATATTCGTCGGTGAGATGGCCGCGGTCGGCCGGCCCGCGCCGCCCGATCTCTCGGATGAGCCGGCTGATCTTGCCGACGCGGCTCGGCTGCATCTGCGAGAGAAGTTCCTGCGGGCCGAGATGGCTGTGTCCGGTGGCAACTTCGCCGTCGCCGACACCGGCACGATCGTGGTGCTCGAGTCCGAAGGCAACGGCCGGATGTGCCTGACGCTGCCGCGCGTCCTGGTGACCGTCCTGGGCATCGAAAAGCTCGTGCCGACCTTCGCCGACCTGGAGGTCTTCCTGCAGCTGCTGCCCCGGTCGTCCACCGCGGAGCGGATGAACCCCTACACGTCCATGTGGACCGGTGTCATGCCCGGCGACGGCCCGCAGGAGTTCCATCTCGTGCTGCTCGACAACGGTCGCACCGGGACACTCGCCGACCCGGTGGGGCGCCAGGCTTTGCGGTGCATCCGTTGTTCCGCGTGCCTCAATGTCTGCCCGGTTTATTCGCGGACGGGCGGGCAGGCCTACGGGTCGGCGTATCCGGGTCCGATCGGAGCCATCCTGACCCCGCAACTGCGTGGCATCAACCAGCACGAAGTGGACGAACAGACAGCGTCGTTGCCGTTCGCCTCCAGCCTGTGCGGTGCCTGCTACGAAGTCTGTCCGGTGGCGATCGACATCCCGGCCGTGCTCGTGCACCTACGCTCCCGGGTCGTTGATCAGCAGCGCGGGCACCGGGCCGAGCGGGCCGTGCTCGCACTGGCCGCGGCCACCTTCGCCAAGCCGGGTCGGCTGGCCGCCGCGGAGCGACTCGGCGGCGTGCTGCTCGGACGGTTTGCGCGGTTGCGGCTGCGCGGTCCGGGCTGGATCGGCGCGTGGTTCGGCGGCCGCGACCTGACGCCGCCGGCACGCGAGTCGTTCCGGCGCTGGTGGCGCCGAACTCGGGGGAGCCGATGACCGCCCGCGTGGAGATTCTGGACCGGCTCCGGGCGGCGTTGGCCGATCGGCCGGCCCCGGTCGCGGTGCCTCGCGACTATGACCGCAGTATGGTGTCGGCCGATCCGGTGGCGTTGTTTGCCGAGCGGGTCGACGACTATCGAGCCACGGTGACGATCGTCGGCACGGCGGAGGTGCCGGCGGCGATCGCCGGCGCGCTGACCGCGCAGCGGGCGCGGCGGATCTGCGTACCCGGTGATCTTCCGGACGGATGGCTGGCCACCGCGGACCTTGAGGTGCTCGTCGATGATCCGGCGCTATCGGTGGTGGACCTGGACGGTGCCGATGGCGTGGTCACTGGCGCGGCGCTCGGCATCGCCCTGACCGGAACCATCGTGCTGGATGCCGGCGTCGCCCAGGGTCGGCGGGCCCTGACCCTGCTGCCGGACTTCCATGTGTGTGTGGTGCGCGCGGACCAGATCGTCGGAAGCGTCCCGGAAGCCCTGGCGCTGCTGGATCCCGGCCGCCCCCAGACGTGGATCAGCGGGCCATCGGCGACCAGTGACATCGAGCTGAACCGCGTGGAAGGCGTGCATGGTCCGCGGCGGCTGCACGTCATCGTGGCGACCTAGCCCTATTCCGCCTCGGCGACCCGGTCCAGCGCCGGCATGTAGGCCCGCCACGGTCCGACATCGACCCGGTAGTGGCGGGCCAGCACTTCGCTGATCTGGCCGAGGTGGGTCAGGTCGTGCGCCACCCAGGTGGCCAGCAGCTGGCCCATCGTGACCTCGCCGAACTCGCCGTGGATGCCGCGCCGGTCCAGGTCCGCGGCGGTGAGATGGAGCTCGTCGAGATCGTCGAGGCTGGATCGGCGGGATCCGCGGAAGCGTTCCAGGACCACCTCCACCGGCTCCGGCTCGCGACCCAGCATGGCTTCGCGGTCGAACGGCTCAAAGCCGCGTTCGGTGCCGTGCTCCAGGATCACCCGCGCCCGCGGCAGCCAGTTGTGGTGGTCGGCCTCGATCAGGTGGCCGAGGATGTCGTACGCGCTCCAGGTGCCCGGACCGTCGTCGCGGTGCAGCCAGGTGTCTGGCAGGTCGGTGAGGAGCGCCGCGGTGACACTCGGCGTGCGGGCCAGTATCGCCCTGGTCTCGTCCAGGTCCATGGCCGGCTGCCTACCCCCGTCCGCGACGGATCGCCTGGACTCCGATAGTGGCGGCGATCAGCAGTGCGCCGGTGGGCAGCGCCACCCAGAGCGGCCAGAAATACAGGCTGCCCGACGTGGTGATCGCGACTGCCATCCACACGACGAGATTCAACCCGACGACGCCGCCCCACACGGTCCACAGGATCGACAAGGCGAGCGGCATCCGACGGCGCTTCTTCGGCCGGGCCGGATCACCGGACGTCTGGGCGGCGACCGGTGCCGGAGCTGATGCCGTCGGCCGGATCTCCAGCACGCCACCCTGGGTAGGCAGGTCGCGGAGCAGCGTGTTGAGGTCAGCATAGGTGGCCGCGGCATAGGCCACGCCGACTCGCTCGTCATACTCGCTCAGGGTGAGACGGCCCTCGTCGAGGGCTTGACGCAGCCGTTCGGCAACGATCTTGCGATCCGCGTCGCTGGCCCGGAATTGTTGGTGTGCTGTGTCGTCCACCTGAGGGATGGTAGACGGGCATCGGCCCGCGGGGCGACGCCGATCGGACGAATTGTGGTCGTGACAATCGCCAGGCGTGTCAATGGATCGCCCTGCGGCACCGGCTTAGGACGTAGCCTTTGTTAATGCGGAACCGGATTCTGGAGGCGTTTTTCATCCGGGCCACGGTGATCGCGTTGGCCGGCACCGGCCGGTTTCGCTATCTGCGCCTGCGTGCGCCGGACCTTGTCACCGTTGACTGGACACCCGGCCAGCAGGTCCGAGTTGACTGTGGACGGCCGAATGCCCTGATACCGCTGCTTCGCACCTACAGCGTGTGGGACCACCAGGAGGACTGGATCGACCTCTACTGCCTGATGCACGGCGACGCGCCCGGTTCGATCTGGGCCGCCGACATCGTGCTGGGCCGGTCGGTGTTGATCAGCAAGCCAAAGGGTGACTTCGTCACGCGTACCGCCGGGTTTCACCTGTTCGTCGGCGATGAGACCGCGGCCGCGGCATTCGGGCCGATGGTGCGTGCGCTGCCGACCAGCGTGCCGGTCCAGGTCATCGTGTCCTCGTCGGAGGCGGACCGGCTGCCGGTGCCGCGCGACGTGACCTGGGTGAGCCGGCCCAGCGACCTGGCGTCGCACGCGGATGGACTGGTCGAAGCCGTGGCCAAGGCCGAGCTGCCCGACGATGGTGCCGCCTATCTGGCCGGTGAGACCCGGACCATTCAGGCGGTCCGCCAAGTCCTGGTGGACGAGCACGGCTGGTCCCGCGGAGCGATCCAGACCAAGCCATTCTGGACGCCGGGCAAGCGCGGCATGGAGTGACCGTCAGCGCAGCAGCAGCCGCCGCGGCGTGGCCGACATCGGCGATGGAAGCCGGAGTGGTCCCCGTCCCGGTGTGATCGAACCCAGCACCGCGGCCCGCTTCGCGCCGGTGTAGGCCGGATCGACTCCCGCCAGGCCATGCCAGCTCAGGAAACCCAGAATGGCGAACGCCACCGCCTCCTTGGCGGCGTTGGGCACGCCGAGGTCGTCGATCGGCCGGATCGCGACGCCGTCCAGCTCGGCACGGAGCATCGCCATCAGTGTCGGATTGCGCAGCCCGCCACCGCTGACGACGAGTTCGCTGACCTGGTGCCCGCGCACCGCGCCCGCGATCGTCACCGCGGTCAGCCGGGTCAGCGTCGCGATCAGGTCGTCGATGGCCGCCGGCCGCTCAAAGCCGTCCAGATATCCGGCGTGGAACAGCTCCTTGCCGGTGGTCTTCGGAGGCGCGGCTGCGTAATACGGCTCGGCCAGCAGCGCGGTCAGCAGATCGGGGTCGACTCGTCCGCGACCGGCGCGTTCACCGTTGCGGTCCATCCGCTGAGCACCGTCGCTGCCTGCGGCGACGGCCGCGTCGATCAGGGCATTGCCGGGACCGATGTCGTACGCGAGCCGGAGCGCCGGCACGGTGATGTTCGCAATGCCACCGATATTGACCGCGGCCACGCCGGGCCGATCGCCGAGCAACATGGCGTCGACGAGGCTGACCAGCGGCGCACCCTGCCCACCGGCGGCGACGTCCCGGCTGCGCAGGTTGGAGATCACCGGCAGCCCGGTGGCCTCGGCGATCCAGGTGGGTTCGCCGATCTGCAGCGTTCCGAGACAGTCGCGGCCGTCGACCCAGTGATAGATCGTCTGCCCGGAACAGACGACGAGGTCGGCCGTGCCGTCACAGAGACCGGACAGAGCCGCGCTCGCAGCCGTCGCGAAGGTCTGACCCATCCGGGTGTCCAAGAGGCAGAGGTCGGCCGCGGAGGCCGGATTCGGTGGCAGTGCGGCGGCGAGCCGGGATTGCAGGTCCGCCGGGATGTCGACGGTCAGGTGGCCCCGGATCGCGGCCCGAAGCTCGCCCGTGCCCGTGCCCGTGCCCGTGCCGGTGTCCGTCGCGGCCGCCGCCGTCACATCGACAGCGACCGCGTCCACCGCGTCGAATGACGTTCCGGACATCAGTCCGATCAGGCGCACCGGTTCAGACCGCCAATTCGGTGGCCACCACCCGGCGGGGCTCGGGGTAGAAGCAGGCATGCCGGTGGCCGTCGTCGCCGGCGTAGGGCATCAGCGTCGGATGCTCGGTCGAGCAGTTCGACTGCGCGAACGGGCAGCGTGGCGCGAACAGGCAGCCATCGGTGGCGACCCGCTCGTCCAGCGTCGCGAGCGGCACCAGCCGGTCCGATCCGGACTCCTCCAGACCGTGCATGACCGGCACCGCCGACAGCAGGCACTGCGTGTAGGGGTGCACCGGCTCGGTGATGACCTGATCGGTCGGGCCGCGCTCGATCACCTCGCCCCGATAGATCACGTGCAACTCGCCACCGTCGCCGATGTATCGGGCCGTGGCCACGTCATGCGTGATGAACATCAGCGAGATGCCCAGATCGGTGCGCAGATCGCGGAGCAGCTTGAGGATCCCGAGCCGCATCGACACATCGATCATCGATACGCATTCGTCGGCGATCAGCACCTCCGGATCGACCGTCAGTGCGCGGGCGATGACGATCCGCTGGCGCTGGCCGCCGGATAGTGCGTGGGGATATTTCGGCAGCACCCCCTCGGCGTCCAGGCCGACCAGGTTCAGCAGCTCGGCCGCGCGCTCGTCGATCCAGCTCTTGGGCTTGCCCAGCTCGTCCGCCCGCATCGCCAGCGGATCGCCGAGGATCTGCCGGATCGTCCGCGTCGGGTTCAGTGCCGAATACGGATCCTGATGGATCATCTGCACCCGGCGAAACAGGCGTGCGCGGTTGCGGCCGGATGTCTTGGCCACGTCGACGCCGTCGATCAGAAGGGTGCCTTCGTCATAGCTCTCCAGCCCGGTGAGAATCTTGCCGAGCGTGGTCTTGCCGCAGCCGGACTCGCCGATGAACGAGATGGCACCACCATTGGGCAGTTCGAAGTCGACGCCCCGCAACGCCTTCACGTCGGTGCGGCCGAGCAGCGTACGCCGATGGTAGGAGCGCCGGATCCCATGCGCCTCGATCACTGGCCTGCCTCCTCGGTCACGGTGTCGCTGCCGGCTTCCGGCGTCGCAGTTGCGGTTGACTGCGCGCCGGTCTTGACGCTGGTCGCCGGCTGCGCGGCGAGTGTCGCCACCTCGGACAGCTCCGCGAAGCAGGCCCGGTGCCGGCCCGGCATCCATTCGACCAGTTGCGGCTCGGTGTCGGCGCACTTCGGCATCGCCAGCGGGCAGCGGTCCCGGAAGACGCAGCCACGACGTGGCACCGTCATCAGGTCCGGCGGCCGGCCGGGCAGGGCCTGCGCGGACGCGGTGTCGCCGATGATCCTCGGCATGGCTCGGATCAGGGCCGCGGTGTAGGGGTGCGCCGGCTGACGCAGCACGTCCAGTGCCGGACCGTCCTCGACCAGGCGGCCGCCATACATCACGGCGAGCCGGTCCGCCAGCTCGGCAACGACGCCCATGTCGTGGGTGACGATCAGGGTGGCGAGGTGGCGCTCCTGATGCACGCGCCGGACGATCTCCAGCACTGCGGCCTGGGACAGCATGTCCAGTGCCGTGGTCGGCTCGTCCAGGATCAGCACCTTGGCGTTGAGGACCAGCGCGAAGATGATGCCGACCCGCTGCCGCATCCCGCCGGAGAGTTCGTGCTGATGCGACATGATGACCCGGTCGGCGTCCATGCCCATCTGCTCGGCCAGCTCGCGGGCGCGGCGGATCAGTGACTTCGGATCCGCGACGCCGTGCGACTTGCCCAGGTCGAGCAGTTGCTTGCCGATCGTTTTGAGCGGGTTCAACGAGTTCTGGGACGCCTGGAACACGTAGCCGACCGTGCCGCCGCGGACCTGCCGCAGTTCGGCACCCGCCAGGGTGGTGACGTCGCCGGCATTCACCACGTCCACGCTGCCGGTGCTGATCCGCCCGGGTGCGCGTACGCCATTGAGGATCGAAAGCGCGAGCGTCGATTTGCCGGAGCCGGACTCGCCGACCAGCCCGGTGATCTCACCGGCCCGCAGCGTCAGATTGGCGTGCGAAACCGCGGGCAGCTCGCCGGCCGGGGTCTTGTAGACCACGGTGAGATCGCGGATCCGCACCGCGGCCTCGGTGTCGGTGGTTTCGCCGGCGCGTGGCCGGACGATCAGGTCAACCATTGCCTCAGCCCCTCAGCCGCGGGTTGAACAGTTCGTCGGTGGCGTCCAGCAGCAGCACCACGCACAGGTTGATCAGCATGATGCAGCCCATCGGTGCCAGCAGGTAGGCGATCGCGCTGCTGGCCTGCAGCGCTCCGCCCTCGACTGCCTGGCGCAGCATGACGCCCCAGTTGGTGGCCGAATACGGCACCGCGCCGAGGAAGAACAGGCCGGTCTGGGCGTAGATGCTGCCGATGAAGGACAGCAGCAGGTTCATCGCCACGAACGGCGCCACATTGGGCAGGATCTCCCGCCAGATGACGTGCCGGGCCGGCAGGCCGAGACCCCGCGCGGCTTCGAGGAACCCGCGTTCCCGCAGCGACAGTGCCTGTGAGCGGATCGGCCGGGCGATGAACGCCCACCCGGTGATGCCCAGGATCAGGCCCATCATCAGCGGCGAGCCGAATTTCCACTTCTGCGACAGCACGATCAGCAGCGGCAGGCTGGGCAGGGTGAGCATGAAGTCGGTGATCCGCATCAGTCCGGATTCGGCGACACCCCGGTAGTAACCGGAGATCAGGCCGACCGCGGTGCCGATCGCGACCATCAGGATGCCGGCGATGATCGCCGAGGTGATCACGTACCGGGATCCGACCAGGATCTCGGCGAGCACGTCGGCGCCGGCGTAGTCGGTGCCCAGCCAGTGCTTGGCGCTGGGACCGGCGAAGATGTGCTCCGGATCGACCCGGAGGTTGCCCGAGTAGAGCATCGGTCCGATGATGGCCATCAGGGCGAACAGCAGCAGGATCACCGTGGCCACGGCGCGTGTCGGCCGGCCGAGCAGCACTCGGATCACCAGCGGTACGCGTGACGGTGGCGGTGCGACCAGGGCGTCTTCGTCGACGATCGCGTCGGCGGTTGCGATGACCATCAGCGCCTCACTCGTGGATCGATGATCGGGTAGAGCAGATCGGCGATGATGTTCACCAGGATCACCGAGACGGTGAGCACCAGGAACGATCCCATCATCATCGGGTAATCGCGGGCGCCGATGCTGTTGAACTGCAGCGCGCCAAGGCCCTGCCGGTTGAAGATGGTCTCGATGAACAGCGAGCCGCCGAACAGGTAACCGGCCGACAGCGCCAGGATGGTGAACAGCGGCAGCATCGCGTTGCGGACGATGTAGCGCATCTTCCGGCCGGTGGTGATGCCGCGCAGTTCTGCCGCGACCACGAAGTCGTCGCCGAGCACCGACACCACACTGGACTTGGTGACCAGCATCCAGGCGCCATAGCCGGATATCACGTACGCGGCTAGTGGCAGGATCGCGTGGCTGATGACCGAGGCGATGAACGGCCCGCTGAAGCCGGGCGTGACGTTGATGTCGTAGGCATCGCCGTAGGGAAACACCGGCCACTTCGTGGTGAAGATGAAGAACAGCAGGGTGGCCGTGATGAAGGTCGGGATGCCGTGCAGGAACGAGCCGCTGAGCGTCAGGCTGTTGCCGGTGCCGGTGTTGCGCTTCATCGCGGCCAGCACGCCGACGGCGAGTCCGAGCCCGAAACTGATCAGCAGCGCGACGACCGCGAGCGACAGCGTCCACGGCGCGTTGTCCAGGATCACCTTGCGCACCGGCACGCCACCGTAGGAGATGGACTGGCCCAGGTCGCCGTGCAGCAGCCGCCACAGGTAGGTGCGGTACTGCGACCACAGTGAATCGGTCGGCACGAAGTTGTAGATGGCCTGGATTTGTTGCTGCGCCTCTTCGTATGGGATGCCGGCGGCGAGCTTCTGCGCCAGTGCCGCGTCCACCGGCGAGCCGGGCAGGGAGTGCACGATAAAGAATGTGAACGTCGCAACCGCCCAGATCATGACGATCCCGGCGAGCAGCTTCGCGGCAATGTAGCGGGCGAGGGCCACTGGTCGAACCTCCGTTTTGGTCGCCCCGGTCCGAGGGCCGCCACCGACGGTGACGGCCCTCGGAGCTGAATCAGGACTTGGCGGAGATATAGCCCTGCATCATCCAGACGCCCGGCGACTGGCGGAGCAGGCCGCCCTCGCTAGCCGGCGGGTAGTTGGTGAAGCGGCTGTCGTTGGTGAACTGGACGTTGGTGTAGTACCAGACCGGCACCATCGGCAGCTCGTGGTTGAAGGTAGCGGCCAGCGTAGCGACATTGGCCTTCTGCTGGTCCAGGGTCTGACCCAGCAGCTGGTTGGTCAGGTCACCGGGGTTGACCGGGCCGAGACCCGGAACGTCGGTGTAGGTGACCGGGGTGTGGACCCAGTTTCCGGAGGCCACGGTGTCGCTGTGGGTGACCGTGCCGCCATTGGGGTTGAAGCCGTCGGCCGAGCCCCAGTAGCGGAAGAACGCCTTGTACGGGTTCGGGCCGAGCGCCCCCAGCCACCAGCCGACGGCGTACTGCCCGGCGGCCATGTTGGTCTGGTAGGTGGCGAAGTCGGCGGCGACCTCGGTCTCGGTCGGGATGCCGAACTGGGTCAGCTCGTCCTTGATCACTGCGGAGGCGGCGATCCAGTCGGAGAAGCCGTTGACCGTTTCGAGCTTGATGGTCCACGGCTTGCCGTCCGGCAGCATCCACTTGCCGCCCACCTGCTTGAGCCCGGCGGACTGCAGCAACTGGGTGGCCTTGGCCTTGTCCACGTTGTAGGTGGTCAGCTTCGAGGCCTGATCCGGCGTCAGCCAGCTCTTGACGAGCGGGTTGATCATGCCGGACGGAGTGTGCTCGGCGGTGCCGCTGACCGACTCACCGACCTTGGTGATGGCGTCGTTGTCCAGGACATAGGCGAGCGCCTGCCGGACCGCGACCTTGTCGTACGGGGCCACGCTCTCGTTGAACGCGATCATCGCCTCGACGTAGCTCGGCGAGCTCAAGCTCGCGTTGCCCTTGGTGCCCAGCACCTGCTTGTAGACGTTGTCGGTCATGGCCACGTAGGGCGCCATGTCCAGCTGTCCGGAGATCAGGTAGTTGGCGATCTGCTCGTTGCCGTTGTACGCGCGGAACTGCACGTGCGCCGGCGCGATCTTGTCGAGGTCGTAGAAGTACTTGTTCCGGTCCAGCAGCGCGGCGCCCGGGCTGATGGTCCGGATCACGAACGGGCCGGCCGAAATGTCCTTGGCCGGAGCGAACGCGGACACCTTCGTGGCGACATCGCCGAGCGTCTTGATGGCCGCATCCTTGGCCGCCGTCTGGGTGGCGTCGGTGCCGGTGTATTCGGACGCCTGGATGGTGGTCCAGATGTCCGCCGGAACCAGGCTGCCGTAGACCGACTTGGGAACTACGTACTGCTTGAGCACCTGGGCCGGGAACTGCAGGTTCTTGCCGCCCTCGACCTGCTTGAAGACGACCTGGTTGTCGCCCTGGGCGGTGGCCGAGGCGAGGTCAAGGCCGGATTGCGGCGAAACGGCCTTGCCGCCGCCGAGCTCGACCATCGCGATCGCCAAGGACATGGTGACGTCGTCGGTGGTCACCTTGGTGCCGTCGGACCACTTGGCGTCCTTCTGCAGGGTCACCGTGAAGCTGCCATCGGCAGCCGAGGTCCAGCTCGCGGCGATGCCCGGGTAGGCCTGGTTCTCGTCCGGCGCGTTCTTGCTGAAGCCGAGCTGCATCGTGTCGTAGCCGATGAAGTAGTTGCCCTTCGGGTTGAAGGGGTTCATCGGCGACCCGGCGGTGATGGTGGTGGTCTCGTTGACCGTGGTGAACGTGGCGTTGCTGTTGCCGTGGGATGCGTCGTTGCTCGAGGTGCAACCGGCCGCGGCGACAAGCGCGGCGGCGGTTATCGGCACGATCGCGAATCTCCACCGGTTCATCGGGGTCCTCCCCAGGGGGTTAGAGATGAGCGGTTGGTGTTTATCGGGCTGTGGAGCGGTTAACGCAGCGACCGTAGGTGGTGCCGGACGCCCTCGTCAATGACTTACGGCTAACGAGCCCATCCTGTAACTTTTTGCCGTGATCTTGCAATACCCGTCATCGAACTGGCATCTGAACGCGATGCAAGTGGGATATCGGCCCTGGTAGAGGCGATCTCCGAGCGCCGCGCGGCCAGGAGCGGCCCGGCCGGTGCTGGGGCCGAGGGTCGCGAAATTCCGCCGTCGGCGCTCGGCCGTTGCGGGTCACGACGTTGCGGCGGCCCGCCACGATCCTTGGCCGGCACAGCGCCAGTGGCCGCGCCGGTCAGCGGCCAGCACGGGCCAGCGGACAGCAGCGGACAGCAGGGGCCAGCGGACAGCACGGGGCAGCGGCCGGGCGGATCTTGATCGCACGTTTATCGGGTTATCGCTGCTACGCCGACCGCCGTAGCAGCGATAACCCGATAAACCCGGATAACCCGGCAAACATGACGGACTCGCTTAACCCGGGCAGACCCGACGACCCGGGCCGACCCGCGCCATCCCCGGCCGCGCAGCGAGGGTGTCGGCTCAGAAGTCGGCTGCGAGCGCGTCGTGCAGCTCGCGCCGCAGAGCCACGATGATCCGGGCGTCCCGGCCCAGGTGCACCTCGTTGGTGAGCAGAACGGCCCAGTGGCCCGATGCCGGATCCAGAGCCGTGCTGGTGCCGGTAAATCCGGTATGTCCTACCGCCGTCCATGGCCAGTCCCGGCCCATGTGGTCCCAGCGGTCACCGCGCAGCGTCCAGCCCAGACCGCGCCGGGCCGGCAGGTGGTCGGTCTGGCATCGCAGCGCCTCGACCCGAATCTCCGGCCGGACCAGTCCGTTGATCGTCGGCTCGCACCACGCGGCGAGGTATCGCGCGACGTCCGGGCCGGTGCTGAACAGGCCCGCATGCCCGGCGACGCCGCCGAGCGACTCGGCGTTCTCGTCGTGCACCACACCGACCTTCGCGACGCCGCGGGCATCGGGCTCAGTGGCCGCGCACCGTGGCAGCCACTCGTCGGGCGGCCGGAACCGGGTCTCGGTCATGCCCAGCGGTCCGAACACCAGCGCGTGGGCGGCGCTGTCCAGGCCGACTCCGGTGATCTCTTCGACGATCATGCCGAGCAGCAGGAAGCCGATGTCGGAGTAGACCATCGCCGATCCCGGGGCGGCCACCAGTGGCACCTGCGGCACCGCTTTCCAGCGCTGCTGGCTGTCGGTGTCCAGCTCGTAGAACGCGTAACCGTCCGGGAGGCCGGAGGTATGGCTCAGCAGCTGCCGGATCGTGACCGTGTCGCGTACGCCGCCGCCGAAGCCGGGCAGGTAGCGCACCACCGGATCGTCGAAGTCCAGGGCCTGGTCATCGGCCAGCCGTAGGATGCTCGGCAGCGTCGCCAGCACCTTCGTCAGCGACGCCAGATCGAAAACGGAATCCGTGGTGACCGGTGCGCCGCCGGTGGCGAGGCATCCGGTCGCGTAGGTCTGGTCGACGTCGCCGGCCCGGCCCGTGACCAGGACCGCGCCTGGTGGGCGCCCGTTGGCGATGGCGGAATCGATCAGGTCGCGGGCACCCAGCATGGCTCGACCCTACTGTAGGTTAGCTACTATCTGGCTACCCCCACTGAAGGAAATATTCATGACTGACGCTCGGACCGCGACCGTGCGCACGGCTGAACCAGCGGATCTAGCTACGGTGGCGTCCTGGCTCCCGGCCGCGCTCGGCTTCGACGACGACGCGCCCGCGCTCCTGGCGCTGCTTTGGGACTCGGTGCCGGCGGACTTGCGGCTGGTCGCCGATTCGGGCGCCGGCCCGATCGGCGTGGCCCTCGGCTCGATCCGGGCCGGCGTGGGCTCCGGGCACGTCGATCTGATCGCGGTCGCACCGGCGGATCAGGGTCAGGGCCACGGCGCTGCTCTGCTCGGCGGCATCGAGGCGGGTCTCCGCGCTGCCGCCGCGAATGCCCTGCTCATCGGCGGGAACACGCCGACGTTCGCATGGCCCGGGATCGACATGCGCTACACACCCGCGATTTGCCTTGCCGAGTCGCGCGGCTATCAGCGCGTCCGCGACGGCCTCAACATGACCGTCGATCTGCTGCGCGCGCCGCTGGACACGGCCGCCGACGAGGCCCGGCTCCGCGGGCTCGGCGTGCATGTCCGCCGGTTGCGGTCCGACGAGGCCGAGCAATTCGATCCCTGGGTACGCCGCTGGGGCGGCACCTGGCACCTGGAAGCGGCCCGGGCGGCGACCTACCCGACGCCACGGATTCACGTGGCGGTGCGCGACGGCGACTACGTGGGATTCGCCTGCCACGGCGTCAACCGCACCGCGTGGTTCGGCCCGATGGGCACCGACGAATCGGAGCGCGGCAACGGCATCGGTGCGGTGTTGCTGCGCCGCTGCCTGGCCGACATGCGGGACGCCGGCATCCGGACCGCGGAGATCGCCTGGGTCGGGCCCTACCCGTTCTATGCCCGCATGGTCGGCGCCGAGCTGACCCGGAGTTTCTGGATCTACCGGAAGGACGTGTGATGCAACTTGGAGTCTGCGGAGTGCTCGGCGCGGAGCCGGTTGGCAAGCGCGTCGGGGTCCTTACCCATCCAGCCGCAGTGCTGCCGGATCTCACCCTGGATCTGGACGCGCTGATCGACGCCGGCCAGCCGGTGGTCGCCGGATTCGGCGCCGAACACGGTTTGCGTGGCACCGCCCAGGCCGGGTTCTCCGAATCGGCGGCCATCGACGAGGCGACCGGCCTGCCGATCCATGACACCTACGGGATGTCGGCCGAGCAACTCGCCGCCGCCTTCGGCGTCGCCGACATCGACGTCCTCCTGGTCGATCTGCAGCACGTCGGCGTCCGATTCTTCACCTATGAGTCGACGCTCTTCGACGCGATCGCCGCTGCTGAGCAGGCCGGCGTACGCGTGGTGGTGCTGGACCGGCCGAACCCGGTCGGCGGCGTCGCGATCGGTGGTCCGATGCTCCGGCCGGGCTACGCCTCGTTCGTCGGCCGGGCCGAGCTGCCGATCCGGCACGGGCTCACGATGGGGGAACTGGCCGGATTGTTCGCGGACCGGCTCGGCGCCCGGCGCCCGGACGTGATCCCGATGACCGGCTGGAGCCGTGCAGACCTGTTCGGCGACACCGGACTGCCCTGGGTGCCACCGTCGCCGAACCTGCCGACCGCCGAGGCGGCGTACGCATACCCCGGCACCTGCCTCTTCGAAGGCACCAACATCTCGGTCGGACGCGGGACCACGACGCCGTTCCTGACCATCGGCTCCCCGTGGATGGACGGCCGGTTCGCCGCCACCTTGCGCGCCGCCGAACTCCCCGGCGTCGGCTTCCGGGACACCGACTTCATTCCGGCATTCAACGACTACACCGGCGAGCATCTGCGTGGAGTGACTCTGCACGTCACAGATCCGCGGGCCTTCGATCCGATCGGCGCCGGCATCGCGATGCTGACCACGGCCCTGCGCCTCTATCCCGGCCAGGTCACCTTCGGGCCGACCTTTGACAAGCTGGCCGGATCCGACGAACTGCGCAACGCTCTGGCCACCGGCGCCGCAGCTGCCGACATCACCGGCTCCTGGCAGTCCGATCTGAGCCGATTCGGTGCCGCCCGGGATGCGTACCTTCTGTATTGAACTAACCTGCACGCTTGATGAAGCCTGAGATCGCGCTCCGGACCGTGGCACGCGAGTGGTCGCGGATCGGAGTGACCGGGTTCGGCGGTCCGCCGGCCCACATCGCGTTGCTGCGGGCGCTCTGCGTGCAGAAACAGCGATGGATGAGCGATGCCGAGTTCGAAGACGGCATCGCGGCCGCGAACCTGCTGCCCGGACCGGCCTCCACCCAGCTCGCGATCTTCTGCGCCTGGCGGCTGCGGGGCTGGCGCGGCGGCCTGGTCGGCGGCGTCTGCTTTATCCTGCCCGGCCTGGTCGTGATCCTGGCGCTGTCGGCGCTGCTGCTATCCGGCCACCCGTCGAAATTCGTCCTGGGCGCCGCCGCCGGTGCCGGCGCGGCGGTCGCGGCGATCGCGGCGCAAGCGGCGGCCGGGCTGATCCCACCGAGCTGGCGCCGCACCGGAGTCGACCGGGCCGGGCGGATCCGGTGGATCGCGTACGCGGTGGCGGGCGCCGTGGCGGCCATCGTGATCGGGCCGTGGCTGGTGCTGGTCCTGCTCGCGGCCGGTCTGGTCGAGGCGGCCGCCGCCGGCTGGCGACCGCGCGGTGCTGCGGCGGTCGCGTTCGCGGTGCCGGCCATCGGCACCTGGCTGGCGCTGGCCTGGACCGCGCTGAAGGTTGGCGCGCTCTCCTACGGCGGCGGCTTCGTCATCATCCCGTTGATGCGCGGTGACGCGGTCGACCGTCATCACTGGATGACGGCCGGACAGTTCCTCTACGCCGTCGCGCTGGGCCAGATCACTCCCGGGCCGGTCGTGCAGACCGTGGCGGTCGTCGGTTACGCCGCGGCCGGGCTGATCGGCGGCGTGCTGGCCGCGGTGATCGCGTTCACGCCGTCGTTCGTCTTCGTGCTCGGCGGCGCCCGGCACTTCGATCGGCTCCGGGCCAACCGGACCGTGCAGGCATTTCTCGCCGGCGCCGGTCCGGCCGCGATCGGAGCGATCGCCGGATCCGCGGTCGTCCTGGGTGGGTCGCTGACTCACCTGTGGCAGGTGCCGGTGCTGGCCCTGGCGGCAGTTTGGCTGCTGGCCCTGCGCCGCGGCGTCGTGAGTGCGCTGATCGGCGCCGCCTGCTTGGGCGTGGTCGCGGCGGCGCTGGGCTGGCCAGTGGGTTGACCCGGCCGGGTCACCCACGGCGACGCGTCGTGGGTGACCTCGGCTGCCTGAGTTCGGGTCGCGGCTACCCGGCGATCTCGGCGGTGGGCACGATGGTGGCCCGCCCGATGGAGTGACTGAAGATGTTGAAGCCGAGGTTCGCCGGGCTGGCGTCGGGACCCACGCCGATCTTGTCGACATCCAGCGCGTGCACGGTGATGAAGTAGCGGTGCTGACCATGACCCGCCGGGGGCGCCGCGCCGATGTATTGCGCCGCGCCGCCGTCGTTCCTCAGCTGGTACGCCCCGGCGGGCAGCCGGGAACCGTCGGCGGTGCCGGCACCGGTGGGCAGCTCGGTGACGTCGGCGGGGATGTCGGCGACGGCCCAGTGCCAGAAGCCGGACTGGGTCGGGGCATCCGGGTCATACATGGTGATGGCAAAGCTCTTGGTGCCAGCTGGGGCACCGGACCAGCTCAGCTGCGGTGAGGCATCTTCGCCGCCGGGCACCCCGAACGCGCCGGACATCTGCGGCGCGGCGAACGGCTGGCCGTCGGCCGCATCGCTGCTGGTCAGAGTGAACGTCGCGACGTCCGGGATCCTCTCGAACGGGTCGTTTGGCATATCTCGCACTCTCCTGGGATCGGCGCCGAGCATGGTCCGGGCACATCGCTCGGCCGTGAGGTCCTTGCACCGTCAACATACGCCGATGATCTTCGTTCGGCTCAATGTCCAGTGGGTGTCATCGCCATCGTGATGGCGGCCGCTGCCGAATGGTGAGCCGTTTCACGTTAGTCCCCGGCCCGATCCGGATATTCGTTCTGGAAGTGCCGCCGTGCCGGCGCAAGGTTGCGACGCCGGTCTCGTGGGCGGCGAGACGGGGCGACATCAACCGGCGCTGCGAGGTCGGGTGGCGCCCTTCCGTGCTGACGGCGACCGTGGAGGTCTGGAGTGGATGTGGACGTGAACGGCGAGGTCAGCGGCCCGGCCGCCGATAAGGCACACATCCGGCGTTCTAGCATGGGGCGTCCCAGCACCGGGCGGGCGGTGGTCGCCGGTCCCACGGCGGACCGGCCAACCGCACCGGCTGAGCCGATGAGACGGGCCGGGGCGTCGATGCGGACCAGCGTGATGGCGACGCCGCCGAAACCGCGGCCGGTGTTCCACGACGCGACCGGTCGGCGGCGACGCCGGGTCCGGTTGGTGCTGTTCGTGACGGCGCTCGTCGTCGTGGCGGCGGCCCTGATCGGCTGGCTCAGCCTGTCCGCCACTGTCCATCCGGCGCCCGTGACGACCTGCACCGGCAACCACCACGGTTGCCGCCGATGACGGTTTACACGAGCCAGAACCAGCCGCCGCCCGATCCGATGCCGACCGGCGTCCTCAGCGTCCGCCATCCGGTCGGCCGGTGGTCGCGCCGGGTGATGACAGTGCTGGTCCTGCTCGTGGTCGGGGCATTGCTGTTCGTCGAGGCCTACGTGAGCGCGACATTTGCTCCGGACAACTCGGCGTCTCGCAACGGCGCCAACTCGGCGGTCCCGGCCGCCGTCGCAAGCGGTTCTCCGGTCATCGATGCCACCGGCGCCCACCCGCGCACGTTCGCGCCGCCGCCGCACACCATCGCGCTGACCTTCGACGACGGGCCCGATCCGGTCTGGACGCCGCGAATCCTGGACATGCTGGAACGTTTCCACATACCGGCCACCTTCTTCACTGTCGGCGCCCAGGTGGCGCGGCATCCGGACATCGCCCGCCGGATCGTCGAGGACGGCAACGAGATCGGCGTCCACACCTTCAGCCATCCCGAGCTCGACGCCATCCCGCAGTGGCGGCGCACCGCCGAGTACGGCCAGGCGCAACTGGCGATCGCGGGCGCCACCGGTGTGAAGACGTCGCTGCTGCGGCCGCCGTATTCGTCATCGAATAACGCCGTCACCGACGCCGACTGGCAGGTGATGCGGCAGATCGGTGCCGACGGCTATCTGATCGTCCTGGAGAACCTGGACAGCGACGACTGGGCCCGGCCCGGCGTACCAGCAATCCTGTCGAAGGCCGAGCCGGACGGGGATGCCGGCGCGGTCGTCCTGATGCACGACGCGGGTGGCGATCGATCGCAGACAGTCTCGGCGCTGGAGCAGTACATCCCGGCGATGCAGCAGCGGGGTTATCGATTCACCACCGTGTCCGAGGCGGTGTCGTCACAGGTCAGCTCACCCGGCAATGTCGCGGCCGGCAGCGCCGACCGGTGGCGCGGACGAGCACTGCTCTGGACCGTCGCGGCGGCCGATGGGTTGACGCGGCTGATGTGGTGGATCTTGGTGATCGTCGGCGCTCTCACCCTCGTGCGGACGCTGCTGCTCTTCGGTGTGGCGGTCCGGCAGGCTCGCCGGCGACGCGCGCCGACCTGGTCCTGGGGTCCACCGGTGACCGAGCCGGTGTCGGTGATCGTGCCCGCGTTCAATGAGGAGACGACGATTGCCGCGACGGTGCGGTCATTGGCGGCGTCGACGCATCCCGACGTCGAGGTGATCGTGGTCGACGACGAGTCGACTGACGGCACCGCCGCGGCGGTCGAGGCCCTCGGCCTGACCAACGTCCGGCTGGTCCGCAAGCCGTCCGGCGGCAAGGCATCGGCCCTCAACACCGGCGTGGCGCTGGCCCGGCATGACCTGATCGTGATGGTCGACGCCGACACGGTGCTGGCGCCGAATGCCATCCACGAGCTGGTGCAGCCGTTCGGGTCGCCGACCATCGGCGCCGTTGCCGGAAACGTCAAGGTCGGCAACCGGGGCCGGTTGATCGCGCGCTGGCAGCACATCGAATACGTGATCGGCTTCAGTCTTGATCGGCGCCTCTATGACGCGTTGGGCTGCATTCCGACGATTCCGGGGGCGCTCGGGGCCTTCCGCCGCCAGGCGCTGATCGAAGTCGGCGGCCTCAATGTCGACACCTTGGCCGAGGATACCGACCTGACGATGGCGATCTTGCGACACGGCCGCCGTGTGGTCTATCAGGAGACCGCGGTCGCCCGAACCGAAGCGCCAGACACGTTGCGCCAGCTCACGCAGCAGCGATATCGGTGGAGCTACGGCACCATCCAGGCGCTGTGGAAGCACCGCCGGGCCATGGTGGAACGCGGTCCGTCGGGTCGCTTCGGTCGCCGCGGCCTGCCGCTGATCGGCCTGTTCACCGTGATATTGCCGATGTTCGCGCCGGTGATGGACGTGCTTACGGTGTTCGGCGTGGTGTTCCTGAACCGCTGGGTCACGCTGGCGGCGTGGGTCGGCGTTCTGGTGCTGCAGACGATCACCGCGATCCTGGCGTTCCGGCTGGATCGGGAGCCGCTGCGCCCGCTGTGGGCGCTGCCACTGCAACAGTTCTTTTACCGCCAGATCATGTACGGCGTCCTGGTGCGTTCCGCCGCGACCGCTGTCGCCGGTCGTGAGCTGGGCTGGCGAAAGCTTCACCGGCGTGGAGTCCTCGCCTCGGAGACGCCCAATCCCTGATGCGGCGCGCGCGGGGATGCCGGCCGTGGCGCGTGCTCGGGCCGGCGGGGTCGATGCTCGCGTCGGTTCTTCGCGATCGCGTCGCGCCGGGGCCATGCGGAGTTAACCCGGCAGTCCTACTACGCGCTGTAGGTTCCGCTCGATCTGTCCAATCGGGAGGAACGACATGCGCAGACTCCTCATTCTCGCCGGTTCGGCGCTGGTCGCGGTGACCAGCGTGATGGCCGGCGTGATCGCCACGCCGGCTCAGGCCGCATCGCATCATCGGGTCGTCTATGCGCTCTACGGAGACGCGCCCTACGGCACCACGCCCACTGACACGTCCGAGTTCGACGCCACCCCCGCCTTCATCGCCGCGGTCAACGCCGATCCGGATGTTCGGCTGGTGGCACACGTCGGCGACATCCACTCCGGAAAGCAGTACTGCACCGAGGCCTACGACCGTTCGGTCGCCAACCTCTGGCAGAGCTACACCGATCCGCTGGTCTACCTGCCGGGCGACAACGAATGGACCGACTGTCACAAGGCCGCCGAGGGTGGCGGCAGCTACGACGCCGCGACCGGGCAGATCAAGTACGCCATGGATCCGGTCACCGGCAAGCCGATCGATTACGCGTCCGGCAACCCCGTCGCCAACCTCGATCTGATCCGCAGCGTCTTCTTCACGCAACCCGGTCGCACCCTGGGCCGCCACCCCGCGACCGTGCTGTCCCAGGCTGAGCTGCCCAACCCGGCGCACCCGTCGGACCGCAAGTTCGTCGAGAACGTGATGTGGCAGGAGAACGGCACGCTGTTCGTCACGCTCAACACTCCCGGCGGTTCAAACAACGACGGCGACATCTGGTACGGGGCTCCGACCATGTCGCAGTCACAGTCCGACGAGGTCGCCGAGCGCACCGGTGCCGATCTTCGGTGGCTCAACGACGCGTTTCTGATCGCGGCCCTGACCCGTCAGTCGTCGGTCATGATCCTGGCCCAGGCGGACATGTGGGACCTGGACGGCAAGACCCCGGACCACCTCGCCGGCTACGACGCGCTGGTGGACAGCATCGCCACCCATACATCGGCGTTCGGCAAGCCGGTGCTGCTGGTCAACGGTGATTCGCACGTCTACCGCTCGGACAACCCGCTGTCGTCGGCCGCGCCGTGTGTCACCGAAGGCGCCGGCGGGACCGAGGTCGCCTGCGCGTCGGAGAACTCCGTCCACCCCGGCTACGACGTCGCCAACTTCCACCGGATCGTGGTGCACGGCAGCACGTTCCCGCTGGAGTGGCTCAAGATGACGATCGACCCATCCGCGCGCGGCACCGGGTCTGATGCGTTCGGCCCGTTCGCCTGGCAGCGCCAGCCGCAGCCGACCAGCTGAAGCCGCCGAGCTGGCGTGGTCAGCCGTGCCACCCGGCGTTGGTCCGGGTGGCACGGCCGGCCGATCACGCAGGCGTGGCGCAGATCGGACGCCTCTGTAGAGTCGCCCGGATTCAGGGTTGTCTCTCTTGATCACGACGTCGCGACTAGCGTCTGGAGGAGTTGGTCAACTGCCAGGAACGGGGAGCCGGTGATGGTCACATCGAGCGTGCCATCGTTAACGCGGCAACAAGTGACGTGACTCCGGATGACACCACGGCAAAGGGGCGGCGCGGCAATCGCCAGCGAATGCGGCTTCCGATGCTGCCGCTTGCTGGCCATGGTGCCCATCGAAATTGGTCGGGGCGTCCGCAACTCCGCACCGGCGAGCGCGGCCATCGCCCTGCGACGTGGTTCGAACTCTTTTACGACCTCGCGTTCGTCGTCATCATCGGGCAGATCGGCGAGCTTGTCATAGACGATCCTGGCTGGCGGCGGGTCGGCCAGGTGGCGCTGATTTTCGTGCCGGCGTGGTGGTCCTGGGTCGGCGAGGTCTTCTACACCACCCGTTTCGACGCGGACAACGATCGGGCCAAGCGCCTGATCGGCACCCTGCAGCTCATAGCGCTTACGCTTCTGGCTGCGAGCATCGCCCGGGGTGGACTGACCGATCTGCGTTCCATGGCGGGCGCTTACGCCCTCGTTCGCACGTTGCAAATCATCGAGATCTGGCGCGCCGGACTCTACATTCCGCAGGCGCGCCCGCTTACCCGTCACTTCGTCCGCGGCTACGGCCTGGGTGTGGCGTTGTGGTGGATCGGTGTGGCGCTGCCCGTCTCCGCCGGCGCCTGGCTGTGGGGTGCCGGCTTCGTGGTGGAGATCGCCACGTACCTGCGCGGAGCGCACTTCAAGCGCCAATTCCCCCCGCACGTCAGCCACCTACCCGAACGGTACGGGCTATTCACCACCCTCGTCTTGGGCGAGAGTTTCGTCGGGGCCGTCGCGGGCTCCGCCACCCGACCGGGGAACGGATCGACCATCGTGCTGGTCGCACTTGTGGTGGCGGCGACGGCGGCGATGTGGTGGATCTACTTCGATCGCATCGACATCGAAGCTGTCACGGCGCTCACCAACCCGGATGTCGCATCGCGGCGCCCATTCCTGGTGTGGCTGTTCGCCCACCTGCCGCTCGCGTTCGGCCTGATGCTCACCGGCGCGGGAGCCGACCTGCTGCTCCACGAGGACGCCGCACACCACAGCTCATCCGGCGCACTCATCTACATCGGCGGCCAGGTCATATACGTCATTTGCGAAGCGGTCGTCTGCTCCACAGCCGTAGGTGCCGGATCACCTCAGCTGCGGCTGACCCATGGCGTAGCGGTGCGGATCGTCAGCGCGGCCGTGCTGGTCGTCGTGGGGGTCGTCGGGTCGCTGACCAACTCGCCCCTACTTACGCTCGGACTATCGGTCGTCGTGCTGTGGTCGGTGGTGGCTTACGACTACATCTACGGCCGACGCGCTGGCGTCCTCGCCTAACCCGGACGTGAGCTCTTGGAAGGCGCCGATACAGGTGCCACCGCAGGACTTCCGCGGCATTGATCGTGAGAACTAACATCATGGCCCGGCGATCGTGTGGGGTGCCGAACCAGCTGGATTAGCAGTAGCGCATCGGGGGCGACCTTCGACGAAGGTCGCCCCGATGTTGGCGCTATTCGGTCAGGCCTGAGCGGCCAGGTTGGCCGCTTGCTGAAGCAGCGCGGTGCCCCGCGCCATCAGCGACGTGAGCTTGCCGTGCGACGGCTCAGACCCGCTGGCCAGCACCGGCTTCATATCGTTGACCAGACCGTCGCGTGCGTCGGCCAGGTGCTGCAACGTCTCCTCAACCTCGGCATAGTGATCGTCGTTGCCGGAGGATCCGCCGGCGAGCGCCGCGGACTCGGCGATCAAAGTGTCCGTTGCGAACGCGCCGACGCTGGAGTTGAGCTGACGGTAGAGCGCCGCCAGGTCAGCCGGCGTCGCCGTCGGATCGGTGAGCACCTGGTTCACGATCGTGCCGTCGGACGGGTAGTCGTCCTGCAGGCCGACCAGATGCAGCAAGGTCGGTCGGAGGTCGACCTCGTCGACGTACGTTCCGGTTCCACTGGCCTGCGGCACCGTACGCGTCGAGTTCGGATCCGACGCCTCGTTGCCGCCAGCCGGCTGCGGTCCGTCGACGCCCCGCTGTGCGACGCCCGGGCCGACGAGGGCGCCCCAGGTGACGTCGATATTCGGCGAGTAGTAGCCGTGGTCCCACGCGAACGAGCTGTTGATCGACACGTTCGCCCCGGTGGTCGAGAAGAAATAATCCGGCACCGGGAACATGGTGTAGGTCGGCGTACGCAACGGATCACCCGTCTGCATGTGCAGGATGCGCTGCTCGACCCGTCCGGCTTGGTACTTCACGATCTTCTCGCCGGTCGCGCCGCTGTACGGGTTGTCACCGGTCATCGACGCGGTGTCCCGCTCGAGCTGGCGTACCGCCGGATCGTTGGACGCGGGGTTTCCGTGCACGTAGATCGACGCGCCCTGCGGCTCGATGTCAAACGCCGTGTTGGCGCTCGCCGTCGTCGAGAGCAGCCCCTTTACGTTCGCCTGCAACTCGCCGATCTGACCGTTGGCGTAGTGGCAGGCCACCGTGATGCCGTCACATCCAGCCGGCGTCGGCTGGCTGGCCCGGCCCACGTTCGCTCCGGCCAACTGGTCATTCTCTTCGGCGCTGATCACGAACTCGGTGTTCGCCGGCGTGATGCCGTCCTTCTGGAGCCGGTCGAAGAAGGCCGCGAAGGCCGCGTCGTAGGACTGCGCGTTGGACACGTAGCAGCTGTCGCCGGGCCCGATCGGCTTGCCGGATCCGGTGGCCGAGGCGGTGGTGCAGTTGCTCGTACCCGCCTTGCGTTCGTGAATATCGGAGATGTAGCCGTAAGTGACCGGGATCCCACTTTCCTGCATGTCAGCCAGGTAAGCGAGGCTCTGCGACGCGGTCGGGCTGAAGCCCGGGAAGCCGGGCGTGTGGCTGAACTGGTTGGTGATCGGCGTGCCCGACAGGTCGGTGAGCACACCGTTCGCGTCGGTGACCGGGTATCCGTGTTGCGTCAGATTCGGCGTACCCGCGCCGAGCACTGGCGCGACATATCGGGCTCCAAACAAGCCCTGGTACCCGGTGTAGCCGCCCGGCTCGGTGGGAAGCAGGTCCGGCTGTGCGCTCGGTGACGGTGCGGTCTGCCCGTACTTGATGGCCTGCGCGTTGGCGCAGGTGGCGTCGCCCTGCGCGCAGTGCACCGCGACGCCGATGTAGTCGGCGACCTCGGGGTCTTTGAATGAATCCGGGTCGGCGGCCAACTGCGCGCTCTCCGGCGAATTGGGGCCGAAGACCGTGTTGATGTCCTGGTTGGTGTTCTCCAGGACCATGTTGGCGGTGGAGAAGTCGCCCACCGAGCAGCCGGCGCGTGTGAACGGCACCCAGGGTGCCGGAGTCTGCTGTCCGATGTTCGGCGTGGCCGGGGTGGTGGGGGAGTAGGCCATCGTCGGTAGCGTGTCGTGGCCGCTGCTCGGGTTTGCGGCGGTGTCCACGACAGGGCTGGTCCAGTACGCGAACGACGTCGCCGGGTCGGTGGTTCCGGTGGGGTTGTAGGTCTTATACGTGTTGGACAGTGGCTGACCGTGCCGGTCACCGTAGAGGCCGGTGTAGATCGAGAGACTGTCGTCGGCGGTGTGCGCGATCATCGGCGTGTGCAGGTTCGACAGCACGGTGCCGTTCTGCTCCAGGAAGTTGAGCAGGTGCGGCATCTGCTCGAGATCCGATGGCACGTTGGGGTTGTCCCTCGCGAAGTGCACGTTGTCGAACACCAGGCTGACGACGTGCTTGACGTGGTTGCCCAGCTGGCACGAGGTAGAGGACGAGTTTTGGGTTGCGTCCGGCGCCGCATGCGCCGGCTCTCCAGCGACGATGCCTGCGCCGATCAGGGTTGCGATCGCGACAGCGGCGGCGCGGCGCGTCACGCGGGCGGGTCTGCCCAGAGCCATGACTGTTCCCTTCGGAGTGATTCGTTGGGTCCTACGCTGAACGACATTAAGTCGATGAACGTATCGGTAAGCATCGTCACGATGAGCGCGAGATGTCCACCCAACAGCCACGGGTCGAACCCTAAGAACCCCCTTGACCCTCAGGGCCGTCCAGCCGATTGATCACCTCCGCGAGCGCTACAGCGTCGGCTTCCGTCGCTGGCCGGCCGAGTACCACCTGGCTGGCTCTCGCGGCGGCTCTGTGGGTCAGCCCGTGCGCCGGAACGGGCCGAACCCGTCAGTACCTGCCGAACCTGGCGGCCGAATCCGAGCGTGCGCCGGTTGAACACCCTGATCGTGGGGTACGAATAAATAGTGAATATCGGAATTATCGGCGCTGGACATATGGGGCAGACACTGGCTCACGGATTGGGCGCCGCAGGTCATCACGTGACTATGTGCAATACCCACGATCCGCAGACGCTGGGCGGCATCGTGCACGCGATGCCCGGCCGGGTGGGTGCCGGCACGATCGGCCAGGTGTACGAGGGTGCTGACCTCGTCATCCTGGCCATTCCGTTCGGTGCGGTCAGGCGGCTGCCACCGGCTGCGTTGATGACCAAGGTCGTCGTCGACGCGACGAACTACGACGCGGACCGCGACGGCCACGATGTGGCGCTCGACGATCACTTCGCGACCTCAAGCGAACTGGTCGCCGATGCGCTACCCGGAGCGCGCGTAGTCAAATCGCTCAACGCCATGCGCTATGACCATCTGCGCGAGTACGGCCATGGCGGAGGCGCCGAGATGCGCTACGGCATTCCGGTGTCGGGCAACGACGCGGAGGCCAAATACCTTGTGATGAACGTGATCGACACCCTTGGCTACGAAGCAATCGATGCGGGCACACTCGCCGACGGCCGTAATTTCGAGCCCGGCTCGGCCGTGTACGAGGCCGATCTATCGGCGGAGGCCATGCAGGCGGCGATCGGAGTCAAGTAGCCGTGCCACTCGATGAGACCGCGAAGACGCCGGATCTCGGCCACCAGGCGTAGCACATCGGTGATGGGCACGGACGTTTGCCGCGGCCGGACCGGCCAGGGGCTTGGCTTCCATCCCCGCCTATTACAGCAGCTCACGTCATGCCGCCTCTCGGGGCGTCTCTCCGGGTTCGAACCGAGGTGGAGAAACTGATGGGCCGCGCGTGACTTCTGGCGGCGGTCACCGCACGATCGCGGTCACCGCCCCGAGTCAAGAAGCTGTTAACCCATTGAAGACTTTGATGTCTGCGCGTTACCGTGTAGTCACATTGACCCTTGTGACTATGGGCGGTTCCCATGTTGGCTCACGCGCGCGTCATGTCTCGGCTATTCATCCTGCGCACCGCGGTAGTGGCTTTCGTCGTCAGTACCCTGGTCGTGGTGGCACCCCACGCGACCCCCATGGCGGCGGCCGCAGGCTGCTCATCACCCAGCGATTGCCTGGCCAAAATGACGCTGGCGGAGAAAGCCGGCCAGATGACTCAAGTCGCGAACACGTACATCACGAACAAAAACGACATCGCGACGTACGGGATCGGCTCGGTCCTCAGCGGCGGTGGCGGCGGACCCAGTGGTGCGGGCGGCACCGCGAGCCAATGGGCCGACATGGTTGACGACTTCCAGAGCTATGCCCTCAAGAGCCGCCTCGGGATCCCGTTGCTCTACGGCGTGGACGCGGTGCATGGCAACAACAACGTGCAGGGCGCGGTGGTCTTCCCGCACAACATCGGCATGGGTGCCAGCCGCGATACCGCGCTGGTGACCCAGGAGGAGGACGTCACCCGGCAAGAAGTCCTGGGCACGGGGATTCGATGGGCGTTCGCGCCGTGCGTGTGCGTGCCGCGAGACGATCGCTGGGGCCGCACGTACGAAGGATTCGGCGAGGATCCATCGATCGTCGCGCCCATGGCGCAGGCCGCGGTCCAGGGGTTCCAGGGTTCGTCATTGACCAGCACATCAGTGTTGGCGACGGCGAAGCACTTCGTGGCAGACGGTGGCACCACATTCGGCACCGGCAGCAGCGGTTACCTGATCGACCAGGGCGATGCCCGAATCAGCGAGTCCGAGTTGCGGACCGTGCACCTTCCCGGCTACCAGAGCGCGATAGGCGCCGGAGTTGGCTCGGTGATGGCGTCCTACAGCAGCTGGAACGGAGTGAAAGACCACGGCAACGCATACCTGATGACGTCGGTTCTCAAGGGTGAACTGGGCTTCGCCGGCTTCGTTGTCAGCGACTGGGGCGGTGTCAAGCAGCTTCCCGATGCGACCTACGCCGACCAGGTAGCCCACGCCGTGAACGCCGGTGTCGACATGATCATGGTGCCCGACGACTATGTGGGAACCATCAACGCCATCGTGTCCGACGTGAACTCCGGCAAGATCAGCCAGAGCCGCATCGATGACGCCGTGACCCGGATCCTCACCGCCAAGTTCGGTCTGGATCTGTTCAACCACCCCTATACGGACCGCTCGTACACCGCCACGGTCGGATCCGCAGCGCATCGGGCGGTCGCCCGCCAAGCAGTGCACGAGTCGCTTGTGCTGCTCAAGAACTCCAACAGCGCGTTGCCACTGGCAAAGACCGGCACCTACAAGATCGTCGTCGGCGGTAAGTCGGTCGACAACCTCGGATACCAGATGGGCGGCTGGTCAATCAGCTGGCAGGGTGGTAGTGGCGCGACCACGACCGGCACCACGTTCTGGCAGGCGCTGCAGCAGGCCACCGCAGGCACCAACATCACGCTGCAGAATGTCGGTACCAAGACCAAGGGCCGATACTCCGGCGATGTGGGAATCTGGGTCGGAGGCGAGACGCCGTACGCGGAAGGAAAGGGCGACTCGTCGACGCTCGCTTTCGGCAGTGACAATTCCTCACAGCTCGCCGATTTGTGCTCGCGGGTCACCACCTGTATCGCAATTCTTTACAGTGGCCGCCCGGTGATCATCACTGATCAGCTGACCAAAGCGGACGCCTTTGTCGCAGGGTGGCTCCCCGGAACCGAGGCCACCGGAATCACCGACGCGCTATTCGGCGGCGGCTTCACCGGGAAGTTGCCGGTGAGCTGGCCGACGTCGGTCTCGCAGGAGCCGATCAACACCGGTGATGGCAAGACGCCGCTGTTCCCCTTGGGATATGGGCTCTCCCCGTATTAGCAGAACGTGACAGGCGGCCGCGAAGATACCCGGTCCAATGAGACAGCCGCCTCCGTCGTCGCAGTGCCGCACCGTACACCCCTAACGGCGTCATCGATGGCATACATCTTGTGCATAGATTGACACATATAGATACTGGCATAGGCGTGAGCTCGATGCGGCGTCACCGACCCGTGACGCTGATATGAGCGCCCGCGACGGATCACCCCCGATCCTGTCAACTCTTAGGAGAAGCCAGTGAGGAGCACACCCGACCCCACTCACGGTCGGCTCGGCCGACTTATCGCAGCGACGATTGGCGCAGTCACCCTCGGCGTCATCGCTCTGCCCACAACCGCTACCGCGGCGTCGCCGCAGTACAGTGCAAACGCACTAGGCGCCGCCCGCAACGCGGTGGAACGCTCTGGAGTTGCCGGCATCGCCTGGTATACCGATTCCGGGGCAGACCGCGTCGTCGTGACCGCTGATAGCACTGTTTCCAACGCCGAGATTGCGATGCTCAAGCAGAGCGCCGGAGCCAACGCCGGTGCGCTTCGAGTTGTTCGTACGGCCGGTGTTTACACGCCACTGCTGTCGGCCGGCGCCGCCATCTATGGCGGGCAGTACCGGTGTTCGCTCGGCTTCAACGTGGTCAGCGGCAGCACCTACTACTTCCTCACCGCAGGACATTGCGGCAGCCTGGTCAACACGTGGTACACCAACTCCGGCCACACCACGCTGATCGGCCCTACCGTCTCGTATAGCTTCCCCGGCAACGACTATGCCTTGGTGCGTTATGACAACACCTCACTCACTCACCCGGGCGGCTATAGCGTGGCGGACGCTGTCGTCGGGGAGAATGTCAGACGCACCGGGTCGACTTCCGGCACGCACAGCGGCACGGTGACAGCGCTCAACGTGACGGTTCGGTACAGCGGCCACCCGGGCGGCACGGTGAGCGGTCTGATTCAGACCACTGTGTGCGCCGAGCCAGGCGACTCCGGTGGCCCTCTCTACGATGGAAAGAAGGCACTCGGCCTCACGTCCGGTGGCAGCGGCGACTGCACAAGCGGTGGCACCACCTTCTTTCAGCCGGTGCGTGAAGCCGCCAACGCCTACGGCGTGACCATCTACTAAAGCTCACCGCGCCCCGGCCGACGCAGGAATGCGGCGACCAGGGCGCGGGCTATTTGCCACACCATCAAATTCTCACTAACGGTGTCCTGTGGGACAACCATGGGACACCTTTAGTGAGAATCGACGAGATCAGTGGAAACCACGAGGTTCGCAGTACTAGCCAGCGATCCGTCCGTAGCCCCATGGGTGCATCATGTCGACGCTCGCGATGCGTACGTGATCTCCGGTGTGCGGCGCGTGGATCACCTTGCCGCCGCCGATGTAGATGGCCACGTGGTGCAGCGACGAACTCTCGTAGAACACCAAGTCGCCCGGCGCCAGTTGGGATCGGGTGATGTGCTGCGCGGTGTGCCATTGCGCCGTCACGGTGTGGTAGAGGTTCACGCCGACCTGCTTGTAGGCGGCCAGCACGAGGCCGGAGCAGTCGAACGAACTCGGGCCCGCGGCGGCGAACACGTACGGCTTTCCGAGCTGCTTGTAGGCGAACTTGACGATCACGCCGGCCCGGCCCGGAATCGACGGCGGCGACGGCACCGAGGTCGGCAGCGGCGCGTTCGGCGACCCGTAGGCCGCCACTCGCATCGTGTAGAGCTTGGTGAGCTTCTGGTTGATCGTCGCCTTCTTGGCCGCGAGCTGCGACTTCTCCAGTTTCTGCGCCGCGATCAGGCCGTCGAGCTGCTGCTTCTGGTTGTCGTACGCGGCAACGGCGGACCGGTAGGTCTCGATCTGCTTCTGCCGGTCAGTGGCCATCTGGCCGAGCGTGGCCATTTGGTCCAGCAGGCCGTCGGTGCTGTCGGAACTGACGATCGCGGACAGTGGGTCGGCCGGGCCGGCGATGTAGACCAACGAGGCGATGTTGGCGAGTCCGGCCTCGGCGGCCTGGGCCGCGACCAGGGTCGGCTTCATGGCGGTGCCCAGCTTGGTCTCCGCCGCCTGGTTGCCCTTGAGCTTGTCGTTGAGCCCGTTGTACTGCTCGACGATGCCTTCAAGCTCGTTGTTTGCTTGATCGATCTGCTTTTCGATGGACGAGGGCGATGGCGACGCGATCGCCGTCGACCCGGGTGCCACTACGGCGACAGCCACCCCGGCCAGGACGAGCGCGCGCATCAGCCGTTGCGCATGGCGCAAAGCGATGACTCCTTCTTCCGCGCACCGCCTACCGGGTTAGCTGACGGATTCGGGCGGGAAGATGCGCCCTACCGCATCCACGAACGTCACCGTCCGTGATCAACGGATTCACCCCAACAACCTGGGTCCCCGGTTCGCTGTCTCGGCTCGGGAGGATGGAGTCAGAGACGACTGCGATTCGGCGGCGCCGCTCCGGTGCAGGTCGGGGGTGATCTGCAGGACGCCGGTGCGACAGAGGCGAACATAGCGTGATTGCCGCGATACCAAAAGTCGACGGTGCCGAAGTGCCACAATCCTCCGTGATAGTGGGAATTACGTAGATTACTGAGCGTGTCGGTTTGACGTGGCTCGGTAGAAGTCGGCGCGACGCGACGTCGAGCCGCTGACCAGGCGCGACTCGACACAGGCGGGCCGGTTGGATACCGGGCGGAACTCTTGGTCCGGCAGAATAGGTGGATGTTGGGCCATGTCGCGTTCGTGTTGGCGATGGTCGCGGTCGTCTTCCTGTCGAAGTTGATCTCCGATCGTTTCAATGTTCCGTACACCATCGTGCTGACCCTTTTCGGTCTCCTGTACGCGGTCCTGCCCGGGCCGAACCTGCATATCGAACCCGAAGTCGTGCTGGTGGCGCTGATCCCGCCGCTGCTCTACGGTGCCGCCCGACGGTCGAGTCTCCTGGCAATTCGGGCAAATTGGCGACCCATCGCCAGCATGTCGGTGGTCCTGGTGCTGATCACCGCGTTTGCCGTCGGGTTCCTGGTCTCACTCGTCGTGCCAGGCCTGCCGCTTGCGGCCGGATTTGTCCTAGGCGCCGCCGTGGCCCCACCGGACCCGGTGGCGGCGCTCTCGGTCGGCCGGCGGGCCGGAATGCCACCGCGGCTGGGCACCTTGATCGGCGGCGAGGGCCTGCTCAACGACGCGACGGCTCTGACCACTTATCAGGTGGCGGTGGCCGCCACCGTGGGCGCCGGGTTCTCCTGGGCCATGGCCGGCGGCAAGTTCGTCCTCGCGGCGGGCGGCGGCCTGCTGGTCGGAGCCGCGATCGGTCTGCTGCTGCGGCTGGCCCGGCCGCTGTTCAACGATCCGCTGCTGGCCAACACCGCGTCCTTGGCCACTCCATTCGTCGCCTACCTGCTGGGTGAGGAGTTGCACGTCTCCGGCGTGCTGGCCGTGGTGATCGCCGGACTGATGGCCAGTCACGACGCCCCGCGCGTGGAGTCCGGCGCGACGCGGCTGCAGACCGGTGCCGTCTGGCAACTGGTCGAGTTCCTGCTGGAGGGCCTGGTCTTCCTGCTGATCGGTCAGCAACTGCCGGAAGTGCTCAAGGGGTTGAAGGACGAGCCGATCGGCACGATCCTGGCCGCAGCCGGCGTCACCCTGGCCGCGGTGCTGCTGGTGCGGCCGCTCTGGCTGGTCCTCACTCAGTTGGTGCCGGGGCGGTTCGGCTGGCGGATGGGCGATCCGAACCCGACCCTGAATCGGCGCGAGGTGATCGCGATGAGCTGGGCCGGAACCCGTGGCGTCATCACCCTGGCCGCGATCTTCGCGATCCCGCTGACCACCGACGACGGCTCGCCGTTCCCCGGGCGCGATCTCCTACTGCTTTGTGCGTACGTGGTGGTGCTGGTGACCCTGGTCGGACAGGGCCTGACCTTCGCGCCACTGCTGCGGATGCTCCAGCTCAAGGCCAACCCGACCGAAGAGGCGCAGCTGCGCAACGAGGCCCGGCTGGCCGCCGTCGAAGCCGCCAAGGAGGTCATCGACGATTTGCAGGCCGACCACCAGATCCCGGAGCACACCGGATCGTCCATGCACGACGCGCTGCAACAGCGCGCCGACCGCTACCGCGCCCGGATCGACATGCTGCAGTCGACCGAGGACGACGACGTCACCTGGACTCCGGAGTTCGAAGCATCGGTCCGCGCCCGGCACGCGGTGATTGACGCCCAGCGGGACGAGTATTTGCGCTGGCGGGATTCCGGCCGGCTGCCCGACGAGAGCCTGCGCAAGCTGCAGCGCGAGCTCGACCACGAGGAGAGCACCCTGCCGGGGCGGTAGCGCGCGACACGATGCCGCACAATGTCCAGCCATGACCGCCCCCTCATCGGCATCCGAGACAACACGGTGGGACGCCGTCTGGCTGTTCCTCGGTGTCTACCCGTTCATGCTGGTGATCGAGGTCTTGCGGGACGACAACCTGGCACTGGCCGCGGCCAGTGCGGCCGGTCTGGCGCTGATCCCGACCGCCGGATGGCGACGCTCGACTTGGCGGCATCGGATCCTGGTCATCGTGACGGTTGTCGTTCTGGTGGTGGCGGTGGCGATCGCCGGGGAGGTGGTGCCGCACCACTGGTATGCCCAAGCCGGTGCGGGACTTGGCGCGGCGCTCGTCGTGCTGAGCGTGTTCGGCCGGTTCAACCAGGCTCGGGAATATGCGCGGCCGCCGGTCCAGCCGTTCCGGAAGCCGTTTGCACCGGCCCGGGTCTGGACCCCAGCCGAACGGCACGCGCTGCTGGACGGCTCCGGGCGTCGCGTCGTCCGCAATGCCGGGCTACGGCGGTTCCTCGTGGTGTTCTTCGCGCTCGCGCTGGTAGGCGCGCCCTGGCTCGCGATCTACGGGGCCGGGGCGCACGACTGGCGCAGCATCGTCCTGGGCAGCGGCGCGACGCTGTGGGCTGGCTGGTGCCTGCCGCGCGCGGGACGAATCGAGCTGATCCTCGACGCCGAGCAGGTGACCGCCCGAAACCTGCTGCGCACCCATCGCATCCCGTGGGACCGGGTCGTCGCCGTGCATCCGGCCCTTAAGGCCGAGGTCGTGCTTGACCTCGATGATGACAAGGCCATCACCCTTACTGCGCTCACCGGACCCGCATTCCCACGCAAGGGCCACCCGGACGCCCGGTTCGACGCCCTGGTGGCGCTGCTCGGGCCGGTTCAGGGGGGCAGTGACGATGCTGACGGAAACTGAATCGCCGCGGCGGGCGTTGCTGATCCAGGACGAGTACGGCCGGATTCGGCTCAGTCCCGACATATTCGTTTTGGCAATCGCCAGCTACGCACCATTTCTCGGTGTCGCCGCGATTTTCGCATGGCTCGGCGTCGACGTATTCCACTCCGAAGCCGTCGTTTGCATTGCCGGTGCGACCGCGATTCGAAGCCTGGGGCGTTGGGCCGGTGCATCGCCGGCCCATCGGGCCGCGCTCGCCGTGTTCATCGTGCTCGCTCTGTTTGCCCCGATCGCGGCACACGCGGTGGTGCCGGAGGCGAAACGATCGGGCTGGTGGCCTTCGGTTCCGGTGGAGCTGGGTGCCTCGTTGATCGTCCTGGCCGGATTCGCCGCCACCACCCAGCTGCGATCGTTTGCACCACCGTACGGAATGCTCGGCCCCGGCGACCCGGGCATCACGGTGTCCCGCCAGTGGACCGCTGCCGAGCGCCGTAATCTCCTCGCGCCGTCCGAAGAGCGGGTGTTCCGGAGTCGAGCGCGCTGGTATCTGACCGGCGTCAGTTGGGCGCTCGCCGTGGTGTTCGTGGCCGCTGCAGTCGGGTTCACCAGCGATCAGAAGTGGACGGTCGTCGCTGTCGCGATCGCCGCCGCGGCTGTGGCAGTCTGGTGCGGCGTACGCGGGCCGGGTGTGGCGCTGATCGTCAACTCGGAGATGGTTACGGTCCGCAATATCTGGCGTACATATCGTGTCTCGTGGTCCCGCATCACCGGTATCGTTCCGGCCGACAGTGTCTCCGGTCTGCGACTCCGGCTCGGCAACGGCGTGTTCGTCATATCGAGATGGACCGGCCAGCCCCGAAATATCCGTTTTAAGGACGATCCGCGGCTCCAACCCCTCCTCGATCTGCTCGGACCGGAGGCGCGATGACCGAAATGGCGCCCGCACCGTTGGCGAAGCCCGAGCCCAGCCTCGCCGACGACTTGCGCGCGATGAGATTCCAGGACGAGTCCGGGCGGATCATCGTCTCGTGGCGCCTGATCCGGACAGTTCTCGCATTCTCACTGGCCATGGGCGCCTGCTCACTGGTGTTCCGCGGCTCGCGCGGGTTGATCGCGCTGATGCCGGGGCTTTCGTTCCTGGTGTCATACGCCAATTTCCGTCGCTCGACCCCACGCCATCGAGTGCTGGTCTCAGCGGCATTCGTGCTTACCTTCCTGACACTCACGGTGTCGACGCTGCTGCACCTTGACGGCCGCCGCCATTGGTGGCCGTACTATCCGGTCACTGCTGGCCTGGTTCTCGTCATCCTGGCCGGCTACATCGCAATCTCGCAGCTGCCAGGCTGGGCGCCACCGCTCGCCGACACGACGCCCGAGCCGCCGTCGCGGTTTACGCCGGGCCGCCGCTTAACCACCGACGAGCGTCGCGCGCTGCTGCCCGAATCCGGCCGGCTGACGTTCCGGCGCCGGTACGTCGAGCTTGTCTACGCCGCGACCTTCATCCTGATCGCGGGCGGAGCCACGGCGCTCGCGATCGCCGCCTTCGTGATCGGTGATCCGGTGCGGAGCGGCAACTGGTTCGGCGGCGTCGTCTGCATGGTCGCGGCGGTCAGCGCCGTCGTGGTGGCGAGTCGGGCGCGGCGGATCGCCCTCGAGATCGACGCGGACGGGATCACCGCCCGCAATCTGTTCACGACCGGGCACCTGCGCTGGGACGATGTGCAATGGATCAGGTCACCGGATGGCGATTGGTTCGGCCGGATCCGATTCCGTGGACCGCGTTTCACTGGGTTCAGCTCACCCGTCTTCGTCGCCACCATGCTGCCGCGCCGGAAACAGCAACGGAGCGACCTCGACCTGATCAACAGCATGTTCGGCCCGGCCGACCAGACCGGCACACTGCCGGTCGACAATCCGTAGCGCCCCGGCGACAGGGATTGTGCAAGACGGGCGCGGCCGGAATTATCGGGGCGTGCGGAGCAACGTCATCGCTGCCGTCGCCGTAGTCGTGCTGCTGTCGGCCTTGGCCATCGCGGTCTATGCGGTGGTCCGCTCGCGTGCCCGGCGCGGCATCGCCACGGCCAGCCAGCGCGCCACCTATGACGTCCTGCACCTGGCCGGAATCGCCGGCGAGCCGCTGCGCGGCGGTCTCACCACCGCCAACGCCGGCAAGGCGATCCGGCCGTTGCGTCGGTTGACCGGCTCGGCCGGGCTCGCGGTGATCGACGGCAGCGGTGGTCTGCTGGCCTTCGACGGGCTTGGCGCACACCATCGGGATCAGGTCATGGCCGCCGGTTCCCGCGTGCTCGGCACCGGCCGGGCCACCGTGCTGGGCGCCCGTGACCTGGCATGCGACCAGCTGGAGTGCACCATCCGCGGCGCTGTGGCGGCACCGTTGCTGACGCCGTCGGCAGGCGGCGGCGTCGCGGTCGGCGCGCTGATCGCGCTCGCCGACGCGCTACCGGCGCCCGGGCTGGTTCAGGCGACCATCGAGACCGCCACCTGGACTGCGACCCAGATCGCGCTCGCTGAGTTGGAGTCATCCCGGGAGCGCCTGGCCCACGCCGAGGTCCGCGCGCTTCGCGCCCAGATCAGCCCGCACTTCATCTACAACGCGCTGTCGGCGATCGCGTCGTTCGTCCGCACCGATCCGGAGCACGCACGGGATCTGATCCTCGACTTCGCCGAGTTCACCCGCTACAGCTTCCGGGCGCACGGCGAATTCACCACGCTCGCCGAGGAACTGCACGCGATTGATCGCTACCTGACCATCGAGCGTGCCCGGTTCGGCGAGCGTCTCGAGGTCCGACTGCAGATCGCGCCCGAGGTGCTGCCGGTGACGATGCCGTATCTCTGCCTGCAACCCCTGGTGGAGAACGCGGTCCGGCATGGTCTGGCCGGCAAGACCGGCGTCGGCATGGTGACCATCGAGGCGCGTGACACCGGTGCGCACTGCGTGATCACGGTCGAGGACGACGGCGTCGGGATGGACCCGGCCGCGCTCGGCCAGACCGCCAGTGACGAGGACGCCGCGCACGTCGGCCTGACCAACGTCGACGAGCGGCTCCGATCGGTCTTCGGCGACGAGTTCGGCCTGGTGGTGGAGACGGCGCCGGGCGCCGGAACCAAGGTCAGCGTCCGTGTGCCGAAGTTCCATCCGGGCGTGCGATCCAGCCAGCCGGCGGCGACCGGAGCGGCCTCGTGACGGCTGGGCTGCGGGTGCTGGCGATCGACGACGAGCCGCCGGCGCTCGACGAGCTGGTCTATCTGCTGCGGGCCGATCCCCGGGTCGGCGCGGTCAGCACCGCGGGCGACGCCACCGCGGCGTTGCGAGTGCTGCGCGACGTCACCGTCGACGCGGTGTTCCTGGACATCCGGATGCCCGGACTCGACGGCATGGAGCTGGCCCGGGTGCTGGCCAAATTCGCCGTACCGCCGGCGATCGTGTTCGTCACCGCCTTCGACGATCGCGCCGCCGAGGCCTTCGACCTGGGCGTGGTCGACTACGTGCGCAAGCCGGTGCGGGCCGATCGGCTGGCCGAGTCGCTGCGCCGGGTGATCACGTCCCGGATGCTGCCGGAACACCCCGCGGCGGTCGCCGCCCGCGAGCGCGCCGATGACCCGAGCATCCCGGTCGAACTGGCCGGCAACACCCGCATGCTGCCGCGGTCCGCGGTGCGGTGGGTGGAGGCACAAGGTGACTACGCGCGGTTGCACACCGCGGATGGTTCACATCTCGTACGCGTACCCCTGGCAACCCTGGCGGAACGCTGGTCCGACGCCGGGTTCGTCCGGATCCACCGATCGTTCCTGGTGCAGTTGCCATGCATCACTGAGTTGCGCCTGTCCGGCACCGGATGGGTGGTCGTGGTGGACGCCAACGAGCTTCCGGTCTCCCGGCGCCACATCCACCACCTGCGCGACCGCCTGGTCCGCTCGGCCAAGCAATCCTGGTCACGCTGACATGCCCACGTCCGAGCCGTCGCCGAAACGGGTCCGGGTCGTCCTCGCCGAGGTGGTCCGCAAACCTCATCCGGTGCCGCAGGCCCGGCGCGAACTCGCCGAGCAGACACATGTCGGCGATGCCCTCGTCCGCGGTCTGGTCCGAGCCCAGCTGGCACTCGCCCTCCGGCTGGCGGCGGTGGTCGCGATCGGTCTCGGCGGGCTGCCGCTGTTCTTCACGCTCGCGCCCAGCGTCACCAGCGCCCGGCCGTTCGGCATCGCGTTGCCGTGGGTGCTGCTCGGCGTCGCCGCCTACCCGTTCCTGTTCGCCGCCGGCTGGGTCTACGTACGCCTGGCCGAGCGCAACGAGCGCGACTTCGCCGCCGTGGTGGAGCGGCGGGAACCGTGAGTGGTCTGGCCGTCCCGGCGATCATCGCGGTCACCATCGCCACCTTCGCCATCGGGGCGTACGGCCTCAAGCTCGCGCGTACCACCTCGGACTTCCTGGTCGCGGCCCGCGCCGTCAGTCCGGCCTGGAATGCCGCCGCGATCAGCGGCGAATATCTCTCCGCGGCGAGCTTCCTGGGCGTGGCCGGGCTGATCCTGAAGGACGGCGCCGACGGGTTGTGGTATCCGGTCGGTTTTGCCGCCGGTTACCTCGCTCTGCTGCTGTTCGTCGCCGCGCCGTTACGCCGGTCCGGGGCGTTCACGCTGCCGGACTTCTGCGAGGCACGGCTCCGGTCCCGCGGGCTGCGGCGCCTGGCAACCGTGTTCGTGGTGCTGATCGGCTGGCTCTACATGCTGCCGCAGCTTCAGGGTGCCGGGCTGACGCTGCGCACCGTGGCCGGTGGGCCGTACCAGCTCGGCGCCGTCCTGGTCGGCGTCGTGGTGACCGCGAACGTGGCGCTCGGCGGCATGCGCTCGATCACCTTCGTGCAGGCCTTCCAATACTGGCTGAAGCTGACTGCTCTGCTGGTTCCCGTGCTGTTCCTGCTGATGGCCTGGCAAGACGACGGCCGCCCGCCGATCGCGTCGCCGGCCGGCCAGGTGTTCGTCCAGACCACCACGGTGACGTTCGACGATCCGGTCCAGGTGTCCACGACGCGGCCGGAGGACGTCCAGGTCACGCTCGGTGCGATCGACGGGCAGCACGGGATGGTCCGGCTCGAACCGGGTGATCATCGCGTGGCCCGAAGCTCCGCGGTGGTGTTCCAGGCCGGGGCGGAGGTGCCGGAGCTGGCGCCGGTGCCGACCGCGCAGGGCCTGGACTGGCTGCTGCCGCTGCACCATGGCGATCGCCGGCTGTTCGCCACCTATTCGCTGATCCTGGCGACGTTCCTGGGCACGATGGGCCTGCCACACGTGCTGGTTCGCTTCTACACCAACCCGGACGGCGTCGCGGCGCGGCGCACCACGCTTGTGGTGCTCGGCCTGGTCGGGCTGTTCTACCTGCTGCCGGCGTTCTATGGCGCGCTCGCCCGGGTCTATGCCCCGCAACTCACGATGACCGGTCACACCGATGCCACCGTGCTGGTGCTGCCCGGTGCCGCGCTCGGAGAGACCACCGGCCGCTGGCTCGGCGCCCTGGTCGCGGCCGGTGCGTTCGCGGCTTTCCTGTCCACCTCCAGCGGACTTCTGACCAGCGTTGCCGGGGTGCTCTCGACCGACGTGATCGGCCGTGACGGGCACAGCACGGTACGCGGATTCCGGGTCGCCGCCGTCATCGCCGGTGCCGTGCCGCTGTTGCTATCCCTGCACATCAGCGGTCTGGACGTGTCCGAAGTGGTCGGTCTGGCGTTCGCCGTCGCGGCCTCGTCGTTCTGTCCGTTGCTGGTGCTCGGCATCTGGTGGCGCGGCCTCACCGACGCCGGTGCCGCCGCAGGCGTCATCGTCGGCGGGGGAGCGGGCATCGTTGCCGTACTGGTGACAGTGCTCGGTGCCCCGCTGACTGGGTGGGCCGCGATTCTGATCAACCAGCCGGCCGCATGGACCGTGCCACTGGCATTTCTGGTGATGGTGGTCGTCTCCAAGGCAACGCCGAGCCGGGTGCCGATCGGCGTCGGTGCCACCATGCTGCGGCTGCATGCACCGGATTCGCTGCGGCTCTGAGCATCGGAGAGCACGGGGCGGCGGTTCCGAGTACCACTGCTGCGCTTGTTTGATCGGCGTACCGCCGATGCGCTTGCTGATCGGCGTACCGCCGATGCCGCCCGGAGAGGGTGGGCGAAGCTATCAAGATCCTGTGAGGCGGCGGCCGCTCATCGGCGCCGCGGTGTCGTTGGGCGCACCGAATCCGCCGCCCGGCGCTCGGTTGGTCCGGAGCCACGGATATCGATGACCGGCTTTCTACGTTGCCTGCAACCGATTCCCTCTCCCTGCAAGGTGGTGTCCGCCATGACCACCGAACCAACTGGGGCCCCGGACGTCGGCGCCGAGCCGGAAGCTCCGGCCGCCGCGTCGATCCCGAGCCAGTCCGCACCACCGCCGCCCGAATATGTCGACCCGGCGCCCTACCTGCCGGTCGCTGCCAGCCCGGAGTTCGCCGGCCTGCGCAAGACCATGCGCGGCTTCGCATTCCCGGTGACCATCGCATTCCTTCTCTGGTACGTGCTCTACGTGATCCTGTCCGCCTACGCGCGCGACTTCATGGGCACAAAGGTGGTCGGCAACTTCAACATCGCGTTCATCTTCGGCCTGCTGCAGTTCGTCAGCACATTCCTGATCGCTTGGGCGTACAGCCGTTTCGCGGCGCGGAAGCTCGATCCGGTCGCCGACGAGCTGCGGGCCCGGGTAGAAGGAGGCATGAAGTGACGACGACGATCCTCGCCGACGGTCCGGCGATCTCGGCCCGAAACCTGACCATCACGCTGTTCCTGATCTTCGTGGTGATCACCTTGGGAATCACCTTCTGGGCCAGCCGGCAGACCCGCAACGCCACCGACTTCTACGCCGGCGGCCGGCAGTTCACCGGGTTCCAGAACGGCATGGCGATCGGCGGCGACTACATGTCGGCCGCGTCGTTCCTCGGCATCGCCGGCATCCTGGCGCTGTCCGGCTACGACGGCTTCCTCTACTCGATCGGCTTCCTGGTGGCCTGGCTGGTGGCTCTGCTCCTGGTGGCCGAGCTGATGCGCAACTCCGGCAAGTACACGATGGCCGACGTCCTGGCCTTCCGGATGAGCCAGCGACCGGTGCGAACCGGCGCCGCGGTCTCGACGATCGTCGTCTCGATCTTCTACCTGATCGCGCAGATGGTCGGCGCCGGTGCACTGGTCTCGCTGCTGCTCGGCATCCGGCCGGGGCAGACGTTCCTGGGCATGGACGCAGCCACCGCCAAGGTGGCGACCATCATCATGGTCGGCGCGTTGATGGTTGTGTACGTGGTCGTCGGCGGCATGAAGGGCACCACCTACGTCCAGATCGTCAAGGCGTTCATGCTGATGCTCGGCGCCATCTTGATGACGATCCTGGTGCTGTCGGCCTTCAAGTTCAACCTGTCCGGCCTGCTCGGTGACGCCGCCGCGAAGTCCGGCAAGGGCGCGGCGTTCCTGGAACCGGGCCTGAAATACGGCAAGGAAGTCGCCGGTGACTCGACCCAGACCTTCTACAACAAGATGGATCTGCTGTCGCTGGGCATCGCGCTGGTGCTCGGCACCGCCGGCCTGCCGCACATCCTGATCCGCTTCTACACCGTGCCGAACGCCCGAGTGGCCCGGCGCAGCGTGCTCTGGGCGATCGGCATCATCGGCGTGTTCTACCTGATGACGCTGGCGCTCGGCTTCGGCGCAGCGGCACTGGTCGGCGGCGCCAACATCACCGCGCAGGACAAGGCCGGCAACACCGCCGCGCCGCAGCTGGCCCAGGCACTCGGCGAGAGGTATCTGGGTGGCTCCACCGGTGGCGCGATATTGCTGGCGGTGATCGCGGCGGTCGCCTTCGCCACGATCCTTGCCGTGGTCGCCGGTCTCACCCTGGCCTCGTCGTCGTCGCTGGCGCACGACTTCTACGCCAACGTGATCAAGCGAGGCCAGGCGTCGGAGCGTCAGGAGGTCGTCGTGGCCCGGGTCTCGGCCCTGGTCATCGGCGCGGTCGCCATCGCCCTGTCGATCTATGCCCAGTCGCTGAACGTCGCGTTCCTGGTGGCGCTGGCATTCGCGGTGGCCGCATCCGGCAACCTGCCGGCGATCCTCTACTCGCTGTTCTGGAAGAAGTTCAACACCGCGGGCGCCACCGCGGCCATCTACGGCGGCCTGATCTCCGCTGTCGTGCTGGTGTTCTTCTCGCCCGTGGTGTCCGGCTCCGAGACCGCGATGTTCCCGAAGCACGACTGGCAGTGGTTCCCGCTGTCCAACCCGGGCATCATCTCGATCCCGATCGGCTTCCTCTGCGGCTGGCTCGGCACCGTGCTGTCGCGGCGGCCGGCCGATGCCGACAAGTACGCCGAACTCGAGGTCCGGTCGCTAACCGGAGCGGGCGCGCACTGATCGCACGTTAGGAGCCGGGCACTCTCACGTGCTCGGCTCCTTTCGTGGTCGGTGTCCTTCGGTCTGGGTCGTCGGGGTGCGGGTGCGGCCTTCGTCGACGGCCGTTTCTGCGGCTAGGGCCGGCGTCGGGCCTTGGCGGCCCTCAGGTCACCCTTTTACGTCGCTGCCAACGGCCGCCGACTCCGGCCGCGGTCCGTCGTTCGGCCGCGGTCCGTCGTTCGGCCGCCATGGCGGCGTCGTTGTCCGCGGTGGTCACCCCGGGTGCTCGGCGCGAGCTTAACGATCAAGTGGCAGGTACGCGGCGGTGCAAGCGGCCGTGGTTGCTGAGTGGGGCTTGTTAACGGTGAGAGTTAGGCATTGTGAAGAGTTGAGGCTCTGTGGGGACGTTAAGTCTTCGCAGTCAGGCTTCCTTGGCGCTGGCGTCGTGATGAAGTAGCGGAAAGTACCGAATCGGTGCCTTTCGCTACGTGCTGGGTCGCGCCTCGGCCGAGTGGCTTGGTTCGGCAGCCGAAGCGGCGCCAGCTGCTTGCGTGGTTCGGCGCCGATACGTCAGGCTGTCAGCGTTGGGTGTCGCGACCCCGGCCGCAGAGGGCGGTGCGGGATGAAACGTCGACTCTTTTTCGAAAGGGCGGCGTTTCATGACCCCGCAGCAGCATCGTCTTTCGCGTCTCAATGATCTGGGTGCGCATCTGTCCACCCGATCGGATGCACTCGCGCTCCTTGGTCTTGGATCAGTCGGGGTGGAGACCGACCGGCTGGACGAGCACTCCGATCTCGACTTCTTCGTCATCGTCGACAGCCCGACCGCCAAGCAGGGCTATCTCGACGACATCGGCTGGCTGGAAGCGCCACACCCGATCGCGTACAGCTTCGCCAACAGCGTGGACGGGCGCAAAGCGCTCTACGCCGACGGCATCTTCGTCGAGTACGCCGTCTTCACGCTGGACGAGCTGGCCGCCGGCGACTACAGCGGCCCTCGGGTGATCTGGCAACGCTCGCCCGAGCTGGCATTTGTGCCGAGCCCACCGAAGCCGTCGCCGTACGACTACGTCGACTATCACGTCAACGAGGCGGTGACGAATCTCTTCGTGGGCCTGCACCGGGACATGCGTGGCGAGCGCCTCAGCGCGACCCGATTCATTCAGCAGTACGCGGTGGATCGGATTCTCACCATCATGAAACTGACGGACCCCGGTCGATACCCGGACGTCTTCGACCTGAGCCGGCGCGCCGAGCAGCGCCATCCCGACCTGCCCATCGGATCGTTCGTGCGCGGTTACGACGGCAACGTCGAGTCAGCCCGGGCCATCCTGGGCTGGCTGGATGCCCGGTTCGACCTGGACCCGGTGATAAAGGCGGCCGTGACGGCGCTGCTGGAGCGGGTGCCGCTGCTGGAGCGTTAGCGACGATCGGGCGGACCGGGGTGCGCCATATCCGGTGGCGGCGGCAGCCCGGGGTCGTAGATCAGCGGCGTGTCGCCGTCGGCGAGTGCCGCTTGCGCATCGGCGAGACCGAACCGCAGGCGCACGCGTTCCAGGAACGGTGAATCAGCGAGCCGGACCAGGCGGGCGCGGCGCGGGCCGGCGTAGACGCTGATCCAGTCATTCGGATCGAGCACCCCGCGCAGTTGACCGTCGACGCTGACCGCCACCTGTCCGGAGTGCTCCAGCACGCGTACGCCGACCCGATCGTGCACCGACAGCACCAGACTCCGGTTGAACACCATGTGCGGCGCGACCGGCGTGAACACGAGGGCATCCAGGTGTGGCGCCACGATCGGTCCACCGGCGGCGAAGCTGTACGCCGTCGAACCGGTCGGCGTCGACACGATCAGCGCGTCGGCGGAGTAGGAGGCGAACAGCCGGCCGTCGACGTAGACGGCGAGGCTGGCCTGCCGGTCCCGGGACAGCTTCTCGAACACCACGTCGTTGAGTGCGAGCACGTCCAGCGCGACGCCCCAGCCGACCTCCTCGGCGGTGCCGGCTCGGGGCGCCGGCGGTGGCAGGGCCGGCCCGCGACCGAAGTGCAGCAGCGCATCCATGCCGGCCGGGATCTCCAGCGGCCGGGACGCCCGCATGGTCAGCATCATCCGCTCGTCCAGGAAGATCTCGTGCCGGCCGATCCGTTCCAGCGCGTCATCGAGGTCCGCGACCTCGACCTCGGTGAGGAAGCCGAGGCGCCCGACGTTCACACCGAGCACCAGCGCGCCGATCGGCGCCGCCACCCGGGCTCCACGCAGGAACGTGCCGTCGCCGCCGACGGTGACGATCAGGTCCGGGTGCCCGGCACGCTCGGCCTCGTCATGTGCGCTGAGCCGGCCGCCGTCATCCCACACGTCGATATCGGTGCACGGGATGCCTCGGTCGTCGGCCCACGCGCGGACACGATCGGCCGCGGTGCGCGCCACCGCCTTGCCGCCGTGCACGACCAGACCCATCCGCGTGATCATCGGCTCTCCAATCGATCGATCTCACGGTACCGGCACAGCGGTGGATTCTCCGGCGCGCTCGACATCGGCCCCGCTCTTGACACGAGAACGGTAAGCGAGTACGAACGGTAAGTGGCCACGAACGCTTCTGAAGTACTCGAGGCTCTGGGAGACCCGTCCCGCCGAGCCATCGTCGAAGTTCTGGTCGGTGGTGAGCTTTCGGTGCGGCAACTCGCCGACCGGATGCCGATCAGCCGGCCGGCCGTCAGCCAGCACCTCAAGGTGCTCAAGGAGGCCGGCCTGGTCGTCGACCGGCCGGTCGGCACGCAACGGGTCTACACCGTGGATCCGGCGGCGCTCGCCCTCGCGCGCGCCTATCTCACCGACTTCTGGCAGCAGGCACTGCAGTCGTTCGCGCGGTCCGCCGGCACCGCCGAGGGACCGGCCGATCCGGAAAGGACCGAATCATGATCGGACAAGCTCACCGCCCCGCATCGGGGGCCGGGCACCAGAGGTGGTGCCCGGCCCCGAGCCGGCCCGATCTTGAACTGTTGTCGCTCTATATCGACATCATTCGTTCAAGATCCAGGGGTACGCGGCTCAGACGTGCAGGCCCAACGCCCTGGCCATGGTGAAGAAGAGGTCGGTCTGGTTGGTCACGCCGAGCACGTTGGCCGCCTGCGGGCCGCCGGCCGCGATCCGGACCTCGGTGCCGGTGTGCTGCTGGGATCCCGGGAACGGCGTGGTCGCGTAGCTGATCGTCATCGGTGCGCCGTCGTGGGTGACCAGTGTCGCGGTCACGCCGGTGGTGGTCGATCCGGCCGCCACGATCTGGCTGGTGTGGCCGTGGTCGGCGGTCACGATGACGAGGGTGTCCGGGTGCTGCTTCTGGTAGTCGAGAGCGACGTTGATGGCCTTGTCGAACTCGACCGTCTCGCCGATCTGGCCGCACGGGTTGGCGGCGTGATCCTGCTTGTCGATGGAGGCGCCCTCGATCTGCAGGAAGAAGCCCTTGCGGTTGCCCCGGGACTGCTTGTCCAGTGCCTTGATGGCGGTGTCCGCCATCACCGACAGGTGCGGCTGGGCGGCGTTGCGGGCGGCGTTGACCTGGCAGGTGGAGGCGGGCGTCCCAGTCGCGGTCGGAGTCGGGCCGACCCACTCGAGGTCCATGTTGCCGGGGGCGAAGGTGCCCAGGATCGGCTTGTTCAGGTTCGCCGCGGCCAGACCGGACGCGTCCGACACCAGCTGGTAGCCGCTGGCCGAGGCGGTCTGGAACACGGTCTTGCCGACGTTGGCGCCGCCCTTGATGACCTGGTTGAACGACGTCGAGCCGCCGCCCAGCACGACATCCGGGTGGGTCTTGACCAGCTGCTCGGAGATCGAGCCGGCGCCGCCGTTCTCGGTGGCGTTGGCCGGGCACGGGCCCATCGTGTCCGGGCCGTAACAGCTGCGGTCGGTCACGTGCGAGACCAGGACGGCCGGAGTCGCGTCCTGGATTTCGGCGGTGGAGACGTCACCGGTCTTGTAGCCGGCCGACTTCGCGATCTCCAGGATGGTCGGAAGCGGATCGCCGTTCGGTAGCACCGAGATGGCGCCGTTGTAGGTCTTGTGGCCGGTGGACCAGCCAGTGCCGGAAGCCGCCGAGTCGGTGACGTAGTCGGGCTTGGTGGGATCCGCCTTCTGGACGGCGTACGTGGTGTATTCACCGGTCAACGGCAGGGTGTCCATGGCCAGTCGGCCGTTCGCGCCGGCCTGGTAGTTGCGCGCGATGGTGATCTCACTGTCACCCATGCCGTCACCGAGCAGCATGATGACGTTGCGGGCCTTGCCGCCGACGATCGCGTGCTTGGCGGCGTCGGTGCGGTCGTCTTGACCCGACCCGCCGTGCGCGAAGGCAGCCACCGGGACTGCTACCACCGCTGCCGCGGCAGCCGTCGCCAGGATCTTCCAAGTGCGGTTGATATGCATGTGGCACAGCACATCGGCGATCCAATGCGCACAGCGAAAGCAAAGGTGAAGCATGGGCGATGGATAGCTGAACATTCTGGTCCACAACGGATCGGTCACGCCCGCCATAAACGGGACGGTGCCCGGCGCCCGCCTGGCGTACGGTGCCCGAGTGACCTGGGACCTGCAGAGCTCCTATGACGCGTACCCGCAAATCGAAGACGCCTTCGAGGCCGGCCTGGACGCGAGCCTGAACCCGCGCGGACCCGGTTTTCTGTATGACCTCGTCGCCGCCATGAACCTGCCGCGCGGAGCGGCCGCGGTCGACGTCGGCTGCGGTGAGGGCGCGCACTCGATCCAGCTGGAGCGCCGGTTCGGTTTCGACGTGGTCGGCATCGATCCGGTGGAGCGGCACATCGAGGTGTCCGCGGCCGCCGATGGCGCTGCCGGCGTGCGGTTCGTGCTGGGCAGCGCGGAGCACATCCCGCTCGGTGATGAATCCGTCGACCTGGTGTGGTGCCGGGATGTGCTGGTGCACGTCGCCGATCTGGACGCGGCTTACCGGGAGTTTCACCGCGTGCTCAGACCCGGTGGTCGAGTGCTGGTCTATCAGATGTGCCTCGGACCCGCGCTCGTCGCCGGTGACGAGGGGTTCCTGGCGACGATGGGAGTGATCCCGAGCAGTGCGGACCGGGAGGCGATCGCCGGCGTGATCGCACGCAGTGGCCTGCGGCTGGACGAGCGCGTCGACATCGGCACCGAGTGGGGGGAGTACGCGCAGGAGACGAACGGCGGCCCAGCTCGGAAGATGCTGCACGCCGCCCGCTTGCTCCGAGACTGGGATCGGTGGGTCGAGCGCTACGGCGAGGCAGCGTGCCAGATCAAGCTCGGCGACAGCCTGTGGCACGTGTACGCCATGATCGGCAAGTTGACCCGAACCGCGTACCTGCTGACCAAGGTCTGACCCCCGCAGCGCGGCGCTACGGTGTCTGGCGCGTTGCTTCGCGCCGCTAGGGTGTCTCGCGCGTTGCTTCGCGCCGCTACGGTGTCTCGCGTTGCTTTGCGCGGCTAGGGTGTCTGCCGTGGCTGAAACAGTAGTTGACGGCGTCACCGTCACCTTCGACGACGACGGGGATCCGGACGAGATCGCGGCGGGGCTGACATTCACCCTCCCGCCCGGCGCCGAGACCGCGGATACCGCCGGTCTTACCCATCTGGTCTGGGCATTGGCGCTGGCCAGCCTCGGGCTGATCCGGCAACCGGATTACGGCTCCTATGCCGGTGGCGGCGTCGATGTCGATGTGATGGTCGACGGCACGTCGGTGGAGTTCTATCCGGACGGCAGCGCGGACGCTGTGGTCGCCTTCCTGGGCCGGCTCTGCGCGGCACTGGGCGAGCCGGCGACACACCTGCTCGACGTTGTCGCAAGCCGGCTTGATCCGGCCGATGCCGTGGACCTCGACGAGGGCTGTCGCGCTCTGCTTGCGTTGCGCTACGGCCGGACCGGTCTCGGCGCAACCTACTGGCTCTCGCCGGAGACCTACCGGGCCTACACCGCCGAGGAGGTCCGGGCGCACGCGCAGCGGGTGTTCACCGTCGCCAACGCCGTCCTCGACCTGGACGGGCCGGTTCCACCCGGCCTGCGCCTGCCGCTGCCGCCAGGATCGCAGTCGACCTCCGATCCGGCGTTGCCGGCCCGGATCGGCCAGCCGGCCTGGGCGGCGATGTGGCGTGCCGGAGCCGGGCTCACCGTGCGTACCAGCCCGGGTGCAGCGGCGTTGGTGGCAATGCAGGTGCTGGAACGCCGACTGAAGTCTCTGGACCAGGTCCGGACCATGGCCGTGGACGGCGGGCCGGGCACGACCGACTGGCTCGTCGTGGCCGGCGGCCGGGCATCGGCAGCCCCGGACGCGGTCGCCGCGATGTGGCGAGAACTCGGGGCCCTGGCTCGCGAGGAGGTCTCCAGCAAGGAGCTGGATCGGGTGGTCGGTGCGCTCGTCGACTCGATGCGGAAGATCACCGCGGCCAGCGACGCAGCAGCTGAGGTCCTCGACGAGATGGTCGCGGTCCGCCCGGCCGATGTCCTGACGGTGTTCCGGCACGCGCTGCCGACCGCTCTGGTCACCGTGCCGTATGGCGAACGGGCCAAACTCGACGGCGTGACCGAGGTGGGTGTCGCGACCGCCGGTTACGTCCCGGATGGCGAGGTCTTCCCGAGCACTCGCTTCGGCTTCAAGCGTGCCGACGGTCCACGACTGGTGCTGACTTTCGACTCGATCTCGCACGTCGGCGAGACCATAGCCACCGTACGCAGATCCGACGCCACGCTGCTGGATGCCTCCGACGGCCGGCTGGTGCTGATCGGTGCGGACCTGGCGACCGTGGTCGTGGACCCGGACCGGTACGCCGGAGCCGAGTCAGCAGTCCGGTCGGTGGCCGCCTGGTTCGAGTAGGCGACGCGCCGCGGCTACCGCCAGTGATCGGGGCGGGACCGGTGTTCGGGACAGCGGGTGGTGGCATCGCCCCGGGCCGCGTCCAGCTGAGCCTGGGTCACGAAGAGGGCCCCACTAAGATCGGCTCCGCGCAGGTCGGCACCCCGGGTGTCGGCGCCGGTCAGGTCCGCGACCCGCAGATCCGCTCCGCGCAGATCGGCCCCGATGAGCGCGGCGCCACGAAGATTCGCGCCCGCGAGGTCGGCGCCGCGCAGGTTCGCTCCGACCAGGTGAGCGCCCCGGTGATTGGGTCCCGTCCGGCCGGCCTGGGCCAGATCGCCGGCGGCCGTCAGGATCCCGTTGGCGCGCGCTCGGACCGCGTCGACGTCGATCGCGCCGAGGTCACTCGCGGTTCCGCCGGCCAGTTCGTCAATCCGCGCGTACTCCGTCTGAAGCTCCTCTCGAAGCGGGACCGACGCGGGCAGTGCCAGCGCCTCGTTCAGCAACCACAGCAGTTCGTGCAGGCCGCGCATGGTGGCGAAGGCGGCAAACATGGCGCCGGCCCGGTCCCGGTCGTCGCTCCAGGTGTCGCCCGCAAAGGTCTCCTGGACCACCCGCTGGCCGGCGCCGAAGCAATCGAAGACGGTGCAGCCGGCGAAGCCCTGGACCCGGAGCCGATCGTGGATCCCGCAGCGGAAATCGGCGCGCAGGTTCGGACACGGCTGCCCGGCCGGCTTGTCGATGGCAAAGTCGCTGGATTTGGCGAACGCCGGCGCCACGCAGCAGAGCCCGGCACAACGAGCGCAGTCGGCGCGCAGCTCGGCCCGGCGGCGGCCCACGGAAACCTCGGACATCCAGCCCAGTCTGGCATAGGCGTAGTTGACGACCACGTCCATGTGGCAGCACTGTCAGCCCGTTACTTCCTTCTAAGGTGTGGCGCCCCACGGCCTGCCAGTGGCGATCGCCACGTCCTGCGAGATTGCTCTTGACGACTTGTCGCGCGTCGGATAGCGAGATGTAGTGGAAATTCAGGTTCTTGGGCCGGTGGAGGTGATCGGCCCGGACGGGCCGATCCGGCTGCCGCGGCTGCAGCAGCGATTGATCCTCGGCGCGCTGGCGATCCAGCTGAACACACCGGTCTCCGCCGCCCGACTCGCGAATATCGTGCGGGGCGGGCCGACCGCCTCGTCGATGCTTACTCGAATCTCCGAAGTGCGCCAGGCGCTCCAGACGGCCGGCGCCGAAGACGCCGGGTTGCGGCTGCTCCGGCGGCCCGATGGCTATCTGCTGGCCGGCCCGGAGTCGCTGGTCGATGCTTTTCGGTTCCGGAGTGATATCGCGATCGCCGGCATGGCCGACTCGGACCAGGATCTTCGGGACCAGCTGCGGGCCGCGCTGGCGCTGTGGCGCGGTCCGGTCCTCGACGACCACGTCGGGAGCGATCTGGCCGGGCTCGCCGAAAGCCTGGAGTCCGATCGCCTGACCGCCTATGAAGACCTCTTTGAGGTAGAGGTTCGGCTCGGCCGGCAGCGTCAAGTGCTCGAAGAGCTGATCGCTGTTTCCGATGCCAACCCGAGCCGGGAGCGCCTGGTGGCGGTGCGGTTGCGGACGCTGCAGGGCGCCGGCCGCGGTCCCGAGGCGCTGCGTTACTACAACGGCTGGCGCCGTAACCTCGCCGACGAGCTGGGCGTCGATCCCTCGGCCGAGGTGCTCGCCGCATATCAGGACCTGCTTCGGGTCACCATGCCCGGCGCGGCCGGAGACACGCCGGCATTCCGGGTCGCGGTGCCACGGATGCTCCCGCACGCGCCGGGTGGGTTCACTGGTCGGGCCGACGAGATCGCCGAACTCACTCGCCGGGCCGGCGAACCCGGCGCCGTGGTCGTGGTCTCCGGTCCCGGCGGCGTCGGCAAGACCGCGTTGTGCCTGCATGTCGCGCACGCGATCGGAGACCGATTTGCGGGTGGCCAGATCTTCGTCGACCTCCGTGGTGGGACCAGCGACCCGCTGGACCACACCGCGGTGCTGGCGCGGCTGCTCCGAGCACTTGGCGTTGACGGCGCCGCCATGCCACCCACACCGGACGAGCGCGCCGACCTCTATCGCAGCCTGGTGTCCGAGGCGTCGATCCTGGTGGTTCTGGACAACGCCAGCTCGGCCGAACAGGTTTTGCCGCTGATCCCGGGCGGCTTCGGATGTTCGGTGATCATCAATAGCCGGAGCCGTCTGGCCGGTGCGGTCGGGGGTCACCAGCTCGAGTTGGGCGTACTGCCACCGGACGCCGCCGTAGCGATGCTGGAGCAGATGGTCGGCCGGGACCGGGTCGACGCCGATGCGGCGGCCGCCCGGGACCTCGCCCATCTCTGTGGGCACCTGCCGCTGGCGTTGCGGATCGCGGCCGCCCGGCTGGCCGCCAAGCCGCACTGGCATTTGCGTACGCTCGCCGATTTGTTGTTCGACGAGCGCAACCGGCTCGATCAGCTGAAGCACGCTCATTTCGACGTCCGCGCCAGCATCGCGCTGAGCTATGCCAGCCTTCGCCCGAGCGCCCAGCGGATGCTGCGGACGGTCGCGGCCGGCGGCTTGCATGAGGTGACCACATGGATCGCGGCGGCGTTGCTGGACGTCTCCGTGGACGAGGCGTTCGAGCTGCTGGAAGAGCTCTTCGATGCGCAGCTGATGGAGCCGGTGGGGGAGCGGCGACCCGGACTTGCCCGATTCCGGATGCACGACCTTGTCTACCTGTTCGCATTCGAGTCCGGCGCTACGGATGACTCGCCGGAGGCGGCCCGGTCCGCTCGCGCCCGTGCGTACGAAGCCTGGTTGGGTGCCGGCGACGCCTCCTACCGTCGCCTGCACGGCGGTGACGGACTGCGGATCGTCGGCGACGCACCGCGCCGGCCGGTCAGCGGGGACCTGGCCGGCGCAATCGAGGCGGACGCGATCAAATGGTTCGAACCCGAGCGGGAGAGCGTGGCCGACGCCATCCGTGCGGCGGCCGCCGACGGTCGGCACCGGCACGCGTGGGAACTCGCAGTCACCTTCTTTACCTCCTTCGAGATGCTGCGCTCCTTCGACGAACTGGAGCAGGCCCTTCGCGCGGCGATCGCGGTCACCGTCGACGGCGGCGACGTCCTGGGCGAGGCGGCACTGCTCTACCGGCTCGGTGTGCTGGCGATCGACAGCACCGACTACGCCGCCGCCACCACCGCGCTTGATCGGTCGCTGCAGCTGTTCGAGTCGATCCGGCATGCACAGGGCAAGTCGCTGGCATTGATCTATCTAGCGCTGGTCGACCGGCACGCCGGCCGCGATGCCGAAGCTCTCGATCGCTATCGAGGTGCGCTGGATTCGATCAGCACGGTCGAGCACCCGATCGAGGCGGCGGTCGCACTCCGCTCCATCGGCCAGCTGCACATGCAGGCCGGAGATCTGGCGGCGGCGGATGAGTCGATGACCGCGGCCGTCGACGCGATCCGGAACGTCCAGTCCGACACTGCCCACGCCCAGGTCTTGTGCTGGCACAGCCTGTTGCGGGCCCGGCAGGGCCGGTTCGCCGAGGCGAAGCCCGGATTCGAGGAGGCCCTCGAGCGCACCCGCCGAATTCACGATCTGCCCGGGCAGGCGGCCTGCCTCCGCGGTCTTGGCCTGGCCTACCAGGCAACCGGAGACATCGGTCGGGCCCGGCGCACTCTCACCGATGCGCTCCGGCTGGTGGCCCAGCCGCGACCGACGCTATTGGAGGAGATCATTCAGGCCGAACTGGCCGGGCTTCCGGCCGTTCCGTCGACCGAGTCATCGTCGTCGCCGGTGAACACCACGATCGGGTGATGTGACCGGCCGCTGGTCGCGATCACGTTCTGGTCGACGATCTCCACCGGTTCTGTCCGGAATCCGGGCGGGCTGTCCGAGTTCCGCCTGGAACACGACCGAAAGTTGCCTGCTGGACATCCGCGTCCTGAAGCGTGCCTTAGGAGAACAACCAGTGCGTGTCGGTGACGAACGCAAGCTTACGTGGCCGAAGATTGGGGAGTGTTTTCCCCGAGTTCACCCAGAAGATGTGCCAAAAGCCGTGCCGACTGGCCGCCGATGCCTCACTCTTTCTTCTCATGACATGGGATCTGCGCGCCTATCGGCTCGTCACGGCGAGCGCCTACCCGGGCATGATGGCGCCCCTCACCGAGCACCCCTCGTGCATCTGCGTTCTCAGCGGTGACGCTGACACCGCTTCCGCCGAGGGTGCCGCCCGCCTGTCGCTGGAAGCGCTGGACGGCGTGCGGCGCCGCTGGCGGTTCGGCGACGTGTCCCGGCTGTCCGAATTCGTTCCGACGATCATTGAACACCAGCCCGTTGACGCCCGCCCGATCCTGCTGATCCCGCCGCGTACGAACGCGAAGTGGGAGGCGGCCGCGGCCGCTTGGCCGGGCGCCGTCCGCATTGCCACCACGACCATGCCGGCCGTGGACCGGATCGCTGAAGACAAGATCTACGTCCGCGAGGTGCTGCGCGAGCTCGACATCCCGGTGCCGGATTCGCTCGTCATGTGGACCACCGAGCTCGACTTCTTCGAAATCCGCGAGCAGCTTGGGGCGCCGTTCGTGCTGCAGTCGCCGAACGGTGCCGGCGGTCAGGGCACCTTCCTCATCACCGATCACGAAGAGCTGATGATGGCGCTGGCCGAAACCCGTCACGACGGGCAGTGGCTGGTGTCCCGGTTCGCCGGCAACACCACCATCAACGTCGCCGGTGTCGTCCACGTCGACGGCGTCCGGCTGTTCCCGCCGTCGCTGCAGATCAGCGGCGTCGAGGAGCTGGGCAGTGGCTTCGGTGCCTACTGTGGCAGCGACTTCAGCCGCCCGGACGTGGACGAGGCCGCGATCGTGGCGGCGCACCAGCACGCCGCCGTCATCGGTGAGTGGCTCCGCCAGATCGGACACCGCGGCATCTTCGGCGCCGACGTGGCGGTACGGGACGACAAGGTCGCGTTCCTCGAGGTCAACCCGCGGATTCAGGGGTCCTCGTGGCTGCTCAGCAAGCTGCAGTGTGAAGTCGGCGCGCAGCCATGCCTGGAGGAGCACGTGGAGGCGATCCTGGGGCGCCCGCTCGGCGCCGAGCTGATCGGCCCGGAGCTGGTCCCGGCCGGAAGCCACCTGCTGATGCGGTGGCGTGATGCCGAGCACGTGATCTCGGTGCCGGTTGTCGACCTGCCCGGCGTGACCGCCCGGCCGGCGATGGGCGTCGTGCTGCACACCGGAGCACTGTCCGCCCGCATCGAGGCCGACTATCGCCTGGCCAGTTCGGACGGTCATGAATTGACCGCTGACACGAAGCGCCTGGTGGAGGCGGTCCGGACCAGTCTCGGCGTGGCCACGCCGCGGGTCAAAAGTGTGATTTGAGGCAATGACGATCTCGCGGTGCTCCCGCACGGATTTGGCAAGATCTGGGTCGGATTTCCGGCAATGGTTGACCATGGCCCCAAATGTTGGGCAGAGTCACGGTGGACGACTCATGGAGTTGGCTGTGTGACCGCTGTCCGAGCACGGCGCGCACACGCACGGGCGGCGATCATCCATCCGTGCGTGGCGCGGCACGTCCCTCATGACGTTGTGCCGCGCCACGGATCGGAGGCGATCTGCCTGTGCGTGGCGCGGCACGGTTTCGATAGGTCGTGCCGCGCCATGGACCGGTGATCACCGGTCTGTGCCGGCGCGGCATGATCCCGGCACTTCGTGGCGTCCCCGCGGGCAACCTTGGGGAGGTGGCGGCCACGCTGGAGCCGGACAGTGTGGCGCCGTTGGAGGCGCAAGTGCACCGCGCGCTCGTGCGTGTGGATTCGATGGACGCTGCCGATCTGGCGGCGCGTCTCGGGGTGCCGATCGCCGATGTCCGGCTGTGCCTGAAAGCCTTGGAGGCCAAGGGCTTCGTCAGCCGGCTCCCGGGCGCTCGGGGCCGTTGGCGGGCGAGCGGCGACGAGCTGCCGTCCCCGGATGACATGCGGCTGCTCGCGCTCCTGCTGGACGGTTACACCGACGAGGCGATCGCGGCCCGGCTGGACGTCGGCGCCCGGACCGTGCAGCGCCGGATCCACGACCTGATCGAGCTGGCCGGCGTCCGCACCCGGCTGCAGCTGGTCTGGTTCGCGACCCGGCGCGGTTGGCTGTAGCCCCGCCGCACCCTCGGAGGCCCCGGACCCCCGTGCCCCGGACCCCGGACCCCGGACCCCGTGGATCATGTGACGCTGCGAGGGCTGGAGCACGCCCAACGTCGCAAGATCCAGAGTGGACTGGGCGGCGAGCCCCCACGGTGGACCGGGCCGCGAGCCGCGAGCGCCACCGTGGATGAGCCGGGAGCCCCAGTGTGGACCGAGCCGCGAGCCCCACAGTGGGCCGGGCCGTGAGCCCAAAGTGGACGTCCAGGGTGGAGCGACCGCGACGTCGCGGCCCGGTCGCCCCGCGAAACGGGACGGCCGGGCCGCTGACGATCACTGGAACGCTAGGCCTTCTTCAGAGCGAAGTCGACCGTGATGGTAGCTCCCTTGACGATCTTCACCTTGGTCTTCACCTGCGGCTGGTAACCGTCCTTGGCGGCGATCACCTGCAGCGGGTTGTTACGGACGTCGATCCAGAGAGCGTACTGGCCATTGGCATCGGTCTTGAGCGTGTAGCTGGATGCCCAGGAGTTGATCTGCACCGTGGCCCCCGCTATCGGACCGTTCGGGCCGGTCACCGTGCCGGTGATCTTGCCCCAGGTCTTCGGCGGGTTGACCGTCATCGTCACCGGGATCGCCGACACTGAGTACGGCGTATCGGTAGTGATGCCGAGCTTGGCGGTGTAGAGCCCGGGCTGGGTGATCTCAGGGACCCCGGCGTTCAACGTCACGGTGACCGTGGCGCTGGCGCCGGCAGCCAGGGTGAGCGTGGTCGGGGCCACCGACAGCCACGGCACGTCGGCCGTGGTCCCGCAGTCGGCGAAGCCCGGCAGCACCTCATCGGAGGCGACCGGGGGAGCGAAGAGGCCACCCGGGTTGCCACCGATCTTGTAGAAGCCGCATGCGCTGCCGCCTCGGTAGAGGGCGTTGTTGGAGTTCGGCAGAGCACTCCACGAACCCGCGGCCGGGTCGTACGCATAACCCTGGTTGGTGATGGCCGCGTTGTTGGCCGTCACGCCGCCGGAGACCAGAAGCGCGCCGTCGGCCGCGGTGGAACCGGAGCCCCACAGGTCGATCGGCAGGTCGGCGGTGGCGCTCCAGGAGTCACTACCCGGGTCGTAGGTGTAAGCCTTGGTCAGGCCGTTGGTGCCATCGGTGCCACCGGCACAGATGATCTGGTTGCCCAGACCGCCGCAGGATTCCCACGAAACCGAGACCGGGTAGTCGGCGATCGGCGAGAACGTGCCCGCGGCCGGGTCGAACACCTGCGAATCCTTGTGACCACAGGCGTTCGCGTCACAGCCACCGATGATGTAGAGCTTTCCGTTCAGCACCGCGGTGCCGGATCCGGCCAGCGGGTCCGGGTTGGTCGGCCCGGTTGACCAGCTGTTGGCGTCCGGGTCGTAGACCTCGGTCTTGCTGTCCGGATCGCCGCTGGCACCCCAGCCGCCGGTGGCGTAGATCTTGCCGTCGAGCGCGGCGAAGGCCGGCTTCTCCCGGGTGTCCGAGGCCGACGTCAGCGGCGACCAGCTACCCGAGTCGGGGTCGTACGCGTAGAGCGAAGCGACGTCCTCGTCGCCGGTGTAGCCGAACGCCGAGTAGACAACGCCGTTCAGCGTTGCCACGCCGTTGTCCTGAATGGTCACCGGGTAGTCGGCGATGGTCGCCCAGGGCGCGTCGGCCGGCTTGCTGTTCGCCGGTGCGGTTCCGGTGGCCTTGGTGACCTTGCCGTCCTTGCCGTGCAGGGACAGCGGCGAATACTTGCCGGAGATCCGGTTCAGTGGTGCTCCGTGCTGGGTCAGGATGGTGCTGCCACCCGGCACTTCACCGATGGTGACGTTGGCGTCGGCACCGCCGGTGTTCTTCACCGTCACCGTCTGCGTGCCGGTCGCTGCCCAGGCGAGGGTCTTGGCGATGCTCGTCGGCGTCACCGTGATCCGGCCCGCGGCCAGGTTGTAGTTGGCCTCGGTGACCCAGTTCGGCGCCACGTTGACCGTCTTCGTCTTGGACGTGTAGTGCTTCTTCTCGGCGATGAACGGGTTATTGCCGGACAGCGACGAGAACATCCAGTAGAAGCCGTCGGCCAGGTTCGGGTCGTTCGGCGTCGCAGCCGTGGTCGCCGATTCGCCCGGCTTGGACACGCTGGTCACCGTGGCACCGACGATGCCGGCGTGGGTGTTCGCATCGTTGACGACACCCTCGACGAGCCCGCCCGAGACCGGGTCGCAGGTACGCGTACCGAGGAAGAAGTTGTCGACCTCCCACCACCAGGCCCAGGTGCCGGTGTAGTGGAACCGAGCCTGGACGGCCGACTTGCCGGCCGCGTCCGGGATCGGGACGTCGACGTGCACCGGACCGCGATAGTCGGTGCCGCTCTTGTCCCAGACCGTGGCCCAGGTCGCACCGCCGTCGGTGGACAGGTCCACCTGCGCCACCGAGTCGAGGTCTCGGTAGTCGGTGTCGAAGCCCAGGTCCGGCGCGGTCGAGCTGGACAGATCGGCGACCGGCGAGGTCAGGAACGAGTCCTCGGTGTTGCCGGATCCGAGGAAGTCGCTGTCCATGATGGCGAAGCCGCCGGTGCCACCGGTCAGGTTGCCGCGTGGCTTCGGGTCGTTGAAGACCCAGCCGCCGGACGCGGTGTTGTTGGTGACGGTCCAGCCGGCCGGGGTGGTGCCGCCGCTGAACGCCTCCTGGGTTCCGGCGGTGTGCACGGCGTATCCGGGTGCGATACAGGCGGCGGCCTCGACCGGGACGCTGACGTTGGCGTTCTGGTCCGCGCTGCCGAGCGTCACCGACTTGGTGACCGCCTGATAGCCGGGCAGGTTCGGCGTCACGTGCACCTGATAGGTGGCACCGGCCGGAAGCGCGACGCTGTAGTGGCCGCTGAACGGATCGGTGAAGATCGGGCCGCCCGGCACGCCGTCGATCGAGATTGTCGCGTAGAGCGGCCATCCATGCCCGGAACCATCGGTCACCGTGCCGGACAGGGTCGCTGTCGGGACCGGAGCAAGAGCGAAGTTCTGGGTGGTGGTGCCGCCATCGGTGACACCGACGCCGCTTGCTGTCTGGGACGAGAACCCGTAGGCGGCGGCGGTCACGTCATACGTCCCGACCGCCAGGTTCAGGTCGTAGTGCCCGCTGGCGTCCGAGGTGGTGTTGCCGCCGTCGGTGGACACCGTGGCGCCGGCCAGCGGGGTGCTGGTCGACGAGTTGGTGACGGTGCCGCTGACATGCCCGTGCGGGCCGGTGGTGAACGCCGTCAGGCCATTCGGCGTCCCGAGGCCGGTCGGGCCGTCGTACCCGGTGCCGGCGGTGCAGTAGTAGGACGGCGAGCAGGATCCGTTGAGGCCGGTGGTGACGTCGTTCAGTCCGCCCGGGTTCGCGTACGGGTAGCTGGATGGGTAGGTCCCGGCGACCGGCGAGCCGGCCGACGCGAACACGCCCGCGATGATCGGCGATGACGCGCTGGTGCCGCCGTAGACGTTCCAGCCCGAATCGCTGAAGGTGTTGTAGACCGAGACACCGGTCTCCGGGTCGGCGACCGCTGACACGTCAGCGACGGTCCGCATGCCACAGCCGGAGTCGGTCTGCCAGGACGGCTTGGCCTCGTAGAGCGAGCAGCCGCTGCCCGGGCCGCCGAAGGCGTTGTGCCAGACCGACTCGGACCAGCCGCGGCTGCTTGAGTCGGGGTTCAGGCTGGTGCCACCGACGCTGGTGACATACTGCGACGCGGCCGGGTAGGAGACACCGAAGTCGTCGTCACCGGAGCTGGCGATGACCGCCACGCCCGGGTGGTTGTAGTGCGGGTCGAAGACGGTGACCTCGGTCGGGTCCTCGCCGCTGCCCGGCGTCGAGCTGTAGCCGGAACCGTAGCTGTTGGAGACGTACTTGGCGCCGAGCGCGACCGCGGTGTCGACACCAGCGGCCAGGTTGTCGGTGAAGTTGTCGTCGGTCTCCACCAGCAGGATGTGGGCGGCCGGCGCGATCGCCGAGACCATGTCCACGTCCAGGGTGATCTCACCGGCCCAGCCTCCGTCGGCCGGTGGATAGGCGGTGCCGCCGCGCTGGTCCACCTTCTTGAAGCAGCCGTTGGCGGTGGTGCATGGCGGCAGGCCGAATTGGGTGCGATAGACGGCCAGGTCGGACTCCGCGTTGGGGTCGTCGAACGCGTCCACGATCGCGACAGTCTGTCCGGCGCCTCCGTTTGCCGGCAGGCTGTAGGCGCTGACCAGGTCGGCCGGGCCGTAGCCGGCCGGCGTCACATTCGGCTGCAGGCCGGTGCGCTGGGCCACGTCGGTGCGCTTGAGCGCGAAGCACTTCGCGTAGCCCTTGGGCACGGCCGGGCACAGCGCCGTCACGTTCTTCTTGGGATTCGCCGAGGCGGAACCGGCGGGCGCGGCGGTGGCCGGCACGCTCAGTCCGATGGTCAGTAACGCCGCGCCCAGCGCGGCCGATAGAAACGTCCTGAGTTTCCGGGGTTTGTGCACGGAGTCCCTCCCACAGGCGTGGTCTGCATCCGATCGGATACGCTGGGACTACTCTTTGTAATGATGACCTTCAATGTCAACGATCATCGATGGCGAGATCTCGCCACGTCGAGAACTCGCCATCGACTATTGACTATTTCCTACTTGATGGTTGGTTGCGGTGGGACGAAGAGGACGCCAGAGGAAACCCCTTTTGGCGGTACGCGTCGCGACCGTGACCCAGGCGCCGACGAGTCCGATGTAGAGCACCACGGCCACCGCCGTCAGCAGACCCGATCCGGTCCGGGCGGCCAGCGCCGCCGCGCCGGTGGCTCGCAGGTCCGGCCCGGTGACGATCGCGATCCGCGGTCTGCGTCGGCACCGATGGAGCGCGACTCGGCAACGCCGCCAACCCGGGCCTAGGACCATCGGCGTAGAGCGGCCGGGAGCTGATTCGTGGCAGGCTCGACTGGGAGGTGGGCATGAAAGCGGTATGGCTGACCGAGTTCGGCGGTCCGGAGGTGCTGGTGGAGCGCGACACCGCAGACCCGGTGCCGGGGCCGGACCAGGTGCTGATCCAGGTCGCCGCCGTGTCGATCACGTTCATCGAGACCCTGGTCCGCGCCGGCCGGTCACCGCGCCCGGCCGGTGGTCCGGTGCCGCCCTACATCCCGGGCAACGGCGTCGGCGGAGTGGTGATCGAGGTCGGGCCGGGTGTCGACGCCGGCTGGCGGAACGCGCGAGTGGTGGGCACGACCGGCGGAGCCGGGGGCTATGCCGCGCTCGCCGTTGCGTCAGTGGCCGGTCTGGTCCGCGTACCGGATGGGGTCGACATCGAGCAGGCCACCGCGTTGCTGGCCGATGGGCGGACCGCGACCGGTCTGGTGGCGGAGGCCGCGCCGCGGGCCGGTGAGTGGGCGCTGGTGGAGGCGGCGGCCGGCGGTGTCGGCTCATTGCTGGTCCAGCTCTGTGCCGCCGCCGGAGCGAGGGTGATCGCCGCCGCCGGCGGACCCCGGAAGGCGGCCATCGCGGCCGAGTTGGGTGCGGAGATCACGGTCGACTACCGGCAACCCGGATGGACCGGCGGCCTGCCTGCCGTGGACGTCGCGTTCGACGGAGTTGGCGGGCCGGTCGGCGCTTCGGCGCTCACGGCGGTGCGATCCGGAGGCCGATTCGTCCAGTTCGGACTCTCCAGCGGCGCGCCGACCGCGATCGACCGGGACGATGTCACGGTGATCGGCTTTGACCGGCTGGGTCTCATCGGTGCCCGCGCGCCGGAACTCGCCGCACGGGCCCTGGATCGGGCCGCCCGGGGAACGCTTCGGGCTTTGATCGGGCAGACTTTCCCGCTGGACCGGGCCGCCGACGCGCACCGCGCGATCGAGGCCCGCGAGACCGTTGGCAAGACGCTGCTGATTCCATGACCGCGGCGGCTTCGATGACCGCGGCTCTCATGACCGCGGCGGCGCCCGAGACCACTCAGATCCGCGGCGGCCTGGCCCGCAGCCGCGCTCGGCACGACTCGACCAGCACCGAGGCATCGAGGGTCCAGTCCGCCTCCAGCCACCAGGTGGCCCCGGCCTCGGCGAACGGCCGGACCACCTCGGCACCGCCGGTCTCCGGCGTGGTGCCCTCGGTGATCACGTCGAACGGCTGATCGCCCAGCCCCGTCTCGCTCCGCTTCTGCCGCAGCCACCGCACGCCATCGGCGAGCGCCGCCGCGGGCGGTCGCCCGGTCCCGGCGGCGTCCGGCGGCGCGTAGTTCGGCAGCCAGCCGTCCCACCGGGCGACCCGGCGCATCGACTTCATGGCCGGCCACAGCCCGACCACCCAGATCGGCGGTCGCGGCCGCTGCACTGGAGGCGGCGGCACCATCATCCCGCTCGGTCTGGCTCGGTAGTGCCGCCCCTGGTAGCTGAACGGTTCGCCGGACCACAGGCCGGCGATCAGATCCAGGCCCTCGTCCAGCTTCTCGGCGCGGACGCGTCGGTCCTCGATGTCTTCGAAGAGGTTCCACCGGTCATCGTCGGCGCCCAGCCCGACCGCCAGGATCACTCGGCCGCCGGCGAGATTGTCGAGCGTGGCCACCTGGCTCGCGACGTCCCACGGTTTGCGCCGGGGCAGTGGCGTGAGCATGGTGCCGAGCTTGATCCTGCTGGTCCGCGTCGCGCACGCGGTCAGTGACACCCAGGCATCGATGCTCCAGATCCCGTCCCAGACGAAGAAACCGTCCCAGCCGGCTTGCTCGGCCTCGGCGGCGAGATCAGCGGCATCGGACGCGTCACCGCCGGGCATGACAAATCCGTACTTCACACTGCCCGACGTTACCGGCATGCTGTCGACCGTGGAGTCTCCGACCCAACGGGCATTCGGCCGGGCCGACGTCGAGGCCGCCGTGGCCACCTGCTTCCCGGGCCAGTCCGTCCGATCCGCGGTGCCGCTGGCGGGCGGGAGTTTCGGCACGGTGTGGCGGGTCGGCCTGGCCGGCGACCAGGATGACCTGGTGCTCAAGGTCGGGCCGGACCCGGCCGCGCGGCTCCTGCGATATGAGGCCGGGATGCTCGCCGCGGAAGCGGACTACTTGCGGTTGGCGGCCGGCGCGCCCGGGGTGCCGACTCCGCGACTGCTCGCCGAGCGGCCCGACTATCTGTTCATGTCGCTGATCCCCGGCGTGCCGATGCCGGATCTGCCGAGCGGCACCGACACCCGGCCGGTCCGATTCGACAGCGGCGCGGCCATCGCGCGCCTGCACGGCGTCCGCGGTCCGTTCTTCGGGTACGCGGGAGCGCGCGCCCGCGCCGGGACCTGGCCCGAGGCGTTCCGGGCGATGGTCGAGGCGGTGCTCGATGACGCCGTCGACTGGGACGTCACGCTGCCGGTAGCACCGGATGCCGTACGCTCCGCCGTCGCCGCCAGCCACGACGCGCTCGCCGAGGTAACCGAGCCGGTGCTGGTGCACTTCGATCTGTGGGACGGCAATGTGCTCGCGGTCCAGGACGGCGCCGGCGCACGCCTCGGCGGTCTGGTCGATGGCGAGCGCTACCTGTTCGGCGACCCTTGCATCGACTTCGCGTCGCCGGCATTGTTCCGCGACATCTTCGACGATCCGGACGATCCGTTCGTCGCCGGATACCACTCGGTGCGGCCGCTTTCCTTGACGCCCAGCCTGCGCCGACGCACCTGGCTCAGCCAGCTCTACCTCTACCTGGTGATGCTGGTGGAGATGCCGAGCCGCGGATTGGATCGGCACGGCGAGCACGCACGCCGGTGGGCGCTGCTCGCCGACCTCGTTACCGATTTGTTGGCAAGGATCGACCCGACGACCGCAACCAAACCTCGGGGCTGAGGGTCACTAGACCGACAGCAAGTCTCTTCGTCGTGGGTCGGGGACAGCTATGCGGATCATGGACAGCCCATGGTGGCGCGCACCGGTCGCGTTGCTGCGCCGGCCGGGCGTCGCGCTGTCGCTGGTGGCCGCGACGTTCGTCGCGGTGCTGCCGGCGGCCGCCGCCCCGCTGTTCCTCGGGACCGCCCAGTCGGCGACGTTCCAATCGCAGATCAACGACGGCTGCACCAGCACCGCCGGCGTCAGCATGGTCGGCTATCTCAACAACCGCACGGACGAGTTGCTCCGGGCCGAGATGTCCGCGGTCCCCGCCGCCGCCGGCGCCGTTCCGAACCTCCAGACCCCCAAGCCGACACTCGTCGCCCAGCGGCTCTACGCCAGCGGCGTTCCGGCCGACGCTCCGGTCCGGCAGTGGCCGATCACGATGATCGCCCGGCCCGACTTCAAGGATCACATCCAGGTGCTGGCGCAGGCCCCGGCGACGCTGACCAACGGCCTGTGGGTCCCGGACGACCTGGCCTCGGTGTGGAAGGTCAAGCCCGGTGACGAGTTGCGGACCTTCCTTTACCAGACCACCGTCGTTCGGGTCCAGGGCATCTATCGGTCGATGGCCAGCGGTCACCTAGACCCGGCCTGGTGCTCGGTGAAGCCGCTGGTCCAGAGTGCGGAGCTGTCCGATGGCGTGCCGCCGGTGCTGCTGGGCGACTTCGACACCGTGATGAACGTGGAATTCGAAATGGGCCAGGCTCCGCAGGTGCGGTTCGAGGCCGGGCTGGTCGACTCGGCGCCGACACCCGAGCTGGCTCGTACGATGGTGGCTCGCCTGCAGGCCGTGGAGCCGGCGATCCACGCCGCCGACACCGGTGATGACGGTGGTCAGCCAATGACCATCACGACGCCGTTGGCGCGGTTCTTGCAGCGCGCCACTCTGGTCGGCACTAGCCTGCGTGCACCGATCTACGCGGTCTCCGCCGCGGGCGTGGTGGTCGGGCTGCTGGTGCTGGGCGCCGCGACGGTGTTGTGGACCCGGCGCCGCGCGCACGAGCTGAGCGTGCTTGCAGTCCGCGGATCCGCGCCGCTCAGCCTCGGCATCAAGGGCCTGCTGGAAGCCCTTCCGGCACTCATCATCGGCGCAGTTGCAGGGGCGGTCGCCGCACGGGCCGTGGTGACCGCGGTGGGTCCGGCCGGGCGGCTGTCCGGCGACGCCTGGCTGCTCGGAGAGAAATTGTCCGGCGTGGTTCTCGCGGCCGGTGCGGTCGTGGTGATCGTGGTCGCCACCCGGCGCTGCCGGAAGCTCACCGACACCACGCCGCACCTGCACGCGCGCAGCCGCCTGGCGGCGGTGCCGTGGGAGATCCTGATCTTCGTAGCGGCCTGGGTGGCGTGGAAGCAGATGAGTGGCGAATTCGCGCACACCGACGGCCCGCTCGCGGTCGGCGGCACGGTCGTGTCGCTGCCACCCCGGACGCTGGTCATTCCGATCATGGTGATCGTGGGGACCAGCATCCTGGCGGCCCGGCTGGCAGCCGGGTGGCTCCGGCGCCGCAGCGGCGCCCGGCAGAGTCGCAGCCACGCGCGGTTCCTGGCGCGCCGTCGGCTGGGCCGGGAACCGGCCGTCGCCGCGCTGTTGCTGGCGATCGCCGCGATCCCCGCGGCCGTCGCCGGGTTCGCCGCGCTGGCGGCCGGGTCGGTGCAGACCACCATCGAAGACAAGGCTCTCGCCGTCAACGGCACCGACATCGTGGTGACCACTAAGAACGTCACCGATGTGCCGGCGGCGGTGGCCGCGATCGGCCCGTCCGCGCACGTCCTGCGGGTCGACGGCACCGATGTCGACGGCGTCCAGACGTCCCTCCTGGTGGTCGATCCGGCGAAATTCCGCGGGGTCGCGACGGTCGGCGCGGTGCTCGCCGGTGCGGCCTGGGACCGGACCCTCGATGCCGTCACCACCGCATCCGGCGGCGCCCCGACAGTCCTGGCCAGCGGCCCGATTCCGGCCGGGCCGGCGAACGTCAACACCGGGACCGGAAACACCGTGCTGAAGGTCAACGTGGTGCACGTCGACTCGCTGCCCGGCGAATACAACTCCACACCGGTGATGATCGGATCGCCGGAATCGTTCCCGGCGCCGATGCTGGCCGCCGCGCGCAATCAGTTCTGGGTGCACACCGACCGGACCGCGGCGGTCCAGGCGGCCGTGCAGGCCGACACCAGCCTGGCGATCAGCCGGATCACTATCGCGAAGGACCTGTACGCGGACTCGCTGTTCGAGCCGATCACCTACACGTTCCAGTATTTCGTCGCGATCGCTCTGCTCACCGGTCTGGTGGTCGCCGTTGGCCTGCTGCTCTACCTGGAGTCGCGGACGGTCCCGCACCGGCGGGCCTACATCATGTTGCGCCGGATGGGCCTGCGGCCGCGCACGCACCGCGCCGCCCTGCTCTGGGAGCTGAGCATCGCGCTGGGTCTTGGCGTGGCGGTGGCCGCGGCGACGGTGGCCGTGATCGGCGTGGCGCTGCGCAGCTCGTTCGACATCAACCCGTCGAAGGCGCCGGGCACCATCCTGGCGATCTCGGCTCCGGCCGTGCTGGCGATCGTGGCGTGCGTCGCCGTGACCGCCGTCGCCGCCGCACTCTTCGGACACGCCCGGGTGGCCCGCGCGCGGCCTGCCGAAGTGTTGCGGGATGCCGCCTGACCGCGGAGGGTCAGGCGGCATCGAGGTAGGCCAGGACGGCCAGCACCCGGCGGTTGTTGTCGTCGGAGGCGGCCAGATCGAGCTTGCCGAAGATGCTGGCGATGTGCTTGGCGACGGCACTGTCACTGAGAAACAGCCGCTGGCCGATGGCAGCGTTGCTGCGGCCCTCGGCCATCAGCGAGAGCACCTCCCGCTCCCGCGGCGTGAGCCGATCCACTGCCCGGTTGCGGCTGAACAGTTTGGCGATCACGTCCGGATCCATCGCGGTGCCGCCGCCAGCCACCCGCCGCACCGCGTCGATGAACTGGTCGCCGCCGAGCACCCGGTCCTTCAGCAGATAGCCGATGCCGCCGGAGCCGTCGGCGAGCAGCTCCCGCGCGTAGAGCTGCTCGACGTGTTGCGAGAGCACCAGGATCGGCAGTCCCGGCACCTCCTGGCGGGCGGTGAGCGCCGCCCGCAAGCCCTCGTCGGTGAACGTGGGATGCAGGCGGACGTCCACCACCGCGACATCGGGCCGGTGCGCCCGCAGCGCCGAGAGCAGGTCCGGCCCGCTGTCCACGGTCGCCACCAGGTCAAACCCGTGCGACGTCAACAGCAGGGCCAGACCGTCCCTCAGGAGGATGTGGTCTTCGGCGAGGACAACACGCATGGCATCTCCATGGCGATCACGGTCGGGCCTCCGGCCGGGCTGTCGATGGTCAGGTCGCCGTCGAACGTACCGAGCCGGCGCCGCAGGCCGGCCAGCCCGGTGCCCCGGGCCGGGTCGGCGCCGCCATGGCCGTCGTCGGCGACGTAGGCCAGCAAGACCTCGTCAGACCAGCGCAGGCCCAGGGTGATCGAGGTGGCGCCACTGTGCCGGACCGCGTTCGTGAGCGTCTCGACGAGCGCGAAATACATCGCCGACTCGATCGGCTCCGGCAGCCGGTCGGGCACATCGATGTCGGTCTCAACCGGAAGCGGAGCGTCCAGCGCCAGCGCGCGTACCGCCTCGCCCAGACCGCGTTCGGCCAGCACCGGCGGGTGAATGCCGCGGACCAGCGCGCGGAGCTCGGTGAGCGCGGTCGCGGACGACTCGCGTGCCTGCGAGGCAATCTTGCGGGCCGCGTCCGGATCGGTTTCGATCAGGGCTTCCAGCGCACCGAGCTGCAGCCCGATCGAGACCAGCCGAGCTTGGGCGCCGTCGTGCAGGTCCCGTTCGATCCGGCGCAACTCGGCGGCCTGGTCGGTGATCGCGTCCGCTCGGGTCTCGGTGAGCTGCTCGATCCGCCGGGCCATCGCCGCCTCCGGCGTCGGCTCCAGCATCAGGCGCGACCACCACGAGCCGAAGTCGACGGCGCTCGGGGCGATCGTGAGTCCAGTGGCGACCAGCGCGATGGCCAGCAGGATCGCGCCAGCCCGGAGGAGGTCGAAGTCGCCAGTGAAGACGGAGTAGATGGCCGGGAACAGCAACCGCCGCACGCCCACCACCACCAGGCCGGCCGGGACCAGGGCCGGAATCGCGCCGGCCACCGGCTCGGCTAGCGCCCAGACGAAGTCACGCCAGGTTGCCGGGTCCTTGGCATATCGCTGCTGCTTCTCGTTCCAACGGGCCCAATCCTCGGTCCGGTAGAGGTGCTTGCCGACCTTGTAGCGGCCGTCGGGTTCCCGGGTCGGCGGCACCGCCGGCCGATAGGGCTCCGGGATGTCGAAGCCGGACCACTGGAGCGACAGCCGGCGCCGCAGCCTGGCCACGCCCCGCACCAGGTTGACCGCGGGAACGTAGACGAACACCAGGCCGAGCACGTAGGTGAGCGTGGTGGCGATCAGTTGCACCAGGCCGGCCAGGCCGGCGACCGTGCTCAGCAAGCCGAGCACGAAGGATCGCAGCAGGCCCAGGACGTGCAACCCGAACCAGACCTTGCGCGCGCTCAGGTGCTGGTCCCGGTCGGCCGGCGCGGATCCCAGAAGGATCCGGCAGAACCAGCCGTAGGCCCAGACCGACCAGTTGGCGCAGGCGATCGACACCGGGATGGCCAGCCACGCCCACGGATGGTCTGGACCCAGCCAGATGCCGCCGACGACCAGCGCCAGCGGCAGGCTCAGCAGCGCCGTGCCGATCACCGGGTTGAGCAGCAACCAGAGCAGGTCGGTGCCGGTGGCCCGGTCGCTCAGCACCCACTCGAGGCGGGTCGAGATGGACGGCCACCAGGACCCCTTGTGCAGGCTGCCGTCCTTCTCGTAGAGGCCGTCGGGGCGGCGAACCGGAGATGCCGGGGCCGGCTTGTAGGGCACCGGGATTGCTACGCCGGACAATCGCGACGCCATCCGGCGCACCAGGTTGGTGAAATGCCGGCTGGCCGCGACGGTCCACGGCACCAGGAACACCAGGCCGAGCCCGATTCCGGGGATGAAGAGGGCAAGCGTGCCGGCCGCGACCAGGACTCCGGCCGCGGTCAGCGCCAGCAACACGGCGGCGCGTAGGGGGTATGTCAGTACGTTTCTCATGCCATTCAGTCTTCGGATTCGGACATCCCGGCACATTGGCGTCAGCTGTCGGACCGGGGTGCACTTAACTCCACTGTACCGGCGTGGATCTTGACCGAGAGCCCGCCGCCTAGCTCAAGATCTCGAACGCCGCGCGATGAGCGGTGTGCAGCACGATCGGCTCCTGCCCGGCCTTGGCGATCCGCACGCGGCACTCGGCGATCTTGGTGTTCTGGCAGCACTTCACGCCGCCCGGCGGGTTCGCGTAGTCGAACCGGACGAACGCCGACCGCGACGCTCGGAATTCGACGGTCAGGTCGACTTGTGTCCCGTCCTCGACCATGCGGGTCCGCAACGACCAGGTGTAGTCGGAGCCGTTGGTGTCGTAACTGGCGCGCACGCGCCGAGCGGCGGAGACCGCCGTGAGGTTGTATTCGATCCCGTCGTGGCGCAGGACCATCGGGCTGAGCCATGGTGCCCACACCGGGCCGGCGATCTTCAGGTGGGCGCTGGAGCATTCCAGGAACGAGCCGGGTGCGTTGTCGAAGCCGGCCACCTGACCCCAGGCGTACGCATCGGTGTGCCGTGATCCCCAGTTGTGGTTGGCGCTGCCCACCCAGCCGGACACCTCAACCTCTTCGCCGTCCACCGACAGCCGGCCGTCGAACCCGGCCATCGGCACCGTGACCAGAGCCTTGGCGCGCGGCAGCCGAGTCTCGTAGAGCCGCTCCGGAAGCAGAAGGACGGGTTCGTCGCCGCCGTCATAAGCGAGATCCCAGCGGATCTCGTGACCTTCGGAGGCCACCGCGCCCCGGGCCGAGCCGCGCCCGGCGAGCGGATCGTCATGCATCACCGCGTGGCCCACCCGGATGTCCAGCCAGTCGCCACCGTCCACAAAGCTCGATGTGGCCAGCGGGGTGTCAGCGCGGACGGCGACCGTGCCGTCGGCCCGGAATACCGCGGCCCAGACCTCGGCTCGGGCCGACGAATGCGAGACCGCCCGGTGCTCGGCGGCCGGATGCGAGGCCGCCGGGTGCTCGGCGGCCGGGTGCGGGGCCGCCGGTTGCTCTGCGGCCGGGCGCGGGGCCGACGAATCCGGAGCCGCCGAGCGCCCGGCCGACGGCGCGAAAATCGTGTAGCGGAGCCAGAAACCGCTCGATTCGGCGGGATGGTTGGCGCGCAAGAAGTAGCTCTCGTAGTGTCCGCGCCGCCCGCCCTGGTAGCGCGGGACATTGGCCTCCCATCGCTGCACGCCCCGACTCTAGACGCAACGTGCTGGGCAAACATCAGCCGCAACGGCGGTAGCGGGTCGAGACGCCGCTGCGGAGGCGACGCGCGTGCCGGGTGGGCGCGCCTCCCACGCGCGCCCACCCGGCCGCTGTTCCGGATCAGGTGGCTAGTGCAGCGACCATTGCTGGTTGGCGCCGCCGTTGCAGGTCCACAACTCCAGCGCGGTGCCGTTGACGTTGCCGGCCGGGACGTTGCCACCGGTCACGTCCAGGCATAGGCCGGACTGAACGCCGGTGATGGTGCCGTCCGGATTCAGCCGCCACTGCTGGTTGGCGCCGCCGTTGCAGGTCCAGATCTCAATCTTGGTGCCAGTGGTGGTCTGGTTGTTGTACGCGTCCAGGCACTTGGCGCCGGCGTAGACGCGCAGTTCGCCCGCGGCGGTCGGAGTCCACTTCTGGTTGGTCCCGCCGTGGCAGTCGTAGATCTCCACCGCCGTACCGTCGGTTTGCGACGCCCCGTGCACGTCCGCGCACCGGTTCGACGACGCTCCGACGAGCGAGTAGGTGCCACCGACGCTTGTCCCGCTGCCAGCCGACACGCGGTACATCACCACGCCGTGGCCGGGCACCGTGGCACTGATCGAGCCGCTGCTGGTGGTGACCACGTTGGACCACGGGTTGGTGAGCCTGTAGGACGACGATGCCGCCGCACCCACCGCCGAGGCGGTCGTCGAGATGGTCGCCGCCGAGGCGTTCTCATTGAACAGCACCACCGAGACGTCGCCGTTGGACAGCGGCTTGGTCAGCACGTCCAGGCCACCGCTGGAGGAGACCTGATGCCCCTGCTTGCCGAGCGAGTCCTGGTCCACCGCGACCACACCGGGGTTGGTGTAGAGCGACAGCGTGGCCGGGGTCGCCGAGCGCAGGTCGGTGCCGGAGATCAGTGGCGCGGCCATCTCGGCCCAGAGGCTGATCTCGGACCGGTCCTCGGTGAACGACATGCCGTTGCCGACCTCGAGCATGTCCGGGTCGTTCCAGCCGCCCGGGCCGGCGAAGCTGGAGAGGCCGACATTGGCGTGGAAGATCGACAGCATGCTGCCATAGGACGCGTTGATGTCCCCGGTGGTGCGCCACAGATTGCCGGTGCCAGCGCCCCAGGTCCAGACGCTGTCCTGGCCCCATTCGCACAGGCTGTAGACGATCGCCCGGCCGGTGTTGGCCAGCGCATCCCGCATCGCGTTATACCGGACCTGCCAGTCCACGCCCTGGTTGTTGCAGTTGTCGTACTTGAGGTAGTCGACGCCCCAGGCGGCGAAGTCGTTGGCGTCGGTCTGCTCGTGGTTGAGGCTGCCCGGATAGCCGGCGCAGGTCGCGGTGCCGGCACTCTCGTAGATGCCCAACTTGAGGCCCTTGCTGTGCACGTAGGCGGCGGTGCCGGAGATGCCGTCCGGGAACTTTGCCGGATCCGGCACCAGATGGCCGGTCGAGCTGCGGGACGAGGACATCCAGCAGTCGTCGATGTTGACGTACTGATATCCGGCGGCCATCATGCCGGAACTGACCATGATGTCGGCGGTCTGCTTGACCAGCGCCTCGCTCACGTTGCAGCCGAACGCGTTCCAGTCGTTCCAGCCCATCGGCGGGGTGCGGGCCAGGCCGTTGTTGAGCGCGGCGGCGGGTGCGGCGGTGGCCACGGTGATGCCGGTCGCGACGAGTGCGAGCGCCAGTACGGCGCGGCGAACTGACTTCATGCGGGTCCCTTTCTCGTTTCTCGGGCGATCAGAACTGGAGCTGCCACTGCTGGTTGGCGCCGCCGTTGGCGGGCCAGCCGATCACGGCCGCGCCCTGGTCACGGGACGCGCCGTTGACATCCACGACGAAACCGGTGGATCGGTTGGTCAGGGTGTAGGCACCCCCGGCGCCGGCCGTCAGTTGCCACTGCTGGCTGGTCAGACCGGTGTACGCGCGCTGGTCGAGCTGGGTGCCCTGAGCCGAGTTCGGCGATTCCAGCGCCTTGCCGCTGTGAACGTTGACGATCTCGTAGTAGCCGCTGCCGACCGCGATGAACCGCCAGTGCTGGTTGTCGCCGTTGTGGTACGGCCACTGGATCACCACGGCGCCGTCGGCCGTGGACTCGCCGTTGACGTCCAGCGCCAGCCCGCTGTTGCGGTTGAAGAGGGCATAGGTCGCACCGGCGACCGGCACCGGGACCAGCGTCCATTTCTGGTCGGCGGCCGACAGTGGAGTCCACTGGATCACCGCGGCGCCCTCGGCGGTGCTGCCGCCGCCGATTCCAGCTGCCAGACCGGCGTTGCGACCGTAGATCTGGTAGGTGCCGTCGCCGTTGGGCCGCAGCTGCCATTGCTGGTTCGCACCACCGTTGCCGGTCCACTGCTCCAGCTGGGTGCCGGTGCTGGTGGATCCGTTCGGCACGTCCAGCACCTGGCCGGAGCCGACGTTGGTCACGGTCAGCCAGCCGCTGGAGGTGCCGGTCAGCTGCCACTGCTGCGTGGTCGACGCGGTGTAGGCGTTCTGCGTGATCAGGCCGTTCGATGCGACGGTCATCGCCTTGCCGCTGTTGGCGTTGACGATCTCGTACGCGTTGGCGACGCCCGGCGTGCCGACCGGTGTAACGGTCAGGTTGTCGAACTGGTCGGTCTGGTAACCGTTGACGCCCAGGCCGACCTGGCCCGCGCTGTACGACGAATCCGTGGCGCTGCCGACCGTGGTGCCGTCGATGGCGGCGGTGATCGCCGAGCCGTTCACGGTGACGGCGAGGTGATGCCACGAGCCGGTGCCGAGCGCGGCGCGGGTGCCGGAGGCGAGCGTGGTCAGTGTGCCGTTGGTGTCGTTCTTCACGATCGACCAGGCCCCGGTGTTCGCGACCTGCAGGTAGTAGGCGTTGATGCCGGAGACGGAGAAGCCGCGCTGGGTGCCGACCCGGGCCATCAGCTGCACCGACCCGGCCTGCTCCAGCAGAGCGTCGGCGGCCACGGTGTAGTTGGTCCAGCTCAGATCGCCAAGCAGCGTGTACGGGTTGGCGACGGTGTCCCAGGTGATCGGCGTGACCGGAGCCATCTGCCGCACGCACTGCCCGGACCGGCCGCCGCCGCACGCCACCGTTTCGAAGGCGCCCTGCTGCTGGGACAGGTAGATCGGTTCCCGGCCCAGCGTGTCGCCGTCGAAGTTGTCGCTGTACGGCAGCGCCAGTGCCGCCTGGGGCGGGCTCGCCTGGGTGCCGCGACCCGCGGTGCTGGTGGTGGTGAACGAGTAGACATAGCCCGGCTGCAGTGTCGCGGACCAGGTGCCGCCGGACGGCGTGATGTCGGCCTGCTTGACGAAGTAGGACCGGTTGGCGAAGTTCGACGCCCAGACGTGCACGGTCGCCGTTGACGGGAGGCCGCCGGCAACGGTGAAGTTGACGGTACGCGCCGCGGTGGCGTCCAGCGTCTCGGCGACCACGCTGTAGGCGGAGTGATTCGCCGCCTGATAGGTGATGTAGGAGCCGTTGGCCCGGTTGCCGCCGAAGTAGCCGGAGGATGAGTCGATGTACTTCCACCCGGGCTGCGTCACCTGCGTGGTGTGCGCCGTCGCCCAGAGTTGACCACCGACGTCGAAGTACCCGGACCAGGGCTGGTTGGCGACCATGAGGGCCGTCGTGGCATAGGGCAGATTCGGGTAGATCGAGGCGACGAGTGGCCAGTTGATGTAGGCCGTCATCTTGGCGTCCAGATAGCCGCGGTTGATCGCGCGGGCCAGGGCAGCGGCTCCGGCGTTGTAGTCCTCGGATCCGTTCTCACTGGCCCACAGCTGCTTGCCGGTGGCCACCGCGTTCGCCGTCGACGAGCAGCTCGTCATCGCCGATTCGTAGCCGCACGGGTAGTGCGTACCGATGATGTCGATCGAACCGGCGAAGGCCGGGTCTGACGCCATCGGATCGGCCACGTCCCAGCCGGAGTCGGCGCCGACCACCAGGGTCGAGTAGCCGTGGCTGCGCAGCGCGCTGTGCAGGTTCTCGTAGAAGGTCTTGTCGTAGCCACGCTCGTTCCAGCCGCCCAGGTAGTCGATGGTCAGGCCGTGTCCGGCGGCGCAACTCATCCAGTCCATCAGGTAGTTGACGGTGCTGGTGGAGAAGAAGCTGCCGAGGTAACCGGGTGCGCCCCACGCCAGGCCGTAGAGCTTGATGCCGGGGTTGCGCGCCTTGGCCTGCGCCATCAGCCACCATTCGTAGCCGCGATCGCAGTTCAGGTCGCCCGCGGCGTGTTCATGGCTGGATTCGGCGCCGTCGGTGGAGTTGGTGTCGCCGCCGATCTCCACCTTCAGGATCTGCAGCGCGGCACCATAGCCGGGCTTGAACAGGTAGTCGAGGATCTGCGAGCGGTACGGCTCCGGATAGTCGATCAGCAGCCGGCTGTTGCCGCCGCCGCCGCTGATCGCGCCGATGCCGTCGAAGGTGCGGCCGGTGCCGGACCCATTGAGCGTGATGGCGTCCGCGGCGCTGGCCGGAGCCGCGCCGATCGCCACCGCGCCGGTCGCGGTGATGAGACTGAGGACGGCAAGAACAACCCACCGCCGGGCACAAGGAATCGCCACGAAGCACCCCTTTCCGGGTACGGACGTGTTGGATTGCGGTTGGAAAGGTTGAACTATGTTCGTCTATTGAGCAACTTGGTGTTGCAACATGTCAATACTTGAGTTCTTCGATGTCTGCGATTGGCTTGAAACTCCGGCGAGGGTGCCACTGACCGCGTACCCGCGCGATGAACCCACAGCGACCTTGAACCCATAGCGAAAGCGCCGCCCGAGGATCGGACGGCGGCGGTTGGTGCGATCGGCTAGGCGGCCGGCTCCGGGTCGGTCACGTCCGCCACGGTCGCGTCCAGTGCGCGTACCGCGTCGTCCGCTTCCACCGCGACCGCGACGTTGTGGGCACCGGCCCCCAGCGTGATGGTGCGGCCCACGATCCGTTCATCGGCGACCACCGGCCAGGTCCGGGTCGATCCGAACGGGGTGATGGTGCCGCGTTCATATCCGGTCGCGTCCTTGGCCTCGCGGGCATCCGGCATCGTCATCCGGTTGACGCCGAGCAACGTGCGCAGCTTCGGCCAGGAGATCACCCGGTCCCCGGGCACCAGCACGAACAGATAGTCGTCGGCGCCGCGGCGAACCACCAGGGTCTTGATGACATCGGCCGGCTCGACGCCCCGGGCCTGCGCGGCTTCGGCCAGGCTGCGGACGGGTCGATCATGGACGATCACGCGGTACGCCAGACCGGCGCCATCAAGCGCAGCGGCGGCCGGCGGATCACCAGCGGTCATCGACGTGCTCCCGGATCAGGTCGTCGTAGACACCGGCCACCTGGGCCATCGTCGCCTCGTCGATCGGCGCTACGTCGGCGGCGGCGGCGTTGCCGCGGGCCTGTTCCGGGCTGCGCGCCCCCGGGATGACGGTCGTCACGCCCGGCTGGTCGAGGATCCACCGCAGCGCGAACTGTGCCATCGTGGCGCCGCCCGGCGTGATCGCCGCCAGCCGCGCGACCGCGGCCAGCCCAACGTCGAACGGCACGCCACTGAACGTCTCGCCGACGTCGAACGCCTCACCGTGACGGTTGTAGGCGCGGTGGTCGTCGGCGGCGAAAGTGGTGTGCTCGTCGTACTTGCCGGAGAGCAGCCCGCTGGCCAGCGGCACCCGCGCGATGATGCCGACACCGGCGGCGGCGGCCGCCGGGAGCACCGCGTCCAGCGGTTTGAGCCGGAACATGTTGAGGATGATCTGCACGCTCGCGACGTGCGGCCGGGCGATGGCGGCCAGCGCCTGCTCGACGGTCTCGACGCTGACGCCGTACGCCGCGATGCGCTGCTCGGCGACCATCTCGTCGAGCGCGTCGAAGACCGCGTCGTCGTGGTAGACCGGCGTCGGCGGAGTGTGCAGTTGCACGAGGTCGATGGTGTCGACGCCGAGATTCGCCCGGGAGCGATCGTTCCATGCCCGGAAGTTGTCCCGGTTGTAGTTCTCCGGGACCTGATCGACCCGGCGGCCCATCTTGGTGGCGACCGTCAGCCCGGCACCGGACCCACTGGTCTCGCGTTCTCGCAGCAGCCGGCCGACCAGGCGCTCGCTGCGCCCGTCGCCGTAGACATCGGCGGTGTCGATAAAGGTGACACCCGAGTCGACGGCTCCGTAAAGGGTCGCCATCGCGTCGGTCCCGTCGACCGCGCCCCAATCGGCACCGAGCTGCCAGGCACCGAGGCCGATGATGCTGACCGAGCGACCGGTGCGCCCTAGGATCCGTTGCTCCACGGCACTACCTTATCGACGCGGCGACCCGGGGCTCGACGATCCCGCTCTCGTACGCGTAAATCACCACCGCGACCCGATCGCGCAGGTCGAGCTTGCGCAGGATCCGGGTGACATGGGTCTTCACGGTCTTCTCCGCGACGTAGAGTTCGCGTCCGATCTCGGCGTTGGACCGGCCCCGGATGATCTCCAGAAGCACCTCATGCTCCCGGCTGGTCAGGTTCTCGCGCGGCATCCGCATCCCCATCTCGGTCACGGTCTCCACTTCACCGAATGGAAGGCGCCGTGTCTGTGGAGCTACGGCCCGAGTCGAGGTGTAGCTAGCTATACCCCAAGTGTGTGGATGGACTACTCGGCGTCCGCGGCGCTCACCCATAACCGGGTCGCATGCCTCCTGCATCTCCCTCGTTCCTGCTCAGCGCGGTGCGCGAGCGCCGGTTCCTGATCACCGCGTGGCCCTGGCGCGGCGTTGTCTACGCGGCCGGCACCGCGATCGTCGCTGGGGTTCTTGGCGTCGTCCTGGCCTGCCCGGTGGGGCCCATCGCGGGCCGCCGTCAGCCAGGTCGGCAAGGGTGGCTCGCACATCCTTGCCGCCGCGCCGCTGACGTTGTTCGGACTATCGCTGCCGGCGGTCGCCGGTCCGCCGCTGGCCGTGTTCGTCGGCCGGATCGAGCGCTGGCGGCTCAAGAGCGCCGACAACCGCCCCACCTATGACGGCCGCCATGGCAACCTGTACGCCGATCCGGCCACCTGGCGAGCCTTTGCCTACCTGCTGATCCTCGCTGTGGTGGCGCCGCTGTGGCTGGGTGCGCTCGCGCTCGCCGGCACATCGGCAGCATCCTGACGAAGCTGCACGTCCCGCAGACCGACGACACCAATCGCCGGGTCCTGGCGGTGCTCGCCTACCTGCGTGGCGACGGCGACTTCGGCTGAGTCGATCCGGAGCGGGCCGGCCATGGCGGGCGGCCCGGGTGGGCGACTTGGTAGGCGTACCGCATGAGCCGAATGCGGACCGTGACTGACCGCGGAGGTCGCCCTGCGCGTGCGCGGGGGCTTTGCTCTGATAACCGATACGTATATCGGCGGAGCGTGACGAAATCGGGCAACCGGCCCACCCGCGAGTGCGGGTGGGCCGGCTGCCGATTGGTTCAGTCGCGGTGTGACGGATCGGCGACCACCGGAGTGGTGCCGGCCTTGTTGGCACGGCGGGCGTCGGCGATGAACTCCTTGGTCATCATCGCTGAGAGCACCGCGATGCCGCCGCGGTTGATCCGGACCTCGCCGCGCCGGATCGGCCCGACCAGCCGGATCGTCCGGCCATCGGTCCGGGCCTCGCCGCGCTGCCAGTCCTTGACCCGACCGCGGCCCACGAACGACACATCCCACGAGTCGATCGTGGCGCCATCCGGCACCAGCAGCTTGAGCATGCCGTGGTCGATGTCCAGGTGGATCTCGATGTCGCCATCCGGGATCTGGTGCGAGCGCAGGTCCAGCGTGGCGGCGCCATGACGGATCTTGATCTCGAACGCGCGGTCGGTGGTCCAGTGCCCCAGCTTCTTGACGTCGTCGTCCTGGACCATCAGGCGTGCCGGGTTGGTGGTGGTGGTCATTTCCGTGCCTCCTTGCGTAGTGCCGGCCATAAGCGGAGGATTGTGCATTGTCTCGGCCGGGCGAATATCTCGTACGACCGAAATACTAGCGAAGGCGAGATACTTTGTCTACCGAAACACGGGACCAGACCGGATTTGCGATCATGACGGCGATCCAGCGCCTGAATTCGTCGATCATCCTGTTCAACCACACCGTGGCCGAGCGGCTCGGGCTCGGCGCCTCGGACGCCCAGTTCCTCACCTTGTTGCAGGTGAACGGTCCGATGACGCCGGGCCAGCTGGCCGGAAAGAGCAATCTCAAGACAGGTACGGTGACCGGCGTCCTTGATCGGCTGGAGCGGGCCGGGTTCGTCCGCCGGGACCGGGCCGCCGACGACCGGCGCAAGGTGATCGTGTCGATCGACGGCGCCGCGGTCTATGAGCAGATGGAGCCGATGTACCGGGGCCAGGCGGAGAACCTGACGCGAGTGCTGGCCGGCTTCAGCGACGTCGAGCTGGACACGATCCTGCGCTTCCTGACAGCGGTGAACGAGGATCAGGCCGCGGGCTGATAAGTCGCGATCACGACGCCGCTCGATGTGGCGGTGGACTGCACCAGATCAAGCTTGCGATCCGGGCCTTTCGGCGGGAACAGCCGTGTCCCGGAGCCGAGCACCAGCGGGTGGATCAGCAGGGTGTAGGTGTCGATGAGACCGGCGTCCATCAGCGACCGCGCCAGCTCGCCGCTGCCGAGCAGGACGATGTCGCGGTCCAGGCGCTGCTTGATCGCGGCGACGTCGGCCACGCCGCGCAGGAGCGACGAGTTCTGCCACGGCAGGTCGTCAGTCAGACTGCGGGACACGACATATTTCTGCGTGTTGTTGAGAACTTCGGTGAACGGGTTGTCGGTTCGCTGCGGCCAGACCGAGAAGAAGTCCAGATAGGTACGCCGGCCAAGCAGGAGGGCGCCACTGGTCGCACCGCCTTCGGCGGCCGCGGCGCCGGTTCCGGCGTCGGCATAGGGTGCCGCCCAGCCGCCGTGGGCGAAGCCGTCGCGACTGTCCTCGTCCGGCCGGCCCGGCCCTTGCATCACACCGTCCAGGGAAACGCTGACGAACAGCACCAGCTTGGCCACGGTGTCCTCCTCGATCTCGATGTCTACGCCCTCTACACGAGCGGGCGCCTCCGAAATCGACACCTCGGCCCCAGATCTTGAACGCGTATCGCTCAATGGCAGCAACAGTCGTTCAAGATTCACCGAGGCCGGAGGATGAGAACCCGCCGGCGGACGCGGTCCGTCAGTCGGCCTGCTGACAGGTCGGGCACCAGTAGAGGTTGCGGCCTCCGAGCGTGCCGGACGCGATCGCGGTGCCACAGATGAGGCACGGCTGGCCGGCGCGGCGGTACGCGTACACCTCGCCGCCGTGCCGGTCGACTCGGGGCGGCCGGCCCATCGCTTCCGGCAGGTGCTCCGCGCGTACCGTGTCGATCCGGCCGGCGACCACCGCGGGCTTCATCAGGGCCCTCAGGTCCGCCCAGATCTCGTCCCACTCTGCGGCGGAGATCGAGCGACCCGGCGTCAGCGGATGGATCCGGGCCCGGAACAGCGCCTCAGTCACGAAGATCAGCCCGGTCCCGGCCACGATCTCCTGGTTGAGCAGGAGTTGCGTGATCGGGGTCGGGCTGCGGCCGATCCGCGCGAACGCGTCCGTGCCGACCGCGTCGTCGCGCAGTGGATCGGCACCGAGGCGGTCCCGGAGCGCCTCGACCTCGGCCGGGGTGAGCAGCTCGCACGCCGCCGGGCCACGCAGGTCCAGCCAGTGGTCCGGTCCGATGACGCGGAGCCGGACCTCGCCGACGACGGGTGGCGCCGGTGTCGGGCCGTCGCTGAACTTTCCGTAGAGGCCCAGATGTATGTGCAACGTGTGGTCGCCGCCGCGGCGTTGGCTCGTTCGACCGCCGCGGCGTTGGCTGCTTTCGACTGTCGCCGCGCGTGGACTGTTTCGGCTGTCGCCGCAGCGTGGACTGTTTCGGCTGTCGCCGCAGCGTGGACTGTTTCGGCTGTCGCCGAAGGTGAACAGCAGGTGCTTGCCGACTGCCTCGGTGTCGTTGAGCACCAAGCCGTCGAGCACCGCGGCACCGGCGGCGAACCGGCCTTGCGGGCTTTCCACCGCGACGGCGCGCCCGGCGAAAAACGACCGGTAGCGCGCCGCCAGACGGTGAATCGTGTGACCTTCGGGCAAGCTAGGGCCGCCCGCGCTGAGACCGGTAGCGCGCGATCAGCGCGTTCGTGGAACCGTCCTGGTCCAGCTCGGGCGCGTCGGGCGCGGACAGCAGGGGAGCCAGCTGCCTCGCCATCACCTTGCCCAGTTCGACGCCCCACTGGTCGAACGAGTCGATCCCCCAGATGCTGCCCTCGGTGAACACGATGTGCTCGTAGAGCGCCACCAGCTGGCCGAGCGTCGACGGCGTCAGCTTCGGCGCCAGGATCGAGGTGGTCGGGTGGTTGCCCGGCATCACCTTGTGCGGCACCACGTCGGCGGGCGTGCCCTCGGCCACGACCTCGTCGGCGGTGCGGCCGAACGCCAGCGCCGCGGTCTGCGCGAAGAAGTTCGACATGAACAGGTCGTGCATGTCGTCGATGTCGTGGTTGGGCTGGCTGAAGCCGATGAAGTCCGCCGGGATCAGCTTCGTGCCCTGGTGGATCAGCTGATAGAAGGCGTGCTGGCCGTTGGTGCCGGGCTCACCCCAGAAGATCTCGCCAGTCTGGTACGTCACCGGCGAGCCGTCCGCATGCACCGACTTTCCGTTGCTCTCCATCGTGAGCTGTTGCAGGTACGCCGGGAACCGGTGCAGATATTGCGAGTACGGCAGCACCGCGTGGGTCTGGGCACCGAGGAAGTTGTTGTACCAGATATTCAGCAGGCCGAGCAGCGCCGGCACGTTACGTTCCACCGGAGTCGTCCGGAAGTGCTCGTCGATGGTGTGGAAGCCGTCCAGCATCTGGTGAAATCCGCCCGGGCCGATCGCCACCATCAGCGCCAGGCCGACCGCCGAGTCGTACGAATACCGGCCGCCGACCCAGTCCCAGAAGCCGAACATGTTGGCGGTGTCGATGCCGAACGCGGACACCCGATCAGCACTCGTGCTGACGGCGACGAAGTGCTTGGCGACCGCCGAGCTGTCGGTCGTGCCGAGGCCGTCGAGCAGCCACCGGCGGGCTTCAGTGGCGTTGGTCAGCGTCTCCAACGTGGTGAACGTCTTCGACACGATGATGAAGAGCGTCGTCTCCGGATCGAGATCGTGTGTCTTCGCGTAGATGTCGGTCGGGTCGATGTTGGAGACGAAGCGGCACCGGATGCCGGTGTCCAGGTAGCCGGAGAGCGCTTCGTAGGCCATCACCGGGCCGAGGTCTGAGCCGCCGATGCCGATATTGACCACGGTCTCGATCGGCTTGCCGGTGTGGCCGACCCACTCGCCGGAGCGCACCCGGTCGGCGAACCCGGCCATCTTGTTCAGAACCGACTGCACATCGCTGACGACGTCCTGGTCATCCACCTCGAGCATCACACCGGACGGCTGCCGCAACGCGGTGTGCAAGACGGCGCGATCCTCGGACGTGTTGATGTGCACGCCGGCGAACATGTCGGCGATCCGGTCGGCGAGGCGGACCTCATCGGCGAGCGACACCAGCATCGCTACCGTCTCGTCGGTGACGAGGTTCTTGCTGTAGTCGACGTAGAGATCGCCGGCCTGGGCGGCCAACCGCCCGGCTCGGCCCGGATCGTCGGCGAACAGCTCCCGCAGATGAATGTCGCGCTGCTTGTCGGCATGGGCGCCGAGCGCCTGCCACGCCTGAGTCTTGGTCACGTCGCTACTCGTCACAGACGTTGATGCTATGCCGCGAGTCTGGGTCATGCCGGGTCGACCCGCCTACCGGGGTGACCTCACAGGTGGCGCTGGTACCAGGCGATTTTCTCCTGCAGATGGGCGAGCTGACCGGTCAGCTCGGCGATTTTCGCGCGTACCGCCTGCTCGTGATCCTCCAGAATGGCGACCCGCAGCCGCGGGTCGTCGTCGCGCCGGCACATGTCCGCGTAATCCTGCATGGTCGCGATCGGCATCCCGGTCTCCCGCAGGCATCGCAGCACGCCCAGCCATTCCAGGTCGTCGTCACTGAAGACCCGCACGCCGGCGGTGGTCCGGTCGATGTCGCTGAGCAGGCCGATCTTCTCGTAGTAGCGGAGGGTGTCGAGGCTGAAACCGGTCTTCGCGGCGGTCTGGGCCGGAGTGTGGCGGGTCACCGGTCCAGATTGCCACGCGCGGACGCCGATCCGCTGACCACAGCCGATCCGCTGACTGCATAGGGACGGTCCGCGACGACGCGTTTCATGACGATCGTCGAGGTAAGTCGCTGGACGCCGGGCAGCGTGGCGAGTTTCTGATCCCGCAGGGTGGCATAGGCGGCCAGGTCGGCGGTCGTCACCCGGAGCAAATAGTCTGGGTCGCCGAACAGGCGCTCGGCGTGCCGGACCTCGTCGATGCCGGTCAGCGCGGTCTCGAAGGCCGCGATCGTCTCCGCGTCCTCGCGATCCATCGTGACGTTGACCAGGACTTCGAAGCCGAGGCCGAGCGCGGCCGGGTCGACGACGGCGCGATAGCCGCGAATGACTCCGGTCCGCTCCAACTCGCGAAGTCGCCGGTGACAGGGGCCGGCGCTGAGCCGGATGCGGTCGGCCAGCTCGGTGACCGTGAGCCGACCCTCGGACTGCAGCTCGGCAAGGATCTGGCGATCGACACTGTCCATAGGAACGATTCTTTCACCGCACGGCTGCTCTCGGCAAAGACTTGATCGAATCGTGCACACCGTCTGCCATATTCTCGCGGTGACAGCAGACTGCAGCACTTTCGGACGGTGCCTATGGACGTCTTCGAGGCGTTGCCGATCGCCGCGGCACTCTTCGCCGTGCCGCAGTTCCTGCCGCAACTGACCTCGGTGTGGCGGACCGGTGACCGAGCCGGTGTGTCCTGGTCCTGGGCCGCGCTGACCAGCGTCAACAACGCGGCGTGGATCGTCTACTTCGTCTTCGGCCGGATGTGGACGGCACTGGTGCCCGCGATCGCCGCGACAGTCCTCGCCGGTGTCCTCGCGACGCTGCTCGGACGTGCCGCCGTGCCGATCCGCGCCGCCGGTCTGGTCGCCGGGTGGACGGTCGTGCTGGGTCTGATCTGGGCGGTCTTCGGTTCGGCGGCACTGGGCACCGCGTTGACCGCCTCGTTCCTGGTTCAAGTCTCGCCGTCGGTCTGGACGGCCTACCGCGCCGATCGCACGACCGGCATCTCCCGCGGCACCTGGCTGCTGATCCTCGCCGAGTTGCTCTGCTGGGGCGTCTACGGTCTGGACAAATCCGATCCACGGCTGGCGGTGCTCGGCTGCAGCGGCATGGTGGCGAGCCTGTTGATGCTGGTCCGCGCGTATGCGCCTGGGTTCACGCCGCGGTTGCGACGATCGTCGTAGCTTGCTGCTTGCTGCTTGCTGCTTGCTTGCTTGCGGCGTCGCGGGGTGCCGTGGTTGCGGATTCGCCTCGTTGCCGCGCGCTGTTTGCCTCGAGGTGTTGCATGGTCGCGCGATTGTGCCCGGCCGATGCTTGACCTGGAGCGCGCTCCAGGCGGCAGCCTTGGCATCGGGTCGCGGCTGGCGCGGCTCGCAGGTTGAGTCACGCGCGAAGCGCGGTTCCCAGGCTGAGTCACGCGCGAAGCGCGGTTCCCAGGCTGAGTCACGCGCGAAGCGCAGAGGAGATTTCATGAAGCGGAAGCTCGGCAACAGCGGCATCGAGGTCAGCGCGCTCGGCATGGGCTGCTGGGCGATCGGGGGGCCATACCGCGGTGAGTCCGAGGAGTACGGCTGGGGCAGCGTCGACGACGACGAGTCCGTTCGTGGTCTGCACCGGGCACTCGAACTGGGTGTCACCTTCTTCGACACCGCCGACAGCTACGGCGCCGGACATAGCGAGCGGCTGCTCGGACGGGCGTTCGGAGCCCGGCGCTCGGACGTGGTGATCGCTAGCAAGTGGGGCAACACCTTCGACGAGCAGCAGCGGCTGGCGCTCGGGCAGGACGGGACGGTGGCGCATCTGCGTACTGCCGTGGAGAACTCGCTGCGCCGACTGGGTACCGACTACATCGACCTCTACCAGCTGCACATCGGCAACCTGCCGATCCCGGAAGCGATGGACTTGATCGAGCCGCTCGAGGAGTTGGTCGACGCCGGGAAGATCCGTGCTTTCGGCTGGAGCACCGACGACCCGGACCGGGCGGCGGCGTGGGCAGACGCGACTGGGCACCTGGCGGCGGTCCAGTACGACCACTCGGTGCTGCGGGACGCACCCGAGATGGTCGCCGTCTGCGAACGCTTCGGCCTGGCCGGCATCGACCGCGGGCCGCTCGCGATGGGACTGCTCTCCGGCAAGTATCACGACGGCCGTGCCGTCGCCGGCAATGACGTGCGAAGCCAGCCGCTGGCGTGGATGACCTACTTCCAGGGCGGTCGCGCGTCGCAGGAGTGGCTGGACCGGATCGACGCGGTGCGTGAGGTGCTCACCAGCGGCGGCCGTACCTTGGCACAAGGCGCTCTCGCCTGGCTGTGGTCTCGCAGCGAGACGTCGATTCCGATTCCCGGATTTCGCAGTGTGGCCCAGGTCGAGGAGAACGCCGGAGCTCTCTCCTTCGGCCCGCTCACCGCGGACGAGTTCGCAAAGGTGGAAAAGCTCCTCGATCGTTAACGGCCAGGTGCCGGGGTGGGCCGTGGGACGGGGGACCCGTGCCCACCCCGGCGACGGCCGGCCGGTCTCCGCACCCCAAACGCAGGGTCCCGGCCGGCCGTGCTCCGCGGCGTGATCCAGTGCAGTCCCGGCTCTATTTAGTGCAGTCCCAGCTCTGTGGAGACCCACGCGATCCGGTCGTCCTTGCCCCGTTGGTCGAGGAAGTGACCGGCATTCGGGTAGAGCGACACTGCCGCGGTGGGATCGGCCGCGGAGAACTCGTCGCGGACCTGCTCGCTCACGAACTGGTCCTGCCCGGCCCACTGGAGGTAAAGGCGGGATCCGCGATGGCTGACGTTGTCGACCGGGTCGAGGCCGTCGAAGCTTTGGGCGTACCCGACCGGATCGTCAACGTTGACGAAGTAGGTGGTGAACCAGTTGGCCCAGGTGGCGTCGCCGGCCATGAACACCTCCGCGCGTACGCCTGGGTGTCGCCTGACCAGCAGCGAGCCGAACATCGCACCGTAGTCGTGACCCACGACGGCGGTGCGCCGGCTGTCCACGCCGGGCTGGGTGAGCAGCGTCGCGTAGACGCGATCCAGCGCATCCACCTGCGCCTTGAGGTGCGCCACGTCCTGGTCGTCGCCGGTCACGTCGATGGTCCACGGGAATCGGAGATCGGGCAGGATCGCGACGGCGCCCTCGGCGGCCATGGCGACGGCTTCGGCCAGGAACTCGGTCCGGTTCTGGGTCGATGCCGGAGGCTCGAACCAGTGCAGATAAACGATTCCGGCGAGGCCGTTACGGCGGGCTGTGCCGGACGGGCGGACCAGGTACGCGCTCACCGGATCCTGGCCGGGCACCGAAATTGAGATGTCCTGCACGGTCACCGGCTCGCTCGTGGTGCGCACGCTGGTTCCACTCCTTTGCGACAAGCCACCGGACGCCTGAGCGGCCACCGCCGAACCGGCGGTCAGCGCGAGCACGGTGATGGCGACCGGGATCCCTCGGGTGATCTTCATGCGGTCTCCTCACATCAGTTTCTAACACAACTTATAAACTGACGCTAGGGCTGGCTCGCGAGGACGGTCAATGGTCGTTACCGGACCGCTGCCAAGAGTGCCGAATTCGCGGCGTCGGCCGGCTGGCAAGACTCGCTCTCATGGAGGGGTCGGCGGGGAGTGCGGCTGCGCTGCTCCGGGGCCGCGATGGTGCTCGCGCCGCCGGATTCGTTCCACTGGCTCGTGGGTTGCTCGCATCGTCGCAACTCACCAAGACCACGGTCTTGAGCGGTTGTGGCAGAAGTGCAGCGAAACCGAGAAGTTGGTTGGGTCAGGCGTGCCGGCTGCGGTAGTTTGCCGCCGCGACCCGGTCGTTGCAGAGCTGGCTACAGTAGCGCTGGCGGCCGGCTCGGGTGCGGTCGACGTACCCGCATTTGCACGGGTTCGCGGCGCAGGTGCCGACCCGATTCGATCCGCCGGTGACGAGTGCACGGGCGAGGGCGTCGGCGCACAGAGCGCCAAGTTGGCGTACCGGGTCGTCGCTCTCGGTAGCGGCGACCAATCGCGGACCGTCGACGATCCGGGGAATCGCGCCAATGTAGGCGAAGATGTGGTTGACCGCGGCTTGCTTCTCGGCGGCGGTCTCACCCGCGAAGATCGCGTAGAGGAAACCCCGGACCCGCTTCAGTTTCATCAGCGAGGCGTCGGCGAGTGCGGCTGCCAGCTGGGGTTGACCGTGCTCGGTGAGGATCCGGGCGGTGAGGTCCACCGTGAGCCGGTCGGGTGGATGTTCGAGCAGGTCGTACGTGTTGACGAAGTCCACGGCAAGCCGCAGTGCTGGCTCGTCGGCCGGGACTTGGCTCATCGCAGTTACGCTCCGCTCACGTCAGTTCTCGTTCCACCTTACTAACTGACGATTGCAATAATTACCGATACGTATGGGTTCCCCTGTGTCACCGCCAGCTCGCGTTTGAATGGCGTGGTAGAGCCCGGCCAAGATCGCGACGTCCGAGGAGTGGTGGCAGTGTGATCGCGACGTTCGCGGGCTGAGGGTTGTCTGGCGCGTGATTCGGGAGCCGTGGGTCCGCGGACGTCGCGATCACGGGCGGCTGGCGAACCATGAGCCCGCGGACGTCGCGATCTTCGGGCTTCCGGTGCCGAACCGACAGCTGGCAGTCGACTTATGACGAGATCTCGTCGCAACTCGACGGATAGTGGTGCCGCGGCGGCCGGCCAAGATCGTGCGCGCGTGCACAAAGATCGAGTGCACGAGCATGTGCAAGATCGTGTGCGTCCAAGGTCGCTATACCGTCCTCATTGCTCAAGATCGTGCACTTGATCATGGTCGGGGCGCGGAAGAGCACGGGGCACCAAAGTGCGGGCGGCCGCGGAAGCGCGCGGGGCGGAGGAGCGCGGGCGGGCATCGACTAGCGCGGCGATCGCGGGAGGGGCAGCACACACGCGGCGGCGGCCCGGAGATCGGGCTACTTGCCGGCCAATCTCTCCACCAGCGGCGCCAGCTCATCGGTGTCATCGATCAGGAACGACGACACGCCCAAAGTCGATCGGAGCATCTCCAGCTTCTCGGCGATCTGGTCGATCGTTCCGATGTAGATGTGCGGCGACTCGAGCACCTCGTCGCGGGTAATCGAAACGCCTGACAACGACGACAATGCGGCCGCCCGATCGGTCGCGACCGTCAGCGCATCGTTCGTCACGATGATCGGGCCGCCACTCGGATACGCGTTCAGTTCCAGTGACGGGAATCGGTCGCCGGCGGCCGCGCGTACCCAGGAAACCTTCTCGATGGCCGCGGCCAGCGTGAACGAGCGCGCATCCGGTGTGACCGCCGCACCCCCCGTATTGACCCGAGGTGCCAGGCCGACAATGTCGGCCTCGCGCCCGGCGAGAGTGAGCACCCGGCGGCCGCCACCACCGATGAACAGCGGGGGATGGGGGCGCTGCACCGGCTTGGGCTGCCCGTCATAGTCGGTGATCGTGTAATGCGTGCCGGCGAAGCTGAACGGCCCATCGCCGAAGCAGCCCTTGAGCACCGTGATCGCCTCGGTGAGCTCGGAGACCCGGGTCCCGACCGGCGGAAACGGCAGGCCGATGCCGAGGTATTCGGGCTTGTTCCAGCCGGCGCCGATGCCGATCTCCAGACGCCCGCCGGAGAGCACATCCAGCGTTGCCAAGTCGTGCGCCAGCACCGCTGGATGCCGCAGCCCGTTGTTCAGCACGAAGGTGCCGATTCGCAGCCGTTCGGTGACGGCCGCGACGGCGGTCAGCAGCGGCACGGCGGCCATCTTGGGGACCAGGTGGTCGGCGATCAGGATGCCGGAATAGCCGATCGACTCGGCCCGGCGCGCCGCCTCGGTGACATCACGCAGGCCGAGGATGCCGTTGACGCTGGTGTGGAATCGGAACGGGTGCATCGCACCATCCTCGCCGATGCCTCACCCTCGCCAGCCGAACACGAGGGGACAACGAGGGTCGCGCGACGACGGCGCAGCGCGGGCCTACAGGCCGATCAGGTCCGCCATCATCCGGGCTTGCAGGTCGAAATAACCGTCCCGATCGAAGACCACGTTGTTGAGCTGGCCGAACAGCTCGAAGCTCACCGCTCCGAAGACGTGGATCCAGGCGATCGAGGTGACCGCGAGCAGAGACACGTCCATCTCCGGCACGGTGCCAGTGGCGGTGAGCTGCCCGAGATCGTGGGTGACACCAGCGGGAATGGTCATCGTCCGCGGTCCGGCGTGGGCCGACTCGGAGACCAGGAGCAATAACCTCACCGGGGTACGCGCGGCCGCCACCGTGGTGTCGGCAGGCGCTTGGTATCCGGGGACCGGGGAACCGAAGATCAGCGCGTATTCGCTCGGGTTGGCCAGGGCCCAGGTCCGGATCGCCCGGCAGCAGGCAAGCCACCGGGCCCGGCCGTCGGTGCGGTCCGAGACGGCGTCATCCGCGGTCTCGACGGCCGATCCGATGGCGTCATAGGCGTCGATGATCAGCGCCGTGAGCAGGTCGTCGCGGCTGGCGAAATACCGGTAGAGCGCAGAGGACACCATGCCCATGTCTCGGGCGACCGCGCGCAGCGACAGGTTCGCGCCGTCGGTCGCCAGGTGCCGGCGCGCCACCGTCTTGATCTCGTCGATCATCTCGGCGCGTACGCGAGCCCGGATCGAACCGGCCGTTTTGATCTCTCCGGAAGGCATGTCAGCGATTGTTGCACACATCCGAGAGCACTGCTCTTGACGCGCCGAAGATGATATGCGAGAGTTGTTCTCAACAGAGAGCGGTGCTCTCGAAACAAATCGGAGGTCTCGAAATGTCCCAGCACGTTATCGTCGGCGCCGGCCCGGTCGGCTCGGCCACCGCAGTCCAGCTTGCCGAGCGCGGCGAGAGCGTGGCGATGGTCACCCGCAGCGGCAGCGGTCCGGCGCACGCCGGCATCCAGCTGATCGCCGCCGACGCCACCGACCCGGACAAGCTGACCGCCCTGACCAATGGCGCCGATGCGCTTTACAACTGCGCCAACCCGCAATACCACCGCTGGCTGACCGACTGGCCGCCGCTGGCCGCGTCGTTGCTGACCGCCGCCGAGCGCAGCGGTGCGGTGCTGGTGACCGCGGCTCCGCTGTATGGCTACGGCCCGGGCTCCGGAGTCATGGGCCCGGACACCCCGCTCGCCGCCACCCACCCCAAGCTGCGGATGCGCGCCGACATGTGGCGCGAGGCGCTGCGCCGGCACCACGATGGCCGGATCCGGGCGACCGAGGTGCGGGCCAGTGACTACATCGAGGGCAACGGCATCCTGTCCTGGAGCCTCGGGGCTCCGCTGCTGGCCGGCAAGCGGGCCTACGCGCCGGTGCCGGTCGACGTCCCGCACACCTGGACGTCGATCCACGACGTGGCGCGCACCTTGGTCACCGTGTCCGGAGACGAGCGGGCTTATGGCAAGGCGTGGATGGTGCCGTCGCACGAGCCGCTGACCGTGGCGCAGTTTGCCGCCGAGTTCGCCGAGGCCAACGGTCTGGCCCGGCCGAAGGTGTCGCACCTGCCCTACGTCGCGCTGTGGACCGCGGGCCTGTTCGACCCGATGGTCAAGGAGCTGCGCACCACCCACTACCAGTTCGCCAAGCCGTTCCTGGTGGACGCGTCGGCGACCGAGGCGACCTTCGGCATCAAGGCACGGCCGCTCGACGAGAGCATGCGCGAGGCCGCCGCGAACGTCCGTGCGGCCGAGGCGGCCAAGGCCGCAGAACCGAAGAAGTAACCCGGCTGAAAGCGCAAGATGAGGATCGTGGATCCTCTCGACGAAGTGGCCGGCGCTCTCGACCCGCTCACCGCGGTGTACGAGGCCGCCGGCCCTTACCTTGCCCGGCTTGATGACCTGCCGGTGCTGGACAACGCGGCCCTGCCGCAGCTCGACGACCTGGACGGGCCGCTGCCGGAGACCGGGCTCGGCGGATCGGTCACCACCGAGCGGCTGGTCCGGATCGGGATGGCTGCGGCCACCCAGTCCAGCGGCCCGCACTTCTACCACTTCGTGATCGGTGGTTCGACGCCGGCGGCGATGGCCGGTGACTGGCTGACCTCGCTGCTGGACCAGAACGCGGCCATGCGGGCCTCGTCCGAGTTCGCGAATCGGGTGGAGACGGTCGCAATCCGCTGGCTCATCGAGCTGTTGGACCTCCCGCCGTCCTGGGGTGGCGCTCTGGTCGGCAGCGCCACCTTCGGCAACTTCACCGGTCTGGCCTGCGCGGCGCACTGGTGGGGCGAGCAGCACGGCGTCGACATCACCGCGCAGGGCTTGTCCGGACTGCCCCGGATGCCGGTGCTGTCCAGCGGATACGTGCACGCCAGCGCTCGCAAGGCGTTGCAGATGCTGGGCCACGGCAAGGACACGGTCGAGGTGTACGCCGCCGATCCGGTCGGCCGGGTGGACCTGGCCGCGATGGAGGCGCGGCTGGCTGCTCTGGGGCAGCCGGCCGTCATCATCGGCAACGCCGGTGAGGTCAATGCCGGTGACTTCGACCCGATCGACGCGCTCGCCGACCTGGCCGAGCGCTACGGCGCTTGGCTCCATGTGGATGGCGCGTTCGGCGCGTTCGCCGCGTGCTCGCCGCGGTCGGCTCATCTGGTACGCGGAATGGAGCGCGCGCAGTCGATCGCCGCGGACGCGCACAAGTGGCTCAACGTGCCCTACGAGAGCGGATTCGCGCTGCTGGCCGACCCGTCCCGGTTGGCGCGAGCGTTCGGAATGCCGGGCGCGCCGTATCTGCCGGACGCGTCCAGCCCGGCCGGCGGTTACATGATGTTCGGCCCGGAGTCGTCTCGCCGGGCGCGCGCCATTCCGATCTGGGCGACGCTGTCCGCGTACGGCCGGGACGGCTACCGCGCCCTGGTGGAACGGCATCTCGACCTGGCCGCCGAGCTGGCCCGGCTGGTTGACGAGGCGCCGGACCTCCAACGGCTGGCCGAGGTGCCGCTGTGCATCGTGTGCTTCCGGTTTGCTCCGGCCGGCGTACCCGTCGACGAGCTGGACGACTTGAACCGGCGTCTGGGAGCCGCCCTGCTCGCCGACGGGCGCGTGTTCGCCGGCACCACGGTCTACGCGGGGCAGGTCGCGTTGCGGCCGGCGATGACGAACTGGCGGATCACCGCGCGCGATGTGCGCCAGTTCGTCGACGTCGTACGCGAAATCGGCGCACGCGTCTCGGTGTCTTGACCGACGGCGGGCCGGATTGGTTGCACCGCGCCGTGGTTTGAAATCTGGATGTGACCGGCCCAGCGCATAACCGGCCGCTGCGGCCCTTCAGGGTCGATCGATGCGTTTCTAGGCTCGATGGCGTATCGATCCGCGGCCGTTGTGCCCGATCCGGATCGAGTGGACGTCGGACCATGCGGGAGGCGCCGCGGACGCGGCGGGCATCGCCGTCCGAGCCGGCACAGCGGTGTCCCGCCGGCGTCCCAGGCACGTTCGGGGGGACGGGCGCCCGGCCAGCCGGCCGGGCGCCCGTCGCATGCCGATGCCGATCAGGTGGTCGGAACCGGGTCCGGCAGCTCGTCGCCGGCAAACTGGCGGGGCGGCGTCGGGGGTGTGGCGCTGGTGGTGCCCGGGTCGTGCGTGTAGTCGTCCGGCTGCGTGGCGTCCACGCCGTCGGCGACGTTCAGCATCCGGCAGAGCATGGTGACGACGACCGCCACGATGATGTTCGCGATGACCGCCACGAAGCCCACGTAGATGGTGGCCTTCGCGTCCATGCCGATGCTGGTCGGGTCGAACCACTTGCTGATCGGGAACGCCGATCCGCCGAAGTGCTTGTGGTTCGTGGCCGGGTTCGGGATCTGGTAGAGCATCCACATGCCCAGCCCCATGCCGACCGCCCAGCCGGCGACCAGGCCCCACCGGTGCAGCCAGCGGGTGTAGAGCGCGATCGCCACCGCCGGCAGCGTCTGCAGGATGATGACGCCGCCGATCAGCTGCAGGTCGATGGAGAACTGCGGGCTGATCAGCAGGATCACCAGCACGGCGCCGATCTTCACCACGAGCGAGGCGATCTTGGCGACCGCGGCCTCGTTGCGCCGGGCTGGCGTCGCGCTTGAAGTACTCCTTGTAGATGTTGCGGGTGAACAGGTTCGCCGCCGCGATCGACATGATCGCCGCGGGCACCAGCGCGCCGATCGCCACCGCCGCGAACGCGACGCCGGCGAACCAGTGCGGGAACATCTGGTCGAACAGCTGCGGCACGATGGTGTTGCCGTCCGGCTTGCCGCCGCGTGACGATCGGCTTCGTCTTGGCCGCGATCGCCATGTAGCCGAGCAGCGCGATCAGGCCGAGCAGCAGGCTGTAGGCCGGGAGCGCGGCCATGTTGCGCTTGATCGTGTCCCGGGACCGGCTGGCCAGCACGCCGGTGACGCTGTGCGGGTAGAGGAACAGCGCCAGCGCCGAGCCGAACGCCAGAGTGACGTACTGCCATTGGTTGGCGGCGACCAGCGTGGTGCCGCCGGAGCCGCCGGCGGCCTTGGCGGCGGTGAACTTCGCGTCGGCGGCGTCGAAGATGTGGCTCCATCCACCCAGCTTGTGCGGGATGTAGATGATCGCGACGATGATCACGACGTAGATCAGGATGTCCTTGACGAACGCGATCAGCGCCGGCGCACGCAGCCCGGACTGATAGGTGAACGCGGCCAGGATGGCGAACGCCACGATCAGCGCCCAGGTCGGGTTGACGTGCATCGACTTCAGCACCGACTCGATGCCGACCAGCTGAAGTGCGATGTACGGCATCGTGGCGACGATGCCGGTGATCGCGACCAGCAGGGCCATCGTGGACGAGCCGGACCGGGCGCGGACGAAGTCGGCCGGAGTGACCATGCCGTGCTTGCGGGACACCGACCAGAGCCGGACCAGCACCACGAACACCATCGGGTAGACGATGACGGTGTAGGGCACGGCGTAGAAGCCGAGCGCGCCGGAGGCGAACAGCAGCGCCGGCACGGCGACGAACGTGTACGCCGTGTAGAGGTCGCCGCCGACCAGGAACCAGGTGATCCAGGATCCGAACTGGCGGCCGCCGAGGCCCCACTCGTCGAGGTGCCCCATGTTGTCGGCGCGCTTCCACCGGGCCGCGATGAAGCCGATGACGCTGACCGCCAGGAAGATGACCGTGGCGACGATGATCTCAGTGAGATGGTCCTTCACGCCTGGTCACCCCCGCTCGTGCCGGCCGGAGCGTCCTTCGTCATCTGGTAGACGAATGCCGTGGTCGCGACGCCCAGCAGGATGAAGGCGAGTTGCAGCCAGTAGAACCGGGGGAATCCGAAGAGCCGTGGATCCTTGCCGTTGTAGAGGAATGTCAGAAGCGGTACGACAACTGGCACGATGAGCAGCCAATGCCAACCGCGGCGGGATCGGTGATCGTCCATGTAGCCGGTGGTATCACTGTTTGTCGGGAGTGTGAACCCGTCGGCTCGATCTTGTTCGACGAGCGGTATCCCCACGTCGCCCAGCGGTGAGTCAACCAGCCGACATCACTACTTCTCGTCGTCCGGCATGATCTGCCCATGCATCACGAACAGTGGGTCATCGTGCTCCGGGTTCTGACCGCCTTCGGGCTCACCTTCGCGCTCGGCTTCGAGCGCCAGATTCGCGGCTCGGCCGCCGGCGACCGGACGTTCTCGCTGATCGGTGTGGCCACCGCGGTGATCGGCGTGCTGTCCGCGCAGGGCGCCCTGACACTGCTGTCGGGCGCCGTCACCGGCGTCGGATTCATCGGTGCCGGCCTGCTGTTCCGGCAGACCGACCAGCAGTTCGGCGTGGTACACGGCGTCACCACCGCCGCGGCGATCCTGGCCACCGCCGGCATCGGCGCCGCTGCCGGCGAGGGCCAGCTGTGGCTGGCGCTGATCGCCACGGTGCTGGTGATCCTGATCCTCGAGCTGCGCTACATCCCGGGGCTGCGAGTGCTCGACGCGAATCGCTGGAAGCATCTCTTCCAGGACGACGACGACCACGAGCACGTGCATGTCAACCAGATCATCGAACAGCAGGTGGTCGAGCATCAGGTGGTCGAGCAACGCGAGGCGCCGGCGGCGGAGCGCCGCACCGGCTCCGCGGCTGGTGACGGCAAGTCCTGACCCAAGGAGTGCCGGATCGCGCGCCGAACTCACCGCCGCACGTGACCAGCCGCCGACCCGCCGATGCCGCGATCAGCTGGTGCGCCGCCGGCGCCGCCGGGCTCGCTGCGGCAACGAGTAGACGTACTGGTACGGCCGGCTGTCCCGCCACCGACCGCGGCTGTTCTGGTACCGGCGCCGCGGCCCGGCCAGCGCGTAGACGATGCCGAGAACGATTCCGAAACCGACGTAGGCGGCGAGAATGCGCATGCTGTCGTTGTCGAACGTGAAGATCCTGGTGTCGCTGCGCAGCGGGATCGCGACCATCTCGAGCAGGATCCAGCAGACCCCGCCGTAGAAGATGCCGATCCCGATCGACGAGATGATCTGACCGGTCACGGCCCGGCCGACCAAGGCGCCGTAGAGGCATCCGGCGATCGCGGCCAGCACCAGCAGGACGGTCCAGGCGACCTGAACCGAGTCGTTGCCGACCAGGTGCCCCACCGGGCGGATGTGATCGAAGAACTGCAGCACCGCGGCGAGCACCAGGCCGCCGGCGATACCGCCGACGATCCCGGCACCGGCACGGGAGATGAGATTCGAAGGTGGCACATAGGAGTCGGACATCCGGCCACAGTAGACGGGTGGAATTGCGTGGCGCGATCCGACGGTCGGCTGATGTCGGTGGAGGTAATTCGCTTGCCGATGGTCGATCGTCGACGATGATGATCGGATGCTGGTTCGACGTGAGACAGCCGCCGACGTGGACGCGATCCGAGCCGTGGTGGCGGCCGCGTTCGCCAGCCCCGAGCGGCCGGCCCCGGCGGAGGCACCGCTGGTCGACGCGCTGCGCGCGGATCCGGGCTGGATCCCTCGGTTGTCGCTGGTCGCCGACGAGAGCGGCGAGGTGGTCGGGCACGTGGTGGGCACCCGCGGCGACATCGACGGCCGGCCGGCGCTCGGTGTCGGGCCGCTGGCGGTTGCGCCGGGTCATCAGCGCCGCGGCATCGGGAGTGCCCTGATGCACGCCGTGCTCGGTGCCGCCGATGCGCTGGACGAGCCGATCGTGATCCTGCTCGGCAGCTATGTCTACTACCCGCGATTCGGCTTTCAGCCGGCCGCCGATCTGGGCATCGCCGCGCCGGATCCGGCCTGGGGCCGGTATTTCCAGGCGCGCCCGCTGGCCGCCTACACCCCGTCGCTTCGCGGCACGTTCCGCTACGCGCGCCCGTTCGATGACCTGCCCTGAGGCGGCGTCACCCCCCGTCACGTCGCGGAACGTAATCTCGGCAGGCCCCGCATGGTCGCCGCCGGGCCAAGAATGTCGGGTCAAATTAGTAGGGTCCGGTTCATGGACGAGCTCGAGTTCTACCGGCAGCACAGCCCGCTTACCGATCCCGGCCGCCACCGCGATCTGATCGGCACCGCTCCGTCGGATCTGGTCGCGATGTGCGAGCTGATCCAGGACGCGGTCTGCCATCGAGACGAGACCAAGTGGCGGTTCGGATTCGAGCTGCCGGAGCCGCGCCGCGCCGAGGCGGACACACGCTGGACCTACGCGATCGTCGATCGGCTCGGAGATCTCCGGCGCCGGCCGCCGGACCAGCGGTTCGCCGGCACCTGCCGGGACTTCTGCGTGCTCGCCTGCTCGATGCTGCGCGAGGCCGGGGTCGCGGCCCGGATGCGGGCCGGATTCGCCGGCTATTTCCAGCCCGGCTTCTTCGTCGACCACTGGGTGGTCGAGTTCTGGCACGAGTCCGGGCAGTGGCGGCTGCTGGACGCCCAGGTGGCCGGGGACCGGGGTGATTACGGTGTGGCGATCGATCCGCTGGACGTGCCCCGGGACGGGTTTCTGGTCGGCGGCCAGGCGTGGCAGGAGTGCCGGACCGGGCTGCGCGATCCCAATGACTTCGGGGTGGTGCGCGAGCAGATCGTCGGGATGTGGGAAGTCCAGGGCAACGTCATCCGTGACCTGGCCGCCCTCAACCGGCTGGAGACTCTGCCGTGGGACAGCTGGGGCCTGATCCCGAAGCACTACGACCAGCTGGACGCCGAGGAGGTCGGGCTTCTGGACCGGGCCGCCGCGGTGAGCGCCGCGGGCGGTCCGGTCCCGGATGCCATCGAGCTCTACTGGAGCGACGACCGGCTGCAGGTCCCGGCCGACCTGATTGGCCGGCCGTCGACCTCTGAGGCGAGAGAAGAGCCGTCGACCTGAAACATCACTCGGAGAGGGCCGCGGCCGCCGCGGCACGCCCCGTGCGTACGGCTCCTTCCATGTAGCCGCACACCCACTGGTCCGAGCCGCACACGTAGAACGGCGGTTCGTGGGTGCCGTGCAGCGGCCCGACCGCCAGCACGTCGCCTGGCCGCCACCCGGTGATGTAGCCCTGCGTCCACGGGTCGGTCGCCCACCGGCGGAAGAACACCGCCTCCGGATCCAGCGCCAGGTCGCCGAACGCTGCCGCCATCTCGGTGGTCAGTTCGGCTTCGAGCCGAGCCGGGGAGGTGGTGAGGAAGGCTGCCAGACGCTCGGGCGGCACGAGCGTGGAGATGATGCCGTCGCGCTGCACCCAGGTGCCGCCGATGACGGTGGTCTCCATGTAGGCGGCGCCGTTCTGACCCTGTCGTTCCCAGAACGAATCCGGATAGGCGAAGACCACCTTGGCCGCGAGCGCGTGCCGCTGCCGGTCCAGTGACGCCAGCCGATCCGTTGACACACCGTCGATCTGGATGTCGCGCAGTGGCCCGACCGGGATCGCCGAGACCACCGCGCCGGCGGTGATGTGCTCGCCGGTGGCCGTGGTGACGACACAGCCGCCACGGTCGACGCGCAGTCGCCGGACCGGCGTGCCGTAGCGGATCCGATGGCCGAGCGCCTCGGCCATCCGCAACGCCACGGTCGCCGAACCCTCGGCAACGCGCTGGCACTCCCACGCGTCGTAGCTGTAGAAGCCCGGCGAACCGGCGGCGGCCTCCTTTCGGAGATCGGAGAGCAGTGAGGTCCGCTCGGTCGACTCGGCCGCCAGAGCCAGCATGGCCAGTTCCCGCGCACGTACCACATTGGGGGTGGCACCCGCGGACCGCATCCACTCCGCGACGCTGAGCGAGTCCAACGTCGCCGCGTCCGGATGAGCCCACGGATTGTCCGGGTCGACCGTCGCGGACAGCGCGGCGAACGCGGTCTCGACCACGTCGTAGGCCTTGCGATCGGCGTCCGAGAACCACGGAATGTCCGGGCCGATGTGCCGGCCGTCGGCGAGCAGCCAGGTGTCCTCGCCGGGCAGGTCCGGAAACGACGGCACCAGGGTGAGTCCGAGCTCGGCAACCAGGCCGGTGTAGGCCGTGTGGAATGGCCCGACCACCTCGCCGCCGAGCTGGACCAGGCGACCGTCGGCGAGCGAGGTCTGTTCGACCCGGCCGCCGGCTCGCCCGCGTGCCTCCAGGACGATCACGTCGGCGCCGCCCGCGACCAGGTCGCGGGCGGCGGACAGGCCGGCCAGGCCGGCGCCTAGAACGACGACGTCATGCTGCGGCACGCGTGCCTGCCGGAGTCGGCCGTCCACGACCGGTGCTGATCACCTGCGCGCCGCTGGCGAATACATCGGCGGCCACCAGGCGCGCCGCCTTGGTCAAGCCGGCGCGAACAATGTCGACGATTTCGGCGAACAGCTCCATATCGCAGATCAGCGGCGGCGACAGCTGCACCACCGGGTCACCGCGGTCGTCGAGCCGGCAGAGCAGCCCCGCATGGACCAGGTCTTCGGAGAGCACCTGGCGCAGCAGCCAGTCGGCTTCGTCGCCCTCGAACGTCTCCTTGGTGGCCTGGTCCTTGACCAGCTCGATAGCCCAGAAGTGGCCGGCGCCGCGGATGTCGCCGACGATCGGGATCTCGCGGAGCTTCTCCAGCATCTCGCGCATCAACGGCTCGTTGCGGCGGACGTTGCCGAGCACATCCTCGCGCTCGATGATCTCGATGGTCTTCAAGGCCATCGCACAGATCGCCGGGTGCCCGCCGAAGGTGAGGCCGTGCATGAAGGTCTCGTCGCCGGTGACGAATGGTGCCGCGACGCGCTCACTGACGATGACGCCGCCCATCGGGCCGTGCCCGGCGGTGACGCCCTTGGCAAACGTGATGAGGTCCGGCTGGAAGCCGTATTTGACCGCGCCGAACCACTCGCCGACCCGGCCGAAACCGGTGATCACCTCGTCGGACAGGAGCAGGATGCGGTAGCGGTCGCAGATCTGGCGGACGCCGGCCCAGTAGCCGCGCGGGGGCGTGAAGCAGCCGCCGGAGTTCTGCACCGGTTCGGCGATCATCATCGCGATGGTGTCCTCGCCCTCGAACAGGATCGCCTCTTCGAGTTCGGTGAGCAGCGCCGCGCAGAACGCGTCCTCGTCATCGCCGAGCGGATGCCGATAGGCGTTGGTGTTGGAGACGAAATGCACCGGCACCGCGGCCGGGGCGAATGGCGTCTTGGCTCCGGCCAGCCCGGTGAACGACAGCGCGCCCAGCGTGGTGCCGTGGTATGAGATCCGGCGCGAGATGACCTTGTGCCGCTGCGGCTCGCCCTGGTGGGCGTGCCACTGGCGGGCCAGCTTGTAGGCCGCTTCGTTGGCGTCACCGCCACCGGAGGTGAAGAAGACCCGATTCAGGTCTCCGGGAGCCAGCTCGGCCAGCTTGGTGGCGAGCGCGATGGCGGCGGGGTGGGCAACGTACCAGTTCGGGGTGAAGACCAGCTGGCTCAGCTGATCGGCGGCGGCGGCACCGATCTCGGCACCGTAGGAGTGGCCGAGATTCGTGCAGAACAGACCGGACAGCCCGTCGATGTAGCGCCGGCCGTCGGCGTCGTAGAGATGCGCTCCGTCGCCCCGGACGTAGATCGGGATGTTCTTGTCCGCGTAGACGGACATATCGGTGAAGTGCAGCATGAGGTGCTCTCGTGCGTCCCGCTGAAGATCAGCGGCGTCGAGCGGCAACATGAAAAGCCTACTTTCGTGACTCGTGAACCGAACGTCCGCGGTGGACCCATCCTGAATGGCGGTTCAGGATCTAACCTAGCCGACCAGCTGCGAGATTGGGAAGGCGAAGGCGCCAAATGATCATGCGAATGACAGCCTGAGCTGCCGAAACTCGCCGGATCGGCGGGTTTCGGGTGAGGGCGACCAGGTTGTGCGGCGCGGCGGACCGGCCTCAGTCAGTCGATCGAGTCGATGCCGAGTTCGAGCGCGGCGGCGCGCCGCCACAGCAGGATCATTCGCGCGGCGTTCATATCCGGGTCTCGAAGTGCCAGCTGAACTGCGAGTCCATCCATCAGGGAGGCGAGCCGGAAGCTCGCGGCCGCGGGATCGGGGCAGCTGAATGACCCTTCAGCATGGCCCTGCTCGATCACGTCGAGCAACGTGCGGCGCCACCGCCGGTCCAGCTGCTCCCGGGTGCGGCGCACCTGCTCGTCGCGCAGCGCCTGCACCCAGACCTCCATCCAGAGCACCCAGTCGCCGATCGCCGGGCCGCCGCTGGCCGCCAGGTCGATGCAGGTCCAGAGCTTTTCCAGCGCCCGCTCCTTGCCGGAGAGCAGGTGCGCGAAGTCGGCGTAGAACCGATCCTCGGCGACGGTCAGCGCCTCCGAGAGAACCGCGGACAGCGTGCCGAAGTGGTAGGCGACCAGGGCCGGTGACGTGCCGGCCCGGGCCGCGATGTCGGCCATTCGAGCGCCGGCGAAGCCGCGCTCCCGCAAGACGTCGAGCGCGGCGTCGACGATCAGCCGGCGTCGGCGTTCGGGTGCCTTGGGGCCAAGCGTCATGCGCGCAATTGAAGCAGGTCGGGCGCTTTCGTCGTAGGCCGGTGCCAGCATGGCCGCCATGAATTTCAGCAAGCTGCGGCAGCACCTCGATGCCGAATATGCCCGGCTGCTCGGCGCGGTCACCACCGCGCCGCCGGATGCCCGGGTTCCGACCTGCCCGGACTGGACCGTCACCGATCTCGCGCACCACGTCGCCACCGTTTACCTGCACAAGGCCGAAGCCATCCGGCTGCGGGCCTGGCCCGATCCGTGGCCGCCCGACCTGGTCGGCACGCCGGCCGCGGCCGCGCTCGACCGGAGCTGGTCGGCACTGGTCGATCAGCTGGACCGGCACCAACCCGCGGACCCTGCCAAGACCTGGTTCGATCCGGACCAGTCGGTCGGCTTCTGGGTGCGCCGGATGGCGCACGAGACGGTCATCCACCGGATCGATGCCGAGCTGGCCGGCGGATCCGAGCCGGCGCCGATCGAGGCCGCGTTCGGGCTGGACACCGTTGACGAGGTGCTCAGCGTCTTCGTGGACTGGGCCAGCAAAGCCTGGCCGGAAGATTTCCAGGCGGTCTTGACCGGTGCCGATTCGCGGGTGCTGGAGATAGCCGCACCAGTGCGGTCCTGGTTCGTGGCAGCCACCCCGGACGGCGTGACGGTCGGCGACGCGCCGGACGCCGGCGCCGCCACGGTCAGTGGCGTCGCCGCCGCGGTCCGTGGCGAGCCGGATGCGCTGGCCCGATGGCTCTGGAATCGCGGCGGCGACGACGGCGTCCTGATCGCCGGAGATGCCACTCTGGCCGGCCAGTTCAAGCGAGTGCTGGCAGTCGCGACGCAGTAGGGGCACAGGGCGCAGCGGTCCTGGCCACGCTCTAGGCAGACCGGCAAGGATGATGGCGATGCGCTAGTGACGCCGGCCCGTGCGCCGGGCCGGCGTCACTAGGCTGGAGCGCATGGACGCACTCGATCGGTTGCGGCGGATCTGCCGGGCGTTTCCGGAAGTCACCGAGCGTCCCAGTCACAGCGCGCCGACCTGGTTCGTCCGGGATAAGAAGTCGTTCCTGATGCTGTGGCAGAGCGGCCATCACGACAACGAATTTCCGCACTTCTGGTGCGCGGCTCCGGCCGGCGCGCAGGCCGAACTGATTGCCGAGAACCCGGAGCAGTTCTTCCGGCCGCCCTATGTCGGGCACCGGGGCTGGCTTGGTGTCCGCCTTGATGTCGAAGTCGACTGGTCCGAGATCGCGGAGATCGCCGAAGACGCCTATCGCGCGGTGGCGCCGGCCGCGCTCATCGCGCAGCTGCCGGCTCGCCCCGGCGCGGCTCCTGGATGATCAGGCCGAGCATCCAGCCCACCACGCCGATGATGATCGCTCCCCAGAATGCCGACCAGAATCCGTTGACGTGGAATGGCAGGTTGAGCTTGTCGGCGATCCAGCTGGCGAACCACAGCAGCAAGGCGTTGATGACGAACGAGATCAGGCCCAGCGTGAGCACGTAGAGCGGGCATCCGAGCACCACGATGATCGGCTTGAGGAAGGTGTTGATCAGGCCGATGATGACGGCGACGCAGATCAGGGTCAGCGCGTTGCGCCACCAGCTGCTGCCGCTGATGGTGATGCCACTGAGCAGGGCGGCGGCGACCCACACGGCGAGGGCGGTGATGACGGTCCGGATCAGGAATCGCACGTTCTGATCTTCGCATTCAATCGGCCGGGGGAGTAGTAGGGACTCGGCCGGATAGTGTGTGCCGGTGGCGGACACGACGCAATTCGGGCTGATCGTCTGCGTCTGTGCCGCGGCGTTCCTGCTCGCGGTGCTGTCCAGCCGGATCAGCCTGTTCCTGCGGGTGCCGGCGCCGGCACTCTTCCTGGTCGGCGCCGCGGTCGCGGCCGCTGCGGTGCCGCACCTGTCCGACATCCCGACTCAAACGGTGCAGCGATTGGTCACTGTCGCCCTGGTCGTGATCCTGTTCGACGGCGGGATGCACATCGGTTGGGGCCGGTTCCGTCCGGTGGCCGGACCGATCCTGTGGCTCGGAGTGGCCGGGACAGCGGTGACCACGGTCGCGGTGGCCGCCGTCGCGCATTTCGCGTTCCACATTGGCTGGTTCGAGTCGATGCTGCTGGGCACCGCACTGGCGCCGACCGATCCGGCGGTGGTCTTCTCGGTGCTCGGCGGCAAGCAGGTCGGCGGCCGGGCCGGCACGCTGCTGGAGGGTGAGTCCGGCGCCAACGACCCGGTCGGGATCGCCCTGATGGTGGCCCTGCTGGCTGCTCACGGGGGCGGTGCCGGCGCCGTCTGGCACGGCATCGGCGAGTTCGCCACTCAGATGATCGTCGGTGCCGCCGCCGGGATCGCCGGTGGTCTGGCGCTGCGCTGGTTCATCGGCGCGGTCGATCTGCCGGGGGAGGGACTCGACGCGGTCCGCGCGCTGGCCGGCGCATTCCTCATCTACGGCGCCGCCACCGTGGCCCACGGCTCCGGATTCCTCGCGGTGCTGGCCGCTGGGATGCTGATCGGCGATGCCGGTGCGAAGGAAGAACACGAGATCCGGGTGTTCCATGCGTCGCTTGCGAGTGTCGCCGAGATCGTCGCCTTCGTCGTGCTCGGCCTGACTGTCGACCTCGGCGCGCTGTGGCGGGACTGGGCCTGGTTCATCGGGCTGGTGCTCGCGGTCGTGCTCGCCTTCGTGCTCCGGCCGGTGCTTTGTGGCTTGCTGCTGTGGCCGGTGCGGCTGGCGCGCGGCGAGCGGCTGTTCGTGCTCTGGGCCGGGCTCAAGGGCGCGGTGCCGATCCTGCTCGGCGTCTTCATCGTGGCCGCCGGCATCGCCGGCCACGCCCGTCTCTACGCGGTCATCTTCGTCGTGGTGACGTTCTCGGTCGTGGTCCAGGGCGGCCTGGTGCCGACGGTGGCGCGGCGGCTATCGGTGCCGATCGACGAGGACTGACTCAGCCGGCGTTGCGCAGGTCGCCGGAGGCCTTGTCGATCAGCGCGATCGCCGCGCGCTTCGGCAACAGCCGCGCGGTCAGCGCCGCGGACACTTTCATCAGCCCACCGGGTACGACCCGGGGCCCCCGACCGAGTGCATCCAGCGCCGTTCGGGCGACCACCTCAGGAGTGACAGTGCCCGGTGCGCGCTTCGGTTTGGCGCGGCCCAGGGCCGGTGTCGTCACCGCTCCGGCCACGCACGCCACCACGTCGACGCCGGACGGCTGCATCTCCCGCCATAGGCCCTCGGCCAGGATCGCGCCGAATGCCTTGGTCGCGGCATAGGTCGCGATCCGGGGTGAGCCCTGCTGGCCGGCCATCGACGACATCACGATCAGGCCGCCGCGCCGCCGCTCCGCCATGGCGGGCAGGTAGTGCCGGGCCAGGGCCAGCGGCATGTCGCAGTTGAGCGCCACGATCCGGTGCAGTTCCGCGGGTTCGATATCCAGGAACGGCCCGATCGGCGCGTACGCCGCGTTCGCTATCGCCAGGCCCACCTCGATGTCGGAGGTGGCCTCGAAGAGCGCCGACCGGCCCTCGACAGTGGCCAGATCGGCCGCCACCACCCGGGTCTGGGTCTCCAGCGTGCCGGCGAGTTCTCGCAGCCGGTGTTCGCCCCGAGCGGCGAGCACGACATTCAGGCCGCGGCGGGCCAGCCGGACGGCGAACGCGGCGCCGATCCCCTCGGACGCGCCGGCGACCACCGCCCATGGTCCGTAAGGGTCCGTCACGAGGGTTGTTCCTGCAGTTCCGCGGGGTCCGTGAGGGGCGCCGGAGCCGACCGGTGCGCGGTGAACGGCTGGTCTCGCCGCATTCGCAGGATCACCAGCACCGGGAAGAGGAACCAGCAGGCGTTCGCGGCGGCCACCATGCCGAAGTGGCTGGTCGCGAACTCGCCGTAGCGCTCCTCGAAGAGGATCATCGTGACGTTGGCCATCATCACGCCGGACCAGACCAGGGCCGGGACCCGGATCCAGTTGCGGCCGCGGATGAACGCGTAGATCGCGAACGCGTAGAACGGCCCGAAGGCGAGCACGTCGATCCAGATAGTGGCGCGATAAAAGGCCGGCCGGTTCATCAGCACCGGGTCCCACTTGTTGCCGTACCAGTGCACGAGGTCGACGATCGCCGGCGGCGGCCACGCCGGATAGTGGGTGAAGTGCACGGCGTCGCGGACAGTGATCTGCTCGATGTCGAAGAAATACGTGATGAAGCCGAGATTGACCACGAAGAACACGATCAGCACGAGGTCCAGCCGGCGGTCCCGGAGCTTGAGCATGGAAACGATCACCTCGCCGAAGACTGTCCCACGCGACCGAGCGGTTTGGACAGGCCCGGCGACGAGGTGGCGGAAGTGACGAGGTGGTGGAAGTGACGAGGTGGTGGAAGTGACGGATCGGCGGAAGTGACGAGGTGGCGGAACAGACGAGGTAGCGGACGTAACGAGGTGGTCAGAGACCGGACTGCCGACCTCGCCGGGCTTGGATCGAGGCCGGTGAGGTCGGCAGTCGGCAGTTCAGTGCGAGAACTTCGCGGCGGTAGCTTCGCGGCGGTCCGGTGACCGGCTAGCGGCCGGCGAGCAGGCGGTTCACCGCCGCGTCGACGTCCAGGTGGTCGGCCTCGCGGCCACGCGGGACCACCACATAGGTGCGGCGCAGGAAGCGTACGAGCACGCTGCGCGGGACTTCGAAGAGCGCGTTGCCATCCGGCGAGGACAACGCCAGCGCGACGAATTCGCCCCGCGGGGTGTTCCACGGCCAGACGCGTACGTCGCCGATGCCGGCCGGCTCGTCGAGACCGGTGACCAGCAGCTCGCGCGCGAACGACCAGCTGACCGCCTCACCGCCCGCCGACTCCGCGTGGAACAGCACGTGCACCGCGTACGGATCGTCCGGGTCATAACGCAGGCTGGCCCGGACTGCGAGTGCGGTCGAGTCCGGCGCAACCAACCGCAGTGACGTCTCGACTTCAACAGTCGTAGGACGAATAGCACTCATGACGTTCTCCCCCCGGCACCGCTGCGAGGTGCGCAAATGCAACCCCGCACTCCCATAGTCGAGTGACGGACGATTCCTTGCGCCGCCATACGCTGATCTCACCCACTAGTGGGATGGCAAATCGATTTACCTGCGGCTTTAGAAGCTAAAAGCCTATAATGTCTAGTTCGTTCCAGGTAGATCGAGATACCCGGCGTCGGGTGTGCCTCAGACGTCGACTCACTCCCGTAACGTCCGGTTAGCCACTTCGGTGACGGCTGTTGCTCACGAGGAAGGTGGGAAATGGCACGCCGATTTCACCTGCCGGAAGAAGCGCAGGTCAGGGGCTTGGGCGAGGAACAAAACTCGGAACTCGACCCAAGAGCCGATCTGTCCGAACAATCCGCCTCGCCCGATTCGTCGGACCTAAATCGACTGGAACGATTTCTCGCCCGCATCCGATCCACGCGAGCCGGCAGGATCGGATTGCGGATTGCAATCACGCTGCTCGGCACCGTGATTATTGCGATCGGGATCGTGTTGCTGCCGCTGCCCGGCCCCGGCTGGGTCATCATCTTCGCCGGCCTGGCGCTGTGGTCGCTGGAATTTCGCTGGGCCCGCCGGCTCAATCGGTTCGTCCGCCACCAGGTGGGCCGATGGACCAGCTGGTACGCACGCCAGGGCTGGACGGTACGGATAGTCGTCGGGCTCCTCACCGGACTGTTCGTGCTCGCGATCATCGTGCTGAGTCTGCGAATCAGTTTGGGCCCGAGCGTTTTCGACCGGATTCAATCCCTCTTCTAAGCCGGTCGCCAGAGCGTCAGCGGAAGCTTCGAGGACTACCATTGCCGACATGGTCGAGCCGTTGGACACCGCGGCGCTCTCCCACGCACTATCCGCGATGGACGGATGGCATGGTGATCGCACCGGCATTACGCGCACCGTCGAACTGCGGTCGTTTCCGCAGGCGATCGAGTTCGTCGATCGGATCGCAGAGGCGGCCGAAGAAATGGATCACCATCCGGATATCGATATCCGGTGGCGCAAGGTCACGCTCCGATTGGTTACCCACAGTGCCGGCGGCTACGTGACCGACAAAGACCTGACTCTGGGCCGCCGAATTGATGCGATCCTGGGCGATCTCTGACCCTTCTTCGGTCAATCGTCGCGCCGGTCGGCCGCGACGATCTGCGTCGTCTCACCCGACGGCTGGACCGGCACCGCGACCGTGGCGCCGTCGTGGGAATCCGGGTCTGGCCCCGGGCTCGCACCCGGTTGCCGTCGCCGAGTTCCCAGGATCGCGGCCAGGATCAGCAGGAGCACCGCGAGGCCGGTGAGCGCCAGTGGTGTGATCGTGCCGACCAGGCGCAACGCCGACTCGTTGTCGCGAGCGGTCTTCGCGTTCTTCGCGGCATCGGTGGAGTGCACGTCCAAGGTCAGCACCGACGGCAGCGCCGCGCCACCCGCGAGCGGAAGATCCACAGTGGCGGTGACGACCTGCTTCTGGTGCACGTCGATGACGGTGCCGGTGGCGGCGTCAACCCACAGTGTGGTGTCCGTCGTGGACGCGTAGCTCAGCTTCAGTACGTCCGGCAGGAGCGACATGGATGAGGTCAGGAGGCGCTTGAGCGCGTCCGGCAGATAGCCGGCCAGAACTCCGAGCCCGGCTTTCGGCAGTGACGTGGGCAGCGATCCGATCGAGCCGCTGTCCTGGACTGGACCGGTGTTCGACGCGGTGTAGACATAGGTCCGTCGACCCTGGTGGGTCTCGGTGGCGCCGTATCTGGCCGGCGCCGCGGTGCGGGTCGTCGAGTCCCACCACGCATAGTCCTTTTTCTGCGGGTGCACCGGGAAGCTCACCGGGAGACCGGACGACGTGTCGACCTTGGCGCCGGCAGGCGGGTTCGCGGTGGCCAGCGTGGTGCGATCGACGGCGTACGTCTGATTGCTGGTGATCAGCTTCGTGCCGTCGGGACCGGTGACGCTGAGATCGTTGGACATCACCGCGACCGAGCCGCTGACACGGATCGTCCGGACGTGCTGCGTGACCGTCACCGGGACGTTGTTCAGCACGGCGTGGGTGGCGTCGCCGGCAGCCATCGCGGTCGGATTGACCATCGACAGCGTTCCGGCGTAGGACGACGTCGTATCGAGATCCGCCGGAACCCGGTCGACGGCGGGCAGCACCGCGAAGCGGAGGACCGCGGCGGCGGCCAGCAACAGCACCGCCCCGGCAGACGGAACGACCACATTTCTGCGCATGGAAGTCCAGCTTTCTCGTGATCGCACCGGGACGGCTCCGAGCTCACTCCGGGACCGAGCGGGCGAATCATACGCCCCGCGCGGACCGGCGACATCGGGTAGAAATCTCATCGTGATGGCCAGCGACGGCATCGCGATCGAGTTCCCGGACGGCATGCGGCGCACCCATGAAGCTCGCGGCGAGGCCGGACGAGCCTGGCTGGCGTCGTTGCCGGGCACGGTGAAATCGCTGTGCGCGCAGTGGGCGCTGACACCGGGTGCCGCCTTCGACGGCGGCAAGGGCGCGTTGGTTCTCGCCGTCACCACCGCCGACGGCGCGGGCGCCGTGCTGAAGCTGGACGTGATCCGGCCCGGTGTCGCCGAGCAGATCCGCACCCTGGTGGCGGCCGATGGGCACGGCTATGTCCGGCTCTACGCCCAGGACGAGCGCCGGGCCGCGACATTGATGGAACCTCTCGGCACGATGCTGCTCACGGATTCGACCTCGGTCGAGGAAACGCTCGAGATCTCGGCCGCGACCCTGCGCGAGGCGTGGCGCGTGCCGCGTCCAGAGGGAGCCGCCGTCGAGCCCGGCACGGACAAGGCGAGCGAGCTGCTGGAGTCGCTCTATGACATGTTCGCGGCCGGCGAGCGGCCGTGCTCGGACCGGGTAATCGAGGTTGCTCATGATTACGCCGTCCACCGCCGGGACGCATTCGATCTGGACAGCTGCGTGGTGTGCCACGGCGATCCGCATCCGGCGAATCTGCTGAGGGTGCCGCGGCCCCGGGCCGGAGCGCCGGCCGGCTATGTCTTCGTCGACCCGGACGGCTTTCTCTGCCATCCCGCCTATGACCTCGGCGTTGTGATCCGGGCCTGGACCGCGCAGGTGCTCGCGGCCTCGGACCCGGTCGCGTTGGTCCGCGGGTATGCCGATCGGCTGAGCGCCGCCACCGGGATCGACGCGCAGGCCATCTGGGAGTGGGGCTATCTGGAGCGGGTCAGCTCGGGCCTGTTCTTGATCAAATCCGGTCACGACGCCGAGGGCCGGGACTTCCTGGCCTCGGCCGAGCGGCTGAGCGGCTGACGGGGCGGTCCGCGGCCGCCCCTGCGGTCAGTCGTCGATCGCCTGGTAGACAGCGGTCCAGAAGTCCTGCGACCGCGGCAGCCGCTGGTCGCCCGCGTGTGCCCGCTGCATGATCAGGATCGCCGTCATGTCCTCGGCAGGATCGTTGTACCAGACCGTGCCGTAGAAGCCGGGCCATCCGTAGCTGCCGATCGAGGGGCCGAGGTGCGTGCGGCCGGTGCGGACCGACATCCCGAAACCCCAGCCCATGTCGTCGAAGTAACCCGGCCAGAATCCGGAGACCGCCTTCTGCGCCGGCGTCAGGCGATCGGTTGTCATCAACGTCACCGACGGCCGGGAGAGCACTCGTTCGCCCTGGTGAGTGCCGCCCGCGAGCAGCGCCGTGGCGAAGGCGAGGTAGTCGTCGGCGGTCGAGACGAGCCCGCCGCCACCACTTTCGAACACCGCCGGGCGGCTCCACCGACCGTCGGGGGCGTCTTCGACGACCGCCTCGCCGGTGGCGGCATTGTCGCGGTCGTACGCAGTCGCCAACCGCCCGATGCTCGCGCCGCCGACGCTGAAGGCGGTGTCCTTCATTCCGATTGGATCGCAGATCCGCTCCCGCACGGCGTCCCCGAACGACATGCCCGTGGCCCGGGCGATGAGCACGCCCGTCACGTTGGCGGCGGTGTGGTACATCCAGCGCTCACCCGGCTGGTGGACGAGCGGAAGCGTGCCGAGCCGGCGGATCCACTCGTCCGGGGCCGGCTCGCCCAGTGTGTCCAGTGCGTCGGCGATCGGGACCGTTCCCGGCTCGACCGGCACCATGCCGGTGCCGAGGGTGTAGGTCAGCAGATCCCGAAGCGTGATCGGGCGGTTCGCCGCGACAGTGTCGTCCAGTGGCCCGTTGGGATCGGCGAGCACGCTCATGGTCGCCAGCTCTGGGAGGAGGTCGTCGACCGGGTCGTCGAGGCGCAGTGTGCAGTCCTCGACGAGTGTCATCGCACACGCGGCGACGATCGGCTTGGTCATCGAGCCCATGCGGCAGATCGTGTCGCCGGCCATCGGCGTCGTCGACCCGGCGCCCTCGAACGCGAGATTGCCGGTTGCTTCGATGTGCACGTCGCCGTGGCGGGCCAGGACCGCCACCGCACCCGGGACGAAGCCGGAGTCGACCTGACGCTGGAGCAGATCGCGCAGCCGAGCCAGGCGTTTCGACGAGAAGCCACCAGTAGTCACCCGTTCCTCCTCCGCTGCACGCATCGGCAGCATCTGCCGTGACACGACACATCCCACAGCCATCTATCATTTTGTCCGCTGAAGTTACCGCCCACGTCTGACGATCCACTGCGGTGGCGCATCGGTAGGCGATGCGCGGGGAACGACGCACCGCGATGCCAGCTGCCGGGGCGCCCGAGCGCAGAGCGCGACTCCAGGGCGGCAATCGGACTGCAGGCGCCGACCGGACTCCAGGGAGTCCGTCTAAGGTCGACGGATGGATCTCGGACGCGCCGACCTCGGCCCGCCGCTGGCCTCGGGCCGCACCGCTGACGTGTTCGATCTCGGCGACGGCCGGGTGCTGCGCCGCTACCACTTCGGAATCCCGGTGGAACGCGAAGTGGCCTATATGGAGCACGTCGCGCAATACGGCCTGCCGGTGCCGCGGGTCTACGCGGCCGGCGGCACCGACATCGTGATGGACCGGGTCGACGGCGTGACGATGAGGGACGCGTTCGCGGCCGGAGCCATTGACATCGAGACCGGAGCCGCGTTCCTGGTGGACCTGCTCAACCGGCTCCGCCGGATTCCGGCGCCGAGTGGCTCCGGCAGCACCCTGCACTTGGACCTGCACGGCGAGAACATCCTGGTCACCTCTGCCGGCCCGGTGCTGATCGACTGGGCCAACGCGGAGAACGGCGATCCCGATCTGGACGTGGCGATCTCGGCGACGATCCTGGCTCAGACGATCCTGGAACCCGACGAGGCCGCGATCGAGCCGGCCCTACGCGTACTGCTGGATCTGGTCCTTGCGCACGCGGACGGCGACCCGCTCCGCGGCCTCGACGAAGCGTTGGCCCGGCGCCGGGCGAATCCCACCATGTCGGCGGCCGAGCGAGACCGGATCCCGGCCGCCGGTGAGCTGGTCCGGGCGGCCTGGTCGGCCGCGCGGCACTAGGGCGTGTTTCAAAGCTGCCGGTCGGCTGCGCCGGGCCCAGGCCACGACCGGCCGCGTTTGATCCCTTCCTGGTTACAACGGCGGTAGCCAGGAAGGGATCAAGCCGAGGCCGGTTCGCGCCCTGGGCCGCGGCTCGCGCGACCGGACTTTGAAACACGCCCTGGTCGACGATCAGCTGTCCAGCCACGCCTTGTAGGCGTCGAAGGTGTAATCCCGGCCGAGGAACCGGTGGACCAGGTCGGCCGCTGGAGCGGTGCCACCCGGCGCGAGGACGGCGTCGCGGTAGGCCGCGGAGGCCTCCGGTGCCGGCAACCCCTCGGCGGCGAACCGGGTGAACAGGTCCTTCGCGATCACCAGCGACCACATGTACGTGTAGTACAGCGCCGAATAGCCTTCGAGGTGGCCGAAGGACAGGTACATGTAGGTGCCGTCCACGTGCTTGAACGGCGTGTGGGTCTCCTGAGCAGTGCGCTCGATCGCCAGCACATCGATGCCGTCCGGATTGGCCCGGTGCGCCTCCAGGCTCAGCGTCGCGTAGAACATCTGCTGGCGCACCTGCAGGCCCTTGCCGAACTCGTCGGCCTCGCGCAGCTTGGCCACCAGGTCGGCGGAGAGCGGCTCGCCAGTCTCCACGTGGGTGGCGAAGGTGGCCAGCGTGGCGGCGTCGAAGGTCCACTCCTCGAGCAACTGCGACGGGGCCTCGACGAAGTCCCACTCGTTCTCGATCCCGGAGACGCCGGACCAGCGCTGGTGGCCGCCGATGATGTGGTGGATCAGATGGCCGAACTCGTGGAAGAACGTGGTGACGTCGGAGTGCTGCAGCAACGCCGGATCGGCGCCCGGCTTCGGCAGATTGCACAGCAGCGCGCACTCCGGAATGCGGCTGGTCTCCGGGTCGCCGGTCTGCTTGCCGACGGTCATGGTGAAGCAGGCCGCGTGGTTGAACTTGCCGTCCCGCGGGTGCATGTCCAGGAAGATCCGGCCCACCTGGGCGCCGGAGTCGGCCCGGGTCACGTCGTAGGCCTCGACGTCGTCGTGCCAGACCGGCACGTCGGTGCATCGGGCGAACCGGATGCCGAACATCCGCTCGAGCATCCCCATCAGGCCGGACTTGACCCGGTTGTACTCGAAATACGGCCGGACCGACTGGGTGTCGAAGGCGAGCTTCTCGGCCTTGAGCCGGTCCGAGAGGTACATCCGGTCCCACGAGTCCACCGCGGTCGCGGCCGGATCGTCGGCCTGCTTGCGGGTCAGGAGTTCGGCATAGTCGGCGGCGGCCCGGTCGGTCGCGGCATCGGAGATCCGGGCGATGAACTCGGCGGCGGCCTTGTCGCTGCCGATCATCTTGTCCTCGGTGATGTACTGCGCCCAGGTGGCGTAACCGAGCAGGCCGGCGAACTCCTGCCGGAGCCGGAGCAGCTGGTCGAAGACCTCGATGTTGGCCGGGTAGGCCCGGGTGCGATCCAGCCGGAGCAGCGCTTCGCGGGCCTTGGCGTCGCGTGAATAGGTCATGAACGGGATCAGATCCGGGTAGTCGGTGGTGATCGCGACCAGCCCGTCATCGCCGGCCGAGTGAGCCCGGGCAAAATCGGCCGGCAGGCCGTCCAGCGCGGCCGGGTCGACCCGGAGCGTCTTGGTGTCGCTGCGGATGTTGCGCTCGAAGGTCAGGCCGAGAGCGACCATCTCCTCCTTCAGCTCCCGGATGCGGGACCGCGTGGCATCGTCCCGGTCGACACCGGCCCGGCGGAATTCGCGCAGCGTCTTCATCAAGTAGTACTGCGTGGCGTCGTCCTGGTCGCTCAGGTCCAAGGCCGAGATCGCCTGATAGACCTCTGGGTCCAGGGAGATCTCGGTGATCACTCGGGAGATCGTCTCGACCGCGGCCTCGGCGGCATCGCGCACCGACTCGTCCGGATGTGAATTCGCGACCATGTTCGCCACGGCGCTGACGCTGCCGAGCTCGGCGAACGCTTCGTCGAAGGTCTCCAGGGCCGCGACCGGAGTAACGAAATCACCGGCTTTGAGGTGATCGATCCCGGCGCGGGCATTGGCGATCGCGGCCTCGGTCGCACTGGTGAGATCGTCAGCGCCGGCGGTGGCGAGGTGGGCTGCGGAGGATTCAGAAGACAACGGACAAATCCTTACGTACGCATCGGGGAGAGGTCAGGGTTTCACGAACCGGTCGAGCGTCGTGGATCAGGCGGCGATCCGGCAAGGCTTGATCCTGTCTCGGCGGCTGGATTGTCCTCCGCCGCAAGATCAAGCGAAGCCGGCGGCGTCCGGGCCTGGCGCGTCGGCAGCTCATGAACCCGGGAGCTCATGAAACAAGGCCTCATGCAGGGTATCGCGCCGGGGGCCGCTGGGGCGGTCCGGTTCGGCGACTCTACTGTGGAGCCGGTGCCGCGGTCGGCAAGCGGGTATGGCGGCAGCGTCTAGCATGGGCGGCGTGGCTCAGCCCGACTACCTCCAGCCGGCCGCCGAGCGTGCGGCGATCCGGGCGGACTACCTGCGGTCCGAGCGGCCGGCCAGCGCGGCCCGCGGCATTCACCACACCGCGTTGATCTGTTCCGATATCCGGCGCACCGTCGAGTTCTACTCCGGTGTGCTGGAGTTTCCGCTGACCGAAATGGTGGACAACCCGGACGATCAGGGCTCCACCCGGGTCTTCTTCGACGTCGGAAACGGAAACCTGCTCGCCTTCGTCGACCGGCCCGATCTGGACCCGGCGGCCTTGGCGGACGTGCTGGGCGGCCTGCACCACATCGCGATTTCGGTGGAGCCGGTGCGGTGGTCGCAGCTGAAGGCGAATCTGGACGCCGCCGGGGTCGACTACCAGATGGAGAGCGGCACGTCGGTGTGCTTCCGCGACCCGGACGGGGCCCGACTGGAGTTGATCGCCGATCCGCTCGGTGATGTGGACGGCACCAGGGTGCTGTAGCGCGCATCGCTAGGCGGGTTCGGCCACGGGCCCGGCCCGATGATCGATGGCTGCCCTGATCCGATCCGGATCCGGCCACCGCAGGGCGATGACGCCCAGTGCCCCGAGCCCGATCACGCCGCAGGTGCCGACCGCGGGCGCGATGCCGACCGACTGCGCGACGGCCCCCGCGGTCAGAGCCGCGACGCCGTTGATGATCTGCAGGCCACCTTGCATGACACCGAACGCGCGAGCCCGGAACTCGGGAGCGATCACCTGCACGAACAGCCCGTTGGCCGGGGCGATCACGCCAGCCATGGCCAGGCCACCGAGGCCGGCGATGGCGATGACACCGGCCAGCGAGGGATCGGTGAACGCGACGCACAGGCACGCCGCGGGCACCAGCGCGAACAGCGGGATCAGCCGCTGCCGGCGGCGCGGGCTCAGGGTGCGCACGAGGATCACCCCGCCGATCGCGTACCCGGCCGGATTGGCCGCCATGATCAGGCCCTGGGCGAAGCCGTCGTGGCCGGTGTGTTTGGCCCAGACCACACCGAGCGCTTCCGGGATGATCGAGACCGCGACCGCGGCGAAGACCACGAGCGCGATGGCCCTCAGCACCGGATTGCTGAAGACCGCGACGAACCCGGCCCCGGTTTCGCGCAGCAAGCTGGTCCGCTGGGCGCGGTCCAGCGCCACCGGCCGGGGCCGGACGCCGCGGACGAGGAACAGCGCGGACATGGCGAACGTCGCCGAGTTCAACCCAATCGCGGCATGGGCGCTGAACGCCGCGGTGATGCCGCCGGCGGCGTAGCCGACTACCTGCGCCGCCTGCGTGGTCATCGATTGCAGGGTGACGCCGATGACGTAGCTGTCGCCGGAGAGGATCTCGGGCAGCAGCGCGGATCGCGCCGCCTGGAACGGCGGATCGAACATGCTGGCCGCGAAGAGCAGGGCAAACATCATCGGAACCGGTGTGCCCGGGATGGCCAGGCAGCCGATCAGGGCGAATCGCGCGACGTCACAGAAGATCATCGCTGATCGGTACGGCACCCGGGTCACCGCGGCCGCCAGCACCGGACCGCCGACCACCCACGGCACGTAGCTGATCGCGAAGGCGCCGGCGGCCAGCGCTGCCGATCGCGTGTCGGCGAAGACCAGGGCCGTCACCGCTGCCTTGGAGAGGTAGTCGCCGACGCTGGACAGGGTTGATCCGAAGTAGACGGCCCGGAACTCGGCGCTGGCCAATGCTTCGCGATAGGTGGCCGATCGGTCCTCGGCGCTGGCCTGAGTGGCCATGTAACGGGCTCCCATGGGGTGATCTCGCGGTCCGTCGAACGTCGTGCCTGTCGAGGATATTCGGCGGACTCGATTTCTGGGTTCCCGGGTTTGAGAACGCGGGTGGGCTGGAGCAGATCGAGGGTGGTGCGCCAACCGCGCGCCAATCGCGTGCCGACCGCGTGTCGCTCACGCGCCGACCGGCACGCCGCAAATGTCTACTTTGCTCCGGCGGTCGGCCGCACCATCGGGAACGGCAGCGTCTCCCGGATGTTGTGACCGGTGAGCAGCATGACGAGCCGGTCCACGCCGATGCCGAGACCGCCGGTGGGCGGCATCGCGTATTCGATCGCGGTGAGGAAGTCCTCGTCCAGCTCCATCGCCTCGGGATCGCCGCCGGCCGCCAGCAGCGACTGCTCGGTGAGGCGTGCCCGCTGTTCGACCGGGTCGATCAGTTCGGAGTACGCGGTCCCCAGCTCGGTGCCGAACGCGACCAGGGACAGCAGCGCGGTCCGCGCGTGGTTGCCGTCAAAGGCTTCCACGAGTACGCAGTCTCCGTCGGACGGGTCGCCGAGGCGGCCGAGGGCCATCGAGAAGCCGCGTTCACTCTCGGTGTCCCGCCAAGCGTTGGCGTCGTGCACCGCACCGGCCATCTCGGACTCGCTCAAGTCCTTGTGGCGGCTGACCTTGACGGTGTAGCCGGCGCGATCCAGCCGGTGCACGGCCTGCCGGACCGGACGCATCTCGCGGCCTTCGAGGGTGAACGAGTCGGGGCGCAGGATCGCTTCATCGCCGAGTTCGATGACCCGCAGTCCGGCCCGCTGATAGGCGCGCGCGCCGTCCTCGCTGGCGCCCATCACGGCCGGGACCCACGCGTAGGCCCGGGCCTGGTCCAGCCACGCGACGATGGCCGGGCCCCAGGCCTCGGCATCGCCGATCGGGTCGGCGCTAGCCAGGCTCGCGCCGTTGACCACCCGGTAGGTGACCGCGGCCTTGCCGCTCTCGGAGAAGATCGCGTCCTTGTCCCGACGGGTGGCGAAATAGCCGAGGGAGTCGCGGCTGCCGTAGTCGGCGAGGAGTACCCGGATCCGGCGCTCCGATTCCACCGGCAGCCGAGCTTCGGCACGCTGGGAGCTCATCAAAGTGGCGAAACCGGCCAGCACGGCGATCGCACCGAACAGGCCGAGCAGCAGATTCACCCACCCAGGGGCATGGCCGATGGTGCCGCTGCCGGATCGGATCACCCCGCCGAGCACGCGCGACGCGGCGTAGGTCAGATGACCGACAGCTCCGGTCTGCAGGGTGCCGGGAAAAGCGCTGACCAAGCCCCAGCCGATCAGGATGCCGGCCGCGAGCGGGCCCAGGAAGATTCCGAGCGCGCGCCGGAAGCTCGCGTGCCGGACCGGTGCGTAGAACTCCCGCTTCGCCCACAGCAGGCCGGCCCAGCTGCTTCGGATCGATCCGGCCACGGGCGGGTTCCTCGACCGCGGTGCCGCCGGCAGCCTCGCCGGAATGATCGGGACTGCCCACAATCACACGATATGTGAATCTTAGTGTGGTATCCCGGGTTTAATGGGACGGTGGCGAACTGGTTCCACGACACCGTCGTCGAGACGAACCGGCTCCCGCTCTTCTGCATTTTCGCGGGCATGCTGGTCGGGTTCCTGTTCATCCGCCTCTCGGTGCGGATGATCCGAGCTCAGGTGAATTGGTGGCCGGGCAATGTCAGCCCCGGCGGGATGCACATCCACCACGTGGTCTTCGGCGTGATCTTCATGATGCTGGCCGGTGTCGGCGGCTTCGCCCTGCCGGACCGGGCGCTCGTCGGACTCTGCATCACCGGAAGCCTCTTCGGCATCGGCGCGGCCCTGGTCCTCGACGAGTTCGCGCTGATCCTGCACCTGCAGGACGTCTACTGGGCGGAAGAGGGTCGCACCTCGGTGGACGCCATCTTCGTCGCGGTCGCCGCCACCGGTCTCCTGTTGCTCGGGTTCCAGCCGCTCGACCTGGCCTCGGACGATTTCCAGAACACCAGCAGCACCATCGGAACGTCCATCGTGATCCTGCTTTACCTGGCCCTGATCGCCATCACGTTGCTCAAGGGCAAGGTCTGGACCGGCTTGCTCGGCATCCTGATCCCGCTCTTTCTGATCGTCGGCGCGATCCGGGTGGGCCGGCCGCACTCGCCCTGGGCCCGGTGGCGTTACCGGCCCGGCAAGCGCCGCGGGGAAGCCAAGCTGGCTCGGGCTCAGACTCGGGAGCGGCGCTACCGGGCACCCATGATCAGGGCCAAGGACCGGCTGCAGAATGCGGTGGCCGGCCGGCCATCCGAGCCCAATCCGGCGCCGCCGGAGCTGGCGACGTCGTCGTCTCTGGCGGACAGCTTCGATCCGCTCGACGATGGCGGACTCTATGACTCGCCCGCTGCTATGGCGCACTACCGAGACCGCGGCCCGGCCAAGTCCGCCTCGGTGAAGTCCGCCTCCGCGAAGTCTGCAGCGGGCCAGCCTGCGGCGGCCAAACCTGGTTCGGCCGATGGGGCTTCGGCCCCGGCCACTTCGTCCCAGCCCGCAGCGGATGACCGCACTCGGGCCGCGACCGATTCCGCGACTCCACCATGGCGCGGGGAGTGACCGGCGCCGAGCGCCTCTGACCCTCGGCGCCGGTCGGTCAGGCGTCCAGCGTGATCTGCCCGCCGCTGACGGTGATCTGCTTGGCGGCCAGTGGCTTCGGCGCCGGACCGGTCACCACACTGCCGTCCTTGATGTTGTATTTGCTGCCGTGGCACGGGCAGTTGATGGTGCCGCCCTGCACGGTGGCGACGGTGCAGCCCTGATGCGTACAGATCGCGGTGAAGCATTTGAATTGGCCGGCCGCGGGCTGGGTCACCACCACCAGCTGGGTGTCGAAGATCTTGCCGCCACCCACCGGGACGTCGCCGGTGCTGCCGAGGTCGACCGGGCCGCTGCCGGTCTGGCCGGTGGACGTCGGCGTCGAGCCGCCGCGATAGGTCGAGCATCCGGTCAAGGCCGCCGCCCCGGCGGCGGCGGAGACGCCGAGCCCGGCCAAGACCGCACGCCGGCTCAGATCCGCCGTGACAAAGCCATCTGCCATCAGAAAGTCACTCCCGAGGTGTCGAAGAACCACAGGGCCGAGGTGAGCCACACGCCGACGAGAACCGCGAAGACCAGACCCCCGAGCAACGGCACCACCCAGCCTGCGAGCCCGCGCTTGGTCAACACGAGCATTTTGACGGTGAACACTCCGAAAAACACGCATCCGAGCAGTGAATGGATCAGCACTCGGGTGGAGTAGTGCTGAAAGCCGAGCGCATACAGGCAGTGAACGACGACCGGGATGGTCAGCAGGAATGCGATCCGGCCGGACCAGCGGTGGATGTGGTCTACCCGGTGCTGCGTCGGGCCGTACATGATCCGGGCGGTGATCACCTGGACCACCGCGAAGATCAGCGCGAAGCTCGCCAACCAGGACTTGGCCGCGAGCGGGCTGGAGAAGCCGGCGACGTTGATCGAATAGCCGGTGGGGTGGTGAAACCGGCCGTAGAGCCCCAGCGAAACCGAGACCAACGCTCCGATCAGCACCGGCCACAGCACCTGGGCGGCGCGGGTCGACACGCCGATCACCGCCCCGGGTAGGGCGCCGGGGCGCCGTGGAAGTGGTTGATGATCAAGATCACCACCGCCAGTGCGAGGCCCACCAGCAGCGTGATGACCGGGCTACGCCTCATACACGCAGAGTAGCGATCAAACTTGTGACAACCCTTGACCACGACCACGTTGGTGGCACATGCTGCCGCGCGTGGCATCGAACTCATCAGTAGCAAACGACGCGCCCGCGGATCGCCGCAAACTCACCACCAGCCGGATTGTCTTCGTGATCATCGCGGCGGCGGCTCCGATGGCGGCGATGGTCGGCAACACGCCGCTGGCGCTGCTCTACGGCAACGGCCCGGGCTTGCCGGCCGCCTACCTGATCGCCGCCGTGGTGCTGCTCTGCTTCTGCGTGGGTTATGCCGCGATGGGCCGCCGCGTCGTCAACACCGGTGCCTTCTATACCTATGTCGCTCGCGGTCTGGGCAAGCCGGCCGGTGTCGGTGCCGCTTACCTGGCCGTCGTCTCCTATACGGCGCTGACCATCGGACTCGCCGGCGCGTTCGGCTACTTCGTCAATCAGGTGCTCGCCGACCCCACCGTCGGGATCAACCTGCCATGGGAGTGGCCGGCGGCGATCGCCATCGTCGTGGTGGCGATCCTCGGCTACCGCTCGGCCGACCTGTCGGCGAAGATCCTCGGCGTCCTGATGGTGCTTGAGTTCGCCGTTCTGATCGTGTTCGACCTGGCGGTGCTCTTCACCAAGGGCATCCATGCGCTGCCGGCGCAGTCGTTCGCGCCGCACAACATCTTCACCGGCTCCATCGGCATCGGCCTGATGTTCGCCTTCACCAGCTTCGTCGGCTTCGAGTCCGGCGCGCTTTACGGCGAAGAGACCGCCCGCCCGGAGAAGAGCGTGCCAAGGGCGACTTACATCGCAGTCGCCTCGATCGGCGTGTTCTACCTGCTCACCACCTGGTTCACCGTGGGCGCGATCGGCCCCGACAAGACCACGTCGACGGCCGAGGCGCTGCTGCCGAAGGACCTCGGCAAGCTGCTGTTCAACCAGGCCACCACGTATGCCGGGACGTGGCTCACGGACATCATGGGCGTGCTCCTGTGCACCAGCGTGCTCGCCTCGATGCTCGCCGTGCACAACGCATCCAGCCGCTATCTCTTCGCGCTCGGCCGCGAGCGGGTGCTCCCCGGCGGGCTCGGCCGCTACCACGGCCGTTACCTGTCGCCGCATGTCGGAAGCCTCACCATCAGCGCTGTGACGGCCGCGGTGATCGCCAGCTTCGCGATCGGCGGCCTGGATCCGTACCTGACTCTGGCCGCCAGCATGGTCGGCCTGTCCACGCTTGGTGTGGTGCTGCTGCAAGTGCTCGCCGCGGTGTCGATCGTCGCGTTCTTCCGCAAGCGCGGCGAGGGCGACTACTGGCGCACGCTGGTCTTCCCGGCGATCGGCGCGGTCGGCCTGGCCATCGCGTTTGTCCTCGCATTCAAGTATTTCCCGACTCTGGTGCAGACCAAGAACCAGGTGATCACCCGGCTGCCGTGGCTCCTGCTCGCCGTCGTGGTGGTCGGCCTGCTCGCCGGCTTCGTGATGAAGCGGACCCGACCCGCGGTCTACGGACAGCTGGCCCAGAGCGTGCTGCGGGCGCGTCCGAGGACTCTGCCACGGCCGGAGACCTTTGGGCGTTACTGCCTGATCGGCGCCGGGCCCGCCGGGCTCGTCATGGCCCGCGCGCTGCGGTCCGAGGGCATTCCGTTCGATTGGTACGAGAAAGCTCCGGCCGTTGGCGGCATCTGGAACCCGGACACGACGGGCAGTCCGATGTACGAGTCGGCGCACTTCATCTCGTCCCGCTCCATGTCCGGCTTCGTCGGCTACCCGATGCCGTCGAGCCTGCCGGACTACCCGTCCTGGCGTCAGGTGCGCGACTACGTCCACGGGTTCGCCGACGACTCCGGCCTGACTCCGCTGGTCACTCTGAACACCGCGGTGACCGCGGCGGTGCCGGTCGGCGACGGGTCATGGAACGTGACGCTCTCGACCGGCGCGACGCATCGTTACGCCGGTGTCATCGCGGCGCCCGGCGTCAACTGGAACCCGAACGTGCCGGCCTGGCCCGGAGCGGACCTGTTCACCGGCGAGATCCGGCACTCGGTGACGTACTCGTCTCCGGAAGAGTTCCGGGGCAAGCGCGTACTCGTGGTGGGTGCCGGCAACTCCGGCGTCGACATCGCCTGTGATGCGGCGACCACCGCGGCCGCCGCGTTCCTGTCGGTCCGCCGCGGCTACCGGTTCATCCCGAAGCACATCGCCGGCGTGCCGACCGACGCGCTGCTGGCCGGCAAGCTGATGCCGCCGGAGGGCGTGACCATCCCGACCGACCACACCAAGTTCCTGGACGGGATGACCGGCGATCTGACCCGCTACGGACTGCCGAAGCCGGACCACGACCTGCTGGCCTCGCATCCGATCCTCAACACTCAGGTGTTGCATCATCTGGCGCACGGCGACCTGGCGGCGCGGGCCGACGTGGCGGCGTTCGACGAGCGCGGTGTCATCTTCGCCGACGGCCGCCGCGAGGACGTGGACCTGGTGCTGCTCGCGACCGGTTACACCTACGCCCTGCCGTTCCTCGACGAGTCCCTGCTGACCTGGCGGGGCGGGCGGCCGTCGCTCTACCTCAACATCTTCGACCGTGCCCATCCGGGACTGGCCGTGCTGGGGTTCGTCGAGTTCGCCGACGCGGCGTACGCCCGCTTCGAGGAGATGGCGCACCTGATCGTGCTGGACATCGTGCTGCGCTCGGTCGGCGGCCCGCTCGCCGATCGGTGGGCACAGGCGAAGGCGACCGACGACCCGGACCTGCGGGGCGGCAAGGTCTATGTGGACTCGCCGCGGCACGCCAACTACGTCGACGCGGAGACCTACCAGGCGCTGCTCGCCGACGTCCGGGACCGGTACGGCTTCGGCGAGCCGGTCGCGGCGCACGGCCATGTGTCGCAGCTCGACGCCGTCGCACACGTCGGCGGTGCTGGTCGACGATTCGCACGATTCGGTAGCGGTTGGATAACTGTCAGCTACGTGACTGAGGGTTAGTCCGGTTCGGCGCACGATAGCGGCATGACTGACGCTGATGCCGACATCGAACTGCTCGACGGTGTGGACGTGGGCGGCGATGATGACGCGCCCGATGGTGACGAGCTGTCCGCGGACGAGCTCGCGGCGATTCGCGCCAGTCAGGACGACCCGACCACGTCACCATCGGATGCCGAGGCGAACTGACATGAGCGTGCTGCTGCAGATCGGGATCGCGTACCCGAACGAGCTCTCCGAGGGCATCGGCCACGTGGCGTGCACGTTGGGCGGGGTGAACTACGAATCCCGGGGCGGGAAAGGCTGCCTCCGCGGCTCGCACGCTCGGGGTGCCACCAACAAACTGTTCCGGCATCAGTTCTTCCTGCTGATTCCGAAGGCCGAGGCGACCACCGCGCACAACTACGCCGAGGACTGCGTCGGGCAGCCCTACGTCTGGGACCGGGTGCCGACGTCGAAGAACGGCGGCGACTGCTCGGGCTTCGTCTCCGGCATCATCTGCTTCGCCCGCGGCGGGTCGTCGCCGAAGCGGGTGTTCTCCACCGGCACCTGGAAATCGGTCCGCGACGACCTCGGCTTCAAATCCGGGCTCGGAGGTGGCGTGATTGCCACAGCGCAGCCGGCCGGTGTGGCCGATCGCCCCTACCCGGGCCACCAGATCAAGGAGAACAGCACCGAAGCCGGGCACGTCAAGTGGATCCAGGCCCGCTTGAACTTCGCCGCGAGCAACCACCACGCCGTGCTCGGTGGCGACGCGCTCGACGTCGATGGCGAGTTCGGCCCGCTGACCGAGAAGGTCCTGGTCGCGTTCCAGAAGTCCAAGGGCGGCGAGGGTCTTGGAGTGGTCGGCCCCAAGACCTGGGCCTGGCTGAACGCCGTCCGCTAACCGCCGCCGCTTAGGGGCGTCTCGGCAGATCAACTTCCGGGTGATCTTCTGCCCGACTTGGCTGATTTGTCGCCCGCGGTAGTGCACCATCGACGAGTTGGCAGCCCATGGCGGTGATCTGGCGGTCCCGCAGCCGTGGGCTGCCACGCCTATTTCTGCGAGTGTTCGCGCGCTTCTCAGTGCGCCACTTTTGGCGGCTGGGCGGGTCGACGTGCTGCCGGCAGTCCCATGATCGCGACGTCCGCGGGCTCATGGCTGTCCGGCGGGTCGTGATCGCGACCTCCGAAGCGGCCCGTGATCGCACCGTCGGGCGGGTGCATGATCAAGTGCAAGATCGAGTGCATCCGAGGTCGCTATGGCGTCCTCCGCGCTCAAGATCGTGCACTTGATCATGCTGCCCGGCCGGGCTGCCACTAGTCCGCGGACGTTGCGATCATTGCGGCGTCGACGGCGTCGACGACGTCCGGTGTGCTGTCGTTGACCGTCGACTTGTGGCGAGATCTCGTCGCATCTCGACCGGTAGCGGAGCATGCGGGCCAAGATCGCGACGTCCGCGGGCTCGTGGCGGTTTGCCGGGTCGTGATCGCGACGTCCGCGGAGCCACGGTTCTTCCGGCACTCGATCGGCAGCCGCTGCTCCGCGGACGTTGCGATCATGCTGCCACTGGTCCGCGGACGTTGCGATCATGGCGGCGCTAGGCGGCCGGGTGCGCGATGGCTGACCGTCGATTTATGACGAGATCTCGTCGCATCTCGACCGGTATCGGCTGGTTGGCGCCAAGATCGCGACGTCCGCGCGGGCGGATGGCTGTCCGGGCGGGTGTACGAGCAAGTGCAAGATCGAGTGCAAGATCGAGTGCAAGATCGAGTGCGTCCGAGGTCGCTATGGCGTCCTCGGTGCTCAAGATCGTGTACTTGATCATGCGGCCCCGGCGAGCTGAGGCTGCTCCGCGGACGTCGCGATCACGCAGCTACTGGTCCGCGGACGTTGACGCACCCACTGGTCCGCGGACGTTGCGATCATGGCGGCGCTCGGCGGCCGGGTGCCGTGCGGAGTTGATCGCGCGACGCGGCGTGCGGGGTGGACCGCGCGGAAGATCATCCGGAATGTGCCGCTACGGCTCCTCCGCGGCCTTGATCACGACACTCCCGGCACACTGCGGTTGATCGTGCGCGGCCGGCCGGCCGGCCCGCCGCGTAGGCGAGCGCCCCGCCTGGCCCGCAGGCCCGCTACGTGCGAGAGGCGAGCGCCCCGCCTGGCTCCGCGGGCCCGCGACGTGTGAGACGCCCGCGCTCGACGTGCCGTCCCGCCAGAGGCGGCTGACAGGAACCTCCGAGCGGCCTCGCGACAAGCGGCGCCATGGCCGGCGCACACCGCAGGAACAGATCGCTGTCCGAAAGTCAGATTCGTCTTGACAAAAAAAATTGTCGGTGCAAAGGTGAAGTCAGACGAAACGAAGACTGAAATCAAGGAGATCAAGATGCGCAAGATCACCGCAGGCCTGTTCATCTCCCTCGATGGCGTCGTCGAGGCGCCCGAGACCTGGCACTTCGACTACTTCAACGACGAGATGGGCGAGGCCGTCGGCGGCCCGATGGCGACCTCCGACGCGATGCTGCTGGGCCGCAATACCTACGAGGCGTTCGCCGGTTACTGGCCGGGTCAGCCGAGCGATGTGCCGCCGTCCGACTGGATGAACGGCGTCCACCACTACGTCGTCTCCAACACCCTGGAGAAGGGCACCTGGGAGCCGACCACGATCATCAGCGGCGACATCAAGGCTCAGATCGAGGCCGTCAAGGCCGGTCCCGGCCAGGACATCCAGGTGATTGGCAGCCCGACCCTGGTCGCTTCACTGATCGACATGGGGCTGCTGGACGAGCTCAGCCTGCTGGTGCACCCGGTCGTGGTGGGCAAGGGCAAGCGGCTCTTCGACGCGAGCCCGTTCGGCCCCAAGGGCCTGTCGCCACTCAAGCTGATCAGCTCGAACACGTTCAGCACCGGGGTGCTGCACAACATCTACGGACTCGCTGACGCTCCGGCTACCGTCGCGAGCTGACGCTCCGGCAATCAACGGGCGACAGCCCGACGCGAGCGTACAACCGGACGGCCGACTCGCGCGGATGCCGCAGCGCAGTTGGTCCGACAGCCACCTATGCAAAGGTCGACTAGACCACTTTCTAGTCGACCTTTGCTGCGCAGTAGTCGCCGCCGGTGCCCATCAGCTCGACGTCGCTGCCGCAGCCGACACTGGTCGCCACGGAGCTGACGACCAGATCGTGCGGCTTGCTGCAGTCGACCTGCTTGACGTCGGAAATCTCGATCTCGATGTCGGGCCCAGGGATGAGCCGTGAACCGTTGTCCGATGCCTTGAAACACGTTCCCACCAGGATTGTGGGCTTGGCCTGGTTGGCATGCACGAATGCGATGACGCCGGTGATGGCCAGTGCTAGCACGACGAACGGCGTCAGGATTCCGACCATCCGCCATCGTCGCCACAGCGGCGATCGCGGGTCCAGCGGTGGCCGGTCCGGCGTTGCGGTGGGGGCTGCCAGCCGCGCCACACGATGCCGCATCCCGACGTTGTCAACGACGTGAGCGGGCACCATAACCAGCGAGAGGGCGTCGAACCAGCCCTTGCTGACCTGCCACTCGGTGGCATTGCGGAATGCCGCCAGCCCGCAGTCCCGGCATAGCGGCCCGTTCACGAGCAGGGTCCACTCGGTGTCCGGGATGCCGTGCGCGCCTTCGAAGCGAGCCGGCACCGCTGGGCTGCGGCCACAGTTGAGGCAGGCCAGGGAGTCGGTGTCCACGGCCGGAGATGATACGGATCGCAGGTGCGTTGGTATGCCCCGCAAATCGCGTGATCAGTGACCGCGGATCAGGTCCGACGCTTTCTCGGCGATCATCACGGTCGGCGCGTGTGTGTGACCGCGAATGATCTGCGGCAGCACCGAAGCGTCCGCGACCCGGAGGCCGTCCACGCCGCGGACGCGCAGGTCGGTGTCGACGACCGACTCCGAATCGGTGCCCATCCGGCAGGTGCCGGTCGGGTGGTAGAGCGTCTCGGAGTAGGCCCGCATCATCGACTCGGCCTCGGCCTCGTCCGCCGGGAAGTGGTCCGGTCGCATGTAGTCGCCGGTGTGCGGGGCCAACGCCGACGTCTCGAATAGCGAATGCGCGAACTCCATGCCTTCATGGAGGGTCCGGACGTCGCGGTCATCGGAGAAGTAACCCGCGTCGATCAGCGGAGCGTCGGACGGTGACGACGAGGCCAGGGTCACGGATCCGCTGCTGAACGGCTGAAGCAGGATCACGCCGATGGTGATGCCGTGTCCGGGCGGTGTGGTGAACCCGTGGTCGAGGAACGGCGTGGCAGCGAAGATCAGCTCGATGTCCGGAGCCGCCAATCCAGGCTTGGTACGGATCATCGCCACCGCTTCGGCGACATTAGAGGACAGCATGCCCTTCTTCGTCAGCAAGTATTTGACCAGCTGACCGGGCTTCTCGGCGTCGACCAGCGTGACCGCGGTGGGAGTGTGCCGGATCCAGCCGGCGACGAGGTGATCCTGCAGATGCTGGCCGACGTTGGGGGAGGAGACCACCGGATTGACTCCGACCGAGCTGAGGTGCGACGGGTCGCCGATCCCGGACAGCTGCAGCAACTGCGGTGAGCCGATGGAGCCCGCGGCCACGATCACCTCACGATTGGCGGTGACATCCACCGACGTGCCGGCCGCGGTGAGGTATGAGACGCCGGTGGCGCGCGGCGTGCCCGTCGACGTGTCCAGCAGGATTCGGGAGACCAGACCGCCGGTGATCACCGAGAGGTTCTTCCGTGAGCGGGCCGGCTTCAGGTACGCATCGACGCAGCTCCACCGCCGTCCCTTGTGCTGGGTGACCGGCGTCGGAGCGAACCCGAGCTGCACCGATTCGTTCAGTTCACCGAGCCGGGTCAGCCCGGCTTCGGCGCAGGCGTCGAGGAAGGCGCCGGTCAGCGGGTTGGGATCGCGCAGTTCCTCGATATACAGCGGGCCGTCGGTGCCGTAGACGTCGCCGCGGTTGGAACCGACCCGGCGTTCGATGCGACGGAAGATCGGCAGCACATCGGCGTACGACCAGCCGGGCAGATCCCACCCGTCGTAGTCGGCGGCGGTTCCGCGTACCCACATTTGGGCGTTGATCGAAGAGGAACCACCCAGGACCTTGCCGCGCGGCCAGTAGAGCGACCGATCGTCCAGGTGTTTCTGGGGTGTGGTCTCGAAGTCCCAGTCGTAGGGCGTCTTGAACAGCTTGCTGAACGCGGCCGGGACGTGAATCTCCATCTTCTTGTCCGGCCCGCCGGCCTCGATCAGCGCCACCGTCGCACCGGAAGCGGAGAGGCGGTTGGCCAGCACGCAGCCGGCTGAACCGGCTCCGACGATCACGTAGTCAAACGACGGCATCGACGCCTCCGGACGAACGGGGACAGGCAAGGGCCCGGCTAAGTTACTCGCGAGCAACATAGCCGGGCCCGAGGCCGAACGGAAGGCCGGGACGGAGCCGGACTAGCCGGTGAAGCCCCCGAAGATGGTGGTGAACTGATAGGTCGATTGCGAGATCGAACTGCACGTCGGCGAGACGCCGCCGCCCGGGCAGCCGCCGTTGTCCCGGCCCACCGACCAGAATGCCAGCAGGCCGACGTGGTTGGTGTTGGCCCAGGTCACCAGCTTCTGACCGTCGGCGATGCTGAAGATCGGGCCGGTGTCGTTGCGGCCGATCATCGGCGTGACGCCGAGCATCGCCCAGAGCTGCGCCGACGTCTTCGACGGCCAGATCGACTGCATCTGGGTGTGGGTGGCGGTCGCGGCTGAGATGACCGCATCGCCCCACTCCATCGACGAGCCGAAGTCCATCGTCATCGGGTTGACGATGCCGACGTTGACGCCGTTGGCGACGGCGTTGTTGAGCAGGTCGACGCCGAGCGACGGGGTCAGGCCGTAGGTGTCGCCCTGCACCATCAGCGTGAAGCTGACGATGGTGCCCGGGCGATCCCGCTGCACCTGCGCGATCGCCTTGTTCATCGTGGTGATGTCGACGGTGGCTTCGATGTCGAAGTCGATGTGCTTGATGTTGAACGCGTCGATCACCCGCTCGATCGCCGCAGCCTGAGCCGCCTGCGTGGTGCAGACCTGCTGGAGGTACGGGCCGACGGCGCCGCCGAACGACACCGCGACGTCGCCGCCGAGCGCTCGCAGATCGTTGATCTCGCCGGTGATCCGGGAGTCGTTGAGCGCGATGGTGCCGCCCCAGGTCGGGTTACATCCGGACGCGTCTCCGATGATGAACGCCAGGGTGAAGAATTTCTGCCCGGTGGCCTGCGCGACCTGGGCCATGGTCGGCGTCGACATGGTGATGTCGATGTACGGCCACGAATGCGGCGACCCGCCGCCGCCACCGCTCGTCTGCGTCGTCACGTTGATGCTCGTGGAGTGCGCGGACTCGCCGGCGCTGTTGGTCGCGGTGACCGAGAACGTGTACGACGTCCCGGACGCCAGCCCGGACACCGTGGCGCTGGTCCCGGTGACCGACTGCACCTTGTTCGAGCCCTGGTAGACGTTGTATCCGGTGGCGCCGGTGGAGGCGTTCCAGGCCAGCGACACCGAGCTGGTCGTGGTCGCGGTGGAGTGCAGGCTCGCCGGCGCGGCCGGGATGGTGGTGCCACCGCTGGACGTGGTGACGTTGAGCGACGTCGAGTGGGCGGACTCGCCGGCGCTGTTGGTCGCGCTGACCGAGAACGTGTAGGACGTGCTGGCGGCCAGGCCGGAGATGGTGGCGCTGGTGCCGGTGACCGACTGCACCTTGGTCGAGCCCTGGTAGACGTTGTATCCGGTGGCGCCGGTGGAGGCGTTCCAGGCGAGTGAGACCGAGGAACTGGTGGTCGCGGTGGAGTGCAGGCTGGTCGGTGCCGGCGGGATGGTGACGGTGCCGCCCGGTCCGCTGAGCGTCACGTCGTCGGCGTAGTAGGTGCCCTGCGCGTACCAGCCGTGCAGATAGACCTGCACGCTGCTGCTGCTCGCGGTGAAGGTGGTGGTCAGCAACGTCCAGCCGGACCCGCCCGGTGTCCAGGTCGACACGCCGCCGGTGACACCGAGATAGACATAGTTGCCCTGCACATACGACGAGAGCGTGTACTGCGACCCGGACACGACCGACACGGTCTGCGTACATTGCGCGTTGTCACTCGCCGACGCCGCACCCTGCAGTGCGTGCGTGCCGCCGTGCACCGGGGAGCTGACCACGCTGCCCAGGCTGCACGACCATCCGGACAGCGATCCGGTTTCAAAATCACCGTTGGTGATGAGGTTGGTCGCGGCGTTCGCGCTCGCCGCGGGGATCAAGGTCGCGGCGACCAGCAGCGCCGCCGCAAACCATTTGAGGGTACGCGACATGGAGCCTCCCCAAGATTAGGAAAGTTTCCTAATAACATTGCCGGGAAGTTAACTCCACGCATGCAGGACTGTCAATGAGTTGGCGGTGACCCTTTGTTGACGTTGTCCATTGGGGACGGTGCCGCGTTCTCGGCGTCGTGGTCTTGGCGTTCGCGGGTCACGGAGCGTGGTCGTGTCTCCGACGTCGCGGCCACGTGGCGATCGTGTTGGCGCAGCTAGGAGCGGTTGGCCGGTGGGTGCGGTCAAACCGGCTTCGAGGGGCTTTGCTTTGCGCACTCCCAGTAACACGTCACTGTGGGTGTGTGGCGCGTATTTGTGCGCAGAGCAAGGGTGGAAGGGCGGGACCAAGATCCGATCGTGATGATCAACGGCGGCGGACTCTAACCGTGCAAATGTCGTCGGTGCGATCCGGTGGCGATGATCACCGCCGAACGAGTCCACGCGAGTCGATCCCGCCACCGTTTGCCCCGACCGTGTTACTGGGAGTGCGCAAAGCAAGGGTGAGTGCAGCTCTGGACAGCGGGCCGACCTCGGGCATATCGTCCGTCGATCGGTGCAAACTGAGTCGTCAGTCAGTGAACAGGTGAGGTGAGCGAATTGTCGGGCCGGACGGCGATCGTGTGTGGTGCCCTGGTGGACGTGGTGGCGGGCGAGATCCGCCGCGACCAGACGATCTTGATCGAAGGTGAGCGGATCGTCGCGGTCGGCGATGATCTCGAAGTGCCCGACGGCACGCCGACGATCGACCTGTCCGGACACACTGTCGCTCCCGGCCTGATCGACTGTCACACCCACCTGGTCGGCATCGCCGGCTGCGGCGACTACGCCCAGGAACTGAAGTTCAGCGAGGCCCAGGCCGCATTCGCCGGCATCCCGAACGCGCTCGCCACGCTGAAAGCCGGATTCACCACCGTCCGCGATGTCGGCACCTTCCGCGCCTTCGTTGACCTGGCGCTTCGGGACGCCATCAACGCCGGCGACGTGGTCGGGCCGCGGATGGCGTGCGCGGGGGCCTACGTCACCGTGTCCGGCGGCGGTGGCGCCCTTACTGGATTCGCACCGGACATCGAGTTGCCGCGGACGTTCCGGGCCGGTGAGGCCAACACGGTGGACGAGGTGCGCCAGCGCGTACGCGAGATCATGTTCCGCGGCGCCGACCTGATCAAGGTGATCGCGACCGGCGCGGTGATGGCCAACGGGACCCAGCCCGGAGCGCCGGAATTCCAGGAGGCCGAGATCCGGGCGGCGGTCGAGGAAGCGGCCTGGTACGGCGGCCACGTCGCCGCCCACGCTCACGGCGCCGAGGGCATCAAGCGGGCGGTCCGCGCCGGAGTCCGTTCCATCGAGCACGCGTGCTTCCTCGATGACGAGGGCGTCGAGCTGATGGTCCAGCACGGCACCTACCTGTCCGCCGACATCTGGTGGGCGGACTGGATCTCGGAGCAGGGTGCCGACGGCGGCTGGGATGCCGAGCAGCTGCGCAAGAACGACGAGACGGCGCTGGCGCAACGGGAGAGCTTTGCGCGAGCCGCGAAGGCCGGCGTGAAGATGGCGTTCGGTTCCGATGCCGGCGGCTTCCCGCATGGTCTGCAGACGAAGCAGTTGCACACGATGACCGAGTGGGGCCTGACACCGATGCAGGCGGTGCAGGCCGCCACGATCAACTCGGCGCACCTGATCGGCTGGGCGGACTTGGTCGGATCGATCGAGCCGGGCAAGTTCGCCGACCTGGTCGCCGTGCCGGGCACCGACATCGACGATTTGCGCGCATTCGAGCAGGTTAGCTTCGTGATGAAGGGCGGAACTGTCATCGCTTGAGGCCGGCCGGGCCGGCGATCCACGAACGCCGCGAGTTGGCGCCGAAATCCGAACTCGCGGCGATAGCGGATCACGGGCCGTCGCAGTTTCGTCGGCGCACGCGCCGGTACGGTGGCCGCATGAATTCTGAGCTGCGCTCGATCTACGCGGACAGTGTCGCCACGCCACCGGGATACAGCCACGCCATGCGCGTGGGCGACCTCGTTTTCGTCGCCGGCCAGGTGCCAATCGACGAGTCCGGCGCGGTCGTCGGTGCCGGAGACATGGCGGCCCAGGCCCGTCAGGCATTCGTCAACCTGGCCGCGGTGCTGGAGGCAGCCGGATCGTCCACTCGCCATATCGCCAAGCTGACCTATTTCGTCCGGGACATCGGCGCGGTGGCCAGCATCCGTGCCGTCCGCGACGAGTTCATCGATGTCGATACACCGCCGGCGAGCACCCTGGTCGAGGTGTCGCGGCTGTTTCTGCCCGAGCTTCTGATCGAGATCGAAGCCGTCGCCGTGGTTGCCGACCACACGTGAGGTCGCCGAGCCGGTCAGCTTGGTGGCGTTGCCGCTGGGTGCGGGGCACGCGGGCCGGCGGCCGACCGGTTATCGTCTAGGCCGCCGACGATCGGAGAAGCGAGAAAGTGGTGCGTGTGCGGACGAGGCTCAGCGCGTGGATGGAGCGGCACCCGTCGGTGCAGCTGGCGCTCGCAGAACTCATACTCTTGGTTGTCGTGGTGGCGGACGGCGCTCGCCTCCGGAACGCTCTGAATCTGCACGGTGATGCGGCAACCACACCGATCGTTGTCGGGGTCTCGATCGCCGGCGGCTATGTCGGCTTAGGGCTGTGGGCAGCTATTCGGCGATCCGCCCTTCCGCGGCCGGCTCGCAGGTGGGTCGCCCGGATCATGTGGATTGGTGGAGCCGCAGCGTTCGGCTCGTTTGCGTGGTTCCACCCTCGGCAGCACGTCGGTTCGGACACGCCGGCGACCACATTCGCCATCGCGAACGTCGCTTTCTGGGCCGGATTGTGCGGGATCGGCATGATCATCGTGCCGGTCCTGCTGTGGGTCCGCCGGCGGCGATTGGACGATCCCACGCGTGAGCACGCGGTGGCCGACACCGTTGAGGTCTGGCACGTCCGCGATCGCGACAAGCGGGGCGGACCGCCCTACTTCATCGCCTCGTGCGAGTGCGGGTGGTTCGGTGTTGCGCACGGCGAGTCCGAAGCGGGCGCGGAGGCGGCGGCCTTCTCCGATGCGAAGAGCCATGGGACGAGCATGCGGGCGGAACTCACGTACCCGATGGACTAGGACGCAAGCCGGCCACCCAGTGGGCGGCCGGCTTGGACTGCGTACCGTCAACTGTTTTGAATTTGAATTTCCTTGATGCCGACCCCGCGTCCGGATGCGGGGGTGACCAGGATCCGCACCAGTTGCGCGGTGACCGCCGGGAAGGTCACCTTGTTGTAGTTCGGTGCGGCGGCCGTCGGCGACTTCACCTGCCCGGAGACGTCGACCCAGGTGGAGCCGTTGAATATCTGGACCGAATAGGCGGTCGGTGGGGCGTAGGTGGAGCCGCCGGACCCGAATGCCTTGTTGCTGTAGAAGTAGACCTTGACGGTGCGGAACTGGGTCTGCGCGCCGAGGTCGATCTGCAGCCAGTCCTGCGCGTTCGGAGTGCCGGAGTCACCCCAGATCGGGTTGGTGCCGACATAGGAACCCGAGGTGACCGGCAGGCCGCTGATGGTGAAGCCGTCCACCGCGTTCGCCGGTGAGGTGGCGCTGGCGGCCGGGCTGGTGGTGGTGAACGACGCGGTCGCGGCCTTGCCGAGCGCGAGGTTCGATCCACCGGGCGTGGCACTGACGTCCACGCCGGCCTTCTGGAACGCGTCCACCATCCGGGCGTTGTCGCTCAGAGTGACCTGAGCGGCGGTCTTCAGCGTCCGAGCCGCGTTGAACGGCACCGTGGTGCTGCTGCCGTCGAGGATGCTGACGGCACCGGTGGCCGAGTTCCACGAGACATGCGCCAGATCACTGACCGTGAAGGCGCGCTGGCCGTCGACGTAGACCGAGTATCCGGCCGGCGCCGCCGGGTAGTAGGTGGTGCCGCCCGGCTTCTGCCACACCACCGTGAGGTTGCTGCCGTGGTAGCGGACGTTGTTCACGGTGAAGTGGTCGAATCCCATGTCGATCGGGTAGAGCTCGAGGGTGTTGTCGATCCGCGCCTGGATGCCCGCGACGTCCTCGAAGAACATCCAGTTGTAGGAACCGAGCACGTCGTGGTGGATGCCCGACCGGCTGAGCGTCTTGCTGGTCGGATTCCAGTTGAAGAAATACTCGTTGTTGTCCGGGAACCGGTTGTCCCCGTTGATGTCCTCGTTCCAGGACAGCCACTCGATCAGCTTGCGGTAGGAGTCCTGGGTGACGTTCGCGGACGGGTAGTTGCGCAGTGCCGAGGAGAAGAGCCGGGCCTGCAGAGTGGCGTTGATGTTGGAGAAGTTGTTGCTGCCCGGGTTTCCGAAGGCGGTCGCGGCGGCCTTGTCGGCCTGGTCCGCGGTGTAGGCCGGCATGATCGGGAACTGCGCCTTGTCGGCGTAGTACCGCAGGGCCTGCGTGTAGTTGGCGGTGTTCGGCGGGATGCCGTCGATGAACGGCGCGAAGTTCTGCTGGTCCTTCCAGCACACCAGCGAGCCGGAGGTCAGGTCCTTCTGCAGGAAGGCCTTGCCGGGGCAGGAGTTGGTGCCGCCGCCACCACCGGGCGAGTTGATGGTGCCGGTGCGGCCGTTGCCGGACGAGTCGGTCGCGGTGGCGCCGCTGGCCTCGTCGAAGTGGTAGTCGACGACATTGCCGGCGCCGGCCGTGCCGCCGGCCAGCGTCTGGATCTGGGTCGCGCTGAGTGCGCTGTTGTAGATCTGGAAGTCGTCGACGGTGGCGTTCAGGTACGGATCGGCGTACTGCGACCGGCCGATCCAGTTGTTCGCCGTGCTGCCGAGGTTCGACGGGTGCAGCGTCATCCCGGTGTTGGTCGCCACCGCGACACCGTTGACGTAGAGCGTGCCGGTGGTCCCGGACAGCGTCACCGCAACATGCGACCAGGTGTTCAGGGGCAGCGCCGAGGTGGCGTTGAGGCGCTGCTCGCCACCGGACCCGGAGGTGGTGATGGCGAACCGGGGTGCGGTCCCGGCGCTGACCGTGAGGAACATGTTCGCGGTCGTGCCGGTGCCGAAGTCGAACACTCGTGACCAGGTGGTGTTGGCCGCCGGGTTCACCCAGGTCGAGATGGTGAAGTTGGACAGCCCGCTGACGACGCCGGCCGGCAGGGCGACGTATTCGCTGCTGCCGCTCAGCTTGACGGCGTTGCCGATCCGGCCGGCGACTCGGGGACCGGTGGCGCCGCCACCGCTGCCGCCGACCGCGGTGTCCGCCCACAGGTTGGCCATGATCGCGTTCTTGATGCTGGTGGCGATGTTGGTCATCTCGGTGGCCTTGGCGGTGTTGCCGATGGCGCTGTAGGCGGCCGCGGACGCCAGCGCGTTCGAGTAGACGAACGAGCTGTCGGTGCGGTCCTGCGGCCGGGTGCCGAAGAAGGCGAACGCCACCGAGTCGGCGTCGTTGCCGGGCAGCGTGCCGGACGAGTATTCGATCAGGTTGTTGTGGTTGGTGTCGAATTTCGCGAGCGTGCCCTTGACGTCGCACTCGGCGTATTTGGCCAGGTTCGCGACGATGCTCGGCGGTCCGCCCTGGACCAGATAGCTCTTCCAGGCTTCTTCCGAGGTCCACTGCTCATAGGTGTTGTTCCAGTTGGCGGTGTTGCCCGGATTGTCGTGATAGGACTGGCAACCGGACTCCTCGCCTTGAGACAGCCACGACCCGTACGGCGTAGAGCGGGTCGCGCCAGAACTTGAGGTCCTGCATCCGCATCGGCACGGTCAGCGAGATCTGGTTGTTGTAGCCGAGCGCGCCCTCCAGATCGACCGGGAACTGGTAGTCGTTGCCCGGGATGTTGCCGTCGAACTCGTTGAAGCGGTTCTCCCAGGTCCGGTAGTAGGAGATCTTCTCGACGTTCTTGTCCGGGATGTCGACGTAGGGCACGTTGTCCACCCAGAACTGGTTGTACTCGGCCATCTGGTTCATCCAGGCGGTGTTGCCGTCGTAACCGCGGTAGCGGTTGTAGTCGGTGGTCGACTCGGGCAGTTCATCGGTGAGCGCGCCGAGCTGGACCTTCAGGGTCACCGACGCACCGGCGGCGATGGTGACGCTCCGGGTCAGGCTGGTGCCGCTGACCGTGAAGCTGTCCCCGCTGAACCGTGGCCGGACGGTGGTGAGGGCGTAGCGGGCCGACACCGTGCCGATCAGCTCGGAGCCGCTGGCGGTGGTGGCGACCGGTGACGACGCCGTCAGGGTCCTGGTGGTGCTCGACGTGCCGGTGTTCTGCAGCGTCAGCACGGTGACCGCGACGTTGTTGTAGGTGATGAACTTCTTCTCGGTCACCGTCAGGCCGGTCGCGGTGAACTGCGCGGTGTAGTAGCTCGGGTACTGCACCCGCTGCGCGGTGTTCTCGGTCAGCGTGACGCCGGAGATCGCGACGGTGTAGAGGTTCTGTGAGGCGCCGGTGGGGCGCTCCCGGTAGGCGTACCCGCCGGCGAAGCCGAGCGTCGCGGGTGTGTGGGCGTACATGTAGAGCCCGCGGCCTCGGGTGTAGAGCGAGGTCGAGTCGCTGGACAGGAATGGCCGGGCCAGCACCCGGTCGAACCAGTAGGACGTGCCGCCGGCGGCGACGTCGGCGTTGTAGATGGCCTGCAGCGTGCTGGTCGTCGGGTCGTAGCTGACCGGCGGCGCCGGCACCGGCGTGGACGAGCCGGCGAACGTGGGATCACCCGGATCGACCGCCGCCGGGATGCCCGGCGTGTAGGCGGCGAATCCGGGGGCGGCGAACAGCGATGCGGCGAGAACGGCGACGGCGGTCAGCGCGATCCGGCGCCGGCGTGCGGAAGCCTTGCGATGAGACTGCATCATGCACCTCTGGCAATGGGGGTCGAGGTCGGTGCGGAAGTGACAGACATCGGGCGTGTGTGGATGAGCGGGCAGCACGGAACTCGGGCCGGGTGGTGGTGCCCGTGCCGATCGGTGCGCCGCCCGAAGGCGGCGGCTCATCTGGAAAGGCCTCGTGCGAGGTGGTAGTAGGCCAGGTTCTGCCGGACCTCGCGGAGGAAGCCGCGAGGCGTGGTGGCGGCGTCGATCACCAGCAGCTCGATGCCCAGCATCTCGGCCAGGTCGGCCAGCTCTTCGGTGCCGACGGCGTAGGTCAGGGCGGTGTGGTGGGGGGCTCCGGCGGTGATCCAGGCTTCGGCCGAGGTGGCCAGGTCCGGAGCCGGCCGCCACACCGCCCGAGCCACCGGGAGCCGGGGGAGTGGCTGGTCCGGCGGCACCACTTCGACCTCGTTGGCGACCAGCCGGAACCGGTCACCCAGATCGCACAGGCCGAGCACCACGGCCGGGCCGGGGACGGCATCGAAGATCAGGCGTACCGGATCCTCGCGTCCACCGATGCCGAGCGGATGGATCTCGCAGCTCGGCGTGCCCACCGCGATGGTCGGGCAGATCTCGAGCATGTGGGCGCCGAGGATCTTCTCGCTGCCCGCACTCAGCTCGTAGGTGTAGTCCTCCATGAACGACGTCCCGCCGGGGCTGCCGGCCGACATGGCTTTCAAGGCGCGTACCAGGATCGCGGTCTTCCAGTCGCCCTCGGCGCCGAAGCCGTAGCCGTCGGCCATCAGCCGCTGCACCGCGATCCCGGGCAGCTGGCGCAGGCCGCCCAGGTCTTCGAAGTTGGTGGTGAAGCCGTCGAACCCGCCGCCGTCGAGGAAGCCGCGGAGCGCGGCTTCCAGCCGCGCGGCATATCGCAGCGAGTCGTGCCGGTCGCCGCCCGCGCACAGGGCCGGCGCCATCCGGTACGCGTCCTCGTATGCCTTGACCAGCTCGTCGACCTCGCTGTCGGGCACCGAATCAACGGCGCGGACCAGGTCGCTGACACCATAGGTGTTGACCGAGACGCCGAAGCGGAGCTGGGCCTCGACCTTGTCGCCCTCGGTCACCGCGACATCGCGCATGTTGTCGCCGAACCGGGCCAGCCGCATGCCGGCCAGCGCGGCGAAGCCGCGGGCCGCGCGCACCCAGGCCGCGAACCGGCGCACCACCCGGCGATCCTCGACGTGCCCGGCGATCACCTTGCGGCGCACGCCCAGGCGGGTGGCGAGGAAACCGAATTCCCGGTCGCCGTGCGCCGCCTGGTTCAGGTTCATGAAGTCCATGTCCAGCTCGGCCCATGGCAGTGCCCGGTTGGCCTGGGTGTGCAGGTGCAGCAGCGGCTTGCGCAGCGCATCGAGGCCGGCGATCCACATCTTCGCCGGCGAGAACGTGTGCATCCAGGCGACGATCCCGATGACTTGGGGATCAGCATTCGCAGCCCGGCACACCGCGAGGATGTCGGCGGATGACGTGAGCACCGGCTTCCAGACGATCCGGGCCCGGATCTCGGCCTCGCCGTCGAGCGCGGCGGCGATCTGCCGGGACTGCTCGGCCACCTGCGCCAGCGTCTCCGGACCGTAGAGGTGCTGGCTGCCGGTGAGGAACCAGACGTCGTACTGCGGAACTGGCAGTGTCATGGTCAGCCTCTCGTGGTCGGTGCGGCTCCGCTGGGTTCTATCCGGCACCCGCCGGGTTCTTCGCAGCGTCCGCTGGATCCTGTGGGGTGCCCGCTGGGTTGATCGCGGCGCCCGCTGGGCTTTGTGGGGCGTCCGCCGGGCTCTGTAGGGCGCCCGCCGGGCTCTGTAGGGCGCCCACTGGGCTTTGTGGGGCGCCCACTGGGTTTTGTGGGGCGCCCACTGGGTTTTGTGCGGCCGCCCGCTGGCCGTAGACGGTTTGATAGCGGTCGAACAGCGCGTCGATGCATTCGTCCGGGATCGGGATCGGCGTGCCCAGTTGCCGGGCCAGGTGCACGGTCTGGGCGACCGACTCGCACATCACCGCGGACTTGACCGCCGCGCGCGCATCGACGCCGATGGTGAAGACGCCGTGGTTGCGCATCAGAACCGCGGTGGATCGATGCCGCCGCAGCGTTTCGACGATGCCGCGGCCGATGTCGTCGCCGCCGACCAGCGCGAACGGCCCGACCGGGATCTCGCCGCCGAATTCGTCGGCCTGCGCGGTCAGCACGCACGGGATCGGCTCGGCGCGGGCTGCCCAGGCGGTGGCGTAGACGCTGTGGGTGTGCACGACGCCGCCGACCTCCGGCATCCCGCGATAGACGTAGGCGTGGGCGGCGGTGTCGCTCGACGGCGCGAGGTCGCCGTCGACCACCCGCCCGTAGAGGTCGCAGACGATCATCGCGGTGGGGGAGAGGTCGTCGTAGGCGACGCCGCTCGGCTTGATGACCATCAGATCTTCATCCGGTACGCGCGCCGAAACGTTCCCGGCGGTCCACGCGACCAAGCCGTACCGGGTCAGCTCGCGATGCAGGTCGCAGACCGTCTCGCGGAGCCGCGCCAGGACCGCGGCGGTCATCGCGCACCGGCCCGGGCGGCGTTGCGGAGTGCGCGCAGCCGAAGCATCACGTCGTTTCCGCCGCGGCCGAAGTGGTCATGCAGTGACCGGTATTCGGCGTAGAGCGGATCGTAGGCCTTGGCGGCGGCCGGATCCGGGCGGTACACGTCGCGGTGCACCCGGGCCATCGCGCCGGCCGCGGCGGCCACGTCCGGATAGCACCCGGCGGCGACCGCGGCGTGGATCGCCGAGCCGAGCGCTGGTCCCTGGTCCGAGGCGACCAGGTTGAGTGGCCGGCCGGTGACGTCGGCGTAGATCTGCATCAGCAGCCGGTTCGTGGCCAGACCGCCGGCCACCGTCAGATCGTGCACCGGCAGCTCGGCGGCTTCGAACGCCTCGATGATCATCCGGGTGCCGTAGGCGGTCGATTCCAGCAGCGCGCGATAGATGTCCGGCGGCCGGGTGGCCAGGCTCAAGCCCACGATCGCCCCGCTCAGCTCGTGGTTGACCAGGAGTGACCGGTTGCCGCTCCACCAGTCCAGCGCGATCAGCCCGTGACCGCCGACCGGCTGTTTGGCCGCCTCCGCGGCCAGGGTGGCATGGTCCGCGTACCCGGCCGGGGCGGCGTGCTCGACGAACCATCCGAAGATGTCGCCGACGCCGCTCTGCCCGGCTTCATAGCCCCACGATCCGTCCGAGACGCCGCCGTCGACGACACCGCACATGCCGGGCACCTCGGCGAGCCGGTCGCCGTTGAGGATGTGGCAGGTGGACGTGCCCATGATGGCGACCAGGTGCCCGGCCCCGAGCGCGTCGGCAGCCGCGGCGGTGACGTGCGCGTCCACGTTGGCGACCGCGACCGCGATGCCCGGTGGCAGGCCGGTCCAGCCGGCGGCGCCTGGGGACAGGGCACCGGCGCGGGCACCGAGCGGTGCGATCGGGCCGTCCAGCTTGGCGACGAAGCCGGCGAAGTCCGGGTTGAGCGCCGCCAGATAGTCCGCGGCCGGGTATCGCCCGTCCTGGTAGATCGCCTTGTAACCGGCGGTGCACGCGTTGCGGGTCTCGACGCCGCACAGTTGCCAGACGATCCAGTCGGCCGCCTCGATCCAGCGATCCGCGGCCGCGAAGACCTCCGGGTCCTCCTCCAAGACCTGCAGCGCTTTCGCGTACGCCCACTCCGCCGAGATCTTGCCGCCGTAGCGGCCGATCCACGGCTCGCGGCGTTCGTGGGCGACGGCGTTGATCCGGTCGGCATGCGGCTGCGCGGCGTGGTGCTTCCACAATTTGACGTACGCGTGCGGGCGGTCCCGCCAGCGCGGCAGCTCGGCCAGCGGGGTGCCGTCGGCGGTCGCCGGCAACACCGTGCAGGCGGTGAAGTCGATGCCGATGCCGACCACCCGACCCGGGTCGACTCCGGCCTCGGCGATCGCCGCGGGGACCGCGTGCCGCAGCACGTCCCGGTAGTCGGCCGGGTCCTGCAGGGCCCAGTCCGGCGGCAGCGATCGGCCGGTCGCCGGCAGCGTGTCGTCGATGACCGCGTGCGGGTACGCGTACGTACTCGCGCCCATCTCCGTGCCGTCGTCGACGCGGACCACCACGGCCCGGCCGGACAGCGTGCCGTAGTCGATACCGACGACGTACCGCTCGGTGCTAGTCATCGCTGTCGTCCCGCCAGATCGGCGTGAAGATCCGCATCACCGCGCTGCCGCGATTCGCCCACATCCGGTACGGGATCGCGACGAGTTGCACCGCCCGGCCGTCGCGCCGTGGCTCCTCGCCGAGCGTGGCCCAGCCGTGGCGGTCCCAATCCGAGTCGTCCCGGGCGATCGCCGCCACCCTCGCCGCCACCACTTCGTGCCCGGCGATGGTCCGGGTCACGGCGGCCGGAGCTTCGTCGGTGCGCAACTCGACCCGGTTCAGATCGATGCCGGCGGCCTGGTCCGGCGCCTCGAAGCAGTAGACGACCGGACCGCGCTCGATCGCCGCCATGCCGTGCACGGCGTCTACCGCGGGATGCGCCACCGTGAACCGGAACGGCATCGGCATGTCGTAGCTGATCGTGTCGCCGGCCGCCCACACCCGGTGGATCCGGAGGTAACCGTGCTCGTCCGGGTCCGCCGGCAGGACCTCCTGGTTGACCGTCACGGACGCCCCGCGGCACCACGCGGGCACCCGAAGCGACAGCGTCCAGGGCGTATCGCCAGCGTCGGTGACCTGGATCCGGACGGTGCCCTCGGCCGGGTAGTCGGTGGACAGCTTCAGCTTCACCTGGTGCTTGGCGACCCAGGCGTGCACGGTGGCCGGAATGAACTGGTGCACCTGGATGCCGGCCTGGTCGTGGGTGGCCACGTAGGCCGCCAGCTGGGCCACCGTCCGCATGATGTTGGGCGGGCAGCAGGCGCACTCGAACCAGGCGGGCCGGGTGCCGGGCGCCTCGGCGCGCTGCTGGCGGCTGTCCGGAATGGCTGCCGGGTGGGCGGCCCGGCGCTGCGCCGGGTTGTTGTAGAAGAACGCGTCGCCGGTGACCGCGGTGGAGGCCGAGATCAGGTTGAACAGGGCGCGCTCGATGGCGTCGGCGAACCGGCTCTCGCCGGTGGCCAGCAGCAGCCGCCACGCCACCATGATGCTGGCGACGGTGGCGCAGGTCTCGCCGTAGACGAGATCCGGCGGGAGTTCGTACTCGTCGCCGAACGACTCGCCCTCGAACCGGGACCCGACCGCGCCGGTCAGGTAGAGCTTGGTGGCCGCCATCGCGGTCCACTGCGCCAGGGCGGCGTCCAGCAGTGCCTGCTCGCCGGTCTCGAGATAGACGTCGACGACGCCGGCGAGCAGGTAGAGGGCACGGACGGCGTGACCCACCACGGTGGTCTGCTCGCGCACCGGGGTGGCGTCCTGGTAGTACGGCGAGTCGAAGTGTCCCTTCGGCTTCAAGACGCCGTACCCGCGGGCATTGATCAGCTGCTCGGCCATCTCCAGGTATTCGTCCTGGCCGGTGTCCCGATAGAGCTCCACCAGCGCGGTCTCGATCACCGGATGCCCGTCGGTGTCCTTGCGCCGGCCCTCGCCGAAGTCGTTGACCACGCAGTCGGCGGCTCGCCGAGCCACGTCCAGCAGGTCGGTGCGGCCGGTGGCGCGATGGTTCGCGACGCCGGCCTGGATCAGATGGCCCATGCAGTAGAGCTCGTGGCTCATCACCAGGTTGTCCCACCGGGTGTCGAACCCGCCCTGAACGAATGAATTGAGGTAGCCGTCCGGCTGCTGCGCGGCGCGGAGCACCGCGGTCAGGTCGGCGATCCAGCGCTCCAGCTCCGGCGACGGCAGCCGGCCCACCTCCCAGGACAATGCTTCCAGCACCTTGTGCACGTCCGAGTCGCTGAACCACATGCCCTGATGCGGGCCTGCCGGTTCCTCCCCGCCGATCCGCCGCAGGTTTGCCACCGAACCGTCCCGTTCCAGCCAGGCCAGCGCGTGCGGGGCGGTGACGTCGCGATTGCGCTGCTGCCACTCACCGAACCAGCCGCCGGTGATCCCGACCTGGTCGAGTCCGAGCGGGTGCAGCGCGAGTCGGTCGGTCGCCAATGGGGAAACGGGTGCCTGCACGGGGCGGGGTCCGGTCACAGTGATCTCCTTGACGAGGTGGAATCTCCCGCGCAAAGCGCGGAGCGGGCGGCGAGCCCTACATCAGCCGCGCAGGGCGCCGGTGACGAGACCGCTGACGTAGAAGCGCTGCAGGGCCAGGTAGACGACCAGGCACGGGATCATCGCCACCACGACACCGGCCTGCAGGGCGCCGACGTCGAGGATGTTGAAGGACGCGTACCGGATGTTGACCAGCATCACCGGCAGCGTGTATTTGGTTCCGTCGTTCAGGAAGATCAGCGGCGCCAGGTATTCGTTCCATGAGGTGAGGAAGGCGAACAGCGCAACCGTGATGACGCCGGGCATGACCACCCGGGCCGAGACGTGCCGCAAGGCGCCGAATCCGGTGCAGCCGTCGACCAGAGCCGCCTCTTCCAGCTCCCGAGGCACCGACTCGAAGCTGTTGCGCATCAGGAAGATGCCGAACGGAAGCTGGAACATCACCAGCACCAGCGCCAACCCGATCAATGAATTCTGCAGGTGGAGATGGCCGAGCACGATGTAAAGCGGCAGCAGGATGGTCGCGTACGGCACCATCAGGATCGTCAATGTGGCGCCGAACAGCAGATTCTTGCCGCGGAACGCGTAGCGGGCGAATCCGTACCCGCCGAGGACGCAGACGATGACTGTCCCGACGACCGTGCACAGGCACAGGGCGAAGGTGTTCAGCAGATAGGTGCCGATGCCCTGGTCGAATCCGCTGAGGGTGCGGTAGTTCTGCAGCGACAGGCTGTGCGGCAGCCAGGTCGGCGGCTGCTGGTTGGCCTCGTCCGAGGACTTCACTGAGTTCAGTGCCGCCCAGATCAGCGGAGACAGGAACAGCGCGGCCAGGACGGCGGCGGACGTGTGGAACACGCCGGTGCGGATGCCGCGGCGGACCGGGTTCGGATGTCCGGACCGCGCCGCGGCGGCCGGGGCGATCGCAGCCATCACTTCTCCCGCTCTCGGAACAGCCGCAGCTGAACCATGTTGACGAGGACCAGAACCACCAGCACGACGACCGCCTCGGCGGCCGCGTTGCCAAGCCGGAATGACTGGAATGCCTTGTTGTAGAGCGCCAGCACGACGGTCACCGTGCTGTTGTCCGGCCCGCCGTGGGTCAGCACGAAGAACTGGTCGAAGGCGAGCAGCGAACCGGTTACCGACAGGATGGTCAGCAGCGCCAACGTCGGCCGCAGGCTCGGGATGGTGATGTAGCGCAGGCGCTGCCAGGTGGTGGCACCGTCCATCCGGGCCGCTTCATAGAGCTCGGCCGGGATCGCCTGGAGCCCGACCAGCAGCACCATCACTTGGAAGCCGACGAACTTCCAGATCACCAGGGCGATCGCGGTGAACAGCGCCCGGTTCGGAGAGGCCAGAAGGCCGGGCGGCTGATGCGTGATGCCGGCCGCCTGGATCGCCTTGCTGAAGACACCGAGCTGGTCGTTCGAGTTGACCCACCACATCGATGAGGCGGCCGCCGTGCCCACCACATACGGCAGGAAGAACGCGGTCCGGTAGAACACCGCGCCCTTGCGCCGGGTGCTCGAGATCGCCACCAGGGCGAACGCCACGGCGAAGAGGACCACGGTGGTGATGGCGGTGTAGACGAGGGTGAACTTGATCGCTCCCAGGAACTGGTCGTCGTGACCGAGCTGCCGGTAGTTGTCCAGTCCGTCGAATTCTGGCGATCCCAGCAGAGGCCAGTTCGTCAGCGACATATAGACGAGAATTCCGAGCGGCACCAGGAACAGCGCGGCGACGAGCACCGCGGTCGGAGCCACGAAGGCCAGACCGACGGCCGGCCGCCGGCTGGCACTTCCGGCCCGGCTGCGGCCGCGGGTTCCGGCCGTCGGCGTACGCGCCTGCTGTGGCCTGCTGGTGAGCACCGTCACCGCCATCGTCCTTCCTGTCGGGGTCGTGCTTCGGTGGTGCGGCGGACCACGCCGGCGACGGTGCGTCGCCGGCGTGGCTCGCGTCCGGCGTGCTGCGCCTACCCGGCGCTGTCCAGCCCGGACTGGATCTTCTGCTGACCGTCGGCCAGAGCCTTGTCCAGATCGGGTCCGTAGATTGCACCGCGGATCGTCTCGACCCACGGTCCGTTCGGGTTGTTGAACAGGTCACCGAACGGCAGGGCGTACGGCGTCACGCCGTTCTTCAGGCCGTCGGCGATGAACTTCGTACGCGGATCCGAACCGGTGTACTTGTTGCTGGTCAGATCGGTGCGGCACGGCAGGTCGCCGTTCTTGGCGATGATCTCGACCTGCGCGTTCTCGTCCAGCGTCCACTTCAGGAAGTCCCAGGCCTGGGCCTTGTGCTTGGACGACTTGGAGATGCCGGCCACGTCGCCACCGACGAATGTCGAGGTGTGCGCGCCGTCCGGTGACATCAGTGAGGTGACGCCCCAGTCGAAGACCTTCTGCTGCTGGAGGGCGCCGACGATCGGCGAGCCCAGGGCCAGCATGCCGACCTTTCCGCCCAGGAAATTGTTCGGCCAGGTTGAACCGTCCTGGGTCTTGTCGCCGGAGGCGACCAACTTCTCGGCGGTCAGCTGCCGGTAGAGGCCGAAGATCTGCTTGAACGTGTCGTTGTTGATGTCCACCCGCTTGCCGTGATCCGGGAGGATGTCAACGCCGGCCGCCCACGCATACGGGAACAGGGTGTAGACGCCGCAACCGCCGCAGCTGCCGGCGATGTCGAATCCGGTGACGCCGTTGCCGAGCGCGGTGATCTTCTGGGCATCGGCCAGGATGTCGGCAAAGTTCTTCGGCGGCGTGTTCGGGTCCAGCCCGGCCTTCTTGAACAGGTCCTTGTTGTAGAAGAGGACCGAGGAGTCCAGCTTGTGCGGGACCGCGTAGATCTTGCCGTTGAGTGTCGCCACGTCGATATGCGACTTGGCGATCGAGCTGAAGTAGGGCAGTGCCTTGAGCTCCGAGCTGATGTCCTGGAACAGGCCTTGGGTGGTGTAGTTGGGGGTGTAGACGACGTCCGAGGCGAGGATGTCCGGCAGGCTGTTGGATCCGGCCGCGGTGCCGACCTTCGTCAGGTAGTTGTCGTTGGGGATGATGGTCAGGTTCACATGGTTTTTGTGACTCGCGTTGTACGCGTCAACGAGGCGCTGGCTGAACTGATCGGTGGCAGATCGCACCCACATCGTCAAGGTCGTGCCGTTGTCCGGGGTCGCGTTCGCGGAACCGCCACCGCCGCCGCCACTGCTGCAGGCGCCCACGGTGAGGATGACCGCGGCGAGCGCGGCGACGACGCCGGCCAACCGGGGGCGGCCGGTGCCGGTCGGCATGGCCGGCCGGTCTTTGCCAGGTGCCATGTCTTCTCCTTTTCAGGTGCCCGATCCGGCTCGTTCGAGCCGGAAAAGTTTCCGCAGAACAGGCTTTGCGGATAAGGCTTTCCGGGACTGTAGGAGTGCCATTCCAAGCGCGTCAATAGGCGAATGAGACGGCCAAGAAACAGTGGCATCTTGCGGAAACTTTTCCCGCATGCCTAATCTTTTTTCGAACCTCGGAAAGAGGATGGCGGCTACGCGGAAAGGAGTTCCGGGTGGGCCGGAAACGTCGCGAGGATGTGCCGACCGTCAACGACGTGGCGGCGCTGGCCGGCGTCTCGCCGGGCACGGTGTCCAAGGCGCTCAACGGTCGCGGGCAGCTGCGGCCGGAGACGCGGCGCCGGGTCGTGCGGGCGGCGCAGGATCTCGGGTTCCACGCCAACATGCTGGCGCGCAACCTGGCCGAGGGTCGCACCTACACGGTCGGCGTGCTGACCGCGGACAGCTTCGGCCGCTTCACCATCCCGGTGATGCTGGGTGCCGAGGACGCGCTCGGCGCCGGTCAGATCTCGGTGCTGCTGTGCGACGGCCGCGGCGACCGGATTCGGGAGCAGCACTATGTGCGGACGATGCTGGCCCGCCGCGTCGACGGCATCATCGTGACCGGCCGGACCACGGACCCGCGCCCATCACTCGGCCGGGACCTGCCGATCCCGGTGGTCTACGCCCGCGCCCGCTCTGACGAACCGGACGATCTGTCGTTGCTGCACGACGACCGACAGGGCGCCGGTCTCGCGATCGCGCACCTGCTGGCCACCGGGCGCACCCGGATCGCCCACATCACCGGGCCGGATCGGCACCTGGCCGCCCGCGATCGGGCCGCCGGGGCGACCGCCGCGCTCCACGACGCCGGTCTGGGTCTGGTGCTGGACGAGCCGCTGTTCGGTGAGTGGAGCGAGCGCTGGGGCCGCGAGGCGACCAGCATCCTGCTGCGCCGCGGAGTGGAATTCGACGGCGCCTTCTGCGGCAGCGATCAGATCGCCCGGGGCGTCGCGGATGCGTTGCGGGAGGCCGGCCGGCTGGTCCCGGAGCAGGTCGGCGTCGTCGGCGTGGACAACTGGGAGGTGATGGCCGAGGGGTGCCGGCCGCCGCTGACCACGATCGACCTGAACCTCACCGAGCTGGGACACATCGCCGCCACCAAGTTGCTGCAGGCGATCGAGGGCCATCCGCTGGAACGCGGCGTGCAGCTGCTGCCGTGCCGTCTTGTCACGCGTCAGTCCACCGAGATGGTGCCGAGACAGCGAGTCGCGGTCGGCTGACCGCCGCTCGCCACCGGAACCGCGGTGACTGACCGCCGCTCAGCCGCGTGGCGTCAGTTGCTGCCCGCCGTCGATGTCGTAGGTGGCGCCGGTCAGTGCGGTGTTCGTCATCAGGTGCACGGCCAGCGCGGCGACGTCCTCGGGACCGACCACCCGGCCGATCGGCAGGGTGCGGCGCAGGTCCGCGCGGCGCGCCTCCAGCTCGTCGCCGAGGATCTGCGCGGACAGCGGCGTGTCCACGAACCCGGGCGCGATCAGGTTGACCCGGATCGGCGCGATCTCCAGCGCCAGGTCGGCGATCAGCGTCGGAGTCCCGGCGCTGAGAAACCCGGGAATCGTCAGGCCCGGCCCGGGACGCCGGGCACCGGTGCCGCTCATGAACAGAACCGCACCCGCGGGCCGGACCGTGCCGACCGCCAGTCGCGCCACTCGCAGAGTCAGGAACAGGTGCTCGTCGACATCCTGCCGGGCCTGCTCGAAGTCCAGGTCGGCGAGGGCGGCGTAGTGCGAGCTTCCGGCCGTCACGAGCACGTGGTCGACGGGCTTGGGCAGAGTGCCGAAGAACTCGTCCAGCCGGTCCCAGTCAGTGGCGTCGAACGCGGCGGTGGACCGGGCGCCGATATCGCCGGCCGCGGTCTGGAGCCGTTCGGGATTGCGGCCGGTCAGGATCACCTCGGCGCCGCGTGCCCGGGCCAGCCGGCCGGTCTCCAGGCCGATGCCGGCGCTGCCGCCGATGACGACCACGATCTGGCCCTGCAGTGAATCGCCGCCAAGCCGCGGCGATCCGGTCGGCGTGCTTGTCATGGTCCCTCCGAAGACGGTTGGCCGGCCGCGACCGGTGGCGCCGGCGGGTCGGTGACGGGCAGGGAGCAGCCGTGGTGCGGGCGGGTGCGGCGATCAGGGCGCCGCCGACCTGGCTGCGCATCGGCGGCAGCGCCACACCGCCCGCGGTGACGGTGCCGCCGGTCAACTCGGTCACTTCGAGCTGATCTCTTTCCGGAGTGCCTTCAGCGCGTCGTTGTAGATCTCCGAGAAGGTCGGGAACGGCTGGATGGTGTCACGGATGACATCGAGCGGCACTTGGGCCCGGATCGCCAGGGTCGCCTGCTGCATCCACTCACCCGCTTCGGGGCCCAGTCCGTACGCTCCGGTCAGCCGCGCGCCGTCGCTGATCAAGGTGAGGAAGCCGTTCGAATCGGCGTACGCCCGGGTATAGGTCTCGGTCTTCGGGACGCTGTTGAGCGGTGCGGTGCCGAGGAACGCGCCGTCGGTGGCGCCGACCGCCGCGGCAGCCGGATCGGTGAACACCACCCGGGGCACGGCGTCGTAGTTGGCCGTTCGCGCCTCGCCCAGCAGGTTCGCCGCGACCACGTCGCCCTGGTACTTGCCGACATGGGTGAACTGCCACAGTCCGGTGATGTCGCCGACGGCCCAGAGCCGGTCGCCGGCCCGCAGGTGCTCGTCGACCGGTACGCCGTGCGGGTCCGCCTCGATGCCGACCGTCTCCAGCCCGATTCCCTGGACTCGGGGGCGCCGTCCGGTGGCCACCAGGAGCCGGTCGCCGGTCACGACCCGCCCGTCGTCGAGGGTGAGCGTGTAGTCGTCGCCGTCCCGGCCGGCGCCGGTCGCGCGGGCACCGAGAATCACCTCGATGCCGTCCCGACGAACCACCTCGGCGACCGCGGCACCGAGCGGCGCCGGCTCGCGGGAGAGCAGGTGCTCGCCGTCCTCGACGATCACCACTTCGCCGCCGAAGCGGCGGATCGCCTGAGCCATCTCGACGCCGACCGGCCCGCCACCCAGGACCAGGAGCCGGCGCGGCACCGCCTTCATGCCAGTGGCCTCGCGGTTGGTCCACAGCCCGTCGAGTTCGCGCAACCCCGGCACCGGCGGGATGAACGGGTCGGCACCATTGGCCAGCACGACGTTGTCGGCGGTATAGGTGACCCCGCCGACCTCGACCGCACCGGTGCCGGCCAGCTTCCCGGCGCCGCGGATCAGCGCGATCCCGTTGTCGGCGAGCCAGCGCTCCTGTCCGGTGTCGGAATAGTCGGAGACCATGAAGTCGCGCCAGGCCAGCGCGGCGGTCACGTCCACCTCGGCGGTCGCGGCGGCCTCGCGTGCGGCGTGCACCGCCTCACCCGGGCGGAGCAGCGTCTTCGACGGGATGCAGGCCCAGTAGGAGCATTCGCCGCCGACCAGTTCCCGCTCGACCAGCGCGACCCGGAGGCCACCCTCGGCAATCGCCGCCGCGCAGTGCTCACCCGGCGAGCCGCCGCCCATGACGATGGCGTCAAAGTGCTCGGTCATCGGCGTACCGCCTGGGTTTCATCGGCCGCGCCCGGCGCGGACCGGAAGCATGTCAGCGCTGCCATCTCGATCAGCGTCCCGGCAACCGGGTCTGGATCTCCTGCAGCAACCACTCGTTGCCGTCCGGGTCGTGGAACGAGACGAACGACGAATAGCTGCGGCCCTCCGGGTCGCGGCCGTCGACCCGCGCATCGGTGCCGGCGTGATGGAAGACGCCGCCGGCATCGTGGAACACCGGGCTGGCCGCCACACCCTTGGCGATCAGTTCGGCGCGGGCGGCGTCGATATCCCAGACCGCAAGATGCATTCCGCGCACCGATCCGGGATCGGCCGTGGTCACGCCTTCGCCGAAGATCACCGAGCACTCCGAGTCCGGCGGTGTCACCTGCACGACGCGGTACGCGTCGTCCACGGTCGCATTCGCGTCGAGGCGCCAGCCGAGGCCCTGATAGAAGGTGAGAGCCCGGTCGACGTCGGAGACCGGGATGACGACGACCTCGAGCCGCATGCCGGCGGTCGGGGCCGGCCGGCCCTGGGGCGGTGCGGTGGAATTAGCGCTCATCCTTGCCTCCTGGGCGTCATGGATCGGCCTGGACCGTCGCCCCGGCCCTTCCTAGGTAACCGCACTAATTCGCGGCGCGGGCCAGAAACGCCCGGACCGTCCTCCAGGCAGAATGAGCGGTACGCCGGATGCGAATCGCGTGGCACCGTCGGTTCGCACGTGCCAGTGGCGGCTCCGGACCGGACCGGTTTCCCAAGGGCATCGGTGTGTCACGTCCGGAACTCGAGCCACATGCGGATGGAGGAGGGTATGCCATGAACGATGCGCCCGTGACGGTCGCGGTGGTCCAGAGCCGGACCGAGGCCGAACTGATGGTCGGGATGCTTCGGGCGCACGGCATCAAGGCCGCGGTGCTGGCCGACGATGCCGGTGGGCAGGAGCCGCAATTGCAACTGGACGGCGTTCGGGTCCTGGTGGCGCCCGCCGACGAGGGCGAGGCCCGGGAGCTGATCGACGAAGTCAACAACGGATCCGGCTGAGTGGCTCAGAGGCCGGGCGTCGCGTCCAGCCGGCCGGAGTTGATCGCTTCGATGAACTCCTAGTAGTCGCGCTCGTTCTGGTCCGCGTAGCGCTTGGCGAAGTCGAAGAGGCTCCGCAGCGGCACGATGATCGGCGGCCGGCTCACGATCTGATAGCGGCCATCGACGAGTTCGCCGAGCTTTCCCAAGGCTTGCCGGCTGTCGCGGGTGTGCGCCTTGCTCAGGGCCTCGCGGGCCTGCTTCGCCGCCGCCTTGGAGGCTCGGGGCCGTGGCCGGTGACGGATCCGGGGCATATGGCCTTTCGGCGGATCAAGATCGCGACGTCCGCGGACCTACGGCGGTTTGGCGGGTTCTGATCGCGACGTCCGCGGGCTGAGGGCGCTCCGGCGAGCCGATCGGGCGCCGCTGCTCCGCGAACGTCGCGATCATGCTGCCATTGCTCCGCGGACGTCGCGATCTTGCTGGCGCCGGCGTCCTGGGTGCCGGGCGGAGTTCGCGGGGCACCGACACGTGGGATTTCGCGGAAGATCATCGAGAGCGTGGCGGTATGGCAGCGGCACGGGGGCAAGCGGGACACCTTCAGCGCATCGCCGTTGATCATGTGGCTGCCCACGGACGACGTGCACCGATAGGACGGCACGGGAGCAGAGCGAGTCACCCAGACAAGAAAAAGGCCGCCTTCGTCAAGGAAGGTGGCCGGTGATCGGGGTGGGCGATACTGGGTTCGAACCAGTGACCTCTTCGGTGTGAACGAAGCGCGCTACCACTGCGCCAATCGCCCGAACAGCCCCGCCGGGCGGAGCCGCCGGAACTTGGAAGACTGTACCTGATCGTCCCCCCGCGTTGCACATCTGGGCACGCCGGTGGCGGAATGTCTGGTTCGCGATCATGAGATTCGAATCGGACGATCCGCGGCGGCGGCCTAGCCTGAGCGAATGGCAGTCGAAGTCTTCCTGCGCAAGGGCCCGTTCAACGGCAAGGTCCACACGGTCGATGCCGACGAGGTCGGCGACAGCCTGGTGGTGGCCGGCCGGCTCTACGAACGCGCCGCGACCACCCAGACCGTCGAAGGGAAGGAATTCGCCGTCTACGAATACGTATACGAGGCGTCCAACTGAGATCTTGGCCGCCTTGCGCCGTCGTCAACGGCACAGCCTTCCAAGATCGCAATGTGAGCGCTCCGACCAGGCGAAACGCTGCGGATCAAAATCCCTTGCCGGTCACTGAAGATCGCACTAGCCTTCTGCGTACACGGCGAAAGGAGGTGATCCTAAGTTGAATAGCAACAGGACACATGAGGTGGCTGCCGGCTAGAGCCGCTGTCCTCGAGCGAATGGATCGCTGAGACCGTGCGACTAGCGGTGAAGGCGACTCGACAGCTACCCGGTCCCCGGGGTGCCTGAATAAGGCCCCCGGGGATCGTCTGTATTGGAAGAAGCATGGACGCCGAATCCCGCTATGCCGCCGCCCGTGATCTTGACGATCAGCTGACCATCGCTATCGCCCGCGGCACCGATACGCCCGACCTCGCCCGCCGCGCGGCCACCGCGAAACTGCAGGCCCGCGAGGCGGTCACCGCCGAATCTGTCCAAGATCCCCAGGTGTACGCGCGCCTGCGCGCCTGGCTCGACGAACCGGACGAGGATCAGGCGGCGGGGGAGTTCGAGACGCTCAGCTCCAAGATCGAAGGGGTGTACGCACACCGACAGGCGGCCGTGGTGACCAGCCGCGGCACGATCACGCGGTTGGGCGTACTCGAAGCTCTGAGCACCGAGCCGGACCCCGGCGAGCGCCGCGCTCTGTTCCTGGCTCTGGCGCCGGTGTGGTCGGCGATCGATGAGCACTATGCCGAGTTGATCGGCCTGAGCCGAGCCCGGTGGGCGGCCGGACGGAGCCCGGTCGAGGCGAACGCCAAGGCGCTCGGCATGGACCCGGCGGGCGTGGAACCGGCGCTGGTGGCGATCCTGGAGGCGTGGCGGCCCGAGCATCGGGTGCAGCCGTGGGATTGGTGGCACGGCGCCGGTGCCGCGTCGCGTGCACTGAATGATCGGGTTCCATTGGATCGGCTGCGCGCTGTCAATGATGACTACATACGAAGTCTCGGTGCCGACCCGGACGCGATCGGCTACGACGTCGTCCCCCGCGACGGGCGGCCGCCGGTGCCGGTGGCGTACACCGAATTCGGCGGCCGGGCCGAGGCCCCCCGACCCTGGGTGATGGCCACCTACACGACCGGCGGCCTGGGCGAGCTGTCCGAGCTGATCCACGAGTCCGGGCACGCCATCCACGTCGCAGCGATCGACACCCGGCCGGCCTACCGGGACTGGCCGGACAGCGACGCGTTCACTGAGGCGCTGGCCGAGCTGATCGGCCTCGACACCGCGGAGCCGGCCTGGCAGCGGCAGTGGCTCGGCGCCGCGGTCCCCGAGCGGGAGTCGATCCGCAGCCGCTATGCCGACGTCATGCTGGACATCTGCTGGGCGCTGCTGGAGATCCGCGTCCACCGCCCGGACGCACCGCCGGCGAGCCTGATCTGGGCCGACCTGACCAGCACCTATCTAGGCATCGAACCGCATCCGGAATTGCCCTGGTGGGCGATGCGTGGCCAGCTGTTCCAGGAGCCGGGCTACATGGTCAATTACGCCCTGGCCGCGATCATCGCCGCCGACCTGCGGGCCGCGATCCGGGCCGATCGGGGCGATTGGAGCACCGGCGATCCCGGTTGGTATGCCTGGGTGTCCGAGCGCCTGTTCCGCTTCGGCGCCTCGAAGAGCTCGGGTGACGTGCTGCGCGACGTGCTCGGCCGGGGTCCGTCGGCAGACGCCCTGATCCGTGAGCTCAGCCGCTCGACTTCTTGATGGCGCGCCAGCCGCCGGCCCGGTTGTTCGCGATGATGTCCTGGAACATCGCCTTGAGCGCACCGGCGTTGATGGTCTCGCCCTGCGTGTAGGCGACGGTCCGCGCGGTCTTGTTGTCGTGCCCGGCGGTGATGATGCCGTGCGGGTCCGGCACGATGCCGCCGTCGTAGAGGAACACGTTCACGTGGTCCTTGGCGGCGAGCAGCGCGCAGACGTTGCCGTGGAGGACGAAATACGGCTGCAGGGTGCGCTTGATGGTCTCCTCGACCTCCGGATCGGCGCTGTGCACGATGTCGCGGACCTGCCGGCAGATCGACTGTTGCCACTCCGGGAGCTTGTCGATGTAGTCGTCGACCCGCGGATCCGTCGCGTACGTCATCCATCGACCCTATCGGATGCACCGGCGATCGCGATTCACCTGCCGCAACCCCTTCCATTCCTGAGTCGCAACTCAGTATTATCGCGCATGGTCTCATTGCAGGCAGCGCTGCCGGCTCCCTATTACACGGATCCCGAGCGGTGGCGACGGGAAGTCGATCAGGTCCTGTTCCGGGAGTGGTTCTGCGCCGGCCGGCTCGGCACGTGGGGGCTCGATCCGGGCAGTTCCGAGCGGCTCGCCGTGATAGACGTGGCGGGCGAGAGCATCCTCGTCACGCGGACGCGTGATGGTCTTCTGAAGGCCTTCTTCAACGTCTGTCGCCACCGTGGATCACAGGTGGTGCCGGTGGATCCCGATGCCGACGGGCCGGCACCGTGCCGGGTCGGCGCCCTGCGATGTCCGTACCATTCCTGGACCTATGACCTGACCGGGCGGCTGCTGCGGGCGCCGCACACCGAGGACGTCGACGACTTCCGGCCGGAGGAGTTCGGCCTGACTGAGGTCGGCGTCGACGAGTGGGCCGGCTTCCTGTTCCTCCGGCTCGCCGGGCACGACGGCCCCGGAGTCGTCGAGAGCCTGGGCGAGATCCCGGACCGGGTCCACCGCTATCCGTTGAGCGATCTGGTGATCGGCCGCACGCTGACCTATGAAGTGCGGGCCAACTACAAGGTCGTGTTGGAGAACTACAACGAGTGCTACCACTGCGCCGGCGTCCATCCGGAGCTGGTCCGGCTGGTCCCCGCGTTCGGCCACGGTGGCGCCGACCTGGACTGGGAGGCCGGCATCCCACACCGGCCGGGTGCCTGGACGTTCACCGCGTCCGGCACTACCGAGCGGGCGCCGTTCGCCGGCCTGGACGCCGACGAGCAGGTCCGGCACAAGGGCGAGCTGATCTACCCGAACCTGATGATGAGTCTTTCCGCGGAGCACGTCGCCGCCTTCATGCTGTGGCCGACCTCGGCCGGGCACACCCGGATCGTGTGCGACCTGCTGTTCGCGCCCGACGAGGTCGCCAAAGACAGCTTCGATCCGGGCGACGCCGCCGACTTCTGGGACCTGGTGAACCGCCAGGACTGGGCGATCTGCGAGTCGGTGCAGCGCGGCATGTCCTCCCGCGGATTCACCAAAGGCTGGTTCGCCCCGATGGAGGACTACAGCCTGGACATCCGCCGCTGGCTGCTGCCGCGGTTGGGCGAGAGCGACGCCGGCGACCTCAGCGACCTTGGGGACCTTGGCGATCCCGGCGACCTTGGCGATGTCGGCGACGTCGTCGAAACGGAGGCGAAATGAGCACGGATCAGGCCGATGTCGTCGTCATCGGCGCTGGTGGCCTCGGCAGCGGCACCGCCTGGCAGCTGGCCCGTCGCGGCGTCGACGTGGTGCTGCTGGAGAAGTTCGAGTTCGGCCACCGCAACGGCGCGTCCCACGACACCTCCCGGATCCTGCGGCGCAGCTACCACACTCCGGCCTACGTCACGCTCGCCGGCGAGGCCTACGACGACTGGGCGCTTCTTGAGCGGGAGTCCGGCGACCGGCTCGTGACCACGACCGGTGGCCTGGACTTCTTCCCGCCCGGCGCGGCGATTCCGGCGATCGACTACACCACCAGCCTGGCCGCGTGCGGGGTGCCGTTCGAGGAGCTGACGGTGGCGGACGTGGCGCGGCGCTGGCCGGCGCTCGCGCTGCCGGACGGCACGCTCTCGCTGTACCAGCAGGACACCTCGATCGTGCCGGCCGGGCGCGCCACCGCGACACTCCAGCGCCTCGCCGCCGGTCACGGTGCGCGTCTGCACGACCATTCCCCGGTGGTCGATCTGATCGATCACGGCGATGCCGTCGAGGTCGTTGCCGAGACGCCCGCGGGGGTACGCCGGATCCGGGCCGCCCGCGTCGTGATCACCGCGGACGCCTGGACCAACGATCTGCTGTCTCATCTCGGGATGTCAGTGCCGCTGACCGTGCTGCGGGAACAGGTCACCTACTTCCGGCCGGAGCGCTCGCACGACTTCGGCGCCGACCGGGTTCCAGTGTGGATCTGGATGGACGACCCGTCGTTCTACGGCTTCCCGACCTACGACGAGGGCGGGCATGGCGCGCTCGTGAAGGCGGCTCAGGACTGCGGCGGTGCCGAGACGACCGCGGACACCCGATCGTTCGAGACCGACCCCGCTGCGCTGGACCTGCTGCACGGCTTCATCGGCCGGTTGCTGCCCGGGGTCGGTGCGCCTGCGCATACCGTCACTTGTCTCTACACGCTGACCCCGGACCGCGACTTCGTGATCGACTCGGTGCCCGGGCATCCGTCGATCTTTGTCGGCATGGGTGCGGCGCACGCGTTCAAGTTCGCCCCGACCTTCGGTCGGATCCTGGCCGACCTGGCGACCCGGGGGAGCACTGCCAGCGATATCGGTGCGTTCCGGATGGATCGGACGGCACTAGTAGACGAGGCCTATCAACCGAGCTGGCTGGTGTAACCGCGGGCTCCGGCCGGGTACGGTCGGCCGGTGCTGCTCATGCTGACCGTTGCCGTGGGCGTCGCCGAGATGCTCGGCGCCGCGCTGATCCCGCGTGTCGCGTACCGCCTGTCGGTGCCGTTCGAGGACCCGTGGCGGGCCGGGTGCGAGCACTGCGGGGCGGCCTACCGGCCGGGCTGGCGGGGCTGGCTGCACGCCGGTTCACGGTGCCCGGCGTGTGGCGTGCGCACCGGTCCGCGTACCTGGATGGTGTCCGTCTCCGCTGGGGTCGCCGGGGCCGCTTGCGCCTGGGCGCTCGGCCCGAGTCCACTGCTGGGGATCTTCGCGGTCGCGATCCTCGCCGGCACGCTGCTGGCGGCGGTCGACATTGCCTGCATGAGGCTTCCGGACGTGGTGGTCCTGCCGACCGTCGCGGCCGCCGCTGTGGCGCTTGCTGCCGTGTCGGTGGCGACCGGTGACTACCACCATCTCGTACGCGCCTTTGAGGCCGCCGGCGTGCTGGCGGCGATCTACTTCGTGCTGGGTGTGGTGACGGGTGGCGGCATCGGTCTCGGCGACGTCAAGCTGGCCCTGCTTCTCGGACTGCTGCTGGGCTGGCTCGGCTGGCCCTTCGTCATGGCCGGCGCGGTCATCGCGCACCTCCTGCATGGGCTGCTCTCGGCGGGTGCGCTGATCCGCCGGCGGGCCGACCGAAAGTCGCTCCTCCCGATGGGTCCCGCCCTGCTGATCGGCGCATGGTGCGCCGTTGCGGTGATCCCAGCGGCTGTTTCGCTTACCCAGTAAGCCGTTTCGGTCATCCTGGTGCTCGGCTGATCGTGTCCGTTAGCCGACAACCTGGCACGCCACTCTGACCTGCGGAAATGAGAATCCTTCGAGCTTGGCCCCAGTGATGTTGGGCTGACCTGCGGCGATTCCGCCGATCGGAGGATCAGGTGTCGTCCCGGTATGTCATCCAGCGACGACGTGACCTACGAATCGAATTGATTTCGTTGCCTGCTCATACGACTGGTGCACACGGAGCGTGCTGTAAAGACTTCCCCCGGTGCGGCCACCTGGCCGCTACATCTCGTAGCCGGTCAGAGTTCCGGCCTACCAGGGGGTGTCATCAATGCTTTACCTGTACAGCAAGCTCCAGACGATGTGGGCGACCCGCGAGCGTGGCGCGTCGGCGGTCGAGTACGGCCTGCTCATTGCCGGCATCGCCGCGGTGATCGTCGTGATCGTGTTCGCCTTCGGAACGCAGATCTCCGGCATCTTTGGCAAGACCTGCCACGCCGTCGCGAACAACGGCGCGGCCGGAACCACCTGCCCGTAACGTGCGAACGCTGCTGCGCCGCGCGCGCCACGTGATGCGCTCGGACGCGGGTGCGTCTGCGGTGGAGTACGGCCTTCTGATCGTCGCCATCGCGGCGGTGATCGCACTGGTCGTATTTGCATTCGGCACCAGCGTCTTCGGGCTATACGGCAGTTCCTGCGACACGATCTACGCGACGACCTGCTAACCAGCAGTCCAGAGGAGACCCGAATGGACAAGACCCGACTGCGCCGTCGGCGTGATGGCGGCGCCGCCGCTGTCGAGTTCGCACTGGTTCTTCCAATGCTGTTGTTGCTCATCTTCGGGTTGATCGACTTCGGGCGGATGCTCAACGCCCAAATAACGCTGACCGAGGCGGCACGGGAAGGGGCACGCGCCGACGCGCTCAACTCCTCGGTGCCGTCTCGGGTCAGTGCCGCGTCGCAGAACCTGGGCACGGTGACCTACACGATCGACCAGGATTGCGTAAATGCCGGGACTACCGACGCGAAGGTCACCACCCACTACACGTTCAAGTTCATTACCCCGGTCGGCGGCCTTTCCAAGCTGATGGGCAGCAGCGCCTACGGCAGCTTCGACCTCACAGGCGTAGGAGTCATGCCATGTCACAGCTGAGCCGTGCACGCCGCTGGTGGCGTTCGGTCGCGACGCCCGGATTCGCGGACCGTGGTGGGGTTGCCGTCCTGGTCGCTGTTCTACTCGCCGGCGGCGTGCTTCTGGGCATGGCGGCTCTATCCGTCGATGTCGGTCAGCTGAAGGCCGAGCGCGAACAGTTGATCAGCGCAGCTGACGGTGCCGCCCAGAAGGTCGCGATCACCTGCGGAAAGTCGCCTTCGAGCTGCAGTACAAGTACCAACTTTGCGGCAGTACAGACTTCCGCTCAGACGATCGCTGACGCGAATGGCAACGACGGCTTGAATGACGTCACCCTGATCTGCGGCTCCGGTGGTGCTCTGGCGCCGTGCGATCCGACAAAGGAGCCGACCAACCTCACTGCCTGCCTCAACAGCATGCCGACTGATGGCATCAAGTTCGTCGAGGTACACACCGCCACCCGCACGTCGAAGACATCGACGCTCCTGCCGACCGCCTTTGCCGCCTCATTCGTGCCCGGATACAACGGTGCCACGGTCGGCGCGTGCTCCCGTGTCGCATGGGGAACGCCGGGCGGCGGGCTGTCGCTGACGTTCTCCCAGTGTGAGTGGCAGGCGTCGGTTCTCGCAGCCGATGGGACGCTGGACTACGCAGATCCCGCTAATCCACAGCCGTCCGATGAGCGGGTTATCACGATTCACAAGTCGAACTCGCCGACGTGCGTCCTCAGTACGTCCGGACAGGACGCGCCGGGCGGCTTCGGCTGGCTCGACTCGGATCCCGCGAGTGCGGGCACCGGCCCCTGCTTCACCAGCGTCGATGTCGGCGGCACCGTCACGAGCGACACCGGCAATAACGTGACCAAGGACTGCCAGGACGAAGTCGAAGCGCTCCAGCAGAGCAGGACGGTTGTCGGTCTGCCCATCTACAGCCAGGTCACCGGCAACGGTAACGGCGGCAAGAACGGTGTTACCTACACCATCAGCGGCATCGCGAGTTTCGTCATCACCGGTTACTTCTTCAGCAACGGCAACGGCAACGGCGGCAGCGCCAACTCGTGGCTGACCGGAAACCAACCATGCAAGACCGGCGACACCTGCATCAGCGGCTTCTTCGTCAACGGCATCGTCGACTCGACCAGCATTCAGGCCGGGGACAACCTGTTTGGCGCGACCGCCGTCAAGACCATCGGCTAGCAACCCGCTCGCCTCTCACGAAACGGAATCGATAAGCATGACCCGGCGCATCTTCGGCGTACTGCTCGCTGTCATCCTCGCGGTCGTCGGCACGGCCGCGGTCCTGTTCTACGTCCACTCGGTGCGTGGATCCGTCGCGTCCGGCCAGCGAGCCGTCAAGGTGCTGGTGGCCGCGGAGCGGATCCCGGCCGGCACTACCGGCGAACACCTGCGAGATCGCAGTCTCGTGCAGGAGATCACGATGCCAGCCTCGTCGGTGCCGTCGGACGCGCTGGCGGTCATTCCGACCGACCTGAATGACCTGGTGGTCACTGCCGATGTGCAGCCGAGCCAGCTCATCATGCGGGGGATGTTCGGGCAGCCGACCACGCTGTCCGGCGGCTTGACGATTCCCGAGGGCAAGGTCGCCGTCACCGTCCAGGTCGGCATTCCGCAGCAGGTCGCCGGTTACGTCCGGCCCGGTTCGCAGATCGCCATCTTCGACACCTTCACCACCGGAAACGGCAATTCGGCCAACGCCAACGCCAATCAAAAGGCCACCCGGGTGTTGCTTCCCCGCGTAGAGGTGATTGCCACCGGCGCATTCTTCACCGATGGATCGACGTCAAGCGACCAACAAGCAGACGGCGGCGTCACCGGCCAGCGCGCCGGTGGTCAGTCCATGGTGGTGACCGTCGCCGTCACGCAACCGGAAGCGGAGCGGCTGATCCAGGCGACGCAGACGGGTGCTCTCTACTTCGCGCTGTTGACCGACTCGTCCGACGTGAAGCCCGGTCCGGGCGTCACCAACTCGTCGATGTTCTAGCCATGACGCTTCTTTATGAGGAATTCCGGCCGCACGCCGAGCACTTCGCCGAAGTGCTGGGTGGGGACGTGCGGATCGTCGGCAGTCTCGGCGAACTGTCCGAGAAACTCGCCGCTGACCAGGACGAACTGCTAGTGGTGTTCGGGCCGGGCACGGCCCTGGCCGAGGCGACGTCGTTCGCGAACGACGTCCGCCTGGCCCGGCCGCACATCGGCGTGGTGCTGCTCCGGCCGCACGTGGACATCAGCGTGATGACCGAGGCATTGCGGGCCGGCGTCCGCGAAGTCGTGGACGCCAATGATCCCGGGAACATCCGGGTGGCGTGCGCCCGGTCGATGGATCTGTCTCGACAGCTGCGGGGACCGTCCGGCATCGCGCTGGCTGACTCGGACGACGACGAGATCGACGCAGCGGGCCGGGTCATCACCGTGTTCGCGGCGAAGGGTGGCTGTGGCAAGACCACTATGGCGACGAACCTCGCCGTGGCTCTGGCCGAGACCGGCCGGCGCGTCTGCATCATCGATCTGGACCTGGCGTTCGGCGACGTGGCCATCATGCTGCAGCTGACACCGGAGCGAACCATCGCGGACGCGATCCCGGTGGCGGACCGCATCGACCGGACCGGCCTGCGTCTGATGTTGACGCCGTTCCGCGAGGGTGTGGACGCGCTGCTGGCGCCGGTTCAACCGGCGGTCGCCGAAGAGATCGATCGATCCCTGATCGCCGAGGTGATCCGGCTGGCGCGGAGCATCTTCGACGATGTCATCGTGGACACTCCGCCCCAGTTCAACGACGGCGTGCTGACCGCGCTCGACGCGTCACATCTCTACGTCCTGGTGACCACACCGGAGCTTCCGGCGCTCAAGAGTCTGCGGGTGACCCTGGACATGTTCGACGTCCTGGATTACCGGCGGGAGAACCGGATCGTGGTGCTCAACCGTGCCGACTCGAAGGTCGGTCTGAGCTCGGCAGATCTGGACCGAGTAATTCGAGCGCCAATCGCCGCGTTCGTGCCGTCCAGCCGGGATGTGCCGCTGTCGATCAACCGCGGCACGCCACTGATGGTGGAGAACCCCAGTCACCCGGTGAGCGTCGCGATCCGGGATCTGGTGAAGAACCGGCTCGCCGCCACTGAGGCGAGCGTGCCGGCCAAGGGCCTGCGCGGCATGATGACGCGCCGATCGAAGAGGTAAACCGGATGAGCCTGTCGCACCGCCTCGGCGGTTTGACCCACGAGACCGATTCCACCCATCCGATCTCCGCGGTCCCGGCATCCGGCATTCCGGTGTCGTCGCTGACCGGGTTCAGCCGCCGGAACACCCGGCGCGCCTACGACCCGCTGGCCCCGGCCCGCAAACGTGCCCACGAGGCCCTCCTCGAGCAGCTCGGACCTCAGCTTTACGAGCTCGCCGGGTCCGACGACGACCTGAACCGCCGAGTGCGCGACGTGTTGCCGGACATCCTCAGCCGCGAGGAGGCGCTGACGACGGCCGACCGAGCGGTGGCGCTACAGCAGATCCTCGACGAGATCATCGGGCATGGACCGATCGAGCCGTTGTTACGTGACCCAGAGGTCTCGGAAATCATGGTCAACGCCTGGGACCGGATCTACGTCGAACGCTTCGGCAAGATCGCTACGGTGGACACGGCGTTCCTGGACGAGACGCACTTGCGCCGGGTGATTGACAAGATCGTCTCGCGGGTGGGTCGCCGGGTCGACGAGTCCAGCCCCATGGTCGACGCCCGCCTGCCCGATGGCAGCCGCGTGAACGCCGTGGTGCCGCCGATCGCGCTCGACGGCGCGGCGCTGACGATCCGCAAGTTCTCCGCGGAGCCCTACACCGTCACGGATCTGATCAGTTTCGGGACCATGACACCGCCGGTGGCCACCCTCCTGTCCGCCTGCATTCAGGGCCGGCTCGACATCCTGATCAGCGGCGGCACCGGCACCGGCAAGACCACCTTACTCAATGTGCTCTCCGGATTCCTGCCGGCGAACGAGCGCATCATCACCATCGAGGACTCGGCCGAGCTCCGGCTCAGCCAGGAGCACGTGCTGCGGATGGAGTACCGACCGCCGAACATCGAAGGCCGTGGCGAGGTGAGCATCCGCGACCTGGTCCGCAACGCCCTGCGTATGCGTCCGGACCGGATCGTCGTCGGTGAGGTCCGCGACGCCGCCGCTCTGGACATGTTGCAGGCCATGAACACCGGCCATGACGGTTCGCTGACCACGGTGCACGCCAACTCGCCGCGCGACTCGATCGCGCGTCTGGAGACCATGGTGCTGATGGGCGGCATGGATCTGCCGGTGCGCGCAATCCGGGAGCAGATCGCGTCGGCTGTCGACATCATCGTGCAGCTGTCCCGTTTCAAGGACGGCTCGCGTCGGATCACGCATATCGCCGAAGTCATCGGCATGGAGGGCGACGTCGTCACCTTGCAGGACCTGTTCTCCTATGACTTCCACGCGGGGGTGGACGAATATGGCCGCAATCGCGGCACGCTGCGATCCACTGGATTGCGGCCGCGATTCATCGAACATCTCAACGATCAAGGCATCCAGCTGGCGCCGGAGATCTTCGGTATGGGGGTCGCACGGTGAGAAAGCTGATCTTCCGCGCGATCGCGACTGCCGCCGCCGCCGCGTGCCTGGTTCTGGCTGCTCCGGCCGGACCGGCCGCCGCTGCCGACCCGGCGCTGGCGGTCAGCGGCATGCGGGTCACGACCGGACACGTGGAGTTCTATCTATCGGCGCGCGACCTGCCGGCCGGTGCCGACTTCGGCGCGGCGCACCTGGCGGTCACCGTCGACGGCACGCCGCTGACCAGCCACCAGACAACGGTAGGCACCGATTCCACGGCGCCGAGCCGGGCGGTCGTGCTGGTCGTCGATGTCAGTGGCTCGATGAAGGGTGCTCGGCTCGCTGGTGCCAAGGCCGCCGCACAGGCGTACCTGGACGAGGTTCCGGCCGACGTCAAGGTGGGCGTGATCGCGGTCTCGACGGCACCCAGTCAGGTGCTGGCACCGACCACGAATCACCGGGCCGTCGCGAACGCGGTCAACGGATTGAAGTCCGGCGGCAAGACCGCGCTCTACGACTCGATCGCCGCTGCCAACGCGATGCTGGTCAAATCGCCCGCCGAGGACCAACGGATCCTGCTGCTCTCCGACGGTGGCGACAGCTCGTCGTCGGCGTCGCTGCAGGACGCCACGTCCGCCGCGGTGGCCGCCGGCGTGCCGGTGGACACGGTCGGGTTCCAGACCAATGCGGCAGACGAGTCGGTGCTGACCGGCCTCGCAACCGCTACCTCGGGACACCCCTACACGGCCGCCGACGACGCGAGCCTGGCCTCGGCGTTCCAGGCCGCCGCCGGGTGGTTCGGCACTCAACTCGATGTCACCGTCGACGTGCCGGCCGCGCTCAGCGGCCAGGACACGCGGTTGACGGTAGTCGCGACGATGGGTTCGGTCGTCGTGCAGACGGCGACTCCGGTCCGCTTCGCGATCGATCCATCGGTAGCCGTGCCACAGGTGACGGCTCCGAAGGCGACGAATGCGGCGACGGCGTACCTCGTCATCGGCGGCGTCATCTTCGCCGCCATGCTGCTGATCGGGCTCGTCGTGTTCGCGCCGCTGATCGACTACACCCGGCATCGACGCCGGGTGGCGCAGATCGACCAGTACGCGGCCCGGGTCGCGGCCGGTGCTGAAGACTCCGGCCGCTCGCTGACCGAGGCGGCGCTCGCGGCCACCGAGCAGATGATCCGGTCTCGCGGTGCCGAGGGTGCGATGGCTGACAAGCTGGACCGCGCCGGCATGCGGCTGCGCCCGCACGAGTGGGTGCTGCTTCGGGTCACGCTGACGGTGGTATCACTGCTGCTGTTCGGATTCCTGGGTGGCATCGTGATCGGCCTGCTGATGGCCGTTCTGCTCGGCATCCTTGGACCATGGATCTACCAACGCCTGCGGATCAGCTCGCGGCGGAACAAGTTCGCGGCCGGCCTGCCCGATGCGCTTCAGTTGGTGGTCGGCTCACTGCGGTCCGGATTCTCGCTCTCGCAGGCGTTCTCGGCCATGGCCAAGGAGATGAGCGAGCCGATGTCCACCGAGTTCGGCCGGGCACTGGCCGAGTCCCGGCTGGGCGTCGAATTAGAAGACGCGCTATCTCGGGTCGCCCAGCGGATGGGCAGCTCGGATCTCACATGGGTGGTCGTCGCCATTCGGGTCCAGCGTGAGATCGGCGGCAACCTTGCCGAGGTGCTGACCCGCACGGTGGAGACGATGCGTGACCGTGAAGCGATTCGGGGACAGGTCAACGCGCTGGCGGCGGAGGGCAAGCTATCCGCGTACATCCTGGTCGCTCTGCCTCTGATCATTTCCGCATACATGTTCCTTGTCCGGCCGGACTACATCCGTCCGCTCTACGCCGAGCCGCTGGGGCTGGCAATGCTGCTGATCGGCGCCGTTTTGTTGACCGTCGGTGCGCTCTGGATGGCGTGGGCCGTGAAGGTGGAGGTCTGACATGTTCGGCTCAACCATGCTTCTGATCGGGTTGGGTGCGTTCTTCGCCGCGATCTTCATCGGCGTGCTCACCCTTGCCTTCGGCAGCACCGGCCGTACCGGCGTGGCTCAGGCGCTGAACACCATCGACCAGGTGTACGCGCCCGGCGCCATAAGCCGCGACGAGAACCTGCACGATCGCGCCATCGGTCCCGCGTCACGGATGTTCGCCTCGTTCGCTCGGCTGTTCACGCCCAAAGGCGCAGCAGCGTGGTTGCAGCGCTGGCTGGACTACGCCGGCAACCCGGTGGGGTGGCCGCCCGAGCGCGTCATGGAGGCGCAGGGTCTTCTGTTCGTGATCCTCGGCGTCCTGGGCGGCGTTCTCGGCGGCCTGGTAGGCGTGAAAGCCCTGATCTTCGGTGCGATCGTGGGTGCGTTGATCGGTTTGTGGGCTCCGTTCGCCGTCGTCTACGACCAGGGCGTGCGGCGGCAGGACCAGATCCGCCGCCAGCTTCCGGACGCGCTGGACCTGCTCACAGTCAGCGTCGAGGCGGGTCTTGGCTTTGACGCGGCGCTGATGCAGGTGGCTGGTGTCATGCCCGGCGCGCTGGCCCGAGAGTTCGCCCGTGTGCTGCAGGAGATGCAGATGGGCGTACGCCGCGCGGACGCGATGCGCTCACTCGGCCAGCGCACCCGCGTGGTCGAATTGCGGACCGTCTCGATTGCCGTCGTGCAAGCCACCGACCTGGGCATCCCGATCGCCGGAGTGCTCCGTGAGCAGGCTGCGCAGATGCGTCTCCGACGCCGGCAGCGGGCCGAGGAGCAGGCCCGGAAGGTGCCGGTGAAGATCGTCGTACCGCTGATCCTGTGCATCCTGCCGTCGCTCTTCATCGTGGTGATCGGCCCCGGCGTGCTCAACATCATGCATTCGTTCTTTAACAAATAGCTGGTTCTGATCCGTCGGATTGTCGGCGGATCGGAACCGACAGGCGGGGTGACACCCGGGCGGATGGGGGTCCGCACGCGTCGCGGCCGCGTCTCAGCGATTATCGCGGGGCGCGGTCGCGACTTCGTGTTCGGCCGGCGGCGGCGCTCAGGGTCGAGGCCGGTGCGACGAGCGCGCGAGAGGCCGGTGTGCTGAGCGCTCGAGAGGCCGGTGTGCTGAGCGCACGAGAGGCCGGTGTGCTGAGCGCACGAGAGATGCCGGAAGCCAGTTCGCGAGAGCGTCGACGTCCAGCTCGCGGGCGGTGACGCGGCGGCGGCCGTCGCGGCGACCGGGCCTCGCGCGGCGTAGCCGCGGGCATCCGTTACGTCGCCGCGACGGCCACCGACTCGGGCCGCGTAACGCGGCCGACCCCCCGCCGGCTGTGGGATCACACCGGATGGTTCGCCTCAGGCGAGGAGGTCGCGGGTCGCCAGCAACGCTTCGGCTCGGCTGCGCACGCCCAGCTTGTCGTAGAGCCGGGCAACGTAGGTCTTGACCGTCGACTCGGTGACCGTGATCCGACCGGCGATCTCGGCGACCGTGAGCCCGGCGTGCAGGAATCGCACTACTTCAAGTTCCCGTGGGCTGAGGATGGCCCGGCCCCGGTCCCGCCGGCTCAGCGCCGCCGCCAGCTCGGGCGCGGTGAACGATGTGGGCGCCAGCGCCGCGTGCCGGACCGTGGCCACCAGGACGCGAGCGTCTGCGGAGGTCGGCACGAACGCCGACAAACCACCGGCCAGAGCTCGCAGAAGCAATTCGTCGTTGGCCTTCGCCAGCAGGACGGTGCCGCAGACCGGATGAGCCTGCCGGATGATGGTGCCGAGGTCCACCGGGTCGATTCCGGGCAGATCGCCGTCGATCAGGACAACATCGACGTCGACCGCCGCGAGCAGGGCGAAGAGCGCGATCTCAGTCTCCGCGGTGCCCACCAACTCAGCGCCGCGTTCTTCTGCGAACGCGGCCGAGACACCGAGCCGGAACAGCGGAGTGGCGCTGACCGCGATCACCCGAGGAGTTGCCTGGCGAGCACTCGAAGGTGCCATCAGGTGACCTTTGTCGGTCATCTCGATCATCTGCGACTCCTTTGGGCACACCACTGTTCGCGCTGCTTGTATGCCTGGTCGAACCCCCGAAGTCGCCGACGGCACCTGGTGAGGAGCCATCGAACCACGCACTCCGTTCAGCGTCGATGGGCCGGACGGTGTCACAGCCGAAAGCTGTCGGGTTTCCGACGATCGGCCGGGCACTCAACCCGGCCGGACCAGCCCGGCCTCGTACGCGAACACACCAGCTGGGCCCGGTCCCGGGCGCTGGGCGTGCGGCCATCGCGGCCGGTGTAGCGCGGGAGCAACCGTGCAGCGGATGTGCCGGCGGCATCGGCCGGGCACGCTGTTATCAGGCCGGCCCGCAGTCCGCGTGGTGCACACCCTGGAGGAGAGGCTCGATGAAGGCGATCGTCTGTGAGAAGTACGGCCAGCCGGAAGTGCTGCGGATGGTCGACGTGGACCCGCCGGTGCCGAACGACGACGAGGTGCTGGTCCGGGTGCACGCCGCGTCAGTGAATCCGCAGGACTGGCACCTGATGACCGGTCTGCCATATTTCATGCGAGCCACGAACGGCCTGCGCGGACCGAAGGTGCGCGAGGTCGGAACCGACTACGCCGGCGTGGTGGAGTCGGTGGGCGCTGCGGTCACTCGGTTCCAGCCCGGCGATGCGGTGTTCGGCGTACGCAACGGCGCGTTCGCGGAGCGGATCCGGGCCCGGGAGAGCGGGGCGATCGTGCCGATCCCGGCCGGGGTGAGCTTCGAGGATGCCGCGTGCCTGCCGGTAGCCGGCCTGACCGCGCTGCAAGGGCTGCGCGCCGGCGGGCTGACCGGAGGCCAGAACGTGCTCGTGATCGGCGCGTCCGGTGGCGTCGGCAGCTACGCGGTGCAGATCGCGGTGGCCGCCGGGGCGCGGGTGACCGGCGTGTGCAGCGCCGGCAACCTGGACCTGGTCCGCTCGCTCGGAGCCGACCACGTCATCGACTACACCCAGCAGGACTTCGCCCGGCAGCCGGACCGCTATGACCTGATCCTGGACAACGTCGGCACCCGGTCGATCGCCGACCGGCGTCGAGTGCTGACCGACGGCGGAACCCTGGTCTCGGTGAGCGGGCCGAAGACCAACCGCTTGCTCGGCCCGGTGACAGCCACGGTCCGGTTGGTGGCGGTAGCGAAGCTGACCGGCGCTCGGTTGCGGTGGGTGCTCGCGAAGGTGGACAGGGACGATCTGGGTATTTTGGCGGGCATGCTCGCCGCCGGTCAGATCCGGTCGGTTGTCGATCGGAGCCTGGCGCTCGCCGACGTTCCGCAGGCGATCGGGCTGGTCGGCACCGGACACACCCGGGGCAAATTGGTCATCAAGATGAGCTGACGCCACGGCTGCGGTGGTCCCGGTCGGCGAGCGCCGTGGCCGTGCTCCCCGCGCCCGGGCGTCGAGGTCCCCGTCCCCGACCCTGTGGATCTTGCGACGTTGAGCCCGCCCATAGCCACCCCGACTTCGCAAGATCCACGGGAGGCGGCCGGAGGCGGCGACCAGGTGCGGCCGGGCGGCGGGGATCAGTGCGGATGCGAGATCGCCACCGCCACCACCGCGGCGGCCAGCCGGTCGTGCCGGCGGCGTGCCAGGATCGCGAAGCCGGCCGCCAGGACCTCGACCGGAGACCACGGCCCGGTCGCCTCGATGTCGACATGCCCGTGCCTGAGCTGGAGACGCAGGACATCGTTGCCGCGCCGGAGGATCGCCTGATAGCGACCGCGCCGTCGGGTCAGCTGCCAGGTGGCCGGACCGCTGGGCAGGAACGACTGGTCCGGGTGCAGCCGGAGGACCGGATCAGAGTCCGGGCCGACGATCATTCCGCGGTGCCCGCGGTCGGTGGCGTGGATGTCCCAGCTGCACTCTCCGGCGTGCAGGCTGCCACCGAACAGCGACCAGTGCCCGCGGAAGTCGCCGACCTCGCGACCGTCGTCGGTGCGCAGGTGGTAGGTGCGGCCGGACTTGTCGATCGTCAGATTCATGCTTGCCACGATCGCGCCGGGACCGGCACGGACGCATCGGACCGGGCGGCGTCCGCACTACGACTTTGGTAGCGGCCCGCCGGCGGCCGCTACGGCGAACGGTGCGAGCCGCCGGCGGCAGCTACGGCAAACGTGGCGGCCTGCCGGCGGCGGCTTCGGCGAACGGTGCGAGCCGCCGGCGGCACTCACGGCAACGGTGCGAGCCGCCAGCCCGCACCGTTGCCGTGATTGTCAGCTGAGCTCCGGGATCACCTTGCTCGCGAACAGGTCGATGCTGCTGCGATCGTAGGCGGCGTCGGCGAAGTAGCCGATCGCATACGTCATGCCGAGGCCTTCCAGGCTCTTCAGGGTCTCGACGATCTGCTCCGGGGTGCCCACCAGGGGGCCGGTGGACAGGTTCTTGACGGTGGTCTCCACCCGATCCTGGGGCAGGAACGGCGTGAAGTGCGCCCGGGCCCAGGCCAGCTTGTCGGCAACGTCCTTCTCGGTCTCGCCGATGATGACGTTGAAGTTCGACGACCGGGTGATTGCGTCGAAGTCGGTGCCGACGTCCTTGCAGTGCTGGGCCAGCACCTCGGACTTGTGGGTGAAGACCTCCGGGGTGGCGTCGAAATTGGTGTACTGAGCGTATTTCGCCGCCGTCCGCAGCGTCTTCTGCTCGCCACCACCGGCGATCCACATCGGAATGCCGCCCTCCTGCACCGGCAGCGGCCGGCCGATGGCGCCGTCCACCTGGTAGTGCTTGCCCTGCAAGGTAGCGGTGCCGGTGGTCCAGAGCTGGCGCATGATCTGCACACCTTCGTCCAGCATCCGGAGCCGGTCGCCGGCGCCCGGGAAGCCGTAGCCGTAGGCACGCCACTCGTGCTCGTACCACCCACCGCCGATGCCCATCTCGACCCGGCCGCCGGAGACGATGTCCGTGGTCGCGGCGATCTTGGCCAGGTAGGCCGGGTTGCGGTAGGCCATGCAGGTGCACATCTGGCCGAGCCGGACCCGGGACGTGACGGCGGCGAACGCGGCCATCAGTGACCATGCTTCGTAGGTCACTTCCTCGGTCGGCAGCGGCACGGTGTGGAAGTGGTCATAGACCCAGATTGACTCGAAGGGCCCATTGTCTGCGGCGACGGCCAGGTCGCGCATGGTGGCCCAGTGCTCGGAAATCGGGATGCCGGCCAGGTCAAGGCGCCATCCCTGGGGAACGAAGACTCCAAATCGCATGTGGCCATCCTATTGTCGGAGGGTGCGGATGAACGACGAGCAGTCGCGATCAAGATTCACGTCGGCCCGGTCGGCGCGGTTCGCCAGCGTCGACGACAACGGCGATCCGCACCTGGTTCCGATCGTGTTTGCGCTGGTCCGGGACACGATCTACTTCGTGATCGACTTCAAGCCGAAGAAGACCACAGCGGGCCTGAAACGGTTGGCGAACATTCGGAGGCATCCCCGGGTGGCCGTCCTCGTGGATCACTACGACGACAACTGGGACCAGCTTTGGTGGGCTCGAGCCGATGGTCGCGCGGCGATCCTGGACGAGATCGATCCGGACGCCCTGGCCGCGCTCGCCGACCGCTACCCGCAATATCAGCAGGCACCGCCCGGCCCGATGGTGGCGATCACGGTGGAGCGGTGGACCGGCTGGGCCGCGGTTGGCTAGCCGGCGCCGCGGTCCGGCGAGCATCGAGGCCGAGGTCGACTTCGGCGTCGCCGAACTGCGCCCGGATCCGGACCATCCGGGCGGCTGGACGCTGCTGCTCGACGGCTACCCGCAGTCCTACGTCGATGCCGATGATCCGCGGCACCTGGAATTCGAGTACGTCCGCCGGCTGGCCTCGGTCGCCGATCTCGCAGCGGCGCCCGGTTTGCCGCTGGTCACGCTGCATCTGGGTGGGGGAGCGCTGACGCTGCCGCGCTACCTGGCGGTGACCCGGCCACGCTCGGCGCAGCGGGTGGTCGAGCGCGACGCCCGCCTGACCGAGATGGTCCGCGGCGCGCTTCCGCTGCCGCGGGGGGCGGATTTGCGGGTACGCGCATCCGACGCGCGCGTGGCCGTGGAAGCCACCGCCGCCGGCCGTTTCGACCTCGTCGTCGGCGATGTCTACAGCGGTGCCCGGATCCCGGCTCACCTGACCAGTGTGGAGTACGCCACCCAGGTCGCCCGCGTCCTCAAGCCCGACGGCATCTACGCGGTGAACCTCTCCGACGGTGCGCCGCTGGCGTTCAGCCGTGGCCAGGTGGCCACTCTGCGCGGAGCATTCGCCGAGGTGTGCCTGATCGCCGAGCCGGGCGTGCTGCGCGGCCGCCGGTTCGGCAACGTGGTGCTGGTGGCCGCGCTCGAACCGGACCGGCTGCCGATCGCGGAGCTGGCCCGCTCGGCGACTCGGGACCCGTTCCCGGCCCGGCTGACGAGTGGTGACGATCTGACCCGGTTCGTGGCCGGAGCGAAGCCGGTGACCGACGCGACCGCGGTGGAGTCGCCGCTGCCGCCCCGGAGCCTCTTCGCCTAACCCCGCTTACGCCCCCTCCCACCCTTCAAAAAAACACTCGGTTTGGGGACGATTTCGCACCCCGGGGCGTACAGGATCGTCCCCAAGCCGGGTGGGGTGTCGGCGTGCGGGGAAAGGGGGCGGGGAAGGAGAAGGTGGTACGGACTTGACGTGGCGGCCGATGTAACAAAAACTATTACAGTGGCCGCCAACGCGAGAATGACGATCGCCGTACACGCCTTGACCTGGCTGGCGCTGGCCCAGCAGCGGGGCCGTGAGGTGCTCACCTCCGACGAGGTCGCGGCCAGCGTGAACACCAACCCGGTGATCCTCCGCCGCAGCCTCGGCGACCTGCGACGAGCCGGCCTGGTCTCGGTCCGGCACGGCACCGGAGCCGGGTGGACCCTGGCGCGGGATCCGAGCCGGATCACGCTTCGCGACGTTTATGACGCGATCTCCGGCGACGATCCGGTGTTCGCGATGCACCACAGCGAACCGAATCTGGAGTGCCCGGTCGGCCGCGGCATCCGGCCCGCGCTCGGCCCGGTCTACGACGGAATCACCGCCGCCATGCGGCGCGAGATGGCCCGGACGTCGATTGCCGACCTGCTGACCACATCACTGGAGGTGCGATGACCGCCACCGGCGCGGCGCTCGCCGATACCACCATCACCGTCGTCGAGTTGCGGCAATACGCGATGCTGCCGGGCCGCCGCGACGATCTGATCGAGCTGTTCGATCGGGAGTTCGTGGAGTCCCAGGAAGCCCTTGGCATCCGGGTCTACGGCACCTTCCGGGATCTCGACCGGCCGGATCGATTCGTCTGGATCCGCGGTTTCGCGGACATGGCGGCGCGGCACGACGGGCTGACCAGCTTCTACGGCGGCTCGGTGTGGCGGGAGCATCGCGACGCCGCCAACGCCACCATGGACGACGTCTCGGACGTTCTGCTGCTCCGGCCGGTGCGGGGCATCCCGCGGCTGCCGGAGCGGCCCCCGGCGACCCACACCCTGGCACCCGGCAGCCAGGTGACCGCGACCATCCACTACGCGAGTCGCGCGTACGCCCAAACCGAAATCGCGGACCTGGACCAGCGTGTCGGCCCGGCCGCGGTGGCGAGCTTCACCACCGAATACGCGGACAACAACTTTCCGGCGCTGCCGGTGCGCACCGGCGAGCATGTCTACGTCTGGCTGGCGCGCGGGACCGCGCCGGCGATCGAGCCGCCGGCGGTGGTCAGCCGGACCGAGGTTCTGCGCCTGTCACCGACGGCGCGGTCGCTGCTGCGCTGACGGCGGCGCCGGCGTGCGATTGCGGCGGGCGCTGACCTGCCGGGCCAGCCGCTGCGCATGCGGCAACGCGTTGCGCAGCGACTCCTGCTTGCGAAGCAGCCGAGTCAGGAAGAACAGGGCGCCGCCGACCACGGCCATGTCATCGAGGTAGATCGGATCCGGCAGGATGTCGATCGGGAAGATCAGGTAGGCCAGGGCGCCCCAGAAGGCGAGCTTGCCGCTGGCGCCGAGCTGGTTCAGCGACCGCTTGATCGCCACCATCTTGAAGGTCAGGCGCAGTGCGAAAAAGAGTGTCACGGCGCCGACCACCACGACGATGACGCCGATCAGGATCCATGCGTCCCGGCTCATCAGCTCTCCTCACGCGCCGTGATGTTGCGCTGAGGTTACCCGCCGGCGGCCGGATGCCAAACGTCCTGCAAGGTGCCGATGGCGGCGCTCGGCACGGTGCCGATGGCGGCGCCGGAGCTTCACAGACAAATCACATGCCATCAAGCTCCGGGACACCGCAGCGGCGCCTCCGGCTCGTACCAAGAGGGCATGGATAGCCTGGTGCTCCGCTCTCCGGCCGGCCGGCTGGACCAATCGCCCGCCTACACCCTGCGTCTCGCGGCCGACGCTGATGAGATCACCGCCGCTCAGCGGCTGCGCTGGAACGTCTTCACCGGCGAGTTCGGCGCCATCCTCCGATCGCCGGTCCCGGGCCTGGACATCGACGCGTTCGACGAGTTCTGCGACCACCTGGTCGTCGTCGACGAGCGCGACGGCCAGGTGGTGGCGACCTATCGGTTGCTGCGGCCGGGTCGTTGCGACGTCCGCTACGCCGACTCGGAATTCGACCTCCGGGCCCTGGACGGGCTGGCCGGTCAACTGGTCGAGACCGGGCGGTCGTGCGTACACCCGGACCACCGGGCCGGCGCCGCGATCAACCTGCTGTGGGCCGGGATGGCCCGCTACATGCACCTCCACAACATGCGCTACCTGGGCGGCTGCGCGTCGGTGGACCTGGCCGACGGCGGCCACGCCGCGGCCTCGGTCCGGGCGCTCGCGGCCGGCAAGCACCAGTCGCCGGAACCGTTCCGCGTGACGCCGCGGCGGCCCTGGTCCGGTCTGGAGACGTTCCAGCCGCGCCCGACGCCCGCGCTGCTCAAGGGCTATCTGCGCTTGGGTGCGTGGATCTGCGGCGAACCGTCCTACGACCCGGACTTCAACTGCGCCGACTTTTACGTGCTGCTCGACGTGACTCGGGTCGACGCCCGCTACATGCGGCACTTCCTCGGCGCCGACCATGGCTGACCTGTTCCGCCCGCTGTCCGACTGCGGGCCACGATGCCTGACGCCGCGCGGCTTCGGGCTCGCCGGGCGGTTGCGGACCGGGGCGCGCGCCGCCGCCGCGGTAGTCATCCTGGTTCTGACGGCCTGCGCCGCGACGCTGGTCACGGCCACTCCGGTGCGGGTACGCGCGACCGCCGCCCGGCGGCTGCTGCGCGGTGCCGCACGGACGCTGTTGCGGGCTTTAGGCGTACGGCTGGAACGCACCGGACTGGCGGTGCCGGACCGGCGGGCCCTGATCGCCGGAAACCACGTCTCGTGGCTCGACATCCTGGCGGTGCTCGCCGCCACCGACGCGCGTCTGGTCGCCAAGACCGAAGTCGGATCGTGGCCGGTTATCGGCCGGCTGGCCCGGCTATGCGGCACCATCTTCATTGACCGGCAGAACCCGCGATCGCTCCCGGCGACCATCGCCGAGGTGCGTGACGCGCTCGCCGCCGGTGATGTGGTGGTCGCATTCCCGGAAGGCACGACGACGTGCGGCGCGCACACGATGGCATATCGGCCGGCGCTGTTCCAGGCCGCGATCGACGCCCACGCACGAGTGGTGCCGATGACCCTCCGGTTCTTGCGGCCGGACGGCCGGCCCTATCCGAATTCTGCGTTCATCGGCGACGAGACACTGCTGGAGTCGCTGAGCCGGGTGGCCGAAACGCCGTCCCAGCGACTTGAGCTGCACATCGGCACCAGCCTGCACCCGGATGCCGGAGCCTCGCGCAAGCAGCTGGCCCGGCTGGCTGCCGGAGTGCCGGCCCGGCATGTGCTCGCGGCATAGCCCGCCGTAGTCCGCCGGATTTCAGCCGCCGGCCGTGGCCGCCGGCGGCAGGTCGTCGAGCATGTCGGCGGATGGCACGAAGAACAGTGAGCCGGTGATCGCCGTCGAGAAGTCCAGGATCCGGTCGGTGTTGCCGGGCGGATCGCCGATGAACATGTTGCGCAGCATCCGCTCGGTGATGCCGGGGTCGGCCGCGTAGGCGATGTAGTAGGTGCCGAATTCGCCGGTGCCAACGCTGCCGAACGGCATGTTGTCGCGAACGATCTTCAGCTCGTTGCCGTCCTCGTCCTCGATGACATTGAGGGCGAGGTGCGAGTTCGCCGGCTTCACGTCGTCGGCCATCTCGATGTCATCGAGCTTGGTGCGGCCGATCACCCGCTCCTGCTCGGCCACCGGCAGTGCGTTCCACGCTTCCATGTCGTGGGTGTATTTCTGCACGATCACGTAGCTGCCACCGGCGAAGTCCGGCTCGGAGGTGCCGATCGTCGCGGCGAATCCGGCTGCCAGGCCCGTCGGATTCTCGGTGCCGTCGACGAAACCGAGCAGATCCCGCTCGTCGAAGTATTTGAAGCCGTGCGTCTCGTCGACCACGTCGGCGTGTGCCCGAAGCCGCCGCATCAGCTGAGTGGCCAGCTCGAAACACAGGTCCATGCGCCGGGCTCGGAGGTGGAACAACAGGTCGCCGGGGGTGGACGGGGCGGCATGTCGATCACCCTTGAGGGACTGGAACGGATGCAGGTGGTCCGGGCGCGGCCCGGCGAACAACCGGTCCCACAAATCCGACCCAATGCCGACGACGCATCGCAGCTCGCCGTCCGGGATCCGGAATCCGACTGAGCGGCCGATGCCGGCGACATCGCCGAGCAGATCCCGGACCGGCTCCTCGGAGCCGTCGCGGACCGTCATGACCAGGAAGATCGCTGCCTCGGTCAGCGGCGTCAGCACCGGTTGCGACTCGATCGGTTTGGACACGGGTGGTGGCCTGCCTCTCCGGCTCGGTGGCGGTCATCGACAGCCTCTCACTGAGCGTCCGCGCCATCCGCCGAAATCGTTCAGCGGCCGCGATCGTGGCGCTGCGGCGAGCACGCCGCGTGAGTCATGAGGCAGTTGTGACCAGTCGCGGTCTGGCGGAGGTGGCGCCGGACCGGTTACATGGACCGGGTGTTCGACCTCTGGACCCCGCAGCCGGCACCGCCGCACTCACTCGTACTCGTGACCGGTGTGGTCGCGCTCGCCGTGGTGGTGTTCCGCCCGGCCTGGCGGTTGGCCCGGATGGCGGTCACCATCGCGCACGAGGGCGGCCACGCACTGATCGCGGTGCTCTCCGGCCGCCGTCTGCAGGCGATCCAGCTGCGGTTCGACACCTCGGGGTTGACGCTGACCAAGGGCAAGCGCCGCGGACTGGGCATGTTCCTGACCTTGTTCATCGGCTATGTCGCGCCATCGCTTCTTGGCCTGGGCGGAGCGTTCACCCTGGCGAACCACCGAATCAAGCTGACCTTGTGGATCACACTGGCACTGCTGTTTCTCATGTTGGTCATGATCCGCAACTTCTACGGGCTGCTCGCCATCCTGGTCACCGGCGGGATCGTCTTCGGCATTACCTGGTACGCGTCGGCTCAGGTGCAGGCCGCGTTCGCGTACACCGGAATCTGGTTCCTGCTGATCGGCGGCGTGCGTCCGGTGTTCGAGCTGGGTGCGCAGCGGCGCCGGGGACGATCCCGCGACTCCGACGCCGACCAGTTGGCCGCCCTCACTCACCTGGCCGGCGGATTCTGGGTGTTCCTCTACGCCGTCCTGACGCTGGCCGCGCTCGGCCTCGGCGCGTTCCTTATGGGCGTGCGCGGAGCGCACTAATCTGCTGGGCCGCGGAGCGCACTAATCTGCTGGGCCGCGGAGCGCACTAATCTGCTGGGCCGCGGAGCGCACTAATCTGCTGGGCCGCGGAGCGCACAAATCTCCTGGGCCGCGACGTGCACTGATCTGCGTGGCCCGGACGGCGCGGGTGTTCGGGCCGCGCTTTGGCAAGCCGCGGTGGCCGCCCTGTGTAAAGCTGATCGACATGGGCATTGCAGCTCTCACAGTGGGCGTCGACATCGGCGGGACCGGAATCAAGAGCGCTCCGGTCGATCTGGAGTCCGGCACGCTGGCGGCGGAACGGATCCGCATCCTGACCCCGAACCCGTCCACCCCAGACGCGGTAGCGGCGGCGGTCAAAGAAGTCCTGGACGAGGTGAACGTGCCAGGCCCCGTCGGCGTGACGATGCCGTCGGTGGTGACCGACGGGATGATCCGGACCGCCGCCAACATCGACAAGTCGTGGATCGGCGTGAACGCGGTCCACTTGCTGGTGCAGGCAACCGGTCGGGCCATCGCGGTAATGAACGACGCGGACGCTGCCGGCGTGGCGGAGATGCGTTACGGCTCAGGTGTCGGACGCACCGGCACGGTGGTCATGGTGACGCTGGGCACGGGCATCGGCAGTGCCGTGTTCGTCAACGGCACGCTCGTGCCGAACACCGAACTCGGCCACATTCACCTGCACCACGGCGAAGCAGAGGACTGGGCCGCGGAGTCGGTTCGCGAGCGCGACGACCTGTCCTGGAAGGAATACGCCGAACGGCTCGACGACTATCTGAACCTGCTGCAGCGACTGTTCTGGCCCGAGCTGATCATCATCGGCGGCGGCGGCAGCAAGAAAGCCGACAGGTTCCTGTCGCTGCTGAATGTCGGCACCGAAGTGGTGCAGGCCCGGATGCAGAACGAGGCCGGCATCATCGGCGCCGCGATGCTGGCTCCGTCGGCCTGAGGTGGTCGCGGTGGACGATCCGTTCAACCTGGAGCGCTTCGTGAGCGCTCAGAATCAGGGCGGGATCTACGATCGCGCGGTTGCCGAGCTGCGCCAGGGCCGGAAGAGCTCGCACTGGATGTGGTTCGTCTTCCCGCAGATCGCCGGGCTCGGGTTCAGCGACATGGCGCAGCGATATGCGATCTCGTCAGTGGACGAGGCGCGCGCCTATCTGGAGCATCCGGTGCTGCTGCCGCGGCTGGTGGACGCCGCCCGGGTCGTCGCCGGCTCAGACCGTACGCCGGAGGAGATCTTCGGCGGCATCGACGCGATGAAGCTCCGCTCGTCGATGACGCTGTTCGAGGCAGCCGAGCCGGACGAGCCGGTCTTCGGCGATGTGCTGGACCGGTTGTTCGGCGGGGAACGGGACGCCGAGACACAACGCCGTCTCTGACGCCGACCCAGCCCTGGATCTTGAACGGCTGGCGCTGCATTGCAGCGACTACCGTTCAAGATCCAGACTGGGTGGAGGTACAGCTGGCTGCCGTGATCGATCACATCTTGCCGCACAGCTGGTTTCGCTTGATCACAGCTTGTCGCCAGGGGAGTTTATGCTGGTAAACAGCAATATTTCCGGCAACAAGCCGGACCGGCTTCCGGCTACGGGCGAAATGGAGATGTGTGATCAGGAATGACGATCGAGATCGCTGGGTAAGCAGTCCGGGATGACCCCCGGGGAACTGATAGCCGACCGCTACCGCCTGCGCGAACCAATCGCCGCAGGCGGTATGGGTGATGTCTGGCGCGCCGACGACGAGGTGCTCGGCCGAATCATCGCGATCAAGGTGATGCGATCGGGCATGCGTGACGACCCCACATTCAGTGCCCGATTCCGCCTCGAGGCCCGGTCGGTTGCCGCGCTGCACCACCCGGGTGTGGTCTCGGTCTACGACTATGGCGAGATCGGCGGCGACCCGAACGGCACCGGCGGTTATGCGTACCTGGTCATGGCTCTGGTCGACGGCGAGTCGCTCGGATCGCGAGTGGCCCGCGAAGGCCGCCTCTCCGCGGCCATGACCATGGATCTGGTGGCGCAGGTGGCGCGGGCGTTGCAGGCCGTCCACGAGGCCGGCATCATCCACCGCGACGTGAAGCCGGACAACGTGCTGATCGACGGCGACGGCCGGGCGATCCTGGTCGACTTCGGCGTGGTCCGCTCGTCCACGTCGAGCGAGCTGACCGGCTCCGGGCAGGTCGTCGGCACCGCTCGTTACATGGCGCCGGAGCAGGTCTCACGGCGGCCGCTGTCCCCGGCGACCGACCTCTACGCGCTCGGCGCCGTCGCCTATCACTGCCTGGCCGGAGCGCCACCGTTCGGTGGCGACAACCCGATCACCGTGGCCCTCAGCCAGCTCCAGGATGAGCCGCCGGAATTGCCGGCGGACGTCCCGCCGGAGGCCCGCGACCTGGTGCAGCGGGCGATGGAGAAGGACCCGATGCTGCGGTTCGCGTCGGCCGCCGCGATGGCCGATGCCGCCGACGCGGTGACCCGCGGCGAGTCGCCGACCATCGCGCGCTACCCGCAACTGGCATCAGTGCCGGCCCAGCGCGCGGCGGTGCCGGTGCCGCCCCGCCCGGCCGAGCAGACGCTGAGCATGCCGATGGCGATCCCGCAGCGCTCTCGGACCGGCGCCTACGCGCTGGCGATGATCGCCGTGCTCGCGATCGCCGGAGTCGTGCTCGCGCTGATCCTGAACAACGGCGGCGGCGCGTCATCGGACTCGCAGCTGACCAATCCGCCCGGCCCGCAGCAGTCGTCGTCGCACAGCACCGGCAGCAGCGGCAAGAACTCCGGCACCTCCGGGACGCCGAAGCAGCATCCGTCCGGCACCGCGACCACACCGACCACCGATCCGTCGGCGGAACCGACCGCACAGCCGACCGCGACCCCCACCGACACCGGCACGCCCGGACCGACCGACAGCGGGACCAGCGGCTCCGGCAGCGGGAGTGGCTCTGGCGGCGGAACCGGCAGCGGAACCGGCAGCGGCAGTGGAAGCGGTGGCGGAACCGGCAGCGGCGGCGGCACCGGAACCGGCGGTGGCACCGGAACCGGCGGTGGTGGTGGCACGCCGACACCGGATCCATCCGGCTGAGGTCTTCCTCGCGCTGACCGGCCGTCATACAGTCGGCCGGTGACGATCTACACCGCTCAGGTCGGCCCGGACAACGCGGCCCGGCTGGCGACTACCGGACCGGATGGCCTCGCCCTGTTCGAGGAGCTTCCCGGCGGCGTCGTCCAGGTCAACGACCTGGATCGGCTGCGGTCCCGGCCGGAGGGTGCCGACGGCTACCTGACCGACGACGAAGAGGGCTTGCAGATCTGGATCGACGGCGAGAGCTATCCGCTGTTCGACGACTTCGACGCCGCGGTCGCCGACGCGCTCGGACTGCAGACGGAGTATGCCGAGGCCAAGCGGGCCTTCGACCGGTCTTCGGGACGCTACAGCGCGGCGCTTGCCAAGGTGGTCGAGCTGTCCGGCTCGACGTCGGCCGCGGCCACCGCACTCGGCATCGACGAGGCGGAGATCGCCGACGTCACGAAGCAGCTCTGAACACCGCGCGCGGCGCCGTTCCGCTGCGCTTACCCTCGTGGACCTTGCAGACTTGACGTGACGATCACCGCCCCAATCTCGCAAGATCCGTGACGACCGAGTGTTCGGTCCGGGGCGGCCGTGTGATCGCGATGCCGCCACGAAATAGTTGCGGCGTCAAGTATGTTGCAGCCGATGTTCTCATCAGCTCTCAGACGAAGGCGGCGATCAAGGCAATGCAGTTCGGAATCTTCTCGGTCGGCGACGTGACCGAGGATCCCACCACCGGCACCACGATCAGCGAGCACGACCGGATCAAGGCGATGGTCGCGATCGCCCTCAAGGCCGAGGAGGTGGGCCTGGACGTCTTCGCCATGGGCGAGCACCACAACCCGCCGTTCGTGCCCTCGTCACCGACGACGACGCTCGGCTTCATCGCGGCGCGTACGCAGAAGCTGCTGTTGTCCACTTCGACGACACTGATCACCACCAACGACCCGGTGAAGATCGCCGAGGACTACGCGACGCTGCAGCACCTGGCCGATGGTCGAGTCGACCTGATGATGGGCCGGGGCAACACCGGACCTGTCTATCCGTGGTTCGGCCAGGACATCCGCAACGGCATCCCGCTGGCCATCGAGCATTACGCGTTGCTGCACCAGCTCTGGCGCGAGGACGTCGTGGACTGGCAGGGCAAGCTCCGCACCCCGCTGCAGTCGTTCACCTCCACGCCGCGACCGCTCGACGGAATCCCACCGTTCGTCTGGCACGGCTCGATCCGCAGCCCGGAGATCGCCGAGCAGGCCGCCTATTACGGCGACGGGTTCTTCGCGAACCACATCTTCTGGCCCAAGGAGCACACTCAGCGGATGGTCGGTCTCTACCGCCAGCGCTTCGAGCACTATGGCCACGGCTCCGCCGACCAGGCCATCGTCGGACTCGGCGGCCAGGTCTTCATGCGCAAGAACTCGCAGGATGCGGTCCGCGAATTCCGGCCCTATTTCGACAACGCTCCGGTCTACGGCCACGGTCCGTCGCTGGAGGAGTTCACCGCCCAGACGCCGCTGACTGTCGGCAGCCCGCAGCAGGTGATCGACCGGACTCTCGGGTTCCGCGACTATGCCGGTGACTACCAGAGGCAGCTGTTCCTGCTCGACCACGCCGGCCTCCCGTTGAAGGTGGTGCTGGAGCAGCTCGACCTCCTGGGCGAGGAGGTCGTCCCGGTGCTGCGCAAGGAGTTCGACTCGCTGCGTCCGGCACACGTGCCGGAGGCCCCGACGCATGCGTCGCTGCTGGCCGCCCGGTCGGCCGGCGCAGCGACCGACAGCGCCGTCGGCGCAGCGACCAGCGCCACCGAGCCGTCGGGAAACGCCGATGAGTGACCGTTCGCTGGTGGTCATCTCGGGCGGCCTGAGCCAGCCGTCGTCGACCCGGTTGCTCGCCGACCAGCTCGCCGCCGCCACGGTGGCCGAGCTGGACCGGCTCGGTGCCGGCACCGACGTCACGGTGCTGGAGCTGCGCGAGGTCGCGCGCGACATCACCAACAACCTGGTCACCGGCTTTCCGTCGGAGCAGCTGCGGGTGGCGCTGGACGCGGTCGCGGCCGCCAATGGCGTGATCGCCGTCACACCGACGTTCCGTGGTTCGTTCAGCGGCCTGTTCAAGTCGTTCCTGGACGTGGTCGACGACGAGGCGCTGCGCGGCACTCCGGTGCTGCTCGGCGCCACCGGTGGCACCGCCCGGCATTCGCTGATGCTGGAGCACGCGGTCCGGCCGGTCTTCGTCTATCTGGGCTCCGTGGTCATACCCACCTCGGTGTTCGCCGCCACTGACGACTGGGCCGGCGACGCTCAGCTGGCGCCGTTGCGAGCCCGGATCGAGCGGGCCGCCGGCGAGCTTGCCGCCGAGGTGATCCGGTGCGAGCGCACCGCCGCGGCGGATCCGTTCGAGCTGACCACGTCGTTCGACCAGCTGCTCACCGGCGGCTAGCGGAACCGGCTCAGCGTGCGGGCTCCCGGCGACTCCCCGCGCCGGCGAGAAGGCCGATGGTCAGCAGCGCCATCACGAACGACGTCGTCGTACCGATCGCCGCCACAGTGGTAAGCCATCGTGCGGCCTCCGTCGGACAGGCAGGGCCGAGGCACTCGGCGCCACCGGCACCGTGCGACGCGAATGACGCCCATCCGCAGCACAGCAGCCACGGAATCGCCCCGGTGATCGCCACCGGCCGGCCCCAGGACCGGCCGGTGGCCAGGGCGACCGCGGCCGCTCCCAGCGCGGCGACGGCCGCGGCGACCACGATCAAGCCGATCACCGAGAGCCCCCGCGTCATGGCGATCTCGCTGCCGGCGATGCCTGCCATGGCGTCGTGCGACTCGATCCGATCCGGCTCGGCCGGCTTGAGCACCATCACGTCGCGGACGACTGGCACCAGCGACACCGCGAGCGCGGCTCCGAGAGCGACGACGGAGCCGATCGCCGCGCGTGTTCGCCAGGGCAGTCGGCGCGGGTCGACGTCAGCTCTGGGCACGCGGGACACCGTAGTTCCCACCGGCAAGCGCCGAGCCGGCCCGCCCCAGTTGTGGATCTTGCGAGGTGGGGAGGCCACCACAACTTCGCAAGATCCAGGGACAAGCGGAAGCGTCAGGCCCGCCGGCCGCGCCGAGCGCGTACGTAGTCGGCGATCACGTAGCGGCTCAGATCCTCGGCGTCCGGCGTGAAGACCCGGCCGCCGCTGCGACGGGCGATCGCGTCGACGAACCGCTGCAGCCCGGGATCCTCGCCGAGCATGAAGAGGTTCAGCGCCGCACCGTAGCGGGTCAGCTGATCCACTTCGGCCACCGTGGCCTCGATCGTTTCGCGCAGCGGCGGCCACCAGAACAACGGGCCGTCCTCGGTCAGGTGCGCCGTCGGCTCACCGTCGGTCACCACGATGACCACCGGCTCGGAGCCTGAGTGCTTGCGCAGGTGCCGCCCGGCCAGCCGGAGCGCGTGCTGCAGGTTGGTGCCCTTCTCGTAGTCCGGCTCGGCCCCAGCCAGCTCGATCTGGCTGAGTGGCGCTGCCGACAGGCCGAAACCGATGATCTGCAACGCGTCCTGCGGGTAGCGGGTGGCGATCAGGTGGGCGAGCGCCAGGGCCGTCTGCTTCATCGGCCCCCAGCGGTCCTCTAGCACCATCGACACCGACAGGTCGACGCAGAGCGCCACCGCGGCCGACGACCGGCGCTCCGTCTCCACCACCTCGAAGTCGTCGATCGCCAACTCGATCGGCGTGCCCGGCCCCGATCGCAGCACCGCGCGGGATACGGTCCGCACCACATCGATCGGCTGCGTGTCACCGAAGTGCCAGGCGCGGCTCGCCCCGGTGACGTCACCCGCGGCGCCGGCATCGCGCATGTCGTGCTGGCCGGCGCGGCGCGAGCCCAGATCCGCGAACACCGATCGCAGCGCGGTCTGGCCGAGGCGCCGCAACGCCTTGGGACTCAACGTCAATCCTTCCGCGGTACGCGTGATCCACCCCTGCCGACGCAGCTCCCGTTCCAGTTCCTGAAGCCGGCGTACGTCATCGGCGGAGTCCCGGCCCAGGTTGCGCGCCACCGCGTCGACGTCGATGTCGTCCAGCGTGGCACCGGGATGCTCCTGCCCGAGCTGATCGATCAGATCGTCCAGCTCGCCGATCTCCTCCAGTGCTCCGGCGGCGTCGCCGTAACCGAGTGGTTCATTGCCGCGTACCCGCTCGCTCCGGCCCCAGGACAGTTCCGGCCGCAGCGAGCGGAGGTTGTCGGTGAGTGCCGCCATCTCGCGGCCCAGCGCGCCGCCGCCGAAGGCCTGTTGCATCAGCCCGGCCAGTTCCTCCTGCTGGCCCGCGGAGAGCGACCGCATCAGGCGCTCACCGGCCGCGGCCCGCCGCGCCAAGATGTCCACCAGTTCGTCGACGTTGCTCGGATTCTCCGGGAAGTAGTCGCCGTGCTTGGCCATGAACTCGTTGAAGCGGTCGGTCGTGTCTTCGCCGCGCGCGTGGTGCTCCAGCAGGTCGTTGAGGTCGTGCATCATCTCGGCGGCGGCCTGCTGGGCGGCCGGGTCGGACAGCGCCTCCTTCATGCCGCGGAATCGCTGTTCGACCACCTCCTGCCGGAGGTTGTCCAGGATCTGCTGGTAGAGCGCCCGGGCTTCGTCGCTGGCCCACTGGTAGTCGCCGAGTTCCTCGACCGCCTTCGCCGTCGAAGACGGCAGGTTGTCCAGCATCGCCTCGGCGAACCGCGCATCGTCATCGTTGCGGGCGCGAAGCTCGTCGCGCTCGGCCGCGATGGCCTGGTCCAGCAATTGCTGGGCTCGGGTCACGGCGCCGTCTAGCTGCCCGCGACGCATCGCCTCGCGGCGCTGCCGGCGGGCCCGGGCTTCGAGATCGTCGAGACCGCGGCGGTCCTGCGGGCCACGCCGCAGCAGGTCCCGCAGCGCCTCGCGCAGGCTCCGGCCCTCCAGCACATCCCGGCCGACCGCGTCGACCGCGGCCCGGACGTCATAGGGAGGCGCCAGCGGATCCGGACCGCCATCCCAGGCGCCGTAGCGGTTCCGCTTCACTCGCGGCTCCCGTAGAGGGTGCGGCCGTCCTCGGTCTGGGCCTTGGACATGCGGCGGGTCAGGTGCAGGCCTTCCAGCACGAACTCCACGGCGGCGGCGGCCTCGCCGCGGCTCGGCGCGTCGCCGATGCCGAGCCGCTCCAGCACCTTGGCCAGGCCCGGGATGGTCCCGATCTGGCGCAACACGTCGTCGGCGGCGACCAGCTCACCGGTCTCGATGATGTCGCCGTCGGCGACCAGCTCGATGAATCCGGACAGATCCAGACCCGCGAGCCGGTTGCGGAACACGTCGGCGGTGGCGGTCCGCAGCAAGTGCGACAGGATCTCGACCTCCCGGCCCTCCTCGCCACCTTCGAACTCGACCTTGCCGCGCAGCGTGCTGGTCACCGAGACGGCGTCGCCGACCCGGGCCACCGCCTCGGTCTCGCCGACGATGCCGGCGCGCCGCAGCGCCGAAGCCGCCACAGTTTCGGTGGCCGCGATCGCGAACCGGGCCGAGACGCCGGAGCGTGCGTCCACCGCCGGCGACTCGCGGACCGCGCGCGCATACCGGGCCAGCACCTCGACCACGTGCTCCGGCACGTCGGCGACGAGGTCGGCCTCCTGCTGCACCAGCGCGATCTCGAGATCGAGCTCCAGCGGGTAGTGGGTGCGGATCTCGGCACCGAATCGATCCTTCAGCGGCGTGATGATGCGACCCCGGTTGGTGTAGTCCTCCGGGTTGGCGCTGGCCACCAGCAGCAGATCCAGGGGCAGCCGCAGCTGATAGCCGCGGACCTGGATGTCGCGCTCTTCGAGCACGTTGAGGAGGCTCACCTGGATCCGCTCGGCCAGGTCCGGCAACTCGTTGACCGCGAAGATGCCGCGATTGGTCCGGGGCACGAGCCCATAGTGGATGGTCTCCGGGTCGCCGAGGGTCCGTCCCTGCGCCACCTTGATCGGGTCGACGTCACCGATCAGGTCGGCGACGCTGGTGTCCGGCGTGGCCAGCTTCTCGCCGTAGCGCAGTGACCGGTGCAGCCATCCGACCGGGTGGTCGTCGCCCTGCTCGGCCAGGCGCCGTTGGGTCTGCGGAGTGATCGGGTGAAACGGGTGCTCGTTCAGTTCGGAACCGGGCACCACCGGCGTCCACTCGTCGAGGAGTTCTACCAGCGTGCGGATCAGGCGGGTCTTGCCCTGGCCGCGCTCGCCGAGCAGCACCATGTCGTGCCCGGCCAGGATGGCGCGTTCGACCTCGGGCAGCACGGTGTCGTCATAGCCGACGATGCCGGGAAATCGCGGTTCGCCGGAGCGCATCCGGGCCAGCAGGTTTTCCCGGAGCTCTTGCTTGACAGGTCGGTGCCGGAATCCGGCAGCACGCAATTCGCCGAGCGTGCGCGGCAGGTCTTCGGGGATCGGAGCGAGGATCTCGGTCACTTCTCGCACGCTAGCGCGCTGATAGCCCCGGCGACACCTGCTTACGCTGGTCGTGAAAATGTCACACTCTGCCGAATTGACCGATTGTGCGGATCGAGCCCGGCGGGTAGGAACCTAGGTACGTCAGCGCTCGACGCTCGCGGCGGTGAGCCAGCCGTCAGCGTTGAACGCGACGATCTTCGGCCGAACCACCGTGACCCGCGCCTACCAGGCGGCCGGTGCGTAGTCCTTGAGGAAGACGCCGTAGACGTCCTCGCCGGACTCGCCGCGGACGATCGGGTCGTAGACGCGGGCCGCCCCGTCGGTCAGGTCCAGCGGCGCGTGGAAGCCCTCGTCGGCGAGCCGCATCTTGGTCGGGTGCGGGCGCTCGTCGGTGATCCAGCCGGTGTCAACCGAGGTCATCAGGATCCGGTCGGTGGCGAACATCTCCTGCGCCGAAGTGCGGGTGAGCATGTTCAGCGCCGCCTTGGCCATGTTGGTGTGCGGATGCCCGGGACCCTTGTAGGCACGGCTGAACACGCCCTCCATCGCCGAGACGTTGACGACGTATTTGCGCCGGGCCGACGCCGCCGCCATCGCCGCGCGCAGCCGGCTGATCAGGATGAACGGTGCCGTCGTGTTGCACAGCTGAACTTCCAGCAGCTCGATCGGGTCAACGTCGGAGACCGTGTCGACCCAGCTGTTGGTGGCGGCGAGGTCCGGCAGCAAGCCGCCGGCGTCGATCGCGGTACGGGCGCGATACCGCTCCAGAGACGCGCCCTCGGCCGACATCGCGAGCTGGGTCACCACGTCCGGCGTCACCTGGTGGTGGCCGTGACCGGCCAGCGCCGCCTTGGCCGAGTGGATGTGCCCGAACGTGATGACGTCGGGACCGTCGCCGGCCGGGAGCGCCTCCGACTCGCCGGCGACCAGAGGCGCATACGCATCCGGCGACCGGCGCACGGTCTGCGCCGCGTTGTTGATCAGGATGTCCAGCGGCCCGGCCGCCGCGACGGAGTCGGCCAGGGCGATCACCTGTGCCGGGTCGCGCAGGTCGATGCCGACGATCCGGAGCCGGTGCATCCACTCGGCGCTGTCCGGCATCGCCTGGAACCGGCGGACGGCGTCATTGGGGAATCGGGTGGTGATCGTGGTGTGCGCGCCGTCGCGCAGGAGCCGCAGCGCGATGTACATACCGATCTTGGCGCGGCCGCCGGTGAGCAGCGCCCGCCGCCCGGACAGGTCGGCGCGCGCGTCGCGCCGGGAGTGATGGTCGGTGGCGCAGCGCGGGCACAGCTGGTGATAGAAGGCGTCCACCACGTGGAATCGCTGCTTGCAGGTGTAGCAGGCCATCGGCCGGATCAGCGTGCCCGCGGTCGGGCCGTCGGTGCCGGAGATCAGCGGGATCCCCGCGGTCTCGTCGTCGATCCGGCCGGGCGCCCCGGTCGCGGTCGCGGCGATCACGGCACGATCGCTGGCCAGCACCGATTCCCGACGAGCCACGCGGCGCTGCTGCTTGACGCTCTTGAAAAGGTTCGCGGTGGCGCGCTGGGCGGCGACCACGTCGGGGTGATCACCGGGCAGCTGATTGATCTCCGCGAGCACGTCCAGCATGATCGCGAGACGCTCCGGATCGATGCCGGCGGGCTGATCCTGCGCCGTGTTGTCGCTGCTCACTGCTTGCCTAACCGTGGATGGAACGGGGGACTCGATCGAGGCGAGCCTACCCGGCAACGGGTCGAGCTCGTAGTTGATCATCGAGGTCCGTCGGCGCCTACGGCTTCTCCCGGCGCAGCGAGTAGGTGACCACGTTCAGGCGCTGCGGCTGGCCGACCACCAGGACTGTCCGGTCGTAGGCCTGCCAGCCGGCCGCGCCGGCCCGATTGAGGTGCTTGAGGTCGTTGTAGCGCTCATCGGTGCCCCAGCGCTGGGCGCCGTCCGGCCCGTGAAACGTCGCGTTCCAGTCCATCGTGTTGTCGCCACCCAGGGATCCGGCGGCTCGATATTCCAGTCGTGCGTATTCCCACGTGGTCATCCCGCCATTGTGGAGGGACGGCCCGGAATTGGCCACTCGACCGGATTCCGGCCGTCTCTCCACAACCGGCGTCAAATGGGACACAGACGGCCCGAACCCCGCGATCTTGGGAAGTTGGGAGCGCCATAGCCACCACAACTTCGCAAGATCCAGGGGTGCGGCCGATCGGCAGCTAGTCCCAGCACAGGCAGAACGGCTTGCCGACCGGATCGGCATAGACCCGGAAGTTGCCGTCGCCGTTGCCCAGCTTGGTCGCGCCCAGCTTGAGCACCTGCTCCTCGGCCGCGTCCACCGCGTCGGCGTCGACCGTGAGGTCGAGGTGGAACTGCTGCGGGAACCTCGGGTCCGGCCACCGCGGTGCCTGATAGTCGGTGACCTGCTGGAAGAGGACCGGCTGCTCGCCGTCATTGCCGATCATCACAGCGCCGTCGCCGTCATAGGTAATCGGCTTGCCGAGCAACTCGGAGTAGAAGGTCCCGAGCGCCTTGGCATCCGGGCAGTCGATCATGATGCCCATGAGCGTGGTCTGCGGGTTGTCCGCCGCCAGGCACAGATCGAACGGATGACCGGCCGGATCGGCCATGGTGACCCAGGATTCGTTGGTCCGCAGGGTGGTGGCGCCGAGCCCGCCGGCGCTCGCGGTGCCGGTGGCGAGATCCGGAACTCGAAGGTCGAGATGCGCCTGCTGCGGCTGCGTCTGCCCGGGCCACTGCGGTGCCACATGGTCGGGCGCGGCCTGCAGGCCCACCCGCCAACCGTCCGGCGTCCGCATGGTGATCCACTCGTCGTCGCCGTATTCCTGCTGCCAGCCGGCCAGGTCGCCATAGAACTTGGACAGGCTCGCGATGTCCGGAGCATCGATGACGATGCTGCGCAGGCTTCCGATCATGGTCAGCTCCTCGATGAGTTTCCGTGAACCCCGCCATCCTCACTCAAGGGTGTGACAGAACCCGGCCGAGCCGCCGCCAGAACCACCGGATCGGCGCAGCCTTGGGCATATCCGGCGATCCGCCGGCGGATGTCCCGGCCGAGCAGCCGGCGTCCGATCAGATCGCCGATCGGCCGCAGCGCCCGGGGCCGGATCCGGAAGTGATAACGCCAGGTCGCGATCGTCTCGTTCGGTCCGGCTCCGTGGGCGAACCGCCAGCCGCCGGCGAACGTCTCGAAGAACCACGGCCCGCGCACCATCTTCATGCCGACGTTGGTGGGTGGTGCGTAGGACACGTATTCGCTGATCATTGTGAAGCCGTGCCGGGATCGGGTGAAGGTGCGAACGCCCTTGCCGGGTCCGGTGGCGCCGTCGACGAAGTGCTGCTCCCGGACGAACGGATCCCACCGGTAGCGCACCGGCGCCACGGTCTGCGACACGGCGAACGCGATCGCGGGCGGCACCGGCACCGTGATGGTGGCTTCCACACTGGGCATCCGGAGATTATCGCGGCAACGCTTGGCGGCGCTTGCTGGCCGCCTTATGCGGCGTCTTCGCTGTGATCGCCGGCGGCGCTTGCTGGCCGCTTATGCGGCGTCTTCGCTGCGCTCGTCGGAGCGACTTCGTCGAACCTCCTCGGCGGCTGCAGACACCGCGGCGGCCGCGCACCGCGCCGCGCGGCAGCGCCGCGGTCACGACCCCGACACTTCGGCCGGCGCCGAACCGACCGACGCCTACCGTAGGTGTCATGACCGAATTCGCGGCGCTGCATCGCCCCGGTGATCCGCTGATCCTGCCCAACGCCTGGGATGTGGCCTCGGCCGCCGCCCTGGTCCGGGCCGGGTTCCGGGCGATCGGGACGACCAGCCTGGGGGTTGCCGCGGCGGCCGGAGTGCCGGACGGCGCCGGTGCCGCGCGGGCCGAGACGCTGGCGCTGGCTCGCCGCCTGACCGGCATCGAGTGCCTGCTCACCGTCGACATCGAAGGCGGCTTCAGCGACGACCCGGTCGCGGTCGCGGAATTCACCGCGGAGCTCTACGAGCTCGGCGCGGTCGGCGTGAACGTCGAGGACGGCCGGCCCGACGGAACGCTGCGCCCGGCCGTCCAGCACGCCGCGGTCGTCGCCGCGATCAAGGCGGCCACCCCGGACCTGTTCGTCAATGCCCGCACGGACAGCCACTGGCTGCGGGTGGACCAGGACGGGACGGCCGACCGTCTGGCTCGCTACGCCGCGGCCGGTGCCGACGGAGTCTTTGTGCCGGGGGTCACCGACCTGGCCGCCATCGCCGAGCTGGTCCGGGCGGTGGACCGGCCGCTGAACGTGCTCTACCTGCCCGGCCGGTTCTCGGTCGGGGAACTGGCCGGTGCCGGGGTGGCCCGGATCAGCACCGGGTCGTTGCTGTTCCGGGTCGGCCTGCAGGCCGCGGTGAACTCGGCGATCGAGCTCGACGCCGGGCGTGACGTGGTCGCCGCCGCGCCGACCTACGCCGAGGTCAATGCTCTCAGCACGGGACGGTAGTGGCACCGACCTCGCGATCGGGGGAGCGCGGCGCCGATGTCAGCGGCGCAGCACTCCCCGATGAGGTGTGCCGAACCGCGACGCGATAGCCGCTAAACGGCGGCGGCCCGGCGACGCGATCGCAGGCCCAGCCCGACGACCGCGAGAACGGCCAGGCCGACGGCCACCCCGATGATCACTCCGGGCAGCCACCCGGGAGCTCCGTCGGAGCGCGCCGGGGTGGCGGCCTGAGTCGCCGGCGTGCTCGGCGTCGACGTCCCGGACCTGGTCACACCCGGCACACCGATCGCCGTCAGCAGTTGTGCGAACAGCGGTGTCGGCTGGTACCAGCCGCCAGTAGCGTTGGTGCCGAAGACAATCTGGCCGTTCGGAGTGAAAGTCACCGGGCCCCCGACCGCCGACGGGTAGAGATCCTGGTGGAACGTCGTGCCTTGAGGCGAGGCGTCCGGGATCCGGTAATTCAGCGAGAACTTCGGCCCGAGATCGCCGGCCGGCTGCGCGAGCAGCACCTTTCCGGATCCGCTGTCGCCGCCGAAGATGAACCGGAACAGGCCACTGTCGTCGGCCATCTGCCCGAGCTGCTCGCCGCTGCCGGGCTCGCCGTCGCCGCCGAGCACGATCGGCTTGGACAGGCCGGGTCCGGTGATGGTCGCCTGGTCCGCTCCCTTCGCGACCGCCGGCGTGGCGACACCGAACACCACTGCGGTCACGGCCACGAACAACACCACTATGCGCCAGCGCATGAAGCCTCCTCGGTAGGTGTACGCCTGGGATACACCGCCGGGGCGGGTCCGGTTCCGGTCAGCGCATGCTGTTCGCGACAGCGATCGCCGCGGTTTGCGGCCGGATGCCGTCGAGCCGGAACGTGATGCCGCCGTCGATCCACAGCAGGCTGCCGTCGAGCGCCCGAGCCGACCCCTGATCGGCGCCGTCCGGGCCGATGAAGATGCTCGTCGCCGGATCGTCGAACCAGTACGCGTCGTGGCCGTTGACGATCACCCGCTCGGCGCTGCCCATGGCGGTGTACTTCTCGAACATCGGCTGCGAGTTGCCGGCGAACTCGTCGATCTGCACCGGCCCACTCGAGCGGTGGTAGACCACTGACACCACGTTGGCGTCGCTGACCGTGATCTGATCCGGCGGGCCGAGCGCTGCCGGTACGCGTACCGTGAAGCCCGCCTGATCCGAGGCGGCCTGAAGCGACGTCGGGTGTTGACCGGGCAGTGACGGGCTGGCCGCGGGCGATGGACCCGCACCCCGATGGACCTCGACGCCGCCGAACCGGAAGACGTGCACGATGGCGGCGCGAACCGGAGCTGAGACGGCGGCCGAGATGCCGAGCGCCGCGAGCGCCGCCAGGATCCCCACCAGCCAGCGCCGCCAGCGCAGCCGGCGAGCCGCGCGCGGGTCCGGGCCGGCGATCTCGGCCAGCACCCGTTCGGCGAGATCGTCCGGCACCTGCACGGCGAATTCCCGGCCGAGAGTCAGCAGGTCCTCGGTGATATCACTCATCGCCGATCCCCACTTCCAGGTCGCGGCCGGCCAGCTCTCGGCGGAGCCGGTCGAGCGCTCGCGCGGTGCGCGACTTCACCGTGCCGCGGGCCAGACCCAGGGCGGTCGAGGTCTCCGCCTCGGACAGGTCCAGGAGGAACCGCATCGCGAGGATCTCCCGATCCGCCGGACGCATTTCGCCGAGCGCGGTCACCAGCACCGTGCGGCGTTCGGTGGTGAGCGCGCTGACCGCCGGCGCGTCGTGCATGACGGTCTCCACCGGCCAGGCCGCGGCGCGGTCCACCAGGCTCTGGGCCCGGCGGCGCCGACGGGTCGCGTTGTGCGCCTGGTTGATGACGATTCGCAGCAACCACGGCCGGAACGCGTCGGCGACCCGGAACCGCTCGAGCGCTCGGTATGCCGCCACGAACGCCTCCTGCACCACGTCATCGGCGTCGTCAGCGGCGCCGCACAGCAGCGCCGTCCGTTTCGCGACCGTGCTGTAGCGCGCGACCAGGATCCGGAACAGATCCCGCTCGCCTCGATTCACGCGCGCGATGACGTCGGCGTCGTCCGTGGCGCCTCCTTGTGCGGTGCGACTGCACCCTATCTACACCGCGGGCGCCAGCCTGGTTCCACGACGAGATCTACACCGCGGGCGCCAGCCGGGTTCCATGACGAGCCACTCGCCGCCACGGAGCCCGGGACGTGCATCGAACCGCGAAGCGATGCGCCTACTCGCCCTTGGGGCTCTGCCATTCGATGTCGCCGGCGGCGACCGCGATCGGCCCGAGCGCCGGCTTCGCTGCGGCGCTGGTCACCCCGGCGCCGGCGAGTGTCATCCCGGTCGGGGCGATCCCGATCGGCATCGCCCACACCACCGCGGTCTCGGCCTTTTGACCGGCGGAAAGTGGTGGCGTGTCGGCGGTGCCGTAGAACTTGGGGTTGAGCGTCGTGATCACCGCTCCGGCGGCCTTGGTGGCGTCCGGATCGCTGGCGTAGCTGGCCCCGTCCTCGCCCTTCATGGTTCCGGTGAAGGCCAGCTTCCCGGTGGTGCCACCGCCCGTGTTGGCGACTTCGAGATCGGCCTCGCAGTAGCGATAACCGTTCGGTACCTCGAGCGGGCCGCTGTCCTGGTCGATCGAGCCGATGCCGCAGCGGACCTGGTCGACGACGATGCCGATGTCGGTGGCGGTGCCGGAGCCGGAGAGGTGAGCCGGGATCGATTGGCCGACCTTGGCCGGTGGGGTTGCCGGTGGGGACAGGGCGCCCTTGCTGCTGTCTTCGTGACTATCGGTACACGAAGCGACAAACAGTGCAATCGTGATTCCGAGGCCAACGCGGGCGATCAATCCTCTCCGGACGTTGGCCATAATGTGCAATTGTCCCAGGGCGCCCGGATGCGACGGGGCGCTTTGGAAACCGCCCCCCGATCGTGGCGGCGTCCCGGCCGCCCGGTCGCGGGACGAACCCTGTGGGTCAGCCGCGCGTAGGCTCGGTGCGTGAATCCGGCCCGGACGCTCGAATGGGATGACGGCACCATCGTCACGATTGATCAGGTGCTGTTGCCGCACGAGGAGAGCTGGCTGCGGATCAGTTCGCTGGATGACCTGATCGCCGCGATCCAACGGCTGTCGATCCGGGGCGCGCCGGCTCTGGGCGGTGCCGGCGCCCTCGGCGTCGCGCTGCTCGCGCGCACTCACCCTGCAGATCCGGTTCGGGTACGCGCGGAAGCCGAACGCTTGGCATCGGCGCGACCGACCGCGGTCAATCTGCGCTGGGGTGTGCAGCGGGCACTGGCTCAACTGGACGCCGGGCCGGACGCGGTGCTCGCCGAAGCGCTCGCGGTGCTGGACGAGGACGTGGCCGCCAATGTCGAGGCGTCCCGAAAGGCCGCCGACCTGATCGAGTCGCTGGTGCCGGGGCGGCCGCTGCGCCTGTTGACCCACTGCAACGCCGGCCGCCTGGCGACGGTCGGCTGGGGCACCGCACTCGGAGTCGTCTGGCATCTGCACCAGCGAGGGCTGGTCGAATACGTGCTGGCCGACGAGACCCGTCCGCTGCTTCAGGGGGCCCGGCTGACCGCGTACGAACTGGCCGAGGCCGGCGTGCCGTATCGGGTGTGCCCGGACTCGGCGGCCGCCGCCGCGATGTCACTCGGCATGGTCGACGCGGTGGTGGTCGGCGCCGACCGGGTGACCGCCAACGGCGACGTCGCCAACAAGATCGGCACCTACCCGGTGGCTCTGGCGGCCGCTCGGCACCGAGTGCCGTTCATCGTGGTGGCGCCGGAGTCCACCGTGGATGAGGCGACGCCGTCCGGCGCGGCGATTCACATCGAGCAGCGGGACCCGGCCGAGGTGACCCAGTTCGCCGGGGTGGCGGTCGCGCCGAAGGGCGCCGACGCGTTCAACCCGGCCTTCGACGTGACACCGAACGACCTCGTGACCGCGGTCGTCACCGAGCGCCGGGTCTGGCGTCCGCGGCCCTGATGGTGCCGTAGCTCCGCAGCTTCGCGGCGACCCGGTCGATCTCGTCCGGCGGCAGCAGCCGGGGCTGCCCGGCGGCACGGGCCCGCAGCCACACGTCACACACCCACTCGAGATATTGCGCGCGGGTGTAGGCCTGTGCCAGATCGTCGCCGACGGTGATGGTGCCGTGGTTGCCGAGCAGGCACCCGGTGCGGTGATCCAGCGCCGCGGCCATGTTCGCGGCCAGCTCGGCGGTGCCGTAGGTGGCATACGGCGCCACCCGGATCGGGCCGCCGAACATCGCCACCGCGTAGTGCACCGACGGCACCTCGTCGACCAGCGTGGAGACCGCGGTCGCGGCGATCGAGTGGGTGTGCACCACGGCCGCGGCGCCGGTGTCGCGGTAGACCGACAGATGCATGGCCAGTTCCGAGGTCGGCGGCAGCGGCGCGTCCACCGGCGCACCGTCGAGCCGGTGCACGCCGATCAGGTGCGGTTCCAGGTCGGCGTAGGGCACCCCGCTCGGGCTGACCGCGATCAGATCGTCGCGCCGCGCCGAAACGTTGCCGGACGTGCCGACCACCAAGCCGTCGGCGACCATCCGGTGGCAGTGGTCCAGGACGGCTCGGCGCTCGGCTTCCAGAAGCAGTGGCACGCAGGCAGTTTAGAGCCTGTTCCTAAACCTCGTGGCCGGGCTGTGGCGGGCCCATATGGCCGCCGGCGGCGTTGTCGGCACGGGCGCAGACAACACCGGCATGCACCCGCACTTCCGCCTTGCCGACAGCCATCTGCCGGTCGTGATCGGCGGGGTCGCCTCGCCCCCGACCGAAGGCCTAGGAACAGGCTCTTAGGCCGGACCCGGGCCGGCCGGCCGAGCGCCGTCCCGGATCGCCACCGGCAGCCCGGCCAGCACCAGCACGGCGGTGGCGGCGAACGCGATCGGATAGCCGGTGTGGGTCACCACCGCGCCGAAGGCGACCGCACCGACCCCGAGACCGGCGTCGTAGGCGAAGTTCCACAGCGCGCTGACGGTGCCGTAGCCGGATGCCGGGACGCGAGCGTACATCGAGGCGATGCTCGCGTTCTGCAGGACACCGAACCCGGCACCGAAGACGATCGCGCCGCCGAGCACCGCGAGCGGGTGGCCGGTCAGCGCCAGGGCGAGCACGCCGAGCGCGGAAGCGACGACCCCGGGGATCAGCAATGCGGCCGGGCCGTGCCGATCGCCATGGGTGCCGGCACGCCACCGAACCAGGGTCGACGCGGCCGAGTTGACCAGCAGCGCGACCGCGGCGATGTCAGCGCCACCGGAGCCGACCGCCAGTGGCAGGAACGTCACGAACACACCGAGCGCCATCGTGGACAGCGCGAACACGAACGCCGGCCGGAGCAGGCCCGGCTCGCGCAGGCCGGCGAGCACGCCCAGGGTGTCGCCGCCGCCCGGGCGACCGGGCAGCCAGCGCACGGTGACCATGGCGATCAGGGCTGCCGCTGCCGCGATGATGAACACCGGCGGATAGCCGCCGTGCCGGACCAGCCACAGTCCGAGCGGGAGCGCCACGATCGCCGGGACACCGGCGACGATGCCGGCCAGCGCCAGGCCCTCGCCGCGGCGCTCGGCCGGGATCAGGGCCGCGGTCATCGCGCCGCCGGCCACCACCGCCAGGGCGAATCCGAGCCCGCGCAGGAAGCAGATGGTCACGATGCACGCGGCGCTGGACGACGCGAGCAGTCCCAGAGCCGGTGCGCCGAGCAGGAACAGGCCGGTGGCCAGGACGGTGCGGTAGCCGAAACGATTCACCAGCCGCGGTGTGGCCAGTTCACCGAGCACGGTGGCGAGCATCAGCGCGCCGGTCATCAGGCCCGCCGAGGATCCGCCCGCGTACGCCGGAACCACCGACAGCAGCAGGTAGAAGCTGGTGGCCGAGCCGAGCATGGAGACGAACCGGACCAGCAGCGCCGGAGTGACCAGGGTCGGGCGGGCCAGTCCCACGGGGGCCGGGCTGGTCACCATCGAAGTCGTCATGCCGTCGACGCTATGAGAGAAGTGGAACACCGGTAAGCTCCAATTATATGCCGATTGAGTGGTCCGGTTTGGGTCCCGAGCTGCTGCTGACGATCGACCGAGCCGGCTCCGAGCCGCTCCGGGCCCAGCTGGAACGACAGCTCCGCGAGGCGATCCGGGACGGTCGACTGCCGGTGGGCGAGCGGCTGCCGTCGTCGCGCGAGCTGTCCCGCGTGCTGGAGCTGTCCCGCGGCCTGGTCCAGGAGTGCTACGAGCAGCTGCAGGCAGAGGGCTATCTGATCACCAGGGTCGGATCCGCCACTCGGGTGGCGGCCGGTGCTGCCGCGCCGGCGATCCCGGCCCGGCCGCCGGTGCCGGCCGAGCGGCTGCTCGCCGACTTCAAGTCCGGCGTGCCGGATCTTGCGTCGTTCCCGCGGATCGACTGGATGTGGGCGATGCGCGAGGCGGCCCGGGTGATTCCGCACGCCGATCTCGACTACGGCGACCCGCGGGGGAGTGCCGATCTGCGCGAGGTGCTGGCCGGCTACCTGCGCCGGGTCCGGGCCACGGCGGCGGATCCGGACGCTCTGCTGGTCTGCGCGGGCTACCAGCAAGGGCTGGCCCTGACGCTCCGGGCGCTGCGGCGCAGCGGGATCGGACTGATCGCGTACGAAGATCCGGGTGCCATCGAGACCAACGCGAGCGTGGCGACCTGGGCCGGGCTGGATGCCGTAGGCGTACCGGTTGATGATCGGGGAATTGACGTCGCCGCGCTCGCGGAGACCGGAGCTCGCGCGGTGATTCTCACGCCGGCGCATCAGTGGCCGACCGGTGTGGTGCTGGCGCCGGATCGCCGGCTCGAGCTGGTGGAGTGGGCCCGGCGGGCGGATGCCGTGATCATCGAGGATGACTACGACGCCGAGTTCCGCTATGACCGCGATCCGGTCGGGTCGCTGCACGGGCTGGCCTCGGACCGGGTGGTGTCGATCGGCACGGTGAGCAAATCGCTGGCCCCGACCCTGCGGCTGGGCTGGATGATCTGTCCGGCCGGGCTGGCCGCCGCGATCGCCGATGAGAAGCAGCGCAACGATCGCGGTTCGCCCGGGCTGGATCAGCTGGCGCTGGCCCGGTTGATCGCCTCCGGCCGTTACGACCGGCATCTCCGCCGGATGCGATCGGTCTACGCGGAGCGGCGCTCGGCGTTGGTCGAAGCCCTGACCGAGCATGCCCCAGACGTCCGGCTGACCGGCCTCGCCGCCGGATTCCATGCGGTCGCGCACCTGGCCGCCGGTGCCGACGAGGCGGCCGTGGTGACGGCGGCCCGGGATCGCTCGGTCGGCCTCTACGGCTTGAGCGACCTGTGTTCCCGCCCGGCGGACCGCCATCCGCGATTGGTCCTGGGCTTCGGCAACCTCCCGGAGCGGTCGATCCGGGCCGGCATCGAGCGGGTGGCCGACCTGCTGTCGTGAACCTTGAGCCCGCTCCCAGCGACGCGGCAGGCGTGGCGGGATGCGCGGCGACGACGCCGGGTGTCGAATGTGGGCATGGGTCCAGGTGAGATCGACGCACGATTCAGCGCTCCGGAAGCCACGGCACTGGCGTGGGATCGGGTCGAGGTAGCCCTGCGCGCGGCCCAGGTCTTCTGGGTCAGCACGGTCCGCGCCGACGGCCGGCCGCACGTGACCCCGCTGATCGCGGTGTGGCACGACGGCTGGCTGCACCTGACCACCGGTCCGGACGAGCAGAAGGCGCGAAACCTCGCGGCGAACCCCCAGGTCGCGGTCACGACCGGCAGCAACGTTATGGGTGCCGGAGTCGACATCGTCATCGAAGGCACCGCGGTGCGGCGCCGCGACGAGTCGGAGTTGCGACAGCTCGCTGAAGCATTTCTGATGAAGTACGGCGAAACCTGGCGGTATGAGGTCGCTGATGGAGATTTCCGTCACGCCGGTGCGAGCGGCCGGGTTCTGGTCTATCGAGTCGCCGCGTCCAAGATCCTGGCGTTCTCCAAGGGTGAACCGTTCAGCCAGACCCGGTGGCAGATCGCGGATCCGGGCCGAGCCGGGGTCTTCGAGGCGGCCCGGACCTGAGACGAAGCTGTACGCCCGCCCGGGTGGCTGCGGAAACTGGCGCGGCGACGATGCCTGCCACTTGTGTTGATCTTGTAAACTTCACCGACGAGACCCTAGCTGCCAACTCTGGAGGTTTTCGGTGCAGCCGAACCGGCCGTTTGAACGCGAGAGTCCGGCCGGATCTCGTGCCGCCGTTCCGTCGCAGGCGCCCCGTGGCGGCACCTACGGCTCGCCCCGAGGTGGCGCGCCCGGCCCGTCTCGCGGCAATGCGCCGACCAGCGACGCCGGCAATGTCTACGGTGGCGGCAACGTCTACGGCGGTGCCGCGAAGCCGGCCCGCGGCGGCTCGTCGAAGGCGCCCCGTGGCGGCTCCGCCAAGCCGGCTCGCAGTGGTTCCGGCGGTGGCCGACCGCCGTCCGGCGGCTCCCGCCCGTCCAAGTCGAAGGGTCCGCGCGGGCCGATCTGGTCGAAGGTGATGATCGGGTTGGGGGCCGTGCTGATCGTGCTCAGCATCGGCGCCTTCGCGGTGCTCAAGGAGGGCCTGCACCAACTGGACAAGTCGGTCACCCAGGCAAATCTGCTCGGCGGCTCGGACGCGCAGATCCAGGGCAAGAACATCGATGGTCCGATCAACATGCTGATGGTCGGCGTCGACGCCAGCGGGGTCCGCACCGACTCGATCATCATCGTGCACATCCCGGCGTCGCATGACCGGATGTACATGATCTCGCTGCCCCGCGATACCAAGGTGAACGTGCCCGGCGGCGGCACGAATAAGATCAACTCAACGTTCAACAAGGGCTTCGCCAACCTGGCGACGACCATCAAGGACAACTACGGGATCAAGTTCAACGGCGGCATGACCGTCAACTTCGACGGCTTCAAGGACATCGTCACCAAGCTCGGCGGCATCGACATGTATGTCGACGAGACCACGCACTCGATCCACCACGGCTACATCAACAACGACAAGTCGCAGCACGCCGCGCCCTACAAGATCAACCCCAACAGTGGCGTCCCGATCTGCTACGACAAGCACTACACGTTCGACAGCAATGCGGACAAGTGCACGCTGCCCGGGGTCAAGGAAGTCACCTACCCCAAGGGGATGTACCACTTCAACGCCTACGACGCGCTGGACTTCGTCCGTTGCCGCGACGGCCTGGTCGGCACCGACTATGCGCGCCAGCGGCACCAGCAGCAATTCATCAAGGCGGTCATGCAGAAGGCCTACAGCCAGGGCATGTCGAACCCGACCAAGCTGCTGGGCTTCGCGAGTGCCCTGAAGAAGGCGTTCACCTTCGACGGCAACGGCACCTCGCTGACCGACTGGGTGTTCACCCTCAAGGGCATCAACCCGAGCTCGGTGATCACCATCAAGACCAACGGCGGCAACTTCGTCCCGGCGCCGGGCCCGCCCGATGGCAACGGCTCGGAGCAGGGCCTCAACGCCGAAACCATGACGCTGCTCGCCGCCGTACGCGATGACACCGGTCGGGGCGATCCGGTTGCCAGCTTCATCGAGACCCACGGAGACTGGCTCGGTGGCTGAGTTGCACCAGCCGGCCCGGACGATCGACGATCCGGCCGCGCTGTTCCTCGACTACCTGGACTACTACCGCGCGGTCATCGCGCGCAAGCTCGACGGGCTCTCCGACGCGGACCTGCGGACCAGCCGGCTGCCGTCCGGCTGGACGCCGCTGGACCTGGTCAAGCACCTGGTCTACATGGAACGCCGGTGGCTGTGCTGGGGGTTCGAGGCCGAAGCCGTGCCGGATCCGTTCGGCGACCAGGATCGTCCGGGGCACTGGGCAATCGGGCCGGAGGACATCGCCGAGTCGCTGGTCGCCGAGATGTTGGACGGCGGCCGGCGTACGCGGGCCATCGTCACCGCCGCCGGCCTGGACCAGGTGGCTCCTCTCGGTGGCCGGTTCCAGCCGGGGGACAAGCACCCGCCGCCCACGCTGCTGTGGATCCTGATGCACGTGTTCGAGGAATACGCGCGGCATGCGGGACACCTTGACATCGCTCGTGAGCTGGCGGACGGCGCGGTGGGAGAAAGCTAGTCCTGGCTGTTGTCGTCGCCGTTCCCCGTGCCGTGACCATGGCAGCGCCGACCGACGCGCAGATGCCGAAGTCGACCAGCTTTGCGCCACGGTCGGTGATCAGCACGTTCGCCGGCTTGATGTCGCGGTGCACCAGGCCGCGCCGGTGCACTTCGGCCAGCGTCGGCGAGTTGCGCGCACATCGCGGTGGCTCGCAACCAGGGCAGGCGCCCTTCGGCGATCAGCAGATCCGACAGCGGCCGCCCGTCGACCAGTTCCATCACCAGGAACGGCGTGTCCTCGGCCTCGCCGTAGTCGTACACCTGGGCGATCCACGGATGGTTCAGGGACGCGGCGATCCGCGCCTCGGCGCGTAGCCGCGGCCGCGACGCCTCCGGCACGGTGTCGCTGAGCAGCTTGACCGCGACGGCCCGGTCGAGCACCTCGTCGTAGCCGCGATACACGTCCGACGTGCCACCCGATCCGAGCGGCTCGCGCAGGTGGTAGCGCTCGCCAAGCATGTGTCCCGGTCCCATGTCAACGGTTCTACCCGGGACACCGCTGGTGAAACGGGCAGAGTGCCACTCGATCACCGGACCGTGCCGCTTCTAAAGGTTTTCGCCTACTATTCGGCCAAGCGTGAAGGATTTCTACCTCGATGAGGAGCCCCGGATGGATCGTCGCGCACTACTTCGCTCGGCCGTGCTCACCGGTGTCGCCGCGTCCGGCCTGGCGGTCGCCGCGGAGCCGATCGCCGCCTCGGCCCTGCAACCGGCCGCCAAGCCGGACAAGTCCAAGGGACCGGACACCCGCAACATTCGCTACACCCAGTGGACCAGCACCGCGGACTTCGCCACCGGCGCGGCGGCCGGCGTCGCGACCGCCGGCGACGTGCTGACGTTCCAGTCCGCGGCCGGTCAGACGAGTTACACCGACCCGGTGCTCGGCACCACCGGCACCTATGACTTCGCCACCTGGACGTCGCCGAGCGCAGCGGTCGGATTCACCGCCACCCAGGCGGTGGCGTCGTGGACCGCGGACACGCCGCCCGGCACCTTCGTCAAGGTGGAACTGCGCGGCACCACGGCCGGCGGCACCACCACGGCCTGGTACGTGATGGGCATCTGGGCCGCCGACGACGCCAATGTCTCGCGCACCTCGGTCAACGGCCAGTCCGACGCCAACGGCTCGATCTCCACCGACACGTTCGTCGCCGCCTCCGGCGGCGGTCTGACCAGCATCCAGCTGCGCGTCTCGCTGCTGCGGCCGGCCGGTTCCGGCAGCATTGCGAAGGTCCGCTCGATCGGTGTGATGGCCTCGGCGTTGCCGGCGACCGTGACGGCGAGTTCGCCGGCCGTGGCTCAGGGCGTAGTGCTCGGCGTCCCACAGTTCTCCCAGCAGATCCACTCCGGGCAGTACCCACAATTCGGCGGCGGCGGAGAGGCCTGGTGCAGCCCGACCTCGACGTCGATGGTGGTCGCCTTCTGGGGTCAGGGCCCGACAGCGACCGACTACTCGTGGGTCGATCCGTCGTACGCGGATCCGTGGATCGACTACGCCGCCCGCAACGCCTACGACTACGCCTACGGCGGCACCGGCAACTGGCCGTTCAACACGGCCTATGCCGGCCGCTTCGGCCTGGACGGCTTCATCACCCGGCTGCGGTCGTTGAACGAGGCCGAGCAGTTCATCGCCGCCGGCATCCCGCTGGTGCTGTCGCTGTCGTTCAAGAAGAACCAGATCCCCGGCCTCACCTACGGGACCAACGGGCACCTGGTGGTGCTGGCCGGCTTCTCGGCGACCGGCGATCCGGTGCTGAACGACCCGTTCTCGCCGAGCGACGCCGACGTTCGCAAGACTGTCGGCCGGTCCGCGTTCGAGTCGGCCTGGCTTACGACGAGCGGCGGCACCACCTACGTCATCGCACCGACCGGGCACGCACTGCCGGCCCGCCCGGCGCAGCCCAACTGGTAGCGCTCACCCGACGCCGGCGGCCCGGATCCGGGCCGCCAGCTCGGGCTTCTCGGTGATCAGGAGGTCTACCCGGGGATCGCTCAGCAGCGAGCGGATCAGGCCGGGTTCGCTGACGGTCCAGACCATGGTCCCGATGCCGGCCCGGCGGCACTGATCCAGCACGCCGAGCCGAGCCAGCCGATGATGGACCGCGACCGCGTCGGCTCCGCAGTCGCGCACGCGAGCCAGTGGCCGCAGCTCGGACCAGCGTGCCTGGAACGTCTTCGACCAGCGGATCTCATGCCAGCCGCGACCCAGCGACAGCGCCGCGTGGACATCCGGATCGGCGGACTTCACGGCGCCGACGACCGCGTCCGAACCGGTGACGATGAACTCGCCCACTCCGCCCAGCCGCTCCTTGGCGAGCGCCACCACGTCCGCTTCGTAGCCGGTCTCCTTGAGGTCGATGTGTGCCCGGACCCGGCCCTTGATCAGGTCGAGCAGGTCGGCCACCGTGAACGCATCCAAGTCCGCCCGGTTGACGTGCCGCGGGTAGACACCGCGGCGTTCGGCCCGCTTGTCGTGATAGGCCACCAGGTGCCCGTCGCGGGTTCGCTGCACGTCGAACTCGACATAATCCACGTCCAGTGTCAGCGCATGCTGGTAGGCCGCCCAGGTTCCGGGGACGGCGGCCTCACCACCGCCACGGTGCGCCGAGATCGCCACCACGCACAGACTCTATAAGTAACGTCGCGACGGTGACGGACATCCGGGTGGCGGTGATCGGAGCCGGCCTCGGCGGACTGGCCACCGCTCAAGGTCTGGTCCGGGCCGGCTACGCCGTCACGGTCTACGAGCGCGGTCCGGATCCGGACTCCCGACGGCAGGGCTACCGGCTGCACGTCGACGCCCGCGCCGGCCAGGCGCTCGCCGAGTGCCTGGCGGAGCCGCTGGTGCGGGTCTTCCTGGCCACCTGCGGGCGGCCCAGCACCCGGGTCACCGTGATGACGAAGCAGATGCGGGTGCTGCGAACCGTGGCGGCCCCGGATCGCGACCCGGACGACCTGAGCCGGCTGTCCACCTCGGTCAACCGCAAGACCCTTCGGGACGTGCTGGCCACCGGCTTGGATCAGCGAGTCCACTACGGCTCGGCGTTGGTCGGCTTCGACTCCGGCGATGACGTGATCGGGCTCCGGTTCGCCGACGGCCGGTCCGCTGCCGCCGACATCGTCATCGGCGCTGACGGCGTGCACTCCGCCGTACGCCGGCAGTTGCTTCCGGCGGCCGCGGTGACCGAGACCGGCACCCGGATCATCTATGGCAAAACCCTGCTCCGCGGCCCAGCGCACGACCTGCTGCCGGAGCCGATGCGACACGGTTTCACCGCCATCATCGACGGGCGGGTCGGCATGGCCGCCGGCCCGGTGCAGTTCCGCACGCCGCCGGGCGATGTCGGATTGTCGCCCGCCGACGACTACCTGATGTGGGCGCTGACGGCCGACACGGCCCGGTTTCCGGTGCCACTGGACGGATTGGACGCCGCCGGGCTGCACGGAGTCGCGCGCCGGATGACCGCGGCCTGGCATCCGGACCTGCGACGGCTGATCGACAGCGCCGACGTGGACGAGACCTTCCAGATCGCCGTACGCACGTCGCACCCGGTCCGGCCGTGGCCGCCCGGACCGATCACGGTGCTCGGCGACGCGATCCACGCCATGAGCCCGGCCCGCGGTTCCGGCGCCAACACCGCACTGCAGGACGCGGCGCTGCTGGTCCGCGAGCTGCGCGGCGCGCCGCGCGACCGCCCGGGGCTGATCCAGGCGATCGGGCGGTACGAGGACCGGATGCGCGACTACGGATTCGCCGCCGTGGCAGCCGCCGGGGAGGCCGAGCGCGGCATGGGCATGGGTCCGGTGGCCGCTGCCGTTCAGGGACTGCTGGACCGCCTGGCGCGGCGGCGCTGAGCAGTCGACTTCACCGCACCGTCCGAGTTATCGCGCCGTCACACCGTCCGCCGGGGCAGTTCCGGCGCCGCGGTGTCGAGCGGGACGTTGGCGGCAGTGACCAGGCCCAGTTGCACCGCCTGACGCCCGGTGACGGCGCCGAGGGCCCAGTCCGCGACCACGCCGAGCCGCCCGGCCGGCAGCGCCATCAAGTGATATCCGGCGGTCACCACGAACGCGGGAAGGCCGGACAGCGGGATGTGCAGCGGGTTCGCGGCCGCGGCGCCGCTGGCCAGGTCCACCACGAAGCCCAGGTCGTGGTGCCGGTATTCGCGGCGCGGCTGCTTGGTGAGCGTCGCGACGATGTTCTCTGCAGCCAGCAGGCCCTGGCGCTCAGCGTGCTGCGCGGTCATCGCGGTGATCTGTCCGGGCATGGTGAGGTCCGGCACCGCGGCCGCGTCACCGATCGCGTAGACCTCGGGGCGGCCGGGCACGGTGAGATCGGTGTTGACCGACAGCCGGCCGTCCACCGTCGACAGCCCGGTGGCCTCGACGAGTGGGTCCGGACGGACACCGACGCACCAGATCAGCGTCCGCGACGCGATGAACGATCCGTCCGAGAGGTAGGTGCCGTCGGCCGTGGCCTCCTTGACCGAGCAGCCCATCCGCACGTCGATGCCGCGCCGCCGCAGCACCCGGTCGGTGGTCCGGGACAGCCGGTCGGACAGCCCGGGAAGCACCCGATTCGCGGTGTCCAGCAGATACCACTTCGGCGTCACACCGCGCAGCCGGGGCCGGGTCTTGACGATCGACGAGACCAGCTTCTGGCCGTGCGCCAGCACTTCGGTTCCGGTGTAGCCGGCACCCACCACGATGAACGTAAGGCGGGCGGCGCGCTCCTTCGGATCGTCCGCGACGTCGGCCAGCTCCACCTGCCGGGTCAGGTGCTCGCGCAGAAACATCGCCTCCGGGATGCCCCGGAACCCGTGTGCGTGGTCGGCAATACCCGGGATCGGCAGCAGCCGGTTGACGCTGCCGGCGGCGATCACCAGGCCGTCGTAGGAGACGTCCCGGCTGTTCTGCTCGGCATCGACACAGGTGACGCTGCGCCGGTCCAGGTCGATCGCCTGGGCCTCGCCCAGATGCAGCCGCACGTGCGGCAGCGTCGACGTCAGTGGCACGGCGACCCGGGTGGCGTTCAGCAACCCGCCCGCCACCTGCGGCAGAAGCGGCAGATAGAGGAAGTAGTCGGTGGGATTGATCAGGGTGACGTCGACGTGACTGGAGGCCAGCTTGCTGAGCCGGCGGGCGCAGTGGAACCCGGCGAAGCCGGCGCCCACGATGACAATGTGAGTTCGAGTCATGTCCGGTCCTCCCGGAGGTTCAACCTACGGCACTCGCGCCTGCATACCCGGCAATATGGTTTCCAACCGCCGAAATAGGGGCACAGTTGCGTTATGGAGACGCAGCCCGCGACGACCGCAGATCTGATCAGCCAGGCGTCGCAGCAGATCAGCACTCTTGTACGGGATGAGCTGGCCCTGGCGAAGGCGGAGCTGGCCCAGAAGGGCAAGCGGGCCGGAGTCGGCGGCGGCCTGCTCGGCGGTGCCGGCCTATTCGCGCTCTACGGCCTCGGCTTGCTGTTTGCGCTCGCCGTCGTCGCGCTGGACCTGGTGTGGCCGGCGTGGCTCGCCGTGCTCGTGGTGATGGTGGTGGTCTTCGCCATCGCCGGAGTGGCCGCGCTGATCGGCCGCCGGCAACTGCAACGGGCGGTTCCCCCCAAGCCCGAGGAAGCGGTCGCCAGCCTGACCGCCGACGTGGACACCGTCAAGGCGGCGGTGAAGGAAGGACGGCACCGATGACCGAGACCCGGAGCCCGGATCAGATTCGCGCCGAGATTGCCGACACCCGCGCCGAGCTCGGCGACACGGTCGCCGCGCTGGCCGCCAAGACCGACGTCAAGGCGCGTACCAAGGAGGCTGTGGCGGAGACCACCGACCACATGAAGCAGGCCGCGGCCGACGCCGTCGATCAGCTCAAGCAGACCGCGTCGGAGCAGGCACGCAAACCCGTACCGTGGGCCATCATCGGCGGCGCGGTGGGCGGCCTCGTGGGCTGGATCGTGGTGCGCCGCCGCCGTCGCTGACATGCGGGTCGGCACCTCCGGATGGATGTACGACGACTGGCGCGACCGGTTCTACCCGCATGACCTGCCGCGGCGGGAATGGCTGGCGCACTACGCCGCCGAGTCCGACACCGTGGAGATCAACAACGCCTTCTACCGATTGCCGGAACGGGACACGTTCGCCGGCTGGCGGGACCAGACTCCGGCCGGATTCCGGTTCGCGGTGAAGATGAGCCGCTACCTCACGCACATCAAACGGCTGCGAGATCCGGCCGAGCCGGTGCAGCGATTCCTCGACCACGCCGCCGGCCTCGGTGACCGGCTGGGCCCGGTGCTGCTGCAACTGCCGCCGACCCTGCGAGCCGATCCGGACCTGCTGGACGCGGCGCTGTCACGGTTTCCGGACGGCATCCGCGTGGCGGTCGAACCCCGGCACGACTCGTGGTGGACCGATGCGGTCCGAGCCGTCCTGGCGGCGCACGGCGCGGCGCTGGCGTGGGCGGATCGGCTCGGCCGGCCGATCACTCCGCTGTGGACGACCGCGCCGTGGGGCTATCTCCGATTCCACGAGGGCCGCGCCACGCCCCGACCGGAGTACGGCCGCACCGCACTCGCCACCTGGCTGCGGCGCCTGGACGATGCGTTCGGGCCGGAGCCGGACGCGTACGTCTATTTCAACAATGACCACGGCGGCGCCGCGCTGCGCAACGCCGCCGCGTTCCGGGCGCTGGCCCGCGCCCGAATTCAGATCGCGGGTCGCTAACTCCACCAGCTGGACACGCCGAGCAGGTCGAAGTCCATCGACTCGTAGAGTGGCCGGCCCGCGGTCGAGGCCACCAGCGTCACCACATCCGGGCGCAACTCCGCGATCGCGCCGTGCATCAGCGCCCGCCCGACGCCGCGGGAACGATGCTCCGGCATCGTCGTCACCCAGTAGAAGCCGGTCGCGGCGTCGTCGGTCACGGTCAGGCAGGCGCCGGCCTCTTCGCCGTCCCGCTCCGCGATGAAGAATGCCACCCCGGGGTCGTCGGCGAGCGCGTCCGGGAACGCTTCGCCCGGCCGCCACGGCAGGAAGTTCTCCAGCTCAAAGCCGGTGGTGATGAGGCGCTCGGCGGTGCGCAGATCGGAGCTGCCGGAGACTCGGCGCACCGGCATCGACGGCGCGGGCAACGCCGGCTTGCCGTGCCGAGCCATCACCGGCATCTGCCGAACCGACAGCCGATCGATGATGCCGGCGACCGGCACGGTGCCGAACGGATCTTCCACCACGACCCGGCCCGGCGCGTTGTGGACCAGGTCGCGGATGGCATCGACACCGGAGCGCTCGGTCACCGTCATGATCCGGCGACCCTGCCGGTCCGCGCCCGACACCGCGATGAAGCCGTCGCCGTGCACGGTCTGGTAGCCACGTGCCGCCCCGAGCTTCAGCCACATCGTGGCGGCGTTGTCGGCCGCCACCGTGAAGAGATCCGTCATGGTCACCAACCTATGGTCCGGGGTCCAGCCGGCCGTGCCGGCCCTTCCGCTCGACATTGGTCCGGCGGCGCCTGAGCGCGCGTTGTCTAGCTGAAAACCTGCCGTACCGCGATCTTGGGAATGCGTCCGAGCGGCGGCGATGTTGGTCGCGGATATGACGACGATCGGATTCATCGGAAGCGGACACATCGGCGCAACGGTGGCGGCGCTGTCCGTCGCAGCGGGCTACGACGTGGTGATGAGCAATTCCAGAGGTCCCTCGACCTTGGTCGACGTCGTCCGTGAGCTGGGCGACGGCGCGAGCGCCGGGACCGTGGCCGAGGCCGCCCGCGACTCAGCCATCGTGGTGGTGGCGATCCCGTTCGGCCGGATCGAGGAACTCCCGGTCGAGCCGTTCGCCGGGCGGGTGGTGATCGAGACCAACAACTACTACGCGCAGCGTGACGGTCACTATGCGGCGATCGACAGCGGCGAGGTGACCAGCAGCGAGCTGCTCCAGCGGCACCTTCCGGACTCGCGGGTGGTGAAGGTGTTCAACAACATCCTCTGGCGGCATCTGCGAGAGCTGGGCCGTCCGGCCGGCGCGGCGGACCGCAGCGCGCTGGCGATTGCCGGCGATGACGCCGAGGCGAAGGCCGCCGTCACCGAGTTCCTGGACCGCATTGGTTACGACAGCCATGACGTCGGGCCGCTCTCGGAGAGCTGGCGCTACGAGCCGGGGCGGCCCGCCTACGGTGAGCCGTATTTCGGCCCGATGGGCCTTGACGGCCCGGGGCAGCCGGCCGATGTCGCCGCTATCAAGGCCGCGATCGAGGCGGCGCAGCGCTAGCGCGGCCCTCGCGCGATTGGGGAAGGTTGAGGACCGGATCCGGTACTCAACCTTCCCCAATCAGTGGCCACGGTCTATCTGGGGCAGCGCCGCATCTCCGTTGATTCTGGCGAGCGCAAAGGTCCAAAGATCGGGGGCGAATAGTTTCGCAGATCCGGGAACAATGAGCGCATGCGTGCCCTGACCGTACGGCCTGGCGTGGCCCACTCGATCGAGCTCAGCGACGTGCCGGAGCCACCCGAGAGCGACGGCCCGGTGCTGGTCGAATCCGTCGCGGTCGGGGTCTGCGGCACCGATATGGGGATCATCCGAGCCGACTATGGCACCGCTCCGCCCGGGGATGAGCTGCTGATCCTGGGCCACGAAAATCTGGGCCGGGTGCTGTCCGCGCCGGACGGGACGTTCCAGCCGGGCGACCTGGTGGTGGCGTTCGTTCGCCGCCCCGATCCAGTGCCGTGCCCGGCCTGCGCAGCAGGCGAGTGGGACATGTGCCGCAACGGCAAATACACCGAACACGGGATCACCGGTCGGCACGGCTTCATGCGGGAGCGATGGCGGGTGCAGCCGGACGCCGCCGTGCCGCTCGACTCGCACCTGCTCGACGTCGGCGTGCTGATGGAGCCGACCACTATCGTCGCAAAAGCGTGGGAGCAGATCGAGCGGATCGGCAACCGGGCCTACTTCGGCCCGAAGACGGCGGCGATCCTGGGTGCCGGGCCGATCGGACTGCTGGCCGCCATGCTCGGCGTACAGCGGGGTTATCAGGTGCACGTCTTCGACATCGTCACCGAGGGTCCGAAGCCGCAACTGGTCGCCGAGCTCGGCGCCACGTATCACGGCGAGCCGCTGGGCATGAGCGAGCTCTACCCGGACATCGTCATCGAGTGCACCGGTGTGCCCGAGGTGGTCCTGGACGCGCTGATGCACAACGCGATCAACTCGGTGGTGTGCCTGGCCGGCGTCTCCACCATCGGCGCGTTCGTCACCACCGACGTCGGCGGCCTGAACCGGATCGCCGTCCTGCGAAACGACGTGGTCTTCGGCACCGTCAACGCTAACCGGCGGCACTATGTGATGGCCGCGTCCGCGCTCGCGGCCGGCGACCGCGAGTGGCTTCGCCGCCTGATCAGCCGCACGGTGCCGTTCGACAACTATGCCGATGCGTTCAAGCGGGAGCCGGACGACGTCAAGGTGGTGCTGCAGATCGCCGGCTGACCGGTCCTCCCAGCCACCACATTCGACGCGATACCACCGGTGCGCGGATCGTCGCCGCGGCGGTGCGGATCCAGCGCCGCGACGCCGGACCCGCAGGCGCGGACGGCAGGCCCGGACCGGGCGGGCAGGGACGGCGGGGCTAACCCGCTCGACTAACCCGCGAGCAATGTCTGGAACAGCACCCCCGCGTCAACTCCGGCCGGGAGGTCGCTGACCTGGCCGTCGCCGACCTCGATCACGCGCCAGAGGCCATCGGCACGGCGCGCGACATCGGTGGTGATGAAGCGGCAGCCGAGTGCGCGTACGCACGGCGCGATGTGGTCCAGCTCCGGCGTCACGGTCGCGTCCGGCGTATCCGGATGAGCGGTCACCAGAACCGGTTCGGAGTCGACCCACCAGAGGCGGGCCTGTGGACCGGCGAACTCCTCGAAGCCCCGGAACACAAGGCCACCGGCCAGGTCATCGCCCTGCAGTTCGAGGAAGCGCGACACCACCCGGGTGGCCGCCGGCAGGTCGGCGCGGCGCGGTGCCAGCGGGTCGGCACAGAAGAGGATCGCGGTCACGATCGGCACGGTACGCGGTCCGGACCGCAGGCCGCGCGACGATTATTCGGCCGGGACCGAAGCGATTCGGGCTTAGCGTGGCGTCATGGTCACCTTCACTAGGTATGCCGATGTGGTCGCGGTGCTGAACGACTCCCGATTCGAGGTGCCACCGGCGCCGGCGGCCGGCGCCGGTATCGACATGCGATGGCTGCGCGCCACCGTGCCCCGGTTCAGCAACGGGGATCTGCACGCGGTCCGCCGTGCCGATGTGGTCGCCGAGCTGGACCGGCTCAACCCGCGAACCCTGCGGACCGGCGCCGTCGAGACCGCTCGCAGCGTCGCGGTCGAGGAGGTCGCGGTCTGGGTGCTCGCCGCCGCGCTCGGCATCGCCGCTCCGGTCTACGACGACGTGCAGGCCGTGGCCGCGGTCTACCTGACCGATGAGCCGGACGAGCGCGCCGACGAAGCGGTGCTGAATCTGGTGCGGGCGTTCGGCGGCGCGGCCGACGAGCGCACGGCGGCCCGCATCAGCCTGCTGATCCAGGCCTGCACCGCGACCGCGACTCTGATCGGCAACTCGTTGCGGGCCTGGCAGGCGTGGCGGCCGGAGTGCGACGTGGCGGCGCTGGTGCTGGAGACACTGCGGCACGATCCGCCGGTGCCGGTGATGCGCCGGGTCGCGGTCGCGCCGGCGCGAGTCGGCGGTGTCGACGTGCCGGCCGGCGTACCCGTGATCCTGGATCTGAAGCGGGCCAACCGCGACCCGGGGGTGTTCGCGGACCCGGATCGGTTCGTGCCCGGGCGGCCGACCGCGCACCTGACCTTCGGCGCCGGCATCCGGCCGTGCCCGGGCCGCGACCACGCCGTGGCGATCGCCGTCGGTGCGGTCGAGGCGGTCATTTCGAGAACGGTCACACCAGCGGTATGAAGACGAGCCGTCCGACCGTCACCGGGCGGTCGCGCCGGTCAGCGCGTATTCCTGAAGTGTGGGCGCGGTGGACAGCCGGCCCGGATCGAAGCCGAGCGCGAAGTCCAGCAGGAGCCGGGCGCCGAACCCGGTGCAGCCGTCCGGCCGCCAGCCGGTGGACACCTTCTGCCAGGCGGTTCCGGCGATGTCCAGGTGTGCCCATGGCACCGACCCGGCGAACTCGGCCAGGAACAGCGCGGCGGTGATCGCACCGGCACTGTCGCCGCCGATGTTCTTGATATCGGCGATGCTGGAGTCCAGCCAGGGCCGGTAGCGCCGATCCAGTGGCAGCTGCCAGACCGGTTCGCCGGTCCCGCCGGCCGAGCGCAGAATGCCGTCGATCAAGCCCTGGTTCGTGCCCATCACCCCGGCCACACCCGGACCCAGTGCCCGTAGGCAGGCGCCGGTCAGCGTGGCGATGTCGACGATCGCGTCGGTGTGCGACTCGGTCGCCAGAGCCAGGGCGTCGGCCATCACCAGGCGACCCTCGGCGTCGGTGTTGAGCACCTCGACGGTCATGCCACCCCGGATCGTCAGGACGTCGCCGAGCTTGGTGGCCGAGCCGCTGGGCATGTTGTCGGTGCACATCAGATAGCCGGTGACCGCGACCGGTCCGTGCAGCTCGTTCAGCGCCGCCATCGCCGCCAGGATTGCCGCCGCGCCGGACATGTCGTTCTTCATCTGCGAGTGCGATTCGTCGCCGGGCTTGAGGCTGATGCCGCCGGAGTCGTACATGATGCCCTTGCCGACCAGCGTCAGGTGTGTGCCGGCACCCTCCGGCTGGTAGTCCAGCCGGATCATCCGCGGCTCGTCGGTGCTGCCGGCGTTCACCCCGAGCAGGCCGCCGCAGCCCATCTCGATGAGCTGATCCCGGTCGTAGACAGTCACCGTCAGCCCGCAGGCGTCGGCGATTCCGGTGGCGACCTCGGCCATCCGCTCCGCGGTCAGCATCACTGCGGGAGCGTTGGCGAGGTCCCGGGCCAGCGACGTGGCGGCGGCGAAGATGCGGCCGCGCCGGGCACCGACCTCGGCTTCGGCCCGATCGGCCTCGGTGACGAGCAGGGTCATCGAGGCGATCGGTGTCGTTGTCGGCGTCCGCTTCAGTGCCTCATAGCGGTATCGGGCCAGCAGCATGCCCTCGACCAGAGCCTGCGCGGTGCCGGCCGGGTCCAGCTCGCCGCCGGTGGGCACCGCGATCCGCAGATCTTCGTGGCCGGCCGCGGCTCGGGCAAACGCCGCGCCGGCGTCGCGGACAGCGGCTGGAGTGAGCTCGGCCGGATCGCCGATCCCGACCGCGACCATCGGCTGCCCGTCGTTGGCCGGCAGCACCAGGGTCTCGCCGACCTTGCCGCTGAAGCCGGCGGCGTCCAGGGCAGCCCGGCCGACGCCGAGGTCGGCCTGGATCGCTCCGGCGAGGGGCACCAGCATGCCGGTGACCGCGTCGTCGGATCCGGCCGCGGCGTCGGTGGCGACATCGACGCGATGTGTCCGCTGCAGCGACGGAATGAGTGTGTCCGCGTCCAACCGGGCCATTTGGACCTCGTTTCACCGATTCGCTATGCGACTCGACGCTACGACCTGTGACCTGCTGATAAGCGAAATTTCCAGTAAATCGGGAGTATGCCGGGCGTCCGATCTGGATCTTGAACTGTTATCGCTGCCAGAGAGCGACAAGGCTTCAAGATCCGGAGGTGGCGGCCGGCTCTCGGCTCATCCGGGTCAGCAGCCGGTAAAGGATGCCGCTGATATAGGCCAGCGGTGCCAGCAGGTTCAGGATCAGGGCGCTGAGCGGGCTGAACGTGCTGACGATCAGCGCGATGCCGAAGTCGATCACCGGGATCCAGCCGACCAGGCGGCTCGCCCGTCGTACGCGTGCCGGAAGATCGTCGATCAGGCCCCGTGGACCGGTGGCGTACCACCAGGTGCCCTGCTGGATCGCGGCGGCGAGCATCGCGTTGATCGTGAAGGTCGCCACCGCGGGCGTGGATCTCGGGTGTTCCATCATCAGGCTCGCGGACCAGGGCAGCAGCGCGATCACCGCGAGCCAGGCGAAGGTCAGCCAGCTGTAGGTGTGATTGGACCGCGCGACGAACTCGGACTCGGTGCGGTTGCGGAACCACATGCCGCCGAGGACCGCGATGGTCAGCACGTAGATCCCGATCTTGGGCAGGGCGTGGACGATCTCGTGGCCGACATCGTCGCCTCCGGGCCGGGGGAGTGAGAGCACCAGCAGCGTCATCACGATCGCGAAGACACCGTCGGTGAGGTAGCGCAATCGGTCGCCGCCGTGCGCGCGCCGGTGGATGGGCTCGCTGGTCATTACGCGATCATTGCATCGCGATGCGACTGGTCGGGCCGGAGGATAAATCGATTGACGTCGGCTGCCGGGCGCCGCGAAGATCATGGCGTCGCCCAGCGCGGGCGGCCACGGTGAGTGCCGGGAAGGGGGCGAACGCGATGGCTATCGCATACCATCGGCGCCCTCGTGGAGCTGCCGCCTAGCGCAGCCCGTCGATGAGAGCGCCTCGAATACACAGAGGATGTCTCATGACCCAAGCACCACAAACCATGGCACCGGCCGCGTCGCCGGTGGTGGACCTGAGCCGGCGCACCGATTTCCCGTCGGCCTACGACGACCGCACCATGCTCCTTACATTCCTGGACTACGTGCGGCTGACCGTCCACCAGAAGTGCGCCGGTATCTCGCAAGAACACGCTTCGGCGAGATTGATGCCGACGTCACCGCTGACCACGATCGGCGGCCTGGTCAGTCACCTGCGCTGGGTGGAAGCCGACATGATCGGCACGTTTTTCCTGGGCGAGGACGACCGGTCTCCGTGCACCGAGGAGGAGCCGGACGCCGAGATGCGGATCGGCGCCGAGCGGCCGATCGAAAAGATGCTCGCCGACTACGCCGCCGAGTGCGCTCGCAACGACGAAGTGATCGCGGCGCACTCGTTGGAGGACTTGTCGGTTCGCAAGGTCAACGGTGCTCCGGCGCCGCTGAAGTTCGCCATCATGCACCTGATCGAAGAGACCGCCCGGCACAACGGGCACATCGATCTGCTGCGCGAGATGGCCGACGGCGTCACCGGCGCCTAGCCCGGGCGGAACGGGATCGGCCGCCGCGTCCGGTGACCGGTCCCGGTTCCCCGTGGTCGGCCTTCGCGTCGGTGCCCGGTGCGCGGCCTCAGTGGCAGGTCCCGGGTGGCTGGCCTGTGCCGCGGTCCCGGTGGCTGGGCTTTGGCGTCGGCGCCGGGCGGCCGGCCGCGGTGGCCGGTCCCGGCGGACGCCGGTCCCGCTGAGTTTGGGTTGCCATTAGGATCGCCAGTCAGGCGATTTACCAGGCGGAGGCGACCATGGCGAGCTGGGCGGTAGTGGGCATCGACAACGGCGGCACTATGAACAACGCCACCGTTCTCGATTCCGACGGCCAATTTCTGGTCGACGAGATGGTCGAGATGCCGAGCCTGGTGCGGCAGGGACCGGCGGTGGCGGTGCCCGCGCTCGCCGACGCGTACGAGAACATCCTGGCGATGACCGGCGTGCCCCGCGAGATGATCCGCGCGGTCGGCCTGGACACGCCGGGCCCGGCCAGCGCCGACGGCGTCATCTCGTCCAAGGGCGCGACCAACTTCTCCGAGCCGGAGTGGTGGGGATTCGACGTCCGGGGCGCGCTGGAGGCCCTGATCGGCATTCCGGTGGTCTACAACAACGACGCCAACGCCGCCGCCCTCTATGCGCACAGCCAGTTCTTCGGGCCGTTCGCGGCGGAGCGCTCGTCGGTCTCCATCATCGTCGGCACCGGCCTGGGTGGCGGCGTGGTCGAGCAGGGCCACATCGTCCGCGGCGCCGCCGGGATGGCCGCCGAACTCGGCCATATCCAGATCCCGCTGGACGGCCTGCTGGACCCGGGGCAGCCGACGCCGGCCTGCAACTGCGGCCTGCTCGGCGACGCGGAGAGCATCGCATCGCTGACCGGCATCGAGAAGAACCTGCTGCCCTACTGGCTGGCTCAGCACGAGGGCCACGAGTTGCACGCGGTGGAGGCCGGCAAGGCCGCGAAGATGGTACGCGGGCTCGGCGAGCGACGGGACCCAATGGCCCTGCGAATCTTCGAGCAGCAGGCGATCGCCCTCGGCCGGCTGTGCTCGATCGCGGCCAACTTCACCGACCCGCATGCCTATTTCCTCGGCGGCGGCGTGGTCGAAGCGGCACCGGGATTCCGTGACTGGTTCCTGAGCACCGTGCGAGCCAACACCCAGCTGCGTGAGGAGCAGCTGAAGGTGGCGACGTTCGCGTTGGTGCCGGACCGGGACATGGCCGGCGCCCGAGGATCCGCTCTGGCCGCGGCGGCGACCGTCATCTGACGCCCGGCTCGAACGGAAGCGCCGGACCCCACCAGCACCGACGCCACCGGGCTCGCCGGATCGGACCGGCACACCGGAACCAGGCGAGGGCGCGGCGGCTGCGGGCTAGGCGCCGCTGGTGGTACGGGGGCCGGCTAACGGCTCTCGGCAATCGCCAGCATCGCGTCCAGGTCGAGGTGGGCTTCCACGTGATCGGCGAGCGCGTCCAGGGACGACTCCACCCGCTGGTGATAGGCGACCCCGGAAGCCACACCGAGACCCGCCAGCCAGGCTCGGCGGAAGTCGTCGTCGGCGAACAGGCCGTGCAGATAAGTGCCCTGGATCCGGCCGTCCGGCGAGGTGGCACCGTCCGGTCGCGGGCCGCTCAGAGTGACCATCGGGCGGCCGCAGTCAATGCCGGCGGTCCGTCCCATGTGGATCTCGTAGCCGGAGATCGGCGTACCGGACGCGACGTGGGTGCCGGTCGCGAGCGTGGTGGTCTTGTCACCGGCCATCACGGTGTCGATTCGCAGCAGCCCGAGTCCGTCGACCCGGCCCGGTGCGCCATCGACGCCATCCGGGTCGTCGATTGCCGTGCCAAGCATCTGGTAACCGCCGCAGAGGCCGAGCACGTGACCGCCGCGCCGGGCGTGTGCCCGGATGTCGACATCCCATCCCTGTTCGCGAAGAAATGCCAGGTCGGCGATGGTTGACTTGGTGCCAGGCAGCACGATGACGTCGGCACCGGCCGGAATCGGGGTGCCCGGACGGACGAAGATCAGGCGTACGCCCGGCTCCATGCCGAGCGGATCCAGGTCGTCGAAGTTGGCAATCCGCGACAGCATCGGCACCGCGACCGTCAGCGCCCCGTCACCACCGGTCGGCCGATCCAGGTCGACGGCGTCCTCGGCGGGCAGCCAGGCGGCGGCCGGCAACCATGGCAGCACGCCAAGCGACGGCCATCCGGTGCGCTTGGTGATCTCGGCGAGTCCGTCGTCGAACAGGCTCACGTCGCCGCGGAACTTGTTGATGACGAAGCCCTTGATGCGATTCCGCTCGGCATCGTCGAGAACGACGTGGGTGCCGACCAGGGACGCGATCACCCCGCCGCGATCGATATCACCGGCCAGGACCACCGGCACGTCGGCGGCCTCGGCGAAGCCCATGTTGGCGATGTCGCCGGCCCGGAGATTGATCTCCGCCGGGCTGCCGGCGCCTTCGATCAGGATCAGGTCCGCACGCTCCTCCAAGATCGAGAAGCTTTCCAGTACGCGCGGCAGAAGCGAAGCCTTCCGGCTGGTGTAGTCGCCGGCTCGCAGCAGGCCGGCCACCCGGCCCTGGATCACCACCTGGGCGCCGGTGTCGGACTCGGGCTTGAGCAGCACCGGATTCATGTGCACGGTCGGCGTCAATCGGGCGGCCTGCGCTTGCATCGCCTGAGCCCGTCCGATCTCGCCGCCGTCAGCGGTGATCGCCGCGTTGTTGGACATGTTCTGCGGCTTGAACGGGGCCACCCGCAGACCTCGGCGCACGTAGGCCCGGGCCAGCCCGGCCACCAGCGTCGACTTTCCGGCGTTCGAGCCGGTCGCCTGCACCATCAGTGCCGGGGTCCGAATGCGGCTGCTCACTCGCAGTATCGTCGCAGACCGCAGTTGACCGGACCCGGCTCGGCATCTGCGGCGGCACCGGTAGGCTGATGATCATGCGTGCGACCGCCATCTACGGACCTCGTGACATCCGGCTGGACACGGTTCCGGACCCGGTGATCAAGGAGCCGACCGATGCCGTAGTGCGCGTCGTCGCCGCCTGCATCTGCGGCAGCGACCTGTGGGCCTACCGGGGCGTCGCGACCCGGCAACCGGGTCAGCGGATCGGCCATGAGTTCGTCGGCGTCGTTGTCGAGACCGGTGCAGCGGTCCGCGCCGTCAGGCCCGGCGACTTCGTGATCACGCCGTTCGTCTGGGCCGACGGGACCTGCGCCTACTGCGCCGACGGTCTGTTCACGTCGTGTCCCGAGGGCGGGTTCTGGGGCGAGCCCGGCTCCGACGGCGGCCAGGGCGAGGCGGTCCGGGTGCCGTACGCGGACGCGACCCTCGTGGTGGTGCCGGGCGGCGAACCGGACCCCGCGAAGATCCCGGCCCTGCTCGCGCTCTCCGACGTCATGGCGACCGGTCACCACGCGGCTCTCGCGGCCGGAGCCCGGCCGGGCGCCACGGTCGCGGTGGTCGGCGACGGTGCCGTCGGCCTGTGTGGCGTGCTCGCGGCGCACCGGCTCGGCGCCGAGCGGATCATCGCGCTCGGCCGCAACCCGGCGCGGACAGCGATCGCGACGTCGTTCGGTGCCACCGACATCGTCGGTGAGCGCGGCGATGAGGCGGTGACTGCGGTCCGTGAGCTGACCAACGGCTTCGGCGCGCACGCCGTGCTCGAGTGCGTCGGCACCCAGCAGTCGCTGGACACCGCGATCGCGATCGCGCGCGACGGCGGGGGAGTCGGATTCGTCGGCGTGCCGCACGAAGTGGCCACCGTGGACATAAGCGACATGTTCGGCCGGAACGTGGCGCTCGGCGGCGGCGTGGCACCGGCCCGCAAGTACGCCGACGAGCTGCTGCGGGATGTGCTCGAGGGCACGCTGGACCCGTCGCCGGTGTTCGACGTGACGATGCCGCTGTCCGGGGTGGCGGCCGGATATGCCGCGATGGACGATCGGTCCGCGCTGAAGGTGCTGCTCCGGCCCTAGCGGATCAGCGCCCGGCGGTGGCCGCCACCATCGCGACCAAGCCGCCGTCGACCGAGGCCGGGTCGCGCCGAGATACCCTGGCGCCATGACCGAGACCGTCGAGCCGGCCGCCATCGAAGAGCGGGCCGCACGCGGCCGGGACCGGCGGGGCCCGCGCCTCGGTGTGGTCTCGGTGATCATCGCGACCGTGGTGCTGCTCCTGTTCGGGGTGCCGCTGCTCGAACTGGTGATCGTGCCGGACTGGCCGCTCGCGGTGACGGTGATCGGCACGATCATCGTCGTGCTCGGCGCCGCGGCGATGCCGTTCGGGATCGTGTTCGGCCACGGCCGCCGCGGGCTGGACTGGGCCGCGCGGATGGGCGACACCCTGCTTGGCGTCGCATGGGTGGTCTTCACCTGCTCAGTGCTCGGCAACATTGTCTGGCTGGTGCTGTTCGCCGTCGGCGTGGACGCGCCGGCCCGCTGGCGGATCGTGGCGCTGGCGGCGACGGGCGCGGCCCTGGTGCTGCTCGCGTGGGGCTACCGGGAGGCAATGCGAGTGCCCCGGATCAAGCGAGTCGACGTGACGATTCCCCGGCTCGGCGCCGGTCTGGACGGCACCAAGGTCGTGCTCATCACCGACACGCATTACGGCCCGATCAATCGGGAACGCTGGTCGGCCGGCCTGACCGCGGCGGTCAACGCGCTCGAACCGGACATCGTCTGCCACACCGGTGACATCGCCGACGGCACCGTGGACCGTCGCCGTGTGCAGGCCCAGCACCTGGGTGACATCCGAGCACATCTGGCGCGCACCTATGTCACCGGCAACCACGAATACTTCAGCCAGGCCCAGGGCTGGCTCGACTACATGCGGGAACTCGGCTGGGAGCCGCTGCACAACCGGCACATCACCGTCGAGCGCGGTGGCGATCGGCTGGTGATCGCCGGCATCGACGACCGTACGGCGGCCGGTTCGGGCAATCCGGGGCACCGTGCCGATCCGGCCGCGGCGCTCTCCGGTGCCGATCCGGACCTGCCGGTGCTGATGCTCGCGCACCAGCCCAAGCAGGTGACTCAGGTAGCCGAGCAGGGAGCCGACCTGCAGTTGTCCGGACACACGCACGGCGGCCAGATCTGGCCGTTCCACCTGCTCGTTCTCACCGACCAGCCGGTGCTCGCCGGGCTTTCCCGGCATGGCGAGCGGACCCAGCTCTACACCAGCCGGGGCAGCGGTTTCTGGGGACCACCGTTCCGCGTCTTCGCGCCCAGCGAGATAACTGAGTTGACCTTGAGGGCGCCCGGTCTGGCATAGTGCGCCGATGGTCGCCGCGCTGGAACTCTATGTCGATCCGGTCGCCTCGTCGCGCGTACGCAATCTGTGGGACGCGATGGAGGCCGAGGGAATCCCGAGCCTGCGCGATCTGACCCATGGCCGGCACCGGCCGCACCTGTCCCTGGTCGCGGCGCCCCGGTTCGACGTAGCGCCGGTCCGCGCCGCGATCGGCGACCTGGACGTCACGCCGGCGCTGCCGCTGTCCCTGGACCACATCGGCGTCTTTCCGGGCCGGGTGCTGTGGCTCGGCCCGGCGCCGCATCGCGACCTGATCGACCTGCAGGCGGCGGTCCATCAGCGGCTCGCCGCCGCGGGCATTCCGCTTGATCCGTATTACCGCCCGGGTGTCTGGGTTCCGCACGTCACCGTCTCCATGCGGGTCCCGCACAAGCTGATGAGCGAGGCCATCAAGCTGTGCATGGACGTGCTGCCGATCGACGCGACCATCGCCGGTGCCGCGATCGCCGACCATGCGCGGGACGTCTACGCCACCTGCTGACTCCGTCCGCGCCCGGCGGCGGCTGACTGGAACACGACGGTGGCCGGCGCCCCGAGGGACGCCGGCCACCGTGATCGCGGGTGGTTACGGCAGGAAGTAGTTCGGGTTCGGCAACTTGAAGGTCCGGTCGGCGAAGCCGCCGTTCAGGTCACTGAACTGGTCGCCGAAGTTGGCGACGATGTCGTAGCCGAGCGACTCGATGTGCGCGCGAGTCGCGGACTTGTAGTGGAGCGTCGTGCACGAGCCGTTCGGGTCGCCGGCGCAGGCCGCCTGCAGGTACGGCGGATAGTTGGCGACCGCGGGCTTGGTGAAGAGGCCGTCCTCACCGTCGCTCAGCATGGTCGGTGCCGGGTAACCGGCGTCGACACCGATGCCGTCGGAGGTCAGGTTGCCCAGTGTCGCCGCTTCCTGGGTGGCCGGGCGGCCGGTCAGGAAGAACACCGCGTAGCCGTCGGCGTGCGCCTTATTCACCATGTCGACCATCCCCGGCACCGCCGGGAACCGCTGGTTGTTGACGAAGTCGGCGTTGGTCGTCGGGTTGAAGGCCCAGTTGCTGAAGATCTCGTAGTTCCAAGTCGCCAGCGAGGTGTCGTCGACGTCCAGCAGGATCGCCTTCTGGCCGTCACCGTTGTGCGGGGCATTCAGCCAGCGCGAGCCGGCGGCCGCCACTGACTGGGCCTCCTCGGCGTAGTTGCTGTCGTCGGCGAAGATGCCGCTGCCCAGCGGGTCGCCGTAGTAGTTGCGGATCTGCTGGCGCAGCACGTCCAGGTTGGTGATCTGGTTCTCGGACTTCGGTGTGATGGTGTGGATCGCCGGTTGCGTGGTGGCCGCGTAGATCGCGCCGCCGCCGGCGAACGCGGCACCGAGTGCCAGCACCGAGGCCGCGACGATAGTGAACCGGCGCGACGGGCGCCGAATTGACAAGGACATCGTTCGGGGGTTCCTTCCGAATCGAAGGGGGTTTGGCTGGATCGGGGCTGTTAACCCCCTCGCAACCTAGCCGGATCCGCCGGTGCCGCAACCCGACACGCGCCCCTACATCTCGGACCGGCGTGATCTTCACCGGATCCGGGCGTCAAGAAACGAACGCCGCGACGTCGTCGGCGTGATAGGCCGCCTCGTCGACATCGGTGCTTTCGTAGTCGACGACGAACCGCCCGCGGCCGTCGATGTGGCGCGCGAATGTGTGGAAGCCGCCATAGAAGATTCGCTGATCCCATCGGCGTTGGTGGCACCATTCGATCGCCGAGGATCTCCCAGGCATCAGCCGCACCCTACCGCCACCGGCGGGCGGAGTCGGGGTGCGGCGGAGACGCGTCGGGTCAGGCGCTGGCCAGCCGGAACTGGTCGAGCCAGCCGTGCAGATCCTGAGCCGGCATCGGGTGCGCGGTCAGCCAGCCCTGAGCCAGCGTGCAGCCGGCCTCCTCCAGCAGCGCCCGGGTGTATTCGGTCTCGACGCCTTCGGCCACCGTACGGATCCCGAGGGAGCGGGCCATCTCGACGGTGGACCGCACGATCGCGGCGTCGTCATGGTTGCTCGCCATGCCGGCCACGAACGACTTGTCGATCTTTATCTCGCTGATCGGCAGCTTTCGAAGGTGCTGCAGTGACGAGTAGCCGGTGCCGAAGTCGTCGAGCGCCACCGAGACACCGAGCGAGCAGATCCGGGTGACCGTGCCGGCGACTCGGTTCGGGTCCCGGAGCAGCGCGCTCTCGGTGATCTCGATCTGGATCTGGCTTGGATCTACCGCGTACCGGTTCAGCTGCTCGGCAAGGTGCAGCACCACGTCGTCCCCGTAGAGGTCGCGGGAGCTGACGTTGATCGACGCCCGGATGTCCAGACCATCGGCCGACCAAGCCGCCACCTGAGCGACCACCTCGTCGATCACCCGCATCGTCAGCAGGTGCATCACCGAGCTGCGTTCGGCCAGGGTGATCAGCTCCTGGGTGCTGATCAGGCCGAGCCGCGGGTGCCGCCACCGCAGCAGCGCCTCGACACCCTGCACGGTGCCGGTCTTCAGGCACACCTGCGGTTGGTAGTGCATGGCGATCTGGCCGCTGTCGTGCTGCTCCAGCGCGCGCCGGAAGTCGGTCAGCAGCGCCAGGCGCTCGACGCTGTCCTGGTGCGACCCGGGCTCGTAGGTGGCGAAGCTACCGCCGCGCTGCTTGGCGTCGTACATGGCGATGTCGGCGTGGCGCATCAAGGTGGCGAAGTCCTCGCGTCTCGACTCGCGTGATCGCGATGCCGACCGACGCGGTCACGTCGACGTGCAGGCCGTCCAGGGACACCGGCTCGGTCCAGGGCGCTGACGACGGCGCGGGCCAGATCCTCCGCCTCGGCCGGGTTACGGTGGCAGTGATGAACGCGAACTCGTCGCCGCCGAGGCGAGCGATGGTGCCGCTCGTGCACCGGCAGCCGGGCCAGGCGATCAGCGACCGCCACCAGCAGCTGGTCGCCGACTTCATGGCCGAGAGCGTCGTTGACGTGCTTGAACTCGTCGAGATCGGCGAGCAGGAGCGTCACCTGCTCGCCCGGGTCCCGGGTCGGGCCGGTCAGCGCGGCGAACGCGAGCTTGAGTCCGGTGCGGTTGGCCAGCCCGGTGAGCGGGTCGAGGCGGGACTGCCGGTCCCGCTGCGACGACAGCGTCGCCATTCGCTGCACCGCATAGAGCGGCACGAACACCAGCGGTACGAAACCGATGTTGATGTGCGCGGCCACCGCGAGAATCGGCGCCAGCATCACCAGTGCCGTCTTGAACAGCACCTGGTTGGCGAGGTTTCCGCCGGCCCGCAGGTAGGCGAAGTTGGTGCCGCGCAGCCGGGCCACTGCGATGGCGAATCCGGCATAGACGAGCAGCCACGCGGCGACCGCGCCGAGCACGGTGAGCGCGTCGGACGCGACCTGCGAGGCGGCGTGATGATGCAGCGGATCCGGGTCGCCCCACCAGAGGACCAGCTCGGCGGCGGCGAAGCTCGACCGTATATTGCGCGAGCGCCTCGATCGCCTCGGTGAATGGCCGGCGCAGTCGCCAGCTCACCACGGCGACCGCCAGCGACTGGGCCAGGATCGCCGGGCCGAGGCCCCAGCACAGCAAGACGGCGAATGTGAAGCAGATGGTCGGGCAGATGATCACCGGGGTCCGGAATGTGGCCGGCGTGGCGAGGAACGCCTGCGTACCGGCGAGGGCGCCGAGTGCTGTCATGATCCACAGAGGCGGGATGTGTGCCTCGTCGATGATGTACGGCAGCTGGGTCAGCAGTACGCCGACCACGAGCAGCGCCATGGTCCAGGTGAGCGTCCCGGCGAGACGCCGCGCAGTTGGTCCGCCGGGCGTTGCCTGTGCCGACGAAGACACAGCCGAACCCCCTTCCGGGTAGCACGCAGGTCGCCAGGGTTCGCCGCGGCCGTGGCCAAGGCGTCGGGTGGTGTCGCGGGCGAACCGCGGTAGTCGCGTCGCGGCTGGTTGCCGCGGTGAGGTGGAGCGGCTCCCCAGGCCGCAAGATTGATGAGGTTACCCGTCCGTAACCGGAAAATCACTCGTTTGCGCTGGTGATGGCACTGAGATCAGCTGTTTGGGCCAGTGGATTTGCGCCCCGAAGCCGATTGCCATCGGTGATGTTGCCATCACGCTGTGCGTTCTCGGCCTGGCGAATGCGAGGGGCGCCGCCGGACGGCGACGCCCTACCCATATGTCATCTGTGTCACAATTTCGGCGAACTGCGGGCAGCTAGATCAGAGAGCGTCCTTGATCGCTGCCCGCGCCGCCGCGGCCGAGGCCGTGCTGAGAACGGCCCGAGCCAGCTCCCGGCACTCGTCCAGCGTCACGTCGGCGAGGCTTCGCCGCACCCCGGACAGCGCGGCTGGCGCCATCGACAGACTGCTGACCCCGAGACCGACCAGGACCCGCGCGAGCAGCGGATCGGCCGCGGCCTCGCCGCAGACGCCGACCGGCCGGCCGGTCCGCGTGCCCGCCTCGCCGACCAGCCGGACCAGCCGGAGCAGCCCCGGGTGCCATGGGTCCTGCAGGTCTGCCAGGCCGCCGGCCTGCCGGTCCACCGCGAGCGCGTACTGCGCCAGGTCGTTGGTGCCGATGCTGACGAAGTCCGCCTCGGCCAGGATCTCCTCGGCGAGCACGGCCGCCGACGGGACCTCGACCATGACACCGGCGACCGGGAGCCCGTGCGCCGCGCACCGGGCCACGAACCAGGCGGCCTCGGCCGGCTCGGCGATCATCGGCGCCATCACCCACACCTGGGAGCTGACGCCGGCCGCGGCTTCGGTGATCGCGGACAGCTGGGTCTCCAGAACTTCCGGGTGGGCCCGGAGTGCTCGCAGGCCGCGGACGCCGAGCGCCGGATTGGGTTCCGCTTCCGGGCTGAGGAATGCCAAGGGCTTGTCGGCGCCCGCGTCGAGCACCCGGATCACCACCCGGCTTCCCGCCGGAAAGGCGGAGAACACCTGGCGATAGGCGTGCACCTGACGAGCCTGGTCGGGCGCCTCGGCGGCGTCCAGGAACAGCAGCTCGGTGCGGTAGAGCCCGACACCCTCGGCGCCCGCGGCGAGCGCGGCAGCGACATCGGCCGGTCCGCCGATGTTGGCCAGCAGCGCGATCGCGACCCCGTCAGCGGTACGGCCGGGTTGGTGTGGATCGGCGTCGGTGCCGTCCATCGTGGACAGCCGGTCCAGGTCGGCGCTGTCCGGTTCGCGGACGACCGCGGAACTTGCCGGGTCGACCAGAACGTAATCGCCGTCGATCAGGGTGTCCGCGGCGCCGCAGCCGACCACCGCCGGAATGCCCCGAGATCGGGCCAGCACCGCGGTGTGGCTGGTGGGACCACCGCGTTCGGTGACGATCGCCAGCACCGTGCCGAGGTCCAGCAGGGCGGTGTCGGCCGGCGCCAGATCGCCGGCGACGAGGATGTAGGGGTATCCGGGGTCGGGAACTCCGGGGACCGGCACGCCGAGGCACGCGGCGACCGCGCGCTGGCGTACGTCATCGAGGTCGGCCACCCGCTCAGCGAGATATGGTCCGGCCGCCGCGAGCACGTCACGATATTTCGCGTACGCCTCGAAGATCGCCCGGGCGGCGGTCTTGCCGGCGGTGATCAGGGTGTCGATGTCCCCGGCGAGTGCCGGATCGTCGGCCATCAGGGCCTGCGCCTGCAACACCCCGGAGGCGTCGCGGTCGTCCGCGGCCGCGGCGCGCCGGCGCAGGTCGGCGGCGACCTCGGCCAGCGCCTCGGTGGCCCGGCCGATCTCCACCTCGGCCGCGGCGGTGCGCTGCTGGTCCGGCGGCTCCGGAACGGCGCCGCCCATCCGCAGCACCGGCCCGGCCACCGCTCGGTCGCCGATGCCGATGCCGGTCAGAACGGTGGCGGGCACGTCCGCCTCACACGTTCGCGTCGGCGAGCAGGGCCGCCAGGCGATCCAGCGCGTCGTCGACACCGTCTCCGTCGGCCCGGAGCACCACCTGGTCGCCGTGGCGCACGTCGAGTGCCAGCACGGCCAGGATGCTGCGGGCGTCCGCACCGCCGGCGGCTCCGGCCTTGCCGATGGTGACCGCGATGCCGGCCTCGGTGACGGCCTTGACGAACAGGGCGGCGGGACGGGCGTGCAGCCCTTCGGCGTTGGCGACCGCGACGAGTCGTTCGGCCATGCGTACTCCTTATGGTGTGTGGTGTGAGCCGGCGTCAGGCCCAGCTGAAGATGGCGTCGCCGCTGGCCACGGTGCCGCTGGCAGGGTCTGAAATGGAGGTGGCGTCGAGCGCGACCACCGGGCACATCGCGGACAGGCCGGCGTCTCGGATCGCCACCGGGTCCCAGCTGATCACCTGGTCACCGGCGGCCACCTGGCTGCCCTCGGCGGCCAGGACCTGGAATCCGGCACCGGCGCGTTTGACGGTGTCGATGCCGAGATGCACCAGCACGCCGCGGCCGCTATCGCCCAGAACGACGAACGCGTGCGGTTTGACTTTCACCAGCGTTCCGGCGATCGGGGCACAGACCAGCGTCGCACCGGCATCCGGTTCGATCGCCACGCCCGGACCGACGAGAGCCCCCGCGAACACCGGGTCGGGCACGTCGGCGAGCGCGACGACGGTGCCGGACAGCGGTGCGTTGACCGTCATTGTCACTAGAGCAGGTCTTCGATGTCGCTGGCGAGCGTGTCCGCCTCCGGTCCGACGATGACCTGGACGATGTTTCCGGCTCGCAGCACGCCATGGGCACCGGCGGCCTTCAGCGCCGCCTCGTCGACGGCGTTTCCATTGTGGACCTCGGTGCGCAGGCGGGTGATGCACGGCTCGATCTCGACGATGTTGTCGGCGCCGCCGAGCCCGGCGACGATCCGTTCGGCTTTGCTGGCCATGGGGCTCCGTTCCGCGTTTCTGTAAGGGTTGACAACAGTAGACACCATCTGGTCTAGTCCGGTCTAGACGTGACGGCGGTCACGTTCCGATTAAATTCGGCGGACTGGAGGCGGACGGCGGCCATGAGCCTCGACCAGCACGGACCCATCTCGAAGCATCAGCAGTTGCGCGAGATCCTGCTGGACTACATCGACGAGGCAGCGCCGGAGACACCGATTCCGAGCGAGCGCGATCTGGCCACACACCACGGCGTGGCCCGGATGACCGTGCGCCAGGCGGTGGAGTCACTGGTCGCCGAAGGCCGACTGTTCAAAGTGGCCGGCAAAGGCACCTTCGTGGCGGCGCCCAAGGTGGACCTGCAAGCCCGCCTGACATCGTTCGGCGAGGAGATGACCCGGCGCGGCATGAAGCCGAGCACCACGGTGCTGACCTACGGCCGGGTGGACGCCACCGTGCACCTGGCCCGGGAGCTGTCCACCGAACCGGGCACGGCACTGGTCTATCTCAAGCGCCTGAGGCACGCGGACGGCGTGCCGATGGCGGTGGAGCGATCGTGGTTGCCGGAGAGCCTGGTCCCCGGGATCGCCGACGAACCCGCTCCGGATTCTGTCTACGCGACGCTCAGTCTCCGTTTCGGCCTGTTGCCGGACTGGGGCGAAGACGTCATCTCGGCGGCCGTCGCCGACGCCGAGACCGCCACATTGCTGCAGGTCAAGTCCGGCAGCGCGGTGCTGCACATCGAGCGGCACTCGTATGCCGGGCCGACCCTCGTGGCCTACTCCATCTCCGTCTATCGCGCCGACCGGTATCAGTTGTGGGTGCCGCTGGCGCGACCGTTGCCCGCTATTTCGAGCAAGCGCACGTGAACCATCGCCGGGTTGCCGGCAGCCCCACCACGGCCGGGACACCGGCCTGACCCCTCGGAGGAGAAAGATGACCGCTGACGCGGTTTCCGCCGGCGCACCTCGCGCCGGAACCGCCACATTTGGCGTGCTGCAACGCATCGGGCGCAGCCTGATGATGCCGATCGCGGTGCTGCCGATCGCCGGCCTGCTCCTGCGGTTCGGCCAGCCGGACGTGGCGGAGCACTGGTTCCACGCTTCCGGCGACAACATCGTCTCGAAGGTGTTCGCCAACGCCGGCGGCGCCATCTTCGACCACTTGCCGCTGCTGTTCGCGGTCGGTGTGGCGATCGGTTTCGCCCGCAAGGCGGACGGCTCCACCGCGCTCGCCGGTGTGGTCGGCTTCCTGATCTTCGACAACGTCTACACCACGATCGCCTCGCAGAAGCGGTTCCTGGTGGCCGGTGCACCGGCGTCGATGGGCGTGCTCGAAGGCATCCTGATGGGTCTGGTCGCGGCCCTGCTCTGGCAGCGCTACTACCGCGTGAAGCTGCCCGACTACCTGGCATTCTTCGGCGGGCGACGATTCGTTCCCATCGTCACCGGCCTAGCCGCCGTGGTGCTCGGCGTGATCTTCGGCCTGATCTGGCCGTTCATCGGTCGCGGCTTCAACTCGCTGGGCAACTGGATCGTCGACAACCAGACCGTCGGCGCCGGCGTCTATGGCGTCATCAACCGGCTGCTGCTGCCGTTCGGCCTGCACCACATCCCGAACTCGCTGCTGTGGTTCCAGTTCGGCTCCTACACCGACGCCAGCGGCAAGGTCGTGCACGGTGACCTGAGCCGGTTCTTCGCCGGTGACCCGCACGCCGGTGGCTTCATGACCGGCTTCTTCCCGATCATGATGTTCGCCCTTCCGGCCGCCTGCTTGGCGATCATCCGCGCGGCTCGCCCGGAGCGCCGCAAGGAGGTCGCCGGCATCCTCGGCGCCGCCGCGCTCACCTCGTTCCTGACCGGCGTCACCGAGCCGATCGAGTTCGCGTTCGTGTTCGTCGCGCCGTCGCTGTTCGTGGTGCACGCGTTCCTGACCGGCACTGCGATGCTGGTGACCAACGCGCTCGGCATCCACGAGGGCTTCACGTTCTCGGCCGGATTCACCGACTGGGGACTCAACTTCGTCGGCAACGACGCGCAGAAGCCGTGGCTGATCATCCCGGTCGGCCTCGTCTACGCGGCGATCTACTACTTCACCTTCACCTTCATAATCAAGAGGTTCAACCTCAAGACCCCGGGCCGCGAGGAAGTCGACGTGCTCAGCCCGGAAAGCGAGGCCGAGGTGCTGGCTTCGCAGATGGTGCGGGAGAGCGCGTACGCTCCGGCGCCGCGCTCGGAACTCGACGGTGAATCCGCGGCCGCTCCAGTCCGGACCGCCGACGAACCCGAAGAAGGCACGAAGACCCAGGCGTAAACCTTCCAGAAAGCACCACCCACGGGACCTTCGTCCCGTGACCGCACCGTGAAACATCCGGCGGCTCGCTACTGTCCAGGCGGCGAGCCGCCGGTTCGCGTGTGCGGCGGGTCCTTCGGCGGTTGCCGAGCCTACCCGCTGGCCTGATCGTGATGCGCCGGCCCGTCATGCGCCGCCGGAATTCGGGTTGCGGACCGCCGTGCTGGTCTTGAATAGTCGCCGCATGGGCGGGATCAGGCAGCCGGCGGTCGGCGATGCGTTCGGCGCATTGCTGCGGGCACAGTGGCGCAACCTGGACGTGTCGCTTCCGGAGATCGTGGAGCGCGACGACGGCTTCGTCGGAACCGGCAGCGCTCGTCGATACTTCGACCCGTCGGAGCAGTGGAGCGACCTGGACCGCGCGGCGGTGGACGCGGCCCGCGGCCGGGTGCTCGACGTCGGCTGTGGCGGCGGCCGGCACGCGGTCGAGCTGATCCGGCGCGGTCTGGAGGTCACCGGCCTGGAGCCGTCGCCGGGCGCCGCCGAGGTCAGCCGGGACCGTGGTGTGCCGGTAGTGGAGGCCGCGGTCGACCAGGTGAGCGGCGGTCCCTTCGACACGATCCTGATGCTCGGCAACAACCTCGGACTGCTCGGCGGGCCCGAGCGCGGGGTCGACGTCCTCAATCGCCTCGCCGACGTGGCGGCGCCGGGAGCGGTGCTGATCGGCAACGGCACCGACCCGTACGGCACCGAAGCACCCCACCATCTGGCCTATCACGAGTGGAATCGGGCGCGCAGCCGGCTTGGCGGACAGCTTCGGATCCGGGTCCGGCACGCGCAGCTTGCCACCGAATGGTTCGACTACTGGTTCGCGACCATCGATGAGCTGTCCGCGGTGGTGGCCGCCAGCCGCTGGTCGCTCGACCGGGTGGACTCGGACGGGCCGGTCTACCTGGCGACGCTGCGGCTGCGCGGCTGACGCATCGCCACCAGGTGGTTACCGAGAGATAGGAGCCTGTTCCTAAACCTAGTGGCCGGGCTGCGGCAGGCCCATATGGCCGCCGGCGGTGTTGTCGGCACGGGCGCAGACAACACCGGTATGCACCCGCACCTCCGCCTTGCCGACAGCCATCTGCCGGTCGTGACCGGCGGGGTCGCCTCGCCCCGACCGAAGGCTTAGGAACAAGCTCCTAGCCGTTCCGACGATCGACATCATCGACCAACATCGCTATTTTGTCGGCACGGCTGGCCGCTCCACCTCGATCGGCGGCATGCGACCGGGCCCCTCGCCCGGTGTGTGCCGCGTCGCGGATCGCGGCCCGGGTGAGCGGAGACGGTGCGATGCCCGTTCAAATCCACAATCAGGCCCCGGTCCCGCGCCCTCTGGGCCGGATGGAACCGGATCCCGCGGTCGGCGGGGCGGTCGAGCTGCGGCTGCACGGCGTCGGCGGCACCCCGCCGGAGGAACTGCTCGGCGATCTGGCGCCGCAACTGGTGGCGGGGGACCGGATCGCCGGCTTCTACCGCTCCGCCGACCAGCCGCGCCAGCTGCGCGACGGCACGGGCCGGCATCGAGCCGATGAAGACCGGCACGTCGAGGGCTACTCCTGGGGTGGCCTGACCTCGCGCAGCGGGTCGCGGGCGCTCTGGGTGCTGATGCTGCCGTTCGCCCTCGCCAACGTCTCCGGCTGGATGTGCCGGCCCTATGTTCTCGGGTCGGCGCCGATGTTCTACCTGCATCGGTTTGTCGGTCGGCTGGCCGGCCTCGCCATGACCCTCAACCTCGTGGTGCTGCTGTTGATGACCGGCGAGGACCTGATCGGTGCCCAATGCGTGAGTTACGGCAAATGCCGCGGAGATTTCGCGCCGGCCTCGCTGCTCTACCGGTTTACCGACCACCATCTTGGGCGCTCAATGGCGTTCGGCGCCCTGCTGCCGGCCGCGATGCTGGTGCTGTTGGAGCTGCTCAGCCGCGTCACCGCAAGCCGGTACGAGAACGTCGGCGCGCCCAGTTCGCCGCACCAGCACGACGCCGGCACCTCCGCGCGCCCTCGCTCCGGCCTGTCCGACAAGGACTTCTGGCATGGTTACCAAGCCGCCCGCCGACTCAGCTACCTGCACTTGTCGGCCGGACTCGCGGTCGTTGCCGGGGTGCTGATGTGGACCGTGCATCGCAGCCTCGAGTCCGGCGACCTGGCCCGCGCCGAGTGGGTGATCCTGATCGGCAGCGCCGCGCTGCTCGCGGCGATCACGCTGTCCCTGGCACTGAACACGACCGGCCGGTGGTGGACCCGCACGGTCACGGTCGTCGGCGTGGCCGATCTGGTCGCGGCCGCGGTGGTCTGCTGGCGGATCCCGGTGACCGCGGCACCGGACCTGACCACGCACGCGATCGCGCTCGGGATGCGCGACGTCGCCAACGCGATGTACGGATTCGCGATCGGCACCGTGGCCGCGTCGATCCTGGTCGGGCTCCTCGCCTGGCTGATCCGGGTGACCACCGGCTACCCGCGCTCGGTCCCGCGTACGCCCGGTGCGAAGCACTTCCTGATCGGCCCGGCAGTCGCGCTGGCCTTCGCGTTCTCCCTGGTCAACGCGGTCGGAAGCCTGCTCATCATGCGGATCGGGGCATGGATCGGCTTCCCCGAGGTCGACCACGTCGATCTGACCACGGACCGGAACCGCTACATGTACTCCTACATCGCCAGCGCCGGAACCTGGGCGTTCGCAACCGTCGTGGCGCTGGTCGTGATCGTGGTCGTGGTGGTCGGGGTGCGCTCGTGGGCGTTCCGGTTCGGCCGTTACCCGGAGATCCTGGCCGATTACCCACCGGTCGAATTCACCGACAAGGATTGGATTCGCGGACCGCGCGATCCGCTGACCAAGGACGATCGCGCCTGGCTCGCCAAGATTGCCCGGGCCCGTTTCCTGGCGCACCTGCCGCGCCGGGCCGACTGGCTGCTCCTGCTGATCGCGGCGACCGCCGGCGCGACGCTGCTCGTCGTCGACTACCGATACCTGGTGTCGAAGGCGCCGATCCAGCCGGCGTCGTGGCTGGCCACAGTGGCATCGTTCGCAGCCACCCTGGCACCGTTGGGTCTGATCGCACTGATGCGATCGAGCCTGAAGAGCGGTGCGACCCGGCGCCACGTCGGCATCGCGTGGGATGTCGCCACCTTCTGGCCGCGCGCCTACCATCCCTACGCGCCGCCCTGTTACGCCGAGCGCGCGGTGCCCGACCTGCAATGGCGGCTGTGGCATCTGCAGGCCTACGGCGCCGACGTCACCATCGCCGCGCACAGCCAGGGCACGGTGATCACCGCCGCGGCGCTGATGCAGCAGGCCTCGCGGCTGCCCAAGTCCACGGTGCGTCTGATCACCTTCGGCTCGCCGTTGGACACGCTCTACCGCTGGGCGTTCCCGGCCTACTTCAGCGACGAGGCGCTGACCGCGATCCGGGACGGCGGGCCGGCGCGGGTCAGCGGCTGGCTGAACTTCTTCTATCGCACCGACTACATCGGCAACACCGAGGTCGCCGGCAGCGACAGCACCACGCTTCCGGATCCGCCGCGATCCACCTACATGCTCGGGCAACCGCGGCCGGAAGTCGGATCGCACTCCGGGTATTGGACTGATGGGCACGTGTGGACCCAGGTGGAGGGTGATCCGCCGGTGGCCGCGCCGGACGCCGAGGTGCCACTGCCCCAACCGCCACCGACCTATGTGCCGACGCAACGGGTCGCCGACGACCATCCAGCATCGCCGGCACCGGTCGCACCTCCACCTATGGCGCCGCCGCCGGCCGCACCGCCGCCGGCCGCACCTCCACCAGTCGCACCGCCACCGGCTGCCGGCTGATCCCGGCACCGCCGCGGCACGCGGAGCGGCACCACGGAGCGGCACCACGGGAGCGCGGGACGATCGGAGCGTGGCGCCATCGGAGTGGCGCCACGCTCCGGAGCGCCGCGCATCCGGCCGCTGGCGTGCTACCAGCGCACGTCGACAGGCTTTCCGGAGAACTCGCCGAACCGTGCGAAACTCTGCTCGCACGCGGCCCGCTGCGCGCGGGTCAGCTTCGCCGCGAGGATCGGCTCGATGACGATGCCGTGCTTGCCGACTGTCCGGCGCCAGGAGCCGATCACCTGGCTGTCCAGTACCAGTGGCTGGATCGTCATATTGGCATTGGGTGGTGCGACCACCCGACCGGCCAGGTTGGCCACCCGGCGGCTCTCGGCGTAGGCCACGCCGTATTCGTCATAGCCCTGAAGTGCGTACGCAGTCGGGGACGGATCGCGGGGCGGCGCGAGCGAGGGAGCGAAATAGACCGTCAGGCCGTTGACCGGCTCACTGCACAGCTCGGAGCCGACCAGGTCGAGGCCGCGCTTGATCTGGGCCACCGTCAGGCTCGACCACCACGCGAAGTCCTTGATGGTGGCCGGACCGTGGCCGGTGAAGAACCGCCGGGTCAGCTCGGCCAGCGCGGCGTCGCCGGTCAACCGCACCGGATCCGCGACTCTCTCGCTGACCACTGCGTAGGTGTGCTGCTTGCCGCGCATCCGGCCGCTGGCGATGACGCCGTCCAGCTCGGCGACCATGATGATGTAGGCCAGCCGGTTTCCGGTCGCCTCCAGCCCGGACGCGGCCAGAGCGGCGCCCAGCTCGGCACGGGTCAGATGATTGCCGCCGCGCAAAGCCGCCGCGATCAGCTTCGTCGACCGGGCGCAGAACTCGGCGTCAATGCCGTGCATCCGGTAGTAGTAGGCGTTGACGACATGCACTCGCCGGCCGGTGAGGGCCTGGATCCAGCCCAGCTCTTCGGCCGCGAGGAAGTGCCAGGTCGGCCGGAGCGCATGTGTCCGCAGAATGGCGCCGTCATCGACCAGCCGCTGGATCTCGGCGTCGCGGCACGCCTCGGTGCGCATCCCGACGCCCCACTTGGCCGGACCGAACTCCTGCGACTGCACGCCGCCCAGCAGCCGCACCACGTCCACCGGATCGGCGAGCTTGGGGCCGGACAGGCGCTGATTATGCAGCCGCCGAAAGGCGACCTCGATGGCATCCATTGCGGCAAATCGTAGGCGCGGGGTGTGACAAGACGCCGGTTGCTGAGGTTGGAACGCAACTCAGCCAAACCGCTACTCAGGCAGGAACGGCGTGATCGCGTAGGTCAGCGCGGCCAGGTAGAGATCATCGGCCGCATCGATGTCCGGCAACTGCCGGTTGAGCTCCAGGCTCACCATCCCGTGCGCCACCGACCACAGGTGCAGCGCGACGCGTTCCGGGTCCCCGGGGCGCAGCGCATCGGCGGCCATCGCTGCGGCGACCGCGTCCACCAGCGGACGGTAGGCGTCATCGGCAGCCTCCGCGCCGACCGTATCCGGATCGAATCCGGCCGTCGCCCCGCCGAACATCAGCCGGTAGAGGTGCGGCCCGGCGCGAACCGGGTCTCGCGCCGCGGTGCCGGCCGTGGATCGGGCCGCGGTTCGTGATCGCAGCGACGAGCTGCCTGCCACGTGACCCGCTCTCAGAGGAACAGCTCGCCCTCGACCTCGTGCCCCATGACTTCGCCGGTCGGCTGGAAACCGAGCTTCAGATAGAACTTCTCCGGTGAGTGGTCGCCGTCGGACACCCAGTAGACGGTGGCGCGAGTGTTATCTCGGCGCCGGGCCTCGGCCAGCAACTCTTCGACGGCGAACCGGCCGTAGCCGCGGCCCTGGTGCTCGGCGGCGATGTTGAGCCGCCAGATGCCGCACCGGAAGCCTTCGAATTCGTTGTCCGGGTCGAAGTTGCCCATGATGAATCCGACCGCGGTGTCGTCGTCCCGGATCAGCCGCGGCCACGCGGTCTGCGGCGTGGTGTAGGCCGCGGCCAGCGACCAGGCCACCGGGGCCACATATTTCTCCTGATCCGGCCCGACCTGAATCCGGCAGGCCGCCTCCACGTTGTCGAAGGTGATCTCCTCAAGGCGCATCATGCGCGCCAATTTAGACCCGACCTGCGACATCGTGGTGGCGGCCGCACTGCCAGACCGCTGTCAGCGGGCGTGTCGGCGCGCCAGCCGCCGGCTCAGCGACATGCCGACGATCAGCACCCCCGCGACGCTGGCGTGCAGGCCGGCCAGGCCGGCCCGGGCCGCGGTGCTGCTGCCGCCGAGCGGTCCGAGCAGCGAAACGGCGAAGACGGCGAGAGCGATTGCCAGCCAGATCCGGAACCCGTTGCGGGTCCGCGATTCGAGCAGGCTCAGCAGCCCCCAGCCGGCCAGGCCGACCAGAGCCGCGACCACGGCGACCGCGACCGTGCCGACGTGCTGGGTCTGGCCCCCACTTCGGACGGCCAGGTCGATGCCGTCGACCCGGTGCAGGACCGTGTAGGCGATGAGGGCGCCGAGCGTCGTGCCGAGCACCATCGAGCCGCGCCAGATTCGCAGGCACGTGATCTCGCGACGGCTGTCGGTGCCGGCCGGGACGGGAGCGAGTTGAGTTGTCATGCCGCGAGCATCCCGTCGGACCCGTGGCCCGGACATCGGCCCGGACGCGTCGGGCGCTACGACTTTGGTCGGTGGCCACCTGCGACGACCCGGCCTTAGCCTGGTCAGCGTGACTTATCCCGAAGAGCCGTGCCCACGTGGGCCGGGTGGCGCCGTCACCACCGGCGCGACCGCCGCGGTCAGCATCCTCGTGGTGCTGACCATGGTCGGTCTCGCGCCGGCCGACTCGACCGCCCGCCTGGTGCTCGACATCGCCGTCGCGGTGGTCTCGATCGGGTTGATCCCGGTGACGCTGCGGTGGCCGGTCGCCGGCGGCGTGGCGCTGGGTGTGCTGGTGGCACTCTCGCCGGTGGCAACACCGCCGGCCACGGTCGCGGTGCTCTTCACGGCCCGGACCAGGCGGCTGCCGCAGGCCCTGGTCGTGGCTGGGGTGGGCCTGACCGGGCAGGCGATCCAGGGCTGGTGGAGGCCGGTGCATGGGCTCGCGTACGGCTGGTGGTTCCTGTTGATGGTCGCGGCCTACGCGGCGCTGGTGGGTATTGGAGCCCTAGCCCAGGCGCGCGCCGCGCTGCTGATCAGCCTCTCCGAGCGGGTCCGGCGGGCCGAGGCCGAGCAGGATCGCCGGGTGGCCGAGGCGCGCCTGGCCGAGCGCAATAGGATCGCTCGCGACATGCACGACGTGCTGGCGCACCGGCTGTCGCTGCTGGCCACCTATGCCGGTGCGCTGGAATACCGGCGGGACGCGCCACCGGAGCGGCTGGCCGCAGCCGCCGGGATCGTACGCGACGGCGTGCACCAGGCGCTCGATGAATTGCGTCAGGTGGTGACGCTGCTGCGGGATCCGGACGACGACGGGTCGGCGCCGGACCTGGCCGATGTCGACCGCCTGATCGACGAGGCCCGTGCCGCCGGACTGACCGTGGATTTCGAGCGTCGTATCGTGGGCGAACCGGCGCCGATCGTCGGGCGTACGGCGTTCCGGATCGTTCAGGAAGGCCTGACGAATGCCCGCAAGCACGCACCCGGAGCGCCGGTCCGATTGATCGTCGACGGCATCCCGGGGGAGCGGCTTGATATCGAGGTCAGCAATCCGATGCCGGCCCGGCCGCCGGAGCCGCTGCCCGGAGCCGGCACCGGCCTGGTCGGCATTGCTGAGCGGGCCGAGCTGAGCGGTGGCAGCCTGACGCACGAGGTGACGGCGGCGGACGACTTCCGGCTCGCTGTATCGCTACCGTGGCAGACGTGACTCGTGACATCCGCGTGATAATCGTCGATGACGATCCTTTGGTTCGCGCCGGCTTGACCATGATGCTCGACGGCGCCGGCGGGATCGCGGTGGTCGGTGAGGCCGCCGATGGCACCCAGGTGCCGGGCGTGGTGGACGCCCACGGTCCGGACGTGGTGCTGATGGATCTGCGGATGCCGCGGATGGACGGCATCGCCGCGACCAAGCGGCTCCGGGCCCGTCCGAATCCACCGGAGGTGCTGGTGCTCACTACCTTCGACACCGACGAGCACGTGGTCCGGGCGTTGCGCGCCGGCGCCAGCGGTTTCCTGCTCAAGGACACGCCGCCGGCCCGGATCGTGGCCGCCATCCACGCGGTCGCGGCGGGGGAGCCGATGCTCTCGCCCGGCGTCACGCGCCGGCTCATGGAGCGTGTGGCCGCCGATGCCGGAGACTATGAGCGAGCCCGGGCCGCGCTCGCCGAGCTGAGCCCGCGGGAGCGCGAGGTCGTGGTCGCGGTGGCTCGCGGGCTGTCCAACGCCGACATCGGCGTCGAGCTGCGGATGAGTCTGGCCACCGTGAAGGCGCATCTCACCCACATCTTCGGCAAGCTCGGCGCGGAGAACCGGACCCAGATCGCGCTGATCGCACACGACGCCGGCCTGACCTGACCCGGAGTGGGTCAGGTCTTCCGTGCCTCGATCAGGAAACGGCTCGAGTGCGCCACGAACGGGCCGTGCGTCGCGATCTGCTCGTGCATCGCCGCCAGGCGCTCGCGATAGGCATCGACGGTGAAGCCCGGGACAATCCAGATCACCTTGCGCAGGAAGTGCACCACGGCCGCGACATCGAAGAACTCCATCCGGAGCGTCGCGGACCGCAGATCGGTCACCTCCAGGCCGGCCTGCTCCGCGGCGGCCACCGAGTGGCGCGGATCGCGGCTGTCGCTGACCGGTTGGACGCCCATCATGAAGTCGGTCAGCTCGTGCACCGAGCCCGGGCCGACCTCCTGCGACAGGTAGGCGCCGCCGCTGGACAGAACCCGGGACATCTGGTCGAAGCGGACATCGATCGGGTGCCGCGACACCACCAGGTCGAAGGTGCCGTCCGGATAGGGCAGGTCGTCGTAGACGTCGGCGAGGGCCACTTCACCGCCGAACGGGGCCAGGTGCTCCCGCGCGACCGGCAGGTTCGGCGGCCACGCCTCGGTAGCGCGTACGGTCGCCGGGCGCTGGGCCGCCCGCGACAGCGCTTCGGCGAAGACCTCGCCGCCCCCGGTCTGCACGTCCAGTGCGGCGGTGGCGGTGCCGAGCCGGTCGGCCAGCAGCCGGTGATATCCCCACGGCGGTCGCTCCTCGAAGGCCCGGCCGGCGAACCAGGAGAAATCCCAGCCCTCGGTGGGGATCGCCGAACCCTCGGCGACAAGCTGCTCAAAGCTGGTGTCGGACGGCATGACGATCATTCTGTGGCGAGCCGGCACGGCGATGCAAAGCCATTACCGGCGGTCCGCCAGGTGACGGTCCGCGCTGCTGAGATTCGCGCGCCGACTTCGGGGTTATGGTGGGGTCAAGGCCATCGCACCCCGCCACAGCCCCGAAGTCGGCGCACACATCGCCGCGAACGAGCCGCACACCACCGACGCCGACCGATGTGCATCCTTCCTCACCGCCGTCACCGCGCGGCAAACCGTCGTACGGATTCGGTCAGCCGATCCTGATCGCCGGTGGCCAGCAGATCCAGCAACGCCCCGCGAAGCACCGCCAGAACCAGCGTCCGGTCTGCGGCATCGGACGTGCCGTGCAGATCCGCCAGAGCCGTGAGCCAGTCGTCGACAGTCTGCGCGGCGAAGCCGGCCCAGACGCCGCTCGGTTCGGCCACCGATCGGGTGTAGGCCTCCAGCCACAGTGCGAGGAGCGGCCGGTGGGCGCGGTCGGCGAGCCACTCCCAGACCACCGTGACTGCGGCCCCCAGGCTCTCCGCCGGCGGCAGTTGCCGGATCCGATCCAGCAGGGCCAGCTGGTCCACTCGGGACCGGGCCAGGAGCACCCGGATCAGCCCGTCCTTGGAGTCGAACAGCAGCAACAACACCCTCGGGCTGGAGCCGATGGCCGCGGCCAGCGGCCGCAGCGACATGTCGGTCAGGCCGGTGCCCAGGACGTAGGCGTACGCCTTCTCGATCAGCTCCTGACGTCGGGCCGAGCCACTGGTCAACAGATCGTCCATGGGAGTACTCTCTCACTGAAACGACTGTTTCACTAGTCTCGAAGGACTGGTCCTGAAAGGGGGTGTGCGGTGCCGATCCGCAATCTCGATCAGCCCGGCGACCTGGGCTGGATGGTGCAGGCGCACGGCGAGATCTATGCCGCCGAATACGGCTGGGACCGCAGCTTCGAAACGCTGGTGGCGGGAATCGTGGCGAGGTTCGCCGAGGACCACGATCCGGACCGGGAGGCGGCCTGGATCGCCGTTGACGACGCCGGCCGACGGGTCGGGTGTGTGATGTGCGTACGCGCCGACGACCGCACGGCACAGTTGCGCGTCCTGCTGGTGGATCCCTCGACCCGCGGCACCGGACTCGGCGGCGCTCTCGTCGACACGTGCGTGCGGTTCGCGCGTACCGCTGGATTTGCGGTGTTGAAGTTATGGACCACCGACCCGCTGACGGCGGCCCGCGGCCTGTATCTGTCCCGGGGATTCCTCCTGGTGGAGGAGAAGCCGGCCCACGAATTCGGAGTCGACCTGGTGACCCAGGTCTACGAACTGGAGCTGTGATGAAGCATCTGGGCATCCTGGCGCACAGCGTCGAAGGCGCGCTGCTTTGTTTCCGGACGTTCTGCCAGGAGGGATTCCAGCGGATCGGCCCGCACGACCATCCGGACGTCACGATGGACTGCATCGCGCTGGCCCGCAGCATGCCCGCCTGGGATGCCGGCGATCTGCCGAAGATCAGGGCAATCCTGGCGACCACGGTGAGCCGGCTGGCAGCCGCCGGAGCCGACTTCTTCGTCTGTGCGGACAACACCGCTCATGAAGCGCTAGAGGCAGGCGAAGCGGATCTGGCGCTGCCCGGCCTGCACATCGCGGACGTGGTCGCGGCGAGCGCGGCCGATGCCGGATACCGGCGGGTCGGCATTCTGGGCACTCGCTACCTGATGGACGGGCCGGTTTATCCGCCGGCACTGGCGGCCCGCGGGATCGAGACGATGGTGCCGCCGCCGGCTGACCGCGAGTTCGTCAACGCGGTCATCTTCGGCGAGTTGGTCAACGGCGTTCTCACCGAGGCGTCGCGGGCCGGCTTCACCCGCATCATCGGTGACTTCAAGGATCGCGGCTGTGATGCCGTCGCCCTCGTGTGCACCGAGATCCCGCTGCTGATCACACCGGAGGTGGCGCCGCTGCCGACCCTGGACTCGACCCGCCTGCTGGCGCGTGCGGCGTTCGAGGTGGCGATCGGAGCGGCTCCTATGCCGACATGGCGCGGCGGCCCGGTGCACCGCGGCTAGTCCGGCTGAGGCACTGGGATGTCGACGATCAGCGTCCCGGCGCGCCAGTCCGGCAGCCGATCCACGATCGCACCGGCCGGGTCGATCAGCGCGGCGATGCCGGGGAAGTCCTCGTCTTCGGTGGATCCGGCCTGGCCGGTCATGGCGATCCAGGTGCCGGTGCGAGCCGCGTGCCGGCGCGCGTCGGCCAGACCGCACGACTCCCACCAGTCGAATCCGCGGATCCAGTCGGCCTCGCTCAGCCGCCGCCCGTAGAGCCCCGGCGCGGCTGGGAAGAACAGCACGTCGGCGCCGTCGGCGGCGGCCTGATCCCAGGGGAAGTCGACCCCGGACTCGGCGCAGATCCCGATGCCGAACCGGACGCCGCCGACGTCGAAGATGGACCGGTCCGAGCCGGGCGTGAATGCTTCCTCGCCCTCGCCGAGGTGCCGCTTGCGGTAGACGCCGGTGATCGCGCCGTCGTGGGCGACCACCTGGGTGATGTGGGCGGTGCCGGTGCTGGACCGTTCGGCGACGCCGAAGACCGCCGCGACGCCGTGGTCGGCGGTGCGCTCGGTCAGGGCCGTGACCGCGGGATGGTCGAGACTCAGCAGACGGGCCGGCTGACCGGCCGGTTCGACCGAGCCACTGAGCGACATCTCCGGGAACACGGCAACGGCGCAACCGGCCGCGGCCGCCTCGGCCAGGATCCGGTCATGGTCGGCGAGATTGCTCTCCGGATCGCCCTTCTGACAGGTCATCGCCGCGAGCAGCACACGAAACACGCCGTCACGGTAGCCGCGGGCGCGGGCGGCCGGCTACTGAGTTTCGGCGGGCGGCTCGTCGGGGCGCGGCCGTTCCTGGATGGTCCAGCTGTTGCCGTCCGGGTCGGCGAAGAAGACGAACGAGTTCCACGGGCCGCCCCGGCCGTCCACCCGGGTGCTGCCCTCGAAGTGCTGGACCGGTGAGGTCTCCACGCCGCCGGCGGTCAACGTCGCGTGCGCTTCATCGATGTCGTCGACCACGAGCTGCAGGCCCTGCACCGATCCCGGTGCGGTGTTGAGCATTCCGGTGCCGATCACGATCGAGCACCTGGAGCCCTGCGGGGTCAGCTGGACGATCCGCATCTGCGGGCTGATCGCGGTGTCGTGGTCCACCGCAAAACCGCACCGCACCTGATAGAACTGCTTGGCCCGATCGACGTCGGCGACCGGCAACGGAATCACTTCGATCTTCCAGTCCACCCGGCGATCCTGTCAGCCTTTGGATCGCTGCGTGCTCAGCCGCGCGGCGATTCCGTCTAACGTGACGGCCAGGCCGCCGCGGAACACATCGCCGACCGGACCGGCCGCGAATGCCCGTGCCAGCGCCGGAAACTCGCCACCGGCCACCTGGCGGGCCAGGTAGTCGGCGACTCCGGCGGCATCCGGGGCGCCGAGTTCCTGCTGCAGGGCCCCGGTGACGAACCCGATGAACGCGGTCGCGGCGGCCGCATCACCATGGACCGCCGACCACACCGCCTCGACGATCCGCAGCCCATTGGGCCCATACGGCGATCGGCTGCCGAACAACACCACACACCAGGGGTGCGCGGCCGCCACGGTTCGCAATCCGGCCGCGATCGATTCCAATGTGGTACGCCAGCCGGCGCCCGGGCCGAGCAGTGGGACGCCGGCGTAGACGTCATCGATCATCAGGTCCAGAAGGTCGGACTTGGTGTCCAGATAGGTGTAGAGCCGCATCGGCAGCACGCCGAGCTCGGCCGCGACGCCGCGCACGGTGACGGCGTCCAGGCCCTCGCGATCGGCGAGCGCGATCGCGGCGCTGGCGATCTTGCTGCGATCGATCGGCACGTGGCGGCGGCGGTCGGAAATCGGACGATCCCACACGATAGACACGTGATACAGTGTATCAAACAATACGGCGTATCAAATTGCGTAGCTCTTCAATTGTGGAGCCCTGGGGAGGCAACCATGCGCACCATCGGCATCACCTACGACGTCGGCACGTTCCTGAGCCCGGATCGGCCGTCCCGGCCGCATTTCGACCGCGCCACCGCGCGCGCCGAGTTGCATGCGATCGCGCACGACCTGCGCTGTGACGCGGTCCGGATCATCGGGGACGACCTGGACCGCCTCTGGGTCGCGGCCGAGATTGCCCTCGGCGAGGGCCTGGCGGTCTATCTATCACCGCAGCGGCACAACCTGACACCCGAGCAGAGTCTGGCTTACCTCGACGACGCCGCCGACCTGGCCCAATCGATGGCCGACCGAGGCGAGGTGGTGCTGATCGTCGGAGTCGAGGCAACGCTGTTCCAGAAGGGATTCCTGCGGGGCGACACGCCGCTGGCGCGCGCCGGCACGTTGATGAAACCGTGGTCGCTGCTGGCCAGCACGATCCGGATGGGATCGATGCACAAGCTGCTCAACGCCTATCTCGCCAGCGCCGTGGCGCGCGTCCGGCAGCGCTTCGGCGGCCCGGTGACCTACGCGTCCGGGACCTGGGAAGAGGTCGATTGGGCGCCGTTTGACCTGGTCGGCGTCGACCTCTACCGGGATCGCCGCAACCGGGACCGCTACCGGGATCTGGTGCGGGCCTACGCGGCCAAGGGCCGGCCGTTGGTCATCACCGAGTTCGGCACCTGCACCTATGCCGAGGCGCCGGACAAGGGCGGCCTCGGCTGGGCGATCGTCGATTTTGCCGCCCGCCCACCGCGACTGACCGCCACGGTCATCCGGGACGAGCAGGCGCAAGCCGCCGAGCTGACCGAACTGCTTGCGCTCTATGACGAAGAGCCGGTCGCCGGTGCGTTCGTCTTCAAGTGGGCGGCCTACACCTATCCGCGCTCGGATGTGCCGGAGCATGACCTCGACGTCGCCTCGTACGGCATCGTCGCGGTCCAGCCCGACGGCTGCTGGCGGCCCAAGGCGGCCTACGCGGCGGTCGCGGCGGCCGGGCACCGGCTGGCGCGGCGTTGAACCCCGCCCGGCCGGCGGCGGCGTGCGCGGCCGGGCGGGTACCTCGCTGTCCCGCGCGGGTTGTTGTCCGGGCTATCCCGGTCCCGCGATCAGCTGTACCGGGTGACGAATCCGCGCTGCCGGAACACCCGCAGCATCCAGCCGCAGAATGCGAGCGCGAGGCCGACGAGGGTCAGCGATCCGATCGCCGCGACACCGAGGTCGCCCCACGGGATCGGCCCGCCGCTGAGGATCGTCCGCATGGCGCCGAAGGCCAGGCCGCTGGGCATCACGCGAGCCACCGCGCCGATGCCGCCGGGCAGCGCCGAAGCCGGGAAGAACACGCCGGACAGGGACAGCATCACGTAGTTGAGGCCCCAGGTCAGGATCTCGGCGCTGGGCCCGAACCGGAGCATCAGGCCGAGCACGAAGAAGCCGACGACCCAGCCGTTCATGATGAGGATGAAGATGATCGGCAACGTGGCCCAGCCCAGCGACGACACCGAGAAGCCGTAGATGGCGATGGTCACGATCGTCAGGCAGAGCTGGGTGAGCATGAGCTTGGCCAGGCCGAAGAGTGCGACGCCGACCAGATACTCGGCCGGGGTGACGGAGGTGGTCATGACGTTGAGCAGGTTGCGCGTGTTGGTCTCGTCCATGATCGACAGAGACAACGTCATCTGCACCGTGGTCAGGGTCCAGAACAGCACGATTCCGGCCAGCAACAGGTTGGCCGCGGTGGCGTTGGTCGCGGTGCCGGCCTTGGCCATGTAGAGCCCGAGGGATCCCCACAGCACCACGTCCATCAACGGCCAGAAGCTGATCTCGAACCAGCGATGCGGTCCGCGGAACAGCACCAGCCAGTGCCGCCGGACCACGGCGGCGATCCGGATCGGGTTCATCGTGGTCCTCGCTGCGCCTCGGCGACGGCCATGAAGGCGCTCTCCAGATCGTCGACATCGAATTGGGTGGCGACGCCGAGCGGCGTTCCATCGGCGACGATCCGACCCTGGGACAGCAACACCACCCGCTCGCAGAGCATCTCGACCTCGCGCATGTTGTGGCTGGTGACCAGCAGCGCGGTGCCGTCGCGCCGGTGGGTTTCGAGCATCGCCTGGCGGACGCGGGCCGCGATGTCCGGGTCCAGGCTCGCCGTCGGCTCGTCCAGGATCAGCAGGTCCGGCTTGTGCAGGACGGCCTTGACGATGCTGACCAGCGTGCGCTGTCCACTGGAGAGTTCCTGGTTGCGGCGCCCGAGCAGCTCGGTCAGGTTGAACGCTTCGGCCGACTCGTCGATCCGGGCCCTGGCTTTGCGCAGACCGGCGAACCCGGCGAAGAGTTCGAGACTCTCCCGGACGGTCAGGTTCTCCGGCAGCGGCAGGTATCCGGCGACGAAACCGACTCGGGTCATCGCCTTGGATCGGTGTCGCGGCAGCCGCAGCCCGGCGATCTCGATGTCGCCGGAATCCGGCGCGACGGCACCGAGGAGCATCAGCAGGGTGGTGGTCTTTCCGGCGCCGTTCGGCCCGAGCAGGCCTATCCGATCACCGGCGCGCACCGTCAGCGAAATGTCGTTGACCGCGCGCCGACCCTTGAAGGTCTTGACGAGATGGCGCGCCTGCACGACCGGGAGCGGTTCCAGCACGCCGAAAAAGTACCTCGGCAACGCGCGGCGACGCACTCGGATTTTGGTCCTAGGACTTATGGCCCGGGATCGGCCCGAGCAGGTCCCAGAGGTTCCCGGCGATGTCGGCGAAGACCGCCACGCGACCATAGGGTTCGGAGCGCGGTTCCCGTACGAAGCGGACATCGGCCGCCCGCAACCGGGCTTCGGTCGCCTCGAAGTTGTCGACCCGCAGGAAGAACCCGACGCGTCCGGCGGTCTGATCGCCGACCGCCCGAACCTGCCGATCACCATCGGCCCGGGCCAGCAGCAGGCCGGTGGCGGCGCCTGGAGGCGTCACCACGACCCAGCGTTTAGGCCGGCCGTCGTTGGTCTCCGAGGGTTCGTCGGTGGTCAGCTCGAAGCCCAGAACGTCCACGAAGAACCGGATCGCCGGATCGTAGTCGTCGACGATCACTGTCACGAGATGCAGATGCATCAACGCACCTCGGCGATCGTGATGATTTCCGCCGACTCGTCGGTGAACCGTCCGCGTTCCCATGTGCCGTAACGTTCGGCGACCGCCAGCCCGGCGGCGTCCAGCGCGGCATCGACCTCGGCCGCGGTGGTGAACCGGAAATCGCTCGGGCAGACGATGTCGCGCTCCCAGGCGGGGCTGGAGAATCGGCCGATGACGTGCACGATGCCGTTCGGCCGCGAGTGCACCTCGGCGTTGGCCCCGGTGACCGGTGTGCCGTCCGGCGCGGCCCCGTCGAACGAACCGAGCCACCCCTCCCACGGCCGGGGCAGTGGATTCAGTGTCTCGAACACCAGACGCCCGGAGCGGGACAGCGCGGCTCGGATCGCGGCCAGTGCGGCCGCGATCTGGTCGTCGGTGAGAAACACCTGGAACACGTGACCGGTCATGATCACCAGGTCGAATTCCCAGGCGGCCGGCAGCGCGGCCAGGTCGCCGTGAACCCAGTCGATGTCGGTCCGGCTCCGAGCATGATCGAGCATCGCGTCGGCCGGATCCAGGCCGACCAGACGGCCGGTGTGGCCGCGCTCGCGGGCTCGTTTCAGGATCGCGCCGGTGCCGCAGCCAACGTCGAGCACTGACGGTGCGCTCATCACCAGGTCGAGGTAGAAGTCGCGGTCGGCGCCCCAACCGTTGAACTGGTCGTAGAAGACCGCCAGCCGCGGGTCTTGGTAGTCGTCACTGATCTCCGGCTCAAGCACCGCGTCACGATACGCCGCTGCGGATCCGGCGGTCACCGCATTTATCGCAGCCGCGGCTCGGCATTTGTCGCACCAGCGGCTCGGCCGCGCTGGTCAGCTCTGCGGCGTCCACTGCGGGTCGCGGCCGAACCAGGCGATCAGTGCCTGGGTCGGGGTGGCCCCGGCCGGTTCCGGCTGCGCCGCGCCGAATGCCTTGTCGGCACCGCGGAACTCGGGCTTGAGGGACGTCCGGGACCAGCCCAGCGCGGTCTCGGCGATCTCCTCGTCCCACACCGGCTGTTGGCCGGTGGACCTGGCCAGGTCCCAGGCGTGCACGGCGAACTCGGCCAACTGCTGCTTGACCACGAAGGACTGGGGCACCTCGCCGATCGGCATCCGGACCGGCGTGTCGAAATCCTTGATCTTGGACCACTCGGCGATCAGGCCGGGCGTCTTCGCGTCGAACGCTTCGCGCCAGTCGCCGTCCACGCCCGGGACCAGCGCGCTCCAGTCCGGGCGACCGCCGCCGGCAGCCATGGTGAACCGGTCGACGTCCATGATCACGTGCTCGGTGAGCGCCCGCACGTCCCACTTTGGGCACGGGGTCGGCTGGGCGGCGAGATCATTCCCGGACGCGTCGAACCGGGCATTGCCGATCACCGACGACATCTGGTCGATCGCGCGCGTGAGAAGGTCCAACGGCTGCTCGTTCATGCCTTGATTGGACCACCCGGGTCCGACATCGCTGCGCGCGAAGTCGGCCAGGGATCGCGGCCCTAGATCGTGTACGTCTTTGCGACCAGCACCAACTCGGTGTCATGCGAGCCGGCAATGCCGATGCCGGCCGGGCGTGGGTGGAAGCCGGGCAGCTCGTCGAGACCGTCGCTGCCGTCCATGACGCGGATCTTCACCGGACCGGACGACGCCAGTGTCAGAGTGATCGGAAGGCCGCCGTCCGGCGGTGCGTGGAACAGCACGCCGAAGTCATCGAGGGCGTCGGCCGGAATGGCCCGGCCGTCGACGGTCGCACCGGTCACCGTGGCACCGTCCACGCCGAGGTAGGCCAGGCGTACCGCGCGCTGCGGCTTGAGCAGCAGCGACAGCGTGCGGGTGCCGCCCGAGGTGGTGTCCGCGACGGTGGTCAGCGCCGGTGCCGGCAGCGACGCCGCCGATGCCGACCCGACCAGGACCGTCTGGTCGGCGATCGGCGGGAACTCACCGTGCAGGTTCGCCGTCGAGTGCACATACTGCGAGGTCCACGAGCCGGCCTTGGTGTCGGTGCTGATCCACTGCGCGGCGCCGGTGTCCGTGTCGAGCGCGTACATCAACTGGGCCGGCGCCGGATGCCGGGTGTCGAATCCGTCCACCGACAGCCCGACGACGGTGAACGCCACGGCCAGCACGCCCGCGGTCAACGCCGGCAGCGCCCGCCGGAGCTTGGGTCCGGCGGTGGAGACTCCGAACAGCGACTCGATCAGCGGCAGCACAGCCATGCCGAGCATCGCCGCGAAGAACGCCGCCGCTCCGCCGGTGGCCAGACCGAGCGCCGGGAAGAACAGGAGCACGGTGGGGGCCAGGATGACCACTGCGACGGCGCCGCCGAGGAACAGCGCCGCGACGCGGATCCAGACATTGGCGGTACGCATCGCGACCAGACCCGCGGCCGCGCCGGCCAGAGCGGGCAGCGCCGCCAGGTAGGAGCCCCCCGGCGTCGCGGCGGCGAGCACGATACCCAGCACGGCAAGCCAGCCCAGGGCGCCGATCGCCAGCGCCCACGACCCGAACTTGCGCCGCAGTAGTGCGTACCAGGCCAGGACAATCGTCGCGACGAGCGCGGCGACCGCGGCCCGGAACCACCCGGGGCGCCATGGGTCGATCATCTCCCGATAGCCCGGACGGATCGCCACGAGGAGCAGCCAGAACAGCTGGGCGACAACGGCCGAGAGCAGCAGCGGAATCAGAGCCAGGCCGAACGCCGCGGCGGTGCGCCGAAGAGATGCCACGCCCCGGCGGCGCGCCACGTACGCGAGCCCGGCCACCGCGACCAGCGCGGCGATCGCCAGCGGCCAGATCAGCCAGCCGGGATAGCTGACCAGCACGCCGAGCACCGGGAAGTAGGTCGAGTCGTCTCCGGACGGCTTCTGGAGGTCGGCGATGTCGGCGGCGCCGAAGGCCCGGCTCAGCGCCAGCGCATTCGACCCGTGCATCTGCAGGCTGCCCCTGTCCATGTAGGAGGCCTGGTCCTCGGGCGCGTGGTAGACCGCGGAGCCGTCGATGTAGGCGGTGTTCAGACCGGTGAAGTGGCCGGACTCGCGAAACGGGGTGAAGTCGGTGTCGTTGGGCAGGATCCGGTAGACCTCGACGGCGAAGCTGGTCGCCACCGGGTAGGGCACGCTGTCCCGGTAAACCCCGACCACGCCGGAATTGTCCTTCGAGGTCTCGAACATGATCGCCGGTCCGCTGGAGCCTCGAGCCTCGTAGTTGAGCACGACGCCGCCGTTCGCGGCCAGCGGATCCTGGCTCTCGAAGGCTTCGGCGCCGCAGAGGCAGGCCTCTTCGGCCTCGGTGAAGACCAGGACGATGTCGTTTCGGAGTTTCGGGCCGTGCATCAGCGCACGGGCGGTCTCCAGCAGCGTCGAGACCCCGGCGCCGTCGTCGTTGGCGCCGTGCGAGACCTGCACCGAGTCATAGTGGGCGACCTCGAAGACCCGGCCGGTGGACGCGGTGCCTGGGATGACCGCCACCACGTTGCGGACGCGTGCCATGGCATATCCGTGGCCAAGCGAGTCATCGGCGCCGACCGCGTCCTGAATCTGCGGGTCGAGACCGTAGCTCGCCAGGGTGCTGACGATGTAGTCGCGCACGGTGCCGGCGGCCGGGCTGCCCGCGACGTGGACCTCCTGGCCGATCGTCTGCACGTGCTGGAACGCCCGGTCGGCGCTGAACTGGCCGGCCGGCGTGGTGGTGCCCTTGGCGGCCGGGGGAGTGACCGACCACAGGCTCAGCGCGGTCAGAGCGGCGAACGCGATCAGGGCGATGACACCCGAGGCGTTTCGGGTGCGCGAGATCAGATCCACGGGCACATCTTGCCCTGTGCCCAGGGCAGCGAAAAGCCGAGGCGACCCGGCAATCGGGTCGCCTCGGCGGGGCGCTTGGAAAAGCGGTGCGCGGTCAGCCCTGGCGGGCGTTCAGCCGCGGGTTCTTCTTATTGATCACCCGGACCACACCGTTGCGGCGGATCACCACCGAACCGGGCCGGAGCTTGAGCGATCGAACAGATGTACGGACCTTCATCGAGCACCTCCTGAGTCTGCCAAGTGAACGCAGCCGGGGGTGCCGGCATTCCCGGACGACAAACCGGACAGAACTGACTGAGGTGCCGGGCCGGTGACGGGTTGGTCCAGCGTGCGGTCAGCAACGCCGTCCAACAGCGGCAGTGCGAGACTGCGGTCATGCCGCAACTCGAGATCAACGGACGCGACCCGGAGCTCTCCGACCGGATCAACCGCGAGCTGGTCGCGTACAACGTCGAGATCACCGGAGTGAGCGAGATGACACCGCTCTCGGTGAAGGTCACCGGAGACGACGGTGTCCTGATCGCTGGGTTGGACGGTGTGTCGTGGGGGACCGCGATGCTGATCGACAGCCTCTGGGTGCACCCCGATCACCGCGCGGACGGCTGGGGCACCAAGGTGATGGCGGCCGCGGAGTCCGAGGCGCGGGCCCGCGGCTGCACCGACATGTCGGTGTGCTCGTTCACGTTCCAGGCTCCGGACTTCTACAAGCGCATCGGGTTCGTGGAGACCGGGCGTCGCCTCGGTTATCCGAACGGCGCCGCCGATGTGGTCATGTGGAAGAGCCTGGGCGGTGCCGAACCGGTGGAACTCGTCGCGATCGTGGACTTCGAGACCGACGACGGGCGGGCCTACGAGGATCACGCTCTGGCGATCGTGGAACGCCACGGCGGCCGCGTGCAGCGGCGCCTGATCGGCACGGACCGGCGATCTGAGGTGCACCTTATCTGGTTCCCGGATCATCGCAGTTTCGCGGCGTTTCGATCCGACCCGGAGCGCGGCATCGGGCCGGTGACGACCCGGGTCATCGAGGTGAGCGAGGGCTGAGCGGCGCGGCGCGCGAGCCGCCGCATCACCAACGTGCGCGAGCGCGGCGAGCCGCCCACCTGGCTCGCCGCGCTCCCTCCGCACCCCACAGGGAGTTTCAGCCGATCGCCGGATCCTCCGCACCGGCGATCGGAAGTCCGAGCGACCACCAGGCCATGAATCCGCCGTCCAGGTCGGTGGCCCGGCGCAGACCCAGGTCCTGCAGGGCGGCCGCGGCCAGGGATGACGTGTAGCCCTCCTGGCACACGACCACGACCTGCAGGTCGTAGTCGGCGATGTCGAGCCGGGCATCGCTGTGCGGGTCGAACCGCCACTCCAGGACGTTGCGCTCGATCACCAGGGCGCCCGGGATCTGGCCGCTGGCCAGCCGCTGGGCCGCGGGCCGGATGTCCACCAGGACCGCGCCGGCGCGCTGCGCCGCCAGAGCCTCGGCCGGTCGCAATCGGTCCAGCCGGGCCCGCGCGTCGGAAAGGATCTGATCGATGCCACGGGGCGCTTGCACGGTCACGGTCACCAGTTCGCCCCCGCCCGGTCGACGGCGACCGATTCCAGCCGCCCGTTGGATACCGCGTAGCGGGTCATCGAGGTCAGCGCCGGGCCGTAGGCGTGCACCGTGACCGCCGGGCGGGTGCTGTTGTTGATGATCCGGTGCACGTAATGGGCGTCGAACCCGTGGCCGTCGCCGGCCGCATAGGTCCGGACCGACTCGGTCAGCGTGCCGTCGTCGGTCACCACGCGCTCGGTGACCTCGCCGCTGACGACCGCGAATGCCCCCGCCGAGCCACCGTGATCATGCAGTTCGGTCGCCTGCCCGGGCAGCCAGGTCAGCAACCAAACCTCCGCCGACGGGTCTTCCGAGAGCAGGATGAACCAGCGGCTGATCGGGTCGAACTTGGGCGCCGTCGGCCAGCGATGGGGCGCTGCCGCGAAGGTCCGGGCGACCTCGAGCAGGTCGGTGCGGGTCGCGGTCGAGATGGTCCGACTGCTGCCGGATGAAGTCTTCGCGGTCACGGCACGACAGTAACACGTCTTTCCCTATTGGTTAAGTAGGAAAACCTAGCCACGCGGCTTTTCCGGACCCGGCGGTCTCCGGCGGCGCGGCTTCGGAGGTGTGGATTCCGACGGCGCGGCTTCGGAGGTGTGGTTGCCGACGGCGCGGCTTCGGAGGTGTGGTTGCCGACGGCGAGGGGTTTCGGGGGTAGGGGTTCGGCGGCGCGGTGTCCGGCCGTGCGGCCTTCGGAGGAGCGCCGGGTTCGGGGACGCGACTGTGGCCGAGACCTGAGCGTCGCCGATCACGCGCGTATCGGACACGACCGTGCCCCCGGACACTTGGTTCCGGGGGCACAGTGGTTCCGGGGGCACCGTGGTTCCGCGGGCACAGTGGTTCCGGGGGTACGGCGAGTGCGAAGCCGGGCCTATCCGGCGCTCCGCCGGGGCAGCGCCTGCACCAGGATCGCCACCAGCACCTCGACCGCGATCAGGAACGCGAGGCTGGCCTGGAATGCCGGTCCGAAGCCACCGTCGACGGCGCGGTAGAAGACGACTCCGATCAGAGCTACACCGACTGCGCCGCCGACCTGCATCGCCGTGGACAGCACGCCGGATCCGGCTCCGGCCAGGCGCATCGGCACGTAGGACAGCACCGTCGAGGCCAGTGGTGAGAGCGCCATGCCCATGCCGACGCCGTCGATCGCCAGCCCCGGCACGAGCCACCCGACGTTGCCGGTGGTGCCGATGTCGCGTACCGCCAACAGCATCGCAACCAGGCCGACGGCCATGATCACCGTGCCCACCGCGACGGTCTGGCGCCCCAGCCGGGCGGCGATCCGGCCGGCGGTGGTGGAAGTGGCCAGATAGCCGGCGCCGATCGCGGTGAATACGACGCCCGAGCGCAGCGCCGACAGGCCATGGCCCTGCTGCAGGTAGAGCGCGAGGGTGAGGAAGAACGACGCCTGCCCGATCCAGAAGGTGAATTGGGTGATGCTGCCGATCGCGAATCCACGGGAGGCGAACATCGATAGGTCGATCAGCGGCGCGCCGCCGGATCGGGTGAGCCGCCGCTGGTACGCAATGAACGCGACGAACAGCACCGCAGCCACCGCGAAGCTGGCCCAGGTCCAGGCCGGCCACCCGGCCGACTGTCCCTGGATCAGCGGCAGCACGGTCGCTACCAGGGCGACGGTCACGATGCCCATGCCGGCGAGGTCGAGGCGGGCGCCGGTGGCCGGCGTGCGCGGGATCACCCGCGGCACCAGCGCCAGCGCCGCGGCACCGATCGGCAGGTTGATCAGGAAGCAGGCACGCCAACCGGAGCCGAACACGTCGGCCGCGATCAGCGAGCCGCCGATCAGCTGACCGAACACGGCCGCGATGCCGAGCGTCAGGCCGTACGCGGTGAATGCCCGCACTTGTGCGCGGCCAGTGAACGCGGTGGCGATGATGGCCAGGACCTGGGGCGTCAGGATGGCCGCGGCGATGCCTTGTAGCACCCGGCCGGCCACCAGTTCACCGGCGTTGGCGGCGATGGCGCAGGCGAGCGAGGCTAGGGTGAACAGGGCCAGGCCGATCGCGTACATGAGCCGGCGGCCGTAGAGGTCGCCGAGCCGGCCCGCGGTGATGACGCCACAAGCGATCGCCAGGGCGTATCCGGCCACGATCCACTGCACCGCGCCACTGCCGGCGTGCAGATCGTGCTGCATGGTCGGGATGGCCACGTTCACGATGAAGAAATCCAGCGTGATCATGAAGGCTCCGGCGAGCACCACCAGGAGGGTGGCGAGATCGCCGCCGCGAGGCGGGGCGGACGCCGGGCGCGAGCCGGCTGATTTCGAGCCCGACGTGTGGGAGTCGGCCGGGCGGGATTCAAAGGCCGTTGTCATGCCTCAACGGTCGCCGACAGGCTCGCCGCAGTCGATTACCAGAGAGGTAAAACCCCAGGTAACAAGTGATAAGAAAGTCAGCGGCCGGTGAAGAAGGCGGCGGTCGCCTCATCGGCCGGGAAGAACGTCTCGATGGACAGCTCGGCCACCGTCAAGTCGGTTGCGGTGCCGAACGTCGCGATCGCGCTGAACAGGCTCAGCACCGCCGCACCGCGGCGCAGCCGGAACGGCATCACGATGTCCGGCTCGGTCGGCGCCGCCACCGCACCGCCGGAGTGCGGAAACGCCGCGCACTCCTCGGCCAGCGCGGTCAGCTTGGAGCTGCCGGAGGCGGCCGCTTGCCGCCGCATCCGCGCCAGCATGCGGGACCGCACCTGGTCATGGTCGACCAGGTCGGGCGCGAGACCGTCCGGGCTGAGGGTGATCCGCATGGCGTTGCCGCTGGCGACGGAGTTGCCGAGGGCCGGGGAGAACAGGTCCGGCGGCAGGCCGTCGGTGAATACGCCGACCGCGTCGTTGACCCGGACGATGTCCCAGGCCGAGTCGAAGGCGAGCGCCGGAAACGGGAGGTGACTGCGCAGCACCGTGTCGATCGCCGCGGTCACCATAACCATCCTCGGTGCGTCCAGCGGCGTCTCATCGTAGGCCGGCGCATAACCCGCCGCCTGCAGCAACGCATTGCGCTCACGCAGCGGGAGGTCCAGCTCTCGGGCCAGTCGCAGCACCATCTCGCGGCTGGGCTTGGCGCGGCCGGTCTCGATGAAGCTGAGGTGCCGGGACGAGACGCCGCTGACCGACGAGAGCTCAAGCTGGCTGATCCGCCGCGCCTGCCGCCACTCGCGCAGCAGGCCGCCGAAACCGCGGCGGTCTCGGTGACGACCCGACGCAGGTTGAGACCCGGGTGCAGTAGGAGGCCCTGGTGCGGTCGCGGTAGTCACAGACCCACCATAGGCGTCCGATGTGACAAGATCCGTCGCCACCAGGTTCTAAGGTTTGTTTCCGGCCCGCCCGGGTATTCCTCCGGCACTAGGGAGGAGTACCTGATGCTGGCTTTGATTCTCGTGCTGCTGCTGGCGCTGATCCTGTTCGGCGCGGGCTTCGCGGCACACGTGTTGTGGTGGATCGCGATTATCGTCGCGATCGTGTGGGTGGTCGGCTTCCTCGCCCGCGGCACGTCCGCCGCAGGTGGCCGCAACCGGTGGTACCGCTGGTAACCAGCGATACCACGGATAGACCCGCTGCGTCCGTTCCGGAACTCATGCCGGTGCGGACGCGGCGTCGTGTCAATCCGCGCGTCTCCGCGCCGTGGGGACGGTTGCGTACCCCAGGGCGTACGAAATCGTCCCCACACCGAGGAAACTATGGGGCTCAGTCGAGCGTCGCGATCCAGTCGGCGACCGTGGTGACCTCGGCCTGACGCGGGAACACCTTCTCGGTCAGCACCCGATGCACCTCCGGGTCGTTGTCCAGGCACCCGTCGGCCAGCACCAACAGGCCGAAGTCCTGGTCGGCGGCCTCCCGGAGCGTGGACAGCACCACACCCGAGGTGGCGATGCCGGTCAGCACCAGCGTGTCGATGCCCTGGCCGCGCAGCACCAGATCGAGGCCGCTGCCGGTGAACGCGCTCACTCGCTTCTTGATCACGGTCACGTCACCCGGCCGCGGTGCCACCCTGGCGTGCACCTGCGTGGCCTCGTCGGTTTCGGTCATACCGCCGCGAGCGGCCGCGGCCGCGAACGTCTTGTTGTGCGGGGACACCTCGGGATAGCCGTCCCGGAACGCGACGCGTACGTAGATCACCGGAAGTCCGGCCGCCCGCGCGGCGTCCACCGCGCCTGCCAGCCGATCGAGGTAGGTGGTGTCGTCGCCGAATCGGGCCACGATGCCGTTCTGGACATCCATCACAAGCAGAGCAGTCGTCACAACCGGCCAACATAGCCGACTTACCTAGCCGATCCATCGAGCCCGTCCTCGGTGCGGGCCCGGCACCATCGACTGGGCACACCTGGTGACGTTCGGCTCACCCGGCCTCGCGGGGCTGCCGATTCGAGGCGGCCGGTGATCTACTCGGAGGCTGGAGGCGACTGTGAGCGAGCAGGACGACCGGCATGCCTGGACCCGATCGGGGGCGTTCCAGGTCGCGCCCGGTGTGTGGCGGATCCCGGCGGTGCTGCCGATGGACGGCCTTCGGGCGGTCAACATCTACGCCCTGGCCGACGGCGGCGGACTGACTCTCATCGACGGTGGCTGGGCGCTGGACGAGGCCCGGAATGCCCTGGTCGACGGTCTCTCCGCGATCGGCGCCGAACTTGGTGACGTCCGCCGCTTCCTGGTCACCCACCATCACCGGGACCACTACACCAACGCCATCGCGGTGCGCCGTGAATACGGCACGCCGGTGCTGCTCGGCGAGGGCGAGCGGGACGCCCTCGAAGTCATCACGGCGCCGGCTCCGCCGGGACTGCGCAGTCACCTCGCGCTGCTCGCCAAGCACGGCGCGCAGCCGGTGGTGGACACGCTGATCGGCCTGGGCCTCGGCGGCGACCTGCGGGATCCGGACTACGAGATGCCCGACGAATGGATCAAGGACGGCGGCACGTTCCAGGTCGGGGACCGGGTGCTGGAGGCGATCCACACGCCCGGGCACACCCGCGGCCACGTCGTCTTCGCCGATCACGCGGCCGGGCTGCTGTTCGCCGGTGACCACGTGCTGCCGCACATCACTCCGTCGATCGCCTTCGAGATGAACCCGTCGCCGATGGCGCTGCGCGACTATCTCGGCGCGCTGCGGACCGTGCGAGCGCTGCCGGACATGGAGTTGCTCCCCGCGCACGGCCCGGTCGGTGGGCGGGTTCACGCGCGGGTCGACGAACTGCTGGCCCATCACGATCACCGGCTGACCGAGATCGCCGATCAGCTAAGCGCCGACGGCCTGGACGCCTACACCGCCTCGACGCGGATCCCGTGGACGTCGCGCCGCCGCCCCTTCGCTGACCTGGACCCGTTCAATCAGATGCTCGCCGTCTGCGAGACCGCGGTGCACCTGGAGCTGCTCGTCCACCAGAGCCGCGCGACCGCCGATGAAGCCGAGGGTATCCGCCGTTATCGCGCGGTAGGTTTGCCCGCATGATCAGTCAGCCCGCGATCGAAGTGGCGCGCCGCGGCGGCGACCAGCCGGCGGCACTGGTGATCATTGCGCACGGCGGCCGGGCCGACAGCGTCGCGCCAGCCGGCGGGTTCACCATGACCTACGCCTGGCAGCGGTGGGTGACGCCGTGGGTGGTCGCGGCCGCCCGCGGGTCGCGCACGAAGGTGTGGCGCCTGCGTTATCGGGTGCGGGGCTGGAACGGCGCGGCGGCCGACGCCGCGCAAGATCTTCGCTGGGCGGTACGCATGGCCGCGACCGAGTTGCCCGGCGTGCCGGTGATCCTGATCGGCCACTCGATGGGCGGCCGGGCCGCGATCTATGTCGCGGGGGAGCCGAACGTCGCCGCCGTGTGCTTGCTGGCGCCGTGGATCGAGGATGGCGACCCGGTCGGTGACCTGATCGGCAAGCCGGTCCTGATCGTGCACGGCGCTGCCGACCGGACCACCGATCCGCGCCGGTCGCGCGCGGTCGCCGCCGAGGTCGCTGCCCAGTTCGCCGCGATCGACGGTGTGGGCCACACCATGGTCGGCGGCCGGGCTCGGTGGCGCGCCCTGACCATCGAGTTCCTCGCGAAGCAGGTCGCTACTCTCGGTGCGTGACTGAGATCCAGAACACCGGCGGTCCGCCGCTGGAGACCGCGGTCCGGGTCAGCACCGTCGAGCTGTTCTTTGACCTGGTGGTCGTGTTCACCGTGACGCAGCTGACCGGCTTGCTCGCGGCGCGGACCACGGTTGAGGTCTTCGGCCAGGTGATGCTGATGTTCGGCGTGACCTGGTGGATGTATGGCGGCTACGCGTGGCTGACCAACGCGGTCGCGCCGGTCAACACGGTCCGCCGGGGCCTGCTGGTCACCGGCATGGCCGGTTTCCTCACCATGGCGCTGGCGGTCCCGCATGCGTTCGAGTCCACCGGGTGGGCGTTCGGCCTGGGGTATTTCGTCGTCAACCTGGTCCACAGTGGCCTGTTCTGGCTCTCCGGCGGGCCGGATGTGGCCCGGGCGCTGCGATCGCTCGGTTCGATCAACCTGCTGTCGGCGACCATGGTCCTGGTCGGCGGCTACCTGCCGACGCCGTGGCGATGGGGGTTGTGGACCGCGGCGTTCGCCGTGCAGATCGCTACGCCATACCTGATCCCGGTGGGCCGCTTCACCATCAGCGCGGCGCATTTCGTCGAGCGTCACGGCCTGGTCATCATCATCGCCCTGGGCGAGTCGGTGGTGGCGATCGGCGTCGGCGCGGCCGAGCTGCACCTGGACATCGGCGTGCTCGCGGTGGCGGTCGCCGGTCTCGTGGTGGCGTACTTCCTCTACTGGGCCTACTTCGGTGGCGACGAGGAGCGCGCCGAGCATGCCCTGGATTCGATCGCCGACTCCAAGCGCCGGGCCCGGGTGGCTCTTCAGGCGTACGGCTACGCGCACTATCCGATGCTGATCGGCATCATCGCCACCGCGGCCGGCATCAAGAAAGAGGTCGCGCACGCGTTCGGCCACGTCAGCGCGGGCCAGGCGATCGCCCTCGGCGGCGGTGTGGCGTTGTTCCTGGCGGGCGACATGGTGTTCCGGCGGATCCTGCGGATCGGCACTTCGGGTTACCGGATGGTGTCGCTGACCGGCGCCCTGGTCAGCATCCCGGTCGGCCTGATCTACCCGGCCGCTCAGCTTGTCGTACTCCTGCTGGTTCTGGTGTTTCCGCTGTCCATCGAGGGCTATCGTCGGTTGCGCGCCTCGGGAGTGACCACGTCGATCTTCTCCCGGTGACGGCCGAGGCCCGGAGCGATCGCTCCGGGCCTCGGGTTCCGTGCGTGGTAGGTGACTAATTCACCGTGATGGTGAACGTCGTCGTGGTGTTCTGGATGTTGACGAAGTTGTTGCTCTCGGTGAGACCGTTGAAGGTCGCCGAGCCGACCGCCGGGCCCTGACCGGCCTCCGGCAGCTGGTTGGCCCAGATGCCGTAACCCGACTTGGCGTCGTAGGCGTCACCACTCTTCTGAGCACCGGTGATTGTGGTGTTCGTGAAGATGATGTCGTTGATCGACGACAGTGCCGGACCGTTCGGGGTGTAGTCGGTCTGGAACATGATGCCGGAGTAGGTGGGATCGGTGATCGAGCCGTTGTTCACCCGGATGCCCTGGAACGTCTTGTCACCGGAGAACACCCACATCGCACCGAACACCTGGTTGCCCCAGAAGTGACCACCATCGCGCTCGAGTGAGTAGTTGGAGAACGTCGTCACCGGCAAGCTGAAGCCGGGGAACGAGAATCCGAAGCTCAGCGAACTGATGGTCAGACCCGAGTAGCACAGCGTGTCGGCAATCCGGAAGTTGCTGACCGTGTTGTTGTCACCGCCGTAGACCGCAATGCCCGCGGCCCGCCACGGCATGAGCGCCGTGACGTTGGTGATGGTGTTGTTCTCGTTATTGCCGCCTTCCTGGTCGTTGGCGGCGAACAGCGCGAAGCTGTCATCACCGGTGGTGCGGGCCTCGTCGTTGCTGATGACGTTGCCGGTGCTGTGGTTGGTGAGGTTGATGCCGTCGGCGTAGGTGTCCCGAATCCGCATGTTGGTGAAGTGCGAGTTGGACACACCCGCCGAACCCCAGACACCGACCACTGTGTGCTCGATCCACACGTTGTCGATGGTGATGTTCGACTGGTCACGCAGGTCCCAGGTGTGGCCGGGGCCGTCGATGCGGGTGTCGAAGTTGCCGAACCAGGCGAAGCCACGGAACGTGGACCCGCTGGCGCCGCTCTGCAACGACCATCCGGCGTCGGTGTTCTCCATCGTGGTCGGAACCACGAATTGGGTGAACCACGGGCCGGCACCGACGACAGTGACACCCTTCTGGTAGATGGTGAACTTCTGCGTCACCGAGTACTGGCCGGCCGGCAGGTACACGCCGGTCCAGGTGCCGGTGGTGTCCATCCGGACCTTGTCCAGCGCGGCCTGGACCGCGTCCTGGGTGAAGCCGGTCGGCACGGTGTAGTGCGCCGGATCCGGGTTCGCCACGGCGGTGGCCTGCTCCAGCTGCATGAAGTCGATGGCGTATTGCGAGCCGTTCGACGAGTCCTTCTGCAGCTTGAACACACTGCCCTGCGGGTACGACTGGGGCAGCACGAAGCTGGCTTCGTCGTAGATGTGCCGCGGTCCGGCGCCCGGCGAGTTGCCCGGACCGGTCTCGGCGCCGTAGAGCCAGGCGAAGTGCGACGTCAGGCTGAGCGGCTGCACCAGGGCGCCGTTGACGTAGAGATCCAGCGACGAGGTGATGCCACCGCCACCGGCCGAGTCCGGAATCGAGACCCGGACCACGAAGGTGTTGCTGGCCTCGCGCGAGGTCCACTGCACGTAGGACCCGGTCGAGTTGAGCGACACCGACTTGCGGCCGGACGCCTCACCGGCCAGGTCGCCGATGATGCGGTTCGGACCGTTGAGAACCGCGCCGCCACCGTAGGTGCCGTCCTCGGCCTCGTAGTTGTCGTACGGCATGTTGGCGCCGAGGCCGACGAACAACGTGGTGGTGCTGGTGTTGTTCGCCTGCTTGACGGCGAGCTCGGCAGAGTCCGGCGTCAACCACGGTCTTGACCGTGTAGTTGCCGTTGACCGCGGTCCAGGTGCCCATGGTCACGTTGGTGCTGGCACCGGCGGCGAGCGAGCCGGTGTAGGAGCCGGTCAGGGTCTTCACCGTGGTGCCGCCGGAGTTGATCACGGTAACCGTGACGCCGTGCGCGCCGCTGCTCGTCGGCTGGTTGCCCTGGTTCTTCAGCGTCGTGGTGAAGGTGACCGTATTGCCACGCGGCCGGGTTGGACGGGTTCCAGCCGGTCGTGCCGATCAGGTCGGCACTCTGCACCGGAGACACCGTGAGGTTGGTGGAGCTGGTCAGGTTGTTGTTGCTGTCGTTGAGCTCGACCAGCGTGTTCGCCTCATCGACCTTGGCGGTGAGGGCGTAGCTGCCCGCCGTCAGGGTGCCGATGTTGGTGGTGACCACCGTCTGGGCACCGGCCGCGAGCGCCGGGACCGTCGAGGTGCCGACCTTGGCGGCGCCGGCGTAGATGTTGACGTTGCTGGCCGTCGACGCCGCGCTGCCGATGTTCTTCACCGTGGTGGACACGGTGATCGCGTCGGACTCCACCGGCGAGGTCGGGGACCAGCTGATCGCGGTGGGGTTGAGGTCCGGGTTCGGTGCCGGGGTGCCGAAGATCTGGAACTCCGCCACCTGGCCGCCCGGGGCCCCAGTGTTGCTGTTGATCGACAGCTGGATGTTCTGGTAGCTGCCGCTGACCGGGATGGTCACCGCGTTGCCGGTGGCCGGGTCGAAGGTGTAGTTCGCCGCCGCCTTCAGCGTGACGAACGAGCCGCCGGCCTGGTCCTGGCCCAGCACCGCGATGTTCTGCGTACGCGCGCCCCAGGCCGGGTCGGGGTTCAGCTTGACCACGACCGAGGACAGCTGCGCGTTGCCGAGCAGTTGCACGGTGACCGTACTCGGGTAGGACGAACCCTCGAAGTAGGTGGTCAGGTCGTTGTCGTTGACGTTGGCCGGAGCGTAGATGTAGGTGTATCCGCTGCCGGTGACCGGGCGTCCCACCGCGAGGTTGGTGGTCGGGCCGCCGGTTCCGGTACGCGTCACGGTGTTGCTGGCCGCCGACTGGTTGCCGGCCGCGTCGTGCGCCTTGACGTAGTACATCACCGTGGCGGTGTCCGGCTGCGACTCCGAGTAGGTCAGCGTGGAGCCGTTGACCGAGGTGTCCAGGGATCCGTTGCGGTAGATGTCGTAGCCGGTGACCCCGACGTTGTCGGTGGAGGCCGCCCAGGTCAGCTTGACGGTGCCGGAGACCGGGGTGGTGACGGCCAGGTTGCCCGGAGCCGTCGGTGCCGTCTGGTCGCCGGTCTGGCCGGTCCGGGTCACGCTGTTGGAGTTGCCCGACTGGTTCCCGGCCGCGTCGTGAGCGCGTACGAAGTAGGTCGCAGTCAGCGTGTCCGGCTCCGTGTCGGTGTAGGTCAGAGCCGACGACGGAACGCTAGTCAGCAGCGCGCTGTTCAGGTAGATGTCGTAGCCGGTCACGCCTACGTTGTCGGTCGACGAGTTCCACGTCAGCGTGATGTGCCCGGTCGTCTGCGTGTACGCCAGGTTGGTCGGTGCGGTCGGCGCCTGGGTGTCACCCGTGGTCGGGCCGTAGACCTCGAACTCGGAGATCTGCCCGGCCGGCCATGCGGTGTTGGCGGTGACCGTTCAGCCGCACGTAGCGCGTGGTCGTGGCGCCGAAGTTGATGGTGACCACGTTGCTGGTGCCGTCGAAGTTGTAGCCGGCCGACGCCACGATGGTGGTGAAGTTGGAGTTGTCGGTGCTGCCTGAGACCGAGAGTGTCTCGGTGCGGGCGCCCCAACTGCCGGTCGGCAGCTTCAACACGATCTTGTTGATCGCCTGCGATGTGCCCAGGTCGACCTGCAGCCACTGCGGGAACGCGTTGTTCGCCGACTCCCAGTAGGTGCCCTGGTTGCCGTCGTTGGCGTTGCTCGCCGCGTAGGTCTGGCTGTGGCTGCTCTCCGACATCGTCTTGCCCAGCGCGAGGTTGCGACGACGTGGTGGTCGGGCCGTAGATCTCCAGCTCGGAGAGCTGGGCGGCCGGCCAGCCGGTGTTCGCGGTGACGTTGATCCGCACCTACGCGGGTGTTGGTCTGGGTGAAATTGACGGTCACCGTGTTGGCGCTGCCGTCGAAGGTGTAGACCGGCCGACGCGACGATGGTGCTGAACGTCGAGCCGTCCGTGCTGCCCTGCACCGACAGCGTCTCCTGGCCGGCTGCCCCAGCCGGACGGCAGCTTCAGCACCACCTGGTTGACGGCGGTGCTGGTGCCGAGGTCCACCTGCGGCCCATTGCGGGAAGGCGTTGTTGGCGGACTCCCAGTAGGTGGCTCTGGTTGCCGTCGTTGATGTTCGCCGGCGCGTAGGTCTGGGTGTAGCTGCTGGCGGATGCGGTGTGGCCCGAGTGCCAGGTTGGATCCCGGCACCGCTGGCGGCTTCGATCTGCACGAACGGCAGCACGGCTGGCCACCAGTCCGGCTAACGCTGCGGCCGTGAGCCGCAGCGCTAAACGCTTACTTCTCATCGCGTTCCTTTGTCTCGGGCGGTGGGGGTCGGGATGCCCGGGAGCTTGCTCTCCACGGTGTGCGAACCCTTGGGGGTGATGTGGTGGCGCGGTGGAGCTGTCGACCGCGCGTAGGAGGCACGCGGCAACGATCGGAAGGGTTACCGGATGCGCCGACGGCGAATGCTCGGCGTGGCATCGTGACGGGGGGTCGCGGCGGGTGGCGACCGGACATGCGCAGCAACCATCGACATCAGGGCGTGCCTCTTCTCCGTTGGGGGGCGGAGCGATGCGCATGGACACCGGGGAGGCTGCGTCCCTGCCGGAACTTGCGGGTGATGCCACAGATCCAGACGGCTCAATGCAAGTTTCTTGCACTGCGTTGGTCAGACTTTACAAGCGGGTAACACGGTCGTCAATGTGTGGGAACCCGGACGGGTTTCCTCCACATTGGTGGGCGCCCATCGATGCTGTCGCTCTGACGGCCCGCGAATAGGTTCACGAGATCGGTGATGAGTGGCCCGACCTGCGCATTGTCGGGCACGGTCGCGACCGACGCAGCGGCGCTGGCCCTGGAGTTCGGCGATGCTCGATCGTGGCTGACATCGGCGATGTTCACTCCCATGGAACCGTGCGGCTGCGGCCTAAGCCGGACCAGCCGGCTTGGTGGGCGTCGACCGACGACGGCTCGCCGAGCTGCATGTCGGATGACCCGGCCCCGGGTCCGGCAGTGCCGCGCGGAGTTCCGGACCGGGTCGGTGGGGGTGCTGTCCCGTTGCCTTAGCGCGTGGTCGGAGGTCGCTGGAGCGTGCGCCGTCACGCGCGGTTCTGTCAGCGGATCTGACCAGCGCAGTTCGGTCGGCGGGTCGGACCCGGCGGCTCGATCAGCGGGACTGATCCGGCGGCTCAGACGCCGGGTGCCGACCCAGCGGCTCAGTCGGCGGATGCTGACCCAGCGGCTCAGACGGCTATTGGCTGACCCGGCGGCTCGATCAGCGGGTGCCGACCCGCTGGCGGGGGATGGCCTTGATCGGTTTGAGCGCCGGCAGTCCCAGCGCCTTGCGCTCGGCTGCGGTGAGCATCCGGCTCCCCCGGCCGTCGGAGGTGATCGCCGGAAGCCCGCGAGCCGCCGAGGCGGTCTTGGCCGCGGCCTTCTTCGGCGCCTGCTTGCGGGCCCGTGGCAGCGTCCGCCCGGCCGCCTTGACCAGCGTGCGAACCTGCTGGGGAGTAGTCAGCTTGGCGCCTTGGACGATCCGGTCCAGCGGGACACCGAGCTCGGCCATGTCGGCGAGCGCGCCGCCGCGCTCGCGCAGCAGCGCGGCCGCCAATCCCTCGAACACCTGCTGCTGGTGGGTCAGGTCGAGATAGCGTCGCAACGGGTCCGGTTCACTCAATGCGTACGCGCACAGGTTGCGCATCATGCGCTCGACTTCGTCAGGGCTGGCACCGCTGGCCGGTGTCGGCGCTTTGTCGTCAAGCACCACGTGGTTGCCTCCAATGCGTGCTGAACGGTGTGTGCTGAACGGTGTGTGCTGAACTCATAGACCCCGTGCGAGCCTGCAACGGTACCCGCGTCCTACGACATCCGCCGCTGGGTAATGTCACGAGGGCACCGGAGAACATGACGAAGCGAGGTCGCGATGCCCGAACTGTCTGCGTTCCTGCGTGAGTGGCTGGGTGACTGGCCGCCGACCGGAGCGGTGACCGTGGTCGGCTCCGCGACGCGTACGCAGCCCGCCTGGGACGGTGCGATCCGGGACGTGATCGGTGTCGGTACGCCGGACGGCGGCCTGCTCTCGGTGCCGCCCGATCACGTTGACGCGGTCCGGACGGCGGTGACCGGGTGGGACGACATCACCGCTACGCTGCCGGCTGCGATGGGCCGAGCCGGAGCCACCGCCTATCTCGGCAAGTTCCGCTGGACCCTGACACCGGCGCCGCTCGAAGACGCCGGCGTCTGGATCGACGCGACCGATCCGCGGGTGCCGGAGTGGCTGTGGCCGTTCGGCGGCGAGGCGCTGATCGCGCTCGTCGACGATGCCTACGCGGCCGGTGTCGGAATCAAGCGGCACAACAAATACGGCCTGGAGCTGTCGGTCGGCACCGACGAAGCGTTCCGCGGGCGGGGTCTCGCGGCACGACTGGTCGCCCAGGCGTCGCGATGGGTGCTGGCACAGGATGCCGTGCCCATTTACCTGCACGATCCTGCGAACATCGCGTCGGATCGGACCGCCACCAAAGCCGGCTATCCGGATCCGGGCTGGACCATCCTGGGCCTCTCGGCGCGAGGTTGAGCCGGACGGATCAGCGTCGCGCGTGCCCGACGACCGACAGCCGCGCCGGTGTCAGGGCGTCGGTGCGCCGCCACAGTCCGGCCGGCACCGCGGCACCCTGATGCAGATGCCGGGACCACGGTTGGTTCCGGCCGCTCGGTCCGCTGAGGTCCGGTCGGTCGTGGTCCTCGGGGTCGGCCGCGGTCCTCGGGCCGGTCGTGGTCCTCGGGCCGGTTGAGGTCTGGTCAAGCCGCGCGCTGGGTCCGCCGCGGCCGGCTCACGAGCCTGGTCCGCCCGGCTACGGCTCGAAGATCTGGTTGATCGACACGATCACGTCGTTCTCGAAGGTCACCGCGAACAGCGGGCCAACGTAGGACGGCGCGCCGAAGTAGTCGTCCTTCGGGCCGGTGATCTTCTCGACGCCGTACTTCTCCAGCCACTTCTGGAAGTCCGGCAGGCTCAGGTTCTTCGGCGCGGTGCCATCGGGATTGACCGCGATGGTGACGTCGGGTGCCACGCTCTGGGTCTTGTGCACATGCGTGTCGACATCGATGTAGCTGTTCGGGATGCCCTCCGGACCCGGTGACTTCCCGTGTTGCTGCAGATATCGGGTGGCGGCCGGATCGGACGGCGTGTCCACCAGGTGATGACCGAGGTCGAGAACGAATGCCGGTCCAGCCTTCGTCTCGATGATCCAGGCCTGGTAGGTCTTGCCGTCCTTGAAGTACTGCTTCGGGCTCGGATCGCTGCTCAGCGTCGGCATCGGTGCCGTGCTCGGCGCGGAGAGCGTGCCGGTGCCGCTGGTGCGCCCGCATCCAGCCACAGCGGCCAATGCCGCAAGACCGGCGAGCGCGGCGACGATTCGAATACGAGCTGCGACGGACGGTGACGGCATGATCTCCTCAACGGACCTCGGGTCGTCACGGACTACCCATGATGGCCTGATCCGAATCGTGGCGCCAGACCGAGGACCGATAGGCCTAATCACTTTGCGTTACATAGCCAGTCCCAGTCGACGCACGTAGGCTGGCTCGGTGCGTGGCGCGATGTGGGACAGCCTGGACGGGCTGTCGGTGGGAGACGCGCTCGGGGCGGCCTACTTCGTACCGGGAAATCGGGTCGAGGATCTGCTCGCCGGCCAGGTGCCGGCGCCGGTCTGGGACTGGACCGACGACACCGAGATGGCCTGTTCCGTCGTCGCGGAGTTGGAGTCCTACGGCGCGATCGACCGTGATCGTCTGGCCGCCGCCTTCGCCGAGCGCTGCGAGCCCTACCGCGGCTACGGCGGTGGCGCCGTGGTCACGCTGCACCAGATCCGCGACGGCGCGCCGTGGCACGTGGTGGCGCCGGCCGCGTTCGGCGGCTCCGGGTCGCTCGGCAACGGCGCCGCGATGCGGGTCGCCCCGCTGGGTGCGTTCTTCGCCGATGACCTGGATCGCGCGGCGCTGGAGGCGATCAAGTCGGCGGAAGTCACGCACGCGCATCCGGAAGCGATCGCGGGTGCCGTCGCGGTCGCGGTCGCGGCGGCTCGGGTCGCCGGCGGCGTCCGCCTCGACTTCGACGACTTTCTGGACCTGCCGCACGTCATCGCCGGCCGGGTGGCCGATGGCATCGCCGCCGCCCGTGAGCTGGGTGGAGCGACTGTCGCAGAGGCGGCCTACCGCCTCGGCAACGGCGCCAGCGTGCTCACCCATGAGACGGTGCCGTTCACGCTGTGGGTCGCCGCGCGCTTCCTCGACGACTATCCGGCCGCGATCCGGGCCTGCATCGAGGCCGGTGGCGACATCGACACCACGGCCGCGATCGTCGGCGGGATCGTCGCCGCGTGCGCGGGTGTCGGTACGCCCGGAGGAGTGCCCGCGAGCTGGCTGGCGGCGCGCGAACCACTCCCGGCCTGGCTGGATGCCGGATAGTCCGGGTAGCCGAAGCGGATTGTTGGGACGATGGCTCTCATGACGGACGTACTGGTCGTGGGAGCCGGGTTGTCGGGGCTGGTCGCGGCGCGACACCTGGCGCTCGCCGGGGTCGAGGTCGAGGTGCTGGAAGCCTCGGATCAACCGGGCGGCCGGGTGCGTACCGATCGGGTCGATGGCTTCCTGGTCGACCGCGGCTTTCAGGTGACCTGCCCGGCGTACCCGGCAATGGGTCGTGAATTCGATCTGGCCGCACTGGATCTGCGGGCCTTCGCACGCGGTGTCGGGGTGTTCGAACGCGGCCGGGTGCGGCCGCTGCGGGCCGATCCCACCGCGCTCGTCGGCCTGGCCACCGGTGTGGTGTCGCTCTACGACGCGATGGCGCTGTCCGGCCTGGCGGCCCGCGACGCCCTCGGGAGCCCGGCCCGGTTCAAGACCCAGGCCGACCGCAACACGCTGGACGAGCTGCGCGACTCCGGAGTGTCGCCGGATCTGGTCGATCGGGTGCTGCGGCCGCTCCTGGCCGGCGTCTTCCTGGAAGATCGCCTGGACACCTCGGGCCGGTTCTTCCACCTGGTGTGGCGGGCCTTCATCCGGGGTGGTGCGGCGGTGCCGGCGGCCGGCATGCAAGCGATGCCGGACCAACTGGCCAGCGGCTTGACGATCCACTTCGGAGCGGCCGTCTCGTCGCTTGACACCGACGGTGTGACCTGCGCCGACGGCCGCCGGTTCCGGGCCCGCTCGGTGCTGGTCGCGACCGACGCCACGGCGGCGTCGTCGCTGCTCGGGCTGCCGGCCCCGTCGTGGAACGGTGTCACCACCTACTACCACGCCACGCGCTCGATGCCGGATGCGTCGCCGTTGCTGCTCCTCGATCCGGGCGGCGGCGTGCTGCTCAACTCGGCGCCGATGTCCGCGGTGGCGCCCGGCTACGCCCCGCCGGGCGTCACCCTGGTCGCATCGTCGGTGCTGGGCGTCCCGGACGACGCGGCGTCCGTCGAGCGCAAGGTCCGCCGGCGGCTCGCGGCGCTCTACGACACGGCCGAGTGGGATCTGGTACGCACCGTTGAGGTGCCGCATGCGCTGCCCGCGATGACGGCGCCACATCCCCTGCGCAAGCCGGTACGCCTCGCGACCGGCCGGTATGTCTGCGGCGATCACCGGGCGACGAGTTCGATCCAGGGCGCGCTGGCCAGCGGACGTCGAGCCGCGGCGGCGATCCTTTCCGAGATGCTCGCGCCGGTGTGACCTGGTTACGGTGTCACGGTGCTTCGCCAGGAAGAGATCATCGCGTCGGTCCGGTCGGTGTGCGCGTCCACCCCGTCGCTCGAGGCCGCCCTCATGTACGGCTCGTTCGCGCAGGGCGTCGGGGACGCGTACAGCGATGTGGAGTTTTGGCTGTTCTTCTCCGAGCCAGTCGTGTCTGGCCCGGTCGTGTCTGGCCCGGGTCGTGTCTGGCCCGGTCGTGTCCGGGCCGGTCTCGTCCGGGCCGGTCTTCGGTCCGGTCGAGCCGCTTGAGTGGCTCGCGTTGATCGCGCCCTACGAGCACGTCGTGGTCAATGAGTTCGGCGCTCACGTGGTCTTCTATCCGGGCCTGATCCGGGGCGAGTTTCATTTTGCGACGTCGGCCGATATCGGGTCGGTCGCTTCCTGGCCGGCGCGATCGGCGGCCGTCGCCGACATGGTGGTCTGCGATCGGACCGGCGCGCTGACCGCCGCGTTGTCGTCGCTGCCGACCGCGGTCGCGGTGCCGTCATCGGCGTCGGAGGTGGCCGAGTTGTGCAGCCGGTTCGCGAATTGGCTGGTGCTCGCCCATCACGTGCGGATGCGCGGCGAGGCGCTCCGAGCGCAGGATGCGTTGTCGCACGTCCGGCGGTATTTACTGTGGATGGCACGGCTTTCGAACGGCCGCGTCGATACCTGGTTGACGCCGTCGCGACGTGCAGAGACGGACTTGCCGCCAGCCGCGGTAACGGCGGTGGGGTCGTCCGATCTCGGAGTGTTGTGGGAATACGGCCGATCGTTGTGGAGCGAGCTTTCGTCGCAGTTCGGTTTCCCAGTGCCGGCGGCATTGTTCGCGTCGATTGATGCGGCGCTGTCAACGCGATGAGCAACGTGCGGGGCCATCGGCGTGACTTCGCGACTTGGGAACCCATTGACGTCGGTCGCTGGAATTGTCGTACGGGTGTGCGAAGCTCGTGGCATGCAGGAGGCGCTGGACGAGGTTGAGTCGCTGGTGGCGGCGCTCGGTCAGCGTGCTTTGTTCGGGCTGGCCGACCTGGAGTTGGTGCCGGTGTTGCGCCGAGTGCAGAGCCTGATCGCGGCGTTGAGCGCGCTCGCGGCCGGGCTGGCGGGCGAGGCGGCGGGGCGCGGCATCCCTACCCAATCCGGTTATCGCTCCACGCAGACCTGGCTGCGCGACGCCTTGCACCTGTCCGGTGGTGGTGCCCGGCAGCTGGTGCGGCTCGCTGAGGTCGCCGATGAGTTCCCAGCGGTCGGCGCGGCGGTCGCGACCGGTGCCGTGACAGCGGATCAGGCGCTGGCGATCGGCGCGGCACTCGGTGAATTGCAGGCACGGGTGCCTGCCGATGTCGTGGCCGCGGCCCAGGACCGGTTGCTGGACTGCGCCGCTTCGCTCAGCCCGGATCAACTGCAGATCGCCGCCAGTCGCGTGCTTGCCCACGTCGCGCCGGAGATCGCCGACGAGCAGGACGCTGATGCGCTGCGCCGAGCGGAGGAGCGGGCTCGGATCGACCGTGGGATCGCGTTGACCCCCGATCGCGGCAACCACCGATTCCGCTTAACCGGCTATTTGACGCCGGAGATGGCAGCGACGTTCACGGCGGCGATCGAACCGCTTGCTGCGAAGCGATCCGGGTGGAACGGCGTGGACGTCGATGAGCGCTCGGCGCCACAACGTCGTGCGGATGCGCTCGTCGAGATCTGCCAGCAGGCATTGACCGCCGAGAAGCAACCGGGCAACGGCTCGGATCGACCGCAGATCGCGATCACGGTCGACTTTGACACGCTCCGCCAGCAGATGTCTGCTGGCGTGCTCGACACTGGGTTCGGTCTTACTCCGACGGCGGTTCGGCGACTGGCCTGTGACGCGAAGATCCTTCCCGCGGTCATGAACGGCGCCAGTCAGGTCCTTGACCTCGGCCGGGCTCAACGCACCTGGACGGGTCCAGCTCGCCGGGCTGTCGTCCTGCGCGACAAGGGCTGCGTCTTCCCGGACTGTGACAAGCCGCCGGCCTGGTGCGACATCCACCACATCAAGTTCTTCAGCCACGGTGGCGCCACTGATCTGGGCAATGCCGCAATGCTGTGCGGTTTCCACCACTACCTGATCCACCACTCGGACTGGACCATCGGACTCGATCAAGACGGGTTACCTGCCGCCATACCACCGGTCTGGGTGGACCATTTGCGCGTGCCCCGCCGCAACGCCTATTGGCAGCGGACCTAGGCCGCGGCCTCAGCTCCACAATGTAGTCAGCATCACGGTCGCGGTTGTCGCCAGAACCGGCGGCTCGACCTGAGGTCGGCTTGGCGTGCTGCCGTCTGGGTGGAGCTGCGGCCTCGGTGGAGCTGCGGCCTCCGTGGAGCTGCGGTCCCGGTTGAGCTCCGGTCCCGGTTGAGTCCGTCCCGTTCTGGGGTGCGGGTCGGCCGCGGGTTCCTCGCCCTGCGGCCTATTGCCGGTGGACGTCGGCTGCGCCGTTCGTCCGCCATAAGCGGTCAGTGATTGTCGCGGCTGTTTACGCGGTGGCGAACGCGTCCGCAAGGATTGCCTGCCCAACACGCAGGATGCTGGTGCCGGACCGATTCCAGCCGGAGAGGTTGCTGTCACTGGCGGCCAGACCTGGGGGGTCGCCTCAATGTGCGGCGGTCTGGTTGGAGCGGCGGTCTAGGTGCGGCCGCAGGATGGCTGGAGCTGCGGTGTGGGTGCAGCGACGGCGGTGCCTCGCCGCAGATGGCTCATGGGCGGCGGACAGGCTGCCCCGTTGGTCCAGCAGAACTGCTCAGTGATCGCGGTCGGGTCGTCGCCGCGGCCCCGCCGGTCAGACCGGATGTCAGCTCAGCGCGCTGCCGTAGAGGCTGATGAGCTCGGTCATCTGCACCGGGCGGCGGCTGACCTGGGAGAGGTCAGAGCCTTCCTTCGTGCCGAGGAATGGGAAGGTCGAGATGCCCTGATCTCCGCGCAGCGCGGTGACCTCGCGCTCCCATCCGGGCCATCGCAGGTGCTGGTAAAACTCGGTGATGGCTCCGCCGAGCATCGCCCCCAGCCACTCGGCGTAACCGACCTCGAGGTCCGCCCACTCCATCGTGTCGCCGCCGTAGTAATGCACAGTCGGGCGCTCGCCGTCGCCTTTCGGAATCCACAGGAAGCGGCCGCCGAGAATGTCCTCGCCCACAATGCAGCCTCGTGGACTTGGTCCGTTGACTTGAAGGATGTCCGGCACGCTACGATCCGGGTCGCCAGCCCCGAAGGCCCGCAGCCAGCCATGATCGATCAGGATGCCGCCGGTGTGATAGGCAACCGCGCCCAGCCACGACCGCGTGGTCACCTCCAGACCGAGCAGCACTCGATCGGCGCGTTCGGGATCGGCCGTTAGCACGTCGATCGGATATGGCGCGCTCGCGACCGCCTGCTGGATCTCGGTCCACGAGGTTGCGTCGGCCGGCGTGAGGTCGGAAATGGTGCGGGTCACGACGGCCATTATCGGTGTGGCGGCACGTCAGCGCTGCCCGGGTCAGCGACGCTTCTGCCAGGTCACGCGCACGCCGATGCGCTTGCGTGTGGAACCGTCCCAGTCGACCGTCAATCCCTGTTCCTGCAACGCGTCAGCGACCTCGCGTCCGATCGCGGCCACTGGGTCGACTCCCGGCTCGGGTGACGCGTTGAACGGCCCGTACGCCAGATAGATGCCACCGCCAGAAGCCGCGCTTTCGGTGTCCTGCTGGTGATAGAAGGTGTAGCCACGGATCCGGTCCGGGTCGTCTATGTCGACGTCGCCGATCTCGGCGGCACCGCAGTTCTGGCAGCAGGAGAAGTCCTCGCGGGCGATGATTCCGGCGTCGTCCAACGCCGCGAAGGCAGCCGTCAGCCGGTCGTTGTCGGTCACCGCCGGCCAGCCCGCCTGGGCCGCCAGGTGCGCCTCAATGGCAGCGCCCACCGACGCCGTAGCGAGCGCCTTCACCTCGTCGGAATCGGCGTCGTCTTCCAGATATTCGATCGCCTCGTCCACGATCTGGTCCGGTGTTGAGCGGCCCACCGCTACCTGCAGCGCTACGAACTCGTCGACGTCGTCCTTGAGGGTCATGGCGCCAGAGACTAGCCGCTCGATCCGACAACCGGTCAACCCGCTTCGGTCCCGCGCGATTGTGCTGGCCCGGAGCGGCATGTCGGCCGGAGCGACTGGGCGTCCCTGAACCAATACGTGACGGTCCGGAACGCATCCGGCCGGGCCTTCCAGCTCCGGCTTGGGGCGGGCGGGCGGTGGCGTGCCGGTGCCGCACATGGCGGTCGGTGGGGCGGTGGGGCGGTGGGCGAGGCGGCTTAGGCGTCGCGAACTGGTCCCTGGCAGCGGTCTGACCGGCTGGGCGCTTCAGACTTCGCGGGCACGGCTGGCCGGGGTGACGCCAACACGAAGCAGCCGCCGCCCGGATAGACCGGACGGCGGCCACACACAACAGCGACCCGCACACAGCAGCAACCTGCACACAACAGCGACCCGCACACAACAGCGACTCGAGTAAAACAGCGACTCGAGTAACAGCGACCTGCGCACAAGCGAGGAACTACGCGGTCGGCATCTCCAGCACGCCGGTGCCGCGCTTGATCAGCTCACCCGCGATGATCAAACGCTGGATCTCGGAGGTGCCCTCCCAGATCCGGTCCACCCGCAGCTCGCGGTAGAGCCGCTCGACCGCGTAGGTGCGGTCGTATCCTCGTCCGCCGAAGATCTGCACGCAGCGGTCGATCACCCGGTTGGAGGCCTCGGACGCGGCGAGCTTGGTGATGGCGGCCTTCGCATGGAGCTGCTTGCGCAGCTCGACGTCGGTCGACCCGGCGGCCTGGTCGATCTCCCAGGCGACCTGGTGGGTGTAGGCGCGATTGACCGCGATGTCCACCGCCGAGTCCGCGAGCATGCCCTGGATCAGCTGGTACGACGAGATCGGCGCGCCGAACTGCTCGCGCTGCAGCGCCCAGTCCCGGGCTTCCTGCAACCCGCGCTCGGCGGCGCCGATTGTCCGTGCCGCGATCATCAGCCGTTCCTCGGTGAACCAGGAGCGAGTGATGTCGTAGCCCTGGCCAAGCTCGCCGAGCTGATTGGCGGCCGGCACGAAGACGTCGGTGAAGGTGAACTCCGGGTGCTCGTAGACGAAGGTGTGCATGAATCGCGGCGTCCGCTGCACCGCGATGCCCGGGGTGTCCTTGTCGACCAGGAACAGGGTGGGCAGCCGTGACGGTCCAGCCGCGGCCAGCAGGATCATGAAGTCGGCGTAATCGCCGACCGTCACGAACCACTTCTCGCCGTTGATCATCCAGCCGCCGTCGGTCGGCGTCGCCGTGGTGGACAGGTTCTGCGGGTCCGATCCGGCCTCCGGCTCGGTCACCGCGTAGCAGTCCCGGCGCGTGCCCTGGATCACCGGGATCAGGTATTTCTCGCGCTGCTCGGGTGTGCAGAACCGCAGCGCATTGGCCGGACGCCAGACCATGTCCCAGAGCGCGCCGGTCAGCCGGCCCAGCTCCTCCTGCACCACGGCCTGCTCGAAGATGGTCAGGCCGGCGCCGCCCCACTCGGCCGGCATGTTGATCGCCTGCAGGCCGGCGGCGTGGACCGCCTTCTTCACGTCCTCGTGTGATGACGAAGGAAGGCCGTTGTTGACCTCGTTGTCCAGCTCGTACTGCTTGATGAACTCATAGAGCTCGGCCGCGGACTGCTTCAGCGCGGCCTGCCGGGGGGAGTAGCGGAAATCCATGGATCACACCTCAGACGACGAAGGATCGGGCGACGAAGGATCGGGCGACGAAGGATCGGGCGACGAAGGATCGGGCGACGAAGGATCGGCGACGAAGGATCAGGCGACGACAAGACCGGGAACTGCAGAGCTGAAGTGCCCCGCTTGATGAGCTCGTTGGCGATGATCAGGCGCTGGATCTCGGAGGTGCCCTCCCAGATCCGGTCGACGCGAAGTTCGCGGTACATCCGCTCGACCGGGTAGGACCGGTCGTAGCCGCGGCCGCCGAAGATCTGTACGCACCGGTCGATCACCCGGCCGGCCGCCTCGGACGCGGACAGCTTGGCGATCGAGGCCTTGGCGTGCAGCGTCTTCTTGTCGACCGCGCTGGCGTCGGCGCCAAGCGCGGCGACCTGGTCGGCCTCCCAGGCCACCTGGTGCGCGAAGGCCCGGTTGACCGCGATGTCGACGGCGCAGTCCGCGAGCATGCCCTGGATCAGCTGGTAGGACGCGATCGGCTGGCCGAACTGCACGCGCTGCACCGCCCAGTCCCGGGCCAGTTGCAGGGCCCGCTCGGCGGCTCCGACGGTCCGCGCGGCGATCATCAGACGCTCGTCGGTGAACCACTCCTTGGTCAGGTCGAAGCCCTGGCCGATCTCGCCGAGGATGTTCTCGTCGGCGACGAACACGTCCTCGAACAGGAACTCCGGGTGCCCGTTGACCGCCGAGTGCATGAAGTGCGGGGTGCGCTTGATGGACACGCCCGGCGCCGACTTCTCGACCAGGAACAGCGTTGACTGCTTGTCCCCGTCGATGATGCAGTCGGCCTGCACGATCAGGAAGTCTGCGATGTCGCCGCAGGTCACGAACCACTTTTCGCCGTTGATCAGCCAGCCGCCGTCGGTGCGGGAGGCGATGGTGGTGCCCATCGACGGGTCGGAGCCGGCGTTCGGCTCGGTCACCGCGAACGCGTCGAACCTCTCGCCCCGGATGATCGGCAGCAGGAACTTCTCGCGCTGCTCCGGAGTGCCGTAGGCGAGGACGTTGGCGGGCCGCCACGGAATGTCCCAGAGGCAGTTGGTGGCCTTCCCGAACTCCTCCTCGACGATCACCTGTTCCAGCAGGGTGAGCCCGGCGCCACCCCACTCCGTGGGCATGTTGATCGCGTAGACGCCGTGGTCCATCGCCGCCTGGGTCAGACTCTCGGACGATCTCCTCCGGGATCGGACCGCCGGACTGCTCCGACAGGTCTTCATACTGTTGCAGCAGCTTGGTGTAGGCCGCGGCCCGCTGCTTGAGATCCGCCTGCTCGGCGGTATAGCGGAAATCCATCACAACTCCATCGTCGGAACTTCAACGGGCTGGGAAATTCAATGGAACTCGGGAACTTCAACGGGATTCGGAACTTCAACGGAACTCGCGAACTTCAACGGAACTCGGAACAGAGCGGGCGTCCAGCGCGAGCGCGCCGGACGGTGACACGAACAGCGGGTTGACCTCCATCTCGGCGAGCTCGGGGTGCGCCGCGGCGACGTCGGTGATGCGCGCGATCGCCGCGGCGGCGGCCTTGACATCGACGGCGCGGCGTCCGCGGACGCCGGTCAACAGCTTGGCGGTACGCAGGGACAGCAGCAGTTCTTCGGCACGCTCGACGGTCAGCGGGGCGAGCCCGAACGCCACGTCCCGCAACACCTCGGTGTAGACGCCGCCGAGGCCGACCATCGCCACCGGCCCGAACCGGGGGTCGAGGTTGACGCCGACGATCAGTTCGAGTCCCTCGGACAGATCAGCCATGGCCTCGACCGAGTAGGCCGGTGCCTTCAGGCGGGCATGCATCGCGGCGTGTGCCTCGAGCAGCTCGTCGACATCCCGCAGCCCCACGATGACGCCACCGGCATCGGATTTGTGCAGCAGGTTCATCGCCTTGAGCACGTAGGGTCCGGTGCCGAGCGCCGCGGCAGCGGACCGGATCTCGTCGGCGGCCGTGCCCTCCGCTCCCATGCTCACTTCGACCGCCGCCGGAAAATCCACGCCGGCATCGGCGAGCAACCGCCGCGATCCGTAGTAGCCCACGTCGGTGACCGGCGAACCCGCCGGCGGCAGGGGAGCGAACCCGGGTGGTGGCGTGACCCCGGTGACCGCGACGAGTGCCGTCGCGGCATCCTCGATCGCCCCGAACACCGCCGTTCCAGAGCCGGCGATCGGTGCGCACGACGGTGACTGGGGATACATCGACTGTAGGGCGACCGGCTTGGCCTGGGCCGTGACCAGGCGGGCGATCTCCTCGCCGGCCTTGCGCTCACCGGTGCCCAGCGCGCCGCCGCCCATGCCGTCCTCGGTCGAGGCGTAGCCGCCGAAGAACCCGGTCATGACAACCGCGTCGACCTCGTCCGACGCGAGCAGTGTGCCAAGCGCGGTGGCGTAGGACATCGGGTCCTGCTCACCCATCCCGGCCAGGTCCACCGGGTTCGCAACGGCGGACTGCGACCACAGCACATCGGCCAGGCGCGCCTGGAGATCCGCCGACAGCGCCGGAACTGTGAGCCCGGCACGTTCCGCGACGTCGGCCGCGATGGAACCGTGCCCGCCGCCGTCGGTGAGTATCGCGGTCCGGCGTCCGGCCGAGCGCCGCGGCGCGGTCAGCGAGGCCAGCACTGCAGTGAGCTCGCGGGGCGTACGCACCAGGTGGATGCCGGCGTCCCGGCACGCCGCCGAGACCACATCCGACGACGAGGTCAGGGCGCCGGTGTGCGACTTGGCGCTGCGAGCCGATGCCTCACCGGCACCCGCGGTCAGCAGAACCACCGGCTTCCCGTGATCGGCCAGGGCGGACGCGGCCGCCTCGGCGAAGCCGCGGCCGTCGGCGAAGTCTTCGGCGTAGACCGCGATCGCAGAAGTCCGCTCGTGCTCGGCGCAGTCGACGATCAGGTCCACCAGCGACACGTCGGCCTGGTTGCCGAACGATACGAACCGGGAGAAGCCCAGGCCGTGACCGGTGAACCGCTGTTCCAGCTCGAGGGCCAGGTTGCCGCTCTGTGACAGCAGCGCCACCGAGCCGTCGGTGAACGGGTCCGACGACAGGTAGACCTGCGTGGTGTTGTCGACCAGGCCCAGGCAGTTCGGGCCGACCAGGACGGCGCCGGCGGCGCGTACCCGGGAAACGATCGCGGCCTGCCGGGCCGCGCCATCCGCGCCGAGTTCCGCGAAGCCCGCGGTGATGCCCACGATGGCGCGGGCGCCGAGCGCGAGGGCCTCGTCGACGGCGGCCTCGAACGACGCTGCCGGAACCGAGACCACCACCAGGTCCAGTGGCTCGCCGATCGCGGTCAGGCTGGTCGCCGCGGCCCGGCCGAGGATGGTGCCGCCGCGCCGGTTGACCAGGTGCACCGGACGCCGGTCGCCGGCCCGCAACGCCTGGAATGCGACCGAGTAGCCCCACTTGGCCCGGTCGTCGCTGGCACCGACGATGGCGACCGACGCCGGGTCGAAGAGCGAGCGCAGGTCGCGGCTCACTGACCCGCCAGCCTCAGTGCGAGGTTCGGGCAGACCTCCACGGCGTTCCGGGCCACGGCTTCGGAGCCGGCCGGGACGTCCGGGCTGATCACCGAGGCGTACCCCCACTCGTCGAGGTCGATCAGGTCCGGCGCCTTCTCCTTGCACAGGCCGTAGGCCTGGCAGGAGGCGGGATCGACGTGCAGCTTCATCGTGCTCCTAGCGGGTGGCGAGTTGGTGACAGGTGGGGATATCGACGATCAGGCGGCCGGCGCCGGACGGGTGTCCGGTGCCGCACCGGCGGCACGAACCACCGACGTGGGCGTCGACAAGTGGCCGGAAACCAGCCAGCAGCGAGCCGGCCACCCGGGCGGCGGCGTCCAGCAGACCGCAGGCACCCCGGCCCGGCAACGTCAGCGCCCATCGCTCGATCTTGCCCAGGTCCTCGGCGGTGGCCGCACCCGTCCGCAGCGCGGCCGCCGTGGTGGCGAGCGCGGCGGTGGCGGAGACGCACACGCCGCACTGCCGTGCGCTCTCCGCCGCCAGGTAAGCCAGCGCATCTACGGCCAGGTCAACCGGGCAGTCGTCGGGAGCGAGCAGGTGGATCGCGCCGCAGCCGAGGGCCGATCCGGCGCCTCTCAGCGCGTCGGCGGAGACCGGAGTGTCCAGGATCGACTCGCCGGACACTCCGCCGAAGAGCCCGCCGATCAGGGCCCCGGTGGCGTGCCACCAGCCGCAGGCGGCCAGGATCGCCCGCAATCGCGTGCCGGCGGTGGCCTCGACCAGGGCCGGCTCGATGCCGCGGCCGCCGATGGTGAGCAGCAGGTTGCCGGTGGAGTCGATGCCGGTGGCCAGCCGGGCCAGGTGCGCAAGAGTCTCCACGTTGGATATCAGGGTCGGCGCGCCGCCGACGCCGCGCTGGTACGGCCGCGGTGGCTTGGCCACCGGGAGTGCGGGGCCGCCGTCCAGGAACCGGACCACCGCGGTCTCCTCGCCGGCGACGTAGGCCGGGTCGACGCGTACGACGTTGGTGGGGATCGCGGGCGGGTGGGCGGCCAGCGCCTCGGCGAGGGCGTCAGCACTGGGGTCATCGGAGACGTAGGCATAGGCGCGCGCGGCGCCGATGATCGCGGCCGCGTGGGCGAGCCCGTCCAGGATCAGATGGGGCCGGGTACGCATCAGCTGCCGGTCCTTGACCGACCCGGGCTCGCCCTCCTCGCCGTTGGCGACGACCACCGGTGCGAGCCGCGTTTCGGTCGCGCTCGCGACCACCGAGCGCAGCTTGGTCGCCAGCGGGAACGCCGCCCCACCCCGGCCGCGCAGGCCGCTCGCGTCCACACGAGCACGGAGAATCTCCGGGTCGATCGGGGTGTAACCACCGGCGGCGCGGTACCAGTCGAGCGGCTCGGTGCCGTACGGGTCGGAGCCGAGCAGGTGCGGCACCGGGGCGAGCGATCGGATTGTGGTCACGCGTGGGCCAGCCTCTCGCGAAGGACACCGACGATCCCGGAGAGCGCGTCCCGGTCGGCGGCGACCCGGTCGTAGGCGGATCCGGGCAGGCCGATCAGCATCCGGTGGTGGTCGAGCACGGTTTCGGCGGCGTCCAGTGCGGTGCGCGTGGTGGACGCGGCGCGCGGGTGCGCCGACACTCGCTGGACCAGCGCGGTGACGTCGGCGAGATATCGCAGCCAGGTGCGCTGGGTGCCGTGCAGGATCAGGTGCCGGATCCGGCGAACCTCGGAGTCGGTGTCCTGCCGGGTGCCGGAGTCAAGGGCGCGCAGGGTCGCGACGGCTTCGGGCAGCTCGCGTTCCGGCTCGGGCGTCAGCCCCAGCCAGACAACCCGCCTCCCGTGCATTGAACCTCCGCTTGGCTATGCCCTTTTTGGAACTGCCTCCGACCACGCTGGACGCGGGCCGGCAGGGTGCTGCCTTCGGGCTCGTTCCTCGCCCTGCGGAAGCGCCCGCTGTTGCCGAGAACCTTGAGCGCTTTTGCACACGGCCTATCGGCGCCTTGCCAGCCCGGCCGGATGCGGTCCCAAACTGGCGCGTCCGACCGGATCTCAGTTCGAAGATCGAGATGCAGGTCAAACGATGTAGGGATACGCTAACTAATCAGTTAGTCAGTCGCAAGAGGCAAGTTTCGGGCTGTTGTCAAATTCCTGCCGCGTGAGCCTTGACACGTCCCTGAGGCAGGTCCAAGCTAACTAACCAATTAGTCAGGAGCGCTGCGGCTCGGGCGAGTGTTCATCACGAACGTCGGACCGCACGCCACTGGCCGGAAGCGCCGCAACCGGCGCGCTCGCCCGGACGGGTGACGCGCCCCCGCGGCCGGCTGACGGGAGCGCAGATGTCCACCGCGGTTGTGCCAGACGCCGAGAGCAGCACGCCGGAAGGGCGGCCCGCTGCACCGATGCCGGTGGCCGAGCCGACCGATGTGCCGTCGCCTGGCCTCGCCGCGCGCTACTACCTCGACGACCGGATCGCCGGGATCGAGAAGGACCACGTCTTCGCCCGCACCTGGCAGCTGGCCGGCCACGAGTCGGACCTGATCGAGGTCGGCAGCCGGATCCTGGTGCAGGTCGCCGGGCGCGAGGTGATGGTGGTCCGGACCCAGGACGGCCTGGCCGCGCACCTGAACGTCTGCCGGCACCGCGGTGCCCGGCTGATCACCGGCCCGGAGCCGGATGGCAAGGCGATCCGCTGCCCCTATCACGGCTGGACCTACCACCTGGACGGTTCGCTGGTCGGCGCGCCCGAGGGCAAGACCATCCCGTGCCTGGACCGGCCCAGCCTCGGCCTGTTTCCGGCGAAGGTGGAGTCGTTTCTCGGCTTCGTCTTCGTCAACCTGGATCGTGACGCCGAGCCGCTGGCCGAGATGCTCGGTGACATTGCCGGCATGGTGGGCCGCTACCTGGGTCCGGAGTTGCGCCCGGTGGGCAAGTACCGGATCTACGACACCGACGCCGAGGTGCAGAACGCCAACTGGAAGGTGATCGTCGACAACTACCTGGAGGGCTACCACGTGCCGGTGGCGCATCCGGGTCTGATGCGGCTGCTCGACTACCAGCGCTACACCGTCACCACCGGCGAGCACTACGCCTATTACGAGGTGCCGCTGCGGGACAAGCCCTCAGCGAACCTGCTGGAGCGCTCCTATCAGCGCCTGGCCGCGCCCATGCCCGGTCTGGCCGACACCGACAAGCGGATCTGGCGCTACCTGGCGATCTACCCGAACACGCTGATCGACTTCTACCCTGACCACGTGCTCGCATGGAAGATCGTGCCGCATGAGACCGGCACCGCGGCCCTGCCCGGCGCGTTCTACGCGCGCCCCGGCACCAGCTTGCGGACCCGGCTCGCCCAGCGGCTCAACATCAAGATCGGCTGGATCACCAATGACGAGGACGCCGAACTCGTCGCCCGCGTGCAGAGGGGCATCGCGACACCGGGCTGGGGTCCGGGTCCGCTGTCCCGCCGCGAGGCCGGAGTGAGCTGGTTCGCCGACTCCATTCGGCGGGACGTCGAGCCATATCTCAGTCGACGGGACGTCGAGCCATATCTCAGTCGTGAAAGCGGGATGTGGCTCCGCACCTGACCGACGACACAGCACGCGGGGGAGCGGCATGACCGCGGAACAACGCACCGAGGCGACCCGGCGCAAGATTCTCACCGCCGCCTGCGAGGTCATCGCCGAGATGGGCTTCGAGGGCGTACGCATGCGGATCGTCGCCGCCCGCGCCGAGGTGTCCAGCGCCTTGCTGCACTACCACTTCGAGAACCGGGAGAAGCTGTTCCTGGCCGCGATGCGGTTCTCGTTCGAGCACGCCGGTGCCGAGGATTACGAGAGCGCCGGACCGGAGGGAGCCACCGCCACCTGGCGGCTGGCCCGGATCGTCGACGCCTGCCTGCCGATCAACGCCGAACTGCGCCGCGACTTCCTGCTCTGGCAGGAGCTGTGGCTGCGGGGTTCGCGCGACTCCGACTCCCGCGCCCTGGCCCAGGATCTCTACCTGGAGCTGCGGGAGTGGGCCGGTGCCGCGATCCGGGACGGCATCGCGGCCGGCGAGTTCACTCCATGCGACGTGGCCGCGGTGACCGACCTGCTGCTGGCGCTCGCCGACGGCTATGGCATCCGGCTGGTCCTGGACGACCCGGTGCTGACGCTGGACCGGGCGCGGACGCAGATCTGGGCCGCGATCGCCCGTGACCTCGGCATCACCCGACCGTTCCCGTTGCCGGATGCACGCACCCGCGTGCTGCAGACGACTGAGACGTAGCCAGACAGACCACTGACGTAACCAGACAGACGTGACCAGACGAGACCGCACCACACCTCACCCTCAATAGCAGCGCACCACTTCGACGCGATCGGGCGATGACCGACGCGCCGCGCCGGCGCGCGCCCGAAATACAGCACACCCGAAAACACAACGCACCCGAAACGCAGCGCACCCCGAAAACACAGTGCACGAAACGCAGCGCACCCGAAAACACAGCGCACCCCGAAAACACAGCCACCCCGAAACACAGCGCACCCGAAAACACAGCGCCTACGCCCTCACAACGCTGGAGGAAGGTCCGATGGCCGCACGAAAGCTTTCCCGCAGGTCGTTCCTGCGGGGCAGCGCGGTGGGTGCCATGACGCTCGCCGCCGCGAGCGCCTGCGCCTACATGCCGGTGGACGAGAAAGCCGTCGCCGCCCCGAAGGACACCGAACCGCCGGTCGAGCCCAAGGTCGATGGCGACCTGGTGTATTTCAACTGGGCCGACTACATCGACCCGACTGTCTTCAAGAGCTTCTCCAAGCAGTACGGCGTGAAGGTCATCCAGTCCAACTTCGACTCGATGGAGTCGATGGTGGCGAAGATGAACGCCGGCAACGCCTACGACGTCATCTTCCCGTCGGCCAAATGGGCGCAGCGGCTGATCGCGGCGGACAAGCTGCACAAGATCGACGCCGCCAAGATGGTCAACGCCCAGCTGATCTTCGGCAGTTACGACTACTTCGCCGACCCCTGGTACGACAAGAAGTCCGCGCACACCATCCCGTTCACCATGTACAAGACCGGCATCGGGTGGCGCAAGGACAAGCTCGGCGACCTCTCCGGATCCTGGAACGACCTGTGGAGCGCGGCCGCCAGCGGGCGCACGTTCCTGCTGGACGACCGGGACGAGGCGCTCGGCATGGCGGCCCTGAAGCTCGGCTTGAACGTGAACACGTCCAAGAAGGAAGACCTGGACCAGATCGTCGCCACCCTCAAGGACCTGCGCGCCCATCTGCGCGGTTTCGACAGCGACGACTACGACAACCTGCTCGACAGCAAGGCCTGGATGACCCAGGCGTGGTCCGGCGACATGACCAGCGTGCTGTGGAACGCCGACGATCCGTCGATCTACAGCTTCGAGGTGGCCCGCGAGGGGTCGCCGATCAACTCGGACTGCTACGCCATCCCGAAGACCGCCGCCCATCCGGGCACCGCGGCGCTCTTCATCGACTGGATGCTCAAGCCCGAGAACGTCATCAAGAACATCAACTACATCGGCTACCCGATGCCGGTGGCGGGCACCGAGAAGGCCTACGAGGAGATCGTCGCCTCGATGCCGCAGTGCATCGTCACCGTCGACGACCTCAAGAAGGACCTCAACTTCCGCAACGGCACGGCGGCTGCGGAACAGGCGCGGGACAGCGCCTGGACCGATGTGAAGGCGGGCTGAGATGACCACTGTGCAATCCGCGCCGCCGCGGCGCGAGGCGGCGACGGAACCGGTGGTACGCCGGGACGCGGCCCGGCGCCGGACCCAGCGACTGTGGAACTGGCTGGCGCTTCCGGGCACGCTCTGGATGTCGGCGTTCTTCCTGCTGTCGCTGGCACTGGTGCTGCTGCTGTCGTTCGGCACCACCGACAACAACTTCAACCCGCACTTCGGCACCTCACTGGCGAACGTCAAGGCGCTGGTCGATGACGCGTACCTGAAAGTGGGTTTGCGATCTCTGGTCTATGCCGCCCTGACCGCGGTGATCTGCCTGGTGGTCGCGTATCCGGTGGCCTACGCCATCGCGCTGTACGGCGGTCGCTTCAAGAACGCGCTGATCGCCGCCATCGTGGTGCCGTTCTTCGCGAACTACCTGGTGCGGATGTTCGGCTGGTCGGTGCTGCTGGGTGACGACGGCCCGATTCTCAAGGCCGGCCGCAAGCTCGGCCTGCCGGCGTCGTTCCACATTCTCAACACCAACACCGGCGTGATCCTCGGCCTGGTCTACGGCTTCATCGTCTTCATGGTGCTGCCGCTTTACGCGGCCCTGGAGCGGATGGACGTGTCGCTGATCGAGGCCGGCCGCGACCTCTACGGCGGCCCGCTGCGCACGTTCTTGACGGTGACCGTGCCGGCCACCCGGCAGGGCGCGCTTGCCGGCCTCGTGCTCGTTTTCCTGCCCGCCGTCGGCGACTTCGTCAGCGCGCAGCTCATGGGAGGACCGGACCAGTACATGATCGGAAACCTGATCCAGCAGAAGTTCTTCGAGGGCAACAACCAGCCGCTGGGATCCGCTCTGACGATGGTGCTGATGCTGGTGCTGCTGGTCGGCATGATCGGCTACCTGCGCCGGGCCCGCAAGGACGAACAGGACGCGGTCCGATGAGCCGGAAGAGTGAGCTCGCGAGGCCCGCGGCGGCTAGTCAAAAGCAGGCGGCTAGTCAAAAGCAGGCGGCGAATCAAAAGCAGGCAGAGATGAGCGCCGTCGTGACGTCCGGCCCGGCCGCCACGGCGACTCCCGTGCCGGCACGGCGGTCGCCGTGGCGGAGACGCCGCCGGGTGGAGCGCCGGCCGCGCACCGCGATCGCCATCACCGCGATCTTCTTCGTGCTGCTCTACCTGCCGATCGCGGTGGTGGTGCTGTTCTCGTTCAACTCGCAGAAGTCGTTGACGGTGTTCAAAGGCTTCAGCTTCCGCTGGTATGACGAGTTCTTCCACGACCACGACATGATCGCGTCGCTGGGTATGAGCCTGAAGGTGTCGGCCGTGGCCATGGTGGGTGCCATCGTGATCGGCGTCGCGCTCGCCCTCGGGATGGTGCGGGCGCGCAGCTGGCTCGGCTCCTATGCCGGCTTCATCATGCTGATCCCGCTGATCACCCCGGAGATCGTCACCGGCGTGGCGTCCCAGCTGCTGTTCAAGGGCTTCTATATCCACCTGTCGACGGTGACAGTGATCGTCGCCGAGATCACCTTCTCGATTTCCTACGTCACGGTGATCCTCCGGTCCCGGGTGGCGGCGCTGAACCCGGAACTGGAGGAGGCGGCGATGGATCTGGGCGCCACCCGCTGGCAGGCGCTGCGCCTGGTCACTCTGCCGGCGCTGATGCCGGCCATCCTGGCCAGCGCGGTGCTGATCTTCGCCCTGGTCTTCGACGACTTCGTCCTGGCCTATTTCACTACTGGAGTCACGCCGGAGCCGCTGTCGGTGCGGATCTACTCGCAGATCCGCAATGGCGTCCGGCCCTCGATCAACGCGGTCGGCACGTTGATGCTGGTCGGTTCAATCGGGCTGATCGCCCTGGCCCTGGTAATTCCGCGCTTCTTCGGCCGCAAGGGCGGCCTGGACATCCTGTCGGGAGAATGAGATGACCGCGATTGATGCCGCCACCCCGTCACCATCCGCGGCCGCGGACTGCCCAGCCGTACGCCTGGACCGGGTGTCCAAGTCCTTCGGTGCGCCGCGATCGACCGCCGGAAGCCCCGACGGGTTCGCCGTGCGGGACGTGTCCCTGGACATCGCCGCCGGCGAGTTCTTCTCGCTGCTCGGACCGTCCGGCTGCGGCAAGACCACGTCGTTGCGGATGATCGGCGGCTTCGCCGACCCGACCGAGGGTTCGATCCTGCTGGACGGCCGCGACGTCACCGGGCTCCCGCCGAACCAGCGCAACGTCAACACGGTGTTCCAGAGCTACGCCGTCTTCGACCACCTGACCGTCGCCGACAACGTGGCGTTCGGTCTCAAGCGCCAGGGCGTGTCCCGCTCGGAGATCCGCAAGCGGGTCGGCGCCATGCTCGACCTGGTGCAGCTGGGCGGCATGGCGGACCGGCGGCCGCGGACACTCTCCGGCGGCCAGCGCCAGCGGGTCGCGCTGGCCCGGGCCCTGGTCTGCCGGCCCCGGGTGCTGCTGCTGGACGAGCCACTGGCAGCGCTGGACCTGAAGCTCCGCCGAGCCATGCAGCTGGAACTCAAGCAGATCCAGCGTGAGGTCGGCATCACGTTCATCTTCGTCACCCACGATCAGGACGAGGCGCTGACGATGTCGGACCGGGTTGCGGTGATGAACTGCGGCGTCGTCGAGCAGTGCGGCACTCCGGAGGACGTCTACGAGCGTCCGTCCAGCACCTTCGTGGCGTCATTCATGGGCACGTCGAACCTGATGGACGGCGTCTATCGGGACGGCTCGGTCGCGATCACCGGCGGCCCGACCATCGCGGTCGGCGACCGGGGCCTGCGCGGCGGCTGCCCGGTCAGCGTGTCGGTGCGCCCGGAGAAGATCTGGCTGTCCGAGCATGAGCCGCAGATGGTACGCGTCCCGGGCACCGTGGCGGAGACCGTCTACTCCGGACCGACCACGACCTACCTGATCGAGATCGCACCCGGCGTCACCGTGTCGGCGCTGGAGCAGAACACCGACCGGTCGCGCAACGAGGAGCGCTGGGTCAACGGCGCCCGGGTCGAGCTGGGCTGGCGCCCGGAGCATTGCCTGGTGCTGGAGACCGCGCCGGCGGACCAGAGCAGCCTGGTGGCGGCGTGAACAGGGTCGATCATGAACCGTGGGCCGACCATGAAGCGTGGGTCGATCATCAAGCGTGGGTCGATCATCAAGCGTGTCGATCATGAAGCATGACGTCATCGTCCTGGGCGCCGGCCTGGCCGGCCTGGCCTGCGCCCGGGATCTGGCCGCGGCCGGCGCCGACGTGCTGGTGCTCGAAGCCCGGGACCGGGTCGGCGGCCGGGTCGAGCAGCAGGTGCTGCCGGACGGCCGCCTGGTGCAGCTGGGCGGCGAGGTGGTCGGGTCGGCTCATCACGCGTACCTGAGCCTGGTCGGCGAGCTGGGCCTGACGCTGGTTCCCAGCTATGTCGCCGAGCCGGGGGAGATCGTCCGGGCCACGGTCGAGGACGTTTCGGCCGGCGATCCGCCGCACTGGTTCGGTCCCGGCGACGCCGAGTCGCACGAGAAGGTCACCGCCGAGTTCATCGCGCTGGCCGGCACCGTCGACCCGGACAACCCGTGGGCGCATCCAAACGCGGCGGCACTGGACCGGATCTCGACCACCCAGTGGCTGCTGTCCGCCGGTGCCACGCCGGCAGTGCGGCGCCTCTGGGAGATCGGCCAGCTGAGCCTGTCCAGCGGGTCCTACGAGCGCACCTCGATGCTGGCGGCGCTGCGCAAGGCCACGTCAATTTTTCAAGATCCAGGCGCGGTGCCGAGCGAGTCGCACTACTCCACCGACGATTGGGAAGGCCTTCGGGTCGCCGAGGGCTCCGCCACGGTGGCCCTGCGGATGGCCGCCGAGCTGGGCCACCGGGTGCGTAGCGGGGCCGAGGTCACGCACCTTTCGGTCGCACCGGGCAACTGTGTGGTGCGGCTGCGCGAGGGCGAGACGTTCGCGGCCGGCGCGGTGGTCAGTGCCCTGCCGGTGGCGCCGCTGCGGGACGTGGTCGTCACCGGAGTTTCGGACGCCCGGCTCGACTCGCTGCACCGGCAACGCCAGGCACGTGCCGCGAAGCTCGCCGTCGCCTACGACCGGCCGTTCTGGCGGGACCGCGGCCGCAACGGCCTGTCCGAGTCCGAGGCGGTGCTGGGCAGCACCTGGCCGCAGAACACCGGCGTGCTGTCGGCGCTGGTGCCGCCGGAGCGGTTCGGTGTCCTCCAGGGCATTCCGGCCCACCTGCGCCAGCACGAGCTGCTCGCCGAGGTGGCCCGGATGTACGGATCGGAAGCCCTCGACCCGAGCGCGTTCTACTTGCGGATGTGGGGCGCCGACCGGTTCACCCAGGGGTACGTGACCCAGTGGGTGCCGGGCGACGTGACGGCCGTCGGCCCGATGCACGGGACGCACGAGCCGCCGTTCTACGTGTGCGGCTCGGATCAGTGGGTCGCCGGATATATGGAAGGAGCCGTCCGCACCGGCCGTGCCGCGGCCGCGGAAGCACTCAGTCATGGCTGATCTGACCTTTACCAACGTCATCAACGGCGTGGACGTCCCGGCGCTGGACGGCGCCACGATGGACATCGAGGACCCGTCCACCGGCGCGGTCTACGCCACCGCACCGCTATCCAGCGCCGCCGACATCGACGCCGCCTGCGCCGCCGCGGCCGGTGCCTTCCGGACCTGGGGGCGGGCCACCCCGGCGACCCGCGCCCGCGGGCTGCTCCGGCTGGCCGACGCGATGGAAGCGCGGGCCGAGGAGTTCGTCACCGCCGAGGTACGCGACACCGGCAAGCCGGCGGCCGCGTTCCGGGACGACGAACTGGCCCCGATCATCGACGTCGTCCGGTTCTTCGCCGGCGCCGCCCGGACCATGCCGGGCACCGGCGCAGCCGAGTACGCCGTCGGCTTTACGTCGATGCTGCGCCGTGAACCGGTCGGTGTGTGCGCGCAGATCACGCCGTGGAACTACCCGTTGATGATGGCGGTGTGGAAGATCGCCCCGGCGCTCGCGGCCGGCAACACCGTGGTGCTCAAGCCAGCCGACACGACTCCGGCCAGCGCCGTGCTGCTGGCCCGGACGGCCGCCGAAGTGCTGCCGCCGGGGGTGGTCAACGTCGTCTGCGGTGACCGGGACACCGGCCGGGCACTCGTCGACCACAAGACTCCGCGGCTGGTCGCGGTGACCGGAAGCGTACGCGCCGGCAAGGAGATCGCCGCCCACGCCGCCGCCGATCTGAAGCGGACCCATCTGGAACTCGGCGGCAACGCCCCGGTGCTCGTCTTCGACGATGTGGACGTGGCGGCCACGGCCCGGGCTCTGGCCGGGATCGCCTACTACAACGCCGGGCAGGACTGCACCGCGCCGACCCGGTTCCTCGTACACGAAAGGGTTCATGACGATTTTGTCGCGGCGCTGGCCACGGCGGCGGCGGCGCAGAAGACCGGCGGACCGGCCGATCCGGACGCCGCCTTCGGTCCGGTGAACAACCCGGCGCAGTATGCGTCGGTGCAGCGTGTCGTCGCCGACCTGCCGGGCCACGCGGAGGTTCTGACGGGTGGCGCGGCGACCGGCACCGGCGGCTACTTCTACCTCCCCACCGTGGTCGCCGGCGTGCGCCAGGACGATGCCGTCGTGCGGAACGAGACCTTCGGCCCGGTCGTCACGGTGCAGCGGTTCGAGTCCGAGGAGCGGGCCTACCAGCTGGCCAACGACGTCGACCACGGCCTGGCGGCGTCGGTGTGGACGAACGACCACGGCCGGGCGATGCGGGCCGGAATCGAGCTCGACACCGGCATCGTGTGGGTCAACACGCACGGCACGACGGTCTCCGAGATGCCGCACGGCGGCGTCAGGTCGTCCGGCTACGGCAGTGATCTGTCGATGCAGGGGCTGCTCGACTACACCCGCGTCAAGCACGTGATGAGTGCGCTCGGCCGCGGGTGATTCGGCCTCGGGTGAATGGCGGAGGTGGATGGTGACCGCCAGCACTAGCATGTGGCACCATGCCGAGCCCTCTCGCATCTGAGTTCGAACGAGCCGCGATCACCGTCAAGGGCTCGGGCACGCTCTTGTTCCTCGGGTGCGCCTTCGTCGCCCTGATCGCGGCCGCGAACGGTGCGTGGCACCTGTTCGCGGTGATGGCGTTCGGCGCCGTCATCGGGCTGGCGTTCCGAGTGGAGGGCGCGGTCCGCGAAGAGGTGGCCCGGCATGCGCCGAGCGGCAGCGAGGGTCGCCTTCCGGCCCGGCCCGCGGCCGAGGAGTGATTCGCGGCCCGGTGCCGGTCCCGACGGCCGGCGGCTGAGGAGTGATTCGGCGTCCGGCTTCGCGCGGCCGGCGGTGTCGGCGGTAGCCGCCAATTCGCTTCAATGTGCCAAGATTTCTAGGTGACGTTAGCTCCGACCCTTCGCCCACCGGCGCACCTGGTCAGCCGCCGCGCGATCGCCTACTGGACGGTGCGCGCGCTGCCCGCCTGGCTGGTGCTCGTTGCCGCCCAGGTGGTCTGGTGGCTCGCGGACTTGAACGGCGGTTCCTGGCACGTGATCGTCCTGGCCGTCACGCTCCTGCTTGCGGCCGCGCACTTGATCATCATGCCCCAGTGGCGGTACCGGGTTCATCGCTGGGAGACCAGTCTGGATGCCGTCTATACCCAGTCCGGCTGGTTGAACCAGGAGCGGCGGATCGCGCCGATCTCCCGGATCCAGACGGTGGACAGCCACCGCGGACCGTTTGAGCAGATCTTCGGTCTCGCCAACGTCACCGTCACAACGGCGTCGGCGGCCGGGCCGCTGGAGATCCACGGCCTCGATCTCGAGGTTGCTCAGCAACTGGTGCACGAGCTGACCACGATCACCCAGGCGACCGAGGGCGACGCCACATGACCGAACCCGGGACGCCGGTGCGGGTCGACATCGGCCCGGACCAGATGCTGACCACCACGGTCGACGACCCGGAGCAGGGCTGGCGCCGCCTGTCCATCCGGATGCTGCTGGTCCACCCGGTGATGGAGCTGATGAGGTTCATCCCGGTTCTGGTGCTTCTGGTCTTCTTCAACCGCAGCGACCAGAACGGGCTCTGGCCGCTGCTGGCCGTGGCGGCGTTCGTCGCGCTGGGTGTGGCCCGCTGGTTCACCACCCGTTACCGGGTCACCCCGACGCAGGTCCAGGTGCGCCGCGGCCTGTTCTCCAAGTCCACCCTGTCGGTGCCGCGGGATCGGGTTCGCAGCGTCGACATGACTCGGCACTTCATGCACCGATTGCTGGGCCTGACCCGGCTGACCATCGGCACCGGGCAGTCCGATCGGCAGAAGCAGGACGGTCTGCAACTGGACGCGCTCACCTCCGACGCGGCCGAGCAGCTCCGCCGCGAACTGTTGCACGAGCGGCCCGGCATCGACGTGCCGTGGGCCGCGCCGGGAGCCGCGACCGCCACGCCGGTTCCGGCCGCGCCGCGGGAGACGGTGATCGCCCGCTTCAAACCTTCTTGGGTACGCTACGCGCCGTTCACGCTATCCGGCCTGACCATCGCCGGCGCCGCGCTCGGCCTGGTCGCCAACGCCGCCCGCCAGGCTCAGGTGGACATCCTCGACGCCGGTCCGGTCACCGAGGTGCGGCATGACCTGAACCGACTGCCGATCGTCTGGGCCGCGGTGGTGATCGCGATCGTGCTGCTGGCGATCATCGCGATCCTGTCCGTGGTCGCCTACGTGCTGGCCGCCTGGAATTTCGCGCTCACCCGGGTCGGTGGCACGCTGCACGTCTCCCGCGGTCTGGTGACCACGAGGTCCACCACGATCGAGGAACGCCGGCTGCGCGGCGTCGAGTTCAGCGAGCCGCTGCTGCTGCGAGCCGTGCGCGGTGCCCGGGCGGTGGCGATCACCACCGGCCTGCGGGTCGGCCGGGGCGCCGAGCGCGGCGGGTCGATGCTGATGCCGGCCTCACCCGCAGGTGACGTCCGGGCGGCCACCGACGCGGTGCTGCGTACGCCGGAACCGAACTCGGTGCCGCTGGTCCCGCACGGTGCCCGGGCCCGGCAGCGGCGCTTCACCCGTGCCCTCGGTGTCGCTGCCATGCTGTGCGCCGCCCTGGTCGCACTCTGGTTCTGGGCGTCGTGGCCGGTCTGGGTCGCGTGGCTGGGAGTGGCGATGCTGCCGGTCGGCGCGCTCCTGGCCGCCGATCGCTACCGCAGCCTCGGGCATGCGTACGTGGATGGATTCCTGGTCACCCGCCAAGGTTCGGTGGTGCGACGCCGCTACATGGTGCACAGCGACGGCATCATCGGGTGGAACGAGCACCAATCGTTCTTCCAGCGCCGGTCCGGCGTGGTGACCTTGCACGCGACCACCGCGGCCGGGAAGCAGAGCTACGAAATCCTGGACGTAACCCCACAGGTCGGACTCGCAGTCGCCGATCGGGCTACCCCGGGTCTGCTGAATCAGTTCTTCGTGACCGGTGATCGGGCCTGATCGGAGTCGCTCTACCTGGTCAATTGCGTGAGGCGATCCGGGCCGGCCCGGCTCGGCAGTCGCGGGCGGCGCCAAACACAAAATTGACACAGGTTTCGCCGAGGTTTGGCTGATCGGCGGACCTGAAGCGGATTCCGGTCTCGTTAGGTTCGCTGAGTGTCCGCTGCTCCGGTGCGCTATGTCGGCCGTGCCGCCGTGCCCTCCTGCCGCGCCGGCGCCGGTGCGGCACAAGTTCCCGTACGCCCCCGGACTGGACGGCGTGCGGGCGCTCGCCGTCACCGCCGTGGTCCTCTACCACCTCGGGCACCACCGGCATCGCGGCGCCGTACATCGCCCGCGGCGGGTTCCTCGGCGTCGACGTGTTCTTCGTCCTGTCCGGATTCCTGATCACGTCACTGCTGCTGGTCGAGCGGGTGGACACCGGGCGGATCAGCATCCGGCAGTTCTACATCCGCCGCGCCCGGCGCCTGCTGCCCGCGCTCTACGCGATGATGGCGGTGGTCGCGGTCGCCGCCGCGTACCTGTTCACGGACTATGCCGCCCGGCTCCGCGGAGACCTGGTCGCCGCCCTCACCTACGTCACCAACTGGTGGCTGATCGCCGGCAAGCAGCTCGTATTTCGGCGGCGGCGATCACCTGCCGCTGCTGACCCATCTCTGGTCGCTCGCGGTCGAGGAGCAGTTCTACGTCGTCTGGCCACTGGTGCTGATCCTGCTCACCAGGCTGCGCCGGCGCGGGGTGGCGGTCGTCATCACCGCCGTGATCATCCTCGCGTCCAGTGCCGAGGCGGCGCTGCTCTACAGCCCGTGGTCGGATCCGTCGCGGATCTACTACGGCACCGACACCCGGCTCGCCACACCGCTGCTCGGGGCATTGCTGGCGCTCGCGACCCGGCCGTGGCTCGTGGCGGCGGTCGATGGCGGGCGGTCGGCGCCGTGCGCTGACCGGTGCCGGTGTGGTCGCGCTGATCCTGCTCGGCGTGCGCCTGCGCGGTCGCCGACGACCAGAGCCCGTGGCTCTATCGCGGCGGGTTCCTGGTCGTGGCGATCGCTCTCCGGCGTGCTGGCGATCGCCGCCGCGCACCCGGCCGCCGGGCTCGGAAAGGTGCTCGGCGTCGCGCCGCTGCGCTGGCTCGGCGAGCGCTCCTACGCCATCTACCTGTGGCACTGGCCGATCTTCGTCCTGACCGTGCCGGGCACCGGGATCAACCTGAACCAGACCGCGGATGTGATCGTCCGGCTGGCGCTGACGCTGATCTTCGCCGATCTGTCCTACCGCTACGTGGAGAAGCCGCTGCGCGGCGGTGCGATCGGCCGGGCGCTGGCGGCCTGGCGGCGCAAGACCGGATGGCAGCGCGCGCTCGGGCCGATGAAGGTGTGGAGTGGCGCGGTGGTGGTGCTCGCCGCCGCGGTCCTGGTGGGCGGTCAGCTGATCACCGCCAAGGCGCCGTCCGACGTGCCGGTCGGTCCAGGTCCGGACACCTCGCTCGGGGCGCTGGTGGTGCCGTCGGCATCGGCATCACCGTCGCCCCGGCCGTCTGGGTCGCCGACCACGACTCCGCCGGCCGTCGGGCCGCCCGGCACCGTGCCGAAGGTCTCCGTGTTCGGCGATTCGCAGGGCATGACGCTGCTGCTGAACGTCCCCAAGGACACCGGCAAGTACGTCGCGTTCAAGGACGACACCATCGAGGGCTGCGGCTTCCTGCTGGGCCGGGTCAGCAGTCGCAGCGGCGAGCACCACGATCTTGCCGCGAGCTGCCCGAACTGGCTGTCGGTCTGGCAGAAGCGCGCCAAGAAGGACAAGCCCGACATCGGCCTGATCATGATCGGTGCGTGGGATGTCTTCGACATCACCGTCAACGGCACCAAGCTGACCTTCAACACTGCGGCCTGGGACGACAACTTCACCACCGAGCTTGCCAAGGCGATCGACGCGGTCAAGTTGGGCGCCCGGCACGTGGCCATCTCGCTGCTGCCGTGCTACCGGCCGGTGAAGGGCAGCGCCGGGTTCTGGCCGGAGCGCGGCGACGACTGGCGGACCCGGCACCTCAACACGCTGCTGACCGCGGCCGCGCAGGCCGACCCGGGCAACGTCACCACGGTCGACCCCCCGCACCAGTTCTGTGACGACCCGAAGATCGCCAAGTCGCTCTCGTACCGGTGGGACGGCGTGCACTACTACAAGCCCGGCGCGCTGCTCTACTGCAAGGCGGTGATCCCGCAGCTTCTCGCCATCAAGGAGTGATACCGGTCGCGCGCGACAGGTGATCCCGGTCGCCCGGCGGGAATGACACGCGCGGGCGGGAGGCGGGTCGACCGATCCTTCGTTACGGTGGTGCGGTGCTCAAGGGATTTCGCGACTTCATCATGCGCGGCAACATCGTCGACCTCGCCGTCGGTGTGGTCATCGGTGTCGCCTTCAACGATCTGGTGGGCGCGCTCACCAAGGACTTCATCACGCCACTGATCAACCTCATCGGAGGTGGCGGCAGCTTCGGCGGCACCTTCGTGGTGATGGGCCAGACCTTCCGGCCCGGCGACTTCGTCGGACAGGTGATCAACTTCCTGCTGGTCGCCGCCGCGCTCTACTTCATGGTCGTGCTGCCGATGAACAAGCTCAACGAGCGCCGGCTCACGCTGACCAAGCGGTTCGGCATCTTCGGCCGCCGCGCCGCCGAGGACGAGGCGACCGCCGAGCCGGCGCCGCCGCTGCCGGCCGACATCGCGCTTCTGACTCAGATCCGGGATTCGCTGGCCTCCCTGGAGGACCGCAGCGTGCTGGCGCCATCGCAGCGATCGGCGGCCCAGCATCGCAGCGCTGAGGCCACCGACACCCCGTAGCCGGGCCAGCCATCTACAGCCGGCATCGGCCCCGACCGCGCCCGGTCGGGGCCGATCCGCGTCCAAGACGCCGGCCGCATGTGCCCCAGTCCCGGATGTTGGTGTGGAGCTGGCCGCGCCCCGAACCGAGTCGCGGTGGCCGGCGAACCACCAGCGCGGGTGTGTAATTGCGCGGGCTGCCGGAGGCCTTGCTCGCGAGAACAGTGCGGGCTAGTCGCAGCTGTGTGGCACCACGCCGTCCGGGAGTGTCTCCGGCTGGTCGACGGTGTGTCCGGGCGCCGATGCGGCCTCCGAACTGCGGGCCGGCGACAGCTCGGCCCGGACCGCCGCCGCGACTACCCAGATCAGCTGCGACCACGAACGCATCATCAGACTGCGAGCCCGCCAGCTGGGATTGAACTTGGCGCAGAAGCGGTTCAGCGACGCGATCTCGATCCACCGGTCGAACGCCTTCAGCAGCGCGGCCGCCGCCTCCGGCACCAGGCCCTGACCGTCGAAGGCCCACCGCATGGCGGCGAAGTTCAGCGACACCTCGCGGGCGCCGTGCGCGCGGGCATACTCCACCATCTCGACGATCAGGCGTTCGGCGACGCCGTTGGTGGCCGTCCCGCCCCGTGGTGCCACGTCCAGCGTGATGATCTGACCGTCGGCGGCGACCGCGAACCGGGCAAACGCCACCGGCACGCCGTCGGAGGAGTACGCGGTCACGATCAAGCAGTCCGGCCGGGGCGTCAGGATGTTGTCCAGGTTCATCGCGAAACCACGCTCCTTGGCGCCGTGCAGCCAGTCGTCCAGGATCGGCTGCAGATCGGCGGCATCCTGCGCGGACAGTTCGCTGATGACGACCTTCACACCGGCGTTGTGGGTGCGGTTGACGGCCTGGCGGACGTTGCGCATCCGCCTCGACGAGAGGGTGAACGCCTCGGTGTCGACGATGGCTTCCTCGCCGATCCGCATGCCTCGCAGGTTGCCCTCGGCCCGCCAGAGCTCGCGGATCTCGTTGGAGGCGCCGAGGACCGCCGGGCGCCAGCCCTTCTCGGTGCAGACGGCGAGGAACGCCCGGATCGCCGCCGGCGCGCTGCCGACCGATCCCACCGGATCACCACCGGCCAGCGCGGTGCCCAAGAGCACCCGGTATCCGATCGCGGCACGCCGGTCCGGGCTGAACACATAGGACTTGTCGGCCCGGGTGGCGAAGGGTGCCAGCGAATCGGCCTCGCCGTGGCTGACCAGGTCCCGCACCTCGTCGCGCTCGGCCGGCTGACCGGGTGCCGGGGGAGCGGCCGGTGCCAAAGCCACCAGCGCCGCCGCCACGATGGCACTGGTGATCGTCACCATCATGATCACCGCACGCAGCGACTCGGGGCTGGCTTCGGCAAAGTCGGCGATCACCACCCGGCCTGGTCCACCGGGTGCCCGCCGGTTGGCAACCGCGTCCCAGCAGCCGCCGATCAGCGCGGTCACGATGGCGACCAGCGCGATCTGACCGGCCAGGCGCATCCGCTCCGGGTCCGGCCGAGTGCGGAAGTTGCCGCGCAACGCGATCAGAGCCACCAGAGCAGTGCCGGCCAGCAGCACCGCGAACGGCCGGTGCCGGATCGCGGCGACCAGGGCGAAGCTCAGGACCGTCACTCCGCCGAACCAGGCCGCGTAGCGTCCGGCGACCAGACCCCACGCGGTGGCCAGCAGCAATGCGCCGATCACAAAGGCGTGGGTACGCCCGAGCGCGGCACCGTCGATCGGTGCCGCGAGACGCGACAAGTCCGCGTGCGGACGAACCGCTGTGAAAAGGTTCACCACGCCGGTCACCGCCACGAGCGCGGCCACCAGGCGTACGCCCAGAAAACGCACGAAACGACCTTAGCGATCTAGGAACCCGAGGCATCAAATTTAGCTTCAGACGGCGAACTTCGGGTACCCCGCATTCCAAAGCGGACATAACGGTAAAGATCCAGCGAGGCTGGTCGTTATGCTCCCCGATCCGGAATATAGGCACCGTGAGTGGAAAGCATCGAACCCCCCACGGCTCTGGCCCCCGCCGTACCGTCGCTGTGACAGTAGCGCTCGCAGCCGTCGCCGGAGTCGCAGGCGCTGGCTGGTTCGGCTATGAGCACGTTCTGAAGCCCGGTTCCTGCGGGTCGACGGTCGCCCTCAAGGTCGCCGCGGCGCCCGAGATCGCGCCCGCGTTGCAGCAGGTCGCGAATGGTTGGGACGGCGGCTCGGCGACGGGCGGCAAGACCTGCGTCAAGGTCGACGTGATCTCGGCCACTCCGGCCGACGTGGCGGCCGCGATCGCGGCGCGAAACGACGTCGCGATCACCGGTCTCGGGCAGCCGAACGGAAGCACCGAGGTCCCGGATGTCTGGGTGCCGGACTCGACCAGCTGGCTGAGCCGGCTTCAGGGTGCCTCGACTCCGGTCAAGCTGGCCGGTGATTCGATCGCCAGCAGTCCGGTGGTGATCGCCGTGCCGCAGCCGGTCGCGAAGTCGCTCAGCGCCTCCGACAGGCCGACCTGGTCGTCGCTGCTCACCGTGCTCAAGTCCGGGTCTGTCAAGCCCGGCATCGTGGACCCGAACGGCGACGCGGCCGGGCTGTCCGCCCTGCTCGCGGTCGCCGGCGCCACCCAGTCGGGGGCCACCGGTGCCGCCGCGAAGGGCGCCGCCCAAGCCGCCACCGTCGGCGTCATCCGGGCACTGTCCACCGGGTCGTCCCAGGTGCGCGACGACCTGCTGAGCCGGTTCCCGCGATCGGCCGACGCCACCGCGCTGGCCCGTGGACTGAGCGTCGCGCCGCTGCCGGAGCAGGCCGTGCTGGCCTACAACAGCACCCGGCCGCCGGTGCCGCTGGTCGGCCTCTACGCCAGTCCGGCCCCGTCGGCGCTCGATTACCCGTACACGCCAATCGATCTGACCGGCACCAAGAAGGCGGCCGCGGCGAAGTTCCAGGCCCGCCTCGGCGGCGCCGGCTGGTCCAACCTGCTGGCGCAGGACGAGCTGCGGGCCGCCGACGGCACCTACGGCGCCAGCATGCCGACCACGCCGAACATGCCGGTCGGACCGCTGCAGCCGACCGAGCCGAGCCCGGCCGCCGCGGTCGACCAGGCGTTGTCGGCGTGGTCCGCGGTCACCGTTCCGGGCCGGATGCTGGCCGTCATCGACGTGTCCGGCTCGATGGCCACCCAGGTGCCGTCGGCCGGAAGCGCGAGCCGTGAGCAGGTCACTGTCGCCGCGGCGAAGAGTGGGCTCGGCCTGTTCGACGACGCCTGGAACGTCGGCCTGTGGTCGTTCTCCTCATGGATGGACGGCTCCAAGCCGTACCGGCAATTGGTGCCGATCGGCGCGCTGAGCAGCAACCGGGCCGTGATGGCGGGCGCACTCGACGCGGTCACGCCGATTCCCAACGCTCAGACGGGTCTCTACGACACGGTGCTCGCCGCCTACCAGACCGTGCAGAAGAACTGGGATTCGAGCCGGGTCAACTCGGTCGTGATCATGACCGATGGTCAGAACGAAAACCCGGGTGGCATGACAATGAGCCAACTCCTGGCCGCCATCAAGAAGATCAAGGACCCGAACAAACCGGTCGAGGTGATCGCGATCGGTATCGGCGACGGCGTCAATAGGAGTGAGCTGGACAAGATCACCGCGGCTACCGGCGGTGGCGCCTTCGTGACCGCCGACCCGGCCCAGATCAGCGACATCTTCCTCAAGGCGATCTCGCTGCGGCCGGGCGCCAGCAAGTAGGTTCTCAGACGACGGCGGCGGCGTCACCTTTCTCGGGTGACGCCGCCGTTTCGTCGTCTGCTTCGTTATCCGCTGGCGTGCCGGTCAGGCGTCGGCGCCGACCGGCGTACGGTCCAGCAGGTGCTCCTGCCGCACCCACCCGGTGGCCTTGCGCTCGGCCACGAACGACACGAACGGGATGGTGCCGGCGAGCATGATGAGGATGGTCCGCTTCAGCGACCAGCCGGCCCGGCGCGCCAGATCGAACGCGCACACCAGGTAGACCATGTAGAGGAAGCCGTGGATCGGGCCCACGATGGACACCACGGTCTTGTTGTCCGCCAGATATTCCAGCGGCATGCCAATCAGCACGAGGACGATGAGGCCGACACCAACGGTGTAGGCGATCACCCGAAACCGGGTCAGGGCGCCGGACAAACTAATCTCCTAAAGCTTGCGAATCGGACGCGATCCGTGCGGCCCGCGCGGCCCGCGCCGCGTTCAGGTCGAATTCTTGAACACCGGCAATTTCGGGTACGCGAGAAGCGTCGTCCCGAGTGGGCTTGGGCACCTCATGACCGCCCCGGAGAGCGATCCGGACCTCGCGCACCCAGATCAGCACCACGAAACCGGCGAAGACCGGCCACTCGAATGCATATCCCCAGCTGAGCGAATTGCCCTCGCGGCCCCGGCCGAGTTGCCACCAGCCCAGGCCGAGAAACGTGGCGACCAGCACGATCATGGCCACGTGGCGCAACAGCCACCGGCCGGTCGTGAGTCGCTTCATGTTTCGAGGTTACGCGGTTTCCTTCGTAGGGCTTCGTGCACCCGCCGTCGCGGCGTCGGTGATCACCCCCCTCTTGCCTTGCTCTAATAGCCGATGCGTATATGGGCAGGTCAGATGGCTTGCGTGCGGCTCAATGTGGGCATCGTGGGTAGGGGCGGCCGGTGCTGCGGCCAAGATCGCGATGTCCGCGGAGCGGTGGCGGCGTGATCGCGACAGTCGTGAGGTGAGGGCTGTCCTCGCGACCATGATGGCGACAGCGGTGAGGTCAGGGCTGCCGATCGAGCCGGTTGACGACCACCGGCTCACGGCTGTCGCGATCACGGGCGGGGGAGACCGCCGCCAGCTCACGGCTGTCGCGATCTTGCTCGCCGGGCTCGCCGGGCTCGCCGGGCTCGCTGGGCTCGCCAGGCCAGCGGGTCCGCCGGGCGCGCCGGGCAGACCGAGGGCGACACGAAAGTTGATCGTGCGGCGTGGGCAACTGAGGCGGTACACAGCCGGATAGGGCATTGTGATCGTATGGCGTTGGCTATCGAGGACTATGCCTACATCGGTGATCTGCACACCGGTGCTCTGATTGGCAAGGACGGCTCGATCGACTGGCTGTGCCTGCCGCACTTCGATTCCGGAGCCTGCTTCGCGGCGCTCCTCGGCACCCCGGACCACGGTCGCTGGCTGCTCGCACCGGCCGGCTGCTATGGCCGGGACTACACCGCGACCAGGGAGTACCGCCGCGACACCCTGGTGCTGGAGACCACCTTCGAGACGCCGACCGGCACGGTCAAGCTGATCGACTGCATGCCGCCGCGCGACGACATCCCGGACGTGATGCGTCGGGTCGAGTGTGTGCGCGGATCCGTCGACATGGTCAACGAGATCATTCTGCGATTCGACTACGGGTCGAGCGTCCCGTGGCTGCGCCGTGAGGGCCACCGCGTGCACGCCATCTGCGGTCCGGACACGGTGATCATCGACGCCGACGTGCCGCTCGCGTGCGACGACAGAGAAGACGTGGTGCGCTCGACGTTCCGGCTGACCGAAGGCCACGCCGCGGACTTCCGGCTCGGCTGGACCGGCCCGCGCGGGAAGCTGCCCGGACTCCGCCGGGCCAAGGAGACGATCGACCGGACCGCGCAGTTCTGGATCGATTGGGTCGGGCAGCGTGATCACGTAGGGCCGGACCGGGACGCGGTCGTCCGCTCGCTGATCGTTCTCAAGGCGCTCACCTACGCTCCGAGCGGCGGGATCGTGGCGGCCCCGACCACGTCACTGCCGGAGCAGCTCGGCGGCGTCCGCAACTGGGACTACCGCTACTGCTGGTTGCGCGACGCCACGCTGACCCTGCTGGTGCTGCTCAAGGGCGGTTATCTGGACGAGGCGGCGCAGTGGCGGGAGTGGCTGGTCCGCGCGGTCGGCGGCCGGCCCGAGCAACTGCAGATCATGTACGGCATCAACGGCGAGCGCCGCCTTACCGAGATCGAGCTCGGCTGGCTGCCCGGCTACCAGGGCGCCCGGCCGGTCCGCATCGGCAACGGTGCCCACGGTCAGCTGCAGCTGGACGTGTTCGGCGAGATGATGGACGCGCTCTATGAGGCTCGGGTCGGCGGTCTGCCGCCAGATGACGAGATGTGGAAGGTCCAGCAGAACCTGATGGACTTCCTGGAAGGCCAGTGGAAAGAGCCGGACGAAGGCATCTGGGAGGTGCGCGGGCCGCGCCGGCACTTCGTGCACTCCAAGGTGATGGCCTGGGTCGCGATGGATCGCGCGATCAAGACGGTCGAGAATTTCGATCGGTCCGGGCCGACGGAGCGGTGGCGCGCGGTCCGCGACGACATCCAGCGCGAGGTGCTGGAGAAGGGCTTCAACAGCGACATCAACAGCTTCACTCAGTCGTACGGCACCGACACGGTGGATGCCTCACTGCTTCTTATCCCGCAGGTCGGGTTCCTGCCGGCGACCGACCCGCGGATGCTCGGCACGGTCCAGGCGATCGAACGCGAGCTCCTGGTCGACGGGTTCGTCATGCGCTACAAGCCGGATGAGTCGGCGCACGTGGACGGCCTGCCCCCGGGCGAGGGCGCGTTCCTCGCCTGCACCTTCTGGCTGGCCGACAACTACGGGCTGCAGGGCCGCCGCAAGAAGGCGCGCAAGGTGCTGGACCGGCTGCTGGCGCTGCGCAACGACGTCGGGCTGCTCGCCGAGGAGTACGACGTCCACGCCGGCCGGATGGTCGGCAACTTCCCGCAGGCGTTCTCCCACATCGAGCTGGTCAACACCGCCGTGTCGTACCACGCCAACCGCGGCCTGCGGAGCACGTCGAAGCGGAAGATGGGCGACTAGGAGCGGAGGACGGGCGACTAGGAGCGGAGGACGGGCGACTAGGAGCGGCGGATGGGCGACCGGGAGCGGGCCGATGCGCGACTAGGCGGTCCCCGGAACACAGCCGGCCGCCGTATCGTGTCGGGCCATGGCGTGGTTCGCGGCGAAGTCACCGATCCGGGACGTCGAGCGTGGCTGGATCGAGTCGCAGTTCGATTGGCTGATCGGCCAATTCGGCGATGGCGCGCTGCGCGGCCCGATGCTGCTGCCCACCGATGACTTCTTTCCGGGCGTCTACACCGGCGATGAGAGCGACGTGCGGCACGTGGTCGCGATCGTCGCCAACTGCATGGCGGTCGACCCCGACAGCTTTGATCTCGAGTTCGGTGACACCGCCGGCACGAGAAGGGACTGCGGTTCCTGGCCCACAGCGGGGCCGGCGTCTAGGCCGCGCCGACGTCTAGGCAGTCGGCGGCGGCGTGCGCCGGGCGCGCGCGCCCACGCCCACCAGGGCCACGCCGATGATCGCCACGATCAGCCCGATCACCGCCCAGATCCGGTGGCCGTTCATGCCACCGGACTCGCCCAGCACGTCCAGACCCTGAAGGATCCAGACGATGCCGGCGAGGACCAGCAGCACGCCGATGATGATGGAACCCCAGACCTTCATGGAGTGCTCCTGAGAGTGATCGGCCACCGCGGCCGGCGCGGCCTAGGCGGGTGTAGGCAGTCGGAGGACCCAGCGGTAGGCCTGAACGAGCCCGGTGTCAAAGCCTGCCGCTGAGCCCCACAAGAAGAGACGGAATCGGCGGTAAAGCGGTTCACCGAATCGCGCGATGATTTCGTCCCGCTTGGAATCCAGCTTCTGCGCCCACCGCTTGCAGGTCAGGTAGTAGTTGTGACGATCATCGTCGAGGCTGATCAACTCGAACGGCGAGTGCGCCACCTCGCGCAGGTAGTCGTGCAGCAGCAGCGGCGACTGGGCGCCCGGATAGATGTACTTGGTCATGAACGTCGACACCTGGAACTTCTTCCGCATCGCCAGCGCGTCCAGGTAGATCGACCCACCCGGCTTCACCAGTTCGGAGTACTTGCGGAGCGTGGCCTTGTAGTTCGGCAGGTGCTCGGTGACGCCCATGTTGACGATCGCGTCGTAGCGCCGGCCCGGCGCGTAGCTGAAGATGTGCTCGCGCACCACCTGGGCCGGCAGCTTCTCGCGGTCGATCAGCCCGTTGAGAAAGCGCTCGGACTCCTTGGACAACGTCAGCGTGGTGACCTCGATGCCGTTGCGCCCGGCATGCTCGACGAACGCGCCCCAGCCGCCGCCGACCTCCAAGACGTGATCGCCGGGCTTGGCGCCGATCGCCTCCAGCGCGATGTCCATCTTTCGGGTCATCGCGTCTTCGATCGGCTCGTCGTCGTAGGCGAAGACGCCTTCGGTGTAACACCGGTGGCGCTCGTCGAGGAAGCTGAGGAAGAAATCCGAGTCCTCGTCGTAGTGCGAGGAGATCGCCTTGCGGTCGCTGGCTTTACGGCCATGAATCAGCGCCGGCACGAACTGCGACGCCCACTTGATCGGGTGGATGTCGCGGAAGAAATCTCGCATCTTCAGCGCCGCGGCCAGGTCACCCTCCACATCCAAAGACCCATTGAGGTACGCGACAGCGACGCCGAACTGGTCCAGACTGGCCAGCGCCTTGGCTCCGTGGGAGTCCTTGACCAGGATCGTGAACTCCGGATGCCCGGAGCCGAAGGTGTGCGAATGACCGTCCGCGGCCACGGCGAACGGAATCGCCGTGCTGGATGCGAAGAATGACTGGTAGCGCCCCTGCAGGGCAGAGATCATGCCGGTTACGTCCACGGCGTCAATCTAACGCCGGGCAGGCGGTTGCAGAAGATCGCGTCACAAACTCGTCGGTAACTGGTCGTCAGCCGTTCGTCGTCTGCCGCTTCGGGTCCCGGCGGCGCCGCCGGAGCATGAGCCTCCGGCTACCGGGGCGTGAGCGGCGCACCACGGTCGGACCAAGGCACTGATCGTCGAGGCGGTGCCGCCGGATAGCATCGTGAGGTCGTGCGCGCGGGTGCGCGTACCCATGATGATCTTTCCAAGGAGCCTGCCGTGAATCCAGCCGCAGCCGACGTTGCCAGCGCAATCCTCGTCGTCCCGGCCGGCACGACGGCCACCGAGGCGGTCGCCGCCGCGGGCCTGCCCACGAACGGGCCGAAGGCGATCGTGGTGGTGCGCGACGCCGACGGCAAGCTGCGCGACCTGGACTGGACCCCGGACAGCGACGCCACGGTGACCCCGGTCCCGATGGACTCGCCGGACGGCCTGAACGTGCTCCGGCACTCCACCGCGCACGTCCTCGCTCAGGCGGTGCAGGACGTGTTCCCCGAGGCCAAGCTCGGCATCGGCCCGCCGATTGAGAACGGGTTCTACTACGACTTCGACGTGGCGAAGCCGTTCCAGCCGGACGACCTGGCCAAGCTCGAGAAGCGGATGCAGGAGATCGTCAAGTCCGGGCAGAAGTTCCGGCGGCGTCGCTTCGACTCGCTCGAGGAGGCCAAGGCCGAACTCGCCGACGAGCCCTACAAGCTCGAACTGGTCGACGTGAAGGGCGCCGGGGATCTCGACTCCGACGAGGTGATGGAGGTCGGCGGCGGCGAGCTGACCATCTACGACAACGTCGACTCCGGCACCGACAAGGTCTGCTGGTCCGACCTGTGCCGGGGTCCGCACCTGCCGACCACCCGCTTGATCGGCGCCTTCAAGTTGATGCGTTCGGCCGCCGCCTACTGGCGCGGCTCCGAGAAGAACCCGCAGCTGCAGCGCGTCTACGGCACCGCGTGGCCGACCCGGGACCAGCTCAAGGACTACCTGAAGATGCTGGAGGAGGCGGCCCGCCGGGACCACCGAAAGCTCGGCGCCGACCTGGACCTGTTCAGCTTCCCGGACGAGATCGGCTCCGGCCTCGCGGTGTTCCACCCCAAGGGCGGGATCATCCGGCGCGAGCTGGAGAACTACTCGCGGCTCAAGCACGAGGCGGCCGGCTACAGCTTCGTGAACACCCCGCACATCACCAAGGCCGAGGTGTTCCAGACCTCGGGCCACCTGCCGTACTACGCCGACACGATGTTCCCGCCAATGACCATGGAAGGCGCGGAGTATTACCTCAAGGCGATGAACTGCCCGATGCACAACCTGATCTTCCGGTCTCGCGGCCGGTCATATCGGGAGCTGCCGCTGCGCCTGTTCGAGTTCGGCACCGTCTACCGATTCGAGAAGTCCGGCGTGGTGCACGGCCTGACCCGGGTTCGGGGCATGACGCAGGACGACTCGCACATCTACTGCACCCAGGAGCAGATGCAGGACGAGTTGCGCGGCCTGCTGACGTTCGTCCTAGACCTGCTGCGCGACTACGGCCTCGACGAGTTCTACCTGGAGCTGTCCACCCGCGACGCCTCGGACAAGTTCATCGGCGAGGACCACGAGTGGGAGAACGCCACCAATGCGCTGCGGGAAGCAGCCGAGGCGTCCGGGCTCGAGCTGGTTCCGGATCCGGGCGGCGCGGCGTTCTACGGACCGAAGATTTCGGTGCAGGCCAAGGACGCGATCGGCCGCACCTGGCAGATGTCCACCATCCAGCTGGACTTCAACCAGCCCAAGCGGTTCGGGCTGGAATACCAGGCGGCGGATGGCACCCGGAAGCAGCCGATCATGATCCACCGGGCGCTGTTCGGCTCGATCGAACGGTTCTTCGGCGTGCTGACCGAGCACTACGCCGGCGCGTTCCCGGCCTGGCTGGCTCCGGTGCAGGTGGTCGGCATCCCGATCCGGGAAGACCATGCCGCCTATCTCGATTCGTTCGTCGCGTCGCTGCGAGCCGAGGGCATCCGCGCCGAGGTGGACGTGTCCGACGACCGGATGCAGAAGAAGATCCGCAATGCGCAGCAGCAGAAGATCCCGTTCATGGCGATCGCCGGTGACGAGGACGTGGCCAACGGCACCGTGTCGTTCCGCTATCGGGACGGGTCGCAGCGCAATGGCGTGCCGCTCGCCGAGGCCGTGGCGCACGTGGCCGAGGTGATCCGGTCGCGTACGAACGTTGGGCCGTCGGCCGCGGCGGAGGTCGCAGCCGCCGACGCTGAGTAACTTCCTTGATCGCCGGAGGCGGCTCACTCTCAGTGAGGCCGCGCCGGCGGCTTCATGGGCGGGCCGGATCGGCGGCTCCAGGTCGTGACGCCTGCGCCACGTGGCCGGGGTGAGGTGTTCCGCGGGCTTTGCTTTGCGCACTCCTGGTAACACGTCACGGAGCGTGTGGTGTTACTAAGAATGCGCAAAGCAAAGCCCCCGCGAAGGGGGTGCCGGCCCCCGAACTCGACGTGACGGTGGGTGAGCGGGCACCGCACCGCCCCGCCTCAGTCGTAGATCTTCAGCAGATCACCCGGCGTGCAGTCGAGCGCGTCGCAGATCGCGGTGAGCGTCGAGAAGCGGATCGCCCGAGCATGCCCGTTCTTCAGCACCGACAGGTTCGCGACCGTGACGCCGACCTGTTCGGCGAGGTCCACCAGGGTGAGGCCGCGGATAGTAAGGATGTCGTCGAGGCGGACCTCGATCCGGTGGGCCAGGTCAGCCGGCATGGCCGCGCCTCCATATCGCTGCTCGATATGCGGATCACTTGTCGTACGAGATCCGCTGGTTCCTCTGACCATTCATATCGAGATTCGATATGTCAACGAGCCGCCGGCCAGGATCGCCCGGACGGGTCACAGCCAGCCGTTGTGGCGCGCGGTGCGGGCGGCCTCGATCCGATTGCGGGTCCCGGTCTTGCCGATGGCGGCGGACAGGTAGTTGCGGACGGTCGACTCGGACAGGTGCAGCCCGGTCGCGATGTCGGCGACCGTGGCCCCGTCCAGGGCAGCGGTCAGCACGTCACGTTCGCGTTCGGTGAGCGGGCTCGGCCCGGCGCTCAGCGCGGCGCCGGCCAGCGCCGGGTCGATCACCGTGTCGCCGCGCAGAACCCGCCGGATGCCGTTGGCGAGGTCTTCCACCGGCGAATCCTTGACCAGGAATCCACTGGCGCCGGCCTCCATCGCCCGGCGCAGATAGCCGGGGCGGCCGAACGTGGTCAGGATCAGGACCCGACACGACGGCAGCGCCCGGCGCAGGTCCGCTGCTGCGGTCAGGCCGTCCAGCCGGGGCATCTCGATGTCCAGCAGCGCCACATCTGGCGAATTCGCCAGCGCGGCCGGCACCACCTCGTCGCCGGCGCTCACCTGGCTCACCACTTCGATGTCCGGTTCCAGATCCAGCAGCATCGCCAGCGCGCCGCGCATCATTCCCTGATCCTCGGCCAGCAGTACGCGGATCATCAGCAACCGTCCGCGGCCGCGTCGATCGCGCTGGCAGGAGCCGAGCGGCTCGGAACAGTGGAGCCGCTTGGAACAGCGGAGCCGCCCGGAGCAGCGGAGCCGCCCGGAGCAGCGGAGCCGCTCGGAACAGCCGGTCCGCCCGGAATCGTGACCCGGAGCCGGAAGCCGCCGTCCGGCGCCGGTCCTGCCTCGAGGTGGCCGTCCTGTGCCTCGACCCGTTCCCGCAGGCCGGCCAGGCCGTGGCCGCGCGGTGCAACGGTGCCGCCGCTGCCGGTTCCGTCGTCGGTCACCGTCAGCACGGTGTCGTCAGCCGCCGAATCGCCGGTCGCGGCGACCTCGATCGTGCAAGTCGATGCGTGGGCGTGCCGGATCACGTTGGTGACCGCCTCGCGTACGGCCCAGCCCAGCAGCGCGTCGGCTTCGGGTTGGAGGGCCAGCGGAGCCAGCCGGATCACCGGCGCGATGCCGGCGTCGGCGAGCACCGAGCGGGCCGAGTCGACCTCGGCGGTCAGCCCGCGGCCGCGATATCCGGTGACCGCGGTGCGCACCTCGACCAGCGCCTGCCGGCCGATCTGCTCGATGTCGGCGGCCTGGGCGGCGGCGGTGTCCGGATCGGTCGGGATCACCCGGCGCACCGCCTCGGCCTTGACCACCATGACCGACAGCGTATGGCCGAGCAGGTCGTGCAGGTCCCGGGAGAACCGGTTGCGTTCCTCGGTGACGGCGGCCTCGGCCAGCTGTTCCCGGGTCCGCCGCAGCTGACCGATGACGGTGAACAGCCGGATGATGATCCAGGGGATCGACGCGCTGGTGAATGTGCCCCAGGCCAGCGAGACCAGGTCTCCCGGGCTGGCTCCGTTGATGATGCCGACGATGACCGCGGCCAGCGTGAACGGGGCGCCGACGGTGACGATCGCGCTGCCCCGCACGGTGACACCGATGGCGATGCCCGCGGCCGGCGGCAAGATCGACCAGGCGCCGCCGAAGACACCCATCAGCACCAGCGCCAGCACCATCACGACGGTCAGTGACACGATGCCACGGCGCGGCACCGGCTCCGGTTCGGTGACCGCGTAGAAGGCGTAGTGGACCGTGTAGACCCAGGCTCCGGCGAACACCACCAGGCCGGCGACCGCCAGCCACAGCGGGTGCGACTTGCCGTGTGCCATGTCCCAGACCGGGCCGGACAGCAGCAGCAACCACGGATAGATGCCCGGAGCGTTGGGCGGATCGAACTCCCGGCGGTCCTGCTCCAGCAGGCCGCCCGGCGGCCACCGCTGGCCGGGTCGCCGGGCGGTCGGTGCGTTGGACTCAGCTGGGCCAGTCGACCAGCCTCCCGCTTCGGCCTCGTCCCTCGGCCTACGCGGTCGGCGGTCAGGGTTGTCTGGGCCAGTCGACCAGCCTCCCGCTTCGGCCTCGTCCCTCGGCCTACGCGGTCGGCGGTCAGAGTTATCGGGCATGCCGCCCCGCTCGCCGGTACGCGTACTGCGCGTAGATGCCGAAAGCCACAAGCCATCCAACCAGGACAGCGATCGATTGCGCGCCGGGGGCATGACCGAACGCGACCCGCCAGGACAGATCCGCGTACGCGTGCGTCGGTGTCCAGGCGCTGATCGCCTTCAGCCAGCCCGGGAAGGTCGTGGTCGGCAGCCACAGCCCCCCGATGATGGCCAGGCCGAAGTTGGCCCCGAAATTGACGACACCCGCCGTCTGGCCGCTCAGCAGATACCCGTTGGCCAGGCCCAGGAGCGTGAACGGCAGGGTGCCGAGCCAGAGCAGGACGACGATCGACAGCCACTGCAGGGCGTTCAGCGACACGCCGTTGATGAGCTGGCCGGCCAGCAGCACCGCGGCGATCGCCGGGACCACGATCACCATCCCGGTCGCTGCCCGCCCGGCCAGCACCGTCGAGGCGGACAGCGGGGTCAGGCGCAGCTGCCGGAGCCAGCCCAGGGCGCGGTCCTCGGCCAGGCCGGTGCCGTTGTTGAAGGCGGCGCCCATCCCGCCGTAGGCGGCCATGCTCACCATGGTGAACAGCGCGGCGTCGTGCTGGTCTCCGGGCGCCAGGCCCATGTTGGTGAAGATCAGGTACATGATCACCGGCAGCCCGATGCCGAACACCACGAAGGTGGCGTCCCGGACGGTGCGGGTCAGTTCCAGGCGGACGTAGGCAAGCATCAGCGGACTCCTAGGCGAGGGCGAGAGCGGTGGCGGCGGACTCTGCGGAGACGGCCGGGTCGTGCGAGGTCAGGGCCAGGAACGCGGCCTCCAGGTTGCCGCGGCTGATCGAGATGTCACGGATCGCCCCGGCGGCGGCCAGCGCTGTCACAGTGGCGTCGGCGTCGCGGGTGCGCAGCACCGCGTGGTCGCCGCGAACCTCGACGCCGGCGACGCCGGGCAGTCCGGCCAGGTGCGTCACGGGTCCGTCGATCTGGATGCTGACGGTGGTGAACGGCACTGTCCGCTTGACCTCGTCGCTGGTGCCGTCGGCGACCACCCGGCCGCGGTCGATCACGATCACCCGGTCCGCGTGGTCGTCCGCCTCCTCCAGGTAGTGGGTGGAGAACAGGATCGTGGTGCCGCGCTCGGCGAACCGCCGCATGCTGTCCCAGAACTCCCGCCGGGCGCTGACATCCAGCGCCGCGGTCGGCTCGTCCAGCACGATCAGGTCCGGGTTGCCGGCGATCGCCATCGCGAACCGGACCCGCTGCCGCTGCCCGCCGGAGAGCCGATCCACGCGTCGGTCGGCCACCTCGGTCAGGTGCGCGGCCGCGAGGATCTCGGCCATCGGGAGCGTTTTCGGGTACGCGCGAGCGACGAACCGGATCAGTTCGGTGACCGTGACCCGGTTCGGCGTACCGCCCTCCTGGGGCATCGCGCCGACCAGCCCGGCGCGTACCGCCTGGTCCGGATCTTGGTCGAAGACGCGGACCGTGCCCGCGTCCGGAGCCTGCAGGCCCAGCAGCATCGCGATGGTGGTCGACTTGCCGGCTCCATTCGGGCCGAGCAGCGCCACGGTGCTGCCGGAGTCCAGGTCGAGGGTGATGCCGTCGACGGCGGTGATCGCGCCGAAGGCCTTCCGCAGGCCGTGCAGGCGCACCGCCGGATGGGTCGAAGTCATGTGATCAACGCTAGAAATTCGCGCCGGCACCGGGCAGATCCGGCGATCCCGAGCTAGCGGTGACATTTGTACTGCCGAACCGGCGCTCGTCCGGGACCGCTAGGATCGCTGCTGGTCAACGGCGAGGGAGATGATGGTGACGGATCGGCAGGCGTTCCTGGTGACCGGTGGTGCCGGATTTGTCGGCAGTCACGTGATGGCTCGGCTGCTCCGCGACCATCCGGACGCGATCGCGGTGTCGGTGGACAACTACTTCACCGGCAGCCAGAACAACCACGTCGACGACCCGCGGGCGATCTACATCCACGCCAGCACCGTGGACATCGCCAAGGTCTGGGCCAATGAAGGGCTGCCGGCTCCGTCGGTGGTGTTCCACATGGGCGAGTATTCGCGGATTCCGCAGTCGTTCGACGACATCGACATCACCTGGGAATACAACCTGCACGGGACCAAAGAGGTGGTCAAGTTCGCGCACGCGCACTCGGCCAAGCTGGTCTATGCCGGGTCGAGCTCGAAGTTCGGCAACGACGGGCAGGACGAGAACCTGAACCCGTACGCCTGGACCAAGGCCAAGAACGTGGAGTATCTGCGCAATTTCCACGACTGGTACGGCCTGGATTACGTCGTCACGTACTTCTACAACGTCTACGGCCCGGGCCAGATCAAGACCGGCCGCTACGCCACCGTGATCGGCATCTTCGAGGACCAGTACGACCGCGGCGAATCGCTGACCGTGATGGAGCCGGGCACCCAGACCCGCGACTTCACCCACATCGACGACATCGTCAACGGCATCATGCTGGCCGCCGCGCACGGTTCCGGCGACGGCTACCTGCTCGGCTTCGGCCACGAGCGGCCGTTGCTAGAGGTGGCCGAGATGTTCGGTGTCGACCACGTGCTGGTGCCGGGCCGCCGGGGTGAGCGCGAGCGCGGCCAGGCCGACACCACGAAGGCTCGCACGCTGGGCTGGGTGCCGACGATCGACCTGCCGGACTACATCGCCGACTACGTTCGGGCGCACCCGCGCGGTTGACCGATCGCGATCCCACGGCGATGAGGATCGCGGATCGAGTTCACCTCGACGGCCTGGCGCGCGCGGCGGCTATTCAGCGTCGGCGGCGCCCAGATCGCTCATGTCAACGGCGAGGCCGATGCCGCGGGCAATCTTCCCGGTGGCGGCGACGATCCGGGCCGAGCCGACCAGCGGCGCGAGGGCGACCAGCACCTGCTGGGCGTCCCGCATGGTCAGCCCGACATCGGAGCCGGCGCCGAGATGAAAGAGGTAGGACGCGGGCGCGGCATCCATCGCCACCAACGCCGCGAATCGCACCAGGACGACGGCGGCCGGGTCCAGCGTGGTGCGCTCGAGCGACGCGGCGGTCATCTCCGACAGAACGTCCATTACCGGGGTGTCATCAGGCATGACGTGTGCTCCTTCGAGTCAGGGTGACTCGCACATTACGGATAATTACCGCGCACCATGCCGATTTGCCCTTGCGATAACCCGACCGCCTGACTGACCGGGAAGGTCAGCTCCCGGTCATACCATGGTCCAGGCCTTGGCGAGCATGTCCCTGGTGTCGTCGAGCAGTTGCGGCAGCACCTTGGTGCGGCCGATCACCGGCATGAAGTTGGAGTCGCCGTTCCACCGCGGGACCACGTGCTGGTGCAGGTGGGCGGCGATGCCCGCGCCGGCGATCGCGCCCTGGTTCATCCCGATGTTGAAGCCGTGCGCGCCGCTGACCGAGCGGATCACCCGCATCGCGGTCCGGGTGAACCGGGAGAACTCGGCGGTCTCCTCGTCGGTCATGTCGGTGTAGTCGGGGATATGCCGGTACGGCACGACCATCAGGTGCCCGGGGTTGTACGGATACAGGTTCAGCACCGAGAAGACCAGGTCGCCACGGTGGATCACCAGCGGGTTGTCGTTCGGGCCGCCGGTCAGGCAGAACGGGCAGGACTGGGGCGAATCGTCACCTTCGGCGGGCTTGTCCGCACCGGTGATGTAGGCCATCCGGTGCGGCGCCCAGATCCGTTCCAGGCCGTCGTGGTCGTTGATGTCGTCGTCGATCTCGGTCATGCCCACTCGGAAAATCCTAGATGTCGAGGTTGAGTCTCGACCTACCCGAGGGTCGTAGGGTCGTTTTCGTGACGGAGAGTGCTCGGCCGGGCGATGCCCGGTATGCCCACGATGACCAGGGCGATCTTGTGCCGATCGGCAAGTTCGCCCGGGCCACCGGGCTGTCCGTTGGCGCGCTCCGGCACTACGACGAGATCGGTCTCCTGATTCCGGAGGCGGTGGACGCGTCCACCGGCTACCGGTACTACAGCACGTCCCAGTTCGACCTGGCGGCGGTCATCGCCACGCTTCGGGAACTCGAGGTCCCGTTGCCGGCGATCGCCGCCATGATGGCCGGCTCCCGAACCCAGCGGGATCGGGCGCTCGCCGCCCACCTGGCGCGCACCGAAGCCGCCGCCACGCGACTGCAGCGCCTGGCACACCGGCTCCGGATGGCCATCGTTACCAATCACGATTTCCTGACAGATGGAGAACTTTCCATGCCACGTCCACCATTCACCCTCGACCCGGACGACGAGCGCCGGCTCGCGGCGACCCTGTTCAACCACACCTGGACGCTCCTCGAGAACGCCAACCGCACGGTCGCCGAGGATGACGAGATGATCCACTCCGCTCATGCCAGTCGGGCCCACTGGGGCGTCGTCGGTACGCCGATGCACTACGCCCGCGGCGAGTGGCAGTGCGCCCGGGTCTACTCGGTCCTGGGCCGCTCCGAACCGGCGCTCTACCACGCGAACCGGTGCCTGACCCTGTCCGTCGAGAACGACCTCGGCCCGTTTGACCTCGGCTGCGGCCACGAGGCGCTGGCTCGCGCCTACCGGGTGGCGGGGCGGCCGGACAAGGTCACCGAGCATCTGGACCTGGCCAACGAGCAGTCGGCCCAGATCGAGGACGTCGAGGACCGCAAGATTCTGGACGCCGACCTGGAGTCGCTTCGGGGCTGATCCGATCGACGTCCCGTTTCGCAGTAGTGCCGGCCGCGCTCACCACGAGCGCGGCCGGCGCCGTGCTTAGCGCTTTCTCGGAAAACCTCGTGGCCGAAGGCTGTGGAACAAGCTCCTAGCCGAGCACCCGCCGCCAGCGGAGCTTTCCCCAGGCCAGGCTCAGCGCGTAGGCGGCCGCGGCAGTGACCGCGGTGAACGCGACCAGGGTCGCCGCGGCGGCCGTCCCGTCCACCCGCGGCGCCAGGAACCGGCTGGTCAGAGCCTGCAGAATCATCAGGTGCACCAGATAGACGCCGAAGCTGGCTTCGGATAACCGGACCACCATTGGGCGCCATCGTTCCGGGATCCGGACTCGGGACAGCGCTGCCAGCAGGCCCAGCGTGAGCAGCCCGATCACCGGAACGCCGTACGGCGCCGGCTGCTCGACCTTCTGCTCCCAGACCATCGTGCCGACCACACCGCCCAGTGCGACGAGCCACCAGATCCAGCGCATCCGGATCCGGGGGAGGGCGAGCAGCACCGCACCACCGACGGCGTACGCCAGTTGGTAGAACTCCGGCACCCAATCGAATCGGGGCGGCGCCCAGCCGGTCAGTGCCGAAATCGCCGGCATGGCGGCGGCGGCGACCCCGATGACCAGCAGAGCGACGGCCGGCACGATCGGGCGCAGCCCGGCCCGGAGCAGCGCCGCGATGCTGAGCAGCAGGATCAGCGGCACGTAGGCGTAGAGATACCAGAGGTGGTAGGCGGGCAGGATCTGGCCGAACGCCGCGTTCACCGCAAAGGTCTTCGGTGGTGTGCTGGCGTACCAGCCGTTGAGATGCACGAATGCGATGTAGCCCGCGGTCCAGACCGCCATCGGCACCAGGATCCGGGCCAGCCGCCGCCGGACCGTCGTGCCGTCGCGCGGCGGCGCCGCGACCAGCACCGCCCAGCCGGCCATCGCGAAGAAGGCCGGCACGGCGAACCGGCCGGCCGCATCGGCGACCAGGGTGATGTAGTGGCCGCTCGAGGTGCGGCCGGGTGTCACCTTGTCGACCAGGTGCGAGGTGTGCAACAAGATCACCGCAAGGGTCGCGAGGATCCGGATCAGGTCGACGTCGTAGCGGCGCTCCGGCCGCGGTCGGCTCGAAGCAGGTGGCGGCGCCACGGCCCGGTCAGCGCGCGGACCGGCGGTCAGTTCGACGGCGGCCGCTTCGGCGGTGCCGGAGGAGCGCGTGGTCGAGTGCGGGGTGGCGACTGAGGTCACGAGGATGTTCTCCGCTTGTCCGACAATTCGGGCATTGTGTTCGACCATACCGCTGGCGTACCGGCCATGTCCCGGCCGACCGTGGCGACCCGGCGGCGCATCCCGCGGAGTGGGCACCGGCGGCGTCGCGCTCTCATCCAGTGGCACTGGACCGCGGCCCGGTGATCGCGCCGTGGTGATCGCGGCCCGGTGATCGCGGCCCACTAATCGCGATCACCGTCGTGGCCGATCGTTCGCGGTGCTAACGTCTACCTGAAGTAGTTAGTTAGCACAAAGCAACTAAATCTGAGGAGCGCTCAGCGTGACCACGGTCGACGATTCGGTAACAGGCTCGACCCTCGACGAGGAGACGCCGGCGCGGCGCCGGAACATCCGGTTCGACCGTGACCATCCGCGCTACAAGTGGATCGTCCTGACCAACACCACGCTGGGCATGCTGATCGCGACGATCAACGCCTCGATCGTGCTGATCTCGCTGCCGGCGATCTTCAACGGCATCGGGCTGAATCCACTGGCACCGGGCAATGTCAGCTACCTGCTGTGGATGATCATGGGCTTCCTGCTGGTCTCCGCGGTCCTGGTGGTGGCGCTCGGCCGGCTCGGCGACATGTATGGCCGGGTCAAGATGTACAACCTCGGCTTCGTCGTCTTCACCATCTCGTCGGTCGCGCTGTCGCTCGATCCCTTCCATGCCGGCAAGGGCGCGATGTGGCTGATCCTGTGGCGGGTGGTGCAGGCGATCGGCGGCTCGATGCTGTTCGCCAACTCGACCGCGATCCTGACCGACGCGTTCCCGTCGCACCAGCGCGGCATGGCACTCGGCATCAACCAGGTCGCGGCGATCGCCGGTTCGTTCCTTGGCCTGGTGCTCGGCGGGGTGCTGGCCGAGTGGGACTGGCGCTCGGTGTTCTGGGTGAGCGTGCCGATCGGCATCGTCGGAACCATCTGGTCCTACCGGTCGCTGCACGAACTCGGCAAGCGCAAGCACGGCACCATCGACTGGTGGGGCAACATCACGTTCGCCGTCGGCCTGTCCGCCCTGCTGGCCGGCATCACCTACGGCATCCAGCCGTACGGCGGCCACTCCACCGGCTGGACCAACCCGTGGGTGCTGACCGGCATCATCAGCGGCATCGCGCTGCTGATCGCGTTCTGCTTCATCGAGACGAAGGTCGCCGACCCGATGTTCCGCATCGGCCTATTCCGGAATGCGACGTTCGCCGGCGCCAACCTGGCCGGTCTGCTCGCCTCGATCGGCCGCGGTGGTCTGCAGTTCATGCTGATCATCTGGCTGCAGGGCATCTGGCTCCCGCTGCACGGTTTCAGCTACGCCGACACTCCATTGTGGGCCGGCATCTACCTGCTGCCGCTGACCGCTGGGTTCCTGGTCAGCGGGCCGGTCTCGGGCTACCTGTCGGACCGCTACGGGCACCGCAAGTTCGCCGTCGGCGGTCTGGTGATCGTGGCGGCCACGTTCATCGCGCTGATGCTGATGCCGGTCAACTTCCCGTACTGGCTGTTCGCCGCCGTCATCGCGATCAACGGCATCGGCTCGGGCATCTTCTCGGCTCCGAACACCTCGGCCGTGATGGGCTCGGTCCCATCCGACCAGCGCGGTGTCGCCGCCGGCATGCGTGGCACCTTCTTCAACTCCGGCTCGGCATTGTCCATCGGCATCTTCTTCTCCCTGATGATCGTCGGTCTGGCCTCGACGCTCCCGCACACCCTCACCACCGGCCTGGTCGCCCAGGGCGTGCCGACTGACGTGGCCGCCCAGATCGGCGCGCTGCCGCCGGTGGGCAGCCTGTTCGCCGCGTTCCTCGGCTACAACCCGCTGGCCCAGCTGCTCGGCCCGACCGGCGTGCTGCAGCAGATCCCGGCGAGCAACGCGGCTACCTTGACCGGGAAGCAGTTCTTCCCGCACCTGCTGTCCGGGCCGTTCCACCACGGACTGATCGTCGTCTTCACGGCTGCGGCGATCATGACACTGATCGGCGCGGCGGCATCCCTGATCAAGCCCAAGGCGGGCAGTGATGACAAGTGATCCCGAGGCGCGCCGGCTGACCGACGAGGCCGACCTGGTCAACCGCCTGTTCCTCGCCATCGCCCAGGTCAACCGGCGGCTGCGGCGCGAGGCCCCGATCGGCCTGAGCCACGGGTCGATCACGGCCTTGGGGACGGTCGCCCGGGACGGTCCGCTGCGGCTCGGCGATCTGGCGGCGATCGAGGGCGTACGCGCCCCGACAATGTCCCGCATCGTCGACGGGCTGGTCGCCGACGGCGTCGCCGAGCGCGTGCCGGACCCGGCCGACGGCCGGGCCTGCCTGGTGCGGGTGACACCGGTGGGCGAGGACGTGCTGCGCGGCGCCCGCGCGTCTCGATCCGAGGTCTTGGCGGTACGCGTCGCGAAGCTCCCGAAGGACCAGCGGGATCGGCTGTTCGAAGCGATCGAGGCGCTCGAGACCCTCAGCTCCTAGCCGCCGCGCCGGGTGGATCCAGTCCCGTTTGGGGACGATCGTGCACGCTCTGAGGTGCAGGATCGTCCCCGCTCTCGGGTGCCTACGGGCGCAGAGGCGTCCGGAGCTGACCGCGGAGCGGCTCGGCGGCGTCCACTGTGGTGGGCGTCGACGCCGTGCGTCGGCGGTGGGTCAGCCCGGGCCGTTCCGGGACGATTTGGGCGTACGCCGGATCCGCACCTGAGCGATGGCCCGGCCGCTGATCAGGGTCACTTCCGCGGTGAAGCCGGGCATGGAGACCACCTCTCCGGGCGCGGTCGGGATGTGGCCGAGTTTGTCCAGCACCAGACCGGCGATGGTGGTGTAGTCGGCGTGTGCCGCGCGGTTCATATCGATTTCCAGATCGCTCAGATCGTGTAGCGGGAACGATCCGGGCAACAGCAACGCTCCGTCCGGCTCCTTGACGACCCGCTCGATGTCCCGGTCGGTCTCGTCGTAGATCTCACCGACGACCTCCTCCACCAGGTCTTCCATGGTGACGATGCCGTCGATCGAGCCATGCTCGTCGACGACGAAGGCGAACTGCTCGCGCATCTGGCGCATCTGCCGCATGGCGTCGGCGACGGCCAGCGTTTCCGGCAGCAGCGTGGGCGGCCGGGCTCGATCGGCCGCGGTTCCGTCCGGGCCGCCGAGCAGATCCCGCAGGTGCACGACACCGATCAGATCGTCGAGGTCGCGCCCGACAACGGGCACTCGGGTGTGGCCGGACGCGGCGACCATCGCGAGGGCTTCGGCGACCGGGAGCGGCCCGGGAATGACCGTCACCTCGGAGCGGGGAATCAGGATCTGGCGGAGTTCGCGCTCGGTGATCTCGAAGGCGCCGGAGATGATTTCCCGTTGCTGGGTGGTGAATCCGCGCTGCGCCACCACCAGATCGCGGATCTCCTCGGCGGTGATCTCCGCGCGATTGGCCGACGGGTCCGCGCCGACCAGCCGCACCACCAGGTCGGTGGACTTGCCGAGCAGCCAGACCACCGGCCGGGACGCGCTGGCCAGCCAGTCCAGCGGCCGGGCCGCGGTGGTGGCCCAGCCTTCGGCCCGCTGCATGGCGATCCGCTTCGGCGCCAGTTCGCCGAGCACCAGGGTGATGAACGTGAGGATCAGGGTCACCACGATGATGGCGACCGCCTCGGCCGCGGTGCCGACGAAGCTGAATGCCGATACCAGCGGCTTGGCCAGCGAGGTGGCGGCGAACGCCGAAGCCAGGAAGCCGGCCAGGGTGATGCCGATCTGGATGGTGGCGAGGAACCGGTTCGGCTCCCGGGACAGGCGGGCCAGCACCCGGCCGCCACGGGATGTGCGCTCAAGTCGCTGGATCTGGCTGTCCCGCAGCGATATCAGCGCCATCTCGCTGCCGGACAGCGCGCCGTTGACCAGGATCAGCGCCAGCACCAGCACTACCTGGAGGCCGTAATCGCCCACGTGTGTCCCACTCGTCGGGCCGCGGTCGGGGGACCGGCGGCGGCGTGAGACTAAACCGTACCCGGGGGATCATCGACGGCAGCGAAGCAGAGGTCGTCATCTATACCTAGGTTCCTAGGATGCTTTACGAGGTGCGACTCGGCCCGATACCGCGCTCTCCGTTGTATTGGATAGTGGACGTCGCGCTATGTGGCAGTAACTGTCCAATGTGGCGTGAAATCTCAAGCGGTCATCGCCCTTGTTGCCAAGATCTGCGATCTTGGTGGCTGAGTGCAGGCAGGTTCAGCCCGGTGGGGCGGTGACCCGCGGCGATGTGCCGGCCGGCGGTTGGCAGGCGCCGGGCGGTTGGTGATCGTGGCATTGTGCCAGCCAAGACCTGAAATCTCGGTGGGCTGGCTCGGTGGTGTGGCCGTCGATCGTGGTGGCCGGGCCGGTTCCTGTGAAGATCGGTTACGTTTCACGCCACATTGGATAGTTGACGTCGCTATATGGCATTAACTGTCCAATGTGGCGTGAGATCTCAGCGATCATGGCATCTGGCCGCCAAGATCTGCGATCTTGGTCGCCTAGTGCGGCCCGGTCGAGGGTGACCTGAGCAGGTGGCCCGGGCGGGCGGCTGGCGCGCAGGGTGGTTCGTGATCGTGGCAGTGCGTTGCCAAGATCTGCGATCTTGGTGGCTGAGTGCAGCCCGTGGGTGGTGACCTGAGTTGGAGGGCCAGTCGGGCGGCTGGCGGGCGCCGGGGTGGTTCGTGATCGTGGCAGTCTTCGACCAAGATCGGAGATCTTGGCCGCGTGGTGCGGCGCGGCGGATGGTGGGCGAGCTGGTCGACGAGACGCGCGGTGGGACGCGGTGGGTCTAGTTCGGCGGCGGCCCGTCCTGCGGCTCGTTTGGCAGCGGCTCGGATGGCATCGGCTCGGATGGCATCGGCTCGTTTGGCATCGGCTCGGATGGCAACGGCTGGGTCGGCAAGGCCTGCGCCGGGGGAGTGGCTCGACCGGGGGCACCATCGGGAACGCGGTCGACGGCGGCGCCGACCGGTGGCTGAGCCGGCCGCGCCGGGTTCGCAGCGGTGACGATGCCGATCCTCGGCCTGCTGGTGTCGCGGACCGTCCGGCCCGTTTACTTCATTAGGCTCACCAGCGGCAGGCCGGTGTTGCGGCATCGCGGATTGCGCGACTCGATCTGGAGGACCACATGACTCAGCTGGACTTCGACACGATGTGGGACTACCAGCAACCGGAGAAGACCGAGGCGGCATTCCGTGCCTTGCTGCCGGAGGCCGAGCGCGGCGCGGACCGTTCGTATCACCTGCAACTGCTCACGCAGATCGCCCGGGCGCAGGGCCTGCAACGCCGGTTCGACGTCGCGCACGAGACCCTCGACGCCGTGGAGCCGCAGCTCGGCGATGCCCCACTGGTGGTCCGGCTGCGTTACCTCCTGGAACGGGGACGGGTGTTCAACTCCTCGGGCGCTGCCGAAAGCGCCCGGCCGTTCTTCCAGCAGGCGTCGGACCTGTCTCGCGCGGTGCCGGAGGTCGCCTTCTACGCCGTCGACGCCGCGCACATGCTCGCGATCGTTGCCGATTCGCCGGCTGACGGCATCACCTGGAACGAGGCTGCACTGGAGCTGGCCGAGTCGGCGCCGGACGAGAGGGCACGGCGCTGGTGTGGGTCGCTCTACAACAACCTGGGCTGGTCCTACCACGATCAGGGCGACTTCGAGGAGGCGTTGACCTATTTCGAGCGCGCCCTCACCTGGCGGCAGGAGCACGGCACCGCTCGTGAGGTCCGCGTCGCCCGGTGGGCGGTCGGCCGCGCGCTGCGCTCTCTCGACCGGCTCGACGAGGCACTGGCCGTGCAGGAGGCACTGCGCGAGGAGTGGCGGCGCAGCGGCGAGGAGGAGGCCGGGTACGTGTCCGAGGAGATCGCCGAATGCCTCTACTCCACTGGCCGCGTGGACGAGAGCCGTCCGTTCTTCGCCGAGGCGCATGCGCGGCTGACCCAGGACCCATGGCTGGTCGCGCAGGAGCCGGACCGGCTGCGACGCCTGGAGCAGCTGTCGCAGCCGCATTAGCCAGGCGCCGCAGGATCGGGACTCGGCCAACAACGGGGCGCGGGCGGGCGCCGGCGCCCTACGAGTCGGGCGCCGGCGCCCTACCGATTCGGGCGCCGGCGCGCGCCGGGTTCGCGGACGGTCGCGGCGGCGGAATCGGTAACGCCAGCAACACTGCGACCGCGAGCGGGCCCCGGCTAATACCTGTAGTGCTCCGGCTTGTATGGGCCGGCTACGTCCACGCCGATGTATTCGGCCTGCACCTTGGTCAGTTCGGTGAGCGCGACATCGAGCGCGTCCAGGTGCAGCCGCGCCACCTTCTCGTCCAGGTGCTTGGGCAGGCGGTAGACCTCGCGGCCGTACGCGGACCGGTTGGTGAACAGCTCCACCTGTGCCAGCACCTGATTGCTGAACGAGTTCGACATGACGAAGCTCGGGTGGCCGGTGGCGTTTCCGAGGTTCAGCAGCCGGCCTTCGCTCAGCACGATCACCGAGTGTTCGGCTCGGTCGGCGGTGGCGGCGAACACCCACTCGTGCACCTGCGGCTTGATGTCGATCCGGCGGATGCCGGGCGTCGCGGCCATGCCGGCGATGTCGATCTCGTTGTCGAAGTGCCCGATGTTGCCGACGATCACCTGGTGCTTGGAGCCGGCCAGGTGCTCGGCGGTGACAATGTCCCGGTTGCCGGTCGCCGTGATGATGATGTCCGCCTTGGCGATCACGTCGTCCAGGCGTACCACCGAAATGCCGTCCATCACCGCCTGCAGTGCGCAGATCGGGTCGATCTCGGTGACCACGACGCGGGCGCCCTGCCCGCGCAGCGATTCCACCGCGCCCTTGCCGACGTCGCCGTAGCCGCAGACGACGGCGAGCTTTCCGGCGAGCATCACGTCCGTGGCGCGGTTCAGACCGTCGGCGAGTGAGTGCCGGATGCCGTAGCGATTGTCGAACTTGGACTTGGTCGCCGAGTCGTTGACGTTGATGGCCGGGAACCGGAGGCTGCCGTCGGCGGCCATCTTGTAGAGCCGGTTGACGCCGGCAGTGGTCTCCTCGGAGACGCCGAGCATGCCGTCGACGATCCGGGTGAACCGCTTCGGGTCGCCCTGAATGCCGGCCGCCACGGTGGCGAGCAGCAGGCGATAGTCCGGGGAGTCGGCCTCCGACGGCGCCGGCACCGAGCCCAGCGCCTCGAATTCGGCACCCTTGTGGATCAGCAGCGTGACGTCGCCGCCGTCGTCGACGATCAGGTTCGGTCCGGCCCCGTCCGGGAACCGCAGCAACTGGTCGGTGCACCACCAGTAATCGGCGAGCGTTTCGCCCTTCCAGGCGAAGACCGGAGTGCCGGTCGGGACGTCGACGGTGCCATGGCGTCCGACCACGACAGCCGCGGCGGCTTCGTCCTGGGTCGAGAAGATGTTGCAGGAGACCCAGCGGACCTCGGCGCCGAGCGCGACCAGAGTTTCGATGAGTACGGCGGTCTGCACTGTCATGTGCAGCGAGCCGGCGATCCGGGCACCGCGCAGCGGCTGCGCCGGACCGAGCTCGGATCGGATGGCCATCAGGCCCGGCATCTCGTGTTCGGCGAGCCGGATCTGGGTCCGGCCGGCCGCGGCCAGCCGCAGGTCGGCGACGGCGAAGTCGATCCCGTGGGAGTGCGTGACGTGTGGTGTCTGCGTGTGCATACGCGTCCTTCCCCGGCCGCGATGCCAGACCGGGCGGCACGCCATTGCTCCGATGGTGCCGAGCGGCACGGTGATCGGCGGTGACGGCCCGGAAACCGGACAACGGGCGGAGAAGGCCTCCTTCCGTAGATAGGAGGCGCCCTTGTCCGAAGAACGCCGGTCGAGCGTGGCGGATTGATCCGCTGCAGCGCCTCTCGGCCGGTGCGTCCACGATAACGCGATCGGGGCCGGCCGCGCACGCGACCGGCCCCGACCGGACCCGCGTCAGCCGCGCGCGGCGTGCTCCTTCTTCACCTGCTCGGCGACGTTCGACGGCATCGGATCGTGGCGTACGAAGACCCGGGTGAACGTGCCGGTGCCGGATGTCATCGAGCGCAGTTCGACGGCGTAGCGAACGAGTTCGGTAGCCGGCACCTCGGCTCGCACGATGGACCGCTCGGATCCGGACTCGTCGGTCTCGGTGCCCAGCACCCGGCCGCGCCGGGTGGACAGGTCCGACATCACGCTGCCGACGAACTGGTCCGGCACCATGATGGCGACCTCGTCGATCGGCTCCAGCAGTGACACCGACGCTTTCTCCGCGGCGTCCTTGAGAGCCATCGAGCCGGCGGTCTGGAAGGCGGCGTCCGACGAGTCGACCGAGTGCGCCTTCCCGTCGAAGAGGGTCACCCGCAGATCCACCACCGGGAAGCCGGCCACCAGGCCGTGCTCCATCTGGCTGCGAACACCCTTCTCCACGCTCGGGATGAAGTTGTGCGGCACGGCGCCGCCGACCACCTTGTCGACGAACTCGAAGCCGGATCCGCGCGGCAACGGCTCCACTTCGATGTCGCAGACCGCGTACTGACCGTGGCCGCCGGATTGTTTGACGTGCCGGCCGTGGCCCTGGGAGCCGCTGGTGAAGGCCTCCCGCAGAGAGACGCGGACCGGCTCGGTGTCCAGCTCCACCCCGCCGGACCGGAGCCGGTCCAGCACCACGTCGGCGTGGGCCTCACCCATGCACCACAGAACCAGCTGGTGGGTTTCCGGATTGCGTTCCAGGCGCAGGGTCGGGTCGCCGGCGACGAGCCGGGCCAGGTTCTTGGCCATTGCGTCCTCGTCGGACCGGGTCTTCGCCACGATCGCCACCGGCAGCAGCGGCTCCGGCATGTTCCATGGCGCCACCAGCAGCGGGTTGGTCTTCAGCGAGATGGTGTCGCCGGTCTCCGCCACGGTGGACTTGGTGATCGCGCAGATGTCGCCGGCCACGCACAGCGGCACTTCGCGCAGCTGCGAGCCGAGTGGTGAGTAGATGTGCGTGATCCGCTCATCGCCGTCGTGGTCCGCGTGCCCGCGCTCGGCCATGCCGTGGCCGGCGATGTGCGCCGCGGTCTCCGGCTTCAGCGTCCCGGAGAAGACCCGCAACAGCGACACCCGGCCGACGTATGAGTCGATGGTGGTCTTGACGACCTCGGCGACCAGGGGTCCGTCCGGGTCGCACTCGAGCGCGTCGCGGGGCGTCCCGTCCATGGCGGTGACCGCGGGCAGCGCGTGCTCGCCGGGTGTCGGGAAGGCGTTGGCGAGCAGCTCCAGCAGTGCGTCCAGGCCCAGGCCGGTGACCGAGCAGACCGGGATCACCGGGTAGAAGTTGCCCTTCGCGACGGCCATCTCGAGGTCGTCGATCAGCGTCTCGGTGGCGATGTCCTCGCCGCCGAGGTAGCGATCCATCAGGGTCTCGTCTTCGCTCTCGGCGATGATGCCTTCGATCAGCTCACCGCGGGACTCCTCGATGGCCGGCAGGTGCTCGGCGTCGGGATCGCGGACCTCCGGCGGGTAGCCCTTGGTGTAGTCGAAGACGCGCTGGGTGATCAGGCCGAGGAGACCGGCCACCGAAGTGCCGTCGTCGTCCAGCATCGGCAGGTAGAGCGGCAGCACGTTGTCGCCGAAGACGCGCTGGCACAGGGCTACGGCCTCGTCGAAGTCGGCGCGCTGGTGGTCCATCCGGGCGACCGCGACCGCCCGCGGCACTCCCACCGCGGCGCACTCCTCCCAGAGCGCGACCGTGGCGGCGTCCATGGCGTCGACGGCGGAGACCACGAACAGCGCCGCGTCCGCCGCCCGCAGGCCGGCTCGCAGCTCGCCGACGAAGTCCGCGTACCCGGGGGTGTCCAGCAGATTGATCTTGATCTGGTCGCCGTGCGTGTCAGTGTGCAGCAGCGGCGCGCAGGCCAGGCTCACCGACCGCTGTTGGCGGACGGCGGCCGGGTCGTAGTCGCTGACCGTGGTGCCCTCGGTGACCTCACCGGCCCGGCCGATGGTGCCGGTCGCGGCGAGCAATGCCTCGACGAGCGTGGTCTTGCCCGCTCCCGAGTGCCCGACGAGCACCACGTTGCGGACTCTGCTGGGCTGATCCACCACCGGCGCCGGGCCGGTGAGCCCCTTCTCCTGGGTCTTTTGAGCCATGCGCGCGCCTCCGTCGTAGTCCCGGTGGGCCGCGACGCAGAGATGGCGAAGAAACCCCAGCTGCGCCGCTGGCGTTCGTCATGTGGGCGAATAGGTAAATCCCACACCCGTGAACTGGGTCACACAACCCCGACGCGCATATCCGTTGCCCCTGTCGCCCGACCGGGCGCGCGGGACCGCGGTCGCGGCCGCTGCCGTGACGTGCGCAACCACCGTGGGTTAAGGTGCGCACCCGCGCTGTCGACCCCCGGCGCGTCGCCGATATCGTGGGAGCGCCATGGCAAAGATCTTCGCTGTGTCGGCCCGGGCCGTGGTCGCCCGGATCTCCGACACCCCCGCCCGCGCCCTGCTACGTGCCGGCGTGTCCCCGAACCTGGTCACCGCGATCGGGACGCTCGGCGTCATCGCCGGTTCGCTGGTCTTCGCGTTCACCGGCAACTACCTGGCCGGCACCATCATCGTGACGCTGAGCGCGTTCACCGACCTGCTGGACGGTGCGATGGCCCGGGCCCGTGGCCCGGCCGGCAAATTCGGCGCGTTCCTCGACTCGACCTGTGACCGGATCGCCGACGGCGCGGTTTTCGGGGCCGTTGCCTGGTATCTCGGCTATCACGACCGCCCGTGGGGCGCGGCCGCCGCGATCGTGAGCCTGGCCGCCGGCCTGGTGGTGTCGTATGCGAAGGCCCGCGCCGAAGGCCTCGGCTTCACCGCCAATGTCGGCCTGATCGAGCGAGCCGAGCGGCTGGTCCTACTCGGCATCGGTGGCCTGTTGTCGGCATTCGGGATTACCTACGGGCTGGATTACGCGCTCGGGGTTCTCGCCGTACTGTCGATCGTGACGGTCTTCCAGCGGATGGCGACGGTCTATCAGCAGGACCGGGCCGCGATGGCCGCTGCAACAGCGGGGAAGACGGAGTCCTGATGATCGTGCCGCGCCGATGACGATCCAGGACCGAGCCATCGAGTGGGCCTACGGCGCCGGCTGGGCCATCGTGCGGCTGATGCCGGAGCGGATGGCGGCGCGGCTGTTCCGGGCCGGCGCGGACCGGGCGTTCCGCAAGCGCGGGCCGGCCACCCAGCGGCTGGCCGTCAACCTCCGGCAGGTGGTCGGGGCGCAAATGCCGGACGACGAGTTCGATCTGGTGCTGCGCGACGCCCTCCGGTCCTACGCGCGCTACTGGATGGAGGCGTTCCGGGCGCCGACCAAGACCCGGGAGCAGCATCGCGACGGGTTCGCGCTGATCAACGACGGCCTCGAGGTTCTGCTCGGGCACACCCGAGCCGGGCAAGGGGTGATCCTGTCGCTCGCGCACGTGGCCAACTGGGACGCGGCCGGCGCCTGGGTGGTGGCCAACGGGATGGACCTGACGACGGTCGCCGAGCGGCTCAAGCCCGAGGGCGTCTACCAGAAGTTTCTCGCCTACCGCCGCTCCCTCGGGATGGAGATCCTGCCGCTGACCGGCGGCGACCGGAACACCCTGGGGGTGCTCACCGACCGGCTGCGCGCCGGAGCCGTGGTCCCGCTGCTGGCCGACCGAGATTTCTCCCAGGCGGGCGTCGAGGTCGACTTCTTCGGGCAGAAGACCAAGATGCCACCGGGCCCGGCGATCCTGGCGCTGCGCACCGGCGCCCCGATGTACGTGGTCAACATGTGGAATGAGCCCGATCACTGTTGGGGCGAACTGGACCTGGTGCCGATGCCGGAGCCGGGCTCGGGGCCGCTGAACCAGCGGGTCCGGCAGATGACCCAGTCGATGGCCGACCGGTTGGCCGCCGGCATCGCCAAGCACCCGGCCGACTGGCACATGCTGGCCCGGATGTTCCCGCCGCCGGGCACCGGCGCCGACGCGGAGACGAGCAAAACCGCCGGCGAGGCGGCGGTGACCAGCTGATGCGTATCGGCATCGTGTCGCCCTATTCGTTCGACACTCCGGGCGGGGTGCAGAACCACGTGCACGACCTGGCTGACACGCTGATCGCGCTCGGTCACTACGTGAACGTGCTGGCCCCGGCGAACGAGGACGAGCCGCTGCCGCCTTACGTGACGCCGGCCGGCCGGGCGGTCCCAGTGCCGTACAACGGGTCGGTGGCGCGCCTGACCTTCGGCCCGATCTCGGCGGCCCGGGTGCGCCGGTGGCTGTCGGCCAACCGGTTCGACGTCATTCACGTACACGAGCCGGTCACGCCGAGCCTGTCGATGCTGGCGGTGCTGTCGACCCGGCTGCCGGTAGTGGCGACCTTCCACACCGCGATGACCCGGTCCCGGACCATGGCCGCCGCCCAGGGTCTGTTGCAGTTGGTCCTGGAGAAGATCACCGCGCGGATCGCGGTCAGCGCGCTGGCCCGGCGGGTCCAGGTGGAACATCTCGACGGCGGTGCCTGGGAGATCCCGAACGGTGTCGCGGTCGCCAAATACGCCAGCGCCGAGCCGATGGACGGCTGGCCCGGACCCGGTGGCGCGATCGGCTTTCTGGGCCGGTTCACCGAGGACCGCAAGGGCTTCCCGATCCTGACCGCAGCGTTCGCCCAGATCGCTCCGGCGCGACCCGGCCTGCGGCTGCTGATCGCCGGCCCGGGGGACGAGGACGAGCTGGACGACTGGATCGACCCCGCGGTCCGGGACCGGGTGGTGTTCCTGGGCAAGGTGTCCGAGGCGGACAAGGCCCGGATGCTGCGCAGTGTCGACGTCTACGTGGCACCGAACACCCACGGCGAATCGTTCGGCATGATCCTGACCGAGGCCATGTCGGCCGGCACCGCCGTGGTCGCCAGCGATCTGGACGCGTTCAAGCGGGTGCTGGACGGCGGACGCGCCGGGCTGCTCTTCCCGAACGGCGACTCCACCGCGCTCGCCGGCGCGATCACCACGCTGCTCGACGATCCGGCTCTGCGGGCCGAGTATGTCGACGTGGCCCGCACCGTCGTGGCGGCCTACGACTGGCCGGTCGTGGCCGAGCGGGTGCTCGAGGTCTACCAGATCGCGATCGAGGCGACCACCCCGGTGCTGGATGCCGACGAGGACGTCGACGAGCTGGACGAGGAGACGGTGGCGGCGGTGGCCGAAGCCGCCGTACGCCTGCCGGCCGAACCGCCGCTCGACTAGGGCCGCGCTCGGCCACCGTCGGCTCTGGAACCCGCTACCATCAGCCACCATGCAGTGGATCGTGGGCGTGGTGGCCGTGGTCGTCGTGCTCGCTACCTATCTGACCTGGATGGCCGGCCGGATCGATCGGCTGCACGCCCGTACCACGGCGTCCTCCGACGCGCTGGACGCCGCGCTGGTCCGCCGCGCCGCCGCCGCGATCAAGCTCGGCGACCAGAGCGGTCATCAGGAGCTGCGGCAGGTCGGCCAGGCGGCGATCGACGCGCCCGACAACGACCGCGAGATCGTCGAGAACGAGCTCACCAAGACGGTCCGCGACCTGCCCTTTTCGGCGGATGCTCCAGCGCTGGTGGAGATCGCCGCGGCCAGCCGCCGGGTGTCGCTGGCCCGGCACATTCACAACGATCTGGTACGCGATGCCCTGGCGCTGCGGCGCCGGCGGCTGGTCCGGCTGATGGGTGCCGGTCGCAAGCACCCGGCGCCGACCTACTTCGACATCGAGGATCCGCAGCTGTAGCGGGCGGGACGTGTTGACCACCGCCTCGCCTTCTCGGTGTCGCGGTGCACGAGCAAGTGCACGAGCAAGTGCAAGATCGAGTGCAAGATCGAGTGCAAGATCGAGTGCATCCAAGGTCACTATGGCGTCCGCAGTGCTCAAGATCGTGCACTTGATCACGCGGCCTCCGGCCGGGCTGCCATTGCTGCGCGGACGTGGCGATCGTGCGGCCGCTGGTCCGCGGATGACGCGACTGTGTGGGCGCTGGTCCGCGGGCGTTGCGTTCGTTCCGCAGTCGGGGGTGGTGGCGGCTCAGCGGGCTCCGGTGATGACGCTGACGGCGATCGCCAGGATCGCGGTGTTGTAGAAGAACGACACGACCTCGTGCACCATCACGTGCCATCGGGTGGTCCGCCGGATCACCTCCACGTCCGATGCGGCGAACGAGACCCCCAGAGTGACGGCGAAGTAGAGGTAGTCGAGCAGGATCGGATCCTCCTCGTGCGGGAACCGGAAGCCGCGATCATCGGTGCTGCGGTCGAGATGCCGGTAGAACGCCGCGTAGCCGCTGTGCAGCATCATCCAGGCGCAGACGACGGCGATCACGCCGAGCACGCGTATGCCACTGGCCTTCTCATCGCCGGCCGGCCGGAGCAGCGTGTCGGTGGCGGCGGTCAGGCCGGTGAGGCTGGCCACGACGGTGAGCAGGAAGCCGAGCCGGCGGCGCCACGCGACACTCCACGCCGGCGGCTGGCGGTCGGCGGCCGGTCCGGGCTTTCGGGACCGCCGGACGACGAAGAACCCGGTCGTGAGATAGGTGATCGCCACCAGGTCGAACCAGCCGAGATAAGCGATCTCGGTGCCGGGCGCTGAGTCGAGGAAGTACGCCAGCCCGATGCCGGCCAACGCGAGTTCGGCGGCGCGGGCGGTGGCGTCACCGAGGTGCGCGCGGCGCCACCACGAGGCTCGCCGCACCGCTTCGGACATATCGCACACGATATGAGCGATTTCGGTGCCGGAGTGTTCGTTTGCCGGTTCGAGGCGAGGCTCGGTCGGTGCGTGGCGAAAAGCTACGGGCAACCACTGCTGTGATCATGGCGTCCGGACAGCGCTGGCGGCCCGTTGCTTTCCTTCATGCCGCAGCCGCATGCCGCAGCCGGTCGGCGCAATGGTCGAAGATCTTGGGGGAGCGGCTCGTGCACGACGCTGGCTGCCAAGATCGGAGATCTTGGGGGAGCGGGCCTGTTCATGACGCTGGGCTGCCAAGATCGGAAATCTTGAGGCGGGGCGGCCGCGCCTGGAATCGGGCCGCCACGATCGGAAATCATGGCAGTCTGGCTCGAAACCGGCCCGACGGGACGCTTGCTGAGGTGACGCGTACCGCTGAAGCCGTGAGATCCACCACCGCGGACAGTGTGGAGCAGGCCACCGCGAGCCGATTGGCGCTCTAAGTGGTCTTTCGACTCGCGTAAAATCGCGAGTGAACTCCCCACCCTTTGAGAGGTCGATAAACCATGTCCGAGACCACCGTAAACGCCGTCGGCACCAGCCGGGTCAAGCGCGGCATGGCGGAAATGCTCAAGGGCGGCGTGATCATGGACGTCGTGACGTCGGAGCAGGCGAAGATCGCCGAGGACGCCGGCGCGGTAGCCGTGATGGCGCTGGAGCGAGTTCCGGCCGACATCCGAGCCCAGGGCGGCGTATCCCGGATGAGCGACCCGGACATGATCGACGGCATCATCAACACCGTTTCGATCCCGGTGATGGCCAAGGCCCGGATCGGCCACTTCGTCGAGGCGCAGGTGCTGCAGTCGCTCGGCGTCGATTACGTCGACGAGTCCGAGGTGCTGACCCCGGCGGATTACGAGAACCACATCGACAAGTGGGCGTTCACCGTGCCGTTCGTGTGCGGTGCCACCAACCTGGGCGAGGCGCTTCGCCGGATCACCGAGGGCGCGGCGATGATCCGCTCCAAGGGTGAGGCCGGCACCGGTGACGTCTCCAACGCCACCACCCACATGCGCAAGATTCGCGCCGAGATCCGCCGCCTCACCTCGATGTCCGAGGACGAGCTCTACGTCGCGGCCAAGGAGCTGCAGGCGCCCTACGAGCTGGTCAAGGAGATCGCCCAGACCGGCAAGCTCCCGGTGGTGCTGTTCACCGCGGGCGGCATCGCCACCCCGGCGGATGCGGCGATGATGATGCAGCTCGGTGCCGAGGGTGTCTTCGTCGGTTCCGGCATCTTCAAGTCCGGCAACCCGGCCGAGCGCGCGTCGGCGATCGTCAAGGCCACCACCTTCCACGACGACCCGGACGTGATCGCCAAGGTCTCCCGCGGTCTCGGCGAGGCCATGGTCGGCATCAACGTCGACGACATCCCGCAGCCGCACCGCCTGGCCGAGCGAGGCTGGTAAGTGTCTGATCTGACCGTCGGCGTCTTCGCCCTGCAGGGCGACGTACGCGAACATCTGGCAGCACTGGCCGAGGCGGACGTGATCGCCCGGCCGGTGCGCCGGCCCAGCGAGCTGGCCGAGGTAGACGGCCTGGTGATCCCGGGCGGCGAGTCGACCACGATGAGCAAGCTTTCGATCGACTTCGGCCTGTTCGACCCGATTTCCGAGCGGATCAAGGCCGGAATGCCGGTCTATGGGTCATGTGCGGGAATGATCATGGTGGCTCGCGACGTTCTGGATGGGCGAGCTGATCAGCGGACGTTCGGGGCGATCGACATGACGGTCCGCCGAAACGCCTTCGGGCGCCAGGTGGACTCGTTCGAGGCTCCGGTCGCGATCGACGGCATCGACGGAGAGCCGTTCCATGCGGTCTTCATCCGCGCACCGTGGGTCGAGTCCATCGATCCGAGCGTGACCGTCCTGGGAACGGCCGCGACTTCCGATGGTGACGAGACCGCCGGTAGGATTGTCGCGGTTCGGCAGGGGAACGTGCTAGCCACGTCCTTCCACCCGGAGCTCACCGGGGATCTGCGCATCCACCAGTACTTCGTGGACATGGTGCGCGCGCACGTCATCGGCGGGTGACGAGGAGCCGACCAACACGGCTTCTCGGCGGGTGACGAGGAGCCGACCGGGGCGGCCCGCCGGCTGATCGCTAAGCTCGCTGATCAACGACGAAGACGACTTTGGAGCACTATGTCCGGCCACTCTAAATGGGCTACCACCAAGCACAAGAAAGCGGTCATCGACGCCAAGCGCGGCAAGATGTTCGCCAAGCTCATCAAGAACGTCGAGGTGGCGGCGCGCACCGGCGGCGGCGACGCGGCCGGCAACCCGACCCTCTATGACGCCATCCAGAAGGCGAAGAAGTCGTCGGTTCCGAACGACAACATCGATCGCGCAGTCAAGCGCGGCTCCGGCCTGGAAGCCGGTGGCGCCGACTGGCAGACGATCATGTACGAGGGCTACGGCCCGAACGGCGTGGCGCTGCTGATCGAGTGCCTGACCGACAACCGCAACCGCGCCGCGACCGAGGTGCGCACCGCGCTTACCCGCAACGGCGGCTCGCTCGCCGATGCCGGCTCGGTGTCTTACATGTTCAGCCGCAAGGGCGTGGTGATCGTTCCCAAGGCCAACGGCACGGACGAGGACACGGTGCTCGACGCGGTGCTGGAGGCCGGCGCCGAGGAGTGCAACGACCTGGGCGAGGCGTTTGAGGTCGTGTCCGAGCCGACCGACCTGATCCCGGTGCGGACGGCGCTGCAGGCGGCCGGCATCGACTATGAGTCGGCCGAGTCATCGTTCATGCCGAGCATGACCGTGCCACTGGACGAGGATGGCGCGCGCAAGATCTTCAAGCTGATCGACGCGCTCGAAGACTCCGACGACGTGCAGAACGTCTACGGCAACTTCGACGTGAGCGACGAGATCATGGAGAAGCTCGACGCGTAGCCACGCAATCGACGATCGGCCCCGGACCATCAGGTCCGGGGCCGGTCTGCATGTGTGGGCTGCTACCGCAAAGCTGCCGAGCCTCTGCTCGCAAAGCTGCCGGGCCGCTGCTTGCAGAGCTGATCGGGCTGCTAATCGCAGGCTGAATCGGGCTGCTACGTGCACAGCTGGACGTGGTCGACCTCCGGTGAGGGGTCGCCGGTAGTGCAGAGCGCGAACTGGAAGTGCATATCCGTGGTGTAGTGGTGGCCGGCCGAGGTGTACGCGACCCGGATGCCGTCGTCCCACGCGGACCGGTCGTCCGGCTTGGTGTACTGAACGAACAGGGTGTAGCCGTACTGCGCGCCATCGGTGCCGGTTTCGGTCGCCGGCGGACACGCCTGCGTGACTTCGCGTGACGGCGTGGCGGTGACATCGGCGATGGTGTCGCCGGTGTCGGTCATCTGGCCGCCGTTCACGTAGATCCGCGGCACCGCCGCGAAATTGGTTATGGTCAGGCCGTTCTGCGGGTTGATCGGCGTGACATCGGTGATGAAGGCGTCGCCGGGGCGATCCAGGCAGATCTCGATGTCGTTCAGCAGGTACGGGTGGTGGGACTTTGTCTCGCTCAGACCCCCGGCGCCGACCGGATCGCCTCCATACCCGACTATGCGGGCGTCGTGCCGGAAGGCGCTGCAACCCGAGGCGAGAACGACGGTCGCGGCAGCGGCGACCACGGCGACTGCGGCACGATGCATGCCGCAATGATGAGGCTGGCGATGCCCGCCCGCTGCCCCCAAATCGTCGATTTCTGACCAGATCCCGTCAGAAGTCGACGGCGAGCGCCGGTGGCGCCGGATGGCGAGGCGGGCTACTTGCGGCGATTGCTCATCCGGGCGATCAGCACCCCGGCGCCGACGAGGGCGCAAATCACTACGAAACAAAGGAAGAGCACGACGAGGTGCCAGGGCCGGACTGCATTCATCGGCGCAGCATACGGAACAGTTCCCGGCCCCACCACACCAGGATCGGGCGTCCGGCACGGGCGCACCGAGGCCGAGCTGGACCTATCCGTACTGGTTATCAGAGCAAGCCCGACCCCACTGGTATGGAGGGCGCGGTCCAAGCGGCACCGGGTCGGGGCGCGGCCGGTCAAAGACTCAGCGCAGCGCCTCCGGTCACGGCGCCTCCGGTCACGGCGCCGCAGCGGGGCCGGTGAGGGCGGGAGATCGGAGCGGCGGCCCGAACCGGACCGGCACACCGGGGGAGTAGAGCACGCTGTCCGGCGGGCCGCCCACCCCCGGCAGCCCGGCGGCGGCGACCAACTCGTCGTCCAGTTCCAGGACCGAGGCGGCATGCAGCGGCCACGCGGGATGCACGTTCGGAAGATAGGTGGCGCGCGGGCGCGCGTACCACCGATTGTGCAAGCCCCAGCGGGCGGTGAGGAAGTCCTCAAGGTCGCCCACAGTGGACAGCGGGTCACCGACGCGAACCCGCAGCCGGCTTCGCGGCTGTCCCACCGAGCGCGGCCAGCGGCGCCGCGACCGGTAGTCGAACACGTCGCCGTCGCGGTCGACCTCCATTCGCGCCCACATGTAGGGCAGCCGGAACAGCGATCGCGCCACCAGCACCGGGGCCAGCCGCGACGCTTCCAGCGACCGGAACACCACACCGCGGCGCCCGGCCTCGTCTACCGAATAGAGCCGCACGTTGGTCTCCGGAAAGGTGCCGAAATACGGCAACCCGGGGGTGCGCAGCAGACCGATCCGGTGCATTCGGAACGCCACCAGCCCGACCCAGCTGGTGCCGTCGAAGACGTCCGGCTCGGTGCCGGCCGGAAGGAGTTTCGCGACGTCACCGGGATCGACTCGCCAGTGCACGAAAGTGAGATCCAACCACGACTGGGTCAGGATCGTGTGCCGCGGCGTGCGCGGAGCGGTGCGGGTGACCGGTTCGCTCACGCTCGCACGGTAGCAGCGCGGCGCGATCGCATTAGGGGTAACCACCGATCCGCGCGTGCGGCGCGATCGATAATCTGCGGATTCGGCTGCTTAATTGGGGGTACGCATGTCCGAGCACGGGGTTCCTGCGGGGCCGGAAACCGGCCGGAGTGAGCCGGGCCGGGTGCCTGGTTGGATCGCGATGACGTTCCGGGTGCTGGCGACGCTGCTGCTGGTGCTGATTTTCGTCCAGCCGGTGCTGGCCGGATTGTTCATCACCGGAAACGTGACGATGCTGTCGCTGCACAGCGCCAACGCGACGGTCATCGACCTGGTCAGCCTGTTGCTGGTGATCGCCGGCATCCTGGTGTGGCGGCCCGGCCGCGGCGGTGCGCGGCTGATGGTGTTGAGCATCGTCATGTTCGTGCTGATCGCGGCCCAGACCGGATTCGGCTTCGCCCGATCGCTGGCGTTTCACATCCCGCTCGGCGTGCTGCTGTTCACCGGCGCGGTGATGCTGACGATCCGGGCCTACCAGCCGATGGTCGCCGCCAGCGCGGCCGCGGCACCGGACCCGGTCACCACCCTGGCGGCCGGAGAAACGGCGTGAGCGCGGCGTTCTCCGCCGGAGTCCGCCGCCGTACGCTCTTCGGACTGGTCGGCGCCGCCGGAGCCGGTGGCCTGCTGGCCGCGTGCGGCACCGAAATCTCCGGGAAGCTGCTCACCAGCATGCTGCCGCTGCCGGAGCGGTTCGTGACGCCGCTGCCGATCCCGCAGGTGGCGAAGCCGACCATGCCCGGCCGCTACGACCTGGTGCAGCGCGCGGTGCCGGTGGAAATCATCCCGGGCACGAGGACCACGATCTGGGGGTACGACGGGACCTTCCCGGGACCCACGTTCGACGTCAAGGCCAACGAGCCGATCACCGTACGCATCACGAACGAACTGCCGGTGCCGACGTCGACGCACCTGCACGGCGGAGTGACCGCGCACGACTCCGACGGCTTCCCGACCGACCTGATCGTCCCGGCCGCGATCGCATCGTCCTACCAACCGGGCGCCGGCTCGCACATGCCGATGGCCGGCGACCCGATGATGTGGACACTGCACACCGGCGCCCGGGAGTACGCCTACACCCTGAACCAGCCGGCCGCCACGCTCTGGTACCACGACCACCGGATGGACTTCACCGCGCCGCAGGTCTATCGCGGCCTGGCCGGCATGTTCATCGTCCGGGACGCGGCCAGCGAGGCGCTCCCACTGCCCGGCGGCGAGCGCGACATCCCCCTGCTGATCTGCGATCGGGCATTCGAGGCGGACGGCTCGTTCCGCTACCCGGCCGCCGATCCCCGGGGCATCGAGCCGGGCGTTACCGGCGCCTACATGCAGGGCGTGGAGGGCGACGTCATCCTGGTCAACGGCGCGCCGTGGCCGGTGCTCGAGGTGGACGCGGCGCGATACCGGCTCCGATTCCTGAACGCCTCCAACGCCCGCCGCTACCAGCTGTCCCTGTCGCCCGGACCCCGGTCCGGCGCCGCCTTTACCCAGATCGGGTCGGATGTCGGCCTGCTCGCCGCGCCGGCGCCGCTGGACACTTTCACCATCGCACCGGCCGAGCGGTTCGAAATGATCGTCGACTTCGGACAGTATCCGGTCGGCACCGAGGTGGTCCTGACCAATTCGCTCGGCTCCGGCGCGACCAAGCACGTGATGAAGTTCAAGGTCGTACGCTCCGGCGCGGACGACTCGGCCATCCCGGCGACGCTCGTCGACGTGCCCCGGCTGGACACGTCGGAGGTGACCGTCAAGCGCACGTTCGACTTCCGGCGCAGCGCCAACAGCTGGACCATCAACGGCAAGGACTTCGACCCGATGACGTCGATCGCCCAGCCGAAGATGGGCTCGACCGAGATGTGGACCTTCTCCAGCGACTTCCACCACCCGGTGCACCTGCACCTGGGCCACTTCCAGGTGCATACGCGCAACGCCGGCGGAGCACATGCCGAGAACGGCGATGCCGGCTGGAAGGACACCGTGGACCTGCGGCCCTTCGAAATCGTGCAGGTGATCGTGCGATTCCCGCAGTACCGCGGGCGGTATCTGCTGCACTGCCACAATCTGGAACATGAAGACATGGCCATGATGGCGGCCTTCGATATCGTTTGAATCCGCCAGGACCACCGCTGGCGGCGTTGCGGGCCCATTCGAGTGCACAATTCGCACACTTCATGGACCCGCGCTTTGAGTCCGCCAGACCACCGCTGGCGGCGTTGCGGGCCCACTCGAGTGCACAATTCGCACACTTCGCGGACCCGCGCCTTGCCAGCGGCGCCCTGACGGTCTCAAACCCGTGGTCTTTCTTTAGAGACGGCGCGTCCGTTGTGGTCGCCGGCCGCGCCCGCCTCGTGGGCCTTTACAGGGATGGCGGTGTCCGATGTGGTCACTCGCCGTGCGGCCACGCCCGCTGGTCTAGGGAGTGCCGACACGGTACGAGAACGGCACGATTGTGGGGTTGTTGCTGTTACCGGCCGAGGGATAGGCACGATAACCCGACAATCGCGGTGCCGGCGCTGGGCTACCGCGGATGAACGGTGGCGAGCCAGCCGCGGGTCGGGGGAGAGTCCGGACCATCCGCGCGCCAGGTGCCGGTGACCACGCCGATCGCGCCGTCGGCGTCGGCCGGGCGACCGGCGGTCAGGACCCGGCGCACCCGGAGCGCCAGATCGGACGCCTCGGGTCGCTCCAGTGTCAGCAGCCGTCCGCGGGCGTCGGCGAGCCGGCCTTCCGAGGAGCCGTTGGCCAGCACCATGGCGAGCACGGTTTCGACCCAGACCGGATCGGTCTCGGCGTCGTAGATCCAGCGGCTACCCAGCTCGCTGTGCTCGGCGGTCGCGATCAGCGTCGCACCGTCGAGCGGCGCCCCCCGATAGGTCATCGGCACGTGGTAGACGCTGCTGCCATCGGTCATCAGGTGGGTCTCCATGCCGACTTCACCGTCCGGATCCTCGAATCGCAGGAACCCGATGGGTCGCAACGACGGGGCGTCGGGTCCGGCGTACCAGGTCTGCCGCGCGACCCACCCGGGCAGAAAGTCGCGGAAGTGTGGTGTCAGGGTCGCCATTCGGTCGAATCTAGCCGACCAGGGCAGCGTGCGATTGCCCCGGGCGATGCCGGCGGCCAGCTCGTCGCGGACGTCGGTGGCTCGTCGCCAGCCGACCACAGGCATCTCGCCATCGCCGCGGCGGGAGCGCCGGGCTGGACCGCCGCGCGTCCGGCGCCACCCGCCGAATCGCCGGGCCAGCGCTCGCCACCTCGGCATCCAGGCCACCCGGACCTGCCACACCGCACCGTCCGGTCCGGTGACCTCCGCCGTGTTCACGGCGGTCACGGTAGCGCTCAGCCGCCACATTCCCGGTTGCCGCGGTGTTCTAGCTAACAGAATTTATTTACGGAACGGGATCGTATCTGAACCCGTACGGAGTTAGTGTCTCTGTATTACGAGTCTTATGCGTATCGGATCTCGACCGTCTCGGCTGATCGCGCAGAGCGGCAATGTCGCCGCAGCGGACCGACACGGTGTGCGGGAGATCCGGACCCGAATCAGTCAGTGGGGGAAACAAATGCCTGACACCAAGGCATCCGGCGCAGACACTGCGTCGAAGGCGCCCGCGACCAAGTCCGCGGACGCCATGGCACTGCCTAATACCGGGCACCCGCGCCGGTGGGCGATTCTCGGCGTTCTTGTCGTGAGCCTGCTGGTCGTGGTGCTCGACAACACGGTTCTCAATGTCGCGCTCCGGACCATCGCCGACCCGGTGCACGGTCTCGGTGCCACGCAGAGCCAGCTGGAGTGGGCGATCAACTCGTACACCCTGGTCTTTGCGGGTCTGCTCTTCACCCTCGGCGTGCTCGGCGACCGGCTCGGCCGGCGCCGGATGCTCACCGCGGGCCTGCTCGTGTTCGGTCTGGCCTCGCTGGCCAGCGCCTACTCACACTCGCCCGGCCAGCTAATCGGCGCTCGCGCGCTGATGGGCCTTGGCGCCGCAGCGGTGATGCCGGCAACTCTGTCGATCATCTCGAACGTCTTCGACCCGCGGGAGCGGGGCAAGGCGATCGGCATCTGGGCCGGCGCGGTCGGCCTCGGCGTGGCAATCGGCCCGATCGTCGGCGGCGCGCTGCTCGAGCGGTTCTGGTGGGGATCGGTGTTCCTGATCAACGTCCCGATCGTGATCGCGGGCGTCGCGGCAATTGCCTGGCTGGTGCCCGAGTCCCGGGACCCGAAGGCCAGCAAGCTCGACGTGATCGGTGTGGCCCTGTCCATCGTCGGTCTTGGCGCGCTCGTCTACGGCATCATCGACGGCGGTGACCACGGCTTCGGTTCCTGGACCGCATGGCTGCCGATCGTTGCCGGTGCCATCGTGCTGGCCACCTTCGTGTGGTGGGAACGGCGGGTGGCATTCCCGTCTTTGGATGTGCGGCTGTTCCGGGACCGCCGGTTCTCGGCCTCGGTCGCGTCAATCGGCCTGGTCTTCTTCGCCGCCATGGGCACGTTCTTCTTCATGTCGTTTTACCTGCAGCTCGTCCGGGGCTGGTCACCGCTGGAGTCGGGCTTGATGCTGACGCCGTTCGCGGTCGCTCAGCTGGTGTTCGCGCCGCGATCGTCGAGCCTGGTCAAGAAGTGGGGCCCGAAGGCGGTGTCGGCCGGCGGCCTGACCCTGGTGGCGCTGGCTCTGCTGGGCTTCGCCTTCATCTCCGCGACCACTCCGTGGTGGATCGTCGGCGTGCTGTTCTTCGTGCAGGGCGTCGGTATGGCCAACGTGATGCCGCCGGCCACTGAGTCGATCATGGCATCGCTGCCGCGGGAGAAGGCCGGTGTCGGTTCCGCGATCGGCAACACGGTGCGGCAGGTGGCCGGTGCACTCGGCATCGCCATCCTGGGTTCGGTGCTGTCCGCGGCCTACCGGTCCCGGATCGATGACCACCTGGGTGCGGTTCCGGCGAATGCCCGGGACGCGGCCGGCGAGTCGATTTCGGCGACCTATGGTGCCGCCGAGGGCCTGACCGCGACCGGCAGCCGCGCTGCCGGTTCGGTGATCGACGCCGCCAACAGCGCCTTCGTCACCGCTATGCACTACGCGGCATTCGGTTCGGCGATCGTGGCCGTGCTCGGCGTGATCGTGGTGCTGCGGTGGCTGCCGGCTCGTGCCGGTGGGGTGGCGCCGGTGATCCCGGCTCACGAGGCACCGGCGGGCACGCGTACCGCTCCGGCGGTTGTCGAGGCCGAGCAGCCGGCGGTGGCCGGCCACAACGGGCGCCACGCCGCCGACGTCGAACGGGAACTGGCCGAAGCGTGACGCGTTCGGCACAATGGGCCGGTAGGTAGGGATTCGGAGGCGGAGATGTCAGACCGATCGGTGTCAGACACTGTCACGACCGAGATCCCAGCCGTGGCTGAGCTGGTGCGGGACGATCAGGACCGGAGGGCTCCTGGTCGTCCCCGCAGCGCCAAGGCTGACGAGGCCATCATCGAAGCGGTTCTCGACCTGCTGTCGGAGGGCAGCTCCATCGAGTCGCTGTCGATCGAGGCGGTCGCCAACCGGGCCGGAGTCGGCAAGGCCACCATCTACCGGCGATGGCCGAACAAGGAGTCCCTGGTCGTCGACGCGATCGCGGTGCTCAAGGGTCCGCCCGCCGAAGTCACCGGCGAGTCGGTGCGGGACGATCTGCTGGCCCTGCTGCGGCCGATCGGGCAGTCCAAGTCGACGCGAGCCGGCCGGATCATGCCGTGCCTCATCCCCGAAGTGCAGCGCAACCCGGAGATGGCACGCAACTATCAGAAGCTGATGGAGCCACGTCGCCAGCGGATGCGCGACGTCCTGCAGCGCGGCATCGACTCCGGTCAGCTACGGGCCGACCTGAACATCGACTACGTTTCGGCGATCCTGACCGGCCCGATGATCGCTCAGGCGGTGCTTAACTGGAATCCGGATCTGGACACCAGCAAGCTGCCGGAGCACATCGTGGACACGGTGCTGCCCGGCATCGTGGCCTGAGCGGCCGGACCGCCACCCACACGTCACATCTGCCAACGGCGCGCCATCGGCGCGCCGTTCGGGTGTCCGATCAGGAGCGCGACCGATAGGCCGGCGCGAACAGCACCAGCAGCGCCAGATCCTCGGCGACATCGATGAACTGGTGCGTCTCACCGGCCGGCACGAAGATCACCGATCCCGGGCCGATGTCGGCGTTGCCGTTGTCGGTCACGATCCGGGCCCGCCCGGTGGTCACCACATAGATCTCGTCCTCGGTATGCGGACTCTGGTCGTCGACGCCGCCGGCCGGAATGCAGTAGGTGCCGACCGACAGGTCCGGCACCCGCATCTGTTCGATGTAGTCATTCGCCTCGCCCGGTGCCGGCGGCCGGAACTCGCCGGCGCCTTCGATGATCCGCATGGCTAGAACCTAACGGCGAGACGCTCGGCCGGCTCGCCCAGCGGCGACGGATCGTCGCGCAACCGGCTGTAGAGATAGCCGTCGCGCCATTGCCCGGCGCGGAACTCGCAGGCCCGGACCACGCCCTCGAACTGGAACCCGGCCTTGGACAGCGACTTCTGCTCGGCGAAATTCTCGGCATGGGTCCCGGCCTGGATCCGCTGCGCCGGTGAGTGCCAGAACAGGTAGTCGCAGAGCATCGCCTGGGCCCGCCACCCGATGCCGCGGCCGCGCCACTCCGGCAGTAGAGCGATGCCGATCTCCCAGTGCGTGGCGGTGCCGCCGTAGAGACCCGAGCGCCAGCTCAGGAAGCCCGCGACGGCTCGGTCGGCACCGGCGTCAACCTCGGCGACCAGCCGCCCGTCTTCGGATCCCAGATAGCCGTCGGCGGCGAACCGGCGGGCACTGGCCTGCGGGTCCCGATAGCCGCTCCAGTCCAGGCCGACCAGGCCCGGTTCGATCGCGAACCGCCGGAACACGTCGAGATCCGGCTCGGTCACCGGGCGCAGCCGCAATGTCATGCCGTCCATCTCCGGCACGCTAGCGTGTCCCGTGGTGCCGGTGGGAGAGGCGGCGGGTAGAGTGTCGAACACACGTACGGCGGGAGGGGTGGCGTGCGCGTTCTTGGCGTTGACCCGGGTCTGACCCGGTGCGGTGTCGGCGTCGTGGAGGGCGTCCCGGGGCGGCCGTGCACGCTGCTCAATTACTACGTCATCTACTCCGATCCGGATGAGGATCTGGCCGACCGCCTGCTCAACCTGGACCAGCACCTGACCGACCTGATCGCGGTGAACAAACCCGAGTCGGTCGCCGTCGAGCGCGTCTTCAGCCAGCACAACGTGCGGACGGTGATGGGCACGGCCCAGGCCGGCGCGGTGGCGATCCTGGCCGCCGCGAAGGCCGGCCTGCCGGTGCAGACCTACACACCGAGCGAGGTCAAGGCCGCGGTGACCGGATCCGGACAGGCCGACAAGGCTCAGGTGACCGCGATGGTGACCCGGCTCCTGCGGTTGGACGCACCGCCCCGTCCGGCCGATGCCGCCGACGCCCTGGCACTGGCAATCTGCCATGTCTGGCGGGGCGGCACCCGGGCCAAGATCGCCGCGGCCGCCGACCGGGTCACCCAGGCGCGCCGGCAGCGCTCCGCCGGCGCCGCGTCCCGCACCAGTTGGAAGGCCTGACCATGATCGCAAGCGTCTCGGGCGCGGTCGCCGAGATCGGCGCCGACTTCGCGGTTGTTGATGTCGGCGGTGTCGGTTACGCCGTGCGATGCACCCCGGGCACGCTGGCCGGCCTCCAGATCGGGGCTCCGGTCCGGCTGTCCACCAGCCTGATCGTGCGGGAAGACTCGTTCACCCTCTACGGTTTCGCCGACTCCGACGCGAAGCAGCTCTTCGAGCTGCTCCTGACGGCCAACGGCGTGGGACCCCGGCTGGCGCTCGCGGTGCTCGCCGTCCATACCCCCGATGCCGTACGCAAAGCGATCGCCAACTCCGAGATCACCGTGCTCACCGCGGTCCCGGGGATCGGCAAGAAGGGCGCCGAGCGGATCTGCCTGGAGCTGCACGACAAGGTCGGCCCGATCCCGGTGTCCAGCGCCGGGGCGACCCGGGTGCCGGACCGGGCCACCTGGCCGGACCAGATCCGCCAGGCGCTGGTCGGCCTGGGCTGGACCGCGTCCCAGGCCGAGGTGGCGATCACCGAGCTGGGCGAGGACGTCGAGCGGGCGGTCGCCGATGGCCACGGCGTGCCATCGATGCAGGTGCTGCTCCGCGCGGCGATCCGGCATCTGGGTGGCGCCGCCGCGGCCCGGGCTGACGGCGGTTCTCGGTGACCGGCCTGGTGTCGGCCTTCGCCGAGGATGCCGAGCTCGATGCGGAGGCCAGTGTCCGGCCCAAGCGGCTCAGCGAGTTCATCGCTCAGCACCGGGTCCGGGAGCAGCTCGACCTGCTGCTGAAGAGTGCGCTGCGGCGCGGCAGCCCGCCGGATCACATCCTGCTCAGCGGATCGCCCGGGCTGGGCAAGACCACGCTCGCCATGATCGTCGCCGCCGAGCTGGGCGCCGCCCTGCGGATCACCAGCGGCCCGGCGATCGAGCGGTCCGGCGACCTGGCCGCGATCTTGACCAGCCTCTCCAACGGCGACGTGCTGTTCATCGACGAGATTCACCGGATCGCCAAACCGGCCGAGGAACTGCTCTACAGCGCCATGGAGGACTTCCGGGTCGACGTGGTGGTCGGCAAGGGCCCGGGCGCCACCGCGATCCCGCTGGATGTCGAGCCGTTCACCCTGGTCGGCGCCACCACCCGGGCCGGCCTGCTGACCGGCCCTATGCGGGATCGCTTCGGGTTCGTCGGCCACCTCGACTTCTACGCACCGGTCGAGCTGGAAGAGCTGATCATCCGGTCGGCCGGGATCCTCGGAGTCGAGGTGACCGCCGACGGCGCCAACGAGATCTCCGGGCGGTCCCGGGGCACCCCCCGAATCGCCAACCGGCTGCTCCGGCGGGTCCGCGACTACGCCGAGGTGCGCGCTGACGGCGTGGTGAACCGCGTCACCGCGAACGCCGCCCTAGCCGTCTACGACGTCGATGATCTCGGCCTGGACCGGCTCGACAAGGCGGTGGTCCGGGCGCTGGTGTCGTCGTTCGGTGGCGGCCCGGTGGGGCTGTCCACACTCGCGGTGGCGGTCGGGGAGCAGCCGGACACCGTAGAAGAGGTGTGTGAGCCGTTCCTGGTGCGGGCCGGGCTGCTGGCGCGCACGCCGCGGGGCCGGGTCGCGACCGCGGCCGCATGGCGGCATCTCGGTCTTACTCCGCCAAATGCTACTTTTGGTGCGGGCGCCCCCACAGCGCCTGACCTGTTCGAACAAGATTCGTCCTAAGCCTTCGGTCGGGGCGAGGCGACCCCGCCGGCCATCTGGGGCCGCCGCAGCCCAGCCACGAGGTTTAGGAACAGGCTCTAGGCTAGTGCGCGGCTCTGCTCGCGTTGAATCTGGCGGTCCGGGTCGCTTCCCAGGTGGCGGCCCTCCGACGTCGATCCACTGGCACGTCGTAATGCGAACGTGATCTACGCCGCATTCGGCGCCCGCCGGAGGACCGACTAGACTCGCCGCGGTCCGGACTGGACTAAACATCGGTTCATCAGGCGCGCGGTGTGCGCCCGATGAGTCCTATCGAAGGGCACTTAAGTGTTTTACGCGGCTAGCGGCGGAGGCAGTGCACTGCCGCAGATCTTGCTGATTGTGCTGTTCTTCCTGCTGTTCTACTTCCTGCTGATGCGCCCGATGCGGAGGCGTCAGCAGGCGGCCGCGTCGGCGCAGGACAGGATGCGCTCGGAGCTGTCGCCAGGTGACGAGATCGTAACGATCGGCGGTCTCATGGCCACCGTCGTCAGCAGCGACGACGAGTCGGTCACGCTGGAACTGTCGCCGGGCGTGACTGCTCGCTACGACGTCAAGTCGATCGCCCGGATCGTCACCAACAAGGAGTCCGAGGAGACCCTCGCCGAGGATTCCGAGCCCGAAACCACCGCCAACAACTCGGTCATCGAGGAGCGGGACTGATCGCCGGCCCTCGCCGCGATTGATCCCCCCACGACGACTCGACCTATCCGAGAGACGAAACCAACGTGGCCGCACCCTCCGGACAGCTGAAGGCCGGCAGATACTTTGCCGTCTTGGGCGTCATCATTGCCGTGCTCTACACGCTTGTCTTCGTGACCGGCGACCACAAGCCCAAGCCCAAGCTGGGCCTCGACCTGCAGGGCGGGTTGAGCATGACAATGTCGGCGCAGACCGCCGACGGCAAGGCGCCGGACAAGGACAAGCTCAGTGTGGCGCGCGGCATCATCGCCCAGCGTGTCGACTCGACCGGTGTCAGCGAGGCCGAGGTTCTGGTGCAGGGCGGCCAGAACATCGTGGTGAACGTGGCCGGCCACACCACCACCCCGGACAAGCTCAAGCAGCTGGTGGCTCCGGCGGTCCTGGACTTCCGCGCGGTGCTCGGCAGCGCCACCGACCAGCCGGCCGCGACGCCGAGCCCGTCAGCCACGCCGTCGGCGACCCCGTCGGCCACGCCGTCAGCGAAGCCGTCGTCCACGCCGTCGTCGTCGGCTTCGGCAAAGCCTTCGTCGTCCCCGTCGACCAGCCCGTCCGCGGCCCCGTCGGCCACGCCGAGCGCCAGTGCGTCGGCCCCGCCGACGGCGCTGAGCGGCGCCGGCATCGCGAACCTGAACGACGTCAAGAAGAAGCTCGGTGACGCCTACACGGCCGCCGAAGCGGTCACGGATCCGACCAGCATCGACGCCGCCACGTCGGCGAAGCTGGAGAAGTTCCGCGACCTGACGCCGGCTGAGGTGGCCGCGCTGCCGGCACAGATCCAGCTGAACGTGCCGCAGGTCACCTGCGCGCAGCTGAACAACCGGATCTCCGCGGCACTGACCAACGACCAGGCCCTCAAGAGCCAGGTCGTCGCCTGTGGCCAGAACGATCTCGCGCACACCAAGCTGCTGCTCGACGTCGCGAAGGTCAAGGGCCAGGACGTCAGCAAGGCCACGTCCAACTACGACCTGCAGCAGGGCGGCTGGTACGTCTCGCTGGACTTCAAGCGCAGCGGCCAGGCCGCCTGGACCAAGCTCACCCAGGACGCCATCGACGCCCAGAACAAGGACGGCCAGCAGCACCAGGTCGCGATCGTCCTGGACAACGAGGTGATCTCGGCGCCGAGCATCAACGAGGTGATCCCGGGCTCGGCGGTCATCACCGGCACCGGTATCAACCAGGACACCTCGAAGACCCTGGCCACGCAGCTGAAGTTCGGCTCGCTGCCGCTGTCCTTCAAGATCCTCACCACCGACAGCGTCTCGGCGACGCTGGGCCTGGCTCAGATGAAGGCGGGCCTGCTCGCCGGTGCCATCGGCCTGGTGCTGGTCGTCATCTACTGCCTGATCTACTACCGGGCCCTGGGTCTGGTCGTGATCGCCAGCCTCGCGGCTTCGGCGTCGATCGTGTTCGCGTCGCTGGTCCTGCTCGGCCGCAGCATGGGCTTCACGCTGAGCCTCGCCGGCATCGCCGGTTTCATCGTCGCCATCGGTATTACCGCGGACTCCTTCGTGGTGTTCTTCGAACGATTGAAGGACGAAGTCAAGGAGGGCCGGTCGGTGCGTAGCGCGGTGCCCCGGGCGTGGGTCCGGGCGCGGCGGACGATCCTGTCGGCGGACGCGGTCTCGCTCCTCGCCGCGGTCGTGCTCTACTGGCTGGCTTCCGGTCAGGTGGCGGGCTTCGCGTTCACCCTGGGTCTGTCCACGATCATCGACCTGGTGATCGTCTTCCTCTTCACCCACCCGCTGGTGTCGGTCCTGTCCGGCTCCCGCACGTTCACCTCGCCGAAGTTCTCCGGCCTCGGTGGCGTCCGCGAGTCCGGGTCGGCTGACGCCGCCGCCTCCACGCCCGCCGCTCGCGTCGGCGCCATGCGTACGAAGGAGTCCTGACGATGAGTAGCGGATTCTCCGGCTCCGGATTGCTGGGCCGCCTCTATCGGGGCGACACCAAGTTCGACTTCATCGGATCCCGGAAGAAGTGGTATATCGCTTCGGCCGTGATCGTGCTGGTCTGCCTGCTCAGCATGGTGTTCCGAGGCTTCAACTGGGGCATCGAGTTCAAGGGCGGCGAGCAGTACCGTCTGCCGATCAAGCCGGGCACCTCGCTGTCGCAGATCCGCGACGCCGTGACCAGCCAGGGTGTCCAGGTCGAGTCGGCGCAGACCGCGGGTAGCGGTTCCACCCAGACCTACGTGGTCAACATCGCCAAGCAGAGCGACGCCGCGACGGTGACCAAGGTCCAGGAGTCGCTGGCCAAGGTCGGCAACATCGACAAGGCCTCCGATATCAACATCAGCGAGGTCTCCGGCTCCTGGGGCAAGGAGGTCACCAGCCAGGCGGTCCGCGCCCTGGTGGTGTTCCTGCTGCTGGTCTCCGCGTTCATCTGGGTGCGGTTCCAGGAGTGGCGGATGTCCGCGGCCGCGATCCTGGCCCTGCTGCACGACCTGATCCTGACCGCGGGCGTCTATTCGCTGGTCGGTTTCGAGGTCACCCCGGGCACGGTGGTCGGTCTTCTGACCATCCTTGGTTTCTCCCTCTATGACACGGTCGTCGTCTTCGACAAGGTCTCGGAGAACACCAAGGGTCTGCTGTCCTCGTCCCGGTTCACTTACGGCGAGGCGGCGAACCTCGCGGTGAACCAGACCCTGATGCGGTCTATCAACACCTCGGTCATCGGCCTGCTGCCGGTCGCCGGCCTGCTCTTCGTGGGCGCCGGCGTCCTCGGCGTCGGCACGCTGGAAGACCTGGCCCTGGTGCTGTTCGTGGGTATGCTCACCGGCGCCTACTCGTCGCTGTTCCTGGCGACGCCGTGGCTGGTCGACCTCAAGCTGCGTGATCCGAAATACGCCAACCACGCCGAGCGGGTCCTGGCCCGCCGGGTGGCCCGCAAGGAGGACACCGGAGCGACCGATGCGGCCCGTCGTCCGTCGGTGCGGTCCGCCACGCCCGGTGGCGACACCGAGAACGCGGCCGACACCGACTACGCCGACGCGTACGCGGGCTCGCCCGCACCGCGACCCGGCGCCCGGCCCAGCACCGCCAAGCGCGGCGCCGCCGCCCGGCCGTCCGGCACCAACCGGCCGGGGACCGGCAAGCGCCGCTAGCCGATCAGAATCAAGAACGGGCCCGCTCATCTGCTTAGATGAGCGGGCCCGCTGTTTTGCGAGACTCCGGAGGCACCTAGTTGGGTACGGAAACCGCCGCGCTGATCGCCGAGCACGTCGCCGACGTGCCGGACTTCCCGAAGCCGGGCGTGGTGTTCAAGGACCTGAGCCCGCTGTTCGCAGATGGGCCGGCCTTCCGGGCCACCATCGACGCGATCGTCGACCACTATCGTGACGGCGCCGGTGCACCGGCCTTCGATGTGGTGGTCGGGATCGAGGCGCGCGGCTTCGTGATGGCGGCGGCGGTGGCGTACGCGGTCGGCGTCGGCGTGGTGCCGGTGCGCAAAGCAGGCAAACTACCACGTGCGCGGCTTTCGGCCTCGTACGCGTTGGAATATGGCGAAGCCACTCTCGAGGTACACGAGGACGCATTCGTCGCCGGCCAGCGGGTGCTGGTGCTGGACGACGTGCTCGCCACCGGCGGCACCGCGGACGCGACGTTGGGCCTGGTAGAGCGCGCCGGTGGGGTGGTCGCGGGATTGTGTGTCGTGCTGGAACTGGAATTCCTGCATGGTCGCGATCGTTTAGCTGGACGTGACGTGCACGCGCTGCTGACGGTCTGATCGCAAGCGGTGCGGGTAGGGTCGAAATAGGTAGGGCAGATCGGTCAGGTCCGGTCTATGGCGGCGCCATATAGGATGGCTACCCCGGCAGCGATGCCGCCCACGCCCGATCAGCTCTACGCATGTCGATACCGCAGGTCGGAGCCCATCCGATCGTTGAGAAATCGGACAGGAGAGCACGTGTCCAGCGACGCCGTCCCGGTGGGGGAGACGCCAATCGACCGGCTGGACGCCGGTCGTCCTGAGGCTGCCGACCCGACGGAGAGCAACGGCGCCGACACCAACGGGCACGACGCTCCGGACGCGGTGGTTTACCCGTTCCCGTCAGCTGACCTCAGCGAAACCCCGATCTCGGACGGCACCGACGACGAGCCGGCCACGACTTCGTTCGGCCTGCCCACGGTCCCGACCGGGCGGCGGATGCGGGCCCGGCTGGCCCGATTCAACGCCCCCTGGCAGACACCGCAGGTGAGCGAGGTTCTCGAGCCGCTGATCGCCGCACACCGAGTGGCCCACCCGAAGGCCGACATCCGGCTGCTGCAGCGCGCCTTCGACGTCGCCGACAAGTGCCACTCGCGGCAATATCGCAAGTCCGGCGACCCCTACATCACGCATCCGCTCGCGGTCGCCACCATCCTCGCCAACCTCGGCATGGACACCACGACGCTGGTGGCCGCCCTGCTGCACGACACCATCGAAGACACCGACTACACGCTGGAGACGATGCGCTCCGAGTTCGGTGGCGAAGTCACTTTGCTGGTCGACGGCGTGACCAAGCTGGACAAGGTCAAGCTCGGCGACGCGGCCAAGGCCGAGACCATCCGCAAGATGGTCGTCGCTATGGCCAAGGACCCGCGGGTGCTGGTCATCAAGCTCGCCGACCGGCTGCACAACATGCGGACGCTGACCTTCCTGCCGCGCGCCAAGCAGGAGCAGAAGGCCAAGGAGACGCTGGAGATCCTGGCCCCGCTGGCGCACCGGCTCGGTATGAACACGATCAAGTGGGAGCTCGAGGACCTGGCGTTCAACACGCTGTTCCCGAAGAAGTTCGACGAGATCCACCGTCTGATCGACGAGCACGCGCCGCAGCGGGACAACCTGCTCCGGCAGGTCACCCAGCGGGTCAGCAACGACCTGAAGTCCGCGAAGATCAAGGCCGAGACCACTGGCCGGCCCAAACATCTGTACTCGATCTACCAGAAGATGATCAGCCGGAGCCGCGAGTTCGGCGAGATCTACGACCTGGTCGGCGTACGCATCCTGGTGGACTCGGTGCGCGACTGCTACGCGGCACTCGGTGTCATTCACGCGAACTGGCAACCCGTTCCGGGCCGGTTCAAGGACTACATCGCGATGCCGAAGTTCAACATGTACCAGTCGTTGCACACCACCGTGATCGGGCCCAACGGCAAGCCGGTGGAGATGCAGATCCGGACCTACGCGATGCACCGCACCGCGGAATACGGCATCGCCGCCCACTGGCGCTACAAGGAGACCAAGGGCGCGACGATCGTCGGGCCGCCGGCGCATATCGACGAGATGACCTGGCTGCGGCAGCTGCTGGACTGGCAGCGCGAGGCGGCCGACCCGAGCGAGTTCCTGGACGCGCTCCGGTTCGACCTGTCCAGCCAGGAGGTCTACGTCTTCACGCCGAAGGGCGACGTGGTGGCGCTACCGACCGGCTCCACACCGGTCGACTTCGCCTACGCGGTGCACACCGAGGTCGGCCACAAGTGCATCGGCGCCCGGGTCAACGGCAAGCTGGTGCCGCTGGAGTCGACGCTATCCAACGGCGACGTGGTGGAGATCTTCACCTCGAAGTCGGAGACCGCCAGCCCGACCCAGGACTGGTTGGGCTTCGTCAAGTCGCCCCGGGCCCGGACCAAGATCCGGCAGTTCTTCAACAAGGAACGCCGGGAAGAGGCAATCGAGGCCGGCAAGGAAGCCATCGTCAAGGCGATGCGCAAGCAGGGCCTGCCGCTGCAGCGGATGCTCACCAGCGAGACGCTGATGACGATCGCCCGCGACCTGCACCTGATCGACGTCACCGCGCTTTACGCCGCGGTCGGCGAGAGCCAGGTCTCCGCGCAGTCGATCGTGGCCCGGCTCGTGGCCGCGTACGGCGGCGAGGAAGGCGCGGTCGAGGACATCGCCGAGACCGCGGTCGCCACCCGGCCGCCGCGGGCGCGCGGCGCCGCCTATGACCCCGGTGTCGTCGTGGTCGGTGTCAGTGACGTGTGGATCAAACTGGCACGCTGCTGCACTCCGGTGCCCGGCGATGCGGTGTTCGGCTTCGTCACCCGCTCCGGTGGCGTGAGCGTGCACCGGGAGGACTGCGTGAACGGCCCGGATCTGCTGGCCCAGCCGGAGCGACTGGTCGAGGTGACCTGGAAGGCCACCAGCGCGTCGACGTTCCTGGTCGCCATCCAGGTGGAGGCGCTGGATCGGCACAAGCTGCTGGCCGACGTCACCAGAGTGCTCTCCGACGAGAAGGTCAACATCCTGTCGGCGACCGTCGCCACCACCCGGGACCGGGTCGCGGTGAGCCGGTTCACCTTCGAGATGGCCGACCCGAAGCACCTCGGACACCTGCTCAACGCGGTGCGGCGCGTCGACGGCGTCTATGACGCCTACCGCGTGACCTCCGGCGCTTGAGGACTGGATCTTGTTAAGTTGGCGTTGCGATAGCCACCCCAACTTCGCAAGATCCAGACGGTAACCAGCACGAACGAACAACCCCCGGCGATGACTCGCCGGGGGTTGTGTTGTTCGCGCTGGTTACTGGGTGGCGCCGACCGTGACGGACTTGATGTTCACCGGCAGCTTCGGCACACCGTCGCTGGCACTGGACGACTTCTTGTTCTTCGTGTCCACGCCCGCGGCCGCGATCTTGTCGACCACGTCCATGCCGCTGGTCACCGTGCCGATCACGGTGTAGTCGGCCGGCAGCACCGAGGTCTCCTGACCGGTGCTGGGGTCGGGCTGCATCGGGACGTCCTGGTAGACGATGAAGAATTGGCTGCCGTTGGCGTCCTGGTCACCCGGGTTGGCCATGGCCACCACGCCGCGGGCGTAGGTCGGGCGCTTGTCGGTCGGCAGGTTCTCGTGGCCGAACGTGTAGGCCGGGCCGCCCTTGCCGCTGCCGGTCGGGTCGCCACACTGCAGCACGTAAATGCCGTTGGTGGTGAGCCGGTGGCAGGTGGTGTTGTCGAAGTACCTCTTGCCGGCCAGGTAGGCGAAGCTCTCCGAGGCGCACGGTGCGTTGGTGACGTCCAGCGCGATGCTGATCTTGCCCTGGCTTGTGTCCATCACCATGTCCCGGGTGCCGGTGGCCGGGTTGACCGTGGTCGGCGGCGTGCCGGTCTTCTTCAGGTCCGGATTGGCTGGCAGCGCCGGCGAGGCGGTCGGGTTCGGGTTCGGCGCCCAGGCGCAGTTGACCGGCGCGACCGACGCCGGAGCGCCGGCGGTGGTCTTCTTGTCGTCGCCGCCGACCGCGTTCACGATCGCGACGATCGCGCCGACCACGACCACGACACCGACGACCGCGCCGAGCGCAGTCAGCGTCTTCTTGCGGCGTTCGTGAGCGTGCTCGACCCGCTCTGCCATCTCGCGCTCAAGCCGCTGCCGCGCGGCGGCGCGCTGGCGGTCCTTCAGGGACGTCACGGTGGAACTCCTTCGTCGGGGCGTGCGGGTGTCGGTGCTGCGGGTCAGGACGCCGGCGTCGAGGACGGGCTCGGCGCGGACGACGGCGTGGCGGCCGGGTTGGTCACGGTCAGCGTCTTGATCGTCGCCGTGGTCTTCGGGGCGCCATCGAGCTGTGCGGTCCCGTCCTGGGACGGCTGGACGCCGCCCTTGGCGATTGCGGTGATCGCGTCCAGTCCGGCGGTGACCTTACCGATCACGGTGAAGTCCGGGTTGTACGGGCTGTCCTTGTAGACGATGAAGAACTGGCTGCCGTTGGTGTCCGGGCCGGAGTTGGCCATCGCGACGGTGCCGGCCGGGTAGATCACCGGAGTCTCGGCGCTCTCCTGCGGGTTCGTCGACGCGGACGCGGACGCGGACGGGGACGCGCTCGCGAGCGGCTTGAAGTCGACCGGGAGGTTCTCATCCGGGTACTGGTAGGACGGGCCGCCGGTGCCGGTGCCGCTCGGGTCGCCGCACTGCAGGATGTAGTCGTCGTGATCGACCAGGCGGTGGCACTTGGTGTTGTCGAAGAAGTGCTTGCCGGCCAGGTAGGTGAAGCTCTCCGTCGAGCACGGCGCGTTGGTCGCGTCCAGCTGGACGGTCACCGTCGAGTCGTTCAGCCCGATGGTCATGTCGCGGGTGCCGGTGGTCTTGGTCTTCAGGATCGGCGGATTCCCGGTCTTGGTCATCGTCGATGAGTTCACGCTGGACCAGGTGCAGCCGGAGGCGTCCACGGCCTTCGTGTGCTCGAAGATGCCGTACCAGTTCAAGGACCAGGAAATCCCGACAAACAGGAGGAGGAGAACAAGTCCGCCGGCGATCCGGGCCTGGACGGCCCGCTGTCGGCGGACGCGCTCGGCGCGGCGAGCCTGCTGCCGCTCGATCTTGGCTCGGGCGAGCTTGCGCTCGCGGTCCTTGCTGGAAGCCACGGGTGCTCTCCTCCAACATTCTTCTGAGGTGGCGGTGGGGGTAGGCGTCACGGCCGGGGTGGTCCCGGCCACAACTCGCCAGAGTGTACGGGCTTTAACTGGTAAGTGAGATGCGCGGTGACGAACTGTGACCCAGAATCGAGGCGTACGCGTGCCCGGCGCGGCCCGGCGCGGTAATAGCAGCCGCGCCGACTAGGCTTTCGTAGGCCCATCCGGAGCTCTCGAGACGTGTCCGGTGCCCGTCCGGGCGCCGGAGTGAAGGACTGTTTGTGCTGGTCACCGGCTTTCCTGCTGAAGCATTTGGGACGAATTGTTACCTGGTCGCGACCGATCCGGGTGAGCCGTGCCTGGTGATCGATCCGGGCATCGGTGTCATCGATCAGCTTGAGGCTGTGCTCGAGGAATACCGCCTGACGCCGGCCGCGGTTCTGCTTACGCACGGTCACCTCGACCACACTTTCTCGGTGGCTCCGGTGTGCGGTGCCCGGGGCATCAGCGCCTACGTCCACCCGGATGATCTAGAGATGCTGGCGGACCCGGCCAAGGGTTTGTCGATGAGCCTTGATCAGTTGTTCGGCGGCCGGATGACCTACGCCGAACCGGATGATGTCGTGGAGATCGCCGACGGTCAGGTGCTGGAGATCGCCGGGCTGTCGATGACCATCAGCCATGCCCCCGGCCATACCAACGGGTCGGTGCTGTTCCTCACCGAGGGCGACGAGGCGTCGAGCGACGGCGCGCCGCTGTGCTTCAGCGGCGATGTGCTGTTCGCCGGCTCGATCGGGCGCACCGACCTGCCGGGCGGCGACATGGGCAAGATGGTGACGAGCCTGCGGGAGAAGATCCTCACCCTGCCCGACGAGATGGTGGTCCTGCCCGGCCACGGACCGACCACGACCATCGGCCGAGAGCGCGCGAGCAACCCGTACCTGCGGGAGGCGTCGCTGCCGTCGACCATGCAGAGAGGCTTGTAGTCACACATGGCAACGAAGATCGCGCCGCTGTCCGGCTTCCCGGAATACCTGCCGGCGCAACGAATGATCGAGCAGCAGTTCATCGCGAAGATCACCCGCACGTTCGAGCTCTACGGCTTCGCGCCGATCGAGACCCGCGCGGTGGAGCCGCTGGACACGCTGCTGAGCAAGGGCGAGACATCCAAAGAGGTGTATGTGCTCCGGCGGCTTCAAGCCGATCCGAACGACGCCTCGGACGCGTCACTGGGCTTGCACTTCGACCTGACCGTGCCGTTCGCGCGGTACGTCGTGGAAAATGCCGGCAAGCTGCAGTTCCCGTTCCGGCGATACCAGATCCAGAAGGTCTGGCGGGGGGAGCGGCCGCAGGAGGGCCGCTACCGCGAATTCACCCAGGCGGACATCGACATTGTCGATCGGGACACGCTCGGCTTCCAGGCCGACGTCGAGCTGCCGCTGGTGATCGGTGACGCGCTGACCAGCCTGCCGATCCCGCCGGTGACGATCCAGGTGAACAACCGCAAGCTGGTCGAGGGCTTCCTGAGGGGGGTCGGGGTGCCGGACACCGCGGCCGCCATGCGGGCCATCGACAAGCTCGACAAGGTCGGCCCGGCCGCGGCCGCCGACCTGATCATGACCACCGCCGGTGCCACCGACGCTCAGGCCAAGGCCTGCCTCGCTCTGGCCGAGATCTCCGCGCCGGACGCCGGCTTCGCCGACGCGGTCCGCGCGCTCGGCGTCTCCGATCCGCTGCTCGACGAAGGTCTGGACGAACTCGTACGCGTCGTCGACGCGGCCGCGGCACACCGGCCGGGCCTGGTGGTGGCGCAGCTGAAGATCGCCCGCGGCCTGGATTACTACACCGGCACCGTCTACGAGACCGTGATGAAGGGCTACGAACGCTCCGGCTCGATCACCTCCGGCGGCCGCTACGACAACCTCGCCTCTAGCGGCGCCGAGCGGTTCCCCGGCAACGGGCTGTCGATCGGCCTGTCCCGGATCCTCGGCATCCTGTTCGGCGCCGGGGCGCTGACCGCGTCCCGTCAGGTGCCGACGTGTGTGCTGGTCGCGGTGGTGGACGAGGACTCGCGTACCGCCTCGAACCAGATCGCCGCGGCGCTGCGGGCCCGCGACATCGCCACCGAGGTCTCCCCGGAGGCGGCCAAGTTCGGCAAGCAGATCCGCTACGCCGACCGCCGCGGCATCCCGTTCGTCTGGTTCCCCGGCGCCGACGGCGCCGCCGACGAGGTGAAGGACATCCGGTCCGGCGATCAGGTGGCCGCCGACGCCGCCACCTGGGCGCCGCCGGCCGACGACCTGTACCCGCAGATCACGCTCGCCTGAGCGATTGAGACAATCGCTGACACGCTTGTTGCCGCTACTCCTAGGAGCTGTTCCGTGATCCGTACCCATGAAGCCGGAAGCCTGCGCGCGGCGGACGCCGACGCGACGGTGACGCTTGCGGGCTGGGTAGCCCGTCGCCGGGACCATGGTGGCGTCATCTTCGTCGACCTGCGCGACGGCTCGGGCATCGTCCAGGTGGTCTTCCGCGAGGAGATGTCGGCGGCGCATGCGCTGCGCAATGAGTACTGCGTGAAGGTGACCGGCTCAGTCGGCCGGCGGCCGGCCGGCAATGAGAACCCGGAGCTGCCCACTGGCGAGATCGAAGTGACCGCGACGGTGCTGGAGATCCTCTCCGAGGCGGCGCCGCTGCCGATCCCGGTCGACGACAACATCGAGGCCGGCGACGATATTCGACTCAAGTACCGCTACCTGGACCTGCGCCGGTCTGCGCCACACCACAACCTGGTGCTGCGCAGCCAGGCCAACCAGATCGCCCGGAAGGTGCTGCACGAGCGCCACTTCAACGAGATCGAGACGCCGACGCTGACCCGGTCGACGCCGGAAGGCGCTCGCGACTTCCTGGTGCCGGTCCGCCTGCAGCCCGGCACCTGGTACGCGCTCCCGCAGTCGCCGCAGCTGTTCAAGCAGCTGCTGATGGTGGCCGGCATGGAGCGCTACTACCAGATCGCGCGTTGTTACCGGGACGAGGACTTCCGGGCCGACCGGCAGCCGGAGTTCACCCAGCTCGACATCGAGATGTCGTTCGTCACCCAGGACGACATCATCGAGCTGGGCGAGGAGATCGTCGCCGCGCTGTGGTCCTCGCTCGCGGACTTCGCAATCCCTCGGCCGATTCCGCGGATCACCTGGCACGAGGCCATGGACCGGTACGGCTCCGACAAGCCGGATCTGCGCTACGGAGTCGAGCTGCGGGACCTGACGGGTTACCTGGCCGGCACCGAGTTCCGGGTGTTCGCTGGCGCGATCGATGCCGGCGGCTACGTCGGCGCCGTGGTGATGCCGGGCGGTGCCTCGCAGACCCGCAAGGAGCTCGACGGCTGGCAGGACTGGGCGAAGGCGCGCGGCGCCCGCGGCCTGGCGTATGTGGTGCTGGACGCCGAGACCGGCGAGCCGCGCGGACCGGTCGCGAAGAACCTCTCGGATGCTCACCTGGGCGGCCTCGCCGATTTCGTCGGCGCCAAGCCCGGCGACGCGGTGTTCTTCGCCGCGGCCGCCCGCAAGCGCGAGGCGCAGGAGCTGCTTGGGGCCGCGCGGATCGAGATCGCCCGGCGGGCCGGCCTGATCGACGAGGATGCTTGGGCCTTCTGCTGGGTGATCGACGCTCCGATGTTCGAGCCGGCCATCGACGACAGCGGTGTGCAGGTCGGCTGGGCCGCCGTGCACCATCCGTTCACCTCGCCGAACGCGGACTGGATCGACCGCTTCGAGGAAGCGCCGGGCGAGGCCCTGGCCTACGCCTACGACATCGTGTGCAACGGCAACGAGATCGGCGGCGGCTCGATCCGTATCCACCGCGCCGACGTTCAGAAGCGCGTCTTCACCATGCTCGGCATCTCTGACGCTGAGGCCGCGGACAAGTTCGGCTTCCTGCTGGAAGCGTTCAAGTTCGGCCCCCCGCCGCACGGCGGAATCGCGCTCGGCTGGGACCGGGTGTGCATGCTGCTGGCCGGGGAGACCTCGATCCGCGAGGTGATCGCCTTCCCCAAGACCCGCGGTGGTTTCGACCCGCTGACCAGCGCGCCGACGCCGATCACCACGCAACAGCGGCAGGAGGCCGGCATCGACGCCAAGCCCAAGCCGCCGGCCGCCGCCTGACGTTCGGTTCGACCGCGACGAGCGCTCCATCCTCGGATGGGGCGCTCGCCGCCGTTTCGCCCTCAGCGGTACGCGAATCCGCCCTCGCGACGCTTCGCTGGAAGGTTCCTGAACCTTCGCTGGCAACCTGCCGACCAAGCGGTTGCTAAATCGTCACGACCGCCGTCGCCCGCCGTCTCTCGTCGTAAACCCGGGGTAGCGTGGCCGATCTCGTCACACACCCGGATGGATTGCCGGCGAACCTCGTGCCGGCAACCGATTCGTTGGTAAGTTTCGCGATCGTGATCGGAATCGAGCGGCACTGATGCGCATCATCGTCACCGGCGGCACCGGCTTTGTCGGGCGGCACGTGGTCCGGCACGCGCTGGACGCGGGCATGTCGGTGGTCGCGACCCAGCATCGGCAGCCGCCGGACAACGCCGACGCCGACTGGGCCACCGTGGACATCGGCAATCCGGCGCAGATCGACGATCTGATCCGGCGCAGCGGCGCCGATGCCATCGTCAACGCCGCGGCCGCACTCAGCGCCACCATGGCACCGCTCGGCGCCCACCAGAACTGGCGCATCAACGCGGTGGCGCCGGTGGACCTGGCGCGATCGGCGAGCCGGCACGGCGTGCGGCTGGTGCACGTCTCGTCGGACGCGGTGTTTTCCGGGCGCGAAGAGGCCTACACCGAAAGCGATCTGCCCGATCCCACCTATCCCTATGGCGCCGCGAAGGCCGCGGCCGAGCTCGGCGTCGCGACGGTCTTTCCGGAGGCGGCGCTGGTCCGGGTGTCCCTGATTCACGGCGATGGCGACGAGATGGCCAACCGGGACCAGCACATCCTCGATCTCGCCGCGGGCCGCGTCCCGGGTTTCTATCTCACCGACGCGTGGCGGTGCCCGGTCGGCGTCAACGATCTGGCGCGGGCACTGCTGGAACTGGCGGCCGGTGACTATCCCGGGGTGCTGAATGTGGCCGGTCCGGAAGCCATCACGTTCCATAACCTCGCTCGTGCGGTGGCCGAGTGTCACGGTGAGGACCCGGACCGGATCCCGGCGGCGACGCGGGCCGAGGCCGGCGCGGGCCGGCCGGGCCGGGTGATCCTCGACACGACCAGGGCCCGCCAGCTGTTGAAGACGCAGCTCAAGGGGTTCTCCGAAATGCTGGTACAACCGTCCACTGTGGCAGGCGTAAACCTGTGAATCGGCGGGTAACCACTCGGCATGCTCGCTGTTATCGCTGCCATCCTCTTCGGTCTTGCCCTGCTCTTTGAGCTGCTCAAGACGAACCTGGGTGACATCAGCAATCACATCCTGGAAGTCGCCGGCCTCTTCTTCCTGGCGTGCTACTTCGCCGCCGGTTCCGGCTGGCGGGGCCGGTGGCGCCGCTGATCCTGGGCCCGCTTATCCGCCCCGCTGACCCCACAAGCCCTCGATAAGAAAGCCCTCCGACACCGCTCCTGACCACCACCGCTCCGGCCAAGCTGTCCCCCCACGACAGGTCGGAGCGGTGGTCTGGTGCGGGGCGGCCGACATCGGGGTGGCACCTCCGGCGGCGGCCGGACCTGGGGGTTCGTGGTGATCTTCGGTCCGGCGGCCGGCCGGCGGATGGCCACGGCGGTTGGCGACCTGATTCGGGCACTCCGCCGCCACCGATTAGTCGGAGGCGGCCGGTAGTCTTGCCGCCGATGGAACGCGAGATGGAATCCGACGGTCTGTTCGCCCTGGATGCCCCGGCGACTGGGCCGTCATCGGGTGGCTCGGCCGCGGGCGGGTCGGCCGTTAGGCCGGGCGGTGGCGGCTTCGACGCGGTCGCCGAGGACGCGCCTCTGGCGGTCCGGATGCGACCGGCCACCGTCGACGAGCTGGTCGGTCAGGATCATCTGCTGGCGCCCGGGGCGCCGCTGCGCCAGCTGGTGGGCAGCAATGCACCGATGTCGGTGATCCTCTGGGGCCCGCCCGGGACCGGCAAGACCACGATCGCGCACCTGGTCGCAGGCGCGACCGACCGGACTTTCGTCGCCTTGTCGGCCCTGAACGCGGGCGTCAAGGACGTGCGTGCGGTGATCGACACCGCCAAGGCACAGCGGCGCCGGGGCGGCGCGCCGACCGTGCTGTTCATCGACGAGGTGCACCGCTTCTCCAAGACCCAGCAGGACTCGCTGCTTGCAGCCGTCGAGGACCGGACCGTCACGCTGCTGGCCGCCACCACCGAAAATCCGTACTTCTCGGTGATCTCGCCACTGCTGTCCAGGTGTGTGCTGCTGACACTGCAGCCGCTCGGCGACGACGCCGTTCGAGGGTTGATCAAGCGCGCCATCGACGACCCGCGCGGCCTCGGCGGGACGGTCGCGCTCGCACTCGACGCCGAAGATCATCTGGTGCGCCTGGCCGCGGGCGATGTCCGCAAGGCCCTCACCGCACTCGAAGCGGCCACGTCATCGGCTCGGGCCAAGGGCGTCACCGAGATCGACCTGGCCACCGCCGAGCAGGCGGTGGACGTGGCGGCGGTGCGATATGACCGCGACGGCGACGAGCACTACGACGTCATCAGCGCCTTCATCAAGAGCATGCGCGGCTCCGACGTCGATGCCGCACTGCACTACCTGGCGCGGATGCTGGTCGCCGGCGAAGATCCGCGATTCATTGCCCGCCGGATCGTGATCTTCGCGAGCGAGGACATCGGCATGGCCGACCCGACCGCACTGGCCACGGCCACCGCGGCCGCCTCGGCGGTGGCGCTGATCGGGCTGCCCGAGTGCCAGCTCAATCTGGCTCAAGCTGTGATCCACATGGCCACCGCACCGAAGTCCAACGGCGTGGTCGCGGCGATCTCGGAAGCGCTCGCCGACGTCCGTGCCGGAAATGTCGGACCCGTGCCGCGACCTCTGCGTGATGCGCATTACGCCGGAGCTCGAGGTCTTGGCCACGGATCGGGCTATCGCTACCCGCACGATGACCCCCGCGGCGTGCTGCCCCAGCAGTACCCACCTGACGTTTTGGTGGGTCGCGACTACTATCACCCGGTTGCCCGAGGTTACGAGTCGGGCATCGCGGAGCGATTGCCCCGGCTGCGCGCGGCTGTACGCGGCCTGCCTTCGCCCGGCACAATCGGTGTCGGCGCCACGGTGACGCCAGATCAGACGACGGCAGATCAGACGACGCCAGATCAGACCGGAGCGCCGGAGGAGACCCGGGCGCCGGACCAGACAGGGGAGGACCGAGCATGACCACGCCGACCAGTGGCAGCGATCGCGGCGTTCCGCCGTCGCCGCGCGGTCGTTGGCGCGGTCGTCGCGACGACGAAACTCCCCAGGACGCCGAGTGGACCGACGACGAGCGCGCCGCACCCCGGGACCCGATGTCCCGATTCACCGGTGGCCTGCGGGCCGGCGCCGCCCGGCTAGGTGCCGGCCGGATCGGTGAATCGCTGCGCCCGGCACCGCCCGAGGGCGGTGCCGCCCGGCGTCGATTCGGCCGCGGCGAGCCCGCTGGCGGCGAGGTCAGCGGCGGCCCGGTCAGCGGCGGCCCAGCGACAAATGGTCCGGGCGGCGTTGGTTCGGCGGGCGGTGCTTCGGCGGGCAGCGGTTCGGCGGGCGGCGGTTCGGCGGGCGGCGGGCCGGCGACCGGTGGCGCAGGTGGCGGACGCCCCACTGATTCCGGGCGCGGCGGGGGCGCGGATTCCGGGCCGGATTCGCACGGTGCCCGGAGCCGGTTCGGCCTCGGCCGCTCCGGCGACACCGACACCGGCCGGATTCCGCGGCGACCGTCACCCTCGGCCGCCCCGGACGCCACTGATCACGACACCGGCAGCCAGCCGGGGGTGCCGCGGCGCCGCGGCACGCTGCCCAACATGGCTGGACCCGGCGTGCACATCCCGGGCGTGACCGACGTGACCGACAGCGCCGCCGCTGCCGCGCCGACCCAGGGCCCGGAAACCCCCGAGCAGGTCTCCTCGACCTTCACGCCGACTCGTGACAAGCCACGCTTCGCTCCGTCGTTGCCGTCGTTCGGCCCCCGGCCGCGGCTGCGTCAGCGCCGGGACCCGCAGACTCCGCCACCGCAGCCGCCCGGTCGCGGCGCGCCCAGCGGTCCAAACCAGCCGGGCGGTCCAAACCAGCCGGGCGGTCCAAACCAGCCGGGCGGTCCGAACCAGCAGTCCGGGTTGACCCAACCGAGCGGTCCGAATCAGCACGGCGGTCCGAACCAGCAGGGTGGACCGGCGCCGACGGTCGGCATTCCCACGGCGCCGGCCGGGCCTGGCGGCCGGCCGGCCCGACCACAGGCGCCCGGGTCCGGCGCCGTCCCGCCGCCGGCGAAAGCCCGGGGCGGCGCGCCGACCGAAGCCATCCCACGCGGCCGCCGTCCCGGCGGGCCGCCGATGCCGCCTGGTGCCGGCATGCCGCCCGGCGGTCCGGGAGCACCCGCACCGGCCGGGACCGGGCGACCACCGGCCGGCCGCCCAGTGGCGCCGAAGGCTGGTCCGCAGGGTCCGGCGGCGCCGACCATGCCATCAGGGCCGATGGGCGGCGCACCGATCAGCCCGGCCGGCCCGGCCACCCACCCGGGACCCGGCAAACCTCCGGGCCTGGGTCCGGGGATGCCGCCCGGACCACCGATGCAGGCGGGGCCGGCCGGTCCAGGGATGCCGCCCGGTGGCCGCCGGGTGACCGCGGCGATGCCGGGCCAGGTCGACCGTGGCCCGATCCGGACGCAGTCGGCGGTCACAACGCCGCCGATCGCGACGATCGGTGTCGACGGCATGCCGATGCCGACCGGTGGGTTCGACGCGCCATTCGACGAGGTGGCGCCGCAGCGCCGCGGACCGGCATCCGGCCGGGTCCGCACCGCCAACCTGGTGCACCGGCCGGCGTCGACTGGCGTACGGGTGCTGGTCGGCGCTGCCGTGCTGGTGCTGCTGGTGCTGATTCCGGGCATCCTGGTGCTGTCGTCCAGCGGCGACAATCCGGCGGTCGGCCAGCTGAACTCGCTGTCGCTGCCGGACTGGGGCGCCAAGAACGTCCAAGATCACTCCAGCGGCAGCCGCTGGTGCTTCGGCTCGTGCATGGTCACCGAGCGCACCTGGGACTCCGACAAGTCAGTGGACGAGACCGCGGCGGCCTACGCGAGCGCGTTGCGTGGCTCCGGATGGACCTCGGCGAAGACCTGTCCCAAGGTCTCCGACGGCGTGCAGTCATGCTGGGTGCTGGATCAGAACGAGCTGGATCTGACGGTGCTCACGTCGGCGTGCGCGCTCGGCACCCCGCCGCCCAGCCGGACCACCGTGGATCAGCCGGCCGGTCCGCCGGCCAAACCGCCGGCCGGGTGCGCACCGACCTCGGTGCACGCCAAGGTCACGGACCAGACCAACGTCGCTTCGTCGTAGGCCGGCCGTGTCCTGCCAATCTTTGGCGGGCTGCGGCGGGCGTCAGACAGCGTCTGGCCGCGTTTGATCTTTCCCGGTTACAAACGCGGTAGCCAGGAAAGATCAAGCCACGCCCAGCCACCGCCTGCCACTCGCCTCGCCTCACCAAGATCGGCAGGACACGGCCGAGTGGGCGCTCTTTAGTTGATCGTCCCGGGTGTCCGGTGTGTAACGGCCTGTTCCTGAGGGTAGGGTCTGCGCAACGGTGTAACAGCGTGAAGGGGTTCCGGTGTCCGGTGGAGAGATCGCGGCGCTGATCGCGTCCGGCGCGTTTGCGATGCTCGTGCTCGTGCTCTGTGTGCCGATCTATCGACTCCGGCACACCGTGGACGCCGCCACCCGGGCGATCAATGACCTGAACGGCAAGGCGGTGCCGTTGCTCGGCAACGTCAACACCACCGTGGACAACGTCAACACCGCATTGACGCAGGTGCACCAGTCCCTCGATGGCGTCAACATGCAGCTGATGCGGGTCGACACGATCACCAGCCACGCCGCCAACGTCTCGGCCAATGTCTCCAACCTGGCCACGGTGGTCACCTCGGCGGCATCGAACCCACTGGTCAAGGCCGCCGCGTTCACCTACGGCGTGCGCCGCGCGGCCAACCTGCGCAAGAAGGCCGACGACGAGAAAGCAGTCCGCTCGGCACTCCGTGAGCAGGAGCGCGAGGAGTCCCGAGCACGCAAGGCGTCCCGGCGCGGCTGATCGGCCGGGTCGCCCACACACGCACCCGCCGTCCGTTCGTCTTCGTTCGTCGGGTCCGGAACCGAAATTCGCAGGCCTGGCGGGCCGCGACCGGACCGGACGCCCCGTCGCAGGCTCGCTGCGACCGTCAAGGGAGAATCACCACCATGAGGCGTTTGCTGTGGCTCGGCGTCGGCTTGGCGGCCGGCGCGCTCGCGGTTCGGGCGATCACCAAGAAGGCGCAGGCGTTCAGCGCCGTCCGGCATCGCCGGTTCGGTCCGGCGCAGTGGCGGCGGCCTGCTGGACGGGGTGCGTACCTTTGTCGACGACGTGCGCGAGGGCATGGCCGAGCGCGAGGCGCAGATCCACGCCGCGTTCGTCGAGGGCGACGAGTTGCACGGTGATCCGGATCAGCTCGATGGTTTCTACGTTGAGGAAGGTAACTACCAGCGATGAGGACCGCGGAAGTCAAGCGACGGTTCCTGGCCCACTTCGAGGCCAACGGGCACACGCCGGTCCCGAGCGCACCGTTGCCTGCCATCGACGACCCGAACTTGCTGTTCATCAACGCCGGCATGGTCCAGTTCGTGCCGTTCTTCCTGGGTCAGCAGCCGCCGCCTTACAAGCGCGCCGTCAGTGTGCAGAAATGCCTGCGGACGCCCGATATCGATGAGGTCGGCAAGACCAGCCGGCACGGCACCTTCTTCCAGATGAACGGCAACTTCTCGTTCGGCGACTACTTCAAGGAAGAGGCCATCCGGCTGGGCTGGGAGCTGACCACCAAGCCGGTCGCCGAGGGCGGTTACGGCCTGGACCCGGAGCGCCTCTGGGCCACCGTCTATCTCGACGACGACGAGGCGATCGAGATCTGGCAGCGCATCGGCCTGCCGGCCGATCGGATCGTGCGCCGCGGCAAGACCGACAACTTCTGGTCGATGGGCATCCCCGGTCCGTGCGGCCCGTGCTCGGAGATCTATTACGACCGCGGTTCGCAATATGGTCCGGAGGGTGGGCCCGCGGTCGACGAGGACCGCTACCTGGAGTTCTGGAACCTGGTCTTCATGCAGTACGACCTGAGCCACTTCCGCACCAAGGAAGACTTCGACCTGGCCGGCGAGCTGCCCAAGAAGAACATCGACACCGGCATGGGCCTGGAACGGATGGCCTCCATCCTGCAGGGCGTCGACAACATGTACGAGATCGACGAGGTCCGGCCGATTCTGGACAAGGCGGTGGCGCTCACCGGCAAGAAATACGGAGTCAATCCGTCGCATGTGGCGTCCCAGTCGCACCCGGACGACGTCCGGCTGCGGGTCGTCGCCGACCACGTGCGGACCGCTCTGATGCTGATCAGCGACGGGGTCACGCCGTCCAACGACGGCCGCGGTTACGTGCTGCGCCGGATCATGCGACGTGCCATCCGCTCGATGCGGCTGCTCGGTCACGAGGGTCCGTCGATGCCGGAGCTGTTGCCAGTGGCGCGCGACTGCATGGCGCCGTCCTACCCGGAGGTGGCCGAGGACTTCGCTCGGATCAGCCAGTACGCCTACGGCGAAGAGGACGCGTTCCTGGCCACGCTGGGCAAGGGCACCACGATCCTGGACGTCGCGATCGGTGAGGCGAAGTCCGCCGGCGCCCGCACCATCAGTGGCGACAAGGCATTCCAGCTGCACGACACCTACGGCTTCCCGATCGACCTGACCCTGGAGATGGCCGAGGAGCAGGGCCTGTCGGTAGACCAGGATGCGTTCCGGCGGTTGATGCACGACCAGCGCAGCCGGGCCAAGGCCGACGCCAAGGCGCGCAAGACCGGCCACACCGACCTATCCGCCTACCGCGACGTTCTCGATGTCGGCGGTCCGGTCGAGTTCACCGGATATCACGAGACCACGCGCGAGTCCCGGGTCCGGGCGCTGCTGTCCGGCGGTGGCGTCGGCCTGACCACGGCCGGCGAGGGCGAGACCATCGAGCTGGTGCTCGACTCGACCCCGTTCTACGCCGAAGGCGGCGGCCAGCAGCCGGACAACGGCATCATCAGCGTCGGCAACGGCCGGGTCGAGGTCTTCGACGTGCAGACGCCGATGTCTGGTGTGATCGTGCACAAGGCCCGGGTGGTCTCCGGTGAGGTGCGTGTCGGCGACGAGGCGTTCGCCGAGATCGACATCAACCGGCGCAAAGCCATTTCTCGCGCGCACACCGCCACCCACCTGGTGCACCAGACGATGCGCGAGTTCCTCGGCGAGGGCGCCACCCAGGCCGGCTCGCTGAACGCGCCGGGCCGGCTCCGGTTCGACTTCAAGACGCCGGTTTCCGTGCCGCCGTCGGTGCTTCAGGACGTTGAGCACCAGGTCAACGATGTGCTGCTGAGTGACCTCGAAGTGCGCGCGTTCATCACCTCCCAGGCCGAGGCGCGCCGGCTCGGCGCCATGGCCCTCTTCGGAGAGAAATATGGCGACCAGGTGCGAGTGGTCGAGGTCGGTGACTACGCCCGGGAACTCTGCGGCGGCACGCACGCGGCCCGCTCCGGCCAGCTCGGCCTGGTGAAGATCCTGACCGAGTCGTCGATCGGCTCCGGGGTGCGCCGGGTCGATGCGCTGGTCGGCATCGACGCGTTCAACTACCTGGCCAAGGAGCACCTGCTGGTGGCCCGCTTGGCGGAGTACTACCGGGTGCCCAACGAGCAGGTCGGCGAACGGGTCGAGGCGACCATCGCCTCGCTGCGAGACGCCGAGAAGGAGCTGGAGAAGCTCCGGGCGCAGATGGTGCTGGGCGGTGCCAAGGCGTTCGCCGATGGCGCCCGCGAGGTCAACGGAGTCGCGTACGTCGGGATCATGGCGCCCGAGGGCGCGTCCGGAAACGACGTGCGGACCCTGGCCCAGGAGATCCGCGGTCACATCCCGGGGCAGCGCCCGGCAGTGGTGGCAGTGGTGGCCGCGGTCGGTGGCAAGGCGTCCCTGGTCGTCACGACCAACGGCGCCGGCCGGGATCGGGGCCTGTCCGCGGCCGACCTGGTCAAGGGCGCGCTGTCCGGCCGGGGCGGCGGCAACGCCGAGCTGGCGCAGGGTGGCGGTCTGCCGGAGTCTGAGGCACCCGGCTTGCTGACGTCGATTGAGACGCTCGTCACCGCTGGGGCGGCCGCGTAGGCGTGACTGATTTCATCCGGGGTGTCCGGTTAGGTATTGACGTGGGCCAGGTGCGCGTCGGGGTGGCTATCAGCGACCCGGACGGCATCCTGGCCTCTCCGTTGGTGACCCTCCGTCGCGATCTCACGATTCGTGACGATCGCCTCCCCGACGATATCGAGGAAATTGCCCGACTTGTCCGTACACATGAGAGCGTGGGTGTCGTGGTCGGCCTTCCGATCCGACTGTCCGGGGAAGAAGGACCCGCAGCTAGCGGTGTACGTGCTTACGCGGAGCAACTAGACTTCGCCATTCGGCCGGTGCCAATTTGGCTTAGTGATGAGAGGATGTCCACGGTTGTGGCCTCTCGTCGGCTGGCCGAGCGCGGCGTTAAGGGGAAGCGTCAGCGTGCCGTTGTCGATCAAGCGGCCGCCGTGGAGATTCTCCAGCGATGGTTAGACACATACCGGAGGCAGGTGCAATGAACGACGGACGAGGCACGTCGTGGGAAGGCGCCTGGGACGATGACGCGGATCGTCGGCGCCACCACCCGGCCGTCGATCGAGGTCACGCGGTGCTCCGCGGCCAGCAGCCTGGCTATTCGGGCGATTACGACGACGGCACCCAGACCGGCTACCCGGGCTATCCGGACCAGGCCGGCCACGAGCAGCAGGGGTTTGAGCAGGCCGGCTATGAGCAGCCGGGCTACGACCCGAACGGCTACCCGGCCTATCCGCCGCCCGGAGGTCAGCCCGACCAGGGCTATTACGACCAGGGCTATTACGACCAGAACGGACAGCAGCCCGCCGGTTACCCGGACCAGGGCTACTACGACCCGAACCAGCAGTACCCCGGCCAGCCCGGTTACGGCCACCAGGGCTACCCAGACCCGAACGCCTACCAGGACCCGAATGCCTATCCGGACGCCGGCTACGGACAACAGCCCTACCCCGGCGATCAGTACGGCCAGCAGTACGTGCCACAGACCTATACGCCGGATCCATACGAGGCCGGCGGTTACCCGGATCCTGGCTACGGCAACACCGGTCACCAGGCGAGCTTCATCGAGCGGGGATTCGACTTCGACGGTGAGCAGCCGCACACCGACGGCCGCGGGCGCCTGCGGGAGCAGACCGACGGCCGGGGCCGCCGGGACACCGACGGGCGTGGCCGCCGCGCCGACATGACCGGCGGGCAGCCCCCGATCGGCTATGGGGGCGATTACGGCGGCGGCGGTTACGGCGACGACTCCTACGAGCCCGATGAGAAGCCCCGCAAGCGCCGCACCGGACTCGTCTTCCTGCTCACCATCGTGATGCTCGCCGTCGTCGGCATCGGCGGCTTCTTCGCCTACGGCAAGGTGCGCAACATGCTCGGCGCGCCGGACTACTCCGGCTCCGGCGACACGGCGACCACCAGCATCACGGTCAACAAGGGCGACAACGCCACCAACGTGGCCCAGGAGTTGTTCAAGGCCGAAGTGGTGAAGAGTGCCAAGGCGTTCGTGAACGCCGCCACGTCCGACCCGACCCGGGCCAAAGAGATTCAGCCCGGTGTCTACACCCTGCGCAAGCATCAGAGTGCGAAGACCGCGCTGGCAGCGCTGACCGAAATGGACGCTAACGGCAATCCGAAGAACGCCAGCATCTGGAAGGTCGTGGTGCCGGAGGGCGAGCTGTCCTTCGACATCTTCGCCGACCTGGCGAAGGTGACCGGCCTTCCGGTGAAGCAGTTCACCGACGCCGCGAAGGACCCGGTGGCGCTGGGCGTCAACCCGGCATGGTTCACGGCGAAGCGCGACGACGGCCGCAAGTCGATGAAGTCCATCGAGGGCTTCCTGTTCCCGGCCACTTACAGCTTCGCGCCGGGCACGTCGGCCACCGACATGCTCAAGGCGATGGTGAACAAGTTCAACCAGGTGGTCGGCGCCGACGGCCTGAACTTCATGGACTTTGCCAAGAACACGCTCAAGATGACGCCCTACGAAGCGCTGATCGCCGCGTCGATCGCGCAGAAGGAGGGGCGCAACTACAGCGAGTTCACCGGCATCGTCCGGATCATGTATAACCGGATCTTCAGCGGCACGCCGGACGCCGGGCAGACCCTGGGTCTCGACAGCGAGGTCAACTACTGGCTGCGCTACCAGGGCAAGTCGGCCCAGGAGTCGAAGGACCTGATGAAAACCGACATCAACAACCCGAAGGACCCGTTCAACACGCACGGCGTGCCGGGCTTCCCGCCGCAGGCGATCAGCAACCCGGGCGAGGACGCGCTGAAGGCGGCGCTGCACCCGAACAACAAGTACAGGGGTTACGGGTACTTCCAGACTGTCTGCGCGGACAACCACATGGTCTACTCCAAGACCCAGGCTGAGTTCCTCGCGGCGCAGAAGAATTGCTGATCCGGCATCGGGCGGCAGTGCTGGGCAAGCCGCTTGCCCATTCACTGTCGCCCGTGCTGCACAACGCCGGCTATGAAGCTCTCGGTCTCGATGATTGGAGCTACTCCGCGATCGAGTGCACCGAGGCGGAGTTGCCCGACCTGCTGGCAGGTCTTGATGAGACCTGGGCCGGGCTGTCGCTGACCATGCCGCTCAAAGACGCGGCGCTCGCGGTGGCCACTGAGGTAGCGCCCCGCGCGGCCGCGATCGGTGCGGCAAACACGCTGGTACGCATAACCGGCGGCTGGCGCGCCGACAACACCGACGCCCCCGGCATGGTGGACGCGCTGCGCGCGGCCGGACTCGGCGCGGCCACCGATGTCGCGGTGCTCGGGGCCGGCGGCACCGCGCGGGCCGCGCTCGCCGCCGCGCACGAACTCGGCGTCGCGACCATCACGGTCTACGCGCGCCGATCCGACGCCGTCGACGTGATGCGGCCGGCCGCGCGGGGCGTCCCGGTGCGGCACCGGCCGTGGACCGAAGCCGCCGCATGCGCCGAAGCCGATCTGGTGATCGCGACCGTGCCCAAGGGCGTCGCGGATGACCTGCGACCGCCGTGGCGACCCGGAACCGTGCTGTTCGACGCGATCTACGACCCGTGGCCGACGCCGCTGGCCGCCACGGCCGCGGCCGCCGGCGTACCCATTGTGTCCGGTCTTGATCTTCTGCTGTTTCAGGCGCTGCTGCAGTTCCGCGCGTTCACCGGGGTCGAGCCGCCGGTTTCGGCGATGCGACTCGCGCTCTTCGAAGCCGCTTCCAGCCGTTAGGGCGGGCGACGGGCAACGATCTTTGTCGCTAGAGTTCGGCCATGAGCCCGGAAGATCAGTTGTCGGCGCGGGTGGCGACCCCGGCCGATGTCGACGCGGTCGTGGCAGCGATCACGACGGCCTTCTTCGATGATCCGTTGTGGGGGCCGGCGTTTCCAGACCCGGACCGGCGCGCGGCCCAGGCCGAGCGGATGTGGCGGTTGTTCGTCACGTCCTCGATGCGATATCCGTGGATGCTGGTCACCACCCAGTGCGAATCGGCGGCGATGTGGATCCCGCCCGGCGGCAGCGAGCTGACCCCGGCCGAGGAGGCCGACTTCGAAGTCTTCATGACCGGCGTCGCCGGCCCCGAGATCACCGACGGCATCCTGCGGATCTTCGCGGAATTCGACCGCGCCCACCCGCATGAGCCGCACTTCTACCTGAGCTTGTTCGCCACCCACGAAGCGCATCGCGGCAAAGGCTTCGGCATGGATCTGCTTCGGGCAAGCCTGGCCCGGATCGACGCGGCCGGAATGCCGGCCTATCTCGAATCGACCAATCCGGCGAACCTGAAGCGCTACGAGAGCGTCGGGTTCCAGGAGCGGGAGCGCTTGACGATGCCGTCCGGCGCCGTCGTCACGACCATGTGGCGGCCGCCCGCATAGCTGTTCTGCCGGGTCGGGCGGCGGTCCTCGGCGGCGGCTGTAGACCGCGCCGCACCGGCTGTGCCCGCCCCTGTTGGGTTGGGCGGCGGGCCCGCGGTGTGAGACTGGGCGACCCGCATCCCGGGACGCCGGTGCGGCCCGTGCCAGACTGGTGCGGTGTTGCGTTGGCTGACGGCGGGCGAATCCCACGGACCCGCTCTGGTGGCAGTGCTTGACGGCGTCCCGGCCGGAGTGGCGGTGACCAGCGCCGAGATCGGCGCGGAGCTGGCTCGTCGCCGGCTCGGTTATGGTCGCGGCGCGCGGATGAAGTTCGAGCAGGACCAGGTCGAGATCATCGGCGGTGTCCGGCACGGGCTGACGCTGGGCAGCCCGGTGGCGATCCGGGTCGGCAACACCGAGTGGCCGAAGTGGGAGACCGTCATGTCGGCCGATCCGGTGGACGCCGACGTGCTCGCCAGCCAATCCCGCAACGCACCGCTGACCCGGCCCCGCCCCGGCCACGCCGACCTGGCCGGCATGCAGAAATACGGCCACACCGACGCCCGCCCGATCCTGGAGCGAGCCAGCGCCCGGGAGACCGCCGCCCGGTGTGCCGTCGGCACCGTCGCCAAAGCGCTGATCAAGCAGGCGCTCGGCATCGAGATCGTGTCGCACGTGGTGGAACTCGGATCGGTGGTGGCCAAGCCCGGCCTGGTGCCGGTGCCGGGCGACCAGGAGCGGCTGGACGCGGACCCGTTGCGGTGCCTGGATCCTGAGGCCAGCGGCCGGATGGTGGCCGAGGTGGACGCCGCCAAGCAGGACGCCGACACCCTCGGCGGCATCGTCGAGGTGCTGGCTTACGGCGTGCCGCCGGGTCTCGGTTCGCATACCCAATGGGATCGCAAGCTGGACTCGCGCCTGGCTGCCGCGCTGATGTCGATCCAGGCCATCAAGGGCGTCGAGATCGGCGATGCGTTCACCCAGGCCCGGACGCGTGGCTCCGGCGCGCACGACGAGATCGTGCCGACCGCGACCGGCGTGCGCCGGCTCACCGACCGGGCCGGTGGCCTGGAAGGCGGCATGTCCAGCGGTGAGCCGTTGCGCGTACGCGGCGCGATGAAGCCGATCTCGTCGCTGAACCGAGCTCTGTCCACTGTCGACGTCGTCACCGGGGAGCCGGCCACCGCCATCAACCAGCGGTCCGACGTCTGCGCCGTCCCGGCCGCCGCGGTGGTCGCCGAGTCGATGGTCGCCCTGGTCCTGGCCGAGGCGGCGACCGAGAAGTTCGGCGGCGATTCGGTCAGCGAGATCCGGCGCAACCTCGCCGGATACCTGGACAACCTGGTGATCCGATGAAACCGATCGCAGTCATCGTGGGCCCGCCGGGTGCCGGCAAGTCGACCGTCGGTCCGCTGCTCGCCGAGGCACTCGGCGTCGGCTTCCGGGACACCGACGCCGACATCGTGGCGCTGGCCGGCAAGCCGATCTCGGACATCTTCATCGACGACGGCGAAGCGCACTTCCGCGAGCTCGAGAGCAAGGCGCTGGCAGAGGCGCTGACGTCGCATGACGGCGTGCTGTCGCTCGGCGGCGGGGTGGTGATGGCCGCTGCCAACCGGCAGATGCTTGCCGGTCACGCCGTGGTCTACCTGTCGGTGGGACTGTCCGACGCGATCAAGCGCGTCGGTCTGGACTCCGGCCGGCCGCTTCTGTCGGTCAACCCGCGCGCCACCATGCGGTTCCTGCTGGACCAGCGGCGACCGCTCTACGAAGAGGTCGCCACCGTCACCGTGGACACCGACGGGCGCACGCCGGAAGAGGTGACCGCGCTCGTGCTGGACGGGCTGATGCGCTGATGGCCGACGTCACACGGATCGGCGTGGGCGGCGAGCAATCCTATGACGTGCTGGTCGGCTTCGGCCTCGCAGGTCACCTGCCGGAGCTGGTGTCCGGCGCGACGCGGGTCGCGGTGCTCTACGCCGAACCGCTGCGCGCCACCGCCGCCGCGCTCGCCGACGTGCTGGCCGCCGCCGGGATGGTCGGCCTCGCCATCGAAATTCCGGACGCCGAGGCCGGCAAGTCGATCGACGTCGCCGCCCGGTGCTGGGACGAGCTGGCGGCGGCCGGGTTCACCCGCACCGACGCGATCGTCGGGGTCGGCGGGGGAGCCGCGACCGACTTGGCCGGTTTCGTGGCGGCGTGCTGGCTCCGCGGCGTACGCGTGGTGCACGTGCCGACCTCGGTGCTGGGCATGGTCGACGCCGCGGTCGGCGGCAAGACCGGGGTCAACATCGCCGGTGGGAAGAATCTGGTCGGTGCCTTTCATCCGCCGGCGGGCGTGTTGTGCGACCTGTCGGCGCTGGCCGGCCTGCCGGCGCCGGACCTGCGCGCCGGTCTGGCCGAGGTGGTCAAGTGCGGCTTCATCGCGGACCCGGCGATCCTGGAGCGGTTCGATGACCTGGACGCGGCGACCGACCCGGGCGGCCCGGTCCTGCGCGAGCTGATCGAGCGGGCGATCGCCGTCAAGGCGCGGGTCGTCTCCGAAGACCTGCGTGAGTCCGGCCTGCGGGAAATCCTCAACTACGGCCACACGCTCGGGCACGCGATCGAGAAGCACGAGCGGTACGCGTGGCGGCACGGCGACGCCATCGCGGTCGGCATGGTCTTCGCGGCCAGCCTGGGCCGGCTCGCCGGCCGCCTCGACGATGGCACCGCCGACCGGCACGCCGAGCTGCTCGCCGCCATCGGCCTGCCGGTGAGCTATCCGCGGGCGGCCTGGCCGGCGCTGCGCCGGGCGATCGGCGTGGACAAGAAGACCCGCGGCGCCACGCTGCGGTTCGTCGTGCTCGACGGCCTGGCCCGGCCGGGCATCCTGACGGCTCCGGCAGAGGAACTGCTCGAGGAGGCCTACGCGGCGGTCGCCCGGTGACAGCGGGCCTTGGGGCGCTGGCCCGCCGCGCGGCCTGAGGCCGGTCACCCAGCGGCGGCGCGCTGCAGAGTCGCTGCCAGGTCGTCCGGGCGGCTGAACATCGGCCAGTGCCCGGTCGGCAGCGGGATCACCGGGGCGTCGCGCAGCCCGGCGAAGAACGGGTTGCCGGCCGCGACCATCTGAGACACCAGATCGGGCGGCATGGTGCAGGCGATCAGCGTGCGCGGGATCGCGTCCACCGCCCCGGACAGGCTGATCGGCTGGGTTGTGCTGCGATAAGGATGGGGCGTGGCGCGGGTGCGCATCATCGCCAGTGCGGCCTCGTCCAGACCCGCGAGGTTGACCGGATCCGCCACCGGGTCGAAGGCGATCGGAGCCATCCAGATGCCGTCACCCTCGGCGGCGACCGCCGCCTCCGTGGCATCCCGGACCTCGGGCGGGTTGAAGTCGGCCTGCGCCACGCCGTCCGGCGCCGGGCCACTGTCGACGAACACCATCCGGGCGACGCGATCGGGCCGCCGGTCGGCGGCGCCGGTCACCGGCACGCCGCCATAGCTGTGCGCGACCAGGACGACATCGTGCAGATCGACTCGGTCCAGCACCGCCACGATATCGGCGATGTGGGTGTCCAGACCGGTGTCCGGTCCACCCTCGTCCGCACGCTCGGCGAGACCGGTCAGCGTCACCGGGATCGCGGTGTGGCCGTCGGCGCGCAGCCGCTCCGCCACGGCCTCCCACGCCCAGCCGCCGAGCCAGGCCCCGGGCACCATCACGAAAGTCGTCATATCCGAAACCTATGCGGTGCCACCGACATTCGCCCGCTCATCAAAGCGTTGACCGCGCCCGTTAGGGTCGTCGCATCGACGGCGCAATAGGGAGACCGGGATGTCCAGGAGCGCGCGAATCGCGGTGGCGGTAGTGGCCGCGGTGCTGGTTGCCATCGCGGTGTTCACGGTCGTCGACGGCCGCGTCCACCGCGGCCAGTGCTGGAATCCCGAGACGTCGCGCTGGGTCCAATGCTCACGACGCGACGGCTGAGCGGCCGCCAACGGTGGCGGCGGACAGGCGCTGCTCTATCGTGACCATCATGACCGTCTACGTGCTCAACGGCCCGAATCTCGGCCGTCTCGGCCGCCGTCAGGTCGACGTCTACGGCGTGACCAGCTATGCCGACCTGGTGGCCGGGTGCCAGCGAGCCGGCAAGGAGCTGGGCCTGGACGTGGTGGCCAAGCAGACCGACGCCGAGCACGAGATGATCGCCTGGTTGCACGCGGCCGCCGACGAAGGCGCAGCGGTGGTGCTGAATCCGGGTGCGTGGTCGCATTACTCGTACGCGATCCGGGACGCCTGCGCGATGCTGACCGCGCCACTGATCGAGGTGCACCTCTCGAACATCCACGCGCGCGAGGAGTTCCGGCATCACTCGGTGATCTCCGCGGTCGCCACCGGAGTCATCGCCGGGCTCGGCGTCGACGGCTACCGGCTGGCGCTCGAGCACATCGCCGCGCGTACCGCCTAAGCGTCTTTGATCCGCGCGGCCTCGGCCCGCGCCGCGGCGACGATCTCCTGCGTCTCGCGCGCGGCGAGGCTGCATCAGTCCAATATGGGCGGCGGCAATCAGTCGCGGTAGGCCCGGAGCGCTGTGCGAAGATCGACGAATGCCAGCGATGCAGCGGTTCGAGTCGTATGACGGCACTCCGATCGCCTACCGGGTGGAGGGGTCCGGAGATCCGGTCGTGCTGATCCCGGGCGGCCCGGCGCGCCCGTCCGGATACTTCGGTGACCTGGCCGGGCTGGCCGCCGACCGGCAGCTGATCTTCTTCGACCTGCGCGGGACCGGCGAGTCCGGGATCCCGGAGGACACCTCGACCTATCGCGTGGACCGGCACGCCGACGACGTCATCGCCTTGATCGACCACCTCGGGTTGACCACCGTCGATCTGCTCGGGCACTCGGCCGGTGCGGGCATCGCGATCTTCCTCGCCATCGGCCACTCCGACCGGGTGCGCAGGATGGTGCTGCTCACGCCGAGCGCGCGGGTGCTGGGCATTCCGATGGTCGGCTTCGAGGAGGCCTGGGACGCGCGCAAGGACGAGCCTTGGTATGCCGACGCGGTCGCCGCCGACGAGGCCCTCGATGCGCTGCCCGACGATGCCGATCCGGCCGAGCGCGACCGTTTGATCAGCCTGGTGATGCCGTTCTTCTACAAGCGCTGGGACGCCGTGGCGCAGGCGCACTCGGCGTCGTTCCCGCCGGTGGACGCGGTCCTCACCGGCTACTACCGGGACTACGTCACGGATGCGCCGGCGATGCGGATGCAGCTGGCCGAGGTGACGGCGCCGACGCTGGTCGTGGCGGGCGACGTGGACGCGATGCCGGTGCCGGCGACGGCGGCCACGATCGCGAACGAGTTCCCGCGCGGCGCGACCGTGACGGTCCCCGGCGGTCACTACCCGTGGCTGGACGATCCGGCCGCGCTCCGGGCCGCGATCAACGAGTTTCTGGATTGATCACCTCATCGACGGCCGTTCGGCCGTGACCTCCGCCGCAGGTGAACCCGATGGTCCGGGGCAAACCGTGCACCCATGGCCGACTCCGGACCGTCTCGGTGAGTAGACTTGCTCGGTCTGCCCGCGCGTCGAAGATCAACAGCCCGTGCGAGCGACCACACGAGCGCTTTCCATCAACAGTCAACAAGATCAAGGCAGGTCATGGCCACCACGAACGACCTCAAGAACGGGATCGTCCTCAATCTCGATGGTGATCTCTGGACGGTCATCGAGTTCCAGCATGTCAAGCCCGGCAAGGGCGGCGCCTTCGTGCGCACCACGCTGAAGAACGTGCTGTCCGGCAAGGTCGTCGACCGCACCTTCAACGCCGGCACCAAGGTCGAGACCGCGACCGTGGACAAGCGCACCATGCAGTACCTCTACCAGGACGGCGACGACTACGTCTTCATGGACCTGGACTCCTACGACCAGATCCACGTGCCCGGCGTCACGGTCGGCGACGCGGCGAAATACCTGCTGCCGGAGGCTGAGGCGACGGTCGCGATCCACGAGAGCGTGCCGCTCTACATCGAGCTCGCGACCAGCGTTTTCCTTGAGGTCACCTACACCGAGCCGGGCCTGCAGGGCGACCGCTCCACCGGCGGCACCAAGCCGGCCACGCTGGAGACCGGAGCCACTATCCAGGTGCCCCTGTTCATCACCACCGGCGAGAAGATCAAGGTGGACACCCGCGACGGTCGCTACCTGGGTCGTTCCTAATCCATGGCTGAAGGTCGCAAGACGCCGATGCCCGCTCGCCGCAAGGCGCGCAAGCGGGCACTCGATGTCCTCTACGAGGCGGACCTGCGGCGCGAGCCGATCCAGGCGACGCTGGCCAGTGCGCTGGGCCGCATCGAGCCGCCGGCGCCGGAGCATTTGGCGTACGCGGTGTCGATCGTCGAAGGCGTCGCCGCCCACCTGGACCGGATCGACGAGCTGATCTCGTCCTACGCCGAGGGCTGGACCCTCGAGCGGATGCCGGTGGTGGACCGCAACCTGGCTCGGATCGCCGTCTACGAGTTGCTCTATGTCGACGAGATCGACGACGCGGTGGCGATCTCCGAAGCGATTGAGCTGGCCAAGCAGATGTCCACCGACGACTCGCCGCGGTTCCTCAACGGCGTGCTGGCCCGGATCGCCGACTACACGGCGCACTGACCGGCGAAACGCAACGGCCGCTCCCGAGTCGGGGGCGGCCGTCGTCGTATCTGCGGTGCGGCTACTGGAACATCGCCCGGATGTCGCCGGTGACCAGCACGCCGTGCTCGTTGAGCCGCTCCACCAGGGTGGCCGGCGAGAAGTCGTAGACGATGGCGAGCGCGCGCAGATCGTCGGCGCGGATCGACAGCACCCGGCCGTTGTAGTCGCCGCGCTGCTGCTGGATGGCGCGCGCGTACTTGGCGACGAACAGCAGGTCGTCCTCGGTCTGGTCGTAGAGCTTCTCAAGATCGAGAACGATCTTGCCGGCCGACTCGTGGCGCACGCCCGAGCCCTCCGGAAGCAGTTCGGCGACCGGCACCCGGTAGAACTCGGCCAGCTCGGCCAGCCGCGACACGGTGACGGCGCGGTCACCACGCTCGTACGAACCCACCACTACGGCTTTCCAGCGGCCGTTCGACTTCTCTTCCACGCCCTGCAGGGACAGGCCCTGCTGCTGGCGGATCGAGCGCAGGCGCGAGCCCAGTGATTTCGCGTAGTCAGACGGCATTTGGTAACACTCCAGTCGTTCGGCCCGCAGGCCCTCCCCAGCGATCGCTACGGAGCGTGACGGTAGTGCCCCTGACGACGGATGGTCAAGTGTTGTGACCGACCCGTTTTGCCATTCTCGTCTCGAAAGGGTGCCACTCGTAACGAACGGCACAGGATCGACACGCCGGCCTGCCGCGGCCCGGGAGGCCGTCGCTGATAGTGTGGCCTGGGCTTGCGGCGCGACCCGGAAGCCCGTAGAACCCCCCGACGTCCTTTAACGACCCGTCCCGTGAGGCGGGGAAGGAGGTCCGCTGTGGCGTACCCACAGACGGAACGTGAAGCTAGCAAGATCATTCTTTCCGCGCCGGACATATCGCGCACGGTCGACCGGATCGCCCACCAGATCCTGGAAAAGACCGAAGGCGCTCGCGACGCGATTCTCCTAGGCATCCCGACCCGCGGCGTCCCACTGGCACGGCGCCTGGCCGCGCGGATCCATGCGTTCGAAGAGATCACCGTGCCGATCGGTGTGCTCGATGTCACTCTCTACCGCGATGATCTCTCGCTGCGCGGTGCCCGCGCCCTGGGCCACACCGACATCCCGGCCGGTGGCCTCGACGGCAAGCGCGTGATCCTCGTCGATGACGTCCTGTTCTCTGGGCGCACGGTGCGGGCCGCGCTGGATGCGCTGCAGGACCTGGGCCGCCCGCGGATCGTCCAGCTCGCCGTCCTGGTCGACCGCGGCCACCGCGAGCTGCCGATCCGCGCCGACTATGTCGGCAAGAACATCCCCACGTCGCTGGCCGAGAACGTGCGCGTGCAGCTGGCCGAGGTCGACGGCGACGATCAGGTCAAGATCCTTGGGGGTACGGCGTGATCAGGCACCTGCTCTCCGCCGGCGACCTCAGCGCCGACCAGGCCGGCCTGGTGCTGGACACCGCGGCCGAACTCGCCAGCCTGGCCGGCCGCGAGGTGAAGAAGCTCCCGACCCTGCGCGGCCGCACCGTGGTCAACCTCTTCTACGAGGACTCGACGCGTACCCGCACCTCTTTTGAAGTCGCCGCGAAGCGGCTGTCCGCGGACGTCATCAACTTCTCCGCCAAGGGTTCCTCGGTGTCCAAAGGCGAAAGCCTGAAGGACACCGCCTGGACCCTGCAGGCGATGGGCGCCGATGCGGTGGTGGTCCGGCACGGTGCCTCCGGCGCGCCCTACCAGCTGGCCAAGTGGCTGGACGGCTGCGTCGTCAACGCCGGCGACGGTACGCATGAACACCCGACCCAGGCGCTGCTGGACGCCTACACGATGCGGTCCCGGCTGGGCCGCCTGGCCGGGCTGAACGTGGCCATCGTCGGCGATGTCCTGCACAGCCGGGTGGCCCGGTCCAACGTGCTGCTGTTGCACACCCTGGGGGCCAAGGTGACCCTGGTGGCGCCGCCGACCCTGCTGCCGATCGGGGTCGAAGCCTGGCCCGCCCGCACCAGCTACGACCTGGACTCGGTGCTTCCCGACTCGGACGTCGTAATGATGCTGCGGGTGCAGCGCGAGCGCCTCTCCGACGGCTGGAAAGACTCGTTCTTCCCGTCCGAGCGCGAATACGCGCGCCGGTACGGGCTCGACGCGGCGCGGGTCCGGCGGATGCCGGAGCACGCCATCGTCATGCATCCCGGTCCGATGATCCGCGGGATGGAGATCACCGCCGAGGTCGCCGATTCGGCGCGGTCGGCCATCGTGGAACAGGTAGCCAACGGCGTGTCGGTGCGGATGGCCGTGCTCTACCTGCTGCTGAGCGGCACCAATGTGGGGGAGCGCGCGTGAGTTTCCTGATCAAGAACGTGTCGATCGCCGGTGATTCGCCGGTCGACATCCGCCTGACCGACGGCGTCATCGACGCGGTCGGTGCCGGCCTGGCCGCCGGCGCCGGCGTCGAGGTCATCGACGGCACCGGGCTGGTGGCCCTGCCGGGCCTGGTGGACCTGCATACGCACTTGCGCGAGCCGGGGCGGGAGGACGCCGAGACGGTTCTGACCGGATCCCGGGCCGCCGCGCTCGGCGGCTACACCGCGGTCTGCGCGATGGCCAACACCCAGCCGGTCGCCGACAATGCCGCAGTGGTCGAGGAGGTGTGGCGCCTGGGTCGCGATGCCGGCCTGGTCGACGTCCGGCCGATCGGTGCAGTCACCGTCGGTCTCGCCGGTGAGACGCTCGCCGAGATCGGTTCGATGGCCGATTCGGCGGCGCAGGTGCGGATCTTCTCCGATGACGGAATGTGCGTGTGGGACGCGCGGGTGATGCGCCGCGCCCTGGAATACGTCAAGTCCTTCGACGGCGTCATCGCCCAGCACGCCGAAGAGCCCCGGCTGACCGCCGGCGCCCAGATGCACGAGGGCGAGGTCAGCGCACGGCTGGGCCTGGCCGGCTGGCCGTCGGTGGCCGAAGAGGCGATCATCGCCCGGGACGCGCTGCTGGCCGAGCATGTCGGCGCCCGGTTGCACATCTGCCACGTGTCCACCGCGGGCAGCGTCGAGATCATCCGCTGGGCGAAGTCCCGAGGCATCCGGATCACCGCCGAGGTGACCCCGCATCACTTGCTGCTCACCGATGCCTCGGCCGAGAGCTATGACCCGGTGTTCAAGGTCAATCCGCCGCTGCGGACCGCGGACGATGTCGCGGCGCTGCGCGCGGCGCTGGCCGACGGCACCATCGACATTGTCGCCACCGACCACGCACCGCACGCCACCGAGGACAAGGAGTGCGAGTGGGCCAGCGCCCGCCCCGGCATGCTGGGGCTGGAGACGGCGCTGTCGATTGTGCGCTCCACCGGCCTCGACTGGCCGGTGATCGTGGAGCGGATGTCGGCCACCCCGGCCCGGATCGCCGGACTCACCGACCAAGGCCGGCCACTGGTCGCCGGGGCTCCGGCCAACCTGACCCTGGTCGATCCGGACGCCACCCGCGTCGTCGACCCGGGTGAGCTGGCCAGCAAGAGCCGAAACACGCCGTACGCCGGAATGGAATTGCCGGTGCGCGTGGTGGCGACCTTCTTCAACGGCACCGCCACGGTGCTCAACGGCAAGGTGACCAAGTGAGCGCCCGGCGGGAAGCGATCCTGGTCCTGGAGGACGGCCGCACCTTCGCCGGCGAGGCCTACGGCAGCATCGGCGAGACGTTCGGCGAGGCGGTCTTCACCACCGGCATGACCGGCTACCAGGAGACCCTGACCGATCCGTCGTACCACCGCCAGGTGGTGGTGCAGACCTCGCCGCACATCGGCAACACCGGCGTCAATGACGAGGACGACGAGTCAAACCGGATCTGGGTCGGCGGATATGTGGTCCGGGATCCGTCGCGCCGGCCGTCGAACTGGCGGGCCACCGGATCGCTGGAGGACCGGCTGGCCTCCGAGGGCGTCGTGGGCATCTGCGGCATCGACACCCGGGCGCTGACCCGGCACCTGCGCGAGCGTGGTGCCATGCGGGTCGGGGTGTCCAGTGTCGAGCGGGATCCGCTGGCGCTGCGCCGTCGCGTACTCGAATCGCCCCGGATGGTCGGCGCCAACCTGTCCGCGGAGGTCTCCACCTCGCAGACCTACACCGTCGCGGCCGACGGCCCGCGCGAGTTCACGGTGGCGGCGATCGACCTCGGCATCAAGCGCAACGTGGCGCGGCGGCTGGCCAAGCGAGGCGTGACGACCCATGTCATGCCGTCGACCACGTCGATCGAGGAACTGCTCGCGGTCGGCGCGGACGCGGTCTTCTTCTCGCCCGGCCCGGGCGACCCGGCCACCGCGGACCACCCGGTGGCGCTGGCTCGCGAGGTGATGCGGCGGCGGATCCCGCTGTTCGGCATCTGCTTCGGCAGCCAGATCCTGGGCCGCGCACTCGGCTTCAGCACCTACAAGCTGAGCTATGGGCACCGCGGCATCAACCAGCCGGTGATGGACCGGATCACCGGCACCGTCGAGGTCACCTCGCACAACCACGGCTTCGCCGTGAACGCTCCGGTGGACCACCCGACCGACACGCCGTTCGGCGAGGTCGAGGTCTCGCACGTGTGCCTGAACGACGGTGTGGTGGAGGGTCTGCGCGCTCGCGAGGTGCCGGCCTTCACCGTGCAGTACCACCCGGAGGCGGCAGCCGGCCCGCACGACGCCGACTACCTCTTCGACCGGTTCGTCGAGCTCATCAATGACCGCGTCGCCCGCACCGGAAGGACCGCCTGACATGCCACGTAGGGACGATCTGAAGCATGTCATGGTGATCGGGTCCGGCCCGATCGTGATCGGCCAGGCGTGCGAGTTCGACTACTCCGGCACCCAGGCGTGCCGGGTGCTGCGCGCGGAAGGGCTGCGGGTCAGCCTGGTCAACTCCAACCCGGCCACGATCATGACGGATCCGGAGTTCGCCGACGCCACCTATATCGAGCCGATCACTCCGGAATACGTCGAGCAGGTGATCGCCCGGGAGCGGCCGGATGCGCTGCTGCCGACCCTCGGCGGGCAGACCGCACTGAACACCGCGGTCGCGCTGCACGAGTCGGGAGTGCTGGAGAAATACGGCGTCGAGCTGATCGGCGCCAACATCGACGCGATCCGCCGCGGCGAGGACCGCCAGCTGTTCAAGGACATCGTGGCGCGAGCCGGTGCGCAGACGCCGCGGTCCCGCGTCTGCCACTCGATGGACGAGGTGCGCTCGACCGTCACCGAACTCGGCCTGCCGGTGGTGATCCGGCCGTCGTTCACGATGGGCGGCCTCGGCTCCGGCATGGCGCACAACGACGCCGACCTGGAGCGGCTGGCGGGCGGCGGGCTCGCGGCCAGCCCGGTGCACGAGGTGCTGATCGAGGAGAGCGTGCTCGGCTGGAAGGAGTACGAGCTCGAGCTGATGCGGGACCGCCACGACAACGTGGTGGTGGTGTGCTCGATCGAGAACATCGACCCGATGGGTGTGCACACCGGCGACTCGGTGACGGTGGCCCCGGCGATGACCCTGACCGACCGGGAATACCAGTCGATGCGCGACGTCGGCATCGCGGTGCTGCGCGAGGTCGGGGTGGACACCGGCGGCTGCAACATCCAGTTCGCGGTCGACCCGGCCACCGGTCGGCTGGTCGTGATCGAGATGAACCCGCGGGTGTCCCGCTCTTCGGCGCTGGCGTCCAAGGCCACCGGCTTCCCGATCGCGAAGATCGCCGCCAAGCTCGCCATCGGCTACACGCTCGACGAGATCGCCAACGACATCACCCGCAAGACGCCGGCCGCCTTCGAGCCGGCGCTCGACTATGTCGTGGTCAAGGTGCCCCGGTTCGCGTTCGAGAAGTTCCCGGGCGCCGACGCCGAGCTGACCACCACGATGAAGTCGGTGGGTGAGGCGATGGCGCTGGGCCGCAACTTCGCCGAGGCGCTGGGCAAGGCGCTGCGGTCGATGGAGCAGTCCAACGCCGGCTTCTGGACCACCCCGGATCCGGCCGGATCCACCGTGGACAACACCCTCGCGGCCCTGCGGGTGCCGCACGACGGCCGCCTCTTCACGGTGGAGCGGGCGCTGCGGATGGGCGCCTCGGTCGCCGAGGTTGCCGAGGCCTCCGGCATGGATCCGTGGTTCCTCGAGGAGATCGCCTCGCTGGTCGAGCTGAGCCGGGAGATCGCCGACGCGGCGGTGCTCGACGAGCGGCTGCTGCGCCGCGCCAAGCGGTACGGCATCTCGGACCGGCAGCTGGCGGCGCTGCGGCCGGAGCTGGCCGGTGAGGACGGCGTACGCCGGTTGCGGCACCGCCTCGACGTGCGGCCGGTCTTCAAGACGGTGGACACCTGCGCCGCCGAGTTCGCCGCCAACACGCCCTACCACTACTCGTCCTACGACGAAGAGACCGAGGTCGAGCCGTCGGCCCGGCCCAAGGTGCTGATCCTCGGCTCCGGGCCGAACCGGATCGGTCAGGGCATCGAATTCGACTACTCGTGCGTGCACGCGGTGATGGCGCTGTCCGGGCGGTGGCAGGGCGGCAGCGACGACGCCGACGCCTGGCACGGCTACGAGACGGTGATGGTCAACTGCAACCCGGAGACCGTGTCGACCGACTACGACACCGCGGACCGGCTCTACTTCGAACCGCTGACGTTCGAGGACGTGATCGAGGTCTGGCACGCGGAGCACACGTCCGGCCGGGACGCCGGCGGCGCCGGCGTCGTCGGCGTGATCGTCCAGCTCGGCGGGCAGACGCCGCTGGGCCTGGCGCAGCGGCTCAAGGACGCCGGCGTCCCGATCGTCGGGACCTCGCCGGAATCCATTCACCTGGCCGAGGATCGCGGTGCCTTCGGTGCGCTGCTGGGCCAGAACGGCCTGGTCGCGCCGGCGCACGGCACCGCGACCAGCTTCGCCCAGGCCAAGCTGATCGCCGACGAGATCGGCTATCCGGTGCTGGTCCGGCCGTCCTATGTGCTCGGCGGCCGGGGCATGGAGATCGTCTACGACGACGACTCGCTGCGCGACTACATCGAACGCGCGACCTCGATCTCGCCGTCCCATCCGGTGCTGGTGGACCGGTTCCTGGACGACGCCATCGAGATCGACGTGGACGCGCTCTGTGACGCCACCGGTGACGTCTACATCGGCGGCGTGATGGAGCACATCGAGGAGGCCGGGGTGCACTCCGGTGACTCCTCCTGCGCGCTGCCGCCGATCACGCTCGGCGACCACCAGCTGGCCGAGGTGCGTCGCTACACCGAGGTGCTGGCTCGGGGGATCGGCGTGCGCGGCCTGATGAATGTGCAGTTCGCGCTCAAGGACGACCAGCTCTACGTGCTGGAGGCCAACCCGCGGGCGTCGCGTACGGTGCCGTTCGTGTCCAAGGCGACCGCGGTCCCGCTGGCCAAGGCGGCGGCCCGGATCATGCTCGGTGCCACCATTGCCGAGCTGCGCGCCGAAGGCATGCTGGTGCCCGTCGGCGACGGTGGCGACCTGCCCGAGCACGCTCCGATCGCGGTGAAGCAGGCGGTGCTGCCGTTCAAGCGGTTCCGGACGCCCACCGGAAAGGGCATCGACTCGCTGCTCGGGCCGGAGATGAAGTCCACCGGCGAGGTGATGGGCATCGACACCAACTTCGGCCACGCGTTCGCCAAGTCCCAGGCGGCCGCGTACGGATCGCTGCCGACCTCCGGCAAGATCTTCGTCAGCGTCGCCAACCGGGACAAGCGCGGCATGATCTTCCCGATCAAGCGCCTGGCCGACCTCGGCTTCGAAATCGTGGCGACCGTCGGGACCGGGTCGGTGCTGCGCCGGCACGGCATCGAGTGCGAGGTGATCCGGAAGCACTTCGAGACCACCGCGCCGGGCGAGCCGGGCGGCGGGGTGTCGGCGGTCGAGCTGATCTCGGCGCGCGACGTCGGTCTGGTCATCAACACGCCGCAGGGGTCCCGTGCGACCCGCGGCGACGGCTACGAGATCCGCAGCGCCGCGGTCGCGGCCGATGTCCCATGCATCACCACGGTTCAAGGCGCCGCGGCCGCGGTGATGGGCATCGAGGCGGCGATCCGGGGCGAGATGTCGGTGCGACCGCTGCAGGAGCTGCACACCGCGCTGCGCGCCATCACCAGCGGTACGGAAGACGCGTGACCGCGTACCAGCGGTGGGCCCGGCCGGTGCTGTTCCGGCTGGGCGGCGGCGACGCCGAGGCGGCACACGAGACCACGCTGCGGTCGCTCGCGCAGGTGGCCCGGCGGCCGGCCGCGGTGACCGCGCTGGCCCGGGTCAGCCGGGCCGCCGTCGACAGGCCGCGGACCGTGTTCGGCGTCGACTTTCCCAGTCCGGTCGGGCTCGCCGCCGGGATGGACAAGGACGGGCGGGCGCTGGCCGCGTGGCCGGCGCTGGGCTTCGGTTTCATCGAAGTCGGCACCGTCACCGCCGCATCCGCAGCCGGGCAATGACCGGCCGCGGCTGTTCCGGCTGACCGGTTCCCAGGCGGTGATCAACCGGATGGGCTTCAACAATGCCGGCGCCGCCGCTCTGGCCGATCGGCTGGAGCGCACCGGCCCGCTGCCGGTGCCGCTCGGCATCAGCCTCGGCAAGTCCAAGGTGACGCCGCTGCACGAGGCGATCGACGACTACCTGACATCGTTGCGGCTGCTCTCGTCCTACGGCGACTACTTCGCCGTCAACGTGAGCTCGCCGAACACTCCGGGCTTGCGCACCCTGCAGGACAAGGATCAGCTGGCGGCGCTGGTCAAGGCGCTGACCGCGGAGACCGACAAGCCGGTGCTGGTGAAGCTCGCGCCGGACCTGACCGACGACGCCATCGCCGAAGCGGTCGAGGTGTGCGGCACCGGCGGCGCGGCCGGGATCATCGCGACCAACACGACGCTGGCGCGGACGAATCTGGCCCCCGGTGACGCGGCGCTCGCGGATCAGACCGGTGGCCTGTCCGGCCGTCCGCTGACCCGCCGCGCGGTCGAGGTGGTGGCTCGAATTCATCAGCTCACCGGCGGCGAGCTGCCGATCATCGGGGTCGGCGGGATCAGCGGTCCGCGTGACGCCAAGGCGATGTTCGACGCCGGAGCCAGCCTGATCCAGGTCTACACCGGGCTCATCTATCAGGGACCGGGCCTGATCCGGGACATCAACAAGAGCCTGGCATGAGGACCGACGCAGACCTGCTGCGCAGCGACCGCGCGCACGTCTGGCACCCGTACGCGCCGATGCCCGGCACGCTGGAGCCGTTGCTGGTGGACAGTGCCGAGGGTGTCCGGCTGCGGCTGCGCGACGGTCGTGACCTGATCGACGGCATGTCCAGCTGGTGGGCGGCGATCCACGGCTACCGGCACCCGGACCTGGACGCGGCGGTCACCGACGCAGGTCGGCCGGATGAGCCACGTGATGTTCGGCGGGCTCACCCACCAGCCCGCGATCGAGCTCTGCGAGACGCTGGTGGAGATCGCGCCGGCCGGACTCGAGCACGTGTTTCTGTGCGACTCCGGTTCGGTCAGTGTCGAGGTCGCGATGAAGATGGCGCTGCAGTTCTGGCGCTCGCGCGGCCGCGGCGCCAAGCAGCGGATGCTGACCTGGCGCGGCGGCTATCACGGCGACACCTTCCACCCGATGAGCGTGTGCGATCCCGACGGCGGGATGCATTCATTGTGGACCGGCGTCCTGCCCGAGCAGATGTTCCTGCCGATCCCGCCGTCCGGGTTCGACGCCGCCGCCGACCAGTCCTATCTGGACCTGATCGAGTCCACGGTAGAGGCCAACGCCGAGTCGCTCGCGGCGGTCATCGTCGAGCCGGTGGTGCAGGGCGCCGGCGGCATGCGGTTCCACAATCCGGTCTACCTGCGCGCACTTCGCGACGCCTGCGACCGGCACGGCGTACTCCTGATCTTCGACGAGATCGCCACCGGCTTCGGGCGTACCGGCAGGATGTTCGCCGCCGACCACGCCGGTGTGTCCCCGGACATCATGTGCGTCGGCAAGGCCCTGACCGGCGGCTACCTGAGCATGGCGGCGGCGCTGTGCACCGCGGCGGTGGCCGCCGGGATCGCCGAGGGCGAGCTGCCGGTGCTGGCGCACGGTCCGACGTTCATGGGCAATCCGCTGGCCTGCGCGGTGGCCGACGCTTCGGTGCGGCTCGCTCGCCGCCCGGAGACGGCCGCTGGCGTGGTACGCATCTCCAAAGCGCTCAGCACCGGCCTGAAGCCGGCCGCTGACCTGGACGTGGTCGCCGACGTGCGGGTCCTGGGCGCGATCGGAGTCGTCCAGTTGCGCCGGGATGTGGACATGAAACGCGCCACTGACGCGGCGGTGGCGCACGGCGTGTGGCTGCGCCCGTTCCGCGACCTGATCTACACCATGCCGCCGTATGTGGCGTCCGACGACGATGTCGCCGCCATCGCTGCCGCGGTGGTCGCCGCGGCCGACGCACATTCGTGATGGTTTGCAGCGCTTTCGCCGCGCTGCGCTGACGACGAGGAGATCCGATGGAGCCGTTCGGAGCACGACTGCACGCCGCGATGGCGGCGCGTGGGCCGCTGTGCGTCGGAATCGATCCGCACGCCGAACTTCTGCAACAGTGGGGGCTGCCGGACAGCGTCGACGGCGTCGCCGAGTTCAGCCGGACGGTGGTGGCCGCGTTAGCCGATCGGGTCGCTGTGTTCAAGCCCCAGTCCGCGTTTTATGAGCGGTTCGGGTCTTCCGGGATCGCGATTTTAGAGTCAACTATCCGACAGTTGCGGGCCGCCGGCGCGCTCGTCCTGCTCGATGTGAAGCGCGGCGATATCGGCTCCACGATGGCCGCTTACGCGAGTGCTTACCTCGATCCGGCGAGCCCGATCGCCGCCGACGCGATCACCGTGAGCCCGTACCTGGGGTTCGGTTCGTTACGCCCTGTAATTGACCTGGTGGCCAAGCATGGGGCCGGCGCGTTCGTGCTGGCGCGGACATCGAATCCCGAGGGTGGCGACGTGCAGTCCGCCCGGCGAGCCGAAGGCGGCACCGTCGCGCAGTACATTGTCGACGAGATTTCCCAGCTCAACGCGGGTGTGGAGCCGTTCGGGAGCATCGGCGCCGTGATCGGCGCGACGGTCGGCGAGTCTGGCCTTTCATTGGCAAACATCAATGGACCGATGCTCTCTCCCGGCCTCGGCGCCCAGGGTGGAAAGGCCGCCGACCTGCGGAGAGTATTTGGCGATCAGCTCTCGCTCGTACTCCCGTCCTACTCGCGAGAAGTTCTCACTGGTGGGCCGGATGCGGCCGGTCTGCGAGCCGCCGCGTCAAGCGCCCTGGCGGCGTGTCGGGCGGTGCTCACCCCGTAAGGGTGACCCGCGAATATTCGCCCGGGATTGCCGAAAACGCCGCTGACCGCTAGTTTTCCGGATCGCTGGGAACCACTCCCACATCAGGCGTCACATCAGCGCCATTCCGCACGGGCGGAGTGGACACCACCGAAGGGTGTGCCCGCCTGTCAAAGACCCGAGGAGGATTAGTGCCGCTTCCCACACTGACGCCGGAGCAGCGCGCCGCTGCGCTGGCCAAGGCTGCCGAGATGCGTAAGGCTCGCGCCGAGCTGAAGGAACAGCTGAAGGCCGGCAAGACCACGCTCACGGCGGTGCTCGACCGGGCTGAGGCCGATGACGTTGTCGGCAAGCTCAAGGTCTCCGCAGTTCTGCAGGCGCTGCCGGGCATCGGCAAGATCCGTGCCACGCAGATCATGGAGAAGCTCAAGATCGCTGACAGCCGTCGCCTTCGTGGCCTCGGTGACCAGCAGCGCAAGGCTCTGCTCAGCGAGTTCTCCGCGTCGAACTGACGTTCACCCGAAGAACTTGATACAAACGAGCAGTGAGTAGTGACGGCCGGCGCCCGGGTATGACTCGACTCACCGTGCTATCCGGCCCCTCTGGGGTCGGCAAGGACGCGGTGATCGAGCAGATCCGGGCGCGCGCGCCGTGGATCTGGCTCTCGGTCTCGGTGACCACCAGGCGCAAGCGCCACTACGAGGTGGACGGCGAGCATTACCACTTCGTCGACCGGACCGAATTCGAGCGCCTCAAACACAGCGGCGGCCTGCTGGAGTGGGCGGAGTTCGCCGGAAACCTCTACGGCACCCCGCGCGGCCCGGTGGAATCCCACCTCGCCCTCGGCATGCCGGTGTTGCTGAAGATCGATCTGCAGGGCGCTCGGCAGGTGCGCGATGCCATGCCGGAGGCGCTCTTGGTGTTTCTGGCCCCGCCCAGTGTCGAGGAGCTCAAGCGCCGCCTGGTCGGGCGCGGCACCGAGGACGAGGACACGTTGCACCGCCGGCTGGCGCACGCCGATGAAGAGCTCGCCGCCGAGACGGAGTTCGACATGACCGTGATCAACGACTCAATCGAACGTGCGGCCGATGAGTTGGTAGGATTGCTCGGTTCTCATCCGATTTCCCGGGATCGCGCGGTCGTCCACTGACCGAGCGGTCCGCCCCTGTTCGCGCGACGGCGCGGAATGAACGCTCAGTGAGGATTCTTCAGTGACTGTTGTTGCTCCCGAGGGCATCACCAACCCGCCGATCGACGAGCTGCTCGACCGGACCTCGTCGAAGTACGCTCTGGTGATCTTCGCGGCCAAGCGCGCGCGGCAGATCAACGCCTACTACAGCCAGCTCGGCGAGGGCCTGCTGGAGTATGTCGGACCCCTGGTCGAGACGACTCCGCAGGAGAAGCCGCTGTCGATCGCAATGCGCGAGATCAACTCCGGCCTGCTGACGGCCGAGCCGACCGAGGGCTGATCACCCCGGTGACTGGTGCGCCGGTGGACCGTCCGCGCGTGGTTCTCGGCGTCGCCGGTGGCATCGCTGCCTACAAAGCCTGCGAGCTGCTGCGGTTGCTGACCGAGTCGGGGCACGACGTGCGGGTCGTGCCGACCGAGTCGGCGCTGCGCTTCGTCGGCGCACCGACCTGGGCCGCGTTGTCCGGGCATCCGGTGCACCCGGACGTCTGGTCCGAGGTCCACGAGGTGCCGCACGTGGCCATCGGGCGCCACGCCGACCTGGTGATCGTCGCCCCGGCCACGGCCGACGTGCTCGCCAAAGCCGCTCATGGCATCGCCGACGACCTGCTGACGAACACGCTGCTGACGGCGACCTGTCCGGTCCTGTTCGCACCGGCGATGCACACCGAGATGTGGGAAAACGCCGCCACCGCCGCGAACGTGGCAACGCTGCGCTCCCGCGGCATCGTCGTGATCGAGCCGGCCGTGGGCCGCCTCACCGGGGCCGACACCGGCAAGGGCCGGCTGCCCGAGCCCGAGGAGATCTTCGCGATCGCCCGCCGGGTGCTGGCGCGCGGCGCCCAGGAGGCTCCCGATCTGGCCGGCCGGCATGTCGTGATCACCGCCGGTGGCACCCGCGAGCCCCTGGACCCGGTGCGCTATCTCGGCAATCGGTCGTCGGGCAAGCAGGGCTACGCATTCGCCCGGGCCGCGGTGGCACGCGGTGCCCGGGTCACTCTGATCGCCGCCAACACCGCACTCGCTGATCCGGCGGGCGTGTCGCTGATCCGGGTCGGGACGACCGAGGAGTTGCGGGCCGCCACGCGGGCCGCGGCCGAGGACGCCGATGTGGTGGTGATGGCCGCCGCACCCGCCGACTTCCGGCCGGCCGTCTACGAGCCGAAGAAGATCAAGAAGTCCGATGACGGATCGGCTCCAGTGCTGAAGCTGACCACCAACCCGGACATCGCGGCCGAGATCGGCGAGCACAAACGGCCCGGACAGATCCTGGTGGCGTTCGCGGCGGAGACCCACGACGCGATCGAATTCGCCCGCGGCAAGCTGGTCCGCAAGCGCGCCGACTTGATCGTGGTGAACGAGGTCGGGACCGGCAAGGCGTTCGGCACCGAGGACAACGCCGCGGTGGTGCTCGGCGCCGACGGCTCAACCGTCGAGATCGGCTTGCGGGGCAAAGAGGCGCTGGCCGACGATGTGTGGGACCTGATCGTGTCGCGCCTGCGGTGACAGTGCCGTCGCCGGATTCTGGACCATTCGGGGCACCGCCGCCGGGAATGTCCGGACCGTCGCGCGCTCGGGTGAGGACCACCACACTTTCGGGCATTGCCTGCTCACAGCGGGTGGCGTGAGCGCCCGCACGCCGTGCACAAGCGTCGTGTATGGCAGAATTCGTCAAGACTTGCGTTCGAACTGCCATTCGTTTCGCCCGCTTCACGAGCGATGACATAAACCCGCTAAGGAGAACCGTGGCACGCCGCCTTTTCACCTCCGAGTCGGTCACCGAAGGCCACCCGGACAAGATCGCTGACCAGATCAGTGACGGGGTCCTGGATGCCCTGCTCGCCGCCGATCCGCGCAGCCGGGTCGCGGTCGAGACGCTGATCACGACCGGTCAGGTGCATGTCGCCGGCGAGGTGACCACGACCGCGTACGCGGACATCGCGAGCATCGTCCGCGAAACGATCCTCAACATCGGCTATGACTCGTCGAAGAAGGGCTTCGACGGCGCGTCCTGTGGCGTCAACATCGCCATCGGCTCGCAGTCGCCGGACATCGCCCAGGGTGTCGACTCGGCGATCGAGCTGCGGACCGGCGACTCCGACCACATCCTGGACGCGCAGGGCGCCGGCGACCAGGGCATGATGTTCGGCTTCGCCTGCTCGGAGACGCCTGAGCTGATGCCGCTGCCGATCGCGCTGGCCCACCGCCTGGCCCGTCGGCTGTCCGCGGTCCGCAAGGACGGCACCGTGCCTTACCTGCGCCCGGACGGCAAGACCCAGGTCACCATCGAATACGACGGTCTCCGCCCGGTGCGCCTGGACACCGTCGTGGTCTCGTCCCAGCACGCCCCGGACATCTCGCTCGAGTCGCTGCTCGCGCCCGATGTGCGCGAGCACGTCATCGCGCCCGAGCTGGAGAGCCTGGGTCTGGACACCACCGACTACCAGCTCCTGGTCAATCCGACCGGGCGGTTCGAGATCGGCGGCCCGATGGGCGACGCCGGCCTGACCGGCCGGAAGATCATCGTCGACACCTATGGCGGCTACGCCCGCCACGGTGGCGGTGCGTTCTCCGGCAAGGACCCGTCGAAGGTGGACCGCTCCGCGGCCTACGCGATGCGCTGGGTCGCGAAGAACGTCGTCGGTGCCGGGCTGGCCGAGCGGTGCGAGGTTCAGGTGGCGTACGCGATCGGCAAGGCCAAGCCGGTGAGCCTGTTCGTCGAGACGTTCGGCACCGAGAACGTGCCGGTGGAGCGCATCGCGGCCGCCATCGGCGAGGTCTTCGACCTGCGTCCGGCCGCCATCATCCGGGACCTGGACCTGCTCCGGCCGATCTACCAGCAGACCGCGGCCTACGGTCACTTCGGTCGCGAGCTGCCGGACCTGACCTGGGAGCGCCTCGACCGGGTGGCTGACCTGAAGTCCGCCGCTGCCTGATCATCCGCCGAACCGCCCCGCACCCCGACTTAGGGATGCGGGGCGGTTTTGCGTATGTGGGCTCGCTGCGGCACCCGCTTTCCGGCACAGCCAGTAGCGAAACGAACCGCTGAGGTGCCTTTCGCTACGTCTTGGGCCGGGTCGCCGAGGCGGTGACGGTGCGTCGCTGAATCCGTGGCGTGATCGGTGAGACTTTGCGACTGGTGAGACTTGACGAGCCACCAGGTCGTTAAGTCTCGCCAATGACGCCGAGCACAAGACCCGCTGGCACAGCCGGTAGCGAAAAGAACCGTAGAGGTGCTTTTGGCTACGTCTTGGGTCGACTCGCCGAGGTTGGAGACTGGCCGGTGTCGAGCGGGTCCAGTGGTGCTCGGCGGCCGGGTGCTTTCGCTAGGGCTTGAGTCGAGTCGCCGGGCTGGGACCAGCCGGTGTCGTGCCGTGGCGGTGCGCTCGACAGTGTGGGTGCGTTTTGTCACGGCTTGGGCAGCGGCACTGCACCGGAGTTAGGGCTTGTGCTCGGTCCGGTGCGGAGGCGCTCGGCGGCTGGTGCGTTTCGGCCGGCGCGCCGAGGCGGTGACGGTGCCTTGCCGAGTCCGTCGTGTGATGGGTGAGACTTCGCGATTGGTGAGACTTGACGAGCCACCACGTGGTTAAGCCTCGCCAATGGCCCCTGGCAGTCGAGTCGCCGCGGTGACGGTGAGGGCGGTGGAAAGCGGAACCGACGCATGTTGCTGGTAGAAACGACGCGTGACCCCCCGACCTCGTGCCGAGCGCACGCCCGCCACCGAACTTCCGGTGGCCCGCGTGGCGGTCGAGGTCGGCCTCGCGCACCTGGATCGACCATTCGACTACTTGGTGCCCGCCGAGTTGAGTGACACGGCGACACCGGGCGTGCGCGTGCGAGTGCGGTTCGCCGGTCAACTCGTGGACGGATTTGTGCTGGAGCGTGCGGCCGGTTCCGAGCACAGCGGCAAGCTCGCCTTCCTGGAGAGGGTGACCTCGCCCGAGCCGGTGCTGACCCCGGAGCTGGCGACCCTGGCCCGCGCTATCGCCGACCGGTATGCGGGGACCCTCGCCGACGTGCTCCGACTGGCGATCCCACCTCGGCATGCACGGGCCGAAAAGGCGGCGCCGCAGCATCCGGGGACGGCACCGGATCGGCCGCCGATGCCGGCCGGGCCGGGCTGGGATGCGTACCCTCAAGGTCCGGCCTTTCTCCGAGCGCTCGGTGACGGTCGCAACCCGCGCGCGGTCTGGGCCGCCCTGCCCGGCGAGGATTGGCCGCGCCGGATCGCGGAGGCCGCACAGGCCACCGTCCACAGTGGGCGCGGTGTGCTGATCGTGGTGGCGGACGCTCGCGATCTGGATCGGGTCGACGCCGCGTTGGCCGATGCCGATGTCGGCGGGCACGCGGCGCTGTCGGCGGCGAGCGGGCCGGGGGAGCGCTACACCCGGTTCCTGGCGGCGCTGCGGGGCACCGCACGGGTCGTGGCCGGCAATCGTGCGGCGGCCTTCGCGCCGGTGGCCGACCTCGGGCTGGTGGTGATCTGGGATGACGGCGACGACCTGCATGCCGAGCCCCGAGCGCCCTATCCGCACGCCCGCGAGGTGCTGCTGACCCGCGCGCATCAAGCTGGTGGGGCGGCGCTGCTCGGCGGATTCGGCCGCACCACCGAGGCGCAGGCGCTGCTGGAGACCGAGTGGGCCCGGGAGATCGCGGCGCCGCGGGACACGGTTCGCGCCCGTGCGCCACAGGTGACTCCGTCCGAGGACGACTCCCGCCCGGCCGACTATGGCCGGTTGCCGTCGCTGGCCTGGCGGGCCGCGCGGGATGCCCTCAAGGCCGAGCTGCCGGTGCTGATCCAGGTGCCGCGCCGCGGATATGCGCCGTCGGTGGCGTGCGCCAACTGCCGGACGCCGGCGCGCTGCCCGGCCTGCCACGGTCCGCTTGGGCTGGGCACCGCGCAGGGCGCGGCCACGTGCCGCTGGTGCGGCAAGATCGCCGGCGGGTACGCCTGCCCGGCGTGCGGCGGCCGGGCCCTGCGGGCTTCGGTCGTCGGCGCCCGGCGGACCGCTGAGGAGCTGGGGCGTACGTTCCCGGACGTGCCGGTGTGGACCTCCGGCCGGGACGGTGTGCTGGCGTCGGTGGCGGCGGAACCGGCACTGGTGGTCTCGACGCCCGGAGCCGAACCGGTGGTGACCGGCGGCGGCTACGGCGCCGTGCTGCTGCTGGACACCTGGGCGCTGCTGACCCGTGCCGACCTTCGGGCCGGTGAGGAGACGTTGCGCCGGTGGCTGGCGGCGGCGTCACTGGCGGTGCCCGGCGATCGGGGCGGCCGGGTGGTGGTCGTGGCCGACGGCGCTCTGGCACCGGTGCAGGCGCTGATCCGGTTCGACCCGGGCTGGCTCGCCGCCCGCGACCTGGCCGACCGGCGAGAGCTGGGGTTCCCGCCGGCGGTGCGGATGGCGTCGCTGACCGGCGTGCCGGCCGCGATCGCCGAGTTCCTGGACGGCGCGGTGCTGCCCGACGATGCCGAGCTGCTGGGCCCGGTGCCGATCGGCGAGGACCAGGAGCGCTACCTGGTGCGGACCGGGCGGGCCGGGGGCCGCGCGCTGGCCGAGTCGTTGCGGGCTGCCAGTGGCCTACGCAGTGCGCGTAAGCGGCCGGATTCGGTGCGGGTCCAGATCGATCCGTTGGAACTGCTCTAACGACGGTTCGCGTCCGGCAGCCGTACGGAGCACTGCCTCCACCGGTGCTTACCAGCGGGTGACCCTTCCGATCGCCGCCCGGATCTGACAGAGATCGAGGGTTGTGCGACAACATGACGCAATGAAGTATGTAAATACTTCTCGACCGAATGGATCACGGGGGTTCATCGGTTCGGTCATCCGTTCACGCCTACAGGAGGAGACATGCGGGCACGACCCCAGGTGCTCACACTGTTCGCAGCGGCCGCCGCAATCGTGGTGTCGCTCGGACTGTCCAATCAGGCGTTCGCGTCGGCACCCATCGTCGCGGCGACCTCGACCGGTCATTCGTACGTCAATTCGTGTGCGAAGCCGACCGCCAGGAACACCATGTACTGCTTCGCGCTGCGGCGCACCGACACCTCGATCCGCCCGCTCGGCGTGCAGCCGAACGCAACCCCGTCGGGCTACGGACCGTCCAGCCTGATCAGCGCGTACAAGCTCTCGACCGCGGGCGGTTCCGGGGCCACGGTCGCGATCGTGGACGCTCAGGACGACCCGAACGCCGAGGCGGACCTCGGTGTCTACCGGTCGCAGTTCGGCCTGCCGGCCTGCACCACCGCCAACGGCTGCTTCCGGAAGGTCAACCAGAACGGTGCGACCAGCCCGCTGCCGACGGCGGACACCGGCTGGGCCGGGGAGATTTCGCTCGACGTGGACATGGTCTCGGCGATCTGCCCGAACTGCCACATCCTCCTGATCGAGGCGAACTCGGCGAGTGACGCCGACCTCTACGCGGCCGAGGATCGCGCCGTGACGATGGGCGCCAAGTACGTGTCGAACAGCTGGGGTGGCGGCGAATACTCCGGCCAGACGACCGACGACTCGCACTTCAACCACCCGGGCGTGGCGATCACGGTCAGCTCCGGCGACGACGGCAACGGTGCCGAATACCCGGCCACCTCGCGCTACGTCACCGCGGTCGGCGGCACTTCGCTGAACACGTCGACGAACTCCCGTGGCTGGACCGAGAGCGCCTGGTCCGGTGCCGGCTCCGGCTGCTCGTCGTTTGACACCAAGCCCACCTGGCAGACGGTGACCACCGGCTGCACCCGCAGGGCCGAGGCCGACGTCTCGGCGGTCGCCGACCCGAACACCGGCGTCGCGGTCTACCAGACCTACGGCGGCACCGGCTGGGCCGTCTACGGCGGCACCAGCGCCTCCGCGCCGATCATCGCGTCGGTCTACGCGCTGGCCGGCACCCCGGGCGCCAGCGACTACCCGGCCTCCTACCCGTATTCGCACACCGGCAACCTGTTCGACGTCACCAGCGGCTCCAACGGCACCTGCGGCGCGCCGATGTGCAACGCCGGCACCGGCTGGGACGGCCCGACCGGTCTCGGCACGCCGAACGGCACCGCGGCGTTCACCGCGGGCGGCGGCACCACCACGTTGACGCTGAACAACCCGGGCAACCAGACCGGCACCGTCGGCACTGCCGTGAGCCTGACGCTCACCGCCAGCGGCGGCACCACGCCGTATTCGTTCTCGGCCACCGGCCTGCCGACCGGCCTGTCGATCAACTCGTCGACCGGCATGATCAGCGGCACGCCGAGCGCGTCCGGCACGTTCACCGTGAACGCGACCGTCAACGACTCGGCCAGCCACACCTCGAGTGTCGCGTTCACCTGGACGATCAACCCGAGCGGCGGCGGCTGCACCGGCGCCGGCCAGAAGTTCGTCAACCCGGGCTTCGAGTCGGGCAACGTGTCGTGGTCGGCGACCTCGGGCGTCATCGGCCAGTACGGCAGCAGCGGCGAGCCGACGCACTCTGGCACGTGGGACGCGTGGATGGACGGCTACGGCACCACCCACACCGACTCGATCACGCAGTCGGTGACCATCCCGACCGGTTGCACCGCCTCGCTTAGCTTCTACCTGCACATCGACACGGCGGAGACGACGACGACCACGCAGTACGACAAGCTGACCGTCACGGTCAACGGCACGACGGTCAAGACGTTCTCCAACCTCAACCACAACACCGGCTACGCCCTGCAGACGGTTCCGCTGACCGGTTACACCGGCGCGGTGACGGTGAAGTTCACCGGCACCGAGGATGTGTCGCTGCAGACGTCGTTCGTCCTGGACGACACCGCGTTCACCGTGAGCTGACCGGTTCTACCCGGATCGGGGCGCTCCCAGCCAGGGGGCGCCCCGATCGCCGTTCGGGGGCCGCGCGCCCAGCGCCCCGCGCCGCGGCCGGCGTTGATCAGGACGCCGACCCCGGGCCGCCGCGATCAGGACCGGACGGCCCGCGATCAGGACCGGACCGCCCGCGTTCAGGACAGCATCGCCCGCGTGGTGATCGCGAGATACATGCCGCGCATCTCGGTGACCAGCGCCGGATCGGCGAGGATCTCCTCCGGGGTGGATTTCGACTCCAGGTTGAGCCGGGCGCACGCGGTGTCGATCGGCGCCGCACCCACATAGCTGAGCACGCTGGCCAGCGCGGCCTGGGCACCCTCGCCGCGGCCCGGGTTGGCGACGTTGAGCCAGGCCACCGACTTGCCGTAGAAGTCCCCGGTGCCGACCGTCCAATCCAGCAGGTTCTTCAGGCTGCCCGGCAGGGTGCCGGCGTATTCAGGTGTCGAGAACATCACCACGTCGGCGGCGCTGAGCTTGGCCCGCAGGTCGGCCACCGCCGGATCTGGGCGGTCGGGGTCGGCGTCCGGGTTGAACGCCGGCAGCGCGGCCAGTCCGGCGTAGAGCTCGGTATGGGTGCCATCCGGCGCGAGCGTCGCCAGAGCCTGCAGCGCCGCGGTGTTGGACGAGTGGGCCCGGGTGCTCCCGGAGATCAACAGCAATTCGGTGGTCACCCCGACCATTCTCCCATCGTGACCCGGTGGCCACCGTTCGGAGAGCCCCAAACAATGCCTAGACTTGCCAGGTGACAGTCACCCCGATCCGGTTTTTCGGCGATCCGGTCCTGCGCAGCCCGGCGGATCCGGTGGTCGATTTCGACAAGGAGCTGCGGACGCTGGTCGCGGATCTGACCGAGACCATGCAGGAGGCCGCCGGCGCCGGCCTGGCCGCCCCGCAGATCGGGGTGAGTCTGCGGGTGTTCACCTTCGACGTCGACGACGTGGTCGGCCACCTGGTCAATCCGGTGCTGGACTTCCCGGACCAGGAGGAACAGGACGGCGAGGAAGGCTGCCTGTCGATCCCGGGGCTCTACTACGACACCAAGCGCCGGATGAACGTCGTGGCCAAGGGCTTCACCGAATACGGTGACCCGTTGCAGATCGTCGGATCCGGCCTGATGGCGCGGTGCGTCCAGCACGAAACTGACCACCTCGACGGCGTACTCTTCGTTGATCGCCTGGACACGGACACCCGCAAGCGCGCGATGAAGGACATCCGGTCCGCGGAGTGGTATGGCGAAACTGCGCCCACGATCAAGCTCAACCCGCACGGTCCCGGCCTGCCGGCCGTTCATCTCAAGCGCGGCTGAGCCCGCTCCGATCGAAATCACCTGGAGGCACCTGGATGCGGCTGGTCTTCGCCGGTACGCCGAGCGTGGCGCTGCTGTCGCTGGAGGCGATCGCAGCGTCGTCGCATGACCTGGTCGCTGTAGTGACCCGGCCGGACGCGGTCGCCGGCCGGGGTCGCGGGCTGCGCCGGTCGCCGGTCGGTGAGTGGGCCGATGCGCGGGGCATCGAGGTCCTCACGCCGGCCCGGCCCAAGGAGGCGGAGTTCCTGGAGCGGCTGGCGCAGATCGCCCCGGACGTGGTGCCAGTGGTGGCCTACGGCGCCCTGGTGCCGGCCGAGGCCCTGGTGATTCCCCGGCTCGGCTGGATCAACCTGCACTTTTCACTGCTGCCGGCGTGGCGCGGCGCGGCTCCGGTCCAGCACGCCATCCTGCACGGCGACCCGTTCACCGGGGCGTCGGTCTTTCAGCTGGAGATCGGCCTGGACACCGGTCCGGTGTTCGGCAGCGTCACCGAGGACATCCGGCCCACCGACACCGCCGGCGACCTGCTCGGGCGGCTCTCCAGCGAGGGCGCAAACCTGCTGGTGCAGGTGCTGGACGCGATCGAGGCCGGTCTGGTGGAGCCGATCCCGCAAGCCGGTGACGACGTCTCACACGCCCCGAAGATCAATCCGGAGGACGCCGAAGTGCGCTGGACCGAGCCGGCATTCGCGGTGGACCGGCGGATCCGGGCCGGCACGCCGGAGCCCGGGGCGTGGACCACGCTGCGCGGCGAGCGCGTGAAGCTCGGCCCGGTGGCGCCGGTTCCGACGCTCGACGACACCCTCGCGCCCGGTCAGATCCGAGTCCTGAAAAACCGGGTCCTGGTCGGCACCGCGACCACGCCGGTCCAGCTCGGCGACGTGCAAGCAGCCGGCAAGAAGCCGATGCGGGCCGGGGACTGGGCGCGTGGCGCACGGCTGGACGCGGAGGAGACATTCACTCGGGTGGAGGCGTCATGACCCGGCCGATTCGGCGGCACACATCCAGCTCGCCACGATCCGGCGGAGGCAACCGGCCGCCGCGGCGCCCGGATCCGGTGGACCCGGCTCGGCGCGCCGCGTATGAGGCGATCGCCGCGGTGCACCGCGATGACGCGTATGCGAACCTGGCCCTGCCCGCCATCCTGCGTGACGAGGGCCTGCACGGCCGGGACGCGGCGTTCGCCACCGAGCTGACCTACGGCACGCTGCGTACGGTCGGGACTCTCGACAAGATCATCGAGATTGCCGCCGATCGCGGCGCCGAACGCATCGACCACCCGATTCGGGACGCTCTGCGGATGGGCGTCTACCAGCTGCTCTACACGCGGGTGCCGGCGCACGCGGCGGCCTCGTCGACGGTCAATCTGGTGCGCGCCGTCTCCGGCGAGAGCGGCGCCGGCTTCGCCAATGCGGTGATGCGGGCGATCAGCCAGCAAGACCTGGACGAGTGGCTGCAAGTGGTCGCGCCCGATGAGGCGACCGACCGGGTCGGATATCTCGCGGTGACCCGCCATCATCCACAGTGGATTGTCCGGGCATTCGCCGAGGCGCTCGGTGGAGACCTGGATGAGACCGAGGCGGCGCTGACCGAGGACAACGAGCGGCCGCAGGTGCACCTGTGCGCGCGGCCGGGCCGGATTGACCCGATCGAGCTGGCCGACCAGGTCGGCGGGGCGCCCGGCGCCTTCTCGCCCTACGCCGTCTATCTGGCCGGCGGCGCGCCCGGTGAGCTGCGGGCGATCCGCAGCCGGGCTGCACACGTCCAGGACGAGGGTTCGCAACTGGTCGCCGCGGCGCTCGCGGACGCGCCGCTGGACGGCACCGACGGTGCCGAGGTGGCCGACTCCTCGTCACCCGCCGACGGTGCCGGCGTGGCCGGTTCCTCGTCACCCGCCGGCGGTGCCGGCGTGGCCGGCTCCTCGTCAGCCGCCGGTGAACGCTGGCTGGATCTCTGCGCCGGCCCGGGCGGCAAGGCCGGTCTACTCGGCGCCCTCGCCGCTCAGCGGGGTGCCACCGTGACCGCGGTCGAGGTGACGCCGCACCGGGCCGATCTGGTCCGCTCCACCTGCGCGGGCCTGCCGGTCACCGTCGTGTGTGCCGACGGCCGCGACGTCGGCCTCGAGCCGGAGTTGCCGGAGGGCGCCTTCGACCGGGTGCTCGTGGACGCGCCGTGCTCCGGGCTCGGGTCTCTGCGCCGGCGTCCGGAGGCGCGGTGGCGGCGGACGCCCAGCGACCTGCCGGCCCTCACCCGGCTGCAGCGGGAGCTGCTGGCGGCGGCGATCCGCGCCACCCGGCCGGGCGGCGTCATCGGCTATGTCACCTGCTCGCCGCATATCGCGGAGACCCAGGTGACGGTCACCGAGACCGCCCGCCGATCGCCGATCGCGGTGGAGCTGATGGACGCCCGGGCGGTTCTGCCGGACGGCATGCCGGGCCTCGGCACCGGCCCTACGGTGCAGCTCTGGCCGCACCGGCACGGCACCGACGCCATGTTCCTGGCGCTTCTCAAGCGGGTCTAGGCGGACCCCCTAAACTGACCGCTATGCCAGTGATCATCGCTCCCAGCCTGCTCGCTTCGGACTTCGCCAACCTGGGCGCCGAGGCCAACGCGGTGGCCGGGGCGGCCGACTGGTTGCACGTCGACGTCATGGACAACCACTTCGTGCCCAACCTCACCATCGGGCTGCCGGTGGTGCAGAGCCTGCTGAAGGTGACCGATCTGCCGTTCGACTGCCACCTGATGATCGAGGCGCCGGAGCGGTGGGCGCTGGGCTATGCGGAAGCCGGCGCGTACAACGTCACTTTCCACGTCGAAGCCGCCGCCGACCCGGTCAAGCTGGCCGCCGACCTGCGGGCCGCCGGGACCAAGGCCGGGCTGGCGATCGACCGGGACACGCCGGTCGAGCCCTATCTCGACATCCTGCCGCACTTCGACACTCTCCTGATCATGACGATCAAGGCCGGCTTCGGCGGCCAGGCGTTCATCCCGGAGCTGCTGGACAAGGTGCGCACCGCGCGGCGGCATGTTGACTCCGGCCACCTTGAGCTGCGGATCGAGGTGGACGGGGGAGTGGACGACGACACCATCATCGATGCCGCCGCGGCCGGTGCGGACGCCTTCGTCGCGGGCACGGCGGTCTACGGCGCCGACGATCCGGCGGCCGCGTGCCGGGCGTTGCGGGCTCGGGCCATCGAGGCTTCGACCGGTGGGGCGGTGCGCGGTTGACTGAGGCTCGGGATCTGATCCTCGTCGTTGACGACGATGTTGACATCGCACGATTCGTTGAGGTGAACCTCCGCGTGGAGGGTTTCGACACGCTGGTCGCTCACGACGGCGGGACGGCGTTCGCGCTGGCCCGGCAGTACCGACCGGACCTCGCTGTGGTGGATCTGATGATGCCCGGCGTCGACGGCATCGAGCTCACCACCCGGTTGCGCAGCGATCCGATCACGTCCTCGGTGCCGATCATCATGCTGACCGCTAAGGGACTCTCCGAGGACAAGGTCGTCGGCCTCAACGCCGGCGCCGACGACTATGTGGTCAAGCCGTTCGACACCATGGAACTCGTGGCCCGGATCCGCTCGACACTGCGCCGCAGCAAGGAGTTCCGGGAGCTGTCGCCGCTGACGCGGCTCCCCGGCAACACGCGGATCCTGCAAGAGGTCGCGTTCCGCAGCGCTCGCGGTGAGGAATTCGCCGTTGGCCACGTCGACATCGACCGCTTCAAGACCGTCAATGACTTGTACGGTTTCGGCCGCGGCGACGAGTTCATCGTGACCCTGGCGATGTGCCTGCAGGAGGCCGCCGCGCAGGTCGGATCCCCGCCGGCGTTCATCGGCCACATCGGCGGCGACGACTTCGTCATCGTCTGCTCGACCGAACAGATCGAGCCGCTGACGCGGTGGGCGATCGAGGCGTTCATCCGGGCCGCCGACGACCTCTACGACCCGGTCGACGCCGAACGCGGCTATGTCGAAATCACCGACCGGCAGGGCAACGTGCACCGGCCCAACCTGGTGACCCTGTCGATCGGCGTGGCGCTCTCGGACCACCGGAACTTCACCGATGCCCGGGAGATGGTCGCGGCCGCGTCAGAGATGAAGACGGTCGCGAAGTCGCAGCCCGGCTCCTACGTCTCATTCGACCGGCGCCGGACCGAAGAGGGCTCGCAGTAAGCTTGGACACTTGCGGCGTGCCTGTGCACGCCGCGGCGGGTACCTAGTCCATGTCGTGGGAGTGCTCGGCGATGTACTCCTTGGGATCCTTGTCCACCGGTTCGACACCGGTGACGTGCCGGGTCTCGAAGCCGGCGAACCGGACCGCCAGGTCGTGGCGGGTTTGCAGGTCGGTGTGCATCCGGAAGTCGGTCAGGCCCTCCCGCTCCTCCTCGGCCATATGGTCACCGTTGGCTTTGTTCGCTGCCGCCACCGCTTCGTACCAGGCATCGGTCCCGACCTCGTGGTCAACGACCCGGGCGACCGCGTCGCGAATGTCGTTGTGATCCCGGATGGCGTCGTCGGTCTCCTCGTCCGGCGCCTCCGCGCCGGGTGCGCCCTTGCCGAGGTGGAGCAGAGCCGGATAGAAGATCTCCTCCTCGGCTTCGGCGTGCAATTCGAGGAAGGTGGCCAGCCGTTGCCAGATCGCCGCGAGGTTCGCGGTGTCGGCGCGATCGACCTGCTCCACCATCGCGAACAGCCGCCGCTGTTCAGCGTGGTCGTCGAGGATGAGCTGAGTGATGTCCACGGGGCCTCCGGTTGTTCGCGCCGAGCGCCGGTCGATGAAAGGCAGAGCGTCGCTCAGTGAAATCTCGACCGTTCATCGGTGAAATTCTGTCGTGTCGCGCCCGCTGCATTCCCGGTATTCGACCGATATATGCGTTTGACTTGTCGGCGCTCGGGTATCGTGGCCGCGGCTCACCACCGGCCCGTGGCGCCAGCGCGCGGTCGGCGCGCCCGGCGGGGGAGCGGCGGAAGTAGGAACCACTCGCCGGAGCCGCTGAAACTGGACAGGGAAGGTGCGGACACCGATATGCCCACGACCCCCGGTCTCGACCTCACGGTCGTGACCGAGACTCCGGAGGCCATCGTGCTGACCATCTCCGGCGAGCTGGACCTCGCTGCCGCCAAGACGTTCAAGTCCGAGATCACCGAGCACCAGGCTGCTGGCCGGGTGCTGGTGCTGGACCTGGCCGGGCTGGAGTTCTGCGACTCGACCGGTCTCGGCGCCCTGGCCGGGCTGCATCGGCGGGCGGTGACCATCGGTGGTGATCTGCGCCTGGCCGGCCTGCAACCTCGTGTCGAGCACGTGCTGAGACTCAGCGGCGTGAGCGCGGTCATCCCGATCTTCCCGGACGTGCCGGCGGCACTGGCCGGCTGAACTCCGGCGGCTGTCGTGGACTCCGGCCACGGCGATGTGACGTGTGTCGCGTCCGGCTGCCTGGTGATCGCTGGCGTGGAAGACTGAGTCTTAGAAACCCACCACGCGCTGGCGGGATCGGTGCAATTCCGAACCGGCGGTGATCCGTGCCAGATGGCATGGCAAGCCCGCGACCCGGACACATCCAGTGTCCGGTGGATTCTGGTGTGATTCCGGAGCCGACGGTCATAGTCCGGATGGGAGACAGCGCGCGGATGACAGGTGCCGCGGTTGGATCGGACATTCGGCCATAAACCGCTTCAATGGCGCCTCTGCCTCCGCCTGCTTGGCCCCCGTGTTCCGCCCGCGCGCCGATGAGCGCAGCCGCGACGAGAGGGGAGCCGAGGTGGACATCACCCCCGCTGCTCCGCCCGTGCCGGGAAGACCCGCACGGGATGCGTTGTTGCGCGCCGTGGAGAACGGCTGAGGAGCTGAATAGATGTTCACCGGCATTGTGGAAGAGCTGGGCAACGTCGCGGAGATGACGGATCTGGGCGACGCCGCCCGGATCGCGGTCCGCGGATCTACGGTGACGGGCGATGCCCGTCACGGCGACTCGATCTCGGTCAACGGCGTCTGCCTGACCGTGGTCGAGGTATTGGGCGACACCTTCACCGCGGACGTGATGAAGGAGACGCTGGACCGCTCGTCCCTCGGCGCGCTCGCGGTGGGCGATCCGGTGAACCTGGAGCGGGCCGCCATGATGACCACCCGCCTCGGCGGCCACATGGTGCAGGGCCACGTTGACGGCGTCGGCCGCATTGTCAATCGCAAGCCCGCCGACCAGTGGGAGATCGTGACGTTCACGCTGCCGGAGGATCTGGCGCGGTACGTCGTCGAGAAGGGCTCGATCACCGTGGACGGCGTGTCGCTGACCGTCACCCAGGTCTCCGACACCGAGTTCTCGGTCAGCCTGATCCCCACCACACTCAACCTCACCACCCTGGGCCACAAGGCCATCGGCGCGCCGGTCAACCTCGAGGTCGACGTGATCGCCAAGTATGTCGAGAAGCTGTTGGGCAGGTCGTGATGCTGGACTCCATTGACAAGGCGATCGCCGATATCGCCGCGGGCAAGCCGGTGGTCGTCGTCGACGACGAGGACCGCGAGAACGAGGGCGACCTGATCTTCGCCGCGGAGCTCGTCACGCCCGAGCTGATCGCGTTCATGATGACCGAGTGCCGAGGGCTGATCTGCGCGCCGATGGAGGCCGAGGCGCTGGAGCGGCTGCACGTGAGCGACATGGTCGCGCACAACACGGAACGGCACGGCACCGCGTTCACCGTCTCGGTGGACGCCCGCGAGGGCATCACCACGGGCATCTCCAGTGCCGATCGGGCCCGCACCATCCGGCTGCTGGTGGACCCCGCAACCCGGCCCCAGGATCTGGTCCGCCCGGGCCATGTCTTCCCGCTGACCGCGCGCGCGGGCGGCGTACTGCGCCGGCCGGGTCACACCGAGGCGGCGGTGGACCTGGCCCGGTTGGCCGGGCTACAGCCGGCCGGCGTGATTTGCGAGATCGCGCACCCGGACGGCACCATGATGCGCCTGCCGGACCTGCAGCGCTTCGCCGAGGCGCACGGCTTCACGCTGATCTCGATCGCCGATCTGATCGCCTACCGGCGCCGCACCGAGAAGCAGATCGAGCGGGTGGCCGAAGCCAAGATGCCGACCGAGTTCGGCACTTTCACCGCGCACGGATACCGCGCCACGCACGACGGCACCGAACACGTCGCCCTGGTCGCCGGTGATATCGGCGACGGCAAGGACGTGCTGGTGCGGGTGCACTCGGAATGCCTGACCGGCGACGTCTTCGGCTCGGTGCGATGCGACTGCGGCCCGCAGCTGCACGCCGCGATGCAGCGGGTCACCGAAGAGGGCCGCGGCGTCGTGCTCTACGTGCGCGGCCACGAAGGTCGCGGCATCGGGCTGATGCACAAGTTGCAGGCATACCAGCTGCAGGACGCCGGCCGGGACACCGTCGACGCCAACCTGGATCTTGGCCTTCCGGCCGACGCCCGGGACTATGGCACCGGCGCGCAGATCCTCTTCGACCTGGGTGTCCGGACGATGCGGTTGCTCACCAACAACCCGGCCAAGCGGGCCGGCCTGGAGGGCTACGGGCTCCAGGTGATCGGTCGCGAGCCGATGCCGGTCCGGCCCACCCCGGAGAACGTGCGGTATCTGCGGACCAAGCGCGATCGGATGGGCCACCTGCTGGAAGAACTCGATCAGATCGCGGAGGGCAGCCTGTAATGGCTGGATTCGGGGAACCGGACCTTTCCACGGTCGATGCCGCCGGGCTCAAGCTGGGCATTGCGGTGACCCGCTGGCACGGCGATCTGACCGGCCAGATGCTGGACCGGGCCGAGGCAGCCGCCAAGGCGTGCGGCGTCGACCACGTCAAGGTGGCGTACGTGGCCGGGTCGGTGGAACTGTCGGTGGTGGCGCAGGCGCTGGCGCGGACCTGTGACGCGGTGGTCGCGCTCGGCGTGGTGATCCGCGGCGACACGGCCCACTTCGACTATGTCTGCCAGTCGGTGACCGACGGGCTCACCCGAGTGGCGCTGGACGAGTCGACTCCGGTCGCTCACGGCGTGCTCACCGTCGACACCATCGAGCAGGCTCGGGCTCGCGCCGGGTTCCCGGACTCGCCCGAGGACAAGGGCTGGGGTGCGGCGGTCGCGGCCCTCGACGCGGCGCTTGCGATCCGCGAGGTCCGCGGCTTCTGACCGGCCCGCGCCGAGATTTTTCCGGTACGCGGTAAACCGCGTGCCGCACTCGCGCGTCAGTATGGCGTGGCACCGAGACTGGTAGACGCGGCGTGGGACCGTTGGCCTGTGGTGGTCGCGGACTCGTACATCGGGTGGAGCGCCGACGAGGCGGTCACCCGGCTGTTCGCGGCGCACTATCAGGGCCTGGTACGCCTGGCGACGCTGCTGTTGCGGGACTCCGCGGCAGCCGAGGAGATCGTCCAGGACGCCTACGTCCAACTGCACGCCCGCTGGCGCAAGCTCAACGACACCGACAAGGCGCTGGCCTATCTGCGTACCGCGGTGGTGAACCGATCCCGGTCGGCGCTGCGCCATCGAGCGGTGGTGGAGCGGTTCGTGGCCGGCAGCTCCGCGGCGCCGGACGCGCCGTCGGCGGAGGCCGGCGCGATCGAGCGGCTGCGTCAGAACGCGGTGATCGCGATTCTGGCGACGCTGCCGCCGCGGCAGCGGGAGGCGCTGGTCCTGCGCTACTACGCGGACCTGTCGGAGGCGGAGATCGCCGAGACGATGGGGTGCAGTCGAGGTGCCGTGAAGAGCCACACCGCACGCGGTCTGGCCACCTTGCGAGCGCAGACGGAGCACTGGTCATGAACCTCAGTGACGACGAACTCCGGCGCCTCCTCGACCGGGAAGCCGGTTCGGTGGAGTTCGCGCCGGACGCCCTCGGCGAGATCCGGCGCCGCATCAAGGCCCGCTCCCGGTGGTGGCTCATGCCTCGGCTGCCGCGGGCAGCCCGGGCCTTTTCAGCCGGCATGCGGCACCGAGGAGGGGCCATGTTCGCCATCAGTACGGGTACCGGAGCCGCCGTGGCGGCCACCGTGGTCGCGGTGGTCGTCGGTGTCGGCAGTTGCTCGCCCGCCCCGAACGCGCCGGTCACCACCGGCACGACACCAGCCACGTCGGCGCCGACCGGCGGCGGCAGTCCGACGCCGGCCACCACCCCGACGAGTGTCACCGTCGGCTTGAACGTCCCGATCTACTACATCGGCACGGTCGACGGCGCGGACCGGCTCTATCGCGAATACCACCGGCTGTCGGGGCCGGACAAGAGCGCCGGCTCCCAGGTCACCGCGGCTCTCACCGAGATGTTCCGGGGCCGCGCCGGCAACGCCGGCTACGTCACCATGTGGCCGGCCGGGACCCGGCTCAACCACCCGGTGACGGTGTCCGGTGGGATCGCCACCGTTGACCTGCACGGCGCCACCGTCAACGCCGACGACCCGAGCGGCAACCGGGCCGCGATCCAGCAGTTGGTGTGGACCGCGACGGCCTACTCCGGAGCCAAGGGTGTCCGGCTGCTCTTCGACGGCAAGTCCCTGGCCACCGTCTGGAAGTCGAAGCAGAAGGTGGGTGGCACGCTGACCCGCGCCGCGGCGGTCGACACGCTGGCACCGGTGTGGATCATCGATCCGCAAGCCCGGGCGACGGTGCCTGGCAATGTCACCTTCAATCTGGCCGGCATCGTCTTCGAGGGCACCATCCAGCTGCGCATCCTGGACCACGCCGGCAAGGTGGTGACGACCAAGGTGGTGCAGCTGACGGTCGGCGCCCCGGCGCAGGGCACGGCGAGCGTGCGGGTGACCCTGAAGCCCGGCAGCTATACCGCCGAGGCCTACTTCGTCTCGCTCAAGGACGGATCCCGCAAGGGCATCGACCGGCACCCGTTCACCGTGGGGTGAGGGGTCCAAAACGTGGAACCGCACAGTGTGCCCGGTCGTGCCACACCGCCGACCGGGCACACTCTGCTGTCGTGACGACATTCGATGAACTCTTCGTCTCGCTGCGGCAGCGGGCCGAGCAACGGCCGGCGGGTTCGCGCACGGTCGAATTGCTCGACGCCGGCGTGCACGCAATCGGAAAGAAGATCGTCGAGGAGGCGGCCGAGACCTGGATGGCCGCCGAATACGAGGGCCGACATCGGGCCGCCGAAGAGATCTCGCAGCTGCTCTATCACGCCCAGGTGCTGATGGTGGCGCTCGATCTCTCGCTCGATGACGTCTACGCCCACCTTTGATTCGTATGTAGGGATTCCAGGACATGCTCAAAATCGCCGTGCCCAGCAAGGGCACCCTGGCCGCGCCCGCGGTCACCATGCTCTCCGAAGCCGGATATCGGCAGCGCGCCGACGACCGGGACCTGATCTGCCGTGATGAGGTCAACGACGTCGAGTTCTTCTACCTGCGGCCGCGGGACATCGCGACCTATGTCGGCTCCGGCGACCTCGACCTCGGGATCACTGGACGGGACCTGCTGGTGGACTCGGGATCGGCCGCGGTCGAGGTGCTCGACCTCGGCTTCGGTCCGGCGACCTTCCGGTTCGCCGCCCGCACCGGAGCGTTCACCGACGCCGTCGACGTCGCCGCCTTCGCCGAGCACCGGATCGCCACCGCGTACGCCGGCGTGGTCGAGGCCCACCTGACCGCCAACGGCGTCAGCGCCACCGTCGTGCACCTCGACGGTGCCGTGGAGAACGCTATCCGGCTTGGTGTCGCCGATGTGATCGCCGACGTGGTCGCCACCGGCGGCACCCTCCGCCAGGCCGGCCTGGAGCCGGTTGGCAAGCCGATCCTGGAGTCGTCGGCGCTGCTCATCGCCCGGCCCGAGACGCAGGAGCTGCCGCCGGTGCTGCAACTGGTCCGGCGGCTGCAAGGGGTCCTGGTGGCCCGGCGTTATGTGATGCTCGCCTACGACGTCCGCGCCGACCGGCTGAACGACGCGGTGGCGCTGACCCCGGGCATCGAGTCGCCGACGGTCTCGCCGCTGCACCGCGAGGGCTGGGTCGCCGTCCAGGCGATGGTGCTACGGGACGACGCCCATCGGATCATGGACGAGCTCTACGACGTCGGCGCCCGGGCGATCCTGGTCACCGCCGTGCACGCGTGCCGCCTCTGATCTCGCGGTGCCGCTCTCGCGGTGCCGCGCGTGCCACAGCGAGCCGGGGTGCGCACGGTGCGGCCGGGTCCGGGTGGCACACTCGACGGCGTGACCGACTCCCCGGACCAGCTGATCGCCCGCCCGCGGCGCGGTCGCACGGTGGCCTTCGTCCTCGCCGGCTTGACCGTCGTGGTGTTCACCGTGATCGCGCTGCTGCTCAAGGGCAAGACCGACAGCGGCAAGAGCGTGTTCCGCCCGGAGGACCAGGTCGCGATGATCATCCTGGGTCTGCTGGCGGCCGCCGGGGTGCTGCTGTTCACCCGGCCCACGGTGATCGCCGATCATTCCGGCGTGCGGGTCCGCAACCTGCTCGGGTGGCGGCAGCTGCCGTGGAGCATGATCTCGGCGGTCCGGTTCGACCGGGGCAACCCGTGGGTGACCCTGGATCTTGCCAATGACGATGTGATCGCCGTGATGGCGGTGCAGGCGGCCGATAAGGAGTATGCGGTCTCGGCAGTTCGCGGCCTTCGGGCGATGCTGAAAACTGCCAAAGCGGACTCCGGGACGGATGCCGCCGCGACCGCCGGCAATTAGGACCTCTGCTACACTTGACTTGTCGACCACTGCGCTGACGCGTGCCCAGATCCGGTTAACGGGTTCGGCTCGTGGCAGCCAGTCCCAAGAGGAGCACCCGCTCCCACCCGACAGCGGATCTCATGATCGTCAGCTAGCCGGGTTCCGGTCGGCCGCTTGATCAGCGGATGAGCTGAGCCAGCGGCCTTTGTGTTGCTCCCTCGTGGGGTGACGCGGTGACCGGTCGAGCGGGCCGCGGCATATTTGCCGGGGCCCGAACGTTTTTGGGTCGGTCGCAGATTATGTACCGACTCGAGGAGGCCACATCAGCGTCGAACCACGCATCAACGATCAGATCCGGTCCCGTGAAGTCCGTCTGGTCGGCCCTGAAGGTGAGCAGGTGGGCATCGTCTCACTGGAGCGCGCTCTTCAGCTGGCCGCAGACGTCGACCTGGATCTGGTCGAAGTAGCGCCGATGGCCCGCCCGCCGGTGTGCAAGCTCATGGACTTCGGCAAGTTCAAGTACGAGAGCGCACTCAAGGCCCGGGAAGCCCGGCGCAACCAGCAGCAGACCGTCATCAAGGAGATGAAGCTCCGCCCGAAGATCGACTCGCACGACTACGAGACCAAGAAGGGTCACGTCGCGCGATTCCTGAAGGCGGGCGACAAGGTCAAGGTCACGATCATGTTCCGCGGACGCGAGCAGAGCCGTCCGGAGCTGGGATTCCGGCTCCTGCGCAAGCTCTCCGAGGAGATCGCCGACCTGGGCTTTGTAGAGTCGTCGCCGAAGCAGGACGGCCGAAACATGATCATGGTGATCGCACCGCACCGGACCGCGAAGACGGCGGCCAAGGCTGTCAACGGCACCGCCGAGCAGACCGTGGACGCGCCGGCCGGCGAGCCCGCCGTGGGCGACCAATAGGGAGACAACGTAATGCCGAAGATGAAGCCCCACTCCGGGATGAAGAAGCGCACCCGGGTCACTGGGACCGGGAAGATCATGGCGCAGTCCGCCAACAACGTGCACAAGTTCGTGCACAAGTCGGGTTCGCAGAAGCGCCGGCTGGACACTGACGTCTTGATCGCCAAGGCCGACCTCAAGCGAGTCAAGAAGCTGCTCGGCCGCTAAAGCGCGCCACCGAAGACGAATAGGAGACTGACGTGGCACGCGTCAAGCGGGCAGTAAACGCCCAGAAGAAGCGCCGTACCGTTCTTGAGAGCGCCAGTGGTTACCGGGGCCAGCGGTCCCGGCTCTACCGCAAGGCCAAGGAGCAGATGCTCCACTCGATGCAGTACGCCTACCGCGACCGTCGCGACCGCAAGGGTGACTTCCGCCAGCTGTGGATCACCCGTATCAACGCCGGCGCGCGCGCCAACGGCATGACGTACAACCGCATGATCCAGGGTCTGAAGCTGGCCGGTGTCGAGGTGGATCGCAAGATCCTCGCCGACATGGCGGTCAACGACGCCGCCGCCTTCACCGCGATCGTCGAGATCGCTCGCAAGGCGGTTCGGGCCGAGGGCATCGGCGGCGCCGCGGCTCAGGCCGCGTAAGCACTGCCAACAGCACCCATGCAACCCGGGGGCGCTCCGTTCACGACACGGACCCCCCGGGTTGTTGCTGCGCGGCGCCTGCAGCGCCGGCGCGATCGCGACCAGCAGGGCCGGTTTCTGGCCGAAGGACCCCAGGCGGTACGCGAAGCCCTGGCCCGCACGGGGGTCGTGGTTGAGTTGTTCGCCAACGATGATGCGTTCGACCGGCACCGGGACCTGATCAACACCGCCCGCGGTGAGCGGGTCACGCTGTCCCGGATCACCGACGACGGTCTTGCGGCACTGGCCGAAACCGTGACGCCCCAGGGTGTCGTGGCGGTCTGCAAGCACCTGGACACGTCGCTCGGGCACGCCCTGGCCGAGCGACCGCGGCTGGTCGCCGTCCTGGCCGACATCAAGGATCCGGGCAATGCCGGCACCGTGCTGCGGACCGCCGACGCCGCCGGAGCCGAAGCGGTGATCTTCGCCGGCGAGGCCGTGGACCCCTACAACGGCAAATGCGTACGCGCCTCGGCCGGCAGCATCTTCCACGTCGACGTCGTCCGGGCTCCGGATCCGCAGCACGTCATGACGGTGTTGCGCGACGCCGGGCTGACGGTCCTGGCCGCGGATGGATATGGCGAAAGCGACCTGGACACTCTCGCCGACGACGGGGCCCTGGCCGGGCGTACCGCCTGGGTGTTCGGATCGGAAGCGCACGGATTGCCGGATGCGCTGGCGGTGGCCGCCGACGCGCGGGTCCGCGTCCCCTTGCATGGCCGAGCCGAGAGCCTCAACCTGGCGGCGGCGGCAGCGGTGTGCCTGTATGCGAGCGCGCGAGCCCAACGGGTGCTTCCGTAGCGAGGAACGAGCGTAGGCAGCGCCCTGCAAGCTTGAGCGTGCTTCCGTAGCGAGGAACGAGCGTAGGCAGCGCCCTGCAAGCTTCAGAGCGAATTGAGCTAGGATCGGATCGTGCAGCAGTCGATGAAGTCCTTTATGCGGCCCGCCGGTGGCGGGCGGCGGAACTGACTGCGCTTCTTTTCCCCTCTCCCACATACAGCGGGCTGCGGCTAAGCCGCATGCAGGGCTGCACCCTTCGCTCGTTCCTCGCTACGGGTGTGCCCGCGGGCCGCATGCAGGGCTGCACCCTTCGCTCGTTCCTCGCTACGGGTGTGCCCGCGGGCCGCATGCAGGGCTGCACCCTCAGTTGCGTGCCGTGCCGACGGGCCAGGCCACACCCTTCGCTCGTCTCGTGACGGTGGCAGGGCGCTGCCTAGGCTCGTCCTTCGCTGCGGAAGCGCCCGCGGCGACGGGTCTGCCTCGCTAGGGGTGGGCCCGAACGGGACCACTAGACTTTGCCGGTTGATTGATGTGGGAGACCTCATGACATATCGGAATGATCCGTACGATCCCAAGCAGGCCGCGGCCTTGCAGCCGGGGGCGCTCGACGACGCCGTCGCGGAAGCCGAGAAGGCGATCGCGGCCGCGGCGGACCTGGATGCGCTCGCCGCGCTGAAGGTGGCACACCTCGGCGACAAGGCGCCGGTGTCGCTGGCCCGCCGGGAGATCGGCAGCCTTCCTCCGCATGCCAAGTCCGAGGCGGGGCAGCGGGTCAACGCCGCCTTCAAGGCGATCCAGACGCTGCTCGCCACTCGCCGCGAGGTGCTCGAGGCCGAGGCCGCCACCCGGATGCTGGCCGAGGAGCGGGTCGACGTGACGCTGCCCTGGGACCGCAGGCCGCGCGGTGCCCGGCATCCGCTGACGGTGCTGATCGAGGAGATCGGCGATCTCTTCATCGGGATGGGCTTCGAAATCGCCGAAGGTCCGGAGCTGGAGTCGGAGTGGCACAACTTCGACGCGCTGAACTTCCTGCCGGATCACCCGGCGCGGACCACGATGGATACGTTCTACATCGCGGCGGCCAAGCGGTCCGCCGGCACCGCGACCGGCGACGCTGACAGCGGCCTGGTTCTGCGGACGCACACCTCACCGGTGCAGGCCCGCACCATGCTGTCCCGGAAGCCGCCGATCGCCATCGTGTGCCCGGGCCGCACCTATCGCACCGATGAGCTCGACGCCACCCACTCGCCGGTGTTCCACCAGGTCGAAGGCCTGGTCGTGGACAAGGGCATCACGATGGCACACCTGAAGGGCACGCTGGACCACTTCGCCAAGTCGATGCTCGGCCCGGAGGCGAAGACCCGGTGGCGGCCGTCCTACTTCCCGTTCACCGAGCCGTCGGCGGAGTTCGACGTGTGGTTCCCGCACCACCGCGACGGTGCGCGCTGGGTCGAGTGGGGCGGATGCGGCATGGTCAACCCGCACGTGCTGATCGCGTGCGGCATCGACCCGGAGATCTACACCGGCTTCGCGTTCGGCATGGGCATCGAGCGCACCCTGATGGTGCGCAACGGCGTCAGCGACATGCGTGAGATGGCCGAGGGTGACGTGCGGTTCAGCCGCGAATTCGGAATGGGAGCCTAGTTCGATGCGAGTTTCGCTGTCCTGGCTGCGCGACTACGTCGACGCGCCGGGCGATCCGGAGACCCTGGAGAAGGCCCTGATCCGGGTCGGCCTCGAGGTCGAGGAGATGACCGACATGCGCGCGGCCGTGGCCGGTCCGCTGGTGCTCGGCCGGGTCGTCTCGATCGAAGAGCTGACCGGGTTCAAGAAGTCGATCCGGCACTGCCTGGTCGACGTCGGGGATGCCGGCTCGATCGCGGGTGAGCCGCAGTCGATCGTCTGCGGTGCCGCCAACTTCGCCGAGGGTGATTACGTTGTGGTGGCGCTGCCCGGCTCGGTGCTGCCCGGCGACTTCGCCATCGCGGAGCGGCAGACCTACGGGCGCCTTTCGGCCGGCATGATCTGCTCGGCTCGCGAGCTGGGCCTGGGCGACGACCACACCGGCATCATGGTGTTGGCGCCCGAGTCGCTCGGTGGGGCGGTGCCCGGTGACGACGCACGCCCGCTGATCGGCCTGGACGACCTGATCGTCGAGCTGGCCATCACGCCGGACCGGGGCTACTGCTTCTCGGCCCGGGGCATTGCGCGGGAGCTGGCGCATGCACTGTCGCTGCCGTTCCGGGATCCGGCTCTGGCCATCGAGCCGCTGCGGCCGACGCCGGGTGGCTACGACATCCGGGTCGAGGATCCGATCGGCTGCGACCGGTTCAGCGCGGTCGCGGTGCGCGGCGTCGCCATCGACGCGGCCACTCCGGAGTGGATGAAGCAGCGCCTGATCGCCACCGGTCAGCGGCCGATCTCGCTGCTCGTGGACATCACCAACTACGTGATGATGGATCTCGGTCAGCCGATGCACGCGTTCGATCTGGCCAAGCTCCGCGGTCCACTGGTAGTCCGCCGCGCGGTCGCCGGGGAGAAGTTGTCCACGTTGGACGGCACCGACCGCGTCCTCGACGAGAAGGACCTGGTCATCGCCGATGACTCGGGCGTCGTTTCGCTCGCCGCCGTGATGGGTGGCGCGTCTACCGAGATCGGCGACGACACCAGCGATGTCCTGTTCGAGGCCGCGCACTGGGCACCGCTTTCGGTGGCGCACACGGCCCGGCGGCACAAGCTTCCGTCGGAGGCCTCCAAGAGGTTCGAACGCGGTGTCGATCCGGAGCTGGCGCTGGTAGCGCTGGCGCGCGCCGTGCAGTTGCTGACCGAGCACGGTGGCGGCACCGCCGACGCCGGTGTCACCGACGTCAACGCGGTGGTGCCGCGCCGGCCGATCCCGCTGGATGTCGCACACCCGTCCCGGATCGCCGGCGTCGCCTACACCCCGGCGCAGGTCTCCGGTCTGCTCACCGAGTTGGGCTGCGTGTTCGCCGGATCGGACGGTGCCGCGCTGACGGTGACGCCGCCGACCTGGCGGCCGGACCTCACCGAGCCGATCGAGCTGGTCGAGGAAGTGGTCCGGCTGGCCGGCTATGACGACGTCCCGAGTGTGCTGCCGCCGTTGCGGCCGGGCACCGGCCTGACGCCGGCTCAGAAGCGGCGGCGGACCATCGGCCGGTCGCTCGCCGAGAGCGGTCTGGTCGAGGTGCTGTGCAACCCGTTCGTAGCGACGAACATCTTCGACCTGATGGGGCTGGAGGCCAACGATCCGCGCCGGGTGACCATGCGGATCGCGAACCCGCTCAATGACGAGGAGCCGTTGCTCACGACGACGCTGTTGCCGCCGCTCCTCGCAACGCTGCGGCGCAATCTCGGCCGCGGCCATCGCGACGTCGGGCTCTATCAGGTGGCCAAGGTGTTCCAGCCGCGGCCGGACATGCCGGCGATGCCGGTGGTCGGTGTCGATCACCGCCCGTCCGATGCGCAGCTGGCCGCGATCGACGCGGCGCTTCCGGCGCAGCCGTGGCACATCGCCGCGGTCATCACCGGCCAGCGCGACCCGGCCGGCTGGTGGGGCGGCGGACGCGTGGCCGGCTGGCAGGACGCGGTCGAAGCGGCGCGGATCGCGGTCGCCGCGGCCGGTGCCAGCGCCGAGGTGCGGCCGGCCGAGGCGGCGCCGTGGCATCCGGGCCGGTGCGGCGCCATCGTGGTCGGTGGCACCACCATCGGGCATGCGGGCGAGCTGCACCCGGCGGTCTGCCGTGCCCTGGAGATCCCGGAGCGGACCGTCGCGATGGAGATCGACCTGGACGCCATTCCGCTGCCGGGCCTGACGATGGCCGTGGTGATGTCCAACTACCCGCCGGCGTTGATCGACGTCGCGCTGGTGGTGCCGACCGAGGTTGCCGCCGGCGACGTGCAGTCCACCCTGGTCGAGGGTGCTGGTCCGCTGCTGGAGTCGGTCCGGCTCTTCGACGTGTACGCGTCGGCGCAGCTGGGCGAGGACCGCAAGTCGCTGGCGTACGCCCTGACCTTCCGGGCGCCGGACCGCACGCTGACCGTCGACGAGGCGGTGGCGGCCCGGGACTCGGCGGTCTCGCTCGCGGCGGCACGCTTCGGAGCGACGCTTCGGGGCGCCTGACGGATCTGGTTGACACGGGCCGGCTCGCGATCGCGGGCCGGCCCGTTGCGTCGCCGCCCTATGCTGGATCGGACACTGTGGACGCTCGCGACTCCGGGACTGCGATGCCAGCCGACCGACCATCCGCGTACGAGACGATTCTCATCGATCGCGTCATGCGCCCTGTCGCATACCTCTGGACCGTGTTCGGGTTCGGCTCCACGTTCGTTCTGCTTGGCACCCTGGCCGTCGTGACCGCGATTGACGGCAGCTGGCCGCGAGCCGCCGTCCTGGCGGTTGTGGCCATTTGGTTCGGCTACCTGCTCTACGGCGCGATCCGGGTCGGCGTCTATTACAACGAGGACGGTCTTCTGCTTCGCCAATTGGTCGGCGTACGCCGGATCCGCTGGGCGGAGGTCAAGCGGATCTCATCGGCGTCCGAGGACGGGCGCGAACACGTCGGAATCATTCTCGTCAACGGGAAGCGGGTCCGATGTCATGCCCTCGGCACCACGCGGCATGAGCCGACCGCTGACCTTGATCCCTACGTCGTGCGCCTGAACTGGCTGCTGAGGCAGGCCCGAGCCCGGCAGGCCGCGCGCGCCGGCGATCTCGCCTACAAGGACCAGCAGCAGTAGAGCTGCTCGCCCCGGGTCACGGCATCGGCGGCCAGCCCGGACAGCTGCCGCAGCATCAAGGCGAGGAAGTCGACCGGAAACAAGCCCTGGAACTCCTCGATCGAGGCCCACTCGACCGCGGACGGCACCACCAGGGCCGGATCGAGCTTGGCCAGGGCGTCCCGGAGCGTCGTGGTCACCGCGATCACCAGCGTGTCGCCGGGTTCGGAGACCAGGTGGCCGTGGCGCTCGGATCCGCGTACGGCTTCGAACGCCGTCCCGGTCAGCACCGTTTCGAGCCGGCCGATCACGATGATCGGATCGAGATTCTTCGCGAAGACGGTCTGGAATCCGGCCTTCTCGGGGTCGGCGGCGCGGGCCACGCGGGCGGCGGCGGCGTCCGACGGAGCGGCGAAGTAGTCAGTGAACGGCACGCTGACCAGCCTATGCCCGAGCTACTGAGGGTTCCGGCAAATGGCGGCGGTCACCCCGGAGTGATCGTGGCCGACACCCGATCACCCGCGGCGGCGGCGCTCACCAGGTGCCCCACGCCCTGGAACAGGCGGCGTCCGGACCCATCCGGTCCTATTCGGACTACCCTTTCCGATCTCGATCAGGACGACAATCGACCTCGACCGGCTTGAAGCCAAATGTCCGAACACCAAGAGCGAGGGTTCCCAAAGTCCGGTCAAAGCGTTATAAGCCGCGCTCGCAAAAGTCTTGCCCCCACGACGGCCCACCGGGTTAGCTAACGGGGCACGCGTCGGCGAATTCGGAGCGAATTTTCCGGCGCGGCCGGCGATTGAACGGCACCACCATGCAACCGCGTGTCTCGGGGGAGGGGGAAGCGGTATGCCAGCTCTGTCCGCGCAACGACCAGCGGAGCCGTCGCGTACGCCGCGGCGCCCGCGCACTCCGCAGATCCCCCGGCAGCGGGGCAACCCGCCGATCGGCCGGATCGAGGTCCAGAACCACATCAACGAGCTGCTCGGCTCCGGCGGCAGCGTGCTGCTGCGCGGCCCGGCCGGGATCGGCAAGTCGACGCTCCTCGAGTCGATCGTGCTGGAGCGCCCGGAAACGCTGGTGCTGCGGGTGGCCGCGGCCGAGGTGGAGTCCGGCCTGCCCTACCTGACATTGGTCGACCTGTTCGGCAAGGTCCTCGCCGACCACGGCGTGGTGCTGCGTGGCCACCTGCGCGCCGCCCTGGACGCGGCACTGCTGCGGACCGCGGCACCGGCCACCGCGCAGGACGAATTGGCGGTCCGCCTGGCCGTGCTCGAGCTGCTCCGCTCGCTGTCCGGCCGGCACCCGGTGCTCCTGGTGATCGACGACCTGCCGTGGGTGGACGAGCCGAGCGCCGGCGTCCTGCGGTTCGTCGCCCGCCGGCTCAGCGGCCTCCCGGTGCAGATGATCGCGGCGGCCCGCGTGTCCGGGCCGACCGACATCGTTCCGCGTGCCGACCTGTGCCCGCCGCCGTGCCAGGAGCTCACGCTGCCGCCACTCGGCGCCGACGATGTCGCGGATCTGCTGCGGACCCGTTTCGGTGAGCGGCTCAGCCGCTCGGCGATCCTGCGGGTGCACGCGGCCAGCGGCGGCAACCCGCTCTTCGCTCTGGAACTCGGCCGCGCGGTGGCCGAGAGGGGCGAGCCGATCACCCTCGACGAGCCACTGCCGGTTCCGGATCGCCTGCGTGGCTTGATGACCGCCCGGATCGCGGCGCTGCCGGAGCAGACGCGGGCCTCGCTCGTGGTTGCCGCCGCCGCCGCGCGGCCGAGCCGGGAGCTGCTGACCCGGACCGGCGCCGGGGCTCCCGAGCTGATCGGCCCGGCGCTCGACGCCGGCGTGGCCTCACTCTCCAACGACGGAGCCCTTCGCTTCAGCCATCCGCTGCTGCGCGAGATGGTGTATGCGGATGCGCCGCTGCGGGACCGCACCGAGGCGCATGCCCGGCTGGCCGGCGCCGTCGATGATCCGGTGGAGCGCGCACGGCATCTGGCGCTGGCTCATCCGGAGCCGGATGCCACGCTCGCCGCGACACTGTCCGACGCGGCGGCGGTGGCCCGGCGCCGGGGGGCCCCGGCGGTCGCCGCCGACCTGGCGCAACTGGCTGCGGACCGGACGCCGGATTCCGCGGATTCAGCGGTACGCAAGCTGGACGCGGCCCGATACGCCGAAGCGGCCGGGATGACCGGCGAGGCGGTCGCGCTGGCCACCGATGCGCTGCAGCACGCCACCGACGCCGGTGTCCGCGTCGAGCTTCGCCTGCTCCTGATCGACCTGGCGGGCCAGGACTACTCCCGGGTCGATCCGTTGCTGGACGCCGCTTATCAGGACGCCGGTGACGATCCCGCGCTCGCGGCGAAGGTCCGGCTCTACCGCGGCCGCAAGGCGCTCTTCGATGCCGACCACGCCGCCGCGCTCGCCGAATTCGAATGGGCGCAGCAGTTGGCCGAGGTCAGCGGCGACATGGAGACGCTGGTGGTGGCCCTGATCGAGCGCGGCTCGATGGGCCTCGACAAGAGCGAGGCGACCAGCGAGCAGCTGGTCAGCCGCGCCGCCGATCTGGCCAAGTCGTTGCCGCTCACGTTCAGCACGGTTCTGGTCCGGCGGATCGCCGCCACCAACCTGACCCGCCGCGGTGAGACCAATGAAGGCATCCGGCAGCTGGAGACGCTCCGGGCCTCGGTCGAGGATGGCGGATCGATCGTCGACTTGTCGGCGGTGATGATCGCCCTACAGCGTGCCTACCTCCGAGCCGGGCGGATGGCCGATTCGCTGAGTGCCGGCCGCGTCGCCGTGCGGCTGTACGGGGACATCGAAGTCACACCGGGACCGGGTCTGTTCACCGGCGCCATTGGCGAGCTGCACGGCGGCAGCCTGGCGGCGGCGGCGCAGCAGGCCCACGCCGCCGTCGACGCGTCCGTGGCGGCCAGCGACGACGACTGGCTCCGGGCGGCCTACGCGTGCCTGGGCCAGATCGCTTTGCTCCGGGGTGACGCGGCGACAGCGGCCGACACCATGCGGCGGGCGTACGACATCGAGATGCGCCGCGGTGGTCCCCAGGTGGAGACCTACATGTGGCACGCCGACTTCATCGAGGCGCTGGCGCTCTCCGGCAGCCGGACCGAGGCGACGCGGGTGCACGAGGAGGTCGCCAAGGCGGTCGACGACCAGCATGCGGAGATGTGCCGGCTCGGGATGTCCCGGGCCGCGGCCACCATCGCCGCGTGTGAGGGTGACACGCGTACGGCATCCGCGGACCTGACCGCCGCGCTGGACACCTGGGCCCGGCACCCGTTCCCGTTCGAGGCTGCGCGTGCCTGGCACACCCTCGGTGCGGTGGAGCGTCGTGGGCATCGCCGCGCGGCCGCCCGGGAAGCACTGGTCGAGGCCGAGCGCCGGTATTCCGCCATGGGCGCGCAGCCATTTCGGGCCGCGGCCCAGATCGAGTTGGAGAAGCTCAACGGACCTCGGGGTCTTGGCCTGTCGGAGACCGAGCAGCGGATCGTCGACCTGGTCCGGCGCGGCGCCACCAACCGGGAGATCGCCCGCGCCACGTTCCTGTCGGTGAAGGCGATCGAGGCCAACCTGACGCGGCTTTACCGGCGGTTCGGCGTACGCAACCGGGACCAGCTGTCGCGGGCGATGGCGGAGATTCCCGACTAGCCGGTCGTCGCTCCGGCCGGATGTCTACGGCCCGGTTGCCGGTGGTGCGCCGTCGGTGCTGATCTGATCCGGATGGTCCAGCGCGAACTCGTCGAGCGTGTTGTTCTTGACCGCCGCGAGCACCGCGGTGCCGTCCGGCAGCAGTTGCTCGCCCAGATAGGTGGATCCGGAGTAGCGCCCGGTGCCGGCGGTCTTCAGCATCGTCATCTCGCTCGGCGAGATGTTCTTGAGCGCCCACATCCAGTCGATGATCGAGATGCCGTTGCCGTCGAAGACCAGCGCGCCGCCGATGGCGCGGATCACCTGGTCCAGCTTGGTCGGCGAGCTGATCATGCCCTTCTGGGTGGCCTCCTTCAGCACCGCCCGGATGAACTGCTGCTGATGCCGCTGCCGGCCGTAGTCGATGTCCGGCAGCCCGTGCCGGATCCGGATGTAGTCCAGGGCATCGGTTGGTGACATGGTGCGGCAGCCCTTTTTGTAGTGCACCGCGATCACGTTCGGGTTCAGCACCTCACCGCCCGGGTAGTAGGGCGACTCGAACTTGCCGGTATACCGGTTGGTGCCGCGCAACTGCGAGTTCGCGTCCTCGTCGACGCACATGTAGACGCCCCCGAGCACCTGCACCGCCTTGCGGAAACCCTCGAAGTTGATCACCGCTACTGCGTCGAACTTGATCCCGAAGTTGGCGGTGATGGTCTTGCTCAGCAGGCTGGCGCCACCGGCGGTGGCGGCATCGCCGTTGAGGCCGGTCGAGCCCCAGGCGAACGCGGCGTTGATCCGGCTGTGGCCGGCGTTGTAATGGGCGCTCGCCGGAATCTGGACATACAGGTCGCGGGGGATGGAGATCAGGTAGGCGCCGCGGTGATCATCGGAAATATGCACGATCATGATCGTGTCCGAGCGGGCCGGGTCGTCCTGGGTGGTGACCCGCGTGTCGAGGCCGACCAGCAGGATGTTGAGCGGTCCGGACGGCAGCGAGCCGTCATTGCTCGCGGCGGCTTCGGCGGGCAGCAGCTTCGCCTGATGCACGACCGACGTGTAGCGCGCGATCAGCACTTTCGCGGCGACCAGCGTGCCACCGCTGCCAAGCAGCAGCGCGGCACCCAATGCGATGGACAGCTTGGTCCACAGTGGTGCCGTGCGGCGTTTCGGCCGCGCTTGCGCGTCGGCCGGCCGGGGGGACGGGCTGGTCACGTAGCTGACCATAAGTGAGCCGCGCCACTGTTCGTGCGCCGGATTCACGAATCAGGTGCAAAAACACCACCACGGAGTAGGACGGCCTTTGCACGCCGCTCTTGCATGATGATACGGTCCCGTGCATGGGTATACGGATCGCGGTCGCCGGAGCGACCGGGTACGCGGGCGGCGAACTGCTCCGCCTGCTCGCCGGCCACCCGCACGTCGAGGTGGTCGCGGCCACCGGGCACTCGACGGTGGGCGGGTCGGTGGCCGCCGTACACCCGCATCTTCGGTCGTGGGCGCACCTGCCGATCAGCGCGACCGAACCGGATGTCCTGGCCACCGCGGACCTGGTCTTCCTGGCCCTCCCACACGGTGAGTCGGCGGCGCTGGCAGCGGCCCTGCCGGACTCGGTCAAGGTGGTGGATCTTGCTGACGACCATCGTGCCCAGTGGACCTATGGTGTGCCGGAACTGCCCGGACAGCGGGCGGCGATCCGGGCCGCCGACCGGGTCGCCGCCGCCGGTTGTTACGCCACGGCGGTGATCCTGGGGCTGGCCCCGCTGATTGCCGCTGGGCTGGTCGGTGCCGAGGACGCGGTCGTGGTGGCCGCGTCCGGCACATCCGGCGCCGGCCGCTCGCCGCAGGCGCATCTGCTGGCGACCGAGGTGATGGGTTCGCTCAGTGTCTACAAGGTCGGCGCGCATCAGCACGTGCCGGAGATCAAGCGGGCCACCGGCGCCACGTCGCTGTCGATGACTCCGATGCTGGCCCCGATGCCGCGCGGGATCCTCGCCACCATCACGGCGGTTCCCGGCGCGGTCGCCGGTGACCTGCACGCCTGCTTTTCCGGCGCCTACGGCGACGAGCCGTTCGTGCACGTGCTGCCGGCCGGCAGCTGGCCGACCACCGGCGCCACCTTCGGCACCAACGCGTGCCTGCTGCAGGTGACCGTGGACGCCGACTCGGGCCGGGTGATCGTCATCAGCGCACTGGACAACCTCGGCAAGGGTGCGGCCGGACAGGCGCTTCAGTGCGCGAATCTGATGCTCGGGCTGCCCGAGGCGACCGGCCTGACCACCGACGGGGTGGCGCCGTGACCGGCCCGATCGTGGTCCTCAAGTTCGGCGGCAACGCGCTGGACGCGTTGTCGCTCGCCGAGTTCGCCACCGGAGTGGTCACCCTGGCCGGCGCCGGTTACGCGCCGGTGGTCGTGCACGGCGGCGGCCCGCAGATCGACGCGATGCTGGACCGCCTGGACATCCCGTCCGCCGGCCGGCATCAGGGCCTGCGGATTACCACGCCGGAGGCGATGTCGGTGGTCCGCCTGGTGCTGCGCGGACAGGTCGGCCCGGACATCGTGGCCGCCATCAACGCCGCGGGCGGCGCCGCCGTGGGCTGCTCCGGCGAGGACGGCGGCTTGATGACGGCGGTACGCCGGGACGAGGCGCTCGGTCTCGTCGGTGACGTGTCGGCCGTCTCGCCGGCGGCTCTCGAAGCGCTGATCGCGGCCGGTTTCGTGCCGGTGGTCGCGCCGGTCGCGCCGGACGCCTCGGGTGTCCCGCACAACGTCAACGCCGACTCGGTGGCCGCCGCCATCGCGGTCGCGCTCGGCGCCGACAAGCTCCTGATGCTCACCGATGTCCCGGGGCTCTACGAGCGCTGGCCGGACCCGCAATCGCTGCTCTCCAGCGTGACCGCAGACCAGCTGGAGGACCTGTTGCCGAGCCTGTCCGCCGGGATGATCCCGAAGATGCGGGCGTGTCTGGCCGCGGTGCGCTGCGGCGTGCCGAGCGCGCACGTCCTGGATGGCCGGACCGGGCATTGGGTGCACGCCCTGATCGGTGGCGCCGCCGGGGGCACCGTGATCACCGGCCACGCCGCGCTCACCCCGTACGAACTGGCGGTGCTGGGATGAGCGCGTCGAGTCGGCTGCGGTCCCGGTGGCAGCAGTCCATCATGGACACCTACGGCACTCCGCCGCTGGAACTCGTCCGCGGCTTCGGCGCCGTCGTCACCGACGCCGCCGGCACCGACTACGTCGACCTCCTCGGCGGGATCGCGGTGAACGCTCTCGGGCACGCGCACCCGGCCGTGATCGAGGCGGTGACCAGGCAGGTCTCCACCCTCGGGCACGTTTCCAACCTCTATATCGCCGAGCCTCCGGTGGCGCTGGCCGAGCTGCTGCTGGCCCTGGCCGGCCGGCGCGGGCGGGTGTTCTTCGGCAACTCCGGCGCGGAGGCCAACGAGGCCGCGTTCAAGCTGTCCCGCTGCACCGGGCGGCAGCACGTGGTGGCGGCGACCGGCGGGTTCCACGGCCGCACCATGGGTGCCCTGGCACTGACCGGGCAGCCGGCCAAGGCGGATCCGTTCCGCCCGCTGCCGCCGGCGGTGACCCACGTCGACTACGGCGACGTGGCGGCGCTCGCCGCGGCGGTCACCGACGACACCGCGATGGTGATCCTGGAGCCGATCCAAGGCGAGTACGGCGTCATCGTGCCGCCGCCCGGCTATCTGGCCGCCGCCCGGGACATCACCACCAAGCACGGCGCGCTTCTGGCGCTGGACGAGGTGCAGACCGGCATCGGCCGCACCGGGCACTGGTATGCGCACCAGGCCGAGGGCGTCGAGCCGGACATCGTGACGCTGGCCAAAGGCCTCGGCGGTGGCCTGCCGATCGGCGCCTGCCTGGCCTTCGGCCCAGCCGCCGAGCTGCTGACGCCCGGATCGCACGGTTCCACATTTGGCGGGAATCCGGTGTCGTGTGCCGCCGGACTCGCCGTGTTGCGCACGATCGCCCGCGACGGCCTGCTCGACCATGTCAAACGCGTCGGCGAGCGGCTGCGCGACGGGCTTTCGGGAATATCCAAGATTGCCGATGTGCGCGGGGCCGGTCTGCTGCTCGGTATTGTCCTGGACGAACCGATCGCGGCGGACCTGGCCGATCGGTTGCGGGCTCGGGGCTTCCTGACCGGAGCGGTGCGTCCGGATGTGCTGCGTCTGGCACCACCGCTGATCCTGTCGGCGGAGCAGGCCGACGCGTTCGTCGCCGCGGTGGCCGCGGCGCTTGGTGAAGGTGGGGGAGAGGAGTGAATATGCGGCACTTTCTGCGTGACGACGATCTGAGCCCGGCTGAGCAGGGCGCGATTCTCGACGCCGCGATGGCACTGGCGGCGGCCCCCCGACGCGAGCGGCCCCTGGACGGCCGGTCGGTGGCGGTGGTGTTCGAGAAGCAGTCGTTGCGTACGCGAGTGTCGTTCGAGGTCGGCATCGCCGAGCTGGGCGGCCAGGCGGTCATCATCGACGCCAGCAACACCCACCTCGGCCGGGGCGAATCCATCGAGGACGTGGCCCGGGTGCTGTCCGGGTATGTCGACATGATCATCATCCGAACCTTCGACGACGCCCGGCTGGCGTCGATGGCCCAGGCGGCCAGCGTGCCGGTCATCAACGCGCTCACCGATGGCTACCACCCGTGCCAGCTGCTCGCCGACCTGCTCACGATTCGCCAGTTCCAGGGCACCACCGTGGGCAAGACGCTGGCCTATGTCGGCGACGCCGGATTCAACATGGCCAACTCCTACGCACTGGCCGGCGCAGCCGCGGGCATGCACGTGAAGATCGGCGCGCCGAAGGGCTATCAGCCGTCGGCCCATCTGGTCAGCCGCGCACGCGCGATTGCGTCGTCCACCGGTGGCTGGCTGAGCGTCACCGAAGACCCCTACGAAGCAGTCGCCGGTGCCGATGTGATCGCCACCGACACCTGGACTTCGATGGGTCAGGAGACGTCCGCCGAACGCCTCGCCGACCTGACTCCCTACCAGGTGAACGCTGCCCTGGTCGGGGCCGCCGACCCGGATGCGATCGTGATGCACTGCCTGCCGGCGCACCGCAACGAGGAGATCACCGACGAGGTTATCGACGGGCCGCAGAGCGTCGTGTTCCAGCAGGCGGCCAACCGCAACCCGGCGCAGAAGGCGATCATGGCGTTCCTGCTCCGGGATGCCGCGGCACGCCCGGCGCCAATGCAGGGTGCTCCCGCACATCGGCGGCCGGCCTTAGTAAGTTCGGCCGCATGACTTCTCCGGTAACGAAAACGGCACGTCACGCCCGCATCGTGACGCTGATCCGCTCGCGCACCATCCGGGCCCAGACCGAGCTCGCCGACCTGCTCGCCGCCGAAGGCGTGCCGGTCACCCAGGCCACCCTGTCACGTGACCTGGAAGAGCTGGGAGCGGTGAAGGTGCGCGCGGCCGACGGACCGCCGGCCTACATGATCCCGGAGGACGGCACCGCGGCTCTCCGGCCCGCCGAGGACGCCCCGGCCCGGCTCCAGCGGTTGCTCCGGGAGCTGCTCACCGGCGCCGACCACAGCGGCAACCTGGTGGTGCTGCGGACACCGCCGGGCGCCGCCCAATACCTGGCGAGCGCGCTCGACCGGTCCGGTCTTCCGGACGTGGTCGGCACCATCGCCGGCGACGACACGATCGTGGTCATCGCCAGAGACAAACCGTCAAGCAGTGCGGCCGGCCGGGCCCTGGCTTCGAAGATCGCGAGCTGGGCGGCCGGAGCTGACATCGATTAGCCACCGCGGCGTCGAATCACATGAAAGGAAATGCAGATGGGTGACCGGGTTATTCTCGCGTACTCGGGAGGGTTGGACACGTCGGTAGCGATTCCGTACCTTGCGGAGCGCACCGGCGCCGAGGTTGTTGCGGTCGCGATCGATGTCGGCCAGGGCGGCGAGACCGGACCCGATTCAACCGAGATGGAGGTCATCCGCAAGCGAGCGCTCGCCTGTGGCGCGGTGGAGTCCGAGGTAATCGACGCGCGCGAGGAGTTCGCCGCCGAGTTCTGCATGGCGGCGGTTCGTGCCAACGCGCTCTACATGGACCGCTACCCGCTGGTCTCGGCGCTGTCCCGGCCGCTGATCGTCAAGCACCTGGTGGCCGCGGCGGCCCGGCACGGCGGCACCATCGTCTCGCACGGCTGCACCGGCAAGGGCAACGACCAGGTCCGGTTCGAGGTCGGCATCGGCGCGCTGGCACCACATCTGAAGGTGATTGCGCCGGCCCGTGACTACGCCTGGACCCGGGACAAGGCGATCGCCTACGCCGAGGAGAAGAACCTGCCGATCGAGACGTCGAAGAAGTCGCCCTACTCGATCGACCAGAACGTCTTCGGCCGCGCCGTCGAGACCGGCTTCCTCGAGGACATCTGGAACGCGCCGATCGAGGAGCTCTACTCCTACACCCAGTCGCCGTCCGCCGGAATCGACCCGGACACCGTGGTCATCACGTTCGCGGGCGGCGTGCCGGTGGCGCTCGACGGTGTGGCGATGTCGCCGTACCAGCTGATCGTGGCCTTGAACGTGCGCGCCGGCGCGCACGGCATCGGCCGCATCGACATGGTCGAAGACCGGCTGGTCGGCATCAAGAGCCGCGAGGTCTACGAAGCTCCGGCCGCGATCGCGCTGATCACCGCGCACCAGGAGCTGGAGAACGTCACGGTCGAGCGGGACGTGGCGCGGTTCAAGAAGACCGTCGACCAGCGCTGGGGCGAGCTGGTCTACGACGGCCTGTGGTTCTCGCCGCTGAAGAACTCGCTGGACGCCTTCATCGACAGCACGCAGCAGTTCGTCTCCGGCGACATCCGCCTGGTGCTGCACGGCGGCCGCGCCACGGTCACCGGCCGCAGGTCGGAGTCGTCGCTCTACGACTTCTCGCTGGCCACCTACGACGAGGGGGACATGTTCGACCAGTCCCAGGCGCGTGGTTTCGTAGAGTTGTGGGGACTTCCGAGCCGGCTGGCGGCCGCGCGGGACACCCGGCTCGGCTGATCTTCATCATCAGACGTCCGTGACAGGCCGAGCCGGCGATCCCGGCCTCGGCCTTTCACGTCTATTGGAGGCGAGTGAGCAGTGACGCATAGCCAGACCACCAGGACCAGCCTGTGGGGCGGCCGGTTCGCCGGCGGACCGGCCGAGGCCCTGGCCCGGCTGTCCGTCAGCGTCCAGTTCGACTGGCGCCTGGCACCCTATGATCTGGCCGCCTCGCGGGCCCACGCCCGGGTGCTGGCGCGAGCCGGCCTGCTCGACAACGACGAGCTCGGCTCGATGCTGGCCGCACTCGACGACCTCGAGGCAGCGTGCGCGTCCGGAGAATTCCGGCCAACGGTCGACGACGAGGACGTGCACACCGCGCTCGAGCGCGGACTTCTGGAACGCCTCGGGTCGCTCGGCGGCAAGCTCCGGGCCGGCCGGTCCCGAAACGATCAGGTGGCCACCGACCTTCGGCTCTACCTGCGCGATCATGCCCGGGGCGTAGCCGCGCGCGTGGTGGAGCTGGCCGAGGCCCTGGTTGGGCTCGCCGAGCTGCACCAGGACACGCCGGCGCCGGGCATGACGCATCTGCAGCCGGCGCAGCCGGTGAGCTTCGGTCACCAGTTGCTGGCGCACGTGCAGCCGCTGCTTCGGGACCTGGACCGGTTGCGGGACTGGGACCGGCGGGCCGCGGTCTCACCACTGGGCTCCGGTGCTCTCGCCGGTTCGTCGCTGCCGCTGGACCCGGTGCAGGTTGCTCACGAGCTGGGCTTCGCGTCAGCCGCTCCGAACTCGATCGACGCGGTCGCGGATCGCGACTTCGCCGCCGAGTTCCTGTTCGTGGCGGCGCTGATCGGCGTGCACCTGTCCCGGCTCGGCGAGGAGGTCGTGCTGTGGACCACGCCCGCCTTCGGGTGGGTCGAGCTCGATGACGCGTACGCCACCGGGTCGTCGATCATGCCGCAGAAGAAGAACCCGGACATCGCCGAGCTGGCACGGGGCAAGTCCGGCCGCCTGGTCGGTTCGCTGGTGTCGGTGCTGACCATGCTCAAGGGGCTGCCGCTCGCCTACGACCGGGACATGCAGGAGGACAAGGAGCCGGTCTTCGACGCGGTCGACACGCTCGAGCTGGTGTTGCCGGCACTGGCCGGGATGATCGCCACCATGCAGGTGCGCGCCGAGCGGCTGGAAGCGGCGGCACCGGTGGGCTTCACGCTGGCCACCGAGATCGCCGACTGGCTGGTTCGTGGCGGCATCCCGTTCCGCTCCGCGCACGAGATCGTGGGCCGCCTGGTGTCGCACTGCGCGGCCCGGGGCTGCGCCCTGGACGACGTGTCCGATGCCGAGCTGGCCGAGATCTCCGAGCACCTGACCCCGGACGTGCGGCGGGTGCTGACGGTGCGGGGTGCGCTGGCCGCGCGTACCACCTATGGGTCGACCGGGCCGGGCCCGGTCGCGGAGCAGCTCGCCGCGGCCGAGGACGCGCTGGAGACCTGGCGCCAATGGACGGCCGAGTCCGTGGTGCCACGCTAGATCTGCTGGAGTCGCGGAGCGGTCGATTTTCCCGGGCGCCCGGCATCCGCGGGCGATCTGGGGTAGTAAGAACCTCATGACTGATCTGAGCCGGGCCCAGGCCGCGGCCCGCGAGTGCGAACGCGCGGCGCGGCAGTTCGTCGAATTCGCCGATCGGCTGACCGGTGAACCCGGCCCGGCTGATATGGCCGAATTCGACACTCTGGTGGCACGCGAGGCGGCGGCGATATCCGAGCGGGTCGACGCCTTCGGCGTGCTCGGCTTCGCGGTGCCGAGCCTGGAGGGGGACGACCAGTCCTAGCCCGCCGTCACGGGACCGTGCGCTCGATCGCCGCGGCACCGTCGCGAGCGAGTTCCTGACGAGCCCGCTCGATGTTGGCCGGAGTCGGGTCGCGGCCTTCGGCGACCGCCAGATCCTCCGGGTCCCACGGCTGCTCGGCGCCGGTCCGCGCGACGAAGTCCCGGCCCGGCTCGCGGAACACCACGCTGTCCTCGTCCGGCGCTCCGATGTAGGCCGGGTCCAGTGCCGCCAGCGGAGTGTCGTCGGCCCCGGCCAGATCGGCGGCCTGCGTTGCCTCGATCGGCTCGATGTCGCTCGGCTTGAAATTGTCCATGAGTCCGTTTCTACTCCGGCGCCTCCGATCGTGCGTGGCAACCGCCGGTCCGCACCCCAACGAGCCGGTGGCCGCCACGTGCACGATCAGCGTGGATCCCGCTCCGAGGTGGCCGGGCTATCCGACCGGGGTCCGACCGGCCCGGTCGCGGCACTGATCTTCCGGGTCCCGGCCACCGTCTGGAAACTGCGAGCGTAGGCCGGCGTGACGGCCGGATCGATCCGCGGATCCGGCTGCGCCTCGGTGGGCGTCGGGGTCAGGTAGTAGTCGGCTTGGACCCGGGACGGTGTCACGTCCACCAGCGTGTAGCCGTGACCGATGCCGTCCAGGTACCGGACCCACGGGTTGGCCGCGGTCACCGCGCCCATCACGCCCGCGGTGGCGGCCAGCACGGCAGCCGTCGGCGTTCCGGCCGGAAGCGAGGCCCGCACCAGTTCGTAGAAGCCGTCGCTGGTCACTGAGGGGCAGACGAACTCGACACCCGACGGCTGATAGCCGGTCGCCGTACGATCCGCGGGCAGGTCGGTCGCCCAGGACGAGTGGATGTCCCCGGTCAGGACCACGACGTCACCACGATCGGACGGCTGCGCCGCGAAATGTGCGATCAGCTCGGACTGGTCGGCCTGGTAGCCGTCCCATTGGTCGGAGTTCAGCAGGGTCAGGTTTCCGGGAACGCCGAGCGCCGCACCCGGCCACCGGACCGGGGTCATGACGACCTGGTTGCCGATCAGATGCCATTTCTGGTGCCGGTCGCTGACGTTGTCCTTGAGCCAGTCCAGTTGTTCCGGCTCGGGCAGGTGCCGGGCCGGATCGGCGAGCGCAGCGTCGACCGCCGGGCTGCCGGTCGGGATGAACCCGCCGCCCGTGGTGGTGAACCCGGCGACGTCGATCTGCTCGCTGCGGTTCTGCCGGGTCTCCAGAACCGACAGGTCGCCGAGTGGCCCGAAGGTGAAGCGTTTGAAGAAGCGGATGCCGCGGTGCGGCACGGTGCGCTGCTCCGGAAGGCGGAACGGCATCCACTCCAGATATGCCTCGTACGCCTCGCGGCGCCGGGTGTCGAACGAACCCTCGGTGCCCGGCGTGTGATTCTCGGCCCCGGTGGACCAGGCGTTGTTGGCCACTTCATGGTCGTCGAAGATGGTGATCCACGGGTGCTGCCGGTGCGCGTACGCGAGATCCGGATCGGCCTTGTGCAGCGCGTGCCGGAGCCGGTAGCCGCGCAGGTCAATGGTCTCAATGACGGGTTCGGCGTCGCGCTTTCCGATCAGCGCGGCCGGGCCGTAGCGGTCGGCGCCGTTGCCGTACTCGTAGATGTAATCCCCGACGTGCAGGACGAAGTCGAGGTCGTCGCGGTCGCCGAGTGCCCGGTAGGCACCGAAGTAGCCGCCGGTGTAGTTGCTGCACGACACCAGCCCGAAGCGCAACGCGTGGATCCGGTGCGCTTCGTCCGGAGCGGTCTGCGTACGCCCGATCGGGCTGGTCTGGCCGTGTGCCCGGAATCGGTAGTAGTACCGGGTGTAGGGCCGTAGCCCGGTGACGTCGACCTTGACCGTGTGGTCGGAGCGCGGGCTGGTCACGACGCTGCCGTGCCGGACGATCGATCGGAACGACCGGTCGTGGGCCAGTTCCCAGTCCACGTGCAACGGCTTGCCGAGGCCGCTGCCGGGCGTCGCGATCGGGTCGTTGTGGTGCTGCGGCGGGGGAGTGGCCCGGGTCCAGATCACGATCGCGTCGGCGGTCGGATCGCCGCTGGCCACGCCGTAGCCGAAGATGCCGTTGGACGCGGGAGCGGCCGCCGCCGCGGCGTCGAAGATCCGGAATGTTGAGGAGCCCGCGACGGCGGCGGCGCCGAGCGCGGCTCCCTTGAGGACGGTGCGGCGCGTGTGCGCGGCTGGCTGGGTCACAGGAGCACGGTCGGCGCCGGAGGTGAACGGGGTCCGGCCGCAGGCCGAAGGGCAGATGCCGTTCTGGCTGCCAGTTGACGGCCGGCGCTACTGCGCGTTAGCGCCGATGGCGGCAAGGGAGACAGTGCGAGGGGCTTTGCTTTGCGTACTCCTGGTAACACGTCGCTGAGAGTTGCTGGTGCGTATTGGTATGCAAAGCAAAGCCCCTGGCAAGAGGGTCTTCGCCCCGCCAGCGATAAGCTTCTGACCTGGCTTTCGCTGATTTGGCCAGATAGCCCGCGGGCCGACGGTCGCCGCGGTAGCTACGCCGGGTAACGGACGCGATCGGGCGGTGGTGACGCCGCAACGTCACCACCGCCCGATCCAGTGTCTGTCAGTGCGCGTCGGAACGGGGCCGCACCAGCGTGAACGTTTCGAACGGCCGCATCGCGCCCTCGACGCCGACAATGTCGTAGTAGGTCACCGTGATGGTGGTGACGCCGCCGTGCCGGGTGCCCGGATCGACCTGGAACGACGCGAAGCCGTAGGAGTTCGCAGCATCGCGCACCGCCGACCACGGCGCATCCTCATGCGTGTAGACCGGGGGCCGCTTGTTGGTGGTGGGATCCGGGGCGCCGACCGAGGTGATCACCCGGCACGCCGGCGGGTTGAAGAACAGCTGGTTGCTCGGCGCCGACGTGCCACCGCCACCGAGGACCATGTGCACGGTGCCCTTCGACGTGTCGATGACGTCGGTCCGGGTGGACGCCGGGATCGGCGTGAGCGTGGCGTTGTTCTGCTGACCGCGGATCGGGTGCGAGCGCTCGTAGTGGTGCTCGTGACCGCAGACCACCAGGTCGACGCCGTAGCGGTCGAACAGCGGCAGCCACTCCTGCCGGATGCCCAGGTCGGCGCCGTTGAACTGGTCGGCGGTGCTGATCGCGACCTGATGCATGCAGACCACGACCCAGTCGATGTCATCGTCGCGCCGGGCATCCCGCAACTGCGACTCCAGCCACGCCTTCTGTGCCCCGTTGGAGTATCCGTGCACGTAACTGTCGCCGCCGTCCTGCAGGCAGACATCGTCGTTGGCGAGCACGATCACGCGAACACTGCCGACCGTGAACGCATACCAGAGACCGGCCGTGACGTCGGTCTGACCAGGCTGCCGTGGCGTCGCGAAGAACGTCTGGAACGCCTCGTATCCGATCGGGCCGTTGCCCTTTTCATTCTCGTGGTTGCCGGGCGCCGGCATCCACGGCCGGTTGCGGGCACTGCGGCTGTTGTTCTCCCAGAAGTCGGACCAGGTGCGGACCCGGTCGGTGGCCAGGTTCGCGTAGCACAGATCGCCGTTGAAGAGGTGGAACAGCGGTTGCACCCGCTCGACTCCGGCCGGCAGGTCGCCGGCGACGGGTGATCCGAGGTTGTCGTTGACGAACGGCGGGTTCGGGATGGTGACTCCGGCCGGCGGCACGTAGCGCTTGCCGGTGGTCGGGGTGCCCTGGTCGCCGAAGCTGGTGAAGGTGAACGCGGCCCGGCCGCTCGGCGCGGTGCGGAACGATCCGAACTGCGGCTGGGCACCGTCGTGGACCGCGGCGTAGAGGTAGTCGGTGTCCGGGTGCAGTCCGGTGACGGTGGCGTGGTACGCGTACACCACCTGGCCGGACTTGCCGTCGGTATAGGACTGCTGGTGCGCCGCGATGCTGCGCTGGTAGCGGCCGTCGCTGCCGCCGAGCAGCACCCGCGCTCCGGCGACCGGCGCCAGGCCGTGCCAGGACACCACGAACGTGCGCGCCGGATCGGCGCCGAACTGCAGGTGCAGCCCGTTGACCCGGGGTGTGTGCACGGGTTCACCCGGGTCGTGCACCTCGAGATGCTCGGCGGCGGCGGCCGGGGTCGCGCCGATCAACGGAGCCGCACCGATCAACGGTGCCGCGGCGAGCCCGGCTCCGGCCGCCGCCGTGCCGGCCAGCACGCCGCGCCGGCTCAGGCCGCGGTGGAAGATTTCTGCGTCATTCGCCATGCCGGTGAGGTTGCCGGGCGCGGATGAGCCGGCGCGTCAACTTGTCGTGAACGCCGGACCAATCAATGCGTAACCTTGGCGCCATGTCGGCTGCTGAACCAGAGCACCGTCGCGACGCTGCCGTACGCGTCGCGATGTGGTCCGGTCCCCGCAACATTTCCACCGCGATGATGCGCAGCTTCGGAGCCCGGGCCGACACCGTGGTGGTCGACGAGCCGCTCTACGCCTACTACCTGGCCGCGACCGGGCTCGACCATCCCGGCCGGGACCAGGTCCTGGCCAGCCAGCCGACGTCCTGGGAGGCGGTCGCGGAGGCGCTGACCGGCCCGGTCACCGAGCGGTCCGGCCGGCCGGCGGCCGTCTTCTACCAGAAGCACATGACTCACCACCTGCTGCCGGAGGTCGATCGCGGCTGGTTGCGGGCGCTTACCCACGCCCACCTGATCCGCGATCCGGCGTACGTCATCGCCTCCTACGCCAAGGTGCGCGACCAGCCGACCCTTGACGACATCGGCCTGCCCCAGCAGGTGGAGATCTTCGAGCGGTTCGGCGGCCCGGTGGTCGACGGCGCCGACGTGCTCCGGGACCCGGCCGGCACGCTGGGGCGGCTGTGCGCCGCGCTCGGCATCGCCTGGGATCCGGCAATGCTGTCGTGGGCGGCGGGCCGGCGGGCGACCGACGGGGTCTGGGCGCCCTACTGGTACGCCACCGTCGAGGCGTCGACCGGCTTCGCGCCCTACGATCCGAAGCCGGCCGACGTCCCGGACCGGCTGCGGCCGCTGGTCGACGAGGCCATGCCCTACTACCGGGCGCTATCTGCCTATCGACTGTGAGCTGCCGGCACGATCGCGATGACCGCCGCGGTGGCGATGACGGCGGTGTCAGACGATCGCGACCCCGTTGGATCGCGCGTATGCCTGGTAGAGCGCCGCGATGCGACTCGTGACCGGTCCGGGCGAGCCGGTGCCGATGCGGCGCCCGTCGACCTCGGTGACACCGGCGATCTCGCCCATGGTGCCGGTGCAGAAGACTTCGTCGGCGGTGTAGAAGTCGGTCAGCGACAGGTCCGCCTCGGTGGTCGCGATGCCGTCCTCGGGCGCGATCCGCAGGACGGTGGCCCGGGTGATGCCGTGCGGGCAGGCGTACCCGAATGGGGTTTTGACGGCGCCGCGCACGACGATGAACAAGTTGGTCGCGTTGGTCTCGGCGACGAAGCCGCGGACGTCCAGCATCAGCGCGTCATCGACCCCGGCGAGGTTGGCCTGCATCTTCGCGAGGATCGAGTTGATCAGGTTGTTGTGGTGGATCTTCGGGTCCAGCACGTCCGGTCCCGGCCGGCGGATCGTCGAGGTGATCAGCCGCAGCCCGGCCGTGTCGTAGACCGGCGCCTTGTGCTCGGCGAGAACGACCAGGGTGCAGCCGGATTCGTTGAGCCGCGGGTCCATCCCGCTGGTGATCTTCACGCCGCGGGTGATGGTGAGCCGGATGTGGACACCGTCGCGCATCTCGTTGGCCATCAGCGTGTCGCGGACGGCGGCGACGATGTCGGTCCGCGCCGGCACCGCCTCGAAGCCGAGAGCGGCGGCCGAGGCGAACAGCCGGTCCAGGTGCTCGTCCAGCCCGTAGATCCGGCCGTCGTAGACCCGCAGTCCCTCCCAGACGGCGTCGCCGCCCTGCACCACCGAGTCGAACGGGGACAGGCCCGGCTCGTCGCGGTGTTTGAGGGTGCCGTTCACCCAGTACTTGAGGTCGGCGTTGCGGGCGTCGTAGCTCTGTCGCATGGGCTGATCATGTCATCGGCGCACGGCCGGACCTGAGTTGGTCCGCGCTGACCAGCCTTAGCCGTGGTGGTAGCGGCCGGCCACCGCCGGACCCAGGTCGGCGGGCAGGTGCGCGACCGCGAGCGCGACCGCCTCCGCCGCGGAGTCGGCCTCGGTGACAGGGCCGGACCAGGCGGTACGCACCCCGAACCGGCCTCCGCCGTGGGGCGCGTCGAGGATCACCAGGTCGGGGGAGAACGGGTAACCGGTGGTGGTCGAGAAGCGCAGCGACCAGTGGCTGGCGTACGGGTACAGCTGCCGCAACCGGGGCTCGGCGGCGGCGGTCGCCACCAGATCTCGGAACTGCGGCCAGTCGACCGAATCGGCCCGCTCGTGAAGCGCGCGCCACTCCTCGCTGACCACGTGGTCCGGTCCGTGGTCATAGGCCTCGGCGCGCCGGGGCACGCTCGCGAACGGCGCGAGGACCTTGATGTCGCTCATCAGCACGCCGTCCTGCCAGGCGGTCGCGACCGGCACCAGATCGGTCAGCGCACCGCACATGCCGTGGATCATCTGGATGCCACCGGTCCAGGCACCGAACGCCCACATGCCGGCGACGGCCGCGGGTGCGACGGAGAGCGGGTCGCGGCCGGGCCGGGTGCTCGGTATGCGTACCCGCCGGTCGTGTTCCGGCTCGATCCGCAGGTCCGGCGCGAGGGCGTGCAGGGCGGCGGCCAGGCTTCCGTGGGCGGCGATTTCGGGCATCTCGGCGTCGTCGGGCGTCGTCACGGCGTTCATTCTGGCCGGCCATCGCCACCGGACATGCCCGCTCCGGACCCGGCCGGGGATCGCCTGCGACAATCGCCGGGTGGCGTACGCGTGGACGAAGTGGCCAGCCACTCGAGTGCCGGACGTCGCCCGCACGCTGCTCGGCTGGACCGTGACCGCGAACGGCGTGACGATCCGGCTGACCGAGACCGAGGCCTATGCGGGACTCGGAGCGGATCCGGCGTCGCACGCCCACCGGGGCATGACCAAGCGCAACACCGTGATGTGGGGCCCGGCCGGCGTATGCGTACGTGTACTTCAACTACGGCATGCACTGGATGCTGAACATCGTGGCCGGGCCGGTCGGTGAACCCTGTGCGGTGCTGCTCCGGGCCGGGGCCGTCGTCGACGGCTTCGACCTGGCCCGGGATCGCCGCAACGGTGCTTCCGATCGGGATCTGGCGCGCGGACCGGGCCGGCTGGCTCAGGCGCTCGGCGTGGACAAATCCGCCGACGGCACGCCGGTCCTCGACGGCACCGGGCCGATCCTGCTCAAGCCGCCGGAACGGCCGACCGAGCCGGAGTTGATCGAGTCCGGCAAGCGCGTCGGCCTGAACGTCGGCGTCGAGACCGAGTGGCGGTTCTGGCTGGCCGGTGACCCGTCGGTGAGCGTGTTCCGTCCGGGCGTCCGCAAGAAGCGCCGCCCGATGCTCTAGCCGCGACGAGATCTAGCTGCGGCTAGTCGCCGGTCTCGGCCCGAACCGCATCGCAGGCAGCGTTGAGCCGCCCCACAATCCGGTGACTCAGCGCGTCCAGCGCGGCGAGTTCGTCCGGCGTCAGCAGGTCGATCAGGTGCGCCCGGACCGACGCGACATGCTTCGGCGCGGCCGCCTCGATGGTCTTGCGACCGAGGTCGGTGAGCACCACCACCGATCCGCGGCCGTCGGTGGCGCACTCGCGGCGCTCGACCAGGCCGCGCTGCTGCATCCGGGTGATGTGGTGCGATAGACGGCTCTTGGACCAGTGCATGTGACCCGCCAGCTCGGTCAGCCGGGACCGGCCATCGGCCGACTCGGAGACATGCGAGAGCACGTCGTAGTCCGCCTCCGACAGGCCGCTGTCCCGGGCCAGGTCGCGGTTGAGCTGCAGGTCCAGGAGCAGGCGCATGCGCCGGTAGCCGCGCCAGGCGCTGGCCTCGCGGTCGTTGAGCCACTCCGTCTCATTCATAGGAAACTGATCCTACGGCATTGTTGACACGTCACCAAGAAGGCGAATAGCTTGGTGACATGTCACCGACTTCTGCGACGCCGCTGCCGCGGCTCAATGTCATCATCGCTAGCACCCGGCCCGGCCGGGTCGGACCGCGGCTTGCGGAGTGGTTCGTCAAGATCGCTGAGGAGTACGGGCGATTTGACGTGACCGTGGTCGATCTGGCCGAGCTGCAGCTGCCGTTCTTCAACGAGCCGAAGCACCCGTCGCTGCAGGACTACTCGCACGATCACACCCGGCAGTGGAGCGCGCTCACCGCGGCCGCGGACGCGGTCGTGCTGGTCCTGCCGGAGTACAACCACGGCTTCACCGCACCGCTCAAGAACGCCATCGATTACCTGCACAAGGAGTGGTATTACAAGCCGGTGGGCTTTGTCAGCTACGGCGGCATCGCGGCCGGCACCCGAGCCGTGCAGATGCTCAAGCCGGTCCTCGTCGGTCTGCGGATGTTCCCGGTGAACGCGGCGGTCAACATCAACCTGCAGACCGGTCTCAACTCCGACGGCGAGGTGGTGGCGCCAGGCGCCGCCGAGGCCGCCGCGGCGTTGCTGGCCGAGCTGACCCGCCTGTCCGACGCGCTGGCGCCGCTGCGCCGGGAGCTGGCCGCCGCGTGAGCACGGTGACCGGGCCGGGCGCATCGTGGCGGCTGATCGGCGGCAGTGGCCGAGGCGCGCTGGTCACCATCCGGCGCGATGGCCGCCCGCAGCTGTCCGCGGTGGACTATCTCGCCGAAGCCGCCGCCGAACAGATCAGGGTCTCGTCGACGGCTGACCGAGCCAAAGTCCACAACCTGCGTCGGGATCCGCGGCTCAGCCTCTACGTCAGCGACGGTGGATCCTATGTGGTCGCTGAGGGGATCGCCACACTGTCCGAGGTGGCGTCGGATCCGCGCGACGCCGCGGTCGCGGAACTGATCGAGGTCTACCGCGACATCTCCGGCGAGCACCCCGATTGGGACGACTATCGGCGCGCCATGGTCGCCGATCGCCGCCTGGTGATCCGGCTGCACGTCAATCGCTTGTACGGCATGGGCTGACTCCGGCCGTTAACCTATCCGCTGTGATCACCGCCCGAGTCGGAAACGAGTTGTTCGAGGCGCTGTTGGCGGCGGCCGGCCGCGCGGTCGCCGAAGCCGGTGGCCGGGTCGCCGCGGCGAACGTGCTGAGCGCGTGCCTGTCGCGCGCGGCCGGACCGAACCCGGCGGCGCTGCCGTCGGCGGTGCCGTGGCCGCGGGTCGAGTGGCGGCCGGCCGATCTGGCCGGCGTTCCGGCCGGTGCGGTCGCCGCCGAGGCCGTCGCCTCGATGCGCGAGTGCGGGTGGCGGGCCGGCGGCGACCTGGAGTGGGATGCCACCGTGCTGGCCGGGCTCCGGACCGCGATCTCGGCCGCCGGACGGGACGGCCGCGCCGCTACCGGTGCCCGGGATCTGGCGATGGCGTTGCTCGACGACCGCGACGTGCGTACGCAGGAGGCGCTGGCCGGATATCGGACCGACCGCACCTCGATGGTGCGCCGGCTGCGCGAGTCCGGCCCCGGCCGCGACGTGAGCCCGTGGGCGCCGGCAATCGCCGAGCTCACCCGTCTCGGCGCGGTCGGCCGGTTCCGGCACGCGCAACCGGTCGCCGCGTTCCTGCGGCGGCGGATCGGGCGTCCGGATCGGCTCCCGGCCGTGCTGCACACTGTCGCGGCGGAGGCCGACCGGCACGCCGTCCGGGTGAGGCATCGAGTCGTCGAGCCGATCCACCTGATCGTCGCGGTGCTCAGCATGCATGACCAGATCCTCGCTACCGGCGCTGAACTGCCCGGCAGCCTGAGCCGGCGCGCCGTCGCGGCCCGGCGGCTGCATGACGGCCTGCGCCGTGGTCAGGCACCGGAGTGGCTGGCCGCGGATCTCGCGATGACCGGTGCTGCCGAGTTCGGGTTGCGCAAAGATCAGCCGGGGCCGAGCGCGGCGCCCCACGAACCGGCCTGGTCACCGAACGCGCGGGCGGCGCTCCGACGAGCCGACGAGGGCGGCTCGCTGCTCCGCCCGGCCGGCTTCGACGACGTGCTGGCGGCCGTCGTCGCGCTCGACGATCCGGCGGTGCTGCGGCTGCTGTCCCGCTGCGGCATCGAGTCCGGCCAACTGCTGATCATGACGTCCTGAACGGTCTCCGCGACAGACACAGGCAGCTCACAGCGTGATCCGACGGTGCGACCAGGCAGGCGCTGGACGCTCGACTGCATGGCTGATATCCGGGATGTCCGGGACTCCGGGCTCCGCAAGATCCGCACCAGCACCGCCGGGCTCGCGATCGCCGCCGTTGCCGGCTCGGTCGCACTGGCCGGGGCGGCGTACGCGTCGTCCGCGACCTCCGCTTCGAACACCGGCACCGGCGGCGTCACCGGCACGACCTCCACCAACGGCGGCGACCTCAACAACGGCACCGACGACGGCGGCGGTGGTTTCGTCGGGCGGACCGATCAAGGCCCCCAGGCGCACTCGGGCGGGTCGTGATCGCGATGCCGATGACATCGACGCTTCCGGTCAGCGACGTGAGTGCCGAGTGGCCGATCTGGAGCACCCTGGCACGCGTCGTGGTGACCGACCCACGGGCGCTCGCCCCGGCCCGCGCCCTGGTGGTCGCCGGTCTCGACGCGATTGAGCGGGCTTGCAGCCGGTTTCACCCGTCGGAGCTTCGCGATCGGGTGAACACCAGCGCCGGCAATCCGGTCACCATCAGTCCGCTCCTTGCGGCGTTGGTCAGCGCGGCGCTGGAAGCCGCGGCGATCAGCGACGGCGACGTGACGCCGGCGCTCGGCGGAGCCCTCGCCCGAGCCGGCTACGACCGGGACTTCCACGACATCGCGCCGACCGCCGCAACCTCCGAACCGTGGGTCGAGCGAATCCCGGACTGGACCGACATCCGGCTGCGCGGGCGCACCGTGCAGATCCCGAGGGGAGTCCAGCTGGACCTCGGCGCGACCGCGAAGGCCCATGCGGCTGACTGGTGCGCGCGGATGGCGGCCCAGCGGCTCGGCGTCGGAGTGCTGGTCAGCCTGGGCGGTGACATCGCGACCGCCGGCGCCGGACCGGCCGGCGGCTGGTCGGTCCTGGTCGCCGATCACGCCGACGATCCGATCGCCACCATCGCACTGCGCGGCGGCGGCGCCCTCGCGACGTCCAGCACCACCAGCCGGGCCTGGCGCTCCGGCGATCGGCTGCTGCACCACATCCTGGATCCGCGAACCTGCCGCCCGGCCGACGCGATCTGGCGAACCGTCTCGGTGGCGGCCGGCACCTGCCTCAAGGCGAACACGCTGAGCACCGCCGCGATTGTCCGCGGCCGGGCCGCGCTGTCCTGGCTGCGCGAATCCGGCATGCCGGCCCGCTTGGTCGACGCGCATCACCACGTCACCACGCTGAACGGCTGGCCGTCGTGACCGATGCGCTGTGGTATCTCGGCCGGGGCACCGGAACCGTCGCGATGATCCTGCTGACCGTCGTCGTCGTGCTCGGCATCGGCGGGCGCAGCGGACGGGCCGTCTTCGGCCTGCCCCGGTTCGCAGTGACGATCGTGCACCGCAACGCGGCCCTGCTGTCCGTCGTCTTCCTCGCGATCCACGTGGTCACCCTGCTGTTCGACCCGTACGCGCAACTCAACCTGGCGAGCCTCGTCCTCCCGTTCACCACTTCCTACCGTCCGCTCTGGATGGGTCTCGGCACGGTGGCGTCGGACCTGGTGATCGCGATCGTGGTGACCAGCCTGCTGCGCCATCGGATCGGCGTCCGTGCCTGGCAAGCGGTGCACTGGCTGGCATATCTGAGCTGGCCGCTCGCGATGGCGCACTCGATCGGTGCCGGGACCGATGAGCACCAGGCGTGGCTGCTGGTCATCGTCTCGGCGTGCGGTCTCGCCGTTGGCGCGGCCGGGATCTGGCGGGTGTCCGGCCGATTCCTGGAATACGTCCGATTGGAGCGTGCTCGATGACCACCACGGTCACCTCCGACACTCGCCGCCTTCTGGCCGAGCCGACCGACGATCTGGGCGAGCACCGGCGCCGGCATGGCGAGCTGCCGTGGTCGGCCACCCGGGAGCTGATCCCGATGCTGGCCCACGCCGGTCTCACCGGACGCGGCGGTGCCGGATTCCCGACCTGGCGCAAGCTTGCCGCCGTGGCGGCCAACGGCCAGTCGCGCGCTCCGGTCGTGGTGGGCAACGGTGCCGAGAGCGAGCCCGCGAGCGCCAAGGATGCTGAGCTTCTGACCCGCGTACCGCATCTGGTCCTGGATGGCCTGCAGCTGGCGGCGGACGCGGTGGGCGCCGAGCGCGGATATCTCTATGCCGCGGACCGCGCGCTGCCCGCGGTGGCCGCCGCGGTTCGGGCGCGAGCCGGCACCGATCACATTCCCATCACCGTGGTACGCGCGCCCGACACGTTCGTGGCGGGTCAGGAAACCGCGGTCGTGGCCGCGATCGAGGGCCGCCCCGCGGTGCCCCGCGACAACCTCCGGCGGGTCAGTGAATCCGGTGTCCACGGTGCACCGACACTGGTCCAGAACGTCGAGACGCTGGCGCAGATCGCGCTGATCGCGCGCCACGGACCGGACTGGTTCCGCGCAGCCGGCACCGCGGAGCAGCCGGGGACATTCCTGGTCACGCTCAGCGGTCCGGTGCGCGCGCCGGGCGTGACCGAGGCGCCCTACGGCATCACGCTCGGCGATCTGATCGGCGCCTTCACCGAGCCGGTGCAGGCACTGCTGGTCGGCGGCTATCACGGCGCCTGGGTGCCGGCGAACGCCTCGGTGCGGATGACGTCGGCGGCGTTGTCGGAGTTCGGCGCCTCCCCGGGGGCGGGCGTGGTGATCGCGCTGCCCGCGGCGTCGTGCCCGCTCGCCTACACCGCCCGCGTCGTCGACTACCTCGCCGCGCAGGGAGCCCGCCAGTGTGGGCCATGCCTCAACGGCCTGCCGCACCTCGCCCATGTGCTGGGCCGGCTGGCGCGGGGCGACCGCGAGCCGCGCCTGGTGCCGGATCTGACCCTGCTGACCGCGCTGGTCACCGGGCGCGGTGCCTGCGCTCACCCGGATGGCACCGCCCGGCTGGTGCGCAGCACGCTGACCATGTTCGCCGCGGATGTCCGGGCGCACCGCAGCGGCACCTGCCTGAGTCGGAGCGCAGCATGAACCTGCACATCGATCGCACCGCGTGTGACGGCCGCGGCCTCTGCACCGAACTGCTTCCGGAACTGCTCGACCGGGATCCGTGGGGCTACCCGCGGGTGCGGGACGGTGCACGTGATCCGGCGGTCACGCCGGGCCTGGCCGGGCACGCCCGCCGAGCCGTGGCGCACTGCCCGCGCCTGGCGTTACAGCTGGTCGACGAGTAGCGGCATCAGCGCATCGGCCTGCGCGCGCTGGAACGCCCGCACGTTCGGGATGTTCACCGGTGCCGGCCGGCGCGCGTTCCGCGGGCCGCTTACGAGTGCCACGTCTTCAACCAGGCCAGCAGCGCGGCACCGTTGGCACGGCGCCACTCGGCGACCGTCGGCAGTCCCGGGATCGGCGGCAGCCGGGCCGCGTCCACGAAGAAGCCGGTTAACGCCACCAGGAGATCGCGCAGGGTGCCCACCTCGACGGCGAAGTCGGCGGCGATCCGGCACAGCCAAGGATCCAGATCGATGGTGCCCCATCGGGCGACGCTGGCCATCAGCATGGCGCTGTCCAGCCACACCGGGCCCCGGCTGAGCCACGGCCAGTCCACGATCATCACGTCGCCACCGGGCCGGATCAGCAGGTTGTCGGCGCGCACGTCAACGTGCACGCCGGTGTCGCCGACCAGGCTCGTCGACCGCCCGCCGCCCGGTGTCGACCAACGCCGGCAGCCGGTCCGCGAGCCACGGATCGAGGTCGCCGGGCGGGTCGTCGCGGATCCGTTCCCACGCGTGAAGTCGGTCTCGTACTCCGACACGGCGGTGGGCAGGTGTGCCAGTGCGGGCGGCAGGGGAGTGAGCGCCTCGGCGGTGCGTTTCAACGCGATCAGCACGGCCTCCAGCTCATCGTCCAGCCACGGTGTGTGCGGGTGCCGGCCGTCGACGTCCTCGAAGACCAATGCGATCCAGTCGCCGTCGTCGTAGGAACCGAGCAGGCGCGGGGCCGGGACGGTCGGCCGGCAGCGCCACCGCGTTCGTCGCCTCGCGGCGGTGCAGCCGGGGCGAATCCGGGTTCAAGTGCGGCGCGACCGCCTTGACGAACGCTCGAGTGCCGTCCGAGGTGCGTACGCGATCGGCCGTTCCCGGGGAGAAACCACCGGCCTGGGAAACCGCTTCGACCACCGGACCGCCGATGATCTTCTCGATTCCGGACTGGACCGGACCGGGCAGGTCCAGCCACCCGATCCGTACGCCCATTCGCGCTCTCATGCCCACCGATGGTGACGGCTCGGTCCGGGAAACGGAAACCAATTCCGGGCGGATGATGAGGAGCCGGGAATGTAGTTGCCCGGGCCCCAAGCGATGGGTCACAATCTGCTGTTTGTGACCGACGTACTCGATGACTTGCAGTGGCGCGGACTGATCGCGCTCTCGACCGACCTGGATGCGCTGCGCAAGGACATGGCCGCCGGGCCGATCACCTACTACTGCGGCTTCGACCCGACGGCGCCCAGCCTGCACTTCGGCAACCTGCTCCAGCTGCTGACGATGCGGCGGCTCCAGTTCGCCGGCAACTTCCCGCTGGCGCTGGTCGGCGGCGCGACCGGCCTGATCGGCGACCCCAATCCCGGCACCGAGCGCACCCTCAATCGCCGGACGTCGTGGCCGAGTGGGTTGCGCTGATCCAGACCCAGATCGGTCCGCTGCTGGACTTCGAGGGTGAGTTCGCCGCCCGGATGGTCAACAACCTGGACTGGACCGCGCCGATGTCGGCGATCGACTTCCTGCGCGACATCGGCAAGCACTTCCGGGTCAACACCATGGTCAAGAAGGACGCCGTGAGTGCCCGGATGAACTCCGACGTCGGCATCAGCTACACCGAGTTCAGCTACCAGATCCTGCAGGGCATGGACTTCCTGGAGCTCTACCGCCGCTACGGCTGCACGCTGCAGAGCGGCGGCAGTGACCAGTGGGGCAACCTGACCGCCGGCACCGATCTGATCCACCGGGTTGAGGGCAAATCGGTCCATCTGCTGGCCACGCCGCTGATCACGGACGCGGCCGGCAACAAGATCGGCAAGTCCACCGGTGGCGGCGGCATCTGGCTGAACCCCGCGATGACCTCGCCATACGCCTTCTACCAGTACTTCCTGAACGTTGAAGACGCGCTGGTCGGCGACGTTGCTGCGGACGCTGACGTTCGTCGAGCGGGACGAGATCCTGGATCTGGAGAAGGAGACCGCGGAACGGCCGGCGGCCCGGTCCGGACAACGGCGACTCGCCGCCGAGGTCACCACGCTGGTGCATGGCGCCCGTGAGACGGAGGAAGTGATCGCGGCGTCGCAAGCCCTGTTCGGGCGCGGCACGCTCGACGAGCTCGACCCGGAACTCTCGGGCGCGGCGCTCGTCGAGGCCGGCCTGACGGCCATTCCGGCCGGACCCGAGCTGCCGAGCTACGCGTCCCTGCTGAAGGAGTCGGGCCTGGTCAGCAGCATGAACGAGGCGCGCCGGGCGATCGGCGACGGCGGTGCCTACGTCAACAACACGCGGGTCACCGACCCGGAGGGCAGGCCGGCGTCGTCGGACCTGCTGCATGGCCGGTGGCTGGTGCTGCGGCGTGGAAAGAAGACCATCGCCGGCGTCGAGATCGCGCGCTGAGCTGCACAATTACGCATCGGGATAAACGCAAGCGTCGATCATGTGACCGGCGCCATGCCGGATTGATTTGACGCTCGCAGGCGGCCCCGGTAAATTTCTCCATGTCAGCGAGAACGGGACGTCGAAAAGGATGGCCCTGGCGCTGGCCGCCGAGATCCACCGGGCGATGCGACATGAGAGTCGGTGTTCACACCGATTTGGAAATCGCGAATCGAACGGGTAAGGTTCTCACTCGGCAGGGAGACGGACAACGACCTCGACCGCGCGGAGCTCATTTAAGAGCAAGTGTGGGCGGTGTTGGACGGCCTGGCGAAATCTTCTGAGACGAGTTAGTTTCAGTATTTAGCTGTACCGAGCGATTGCCCCGATGACGCTCCTGCGAATTGCAGGGGGTTGTTGGTGTGTGGTTGTTCTTTGAGAACTCAACAGGGTGCTATTTTTTATGCCAGTGCCAATTGTGGTTTTTTGACCCCGTGCCACTTTTTGTTGGTGGTGGGTGATTCCTTTGGCAAGTGATGACATCTTTTGTGATGTTGTTTTTGCTGGGATGAGTTTTTCAACAAAGTTTTTTGTTGGAGAGTTTGATCCTGGCTCAGGACGAACGCTGGCGGCGTGCTTAACACATGCAAGTCGAGCGGAAAGGCCCTTCGGGGTACTCGAGCGGCGAACGGGTGAGTAACACGTGAGTAACCTGCCTCTGGCTTTGGGATAACCCTCGGAAACGGGGGCTAATACCGAATATTCACTCTTCCCTCGCATGGGGTTTGGTGGAAAGTTTTTCGGCTAGGGATGGGCTCGCGGCCTATCAGCTTGTTGGTGGGGTAATGGCCTACCAAGGCGACGACGGGTAGCCGGCCTGAGAGGGCGACCGGCCACACTGGGACTGAGACACGGCCCAGACTCCTACGGGAGGCAGCAGTGGGGAATATTGCACAATGGGCGAAAGCCTGATGCAGCGACGCCGCGTGAGGGATGACGGCCTTCGGGTTGTAAACCTCTTTCAGCAGGGACGAAGCGTAAGTGACGGTACCTGCAGAAGAAGCGCCGGCCAACTACGTGCCAGCAGCCGCGGTAAGACGTAGGGCGCGAGCGTTGTCCGGATTTATTGGGCGTAAAGAGCTCGTAGGCGGCTTGTTGCGTCGGCTGTGAAAACCCGCGGCTTAACCGTGGGCTTGCAGCCGATACGGGCAGGCTAGAGTTCGGTAGGGGAGACTGGAATTCCTGGTGTAGCGGTGAAATGCGCAGATATCAGGAGGAACACCGGTGGCGAAGGCGGGTCTCTGGGCCGATACTGACGCTGAGGAGCGAAAGCGTGGGGAGCGAACAGGATTAGATACCCTGGTAGTCCACGCTGTAAACGTTGGGCGCTAGGTGTGGGGGGCCTCTCCGGTTTCCTGTGCCGTAGCTAACGCATTAAGCGCCCCGCCTGGGGAGTACGGCCGCAAGGCTAAAACTCAAAGGAATTGACGGGGGCCCGCACAAGCGGCGGAGCATGCGGATTAATTCGATGCAACGCGAAGAACCTTACCTGGGTTTGACATGGCCGCAAAACTTCGCAGAGATGTGGAGGTCCTTCGGGGGCGGTCACAGGTGGTGCATGGCTGTCGTCAGCTCGTGTCGTGAGATGTTGGGTTAAGTCCCGCAACGAGCGCAACCCTCGTTCGATGTTGCCAGCGGGTTATGCCGGGGACTCATCGAAGACTGCCGGGGTCAACTCGGAGGAAGGTGGGGATGACGTCAAGTCATCATGCCCCTTATGTCCAGGGCTTCACGCATGCTACAATGGCCGGTACAAAGGGCTGCGATGCCGTAAGGTGGAGCGAATCCCAAAAAGCCGGTCTCAGTTCGGATCGGGGTCTGCAACTCGACCCCGTGAAGTCGGAGTCGCTAGTAATCGCAGATCAGCATTGCTGCGGTGAATACGTTCCCGGGCCTTGTACACACCGCCCGTCACGTCACGAAAGTCGGCAACACCCGAAGCCGGTGGCCCAACCCTTGTGGAGGGAGCCGTCGAAGGTGGGGCTGGCGATTGGGACGAAGTCGTAACAAGGTAGCCGTACCGGAAGGTGCGGCTGGATCACCTCCTTTCTAAGGAGCATCTTTTTCCGCATCTTGGTGTGGAACAGGAGCCTTTCCATCAGCGAATGTCTGTCGGGGTTGCTCAATGGCGGAGACACTGGCTAGTTTTCCGGGTTTTCCTGGTTGCTTAGTACTGCGGGCTTTCGGGTGCCGCGTGGAACGGTGCCGGCGAGGTTCCCGGTGGGCGTCCAAAGAAGATGAGCATCCTGTTGGGTCCTGAAAGAACAACTGCGTGAGCCGCGTTAGAGGCTTCGCGGGGTGTTTTTTCGGTGGCAGGCTCATGCCCTGACTCATACCGGTTCCGTGGTGGCTGTTTTGTGCTCGGGGGTGTTGGTGGGGTTGGTGGGGTGTGGGGTGTGGTTGTTGTTTGAGAATTGCACAGTGGACGCGAGCATCTTTGTGGTCAAGTTTGTCAGGGCGAACGGTGGATGCCTGGGCATGAGGAGCCGATGAAGGACGTGGGAGGCCGCGATAGGCCTGGGGGAGCTGTCAACCTAGCTGTGATCCCAGGGTGTCCGAATGGGGAAACCTGGCGCCAGTTATGTGGTGTCACCTACACCTGAACACATAGGGTGTATGGAGGGAACGCGGGGAAGTGAAACATCTCAGTACCCGTAGGAAGAGAAAACAATAGTGATTCCGTGAGTAGTGGCGAGCGAAAGCGGATTGAGCCTAAACCGTATGCGTGTGATACCTGTCAGGGGTTGCGTGTGCGGGGTTGTGGGACTACTTGGCCGGATCTGACAGTCCGGCGGAGAAGTTACAAATTGGTGGTTAGCGGAAGTCGTTGGGAAGCGGCACCGTAGACGGTGAGAGTCCGGTACGTGAAAACTGCAGACCTCTTTTGTGTGTGTTCCCGAGTAGCAGCGGACTCCTGAAATCTGCTGTGAATCTGCCAGGACCACCTGGTAAGGCTGAATACTACCTCATGACCGATAGCGGACTAGTACCGTGAGGGAAAGGTGAAAAGTACCCCGGGAGGGGAGTGAAATAGTACCTGAAACCGTTCGCTTACAATCCGTCGGAGCCCGTGAGGGTGACGGCGTGCCTTTTGAAGAATGAGCCTGCGAGTTAGTGGCATGTGGCGAGGTTAACCCGTGTGGGGGAGCCGTAGCGAAAGCGAGTCTGAATAGGGCGTCAGAGTCGCATGTCCTAGACCCGAAGCGGAGTGATCTAGCCATGGGCAGGCTGAAGCGCCGGTAAGACGGCGTGGAGGGCCGAACCCACCAACGTTGAAAAGTTGGGGGATGACCTGTGGTTAGGGGTGAAAGGCCAATCAAACTCCGTGATAGCTGGTTCTCCCCGAAATGCATTTAGGTGCAGCGTCACGTGTTTCTTGCCGGAGGTAGAGCACTGGATGGCCTAGGGGGCCTACAAGCTTACTGAAGTCAGCTAAACTCCGAATGCCGGTAAGTGAGAGCGTGGCAGTGAGACTGCGGGGGATAAGCTTCGTAGTCGAGAGGGAAACAGCCCAGATCACCAGCTAAGGCCCCTAAGCGTGTGCTAAGTGGAAAAGGATGTGGGATCGCATAGACAACCAGGAGGTTGGCTTAGAAGCAGCCACCCTTGAAAGAGTGCGTAATAGCTCACTGGTCAAGTGGTTCCGCGCCGACAATGTAGCGGGGCTCAAGTACACCGCCGAAGCTGTGGCATTCACATGTGTACCCGGCCGCATCCCTTGTGGGTGTGGTCTAGGTGTGTGGATGGGTAGGGGAGCGTCGTGCGGCGGGTGAAGCGCCGGAGTGATCCAGGCGTGGACGCCGTACGAGTGAGAATGCAGGCATGAGTAGCGAAAGAAGGGTGAGAAACCCTTCCGCCGGATGACCAAGGGTTCCAGGGGCAGGCTAATCCGCCCTGGGTGAGTCGGGACCTAAGGCGAGGCCGAGAGGCGTAGTCGATGGACAACGGGTTGATATTCCCGTACCCGCGAAGGAGCGCCCATGATGAACCTTCCTGTACTAACCACCTGCCGGCACGGATCCTTTCGGGGTGAGGTGTTGGTGGCTGGGACCTTGGAGGGTAGTAGTCAAGCGATGGGGTGACGCAGGAAGGTAGCTGAGCCCGGCCGGTGGTTGTGCCGGGGCAAGCGTGTAGCCCGCACCATAGGTAAATCCGTGGCGCATTCAGGGGTGAGACGTGATGCGGAGCCGATTCAGGTGAAGTCAGTGATCCTATGCTGCCGAGAAAAGCCTCTAGCGAGCTCTTAGCGGCCCGTACCCCAAACCGACACAGGTGGTCAGGTAGAGAATACCGAGGCGATCGGGCGAACTATGGTTAAGGAACTCGGCAAATTACCCCCGTAACTTCGGGATAAGGGGGGCCACAAGCCGTGAACACCCACGCGGTGGGAGCGGAAGGTGGCCGCAGAGACCAGGGGGAAGCGACTGTTTACTAAAAACACAGGTCCATGCCAAGTCGTAAGACGATGTATATGGACTGACGCCTGCCCGGTGCTGGAACGTTAAGGGGACCGGTTAGTCCTTCGGGGCGAAGCTGAGAACTTAAGCGCCAGTAAACGGCGGTGGTAACTATAACCATCCTAAGGTAGCGAAATTCCTTGTCGGGTAAGTTCCGACCTGCACGAATGGCGTAACGACTTCCCTACTGTCTCAACCATAGGCCCGGCGAAATTGCATTACGAGTAAAGATGCTCGTTACGCGCGGCAGGACGGAAAGACCCCGGGACCTTTACTATAGCTTGACATTGGTATCTGAATGTAATTGTGTAGGATAGGTGGGAGACTATGAAATCTCGGACGCCAGTTCGGGTGGAGTCAACGTTGAAATACCACTCTGTTGGATTCGGGTATCTAACCTAGGACCGTGATCCGGTTCAGGGACAGTGTCTGGTGGGTAGTTTAACTGGGGCGGTTGCCTCCCAAAATGTAACGGAGGCGCCCAAAGGTTCCCTCAGCCTGGTTGGCAATCAGGTGTTGAGTGCAAGTGCACAAGGGAGCTTAACTGTGAGACTGACAGGTCGAGCAGAGACGAAAGTCGGGACTAGTGACCCGGCACCGGCATGTGGAAGCGGTGTCGCTCAACGGATAAAAGGTACCCCGGGGATAACAGGCTGATCTTCCCCAAGAGTCCATATCGACGGGATGGTTTGGCACCTCGATGTCGGCTCGTCGCATCCTGGGGCTGGAGTAGGTCCCAAGGGTTGGGCTGTTCGCCCATTAAAGCGGTACGCGAGCTGGGTTTAGAACGTCGTGAGACAGTTCGGTCCCTATCCGCCGTGCGCGTAGGATACTTGAGAAGAGCTGTCCCTAGTACGAGAGGACCGGGACGGACGAACCTCTGGTGTGCCAGTTGTTCCGCCAGGAGCACGGCTGGTTAGCTACGTTCGGAAGGGATAACCGCTGAAAGCATCTAAGCGGGAAGCTCACTTCAAGATGAGGTATCCCACCCCTTAGAGGGTTAAGGCCCCCAGCAAGACCACTGGGTTGATAGGCCAGAAATGTAAGCACGGTAACGTGTTCAGTTGACTGGTACTAATAGGCCGAGGACTTGACCACAAACACGCTCACACCAAAAGAGTGTTAGAGCACCCAAATCTTTTTGTCGCGTCCACTGTGCAACTCTAGAACAACAAACACACCACCCGACCCCCCACCCGGGGGCCGGCCCACGTGTTTGAAAGTTCCATAAAGTTACGGCGGTCATAGCGGCGGGGAAACGCCCGGTAACATCCCGAACCCGGAAGCTAAGCCCACCAGCGCCGATGGTACTGCACTCGCCAGGGTGTGGGAGAGTAGGACACCGCCGGACACTCATTCCATTCAGGGGGCACCATGCGGTGCCCCCTGAATGCGTTTTAGGCAATTCTTCAATTGTGCAATTCATTGGTGGTTCCTGAGCCCGCCGCTGTCCGATTCGTCGTCGCGCGTGCCCGGTGCGGATCGGGTGCCCGCTCGCGGCCGGTACGCCGGGCTTTAGTACCGTTATGCGGTCCGCGATTTGTGCGTACCGGGCTGGATACCCCACGGTGAGGGCCGCTGCCAGACCGGACGGTCGCCAGTCGCATTGCGACGATCGGGATCGTCCATGCCCTCGCCGGAGTGCTCGCGCCGGCGCGCCTCGCGCGGATGGATCGCAGCCGGTGCGGGCGCCATCTCAGCACCACCGACGCTATGCCTATTTGGCAGCTACGCCCTGACCGGTTTGGAAGGATGGACAACGTGAGTGCAGCGACGCCGGATGACGGCCGCCGGGACAGGCGTGGAAACGACTCCCGAGGCGGCGAACCCCGCCCCGGGCGAAGTGATCGGGGCGGCGGCCGGCACGGTTCCGGCGACCCGCACCCCGGTGGTCGCGGCGGCCACCGCGCGGTCGGGGGCGGTCGGGACGAGCGGACCGGATATCGCGGTTCCGAGCGCGATCGGTTCGGTGGTGGCCGGGGCGGCGAGACTGGTGGCTATCGAGGCACCGGCGGCGGGTCCCGCGGCTCCTCAGGTGCCGGTTACGGCCGCAAGGACGACCGTCAGGGCGGCGGATTCCGCGGCTCGACCGGTGGCGGGTCCGACCGCCGCGATGACCGTCCGCGCAGCTTCGACCGTGACGACCGTCCGCGTCGTGATTTCCAGCAGCGGGATGACCGTCCGCGCCGTGATTCCGACCGCCGCGACGATCGTCCGCGCAGCTCCGATCGCGACGACCGTCCGCGTCGCGACTTCCAGCCGCGGGGACCGTCCGCGTCGCGACTTCCAGCCGCGGGATGACCGTCCGCGTCGTGACTTCCAGCAGCGTGACGATCGGCCCCGTCGTGATTTCCAGCAGCGGGATGACCGTCCGCGCCGTGATTCCGACCGCCGCGACGATCGTCCGCGCAGTTTCGATCGCGACGATCGTCCGCGTCGCGACTTCCAGCCGCGGGATGATCGGCCGCGTCGTGACTTCCAGCAGCGAGACGATCGGCCCCGTCGTGATTTCCAACCGCGGGATGACCGTCCGCGCCGTGATTCCGACCGCCGCGACGATCGGCCCCGTCGTGACTTCCAGCAGCGAGACGATCGGCCGCGTCGCGACTTCCAACCGCGGGATGACCGGCCCCGTCGCGATTTCCAGCAGCGGGATGATCGGCCCCGTCGTGACTTCCAGCAGCGGGATGATCGCCCCCGTCGTGACTTCCAGCAGCGGGACGATCGGCCCCGTCGTGACTTCCAGCAGCGAGACGATCGGCCGCGTCGTGACTTCCAGCCGCGCGATGACCGGCCGCGTCGTGACTTCCAGCCGCGCGATGACCGTCCGCGTCGTGACTTCCAGCAGCGGGACGATCGTCCGCGCAGCTTCCAGACCGCGATGACCGGCCGCGTCGTGACTTCCAGCAGCGGGACGATCGTCCGCGCAGCTCTGACCGCGATGACCGTCCGCGTCGTGACTTCCAGCAGCGGGACGATCGTCCGCGCAGCTCTGACCGCGATGACCGTCCGCGTCGTGACTTCCAGCCGCGGGATGACCGGCCGCGCCGTGATTCTGACCGGTCCGGTGACCGCGCTGGTTTCGCCGGGCGCGAGGATCGCGATCGAGACCGGTTCGCCGACGATCAGGAACCGACCGGCGCCAGCCGGGACGAGCCGGCTCTTGACGAGGACATCACTGCCGACGAGCTGGACAAGCCGATCCGCTCCGAACTGGTGTCGCTGGCGCGGCCGATAGCGGACCGGGTCGCCCGGCACCTCGTCGCGGCCGGCCGCTACCTGGACGAAGAGCCGGAACTGTCTTATGAACACGCGGTGGCGGCGCGACGAATGGCGTCCCGGATCGGGGTCGTTCGCGAAGCCGTCGGCTTGGCCGCCTACAAGTCCGGCCAGTGGCAGACAGCAGTTTCCGAGCTGCGGACCTACCACCGGATGAGCGGAAAGCAGACGCACCTGGCGATCCTCGCCGACTGCGAACGAGCGCTGGGCCGCCCGGAGCGGGCGATCGATCTCTACCGCAGTGCCGAGCGTCAGTCATCCAACACCGCCGAGACGATCGAACTCCTGATCGTGGCTGCCGGAGCGCGCGCCGACATGGGTCAGAACGACGCGGCGGTGGCGATGCTGCAGATCCGCGAGCTGACCGGTGACACTCCCTGGGTCGCCCGGCTCCGGTATGCGTACGCCGACTCGCTGCTGGCGGTCGGCCGGCGCGAGGAAGCCCGGGAGTGGTTTGCCCGGGCCGTGGAAGCCGACCCGGAGAGCGAAACCGACGCCGCCGAGCGCCTGCTCGACCTCGATGGCATCACGCTTGAGGAGGACGACGAGTCGGAGGATCCGGATCTCGCTCTGAAGCTGGCCCATGACGAGATCGACGGCCGCGCCGACGCCGAAGCCGCGGCCGCGACTGGTCCAAGCGCCGCTCCGGCCGAGTCGGGTGACGAACTCGTCTACAGCGAGGGCGCCGAGGACGACGACGAAGACGATGAAGACCTCGACGCTGAGGACGATGAAGACCTCGATGACGACTTCGACGATGAGGACGACGACTTCGACGAGGACGACCAAGACGACGAGGACGACGACGACGAGGACGACGACGAGGACGACGACGACGCGTCAGCCGAGACCGACGACACCGACCTCGGCGATGACGAGGACGATGACGACGATGAAGACTGGGAGATGTACGAGCCTCCGGCCGCGGCCGATGAGGCCCAGAAGGGCGATGCGTGAGCCGGCCGGATCGGCTTGTTGATCGCTACGACCTGGTCATCTTCGATCTCGACGGTGTCGTCTATCTCGGCCATGAGCCGATCGGCGGCGCCGTCGAGGCGCTGAACGAGCTGGCGGCGCACGGGCCCGCCGTTGCCTACGCGACCAACAACGCCTCACGCCGTGCCGCCGACGTGGCGAACCTGTTGGTGTCCATGGGCATCGGCGCTTCACCGTCCGAAGTGGTCACGTCGGCCCAGGCATCGGCGCGGCTGATGGCCGAGCGGCTGGCACCGCGAAGTGCCGTGCTGGTGGTCGGCGGACCCGCACTGCGGGCCGAGATCAGCGAGGTCGGTCTGACCCCGGTGACCAGCGCCGATCCGCAGCCGGCCGCGGTCGTGCAGGGGTACGCCGCCGATGTCGGCTGGGCCCAGCTGGCCGAGGCGAGCGTGGCGATCCGGCGCGGGGCCTGGTGGGTGGCGACCAACGCGGACAGCACCCTGCCGTCGCCGCGTGGCCCTCTGCCCGGCAACGGCTCGCTGGTCGCGGCTCTTCGCCATGCGCTGGACCGATCGCCGGACGTGATCGTCGGCAAGCCTGAGCCGCGGTTGTTCACCGCCGCGGCGGCTCGGGCCCGGGCTGCGAACGCGCTGGTGGTGGGTGACCGCCTGGACACCGACATCGAGGGCGCGGTCCGGGCCGGCATGGACAGCCTGCTGGTGCTCACCGGCGTCACGACGCCGGACGATCTGCTCGCGGCGCCGGCCGGGTCTCGCCCGACGTGGGTCGCGCCCGATCTCCGCGCGCTGGGCGACCTGGGTGCTGCGGCACGCGTACCCGATGTGGTCGATGATCTGGCCGAGACCGGCGGATGGCGGGTGCGGCGCGCGGAGGCCGGCGTGGAACTGGATGGTGCCGGTTCGCCGACCGCGGCGCTGGCTGCGCTCGCGGCGATGGCCTGGGCGCACGGTGAACCGGAAGACATCACTGCGGCGGGCGGCCCCGCGGCGCAGACGTTGCGGACTCTGGGCCTGGGCGCCTAGCCCGATCTACATCAGCTTGCGCAGCTTCAGCAGGTCGAATGGATTCGCGCTGATCTTGATCTGCCCGGACATGAACGCTCGGGTGAGGTCGAGCTTGCCATCGATCAGGGCGACCAGGTCGTCGCTGTTGGCGGTGAGCCGGATCTTGGCCTTCGGGTCGTCACCGTCGGTCAGGTCCATCAGCCGGCCGCCGACCAGCTGGCCGTGGAAAGCGACGCCGAGATCTGAGATGCTGCAGGCCAGTGGGCGGTCGAGGTCGACCTTGCCGGCCGCCTCGGCATTCGCGTCCATCCGCGCGGCCAGCTGGTGCAATGCATCTCGGCACTCGTCCACAGTGGCCATGGATCTCCTTCGAATAATCGCCCAGGTCACGCAATCGGTGCGCCTATGCGGCACGGTACCGCATCAGCGTTGCCAACCGGCCCGGTAGCGTGAGGTGGGGCGATAGTCGTGATACGGGGGATTCGCGGCCGCCGCAATCATCAAACACCAGACCTCATCAGAAGGAGGATCGCATGGCTCAGAAGGATGCCTGGCGTGCCTACTACGAGCTGGCGCTCGGGTTCACCGACACCTCTCGGAAGAAGGCTATGAAGATCGTCAAGAACGTCGCGGGCAAGGGTGGCGTGTCCCCGGACCAGCTACAGGAGCTGGTCAACACGGCGATGGCCAATCGGGAGGCCATGTCTCGGATGGTCAAAGTCGAGGTCGACCGGGCCCTGGGCCGGGTCGGCCTCGCCACCATGGACGAGGTCGACGAGCTGACCAAGAAGGTCCGGGATCTGGAGCGGCGAACTCGCCGATGCGCCCCCGGCCGCCGGCACCACCACCGCCGCAGCGTCGGCCTCGGGAGCGCCGGCCTCGGCGCCGAAGAAGACCGCTGCCAAGAAGACGGTCGCGAAGAAGACCGCGGCTCCGGGTGCCTCGGAGCCGGCCCACACCGTAACGGCAACGCCAGCCGCGTCCGCGACGTCCGGCGACGTCTGCGACGTCTGCGGCGCCGAAGAAGACCGCGGCGACTGCGGCGCCCAAGAAGACAGCGGCCAAGAGGACAGTGGCCAAGAAGACGGTGGCCAAGAGGACCGTGGCCAAGAAGGCCGCCGCCACCAAGACCGCCGGCACCAGGACTGCTGCTAAGAAGACAGCGGCCAAGAAGGCCGCGCCGGCAACGACGACCGTGGCCAAGAGGACAGTGGCCAAGAGGACCGCGGCCAAGAAGACGGCCTCGAGAACAACCGCGGCCAAGAAGACGGCCACGAAGAAGTCCTCCGGCACCTCCGCTGGACGCACATCGTGACCGATTCAGAGCAGATGGACGGCATCGCCGCGACCGCAGCGGGGGCGCCGTCGACGCCCGGTCCCGAGTCCGCGCCGGCCGCCGCCGAGATCGACGATTCGGTGGCTGGGGCAGCTTCGGGACGCGTACGCGAGGCCGTCGAAGCTCTCGACGCGGTCCGTGATCTCGCTCCCGAAGAGCAGGTCACGGCCTTCGCGGCGGCTCAGCGGACACTCGCGGCCACGTTGTCCGACATCGACAACGAGTAGCCATGGCCCGTCGCATCCGGCTGGACGCCGAGCTGGTCCGGCGGGGCTTGGCCCGCTCCCGGGAGCAGGCCGCCGAGCTGGTCGCCGCCGGTCGTGTCGAGGTCCGCGGCACGGTCGCGGCGAAGCCGGCCGCGATGGTCGACCCCGCCGACCCGGTCATCGTCCGTGGTGACGATCCGACCACCGACTACGTGTCCCGGGGCGGGCACAAGCTGGCCGGCGCGCTGGCTGCGTTTCAGCCCGACGGGCTGGTGGTCGAGGGCCGGCGGTGCCTGGATGCGGGCGCGTCCACCGGCGGTTTCACCGACGTGCTGCTGCGCGTCCGGTGCCCGCGAGGTGGTCGCGGTCGACGTCGGGTACGGCCAACTCGCCTGGTCGATCCGGACCGACGAGCGAGTCCGCGTCCACGACCGGACCAACGTCCGGTCGCTCACGCCGGAGGCGATCGGCGGGCCCGCCGAGCTGATCGTCGCTGATCTGTCGTTCATCTCGCTGCGCCTGGTGCTTCCGGCTCTGGTCGCCTGCCTGGAACCGGGCGGCGACCTGGTCCCGATGGTCAAACCGCAGTTCGAGGTCGGCAAGGATCGGGTCGGCGCCGGCGGTGTGGTGCGGGACCCGGCATTTCGCGCCGAGGCGGTGGTCGACGTCGTAGCACATGCGGCTAGCCTCGGACTCGGCTGTGCCGGCGTGGTCACCAGCCCGTTGCCGGGACCATCCGGCAACGTCGAGTTCTTCGTGTGGCTGCGATCCGGTCCGGACCGGCTGGACCGGTCGCGGATCGCCGCGATCGTCTCCGCCGGATTGACCGACGCCGGCGACACCGGCGGCGAAGGGGTACATGCGTGACGCGCGAGGCGTTGCTGGTGTCGCACACCGGCAAGAAGCAGAACCGGGACACCGCGCGCGCGGTGGCCGCGGATCTGGCGGCCGCCGGAATCGTGGTCCGGGTGCTCGCCGACGAGGCGGATGACTTGGCGATCGCCGGCGCGGTGCCGGTCAGCGGGCCGGACGCGGCTGCGGGCGTCGAGATCGTCTGCGCGCTCGGCGGCGACGGGACGCTGCTGCGAGCCGCTGAGGTCGCGCGTCCGGCGCGGGCTCCGCTGTTCGGGATCAACCTGGGCAAGGTCGGATTTCTCGCCGAGGCCGAGATTCACGATCTCGATCAGGCGGTACGCGAGTTGTGCGCGCAGAACTACACCGTGGAGGAGCGCCTGACGCTGGACGTGACGGTGACGCCAGGACGGCGCCGTGGTCGCGGAGAGCTGGGCGCTCAACGAGGTGACCGTGGAAAAGGGCGACCGGGAGCGGATGCTGGAGCTCCTGCTCGAGGTCGACGGCCAGGCGCTGTCCAGGTATGGCTGCGACGGCGTGGTGTGCGCGACGCCGACCGGATCGACCGCGTACGCGTTCTCCGCCGGCGGCCCGGTCGTCTGGCCCTCGGTGGACGCGCTGCTGGTCGTTCCGATCAGCGCCCACGCCCTGTTCAGCCGGGCTCTGGTCACGGCGCCGACGTCCACCATCACAGTGGCCGTGGAGCCCTATGGCCCGGGTGCCGTGGTGTGCGCGGACGGCCGCCGGGTCTTCGATGTCGCGCCCGGCGCGGTCGCCACCGTGCGCCGCGGTGCGCAGCCGGTGCGGCTGGTCCGGCTGCGGCCGCGATCGTTCACGGATCGCCTGGTGGCGAAGTTTGAACTGCCGGTCAACGGCTGGCGCAACACCAACGAATAGCCGCCCTCCGCGATGGTCGCCAGACGCCGGTGAGTAGAGGTTGTCGCACCTAGCGTCTAGTGTCTTGAGCTGTGCTAGAGGAGTTGCGCATCGCCGGGCTCGGCGTCATCGAGGACACGACGCTGCCGCTGACCCGGGGGATGAATGTCATCACGGGCGAGACCGGCGCCGGAAAGACGATGGTGGTGACCGGCCTGGGCCTGCTGTTCGGCGGCCGGGCCGATGCCGCGCGGGTGCGCTCCGAGCCAGGCCGGGCGATGGTCGAGGGCCGGCTGCGGCTGACCGCCGAGAAGGCCGCGCAGGTGCACGAGCGGGTCACTGATGCCGGCGCCGAGGTGGACAGTGATGGCAGCCTGCTGTTGTCCCGCACGGTCACCATCGAGGGCCGATCGCGGGCCCACGTCGGTGGTCGCGCGGTGCCGGTGTCGATGCTGACCGAGTTGGGTGAGCAGGTGGTGGCTGTGCATGGGCAGTCGGATCAACTCCGGTTGCTGCGCCCGAGCGAGCAGCGCGCCTCGCTGGACCGGTTCGCCGGGCCCGATCACGAGAAGATGCTGGTGCAACTCCGCGAGCACCACACTCAGTGGCGAGCGGTCACCGATGATCTGGAGGACCGGCGCCGCAACGCCCGCGCCCGCAATCAGGAAGCCGACCTGCTGCGCCTCGGTCTCGACGAGATCTCCCGGGTCGACCCGCAGCCGGGCGAGGACGACGAGCTGCGCGACGAGGCTCAGCGCCTGGAGCATTCCGAGGGTCTTGCGCTGCCGCGGCTCAGGCCGCGTATCTGGCACTTGGTGGCGGCGCCGACGGCGGCGACGACACGCCCGACGCGAATGCGCTGCTCAGCACGGCACGCCGCGGACTGGAGGCACAGTCCACCGTGGACCGTGCGCTGGGCGACTTCGCCGGCCGGGTGGCCGAGGCGTCGACCATCGTCACCGACATCGTCGCCGAGCTGGGCAGCTATCTGGCGAGTCTGGATGCCGACCCGGACCGGCTCCAGCAGATCTACGAGCGCCGTTCCGCGCTGCGGGCGCTGACCAGGAAATACGCCGAGGACGTCGATGGCGTCATCGCCTGGGCCGACCACGCCCGGTCCCGGCTGTCTGAGCTGGACAGCTCTGATGACCTTCTGGACGAGCTGGACCGGGAGCGGGCCCGGCTGGCCGAGGTGGTGGCCGGCCTGGCCGCCGACGTCTCCAAGTCCCGCAGCACCGCGGCGGTGCGATTCTCCGACGAGGTCACCGTCGAGCTGGCTGGTCTTGCGATGCCGCACGCGCGGGTCGAGGTGGTGGTGCTGCCCCGGTCGGCCGGGCGCGGAGAGCCGACCCTGACGGTCGCGGGCGTCGAGTGTGGCGTCGCCGCCGACGGTGCCGACGAGGTCGAGTTGCGCCTGGTCGCCCACCCGGGCGCCCCGTCGCTGCCGCTGCAGAAGGGTGCTTCCGGCGGAGAGTTGAGCCGGGTGATGCTGGCGATCGAGGTGGTGTTCGCTGGTTCCGGTGGCCCCCCGACGCTGGTCTTCGACGAGGTCGACTCGGGCGTCGGCGGGCAGGCCGCGGTCGAGATCGGCAAGCGTCTTGCCCGGCTGGCGCGGTCGCACCAGGTGCTGGTGGTGACCCACCTGCCTCAGGTGGCCGCATTCGCCGATCAGCATCTGGTGGTGGCCAAAGACACCGGTGGGGCGGTTACTACCAGTGGGGTTCGAGTGGTTGCCGACACCGACCGGTCCCGCGAGCTGGCCCGGATGCTCGCTGGTCTGCCGGACTCGGATCTGGGGATTGCTCATGCTGAGGAGTTGATCGCGGTGGCCGACCGGGAGAAATCCGGTTCCGGGCACTGAGGTCAACTGGTGGTGATCGCTGTCACCGGCCGTTGATCCGCTTACGTGACGTCGTCGCCAAGTAGGCTGTGGTTGCGCCAAACCGGACCGTTACGGCGCGTGGCACTCCGTGGGTGACGGTCCGCTGAGCGCATGTCGCGCCGGATGATCGCCGTCCGGGCATGCCAGGATGGTTGACGATGCGTTTACCAACGTTGCGCCGCCCCCGGACTGCCGAGCCGGGAACGATCAGCGGCACAGTTCGGCTCGACCGGCGTACGAAACGTCTGGTGGGACGTCTGCGCCCGGGTGACATCGCCGTCATCGACCACGTCGACCTGGACCGGGTCGCCGCCGACTCGCTGGTCGCCGTCGGTGTCTCCGCGGTCCTCAACGCCAAGCCGTCGATCTCCGGTCGCTATCCCAATCTCGGCCCGGAAGCGTTGATCAAGGCCGGCATCACGCTGGTCGACGATCTGGGCGAGGACTTGTTCCGCAATCTCCGCGAAGGCGATGCGGTGCGGATCGAGAGTGACGCCGTGTTCATCGGCGACGCCAAGATCGCCAGCGGCCGGCGGCAGGACGCGGTCACCATCGACGCCGCCATGGTCGACGCCCGCGAGGGTCTGTCGGTGCAGCTCGAGGCCTTCGCCGCGAACACCATGGAATACCTCAAGCAGGAGCGTGATCTCCTGCTCAATGGCATCGGCGTGCCGGACGTGGCCACCAAGATCGCGGGCAAGCATGCGCTGATCGTGGTGCGCGGTTATGACTACAAGGAGGACCTCGACGTTCTCCGCCCTTACATTCGCGAGTTCAAGCCGGTCCTGATCGGTGTCGATGGCGGCGCCGATGCACTGGTTGAGGCGGGCTACACGCCCGACATGATCATCGGAGACATGGACTCGGTCACCGATGACGTGCTGCGCTGCGGTGCCGAGATCGTGGTGCACGCCTATCCGGACGGCCGCGCGCCGGGCCTGACCCGGGTGCAGCAGCTGGGCGTCGCCGCGCTCACCTTCCCGGCGGCCGCGACCAGTGAAGACATCGCCATGCTGCTGGCCGACGAGAAGGGCGCGACGATGATCGTCGCGGTCGGCACCCACGACACCCTGACCGAATTCCTGGACAAGGGCCGCGGCGGCATGGCATCGACGTTTCTGACCCGCTTGAAGATCGGCGGTAAACTCGTCGACGCCAAGGGCGTCAGCCGTCTCTACCGGCAGACCATGTCGGGATCGGCGCTGCTCCTGTTGGTGCTCACCGCGATCGCTGCCATGGCTGCCGCCGTGGCCGTCTCCACCGTCGGTCGGACCTATCTGACCCTGCTCGGCGAGTGGTGGGACGGGTTGATCTTCTCCATTCAAAGGCTGTTCTAGTGATTAACTTCCGATATCACGTCGTCTCACTCGCGGCGGTGTTCCTGGCGCTCGCGATCGGCCTCGTGGTCGGCACCTCCGCGCTCAACGGTGTCGCCTCCGACGAGCTGAACCGCAAGGTCAACCAGCTGACCAAGGAAAACTCGCAATACCGCGACCGGATCGACGGCCTGGAAAACGAGGCCGGGCAGCAGGAGTCGTTCGCCACGGCGGCGGCTCCCGGGCTGCTCGCGGGCAAGCTCGCCGGGCGGCGGGTGGTGCTGGTCTCGATGCAGCAGTCGTCGAGCTACGTCGATGACACCGAGAGCATGCTGAAGCTTGCCGGTGCGAAGATCACCGGCAAGGTCGAGATCGAGGACGGCTTCGTCAAGCCGGACAACAACGACGCGCTGCTGGACCTGGCCGCGACGACCCTGAACTCGGCCAGCATCAACAATCTGCCGGCCAACAGCGACGGCGTCGAGACGTCCAGCGCGCTGCTGGCGGCGGCGCTGCTGGATCATGTGCCGGCGGTGCCGGGCGACACCATGCGATCGGTGCTGCGGGCATACGAGGAAATGAAATACATCGTGGTCGACGGCGACGTCAGTGGACCGGCCGAGGCCGTCGTCATCGTCGCCACGCCGCCCTACACCGACAAGGACGCGGCCGCGGAGAACACCAACACGGTCACCATGGTCGACCAGTTCGACAAGGCCGGCCCGCTGGTCGTGGGCGCTCCCGGCGACGCCGGTGCGGGCAACATCATCGGCTCGGTGACCGGTGACGCGGCGCTGTCCAAGACCGTCTCCACGGTCGACAACATCAACACGCCACAGGGCCGGATCGCCGCCACGCTCGCGCTCAACGAGCAGCTCGGCGGGAAGGCCGGACACTACGGCAATGCGTCCAGCGCCAGCGCCATGCTGCCGAAGCAGCCGTGATGCGAGTTTCGGCGATCCTCGGCCGCGCCGCCCTGATCGGGGTCGGCGCGGTCGCCGCACAAGCGGCGCTGTCGGCGGCCCGACGGGCGCCGCGGGCCGATGAGCTGAAGCGCACCAACTTCCACGGGCGGACGGTCACCCTCGCCGGTGGCCCGGCGCTGGCCGCGGCGGCGACAGTCACCTCGGCGGCCGGAGCCGGCAGCCCGGCGCTAGCCGGTGCGGCGCTGCTGGCCGGCGGCGTGTCGGGCGCGGTCGGATTCTACGACGACATCGTCGGCACCCGGCCGGACCAGAAGGCGTCCAAGGGCTTCCGCGGGCACCTGTCGGCACTGAAGTCCGGCACGGTCACCAGCGGGATGGTGAAGATCGCCGGTGTCGGTGCGGCGGCATTCGGTGCCGCCGTCCTGGCCGAGGCGGACAAGCCCGCGCGGAGCCGATTCGGGCGGGCGCTGAACGTGCTCCTCGGCACCGGCGTCATCGCCGGCACCGCCAACCTGGTGAACCTGCTCGACCTGAGGCCCGGCCGGGCGCTCAAGGCCGGTGTGGTCGCGTCCGTGCCACTGCTCGCCGGACCGTCTGGCGGCCTGGTGGCCGGTCCGGTCGGCGCCGGCGCCGCGCTGCTGCCGGACGACCTGGGCGAGGAGATCATGCTCGGTGACACCGGCGCCAACTCGCTCGGCGCTCTGATCGGCCTGGCGGCGGTCCGGCGGACCGGCCCCTGGGGTCGAGCGGCGCTGCTGTCCGGGCTGGTCGCGCTGACCGCGGCGAGTGAGAAGGTCAGCTTCACCAAGGTGATCGAGTCGACGCCGGGTTTGCGTGAGCTGGACGCTCTTGGTAGACGTACCGATCATGTCGAAGACTCGGCCAACCCGCCTGCGCGCTTCCTTGGCTGAGCCGGCCGACCTGCAGCGGGCTGCCGATTTTCCGCAGGCTGCGGAACAGGCTTATGGTCCGCAGGCCGCGGAACAGCCTCGTGGTCCGCAGGCGGCCGACGACGCCGCCACGCCGTCGCCGTCCGGGGCCGCCCGCTTCGCCGGTGCCGCGGCCCTGATCGCCGGGCTCACCATCGCCAGCCGGATCGTCGGCTTCGGGCGCACCCTGGTGCTGGGCTATGTCGCCGGCACCGGCCAGGACACGATCACCAATCCATACCTGACCGCCAACACCGTTCCGAACATCATTTTCGAGATTGTCGCGGGCGGCGCGCTGGCCGCGCTGGTGGTGCCGCTGGTGGCCGGCGCGATCAACCGGGGTGACACGGCCGCCGTGAGCCGCACCGGCTCGGCATTGCTGACCTGGGTGCTGACGATCCTGACGCCGGTCGCGCTGGTGGTCGCCGTTGCCGCCGAGCCGATCGTCAGCCTGGCCGGAACGTCCGGTGAGGCGGCCGACGTCGCCGCCGGGATGCTGCGGGTGTTCGCCATCCAGATCCCGCTCTACGGCGTGTCGATCGTTCTCGGCGGCCTCCTCCAAGCCCATCGGCGCTTCGCCTGGCCGGTGCTGGCCCCGCTGGTCTCCAGCGTGGTGGTGGTCGCCACTTATCTGGTCTATGGCGCCGTGGTTCCGCGCGGCACCAAGCTCGCCGAGGTCAGTACGGCCGGCCGGGAGATCCTCGCCGTCGGCACTACTCTCGGCGTTGCGGCTCTGGCCTTGTGCCTGGTGATTCCGGTGTGGCGCCTGGGGCTGCGGTTGCGGCCGGCGTACGCGTTCGATGCCGACGCCGGTGCCAAGGTGCGCGGACTCGCCTGGGTCGGCGTGGTCACCGTGGCAGCCCAGCAGCTGTCGCTGTTCCTGGCCGTCAGCTTGATCAACCTGGCCGCCGGCAACCTCTACATCTTCACCCTTGCCCAGAGCGTCTACCTGGTCCCGTGGTCGGTGCTGGCGCTGCCGGTGGCGACGGCTTCCTACCCCGCCATGGCCAGCGCCTACGCGGCCGACGACGAGGACACCTACCGCCGCACGCTGGCCTCGGCGACGCGTACCGTCCTGCTGCTCTCGGCGCTGGCGGCGGCGTTGATGATCGGCGCCGCGCGACCGATGGCCGAGGTTTTCGCCTGGCTTGCCGGCGGCACCCTGAACATCGGCGCGTTCACCGCGGCCCTGATCGCGTTCGCGCCGGGGCTGATCGGCTACGGCCTGTTCGCGCTGCACTCGCGGGCGCTCTACGCCCGGCACCAGAACCGGTTCGCGGCGCTCGCCACGTTGATCGGCTGGGGTGCGGTCGCGATCGCGTCGGTAGTGCTGGCGCTGGTGCTCCCGGACCGAGACCGGGTCACCGCGGTGATCGTGGCCAATTCGGTGGGCATGACAGTTCTTGCGGGCGTACTCCTGGTGATCATCCGCCGTCGTGCCGGGCGATCCGCCCTCGCCGGCGTGCCGCGCGCGGGCGCCGCGTCCGTACTTGCAGGTACCGTTGCCGGCGCGGCCGGTGTCCTGATCCGTGCGCCACTGCCGGAGCACCCCGGCGTCGCGGGCCAGATCGGGTTGGGCATGCTGTCCGCAGTCGTAGTGTTGATCGTGTTTGGGTTGATCATGGCGATCGCCGACCCGCACGACATACGGCCGCTGACGACGCGGATGGCCCGGATGGTCGGTCTGCGCCGGTCACAGCGGCCTGGGCAGGGAGAATGAAGGCCCTGCATAAGACCGGTCGAGGAGGGGCGGGATGAGGCAACCGGGACCGCGGGTGGCGCTCGTGTTGGCCTCCAGCACCGGCGGCATCGGCCGGCACGTGGCCTCGCTCGCCAGTGGCTTGATCGCCCGCGGCGCGACCGTCAGCGTGCACGGGCCGGACGCGACCGGACGCCAGTTCGACTTCGCCGGACGGGGCGCGACCTTCGTCCCGGTGGAGATCCCGGCCAGCCCGCAACCCGGCGATCTGCGCGCCATCCGGGCGCTGCGGCGCGACCTGCTGGGCACCGAGCCCGACGTGGTGCACGCCCACGGCCTGCGCGCCGGGCTGGTCGCCGGCTGGGCCGCGAGCGAAGGCACCCCTCTCGTGGTGACCTGGCACAACGCGGTGCTCGCACGAGGGCTTCGCGGACGCGCGTACCACGTGCTGGAACGCCGCGTCGCGCGGATGGCCGACGTCACCCTGGGCGCCTCCACCGATCTGGTCGGGCGCGCCATCGACCTGGGCGGTCGGGATGTGCGGCTGGGCGCGGTGGCCGCGCCGACGCTGCCGCCGGCAACCCGCAGCGCGGCCGAGATCCGCGCGGAGATCGGCGTCGGGGCCGGCGCTCCGCTGGTCCTCAGCGTCGGGCGCCTGCATCCGCAGAAGGGGTACGAGACCCTGGTTGCGGCCGCGGCGCGGTGGGCGAAGCGGACCCCGCCGCCGACCGTGGCGATCGCCGGCACCGGGCCGTCCTACCTCGCACTGGCGGCGCAGATCTCCGACATCGGCGCGCCGGTGGTGCTGCTCGGCCATCGGCCGGACGTGGCCGATCTGCTGGGCGCGGCGGATCTCGCCGTGGTCAGCAGCATCTGGGAGGCGCGGCAGCTGTTTGCGCAGGAGGCGCTGCGTGCCGGTGTGCCGCTGGTGTCGACCGCGGTCGGCGGGCTCCCGGAACTGCTCGGAGATGGCGCCGTGCTGATCCCGCCGAGCGATGTCGACGCACTCGACACGGCGGTCGTGGACCTGCTCAATGACGAAGGGGCGCGCCGGCTGCTCGCCAAGGCCGGCTCCGACCAGGCCGATCGCTGGCCGACCGACGCCGACACGGTCAACCAGGTGCTCGGCGTCTACCGGGAACTCCTGGAAACGGAGCCCGAAACCGACGGCGGCCCTCGTTGACGCTGATCCGACGTCTCGCTCCCTACGCGGTGGCGGTCATTGTCGCCATCGCCGCGGTCGCCGGTCTGATGTGGCACCCGCCGAAGTCCTCGGCGGCCTACCGGGCCAGCTATGTGGTGATGGCCGGTGCGGCGGGGCTGCGCTGGGACGACATCAACCCGGCCGACACCCCGACACTGTGGGCCCTGGCCCGCAAGGACGGCATCGCCGCTCTTAGCGTGCGGTCGGCGCACAAGCCGACCTGCCCCGGCGATGGCTGGACCACGCTGGGCGCCGGCAACTACGCGGTGCGTACGCCCGACTCGGTGGTCGACGGGTGCCCCGATCTCAAGCCGCCGCTGCAGCTCAACTCCGGTGGCGGCGCCACGCTGAAGGATCAGCCCGGCCCGACCGGCGTGGTGGCGCGCAACGCCGCGAAGCCGTACGGTGCCAAGCCCGGCACACTGCCCGGGGCGGTCCGGTGCACGGTGGCCATCGGCCCGGGCGCGGCGCTGGCCGCGGCGCGGCCGCTGGGCCGCATCGACACCTACAGCCCGACTCTCCCGGACGACCCGGGCGGTCTGCTGGGCAAGTGCACGCTGTCGATCGTCGACCTCGGCACCGTCGCCGCCAACGATCCGGTCAAGCGCGCCGCCCAGGTGCGTACCGTCGATGCCGCCCTGGCCAAGGTTGTCGCCGCCCGCCCGCCGGACTCGCTGCTGCTGGTCGCCGGCTTGTCCGACACCGACCCGGTGTCGCGGTTGCACGTCGCGATCGCCGACGGGCCCGGCTACGGCACCCGCTGGCTGACCTCGAGCGGCACCAGCCGCAGCGGCTACGCGCAGCTCATCGACCTGGCACCGACGATCCTCGCGGCACTCGGCCAGCCGATCCCGGTGAAGCTCGTCCGCGGTACGCAGATCATGCAGGGCTCGGCCCGACCGACGGACCCGGAACAGGCGGTGTCCCGGCTCGCCGACGTCGACCACGAGTCCAAGGTGCAGCGTGACGTCGCGATCTGGTTCTTCTGGGGTCTGGTCGTCTTCGAGATGATCCTGCTGCTGATCTGCGTGCCGCTGTTGCGGCGGGCGCGTCGATCGGCCGGCCCGCACGGGCCGCCGCCGGTCTCACCGAGACTCGTGCGCCTGGCCGAATTCGGCCTGGTCGCCGCGGCGCTTGCGATTCCGTCGGCGATGCTCATCGACGTCCTGCCATGGTGGCGTGCGGGCGTCGCGAGCCTGCTGTTCAGCGTCATGACGGTGGCGATCGCCGCCGTCGGTGCCGCGCTGGTGACGTTCGGGCCCTGGTGGCGGCATGGCACGCTGCGGCCGGTGCTGGCGGCGGCGACGCTCGTCACCCTGGTGATCGGCATTGACGTGCTGTCCGGCTCACATCTACAGCTCAACGGCGTCGCGGGATACTCGGCCTCGGACGGCACCCGATACATCGGCATCGGCCCGGTCGCGCTCGGCGTGTTCATCGTCGGGATCCTCCTGGTCGCGGCGTGCGCCGCGCAGGCGCTCCCGGACCGGCGCTGGCGGGCCGCGCTGGTGGCCGCGCTCGGGGGCGTCGGCATCATCGTGGTGGGTTCGCCCTATCTGGGTGCCGACGCCGGAGGAGCGGTCGCGCTCACTGCCGGCGTCTGCGTCGCCGCCGCGATCGCCACCGGCGGCTGGCTGACCTTCGCGCGACTGATCTGGGCCGCGGTCGCCGGCATGGTGGTGCTGATCGGCTTCGCCATGCTGGACGTGCGCCGGCCGGTGGACGAGCGCGGCTCGGTCGGGCTGTTCCTCAACCAATTGCATCAGGGCACCGCCGGCTCGGCGGTCCACCAGACCGCCTCGCAGGACATTGTGTCGACGCTCACCAATCCGCTGAACCTGCTGGTGATCACAGCGATCCTGGTCAACGTGCTGGTCCTGATCCGGCCCTGGGGCGGCCTGATGCGGATGTTCGGCCTCTATCCGGCAGTCCGCGGGGTGATGACCGGAGTCGCCGTGGCCGCGACCCTCGCCGGGCTTCTGGACGGTGTCGGCCTGACCACCGCCGGTGCCGCGGCCGCGGTCGCGTTGCCGCTGGTCACGCTCGTCTGCCTGCGAGTCCTGGATCACGCCGACGACCGTACGGTGGGCCGCGTCGATCTTGAGGCGGTCACTCAGGCGGCCATCCCGGCGGCGCCATCGGTGGCCGGCGCGACCTCGCCAGCCGATGCGGCCTCACCGGACGGTGCCGCCTCGTCGGCCGCGGCCGAATCGACCGGGGCAGCGGGTGCCGCCGGCGCTCCAGCGGCGCCCGACATCCCGGCCTCGGCGAGTTAGCCTCGCTGGAGCGCGGCCTTTCAGGTCGTCTGCGGCATTTGTCGTAAACCCCGACGCAAGTGAATGCGATGAGTCACATGATGTCAGTGACGTGACACGCAAACGGGTGGGATTGAACGGGCGGTTTCGTACTGACGTGTTACTGTGAAATCCCGTGGATGGGTGATCGTTTTCCGAGCAGCAAACGATAACGATCATGTTTTCGCAGCCAGGATCGCGGCCGGCGATCCGACCAGACGACCACGGGAGCACACGTTGGCGCCATCGGCTCGGACGACTAAGCACATCTTCGTCACGGGAGGCGTCGCCTCCTCACTCGGCAAGGGCCTGACGGCCTCCAGCCTCGGTAACCTTCTGACCGCGCGCGGACTGCGCGTCGTGATGCAGAAGCTGGACCCCTACCTCAACGTCGACCCCGGGACGATGAACCCGTTCCAGCACGGCGAGGTCTTCGTCACCGACGACGGGGCCGAGACCGACCTGGACGTCGGTCATTACGAGCGATTCCTTGACCGCGAGCTGTCCGGCAAGGCCAATGTCACCACCGGCCAGATCTACTCGGCGGTGATCGCCAAGGAGCGTCGCGGTGAATACCTCGGCGACACCGTCCAGGTGATCCCGCACATCACCAACGAGATCAAGGCCCGGATCCGGGCGATGGCCGAGCCGGACGACGACGGTCGCGCTCCCGACGTGGTCATCACCGAGGTCGGCGGCACCGTCGGCGACATCGAATCGCTGCCGTTCCTGGAAGCCATCCGCCAGGTTCGCCACGACATCGGCCGGGACAACTGCTTCTACCTGCACGTTTCGCTGGTGCCCTACCTGGCTCCGTCGGGTGAGCTGAAGACCAAGCCGACCCAGCACTCGGTGGCGGCGCTGCGCAACATTGGTATCCAGCCGGACGCCCTGGTCTGCCGCTCCGACCGGGAGATCCCGGACTCGCTCAAGCACAAGCTCTCGCTCTACTGCGACGTCGACCGCGAGGCCGTGGTGGCGGCTCCGGACGCGCCGAGCATCTACGACATCCCCAAGGTGCTGCACCGCGAGGGTCTGGACGCCTATGTCGTACGCCGTCTGGGCCTGTCCTTCCGGGACGTCGACTGGACCAGCTGGGACGACCTGCTGGACCGCGTCCACTATCCGAAGCACCAGGTCACCGTCGCGATCGTCGGCAAGTACGTCGATCTGCCGGATGCCTACCTCTCAGTGTCTGAAGCAGTGCGCGCCGCGGGCTTCGCGCATCGCGCGAAGATCACCCTCAAGTGGGTGCCCAGCGACGAATGCATCAGCCCGTCGGGCGCCGCCGCCGCGCTGTCCGAAGTGGACGCGGTGGTCATCCCCGGCGGATTCGGTGTCCGCGGAATCGAGGGCAAGATCGGCGCAATCCGGTACACCCGCGAACACGGCATCCCGACCCTCGGCCTGTGCCTGGGTCTGCAGTGCATGACCATCGAAGTCGCCCGTCATCTGGCCGGGCTCGAGGGCGCCAACTCGACCGAGTTCGACGAGCAGGCCGCGCACCCGGTCATCGCCACCATGGCCGACCAGGCTGACATCATCGCCGGCAAGGGCGACATGGGCGGCACCATGCGGCTCGGCTCCTATCCGGCGAAGCTCGCCGACGGCTCGATCGTCGAGTCGGTCTACGGCACCACCGACGTGGATGAGCGGCACCGGCACCGGTTCGAGGTGAACAACTCCTACCGGGACGCGCTGACGAAGGCCGGCCTGGTCATCTCCGGCACGTCCCCGGACGGGCGGCTGGTCGAGTTCGTCGAGCTGGACCGGTCCCTGCATCCGTACTTCGTCGCCACCCAGGCGCATCCGGAGCTGAAGAGCCGGCCGACCGAGGCGCACCCGCTGTTCTCCGGCCTGATCAGCGCCGCCTTGGCATATGCGGACCGCAACATGCTCCCTGTCGACGTCGAGGAGGAGTCGGTCGCGTGACCGTGCCGCCCTCCACCTACGAGGTCGTGGATCGCAAGATCCGTTTCAAGGGTCACATGTTCGATGTCGTCACCGACGACGTGACGATGCCCGGTGGTGTCGTCGCGGCGCGCGACTTCATGCTGCATGTCGGCGCGGTTGGCGTGGTTGCTCTGGACTCGGCCGACCGCGTCGCGCTGGTCCACCAATACCGGCACCCGGTCGGCGCGTTCCTCTGGGAGCTGCCGGCCGGTCTGATCGACATCGCCGGCGAGCCGCTGCAGCACGCAGCGGCCCGGGAGCTGGCCGAGGAGGCGGACCTGGTGGCGGCCGACTGGCAGCTCCTGGTCGATCTGCACACCACGCCGGGCGCGTCGAACGAAGTGATTCGGCTGTTCCTGGCCCGAGACCTCACACCGGTCGCCGCGGAAAACCGTTACCAGCGCGAACACGAAGAGGCGGAGCTGACCGTCCGGATGGTCCCGCTCGACGAGGCGCTCGACATGGTCTTCCGGGGCGAGATCACCAACGGTCCGGCGATCGCCGGCTTGTCGGCGACCGCGGTGCTGAAATCGCGGGGCTGGCCGGCGCCGGTGCGCAGGCTCGATTCCGACCTGCCGCCGCGGCGTGTCTGAGCTTTCGTTGCGCCGGCTGTCGCCGGCGGATTGGGAACTCTGGCGGTCACTGCGGATCGAAGCTACCGCCGCCGATCCGCATGCGTTCGGCTCGACGATGGCCGAGGTGCTCTGCACCACGCCTTCGCAGTGGCAGGCACGGCTGGCGCCGTCGTCGTTGCACCTGCTCACGGATGTCGACGACCAGCCGGTCGGCATGGTCACGATCTCCGCGAGCTTCGAGCTGGGATCGCTCTGGGTCCGCGATTCCGGCCGGGGGATCGGTGCTGGGCGCGCGCTGGTGGCCGCCGCGGTTGATTGGGCGGCGTCGGAGGGCGCGGCCTCGGTTCATTTGGCGGTACGCGAATCCAACAGCGCTGCCGTCGCGCTGTATCGAGCGCTCGACTTCGTCGAGGTCGGAGAGGACTTCCTGAATCCGGAACGCGTTCACCGCCTGCTCCTGATGGCCTGCGCTCTCGACGGACCAGGGCGCCGGTCCGCCGGCCCTGGCCTTTGAGGCGAGTTCCAGAGCTCAGAATGTGGAATAGCGCGAAAGAAGTCGACTCTGGAGTCGTGCCGGAGGCTGGTAGCTTTGCAGGCCAGCGTCGTGCGAGGAGTCAGTGATGGCCGGGGATCAGGATTCGCCGTTCGGCAAGGATGGGCTGGTTCAGCCCCCGATCCCGTCGCAATCGGCAGTTCCGTCGCAGCCGCCGGTCCCGGCTCAGGCGCCTGCACCGGGCCAGTCGAACCCTGCGGAGTGGTGGATCTTGCCGCCGACCGCGCAGCCACCGGCCGATCCGACGTGGGGTCCGACCGTGGACCCGATAGTCGGTCCGACCGCTGGCCCAAATGTCGGTCCGACCGACCAGGCGTCGGTTCCGAATCCGGCAATGCAGCGGCGCGGCGACTGGCGGAAGAAGGCCGGCGGCGCGGCCGGTGCCGCAGGCATCTTCGCCAAGATCCTGTTGTCCATCAAGGGCCTGGCGTTCCTGCTGCACTTCAAGACGCTCGGCAGCATGCTCATCTCGGTCGTGGTCTACACGATCTTCTTCGGCTGGAAGTTCGCGGTCGGATTCGTGCTGCTGCTGTTCGTGCACGAAATGGGGCACGTTTTCGTGCTCCGTGCTCAAGGCGTGAAGGCCAGCGCGCCGATGTTCATCCCGTTGCTTGGAGCCTTCGTCAACGTCAAGGGTCCGCAGCGGTCGGTCGCCGCCGAGGCGGTGTCGGCGCTCGCCGGCCCGGCTGCTGGCGTGCTTTCGGCCGGCGTGGTCATGGCGATCGCCGACTTCAACCACTCGCCATTGCTGCGGGCGCTGGCCTTCACGGCGTTCCTGATCAACCTCTTCAACCTGCTACCCGCGCTGCCGCTGGACGGCGGCCGGGTGGCCGGGGCGCTGCATCCGGCGGTCTGGTTCGTCGGCATGGGAGCCGCGGTGGCATTCCTGTTCTGGCGGCCGTCGCCGGTGCTGTTCCTGATCCTGATCCTGGGCAGTTTCGAGGCGATCCGGCGTTGGCGAGAGCGGCGCGCAGGCCAGGCTGGCGATTACTACCAGGTGCCGAAGGCGCAGCGGATCCAGATCGGGATCGCGTACGTGATCGTGGCGGTGCTCTGCCTCGCTGGTATGGCCGCGACCTACGCGCCCGCCGCCCACGTCTGGTCTTAACTCGCGGTCGTAGCGGCAGACGAACGTTCGTATTCAGTACACGGTCGCCGTCTGGCCCAGGGTCGAGAGACTTTGAAATACCTCGAAGAAATCGACTCTGGAGCGGGGCGGCTCGGATCGGCGGGCCGTGCGATCGGGCTGAAGAAAAGCAACGGGCGCTCAGTGCTGTGATCAAGGCCCGAGAACAGCACTGAGCGCCCGTTAGTTTTCGCCGGACAGCCACGAGCCCGCGGACGTCGCGATCTTGCCGAAGAGTCGCACGCCCAACGCCACGGCTCGAGATCGAGTGCGCCAAGAGGTGCAAGATCGAGTGCAGCTGAAGTCGTCATAGCGTCCTCAATGCTCAAGATCGTGCACTTGATCATGGAAACCGGGGAGGGGAGTGGACCGCGGGAGGGAGAGGGAGAGCGCGGCGCGGGGGAGCAAGCGAGAGAGAATAGACTGGGCGAAACGGGCGAAAATGGAAAGCACTGTCCAGCAAGGCGTAAAGGATTAGCGAGGGCGCCTGACGGTCTGTCCGGTGCGGTCGATCATCTCCGGATCTAAACTCCGGTGGGCGGCTCACGTGGTCCGTCAGGTGCAACGAGGCGCCGACGCGTGGGAGTCAAGTTGCCTAGATGACAGGGGTCATTGTGAAGGTCGGAATTCCCCGCGAGGTCAAGAACCACGAATACCGCGTGGCCATCACGCCGGCCGGCGTTCATGAGCTGTCGCGCCACGGTCATGACGTGTTCATCGAGACCGGTGCGGGCCTCGGCTCGTCGATCACCGACGAGGAGTTCGCGCACGCGGGCGCCAAGATCCTCGGCTCCGCCGACGAGGTCTGGGGCACCGGTGACCTGATCCTGAAGGTCAAGGAGCCGATCGCCGAGGAGCACCACCGGATGCGCGAGGGCCAGACCCTCTTCACCTACCTGCACCTGGCGGCGTCGAAGGAGTGCACGGACGCGCTCATCGACCGCAAGGTCACCGGCATCGCCTACGAGACCGTCGAGCTTGCCGATCACACGCTGCCGCTGCTGGCCCCGATGTCCGAGGTGGCCGGTCGCCTGGCCCCGCAGGCCGGGGCCTACTACCTGATGCGCGCCGCCGGCGGCCGTGGTGTGCTGATGGGCGGCGTGCCGGGCGTACGCCCCGCCAACGTCGTCGTCATCGGTGGCGGCGTCTCCGGTCAGAACGCGACCACGATCGCGCTCGGCATGCAGGCCGACGTGACCCTGCTGGACAAGAGCATCAACAAGCTGCGCCAGCTGGACGCCATTTACCAGGGCAAGCTGACCACGGTGGCGTCGAACTCGTTCGAGATCGAGAAGGCGGTCCTCGAGGCCGACCTGGTCATCGGTGCGGTCCTGGTGCCCGGCGCCAAGGCGCCGAAGCTGGTCACCAACGAGATGGTGGCCCGGATGAAGCCGGGCAGCGTGCTCGTCGACATCTCGATCGACCAGGGCGGCTGCTTCGAGGACTCGCGTCCGACCACCCACGCCGACCCGGTCTACAAGGTGCATAACAGCGTCTTCTACTGCGTCGCCAACATGCCCGGCGCGGTGCCGCACACCAGCACCTACGCGCTGACCAACGTGACTCTTCCGTACGCTGTCGAGCTGGCCAACCGCGGCTGGCGCGAGGCGCTGAAGCGGGACAATGCCCTGGCTCTCGGCCTGAACACCTTCGACGGCCACGTCACCTACGGCCCGGTGGCCGAGGCACACGGCATGCCGCATGTCGAGCTGGCCTCGGTCCTCGGCTGACCGGTGACTCCGTAGGGCGAGGCACGAGCCCGTAGGAGGAGCCTGGTCGAGGGGTCGGTCCTCGGCTGACCGGTGACTCCGTAGGGCGAGGCACGAGCCCGTAGGAGGAGCCTGGTCGAGGGGTCGGTCCTCGGCTGACCAGCGACTGCCAGAAGAGAAAACACGGCGGATCCGGCTAATCTGACCGGATAGCCAGACACGACAACGCCAGCGCGGCGGAGAGCTCACCCGAGCCATCCGCCGCGCTGACGCGTCTCGTGCGCACCTATCTGGACCATCTGACGGTCGAGCGGGCGCTGTCGGCGAACACGCTGTCCGCGTACCGCCGCGATCTTGATCGTTATCTGAGCCATCTTGCCCGTGCCGGGGTGACCGATCCGGCGGCGATCAGCACCCGCGACGTGGCGGCCTATCTCGCCGGCCTTCGCACCGGCGACGGCGATCATCCGCCGCTGGCCGCGACCTCCGCGGGCCGTGCCATCAGCGCGGTTCGCGGTCTGCACCGATTCGCGGTACGCGAAGGGCTGGTCGCCGACGACAGCAGCCGGGACGTGCCGCCGCCGACACCGCCGAAGCGCCTGCCGAAGGCGCTGTCGGTGCATGAGGTGACCGCGATCCTGAACGCGATCCCAGGCGATGATCCGCTGGCGTTGCGGGATCGCGCGCTCCTGGAGTTCCTCTACGGCACCGGCGCCCGGATCTCCGAGGTGGTAGGCCTGGCCCGCGACGATGTCGACTTCACCGCGCGCACCGTGACGATCCGAGGCAAGGGCGGCAAGACCCGGCTGGTTCCGCTCGGTGGTTATGCCGCGGCCGCGGTGGAGGCCTATCTGGTACGCGCCCGGCCCGGTCTCGCCGAGGCCGGCACTGGCACCCCGGCGGTGTTCCTGAACGCTCGCGGCGGGCGGTTGTCCCGGCAGTCGGCGTGGACGATCCTGCGGCGCGCCGCGGACGCCGCAGGGCTGAACGCCACCCACATGTCGCCGCACGTGCTCCGGCACTCGTACGCGACCCATCTGCTCGACGGCGGCGCCGACGTGCGAGTGGTCCAGGAGTTGCTGGGTCACGCCTCGGTGACCACCACTCAGATCTACACGCTCGTCACGGTCGACCGGCTGCGTGAGGTGTACGCGACGGCCCACCCCCGGGCGCGCGCCTGACACTCACGGATGCATGCACGAGTGGGCCAGGGCGTCCCGCTTCATCTCGTCGGCCGGCGGCCCCGCGCCGATCGGGCACATCACGAGCCCCATACGCTCCGCGCATCAGCCGTCGGAGCGGGCCTTCGCCTCGGCCGCGCGTGCCTTCGCTGTCTGCGCCTCGGCCGCCCGGATCGCCTTGTCGATCCGAGCCCGTTCGATGGAATCGTGTTGGCGAACCCCCCGGAGCCCGTTGGTCAGCATGCCGAGAACAACCAGGAACCCGCCCCCGATCACCGCCGAGAAGATGTAAAGCACCTTCCAGCCGGTCGGCCGATCCTCGGCGGATTCGATGTGGCCCGCCATCAGGATCGAGCCGTTTGACAGTCGGCACTCCTCGTTCGGCACACCGGCGCAGGCCACGTCGCCGCCAGCGGGCGCACGGCACGTGGTGTTCGGGTGGCACACGGTCAGACCATGTTCATCGGCACGCGTGCGCGCTCGATCCTCCTGCATGCTTGCCGCGAACATGCTGACCAGGAAGATGGCGGCACATACCACCGCGCCGACGGCGCAGATGATCCGGGCACGGCGAATCGCGGTCGATGTCGCTGCCTCGGACATGGCCACCGCTTCGGTCGTCGGGGATGATCGGACGGATCCTAACGGTGATCATCGCGGACCGGTGTCCCGATCCCGCCCGAACCGGTGAATCCGTGGACGCGCCGAAATCCGCAGGTCACGGCGGTCGCCGTGACGGCCGGGCGGCGGAATTTCTTGCCGTGGAACAGAATCGGGAGGAGCACAGTGGACGTCGCGGTCGTGAGGCGCGGATCGGCGTACCAAAAATGCCTTTAAATCCCCCAAATTTAGCCGCCGCGGAATGATTGACGGTGCGTCTAACCTGCCCATACTCTCTGTGCATCAGGGGAAGGACGTGCCCACATGCAAACACGCGGGTTCGAGGTAGCGTGTGCGGGACGCCGGGTGTCGTAGAGTCAATCAACGGCGCGTGCTCTCTGTAGTGGAGGCTCGTGAGCGCCCGCACTGTCGCGTCGAAGTCGGCGTGGGTGGTGCGGCGGCGCAGCGTTGGGAGGGGCGTAGCGGAGCATGTCAGGGATCGACGAGCAGGCCGAGAGTTGGACGGCGCAGATGCGTGCGGAGCAGTCCGCGCTTGATCTGGGTGCCGACCTTGGCCCCGCCGACCCGAGTGCAATGACCACTCGCCGCCCGATCGAGGCTCCGATGCCGATCGACAAGCACGGTCCGGCCCGGATCATCGCCCTCGCCAATCAGAAAGGCGGCGTCGGCAAGACCACCTCGACGATCAACCTTGGTGCGGCGCTCGCCGAATACGGCCGCCGGGTGCTCCTGGTCGACTTCGACCCGCAGGGCGCGCTCTCGGTCGGCCTGGGCGTCAAGGCGCACAACCTGGACCTTTCGATCTACAACCTGCTGATGCAGGACGACGTGACGATTCACGACATCATGGTCAAGACCAATGTCGACGGGCTGCACCTGCTGCCGGCCAACATCGACCTGTCGGCGGCCGAGATCCAGCTGGTCAATGAGGTGGCCCGGGAGATGGCGCTGGCTCGCCTGCTGCGCCCGGTTCTCAAGGACTATGACTTCATCCTGATCGACTGCCAGCCGTCCCTCGGTCTTCTGGCGCTGAACGCTCTGACCTGCGCCCACGGTGTGCTCATCCCGTTGGAGTGCGAGTTCTTCTCGCTCCGCGGCGTGGCCCTGCTGCTGGACACCATCGACAAGGTCCGGGAGCGGCTCAACTTCGATCTTGAGCTTGAGGGCATCCTCGCGACGATGTATGACAGCCGCACCACGCACTGCCGCCAGGTGCTGCAGCGCGTGGTGGAGGCGTTCGGCGACAAGGTCTACCAGACGGTGATCACCAAGACGGTGAAGTTCCCCGAGTCCACCGTCGCCGGTGCGCCGATCACCACGCTCGACCCGGCCAGTTCCGGCGCGCGCAACTACCGCCAGTTGGCCCGCGAGGTCATCGCCGCGCAGGCCGAGCGGCAAGCCGGATAGCACTGTCTGCCGACCCGCCATATAACGTTCACAGGGTGAGTGTGTCCACCGAAGCCGCTGACGCGCGCCCGGCTGCCGAACCGTCCGGCGAGCCGGCGGTTGACGCTGGCGTTGCGAGCTCGTCGTCGCCCGCCGGCGGTGCTGCCATGGCCGGCTCCTCGTCGGCCGCCGGGGATGTCTCCGGCTTCCAGGTCCGTCTCACCAATTTCACCGGCCCCTTTGACCTGCTCCTGCAACTCATCGGCAAGCACAAGCTGGACGTCACCGAGGTGGCGCTGCACAAGGTCACTGACGAGTTCATCGCCTACATCCGGGCCATGGGCGACGACTGGGACCTCGACGAGGTCAGCGAATTCCTGGTCGTCGCCTCGACGCTGCTGGACCTCAAAGCCGCCCGGCTGTTGCCGTCCGCCTCGGTCGAGGACGAGGAGGATCTCGCCCTGCTGGAGGCTCGCGACCTGCTCTTCGCCCGGCTCCTGCAGTACAAGGCCTACAAGGAGGCGGCACAGGCTCTGATGCAACTCGAGATGACCGGCGCGCGCCGCTATCCGCGGGCGGTCACCCTCGAGCCGCAGTTCGCCGATGCGCTGCCGGACCTGGTGCTCGGCATCGGCCCGCAGCGCCTGGCGCAGCTGGCGGCCAAGGCGATGACGCCGAAGGTGACACCGCTGGTCTCGGTGGATCACATCCATATGGTGCGGGTCAGCGTGCGGGAGCATGCCGCGATTCTGCGTCGCAAGTTGATCGACGCCGGAACCGCGACGTTTCGGGCCCTCTGCGCCGATTGCCAGTCGACACTGGAGGTGGTCGCCCGGTTCCTGGCGCTGCTCGAGCTCTACCGCGAGAGTTTGGTGGCTTTCGAGCAGGTGCAGGCGCTGGGTGAGCTGACAGTGCGGTGGACCGGCAGTGACGAGGCGAGCGCGGATCTGGATATGGACGAGTACGGTGACGAACCCGCCCCGCCGGATGAAACCTCATCGAATGAGACCTCATCGGATGAGGACGAATCCGCTGCCGAGCCGGTGTCCGTGGGGGCGGACGCCGAGCCCGCCGGAGCATCAACGGCACCGGCCGTGCCGGCCGCGACCGTGCCAGCCGCGGACGTGCCACTGGGGTCCGCGTCCGCGGACGGCGACAACAGCGGGGGAGACGAGCAGTGAGCGACGACGAGAAGCTGGAAGATTCACTGGCCGCGTGGGTGCCGCCGTGGCAGCGGGTGACCAGGCCGGACGGCATTCAACCGGAGGCGGAGGACAGGTCGCCGGAACCGGACGACGAAACTGCCTCGCACCCGGGCGACGAAACTGCCTCGCACCCGGCCGGCGACACCGCCGAGGACAGCGGCGAGATCGTCGACAGCCTTGCCGATCTCGCGTACGCGCCGCAGACCACGGCCGCGGCCGGATCGTCTGACGATGACGACGACGAGGTCGTCGGCCTGGACGAGGACGACTATCTCGACGTGGAGCAGGCGGAGACGGCGGGCGGCCAGACGCTCGGCGGTGCCGACGGCGACGATGAGCCGCAGCGGCCCGAGACCGACATCCGGGCCGACGCGCTCGGTGACCCCGACGAGACCGAGACCGAGACCGAGACCGAGGCAGAGACCGAGGCAGAGTCCGAGGCGGTCGCGAGCGCGGATGCCGAGGTGCGTGGCGGCGAGGACGATGACGAGCCGCAGCGCCCGGAGACCGACATCGCCAAGTTCGCCTACCCCTCCACCAATAAAGCCGAGAACGAGGCCCGGGCCGAGCCGGGACCGAACCGGCCGGCGGACATGCGCGGTGCGCTCGAAGCGATCATGATGGTGCTGGACGAGCCAGTGGCCGAGGACGTGCTCGCCGGAGTCCTGGACACGACCACGGCCGATGTCGCCGCCGAGCTGACCGCGCTCGCCGACGATTACAACCGGGACAAGCGCGGTTTCGAACTGCGCCGGGCGGCCGGTGGCTGGCGGCTCTATACGCGTGGCGAGTTCGCGCCCTACGTCGAGCGGTTCGTGCTCGACGGCCAGTCGGTCCGCCTGACTCAGGCCGCCCTCGAGACGCTGGCGGTGGTGGCCTACCAGCAGCCGGTGACCCGGTCCCGGATGGCCGCGATCCGGGGCGTCAACTGCGATGGCGTCGTCCGTACGCTGGTCTCGCGTGGACTCATCGAGGAGTGCGGGACCCAACCCGAATCCGGCGCCTTCCTCTATCGCACCACGCAGTTTTTCCTTGAGAAGCTCGGACTGGATTCACTGGAGCAGCTGCCCCCGCTGGCTCCATTCCTCCCTGATGATGTGAACGGACTGATTGATGCCGAACGTTAGGGACGAATTCCGGGACCGCCCGCGCGGCGCCAAGCTCGCCGATCTCGGCCCTGGAGAGCGCCTGCAGAAGGTGATGGCGGCCGCCGGCATCGGATCCCGCCGGGCCTCAGAGGAACTGATCGCGGCCGGCCGGGTCACCGTCAACGGCAAGCGGGCACAGCTGGGCGATCGAGCCGACGCCGAGAACGACGAGATCTACGTTGACGGCGAGCGGATCGTCACCGACGCGAAGAAGGTCTACCTGGCGATCAACAAGCCGGCGGGCGTGGTCTCCACCATGTCCGACGAGCGTGGGCGGGCGGCGCTCGCCGACTACCTCGGCAACCTGTCCCAGCGGGTCTACCACGTCGGGCGCCTGGACCAGGACAGTGAGGGTCTGTTGCTGCTGACCAACGATGGTGAGCTGGCGCACAAGCTGATGCACCCGTCCTACGGCGTCCAGAAGACCTATCTGGCCGAGGTCTCCGGACCGATCCGCAAGGACCTGAAGAAAGAGCTGCTGGCCGGGGTCGAGCTGGAAGACGGCTTCGTGATGGCGGACAACTTCCGGGTGGTCGACTCGGTGCCCGGCAAGGTGCTGGTCGAGGTGGTGTTGCACGAAGGGCGCAAGCATATCGTCCGGCGCCTGCTGGCCGAGGTCGGTTACCCGGTGTCACGGCTGGTGCGTACCTCCATTGGTCCTATCAAGATCGGTGATCTCAAGTCCGGGCGTACCCGCAGACTCACCCGCGGCGAGGTCGCCGCCCTGTTCAAGGCCGTGGAGTCGTAGCCGGGCGTGTTTCCGGACTCATGATCGTGGTCCGCGCGCGGCGGGCGGCGGGCGAGGCGGCAGAATAGGGGCGGCATGCCAGCGGGCCGCCGAGCCCAGCCCGAGTGGAGGAAGTGTGAGCAAGCGCTGCGTGGTCGCCATCGACGGCCCATCCGGCACCGGAAAGTCCACGGTGTCGCGCCGGTTGGCCACCGCGATCGGGGCTAGCTACCTGGACACCGGTGCCATGTACCGGGCCTTCACCTGGGCCGTGTTGAATGCCGATCTTGATCCGTCGGACGCCGCGGCGGTGGCGTCTCTGGTCGGCAAGGTCCAGATCGCTTCCGGCACGGACCCGGTCGCACCCTCGATCAGCGTCGATGGTCGTCCGGTGGATGTGGAGATCCGCGGTTCCGAGGTGACCGGAGCGGTCTCGGCGGTCGCCGCCGTTTCGCAGGTTCGGGCGGCGATGGTGGAGCTGCAGCGAGAGATCATCAACGCCGCCGGCCGGATCGTGGTCGAGGGCCGCGACATCGCGTCGACGGTGTGGCCGGATGCCGAGCTGAAGGTCTATCTGACCGCTTCGGAGGAGGAACGAGCGCGGCGCCGCTCCGCGGAGAACTCGTCCGACCTCGCCGCCACGCAGGCCGACCTGGCCCGCCGCGATCACCTGGACAGCAGCCGGGCGGCCTCGCCGCTGCGCCAGGCCGACGGGGCGGTCGAGGTGGACACCACTGGGCTGGACATCCCGGGTGTGGTCGCGGTGCTGGTCGGGATGTTGCCGGCCGGGGTGGCTGCATGACTTCGCCGGACTTCGACGCTGCGGCTGACTCCGATGTCGAGCTCGACTCCTATGATCTCGAGTCAATCGACTCCTACGATCCGAAAGCCTTCGACGACGACTTCGAGCCTGAAGAGGAGTTCCTCGGCACCGACGGCGAGGTGACCGCGGAGCGACGCGAGAAACTGCCGGTGGTGGCCGTGGTCGGGCGTCCGAACGTCGGCAAGTCGACCCTGGTCAACCGGTTCCTCGGCCGCCGCCAGGCAGTGGTCGAGGACACGCCCGGGGTGACCCGGGACCGGGTCGCCTACGACGCCGAATGGTCCGGCCGCAGGTTCACCGTCGTCGACACCGGCGGCTGGGAGCCGGACGCCCGCGATCGCGCGGCCGCCATCGCGGCCCAGGCCGAGATGGCGATCCAGACCTCCGACGTGGTGCTGTTCGTCGTGGACGCCTCGGTGGGTTACACCGATGTCGACGAGAAGGCCGTACGCATGCTGCGGCGCAGCGCAAAGCCGGTGATCCTGGTCGCGAACAAGGTCGACAACCAGGCACTGGAGATGGAGGCGGTGTCGCTGTGGGGCCTCGGCCTCGGCGAGCCGATTCCGGTCTCGGCACTGCACGGCCGCGGTTCCGGCGACCTGCTGGACCTGGTGCTGTCGAAGTTTCCGCCGGTCACCTTCGAAGACGGTCCGGCACCCGAGGGTCCGCGCCGGGTAGCGCTCGTCGGGCGGCCGAATGTCGGCAAGTCGTCGCTGCTGAACCGGCTGGCCCGAGAAGACCGGGCGGTCGTCGACTCGGTGGCCGGAACAACCGTCGACCCGGTCGACGAGCTGGTCGAAATCGGCGGCGAGATCTGGCACTTCGTCGACACCGCGGGCCTGCGCCGCCGGGTGCACCAATCCAGCGGCACGGAGTATTACGCGTCGCTGCGGACCGCCGCGGCCATCGACTCAGCTGAGGTCGCGATCGTGCTCCTCGATGCCGGCGAGGTGATCAGCGAGCAGGACCAGCGAGTGCTGTCCATGGTCGCCGAGTCCGGCCGCGCGCTGGTGCTGGCCTTCAACAAGTGGGACCTGGTCGACGAAGACCGGCGCTACTACCTGGACAAGGAGATCGACCGGGAGTTGCGGCGGCTGCCGTGGGCACTGCGGGTCAACATCGCGGCCATCACGGGCCGCTCGGTCGACAAGATCGCCCCGGCGCTGCGGACCGCGTTGTCGAACTGGGAGCGCCGAGTGCCGACCGGGCAGCTCAACCAGTTCATCACGGCTCTCGTGCAGGCCACACCGCACCCGATCCGGGGCGGCCGGGCGCCGCGCGTCCTGTTCGCCACTCAGGCCGGTGTCCGCCCGCCGAGATTCGTGCTCTTCACCACCGGTCTGCTCGATGCCGGCTACGTGCGGTTCGTCGAGCGCAAGCTGCGCGAGGAGTTCGATTTCACCGGCTCTCCGGTGCAGATCTCGGTGCGGCCGCGGAAGAAGCGGTTCGGCTGAGGCGCCTCGGCCGGGCCCTGGTCATTCCGGTCCGGTCGCGACGTCGCGGGGTTGGCACCCGCCCGACGCGGCACGTCTGTGCGGCGTGGGCGAGGATTGATCAGTGAGTGCCGAGCTGCCGATCCTGGTCGTCGACGCCGCGAACGTCGTGGGTTCGCGTCCCGACGGCTGGTGGCGGGATCGGCATGCCGCCGCGGTGCGGCTGCGGGACTCGCTGGTGCCGCTCGCTGATGACCACGACGTCGTGCTGGTTGTCGAGGGCCGGGCGCGCCGGGTGCCACCGATCGACGGTGTCGAGGTGGTCGCTGCTCCCGGATCGGGGGACGACGAGATCGTCCGGGTGGCGCGGGCGTGGATCGAGCGCGAGCGCCGGGTGATCGTGGTGACGGCCGATCGTGAGCTGCGGCAGCGGGTCACCGATCTCGGCGCCGAGGTGGCCGGACCGGGCACATTGCCGTACCTGCGGGACGGCCGTCGCTAGCCGAGCGCGCTCAGCGACGCTCGATCCTCGCCAGCCAGGCCGGCGCACCGTGGTCGTGAAATCTGGTCTCGACCCGGGCGGCTTCAATGGTGGCGATGGCCCAGCCGGTGGTGGGCTGGAACGCGGCGATCAGATCGGCCCGGCTGACCGGATGCGGCCCGGGATCGGTCCCCTCGTCGCTGAAGCACAACACGTAGAGCGTGCCGTTCGGCTTGGTGGCCGCGGCGAGACTTGCCACGTAGTCAGCGCGTTCGGTGGCGTCGAAGGTGTGGAACAGTCCACTGTCGATCACCGTGTCGAAGGTGCGCCCCAGGCGTTCCAGGTGCAGAGCGTCGGCGATGGCGAACTCGGCGGCGAGGCCCCGGGCCGCGGCGGCGCTTCGGGCTATGGCGAGCGCCGTTCCGGCCACGTCGACACCGAGGACCGGCAGCCCCAGGGTGGCCAGGTGCAGCGCGTTAGCGCCGGTCCCGCAGCCGGCATCGAGCACCGTTCCGGTGAACGCGCCGTCGGCCGCCAACGCGACGATCGCCGGCTGCGGGCCGCCGATATCCCACGGTGCCGGACCGCCCTGATACGACGCATCCCACGGCTGCCCCGACATTCGTTCGTGGCTGGTCGGGGGCCGCTCGTCGTCCGGATCTTCGGCCGCGGCACCAGGTCGTTCCGTCAACGTGACCGCCTCCTGTGTGGGCCTTACGTTCGTACGGTAGCGCCTCCGCGAGGGTCGGTCCGGAACCGCCTCAGGACAGTCGAGGGGCTGCTCCCAATTCGACGCCGACGATCGCAGGTCGCCCCCCGGAACATCTGATGGTGGTGATCACCAGCGTCGGGTTCGGGATGCCGGCCGCCGCAAACTCGGCGGCCGGCCAGTCGGTTGCGCTTCCGTCCAATTGCACTTCGTCGGATCCGCCGACGCGGCCGAGCGGGCAGTCAGCCGCCGAGATTCGGAGACTCCTGCCGGGCTTGGCCGATCTCGGTGCCGAGGTTGGTCTCGATGCCGTCCGGCTGCTGAAGTCCCCTTTGAAAGAGCAACGCAACGAATGGTTTGTTCTCCGGCCGCCCGGCGGTTGCGAAATATGACGAGAGACCACGCGCGAACTCGTCTTCGGCGGGCAGCGTCGCGACGTCGACCAGCTGCTTGATCCCGGCGATGGCGACCTTGTCGAACGCGGCGATGCGCCGGGCGAAGGCATCGGTGACGCTCTCGATCTCCGCATCCGGAATCAATCGATTGACATAGCCGTACGCGGCGGCCATCTCGGCGGGTATGTCGTCGCCACCGAGCAAGATCTCCAGGGCCCGGCCGCGGCCGACCAGGCGACCCAGGCGCGCCATCGGGCCGCCGCCGGGAACGCTGCCGACGCCGATCTCGAACTGGCCGAGGACGGCCGACTCGGACGCGAACCGGATGTCGGTGGCAAGCACGAATTCGCTGCCCGCTCCGCGGGTGCAGCCCCGGATCTCGGAGATGGTCGCGACCGGCACCTGGCTCAGTCGCACGAAATTGTCGACGTACGGGTTGAGACCGGTCGGGCCGGGCGGCATTGCTACCACGCGGGCGGCGTCGGAGAGGAAATCCCAGTGGGCCATGAAGTAGCCGGGCTTCTCGCTGCGGAAGACCACGACATTCAGCTCTGCGGCACTCTCAATCCGGGACACCAACGCGCCCAGCTGTTCGACGGTGTCCGGATCCAGCAGGTTGACCGGGCCGTTGTCGAAGGTGATTCGCCAGTACGACGAGCTCATCTCATCGACATGGAACTGTTCCGCACTGCCGTTCTGCATGATCCGGCCCTCCCACGGACGTCACGACCGTCGCCGAACCGGGTTCCGCGACCGGCACGATGTGCACCGTCCACCAGCGTCGCGCCGGACCGCGGTGGTTGTCCGACCAATCGGAAACTTGGGACGGCGGCCGGCGGGAAGTCCCCGCCGCGATGCGATGTGCGGTGACGCGGTTGCCAGGTCGCGGGGCACGCCGTCAGGAATGGTTCGGCGCTCCGAGGAAGGCGTCGAGGTCGGCTGCGAACTCGGTGTGATGCTGGAACAGGAAGCCGTGCGCGGAGTCGGGGTAGATCTTCACGGTGGCGTCCGGGATCAGCCCGGCAAGCAGATGAGAATACCGGGGCAGGATCATCGGGTCGTGATCGCCGTTGGCGACGAACACGGGTATGTCGATGGCGCTGACCCGTTGAAGCATGGCGTGATTCGGGATGCCCCAGTGGCATACCGCGTCGTACTGCGCGAGACGGGTGTCCCAGGTCGTCGCCTCATCGCGCCCATCGGTCCGGGCCTTCATCCGGCCGAAGGCCTGCGCGCCGGCGGCCCGGCTGGAATCGGTCCGGGCATAGAAGACGCCGAGCACGCCGGCCGGGTCGGGGCGCGGCGCGCCGACCGCGCCGATGACATCGGGCGCCCAGCCGTGCATGCCGGCCGCCCCTTGCGGGGCCGACGAAGCCAGAATCAGTCGTCGGACCAACGCCGGTCGAGTGAGTGTCATCTCCTGCGCCACGAAACTGCCGATCGAAAATCCGAGGAGGTCGGCGCGCTCGATCTGGAGTGCGCTGACGAAAGCGATGGCATCGCGGGCCATCGCGGCGACGGTGTCCGGCGTTCGGCCGCTGGAGCCGCCGACACCGGCATTGTCAAAGGTGATCACCCGCCGATTGGCGGCGAGCGCATCGATCAGGGCCGGGTCCCAGTTGTCCAGGTTTCCGCGGAAGTGCTGGAAGAGGATCAGCGGCACGGCACCCGCGCCGGTGTCGCGATACGCGTACTGGATGCCGTTGCCGGCTTCGACTCGTCGGGTCGTGGATTCGTTGTATGTCGTGGTCATCGATTTCCCCCAATCGACGGTTCGCACGGCCCCTCTGCCGATCCGCCACTCGCGGGCGTGCAGCGGTTCGATCTCCGCGGAGCAACCACCAAGCGGCGGGGCCGTGACCGCCGATGGCCCGGATGCCAGACTGAACCCTTCCACGTTTTCAAGCGCCGCGGACCGCCTTTCCACGCCTCCCTGACCTGCCGGCGGGGCAGAGCCTGGCGGCCGCGAGCCGTCGACGATCCCGAGTCGGGCGGTTGCGCCGGCAAGTCTTCGCGCATATCAGTGCACGCACGCCGCGATGGCGGCCGGCGATGTGTGCGGCGCAGTCGACGCAAACAGCGCAAGGCGGCCGGAACGGCCACACACGAACACCGCAAGTTGCCGAATGCTCCGCCGGCTGCCGCCGGTCGCGCGAGGCTGTGAGGAAGTGCTTTCGCCACTGCCGTCGGCGGGTTCGGGAAGGAGCAGGTCCATGGACATGAGGCTTGAGGTAGCGATAGTCCCGGTCTCCGATGTCGACCGGGCCAAGGCGTTCTACCAGGGCTTGGGCTGGCGGCCGGACGCGGAGCTGTCACTCGCCGGCGGCGCCGCCCGGCTGGCGCAGCTGACGCCACCCGGGTCGGCCTGTTCGCTGACCGTCGCCAAGGGCATCGATCCGGGCATGGAGCTCGTCGTCGACGACATCAACGCGGCCCGCGCCGATCTGGCCGCGCATGGCGTGGAGCTGACCGATACGTTCCACTGGGAGGAGGGGCAGGCGAAACCTGGGCCGGATCCGGACCATACGAGCTACAACTCGTACGCGTCATTCAAGGATCCGGACGGAAACTCCTTCTTGCTCCAGGAGGTAACCACACGCCTACCCGGACGAACCACCTCACCACTGGCGATCTATGGCTCCGAAGAAGGGCTGGCGAACGCGTTGCGACGCGCGGCCGATGCCCACGGTCGGCACGAGGCCGAGACCGGAACGGCGGACGAGAACTGGCCGCAGTGGTACGCGCACTTCATGGCCGAGGAAGCCGGGGACTGACGGCGCCGGCCAAGGTTCGCGTACGAGCCGATCTACGGAGGCAAGGATGTCCACGATTCATATCAACCACACGACGACGGCGTCGCCGGAGCAGGTGGTCGCCGCGTTGACGGACTTCGGGCCGGAACGGTCGGAGATCTTCGGCCGGAGCGCCGGCGATTACCTCAAGGTGTATAGCCAGAGCCCGGGCCATGCTGACGTCAGAGAGGGCTCCGGCGGCATTTGGGAACGTCTTGACTACGACTGGACCGACCCGAATCACATCACCATGAAGACGACCGACTCCAACACCTGGGGTGGCAACTCGGGTCATACCTACACGCTCACCCGGCAACCCGACGGTGGGACCGACATCGATGCCGTCGTGGTGCGTGATGGCAAGAGCTTCAAAGGCAAGGTGCTCGGAGTCGTACTGGGAGCAGTGGGTAAGGGCGTGCTCGGCAAGGAACTGGGGAAGACGGTAAAGGCCATCGAGGCCCGCGATGACGGAGCCAGCGCGAAGCAGTCCGAGTGATCGACCCGCCTCGGACGGCATCGTGAACCTCTCATACGACGTCTTCGTCAACGATCCGCCACCGCAGAGCGGGCGCCTTCCGAACGGTGACCCGAAGCTGTTCTCGCCCATGGCCAGCACGCTGATCTACGGCGACACGAATGCGATCCTCACCGATCCTGGCATGACGGCCGGGCAGGCCGGCGTGATCGGCGATTGGGTGGCGGCCAAGAACCGCAATGTGACCGACATCTTCATCACTCATGGTCATGGTGACCATTGGTTCGCCGCGAACCTTCTGGCGGAGCGATTCGGCGCCCGGGTTATCGCCACGACCGGAACGATCCAGCAGATGCACGCCGGTCTTGTGACGCGCCCGCTGCTCTGGGACAAGATTTACACGGACATCCCGGAGTCCCCGGTCACCGCGGTTGCGGTCCCGGGCAACCACCTCGCAGTTGACGGGCACGAGGCGAGGATCGTCGAGGTCGGCGACACCGATACCGCCGATACCAGCGTCCTGCACGTCCCGGACCTGGACCTGGTGGTGGCGGGCGACGTCATTTACAACGGCGTTCACATGTTCCTCGGGCCGGCAGTTGTGGTCGACGGCAGCCTGCGACCGTGGCGTGCGGCGATCGACATGGTCGAGGCGCTGGCTCCACGACACATCGTGGCCGGGCATCAGAACAAGCAACACGATGACGACGCGCAGCGAACCATCGAAGAGACCCGGCAATATCTCGACGACGCCGACGACCTGATGCGAACCCAGCACAGTGCACTCGACTACTTCAACGCAAAAATCGCGCGCTATCCGAATCATCTCGGCCGGACTGTGCTCTGGGCCACGGCCAACGCTATCTACGACGCGCGTGAGGCTCCGGGCGAGGATGTGCGGCAGATTCTGCTACGCAGCTGGTTCTATTAGCAGGACGCGCTCCTCGGGCCGCCGGGCTGCCGTGGCCGCGGCCTCGAGGCGTAAACCCGGAGCCCGCCGCTCCTCGTGGCCGGGACGGCTCCGCTCACGAACGCATGACGCAGAACTCATTGCCATCGGGATCCTGCAGCGTTATCCAGTGCTCACGCTCGGCCTGAACTGTTGCCCCCAGCGCACGCAGCCGCTCGACCTCTGCGACCGCATCAGTCGCGCTCAGGTCGAGGTGAACCCGGTTCTTGACCTGCTTGCCCTCTGGCACCAGCTGAAAGACGATCCGGGGCAAACTGCCATCGATGGCAACGAGCAGGACCGAGGGGTCGTCCTCCGGGTCATTGATGCCCATGGAACGCAGCCGAGCCAACTCCTCCTCGTCGTACGGCGCGATCTCGTAGTCGTGCAGGGTCTGCGCCCAGAATCGGGCGGACGAAGCCGGATGAGGGCTGTCGAAGACGATGTCCTTGATGGATGCCACAGGACTCCCTTCAGGAACAGATGACGAGTTGGCGCGGCTTACTCAGCGACCTTCGAATCGATCGCTCGGGAGCGTACGCCCTCATCGATCCGATCCACAGGTTCTGAGCATTGCTCCACCGCGGCCGAGGAGCCCTCGCAGACCTTCCCGACCGGCTCGCCGGTAGAGCTCCGATCACTTTGACACCTTGTGGCGAGGCGCGCTGTTGCTGCGAGCAAATTTCAGCGACCACCATCCCCGGCCGTGGTGGCTTGAGCACTTCCCGAATAGTTACCAGCTCGACGCCTCACTGTTCCAGCCACTGCACGAGGTCATCGCGATGTTCACCTCGGTCGGCTGGCGCGTTGCCAGCTTCGGAACGATCACCGAGCCGTCCTCCGGCACCTACAGCGACATGCTCGAACGGTTGCGCCTGCGAACCCTCTCGTTCTTCGGACAGCTCAGTCCCGATGAGATGGAGGTCGGATTCCGCCGGCTGGATCGGGCTGTCGCCACGGATCCCGATGCACCGGAGCCGGTCTTTGCCGAGCCCTTGCTCACGCTCGAACTGCGTACGTAGCCGGTATCCGGCGCCGCTCAGTTGGCCCGGATGACCGACCGTGGGCGCGCCGGACGGTACGGTGACCCGGTGAGCGACGCGCAGCAGCCGGACTCCGCCGAAGCTAGCGCCCGGACCGTCGTCATTGCAGTCCTGGCCAACGTTCTGGTGACGCTGGCCAAGGCGGTCGCCGCGATCCTCACCGGCTCCGCCGCGCTCGCCGCCGAGACCGCCCACTCGGTCGCCGATACCGCGAACGAGGTGCTGCTCTACGTCGGAGTCCGGCGCGGCGGTAAACCGGCCGACGACCAACACCCGCTCGGATACGGCCAGGCACGCTACTTCTGGTCCCTGCTGTCGGCGGTCGGCATCTTCGTGATCGGCGGTGTCCTCGCCATCTACGAGGGCGTACGCAGCCTGCTGCACCCAGAGCCGCTGACCGACGTGCCGGTCGGAATCGCGGTGATCTTGGTGTCGGCGGTGCTGGAGGGGATTTCCTGGCGGACCGCCCGCCGTGAGCTGCGGGCCGAGGCCGATGCCCGGCACCTGCCGCTGGGCGAACACATCGCGACCTCGTCCAACCCGACACCGTCCACAGTGTTCTTCGAGGACACGGCGGCGCTGATCGGCCTGACACTCGCGCTGGTCGCGCTCATTCTGCATGCGATGACCGGCTCGGCCGTCCCGGACGCGATCGCCAGTCTCCTCATCGGTGTCCTGTTGATCGTTCTTTCGATACTGCTCGCTCGACGCAGCGCGGCCCTGCTCATCGACGAGTCGACGCCGGCAGCCGTGCGCGACCGCCTACGGAGCCTGGTCGCGGAGCAGCCATGGGTCGCTGAAGTCGTCGAGCTGGTGGCGGTCCGGATCGGCCCGATGCAGCTGCTAGTCATCGCCCACGTGGTGCCGCGCCCGGGCACCGACGCCGCCACGCTCGTCGCTGACATCGCCCACCTGCGCGAGGAACTGCTCGCGCTCCCGATCGTCACGCGGGTCGAGATCACTCCATGCTGACCCCCTCCAGACGACCGTGCCGGACGCCGCGTCACCGAGCGGCCGGGCCGTGCCAGGTTAGCCGCGGCGTCGTCCGAGAGGCGAGCGTGGTCCGAGCGGTTTCTACTAGTTCGCGGATCAATGAGGATTTCCGCCCCGTCCTCCAAGCGAGGCACACCTGGGTCGGCGGCATGTCGACGACCGGAACGGCTACGACCTCGGGTGGAACTTGGATTCCGGTCGTGACGGAGACAGGGACGAAGGTGATCGCTCGTCCGATGGCGACAACCTCGAGTGTCTCTTCGAGGTTGCGGACTGTGGGGCCGCTGCGCGGTCGCCGGCCATCGGGCCGCGGGTCGATGTTGTGCCAGGCTTCCCAGTCGGCGCTGGCGCCGGCGTACCGGACGACCGGCTCATCGGCGAGTTCTCGGATCGTGATCTCGGCCTGCCGTGCGAGCGTGTGGCGTCGGGGGAGCAACACCACCTTGGGCGACGCGTAGAGGTGAGCCAAATCTAGGTCGTCGCTGTCGATCGGAAGGTGGACGAACGAGATGTCCACATGGTCGTCCAGCAGTGCCATCGGCTGATCGGACCAGTAGATTCTTGCGACGTCGATCTCCGCTTCGACGTGGGTGAGCGTGAAGGCTTGCACCAACTGAATGATGGGATCGCCGACCAGAAACCCAACCGTTAGCGCAGATCGGCCAAAGTCCGCGCGGCGGGCTCGAGGCCCGGTCGCGTTCGCGGTCGCGAGCAGTGGTCGCGCATCGTCGAGCACCTGCCGACCCGCATCGGTCAGCTCGACGCGGCGGCTGGTTCTGGTCAGCAGCTCGACGCCGAGGTCTAGCTCCAACTGCCGGATCTGTCGGCTCAGCACCGGCTGGCTGACGAGCAGGCGTTCGGCTGCCTGGCCGAAGTGCAGCTCCTCCGCGAGCATCACGAAGTAGCGGAGCCTGCGTAGATCGAGATCTGGCGGAACTGATCCGGGCCGGTCAAGTGGCTTGGCGGTCGCGCCCGGACCGACGAGTTGAGCAACGGAGACCTCTAACGCGGCGGCAAGGGGACCCAGGTGGTCAACCGCTAAGGAGCGTTCGCCGGATTCCAGCCGGCTGAGTGTGGATGTGGCCATGTTGCTACGTCTGGCCAACTCGGCTTGGCTCATGCCCTTTGTCAGGCGAAGCGCTCGGAGTCGACTCCGTACCGCTTCCGCCGTTGCTGATGCGGTGGAGTCCTGCCCGGCCTTATGCCAGTTCGGCGTAGGCACGCCCACCAGCATAGATCTCAGCGCAGCGGGGTCGATGCGATATCCGCATCGATTGCCACATTCCGGCTGTTGCAGCCGCCGCGGACATTCCGAACAGTGACCAGAGGTCGGCTTTCACTCCACGATGCCTCGTAGCCAAAGGGGTGAGCGGCATGCCGTTCGTCAACGGCAGCGAGTTGGAAGCCGCGACATCTAATGACCTTGAAACGCAAGGAGTCCCGCATGCCCAGTAAGACCGAAACAGCGACGATCCGGCCGTTCAAGATCGAGACGCCCCAGGCGGACCTCGATGACCTGCGTGCACGCATCGGGGCCACGCGCTGGCCGGACAAGGAGACCGTCGAAGATCTGTCGGAGGGCCCGCGGCTCGCGACGATGCAGGCCCTCGCGCGCTACTGGGCGACCGACTACGACTGGCGCAAATGCGAGGCGAAACTGACAGGCGCTGCCGCACTTCATGACCGAGATCGATGGGCTGGACATTCATTTCATCCACGTTCGCTCGGAACACGAAGATGCGTTGCCGCTCATCGTCACCCACGGATGGCCCGGATCGATCATCGAGCAGCTGAAGATCATCGACCCACTTACCAATCCGACGGCACACGGCGGCAGCGCAGCGGATGCGTTCCATCTGGTGATTCCGTCGATGCCCGGCTACGGGTATTCGGGAAAGCCGACCAAGGCCGGCTGGGGCCCCGACCACATCGCACGCGCCTGGGCGGAGCTTATGAAGCGCCTCGGATACACGCGCTACGTCGCGTCGGGCGGCGATTGGGGCGGGCAAATCACCGATCTGATGGGCGCACAGGCGCCTGCGGGGTTGATCGGCATCCACACCAACTTCCCTGGTGCTGTCCGATCCGACGTCGCAGCGGCGGTCCAGTCCGGCGCCCCGGCACCATCCGGCCTCGATGACGAGGAGACACGCCTCTACGAGAAGCTGAAGGAGTTCTTTACGACCGACGTGTTCTACGCACTCGAGATGGCGACCCACCCGCAGGCGCTGTACGGAATTGCGGATTCACCCGTCGGCCTGGCCGCCTGGCTGCTTGACCACGACGCGACGAGTCTGGCGCTGATCACACGGGTCTTCGAAGGTAAGTCCGAAGGCCTTTCACGAGACGACATCCTCGACAACATCACCCACTACTGGTTGACGAACACGGGGGTTTCCTCGGGACGTCTCTATCGGGAAAACAAGTTCGGCTTCTTCGACCCGAAGGGCGTCTCTGTCCCGGCAGCCGTGAGCGTCTTTCCCGACGAGCTGTATCAGGTGCCGCGGAAGTGGGCGGAGGAGGCCTATCCCAACCTCATCCACTACAACAAGCTCGACAAGGGTGGGCACTTCGCGGCCTGGGAACAGCCGGCGAGCTACACCGATGAGGTTCGCACCGGCTTCCGGTCGCTTCGGTAGGTAGCCAGGTCCGAACGTCTGCAGATGCCGTCGCTCGGTGGGGCGGTCGCGTGGCTCAACTCCGAGCCACTCGCCCCGCCGGGCTGGGCGGCCTTCGACTTTGCGGGCCATACAACGATGCGCTGCGACCGCGCCCGCAATTACCTCGACCGCCACCCTAACTACATCCTCGCCGCGGTCATGGCCTCCGGCACCTGAACAACCTCACCTGCCGATGACCGAACGCAAAGGGCCGGTTGCGTTCCCCGGCATGCAGCTTAGGGATTCACGTCGAACGCCGTCGACCAGAGGCCGTTCTCGGTGTAGAGGGCCTCGACCTCGTCCAGGTCGATGTCGTCGGTGGCCCTGCCGCCATCGGTACGGCCAGCGACCCACCACTCCGCTCCCGGAAGGCCGGCCGACGCCCACGCTCGCGACCCCGGGTCCTGCGTTTGGTACGACGCCCGTGCTCGGGCGAGGACCTCGCCATGAGCCGGTTCCCACAGCCGAATCGAACCGTCGCCCTCCAGGCCCAGCACCACCGCGTCGTACCACCTCCACACCACGACGTCGGTACCGTCCGGCCCCGTGGCGATCGCCACCAGGTGACCGGGAGACACGCGCACCACCCGCGGGGCGGGGAACATCGGGGCGAATGCGACCGAGTTGACGTCGCCGCCGCTCCATACTTCACAGGCGTCCTCACTGACACGCAAGACGCGCGAAGTCCGGAGTCGGTGCGGGGCGTGAACGGCATCGGGATCCGGAGTCGACATGTGCCTCAGTATCGCGGAGGCCGGCCGGACCAGATGAGAAAGCGGGTTGTACGCCCGTAAGGCGTCCGATGATCGCACTCATCTGCCGCCAGTCACTTGTTCGATCTCTTACGCAGGCGCGCATGCTTCCTCGACGTAAGCGCTGGGTAAAAGCTCAGCGATACTGTCCTGATGATCGCGCCAGTGCGCCCGCCTTCAGGACTGTCCCAGGCAACGTGGATAGACGCGGACTTCCCGGTGATGGGATGCCACGATTGCCCAGTCCATGCCGTCTGCGTTACCGAGTACGACGACGACACGCTCCCGCGAACACGGTTGCGTTCCGGGCGACGGAGCGCGCTCGACTCACACAACGTTCGTCGAGCGTTCCGGAAGATCGTCGATGCTGCGGGGCTGTCTGGGGCTGAGTGGACACCGCGGGAACCACGACACAGCCTCGTGCCCCTGTTGTCCGACGGTGCCATCTCGATCGAGGAGATCGCTGATTTGTGCGGTCATTCGGGCGCTGCTGTGACCGAGACCGTATACCGGCATCAGCTCCGGCCGGTTTTGATGAATGGCGCCATTGCGATGGACCGGATCTTCGAGGCCGACAGCGCCTAGCGAGTTAGACCCCAGCAAACGGAAGAGGCCACCTCGATCTTGTCGAGATGGCCTCAGTGCTGGTCGGGCTGACAGGATTTGAACCTGCGACCCCTTGACCCCCAGTCAAGTGCGCTACCAAGCTGCGCTACAGCCCGCTGCTACGCACACGAACCCGTGCCCGGCAGCGCGTACAGCGTAGCGCAAACATCATCCGTACCACGCATCACCCTCGGCGGGCCGCACCAGTCGCGAAAGGCTTCATGATCATGGCCGTCGGTCTCCGGAGAGGCTCGTTCGAGTCCACGATCATGACAGGACTAGCCTGCGATTGTGAGCGTCCGGCCCAGCATCGTCCACGCCTGCCAGCGCGACGGAGTTGGCGGCAGCCCGACCGCGATCATCGACGAGTCGCCGTTGACCGACGCCGAGCGCCGGGCGATTCCGGTTGCGGCCGGCACCTCGCATGCGGTGTTCCTGCATCGGACCTCAAGATCATCCGCGACGATGCGCTTCTTCACGTCCGAGGGCGAGCTGCCGGCCTGCGGGCACGGAACGGTCGCGGCCCTGGCCGTGCTTGGCCGAGATGACGACCACGGCCAGTTCCAGGTCCGAGCCGGTGGCCGAACCTTCGCCGGGACGAGCATGCGGATCAACGGCGAGCTCGTGGCGTACTTCGACCCGGGTCCGGTAACGCTGAGCACCGCGGTCGACTCGGGCATCGCGCCGATCCTCGATGCGATCGGCGTTCGGCCGGGGGATGTCGATTGCCGCATCGCCTCGGTCGGTCGGCCGCGGCTTCTGGTAGAGATCGGCGACCGGGCGGCACTCGCCACGATCAATCCGGACCTGGCTGGGCTCCGCGCGGCCTGCGACCGACTGGGGCTGCTCGGCTGTTATGTGTACGCGACTCCGACGCCGGAGCACCGCACCGCCGCGCGAATGTTCGCGCCGTCGATCGGGGTGCCCGAGGACATTGCGAACGCCAACAGCACGGCTTGCCTTGCCGCGCATCTAGCTGAGCGCACCGGCAGATCAGGAAGTGGCGACCTCCTGGTCGATATGGGTGACTCGCTCGGCTGGCCGGCCACCGTTCGAGCGACCGTCACATCCGGGCCGCGCGGTCCACACGTCCTCGTCGGCGGCGCGGCGCGGATGATCGGCCGCGATACCCCGTAGGGGTATAGTGCAAGGTCGTGAGAGGGGCGGGAATGGATCACACACCGGCCGCGCACGTCACGCCGGACACTGGCCATCAGCACGCGCCAGAAACTACGCACGATCACGGGGCCGGCCACGACCACGGAATGGGCGACGGCAGTGACGAACGCCGAGGCTGGTCCGCTGTGCCGTGGTCGACCGCGGCCCAGGCGACCCTGCATTGCCTCACCGGATGTGCCATCGGTGAGGTGCTCGGCATGGTCATCGGCACGGCGTTCGGCCTGCACAACGCCGCCACCGTGGTGCTGTCGATCGTGCTCGCCTTCGTCTTCGGCTACGCCCTGACGATGCGCGGTGTCCTGCGGGCCGGCGTCGGCTGGCGGACCGCCCTGAAGGTCGCGCTGGCCGCCGACACCGTGTCGATCACGATCATGGAGTTGCTCGACAACGCAGTGGTAGTAGCGGTGCCGGGTGCGATGAACGCCGGCCTCACCAGCCCGCTGTTCTGGGGCTCACTGGCGTTTTCGCTGATCGTGGCGTTCCTGCTCACCACGCCGGTGAACCGATGGATGATCTCGCGCGGCCGGGGCCACGCGGTGGTGCATCAATACCACCATGGGCACTGACCGACAGCGACGGCGCAACGCTCGTCAGGCGCCGCCGGCGAGTTCCGCGAGCGTACGACGGCCCATCTCGAAGACGACCGACGCTGCGGGAAACTCCTCGGTGCACATCCGGCCGAATCTCTCCGCCCAGTCGCGGCCTCGCGCCCAGGTCGCGTCGTCGGCGCCGCACGCTGCCCGGAACGCCGGCCGCACCGAGCGCGGCAGGAACGTCCACGCCACCATCAGGTCGTGCGCCGGATCGCCGGTGCCGAGCTGGTCGAAGTCGATGACTCCGACCAGCGACCCGGCACGGATCAGCAGGTTGGCGGGGTGGAGGTCGCCGTGCACCAACCCGGCGGCGCCCAGCGCCCGGACGAACGCCGCGAGATCGCGCGCGGCGCGGTCCATCGCGGGCCCGTCCAGCTCCGCCCGGTCCAGCCCGACCCGATCCTGCGAGACCCGGTCAGACGCGGCCCGGTCGGGCGCACCGGTCAACCCGACCGCGGGCGTGCCGTCGACCCAACGGTCGATCGTCCACCGCCACCGATAGCCGCAGCCCGGCGCGCCCAGGGCAACCGCTCTGGACACCGCTAGCGGCAAGTCCGGCGGAAGCAGCAGCCCGGCCCGGAAGCGCTCCGGCACCTGGTCGGCGGCGCGTTGCCGTCGGGGAAGGCGCACGGCCAGGTCGCCGCCGAGCCGGTAGACGGCGTTGTCCCGGCCTTCGGCGGCGAACCGGACCGGCCGGCCGGACCACTCCGGAAACTGCTCGTCGATCAGTGCACGAACGAGATCGACGGTCAACGGCCCGGCTCGGCAAGCTTGCGGATCTCGCCGAGCACGTGTTCCACGTGCGGGCCGACCTGCACCCGAAGGTTGTCCGGCCAGGGCTCTTCGTCGGCGTAGGTGGTGGTGAGGTAAAGCTCGCGGGCGTGAGCGAGCACCGGCTGGTGTTCCGGTGGCAGCTGTTCGAGTGCCCAGTCGGCAGCGGCGTCCTTGGACCGGATGTCGCCGGTGGCCGCGGTGGTCCAGATCCGGGCGAAGGTCAGCAACACGTTGCGGGTGTCCCCGGGCAGATCCACGAGCAGCGACGGGATGCCGTCGACGCAGCCGCGCACGATGTCCGCGGGCGGGACCGGCTCGAAGACCTCGGCCGGCGGCGGCCCGCTCAGTGCGTGGTCTCCTGCGATCGTCATCGGGATCGTCAGCGCCAGACCGGGAGCCGGCTCCGGTGCCGGCGGCCCGCTCATCTCGATCTCCGCACGCAGCCAATCGCCGTATAGGAAGTCAGTCGTCGGCGGGTAGTGCCAGGGCTTGATGTGGGATTGCACGACGACGGTCAACTCCACCGATCGCTCGCCCGCGCCCGGGCCGGAGATCGGCATCAGCCCGTCGGTAAGGGCGCTCCGCTCGTCTTTGGTCAGGCTCTCTGTGGTCACCACCAGGACGTCGACATCGCTGGCCGGCTTCAGCCCACCGGCCACCGACGAACCGTGCAGGTAGACACCGACCACCTTGGAGCCGACGACATCGTCGATCAGGCTGGTGATCCGATCCAATTGCTCCATTCGGCCATTATCCGGGCATCGCCGCGGATCGGCAGCCGCGCACGAATGCCAATGACCATCGTGGACATGCGCGCGGCGCCGCTTCCGGCCGCGTGCGGAGACACCGGTTCGGCGGTACGCGAACCGCCGCACCCGCCGCCGGCGGGCCGGAAGCGGGTGCGGCGACGGTCGGGCCGGTTACTGGTGGGCCATGCGAGCCTGCTCGGCCGCTGCGCGTACGCGATCCTCGTCGGCCTTGCTGAGCGAAGTCTGGATCAGGTGGCCGCCGTGCTGGCCGTGCAGTTGATCGAAGACCTTGTCCTCGGTGACCGAGCGAACCAGCAGCACCAGCGCGGCGGTTCCGGGCTGGAGCTGATCGCCGAGGTTGCGCATGAAGGCGTCGTCGACGCCGGTGTCGCTGGCGGAGCCGGCGATGGCGCCCATGCCCGCGCCCATCGCCATGCCCAGCAGCGGCACGAAGAACAGCAGCCCGATCAGGCCGCCCCAGAGCGCGCCACCGGCGGCGCCGCGCCCGGCGTTGCTGGGCTGGTGCAGCTTGACCTTGCCGTCGTCGCGGCGTTCCACGATGACGGCGTCGTCGATCTGGATCAGGTTCTGGGCCCGCAGACCGGAGAGATCCTGAAGCACTTGCTCGGCGGCCGAGGTGGTCGGATAGCCGATGGCATAGAGATCACTCATCGAGTTCGCTCCCGAAGACAATCGCCCGCGCGTCGACACGGATGATGAGAAGTATTTCCGATTTGTGACCATACCGGCGCTGACCTGGAAATTCGGCCGAATCGGCTGCCCGTCACGCCTCTGAGACGGCCGGTACGGAGGCCGGTGCCACGGCCCGGGGGAGCATCACGGCCGCGCCCAGTCCGATCAGGCCGGCGATCGCCACCACCAGGATCGCCAGGCCATAGGCGCGTTCCGGGGTCTTGGTGATGCCGGCGACGAGGATGGTCCCGGCGATCGCGGTGCCGAACGACGAGCCCAGGTTGGAGATGCTCCGGGACAGGCCGGAGATCTCGCCCTGCTGCTGGTCCGGGAAGCTGGACTGCACCACGTTCACCGATGGGGTCAGCATCGCCCCGAGGCCGAGGCCGATCAGCAGCAGTCCGGGAGTGAACGCCCAGACGCTCGGCCTGCCCACGACCATCAGCAGGAGCAGCAGGATCCCGGCGATGGTCACGACGAAACCGGCGGTGATCAGGGTCCGCTGCGGCCAGCGCTTGGCCATCCGTTCCGCGGCCAGCGACGTCGCCAGCAGTCCGACCGTGGTCGCGGTGAAGATGACCCCGGTCTGGACGGCGTTGTAGCCGCGCACCACCTGCAGGTAGGCCGAGACCACGAACGACACGCCCATGAGCATGAGCCACTGGACGTTTTGGGTCACCAGCCCGAGATTCGAGATCCGGTTCCGGAACAGCTGGGTGGACAGCAGCGGCTCGCGGCCGGTGCGCTCGGCCTGGCGGATCTCCGCGTAGAAGCCGGCCAGCACCGCGATGCCGCCGGCCATCAGCCCCAGGGCCAGCCAGCCGTTGTTGTCCAGCGCCAGGATCCCGGTCACGAACAGCACCAGGCCGACCGAGGACAGCACCGCGCCGAGCATGTCGAACGGCCGGGTCGGATCGGCCGGCAGCGGGTCCGGGACCCGGCGGCTAAGGACCACGATCAACGCCACCACCAGCGCCTGGAATACGAACGCCGCGCGCCAGCTGATCGCCGAGGTGATCAGGCCACCGATCAGTGGTCCGGCCGCGGCGCCGATGCCGCCCAGGCCGCTGATCGCGCCGAACGCCCGAGCGCGCGACGTGATGTCGGTGAACAGCAACGTGGTCAGGATGTAGACCGGCGGGATCAGCAGCGCGGTGCCGACGCCCTCGAAGATCGAGTTGCCGAGGATCAGCACCCCGAGACTGGGCGAGACGGCGCTGAGGATCGCGCCGATGCCATAGAGAATCAGCCCCGCGGTGAAGCAGCGACGGCGGCCCCAGCGATCGGTGAGCTTGCCGCCGGGGATCATCAGTGCGGCCATGACGAGCAGGAAGATGGTGATGGCGATCTGGACTCCCTGCACCGTCGTGTCCAGGTCATGGCTGATGTCGTTGATCATGACGGTCATGTTGGAACCGGCGAAGCTGCAGATGAACTGGGCGAGGGCGAGAGGCAGCAACGCCCGGCGCAGGGCCGCAGGCGGCAGGCCACCGGTTTCCGACACTCGGGGTCCGCCTCCGATCGGCGTCTGACGGCACTTCTGCACCGGGGTGTCGGTGTGCCGCTGACGACCACACGCTAGCCCGCCGCGTGGGCCGCGGCCGGAAAACCGACGAATGCGTGACGTGCGGGGCTTCGCCCGTTTCGCGCGCGCGCGGGCGCGGGCACGCCACTAGCGTGAAATCGGGCGGCGCGCCGAAGGGCGCCTGATCGCCGCTGACCCTGCATCGCAACGGCATCGTGACCCGGGCCCGGCGGATCGAGGGCAAGGGCGACGACTCGGTAGTCAAGCTGAGGCCGGTGGTCCCCGCCGAGTTGCCTGCGGATCTGCGCACGTCGCCAAACTTCGTGGTCGAGGTGGACGCGCTGTCCGATGGTCGCCGAGATGTGGCTCTACCCGGACGGCGAGCGAATCCTCGAGCTGTCGACGAAGTGCGCGCCGTCGGAGGCGTTCCAGGTCGCCGCCGAGTCTCGGGCCTACCTCAGCGGCCTCGGCATCGACCTGTTCGGTGAACAACAGACGAAGACCCTCAAGGCGCTGCGGTTCTTCGCGTCCGAAACGGCCTGACGATCACAAGACCGGCGAATCAGCGGATCAGGCCCGAGATCAGATTGATCGCTCCGGCCACGATCACCACCCCGAAAAGGTACGCAAGCAGCGCGTGCGACAGCACCGACACGCGGACCCGGGAGTCCTTGAGGTTGGTGTCGGACACCTGGTAGGTCATGCCGATAGTGAAGGCGACGTAGGCGAAGTCCCGATAGCTCGGCGTAGTGGCGCCCTCGAATGCGATGCCGTCCGAGACCTTGCGGTACTGCAGGTGTGCGTACCGCAGGGTGAAGGTCGTGTTGACAAGCAGCCAGGACAGCACCACGGTGAGCACCGCGAGCCCGACCAGCAGCACCTGGCGGCCGCCCGAGGTGTGCCCGGCCATGGTCAGGGCCAGCGCCACGCCGAGCAGACTGGCGACACTCGCGGCCAGCAGCAGCAACGTCGCGGTGCCACGGGTCTCGTCTTCGCGTACCGCCATCTCACGGGTCTGATGCCCGGTCGCGCGGACGATGATCGGCCAGGTGGTGAGCAGAAACGCGGTGGCCGCGGCGTCCCAGCCGCTGATCGCCGCGAGACTCCCTCCGACCACGGGCGCCAGCGCCGCGCCCACGATGACGCCGGCGGCCGCGACCGCCAGCGTCCGGCGGAGGTCCACCGCGTGCCAGCCGAGCCACCGGTGATACATGGTGGCGCGCGGAAGCTCGCTCATACCGTCAGTGTCGTTCGAGCAATGAGAGTTACCCCTAATCGCAGCTTAAAGGCTGATTCGTCCGGCTAGCGTAAGGCAAGCCACGGAAGGACCAGCTCATGAGCGCGAACGCCCGTCAGCCCGACGTCCACCGAACCGTCCTGCCGATCCCGGATATCCAGCCGGTCACCTCGACAACTTATGACGCCAAGGACCCGGAGACCAGCTATCCGCCGATCCGCATGCTGCGACCGCCGGCCGGCGCCCCGAACGTGCTGGTGGTGCTGCTCGACGACGTCGGATTCGGCGCGGCCAGCGCATTCGGTGGGCCGTGCCAGACGCCGACAGCCGAGCGCCTGGCCGGTTCCGGACTGCGTTACAACCGGTTCCACACCACGGCCCTGTGCTCGCCGACCCGCGCCGCGCTGCTGTCCGGCCGCAATCACCACACCGTCGGAATGGGCGGCATCACCGAGATCGCCACGTCGGCGCCCGGGTACAACTCGCTGCGGCCGAACACCTGCGCGCCGCTGCCCGAGACACTGCGGCTGAACGGCTATTCGACGGCGCAGTTCGGCAAATGCCACGAGGTGCCGGTGTGGGAGACCAGCCCGATGGGACCGTTCGACCACTGGCCGTCGCCGGGCGGCGGGTTCGAATACTTCTACGGCTTCATCGGCGGCGAGACCAATCAGTACTATCCGACGCTCTATGAGGGGCACACCCCGGTGGAAGCGGACCGGACGCCGGAGCAGGGCTATCACTTCACCGAAGATATGACCAACAAGGCGATCGCCTGGGTCCGCCAGCAGAAGGCGCTGATGGGCGACAAGCCGTTCTTCATGTACTTCGCTCCCGGTGCCACCCATGCACCGCACCATGTGCCGGAGGAGTGGTCGGCAAAGTACCGCGGCAAGTTCGATCAGGGCTGGGACCGGTTGCGCAAGGAGACGCTGGCACGGCAGAAGGAACTCGGCGTGGTCCCGCCGGATGCCGAGCTCACCAAGCGGCACTCCGAGATCCCCGCCTGGGACGAGATGCCGGAGCAGCTGAAACCCGTCCTGGCCAGGCAGATGGAGATCTACGCCGGTTTCATGGAGCACACCGATCACCACGTCGGCCGGCTGGTGGATGCGCTCGCCGATCTGGGCGTCCTGGACGACACGCTGATCTACTACATCATCGGAGACAACGGGGCCAGCGCCGAAGGCGACATCCCCGGCTCGTTCAACGAGTTGATCAACCTCAACGGCGCCGCTGCCATCCAGACCACCGAGTTCATGGCGTCCCGCATCAACGACTTCGGCACGCCGAAGGCGTACAACCACTACGCGGTCGGCTGGGCGCACGCGATGTGTACGCCGTACCAGTGGACCAAGCAGGTCGCCTCGCACTTCGGTGGCACCCGCAACGGCACGATCGTGCACTGGCCGGCCGGGATCGCGGCCCGCGGCGAGATCCGGCACCAGTTCCACCACGTCATCGACCTCGCGCCGACGGTGCTGGAGATGGCCAAGCTGCCGCAGCCACTGATCGTCAACGGCGTGCAGCAGAGGCCGATCGAGGGCGTTTCGATGGCGTACTCGTTCGATGCGCCGGACGCCGCCGAGCGCCGCGAAACTCAGTACTTCGAGATGTTCTGCAACCGCGGCATCTACCACAAGGGATGGACGGCAGTGACTCGGCACGCGACGCCGTGGGATCCCAGGCCGATTGCCGTTCCGCTGGACGGGGACACATGGGAGCTCTACGACACGTCAAGCGACTGGAGCCAGGCACACGACCTCGCCGCCGAGCACCCGGACAAGCTCCGCCAGATGCAGCGGCAGTTCCTTCTGGAGGCGGTGAAATTCAACGTGTTCCCGCTGGACGACCGCCGGATCGAGCGATTCAACTCGGACGTCGCCGGCCGGCCGGTGCTGGTCGAGGGCACGAAACAGATCCTCTACGGCGGCATGGGCCGGCTCACCGAGAACAGCGTGCTGAATCTCAAGAACAAGTCCCACAGCATCACCGCCGGGCTGGAGATTCCGGCCGGCGGCGCGAACGGCGTGGTGATCGCACTGGGGGGCGAGTTCGGCGGCTTCAGCCTCTATCTGCACGAGGGCAAGCCGAAGTTCTGTTACAACCAGTTCGGCGTCAACCACTACTACGTCACCGGCAGCGCTCCGGTCCCGCCCGGCACGCACCAGATCCGGATGGAGTTCGCCTATGACGGAGGCGGCATCGGCAAGGGCGGCACCACGACGCTCTTCGTCGACGGCGTGCCCGCCGGAGACGGCCGGATCGAGGGCACGGTTCCGATGCTCTTCTCCGCGGACGAGACCGCGGACATCGGCATCGACAACGCCTCTCCGGTCTCCGAGGACTACGTCGGCGCGGCGAGTGCGTTCACCGGCACGGTCAACTGGGTGCAGCTGGAGGTCGGTGCCGACAGCACCGACCACCTGATCACCCCGGAGGACCGGATCAAGGTCGCGATGAGCCGTCAGTAGGCGGCAGCCCGCTGGGTTTTGCATCGAAACCTGCGAGTTGTCGAAATCTTGCTGGACAAAAGGCGCATAAGCTCGCGTTTCTCGACACAACGCAGTTTCTCGACACAACGCAGTTTCTCGACACAACGTTTCTCGACACAGCGCAGTTCGCTGCACTCGGGTCCGCTGATCCGGCGGTGGGAGAAGGATCGGAAGAATGAAGCACACGACTCTTGCCGATCTTGACGTCTCCCGGATCGGCCTCGGCACGATGGGTATGTCGGCGTATTACACGGGTGCACAGGCCGACGATGCCGAATCCATCCGGACCATCCACCGCGCACTCGACCTCGGCATCACGTTCTTCGACACTGCCGAGACCTATGGTCCCTATGTCAACGAGGAGTTGCTCGGCAGGGCGCTCGGCGGTCGCCGAGACCAGGTGGTGGTCGCCAGCAAGTTCGGCTTCATCAAGCACAGCGAGGGCGATGCCCGCACGATCGATGGCAGTCCAGAGAACCTGCGGGTGGCGATCGAGGGCTCGCTGCGCCGGCTCGGCACCGATCGCATCGACATCTACTACCAGCATCGGATGGACCCGAGCGTGCCGATCGAGGACACCGTCGGGGCCTTCAAGGAGCTGGTCGAGGCCGGGAAGATCCGCGGCTACGGCTTGTCCGAGGCGGCGGTCTCGACGATCCGGCGCGCACACGCCGTGCACCCGGTGACGGCGGTGCAGACCGAATACTCACTGTGGACCCGCGACCCCGAGGCAGAGCTGCTGCCGCTGCTGCGTGAGCTGGGCATCGGCTTCGTGCCCTACTCGCCGCTGGGCCGCGGCTTTCTGACCGGTGCGATCCGGTCCACCGACAGCCTGGACGCCTCCGACTTCCGCCGCACCAACCCGCGGTTCGAGGGTGAAAACCTGCAGGCGAACCTGCGAATCGTCGACGAAGTGGAGGCGGTCGCGGCAGATGCCGGGGCGACCGCCGCTCAGGTGGCGCTCGCCTGGGTGCTGGCTCAGGGCGAGCACCTGGCGCCGATCCCGGGCACCAAGCGGGTGCAGCGCCTGGAGGAGAACGTCGCAGCCGACGGCATCACGCTGACACCGGCTCACCTCGAACGCCTGAGTGCGATCGCGCCTGCCGCCGGCGACCGGTACGCCGACATGAGCTCGATCGATCGATAGCGCGGCCACCCGAGCGACGGAGTCGCGACGACTCCGTCGCTCGACGGCTCAGTGCCCGGTGGTCGGCCAGACCCGGATCTGGTAATCGGTGGGATCGCGTGGCCGGGACTGGCCGACCTCGGCGACCATGTCCTCGGGCCGGATCGGGGGCTCCAGCTGGCCGAACCGCAGATACCGGAACAGGTCGGCCTCTTCATCGCTCATCGGTGAGATCGCGTTGGGGTTCACCCCGTCGGAATCGGACTCGTTCACGGCGCCCTCCCACCTTCGACCACGCCCCCTGTGATCTGCAATCATTCTGACCCCGAAAAACCCCGTTCGGCGAGTCGGCTCTTAGGTGTTTCAAAAAACCACAACCGGTCGGCGAGGCCGGCGATGAGTGCCGCCCGTCGGTGGCGCGACGAGGGGTGGACGGTGCTTTCTCCATGATTGATGGTGCCGAATCGGTGGAGTTGTAGGCGCAGCACTTGCGGCGTCTCCGGCAAGCCCGGGATCATCGGCGTGCCCGATCTTCGTTCCCGAAGGTCCATACCGGATGACGGAGCCGCCGATGGCGTGGAACAGTTCCAAGTGGAGAGCGGTCCTGCTGGACTTTCTCGAGCGGGCCGGGTGGTCCGCGGGCCAGGTCTTCTTCGCCACCGTGGTGGCCGGCAGCACCCAATCGGCGGCGATCGGACTGCCCTGGAAGACGGCGTCACTGCTGGCCCTCGGCGCCGCCGTGTCGTCGATCGTCCTGACCGCGGTGCAATATCTGGGCCGGTTCACCAACCTGTCGTTCTGGCCGGATCTGCTGGTGCGGCTGGGGAAGACATTCCTCGGTTCGCTCGGCGCGTCGTTCGCGGCGGCGGACGTCTTCGACGTGACCAGGTTCCACTGGACGGCGGCTCTGAACGTCGCGTTCCTGGCGACCCTGAGCGCCCTCGGCAAGGGCCTGTTGGCCCGGGGCGCCGCGGTGCTGCCGGCGGCCATCACCGGCGTACACCCGCACGCGGCCGCCGGCGGGGCCAAGCCCGGCGACGCCGATCAGGTTGCCGTAGGCCGGGTGCCGCAGCAAATGGTCCGCGAGCTTTCCAGCCCGTCGACACTTCCCGCAGACACGTATCGAAGCGCGGTCGGCCGCTGAGGCGCGGTCGCGCCGCCCCGCGCGTCAGCGTCCACCGGAGATCTTGAGACGTTGGGGTGGCTGTCCACCACCCCAACTTCTCAAGATTCAGTGGTACGGCGGTCACTGTGCTCGCCGCACCGCCTCGACTATCGCGTCGACGCCGCCGGGCTGGGTGATCGAGCCACCGACACCAACGGCGACCACGCCGGCCCGGAGGAAATTGCCCACGTTCCCGGCGTCGATCGCACCGGTCGCGACGAATCGGGCCTGCGGGAACGGGCCGCGCATGGCGGTGAACCACGTCGGGCCGAGGGCACCGGCCGGGAACACCTTGACCCACTCGGCGCCGAGGCTCATCGCCCGGTGCACCTCGGTCGCGGTCGCCACGCCCGGCAGATGTGGCAGCCCGGCGGTGAGGCTCGCCTGCCAGACGTCCTCGTCCAGGCCGGGCGCGACGGTGAATCCGGCGCCGGCGTCCACGGCGACATCAACGAGGGTGGTGTTGACGACGGTCCCGGCACCGACCACCTCGCCGCGTGCGGCTCCGGCGGCGGCGACCGCGCGTAGCGCCTCGATTGCTTCCGGCGTTTGGATCGGCACTTCCACGCGGCCCATTCCGGAGTCCCAGACCGCGTGCGAGATGCGTACCGCGTCGTCCGCGGCGACGCCGCGCAGGATCGCGATCAGCGGGCGGCCGTGGAGAAGATCAGAGAATGCCATCGGTCGGTCCCTTCGTGTAGGGGAGCGCGGTATATCTTGCCCGAACTTCGGTCTTAACACGCTCGCCGTCCGCACCGCGACGGCACCCGCGTCAATCCGTGTTCCTGGCGGTCAACGGCTTCGTCACCGGGGTTACGCTGCCGGTCGACGGCGGTCTGTCGATCGCGTCGCCGGGCGCGTTCCTGCGGCCGGATCTGCGGGACCGATGGAAGCGGGCGATGCCGTGACGGGCTTGGCGGACGGCGCGCCGCGCCTGGACGTGGTGGGCTTCGGCGAAGCGATGGTGCTGGTGGTGCCGTCCGGTCCGCTGGCCGCGGCGACCGAGGCCGGGCTGCACGTCGCGGGCGCCGAGCTGAACGTCTGCGCAGCGGTCGCCGCGCTCGGTGCCACCAGCGCGTTCGCAACCCGGGTCGGCGCCGACCCGTTCGGCGCGCGGATCATCGCCGACGTGGCGCGGCTCGGCGTGCGTACCGATCTGATCGACGTCGACGACCGGCATCCGACCGGCGTGTTCTTCAAGGACGTGCATCCCGACGGCGCGCGCCGGGTCTACTACTACCGGGCCGGGTCGGCCGCCGCGCACCTGTCCGAGGCCGATGCCGACCGGGTGCTCGCGGCCCGGCCGCGTCTCGTGGTCGTCTCCGGCATCACCGCCGCGCTCGGGCCGGTGGCGGAGGCCGCGGTGACCCGGCTGATCACCGGCGCCCGTGACGCGGGAGTGCGCGTCGCGCTGGATCCGAACCTGCGCCCGGCGATGGGTTCGGTGGCGGCGCAGGCACAGCGGCTGCTGCCGCTGCTGCGCCACGTTGACGTGCTGCTGCTCGGGCTGGACGAGGCGCCGTGGCTGTTCGGCGCCGAGGATCCGGCGTCGGTGCTGGCCGCGGCCGCCGACTGCGGCGCCGGCGCGGCCGTCGTCAAGGCCGGAGCCGACGGCGCGTACGTGCTCGTTGACGATGTCGTGACACACGTGCCGACAGCGGCCACGGTGGTGGTCGATCCGGTCGGCGCCGGGGACGCGTTCGCCGGCGGTTACCTATACGGATATCTGGGCGGCCGGGATGCGTACGCGTCGGCGCGGCTGGGCTCCGCGCTCGCCGCCCGGGTGGTGGCCAGTGTGGGTGACAACGACGGCCTGCCCCGCCCGGACGAGGTGGCGGGCCTTCTGGCCTAGCGGGACACCTAGCGCCGGGTCGCGTAGACCGCGTAGGTGCCGCGACGGGCGGTGACGGTGCCACCGAAGTCGTCCAGCACCCCGCCGACCTTCTCCAGGACCCGGGTCCGGCGCTCCGGCCGCAATGCCAGATGGTCGCTGAAGGTGCCCAGGAGTCCGGTCCAGTCGGCCGCCGTGATCCGCTCCTCCCAGCGGTAGGTCCGTCTGCGGATCGGCTCGAACTCCGGCACCGCGGGGAATGGCTCGGTCTGCGCCTGATGCGGCTCGTAACTATGGGTGGTGCAGTCCGGCGCGTATTTGCGGTACATGGCGGCGAGTGCGTCATTGAGGTCGTCGTCGAGCGTCTGGAAGCTCCAGAACAGCGCCAGCGTCCCGCCCGGCCACAGCACGTCGGCCGCCTTGGCGATGCCTCGCACCGGGTCCAGCCAGTGCCAGGCGTCGGCGGAGGTGACCAGGTCGAATTGCCGGCCGCGATCGGCCCAGTCCTCGAATTTCGTCACCTCGACCGGCACTCCATGGGACCGGGCCAGCGCCGCCATCCGCTCGTCCGGCTCGATGCCGAGAACCTGCACCCCGGGCGCGCGGAGCGCGGCCGCGACCTTGCCGGTGCCGCAGCCGACATCGAGGACCTCGGACGGACCCAGGTCGAGCAGATCGTCGATCGCGGCATCCGGCAGCGGTGGCCGGAACCGGTCGTAGTGCTCCGCAATCGACCCGAACGATTGCGCGCGCAGCCGATCGAGGTGCGGGTCCAGGCTCACCCGGAGATGCTATCCGGCGGCGGTGCCGCTCCGTGCTTCCCGCAGCCCGCCGTAACGCAGATGGCGGTTGACGACGAGATGTCGGGGTTCCGGCCGGGCATCAGGTTAACCGGAATTGTCGGCGGCCCACGCTAAGGTCGCGATATGCCTGGTGCGATTTATGCGGAAGGCCTGGTCAAGCACTTCAAGGATGTGCATGCGCTAGATGGAGTCGACCTCGATGTCCCGGAGGGCACTGTCCTCGGGCTTCTCGGCCCCAACGGCGCCGGCAAGACCACGGCCGTCCGAGTCCTGACAACCCTTCTCAAGCCCGACCGGGGGACCGCCCTCGTGGCCGGGATCGACGTTCTCAAGCGCCCCAATGACGTGCGCCGCTCGATCGGCTTGTCCGGTCAGTTCGCCGCCGTCGACGAATACCTCACCGGCCGGGAAAACCTGCAGATGGTCGGTGAGCTCTATCAGCTGTCCGCGGCCGACTCCAAGCGGCGGGCCGGCGAGCTGCTAGAGCGGTTCGGCCTGGCCGACGCGGGCGACCGGATTGCGAAGAACTACTCCGGCGGCATGCGACGGCGGCTCGACCTGGCGGCGGCGCTGATCGTGTCGCCACCGGTGATGTTCATGGACGAGCCGACCACCGGTCTCGACCCGCGCAACCGGTTGATGCTGTGGGACGTCATCAAGGATCTGGTCAGTGGCGGCACCACGCTGCTGCTGACCACGCAATATCTGGAAGAGGCCGACCACCTCGCCGACGAGATCTGCGTGATCGACCACGGCAAGGTGATCGAGCGCGGCACCTCCGACGAGCTCAAGGCACGCACCGGCGGTGAGCGCATCGAAATCGTGGTGCATCAGCGCGATCAGATCGAGTCGGCGCGCACGGTGCTCGGGCGGTTCGGTCGTGACGAGGTGGCCGTCGACGCGCACACCCGGAAGCTGACCGCACCGGTCGCGGGTGGTGCCAAACTGCTCGCCGAAGTCATCCGCGAGCTGGACGACAACGGAGTCGAGATCGACGACATCGCGCTGCGCCGGCCGACGCTCGATGATGTGTTCCTGTCGCTGACCGGTCACCACGCCGAGGGTGACGAGATTGTGGAGGACGAGCGATGAGCGCGAGTGCCGAGGTCGCGGTCCGGACGGCGGCTCCGCGATCGCGCGGCGGCCTCATCCAATCGGCGCATGACTCCTGGGTGGTCGCCAAGCGCAACCTGCGCCGGATGACCCGGATCCCGGAGATCGTCATCTTCGGCTTGATCCAGCCGATCATGTTCGTGGTCCTATTCAGCTTCGTCTTCGGCGGAGCGATGCTGGTCGGGGGTTCAAGCAGCCCCGTGGTCTACCGGAACTTCCTGATGGCCGGCATCTTCGCGCAGACGGTCACCTTCGCGACCGCGGGCGCCGGTGCCGGCATTGCCGACGACATGCACAAGGGCGTCATCGATCGGTTCCGGTCGCTGCCGATGGCGCGGGGTGCGGTGCTCACCGGCCGCACCATCGCAGACCTGGTGCAGACCGCCTTGACCATGCTGGTGCTGATTATCGTCGCGCTGATCGTCGGGTGGCGGATCCACAACGGAATCCCGAAGGCCCTCGCGGCGTTCGGGCTGCTGCTGCTCCTGGGCTACGCGTTCTCCTGGATCGGCGCGCTGATCGGCCTGTCGGTGCGCACGCCCGAGGCGGCCACCTCCGGCGGCCTGATCTGGCTGTTCCCGGTCACCTTCATCTCGATCGCGTTTGTGGACTCCAGGCAGATGGCCGGCTGGCTCCAGCCGATCGCTGAGTGGAACCCGTTCAGCGCGACGGTGCAGGCATGCCGGGTGCTCTTCGGCAACCCCGGCGTTTCGCCGTCCGACGCGTGGCCGATGCAGCATCCGGTCTGGGCTTCGATCCTGTGGTCGCTGGTGATTCTGGTGGTGTTCCGCACGCTCGCGGTGCGCAAATACCGGTCCGCGACCGCCTGATCCGACCCGAGCACACGCCGCTGGGGACTACCGCCGATCGGTGCGGTCGTCCCCAGCGACGCGTTCGCGGCCCGGCCGCGGTGAGTTCGGTTCAGTCGAGCGACCGCAACGCATTCATGATGGTGTCGGTCACGATGTCCGGCTGCGACACCATGACGACGTGCGACGCATCCCGCTCGACCATTTTCGCACCAGCACGCTGGGCCATTTCCCGTACAACATCGGCACCAATCGTGTGATCCCCGGAGCCGACGACAGCCCACGACGGCATCCGCTTCCACGCGGCACCCATGGTCGGCTCGGCGAATGACGACGCGGCCAGTGGACGCTGGTTGGCGGCCATGATCGCGGTCTGCTCTTCGGGCAGGTCACCGGCGAACACATCGTGGTATTGCATCGGGTCGATGGTCAGTTCGGCGGCCATCTCCGGGCCGGTGCCGATCGGATAGTTGGTCTGCTGCAGTGCCGGTCCCAGCGTGCTGTCCTTCGACCTGCTCGCGATGTCCTGGATCGTCTCGCCGTCGTCCGGGATGAATGCGGAAACGTAGACCAGGCCCTTGACGTTGGCGGCGTTGCCGGCCGCGTTGGTGACGACGGCGCCGCCGTAGGAGTGCCCGACGGCGAGCACTGGGCCCGGCGTCTGGTCGAAGACGCTTCGTACATACGCCGCATCGGAGGCCACTCCACGCAGGGGGTTCACCACCGCCTTCACCGAGACGTTGTTCGCTTCCAGCCGTTCGATGACGTCGTTCCAGCTGGAACCGTCGGCGAACGCGCCGTGCACCAGGATCACGTTGGCATCAGTCATGGCGATCTCTTTCGTGGGATGGTGGCCGGATTCGGGCCTTCGGTCACTCAAACACGCCATCCCGCTGGCGTCCGGCGAACGCGAGAATCGCTCGGGACCTCGGTAATCGCTCGGAATGTCGGTCGCAGCCGCCGATCAGAGCGCCCGGCTGAACTCCCAGTCGTGGCCGTAGGGATCCTGGACCCGCCCGGTGCGCCAGCCGTGCTCCTCGTGCACGGGCGCGATCTCGCCGGCCCCGGCCGCGACGGCCCTCGCGAACCAGGCGTCGGGGTCGTCCACCGTGACGATCATGCGGACCGGGGAGTCCGTGCCACGGGCGTCCGGCTCGGCCTGGATCCAGAACTCGGCACCGTCGACCGCCAGCCGGGCCACGATCAGGACATCGCCGTCGTCAAGCCGGTAGACCACCGCGGCCCCGAAGGCACGGATGTAGAAGTCCGCCGCGACATTGCCGTCCGGAACCGTGAGCCACGGAGCGATGCTCGCCATCTGCGTATTGTCGACGTTCAGCTGCCGTCTGGGTAGCCGCCACGGTGCAACACCATCGGATAGTGTGGCAGCGCCCCGGCCGGATCGGCGAGGACGGCGGCGGTCTGTGTCACGTACGGCCGCTGGGAGCGCCAACCTTCCGGCGCCGGCTCCAAGCCGAGCGCCAGCTCATCGCCGGCCGGGATGGCGGCACGAATATCGTCCGCGCCCGGCCATGTCGATTCAATCTTGCGAAGGATCTTCGGATGCCTGGCCTGGGCCTCGACGCCCAGCGGTGTCAGCCGGGCTACCTTGGGGTTCGCGTCCCACGTCACGCATACGAGGTCATCGCGAATGAGCCCATTGAGGGCTCCCTGGACACCCTCTTTGGATATTCCAGACTGTTGAGGCAAGTCCCGGACTTGCACGCCGTCAGCGCTCAAGAGTCGGAGCACGTTGGCGCCGGTCGGCAGCGACGACAACGATCGTCGTTCGTACGCGCGGGTAAGTGCGAGAACCGCCTGAGCGAGGTGCGAGATCAGATCATCCGCTGAGTAGCTCGGCATGCGACCGGAGACGAGCGAGCGCATTCCGGTGTGGTAGGACACCACTGGCAGGAACCGGGGGAGTGCCGGGTCGGTCGCGCGGGCCAGCGCGGCGATCAGCCGGTCGATCCGGTCGTCTCCGAACCGGTCCCGCCACCGCCGTTCGATCTCGGCGGCGAGCGAATCCCAGACTTCTCGTGCCGCCGCGCCGTTTCGGGTCAGGCGCACCGTCTTCTGGTCGTCGATCGTGATGTAGCCCCAGCGCTGGAGCCCACCGACGTTGCTGATCTGGGCGGCCTGGATCATCGTGCCCCATGGCCGGCCCTCGGGCGGCACCAGCCGGACGAAGTTCGCCCACATCGTCATCGACGTCAACCAGGGACCGGTGCCGCCACGCGCAAGGCTGGTGCGGTGCGGCATGCGGCGCTCGAATTCGTTGTCGAATTCGATGGTGAACGCAATCAGCGCTTGTGACATGAGCACCGAGAGCGGGCGGCCGGCCATGCCGAGACCCTAACGGGTCTGGCATCCTGGGATGGTGGAGCGCGCCGATCTGATCCGCTTGCGAAGAGCCCGGGACACGATGGACCGGGACTACGCCGAGCCTCTCGACGTGCCGGCGCTGGCCCGGGCGGCGCTGATGTCCACCGGTCACTTCGCCCGGAGCTTCCGGGCGACGTTCGGTGAGTCGCCGTACAGCTATCTCATGACCCGCCGGATCGAGCGGGCGATGACGCTGCTGCGCCGGGGTGACATGAGCGTGACCGACGTGTGCTTCGCCGTCGGCTGCACCTCGCTCGGCACGTTCAGCACCCGCTTCACCGAGCTGGTGGGCGAGTCACCGAGCGCCTACAAGGCGCGCGACCACGACGAGCTGGCCGAGATCCCACCGTGCGTGGTGAAGAATTATCTGCGCCCGGTGCGCCGGTAGCGGCGGGTATCGCCGGATGGCCGTAGCGTGGGGCGCATGACCCTGCGACTCGCCACGTGCTTCGTCCCGGTCGACGATCATGAGAAGGCCCTTGAGTTCTATCGCGACGCGCTCGGGCTTGAAGTGCGCGCCGACGTCAAATACGAGAACATGCGCTGGACCACGGTCGGCTCGCCGGATCAGCCGGACGTAAATATCGTGCTGGAGCCGCCGGGCGCCGACCCGAACGCGTCTCAGGCCGACCGCGACACGATGGCTGACCTGCTGGCCAAGGGTCTGCTGCGGGGCGTCATCCTGACCTCCGACAACCTCGACGCGACCTTCGAACGGATCCAGGCGACCGGCGCCGAGGTGTTGCAGGAGCCGATGGACATGCCTTACGGCGTGCGTGACTGCGCCTTCCGGGACCCGTCCGGCAACATGGTCCGGATCAACCAGCGCGCCTGACGATCGCGCGGGCGCCCCGTCTTGCGGGCCGCCCGTCTTGCGGGCCGTCCCATGTCGCGGGCCGTCCCATGTTGCGGGCCGCAGCGTCGTGTGGCGAAACCGCGGGGTTTTGTCTGGTTTGTCGCACGGTTTCCCGACAAGACGCGACGAGGCGGGCCGTCAGTCGCCTGAGTGCGCCGCGCTGCCATGTGAGGTCGCCGCCCCGGGTGGCGGGGTGGCGGCTCGGCCAGGCACGATGGTCGGATCATGACGCTCACCGATCGCCTGCCCCCCGACTCCGTGCCCGACGAGGAGTTCCCGGACCAGATCTACGAAGCCTTCGTCGGCTGGGCCGATGAGCGCGGCATCAGCCTCTACCCGCACCAGGAAGAGGCGCTGATCGAGATCGCCTCCGGCGCCAACGTCATCCTGAGCACGCCGACCGGGTCCGGCAAGAGCCTGGTGGCGGTCGCCGCGCACTTCGCGGCGCTGGGCCGCGGCGACCGGACCTTCTACACCGCGCCGATCAAGGCGCTGGTCTCGGAGAAGTTCTTCCAGCTGATCGAGATCTTCGGTGCCGACAACGTCGGCATGCTCACCGGTGACGCCCGGGTCAACGACGAGGCGCCGATCATCTGCGCCACTGCCGAGATTCTCGCGAATATGGCTCTGCGCGACGGCTCGGCCGCCGACGTCGGCCAGGTGGTGATGGATGAGTTCCACTTCTACGCGGACCCGGATCGAGGCTGGGCCTGGCAGGTGCCGATCCTCGAGCTGATCGACGCACAGTTCGTGCTGATGTCGGCGACGCTCGGCGACGTGTCCCGGTTCCAGGAGGACCTGACCCGGCGCACCGGCCACCCGACCGCCGTGATCGCGAGCGCCGAGCGGCCCGTACCCCTGCATTTCTCGTATTCCATGACACCGCTGCACGAGACGCTTGAAGAGCTGCTCAGCACCAACCAGGCGCCCGTCTACGTCGTGCACTTCACCCAGGCCGCAGCACTGGAACGCGCGCAGTCGCTGATGAGCATCAACGTGGCCACGCGGGCCGAGAAGGACATGATCGCCGAGGCGATCGGCAACTTCCGGTTCACCGCGGGCTTCGGCAAGGTGCTATCCCGGCTGGTGCGCCACGGCATCGGCGTGCACCACGCCGGCATGCTCCCGAAATACCGCCGGCTGGTGGAGACGCTGGCGCAGGCCGGACTACTGAAGGTCATCTGCGGGACCGACACCCTCGGGGTCGGAATCAACGTCCCGATCCGTACGGTGCTGTTCACCGCGTTGTCCAAATTCGACGGCACCAAGACGCGGGTGCTCCAGGCTCGCGAGTTCCACCAGATCGCCGGCCGCGCCGGACGAGCGGGGTTCGACACGGTCGGCACCGTCGTGGTGCAGGCGCCGGAGCACGCTATCGAGAACGAGCGGCTGCTGGCCAAGGCAGGTGACGACGAGAAGAAGCGCCGCAAGGTGGTCCGGAAGAAGCCGCCGGAGGGCTTCGTGTCGTGGGGTCTGCCGACCTTCGAGCGCCTGACCACGGCCGAGCCGGAGCCGCTCAAATCCAGCTTCGAAGTCAGCCACGCGATGCTGCTCAACGTGATCGGCCGGCCCGGCGACGCGTTCTCCGCGATGCGCAAGCTGCTGACCGACAACCACGAGGATCGCTCGGCGCAGCGCCGGCACGTGCGGCGCGCGGTGGCGATCTATCGCGCGCTGCTCGCGGGCGACGTGGTGGAGCGGCTCAGCGAGCCGGACGACGACGGCCGCACGGTACGCCTGACCGTCGACCTGCAATATGACTTCGCGCTCAACCAGCCGCTGTCGCCGTTCGCGCTCGCGACCCTGGAACTGCTGGACCGGGAGTCGCCGTCCTACGCGCTCGATGTGCTGTCGGTGGTCGAGTGCACGCTGGACGATCCGCGGCCGGTGCTGTCGGCCCAGCAGTTCAAGGCGCGCGGCGAGGCGGTCGCTGCGATGAAGGCCGACGGGCTCGACTACGACGCCCGGATGAACGAGCTGGAGTCGGTGACCTACCCGAAGCCGCTGCTGGACCTCCTTGAGGGTGCGTACGCCATGTACCGCAAGGGCCATCCCTGGGTCGGCGACCACGAGATCGCCCCCAAGTCCGTGGTCCGCGACATGTACGAGCGCGCGATGACGTTCACCGAATACGTCTCGTTCTACGGGCTGACCCGGTCCGAGGGACTGGTGCTGCGCTACCTCACCGATGCCTACAAGGCGGTGCGGCAGACCGTGCCGGATGACGCCAAGACCGACGATCTGATCGACCTGATCGAGTGGCTCGGCGAGCTGGTCCGGCAGGTCGATTCCAGCCTCATCGACGAGTGGGAGGAACTGCGGAATCCAAGCGATGCCGACGCTCCGGCGGTCCCGGCAGCGCCGCCTTCGCTCACTCGCAACCTGCGGGCGTTCCGGGTGCTGGTCCGCAACGCGCTATTCCGCCGGGTCGAGCTGGCCGCGCTGGAACAATTCGACGAGCTTGGCGAACTCGACGCCGACTCTGGGTGGGACGCCGCGGCATGGCGTGCTGCCATGGACGCCTACTTCGATGAGTACGAGGACATCGGCATCGGGCCGGACGCCCGTGGTCCGGCGCTGTTGTCCATCACCGAAGGCGCGGGCGGGTGGACCGTACGCCAAACCTTCGACGATCCGAGCGGCGACCGCGACTGGGGCATCACCGCGACCGTTGACCTGGCCGCCTCGGATGAGGCCGGGGAGGCCGCGATCCGGATCGTCTCCGTCGGCCCGGTGTCCGCGCCGGAGTATCTGTGAGAACGATCGAGGACGTGTCGACAGCGGGTTGGTTAAATGTGCCATCGTCGCGACTCGGTCGGATCTGGAGCTTCGCGCGTCTATCCGGGGTTCCGAACGGCATCAGCAGGTCACCGAATCAACGCCACTTGCGCGTCGCGACCTCGGCGAGAGGGGGATTGACAAGCGGTCGCCCAGCAAGGCATCCAGTCTTAGACGAGTTGCTTCCGGAGGCACGCCACATATCTCGGCCTCGAGATGTTGCGAAAGGCTAGCTAGCACCGACGCCCGAACGGTCGTTCCGGTTCTCGGCACGCTGCGCGGCGCGACCCCACTCTTAGCAGTGGTGTGCGCTCTTCTAGTCTTTGTCGTTCGCTTTCCGGAGCTGCCGGCCGGAATCGCCGTCGAAACGGCGACTGCGGTCGTTTGCGGGGCCTGGCGTTGGTTCGGCACATTCGTCGGGTGAACGCCGCACAGGGGATGCCTTCAACCAACTGCCAGACCTCGTACCCCATCTCAGCCAGGCATACTTGGGTTGCCTGGCGACAGTGGTCGCGACAGCGTGATGGTCGGCCGCGCCGGAATCGACGTCAGGTCCAGCCGCGGAGTAGGCAGGCGAACCACTGACGGCGTGGTGTAGGTGCTGGAGAGTCCACGTAACGCGCGGTCCCACCCCTCCACGGTCGGACGCTCGGATCGCACACCACCCGACGCTGCGTAGAGAGCACCCACTGCCGCGGCCACTTTCGTCGGGACATCCGGCAGGACGGACAGGCTTGGATCCGGCGGCTCCGAGTGGGCATTCCTCGCCAGCACACGCATGATCAAGGCCGCTACCTTGTAACGGTCGCTTGCGAGATCCGGGGACGCCGGGCCAAGCGTCGGGTCGATCCAGTCCGGTGTCTCTTTCGGTCGGCACACGTTGCGGTGATCGGAGAGTCGGATCGAGTCGCAATCGATGAGGAGGGCGCGCGGTGACGGCCCTTCGCTCCAGAGCACATTGGCCTGGGACACGTCGCCGATCACCGCACCGTACCGGTGGAGCAATCTCATGACGCTCATGACCTGCCGTAGAAACTCGACCCGTTCGACGCCGGTCAAGGGTCGCACGTCGCCCCAGAACGGCTTCGGCGGGAACATCAGGTATTGCAGCTCGCGTGGTCGCCGACCCCCGTCGACACGTGCCAGAAAGAGTTCGGGTATTACCGGCATGGTGAAGCCAACAACTCGGCGGCCGTCGACGACCCGACCGGTTGGCCATGTGGTCCTGTCGAGGAGCAAACGTCGCTCGTCGAGGGAAATCGTGGCGGGGAAGTCGATGATGGCCTGCAGTGCGGCATCGTCGATGTCGGCCGTAAGGTAGCGCTTGAAGACGCGGCCGGGCCGACCGTCGATTCCGAACACCTCACCCTCGCCACCAACCCCCAGCACGTGCGTGAGCCGGAGGTCCCGGACTTGAACGTCGGTGTCCGCCATACTCACGTCACCCACACACAGACCGCGGTCCGGTCGTCGCCGTAGGACTGGGCACCGGAAACTCAGCTGCCAATAGAACTCGGCCAGATTGGGCACATCGCGGTTCCACCAGGAACTGAGCTGGTGGGCGATCGGAGGAGAGCCAACCGGAAGGCCGTCAGTGCAGAGTATGACAACGTCGCCGGGCAACGCATCGCTGTGGACAATTTCAATCGACTCTGGATGCGACGGCAATGCCGCGGTCCTAGTCTCGGCAAAGGCTCCGGGCCGGCCGTCGAACATCGGGTTGAAGGCCAGGCCCCGGAGGGTAAACGCTTCGCTGTCGCCGACGCGGAACCACGCGACTCGTCCGACCCCGTCTGCACTCATGGCGATCAATGCACATGTTACGGTCGTCGAAAGCCGTTCGGGTTCGATCGATCGCGAACGAGCCTCAGCGGTTAGGATGCCGGCGAGTTCGCGGATCGCCGTCGCGACCATGTGTCCGAATCGTTGATCCGGCGGTCCAGTCAAGAGCGACTCAGCGACGGGAGCAAGGCCCGCCGCCAGTCGCCCGCAGACTTTCCGGGCACCGACGTGCGACATTGGCTCACTGCCCACCCCGTCCGCGACACAAACGATCAGGATCTCGTCGCCGGCCGGAGTCCGAATGGCCCGGATCCCGAATGCGTCTTGCCGGGTCTCGCCATAGAAGCGGTGATCATCCCCGCGAACCGAAGCCGCGCGAACCACGAGCCGCCCGGTGCTTCCGCCGTCGAGCACCGAGTCCGGAGTCGCGCCGTCGATAGTCGGGAAGGCGGTAGGCGTCGACGTTAGACGAGGAGCACCAACCAGCACAGGAGGTGACGGAACCGCGATGACCCCGCGGTGGTCGACGCGTGTCACGTGATCTCCTCGGCCGGCAGAATTGTGTAACCGGGGACCTGTGCCGGCACCGTGGTCGGTGAATCACCGGTGCTTGTGGTCCGGCTCGAAAGGATCATCGAGCGAACCAAGGATCGGGCGAATTCGGCGAGCGCATCGGCCGGGCTCAACTCACCATTGGCCATGAACGCGTTGACCGTCGCTACTTTCTGGATGATCTCGCGATCGGCCTGGCCGAAGCCGAACGCGAGAATATTCGGTCGGCCGCGGAACTCGGGGTCGACCAAGGCCGCGTACTCAGTCTCCCAGTCGTGGTCGGTAGGCAGGCCGTCAGACAGGAAGAACACAGCGGGGCGGAACATTCGATTACCGTCCTCGCGCAGCCTCCGGACATCGTCGTCGATGGTCGTGCGGAGCACACGAAACGCCGCGCCGTAACTAGTTTTGCCCTGGGCGCGCAGCGCGGGAATGACCGTCACGTCGCTGAGATCGGAGAGCGGGAGTAACACCTCGGCAGTATCCGAGAAGCCAATCAGTCCGAAATGTGCCTTGTCTGCGACTACTGGATTGCTGGCGACCGCAGCGTGGATTTCGGGCAGAGACGTGTTGATCGCGTCTATTGATTCGCCCGCCATCGACCAGGACTCGTCGCACACAAGGTAGAACGGCAAGATCTGTCGGCTCATGCTGGCTCCCGTTCCTCAGTCGAGTCGAGCACCATCATCACCGATGGTTGAATCTGTGTCGGACCAGCGATCGAACGGCCGGCGTGGGGCCAACGGCGGTAGCGGGCCAGCACCAAGGCCACCTGTTATCGAGTCAGACGTTTCCGAACGCGCTGTCGAGGCCACGAATTGTGGGTCGGTTGCGGCCGGGCCGCTGAACCGATCATGCGCCTCCGGTCGTGGTGCCGGTGTGATCGGGGATGCATCCACGGTGACGAGGCCTGGCGGGATGACATCGGCTCGGCTCCAGACGAAACCGACGCTACGTTCCATCCGAATTTCATCGAGCGGCAAGGTCAGCGGCATTGACCGAGACAGTGGGCGGGCGCCGCCTCGTACCTTCACGATCCTCGATCGCGGCGCTCGACTACCGTGGACTCGGAGCCGCCCAATGCTTGCGTCAGTAGGCACGATCGTCGTGAAGCGGCCACGGCCGCGCAGCGAGAACGGTTCTTCGCTGGCGTCCGGTGGAGTAGTGATGACAAGCGTTCCACTCAGTCGGGGGTATCGATAAAGGCCTGCCAACACCGCGATCATGACCAGACCGAGGATCGTCCAGATCAAAATCCACATGCCAGGGCGACCAAGATTCGTCTCGGCCGATGTCGACAGTGCTGCGTCGTCGACTTTCGGTGCGAACGTTAGGCCGATCTGATGCGCCGCCGCACTCCACGGACTCTGAATGGTCGCCGTCAACGAGATGCCGTAATCGACCGACGCCGGAGTGCGGTAATGGTAGGTCCGCGGTCCCGCCGCCCAGGTAACCGTGATCGGTACCTTGACGGTTTTCCCTGGATTCACGGTGATGACTCGGTCACCATCGACCGAGGCGGTGACCGGTCCGTTTGTGGTCGTCACTTGAAGCCCGGATACGACGACGGGGAGATGGCTCGTCGTGGCGTGCAACGTGAGCGCAAGGTGGTTCGTGCCGGAGCCAAGCGAGTGCAGGTCCGAAGGCCACTGAACCGACACGCCCTTAGTCATGTCCCCGGCGATCAGGCTACGAAGCTTGGCCACTCGCACAGCCGCCTTCGGCTGGTCGAGACGGCTCGTAATTTGGCCGATCGCTGCGGTGCTGAGGTTGGTGGTGCGGCCCCTGTACACAGTTCCAAGCAATCCTGCACCAGTGCTCCCGGTCAGCGGGAGGGCGTACGCCTGAATCGACTGTTCGGGCAGCTTCGCGGCGCTCGCCCGCAACTGGTCCCAGGCGTAGCCCTGCGTGTATGGATACTTGCTACCCGTCGGGGGCTCGTGCTCACCATCGGTAATCAGAACTACCGTGGCGATTGACAGTTTCGCGCTACGAAGGACCTGGACCGACTCGGCGATCGCGGCTCCGATGTCAGTGGACTTGCCGTTCGCGGTGGCCGGCACGTGCTTCATCACGGCATCCGGCGATGAGCCGACGACGCTGTCGTACACCTTCCGTGCTTTGGAATCAAATGTGATCACAGTCAGATGGTCGGAAGGTGAGAGTGCGGAGAGAAATCGGCGCAGCGCCGTTCGGAGTTCGGCGTATCGGTTGCGGCTGCGCATGGAGGCGGACGTGTCGGCAAGAATCACGTACTGTGCCGGAACCTCGTTGATCTTCGCGGCATCCTCGGTTTCGGCCAGAGTCAGTTGGCGAAGTGGTGTCGGAGCGGCGTAGGCGGGCGGCCCAGCCGCCACCGGATAGCCGCCTGACATACCGCCGCCATGATGCTGATGCGCCTCATTGCCGTCCTCCTTCCGGCTTCTCCGACTTGCGGCCCTCGCTCTGTCTTTTGGATTGATCGGCTTTGGACTGGATGGACTTCATCAACTTCTGCACTTCCTTGAGGGTGTCCACGCGAGTCTCAGCCGCACCGATCCGGGCGGAGAGGACCGCGCCTGTGGACTCTGCGGCGGGCGTCCCGAAGCGGCCGTTGAGCGTGTGACTAATGACGTGCGTAAGAACCTTCTCGCCATATCGGAGTCCGTGCGCGCGGGCATATTGATTCGCGATCGATTCGAACATGACGATCAGGTCGTCCCCGCGCGCCGAGATCGCCCATCCGTGGATGAGTTCCAAGACCTCGTCGACGGGCATGTCCCCGGCGACGGCGCGGCGGGCAGCAACCTCGATTTGATATATGTCGGTCGCCGAACGTGCGATTTGGCGGAGCTGATGACGTTGGATCGTCGGGACAAGGCGTGGGTCGACCCGCTCGATCTCGGCGATCAGAGTTTCGCTCTCGTTGGAAAGGTGAGCGATGTATTCGGCGGATTGACTCGCCGCTCGAGCAATCGATCCGACCATGGCCCGATGTACGGTCTGAGAGCGGCACACCGTGACCATCCTGATGGCGAGGTCCAGCGCCGGAAGGCTGTGTTGGCTGAGGATCGTATCGGTGAGATCGCGGGCCGTCTCCTCGGATCGATCGCGCAGATTCTCGATGAATTCTCGGAAGTCGTTGGCGTACATCACCTGGGCGACCGGGTCGAGCTCCCTCGGCCGAATCAGTCTCGGCTTGCCGAGCCGGGTCAGGAGGACGTCGACATACGCGTTGCCGGCGCGCGCGGGCCCGCCGGCCATCTGGGCGAGGGCCACAAAGGTCTCGGCCATTGCAGTGTCCGCGCGGAGTTGATGGTCGAGCCATTGTCCGGCATCCCTCGATGCCGAAAACTGCTCGACCGTCCGCGACCTTGAGATCTACGGCGAGAACGGCGAGAAGCATGTGCCGTGAGAGCACACGCAACTGCTGAATCTCGTCTGTCCGGAGGATGATCATGCCACCGGTCTCAGTGTCGACGTTGGCATCGCGGACGAAGCGGTGGAAGCAGTCCATCCAACGGTCCGGTGCCGTCAACCCCGGCGTCTGTCCGGCGGAGAGAAACTCGATCCACTGCTGCAGGGCGGCCTGATCGAGGGCCAAGTGGATGGTCAGTCGGGCGACGATTTCGGGAGCCGCGAGCAACTGCTCCCGGATTGCTGGAAGGTTCGGGGGCTCGCCGAGCGTCAAGAAGCGCATGGCGCCAGCCGACTCTGCACAGCGCGGATGACTCAGCAGCGCCAGCACTATGTCGAGTGCCGAGCGCCGAGCGCTTCGACGTGCGCGAGGGTGAGTCGGCCGTCAACGGCGGCACCGACGGACGCCGCGACAATCGGTGGTGACCAATGCCTCTCCAGACGGCCCACGTCGGCCGGTTCGCCGACGTTGAGCAGAACCTTGCAATGGTCCGGAGCTGATCATCATCGAACTGCTCCTCTTCGCGCTCGAGCAGCAGGCGGATGTCGTCGGCGCTGGCACGTCCAGCATGGATCGCGTAAATCGCGGCCGCCGGACGGTCGAGCGGCGTCAGCGCCTCGATGACCTTGTCGATGCCGGTTTCGGTCGGCGTCTGCTGATTGAGTAGCTCGCTGACTAACTCGTGTATTCCATGCGACTTCCTTAGCCGCCGCAACCGTTCAAAGTATTCGCGCGCGGTCGGGTCCTGAATCGCTGGAAGATCGACCGACGCTACCGGTAGGACCAAATGGCCAGCCCGCTCGCTCTGCCCGCAGCTCAGCGTGAACTGATTCGTGCCCTGGGGGTTGGCCCACGTCGCAACCGCCGTGTTGACGCGAAATCCATAGGGGAGCAACGCGAACACGGCGTCGAAGAGCATGAGCCGCTGCTCGATGGTGAGGTCGGAGGGTCCGGTCAGGATGACCTTGTTGGATGGCAGGCTTGCGGCGACCCAGGCAAGCCAGTCGAAGCCGGCCCGATCGATGTAGTGCGCCAGATGCCTTGGGTCGAGGCGCGTCGGAACGAACTCAGCGACGCCGTCGTTCGCCGGATGCTGAGGGTGAAAAGCCCGGTAGAGATCTGCGAAACCGACACCGGGATGGTTCGTCCAGGGCACGTCAAAGTACCGGGTACGGGTGACCGGGCGCCCGGAGCTGTCCCGGACGGGTGGCTCCGGCCATTCCTGGATTACGACAGCGGATCGACCGTGACCGTTGGCGCCTACGACGACCCAAGGAAAGGAGTCGACTGTGTCGTCTCGCGTTGTAGTCGGGGAGCCGATGACCATGCGCTGGATCAGGTCCGCGTATTCGGTCGCCCGCCGAAGGCCGCTGTCGTCGGCGACGATGCGATATTCGCCCGCCGCGCCGTCGGCCTTCGACCGGACGGCCCACCGCGGACCGTCCTTGGTAGCGGGCGTCGTCACGCGTTACCCCGCACGCTGCGCTCAAGCGCGATCAGTGGCTCAAGGACGTTGAGTGGTTTGACGTCGCCGCGGATATGCCGGTCCGGACCGACGTGCGAGACGTTGCGCGAGTCCGAGGGGTCGAAGCGACGACCGGTCGGTCGGTACAGTCCGATCGAGGACGTTACGAAGTACGAGATACTGAGGAAGTACGTCTGAAGTAGCTCGCGGAACTCGCGCAGTCCCTCCCGATCGGGCCTGACCTGATGGATGCGGTCTTCCATCCAGCCGAAGAACTCGACGGTGCGTTCGTCCGGCACTCGCGGCGCACCATCATCCCGGATCGACACGAAGCCGTCCGCGTAGGCCGGCTGGAACACCGACGGATCGTCGAACTTCGTCATGCACATTGCCACCCGCTGGGGCAGATGCCCACGAATCATGCGCCCGGACCGTTCAGCTTCGGTGCGCAGTCGGCTTATGAAATTGTCGAGGTAGTCGAAGTTGCAGTCGTCTTGGTTGAGCTCGGTGACCGGGTCGAACAGAATGACGAGCGCGTCGCTGTCGACGAGCCGCCGAAGTACTTCCGGCCGCATCGAGATGCGGCCTTTCTGATGCCGGAACATGCCGCCTGGCATGTCTTCGACATCGAGGTAGAAGTCGATATCGCGGGTGATCGCAGGTCCGCTTCCATGGCAGCAGCTCGCCGGTCCGCGTCGTCTCACGGCCGACGACATGCCAGCAGAGATCGACCGGTGCCTCGGTGATCGTCGGAAACAACTTGGAGCGCAAGCTTTCGCGACCGCTGTCGGCGTACTCCCGCGATACGTCGTTCGTGGCGGTCATCCGCCATGGTTCCACGCCCTTCGGTCCGCGCTCGAGTTCGGCTCGCCGCTCGACGGCGTAGCCGAGCGCCGACAGATATGTTGTCTTCCCGCCCGAGCTGGCCCCGACCAGCCCGAACCGGGCCTGCTGGTCCTTGGTCTTGTACTTGAATGGACTAGCGGTCGATGCTCCTGTCCCGGGCCGCTCCACGGATGCGACGCTGCCACCCGAGTCCGCCCGAGTCGGTGTCGGATCGGTTAGCTGGGGTGACGCGGCCCTGATCGACTCCGGTACGTCCGGAAAGTCGTCGTCTAGGTACCGATCGTCGAGATAGCGATCGTCGTCCGGTCCGTACCGGTAGTCGTCCGCAGAACTCACGAAGATCCTCCTCCAGGTCGGGCGATGCCGACGTATCCGAACGGGTTGGTGGCACCGGAGTACGCAATGTCGAGATTGGTGAGAAGGCGCTCAACCGTTGCGTCGGCGACGTCGATCAGTACGTGTCGGCCAAGTTGGGCCCACGCGCTGTGCATACGGTGGACGGCGTCGGTCGCTGTGGCAGCCGGGGTCAGTCCCGGATCGCGCCACACTGCGATGCAGTCCACGTCACCGATTTGGTCCAGCTGGTGCGACCAATCCACGCCATGAGGGCAGCGGCCTGCCGGGTCAATCGTCGGTTTCGCCGGGTGCGGCCCGCGACTACCGATCGATACCAGCGCACGCGTCACCTCGTCGCGCCATGCCAGCTCCGCGACACAGGCGAGGCCGTCCTCGAGGGCCGAGGCATAGTTGTTGCGATTTGGATCGGGTTTGAACGCTGACAATCGCTCCACTAGCGTGGCTGGATCCATGAACGGCAGAACGTCGATCACCCGATGTGCCCGAACATCCAGGTGTTGACCGTAGAGCACGACTGCAGTGCGAAGCAGATCCGGTCGCCACGTTTCACTCGCGAGCGCCAGGAGTGTGCCAGTCGCCAACGCCATTTCGAAGCCGTCGCCAACGCGCTCGACCAGGAACGCGATATCCATGGGCCGGCCCGACAGCCGGCGGGGCATCGCGGCTAGCAGATCCATCCAACGGCGATGATCAGTCCGTGACTGACCGGGAACTCCGTCAATCTTGAGCTCGATGTCGGTCGACGCGAGCATCCGCGCACTGAGCCGGATGGTCCTGCCACGCGGAACGTCGACCTGAGGAATCGTGGTCGGCCGCCACCCCGCATAGGTGTTGTCGCCGTTCAGCGTGACAATCGGCAGGGTCAGTGGTCCGGTGCCACCGACTGGCGCGTACACCTCGATCTCAAATCGGCGGTCCGAAGGCTGGCCGGACTCGAATATAGGCCGCCGGACCAGCTTTACCGAGCCGTCCTGTCTCGGCGCCATGAACACCATGTGGTATGTCGTCTGCAGCGGAAGCTGGCGAACGATTTCGCCGAGCAAGCCGGCTGCTCATGGGGCCGAATCCACGACGCTGGCCGTAACCTGATATCGCCGGGTGATCGTTCCGCTACCTTTCGCGGACGCTTCACCCTGGCTCGGTCCTCACCATGACCAGGGCTGTCGCGTGTGAGAGATCGTGATCGCCCGGCAATGTCGTGAGCAGTTGGTCGCGCTACTTCGCCGGCTTCGACCTCGGTCCGATGCCATGGCTCCAACCTGCCATAATCTATGGCACCGAGGGCGGCACCTTACGGCCACGGCCAGCGGCCAAGTCCGGAGCGCACCGTTCCCAGATCATCGAGGTCGGCCACGTAGACAGCCCCCTCGAGGCTGTCAATTGTCATGAACGCTAGGTGATCCAGATCGCCGGTGACGAGCGCTCGGCAATGCGTCGACGGTCGCCAATGTGGATCGGTCGTTGGTGTGATTGATAAGCACCATGCCAGCCGCGTCGACAGCGTCGAGATCGGGCGCGCCGCGGACAATGCTCAGCAGTCTTCCGAGCGTCTCGTCGTGGCCTTCGCAGCTAGATGCTCAGCTCGCTCGTCCCAACGCATCTGAGCATCGTCAACGTCGATCCGATCGCAACGCCCGTCGCCCGCCGCTGGTCGCGCACTGATCACTCGCGCTCTCGAGACGCCACACCGCGCATCGCGTCTCGGGCCTTCTCGAATTAGCCGTGCTGCGGGAGTGGATGGCTTCGTCGCTACTCGAGGGAATTGGCAATGTTCATCGTCCATTCGTCGCCGATGACCTCGTAGGACATCTTGCACACAGCTGCACTAACGATCCGCAAGGTGGCCAGACGGGCACCGCTCTTGATGAGAATGGACCTGCGACCCGTACCGATCAGGTGCTTCCCGGCCGTTGCTCCAGGGTCCGCAACTGTGCGCCGCGATACCGATAGAAAGCCGGCCAGGTCATCCTGGGACAGCGGGAGGTAGATCTCGACTTCGTCCGCGCGCTCCTCGCCGTACCGGTCGGCCAGATCAAGCAACAAATCAGCGAGGCGGGCCCGGACGTGCTGGACACGGACGAGGTGCGATGCCAGTCCGCCTCGCGCAGGCGCGCCGCTAGACAACGTTCTAATAACTGGCCAACTTCGACACTGCGGCGAACCATCTGCGTGAACCGTTCGACCCGGGATGGTAAGCGTCTCGCTGAATCACCGCCTGGACGTTCGCTGAGCGCGGCAAGCCGTCGATGCTGCTCAGCTCGCCAATCAGGTCGCCAGGATCGCGCAGCGCGAGCACAGCTTCGTAGCCGTTGAACTTGTGTGAAACGATCTTGACACATCCACGCAGCAAGATCATGACGACGTTGGCCGTCATCCTGGCGCATAAGAATGGCCTGCTGGCCGAAGCGCTGTGATAGCCAATCTTCGATAAGCCGTCCCGCCCGTCGGCGGAAAGTGAATCCCAAAACGTTGTGCGCCAAGGCTTTCGGCTTGTCACGCGGTACCCCCCGAATCATTTGACACGGGAGGCTATCGCAGTATCAATCGATTGTCGTCGACCACGACGGTGCGTCGCGCAGTCAGATCTCCTCGTTGGGGACCTTGAAGATTGTCGGATGAGCGACGTGTACATCGCCAGCGGCCAACGACAGCAAGCTGGACTTGAGGCGCTCGACAAGTGCCCGGATCGCGGCGACTGCATCCGCCTCCGATGCGGTGTACGCGAATTCTGTCCGGGTCGCGATGCGACGCAGGAAGAGTGGATCTACTGTGCCGACGCCGAACGCGGCCAGATGGGGTGCAGCACGGAGTCGATCCTGATCATGGTGCCCGGCGGTGCGCTTCAGACCAGTCGCTGCCGGAGGGATTAGTGAGCGTCAGCAGGAACACAATCGGGCGGCCGACGTGGTGCCCAGCGGTCTTCAGTTCAGCGACGTCTTCGGGGATGCGTTGCTCGAGGTCTTCGAATAGAAGTCGGTACTGGGCTGGGCCACGTGAGTAGAGAGCGTTACTGGTCTCGACGCTCCGATTTCGCTAAGCGGCTGGACTACGCGAACGGTGTCCGCGACACCGATCACGGCCAGCTCCAGTTTGGGCGTGGCTCCGCCCTGCCTGACCAGCAGTTCAATCAGATCGCGGAGCTCAAAATTAACACTCGGCAACAATGGCGCCGCCTCCGGAGACTCATCGATCGCCAGATAGAGCAGCTGGGTCAGCACTTGCCCAACGCCGCGATGAGCGTCGGCGTCTCCCTGCGATGGTTGCTGGAATGCCGGGTGCGCCGGGATCGATTGGCTTGGTTGCTCGTCCGTGACAGCTTGAGGCAACCGTAGAGCTCCATGGTCGGCACCGAGGGTTCCAGCCGGCATTTGCATCGCAGCCGGTCCTGGCGGAATGTTGCGGCCGTGCCGCCCGCGTTGCCCATGGCGTGTACCTGTGGCCGCCGACGTGTCAGGCGACGTCGCAGCCTCGCCGGAGTTTGCTGGCGTCGTCGCGATCGGCGTGGAGCGCACCGGGATTCCAACTCGTCCGGGGGGCAGCGCTGGTCCGGGTCTAGACGAGGGTGGCAGGCCAGCGGCGAGAGTGTCGGTTCCGAAAAGCTCACTGGCCAACTCGGCCCGTTTGGTCGCGCCGATCAGTTTGTGCTGGTCCGCGAAGGCGATGACGCGAAGACGCTCCTCTTCCGTTGCCCTGACTCTTTCTTATTCAAGCTGTTGCCTTGCGTCTCGGCGTTCCAGGACATTGGCGGCCCCGATCGGCCCCGATCGCTGCGATCATCCGTTCCAGGCCGCGGTGGTCACGTCTACCTCATTGTCGAAGGATCGCCACTCCCCATCGTCGTCGCTTTCACCCCGGGGATTGTGCTTGTCAATGCGCTGCTCTTGTAACGCCGCCGACACCTCGTTGTCCTGAACGGCCCTATTGACCTCTGTCTTGCCGCGTTCGATCGCCGCCTCGGTCTCGCAATGAAGTCGGCCAGCCGTGCCACCAGCTGCACCTGGCACTCATAAATCGTCAGGCCTTCAGCCATCACCACCGGCGCCGAGAATAGCGCCGACAACGCCGCCTGCGCGTCATTAAAATCGTCCATCCGATAGCCGCGTGACACCTGAGCCAACCCACCAGACAAGTGCGAGACTACCAGAGAGGCCGCGTCATTGATGTTGCGCGCACTATCTCCACCGCGTCATAGACCCGAAACCCGCGCTGACCTTCACATTGAATTGCTCGTACGCAGTGCGTCGGCAGAGTATCCGAAAACTGCGTGTGCAGATTGCCGCCATCGACATCGAATCGCCACACCGGCGCTTGCGCACCGTATCCGCGACCCACCACCGATCCGCCGTCACCAACTGATTGTCAGCGTCAAGTAGACCAGTGAACATGTGCATCTACCTCCTGCCGAGCCGCGAATCGTGCCACGCGCTCCTGTTCAGAATCAGTTGATTAGCGCATGCTAACCTCTCGCGACAAGGTCGGCGTGGATGGCGGCAACCGCCTGCTCCGGCGGGTCAAGGCTCTCAGGACTAATCCAGTCGAGTGATGTTTCATAGATGAGCGTCCGGACGGCGGGCGAATTCTCAGATACTGTGCCGAGCAGCCGTGCCAGCGCCTGGCAACCTGCGTCATCCGAGTTGTCGAGACGCGATCTACTGCTCCAGTACGCCTACGTAGGCTTTGGCAAGGTGGCCTGATGCCGTGAGCATTTGGTACCACAGAAATGCGAGGCCGTCCCACAGTTCTCGCCGCTCTCAGCTATCCACAGCAGCGTCGTCCAGCGCGACAACGCAGAAGTCTGCCCCGACCACCGCCGGCCTCGGCCCGCACCGGTAGCGAACTCGGACGCACCCGACTCGGTGTAGGTGACGAGTCCCCGCGCTATCACCAGGAATGACCACTGAGCGGTTAGCATGCGGTCATCGTCCTGCAGCCATCGGCGTACGGTTTCGAGTATCGGTTCCGCGTACTTCGCTTGGTCGTAAATGCAGAGGTCCGCGACGCTGGATCCGACCGCCAATGACACCACTAACTTGTCTACCTCGGCGCGATGATTCAAGCCTCGGAGCGCTCCGTTCGGCTCGTACTGGCCGAGGCTGTAACCGAATGCGCGGGCCGCGTTGGCCTGGACCAGTACCCGCCGATCGCGGGTCCATTGCTCGAGCATGCAGAAGACCGGCAGCCGCAAGCCTGGATCGCCAGCCGGAACATGCAGGGCCTGGGCGACCGCCTCCCGCGCGGCCTGTTCACCGATGGCCTGACCAGCGCTTGAGTACGACGTCGGAGACATAGTCGAAGGAAAAGGTGGACAGCACCCCTAGCGCAGTCGCCGCCCAGACGCGGACCGCGTCGGCGGGGCGGCTCGTACTCAGTTCCGCCAGCCAGTCCAGCATGGTGCCCTGGATCGTGAATTCGGACCAGGCACGATGCAGCACCCGGGTCGCGTAACCGGGAATCTGGTAGCGCACGACCTCGACTGGCATGCTTTCCGTTCGTACCGAGCATCCGCTCGATCGATGCTTCGGCGCGGAGCGTCCGCAGCCGTTCCCGGCGTGGCGTCGATAAGTCATCGACGGTCAGCATGGCCGGTGGTTGATTAGTTTGAGCGCGTGCCAACGTGTCGTTCGCGGCCGGGAGCAAACGCCCGCGGAGGTTTTGGAGTGTCTCGACGACATATTCGTACGGCAACCCGTTGAACGCCGCCAACGCGATCGCGTGGCACCGATGGTCGAGGTCCGGCAACAAGTGAACCAAATCTGAAAGTCCTCGATTATCCGACGGACATGAAGGCGAAGATGCGTTTTGATCGGGTGCCTTCCCTCGCTGCTTGCAGATCAACGCGAGCTCGCAGCTGTCGCAAGCGGGCGGCATCTGTACACGTCTATCGATCCGCGCATCGAGGCCGTCGGTTCGGTCGAGCACTCGGTCGCAACGAGCGTCCACACCAGTTCCTTGCGACGATATCCCCATGACTCGGTGGCGCCGGCAACACACGGACATGCTCGGCCAGATCGCCATCTCGCAGACCTTGATCAATGGGCATGGCAACGATCAGGTGGGAGTTGTTGTCTTCGAGCAATGGCACCAACGAATTGAATGTGTGGCTGTCGAACGCCGCCGGATCGAGGATGTCGTATAAGACGTAACCGGTACTCGGTTCGATCTTGTCGAGAAGCGGCTGCAGCTGGTTGCGTCTCGGAGCAGCAGGATCTTCTCTACCTTGCGTCGATCAGAATGCGAATTGCTGTCGCAGTCTTGCCGCAGCCGTTCTCACGCGGACGATGACGCTCGCCGATCGCCGATATCCACACGGAAACGCTTGAACTCGGCAGTTTCCACGTAGGCGTGCTCGATCTGATCACTCAGTTGCTTTGATAGGGCCCCGGGACGGAATCGGATGTCCGCGTGACGGCCTGCATGATGATCGCGTCACGCCCGGCCAGGATCGGCTGGTTGAGGTTCCGCCGGCGACTGAGTTCCGATGTTCTGTGATGCCTCGGCCTGGCGCTGGTGTCCACTCGAGACCGCGCCGATAGCGATCTGATCGAAGTGTCCGCACCTCCGTCCGTGCGGCATCGTCCGCTGAGTCGCCGAATCGTGCTGTGGCTCCGACGCGCCACGATCTGGCGACGTAGGTGCGCCGAGTAGCTGTCGTTGCCGTCCGATTCTTACGACGTATCATCCACCATGGCGCACCTACGGCCAGGTTCCGGTGATGTGTATGTCTCGGCCCGCCATCGTCGGATCATTCAGCGTTCCACCGTGACGCTGATGCCAATCGATACAGGCGTTGTCGCGGTTGCGTCCGTCCGTTGGGTCTACGGCAACGTGCGACGTGTCCTTCGGCGCAATGTCGCATGGGGCTCTAGTGCCTGCTCAGCCAGTTGGTCAGCCCCGTGCGCACTTCCGACATGTTCAGACAGACCCGCCGACTCCTTCGGCCGCCCCGGCACGCGCACCCATGCCGGCTCGTCGAAATCCTTTACATTCGCGTGGGCTCGGCCATACTCATCCGCGCCGATCGAGGAGTACCCACCGGATCGTACGATCGAGCGGTAGAGGCCGTCGCTGATGATGAGCGCCAAGGACGCGTTCGGATTGGCGGCGAGTGCATTTCGGACCGCTGGGGCGTCGACTAGGCGGGCGGTATCGTTGATCGTGGTGCCTACCCAGCCGTTGTCGTCTTCGTGATAGGTCCGTAATGCACCGCCATTCGGAGGCGCATCGTCGTTGTTCTGGAATTTGGCGTTATGCAGACGCAGCGCGTTGTCGAGTTCGCGGACCAGCGTCCGAGCAGGTTCTCACACGCGAGGCCGTGTGAAAGAACAACATGATGCTGTCGCCACGATCCTCACAGCACGCTGTCCCTTGCGAGATTCGCGTCCCCACTGCGGAGCGAACCGTCCGTAGAGCTGGTGCGAAGCCAGCCTGCACCGTGTCAGTTCGTTGCGATATTTTTCGATGTCCACGATGACCACTGCGGCCATCTCGGAACCGGCTCCATTCCACGTCCTTTCGCCGTACTCGTATAGCCCGCACGATCGGCACGCCTGAAGGACAAATGGCGCGTTGAACCTGACGTCGGACCGCTAGCCTCGACACCGTGACCGATCTTCAGACCGTTACCGTCCGTTTGTCTGACCAACCAGAGGACGATGCGCTCGCTTCGAGCAGATGACTCGAGACATTCAGGCGACATCATGGAACTCGACATCGAGTCGGCGCGATTGATGGAGTCCGACGAGTGCCCGACGTGCTAAGGATCGGAGCGATCACCGATAGCTCGCCGTCAACTTCGCTCTATCGCCGAGCTTCGTGCCCTGTCGAAGCGTGCACGACTTTGCCGCTCGAACCGATCGAACCGTCGAGATCACGCTCGATGGCGAGACTCTCAAAGTCACCGGCGTCACATCGGCGCAGCAGAGCGCTGATCGAATCATAGCTGCAGCGCCGAGCCTCGGCCTCCACCTGATCGAGCGCCCTTGTCGCCCATTCCTTGTGTTGCACCGCGCAATACGACGACCTCTCTGACCCGCATCAGGTCGCCGGTTCGCGACGTCGACGCCTTCGGCGCTTGCTCGGCGATCCTGCCTACGGTGCGTTCGAGGTCATTTCGGCGCTGGACCAAACGGATTCGGCATTGCGGATCGCGATCGGTGACTTCCTTTCCGATCGTCGGCCCGGTGACTTCGTTCTGATCTATATGTCCCGCGCCCGGCGCCCCGTGGTCAGGCGGCCGGCTGTATTTCGCCGCGTGCAACACCCAGAAGGCCCCTCGCAGCGACCGTTTGAGCGCGGTGGTCGTGTTCCTCCTGACGAATGCCTTGGACGCCCGCAGCTGCTGATCGTGGACTGCTGCTTTTCCGGCGCCTTCGCCCGCCGGACCAAGGCGGCGATACAGACATGGAGATCGGTGTCACGCTCGCTGGCGGTGATTCCGGAACGCCGACCGGGCGTGGCCGGGTCATTCTGACCGCCTCGCGCGCCGGCGAGTACTCTTTCGAAGGCGTGCCGTTAGATGGCAAGCCCACTGGTTCCGTGTTCACCACTGCCCTCGTGGAGGGCATCCGCTCGGGTGTGGCGGATCGCACCATGCGCGGCTGGGTAACTGCCGGCGAGGCGTACGACTACGCCTTTGACCGCGTGCGCGAACACGGCAGCGCCCAGACGCCGCAGATGTTTACTGAGGGTCTAGAAGGATCGCTGCTTTTGTCCCCCAATCCGGCCGTCCCGGAGGTGCTTGTCATTGACGAGGATCGGGATGGGACGCCACCAGGTCAGCCTTCGACGCGACTCGCATCCGCGCACTTGCGCGGGATACGCCGTAGCGGCATGCCGAGGGCTCTCTCACCTCTCTAGGTATTGACTCCGCACATGATTACGGGAGAGTCGATTCTCGCCGTTTCGTTCGACGGACGCCGTTTCGCCGTTGCCTCCGGCCGAGACTCGAGGAATACACCCTCGACGCCGGCCGGAAGGATCATCCGGTCGACGGTACCGTTGTCGCCATTGCGTATGACGGCGAGGAACTCGTCACGATGTCCAACAGCCGGCACGGCCTGGTGACCAGCCGGCCCGCGCCGGATCACCTCGAGTTTGGCAGAGGCGCCAGAGCTGCGTTGTCAGCTACGTCGATCGCGGTGGCTCGGCCGGGCTCAGCCGGCGCGTCGGTATTGGTGGTTCTCGACGGTCAGCAGGTGTACCTGCCCGTGATCGGCGACCTCGTCAGTGTTACCGGCCTAACGATCAGTGCGGATGGCCGTCGGATGGCGGTTGCCGACGACGCTGGCCACGTGTTCCTTGTCGATGTCGAGACGGGCGTAGCGGTTCCGTGGACCCGTCGTCCAGGCCGCGCCGGGCGCGTCGTCGACATGGCGCTCTCGGCACCGCAGCTTCTTCACGGCGGTACGGCCAGCGGTGCGATTTCACGTTGCCGGCCTGGACGGGCTAGACGACATAGTGCGGGTTGGTGCGCCGGTGCGCCGCGTTGCCCTAAGCCCGTCTGGTGCTGAGGTTGCCGCATTCCTTGGTTCGGGCGAGGTCGCTGCCACGCAGACGGTACGGGCCGCTGACTGGCGGCCGGCGGCCCGGCATGCCGCGCACCTTGCGACCGCCTGGCCTCGTTTGACAAGATCCGCGCCTGGGCGAGGGCGCGGCGGTGTGGCGACCGCCGCGCCCTCACGTCTGGCCGGATCTAGATCGCGCTTACTGGAAGGTCCAGGTCTGCGCGCCGCTGCCGTTGCAGTCCCAGATCTGCACCTGGGTGCCCGGCGTCGTGGAGCCGCTCGGGTCGTCCAGGCACTTGTTGGCCTGCGGGTTGTAATACGAGTTGTTGCTCTGATGGATGAAGACCTGGGCGCCGGTGTTGTTGCAGTCCCAGAGTTGCAGCTTCAGGCCGTTGGTGGTGCCGCCGCCGGGAATGTCCAGGCACTTGCCGAGTGCGTGCAGGGTGCTGCCCGCCTCGACATAGGACCACTGCTGCGCCCCGGTGCCGTTGCAGGTGTAGATCTGCACCGGCGTGCCGTTGGCGGTGCCGGACGAGCGCACGTCCAGGCACAGACCGTTAGCGTTGAGCAGGCCGTGGCCGGTGGGTGGAGGCGGTGGCTGGCTGCCCCCGCCGGAGGTGTACGCGGCCACATAGTCGACCACCATCGGAACTCCCGAGGCCGTTGAGCCGGTCGGGCCGCCACCGAAGGCGGCCGGGAAGCCGCCACCGATCGCCACGTTGAGGATCATGAAGAATCCGTGGTGCACGGCGTTGTTCCAGGTGGTCGCGTCGACCTGGTTGGCGTTGACGGTGAAGAAGTTGGTGCCGTCCAGATACCACCGGATCTGCTCCGGCGAGACGCTGCGGTCATATTCGATCGCGTAGGTGTGGAAGCCGGTCTGGCAACCGCCGCAGGCGCGCTGGCCACTGCCGATGCCGGTGGTCTCGTTGCACGGGCCGCCCGGTGAGACGCCGCAGTGCAGCGTGCCGAACTCCGAGCTGAGGCCATTGATGTCTTCCATCACGTCGATCTCGCCGATGCCCGGCCAGCCGCTGGCCCCGGTGCCGCGGGCCGCCGCACCGAGTGCCCAGAACGCCGGCCAGTAACCCAGAGCGGCCGCACCACTGACGTTGGGCTGCTGCAGCGATGCCTCGAGGCGCAGCTTGCCGCCGGCCGGAGCGGCCAAGTCGGTGCGCTGAGTCTCGACCCGGCCGCTGGTCCAGCTGCCGTTGGCGGCGCGGATCGGCTTGATCACCAGGTGACCGGTGCCGTCCTGGTAGACGTTCTGGGTGCTGTTCGTCATCGTCTCGACTTCGCCGGTGCCCCAGTTGGCCGCGCCGCCCGGGTAGCTGGTGCCGACGTCGTACAGCCAATTGGAGGTGTTGAGGCCGGTGTTCGCGGCGCCGTTGAAGTCGTCGGCGAAGACCTGGGTCCAGCCGGACGGGGTGGGTGGGAGTGACGCCTGGGCGGCCGGCGGCGCGGCGAGCCAGGCTGATGCCGCCGCCGTCACCGCGGCGAGCGCGGCGGCGAATCTGCGGATGCGCCGGTGGACCGGCGCAGGGGGTCTGAGGGTCATCGGGAGTGCGCCCCTTCTGTCTCGGAACACGAATGGGGGAGAGAGCGCTCTCTAGCGATGTTTACTTCTGTAAAGATAGTTGTCAATATATTCCCATCGGCGAATGTCGATGGTGGCAATACAAATTCGGCCGGGCGCGCCGCCGGCCGGTGTTGATGCCGATCACGCCGAGGCGTCAGGACAGTGCGGGCAGGACCTCGTTGGCGTAGGCGTCCAGGGTCGCGTCCTTGCCGTCGTGCTGGAGGTAGATGGCGAACTGGTCGACTCCGAGATCGCGCAGTTCGCGCATCCGCGCGATGTGGTTCTCCACCGGTCCAAGCACGGCGAACCGGTCGATCACCGCGTCCGGCACGAAGTCCGCGTGGACGTTCCCGGCCCGCCCGTGCTCGGCGTAGTCGTAGCCGTGGCGGCCGGCGATGTAGTCGCTCAGCGCCCGTGGCACGGCGCCGCCGCTGTCGCCGTAGCGCTGGACGATGTCGGCGACATGGTTGCCCACCATGCCGCCGAACCATCGGGTCTGGTCACGCTGGTGGTCGATGTCGTCGCCGACGTAGGCCGGCGCGGCAACGCAGAACTTGATCGCCGCCGGGTCGCGTCCGGCGCGATCGGCAGCGGTGCGGACCGCTTCGATCATCCAGGCGGCGATGTCCGGGTCGGCGAGCTGCAGGATGTAGCCGTCGCCGACCGCGCCCGCGACCGCCAGCGCCTTGGGTCCATAGGCGGCCACCCAGACATCGAGGTGGCCGTCGGTGACCCACGGGAAGTGCAGGTCGGCGCCGCGATACCGGACCGTGCGCCCGGTGGCCAGGCCGCGGATGACCTCGACCGATTCGGTCAGCTGGGCCAGCGTCGTGGGTGCGAACCCGAGCGTACGCAGAGCCGAGTCGCCGCGGCCGATGCCACAGATGGTCCGGTCGCCGTACATGCTGTTGAGCGTCGCGAACAGTGACGCGGTGACGGTGAGGTCGCGAGTGGCGGGGTTGGTCACCATCGGCCCGACCGTCACCGACGACGTGGCGGCGAGGATCTGGCTGTAGATGACGAACGGCTCCTGCCAGAGCAGGTGCGAGTCGAAGGTCCACACGTGGCTGAATCCGCCGGCCTCGGCGCGCTGGGCGAGCCGGACCACGTCGCTGGCCGGCGGATCCAGTTGAAAGACGACACCGAAGTCCATGAGATCACACCAGGTATTGAGATAGTCCGCGACGCAGGTACCGCCCGCGTCCTTTTCGGCCGTGCAGCGCGCCGCCTTCGACAAGCACCTCGCCGTGCGAGATGACGGTGTCGACGCCGCCCGCGATCTCGTAGCCCTCCCACGCGGAATGGTCCATGTTCATGTGGTGGGTCTCGACGCCGATGTGGGTCCGCTTGTTCGGGTCGTAGACGACGATGTCGGCATCCGATCCGGGAGCAATGACGCCCTTGCGCGGATAGAGGCCGAACATCCGCGCCGGCGTGGTGGCGATCAGCTCGACCCACCGCTCCAGCGACAGCTTCCCGTCGACCACGCCCTGATAGAGCAGGTCGACGCGGTGCTCCACGCCGCCGATTCCATTGGGAATCTTGGAGAAATCGCCGAGGCCGAGCTCCTTCTGCTCCTTCATGCAGAACGGGCAGTGGTCGGTGGAGACCACGGCCAGATCATTGGTACGCAGACCCTGCCACAGGTCCCGCCGGTGCGGTTCGTTCTTGCTGCGCAGCGGAGTCGAGCAGACCCACTTGGCACCCTCGAAGCCGGGCGCTCCGAGCTGGTCTTCCAAGGTCAGGTAGAGGTATTGCGGGCAGGTTTCGGCGAACACGTTGCGGCCCCGGTCCCGGGCCTCGGCGACCGCGGTCAGCGCCTGCGACGCCGACAGATGAACGATGTAGAGCGGGCAGTCGCTGGCCACCGCCGCCAGCCAGATCGCCCGGCTGGTGGCCTCGGCTTCGAGCTCCGGCGGCCGGGTCAGGCCGTGATAGATCGGATCGGTCTCGCCGCGGGCCAGCGCTTGGCGGACCAGCACATCGATCGCCGGGCCATTCTCCGCGTGCATCATGATCATGGCGCCGTTCTCGCGGGCCCGCTGCATCGCCTGCAGAATCTGGCCGTCGTCGCTGAAGAACACTCCCGGGTATGCCATGAACAGCTTGAAGCTGGTGATGCCCTCGTCACCGACAAGCTGATCCATCGCCTTGAGCGCGGACTCGTCCACGCCACCGAGGATCATGTGGAAGGCGTAGTCGATGTAGCACTCGCCGTCGGCCTTCGCATGCCAGGCGGCCAGGCCGTCCTGAACCACCTCACCGGTGCGCTGGACCGCGAAGTCGATGATCGTCGTGGTGCCGCCGAAGGCCGCGGCCCGGGTGCCGGTCTCGAAGGTGTCGCTCGCGAACGTGCCGCCGAACGGCAGCTCCATATGGGTGTGCGCGTCGATGGCGCCGGGGATCACATATTTCCCGGTGGCGTCGACGATCTGGTCGTCCGGGGCCGGCTGGTAGCGGCCGGGCGCGTAGACGGCGGCGATGGTCTCGCCATCGACGAGAACATCGCCGGTGTAGGCCCCGGTCGGCCCGACGACCGATCCGCCTTTGATGAGAAGCGTCATCCTCGGCCCCTCACGGCCGAACCAGCGAGTCGTATGCGTCCGGGCGCCGATCCCGGTAGAACGCCCACCGGTCGCGCACCTGCTCCAGCAGGTCCATGTCGAGGTCGCGGACCATCATCTCGGCGTTGTGCGCGTCGGCGACCTCGCCGACGAACTTGCCCTCCGGGTCGACGAAGTAGGAGGTGCCGTAGAAGTCGTCGTCACCGAGATCGGCCTCGATGCCGACCCGGTTGATCGCGCCGATGAAGTATTCGTTGGCCACCGCCGACGCCGGCTGTTCCAGCTTCCACAGGTAGGACGAGAGTCCGCGGCTGGTGGCGCTCGGGTTGAAGACGATCGTCGCCCCGGCCAGGCCGAGCGCTCGCCAGCCCTCGGGGAAATGCCGGTCGTAGCAGATGTAGACGCCGATGCGCCCTACCGCCGTGTCGAAGATCGGATAGCCAAGGTTGCCGGGCCGGAAGTAGAACTTCTCCCAGAAGCCCTTCACCTGCGGAATGTGGGTCTTGCGGTACTTGCCGAGGTAGCTGCCGTCGGCGTCGACAACGGCGGCGGTGTTGTAGAGGACTCCGGGCTGCTCCTGCTCGTACATCGGGAGCACCATGACCATGCCGAGTTCGGCGGCGAGCGCCTGGAAGCGCTCGGTGGTCGGGCCGGGGATCGACTCCGCGTACGCGTAGTACTGCGGGTCCTGGACCTGGCAGAAATACGGCCCGTAGAACAGCTCCTGGAAGCAGATCACCTTGGCACCCTGGCTGGCGGCCTGGCGCGCGTACTCTTCATGCGCTTTGATCATCGATTCCTTGTCGCCGGTCCAGTTGGTCTGGACCAACGCCGCTCGAATCACACTCCCCATGATCAACCTCTTTCGTCACGCCCGCTGCGCTGCGCACGGCGACACCAATAAACGTATTGCTCCACTGTCCTCTTGATCACCGATTTTGTAACCTAGGCCGAAAATGCTGAAAATACCTTGCGGCGCTGGCTGATGTAATGCCTTGCGGCGCTGGCTGCCGTAATGCCTTGCGGCGCTGGCTGCCGCCTTTTGCGGCGTCTGCGCGGCCTTCTCGGAGCGACTTCGTCGATCCTCGTCGGCGGCTGTAGACGCCGCGGCGGCCGCTTACGCGCCGCGTGGCGGGCCTTGGTGGGTGGTTGGCGGTGATCTGCCGCCTACCGGATGTATCGCAGGTCCTTGGTGGGTGGTTGGTCGCGGTCCGCCCGCTCACCGCGCCGCGTGGCAGGTCTTGGTGGTGGTTGGCGGCGGTCTGCCGCTTGCTGAGTCAGCCGAGCAGGCCAGAGCGGACGATGACCGTGACGCCGACGGCGATGAAGACCGCCGGCACCAGCCAGCGACCGGACCGTTCCACCAGGTCCACCACCCGGCGGTGGCCGCCGAGCCAGGCGGCGAGCGCCAGCCATAACCCGACCAGCACGGCGAAGACCGCGATGGTCAGCGCCGACTGCGCGGGGCCGATGGTGCGGAAGACCGGGATGTAGACGGCGAGATTGTCGGCGCCGTTGGCGACGGTCAGCGCCGCGACCGCCCACCAGCCGCGGAGCGCCGCCGGCGCCTCCTCCTGCTCGGGGCGGATCAAGCCCCAGAGACCGAGGGCGAGCGGCACCAGACCGATCAGGCCGATCCATCGCTCCGGCACCACGAGCAGGCCGGCCGCGGCGCCGAGAGACACGGCGACCAGGGCCGCGATGCCGGCGTACTGTCCGATGACGATGTCGCGGACCCGTGGGGCGCCGGTGGCCCGGGCGGAGAGAAACAACAGTGTCAAGATGATCAGGTCGTCGATATCGGTCCCGGCAAAGATGACGGCCGCGATCGCGGCGGTTCCGACGGCCATAGCAGGTCAGCCTACGGGCGTAGCGTTGACGGATGCGTGGGCGCGTCTACCTCGAGCGCGGCGAGCCGGTGACGGTCGTCTGCGGCTGGGGTCCGGGTGGCGGCCCGCGTAATGTGTGGATCCGCCGCGCCGACGGCACCGAGGTGGTGCGGCCGTTCCGAGGGCTGCGGCGGCCGCCGGGGACACCTCTGGCCGCGCGCGATTGTCGGACCGTGGGCGCACAATCGACGGCATGACCGGCATCATCGACACCCTGCTCAAGAGCGACGAGCCGTCGGTGCGGTGGAAGGTTCGCACGCAGGTTCTCGGCGAGGATCCGGACAGCCCGCCGATCCGCACGCTGCGCGCCGAGATCCGCCGGTCGCCCAGGGCGCGGGCGCTGATCGACGGTCAGGCGGTGGAGAACCGCGGGACCTACGTGAAATGGACCGGGCGCCACTGGGTGCTCATCACACTCGCGGATCTGGGCTATCCATCCGGCGACTCGGATCTGGTTCCGGTCGTCGAAAAGACGATGAAGACGTGGCTGGCGCCGACCTACTTCGCGGAATATGAGACCAACCGTCGCGAGACCGGCCGCTCCGGTGTTCCGGTGATGCGGGGGCGCCACCGGCGATGCGCCTCGCAGCAGGGTGGCGCGCTGCTGGCCGCGGTTCGCCTCGGGCTCGTTCCGGACGACGCGGATCGACTGGTCGAGCGGCTGTTGCACTGGCAGTGGCCGGACGGCGGCTGGAATTGCGACCGGCGGCCGAAGGCCGAGTCGTCATCGGTCGGCGAGACGCTGCTTGCCATGCGTGGCCTGGCCGCATATGCGCAAGATCGCAACGACCAGGCTGCCCGGATCGCGGCCGAGCGGGCGGCGGAGGTGTTCCTGACCCGGCGGGTGCTCTTCCATCGCGGCAACGGAAAGCCGATCCGCAATGCCTGGTTCAAGCTGAACTACCCGAGTTATTGGTATTACGACGTGCTGTCCGCGACGAAGGGTCTGATGGAGGTGGGCCGGCTCGACGATCCGCGGGCACAGGACGGGCTTGACGTGCTGGAGAGCAAGCGCCTGCCGGACGGAGGCTGGCCGGCCGAGGCACGGCACTACCGGTCCTCCGGTCAGTCGGGCACTGACCTGGTCGGCTGGGGTGGCATCAGCGTGTCGAAGTCGAACGAGTGGATCACCGCCGACGCGCTGGCCGTGATGGCCGCCGCCGGCCGCCTCTGAGCGATCACGAAACGCTCCTGGAGGACTGGCAACGGGCCAAGGCGGCGCGCCCCGGGTCAGCTCACCGGACACACCGGCGACGACGGTCCACAATGGCGGGGTGGATGTCCGCCGTCTCGCCGCGATCGACATGTGGGGCACCCGGGGCACGATCCGCCGGCGCCGCATCATTCTGGTCGAGTTCATCGGTGGTGTCGTGCTCGGTGCCGCGATCGTGGCGTGGCTGCTCGCCGGTTCGACCAGCGCGGCCACGATCATCGTGGCGGTAGTGATCGGCGGGGTCGCGGCGAACTACGCTCCGCTGGCCCGGCACGCTGTCGAACTGACCCCGGCGGGCCGGCTCGAGGCCGAACTGGACGGCGTCGATACCGACCGTGAACTGCGCCGTTACGCACTGCTGCAGTTCTGGATTCTCGTACCATTTCTGTTGCTGATCTGGGCTTTTCAGCAGCGATCCGGTGCGCGACCATGGCGGGGTGTCTGATGAGGTGCTGCCCGGCGGCTATGTGAACCAGGTGATCCGCGTGGGTGACACCATCCGGCGCCCTCCGGCGCTGCGGCCGGAGCTGGTTCGTGATCTTCTGCGCCTGTTCGAGACACACCACTGGCCGGCGGCTCCGCGATTCCTCGGCATCGACGACGACGGCCGCGACATGCTCTCCTACGTGGACGGCCACGTCGCCTGGGAAGCGGTGCAGCCGCCCGGCGTCCGGTCCGACGCCAGCCTGGTGCGGATCGCCCAACTCGTCCGGCAATTTCATGATCTGACTGCCGGCAGCCCGCTGGCCCGGGGCGAGGAGGTCGTCTGCCACAACGATCTGTCGCCACGCAATACCGTTTATCGAGACGCCGGGGCCGGCCTGCGCCCGGTCGCGATCATCGACTGGGACATCGCCGCACCGGGGCAGCGCATCCACGATGTCGCGCACGTCTGCTGGCAGTTCGTCAATCTCGGGCCGGCGATCACCGACGTCCAGGTCGCCGGGCACCGGGTCGGGTTGATCGCCGACGCCTATGAGCTCGACGACCGCCCATTGCTGATCGAGACCATCGTGTGGTGGCAGGACCGGTGCTGGCGCGGGATCGCGGCGGCCGCCGACGCCGGTAATCCGTCGATGAGCCGGCTTCGTGATCTCGGTGCGGTGGACGAGGTCCGCGACGCTCATGACTGGACCCAGCAGCACCGGGGCGTGCTGGAACACATCCTGCGTTGATCGGGAAGGTCACGCGGCGTCGCATTGTTCGATGCAAATGAGCCCATCCCGGACCGAATCCGGGGGGCGGTCCGAGAATTCCAGCAGAAGGTAGACCGAGATGCCGATCGAGGGTGACTACGCGGCCAGCCCGGCCAAGTGGGTCCGGGACCAGGTCACGGCCATCGAGACGTCCGGCGGCGCGGCCGGGACGACGATGCGGGGCATGCCCGTGGTGGTGGTGACGATGCGCGGCGCCAAGAGCGGCAAGATCCGTAAGGTGCCGTTGATGCGGGTCGAGCATGACGGCGTCTATGCGCTTGTGGCCTCGATGGGTGGCGCGCCGAAGAACCCGGTGTGGTACCACAACCTGGTGGCCGACCCGCGCGTCGACGTCCAGGACGGCGTGGATGTCAGGCACGACCTGAAGGTCCGCGAAATCGACGGCGCCGAGTACGACCTGTGGTGGGAGCGCGCCGTCGCCGCCTACCCCGACTACGCCGACTACAGGCTGCGTACGGCTCGGAAGATCCCGCTGTTCCTGGCCGAAGGCTAACGGTCCCGGCCGATCGATGAGCATCCCGGCCGGCCAGGCGCTCTCCGCGGCGCCGGTCCGGCCGCGGCCGTTCCGCCGAGCGCGACGGGCGGGCCCGGGCGCGGCCGCTCTGCCGGGCGCGACCGCAATCGTCGGCGTTGGCCGCATCGTCGACCCCATGCCCTGACTGTCAGCCTCGGTGCGATCGCAGCGCGGCGCTCCGGCGATGCGCGTCGAATTCGCGCAGTGACGCCGACGCGGGCGGTGCTACGGCCGGTGACACCGGCGCCCGCGGGTCGATCTCCGGCTGCGCGTGGAAATCCTCGTCGCCCATCATCGACATGGCCGCGAAGATGAGACCCATCGCGGCCGCGGCTCCGAGCACGATGATCGGGACGATCAGGGACAGCGGGCTGACGCCGTGCACTCGGGCCGGAGCCCGGACCGGATCCAGATGGACACTCATTGCCGCCATTCCGGTGTAGTGCATGGCGCAGACAGCCGCGGCCATGATCGCTGAGGCGACCGTGATCGCCTTCCATCCGCGTACGGCGACGGTGAACCACAGGGCGACCAGCGCCGCCGCGATCGCAATCAGGACCGACGCGCCGACCAGCTGCGTGTCGTAGCTGAGATGACCGCCCAAACGCAGAGCCGCCATCCCGGTGTAGTGCATGGCGGCGATTCCGCCGCCGGTCAGCACCGCGCCGAAGAAGACCTTGACGAACGTGGGCCGGCCGAAACCGACCAGGAACAACCCGCCGGCCACCACGACCACGGCGATCACGAAACTCGCCGCGGTCAGCGGCAGGTCGAACCGGAGGTCGGTGGCTTGGACGTCGAAGCCGAGCATCGCCATGAAATGCATCAGCCACACCGCACCGCCGCCGATGGCCAGAGCGGCCAGGCCCAGCCATCGAGCCCGGCGACCCGGCTGATCGGCTCGGCGTGCCCGCTCGGTGCAGGTCAGCCCGAACATCGACCCGACAAAGGCCAGGAAGAACGCGACGATCGGGTTGACCGCCCCGTACGCGAACTGGTGCACGACCGGCATCGTTGACCCCGTTCCAATGAGAGTGCGGCCGCACCGCGCGACCGCACTCTCATTGGGACGGACCTCGGTCCACAGTCGACGTACTCACAGTCCGTCGCCGAACGACGACGGAGAGCATTTAAGGTGAACGGTCACCGACCGCCCGGAGAACGGACCTGGCCGCGACCATCCACGGTGTCACTCGATGGCAATCCGGTCGCGGCCAGCCGTCCGGTCAGCTGATGTCGCGCTTGCGGGTGAGCGCGATGCCGATGACGGTGAAGATTGCGGCGTACGCCACCAGAACCACGCCACCGGCCCACTGCGGCGGAGCGTGGTCGAAGGCCCGTCCCGGCGTCAGTAGCACCCGCGACGCCACGCCCGGCGCCGCCACCTGCGCGGTGAGCACCCAGTCGTGCGGGATCAGCACGTGCAGGAGCTGGAACAGCAGCTGGATCGCGATCGATCCGATCAGGTAGACGACGACGCCGGTGATGACGGCGCCGATCTGATTGCGGATCAGCGCGCCGAGGCCGCAGCCGAACGCCGCCCACAACACGAACGCCAGCAGGTTCAGCAGCACCGAACGCATCGGAATCCAGCTGAACATGTCGTAGGAGACGTGCTCGGAGTGGAGGAAGACCGGTGTGGCCACGATGTCGAGCACAGTGGACACCGCCCAGAACACCGCGCCGAATAGCGCCGCGGCCACCAGCTTGGCGAGCAGAACGGCGGTGCGGTGCGGCGTCGTCATGAATGTCGCGGTCGCCGTCTGGTGGTAGAACTCGTTCGTCACCACCAGGCTGCCCAGCACCAATGCGAGCAGGCAGCCGAACATCTGGCCGGACGTGAGCATGTCGGCGGTGATCTTCGCGAGTCCCGAGGGCGTCCGGGCGAGCGCTGCCGAGGCTTCTGCGGTCCGCTGCTGATCGGCGTTCAGCTGGGTGATCGGAGGGTGCAACTCGAAGTGGTGCCCGAGCCAGTTGACGGCAAGAGCCAGCAGCGTGAACACCACCACGCCGATGGTGAACAGCCACCACGCGTTGGTCGTGCGCACCTTGAGGATCTCGGCGCCGATCAGGCGGCCGGGCGTGGTGCCGGTGCGCTTGGCGCCGGACAGCGCCGGGCTGGCCAGCGTAGTCATCGGATGCCGGCCCCTTCCTTGGTGAGCTCGAGGAAGACCTCTTCCAGATCCGGACGCTCGGTGACCAACTGATGCAACGCCACCCCGGCGCGCCGGGCCGCCTCGCCGATCGCCTGGGCGCCCGGTCCGGAGATGTAGACGCCGTTCTCCGTGGACGTGCTCGAGGCCCGGTCGCCCAGCTCGGCGAGCAGCCGGCCGAGGTCGTCCGTGCGTACTAGGGTCCGCTCGGTGGCCGGCATGGAGTCGATCACGGCCGCCACCGTCCCCTGTGCGACGAGCTTGCCGCTGGCGATGATGACGACGTCGTCGGCCAGGATCTCCATTTCAGTGAGCAGGTGGCTGGAGACGAGGACGGTACGTCCGTCGGCGGCCAGCGCCTTGAGCAGATCCCGCATCCAGCGGATGCCCTCCGGGTCCAGTCCGTTGGCCGGCTCGTCGAGAACCAGCACACGCGGGTCTCCGAGGAGCGCGGCCGCGATGCCGAGCCGCTGCCGCATGCCCAGCGAGTAACCCTTGAACTTGCGGTTCGCGGCTGGGGTCAGGCCGACCAGGGCGAGCACTTCATCGGCCCGCTGCTTGGGCAGCCCGGCCGCGCGGCACAGCACCCGCAGATGGTTCCGGCCGGTCCGGCCTTTGTGTGCCGCGCTGGCTTCCAGGATCGCCCCGACCTCGCGGATCGGTTCGGGCAGGTCAGCGTAGCGGCGGCCACCGATGGTCGCGGTGCCTGCCGTCGGCTGGACCAGGTTGAGCAGCATCCGCAATGTCGTCGTCTTGCCGGCACCGTTCGGTCCGAGAAATCCGGTCACACGACCGGCCTGGACCGTGAACGAAAGATCGTCGACGGCTCTGAGGTTCTTGTAGACCTTGGTCAGGCCGTCGACAACGATTTGCCCGTCGGGCATGAACACCTCCCGTCATCGCACCCAGAGTTCCGGGTGCGCGGTTGGTTCGCAAGATCCGCCTCAGGGAATCAGGCCGGTTCCGGTTTCCAGCACAGACTTGAGTCCCGAGAGGACGAACATCCAGCCGGCGCCGGACACGCTGGCGGCGGTCAGCGGCGCTCCGTCGAGCCGGTCGTGCGTGAGAGTGAGGCGGCAGACCCCAGCGCCGGTCGGCTCGATCTCCCAGGTGACCCGGCTCGGGGCCTCACCGGCCATCGCCGGGTCGTAGAGCGAGCGCCACTCGTGCACCAGCCGACGCGGCGGATCCCACTCCAGAACCGGGCCGTCACCCCAGACGCTGCCGTCCGGTCCGTGCGACACGTGCCGCTCCGGCGAGTTGGTGATCCGGGCACCGTGGAAATACTTCATCGTCGCATCCGGCTTGACGATCGAGTCCCAGATGTCCTCAGCGGACGCCTTGATGAACAGCTGATAGATCTGCGCGCTGGTCATGGCTTCTCCAGATCGGCCTTGAGGCGCGCCAGCATCCCGGCCGGGCCCTCGGTGTACTTGTCTATCCATCGGTCGTGGATCAGCCGGATCGGCATCGGGTTGAGGAAGTGCAGCTTCTCCCGCCCGCGCTTGCGCGAGACGATCAGCCCGGCGTCCTCCAGGATCTTCACGTGCTTCATCCCGCCGAACCGGGTCATGCCCAGGTCGGCGATCAAATCGGTGAGCGTGCGGCCGTCACGCTCGAAGAGACGGTCCAGGAGAAGGCGGCGGGTCGAGTCGGCGAGCGCCTTGAACACCAGATCGTCGTCGTCGGACACGCGTCAAGGTTAGGTGACCATACGGTCACATGTCAACGCACCTTGCTTCGCGCGCCTGCATGCGCTTGGGGAGTCCGGCGCGGCTCCTCGTGAAGATCGCAACGTCCGCGGACCCATGGCACCTTGATCGCAACGTTCGCGGAGCCATGGCTCCCTGAGAGCCGTCGGGACGACCATAGCTCCGCGGACGTCGCGATCAGGACGGCCGGGACAGCCGCCAGGCCGCGGACGTCGCGATCTTGGGTCGGCCACGAGGTGCAGGGGTCGCTCGGCGGGATCGGGTGCACGGATGTCGCGGCAGAGTCGTGGTGATCGACGGCGGTGTGCGCTGGTGGTTGCCGTTCGGGGGCTACGGGAGCCGTGGTGGCACAGTTCCGTGGATCACGCTGCCGAAAGTTGCCAAGATCGGAAATCTTGGGGCGGGGGAGCAGTCGCCAGATCGGGCGCACGCGCGTCGGGGCAACGCGTGATCGTCGAGTTAGGACGATGTGCTGCTGCGTGTCGAGGAGCGGGCAGAGCACCATAGTCCAGAGTGGACTTTCTCAAGGAAGCCCCGATACCCCCCGAAACCCGGCGAACCGGCGGCGGAGTCGGCGTACCCGGAAAAGATCTGAGGGTGACACAGAACGGCGCCGGCCCGGAACGAGTCCGGGACCGGCGCCGTGCGGCTATGTGCGGGTCAGCGCGCGTCGATGGCGACGAACGGGCGCTCCGCCGAGCCGGTGTAGACCTGGCGCGGGCGGCCGATCTTGGTCGACGGGTCGTTGATCATCTCGCGCCACTGAGCGATCCAGCCGGGCAGCCGGCCGAGCGCGAAGAGCACCGTGAACATCTTGGTCGGGAAGCCCATGGCCTTGTAGATCAGGCCGGTGTAGAAGTCCACGTTCGGGTAGAGCTTGCGGCTGACGAAGTAGTCGTCGGCGAGCGCGATCTCCTCGAGCTGCATGGCGATGTCCAGCAGGGGGTCCGGCCGGTCCATCCGCTGCAGCACGTCGCCGACGGTCTTCTTGACGATCGCGGCGCGCGGGTCGTAGTTCTTGTAGACGCGGTGGCCGAAGCCCATCAGGCGGACACCGTCCTCGCGGTCCTTGACCCGCTGGACGAACTTGCGGACGTCACCGCCGTCGGCCTTGATCGACTCCAGCATCTCCAGCACGGCCTCGTTGGCGCCGCCGTGCAGCGGGCCGAACAGCGCGTTCACGCCCGCCGAGACGGAGGCGAACATGTTCGCGTGCGACGAGCCGACCAGGCGGACGGTCGCCGTCGAGCAGTTCTGCTCGTGGTCGGCGTGCAGGATGAAGAGCATGTCCAGGGCCTTGGCCATCACCGGGTCGACTTCATAGCCGGTGGCCGGCACGCCGAACGTCATGCGCAGGAAGTTCTCGGTGTAACCCAGCGAGTTGTCCGGGTAGAGCATCGGCTGGCCGATGGACTTCTTGTAGGCGTAGGACGCGATCGTCGGCAGCTTGGCCAGCAGCCGGACCGTGGAGATCTCCACCTGGTCCTGGTCGAACGGGTTCAGGCTGTCCTGGTAGAAGGTGGACAGCGCGCTGACCGCGGCCGACAGCACGGCCATCGGGTGCGCATCGCGCGGGAAGCTGTCGAAGAACCGGCGCATCTCCTCGTGCAGGAGCGTGTGGTGGCGGATCCGGTCCTCGAATTCGGCGAGCTCGGTGGCGCTCGGCAGTTCGCCGTACATCAGCAGGTAGGAGGTCTCCAGGAAGGTGGACTTCTCGGCCAGCTCGGCGATCTGGTAGCCGCGGTAGCGGAGGATGCCCTCGTCGCCGTCGATGTAGGTGATCGAGGAGGTGCAGGCCGCGGTGTTCATGAACCCCGGATCGTAGGTGACGTGGCCGGTCTGGCTCAGCACCTTCCCGATGTCGAGGCCGCTCGCGCCCTCGACCGCGCGCACCTCGCCCAGTACTACGTCGCCATTCGGGGTGGAAATTCCTGCGTCCGCCACGTCGTCCTCGCTCCACATTTCCTTATGCGTCTACCTCGTTACCGTAAAGTATCCGCACTGAGGCCTGGTTACTCCCTACCCATGAGAGACGTTCCTCATGTGAGCGGCACCACACGGCAACGCTAGACGGTGACGTCGGCCGATTCCCGCGGATGCACTGGAGTCGATGTCCGGGCGACCTTCTCGCCGCGCAGGTAGCGACGGGTGGTCTCGGCGAATGTGTCGGCCGCCAGGTAGTAGTCGCGGACCGCGGCGCGGTGACCGGCGTTCGAGTCGTCGCCGAGCATGTCAGCGGCCATCTCGGCGGTGTTGGCGCCGTCGGCGCTGATCACATAGGCCGCGTGGGCGATCGGGGAGTGCCGGGCGAAGTCGGGTCCGGCGGAGCGGACGTCGGTCAGGGCCAGCGGCTTGCCGGAGGCGAGGTAGTCGACGGCCATCGCGGAGACGTCGGAGACCATCGCGTCGGAGGCGTTCATCGCCTCGACCGCGGACATCGCGTCGGCCGCGGCGCCGAACAGGTGCGGCCGGCCGGACCGGGCCCGGTCGTCGGCGAGCAGCTTCTCGGCCCGGGCAAGCTGGGCGAAGCCCCGGGTCCGGCGGTTGATGCTCGGGTGCGGCCGCAAGATCACGGTGGCGCCGGCGTCGATCAGCCCGCGGACGATCGCCTCGGCGGCGGGTAGCGAGCAGTGGTTCTCGTCGGCGTAGTGGCCGGGTGTCGTGAGGGCGTAGAGCACCGTGGTGCCGGACTCGGTCCGCGTATCGGTGACCGCCGCCGCCTGCGGTCGCCCGACGATGTCGAACTTCTCCTCGGCGATCACCACGCCGTGGTCCGCGTACCGCTGGACACCGGCCGGACCGGCGACGAACAGCCGGTCGAACATCGCCGAGACCGGGTTGAAGCTGGCCGGCTTGTCCGAGTCGCCGTGCAGCAGCTGAATGTGCGTCAGTTTGCTGAACCGCGCGATGTGGCTGTTGAGGTTGGCATTGTTGACGTAGATGACCGCGCGGACGGTGTCGATGATGGTGGAGTCGACGGTCGGCACTGTCGGGCAGTAGAACAGCGGCGCCGTGACGTGCGGCCGGAGCTTGCGCATCGTCGCGGCCTCGCGCACCACGACCAGATATGGCTCGCCGATCGAGTCCAGCTCCGGCAGCCAGGACAGCAGCTGAAGTTCCTGGCCGGCGGTAGCGCTGAAATACACGATGAAGGACGGCGCGTGCTTCTCCAGCGCGGCGCGGAAGTGCGAGACGTCGGAAGCGCCCTTGAATCGGCGGTACATCGCATTGGCCGTGACGATCGCGACCGCGGCGCACTCGGCGGCGACTGCCGCGGCCACCGGCCACACCGGCCACTTCGCGTAACCGATGGCGCCCACGGCGGCCACCATGATGACGTTGGCCGCGGCCATCGCGTCGGCCGGGATCGCGAGCCGCCGGGGCTCGGCGTAGCCGGGCAGGTTGAGCGTCTGGGTGCGAGCCTTGCGGCCGAGCGCGAGGAGCGCCGACTGCGAGACGATCAGGTAGACCAGTGCGAGCGCGATGAATGAAGTCGTGGCAGTGTGCGGCAACGGGACCAGAACGGCGGCGGCCAGCAGGGTGACCGCCGGAATCGCGTTGAGCAGGCCGGTCTCGGAACCGCGACCGGCCACGACCAGAAGACCGGCGAGCGCCAACAGATAGCCGGCGGTGCGATGCGGTGTCAGCGCCAGGGTCACGAACGCCGCGATGGCGATGACATGCAGAGCGGTCTGAACGACGGTGGCCGGAACTTTGCTCAGATAACCCACACGAATCCTGTCTAAATGGTTGCCGCCAGCTGACTCCCGCGACCCTATCGCATGAACATCGGACAAACCTCATGCTCGGTTTGCGTGATCCTCAAAACGCGCGGCCGTCCGACGTCGACGGCGGCGGCTGCCGGACCGCGAGGTTAGCGAGTCCGGCTGGGGCAGGCGATCGGGTGCCGCGGCCGCACCTCGGTCGCGCTCATCGGCAGGAACACCGGAGACCGCCCGCAGCTGCCACCGCGGCGACGGGCCCGGGCGACGGTCCACGGATCGCGTACGCCCGGCTCCGGCAGGTGCGGGCGGGCCAATCCGGCGGCGCAGCAGGCCTGCTCGAATCGGGTCCGGCCGGCCTCGAGGGCGAGTGCGAACGGACCGTCCGGGATCGCCTCCCAGACCGCACCGAGACGGCGCCACCAGGCGCCGTCGTAGGAAACGTATTCGATGATCCGGGCCGACACCGGGACCGCGTGGCCGAGCCGCCAGCGGCGCACCATGGTGTCGTGTGTGAGAAGCCGGGGGGAATCCACACCCCGAGGCTGCGCCTCCGGAACGCTGCCCGCAATGCCCTTTATGCACTCGTGACGTTTATCCATCGTGTTGATGACTCCGATTCGCGTCGAGACCGCATGCGACCGACTCGCCGCCGGCCGTCAATGAGAGTCGCTGTCGCATCTGGAGAGTCCTGTGTGGCCGGAACCGAAAGCACTCTCACAAAGGCGATGTGGGTGCGTAGTCACGTTTGGTAACTACGCACCCACACAGCGTTAACTTCGATCCGCGCTGGTTAGAACGCGTCAAGGTGGGAACGTCAGTAGCGCTTATCCAGGATGTCCACGATCTTCGTCGCGAACCGCTCGTGCTTGGCGTACGCGCTCGGGAACGCGCTGCGCTGCACCTTTTGGGCGGCACAGGTCAGGCAGCCCCAGGAGCCCTTGTAGTGGACCAGCACCCGGTAGAAGGCGTGCGCGGCGTAGGTCGGGTTGGTCAGCTGCTTCGGCGTGCCCCAGCCGGAGCTCGGCCGCTGCTGGAACAGGCCCAGCGAGTCGTGGTCGACCGCGTGGTTGTAGTTCTTGAGATTTGATTCCTGCAGCGCGGTGGCCATGGCGATGATCCGGCCGCGGCGGCTGACGCCCATGTGGACGCCTTCCTTGACGATCGCATCGGCCATCTTGACCTGCGTCGAGCTGAGGCCGGCGATGCTCGGCAGCGGCGCCGGCTTGGCGGGTGCCGGCTTCGCCGGCGGGGCGGTGCGGGTGAGCGAGCGGTTAGCCCGCATCAGAGCGTCGGTGCGGGACGCGTTCAGCGTGTTCGCCGTGTTCGTCATCGCGGTAGTAGCGGGAGCAGCATTGCGGGGGTTCATGGAGATCCCTAGAGCGGCCGCGCCGGCAGTGGTGCAACACAACAGGCCGAGCGTCAAACGACGGGCCATAGCAGTACCGGGTACGCGGAGGGATCGGCGGTGAGCCGACAAGATCGCTTTCCCTTTCCTTGGTTGACTTCCACGCCAGGGGGAGTGGCGCAGATCCGCACCAGGGGGAGTGGTGCAGGCATTCGACCGTGCCCGCGGTCCGTCTGAGCTGGCAAGACTACGGACGGTAACAGTGACTCAGGTCACTCGCGTTCAGGCACGGTGAGGGGAAGTCAGTACCAGACAGGGCAAATCGTAAAAGTCTTGGTACGTAAGGAAAGCAGACCCTTTGTACGTTCTAACTAAGCGTCTGCACAAGACTACCCAACGTAGTTTCAGCTTGCCAATGGCCGTCTCTTATGGAACGCCACCAATCGAAAGACCGGCTCCGGGCGGGCTGCCAAACGCTCCGGCAGACTTTCGAGGGCTCGGGCGAGTGAATCGGCGGCGTCGGCCGGGATCCCGCGCGCCGCTGCTCCAGGCTGGTTCAGCGCTGACGCAAAGTAGCCGCCGCGGACTTTCTGGGCCGCGTCCAGCGGGCTCAGGCCCATGCCGTGACCCGCAAATGCGGTCTCGCCGGCCGGAGTCAGGTCGCATTCTCGGGCGTACCCGCAGATCCGGCCGAAATCGTCGGTGGCCGCGCCATGCCGGTATGGAGCCAGAAGCGCGTCGATGTCGCTGCCCACGACGTGGCCGGCGTCCTTGTCCACGGTGGCGATCAGCGTGCCACCGGGCCGCAGCACCCGGGCGATCTCGGCGATCGCCGGTCGTGGATCGTCGAGCAGGTGCAGGATCCAGATCAGGCTGACGGCGTCCACAGAGCCGTCGTGCAACGGCAGCCGCTCGGCGCCGCCGAGGATCACCGGCAGGCGGGTCGCGGCCTTCGCCGCCATGCCGCGCGACGGCTCCACGCCAATCACTGTTAGTGAGTGTCTGACCACATATTGTGTGACGACCCCGGTTCCGCATCCGACGTCCACCAGCACGCGGGCGTCGGCCGGCAGCAGTTCCAGGACCGCCTCCGCGGCGGCCCGGCCGCGGGCCGCGCCGCCACGGGTGGCGTCATAGCGGTCCGCTTCGTCGTCGTAATTGAGCACGGCGGGCATCCTACGGAGAGTGCGCTAGCGGCCCGGACCGCCGCGCTGCTCTCGTGCCCCCGCGCTCATGTCGATGACGCAGACCGGGTTGCCGAACGGATCGCGGAACACCGCGCACCATCCGATCGCGACGGGGAACGGCGGCACCTCGACGGCGAAGCCCGGCGGCGCCGCGGCACGCGCGTCATCGACCAGGTAGTGCACACCGAAATCTCGCGGAATGTCCAGTGTGTGCAGAACCAGTTCTGCGTCCGTGCCGGGCATGCCGAGCGCCACCGACGATCCGTCCCGCCACCGTTCGGCAAGCCCGAACGCCGCTGCATAGACAGCCGCGCCGCGGTCCAGGTCGTCAACCGGCAGCAGGACGCAGTCGATCTTCTTCCAGGCCAGTGGGTTCGGCTCTGACATACGTCCTCCCGGTGGGTCAGCCCACCGCCGGTTCGGCGTCCGGGTCGACGATCGGCGCCGGAGCCTACGGAAGGCTTGCCCCGCTAGTAAAGACCCGGCGGACCGGACCCGGGGTCGCGTGTGGACATCGATTGCGGCGAAGATGATCGGTGTGGATCTAGTGCCCCTGATATCGACTGGATTCGGTGCGGCGATCGCGCTCGGCGGCACTGTGCTGGCCGATCTCATGCGCAGCCGGGACACCCGGGAACGCGACCGGATCTCCGATCGCCGCGACGTCTATCTGCAACTGACGCTCGCCCACGGGCTGGCGCTACAGGAGCTGCGGGATGTGGCCGGTCGGTCGTTCGCCTCCGAGGCCGACCGGCTCGCGGCCGTCGCCGCCGCGATGACCGTATCGGGCATCTATCCGGCCCGGGACCGGCTGCTGATGGCCGCGCCCCGGTGGGTGCTGCGCTCGGCCGAGATCGCCTTCGACCGGCTGATCGGGCTACGGGACGTGGTGCGCACCGGCGCTGCGGTCCGCAGCCTCGACTACCACGAGGCCTACCACCCGTACGGCGAGGCGATGTGGGCGCTGCGCAACGCGATCCGGACGGATCTCGGCGCCTCCCGGATGACGCCCGCGGACCTGGCTCGGGAGAGCTGGGAGAACCGGGAAACCTGCCAGGTTTGTCAGGCCCGGGTGCCGGCCCCGGCGTCCGAGCCGGCTGTCGCGGCGCTCGAATCCGGCTCGGCCGGCGCCATCGGACCGGCCGCTGACTCGGCCGCCGCCTCGGGGAACCCGTAGAAGAGCAGGTGCACCGGGTGCCGGTCGACGTCGTCGCCGAGTTCGGTGGAGGTCGCCGCACGGCGCAGGTGCCGACGGGTCAGCCGCTCGACGTCCTCGCCCCAGGCCCGGAGTTCGTCCGGGCTCATCTGCACAGCCCGGTCGTAGACAGTGGCCGCCTCGGACCAGATCGGGTCGCCGGCGGCGCCGGCCACCGCGTCCACCGCGTGCCCGAGCACGTCGGACTCGCGGCGGGACCGGGCGGCGATCTTGCGCTCGCGGGCACGGCGCAGCGGGTCGGCGGTGGTCGGGGCGGTCGCCGTCGCCGGTGTGCGGGTCAGCCGCCACGGCCGGTTCCGGCCGGCCCCGGGCAGTTCGGTGACGATGCCCGCGGATGCCAGCGTCTGCAGGTGGTAGGAGCAGGTCTTGGCCGAGAGGCCGAGGGCGTTTCCGCATTCGGTGGCGGTCAGCGCGGGATGCGCCTCGAGCAGCTTGACGATCGCTACCCGGGTCGGGTGGGCGAGCGCGCGCATCGACGCCAGCCCGGCGGGCTCACCGACCTCTTCGGAAGACATCGGCCGAGACTATCGGAACATCCGTTCCGGGGTCAGGTATCGGTGCGGATGACGAGCTGCTTCACCGGCGGCACCGGGATGTGCAGCAGCTCTACCGTGCCGGTGTCCGGATGGATCGGGAAGAGTTCGCCGGCCTCGCCCGCCGCGAACAGCCAGCGGCTGTCCGGCGACCACACCAGGGCGCTGCCCTCGGCGCTGGAATCCATCTGCACCGGCAGCGACCGGTCCCGCCCGGTGGTCAGGTCCAGCAGGTGCACGTTGTAGTGCGCCCGCTGATCGAAGTCGACCACCGCGGCGTAGTGCCCGTCCGGCGAAATGGCACCGAGCAGGGGCGCCGGGACCGGTGCGCGATGGTCGACCACGGTGCGCGCGCCGGTCTGCCGGTTGATCAGCACCCGCGAGCAGCGGTGCGCGTCGTCGCACTCGCTGACCAGCCACTGCTTGGCGCCGATCGCGGTCAGACCGCCTTCGGTGATGCGCTTGAGCCCGCTCGGGCGGGCATCGTAGGAGCCGGTTTCGTCGGTGAGGATCAGATATCCGGCACCGTCGGGCTGCGGCGTCGAATACATGCTGTACGGGATCTTGATGGTCGGCCCGAGCGCCGTGCCGGCGTCGTCGACCAGCGTCATCACGTCGCCGGAGACGCCGGCCGGCACCCAGAAGCTCTTCCCGTCCGGCCCCGGCAGGGCTGGACCGCTGTCGGCGAGTGCCTTCTCCAGCGGCCGCGCCGGCTCGGCGTCCGGCACCCGATAGCCGCGGACCCGGTCCAGCGGGCGCACCACCGCGCCGGCCGCGTCCACCGAGAACGAGACCGGTCCGCTGCTCTGCAGATCCGGGAATTCGGTGCGGGTGAGCCGGGCCCGGGCGAACTCGATCCGCACCACGTTGGTCGGGCCCAGTGCGTAGAGCTCCCAGTTGGTGTAGAGGCCGAGGAACGGATGATCGAAATACTGGGTGACGACCGGATCCGGGGTCGCCGTGCCGGTGCCGGTCGGCGTCGGAGCCGGCGCCGTCGGCATCGATGACGGCGTCGGATTGACGGCGGCCGCACCGGGTGAGTTCTGGTGGTGCACCAGGACGGCGGCGAGCAGGGCCACGGCGAGCACCGCGGGCAGCCACCGGAGCAGCCGCCGGCGGTCGAACCGGCCGGACCCGGCACCGCCGATCTCGATCACGTCGCGAGTCGGCTGATCGCGCCGGGTGACCATGCCGAGATCCATCACCTCGGCCGCCGGCTGATCGTCGTCGAACCCCTCGTCGGTGGGCATGCAGCGATTATGAACCGGCAAGATGAACGACGGCGCGGAGCCGGACGGATCGTCCACTGTGTAACGATCGGGCCGGGGTCGCCGGGGTCGACAGCGATCCGGTCGCGGAGTACCGTTTTGCCAACAAGCGCGCCCCGCGACCGCCTTCTTCCCCCGTGGAAGGCGGAGCGGGGCGCCTTGCTGTGCTGGTCGCGGCATCGCCCGCGCCGCGCCCCGGCGATGCCGCGGCCCGACGCCGCTGTGCGTCGGCGGCGTCCCGGGCGGCCGGCCCGCTGTGATGCCGTGCGGCCGCGTCCGGCGGGGCGCTGCGCCCAGCCGCGGAATTGTCGGCCGGGTCTCTTAGGGTGCTGCCATGACGACATCACTTCTCGACCGGCTTCCCTCCGACTGGCACGCCGCGATCACCGCGCGGGTGGACAGCGGGGTGGCCGCCGCGCTGGAGAAGTTCGTCCTCGACGAATACGACTCGGCGGAGGTGTTCCCGCCGCTCGAGGACCTGTTCAGCGGGTTCCGGATGTGCCCGCTGGCGGACACCAAGGTCCTGATCCTGGGCCAGGATCCCTACCACAAGAAGGGTCAGGCCCATGGTCTCAGCTTCAGCGTCCGGCCCGGTGTGGCGGTGCCGCCGTCGCTGCGCAATGTATATAAGGAACTCCGCGACGACCTCGGTGTGGCGGTGCCGCCCAATGGCGACCTGACCGGCTGGGCCGAGCAGGGCGTGCTGATGCTCAACGCGGTGCTGACGGTCCGCGCCGGTGCGCCGGCCTCGCACGCCGGCCGCGGCTGGGAGGAGGTCACCGACGCCGCGATCAAGGCGCTCAACGATCGGGACCAGCGGGTGGTGTTCGTGCTCTGGGGTGCCTACGCGCGAAAGAAGGCCGAGCTGGTGACCAACCCGGCGCACGCGGTGATCGAGGCCGGGCACCCGTCGCCGATGAACCCGCGAGGCTTCCTCGGCAGCCGGCCGTTCTCGGCGATCAACGCGGCGCTGGCCGAGGCCGGCGAGGCCCCGATCGTCTGGTCCGAGTCGCTGGTCTAATCCGATCTTCGGCCGCTGTCAGGAAGCGGCCGACTTGGCGGCGTTCAGGGCATGTTTGAGTGCCCGGGCGATCGGCTCGGAGCGTTCGGTCAGGGCGGCCACCCGGTTCGCGTACTCCGTGATCTTGGTCTTGGGAAGTGCCACCCGCACCTCGCCGACGGCCAGGATGGCGATCAGCGCCGCGTCGTTCGGCGGCACCCGCGATGGCGGTTCGGCGGAGCGCAGGATCGCTTCGACCCGGTCCCGCAGTCGTGCCATCACCCGTGGATCGGCGATGTGGAACCGCGGCCGCGACCACAGCCGGCGGGGCCGGTCCACGACGATGAAGCCGGCGGTGGCCAGATCCTGGATCACCGCGTCCTCGGTGCCGCGGCGGCCGCGCCGGATCCATGCGGCCCAGGTGCGCGGGCGGTCCTCGGCGATCTCCTGATGCAGCTGCCAGAGCACCGGGCTGGAGGCCGGCGGCACGGCCTGCACCCGCACTCGCCGGTCCTGGTCGTCGAAGATCCGGCGGCCGCGCAGGTCCGCAAGGGCCGCGGCGCGGAGCAGGTAGCCCAGCCACGGCCGGACCGTGAGGCGCTGCTTCTCGGTGTCGTAGGCGAGCAGGAAGACCTGGCCGGCGAGACCGTCGGGGATGGTCATGTCGGTTCCTCGGAGTCGGGGTCGGGGTCGGCGGGAGTGTCCGGGGCGGCGCGCGGGCGGCCGGGCCGGCGCATCTCGCCGATCTTGGACGGCAGCAGGCCACGCGCGGCGAGCGCCTCCCGGAGCACGTATTCGATCTGGGCGTTGGTGCTGCGCAACTCGGCCGCCGCCCACCGGGCCAGGGCGTCGTGCACCGCTGGATCCAGGCGCAGCAGGATGCTCTTGCGTTCGGCCACGGCGGGGTCCGCTACTGGTAGAGCGTGCCGGTGTTGACGACGGGCTGGGCGTCGCGGTCGCCGCACAGCACCACGAGCAGGTTGCTGACCATGGTGGCCTTGCGCTCCTCGTCAAGTTCGACGATGTTCTCCGACGTCAGGCGGTGCAGGGCCATCTCGACCATGCCGACGGCGCCGTCGACGATCCGGGTCCGCGCGGCCACGATCGCGGACGCCTGCTGGCGGCGCAGCATCGCCTGGGCGATCTCCGGCGAATAGGCCAGGTGCGACAGCCGGGCTTCGATGATGGAGACGCCGGCGGCGCGTACCCGATCACTGATCTCACCCACCAGCCGCGAGGTGATCTCGTCGGCGTTGTCCCGCAGCGACAACTGGCCGTCGGTGTGTGAGTCGTAGGGGTAGGAGTTGGCGATGTGCCGCACCGCAGTCTCGGCCTGGATCGCGACGAACTCGCGGAAGTCGTTGACCTCGAACGCCGCCTTGGCGGTGTCGCTGACCTGCCAGACCACGACGGCGGCGATCTCGATCGGGTTGCCGTCGCCGTCGTTGACCTTGGTCACATCGGTCTGGTGGTTGCGGATCCGGGTGGAGATCCGGGTGCGGGTGGTGAACGGGTTGAACCAGCGCAGGCCCGGAGTGCGGGCGGTGCCGGTGTAGCGGCCGAGCAGCTGGACCACTCGGGCCTGCCCGGGGGCCACGGCGGCGAAACCGAATGCCATCACGATCCCGACCGCGGCGGCCAGGAAGCCGATGCTCGCGCCGGCCACGGCCGAGTTGGCGGTCGAGATGATCCCCGCGACGACGCCGCCGATCACCAGGATCAGAATGGCCGGCAGCAGTAATGCGCCGGAACCGCCGTTTGTCGGTTTCTCCTGCCAGGCTTCGGCGGTGGGCTGGCTCATGTGAATCTCCTTCGATCGGGGTTGGCTCCACCATAGCATTGTGATATCACTTTTATGAAGGTCGACGTGTAGGGTTCCGGCCAACCGGGCCGGAATCGGACGGGTAAGTGGGGGAGGTGTGCCGTGGATCGGCTCGAGATCGATCACCTGACGAAGCGATTCGGTGACGTGGTGGCGCTCGATGACATGGCGTTCGAGGCGTATGCCGGAGAGATCTTCGGATTCGTCGGTGCCAACGGAGCGGGCAAGACCACGACGATGCGGATCGCGCTCGGTGTGCTCGCGGCCGATCGTGGCGAGGTGCGCTGGGCCGGCAAGCCGCTGGACGAGACGGTCCGGCGCTTGATCGGCTACATGCCGGAGGAGCGCGGGCTCTACCCGCGGATGAAGGTCGGCGAGCAGCTGATCTATCTGGCTCGGCTGCACGGGCTGTCGGCGCCGGCGGCGGCCGCGGCGGTCGAGGAGTGGACCGAGCGGCTCGGCGTGGCCGGCCGCCGCAACGACGAGGTGCAGAAGCTCAGCCTCGGCAATCAGCAGCGGGTGCAGCTGGCGGCGGCGCTCATCCACGATCCCCAGATCCTGGTGCTGGACGAGCCGTTCTCCGGGCTGGACCCGGTCGCCGTGGACGTGATGAGCGGGGTTCTCCGGGACAAGGCCGACGCCGGCGTCCCGGTGGTCTTCTCGAGCCACCAGCTCGACCTGGTGGAGCGGCTCTGCGACCGGGTCGGCATCGTCCGGTCCGGCCGGATGGCCGCCTCCGGCACCATCGACGAGCTGCGCTCCGGCAGCACGGACACGCTCGTCGTCGAGGTCGCCCACGCACCCGCCGAATGGTGGCGGACGGTGCCCGGTGTCTCGCTCGTGCGCACCGAGGGGGACCGCCTGCTGCTGTCGCTGCCGGACGGCGCCGACGACCAGACCGTGCTCCGCGCCGCGCTGGCGGCCGGCCCGGTCCGCGAATTCAGCCGGCACCGGCCGCCGCTGACTGATCTGTTCCGGCACCTGGTCACCGGCGGTGCCGAGCCGGACGGGGAGCCGTCCGAGTCCGAGCCCGCGATCGACCGGCAGGGAGTCTCTGCATGAATCCGAATCCATGGAAGGCCGTCGGCCTGGTCGCCAACCGGGAGATCAGCACCCGGCTGCGCAACAAGGCATTCATCGTCACCACGCTGGCCACCGTCGTGATTCTGGCCGTGCTGGCGATCCTGGTGTCGCTGCTCGGCGGCAAGGACAAGCCGTTCACCGTCGGCGTGACCAGCTCCACCTCGGCCCTGGCCGCGCCGTTGGAGGCGAGCGCGAAGTCGCTGGACATCAAGGTCGACACCCGCACCGTCGACGAGTCGGCGGGGCGCGATCAGGTCGCCGCCGGCAAGCTGTCGGCGCTGCTGGTCGGCGACGGCAGCACGGTCCATGTAGTGGTGCACAAGTCACTGGACCAGAAGCTCGGCAACGCGTTGCAGGTCCTGGCCGGCAACCTGGCGCTGCAGCAGCAGGTGACCAGCCTGGGTGGCGATCCATCGGCGGTCCGGTCGGCGATCGCCTCGGCGAGCGTGACCACCGACGTGATCACTCCGCCGCACAAGTACAACGCAGAGAACCTGGTCATCGGCATCATCGCCGGCATCCTGATCTACATGTCACTGATGCTCAACGGCCAGGCGGTGGCCCAGGGCGTGGTGGAGGAGAAGAGCAGCCGGGTGGTCGAGTTGCTGCTCGCCGCCGTACGCCCATGGCAGCTGATGGCCGGGAAGGTCGCCGGCATCGGTGTCGTCGGACTGATCCAGATGGTCGTCGTCGGCGGGGTCGGCGTCGCGGTCGGCCTGGCCACCGGGGCCCTCGCGATCTCCGCGTCGGCCGCCGCCGGCACCGTGATCTGGCTGGTCGTCTGGTTCCTGCTGGGCTTCCTGATGTACGCCCTGGCGTTCGCCGCCGTCGCCGCGCTCGTGTCCCGGCAGGAAGACGTGAACGGCGTCGTGGCACCCGTACTGATGTTTGTGATCGTCGGATATGTCCTGGGTGTCTCGATCCTGCCCAGCGATCCGGGCAACGGCACGCTGGCGGTCATGTCGATGATCCCGACGTTCGCGCCGACGCTGATGCCGATGCGACTGGCCATGGGCGGCGTGCCGGCTTGGCAGGCACTGATCGCCGTGGTCGGCACGGCCGCGATGATCCCGCTGCTGGTCTGGGCGAGTGGGCGGATCTACCGGAACGCCGTAATGCGGTCGGGCGCACGGATCAAGCTTCGTGATGCTTGGTCGCCGGTGTGATCTCAGACCCGCCTTTGTGGTGGGGCGGTGGGTGGTATTGCCTCTGCGACTGCACTCCGCTTCGCTGCGTGCTTTAGGTCGCTCCCGGCAATACCACCCACCGCCGTGGCGGCCGTGGCGGCGGCACGGACCGCCGGGGTTGCGCGTCCCGGTCACGGTCCGTCGTCCAAGCGCACCACGTCGCGGTCCGCACTTGGTGATCAAGCCGAAGTGTCGTACTGGGTAGAGTTGGCAAGATCCACGACTGTCCGATTTGGCCGGAACCGCCGCACGCGGTGCCGCCACGTCACTGCCGATTCGCGCAGCGGTGTTAAGTGACGGGATAGGCGCGCCTGGTAGCCTCGCGAACGGCTTGCAGCGTACGGGTGGAGGGGAGACGCGCGTGGAGTCGGTTGCCTCGCAGCCCTCTGCCGCAGGTCCGACCGGTGGCGGTGGACTCGGGCGGATCATGACGATCCCGAACCTGATCAGCTTTCTGAGGCTGCTCGGCGTACCAGTATTTCTGTATCTCCTGCTCGGCCCGGAGGCGGACACGGCTGCGGTGATCGTCCTGGCGATCGGCGGCACCACCGACTGGGTGGACGGCTTCCTGGCCCGGCGTCTCAATCAGGTGAGCCGGCTCGGCGAGCTGATGGATCCGCTGGCCGACCGCCTTTATATCCTGGCGACGCTGGTGGCGTTCACGATCCGGGAGATCGTGCCGTGGCAGTTCACGGCGGCGCTGCTGCTGCGGGACGCCATGATGATCTTGTGCCTGTGGGTGCTGCGGCGATACGGCTACGGCCCGCCGCCGGTGCACTACATCGGCAAGACCGCCACCTTCATCCTGCTGGCCGCCTTCCCGATGCTGCTCCTGGCGCAGGTGGTCAACGGCGAATGGTGGTACGCGACTGCGTGGGCCCTGGCCTGGTGGGGCATCGTCCTGTACTGGATCGCGGGCCTGTTCTACGTGATCCAGGCGGTCGGGGCGGTGCGTGCGGCGCGGCGGGCGCGTACGGCGGTGGCGTGAGCGGGCTCATGACATCAGCGCGGCCGCCTGAACCAACCGAGACCGGATCCGACGACGAGCGGCCCCGGGTCTACGCGCCGGACTTCCTGACCGAGCTGTTCCGCAATCCGCTGGACGCCGGGTATACGGACGCGGCGGAACAGCGCGGCCGCCACCGGTGGCGCGGTGCACTACCGGCGGACCGGCTTCTTGCTGCGCACCATCGCGCTGGTGCTCACCGGGCTGCTGCTCGCGGTCGCCTACCAGCAGACGGTCCGGGCCAAGCCGGAGAGCACCGACGTACGGAACAACCTGGCCAGCGACGTGATCGCGCGGCAGAAGGAGGCGGTGGCGCTGCAGAAATCCGCTGACCAGTTGCGTACGCAGGTGACGAAGCTGCGCGACTCCGGGCTGGTGGCCTCGGATGCCGCGGCGCTGCGCAATCTCGAAGCCACGGTCGGCGTGCAGGCGGTCACCGGCAACGGCGCGGTGATCACGCTGGCTGACGGCCCGGTGCCGACCGACCCGGTGACCGGCCGCCCGGACACCAACCCGGACGACTTCCTCGGCCGGGTCCTCGACACCGACCTGCAGATCGTCGCCAACGAACTGTGGCGGGACGGTGCCGAGGCGATCTCTATCAACGGCCAGCGGCTGACCGCGACCTCCGCGATCCGGATCGCCGGCAGTGCGATCCAGGTGGATTTCGTGCCGCTCAGTCAGCCCTACGTGATCACCGCAATCGGCCCCGCCAATCTCGCCGACCGGTTCTCCGCCACCGCGACCGCGGACGAGTACCGGCGGCTTCACGACACCTATGGCATGCGGGTGTCGATCGACAAACGTTCGAAGCTGAACGTGCCGGCCGCGCCCGACTCCGCCCTGCGGTACGCGAAACCGCTGCAGGCCACGAAGTCGGCGCCGGCCACACCCGGCTCAGCTTCGCCATCTCCCTCGACCACCGGAGGTCGCTGATGTGGGCAGTACTCGCGATGATCGTCGGCGTGGTGCTCGGCGTGGTTCTCGAACCAACGGTGCCGCTGGCACTGCAGCCGTACCTGCCGATCGCGGTGGTCGCCGCGCTCGACGCGGTCTTCGGTGGCATCCGGGCGCGCCTGGACGGCATCTTCGATGACAAGCAGTTCGTCATCTCGTTCATCTCCAACGTCCTGGTGGCGGCGCTGATCGTGTATCTGGGCGACAAGCTCGGTGTCGGCGGCCAGCTCTCCACCGGTGTCGTGGTGGTCCTGGGCGTGCGGATCTTCGGCAACGTGGCGGCGATCCGTCGGCACCTGTTCCGGGCGTGATCGCATGACCGACCCGAACGACAAGTCCGTGCCGGACGCTTCGATCGACGACGAGACCGTGCGGCTGACCAGGGCCGAGCTGGCCGGCGCCGGCGACGGCTCAGAAGCGGCCGAAATCGCGGCGGACGGCGAGATCGCGGACGGCGAGCCATCGGAGGCCGACGAGCCATCGGGAGCCGAGGGCCTGGAGGCCGAGGAGCCATCGGTGGACGGCGAACCGCCGGAGCCGGAGGACCCGCTGGCGGCCGAGGCCGAAGCCGGCGGCGTCGATCCGGAGGACGAGCTGCCGGTCGACCCCCGCGCCGACGAACCCCCGGTAGACGGGGCCGACCGGTCCACAATGGAGTCCCGCGAAGCGTCCGCTCGGCCGCGCGGGATCATGGGCTGGTTCCGGCCGCGCGTCACCGGTGCTGGTGCGCTTATCGCCGTACTCGTGGGGTTGCTGGGTTTTGCCCTGATCGCACAGGTGCAGAGCAACTCGAGCACCACCACGTTGAGCAGCGACCGGCCCGAGGACCTGGTCCGGATCCTGTCCGACCTGGACGCTCGCAAGGATCGCCTGAACACCGACATCTCCAACCTGCAGGACACCAAGCGGCAGCTGGAATCCGGCGCACAAGGCCGGGAAGCGGCGCTGGCCGAGGCCGCGCGGCGCGCGGAAGAGCTGGGCATCCTGGCCGGCTCGCCGGGCGGCGCAAGGCCCCGGGCTGCGGGTGCACCTCGCCTCCGGGACCGAGTCGATCGGCGCGGCCGACGTCCTGGACATTGTGGAAGAGCTGCGCGGCGCCGGCGCCGAGGCGATGCAGATCGCCGGATCGGACGGCACCACGGTACGCATCGTGGCGTCCACCTACTTCGTCGACACCAAGGACGGCGTGGTGGCCGACGGGAACACGCTGCCCGGCACGCTGACACTGACCGCGATCGGCGATCCGCAGACCATGCAGACGGCCCTGAGCATTCCCGGCGGGGCGCTCGACACCACCCGGACCCACGGCGGTAACGTGCAGGTCGAATCGCCCGGCACGGTCCAGGTGACCGCTCTGCATCCGACCACCGATCTGAGATACGCCAAGCCCGCCTCGTGATGGCTGTTCAGCCCGACGTCGCTCTCAAGGAGACACTGTGATCCCCGACGACCTGCGTTACACCTCCGACCACGAATGGGTGGCCCCCGGTTCAGGTGCGGTGAAGGTGGGCATCACGCACTTCGCTCAGGACGCCCTCGGCGACATCGTCTACGTCCAACTGCCGGAGACCGGCACCGCGGTCGAGGCCGGCCAGTCGCTCGGCGAGGTGGAGTCGACCAAGTCGGTGTCGGAGATCTATGCACCGATCACCGGCACCGTGAGCGCTCGCAACGAGAAGCTGACCGACGAGCCGGAGCTCATCAACTCGGATCCCTACGGGGACGGCTGGCTGGTGGCGATCGAGCCGGCCGATCCGACGGCGGTGGACGAGCTGCTGGATGCGAACGGTTATCGCGAGCTCACCGCGGGGTAGCATCGAAGAGGGCCTCTGCGGTCGGCTGTTATGGCCGCCTCGCGGACGCATTAGCAGGCGAGTCAGGTTGACCATGGCTTTGAGCCGTGGCTAGGCTCCCTCACATTGACGGCGGGCGGGCGGCGCCGGCCCAGGTGGCAAAAGGTGGATTGATGACGCGGCCAGACGACGAGTTTCCCCCACTCGACGTCACGTCGACGCTGAACCTTGGCGCCCTCGATGACGTCCTCGAGGCCGCCGAGTCGGATGTTGCTCCGAGCCGGATCGCCGGCTCGCTGCCGCCCGGCACGGCGCTTCTGGTGGTGCGGCGGGGACCCAACGCGGGCGCGCGCTTCCTCCTCGACCATGATGTGACGACCAGCGGCCGGCACCCGGACAGCGACATCTTCCTGGATGACGTCACGGTGTCCCGGCGGCACGCCGAATTCCACCGGGACGGCTCCACGTTCACGGTCCGCGACGTCGGCAGTCTCAACGGCACCTACGTGAATCGCGAGCGGGTCGAGGCGGCCACTCTGGCCAGCGGCGACGAGGTGCAGATCGGCAAGTTCCGGCTGGTCCTGATCGCGGGTCCGCGGCCGGACGAGGGGTCGTGACGGCGCCGGCCTCACCCGCTTCCGCGCACTCCTCCGGCGCCGATCCTGTCGGCGCCGGTTCGCTGTTGAGCATCGGCGACGTCCTCGCGCACCTGCGCGACGAGTTTCCCGACGTCACCATCTCCAAACTGCGGTTCCTGGAAGCGGAGGGCCTGGTGGAACCGGCCCGAACCGCGGCCGGCTACCGCAAATACACCCGCGACGACATCGCGCGCCTGCGCTACGTGCTCTCCGCGCAGCGCGAGCATTACCTCCCACTGCGGGTGATCCGCGAGCACCTGGCCGCGATCGACCGTGGTGAGCCGCTGCCGGCGCCGGTCGGCACGTCGCTGTCCGTCGTGGCCGACCGAGAACCGGAGCCGCTGGCCCGGCGCGGGCCCGAGGATGCCCGCTGGGATCGTGCCGGTCTGCTGCGCCGGACCGGGCTGGCCGGAGCGGCGCTCGACGAGCTCGAGGACGCCGGTCTGATCAGCGCGCGCAGCCCAGGGTGGTACGACGCCGACGCGCTCGCCGTCGCCGAGGTCGCGGTCGCGTTCGCCGAATTCGGCCTGGGCCCACGGCACCTGCGGGCATACCGGGCCGCCGCGGATCGCGAGGTCGGCATGGTGGCCGCGATCATCGCGCCGATGGCCCGGTCGGCGACGCCGGCGTCGCGCGCACGTGCCGCGGAGGCGATCCGGGAGCTGTCCGGTCTGTCCCAGCGGCTGCACGCCGCGCTCGTACGCATCGGGCTTCGCGAGACCCTCGGACCCTGAGGCTCTGCCGTCTTCCCAGGGCACGACCCCTCGGTTGCCGGGCCTGAGCGCGTGGGCGGCCGTCGGGGGTGTGACGTAGGCTAGGTTGGTCACTCGATCGTCGCGTTGCGTTGCCGACCGTAAGCCGAGTCGGTGCACAGATGATCCGGCGCCGAGGACTGACCGCAGACCCGAAGACGGAGGCGATGGTGCGCGAGCTCAGCGTGGTCGGGGTCCGGGTGGAGTTGCCCAGCAACCAGCCGATCGTGCTGCTCAAGGAAGTCGATGGCGACCGCTACCTGCCGATCTGGATCGGTGCGGTGGAGGCCACCGCGATCGCTTACGAGCAGCAGGGGGTCAAGCCGCCACGGCCACTGACGCACGACCTGATGCGGGACATCCTGACCGCGCTGGACGCCCCGCTGCGAGCCGTGGAAATCATGGAACTCAAGGACAACGTCTACTTCGCTGATCTGCTTATCGGCGACAACGGCGTGCGGGTCTCGGCCCGGCCGAGTGACTCGATCGCGCTCGCGCTTCGCGTGGGTGCGCCGATCCGGTGCGCCGAACAGATCTTGACCGACGTCGGCATCGTCATACCTGATGAGCAGGAAGACGAAGTGGAGAAGTTCCGAGAATTCCTCGAACAGGTGACACCGGAAGACTTCGCCGGCTGATCGCTGTGTGGTGGTTAGTCCGTTTTTGAGTCGATATTTTCCGCACGTCGCCTGGGTCCCGGCTCGGCGTGTCGCGGGCAGGTTGAGGTCTTCGGCGGCGCTAGGGTAGGTCTATCCGGTCAGACGGCGGGAGGCCTGTGGCAGTGCAGAGTTCGCTCAGCGGCCGCGAAGAGGATTCGGCAATGCCGGACTCGGACGGTCTCGGATATCGCGGCGTCACGGCGTGCCACGCCGTGACCATCAGCTATCGCCAGCTCGACTACTGGGCCCGCACCGGCCTGGTGGTGCCGAGCGTGCGAGACGCGTCCGGGTCCGGCACCCAGCGGCTCTATTCGTTCCGCGACATGGTCGTTCTCAAGGTCGTCAAGCGCCTGCTCGACGCCGGCGTCTCGCTGCAGAACATCCGCAAGGCGATCGAGGCGCTCCGGTCCCGCGGCACCGACGACCTCGCCGAGATCACGCTCATCTCCGACGGCACCACGGTCTATGAGTGCCGTTCCCCGGAAGAGGTCGTCGACCTGCTCCAGGGCGGGCAGGGCGTGTTCGGCATCGCGATTTCCGGTGCCTTCAAAGAGATCCAGGGTTCGCTCGCCGAGTTGCCGGCCGAGCCCGCCGTGTCCGTCTCCGACGAAACGCCCGCCTCCAACCCCAGTGACGAGTTGGCCGCGCGGCGGGCGCGACGCCGGGCCGGCTGATCGATCAATTGGACTTCGCACGCCGCTCCCGCTCCGGGGGCGGCGTTTTTCATGGGTACGCGGACGCCTGCCGCCTACATGATCAAGGTGCCGTCTCTTCGTGTTCGTGCCGACGCGGCTATGGGGATATCGCTGCTACGGCACCGGTCGTAGGAGCGATATCCCCATAACGTGGCGCGGACGCGATCAGCTGAACCGAACAATGGCGTCCAGATGCGGTGACTTCCGTCCGAGACGCTGCGGAGCGCCCGCGCGTCCCGATCTTGACCGCACTAGCGAGTGCAATGCGCGGCCACGGCAATCGGGGGGCGGCGCGCCGGAAAGATCGCGACGTCCGCGGAGCCAGGGTCGCCTGAGCCTTCGTGATCGCGACGTCCGCGGAGCCAGGGTCGCCTGAGCCCTCGTGATCGCGACGTCCGCGGAGCCAGGGTCGCCTGAGCCTTCGTGATCGCGACGTCCGCGGAGCCAGGGTCGCCTGAGCCCTCGTGATCGCGACGTCCGCGGAGCCAGGGCTGTCCCGCCGCCCGATTCACAACCATGAGTCCCCGAACGTCGCGATCACGCAGCCACTGCTCCGCGGACGTCGCGATCTTGACCGCACCGGAGGGTGCAATCCGCTGGCCGCCGGCGTCAACTCGCCAAGATCGCCGGTCTTGGGCGGAACGCCTGGAGCACATGCCTCGGCGTGGTGACCGGTCAGCGCCGGGACCGGAGATTCGGTGGCCACCGGCGTTGGAGGTGGCGCGCCATTCGGGCAGGTCCACCACTGACTGGCTCAGCCGAACTGGGTACGTGGCGCCAAGCTGCGGCTATACGTATCGGTTATTAGAGCAAGTCGGGACCTTGCAGCAACAACCAAGGTCACGCCCGCGGACCTTGAACAGTTGGCGCTGTTATAAAGCGATAAGTGCTCAAGATCCACGGGAGGCCGGGAGGGCGGGAGGCCGGGAGCCGGGAGCCGGGAGGGCGGGAGGCCGGGAGGCCGGGAGGCGGGCGGGAAGCGGGCCGGAGAGCGGGTTGGAGGAGTGAAGCGGAGGGAGGCCGCAAAGTGGAGCGGCGGGCGGCGGGGCGGAGCGGCCACGAGATCTTCGGAGACGTTGCGATCACGCGCCGGCGATCGGCATCTCAAGCAGCTCGGTCGGCGGGGCGTAACCGTGCCGCCGGTACAACGGAACACTCTCCGCGGACGGCCACAGGATTACCGACTCCAAACCGGTGGCGCGGGCGTGATCGTGCACCTCATCCATCAGCGCGCCACCGATCCCGTGCCCGCGCCACGCCGCCACGACGTAGAAATTCGTCAGATAGCCGATCAACGACGAGCCCGGCACCGGCTTCGGGATCTTCTCGATGACCTGCAGGAACACGTGCCCGACGATGGTGCCGTCGGACTCGGCGGCCACCCATGCCAGCCAGGCCGGGCCGGCCAGCCGGTCCCGGAGCCAGGCATCGAGGCCGGCCAGGAACCACGATGATGGCTGCTCGTCCAGCCCAGCATCGGCCAGCCGAAACTCGGCCCGCAGACGGGCCAGCCCAGGCGCATCGTCGACAACGGCGCGACGGATCCGCACCGTCATCGCGGTGCTGCCAGCGCGGTCTCGATGCCGGTCTCGTGCTTGCCCAGGAACACAGGTTCACGACTGGAGGCGACGTCGTAGGCGGCCTTGACGTCGGCCAGCTGATCCCGGATCGCGCCGCGCCAGTAGACCCAGGTGCGCGGCACCGGTGCCGACACGCCGTCGGCCACGATGCCCTCGTCCCGGCAGATCGTCACCGCACGGGGCACGTGGAACGGCTGGCTCACGACGATGGCCCGGGACACGCCGAAGATCCGGTGGGCCCGAACACAGGTGTCGTAGGTGTCGAAACCGGCATAGTCGGCGACCACCTTGATCTCCGGCACCCCGTGCGCGATCAGCCAGTTCTTCATCGCGTCCGGCTCGTCGTAGTGCGAGGTGCTGTTGTCGCCGGAGACCAGGATCGCCTGCACCTTGCCGCTGTCGTAGAGCTGCATGCCGGCCTGGAGCCGGGCGACCAGGAACGGCGACGGGGTGCCGTTGCTGAACACCTGCGCTCCGAAGATGATCGCCACCGGCGCCGACGGCACGGCCGCGGCGCTGTAGAGGTGCGAACGGGCGGATAGGCGTACCCAGGAAACGCACCCGATCAGGGTGAGCGCCACCGCCAGAATGCCCACGGCGGTGATCTTGAGCGAGCGACGCAGCCACGGCTTCACCGGGGCATTGTCGATCACCTCGTCAAGCGTCGGTGGGCCGGAACACACCAGCACCCGCGAATCCGCCCCCGGAACAGCCGCTGCGGTACGGTAAAGAAGCCGAAACACCCGCGCGGGAGAGACCAGCGACAGCCGGCGCCGAAGGGGCAAATCCTCCCCGGAACCTCTCAGGCAAAAGGACCGCGACGGGCAGGCAGCTCTGGAGCGCGCCTACGACAGAGGGGGAGGGCGACCGCCGCCGTCCGCCTCTCTGGGAGCGACCCATGACCCATCTGGATTCTCCATTCGCCGCCCGCCACATCGGCCCGTCTCCGGCCGACGTCGCTCGGATGCTCGACCAGGTCGGCTACGGCTCCATTGACGAGCTGATGGACGTGGCGATCCCGGAGTCGATCCGCTGGCACGGCCGCCTGGACCTGCCGGCGGCTGCGACCGAGGCGGAGACGATCGAGGAGCTGCGCGCGCTCGCCGCTCGGAACAAGCCGCTGACGTCGATGATCGGCCTCGGCTACTACGGCACCCACACGCCCGCGGTGATCCGCCGCAACGTGCTGGAGAGCCCGTCGTGGTACACCGCCTACACGCCCTACCAGCCGGAGATCAGCCAGGGCCGGCTGGAGGCGCTGCTGAACTTCCAGACGCTGGTCACCGACCTGACCGGGCTGGCCACCGCGAACGCCTCCATGCTCGACGAGGGCACCGCCGCGGCCGAGGCGATGACGCTGGCGCGGCGTTCCAGCAAATCCAAATCCAAGGTGTACGCGGTGGACGCGGACACGCTGCCTCAGACGGTGAACGTGATCCGGACTCGCGCGGTGCCGCTCGGCATCGAGGTCGTGCTCGTCGACGCCGACGCGGTCGACGAGCTGCCCGCTGAGCTCTTCGGCCTGCACCTGCAGTACCCGGGAGCGTCCGGCGCCGTTCGCGACCACGCCGCCGTGATCGCCGCCGCGCACGAGCGGGGCGCCCTGGTCACCGTCGCCGCCGACCTGCTGGCACTCACGGTGCTGCGCGAACCCGGGGCCATCGGAGCCGACATCGCCTGCGGTTCGGCACAGCGGTTCGGCGTACCGATGGGTTTCGGCGGCCCGCACGCCGGATATCTGGCGGTCCGCTCCGGCCTGGAGCGCTCGCTGCCGGGCCGCCTGGTCGGCGTCTCCAAGGACGCCGACGGCGCGATCGCCTACCGGCTCGCCCTGCAGACCCGCGAGCAGCACATCCGCCGGGAGAAGGCGACCAGCAACATCTGCACCGCGCAGGTGCTGCTGGCCGTGATCGCCAGCATGTACGCGGTCTACCACGGCCCGGACGGTCTGACCCGGATCGCCCGGCGGACCCACGAGCACGCGGTGACCCTGGCCAACGGCCTGCGGGCCGGCGGCATCGCGCTGGCCGGTGACTCGTTCTTCGACACCGTCACCGCGGTGGTGCCGGATCAGGCACTGGCGGTGGTGGAGGCGGCCCGCGCGGCCGGCATCAACCTGCACCTGGTCGACGCCGACCGGGTGTCGGTCGCCTGCGACGAGACCACCACCCGCGCCGACGTCGAGGCCGTCCTGACCGCCTTCGGCGTCTCGCCGGTCGTGCCCGCCGGGTTGCCCGCGGAGCTGCCGGCCGGCTTGGAGCGGACATCCGACTTCCTGACCCACCCGGTGTTCTCGGCCCACCACTCGGAGACGGCGATGCTGCGCTACCTGCGCAGCCTGGCCGACAAGGACTACGCGCTGGACCGCGGCATGATCCCGCTCGGCTCCTGCACGATGAAGCTGAACGCGACCACCGAGATGGAGCCGATCACCTGGCCCGAGTTCGCCAACATGCACCCGTTCGCGCCGGCCGACCAGGCCGCCGGATACGAGGCCCTGGTGGCTCAGCTGGAGGCGCTGGCTGGCCGAGGTGACCGGATACGACGCGGTCTCGGTGCAGCCCAACGCCGGCTCCCAGGGCGAGCTGGCCGGACTCCTGGCGATCCGCGCCTACCACCTGGCCAACGGCGATGACCACCGGGACGTGTGCCTGATCCCGTCGTCGGCGCACGGCACCAACGCCGCCAGCGCGGTCATGGCCGGCATGCGGGTGGTCGTGGTCGCCTGTGACGACGAGGGCAACATCGACCTCGGCGACCTGGCCCGCAAGATCGAGGCGCACCAGGGCGCTCTGGCCGCGATCATGGTCACCTACCCGTCCACCCACGGTGTCTACGAGACCGCGATCGCCGACCTGTGCGCTGCGGTGCACGACGCCGGCGGGCAGGTCTACGTCGACGGCGCCAACCTGAACGCGCTGCTCGGCTTCGCCAAGCCGGGCAAGTTCGGCGCCGACGTGTCGCACCTGAACCTGCACAAGACCTTCTGCATCCCGCACGGCGGCGGCGGCCCGGGCGTCGGGCCGGTGGCGGTTCGGGCGCATCTGGCGCCGTACCTGCCGGGGCATTCGCTGTCGGAGACCGCGGACGGCGGCGTCGGCCCGGTCTCGGCGGCTCCGCACGGCTCCGCCGGCATCCTGCCGATTCCGTGGGCGTACCTGCGGATGATGGGCCCGGACGGCCTGGCCCGCGCCACCGGCGTGGCGGTGCTGGCCGCGAACTACGTGGCGGCCCGGCTGCGCAACCACTTCCCGGTGCTCTACGCCGGCAACAAGGGCCTGGTCGCGCACGAGTGCATCCTGGACCTGCGGCCGATCAGCAAGGCCACCGGCGTCACCGTCGACGACGTCGCGAAGCGGCTGATCGACTATGGCTTCCACGCGCCGACGATGTCGTTCCCGGTCGCCGGCACGCTGATGGTGGAGCCGACCGAGTCCGAGGATCTGGCCGAGCTGGACCGATTCTGCGACGCCATGATCGCGATCCGTACCGAGATCGACAAGGTCGCGTCCGGCACCTGGCCGGCCGACGACAATCCGCTGGTGAACGCTCCGCACACCGCGCCGATGGTGACCGGGGACGACTGGAAGCACGCCTATCCGCGCTCGGTGGCGGCCTACCCGGCCGGCACGCACGTGGCAAAGTACTGGGCACCGGTGCGGCGCATCGATGGTGCCTACGGAGACCGGAATCTGGTCTGCTCGTGCCCGGCACCGGAGGCGTACGAAGACTGAGCCGTTGTCGGCGGCGCGGTTCGCGGCTGAGCCGATTCAAAACCGGAGCCGATTCGAAGCCGCCGCCATGCGAGGCTGAGCCGTGCGAGCGCTGAGCCGTGCGAGCGCTGAGCCGTGCGAGCGCTGAGCGCCGGCCATGGTGCGGCGGTCTCGCCGATGCGGGGCCGCCGGGCCGAGAGCGCTTGCTCGCTTCCCGGCCGGTCGGCGGAGCGGCCGTCGTGTGGAGGCACGACGGACGGGTCATCCGCGATAAACCGTGTTCGCCGGATTCCCTCCGGCGCCCGGTTATCGGGTCTTACGCTGCGGCGTAAGCCGCGTTGTGCGGTGCGGGACCGCGGTGTGCGGCCACGGAGCTGCCGTCCGGCAGGATCTCACCGTGGTCCTCGAAGACAATGACGCCGTTGCACAGAAGGCTCCATCCCTGCTCCGGGAAGCAGGCAACGACGCGAGCGGCGTCGTGGTCGGTGGCATCAGCAGAGGGGCAGGGCGGTTGGTGCGGGCACATCGAAAACTCTCCGGGGTGGGTCTAAATGTCGACCAATGGTGTCTCCATCGGTCAAACGCGGCGCCGGGGCGCTTGGCGACGATCCCGAATGGCACGCCTGCGCGGACTGCGGGAGCAGCTCGGCCGGTCCTTCGGTGGCGATCGCCGTGGCCTTGTGTCGTGACTCACATGACCAAGCACGCACGCTACCCTGCCGAACGGCGCAGTTTCGAGCATCTGACGGGGTATTTCGCGCAGAATCGGCCCTTCGGATGACCCAACTTAGACCACTCAGTGTAACTGGAGTGCCGCTTATGGGTGGTTCGCCGGTTTCGCCCGGGTCCGCAATGCGGGAGGTCGCCCGACTTGAGTGGTTCGTGACCGACCGTGGCGACCCCGCCACGATCCTCGAGGACTTCCTGGTTGATCAGGGCTTTCCGGTCCGCCGGATGGATCGCTACGGGCATCCGGAAAGCCCGCTCGGCCCCGGCCCGACGGCGGCCCTGCACCTGTCCGCCGACGCCTGCGCGGTGATCGCCGGGGGAGCGCTCGGCGCGGCCAGCCCGTCACCGTCCGTGCCGGACCTGGTCGCTGTCGTCTACGCCGAGACGGGCCCGGATGAGCCCGAGGGTGATGTCCGGGACTCCTGGTGGCTGGGCGAGTGGGAACCGAGCTGGACGCCGGCCGCGCACGAAGCGGCGATCCGGGCGGTCCTGGACGCAATCGCGGAGGGTGACGTCTACCAAGTCAACGTCGTCGGCCATGCCAGCGCTCCATATCGGGGTGATCCGGGCGCGGCGTTACTCCGCGTAGCGAACCTGCCCGGAAGTCGCTACCCGATGGTGGTGCGCGGCTCCGGATGGGCGATCGCGTCCGCCTCACCGGAGACGTTGCTGGAGATCCATAACGGCGCGGCGATCACCCGGCCGATCAAGGGCACCCGCCCGGCGACCGCGGTCGGCCGGCGGGAACTGCTCACGTCCGCCAAGGAACGCGCCGAGCACGTGATGATCGTCGACCTGTCCCGCAACGATCTGGCCCGGGTCGCGCACACCGGGACGGTACGCGTCGACGAGCTCTACGCCATCCGCCGGTGGAGCGACCTGTGGCAGGCCGAGTCGGTGGTCACCGCACGGCTCGCGCACGGCGTCAGCCTGTCCCAGACGCTCCGCGCACTGTGTCCGGGTGGCTCGGTGACCGGTGCGCCCAAATTGGCCGCCCTGAGCCAGATCGCGGCTCTGGAGCCGGTTGGCCGGGGTCCGTCCATGGGCGCGATCGGCTGGCTCACCCGGGACCGTCTCGATCTCGGTCTGACCATCCGCACGGTCGCCGTCGACGGGTCCCGGGTGCATCTGTGGGCCGGCGGCGGCATCACCTGGTCGTCGGTGCCGACCGAGGAGGTCGCCGAAGCGGCGGCCAAGGCCGACCCGATGCGGCGGCTGCTGGCGCCCCCCGGATAGCGCCGGCCGGCCGCTGATTCCAACAGGCGCGCTCGGTCGTCCAGCCTGAGCCCCGGCCGGAACCATCGATGCGGCTCAAGACGGACATCAGCGCCGCCTCCGGCCGGAGGCGGCGCCGATCTGTCAGTTCCGGTCGGCCGGAGTCTCAGTTCCGTTCGACGGTGCCGAACAGCGCACCGAGGAGCACCTGGTTGATGTCGAAGGTGTTGGTCGCCTGCAACGAGACCGTGCCGCTGGTGCGGGAGATCTGGTTGAGCACCTTGATGTCCGCGTCGCCGCCGTAGGCGATGGTCACGACCGGCACCGGGTGGTCCTTGTCCTGGCGGTTCTTGGTGAGTGCCACCTGGAGCGCGTTGAGATCCATCGAGCTGCCGACATCCTGGCCGTCGGTCATCAGCACCACCATGTTGGTGGCGCCCTTGTCGAAGTTCTTGACGACTTCCTGCTGGGCCGCCGCGATCGTGTCGTAGAGGCCGGTCTGCTGACCGGGCGCCTTCAGGCTCTTGATCGCGTCGATCATGTCCTGCTTGCGGGTCTTGCCGTCCTGCATGGTGTCGCCGAGGGTGCCGAGCGGGACGATCGGCTTATACATCTTGCCGCCCGGGTAGCCGCCGGAGAACACCCAGAAACCGACCTTGGAGTCCTCACTGAACTGCCCGATGGCCTGCTCGGCAGCCTCCTTGGCCTGGTCCAGACGGGTCTGCTTGCCGATCGTCGCGTTGTTCATCGAGCCGGACACGTCCATCACCAGCAGCACGTTGGTCGGCCGGGTGACGGCGGTCCACTTGGTCGTGGTCTGAGTGGCCGAGTCCGGCACCAGCACGGCGCGCGGCAGCGGCCCGACGATCTTGGCAACGCCGTTCGCCTCGTTCAGGGACGAGCTGCCGATCCGGTTGGAGTCGCGGAAGCCGGCCGCCAGGAACGCGTCGCGGCCCTTGGCGCTGCGGGCGTAGGCAAGGAAGGCCTTGGCCGCGTCGGTGCCGCCGGGGTTGCGCTTCACCCACGGTGCCTGGTCGGTGAGGACCAGATACGGGTGGTCGGCGTCGTAGCTGCCGGACTTCGGGTAGATCGCGACCAGCGGTTCCTTGGGGTCGGTCCGGTTATAAGCGATGACGTCCTGCTCCAGCGCCGGGAACGCGCTGACCGTCTGCAGAGCCGATGCCGACGAGGACGCGTCGGCCTGGGACAACGCCTTGGTGACGTCGGCGGTGTCGGACAGGTATTTGTTCATGTTCTGCTTGAGCTTGAGCAGGCCGGCCTGCTCGTCGTTGCTGATGTTGCCGTCACCGTCGCGGTCGGCGACCGCCATCAGGGCCAGCAGGCCCGCGGTGGAGTTGGTCGGGTTCGTCATGTCCAGCTGGAAGTGGCCCCAGTCGGGGTGCCCGAGGTTCTTCCAGAAGTCCGGGTCGGCGGCGTCGTCGGCGAGGTTCTTCCAGTCGAAGTCGACCTTGTCCGGCCATCCGATGGCGGTGGCCATCGATCGCGGCATGGCGACGACGGTGGGCGTACGCGCGAGGCTTGGCTGCCGGTCCGGCAGGCGCGGCTCGGCCACCGGCGACGCCGCAGCCAGCCGCAGCCAGACGCTGGAGGCCGGCACCCAGACATCCGGCGCCGGGTCGGTCGCCGTCTCGTCCCAGTCGACACCGGCCAGCTGGGTGGCCATCAGCGCGGAGTCTTTCGCCTCGACCGAGACCGAGACGCACCGGCCGGCGACCGCCGGCTTGCCGGCCGCCCAGTTTTTGTTCAGCTCTTCCAGGATCGGCGTGACGTCCGGCGAAGCCGCGATCAGTGCGTGGTCGTTGCCGCTGCAGCTGCGGTGCACCAGGTAGACGTAACCGGCGGTCATTCCGCCCAGGACCAGGACCGCGACCACAGTCGCGGCCAGCCAGGGAGACGTCCGACGACGACCGCCACCGCGACGGTGCGATCGGACGTTCGCGGGACGGCTGTTCGCCATCGTTCTGCCTCCGGGAGGGGGGTGCCGGGCCGGCCGCCCGGCGGGTGACCGGGCGTACTGGGTCTCTGGCCCGAATGCCGGGTCGGCATCGGCGGGTCAGATGAGGGGGTGGTGCACGACCGGGACAGTTTAGGCGCTTGTCAAGCACCGGCGTAGACGCGGGCCGACTCCGTTTCCCGTATGCAATCCAGGTTGTACGTACGGTGATCGCTCTGGCACGTCACGTCTCCGCAGGTGCGGCCGCCACCGGCCGGCGCTGCCGGTGGGCGCGCCGGCAGCGATCACGGTTCCCGCAGGTGGCACACCTGCTCGGCGGCCAGATGCGGATAAATCAGTCGGTTACCGTATCCCCATGACGATGCGCGACATCCGGCTGCTCGGCGACCCGGTTCTGCGGACCCAGTGCGATCCGGTCGCCGACTTCGACGCCGAGCTGCGCGCGCTCGTGACCGATCTGATGGACACACTCACCGGAACGCCGGGCCGGGCCGGGGTGGCGGCGCCGCAGATCGGCGTGCCGTTGCGCGTGTTCGTCTTCGCCGCCGGCGGCCAGACCGGGCATCTGGTCAACCCGACGGTGGTGGTGGAGGAGGACGGCCGGCAGACCGGTGACGAGGGTTGTCTGTCGCTGCCCGGGCTATTCTTCCCGACCCCGCGGGCGGCCACGGCCACCGCCTACGGCTTCGACCAGCACGGCGAGCCGGTCGTGGTGGAGGGCACCGGATTCCTGGCGCGGGCGCTGCAGCACGAGGCCGATCACCTCGAGGGGCGCCTCTACATCGACGCGCTGACCGGCGACACCCGGCGGCAGGCGGTGCGGGCGGTGCGGTCGGCCGGATGGGCGGCACCGACGCCGCCGGTCGCCTAGATCAAGATCATTTGAGGGTACGCGTGCCGGAGGAACTCGTGGTGCGAGATGTCCCAGGCATACCCGCCGGTGGTCGGGAAGACCAGGATGTCGCCGGCCCGGACCCGGTGCACCGGCTGATCCCGGGTGAGCACGTCGCGGGGCGTGCACAGCTCGCCGACGGCGTCGACCGCGGCATCGCGGACCTCGGGCCGCGGCTCGGGCCCGGTCCACTCGTCGACCGGAAGCACCGTGAACGGGTGGCTGTAGCCCCACGCCGCCGGGAGCCGGAAGTGGTGGGTGCCGCCGCGCAGCACCGCGAACCACCGGCCGAGGTTGCGCTTGACGTCGATCACCTCGGCGGCATACCAGCCGATCGGCGCGGCCAGGAACCGGCCCGGTTCCACCACCAGATCGATGCCGGCCGTGCCGGGCGCCGGATAGATCGGCACGCATCCGGTCCAGGTCGAAGGCGGTGCCGCCGGTGTAGTCGATGCCGAACCCGCCGCCGGCGTTGACCTGCCGTAGCTCGATGCCGAATCGGGCCGCAGCGGCGATCGACCAGTCCAGGCAGTCGCGGATGAAGGCCGCGTGCGCGCCGGCGTCCAGGTTGTTGGAGACCGCATGCAGGTGGAAGCCGCACACCGCAAGGCCGGCCGCGGCCGCGATCGCGTCCGGCAGGTCGTGTTCGTCGATGCCGAACGGAGTGGCCACGCCGGTCATCGCGTGGCTGCCGGTGACCGCTGCGCCGCGGGCCCGGTTGACCCGAAGGGCGACGGACAGGCGCCGCGGCGGTTCGGCGCCGACGATCCGCGCCAGCCGCCGGATCTCGTACCCGCTCTCGCAGTTGATCGTCAGGTCGATGCCGTCGCGGGCGGCGGCGACCGCGGCCGTCAGCTCGTCGTCGGTCTTGGCCGGGCCGCCGAAGGCGATCCGCCGCGCCCCGGCGGCGACCGCGATCCGCAACTCGCCGCCGGAGGCGACCTCAACCCCGTCGGCCGCGGCGGCCATCGCGCGCACGACGTCCGGGTGCCCGTTCGCCTTCATCGCGTAGAGGATCGTGGTGCCGTGCGGCAGAGCGGTGCGCAGCGCGGCAACTCGGTCGCGGGCGACGGCGGTGTCGTAGACGTAGGCACACACCGGCCGGGCGACCGACCGGATCGCCGCCTCGACCGGCGCCGGGATCGGCTCAGACATCGTCGTGCAGCGGATTGGCGACCGGCACGTAGATGTCGCCGTCGGCCTCGATCCGCATGCGCAGCAGCGCCTTGTGCGGCATCGTCGGAGCGATCAGGAACTCCCGGTCCGCCGGGTCCAGGTCGCCGTCCTCATACACCTCGTCGACCAGGGCGCGGATCGACCGCCACGCCGACGGCTCGTCCAGCCCGTGCGACTCGGACAGGCGCAGCACCAGCTCACCCAGGTGGGCCTGGAACGCCGTGTAGCCGAGCTTGGACCGGACCACGTTCTGGTCCGGTGTGCCGATCACCGATCCGGGCCAGAGCCGCACGTCGACTCCGTGATCGGCGAGCCGGGCCGGGTTGAGCCGGAGCCCGGCGCAGTCCCGGAAGGCAATCCGGTGCGGCCGCCCGTCGAGGAAGATCGGGATGCTGTTTTGCAGGTGTGCCTCCAGGCCGACGCCCTTGTCGAGCAGCCGCAATGCCTGTGGGAGCAGCAGCCGGGCGTACGCGGACAGGAAGTCGCCGGCGGCCATCCCGGACCGGTCGACCACTTCGGCGAGGATGGTGCGGCCGGAGATCGGCGACACCGCCGGCAACGACGAACCGGGGATCGCGACCTCGCGCGGCCCGAGCCGCCGGTTGAGCCCGTCCCGGATGATCGCGGCGACGTCCCTGCTCCCGGTCATCGCGGCGCCGGCCACCTCGGGCAGCACCAGCACCCGGGGATCAGTGATCAGCCGGCGCAGGATGTCGCTGATCGCCGGGCCGTTGCGGGTGCTCGCCACCGAGATGCTGCGCCGGGTCGACGTGACCTGGATGTCCAGGGACAGCTTGAGATAGTGCCGGAGCCCGCGCAGATCCGGTTCGAGCAACAGCGTCCGCAGCGCCGTGGTCGGCACTGCGCTCAGCATCGCGTCGCCGACCTCGCGCAGCGCGCCGTCGGCGAACTGGTCCGCGTAGCGGTCCCGCAGCACGTTCTCCAGCTGCCATGGATGCACCGGCTGGATCACGTAGCCGTCGTCGGCCGGTGGCACCTGCGGATAGGTGTGCCGGAGCAGCCCGCCGATGTCCTCGCCGACGTGCAGGTCCGAGCGGATCGCGACGAACGCCACGTCCACCTCGGGCGACTCCTGGTCGTAGGCGAGCAGGTCGCCCCGGCCCCAGCCGAGCCGGGTGCGCCCGCACGGATGCAGGTTGTGACCCTCGGTGGCCAGCTGCTCGAACGCGACCGCCTGGGCGTCCGGGTCGAGACCGGCAATCACGCCGTAGGCATCCTCGATGCCACGGTCGGCGGCCACCTTGCGCCAGGCGCCGTCGATGTCGCGCCGGCGGGACAGCGCGATGGTCAGGTTCGCCACCGCGTCGTCGAGTTCGGTCCGCAGCTCGTAAGCCTCGACGCCGATCCGGTCCAGAATCGCGCCGGGCGGGTCGGTGACCGGCAGGGTCGGCTCGGACCGATCGAACGCGTGCCGGCTCGCACTGGCCGGCGGTTCGGCCAGACCTTCCCGATAGGCGGCCGCCCACAGCCTGCGCCCGACCACGTCGACGGCGCGCCGATGGTCGTCCAGCTCGGTCGCTGCCAGGTCGGTCATCGGCCAGCCATCGGGTTGCGGATCGGTGCCCAGATGTCCTCCAGGGGACTGGTCGACAGCCGCATCGCGGTGGTCGCTTTGATCGGAAGCGTGGCCCCCAGGATAGCCGCGCGGTCCGGGTGGGCCTCGCGCGGCAGATCCGCGTAGGTGCGGTGGATCACTGCCGCGACGGTGTGCCAGAGCTGGTCCGGGTCGGTGCCGTAGAGCCGGACCATGGTGGCGATGAGCTGGTTGACCACGGTGGACACGGCGGATGCGAAGAGTTTGGTACGCAGTTCCTCGAGGTTGTCGGTGGCCAGATCGCCGTGCAGTACCGGCGGATCGGCGTAGCGGTGCAGGCGGCCGGCGTGCACGCGTACCCCGCCCATGTCCCGATAGGCGAGGCGGACCGGAACCCGATCGCGGAGAACGACCAGCAGGTTCTGCCCGTGTGCCTCCAGAGCGACGCCGCGGTGCAGCAGCCGCAGCAGCGGTGGCAGCGTGAGCGCGATCAGGCGCTCGAAGTCGGCGGCCGGACGATCGATGAACCCGGCCAGGAACGCCCGGCCGGTGCCCGGGTCGGGGGCGCACAGCGCGGCGAACGGAACGGCCACCTCGCCGGGGCCGAGCCGGGGCGCGGCCCGCTGGATGACGGCGAGGCTGCGCAGTGGATCGCCGCCGGGGCCGTCGCGGACCGCGCCGGTGGCCACCTCGGCCAGGACCTCGATGGGTTCGTCCCGGCACAAATCGGCGAGCAGCGCCGACATCACTGGGCCGTTGCGGATGGCGGCGGGGGAGACGATCCGGACCGCGGAGGTCATCTGGACGTCCACCGAGGTCTTCAGGTGCCACTGCGGTTGGCCGGTGATCGCGACGGTGCGCAGCGACATCAGCGGCCGAGCGGCGATGGTCTCGCTGGTCAGGCGCAGCTCCGGATGCTCGCCGAGGACGTGGTCGCGCTGCCAGGGATGGATCGGCAGCCGGGGCGGCAGTCCGGCGCCACCGGTGATCCACAGGTGTTCCGGCACGTCGATGATGCCGAGCTCGATGGTGGGGCGGAATTCAGGTGCGTAGGCCCGGTTCTCGGCGGCCGACATGCCGATCCGGGTCCGGCACAGCGGGTGGATCGGATGGCCGTCGACGATGGATTGCTCGAAGAAGACCAGGTCGTGGCCGGTGTTTTCGTCCTCGTCCTGGTGCTGGCGCTGGTCCCCGTCCTGGTGCTGGCCCGCGGCCTGGTCGGCGTCGTGGCCGGTCGTGCCCGCGAAGGCCGCCGCCAGGTTCGCGACACTGTTGTCGATCTCGGCGCGGAGCCGCTCGGCATCCGGCCACAGCCGGGCGGTGAGTTCGCCGGGGTCGGTGAGGCCGTCGACGACCAGATCGCCGGGGGTGGCGAAGAGATCGGCGGCGTCCGCGGGACCGGTCACGATCCGTCCTTGATCGAGGTGTACGCGCAACGCCGCCCCGGCCTGCTCACGCCCCATCACACCGGGGAGCGGCTCGCGAGCCAGCGCCCCCCAGAGCCGGGCCAGGACTCCGGCCTTGGCCCGGCGGTACGAATCCCCGTCGACGTCCACGGACTCCACCAACTCCGTCCTAGGACGCTCTACGGGGTGTGGCCTGGTCACGGAAACTGATCTTACGGACGGCGGCGGGGGAGTATGCCGGGGTTGCCCGGTCTCAGCTCGTCGGCTCCGCCGAGCTGCGCCCGGTGTGGTCGATTGTGTGGTCGCCGCGTTTGCCGTCGACTTGTGACGGCATTTCGTCGTAACTCGACGGTCAACCACAAAGGCCCGAACGCCTCGGGAAGGAACGAACCTAGCATCCTAGGATGCTCTAGCGGTTGTGACCACGCACAGCCTCCAGCCACCACAGATCCAACACTCAGAAACTTGAATGAGCCGCTTCGCGGCGCCGAGATAACACCGCCCGGCCCGAGCCCACTAGGGTCGTGGGAATGGACGGGCAGGAACTCGTACGCGTATCCGACGCGGAGCGGGAAGCCGTCGTGGAGCGGCTCAACCTCGCGACTTCGGAAGGCCGCCTCACGCTGGAGGAGTTCGGCGATCGGGTGGCCGAGGCGCTCGCCGCGCGTACCCGTGGCGATCTTGATCGTGTGGTGACGGACCTGCCGGCGCCGGGCCGAAGTGCTGCGGTGATGCCGCGGGCGGGGTTTGATCCCGTGCCGACCGCCCGCAGGTCCCAGTCGGTCCCGATCGGCTCGATCAAGCGCCGCGGGCGCTGGCGGATCGACCGGGACATGGATCTGGAGACCGTCATCGGCTCGATCAAGCTGGACCTGCGCCAGGCCGAGGTGCACGGTGCGGATGTCACCCTGCACATCAAGGCCGTCCTGGGCAGCGTCAAGGTGTGGATCCCCTACGGCATCGCGGTCGAGGTGGACGGCGAGTCGGTGCTCGGCAGCCGGACCGTCGACGAGGACTCGCCGGGGCCGGGAGCTCCGATCCTGCGGCTGCGGATCGACACCGTGATCGGCAGCGTGAAGGTCTTCCGCGTTTAACTCGATCGTTATCGGTGCGCACCCCGGGTGGTATCGGCACCGCCCTAGGGTGGGGACATGAACCGGCGGACACGAAGGATCGCGGTCGCCAGCGCCGCATTGATGGCGGTGGCGGGCTGCTCCAGCGTCGGTACGCCGGACCGGGCGGTCCCGGTGTCGCCGACTGCGCCGAGCATCGCCGATCGCGGTCCGGTGCCGACCAAGGCGGGACCGCATCACTACACGCCCGGCGCCGCGTCGGCCGGCGACAAGCTCGCACCGGGGACCGGCAACGGTGGCTATGACGTCGCGCACTACGCCCTGAAGATCGGCTACGACCCGGCATCAAAACAGCTGACCGGCGACGACACGATCACCGCATTCGCGACCCAGGACCTGTCCCGCTTCAACCTGGACTTCCACGGCCTGTCGCTAGGGCCGGTCACCGTGAACGACGCTCCCGCGACCACCCGCCGCTCCGGCGACGAGGTGCAGATCACGCCGGCCGCAGGCATCGACGTCGGTACGAAATTCGTGGTGCGCCTGCAGTATTCCGGCAAGCCGAACGGTTACGTCGGTTCCGAGCTGGGTCAGGAAGGGTTCATTCCGACAACCAACGGTGCGGTGGTGGCGGGGGAGCCCTACGTCGCGGCATCTTGGTTCCCGGTCAACGACCACCCGACCGACAAGGCGACCTACGCCATCTCCATCACGGTCCCGTCGGCCTATCAGGCGCTGAGCAATGGCCTGCTGGCGAGCAAGACCGTCAACGGAGCCGGCACCACCTGGAACTGGGTGATGAATCAGCCGATGGCGAGTTACCTGGCCACGGCGATGATCGGTCACTACCGGATCACCAACACCACCGACGGCGGCCGCCCGGTGGTGACGGCGGTCGAGTCGTCACTGCCGGTCTCCTACGACGCGACGCTGTCGCGCACCGCCGAAGTGGTGTCGTATCTGGAGAAGTTCTTCGGGCCGTATCCGTTCGACGCCGAGGGCGGCATCATCCACGCTGACAGCCAGTTCGGCTTCGCGCTGGAGAACCAGAGCCGGCCGGTCTACTCGCCCGGATTCTTCACCAAGTCCGGCGACCAGACCTGGGTGCTGGCCCACGAACTGGCGCATCAGTGGTTCGGCGACAGCCTGTCGGTGCAGTCATGGAACGACACCTGGCTCAACGAGGGATTCGCGACCTACGCCGAGTGGCTGTGGTCGGAGCACATCGGCGGCGAGCCGGCGAAGGCGATCTTCGACGACACCTACCGCGGCACCAACGGACGCAGCCTGCCCACCGGCACACCCGGCAAGCTGACCGCGCAGTCGATGTTCGACGACAACGTCTATGTCCGGGGCGCCGCCGTGCTCGGTGCGCTGAGGGTTTCGCTCGGTGACCCGACGTTCTTCCGGATCGTGAAGGACTGGGCCACCCAGCATCGCTACGGCAATGTCTCGACGGCGGAGTTCATCGCGTTCGTCGAGAAGGAGTCCGGCAAGAATTTGACCAAGTTCTTCCAGGAGTGGCTCTACCAGCCTGGCAAGCCGCCACTCCCGACCTTCCTCGGCAATTAGAAGGCGCTCGCGACCTTCCTCGGCAATTAGAAGGCGCTCGCGACCGCGGTGGCGATCAGTTCGTCGAGGTTCGGCGGCACGAACAGCTCGTCGGATGCGGCGATCTCGGGCCGGCTCCACCATCGGTGGTCCCGCACGATCGGGATCTCGGGTGGGGTGAGGTGGTCGAACGTGACGGTCCCGGCGTTGATCCGCGCGGCGTAGTAGATCTCGTGCACGTCCCAGTGCTGCTCGCCCCAGCTGACCACTTTGCGGCGTTCGCCGACGGCCGGGCCGACGGTGATGTCGGTGACGCCGAGTTCTTCGAAGACTTCGCGGTGGGCGGCGTCACGGTGGGATTCGCCGGGCTCGACGCCGCCGCCGGGGAGCAGCCAGAAGTCGGATCGGGGCAGTGGATTGACGCCGCGAGTGACGGAGGGGTCGTTGACGTGCAGCATCAGGACCCGGTCGGTGTCGATGAGCAGGACGCGGGCGGTGGGGCGGAATGTCGGCAGGGTTGGGTCGGCCACCGTGTCAGGCTACGGTGACCGCCGTCGTGACCGGATCGCCGATGCCGGTGATGGTGAGGGTTCCGACGATGGCGGCCGGCTGGGTATGCGTACCCAGGTTGAACTGGAATGCGCTCTGGTAGCGCATCCCGGGCCAGCCAAGGACGCGCACGTCGGAGGCCGCGGTGAGGGCGGCGCCGTCGGACGCGGTGGCTACGACGTCGCCGGCGTGGATGAGGGTGTACGCGCGGAGGCGGCGTCCGGCGGCGGTGATCAGGTCGAGGCTGCGGGCGAACGCGGTGGGCAGGTCGGCCTGGCCGAGGACCGCGCCGAGGATCCGGACCGGCTGTCCGTCGACGGTGATCTGGGCGGCGAAGACCAGGCAGCCGCCGGCGGCGGTCATGGATCCGGTCTTGACGCCGATGACGCCGGACTTGCCGAGCAGGCGGTTGACATTGCGGACCGGGCCGACGACCGGGAGCTTGGTGGTGGGCATCTTGACGATGTCGGCGAAGGTCGGGATGGTCATCGCGATCTCGGCGAGTTTGAGCTGGTCGTCGACGGTGCTGACGGAGCCGGCGTCCCATCCGGACGGGTCGGTGTAGCGGGTGTGGCTCATGCCGAGGGCGACGGCGGTGGCGTTCATCTGGGTGACGAACGCCGGGATGGTTCCGGCATCCCAGCGGGCCAGGATCCGGGCGATGTTGTTGGCGCTGGGCAGCATGAGGGCTTCGAGCGCTTGGCGTTGGGTGAGGTGTTCGCCGCGGTGCACCGGGATGGCGGACTGGGCCAGGGCCTTCTCGCGGGGGTATTCAGCGGCTTCGGCGGCGGTGACGGTGAGGCTCGGGCCGCTGGTGCCGGGTGCGAGCGGGTGATTGCGCAATATGACGTACGCCGTCATGACCTTGGTGACGCTGGCGATCGGCCGGGGTGTTTCTGTTGTGCCGGATCGTCCGGCGTCGCCGATGCCCTCTACGTAAAGTCCCGCGGAGCCGCCGGCAGGCCAGGGGAGTGGTTTCGGGGTCCCGGCAATGGTGAGCGTTTCGGCGAGCCTGGGCGTGGCGGTAAGGGTTTTGGGTGCGGCGTCGGCTTCGGTGCTGCGGCCTCCAGCCCAGACGACGGCGCCGAGCGCGGCGAGGGTGACCAATGCGGTGGCGCCGATGATGACGCGTCGGGCAACTGCTCGCCGGTGCGTCACTTCTGCAGGTTAGAGTCCGGCTGAGCGAGTTTGGACGGGTTTCGGCGTCTTGGTAGGTCGCTAGGGCCTGTCCTTATGTCGGTCTTCCTTCTGCGCCGCCGTCCTTCTCCGTTCTTCACGTTGCCGGCCCGGGTGCGGTCTTCCTTCTGCGCGGCCGTCCTTCTGCGCGGCCGTCCTTCTGCGCGGCCGTCCTTCTGCGCCGCCGTCCTTCTGCGCCGCCGACGTGTGCCTCTGCTTCCCCTGGGCCGGCCTTCTTCCCCCTGGGGGCGCTTCCCCTGGGCCCACCGCTTTCCCTGAGGACCTCGCCCGATGATCAAGTGCGCGATCTTGAGCGCTCGGGCTGCTATAGCGACCTCAGGCGCACTCGATCTTGCACCGGCTGGTGCACTTGATCATCGAGTACCCGGTGGAGCGCCGCCGAGAGCGCACGTTTATGGGGTTATTGCTGCTACGGCCGGCGTCGTAGCAGCGATAGCCCCATAAACGTGCCGACCCAAACCCCGGCCGGCGTTGAGATCGGCGATGGTGGGCGGCTGCAAGCGACGGTCGCCCGTGCCGGATGGAGGTTCTGCCTATATACGGTGTGCCGACCGCGATGGTGAGTCACGCGGGTCGGTCCGGCGCGCGGCTTGCCGATGGCCGCAGCTCGGCGCCGGGGCACGCGTTGACAGATAGCCCGGCGCGGCACGGCGGGAGACGGCTCGGCGTCGGCGAAGATCGCAACGTCCGCGGGCTGGTGGCTGTTCGCGGGGCGGTGATCGCCACGTCCGCGGGGCAGTGGTCGTCGCGCGAGTGGATTGGCGGCCGTGGCTCCGCGGACGTCGCGATCATGCTGCCCTAGGTCCGCGGACGTCGCGATCTTGATGAGTCGAACCCGCCGGAGCGGATCAAGATCGCGACAGTTGTGAGCTCACGGCGGTCTCGATGCCCGTGATCGCGACAGGCGTGAGCTGATGGTCGTCAAACCGCTCGCCAGACAACCATGACCTCACGCCTGTCGCGATCACGGGCTAGAAAACACCACCAGCACACGGACGTCGCGATCTTGACCAGTCGGCACCTCGGACCGGACGCAAGATCGCAACGTCGGCGAGCTGGTGGCTGTTCGCGGGGCGGTGATCGCGACGTCCGCGGAGCAGTGGTCGTCGCGCGAGTGGATTGGCAGCTGTGGCTCCGCGGACGTCGCGATCATGCTGCCCTAGCTCCGCGGACGTCGCGATCTTGAGCCGGTCGCCCCCGGACGCGGGCCAAGATCGCACCCCCGCGGCGCGTCGGTTGCGGGATCGGCGGCAACCCGGCGTCGTCGCGTTCGGTGACTGTCCGAATCACCGGTCACTCGAGCCCCGCTGGTCGTGGTTTCGGCGGCGGAATCGCGGGCACGGCGAGCCGGACACCGGGGCGGTGAGGTGACCTCCGGTCACAGACAACCAACCCTCATGTGGATCTTGCCGGTGGCGGTATGCCCAGGTCGGAACAGCGACGCGAGGTTGCCCGGCGGATGCTTCCCGGCTCCGTTTCGCGAGGTTCCGGCCGATTCGGCCAAGACCAACATACACGCTGCGTAACCGGACAAATACGTTATGTAGAACATTTAGAAACTGACGATGGCACGGCCCACCATGTCGGACTTTCCGGATTAGTTCCTGGCAGGGTTGCGGTTGAACACCCCGTACGACACAGCACCACCCCGCACCACCAGCCATGATCCCGAACGAAAGGCCACACGGTGACTAACCGCCTGACCGCCGCCGCTCGCAAGTACATGTCCACCACCAAGATCCGCAACAACGTCCTGCTGGGCGTTGGCGCTGCGGTCCTCGCGGGCGGCATCGCGACCCCGGCCGTGGCCAGCGCGGCCAGCGCGTCGCCGGCGCCGACCGCCGCGGCCGCCGCTGCCACCACCACCGTCGCGCCGAAGCACGCCGCCGCGGTGAAGGTCGCCAAGCCCGCCGCCAAGCCGGCCGCCAAGAAGCCGGCCGCCAAGCCGGCCGCCAAGAAGCCGGCCGCGCCGTCGATGAAGGACCTGAACCCCCGCAAGATCACCGCGGCCCAGAACGGGTTCAAGCCGACCAAGACCCAGATGGCCAACGCCCGCGCCATCATCAAGGCCGGCCAGGCCAAGCACCTCAAGCCACGCGCCTGGGTGATCGCCCTGGCCACCGCCTCCCAGGAATCCGGCCTGCGCAACCTCGGCAACCTCGGCGCCAACAACGACCACGACTCGCTGGGCCTGTTCCAGCAGCGCCCGTCCTCCGGCTGGGGCTCCCCGAAGCAGGTCACCAACCCGACCTACGCCGCCAACAAGTTCTACGGCGCCCTGACCCACGTCCACAACTGGGACAAGATGCCAGTGACCCGCGCCGCCCAGAGCGTCCAGGTCTCCGCATTCCCGGACCACTACGCCAAGTGGGAGAAGCAGGCCACCAACCTGATCCTCGCCACCTACGGCGTCGGCCCCTACGCCGGCACCCCCGGCGCCCAGGGCTAAACCCACCGCGAACCAGCAACCAGCACCACAGCACCACCCGCACCCCCCGGTGCAGAAAGGGCCCGACCACCAGGTCGGGCCCTTTCTCAATGCCCGGGTCTAGCTCGGCGAGGCCGCCTGCCGGGTCTGCTTGATCCGCACCGCGATCGCCGCCGCGGCCAGCAGGAAGATGCTCGAGACCAGCAGCGTCCGGGAGAAGCCGCCGGTCAGCGCGTCCGGCACCGGATGGCCGGTGCCCAGCAGATCCTTGGTGCGGGTGGTGGCGATCGCCGAGAAGATCGAGATCCCGAGCGCGCCGCCGACCTGCTGGGACGAGTTGAGCAGCGCGGCGGCGAGGCCGGCCTGGCGTTCCGGTACGCCGGCGTTGGCGGCCGTGGCGACCGCCACGAAGACGCTGCCGAGCCCGAGCGACATCACCAGCGTGCCGGGCAGGATGTCGCGCACGTAGTGCCCGTCCGTCGGGATCCGGCTGAGCCAGAAGATCCCGGCGGCACCGACCAGCGAACCAATCACCGCGAACGGCCGGGTGCCCACGCGCGGCAGCAGTTGTGAGGTGCCGCCGGCGGCGACCGCGGCGCCCGCGCACAGCGGCAGGTAGGCCGCGCCGGTCTGCAGCGGCGTGTAGCCGAGCACGTTCTGCATGTAGAGGGTGAGGAAGAAGAACACCGCGAGCATGCCGGCGACCATGGTGAGCTGGGTCACGTTGGCGGCGGCGAGGCCGCGGATCCGGAAGATCGACAGCGGCACCAGCGGTTCGGCGCGGCGAGCCTCGTTGGCGAGGAACAGAATCAGGAGCGTGGCCGCGGCGCCGAGACCACCGACGGTGCGCGCCGCTGACCAGCCCACGTCCGGCGCCTTGACCAGCGTGTAGACGAGGGTGAGCATGCCGGTGGTGGCGAGCGCGGCGCCGAGCAGGTCGAAGGACCGGCCGCGGCCGGCCGGCGCCTGGTTCGGGATGAACCGCAGCACCAGGATCACCAGTGCGGCGCAGATCGGCGGGTTGACGAAGAAGACCCAGCGCCAGCCCGGCCCCTCGGTGAGCACGCCGCCGAGGAAGACGCCGACCGCCGAGGCGAGCCCACCGACGCCGCCCCACGCGCCGAGCGCGGTGTTGCGGTCCCGGCCCTCGACGAACATCGTCGTCAGGGTCGACAGGGTGGCCGGCAACATCATCGCCGCGGCCAGACCCTGGACCAGCCGCGAGGCCACCAGCAGGCCGGAGTTCTGGGCCACGCCCGCCGACATCGACGCGAGGCCGAACAGCACGGTGCCGGCGATCAGCACCCGGCGGCGGCCGAGCAGGTCGGCGGCGCGGCCACCGAGCAGCATGAAGCCGCCGTAGGTCAGCAAGTAGCCGCTGAGCACCCACTGCAGCGACTGGTTGGAGAAGTGCAGGTCGGTGCGGATCGACGGCAGGGCGATGTTGACGATCGACCCGTCGACGAAGTCCAGGAATCCGAGCGCGCACAGCAGCGCGAGCGTCGCCTTGCCGCGGCCGCTGGCCAGGAACGACGGCGGCGCCTGCGGGGTGGCGGTGCGGTTGGTGGTCGGCGCGACCATGGTGAACCTCCGGATGTCGGTATGTGTCACCTGCGCTGACGGGTGGCGGCGGGTCGATGTGACGGATCCGGGCACTGGTGTGACAATCCGCGGCGTCGGTCACATTCGGCGACCGAGGCTCGTCATACCGGTACGGGAGCCGTGTGAGCGTTGCTGTGGGGGTTGATGTGGACGAGATTGTGACCGCGTTCGAGGCGAACCGGCCGCACCTGAGGGCGGTCGCCTACCGGATGCTCGGGTCGATGACGGAGGCCGAGGACGCCGTTCAGGAGTCGTGGCTGCGGCTGGCCCGCACCGATGCGGCGGCGATCTCGAACATGTCCGGCTGGCTGACGACGGTGGTGGGCCGGGTCTGCATCGACATGCTGAGGGCGCGGCAGGCGCGACGCGAGGACCTGGTGAACGGCTGGCAACCCGAGCCGGTCGTCGTCGACGAGCGGGTCGACCCGGAGTCGGAGGCGTTGCTGGCCGACTCGGTGGGGCTGGCGATGCTGGTGGTGCTGGAGACGCTGACGCCGGCGGAGCGGCTGTCATTCGTGCTGCACGACATGTTCGGGGTGCCGTTCGAGGACATCGCACCGATCGTGGACCGGACGCCGGATGCGGCCCGGCAACTGGCGTCGCGGGCCCGCCGGCGGGTGCGCGGCGGGGCGCCGGTGCCGGATCCGGATCTGGCCCGGCAGACCGAGGTGGTGGAGGCGTTCCTGGCTGCGGCTCGGGCCGGCGACTTCGAGCGCCTTGTCGCCGTCCTGGACCCGGATGTGGTGTTCCGCTTCGACAACGGCCGGATGGTGCACGAGCTGGCCGGTGCCGTACCGGTGGCGCAGCGGGCGGCGGCGCAGGGTCCCCGGCTCGCGACCTCGTGCCGGGTGGCGATCGTCAACGGCGCGGCCGGGATCGTGGTCGAGCCGCCGACCGGCCCGGTCGGCATCGCCGGTGTCACCGTCGTCAACGGCCGGATCGTGCGCTTCGACCTGATCACCGATCCGGCCCGGTGGATGCGCTGGCGGACCGGCTGATCCGGCTGGCCGGGTGCGGCTACCAGTGGGCGGTCGTGGTGGAGCCGTGCCACCAGCGGGGGCGGCGCAGCGCCCGGATCTGGCGGTCGATCCGGCGCCGGTCGGCGGGGTGCGTCGCGGCCGCACGCTCGGCCTGCAATTGGGCTAGGCGGCGTTCGCGGATGTCGTCGAGCGCCGGCCCGGGCGGGACGAAGCCGCTCATGGTCCGAGAAGTTTCTCGATGGTGGCGACGGTGCCGGCGTCGATCACCTGACGGGCCGGGTCGGCGAGGTGCCAGTCGACGATTTCGCGGGCGCCCTGCTCGAACGGGATGGTTGCGGTCCAGCCCGGCACCAGGGCCTTGATTTTGGTGTTGTCGAAGACGACCGAGTGGGACTTGTCGCCGAGCAGGCTCGGGCCCCACTGCGGGTCGACGGTGGCGATGGTCTCCGACGCGACGTGGACCAGGCGCGGGTCGGTGACACCGGCGGCGGCGCCGAGGAGCCGGTAGATCTGGTCCCACGTGAGGACGTCGTCGGAGGTGATGGTGTAGGCCTCGCCGAGCGCCCGGCTGTTGCCGAGCAGGCCGGTGAAGGCGCGGGCGAAGTCGGTGTGGTGGGTGAGTGTCCACAGTGATGTGCCGTCGCCGTGCACCAGGACCGGCAGGCCGCGGCGCATCCGGTCGATCATCGTCCAGCCGCCGTGGATCGGTGACGACGCGGCGTCGTAGGTGTGCGACGGCCGCACGATGGTGACCGGGAAGCCGCTTTCGCGGTAGGCCGCGATCAGGATCTCCTCGCACGAGATCTTGTCGCGGGAGTACTGCCAGAACGGGTTGTGCAGCGGCGTCGATTCGCGGACCGGCAGGCTGCGCGGCGGCTTCTGGTAGGCCGATGCGGAGCTGATGAAGACGTACTGGCCGGTGCGGCCGGTGAACCGGTCGATATCGGCGGCGACCTGCTCGGGTGTGAAGGCGACGAAGTTGACGACGACGTCGAAGTTGTCGTCGCCGAGCGCGGCGTCGAGCGCGGCCGGGTCGCGGGCGTCGGCGGTGCGGACGGCGGCGCCGGCCGGGACCGGGCGGGTCGAGGTGCGACCCCGGTTGATCAGGGTCACGTCGTGGCCGGCGGCGACGGCGGCCGGTGCGCAGGCTGAGCTGATGATTCCAGTACCGCCGATGAACGCCACCTTGAGTGCTGCCATGCCGCCACCCTACGGCCAACCGGCCATCCGCGGTCGCCGACCGCGCGCCGGGATCGGCACGGCCCGCGCCCGCCAAGGGATGGGCGGCACACCACCGGCGCCCGCGCCGGGATGGGCGGCACCGCCCGCGCCGGTGCTGGCTAGGATTCGGCGATGCGCCTCCCGGACCTCCCGATCCAGACCGCGCGGCTGCTGCTGCGGCCGTTCACCACCGACGATCTCGACGACGTGTACGAGTACATGGCCGACGCGGAGGTGGTCCGCTATCTCTACTGGGAGGTGCGGGACCGGGCCGGAGTCGCCGAGGCGCTGGCCGGCAAGGTCGCCTCCGGGCTGGACGCCGACGGTTCCCACCTGACGCTGGCGGTGGTGCTGCCGGGCGAACCCGGAGCCGCCGGCAAGGTGATCGGTGAGGCGCTGCTGAAATACATCAGCGTCGCCAACCGTCAGGGCGAGGTCGGTTACGTGCTCAACCCGGCCTATCACGGGCACGGCTACGCGACCGAGGCGGCGGCGGCGATCCTGCGGCTCGGGTTCGAGGACGTCGGCCTGCACCGCATCGATGCCCACCTCGACGCCCGCAACACCGCCTCGGCTCAGGTGCTGGAGCGTCTCGGCATGCGCCGGGAGGCGCACTTCGTCGAGAACGAGATCTTCAAGGGTGAATGGGGCGACGAATTCGTCTACGCGATCCTCGAGGATGAGTGGCGAGCGCGTTCGAGAACGGCATGACCACTGCGCTGACGGCGGTGCGCCGCGGGTCGAGCGCAGACCCCGCGCACGTCGTCTCTGCACCGCGCGCCGGCGGGATGCCCGCGCCGGCCCGGCGCGCTCGTCGGTCTCACATCCCGCCGACGCGACGACGGCTTCGAGCCGACGCGACGCCGGCCGAGACTGCTCAGGCGCCGGCGAACCGGTTGATCGCGTCCAGCAGCACCGTGTTCATGTCCGGCGCGCCGGTGCCGTGACCGGCCCGGGGAATCAGATGAAGTTCCGCCTCCGGCCAGGCCTGGGACAGCTTCCACGCGATGTCCGACGGCCCGGACACGTCGGCGATGCCGTGGGCGAGGACGCCCGGGATGCCGCGCAGCCGGTGCGCGTGGCGCAGCACGTAGGAGTCGTCGATGGTGTCGTTGCCGTCGAGGAAGTGGTCGTTGGCCCAGTAGTGGGTCACCAGCCGGGCAAAGGCCATCCGGAACTCCGGCTCGTCGAACTTCGGGTGCGGGTCCGGCCCGAGGATCGACACGTGCGTGTCCTCCCAGGCACACCAGCCGATCGCGGCGCGCTCCCGGACCTGCGGGTCCGGGTCGTGCAGGAGCCGGGCGTACGCGGCGGACAGGTCGCCGTCGCGGTCGGATTCGGGGACGCCGTCGCGGAACCGTTCCCATTCACGGGGGAACACCCGGCCCATGTCGCGGGTGATCCAGTCGACCTCCTCATGGGAGCCGGCAACGATGGAGAGCATCACGATCTCGGAGACGCGTTCCGGGTGCGTTTCGGCGTAGACGATGCCGAGAATGGAACCCCAGGACCCGCCCCACAGCAGCCACTTGTCGATGCCGAGGTGCTCGCGGAGCTTTTCCATGTCGGCGATCAGGTACGCGGTGGTGTTGGTGGACAGGTCGATGCCGTCGCCCGCGGCGTGTGGCGTGCTGCGGCCGCAGTTGCGCTGATCGAAGAGGACGACTCGGTAACGTTCCGGGTCGAAGAAGCGGCGCATGCCGGCGCTGCATCCGGAGCCGGGGCCGCCGTGGATGACGACGGCCGGTTTGCCGTCCGGGTTGCCGCAGGTCTCCCAGTAGATGTGGTGGCCGTCGCCGACGTCGAGCAGGCCGGTTTCGTAGGGTTCGATCGGGGGGAATCGGTCAGTCACCGGCGAACTATAACAGCGCTGTCAGATCGCTAGCCGGTGTGCACGAAGGCGGCCGTCAGCCCGATCCCGGTGATCGCCAGCACCAAGAAGGCAACACCGACCGCGAGTCCTCGGCGAAACAACCGACGGTAGGCCGGATGCTGGCGCCGGCGCGGATCGTGGGCGGCCGGAAAGTCCTCCGGCATCCGCGGATAGAACATCATGGGCACGGCGAGCGCGATCGCGGCAACGGTGCCGAACCACAACGCGCCGCGGTCGCCGGCGAGCGCCGGAAACGCGACGAGCGCGGCGATGAGGAACACGCCGAGCCGACGTTGACGTGGGCGTTGCGGCCGAGGTAGGACCCGCACGCTGGTCGCGGTCACAAGGCTCCACGCCAGTGCCGCGACAAGGGCAAGCAGCCAGCTGGACACCCGGGTCAGATCGAGCACGGGATCACCGGTCGCGTCTTGCGACGAGCACGTCGTAGAAGTATGGGATGAAATCCTCGGTCGGCGTTGCGGACCCTTTTGAACGCCTTGCCCACCGGGTTGACCATGGCGCCGCCCGGCAGCGTCATCACCGGAAAGTCGCCACGGCTGAGTGGATGACCTTCAGACACGTACACCCACTCGCCGCAGTCGACCCTCCGGATGACTTCGCCGATGTACGCGCCGAATAGGAACGTGATGGTGGCGACCGCATCGACTGGGGCATCGTCGTCGTGGAACGATCCGAGGACCCGGTCCACCTCGTGCAGGCTTGCGACGTCGTAACCGAGAACCACGTGGTCGATGTCGGCGGCGGCAGCGACGGCGCGGGCGGCATGCAGGTGCATAAACTCCGCGGTCGGTGGATGGTCCAGTCGAAGCATCACCCGCGCGATCTTAGGGGCGGGGCGCGAGCGCCGGTGTCCCTCGCCTCAGCGTCAGTGCTTGACTCCGCCCCAGGGGCGGACCGCAGGCTGGCGGCACCACCACCGGCAACCACGGGAGAGCCAATGGACGTACGCCTACGGGACGTTCCCGAACAGTTCGTCGTGACCGAGCAGCGGATGGTCGACCAGCAGGGATTGGAGAAGTGGCTGCCGGACGGAATGGCGCGGGTGCACCGGGCCGCCGGTGACGCCGCCTCCGGCACCGCGGACCAGCCGCACCTGGAACGGACCGGTCACGCCGACGAACCGACCTTCATCGTGATCTACGAAGGCAATCCGAACGAAGGCCCGTGCGCGGTCGAGGTGTGCGCACCACTGCGCTCCGGCGCCACCGTGCCGGACGGCGCCGCCACCCGCACCATCCCGGCACATCGCGAGGCCTACGTACGCGTGACGAAAGCGACCGTCCAGTCCGGCGGCCTCGGCGAGATCTACCCGGGCATCGAGCGCTGGATCGACGAGAAGGGGTTCGAAGTCGCGGCCGCGCCCCGGGAGACCTACTGGACGGAATTCTTCAACGCGGCCGACGACGCCGACGTGTTCGACGTCGCGTGGCCGGTGCGGTAATCCTGAGGCATGACATCCGACGGCGCGGTCCGGTTCTTCGACGAGCCGGACCGGCCGCTGTCCACCGGCGAGTTCAGCCGGCGCTCGCGCCTGTCCCTCAAGGCGCTCCGGCTCTACGACCGCCTCGGCCTGCTCCGTCCCGCCGTCGTCGACCCGGGCAACGGATACCGGACCTACCATGTCAGCCAGCTGTTCACCGCCCGCCTGATCGTCACGCTGCGGCGCCTGGACATGCCGCTGCCGGATATCGCCGACGTGCTGGCGGCTCCCGACTCCGAGGCGCTGGACCGGGTCGAGGCCTACTGGGCGCGGGTCGAGCGGCGGGTGGCCGTGCAGCGGCAGATCGTCGCGCAGCTGCGGCCCACGCTGTCCGCCCCGGGCCGGTTCGCCGCGCTGCCGATCGCCACCCGCGACATCGCCGAACAGGTGCTGCTCACCGAGCAGCGCCACGTCTACCTGGATGAGCTGCCGTGGATCCGGGTCGCGAGCGCGCGCCTGCTGGATACGGCCGACCGCTTCGGCGGCACCACCGGCCCACGCATGGTGATTTTCCACGGCGACGTCACCACCGACAGCGACGGGCCGGTCGAGGTGTGTGTCCCGGTCGCGGCGCCGCCGGACGACCCGCACGAGACGGCCTGGCGCATCGAACCCGCGCACCGGATCGCCTGCACACCGGTGACCCGGGCGCAGTTCGAGGTGCCGACGATCCTGTCGATCTATGACGCCATGCACCAGTGGGTCGACGCGCGGTACGTGGAAGCCGGCGCCGCCCGGGAGATCTACCAGATCGGCATCGAGCCGGACACGGCCGCCGCCGACGACGTCGTCTGCGAGATCGCCATCCCGATCAGGTGAGCGGCCACCCGGTGAGCCGCCGTCAGGTGAACCACCGGCGGGGCGGGACGCTCGGTGGCCGGACCGCTACGGCGGCGCCCGCACCAGTGGCGTCATCCGGCGTCCACACACGAGCCGGGCAGGGCATTGGCTGCGGTGCGTGACGATGGCATGCTGTCACGCGTGACGGGGGAGCAGCACCAGGGACAAAACCGCCGAAAGCCGGTGGTGCCATGAACGTGGGCACCCCGCTGCGGCCTACCGACAGTAACCGGCTCGGCCGCTATCAGCTGCTGCGCCGTCTCGGCGAGGGCGGCATGGGCACCGTCTACCTGGGACGCACCGGCACCGGCAACCTCGTCGCCATCAAGGTGATCCGCAGCGACTACGCCGACGACCCGGAATTCCGGCGCCGATTCCGCAGCGAAGTCGCGCACGCCCAGAACGTGCCGCCGTTCTGCACCGCCGAGGTCATCGACGCCGACCCGGACCACGAGCCGCCCTATCTCGTCGTCGAATACGTCGACGGGCCCAGCCTCACCCGCATCGTCAACGAGCGCGGCCCGCTCAGCCCGTCGAACCTGCAGGCCCTGGCCATCGGCGTGGCCACCGCGCTGACCGCGATCCACCGCGCCGGCGTCATTCACCGCGACCTCAAGCCCAGCAACGTGCTACTGGCACCGGGCAGCCCGAAAGTCATCGACTTCGGCATCGCCCGCGCCGCCGACGCGGTCACCGGCAACACCCGCACCGACCAGCTGATGGGCACCGTCGCCTACATGGCGCCGGAACGCCTGGAACCGGCCACCAGCGACACCATCACCTCGGCCGCCGACATCTTCGCGTGGGGCGCCGTGGTCGCCTTCGCCGCCAACGGATTCCCGCCCTATCACGGCGACACCCCGGCGACCACAGCGATCGTCATCCTCACCGGCGAACCCGACCTCGGCGAGATGGAAGGGCCGCTGCGCGACCTGGTGGCCCGGGCGCTCGCCACCGACCCGGCGGACCGGCCCACCGCCCGGGAACTCCTCGACGAGCTGCTGGCCATCCCGGCACCCGGGCACTTCTCCGGCGACCATCACCGGGCACCGACCGCCCGGGTCGGCGACCGCCGGGTGGCCACCGACGAGGCACTCACTCACGGCGTCGCCAACGCCCAGTTCGACATCGGCAGCCGTGCGGCGCGGCGGGTGCGCGTACCCGCTCCGCGAACCGATCCACCGCGAGCCGCCGCACCCGGCCGGCGCCGTCGCGGACGTGGCGTCCTGATCGCCGCATTGGTGCTGGCGCTGCTGGCCACGGGCGGGGTCCTCGCCGGCGTCCTGAGCGGCGCGATCAACCTGGGCGGTGGTGCCGGCCAGCGGGCCGGTCTGCGGGAACCCGGCAGCGGCACCTCGCCGCCGGTGTCGTTCACGACGCCGCAACCGTTCCCGAAGGTCGATCTGCAGGACCCGCTGACGCATCCGATCGGCGGCCACTTCACCGAGCGCACCGATCCCGGCGACGGATTCAACGCCTCCTGCCGATACGGCCCGCACGGCTACGACGTGCAGTTCAGCAAGATCGGGCAGACCAGCACCTGGCGCTGCGCGCACCCGGCCGAGCGGCTCAGCGACGTCCAGGTCAGCGTCGACATCGTGCTGGACACACCGGGCAGCTGCGCCGGCGTCTGGTTCCGGTTCTTCGACGTCAGCGCCGGATACGCCATGCAGATCTGCGAGAACACGGTCACCCTCGGCCTGCACTCCGGCGACTACCCGATGCTGCAGCCGCTGTCGACCTACACCGACCCGCAACCGCTGCAGATCGGCCGCAAATACCGGTTCAGCGTCGTCGCCGACGGCGACCAGCTCACCATGATGCGATGTGACCTGACGGTCGTCAGCTGCCTGCACCCGAAGGTGCTCGGCCAGGCCCGGGACAACCAGCTGCCCAACCCCGGCACCGTCCAGCTCGGCATCTTCGAACCAGGCGCCGCCGAGCGCAGCCAGATCTACCGGGTGACGTTCACCGATCTGGAGGTCGCCACACCCGACGACCCGTCCGCGACACCGTCGTCGTGACCGGCCGTGCCGGCGTCGTCCGGCGGGCGGGCGGCGCCGGGTCGGTGGGCGGTCACGGCGGTCACGGCGGGCGGTCACGGCGGGCGGGCGGCGGGCAGTGCCGCGGACAGGTCGGCGGGCGGTCGCCTAGATCCCGGCGAGCCGCGCCCAGTACGCCAGCAGACCGGCCACTGTGGACAGCCGCGTCATCGCTGCTGCCGGATCACGATCCCGGCCATACCCGCTGCTCCGGTAGGACGCCCGCACCGCCGCGGTGAGCGCGGCGGGGGAGAACCAGCAGTACTTCGCGGCACCGGCAATCGCGATCGCGGTCCGCACCGCGGCGGGGGAGCCGGTCCAGCCGCCGTCACGCAGCCCGTCAACGTAGCGCTCGGTGCACGACGAGGTGATCTCCGGCAGTAGGGAAGTGGCGATCCAGCCGTCGGCGACACTGTCCACGATCAGGTTCGCGACATCCTCACCGAGGCCGCCGGATCCGACGAACGCCCAGTCCAGCAGCACCATGCCGGCGTCGCCGTCGACCAGGTTGTTCGGCCACACATCCAGGTGGCACAACGTCCGCGGTGCGGCCGCGGCCGCCGCGACCACGCGATCCCGGTGCGCCCAGAGGTCCGCCAGCGTGGCCCGGTCCGCCGCCGGCCATGCCTCGGCCAAGGGATCGGACCAGATCGCCGGGTCCGGGCTCTGCCGGGCCGCCGGTCCATGTGCGACATACTGCGCCAGCCAGCCACGCGACAACCAGGGCAGATCCGGTACGCGCCCGGCCCACCGTGCTTGCGCCAGCCCCAGCCGGTACGCGAACTCCGCCAGCCGTGGCACCGGCCACTGCATTCCCGGCGTACCGGTGAGGAACGGCAGCCACACCTCGACACCGCCGTCATCGCGGTCGGCGATCCGCAGCGGCTCCGGCGCGACGATGCCCGCCTCCGCGTACGCGCTCGTGATCCCGCCCCGGTAGGCCTCGACCTCGCGCTTCCAGTAGTTCCAGTGCGCGGGATCGGTGCTGGTCTGCCACGACGGCGACCCGACCGGCTGGTCCGTGAGCGGTGGCCGGGCGATCTTCAGCACCGCGGAGCCGGCGGTGCCGTCGACCCGCCAGACTCCGCCGGTCGCGGCGTTGCCCGCGTTGTGCAGAAGCTCCGTCACTCCGGTGATCGCGCCAAGGGACTCCGGGACCAGCACGCCGGGCAGTTCGTCGATGGTCGGCACCCGGACATGCTAGATCGGAATCGCCGGCCGATCAGTGCCGTCGATGGTGACGCCGTTCCCGTCGTCTCGTGGCGCCCTGCCGGCGGAGGGCGTCGAACCACGGCGCGCTACTTAACGGCGGGCGTTGTCCTCGGCGCTGCCACGCGGCATGCCGGCGCCGGATTCCGCGTACTCCCGAAGGCTTTCGATGAAGTGGTCCCAGCCCCGGCTGCACTCATCGATGCACTCCAGTTCCGAGGTCAGGCCATGATGGCGGAACTGGAGCTCCGATCCGTCGTGGCCGGCGTCGGCGATCGTGAACGTCGGCCGTGTGCCGACCCAGTCGGGGAGAAAGTCGCATTCGGTCACCGTCCACTGCACGACCGGCTGGGCCGCGGAGTCGACGTGCATGACACACGGTCCGGCGTCGAACAGGAACCGCAGGACGCCGCCGGTGTCCCCGTCACCCTCGGCGGCGGTCCACCATGCCGTGAGCCCGTCAGTGGTGGTGAGCGCGTCGAACAGTGTGCCGGGATGCGCGGCGACGGTGACTGTCTTCTCGTAGTCGGTGCCGGGTGTCTTCGTCATGGGAGGCTCCCTTCGTATGTGCAACCTTTAGTTGCATATTAGGCTGGCCGTCGAGTGACACGCAACCCCTGGTTGCGTATACGGTTCACGTAGGCCGCCCTCGTGGCGCCTCAAATCCGGGAGTTAGTCGACAAGTGCGCCGCCGGAGAGATTGACAACCGTTCCGGTCATACCTCGCGCGCGATCTGAGGCCAGGAACGCGGCCGTCTCGGCAATCTCGGAGAGCGTGGGCAGCCTCTTCAGAAGCGTCCCCGGCACCAATCCACCCTCGAGGAATTCCTGGACCGACTGCCCGGCCGCTGCCGCGGACGGTTTGAAGAGGTCCTTGGTGTAGGAGCCCGCGGCCGGCGCATCGATGACAGCGTGTGGGCGGATGTCGATCACCCGGATGTTGCGCGGTGCCAGCTCCGCCGCCAGAAGCCGCGAGAACGCCTCCTTGCCGGCCGCACTCACGCCATGCCCCAGGATGCCGCCGATGGCGAGTTTGGCACCCGGCTCGGACAAGGTCAGGATGACGCCCGGGCGCTCGCCGCCCATGTGCCGGGCCACGGCCTTGCTGGTGATGAACAGCGTCCGCAGGAAGCCGTCGATCGGCCGCATGAACTCCTCCAGCGAGAGGTCCGCCAGCAAGGTCCCCTGATCGTGCAGGACGCTCACGGCGTTGAGGGCGATGTCGATGCTGCCGGCCGTCGCCGCTACCGCGTCGGCGTGGCGTTCGACGGCCTGCTGATCGAAGACGTCGATGAGCGCGGTCTCCACGGTTCCGCCCGCGGCGGCGATGTCGCGCGCCACGGCGTCGAGTTTCGCCTGCGTCCGGCCGGCGACGAAGACCCTCGCGCCGTCCCGCGCGAATGCCCGCGCGACGGCTCCGCCGATCGCACCCCCGCCTCCGTAGATGACAGCGTTCTTCTTCTCAAGCAGCAGCTCACTCATGGGTGTCCTCCAGACGTATATGGCTACCCTAAAACAGTAACCATCATCCGTTGCTAAAAACAACCACATGCTATGGTGGTTTAGGATCACGCTGGATAAGGAGAGTGGGTCGTGCCAACCAGCCGCAGCTACCGGGACTCGTGCGCGATTGCCCGGGCCCTTGACGTCGTGGGGGAGCGATGGGCCCTGCTGGTCGTCCGCGAACTGCTCTTTGCGCCTCAGCGTTTCTCACAACTGCGGCATGCCTTGCCCCACATCAGCTCGAACCTGCTTGCAGACCGACTCCGAGAACTGGAAAGCAACGGGGTGATCCGCCGTGCGCCCGCACCGACGGACGGCCCGCAGGCCTACGAACTGACCGACTGGGGTCGGAAGCTGGAACCCATCCTGCTGGCTCTGGGCGACTGGGGGATCGACACCCCGCAACCGCAGGCGCCGACCGCGCTCAGCGCCACCTCCGTGCTGATCTTCCTGCAGGGTGCCGCTCGCCCGGACCCCGCGGCGCCGCCGATGACGTGCCGGCTCGAGCTCGACGGTCGGGTGTGGACGGTCCGGCTGGCGTCCGGACGAGCTGAGGTGCAGCTGGGTGAACCGGCAACCGCAGACGTCTCGCTCCGCACCGAGCCGAAGACGCTCGGCGGTCTGCTGGCCGATCCAGGCACGCTCGCAACCGGGTGCGCCGACGGCAGCGTCGCCGTCGTAGGAGATCTGTCGGCGATCCAGCGGCTGCTGCACGCGGTGACCGACCCGTGGATCTGCGGAGATCAGGCGGGTGCGGCTTAAGTCGCGAGGTCAGTGGCAGGTCGCCGGTGCGGAGACCGTGCGGAACAGGTCGGGGAACTCGCCCCGGCATACCTGCGGCAGTCGGCATCGAGGATCTTCCAGTTGGTCGGTGGGCGATTGCGGTTCGACGGCGCTCGAATTGTGCGTCGGACGGCGCGCTCGGGTTGTGCCTGTCGAACGGTGCGGTTGGTGTCGGTCCCTGCGGGGGAGCCGGTGTGGCGTAGGGAAGCGGCGCTCGGTGCGCCGATCCTTCAGCTTGACATAATGTGCATTATCGAATCGCGCCTGCCTCGACTCTCACTGCTGGTCGCGCGCATCGTTTTCGACGTCCGCGGCGGGCCGGGCGCCCCGTGAACTCTGTCTGCGCTGCGCAGTTGGCATATTCGGTTGATCCGCTGTCGTGGCGACTTCGTGACGATCGTCCATTGTGGCGAGTTCCGGCCCATATGCCGCTCCTACTCGCCACAATGGTGGATCGATGCCGAGCGCCTCGTGAACTCTGTCGGCGTTGGTCCGCCCGTCGGCACATTGGTTGATCCTCTGGTGTGGCGACTTCGTGACGATCGTCCACTGTGGCGAGTTTCGGCCCATATGCCGCTGCTACTCGCCACGATGGTGGATCGACAGAGCGGGGCGCCATGCTCAACGAGGCCGCAACCGGTGCTGCGCATAGCCTCTGACCAGGGAAAACGCCGTAGGATCGCCGTAGAGCGCCGAACCGGGCCGAGTGCATGTGACGACTACGGTGACGAACCAGTCCTAGACCGGAAAATCGGTTTTGCGGCCCCGAGCGCCGACGGTTTTCTGCTTTCGACCTCGGCTGCTCGACATATCGGGCAGCCGATCACCACGTGCACCGGAAAGCACAAACTTGCGGGCACTCACTGCCGCCGCGGCGGTCGTTCAGCAGCCCTGAGTGCCCGTTGCTTTGTTTCACGGACTGAAACCCACCAAGATCGGAAATCTTGGCTGGTTGTTGACTGTGATCGCAAGCGTTGCTCCGCGAACGTCCCGATCTTGCCCGGCCCGGCCAAACCCGGAGATCGCGACTGTCCCAGGGATCGTTCGGCAGCACTGAGTGCCCGTTGCGCTGTTCCGCTGACCGAACCAGCCAAGATCGGCGATCTTGGTCCGCACTCATCATTGCGCCGCGCCCGGTTCGGCGGGTGACTGGCTGATGGACCGTTGAGCCCTGTCGGCCCGGTGTCGCCTCGACGAGCACGAAAGCAAGCCGGGGACGATCGCACTAAGCGATCGTCCCCGACACGGTGAATTGAAACTCCGCCGGCCGACCCCGACTGGGCGGCTACGAACGGCCGACTGCTGGAGCGAACGTGTGACCGTAACTCTCCAAGACCATGGTCTTGGAGAGTTACGCAGGACGGCCGCAATACCACGACTGCGGAGGCACGATGCGTATGTCCACAGTGGCAAGTGCATGCCGTGCCGAAGCGAAATGACGCTGATGTCGGCTATGCCTGATCGGCAGTATCGATAGTCGATACGGGCGCGAGTGCGAAACGCGATGTCCGAATCCCGCCAGACAATTGGTCGGATCGGGTCAAGGCTGGATTCATGGAAACGAGCTACCGCATTAACGCCATCGACCCGATCGTGGTCAAGCAACTTCTCGACCGTGACGACGCCGGCCGTCCGCCGGTGATCAGCATCGACGACGAGGGCGGCTCTCCCCTGCGCTGCTGCCTTCGTCACGCCGAGCCGGGCGAGCGCATCGCACTCGTGGCCTACGAGCCGTTGCGCCTCTGGTCCGAGGCGGCCGGAGTGGACCCGGGACCCTATCTGGAGCGCGGTCCAGTGTTTGTCCATGCCGACAGCTGTCCGGGGTTCGGCGGCGAGCCATACCCGGGCACCAAGCGGCGCGTGTTCCGCCGCTATGACAAGGATGGTCACATCCTCGGCGGGCGCCTGGTCGACGCCACCGAGGATCGCGCCACCGTGCTGCGGGACATGTTCGCCGACGGCGTCACCGAGCTGGTGCACGTGCGGGCCGTCGAGTTCGGCTGCTTCCTCTACGAGGCGGCACGCGACTGACCGGCCAAACGACTGACCGGCCAAACGACTGACCGACCACAAGGCTGCTCGCGCGCTGAGCCCGCGCGAGCAGCCGGGCCGGGCCGCACCTGGGGCGATGAGCGGGCACCCGACTACCCCGGGCCGCGAGCAGCCAGGACCAGGCCGCACCTCGGCGGTGGCCGGCACGCGGTGAGCCTGCGCGAGCAGCTGGCGGCAGGCCGCACCTCGGCGGTGAGCCGGCACGCGACTGCCCGGCCGCGAGGCCGCATGCGCGGTGAGCACGCGCATGATGAGCCGACACACGACCAGCCGGCACACGACCAGCCGACTAGGCGGCGGGCGGTGCGTAGAGACCGGATCCGGTCTCCAGGAGCGTCTTCAGGTCGCTGAGGACCATCGCCCAGCCGCCGCCGGCACCATCGATCGAGCCGGCCACCATCGCCGCGGTCTCCGGCGCGTCGGACACGTCGTGGGTGACCGTGAGTCGGCAGACGCCGGGCGCGGATTCGGCGATCTCGTAGGTGAGTGTGGTCGCGGGGTCGGCGTTCCAGCCGGCGTCCCAGGTCTGCACGAGTTTGTGGGGTGGGTCGGCCTCGATCACCTCTCCGGTGACCACCACCTCGGGCATCCCGGCCGCCTGCATCTCGGCGTTGGCGATGCAGCGATAGGCGCCGCCGGGCGTGAGGTTGAAGGTGCCGTCGCCGCCATATCCGTACCGCGAATTCCAGGCCGGATCGGTGATCGCGTCCCAGATCGCCTGCGACGTGGCCTTGATGAATACCTGATAGAGCTGCGTGGTTTGGAGTGCGCTCGTCATCAACCGAGAATAGGTGACCAAACAGTCACGTGTCAAAGGTTCGGAGGAACTCGATTGAGCGCTGGTAGATCTCGACATGGCCGTCCGCGACGTGCCGAGCGAATGCCGGATGCCCGGCCGCCGCCTCCGACCGGATGTGCTCGACCATCGCCTCCAGCCGCTCGACGGCGACCGGGAACAGATCTAAGAACCCCATGCCGTAGCCGTCCAGGAAGGCGTCGAGCCGGGCCGGATCGAAGCCCGGCTCGAGCGGCACGAACCGGTAGGCGGCGTAGGCGACGTCCCACACCCGGGGTCCGGGATGGGCGGTGTCGAAGTCGATGAACGCGACCGGCATCCGGTCCCGGAACACGGTGTTGTAGGGGGCGATGTCGCCGTGGCAGATCACTTCGGCGGGTGCGCGTGGCGGCCAGTACCACGGCCCGGCGGAGGTGAAGCCGATCGTCGCGTCGTGGAAGGAGCGCAGCATCGCACCGGCGGCGCGCAGCGCCGGGACGGTGACCCGGTAGTCCGACGGCGGCACCTCACCGGGGATGAAGTCGAGCATCTCCCGGCCGTCGTCATCGAAACCGTGCACGTTCGGCGCACCGGTGAACCCGTGCTCGCGTACCCACGAAAGCAGGTCGTGGACCGCGGACGTCCACGCGCCCGCGGGCCGGTGCACGACGGCGCCGATGCGCTCGAGGTCGTTGACTCCCCCGGCCAGCCGCTCACGATCCACCACTGGACCGTAGCCTGAATTGCGTGAACGTGATCGAAACGACCCGGCTCCGGCTGCGGCTCCCCCGCCACTCCGACGCGCCGTTGGTGCTGGCTCTGATGAGCGACCCGCAGACCCGCCGGTGGAACGCGGCGCCGTCGGTGGTCGACCTGGGCGGCGCGATCGGCTGGATCGACCGGACCGCCGACTGGTCCGACGGCGACCATGCCAGCTGGGCGATCGCCGACCCGCAGACCGACGAGTTCGTCGGCGTCGTCTCGGTGCACAGCATCAACCCGGACCAGCAGGACGCCGAGATCGGCTACCGGGTGCTGGCCGCGGCTCGCGGGCGCGGCATCGCCACAGCGGCGGTCACCGCCGCGACCACCTGGGCATTCCAGAACCTTTCCCTGGTACGCATCGAGCTGGCGCACGCGGTGGCCAATCCGGCCTCGTGCGCCGTGGCGATCCGCTGCGGTTACCCGCTGGAAGGCACGCTGCGGCAGTCGTTCGTCTACGGCGACGGCAACCGCTACGACGAGCACCTGCACGCACGGCTCGTCACCGACGAGGTCGCCGCCGGCTAGGCACCGCGCGCGACGGCGACCGCCCGGCCGCGCTCGGTGGCCGGGAACCGGTCCAGCCGGGCCCGCACCTCGCCGGCGTCGACGTCGGCGCCGAAGAGTTCGGTGCCGGGCTGCATGCGTACGCCTTCGGCCAGCGGCCCGGCCGGCACCGGGTCGAAGCCCAGCGAGTCGACGAATTCGGCGACCGTGGCCACGTCGGCCGGGTCGTCGCCGGCGATCGCGACCGCGGTGCGGCCCTGACGGCCGGACGCGCGAGCCTGGTCCTCGATGTCGTGGTAGCCGACGTGGTTGAAGGCCTTCACGACCCGTGCACCGGGCAGGTGCGCCTGCACGATCTCACTGGACGACGTCGCCGGGTCGTTCAGGTCGTCGCGGATGCCGTCGACCTCCCACCAGTAGTTCATCGCGTCGATGACGAGCTTGCCGGCCAGCGCGTCGACGGGAACGGCACGGTATTTGCCGAGCGGGAGCGCGAGGATGACGAGGTCGGCGCGGGCGGCGGCGTCCCGTGCCGTGGTCGCGACGGCGCCGGGAGTGAGCACCTCGACGGTGAGCGCGATCCGCCCGGGGTCGCCGGAGCCGGCGATCAGCACCCGATAGCCCTCGGCGACGGCGAGCCGGGCCAGCGCGGTGCCGAGCTTGCCAGCGCCGAGGATACCGACGGTGTAGACGTCGGTGGTGTGGACGTCGGTAAGTGATAGCCATCGTCAGCCTCCCAGCAGATCGCGGACCATCGGGATGACCTTGGTGCCGTAGAGCTCCACGGCCCGCAGGCGCGCGCTGACCGGCTGGGCCCCGGCGGTGTAGATCAGGTCGAAGCGGCCGACGCCGAGGTCGCCGACGGCCGCGGCGATCTTGCGGGCCACCGTCTCCGGTGATCCGATGTAGAGGGATCCGTGCTCGACTTCGGCGTCGAACTCGGCGCGGCGGATCGGCGGCCAGCCGCGCAGCGCCCCGATCCGGTCCCGCATCACCTGGTAGTGCGGCCAGAAGATCTCCTTGGCGGCCTCGTCGGTGTCGGCGATAAAGCCCGGCGAGTGCATGCCGACCGGATGCGCGGTGGTGCCGAACTCCGCGGCGGCGCGCCGGTAGAGGTCGATGTAGGGGCCGAACCGGCCAGGCTGGCCGCCGATGATGGCGAGCATCAACGGCAGCCCATAGTGGGCGGTCCGGATCACCGACTGCGGTGACCCGCCGACGCCGACCCAGGTGGTCAGCCGGCCGGACTCGGTCTTCGGGAACACGTCGGCGTCCTGCAGCGGTGCGCGCACGGTGCCGCTCCAGGTGACCGGCTTCTCGTCGAGCAGCTTCGCGAACAGCTCGATCTTCTCCTCGAAGAGCACGTCGTAGTCGGCGAGGTCGTAGCCGAACAGCGGGAACGACTCGGTGAACGAGCCGCGGCCGAGGATCACCTCGGCCCGGCCGTTCGACAGCGCGTCCACGGTGGCGAACCGCTGGAACACCCGGACCGGGTCGTCGGAGCTGAGCACCGTGACCCCGGAGGCGAGGCGGATCCGCGACGTGCGGGTGGCGATCCCGGCGAGCACCGTCTCCGGAGTCGAGACCGAGTATTCGGGTCGGTGGTGCTCGCCCAGGGCGATGACGTCGACGCCGAGGTCATCGGCGAGCACCGCCTCGTCGACGACCTGCCGGATCGCCGCGGCGTAGGAGATTGGCCGGCCGGCGTCGTCCTCGGGGACGTCGCCGAAGGTGTCCAGGCCGAATTCGAGATCAGACATGAGAGGGCTCCCGGTCCAGTAGTTCCCGGACCCGCGGCGCGACTTCGTGGCCCAGCAGCTCGATGCTGCGGGCGCGGGCGTTGCGCGGCAGGTGCATGATGTCGTACTTCAGGTCGAAGCGGTTCAGGTGCAGGTCCCGTGCCACGGTGGCGATCTTCCGGGCGACGGTTTCGGGTGAGCCGACGAACAGCGCGCCGTGGTCCAGCTCGGCTTCGTAGCGGCGCCGGTTCGGTGCGTAGAAGCCCCGCTCGTCGGCGAGCGCGGTCACCACCGGCTGCCAGTACTGCCACCAGGTTTCGACGGCTTCGTCGTCGGTGTCGGCGACCAGGCCGAGTGAGTGCATGCCGACCGGCTGCGCCGCGTGGCCGAACTGCGTGAGGGCGCGGTGGTAGAGGTCGACGTGGCCGGCGAAGCGCTGCGGCCGGCCGCCGATGATGGCGAGCATCAGCGGCAGGCCGTAGCGGGCGGCGCGGATCACCGAGTGGGGGCTGCCGCCGACGCCGATCCAGGTAGGGATGCCGCCGGGCCGCATCCGCGGGTGCAGACGCTGGTCGGTCAGCGGTGTGCGTACGGTGCCGGACCAGGTGACCTCCTCGTCTCGCTGCAGCCGCATGAACAGGTCGAGTTTCTCTTCGAAGAGCCGCTCGTAGTCGGCGAGGTCGTAGCCGAACAGCGGGAACGACTCAGTCGCCGAGGCCCGCCCGAGAACCAGCTGGGCGCGGCCGCCGGAGACGGCGTCGAGGGTGGAGAAGTCGTGGTAGAGCCGGACCGGGTCGTTGGTGCTGAGCACTGTCACCGAGGTGCCGAGCCGGATCCGCTCGGTGGCGGTGGCGGCTGCGCCGAGGAGCACCGGTGTCGCCGAGTCGTTGTGGCCCTCGCGGTAGTGCTCGCCGACGCTGAACACGTCCAGCCCGGCCGCTTCGGCTCTGCGGGCCTCGTCGACCAGCAGCCGGAGTGTCTCGGCGTCGCTGAGCGTGCGGTCGCCGTCGGTGGCCACTTCCCCGAATGAGTTCAGCCCGAATTCGAAGCCGTGGGTGGTCATGGTCATTTCCCCCTGTCGCGGGCTTCCGGCGGGATCACCGGCGGCCCGACTGCTTGACGTGTCAATTATGTGCCGTATGATTGACACGTCAAGCACATCGGAGGTTCTGATGACCGAGAACACACCGCGGCGCCGCGGGCGGCAGCTGCCGGCCGCCGATGAACTACGCATCTGGCGCGAGTACATCGAAACCGCCGACGCCCTGCGCTCCGAGCTCGCCGCCCGGCTGCAGACCGATTCGGCCCTGTCGCCCGGTGACTACGCGGTCATGCTCGCACTCAGTGAGGCACCCGAGCGCCGGCTGCGCTCCTCCGACCTGGCCGCCGGCATCGGCTGGGAACGCAGCCGCCTCTCCCATCACCTCGGCCGGATGGAACGGCGCGCGCTGATCCGGCGGGACGAGTGCGTCACCGACAGCCGGGGCGCCGAGATCGTGCTCACCGACTCCGGCGCGGCCGCCTTCCACGGGGCGACGGTGCCGCACCTGCGGGCGATCCGGGAACTCTTCGTCGACCGCCTCACCGCCGACGAGATGGCAGCGGCCGGGCAGGTCGCAGCCGCGCTCCGCGCCGGGCTGCAGCCGGGCCGGTGACCACGCGAGGCCCGGACGCCGGTGACCCGCCGCGGTGATGGCACGGCCGGCCACCGGCCGGCGGATCTGCCGGCCGCTCGCGTCGGCGCCGGCCGCCTGGGCTGCCGATGCCCGGCCTGGCAGCGCCTATGGTGGGAGGGGTGTTGACGCAGCCCACCCAAGCCCTCACCGACCTGCTGCTCGGTGTCGTGGTGCTCGGGCTCGCGATCGGGCTCGCCCGTCGGCCCGCCACCCACGGCTACTGGCGCGCCGCGTTCGGCTGGGCCGCCGTGGCGGCGCTGTGCGGATTCGTCCACCACGGGGTGCTGGCCCGCTGGCCCGCGGTCGCGACGACCAGCTGGGCGACGATCAGCGTGATGGTGGTCCTCGCCGTCTCATACCTGCTCGCCGGCACCGTGGCAGAGGTCCTCGGCCCGGGGCACGCCCGCACGTTCTGGGTGGTCCGCTCCGCCGGGCTTCTCGCCTATCTCACGCTTGCGGTCACCGGCCACGCCGGCATCGGCGCCATCCTCGCCTGCGAGAGCATCACCATGCTCGGCGTGCTCGGGCTCTGGGGCTGGGCCGCCTACCGGCAACACCCGCTGGCGATCCCGGTCCTGTGGGCCATGCTCGCCAGCATGGCCGCGGCCGGCGCCAAGGTGCTCAGCCCCGACATCACCGGCTACGTGCGCCTCGACCCGACCTCCGCCTACCACCTCGCGCAGATCGGCGGCATGGTGCTGCTCTACCGCGCGCTGACCGTGCCGCAGCGCGAGGAGACGGCCGAGACACAACACCAGCTGGCCCAGTAGACCCGCCCGAGAAACGGCAGCCTCCGCATCTGGAGACCGGCGTTCGGCTGCTCTAGCGTTGACGTGTGCGGCGCGATCCGCCGCGAGGAGGACGAAATGGGCGCCTTTCAGCGACGAATGATGCGTGCCGGCACCGCGATGAGCGTCGCGCTCTACCGTGCCTCCGGCGGGCGGATGCTGGGCAAAGTTGGCGGGGTCCAGGTGCTGCTGCTGACCGTCGAGGGCCGCACGACCAAGACCCTGCACACCCACCCGGTCGGCTTCTTCATGAACGACGGCAGGTATGTGGTCACCGGTTCGGCCGGCGGATCCGCGGCCGAACCGCAGTGGTTCCGCAACCTGCGCCGCACCGACCGCGCCGCGATCGAGGTCGGCCGGCAGCACTCCGACGTCGCCGTCGCCGTCGCCGGCCCGGCCGAACGCGCCACGCTCTGGGCCGAGCTGATCGAACGGGCCCCGAACTTCGCCGGTTACCAGGCCAAGGTCACCCGGGAGATCCCGATGGCGGTGCTGACGCCGCGCACCGGCTGAGCCACCGCGGGACCGTCACAGGCCGCCGGCGATGCGGATGTTGGCGCCGGAGGTGTAGGAGGCCGCGTCCGAAAGCAGCCAGACGATCGCCGACGCGATCTCGGCCGGCATCGCGGCCCGGCGCAGCGGCGCGATCGTGGCGATCTTGGCGGCCCGGTCCGGGTCACCCATCTCGGCGTGGATCTCGGTATAGGTACGCCCCGGCGAGACCGCGTTGACCCGGATGCCCAGCGGCCCGAACTCCTTCGCCATCCCGATCGTCATCGAGTCGACCGCGCCCTTGGCCGCCGCGTAGTGGATGTACTCGCCGGGACTGCCCAGCGTCGCGGCAGCCGATGAGACGTTCACGATGGCGCCACCACGGCCGGTCATGTCCCGGACCGCCCGCCGGGCACAGAGCAGATAGCCGGTCACGTTGACGTCGACGACCCGTCGGATCGTCTCCGGCGACGCCTCGGTCAGGCTGCCCAGCCGGCCGGTCACGCCGGCGTTGTTGACCAGCCCGGTGACCGGCCCGAGCTCGGCGGCGGTGACGTCGAAGAGATGGTCCACATCGGCCTCGACCGAGATGTCGCCGGCCACGATCACGGCCCGCCGCCCGGTGGCCCGGACCAGCTCCGCGGTCTGCGCCGCCCGGTCCTTGGCGACCCGATAGTTGATGACGACGTCATGCCCGGCCTCGGCGAGTGCGACCGCGGTGGCGGCGCCGATGCCGCGGCCGCCCCCGGTGACAACGGTGACCGGTTGTGTCATGTGGCGCCTCCGGTGATCTGGTAGACCTTGCGCAGCGTCTCGTGAACCGTCCACCGGGTGCGCTCGCCGTCCTGGAACACCACCAGGTCGCCCGGCCCGACCTCGAGCGTGCGGCCGGAGTCCAGCAGCTCGATCGTGGCCCGCCCGGTCACCACCACGAACATCTCGTCGGCTTCGGTGTCGGTGACCACGCCCGGCGTGATCTGCCAGATGCCGCGCTGCACGCGGCGGTCGCCGGACTCGTGGACGAGCCGATGGGTCACCTCGGGGCGGCCCGCGACGATCTGCTCCGGACCCAACGGCTCCGGCTGCAGGTCGGCGGTGGGCACGCCGATCACGACCGAACTCATACGACAGACCCTAGATCAAGCACGTAGGGTGCCCGGCATGACGTCCACACGGCAGCAACGGCAGGTCTTCGGCGAGGTCGCCGACGCGTACGACGACGTCCGTCCGGGCTACCCGGTGGAGGTCGCCGACCGGATCGTCGGCTATCTGGGGCGCCCGCCCGCGTCGATCGTCGAGTCCGGTGCCGGCACCGGCAAGGGGTCGGTGGTGTTGCGCACCATCGGCGTACCGCTGATCTGCATCGAGCCCGATCCCGCGATGGCCGCGCTGCTGGCGCGGCGCTTCACCGGCGACGAGCTGGTCTCGGTCGAGGTGAGCACCTTCGAGGACTGGACCCCGCCGGACGGTGGCATCGATCTCCTGGCCGCTGCGCAGTCCTGGCACTGGGTGGACCCGCAGCGGCGGACCAGGCTGGCCCACGACGCGCTCGCGCCGGGCGGGGTGCTGGCGGTCTTCGGGCACTACTACGGGTTCGCCGACGAGGCACTGGGTGACGCGCTGACCGAGGTCTACGACCGGATCGCGCCGGAGATCTCGGAGAGCTCGGTGGCGCACCGGCATCCGGCCACCGCGTTCCACCCGGACGAGCTGCGATCCTCGGAACTGTTCACCGGCGTCGAGGAGCAGATCGTGGTGACCGTGGTGCCGTTTCCGACGCGGCGCTACCTCACTCTGCTGTCGACTTTCTCCGGGCACCGGATGCTCGACCAGCCGGTCCGGGACCGGCTGCACGCGGCGCTCGCCGAGGTGATCGATGGTCGCGGCGGCGTCGTCGAGCAGAAGTTGTCGACCGGGATCTGGATGGCGCGGCGCACCTGACGGCGGGTCGCGTGAACTGTGTCGGGGGTGCCTGGTAGGAAGGGCGCAATCAAACGAATGTACGGAGGATGCGATGGCACCGCCGACCGCGGGGCGCGGGTTGTCCGGCGCGGACGTGGACACGATCCGCACGGCGCTCGCGGCCGGTCGCAAACCGAAAGTCGAGTTCACCCCGGCCGCCGGCCAGATTGTCGGTAAGTTCGGGCAGGTCATCGAGCTCCTCGACCCGTCCGAAGACGAGTGGATCGTGGTCCGGTTCGGCCGCGACGAACTCCCCTTCTCAGCCGTTGACCTGGCCATTCCGGCAAAGACACCGGCGAAGCGGGCGCCTAAGGTGAGCGCACCGGCGGCCCAGCCGGAGCCCGAGCCCGAGCCCGGACCCACCTTTCCCAGCTATGAGGAGCTGGCGGCGCCGAGCAGGCCCGCCCGAAACCCGGCACCAGCCCAGGAGGTCTCAGTGGACGCAGCAGCCAACGGCAAGGCGGTGCCGGTCCAGGCCGTCGGCGACGACAAGCCCCGCAAGGTGGCGAAGGCGGCCAGGCCGAAGCCGCTGCCGAGCCTGACCGTCACGGTGGCCTACACCGACGGCGACTGGACCGTCGCCGCGCAGCAGGGCACCAAGGCGCTGGCCCGGCCCTACATCATCAAGGCCGCCGAGGCGCTGCAACTGGTCGGCATGCTCGACGTGCCGGGCGTGGCCGAAGCCGTCGAGGCGATCATCGAGGGCGAGCGCGCCCAGGCCCAGGCGCACGCCGCGCGGCTGCGCAACGAGCTGGCCGAGATCGAGGCCCGGCTCGCCGACTTCCCGACGGTGCGCTGAGCGCCGGTGACCGTGGCCCCGGAGCCGTGGCGTCCGCCGATTTTGTGGCGGGCGGCGCTGGCCGCGGCCCGGGTGCTGGTCGGATCGGTGTGCCGGCTTCGAGTCACCGGCGACGTGCCGGACGATCTGCGCCGTGGCCCGCTGATCCTGGCCGCCAACCACGTCGGGGCGTTCGACCCGTTCGTGCTCACGGCGGCGTGCGCGAAACGCCGCATCGCGCCTCGGATCATGGCGACCGGCGGGCTGTTCCGGGCGCCCGTGGTCGGGCCGGCGATGCGCGCCGCCGGGCACATCCGGGTGGACCGGCGGGAGCCTACGGTGATCGCGGCGTTCGGCACCGCGCAGGTGGCTCTGGCCGAGCGGTCGGTGCTGCTGGGCTACCCGGAGGGCCGGATCACACTGGATCCGGGGATGTGGCCGGAGCGTGGCAAGACGGGTCTGGCGCGGCTGGCCAAGGCCTCGGGCGCGCCGGTGGTGCCGGTCGCGCAGTGGGGGGCGCACCTGGTGCTGCCGTGGGGCGCGCCGCGTGGCATGTCCGGCCGGATCTGGTGGGCGATCCGGCACCGGCCGGTGGTGCGGGTGCACTTCGGGGCGCCGGTCCGGTTCGACACCGACCAGAGTGCGCGGGCAGTCCGCGTCGCGACCGACCGCATCATGGACGCCATCGTCGACGAGCTGCGCCCGCTGCGCGCGGACGAGCCCCGGCTGCCGGCATGGACCGATCCGCGGCGGCCCCTGTCGACCGCGCGGACGCACCGGCGCGCCGCTCGCGGTGCTAGTCCGCTCGCCGCTGCTGAATAAAGACGAGCACCGCTTCCCTGGTGGTTCGCACCCCCAGCGACTGGCGTGCCTGGGCGATGCGCCGGTTGGCGGTGCGTAAGGACAGGTATTCGGCCGCGGCCGCGGTCGCGATCGTCTCGCCGTTGGCGAGGCGGCCGAGCAGTGCCCGCTGCTCCGGCAGCAACGCCGCGATCACCCGGGCTTCGTCGGTGAGCATCGGCGAGCCGCCGTTGCTGCCGAGGATCCGGAGCGGATGACCGTCGATCGGGCTGGTCGGGTCAAAATGCTGGTGCACCGGGCCCAGGTTTTCCAAGGCGGTCACCAGCATCCGGCCGGGTGGCCCGCCGATATCGGCGATCGCCACGATGCCGACACCCCGTCCGGCGGCCGCGGCGGCCACCGCGGCCAGCGAGAGGGTCGGCACTCGCCCGTACAGGACGAGGCGCGTGGCGACCGGTGAGCCCGTCGGCGGCAGACCGAAGCCGGCGCGTGGATGCCAGCCGGTCCGGCTCAACCAATGCAGGATCCGGGTCGCCTCTGCGGCGGTCCCGACCACATAGCGCGGGATCGTCACATCCACCTCCTTGGCCGTCGCGGCCGCGGCGCGGTTCGACCAATCAGTTGGCACAAACCTGTGGTGTCCACGGTCTCTCGTCGAACGGTCGGCTGTAAAGCGGCGTGACGGATGTTTTCTTTACCGGCCGTAACGGCAAGGTCATCGATCGCACGGACGATCGGCGCAACCCAGTGACGCCAACGCCGGCACAGATGTCGGCACGCGTCATACTCCGGTCGTGAGTTTCACCCATCCGTATCTTTCGGGCGTTGACGGCGGTTCCGGACCATTGGCGTTTGCCCATCGTGGCGGCGCGGCGACCGGTGATGAGAACACCCTCGAGGCGTTCGCCCGCGCTGTTGCGATCGGCTACCGGCACCTGGAGACCGACGTGCATGCCACCAGCGACGGCGTCGTCGTGGTGTTCCACGACCGGACCACCGACCGGATGCTCGGCCGGCCCGGCCGGATCGCGGACGTGTCGTGGGCAGACCTGAAAACCGTTCGGGTGAACGGCGCGGCGGCGGTGCCGCGCCTCGATGAGCTTCTGGCGGCGTTCCCGGACCGGTTCCTCAACATCGACATGAAGTCCGCGACGTCGGTGGCGCCGACCGTCGACGTGGTGCGGCGTACCGGATCCGCCGGACGGGTGCTGCTGGCCGCGTTCGACGACCGGCGCCTGGCCGAGGCCCGCCGGCTGGCCGGGCCGGACGTCGCCACATCCCTCGGCGAGCGCGCCGCCGCCGCCGTCTGGCTGGCCTCCCGAGCCGGTCGCGGCGGTGGCCGGGCCGCGGGCCGGGCGGTCGCGGCGCAGATGCCGCTGCGGGCCGGGCCGATCACCGTCACCGACCGGCGGTTCATCGACCACGCGCACCGGCTGGGACTCGCGGTTCATGTCTGGACGGTGGATGATCCAGCCGACATCCGGGTCTTACTTGACGCCGGTGTGGATGGCATTATGACCGATCACATCGACGTGCTGCGCGGCGTCTATGCCGAGCGCGGCCTGTGGCCGGCGTGAGGCGCGCGGAGTCCAATCGCACCCACAGGAGCAGGCTCATGAGCGAGGTCGCCACGGTGGAACCGCCAAAGGAAGCGACCACCCGCCGCGAGCGCGTCGGCTGGTACTTCTACGACTGGGCTAATTCGGCGTTCTCGACCTCGGTGGTCTCGGTCTTCCTCGGCCCCTACCTGATCAGCATCGCGGAGAATGCCGAGGACGCACACCACGACGTGCACCTGTGGGGCATTCCGCTGGCGTCCGGGTCGGTGTTCGCCTACGCGGTGTCGCTGTCGGTGCTGCTGCAGGTGTTCATGCTGCCGGTGGTCGGCGCCATCGCCGACCGGTCGTCGCGGAAGAAGCAGCTGCTGGCGTTGTTCGCCTACATCGGTGCCGCCGCGACCATCGCGATGGTGTTCCTCACCGGCGACCGATGGCTGCTCGGAGCAGGACTGTTCGTGCTGGCCAACGTCGCGCTCGGCGCGAGCAACGTGGTCTACAACTCGTTCCTCCCGCAGATCGCCGGCCCGGACGAGCGCGACAAGGTCTCCAGCATCGGCTGGGCGATCGGCTACATCGGCGGCGGTCTGCTGCTGGCGCTGAACCTCGTCGTCTACACGCTGCGGGACTCGATCGGCGTCTCCGAGGGCACGGTGGCGCGCTGGTCGATCGTGTCGGCCGGAGTCTGGTGGGCCGCGTTCACCACGCTGCCGCTGCTGCGGCTGCACAACCGGCCGGCGGTGGCCGGCGACTTCGAGAGCGCGGATGCGGTCGCGGCCGCCGGCAGCAGGGCCGGCCGGATCACCGACGGATTCCGCCAGCTCGGCCGGACCTTCAAGCGGATGCGTGCGTACCCGCTGACGATCATGTTCCTGGTCGCGTACCTGATCTACAACGACGGCATCCAGACCGTCATCACGCAGGCCGCGGTCTTCGCCGACAAGGAACTGCACCTGGACAAGTCGGTGCAGATCGAGACCATCCTGCTGGTGCAGTTCCTGGCATTCGGTGGAGCGTTGCTGCTGGGCCGGCTGGCCCGGCGGTACGGCGCCCGCAACACCATCGCCTGGTCGATCGTCGTATGGCTGATCACTCTCGTGCTCGCCTACATCCTGCCGGCGCACAAGCCGCTGCTGTTCATGGCGCTGGGTGCGCTGATCGGCCTAGTGCTCGGCGGTTCCCAGGCACTGTCCCGGTCGCTGTTCAGCCAGCTGATCCCGCCCGACGAGGAAGCCGAGTACTTCGGCATCTACGAGATCGCCTCGGACGGCACCACCTGGCTCGGCCCGCTGCTGTTCGGCCTGGCCTACCAGTTGACCGGCAGCTACCGGGTGGCGATCATCTCGCTGCTGGTGTTCTTCGTCGCCGGTCTGATCCTGCTGCTGCGGGTGCCGATGCGGCGGGCCATCATCGAGGCCGGAAACACGCCGCCGGAAGTCGTCTAGTCGCCGGCGCGCTCGCCGATCGGCGCGTCCGGGGCAACCCGGTGCGCGCCGATCCGCACGACCGCGTCGATCACCTCGTCGGACCCTGCGATGTAGGTGGCGCCCAGGTCGATCTCGGTCGCCACGCACCAGGACCGGTCGTCCGGCCACCACAGGTTGGCGTGCTGCCGGCCGAAGCTCACGGCGGCCTCGGTGATCAGTCCGTGGTAGACCATGTAGTCGCGCTCCGGCAGGTGCAGGCGCGCAGCCGGCAGGGTGGCCCGGAACGCCTCCTGACGGGTGCGCAGCCGCGCCTCCTCGGCGGCGACCTCGGCCGGGTCGTGACCCGCGACCGCGAAGCTTGGCCGGCCGGTGGCCCAGCCGTAGCCGTCCCAGATGGCAAACCACACCGTGCCGCGGGCATGCGGCGCGAGCGCGGCCGCGAGCGCCAGAAGCTGCTCCGGCGGTAGCGCGCCACGCCAGCGGTCGTCGGGGTCCGGGCCGGTGTGCGGCAGCCGCGCATAGGCGGCGAAACCAGCCGGTACGACAGAGGTGACGTCGACCGCGAACGTTGTCATCGCCTCGACGAGCCAGTCCGCGCCGCTGAGGTCGTCGGTCCACTGCACCATCGGAAACAGCATCGTCACTCCTACTCCGCGACCGCCGCGGCGACCAGGTAGGACGGATCCCGGTCCAGCGACTGCCGGGCCCGGTCATAGCGCTGGGTGGTGCGCGGATCCGCGTGGCCCAGAGCGAACTGGCGTTCCTCCAGGGACGCGCCGCGCTCGCGGGCCACGGTCGCCCAGGCGTGCCGGAAGCTGTGCGGGGTGATCTTCTCGGCGGCCGGCAGCCCGGCGGCGCGGGCGGACCGGCGGACGAACCGCGCGATCGTGTGCCGGTCCATCCGGAGCCCGTCCTGAGTGCGAAACAGCGGCCCATCGGTGCGGCCGGCGGCCAGCCGGTCGAGTTGAGCGGCGAGTCCCGGCGGCACGGCCCGGGTCCGCGTCTTGCCGCCCTTCATCCGCAGCCGCACCGTCCGGTGCCCGGAATCGAAGCCGAGGTCGGTGACGTCCAGCGCGCACGCCTCGGAGACGCGGGCGCCGATCGCGACCAGGAATCCGGCGAGCGCCGCGCCGGTCTGCGGGCCGAGCACCTGATCTGAAGCGGCGGCACGCAGCAGCGCCGCCGCTTCGGCTGTGGACATCCCGACGGTGCTGGTGTGGTCGTGGTCGACCCGGGGCCGCCGGACCCGCTGCACCGGGTTGTGCCCGACCGCACCGGCATCGTGCAGGTACGCATACCACGACGACAACGCGGCCAGCCGGCGTGCCACCGACGCCGGCGCCATCGGCCGGCCGCTGCGCGGCAGGTTCAGGTTGGCCAGGTTGGCGGCGTAGGCGTCCAGGTCCGGCCGGCGGACCGCCAGCGGATCCAGGTCGCGGCCGGCACACCAGCGGACGAAGTCCTCGACGTCGCGCCGATATGCGGCCCGGGTGTGCGCCGACTCCCGATAGCTCCACAACCAGGCCGCCGTATGGGTGGCCAGGCTGGCGTCACGGACGACTACATCGGACACGTACGAACACTAGTACGGAGTTCCGCAGACGAGCCACTTTCCGTGCTCGCGGCTCAGCAGGAACGTGTGCCGTTCCACCCGGCCGCTGGCCAAGCTCAGATCCATCACGATCTGCGCGGTCCGGGTGCCGTTGACGTTGCTCGTCGAGGTGTCCACGGTCTTGTAGCCGATGATTTTCGGCTGCGACGACACGGTGACGTCGAAGACGTCCGGCGGGAATTCCCGGCGGGTCGTTGCGCACAGCCGGCTGTACGCCGCGGCGGTGTCACCGGACTCCAGATCCCGCACGAACGCGACCGTCGCGGCCCGGGCCGGCTTGACGTCCTGGGCGGCCCGGAAGATGAAGAACCCGACCACTCCGCCGCCGATGCAGCACAGCAGGATCAGGCCGGCCAGCACGACCAGCACGATCTTCAAAGCCGGGTTGCGGAGCTTGCCCGTGGTCGCGGCGGGCGGCGGCGGTGCTGCCGGAGGCGGCAATCCCGGGCCGGGAATTCCTGGGGGCGGCATCCCCGGGCCTGGGACGCCTTGCGGCTGCATGCCCGATGGCATCCCCGGTGGCGGGTACGGCGCACCCGGACCGGTCGCCGGCGGGTATCCCGGATCCGGAGGGCTGGGCGGCTGGTCGCCGGAGCGAGGTTCGCCGGGACGCGGGTCGCTCGGTTCGGCCGGACCTGGTGCATCGGGGCCCGGTGCATCGCGGCGTGGTTCATCGCGGCGTGGTTCATCGGGACCTGGTTGATCGGGACCCGGTGCCGCCGGACCAGACTCCGGCGGTTGCGATCCTCCGACCGGGCTCGGCGCTGCCGGTGGCGGCACCGCACCGGGGCGCTGCCACACCGACGGATCCGGATCGGGCGCGAGCGGATCCGGAAAACGGCGCTCCGGCGGCACGTCCCCGGAGCCGGGCACGGAATTCGGCTGGTCCGTCACGACTTGCGAGGTTAGCAGCGAACCACCCGCGACGCTCGGGACACGGTGGCGCGTACCCCTTAAATGAACCCCCGACCAGCCGCACCGCACTGGCCAACCGCGCCGCCCGCGCCGTTGAATGGATCCGTGCTGGTCATAGCCCACCTCAGCGATATCCACCTGGACGGCACCGACGAGATCGCCGCCCGGACCCGCAAGGTCGTCGACTACCTGGTCAACCTCGGCGACCGGACCCGGATCGACTGCGTCCTGGTCACCGGCGATCTCGCCGACCATGCCACCGACGCCGAATACGAAGAGGTCTACAAGTCGGTCTATGCGGCCCTGCCCTATCCGGTGCTGATGTGCCCGGGCAACCACGACCGCCGCGATCCTTACCGGCGCAGCCTGCTGCGTGACCACGGCGGCACCGAGTGGATTTCCGAGACCCCGATCAACGAATCCCACGTCATCAACGGCGTGCTGTTCCTGATGTGTGACTCGTCGATCCCGCAACGCAACGAGGGGCTTCTCGACGACGAGACGCTCCAGTGGATCGACGGCGAATTGGCCCGGGCCGCCGGCCCGGTGTTCGTCTGTTTCCACCACCCGCCGGTGGCCCTGCATCAGCCGGTCGTCGACGCCATCAAACTGCTCAACGAAGACCGACTTGCCGCTGTCCTCGGCCGGCACCGCAATGTGGTGGCGATCCTCTGCGGGCATGCGCACACCCCGGCCGCCAGCACATTCGCCGGGCTGCCGGTGCTGGTCGCGCCCGGGGTCAAGTCGTCGCTGCTGCTGCCCTGGGAGAGCGACGCGTTCGTCACCTCGGAACTGCCGCCGGCGTTCGCGTTCCACATCCTCGGCGACGACGGACGCCTGACAACGCACTTCCGCATCGTGCCCTGAACGGCGCCTTCTCTTCCTTCTGGATCTTGAACGGTTGTCGCTCTATAACAGCGACCATCGTTCAAGATTCACGGGGGAAGGCGACGACGATGCGAGCGGCACCGCGCCTACGCCAGAGCCGGCATCGGTGACCGGTCCGGCTCCACCCACCGCGTACGCGCGGCCGGTCCGGCCAGAACCGCGGAGCTGTAGAACCGGGACAGCAGCCGCTTGTTCAGCAGCGCGCGATGGTGCGCCGCGAACTCGTCGAACGTCGGGGCGTCGGCCTCGGCCATGTGGAAGGCGACCAGCTCGACCCAGGCGCGGCTCATCGTGACGTGGTATTTCTGCGGCGCGCCCGCGTACCGCGCAGTCTCCCGGATGCCGTCGCTGACCAGATCCGTCGCCGCCCCGGCGCCCAGGCGGCGGACCGCCAGCCAGGTCAGGTGCACGTGCTCGCGGTGCCCGAAACCGGCCGCGCCGACCGTCGCGTCGGCCATCAGCTCATCGAAGACCGACCTGCCCGCAGTCATATCCGCAGTCATATCCGCAGGCTACGGCCGCCCGCCACGGATCGCCAGCGAAATTCGCCGGCGACGACGATCACGTCTTCGCCTTCAGCCCGCTGGCCTTGGTGGTCTCGGTCGTCATCACGGTGGCGCCGTCCGCAGAGTCGCCACCTGGACTTACGGTCGGTGCGGTCGAGCCCGAGCCGTTAGCGGAGGTCGGACGTTCGCAGGTGCGGGGTCGCGAGGAACCGCCGCAGTGCCGCCGGATCACCGTACAAACTGGACCGCAGGAAGTCGGTGGTGGCCGCGCGCACAGTCGCGAACGAGTGATCGGCCGCGTCCGCGTACGGCTCGCTGTGCTCGTCGCCGGGCAACGTCAGCAACGCCTTCGGCCACGGCACCCGCTGATAGGCGGCCACACCGGTGGCGTACGGCACGATCGGGTCGTGGTCCGCGTGCACGAACAGCACCGGCACTGGCGGTGCGGAGAAGGTCTGGCCGACGCCGAGCAGGTTCCCGGCCAGGATCACTCCGGCAGTGAACCGGCGGTCCCGGCCCTCCGGGCCGTCATCGGTGAGGACGCCCAGCGCGGTGATCGCACCGGCCGAATGCCCGGCCACGGCGACATGGTCGCGGTCCAAGCGCCGGGCCACCGGATCGGTGCGCGGCAGTGTGACCAGCCCGCTCAGCACCGCGCCGACATCGGCCGGCTGATTCGGCACGTCCAGCAGCGTGAAGTGCGCCGCGGACCGGTTGGTGTCCGGGAACGCCGGCGCCGCGACCACGAACCCGGCCGCCGCCCAGCGGGTCAGCAGTGCCGCGTAATCGGCCGGTTCGCCCATCAGGCCGTGGCCGAACACGACCACCGGATATCGCCCGGCCGCCACGGGTGCGTAAACCAGTGTCGGCAGTGCCCGGCCGGCCCGGTGGAATCGGTGGTGATACGGCGCCACTCGCAACGTCCCTGACGGAGCATGGCCGGCCAGGGGCGCGGCTGGAGGCGGCGGCGGCCGGGGCGGGGTTACCGCCGGTGGCGACGACGGCGGAGTCGTGCGGCGCGCCGGTGCCGTCCGCCGCGGCCGAGCGCTGCAGCCGCCCAGCAGCGCCAGGCTGCCCGCGGCCAGCAGAGTTCGACGTCGCACAGGCGGACTGTAACTACGGCCGGCAACCGGCACTTGCCGATCGGGCCGGGTTCAGGCCCCGGTCAGCCGATCGGCGATCAGATCGGCGGCGCGCTCGAGCACCGTCAGGTCATCGGCGTCCAGGCCATCCAGGAGTGCGGCGACCCGGCGCACCCGGGCGGTCCGCCCGCGCTCCAGCACGGCCCGGCCGGCCGCGGTGGCGACCACCCGCACCACCCGGCGGTCGCTGGTCGATCGCACCCGCTCGGCCAGCCCGTCGGCTTCCAGCGCCGCGACCGTCTTGGTGATGGCCGGCGGCGACACCTGCTCCACCTCGGCCAACTGCCCGATCGCCATCGACCCGCCGAAGACCAGCACGGACAGTGCAGAGGCTCGCGGACCGTCCAGATCCATCATCTCGGCGTCGGCCTCGCGGGCATATCGCAGCAGCCGCAGCGCCGCCGAGTGCAGCCGGTTCGCCACCGCCACCGGCGCGTCCCCGCCGAGGTCGGCCGGGGCCGGAGGCAACTGATCGCGAGCCGGTTGACCGAGTTTCTTAACCATGGTTATCCTTTCACCTAGGTTAAGTATAGGAGGCGACCATGGCGCTCGGAAGACTCGGACAGGTCCACATCAGCGTGTCGGACATGAACCGGTCGGTGGCGTTCTACCGGGACGTGCTCGGCATCCCGCTGATGTTCGAGGTCCCTGGCCAGCCGATGGCCTTCTTCGCCAGCGGCGACGTGCGGCTCTATCTCGGCCGGCCGGAAGCACCGCAATACACCAGCAAGTGCGTGCTCTACTTCGATGTCGAGGACATCGACGCCGAGGTCGCGCGGCTGGAGCGCCTGGGCGTCGTGATGACTGATCGTCCGCACGTGGTGCACCGCGACGGCGGCACCGAGCTGTGGATGTCCGGCCTGCAGGACCCGGACGGCCACCACGTGATCCTGATGGAGGAACGCGCCGCCACTCGCTAGGTTGTCGGCATGACCGACCAACCCCTGCTGACTCCCGACGAGCTGGTCGCCGGCGCCGGCGAGCGTGCTGTGCTGGAGGCGTTCATCGACCTCTACCGCGACATCGTGGTGCGCAAGGCGACCGGCGTCAGCGACGAGTCGGCCCGGGCGCGGCGGGTGCCGTCGGCGACCACCATCGCCGGAGTGGTCAAACACCTGGCCGCCGTCGAGGACGAGTGGTTCACCGGCGTCCTGGGCGGCGCCGCGACCGCGGCCGATGACGGCTGGACCGTCGGCCCGGACGATTCAGTCGCTGCGATCCTGGACAGCTACCGCGGCGCGTGCGACCGGTCCCGGGCGATCGCCGCCCGCATGGACCTCGATGATGTGGTCGCGCACCCACGGCTGCAGCGGGTCTCGCTCCGCTGGGTCTACGTGCACATGGTCGAGGAGACCGCCCGGCACGCCGGGCACCTGGACATCCTGCGCGAGCAGACCGATGGCGCGACCGGGTTCGACGGCTGACCGGCCCGCGGGTGATCAGTGCAGCTGTCCGCGCAGGAGGCTGATCCCGTGCCTCGGATCGCCGCCGACCGTTTGTGCCGCGACGTCGACGGTCTCGAACAGGTGCGGATCGACCGCGGCCGGCACCGGCAGGTCCACCGAATCCGACGACCCGATCGTGCCCAGCGCCACCATCCGGCCCGCCGGATCGGCCAGCCACACCTGGTAGAACCCGTCCGGCCGGGGTATCCCGGCGATCCGCACCCGCAACACCTGGCGGCCGCCGACCAGCAGCAACTGCGCCGACCCGGATCCGCCCGCGGCGGCGCCCGCCGGTGATGACAGCGAAGCGCTGGCCAGACCGGTCGTGGTCGGCTGGTTCGGGGCCGGCGCCGCGGACTTGACGCCGGCGGTCACGCCGGCACCGAAGGCCACCCCGACGATGGCGGCGGCGGCCATCATCGCGAGGTGTGCGAAGCGGTGGTGCCGCTGAGGTGACGCCGCTTCCGGGGCCGGCACGGCCGGCGGAGCGGATTGTGGCGGCGGCGCTGCCTGTCCGGGCAACCCGGCCTCGTCGATCACCGACGGCGGCAGCACGTCACCGTCGAGCATCTGGTCGGCGGATCGCCGGGCCACCTCGGCGGCGCAGCGGTCGCAGCCGGCGACGTGTGCGGTCTCCGTGTCGGTCAGCGCCGTGCCGCCGGCCGCGACCGCGTGCAGCCGGTCCTGGGCGAGGTGCGCGCCGTGTGGCCGCGGATCGGTGAGATCCGGCGACGGGTCCTGCGACACCGGCCACCTCCGTCCTGACGCCGCCATCCGCGACGGCCCCCGGACTTTACGACGCGCAGAGCGCGCCACCACGCCGAGACCGTCGAAGCCAGAGGAAAGGATGACCCGGTGTCTGCCGTTCGGGTGACATCTCGGCCCGCGGCTTCCACACTTGACCCGTGCTGCTGGTGTTCACCGGATCGTCATGCTCGGGCAAGACCACCCTGGCGCGGGCCGTCGCGGCCCGTGTCGACGGCCTGGTGGTGCACGACTTCGACGAGTTCGGAGTGCCGTCCGGTGCGGACATGGCGTGGCGTCAGCGGACCGGTGAAACCTGGGTGCGCCGCGCTCACGCCATCCAGCAGGCCGGCCGTGACACCCTGCTGACCGGTCAGTCGCCGCTGGGCGAGATCCTCGCGACCCCGTCGGTCACGCTTCTCGACGGTGTGGCCGTGGCACTCATCGACGTCGACGATGCCGAGCGCGCCGACCGGCTCGCCGGTCGCAACCCAGGGCTGCCCGACGAGCAGGTGGCCGCGTTCCTCGGCTGGGCTCGCTGGCATCGCGGACACGCCGCCGATCCGGCGTACCACCCGGAGGTCATCGTCGACGGCGCATGGACGCAGATGCGCTGGGATCGGTGGCGGGACTGGACCGCCACGGATCCGCGGTGGCAGACCGACATCATCGACACCAGCGGGCGTACCGTCGCCGATTGTGCCCAAGCGGCGGTGAGCTGGGTGATCGCCGCGCGCGCCGCGGACCCCGCCGAGCTGGCCGGCTAGGCGCCGAAGCGCCGCCGCCGGGCCGCATAGGAGCGCAGCGCCCGCAGGAAATCCACCTCCCGGAAGCCGGGCCAATAGACGTCGCAGAAGTAGAGCTCGGCGTAGGCGGCCTGCCACAGCAGGAATCCGGACATGCGCTGCTCACCGCTGGTGCGGATGACGAGATCTGGATCTGGCGCGCCGGTGCTGTGCAACCGGGCCTCGATGTCCTCCGGCCGCAGCGATGCCGCCAGGTCGAGGATGTCGCGTCCGGCCAGTGCGGCGTCGTCGAGCAGAGCACGGATCGCGTCGACCACCTCTTCCCGGCCGTCGTATCCGATCGCGACCGTCACGTGCAGGCCGTGCTCACGCAGCGCGGTGGCCTCGCGGGCCGCCTTCAATGCGTGCCGGGTGGCATCCGGGAGCAGATCCAGCCGGCCGGCCAAGTGCAGCCGCCACCGATTGCCGGGCGCCGCCAACCGGGCCGCGAGCACCGTCTCGACCAGCTCCATCAGATAGCCGATTTCGGCATTGGCCCGCTTGCGCAGGTTGTCGGAGGATGCGACGAACACTGTGACGTGGCCGATGCCCAAGCCGGCACACCACCTCAGCAGATCGTCGACGTGCTCGGCGCCGAGTCGGTGACCCACGCTCGGGTTGTCGAAGCCACGTTGGCGAGCCCACCGGCGGTTGCCGTCCATCACCAGCGCGATGTGTCGCGGCAGCGGCCCGGCGGCGATCCGATGCCGCAGGATCCGCGCGTAGAGGCGGTAGACCATCCGGCGAGGCTAGAGGAGCCGGCAGCCGGCCCGGCCGGCCTTCACCAGATCTCTACGAAACATGCACGGCTCCACCAAACACGCGCAGCTCGCGCCGCCATGCACGGCTCCACCACGCTGGATCTTGCGACGTTGGGAGGGCCAAAGGCGGGCTCAATGTCACAAGATCCAGCGGAACGTACGCGGCTCAGGACAAGTGCCGGCCGAGGAACTCGAACGCCCGGGCGTACGCGTCGACCTTGTTGGCGCGCTTGGTCAGCCCGTGCCCCTCGTCGTCGAAGACATGCAGCTCGCACTCGACACCGTTGGCGATCAGGGCGTCATAGAGCTGAGCCGCCTCGCTCACCGGCACCCGCGGGTCGTTGCGTCCGTGGATGACGAACAGCGGCGCCCGGACGTCGTCGATCCGAGTCATCGGCGACGCCTCGGCGAGGAACTCGCGGTCCTGCGCCAGGGTGCCGTATTCCCGCTCCCGGGTCGCACGACGATACGGCGACGTGTGCTCGAGAAAGGTCACCAGCGACGAAATGCCTACGATGTCGACGCCGGCGGCCCACAGCCGCGGCTGGAACGCCAGCCCGGCGAGCACCAGATAACCGCCGTAGGAGGCACCCCACAGCGCGGCTCGTTTCGGGTCCAGGCCCAGGCCCGGCAGGTAGGCGTGCACCGCGGCCAGGTCCGCGAAGGCGTCGAGCCGGCGCCGGCCGTCGTCCATCGAATACCACCGTTTGCCATAGCCGGTGGATCCGCGCACATTCGGCACCACAACCGTGTGACCGGCGTGGGTCAGCGCCGCGATGGTGGCGCTGAACGTACGCTTCGCCTGCTCCTCCGGCCCGCCGTGCAGGTGCACTACCACCGACCCGGCGCGGTCGGCGGACGCGCCGGCCGCCGCCGGATAGACGAAACACGGCACCGATTCGCCGTCCGCCGTGGTGATCCGGTGGCTGGACGGGTCGGACAGCCGGGCCGGCAAATGCCGGGCGGACGCCGTCAGGACCGTGACCGCGCCGGTCGCGGCATCGACGCGCAGCACGTCACCGGGGACCGTCGGCCCGGAGAACGAGACCACGACCGAGCTGCCGTCGGGTGTCCAGCGAGGCTCCGGCAGCGGCGAGTCGATGCATCCGATGGCCGGCAGTGCCACCGCCCGCGGCGCCGTCCCGGCCGGCCCGCGCAGGCTCACCCGGCACGCTCCGTCGTCGTTCTCGGCGACGAGAATCATCGAGCCGTCCGGCGACAGCCAGCCGGACAGATCGTGATGCGCCGGCTCGGCCAGCCACGACCATCCGCCGGTGTCCAGGTCATAGCGGGCCAGGCCGGTCAGGTCCCGACCGCGGTTCGTCGTCACCACCAGACCGCCGTCATCGGTGAACCGGGGTCGCAGATAGCGGTCCGGCTGATCGGCGTCGGTCAGCGGCTGCACCTCGCCGGTGGCCAGGTCGAGCAGCACCAGCTGGTCGGAGAGGGCGGGCCGGCCGGAGCGGGTGAAGGCGAGCCAGCGGGCGTTCGGGGCCAGTGCGGCGTCGGCGACACCGCCGCCACCGGTGTAGACCATCCGCTCGGCGCCGCTGTCCAGGTCCCGCACGACGATGTCGAAGTCGACGCGATTGCGGCGATTGGTGAGGTAGACCAGGTGAGTGTCGGTGACGTCGGTGACGCGATGGACGAACTGCGGATCGTGCACCAGTGGCCGCAGCCGGGCCTGGTCAGCCGGCAGCTCGGTATCCGTGAGATCCAGAGTGGACAGCTGGGCATTTTCGTTGCCGCGGTCGTCGAAGCCGACCAGGACCGCCCGCCGGCCCGGCAGGTAGCGGCCGATGCAGGCGCCGTCCAGCGCGGTCAGCGCGGTGGCGATCCCGTCGCCGCTCAATTCGAGCAGTTGCATGGTCCCGGACTCGTCGGTGCCGATCAGCACATTTCCGTCGCGGTCCGTGTCCAGCGCTCGGTAGACCGGCACAGACAGGATCTCCGCGAGACCGGTCCCCATGGGCGAAAAGCTTTACACATCAACGATCTGCGCCGCTAGTAACCGATGAGCCGGGCTCCGGTCGATACCGGCCGGCACCGCCCGGCCGTCCGGTCCCGGCGTTGGTGAATCGGGATCGGGACGTCCCGGTCGATGAGCCGATATCAACACCGAGCATCACAACATTCGTAGATGACAAATCGATGAAGATTCATTGCCAACCGGGCGCAATCGACGCGAGCCGCCGTAACTTCCCAGACAGACCGGGTTTAACTTCACCCAAAACGGGAACGCGATCAGGTCGAGTTTTCAAAGGGAGGGCCAATGCGCATCACACTTGCGCGTAATGCTCGCAAAGTGGGCATCGTCGTAACCATCGGCGCTCTGGCCGCGGTTACCGCCGCATGCGGGAGCAACAGCAAGACCACCGGCAACTCGTCCGGGGGTGACCTGAAGGGTCAGAAGCTTGAAGTCATCGCCGAATGGAGCGGCGCTGAACAGGCATCATTCAAGGCCGTGCTGGACGGATTCACCAAGAAGACCGGCGCGACCATCACATACACCTCCGGCGGCGACAACACCTCGGTGCTGGTGAACAGCCGCGTCGCGGGTGGCAATCCGCCGGACGTCGCGCTGCTCGCCCAGCCCGGCGCGGTGGTGCAGCTGCAGCAGAAGGGGCAGATCTTCCCGCTCACCGGGGACGCCCTGTCCGCGGTGCAGGCCAACTTCGGTGACGCCTGGCAGAAGCTCGGCACCCTGGACAGCAAGCCCTACGGCGTCTTCTTCAAGGCCGCCAACAAGTCCGTCGTCTGGTATTCCACCAAGGCCTTCTCGGACGCCGGTGTGCAGCCGCCGAAGACCTGGGACGACTTTGTCACCGTGTCCAAGACCCTGGCCGACTCCGGCGTCGCCGCGATGGCGATCCCGGCCGGCGACGGCTGGCCGGCCACCGACTGGTTCGAGAACATCTATCTGCGGACCGCCGGCGTCGACAAGTACAACCAGCTGACCAAGCACGAGATCCCGTGGACCGACCCGAGCGTGATCACCGCGTTGCAGACCTGGGCCGGCTACATCAAGCAGCAGGGCGTGGTCGCTCCCGGGGCCACTCAGCTGAGCTTCACCCAGTCCGAGGCGGACGTGTTCGGTGAGAAGCCGAAGGCCGCCATGCTCTACGAGGGTGACTTCGTCGGGACCGACATCACCAAGCTGGGCAAGTTCACCGTCGGCGACACCGCCAAGTTCTTCGACTTCCCCTCCATCAACGGCTCGCAGCCGGCGGTGGTCAGTGGTGGTGACGAAGCGGTGGCGCTGAAGAACACCCCGGCCGCGATGGCACTGATGGCCTACCTGGCTTCGCCGGAAGCGGCGCAGGCATGGGCCTCGCGGGGCGGCTTCCTGTCCGCCAACAACAAGGTCGACACCTCGGTCTATCCGGATGACACCACGCGCGCCCTCGCGACGGCGCTGGTGCAGTCCCAGTCCGTGGTGTTCGACATGTCCGACCAGACCCCGACCGCGTTCGGCGGCCAGAAGAGTGCCGACGAATGGAACATTCTCGCCAAGTTCGTCGGCGACCCAAGTAATCCGCAGAAGACGGCGCAGGACCTCGAGACCGCCGCGAAGAAGGACTACACCGGGTGAGTACCCAAGGTCGGCAGGGGCGGCGAACAGCGGTGACGCTGTTCCTCGCCCCTGCCTTCATCCTGCTTGCCGTCCTGGTCGTCTGGCCCACGCTGCAGACCGTCGGGCTGAGCTTCCGGGACGCGAACAACCAGCACTGGGTCGGCTTCGACAACTACGTCACCATGTTCACCAACGCGCAGACGCGCAAGGCCATCACCAACAACCTGATCTGGGTACTGGTCGCCCCGGCTCTGGTCACGGCCGTTGGTCTGGTCTTCGCGGTGCTCTCCGAGCGGATCAAACTGGCCACCGCGCTGAAGACCGCGCTGTTCGTGCCGATGGCGATCTCGTTCCTGGCCGCCGGCGTCACCTGGCGGCTGGTCTATGACAGCAGCCCGGACCGCGGTGTCCTCAACGCCGCGGTGGTCTCGGTGCACGACACGTTCCTGCCGGCGTCGGCCTATCCGGGCGCGCGAGCCCGGGACAACGCCGGCTTCACCGCCGCGTCCGGCGGCTACCGCAGCACGGATCCGGTCAGCACCGGAACCGCGGTGCTGGTGCCGCTGGTTGGCGTTCCGGCATCGTCACTGCCCGGCAACGCCGTGACCGCCGCCGCGCCCACCGGGGCCGGGTTGCACGGCACCGTCTGGCTCGACTTCACCCAGGGCGGTGGCGGCAAGTCCGGTGCTATCGACCCGGCCGAGAAGGGGATGCCCGGCGTCACGGTGCAGGCGGTGCGCGACGGAAAGGTCGTCGAGCAGGCCAAGACCGACGCCAACGGCACCTTCGCATTCCCGAAACTGACCAGCGGCGACTACACGGTGACGTTGCCGAAGTCGAACTTCGCCGCCCCATACAACGGCGTCAACTGGCTCGGTCCGGGGTTCGTGACACCGGCGATCATCATCTCGTACCTGTGGGTGTGGGCCGGCTTCGCGATGGTGCTGATCGCCGCCGGGCTGGCGGCGCTGCCCCGGGACGCGCTGGAGGCAGCGCGGATCGACGGCGCCACCGAGTGGCAGGTGTTCCGGCGGATCACCGTCCCGCTGCTGCGGCCGGTCCTGGTCGTAGTGCTGGTGACGCTGGTCATCAACGTCCTGAAGATCTTCGACCTGATCTTCGTCATCTCGCCGAGCGAGTCGCTGCCGAACTCGACGGTGGTGGCGGTGCAGATGTATCAGGTGGCGTTCGGCGGGACCCAGGACACCGGTCTGGGCAGCGCCCTCGGTGTGCTGTTGCTGATCCTGGTGGTCCCGGCGATGATCTTCAACATCCGGCGCCTGCGAAGGGAGAACACATGACCGCCGTCGCAGAGCCGGCCCCGGTCGAAGAGGTTCGCGGGTCGGACCCGATCAGGGCTCGCCAAACGCCACTGGCCGGCCGGATCGCGGGCCACATCGGCACCGGTGTGGTCTCGGCGATCGTGCTGCTCGTCGGCGTGCTCTGGGTAATCCCCACTTTCGGCCTGCTGGTGGAGAGCTTCCGCAGCCAGACCGACAACAGCGCCACCGGCTGGTGGAACGCGATCGCTCACCCGAGCCAGCTGACCGCCGAGAACTACAGCAACCTGTTCAAGAACGGCGACATGATCCACTCGCTGTGGAACACGGTGCTGATCACGGTGCCCGCCACCGTGCTCGTGGTGATCATCGGGGCCCTCGCCGCCTACGCCCTGGCCTGGATCGACTTCAAGGGCCGGGACTGGGTGTTCATCGTGATCGTGGCGCTGATCATCGTGCCGATCCAGCTGGCGATCATCCCGGACGCGAAGATCTACAGCGCGCTCGGCATCTACGGCAGCGTCACCTGCGTGGTGCTCTTCCACGTCGCGTTCGGCCTGCCGTTCGCGGTGTTCCTGCTGCGGAACTTCTTCCTGCAGATCCCCCAGGAACTCTTCGACGCGGCCCGGGTCGACGGTGCCGGCGATCTGACCGTCTTCCGCCGGGTGGTGCTGCCGATCGGCTGGCCGGCGATCGCGTCACTAGCCATCTACCAGTTCATGTGGGTATGGAACGACCTGCTGGTGGCACTGGTCTTCGCCAGCCCGTCACACGCGCCGATCACCTACGCGCTGTACTCGCAAATGCGTACCTTCTCCACCAATATCGACATCCTCGGACCCGGCGCCTTCCTGTCCATGATCGTGCCGCTCGGCGTGTTCTTCGCGTTCCAGCGGTACTTCGTCCAGGGCGTGCTGGCCGGCTCGGTGAAGTAGAGATCGCACGGTGAAGTAGAGATCACACCCGGCCGGCCGGGGCACGTGGCTAGCATCGGCCACGTGCCCCGCCGCGTCCTTCGTTCCTGGCCGACCACCCTCGGCGGACTCGCCGCCTCGGCGGCGGCCGCCGCGGCCGGCGTCTGGGGCCTGGCCACCGACGGCAACGTCGCCGGGTACGCACTACTGACCGCGGCCGGGCTGGCCGGCCTGGCGCTGTCGGCGCGGGTCGGCGTCGTGGTCGACGGCAGCGGGCTGCAACTCCGTGGGGTGGCGCCGACCCGAGTCCTGCCCTGGGACGCGGTCGAGGACATCGACTGCGACCTGATCGCCATGCACGGAACGTTCGGCCGGTACGCACCGGTGATCACCACCCGCGACTCCGATGAGCCGATCGTGGCGGGCGCTCTCGGCTCGTACCGCCGCGAGATCGCCGAGCAGCGCGGCCGCGACCTGCGCGTCGCCGCCGATGTCCGGGGCCGCGTGAGCGCCTGAGGCCGCAGCCGAAGCAACCGGCGCCCGTCACAAGCTCTTCGAGAACACAACCGACACGTGTCCTCGCCGCACCGTGTGGCGTGGCCGGGCCTACGATCCGACCATGGCCTATGACGAGGCGCTTGCCGAGCGGCTGCGGGAGGAGCTCGGCACCGAGCCCGACGTGGTGGAGAAGAAGATGTTCGGCGGGCTGGCGATGCTGGTCGGCGGCAACATGGCGGTCGGGGTGTTCAAGGACGGCCTTCTGGTCCGCACCGATCCGGCGCAACAGGACGAGCTGCTCGCCGAGCCCGGCGCACGAGTCTTCGACATGGTCAAAGCGCGGCCGATGACCGGCTGGATCGTGGTGGATGGCGAACAGTGTGGCGATGACGATGCGTTCCGGCGGTGGGTGGGGCGCGGGGTCGGCTACGCCAAATCACTGCCACCGAAATGAGCGGCGGCGTAGGTGAGGCGGCGGCACAGTAAGCCGGCGGGGCGGCACGGGTAGGCCCGTCGCACAGCTGAGCTGGCCATATAGGTGAGTCAGCCGCGTACGCAGGCGGCGTACACGTGCGTCTGAGGTTGATGATCTGGCCCCTGCCACGATTCGACCCGCAGGTCCGCCACGGTGAAGCCGTGCGCGGACAGCAGCGCCCCCAATTGATCGCGCGGATACGCGGTCAGGGGCACCTTCTCGCCCAGGAAATCGCGGAGCAGGTAGTCGGTGTCGCCCTCGACCATGCCGATCGCAAAGAACGCGCCCGGATGCAGCACGTGGCAGATCGCGTCCAGCGTCTTCTCGACGTCGGCGCGGTGCAGCACCAGCAACGAGAAGTAGGCGGTCGCGGCGTCGAACCGGGACCCCACCGGGTGCAGCCCGTCAAGGTCGGACAGGTCACGCTCGACGAAGATTGCCTCGGGTACGTTGTCGCGCGCGATCTCGATCATCACCGGCGAGATGTCCACCCCGACCACTTCGCAGCCGCCATCGATCAGCTGCCGCGCCGTGGGCAGACCAGTGCCACAGCCGATATCGATCGTCAACGGGCGTTCGTCCCGGTTGCCCAGCTGTTCGAGGATCCACTCGGTGGCGGCGACCTGACCGGGCTTGCTGTTGAAGACCTCGTCGTAGCGAGCACCGATGGTGTCGAACGCGTGTGCCAGGTCCGGGCGGGGCTCGGTCTGCATACCTCTCATGGTGGGCGGACCGAGCCCCGCGCCGCTCAGCTTTTCAGGAACGCCAGCAGGTCGGCGTTGAACTGGTCTTGCATGGTGGCGGTGAGTCCGTGTGGTGCGCCCGGGTAGACCTTGAGTTGGGCGTCCTTGACTATCTTGGATGACTTGTTCGCGGAGGCGACGATCGGGACGATCTGGTCGTCGTCTCCGTGGATGATCAGGGTCGGCACGTCGATGGCTTGCAGGTCCATTGTCAGGTCGGTTTCGGAGAACGCTTTGATGCAGTCGTGGGCACCCTTGATGCCGACGGTCATGGACTGCAGCCAGAACTCGTCCAATAGGCCTTGGGAGACCTTGTTGCCGGTGCGGTTGGCGCCGAAGAACGGAACGGCGGTGTCCTTGTAGAACTGGGACCGGTCGGCATCCAGCCCGGCCCGCAGCCCGTCAAAGACATCGATCGGTAGGCCTTCGGGGTTCTTGTCGGTCTTGAGCATCAGTGGTGGGATGGCGCTGACGAGGACCATCTTCGCTATTCGTGAGGTGCCGTGCCGGCCGACGTACCGGGTGATCTCACCGCCACCCGTGGAGTGTCCGACCAGCACCACGTCGTGCAGGTCCATGGCGTCGAGGACCTGGCCTAGGTCATCGGCGTAGGTGTCCAGGTCGTTGCCATCCCAGGATTGGCTGGAACGGCCACCGCCACGCCGATCGTGTGCGATCGCCCGGTATCCGTTGTTCGCCACGAACATCAGTTGCGGGTCCCAGATGTCCGCGGTTAGCGGCCAGCCGTGGCTGAACACGACAGGTTGTCCCTTGCCCCAGTCCTTGAAGAAGATCTCAACGCCGTCCTTCATCGGGATATGTCCCGTTGTCATACCGGCCTCCCCCGGGCCACCGGCATGCGACATCGGCCGCATGCACTGTCATCTGCGGTTTCGTGTCTTAATCGGGTTTTCCTGTAGACGGTCGCGGCGTGGTCACGCGACTTGAACCGTTCAGACGCTACCCCGAGTGAGACCGGCCGACGGGCAAACGGCTCATCCGATCAGCGGGCTGCGGAATTCCTCACCGTCGGCAACCAGGTCGTCGGTCACCGTCGCCATCGCCACGGTGACGAGATGCGCCTTGATCGCCGACCGGTCCGCGAGCTCCTCGAACCGCTCGTGCAGCCGGTGTTCCAGGTCGCCGCGCTCGTGTCCGGGGAAGCGCTCGGCCAGCACCTGCGCTTCGCGCTCCAGCGCGGCGTCGCTGTCGGCCGGGCCATCGGCTCCTGCGGGTTCGGTCATCACGACCTCCAAGACTCTGCGGTACGCATACTTCGTCCGTCCGATGCCTACCCAGCTCGGGCGATCCGCGAACGCCGGAACCGGGATTCATCCGCCGGTGACGCTGCGCTGCCGTGCGGTCCGGGCGGGAGAATCGCGGCCCGCAACGAGACCGCCGGGAGCACGAATGCTCCCCGGCGCCCAAACGAGACCGCCCCGGCAGCACGAATGCGGCCGGGGCGGTCGAGTCGACCGGGAGGTCAGTGCATGGCCATGACCTGTGGCTGCTGCTCGCCCGCGTCGTCGGTCACCCCGACGGACTTACGGCGGGGCAGGAAGAACGCCGGGATCAGGCACGCAACGATCAGCACGAACGCGACTGCGTAGGTGTTGCCGAACGCGCCCGCAAGGGCGGCCCGGCCGGCCGCCATCGCCCCCGCCGTCACCTTGGCCGGATCGAGGCTGCCGGTGATCACCTGGTAGAAGTCGCTGGCGGCCCGACTGGACTGGATCTGGTTGGTCAGGATCACCGACATCGTCGCGGTGCCGATGGAGCCGGCGGTCTGCTGGACGATGTTCATCATCGTGGAGCCCCGGGCGATCTGGTGGTGCTGGAGGCTGGCCAGCGCCGCGGACATGATCGGCATCATCGTCATTCCCATGCCCAGACCCATCACGAACAGCGCGCCAAGCAGCAACACATAGGACGACGTGTCGGTCACCTGGGTGAACACACCGACCGCGGCCAGGATCACGACGATGCCGGTGAGCACCAGCTTCCCCGGGCCGATCTTGTCGGTGAGCTTGCCGGAGACCGGCATGGTCAGCATCGCGCCGATGCCCTGGGGCGCGAGCAGCAGTCCGGCGCTGAGCGTGCCTTCACCGCGGACCTGCAGGAAGTAGCTCGGGAACAGCAGCATGCTGCCCATGAAGGCGACGACGAACAGGGTCATCGTCACGGTGGCGACCGTCAGGTTGCGGTTGCGGAACAGGCTCAGGTCGATCAACGCGTGATCCTTGCCGAGCGCGTGGACCACGAAGCCGATCACCAGTGCCAAGCCGATGACGGCGGGGATCAGCACCTTCGCCGCGACGATGGTGCCTTCGCCGGGGATCGACGAGACGCCGTAGAGGAAGAGCGCGAGCCCGGGTGAGAGCAGCAACATGCCGCGGAAGTCGAAGGACTCCGAAGGGGTCGGCGAATCCTTGGGCAGGATCCGCAGCGAGGCCAGGAACGCGATCACGCCGATCGGCAGGTTGATCAGAAAGATCCAGTGCCAGCCGGCACTCTGGATCAGCCAGCCGCCGAGGATCGGGCCGCCGATCGGGCCGAGCAGCATCGGCACGCCGAGCACCGCCATCACCCGTCCGACCCGGTCCGGTCCGGCGGCCCGGGTCATGATGGTCATGCCCAGCGGCATCAGCATGCCGCCGCCGAGACCTTGGATGGTCCGGAACGCGATCAGCGGACCGATGTCCCAGGCGAAGCTGCACAACGCCGAGCCGCCGACGAAAAGAACCAGCGACATCAGATAGAGCCGCTTGGTGCCGAACCGATCCGCGGCCCACCCGGTCACCGGGATGACCGTGGCGAGCGCGAGTGTGTAGGCCGTCATGGTCCACGCGACGGTGGCGTAGGTGGCGTGGAATTCCTTCTGGAACGTCGGCAGACCGATGCTGACGACGGTGATGTCGAGGATCGACATGATGGCGCCGAGCACCACCACGCCGGCCACCTTAAGGACGCCGCTGTCCAGCTTGTCGCTTGTGGACTGCGGTGCGTTGGTGGTCGTCATGGACAAACTCCTGCCTGCCGGGGTTTGCCCGATCCTGCCAGCAGCCTCACAGGCTTCGTCAACCGGGTTTTGAATCGCCTGGTCAGCCGGCTGGCGGGTGGTCAGTGGCGGGCACCCGGACGCGGAGGCCAGCGGCGACCACGCGCACCTTCAGCCGATCGGTCAGGGCCCGCGCCCCACCGTCGATCTCGTAGCGGAGTGTTCCGGACAGCTTCACGCTGAGTTTGCGGCCACGAGTGGTCGACACGAAGCGGGACCGGTCCGGCGACCCGGTCGCGACCGTGGTGAGCGTCCGCGTCCACTCGGTCGGCGTTGCGGCGGTCGCCACTGCGACGTCGAGCAGCCCGTCGTCGGGCCGGGCCTGGTCGAAGACCTGAACCGCGCCGAAGACTTTGGGCACGTTGCCGACCAGCACGCAGCTGGCCGGCCCGTCGAACCATCGAGACCCGTCCACCTTGATCCGCATCCGGACCGTGTCGGTGTTCAGCTGCTGCGCGCCGGTCCACAGGTAGGCGAGCCGGCCGAGCCGGTCCTTCAAGGCTCCGTCGGCGTTGTCGATCATGGCGGCGTCGAACCCGAGCCCGGCCATCACGGTGAACCGCTCGCCGTTGCAGACGCCCACGTCGATCCGCCGGTTCACACCGTGCAGGGCGACCTCGACGGCGTCGTCAAGGCTGATCGGAATGTCCAGATTGCGGGCGAGCAGATTGGCTGTGCCGGCCGGTATGACGCCAATCGGCAGGTCATGTCCGTCCAGCGCGTCGACGCAGCGCTGCACCAGTCCGTCACCGCCCCACAGCAGCAGGAGGTCGGGACGGTGCCGCAGGGCCTTGCGCACCTTGTTCGGCGCTTTGCGGCTCTTGGAGATCTCGTACCACCGAAGGTTTTGCAGGCCGCGGCGGATGAGCGCGGCGCGCAGCCGGTCCGGTCCGCCGTCGAGGGTTTTGCCGGTGTGCGCGATCACCGCGATCGTCGGCGCGCTCATCGCGCCACCTCCGCGAGATCCTGGTCCGCGGTGGCCCGCCGGCCGTCGTGATCGGCATTGGGGCGGATCAGCAGGTACGCGCCGCCGGCCCACAACACCGCGAACAGCAGGCTGCCGAGGGCGTCGGTGGGGTGGTGCTCGCCCCGGTAGAAGCGCGACAGCGTCACCAGGGTCGGGACCACGACGAGCGGGATCAGGATGAGCCACCGCCAGCGCGACCGCGTGTGGCCGATCACCAGGATCGCGATCGCGAGATAGATGCAGAGGGAGGCGGCGATGTGCCCGGACGGGTACGCGTCGGTGGGCAGGTGCGGGTCCATGGTCGGCACGTCCGGCCGGGGCCGGCCGACGACGGTGGAGGCGATCAGGAACGCGGCCAGCTCCCCCGCCATGAGTGTCGCGACGAAGATCACCGGCCGCCACCGGTGCAGCACGGCGATCGTGACCACGCACGTTGCCACGGTGACGATCAGGACCGCCTGCGTGGCACCGATGGTGCTGGCGACCTGGCTCCAGTGGGTTAGCGACGGCGTGCGATGGGCGGCGAACCAGTGCGGGACGGTGCGGTCGCCGAGGACATTGCCGTTGCCGTAATGCACCACCAGCTCGCCGGCGCCGATCACCAGCCCGACGGCGAAGACCCAGACCACCACGACGCCGGCCGCGATCACGCCCGGGTGTGCCGGCCGATCCGGCTCGGCGGTCGCGAGTCCGAGGTCGGCCGGCGCCTCCGGCTCGAGGCCTTCACGGACCGGGTCGACGACCGGTTTGCCCTGCTCCCGGCGGAAGATTTGGAAGGCGTACGCGGTCAGTCCCAGCCACGCCACGCCGAGCGCCCACGCGCCGAGGACATCGGAGAGGTAGTGCACGCCGAGCAGCAGGCGGCTGGTGCCGATCAGCACGATCAGGGTGCCGTACGCCACCTTGACCGGGGTCCGCCACCGCACCGGCACGGCCGGAAGGAACGCCAGGAGCACGGCGCCGTAGCAGACGATCGACCCGAGTGAGTGGCCGCTCGGGAAGCTGTTGCCGGTGCCGTACGCGATCGGGTGCGCGACCACCGGACGCAACCGGCCGACCAGCGACTTGAGGACCGGGTCGAGCACCAGCGCACCGGCGCCGGTGATGACGATGTAGGTGGCCAGCCGGCGGCGTCCACGGATCAGCAGGATGACCGCGGCCGCGGTGATCACCGTCCAGAGCACGCCGGTGCTGCCGAGCCAGGTCACCGCCTTGACCACGGTCACGAGTGGCGAGTCACCGGAGATCCATGCGTTGAGCCGGTTCGCGACGCCCCGGTCCACTCGTTCCAGCGGTGCCCACCGCAGGCGTACCAGCACCAGCAGGACCGCGAAGACCAGAGCCGACAGGCTGACGCCGAGGAGTGGCGCGAGCCGCCGGAGTGGGATTCGGTTGACCATGCCTGCATCCTGCCCAAGCGGGCCGATTTCTACACCGTGTAGGGAAATCCGTTTGCCGGCCGGCGCGGCGGGGAATCCCGGGACCATGTCCGTCACCGCCACCGCCCATCGTGCCAGCCGCAGCGCCTGGCTGGAGATCTTCACCCGCACCGGATTTGTCGGCTATGGCCTGCTGCACCTGGCGATCGCGTGGCTGGCGCTGCAGATCGCGTTCGGCCACAGCGGCGACCGGGCCGACCAGTCCGGAGCCTTCGCCCTGATGGAGCACCAGCCGCTGGGCCGGTTCCTGCTGATCGTGGTCGCCGTCGGTCTGGGCGCGATGGCGATCTGGCAGCTGCTGCTGGCGATCGGCGGCCATCGCGAATTCTCCGGCCGGCGCCGGACCATGGAACGGCTCGCGTCGGCCGGCCGGGTCGTGATCTACGGATTCCTGCTGTGGACCGACGTCAAGGTGCTGAACAATCCCGCCACGTCGAGCGCGGCCACGCAACAGAAGGCCACCGCCGGCGTGCTCGATCACTCGTGGGGTGTCGTCCTTGTGGTGATCGCCGGAGTCGCGGTCTTCGCGATCGGTGCCGGCATGGCGGTCTACGGCATCAAGCGGAAGTTCGAGGCGAAGCTGAAGCTGGCTCAGGCGAGCCGGTCAGTGCGTCAGGGCGTGGTGCGGCTGGGTCAGGTCGGCTATATCGCGCGCGGTGTCGCGTTCGCGATCGTCGGCGCGTTGCTGGTCGAGGCCGGCGTCACCCACGACGCGAACGAGTCGCGGGGGCTCGACGGCGCGCTGCGCGAACTAGCCGGAAAGCCGCTCGGCGGGGTCCTGCTGACGGTCATCGCGATCGGATTCGCCGCGTTCGGCGTCTACTGCTTCTTCCAGGCCAAGTACCGCAAGATCTGATCCTTTCCCAGCGCGGATCTCGCCTCGCTGCGGGGTCATCGGCTCGGCGGCTCAGAGCGCCATGCCGCCCGGATGAACTCGATGTCCGAGGAGAGCGCGGCATGCATGTCGATGCCGTTCTGCGGCACCCTAGAACGTGCGGTTCCGGCGCAGCCGTCGCGGCCGGCCGTCCGGATCGCAGATCAGGTGGTAGAGCGGCCGGGCCAGCAGGCGCTGGCGGACGGTCAGAACCGGGTGCTGATAGCTGCGCAGCCGGCCCGGCGGGCGTGGTCCCCGGCGGCCGCCGGCGTGCCATGCGTCAAGCGCGGCGGCGGCCTCGCGGTAGGCCCGGAACAGGCCCTCCGGAGTCGTCAGCGCCTCGTCGGGCACCGCCGCGTCCAGGTGTTCCCGGTGCAGCCGCATCCGCAGGCCGCGGCCGAATCCCGGCGCACCGTCGGCGTTCATCGCGGCACATGCCAGCTCCGAGTCGTGTGTCCACGACCGCAGATTCAGGTTGTCCGAGCCGACGCAGGTCCAGACGTCGTCGACGATGCAGACCTTGGCGTGCACGTAGACCGGAGTGCCGCGGGTGTTCTCCAGGGCGTAGACGGCGACCCGGTCGCCGGCCGCGTCATGCAACAGTGCGATCGCGTCGTCGCGGCCGAGCACCTGGGCCGCCCCGCTGAGACCGCCGGAGTCGGGATGCATCGGCACTACCGCGATCATCCGCAGGTCCGGTGACCGGCGCAGCGCGGCGGCGAAGAACTCGGCGATCGGCCGCGACCACAGATACTGATCCTCGACGTAGATCAGGGATTCCGCGCGCCGCAGCACCTTGGCGTAGGCGCGGGCGATGCTGCGCTCACCGGTCCGCGCGAATGGATAGCCGTGCCACCGGTTCGGATACGTGCGCAGCACCTGCACCAGCAGGTCGCCACGGGGCGCCGGATCCGGCAGCTGCTCCGGGATCGGATCGGCGACCTCGTCGTCGTGCTTGATGAGGCTGGTCGCCAGGCGGACCGGGTTGTGGGTGAGGCGGTGCGGATCGGTCCAGCGTTCCCGGAACGTACGCTCGACGTCGCCGACCGCCGGCCCGCTCAGCGCGATCTGCATGTCGTGCCACGGCGGGGTGTCGCCGTACACGTCCGGCATCGCCATCGCCTGGTCGTCGCCGTGGTGGTCGGCGTCGTCACGGCGCGAATGGCACAGGTCGATGCCGCCGACGAACGCGACGTCCGCGTCCGGCCGGTCCGGGTGCCGGATCACCACGATCTTCTGGTGGTGCGATCCGCCCGGCCGGACCCGCATATCCAGCAGGCACTCGCCGCCGGCCGCTTCGATGTCGTCGCCGAGCCGGCGGTTCTCCGCGCTGGAGAATGCGATCACGTCCAGATGGGACCGCCACACCAGGCCCTTGACCACCACACCCCGGGATGCCGCGGCGCAGAGGATGTCGGAGACGGCGGTGCCGGAGTCGTCGAGTGCTTCGTCCGGGTCGCCACGCCAGTCGGTGAACAGGATCAGATCGCCCTTGACGGTCTCATCGACGGCGGTCTTGAGCGCGTCGAAGTAGGTGGCGCCGTGCGGCAGTGGCGTGATCTCGTTGCCGCCGGTCCATCCGACACCCTCCGGATGGCCCTGGTCGATCCGGGTGTCCGGATTGCCGCGCTCGCCGGCGGTGAGAAACCAGTCGGTGGTTGCCACTGGCGTTACCTCCGCTTTCCTACACCATGTAGGTATCCGCGGATGAGGCCGCTGAAACCCGAACGGGCGGCCGGATCGGGTGGTGGCGCTTCGGTACCGCGACTCCTGAGCCCGGCCGATGGCCCGGCCGGCCGCCTGGCCGGCGACCCAACCGCGGCGTCACTTGCCGGGCGGGATCAGCCCGGTGCGATAGGCGTGGATGACGATCTGCACCCGGTCGCGCAGCCCGAGCTTGGCCAGCACCCGGCCGACGTGCGACTTCACCGTCGCCTCGGCGACCACTAGCCGGGCGGCGATTTCGGCGTTGGACAGGCCGTTGGCGATCAGCAGCACCACTTCCCGCTCCCGGTCGGTGAGCCCGTCGTCGGTCGGGGCCGGATCCGGCTCGGCGGTGAACGACGAGGCGTAGCGGTCCAGCAGCCGCCGCGTCACGCGCGGCGCCACCACGGCGTCGCCGCTGGCCACGGTCCGGATCGCGGCCAGCAGGTCCTCGGGTGGCGCGCTCTTGAGCAGGAACCCGCTGGCGCCGGCCCGCAGCGACGCGAATGCTTCCTCGTCGGTGTCGAAGGTGGTCAGCACGATCACCTTGGGCCCGGTCTCGACGGCGCAGATCGCACTGGTCGCCGCGACGCCGTCCATCACCGGCATGCGTACGTCGACGACGGCTATGTCGGCGGGTGTGCCGGCCGCTCGCAGAGTGTCGATCAGCCGGATCGCCTGGGCGCCGTCCGCGGCTTCACCCAGCACCTGCATGTCCGGCTGGGATGAGAGCAGCATCTGGAATCCGGCCCGGACCAGCGACTGATCGTCGACGATCACCACGCCGATGCTCACGAGGCCACCGTCAGGTCGCCGGGCACCCGTTCCCAGGCCGGAATCGGCAACTCGGCGCGCATCGACCAGCCGCCGCCGGGGCGCGGTCCGGCGGCCACCCGGCCGTCGAACAGCGCGACCCGCTCGCGCATGCCGACCAGGCCGTGGCCGACCCGGCCGGGTCTCGCCGTGGTGGTGGTATGCCCGGTGCCGTCGTCGACGGCGGTGATGACCAGCGTGTCTCCGTCACCGCTGACGGTGATGGTGCTGCAGGTGCCCGGCCCGGCATGGCGCAGCGTGTTGGTGAGGGCCTCCTGGACCAGGCGATAGGCCGCGACACCGACGGTGGAGTTCGGGGCGAGTGGCACCGGATCGATCCGCGCGGTCACGTCCAGCCCGGCCGCGCGCGCTCGATCCACGAGTGTGGACATGCTGTCCAGACCCCAGACCAGGCGATCGCCATGGAGGTCGCCGTCGTCGGATCCGCGGAGGAGGTCAATCAGGCGACCCATCTCCTCCAGGGCGTCGCGGGCAGTGCCGGCCACGGTCTCCAAGACGGCTTTGCCGGTGTCCGGGTCGGCGGCCATCGCGTAGCGGCCGCCGTCGGACTGGACGATGATGACCGCGAGGCTGTGGGCCACGACGTCGTGCATCTCCCGCGCGATCGCGGCCCGCTCATGCGCCACCGCGATCGCGGTCAGATGCTCCTGCTCCCGTTCCAGCGTCGCGGCCCGCTCCTCCAGCCCGGCCACGTAGAACCGGCGGGTGCGGACGATATAGCCGGCGAGCCACACGCCGGCGCAGATCGCGGTGTAGAACAGCACCTCGTAGAACCACGTCGGCCCGGGGTGGCGGAACACCTCGACGGCGATGCCGACCCCGACCACCGCAGCGGCCAGATAACCATCGGCGAGGCGGCCGCCGTATTTGACTACCGAATACAACGCGACCAGAACGGCGAGGTCGAATGGGAGCGGGTCGGTGTAGGGCTTGGTGGTCAGCAGTACCTGAATGAAGGCGAGCCCGGCGACCACGCCCATCACCGGCACCGGCCACCGCCGCCGGACCAGCAGCGCCGCTCCCATCAGGACGGCGACCACTAGGAAGTGGGCACGAGACATGGTCGGCAGCGAGAGCAGCACAATGCCGATCGACACGGCCGCGTCGAAGATCCGGGACCGGGTGCCGTCGGACAGCCACATGGTCAGCGCACCACCGCCGCCGCGATGGCGGCGAAGTCTCGGGTCGCCTCCGCGACCGCGGCCGCGGTGACGACCAGAGCCGCGGCCAGGGTGGTGAGGTGCCAGCCGGAGTTGCCGCGGTGGCCCGCGGTCAGAGCGCCGACTCGATCGGCGACGGCGAGACGGTGCAGGGCCGGGGCGAGCCGAGTGGCGCGCGACCCGGACCGGGCCAACGCCGCGATCGCTACCGTTCGGGCGACCTGGGTGCGGCTGCCCTGAGCGGCGGCGGCGCACTCGTCGGCGTCGCGCTCGCAGAGGAACTCGACCGCGTCGCGCATCGGCACCAGCACCGGCACCGCCGCCGCCGCATAGGCGACCAGGCCGCGCGCCAGCGCGTGCCGGCGGCTCAGATGCGCGGACTCATGCGCCAGCACGATCCGGATCTGATCCCGGTCCAGCAGCCCGAGGAGCCCGGTCGTGATGTAGACCGTGCCGGTGCGCCGCATCATCGAGTCGGCGACCGCGAACGCGTCCACCGAACCGGATTGCACGACGACCGTCCCGCCCTGGCCGGCGCCGGACGGCAGAGCAGCACGGTCCCGGTGCCGCCGGACCCCGGTGACGATGATCCGGACCAGGCCCGCGGTGAGAAGAACCAGGGCCGCCACCGAGACCGCGTCCGGCACCGGAATCCGGTGCTGCAGACCCGCGTACCCGGGAATGTCGTCGATCAACATCGACGCCAGCATCACCAGCGACCAGCCGCTGGCCAGACCCACCACGGCAGCGGCCCCGGTCAACAGCCACAGCGACGACGACGGTCGCGCCCGGCGGGCGACCGGCGCCGCCACCAGAGCCAGCAGCACCGCGCAGATCTGCGGGGTGTAGACCGCGATCGTCACAGGTCGGAGTCCAAGGCGGCGCGCAGCGCCGCCTCGTCGGCCGGATTGAGTGTGGTGACGAACCGCATCAGAATCTCGGCCCGGTCGGCGCCGGCGTCCAGCGCGGCCCGCATCTGGTCGGCGGCCGACTCGGCCGGCCCCTTCGCTGCCTGGTACACCGATCGGCCACTAGGCCCGACCCGCACCACCCGGCCCTTGGCGTGCAGGCGGGTGAGGATCGTGTGCACCGTGTTGTAGGCGAGGCCACTGCCGACCGCGGTCTGCACCTCGCCGGCCGACAGCGGCTCGGGCGCCGCCCACAGCACCGCCAGGATCTCGCCTTCCAGCTGTCCGGCCGGCCGTCGCGAGCGGCTCTCCTGATCTCGGTCCATGCCACCTCCCACCCCGTCGCGCTAACGGTACCGGTTCTGCGGCAATGCCACCGTCGCCTCGGCCTACTACACCATGTAGGGTCGAGCCGGACGCCCGGCCTGACCGGTCGCCGGACCTGGCCGGGCGCCGGTGCGCGCTGGTCCTGGCCGGCAGCCGGCCCGAAGACCGGTTGATTCGCTCAGCCGGCCCGATGGGCGGCTGGTTTGTCAGGCCCGGCGTGCGCCGGACGGAGCCGATTGGACTGATCATGACGACACACGCCCTGACCGCGGTCAGCGTGATCGATCCGAAGTCGCTGCTGCGCACCTTCGGCGTGATCGGCGTCGGCATCGTGCTGTTCGCCGAGACCGGACTGCTGGTCGGATTCTTCCTGCCCGGCGATTCACTGCTGTTCCTGGCCGGGATCGCGGCGTCGGCAGTTGCCGACGACATCGTGGGAGCCCGCCTCAACCTGGCGGTGATGATGGTGGTGGCGCCGGTCTGCGCGATCGCTGGTGCCCAGCTCGGGCACTATCTCGGCGCCAGGTTCGGGCCGCGGTTGTTCGCCCGCCCGGAGTCCCGGCTGTTCAAGTCGGAGTATGTGGACCGGGCCGAGGACTACTTCAATCGGTACGGCCCGGCAAAGGCGGTGGTGCTGGCGCGGTTTGTGCCGATCGTGCGGACCTTCCTGAATCCGGTGGCCGGGATCCTGCACATGCCGGCTGGTCGGTTCCTGCGCTGGAATCTCGTCGGCGGCCTGCTCTGGACCGAGGGCGTTCTGCTGGCCGGCTACTTCTCGGCGCGCACGCTGCGGGACTCGGTCGGCGCCGCCAACATCGACAAGTACCTGCTGCCCGCGGTCGCCGTAGTGGTTCTCATCTCGATGCTGCCGCTGCTGGTGCACTACCTACGGCACCGGGCCGACCGGAGGCGCGGCGCAGGCCCTCAATCCCCGCAGCGGCGTGACGACGGCACCGCGGAGCGGGCCCGGTGACCGTCCACCTGACCTATCCAGAGTCGATCGTCATCGGAGCGCTGCAGGGCGTCACCGAGCTGTTCCCGGTCTCCAGCCTCGGCCACAGCGTGTTGATCCCGGCACTGATCGGCGGACGCTGGGGACGGGACCTCAACGTCTCGACGCCGGAGTCGCCCTATCTCGCCTTCATCGTCGGCCTGCATGTGGCCACCGCACTGGCGCTGTTGCTGTTCTTCTGGCGCGACTGGTTGCGCATCGTGGGCGGCTTCGTCACCTCGGTCCGGCACCGCCGGATCAGCACCGCGGACGAGCGGCTAGCGTGGATGATCGTGCTGGCGACAATTCCCGTCGGCATCACCGGGTTGCTCCTCGAACACACCTTCCGGACGGTGCTCGGCAAACCCATCCCGGCCGCCGTCTTCCTGATGGTCAACGGCGCGATCCTCTATGCCGCCGAGCGGATGCGGCGGCGGGCGGTGCAGCGCGGCGACGACCGGGTCGAGCCCGAGCACAGCGCCGATGGCGTGGCAAGCGACCGGCGGATCGCCGGGCGCGGGTTCGGCGAGACGACCTTGATCGGCGCGGCGCAGGTCCTGGCCCTGCTCCCCGGAATCAGCCGGTCCGGCGCCACCATGGCGGCCGGGCTGAGCCGTGGCCTGGACCACGAGGACGCGGCACGGTTCTCGTTCCTGCTGGCCACCCCGGTGATCTTCGCGGCCGGGTTGCTCAAGATCCCGGACCTGACCGGTCCCCTTGGCGCCGGAATCGGCGGCCAGGTGCTGGCCGGGAGCGCGGCGGCGTTCGTCTGCGCCTACCTGTCGGTGCGGTTCCTCACCCGCTACTTCGAGCGCCGCACACTTACCCCATTCGCCATCTACTGTGCGCTGGCCGGCCTGTTCAGCCTGATCTGGCTGACCACGCACTGACCCGCCACTTCAGAACAGAAAGGAGCCCCATGGGTCTCGCGGGACTGCTGCTCGCGGTCGCGTTCGCCGCCGCCGTCGAAGCGGTCGAGGCACTGACCGTCGTCCTGGCCATCGGAGTCACTCGCGGCTGGCGCGCGACCTGGCCGGGAGTGATCGCCGGTCTGGCGGTGCTCGGCGTGGTCACCGCCGCGCTCGGTCCGGCGCTGGCCGGGATCCCGCTGGCGCCGCTGCGGGTCATCGTCGGTGGCGTGCTGCTCATCTTCGGCCTGCAATGGCTGCGCAAGGCGATCCTGCGGGCCGGCGGCTACAAGGCTCTGCACGACGAGGACGCGACGTTCGCCAGCGAGGTCAGTGCCGCGTCGTCGGCGCAGCGGGCCGGCCGGTTCGGCGTCCCGGACTGGTATGCCTTCACGATCGTCTTCAAGGCGGTCGTTCTGGAGGGGCTGGAAGTGGCCTTCATCGTGGTCACCTTCGGGGCCAGCAGCGGCCACGTGGGATATGCCGTGGTGGGCGCGGCGATCGGCGTGCTCGCGGTGGTGGCGGCCGGTTTCGCGGTACGCGCGCCGCTGTCCCGGGTGCCCGAGAACGCCATCAAGTTCGGGGTCGGGGCGATGCTCACCACGTTCGGCATGTTCTGGGCCGGTGAGGGCGCCGGTGCCGAGTGGCCGGGCGGCGAGCTGGCGATCCTCTGGCTGTTGGCGCTGACCGCCGCTGGGGCCGCGGTGGCCGTCGCGGGTCTGCGCCGGACCCGGGTGGCGGAGGTGACCCGATGATGGCGTTCCTGCGGTTCTGGAAGGACTTCCTGATCGGTGACGACCTGACGTTGGCGGTCGGCGTGGTGGCCGGGATCGCCGCGGTCGCGATCCTGCACGCGGTCGGCGCATCGGCGTGGTGGGTGTTGCCGGTCGCGGTCGCTGCGACGATGGCGATCTCGCTGCGCCGGGCAATCCGGCGACCTAAGGGCTGACAACCACCCCGACGTGCGCCGATCCGCCCACCGACCCGAGCCACCCCTGAGGCTCGGGTCGGGGTCGTTTAATCCTTTAGTCGCAGACTCACCGGCCGCGGATTCGATCTGGCGGCGGACGCGCTCGCACTCGGTCGTTGCCTAGCGTCGGCATAGTCGGCAACGGCTACGGCTACGGCGTGTCCTAAGGGAGAAGTGATCATGATTGAGGCAGTCGGCCTCACCAAACGGTACGGCGACCGGGTCGCCGTCGACGATTTGTCGTTTGCCGTCCGGCCGGGGCAGGTGACCGGATTCCTCGGTCCCAACGGCGCGGGCAAATCGACCACGATGAGGATGATTCTCGGGCTGGACGCCCCGACCGCGGGACGGGTCACCATCGATGGCCGCCCGTTCGCCGGGCTGGCGCATCCGATGCGAGAGGTGGGCGCGCTGCTGGACGCCAAGGCGATCCACGGCGGCCGCAGCGCGTTCAACCACCTGTGGTGCCTGGCGCAGACCAACAACCTGCCCAAGCGACGAGTCGGCGAGGTGCTGGACCTGGTCGGCCTGACCGAGGTGGCGCGGAAGCGGTCCAAGGGCTTCTCACTCGGCATGGGCCAGCGGCTCGGGATCGCGGCGGCGCTGCTCGGCGACCCGAAGATCCTGATGTTCGACGAGCCGGTCAACGGCCTCGACCCCGAGGGCATCCTGTGGATCCGGACGCTGATGAAGGCTCTCGCCGCCGAGGGCCGCACCGTCTTCGTCTCCAGCCACCTGATGTCGGAGATGGAGAACACCGCCGACCACCTGCTGGTGATCGGCCGGGGCCGGCTGATCGCCGACTGCACCGTGCAGGAGTTCATCGACGCCAACTCGGAGCTCGCCATCCGGGTGCGGACGCCGAATCCGCAGCGGCTCGCCGAACTGCTGACCGCCGCCGGTGGCCGGCTGACCCCCGGGACCGACGGCGTGCTGCAGTGCTCCGGCCTGACCGGAGCCGAGATCGGCGACATCGCCTTCGACAACGGCATCCGCGTGCACGAACTCGCGTCCATTCAAGCCTCGTTGGAGGAAGCCTTCATGGAACTCACCCGTGAGAGCGTGGAGTTCCACGCCACGGTGCCGGGTGCTGACACAGGTGCCGGCGCGGGTGCCGGTGCCGGGCTCGGCGCCGTCCGCGCGGACCCTGGTGAAGGAGGCATGATGACGTCCCTGACACTGGCGAGCACCCTGCCGCCGGCCACCGGCCGCGCCGGCCTGTCCGGCTCGTTGCGCTCGGAGTGGACGAAGATCCGCTCGGTGCGCTCGACGCTCTACTCGATCGCGGTGATGGCGGCGATCGCGGTCGGTCTCAACGCGCTGATCAACTATCTCGGCGTGGTCCGCCGGTGGGACGGCATGGACCCGGGCGAGCAGGCCCGGTTCATCGCCGACCCGTTGCCCAACATCCTCGCCGGGCCGATGTCGATCGCCCAGTTCGCGGTCGCGGTGATCGGTGTCATGGCGATCTCGTCGGAGTATGCCACCGGGATGATCCGCTCGACTCTGCAGGCGCAGCCGCGCCGGATGACGGTGTTCACCGCCAAGCTTCTGGTGCTCGGCGCGCTGATGCTGGTGGTCGGCGAGTTCGTCAGCTTCGCGGCGTTCTTCGTCGGCAAGGCGGTGATCGGCGTACACGTGCCGGTGCACCTGAGCGACCCCGGCGTGCTGCGGGCGGTGTTTGGCGGCGGGCTCTACATCGCGGTTCTGGCACTTTTCTCACTCGCTTTCGGTGCGCTGCTGCGGCACACCGCGGGCGGGATCACCGCGGTGCTCGGCATCATGCTGGTGCTGTCCAACCTGACGTCGCTGCTGCCGGACAGCTGGGGCCGGCACGTTAACGCGTACATGCCGACCAATGCCGGCAGCCTGGTGTTCATCCAGCACGTGGACCCGAAACACCTGCTCACGGCGTGGCAGGGGCTGGGCGTCTTCGCGCTGGAGACCGCGGTGCTGCTGATCGCCGCGGCGGCGCTGATGAAGCGCCGGGACGCCTGACCTGTAGTCCGGATCGGCGGGCCTGGACTATCCGGGCTCGCCGAACGGCCAGCGCCGGCCGATCGCCACGTGCAGGATCACCGACACGCTCCAGGCGTTGAGCGCCACGTGTGCCACCCACTCGACCGGCTCCGCGCGGGTCCAGGTCAGCGCCTGGGCGATCAGCCAGAACGCGGCGTAGAGAACGGCCCCGACGGCGACGATCGCGGTCACGCTCGCGAGCCGTCCGGTGATCGCGCCCTCGAACAGCATCGCCACGGTCAGGCCGGCCGCGATCAACGCACCCGCTCCCGCGGTGATGGTGGCCGGGCGCAGATCGGTGGCCGCGAGGATCGCATAACTGGCCAGGCCGCCGACGATCACGATGGCGTTGCCGGCCAGCAGCCGCACCGCGCGGCTGCCGATCCGGGTCACCGGCCAGCCGCGCCAGGCCAGATAGAACCAGACCTGCCAGACGCCGATCACGGTCAGCGCCGCGCCGAACGTCGCGCCGCCGACCGGGCCCGGCCGGGCGCCGAGTCCCGTCGCCGGCGGCGGCCGGAAGTCGACCAGCACCAGATAGAGCACGGCCGCCACACCCCAGGACAGGATCAGCGCGACGATGCCGGCCGGAATCGCCGGCAGCCGGCGCACCGGCCAGCCCTCGGTCACCAGCGTGTATTGGAGCATCACGGTGAACGCGGCCCCGGCCAGCGGCATCAACGCCGGGAAGGTGGCCAGATGCCGGGCCGCCGGATAGGCGTCGAACAGCACCGGCAGGTCGACCCGGGCCGTCACCGCCTGCCCGGCGATCGTCAGCACCACCGCGAACACCGCGACCAGCACCGTGTCCAGCCAGCCGGACCAGCTGGCCCGGGCGGTGGTGCCGGGCCAGTCGTCCCACCAGAAGGCGATCATCACGACGGCCGGCAGGGCGAACGTCACCAGTGGCCCGAGCACCAGCAACGACCGTTCTGGACCGCCCGCACCGATCGCGATCAGCACCGCGATCGGCACCACCAGCACCAGCCCGCGCAACCCGAGCCCCGGCTGCCGGGCGGTGCGCAGCCGCCGGGCCCGCACCGACTCCGGCGCCTGCAACTGCTCGGGTGTGGTCAGCGCCGGGCGGTCCGGCGCCGGCCGGGTCATCTCGCGGCGTCCGGCGCCCGGCCGGTCATGTGGCGGCGACCGCCGGATCCATCACCAGTTCCGCCGCCATCGGCAGCTCGTGCTGCCGGCGCCCGGTGGCGTGGAAGACCGCGTTGGCGATCGCGGCCGCCATCCCGACCTGGCCGATCTCACCGACGCCCTTGACGCCGAGCGGGTTGACCACGGTGTCCTCGACCGAAACGAAGTCGACGGTCACCTCCGGCACGTCGGCGTTCACCGCGACCAGGTATTCGCCGAGGTTGTTGGCGACCCAGCGGCCGGTTCGCTGATCCATATGGTTGCCCTCCAGCAGCGCCTGCCCGAGGCCCCAGAGCATGCCGCCCATCAGCTGGCTGCGGGCCAGCTTCGGATTCAGCACCCGGCCCGGCGCGAAGACGCCGACCAGCCGCCGGGCCCGGACCAGGCCCAGCTCCGGGTCGACCGCGACCTCGGCGAACTGGGCGCCGAAGGTGAGCAACCCGTGCGGTGTGTCCAGCGGCGGCGGAGTCCAGCTGCCCAGCGCCTCGGCGTCGAACTGGCGGTGCCGGGCCAGCAGGTCGGCGTAGGCCTCCCCGACGTCCGGCCGGGCGGCCAGGTGCATCCGGCCGTCGGCGACCGTGACATCACCCGGATCGGCTCCGTGCAGCGGCGATTTCTCGTCCTCGACGGCCATCCCGATCAGCTGACCGCGCAGCGTCAGCCCGGCGTCGTGCACCGCGGCGCTGACCATGCCGGCGCCGGCCGAGCCCACGGCGGACGACGTGTTCGGCAGGTCGGTGTCGCCGATCTCCAGCCGCACCCGATCCATCGGCAGCCCCAGCGCGTCCGCGGCGACCTGGGTCATCGCGGTCAACATGCCGGTGCCGAACTCCTGGCCGCTGGTGCCGACGACGGCGCTGCCGTCGAAGAATATCCGGGCCCGGGCGTGCTGGGTGGGCATGAAGAACGCCACCGGGTAGGCGGCTGCGGCCATGCCCGTGCCGAGCAGCCAGTGACCCTCGCGCCGGGACCGGGGCGCCGGATCCCGGCCGGCCCAGCCGAACAGCTCGGCGCCGCGGCGCAGGCACTCGGCCAGGCCGTCGCTGGACCACGGGTTGCCGTTCGGGTCGGCTGGCGCCCGGTTGCGCAGCCGAAGCTCGAGAGGATCCACGCCGAGCTGATAGGCGAGTTCGTCCATCGCGGTCTCGAGCGTGAACACGCCCAGCGTCTCGCCGGGTCCGCGGGTGAACGTCGGCGTCATGGTGTTGCCCCGGATCAGGTTGTGTACACCGCGGTAGTGCCGGGTCGCGTAGAGCTGCCCGGAGACCCCGGTGGCGGGCTCGGCCCAGTCGTCGAACGGCGAGGTCACCGACAGCTTCTCGTGCCGGATCGCGGTGATCTGACCGGTCGTGTCGGCGCCGATGGTGATTCGCTGCTCCTGCTCTTCCCGGTGGCCGTGCGACGTGTAGGTCTGCGGCCGGGTCAGGGCCAGCTTCACCGGCCGGCCGACGTGCCGGGCGGCCATCGCGGCGAGTGTCACGTGCGGCCACACCATCGCCTTGCCACCGAATCCGCCGCCCACGAACGGTGCCAGCACCCGAACGTTGGACATCGGTATGCCGAGCAGCGATGCCACGGTCAGCTGGCTGGCGCGTACGCCCATGGTCGAGTCGTGGAGGGTGAGCCGGTCCCCGTCCCAGATCGCCGTGGTCGCCGACGGCTCCAGGGTGTTGTGGTGGTTGGCCGCGAACCGGCAGGTGATGTCGACCTGCGTCGCCGCGGTGGCGAGCGTCGCGTCCACGTCGCCGCGCTCGCTGCGGCCCGGCATCAGGCCGCCGAACAGCGTCGCCGCTTCGTACGCGTCCGGGCGCCCCTGGTCGATCGTCGTGACCGACGGCAGTCTCTCGTAGTCGACCCGCACCAGGGAAGCGGCGTAGTGAGCGGTCTCGTGCTGGTCGGCGATGACGATCGCGACCGGCTGGCCGGCGTAGTGCACCACCTCGTCCTGCATCGGGAAGAAGCTCTCGCCGGGCGCCGCCTGGCCGAGCAGGGACGGCAGCAGGTGCGGCGGTGCGGCGATCTTCGGCACCTCGCGGTGGGTCATCACGGCCAGCACGCCCGGCTGCTTCATCGCCTCGGCAGTGTCGATGGCGGTCACCCGTGCGCTGGACTCGGTGGCGCCGACCAGGGCCGCGTACGCCAGCCCGGGCACCGTGATCTCGGCGGTGTAGCGCGCGGCGCCGGTGACCTTGTCCGGCCCGTCGACCCGGTTGACCGGCATGCCGACAACGGTCATGACACACCTCCTGCGGGCTGCGATCCGGTCGCGTCGGCCAGTGCCCGCACCATCGCCCGGCGAGCGAATTCGACCTTGAAGGCGTTGCCGGTGCGGGTCACGGCGGGCGCGAGTTCGGCCCGCGCGGCGGCGTCGAACGACTCGGGTGTGGCCGGCGCCCCCCGCAGTGCGGCTTCGGCGATGCGGGCCCGCCACGGCTTGGTGCCGACGCCACCGAGCGCGACGCGTACGTCGGTGACGGTGCCGTTGCCGACCTCGATCGCGGTGCACACCGAGACCAGCGCGAACTCGTAGGACTGGCGATCGCGGTGCTTGACATAGGTCGATGACGCGGCGATCGGTGCCGGCGGCAGCTCGATCGCGACGATCAGCTCGCCGTGGTCCAGTGGATGCTCGATATCGGGTGTGCTGCCCGGTTGGACGTAGAAGTCGTCGATCGGGATACGCCGGGTGCCGTTCGGGCCCGCGGTGTGCACGATCGCGTCGAACGCGACCAGCGGCACGGCGACGTCACTGGGGTGGGTCGCGATGCAGCTGTCGCTGGTGCCCAGGATCGCGTGACCGCGGTTGGCGCCGTCCATCGCCGAGCAGCCGCTGCCGGGGTCGCGCTTGTTGCACGGCGAGACGCCGTCCCGGAAGTAGGCGCAGCGGGTCCGCTGGCAGAGGTTGCCGCCCATCGAGGCCATGTTGCGCAATTGCTCGGAGGCGCCCAGAACCAGAGCCTCGGCGACCGCCGGGAATCGCTGCACGATCCGCGGATCGCGGGCCACCGCGCTCATCCGGGCCAGGGCGCCGATCCGCACGCCGCCGCCGGGCAGTTCTTCCAGGTCCGCCAGCGGCAGGTCGTTGATGTCGACCAGGGCGTCCGGCCGGGTCACGCCGAGCCGGATCAGGTCGATCTCGGTGGTGCCGCCGGCCAGGAAGGCGCCGGCTGGATCGGTGGCGACCGCGGCGATCGCGTCGTCGACGCTGTGCACCCGGGAATAGCTGAGCGGACGCATGGCCGTCACCCGTCCCGTCGTGACGTGTTGTCGCGGACATCGCGGATCGCGTCCCGGATGTTCGGATAGGCGGCGCACCGGCAGATGTTGCCGCTCATGAATTCGGCGATGTCGTCGTCGGTGTCCGCGTGGCCCTCGCGGAGCAGGGCGATCGCCGACATGATCTGTCCCGATGTGCAGTAGCCGCATTGGAACGCGTCGCGTTCGATGAACGCCTGCTGCATCGGGTGCATCTCGCCGTTGGTGGCGATGCCCTCGATGGTGGTGATCTCGTGGCCTTCACAGGCGATCGCGAGTGTCAGGCAGGCGAGCACCCGCTGCTGGTCCACCCAGACTGTGCAGGCGCCGCAGGTGCCCTGGTCGCAACCCTTCTTGGAGCCGGTCAGCTGGAGATGCTCACGCAGCGCATCCAGCAGGCTGACTCGTGGCTCCAGGTCGACGGCGTAGGCGGCTCCGTTCACACTCAGCGCGACCGGCCCGCTGGCGGGTCCGCGCCGGGTCGTCGTGGCGTCATCGGTGGCGGTCGCGGGCTCGTGGACAACCATGCCAGCTCCTCGGGTGGCGCTTTGCCGGGCTTCAACCAAGCCAGCGTATGAGTCGCGTGACCTGTGCGTTCGCTGTTTCCGCGAGGTGCGGGTCGGTGGCGCGGGCAAGATCCGCCGCGACGTGGCGCCGCTGCGGGTCCGCGGTGGCGGACGCCTGGTGCTGGTCGCCGGGTTGGGAACCCTGGTGGTGATCTGCCTGGGACTGGCGGCGAGCCCGCCGGACCGGCCCGGACCGGCGGACGGCGCCGCAGATCGGGTGGCCGACCGGCGGCAGATCCCGGCGATCTTCACACCGCGCGACCACGCGGCGACGCCCGCGACCGGCGCAGCGACGCCGGTGGCGCCGCGGCGACCGGCACCCGACGACTCGGCCTGATCGTTCCGGCCGGCGAGCCCAGCGCCTGAGAGTTTCCCGGTTCCGCCGGTGCCGGCGGCTTTCCGGTCCGGGTTCGGCGTGGTACGACTTGATCAGTTGCCGGGATCATCGTCGCCGCACCGGAGGAGCCGCATGGCCGAGCTTCCGCTGTTTCCCACGTCCCTGGTCGGCAGCTTGCCGCAGCCGGACTGGCTGATCGACCGGCCGAAGCTGGCCGGCCGGTTCCCGCCTCGGGTGCGGGCTCGCGAGCTGTGGCGGCCGGCGCCGGAATTCCTCGCCGAAGCGCAGGACGATGCCACCGTGCTGGCGATCCGGTCGCAGGAGGAGGCCGGGCTGGACATCCTCACCGATGGCGAGATCCGGCGGGAGAGCTACTCCAACCACTTCGCCACCGCGCTGGTCGGTCTGGACCTGGACCACCCCGGCGAGGCGCTGGACCGCAGCGGGCACCCCAATCCGGTGCCGCGAGTCGTCGGGCCGGTGCACCGGCCGCGACCGGTGCAGGTCGACGACGTCCGGTTCCTGCGGGCCCACACCGACCGGACCATCAAGGTCACCGTGCCCGGACCGTTCACAATGTCGCAGCAGGCGCAGGACGACCACTACGGTGATCCGGCGGCGCTCGCCGACGCGTACGCCGACGCGGTCAACGCCGAGGTCCGCGACCTGTTCGCGGCCGGTGCCGACATCGTCCAGCTGGACGAGCCCTACCTGCAGGCGCGCCCGGAACCGGCCCGGCGCTACGGATTGCGGGCACTGAACCGGGCTCTGGACGGCATCAGCGGCACGACTGCGGTGCACCTGTGCTTCGGTTATGCGGCGATCATCCACGACCGGCCGTCCGGCTATTCGTTCCTGCCCGAGCTCGCCGACTGCACCTGCGACCAGATATCGATCGAGACCGGACAGTCCAACCTGGACCCGTCGGTCCTGGCCACGCTAGCCGGAAAGACCATCATTCTGGGCGTCATCGATCTGTCCGATCCGGCGATCGAGTCCGGCGAGCTGGTGGCCGGCCGGGTCCGCCGCGCATTGCCGTTCGTCGCACCGGACAAGGTCGTGGTGGCCACCGACTGCGGCATGAAATACCTGCCGCGGGGCTCCGCCGACGGCAAGATGCGGGCGATGGCTGCGGCGGCCCGGATGCTCCGCTCCGAGTTCGCCTGATCGTTCCGGCCCTGCGGGGACGATTGTGCACGCTGAGACGTGCGTGATCGTCCCCACAACCCGTTCGCACGTCATATGAGTTGACGTCCAAAGCTAATGGCATTAGCTTTGTGGGTATGAGCGTTAGCTTCTGCCGCGGCGATGATCGTGCCTAGAGCTGGACTGACCGCTGACGCCGTGGTCCGGACCGCGATCGAGATCGTCGACGACAGCGGTCCGGAGGCGCTGACGCTGGCCACCCTGGCCAGTCGCGCCGGTGTCGCCACCCCGTCGCTCTACAAGCACGTCGGCAGCCTCGCCGACCTGCGCAGCCGGGTCGCGGCCCGGGTGCTGGGCGAGATCACCGCGGTGGCCACCGCCGCGGTGGTCGGCCGCAGCGGCGACGGCGCGGTCGCGGCCCTGATGCGCGAGCTGCGGGCGTACGCACTGGCGCACCCGAACCGGTACATCGCGGTGCCGGCCGATCCGGCTCACGATCCGGCGTTGGTCGAGCCGGCCGGGCGGCTGCTCGACGTGTTCTTCGCCGTGCTCCGCGGCTTCCAGCTGGACCAGCCGGCCGCCGTGCATGCGACTCGCTGCCTGCGGGTGATCGTGCACGGATTCGCCGCCATCGAGTCGGCCGGCGGCTTCGGCTTCGCGGAGGATCCGGCCGACACCTATGACCTGCTCATCGACATGTTCATCGCGTCGCTGCACCGGCGCTGACCAATCACCTTCCACGCAAAGGATCTGTCATGTCCCGTTCAACCGGCATCCGTTGGGGCGCCGCCGCATTTGCCGTGGCGGGTGTCCTGTTCCTCGCCTACCCCGCGGTGCGCCCGTGGCACGACGAGACCACGGTCTCCGGCGCGACCGCCTCGATGAGCTCGGACGCCTGGGTCGCCGCGCACTTCTTCGCGATGGCCGGTTTCATCCTGCTGCCGCTGGGCCTGATGGCGCTGACCACGCTCACCGCCGGGACTCGGGCACACCGGCCGGCTTCGGCCGCGACCGTGACGACCTGGATCGGCGCCGGCCTCACACTGCCGTATTACGGCGCCGAGGACTTCGGCCTGCACGCGATCGCCGGGCCGAAGGGCCGTAGCGCCGACCTGCTGCACCTGATCGACGCCGTGCGCTATCAGCCACTGGCGATGACCATCTTCGGTGCCGGGTTGATCCTGCTGGCGGTGGGATCGATCCTGGCCGCGGTCGCGGTCTGGCGTTCCGGACTGCTCCCACGATGGAGTGGCGTGCTCTACGCGGTCGGGTTCGGGCTGTTCCTGCCGCAGTTCTTCGGACCTGCGCCGGTCCGGATCATCCACGGCGCGGTGACGGCGATCGGCGCGATCGTGATGGCGGTCGCGATGTGGTCGCGGGCTCGACGGCCGGTGCCCGAGGTCGCCACGCCGGTCACGGGCTCAGCCGAAATGGCGGGTACGCATCGGTGACCAGCGTGAACGCATATGCGATCACCCGGGTCTGCCAGCGGATGACGCCCTCGACGAAGTCGAAGAGTCCGCGCGGGTAGCGACCGGTGAACAGGATCGCGAACCACGCTATTACGACCGCGACGAAGGCTCCGATCCCCAGGAAGAACAGCACGATGTAGTGCGGAATCGGCGGCCAGCCACTTGACCAGGGGCAGCCAGCGGTTCAGATCCCGGCTCGCGTCCGGATAGTAGTAGTCGAGATGGACGGACTGGTGCTCGTCGGTGGACGGGTATCGGTCGTCCATCAGGGACAGGTAGATGTTGGTGCGGGTGAGGAACCGTTGCAGTTCCAGATTCCAGTCGAACCACCAGCGCGGATACTTGCGGCGGAACAGGATCATCAGCAGCGGCGCGAAGAACAGCGCGCCGCCGACGCCGGCCACCGCCCCGGTGGCGTGACTCTCCGAGCTCCACTCCCAGGTCCCGCCGGCGACGGTGCCCAGCAGGATCAGGATCGGGATCGCCGTGAACAGGCGGAAGAACGTGGTCAGACGGTTCAGCTGCCGGTCTGGGTAGTCCACCGACAGGTTCACCGGATAGCCTCTGGGCTGCATGACCCACCCCCTGGATGGTTTCGCGCGCGTCCGCGCCGAGTCGTCAGGTGACTCGATCATGGCAGCTCAGCGGCGTCTTCACGCCGATTTGGTGATCGGAGGCCGGACGCAGGCTAGCCGGATGATCCGGCGGCGGGGGTGGGCGGCCCGAGGGAACTCCACAGCAGGGTGGCGGCGTAGGTGCGCCAGGGTGTCCACGGCTCACCACGCGCCTTGACGGCCTTGGGTGGCGGCAACTCGTCGAGGCGCCACCGGCGCTGCACCGCGGTGCGGATGCCGAGGTCGCCGGAGGGCAGCACGTCCGGCCGGTGCAGGTTGAAGACCAGGAACATCTCGGCCGACCAGGCGCCGATGCCGCGGATCGCGGTCAGCTGCTTCACGATGTCGTCGTCCGGCACGCCGTCGAGGTGCTCGATGTCGATCGCACCCGACGATTGAGCATCGGCAAGCGCGCGCACGTATGACGATTTCGCCTCGGACAGGCCGACGGCCCGCAGTGTGGCGTGGTCCAGGGCGAGGATGGCGGCCGGTGTCGGCACACCGCCGGCCGCGGCCATCAGACGGTCGTAGATCGCGAACGCGACCGTGTTGGAGATTTGCTGGCCGACGATGTGCAGCAGCATCGCCGCGAACTTGCTGCGCCCGGTCCGTCGCGGATCGCGCCAGGCGAACGGCTCCGGGTGCCCGTAGGCGGCGATGAGCTGGCCGAAGACCGGATCGATCCGGCGCAGGCTGCGATAGGCCCGATCGGTGTCCCCGCTCACGATGGCGCGCCGCGGCGGTCGATCAGAGGACGATGTCCTTCAGCGAGGCGATCGGCTCCTCATGCGGGACGTCCAGCCGCTGCGACTCCCACGGCTCGTGCAATGTCTCAGGTGTCGTTTCGGTCTTCGACGACGCATATCCGGGCAGCACATTGACGTGGTCCATCGGCGGCTGCGCCAGCAGGTCCGGCGGCCGGTTGGCCCACGGCACGTCCAGTGTCTCGTCACTCATGCGAACTCCCCCATCCCGCCCAGGCGCAGGGCGTTGGCGATCTCGACGGCACGTCGGCCGGTGAACTCCGCGGAGGCGAGGTCGACCTCGCCCGGCGGGTGCGCTCCGTTGGCGGAGATGTGGCTGGCGCCGTACGGATTTCCGGCGGTGAACTGGATCGGATCCAGGTAACCCGGGCCGACGATGACGCCGCCCCAGTGGTAGAAGGTGTTGGCGAGGGCCAGCAGCGTCGACTCCTGACCGCCATGTGCGGTGCCGGTCGACACGAATCCCGCGTAGACCTTGTTGGCCAGCTTGCCGGCCGACCACAGCGGTCCGGTGGTGTCGATGAACTGCTTCATCTGGGCGGCCATGTTGCCGTACCGGGTCGGCGTACCGAAGATGACCGTGTCCGCCCACTCCAGATCCTCGAGGCTCGCCTCGATCACCGCTTGGGTTTCCAGAGCGTGTGCCTGCCAGCCCTCGTTGGAGGCGACCGCCTCGTCGGGCGCCAATTCGTGGACCTTGCGCAGGCGGGTTTCGGCGCCGGCCTTCTCGGCGCCGGCCACCACCGCCTGGGCGAGTGCGTAGACGCTGCCTGTGGCCGAGTAGTAGATGACTGCTGCATTGACCGGCATGGGACCCCCTCGCGCCGTGCCGCCAACCCCGGCGCGAGACCGGTTTGCCACCGCGCCGTGCTGCAAAGCACCAGCGTATGGGGTGCCGCCGGGTACCGCCAGAATATCGACGGTGCCCGGGTTACTCGGCGGTAGCGATCAGTCGCTGGAGATCCGCGGCAGGCCACCTCACCGGTGCGCCATTCCCGCGCGGCAATGATCCTTGACAAGTCAACAGAGCTACGATCCTCGCAAGAGATCTGCGCCGACGTTCGCTCGATGGGAGCCGGAATCATGCCGACCGAGGAAGAGCTGCGAGAACTCGAAGCGCGCCGAGCCGAATTGCGAGATCAATACCTGAAAGCGCCGGAGGATCGCGAGCCCACTCCGGGGCGCGGCATTCATCACGCGGCACTGATCTGCTCGGACGTCGAGAAGACGATCCAGTTCTACCAAGGCCTGCTCGGGTTTCCGCTGGTCGAACTCGTCGAGAACCGGGACTATCACGGCTCGACCCACTTCTTCTTCGATCTGGGCAACCAGACTCTCCTCGGATTCTTCGACTTTCCGGGGCTGGGCCTGCAACCCGGTGTGGAGTCGATCGGCTCCGTCCAGCACATTGCCATCTCGGCGCCCCGGGATCGCTGGGAGGAGGTCCGGCGCCGCCTGGACCAGGCCGGGGTGACGTATTTCGGGCCCAACGAAGGCATCCAGGAGTCGATGTACTTCAAGGACCCGGACGGCATCCAGATCGAGATGCTCAGCGACCCGCTGATGTATTTTGCCGGCCGCCAGCTCGACGAGTAGCCGCGGATCTCGCGTCACGCTCATTCCTTGATCGAGAAAGGCTTGCGGATATGAGTGAGTGGAACGCAATGACCTACGAGGGCAAGGACACGATCCTCCGGGTCGTGCGCACCGAGGCCGAGCGCATGTTCGCGATGGCCGACCGTCCAGAAGCGTGGACCGCCCCGACGTTCTGTCCGGGGTGGCAGACACGCGATGTCATCGCCCATATCGTCGACACCACCGAGGGCTACTTCCGGGCCTTCGACGCCGCCCGCGGCGTCGGCTCGGTCCCGGACCCGTACGGCCTCACGGTGATGGCCGAGAAGGTCGATGAGTTCGCCAGCACCCTGCGGGAGATCCCGCAGCCGGAGCTGATGGACCGGCTGAAAACCGATTGTCAGAAGATGCAGGACATCCTGGAGCCGCTCACCCCGGACGAGTGGACCGGCTTCATGGTCACGCACGCCTACATGGGCCCGGTGCCGGCGTTCTTCTACGCCGCCGGCCAGCTCATGGACTACGGCGTGCACTCCTGGGACATCCGGCATGGCACCGGCCGGGCGCACGGTCTGCCGGGCGACGCCGCCGACCTGCTGGTGCCGTTCATGTTCGCGATCTGGCAGGGCACCGTCAAACCCGACCTGGCCAACGACCCGTTCACCATCGGCATCCGAGTCGGTGGCCGCAACGCCGGCGACTACCGGGTCTCGATCGCTGACGGCGCGCTCACCTACGAGCCGGGCGAGATCGAGGACCTGCCCGCCTACATCGAGTTCGACGCGGGCAGCCTGGTGCTGACGGCCTTCGGGCGCGCCAACGCCGGCACCGTGCGCGGCGATCTGGAGCTCGCCGAGCGTTACCTGAACCTGTTCTTCCGGATCTGATCGGCATCCTTCGGATTTGCTCGGCACGGGCGGCGCCCGGTCCGCGGTCACCGCGGGTCGGGCGCCGCGTCGTATTCGCCGGCCGGGTGCCCGCCCGGCAGCCGGTGCTTGGCGACCCGGGCGGTGGGCGTCCGCGGAAGCGCGTCGATCAGCTGCCAGAACCGCGGCACCTTGAACGACGAGACGCGCTCGCCGGTCCACCCGCGCAGCTCGTCGAAGTCGACGGTGTGTCCCGGCGTCGCGACCACGAACGCCTTGATCTCGTCCTCGGTGAGCTCCGACGGCACGCCGACCACGGCGACTTCGAGCACTGCCGGGTGGGCCGCGATCGCCTCCTCCACCTCGGCCGGTGCGAGGTTCAAGCCACGGCGGCGGAGCACCTCCTTCTTCCGCGAGACGAACGTGTAGGTGTCGTCGTCGTTGACCGTCACCAGGTCGCCGGTGCGCATCCAGCCGTCGGTGATCGCCGCGGCGGTCTCGTCCGGCATGTTCCAGTAGCCGGGCGTGACGACCGGGTTGTGCAGATGCAGCTCACCGGTCTGGCCGGGGCCGCAGAGATGGTCGTCGTCATCGATGACGCGGGCTCGATTGACGACGCCGTGAATCGGGTGCTGCCGGACCGACCCGAGGGTGCCGAACGGTCGGGTTCCGTGCCGCCAGATCAGTCCGTACGGGGTCTCGGACATCGCGTACCCGCAAATGATCTGCAGGCCGAAGCGCTCCTCGAAGGCCTCCTGCCAGGAGCGTGCGGGTGACGGTCCGGTGTAGCACAAGCGCAGTGGGTTGTCGGCGTCGTCCGGGCGCCGCGGCTGTCGCCAGAGGATCTCCAGCATCGCCCCGATGGCGTTGAACTCGGTGGCACTGTGCCGCCGCGCGGTGTCCAGGAAGCCGCTCGCCGAGAACCGAGGCACCAGAACCAGGCCGGCACCGGCAGCGAGTGAGCCCATCACCGAATACGCCGGAGCGTTGATATGAAACAGGGGCAGCGAGGTCATCAGGCGGTCGCTGCTGGTCAGGCCCATCCAGTAGGGGAACCCGACGCCGGCCCAGTGATAGGCGCGATGCGTCTGCATGACGAGTTTGGAGCGACCGGTGGTGCCCGACGTCGGGATGAGGGTGGCCACGTCGTCCGGTGTGACGGTGACATCGAGGCTGCCACCGGGATCGGTGGCGTGCCAGTCTCCGGCGAGCTGATCGACGTCGAGTGCGCTGACCGGCACGCTGATGCCGGCGTCGCTGATGACGGCGCGCGGCCGGACCTGCCCGATCAGGCCGGCGAGCTCGTCCGGCGTGGCCTTCGGGTCGGTCGCGACCGTCACCGCCCCGATCGTGGCCAGGGCAAACCACGTCAGCAGGTATGGCGGCGTGGTCCGGGCGGTGACAAGCACCAGGTCGCCGCGCGCGATTCCGGCGTCCCGCAACCGATCCGCGAGTCGGGCCACCGCCGCTGCCGCCGCACCGAATGACAGCGTGCCATCGTCGGTGCGGATCCATTCGTCGTCGGGTGCGCGTTCGGCGGCGGCCGCGAGCAGTCCGGGAATCGTTTCCGACATGGAGTCAGTGTGACCCGCCCGGCTCCGAGACGGTGCCGGGGTGCCGGCGCAGGGATTCTTTGGGCGACCGGATGTCGCGGCCGACTGCCAGGCGCCGAACAGCGGCCACCTACGAACGCAGCGGAATCCACCTTGACCAGTGCACCGAGTGCCGCGGCATCTTCCTGGACCGGGGCGAGCTGGATCGGCTGCTGGACCTGGAGGCGCGACAGAAAGGTCCGGTTGGGGTGCCCGGCCCGGTTCCGGCCGCATCCGGTCCGGTTCCGGCCGCGTCCGGCAATTACCGTGAGAGCCACCATGACAGCGACTACCGCAAGCGCGACGGCAAGCGCCGCAGCTTCCTGAGCGAGCTGTTCGACTAGCCGCCGCCCGGCCCGGCGAGCACAGCTAACTCGGCTTGTTCTTGCTGAAGTAATCCTCGATCCGGGCGGCGTAGAACTCCTCCCAGCTCTGATCCGGCTTCTGCGTGGTGAAGTCCTTGTCCAGCTGGACCAGGACGTAGGTCAGTTCGCTCCGGACCGGCCGGAAGCCCAGCAGATCCGGCAGCGGCGACAGGTTGATCAGCCAGTCGGAATACCACGACGCCCAGTCCGCGTCGTCGCCATTGACGATCTTGTGCACGACCCCGTGGACCTCGCCCGCGTCGTGCATGACCTCCGTCATCGTCGCTGCCATGATTGCTCCCTCCCGATGGATCGGCCGCCGGCCGACACATATTCTCCGGCGGCCGGGCGCGTTCGGGTGCGACGTTCGGCCAGATTCGGCGGGGTGCCGTGTGCGGCGGGACAGCTGTTGCCGTTGAGGCCGATACGATGCCGCGCCGATCTCGATACGATGCGGGAGTGGACATCGACGAGCTGCGGCGCCGGTCCGATCAGGGTGATCGCGACGCCACCGATCAGCTGATCGAGCTCGCCGCCGAGCTCGGTGACATGAATGAGCTGCGGCGGCTCGCCGACGCGGGCAACGCCACCGCGACCGATCAGCTGATCGAGCTGGCGACCGAGGTCGGCGACCTGGACGAGCTGCGGCGCTTAGCCAACCGTGGCAACCAGACCGCCGCCGATCAGCTTTGGGAGCTCACCAACTGCTAGACCGGATCGGCACTGCGCCGCAGGTCGGCACCGTGTCGGAGATCGGCTTCCAGTGACTCGCCGAGAATCCGGCCGGCCAGCTCGAACGCCAGAGACTCGATCTGCTCCGGCATGTCGATGCGGATCCGGTCGCGCTCGGCCTGCAACTGACGGCGGCCGGCCGCGGTGACCCGCGCAGCTTCGGTCCGCGCTTGAGCCAGGATGCCGTCCCGGATTCCGGCGGCGTCGGCCCGGGCGGTGTCGCGGATGGTGGCGGCCTCGGCGCGGACGGCAGCGAGCTGCGCGCGATAGTCGGCCAGGAGCTGCTCGGCCTCGGTCCGGGTGGCGGCAGCCCGCGTCAGGCCGCCGTCGATGGCGTCAACCCGGGCCGCAAGGACGCGTTCCATTCTCGGAAACACGACTTTCATCAAGACCAGGCACACCAAGCCGAAGGCGATCATCGCGATGACGATCTCTTGCCAGTACGGCTGCACTGGCGTATGCACGCAGGTCGCGTCCGGTGGGCGCAGCGAGCAACCGAAGAGCAGACCCATTGTGTGACCTCCCCGCGGGTTTCGCTGAGCATAGCGGTTCGTCTATCCACAGTGGGCACCACGGCCCGCACCGTCACGGGGCGCGGCGGCGCGCCGCGGCCAGGTCCCATGAGGCGGTGCGGAGGATTGCCATGGCTTGGTGGAGTTCGGCGGTCGGCCGTTCCTCGATGCTCGCGAGACGGCTGCCGGTCGGCCGCCGTACGCCGTCCGAACTTGCGTCGCCGCGGTAGGCGTAGACCGGCCGCCAGGCCACGTCGGCATCCAGCCGGAGCAGCCGGATGCCGAGAAGACGCGCGAGCACCGACGCGTGCAGGACTTCGCCGGCACGCTCGGCTCGGTCGTGACTAGCGGTGGCGGGCAGCCATGCGGTCGCTGAGCTGTTCCAGCCTTCGGCCGAGGTGGTCGAGGTGGCCGCTGGCCTGCCGCGCCACCGTAACAATCTGGCCATACCTATCCCGTCCTGCCCGGCTGCCGAGGACGTAGCCGACCGCGAACATCGCGGCCGTCCGGATCCTCATCGGTCGCCTCGGCGCCGGATCGATGAAATGGTCGCGCTCGCCATCGCGACCGCGGCGGCACCGGCGGCCGCTGTCGCGCCCTTACGGAGGACCGGGGTTGCCGGCCCGATCGTCGACGTGGCCCGGTCGGTCATGCGCTGCCACCGGCTCTTTCGGTGAAAGAAGATGTTCATAGCTTGCTCCTAACGTGTCTTCGATGTCGTCCGCGCGGCCGAGCGGATCGCCCGCACCAGCTGGTCCTTGGTCATCTTGCGGGCACCATTGACCCCGAGTGGCGTGGCCAGTTGGAGCAGTTCGTTCTTGGTCTGGTCGGCGAGGCGGCCGGGAATCTCGCGCTTCGATTCGGCCATCGCGGCCCGAGCCGCCGTGGCGGCGACTGCCGATGTGGTCTTCGCGGCTCGCGTTACCGCGGCATCGGTCGGCCCGGTGCGGGTCTTCGGCCTCTTCCGCGACCGCCCGTGCCTGGGCGTGCGCCTGAGCAGATGCTTCCTGGGCGGCTGTGGTCGCCTCGTCCGCCAGCCTCCGGGCTTCGATCATCTGGCGATGGGCCGCATCGATTGACTCGCGCGCCCGGTCGGCGGACACCGCTGCCTCGTTGCGCACCCGCTCCGATTCCCGCTGTAGGTCCGCGGTGAGTTGGTCCAGGCGGTCGCCGACTTCGCGCTCGGCTTGATCCTGTTCGTTGTCGACCAACTGTGCGAGCCGTTCGCGGGCGTCGCGCGTCCGGCGCCCCACTTCCTCGCGGCCGGCTCTCCGCGCATCGCGGAGCCGCTGCTCGTTGTCGTCATGGTTGGCGCGTGCCGCCGCGGCGCGATCGCTCGCCGCTTGCGCCTCCGCCAACGCCCGCTGCTCGGCGTCCTTGGCTGAGGCCACCGCGGCCTCCGCGCGCCGCAGCCGGACCTCGATCGAGGATCCATGCGCCAGCGGCGCGGCGGCGCGGCGGCGCGATCGACGATCTTCGCATCGGCGACTCGCCGGTCTCGCTGTCGGTGCTGAGTGAACCGGCGGATCGCAACGCTCGCGACGCGAGCCACGCCGCGTTGCTCGGAAGTTCCTTGATGCCGCTCGCCGCCCAGCGCACCGGGTTCATACCCGCCATGCCCTAACCCCCGTCCGGTGTAAACCGCGTAATTACGAATAACCCGCCTATTTTGGGCTAAGCGGGTCGATACCCGGCTGGGCGGCGGTGAAACATGGGGCGCGGCGCTGTTTCCGCCAGGATCACCGCACCGCTGCGATGTGTCGGCCGCCGGGGATGGCCCATGCTGGACGGCGTCGACACCCGCAGGTGTAGACGCCGTCCGCGGGATCCGCCGCAGGTCGTCAGCCCGCGTTGCGCCGGGCCTGGTTCGCGGCCCGGACCAGCGCCCAGGCGTCGGCGACGGGTCCGACGTGGCCGAGCTTGTCGGGGTTCAGGACGGTACGGATGGTCTGGATCTGGCCGTCCAGGATGTCGAGGGTCCAGGTGTTGACGACCTTGCCGTCCCGATCTCGGAGGATCGCTCCGGGCTGCCCGTTCATCTGGTGCGGCTCAACGGTTCCGCCGATCTTGCGGAACACTGACACGAGCTCGGCCAGCGCCGCGGCGACCTTGGCGGCGCCGAGGATGCCACCGGCGATCTGCGGGGCCTTTCCGCCGCCGTCGCCGACCATGTGGACATCGGCGGCGAGCAACTCCCGCAGTCCGTCGATCTCGCCTTCGCGGAGCGCGTCGAAGAACCGCCCGGCGAGTTCCTCGCGCTCCTTCCGGTCTGCCGCAAATCGCGGCCGGCCGGAGTCCATGTGCCGTCGGGCACGAACGGCGAGCTGCCGGCACGCGGCCTCGGAGCGGCCGACCGCGGCGGCGATGTCGTCGAAGCCGAATCCGAACACCTCGCGCAGCACGAACACCGCGCGCTCCAGCGGGCTGAGCCGTTCGAGGAGGAGCAGGGCCGCCATCGACACCGAGTCGGCCAGCTCCGCCGATCGTTCCGGATCCTGGTACGGATCGGTGAGCAGCGGTTCGGGGAACCAGGGACCGATGTACTCCTCGCGCCGGACACGAGCCGACCGCAGCACATCGATCGAGAGCCGGGTGACCACAGCCGACAGGAACGCTTTCGGCGACGCGGGTTGGGTCGGCGTGGTTTCATAGCGCAACCAGGCATCCTGGACCGCGTCCTCGGCCTCGCTGACGCTGCTGAGGATCCGGTACGCGATCGAGAACAACAGCGGGCGAAGTTGCTCGAACTCCTCGGTCCTGGTCATGCCAACGCGTCCTTGAAGCCCTGCCGCCACGACGGATAACGCAGCTGCCAACCGAGTTCCTGCTTGGCCTTGGCGTTCGACGAGCCGCGGCCCTCGGTCATCATCCGGACCGCCTGGTCGCCGGCCAGGATCCGGCCGAGCCATCGGGGGACGCGGAGCGGCGGCTTGGCGGCAGCGCACCGGGCCAGATACGGCAGCCAGTCGCTGACCGCGGCCGGTTCGTCGTCGACGATGTTGAACACTCCGGTCGCCTTCTGCTCCACCGCCAGGACGGTGGCGGCGGCCGCGTCGTCCAGGTGGATCCATGACCAGCAGCCGGTGCCGCCGCCGATGATCGGGAACTGCCGCTTGCGGATCATCTCGACCTGATCGTCGGTGGCGCCCGGTCCGTAGAACCAGCCGTAGCGCAACGCCGCACCTCCGGCGTTGATGACCGCCGCCTCGATGTGCCCGAGCGGCTCCATCGCCAGCCGGTAGGCGGCCGGAAGTGCCGCAGTGTCCAGCGGTTTCTGTTCGGGCTTGGTCCAGCCGTCGTCGTCGGCGCCGTTGCCGGTGGCGTTGCTCTGCGCGACGACGTGGGTCACGCCGGCGGCATCGGCCGCTGCCAGGAGGTGGTCGGTGCCGCCAATCCGCAACCGATTCGTCGCCGCGAAGTACTTGTCCGGATGCTTCAGGTCGACCTTGCCGGCGTGCGCGAAGCTGAGCCCGGTCATCTGATGCACGATCACGTCCGGCTCCGCGGCCGCCACCGCCGCGTGCACCGATCCGGCGTCGAGGCCGTCCATCACGACCGCCTCGGCACCCAGCCGGGTCAGCAGATCCAGCTTCGCACCACTCGTCGTGGTCGCCGTCACCTGGTGGCCCCGGGTCACGAGCTGCGGCACCAGCCGCCGGCCCAGGACGCCGCTGCCACCTGCCACGAACACCCGCATGATGGTCATCCCCCTGTTGTCTCGTTTGTTTCGCGCCTTGCGTGGGTGGGCAGACCGTGCCCCTCACACCCGAGACGAGATGCCCGGCCCGGATGTGACATCGGTGGTCCCGCGGACGGCCGTGGGACCACCGATGCGGTCGTGCGGGGTGCTGGTCAGGGGCGGAGGTTGTGATTGCCGGCGAACAGGTTGGCCGGGTCGTACCGCCTCTTGATCTCGGCGAGCCGCTCCCGCGTCGCGGCCGGGTAGATCGCCGCGACATCGGCTTCGGTGGCCGAGCTGAGGAAGTTCGCGTAGGAGCCGTTCACGTGTGGTGCCAGACGCGCCCAGATCCCCTCCATACGCTGGCGGGCCGGCCCGTCGAGCACTGCCTTCGGGCCGATCGCGGTGGTCGCGAACATCAACTCGGCCTGGCGATGGGCGTACGCGGTGGCGTCCGCCGGAATCCTGGAGACCGCGCCGCCGACGCTGCGTACCGCGATGACCGGCGAGCCCTCCGCCGCCCCGACCTCGGCCAGAATCTGCAGGACTTCAGGGACCGAATCCATGTCCACGAAGCCGCTCCGAGTCATGATCTCGATGCCCGGCGGCGGGCTCATCCCGTCGACAAGCGTGCCGGCATAGGGCACCAGTGCGACGTCGTCCACCAGCACGGTGCCGAGCCTGCGGATCGGGTCGAGCGCGCTCGCGGCGACGTCCGGGTCGTCGGAGTCCACCGCCACATGAACCTCGATCGGCGCTTGCGGACCGCCGGCAAACGGATTGGCGAACTCCACCGTGGCGGTGAGCTCTTCCGGAGCGGTGCGGAGGTGGTCCGCCCAGCCCTTCAGCACGGTTGCCGACTCGGCTGCCGGGAACGAGATCTTCCCGTAGAAGACGTCGGTCGTCGGGTGGGCTTCGAACTCGAACGCGGTCACCACACCGAAGTTGCCGCCGCCGCCACGAATCGCCCAGAACAGGTCCGGACTCGTCGACGCGTCGGTCCGGATGACGTCTCCGTCGGCGGTCACGACCTCGGCGCTGACCAGGCTGTCCAGCGCCAGGCCGTACTTGCGGACCTTCCAGCCGATGCCGCCGGACAGGGTCAGGCCGCCGACGCCGACGGACTTGGTGTCACCGGACGAGATCGCCAGACCGCGCTCGCTCAGGACCGCGGCGACCTGCCCCCAGACCGCGCCGCCACCGATCCGCACCAAGTGCCGCTCGGTGTCGACGACCGTGACGTCCGCGAGGTGCCGGAGGTCGATCACGACGCCGCCGTCGTTGGTGCCGAAGCCGGCAAAGGCATGCCCGCCGCCGCGCACCGCGAGCGGCAGCTCCGCGGCGACGGCGAACCGGACGCCTGCCTGCACGTCCGCGGTGCTGGCCGGCCGCAGCACGTAGGCGGGAGCGCCGGAGACGAGGACCGTGCGGCTGGCCGTCTCGTAGTCGGCTGCGCCCGGCTCGATGATGTCACCGCGGAAGTCACGGCGGAGAGTGTCATGTGCTGAGGTCATGATCTTCCTTTCGCGCGAGTCGCCCGTGCGTTCGCCGTCGTTGTTCCTGAGCGCGCGCGGGTTTCATGACTCGATCACTGAGTTTTCTGTCGGCAGTTACGCCTCTATGACGCGCAGCTCCGGCAACGTGTGACAGTGACCTTGGTGTGACGCGGATCGCTCACCCGCGCGCGCGGCCGTGATCGGCGCTCGCGCCGCACCGCTGCGGGCGCCAGAAATTCGTTGGGCGGGACGACGTTCGGGTTGATAGCGTGCGGAGTCCGTGACATCACGCGAGGAGGTGAGACCCATGACTGCTGTACGCACCTGGGTGCTCCCCTCGTCGTCACGGCCGCGCGACTGATCTAGGGGTCGCCGGGAGAGCGCCTCGACATCGACGCACTCCCGAAAGGCAACAAACCTATGCATTCCTTGAGTTTCACCACCGCGACCTCGTCGGACGGTGTCATCGAACGCGACTTCATGGTCGGTGAGGTGCCCGGCGTGCTCTGGTCGCCCGCGTCCGGCCCGGATCATGCGCCACTGGTGCTGATGGGGCACGGCGGTGGCCTGCACAAGAAGACGCCGGCGCAGGTCGCGCGCGCCCGCAACGCGGTGACCGCTTGGGGGTTCAACGTCGTCGCGATCGACGCACCCGGCCACGGCGACCGCCCGCGCACAGCGGAGGACGACGAGGTCCGAGCCGAGTTCCGGCAGGCAGCGGCGGCCGGCGACCACGAGCGTTTCGAGTCGGTCAGTGTCCGTTACGGCGTATCGCTGGCCGAGCGGGCGGTCCCGGAGTGGCAGGCAACCCTGGACGCCCTCCAGGAACTGCCGGAGATCGGAACCGAGGCACCGATCGGCTATGGCGGCGGCATCTCATTGGGCACCGCGATCGGCTTGCCGCTGACGGCGATCGAGCCCCGGATCACCGCCGCCATCTTCGGCGGCGGGTTCTTCGTTTACGACTCACAGATCGAAGCGGCGCGACGGATCACCGTACCGATCCAGTTCCTGCTGCCATGGGACGACGAGCATGTCGATCGCCAATCCGCGCTCGCACTGTTCGACGCCTTCGCGTCGAAGGACAAGACCCTGCACGCCAACCCGGGCGACCATCGCAACGTCCAGTGGGTCGGCCTCGACGACTCGTTCCTGGCCCGGCACCTTCGTCGATAAGGCGCGACGCCGGCCTGACTGTTAAGTAGATCTCTGGCAGTGGCGGAGCGCGGCTGGTTCGGCGTCCGCCGCTGTCAGAGTGCCCGGGCGAGGTCGTCGACGACAAGCCCGCACTCGCCCGTGCGGACCGGTTCTTCGAGGCGGTGGCTGGGCCAGTCTCAGTGCGACGCCGAAGCACCATCGACTGCCACTCGGTTTGGGTGTGCCGAGCCGTTAGCGCGGCCCGGCCGCGAATAGACTCGTCACATGCGGACAGCTCGGCTGGCACACGCGGGCGGCGTCGACGAGGCCATCCGGCGACACCCGCGCCCGCGCCGATCCACCCGCTGCCCTCGACTGGTCGGATGCCAATCCACGTCTGTCACCGATAGGTGACGCGGTCGTGGCCGTTGACCGAGATGTGGCCGAAGCGTTCCAGCGCAGCTTCCTGGGCGGGTTGCCGCCGGAGGTCACGGCCCGGCTGCGATCGGAGGGCGAGCGTATCGAGTATCCGGCGGGCACCACGATCTACCGGGCCGGTTCGGACCCGATGGCAATCCTGGTGGTGCGCGGTCTGTTCCGGGTCTATCTGACCTCTCTGGAGGGCCGGCAGGTCACCGTCCGATACGCCCGCGCCCATGATGTCCTGGGCATCGCGGTCCTGGTGGGCGGCCCCGCCGACGTCAGCGTCCAGGCGCTGGAGACCTCGAGTGTGTTCCGGATCAGATCCCGGACGCTGACCGACGCGGGACGCCGCGACGCCCGCGTAGCGTGGGCGATCGCAGAGGAGCTCAACCGGCGGCTCTACGAAACCCTGCAACAGACGGCGGTCAACGCGTTCGGCACCGTTCGCGAGCGTGTTGCCGTCCACCTTCTGGACCTCGCGTCGGCTCAGCTGCACCCGCACGGCGATCTCGTCGCCAACGTGTCGCAGCAGGAGCTCGCCGACGCCGTCGGATCGGTACGAGAGGTGGTGGCCCGGGTGCTCCGCGACTTGCGGGCCGACGGGATCGTCGAAACCTCATCCGACAGCGTCCGGATTCTCGACGCGGCGCGGCTTCATGACGAGTCGCGGAGCTCGACCGGGCTGTGACTTTTGTGCGTGCGCACCAAGACCGAAGTCACTGACACGCTGCGCTGCACGCTGCAGGCTTCAATACGACCGCTGTTTCGCTGAAGCTTGGAGACGAACCATGACCACCTTCGACAACACCGTGACGATCCACCGCCCGGCGGATGATGTCTTCGCGTTCCTCGCCGACTTCGAAAACATCCCGCAGTGGAACTACGCGATCGAGGAAACCCGGAAGACGTCGTCCGGACCGGTCGGCATCGGAACCACCTATCTCCAGACCCGTTCGGTTCCCCGCCGCCAGGCCGAGGGTTTCGAAGTCACCGTTTTCGAGCCGGACCGTCAGCTGGCCATCCACGGGCAGATCGGCCCCTTCCAGGCCACCATCAGCTATCGCCTGGAGCCGGCGGGCGACGCGACGACGATCGTGAACACGGTGGAGCTCAAGGCCTCCGCCGCAACCAGACTCGTCGCACCGCTCGCCGCACCGGCGATCAAGGGTGCCGTTGCACAGAATCTCGGCGCGCTGAAACTGATCCTGGAACGGCGTAGATGAGGACTCCCGCGGTCGGACCGGCGGTGAGCGTTCTCGGCACTACCCGCCGTACTCTCAGCGAGCGGCGCGGCGCGCCACGCGGCGCCGGTGCCGGCGCAGGACTCCGGCTCCAAACCAGACGATCGCGCCGAGAACCGCAGACCCTAGGATGACCAGCCAAATCGGCAGGCTGAAGTCCCACGCCAGGAACTTGAGCGCTACGTCATCGGAGTTCTGGATCATGAAAATGACAAGGAGCGCCGCCCCGCAGATCGTGGCGATCGCCCCAGCGCCGAACCGGCGCTTCTCCGTCTGCTGGGCGGCGGCTGCGCCTTGAACCTCTTGAGCCATCACGGCCCCCTATTAGGTGTCTATATGGCCGGGGCGGGCACCTTCGCCCACTCGCAAAGCGTTTCACATGGCCGCCCGCGGCGCCGGGGCCTCAGCCAACGCCGGTGCCGTCCGCTCGGCGCCCGAACATCATCATCTGCCGCACCTGAGCATGAGCCTGCGCGACAAACAGACGTTCGATACGAGCTGGGGACGGTCGGCGCCGCCTGACAGTGACCCTCGTGCCTACCTCGGGAAGGTGGCGGTCAGGCCGCCGTCAACCGGGATGGTCGCACCGTGGATGTGGGTCGCCTCGTCGCTGGCGAGGAACGACACCACCGCCGCCACCTCGGCCGGCTCCGACATCCGTCGGGACGGTACGCCGCTGACCAGACCGTCGAGCTGATCGGCTGCCGACACGTTGAGATCGGTCGCGGTCGGGCCGGGCGCCACCGTGTTCACGCGGACGCCGTGCCGCGCCCACTCGGCGGCCCAGGCCTTCGTCATCCCGTGCAGCGCCGCCTTGGACGCGCCATAAAGCGCCGCGCCGGACATACCGGTCACACCGTTGACCGATCCCACGTTGATGATCGATCCCGCACCGGCCTCGATCATCGCCGGCACCAGAGCGGCGGTGAGCAGGAACGGCGCCTTGATGTTCGTGCCGAGGACTACATCGACCAGGGACTCGGGCGTGTCGACGGTGGCCCGGCCGCCCACCAGCGCCGCCGCGTTGTTGACCACGATGTCGATCCGGCCGCCCGCGGCGGCCGTGGCGGCCTCGGCCAGCGCCGTGACGCCATCGCCGGTGGCAAGGTCGGCGGGCAGGAATTCGGCCCGGCCGCCGCGTTCCAGAATCCTCGCGACGACCTTCTCGCCGAGATCCCGGCGGCGGCCGCTGACCAGCACGTACGCGCCATCGGCGGCGAGCCGCTCCGCGATTGCCACGCCGATGCCGCCGGTCGACCCGGTCACCAGTGCGGTACGCCCAGCTAAACGTCCCATTTGTCTATCTCCTCGATCTTGCCTTTCGAATTTGGCGTCCTTTTGGACCCAGCGGTCCAAACATGGCATCCACGGATTGGACCGTCAAGTCCAATCGAGCTACTGTGAGCGGCGTGACAAGGCCTCTGACCTCGAAGGGCATCGCCACCCGGGACCGGATCGTGGTCGCCGCGGCCGAGCTGATCCGCCGGGACGGCGTCGAACCGACCGCGCTCGACGACGTGCGCGCTGAGACGTCGACGAGCAAAGGCCAGCTGTTCCACTACTTCCCGGGCGGCCGGGCCGATCTTCTGTACGCGGTCGCCGAGCACGAGGCGGCCCAGGTCATCGCCGATCAGCAGCCGTTCCTCGACGACCTGGGATCGCGGGTGTCGTTCCGGTCCTGGCGCGACGCCGTAATAGCGAAATATCGCGCCCAAGGCAGCCGCTGCCCGCTCGGCGCGCTGACCAGCCAGTTGCGGACGTCCGAGCCGCGGATCGGGCGACTCGTCGCCGGCATGCTCGACGACTGGCATCGGCGGATCGCGGACGGGGTTCGGCGGGCCGGCGTTCCGGGCGAGCCCCTGGACCACGCGGCGGCGATTCTCGCCGCGGTGCAGGGTGGGGCCGGCTTGATGATCTCTACCGGCCGGATCGACTTTCTGGAGACCGCGCTCGACGCCGCGTTGGAGCACGCCGGCCTGGACTAGATCATGAGGCCGTCATCACCGAGGACGCGCTCCAGGATGGTCTGTAGTTGACCCAGTTCCGTGTCGTCGAGGATGCCGAACTGATCGTTCAGCGCTTCCGCGACCAGGGGGTCGCATCGCTCAAGCAGGTTGAGGCCCTTGGGGGTAAGTCGGTGCAGAAGGCTGCGCCCATGGCCGCGAGTACGTTCTACGAGGCCGCGCTCGGCAAGCCGGCTCACCAGGGCACCGAAGGACTGGTCCGTCTGGAAGGTCAACTGGGCGAGCACGTGACCGGACGAGCCCGGGTGAGCCGCGATGATCCGCAACACGATCCACTGCGAGAAGCTCGCACCAACCGGAGCCAGGACCGCGTCGACCGCGACTTGCTTGCGCTGCTGCACCTGCTTGATCTGCAAGCCCAGGCGGAACAGGTCGACTGTGGTCACCCCCACAGCCTAACGCCGATCCAAGGCACCTTATATAAGGTACCTTACAAGCCGCCGGTGCGATGCAGGTCCGGCGTAAATCGGTGCAAAAAGGTAAAGTCCCCGAGACTAGAGCTCGGCGGACGCCGGCCGCGGCCGGGTCACTTGAGCTGCTTGTGAAGCCCTGTGGCCAGATCGGCGATCCCGCTCGCGGCCAGATGGGAGCTAATCGATGAGCGCGTTTCGACGCATTCTGGTGATCGCCTTGGCTGCTGCGGCCGTCAGCTGCATGTTCGTCCTGTCCTACGGCTACGCCGCGCATGCGCCGCGACCGCACGACGTACGCGTCGAAGTCGTGGGGGAAAACGGAGCGGCAGCGGGCGTGAGCACGGCGCTCGAACGTGCAGTCCCCGGCGGATTCGACGTGGTGCCGGCCGTCGATGAAGCCGCTGCGCGAGACGACGTGCGTACCGGCACCGCCTCCGGTGCGATCGTTTCGCCTCCGGCCGGGCCGCTGCAGGTGCTCACGGCCGGCGCCGGCGGGCTCGCCGTCCAGCAGGTGGTCACCCGCGCCGCCACGGCCTACGCGTTCACGCAAGGACGCGCCATCGCTCAAATCGACGTCGTGCCATTGCCGCCATCCGACGCCGGCGGCGTATCAGCGTTCTTCCTGCAACTCGGTCTGCTGATTCCAGGCCTGCTGGTCTCGATCCTCTTTTACCTGATTGGTCGACGGTCGCGGCTGTGGGCGCGGTTGAGTGGCGGCGTGGTCTACGCGCTGTGCGCGGCCGCGCTCGGAGTGTTGGTCATGGACGCGGGCTTCGGTGCACTTACCGGCGCTCCCGCCGCCCTGTTCGGGATCGCCGCGCTTTCTGCAATGGCCTTCGTCGTGACGGTCGCAGCACTGCAAGCGGTATTCGGACTTCCGGGCACCGCGGTCGCCGCGGCTGTGCTCCTCATCGTCGGTAACGCCGTCAACGGAGCGACGGTGGCAACTCCACTGCTGCCCGACGGTTACCGGCAGATCGCGCCGGCATTCCCCAACAACGCCGCCGTACGAGCCATCAAGGACCAGATCTACTTCGGCGGCCACCACGCGCTGGCACCGCTCTTGATCTTGTCGGCCTGGACCGCCGGAGGGTTGCTCATCATCGCTCTCGCCGACTTGCTTCATCTCCAACAGCGACGGCAGGCAGTGGCCAGTTCAGCCGACATCTACGCCAAGCCGATCGTCAGCCGGCGGCTGCGACGACCGACGGCAGCAACAACCGAAGGCTCGGCGGCCGGCTCGGCTTAGTGGCCGTAACGTGTCTGCACCGGTCCGTGCCGTGGAACCGCGCGTGTCCGGCCGGATGTTGCTTGATGCGCCGATCGTGTCGTGGGTCGCGGATCTCGGAGCTAGCGTGGTCGAGTGGCCCATACAGACGGGGTGGTCTCGCCCGCGGATCACATCGCTCGTGCGGTTTTCAGATTCGCGCTGAAACCGGCTCAACGCCGGGCCATCGACGCGGTGGTCCACGGCCGGGACACCTTGGCGGTCCTGCCCACGGGCAGCGGCAAGAGCGCCATCTATCAGGTCGGTGGCCTGGTGCGGGGCGGTCTGACGGTGGTCGTGTCGCCACTGATCGCGTTGCAACGCGACCAGACACGCTCGCTGGCGGCCCGGCAGCGCCCTGACGGCCGCCCGGTCTCGGTCGTCGCGCTCAACTCGACGTTGCCGGCACACGCCCGCCGTGCGGCGCTCGACGCGGTCAACGCGGGCGCAGCCGACTTCCTGATGCTGGGTCCGGAGCAACTGGCCAACGCCGAGACGCACGCGCATCTCGCTGGTGGCAAGTCGCCGGTCGAGCTCTTCGTCGTTGACGAGGCCCACTTGGTCAGCGAGTGGGGTCACGACTTCCGGCCGGAGTACCTCCGGATTCGCGACACGGTCGAGGCGCTCGGACGGCCTCCGACGCTCGGCCTCACCGCGACCGCGTCGCCACCGGTCCAGGCCGACATCAGCCGCCAGCTCGGGATGCGCGCGCCCGACGTGGTGATCGGCGACTTCGACCGACCCAACATCCGCCTTTCGGTGCGCACAACCCGGCCGCATGTGCCGGAGGACCAGGCGGTGGCTGACCGGGTGGTGGAAGCGGTCATCGAGCACGACACTCCGGCAATCGTGTACGCAATTAGCCACGCGCGCTGTGAGGCCATCGCCGAGCGGCTGAGACTGGCCGCGTTCAAGGCGGCCGCCTACCACGCCGGCATGCCGGCCGCCGAACGCACAAAGGTTCAGGACCGCTTCTTCGCCGGCCAGCTCGAAGTCATCGTCGCCACCAGCGCTTTCGGAATGGGCATAGACAAGCCGGACGTGCGGACCATCGTGCACGCCGGGCCACCGGCCAGCCTGGACGAGTACTACCAGGAGATCGGGCGGGCCGGGCGGGATGGCAAGTCGGCCGTCGCCGAACTGGTCTTCGACAGCAGGAGCCTGCGAATCCCGCGTTTGTTCGCGGCACGTCCGCGATTCGCCGAGCCGACTGTGCGCGCGATCGTGGCCGCGCTCGACGCCGCGGCCTCCGCTGAACCGGTCTCGATCGCCGACCTCGTGGCCGGCCATGGTCTGCCCCGCCAGCCCACCGAGCGGGTGCTGACCGAACTCGCGGAGCTGGGTTTGGTGACCATCAAGAACGGCTTCGTCGCTCCGCTGCCCTGCGGACTGCCGTCGGTCGCGACCCAGGAGGTCGCTGACGCCGGACGGCGCCGAGCCAGCGTGCTGAACAGCGAGGTGGACTCGGTGCGGCACTACGCCGAGACGGTGAAGTGCCGACGCGCCGAGCTGCTCGCCTACTTCGGACAGGAGTTTCCGGCGCCCTGCCAGAATTGCGACAACGACGCCATCCTGAGCCGGTCCAAACCGCACGCCGCGGCACCAGAGCCAGCCACCACATCGACTGCGCCGCCACAGCAATTGGCGGCCGAGCAACCGGCTGCCGGATCGGCCGCCGCACGGCTGCGGCCCGGGACGACCGTCGAGCACCGGCTGTGGGGCGAAGGCGTGCTGCTATCCATCGACGAGCACGAGATGGTGGTGGCGTTCGACTCGGTCGGCTACCGCCATCTCACCACGACGGTGCTTGCTGACGGTCTTGTCAGGCCCGCCTGATCAGCGCGCCGGCGTGCGCGGTCGGCCTCAGCGCAGGATGCCGGTGTGCCCGAGTGAGTATCGTCCGGGTTGCGGCCATACGCACAGGCCGTGCGGCTGGGTGCCGACGGTGATTTTGCGGATCAGGTGTCCGTCGGCCGTGGCGATCGCGTACACGACTCCGTCATAGCGGCCCGACAACCACAGGGTCTTGCCGTCGGCCGATATGCCGCCCATGTCGGGGCTGCCGCCGCCGGGCAGCCGCCAGGTCGCGACGATGGTGTTGTCGGCGAACCGAACCACCGAGATGGATCCCGCACCGCGGTTGGTGACGTACAAGTACCTGGAGTCCCGGGACACGTACAAGCCGTGCGCCCCGGCGCCGGTCTTCAGAAGCCGAGGGGCGGCGAACCGGTCGCCGTCGAGGATCCAGATTCCGCCGGAGTCCATGTCGGCGACGTACCATGTCCGGCCGTCGGGGGCGATCTTGACGTCCTGGGGCATCGGCATCCGGCCGCCGAGGTGCAACGTGGCGATCACCTTCCGGCCGGGCACGTCAACCTTGATCAGGTCGCTGGAGAATTCGCAGCTGGCGATCAGGTAGCGGCCATCACCGGAGAAGTCGGCGTGGTTGACACCGGCGCATGGCACATGCAGCGAGGCACGCAGCGCCATCGTGTGCGGGTCGCGGAAGTCGATTCGATGGGCGGCCTCGGCCATCACCAGGGCGTAGCGGCCATCTGGGGTGAAATACAGGTTGTAGGGATCGTGTACTGGCACCGCTCGCCCGAGCTGGCCGGTGAGCGGGTTGATCGGCGTCAGCGCATTGCCCTGGTCGCTGTTGACCCAGAGCGTTCGCAGGTCCCATGACGGCACGACGTGTTGCGGGCTGCGCGCAACCCGCACGGTACGCAACACCTTGAACGTTGCCGGGTCGATCACGGAGACCGTGTTGCTCGCGTTATTCGGCACGTACACGAGGCGCAGGTCACCGCGCACCGCCGGCGCGAGATTGCCCGGCCGATCGGCGGCGTACAGGTCGGTGGGGTCGGGCGAGGACGGCACGCCGGGCAGCGGCGGCAGCGCCGACTGCGACGGTGCCGGTGCCGGGACCTCAGCGACCGCGTCACGCTGCGGCGGTCGGTACTGCCGATGAACGATGACCGTGATGGCGGCGACGAGCAACGACGCTACGGCGATCAGGATCGCGGACCGGACGCGCCCGTTGACCTTCCTCATGGCTTAAGCAACTCCGTCACGGAGACCGGGCGCAGGCCGCGGTCGGCAATTTCGCCCAGCAGAGCGGGCATCGCTTTGACCGTTCCCGCGTGGCCGCAGTGCATCGAGACGATCGAACCCGGCCGGAGCAGCCGCATCGTGGTGCCGATGATCGCGGCCGGGCCCGGGTCGGTGTAATCGAGCGAGTCAACGTCGTAGGCCAGGCAGGTGGGGTATCCGGCCCGGGTCGCGGCCGCCTCGATCACTGCGTTGGCACGCGGCGTCTGGGACGGTCGGAACCAGGTGCCGATCGTGCCGGTGAGACGGTGCAGCGTCTGGGCACATTCGTCGATCTCTCGACGCACATCAGGCACGGGCAGCCTCGTCAGGGCCCGGTGGTTCTGGGTGTGGTTGCCCAGGTCGTGGCCCGCGTCGGTGATGCGCCGCGCGAGCTGCGGCTCTGCCGCGAGCCACGATCCGACGGCGAGGATGGTTGCGAAGGCACCGGCGCGCTCCAGGACGCCGAGCAGCGCCGATACCAGTGCCGGATCACCTTGTCCGTGGAATGTCAGGGCAACCGCCGAGCGGGTACGCGGACCGTGGGTGACCTCCGCCGGCCACGGCCGCGCTGCCTGAGTTGGTGCGGGCTGCTGGGGCTGCGGCGTGTCGCTGGCCGCGGGCGCTGCCGTCGTGCGGGCTGCGGCCGCGCCACACGCACTCAGGCCGGCCAGCGCGGTCCCCGCCAGCAACAGCGCACGCCGGCGGGTCGTCATCTAGCGCGGCCTTGCCGGTCCACGCCGGATGACGCCCGTGGGTCTGACGAACAACCGCCCGCGTGCTGTGCGAGAACGAAACTGTCCGTCGAGCGCCGCCGCAGAGCGCATACCTCGGCCATCATCACCACGCCACGTTATTCCTACAGACTGTAGGGAACTGGCATCTTCGTCATATTTCACCGCATCTTCCACGCTGGCGGTGGATATCGCCGGATTTGCGGTGCGCTGGGAACCTAGTTGTGCCGCGATCGCGAAGACGACCACGACTGCCCAGCGGATGACCTGCGTTGCGATAGGTCTGTGCCGCGCCGCGTGGGCAATTCCATGAAACGGACATCCGGCGCAAACCTTCGGAGAGAGCAGGGCAACGAGCTGGTTCTTGACCGGCCATACCGCGATCAAGGATCTGGTCGGCTTGCCCCGGTGCGAATATTCGCACCGGCCTGGATGTCGAAAAGCACTGTCGAGTCCGCTCGAGTGCGAGATTCTGCGTGTTGGCCCGCAGAACACTTCGCAACTTCACATCGTCCACCGAAGCCATGACGCATGCGGCTCGTCGCTGCGCCTCGTGACCGGGAGATCCGATGAAACGCATCGCCGAGTTCGCCATCCGCCGTCGGTGGTGGGTCATCGCCGGATGGATTGCGGTGGTCGTGCTGGCTCAGGGCATCGCGACCGCGCTGGGCGGAGCGGCATACAAGGACACGTTCAGCCTCCCGAACACCGAGACGGCCACCGTGACCGACCTGCTGAAGAGCTCCGGCCTGTCCGGTCAGAGCGGCGCCACCGGCGCGGTCGTCCTCAAAAACACCAGCAATGCTGCGTTTACCGGCGCCCCGCCGCAGCTGGAGCCCGCTTTGCGCAAGGTGTGCGCCTCGGGGAACTTCGTCTCGGTGATCATCACACCGTGGCAGTCGATCAACTGCGCGAACCCCGCGGCGGTCGGCCCTGGCAACCCGAAGCTGCTGAATACTGCCCGCGGATCGGACACCGCGCTGGTCAACGTTTCATGGCAGAACAACCATTTCGACCCCACGAACTTCAATAACGTCTACGACGAGCTGAAGACGCTGCGTAGTCCGTCGCTGCAAGTGGAGTTCACCGGTAATGCGTTCGCCGGCGTCGAGCAGGACGCCGGCTCGAGCAAATCGGTGTTCATCGGCTTCGTCGCCGCTCTGATCATCCTGGCACTGGTGTTCCGTACGGTCGCCGCGACCGCGCTGCCCCTGGCCAGCGCCGCTGTCGCGCTGATCAGCGGCTTGGGCGTGATCTACATCCTCAGCCACGCCATCAACGTCTCCAACATCACGCCGTACCTCGCCGAGCTGATGGTGATCGGCGTCGGCGTCGACTACGCGTTGTTCATCGTCACCCGACATCGCCGCAATCTGCGGCGAGGTATGCCCCTCGCCGAGGCGATCGTGACTGCGATCAACACCTCCGGCCGCGCTGTCCTGTTCGCCGGCAGCACCGTGTGCGTTGCCATCCTTGGCCTCATCGCCCTCGGCGTGAGCTTCTTCAACGGCATGGCGGTCGCCACCGCGCTCGCAGTCGGATTCACCATGGCCGCGTCGCTGACGCTGCTGCCCGCGCTTCTCAGTCTGTTCGGGCTGAAGGTGCTGCCACGCAAGCAGCGCGCCGACGTACGCGCAGGCAACTTCATCGAGGCTCTCCCGGTCGGGTTCTGGGCGCGCTGGTCCGATTTGGTCGCACGCCGCCGTGTCATCGTCGCCATCTGCTCGGCCGTCGTGATGATCGTGCTGGCGATCCCGTTCTTCTCGCTCCAGCTGGGCAGCAGTGATCAAGGTAGCGACCCGAAGGGTTCCACCACGCGGACCGGGTACGACCTGATCGCCACGGAGTTCGGCGTCGGCTACAACTCCGTACTCGAGGCGGTCGTTCACGGCCCCGGCGCCTCCGACCCGGCCTACTTGCAGCACGTGGCGCAGACCCTGGCAGCTGTGCCCGGTGTCGACCGGACCAGCCTGAGTGCCGCACCGCTGGCCCGTGACATCGCGTTCGTGACGTTCAAGACGACCACTTCACCGCAGTCGGAGAAGACGTATCAGCTGGTCCGGGACCTGCGCTCGGATGTCCTACCACCGCTCTACCAGGGCACATCGAACCACATCTATACCTACGGCGACACCGCCATCAATGTCGACTTCGCCAAAGTCCTTGGGCGCAAGCTGCCCTTGTTCATTGGCGTCGTCGTGGCCTTGTCGTTCATCTTGCTGCTCATCGCCTTCCGCAGCCTGGTCATACCCGCGACGGCCGCGGTCATGAACCTGCTCGCCGCCGCGGGCTCGTTCGGCATCCTCGTGGCAATCTTCCAGTGGGGCTGGGGTTCGGATGCCATCGGCGCGGGACCGGGAGCACCGATCGATGCCTGGATCCCGGTCATGCTGTTCGCGATTCTGTTCGGCCTTTCGATGGACTACCAGGTCTTCCTCGTCAGCCGTATGCACGAGGAGTGGGTCCACACCAAGGACAACAGACGAGCCATCACCGTGGGTCAGGCCGAGACCGGCGGAATCATCACGGCCGCCGCACTCATCATGATCGCGGTCTTCCTCGGCTTCCTGCTCACGCCCGGCCGGCCGGTCAAGATTTTCGGCATGGGTCTGGCGGTAGCGGTATTCCTCGACGCGTTCGTGCTGCGGACGATGCTGGTGCCTTCGCTGATGCACCTGTTCGGGAAGGCCAACTGGTTCTTGCCGCGCTGGCTGGAGAAGATCACACCAAGTGTCTCGGTCGAGCCGCCCGAGGAGCGCGCCGCAACGTCCACCCGCACGCCGGTCGAGGCGCAACCCCGACGGTAGACCGCGCCGCGCGCATAACTGGAATTATGCGCGCGGCTCAGCGGGCGGATCTGTTCTCCACGCGCCTCAAATTCCGATTATTGGATTACCGATATCAGCAATCCTGCAATGCCGTTTGGATCACTGCGAAAACATGCCCGCACTCTGATCGGTTCCCAGAACGTCCGCGGCCGAAGCGTTCATCGCCGCCACGAACGCGGCGACGGCTGGGTGCTCCCCTCCCCCTCGGCGGTACGCGATCCGGGTGCGCCGCCGGACCGGAAGCTCGAGCAGGCGCACGCCGGCCGGTGTCGCAGTGGCGGCTAGCTGCGGCACCAGGGACACGCCCTGCCCAGCACCGACCAGAGACAGCACGGTGACGAAGTCGTCGGCCTGGTGGCGGACCCGGGGTGCGAATCCGGCGGCTCGGCACACGTGCTGGGCGACGATGTGGCACAGAGTGCCCGGGCTGGCCACGATCCACGCCTCGTCGCGGGTGTCGTCGACAGACTGGATTCCGGATCCGGCCGGCACTGCGAGGAAGACGGTCTCGGTCACCAGCGGCGCGGATTCGATCGCCGGATCGCTGATCCCCGGCTCGACGTCGTAATCCTGTGTCAGCCCCACGTCCAGGCGCCGGTCCCGCAGGCGTTCCGGCACACCCACCGGGTCCAGCTCGGTGACCATGAGCTCCAGGCGCGGGTGGTCCCGGCCCAGCGCGACCAGTGCCGGCGACAGCAGGGTGCGTACCGCTGTGGGAAATGCGCCGATCCGAAGCGGACCGGACAGCCCGCCACGAACCGTTGCCAGCGCGGCGGTGGCCCGCTCGACCGCGGCCAGGACCGTCTCCGCATGCTGGACCAGCAGCCGTCCGGCGGCGGTGAGGGTGACCCGGCGGCCGGTGCGTTCCAGCAGCGCCACGCCGGCCTCGCGCTCGAGCGCCGACAGCTGCTGGGAGACCGCGGACGGGGTGTAGGTGTGGGCCTCGGCGACCGCCGCGATGGTCCCGAGCCGGGCCAGATCGTGCAGCAGGCGGAGGCGGCGCAGATCGAGCATCAGTTTGCCTTACGGTCGACGGCAGAAACGTGAACTGGACCTTACGCCGACGGACGTCGAGGCTGGCGGTATGGAACTTGATGGTGTCTACGTGCCGCTGGTCACGCCGTTCGAACCCGGTGGTGGGGTTGATTACCCGGCTCTGGAGCGCCTCGCCGGTGACCTGCTCGACCGCGGCGCGGCTGGTCTTGTGGCCCTGGGTACGACGGCCGAGCCGGCATCGCTGACGGCGGCCGAGAAGTCCGGCGTGGTCGGGACGGTCGCCGGTGTGTGCAGGGATCGAGGTGCGCCCCTGATCGTCGGTGCGCACAACCCCGGTGAGCTGGCCGAGGCGGCGGCGGCCGGTGCAGATGCGGCGCTGACACTGGTGCCGCCGTTCGTACGCCCGGGCGAGGCCGGTGTGGTCGCGTACTTCGAGATGCTCGCCGCTGCCACCGCGCTGCCGATCGTGGCGTACCACGTGCCGTACCGCACTGGCCAGCCGTTGTCGGCGAGCGGGCTGCGCGCGATCGCCGCCATCGACGGCGTGGTCGGCATGAAGCTCGCCACCGGGCGGATCGACAGCACGACCGTGGAGTTCCTCGGTGACCTGCCGTCCGGGTTCAGCGTGCTGGCCGGCGACGACGAGTTGTTGGCGCCGCTGCTCGCGCTCGGCGGCCGGGGCGGGATCCTGGCCTCGGCGCACCTGGCCACGGCGGCGTTCGCGGAGCTGGTGGCGGCCCGGCGCGATCGGGCACGTGCCGATGACCTGGGCGCCCGGTTGGCCGCGCTGTCCCGGGCGCTGTTCGCCGCGCCGAATCCGTCGGTCCTGAAGGCGGTGCTGCATGCGCATGGCCGGATCGCCAGCCCGATGGTGCGGCTGCCGATCCTGCCGGCACCGGATCCGCTGGTGCGTGCGGCGCTGGATAAGGCCAGGCGCGTCGCCGTGGACGGACCCGTGGCCGTGGGCGGGCAGGCTGCTGCGGTCGCCGCGCTCTAGCGGTGGTGTCGCGCCGCGGACCGGGCGCGCTCAGCCTGCCGAGCCCGTGCCGCCCGACGGACCAGGTGGTCGCGCTCGGCGACGTCGGTGGCCCGGCGGGCCGCATCCGCGTACGCGGCACCGGCGGCCACCGGGTCACCGTTGAGTTCGTGTAGGTGGCCGCGGACGGCGTGCCATCGCTGGCGCTCCCCGATGACCTCGCGCAGCCGGTCGGTCTCGCGCAGCCCGGCGGCGGCGCCGAGCACGTGGCCGATGGCGACGGCACGTGCCAGCACAGCGGCCGGGTCCTGGTGAACCGGGTCGTCGGCGAGGGTGACGAGATCGTCGTACCAGGCCAGGATCTGTGGCCAGTCGGTCTCCTCGGCACTGGCCGCGTCGTCGTGCAGGGCGGCGATGGCAGCCTCGATCTGGTAGCGGCCCGGGGGCCGCTGCGGCGTCTGCATGGCCAGCGCCGACTGCAGGATGCGTACGCCCTCGGCGATCTCGCGGGTGTCCCACCGCCCGCGGTCCTGCTCGTCGAGCGTCACGATGCGGCCGTCTGAGTCGAGTCGCGCCGGGAGGCGCGCGTGATTGAGAAGCATGAGGGCGAGCAGCCCGCGCGCCTCCGGTTCCGGGGTGGCGAGGGTGAGCTGGCGGGCCAGCCGGATCGCCTCGGCGGCCAGGTCGATCCGGCCCGCGTGGCCGGCCGTGTAGACGAGGTAGAGCACCCGCAGCACGACGGCGAGGTCGCCGGGCTGATCCAGGCGCCGCCCGTGCAGCGTGCGCTTGGCCCGGCTGATCCGCTGCGCCATCGTCGCCTCCGGCACGTAGAAGGCGTCGGCGATCTCCCGGGTGGTGAGGCCCCCGACGGCCCGCAGTGTCAGGGCTACTTGGGACGCCGGTGTGAGGTCCGGGTGGCAGCAGCAGAAGAGCAGGAAGAGGGTGTCATCGGCGGCTTCGGTCGCGCCCGGTCGCGGCTCGACGTGCGTCGCCTCCTCGCGCCGGTGCCGAGCCGCTTCGCTGCGCCGGGCGTCGACGAGCCGTCGGGTGGCGACCGCCGCCAGCCAGGCCCGCGGGTCTCGCGGCGGGTGGTCGGGCCAGACCCGCAGCGCCTCCAGAAGCGCCTCCTGGAGCGCGTCCTCGGCGGCGTCGAAGTCCTCGCCCCGTCGGAGCAGGCCCGCGAGCACCCCGGGGACGAGGGCACGCAAGATGCCCTCGTCCAACGGTGGTGTCGGCTCGTCGATCACGTCAGGTCAGTCGCCGGACGGCGCGTCGGACATGAGTTCCCGGATGTCGATCCACTCGTAGAGCGGCTCGCCTCCGGGGCCAGGACCGGCCGAGACGTAGGCGGCGACTTCGACCGCGCGGTCGTACGAATCGACGTCGATCATGTACCAGCCCGCCACCAGATCGCTGGTTTCGGGCAGTGGGCCGTCGGTGGTCACCGGCGCGGCGTCCGGTCCGCCGTAGCGCACCCAGGTGCGCTCCGGTGTCAGCGCCTGCGCGCCGAGGTATTCGCCGTTCTTCTCGAGCAGCTCGCTGACGTGCCGGAGGAAGGCGATGTGCGCCTCCAAGTCCTCGGGCGCCCACTGGTCCATTGGGGGCACCGCGCGGTGTGGGTCCGGCCCGCCGCGGTAGTTCTTGAGAAGCAGGTACTTCGGCATCGTGATCTCCTGGTGTCGTGGGCCGCGCCGGTCGTGGCCCGTCACCTGGTGAGCGGAGCCGGTCGGAGATTCTCGACACGAATCGGGCGTCGATTTTCTCAAGGACGTCGCCGGCGGCGTACGCCTCCATCATGATCCCGGCGGCGGGCTGCCGCACGCTGCGCGAACGGCGGCCCGCGTACAGCGGCGCCCGTAGGTAGGGGCGCCCAGGTACGGCGGCGCCCGCCGACAGTGTCGGCGGGCGCCGCGGCTCAACAGGCGCCGGCTCAGTAGGCGCCGGCCACCTGGCGGGTGGCGGCGTTGAGCCGGTTCCAGACGTTGATCGCGGAGATCGAGATCAGCAATGCCGACAGCTGTTCCTCGTCGAAGTGCTTCGTGGCGGCGGTCCACAGCTCATCGCTGACGGCTTCGCCGCGGTCGGCGATCCGGGTCAGTTCCTCGGTCAGCTCGAGCGCGACCCGCTCGGCGTCGCTGTAGAACGGGCTGTCTCGCCACGCCGCCACGCCGACAACGCGCTCGTAGCTCTCGCCGTTCTTCTGCAGGGCTGCGGCGTGCATGTGCAGGCACACTGCGCAGCCGTTGATCTGGCTGGCGCGCAGGTGGACGAGTTCTACCAGGTTCTCGTCGATGCCGGTGGATTTAGCCGCCTCGGCCATCGCGTTCAGGCCCTTGTAGGCGGCCGGCAGGACGAAGACCGGGTGCTTCATGCGTGGTTCCATGATCGTCTCCTTGACGTTAGAGGCCTGATCGCGGTGCCGGCGACGGGCGGGGTGCCCGGCGCGAGCTGCGTCAACGCGGTTATCCGCAAGATCAGGTCGATAGGGTGGACCGGCGGGGTGTCACGTTGCCGGTTTCCGGTGGGTCAATCCGCTGACACCCGATGACGAAGGAACGTGACATGACCGATCAGGAATATTTGGCGGAGCGGTTCGAGGCGCAGCGCGATCAGCTGCGTGGTGTGGCGTACCGCATGCTCGGATCGACCGCCGAGGCCGACGACGCGGTCCAGGACGCGTGGCTGCGGCTGAGCCGCAGCGATGCCGCGGAGATCGAGAATCTGGGCGGCTGGCTCACCACGGTGGTGGCGCGGATCTGCCTGAACCTGCTGCGGTCCCGCAAGACCCGCGGTGAGCAGCCGATCGATGACGTGCACGTTCCGGATCCGGTGGTCCGCCGCCTGGACGAGGCCGGGCCGGAGTCCGAGGCGGTGCTCGCCGACTCAGTGGGACTGGCGATGCTGGTGGTGCTCGAGACGCTGTCGCCGGCCGAGCGACTCGCGTTTGTGCTGCATGACATGTTCGCGGTGCCGTTTGACGAGATCGCCGGCGTGATCGACCGGTCGCCCGAGGCGACCCGGCAGCTGGCCAGCCGGGCCCGGCGCCGCGTTCAGGGCGATCCCGCGTCGGCGCGCACCACTGACCCGGTGCGGCACCGGGAGGTGGTGGACGCGTTTCTGGCCGCGTCCCGCAGCGGCAGTTTCGAGGCGCTGGTCTCGGTGCTGGACCCGGACATCGTGTTGCGGATCGATGACGGCTCCGGCCTGGGTGCCCGGCTGGTCCGGGGTGCCGAGCAGGTGGCGACGGGGGCTCTGCTGTTCTCCCAGATCGAGCGCGATGTCCGGGTGGTGTCGGTCAACGGCATGCCGGGCCTGGTCACCATCGAGAACGGCCGGCTGTTGTCGGTGGCCGACTTCACGGTGGTGGACGGCAAGCTGGCGGAGTTGACCATCGTTGCCGATCCGAAGCGGCTGGCGCAGGTCGATCTGGCCGAATTGCTGTGACGTGTCGACGCGGCCGGCTACCCCGGCTGGATGCCGGTCCTCCGCTCCAGACGGTCGATCCGGTCCACCAGCGGCTGCAGCTCGGCGCGGAGGACTTCGGCGATGACCATCTGCGCCGGGCCGGCCGCCGGTTGCGGCGCCTGGCTGCGCGCGTGCACGAACATGGCGAGCCCCGCGACCACGGCGCGACGGGTGATCCGCAGTTCCGCGCCGCGGCCGCGGAGGACCTGCCCGGCGACGCCGTCGGTGTCGGCGATCAGGCCGAGCAGCAAGTGCTCGCAACCGATGTAGTTGTGTCCCAGCGCGGTGGCCTCGGCGACGGTGAGTTCCAGCGCGGTGCCCGCGGCGCTGCTGAACGCGTTGTCGGTGGAGGCGTGCCCGGGCTCGGCCAGAGACCGACGCCGCAGGTCGTCGGCGACCGCCGCCGGATCGACATCGACGGCGCGCAGCACATGCAGCGCCATGTTGTTGCCCTCGGCGATGATTGCTGCGAGCAGATGGCCGGTGCCGACCGCAGAGCCCGAGTCCCGGGCGCTGCGGATCGCGCCGGCGAGCGCCTGCCGCGCCCTGGCGGTGAAGCTGGGCAGGCGGCGTTCCAGATCGTCGTCGTCCAGGTCGGTCATGGCGATCTCCCTTATCGCGGTGATCCGGCGGACCGCCTGCTCCAGTGCGCGCTGGCAGACGGCCGAGACCGGGACGCCGGCGGCCTTGACCGCCTCGGCCAGGTCATCGGGCAGATAGACGTTGATCTTCGGCATCCAGGCGCTCCTCTCGGTCAGATCCGATCGCCGTCAAAGCTAACCCCATTGGGGGTACGCGTCTATAACCCCAATGCCTGGCCGTGTAGAACCGTCCTGCGCGATGTCGCAGACCGGGCCGCCGAATCGTCATACCCACCAGAAGCCGTTGACCTGGAGGTGCGATGAAGTACGCATTGCTGATCTATAACCAGCCCGGCGTCGAGGAGGCCCTGCCGGAACCTGAGCGCGCCGCCGCGTACGCCGAATACCTGGCGCTCGCCGACGATCCGCGATGTCTCGGGGCAGCCCAGCTGCAGCCGGTCGAGACGGCCACCAGCGTTCGGGTGGCCGGCGGCCGGACGCTGGTGACCGACGGCCCGTTCGCCGACAGCAAGGAGGTGCTCGGGGGCTTCTGCCTGATCGAGGCGGCGCACCTGGACGAGGCGCTGGAGCTGGCGGCGCGAATTCCGGCGGCCCGGTTCGGCGGCACCATCGAGATCTGGCCGGCGGTTCCGCGCTGACCGGGCTCGAGCAGGTCTTCCGGGACGAGTGGAGCCGGGTGCTGGCTTCCCTTGTCGGGTTCCTCGGCGACTTCGACCGGGCCGAAGACGCCGCGCAGGAAGCGTTCACGATCGCGGCGCAGCGGTGGCCGGCCTCCGGCATGCCCGCCAATCCGGGCGCCTGGCTGGTGACCACGGCCCGGCACCGAGCGATCGACCGGATCCGCCGGGACCGCACTCTGGCCGAGAAGATCCAGTTGCTGCCGGTGCCCGAGGTCGTCGTGGACGAGGTCGACGACACCGTGATCAAGGACGAGCGGCTTGAACTGATCTTCACCTGCTGCCATCCGGCGCTGCCCCTGGACGGGCAGGTGGCGCTCACCCTCCGGGCGCTCGGCGGGCTGGAGACGGCCGAGATCGCCCGGGCGTTCCTGGTGTCCGAGGAGACGATGAAACGACGGCTGTCGCGGGCCAAGAGCAAGATCAAGCTCGCTCGGATCCCGTTTGCCGTGCCCGAGGCGCGGATGTTGCCCGATCGGGTTGACGCGGTGCTGGCCGTCATCTACCTGATCTATAACGAGGGCTATCACGGTCGGGTCGACCTGGGCGCGGAAGCGATCCGGCTGGGACGGGTGCTGGCCGGGCTGCTGCCGGCCGAGCCGGAGGTGCTCGGACTGCTGGCGCTGATGATGACTCACCACGCCCGGCGCCGGGCCCGGTTCGCAGGCGACGACCTCGTGCTCCTGGACGACCAGGACCGGTCGTTGTGGGACGAGGCTCTGATCTCCGACGGCCGGGCGGCCCTCGATCGGGCGCTGGTGATCGGCGGTCGTGGCGCGTACGTGGTTCAGGCGGCGATCGCCTCGCTGCAGATGCGCGACCAGATCGACTGGCCGGGAGTCGTCGCGTTGTACCGCCGGCTGGTCCTGCTCACCGGCTCTCCGGTGGTCGAGCTCAACCACGCGGTCGCGGTCGCCCAGGCCGGCGATCCAGCGGCGGCGCTGCGCACGGTCGACCGTCTGGACCTGGACCGCTACCTCTATTTCCACTCGACCCGTGGCGAGCTGCTGCGGCGGCTGGGGCGCCGCGGCGACGCCCGCGCGGCCTACCAGCGAGCGCTGGCGCTGGCCACGTCGACTCCGGAGCGGCGGTTCCTGACCCGGCGGCTGGAAGATTTCTGATCCACGCTGTCCCCTCGCCAGCCGCCCGTTCGTCGCCTGGTTATGAACGAGATTGAGACCAACAAAGCGGTGTTCCTGCGCTTCCACGAGGCGGTCAACAGCCGCGACCTGACCGAGATCGGGGCGGCCGTCGACGAGATCGTCGACCCGGACCTGAAATTCCACGCACCGGTGCCGTTCGACGCCGCCGGGCCGGAGATTCTCAAACGGGTATGGGCGGTGCTGCTCGGTGGGTTACCCGACATCCGGGTGACGGTCGAGGACGTCATCGCCGAAGGTGACAAGGTGGTGTTCCGCAACACGGTGACCGGAACCCACACGGGTGAGTTCCGGGGCGTACCGCCGACCGGGCGGTCGATCACCTACAACGAGATGTTCATCGTCCGGTTCGCGGCCGGCAAGGTCGCTGAGATCTGGGGCATCGTCGACACCTTCGCCCAGATGCAGCAGATCGGCGCGATTCCCGGCAGCGCGGTCCCCGCGGGCGCCGTTCCAGGCCGGGCGTCATGAGCCGGCCCGAACCTGCCGCAATCGGAGGCGGGGACCCACGATGAACGTCTTCCTGTGGATCGTTCAGGCGCTGCTGGCCGCACTGATCGGTCTGTCCGGCCTGTCGAAGCTGAGCCAGCCGAAGGCCAAGCTGGCACCGAAGTATCCGTGGATGAACGACGTGTCCGCGGCGATGGTGCGGTTCATCGGCATGGTCGAGGTGCTCGGCGCGGTCGGGCTGATCGTGCCGGCCGCGACCGGGATCGCCCCGGTGCTGACGCCCATCGCGGCGACCGGGCTGGCGGTGATGACCGCGCTGGCCGCGGCCATGCACGTCCGCCGGCGCGAACCCCGCGGCGTGGTGGTCACGGCAATCCTGCTGGTGCTGGCGCTGCTGGTCGCCTGGGGCCGGTTCGGCCCGTACGGCTGGTGATTCCCGGCCGTCCGTGGGCGCGGTTCCGGCGCACCGGCGAGCCACCGAGCGCCACGTAGGCAATGAGGAAGGCGGTGGTTGCTGGTCCCGGATCGAAGAAGAGTTCGATCCAGGAGGCGTGCCGTTCCGGCGTCTCCTGATCTTCGTCTGCCATCCCCGGAGTATGCCGTGACCTGCGATGGTCGTGCACAATGCGTCGGTGACTGATTCGAGTGAACAGCGTGATGCGGACCTGGCGGCGGCTCTGGCGCTGACGGCGAACGCGGCCGGCGCGGGCGAGACCGGTTCGGATGAGGCCGCCCGGGTCGCGCTGCTGAACCTGTCGGCGCGCTACCCGGACGACGTCGAGATCGCCTACCAGACCGCGGCCATCCATGACCGTCTCGGCCTGGAGGCCGAGGCGGTGCCGTTCTATCAGGCGGCGTTGAGCCGGCCGGGGCTGCCGGCGCAGGACCGCCACGATGCGTTTGTCGGCTTCGGAAGCACCTACCGGGTGCTGGGCCGCTACTCCGATGCGCTGGCGACGTTGCGCCGCGGTCTCGAGGAGTTCCCCGGTGACCCGGCGCTGCGGACGTTTCTGGCGATGGTGCTCTACAACGTGGGCGACCACGCCGATGCGGTCGGTGCGCTGCTGAAGCTGCTCGCGGAGACGAGCGCCGACGGGGATGTGCAGAGCTTCCGGCGGGCGATCGAGTTCTATGCGGACAATCTCGACCTGGTGGTGTGAGCGCGGCCTGAGTGGATTCCGGTCGGCGGGTCTGACATTTCGGACGCCGCCCGCATAGCATGGCGTCGAGACGCTTCCGTTGCCGTTACGGAGGTTCACGTGCCGATGCTGCCGTCCCCGGTGACCATGCCGTTGCTGCTGGCGTTCCTCGGCACCGGCGTCTACTGCCTGCTCCGGTGCGTTCGCGGGGCGGACGGCCCGGTGGTGCGGGTCAACGACGCGGCGCACGTGCTGATGAGTGCCGAGATGGCGTTGATGGCGGCCGGCGTTCGCGGCCTGGTGCAGCCGCAGCTCCTTGCCAGCGGTCTCGCGGTGGGCTGGTTCGCCGTGCAGGCGACCGGCGTACCGCTCGGTGCCGGCGCGTGGCGGATCGGCGCGCTGGTGGTCCGGGCCAGGCTGTCCGGGCCGGGGGCGGGTTCTGCACCACGGCCTGCTCATGGTGCTGACCATCTGGATGCTGGCACCGCTGGCGCCCTCGCCGATGGGCGTGATGGCGATGGCCGCATCACCGTCAGCGTCGGGCAAGGCCGTTGTGGCCGGCGTTTACTGCCTGGCCGCGGCGCTCGGCTTGGGCTGGCTCCGGACCGGCCGCCGGCCCGGCGAGGTCGCCATCCACGTCACGATGGCCGCCGGGATGGGCGTGATGCTGGTGGCACCGGCGCTGCTCTGAGGTCAGGTGTCGGCACCGCGGTAGGTCCACATCTCGGCCATCCGGCCGTCACGGATCCGGATCAGCCACATCAGCCGGGTGCTGGCTCCGTGCACGGACCCGGCGACCGCGATCATGTCGGTGTCGTCGAGCACATGGTCGAGGTGGAAGTGCAGGCGCGGCTGGGCGGCTTTGATGGCGACGATCGAGTCGCGTACGCCGACCGGGCCGCGCGCCTCCGGGTGGGCGTGGTCGATCCAGTCCGGGTCGATGATGTCGTCGATGCCGGTGGTGTCACCGGAGTTCCACATGTCGAAGTAGCGCAGCACGACGTCGCGGTAGCCCATCGGCTCAGTCTGCCGGTGCGTAGCGCTCGTAGGTGTGGTGGGTGCGGAAGCCGAGCCGGTGGTAGACCCGCTGAGCGCCGGTGTTGACGTGGTCGACCTGCAGGAACGCGTCGGTGGCGCCGTGGTCGAGGGCCCACCGGGCGAGCCGGCCGACGGCGGCCGTGGCGAGCCCTTGCCGCTGGGCGGACGCGGCGGTTTCGATGCCGATCAGGCCGAGCCAGCCGTCGGTGACCGATCCGCGGGCGCGGCAGACGAGTTCGCCGTCTCGGCGGCACTCGGCGAAGACCACCGGGCGTACGCCGGTGAGCAGATGCATCGCCGCACCGGGGAGCATTCGCCGCGCCTCTCGGATCATCCGCAGGTGCTCGTCGGACGGCGCGTCGAGCAGGTCGAACTCGGCACCGGCAGGGGTGGCGGCGACCAGCGGGAGCAGCTTGATGCTCTGCACGAACACCATGGTCTGCACCTGCCACCCGCGGTCCCGCAGGGCGGTGCGGACATCGGATCGCAGCGGCAGCGGCACATCGACCGCCGGCCGGAATCCGAGTTCCCGGTAGAACGTCTCGACCTGGTCCAGCGCCTGATCGAGAGGCAGGCCGGGGTCGCCGAGCGGGAGCGCGGAGTTGCCGCGGCCGGTGAAGCCTTCGGCGGAGCGGAGCCACCAGTCCCCCAGCGGCCGGCAGATGGGTGCCGGCCAGGCGCGGGCGGCGGCGAGTTGCAGTGTCGTGATGGCCGAATCGTGCACGTGCCGACGCTAGGTCAGCCGGATTTCGCCGGTGTTACCGGCACGAGCGACGCTCACATAGTGCGACCCGGTGGTGGATGTCGACCCGGTCTACAGTGGTGCCCGCGTTCGGCGTCCTGCGGCTGGCAGGCACGATCCGGAGCGGAAGCGGAGACCCGATGACCGTCGCGTCACCGCCGCGTCGGCCGAGACGGGCACTCGTCGTGCTCGCCGCGGTCGGCATGGTCCTGGCCGTCGGCGGCACGGCCGCCACCGGATTGCGCGCCGAATGGGTCCGGCACCGCTACGGCGTGTGGGCATTGCGGCCGGGTCCGCACCCACCGGTGATCTGGTACCGGGGCCGCGATTATCGTCGCGGCGGCCCGGTGACGGTGGTCCCTCCGGACGCGGCACGCGTCGGCTCGGCGCCGGGCGGAAGCGTCATCCTGAGCGAGCCGTCCGGTGACATCGCACCGACGGTGCTGTATGTCCGGTGCCCGGACGGTTCGCTGTTGCACTACGACCTCTCCGGCGGCCCGTGACCGGCGGGCTCAGCCGAGCGTCTTGTCCTGCATCTCCCAGGCGTGATCGAGGGCGTGCCAGGCGATCCGCCGGGCCGCGTAGCGCTGCGTCCAGCCGTTGTCGCGCAGCGGCTTGCCGTCGGATGGCCGGCTGAGCGCGGCCAGCAGGTCGGCGCGCATGGCGGTGATGGCGCCGGTGTCGTCGTTGTCGGGCTGCTTGTGCCGGACGCCGATCATCCGGCCGTAGCCGGATTCGGCGCCGATCACGTGAGCGAACATCTTCTCCCGGTCCCGGCCGCCGCCGCGCGGGCCTTTGCGCAGCTCCTCGGTGGTCGTGGCCCGGATCTCGTCGAGCTCGTCCCAGACCGCCTGCACCAGGGCGGCGATCCGGTTCGCCGCCGCCGAGGTGGTGGGCCGGGTGTCGACCTGCGGTGTGGCGCCGAGGACGCCGAAGTCGGTGTCGCCCTTACGCTCCGGGAGACGTTCGACGACGGCGAGGTCGGTCTTCGGCACTTTGATCCCGGCGCGTTCGGCGACTGCGCGGTAGCGCTCCCGGTAGTTGTCCAGCTCTTCGAGCGCGCCGTCGTCGCCCTTGCCGCGGCGGGCCCAGCCGGGGAATTCCACGGCGGCGGCGAAGCACTGCTTCGCGCCGATCTCCAGATACACCTCGATGGCCATGGCCCCATCCTCGCCGCTGGGTGCGACATTCGCCGGATCAGCGGTACGCGAGCCGGAATCCAGTATCGTGCCCCCGTGGGCCTGAAGATCGTGATTTTTGGCGTGACCGGCATGATCGGCCAGGGTGTGCTGCGCGAGTCGCTGCTGTCGCCGGCGGTGGAGGAGGTGCTGACGGTGGGCCGCGGCCCGGTCGCCGCGACCGATCCGAAGCTGCACCAGATCACTCATGCCGACCTGCTCGATCTGGGTCCGATCGAGGTGGACCTGACCGGTGCCGACGCCTGCTTCTTCTGCCTGGGCGTCAGCTCGGCCGGGATGTCCGAGGCGGATTACACCCGGATCACCTACGACTACACGCTCTCGGTCGCGACGACGCTGGCGCGGCTCAATCCGGGAATGACTTTCATCTACGTCTCGGGTGCCGGGACCGACAGCACCGAGCGTGGCCGCAGCATGTGGGCCCGGGTGAAGGGCCGGACCGAGAATGCGATCCTGGCGCTGTCGCTGGATGCCTACATGTTCCGGCCGGGTTACATTCAGCCGCGGCACGGCGCCACCAGCCGGACTCGGCTCTACCGGGCGGTCTACGTGCTCGGCCGGCCGCTCTATCCGGTGCTGAAGCGGCTGATGCCGGGATCGGTGTCGACGACCGAGCACATCGGCCGGGCGATGGTGGCGATCGCCGTCGAAACGCAGCAGGCCGGGGTCCGGGCCGCAGCCGCGGCGCCCAAGCGGATCCTCTCCAGCAGTGACATCAACGAGATGAGTGGGTTGTAGCCATGCATCGTGCCCGGTTCTACGGTCTGTTCATCGATTCGCCGCTGGACACGGCGGACGCGTCGATCGACTTCTGGTCGCAGGCGTTCGGCGTCGAGCCGGAGCGTGAGGACGACGACGAGGACTACACCCGGCTGCCGGACGCGGTGCCCGGCATCGAGGTCGAGGTGCAGGCGGTCGACGACGCACCGCGCTACCACATCGACATCGAGACCGACGACATCGAAGCCGAGGCTCAGCGGCTGATCGGCCTCGGCGCCGAAGTGATCCGCAAGCCGGGGTGGTATGTGCTGCGCGCGCCCGGCGGGCACATCCTGTGCGTGGTGGCGGTCCAGAGCGACCCGGAGTTCTTCGCCAAGCACGCCAAGGTCTACCCCTAGCGCCGCCACACCCGTGGATCTTGCGACGTGGGGACGGCTACCGGGCCTCCCAACGTCGCAAGATTGACGCTACAGCCAGCCCTTCTTCCTGAACATCGCATAGAGGGCGACCACGGCGATCAGCGTGATGGCGCTGGACGTGATGAAGCCGGAGTGGCGGGCGAAGCCCGGATAGGGCACGTTCTGGCCGTAGAAACCGGTGACGGCGGTGGGAATGGCGATGATCGCGGCCCAGCTGGTGACCTGCTTCATGATCACGTTGAGGCGGTTGCCGCGCAGGGTCAGGTGGGTGTCGTGGATGTTGCCGATCAGGTCCCGCAGCGAATCGGTCCACTCGGTGGCGCGCAGCACGTGGTCGTAGACGTCCTGGAAGTAGGGCGCCACGTTGGCGTCGACGAACGGCAGGTCGCGGCGCATCACGGTGTTGACCACCTCGCGCATCGGGACGATCACCCGGCGGGCGTTGACCAGCGACTTGCGCAGTTCGAAGGTGCGCTTCTGCATCGGCAGATCCTTGACGCGCTCGGAGAACAGGTCGTCCTCGAGCGCCTCGATCTCGGTGTCCAGTTGCTGGATGGCGTCGAAGTGCGTGTCGACGATGTAGTCCAGCACGCCGTGCACCAGGAACGCGACGCCGCTGCGGGCCAGGCCCTGTTCCTCGTCCCAGCGGGCGACCACGCCGTCGATGTCGAAGGACTTGTCCTTGCGCACGGTCACCAGCGCCCGCCGGGTGATGAAGGCGGCCACCTCGGAGGTGTTGAGCGCCCCGCTCTTCGTGTCCAGCTCGATCGAGTAGGCGTTGAGGAACAGGTGGGTGGCGTAGTGGTCGAGTTTCGGGCGCTGCCGGTCGCCGACGGCGTCCTCCACCGCGAGCGGGTGCAGGCCCAGCTCCTCGCTGATCGAGGCCAGGTCAGCGGCGGTCGGCTCGCACAGGTCGAACCAGACCACGGTGCCTTCTTCGGCGAGATGGTCGGAGACGTCGGCGATCGGGAAGCCTTCGGCTTCCAGGACGCCGTTGCGGTAGAGCCGGGTGCGGGGCATGGCATGCAATCTAGCGATCACCCGCCGCGCGCCGATAGCGGTCGGCGACGACACGCAGGTGCGCGGCGAGTTCGGGGGCGTCCTCGACCCGAAAATCCGCCCCGAGTACGCCGAGCCAGACCGCCAGCGATTCGAGGTTGTCCGCGCCGAGCAGCACCGAGCAGCTGGACTCGTCGATCGGCTCGACCGGGATCATCTGGATCGGCAGCCGGGCGGCGACCTCGTCGGCCGGCGCGAAGACGGTGACCCGGGCCCGGTAGCGCCAGGTGACCGTGCCGACGTGCTGGGCGACGTAGCTGGCCAGGTCGTCGGCGGGCAGCGGACGCGGCGTGAATCGTGGCCCGGTCGGCACCTTGGGCTCGATCCGGTCCACCCGGTAGGTCCGCCAGTCGACCCGCTGCACGTCCCAGGCCACCAGATACCACCGCCGGCCCCAGTTGACCACCTGGTACGGCTCGACGTCGCGGCGGCTGGGCGCGCCGTCGTGCGAGGTGTAGTCGAAGCGCAGCCGCTCCCGGTCCCGGCAGGCGGCGACGATGGCGGTGAGGACTTCGGTGGAGACCTGCGGCCCGACGCGTCCCATCGGCGGCACCGCCGTGGTGTAGGTGGACAGGGCGTTGAGCCGGTGCCGCAGCCGGGACGGCAGCACCTGTTCCAGTTTCGCCAGGGCCCGCAGCGACGACTCCTCGATGCCGGCCACCGAGCCGGATGCCCCGGAGCGCAGCCCGACAGTGACGGCGACGGCTTCGTCGTCGTCGAGCAGCAGCGGCGGCAGCGCCGCGCCGGCGCCGAGCCGGTAACCGCCGGTGTTGCCGCGGCGTGGCGTGCACCGGGTAGCCGAGGTCGCGAAGGCGTTCGATGTCGTTGCGGACGGTCCGCGTGGACACCTCCAGGCGGTCGGCCAGTTCGGTGCCGGTCCATTCCCGGGTGGTCTGCAGCAGCGACAGTAGTTTCAGCAGGCGGGCCGAGGTCTCCAACATGTTTTCAAAACTACCTGACTATTAGGAACGATGCTCTTCCTAATGGCCTGCGAAGCTGTTGGCATGACTGACATCCGGAACCTCAGGACGCGGCCCTGGCTGGGCTTGTTCGCCGTGCTCACGGCACTGATCATGAACATTCTGGACTCGACCATCGTGACCGTCGCGGCGCCGTCCATTCAGGAATCGCTCGGCGGCTCCTACGCAAGCATCCAGTGGCTGACCGCCGGCTACACGCTGGCGCTGGCGACCGGCCTGCTGACCGGTGGGCGTCTCGGTGACATGTTCGGTCGCCGTCGCGTACTCCTGATCGGGGTGTGCGGGTTTGTCGCCGCGTCGCTGGCGTGCGCGTTCGCGCCGACGACGACCGCGCTGATCGGCGCTCGCGTGCTGCAGGGGCTCTTCGGCGCAGTGATGGTGCCGCAGGGGTTCGGCCTGATCCGGGATCTGTTTCCGCCGCAGCAGATCGGCAAGGCGTTCGGCGCGCTGGGTCCGGTGATCGGCCTGTCCACGATTCTCGGCCCGATCGTCGCCGGTGTCCTGATCGACGCCGATATGGCCGGCACCGGCTGGCGCGCGGTGTTCCTGATCAACGTGCCGATGGGTGCGTTCGCGTTCCTGGCCGGCCGGGCCGCGCTGCCGGTCGGCGGCGGCCAGCGATCGCAGCGGCTGGACGTGCTCGGCATGCTGATCGCCGGGGTGGGCATGTTCCTGCTGGTCTACCCGCTGGTGCAGGGCCGCGACCAGGGCTGGCCGCTAAGCCTGTTCGCCATGCTCGCCGCCGCCGTGCTGGTGCTTGCCGGGTTCGTCGTCTACCAGCTGCGCCGCCGCGCTTCCGGCCGGACGCCGCTGGTCGAGCTCAGCGTGTTCGCGAAACGGTCCTACGCCTCGGGTGTGGTGTTCGTGATCGTGTTCTTCGGCTCGATCGTCGGCTTCTCCCTGTCCATCGGCCTGTTCCTGCAGCTGGGCCTGGGGTATTCGCCGATGCGGGCGAGCCTGACCACGACCGGCTGGGCGGTCGGCGCGTTCCTCGGCTCCGGCTTCGCCGCCACCACCATGGGCAAGCTCGGCCGCAAGCTGCTGCACATCGGCCTGATCGGGATGGCGATCGGCCTGGTCGGCATCATCACGGTGCTGTCCACCGCCGAGGTAAACCAGTGGACGCTGCTGCCGGCCCTGCTGGTCTACGGAGCCGGCATGGGCATGATCTTCGTGCCGCTGTTCGACATCATCATGGGCGAGATCGGCGACCACGAGGTCGGATCGGCCTCCAGCATGCTGGAGTCGCTGCAGCAGATGGGTGCGAGCCTAGGCGTGGCGGTGCTGGGCACGGTGTTCTTCTCCAGCCTCGGCGCCCGCCCGCTGATCGGGGACTTCGTCGGCGCGGTCGCGGATCGTCGCGGTGCTGGCGCTGGGCCTGGTGGCGGTGGCGTTCGCGCTGGCGTTCCGGCTGCCGCGCTCGGCGCGCGGGCACGGTGCTCCGGTGCCGGCGGCGGACGACGACGCGGTGGCCTCCGACGACCGGGTTCTCGTCGGAGCCTGAGGTCCTGCTCGATCTACGCCGGTGGTGCGGCCTGCCGCACCACCGGCGCGGTCGCGGGCAGCGGGATCAGCGCCGCCGATCCGGCCGGCGCGGTGGCCGGCTGAGGCGGAACCCATCCGCCCTGGCCGGTCGCGTGCATCAGCTCGGGCCACACCGTCGCGGTCGCGGTACGCGTAGAGACCAGCCGGGTCACCGAGCGCCGGTGCCGTTCGGCGAGGACCGCGATCAGGAAGTCCCGGCCGTTGATGCCGGGTGGCGGCAGTGGCCTGATCACCCGGGCGAGGTCGGTGGAGAGCGCATTGCCCAGCGTCGTCCTGGCCGATGCGTGCAGGAACCGGTAGCGGATCAGGTATTGCCGCATGTCCAGAGCGAGTTCGTCGGTGACTCCGCCGAGGTCGACGGTGGCGGCCCAGGCGGCCAGATGCGCCGGCATCACCGGGATCCAGCCCCACACGATCGGCGTCCGTTCGTGCACGACGATGGTCCCGGCGCTGATGTCACCGAGCCGCTTGCTGCGCGGATCGGCCTGCATGCAAGCCAGCGAGGCGAACCAGGTCAGCGGCGGCAGCAGCCCGGGCCACTCGGCCGCGGTGCCGACCAGCCCTCGGGTCAGGGCCTGGCGGAACCGGATGGCTCCACCGTCGTCGCGGACCACCCGGAGGCCGAGGACGAACTTGCCGAACGTGCGGCCACGGGTCACGGTCTCCATCAGCACCGGGTAGACGATCAGCATCGTCACCTGGGTGATGACGAGAATGACCTGCACGGTCGCGTTGTCCAGGGAGCCGGCGGAGCCGACGATCAGGAACAGCAGGATCGAGACGGTGCCGCCGATGCCCAGCTGCGCGACCAGGTCGATCAGCCGGGCCAGGCCCCGCGAGGACACCCGGGCGATCGGCAGGTCCAGCTCGATCGCGTCGGCCACCACCAGGCCGGCGGGGCTCGCGTCGGGGGCGGCAGGATCGGTCCGCGCTCGTCGGGTCACGCGCACAGTCAACACGACCGTTAGGCTGTGCGCGTCCCCGCCCGGCAGCTTTTTCACCCCGTGTTCGCCATTCCGCTCGTCGCAAATGCGAACCCCGTTCCGGAGGCCCCAGTGGATCTCGACGCGTACGTCGCGGAAAACGCGGGCAACTGGCGCAAACTGGATCGCCTGTCGCGGCGCCGCCGGCTGACCGTCGACGAGATCGACGAGATGATGGCGCTGTATCAGCGGACCGGTGCCCAGCTGTCGGTGATCCGCAGCGCCGCCCCGGATGCACTGCTGATCGCCTGGCTGTCGCGGGTAGTGCTGGCCGCCCGGGGCCGGATCACCAGCAATTCCGGTTCCTGGACGGTGGCGCTGGCACGGTTCTTCCTGGAGGGATTCCCGCTCGCCGTCTATCAGGCCCGGCGCTGGTGGCTGACGGTGATGGCGGTGTTCGTCTGCGCGTCCGGGGCGATGATCGCCTACATCGCCACGCATCCGGCGGTGCTGGCCCAACTGGTGCCGGACGACGCGGTCCAGCAACTGGTCTCCCGGGACTTCAAGAATTACTACTCGGAGTATCCGGCTCACCACTTCGCCCTGCAGGTGTGGACGAACAACGCACTGGTGGCCGGGCAGTGCCTGGCCGCGGGCGCGCTGATCGTGCCGGTGTTCTACGTGCTGGCCACGAACATCCTCAACGTCGGCGTGGATGGCGGTGCGATGGTCGCCTACGGCCACGGCGGCGAATTCTTCGGGCTGATCCTGCCGCACGGCATGCTGGAGCTGACCACCGTGTTCATCGCCGCCGGCGCCGGAATGCGGATCGGCTGGGCGTTCATCGCACCGGCACGCGGCCTGTCCCGGGCGCGCTCGACCGCCGAGGCGGCCCGGTCGGCGATGCTGGTGGCGCTCGGCTTGGTGGCGGTGCTGCTGGTCAGCGGCGTGGTCGAGGCGTTCGTGACACCGTCGCCGCTGCCCACCGCGATCCGGATCGCGATCGGCTTCGTGGTGTGGTCGGCGTTCCTCGTCTACGTGTGGGTCTTCGGCCGGCGCGCGCAGGAGCAGGCGGCCAGCGCCGATCTGGACGAGGAGATGGCCGGCGCGGTGCTGCCCGCCGTCTAGGCGCTCGCGCCGGAGTTAGAGCTTGCCGGCGGCCTTCAGTTCCAGGTAGGCGTCGGTGACCCGGGACGCGAAGATTTTGATCGGCGCGTCGACCACCTCGACGTCGTGGCGGGCCAGCGCGGAGACGACGCGGCGGCGTTCGGCGAGCGTCTTCTGAGCCGCCACCGACAGGTAGATGTCATCGGCGGTGTCGTGCCGGCCGGCCAGGTCCGCGACCGACTGGTCGTGGACGGCGGCGAGCAGCACCTTGTGCCGGGCGGTGAGCTGGTTCAGCACCGGCATCAAGCCTTCGCCGAGGGCGCCCGGCTCGAGTGCGCTGAAGAGCACGACCAGGGCGCGCTTGCGTTCGCGCCGCAGGATCTCGCTGACCACCAGGCCGAAGTCGGTCTCCCGGAGCTGCGGTTGCAGCGGCGCCAGGGCGGCGACCATCTTCGGCAGCAGGGTGCGGTTGGAGCCGCCGGAGACGGCGGTCCGCACGGCCGAGTCGACGGCGAGCAGGCTGACTCTGTCGCCGGCCCGGTTGGCGACCTCGGCGAGCAGCAGCGCGGCGTCGATGGCGGCGTCCAGCCGGGGTTCGTCGAGGTGGACGTCGTCCGGGTCGGTGGAGGTGGTGCCGACACGTACGGCACTGGTGCGGCCGGTGTCGATGACGCAGACGACGTGCCGGTCGCGTTCCGGGCGCCAGGTCCGGACCACCACGTCGGAGCGGCGGGCGGTGGCGCGCCAGTCGATCGAGCGCACATCGTCGCCGATGACGTATTCCCGCAGCGCATCGAATTCGGTGCCCTGGCCGCGGCCGCGGGTGACCACAGAGCCGTCGAAGATCCGCAGCTTGGCGAGCTTCTCGGCGAGGAACTGCTTGGAGTCGAACCGGGGCAGCACCCGCAGCGTCCAGGGCGGGCTCTGCTCGGCCGCGACCCGCCGCCGCGCCTGCCGGTACGCATGTCGCAGCGGCCCGTAGGACCGGATCGTGACGGTGGCCGCGGGCCGGTCGCCGCGCCGGGTCGGGGTCAGCGTGGTCTGCAGCGCCACCCGCTGTCCGGGCCGGAGCCGGATCTGGAACGCGCCGGATCCGGCGCCGGCCGACGGGACCCACGCGTCGCGTACGTCGGCGACCATCGGCCGCCGGCCCCGGTTGGTGACGGTGAGGTTGACGGCGGCGGTGCCGCCGAGCCGGACCTGCCGGTCGCCGTCGCGACTCAGCCGCACGTCCGCGACGGCGCCGGCGAGCAGCAGGTCGACGCCGACGGCGGCGAGCATGGCGGCGATGAACGCCAGGCCGACCCAGGGCGCCCGGGTGACGGCGACGGCGGCCGCGCCGGCCAGCAGCCACAGACCGGACCACCGGGTCAGCATCGGGTCACCGCGGGGTGGCGACGGTGGCCACCGCCGACTCCAGCACCGACTCGACCGTGACGCCTTCCAGCGCGGCCTCGGGGCGGAGCCGGACCCGGTGCCGCAGCGTCGGGATCACCAGCGCCTTGATGTCGTCCGGGATGACGTAGTCGCGGCCGCTCATCCAGGCCAGCGCCTTGCCGCAGTTGAGCAGGGCGGTGGCGCCGCGGGGCGAGGCGCCGAGATCCAGCGACGGGGACGTGCGGGTGGCCCGGCAGATGTCGACGATGTAGCCGAGGACGCCGTCGGCAACGCCGACCGCGCGCACCGCGGCCCGGCCGATGGCGAGCTCGTGCGGGCCGGCGACCGGGCGGACACCAGCACCGACCAGGTCCCGCGGGTCGAACCCGGCGTGGTGGGCGCGGAGCACCCCGAGTTCCTCGTCCCGGTTGGGCAGCGGCACCGACAGTTTCAGTAGGAACCGGTCCAGCTGTGCTTCGGGCAGCGGGTAGGTGCCTTCGTATTCGATCGGGTTCTGGGTGGCGGCGACCATGAACGGCGTCGGCGTCGGCCGGGGCTGGCCGTCGATCGAGACCTGCCGCTCCTCCATCGCTTCCAGCAGCGCCGCCTGGGTTTTCGGCGGGGTCCGGTTGATCTCGTCGGCGAGCAGCAGGTTGGTGAAGACGGGCCCGGGCCGGAACTCGAACTCCGCGGTCCGGTTGTCGTAGATCAGCGAGCCGGTGACGTCGCCGGGCATCAGGTCCGGGGTGAACTGGACCCGCTTGGTCTCCAGCGACAGCGCGGCGCCGAGCGCCCGGATCATCAGGGTCTTGGCAGTGCCGGGAACGCCCTCCAGCAGCACGTGGCCCTGGCAGAGGAGCGCGGCGAGCAGGCCGTTGACGACGGCGTCCTGTCCGACGACGACCTTGGCGACCTCGGCGCGGATGCGAGCGAGGGCGGTTCGGGCCATGTCACTTCCTGGATGTGGCTGTGACGGCAAGACGACGGCTTCGGTCATGTTCGGTCCAACCCGTGTGTGGAGACGATGGAGTGTGTCAGACGTGCCATGAGTTCGTCGAGGCGTGTCACCGCCGCGACGAGCTCGTCGTTGGTCTTCGGCTCGTCGGTCGCGAGGATCGCCTCGACCGTGTCCCGGGGCATCCCGGCGCGTACGGCGGCGAGGTCGTAGAGCTCCGCGGCGGGCACGGTGGCGGCCACTCCGAGGACGGCCGGAAGCGACCGGACGGCGCCGGCCCGCAGCGCCGCCAGCGCGACGGCGGGCTGCTTGGCCTTGCGGTAGAGCCGGCCGCGGCCGGCCACTGTCTCCCGGGCCTTGGCGGTGACCGGCATCGGTTCACTCACCGGCGGGCCGAACCGGCGCGCCGCGGCGATCGCCAGCACCACCAGGATCAGCAGCAGCAGCCCCAGCACCGTCCACATCCAGCCCGGGAACAGCCCGGCCATCGACGAGCGGGCGCTTCCGCCGCCGCCGCCGTCGCCGCCGGTGTTCTTGGTGGCGGGCTTGTTGAACGGGTTTTGCACCGCCGGGCCGAGCTTCGGTTCCGGCTGCCGGCGATGGTTGTCCAGCCAGATCACGGTCGGGTGAGCGGACAGCAACGCGGCGGCCAGGGCCTGGTTGCCGTGTTCGCCGATCCGGTCGTTGCGGAACGGATCGGCGGATCCGACCAGCCACACGTCGACGTCGCCGAACTGCACCACGGATCCGCCGTAGCAGCTGGCCATGCCCGGTCCGGCCCACTCGTGCCGGTCGGTGCCGGCGATCGGCGCGGCGCTGGCCTCGGGCAGCAGGCAGCCGGCCGGCGCCGGGAACTCGGCCCACCGGTCACCGCCTTCGGTGACCGGCAGCCCGGCCCACCCGATGACCGTCGGCGACGGATCCACCAGCACCAGCCGGGTGCTGCTCGGCAGCGCCGTGAACGCGGCGGCGGTGTAGCTGTTCACCAGGCCCGGGGCCGGCACGAAGAGGGTGGTGTCGCCGGCCCGGGCCCAGGCCAGCGCCTCGTCAATGGAGGCGGTGCGGCGCACCGTCACACCCGCGCCGGCCAGCTCCCCGGCCAGATCCGAGCCGCCCACCCCGGCGTTGCTGGCCGGGTTCAGGAAGTTCCGGTCGGTCACCGACGGCTGGGCCAGAGCGTGGATCACCAGCGCTCCGATCACCGCGACCACGGCGAGGGTGATCGGCGCCAGGAGCCGGTAGAAGCGGCGCAGGAACCGCAGCAGCGCTCTCATGCCGCTCCGGCTCCGACCGGCGCGGCCGCCGACGGCAACGCCGCCAGGTCGCGGTCGACGCGCTGGTTGAGCTCGCGCATCCGGTCGTCGTGGCCGCGGGTGGCGGTGCGCTGGCCGTACCAGATGTCGGTGAAGATGCCGCTGGCCTCGCGCAGCGGGGTCGACATCGCCGGTGCGCGGGTGACGGCGGCGCCGACGAGTTCGGTCACGGTCCACTCCGGGTGGTGGGCGATGATGCCGCGGTCGACGAGCGTACGCACGATGGCGCGGAGCCGCTCCCGGACCGCTTCGGCGAAGCGCCCTTGGGCCGCGTAGGCATCGGCGAGCGCGAGGAACTCGCCGGACGACCGGTCCGGCAGGGCCTCGTCGTCGTTGACCTCGTCGATCTCCTCAACGGCCTCGCCGTCGATGCGCCTGCGGCCGCGCCGCCACTTCGCCGGCCGCAGCGCGACCCCGATGAACCGCCCGATCGCCGGCCACCACGAGGCCCGGGGCAGCCACCGCGGCCAGAACTGCCAGCCCAGCCCGATCAGCGCGCCGGCGACCAGGACCAGCAGGAAGAACAGGAACGGGCCGAAGATCTGGACCGGCGTCGCGATGGCACGGTCCAGGAACCGGATCATCGGGGCACCGCCAGGACCGGCTCGACCGGCGATCCGGTGCGCACCGCCCGGCCGACCGCGATGTCCAGCCCCTCGGTGCGGATCCGGGTCTCCAGATGCGCGGCGGCGTCGCCGCCGGCGATGGTGGCGTAGCAGAGCGCGTTCAGGGCGATCCAGAGCGTCCAGTCAATCGTGGTCACCGCGGCGTCGCTGGTGATCGAGAGCAGCTTGGCGACGGCTTCGCCGCCACCGACGGTGAGCAGCAGCAGCCGGACCAGCTGCCAGGGCAGGTAGCCCAGCAGCCGGACGCGCCCGGCGAGCAGACCGCGGGAGGCGAGTTTGACGGCGCGTCCGAAGAGCGCGACCGGGTTGCGCAGGCGGCCCCGCGGGTCGGTTACGCCGCCGTCGACCACCAGGGTCGGGATCGCGAGCGAGGTCAGCATGAACCAGGCCACCCAGCCGATGCCGCCGGCGAAGAACGCGCCGGCGGCGACCGCGCCGATGAGCGCGCTGGTCACGACGATCGACAGCCACCGCGACCGCAGCCGGACGCCGCCGCTGGTGACCATGGCGACCGCGGCCGGGGCGGTGAAGCCGCCGAGGATGCCGATGATGAACGCTTCGGTGCCCATGCCGGCGGCGAACAGCGCCCAGTAGGCGCCGAACCGGTGGATGAACCCGTCCAGGCTGTGGGCATGCGGATCCAGGCCGCTCCACTGGTGCAGCACCGCCCGCTCGCCCGCGGCCAGCACCGCGGCGACGAGCAGGACCAGCGGCCGCCGGCGCAGCACCGCCGCTCCGGCGTCGAGCACTTCGCCGACGGTGAGTGGGCGCAGCGGGAACTCCGCGCTCAAAGTCACCTCCGGCAGGGCGGTCGGGGTCGGTCGCGGCGATCGGCGCGGGCCGGTTCGGCCGCTCCGGGCTCGCGTGTGCGCCGCCCATACTGGCACGGCGGCGCCGGTTTTGGTTACCCGGCATGGGCCGTTTCGGCGGCGCGGGCCGGCGCCGCGCGATCGGCTGATCGGCCGTGTCGGCGGCGTTGGGCGACGGTGTTGTCGGCGCCACGCCGTAGGCTGATCGCTCATGGGAGACGACGCGATCGCGGCGGTCGAGGCCGACACCCGGCCGTGTGTCTACTGCGGCCGGCCGGTGCCGCAGAGCGGCTCGGCCGGGCGCCCGTTCCGCTACTGTCGCGACAACGACAACGAGTGCCAGCGGCAGGCACGCAACGGCCGGATGCGGGAGCGCAACTCGCCCGGCCTGGCCGGCCAGGTCGCCCGCGCGTGGGAGCTGGTCGAGCGGCTCGAGTTGGCCACCGGCACCCTGGCCGACGCGCTGCACTCCGAGCTGACGCCGGCCGGCGTGGAGCGGCAGACCGCGGCGGTCCGGGCCGAGGCCGCGCAGCACGTGGCCGGTGCCCACGCCGAACGCGATGAGGCGCGCCGCGAAATCGAGCAGGCGCGCGCCGACGCGGCCGGCCTCCGCGACCAGCGCGACGCGGCCCGGGCCGACGCCGCCGACCGGTCCACCCGACTCGCCGAGACGGCCGCTGATCTCGACGCCGTCCGTGCCGAGCTGACTGGCCGGGTCGCCGAGCGGGACCAGGCCCGGTCCGCGGCCTCGGCCGAGGCGGCGCTGCGGGCCGACGCGCAGGACCGGCAGGCGCACGCCGTGACGCTGGCCGAGCAGCGTGGCGCCGCGCTCGCCGAAGCCGACCGGATCCGCGCCACCGCACTGGCCGACCTGGACCGTGCGGTGGCCGCCGCCGATGCCGCCGTCCGCGCTCGCGACGAGTCCCGGGTCGCGGCCGTCGCCGCCGCGGCGGACCGGGACACCGCCCGCGCCGCGGTCGCCCGGCTCTCCACCGAGGTCGCCGCCGGCGCCGCGGAAATCGGCACGCTGCGGCAGCGTGTGACCGATTTGCAGACTGAGGGCGCCGCGACCGCGACCGCGCTGGCGCGCGCCGAGTGGGAGCGCGACGCCGCCCGCACCGAGCTGGCCGCCGCCATCGGCGCCGCCGACACGCTCCGCTCCGAGACCGAAATGCTCCGCGCCGAGTCCGGCACACTGCGCACCGAGCTGGCCACCGCCCGGGCCGAGCTGGTCGCCGCGACCGATCTCGTGCAGCGCCTCAGCGCCCAGGTCGATTCGCTGACCGCGGTCCTGGCCCGGGCTCCGGCCGGCCAGCCGTGACCCGACGCTCGGTGCCGGTCGACCGCGGCCCGACACCGCGAGCATTGATCATCCCGCCAGGCCCGGGGCGGCACGTTACGCACGGGTAATGACAGACTGGGCTCATGCCCCGCTACGTACAGGCCGCCCCCGAACTGCCCGACCCGTACGCCTCCGACACCGTCGCCCAGTCCTACGTGGACCGTTACGTTCCCGCCGACGCCACCGGCGCCGCACACGCCCGCCTCGCCGGGCTGAGCGCCGACATCCAGACCAACCTGCGCGCGGCGCACACCGACGCCGAGACCCACCCGCCGCTGCTGCGGCAGTACGACGCCTACGGTCGCCGCGTCGACCGGATCGAGACCGCCCCCGGCTGGGAGGCTCAGCGCGTCGCGGCCGCCCGGCACGCCGTCGTGGCACTGCCTTACTTGCCCGAGGAGCGAGCGCGTTACGGCGCCGCGGCGCGGGTGGTCCAGCATGCCGTGCTGCATCTCTACGGCGCCGAGTCGGCGACGTTCTCCTGCCCGGTGGCAATGAGCGACGGCGCCGCCGCCCTGCTCAGCCGCCCGGACGTGGACGCGTCAGTACGCGCGGCCTGGCTGCCCCGGCTGCTGTCGACCGACCCGGACACCGCGATCTGCAGTGGCCAGTGGATGACCGAGTCGCAGGGCGGCTCCGACATCAGCCGCTCGACGACGACGGCCCGGGCCGCCGACGCCGCGCCCGGGGCAATCACCGCCGGCGACTGGCGGCTCACCGGCGAGAAATGGTTCTGCTCGGCCGCTGACTCCGCCATGGCGGTCGCGCTGGCCCGGCCCGAGGGCGCAACCGGCGGCAGCCGCACGCTGGCACCGTTCGTGGTGCCGCGCTACGACACCGACGCCTGGTCCCCGGCGCCGGGCGTACGCCTGCACCGGCTCAAGGACAAACTGGGCACCCGGGCCGTTCCGACCGCCGAGATCGGCCTCGACGGGGCGACCGCCTATCCGGTCGGCGACCCGCACTCCGGCGGATTACGCCGAATGATGACCCTGGTCGTCGTCACCCGGCTGCACAACGCGGCGGCCGCCGCCGGTGGCATGCGCCGCGGCCTCGACTACGCCATCGCGTACGCGCAGGCCCGCCAGGTCGCCGGCGGCCGGCTGATCGACAATCCGCTGCACCGGGCCACCCTGGCCCAGCTCGCGGTCGAGGCGGAAGCCGCCTACTGCCTGACCGCGCACGCCTTCGCGCTGCTCGGCCGCGTCGAGGCGGCCGGCGAGGCGGCTGGCGATGAGTCCGTGGCGGCCGAGTTGCGGCTGGTCGCACCACTCGCCAAGATTGCCACCGGCAAGGCCGCCGTGGTGTCGGCCAGCGAATACCTGGAATGCTTCGGCGGTGCCGGCTTCGTCGAGGACACCGGCATTCCGCGGCTGCTGCGCGACGCGCAGGTGCTGCCGATCTGGGAGGGAACGACCAACGTGCTCTCCGTCGACGTGACGCGCGCGCTCGGCGAGCACGACACGGTCAAGGCCTACGTGCAGCGGATCGACGCCGGCATCGACGTGGCGGCGCACCTGCCCGGCGGCGATGTCGCGGCGGCGCTGCTCAATGCCCGGCGCGCCCTCGGAGCGGTGCTGCGCGAGCCACCAGAGCCGGCCGCGGCCCGGGACACCGCGCTGCTGCTCGCCCGCACACTGACCGGAGTGCTGCTGGCCGAACACGCGGGCTACGAGTCGGCGCGCGGCGACGAGCACGGCGCGGCGGTCGCGTCGTTGTGGGCGGCCCGGCACCTGGACCGGGAGGACACCGGTGCCGCTGCCGGTGCCCAGTTCGACGTGGTGATGCGGGCCTGAGTCACTGTGCCGGACCCGATTGCTCGACCACCCGGCTATTTGACCGCCTGGCCCTGCGCGTCCACCAGGAAGAAGGAACCGCCGATACCCTCGCCGTTGGCCTGACCCGGCTGCGGATCGCCGGCGAAGTAGTAGAGCGGATGGCCGAAGTAGGTGACCTGCTGCGAGCCATCGTTGCGCCTCGCCGTCCCCAGATTGGCCTGGGTCACGCCGGCTCCAGCGGCCGCCGGGCCGATCAGCGGCGGCCAGGTCGTGGCGCAGCCGCCGTTGCACGCGCTGTTGTTGGTCGTGTCCAGCGTGTACAGGTACAGCGCCCGGCCGGTCTGATCCACCAGCACCTGCTTGCCGTCGATGGTGGCGATCATCACCACGATCGCTCCGGCGGGCGGTGCCGGCGCCGGAACTACCCGCGTGCTCGTCGCCGTCGGCCGTGGCGTCGTCGACGGGCTCGGTGACGGGCTCGCCGACGGTGACGTCGACGGCGAGGTGGACGGCGACGTCGATGGCGACGTCGATGCCGAACCCGATGTTGATGTCGGCGAGCCGGGGTTCAGAGTCTGGATCGGGCCGGTCGGATAGATCTTCGTCGGCAGGATCTTGGTATGCGTCGGTTCCACCGTATGGATCTGTGTCGGGTGCTGCGTGAGGATCCCGGACGGCAGCGCCTTGGGCGGAGGACCCGCCGGAGCCGCCTGGCCGGTCGTGGACATCACTACAACTGCCGTCAACGCCACCGCAAACACTCCGGCGCCGACCACGAATGCTCGAGTTCGCATGATCGCCTGCTTTGTTCAGTGGACTTTCGGCCGCGACCTGATTCGAAAGGCCGCCCGACGGAAACCGCAGAAGCGGTGAAGTCCCCATCGTAAGAGCCGGACGACCACCGTTTCGTCAATACCGGCTGGTCAGCGGCTTGCCCGAGGATCGGCAGCCGGGCCTGCTCAGGTGCGGCCGAGCGCGGCCCCGGCTACCCAGAAATTCGACGAGCCGGCTCGCGTATCGATTATCAATGCGGCTACGCGGACATTTCCGGCATCATCGTCATTCCGCGCCAGCTCGACCCGCAACGACGCGCACCAGACACGATCACACGGCGCTCGCAGTCGACTAATGACGAGATCTCGCCAAAAGCCCACGACTAACAGCGCTTCGCGCGAGGCAGCGGACAAACGAAAACCCCGAGGACGAAACCGTCCCCGGGGTCAACAAACTACGAAGCTACGCCCGCCCGCGCAGCGTCCGGACTTCCTGCAACCGCTCGGCCAAGATGTCGTCCAGCTCCGCGATGCTCCGGCGCTCCAAGAGCATGTCCCAGTGCGTACGCGGCGGCTTGACCTTCTTCTGCTCCGGCTCAGTGCCGTCCACCAGGCGTGCGACGCTGCCGTCGAACTTGCACTCCCAAGTGATCGGCACCTCAGCGTCGACCGCGAATGGCACCTCGAACTGGTGGCCCTTGGCACACAGGAATTCGCGGGTCTGGCGCGGAGCCAGTTCGGTGTTGCGGTCGGACTCGTAGCTCACGGCTCCGAGGCGGCTTCCGCGCAGCATGCGCTCGCCCATGATCGGCAATCCCCTCTGGGTCGTTGAATGAGTCGGACGTTGGGTGTAACGAAATGACACGCGCGACGATTCCCCCGCGAGCGCGATCGCAAGACGATATCGCCTCACACTTGACCGCCGCACGAAGATGGCCCGGCATTCGCCGACAAGAGTAGCCGGATCATGCGCATGACGACCAATGGGCAAACCGCCCGTGAACGACGCAGAGCGCGGCCTGGCGGCACACCGATCACCGAGGATCGACGATCTCTCCCTCGACCACCTCGGCCGGCGCGCTCGCGGCCGCCGGCCCGGACGGCGCCGGAGTGGTCTTTCCCACTTTCACGCGCACCTGCCGCGGACCGAACAAGTCGCCCATCGCCGCCGACGACAGCCGGCGCCCGGCCACACCAGCGGCGGCACCGGCCGCCAGCGTGCGAACCGGCGGAATGAACAGAGCGAGTCCCACCGCAGCTGACACGAACCCCGGAATCACCAGCAACACCGCACCCAGCAGCCCCACCAGCGACCGGGTCAGATGAGCACCCGGGCGCTCGCCCGCCTGCACCACAGTCTGGAACCGGGTCCACGCGCGCACGCCCTCGCGCTTCAGCACAAAACCGCCGACCAGCGACAACGCCAGCAGCAGCAACAGCGCCAGACCGAAACCGATCGCGTTGCCCACCAGCGATGAACACCACGATCTCGACGACCATGGTCAGCACCAGAGCCAGCGGCACCAAACGAACCCGCATGCTCCACCTCCCCCATCGGCAGGCGATGAATTAGCGCCCCACCGTCTTACGCAACGCCTCCAGGCGCGACCGCGTTCCCCAAACCGTCACACGCCACAATGCTTCCCGCACGATCGAGCTGCTCATCTTGCTCACGCCGCGCTCCCGATCAGCGAACGTGATCGGCACCTCAACCAGCCGGAAACCGCTACGGTACGCCCGCCAGGCAAGGTCAACCTGAAAGCAGTACCCCTGCGATGCCACCGCTTCCACGTCGATCTTGCCGAGCACTGGCATTCGATAGGCGCGATACCCGCCGGTCGCATCCTTCACCGGCATGCCCAGAACCAGGCGCGCATAGGTGTTGCCGCCGCGAGACAGAACCAGGCGATGCCACGGCCAGTTGATCACCGTGCCGCCGCGCACCCATCGCGATCCCAGAGCCACATCAGCGGTACGCAGGACATTCAGCAGCTTCGGCAGTTCCTCCGGGGCGTGCGAACCGTCGGCATCCATCTCAACCGCCGCGTCATAGCCGCGCTCCCGGGCCCACAGAAATCCGGCCACGTAAGCCGCGCCGAGACCCTGCTTGCCGGCCCGGTGCAGGACCTGGACGTGGGTGTCGCCGGCGGCCAGCTGATCGGCGAGTTCACCGGTGCCGTCCGGGCTGTTGTCGTCGGCGACCAGGACGTCGGCTTGGGGAACGGCGGCACGGACCCGTTCGACGACGATCCGCAGGTTTTCGATCTCGTTGTAGGTCGGGATGATCACCAGCACCCGGCCGACACCTGGATAGTCGGTGTCGTCGGCGGGTGTCGGGGCCGGTCGGATGGACGCCTTCGACCGCTTCGGCTTGCCGGTCATGCCTTGTCTCCCACGGCGGTCCTGCCGGTGGCGGGCTGGGCTGACGAGCGGGCGCGGCGCCGCAGCAGTCCGGCCCCGACCAGAGCCGCGATGGCCAGGGCGCACACCACGAACTCGGGCCCTTCGCCCAAGTCTGTTGCCAGCGTACGTTGGGTGCCCAGGCGCAACTGCCGCATTTGAGTGGACGGCACGTTGAAGCCGGTGGCCTGATGCACAGCGCCGGTCGAGTCGACGAAGCCGGAGATGCCGACGGTCGAGACCATCAGACCGTCGCGGCCGTGCTCGACCGCCCGCAGCCGCACCATCGCCATCTGCTGGCGCGCCTCGGCGGTGTTGAAGTCGGCGTTGTTCGTCTGCGTGGTGAGCAGCTGGGCGCCCTTGATCACATTGTCACGGACGATGTTGTCGTAGGCGACCTCGAAGCAGATCGCGTCGCCGACCTTGGCCACGCCCATGTCCAGCACGCCCGGCCGGTCGCCCGGCAGGAAATCGCTGCGGACCAGATCGACCCGCTTGGTCACCGCGCGAGCGATGCTGCGCAACGGCACATATTCGGCGAACGGCACCGGGTGCTGCTTGACGTAAATCTGACCGGGCCCGGTGTTCGGTTGCCACACGATGGCGGCGTTGCGGGCATGCGCACCGGGTCCTTCGAGGACCGCGCCCACCAGGATCGGCGCCTTGATGCGATCGGCGGCGAGCGAGATCGCCGCGGCGGCATCGGCATTGCCCGGATCGTCGCTGATCAGTGGGTCGATGTCGCTCGAATTCTCCGGCCAGATCACCAGGTCCGGCTGGGTGGCCTGGCCCGCGGCGACCTGCTCGGCAAGGGCGAGCGTGGCGCGCACGTGGTTGTCCAGCACCGCCCGGCGCTGCGCGTTGAACTCGAGCCCGAGGCGCGGCACGTTGCCCTGGACGATCGCCACGTTCAGGGTGGCCCCGTTCGGAGTGCTGGTCGGCACCGCGAAGCCCACCACGAACAGGGCGATCGCCGCCAGCAGCGCCAGGGCCGGCCGCAGATTGCGGGTGCCGGTGATCAGCTGCCAGGCGGCGAGTGCGAGAAATCCGCCGGCGACCGCGACGACGAAGGTGACGAACGGTGCGCCGCCGATAACGGCGTATCGCAACGTCGGCGCGTCGGCCTGGCTGAACGCCAGCCGGCCCCAGGGGAAGCCGCCGAACGGCGTGCGGTCCCGCAGCGCCTCCTGGCCGACCCAGAGCGCGCCGGTCACCAGCGGCCAGGACCAGCGCCACCGCCCCACCAGCGGGGTCGTGAACGCCGATGCCAGTCCAAGCACTGCGAAGAAGAACGTCTGCAGCCCGCCCAGCAGCAGCCAGGCGAGTGGTCCGCCGACGATCTGCGTCCAGGTCAGCAGCGGCAGGAACAGGGTCGCACCGGCCAATGCGCCGAGCCCGATGCCGCCCTTGAGGGACCGGCCGCGGGTGGCGATGGCCAGCAGTGCCACCCCGAACGGCGCCAGCCACCACTGGTTCGGGATCGGGAACGATGCCAAGAGTGCCCCGCCGGCGGCCACCGCGGCCGCGATGGCCCACCAGGTGCCGATCTTGGCGCGGGGTGCAGCCTGCACGACTTCCTCGATCTTGGGTGCACTCTCGACAGCGGTCATCGGCCAATCACGGATCTACTGTGCCGCATCCCGCTGAGTTTTAGAAAACGGTCGGTTAACGATCGCACGTCATGATCACCGCACGGTGGCTGACAGACGCGCCGTTCGATGCCTGAAATGTCCGTTCGACACGCCCACGTTCGGGCCACGGCGGATTCGGCATGCTCCCCCGCCCCGATGCGAGTGCGTGCGCCAAGCACGGCCGCGACACACCGCATCACATGTGCCCTGACCTGCGGAACTGCGTACAACCAAGGACCGCGAGCCCGGAGGGCTCTGATGTCGGTGCCGCGAAGCGGCTCGTCTATTGCTTGTGAACTTGCAAACGTCACATCCGCTAAGCCATCCTAGGATGGTTTCGACGGCGATCATTCCGATGTGGACATCTGGCGGCAGGCGGGCGAACGCTACGAGTTCGTCTCGTTCTACCCGCATCCCGACGAAGCCTGGGTGTTCGAGGTGACCGCACTGGACCGCCGCGGCTATCTGGCCATCCTCATCCCGGACGCGACGCCGGACGCCGACTTCACGCCGATGGACGAGTCACACGCCTACCTGCGGTGGGACGACGGCACGCTGCCCTGGACCGTGGTGCGGCGCCTCGCCGATCGGGCCCGGCACTCGATGCGGCCGGCCCGGCCGCCGGTGCTGGTCCGCGGCGACGTTCGGGCCCGCGCCAACACCTGGCGCTACGGCCAGCGCGAATTCGTCTATCGCCAGTTCCACTTCGCCGCTCACCGGGCCTGGTGCCACGAGATCGCCGAGCTGCATGTGCCGGACAACGACTTCATCGACGTGAAGATCCCGGATCGGCAGCCCGGCCAAGGCCCGTTCGGGCCGGCCGCGGCCGATCGCGCCACCGTCTATTGCCACGGCGAGGCGACCCTCCCTTGGCTGGTGTTTCTCCGGTTCCTGGCGGTCGTCGCGGCCTCTGGCGACGTCGTCGGCACGGGCGCCGGCGCTTGACGTGCGGACCGGCCCTCGCGGAAATGGAATCGGGGCCACGGCCGCACGACCGTGACCCCGAGCTCCCAGGCCCGCCTCGTCACGAACCGGCCCACCGACTCGCCGACCTTCGGACCGAACGCGACCGGGCTGGCTGCTCGCTCGCGACCGTTGTCTACTGGCCTCGCGCCGTGCGGGCCCACCATCGTGTGACTGTCTCCGAATCACCCCGCCGACCCCCGCTCACTGATCCTGGCCGGGAGACGTCAGGTTGATCGTCGTGCGGTCAGTGAGCGAAGAGGAGAACGGATGACAGTCGTGCACCGAAGCTGGACCAGAGAACGGTACGCGCGCTTGGGGGGTGCGTGTCAACGGGTTCCCGGGCACCAATATCGGCGCCGCGGCGTGTCGCGCTTGGCGTGTTGTGCCAACATCGTTTGATCGGCCGCTCAAACGAGCGGGCACGGACAGATCGTCACTGCTCAACCACATTGAGTAAATTGCGCCGGAGCAATTCCACCGCAATGTCGGGATGTTCGGATGCCAGCAAACCTGCCGGGGCGAGCACATAGGAGGTGTCAACCACCGCGCGAGCGCTCCTCGGCAACGGATATCCGCCTGCCAGATCTCCGAGCGGCGCTGCGAGGACCCGAGCGGCGTCGGATGCCGGCGCGTGCCGCAACACTCCCCCGGAGCCGATCAGGAGGCGTACGTCCCGCAGGTCCTTGCGGGGCGCCGCGCCGGGTTCGCCGCGGGCGTGCCGGCGGAAGGCGATGGTGGCGGCGAGCGCGGCGATCGACAGATCCTCGCTACGTTCGGTCGCGGTGGACGGCAGGAAGTCGGGGTCCGACGACCGCATCGCCGCCGCCGCCGCGAGGGAGGCGGGCAGGTCGAGCTTCTCCAGCCGGGCCGCCTCGATCACGCCGGTCGCGCTCCACCGCATGCCCAGGTCGCCTTCGACGGTCCGGCTGCGCCAGAGTGTCCCGGCCACCTCGGCGCGCGGTCCGGTGGACTGTTCCGGATCCGGGGTCAGCACCGAGTAGACGTCGGTGGTCGCGCCGCCGACGTCGACCACGGCCAGGTCACCGCCGAGATGGTCGGCGAGCACCTCGACGCCGGTGAGGACCAGGTCCGGCGTGGCGCCCCGGACCAGGTCCACGAACCGGGTGCCGCGGGAGAGCTTCTTGCCGCCGATGACGTGCTTGAGGAACACCTCGCGGATGGCCAGCCGGGCCGGCATCGGATTCAGCACCCCGATCCGCGGCAGCACGTTGTCGGTGGCGACGTACGGGACACCGCGAGCAGCCAGCAGGTCCACCACCCGCGGCCGGGCCTCGACGTTGCCGGCCACCACCACCGGGATCCGGATCCGCGCCGTGCCGAGCCGCCGGGCGTTGTGCAGCAGCACCTCGTCGTCGCCGCCGTCGGTGCCGCCGACCAGGAGGATCACGTCCGGTCGCGCGGCTCTCAGGTCGGCGATGCCAGAACCGGTCAGCGGGCCGGCCGACACGTGCACCACCCGGGCGCCGGCGGACAGACCGACCCGATGCCCGGCTTCGGCGGTGACCAGGGACTCGTAGCCGACGACCGCGAGCCGCAGCCCGCCACCGGCGCTCGAACACAGGTAGATCGGCGCCCCCGTGTACGAGCCGATGGCAGCGTCCAGGCCCTCCAGGACGTCGGTGTGCACCGTCGTCGGATGGGAGGCGGTGGCGATCAGATCTCCGGTGCCGAGGTCGACGACGGCGACCTTGGTGAAGGTGGAACCGACGTCGGCGCAGACGACCAGGTCCGTCATGTCAGGAGGCGGCCGGCGGCACCACGATCGTGCCGGTCGCGGTGACCGCCACGATCGGCTCGGCCAGGACCTCGGCAGCCGATTCGGCCTGCGCCGATCCGCCGGCAGTTCCGCGGCAGACGACCGTACAGGCAAAATCCATCACCCGGCTGCGAGTGCCGACCTTGACCACCGTGGCGGTGATCTCCAGGACGTCCCCTGCCCTCATCGGCGCCTTGAACTGCACGTCCGAGTAGGAGGCGAAGAGTCCTTCGTCGCCGTCGGTCCGGATGCACGCCTCGGTGGCGACGTCACCGAAGAGGCCCAGGGCGTAGGCCCCGTCGACCAGGTTGCCGGCGTAGTGAGCGTGGGAGTAGGGCACGTATCGCCGGTGCGTGACGACAAGGCCAACACGAGGGTCGGTCATCGGTTTCAGGCAGCCTTCTTCTTGGTGGTGATCAGGGCATTGACGAGGTAGGACGCGACCTCGCGCGGGGTGGTGCCGCGGCCGAAGATGCGGTCCACGCCGAGTTCGGCGGTCATCATCTCGTCGAACCGCGGCCCACCGACGACCAGCAGCGGCCGCTTCTCGGCGGGCAGCGCCTCGCGGAACGCGGCGGACATCTCCTTGGTGTTGTGCAGGTGCGCGTCGCGCTGCGTGACCACCTGGCTGACCAGCACCGCGTCGGCCTTCTCGGCGCGCGCGGTCTCCACCAGATCCGGCACGCTGACCTGCGCACCCATGTTCACCACCCGCAGCTCCCGGTAGTACTCCAGGCCCTTCTCGCCGGCGATGCCCTTCACGTTGAGGATGGCGTCGATGCCGACCGTGTGCGCGTCGGTGCCGATGCAGGCGCCGACCACCACCAGCTTGCGCCGCATCTTCTGCTTCACCAGCGTGTTGACCTCCTTGGCGGCGAGCAGCGGGAAGTCCCGCTCGGCCACGACCACCTGGGACAGGTCGACGAGGTGGTTCACCGAGCCGTAGACGACGAAGAAGGTGAACCCGTCGCCCATCGGCTTGGCGTGCACCACCATCGCCGGGTCCATGCCCATCTTGGCGGCCAGCTGCAGCGCCGCGCCCTCGGCCCGTTTTTCCCACGGGATCGGCAGCGTGAAGCTCAGCTGCACCATGCCGTCGCCGGTGATGTCGCCGTAGGGCCGGATGATGGTCTTCTCCGCGGCCGCCGCGGTCGCGCCGCCCTTCATCGGGCCGCCTCCAGGATCTCCGTCGCCGGGTTGTAATAGCTCTCGTCCTGCTTGGCCACACCGTCGAGGCCCTTGCCGCGGTCGGCCGGCCGCTTCATGATGCCGAAGGTGCCGTCGGCGATCGCCTTCAGAAGCCCGTGGTCGGCGTGCCGGTCGCCACCTGCTCCCGCGTCGACGATTTCTCCGAGCAGGTCGATCGCCTCGTGCAGCACCTGATCGGCACGCTTCTGGATGAAGCCGCCGGGCGCCGGCACGAAGTCCTCGTGCAGGTTGCCGCAGGAGTTCAGCACGTAGCGGACGTTCTGCAGGGCGATGTCCCGGTCCGACAGCCACGGCGTCACCACCGCCTCGGTCATCATCCCGACCAGCAGGATGCCCTGCCCGGTCAGAGTGCCGATCAGGTTGAAGAAGCCGTCCAGCAAGTTGCCGCGGAACACGTCGCCGGTCATGTGCTTGGTCGGCGGCATCCACTTCAGTGGCGCCTCCGGGAACAGCTCCCGGGCCAGCAGCGCATGCGCGAGCTCGAGCCGGAACGACTCCGGCAGGTCCGGGTTGATCTCGAAGGCGTGCCCGAGGCCCATCTGCCAGTTCTCCAGGCCGGCCTCGGCGGCGAAATACTCGTTCAGCAACTGCGAGACGGTCACCGTGTGAGCCGCTTCGACCGCGTCCGCGGTGGTCAGGTAGTTGTCCTCGCCGGTGTTGATGATGATCCCGGCGCGCGCGTGGATCTGCCGGGAGAACCGCTGGTCGACGAAGGTACGGATCGGGTTGATGTCGCGGAACAGGATGCCGTACATGGAGTCGTTGAGCATCATGTCCAGCCGCTCCAGCCCGGCCAGCGTGGCGATCTCCGGCATGCACAGGCCGGACGCGTAGTTGGTCAGCCGGATGTAGCGGCCGAGTTCCTTGGACGACTCGTCCAGGGCCGCCCGCATCAACCGGAAGTTCTCCTGGGTGGCGTAGGTGCCGGCGAAGCCTTCCCGGGTCGCGCCCTCGGGCACGTAGTCCAGAAGGGACTGGCCGGTGGAGCGGATCACCGCGATCACGTCGGCACCGGCACGCGCCGCCGCCTGAGCCTGCGGGATGTCCTCGTAGATGTCGCCGGTCGCGACGATCAGGTAGATCCACGGCCGCTGCTTCGGGTCGCCGTGGCGCTTGACCAGCCGGTCCCGGGCCACGCGGTTGGCGTCGATGCGCTTGATGCCGGCCGCGACCGCACGCTTGGACGCGCGTCGGGCGCCGGCGGCCGCGGACGCGGACGACGGCATCTCGAAACGCACCGATCCTGCGGCGGCCTTCTGCGCCAGCACGGTCAGGTCCTCGATGCCCTCGCGGGCCATCGCGTGGAACGCCGGGACGGCGACGCCGGCGGACAGGCCGATGTCGTCGCGCACCGAGTCGACCAGCCGGTTCACCCACGGAATGCCGTCCGGGTCGGCGCCGGTGACACCGGCCAGCCGCAGCACGGCCCGCTCCACCGAGACAGTGGTATGCGTACGGGCCATCTCGACGACCGGCTTGCCGGCCTTCTTGGCGAGGCTCCGGGCCGTGCGCACGAGTGCTGGATCGAGCGCCAGTTTGCTCTGGCGGCGGGTGGACGTCACGACTCCTCCATGCGGAATATCTCACTGCCGTGCGCGACGGTGCGCAGGCAGGTGGGCAGCGCCGGATCCGGCTCGTCCGGGTCGGCGCTGAACAGGTTCGGCAGCCCCCAGCCGGCACCGACCAGCTGGCCGGGCCGGTCCCAGACCGCGAACGTGGCGTCGGCGCCGGGCACCAGGGTGCCGGCGTTCTCCACGCGCGCGGCCCGCCAGCCGCCCCGGGTGTGCGCCGCGAAGGCGGTCTTGATCCCGATCCGGAATACCGGGTTGTGGTGGTTCATCGCGGCCTTGACGGTGCCCCACGGGTCCAGCGGCGTGACCGGCGAGTCGGAGCCGAAGGCGAGCGCGACGCCGACCCCGGCGAGCGCGCCGATCGGGTTCGACGCGAGCGAGCGCTCCAGCCCGAGCCGCTGCTCGTACATCTGGCCGGCGCCGCCCCACAGCCGGTCGAAGGCGGGCTGCATGCTGGCCACGATGCCGTATTCGACGAAGCCGGCGATCAGGGCCCGGTCCAGGATCTCGGCGTGCTCGATCCGGTGCCGGGCGGCCCGGACGGCGTCGGTGCCGAGGTCCTTCGTGGCGATCGCGAATCCGGCCAGGACGTCGGCGATGGCGGCGTCGCCGATAGCGTGAAACCCGCCCTGTACCCCCAGCCGGGTGCACTCGATCAGGTGCGCACCGACCTGGTCGGCGGTGACGTAACCGTGCCCGCACCGGTCGGCTCCGGACTGCTCGACGGTTCCGTCCAGGTAGGGATCGCGCAGGTGTGCGGTCTGCGAGCCGAGAGCACCATCGGCGTAGAGGTCGCCACCGGCTCCGACGGCGCCGAGCTCGCGTGCCTTGACGGCGCCACCGAGTTCGCCCCAGTAGCCGTAGACGTCCGGCAGGCCGGCGCCGCGGCCGAGCGCGAGCACGTTGGTGAAGTCGAATTCGTCGGAGGTGCCCGGCCCCCCGCATTCGTGGATCGCGGCGATGCCGAGCGACGCGGCATGCCGCAGCGCGGCGCGCTGAGCCGCGTCACGCTGGGCGTTGGAGATCACGCCCATCGCCATACCGCGGACGACGTGGTGCGCGTCCCGCCGCAGCCAGCCGCTGCCGGCGAAGCCGGGGGTCTGCGGCGGCGTACGCGTCAACAGCGCCGTCGACACCACCGCCGAATGCACGCTCACCTGGGACAGGTAGACGGCCCGGCCGCCACCGGCGCGGTCCAGTTCGGCCGCGGTCGGCGGGGTCTGCTCGGACCAGGTCGACTCATCCCAGCCGTGGCCTACCACGACCGCGTCGGCGGGCAGGCCGGCAACGTGCGCGGCGACCCGGTCGAGCACCTCACCCGACGACCGCGTCCCGGCCAGGTCCAGGCCGAGCAGCACGACTCCGGTGTCGGTGGAGTGCACGTGGGCGTCGACGAACGCCGGCGTCACGAGGGCGCCGCCGAGGTCCACGGTGCGATCCGCGGCCGGGGCGTCCGCCGACGCGCCGATCCACGCGATCGTCCCGTCGCGTACCAGCAAAGCAGTGGCCTGGGGGTCCGCAGCGCTGTAGAGACGTCCGTCGCGGTAGAGGGTGGCGGGGGTGGTTTCCATAATGATCAGTGTCCTGCTTCGCTAGCCAATCGCGCGTCGAATAGCGCCCGCACCGCACGGTCGGACCGCAAGCGGCTCATCGCGTAGTCGGCGTGGCCGGGCACGAAGCCGTTGCCGATCAGCATCGTGACGTCGGCGGCCAGGCCTTCGGCACCGAGCGCGGCGGCCGCGAACGAAGTGGCCATCGAGAAGAAGATGACGGTGCCGCCGTCGGCGGTGGACAGGATCGCGCCGTGTTCGCAGCCGGGCACGTCGACACAGACCACGGTGACGTCGGCCGGACCCCCGAGCGCCTTGGTCACCGCCTCGGAGAGCGCGACCGGGTCACGCGCATCGGCGAGGGCCACCTCGTCGGCGAGCGCGACGTCGCGCAGCCGTTGCGCCTCGGCCTGCACCGGCACGATGCCGACGGTGCGCGCCGCGCCCGCGTCCCGGGCCGCCGACAATGACAGCGATCCGCTCTTGCCGGCGCCGCCGATCACCGCCACCTTCGCGTTCGGGTAACCGGCCACGACCCGCTTGGTCAGCGCCGGGGCGCCGCACACGTCGAGGACCGCAAGCGACAGCTCCGGGTCCAGGTCGTCGGGCAGCACCGCCGCGATCGAGCGGGCGAACAGGATCGCGTGCCCGGACGCCGGCACCTGCTCGGACCGGCCGTCCCAGCGCTCCAGTCCGTCGGTGACGGCCAGCGGTGTCAGCGTCAGCGACACCAGGGTGGCGACCCGGTCGCCGGCCTTGAGGCCCAGCGGTGACGCCGGTCCAACCTCGGCAACGGTCCCGATCAGCATGCCGCCGGAGCCGGTGACCGGGTTGTGCATCTTGCCGCGGCTTCCGATGATCTCCAGCACCTCGGCCTTGACCGCGGCGCCGTCACCGTCGTGCTTGGTGGACAGCTGCCGGAAGCTGGCCGCGTCGAGATTCAGCCGTTCGATCGAGATGCGAACTTCATCCGCCCTAATTTCAGGCGAGTTGTCCAGTCTGATAGCAGCCTGGGGCAGGACGCCAGCGGGCTCAATAACGCGATGCAGGCCGACTGGTGATGTCATTTTCTCCTCCAGGTGCAGAACCGAAAAACTTACGGCATGATAGTTGGTATGCAGGAAATCCTCTAGTAATCTACCCGCGATGACTGCAGGTTATCCCCCCTGCGACTGGCGAGTCCCGAAAGCTGAGGAGTGCCCGTGAACGACGCCGTTCTTGGTCAGCCACATGAATACCGCCGCCGTGAGCTCGTCGAGCCCGATTGGACCCGGTTTCCCGGTTGGCGTGACGTTACCGCCGAGCAGTGGGAGTCGGCGCAGTGGCAGCGGGTCAACTGCATCAAGAACATCGGTCAGCTGCGCGCCCTGATGGGCGACCTGCTCGACCGAGGCCTTCTACGCCGATCTGGAAGCGGACCAGAAAGAGTTCGCGACCATGTCGATGCTGGTTCCGCCGCAGATGATGAACACGATGGTGCCGGACCGCGCGCCGGACGACGAGTCGTTCTACGCCGACCCGGTGCGGCGTTACATGATCCCGGTGAAGTCCGATCGGCGCACCGACTGGCCGTCGCACCCGTATGCCTCGCGGGACTCGCTGCACGAGCACGACATGTGGGTGGCCGAAGGCCTGACCCACCGCTACCCCACCAAGGTGCTCGCCGAGCTCATCTCCACCTGCCCGCAGTACTGCGGCCACTGCACCCGCATGGACCTGGTCGGCAACTCGACGCCGCAGGTCGACAAGCTCAAGCTCGTGCTCAAGCCGCTGGACCGGTACGACGCGATGATCAACTACTTGAAGCGCTCGCCCGGCGTACGCGACGTCGTGGTCTCCGGCGGCGACGTGGCCAACGTGCCGTGGAAACAGCTCGAGTCGTTCCTGACCCGGCTCCTGGAGATCGACAACATCCGCGACATCCGGCTGGCCACCAAGGCGCTCGCCGCGGTACCGCAGCACTGGCTGCAGGATGAGGTCGTCGAGGGCTTGGGCCGCGTCGCCGGCCGCGCCCGCTCGCAGGGCGTCAACCTCGCCATCCACACCCACGTCAACCACGCGAACTCGGTGACCCCGCTCGTCGCGAAGGCGGCTCGCACCGCGCTCGATGTCGGCGTACGCGACGTCCGCAACCAGGGTGTGCTGATGCGCGGCGTCAACGACAGCACGCCGCAGCTGCTCGACCTCTGCTTCGCACTGCAGGGCGAGGCGTCGATCCTGCCGTACTACTTCTACATGTGCGACATGATCCCCAACGCCGAGCACTGGCGGGTTTCGGTCGCGCAGGCCCAGCAGTTGCAGCACGACCTGATGGGTTACCTCCCCGGCTACGCGACCCCGCGGATCATCTGCGACGTGCCGTTCGTCGGCAAGCGCTGGGTTCACATGCTCAACGAGTATGACCACGAGCGCGGCATCTCCTACTGGACCAAGAACTACCGCACCTCGATCGAGATGGACGATCAGGAAGTGCTGTCCCGGCGTTACGAATACTGGGACCCGATCGACACCCTCTCCGAGGCCGGCCAGAAGTGGTGGCGCAAGAAGGTGGACGCGGAGATGCCCGAGGCCTGATCGGCCGCGATCGCTCATGATCTAGCCACAGGGTGGGCCACGTCGCAACGGCGCGACGTGGCCCGCACTGCATCTACTTCTGGATCTTGCGACGTTGGCGTGGCTATGGCCCGCTGGCGATGGCCCGCCCAAGTTCGCAAGATCTACAGGCGGCCGGGGTGACGCGCGGGTCGGGCCGGCGCGACGGTCGGGTTCCCGCTGCGCGGGCCGGGCGCCGCCGGGACAATGTGACCATGAACGAGATCGTGGTGATCCGGCACGGCCAGACCGAGTGGAGCGCCGCCGGCCAGCACACCTCCTACACCGACCTCGACCTCACCCCCGAGGGCGAACGCCAGGCCGGATCGCTGCGGCCGGCGCTCGCGGCGCGGCCGTTCGCGGCGGTCTGGAGCTCCCCCCGGGTACGCGCGACCCGCACCGCCGAACTCGCCGGCCTGACCGTGACCGAGGTCGACGAAGACCTGGTGGAGTGGAACTACGGCGCCTACGAGGGGATCACCACGGCCTCGATCCGGGAGACGAACCCCGGCTGGGACCTGTGGACCGACGGGTGCCCGGGCGGCGAGTCACCGAAACAGATCGGCGCCCGGATCGATCAGGTGCTCGACCGCGCCCGGAGCGTGCTGGCCGACGGCGACGTGGTGTTGATCGCGCACGGGCATTCGCTGCGCGTGCTGACCGCTCGCTGGCTCGGGCTGCCACCCTCCGACGGAGCGCTGTTCGCGCTGGAGACCGCGCGGATCTCGGCGCTCGGATTCGAGCACGACCGGCCGGTCCTCACGATGTGGAACGCACCGCCAGTGCCATCGCCAATGTAACGGTGGTGCCACCGGATCCGGTCTCGATCCGGACCCGGTGCGTCAGGCGGCGGACCAGCCACAGGCCGCGCCCGGTCATCGCGTTGACGTCGGTGCGCGCGCCGTCGCCGACCGCCGTGTCGGCAAGGCCCGGCCCTCGATCGCTGATCTGGCAGTAGAACCAGTCTCCGGCCGCCCACAGCCGCAGTCGCCCGCTGCCGCCGCCGTGCCGCACCACGTTGGTGGCCAGTTCGTTGGCGGCCAGCACCAGATCATCCCGGGCGGTCGTGCCGAGTCCGCAGCGATCGGCCTGGCGCCCCACCGCGTCCCGAACGCCGGCCAGCGAGTCCAGGTCCACGACGTGCCGGACGGCGTCGATCGGAACCGACGGCCACGTGGGCTCCGCGCCGTTCGCTCCGCTCGCCGTCATCCGGATGTCCTTCCCACCGTGACGCGGTTGTACGCGTCTCGACCCGCACGAATCTCGATCACTGCGACCGGCGTAGCACGACCATGGCGATGTCGTCCCGGCGTGCCGCCGGGCCGACCTCGGCAAGGATCCGCGATGCCAGCTCTTCGAGATCGTCCTCGGCCGGCGCGACCGCCCGGACCAGCCGGTCCAGGCTCTCATCGAATATCTCGCCATGCGTCTCGATCAGGCCGTCGGTGTAGAGCACCAGCAGGTCGCCGGCGCCCAGCTCAAAGTCGACGTCGACGGCCGGCCGGGCCGGGATGCCGAGCAGCGGCGAACGACCGGCGATCGCCCGGACCTGCCCGCCGGAGCGGATCAGCGGCGGCGGGTGCCCGGCGTTGGCCAGCCGGACGCGGCCGGTGGTGACGTCGACCGCGATCAGGCACATGGTCGCGGTCTCGCCCGGGATGAGCCGGCCCATCAGGCTGTTCAGCCGGTCCAGCACGGCCGCCGGCGCATGCCCCTCGGCCAGGTAGGCCCGGGTGGCGTGGCGCACCTCGCCCATCACCGTGGCGGCGTGCAGCGAGTGGCCGCCGATGTCGCCGACCGCGATCAGCAGGTCGTCGCCGAGCAGGGTCACCTCGTAGAAGTCGCCGCCGATCTCGGCGAACTCACTCGCCGGCAGGTAGCGGACGGCGACCTCGAAACCGGGAATGTGCGGCAGCCGCCGGGGCAACAGGCTGCGCTGCAGCGTCAGCGCCACATCGTGCTCCTCTTCGTAGAGGCGCATCGAGTCCATCGCCGACATGGCGGCCTGCCCGAACAGCGACAGCACCGAGGTGCCGTCGAGCGCGGCATCGGTCGGGACCAGCACGTGCAGCGGCGGGCTTTCGGTCCGGGCCCGGACCGTCAGGTGCCGCACCGGTTCGCCGGGCAGAAACGGCGATGCCGGCCAGCGGTCGGGTGCCAGGTCGACGACCTTGAGCCCGACCGTCGACTCGCCCAGATCCAGCACCGCAGAGCGGATCTCCACCGGGTGACCGGGCGCCTGGCAGACCGCGGCACGCCGGGACCCGTCGGCATCGGTGGCGACGATCGCAGCCGGCGCGTTGAAGATCAGCGCCGCACCAGCGGCGGCCTCCCGGAGCAGCCCCAGGTGTGTGGTCGTGGCGCCCATCGCCGCGGTCACCCGGGCCAGGTTGGTCAGCCGGCCGGCCAACTGCTCGGCGACGATCCGGGCCTGGTAATAGCGCAGGATCGAGGCGACCGTCGCGAGCATCTCGTCCGGGTTGATCGGCTCTACCAGGTAGGCGTCGGCGCCACGGCTCAGGCCGTGGGTCCGGTCCACCGAATGGACCGCCGCCGCCGAAACGTGGATCACCGGCGTGGTGCCGTGGACCGGGTGAGCCTTGATCCGTTCACACACCTCGAACCCGTCGAGGTCCGGCAGGCGCACGTCCAGCAGGACCAGGTCGATGCCGCCGGCGCCGAACCGCGCCAGTGCCTCGGTGCCGGTCGCCGCCTCCTCCACCACGTAGCCGCCGCGGCGCAGCCAGCTGGCCAGCACGTAGCGTTTGGACGGGGTGTCGTCGACCACCAGGACCGTGTCGGCCATCAGGGCCGCCGCTCCGGGACCGTCAGGTGCACCACGCCGGGCAGGTCGTCCAGGGTGGTGGTGGTCTTGTCCAGGATCGCCAGCGCCCGCGCCGCGGCCGGATGGCTGGCCAGCTCCTCCGGGAACGCGCTGAGCACGATCACCGGCACCCGCCGGGTGCGCTCGTTGTCGGCGAGGGCACGCAGCACCGCCGCGCCGTGCATCTCGCCGAGCCGCAGGTCCAGCAGCACCAGGTCGGGCGGGCGCGCCTCGATCGCGGTCAGTGCGGTGCGGCCGTCGGCCAGCTCCGCGACGTCGAAACCGGCCCGACGCAGCACCTCGCCGGCCGCGGTGCGGAACGCCTCGTCATCGTCGACGACCAGGACGCTGATCCGCGGGCGGGGCGTGCCGGCCGAGTCGGCGTCCCCGATCGGCAGCCGCACGGTGAACCGGCTGCCCTCACCCTCGACACTGGCCAGCGTGATCGAACCACCGAGGATCTCGACCAGGCGGCGGGCGTAGGGCAGGCCCAGTCCGGTGCCGGTGACGGTGGCCTGGACCGCGTGCCGCACCTGATGGAATTCCTCGAAGACGCGCTCCTGGTCGCCGGCCGGGATGCCGATGCCGGTGTCCGAGACGACCATCTCGACATCGCCGCCGATCGCCTGCGCCGTCAGCTCGACCCGGCCGGCCGGGGTGAACTTCAGGCCGTTGGTGAGCAGGTTGCGCAGCACCTGGGTGAGCATCACCGGATCGGTGTGCAGCGCCGGGATGTCGCCCGGCTCGGCCACCACCAGCTCGGTGTCGTCGCCGGTCGCGAAGGCGCGCAGCGTGCCGCGCAAGGTGTCGAAGACGGCCTTGAGGTCGACTTGCTCGGTGGCCGGCTCCAGCCGCCCCGACTCCGCCTTGGCCAGGTCCAGCAACTCGTTGACCAGCCGCAGCAGGCTGCTCGCGGAGCTGCCGATCAGGCTCAGCTGGTGACGCTGGTCATCGCTGAGCGGCTCGGATGCCGGGTCACTGAGCAGCCGCACCAGACCGACGATCGAGGTCACCGGCGACCGCAACTCGTGGCTGACGTTGGCGAGGAACCGGGTCTTCGATTCGCTGGCCGCCCGCACCTGCTCGGCCCGCTGCTCCAGCTCGGCGTAGAGCGCCACGACGCCGCGGTTGGTGGCCTCCAGCTCGTCGGACAGCTCGGTGTAGAGCGCCATCACGCCGCGATTGGTCTCCTCCAACTCGGCGTTGACGCGGAGCAGCTCGTCCCGGTGGTTCTGCACCTCTTCGAGCGTGGCGAGCAGCTGCCGGTTGTGCTCCGCGAGCTCTTCCATCGGCGTACCGGCGGTCAGGCCGGCGACGTCGGACTGGATGGCGGCGATCTCGTCGGCACTCAGTCGCGCGGCCGCCGCCGGCAGCCGGCGCGCCATCGACACCGCGGTCCGGTCATCGTCGCGCCGCAATTCCCAGTGGTCCATAAGTCTTCTCGTACCTGCGATGGCCTCGGCGAAGTCGTCGCCAACCGGCCCCGGCGCGGCGATCTCGATCGCGAAGTGGGGTCCGGTCGCGGACTCGGGATACCCGGCGGCGGGCTCGTCAAACAGCGTGAACGCGACGGTGATCGCACCCACATCGGCGTGCAACCGGCGGCTCACTTCGGACAGCGCGACCGCCACCCGGATCTGATCCTGGCCCTCCAGCCCGAGCCGGGCGGCGAGCTGCCGGGCCTGGTTGCGGACGGCGAACACGCCGGCTTCCGAACGGATCCGGGCACGCAGCAACTCGACCGCCGTCATGCTGCCTCCGCCACCAGCACGGCCGCGTCGTCCCGGCGCTTCGCGGCGTCCCGCATCAGGGTGGCCGCGATCAGCACCGGCGAGTGGGTGGCCAGGCCCGGATAGTCGGCCAGGGTCCACCGATCGGTGAGCCCGTCCGAGTGCAGGATCACCAGAGCCTGCGGATCCAGCGGATAGTCGAATTCGCGTACCTCGCGGACCTGGTGGCCGATGATCCCCGGCAGGGACACCATCACCCGGCGGCGGGCGCCGGTCACGGTAGCGGCAACGTTCCCGACGCCGGCGTAGCGGACCAGGCGGGCCGCCTCGTCGATCTCCGCGACGCCGGCCACCAGCCCGCGGGTGTGCGTCGTGGCGCGGTGCAGGTGCTCCATCACACCGCGGGGTGAGGTCTCCGGAGCGTTCAGGAACGCCACCACCGCCGCATGCGCCGCCGCCGCCGCGAGCGCGCCGTGGCCGAGCCCGTCACACAACAGGATCTGGCGGCGGCCGCCGAAGCTCCGGGCCGCGTACGCATCCCCGTTCACGGTCTCGCCGGCCAGCGGCCGCCTGAGTCCGGCCAGCCACGGCCGCACCGGCGGTGGCCCGGCCCAGATGGTGGCGGCGAGCACGGTGCCGGAGCCGATCCGCGAGAACGCGTCGAAGTCGCCGGCGATCCGGCGGATGGCGCCGAGGCCGATGCCGAGGGTGCCGGCCGTGGAGTGGCCGTCCCGGCTCGCCGCCTCGATGTCCGGCATGCCGGGTCCGCGGTCGATCGCCACGATCTGCACGCCCGGCCGATCGCCGGACCGGCACAGGCGCAGGCACACGGTGCCCTCGTCGGCGTGGCGGGCCAGGTTGGTGGCGATCTCCATGGAGACGATCGCCAGATCGGCGAGGTGCGCCTCGGTGAATCCGGCCTCCGCTCCGAGCGCGACCGCGGCGCGCCGGACCGATCCGGCCATCGCCGGGTCAGCGACGGTGAGCCAGATCCGGTCCTCGGCGCTCGGAGCGGTCATGCTTCATCGTTCCCATTTGACGGCGATGACAGTCGTGCCGGCCCCGACCTCGGTGCGCAATTCGAATTCGTCCATCAGCCGCCGGGCGCCGGACAGCCCGAGACCGAGGCCGCCGCCGGTGGAGTAGCCGTCGGACAGCGCAAGTTCCACGTCGGCGATGCCGGGGCCGTCGTCAACGAACGAGATCATGATGCCGTTGCGCCGCCCGTTGTTGACCGGCTGCACGTCAGCCCGCCCGCCGCCGCCGTAGATCAGCGTGTTGCGGGCCAGCTCACTGGCGGCGGTCACCAGCTTCGTCTGGTCGACCAGGCTAGAGCTTGGCTGGCGACCGCGGCCGCGCGTACCAACTGGCGGACCCGGACCACGTCCTCGTCGCGCGGAGATGCTCTGGGACTGCGCCGTCCCGACCGGCTCGGCGTTCGATCATCGTGACCGCCGCTCAGCCGAGCGGCGACGTCGGCGAGCGTCTCGATCCGCGGACATCTCGACGGCGGTTTGGCCCGAGCTCCGCGGCGCGCGCCTGGCGCAGCGCCCGGAGGCCGAGTTCGACGTTCAGGGCGGTACGGATGCCGCGCAGCGAGAGGCCCAGCTCAACCAGGGTGATCGCCACCGCCGGCCGCATGCCGACCACCACGGTCTCGGCGTCGAGCACCCGCGACACCGAGGCGATGGTGGAGAGCATCCGGCCGACGAACGAGTCGACGATGTCCAGCGCGGTGATGTCGATGATGACGCCGTGGGCGCCGGTCGCCGACGATCCGCTCGGCGAGGTCTTCCTGCAGCCGCAGGGCCGACTGGTCCTCGCAGGTCCACCTGGATCGAGACAAGCAGGACGTCGCCCGAGGCGTCAGGATCGGGTACGCGATCCACCGATCAGCTCGCCGCGACCGGCTTGGCCCGCCGGATCGCTTCGATGCCGCCCATGCGCAGCGTGTACTGCAAGGCGTCGGCGAGGGTGGCCTTGGTGACGATGTCGCCGAATTCGATGCCCGAGCGCGACGATCGTCTGCGCGATCTGCGGCCGGATCCCGGAGATGATGCACTGCGCGCCCATCAACCGCGCCGCCATCACGGTCTTGAGGATGTGCTGAGCCACCTGGGTGTCCACCGCCGGTACGCCGGTGATGTCCATGATCGCGTACGGCGAACCGGTCTCCACCAGCGTCTGCAGCAGGCGTTCCATCACCACTTGCGACCGCGCCGAGTCGAGCGTGCCGACCAGCGGCACGGCGACCACTCCCTCCCAGAGCTTGACCACCGGCGTGGACAGTTCGAGCAGTTGCTCGGCCTGCTCGGAGATGAGCGCGTCGCGAGCCGTCACATAGGTCTCGAAGGTGTAGAGACCGAGCTTGTCGACGAAGAGCGAGAAGGTGGCGTAGTCGGCCAGCAGTGCGGCGTCGGTGCGGCCGATGACGTCGAACATCGCGTGCTTGACCGCGAACACGCTCACCGCGGTCTCGGTGGCGCTGAAACCGTGCCGGGCCCGGGCGCGGGATAGCTCGCCGAGGCTGGCCAGCAGGTCGCCGGCGGCCGGCGAGTCGATCGACGTGGCGCCACCGGACAGCGCACCGCGCAGTCCCGCGTACAGCTCGTCCAGCTGGCGTTCCAGTTCGGACCGGGTCAGCCGGCCGTGCAGGGTGTCCCGCACCATCTGCGACCACGAGTCCAGGATCGCCGTCCGGTTGGTCTCGAGCGTCGCGGATATGCGGTGTCCGGTGGTTTCGTCCATGCGCCACTCACTCTCGGTCACGTTGATCGTCCGCCGACCGTAACCCACCCCGCCGATTCGCGCCTCCGGAGGAACCAGTGCATGATCGACCCTGGACGACCGGAGGTCACATGGCAATCACCGTCACCTCGCAGGATCGCGGCGAGCGCCTGCTCATCACCGTGTCCGGAGACTTGGATCTGGTTACCGCACCGCTGCTCACCGACGAGGCGCTGAATCGGCTCGACACCGGGTCGCGGGACGTGCTGCTCGACATCTCCGGGCTCGAATTCTGCGACTCGTCCGGCCTCAGCGCGTTTGCCCGGATCAGCAATCGCCTGGCTCCGGACGGGCATCGGCTGGCGCTGGCCGGTCCGCTTCCGATCGTGCGCCGGGTGCTCGAGGTCAGCGGCTTGGTCGAGGTCTTCATCGTGGCCGACTCGGTGGGCGACGCCGAGGCCGTGCTCGCCGCCGATTAGCGCGCCTGACGGCTGGCGCGGGCCGACGGCTGACCCGCGTGGATGATTAGAAGTCCCGCTCCAGCCGGCGCGACATCCGCTCCAATGCCTGCTCGGCGCGGAACCGCACCAGCCGGTCCGGATCGTCGGCCAGCCCGATCAGCGCCTCCGCATGCTCGCCCTCGCCGATCTCGCCGAGCGCCCAGGCGGCCGCGGCGCGCACCCGCGAAGTCTCGTCCTGGGCCAGCCCGGCCACCAGGTCGTTGGCCTCGCCGAGATCGCGGCGCAGGCAGATCTTCACGGCCATCTCTCGAACCCGCCAATGTGGATCCCGCAACGCTTCCAGGACCGCGCCGGCGGCCCGGTCGTCCCAGACATAACGCAGCGCCCGCATCGCCCAGACCCGTGGCCAGTACGCCTGGTCCGGGCGCGGATCGGCCAGGAACAGCTGCCCGTGCAGTCCGCCGAGCCAGTTGATCGCCTCGTGGTCGGTCAGATCGCCGCGGGCGATCGGAATGCACCGTCGGGCGAACGCGGCGCTGCCGTAGAACGCCGCGACATCATGCATTCGGCGCGCCGGACTGTCGGTCAGCGTCACGCCGCCGGTCGTGGCGGCCGTCCCTCGTATGGTGTGGACAGAACGATGGTGGTGCGGGTGGTCACGTTGGCCGCGGTCCGGATCTCCTGCAGCAACCGTTCCAGCCCGGTCGGGCTGGGCACCCGGACGAGAAGCAGGTAGTTGTCGTCGCCGGCGACCGAATAGCAGGCCTCGATCTCGTTGAGATGGACCAGCCGCTCCGGCGCGTCGTCCGGCGCGGCCGCGTCGATCGGCCGGATCGCGATGAACGCGGTCAGGCCCAGACCGAGTGCCTCGTGGTCGACCCGGGCGGCGTAGCCGCTGATGACCTTCCGTTGCTCCAGCCGGCGCACCCGCTGGTGCACCGCGGACACCGACAGCCCGACCTTCTCGGCGAGGTCGGTATAGGAGATGCGGCCGTCCTCGACGAGCGCGGCCACGATATGGCGGTCAGTGTCTTCCACACTAAGAACCTACCCGACCACTAGTCCTTGCTCAGCGACCGTGCAATGACCATCCGCTGGATCTGGTTGGTGCCCTCGACGATCTGCAGCACCTTGGCCTCACGCATGTAGCGCTCGACCGGGTGGTCGGCGACGTAGCCGTAACCGCCGAGCACCTGCACCGCATCCGTGGTGACCTTCATGCACATGTCGGTGGCGAACAGTTTGGCCTTCGCGGCCTCGGTCGCATACGGCCGTCCGGCGTCGCGCAGCCGGGCCGTCGCCACCATCAGTGCACGGGCCGCCGAGATCTGGGTGGCCATGTCGGCGAGCATGAAGCCGAGTCCCTGGAAGTTGATGATCGGCTGGCCGAACTGCTCGCGTTCGGTTGCGTACCGCGCCGCGTAGTCGAGGGCCGCCTGGGCCAGGCCGATGGCGCAGGCGGCGATGCCGAGCCGCCCGCCGTCCAGTGCGCTCATCGCGATCCGGAACCCGACGCCCTCTTCGCCGACCAGGCGCGCGGCCGGGATGCGCGCGCCGTCGAACGCGATCTGCGCGACCGGGCTGGCCTTCAGGCCCATGGTGCGCTCTCGGGCCAGCGGGTTGATCCCGGCGGTGTCGGCGTCGGCGATCAGGCACGAGACGCCGGCCGCCCCGGGCCCGCCGGTGCGGGCGAACACGTTGTAGAAGTCGGCGACACCGGCGTGGGTGATCCAGGCCTTGGTGCCGCTCACGACGTAGTCGTCCCCCTGGCGTACGGCCTTGGTGGCGAGGTTGGCGGCGTCTGAGCCGCCCCGGGGTTCGGACAGGCAGTAGGCGCCGAGCAGCTCGCCGCCGAGCATGCCGGGCAACAGCTCGGCGCGCTGCTCGTCGGAGCCGTAAGTGGCCACCGGGTAACAGGCGAGCGTGTGCACCGACACCGCTTCGGCGACCGCCGCCCAACGGCTCGCCAGAATCTCGAGCACCTGCAGGTAGACCTCGTAGGGCTGGCCGGCACCGCCATACTCCTCCGGGTATGGCAGCCCGAGCAGCCCAGATCGGCCGAGCGTGCGGATCACCTCACGGGGGAACTCGCCGCGGGCCTCGAAGTCCTCGACTCGCGGCGCCAGCTCGCGGTCGGCCAGGTCGGTCACGAGGGCGAGCAGGTCGCCCGCCTCTTCGGTGGGGAGAATGCGCTCAATCGTCACAGAGTCACCAGATCCGTCGCGATGGTATTCAGGCGGCGCACGCCGTGCGGGGTGCACACGACGATGTCTTCGATGCGGGCTCCGTGCTGGCCGGCCAGGTAGATCCCGGGCTCGATGGAGAACGCCATCCCGGCCTCCAGCGGCAGGTCGTTGCCCTCCACGATGTAGGGCTCCTCATGCCCGTCCAGTCCGATGCCGTGACCGGTGCGGTGCAGGAACGCCTCGCCGTAGCCGGCCTCGGTGATCAGGTCGCGGGCGACGGCGTCAACGGCCTCGCAGGTCATGCCCGGCTTGACGGCGTCGCAGGCGGCGCGTTGCGCCCGCTGGAGCACTTCGTAGTAGGCGAGGAACTCCTTCGGCGGCTCGCCGATCACGTAGGTCCGGGTCGAGTCTGAGCAGTAGCCGGTCGGCATGGTGCCGCCGATGTCGACGACGATCGGCTCACCCGCCGCGATCACCCGGTCGCTGGTCTCGTGATGAGGGCTGGCACCGTTGGGGCCGCTGGCGACGATCGCGAAGTCGGCGGTGGAGTGCCCGGACTCGAGGATCGCCGCCTTGATGTCGGTGGCGACGTCCGCCTCGGTGCGGCCGGCGCGGAGCCACTCACCCATCCGCTGATGCACGCTGTCGATCGCCGCGCCGGCCGCCGCCAGCGCTTCGATCTCTGCCGCGGACTTGCGCATCCGCAGCTCGCGGATCACTCCGCCGGCCAGATATTGGTCCATCATCGGCAGCGCCGCTCGCAGCGGCAGCGAATGCTCGGCCCACATCCGGTTGCCGATGCCGACCACGCCGCCGGCCTGCGCCGCGGCGCCAAGAGCTTTGGCCACCAGCGGGTACGGGTCGGAGCCGTCGGCGTGATCGGCGATGGTGACCCCGGTGCCGGTCGCCGGCGATGCCTCGGCCGCCGGGCGCTCCAGCCGCGGGACGATCAGGGTCACCGGCCCGTCGGCCGGCACCACCAGGCACGTCAGGCGTTCCAGCGGGTGGGCGTTGTAGCCGGTCAGATAACGCAGATCGGCGCCTGGAGTGAACAGGAGCGCGTCGAATCCGGCGTCGCGGGCCGCGGACTGGAGGGCGGCAAGTCGCGCCGGCGTAAACAGATCATCGGTCGCCACCCCGCTAGCTTAACGGTCGTTCGGGCGTTGCTGGAACACTGACCGGTTCCCGCGTTGCGTGGCTTGTTGCCGCTCCGTCTCCGGTCTGTCTCCGGGTTCGGGACGATCGTGCGCCCCAGGGCAGCGAAATTCGTCCCCAAGCCGGGGAGCGCCCCAGCTGGGCGACGAAGCCGACTGAGTCGTACGCCGGCCCGCGCCGGGTTCGCGGAGCGCCGCCGACGGCGGAATCGCTCCCGGGGAGCGCCCCAGCTGGGCGACGAAGCCCGACCGAGTCGTACGCCGGCCCGCGCCGGGTTCGCGGAGCGCTGCCGACGGCGGAATCGGTCCCGGGGAGCGCCCCAGCTGGGCGACGAAGCCCGACCGAGTCGTACGCCGGCCCGCGCCGGGTTCGCGGAGCGCCGCCGACGGCGGAATCGCTCCCGCGGAGCGCCCCAGCTGGGCGACGAAGCCCGACTGAGTCGTACGCCGGCCCGCGCCGGGTTCGCGGAGCGCCGCCGACGGCGGAATCGGTCCCGGGGAGCGCCGACGAAGTCGCCGCGAGCCGCTATCGATGAGGCCGTCTAAAGGCAGCGCGGAGCGGGACCCGGCCAATGTGGGGAGGCCGTCCAAAGGCAGCGCGGAGCGGGACCCGGCCAATGTGGAGGCCGTCTAAAGGCAGCGCGGAGCGGGACCCGGCCAATGTCAGATGTCGCACTCCTGTGGCAGAGTTCCCGGTGTGACGGCTCCCCTGCTTGTGGTCGATGCGCCCAGTTTGTATTTCCGCGCGTATTTCGGCATTCCCGAGTCCGCGGCCCGGGCCGCCGACGGACAGCCGGTCAATGCGATCCGCGGCTTCCTGGACATGCTTGCCACGCTGATCCGCACGCGCCGCCCGGACCGGGTGGCGTGCGCCCTCGACTACAACTGGCGGCCGTCGTGGCGGGTCGCGCTGATCCCGTCCTACAAGACGCATCGGCTCACGCCGTCCGGCGGCGAAGAGGTGCCGGACAACCTGACGCCACAGGTCCCGGTGATCGTGGACATCCTCGGAGCGCTCGGCATCGCCGTGCTGGGTGCAGACGACCACGAGGCCGACGACGTCGTGGGCACGCTGGCGACGGTCGCGCCGGCGCCGGTCGAGGTGGTCTCTGGCGACCGGGATCTGATCCAGCTGGTCGACGATGCCCGCCCGGTCCGGGTGCTCTACTGCGGTCGCGGTGTGGCAAATCTGGAAGTGCTCGATGACGCCGCGGTGACCGCCAAATACGGCATCGCGGGCGCGCAATACGCAGACTTCGCGGCACTTCGCGGCGACCCGAGCGACGGGTTGCCGGGCGTCGCCGGTGTTGGCGAAAAGACCGCCGCGCGGCTGGTCGCGAAGTTCGGCTCGATCGACGGCATTCTGGCCGCGCTCGATGACCCGGATGCGGGGTTCGCCACCGGCGTCCGCACCAAGCTGGCGGCCGCCGCGGACTACCTGGCGGTGGCGCCGAAGGTGGTCAACGTCGCCCGCGACCTGAAGCTGCCGGACCTGGATCTGACGCTGCCCGGCGGTGGGCCGGTGGATCCGGACCGGCTGCTGCGGCTGGCCGAGGACTTCAACGCGGCCGGTTCGGTCAAGCGCTTGGTTGATGCGATCTCGTCGGTCGTCTGATCGATGGCGAAGCTGCACGACGGCGAGTTCGACGTCGACGCGGATCTGGTCGCGAAGCTGCTGGACACCCAGTTTCCGCAGTGGTCCGGCCGGCCGATCCGGCCGGTGACCTCAAGTGGCACGGTCAACGTGCTGTTCCGGCTGGGCGATGACCTGGTGGTGCGCCTGCCCCGGATCGGTTGGGGCAGCGACGACGCCCGGGCGGAGCACCGGCTGTTGCCGCGGTTGGCGCCACATCTGCCGGTGGCCACGCCGGAGCCGGTGGCGATCGGCGAGCCCGCCGCCGGTTATCCGTGGGACTGGTCGGTCTATCGATGGCTGGACGGCGAGCCGCCGGCGCCCGGCTCCGGGTCCGCCGTTCTCGCCGATGATCTGGCCGGATTCCTCCTCGCGTTGCAGGCGATCGAAACGGCCGATGGTCCGGCCGCGAGCCGTGGCGGCCCGCTGGGGCGCAAGGACACCGCGACCCGCGAGGCGATCGCGCAACTGGCGGGCTGGATCGACACGGACGCGGCGACCGCCGCGTGGGATGCCGCGCTCGCGGCGCCGGAGCATGACGGTCCACCGGTCTGGATGCACAACGACCTGCTCGCCGGCAACTTGTTGCTGGTCGATCGGCGGCTGCACGCGGTGATCGACTGGTCGGCGGCCGGGGTCGGCGACCCGGCCTGCGACTACATCGTGGCGTGGGACGTGCTCGCGGCGGCCGACCGGGACCGGTTCCGGGCCGCGACCGGGGTCGACGACGCCACCTGGGCCCGGGCTCGCGGCTGGGCGTTGCTGATCGCGCTGATTCAGCTGCCCTACTACCGCCACACCAACCCGGCGCTGGTGGCGCACGCCGTGCACATGGTGGACGAGGTGCTCGCCGATCACGCCGCGGGCGTCGCCTGATCGGCGGCGGAAACTCCGATGATAAGACCGGAGCCAACCTCGATGTCACGATCGAGGCTGGCTCCGGTCCGGTTGAGCCCGGCCAGGTTGGCAACGGCGGGGCTCAACGGTGGATTCACCGCGGCGGCTGCGCCCCCCTCAGTGCGCAGTCGGGGTGAATCCAGTTGTGGGAGCGGCGTTCGCGGACGCCGGCTCACGAAGTCGGGCTTGCAGTTCGTCGAGCGCGCGGGCGTCGCGCTCGTTCAGCGAGTTGAGCATCGCGTAACCGAGAGCGATGACGACCAGCAGGGCGAAGATGAAGATCGGAACGAGCAGGGTGAACGGCGAGACGCCGCCGGTCACGGCGACGCTCCGGGCTGACGGTTCGACCTTCAGAGCGACCATCCCGGTGTAGTGCATGCCGGTCACCGCGACGCCCATGATGGCGGCGGCCACGACGATGACCGCGGTGTGGCTGATATTCACGGTGAACCACAGGGCGACGGTCGCGGCGACCACGGCGATCACCACCGAGGCGTCGACGTACTGCATGTCGTAGTGGGTGGTGCCGTCGATGCGCATGGCGGCCATGCCGGTGTAGTGCATCGCGGCGACGCCGAAGCCGGTGAGCAGGCCGGCAATGATGATCTTCGGGTAGGACCGTTTGCCGTACCCGACGATGAACAGGCCGATGCCCACCACCAGCACCGCGATCAACCAGCTGGCGACGGTCAGCGGCAGGTCGAAACGGACCTGCGAGTTGGGCACCTGGAAGCCGATCATGGCGAGGAAGTGCATCACCCAGATGCCAGTGCCGCCAAGTGCCCAGGCAGCCAGGATCAGCCAGCGCGCCTTCTCCTTGCCGGAGGGCAGCATCCGGGCGCGAGCCGTTGCCTTGAGCGCCAGCAGGCTGCCCAAGAACGAGAACAGGTACGCCAGCACCGGCGTCACCCAGCCGTACGCGAAGTAGTCGACCTGCGCCATAGACGTCATACTTGCCCACCGTGCGGTCGCTGCCTAGAGCGCGTCGATCGAAATGTGATCGAACTATCGGCTATCAATTACGTCTGCCCGAACGGGCGATAGCTGCATGAACTTGGCGTAACGGCGGCGTCGCTGAGAGATACCGGCGGCCGGCGCGGGCCGGCCGTCCGAGTAACGCCGGTCGGTCAAGCCAGCGAGGTGTAGTCGAGGATGCCCCGGTTGACCAGATGAGTAGCCTGCCGGGCGGTGTCCCGGATCGCCGTGTCGGCGCCGGACGCCTGGGCGATCTGGCCGAGCAGGTCGATCACCTGCCGGGCCCACCGCACGAAGTCACCGGCCGGCATGTCGCCGTCCACCGTGTGCGCGCTGGCCAGCACCTTGGAGAGTGGCTCGCCCCGGGCCCACCGGAAGATCGGCCAGACGAAGCCCAGGTCCGGCTCACGGGTGAGTTCCAGCCCGGCGGCCGATTCGTCGGCAGAGAGCTCGGCGGAGAGCGTCAGCGTCTCGTTGATCGCGTCGAACAGCGGCCCGTAGGGCACCGCGGCGCGCTCCTCGGTCTCCCGCCGGGACTCGTAAACCACGATCGACACGGCGCCGGCGAGTTCCGGCGCGGACAACCCGGACCAGGCGCCGGTCCGCAGGCACTCGGCCACCAACAGGTCGCTCTCGGTCCAGATCCGGCCGAGCATCCGGCCGGCGTCGGTGACGCCCTCGCCGTCCGGAGCCGACGTGTTGAGGAAACCGCGGCGCTCCAGCAGCGCGCACACCTGGTCGAACATCCGGGCCAGCGAACCGGTCCGGCTCGCCACCTTGGCGCGCAGGGCCTGGGTGTCCCGCTCCAGCCGCCACCGCCGCTCGGCCCAGCGCGCGTGCTCTTCCCGGTCCGGGCAGGAGTGGCATGGGTGCTTGCGCAGCTCGTGCCGGAGCCGCTCCAGCTCCCGGTCGTCGGCCGCGCCGCTGCGCGACCGCCGCCGGGTTGCCAGATCACCGGAGATCTGCACCGTGCTCAGGGCCGCGGCCAGGTCCCGGCGCTCGGCCGGGGCCCGGTGATTGAAGTGCCGGGGTACGCGCATGTGCCCGACCGCGGCCACCGGATTGCTGAAGTCGGCGACCGAGATCCGGCCGGCCCACCGGTCTTCGGTCAGCACCAGCGGCCGAGGCTCGTGCATGCCGCCGGCGCCGGGATCGAGCACCACCGCAAGGCCGGATCGCTTGCCGGCCGGCACCCGGATGATGTCACCGATCTTGAGCTTCTCCAGCGCGTCCAGCGCGGCCTGGCGGCGTTGCGCGGCACCGTGCCGCTGCAGCGACTTCTCCCGTTCCGAGATCGCGATCCGGAGATTGAAATACGCCTCGAAGTCACCCCGGTCGCACGCCATTTCGGTGGCGTAGACGGCTTCGGTATCGGTGTTGCGCTGCACCTGCTTGGCCAGTCCGACCACCGACCGATCGGCCTGGAACTGGGCGAAGGAGGCCTCCAGCAGCTCCCGCGAGCGGGCCGCGCCGACCGAGCCGACCAGGTTGACGGCCATGTTGTAGGACGGCCGGAACGACGAGCGCAGCGGATACGTCCGCGTGGAGGCCAGCCCGGCGACGTGCCGCGGGTCGATCTCGGGCGCCCACACCACGACGGCGTGGCCTTCGATGTCGATGCCACGGCGGCCGGCCCGGCCGGTCAGTTGCGTGTACTCCCCCGGCGTCAGGTCGACGTGCGCCTCGCCGTTGAACTTCACCAGCCGTTCGAGCACCACGCAGCGGGCCGGCATGTTGATGCCCAGGGCCAGCGTCTCGGTCGCGAAGACGGCCTTGACCAGCCCCCGGACGAAGAGTTCCTCGACGATCTCCTTGAACGCCGGCAGCAGCCCCGCGTGGTGGGCGGCGAGGCCGCGTTCCAGGCCGTCCAGCCACTCCCAATACCCCAGCACCTGCAGATCCTCGGACGGCATGTGTGCGGTCCGGGACTGCACCAATTCCCGGATCTCGCGCCGCTCGTCCGGTGTGGTCAGCCGGAGTCCGGCTTGCAGGCACTGCAGCACGGCGGCGTCGCAGCCGGCCCGGCTGAAGATGAACAGGATCGCCGGCAGCAGGCCGTCCCGGTCCAGGCGTTCCACGATGTCGGCGCGCAGCGGTGCGGGCCAGCGCCGGCGGCCGCCACCCCGGGAACCCCGGCCACCCCGGTCGAAGTCGATCCGGCGGGCCGTTTCCCGGGTGTAGCGCAGCAGTTCCGGATGCACGTCATGGGCGGCCGCCGCGGTCGCGTCGTGGAACAGGTCGAACATCCGCTTGCCGACCAGCATGTGCTGCCAGAGCGGGACCGGCCGGTCCTCGCTGACCACCACGGTCGTCTCGCCGCGGACGGTGGTCAGCCAGCTGGCGAACTCCTCGGCGTTGGACACGGTGGCCGACAGCGACACCAGGGTGACGCTGTCCGGCAGGTGGATGATGACCTCTTCCCAGACCGCGCCGCGGAACCGGTCGGCGAGGTAGTGCACCTCGTCCATTACCACGTAGCCGAGACCATCCAGTGTGGACGAACCTGCGTAGAGCATGTTGCGCAGGACCTCGGTGGTCATCACCACCACGGGCGCATCGCCGTTGATCGCGTTGTCGCCGGTCAGCAGGCCCACCTGGGCAGCGCCGTAGCGTTCGGTCAGGTCGTGGAACTTCTGATTGGACAGCGCCTTGATCGGCGTGGTGTAGAAGCACTTCCGCCGCGCACCGGTGCCACCGGCGCGGAGCGCCAGGTGCACCGCGAATTCGCCGACGACGGTCTTGCCGGCGCCGGTCGGCGCGCACACCAGGACGCCGCCGCCGTCTTCGAGCGCCTCGCAGGCCTGGTGCTGAAACGGATCAAGATCGAACGGCAGGTCGGCGACGAAGTCGGCCAGCGCGGGGTAACGGGCGGCGCCGGCGGCCCGCCGACGGCTTGCCGCGTACCGCTCGGCGGGGCTGGTCATACACCGAAGGCTAGACGATGAACCCGGCCCGGGACGAACAAGATACGGCCGTGGACGCGCTCGGGGTGGCGATCCGGGGTGGCGGCCACGGCCCGCCGGTTCGTGGGAGTTAGTGTGCACCTCGTGCCGGAGTCAGCCGAACCGCCTAGTCCCCGCTACCCCGGTGGCCCGGCGGCCCCGGGGCCGGCGAACGGCGCTCCGGCCCGGGCGATCGACGCGGTGCTCTTCGACTTCCACGGCACTCTCGCGCAGGTGGAAGATCCACTTACCTGGGTCCGCGCGGCGGCCGCCGATTGTGGCGTGGTGTTGGAGATCGGCGCGGCCACGGTGCTGGCCGATCGTCTTGTGACGGCCGGACGCGCGGGCGGCCCGCCGCCGTACCGGGTGCCGCCGCACCTGATGGAGGTCTGGGCCGAGCGGGACCTCTATCCGCACGCCCACCGGGCCGCCTACACCGGCCTGGCGTCGACCGTGCCGACCGCGATCGACGGCCTCGCCGACGCCCTTTACGACCGCGGGACGCAGGCCCACAGCTGGCACCCGTACGCGGACGCGGTGGCGGTCCTGAAGGCGGTGAAATCGGCCGGTCTCGCGGTCGCGGTGGTCAGCAACATCGGTTTCGACATCCGGCCGATGATCCAGGCCTTCGGCATGTCGGATCTGATCGACAGTCTCGTACTGTCGTACGAAATCGGCCGGATCAAGCCGGACCCGGCCATCTTCGAGTACGCGTGCGCGGCCCTGCGAGTCGACCCGGAGCGCACCCTCATGGTCGGTGACAGCGCGGCCGACGCCGGTGCGCTGGCCGCGGGCTGCACGGCCTACCTGGTCCCGACCGTCGACCACGGCCGCCGCAACGGGCTGGCCGCGGTCGCCGCGCTGGCCGGCGCCCGCAGCCCGGTCTAAGGCATACGCTGAAGGTCCCTCCGGTCGTGCGACGACGGGAGGCGGCATGCTCCAGGCGCTCGTGATCGCGCTGCTCACGCTCACCACGCCAGCCCCGGTGCCGCCGCCACCCGCACCGCCCTCGGTTTCGCCACCGCCGGCGATGCCCTCTGGGTCGGCGCAGCCGACAATGCCGTCTGGTTCGCCACCGCCGAATACAGCAGCGTCCAGCGACGGCGGCGTCGCGATGTCGGTCGCGAGCGTGGACTGTGGCCACCCGATCGCCACCGGCACGGCGTGCTACGTGACGGTGCGGGCGGTCAACATCAGTGACGGGTTCCCGGTCTTCACCGAGTCGGATCAGGTCGCCTACGACACCGCCGGGCATGCGTACCGCCCGGATGCCAAGGCCGGACTGGCCGCCAACCACGGCAAGCCGATCACCCAGCGGCTCGACCGTGGGGTGCCGGTCAGCGGTGTCCTGGTCTTCGATCTTCCCGCCGGGGCCGCGCTCGACCATCTGGTGCTGCATGGCAAGACCGGCACACCCGGAGCGATCTTCCCGCTATAAGGGCCGGGTCCCGATCCCGGCGCGGGCCGGCGTCCGATCCGGTAGAGCGCCGCCGCCCGCTCGCGCCCTCTTCACCCACCATCCCGGGTTGGGGACGGATCGTGCACCCTGGGCCGTACAAAAATCGTCCCCTGGGCTGCGGCCAGCTCAGCCGAGCAGGGACAACGCACCGGGGACGGCGGTGACGGTCACCGGCAGCAGCGACGAGCGCTCACCGTCGACGTACGCGGTGATGCCCTCGGCGGCGATCTCCACCGTCTTGACCCGGAACGTATTGACCAGCGGATGCTCGATGTGAGTGCCCGCGTACACCTTGGGTTTGATCCGCATCAGCAGGCCCCGGCCGACCCGGCCCGCGATCACCACGTCGAGCAGCCCGTCGGTCGCGTCGGCGGCCGGGCAGATCCGCATGCCGCCGCCGTAGGAGGCGGTGTTGCCGACGGCGACGAGGACGGCATCGATCTCGTGCTCGGCGCCGTCCAGCCGGATGGTGTAGTGGCGCGGGCGCAGCCGCAGCAGCTCCACCATGATTGCGATGTCATACCGGCGCGGCCCGCGCGGGAACCGCATCCGGTTGGCGCGTTCGTTGACGATCGAGTCGAAGCCGGCGCCGAGAACCGCGCCGAACCACCGCGCGGGGCCGTCGGCCGGGACCATCCGGGCCAGGTCGATCCGGCGCCGGCGACCCGTGTCGAGAGCGTCCGAGATGGCGATCGCGGCCGCCATCGGATCGGTTGGCAGGCCTAGCTCGACGGCGAAGTCGTTGCCAGTGCCGACCGGCAGGATGCCGAAGCCGGTGCCGGTGCCGGCGACCGCCTGCAGGCCGAGGTTGACGGTGCCGTCGCCACCGGCGGCGACCAGCGCGGACACGCCACCGGCCACCGCGGCGTGAGCCGCGGCCAGCGCGGCCGCGATCCCGTCCGGGCGCAGCACCTGGATGTCGCGGCCGTGCGCGGCGAGCTCATCGAGCGCGGCGGCGAGTTGCTGGCGGTGCCGGCCGCGACCGGCCGACGGGTTCACGAGTACGGCGACCGGACCGGCCGCCCTGGAATTGCTCACGTGGGGTCTCTTCTGAGGGGGCCGGGTCAGGTGGCGTCGTCGTAGCGGTCGTCGAGCGGAGCCGGCGGATCCACCGGGTCCGACCTGCCGACCCGCCCGGAGCTGCTCACCGGGCCGGAAATCGTGACCCGCTCACCGGGCTCGATGGTCTCGTGATCGCCGAACTCGATCGGCGATGTCTGGTCGTCGTCGATGCTGGAATACATCTCGCGGCGGCCGCGCCGGCGGTCGTTGATCAGAGCGACGCCGACCGCGGCGAAATACAGCACCGACATGCACAGCGCCAGGATGCTCATCGCGAACGGGTCTGGCGACGGCGTCACCACCGCGCCGAACAGGAACATCAGGAAGATCGCCTGACGCCACCAGCCGACCATCCGGCGGGCGCTGAGCACGCCGGCGAAGTTGAGCATCACCAGCAGCAGCGGGAACTCGAACCCGATGCCAAAGAGCAGCATCATCTTGGTGACGAAGGTGAAATATCCGCCGACGTCGACGATGACCGTGAAGTGGCTGCTGGTGCCGAGGAAGAAGTGCAGGCTCTTGGAGACGATGATGTGTGCCAGCACCACGCCGGCGGCGAACAGCGGGGCGGCGACCGCGACGAAGCTGTAGGTGTAGCGGCGCTCGCGGCGGTGCAGCCCCGGCGCGATGAACGCCCACAGCTGGTAGAGCCAGATCGGGGCGCTGATCAGGATGCCGAAGTAGAGCCCGACCTTCAGATTGACCAGGAACGGGTCGAGCGGGCCGCCGCTGGCCGACAGCAGACACGAACCGCCGGTGCCGCTGGTGCCGCGGGATGCCTGGTAATCGCAGTAAGGCTTGATCAGGAAATCGAAGATCCCCGAGGCGAAGTAGATCCCGACCGCGGTGCCCAGGATTAGACCGATGCTCGCCTTGAACAGCCGGTTGCGGAGTTCCCGGATGTGCTCGATGAGCGTCATGGAGCCGTCGGAGGCACGCTGAAACTGCGTGACCCGCTGGCCGTCGTGACGCGTCATCGAGCTACCGGTGGCTTGGTCGGTCGCGGGTTACTTGTCCCGAACCCGGTCAACCGGGTCGGTGATCTTCGAAGGCTCGCTGTCCAGCGGCTGGCGGCCGTTCTGGGCCTCAGCCTTGGCCGCGACATCGTCCTCCTGCAGGCCGCGCGTCTCGGCCTTGAGGATCCGCATGGAGCGTCCAAGGGAGCGGGCGGCGTCGGGGAGGCGCTTCGCGCCGAACAACAGAACCAAGACGACAACGAGCACGATTACGTGCCACGGCCGGAGTCCGTTCACTGCCTGGCCACCTCTCACAGAACGTGTAGCTATCCGTGGACCATCCTACGTCGTGGCCCGACGGGTAAGAATGACCGCGGATCGCGAACTCGTCAAGATTCGCGATCTTGCGGCGGGCCTTGTCAGGCGTCGGGTGCCCCGCCTCGGATGTCCGCGATGCCCTGCTTCGTGACCGCCAGCCGCTCCTTGGTCACTTCGGCCCGCTCCCGCACATCGGCCAGGTGCTCCTGCAGTCCGGCTATCGCGGCGCTGGTCTTGTCGACATCCAGCTGCCGCGCCTGCAGGTCCGTGAGGGCTTGCTGCAGGGGCTTGAGGAGTACGGCGGTGCCGCGCGCCACGATCGCCAGCACGATCAGTGCCAGCACCACGATGCCGAGCGCGATCCATCCCCACATGAGTTATTTCACTCCGTACATGGCGAGTGTCCGGTTGACCTCGTCGCGGACCGCGTCGGCGAGCTCCGGCGGCCCGACCACGACCGCGTGATCGCCGAGGCCCAGCACGAACCGCCGGGCCCAGGCCAGGTCGCTGACCCGCATCCGGACCAGCCAGCACTCCGAGTCGGTGTAGATGACTTCCTCGCACGGGTAGTACTCAGTGATCCAGCGGGCGGCGCGTCCGATCCGCACGGTGACCAGCGGCAGGTCCGGGCTGGCCCGGAAGACGCCGTCCCGCAGGTCCGACTGCTGCGCCTGGCGCGGCAGCACGGCCGGCTCGTCGAGCTCGAGGAAGCCGTCGATGCGGTCGACCCGGAACAGCCGGACCGCCTCGGCTCGGCGGCACCACGCCTCGAGGTAGGCCCGTCCCTCGACGAGCAGCACCCGCATCGGATCGATCACCCGCTCGGTGGTCTCGTCCCGGGTGGCGGTGTAGTAGGTGATGTGCAGCGCGTGGCCGCCTTCGACCAGGTGCCGGATGGTGGCCAGGCGGTCCTGGTCGCCGGGCATCCGGACGGCGACCGGAGCATCGGCCAGGTCTCCGGCGGTCTCGATCTTCGCGAGCGCCCGCTCGATGGCGTCCCGCCCGTCGATGCCCGGCATTTCGGCCAGCATCCGCAGTGCCACCACCAGCGCCAGTGCCTCGTCCGGGGTGAGCCGCAGCGGCCGGTCGATGCCGGCGTCATACATCACCGTGACGGTGTCACCGTCGAAGGCCATGTCGATCAGGTCGCCCGGGCCGTAGCCGGGCAGCCCGCAGACCCACAGCAGCTCCAGATCCTCGCGCAGCTGGCGCTCGGTCACGCCATGGTCGGCGGCCGCCTCGGCGATCGGGATGCCCGGGCGGGCCAGCAGGTAAGGCACCAGATTCAGCAACCGGGCCAGGCGCTCGGCGGAACCACCGGCACGGGGCGATGAGGTGACCGTCATCGGCCCACCCCGGCCGTCTCCGTGGTGTCGCTGGACTGGTCGCCGCGGTCCGGGTAGCCCGCGGCGATCTCGCGCAGCCGGGCGATCACCGCGTCGCGGACTTCGGGCGGGTCCAGCACCTGCACGTCCGAGCCGTACCCCACCAGCCAGTTGGCGAACCCCCGGGCGTCGGAGTAGTTCAGGCTCACGTGGTCGCCCTCGGGCGTCGGCTCGATCGACTCGGCCCACCGGCGCACGCCCGCGGCCTTCTCCTTCTTGATCAGCAGCGTGGTCTGGAAGCGGTGCTCCGGCATCGAGCCGGACCAGCGCGCCACATAACTGATCAGGTCCAGGTCTTTCGGTGCCGCGTACGCCCCCGGCTGACCGACCGTCTTGACCCCGCTGATGATCCGGGACAGCCGGAAGCACCTCTCGGCCCCGCGGTCCAGGTCGAATCCGACCACGTACCACCGCCCACGCCAGCAGGCGACACCCCACGGCTGCAGCCGGCGGGTGGTGGACCGGTCGTCCTCGGGCACCCGGTATTCGAAGGTCACCAGCTGGCGGATGCGGCTCGCGGAGGTCAGCGGGCCGAACGCCGGGTCGACGGTGACCAGTGGCTCGACGCCGAGGGTCGCGTTCGGATCCACCTCGACGCCGGCGGCGCGCAGCTTGGCGAGGCCCGACGAGGCGGCTTCGGCCAGTCCGGCGTGCTGCCAGAGCCGGGCGGCGATGCCGACTGCGGCGGCTTCGTCAGGTTTGAGAAGAATGTCTGGTAGCGCGTAGTCGCGACGCATGATCCGGTAGCCGGGTTCACTGTCGAACGCGCTCGATGTCCCGGTCTCCAGCGGCACACCCAGGTCGCGCAACTCGGCCTTGTCGCGCTCGAACTTGCGCTGGAACGCTTCGTGCTCTTTCGGGTCGTGTTCGTCGTGTTCATACCCGGGAACGGTCGCGGCGATCTGCGCGGCCGTCAGATAACGCCGCGTGGCCAACAGGCAGATGACGAGGTTGACCAACCGTTCGGTGCGGGTGCGGGACACTCCCACGACGCTAGCAGGATCGGCGGCCGATTCGCGTCCGGCAAGCCGGTGGCTGCAAAGGCTGGCCCGTCCGATTTCGGCGGCCGGTGTCCGTTACCGTGGCGTCGTGATTCATTGGCGGGATGGGATCGTCACCGAGGTCGGCCGGGCCTGGCCCGGAGCCCGGGAGCTGACCGTCTCGCTCACCGCCCGGTCGGCATCCGACCCGGTCTCGGTCCGCGCCCTCGCCTACCCGGAGCTGGTCGGCTCGCCGGAGGCCGGCGACCGGGTGCTGGTGAACATCTCGGCGCTCGCGATGGGTCTGGGCACCGGGGGGTACGCCATGGTGATGGCGATCCCGGATCGGCTGCCCGCGGATCCGGACGGTGACCTGTCCCGGGCCGGCGGCCACATGGTCAAGGCTCGTTACACGCCGCAGCAGACGATCGTGGTCGGTGTCGACGAGGAGGCCTCGCCGCACCGGGACGCGATGCTGGCCGCCACCGATCTCGGTTCGATGCCGGTGATCACCGCCGACCTGCACTCGGCGGTGCCGGCGATCCTGGCCGGCATCCCGGCCGGGCTCCGGGTGGCCTACGTGATGACCGACGGCGGTGCGCTTCCGGCCTGGTTCTCCCGCTCGCTCGCGGCGCTCCGCGATCGCCTGGCCGGGACCGTCACCGCCGGTCAGGCCTTCGGTGGCGATCTGGAGGCCACCAACGTGCACTCGGCGCTGCTCGCCGCGCGGCACGTGCTGGGCGCGGACATCGCGATCGTGGCGCAGGGCCCCGGCAACCTGGGCACCGGGACGACCTGGGGCTTCTCCGGCACCGCCGTCGGCGAGGCGGTCAACGCCGCGGTGGCTCTGGGCGGCCAGCCGGTCGGGTCGTTGCGGATCTCCGATGCCGACGGCCGGGACCGGCACCGCGGCATCTCGCACCACAGCATGACCGCGTACGGCCGGGTGGCACTGGCCGCCGCCGACCTGGTGGTGCCCCGCGGCCTCCCGGAACCGCTGGCGAGCGCGGTCGAGGAGCAGGCCGCGACGCTGCGGTCACGGCATCTGATCGTGCTGGTCGACACCGACGGACTCGACCAGGCGCTGCGTGCCGTGCCGGTGAAGCTGTCCACCATGGGCCGGGACCTCGACGGTGATTACGCGTACTTCCTGGCCGCGGCCGCGGCCGGCCGGCACGCGGCCGCGCTGATCTGACCTCAGACCCGTCCACACGGGCGCGTCGAGCGGGTCCCATTTGCGCACGGATAGGCGATGCCCATATTCATCGCCCATCGTGCACGATTCACACCATGGTGATTTCGACCCTGCCGCACCTCGGCGACCGCGCGTTCGATGCCCTCGGTCTGGTCTACGCCCAGGGCACCCTCGGAGCGTTGGGCGGCGGCAACACGCAGAAGATGGTCCAGTCGCTGTTCGCCCAGGCCCAGCAGTTCGGCGCCGACGCGATCATCGACGTGACGACGGTGATCGGCGGTGACACGGGCCACTGCGTCATGACCGGAACCGCCGTCAAACTCCGCTGATCAGCCGCCCGGGCACCGGGTGTCGCCGCCACTGCGCTCCTGGCACTGGGTGACCGCGGGCACCGGATCCGGGTGCAGTCGCGCTTCATTGGCGCGGTACGCCAGCGCGACCAGATTCACCGTGATCCCGGCCGTCAGGAGCAAGCCCCAGATGACCCGCGGCGGCCCGCCGCGCAACAGCAATCCGATCACCGGCACGACGGCGATCAACCACAGCACGGCGATCAATTCCGCGTGCGCCTGCGGCAGATGCGGATTCGGCGTCGTCGGATCCAGATCGAAGCTGAGCCGGAGCCAGTTCAGGAGCAGCCCGGCGGCCGTGCCGAGGAACAGCACAAGGAGCGCGTACGTCGCGAACGTGCGATTCGCGTGCCAGTCGATACGAGACTCGGCGTTCGGCATCCGGCCATGATGTCAGCAGATCGCAAGCCGGCTCTCAGCGCGAATCGCGGCGGCACTGGACGGTCAGCTGACGATGACGATCGCTGCCCACCCGGCCAGCAACAGCAGCAGGATCATCGCGAGAACCCAGGTCGGCACCGTGAATTCACCGCGCCGGTTGGCTTGGATCTCTTCGACGATCTTGTTGCGGCGGCGTTCGAGCCGGGACGGCGGCCGCAGATCGGTCTCGTCATCCTGGCCGGGCTTGTGGTTCGGAGAGGTCATCGCTGCCGAGATTACATGCTGGCGATCAGGCGATCCACGCGTTCGTCGTAGGCCCGGAACGGGTCCTTGCAGAGCACCGTGCGCTGGGCCTGATCGTTCAGCTTGAGGTGCACCCAGTCGACGGTGAAGTCCCGCCGCTTCTCCTGTGCCCGGCGGATGAACTCGCCGCGCAGCCGGGCCCGGGTGGTCTGTGGCGGCGTCTCCTTGGCCTCGAAGATCTCCAGGTCACCGACGACCCGGTCGACCTGGCCGCGCTTTTCCATCACCGCGTAGAGGCCGCGGTTGCGGCGCAGGTCGTGGTAGGCGAGGTCGACCTGGGCGATCCGGGGGTGCGCCATGGTCAGGTCGTGGCGCTTGGAGTATTTCTCGATCAACTGCAGCTTGGTGACCCAGTCGATCTCCCGGGCCACCGGGTCCAGGTCACCGGTCTCGATCGAGTGGAGCACCCGGCCCCACAGCTCGATCACCCGCTTGACCGTCTGGTCACCGCCCCGGCGCTCGACGAACTCGCTGGCCTTGGCGAAATACTCCTGCTGGATCTCCAGGGCGCTGGCCTCCTTGCCGTTGGCCAGGCGCACCTTGCGGCGGCCAGTGATGTCGTGGGAGACCTCGCGGATGGCCCGGATCGGGTTCTCCAGCGACAGGTCTCGCATCACCACGCCGGCTTCGATCATCCGCAGCACCAGGTCGGCCGAGCCGACCTTCAACAGCGTGGTGACCTCGTTCATGTTCGAGTCGCCGACGATGACGTGCAGGCGGCGGTAGCGCTCCGCATCGGCGTGCGGCTCGTCCCGGGTGTTGATGATCGGCCGGGACCGGGTGGTGGCGCTGGACACGCCCTCCCAGATGTGCTCGGCCCGCTGCGACAGGCAGAAGACGGCACCCCGCGGGGTCTGCAGGACCTTGCCGGCGCCGCAGATCAGCTGCCGGGTGACCAGGAACGGGATCAGCACGTCGGCGACCCGGCCGAACTCGCCGTGCCGGGACACCAGATAGTTCTCGTGGCAGCCGTAGGAGTTGCCGGCCGAGTCGGTGTTGTTCTTGAACAGGTAGATCTCGCCGGCGATGCCCTCGTCGTGCAGCCGCTTTTCGGCGTCGACCAGCAGGCCCTCGAGAATCCGCTCGCCGGCCCGGTCGTGGGCGACCAGATCGGTCAGCGAGTCGCACTCCGGCGTCGCATATTCCGGGTGGGAGCCGACGTCCAGATAGAGCCGGGCGCCGTTGCGCAGGAACACATTGCTCGAACGGCCCCAGGAGACCACCCGGCGGAACAGATAGCGCGCGACCTCGTCCGGCGACAGGCGTCGCTGTCCTCGGTACGTGCAAGTTACGCCGTATTCCGTCTCGAGCCCGAAAATCCGCCGGTCCATACGTGAACAGTAGCCCCAGCAGCCGTGGTTCGGAACGATCATTCGCTGGCGTCGCGCTGATGTTCACACGAGCGGACCTGCGCTTAGACACCAGTGCAACCCGGCGGTCCACTCCACAGTGGACGCCGGGTGGCCGGGTGCGGCGCTACTCCCCCTGGTCGCTGTCGCGGTCCGGTGCAGCCGTCTCGTCGGGTTCGCCGGCCGGTGCTTCGGCTCCGCCGGGCGGTGGCTCAGCCGCGTCCAGAACGTCGTCCGGGTCCAGATCCTCGCCGACTCCGCTGGCGGCGGCCGCGTCAGCCCGGCTGGTCATGCTGGAGGCGGCGGTGTCGCCGGCCGACGGCTTGGCGGCCTTGGCGGCCTTGGCGGGCTTGGTTTCCTTCGCGGCCGGCTTCGCCGGCGGTTCCGCCTCCGGACCGGCGTCGCTGTCCGTGGTCGTGGTCGTGGTCATGGCCAGCAGCGGCGTGAGAGCGTTGCCGGTGATCCGCCGGAACTTCCGGCCGACCCGGCCCCGATCCAGCACCGCCACTTCGAGCTGATTGGCTTCCAGCGTGCGGGGCTTGCCGCCCTCGCCGCCGACCGAGCCGAGCGCCTCGACCGCCAGGCCCATCGCGTCGGCCAGCGTCATCTCCGGGTCGTGCCGCTGCTTCATCACCGTCGAGATGGCGTCGGCCTGGCCGCCCATCGCGACGTAGCCCGGCTCGTCCTGGGTCTGGCCGTCGTAGGTGACCCGGTACAGCTCGTCGGCGGCGGCGGTCTTGCCCACCTCGGCGATGCAGATCTCCACTTCGTAAGGTTTCGACGAGTCGGTGAACAGCGAGCCAAGCGTCTGAGCGAACGCCGTGGCGATGGCCCGGCCGGTGACGTCGCGCCGGTCATAGGAGTAGCCGCGCAGGTCGGCCATCCGGACGCCGGCGGCCCGCAGGTTCTCGAACTCGTTGTAGCGGCCGACCGCAGCGAACCCGATCCGGTCGTAGATCTCGCTGACCTTGTGCAGCGCCTTGGAGATGGTCTCCGCCACGAACAGCACGCCGTCGGCGTAGGACAGCACCACGACGTTCCGGCCGCGCGCGATGTTCTTGCGGGCGAACTCCGAGCGATCGCGCATGATCTGCTCGGGTGAGGCGTAGAACTGCATGGCCACGGCGTGCGGTCTCCTCAATCCTTCTCGGACGTCTCAGGTGTCCTGGTCGGTGATGGCTGGCTAGACGCCCGGATGTGCGGCGCGGGCGGCGACGACCTGTTCGGCCAGTGCCCGGGTCTCCTCATCGGACAGGCGGTGCGTGCCGTTCGCGGTGGCGGTCATGACCACCGGGAAGATCTTGCGGAGCAGGTCGGGTCCACCGGTCGCGGTGTCGTCGTCGGCGGCGTCGTAGAGCGCTTCGACCGCCATCCGCCCGGCCTCGGCGGAGGCGACTCCGGGACGGTAGATCTTCTTCAACGACGACTTGGCGAACAGCGAGCCGGACCCGATCGAGCAGTATTCCTGCTCTTCGTAGACACCGCCGGCGACGTCGAAGCTGAACAGCCGGCCGACTCGGGCCGGGTCAGTGGCATCCAGATCGAAGCCGGCGAACAGCGGGATCACCGCCAGGCCCTGCATGGCGGCACCGAGGTTGTTGCGGATCATGGTGGCCAGACGATTCGCCTTGCCGTCCAGGGACAGCACCGTGCCCTCGATCTTCTCGTAGTGCTCCAGCTCGACCTGGAACAGCCGCATCAGCTCCAGACCGACGCCGGCGGTGCCGGCGATGCCGATGCACGAATACGCATCCGCGGGGTGCACCTTTTCGATGTCACGGCTGGCGATCAGGTTGCCCATGGTGGCGCGCCGGTCGCCGGCCATCACCACGCCGTCACTGCAGGCGATCGCGACGATGGTGGTGCCGTGCGGCGCGAGCTCGCCGCCGTGGCCGCTCAGCGGCCGGTTGCCGGGCAGCAGATGCGGGGCCGCGGCCTGCAGGAACTCGGTGAAGGACGAGACACCGGCCACGCGGTACGCGGCCGGCAGATGTCCCGGGAGCTCCAGGCGCTCGCTGCTCACTGGCCGCCCTTCTGCACGTAACCCCGGACGAACTCCTCGGCGTTCTCCTCCAGCACGGAGTCGATTTCGTCGAGCAGGTCGTCCACGTCCTCGGTGATCTTCTCCTGGCGCTCGGCAGCCTCGGGGTTGACGGCCGGCGCGGAGTCTTCTTCGACGTCCGAGTCGTGCCGGGCCTTGCCGGACTGCGACTGGCCGCCGGTGTCGCGGGTAGCCATCGGGTGCCTCCTCGATCGAGCCGTTCCGCCGGCGCCAGTTTTACCGGGCGCCTCTGCACACAAACGTGTGTACGGCAAACCTACCTCAGGACCGCGCGCACCTGGTTGAGCACGGCTCGGGAGTTGTTCCGCGATCCGCGAAACCAACCGCCCGCCCGGGCTCGACATGCCGCCACCGATGCGCGCGCGGCAGCCGGCGCCACCTTAGTTGCCGGCCAGCGCCTCGAGCAGGTCCTTGGCGCTCGCGCACCGGTCGAACAGGGCACCCACGTGCGCCTTCGTGCCGCGCTCCGGTTCCATCATCGGCACCCGGACGAGAGACTCGCGACCCACATCGAAGATGACCGAGTCCCAGCTCGCCGCCACCACCTCGGAGCTGTACTGCGCCAGGCACCGGCCGCGGAAGTAGGCGCGGGTGTCGGTCGGCGGCTCCAGCATGGCGGACTCGACCCGGGCCGGGTCGAACAGCGTCTTCATCGAGCCGCGCGCCACCAGCCGGTGGTAGAGGCCCTTCTCCGGGCGTACATCGGAATATTGCAGATCCACCAGCGCGAGCTTCGGCGATGCCCAGCCCAGCTCTTCCCGGTCCCGGTAGCCCTCGAGGAGCCGCAGCTTGGCCACCCAGTCGAGTTCGTCGGCGCAGCTCATCGGGTCCCGGCCGAGCTTGTCCAGGACGCCCTCCCAAAGCGTCAGCACCTCGGTGGTGTCCTCGTCAGGTCCGCCGCGCTCGTCCACAAACGACGATGCCCTCTCGAAGAACGCCCATTGCAGGTCCAGCGCCGTCAGCCGGCGGCCGTCGCGGAGCCGGACCAGGTGCGTCAGGGTCGGGTCGTGGCTGACCGACCGCAGCTCGCTGACCGGATCGGCGATCGACAGGTCGCCGTTGCAGGCCTTGGCCTCGATCATCGCCAGGATCAGCGAGGTGGTCCCGAGCTTCAGCAGGGTCGAGATCTCGGACAGGTTGGCGTCGCCGATGATGACGTGCAGGCGCCGATACTTGTCGGCGTCCGCGTGCGGCTCGTCGCGAGTGTTGATGATCGGCCGCTTCAGCGTGGTCTCCAGGCCCACCTCGACCTCGAAGAAGTCGGCGCGCTGGGAGACCTGGAAGCCGGCCGTGGAGCCGTCCTGGCCGATGCCGACCCGGCCGGCACCGCAGACAATCTGCCGGGTGACGAAGAACGGGGTCAGGTAGGTGACGATGTCGGCGAACGGGGTGGTCCGCGCCATCAGGTAGTTCTCGTGGGCACCGTAGGACGCGCCCTTGTTGTCGGTGTTGTTCTTGTAGAGGTTGATCGGCCCCATGGTGGGTACGGTGGCGGCGCGCCGGGCCGCCTCGGCCATCACCCGCTCGCCGGCCTTGTCCCAGAGCACGGCGTCGCGCGGGTTGGTGACCTCGGGTGTCGAATACTCCGGGTGGGCGTGGTCGACATAGAGCCGGGCGCCGTTGGTCAGGATGACGTTGGCCAGGCCGACGTCCTCGTCGGCGAGCGCCTCAGCCGGGTCGTAGAGAGCGCCGCTGTAGCTGAAGCCGCGCGCGTCCCGCAACGGTGACTCTTCCTCGTAATCCCACCGGGCGCGTCCACCGCTGCCGCTCCGCACCAGCTCCGGCCGGGCCGCGTACGCGTTGACGATCTGCGACGAGGTCACCATCGGGTTGGCGCTTGGCTGACCCGGCACGGAGATCCCGTACTCGATCTCGGTGCCCATGATCCGCCGTACACTCATGCAAACCTCGCAACCTCGACCACCGGCGTTCGGTTCACCGGCTCTGCGTCGAGCCTAGACGCGCCGGGCCGCAAACGTCGGCACTGCCCGGGCAGGAGTTAACCATCGGCGACGTCCACATTCCGGGAAACAGCTGTGCGCTGCGCGACTGGGACGCCCGTGACGTGCCGGGATATACGTATTGGCAGGCGCCGCACCACAGCTGGCACGACACCAATGGCCCCTATCTCGGACGGCCCACCATCGACGACGCGCAGGCACAGGCACACCGGCTGGAGGCCTACGTCGCGGCCGATCCGGCACTGCGGCCGCGGCCCCGCGAGTCGCTGGCGGTGGTGACGCCGGCGGACCGCATGGTGGGCAGCGTGACCTGGTATTGGGAGTCCGAGGCCACGCAGTGGCGGCGGATGGGCATCGTGCTTTTCGATCCGGCCGCGCGGGGCGTCGGCATCGGTTCCGAGGCACTGGCGTTGTGGACCACGTACCTGTTCGCCCACACCACCGATCGGCGGCTGGACTTCGCCACCTACAGCGGCAACGAGGCGATGTGCGCGGTCGGGCGGCGGCTCGGCTTCGTCGAGGAGGCCCGGTTCCGCAAGGCCCGGCCGTGGCAGGGTGTCGACCACGACGGGCTGGTCTTCGGCGTACTGCGGGAAGAGTGGGACGAGCACAGCGTCGATTGAGGGCCGCGCCGATCGAGGGACATGCATGACAAAGCCGGCGTCCGCTGCGGACGCCGGCTTTGTCGGTTGTGCCTATAGGTATTGACCGGTGTTGGTGGCGGTTTCGATGGCCCGCCCGGCGTCGGCGCCCTTGCCACCGGAGACGAGCGTGCGGATGTAGACGATCCGCTCGCCCTTCTTGCCGGAGATCCGCGCCCAGTCGTCCGGGTTGGTCGTGTTGGGCAGGTCTTCGTTCTCCCGGAACTCGTCCACGCAGGCGTCCAGCAGGTGCTGCAGGCGCATGCCCTTGCGAGCCGAGGAGAGGAATTCCTTGATCGCCATCTTCTTCGCCCGATCCACGATGTTCTGGATCATGGCACCCGAGTTGAAGTCCTTGAAATACAGCACTTCCTTGTCACCGTTGGCGTAGGTGACCTCGAGGAACCGGTTCTCTTCGGTTTCCGAATACATCCGCAGCACGGTCGCCTGGATCATGGCTGCGACGCAGGCGTCCGCGTCGCCGCCGTGCTCGGCCAGGTCGTCCTCGTGCAGAGGCAGGCCGGTGAGGATGTACTTGGAGAAGATGTCCTTGGCCGCCTCCGCGTCCGGACGCTCGATCTTGATCTTGACGTCGAGCCGGCCGGGCCGCAGGATCGCCGGGTCGATCATGTCTTCCCGGTTGGACGCGCCGATGACGATGACGTTCTCCAGGCCTTCGACACCGTCGATTTCGGAGAGGAGCTGCGGCACGATGGTGTTCTCCACGTCCGAGGAGACGCCGGAGCCGCGGGTGCGGAACACCGAGTCCATCTCGTCGAAGAAAACGATCACCGGCGTGCCTTCGCTGGCCTTTTCCCGAGCCCGCTGGAAGATCAGCCGGATGTGCCGCTCGGTCTCACCGACATATTTGTTGAGCAGCTCCGGACCCTTGATGTTGAGGAAGTAGCTGGTGTGCTTCTCCTCGCCGCGCCGCTCGGCGATCTTCTTCGCCAGCGAATTCGCCACCGCCTTGGCGATCAGCGTCTTGCCACAGCCAGGCGGACCGTAGAGCAGGATGCCCTTCGGCGGCCGCAGCTGGTGCTCGCGGAACAGCTCGGAGTGCAGGAATGGCAGCTCCACCGCGTCGCGGATCTGCTCGATCTGCCGGTCGAGACCACCGATGTCCTGATAACCGACGTCGGGGACCTCTTCCAGGACCAGCTCTTCCACCTCGCTCTTCGGGATCCGCTCGTACGCGTACGCCGAGCGGGGCTCGATCATCAGCGAGTCGCCGGACCGAAGCGGCTGGTCCATCAAGGTGTCGGCGAGCGAGACGATGCGCTCCTCATCGGCGTGCGAGACCACCAGGGCCCGATCGCCGCCGTCGAGGACCTCCTTGAGCATGACCACCTCGCCGGTGCGCTCGAACCCGAACGCATCGACGATGTTGAGTGCGTCGTTGAGCAGCACTTCCTGCCCGCGCCGCAGGTCATCGGTCGGCACCGAGGGTGACACCGCCACCCGCAGCTTCCGGCCACCGGTGAAAATGTCGACGGTGCCGTCGTCGTGAGCGGTCAGGTACACGCCATAGCCGCTCGGCGGCTGGGCCAGCCGGTCGATCTCTTCTTTCAGGGTGACGATCTGGGCCCGCGCCTCCTTGAGCGTGGCGACCAGTCGTTCGTTGTTCTCCGTCAGCCGAGCCAGTTGTGCCTGCGCGGCGGCGAGGCGCTCCTCAAGCTGGCGGACGTGTCGAGGGCTCTCGGTCAGTTTGCGCCGAACGAGGGCGAGTTCCTCCTGAAGGAACGCGACCTGAGTGGAGAGATCGTGTGCTTCCTTCTCCCACCGTGCGGCGCGCGTCTCCGCGTCGTCGCTGCGTGCCACGTCCCACCTCCTAGCGAAAACGCTGTGGTCTCCACACTAACTGCTGGCGGGGCGTCCTCGCCCCTCCCGACACTGCCGTCACACTTGTTCTTGGAAAATCGAGGGCCCGGGTTCGGGTCCCCGGGCTCGAGTACGACAGTGAGTAAAAGCGTATTTTGGCGCGATTTCGAGTTGATTGCCACTGTTTTACCAGCGACCGTTGCCGACTGTTCATGAATGGTAAGACTTCGTCAAAACACATAAAACCGACGCGCTGTGATGATCACACAATCGCCCGGGGGCGTGTCGAGCGTGTCGGGCGGTCGGCTACGGTCGTAGTGAGCGCGGTGTCCCGGTTCCCGCTCGCGAGCCCGGCAGGCCGAGCCGGCCGACCGGGCCGAGCGGGACGAGCCGACCGACTGGGACGAACCGATCAGAGGGAGCGACGCGTGTCTACCGAGGCGCTGCGGGTGTGGGTTGATCAGGAACTGTGCACCGGCGACGGGCTGTGTGTCCAGTACGCACCCGAAGTCTTCGAGTTCGACATCGACGGCCTGGCCTACGTGAAGACCGCCGACGGGGAACTGATGATGGCCCCGGGCGCCCGCACCGACGTGCCGGAGCACCTGCGCCTGGACGTCATCGACGCGGCCAAGGAGTGTCCGGGCGACTGCATCCACGTGGTCCGGTCCGACGACGACGTCGAGGTGGCCGGCCCGGACGCGGCGTGATCGCGACAGCCGTGCGGTCATGGTCGTCGCCAGGGGCGATTCGGAGCCCTGGTCTCACTGATGTCGCGATGTTTGTGCGGCTGTTGGCGATACTGACGGGCAGCCCAAGATTTCGAATCTTGGCGCCGAACCGCGTGGCGCCCCTTGGTGGGCGACCTTGATCCGGCCGCCGTCCACACCTGCCCGGCTAGATCAGGGGGCGGCCGACCAGCGACGAGATCAGCCGGGAGAAGTCTTCCAGCCGGGCGATCTGCCCCGGCCCGCCGTCGTCGAGTGTCTTTCCGAACCGCAGCGCGTCGTGGCGGATTATCGGCGCGCCGTCCTCGACGCTGCCGAAACCGGCCTCGTCCAGTGAGCTCAGCAGAAGATAGACGTCGACGCTCTCGACCCGTGCCTGGCCGTCGCTGGTCCGCATCAACCGGCGCCGGCAGCCCACCTCGGTGACCGCGGAGAGTGGGACGATCCGCAGCGACGAGGTCATCGATCCGGGCGGTCCGTCGGCCGGCGGGATGTCTTCGCCATGCCACAGGATCAGTCGGGTGCCGTCGCAGACGACCACCTCTTGCCAGACCCCGTTGACCTCGTTGACGAAGCGTTCCAGCGTGAAGCTGACCACCTGGGCACCGGCCAGCGCACCGGACAGCGCATCGAGCGCCACATCCGGGTCGCGGAGATAGGCGCGCGCGGCGGAGTCCAGATCCGGGTATGGCGACCAGTCCGGAAACACCGTGGGCAGCTCACTGCCGAACGACGTCATGCGACTTGTCCTATCTCTCTTCCGGGTCGCTGGCAACACTTTCGGCCACTGGTTCGGCCGGTGGTGTCGCGGCGCGCCGGGCCGCGTAAGCTTCGGCGCCCTTGCTCGGCTTGCGGCGGCGCGGCGGCGCGGTGACGCCCGGCGCGAGCCGACGCGAGCTGATCAGGAACGCGGTGTGGGCGATCATCCGGTGGTCCGGGCGTACCGCCAGGCCCTCGGCGTGCCAGTCCCGGACGAGCGTCTCCCAGGCCCGCGGCTCGGTGAAGCCACCGTGCGCACGAAGCGCCTCCACCAGCTCGGACAGCTGCGGCGTGGTGGCTACGTAGCCGATGAAGACACCGCCCGGCACCAGCGCGCGGGACAGCAGGTCGATCATCTCCCAGGGCGCGAGCATGTCGAGGATGATCCGGTCATAGCCGGTCTCGGCGCAGTCGCCGACGTCGCCGACCCGCAGGGTCCAGGCCGGATGCGGGCCGCCGAAGAATGATTCGACGTTCTTGCGGGCGACGGCGGCGAAGTCGTCGCGCATCTCGTAGCTGTGCAGGATGCCGGTGGCGCCGACGGCGCGCAGCAGTGAGCAGCTCAGGGCGCCGGACCCGGCGCCGGCTTCGAGCACCCGGGCGCCGGGGAAGACGTCACCCATGGCGACGATCTGTGCGGCGTCCTTGGGATAGATCACCTGAGCGCCGCGGGGCATGGACAGCACGTAGTCCGCCAGCAGCGGCCGCAGCGCGAGGTAGACGGTGCCGCCGGCGGAGGACACCACTGACCCGTCGGCGAGCCCGATCAGATCGTCGTGCAGCACGCCGCCGCGGTGGGTGTGATAGACCGAGCCCGGCTCCAGGACGATGGTGTGCATCCGGCCCTTCGGGTCGGTCAGCTGGACCCGGTCACCGGGCCGGAACGGGCCGCTGTGGGCATGGCCGGCCACCGGCACCACCGCCGAAACACTCACCGATTCTCCTTGGACTCGAGCGCCGCGATGACGTCGGCGGCGCGCAGCACACCGATGACATCCTCGCCCACGGTCACCAGCAGGTCGGCGCCCGGGTTGGCGTTGACGGCGTCGAGCACCGCCATGCCCTCGGTCTCGGCCGGGATCCGCTGGGCCGGGGCGATCGCCCGGGCCACGCTGTCGACGTCGACCCAGGGCCGGCGCTCGTCCGGGACGGCGGCGATCAGGTGCGGGTGGACCAGCGCGATCAGGTGCCCGGCCCGGTCCGCGACTCCGAGCGACCGGCGCTTGCCGGCCAGCTCGTCACGCTGCCGCAACGCCTCGGCCAGCGGGGTGCCGCTGACCACCACGTGCAGCGGCCGGACCAGGCGCCCGGCCTGGATCGCCGGCAGCCGGCGGCGCAGCTCGCCCATCCGGATCGCCTCGGTGGCGCCGTTCCACAAGGTCAGGCCGATGAGCAAGGTGAACAGCACGCTGAAGAAGCCGGTGACGATGCCGTTGGCGTAGAGCGCGAAGGCACCGATCACGGTGCCCATTGCGATCACCCGGCCGGCCCACCCGGCGGCGATATCAGCCCGGCGTGGATCTCCGGTGAGGCGCCAAAGCCCGGCCCGCAGCGCCCGGCCGCCGTCCAGCGGCAGGCCCGGCAGCAGGTTGAACGCGCCGACGATGAGGTTGCTCGCGGCCACCAGGAAGACGAACTCGCCGAGAACCGTGCCGCGATCGGTGACCGGCACGAACACCGCACCCAGGCCACCGAGCAGCAGCGAGACGGCCGGGCCGGCGAGCGCGATAGCGGCCTCGGGTCCGGGCGCCGGAGCCTCCCGGTCCAGCTCGGTGTAGCCGCCCAGCAGCTCCAGGGTGATGCCGCGGACACCGACCGCGAACCGGCGCGCCACCAGGGCATGGGCGAGCTCGTGCAGGAGGACGGAGATGAGCAGGCTGGCCACGACGGTGGCGCCGAGCAGCGCGGTGAACGAGCCGTTGGCTCCGCCGCCGACCATCCGCCCGAATCCGCCCACCACCAGGACGGCGAGAACCAGCCAGGACAGGGTCAGGTAGATGGGGACGCCGGCCAGCCGCCCGACCCGGATCGCTCCGGGTCGCAGCCGTCGGGGCGCGTTGTCGGGTGGGGCCATCGGGTCTGATGCTACGCAGTCGGCGACCTTGCCCGCGGCGAACGCCGCCGGGCCTGGTCGGCGCGGTTGCCGATTCCGGCTCCCGTGCGGTGGTGACCGAGGCAGGCTGAATCGTGGTCGGCTATTGGAACGGCCGGTGGCGGGCGGTCCTCGGGTGGCTCCGCCGGAAACTGTCGGGGCGGTGTCCTAACCTGTGCCGCATGACCGATTCCGCGCTCGCGCGTAGTGCCGCCGATGCCGTCGCCGCAGCCACCGATGTGCTCGGCGACGAGGTCCTGGAAGACTCTCGGCGGCGGCCGTCGCTGTCGCCGTCGCGCGCCGCGGACTTCAAGACCTGCCCGTTGCTCTACCGGTTGCGCAGCATCGACCGGATCCCCGAGCCGCCGACCGCGGATCAAGCCCGCGGCACGTTGGTGCATGCGGTCCTCGAGTCACTCTTCGATCTGCCGGCCGATGGCCGCGACCCGGAGGCGGCCAAGGCTCTGGTGGAGCCCCAGTGGCAGCGACTGGTGGAGGCCGAGCCGGCATTGGCCACTGTGGTCGATGGCGAAGCCGCCTTCGCGGCGTTCCTGCAGTCCGCCCGCGGGCTCGTCGATTCCTACTTCACCTTGGAGGATCCGCGGCGGCTGTCGCCGGCCGAGCGGGAATACCTGGTCACCACCGAGATCGACGACGGCCGCCTACGGGTGCGCGGCTATATCGACCGTCTCGATGTGGCTCCGGACGGCGCTATCCGGGTGGTCGACTACAAGACCGGCAGCGCGCCCCGGGAGGCGTTCGAGGCACGAGCGCTGTTCCAGCTCAAGTTCTACGCCCTGGTTTTGTGGCGGACCCGCGGCGTGGTCCCGGCCGTGCTGCGCCTGGTCTATCTGCGCGACGGCGAGGTCTGCGACTTCACTCCGGAGGCCGACGAGCTGGCTCGATTCGAGCGCACTCTGGTCGCTCTCTGGGACGCGATCGCCCGGTCCCGGGAGCGTAAGACGTTTGTCGCCACGCCGAGCCGTCTGTGTGCTTGGTGCTCCTATCAAAGCCTGTGCCCGGAGTTCGGCGGGACGACTCCACCATTTCCGGATGAATCGAGCATTTCCCCGGTTCCGCAGGCTCGTTCCGGTGACGCAGATCACGCCTCCTGATCTTTCTCAGGGAAACCCCCGAGAAAGATCAGGAGTAACTACGACTTAAGACCGACGCATCGCTGGCGGCAGTCGTCCACGATGGATGTGTTGGGTGGGGCAGCGGCGACACTGCCGGGCAGAGGCCGGCTCCGCCACAGATCACAAGTTTGAGGGGGTTCGTGGTGACTGCCACGGTCGAAAACATGACCGACATCGCAGCGCGCGCGGAGGGTGTCTGGAAGGTCTACGGGTCCGGCGAGGCGCAGGTGCAGGCTCTGCGCAACGTGTCGGTCGAGCTTCGGCGCGGAGAATTCACCGCGATCATGGGACCGTCAGGTTCCGGCAAGTCGACGCTGATGCACTGCCTGGCCGGGCTGGACACGGTCAGCACCGGCGAGGTCTATATCGGTGAGACCGCGCTCAAAGGCCTGTCCGACGCGAAGCTCACCAAGCTTCGCCGGGACCAGGTCGGGTTCATCTTTCAGCAGTTCAATCTGCTGCCAACGTTGACCGCGAAGGAAAACATCCTGTTGCCGCTGGCGATCGCCGGGCGTAAGCCGGATCCGGGCTGGTTCGACACCGTCATCAAGACCGTCGACCTGGCCGACCGGCTCAGCCACCGGCCGACACAGCTCTCCGGCGGGCAGCAGCAGCGGGTCGCCTGCGCCCGCGCGCTGGTGTCCCGGCCGGACGTCGTCTTCGCCGACGAGCCGACCGGAAACCTGGACTCGCGATCGGGTGCCGAGATCCTCGGTTTCCTGCGCCAGTCGGTGCAACTGCACGGCCAGACGATCGTGATGGTGACGCACGACCCGAACGCCGCGTCCTACGCGGACCGGGTGATCTTCCTTGCCGACGGCGTGATTGTCGGCGAGCTGCGCAATCCGACCGCCGACGCGGTGCTGGACACCATGAAGCGGCTCGACCGGGTGGTCACCGAGACACCGGCGAGTGATCACTGATGCTGCGCGCCACACTCAAGAGCTTGCTGTCCCGCAAGCTCAGGCTGGTTCTGTCCGGCCTCGCGGTGGTGCTCGGCGTCATGTTCGTCGCCGGCGCCTTCGTGCTGACCAACACTCTCGGCAACGCCTTCGACGGCCTCTTCTCCACCGTCTATTCACAGACGCACGCCCAGGTCAGCGGCAAGACCACGATCAAGGGTGACGGCGGCGGCCAGGATTCCATGACGTTGCTGCCGGCCTCGCTGGTGACACAGGTCAAGGCCGCTGACGGCGTTGCCGACGCGGTCGGCCAGGTCGGTGTCGACGGCGCTCACGTCATCGGCCCGAACGGCAAGGTGCTGTCCACCAGCGGAGCGCCGCGCCTGGGCACCAACTGGACCGGCGAGGACGCGCTGGTGCACCTGGCGCCCGGCGGCCACGCACCGGAGTCGGACAACCAGGTGGTCGTCAACGGTTACGTCGCCAAGCAGGGCAACTTCAAGGTCGGCGACCAGATCGGCGTGATCACCCTCGGGGTCAAGCACACCTACCAAATCGTCGGCATCGCCGAATACAGCGGCGGCCGGAACTCCATCGCCGGCGAACAGAACGTCATGTTCACCACCGCCGAAGCGCAACGGGTGATGCTGAATCAGCCCGGGATGTTCAACGCCATCGACGTGAAGCCGCAGCCGGGCGTTTCGGACACCCAGCTGCGCGACGACGTGGCCGCGAAGATCGGCTCTGACTACCAGGTCAAGACCGGTGCGCAGCTGCAGAAGGAGTCTTCTGACGCGTTCACCAAGGCGCTGTCGTTCGTCAACTACATCCTGCTCGGCTTCGCAGGTGTGGCGCTGTTCGTCGGCATCTTCCTGATCCTGAACACGTTCTCGATCATCGTCGCCCAGCGCACGAAGGAGCTCGCGCTGCTGCGTGCTATCGGTGGCAGCCGACGGCAGATGATCAACTCGGTGCTGGTCGAGGCAGTTGTCATCGGCTTCCTCGGCTCGACCATCGGCCTGGCCGCCGGCATCGGCATCGGCGCGCTGCTGGCCTACGTGTTCACCCACATCGGCGGCGGCGAGCTCGCGCTGCATGGCATCGGCATCCCGCCGAGCGCGATCATCGCGTCCTACGCCGTGGGCATCATCGTCACGGTCCTCGCGGCCTTGATCCCGGCGCTGCGCGCGTCCCGGATCCCGCCGGTGGCGGCGATGCGCGATGCCGCCACCCCGGACAAGCCGCTGACCAGGATCTCGCTGATCGGTCTCGCGGTGTTCGTGGTCGGCGCGGTGGCTCTGGGCTTCGGCCTGGCCGGTGCCGGCGGCGCGACGCTGGGTCTGATCCTGATCGGCGTGCTGGTCTCGTTTATCGGCGTCGCGCTGTTGACGCCGATCATCAGCCGCCCGATCGTGTCAGCTCTCGGCGCGATCTTCACCAAGTGGCTGCCGGGCATGCTGGGCCGGCGTAACTCCGGCCGCAACCCGCGCCGGACCGCGATCACCGCGGCCGCGCTCATGGTCGGCATCGCTCTGATCACCGGCATCAACACGGTCGCGTCGTCGGCCAAGACCAGCATCACCGCGCTCGCCAACACCCAGGTGAAGGCCGATCTGATCATCTCCGGTGACCAGAACAGCGCAGGCGGCGCGGGCAACTTCGACGCCAGCGTGCTGACCAAGACCGCGGCGATTCCCGGGGTCACCGAGGTCAGCGGTCTCTACTCGGACCGCGCCATCGTCGACGGTGATACGACGTTCGTCGGTGCGATGAGCGAGGCGAAGGCTCTGCGCGACATGTTCAGTGTCACGCCGAACCAGGGCAACATCGACCAGATCGGCGCTGATCAGGTCGTGGTCGACAAGCCGACCGCGGACAAGGACGGACTCAAGGTCGGCGTCCCGGTCACCATCCAGTTCGCCAAGGGCGATCCGGCGACATTCACCCTGAGCGGCATCTACAACAAGAGTGACCTGCTCAGCGGCTGGATCCTGCCGGCCTCGGCGGCGGCCAACTTCACCGTGCCGCAGCCCAGCGAGGGCTTCATCATGGTGGCCGGCAACACCAGCATCGACACCGTGAAGAACCAGGTCTCGACGTTGCTGGCGGACAGCCCAGAGGTCAACGTCACGGACATCTCGTCCTTCGTCGACCAGCAGTCCAAGGGCATCGACTCGGTCCTGACCATCATCCAGATCCTGCTGGCTCTGGCGATCATCATCGCCATCCTCGGCGTCATCAATACGCTGGCGCTGTCGGTTCTGGAACGGACCCGGGAGATCGGCCTGCTGCGGGCCATCGGCTTGCGTCGTGCCCAGACCATGGCGATGGTCACCGTCGAATCGGTGGTGATCTCGGTGTTCGGCGCCGTGCTGGGCCTGGTGGTCGGTGTCGGGCTCGGCGCCGCGGTGGTCCAGGCACTGCACGACCAGGGCATCGACAAGCTGTCGCTGCCGTGGGGCCAGATGGTGGTCTACCTGGTCCTTGCCGCGGTCGTCGGTGTCGTCGCAGCGGTGCTGCCGGCGATCCGGGCGGCGCGGACCAACGTGCTGGCCGCCATCAGTTACGAGTAGCGGTAGATCTGCTCACCCCCAGCGGTGAGCAATCGGGGGCGAGTGGGCCGGTGGGGTGTTCGACACCTCGCCGGCCCATCGGTTTCACCGACCACCGCCGCCGAGCAGCGCCGCCGAGCAGCGCGGCCGAGCAGCGCGGCCGACCTTCGCCGACCACCGCTGCAGACCGCCGCCGACCGCCGGCGGCCGCCGTGATCAGCCGGCCTCGACCGCCTTGCGCAGGAAGTCCACGTCCACGTCGGTCAGGCTGGCCACATGCGTCACCCCGGTCAGCCGGGACAGATCAACTTCCGACGGTACGGCGAAGACGACGCAGCCGGCCGAGGCCGCGCTGGCGGCACCCGTGGGCGAGTCCTCGATCGCGACGCAGTCGCGGGGGTGGACGCCGAGCCTTGCGGCGGCGGTGGCGTACGGCTCCGGGTCCGGCTTGCCGTGCACCACATCGTCATGGGTGATCACCACGTCGAAGTTGTCCCGGCCGATCGTGTCCAGCATGACCTCGACGATCCGGCGAACGGTCGCGGTGACCAGCGCGGTCTTGAATCCGGCCGCTCGGACCGCCTGCAGCAGCTCGAAGGCGCCGGGCCGGAAGTCCAGCTGGCCGGCGCACAGCGACATCATCCGGTCCTCGAGGGCGTCGCTGTCGGCCTGGACATCGCGTCCGGTGACCCCGATGTCCTCGTGCAGCATCGCGATCGCGCGGGGGGTGGTGGAGCCGACCATCGCCTTGCGTACCGACTCGGACATCACGCCGCCCATCTCGGCGGCGAGCTGATCGAGAGCGACCTGCCACACCTTTTCGCTGTCGACCAGCGTGCCGTCCATGTCGAACAGCACCGCCGCGAGCTCACCGGATCCCTGAATCACCCGCCGAGCCTACCGATCGACAGCGGCCGGCCGGCGGCCACCGACGGTCCGGAACGGTACAAATGGCCAACGTCACACGAATGTCGCTCATACCGTGACTGCATGGGCATCGACCATCACATTCTCGACTCCGTCGGCGTACCGGATCATCTCGGCACGGCGATCGGCGACTTCACCTTCGCTGACGGCGTCCCGACCCCCGACAGCCTCGACCGCCTCTACGACAGTCTGGATCTGATCCGCGCGGTCGAGGCCTACCTGACCGCGATCCCGGGCGCCTCGCTATCGGCGATGCGGGCCGGCCACCGCTCGGTGGGCATCACTTCCTCCCAGGTGATCGGGATCACCGACCCGCGCGCCAACTCCGGCAGCATTTACCTGACACCGAACACCGACACCGTCTACGCGACGACCTTCGTCGACCTCGCCGAAACCGGGCCGACCGTGATCGAGGCACCGCCGAACTCGCTGAACGTGGTCGACGACTTCTGGTTCCGGTACGTCACCGACATGGGCATCCCAGGCGAAGACCGGGGCGCCGGCGGCAGGTACCTGATCGTGCCGCCCGGCTATGACGGTGACCTACCCGATGACGGGTACTACATCCGCTTCACATCGACGTACACGAACTGGGTCGTGTTCCGGGCCCTCGACGGTGTCCCCGCGATCAAGACCATCCGCATCTATCCACTGGCCCAGGCTGCCAACCCGCCGGAGATGACCTTCCTCAACCTCGCACCGGTCCCACACAACACGGTGCACGCGAACGACGCCACGTTCTACGACGAGGTCGACCAGATCATCCAGGAGGAGCCGCGCGAGTTCCTCGATCCGGAGACCCGCGGCCTGCTCGCCTCGATCGGCATGGTCAAGGGCCGGCCGTTCGAGCCGGATCAGCGGATGCGCGACATCCTCGCCGAGGCCGCGCCACTGGCCTCCGGCATCGCCCGCGCCCTGGTGTTCCGGCCGCGGGACCGCCGCGCGTACTACTACGAGAATTCATCCTGGAAGAACGCGTTCATCGGCGGGCGCTACGACTTCGAGGTCGACGGCGTCCGGCTGCTCGACGCGCGCACCATGTTCCATTACATGGCCACCGTCATCACCCCGGCGATGGCGACGGCGCAGATCGGCGCCGGGTCGCAGTACGCGTTCACCGCCGAGGACTCGGCCGGGGCCTGGCTCGACGGCGGCCGTGACTACGTCCTGCGCCTGCCGCCGCAGATCCCGGCGAAGAACTTCTGGTCGGTCTGTGTCTACGACACGCAGACCCGGTCACTTCTGGTCACCGACAACCCGTACCCGAGCGTCAGCAGCCTCTCCCCCGACGTCCGCGCCAACGACGACACCAGCGTCGACGTCTACTTCGGACCCGAGCCGCCACCCGGCGCGCCGTCCGCGAACTGGATCCGCACCGTCCCGGGCAAAGGCTGGTTCACGCTGCTGCGGCTCTATGGCCCCCTCGAGAGCTGGTTCGACCAGACCTGGCGGCCCGGCGAGATCGAGCCGCGCGAGCGCTAAATAGATTGCCCGCCCGCCGACAATCAGAGACATGACCTCGGCCGATGCGGTGCTCCGCAAATATCCACGGACACCGCACCTGGAAACCTCACGGCTGCAGCCCGGCGACGACGACCTCGACGCCGTGCGATTCGCCGCGATCAAGGGCGCCCACGTCGTGGTCGAGGAGAAACTGGACGGTGCGAACTCGGCGATCAGCTTCGACAGCGCCGGCCGGCTGCTGCTCCAGTCCCGCGGCCGCTTCCTCACCGGCGGTCCGCGCGAGCGGCAGTTCGCCTCGCTCAAGGCTTGGGCCGCGACGATCGCCGCACCGCTGCGGGACCGGATCGACGATCGCTACGTCGTCTACGGCGAATGGCTGTACGCCAAACACACCGTGTTCTACGACGCCCTGCCGCACTACTTCTGCGAGTTCGACGTCTACGACCGGGTCGGCGAGCGGTTCCTGTCGACACCGGCTCGGCGCGCACTACTCGACGGGTTGCCGATCGTCTCCGTACCCGTGCTGGATGAAGGTCCGGCGACGACGCTGGCCGCGCTGACCGCGCACATCGGGCCATCGACGTGCCGGACGCCGGCGTGGCGGGACCGGCTCGCGCGGGCCGCCGCCGACGCCGGCCTCGATCCGGAGCTGGTGGCTGCCGAAACCGACCGCGACGAGGCGATGGAAGGCCTCTACCTCAAGGTCGAAGACGGCGACACGGTGACCGGGCGGCTCAAATGGGTACGCCCGACGTTCCTCACCGCCGTCGTCGACTCCGGTTCGCACTGGCTCGACCGGTCGATCGTGGTGAACGGCCTGGCCGACCCGGGAGCGCTCTATGCCCACGTTTGACCTGCCCACGTTTGACGTGCCCACGTTTGACGCTCTCTGCCCCGCGGTCGCCGGACTGGTCGGTGCCCTGGGATGACATCAATGCCGCGTACGACTGGGTCCGCGCCCTCGAGGACGTGCCCCAGGACCCTCAGCACCACGGCGAGGGCGATGTCGCCACCCACACCCGCATGGCCCTGGAGGCGCTCGCCGGGTCCACCGGCTATCGCGATCTGCCGGACGCTGAGCGATCCCGCCTCTTCGCCGCCGTCCTGATGCACGATGCCGCGAAGCCGTTCACCACGCAGGAGACCGACGGCCGGATCACCGCCCACGGGCACTCCCGCGGCGGCGATCTGCTGGCGCGACGGGTGCTCTGGGAACTCGGCGCGGACCCGATCGCGCGTGAGCACATCTGCGCCCTGATCCGCCACCACCAGGTGCCGTTCTGGGCTCTGGAACGCGACGACCTCGATGCGATCGCGTTCCGGGTGTCGCTGCTGGCCCGCAACGCTGATCTGGTCGAGCTGGCGCGGGCCGACATCCGCGGCCGTGTCTGCGACGACGCAGACGCCCTCCTCGACAACGTCGACCTCTACGCGCAGTGGTGCGCCGACCGCGGCTGCCTGGAGCGGCCCCGGGACTTCGCCACCGACCACGCACGCTTCGCGTGGTTCCGCCATCCGGCCCGGGATCCCGACTACGCCGCCTATGACGACACCACGTTCACCGTGACGGTGATGTCCGGGCTGCCCGCCACCGGGAAGGACACCTGGATCGCCGGCCATGGCGGCGGCCGGCAGGTGATCAGCCTGGACGGGATTCGGGATCGCCTGGGCATCGCGCCCACCGCCGATCAGGCGCCAGTGATCTCGGCGGCCCGCGATCAAGCCAGGACACTGCTGCGCGCCAGGGAACCGTTCATCTGGAACGGCACCAACATCACGCGCCAGATGCGGCAGCGCGTCATCGGCTTGTGCGCCGACTACGGTGCACGAGTAGAGATCGTCGCCACCGAGGCGCCGCGGGTCGCCATTTCGACCCGAAATCGCGCGCGCCCGGCACCGGTTCCGGAGTCCGTGATCGACCGGCTGGTACGCCGCTGGGAAGCCCCCGACGTGACCGAGGCACACCAGGTCACGCTGGTTGCCACCCACAGCTGACGTCCTGATTCGCGTCCAGCAAACCCCCAGGAAACTGGGCTAACGTGGCGTGATGGAAGAGCTTCGAGCCCGCCGCATCGTTGATCGACTCCGCGAACGCGGCATTCCTGCGCACCTGCACATCGCGCCGGCCTCCCGGTTCGGCATCCGAGTGGACCTGCTCGACGGACGCGAAGCCATCTGGGACGCCGACGGCGCTGCCGCTCTGGACGCTCAGATCATGCGAGACGGAATGCTCGTCGGTCTGGTGCCGGATGTCCCCGGATCGGAAAGCTTCAACGACGCGCAGGTGATCGACGCGATCGCCCGCGCCGACTACGACAAACCACTCGGCTCGTTCAAGCGGACCGCACCACCTCCGGAGCCGGCCCTTCCGGTCGAGGGCGGATTCTTCCGGCGCATGTTCGACGGCTTCCGCTACCGCTAGGGGCGGCCGAGTCGCTACCGCTAGGAGCGGCCGAATCGCTACCGCTAGGGCGGCCGAATCGGTGCCGCTAGGGGCGGCCGAATCGGTGCCGCTAGGGGCGGCCGAATCGGTACCGCTAGGAGCCCATCTCCCGTGCGATCGGCCGCCAAAACCCGGGCACCTGCGCGCCGCCACCAGCCGCTAGGGTGCAGACGTGCCCGCACCCCGCCAGATCTTCGCGTTCTCCGGCGCCCTCGCCGCCTCCGGCCTCAAGCCGTCGTTCGCCCTGGTCCAGCACGCCATCGCACTGACCGGCGCGGACCGGCCCAAGCTCTGCTATGTGCCGACCGCGGTCGGCGACAGCCAGCGCGCCGTCGATCATTACGCCAGCGTCTTCAGCGCGCTCGGCAGCGTCGACTACAGCACCCTGACCCTGTTTCCGCAGCCGAATCACGACGATATCCGTGCGCATCTCCTGGCCCAGGACGTCATTTTCGTCGAGGGCGGCAGCGTCGCGAACCTGATGGCGGTCTGGCGCGTGCACGGTCTGCCGGCGATCCTGCGCGAGTGCTGGGAGGCCGGCGTCGTCTTGACCGGGGCGAGCGCCGGAAGCATCTGCTGGCACCTCGGCGGCACCACCGACTCGTTCCGGGAGGCCCTGGACCCGTTCACGGACGGGATCGGCCTGCTGCCGTTCTCCAACGGCGTTCACGACGACTTCGACGAGCAGCCGCGGCGGGAAAAATACCGTGCGTGGATCGCCGACGGCACATTCGGCCCCGGATACGCCAGCGAGGACGGCGTCGGCCTGCACTACATCGGCACCGACCTCTACGAGGCGGTCACCATCCGCGAGGGCAAGAACGCCTGGTACGTGGACCGGTCTGGCGACGGTGGCTACGACGAGAAGGCGATCCCGGCTCGGCTTATCTGATGCGTCGGCGTCCCGCTGGCGTACCCCGAAAGTGTGCTCTGGCTCACGTTTACTCTCAGTAGTTGCCAAACCACTCTGAGTGCCTATATGTTTGCCCAGGTCAGGCGGGAACGGATGACTCCCACATCGAATCTCGCAGACATCGGCTTTGCAAGTCGCTTTCGGGGGGAAGCGACACCGTCGCTTTCGGGGGGAAGTGGCGAACCGCTTTCGGGGGGAAGCGGAAAGATCGCCGTTTGGGGGAACCGCGATCACGAGAAACGCGCACCGCGATCAAGCGGTGCGCGCTTTTCGTTGTGCTTGTCGTGGGTGCCCTGCCGTCACCCGCAGCGCGTCGACACGGCGCTCCGCAGGGCGGTGAACGCGGTGACGACGCCGCTGACCGCGGTCACCGCCGAGCCGATCGTCGAGATCCCCGGCGACGCCGCCATCGCCTGCACCGCCTGCTGCAGCCTCGACAGCGCGTCGCTCATCTGCTGGATTTGCGGCGAGAATTGGTCGCGTGCGGCGTTGTGGAAGGCGTCGAACTTGTTCTGCACGTCCTGGAGCGCCGTCTGGATGGCATTGGTCCCGCCAGAGACAACGTCGATCTTCTGCAGATCGGAGATCGCGGTCTTGAGGTCGTTCCAGGACGCACAGAGATCACCAGACGCGCTCGCCGAGACCGGTGGCGGAGCCGACGGTGATTCCGATGACACCGGTGTCGCGCTCGAACAACCTGCCAAGCCGGCCGCCACGATCAGCGCCGGCACCCACCGTAGACGCATTCTGCTTTTATATATCCGCAGGTCAGACAGCATGTTGCGAACGCCGGAAGTCAGCCCCGCCGGGACGCCGGATGCGGACCCGGCCGAGCCGTCCTAATCTCGGAGCATGGATCGACCGATGTATCGGCCCAACGGCGTGGTGCTCGACTCCCCCGACGCCAGCGAACTGGCCGCATTCTATGAGCGCATGCTGGGCTGGAAGCGCCGCTCCGACGAACCTGACTGGGTCACCCTGGCACCGCCCGACGGCGGCATCGGCCTGTCATTCCAGACCGACACCCGCCACGTTCGCCCGGTGTGGCCGGCCGGCGACGGTGACCCGCAGATGCAGATTCACCTTGATATCGAAGTGCACGACCTGGCCGCCGCGGTGGCCCACGCCCAGGCCGCCGGCGCGACCCTCGCCGATTTTCAGCCCCAGACCGACGTACGCGTCATGCAGGACCCGGCCGGACACCCGTTCTGCCTCTGGGTCGCGACCTGATCCGGACCTCAACCGCGCCCCACCGCCCGGGCCATCCGCACCACCATCTCGGAGACCAGTTCCGGGCTGGTGCCGAAGTTCAGCCGGACGAAGCCGTCGCCCTGCGGGCCATAGGCCGGTCCGGGGCTGACCGCCACCCGGCCGTTGGCGAGGAACGTGGCCGCCGGATCCGCCAGGCCCAGCTCCCGGCAGTCCAACCAGGCCAGATAGGTGGCCTGGGGCGGCAGCCAGCGGACCTCGGGCAGGTGTTCGCGCAACCGGTCGGCGAGCAGCGTGCGATTGCGATCCAGCTGGGCCACCACCGCATCCAGCCACTCGTCGCCGGCCTCGAATGCCGCCTCGGTGGCGAGGACGCCCAGATATCCGACGTGGTCCGTGAACGCGTTCGGCACGCCCCGCATCACCGACCGGGTCGCGGGATCGGCCGTCACCACCATCGCGCACTTCAGACCCGCGATGTTGAACGCCTTGGAGCCGGACGTCATCACGAACCCACATGATCGCGCCGCGTCGGAGACTTCCAGCCAGGAGGTGAACGCGCCGCCCGGCAGCACCAGCGGCGCGTGAATCTCGTCGGAGAGCACCCAGGCGCCGTAGCGCACGCACAGGTCCGCGATCGCGGACATCTGCGACCGGGTGTGGACCTGGCCAGACGGGTTGTGGGGGTTGGTCAGCACCAGCACCCGGAGACCGTCGCGGAGGGCTGCCTCCAGCGCCGCCAGATCCGGCGTGTAGTCCGGCTGCAGCGGAATCGGCACCGTCGGGCGGATCAGGTCATAGAAGAACGGCGGGTAGGCGGGCGTGAAGAACCCGACCGGCGCGCCCGGCGGCAGCAGCGCGTCGGCGACCACCACCAGACCGTCGACGACGTCGGGCACCACCGTCACCTGGTCCGGATCGACGGTCCAGGCCAGGCGCCGCTCGGCGAAGCCGGCCAGTCCGGCGATCAGGCGATCGCAGTTGTGCGGAGCGTAGCCGAGGTCGCTTCGCGCGATCGCCGCCGTCAGCGCCTCCGCGATCTGTGCCGCGATCGGAAAGTCCATCTCCGCGATGGTCGACGACAGCACGTCGGAATCGTGCGCCTCCCACTTGTCGCTCCGGCGGACGTTGAGGGCGGCGACGCCGGGCACGCTGAGATCGATCATGGACCCAGGCTAGTGGGCACGACCGGCTCCCGGGTGCGCCGGGCGCGGCCAGGAGGTCAATGTCATCCAGACGCACTAGTGTGGACTCGTGAGCGAGTTTGACGGTTTGCCGGTCCTGCGCCATCCGGTGGCGATCGCCGCGTTCGAAGGCTGGAACGATGCCGCCGATGCCTCGACCGCCGCGGTCGACCATCTCGAGCAGGTGTGGCAGTCCCGCGAGATCGCCCGGCTCGACCCCGAAGACTTTTACGACTTCCAGGTCAACCGGCCGACGGTGTCGCTGGTCGACGGCGAGACCCGGCACATCGAGTGGCCGACGACGCGGTTCTCGGTCGCCACCCCGCCTGGCACCGAGCGCGACGTGCTCCTGATCCGCGGCATCGAGCCGAGCATGCGGTGGCGATCGTTCTGCGCCGAGATCCTGGAGATCTGCCACAGCCTCGAAGTGGAACGCGTGGTCGTGCTCGGGGCGCTGCTCGCCGATGTTCCTTACACCCGTCCGCTGCCGATCAGCGGCTCGGCCGGCGACCGCAAGAACGCCGAGCGGTTCGGCCTCACGCCGACGCGCTACGAGGGCGCCACCGGCATCGTCGGGGTGCTGCACGATGCGTGTGTCCGGGCCGAGGTCGATTCGCTGTCGTTCTGGGTGCACGTGCCGCATTACGCGAACAATCCGCCCTGCCCGAAGGCCACGCTCGGCCTGCTGCACCGCATCGAGGACGTGCTGGACCTGCCGGTGCCGATGACGGACCTGGCCGAGGAGTCGGCCTCCTGGGAGCAGAAGCTCACCGCCGCCGCTGAGCAGGACGCCGAACTCGCCGAATACGTGCGGGAGCTGGAAGAGCGCTCCGGCGACGAAGGCTTGCAGCAGACCTCCGGCGATGAGATCGCCCAGGAGTTCGAGAAATACCTGCGCCGCCGCGGCGGCAACGGCTCCGCCTCCACCGGTCAGTGGTGATCGCCGGCGGCTGACCCCGGCCGCCGCTCCGAGTTTCGGTTGCCGGGCATATCCGTACGCCCGGCGTGGCCGAGGTCGAAATCGGGTTTCGATGAGCGCCGCGAAGCGGCTCCTTTGTGTTCTTGACCGGTGCGACACGACGCCTCAGCGCGTCCTAGGAAGCTAGGTTATAGCGGACACCAGGTGCAGAATGATCGTCAGGTGATGTCCGGCCACAGGACGGGTAAAAATGACGATCAACCCAGGCGCGGCGGAACACCCCCATCGGCAGATTGCGGCCCAGATCCGGGCACAGATCCGGCGCGGCGACTGGGCACCCGGCGAAAAGCTGCCGTCGATCCCGGCGATCGCGCAGATGTACGGCGTAGCCAAACAGACCGTCCAGCGCACCATCGATCAGCTTCGGATCGAAGGCGTCCTGATCACCAAGCCCGGCTCCGGCACCTATGTGCGCGGCACCCGGCGCAAGCTGAACCGGCTGGCCCGGGGACGCTACGGCGCCCATCGCGGCTACCACGCCGACCTGGCCGCTCGATACCGCCAGCAGCTGATCGAGGTCAGCCACTCCCCTGCCCCGGCCGAGATCGCCGACATCTTCGGCGTCGAAGCCGGCACCCCGCTGGTGGTCCGCCGCCACCTGGTCCGGACTCAGGACGCGCCGGTCGAGGTAGGCGCCAGCTGGCTGCGGCCGGCGGACGCCGACGGCACCCCACTGAGCCGGATGGAGGCTTTCGGGCGGCCGCTCTACCAGGAGGTCGAAGATGTCACCGGCCGCACCTACCGGACCGCGACCGATCAGGTGACGGCCCGGCTGCCGAGCCGCGACGAGGCCGAGATCCTGCAGATCCGCCCGGACACGCCGGTGCTGCACCTGCTGCACGTCGCCTACGACGCCGACCATCGCCCGATCGAGGCGGCAACCGCGACCTGGCCCGGGCCGATGACCGCGCTGACCGAGGAGTATGCGATTCCGGCGCCCCTCGAGCGCGACATCATGGCCGAAGCCGCGGCCGACGGCGGGGACCTGACTCTTGCCTGACCCGGCACCCGACGCCACGCCGCTGCGTGCGGCGATCGCGGTGGCGGAGCGGTTCGGCATACGCACCACCGACCCGGCCGTGCTGTCCGACGGCGCGAACCTGATCGTGCATCTCGCGCAGGCACCGATCGTGGCACGGGTCGCCACGCTGACCGCCGCCGTGCGGCCCCGGATCAGACAGTCGTTCACCCAGGAGATCGCCCTGGCGTCCTACCTGCGCGATGAGGGCGTGCCGGTGGTCGCGCCGGCGTCGGATCTGCCGCCCGGCCCGCACTCCGAGAGCGGTTGGACGATCAGCTTCTGGGACCACGTGCCGGCGCCGGCCGACGATGCGGCGATCGACGTCGCTTCGTTCGGCACCATGCTGCGCGATCTGCACGAAGTGTTACGGCGCTACGCCGGCCCGGTCGAGCCGTTCGGCACCGGTGCGCCGCCGCTCGGCGACATCGAGATCTACCTGCGGCAGGTCGAGACTGGTGAGCGCCCCGGCTCGGCGGTCACCGCCGACGACATCGCGTTGATCCGGGCCGATCTCGCCGATCTGCTGGCCCGGCCACCGGATCCGGTGCAGCCGCTGCACGGCGATGCCCACCCGGGCAATCTGATCGCCGGGCCAAAGGGCTTCGTCTGGTCCGACTTCGAGGAGTCCTGCCGCGGCCCGGTCGCCTGGGACCTGGCCAGTTTCGCCCGCACCCGCCGATTCGATCCGGCCCCGGCGCTGGCCGCGTATGGACACATCCCGGACCTGACCGTCGCCCTGCGCCTGCGTGCACTGCACGGCCTGATCTGGTGGGCAGTCTTCGCCGAGGCGGACCCGAAGCACCGCGGAATCCTGGACGAGCGGCTGGCGGAACTGCGGCACCGCTAGCCGGCAATGCGGGCGCCGCTCGCCGGCACGGTGCCGGCTCGGGTTCAGGCAGCGCCCCAGTCGGCGTCCCGGCCCAGATAGTTGAGCAGCACCACGTCATCGGCGTCGGAGCCGGGCGCGATCGCCGCGGCGTAGGCGCCATAGTCACGCAGCGGTTCGACCAGCGCGTGAGCGACCGGCAGCAGCTCCTTGGCGAGCTGCACCGATAGCGGTGACGGCTGGCCGGTCGCGACCGCGATGTCCCAGGCATGCACGGCGGCGTCGAGCGCGGCCGCACCGGCGGCCTGCGGTGCCGGCAATGCACCCTGCGGCAGCGGGGTGGGGACCTCCTCGTCGCCGACGTCGACGCCGTCGAAGGCAGCCGACGATTCGCCGATCGCGCTTGCCACAAGCGCATTCGGGTCGCCGTCGATGGTGCCGGACGGCGCGAACGGGTCGAAGGTCGGTCCACCGGAGCCGGTGATGAACATCGCGTACGCCAGCTGATCCCCGACCGCGTGCTGCACCACCTGGGTGACCGACCAGTTGGAGCACGGAGTAGGCGCCTGCCAGGCATCCGCCGGCACGCCGGCGACGGCACGCCGCAGCGCTTCATGTGCGGTGTCCAGGGTCCAGAACGCGGTCATCGCACCACCATAGCGATCGATCAGTGAAGGTCGAGGACCACGATGTGATCCGGTTGCGCGATCGCGAGGCGAGTCCGGTCCGGATGCAGGGCTACCTTCGGGTTCGGGACGTGGGTGACGCCGTAGGACCCGCTCCGCGAGCCGGTGTCGATGTCCGGCCACTCTTCGATCACGACACCGGTCGCCGCGTCGATGAGCGCCGGGTGGCCGTACAGCGTAAGGGCTCGGTCGCCGAGCCCGATCAGGTTGCCGAGCGGACGGTCGACGGTCGCTCGCTTCAGCCAGGTTCCAGAGGCCCGGGACCAGACACCGATTTCGCCCGGCTTCGCCGCGGCACCGGTCGCCGCGGCGGCGCGCCCGATTCCCATTGCCCACGGATCGGCGGAGGCGACCAGGATCCGGCCGTCATCCAGCCAACACGCGGCGGTGATCTCCTCGTCGAACTCGCCGCCGAATTCCACGGTGCCCCACGAGTCCAGAAGCGCCGGATCGGCGAGCGCGGCCGGCAAGTCCCACAGCGAGGCGATTCCGAATGGCTGCCACACCCATCCCGCGACCAGCAGAAACCCACCGGACGGTGCGAACTCCAGACGCGAATGAAACTGGTCCTTCGGCTCGGCCGGCACCCGAGAGGTCAGCCGCTCGCCGGTCGCGAGGTCCTCGACGTGCAGGACGTTGTACTGGTCCGGGCAGTACGCGACAACTTCGCGCGCCGTCCGGCAGCGCACCCAGCGCGATCGGGAAGTCGAACGAGCCCGCATGGGAGTAGGACCGGTTCAGCTCCCGGATCGGCCGTCCGTTGTCGAGCACTTCGGCTTTGATGCCGCGGTCCGCGCAGAGGACGGTGAACCGGCCGGACGGCGACCGCAACGCGGTGTCGAACGGATAGTCCCAGAACGAGCCACTGACCGGATCGACGACCTGGTCGCCGTCCCAAAGGATCGCCGACGCCGGCCGCTCGATCGGGATCCGCAGCATCCGTGTCTAGAGTTCGATGCCGAGCAGGGTGTCGACGGCGTTCTTGACGATGTCCGGCGCCGACTCATCGGTGCCATCCCCGGCCAGCGCAGCGTCCGCCCACGCGTCCACCGCGGCGAGCGCCGCCGGAGTGTCGAGGTCGTGGGCGAGGGCCGCGCGTACCGCTGCGAGAACCGCAAGCCCGGCCGGCCCGGACCGCGCCGCGGCGGCCTCGCGCCACCGGGCCAGCCGCTGCTCTGCGGTCTTCAGCAGTTCGTCGGTCCACTCCCGGTCGGCGCGGTAGTGGTCGGCGAAGCAGCGCCAGGCGCACCGCCATCGAGTCGACGTGGTCGGCCCGCAGGCGGGAGACGAAGACCAGGTTGCCCTTGCTCTTGCTCATCTTCTCGCCGTCCAGGCCGATCATGCCGGCGTGGGTGTAGTGCCGGGCGAACGGCGCCTTGCCGCTCAGCGACTCGGCGTGCGCGGCGGACATCTCGTGGTGCGGGAAGAGCAGGTCCTGACCCGCCGCCCTGCACCGTCGATCTGCGGTCCGAGCAGGGTCTGGGCGATCACCGCGCACTCGATGTGCCAGCCCGGGCGGCCCGGGCCGAGGGCGCCACCGGGCCAGGCCGGCTCGCCTCCCGGGCGCCGCGCCAGAGCAGCGGGTCGAGTGCGTCGCGCTTGCCGATCCGGCCCGGGTCGCCGCCGCGCTCGGCGAAGAAGTCCAGCATCTCCAGCCGGGTCAGGTTGCGACTCGTAGCCGAAATTCGGGGCGCGTGGACGAGGTCGTAGTAAATGTCCCCGGTGCCGTCGTCCATGCGGTAGGCGATGCCCCGGTCGAGCAGCCCGGCAACCTGCTCGGCGATCGTCGGAATCGACTCGACGGCGCCGACGTAGTGCGACGGCGGGACGATCCGCAGCGCCTCCATGTCCTCCCGGAACAGCGCCGTCTCGCGCATCGCGAGGACCACCCAGTCCTCGCCGTCGCGGTGTGCCCGCTCCAGAAGCGGGTCGTCGATGTCCGTGACGTTCTGGACATACTCCACATCGAGGTCGTTGTCCCGCCAGATCCGGTTCACCAGATCGAAGGTCAGCATGGTGGCTGCGTGCCCGAGGTGGGTGGCGTCGTAGGGGGTGATGCCGCAGACGTACATCGACGAGCCCTCGGTCGGCTCGATGCTCTGCCGGGACGAGTCATAGAGCGACAGCGGCACCGGCTCGCCGATCTTGAGCGCGGGAACGTGAGCGGGCGACCATGATTCCATGCCGCAAGCCTAATTGATCGGCTCCGCCGCCAACCTACGTGACCGGCTGCTCCGAGACGCTCGCGCGGACGCCGACGACCAGATGCGACCGAGGTGCTCCGGCCGGCATCCGGGCCAGATCACGCATCCTGCCGAAGTTCGCGTCGGTGTTGCCGGCCCAGCTCAGAGTGCGGGGTGTCCAGCCGGCAGCGGCGAGCACCGCGGCCGGGTCGTCATGCCCGTAGAACCGCGCGCGCAGGTTCTCCGCCAGGCCGGAGCGGCCGATAAAGTCCGCGACCAGCAGGCTGCCCGGCGCGCTGCCGACCGCCGTCGCTGTCAGCAGCGCGTCCACGTCGCCCGCGGCCAGATAGAAGAGCAGGCCCTCGGCCACCCACAGGGTCGGCCGCCGCGGATCCAGCCCGGCCGCTTGCAACGGCCTCAGACCGTTTCTAAGATCCGCCGGTACGCAGATCCGCATGCACTCAGCCGGATCGAGGTCCTTCTCGGCCAGCACATCCGCGTCGTCCACCTCGTACCAGGTGACCGAGGCCGGCACCGGCATCCGGTAGGGCCGGGTGTCCAGCCCCGCCCCGAGCATCACGACCTGGTCGATGCCGTCGGCTAGAGCCGCGCCGATGACGTCGTCGAACCACCGTGTGCGCACCGGCAAATAGCGATTCTCGCCGCCGGAGGCGTGTTCGGAGGCGTGCATGATCGGCGACGCCGCGCGCACCGGCCAGCCCGCCCGCGTACGGATCGTGGAAGAGCCGGTCCGGCCGCGCCGATTCGCGCGCCCTGGCCGCCGCGATCCAGTACGCCGAACTATTCACCCGGCCTCCTCCCGCCTCGGGCGAGGCTAGTGCCACGCAGATCACCACGATCTTCCGGTCAGGTGACGGTAGCGTGCGGAGCATGAGTGATTTCGATGTCGTCGTCCTCGGCGCCGGGCCGGGCGGCTACACGGCCGCCGTCCGCGCCGCGCAGCTGGGCCTGCGGACCGCGGTGGTGGAAGAGAAATACTGGGGCGGCGTGTGCCTCAACGTCGGCTGCATTCCGTCCAAGGCGCTACTGCGCAACGCCGAGCTGGCACACATCTTCGGCACCCAGCGGGAGTTCTTCGGCATCGAGGTGGACGGTGACGTGCGCTTCGACTACACCGTGGCGTTCAAGCGCTCGCGGGACGTGGCCGACGGCCGGGTCAAGGGCGTCAACTACCTGATGAAGAAGAACAAGATTCAGCAGTTCGACGCGACCGGCACCTTCATCGACGCGCACACCCTGGACGCCGGCGGTCATCGGATCACCTTCGACAACGCGATCATCGCGACCGGTGCGGCGGCACGCCTGCTGCCGGGCACCGGGCTCTCGCCCCGCGTCGTCACCTATGAGGAGCAGATCCTCACCAACGAGCTGCCGTCGAGCATCATCATTGCCGGTGCCGGCGCGATCGGCGTCGAGTTCGCCTACGTGCTGCACAACTACGGCGTCAAGGTGACCATCGTCGAATATCTCGACCGGTTGGTGCCGATGGAGGACGAGGAAGTCTCCAAGGAACTGGCCCGGCAGTACCGCAAGCTCGGCATCGACGTGCGGACCAGCACCGCGGTGCAGGCCATCGTCGACAGTGGCGATCGCGTTCAGGTCACCGTCCGCGGTCCCAAGGGCGAGGAGCTGCTGGAGGCCGACAAGGTGCTGCAGGCCATCGGCTTCGCGCCGCGGATCGGCGGTTACGGTCTGGAGCACACCGGCGTACGTGTAACCGAGCGCGGCAACATCGACGTCGACGACCAGTGCCGGACCAGCGTGCCGCACCTGTACGCGATCGGTGACGTGACTGCCAAGCTGATGCTCGCGCACGCGGCCGAGACGATGGGCGTGATCGCGGCCGAGACGATCGCCGGGCTGCCGACGGTCGGCATCGACTTCGTCATGGTGCCGCGGGCGACCTATTGCCAGCCGCAGATCGCATCGTTCGGCTACACCGAGGCGCAGGCTCGTGACCGGGGCGTCGACATGAAGATCGCCAAGTTCCCGTTCTCCGCCAACGGCAAGTCCAACGGGCTCGGCGACACCGTCGGATTCGTCAAGCTGATCAGCGACAACGTCAGCGGCGAAATGGTCGGCGGGCACCTGATCGGCCCCGAGGTGACCGAGCTGTTGCCGGAGCTGACCCAGGCGCAGATGTGGCAGGCGACAGTCGGCGAGATGGCGCACAACATCCACGCACACCCGACGCTCGGTGAAGCGGTCAAGGAGGCGATCCACGGCCTGGCCGGCCACATGATCAACATGTGACCTTGCCGGTTCATGTGACCTTGCCGGTTCATGTGACCTTGCCGGTTCATGTGACCTTGCCGGCTCTTGTTAGCGTCGCCGGCATGCCTGCCTCCGACTACATCGCCGGGATCCGCGCTCGGATCGGTCATGACCTGCTGATGGTCGTCAGCGTCGCCGCCGTGGTGGTCGACTCGGATGGACGATTGCTGCTCGGGCGGCGTGCCGACACCGGCGAGTGGTCGCTGATCGCCGGATGCGTGGACCCGGGCGAGCAGCCGGCGACGGCCCTCGTACGCGAGGTCTATGAGGAGACCGGCGTTGACGTCGAGATCGAGCGACTGGTCGGGGTTGCCCTGCACCCGTCGGTCTATCCACACGGCGACGTCTGCGAGTTCATGAACCTCTGGTTCCGCTGCCGGGCGATCGGCGGCGTCGCGCATGTGAACGATGACGAGTCGCTCGAGGTCGGTTGGTTCCGGCGGGACGCCCTGCCGGAGCTCTCCGACTGGTCCTTGATGCGGATCGAGAAGGCGCTGCAGCCGGCCTCCACGCCGACCTGGTTTGCACCCGCCGGCCTACACGTGCCGGAGCTCGGCTTCCCGGCGCCGCCATCGGACGCGGCTCTTCTGGCGCCGCCGTCGGACTCGGCTCTGGCGGCGCGGTGACGCCCGCCGACCTGGCAGACGTACGGCCGTTCTTCGCCGAGCCGCAGGTCGGCTTCGTCATCGACTCGATGATCGCCGGGAACACGCCGGCGGTTGCGTGGGCCTCGTCGTCCGGCGCCGTGGTCTTCGATGGGGCGCATTGCCTCTATCTCGCCGGAACCGATCCGGCCGCTGTGGCGGTGGTCGCGGATCTGGCAACGGGCCGCGATGGCCTCGTAAAGGTCTACGGCGGCAACCTCGGGCTGCCGCGCCGGTCCCGATCCCTCTACGCTTCCGCCTCCGCGCCGTCGATGGCCTTCCCGGAGCCCTCCCGGCGGCTCGCTCCCGGAGGGCTCGCTCCCGGAGGGCTCGCTCCCGGAGGGCTCGCTGCCGGAGGGTTATCAGATCGCTTCGATTGTCGAGTCGGTGGAGGACCTGCGGCCGTTGCGCCACTTCTCGGCGTTGCTCGACGAGGTCACCTCGATGTGGGGGTCCGATCAGGCGTTCCTGGCTCGGGGGTTCGGTTTCTGCGCGCACGACGGCACGACGATCGCGTCGTGGTGCACTGCCGAATACGTCAGTCCCGGTCGGTGCGGGATCGGCATCGAGACGGTGCAGCCGTTCCAGGGACGTGGGCTGGCGACCGCGGTCGGTGCGGCGTTTCTTCGGACCTGCGGATCACGTTCCATGGTCGCGCACTGGGATGCGTGGATCGACAACGTGCCGTCGATCGCCGTCGCCGAGAAGCTCGGGTTCAGCCTCCTCACGTCGTACGCCGTCGGCGTCACCACCTTTGCCGAGCTGTCCTCGGCCGCGCGCATTCGATGACGGTGTGCCCGTGGTGATGGGGCGTCGACCACGCGGTCGGCGCCCTGACATCGCTATCCGCGCTTCGCGCAAGACAGTGGCGTGCGGGTTAGCCGGGTGGCTGCCGGTAGACGTGGCCGTGAGGCGTGACCCATAGAATCCGGCCGGGCGCGATCTGCAGCACCGTCCACCAGCCGTCGTGCTTGACGGGGTGATGGGCTTTGCAGAGCAGCTCCAGATCATCCGCCGTCGTCAGGCCACCATCGGCATAGTCGGTGGTGTGGTCGTATTCGCACACTCTCGCAGGTGCGGTGCACCCTGGCGCGCGGCAGGTGCGGTCCCGGGCGGCGATCCAACGCTTGAGTTTCTCGCCGGGAAATCGCCGCCGCGGATCCGGCTCGACCGGCGGATGCGGCACGTGTTCGTGCACGGCGGTGATCGGCACGCCGGTCAGGCAATCGACCAGTCCGGAGCTGGGCTCGTCGGTCGTGCCGGCTGCCGCGCCATCCACCGCGCACGCGGTCGCCGGTGGCGTGTCAGCGCCGACGGCCGTCCTTCCGGCACCATCGGGAGTTTTTCCCCGGCAGCGGGCTGTCGATGGGTCTGTCTCGGATCGTCGGCATCCGCCCGGGACCGGGTGGCGGTGAGCCGGTTCACCTTCGAGACGGTCATCCGCGGGATCCGGGCTGGGTCGCGGGTCGATGCCGTCGCGGCCGCCGGCACCACCATCAGGTGGTTCTGTGGGTGCGGAGATGCCGGTGGGCCGGGCTCTCGTGATGCCCTGATAGACGAGCTCGCCCCGATAAGTCACGGAGAACCGCCACTGAGCATCGCCTCGCTGGGCCGCGATCTGCCTCGCCACGTCGGCCAGGACCGGCCCATAGCCGGCCAGCTCACCCGGTGCGCTATCCGCGCCGATCGCCGTCGCCAACGGGATCTGGAGTTCGAGCACGCCCGGCCGCCCGATCGGCGCGGGCAGGTCCGCCGCACCGGTGCCGTCCAGCAAGTCCAACATCGTGTCGGCCCGCAACTGCGCGACCGTCCGCGCATCGCCACCGGCGCGACGCGCCCGGGCGATCGCGTCCACCCGCTCAAACGCCGCGGCCGCACGCGCAACCGGCAAGTTGAACCCGGACACGCACGCCGTCGCCCCGTCTTCGGCTGGACTGAGCCACACATCACGGTCGGCGATGGTCTGCTCCACCCGCCTCCGGGCGGCTGCCGGATCAACCCGCAGGATCAGGCGCAGCAGACGAGCCCGCAGCCGTGACGCCGTCCATCGCGGCGCGTCCGGCAGCACCGCCCCGGCGATCCGTCGCGCCGCGTCGGCGGCCTCGTCACTGCCCTGCTGAAACAGCGTGTCCAGACAATCGCCGAACACGTAGGCCTTATGCCGGTCGATCCGCCCCGCCTGCCAGGCGCCGAACACGGCCGGCAACTGCTCCATGAGGGACCGGCACCAGCCCACCTCGCTGCAGGCGAATCGCGGCGTCCACGTCAGAACGGACGCGACCTCGAGGCTGTCGTAGTTCCGGTCGGTGCACAGATCTGCCACACCCACCGCGGCCGCGGCCAACTCCGCCTCCGCCACCGCACGTGCCTTCGCCGCCACCCTCAACCTGGTCACCGCCGCGTTGGCGGCCTCCAGATCGGTCCAGCCGACCCGACCGGGTGAGGCGATGTCCCGGTAGAAGAACGGATCCGAATCCGCCTCTGACGCGTTGACCGTGCTGCTGCTCATGCCCTCATTCTCGAACACACGTATGACACTTCATCGATGCCTCGGCGCCCGAAATCGCAGCCCAGCAAACATTCACCCGACCGAGATACAACCTATTGACAAGTCCCGCGTGTTCACCTCGGCGAGGGTGGCGCACCCGCTGACGAACTCACCGGCGACCGACACGTCAGCGGTCGCCGCCGGGTCAGTGACCGGGCAACGACAACTCCGCACGTTGCCACGAGATGCACCGATCAGGATCGACATACTGCCCGCGGACCACCCGGTGGGACGGCATGGGCCCCCGGCCCTGTCCACCCCATGCTCGTGTCTGGTCGACTGATGCGCCGCCGATCGGATCAGTTGCCGTTTGACCCAGCGTCGAGCTTCTCGGGTTGGATCCTGCCTCGCCGCCAACCGCCGGGTGATCGCGGTGCGGATGAATCGCACGCCTGGCAGCCGATCCTCGCCGAGCTGCGAAATCGAGACGTCGCTGAGCTGTCGTCTGGACCGTCCTGGGTAATCGACGAGGGCGAACTGGACCTGATCGGTTGGCGTGAGGATGACCTCGATGGTGCTGCCGTCCTGGAATCGCAACGTGAAGGCGGGATCAAGGTCGCACAGCAACATGAAGCCTTCCCGGCCATCATCTCGGGCCGAGTCGTTGATCAACTCGCCGTGCGCGGTCCAGCCCTCATCGGTCGGTGCGACCACGACGGAGGCCTCGAAACCGCCGAGGTTCGTTGCGGAGTTCGCCCACCAGTCGAGCCAGCAGCGACCTTCGAAACGATCCACGGTGCGCATCGTCCTCGTCCTTCAGTCCGAGCGCGGATTCCGAATGGTTGATCTTCCGCAGGCTTCGAAACAGGCGCTACTTGAAGGACTCCGCGGCCTTCTCGAGGCGATCGCGATAGGACGCCCACCACTCCACCTCGGCCGGCGGAAGGTTGTCGTTGTCCGCCCGCAGCCCGGCCGCCCCGTCGATCAGCTCCCGCACGATGTCCGCCTGCCCCGCGTGCCGGTCCGTCTCGGCGGTCATGTGGACCAGGATCCGGTGCAGCGTCACGGTCCGCCGCTCCTCCGGCCACCACGGCACCGCACCGGTGTCGGTCAGCGCCAGCGATGCGATCGTCTCGTCGGCATGCGCCCAGACTCGATCCCACAGACCGACGATGAACTCGCGCGATTCCTCGGGCGTCGCCCACATGTCGGCGTTCATCTCCGCGCCGTCGTCGAACCACGGCAGATCCTCGGGGAACGGCCGCCCGAAGATCTCGCCGAAATACCCCGCCGCGACACTTGCCACGTGCTTGATCAGGCCCAGCAGATTGGTGCCGGTCGGGACCATCGGCCGCCGGATGTCGTAGTCCGAGAGGCCGTCGAGCTTCCACAACAACGCGCTGCGCGCCTCGGTCAGATAGCGAACCATCTCGGCCTTCTGGGCCTGCGAAACGGCGGAAGAAGCAGCATCGTCAAGAGTCATACCCGGACCCTACCCACCACCACCGACATCTCAGACCGGCGGCCAGGGCACCGCGGGCCAGTCGCCCGGCGGCTGCGGGTAGCAACCGGCGCGCAGCAACCGGTCGATCCGCTTGCCGAACGACCGGACCTCGGACATGGTCAGGTGCGAGTGGAGTTCCTCACCGAGCGCTCCATTCAGGTCGGCGCGCAGCTTGATCAACATTTCCACCACATCCGCCGGCAGCGGCTCACCGACCCATCCCCAGAGGATGGTGCGGAGCTTGTTGTCGACGTTGAAGCAGACACCATGGTCCACCCCGTAGACGCGGTCGTCGGTGGTGGCGATGATGTGCCCGCCCTTGCGGTCACCGTTGTTGATCACCGCGTCGAACGCCGCCAGCCGGGCCAGCCGCGGATCATTGGCGTGCGCGAGCACGTAGGGCGAGCCATCGTCGTCCTCGGCCGCCGCGATCCGGTGCCATCCGGCCGGCAGCGACCCGGCCGGAACGAAACCGAGGATCTCCTCGGGCGAGACCCGGTCGTCATCGATCCACAACTGACACATGCCCGGGCCTAACGGCCCTGACTCTCGCAACACCGTTGGGGGTACGGGGAACCACGTGGTCGCGGCACCGACCAGGTACGCGGAGACCTCGCGGCCGGCCAGCGTCCCATCCGGGAAGTCCCAGAGTGGCCGCTCGCCCCGGATCGGCTTGTAGACACACCGCGCGGTCACGCCCTGAAACGTGATGACGGCTCGCAGCGTGGTGTTGGACGCATCAACGAGCCGGCCCTCGATCTCCATCTCGCCATGCGTCAGAAGCTCGAGGGTCGCGGTCTCGTCGAGAAACTCGGTCACGGACGGCTACCGGTGATATCCATTGTGCCGAGGGCAGCGATGCCCGGCCGGGTCGAGCGGCTGCCCGCACAGCGGGCACGGCGGCCGGCCGGCGGCGATCACCCGCTTGGCGCGCTCGATGAATGACCGGGTCTCGGCCGGTGTCAGCCGGACCCGGAGCCGGTCCAGGTCCGCCGTGCTGGCCTCGATGTCCTCGTCGTCCGGCTCCTCGTCGTCCTCGGTCTCGTCCTCTTCCTGCTCACCGATCGCGATCGCTTCGATGACGACGGTGGCGCTGTCCACGTCGTACGCGAGACCGAGCGTGCCGACACGGAACTCCTCGTCGACCGGGTTGTCCAGCGGCTCGTTGTCGACCGTCAGTCCATCGGGTTGCGGCAGCGTCAGGCCGAACCGGCGGTTGGCCTCGACCAGCAGCTCGTCGAGCTTTTCGGCGAGCAGGCTCACCTGGACCTTCTCCAGTGCCACACTGATCAGGCGGCCGCCGCCACGAGCCTGGAGATAGAACGTCCGCTCGCCGGGCGGACCCACCGTCCCCGCAACGAACCGCTCCGGCGGCTCGAACTCGTACACCTGATGGGTCATGCCTTCGACCCTATCCGGTCGGTGGTCGGCGTGCCCCTATCGCCTGCCCCGACACCGGCGGCGCGATGGCTGTGCTCCTCCGTCGCTACGGAATCACCCGCGGCGACACCGGCGGCGCGATGCCTGTGTTCTTCCGTCGCTACCGGATCATCCGCGGCGACACCGGCCAGGGCCGTCGCGGACCCGGCACCGCCACCAACGGCGGCGTCCGAGGATGCCGGCCGGCGATGCCGTCGCTTCGGTGGTTTGAGCATCGACAGATCGCCGCCGATGTCATTCAGGCGGACCAGAAACGGGCGTACGGTCGTATACCGGATCACTGTCAGTGACGCCGGATCGACTGCGATGCGCTGGAACTGGTCCAGGTGCATGCCGAGCGCGTCGGCCACGATGGCCTTGATCACATCGCCGTGGCTGCACGCGATGACCACCGCGTCCGGGCCGCCGGCGTCGGTCGCGCGCGCGTCCCAGTCCCGGGCCGCCGCGATCGCCCGGGCCGACATCCCGGCCATCGACTCGCCACCCGGGAACATCGCCGCCGACGGGTGCGCCTGCACCACCTTCCACAGCGGCTCCTTGGCCAGCTTCTTGAGCGATCCGCCGGACCAGTCGCCGTAGTCGCACTCGATCAGCCTGGGCTCGTCGATCACCGGGCATCCGGGCAGCGCCAGATCGACCGTCTGGCGGCAGCGGATCAGCGGACTGGAGAGAACGAATGTCGGTGCCACTCCGGAGGCCGCTAGCCGGGCCCCGACCGCCGACGCCTGAACCCGGCCGGCGTCATCCAGCTCGACCGGGTGGTGCCCGGCCAGCGTCCCGGCCGCGTTCGAGGTCGTCCGGCCGTGCCGGAGCAGTACGAGGGTCGCCACGGGTCCCTAGATTACGTCGCCGAAACGACGCCGGTGACGACCAGGGCGATCACCGCGGCGCCGGCCAGGAGGCGGTACCAGACGAACCACACGATGGAGTGGTGCGCCACGAAACGCAGGAGCCAGGCGATCGAGGCATAGCCGACCACGAAGCTCACCGCGATCCCTACCAGCGTCGGTGTCCACCCCACGGTATCCGCGACTTCGTGCCGGTTGGAGTACGCCTCCAAGGCGCCCGCGGCCGTCAAGGCCGGCACGCCGAGCAGGAACGACATCCGGGTCGCGGTAACCCGATCCAGATCTCGGAGGAGACCGGCGGCGATGGTGGTGCCGGATCGCGACACACCCGGAATCAGCGCGAACACCTGGAAGATTCCCATGAAGATACCGTCGCTGACGCGGAGGCTGTTCTCGTGCCGGGTCTGCGTGGCCGCACGCTCGGCGAAAATCATCACCGCACACCAGGCGATCAGCCCGGCCGCGACCACCCACAGGCTGCGCAGCTGGTTCTCGATGAAGTTCTTGCCGAGCAGTCCCACGACGGCGATCGGGATGGAGCCGACGATCACGAAGATCGCCAGCCGCCAGTCCTGCTCCTGGCGCTTGCGCGCGCTGAACAGTCCACCGAAGAAGCCCTTGATGACGCGCCAGAAGTCCTTCCAGAAGTAGATGATCGCGGCGACGATCGCTCCCACCTGGATGATCGCGGTGAACGCGGTCATGCCCGGGCCCTCGATCTTCAGGCCCAGCAGCTTCTCGGCGATCGTCAGGTGGCCGGTGGACGAGACCGGGAGGAACTCGGTCAGGCCCTCGACGACGCCGAGAACCACGGCCTTCCAGATTTCCAGCAACGCCTACTCCCCCAAGCCTGACTTGTCGAACGCTTCCCGGACCGCCCGCAGCGTGGCCACTCCGGACTCGACATCACCGACGAACAGCGACACGGACAGCGTGGTAACACCCGCGGCGGCGTAATCGCGCATCCGGGCCGCGACGCGGTCGACCGGACCCAGCAAGCTGGTCCGGTCGATGAATTCCAGTGGTACGGCGGCCGCCGCCTCGCCCTGCTGTTTGGCGAGATACAGATCCTGTACGCGGGCAGCCGCGTCACCGTATCCCATCCGGGTCGCGAGCTGGTTGTAGAAGTTCTGGTCCCGGCTGCCCATGCCGCCGATATAGAGGGCCGCGTAGTAGCGGATCAGGGCAGCACAGTCGGAGACGTCGTCACCGATGACCACCGGTGCCGTGGCGACGACGTCGAACCCGTCCATCGTCTTGCCGGCCTTGGCCCGGCCGGTGGCAATCGGCGCCAGCAGGTCCGTCGCGAACTCCGGGGCGAAGAAGATGGACAGCCAGCCGTCGGCGATCTCGCCGGTCAGTTCCAGATTTTTCGGCCCGATCGAGGCCAGGTAGATCGGGATGTGGTCGCGGACCGGGTGCAGCGTCAGCCGGAGTGCTTTGCCGGCACCGCCGGGCAACGGCAGCTGATAGTGGGTGCCGTTGAACTCGACCTTCTCCCGGGCCAGCGCCGTCCGGACGATCGCCACATACTCCCGGGTCCGCTCCAGGGGTTTCGCGAAGCGCACTCCGTGGAAGCCCTCGGACACCTGCGGTCCGGAGACACCCAGACCGAGCCGGAACCGGCCGCCACTGAAGCTGTCGATGGTGGCCGCGGTCATCGCCGTCATGGCCGGCGTCCGCGCCGGGATCTGCATGACCGCGGTGCCGACGTCGATCTGCGACGTCTGGCCGGCGATCCAGGACAGGATGGTCGGCGAGTCAGAGCCGTAGGCCTCCGCCGCCCACACCACCGAGAAGCCGAGCCGGTCGGCCTCCTGCGCCAAGGCGAGGTGGTCCGCGGGAGTGGTCCACGCCGCCTGATAGCCGAGGTTGAGTCCGAGACGCACGCGGGCTCCTTTGCCATAACCGGGCTGATCGCGAGCTGGGGTGATCGAGAACCGGGGTGATCGGGGTCTCGTCAGGGTAGCGGTCCAGTCTGTTGGCACGGCACCCGCTCGGCCAGCCTCCCCCGGCCGGTCATGATCCGCAGGTAGTTTGCTCTCTCATGCAGCAGCGACCGCTGGGGCGCGCCGGGTTGTTGGTGTCCCGACTGGCACTGGGCACCATGACATGGGGTCGTGACACCGATCCCGACGACGCTGCTGCGCAGCTCAAGACCTATGTCGAGATCGGCGGCAACCTGATCGACACGGCCGATGTCTATGGCGACGGCGACGCCGAGGAAGTGCTCGGCAACCTGCTGAACAACCTGGTTCCGCGGGACGAGGTGCTGATCGCGACCAAGGCCGGGCTGCGGCCGGGGATGGAGCGCCGCCGCGACGGCTCGCGCGGGCACTTGCTGCGGACGCTTGACACCTCACTGAAACGGCTCGGCACCGATTACGTAGACATCTGGCAGGTGCACGGATACGACTCGGACACGCCGCTGGACGAAACCCTCTCGGCACTCGACTTCGCGGTCTCCTCGGGCCGGGTCCGCTATGTCGGGGTGTCCAACTTCTCCGGCTGGCAGACCGCCCAGGCGGCGACCTGGCAGACCGCCTGGCCGGGCCGGGCCCCGATCGTCTCGGCGCAGGTGGAGTATTCGCTTCTGGAGCGCGGCATCGAGCGCGAGGTGCTGCCGGCCTGCGAGAATTTCGGGCTCGGCGTGCTGCCCTGGTCGCCGCTGGGCCGGGGCGTGCTGACCGGAAAGTACCGCAACGGGCGCCCGGCCGACTCGCGCGGCGCATCGCCTCACTTTGAGCGTTTTGTCGTACGTTATCTTGATCCGCGCTGCTCGGCGATCGTCGAGTCGGTCCTCACCGCCGCCGAAGGGCTTGGCGTCTCGCCGGTGGAAGTGGCCCTGGCCTGGGTCCGGGACCGGCCCGGCGTGGTCGCTCCGGTGCTCGGCGCGCGTACGGTAGGGCAACTGCTCGGCGCGCTGCAGGTCGAGATGATCGAGCTGCCGCCGGAGATCAGCCAGGCGCTGGACGACGTCTCCTCGATCGAGTATGGCTATCCCGAGCGCCAAGGTTGACCTGGCATTAACGGCCGGGCAAGCGCAGGATAAGTCGCATGGACTATGACTACGCGCCACTGCGGATCCCGAGCCACACTGATCGTTCCACCGCAGCGGCGCAACTGACCATCGCCGCCGAATTCTCCGGCTGGGAGCTGGCCCGGGTCCGATTGCTGCGGGACGGAACCCGTCAGGTGATGTTGCGGCGCCGGATCACCGGCGCGCCGCTCGCACCGGTCACCGTCTAGCGCCCGACCAGCCAGACCATAGGCGCACACGCGGGCCGCCAGCTCCGGCGACCCGCGCGGCAATGCGTGTGCTCAGCCCTCGTCGTCGAGATCCGCGTACGGCTGCTCGTCCAGGCGGCCGACCAGGCGATCCGCCGCCGCTACTCCGAACGGGCCGGCGCCATCGGTTTCGTCGTAGTCGCCAAGGTCCAGCGGCGTCTCCGCCTCGACCACCGCCACCAGGCCGTCCAGTGGCTCCAGCTCCGGGACATCAAGCGCGGCCAGCGATCCGTCGCCGGACTGGAGCAGCTCCAGCACCGCCTCACCGACTGACTCGACCGGCTCCTCGGCGCCCTCGTCCTCGTTCAGGGACTCCTTGCGGGCCGTCTCCGCGGCCTTGATCAGTGCCGAGACACTCGGCACCCGGTAATCCCGGCGCTGCCGCACCGAGACCACGTGCGAGTGTGCGTCGGTCGCCTCGGCCAGCTCGGTCATCGCGCTGACCGCCTGGTCCAGCGAGTCCGGGTCGATCCGGTCCACATCCCAGGGCGTCACCTCGCCGTAGGCGTCGAGGAGCAGATCGTCGTAGGCGTACGAGGCATTGTTGAGGGTGACGTAGGCGGTCCAGACGTTGTCGTCGTCGACCTTGCCGTCGGCGGCCTGCACCGCCGCCAAGTGCGCCTTCATGGCGTCGATCACTGCGTCCATGGCGGCCTGAATCTGCGCGTGCTGATCCGTCATGAGAAGTTTCCTTCCAGAAAAGGTGATCGCGAAAATCAGTGATCGCGACGAGAATGATCAGGACTGCCGCAGGAAGCGGTCGAGCACCCGCGCTCCGAACTTTAGTCCTTCCACCGGGACCCGCTCGTCAATGCCGTGGAACAGCGCGGCGAAGTTCAGGTCGGCCGGCAGGCGCAGCGGCGAGAAGCCGAAGCACCGCATCCCGAGCTTGGCGAACGCCTTGGCGTCGGTGCCGCCGGAGAGCATGTAGGGCACCGGATGCGCGCCCGGATCCTCGGCCACCAGGGCTGCCTTCATCGCCTCCACCAGCGGACCGTCGAAGGTGGTCTCCACCGCCGGATGATGTTGCACATACTCCATCGTGATGTCCTCGCCGACCAGGTCCTGCAGCTCGGCGAGGAACTGCTCGGAGCGGCCCGGCAGGGTGCGGCAGTCGACCGTGGCGGATGCCTTGGACGGGATCACGTTGTGCTTGTAGCCCGCTGTCAGGCCGGTCGGGTTGGCGGTGTCCCGGATGGTCGCGCCGATCAGGTTGGCGATCGGGCCGAGCTTGGCGATCGCCAGCTCCGGATCGTTGCGATCCAGCTCGATGCCGAGGACTTCGGAGATCTGCTCGAGGAACTCGCGTACCGCCGCGGTGACCCTGATCGGGAACTGGTGGCGCCCGACCCGCGCCACGGCCTCGGCCAGCGCGGTGACCGCGTTTTCGTCGTTGATCATGGAGCCGTGCCCGGGCCGTCCGGTCGCTTCCATGCGCAACCAGTCCAGCCCTTTCTCGGCCGTCTGGATCAGATAGAGCCGCAGGTCCGAGGCGACGGTGACGGAGAAGCCGCCGACCTCGCCAACCGCCTCGGTGCAACCGTCGAACAGCTCGGCGTGGTTGTCCACCAGGAAGTGGGCGCCGTAGGTGCCGCCGGCTTCCTCGTCCGCGGTGAATGCGAAGACCACGTCGCGCGGCGGCACATAGCCGGTGCGCTTCCAGTCCCGGGCCACCGCGATCGCCATCGCGTTGAAGTCCTTCATGTCGATGGCGCCACGACCCCAGAGGTAGTCAACGCCGCCGTCGGGCCGGATCTCCCCGGCGAACGGGTCCACTGTCCACTCCGAAGCGTCGGCCGGAACCACGTCGAGGTGCGCGTGCACCAGCAATGCGCCGCGCGATGAGTCGGCGCCCTCGATCCGGGTGACCAGGCTGGTCCGACCCGGCTCCGACTCCCGCAGCGCCACCTCATAGCCGACCTCGGAGAGCTTCTCCGCGACATATTCGGCGGCGACTCGCTCGCCCGTGGAGGTGTCCAGCTCGCCGGTGTTGGTGGTGTCGATTCGGAGGAGGTCGCGGCAGAGGTCGACGACTTCATCGGCAGGAGTCATGCCCTCTTCCTATCCCGCGCCCCGCCACGCCCGCAACGCGGGGGTCGATCTTCGATCTCCGCTAGACGTGATAGACCATTTCGCCGGCCCGGACCGGCGCGGCCACCCGGTTCTCTTCCGGTGCGAGCGGGCACGCCCATCGATCGCTGTACGCGCAACTGGCGTTGTAGGCGTAGTTGAAGTCCAGCCGGACGGCGCCGTCGGCGATTCGCAGCGGCCGATCAAACGTGCCCTTGACAGTGTCGACCAGGTAGCGACCGGCGCCATAGGTGCGCTCGTCACCGAAGTCGCGGGCGGTGGTGCCGTCCCGGAACGGCAGGAACAGGCCGCCGCCGTAGGCCTTTATCCACCACAGCGTCAGTTCGCCGAACGGTGTCTCGAGGATGCCGACGCGCTCGTAGACGATGGCGCCGTCCGGCCCGTTGGTCTCGATGGCGAAATCACCGTGTGCCGGACGGATCGGCACCGTCACGATGGCGTCCTCATTCGGCGGGTAGTAACGAAGCCCGGCGAACGCCGGCTGCTCCTCCGGCTCGATCGGCGACTGCGAGTGGGTGGCGAACAGCTCGTCCTTGGCCTTGCGGAACCCGGCCAGATCGAGGTCGGACAGGAACATCGAGGCGACCCGCTGGCGATAGTCGGCCAGATCGAGACGGCGGAACGGGGCGGGCGGGGCGGCATCCGGTGCGGTCGGCTCCATGTCCCGAACGTAGCCGGGAAATCGGCGGCGCGCTGCCGCCGCAGGTCGATGGCGGCTCTCGCAGACGGCCGGCTCTCGCACATGGCCGGCTGTCGCACATGGCGGGCTCTCGCACATGGCAGGATCCGGCGACAGCGTAGGCGGCCGGCATCGGACGCGCGCGGAAATTCCTGATTCTCCCGGTACGCGTGATCTGGGCTCCTACCCTGCATTAAAGCGAAAAGTTCTCTCGTCACTGGGTTGGGGACCGCCATGCCCGACACGATGAACCGTCGCCATCTGCTCGGCCTCGCCGGCCTGGCGGCCGCCGCCACCGGACTGGCCGCCTGCGGCCGAGCCGGAACTCCGAGCACGCTCGTCGCCGCACCGTCCGGCGAAACCTCGCCGAATGTGTCCGGCGGCGGTACGGCACCCGCATCGGGATCGATACGGTCGGAGTCGCCATCGGCGTCCCCTTCGGACTCCCCGTCCGCGTCCCCTTCGGACTCCCCGTCGCCGTCTCCGTCGGCGTCGCCCAGCCCATCGCCCTCACTCTCGCCATCGCCCAGCCCGTCACCGTCGGCCAGCCCGTCGCGCTCGCCGAGCGCCTCCCCGTCGGCCAGCCCATCGCACTCGCCGAGCGCCCCGCCATCGAAGCCGCGATCGACGTCACCGTCCAAGTCGCCCAGCGGCCGGCCGACGACGATCCCGGCGATCCCTAACCTGAGCAGCAACGACGCGCTGGCCCGGCTGGCCGACGGCAACAAGCGCTGGGCCTCCGGCAAGCCGACCCACCCCGACCAGTCGGTCAAGGACCGGCAGAGCCTGTCGGGCGACCAGACGGCGTTCGCGGTCATCGTCGGCTGCACCGACTCGCGGGTGCCGCCGGAACTCGTCTTCGATCAGGGCCTCGGACAAATCGCCGTGATCCGGTCCGCCGCCGAGGCGCTCGACGATCTCGGACTGGGAAGCGTCGAGGGCGCCGTCGCGGACACCGGAGCGAACCTGGTCTACGTGCTCGGGCACACCGACTGCGAATCGATCGCGATGGCCCAAACCGCGTTCGCCACCAACGACGGCAACGCGCCCGGACATCAGCAGAACGTGGTGGACATCCTCGGCCCGGCCGATGACCTGACCAAGGGCAAGAGCGTCGACGAGATGGCACGCGAGCAGGTCAAGCAGACAGTGGCCACGCTCCGGAACGATCCGACCCTGGTGGCGCTGCAGAAGAACGGCCTGCGGGTGGTGGGCGGGTTCTACCACCAGCGGTCCGGAGTCGCCACCGTCATCACGTGAGGCGCGGCCGGTCCCATTCGTAGTCGGTGCGGGAGCCGGTCTCCGCGTACCCGGCGCGGGCGAATGCCGCCCGCATCGGCGCGTTGGCCTCGTCGGTGGTCGACACCACCTCGGGGAAGCCGGACAGCACTGCGGTGCCGTACGCCAGGAGGTCGTTGACGTAACCATTGCCGCGCTCGGGTGCCGCCACCCCGATCTCGGCCAGAATCGCCCGATCGTCGGAGAGGGCCGACTGCACGTAGCCGACGAGAGTGCCGGAGCGGTCCACGCCGACCACGAACCAGTCGTCCTGGAAGTCGCGGTCCAGCGCCCGCTCCAGGCGGAACGCCGCCTCCGCGTCCGCGTCGGAGGATGCCCGAACGCTCCGCATCTCGTGGTCCAGGGAGCCGTCGCCGACCGCGCGGAACAGCTGCCGCAGCTGGTGGGCCGGCTCCGATCGCGCCGGGCGGAAGGACAGGCGGTCCGGCACCGGGATCGCGGCCGCCGGGCGTCCGAGCAGCACCCGGGACACGGCGACCCGGAATCCGGCGCGCCGGAGCACCTGACTCTGCTCGCCGCGCAACTCGGCGACCGCGGGCGTCCCGTCGTCGTAGATCGCGATCCGCGCGCCGAGCGCGTCCCCGGCCAGGTGCATGAGATCGTGCCGGAGCAACTCCTCGGCGGCGGCCACGTCGCGATGGCCGAGCAGCGCGACCTGTGCCGGCGAGCCGTCCGGCCGCCAGGAGTGCAGTGCGTGTGCCGCGCGCAGCTCGCCGCCGGCTCCGACGGCCATCCGGCACCACTCGGGAGCCGTGTCACCGTGGTCCAGCATGCCGCCGATCCACTGCGCGGTGACCTCGGTCTTGCGGCTCAGCGACACCAGCAGGTCGAGTTCGGACTTGTCGTCGAGACTGCGAACGATCATGTGGCTCCCAGGATGGCGGGGACGGATTCGGTCGCCGGTCACCATACGTGCCGAAGCTGGCCGCCGGCCGGGCCGCCGTATTAGTGTTCCGCCCGTGACCACGGTGACCTCGGAACTTCCCCGGCTGGACACGCCCGCCTCGTGGAACGCTGTCAGTGCGCACGTCGACCTGGGCGCCTCCGGCACCGTTCACTATGTCGACTTCGGCGGACCGGACGAGGGCGGGCAAGCGCCCCTCATGCTGGTGCACGGGCTCGGCGGATCATTCGTCAACTGGGCGAGCCTGGGGCCGCTTCTTGCCGTACACCGGAGGGTCTTCGCCCTTGATCTTCCGGGTTTCGGGCTGTCCTATCCGAACGGCCGCTCCGCGTCGGTGACCTCGAACGCCGCCGCGCTCGCGGCGTTCATCGATCAGGTGGTGGGCGCGACGCCGGTGCTGATCGGCAACTCGATGGGTGGGCTGCTGTCGATCATGTACGCGTCCCGGCAGCCGACCGCCGGCGTCGTTCTGATCGATCCGGTGCTGCCCCGGGTGCCCGGTCAGCCGTTCGATCGAGAGGTGGTCAAAACGTTCGCCACCTACGCGATACCGGGTCTCGGCACCCGGCTGCTGGCCCGGGGGCGCCGGCTGACCGCGCCGGTGGACCTGGTGACGCGGGTTTTCGATGTGGTGAGCCGGGATCGGTCGACGATCGCGGCGGACCTGTTCGAGACCTCGGTCGCGATGGCGACTACCCGCCGCGACGCCCCCGGCATCGACAAGGCCTACCTGCAGGCAGCCAGGTCGATCCTGCGGATCGCCGCCAAGTCCAGGGCCTATTACGCGGCGATGCGCAGGATCGACGCCCCCGTGCTGCTCATCCACGGGGCGCACGACCGGCTGGTGCCGGTGATGGCGGCCCGCGGCGCGGCCCAGCGGTTCCCGGACTGGGCCTATGCGGAGCTACCGGACGCCGGACACGTGCCGCACATGGAGGCGGCCGCCGACGTCCACCGGATCACGACGGAGTGGCTAGCGGGTCTTGATCGGTAGGTCGTAGCGCCGCCGGACGCTGTTGCCGCGAGCGGCGATGTCGGTGCCGTAGACGTGGATCGAGATGACCTTCCGGTCGCTCGAGTTGCAGACCTTGTGGATGTCGCCGGGCGGAACGAAGAAGCTGGTGGTGCCCTCGCCGTTGATGGAGTGGCCAGAGCGCACCAGGTGCTCCGGCTCGAGTCCATTGTCGACCAGGCGGTAGAGCGTCTCCTCCTCGTTGCCCTGGTGAACGCCGACCACGCACCACGTGACGTGATCGTGGACGACGGTCTCCTGACCGGGCATCCAGACCAGGGAGACGATGGAGAACAAGCCCTCCGGGTCGACATAGAGCACATGCTGCCGATAGCACTCGTCGTCGTGCTGCTGCTGCTCGTCGGTCAGCATGCCGTCAGTGCCGAGCTTTCGGCCGACTGCGTCGGCGACCAGTCGCGCGGTTTCGATCGCTGGCTGGTCCTGCCGCACAATGGCCGAGATGTCGCCGGCGAGCGCCGCGACGGCTGGGGTCAAGGTCCTGGTAGCCATGTCATCGACCATGCCAGCCACGGCTCTAATGCAGAAGGCGTCGATTTCTCACAAACCCATAAGATCAAATTATGGGTACGCGGACCTCCTGCGCGCCGTATCGACTATCGGTACGCCGATATCGACATTTGACGCATCATCACCCTTTCTCCCCGGCTTGCTTTAGTAACCATGATCAGGTTGGGCCGCCGGCCGCACTAATCGTCGACTTATTACGAGATCTCGTCGAAAGTCGACCACTAACGTCCGCGCGCCGCCGCGCCCTCGCTTCTAGGTGGATTTCTTCAAGGGATGGGCAGCCCGGCTGGGCCCCGAATCTTCCGCGGGCTGCTCGGGCACCGCGGCACACTCGCGCCGCGCTTGCTCGCCACGCACGCAGCAAACGCTGCTGATCTTGCCGCGACTCCTCCCTACCTGCGGTATTCGTATTGGTAATAAAAGCAAGAACGCTGCTGATCTTGCCGCGACTCCACCCGACCTGCGGTTATTCGTATTGGTAATCAAAGCAAGGAGGGGTCGCGGCCGACGATCACCAAGCACCGTGGAACCCGGCGAGCTGATCTACAGTGGTCCGATGGCTCGGAATGTCGCCTTCCTGCGCGGTGTGAACGTTGGCGGTCGCGGCAAGTTCCCGATGGCGGACTTCAAGCGGCTGCTCGAGCAGATCGGTGCGACCTCCGTGAAGACGCACCTGAACAGCGGCAACGCGGCCTTCACCAGCAGCAAGAAGCCGACCGCCCTAGAGAAGGAACTGCACGCGGCGATCGTCGCGGACCTGGGCCGCCCGGTGGACGTCGTCGTCCGGACCGCCGCTGCACTGCACAAGGTCATCGACGGCGATCCGTTCGCCGGAGTCGCCGACGACGGCTCGAAATACGTGGTGCTGTTCCTGACCGGGACGCCGGACCACGCGGCCGTCAAGGCGGTCCAGGATCGGGCCGACCAGTTCGCACCGGAGCAGTTCGTCCACATCGGAACCGAGTTCTACGTCTGGTGCCCGAACAGTCTCCGGGATGCGAAACTGCCGATCGCGCTCGCCGACAAGAAGATGCGTGTGGCGGCCACCGCGCGGAACTGGAACACCGTCAAGCGGATGCTGGAGCTAGCCGAAGCCGAGAGCTGACCGTGGTCAGGGCCGCGAGCGTACGCTTCACCGCGTCCACTCGCGCCAGGTCCGGCCAGGTGTAGGCGGAGATCCGGCGCACCGTCACCGGCGAGACCGGCAGCGACACCACGTGCGGATGCCGCAGGAACGACAACACCAGCGTCGGCACCAGCGCCACGCCCAGTCCGGACGCCACCAGGCTCTGCAGCGCCATGTTGTCATCGGTGCTGAACACGATGTCCGGATCGAAACCGGCACTCTGGCAGATCTCGGTGAAGGTGATCCGGCAGGTCGGGCAGCCGGCTATCCACGACTGGTCGCCGAGCTCGGCGAGCTTGATGGCGCCGTGCCGCTCGCCGGACTCGAGCCGAACCCGGTCCACCAGTGGGTGCTTGATCGGCACCAGCAGCGTCAGCGGTTCCTCCAGCAGGGGCGTACGCACCATTCCCGCGGTGGCTTCCGGGTCCTCGTCGTCGCCGTGGTAGGCGAACGCCAGCACCACATCGCACTCGGCCCGGCGGAGCATCGCCAACGCCTCCGGCGGCTCCTGTTCCAGCAGCTCCAGCCGCATGTGCGGGGCCTCTGCGCGGAGCACGGCGGCGACCTGCGGCACCAGCGACGCATTGGCACTCGGGAACGCGCAGATCCGCACCGTGCCCAGGTCCAGCGCCGAGATCGCCTGCACCTGGTGCCGCGCCACGGCCAGATCACCGAGGATCGAGGCGGAGTGCCGGGCCAGCACCTTGCCGGCCTCGGTCAGCTGCAGCGCCCGGCCGGTACGGATGAACAGTGGCCCGCCCATGGCACGCTCCAGTGCTCGCATCTGCTGGCTGATCGCCGGCTGGGAGCAGTGCAGGGCGCGGGCCGCGGCGGAGAACGAGCCGGAGTCGATCACCTGCTGGAACATCTCGAGCTGGCGACTGTCGATCACGCCACGCCTCCAGGGACACCCACCCGCTTACCATAACCGCAGCTTTGATTAGCTCCAAGGCATGTCGTGGCAGTTAGAGGTGGCATCATGGCGGCGTGCCCGATCGCTACCTTCGTGACGTACCCCTGGCCGGGATGAACGCCGTGCTCGCGGCCGCTGCCGAGCGCGGATTCCGGCCGGGCGACCCGGACTGGATCAACCTCGGTCAGGGTCAGCCGGAGATCGGCGACATCCCCGGTGCGCCGCCCCGGATCACCAGGATCGACCTGGAACCGGGCGATCACGCCTACGGCCCGGTCAGCGGCGTCCGCGAGGTCCGCGAGGCGGTGGCCGCGCACTACAACCGGCTCTACCGCGGCGGCATGGCCAGCAAGTACACCGCCGACAACGTCTCCATCACCGCGGGCGGCCGGATCGCGCTCAACCGCGCGATCGCGGCGATCGGTGCGGCCACTGTCGGCTACACGCTGCCGGACTATGCCGCGTACAACGACATCCTGGACCGCAACATGCCGCGGATCGCGCCGGTCGCGATGGCGAGCGCCGCCGACGGCATTGTCGATGCGTTTCTGATGTCCAACCCGCGCAACCCGAGCGGCCAGGTGATCGCGGGCGCCGAACTGAGCAGCCTGATGCAGCGGCTGAGGACGAGCCGCACCGCACTGATCACCGACGAGTTCTACAGCCACTACATCTACGCCGCCGACGGTGGTCCGGCCGCGCGTCCGGTAAGCGCCGCCGAGTTTGTCGACGACGTGAACCGCGACCCGGTCCTGATCATCGACGGGCTCACCAAGAACTTCCGCTATCCGGGCTGGCGTCTCGGCTGGATCGTCGGTCCGGCCGAGACGATCCGGGTGATCGAGCGCCTCGGTCAGGACCTCGACGGCGGGACCAGCCAGGTGGTGCAGCGCGCGGCGCTCGCGGCGCTGGCACCCGCTTACGCGGATGCCGAGACCACGGCGGTACGCGCCACCTTCGCGCACAAGCGCGTGGTCCTGCTCACCGGTCTGCGGGCCGCCGGCATCCGGATCGACCCGGAGCCGCTCGGCACCTTCTACCTGTGGGGCGATCTGTCCGGCCTGCCGGCGCCGCTGAACACCGCCCGGGGCTTCTTCGAGGCGGCATTGGACCTGCGCGTGATCACCGTGCCCGGCGAGGCGTTCGACCTGGACCCGGCGGGCACCGGGCGGTCCGGGAGATTCGACACGTTCATGCGATTCTCGTTCGGACCGCCGGCCGACATCGTCGCCGAGGGCGCCCGCCGGATCGGTGACCTGGTCGGCAAGTACTCCTGAGTCTCAGCGCCCGGCCCGCCACAGCGCCAGGCTGAGCGCGCCGAACCACGCGATGACGAAACCGGACGCGGTCGCTGTCGTGCCCCAGCCCTGCGCGGAGTAGAAGTGCGCCGCGACGTGACCGAAGAACATCGCCGGAACGAACGCCAGGTTCAGCAGCGCGACCGCGTACGCCGCCGGGCCTAGCCAGCCGGGCAGCAACCGGGTCCGGCGCAGCGCGTGTCCGGCGGCGAGCAGCAGCACCGCGCACAGCACCCGGGACATCGCGCCCTGCATCAGGAACTGGCCCGGCGTCAGCACGCCGTCGGTGGTCGGGTCGATCCGGGCAGCTGTGACGATCGCGGTCCCGCCTTCGGTCGACTGGGCGACCAGGCTCAGCGTCAGCCAGATCGCGCCGGCGACGATCATGGTGGCGGTGACCCAGTCGATGGCGGCGTCGAGGCGGTGGATCAGCTGGCCGAGGGCGGCGAGGAACGGGATCAGCGCCGCCACGCCAAGCAGGTTGACCAGGATCCGGACCAGGATGACGCCATCCGGCGGCGGACCGGAGTAGATGAAGTAGAGCGGGATCTCGGCCACGAAGAAGATCGTCGCGAGGCCGCCCAGCAGCGCGGCTCGACGAAGCAGACTGGAATCGGTCATGTGCCGATGCTGGGCCCGGCAACCCTCGGGCACACGGGTGCGCGGCCCCCGATCATGGTGGTGCCAGGCCTACCGCGATTCCGGTCCCGGTGCACCACAATGGGTCCGTGATGACCGAATGGATCAAGGATCGCCTGATCGCCGCGTGGCGGGCGCTGGTGCTCGGGCTGCTGAGCTTCCTCGGCGGGCTGCCGCTGCTGATCCTGACGATCCTCTCGATCGCGTTCATCCCGCTCTTCGGTGCCGGCCTGGTGCTGCTGCCGGCCGTGACCAACGCCGTTCGCCAGCTCGCCAACCAGCGACGCGAGCTGGCCGCACGCTGGTCCGGCGTCACGATCCCGGAGCCGTACCGCCCGGAGCCGACGGCGACCGGCAACGACCTGACCATCATGTGGCGGCGTGCGCAATGGATCCTGACGGACCCGGCGACCTGGCGCGACGTCGCGTGGATGGCGGTCAGCCCGGTCAATTTCGCGCTCGGGCTGCTGCCCGCCGCGATGATCAGCAGCGGCATCCAGGGCATCATCCTGGCGCCGCTGATCGCGATCCAGGTGCCGGGCGTGCATGCCGGCCTGGACTGGGTGGTCAAGGCCCCGGCCGGCGTCTGGGTCGGGATCGGCCAGTTCGTTGTTCTGATCCCACTCGGCCTGCTGATCGCCCCGATCGCGCTGCAGGCTCATCAGCACTTCGCCGCCACGCTGCTGTCGCCGACCGCAGCCGCGGTGCTGTCCCGGCGGGTCGACACGCTCACCGAGAGCCGGGCACAGGTGGTCGACGACCAGGCCGCGGCGCTCCGCCAAATCGAGCGGGATCTGCACGACGGCGCGCAGGCACGGCTGGTCGCGCTCAGCATGAACCTGGGCATGGCCTCGGACATGTTCGACTCGGATCCGGAACGCGCCCAGCAACTGGTGGCCGAGGCACACGCCGCGAGCCAGACGGCGCTGACCGAGCTGCGCGGTCTGGTCCGCGGGATCCAGCCACCGGTACTCGCCGAGCGCGGACTGGTGGCCGCGATCGAGGCGGTGGCGTTCACGCTGCCGGTCCCGGTCCGGGTCGTCGCGGCGATCCCGGCCGAGTTGCCGGCACCGGCCGAAACGGCCGTCTACTTCGCCGTCACCGAGTGCCTCGCGAACATCGTCAAGCACGCGAACGCGACGTCGGCGACGGTGGATCTGCGCGCGGTGGCGGGGGCGATCCGCGCGACCGTCAGCGATGACGGCATCGGCGGCGCCGACGCCCGGCGCGGCACCGGCCTGGCCGGGGTGATTCGCCGGCTCGAGGCGCTCGATGGCACGCTGACCGTAGTCAGCCCGGACGGCGGGCCGACCGTGGTGACCCTGGAGGTGCCGTGCGCGTCGTTATCGCCGAGGACCACGCACTCCTCCGGGACGGCCTGACCCGGCTGCTCGAGGCGTACGGCTGCGCCGTCGTCGACGCTGTCGACAATGGACCGGGCCTGGTGCCGTCGCTGATGACGCACCAGCCGGATATCGCCGTCATCGACGTGCGGCTGCCACCGTCCTACACCGACGAGGGGCTGCGCGCCGCCATCGACGCCCGCTCCCGGATCCCGCGGCTGCCGGTGCTGATCCTGTCTCAGCACGTCGAGCCGCTCTACGCTCGCGACCTGCTGGCCGATGCCCGCGGCGGTGTCGGCTACCTGCTCAAAGACCGGGTGTCGCACGTGTCCCAGTTCATCGACGCGGTGCGCCGGGTGGCCGCCGGTGGCACTGCCCTGGACCCGGAGGTGGTGGCGCAGCTGCTGACCCGGCACCCGGCCGCGGACCCGATCCAGACCTTGACGCCTCGGGAACGCGAGGTGCTGGGGCTGATGGCCGAAGGCCGGTCGAATATCGCGATCGCCGGCCGGATGTTCATCACCGAGAAGGCCGTCGCCAAGCACACCAACAACATCTTCGCCAAGCTCCAGCTGCCGCCGTGCGAGGACGACAACCGGCGGGTGCTCGCCGTGCTGGCCTATCTGAACTCCTGACCGCGGCCGACGGGCCGGCCACCGCGACCATGCTGGCCCGGCAGCTCGGGCTGAACACCGGTGCCACCAGCTATCACCTGCGGCAGCTGGCCGAGCACGGTTTCATCGTCGACGACCCGGACCGCGGCGTCGGCCGCGAGCGCTGGTGGCGGGCGGCCGCACCGGACACGCCACCCCCGGACTCCGGTGCCCTGGCCGACGACGCCGGCACCGGCACCGACTTCCTGCGTGCGCTCGGCCAGGTCTGGACCGACACCATGATCCGGGCCATCGACGCCACCCCGGCGCTGCCGGACGAGTGGCGGGCGGCCCAGGACCTCAGCGACTATCAGCTGCGCCTGCGGCCGGAGACGGCCCGGCGTCTGGCACGCGAGCTGCATGCGCTGGTCCGGGCCCAGCCGTCGGAACCCGACGGCGATCCGGTGATTCTGCAATTCCAGCTGGTGCGAGACCCTGAGCCGGCGCGATGACCGCCGGCCGCGCGCCGGCACCGAACTGGCGCCGGCTGGCCGGCGTGCTGGGCGCCAACGCCGCGGCCTGGTCGGCGACCCGGCTGCTGGCGGTCGCGGTGCCTGATCGCCGCGCACGTCGGCGAGCGGCTGAACCGCAGGCGCGCGTACGTCATCGGGTTTGTCATCGGCGGCCTGCCCCGATTCGCCGCGCTCGCTCTCAGCCTGCCGGTGTGGACGGTGGTCGCGGTGTTCGCGGCCGGCGGACTGGGGTCGGGCTTCGTCAATCCGATCATTGGCGCCGTCACCTATCAGCGGATCCCCGCCGCGATCCTGGGCCGGGTGCGATCGCTCACCCAGGCGCTGTCCTACTCCGGCATCCCGTTCGGGGGTCTCGCCGGTGGCGCCGCGATCGCCGTCGCCGGGATGCCCGGTGCGATCTGGCTGATCGGCGCGGCATATCTGGTGGCGATCCTGCTGCCGGCCCGGCGCGCCGACTGGGCCGAGCCGGCCACCGGATTGCCGGGCGTGGTGCCGGCACTCCACCGGTCCGCTGAGTCACCCCGGTCTGCCGAGTCGGCCGGGGCCAACGGGAGGGCCAACACCGACACGAATGCGGAGGCCGATGCGAACGCGGCCGCCGGCGCCTAGAAGTTGCCCAGCCCGGAGTCGAGGCTGATCACGATCCGCGGATTCCGGGCCGGATCCAGCCAGGTCAGCACCTTGACCAGGTCGGCGGTGGGCAGGCTGACGCAGCCCGCGGTCGGGCCGCTGGTGGCCACGTGCAGGAAGATGCCGCTGCCGGCGCCGTCGACCGGCTTGGCGACGTTCGGTGGCATGTTGTAGGTGATCACGGCGAAGTAGTCGTAGGCCGGGACGGTCTTCCAGAGTGCCTCGCTGGCGCCGCCCGGATCGCTGCCGTGCTGGAACGTGTTGTAGGTCGGTGAGCCCACCATCTCGTCCCACCAGTCGTTGGTGACCAGGTTGTGCCACTGGTAATGGACGCCGGGGTTGGCATCGACGCCATACATCGTCGGGCCGAAACTGAACATCCCGATCGGAGTGATCGGCACGCCTTCCTTCGTCTTGGTGCCGATCCCGTCCTTGCCGACCCGCGCAGTCATGTCACCGAACGCCGGCGACCACCGGCCGCCCGCCTTGGTGAACGTCTCGAGTGTGGCGTAGGTGGTGGAGCTGGACGCCGCGTGCACGATCACCACCTGTGTGGTGCTGGCCGGAAGCGTCTTGAGCCGGGCGGCCAGCGCGGCCGGTGTGACGCCGGGTTTGGGTCCGGTCGATCGGAGCGCCGGCCCGCTGGCCGCACGCCGCTCCGGCGCGGTGGCCGTCGACGGTTCCGCCGACGCCGGACTCGATGCGGTCTCGGGCGCGGGCTGCGGTGTGGCGTCCGTCACTCCCCCGCCAGGGTTCGCGCCTCCCGTCTGGTGACCGGTGTCGAAGCGGGACGCCGCGGTCAGCGACGACGGCGGGGCCGAGCCGCCGTGAACCGCGACGACCAGCGCGGAAGTGATCACCACGGCGGCGAGGGCAGCAGACGCCACGAGCGAGAGGGGGATCGCACATCACGGGAGGTTACCGGCGGGACTGACCGGTACCCAAGATCCGTGACAGGATTGTTCCCGTGCGAATTGGGATTCAGATTCCGGATTACACCCGCCCCGAAGGTCCGGCCACGCTCGGCCCCGCGCTCGCCCAGGTGGCGCGCACCGCCGACGACGCCGGCTTCGACTACGTCGCGATCATGGACCACTTCTTCCAGCTCCGCGGCATCGGCCCGGTCGAGCACGACATGCTCGAGGCCTACACCACGCTCGGTTTCCTCGCCGCGCACACCACCAGAGCAAAGCTGCTCACCGTGGTGACCGGCGTCCACTACCGCACCGCCGGCCTGCTGGCGAAGGCGATCACCACCCTCGACGTGCTGAGTGGCGGCCGGGCCTGGCTCGGCGTTGGCGCCGGCTGGAACGAGGAGGAGTCGGTCGGGCTCGGCTTCGACTTTCCGCAGGTCGCGACCCGGTTCGAGATGCTCGAGGAGACCCTTCAGATCTGCCTGCAGATGTGGGCCGGCGACGAAACGCCGTACCACGGCCGGCACTACCAGCTGGAGCGGCCGCTGAACTCACCGCAGGCCCTTCAGCGACCGCATCCGCCCATCATGATCGGCGGCGGCGGCGAGAAGAAGACGCTGCGGCTTGTCGCCAAGTACGCCGACGCCTGCAACCTGTTCGATTCCCCGGATATCGGCCGCAAGCTCGACATCCTGCGGGAGCACTGCGAGCGCGAGGGCCGCGACTACGACTCGATCATCAAGACGGCCTACTACCGCTTCGACCTGAGCCACGGCGTCGGCAAGGTCCTCGACGATCTCAAGCGCCTGCACGACCTCGGGTTCGCCGACGCGATCGGGCAGGTCGTTGACGTCTGGTCGATGACTCCACTGGAGACCATCGGCGCGGAGGTCATTCCGGTCGCGGCGGCGTTCTAACCGCCGATGACGAAGCTCCGCCGCGACAGCGCCACCTGGTTGATCTACGCGCAATGGGGCGTGTACTGCTACTTCCTCTATACCTTCACGCCGAGCGTGGTGCTGATCCGCGACGACGAGCACATCAGCGACACGCTGGCTTCGCTGCACAGCACCGCCTACGCGGCCGGCATCGTGCTGGTCGGATTCGTCGGGGCGCCGCTGATCGCCCGGGTGGGCCGGGACCGGTCAATGTGGATCGCGCAGGCCGTGGTCTGCCTCGGCATCGTCGGCTACGTCGCGACCTCGATCTTCCCGGTCAGCCTCGGCGCGGTGCTGGTGACCGGGGCGTTCGGCTCGTTCCTCGGCATCGGCGTCGCGGCGTCGCTGAGCGACCGGCACGGTCCGGCCGGCGGCGCGGCGCTCGCCGAGGCGAACGGCATCGCGTCGGCGGTCGGCCTGGTCGCGCCGCTGGCGATCGCGGCATCGATCCATTTCGGGTACGGCTGGCGGCCCGCCATGGTGCTGACTCTGCCGCTGGTCGGAATTCTCGGGCTGGTCGCGATGGCAGTCGGCGGTCGCGCCGCGGTGTCGTCGCCATCCTCGGTGCCGGATGCGTCGTCGGTGCAGGATCCGTCGTCGGTGGTGGACCCGTCGTTGGTGCTGGACCCGTCGACGCCGGAGTCGTCGTCGGTTGCGGCGGCGGATCACCGGCTGCCCCCGGCCTACTGGCCGAGTTGGCTGGTCGTGGTGCTGTGCGTGAGTCTCGAGTTTTGCATGACGCTGTGGTCGCCTCTGCTCGCCAAGGAGCGGTTGCACCTCAGCTCAGCCACGGCCGCCACGGCGATCACCGCCGTGCTGGTCGGGATGAGCGCCGGCCGGTTCATCGGCGCCCGGATCTCCGAGCGCCGGCCGATCGACTGGATCCTGCTGCGCTCGTTCGCCCTGGTGGCCGTTGGGTTCGCCGGGTTCTGGGTGGCCACCACAGCCTGGCTGTCCTATCTGGGTCTGGTCGTCTGCGGACTGGGCATCGCGATGCACTACCCGCTGGGCGTCGCCCGGGCCATCGCCAGCGCACCGGGCCAGACCGACCTGGCCAGCTCGCGGATGTCAGTGGCCAGCGGGATCGCGATCGGCGGCGGGCCGTTCCTGCTGGCGTTCCTGGCCGACACGATCAGCGTGCAGTGGGCGTACCTGCTGGTGCCGGTCCTCTTGCTGGCCGCGACCACGACGGTGCTGGTGTCCCGACGGCCGGCGCCGGTGATGCCGGTGGCCGAGGCCGCCGCGGTGCCGGTGGCCTAGTCCCGGCCTCGGACCACCTTCCGGCTGCGCAGCCGGTCCACGACGGCCGGATTGCTCTCCAGATAGGTGGCGAACGCCATCGGCGGGTGCCCGGCCAGCCGCTGCACGCTGTCGGACACCGCATCGAGCTCGCCGGCGGCGATCGCGGCATACGAGGAGACCCATCCGGCGACCTCCCACTCCGGCGCGTCGAACTTCGCCCGGGACGCGTACGCCTGATCCAGCGTCTCGTTGTCATAGGTGATCAGCTGTCCCGAGGCGCGGGTGAGGTCGGCCGCGACGTCGGCCATGGAGATCGACGCCGGACCGGTCACGTCGTAGCTCATCCCGTCGTGGCCGTCGGTGGTCAGCGCCCCGACGGCGGCGTCGGCGACGTCGGCACGCGCGACGCCACCGAACCGCCCGTTGCCGGCCGGCCCGCGGATCACCCCGTCAGCTCCCGGGAAATACGGCAGCACGTCGAGGTAGAGGTTGTCGCGCAGGAACGTATACGCCAGCCCGGAGCTACGAATCTGCTCCTCGGTCGCCCAGTGGTGCCGGGCGAAGGTGAACACGCAGGTGCCGGAGGCGCCGAGGAACGAGATGTAGACGATCCGCCGGACACCGGCGGCTTTTGCCGCGTCGACCACGCTGATCTGCTCGGCGACCCGGTTCTCCGACTCGGTCGCGGACACGAACAGCAGCGTCTGCACGCCGGTCAGAGCCGATCGCATCGCCTCGAAGTCGCCATAGGACACTCCGCCGACCGTGGTGGCGCCGGGCAACGTCGGTGCCCGCGACGCGTCCCGAACCACCAGACGCTGCGGCAGCTCCCGCTCGGCCAGCAGGTGTGCGACCCGGCCACCGAGAAACCCGGTGGCGCCGGTGACTGCGATCAGGTTGGCCATGGCTCTATCTTGCGGCAAGGGCACCGACCGGCGCGCCTAGCGCGGGCCGGACGGCTCGAGCAGCCGACTCCGCAGGGCCACGACTTCGGTGTCGGTCAACCCCAGGTATCGCTGCGCGCCGCCGTAGCGCTCGTCCAGCAACTCCAGGAACCGCCGGATGGCACCGGCCGGGGCGGTGCCGAAGCCGGGCCACTCGGGCAGCGTCTCCCCGGCCGCCACATGCTCGGCATGCCAGCGGGCGGTCGCCTCGTTGGACCGGTCGTAATCGGTCACTACGTCTTCGCGATCCACGCCGACCAGGGTCAAGACGATCGCAGCGATGATGCCGGTGCGATCCTTGCCGGATTTGCAGTGGAAGACAACGGGCAGTTCGGCACCGTCCGCGATCAGGCGGACCACCGCCCGGATCTCCTCAGCGCCGTCGTCGGCCACCTCCGCGTACTTCTCGGCGAAGAACGCCGCCGGATCCACCTCGGCCGGCACCACGGTCTGGTCGTAGGGCCGGTGCTCGATGCTGAGGTTGTGGAACGCGATGTCGTCATCCGGCACGCGTCCGGCGGCGGCGATCTCCCACGGATAACGAAGATCGATCACGGTACGCACCCCGAGCGCGCGGAACTGGTCCAGGTCCGTACCGGCGAGCCGGCCCAGCGAGTCGGACCGGTAGAGCACGCCGAACCGGGTGGACTGGCCGTCGATGGCGGGCCAGTCCGCCCAGATCGCGGATGTTGTAGAGGAGATCGAAGGTCAGCGGCACCCGGCCTAAGCTACTCGCCAACTGGGAGTGAACCGGATCACGCCCCGGGTCTACGGTCCCATCGCCCGGCGCCCATCGCCCATCGCCCGGCGCCCATCGCCCATCGGCCGGCGGCAGTGACCCGGCCCGACCGGCGGGAGTTCACGGCGCGGCGAAATGGCGCGACATGGCGGTGTCTGCGGCGGGAGACTCACCGGTGTGGACGTGACGCTGACGCCGCTGACCGAGGATCACTTCCCGCTGCTGGTGCGCTGGCTCAATGAGCCTCATGTGCAGGCCTGGTGGCGGGACGGCACTGCGACCACCGAGTCAGTCCGGGAGAAATATGGTCCACGAGCCGGCGCCGGTTCATCGACCGCGTGCTTCGTGATCGAAGCCGACAGTGCTCCGGTCGGGCTGATCCAGCACTACCGGCACGCCGACTATTCCGAGTGGGATGCCGCCGTCGGAGTCCCGGCCGCGGCCGGCACCGACTATCTGGTGGGCGATCCCGCGTACACCGGAAAGGGCGTCGGATCGGCGGCGATCGCGCTCGCCGCGGACCATGCGCTCGCCGCCTATCCGGAGGTGGCGTGCGTGGTGGCGGTGCCGCAAGCAGACAACCCGGCGTCCCGGCGGGCCCTGGAGAAGGCCGGATTCCGCCTTCGCGAGATCCGCGATCTGGACTCCGACGACCCGTCCGACGCCGGCCCGGGCGCCATCTACGTCAAGGCCCGGCCGCGTTAGCCGGCAACCGTGCCCGTCGGTCGCGCCCGCGCGCCGGACACTTGTGGCCGGCTGGCGCGATCGCGCCGCTCGCGGTGGGAAAATCCGATGGTGGCTGCTAAACGCGGTGCGATGCGGAGCTTCGATCCGGTGCGGCTCGGCCTCTACGAGGCCGATGCGTGGGTGGCATATTACCGTCGTCGATGGCCGGCGTTCTGCATCGCGGCGATTGGCATGGTACGCATCGGATTCGGCCTCGGGTGGACTTCGAGTGCACCGGCAGCGTGGCACGTGCTCCGGGCGAACCAGTTCTGGGCGGCCATTCCGGCGGAGCCGGATCAAGACCGGAGCCCGGACGACGACGCCGCGGGAGCGCGTGCCGAGATGCGCAAGTTCTACGACCTGGTGGCGCGTACGCACCGGGAGACGTTCGACGTCGACGTCGCCGCGGATCGGGAGATCGCCTGGTGGCGCGCCCACCGGCAGCACCAGCATCCGGATCGCTGGCCGGAGTCTGCCGACCGCCAGGTGCTGGTGGATGCACTCGCCGCTCTGTACGCCCACGTGTACGCGGTCCCGCTGGACTCGGTGATGTCCGCGGCGGACGCGCGTGCCGAGGCGATGGACATCTCGGATCGCTGGGTGGCCGAGGGTTGCGACCCGAAGAGCCCGCTGATCGATGCCGAGCGGCGCGCACTGATCCGCGGCTACGCCGACCTGCGCGCCGCGGTGTCCGTCTAAACGCTAGCGGCTTACGGAGCAGAGACTCAGGGCAAGCCGAGCGGGACCAGCAAATCCCACACCGTGCGGGCGAGGCCGAGACCACCACGGACGCCCGCCCGCCCCGGTTCGCGAGGCGCCGCGCGAACACCACGTCGGCAACGGTCCGAGACCACGACGGACACCGGCCCGCGCCGGTTCGCGAGGTGCGGCGGCGACGTCATCGCGCGTGACGAGCATCAACGAAGTTGCTGCGAGCCAGGCCCGATGACGTCGACTCTTGCCGCGCCCGAGCGGGACCGGCTTAGAGCCGGCGCGGGACCGGCCTAGAGCCGGCGCGGGACCGGCCTATTCGTGGTGTTCCGGCTGCACCGGCGTCTCGGTATGGGCGGTTCCGGCGCCCGGGGTGGTTGCCGTCTTGCGGCGCATCTTCGGCACTGGCACGTCGAAGTCAAACTCCGGCAGGTCGATGTCGGGCAGCTTGAGGTGGTGCCGGCGGCGCAGCTCCGCGGCTCGGGCCTCGGCCGTCGCCAGGTCCGGCATCTGCGCGACCAGCTGCTGCCGGCAGATCCGGCACACCAGCGCGCGCGGCGGGACATATTCCAGGCAGTAGGGGCACTGCTTCTCTTCAAAATCGCGGCTGCGGCCCAATCCCACCGAGGAGAAGAACTTCAGCATGAAGAAGAGCGTGGCCGCGAAGATGAAGAAGGTCAGGATGTCGGTGAGGAAGGTGCCGTAGGGGATCCGGGTGTCCCCGATGGTGCCGTGCCAGCTGTTGAAATTCGCCCGCCCGAAGGCCGCTGCGATCAGCGGCATCAGGATGTTCTTGGTGGCCGAGTCGACCACGGCGGCGAAAGCCGTGCCGATCAGGAAGCCGAGCGCCAGGTCGAGCATGCTGCCGCTCAACGCGAACGCCTTGAATTGACGCCAGATTTTCATGCGCTGCATGATGTCACGCCGACTGAGCACTGTGGAGTAAGCAAAACGGGCGGTCGTGAATGTCTCACCGACCGCCCGTTTGCTGTGCCTGGGCCATCCCAGGGCTGTGACCGCTGTGTTATCCCAGGGCTTTGACCGATTGGGACAGCTCGGCCAGGCCTTTCTTGGCGTCGGCGAAATACATGCCGGTCTTCGGATCCGCGTAGAGGTCATTGTCGATTCCGGCGTAGCCGTGACCCATCGAGCGCTTGATGACGATGACGCTCCGGGCGTGGTCGACGTCCAGGATCGGCATGCCGGAGACCGGGTTGCCGGGGCGGCGGGCCGCCGGATTCGTCACGTCGTTGGCGCCGATCACCAGGGCCACGTCGGTGCGGGCGAAGTCGGGGTTGATCTCTTCCATCTCGCGCAGCTGGGAATAGGGCACGTTGGCCTCGGCGAGCAGCACGTTCATGTGACCGGGCATCCGGCCGGCGACCGGGTGGATCGCGTAGGACACCGTGACGCCGCGCTGCTCCAGCAGGTCGGCCAGCTCCCGGACTTCGTGCTGCGCCTGTGCCGCGGCCAGGCCGTAACCGGGGACGATGATCACTTTTTGCGCGTACGCGAGCTGGATCGCCGCATCGTCGGCCTTCACTTCGCGCAACGTGCCGCCGGCCGGCCCGCCGACCACGACGGCCGAGTCGCCGGTGCCGAAGCCGCCGATGATGATGTTGACGATCGACCGGTTCATCGCGTCGGCCATCAGCTTCGTGAGGATCGCGCCGGAGGCACCGACCAGGGCGCCGGAGATGATCAGCACCGAGTTGTCGATGACGAAACCGGCCATCGCCACGGCGGTGCCGGTGAAGGCGTTCAGCAGCGAGATAACCACCGGCATGTCGGCGCCGCCGATCGGCAGCACCATGGTCACGCCGAACAGCAGGGCGGCTACGAGCACGGCGCTCAGCACCACGATGTTCACCGAGGGTGTCGCGGACGGGAATCCGATCAGGAACACCGCACCGGCCACCATGATCGCGGTCAGCAGGATGTTCGCGACGCGGACGCCGCGGAACACGATCGGACTCGAGGAGATCGTCCCTTGCAGTTTGCCGGAGGCGATCAGCGATCCGGCGAACGTCACCGCGCCGATGATCACGTCGAGCACGGTCGGCACCACCACGCTCGACCCAAGGTGCCGGTCGAGGATCTGGATCAGGCGCACGTAGTCGAAGATCGCGACGATGGCGGCCGCGCCACCACCGACCGCGTTGAACAGGCTCACCAGCTGCGGCATCGCGGTCATCGCGATCCGCCGCGCGCTGAACAGGCCGGCCACCGCGCCGACCGCGACACCGGCAACGAGAACGACCCAGGCCACCGGCTTGACGCCGCCGCCGTGGATGGCGACCACCAGCGTCGCCACGATCGCGACGCCCATGCCGGCCGCCGAAACCTGGTTGCCCCGGCGCGCGGTTGCCGGAGTGTTCATCAGGTGCAGGCCGAGCACGAAGCAGGTGGCCGCGGCCAGGTAGACGAGCCGGATGACGGTGTCGAAACCGCTCACGAATTCACCTCGCGCTGCTCCGGCACCTCGGCCGCGACTGGACGCTTCTTGAACATGCCGAGCATGCGATCGGTCACGACATAACCGCCGACCACGTTCATCGCGGCGAACGCTGCCGCGACGAACCCGAGGATGTATCCGAAGACCGTGTCGGCGCTGGTCGCGATGAGGATCGCACCGACCAGGACGACACCGTGGATGGAGTTGGCCGCCGACATCAGCGGGGTGTGCAGCGTCGCCGGCACCTTGCTGATGACTTCGAAGCCGACCAGCAGGGCGAGCACGAAGATGCTCAGGTCACCCATCAGTTCCGCGCTCATACCTGCACCTTGCCTTCCTCGGTGACCTGCGGCGAGCCGGTGCCACTGGAGTCGACGACGCCGGCACCGCCGGTCGCGGGCGGCGCCAGGGCCGGGTGCACTACCGCGCCGCCATGGGTGACGACGATCCCGGCGGCGATCTCGTCGGCCAGATCGATCGTCAGCTCGCCGTCGCTGACCAGGTGCGCGAGCACCGCGCAGATATTGCGGGAGAACGCCGACGACGCCGCGGCCGGCACCTCGGAAGCGAGGTTCGGCGCGCCGATGATGGTGACGCCGTTGTCGGTGACGATGGTCTCGTCCGGCACCGACCCGGCGACGTTGCCACCGAGCGCGCTCGCGGCGAGGTCGACGATCAGAGACCCGGGAGCCATCGCGGCGATGGTCTCCTCGGTCACCAGCAGCGGTGGCCGCCGGCCCGGGACCTGGGCCGTGGTGATCACCACGTTGTGTCTGGCGATGTGTGCGGACAGCTCGGCCTGCTGCGCCTTCTGCTCGTCGTCGGTGAGCGCCCGGGCATAGCCGCCGTCACCGGCGCCGGACGCCACCGATGTCAGCTTCAGGAACTGCGCGCCGAGCGACTCGACCTCGGTCGCCGAGGCCGGGCGGACGTCGTAGGCCTTCACGACCGCGCCGAGCCGGCGGGCGGTGGCGATCGCCTGCAGGCCGGCGACGCCGGCACCGAGCACCAGCACCTCGGCCGGGCGGGCGGTGCCGGCCGCGGTCACCAGCAACGGGAAATACCGGTCGTAGGCGGACGCGGCCAGGATCGCGGCCCGGTAGCCGGCGACGCTCGCCTGGGAACTCAGCACGTCCATCGTCTGCGCCCGGCTCACCGTCCGGGGCAGACCATCCAGGCTGATCGCGGTCACCTCGACGGCGGCCAGGTCGGCGGCGAGCTGCGGATCGGTGAGCGGGCGAAGCAGCCCGATCAGGGTCTGGCCGGACCGCAGAGCGGCGACACCGGCGGCGTCCGGGCGGCCGACCGTGACCACCACGTCGGCTTCCTTGCGTGCCGTGTCGCCGTCCAGCACAGTGGCCCCGGCCTGCTCGTAGGCCTCGTCGGAGAACCATGAGCGGGCACCGGCCCCGGCTTCGATCAGCACGTCCACACCGATCGCGCTGAGCCTCGCCACCGCCTCGGGCGTGAGCGCCACGCGCCGTTCCGGCGGTGGCTCCTTTATCGCCAGGACCTTCAACGTCATATCGCCACAACCCCTAGAGCTGTCGGTCGCCGCCACCGCCACCGCGGGCGGGGCTGACAACATAGGTTATGCGAGGGTACGCAAACCCAGGTTATGCCGCGCGGACGTCTTATCAGCTGGGCGAACGCCGACCGGATCAGATCCGGCCGGCCGCCCTTGCCGCAGGTCAGTTGTTCAGACCGAGGCGCTTGGCCAGCGACGACGGAACTCCCTTTGGCCCAAACGCTATCTCGGCGCTGGGCTGGGGGAAGTTCACGTAGGGCAGACCCTTGAGCGCGGTCTTCATGGTGTTGAGCACCGCGACGTCAACGTCGTGGGAGACCGAGGCGCCGACCAGGTCCGAGGGGTCCACCGGGTTGCCGGCAATGCCGCAGGCCGCGATCTGGGGCGTGAACCCGACAAACGTCTCGGTGGCGTTCTTCTCGGAGCTGCCGGTCTTGCCGCCGAGCGGCCGGCTGCCGAGGATCAGCGGCGCCACCGGGGCGGTGCCGCCGTTGCACTGGTCGTAGTAGGACTTGCTCTGCACCGGGCAGCGGGCCGCGTCGGCGGCGGCGGCCGCGATGTCCTTGCTCACCACCCGCTTGCACTGTGGCGTGGCCACCGACAGCGCCTGCCCGCTCGGCGTCTTGATCGACGACACCGGCAGCGGTTTGCAGTAGATGCCGCCGGCCGCGACTGTGGCATACGCATTGACGAGCTCCAGCGGCGTGGTCGCGACGACGCCGAGGGTGAACGGGCCCCAGCTGTCGGCGCCGTGGTCGGCCAGGTCCCGGTCATGCGCGGCATTGAACCGGATGCCGAGACGCTCGGCCATCGCGACCGCGTATTCCGGGCCGATCTGCTGCTCGAGCCAGACGAAGTAGGTGTTGACCGAGCGGCCGTAGCCGGTCCACATGGTGCGCTGGCCATCCATCCACTTGGGGTTGGCGTTGGCCGGGCAGTAATAGCCGTTGCAGGTGCCCGGACCATGCGCCGGGAAGTGCGTCTTGAGTTTCGCCGGAGCTTTGAACTTGGTGTTCAGCGGCAGGCCGCGTTCCAGGGCGGCGAGCATGGTGAAGATCTTGAAGGTCGATCCGGTCTGGAATCCGATGACGCTGCCGCCGCCGGCGATCAGCTGATTGACCGTGTTGGGGTAGTCGGTCTGGCCCTTCGGATTCTTGGTCAGGCTGTAGTGCCGGTTGACGGTCAGCGCCAGCACTCGGCCGGTGCCCGGCTGAACCACCGCGATCGGCAGCGTGCGCTTGTTGTCATAGCCGTAGAGCGCGAGCGACTCCTTCGTAGCGGTCGCCTGGATCGACGGATCAAGCGTGGTGACGATGCGGTAGCCGCCCTGACGCAGGTTGGCCTCCCGGTCCTCCGAGGTCACGCCGAAGGCCGCCTGATCGTCCCACCACTTCAGGAAGTAGTCGCAGAAGAAGCCCCAGGAATTGGTCTTGGACGGCACTTCGGTGCAGTCGTTCGGCTGGTGCTTGGGCTTCAGCCCGAGCGGCGCCTTGGCCACCTCGTCGGCCTGGGCCTGGGTGATCTCCTTCATCCCGACCATCGCGGTCAGCACATATTTCTGCCGGGTCCGGGCCGCGGCCACGTCGCCGTTGACCGGGTTGTAGGTGTCCGGCGACTGGATGATGCCGGACAGCAGCGAGGCCTGCGCGAGAGTCAGCTTGTCCGGCGTCGTGGAGAAGTAGGTCTGAGCCGCCGCGAAGACGCCGTAGGCGCCCTGGCCGAAATAGGCGATGTTCATGTAGCGCTCGAGAATCTGCTGCTTGGTGAGCTTCTGTTCCAGCTCGATCGAGTAGCGGGCCTCCTGGATCTTGCGGCCGATGCTGTCCTCCACCGCGGCGGCCCGTTCCTCCGGGGTCAGGCTCGGATCGGTCTTCAGCACATTTCGCACGTACTGCATGGTCAGCGTGGACGCGCCCTGCGTTGTCTGGCCGCTCTGCTGGTCGGCCACCAGCGCGCGGATGATCGCCTTGTAGTCGACGCCGCCGTGCTGGAAGAACCGGACGTCCTCGGCGGCCACCACCGTCTGCTGCATCGCCTCGGACACCTGGCTCAGCGTCACGTCCCGGCGGTTCTCCTCGTAGAACGACGTGATCAGGGTCTTGTTGTCATTCGCATACACATACGACGTCTGGTATGTCGGCGGTGTCTCCAGGCTGGCCGGCAGCGCGAGATAGGAGTCGCTGGCGGTGTCGGCGGAGCGGCCGATCGTGAATATCCCCGGATAAGCGGCCAGCGCCACCAGGACGCCGCCCACTGCTCCAAAGAGGACCAGCTTGCCGAAGCTACCGCCGATTGACATGAGCGCCCCCACGCGTCTCCAGGTCCGAATGGCTTCTCCATAGTGGCCCGTCGGTCCGACAACAGCAGCACAGTTTTGTGCGTCGTGTCCCAGTTGTTAGCTGTACGCGTTTGTTAACTGAATGCTCATTCACCGATGTCTCTCAATGCACGCCGCCGACACGACACGATGACGTGATGAGCGGGCCCGATTCAACCGATCGGGTTGGGTCGCCTCATCCGCGCGGCCCACCGGCCCCCGTCCCCCATGGAGGCTTCTTTGTCCGGCCGACGTCTCATCCTCACGCTCGCCGCGTTTGCACTGGTCACCACCGGTGTCACCGCGGCCGCCACGGCGTACGCCAGCCCGGCCTCACCACACGCGGCGCAACCGGCCGCGATCACGGCGGCGGCAGCGGTGCCCCGCCCCGACCACATCGTCCTGGTCATGTTCGAAAACAAGAAGTACTCGCAGATCAATGGCTCGTCGAGCGCTCCCTACTTCAACTCACTCGCCGGCCAGGGCGCGAAGTTCACCAAGTCGTTCGGGGTGACCCACCCGAGCCAGCCGAACTACATCGCGCTGTTCTCCGGGTCCACCCAGGGCGTGACCAGTGACAGCTGCCCGCAGAACTACACCGGCAAGAACAACCTGGGCGCGCAGCTGATCGCCGCCGGGTTGACGTTCAAGGGCTATTCGGAGTCGATGCCGTCCAACGGCTACACCGGCTGCTCGTCGGGCACCTACGCCCGCAAGCACAACGGCTGGGTGGACTTCAGCAACGTCCCGGCGGCGTCGAACCTGACCTACGCGAGCTTCCCGTCCGACTTCACCACGCTGCCGACGGTCTCATTCGTGAGCCCGAACCTCTGCAGCGACATGCACGACTGCTCGATCGGCACCGGCGACACCTGGCTCAACAGCCACCTGTCCGCCTACGCCACCTGGGCCAAGACCCACAACAGCCTGCTCATCGTGACCTTCGACGAAGACAGCGGCACCACCACGAACCAGATCTTCACCGTCTTCGTCGGCCAGCACGTGAAGGTCGGCAGCTACACCGAGCAGATCAACCACTACAACATCCTGACCACCATCGAATCCGCGTACGGCCTGTCCTCGCTGAACAGCGCGGCTCCGATCACGGACGTCTGGCAGTAGTCCTCGTCCGCGGTTGCGGTGCCGGAGCCGGACCGGCACGTGCTCCGGGTTACCGTAGGCCCGCCAAGATCGCCGAGTGTGATCGCCGAGTGAAGGAGCACCGCCCGATGGCCGAACCGCCCCGCAGCCTGCAGCAGCGCCTCGCCGACACCCGCGCCCGCCTGGAGGCGGACGATGACATCTGGGTCGCCACCGCATCGCCGGACGGCGTGCCCTACATGGTGCCGCTGTCGTTCTGGTGGGACGGCACGGCGCTGATCATCTCGAACCCGGCGAGCAGCCCGACCAGCCGCAACCTGGACGCCACCGGTCAGGCGCGGGTCGCGCTCGGCGGCACCCGCGACGTGGTCATCATCGAGGCGACGGTGACCCGCGAAATCGGCCCGCCGCAGGAGGTCGGCGACGCGTTCGCGGCCAAGGCCGGATTCGACCCCCGACCGTACAAGCAGCCGTACGCCTACTTCCGGATCACGCCGCACCGCATCCAGGCCTGGCGCGAGGCCAACGAGCTGACCGGCCGGGACCTGATGCGCGACGGCACCTGGCTGGGCTGAGCATGGGCTGCGGGCGGCGCGGCGTACGCACCGCCCGGCGCCACCGCCGCATGCCGCCGGGTGCCACTGGCTGCCGCTACATCCGATCGAAAAGGCCGCGCAGATATGCGGCCTGACCGATGTGCTGCAGATCGTCGGCGAGGACGCTGACCAGGCGAATGCCCAGGGTCACCGGCGGATCCCAGCGCTCGTCGACGACCCGGTCCAGCTCCTTCGGGGTCGCATGGTCGAGGACTGCTCTCGTCTTCGCGTAAACGGCGGCGAAGTAGCCGGTCAGTGCATCCGAGTCGGCCGGCTGCACCCGGGCCACATCCTGCGGCGTGTGGCCGAATCCGGTGTTGTCCGGGTCCCGGCCCAGCCCGAACCGCTCAGCCCAGTCGCCGGACTCCCAAACCTGCGGATTTCCGGTCAGTTCGGCGATGTGGCCGTCCTGGACCCGGGTCAGGTGCCAGACCAGCCAGCCGATCGGGTTCGATTCCGGCGCCGGCGCCCACACCAGCGCCTCGGCGCTCAGGCCGCGCACCGTACGGTCGATCAGCTCGGGCAGCCGGCCGTACCCGTCCTTCAGAAGGTCGATCGTGTCCATGGTCAAACTCTGACGCATCCGGGCACATCCCGGGTGCTCGGCCCGGTACATGGGTATAAGTGGACTCATGACCGACGACGACATCGACCGCGAACCGGAGTACGACCCAGAGTCGGTGGGGTTCCCGGACACCATCGATCCGGACTCCAGCGCGTATGACGAGGACGAGTCCGTCCGCGAGGCGGACGGCCCGACCACACCGCTGGCGCCCTACTACACCCCCGCCGGCCTGGATGAGCACGACGACTCCCAGCTGGATCAGAGGTTGCGGGCCGAGGTGCCGGACGTGTCCGCGGACGATCCGGAGCCGGACCCGCGCCGGGTCGACACCGCCGACGATGAATGGGAGGCGGACGAGGACCCGGAGGACGACGAGGATCCGCAGGACGGTGTCGGACGGCTGGGCGACGACAATTACGGCGGCCAGCACACGGCGTACGCAATGGATGAGGGCTTATCCGGTGGCGGCGCCTCGGCCGAGGAGTCCGCCATGCATCTGACCGGCGGCGAAGAGGACGAAGATGACGACGAGGACGAGGACGAGGACTAGTCCCCGGACACGATGAGAGAGCCTCGAAAGAATATTCGGGGCTCTCCCAATTGAGACATCCAGTTGAGTCAGTCAAATAGGACTTTCATCAGCCTTCTTCCGTCTCACTTTTGAAGTTACGCCCGACTTGCCGGATCGGTCCAGATTTTTCCGGAACTTCCTCGGAGTTTTTTTCAAGATCCCTCGCGCAGCACCTCCGCGGCGGCGCGTTCGCCGGACCGGAGCGCGCCCTCCATCAGGGCGCTCCACTCACCTGCCGTGTGTTCGCCGGCGAAGTGCATCCGCCCGACCGGACGTTCCAGAGCCTCGTTCTCGGCTGCACGCGCACCGGCCGGCGTTGCCGAATACGCCCCCCGCGCCCACGGATCGTCGGTCCAGGTGGTCAGGACCGCCGGCCCAAGGTCCAGCTCGGGCCGGATCGCCCGGAGGCGCTCCAGCCAGGTTTCGGCGCCGTCGGTCACGCCGAGCCGGGCCAGCGCGTCCGGCGAGCCGGCGAAGCAGTTGAGCACTTTCGCCGCCGATCCGGTGCCGTCGTAGGCGGTCCACGACCAGAACCGGTCCGGCACCGACATCACCGCGCTCGTTCTGGGCGCCTCGCGCAGCGCCACGTGCAGCTTCGCCGCCTCGCCCATCAGCAGGCCGGCCCACGCGGTGCGCTTCCAGTCCGGAACACCAAGATCGAGATCATCGAGTACGCGCAGCGGCACCGTCACGATCACCCGGTCGGCCGCGATCTCACCGTCATGGGTGTGGATCATCACCGCGTCCTCGGTCGCGTCAATTCCGCGTACGACCTGATTGAGACGCACCCGCGAGCCGAGCCGCGCCGCGAGCCCCAGCGCGATCCCCTGATTGCCACCGGCCACCCGATGGCTGGGCAGCGCCTCGAACGAGGCGAGGTGCGCCAGAACCTCGGCGGAGAGCACGTCGCTTTGCTGAGCGCAGGAGATCTCCACCCGGGCGACCACCGCCTCGGCGAGCTTCGGTCGCAGCCCGAGCGCGCCCACCGCGGCGCGGACCGACCGGGCCGGATCGGCGTCCAGCTTCCCGGCGGCGTCCCGCATGTCGTCCACGGTCACGCCGGCCACACCCCGCGGCTCCCGGACGTAGTAGCTCATGCCGGTGTCCTGCAGCCGCAGCCCGAGGCGGCCGACATAGCCGCGGAGCGTGTCATAGCCGGAGAGGACGAACTCCGCACCCCGCTCGATCACCGGCGAGGCCGGATCATGCGGATCCAGGCGTTGCGACCAGACCCGGCCGCCGACCCGATCCCGAGCCTCGAGAACGATCACGTCATGCCCGGCATCCGCCACCGCGGTCGCCGCTGCGAGCCCGGCAAAGCCCGCCCCTACCACGCAAACTCGCACGTCAAACCTCTTCGTTCGGCCTACGACAGCATCCTGGCCGGGGTCACTTAGCGCGTCAACCGGCTCAAATTACGAGTGCGCGGGCCGGTGGCGGCTTGCTAGTGTGCGGGGCATGTACATCATCATCTTCCCTTAGGAATCGCCCGCGGCTGCAGCCGCCGGCCCGCGATGAGCGCCAAGTGCGCCCGCAGCCTCCTATGACCTTCATTTCGACGTTCCCCAGGGAGATGAATATGCCTGCCGCTGAGAACGGTCCTGCCGAGTCCGCGCCCGAGCCCGACGACACCGAGGTGCCGTTGAACCGGGCAGAACGCCGTGCCAAGGGCAAGCACAAGGACCAGCAGCACCTGAACGTGTCCAAGATCAACCCAGGTAAGTCGCCACAGTCGCACTCGCAGCGCAACTTCACGTCGCGCCGCTCCGGCGGCTGAGCTTTTGCCTTCAGCGCCCGGTCCCCCGGTGGGGCCGGGCGCTTTTATTTGGCGGCCTCGCACTCGGCGTATTTGGCGGCCTCGCGCTCGCGTATTTGGCGGCCTCGCACTCGCGTTGGCGGCCTCGCACGCGGCGTCGCCTCGACATGATCAACCGATTTGACCCGTGAGTCTGGTCGGGCGGCCCGAATCGGCAGACTGGCGGGTCAATTCCGTTGATCTTGGCCGTGGCCGACGCCCGGGTCGCTCAACGCACTCCGAGAGCGCCGCCGACACCCTGGGCGCGTGCCAGTGACCATCCTCCGCGAAGATCGCCGGCACGCGCCGGTTTGGTGGCCGCGGTGCGCTCCTCGCGGCCGCGGCCGGCTGGGTGCGCAGGGTTACGGGGCCGGCTTCAGGACGTAGCCGACGCCTCGCATCGTGTGGATCATCTGCGGCCGACCCTTGTCGATCTTCTTGCGCAGGTACGAGATATACAGCTCCACCACGTTGGCGCGGCCACCGAAGTCGTACTTCCAGACCCGGTCCAGAATCTGCGACTTGCTGAGAACCCGCTTGGAGTTGCGCATCAGGTAGCGGAGAAGTTCGTACTCTGTCGCCGTGAGGTTGACGAGTTCGCCGGTGCGGCGCACCTCGTGACTGTTCTCGTCGAGCGTGAGATCGCCGACGGTCAGCACCGCGCGCCGGGGTGCCATGCCGGTGCGGCGCAGCAGCGCCCGGAGCCGGGCCACCAGCTCCTCGATCCGGAACGGCTTGGTGACATAGTCGTCGCCGCCGGCGGTCAGGCCGACCACCCGGTCCTCTTCCCGGTCCTTCGCGGCCAGGAACAGCACCGGCACATCGGCGGCCAGCTCGCGCATCTTGGCCACCAGCTCCATCGCGGACATGTCCGGAAGTTCCATGTCGAGCACGACCGCGGCCGGCTCGTGTTCGGCGGCCAGGTCGATGGCGTCGGCTCCGGTCCGGGCTCCGACCACCTCCCAGCCCTCATATCGGATCGCGGTGGCGAGCAGATTCGACAGCGTCACGTCGGAGTCGACAACGAGGATCCGTGGCACAAGCCGCGGCGCACGGGGTGAAGTCATGACGACATCCTGTCGCCTCCGCCTGAGACCTTTCTGAGGCCATCCTGAACGTTGTCTGTATGCCGGCTCTCTGCGGCCGGTGTCATGACGTGCGGCGCCAACCGGAGGAGCGGCAAATCACCGCGAACCCGCGCGAATCGTGCGGCACTTGTTGATCAGGGCGGCGTTGTCCGGCTGCCCGGCCGAGCGTACGGTGCACAGTGGACGAGCTGCTGGTTTCCGGGGGTCGACATGGACGTGAACACCGAATTCGAGCGCGCCGCGGCGCACTTCGCCGACGTCGCGCGGGGCCGGGACTGGTCCGCTCCGGTGCCGACCTGCGCGGGCCTCGACGTCAACCGGCTCGTCGGACACCTCGGTCGGCTGGCCACGTGGGCCGAGGGCATGGTCTCCACGGGGGCCGAGGGCATGGTCTCCACGGGGGCCGAAGGCATGGTTCTCACCAACTCGGTCGAGCCGCCGGCCGTCAATGGCGGGACGCCTCCCGATGATCCGGACGATCGCCAGCGCTGGCTCGACGACCGGCTCGCGGCCGCGGTCAAGACGTTCCGGGCAACGCCGGACGAGAGCCCGGTCTGGACTCTGGCTCCGAACGGCACCGCCCGCTTCTGGAAGCGGCGGGTGCTGCACGAGCTGGTGGTGCACGCGGTCGACATCGAGATCGCGTACCACCTGGACATCACCCCGATCGACGCCGCCGTCGCCCGGGACGGCATCGACGAACTCCTGGACCTGCTCCCGCACGCGCCCCGGGTGGACGGCACGGTCGGCGCCGGCGCTCCGGCCCGGCTTGCCCTCATCGGCCCCGGCGAGCAGTGGCACATCGACTGGGTGCCGCCCGGATTCAGCTGGCATCGCGGCCACCGCGAGGAGAGCTCCGACGTGCGCGTCGCCGCCCGCTCGATGCAGGACCTTTACCTGTACGCGTACGGCCGCCCCGCATCCCGGATCGAGACGCGGGGCGACCACGACGCCCTGGATCGCTGGCGCTTGGCGACCCGGCTGTAGGTCAGTCGACCTCGGCGACCGCGTTGGCGAACTGCGCTGCGTAGAGGCGTGCGTAGGCACCGCCCCGGTCCAGCAGTTCGGCGTGCGAGCCGTGCTCGACGATCTGGCCCGACTCCATCACCAGGATCACGTCGGCGTCCCGGATGGTGGAGAGCCGGTGCGCGATGACGAAGCTCGTGCGACCGGACCGCAGCGAGGTCATGGCGCGCTGGATCAGCACCTCGGTGCGTGTGTCGACCGAGCTGGTGGCCTCGTCCAGGATCAGGATCTTCGGCTCGGACAGGAACGCCCGGGCGATCGTCAGCAGCTGCTTCTCCCCTGCCGACAGGCTCGATCCGTCGTCATCCAGCACGGTGTCATAGCCGTCCGGGAGCGTACGCACGAAGTGGTCGACGTGAGTCGCCACGGCCGCCTCGATGATCCGCTCGCGGGTCGGGTCGTCGGCACCGTAGGCGATGTTCTCCGCGATCGTGCCGCCGAACAGCCAGGTGTCCTGCAGCACCATGCCGATCGCCTCGCGCAGGTCATCCCGGGACATTTCGGCGATGTCGACGCCGTCGAGCTTGATGTGTCCGGAATTGACCTCGTAGAACCGCATGATCAGGTTGACCAGCGTGGTCTTGCCGGCACCGGTGGGTCCGACGATGGCCACAGTCTGGCCCGGCTCCACCGACAGTGACAGGTCCTCGATCAGCGGGGTGTCCTCCTCGTAGCGGAAGGTCACGCCGGTGAACTCGACCTTGCCGCGGACCTCCTCGGGACGCGGGCCGTCCGGGTCATCGGGCTCCTGCTCGGGCGCGTCCAGCAGCTCGAAGACCCGCTCCGCCGAGGCCACGCCGGACTGCACCAGGTTGGCCATCGAGGCCACCTGGCTCATCGGCTGGCTGAACTGGCGCGAGTACTGGATGAACGCCTGCACATCACCGATGGACAGCGCACCGGCCGCCACCCGCAGTCCGCCGACCACCGCGACCAGCACGTAGTTCAGGTTGCCGATCAGGAACATGGCCGGCTGGATGCAGCCGGAGATGAACTGCGCCCGGAACGATGCGCTGAACAGCTTGGTGTTGTGCTCCTCGAAGACTTCGGCCGCCTCCTGCTGGCGCCCGAACACCTTGACCAGTGCGTGGCCGGTGTACATCTCCTCGATGTGGGCGTTGAGCTTGCCGGTGCTGGCCCACTGCGCGATGAACTGCGGCTGCGCCTTCTTGCCGATCTTCGCCGCGACGACCACCGTGATCGGCACGGTGACCAGGGCGATCAGAGCAAGCAGAGGCGAGATCCAGAACATCACCACGAGTACGCCGATGATGGTCAGCAGCGACGTGAGCAACTGGCTCATCGTCTGCTGCAGCGTCTGCGAGATGTTGTCGATGTCATTGGTGACCCGGCTGAGGATCTCGCCGCGCGGCTGCTTGTCGAAGTAGCGCAGCGGCAGCCGCGACAGCTTCATCTCGACCTGCTCGCGCAGGGCGTAGACGGTGCGCTGCCCGACGATCGCCACCAGGCGACCCTGCACGTACATGAGGACCGACGCGAGCAGATAGATCAAGGCCACGATGAGCAGTACGCGGCCCAGTGCCGTGAAGTCGATGCCCTGACCCGGGGTGAAGTCGACGTTGCGAAGGAAGTCCGCCTGCTTGCTGTCGCCGCTGGCCTGGGCCTGGGCGATGACTTCGGCCTTTGTTCGTCCGGCCGGGAACTGGCCGCCGACGAAACCGGCAACGATGATGTCGGTCGCCTTGCCCAGAATCTTCGGGCCGAGAACCGACAGCGTGACACCGGCGATGCCGAAGCACAGCAGCGTCGCCACGATGCCCTTGTTCGGAGAGAGCATCTTCAGCAGTCGTTTGCCTGAGGACTTGAAGTTCAGCGCCTTAGCCGCGGGACCGCCCATCATGGCGCCCGGCCCGAAGCGGGCTCCGGTCGGACGCGATGCGGCGTTGGTCTGGGTGCTCAGCACTTCGGCCGTGCCGGTGGGCTTGCCGTTGCTCGGCGCGCCACCGTTCGCGGTGCTGCCGTTTGGAGTGCGGCCGTTGGGAGGTGTTGCCGGTCCGCTCATGCGTTGGCCTCGGCTTCCGTGAGCTGGGACAGGACAATCTCGCGGTACGTCTCGTTATCTGACATCAGGCTGGTATGCGTGCCGGTCCCGACGACGCGACCCTCATCGAGCACGACGATGCGGTCGGCGTCCCGGATGGTGCTGACCCGCTGCGCGACGATCACCACGGTGGCGTCCTCGGTCTCCCGCCCGAGCGCGGCGCGCAGGGCCGCGTCGGTGGCGTAGTCGAGCGCTGAGAACGAGTCATCGAACAAGTAGATCTCCGGCTTGGCAACCAGCATCCGAGCGATCGCGAGGCGCTGGCGCTGCCCGCCGGACACGTTGGTGCCACCCTGGGCGATCGACGCAGCGAGGCCGTCGTTCATCTCGGAGACGAAGTCCTTGGCCTGCGCCACTTCCAAGGCATGCCAGAGCTCGTCGTCGGTGGCGTTCGGGTTGCCGTACCGGAGGTTGGACGCGACCGTGCCCGCGAACAGGTACGGCCGCTGCGGAACCAGACCGACCGACTTGGACAGCAGCGTCGGCGCCAGCTGCCGGACATCGACGCCATTGACCAGCACCTCGCCCTCGGTCACGTCGAACAGCCGCGGGATCAGGTTGAGCAGAGTCGTCTTGCCGCTGCCCGTACTCCCGATGATGGCCGTGGTCTGGCCGGGTCGAGCGACCATGTGCACCCCGTGCAGTACCGCCTCTTGGGCTCCGGGATAGGCGAAGCTCGCGTCACGCACTTCCAGCTCGCCCCGCGTACTCATGGAAGTGACGGGGTTGACCGGCACGGACAGTGAGCTGTCCGTGGTCAGCACCTCTTCGATGCGCTCCGCGCACACCTCGGCGCGCGGCACCATGATGAACATGAAGGTGGCCATCATGACCGCCATCAGGATCTGCATGAGGTAGCTCAGGAACGCCGTCAGCGCGCCGATCTCCATGTGACCGCTGGCGATGCGGTGGCCACCGAACCAGAGCACGGCAACCGAGGACAGGTTGATGACGATCATCACCGTCGGGAACATGAGCGCCATCAACGTGCCGGTGCTGATGCCCAGGTCGAAGAGGCTCCTATTGGCCTTCTCGAAGCGGTCGCGCTCGTGCTGGTCGCGGACGAATGCGCGGATGACGCGGATGCCGGTGATCTGCTCTCGCAGGACCCGGTTGATGCCGTCCACCTTGGTCTGCATGCTGCGGAACAGCGGCCGCATCCGGCGGATGATCAGCGACACCGCCAGAACCAGCACCGGGACGATGACGAGCAGAAGACCGGACAGGGGTACGTCCTGGCGCAGCGCCAGGATCACGCCACCGACGCACATGATCGGCGCCGAGATCATCAGCGTGAACGACAGCAGCGCCAGCATCTGCACCTGCTGGACGTCGTTCGTGGTTCGGGTGATCAGCGACGGTGCGCCGAACTTGCCGACCTCCCGGGTGGAGAAGCCCATCACACGCTGGAAGATGCTGCCGCGGATGTCGCGGCCAACGCCCATCGCGGTGCGTGCGCCGAAGAACACCGCGGCGATCGAAGCGACCGCCTGACCGACGCTGATCGCCAGCATGACGCCGCCGATCTTCATGATGTAGCCGGTATCGCCGGTGATCACGCCCTTGTCGATGATGTCGGCGAACAGGGTCGGGAGGTAGAGGTTGGCGATGGTGCCGGCAAGTTGAAGCAGCACCACGAATGTGATCGGCGTCTTGTATGGACGCAGGTAGGTCTTCAGAAGTTTGATCAGCACGGGATTTCTTTCTCTCGGGCTCTTCTCATACGGGGGTCGTCGGTCCTTCGCAACGTGGGTCTTCGTAACCGTGGTTCTTCGTATCCGTGGTTTTTCGTATCCGTGGTTCTTCGCAAACTCAGGTGGTAACCGATGCGTCAGCGCGCACCAGGCCATCCAGCAGCACCGTGACGATGTCGTCGACGGCGAGCAGGTCACTGTCGGCGAACATGTGGCCGTGCGACGCGATCACCATCGACATCAGCAGGTGCGCGGCGGTCAGCGGTGGGACGCGCAGCCGGTCGCGGTCCGGCAGCATCACGTCGGCGATCGCACCGACAACGCGGGCCCGGTTGTTGTTCATGGCCCGGGCGAAGTCACTGTCCGGGCCGCACTCCAGAAAGATTTCGCGAGCGATCGTGTGGATCCGGCTGCCGCTGCCGATGCGGTTGATCAGAAACTCGGTCACCCAGGTCAAGCGCTCCCGCAGCGGGGCGGCCGGATCGATGCCCTCGATCGCGGTCACCGCTCGCTTCGGGTCCACGATCGACAGCACAGTCGCGCGGATCAGCGTGCCCTTGTCCGGGAAGACCCGGAAGATGGTGCCCTCGGCGATCCCGGCCGCGGCCGCGATCTGCCGGGTGCTCACCGCGGTGCCATGTTCGAACAGGAGCGGCAGGGTCGCCTCGATGATCGCCGCTCGGCGCTCGTCCGGGGCCAGCGGTGCCACCCGGCGACGCGGTTCCTTCTCGGCGGTGTCGGTGTCAGTCACGGCGGTCTCAGTCACGGCGGCCTCAGTCACTCGTCAACCTTAGTTGACGACGCGGCGCTGTCAACCCCTGTTGACGGCAGCCGATCCTGCGGTGGGTGGACACCGCGCGCGGTGGACAACTTGTCGGTCACGCCCGAAAGCTTAAATGAGCGAGCACTCACTCATCTACTGATTTTCGCCGTCGGCTGACAATGCGTCGCGTCGGCCTCCGACATTGGCCGGTCGCCGGCATTGTCGGCTGGTGGCCGCAGCAGGGGCGTCGATTCGACATTGTCGGCCCGCCGGCGGGCCATGTTCGCCGCCATGCCGCCGCGATATCACACCGCGGGTCTAGGGTCGCGAATGTCAGATCCGTCACGTGCTGGGAGGGTCGCGATGGCCGGCCAGATTGTGCACTTCGAGCTGCCCGCCGACGACGTCGAGCGGGCCCAGAGGTTCTACTCTGACGCGTTCGGGTGGCGGATGAATCCGCTCCCGCAGATGAACTACACACTCGTGAGCACTGCCGCGACCAATCCGGACGGCACGGTCAGCGAGACCGGAGCCATCAATGGCGGCATGGCGGCCCGCGGCGCGCCGATCTCCGCACCGGTCGTCACGATCTTGGTCGACGACATCGACGACGCGCTCGCGACCGTCGAGAAGCTCGGCGGCTCCACCGTGGTGGGCCGGCAGGCGGTCGGTGACATGGGCTTCTCCGGCTACTTCAAGGACCCCGAGGGGAACACCGTGGGGCTCTGGCAAAACGCCTGACCTGCAGAGGTGCGTTGCCCCATATCCCCGTACGCGATCCGGCTCCGGACCGTGTACAGTTACGCCGCGTGCGACCCGTTCGCGGGCCGGGCTGAGAACTTGCGCCCGCCTGAGCAGGGTTCACGTCCGAGTGGCGGAATGGCAGACGCGCTAGCTTGAGGTGCTAGTGCCCGGATAGGGCGTGGGGGTTCAAGTCCCCCCTCGGACACACCAATTCCCTATAGAACGTGATGCTTTCTCAGTTCTATGCTGATCCCCGTCCTCGTGGGCGGGGATTCTTGCTGCATCGAACAGGAACCCCTGCGGTCCGATGAGAAGGATGGACGTCCGTTTCGGATTCGAGGTTCCACGCGTCCTGGTCACGCACGATGATCATGTCGTTGGTCTGAAGATATGCGGCAACGACGGCGGGATCTGACTCGGCCGACGCGGCTGGGCTGTGAAGGTGAAGGCCGCTGGACGAGAACTCGGCCACTGGCCCTGACCAGGGCTTTATGCCGGTGCCGGTCGCACCTTCGTCGTCGGCCGTGGCCTGGGACGATCTGCACTCGTGTCCGTTGGCCTGATCTACCGTTGCTTTGGTGTCGTCTTGTCCTGGCTGGCTCTATTGGGCCGGTCGTCATCGGCGAAGGACGCGGAGTTACTCGCCCTGCGCCATGAGATCGCGGTGCTGCGCCGAGCGAACCCGAAGCCTCGCCTAGGCTGGACCGACCGGGCGATACTGTCCGCATTAACCCGAATGCTGCCCAAGACAGTGCGCGCATCCCGCCTCGTCACCCCGGGCACGCTGCTGCGCTGGCACCAACGGCTGGTCGCCCGCAAGTGGACCCAACCAAGGTCGCCGGGCCGCCCACCGATCGACGCCGAGCTGGCCGCGCTCATTGTGCGGCTGGCGACCGAGAACAAGACGTGGGGTGTGGTGCGTATCCAGGGCGAGCTGCGCCGGCTCGGACACCGCGTCGCCGCCTCCACGACCCGCAATATCCTGCGCACGCATCGGATACCGCCGCCGCGCCACCGGGACGAGTCGTGGCGCACGTTCCTTCGCGCCCACGCCGACACGATGCTGGCCACCGATTTCTTTCATGTGGACTGCACGGTGACGCTGCGGCGCCCCTACGTCGCCTTCGTCATAGAGCACGGGGGACCCGCCGGGTGCACCTACTCGGCGTCACCCAGTCTCCCGCCGCCGACTGGGCCATCCAGCTGACACGTGGCCTCGCCGTCGACCTGCACGATGCCGGCTGCCGCCTCACACACCTGATCCGGGACCGGGACGCGAAGTTCACCGCCGCCTTCGATGCGGTGTTCACCTCCATCGGCGTGACGGTCATGAACACCTCCTCGACTCACAGGGGTCGAACTCCCTGCTCATCTGCAATGAGCACGACATGCGCGCCGGGGGCCAGCCGGATCTGAGAGCAGCCTAACCGCGCGATCGGTCCCCTCACGTGCCTTGCCGCGTTCGAGGACTCCGCGAGAACTCGCACATCCGCGTCGCACTCAGTTGGGTTGGTCAGACGGAACACGAACGGTTCGTCGGAGACGCGAACCGCCTCCACATGGTCGATCGCGACCACGAGCCCGGTGTCCGGCTGAACATAGACCCCAGGGATCTCGGCGAAGGTCAACATGTTCGCGACCTCCGACCATGTGTTGCCGCGGAACACGCCACCGATCCTGGACTGTCCTTCCCAGTCGCTCATGTTGACCCGTTCACACATCATCCCGGCTGGCAGCGCAACCGGAACATCGTCCCAGGAATGGATGGGCCTATCCTCCCTCGACATGTATTGGGGGAGATTGTGGGCCGTCAGCCGGATCAGCTCGAGATAGCGATCATCGCCGGTATATCGAAAGAGCTTGAACAGGCTGTCGCCGGACAAGGTGCAGATGCCCGGTGCCGAATGCTTGTTCTGAACGTTGGCGATCACGGATCCGGCGGTGCGAATGGCGAGCCGGCCGAACTCTGATCCTTGGGGCCACTTGTAGTCATACGAGACGTTCCAGGTGGCGCACTGGCGCGCCATCTCGCAGGCTCGCCGGAGCCACTCCTCTCGTCCGGTGGTCTCGTACAGGACGACAAAGCTTTCGAGAAGTGCGTAGGCCGACTCGCTGTCAGGGCACTGCAAGATTTCCAGCGGACCACCGGTCGTGACGCCGACGCGAACGTCACGTTCGTAGTAGGACGCCGCTGCTGCTTCCGCGACCTCCACGAAGTCGGTGCGCCCCAGGTACGCTCCAGCCAGTGCCAGGCCAGCGGGCACGATGGCACCCGCTGTGGATCCGGACGTCCGCAATTCACTCGTCTCGATATCCGCGAACTGGCCAAACTGCCCGTGCTGATGCCACAGGCGCACGAACGCATCGGCTAGATCGGACAGCGGCTCCGCCCACGCTTCAATCTCAGCGTCGTATCCGCCGAGATCCCGGAGTAGCAGGCACTGCTTCGTCAGGAAATAGAGCGCATCGCCGTTCTTGCGGATGGAGAACATGCTGTGCGGCCACGGTCCCCAGATGCCATCGCTTGCCAGTTGCTCGTCTTTGCCGCTCGAATAGAGGAATCCCGAGCCGGCTCGGCCGGATGTCAGCATGCGGTTGGTGCTCTCAATTGCCCGATCTCGCGATAGATCGCCCCCTTCGGCCAACAGGGCGTAGGTGACGATCGTGCCCCCGACCCAGCCAATCTGATAGTCCATCAAACCTTCGCTGAAGGCCGGATAGTACGCACCCGCGGGATTCCAGCGTTCGTTGCAGTACCTCTCTTGAATACGCCAGCACGCGGAGAACGGGATGGTGTTCTGCCAGGCAGGGTTCCCAGACAGGCTTGTGCGAATTCCCATGAAAGAGTCAAAGAGTGACTGGACCGTCGGACAATCCAGGAAATGGACCTGGAAACGGACTACCAGGCGGTCGCCGCGCGTGAAGTCGGCGGCGCGGTCGGGAGAGGCGGCCCCCGACCTGTTGCAGTTCCGGTAGATGGTGCCGGTTCGCATCCCGGGATACGAAAGGGTGATCACCGCCCCGTCCCTGCCCTCGTTCTCCTCAAGCGTGAATCCCGTCTGACCCGCTACCGTCTCCTGTGTCGTCAGCAGCCAGAACCCGGTCTGCGACTCGGGTGAATGGAACCCGATAGCGGGCGTCGCCAAATCCCCCGCAAGCAAGGCGATGGACGAGTGTCCTGGGCCGCTGGACAATCGGGGGACGTCAGTGATGGTGATGGACCCATCGACATTCCCAAGATCCCGTGACGTCGGGAGAGGGGGGTACGGCATCGCACACACGTCGAATCGGTTGCCGTTGTACGCGGCTCCCGGCATCAGGATGTAGTTGTCCTTCGACCAGCGGTCGAACACGAACTCCAAGGCAAGCGCATACTCTGTTGCTTTGCCCTTGGTCAGCTCGAACGTCAACGTCACATCGAAGGAAGACCGCTGGCCGTCAAGTCGCTGAGCTTCGATCGTGCAGCTCCACTGCCCGTCGTCGGTACGGACAACCTGCATCGCTGTGTCCAGATCGACGCGCGATTCGGCGATCAGTTCCTGCGCGCGGTATCTTCTCAGCCCGACTTCGAGCGTGCAGCCGTGCCGACTACCCCACTCGGTGATGTGGACCATTTCTAGCCAGCTCCCTTTGGCATCCGACACTCCCGGCCCCAATTGACGGTTGATCACATGGCTGGCCGCTCCTGGAGCGGCCCGGCCGAGGTTCTCACCAGACCGCAACCGCGAGCATGTTGACCACGTCCGCGCGCCTCGACTGGGGAGCCACATGGAGTGGTGACAGGGCGGGCCGGGCAGTCGGCGCTGCTTCCGAAGGGGTAACGGCTCCTCAGTCTCCATGCCGACCACCCGATGACCAAGCAAGCAGAATGATCCGGAGCAGGTCCCGGCGGATCGTGTCATGAAACTGACCAGCGCGGAGCTGAACGCGAGATTCCCGAGGTGAGTAGGTCGTGGTTCGAGTGATCCCAATCGCCTTGAGTGCCCCCTCCGCAGGGGCTCTATGGGCTCGCCGAGGATCAATACGTTGTCTTGATCTTGGTAGTTGGTGCGTCGTCGGCGTGAGCGATGTAGGTCGTGATGTCGGTCGGGACCGGGCCGTGGCCGAGGGTGTGGTGTGCCCGTAGGCGTCGAGGAGTCGCCGGGTCTCGGTGGCGGCGCGGGTGATATGGACCTGTCGACACACTGTCCCAACCGCACCCTGCCCAAGTGTCCTACCCAGAAAGGAGGCGGGCAGCACCGATGACCAAGGCCCACCGCGCCTTCCGGTACGCGCCCTGGGGCGTCCGCCCGCGCCGAGATCCTGCGCCGTGTCCGCCTCGCGTTCGGCGACGTGCCCGGAGACGAATCCGCTGGGGAGGTGACCGTGCCGCGCGAGTACCACCGGACCCGGCCGTCGGCCAATCTGGCGGCCCGGTTCATCGAACGACTCATCGACTACGGCGTGTCCGTCATCGCGGCGGCCGCGAACGACCTGACCGGCGCGATAACCCACCGGCTGGGCGCCGATCTCTCACCGGCCTCGCCGTGCCGGACGGCTTTCCCGAGAGGCTGCTGCCCGCGGGCCGGTGGCTGCACGACCGGTCCGGCACGCCGCTCGACATCGCGACATTGGACCGCACCGAAGGCGTCGTCACCGTGGCTGCGTTCGCGATCGCCGAGACCGGCACTATCGTCCTCGACTGCAGACCGGGCCAAGGACGCCGGGCGTTGAGCCTCGTACCCGACTATCACCTGTGCCTGATCCGCCCGGACCAGATCGTCTCCGACCTCCCGGAGGCGCTCGCCGCGATCGATCCCCGCCGACCGATCACCTTCATCTCCGGCCCATCGGCCACCAGCGACATCGAACTGAATCGCATCGAGGGGTGCACGGCCCGCGGATCCTCGATGTGATCATCGCAGAGTCATGAGCGCTGGCGGGCTGCCGGGCTGGCAGGTTCCGGAAGGCGGTCGGCCAGAGCTACCAGCCTGGGTCGTTGGGATGCTCCCGCAGCGGTCGGCAGACGATCTCCATATACGGCGACAGCGGCAGCGAGGCGATCGCTTCGTGCAGTGCAGCTTCCGAGTCCGCGCGCCAGAGCCCGAGGTTGCGCCATCCCGGCTCGTCAGTGCGCCAAAGCCTGACCAGCGTGCCGGCGGCGGCGAGTCTCGCGGCCCGTGCGGACTCGGCTTTGCGGAGACGGTCGAGTTCGGTGGGGTCTAGGTGGTCAGTACCGTGCAACGAGATCTCGACGAGGAACTCGGTCATGACCCGACCGGCCCGGGTGAATCCCGTACGACGATGCGCGTCGGACTGTCGACGACCTCGTTGATCGTGTCCGTGGGAAAGGTCGACGACAGCAGTCCGATCGCACGGGCCCCGAGCCGGGTCAACGACATTTGGACCGTTGTGAAGACCGACCATTTGTCGATCCGGTCCGGGGTGTCGGCATGGATCTTGACGCGCTCACCACGCAGGAGCCCGTGAGACCAGGGAGACGTCCACGCCCGCGGATGGCGCGACGTCGGCGAGCGTTGTGCGGCCGGTCATGGGTAGTCGGGCCTCACTTTCGTCGCGTCGGTCCCGGCAGTATGGATCGGGGGTTGTACCAGTTCGAGGGTGATTTCGTCCGGGTCCAGGAAATAACAGGTATATCCGCCCTCGTTGACGCCGGCCGTGATCGCCTGCGGCGGGGAAACGAATCGGACGCCTTCGGCAATCAGCCGCCCGTACTCGCCGCGCGCGTCCTCGACCGTGAACGCCAGGTGCGACGCCCCTGGTCGGTGCCGGCCACCGCCGTAGGGCAGGCCCCGCGGCTCGACGTATTCGACGAGTTCGAGATCGTGACTCGAGATTCCACGGGCCTGGCCCGGGACACTTAACTGGGCGATCCGCAACGACGCGCGTTCGAATCCGACGAGCGCCGCGGTGTAGGCATTCGCCTGTTCTTGGCGATGCACCAGTTCCAGACCGAGCACGCGCGTGTAGAAGTCCACCGACCGGTCCATGTCGGCGACCGTGAAGCTGAAGTGCCAGACGCCTCTCACGATCCGGCTCCGACCGCCGGCGCACCGGCGAGGTCGCGGAGGACGGCCTCGATCTGTTCTGTCTGCGGAAGCAATGCTGCGGCGAGTTGAGGTGCCGACGGGATCCGGGAATCGTCGAGACCGATCCGGCGGGGCGGTGACGACAGCGCCGCACCCGCCTCGACGACCCGGGCCACGACCTCGGCGCCGAAGCCGCCGGTCCGGGCCGCCTCATGGACCACCAGCAGCCGGCCGGTGCGGCGCACGCTGTCCAGCACGGCTGCATGGTCGAACGGGTTCAGCCACACCATCTCCAGTACGTCGGTCGTAATGCCGTCCGCGGCAAGGCGGTCGACGGCGTCGAGGACCCGGGATGTGATCGATCCCCAGGTGACGATGGTGACCTGGTCACCCTCGCGACGGTGGCGATGACCACCGATCGGGAGGATCTCTCCCCCGACGGTCAACTCCTCCTTCGCCTCGGCGTACAGAGTGCGGTTCTCGATCACCACCGTCGGGTCGTCGCACGCGACCGACGACAGCACCAGGTCGTAGGCGTCCTGCGGCGGTGCGGGGCATGCACACCCGGATCCCGGGGATGTGCAACAGAAGTGCCTCCAGGTTCTGCGAGTGCTGGGCGCACGCCCCGGGCGAGTTGCCCTGCTGGGTCCGGATCGTCAACGGGGCGCTGGTGCGGCCCTCGGAGACGTAGCGGACGTTCGCCGCCTGGTTGACGATCTGGTCGAGAGCGACCAGCGAGAAGTCGATCCACATGATCTCGACGATCGGGCGACGACCGAACGACGCAGCACCGACGGCGGCTCCGAGCATCGCGGTCTCACTGATCGGGGTGTCGAAGACACGGTCACCGAACCGCTTCCGCAGTCCGCGGCTGATACCGAAGACGCCACCGGGCTTTCCGACGTCCTCGCCGTACAGGAGCGTCTCGGGCATCTCCTCCAGGCATCGCGCCAACGCCGCATTCACGGCGCCCGCCGACGTTGAGCTTCACGGTCTCAGGCATAGAGGTGCTCCTTGGCGGTAGACGGATCGACCAGCGGATCGGCGAGCGCCTGGGTGGCCGCGCGTTCGATCTCGGTACGGGCTCGCTGCTGGCAGCCGTCGATCGTGTGCCGTCCGACGCCGGCGGTCTCGAGTTCACGGGTGAGCCGGGCGATCGGCTCCACGACCAGGTCCGCCTCGAGTTCGCCCGCAGGCCGGTACTGCTCGGCATCACCGATGTAATGCCCGACGATGCGCTGGGTGTGGGCCTCGATGAACGAAGGTCCGCGACCGGCGGCAGCCGAGGCGACCGACAGGCTCACCGCCGTGCGCACCTGACGCAAGTCGTTGCCGTCGACACGAACCGCCGGGATCCCGAGCGCCGTCGCACGGTGGGACAGGTCCGGGTTCGCCACCATGTCGTTGATCGGCGTGAGCTCGGAGTACCGGTTGTTCTCACAGACGAACACCACACCGAGTCCGAACGCCGCGGCGAAGTTCATCGCCTCGCTGACGGCGCCCTGGTTCATCGCACCGTCACCGAAGACCGTGACCGCGACGCGCCCGGAGCCGTCGTACCGGGCGGCGAGCGCCGCTCCCACGGCGATGGGAGCGCCGGCGCCGACGATCGAGTTCTCGCCGTGGAATCCGTACTCGGGCGCCGAGAAGTGGGCCGAGCCTCCACGACCGCCATTGACACCGGTGCTCCGGCCGAGCAGTTCGGCGATGATGTTGCGCGGCGGGACTCCACGAGCGACGGCCCAGCCATGGCCGCGGTATGTCGCGTAGAGAGCGTCTTGCGGACGCAGTTCTGAACAGGTGGCGACAGCGATGCTCTCCTGGCCGATGGCCAGGTGGACCGAGCCGACGATCGGCCCGTTCAGGCGCAGGTCGCGGATCTTCTCCTCCAGCGCCCGGATCCGCCACATCGCATGCAGATCATCGAGGCGGTCTCGGACCGCGGCGTATGTGTCGGTCATCATTGTTCCTTCCAAGGACTGGGCGCATCGGCGATCGCCGCCGCCCATTGCGACACGGCGGCTTCGCAGGTCTGCCGGGCCTGGCCGACCGCGGCGGCGTCGGCGGCCACCTGGATCGCCGGGAGCCCGGGCTGTGTCCGCAGCCAGTCGTCCAGCACGGCGGTGAAGGTCAAGCGCTGCTCACGACAGCGGAGCGCCAGTTCGTACACGGCGTCGTGGGCGTGCTCGCGGCCAAGGAACGGAGCCAGTGCGATCATCGCGGATTCGCACATGATCAGTCCGCTGTCGGCCTCGAGGTTCTGCCGCATCCGGTCCGGGTGCACTGCGAGCGTGCGCACGAGGTCGTCGGCCAGGGCGAGCGCCGAGGCAACGTTGACGAACAGCCCGGGCAACAGCACCCATTCGATCTGCCACTCTCCGGCCGATCGTTCGTGGCCTGCCTCGGCGGCGCGAGACAGGCCACCGATCGCCGTGCGCGCCGCGACCGCGAAGCCGATGATCGACTCGCTGGTGATCGGATTCGCCTTCTGCGGCATCGTCGACGAGGCCCCCCGGTGATGCCCCACGGTCTCGCCGAGCTCGCCGATCTCGGTCCGCGCCAGGTCCGTGATCTCGCGGGCGAGCCGGGCTGCCGTCGTCGACGCAGCTACGACCACTGAACTCACGTGCACCAGGGAATCCCGGGCGACGTGCCACGGGACCACCGCGTCGACCAACCCGAGCCGTGCGGCCGCGAGCGTCCGGATGGTCGCGGCGTGCTCGCCGTACGCCGCTGACGTGCCGCCGGCACCGAACAGCGAGATGCGGCGTACGTCGTCGCGGGAGGCGAGCAGGCGGGCGCGGTGCCGCCTCACCTCGTCGAGGTAGACGGCGAGCTTCGCGCCCAACGTGGTCGGGACCGCCTGCTGCCCATGGGTTCGGCCGGGCATGACGGTGCCAGCCTCCGCACCTACCTTCTCTGCCAGGGCGTCGCCGAGGTCGCGGAGCCGTTTCTCGATCAGCTCCATGGCCGCATCGAGTTGGAGGGCGAGACCACTGTCCATGATGTCCTGGGTGGTCGCACCCAGGTGGAGGCTGCCACGCAGGTCCTCGGGGATCGCGGCGTCGAGTTGCCGCACCAGTCCGAGGATCGGGTACCCGACGTTGCGGGCAGCGTCCCAGAGCAGGGCGTTGTCGACATTGCTCGGATCGGCGCAGACCGACACGATCGCCGAGGCGCGGTCGCCGTCGATGATGCCGAGGTCGGCCTGTGCCTGGGCGAGCGCCGACTCGACTCGCATCCAGCTCTCGATCATCGCGCCGGCCGAGAAGATCTCTATCATCTCCTGGTCGCCGTACAGCTCACGCAGCAGGTCGAACGGCGCGTTTCGCGCGGTCATCAGTCCATCTCCAATCCGCCGTCGACATTGAGCGCCTGCCCGGTCACGAACGAGGCCAGGTCACTGGCGAGGAAGCCCACCGCGCCGGCAAGTTCGCCAGCCTGGCCCGGACGTGCGAGCGCGGTCTTCGAGGCCACCTCGTCGAGGTAGGCCTTACCTGCGCCTTCTCCGAACTCCGCGTCGCGATCCCGCACGATGTCCGCCCACATCTCGGTGAGGAACATGCCCGGGCAGACGGCATTGACCCGAATTCCCGGCCCGAAGGCCATGGCGGCCGACTTCGTCAGTGAGAGCAGTGCTGCCTTCGTCACCGCGTAATCGGCGGCGTTGGGGCGCCCGGATCGGCCGGCGACGGAGGAGAGGCTCACGATCGAGCCTCCCCGGGGCATGACCTTCGCGGTCGCTTGGATGGTGGCGAACACGCCGGTGAGGTTGATGTCGAGAGTTCGCGACCACTGCTCGGCGCTGATGTCGGATAACGGCAGGGTCCGCATCACGCCGACCGCGTTGACCAGTACGTCGAGCGAGTCGACGTCGGCCGCCGCGCAGGCCAGTTCAGGTAGCCGAGCGCAGTTCTCCCGGTCGGACAGGTCGAGGGGGACCACCCGTAGTCGGCTGTCCGGACCACGGAACGCTTCCACCAGGGCCTCAAGGCGGTCGGACGGGAGATCACAGGCGACGGCCGTCGCGCCCGCGCCGAGGAACATCTCCACACATGCCCGTCCCAGGCCACCGGCGCCGCCGGTCACCAGGACGGTGCGTCCGGTGAAGTCGATGCCGATCATCGCGCCACTGCCTGGGCGGCGCCCGAGTCCATGGACCGGTACAGAGCGTCGACCAACGCGAGCGTCCCAAGATTGTCTTCCGCGGCGGTCGGTGCCGTCACTCCGGTCTCGATCCAGCGCAGCAGCCCTGCCATCGGACCGATAAAGGCATCCGGGAGCCAACGTGTCGTGACCGGGTAGGAGAACCAGCCGTCGGTCGGCAACAGACGGCTGAACACCTCGACGGTGTCAGGCCGGCCACGGGGGTAGTCGTAGAGCAGGCCGAGGGTGCCCCGGACCGAGCCCTCGGAGCCATCGAGGCGGAACTCGGCTCGGTAGTCCCCGCCGAGGTTCTCGTGGTTCACGTGCAGGGCGGCGCTGACACCGCCCGCGAAGGCAAGAGTGCTGATCGTCCGGGTCTCACCGCGTGCAACCTGGCCCGGGCGACGGCCACCGACGCAGAACACGGTCGACGGGTCACCCAGGATCGACCGGATCGAGTCGAGGTAGTGGATCGAATGGTAGTTGATCTCCAAGCGCTCGGAACTGACCAACCACGGCCAGGCCGACCAGTCGGTGCCGATGTCGACGTTGAACGACATCGCCGTCGCCTCGCCGATCCAACCCGCTCGCAGGATCGCGCGGGTGACCGCGATCCCTTCGTCGAACCGCAGCTGCTGGTTGACGGCGAGGCGCACGTCGGCACTCTCCGCGAGCTTGATCAGCTCGCGCCCGCGCGCCAGATCCGGAACGAACGGCTTCTGACAGAGCATGTGCTTACCCGCCACGATCCCCGCTTCGACGATGTCGGGTTGCGCGTCGGCGACCACGGCGATGTCGACCACACTGACGCGGTCGTCGGCGAGCAGTTCGTCGAGCGAGGAGTAGACCGTCTCGATGCGGTGCTTCTTCGCGACCGTCGCCGCCCGCTGGTGGTCCAGGTCGTAGAGTCCGACGACCTCGAGCCCGGCCGCGGTGTACGCAGGCAGGTGGGCGACGTCGACGATCGTTCCCGCGCCGACGATGGCGATCGGGAGTTTCTGCTCCTCGGGGATCGTGATGTCGACCGCCGCGGCGATCTCCTCCCAACGGACCAGGCCATTCATGCGACTCCGCCCAGCTTGTAGATGGACGTTGCCGCGCCGCCCAGCACCAGGTTTCGCTCATCAACGCTGAGCCCGCCGAGGACCTCGTCGACGGTCGCCCACCAGGTGGCGTAACCGTCGGCGAGAACACTCACCGGCCAGTCGCTGCCGAACATCAGGCGCTCCGGACCGAAATGCTCCAGGGCGTGGTCCACGTAGGGTCGGATCGCGGCCGCCGTGTAGTTGTCCGGGCCGGCTGCGGTGTCCAGGCCGGAGATCTTCGCGGATACGTTCGGGTAGGCGGCGGCCGCGGCGATCAACGAAGCCCACGGCTCGGTCTCCCCGGAAGCGATAGCCGGCTTGGCCAGGTGGTCAATGACGAGAGTCAGGTCCGGATAGCGCTCAGCGAGGGTAGGCACGTGCCCGAGATGACGCGGCAGCACCGGTACCAGGTCGAACGACAGGCCGACCTTCTCCAGGGCAGCGAGGCCACGGCCGACCGCGTCACTGACCACCCAGTCCAGGTCGGGCTCGTCGTGCATCAGGTGCCGCACACCGACGACGCGGCGATCCGACGCGTACCGGTCGAGGATCACTGGCAGCGCCACCTCGTCCGCGAGCGGTGCCCACCCCACGATGCCGGCGACCCGCGGCCAAGCATCGGCGATCGCGATCATCGCCTCGGTGTCGGCCAGGGTGTCGTCGGCTTGGACCAGTACCACGTCATCCACCCCGGCCGCGGCGGCGAGCGGCTCGACGTCATCGACACCGAAGGTCCGATTGATCGCGCCGAACTCGGGACCCAGCCAGCCGTAGCCGCCCGAAGCGAGGTTCCAGAAATGCTGATGCGCGTCGACAACGCGTGCTCCGTCTCTCATGACGTCCTTACCTCTCGTCGGAGTTGGTGGCGATCTGGCGGCGCAAGGACCACACCAGGGCCGGCGCGTTCAGCACCGGTATCTCCACGACCTCGTCGAAGCGCTCGACGAATGCGGCCATTTCCGCCTGCCACCGGTCGTTGACCGGGTCGTCGGTCAGGCCCTGCTCGACAGCGGCGTAGTCGTCGACGTCGACGAGGTGCAACAGCGTCCGCCCGTCGCGCCAGATCGCCCAGTCCCTGACCCCGACCCGGGTGAGCGCTTGGTAAAGATCCTCGGGAATCCGCTGGTGGGCGGCTTCGTAAGCCGATTCCTGGCCTTCGCGCAGCACGCTCACGAGCACGATCGGTCGAAAATTGCTCATCGGACACCTCCTTCTGGAACCGCCACGACGGTCCGGTCGGTTATGGTGCCCGGCGCGACCTGCACGCCGGGCGGAATCTCGGCGACGCCGCCACGGTGGGCATGGGTCGCGCTGCGACGGGCAGCCACCGTGTAGGTGGCTGCCGCGGTCAGGATCTGTGCGCCCTCAACGAGTTGTTGCCACTAGAGAGCCGACGTTGAGGATGTTGAAGCCGTTGGACGGCACCGCCAGGATCAGCGGGCCGGTTGCCGATATGAAGCGCTGCCGACAGTGGGCGTCGGCGAACGGCACGGAATCCTCCAGCATGGTCAGTTCTTGACGGAACCGGACAGCAGTCCGCGGACCAGGAACCGCTGGAAGAAGATGAACAGCAGCGCGATCGGCGCGACCACGATCAGACCGGCGAGCGCCGCCTCCGGGTAGGTAATCGGCAGGTAGCTGCCGCCGACCGCGGGCTTCAGCGCCGGGGTCCCGGCGATCAGCGACCCGAGCCCGACCGGCAGGTTGTACGTGCTGTCGTCGGAGAGCATCACGTACGGCAGGAAGAAGTTGGTCCAGTTGGCGACGAAACTGAAGAAGACCAGCAGCGCGAGTACCGGCCGGGCGAGCGGCAGCGCGATGCTGGTGAACACGCGCAGCTCGCCGCAGCCGTCCATGCGGGCAGCTTCGAGCAGCTCCTTGGGCAGTGAGGTGGAGAAGTACACGTACGCCAGGTAGACGCCGAACGGGAAGAACGACGCCGGCAGGATGACCGACGACGCGGTGTTGGTCAGGTGGACCGCGTTGACCTCAAGGAAGATCGGCAGTACGACGGCGGTCGCCGGCAGCACCATCGCGACGAGCGTCAGGGTGAGGATGAGCTTGCGGCCGCGAAACCGCATCGTCGCCAGCGCGTACGCCGCCAGGAGCGCGGATGCGACGCTGACCGCGACCGACGCGACCGAGTAGTAGACCGAGTTCCACATCCAGTGGTACAGCGCGCCGTCGTTGTACTCGACGAGGTGATGCCAGGCTTGCACCGCCCGGCTGAACGACCCGAACGACAGCGGCTGGTCGTTGCGCATCTGCTGGTCGGTCTTGGTGGGGGCGAGCAGCAGCCAGACGAACGGCACCGCGCAGAAGACCGCGAAGCCGCCGAGAACCAGCACGCGCAGCGCGTGCAACGGGGACACCCGGCGTCGCCGGTTCGACCGCGGGGGCGCGACGGGACCGGTCGGGTGCGACGGCGGCGCGAGGCGCCCGCCGACCTCCTCGAGGCCTACCTGGGTGGTCATTCGTCGACCTCCGTCTGGAAGAAGTTGGACGTGAGCACGAAGATCAGCGCCGCCGCCGACGACACGACCAGCAGGATCACCGACACCGTCGCGGCCTCGCCGAACTCACCCTGCGAGAAGGCGAACGTGTAGCCCAACTGGTTCAGCGACCACCACAGCGATCCGGTGTTGGTGATCGAGAAGAACAGCATCGGTTCGACGAAGATCTGCAACGCGGCGGCGAAGCAGAGGATCAGCATGTAGACGATGTACTTCTTGACCAGCGGGAGCTTGATCGACCACGCGGTGCGGATCGCTCCGGCGCCGTCGACCTTGGCCGCCTCGAGGACGTCCTGCGGGATCGCCTGCATGGCCCCGAACATGATCACGATCCACGAACCGACGCCGGTCATGAAGGCGACCACGGCGAAGATATACGGAAGGTGCGCCTGCGAGAACATGTCGTTGTCGGTGTGCCAGCCCATCAGCCGCAGCATCGGGCCGAACGGGCTGAGCTCCGGGGAGAGCATGAAGTACCACAGCAGCACCGCCGCCGAGCCGGTGACCGCGCCGGGCAGGAAGTACACCAGCCGCATGGCGCTGCTGAACCGGCCGATCCGCTCGTGCAGCAGCAACGCGAAGAACAGCGAGCCGCCCACCATGATCGGGATCCAGATCAGCATGAACACTCCGACATGCCCGACACCCGGCCAGAAGCGGAAGTCGTCGAACACGGTCCGGTAGTTCGCCAGGCCGGCGGGTCCGGTCCCGCCCAGCGTGTCGGCCAGCGACTCGTAGATCGCGTAGCCGGCCGGGATGAGCCCGAACGCCAGCAGCAGCCCGAGGTAGGGGGCCAGGAACGTGTACGGCGTGACTATCGATTTCGCCGACGACGATCGACGTCCGGTCATGACTACACCCCAGATCAGAAACGTTTAGCGCGAAGTGTCGTGAAGCAGGCCGGCGGCGGTGGGCGGGCGGGCGTGCGATCGCCCGCCCACCGGAACGCCGGCCGAGGGCTCTGAGCCCCTAGTTCGTGACGGCGTAGCCGGCTGTCTGGGCCAGGCCCGACAGCTGCGCCTGCAGGCCGGCGAACCCGGATGCGATCGTGGCCCCGCTCTTGACCGCGGCAACCACGGTCGAGCCCAGGTCGACCGGGTACCGCACTGGCGCGACGGCGGGGTTGATCTTGCCGGCCGCCGCAGTCAGCACCGGCACCGGGTTCGTGACGTAGAACTTGCTGCCGGCCATGGTCTGCGCCCAGGCCTCAGCGGCCGGGATGTACGCCGGGAAGGTCGGCGCGGTCGCCTGGTAGGCATTGTTGGTCGACACCCACTGCGCGACCGCGGCCGCGCCGGCCTTGTTCGCCGCGTGGGACGACACCAGGTAGATGCCGCCGCCCCAGGCGCCGGAGTAGTTCGTGGTCTCACCCGGCCAGGTCGGCATCGGCGCGACCGCGATCTTGCCGTCGGGCAGGTTGTAGGACGCCTTCGCGTGCAGGACGTACTCCCCCATCCAGGACGGGCCAACCTGCATGAGCAACTTGTCGGACTGCGCCAGCTTCACGAACGTCGGGTCGAACGGGCTGAGCCGGGACAGGGAGCCGTTCTTGAGCATCGGGTCGAGGATGTCGGCGACCCGCGTGCACTTCACGTCCGCCGTGTTGATCTGGACCTCGGTGCTGCTCTTGGCCGTCGCCAGCGGGCAGCCGCTGCTCCACAGGAAGTCGTACCACATGTCCGCGTCGCCCGCCGCGCCGAGGACGTAGCCGGGGTGTTCCGCGGCGACCTTCGCGCCGAGCTGCTGGTACTCGTCGAACGTCGTCGGCACCTTGTAGCCGAACTTGTCCATGAGCGGCTGGTTGACCCAGAGCACGTCCTGGGCGAGGTCGTTCTGCAGGCAGTAAAGGTGGCCGTCGAGCGTGCACCAGGCGTTGTGCGTAGCGAACTGGTCCTGGACGTCCTTCGGGACGAGCGTGTCGAGCGGCTGGGCGTACTTGAACAGCGGGCTGGACAGCGACGCCACGTCGGACGGGGTGGAGTCGAACACGACGTCCGGCCAGCCCTTGCCGGCCCGGTTGGCGAGCTGGATCTTGCTGAGCAGCGCGGCCGGGTCGACGACCTCGATCTTGACCTTGACCGTCGGGTTCGCCGTGGCAAAGGCGTCGAAGGCGGCCTTGCGGGTCGAGTCGGTCCAGATCACGATGGTCCCGCCGCCGGCCGCGCCGGCCTGGGCCTTCGGCGAGCTGCATGCGGCGGTGCCGGCCACCAGCGCGGCGGCCAGGATTGCGGGCAACACGAGGCGCCACTTGCGCCCGCGTGTAGTCAATGACGTCACGGGTTCCTCCGGGGGCTGTGCTAGCGAACCCAGTCTGATAATTTCAGGCTGGAAGTTTCGTACATGATTTGCTGGCGCTAGCCTCAGTTCTGATCGACCGGGGTGTCAAGCAACACACGACACGCAGCAGGATCGCCAATAATTGCCGAGGAATCGTGCATCCGCAAGGAGGGGCCGAAGGTGTCCGTACCGGAGCAACAAGCCGGAGGTTTCGTGTCAGATCCCGACCGGATTCCGCAGCGCAACGTCCTCGCCGACGAGGTGTACGAGATCCTGCGGCAGAGCCTGCTCACCCGCCGGATCGAGCCCGGTGCCCGGCTGAACATGGACAATCTGGCCCGCGAGCTGCACGTCTCGAACACCCCGGTGCGACAGGCGCTCGCCCGGCTCGAATCCGAGGGGCTGGTGACCAAGGAGCCGTACCGGGGCTTCGCCGCGTCGCCGCTGCTGGACTCGCGAGCCATCGCCGAGCTGTACGACTACCGCATGATGATCGAGCCGGTCATCGCCGCGCGGGTCGCCCGACGTCCACGCGGCGACGCGCTCGCCGAACTCGACCGGCTCAGCAACGAGCGCGAGATCGCCCGGATGATCGACGACTCGGCCGCCGCGGACGCGCTGGGCGACCGCGACATCGACTTCCACTGCCGGATTGCCGCCGAGGCCGGCAACGCCTACATCGCCGAGAACATCCGCGCGACGCTGATCCGGATGAGTCGGTTCACCCTGTACCCGCGGCAGGGCGCGGGCGCGCTGGCGTGGGTCGAGCACCGCGCGGTCACCGAGGCCATCCGGGCCGGCGACCCCAATGAGGCCGCCAACGCCATGCGTACGCACCTGGCCACCGGCCTGGAACGGATCACGTCCGCCATCCACTGACTCCCGAGCGTGGAGATCAGGCCCGCGCCGAGACCAGTCGCTGGCGCTGCCGGCCGAGCTTGTCGATCTCGAGGGTGATCTCGTCGCCCTCCGTCAGGTAAGGAAACCGGCCGGACAGCGCCACCCCTGCGGGTGTGCCAGTGTTGATCACGTCGCCCGGATCGAGGACGGTCACCTGGCTGAGCAGGTACACCACGGTCGCGACGTCGAAGATCATGTCCTTGGTCGTACTGTCCTGCCGCGCGTCGCCGTTGACCCAGGAGCGCAACCGCAGCGCCCCCGGGTCGCCGATCTCGTCGGCGGTGACCAGCCACGGCCCGAGCGGGTTGAAGGTCTCGCAGCTCTTGCCCTTCGACCACTGACCGCCGCTGATCTCGAGCTGGAACTCCCGCTCGGAGACGTCGTTGCTGATCGTGTACCCGGCCACGCAGTCGAGCGCCTCCTCGGGAGTGGACAGGTAGCGCGCCCGTCGGCCGATCACGACGGCCAGCTCGACCTCCCAGTCGGTCTTCGCCGAGCCGCGTGGGATGACCACGTCGTCGTACGGTCCGACCACGGTGTTCGGCGCCTTGTAGAACATCACCGGCACGGTCGGCGGCGGCGCGCCGGACTCGGCGGCGTGCGCGGCGTAGTTCATCCCGACGCACAGCACCACCCCGGGCCGGGCGACCGGCGCTCCGACCCGATGGCCGGCGACGTCGAGCTGCGGCAGGACGCCCGCGGCGAGGGCAGCCCGGACCCGGGCGATGCCGTCGTCGGCGAGGAACCGCCCGTCGATGTCCGTCGTGACCGCGCGCAGGTCCAGGTGGCGGCCGTCGGCGGTGAGCAGTACGGGGATCTCGTGGCCGGCGGTGCCGACACGCATGAATCGCATCTGTCGTCCTATGTCGATGAAGGTCGGAGGGGTCAGCCGGCCAGGAGTCCGCCGTCGATGACGAGCTCGGCGCCGGTGATGAAGGCGGCGTCGTCGGAGGCGAGATACAGGGCGGCCGCCGCCACCTCGCGCGGCGTGCCGAGACGGCCCATCGGCTGACGGGCCACCAGGCTCGCCCGCATGGCCTCCGGGTCGTCCGCCGATGCCAGCAGGCGACCGACCCACGGCGAGTCGACGGTCCCCGGGCAGACGCAGTTCGCCCGCACGCCGGTGCCGGCGTACTGCACGGCGACCGCCTTGGTGAACGCGATCACCGCGCCCTTGCTGGCGCAGTACGCGGCGCGGTCCTTCAGCCCGACCTGCCCGGCGATCGACGCGGTGTTGACGATCGCCCCGCGCCCGGCCGTGAGCATGACCGCAAGCGCGGCCCGGGTGCCCAGGAACACGCCGCGCGCGTTGACCGCGAAGGTACGCTCCCAGTCCTCGAGGGTGCAGGACAGCGGATCCGAGGTGGACGAGGCGCCCGCGTTGTTGCACAGCACGTCGAGTGAGCCGGTCGCACCTACGGCCTGATTGATCGCCGCCGTCACCGACGCCTCGTCGGTGACGTCGATGTAGAGGCGCTCGGTACCCTCCGGTACGGCATCCGGGTTCAGGTCGGCGGCGTACACGACCGCGCCTTCGTCGCGGAACTGGGCCGCCATCTCGTAGCCGATGCCCGACCCGGCGCCGGTGACCACGACGGTCCGCCCGAGGAACCTCGGATTCATGTTCGCTCCTTGATATTCAGCGGGTGGTCGTCGACCACCACGACGTGCAGGTGGCGCGGCCCGTGGACGCCCTCGACGCGGGACAGTTCGATGTCGCTGGTCGCGCTCGGTCCGCTGATCCAGGTCAGCGGACGGGTCGGGTCGAGTGCCGCGACCGCGTCGGGGACCGACGCGACGATCTGGTCGCGGCGTACGACGACGATGTGATGGTCGGGCAGCAGGGTCAGCGCGCGGCGGCCCATGCCGGCGCCCGCGTCGAGCACGATCGTCGCGGTCTCGGAGATCGCGACCGCGCACGTGGTCAGCACGGCGTCCGCCCCGTCGAGCCGCTCGTTGGTCAGCGGCTCGCGCAACACGTCCATGTCGGGCAGCCACTCGACGGGGAAACCGTCCGGGACGACGACCGTACGCACACCGGCGCCGGCCAGCACCCGGGCGAGCACGCCGCGGACATCCTCGCCGGCGCGGGCGGTGTGCGCCTGGTAGTCCTCCAGCCGCTCGATGAGCAGGTCGCCGTCGCCGGGGCCGCGTGCCGGTCGATAGTCGCGGACGACGACCGGCGGGTCGGGCCGGTCGGTCAACGCGGTGCCGATGCGCCGCAGGATCGTCTCGCGAGCCGACGTCATGTGCCGCTCCTCTGCGTCCACCAGTCGCGGAATGTCTGTGCCGGCGGCACCGGCAGGTCGCGGGCGCGCGTCCAACGCGACAACGGCGGCGGTGCCCATCGCGGCGTGCGCCGCACGATCGGCCGGCCGATCCGCAACGATCGCAGGGCCGCCCGCCAGCGGCGCGGGTCGCGCATCACCCACCCGATCGCGCGCATGGCCAGCCGCTCGGGCGCGAGCGCCGGCATGGCCTCGTTCACCCGCGCCCGCAGGTGTACCAGCATGGACGGGATGTCGATGGCCACCGGGCACACCTCGTAGCAGGCGCCGCACAGGCTGGACGCGAATGGCAGACTGGCGTTCGCGTCCACGCCGGTAAGCTGCGGGCTGAGCACCGCGCCAATCGGGCCGGGATACACCGACCCGTACGCGTGCCCGCCGGCCCGCTCGTACACCGGACACACGTTCAGGCACGCCGAACAACGGATGCAGCGCAGCGCGGACCGCCCGTCCGGATCGGCCAGCACGGCGGTCCGGCCGTTGTCGAGCAGCACCAGATGAAAGTCCTGACCCTCGGCCGCGCCCGTCCACATCGAGGTGTACGGGTTCATCCGCTCTCCGGTCGACGAGCGAGGCAGCACCTGCAGGAACACCTCGAGGTCACGCCACGTCGGCACGACCTTCTCGATCCCCAGGACGGTGATCAGGGTCTTCGGCAGCGTGAGGCACATGCGCCCGTTGCCCTCTGACTCGACCACCGCCACGGTTCCGGTCTCGGCCACCGCGAAGTTCGCGCCGGAGACGGAAACCGTGGCCGACAGGAACTTGGCGCGCAGGTATTCGCGTGCGACCGCGGCCAGTTCGGCCGGGTCGTCGCTGAGGTCCTCCTCCACGCCCGGCATCTCGCGGCGGAAGATGTCGCGGATCTCGGTCCGGTTGCGGTGGATCGCCGGAACCAGGATGTGACTCGGCTCGTCCCGACCCAGCTGCACGATCAGCTCGGCGAGGTCTGTCTCGATCGCGGCGATCCCGTGGCGTTCCAGGGCGGCGTTGAGGTTGATCTCCTGGGTCGCCATCGACTTGACCTTGATGACCTCGTCGGCACCGGTCGCCTTGACCAGCGACGTCACGATCGCGTTCGCCTCGTCGGCGTCGCGCGCCCAGTGCACGGTCCCGCCGCGCGCGACCACCTGGGCTTCGAGGCGCACGAGGTGCTCGTCGAGGCGGGCGAGGGCCTGGTCCTTGATGGCCGCGGCCGCCGCGCGCAACTGCGGCCAGTCAGGCAGCTCGCCGATCGCCGCGGCCCGCTTGCCGCGGATCGTCGCGGTCGCCACCCGGAGATTGCGCTGTATCTGGGCGTCGGCCGCGGCGGCCTGAGCCGCCTCCGGGAACGGGCGGGTGCCGTGCAGCTTGCTTGACGGGGAGGCGCCGGGCAGGCCGAGGAACGTGGTCACCGGTCGTCCTCGGTCGAGGCGAGGATCTCGGCGAGATGTACGACCCCGGTATCGGTGCGCATCCGGGCCAGTCCGGCGCCGATCTGCATCAGGCAGGACGCGTCCCCGGCGCTGCACACCTCGGCGCCGGACGCCACGACGTTCGCGCACTTGTCCGCGAGCATCTGCGACGACACGCAGCTGTTCTTGACAGCGAAGGTGCCGCCGAAGCCGCAGCAGCTCTCCGCGCCGGGCAGGGTCACCAGGTCGATGCCGTCCACGTCGCGCAGGAGCCGTTCCGGCCGGTCCCCGACGTGCAGCATCCGCATCGAGTGGCAGGTGGGATGGTAGGTCACGCGGTGCGGGTAGCGGGCGCCGACGTCGGTGACACCGAGGACGTCGACCAGGAACTCGGACAGCTCGTACACGCGGGCGGCGACCTGCCGGGCGCGGGCGGCGAGCGCCTCGTCGCCGGCCCTGGCGGCCAGCCGCTCGTGCTGGTGGCGGACGGCGGCCGCACAGGACCCGGAGGGCACGACGATCGCGTCGTACGGTTCGAACGTCTCCACGAAGTTGCGCACCAGGGGCAGGGCCTCGGCCGGGTAGCCGCTGTTGACGTGCATCTGGCCGCAGCAAGATTGTGTCGGCGGGAAGTTCACCTCTAGTCCGAGGCGCTCGAGGACACGTACAGTCGCGCGGCCGACGTCGGGGTACAGGCCGTCGACGAGACACGTCGCGAACAGGGCGAGTTTCATCGGCTCAGGCCCGAATCACGTCGGCGGCGCACAGCCGGCTCCACGCGTCCGGGTCGACGTATGCCTGCGAGCGGGTCGCGGTCGAAGTCACCTGGGCGGCGTCGCGCATGCCGACGACGACCGAGGAGACCGCCGGGTGGATCAACGGGAACTGGATTGCCGCGGTCGGCAGCGTGGTCCCGTGCTCGGTCGCGATGCCGGCGAGGGCCCGAGCGCGTGCGACCAGCGATTCGCCGGGCCGACCATAGTCGAAGTTGGCCGTGTCGTCCGGCCGGTCGCGCGCGAGGAGGCCGGAGTTGTACGGAGCGGCGGCCAGCACCGACGTCCCCCGCTCGAGGCAGGCGTCGAGCAGCGCCTCGCCGGTACGGTCGAGTAGCGTCCAGCGGCCGGCGAGCATGACCACGTCGATGTCGGCCTCCCGTACGACGCGCAGCGGCGCCTCCCACTGGTTCATGCCGACCCCGATCGCGCCGACCACGCCCTGCTCACGCAGCTCGGCCAGGGCCGGAAGGGCCTCGGCGATCGTCTGGTCGAGGAAGTCGTCCGGGTCGTGCACCAGCACGACGTCGACCCGGTCGAGTCCCAGCCGGGCCAGGCTCGCCTCCAGCGACCGCCGCACGCCGCCGGCGCTGTAGTCGAGCCGCCGGCTGAGGTCGTCCGGAACGTCGAACATGCCGTAAAGCAGGTCCGAGCCGGTCGGCGTGGGGTTGGGGACGATGAGGCGCCCGACCTTGGTGGAGAGCACGTACTCATCGCGGGGGTAGCGGCGCAGGGCCTCACCTAGCCGCCGCTCGGACAAGCCGAGCCCGTAGTGCGGGGCGGTGTCGAAGTAGCGGATGCCGACCGCCCACGCCGCGTCGACCGCCGCCCGCGCGACCTCGTCCGACGTCGCCCGGTACAGGTTGCCGATGCTCGCGCCGCCGAAGCCGAGTTCGGTGACGCGGATGTCGGTGCGCCCGACCCGCCGCGTGCGCATCAGGCCACCCGCAGATCCGACGCGGAAGTGATCCCGGGCATCAGCGGTCCCGCACCGAGTCCTCGGCGACGGTCAGCGGCGGCATGTCGCTGCCCCAGCCGGCCTCGTACCCCATGCCCGGCGCGGTCGGCGCGTGCACCAGGCCGTCGGCGTCGACCTCGGCCGCCCGCCGCACCGGGTTCGTGTCGACGAGACTCTCGTAGTAGGTGGTGTTGGGCAGCGCCATGAGCACATGGGTGTTCGGCAGGCCGCCGCCGTGCACCTCGGCCCGCAGCAGGAACGACTCGGCCAGGTGGCCCACCCGCATCGCGCCAGTGATGCCGCCCTTGTAGTGGCTGGACGTCCGGACGAAGGTGGCGCAGCCCGAGGCGATGAAGTCGGCTGCGTTCATGTGGGCGCCGTCGCTGGTCTCGGCGACCAGCAGCGGCACGTCGACCCGCTCGGACAGCCGCTGGTAGGCGGTGATGCTGAACTCGCGCATCGGCTCCTCGTACCAGAGGTAGCCCGCCTCGCTCAGCGCCCGGCCGAGGTAGATCGCGTCGGCGAGGTCGAAACCGGCCGAACCGTCGTACATCAGCGGCACTCGGTCGCCGACGTGCGCGCGCAGGACAAGCGACAGCTCGGCGTCCCGGCGGGCGTCGCCCCAGGCGTGCAGCTTGATACCCCGGTAGCCGAGCGCCAGGCACTGGTCGGCGACGTCGAGGTACTCCGGGATCGAGTCGAACGTGACCGTCGAGGCATAGGCCGGGACCGACGCGCGGAACGTTCCGAGGAGCTGGTGCACCGGCACCCCGGCCCGCTTGCCGGCGAGGTCCCAGAGCGCCTCGTCCACGCAGGCGATCGTGTAGATCGGGAACTCCTCGATCCGGTCGAGCTCCCACATGCGGTGCCAGAGGAACTCGCGCATGGTCGCGTCCGCGCCGACCAGCTCGTCGCGGATCCGCCGGTCGACGAGGTCGGCCAAGATCAGGCCGCGGCGGCAGGACGCGAAACCCCTCAACCCGTCCTCGGTCTCGATCACGAGCCAGCCGCCCGTGCGGGCGCCGTCCGAGCCGGGCAGGCCGTCCCGCCAGCGGAACGGCGGGGACACGGGTGGTTCGTCGACGAGAAGGACGTCGACCGAGATGATCTTCATGTCAGCGCCCACCGAGATTCGTGTGGAAAGTTTCGTACATGATTTGGCACAGTCGTGGCTCGCGACCGCGAAGTCAACGCTGCGTGACCCGTAAACACGATGCCGAATCACCAAGTGGAAATCGTACGACCGCACCTGGCCAAGGGCGGTCCACCTGCACGATCCGGCCGGAGGACGCCCCGATCGTGCTCGTCGCTTGATACACGATGCGTGACCGCCGCAGGGTCAACTCTGGAACGAGACAGACCGAGGCGAGAGGCCAAAGATGATCAACGACCTCATTCAGACCTACGGGCCTCGCGCTGACCGCCCGCGCCGGCCAAAACGGCGGGCCGGAACGACGTTAGGAAACCGGCGGTGGAATGGCGACGACACCGACCGCAGCCGCGCACAGCACCAGCCGCCGGGCCTGCCCCGTCGTCGCGTCACATTCATTCCCAGGAACACCGGATTCCGCCCCTCCGCCCTCCGGGCTGTCAAGCCCGCACAATCCATATGCGCGCCGGCCCACCCAGCAGTCGGACGCCACGTCGCCGCCGCCGCGTTCGGGTAGTGCGTACAGGTTCAGGATCGGTTGGGCCCAGAACTGGCGACGGAACATGCCGCGTGACAGTGAAATCAGTGGTGTGAGCTGCGGATGCGGCGGCCGCTTCGGTCCGGCCTCCCGCACTGCCTCCGGGACGAAACTGAGGCGCGAAGCCTGCGGCGCGAAACGTGCGAACGACTCACGGAGAGGGCCCGCGGGACGGGCAACGGGAACTGCACCATGAGGCAGTGGGATGCAACGGGTTCTTGCCCTTGCGCACCAGCGGCAACTGCCGTGGCGGCGGCGTGTTGGGAAGGCTGGGGCTGCCCGAGCTCGGACTCGCCCCACCCCCTCCTTCGTCGCCGCCTATCGCCGCTCAGCGGCCCGTCACTGCCGGGACATGGCGATCCGCCAGCGCTCCTCGACCGGGATCAGGTGCTCCGGGTTGGCCGCGGCGCCGTCCACATCGATCTGTACCCACCGGATCTCACCGGTGAAGTCGTTGCCGCGCGCCGGGTACTCCGGCGTGACGGGCGAGCCCGACTCGCGGCCTACGTTGGTCGTCTCGTCCATGGAGAACACCATGGCCTGGGTCACCGGCAGCTGCCCGCGGCCCACCTCGGCGCCGTCGACGTGGAGCGTGACGGTGCCACCCTTGGCCAGGCCGGGGCCGTCGTAGTCGAACTCCATCCGCAGCTGGTGCTCGCCGGCCGGAAGCTTGTGGTCCGAGACTATGTAGAAGCGCTGCAGGCCCACCAGGTTGTAGCAGTAGCGCAGTTGGCCGTCGCGGGCATACAGGCTCCAGCCGCCGGCGAGGCCGCCCTGGGACACGATGACGCCCTCGGCGCCGTCCTCCGCGACCACGACCTGTGCGGTGACGGCGTGGCTTCTGTTCTTGATGTTGATGACGGAGCTCTCGTTGAGGTGGCCCATGCCTGGGAAGAGCACCTGGGTGTTCCCGCGGATGAGCTGCGGCCGCCCGGCGAGATCGGGGTCGAAACGCTCGACGGCCCGGTCGTCCAGCGGCAGCACTCCGTGCCTGGTGGCCTCGATCAGCCACAGCCGCTGCAGCTTGTGGAGCATCTCGGGCTGCTCGGCTGCCAGGTCGCGGGACTGGGTCCAGTCGTCTGGGCCGTAGAGCTCCCACACGTCGTCGTCGAAGGAGCCCAGCTGAGCTCCCTTCAGCTCCCACGGCGTGCGGTGCTTGGTGACGGCGGTCCAGCCGCGGTGGTAGATGCCGCGGTTGCCGGCGATCTCGAAGTACTGCGTCTGGTGCCGCTCGGGAGCACTTGGGTCGTCGAAGGAGTAGCCCATGCTCACGCCCTCGATGGGAGCCTGGGTTACCCCGTGCACCGTGGTGGGCTCGGGCAGCCCGGCTGCCTCCAGGATGGTTGGCGCGACGTCGATGACGTGGGAGAACTGCTCGCGGACCTCGCCCCGGCCGGTGATGCGCGCGGGCCAGTGCACGATGGTGCCGTTGCGGGTGCCGCCCCAGTGCGAGGCGGCTTGCTTGGTCCACTGGTACGGCGTGCACATCGCATGGGCCCAGCCCACCGCGTAGTGGTTGTAGGCGCTCGGCGTCCCGAACTCGGCAACCTTGGCGCGCAGGAACTCGATCGATTCCAGCGCGCTCAGGCCGTTGAAGTTGATCGTCTCGTTGAAGCTGCCGTGATGGGTACCCTCGGCCGAGGCGCCGTTGTCGCCGATGATGTAGTAGATCAGCGTGTTGTCGAGCAGTTCCAGGTCGTCGAGGGTCTGCACGAGGCGGCCGATCTGGGCGTCGGTGTGGGCCAGGAACCCGGCGTAGACCTCCATCTGACGGGCCAGCACCGGCTTGAGGTCCTCGGGCATCTCGTCCCAGTGCGGGATCTCCGCGTTGAACGCGGTCAGCTCGGCGTCGGGCGGGATCACGCCGAGCTGCTTCTGCCGCTCGAAGATCTCCTCGCGCAACGCGTCCCAGCCCCGATCGAAACGTCCCGCGTACCGGTTGGACCACTCCTTGGGGGCATGGTGCGGCGCATGGGTCGCCCCGGGAGCGAAGTACACGAAGAACGGCCGGTCGGGCTGCAGCGCGTGCTGGCGGCGGATCCAGTCCACGCCGCGGTCGCCGAGGTCCTCGGTCAGGTGGTAGCCCTCCTCCGGCGTGCGCCTGGGCTCCACCGGGGTAGTGCCCTCGTAGAGGGCGGGGTAGTACTGGTTAGTCTCGGCGCCGACGAAGCCGTAGAAGTACTCGAAGCCGCTGCCGGTCGGCCAGCGGTCGAACGGGCCGGCCGGGCTGGTCTCCCACACCGGCACCTCGTGGCACTTGCCGAACTGCGCGGTCGCGTACCCGTTGAGCCGCAGCGTCTCGGCCAGCGGCGCCTTGGAGTTGGGCCGGATCGTGTTGTATCCCGGCGCGGAGGTGGCCAGTTCGGTGATCGCGCCCATGCCGACGGAATGGTGGTTGCGGCCGGTCAGCAGCGCCTGCCGGGTCGGCGAGCACAAAGCGGTCGTGTGGAACCGGGAGTAGCGCAGCCCGCCGTCGGCCAACCGCTGCGCGACTGGGGTGTCGATCGGGCCGCCGAACACACTGGACGCCCCGAAGCCCACGTCGTCGAGCAGGATCACCAGGACGTTAGGCGCGCCGGCGGGCGGCCGCAGCGGCGTGATCGGCGCGAACGACGTCTCCGGGTCCCGGGCGTCATACGTGGTCAGGCCGGGTCGGGGCCGGTCGGGCATAGGCAGGGCGGTGCGGTGGAGATCGTCTTGCGAGGGCACGAGGCCCCTCCTGTCCAGGGTCGGTGAGGCGACGGCGCCGGCGGTCCGGGCGTGCAGTCCTGGCCGCCGGCGCCGTCGTGGTGGGCGGTTGCGCGGCTTACGTGATCTTGACGGCTTCGGGCGCACGGCGCGGGCAGCAGACTGCCCGCTGCAGCCCGCGCCACTCCGCGCGGCGAAGCGCCTCCGACCGGTTCTCCGGCGATCGACGCCCCCGACACTCGTTGTGACCGTGGCCACGCTTCCTGGACGTCCGAACGATGCCGCACTCCATCGCCGCACGTAAGCCAAGAGGTCTTGGCTACGCTGTGGACTGGTCGCGGCGAGTTCAGCTGGCCTGCGCCAGGAAGAGCATGAAGTGCTCGACGAGCTTGTTGAACTCGCCAGTCGGTGAGAAGTCCACGTACTCGGAGTCCTCGATCGCGTACGGCGCGTGTCCCGGCGCCCAGTAGAAGGCCTGTCCCGGCTCGTAGACCTCCTCGCCATCCGTGGTCTTCAACCCGACCCGCCCCTTCTGGACGTACCCCCAGTGCGGACACTGGCAAAGATCGTCGGGCAGTCCGACCATCACCGGGCCCAGGTCCGCCCCGGCCGGCAGCCGAATGAATGCCGTCGTCATGCCCCCGCCGATCTCGTGAACGCGGAGTTCCATGCCGTCACGCTCGATTGCGATCGGTAGCTGTTCGCGCGAAAGCGCCACTGATTTCGTCATGCGGGCAACGTTGCCAGCGCCGACGTGACCCGCGCTCGTTCCTCGGTCCGAAATCCGCCCGGCCCGTTGGCCGCTGGAACAACCGCGCGGTGCGGATCGTCCGCGTACACCGTCATTCGCCGGCGTCGTGGACGCCCGACCCCGTCCGCCCGTCGTGCTGGGGCGGGCGCACCGCGGCCGGATCCTCGACGGCTCCGGGCGCGAGTGGGGTCGAGTGGAACTCGACGACCGCCGCCGCTACCGGCCCGCCGCACGGGCACCCCAGCCGATCGATACCTCGACCTGCCACCTGGACTTCCCCTGCATCATCCGCCCTGCGGCCTGAACCGCCGCAGGGGGCGAGTTTACGACCCAAAAGGGACGCCTCTGCCTCAACTGGCACGATTCACATTCCGGTATTGCGAGCAGCGGTGGAGTGCGGCATTGTTCTGACGTCCAAACAGTGTGACCACGGTCACCGCGCGAGTCGGAGGCGTCGATTGTCGGGAAACCCGTCAGAGGCGCTGACTGCCTGGGCGCAAAACTTCGGCAGGATGGCCTCGCAGGACGCCTTGGCGGACTCCTTCACCGACCAGATCGACGCCGTCATTATCAAGCAGATCCCCGAGATCGCCGCCGATCCCATCCTCGTCCAGGACCTGCACCGCAGCACCCGCGCGGAGTGGCGCGAGTTCGTCGCGAGCCTCGGTGCGGACCGCCGCCTCGTGCGGCCGGGCCAGGGCGCCGATCTGGCCCGGTCCCTGGCCCGGCGCGGCCTGGACATCGGGATCCTGTTGAAGGTATACCGGGTCGCCCAGACGAGCGTCTTCCGCTTCTTGACCGAGGTCATCGGCGGGCCGAGCGAAGACGCTCCCCCGCGTGACGAGGTCCTCGTCTTCATCTGGGATCTCGCCGGGCAGTGGATGACTGACGCCCAGGAAAGCCTGATCGAGACGTACTACGAGGAGCGTCGGCGGCTGCACGACGGCGCCGTCGTACGCCGCGCCGAGACCATCGAAGCGCTCCTGGGTGACACGCCGCCGAGTGCGGACGACGCAACGCTCCTGCTGGGCCACCCTTTGTCGCACTGGCAGACGGCCTACGTCGTCTGGGCGGCCGAGGCCGGCTCGTCCACGACCGGGGCGATGCTCGACGTCGCGAACGCCGTTGCCCGGGCACTCGGCACCTCACGACCGCTGACGATGGTCGCCGGCAGCCGTGACCTGTGGTGCTGGGTCGCCACGCCCCGCGAGCCCGACCTCGCTCAGCTGTGCGGACTTGTGTCGGCACTCCGCCAGGCCGGCATGCAAGCGGCGATCGGCCGGCCTGGTCCCGGGATCCAGGGTTTCCGAACCAGCCACGCGGAAGCGCGAGCCGCCGAGAGTCTGGCCGTCAAGGCTGCGCACGATCGATCCCTGGTGCGCTATGACGAGGACGAGCTGCTTATCCTCGTTTCAGCACAGGAAAAGCTGATGCGACGGATGGTGGCCCGCGAGGTCGGTCAGCTCATCGGTGCCGACAAGAACCTCGCCCTGGTCCGCGAAACCGTCCTGGAATTCCTGACGACCTTGAGCATCGAGGCGACGGCCGAGCGGCTGCGCGTGCACAAGAACACGGTGCGCTACCGCATCGCCCGGGCCGAGGAGTTGCTCGGGCACCCGCTGTCGCGGCGCTCGACGAACGTCGAGCTCGCACTGCGATGGGTCTCGCTCTTCGGCCCTCCCACCGACACCACCCGATCCGTAACCCGGAGTTGTTCCAACGGCCAACGGGCAGTACCTGTTTCGGACTGAGGCACGAGCGCGCGTGACGTCAGCCTTGGCACCGTTGCGGGTATGACGAAACTCGCACTGGCCGACCGGATCTTCCTCGTGCCACACCTCCCGACTCGCCACCTGGGACTGTGACCCATGGACTCAGTGTTCGCCTCTGTCTTCCTGCCGGCAGCGCTTGCCGTCGTCATGCTCGGCCTCGGACTGACGTTGACCGTTGACGATTTCGCCCGCGCTGCCCGCAAGCCGCGCGCGGTGGTGGTGGCCTTGACGCTGCAGCTCCTCGTCCTGCCCGCACTGTGCTTCGGGATAGTCGTGGCATTCGGCCTTCCCTCGGTGCTGGCGGTCGGGATGATGCTGCTCGCGGCGTCGCCGGGTGGCCCGGTCGCCAACCTGTTCAGTCACCTGTTCCACGGCGACGTCGCCCTCAACATCACGCTCGCCGCCATCAACTCGGTGATCGCGGTGGTGACGGTCCCGTTGGTGACCAATTTCGCCCTGGCCTACTTCGCACCCGACCTCGGCGCGGGGCAGCTCTCACTACAGTTCGGCAAGATGCTCCAGGTGTTCGCGATCGTGCTGGTTCCTGTGGGAATCGGCATGATCCTGCGTCGGTCCCGCCCCGTCTTCGCCGATCGTATGGACCGCCCGGTGCGGATCGCCTCGACGCTGGTGCTGGCCTTGGCCGTCGTCGGCACCACGTACAACGAGCGAGCCCACGTCCTCGGCTACATCACCTCGGTCGGCGTGGTGGCGCTGACGTTCTGCCTGGCGAGTCTGACGCTCGGCTTCGTGGTGCCACGAGCGCTTGGTGTCGAGCGCCGTCAGGCCGTCGCGGCCGCATTCGAGATCGGAGCGCACAACGCGACCCTCGCCATCACCATCGCCATCAGTGTCCTTAACAGCGTCGCTCTCGCCGTACCCGCAGGCATCTACGCATTGGTGATGATCCCTTCCACGGCGGCTGTCGGCTGGCTGCTCACCCGTGGCAGCTCGAGGTCGACAGCCGTCGAGCCCGCTGCGGCGGCCGGCACTTACACCTGAGCCTCGCGCGACCAGCGCCCCTTGGCGCAAGGGCGACACTCAGCGCCATCCAACATTCGACCGCACGCGACAGAAAGACTTGGTAATGGCCAATCTTGCCCTAAAACTTGCCGCTTCAGCGGCCCGTGACGGTGCCGCCCCCGCGATCCGGCTCGGCGACACCGTGGTGACCCACGCGCAGCTCGATGCGGCTAGTGCCCGGGTGGCCGGGTTGCTGCGGGAGCGTGGCGTGCGGGCCGGCGATCGGGTCGGCGTGATGCTGCCGAACGTGCCGCAGTTCGCCGCCGCCTACTACGGCATCCTGCGGGCCGGCGCCGTGGTGGTGCCGATGAACGTGCTGCTCAAGTCCCGTGAGGTGGCGTTCTACCTGGGCGACTCGGGGGCGAAGCTGGTGCTGGCCTGGCACGGGTTCGCCGAGGACGCCGCGGCGGGCGCGGCCGCCGCGGGCGCCGAGTGTCTGTTGGTGACGCCGGGCGAGTTCGAGGCCCTGCTGGCCGGGACCACGCCGCAGGACGGGGTGGTCGAGCGGGACGCGAGCGACACCGCGGTGATCCTCTACACCTCCGGCACGACCGGCACCCCCAAGGGCGCCGAGCTGACCCACGCCAACCTGATCGGCAACACCGAAGTCGCCGTCGGCCTGCTGAGCCTGACCACCGGCGACGTCGTGCTCGGCGCGTTGCCGCTGTTCCACTCGTTCGGCCAGACCTGCGGGCTCAACGCCACCATCGCCGCCGGGGCGTGCCTGGCGCTGGTGCCGCGTTTCGACGCGCAGGCTGCGCTCGACACGATCCACCGCTATCGCGTGACCGTCTTCGAGGGCGTGCCGACCATGTACGTGGCGCTGCTGGCCCACCCGGAGCGGGCGGCGTTCGACGTGGCCAGCCTGCGGCTGTGCGCCTCCGGTGGGGCGGCGCTGCCGGTGGAGGTGCTGCGCGGCTTCGAGGCCGGGTTCGGCTGCGTCCTGCTGGAGGGTTACGGGCTGTCGGAGACCTCCCCGGTGGCGTCGTTCAACCACCCCGACCGGGAGCGTAAGGCCGGGTCGATCGGTACCCCGGTCGCCGGGGTGCAGATGGCACTGCGGGACGTCGAGAACGGCGTTGGCGAGATCGTCATCCGCGGCCACAACGTCATGAAGGGCTACTGGCGCCGCCCGGATGCGACCGCGGAGGCGATCGACGCCGACGGCTGGTTCCGCACCGGCGACCTGGCCCGCATCGACGAGGACGGCTACTTCTTCATCGTCGACCGCAAGAAAGACATGATCATCCGTGGTGGCTACAACGTCTACCCGCGCGAGATCGAGGAACTGCTCTACGAACACCCCGCGGTACGCGAGGTCGCCGTCATCGGCATCCCGCACCCCGAATACGGCGAGGAGGTGTGCGCCGCGGTCGCGCTCAAGGAAGGCCACACGGCCACCCCGGACGAGCTGCGCGAACACGTCAAAGCTCAAGCGGCGGCGTACAAGTACCCCCGCCACGTCTGGATCGTCGACGAACTGCCCAAGACCGCCACCGGCAAGATCCTCAAGCGTGAGGTCCGGGCCCCGGCCGACCTCGTCGCGGCGCACACCCCGGTTGAGCCGGTGTCCTGAACACCGCGCCTGCTACATCCCGTAACTCGCGCCGCCCCGCGCCAGCCCACGCAAGGCCGCCACGACATCGAAAAGGACATCGCCTAATGAGCATGAGCACCGCAACCACCGCGCAGTTCGACCAGATGATCGCCGAGTTGCACGACGGCGAGCGCGGCTGGGCTCGCGAGTCACTCGCCTCGCGCCGCGACCTGCTGCGGCAGATGCACGCCAACGTCGGCGCCCACGCCGAGCAGTGGGTGCGCGTCGCCGGGAAGATCAAGCAGCTGCCGGCCGGTTCGCCGCTACTCGGTGAGGAGTGGACCAGCGGCCCCTGGGCCGTGCTCGGCTACGCCGAGGCGCTGGCCGAGACCCTGGCCCGGCTGGCGCAGGGCCGCGATCTGCTGGCTGGGTACCCGGTCGAGACCGCACCCGGTGGGCGGGTCGCCGTTGACGTGCTGCCGCACAACGTGTTTGACCGGCTGCTGCTCAGCGGCTTCCGGGCGCAGGTGTGGATGGAACCCGGCGTCACCGAGCAGGAGACGCGGGAACAGGCCGGTCTGGGCCTGCGCACGCCCGAGCAGACCGCCGGCGTCGCGGTGGTGATGGGCGCCGGCAACATCTTCTCGATCGCGCCGCTGGACGTGCTCTACCAGCTCTACGCCCACAACCGGGTGGTCCTGCTCAAGCTCAACCCGGTCACCGACGCGCTGCTGCCGGTCTTCGAGGCGGTGTTCGCCCCGTTCATCGACCGCGGCTACCTACGAATCGTCACCGGCGATGCCTTCGTCGGCGACCACCTGGTCACCCACACCGGTGTCGATGCCGTACACATCACCGGCAGCGAAGCCACCCACGACGCGATCGCCTGGGGCACCGGCGCCGCCGGGGCCGCGGCCAAGGCGGCGGGCACCCCACGCCTTTGCAAGCCGATTACCAGCGAACTCGGTGGCATCTCACCGACGATCGTGGTGCCCGGCCGCTGGTCGAAGGCGGACATCCGCTTCCAGGCCGAGCACATCGCCACCCAACGGCTGCACAACGGCGGCTTCAACTGCGTCGCCGCGCAGGTCGTCATCGTCAGCGCCGACTGGCCGCAGAAGCAGCAGTTCTACACCGCGCTGCGCGGGGCGTTCGCGGCCGCGCACACCCGACCCGCCTGGTATCCGGGCTGCGACGCACGGGTGGCCGGCGCCCGGCAGGCGCACCCAGACTTCGACGGTGTCGGCGGCACCACCGAACGCACCCTGCTATGGAACCTCGACCTCGCCGACGCGACCGAGTCGGCGTTCGACACCGAATACTTCGGCCCAGTCCTCGGCATCGCCGAACTGCCCGGCACCGGAGTGGAGTTCCTCAACGCCGCGGTCGACGCCGCCAACGAGCGCCTACACGGCACGCTCGGCGCCAACCTGATCATCGACCCACGCACACAGCGCAAGCTGGCGGCGCACCTGCGTGAGAGCATCGCCCGGCTGCGATACGGCACCATCGGCGTCAACGCGTGGACCGGCGTGGGCTACCTGACCGGCCGGGCCACCTGGGGAGCCTTCCCCGGCCACCCCCTCCACGACATCGGCAGCGGCCGCGGCGTCGTGCACAACGCGCTGCTGCTGCACCGCCCGGAACGCACCGTCGTCTACGGGCCGTTCCGACCAATGCCACGCTCGATCATGACCGGCCAGTTCAGCCTCACCCCGAAACCGCCGTGGTTCGTCACCAACCGCACCGCAGCCACAACCGGCCGCCGGATCGTCGCCTTCGCCGCCAGGCCCCGCTGGTCCGCCCTGCCCGCCATCTTCGCCTCCGCACTGCGCGGGTAGGGACGAGTCCCGGCGCCGCGCGGGCGGCGCCGGGACACCATGAAACCCGCCGACGATAGGTGCCGACCGAGCCCTCGCTCGGCCAGACGCTGGGCGAACGTCCATCGCACATATGGCGCCGGCTCTCGGTCACCCGCCGACAGCAGCACGTGGGCGGCTCCAATGTGGCCCGACGTGTGCGCTGTGCCGTCGGGGTGGAGAACGGCCGCAGCAGTTCGGCCCGGTCGGTCGCGTGATGAACCAACGGAAGCAGCTGCGTCTAGGCCAAGCACGCAGTCGGGCCGATCCACGCGGCGGGCCGCGCGCGGACTCCGCGAGCTGGGCCCGTCGTCAGGCGAACTGTTGATCATGCAAGTTGGCGTAAACCGCTCTGGTCCGACATCGTGAGCGGTAGGTTGACAGCGTGGAACACGGCCCCACCGGACATGATGGCGCGCCTCGCTTTGATCGTCGAGCGGCTCACGAACGATCCGTTCGATTGCTGCTCGCGCAGTACCGGGCCCTTCGGCCCGAAGCGGAGGTCCGGCTGGCGAAGACCACGTCGAACCTGTTCCGGTTTCGGCCGCAGGCCTCCGATGCCCTTGACGTCTCGGGCTTCTCCCACGTTCTGGCCATCGATGCGCGGAATCGCACCGCCGACGTTCAGGGCATGGTCACGTATGCGGACCTGGTGGACGCCACGCTGATGCACGGTTTGATGCCGCTGGTGGTGCCTCAGCTCAAGACGATCACGCTAGGTGGCGCGGTTGCCGGGCTCGGCATCGAGTCGACGTCGTTCCGCAACGGGTTGCCACACGAGTCGGTCCGCGAGATGGAGATCCTCACCGGCGCCGGCGAGGTCGTTCTGGCTCGGCCCGGACAACGAGCACGCCGAACTGTTCCGCGGCTTCCCGAACTCGTACGGCACGCTCGGCTACGCTCTGCGGCTGCTCATCGATTTGGAGCCGGTTCAGCCCTTCGTCGCGCTCCGCCACCTGCGGTTCAACCGGGCCGAAGACTGCTTCGCCGCATTGGCGGAGATCTGCGCAGCCGGTACGCACGACGGTACTGCTGTCGACTTCGTGGACGGTGTCTTTTTCGGACCCGATGAGCTGTACCTCACGGTGGCAACGTTCGCCGAGTCTGCACTACACGTCAGCGCCTACACCGGGATGGACATCTATTACCAGTCGATTCGCTCTCGCGACACCGACCATCTGACCGTCCACGACTATCTATGGCGTTGGGACACCGATTGGTTCTGGTGCTCACGGGCGCTCGGCGTGCAGCACCCGGTGGTGCGGCGGCTCTGGCCCCAGCGCTATCGCCGGTCGGATGTGTACCGCAAACTTGTCGCCTTCGACCGTCGCCATCGGCTCACCGAGCGCTGGGACTCGCGGCGCGGGCGACCACCGCAGGAGCCGGTGGTGCAGGACGTCGAGGTGCCGGTTTCGGCCGGCGCCAAGTTCCTCGACTTCTTCGACGCTGACATCGGCATCTCGCCGGTATGGCTGTGCCCGCTGCGGCTGCGCGACAGCAGTCCGTGGCCGCTGTACCCGTTGGCACCCGACGAGCTCTACGTCAACCTGGGCTTCTGGTCGAGCGTGCCGCTGCGGCCGGGCCAGCGCGAGGGCCATCACAATCGGCTGATCGAGGAGACCGTGACCGCGCTTGGCGGGCACAAGTCACTCTATTCGACGACGTTTTACTCGCGCGACGAATTCTGGCGGCTGTACAACGGCGCGTCATATGCGCGGCTAAAGGATGCATATGACCCGGGCAGAAGACTCCTCGACCTGTACGACAAGTGTGTGGTCCATCGATAGGAGTGATCATGTCTCTGTCCCAGACGTTCGAACACCTGCTCGGGACGTCCGCGCCGATGCGGTTCCGGGCCTACGACGGCAGCAGCGCAGGGTCACCCGATGCCGTCACGAGTATCGAAATCCGGTCGCCCCGTGCACTGAACTACATCGCGACCGCACCGAGCGAGCTGGGGCTGGCCCGAGCCTATGTGGCCGGCGACCTTGAGGTCATCGGCGATCTGTACACCGCCATATCCAGCCTGACCAACATCGATCTGCGCCTATCCTGGTCGGAGAAGCTGCGCACCCTGCGCGCCTTTGGCGGAGTCAGGCTGCTGTATCCTCCGCCCCGCCCCGAACTCGAAGTTCGGTTGCGCGGCCGTCGGCACTCCCGGCGTCGCGACCAGGCCGCCATCGCTCACCACTACGACGTGTCTAACCGCTTCTACGAGTGGATCCTGGGTCCGTCGATGACGTACACCTGTGCCGTATTTTCGACCGCCGACAGCACGCTTGAGCAGGCACAGTGGGCCAAGCACGAGTTGGCGGCCAGGAAGCTCGGGCTGCAGCCGGGCATGCGGTTGCTCGATGTCGGATGTGGTTGGGGCGGCATGGTGATGCACGCCGCCCGCGAACACGGCGTGCGGGCGCTGGGCGTGACGCTGTCGCGGCGTCAGGCCGAATGGGCGCAGAAGGCCATCGCCGAGGCCGGGCTCTCCGACCTGGCCGAGGTACGGCACCTGGACTACCGGGACGTGCCTGAGCTGCAGTTCGACGCGATCAGCTCGATCGGCCTCACCGAACACATCGGACTCGGTCAGATCGACGGCTACTTCAGCTTCCTGCACCGCCGTTTGCGCCCCGGTGGGCGGCTCCTCAACCACTGCATCACCCGGTCCAACAATCTGGAAACGGCGATGCACAAGCGGATGTTCATCAACCGGTATATCTTCCCTGACGGTGAACTCACCGGGGTGGGACACCTTATCTCGGCGATGCACGACAACGGCTTCGAGGTGCGCCACGAGGAGAACCTGCGGGAGCACTACGCCTATACGTTGCAGGCCTGGTCGCACAACATGGACCAACACTGGGATCAGATCGTCGCCGAGGTCGGGCTGGAGCGGGCTCGGGTGTGGCGGCTGTACCTCGTCGGCTCCCGGATCGGCTTCGAGCGCAACCAGATCCAGCTGCATCAGGTGCTGGGCGTCAAGCTGGGCCAGTGCGCCGACAGCGAGATGCCGCTACGCCCCACCTGGGACTAGGCTCCGGCCAACCGTCACCACGACCTGCGGTAATCACGTGAGGTTGGACTCGTATTGGGCCGATTCAAACCGTCATGGACCGTGGCCGGATCAAACTGGCTCATGCGCTCGCGACGCTTTGCCGTTCCGCTCGACGGGTCAGCGAGTTATTGGCGGCACGCCAACCCGCCCCGCATGGGGCCGCGAGCGCGCGGGTGACCGCTGAAGGCGCAGCGGCAGGTCGGCGACCGTCATAATGCCAACGATGCTGCAGTGGCTGTGTCCAGCCGACGTCGCGAGTCGTCTCAGCGGCTCTCCCTCCTGCTGCCTGCGTCTGCGATTTATCGGCCAAGGCGCGATGAACGTGCTCGCAAGAGGCGCGTTTTGTCCGTTATGCGCTGGCGTCGGGCGGAGACAACTGACAATCTGAACGGATGCTGAATCAAGTGGCCGACGGCGTCTGGGTCCGGCAGAGCGAATGGGTCTGGAGCAATGCCATCGTGGTGCGCGGGGAGGATGGGTTGATCCTCGTCGATCCCGGCATCGATGGTTCCGATCTCAACCAGCTCGCCGATGACCTGAACCGGCTCGGCATTCCGGTGGTCGCCGGGTTCGCCACCCATCTCCACTGGGATCATCTGCTGTGGCACCCCCGGTTCGGTGACGTGCCGCGCTACGCCACCACTGCCTGCGCCGACGCTGCCGGTGGAGTCCGAGAGCGGGCGCAGGCGATGGCGGCGGAGAGCGCGTCGGGCATCCCTCTTGAGCTGATCGGGCTCGTCACTCCGCTGCCCGCGGACGGCGGACCCGTGCCGGGCGAGATCGTCGAGCATGAGGCGCACGCCATCGGCCACGCCGCGGTTCTCCTCGCGGACCGTGGCGTCCTGCTCGCCGGCGACATGCTCTCCGACGTCCTGATTCCGCTCCTCGACCCGCGCCGCCCCAATCAGCTGGACGCCTACGAGGCGGCACTCGACCGGCTGGGTGAGGCTGCGAGGCAGGTCGATGTCGTGGTGCCCGGGCACGGCTCCGTTGCCGAGGGTTCCGAGGTGACGGCCCGCCTCGCAGCGGATCGTGCCTACATCGGCGCGCTGCGGCGAGGAGAGGAACCGGTCGACGCGCGTTGGGGCCCGCGCGGGTAGGCACCAAGCACCGTGTCCCGACCCGGGGCCAAAACTGACCGACGATACGGCGGCAACCAGTCGGTACGTGCACCAATCCACGCGGCACCGTACCCTCGCGCGCATGGGGTGGAATGACGCGCTCGGCTGGGCCGGCTCAGCCGTCCTGGTGTGGTCGCTGCTTCAGACTCGTATCCTGCGGTTGCGCTGGTGGAACCTGATCGGTTCGGTCGCGCTGATCGTGTTCAACACGATTGCGCACGTGTGGCCGATGGTCGGGCTCAACCTGGTGCTTGCCGGGATCAACATCTACTACCTGGTGACGCTTACCCGCTCGCGGCACGACGAGGGACGCTACGCGGTCGTCCTGGTCGGCGTCGACGACGGGTTTCTCGCGCACTTCCTCCGTCGACATGCGGCCGACATCGCCGAGGTCAACCCCGGCTTCCGGTGGCATGGGCCGGGCGATGACCGGTTCGCGTCGATGATCGTGGCCGGAGATGAGACGGTCGGCGTCGTCATCGTCCGCTCCGATCCCGCCGAGACGTCGGTGGCGCTGCTAGAACTCGACTACGTGATTCCTCGCTACCGGGATTTCACGCCGGGCGAGTTCGTGTTCCGTCGCAGCCGGCTGTTCCTCGATCGGGGCTTCCGCCAGATCCTGAGCCCGCCCAAGATGCTGTCGCCGTATTACGAGAAGATCGGCTTCCGGCGTACTCCCGACGGGTCCGCCTATGTCCTGGATGTAGCCGACACCGCGCCCTGATCGGGCACGTGAGCGCTACCCGCCCGTCGAAGCGGGCCGGGTCGCGCGACCCGGCCCGCCCCCACACATGAATTACCGAGACCCGTAGTCCATCCAGGTCCCGGCCGGACGCTGCTGCCCGACACCCGGTCGCTGGTAATCGCAGACGCCGGTCGGGAACGCCGCCCGCAGGTGCGCCTTCTCGGCATCGGTGAACGTCGCCGAGTAGGCACTGAAGTCGAGCGGTTTCAGGTGGCACTTGAGCACCGTCATGGCCAACGGTTCACCCGCGACCAGCCGCGTGTTCGCGGCCACCGGGATGGTGCTCGCGCATTGACCGGTGCCGTCATAACTCAGCTGCTCGCGGACGAACGAGCCGTTATTCAGGAAACAGCCGTCACCGATCGCCGCCGGCCTGTCGGCGCTGACCTTGACCGACAGCGGGCGACCCGAGGTGTCGGCGTCGATCGCGGTCAGCCACTGGTCCATCGCGGCCAGCTCGTAGATGCTCGCGGCCACGACCGTCGCCGGGTTGTTCTCGATGATGACCTGGTTGCCGACGGTGCCGGCCGCGGTCATCCGGGCCCGCATCACATAGGACCACTCGGTGGTGTGGATGTCGTTGCCCGGACCGGCAAAATCGAGATCGATCCGCTGGTCGATCACCGCGGTCTGGGCAAGGCCCTGGCCGCCACTGTTGACCAGATCATCACGGTACGAAGCCGAAAGCGCGCGCGGATCGGCGACGCTTCGGGCGGCCTGCGGTTGGCCGGTGTAGTCGAAGCCGCCGATGCCGGCGTTCAGCGCGGTGAACTGCGCAGCGGTGATCTGGCCGTTCTGCAGCGCGGCGAGGCCGTACTGCACGCCGACATTGTCCAGCGCGCTGGGCGCGAAGCCGGTCTTGTGGTTCACCCCGAGCTGGTTCACGTACTGCTCGTTGGCCGCACACTTGACGCCGTCCGGGTTGGTCACCGGATCCCACCGCAGCGACACCGGGATGACCGGGTTGCAGCTGTCGGTCGCGGTGATCCGGTTGGCGAACGTCGCGTCCCAGCTTCGGCAAGTGTCGTAGACGTTGAATCCGGCGATCGCGACCTGCTGCGCTGCGGTGAAGCCGTTGCCGCCGGCTCCGAAGTAGTTGTCCAGCAGCCGGCAGTCGGTCACCGGTCCGAGCGTGGTGAACGGGTCGGGGAAGGAGACGCCCGGCACGATGCCGTCGAGGATTCCCGGGTACTGGTCCGCGATGTCGTACTGCTGGATCGCGCCGCCCGAACCGCCCCAGCCGATGGTGTGCGCGACCGGGCCGTACTCCTCGATGAAGTGCTCCTTGACCATCATCGCGGCCTCGGCCGAGATGATGGTGCTGCAGTTGGTGTCCAGGACGTTGAGCGATGACGACGCGACCGCGTAGCCCTGCGCCAGGAACAGGTCGTTGATCACGCCACCGGTCGCACTGCCCTGGTGATAGCCCGCATCGCAGCCGCCGCCGAAGGTGTAGACGAGCCGGCGGTTCCAGCTCGCATCCGCCGTGAACGGCACCGGGTTGGTGCCGTCGTAGAGCGCTGCGATCTGGTAGACGGCACGATCGATGGTGCCCTGCTCCAGCCGGATGATGTACGGCACGCTGTGTCCGCCCACCGCGGCCGTGGCCAGGTCACCGGGGTGCGTCGTCGGATCGGCGAGCGGAACGAAGGCGCCGCCCGTGGTCTTATAGAGGTAGGACACCTGGGTCGGCACCGCGCACGCCGGCGGGGTCGCCGCCGGCAGGCCGTACACCGTCGTCTCGCAGATGTATGGCTCCTGCCGTGGCCCGGAGAACACCGGTCCGTCGATGCCGAAGTCGCGTACGCGAAGGTGGGCGCGGTCGTGCCCGGCGATCGCGGTAATGTCGTGGCGCCCCGCCGCGACACCATCGATCAGCGCGAGATAGCCGCCGCTGTTCGGCTCGACAGTCGCGGCGACGTGCCGGCCGTCGATTTCGAATCGCGGCGTCGCACCGGCGTTGGTCACCCGGAGCAGAACGTCTCCGCCGCTGATGAATTCGGGGTGGGGGTTGGATACCGACGATATCGCGAGCCGTTCCGCGGGACGGTTCGCGATGCCGGCAGCGGTGGCGGGCGTGGCCGGTCCAATGAGGACAACCGCCGCGCTGACCGCGATGACAGGCTTGATGGACAGGGTGCGAGATCTCACGAGACTCCTTTGGCCGGCCCGAGGGGTGGAAGGGGGGCAAGCTGTCGTGCCTCTGGCGGACGTTACGACCAAGTAACGTCCGCGTCTAGGCATCGACGCGTGGCAATCCCGCCGCATCGACGCGCGGCACACCGCTGTGGCACGGCCAGCAGAGGTGTAGTCGCGATGAAGCCGCCGCTCAGGTCCCCGTTCGCAAGACCTGCGGCAGGCAGTGGTTCGAGGAGAAACCGACCGGGTGGGTCAGGAACGCGAGTCGCGCAGCCGGCGCTGTTCCCGCTGCACCTCGGCGAAGCTCTCGCGCTCGTGCACCAGCCACTCCGGCGGGTCCGCGATGAGCGCGGCGATCTGATCGGTCGTCAGGGCTTCGGTGATTCCGGCCCGCGCCAGCCCGCTGTGCGAAACTCGCAGCCGGGCGGCGACGACGGAGCGCGGGTGCGGACCGTTGCGCCGAAGATCAGTGAGCCACTGCGGCGGGTCGCGCAGCAGATCGTCGAACTCGTCCCGGGACACCATGCCGGCTTGGAACTCCGCCGGCGTCGCGGGCAGATAGACGTCGAGCTTCACCGCCGCGGTGGACGGCTTCATCAACTGGGGCTTCTTCGACTGGCTCACCTGGTCAGGGTAGCGACCCGGCGGCCGGAACCGGGCCGGCAGGGCGGCGCCACCCGGCCTTCAATTACTCTGAGCACATAGCTCGTGGTCACAGCGGCGCCCGGCGCGAATAGGGCCGGCCCGCCGCCGATCCGTAACCGGTTGCCTGGGAGGTGGCGTGACCGTCCCCGCTCCGGTGTTCCGGCTGGTCATCGTGCCTGGCGTCACCGTCAGCAAATGGGGCCGCGTGTGGTCTGAGCGGCTGCCGGAGACCGAACTGCAGGTGGTGACGATCGAGGCGGCGCAGGCCGGGACGGCTCTGGCGGCCGATGCCGACGCGGGCCTGGTTCGCCTGCCGGTCGACCGGGAAGTGTTCGACGCGATCCCGCTCTACACCGAGACGACGGTCGCCGTGGTCCCCCGCGATCACCTGCTGGCGGCTGGGGATGAGCTGACGGTCGCGGACCTGGCCGACGAGACACTGCTGCGGCCGCTGGACGACGTGCTGGCCTGGCCCGGCGACGAGGCGTCGGGCGATGCCGCCGCACCGGCCGTTGCTACCGCACCTCATGACGGTCGCCCGGCCACCACCGCGGACGCGATCGCGCTGGTCCCGGCCGGGGTCGGGATCCTCGTCGTACCGCAGTCGATCGCCCGATTGCACCAGCGCCGCGATCTCACCAGCCGCGTGGTGACCGACGCCCCGGTCTCGACGGTCGCGCTCGCCTGGCGCAAGGACGGGTACACCGACCTGGTCGAGGAGATGATCGGGATCGTCCGCGGCCGGACCGCCCACAGCACCCGCGGGCGCACCACGCCGCCACCCAAGACCACTGCACGGACAAGTCAGCCGAAACCCGCTGCGGGCCGCGCCGGGCGATCCGGCACTGGCCGGGGCACCACGAGCCAGGGCTCCACCGGCCGATCCGGGACGGGAAAGCCGCGCAAGCGCGGGCGTTGAGATCTCGTCGGCGCGCCGGACTAACCGCCTCAATCCGGCCGGCGCCGCCGCCGACCCGAACGTGCCGCAAATCTTCTGGCACATCCCGGGCAACCTATGGCCACTCTGTGGGCGTCAATAGGCCGACAGCTTCCTCATCCCCGGAGTTGAGCGGTGCAGAAAATCCATGAGGCGGAGTACGTCGACTACGTCACCGCTCGCCTGCCGTGGCTGCGGCGGGTCGCCTACGTGCTGTGCCAGGACTGGCACAGCGCCGACGATGTCACTCAGCAGACCATCACTCGGGTCTACGAGCAGTGGGGGCGGGTCCGGGCCGCCGACAACATGGACGGCTACGTACACACACTGCTGGTCCGGGTGTTCCTCACCGAGCGCCGATCACGCTGGCATCGCGTCCGCCTCGGGCCTGATCCGAGCGAATTTCACCAGCGTGAAGCGCCGGTCGAGACCGACTACGCGACCGCGCTCGATCTGAGCGGAGCGGTCGCGAACCTGCCCACCCGGCAACGCGCCACTCTGGTCCTCCGGTTCTACTGCGACCTGTCGATCGAGGACACCGCCGCGGCCCTCGGCGTGAGCAGCGGCACGGTCAAGAGCCAGACCGCGAAAGGGATCGAGGCGCTCCGCCGAGCGCTGGGCGAAAGCGCTGGCACCACCATCGTCGATCACGAGGTACAGCGATGAACGGAACCGATCTGCGTACGATGTTCGACACCATCGCGAGCCACGACGCGCCGCCGAGCACCGTCGACATCAGCCAGGCCATCCGCCGCGGCGGCCGCAACCGCCGGATCCGCCACCTGGCGACCGGAGTGACCGCGCTCGCCGTCGGCGCTGCGCTGGTGAGCCTGGTGTTCGTCGTACGCCCGATGCCCGGGACGTCGATCCCCGTCGTGACACCGACCGGGACCAGCGCGAGCCCGTCGACGGCGCCGACGACGAACGTGTCCGCGCCGCTCCCGCTGCTGATCGGCACCGTCGTACGGTTTCCGGACGGCCACAACCTGACGTTGTCGACTGGTTCCGCCGATGAGATCGGCAGCGCCGTCGCCACACCCGATGGGGTCGTGTTCACCGCCTACGACTCGTCCGGCGCCGGCACCGTGTGGTGGCAGACCGATGCGGGGCCGGCCACGAAGGTGACCACTAGCAACGGAAACTTCTCGGTCTCGACCGACGGCAAGACACTCGTGGTCTCGGATGCCGCCGGTCACCCGTCAACGGTCGCCGCGTACGCGCTCCCGACCCTCTCCCCGCGCGGAACCGTCGACTTCACCGCCCCGGCGCTGGGTCCGGTGGTGCTGAACATCAGCGGTGACTGGGTGCTGATCGGGAGCGCCAATGGCAGTCCGGCGCCTGGTGCCGCGCTCGCATGGAACCTGCACACCGGCTACCACCAGCAACTGTGGGCGGACGGACCGGCGTGGCCGATCGCGATCACCAAATCCGGCCAGGTCATCGCGCGGTATGACACGAGGAGCGGAAAGACCGTCACCCGAGCCTGTTATCGCGTCCGCGCGGTGACCGACATCGTCGCGGGCCGCGCGTCGTCCGGCGGCCACTGTGTGAACTCGCCAAGCGACGCCGTTCCGCACTCGGAAAACCTGTCGCCGGACGGTCGCTGGCTCGTCTTCCCGTCCGGATCGCTGGCGACACCGGGCGTCCGGATCATGGCCGTTGACGACATCAACAGCTCCAGTGCCACCGGCCGGGTGCTCACCTCCGGGCCGGCATCCGCCGACCTCTGGATTTCCACCACGACCTTCCTGGCCCGGGACGACGGCATCATTCAGCCGGATGGAAGCGGCTGGTGGACCTGCGACCTGGACGGCGTGTGCACACGCCTCTCGATCATCCCGGACTCCATCCCGGTTCCGGACACCGGGCCCTAGGAGCGCTGCATGGGCGGCGGTGGCGCGCGCCGCCGCCCGACGCGTGGTGCGCCGGCTTCATTTGCGGCGGTAGCAGAGATGGGTAATCCCCTTGCCGACGATGACCTCGGGATCGCGCCAGGTCGTCGGCACCTGGGTGAGCCCGGAGAAGTACGGCGTCCCGCCGCCCAGCAGCACCGGCGTGAGACCGAGCCAGACCTCGTCGACCAGCCCGAGATCGAGCGCCTGGCTGCCCATCTGCCCGGCAGCCACGTTGATGTCCTTACCACCGGCAAGTTCGCCGGCGGTGTCGATCGCCTCTTCGATACCGCCGGTGACGATGGTGAACGAGTCCGTCGGCGGATTGAACGGCCGATGAGTCAGCACCACGACCGGTACGCCGATCGGATGCCGGCCACCCCAGCCGTTGGTGATGTCGTAGAGACGCCGGCCGACGACCAGGGCACCGGTCCGGTCCAGGATCGCCTTCCAGAAGTCGTAATTCTCCGGCGTCAGCGAGAACGAGATGTCCGGTGAGGCGCTGTCCATCTTCCGGTCGCCGTTGTTGTACCAGCCGAAGAGGTATTCGAATCCCGATTCTCCCGGTCCGGCAATGAAGCCGTCCATCGACATCGACGCACCAGTGATGACCTTGGCCATGATGAACTCCTCAGGTCGAGGCTGATTCCGATCCTCCCCCAGCTAACCCCTGGCCCGCCGAGACCGCGACCGGAACGCCCCGGCTATCCCCGCGGCGCGAGTCGACGCCGTCCCTCGGCGCCGGCTCAGCGCTTGCCGGCGAGCTTCGCTCCCACGTAGTCGGCGAGATGCTCGCCGGTCAATGTGGAGCGCGCGGCGACCAGGTCCACCGGCGTTCCCTCGAAGACGATCGTGCCGCCGTCATGGCCGGCACCCGGGCCGAGATCGATGATCCAGTCAGCGTGTGCCATCACGGCCTGATGGTGCTCGATGACGATCACCGACTTGCCGGACTCGACGATCCGGTCCAGCAGACCGAGCAGCTGGTCGACGTCGGCGAGGTGCAGACCGGTGGTCGGCTCGTCGAGGACGTAGACGCCGCCCTTCTCGCCCAGATGGGTGGCGAGTTTGATCCGCTGCCGCTCACCACCGGACAGCGTGGTCAGCGGCTGGCCGAGGCTGAGGTATCCGAGCCCGACGTCGGCGAGCCGCTCCAGAATCCGGTGCGCGGCCGGCGTCGCCGCCGGACCGGAGCCGAAGAACTCCACCGCCTCGGCGACCGGCATCGCGAGCACCTCGCTGATGTCCTTGCCGCCGAACGTGTATTTCAGCACCGACGCCTCGAACCGCTTGCCCTCGCACACCTCGCAAACGGTCGCCACGCCGGCCATCATGCCGAGATCGGTGTAGATGACACCGGCACCGTTGCAGTTGGTGCAGGCACCCTCGGAGTTGGCGCTGAATAGCGCCGGCTTCACATTGTTGGCCTTGGCGAAGGCTTTACGGATCGGGTCCAGGAGGCCGGTGTAGGTGGCCGGATTGCTCCGCCGCGAGCCCCGGATGCCGCTCTGGTCGACCGCGACCACACCGTCCCGGCCGGAGACCGAGCCGTGAATCAGCGAACTCTTGCCGGAGCCCGCGACGCCGGTCACCACGACCATGACACCGAGCGGGATGTCGACGTTCACGTTGCGCAGGTTGTGAGTGCCGGCGCCACGGATCTCCAGCGCGCCGGACGGCGTACGCACCGTCGTTTTCAGGCTGATCCGGTCGTCGAGGTGCCGGCCGGTCACGGTGCCGCTGGCTCGCAGCCCCTCGACGGTGCCTTCGTAGACCACCTCGCCGCCCGCGGTGCCGGCCCCCGGCCCCAGGTCGACGACGTGGTCCGCGATCGCGATGGCCTCCGGCTTGTGCTCGACGACGAGCACCGTGTTGCCCTTGTCGCGCAGCTGCAGCAGCAGCTCGTTCATCCGCTGGATGTCGTGCGGGTGCAGGCCGATGGTGGGTTCGTCGAAGACGTAGGTCACATCGGTCAGCGACGAGCCGAGGTGCCTGATCATCTTGACTCGTTGGGCTTCGCCACCGGACAGCGTGCCGGACGGCCGCTCCAGTGCGAGATAGCCCAGACCGATGTCCACGAACGACGCGAGAGTGTCGCGCAGCGCCTCGAGCAGCGGCGCGACCGACGGCTCGTCCAGGCCCTTGACCCATTCGGCCAGGTCGCTGATCTGCATCGCGCAGACATCCGCGATGTTGACGCCCTTGATCTTCGACGACCGGGCCTCCTTGCTGAGGCGGGTGCCGTCGCAGTCGGGACAGATCGTGAAGGTCACCGCGCGCTCGACGAAGGCGCGGACGTGCGACTGCATGGAGTCGACGTCGCGCGACAGCATCGACTTCTGGATCTTCGGGATCAAGCCTTCGTAGGTGAGATTGATCCCCTCGACCTTGATCTTGGTTGGCTCCTTGTAGAGCAGATCGTTGAGCTCGCGCTTGGTGAACTTGCCGATCGGCTTGTCCATGTCGAAGAAACCGGAACCGCTGAAGATCCGCCCGAACCAGCCGTCCATGCTGTAGCCGGGGATGGTGAGCGCGCCTTCGCTCAGTGACTTGGTGTCGTCGTAGAGCTGGGTCAGGTCGATGTCATTGACGGATCCGCGGCCCTCGCACCGCGGGCACATACCGCCCAGGACCTGGAAGCTCCGCCGCTCCTTGGTCTCCCGACCGCCGCGCTCGATCGTCACCGCGCCGGCGCCACTTATCGAGGCGACGTTGAACGAGAACGCCTGCGGCGATCCGATGTGCGGAGTCCCCAGTCGGCTGAACAGAATCCGCAGCATCGCGTTGGCGTCGGTCGCGGTGCCCACGGTGGACCGCGCATCGCTGCCCATCCGCTCCTGGTCGACGATGATCGCGGTGGTCAAGCCGTCCAGCACGTCGACATCCGGCCGCGCCAGCGTCGGCATGAAGCCCTGCACAAAAGCGCTGTACGTCTCGTTGATCAACCGCTGGGACTCGGCCGCGATGGTGCCGAAGACCAGCGAGCTCTTGCCCGAGCCGGAGACCCCGGTGAACGCGGTGAGCCGGCGCTTGGGCAGCTCGACGGTCACGTCCTTGAGGTTGTTCACCCGCGCGCCGTGCACGCGAATCAGATCGTGGCTGTCGGCGGCGTGGGTCGCCGCCGGCTGCGTGGTCGCCTTCGGGGGCATGCTGGTCGGTCTCCCTGCGTCGGTGGCGGCGGTGCGGATCGCAGACCCCACGGTACGGCGCGCTCGGCGCACGCCGTACCGAGGTCAGTGTGTCTACCGGTCTTGCAGCAGGCCCAGGACGTTGCCGTCGGGGTCGATCACGGTCGCCACCAGCCGGCCGCCGCCGACATCCCGAACCGGATCCTTCGGCGTCGCGCCGGCCGCGGTCACCTCGGCCAGCTTGGCCTCGATGTCCGAGACATGCCAGTACGCCACCGGCGAGGTCATGCCCTGCTGTGCTCCGTTCGGCACCAGCCCGATGTGCTGGCCGTTGGCTTCGTAGCCGACGTAATAGTCCGCGTCGTGCGCCGGCTCCACTCCGAGAATCGCCGTGTAGACGGGCTTGGCCTTGGCCAGATCGGAGACCGGGTGCAGGACGGTCTTGATTCCTTCGTTGGACGTGCCGGTCATCATCGCTCCTGACGTCGTGGGTCCCTCGACCCGATATGTCGGACTCCATGGACCGACCTGGCCGGTTTGCCCAGGTCCGGCGTCCACGTCCACGACGCTACGTGCGGTGCCCCGACCGCCGCTTCTCGATTCCTGATCGGCTGGCCGACAATCGATCTTCGCGACTCCCGGCCGGGCGACGCCGTAGAGCTGCGGCGTCGCGGAGCCACCGCACCGGGACCGCCCGCTAGGGTGAACCAATGCCACCGCACGATGGACCTCTGACCAGCGCGTCGGTCTCGGTCCGGCTCGCCTTGCCGCCCGACCGCGAACACGTCGTGACCACCATCGTCGAGGCGTTCCGGCCGGATCCGGCGTTCGGCTACTTCTTCCCGGACCAATCCCGCTACGACGTCGACGCGGCGGCGTTCGCCGCCTCTCTGTTCGATGCCCGGATGCCGGAAGGCACGGTGTGGACGGCCGGCGAGGTCGACGCGGTGGCGCTCTGGGACGGTCCGGCGCCGGGGCCACGCAAGCCGATGGATCTGCCGGCCGACGCGCTTGAGCGGCTGCGGGTCTACAACGAGGTCATCCACCGCGCATTGCCGACCACGCCGCACTGGTATCTCGGCGTGCTGGCGACCCACCCGCACGCAACTGGCCGCGGACTGGGCCGGGCGGCGATGGCGGCCGGACTGGCGCGGGCCGGCGATCTGCCGGCCTATCTGGAGACGTCCAACCCGGTCAACGTCGAGATCTACCGCCGGGCCGGGTGGACCGTCGACTCCGAGCTCGAGGTCGGCGACCTCCCGGTCTGGATCATGCGCCACCAGGGCTGACCGCGACGCTCGGGCAGATGTCGGACCACGGCGGTATGGTCCGGGCATGGACACCAGTGACAGCACCACCAGCGTGACCGCGGGCAGTGACGTCAACGGCGTGACCGCCGCCAGTGGCGTCATCGAATGGCTGCTCGCCTCCGACCCGTCGGTGCGGTGGCAGGTCCAGCGGGATCTGCTCGATGCCGCGACCGAGGTGGTCGCGGCCGAGCGGGCCCGGGTCGCGACTGACGGCTGGGGCGCTCGGTTCCTTGATCTCGAGGATCCGGACGGGCAGTGGGCCGGCGGCGCACTCTTCCCGGCTGACTACTGGGGCGCTCGCGACACCTATGAGCCGGGCCAGCCATGGAACGCCACGGCACCGGTGCTTCTGGTGCTCCGCCAGATCGGCATCGACCCGCAGGACCCGCAGGTGCGCGAGTCGATCGCGAAGGTCGCGGCCACATGCCGATGGGAGCATGACGGCCAGCGGTTCTTCGATGGCGAGGTCGAGCCCTGCATCAACGGCATGACACTCGGCCTGGGTGCCTACTTCGGCCACGACGTCGAAGGGATCGCGGCGCGGCTGCTGACCGACCAGTTGCCGGACGGCGGCTGGAATTGCGAGGTGGAAAACGGCGCCACCGTGTCCTCGGTGCACAGCACGATCGGCGTTCTCGAGGGCCTCCTCCGGCACGAGCGCGCCACCGGTGGCTCGCCGGAGTCGACCGCGGCTCGCCGCCGCGGCGAGGAATACCTGCTGGAGCGCCGTCTCTACTGGCGCAAGTCCACCGGCGAGCCGATGGATCCGGCGTTCGGCCAGTTCGCGTTCCCGACCCGCTGGCATTACGACGTCTTGCGCGCCCTGGATCACTTCCGCGACGTCGGTGGCACGCCCGATCCGCGACTGGCCGAGGGCATCGAAATGGTTCGGTCCAAGCGCCAGCCGGACGGCCGGTGGCTGCTGGAAAACACCTATCCGGGCCGGGTGCCGTTCGCGATGGAGGACGGCGACGGCCAGCCGAGCCGATGGAACACGCTGCGCGCCCTGCGAGTGCTGCGATGGTGGGACGAAGCCGGCGCGCTCTGACCCTCCAGTTCGCGACCCTCACCGGATGGTGCACGCCAGCTCACGCATCGAAGCAGAGCTTGGGCACGCACCATCCGCCGGTCTCACGGAGAGACGGTCACCGGCATCGGGATCAGCTTGAACCTCGCCTTCAGCCAGGGCAGCAAGGTCCGGTACGCGGTAATCGTGTCCGGATGAGCGTTGTCGTGGGACAGCACGATCGATCCGGGTCGCACCTTTCCCTCCACCGTGTCGATCACGTGGGTCACCAGCGGAGCGCCGGTGCCGAAGGTGGCGCTGTCCCAGTCCCGCGGGTCCACGCTCCAGTCCAGCGGTGTCATGCCGAGTGACGTCGCGGCATCGATCACGTCCTGGGTCCAGTTGCCGTAGGGCGCCCGGAAGTACTTGATCGGCGCTCCGGGCACCGCCTTATGGATGGCGTTATTCGTGGCCTCGAGATCGTGGAGGATCGTGTAGGGCTTCCCGGTCGCGGTGGTCGCCGGCGGGTGGCTGAGATCCAGGTGCTGCCAGGAGTGGTTGCACAGGGTGTGGCCTTCGTTGTAGATCCGGCGGACCAGATCTGGGTTGTCCCGGGCCCGGTGCCCGACCAGGCAGAACGTCGCGTGCACGCCGCACTGCTTGAGAAGGTCGAGGATCTTCGGAGTGTTCACCGGATCCGGCCCGTCGTCGAACGTGAGCGCGACCGTTGTGCTGCCGGTGGAGACGAGCGACCCGAACGGGCCGGTGCCGTGGTAGGTCGGGCGGCTCAAGTCGACGTGGCCGCCACAGGAGATCGGCCCGGTCGCCGCCGCCGGCTTGGACGCGGACGGTTTGGGCTTGGTCGTCGGTTTCGCGGTCGGGGTCTTCGGCGTCGATGTCGGACCGGACGATGGGGTTGGCGTTCCGGCCGCTGACGGGCTCGACGTCGGGCCGGGCGCGCCCGACGGCGCGGTGACGGCGACCGTGGTCGGAGACGGCTCCGACGTCGTCCGATGCGCCGATGAGCAACCCGAAACCGCCAGGGCGGCGGCTATGGCGACGGTCAGCACGGAACGCCGATTCGAACGTGGCGGCAACGAAATCTCCGGGGGCGAGCGGGGCGGGGTGGCCGGAGACTATCGCAGGTCGGCACCGCCGGGTATGCAGCCGATCGGCCGGATGTCCGCGCGGATCATCCGACCGGCGGGATCCGGATCAGCCAAACGTGACGGCAATGCCGTCGCCGGTCACCGTCGCGGTGCCCACGACGTCGACACCCATGTCCCCCGATTTGGTACGCGGGAACAGGCCCAGGAAACCGCCGGTGGTCGCCTCGTAGTGCACCGTCGCGAGGTGGCCTCCGTCGTCGAAGGTGACCGTGCCGTCAGCACTGGCCTTCGCCTTCACCTTGGGATAGGCGGCGATCTTCCACTTCAGGTCGGCGCCCGAGTCGTCGTAGAGGAACGGGCATCCGGCCGGCTGAGCGGCGGTGCTCGCGGCGCACGTGTCCAGGGAGTGGTTGACGGCGGCCTGTACGGCGGCGGTGGCGCCGTCGGCGATCTCCGGTGCGGGCAGCCAGATGTCCGCCTTGACCGCGCCGCTAGCGCTGTCATAGGTGGCCTGGGCGGTGGCCGGCGCGATCAGCGCGGTGCCGGAGACCGTCGCGCCGTACGCGCCCGGAAACGCCAACAATTGGGTGGCATCCGCCGGGAAGCCGACGCCGTTGACCTTGACCGGCCGATTCTTGGCGCCGCTCACCGCGACCGTAATGAACGGCGCCTTGAGCCGGTAACCCTCCGATGACGATCCGATCGCAATGATCGTCTGCTGCACCTGGGTCCCATCAACCGAATAGGTCACCGTGACCGAGGTGCCGCTCTGGCCGCCGTCGGTGCTGGTGGCGGAGGACCGGGCCACGGTGGCGGCGCTGGGCCGGTTCGCCGCCTTGCTGAGGGCGGTGCCGGACAGCAGCGGGTTCGCGGCGGACGTGTAATCGCCCTGGTTGTCGACCAGCTTCATGGCGGCGCCGGTGTCACCGTTGGCGAGATCGGCGAAGTATGCCCGGACAGTCTGGGCGGCGGGCGCCTGGTCGGTGCGGAACTGCAACAGGATCAGCACCGCGCCGATCACCACCACGACCGCCATCAGACCGGCGAGCCACCAGCGCAGCCGCCGTGGCGGTCGGCCGCCGGCGTCGACATACGCCGGAGCCATCTCGGCGGGCAGGTCGACGGTCGGCCCGGTCCAGCTCGGTCCACGGCGGGGCGCCCGCGGTGGCACCGGAGCGGCACCCCCGACATACCGGACCCGATCAGCGGTCAGCGCCTCGACCTGGACCGTGTCGGAGCTGGCCGGTCCGGAACCGTCGGCGCCGAGCTCAATGGTCTTCGCCGGCGGCACCTTGTCGCGCCGCGACCGATCAGTGTCGCCGTCGGCCATCGCTCACCAGTCCTCCGCCCGGTAGACCCGCATCAGCACGTCTACCGTACGGGAATCCGGCCAGATCGCCGCTCGGCCGCAGCCCTTCTTCCTGGATCTTGCGATGTTGAGCCCGCCCATAGCGACGCCAACGTCGCAAGATCCAGGGATAACCGCCACCGTGCCGGCGTCGACCAGGCGCCGGCGATCCGGGACGGCCGGTGCCGCCCCGGATCGATCAGGATGCCGCGATGGGCTCAGAAGACCTGGACGCCATAGGCGCTCAGGGCTTCGGTCACCGGCTGGAAGAACGTGGTGCCGCCGACGCTGCAGTTGCCGCTTCCGCCGGAGGTCAGGCCGAGGGCCTTCGCTCCGTCGTAGAGCGATCCACCGCTGTCTCCACCTTCGGCGCAAACCGTGGTCTGGATCAGACCCGACACGGTGCTGCCGTCCGAGTAGTGCACGGTCACGTTCAGCGCCTGCACGGTGCCGCTGTGGATGCCGGTGGTGCTGCCCCGGCGGGTCACCCGTTCACCGACCGTGGCGTTGCCGGCCGAGGTGATGTCCTGGCTGCCAACCGTTCCCGGATGACTGATCGAGCTGTTGGTGTAGCGGATCAGCGCGAAGTCGTTGCCCGGGAAGCTCGACGAGACCGTGGTGCCGAGCACCGTGGTGTGGCTCGAGTTGGAATACCAGGTGCTGGCGATGTTGCCGCAGTGACCGGCGGTCAGGAAATAGTAGGTGCTGCCACTGCGGACGTTGAAGCCCAGCGAGCATCGGTATTGCCCGCCGTAGATGGCGTCGCCGCCGGAGATCAGCGGTGCGAATGTGCCGGTGGACCGGACCACGCGGACGGCGCCGCCGGCCGCCGCCGCCCGAGTCGCGAGGGCCTGGAACGCGGACCTGCTCACGGTGGCGTCAGCCTGCACGACCACCTGGTTGGACTTCGGGTCCACCGACCACGCGGTTCCGCGGACACCCGTGTCGAGGCTCTTCATCAGCGCATTGAGCTGGTCGCCGCTGTGCGCCACCACGCGGGCGGTGGCACCGGCGGCGCGGACCGCGGCGGCGGCCCGGGAGTCGGTGACGGTGACGACGGTGGTGCCGTCGGAATCCAGATAGGACCCGGCGGTGCGGGCCGTCCCCAATTGAGCGACGACCGAAGCGGTGTCGGCACTCGCCGGAGCCGACAGCGCGGGCGTGGCGGTCAGGCCGACCGCGAGGGTAGTGGTGGCGACCGCGATCAGCGCGGCCCGAGAGATGGTTCGCACGTTTCCTCCCGTGGGGGGTCGGGGATGCCCGGGCGAAAGCTCATCGATGATGACCGATATTCACAGACCGCTCATAGGATTGTCAACGAAAGTCGGAGATTGACCTCATCCGATCGGGTCAATTGGCGCGCCTGAGGCCACCCTTAGACCGACATGCGATTCCGGCCAGGCCCACTACGCTGCACGCCGTGACCATCTCAAACGCCTGGTCAACAGTGTGATGGCGGCGCGGTGGCGGTGGCTGCCGCCGGTCCTGGCCACACTGCTCCTGGCGTCCTGCGCCACGGTGCCGGGTCCGGACGCCGCGGGCACCGCGACCGGACCGGCTCTGCCGCCACCCGAGGCCACCACGGCACCAGCTGATCTGAGTCCGGACGCGACTGTTGGTCCACTGTTCGCCCACGGTATTCGCAACGCTCACCACTGCACCGCGAGCGTCCTGGACAGTCCGAGCGGCAACCTGATCCTCACCGCCGCGCACTGTGTCACCGGCACCGGCACGGCACTTCAATTCGCTCCCGGTTACGACGCCGGCGGCACGCCCGACGGGATTTGGACCGTGGTGCACGCGTACGCGGACCCAGGCTGGATCGATCACCAGGACCCGGACCGGGACTTCGTCATCCTGCGGGTGGCCGACGATGACCGGGACGGCAGGCCGGAACAGCTGGAAACCGTCACCGGCGGCAACCACCTCGGCGCCAGTCCGGCCAGCGGCGCCTCGGTGGCCGTGATCGCGTACAACTCAGGCGTCAGCGACCAGCCCACCTCATGCGTGGGGGTGGTTCGCTACGAGAACGGCTACCCCACCTTCGACTGCCCGGGATTCTCCGGCGGCACCTCCGGATCGCCATGGCTCACCTGGGATCCGGTGGCCCGGCACTACATCGTGCACGCGGTGATCGGGGGGCCGAAGGGCGGCGGATGCGTGGACTCGACCTCATACTCGCCGCCCTTCGACGACGCGATAGCGAGTCTGCTGTCCCGCGCCGCCACCGGCATCGGTGGCGACACCCTGCCCAAACCCCGCGGCGACGGGTGCTAGCTGAGCGGACGCTGAGAACGGCAGACATCATCGGCCCTGCCAGCAGTAACACAGCCAGGCACAGCTCACCTTCAGCGGGCGCGAGATCCAATGAAATCGGCACCGAGCGGGACCGTCGTCGCCCGGCGACTCGGCCCGGTGCCCGGCGGCCGGGGACCCCTCCCCCGCCCGAGCGCGAGGAGTCACACAATGGGCGCTGGTTCGCTGGCTGTCACCGAGCGATCGCAGCCATCAGCAACGGCGGGTATTGGTCCGGCACAACCACCCCGGCCATTTCGACCGGAGTCGCACCGGCCCGCCGGAACCTCGGCCGGCGCCCGCGCCGGGGCCTGGTGGATCCGGCGCGGACCGGCCTTGATCAGCCTCACATCGGTCCTGCTCGGGCTGCTGTGCCTGCTGGACGCGTTCAGTCACCACCACCATCCGGCGCAGGACTGGTTCACGCCGGTGCTCCCGGCTCCGGTCCGCGGCACCGCCCAGGCCGTGGTGACGGTCTCGGGCCTGCTGCTGATGCGGGTCGCGGCCGGCCTGCGGCGCCGCAAACGCGCCGAATGGCGGCTGGCGATCGCGGTCTGCGTCGTGATGACGGTGGCGCACCTTCTTCGGGACGAACGCCGGCCGCTCCAGGCCGCCGTCGCGTTCGTGCTGCTGGCTGCGCTGGTCTCGCTCCGCGCTCAGTTCACCGCACGAACCGATCCGCACAGCCGGTGGTTCGCCGCCCGGGTCTGCGCCCAGTTGCTCGCGGTCGGATTCGCGTACGGTCTCATCGCTCTGGAACTGCCCGGCCATGTCGCGAAGTCGGTGCCGTTCGGCGATCGGCTGCGCGAGGTCACCACGTCGCTGGTGGGGTTGGGCGGATGGATCATGATCAAGAGCGATGCGTACGCCGATGCCTTCCATGCCACCATGCTGATCCTCGGATTGCTCACGGTGAGCACCGCGGTGATCCTGTTCCTGCGCACGTCGGCGCCGGTGGCGCGGCTGTCCGAGGAGGACGAGACGGCGTTGCGAGCGCTCCTGGCCCGGGACGGCGGGCGTGATTCGCTGGGCTATTTCGCGCTGCGCCGCGACAAGGCCGCCATCTGGTCTTCGAGCCGGAAGGCCGCCATCACCTATCGAGTCGTTTCCGGTGTCGCACTGGTCAGCGGCGATCCGATCGGCGATCCGGAGGCGTGGCCAGGTGCGATCGCCGCCTATCGCCAGATGGTCGAGGAATTCGGGTGGGTGCCCGCGGTGATGGGCTGCAGCGAGCACGGCGCCGCCGTGTTCCGACGCGAATACGGCCTGACCGCGCTGGCGCTCGGCGACGAGGCGATCGTCGACGTGGGCGGGTTCAGCCTGGACGGCCGCAGCATGCGGGGCATCCGCCAGGCATGCGGCCGAGTGGAGCGGGACGGTTACGCGGTGCGGGTTCGCCGGGCCGGCGATCTGACCCGCGACGAGGTCGACGAGTTGCACGTCGCGGCGGAGATGTGGCGTGGCGACACGGTGGAGCGGGGCTACTCGATGGCGCTGTCCCGGCTCGGCGATCCGGCGGACGGCGACTGCGTCGTGGTCACCGCCCACCAGGACGGCCGGCTCCGTGGGCTGCTGCACTTCGTGCCGTGGGGCCGGACCGGGTTGTCGCTGGACCTGATGCGTCGGGACCGGGACGCGGCCAACGGCCTGACCGAGTTGATGATCGTGGCGCTGATGCGGTCCTGCGCCGGAACACCGGTGACCCGGGTGTCATTGAACTTCGCCGTGTTTCGGGACCCGCTGGAGCGCGGCGACCGGATCGGAGCCGGGCCGCTCCTTCGCGCCCGGCGGGGTGCCCTGATGCTGGCGTCGCGGTGGTGGCAGATCGACTCGCTCTACCGCTTCAACGCCAAGTTCCAGCCCCGCTGGGAGCCGCGCTTCATGTCCTACCCGACGGTCCGGGACCTGCCGCGGATCGCCCTGGCGGCGCTGGAAGCAGAAGCGTTCATTGTCCGGCCGCAGCGGCTGTCGCGGCTTCTGGGCCGGGCTTGACCGGAATCGTCACGGGGGACGTCTGATGGAACCGAATTCGCTAATCCTGCTGGTGCTGCTGCTTCTATCGGCGGGCGGGCTGCTCTATGCGCTGGTCCACTACCGGCACCTGGCCATCCGGATCTCGGCCGCGACAGTCGCCGTGGCGGTTGCGATGGCCGCCGGGGTCCTGCTGGTCAACGACTACTACGGCTACTACCAGACCTGGGGTCAGCTGACCACCGACATTGCCGGGTCCTATCCCAGCTATCCGGCCGACCCGGTGTCCACGAGTGGGCTTGCGCAGCCGGGCGCCGGTCGTCTGGAGTCGGTGCAGCTGCCTGGAAAGCTCAGCGGGATCAACCGCGGCGGCCTGGTCTACCTGCCCCCGCAGTATTTCCAGCCGCGCTACGCGCACACGAACTTCCCGGTGCTGGAGCTGATGCACGGCTCGCCCGGATCGCCGTCGACCTGGATCGTGCACCTGAAACTCGCCGACACCGTGGAGCGGCTGATCCAGGCCCGGCAGATCGGTCCGATGATCCTGGTGATGCCGGCGATGAACGCCGGCCGCGACTTCCAGGACTGCGTCGATGCTCGTGGTGCGCTCGATGACACCTACATCGCCTCGGACGTACGCGCCGACATCCTGGCCCGCTTCCGAACGTCCACCGATCCGGCTGAATGGGGCATCGCGGGCTACTCATCCGGCGGCTACTGCGCCGCCAACCTCGCCACCCGCCATCCCGCCGAATTCGGCGCCGCGGCAGCGATGGACGGCTATTTCCGGCCGCAGGACGGCCCGGCGGCCCAGGCGCTGCACTTCAACGCTGCCGCCGAGGCGGCCAACGACCCGCTGCGGGCGGCTGCCGGAGCCGGGCGCGACGGCCGGCCGGTGCCCAGCTTCTGGCTCTCGGTCGGCGACGGTGATCGGGGTGACGTCGCTGCGGCACAGGCGTTCACCGGCGCGCTGCGGGGCGTCGAGAGCGTCGCTCTCTACCAAGTGCCGGCCGCCGGTCACAACTTCTACGCCTGGCAGCCGGCGATCCCCTATGTGCTGCACTGGATGTGGACCCAACTGGCACCGCCGGACCTGCGAGTCTCGTTCCCGCTGGCGGGTGGGGTGACGACCAGCAACATTCCGCTGTCGCGGCAGTCGCTCGCGGCCGCCCGGGGCCGCACAGGTCAGCATCGGCATCCGCTGCCCAGCCCCAGCACATCGTCGCCTGACGTCACCGGATTCTGAAAACGCGGAAGAATCTTCGGCGGCCCGGTAGTAGTCCGGCCGGCCCGTTCGTCACGCCTGCAGACCGCTCGCCGACGCGAGACCAGGACCGAGGAGACCGACCGTCATGAGCCAGCCCAGCACCGGATCCGTTCCGACCAGCATCGCCGCGATCACCCTGTTCGCACCCGACCTCCCCGCGACCAAGGCCTTCTACCAGGAGGTGTTCGGCTCCAAGCCGGTCTTCGAGGATCCCGACTCGGCGGCCTTCCAGTTCTCCGGCCTGCTGATCAACCTGCTCAAGGTGGAAGCCGCGCCGGAGCTGATCGAACCGGCGCCGGTGGCCCCGGCGTCGTCCGGTGCGCGGTTCGTGCTCTCGGTGCCGGTCGACGACGTCGACGCGGTCTGCGCGATCCTCGACGAGCGCGGCGTCAAGCTGCTCAACGGCCCGATCGACCGGCCGTGGGGCATCCGGACCGCGAGCTTCACCGATCCGGCCGGTCACATCTGGGAGATCGCCAAGTAGACCCGGTGCCGGCGTCACACTGGACCTTGCGAAGTTGGGGTGGCTGTTGCCACTCCAACCTCGCAAGATCCAGAGTGGACGGAGCTCGATCGGACGAGATCGCGGATCGCGGATCGCGGATCGCGGATCGTGAGAGGTTGCGGCTCTCTAGAGGTAGAGCGCCCGCAACCGCGGATCGACGCGCTGCTCGTCTCCGGCGATCGCCTCGAGCATGACCCGCAGCGTCCGGACCGCATCGTCACCAAACCTCCGGACCAGCCGCTTCTCGAAGGCGCGATGGAACCGGCGCGCCGAGGCGAGAGTCGCCCGGCCGCGCTCGGAGAGGTGGATCAGGCGTGCCCGCCCGTCGGTCGGATCGGGACGCCGCTGCACGTAGCCCCGGCGCTCCATGTCGTCGATGATCTGGGCTGCGCCCTGCTTGGAGATCTCCAGCCGCACCGCCAGCTCGCTCACCGTCATCGGCTTGATCGCGAGCGATCGGAACACGAAGCCGTCGGAGCGCCCGATGTCGGTCGCGCCCTCCGCCTCGTGCACGTTGCGCAGTTCGCGGACGAACTCCTGGTATGCGATCCCGAGAAGGATTCCGATGTCGGTGGGTTGCTCCGAACTCGCCATGCCGATTATCTTAGACAAGTAAGGTTGAACAAGCTAGCTTGTCTATTTGGCACGTACGCACCTGAGGGCATGGAGGAGCAACGATGAACATCATCACCGCTGAACAGGCACCAGCTTTCAACTTCGACGGCGTGGAGTTCACCGGTTACGCCGCGCCCAGCCGCGGATCCGGTGAGCTGTGCGCGTGGCAGATCCGACTCGGTGGCGGTCATGTATCGGCGGCGCCGCACACGCTCGACCACGACGAGGTCTTCCTCGTCACCTCCGGACGCCTGCGGTTCGGCCCGGACGGTCCGGCGGCGGTCGCGGGCGACTGCGCGATCATTCCGGCCGGTGAGCCGCTGCAGCTGTCCAACCCGGATGATCAGGACGCGACCGCCTACGTCCTGATCCGGGCCGGGTTCTCGGCGAAACTCGCGGACGGCACCGCGTTCGGCACGCCGCCCTGGGCCGCCTGACCGAAGCGTTGCGGCGCGGATGGCCGGGATGCATCCGCAGACGCTCCGGCAATACGACCGGATGGGCCTCGTGTCCCCGGGGCGTACGCTCGGCGGCGGTCGCCGCTACAGCGAGCGTGACGTGGTCCTCCTGCGCGAGATCCAGCGACTGAGCCAGGACGACGGCGTCAGCCTGTCCGGCATCCGCCGGATCATCGACCTGGAGCGGCTCGTCGTAGACCTGCAGCGGCGGATCATGGATCTGGAGTCGGACCTGGCCGATGCGAACGGGCGACTGAACGCCGTACGTTCGATGACGGCCTATCCGAGCCGGGACATCGCCCACACGCAGACCACCGCGCTCGTCGTCTGGCGGCCGCGGCGGCCGGGCTGAATTTCGATTCACCGAGTCGGGGACGATCGCTTACTGCGGTCGTCCCCGATTCGCATTCCGCGCTTGTCGACTGGCGAGCCGGTTGACGACCGCCGGCTCACGGCTGTCGCGATCCTGCGCTGCAGTGAGAGCCGCGGCCCGCGGTGCCGTGGCGGCCGAAATGGCGTCAGTTGATCGGGTGAGTCCCTCGCGGGGTACGGTCGTCGGCGGCCGACGCTGAGGCCAAGATCGCGATGTGGCGCGTGCCACGCTTGCCGGATCGGGCTGGGCCGGCATCAAGGACGGCTTCAGCAAGCTGATGCAGGACTTACTCGGTGCGGTGGCGGCATGATCGCGACATCCGTGAGGTGAGGGTTGTCCGCGCGGCCATGATCGCGACAGTCGTGTGCTCAGGGCTGCCGATCGAGCCGGTTGACGACCACCAGCTCACGGCTGTCGCGATCACCGGCGGGGAGACCACCGTCAGCTCACAGCTGTCGCGATCTTGCGGGTGCTGCAGTGCGAGCCGCGGCCCGCGGGTGCTCTGGCCGCCCACAGGCGTCAGTGTCGGTCAGCCCCTCGCGGGGTGCGGTCGTCGGCGGCCGACGCTGGGGCCAAGATCGCGATGTCCGCGGAGCGGTGGCGGCATGATCGCGACATCCGTGAGGTCAGGGTTGTCCGCGCGCCCATGATCGCGACAGTCGTGTGCTCAGGGCTGCCGATCGAGCCGGTTGACGACCACCAGCTCACGGCTGTCGCGATCACGGGCGGGGAGACCGCCGTCAGCTCACGGCTGTCGCGATCTTGCGGGTGCTGCAGTGGGAGGCCAGGCCGGACCGGAGCACCCGGGCGATCCGCGGCAGCCGGACAACCATCACCGGGGCTGATCGGCACGTCGGTGTGCGCCGGGGCAGCCACCGGCCGCCGCGCCACGTCCGGGGCGGAGTCGGCCGCGGAGCCACCGGCCACCGCACCACGCCCGGTGCGGCGGCCGCCGCGATTGTCGCGATCGGATCGGAGGCGGCCCGTCACGGACGCGGCCGGCGCGGCCTGACCCTCCCCCGGACCGGACGATATCCGGCGAACGCCGAATCCAGAACGCCCTCGCCGGCGGTGAGTTCGGGCAGCATCCGGTGCAGCCTCTGACCGTCGGCGGCGGTCAGCACCGCGATCAGAACCATCTCGTCGCCGCGCGGCGCCTGCTCCTCGACCACCGCGCCGTGTTTGCTGAGCGCGCTCAGCACCGTGCTCAGAGACCAGGCCGGGATGTCCAGGGTGATCCGGGCCAGCGGCTCGCACACGACCGTGCCGGCGGCGGCCAGCGCCTGCTCCACCACCATCGGCGTGAGCTTGCGGAAGTCGGACGACGTCGTGGTCGGACCGCGCAACGACGGCGGCCCGTCGGCGACGCTGTAGCCCGAGTCCGTCATCGTCACCACGCAGTCGGTCACCGGCCAGCCGTACCGCCCGGAGACGAGGGCGTCGTGCACGTAGGTCTCCATGTACTCGGCGAAGACCTCCACAGTCCGGTAGATGTACAGCGGAACCACCCGGTAGTCGATCTGCAGCCGTAGCTCGATCCCGGTGTCCGGCGGCGCCGGCTCGATCCGCAGCCCGATCGTCGCGTGGTAGGGATTCGACGGGGTGTTCCGCCGCTCGATCGCCGCGCCGGTGCCGGCCGGGCGTTCCACACACAGCGTCGTTGTCGCTTCGAAGCGGGCCGCCACCCCGAACTCGTCGGCGAGCGTGGCCGCGATTACCTCTTTCTGCACCTCGCCGTATAGCGAGACCGCGGTGCCGCTGACCTCGTCGGCGCGCACGTTGATGAGCGGGTCCTGCTCGGCCAGTTGGGTCAGCGCGGTCCGGAGCCGGGAGCCGTCGGTCGGGTTCACCGGCACCACGAGCGCCTCCAGCATCGGCGGCGCGAACTGTCCGGCGGCATCGCCGTGCGCGGAACCGATCTGGTCACCGACCCGGCTGCCGGCCAGGCCGCGGATCGCGGCAATCTGCCCAGCCGCGACCTGCGCTCGCGGCTCCCAAACGCCGTCGATCAAAAGATGCAAGCCGGTGACCCGGTCCTTGCCGCCGGTCGGGTGGTCGCGCAGCCGCAGTACGCCGTCAAACATTCGCAGATAGGCGACCTTCTCACCGGCCGGGCCGCGCTCGATCTTGAAGATCCGGCCGCTCGTCGGCGCCACCGGATCGCCGCCAGCGGTGGGCAGCAGGTCCACCAGGCCGGCCATCAAGTCGGCAATCCCGGCACCGGTGATCGCGGATCCGGCGAAGACCGGATGCACCCGGCAGTCGGCGGTCCACGCCGCCAGGTCGGCGCGCAACCGCTTGCCGGTCACCGATTGCTCGTCGGTGACGTAGGCGGCGAGCACGTCGTCGTCGAGATCGGCCAGCGCGTCCAGCAGGCGCGCGTCGTCGAGGCTCGCGGTGGCTGAGCGGTCGCCGGCGTGGTCGACCCGGCTCATCGGCACGGTGGCCACACCCAGGCGCCGCGCGATCCCGGCCAGGGTTCGCTCGGCGTCGGCGCCGCCGCGGTCAACCTTGTTGATGAAGATCAGAGTCGGTACGCGCAACCGCCTCAACGCCCGCATCAGCAGCCGAGTCTGCGGCTGCACACCTTCCACGGCCGACACCACCAGCACCGCGCCGTCGAGCACGCCGAGCACCCGGTCCACCTCGGCGATGAAGTCCGGGTGTCCGGGAGTGTCGATGATGTTGACGGTCACCTCACCGATCCGCAGCGACGCGACCGCCGAGCGGATGGTGATGCCCCGCTCGCGCTCCAGTGCGAGCGAGTCGGTCTGCGTGGTGCCCGAGTCGACGCTGCCAATGCTGTCGATGACCCCGGCCGCGTAGAGCAGCCGCTCGGTCAGAGTGGTCTTACCGGCGTCGACATGCGCCAAGATCCCGAGATTGAGCGTGCGTGACAAACGTCCAGTCCTTCGAGTAAGCGGTCAGGGCTTCGAAAGCGTTGGACGTTGCTCGCATGTCATCTCCAGGTTTCGGCGGACAGGTCAGTACTGCCAGGGAAGCACGCGGTGCGCCGAGGCGCGACTGAATATTCGTCAGTGCTGCGGCACGTGTACGGGTCGCTCGAACATCGGTTCCAGGACGACGATGGTCTGGGTGCCGGTCACACCGTCGATGTCGAACAGGCGCCGGAGCACCGCCTGCAGATCCTCGGTGCTGGCGGTGCGCACCTTCACCAGCAATGACGCCGCGCCGGCGATCACGTATGCCTCCTGGACATCCGGGATCGCCGCGAGCGCCTCTCGAGTGGGCGCGTCGCCCATCCACGCATCGCCGTCGATCATCACGAAGGCGAGCACCCCGCGACCCACGGCGACCGGATCGACGTCGACCGTGGTGCGCCGGATGACCCCGCGATCACGCAGCTTGCGTACCCGATCATGAGCCGCCGCGGCCGACAGGTCGACCGCCTGGCCGAGTGCCGCGTAGGCCGTGGTGGCGTCGTCCTGGAGGCGCGCCAGCAGCGCGCGATCGATGTCATCCACGGCTCGCTCCTCATGTGATGCAGACGACTTCGGTGTTGACCGAATCAGGTTCGGTAAGCCTAGCCTGGAGCCGTACGTCATTCACTATCCCGATGAGGTCCGCCATGACCGAGACCATCCCCGCCGACTTTGCTCTGCTCGACGACCGGTTCCGCGGAATCGACGGCGATTTCGTGCTGGAGCGCCTGCACGCCGGGGCGCGCAAGACCGAGGGTCCGGCGTATTTCGCCGCCGGCCGGTATCTGGTCTGGAGCGACATTCCGAACGACCGGATGCTGCGATGGGACGAGACCACCGGCGCGGTCGGAGTGTTCCGCCAGCCGGCCGGCTACGCCAACGGCAACACGATCGACCGCCAGGGCCGGCTGATCACCTGCGAGCAGGGCCACCGCAGGGTGACCCGGACCGAGCACGACGGCACCATCACCGTCCTCGCCGACCACTATCAAGGCAAGCGCCTGAACAGCCCGAACGACGTTGTGGTGCGGGCCGACGGCAGCATCTGGTTCACCGACCCCAGCTACGGCATCGACAGCGACTACGAAGGCAACCGGGGCGAGAACGAATTCGGCGGTGCCTGCTTCGTGTTCCGGCTGGATCCGGCCGGCGCCGGACTCACCGTGGTCGCCGACGACTTCGTCCGCCCCAATGGCCTGGCATTCTCGGCTGACGAACGGCAGCTCTATATCGTCGACACCCGCCAGGAACCGAGCCACATCCGGGTCTTCGACGTCACTGCCGACGGCCGGCTGAGCGGCGGAGAAATCTTCGCCGAGTGCGACTTCGGGCGGTTCGACGGGCTGCGCGTCGACGACGGTGGCCGGATCTGGGCGGCAGCGTGGGACGGGGTGCATTGCTTCGCCCCGGACGGCGCTCTGATCGGCAAGCTGCGGCTGCCCGAATCGGTGGCCAACCTGACCTTCGGCGGACCCAAACGCAATCACCTGTTCATCACCGCCGGCACTTCGGTGTACGCCCTGCGAGTCACGGTCACCGGCGCCAGCTACCCTCGCGATGCTGACACCGGAGGGCGGCAGACATGACGGATCACCACGACCGGGACTACCACGACCCGGCCACCGCGGCCGAGATCGCCCGCGAACTGTTCGTCGACGCGGACTTCGACGCCGCGGCGCAGATCGAGCGCCGGGTGGCGTTCCTCGGCGATGCCCTGGTCAGCTCCCGGCAGGCGGCACTGGTGCTGGGCATCAGTGGCGGCGTCGATTCATCCACCGCCGGCCGGCTCTGCCAGTTGGCGGCCGAGCGGTTGCGCGCCTCCGGCCGGGCGGCGACGTTCATCGCGATGCGGCTGCCGTACGGCGTACAAGCCGACGAGGACGACGCACGGACCGCCGTCGCGTTCATCCGCCCGGACCGGGTCCTCACCGTCGACGTGAAGCCGGCCAGTGATGCCAGTCTCGCCGCCGTGGCCGCCTCCGGCCTGGCGATGCGCGACGCCGACGTCGAAGACTTCGTGCTCGGCAACATCAAGGCGCGGCAGCGGATGGTGGCGCAGTACGCCGTCGCCGGCGCGGTCGGTGGTCTCGTGGTCGGCACCGACCACGCCGCCGAAGCCGTGACCGGATTCTTCACCAAGCACGGCGACGGAGCCGCCGACATCGTGCCACTGGCCGGACTCACCAAGCGCCGGGTGCGGGCCGTCGCGGAGGCGCTCGGCGCACCGGCGTCGCTGGTGCACAAGGTGCCGACCGCCGATCTGGAGACGCTGCGGCCGGGCCGGCCGGACGAGGACGCGTTCGGCTTCACCTACGCCGACATCGACGACTTCCTGGAAGGCCGCCCGGTCCATCCGGACATCGCCCGCGCGATCCTGGACCGCTATCACGGCACCACGCACAAGCGCTCGCTGCCGGTCGCGCCGGCGGCGTAGGCCGTTCCGCAGTCCACGGCCGCCGACCCGGATCGGGACGGCGACCGCGAGGGCCTGCGGGTTACGGCAGCGCGTTCAGGTACGGCTCCATGTTGTTCATGAAGTCCCAGCTGTAGAACCGGTCCCAGTTGATCGACCAGGTCATCACGCCACGGAAGTTCGGCTCGGTGCCGCCCCGAAGCGCGTACCCACCGCAGTTGACGCCCTTGGTCAAGCAGTCCACCGCCTGCTGGACCACCGCAGTCGACACGTAACCGTTGCCGGCGCTGGATTCCGACGGCGTACCGAAGCCGATTTGGTCCTGCCGCAACGCCGGGAACGTGAATCCGGTGTTGGCCACCGGGAATCCGGCCGCGAGCATGTCGGTCATCGCGATGTCGAAATCGGCACCGCCCATGGTGTGGTACTGGTTGTCCAGGCCGGTGATCGGGCCGGAGTTGTAGTCCTGGACGTGCAGCACGGTGATGTCGTTGCGCATCGCGTAGATCACCGGCAGGTAGGACCCGGCCCGGGTGTCGCAGCCGGAGCAGGTGCCGCCGTAGAACTGGTAGCCCAGCTGGACGAAGAACGTCTCCGGCGCCATCGTCAGCACGAACTTCGAGCCGTAGCGCGCCTTCAATGTCTGCAGCGCCGAGATCAGGTTGACGATCACCGGCGTGGTCGGGTTGCGGAAGTCCGAGTCACCCGGGTTCAGGTAGAGCGAGTGGCCCTCGAAGTCGATGTCCAGGCCGTCCAGACCCCAGCGATCGATGATCGAGCTGACCGAGGACACGAACGCGTCGCGGGCCGCGGTCGTGGTGAGCTGCACCTGGCCGTTCTGGCCGCCGATCGACAGCAGCACCTTCTTGCCTTGGGCCTGCTTGGCCACGATCGCGGCCTTGAAGTCGGCGTCCGACTCGACCGTCGGGCACTCCGACACCGAGCACCGGTTGAACTGGATGGTGCCGCTGGTGGGTGACGTCGGCTCGCCGAACGCGAGGTCGATGATGTCCCAGGCGGCCGGCACGTCGGCCAGCTTCAGGTAGCCGGAGCCGTTGGCGAAGGTGGCGTGGAGGTATCCGATCAGCGCGTGCTTCGGCAGGCCGGTGGTGGTGCAGCCGGTGGTGGTCGCCGCGACGGCACCGGACATGGCGGACTCGCCCGAGGCGTTATAGGCGGTCACTGTGTAGGAGTGGTTTGAACAGGTGGCCAGGCCGCTGATCGTCGCCGACGTCACTGCACCCTGATAGACCTGCGTGGTGCCCTCGTAGACCCGGTATCCGGTGGCACCGGTCGACGCGGTCCACGCGAGCGCCACCGACGAGTTGGTGGTCGCGGTGCTGTGCAGCCCGGCCGGGGTCGGTGGCGCGGTGGTGCACCCCGTGGTCGTCACCGTGACCGTGCCGGACTTCGGTGACTCACCGGCGCCGTTGTAAGCGGACACCGCGTAGGTGTGGGTGGAGCAGGACGCGAGACCGCTGATGGTCGCCGAGGTGCCGGTTGGGGTGGACACGACAGTCGCGCCCTCGTAAACCCGGTATCCGGTGACGGTGCCGCTTGCGGCGGCCCACGACAGAGCGACCGAGGTGTTGGTAATGCCGCCGGCGGCCGGTGTCCCGGGCGCACCCGGCACGGTCGGGCCGCCGGCCGCGCCGGAGAGCGAGACGTCATCGGCGAAGTAGGTGCCCTGCCCGTACCAGCCGTGGGTGAACACCTGGACCGAGGTCTGCGAGGCGCTGGTGGTGAACGGCACCGTCAGCTGGGTGTAGGACGCGGCGCCCGGCGTCCAGGTCGAGGCACCGCCGACCACGCCGAGGTAGACGTAGTTGCCGCGGACCCAGCCGGAGAGCGTGTAGGAGGTATTGGGCAGGACGCTGACGGTCTGCGTGCACTGAGCATTGTCCGAGTTGGAGGCGGCGCCCTGCAGCGCGTGGCTGCCGGTGTGAGTGGGGGTGGTGACCACCGAACCGAGCGAGCAGGACCACGGTGTCAGTGAGCCACTCTCGAAGCCACCGTTGGTCAGCAGCTCGGCGGCGCTCGCCGCCGGCGCGGCGACCACGATGCCGGTCGCGACGAGAAGCGACACGAGAATCAATCGAAGTTTGGCCATGCGTAATTATTAGGAAACCTTATTTAGAAAGTCCAGAGTGGATTTCCGCCGCGACCGGGTGGGTGGTAATCGGCTCGACCGGACCGCGTGGGTGCCCTACGGTCGGCGCCACGGGATACGTTCGTGCATCCCACGCACTGTCTTGCGCGAAGCGCGGTGGGGAGCGGGCATGACCGAGGCATCGAGCCGGGATGATCTGGCGGCGATACAGGACAAGTGGATGGCCGTCTGGGCCGAGCTGAACCAGTTCGCCTTTGACCGGTCGTCGCTTCCGGCCGGCGCGCCGGTGCGCTACGTGCTCGACATGTTCGCCTACCCCTCCGGTGACCTGCACATGGGGCACGCCGAGGCGTACGCGATGGGCGATGCCGTCGCACGCTACTGGACCCTCCGCGGCGAGCGGGTGTTCCATCCGGTCGGTTGGGACTCGTTCGGGCTGCCGGCCGAGAACGCCGCTATCAAACGCGATCAGCACCCGGCGACGTGGACCTACGCGAATATCGACACCCAGGCCGAGTCGTTTCGGCGGTACGCGATCTCGTTTGACTGGTCGGCTCGGCTGCACACCTCCGATCCCGAGTATTACCGCTGGACCCAGTGGCTGTTCCTGCGGTTCTGGGAGAACGGGCTGGCCTATCGGCGGTCCGCCGCGGTGAACTGGTGCCCGATCGACCAGACCGTGCTCGCCAACGAGCAGGTCATCGCGGGTGCGTGCGAGCGCTGCGGCAGTCCGGTCACCAAGCGCGACCTGACTCAGTGGTTCTTCGCCATCACGACCTACGCCGACCGGCTGCTCGATGACATGGCACTCCTGGAGGGCTCGTGGCCGGAGCGGGTGCTGGCCATGCAGCGCCACTGGATCGGCCGGCAGCGGGGCGCCACGGTGGCGTTCCCGATCACCGGCCGAGCCGAGCCGGTCGAGGTGTTCACCACTCGGCCGGACACCATATTCGGCGCCACGTTCCTGGTGGTGGCCGTGGACAGCCCGATCGCCGAGATGCTCTGCACCGACGATCGCCGTGCCGAGTTCGAGGCGTACCGCGAGCGCACCCGGGGCCGGTCCGACATCGAACGGCTGGCCGAGCATGGCGGCAAGACCGGTGTCGAGCTCGGCCGCACCGCGATCCATCCGCTGACCGGCGCCGAGATCCCGGTGTGGGCCAGTGGCTACGTGCTGGCGACGTATGGCACCGGCGCGGTGATGGGCGTACCCGCCCACGATCAGCGGGATCTCGACTTCGCGCGGGGGTACGGCCTCCCGATCGTGGCGGTGGTGGCCGGTCCGGATCCGGCCGACACCGGCGTGGCGGTGCCCGCGGACGGCCCGTTCGTCGGCTCCGGTCCGCTCGACGGCCTGGACCGGGTTGCGGCGATCGACCGTGTCATTGACGAGCTGACCGCGATCGGTGCCGGCGCCGCGAGCACGCAGTATCGCCTTCGGGACTGGCTGATCTCGCGGCAGCGATACTGGGGTTGCCCGATCCCGATCATTTACTGTCGCGACTGTGGCGAACAGCCGGTGCCGGACGAGCAGCTGCCGGTGGTGCTGCCCGATCTGCGCGGCGAGCAGTTACGTCCGGCCGGCGTGTCGCCGCTGGCCGCCGCCACCGAGTGGGTCGAGACGGAGTGCCCGAAGTGTGGCGGCGCGGCCCAGCGCGACACCGACACCATGGACACGTTCGTCGACTCGTCCTGGTATTTCCTGCGGTACTGCTCCCCGGACTACACCGACGGTCCGTTCGACCCGGTCGCCGTCCGCGAGCGCATGCCGGTGGACCAGTATGTCGGCGGTGTCGAGCACGCGATCCTGCACCTGCTCTACACCAGGTTCTTCACCAAAGTGCTGCACGATCTCGGCATGGTCGACTTCGTCGAGCCGATCCGGGCCCTGATGAACCAGGGGCAGGTGATTCTGGACGGCGCCGCCATGTCCAAGTCCAAGGGCAACATGGTGGTGCTGGGCGAGCAGATCGCCGACTACGGGGTCGACGCGGTGCGGCTGACCATGATGTTCGCCGGGCCACCCGAGGATGACATCGACTGGGCCGACCTGTCACCGCACGGCTCGCGACGGTTCCTCAACCGGGTCCAACGGCTGGCCGACGAGGTGACGAGCTCCCCCGGCGCCGACCCGGCCACCGGATCGATCGCGATGCAGCGCGCGACGCACCGAGCGATCGCGCAGGTCACCGAGGCCGTCGAAGGACACCGGTTCAACATCGCCATCGCCCGGATCATGGAACTCACCAACGCGCTGCGCTCCCAGCTGGCCGAGGCGCCCGGGGGTGACGCCGCCACTCGAGCCGCGGTCGAGGCGATCGCGGTGATGCTGTCGCTGTTCGCGCCCTACACGGCTGAGGAGATGTGGGAGCGGCTGGGGCATCGACCCGGCATCGCCACCACCGCCTGGCCGGTCGCCGATCCGGACCTGGCCGCGCCCGAGTCCGTCACCTGCGTGGTGCAGGTCAACGGCAAGGTGCGAGCCCGGATCGAGGTGGATCCGTCGATCGCCGAGTCCGAACTCACCACTGCCGCGGCGACGGCCGCGGCGACGCAGTTGGCCGGCCGATCGGTGGTACGCACAATTGCCCGGCCGCCGGCACTGGTCAACTTCGTCGTCGCCTGATCCGGCTGCCGGCCCGATCCGTCAGCTCGCCGGTTCAGGTGCGCCGCTCGCCCTTCGGGGACTGACTGGTCGGCCGAGAGACAGATATCCGACCGGCTCCACCGATGCCCAGTCCGTCCGCGGCGACCTATCCTGACGGGCGCGTCCTGTCGTTCGCGATGTGCCGCGGGCCCGATCGACCGTCCTCATCGGACCGGTTCGGCGGTTCTCCCTGGACCGGCACGAGCGGCGCACCGGACGCTCCCGAATCGCTCGGGACGGGAGGAGATCGGTGTATCAGCAGGACGACGACGGCCAGACTATGCCGCATCCGGGCCGGCACCGGTCCGATGACCAGACCGTCCCGGCCGGCGACGGGTCCGCCGACCCCACCGTCCCCGCTCCCGATCCCGCCGCTCGCTTCTACGACCACGCCGGTTCGGTCGACGATCCGACGGCTCGATTCCACGACGAGACTGTCCCGGTCGACGACCCCACGGCTCGATTCCACGACGAGACCGTCCCGGTCGGCGATGCGAGAGCCCGGTTTCACGGCCCGACGGTGCCGGCCAGCAACCCCGGCCGCACCATGCCGCTGCTGCCCCAGGATCACAGCTCGTCGATGACGGCCGCGGATTCGCTGCCGCGCCGCATCCCGGCGCCCCGGCCCGGCGGCACCGGACCGCACGGCGGCGGCACCGGTGGCCCGTCCGGACCGGCCGGCGCCGGCTTCGTGGCGCCGGAGTTCGACGGTCGCCCGCACCCCGGCTATCCGGCCGGCAGCGGCCGCCGGGGCGACTCCGCCGGCACTCCGATCAGCCTGCGCATCGGACGTGGCGTCGAGGCGGTGGAGCGGTCCCGCCAGGTCCGATCGGCAGCGCACCGGGCCGGCAGCCTCGCCTGGCGGATCGGCAACATCGTGCTCACCCTCGCGATCATCGCAGCCGCGTCCTGGGCCGGCTGGCAGTGGTGGCAGCGCTGGCATCCGCAGCTCGCCGTCAGCGGCGTCACCGTCACCTCGACCACCACCGGCTCCGACCCGTGTGACACGCAATATGACTTCGTCGGCAGCATCGCGACGAATGGCAAGGCCGGAACCGTGACCTATCAGTGGCAGCGCAGCGACGGTCAGTCGACGAAGCACCTGACCGTCACCGTCCCGGCCGGCCGGCGCTCGACGGTCGTGCACCTCTACTGGACCTTCACCGGCACCGGCAGCCAGTCCGCGACCGCGACGCTGACGGTCAGCGATCCCGGTTCGGCGCAGGGCTCAGCCGAGGTCGCGTACGCCTGCGTCAGCCAATAACCGGCTGACAGTCGATCGGCTTGGCGACGGCACTCTGCACCACCGTGCCGCCCACAGTCACGCTGGCCCGGACCGAGATCTGGAACTGGTCGTCGCAGGCCGCGCCGATCTCGATCGACCGGTCCGAAGACTCCGGCCAGTTCATCGAGGCCTGGTTCACGGTGAACGGGATGGTCCACGTCTTGGTGGCCGGCGCGTCGGCGCCATTGGCGGTGATCGGCACCACCTGGACCGTCAGCTCCGCCGCTCCGCTGCCGGTGGCGCGGATGTTGGCCAGCCATTCGACCAACGTGCACGGATCGCCGCCGCAAGTGCCGTCGATGGTGTCGGCCTGGACGCCCAAGAATGAGATCTTCGGCAGCGGCGGCGGCGCGGGGCTGCTCGACGGCGAGGTCGGTGGAGTCGTCTTGGGCGGCTTGGGCTTGGTCGGCGTCGCCGACGGCGATGGCGACGGGCTGGCCGACGGGGACGGGGACGGCGACGGCGAGGGCGGCGGCGGTGTCGGCGACGGCGAGCCACCGACCACCGTCGGCGGCAGCACCACGGCGGCGTCCACCCCGGTGTCGGCGGTGTTTCCCTCGTTGCCCAACGCCATCGTGCCGGCCAGCACGAACGCGGCGAGGATGCCCATCGCCACCAGAGTCATCACCGGCCGCCCCAGACGGGTCCACGCGAACGAGACACTGATCGGCGGCTTCACCGGCGGGTCCGGCAGCAGGAACGCCAGCAGGGCCACTCGCCGGGCCAGCTTCTGCCAGCCCTTGCGTTCCCAGTTGGGGCCGTAGGCGGAGCCGGCGACCGCATCCAGCTCGTGCAGAAAGTCGACGGCGTTGCGCGGCCGCGCCTGCGGATCCGGCGCGAGGCCCCAGCGCACCAGCCGGCGCACCGCTGCGGGGACGCCCTCGACCGGCGGCTCGGGTGCGTCTTGTTGCAGCCGGATCACGTCCGGGATGCCCTGGATCCGATAGGGCGGCATGCCGGTCAGGCACTCGTAGAAGGTCGCGGTCGCGGCATAGATGTCGGTCTGCGGCGTCGCCGGCTCGCCGGCCCACTGTTCCGGCGGCATGTAGCTGGGCGTGCCGGCCATCACGCCGACCCGGCCGGATCGCGTCGCCAGACCGAAGTCCGCGAGCTTGCTCCGACCCTCGGTGTCCACCAGGACATTGGCGGGCTTGAAGTCGCGGTGCACGATCCGGCGCCGGTGCGCGGCCGCGAGACCCTGCAACGATCCCTTGAGGACGGTGAGCGCCGCCTCCGGTTCCATCGGGCCGCGTTCCCGGATCAGCGTCCGCAGCGAGATGCCGTCGACCAGCTCCATCACGATGGCGGCGTGCTCGCCGGATTCGAGATATTCATACAGCTGGGTGACGTGCGGGCTGTCCACGGCGGCCAGCACCTCGGCCTCGGACCGGAAATCGCCCATGAAACTGGATTCGCGGGTCAGACCCTCGGCGACGTATTTGATCGCCACTTTGATGCCGCTGCGCTCGTGGGTGGCCAGCACAACCCGGCCCGCGCCGCCCTTGCCGAGTTCTTTGATCTCGGTGTAGCCGGGCACCGCCCAACCGGTCACGTCGTCACCTCCGTCCCGCACTGCCGGATTTGCACGCTACTGGGCTGACGCCAGATCCGGGATCGGCTCTTCGGCGCTCACGCGTGGCCGCCTCGCCAAGCGCACGTCCCGATCGACGAACGGGTCCTATTGTGTGGTCTCATGTGTCCATGCCGGTCCCCGTGGACATCGCCCGCAGTGCCTACGTCAGCCTTACCACGTTCCGCCGGGACGGCACGCCGGTCGCGACTCCGGTGTGGCACGCCGTCAACGGTGACGAGATGTTCATCGTGTCCGAGTCCGACGCAGGCAAGGTGAAACGGATCCGGCGCGACAGCCACGTCGTCGTCACGGTCTGCGGGCGCCTCGGTGCCATCGCCGACGGCGCCGCCACCGCCGACGGTGTGGCGCGGCTGCTGGATGACGATCAGACTCAGGCCGGCCGGGCGCTGGTCGCCCGCAAGTACGCGACCGCGCGCATCGGCTACTGGTTCGCCCGCACGTTCCGGCTGCGCCGCCCGCCGGTGACCGGCATCGCGATCACCTTCTGACCGCTCGCACCCGGCGCCGGGGTGCCGATCAGCGGAACCATCGCGCGATCCTGGTCGTCCCGAACGCGGCCTTTTCGGCCACCAGCGCGGGCGACGGCTCCTGCAGCACGCCGATCGGCGGCAGTCCACTTCGGAACGTCACGTCGACCCGGGCGACCTCGTTGTGGCCGGCCTCGATGAAGCACATGCCACGGCCGTCGTACGCGACGTCGGCCGCATCGCCGCGCAGCACGGCGGCGATCCGGTCGGCGGCCACCGCGGCTTGACCCTCGGCGAACACTCCGGCCTTCGGAGTGCCGATGCTGGTGACATCGCCCACCGCGTAGACGTTCGGGAACCGGGTCGCCAGGGTGACCGGGTCGACCGGGATCCAGCCGTCGACGGTCAGGCCGGCGGAGACCACCACCTCGGGCGCGCGATGCCGCGGCACGCCAAGGAACAGGTCGAACGGCATCTCGGTGCCGGAAGCGAGCACCGCGACCCGCCGCTGCGGGTCCAGCGACTGAACCAGCTGCTCGGGATGCCAGCCGATGCCGGCATCGGCGAACCGGCGCACCAGGAACGCGGAGGCGTCCGGTGACGGCGGGATCGGGGCGCCGAGCGGCATCACCACATCGATCTGGGACCGGTCACGCAGCCCCCGCGAGCGCAGGAACTCGTCCATCAGCAGCGCGGTCTCGCTGGGCGCCGGCGGGCACTTGAACGGCGTGGAGGTCACCGCGACGATCACCCGGCCACCGCTGAACCGGTCGATCACGTCGCGCGCGGCGAATGCGCCGGCCACGGTGTAGAACTCGGTTCCGGCCTCGGTCAGTCCGGGCGTCGCACCCGGATCGAGGTCGGCGCCGAGCGCGATCACCAGCACATCGGCGGCGAAGTCGCCGGCATCGGTGGTGACGGTGCGGGCCTGCGCGTCGATCGCGGTGACGGTGGCCCGCACGAATGTGATTCCGGGCCGGGCCAGGTCGGCGTAGTGGTGCCGGACCGCGGCCGCCTCGGTGCGGCCGAACATCACGTCCAGCTTGGAGTATCCGAAGACGAAACTGTCCGCGGAGTCGATCAGCACCACGTCGGCCGCGGCACCGAACTCGTCCGACAGCCGGCTGCACACTTCCAGGCCACCGAAGCCGGCCCCGAGCACCACCACTCGAGCCATCACGCCGCTCCCCCACCCACGAATCCGATCATGAACGCGAGTCTTTCACCGGCGGGCGCGGCCCGTCGGCGTACCGCCGAAAGATGTTGCAGTGGCACACCGCCGAAAGATCTTGCAGTGGCGTACCGCCGAAAGATCTCGCCGATCGCGCCGGATGCCGCTCGCGGCGGGTGGCTCCGGCGAAGTGCCGGGTCGGCTCCGGCGGAGTGTCGGGTGGCGCCGGCGAAGTGTCCGGCCGACCCAGTAGCCTGTGCGGGTGCGGCCCGCGTTGAAACCGCTGCTCCTGGTTCTGGACGGCAACAGCCTCCTGCACCGGGCCTACCACGCGGCCGCCACCGGCAAGCTGCTCGATCGTGACGAGCGGCCGGTCTGGGCGCTGAAAGGGCTGGTCGGCTACGCCGCCCGGGCCGCGGCGCAGTTCCGCCCGGACGCCGTGGTGATCGGCTTCGACTGCCCGCACGAGTCGGCCCGCCGCCAGGCCCATCCGATCTACAAGGCCCATCGCCCGGACAAGGCCGCCGATCTGGCCGAGCAGATCATCGCCGCGCCGGAGCTGATCAGCGCCACCGGGATCGCGACGGTGACCCCGGCCGCCTACGAAGCCGACGATGTCCTGGCCAGTTGCGCGGCGCGGGCGCGGCTGGCCGGCTGGCGATCGATCCTGATGACCAGCGACCGGGACGCGTTCGCCCTGATCGACCCGACCACGTCGGTGCTGCGGGTGCGCAACGGCGGATTCGACCAGGCCGTGCTGGTGACCCCCGACGCACTCCTTGATCAGTACGGCGTCCGCCCCTCGCAGTACTGCGACTACGCCGCACTGCGCGGCGATCCATCGGACAACCTGCGCGGCGTGACCGGATTCGGATCCGCCACCGCGGCCCGGCTGCTGGCCGAATTCGGCAGCGTGGACGCCGCGTGGACGACCTGGGACAGCGGTGGCGAGGCGGCGATCCGGGAGCTGGTCGGCGACCGGGCGGCCGATCACTTCGGCTCCGCCTCGGCTCGGGTCGCGGTGACCCGAAACCGGGAACTGATGGCGATGCGGGACGACCTCACGGTGCCGGATCCCGAGCGGGTGCGGTTGCCACTCCGCCTCGCGGCGATGAAGGCCGCACTGGCGGCGCGCGGGATCATCCTGGGTCCGTCGTTGTGGGCGCTGACCGGTGGCGCGCCACCGCCGGAGGCCGCCGCCGTGACCGCGGTTCCCCACCAATGGGTGCGGCGCAGCGCCCGGACTCGCCGCGACCCTCTGCCCGGCCAGCTCGCGCTGTTCTAGATCGGACGCCGAGCCACGGCCTGGAAGTCCGGGACATCGACGACAGCACCGCCGGCCAGCGCCGACTCGTGCGCCAGGATCCCCGGCACCGTCCAGTTCGCGGCGGTGGCGGCGTCGATCGCCGGATCCCGCCGCTCGGCCACGCTGCGGACGAATTCGTGGACCAGGTGCGGATGCGAGCCACCGTGATGTGCGGGCACCCCGATCGGCGCCCGGCCGGCGGCCGGCTGATAGACGTGATCCCGGGTGAAACCGGCGATCGGTGCGGGCAGCCGGTCGCCGAAGTCGCCCGGTTCGAATACCTCGCGCCGCACCGGCCGGCCCCGGCCCGGCTCCGCCAGCAAGTAGTGGCTGGTCAATGGCCCGCCCTCCTGATCCGGCCACTCGACGCTGACCCGGTCGCCGTAGACGCAGAAGCCCTCGGTGTAGGCCCGGGCGGTCTGGAAGAAGGACATCGTCACGTCGGCGACGACGTCGCTGCCGCGCAGCCGGAACATCGCCGCCTCGAGTGGGAACGGGTTGTCGAAGTCGCCGATCCGGTCCGGGGTGAGCCGGCCGGATCCAAGGCACCGCACGTCCTGCACGGTGGTGCCCAGCAGCGCCAGGATCGGTGACAACGCATGTGTGACGTAGGCCATCGGCGGGTAGCCGAGCCAGTAGCGCGGAAAGCCGTCCAGGTTCTGGATGTGGAATCCGCGGTAGAAGGTGACCGCTCCGACATCGCCGCGGCGATGCATGTCCTGCACGGTCAGGAACTCACGACCGTAGACCGAGGTCTCCATCATCATGTAGATCCGGCCGGAGGCGCGTTGCGCGGCCAGCACCGCGTCCACGTCGCGCAGCGACATCGCCATCGGCACGGCGCAGGCGCAGTCCCGGCCGGCCGCCATCACCGCGATCGACTGCCGGGCATGGAACGCCACCGGAGTCAGCAGGTGCACGGCATCAATGCGCGGATCGGCCAGCGCCACGTCCAGGTCTGTGTATCGGGCGTCAACGCCGTGCCGGTCGCCGACGTCGGCCAGCCGAGCCGGGTCCGAGTCGACGATGGCCACATACCGGACGTCCGGATGGCTCTGATAGATCGGCAGGAACGCGGCGCCGAAACCGAGTCCGACGATCGCCACTCCGACGGTGGATTCGCGGGTGCTCATCTGCTTCCGACTCCCGGTTGCCGAAGATCACGAACTTCCCAGCCACCGGTCACCGCGGCGTGCATCCGGGGCCGGCGATCACCGGATGGGAACATATACGGCATGCCCGAGTCCAGCCCCGCCGATCTTGCCGAGGCCCTGCGCCGGGCCGGCGTGAGCGAGATCGACATCTCCACCCGGCGGCGGGCCGAATACTCCACCGACGCGTCGCTCTACCGGCTGGTGCCCCGCGTCGTGGTGTTTCCCCGGTCGGCGGAGGAGGTGCTGGCGGCGCTGGACGTGTGCCGGGCGGCGCGTGCTCCGCTGACCGCGCGCGGTGCCGGAACGTCGATCGCCGGCAACTCCATCGGGACCGGGGTGGTGCTGGACTTCTCCCGTCATCTCAACCGGGTGCACTCGATCGACCGGGAGACCGGCACCGCGACCATCGATCCGGGCATCGTCCTGGCCGACCTGCAGCGCGCCGCGGCGCCACACGGCCTGCGGTTCGGGCCGGATCCGTCCACTCACAACCGCTGCACGCTGGGCGGGATGATCGGCAACAACGCGTGCGGCTCGCGTGCCCTCGGCTACGGCAAGACCTCCGACAATGTCGCGGGGCTCGACGTCGTCACCGGCAACGGCGAGCGGCTGCGGCTGGCCCCGAGCACGCCGGCCACCGGCTCCCCGACGCTGGCCGCGCTGCAGGACGTGGTCGGTGCCCACCTGGCCACCATCCGCACGGAGTTCGGCCGGTTCGGCCGCCAGGTCTCCGGCTATTCGCTGGAGCACCTGCTGCCGGAGCACGGATTCAACGTGACCCGGGCGCTGGTCGGCACGGAGGGCACCCTCGCGGTGGTGCTCGGGGCCACCGTCGCGCTGGTGCGTACGCCCCCGGCGACGATCCTGGTCACGCTCGGCTATCCGGACATGGCCACGGCCGCTGACGCGGTGCCGGCCCTGTTGCCGTTCCATCCGGTCGCGGTCGAGGGGCTGGACAAGCGCATCGTCGACGTCGTGGTGGCGACCCGCGGGCCGGGCGCCGTGCCGGAGCTGCCCCGCGGCACCGGCTGGCTGTTCCTGGAGCTGAGCGGCGCCACCACCGCCGAGGTGATGGACGCCGCCGGCAAGGCGATCGCGGCGTCCGGGGCGCTCGACACCCGGGTCGTCACCGATGCCGGCGAAGCCGCCGCGCTGTGGCGGATCCGGGAGGACGGCGCCGGGCTGGCGTCCCGCCCGATGGCCGGCCGCCGGTCCTACTCCGGCTGGGAGGACGCCGCCGTCCCGGCCGACCAGCTCGGCAGCTACCTGCGCGAATTCGAAGCGCTGATGACCCAGCACGGGGTGACCGGCCTGCCCTACGGGCACTTCGGCGACGGCTGCGTGCATGTCCGGATCGACTTCCCGCTGACCCGGCCGGACGGCCGCCAGGTGTTCCGCGGCTTCCTGCTGGACGCGGCCCGGCTGGTCGCCGCCTACGGCGGTTCGATGTCCGGTGAGCATGGCGACGGCCGAGCCCGCGGCGAGTTGCTGCCACTGATGTATTCGGCCGACGCGATCGCCGCCTTCGCCGCGGTCAAGGCCGCCTTCGATCCGGACGACCTGCTCAACCCCGGCGTCATCGTGCGCCCCGCGGCGCTGGACGCCGATCTCCGCCTGCCGGCGCCGAAGCTGGTCCAGCGGCTCGCCTTCGGCTACGCCGACGACGGCGGGGACTTCTCGGCCGCCGTGCACCGCTGTTCCGGGGTCGGCAAGTGCCGCGCCGACGCCACCGGCTCTGGCGGTGTCATGTGCCCGTCCTACCTCGCGACTCGCGACGAGAAGGACAGCACTCGAGGCCGGGCCCGGGTGCTCCAGGAGATGGTCAACGGCTCGCTGGTCACCGGCGGCTGGCGGGCGCCCGAGGTGCGCGAGGCTCTCGACCTGTGCCTGGCCTGCAAGGGCTGCTCCTCGGACTGCCCGACCGGCGTCGACATGGCCACCTACAAGGCCGAGGCGCTGCACCAGGCCTACCGCGGCCGGATCCGCCCGATCACCCACTACAGCCTGGGCTGGCTGCCGCGCTGGGCCCGGGCCGCGTCGAAGGTGCCGGGCCTCGCCAACGCCATGCTGGACGGTCCCCTGGCCGGGCTGGGCAAGCGGATCGCCGGGATCGACAGCCGCCGGAGGTCGCCACGATTCGCCCGCTCCACCTTCCGGTCCTGGTTCGCCGGCCGGCCGCCGGCCGCCGGCGACCCGGTGATGCTCTGGGTGGACACCTTCACCGACCATTTCACCCCACAGGTGGGCATGGCCGCGGTCCGCGTGCTGGAGCACGCCGGATTCTCGGTACGCATCCCCGAGCGCCGCCTCTGCTGCGGCCTGACCTGGATCAGCACCGGACAGCTGGACACCGCCCGGAAGATCCTGAGCCGGTCGATCACCGCCTTGCATCCCGCGGCCGCGGCCGGGATCCCGATCGTCGGCCTGGAGCCGTCCTGCACCGCGGTGTTCCGGGGCGACGCCGCGCACCTATTCCGAGAGCCGGATCAGCACCAGCGCGCGGCGTCGGTCGCAGCCGCGACGCGTACGCTCGCCGAACTCCTCACCGAGCGCGGCGCCGATCTGCCCGACCTGTCCGATGTCACCGCCGTGGCCCAGCCACACTGCCATCACCACGCGGTGATGAACTGGTCCACCGACCGCGCACTGCTCAAGCGGGCCGGTGCCGAGGTGACAGCGGTCGGCGGCTGCTGCGGGCTGGCCGGCAACTTCGGTGTCGAGCGCGGCCATCACGACGTGTCGGTCGCGGTCGCCGAAACGGCCCTGCTACCGGCCGTCCGGGCCGCCGGTGACGACGCCGTGGTGCTCGCCGACGGGTTCTCCTGCCGGACCCAGCTCGATCAGTTGGCCGGGCGGACCGGCGTACACCTGGCCGAGCTGCTCGCCGACCACCTGGACTGACCGGCGTCGGTCAGGCCGCCGCGGGCAGGTCGTTGTAGGCGTCGGCGGGCTCCTGGCCGGACAGTTCGGCGATCGCGGCCATGATCTGTTCGGTCGCGTCGCGCCGGGCCCGCGCCGCCGGTACGCCGCTCAGCGCATCGAAGCGCAGCGGCTCGCCGAACCGGACGGTGATCCGCCGGACCCGCGGCAACCGGACGCCGACCGGCTGGATCCGGTCCGTCCCGATCAGCGCCACCGGCACCACCGGCGCGCCCGATGTCAGCGCCAGCCACGCCACACCGGTGCGGCCGCGATAGATCCGGCCGTCCCGGGATCGGGTGCCTTCCGGATAGATGCCGAAGACGCGGCCGTCCCGAAGCACATCGAGAGCCGCGTCCAGCGAATCCTGCGCCGCCCGCACCGAGCCGCGCTCGACCGGAATCGCGTCGATGGCGGTGAAGAACGCGCGGCTGATCCGGCCGGTAACGCCCGTGCCGGTGAAATACTCGGCCTTCGCCAGGAACGCCACTGACCGGGGCGCCACCAGCGGAATCACGATGCTGTCGGCAAACGAGAGGTGGTTCGCGGCCAGGATCACCGGGCCGGTCCGGGGCACCCGGTCTCGGCCTTCGATGACCGGCCGGTAGACCGTCCGGGCCACGGGTGCGAGGACGCGGCGGAGCATGGTGTGCAGCAGCAAGTCGTCCCCCGGAGAGATGCGCCCAGGTCGGGCCCATGATCGCAGAGTTGTATCAGAGCCGTCGCCGGAGTGTCCAGGGATTCGTGACTAAGGTGACTGAATGCGGCTGACTGTCCTGGGGGCATGCGGGGCCTGGCCCGAGGCCGGCCAGGCGTGCAGCGGATTCCTGGTCGAGCAGGACGGGTTCCGGTTGCTGCTCGATTGCGGCTACGCGGTGCTGCCGCGGTTGCTGCAGATCTGCGACGCCGATGAGATCGACGCGGTCTACGTCACGCATGGCCATCCGGACCATTGCTCGGACCTGAATCCGCTGCTCCGGGCCCGGGCGTTGCGCGACGATCCAGCACCGGCACTGCCAGTCTGGGCACCACCCGGCGCACTCGACGCGGTGCTCGCGCTGGACCGGCCGGGCATGCTCGACGCCGCCATCGCCGTCCACGACGTCGCCGATGAGTCGGTTTGGCGGATCGGGCCGTTCCAGGCGCGGGCACGATTCCTTCCGCACAGCCGGCCGAACGCCGGCATCCGGCTCGAAGCCGGTGGCCGAATCCTCGCCTACACCGGCGACTGCGGCCCGAGCCCCGCGGTGGTCGAGTTGGCCGGCAGCGCTGACCTGCTGATCGCCGATGCCAGCTACGTCGACGAGGTGCCGCCGGACCTAACCGGCACTCTGACCAGCGCTCGGGAGGCGGCCGGTCAGGCCCGGGCGGCCGGCGTGCGACGACTCGTGCTGACGCATCTGATGCCCGGCACCGATCAAGAGGCGGCGCGGACCATCGCCGCCGCGCACTTCGGCGACGCCACCGTGGTTGCCGTGCCGGGACTCGTGGTGGATCTCACGTAACGCCCTGGCACCTGCGAGAACTAGAGTCCCGGTCATGACGTGGCCGACCGCCGCGCTCCTGGTGGGCGCGGGCATCTGCGCCGGCCTTACCGGGAGCATCGCCGGACTCGCGTCATTGTTCAGCTATCCGGCACTGCTGGCCGCCGGATTGCCTCCGCTGACCGCGAACGTCACCAACGCGGTCTCGCTGATCTTCAGCTCGGTGGGCTCGGTCTTCGGCTCGCGGCTCGAGCTGCGCGGCCGGAACCGGCGGCGGATGCGGGTCTATCTGGTGGCGTCGTTCTTCGGCGGGCTCACCGGTGGGCTGCTGCTGGAGAACACGCCAGCGTCGACTTTCGAATACGTGGTGCCGATCCTGATCGCGATGGCGTCGGTCGCGGTGGTGCTGCCACGGCGGCCGCACGGCGCCGACGACGACCTGGCCGGAGACCCGAAGTGGCTGGTGCCGGCGATCTTCGCGATCGGCATTTACGGCGGCTACTTCGGCGCCGGTGCCGGCACCATGCTGCTGGCGCTGTTGCTGCTCATCACGACCGATTCGCTGGCCGTCTGCAACGCGGTGAAGAACCTGGTCCTGGGCGCGGCCAACGGCATCGCCGCGATCCTGTTCGCGCTCACCGCGCCGGTGGACTGGGCCGCGGTCGCGCCGCTCGCGCTCGGGTTGCTGCTCGGCAGCACATGCGGACCGTGGGTGGTGCGGCACGCTCCGGTGCAACCACTGCGCTGGATCATCGCCGTCGCCGGACTGGGCCTCGCGACCAAGCTCGGCTGGCAGGCGTACGGCTAAATTCGGTTGCCTCGAGGCCACAGCCCGCGGCACCATCAAGCCATGATCGAACCCCAGCGGAAGGGCACACTCGCCCTGGCGCATTGAGTGCGCCCACGCGGCTTCGGGCCGCGGACCAACGTTTCGAACTCTGGTCGCAGGCCGCGGCCACCCGGGATGAGTGGCGGCGGATCAGCCTGGATCCGCGCCCCGCCGATCGCGCCTCGGCCGAGTCGGCCATCGCCGCCATCTACGCCCACCTCAACCGGGCGTGCCCAGCGTTCCTGTGGGCCGCCTCGCCGGCCGCGGCGGCTCCCCTGATCACCGACCGCACCAGCCTCGACGAACTGCATCGCCTGGTGATGCGGCCCGGACTCGGGCGCCGCTCACCGATCGCCAGCGACATCGCCGCACACCGATCCCGGCTGCGAGCCCGACTGGACCTTCAGATCAACCCGGAAATCTTCGATCCGCCGCCACCCAAGCGCGACAAGCGCGGCGATCCCTGGCCGCCACTGCCGCCGGAGCCGGCGCTGCGATTCGGCATCCCGCTGCGCGAGGTGGTCCGCCGCCATGTGCGCGACGCGCTGGCCGCCACGCTCCAGTTCCGGTCCGCGGTGCGGGCCGCGCTGGGACCGTCGCAGACTCAGCCCATTTGCTGGTACGCGCGGCATGACGTGGACTGGATCGGCTACGCGGACGTGTGGCGACGGCTGGGTCTCGCCTCGTATTCCGGAGCCGACTCAATCGCCCTCGACGACTGGGCGACGCTGGCACGATCGGCTGGCTGGTGGTGGGCCGCCGACTCGGTCTGCGTCGTGTCCGAACCGCCGTCGCGGGTGGACATGCGCGGAACGACCGAGGTCGCCGCGCTGACCTGGCCGGACGGCTGGCGCGTGACGGTCTGACGTTCCGCCCGTTGAATGGGGACGATCGTGCACGCTGGAGGGTGCACGATCGTCCCCAAACTGGAGCCGGCGGCGGCTTAGTTGTTGAAGAACTGGTAGGCCGCGTCCGGTGCCGGCGTCGCCTGCGACGGCACGCTTACCTTGTCCTGGCTGCCGTAGTCGGTGAACTTGAGATCCTGGGTCAGGCTGCCGTCGAACTTGTCGGCATCGATCTTCAGCTCGGTCAGCCGGCCCTGGTCGTCGACGGTCGCGGTGAACGGCGTGGTCTTCGCCGCGGCTCCGGCCTTCTGCAGATTGGTCTTGTCCGGTGCGCCGACGCCGCTCGCCGCGGTCAGGTCGACGGTTCCGGCGATCTGCGACTGGTCCGACGGGTCCGGATAGGACACGCCGGAAACGGACGTCATCAGGCCCGCGATGTTGATGGCGTCGGTCTTGCCGGACAGGTCGAACGGCAGGTTGGTCTTGTCGGTGATCTTCGACTCGTCGAGTTTGATCCACACATTCGACCCGAATCCGAGCTGGGATTGGATCGACTTGATATCGATCTTCGCGTAGAGCGAGTCCGGGGTCTGAACGAACTGAATGTCGACCGGTTCACCGCCGGCCTTGCCTTTGAACTCGGCCTTGGCGGCGTTCGAGTTCGGGTCCACCGAGCCGGTCGCGTCGATCGGACCGCCGCCGCCGGAGGCGTTCGAGCCGACCGTGGCGTCGATGTTGTAGCCCTGTCCCTCCAGATTGGAGATGGCGGAGCTGAGCGCGGCATTGGCGTCCTCGGCGCGGATGGCCGGACCGGCCGACACCGCCGTCGGCACGGCGACCGCCAGCAAGAGTCCCACCGCCGCAACGGCGACGATGCGGATAAGTCCACGATTTGCTGTCACGACGCGCCTCCCCGAGTGTGGCGACCCTGCGATCGGGCTCAAGACAGTCGTTTTAGGCTAATCACAGCAAGTTGGTGGATCTGCCATATTCAGCGAGACGGTGCTGGTTGTCCCGGTTATCGGCACGGCGACCGGTTGTGCGCCGGAGCGACCGCCTTGCACGATGTCGCGGCCGCTCATCCAGGCCAGCGCCGTCGTGGCCGCCCAGCCGCGATCGCGCCGCTGGCCGCAGTCGCGTCGGTGCTGTCGCCCGGCCGCGGTCGCGCCGGTGCTACCGCCCGGCCGCCGCGCTCGTGACGGTCAAGATCTCCGATCTTGGCGAGCTATCGACCGCACCGGCAGTCACCGCTGCGCACCGGCAATCACCGCTGCGCATCGGTGGGCGACGCCAGCCGGTCGACGCTTCGCGATCATGGCGATTGGGCGTCTACTTGCGACCGAACAACAACTTGGCGCTGTTCACCAGGAACCGCTCCAACTCGGAGCCGAACGGGTTGTCGTGCACCAGATAGGTCCAGGTCGCCGACGGCCGGGACAGGCCATCGTCGGCGGGATCCCAATCCTCGGTGAACTCCGTCTCGTCGAATGTCGTCACCGTGTGGGTCTCGGCGTCGGCGAGGAATTCCCGGAACGCCGGGATCGCCTCCCGATGGAATTCGTCCAGCGGATCGCGCTTGCCCAGCGACCGCAGGTGCACGCCCTCACGGATGTCGGCGAGCCGCGCCAGGTGCTCGGACCAGCCATGGTCGAGGTGGTAGAGCGCGATCATCCGAGCGTAGCGGTCGGCAGTGTCCTCATCGAACTCCTCGATGACGTCCGCGTACCGCTCCGGGCTGCGATCCTCGAGCAGCTTCGCGGCGGCGTTGTCGTGCAGGAACTCGGCCCGGCGCGCGGCCACCGCCTGGCGCTGCCGCTCGATCAGGACGCCGTAGCGCCAGGTGTTGCGGTGCACCTCGAACGAGACGCCTTCGGACACGCGCTGGGCGTGCGCCACCGCTCGGTCGGCGTCGTCGCTCTTGATCAGGCCGTCCATGTCTGGCCAGCCACCGACCACCACATCGTTGGCGACCACCAGATGGTCCTCGGCGCTGACGAAGAACACCGAACCACCCGGGTCGCCCTGACGGCCGGCGCGGCCGCGCAGCTGATCGTCGACCCGGCTGCTGTCATGCCGCCCGCCTCCGATCACATAGAGGCCGCCGAGCTCGACCACCTCGTCGCGGTCGGCTTCCTTGCTGCCGCCGAGCCGGATGTCGGTGCCACGGCCGGCCATCTGCGTCGAGACGGTCACCGCGCGCACGGCGCCGGCCTCGGCGATGATGGCCGCCTCCTCGGCGTCGTTCTTCGCGTTGAGGACTTTGCACTCGATGTCCTCGCCGGCCAGCAGCTGCGCGAGGCGCTCGGACTCGGCGACGTCCAGCGTGCCGACCAGCACCGGCCGGCCGGTCTCGTGCGCCTGTGCCACCTCGGCGACCAGCGCGGCCTCCTTCTCCTCCGCGCTCGCATAGACCCGGTCGTGCTGGTCGGTCCGGATGTTCGGCGTGTTCGGCGGGATCACCGCCACCTCCAGGCCGTAGAACTCGCGCAGCGAGTCGCCGACCACGACCGCGGTGCCGGTCATGCCGCTGCGCCGCGGGTAGAGGTTGACGAATGCCTGCACCGTGATCGAGCCGAGCACCTGGCCCTCATCGGTGGCGACCAGGCCCTCCTTGGCCTCCACCGCCGCCTGCAGTCCATCGGGCCAGCGCCGGCGCTGGGCCACCCGGCCGCGGAATTCGTCGACCAGCCGGACCTTGCCGTCCCGGACGATGTAGTCGACGTCCCGGTGCAGCAGCGCCCGGGCGTGCAGCGCCTGATTGATCGCGGTGAGCCGGCCCAGGTTTGCTTCGTCGTAGAGGTCGATGCCGCCAAACGCGCGTTCCACCACGCGCGCGCCGTGCCCGGAGAGCTGCACGTTGCGCCGATCGTCAAGGACACCGAAATCGCGACCCGGTTCCAGCGCTGCGACGATGGTGGCGCTCGCGGCCGTGATGCTGTCCAGGTCCGCGTCTCCGGCGACGGTGCCGGCCAGCACCAGCGGCACCCGGGCCTCGTCGATCAGGATCGAGTCGGCTTCGTCGATGATCACCGTGGCCAGTGGCGCCAGCACCTCATCGGCGGCGTCGGTGACCAGCTGATCACGCAGGAAGTCGAAACCGACCTCGTTCATCGACGCATAGGTGACATCGCTGCGGTATGCCTCCGCGCGCTCATCGTGGCTGGCCATCTCACCGATCGCACCGACGGTCACGCCGAGAAGCGCGAAGACCGGTCCCATCCACTCCGCATCGCGGCGGGCCAGGTAGTCGTTGACGGTCAGGACGTGCACCTGAGATCCGCGTACGACATCTCCGAAGGCGGCGATCGCGGCGGCCAGGGTCTTGCCCTCACCGGTGGCCATCTCGGCGACGTGGCCGTCCAGCAGCGCCATCGCACCGATCAGCTGGACGTCGTAGGCGCGCTCACCGAGCGCCCGGCGCCCGGCCTCCCGGCCCAGCGCGCACACCTCGATCAGCTGATCCTGGTCCAGCTTGTCGACCGGCTCGTCGGCGTCCCGGTTGACGGCCAGCAACTCGGTGGCCGCGGCGGTCAGCTCCTGGTCGGAGAGCTGCTCCAGGTCGGCCTCACGATCGCCGATGGCATCGAGCAGAGACTCGTAGCCGCGCAACGACACAGTGTGGCCCGGCTTTTCGGTAAATGCCCGGAATGACTTCTTCAGGCGATCGGCGATTCCCACGGGTCCCACTCTAGAAAGTCAATCTCGGTGCCCGCCGCCCCGGGCGGCGGGAAATTCCGGCATTCGGGTGGATCCGGGCGGTCCGATGGCGGTCCGCCCGGATCCACCGGCTATTCGCTCCGCGCCGTCTCCGGTCCGGTGATCCGTTCCAGCAGCGGCAACGTCAGCCCGATGATCGCCAGCGAAGCCGCCAGACCGGCGAACACCACGATGTAGTACTCGCCGTGGAGTGCGCTGAGGGTGTAGCCCATCTGGGCTCTGAGGAACAGCTGCGAGCCGAGCAGCGCCGCGCCGATCGCGATCACCGCGACCGCAAGAAGCGGCACGGCACTCTCCAGCGCCACCACACCGCGCAACGTCCGGATCCGTACGCCGGTCAGCCTCAGCAGGCTGAACGGCCGTTTTCGCTCGGTCAGGCCACCGACGATGCTGACCGCCAGACTGCATCCGGCGATCGGCAGGCTGGCCAGGATCACCACGTTGGCGAGTTGCTGCCACCCGGCCAGCGTCTGGGTCTGGTCGGTGGCGAAATCGTCCTGGGTCGCCGGCGGCACCTGCGCTCCCAGGCCGGTCTCCAGCACCGTGCGTACGCGTTCGATGGCGGCCGTCGAACCGTCGGTGTTGACCGCCAGCCCGGCCAGCGGGAGGGTGCCCAGCGGCGGAGTTGTGGCCGGAGCAACCGGCCACACGTTCGCCGGGGAGTTCACCTCCGGCCCCATGAAGTCCGTCTGCACCTCGACCACCCGCGCGCCCGGCGGGCATCGGCCGAGGTCCGGGTCGGCGGCCAGATCCGCGCAGCTCGCCAGGCCGGGAAGGACAAGGTCGACCGGAGCGCCCGCGCCGACCTGTCGAATCGTGATGGGGCGCCAGGCCGGGTTCGTCCGCACCACGACCACGCCCGTCACGCCAGGTTCGGAGCGCAGCGTGGTCAGCAGGTTCGGATCAACGGAGGTCTCGGTGGTGTTCATCGGCCACGGCTGCTGGACCATGGTCCGGGGCAGACCCGCGTGCTGAGTGCCGCGATGGTCGACGATAGTCGTGATCACTCCGGTCGCCACCGTCGTGACGAACAGCCCGAGGACTAGGCCGCTGACCGCACGGAACGCCGCATGCGGGTTGTCCGCCAGCCGCCGCGCGGCCACCAGCGTCGCCGGCCTGCTGGACCGCCGGGCCAGCAGCCGGGCGCCGATCATGGTGAACCACGGTCCGGCGATGATCAGGCCGGCCATGATCACCAGGAACCCGGGCAGGAACACCGCGACCTGCTGGATCGACGAGTGCGGCACATGGCCGATCGCGAATGTCAGCTCAGCGATGCCGAGCGCCAGCGGGATCAGCCGATAGACCCGCGGTGGCTTCGGTGTCACCCGCCGGGTGACGCCCAGCGGCGAGATCCGCACCCGGCGGAGCGCCACTAGGCCGGCCAGGGCGGCGCCGACCGGAATGCCGACCAGCACGCCGAGGATATCGGCGAGATTGAGCGACAAGTCGCTCGGATAGAACGCATACCCGGTGAGGTTGATCGCGGCGACCGGATCGCGCAGCGCGTAGAAGACGGCGAAGCCGAGCCCGGTGCCGACCACCGCGGCCAGGACCGACTCGACGGCGGCGACCACCGAAATCTGGGCCGGTGTCGCGCCGATCAGCCGCATCGCGGCAAACCGCTGCTCGCGCCGGGCCGCGGCCAGCCGGGTCGCGGCTCCAATGAAGATCAGCACCGGAAACAGCAGCGCCGCGGCCGTGACGCCGAGAATCAGGTCCAGGCCGGAGGATCGGATGCCGATATCGCAGCCGTCGCATTGACTCGGCAGCGTGCTGGCGATCCGCCACACCTGTTTCGCGTCGGTCAGATGCGCCATCTCGTCTGGCGTCCGGCCGACGATGACGACCAGCGAGTCGGGTCCCGGCAGGGCTGCCGGTCCGATGGTGCCGACGCGGTGTCCCGGGAACCGGTCGGCGAGCTGCGCCGCGGGCACGCGGTCGAGCAGCTTCGTCATCGCCGGCGATGCGACGAATTCGCCGGGCCCGGGCAGCCGCTCGACGCCGGGCGGTTTCGGCGATGTCGGGCCGGTGGCCGCCACGTCGATCCGGCCGATGGTCTCCCCGTCGTAGTAGTCGCCGGTGATCCTCCACCACAGTGGATCGACCGACGGATCGACGACTCGCGTCGATGACGTCCGGCCGGTGTTCAGCCAGGCGTAGCGGGAGTTCTGCGTGTTGACCCCGTTGATCGCCGCCAGAGTCATGAGAAGCATGCCGGTGCCGAGTGCGACCGCCACGGCGATGATCACCAGCCGGGTCAGGGCCTCGCGGCCACCGGCCAGCGCGAGACGTGCGCTGAACCGGATCATGACCCCACCAGCGAGGTGATCCGCCCGTCCCGAACGATGACCTCCCGGTCTGCGTACGCGGCCACGCGCGCCTCGTGCGTCACCAGGATGACCGTGGTGCCACGCTCCCGGGCGGCGTCCACCAGCAGCTTCATCACCTGCTCGCCGGTGAACGAGTCGAGGGCGCCGGTAGGCTCGTCGGCGAACAGCAACTCGGGACCGGTGACCAGGCCGCGCGCGAGTGCCACCCGTTGCGCCTGGCCGCCGGAGAGTTCCCCGGATCGGCGGCGTTCCAGACCGTCGAGGCCGAGCCGGCCGAACCAGGTGCGCGCCTCGGCCAGCGCCGGGCCGCGGCGGACGCCCGCGATCAGCAGCGGCAGCGCGACATTCTCCTCAGCCGTCAACTCCGGGACCAACTGCCCGAACTGGAAGACGAACCCGCAGTGCGCACGCCGGAAGATGCTGCGCTGGGTCTCGTTCATGGTGTCCACCCGGTTGCCGGCGAACCGCACCTCGCCCGCCTGGGGCACCAGAATGCCGGCCAGGCAGTGCAGCAGTGTGGACTTGCCGGACCCGCTCGGTCCCATCACCGCGACGATCTCGCCGGCGTTGGCGCTGATGCTCGCGCCACACAGAGCCGGTGTCGGGCCGAACGCGAAGTCGATGTCCCGAGCCTCGATCACCGCCGTCATGACCGCACCGCCTGGGCCAGCGAGTCGAGCCGGGCCACCGTCATGTCGATCCAGCGCAGATCGGCTTCCAGGTGGAAGATGGCGTGGTCGGCGAGGAAGACATCGACGAGTTCGCCGCCACTCTTGATGGTGGTCAGCTCGCGCATCCGGGCGATGTGCGCGCGGCGCTGCGTGTCCAGGTAATCCTCGGCCGATCGCCCCAGCATCAAGGCCAGGACCACCTTGGCGAACAGGATCGACTGCAGGTGCGGCTCCGGCTCGACCGGGTCGGTCAGCCAGGCGTCGAACTCGGTCGCGCCGAGGTCGGTGATCACGTAGCGCTTCCGGTCCGGACCCTCGCCCGGGCCGATCTCGCTGATCACCACCTTGCCGTCCCGCGCCAGGCGACCCAGCGTCGTGTAGACCTGACCGAACGGCAGCGGCTTGCCACGGCCGAAGTAGGTGTCGTAGTCGCGCTTCAGGTCGTATCCGTGGCTGGGCTGGCGCTCCAGCAGGCCGAGAAGAGTCAAGGGCACGCTCATGCGAAGCACCATACCGCGTGTATACACCGCGTGTATACACGCGATTCCTCTTTGCCCGTCATCGACCGGCGCGCGGCACCACCAGCCCGGACTCGTACGCGGCCACCACGGCTTGGGTCCGATCCCGCAGCCCGAGCTTGGCCAGCACCCGGCTGACATGGGTCTTCACGGTCTCCTCGGTAACCACCAGCCGGCCCGCGATCTCGGCGTTCGACAGGCCCTCGGCGACCAGCCGCAGCACCTGAGTTTCCCGGGGCGTCAGGGAACTCAACTCGCGCGTCGCCGCCGGGGCCGCCGCGCCTCGATGCTGGGCCGCGAACTCGGAGATCAGCCGCCGGGTCACCGCCGGTGCCAGCAGCGCGTCGCCGCCGGCAATGACGCGTACGGCGTCGAACAGGCGCTCCGCCGTCACGTCCTTGAGCAGGAATCCGCTGGCCCCGGCGGTGAGCGCGTCGTAGACGTACTCGTCGAGATCGAATGTGGTCAGAATGATGATCCGGGGGCCATCGGCCCGGGCCAGCCGGCGCGTCGCTTCGATGCCGTCCATCTCCGGCATGCGTACGTCCATCAGCACGACATCCGGGCGTACCTCATCGCAGATCCGCACCGCGGCCGCGCCGGTGCCGGCGGTGCCGACCACCTCGAAGTCCGGCTGGGTCGCCAGCAGACCCGCGAAGCCGCTGCGAACCACCTCGTGATCGTCGGCCACGACGATCCGGATCCGGTCGGTCATGCCGCCGCCCCCTCGGCCGGCGCCGGACGGTCGCCCCGCTGGATCGATGACACCGGGATCACGGCGCGCCGGATCGTGGTGTGCCGCGCCGCCGACCACCGCCGGGCCCTTCGCCGGCAGCGTGGCGCGGACCAGGAAGCCACCGCCGACTGCCGGGCCGGCCCGCAACGTGCCGCCGACGGCGATCGCCCGCTCGCTCATACCGAGCAGGCCGTGGCCGCCGACCGCGGCCGGATCGCCGGCGCCGGCCGCGCCCGGCCCGTTGTCGCGAACCGCGACCTCCAGCTCGTCGGCGCCGAAGTGCAGCTCGACATCGACGGCCGCACCCGGAGCGTGCCGGCGTGCGTTGGTCAGCGCCTCCTGGATGATCCGATAGGCCGCCAGCTCAACGCCCGGGTCGAGCACCAGCGGAACGCCGCTGAGAATCAGCCGGGTGCCCACACCGGAGGCGGTCCGCGCCTCGTCCAGGAGGTCGTTCAGCTGCGCCAGCCCGGGCTGGGGCGTCCGCACCGGGGCGGGCATCGGAGTGGTGTCCTCGCGCAGCACCCCGAGCAGCCGGCGCATCTCGGTGAGTGCGTCCCGGGCGGTGTCGCCGATGGCGGACAGCCGCTGGGCACCGGCAGGCGGCATGCCCGGGGTGGTGAGCCGGGCCGACTCCGCTTGCACCGCGACCATCGAGATGTGGTGGGCCACCACATCGTGCAGTTCCCGGGCGATCCGCGCCCGCTCGCCGCGGGCCGTGTGCTCGATCAGCGTCCCGGCCAGCGCCGCCTGGGTTGCGGTGCGCTCCCGGGAATCCTGGGCGATCCGCTGGGCGACCCCGAGCAGCGCGAGCGTGGGCGCTAGCACCGCGATGGTGATCGCCAGCACCCGCGGATAGGCGGCGATCGGGACCGCGGCGACGCACAGGTACGGCAGCCCGAGACCGACCGCGACCGGCACCGCGCCCCATCGGCCGACCAGGTACGCGGCTCCGAGTTGAGCGATGGCACCGGCGACCGGGATGGTTCCGACCACGCTGACCGACAGAACTCCAGCAGCCGCGATGATCGCCGCCGCGACGGCCGGCGGGCGGATCGCCAGCGGCAGCGTCATCGCCGCCGCGACAAGTGCAGCAAAGATGACAAACTGGGCGCTCGATGTGGCGTAGCGGATCAGCGTCTCCACTACGGCCGCGACGCCGAGCAGAGCCGCCACCCACCACCACACGCGCCCCACGCCAGCCATTGTCTCTGCTCGTCAACGGTCCCGCGTCCCTCTGGGCGGCTCCCTCTCGCGAGGGACCGGCGCGGCGCCGTCGGGTGATGCGCAGCGAGCCCACCGGCCCTGACCTGGCCGACGAAGATGGCTCCTGCGCGTGACGACCCGGCGGCCGGCGGCCCCTAGCGTTCCACCCATGAACGCGACTATCGAGGTCACCGGATTGCGCAAGCGGTTCGGCCGGACGCTGGCGCTGGACGGGATGACGTTCACCGTCGCACCCGGCCAGATCACCGGATTCGTCGGGCCGAACGGCGCCGGCAAGTCCACCACCATGCGAGTGATCATGGGCCTGGACCGCGCCGATGAGGGTGACGCGCACATCGGCGGCCAGGCCTATCACCAGCTGCGCCGGCCGATGACGCACGTCGGCGCCCTGCTCGACGCCGGTGCCGTGCACCCGGCTCGCAGCGGCCGCAACCACCTGCTGTGGCAGGCTCACTCTCAGGGTCTTGGATCCGGCCGGGTGACCGAGGTGCTACGCCTGACCGGCCTGGACTCGGCGGCTCGCCGCCGCGCCGGCGGCTACTCGCTCGGCATGCGTCAGCGGCTCGGCATCGCCGGCGCCATGCTCGGCGATCCTCCGGTGCTGCTGCTGGACGAGCCGTTCAACGGGCTCGATCCGGAAGGCATCCACTGGATGCGCGGCTTCCTGCGCGGACTCGCCGCCGAAGGGCGCGCCGTCCTGGTGTCGAGCCATCTGATGAGCGAGCTCGAAGGCACCGCGGGCCATCTCGTCGTCGTCGGCCGGGGCGCCGTCGTCGCCGACACCAGCGTCGAGGACCTGATCCGGTCGGCATCCGGGGATCGGGTGACCCTGCGGACATCGGCTCGGACGGACGCAATGAACCAGCTCGCGGCGGCCGGCGCCACGGTAGCCGCGACCGAGCGGGACACCATCACCGTCACCGGGCTTGCCGCCGAGCGCATCGTCGCGCTGCTGAACCACGCCGGCGTGCCGTTCTCCGAGGTGTCCGCGCACCGCGCCAGCCTTGAGGAGGCCTACATGGAGCTGACCCGGGACACCGTCGAGTTCCGCGGCGCGCCGGTGCCGTCCCCGTCTCCGTCGGCGCCGTCGGACCCGTCGCCCGGACCCGTCCGCGCCGTCGCGCCGTCCGCGTCGTCGTCTCCGTCCGCGTCGTCGTCCCCGTCCGCGCCACCCGCTTCGGAGGTGGCGCGATGAGCTTCGTCCATCTGCTGCGCGCCGAGTGGACCAAGTTCCGGACCGTCCGCGGCTGGCTGATCGGCGTGGTCGTGGCCATCCTGGTGCTGATCCTGATCGGTCTGGTCTCGGCCCTGGGCAGCCACGCCGTCGCCGCCGGCCCCGGTGGACGGCCGCGCCAGGTCCTGCTCGGGCCGGACGGCCGCCCGGTTCAGGACGACCTCACGTTCGTCCATCGCGCCCTCACCGGCGACGGCACGCTCACCGTCCGGATGCCGGCGCTGACCGGCGGCGAGGCCGGGCTGGAGCAGTGGGCCAAGGCGGGCCTGATGATCAAGGCGAACACCCAGCCCGGCAGCCCCTACGTCGCGGTCATGCGCACCGGCGCGCACGGCGCCCGGATGCAATACGACTTCACCGGCGACATCGCCGGACCGGCGTCCGCGCAATGGCTGCGGCTGACCCGCGCGGGATCGCACTTCACCGGGTACGCGTCAGCCGACGGCAGCACCTGGACCACGATCGGCACGGTCACGGTTGCGGGGATTCCGGCGACCGCATCGGCCGGAATGTTTGTGACGTCGCCGCCGATCGAGGTCTACGAGCAGCACTTCGGATCGGCGGAGGGCAACATGTATCCGACCCAGGCGACCGCGACATTCGACGACCTGACCGTCGCTGGTGCCGTCGGCGCGGACGACTGGCAGGGCGGGCCCCTCACCGACACCCCGGGGCAGGTCACTCGAACCGGCGACACCTTCACCGTGACCGGAGCCGGGAACATCGCGCCGAACCATCCGGACGGCAACAACGCGGTCGAGCGCACCCTGGTCGGCACCTTCGCCGGTCTGACCGTGCTGGTCGTGCTCGGTGTGCTCTTCGTGACCTCCGAATACCGCCGCGGGATGATCCGGACCACGTTCGCGGCCAGTCCCGGACGGGTTCGCGTACTGGCGGCGAAAGCGGTGGTGGTTGGCGCGGTCGGCTTCGTCGCCGGTGCCATCGGCAGTGCCATCGCACTACCGCTCTGCCGACATGTCCTGATCCGCAACGGGAATCTGGTCTTCGCGGTGACCACCGGAACCGAAGTGCGGCTGATCCTCGGCACCGCCGCCGCGATCGCGGTCGCGTCGGTGCTGGCACTGGCCGTCGGCACCCTGTTCCGCCGTAGCGTCGGCGCGGTCGCGGCGGTGATCGTGCTGATCGTCCTGCCGTACCTGCTGTCGACCGCCGCGGTGGTGCCCGCCGACGCGGCTCGGTGGCTGCTGCGGCTCACACCCGCCGCCACCTTTGCCATCCAGCAGAGCGTGACCGCGTATCACCAGGTGGAGGGCGTCTACACACCGGCGCTCGGCTTTTATCCGCTGAGCCCATGGTCCGGTTTCGCGGTCCTCTGCCTCTATGCCGCGGTCGCCTTTGGTCTCGCCGCTGTCGTGGTCCGCCGGCGGGACGCATGACCGCCGCGATCCGGGCCGAATGGACCAAACTGCGGACCGTGGCCGCACCGCTGTGGCTGCTGCTGGGCGCGATCGTGCTGACGATCGCGCTCGGCGCCGCCGCCGCGGCCTCGCTGCACTGCGCCGGTGCCGCGTGCGGGGTGGACCGCACCCGATTCAGCCTCACCGGAGTGCAGCTCGGTCAAGCCGTCGTCGCCGTGCTGGCGGTGCTGGTGGTGGGGAGTGAATACAGCTCCGGGATGATCCACACCACCCTGATGGCGATCCCCCGGCGGAGCGTCGCGCTCGGCGCCAAGGCGCTGGTGCTGACCGGTCCGGTGGTGGTGGCCGGCGTGCTCGCCGTGGCCGGGTCACTGGTCGCGGGAGACCGCCTGGTAAGCCTGCCGTGGACCACCGGCAGCACCTTGCGGGCGGCCGCCGGATCGGTGCTCTATCTCGCCCTCATCGCGTTGATGAGTCTCGGCATCGCCACCGCCGTACGCGACTCCGGTGCCGCTATCGGCATCGTCCTGGGGCTGGTCTACCTGTTTCCGATCCTGGCCAGCGTGGTCAGCAACCCGCACTGGCACAAGCACGTCGAGCAGATCGGGCCGGCCACCGCCGGGCTCGCGATCCAGGCCACCACAAACCTGAAGGACCTGCCGATCGGACCGTGGCCCGGACTCGGCGTGCTGGCGCTCTGGGCGGCCGGAGCGCTGGCGCTGGGCCTTTCGAGCTTGCGATTCCGCGACGCGTGACGGTCACCGCCGCCCGTCCTGGCCCGATCCGCGGCGTGCGCCGCATCGCGGCGTCCCGGCCCGCTTAGTCTGGATCTTGCGATGTTGGCGTCGCCGTGGGCGGGCTCAATATCGCAAGATCTACGGAGGGCGCGGGCTGCCCTAAGCCGGGATTGCGAGAAGGCTCTCCGCAACCGTCGACCAGCTCCACTCGTCAATGGCCACCTGGCGTGCGATCCGGCCCAGGTCGGTCCGTTCCGCATCGGAGAGCTGCAGCAGCGCCTTGAGCTTGCCGTGCAGATCGGCGACATCGCCGGAGTGGAAGCTGGTCAGGTGCGCATACTCAGGCGGGTAGGCGGCGGCCAGCTTTCCGGCCACCTCTGCCAGGCCCGAGTGATTGGCGACCAGCGGCGGCGTCCCAGCTGAGGCGGCCTCGGCGGCCACCATTCCGAACGCTTCCGGGAACACCGACGGCACCACGCTCGCGTTCGCCAGCGGCAGCAGGTGCACGAGGTGCCGATGGTCCAAGGCTCCGGTGAACAGCGTGCGCGGCGGCGCCGACGCTTCGAAGGCGGCCCGATCCTCGCCGAAGCCGACAATGACGGTCCGCACGTCGAGGCCGGCGACCGCCTCCAGCAGCAGATGCACGCCCTTGTTCCGGGACAGCTTGCCGAAGTAGACGACGGTCGGGTAGTCGTCGGCGAGAAACTCCGCCAGCCGCTCGGCGTTGCCCTCGTCGGGCAGCCGCTCGTTGCGATTGCCCGGGTTGGCGGGATCCAGGCCGGCCTGTTCGATCAGCGCGGCGAGAGCGGCGTCGCGTGCTTGCGGGCGCCACTGGTCCACGTCGACGCCGGGCGGCACCTCGCGGATCCGGTCGACCGGACCGCAGATCTCGGTCAGCACCCGGGCGATGTGAGTCGAACCGACTACGGTCGCGCCCGCGTCGGCCAGGGTCTCGCGGCCCCAGGCGGCCAGGTCCGGCCGTGCCCGCATGGCGTATTCCAATTCCGAACCGTGGGCCTTGACCAGGTATGGAGCTCCGGTAGCGGCACCCACCGGCCCGCCCATCAGGACGTGGTTGGTGAACACCAGATCGGCCGGCAGGTGTTCGCGCAGTGCCGCGGCATTGACCGCGACGTAGTGCTCACGCTCGGCCGGAGTGAAGTCGCCAAGCAGCTTCGCATCCAGACCCTCATAGCGGTCCAGCACGAAGACCGGCAGCGGACCGTCGATGTCTGGCCGGACCACGCTCGCGCCGCCAAGATCAGCGAGTTCGGGATGTGGATCCTGGCAGAACACGGTGACGTCGTGACCGTTGAGTGCCCAGGCCCGGGCCAGAGCCCGGGTATAGACGTTGGAGCCGGTGCCGGTCAGCAGGTAACCGTGCCAGAGCAGGATTCGCACAGTCGACCATGCTAGCCGGGGCTCTCACCGCCGCTCGCAGCACGATGGCTCGATGGCCGTTCGGGGCCACCGCGGCCCGCGACAGGTGGCGAACCGACCTGGCGACACCGCACAACGACCTGGCGACATGCTGGCAGGGCGCTGCCTACGCTCGTTCCTCGCTACGGAAGCACCCGCTGGACGATGTGGCGGCAATCACCGCGCCGGCTTCTGCCACCGATCCCGGCAGTCGACCAGACTGACCGACGTGTGTGCAGCTTGCGGCGTCGCCAGTCATGTGCCGGTGGTCGAGACGGCCGGCGGCCGGCCCGCCGTTGCAACGATCACCGCCCCGGCACCGCGCAAGTTCGCCGCGCTGCGCAACCGGGACTGCCGGCCATACCTGTTCGGCGCCGGACTGGCCATGATGGCTGACAACATCGAGCACGTCATCACGTACTGGGTGCTGTAGTTGCCTCAAGGACACTACTGGGCATGTGAAGACTCGTACGCCGGGCGCCAGCCTCGCATCACCAATGGATCTCCGTCAGGAAGCCTGCTGTGGTCGCCACGATGACGACTGCACCACTGGTACTGAGAATTCGAGCGCGCCAGGGCGACGATGCCGGCCCCGCGAATGCCGCAATTATCAGCACGATGGCCGACGGGATCAGTATGAAAAGCCCGCCGATCGCTCCGCAGAAACCGATGACGATGAGCAGCGGCCCTTCAATGAGACAAGTCCACTTGAACGTCTGTGACGCTCGGGCGAGCAGCGGGATCGCAGGGATGACGCCAGCCGCCAGGCGTATGACCGCGTCCGCTGTGCCATGGACCTCTTCGAGGCCGAAGAAGCCAAGTAGCGCCGTCGCCGTCGCCGCGACTACCAACAGGCGCTGCCGCAGTTGCGGCCCTTGCTCGCCTGTCATCGCACCCACCATGGTCACGGCCTCTCCGTTTGTCTTGCCTTTGAGCACCGTGTGTATACCACCTGCCGTATCCAGGGCATGCCCTGGCTGGGCGCTCGGGCCACGCCGCCCTCGCTCGACACGGCGTCATCTACTAAGTGCTGTGTTTGCCTAAAGAACACTGGTGGCGACGGTCATTAGGTGCGGTGAACAGCAAAAACGCCCCACGCCGGGATGGCCGGGCGGGGGCGTTTTCGCAGTTATGACGGGCTTTCCGGGCGCCAGTTGGACGTAGGGCTAATTTTCGTGACTCTGCGTGCGGTTACTGACACGTAATAGGAACCTGCGTTTTTTTTGATGGCACGAGTGGCGTTAGGCCAGCGCAGAGGCACCCGAGCACAAGCCAAACAACGCCAGCGGCCGTCGAAACGCCAGCGAGCGCGGAGCCAGCGCAGCCGAGCACCGCGGCGATGACCGCCGCTCCGCGCGCAACCGGTTGACTCTGCACGAGGCCATTTTGACATAGACGGACGACTCTCCTGCGATCGTCGCGGGCAACGGTGTGCCAATCAGATACGGCGATCTCGGGCCGAGACCGCGCAACGCAAAAACGCCCCGCGCCAGAGTGATCCGAGGCGGGGCGCTCTGGGCTAGGCAGCGAGGTCGCCAACGTAGTGTGGCGCGCCGTCGGAACAGGGTTCGGGCGGCGCTGCTTGACTGTGCGCCGCGCGCGGGCAGGATTGCGCGCATGTCTGACGTTCTGGAGCCTGGGCTGAATTTGAAGGTGACGCTCGATCTGAGCGACGAGCTGACATGGGGCGAGCTGTTTCGGTTCGTTGACCTTGCCCGCGAGTCGCCGTTGGTCGATGCAAACTCGCCGGTCACGTACATCTTCGACGACAACAACACTGATCGCGTGATTTGGGGTCTGTACGCGCACCTTGGCTTGCCGAATGGCGCCGGGGTGCCGCGTCAGGCTGAGGCTCGCCGGTAGGGACGAACTAACTACTAGGCATTGGGGCTCTCGATGTGGGGTCGGCCGAAAAGGATTGAGATCAGTCGGCGTAAGAATGGCGACCGCGTGTATGGCATCCCTGGACCTCGGGCTGATGAACTGTATGCGGCCGGCACGCCTCCGGCGCACGGTCTGGCAGCCAAGCCAGCGCCCCACCCGCGTGTGTCCAGGGTAAAGATCGATGATCGGCTACGGGTTGTGCGGCACGGCGACGTCTGGGAGGTCACCGACCGCCAGGGCGAGCCGCTGGGCGTTCTGCGCTGGCGTCCAAGCGACGACGGTCGGCGGCACGCAGCCCGGGCGTAGAGATTCGACTACCGGCAAGCGGGACGCTGCATGTTTTGCGCCTCGTCTATGACGCACATGGGGTCGTCAAGGACATCGCCGGATACGTGCAACCGGACTAACTCAGCGGCGACCGTCTGGGGCGCTCACGAAGAGGCGGCGTAGCCGTAGCCTCTGACTTATGTCGACAGGCGTGAATCAGGCGGCGTGGTTTCTGATCGCGAGCGGGGCGGCTGGCGGTGCGACGCTCACGGCCAGTGCCAACGCCGTGCTTGATCTCTTTAGGCACAGGCGCGACGCGAGACAGCAGTTAAGAGCCGAGCGACGCAAGGCGTACGCGGAGTGTCTTACCGTGGCCGATGAGATGGCGGCTTACGGCGTGATGCGGCGTCAGTTCGCGCAGCGCATGTCGGAGCCAAACGCGGGTGAGCACTTCCACGATCTCAAACGGGACGGCGAAAGTCTCAACGCCGAGCTACGAGCGTTGGTCTCGCGCATGTCGTTCGCGGTTTCGGCGCTGGAACTGTTGGCACCGCCAGACCTCGCACGCGAGGCGATCAAGCTACAACTCGTTGCCGCGCTCCCAGTTGAGGATTCGCGCCGACTGGACACGATGACCGCATTTGTCAACGCTGCACGCCTTGATCTGGGAGTGGGCGGTGACTGGCGCCAGTGGTTCCCAGATGGGGCTTACGTCAATGCGGCCAGAGAGTCGGTTACACCCGTGCCGCGTCCGGCGGAAGCACGCGGTGACGCATGAACGCAGGACGTGTGAAGTGGGCGGCCGACGATCACTGAGAGACACGCCGCGCCAGCGTCGTGCGTGATTAGAAGCCGAACCGCTCGCGCTCGGTCGGCGGGGCGTCGCCGGGCTCGAATGAGTCGCCGTGCTTGTCGAGCCACTCGCGGGCGAGCGCCAGCGGGTCGACGGCCAGGCCGTGCCGCTGCACGTACTTAAAGGCGTCGAGCGCGACACGTAGGCGCTCGCTGCCCGTCGGCTCGAAGGTGGGCACGCTCGCGAGCACGGCCTGGCGCTTCCCGTAGCCGTGCTGGCGCGTGTAGGTGCGTAGCGTCGCGTCTGCGAGCGCCTGTCGGGCTTTGCCGACCATGAGCGCGTGCGCATAGGCGCGGATCTGGGTCTCAACATCGGCACCCGGCCACTCACGCGGATCGAACGGGCGGACCCTTGGGTAACCGTCGGGCTGGATCGCTGACGCGGCGACCGCTCGGCGGTGCTTGGCGGTCTTCGGGTTGGTCACCGCGACCACCTGGCGGCGGCTGCACGGCGGCCACGTTCGCTCGCAGCGGTCGGAGCAGGCGCGGCCGACGGCCGGTGCAGTCGAGCGAGGATCGCGGCGGCGGCTGTGCGCGACAGGCGCGCCTCAGTCACGGCGGGGTGGAGGATCGTTTGCCCAGTCGAGCCGCGAGCGACCATACCGGCGTCGGCGGCTACCCGGTCGAGGCGCTCGGCGGTCGATTCGAGGAAACACGCGTGGTACAGCTCGGCCAGCTCGGCGCTTGAAAGGCTGTCGCCGCACTCCTCCGAGACTGCCTCGAAGGTCTCGCGAGCGCTCGCGGTCCACGACTCAGGTAGTGCGGGGGCGTCGATATCGGGGTTATCGGTCATCGTTGGCTCTTTCAAGATCGTTAAAAATCAGGAGGTTGTGCGGACGCATCGGGGCAGGGGCCAAGCCAAACGGGGCCCTAAAGGGAGGCGGGGGAGGAGTCGACGGGGGTCTATGTATATGTTCCCAGCTCGAAGGCGCGAGACACGAGCGACGCGGGACGCGAGCGGCGCTCGGCGCGCACGCCTCCCCTGTGCCCTACCGGCCACGGCCTACGGCCGGGCGTACCCACCGGGCCAGGCACAAGCCACGCGACGCCGCGAGCGAACGCCAGGCATGGGCACGGGAACGGGGCCAGCAATGCGGCCGGGAGGTCATTGTCCGTGCGGCCGGCGAACCCTCCCGCCGCGCGACATCAGGCAGGCGCAGACGCAGGCACAGGGGATAGCAAGCACCCGCCCTGGCGAGGTTGGCCAGGGCGGGCGGTCTTGCGATGAAGCCGGGCGTCTAAACGTCGGTCGGGTTGAGCAGCACGGGCGGGTTTTGCGATGAGTCGTAGCGCAACGGGAGCGGCGAGGCGGCCGGGGGCACGGCGATGATCGTGCCGTTGATGATGAGGCTCGGGTTGTCGACCAGCCCGGTAGCAATCAGCGCGGCGGCGAGGTTCTGCGCGGACGCGAGTAGGTCGGCGTTCGGCGCGACCATCGCGCGGTGGTGATAGACGGGCAGTCCAGCGACGGCGGCGTTAAGGGTCGACGCGGTGAGTGCTGCGGGTACAGCCATTAGCGGGGCCTACTTTCGTTTGTTGGGGCGGTGAACCCAGGCGCACGCCGTTGTGCGCCTGGGGCTTGTGATAGGGCGGGCTTAGCCGATCCGCTTACCCGGCTCCACGTGGTACACGTTGGCTGCGGCCCGATAGGTGAGGTTGCCGGGGACGAAGGTCGTTCCGCTGCCGCCGATGTGGTTTACCTGACCGTCGGTAGCCATGGGGTCTGCGCCGCCAAGCCATGCCGCGCGATCAGTGGCCGTGTCGAGCAACTGATCTACGTCGGGCTCTCCCCACGAGTTACCCTTGCCGCTCGTGATCGCCGCGCGCACGGCCCAGGTGACGTCGCCGTAGCGGCTTCTCGTTGCGGTGAGCGCACCTGGGCCGAGCGCGGCCAGGGTGCGGGCTCGGACGACTTCCTCCAGGGCTGCCAGCGCCGTGCTGTACGCCTGCTTGGCCTTGCCCAGGGCATCGAGCGCCTCGCGAGCAGCGACCGGGTAGAACTCGGCACAAGGCTCGACAAACCCCGGAGCGGCCTTGGCAAACTCGGTCTTGACCTTCGCCACGGCACGGCCGACGGCGGCGGCCTTAATGTCGACCACGCCGAGCCGGATCATCTGCTGATCCTCGTGCTCCTGCTGAGTCGGCAGCTTCGCCAGCTTAGGGGCGGGCCTGCCCTGCTCGACCGCGACAGCGGCTGCCCTGATCTGCGATCGGCGGCTCGCGATAGCGATGGCGTGATCCTCCTCGGCGTCGGTCACCGCGTCGATAGCCTCCTGCCAGGCGCCGTATGCGGCGTCGTATGCCTCGTATGCCTGCGCGAGCGGCGCCGGCACAGCGATACCGGGGACGTTAGGCAGCTCGGGTACGCCGGGATCGGTCAGGCGGCGGCGGTCCAGTTCGTCGACGAGGTTAAACGTGGTGTCGGTCATGGTCGGGTCTCCTCTGGTGGTTTGGCGGTTGAGTGGCGGGTGAGCCGCAGCACGAACGGGCTGTGTTTGTTGCGGTAGCGGATGAGATAGACGCCGTACCGCTCGGCGAGCAGCTCCTTTGAGTCACGGGCGCGAGAGGCCATGAAGTAGAACGCGGGGTCGTCGTGCGCCCGGTGGTAGGCGGGTAGGTACGGGAGCACGGCGGCGCGTAGCTCTGTCGCGGTGCCGCCCCAATTGCCCGAGGAGGCGAGACACACGCGGGCCAGAGCCTCGGTAATCGCCGCGTCTGGTCGGCCACGGCTCACGAGCGGCTCACGTACTGATAGACGCCGACGCCTGACCCGGTCACGGCGACGAGCGCGAAACCCGAGCGCGGGTCGGGTGTGAACGGTGGCGCCGGGATGTGTCGCGCGGGCTCCCGGTAACGGGCCTGAGGTACGGCGGAGCGGATGGTCATCTGATCTCCTTAGGCGCAATAGGGCGGGTCGGTGCGTAGCGCCAGATCGGGCGGCCGTCGCGAGTCGTGCCGATGCGGGTTACCTGATTGCGTGACTCGGCGTGACGGCGGCGGCTGCCTGCCGGCGGACGGGCGGTGCTCGGCATGTAACTCCTGTCGGGTGTGCGGGCACGGCAGACCACGCGGACGGCGGCGAGCCGCACGCGTGGGGGCTTGGTTAGGTGTTTTGGGGCTTTCGGAGGCTCCCCGATGGGGAGTTTGGGGAATCTGAGAGCCGATCCGCGGTTGTCCTATAGGGCTCTTTCTTTTTTCCTTACCTTTGTTTTGCTCCCCAAACTCCCCAAACTCCCCATCTACAGAGAGTTACTTAGGAGGAGATCTCCTCGGCGTGAGCAACTGCGAGCGTCAGCCCGCGATCCTCGGCACGGCCGGCGAGGTCGGCCTCGGCCTCGCGGGCCTTTTGCTGCGCCGGGGTGAGCAGCTTTACGCCGCGTATGACGGCCTGTTTTGAGCGGGTGTCCTGCCGGACGCCTCGGCGCTCGGCGAGCGACGAGAGCAGCGTGGCGCGGCGGATCGGGTGCTCCTCGCCGTTGTCGTCGGCCCATGCCTTGTAAGCCATGTAGACGTCGGTCGCCTTGACCACGTCGAGGTGCTCGCCGGTGATCGCCAAGCACGACTCGACGAACTCGGACAGCCGGTCGGTCGAGGCCCGGTAGACGCTCGTCTCGCGGCGCACGGTCTCGGTGACGCCTAGGCCGTTCTCCGACCACTCGACGGCGCCTCGGACGGCCCACGCGAGGATGCCGGCGTATTCGGCGTTGAGTGCCGCCTTTAGCCCGAGGTCGCGCTCGTGCTCGGCGAAGTAGCGCCGGAACGGCACGAGCTGCACGCGGCGCCAGTAACCCTCGCTAGAGTCCTGCACGCTCGGCTTGTGGTTGGTCGCGAGCATTAACAAAAACCGGGGCCTGAATTCGAAGTACTCGCGGCGGAGGAATCGCGCGGCGATCTTGTCCTCGCCGGTCAGCCGCTTGACGGTCGCGGCGGACAGCCCGGTGCGCGAGTCGCCCTCGCTGGCGAACACCAGCCGGGCACCCGCAAGCCGGGCGAGGTCGTTGGGGATGCCTCCCCCGCCGTGCTTCTCCTCGAATGCGCTAAAAGGGCTGGTCGTGGTGATCGCGGCGAACAGGTCGGTAAGCGTTTCGATGAATACGCCCTTGCCGTTGGCACCGACGCCGTAGAGCACCGCGAATACCTGCTCGCTCGTGTGCCCGGTGATGCCGTAGCCGATGAGCCGTTGAATCCAGGAGATCATCTCCTCGTCCGGCGAGCCGTCCTCCAGGATGAGCACCTGGCGTAGGAACGCCTCCCAGCGCGGGCACTCGGCGTCCGGGTCGTACTCGACGGCGAGCCGTTGCGTGATGAGGTCAAAGCGGTTCTCGGGCAGTAGCGAGCCGGTCTTGAGATCGACGTACCCGTTAGGCACGGCCAGGATGTCGGGGTCGGCGTCGAACGCGTCAGGGTCAGCACCGCGCACGCCGTCGAGGGCTTGGGCCTCGCGCATGGCGGCCTCAATCGAGCGGGTGCTGTGTGCCTGCCGCGACAGCCCCATGAGCCGGTTAGCGCGAACCTGGGCGGCTTTCTGGGCCTCCTCGTCGCCGGCCTGTGCGGCCTCGCTGAACGCGGTCACGGATGCCTCGCGGAGCCGGTCGCCGATGGTCTGGGCGACGCCGCGCACCTCCTCGTCAGCATCGGCGGACCAAATCCCGTCGCCGTAGAGGTAGAAACCACGCGCACGGGAGTGGAGCAGGTCCCCGCCCGTGGCGCGGATCGTGTCGACCAGGGCGCGGGCACGCTCTACGTCGCTGGTGATGGTCATGCCGCGTCGAGTCCAGTCAATCGCGGCGGGCAGAGTTGAGCCGTCGTAGGCGTGGCGGGTCATGGGCGGGCTCCAGGGTTTGGGCGTGGGTGCGGTCGGTGAGGTCATGCCGGCGTTTCGGCGAGGTCGAGCAACCAGCCGTGATGCGGGCTTTGGTGGAGCCGGCCGCCGAGCATCGCGAGTGCGAACTCGCGGAACTCCTTGGGCGTCAAGGGTTTGGGCGACTCGGGGTCGATCAGCGGTGGCCACTTGCGAAGGTGGGCAATCTGATAGGTGCCGGCGAGGTCGTCAACCAGTAGCCGGAGCCGGAATCCGTTGCGGGTGTTGGCAAACTGGCGTGCCTCGCGGGCTTTGTCGCGGGCGGCCAGGATCGACTCCTGTGCGACGCCGGTACGGATGTCGTTGCGCCATTTGGCGAACGCGACGGGGTTAGCGGGCCTCATTGCGTGACTCCTAGCTCTTTCATCTGGGCGAGGATGCGAGCCGCTTCCTCGGATGTCTTCGCGTACTCCTCGAAGCGGTCGAGGATGCTCATGCGCAATAGGTGACGGGCACGCCATGCGGCTTGCCTGCACGCGTCCGAGCAGTACTTGCGGATCGGGTGCGCGTCCTCGGCAATCTCGTGAGACGGCTCCCATTGGCAGGCGCGCATTGCGGGCCTCCTTTCATCGGTGGCGTTACGTAACGAGTGGTGGGCCAGAGAAAGCGCCCCGGTCGTCGCATCGCTGCGATCAACCGGGGCGCTTCTCGTCCCAAACCCAGCCGCGTGCCCCGCTTGCCCGAGCGAGTGGCGGCGATTCAAGTCATGCGGCGCGGTGCCCTGCCGTCACACGTCACTTCTGCGGGCGGCGGCAGGGTCGCGCTCAAACCGGCGCGCCAGGACGCCGGGGCAAACGGGCGGCGCTCGCGCGCTCTTTGGCTTCTGCAAAGTGAATAGGCCAGGGTGTACAGGCGGCGCACAGTAACGGCCCGCATCGCCGGGTGTAGACGGCCGTCGCGGCGCCGGGGCGCGCACTGCGTGCGGTCAGAGAGTTAGTAGGCCAGGAGCGGCCAGGTGTACACCGCGCGAAAAGCCCGCCGCGCCTGGCTGGCGTGACGGGCTCGTCGGACGTACGGGCCTACTCGACGGGCCTCACGCCGCCACCCCCGCCAGCCTCGACGGCTCCGCCGTAATCTCGGCGGCGGTGTCGGCAAGCACGTCAGAGGCGGCCTTGCGGTAGCGGTGCACCGTGCGCTCTGAGCACTTCGCGAGCGCGGCAATCTCGGCGGCGGTAGCCGTCGGCATCGTCGCGGCGATCTTGCGCACTCGGGCGGCGGCCGGGGCGGCGTCAACCCTGACGGGCGGGTTATGGTCCGTCATCGTGGCGGGCAATGGCGGCGCCGTGGCGGACACGGGCGGGACCGTGGCGGGCGTGTCCGCCAGTGTCGGCGCCGAGTGCGACACGGTGGCGGGGTTGTCGGCGTTGTCAGTGACAGTGGCGCGCACGCTGGCGGGAACCGTCGCGGGCTGCGCGGGCTTGGCAGACAGGACGAGCTTTGAGAGCGCCATGAACGCCAGACTCGGCACGGCGGCGAGGAGCCCGCCCGTAAGGCCAGGCTTGGCGACGGCGAGCTGTGCCGACAGTGACAGCAGCGCGGCGGCGATGAGTAGGAACATCGGGTAGCCGACGCCCTTACCGGCGCGGCGACGCTGGCGCATGGTCAGCAGCGCCGCGATCGGCACTAGCTCGGAGATACAGGCGTTTGCCCAGCCGAACCAGTCGGCAGTGCCGGTCGGACTGTTCGCCATCGTCCAGGCGTGCACGTGCGAGAAGCTCGCAGCGCCCGCCGCGCCGCCGACGACAGTCAGAATCGCGGTGAGAGTGAAGCGCTCGAAGCGCTCGGCGGTCATCATGCGGCCACCTCCGCCAGGGCGACAAACTCGCCGTAGCTGACGACGGGCACGCCGAGCGCCAGTGCTTCGATGGTGTGCGCCTGGTCGGCGGTGCCGAGGTAGATCAGGATGTCGGCCTGTTCGATCGCGGCGAGGTCTTCGGCCACGATCGCGAGCAGGTCGTCAAGGTCACGCGGGCGGGCGTACGTGCGGGTCGTGGTCTGCAAGCCGTAATCGAGCAGTCGCAGCGACGCCGCGAGCACGTCGTCTCGCATGGCAATCGGGCCGGTGACGTACGCGTTACGCGGCGCTTCGTGGTTGATAGCGTGGTTCATAGCGTGGGCCTCCTGGGGCCTTCGTTAGACGCCGGGCCGGACTGCTATTCCGTGCTCGGCGTCGCCTATTTGGGTTGGCTTTGGTGCTGCGTTTACACGGGCGGTTCAGACGTACAGCTCTACCTCGGTCAGTAGCGGGGCGATTGCTTCCACACCAGCCTCGGCGCCAGCGATGCCAGGGCCGCCGACCCAGCCATACGACAGGCGCGAGGCGTCGAATCGGCCACCCCGGACGGCCGAGGGCGCCACCGTCACGCCATCGGGCAGGATGCGGCCGAGCCACTGTTGGCGCGCCTCCAGGGGCTCGGCGGCGTCGAGGTAGCCCGCGATGCTGCGGCCGGTCGGCGTGCGCACCTCAACGCGCTCAGGTGCCAGTGCCTCAAGGCGGGCACGCTCGGCCATCAGTGCAGCGCGGCGGGACACGAGCGCGTCAATATCGGCATCAGGCTCGGCGAATGCGGCGGCGACCTGGGCGAGGTCGGATGCCACGATGGCGAGGTCAGCGTCAGCGCTCGACTCGCGAGCCTCGACCAGGATTACCTCGGCGCCGCTCCAGAGCGACCGGACGCGGTCTAGCACGGCGGCCTCGGCGCCAGCGGCCGTGACGGCGTTGCCGGGGCAGTCGACAGCGGCGTCGACGTTGCTCGGGCACACGTACCGGGCACGGCCGTCACTGCCAGGGTTCACGCGCATACGGCGGCCACAAGCGCCGCAGATCACCAGGCCGGACAACAGCCGGGCAGCTTTGGTGCGCTTGGCGGGCTTGCCGGACGGGCGCAGGCGCGACTTGAGCGCCTCCCACGTCGGCACGTCGAGGATTGGCGGCCAGACCGTTAGCGGCAGACCGTCCGGGCCGCGCAGCACGTTGCCGTGGTGCACCTGGCGCCCGACCATGTAAGGGCCTGTTAGCACGTTGGCGAGGATCGTCGGCGTCCAGCCTCGCGCGGGCGCCGGGGCGGCGTCGGGGGCGTTCGGCTGCTTCGGCACGCGGCGAGTGGTGGTCAGTACACCGCGAGCGTTGAGGTCGCGAGCGACGCGGTAGGTCGACTCGCCAGCGAGCACGCGGGCCGCCACCTCCCTAATGATTGCGGCCTCGGCGGGGTCGCGGTCGAGCACGCGGCCGGGACCGTCCGGGTTATCGATCACGCGGAATCCGTAGGGCGCTTTACCAGCGGCCCAGCGGCCGGACGCCTTGAGGTGGGCGATGCTGCTGCGGACACGCGCGGAGGTGTTGGCGGACTCGGCGCGGGCCAGCCCAGCAAGAGTGCCAGACACAACCGCCCAGGCGGCGGCGTTGCGGCTGTCGAGGCCATCTTGCAGAGCCACGAACCGGGCACCGGGGCGGGCGTCGAGCGCGTCTTGCAGGTCGGCGAGATCGCGGGCGCCACGGCGGCCGAAGCGGTCAAGTTTCCATACGCCCAGGATCTCCGCGCGGCCGTCGGCGAGCATCGCCAGCGCCTCGGCGGCCTTGGCGCGGGACTTGCGGCCGGACACGCCGTGGTCGACTAGTTCGGCGATGATGTGGTGACCTTCGCGCGCTGCCCAGGCGCGCAGGTCGGTTAGTTGGCGGTCGACGGAGGTCGACGCATCGTCGGCCACACTAATGCGGCCGTAGACAACAAGACGAGACATGTCGATCACTGTAGCCGACTAGTGTTCTTAAGTCACCTACTGGGTGTTGTGGAACAAGTTCCACTCGCCGGCGCTGACCGGATTCGAGGTGATCAGTCACTGGGTGCCGTTCCTGCTGTTCTCGGTCTATTTCGGCTCGCTGGCCGACCGGTTTGACTGCCGGCGCGTGATCCAGGCCGCGCAGGGCCTGTTCATGATCGTGTCACTGGCGTGGGGCGTGCTGTTCCTGACCGGGACCCTCCACATCTGGATGGCCTGCGTCCTGCTGGTGCTGCATGGCATGGCCGGTTCGCTGTGGGGTCCGGCCGAGCAGTTGATGCTGCACGACTTCGTCGGCACCGAGGAGTTGCCGAGCGCGGTTCGCCTCAACGCGACGTTCCGCAGCCTGGGCATCCTGTTCGGCCCGGTGGTCGGATCGGCGTTGTTGCTGGGTCTCGGCCAGACCGCCGGGATCTTCGTCAACGTCGCTATCTACCTGCCGCTGACGTTGTTCCTCTTCCGCACCAGGTTCACCGGCCACACTCGCGACGCGGGCCGGCGCCGGCCCCGGATCACTCTGATGGACACGGTGCGCGTGCTGCGTGACGTGCGCGCGAACCACACGCTGGTGAGCATGATCGTGCTCGGCGGCCTGGGCGCCTTCTTCGTCGGCGCGTCACTGCAGTCGTCGATGCCGATCTTCGCCCACGATCTCGGCGCCGGCAACGCCGGTCTCGCGTACGGTGTGCTGCTGTTCGCCACCGGCGCCGGTGGCGTTATCGGCGGAGTTCTTCTGGAGGCGACCGGCCGAATCAAGCCCACGGTCGGCGCTGCTCTGGTGGCCACCGCGGTCTACGGCGTGGCGAGCCTGCTGTTCGCCTCGGCCGCCGGCTATCTGCTGGCGGTCCTGCTGCTCTTCGTCGGCGGCGTCGCCAATCTGGCCTCGATGTCGATCGGGCAGACAGTAGTGCAGTTGCTGGCGCCGCCACCGGATCGCGGCCGGGTGATCGGCGTCTACGGCGTCTTCGCCAACGGCCTGCGGGCCGGCAGTGGATTCACGGTGGGATTGCTCGGCGCGGCGGTCGGCGTGCACTGGTCCCTCGGCCTCAGTGCGGCGGCGCTCTGCCTCGGCACGGCGGCCGCGGGGGTCTATGCCCTGCGCGGCCGCCGCACGATCGAGATCGCTACGCAGGCGTGACGTCCTCGGCACGGATGGTGTGCCGGTCGTCGCTGCCTTCGTAGTCGGTGTAGGTGTACGGGTTCGGCACCCGGTCCGGGTTCGGCAGCTCCGGCGTCATCGACTCCTGGAACGCCTGCTCGCCCATGGTGGACCGGGCATAGTCGACGGTGTTGCCGACGGCATCCTTGGCACCGCGCAGATCGACGCCGACCAGCGCGCCGTCGCTCTTCATGACTTGGCCGTCGACCAGCACCGTGTGCACGTCTCCGCGGCCGGCCTGATAGACCACCGTGCCGTAGGCGTGCAGGATCGGGTACATCGCCGGCGAGCCGTCGTTCTTGATCAGAATGACGTCGGCCCGCTTGCCCGGCGTCAGCGAGCCGATCTTGTCGGCCAGCCCGAGCGCGGTGGCACCGCCCATGGTGGCCCAGTGCACCACCTCTTCGGCGCGCAACTTGTTGTGCACCACTGTCTCGCCGCGGCCGTGCGCCTCCAGGTGCTCCCGGGACCGGTCCGCGGAGAGCGTGGCCCGCATCGCCGCGAACAGGTCGGCGCTCCACCACACGCTGGTGTCCATCGACAGCGACACCGGGATGCCGTGCTTACGCAGCTCCCAGGTGGGCGGGTAGCCCTGGCCGGCGCTCTGCTCGCTCTCGGTGGACACCGACACGGTGCCACCGGTCGCGGCGATCCTCTGGTACGAGTCTTCGGTCAGCGTGGCGGCGTGCACGTAGGTCACGTCCGGCGACATGAAGCCGCCGTCCCACATCAGCCGGATGCTGTCGTCGTTGGTGGCGCCCCAGACACCCGCGTGCGTGGTGACCTTGAGTCCCATCTCGCGAGCCGCCTCGAAGGCCGCCTTCTCCGGGAACGCCGGATCCGCGGTGACGTCGAAGGCGAGTTGCAGGCCCTGCATGTCGTCGGTGCTGGTGCGCGCGACGAACGCGCGGAACTCCGGGCTGTTGGTCCACTCCCAGGGCGCCCCGAGCAGGTTGCCGTAGGCGAGCACCGAGCGGCCCGGTGCCGACCGCAGCGCGTCCAGCGCGGCCTCGCCGTGGTCGATGGTCTGCAGGCCGTGTGACCAGTCCACGGTGGAGGTCACACCGGCGTCGACCGCTTCGATCGCGGACAGCCGATTGCCCGCCGCGATGTCCTCGGGCCGGAAGATCTTGCCCCAGGTCAGGTAGTAGAAGACGAAATACTGGGTGAGGGTCCAGTCGGCGCCGAGGCCGCGCAGCGCGGTCTGCCACATGTGCCGGTGGGTGTCCACCATGCCGGGCATGACGATGCCCCCGGACGCGTCCACCTCGACAGTGCCGTCCGGCACCTCGAGATGCGCCCCCACGGCGGCGATGGTGTCGCCGGAGATCAGGACATCACCGTTCTCGATGATCCCGGTGCCATCCATCGGAAGCACCGTGGCGTTGCGGAAGACCAGCGGGCGGCCGCCGTTGACGGCGGCGATCTCATCAGGATTCATGCGGTGACCTCTTTGTCGGATGCGGAGGGAGTAGGTGCGGTGGCGGCGTCGGATCGCAGCGCGGCCCGGCGTCGCAACAACATCGGAACGGCGGCGAGCAGGCCGGCCGCGATAGCGATCGCGGCCCACCGCAGATGACCGAGGCCGGTCAGGCCGAAGGCGTGGTCCAGGCTGAACCGGCCCGGGCCGGTGAACGCGATGACGGCGGCCAGGAACGCGTAGATGACCGGCACCTCGTTGCCGCCGAGATGCGCCCACAAGCCGTTGCGAGCGGCCGGCGAAGCGGCCACGGTCATCGTGCCGATCAGCAGCGCGCACCCTCCCGGCGTCAGCAGGCCCATTGCGATCGACCCAGCGCCGAGCAGCTCGCACACGCCGGCCACCACGGCGAGCCGGGCGCCGGGCCGGAATCCCCACGTCTCGAAGAGCTTGCCGGACCCGGCCGGACCGCCGCCCCGGAACCACCCGAACAGCTTCTGCGTGGAGTGGCCGAAGAGCAGTGCGGCGACGCCGAGCCGCAGCACCAGCAGGCCGATGTTGATGCCGGTCATGTCGTAATGTCCGGGTAGGGCAGCGCGAACTGCGACAGCTTGGCCGCGTAGTCCAGCTGCATGGCCAGCGGTTCGGTGTGGTCGCGTTCGAACATCGCGATCCACAGCGTGAGCGTCAGGAACGGGTGCGCACCCATTTCGAAGAGCGCTACGTGGTCATGCCGGGCCAGCGCGTCCCGCTCGGCGTCGGTGAACTTCAGCCAGGTGGACGCCTCGCCGCCATGGCAACCGAGGATCCGGTTCGCTTCCTCGCTCTCCCACCAGGCGACGGTGCCGGCCGGATCGTCCCGATAGCGCTCCACCAGCTCCGGATCCCGGTCGACGGTGAACAGGAATTTGTCCAACAGGTATCTGCTCACTGCGCGACTCCGATCTGTGGGACTCCGATCTGGGTGGTGCCGGTCTGGGTGGTGCCGGTCTGGGTGGCGCCGGTCTGAATGACCCCGTTCGGATACCAGGTGAAGTAGGCCTCCATGGTGTGGAAGAGGTCGAGGTTGTCGGCGTAATCGGCCTTGCGATATCCGGCGACGCCCATCATCAGCATGAAGTCCATGAAGCCGTGAGTCGCATTGCCGGGCGCGTGCAGGCTGTCCAGGGTCACGTTGGCCAGGCACGCATCGATGTCACCGTTGGCGATCCACTCCACCGCCTTGGCGTCGAACTCCGGATCCGGGCCGTGCGGACCGAACTGTCGGGGTCCGCCCAACTCGAGTGAGAGATGGCCCGTGCCGACGACGGCCACCCGCAGCTCCGACGGCCAGGCGTCGATCAGCTCGCGGAGCATCCGGCCCAGCTTCACGAAGCGTTCCGGCCGCGGCAGCGGCGGCGCGAAGATGTTGGTATAGATCGGAACCACCGGCAGATCGTTCTGCGGTCGCACTGTGATGATCGGGCACGTGATCGAGTGGTCGACCCGCAACTCGTTGGAGAACGCCAGGTCGAACTCCCGGTCGATGCCCTCCCTCAAGATGTACGCGGACAGTTCCTCGTGCCCCTTGAGCAGCAGCCGCGGCAGGCCGAACTCGCGCTCCTCGTTGTAGTAGTTGGCGTCGTAGAACGGCGCCTTGCCGACCAGGAACTGCGGCATGTTGTCCAACCACAGCTGGTGGAAGTGGTCGGATCCGACCATCACCAGGATGTCCGGCCGGGCCCGCGTCAGCGTCTCGCGATAGGCCTCGACCTTGCGCACCCATTCGGCCGCGAACGGCGGTGCCTGGTCCGGGTTATCCCGGAGCACCTGGGCGGTCTTGTAGAAGAACGGGTGGTGCGTGGTGGCCAGAATCGCCACGAGCTCGGCCATGAGCGGGTCCCTTCACCGCCGGAAGAAATCGCGTACAGTTGTCCGTCTAGCGGTCGAGATTCGACCATGCTCCGTCGGAAGCGGCGGTGTCAAGAGCCCGGGGAGACGACAATGGCCGGACGCGGTGTCGGACCGGACTTCGTGGAGGCCCTGGCCCGGGGCCTGGACGTGCTCACCTGCTTCGGCGAGCGCCGGCCCCGGATGTCGCTGGCCGAGGTGGCGGCCGAGACCGGCCTGGCCCGGCCCACCGCTCGGCGGCTGCTGCTGACTCTAGAAGAACTGGGCTACGTCCGCGGCGACGACGGCTCGTTCACGCTGACGCCCAGGGTCATGCAGCTCGGCATCGCCTACGTCGGATCGCTCGGCCTCTGGGACGTGGCCCGGCCGCATCTCGCGGCGCTGGTCGAGCAGACCCACGAGTCCTCGTCGATGGCGCAGCTGGACGGCTCCGACATCGTCTACGTGGCGCGGGTCGCGGTCCCGAAGATCATCGCGCTGCGGGTCTCGATCGGCACCCGGTTTCCGGCTCTGCAGACCTCGCAGGGCAAGGTTCTGCTGGCCGCGCTGGAGCCGGCTCAGCTTGAGGCGGCGCTGGCCGAGCCCAGCCGGTCCGGCCTGCCGCCGTTCCCGGCTCGATCGGCCACGGCGATCACCAAGGAGCTGATGACGGTGCGGGCTCGCGGCTGGGCACTGGCCGACGAGGAGCTGGCGCCCGGCGTGCGATCGATCGCGGCACCGGTGCGGGATGCCTCCGGTGCTGTCCGCGCCGCCATGAACGTCACCGTGCACGCCGCCGAGACCAGCGTCGAGACCCTGGTCAACGACCACCTGCCGCGGCTGTTGACGGCCGCCGGCGAGGTCAGCGCCGATTGGTCGCTGTGGCAGTCCGGGCCGCACCTCGAGGTCGATCCGAGCGCCGCTTGAGCCGCTCGGCCCGGTGCGAGGGCCGCGCGACCTGGCTTGACAGTGCCGGGCACGGCGGTGAAGTCTGACGGAGAGGAATTCCCGGACAGTTGTCCGTATGCCGTCGGGAGGTTGCAGATGACTGAGGCCCGCGGACCACTGGACGGCATCGTGGTGGCCGACTTCAGCCGGGTCCTCGCCGGGCCCTACGCCACCATGCTGCTCGCCGACCTCGGCGCCGACGTGATCAAGGTGGAGTCGCCGGCCGGTGACGACACCCGTCACTGGGTGCCCCCGACCCGCGGCGACGTCGGCACCTACTACCTGGCCATCAACCGCAACAAGCGGTCCATCGTGCTGGACCTCGGGGATCCGGGCGACCTCGCGACGGCGCAGGCGCTGACCGCGCGTGCGGACGTGATGATCCAGAATTTCAAACCCGGCGGCCTGGCCAAGTTCGGTCTCGACTACGAGTCGGTGCGAGCCCGGCGGCCCGATGTCATCTACTGCTCGATCAGCGGGTTCGGATCCGGGGCCGGCGCTCGGTTGCCGGGCTACGACCTGCTCGCGCAGGCGGTGTCCGGTCTGATGAGCCTCACCGGAGCGCCGGACGGGCCACCGTTCCGGGCCGGAATCTCGGTCTTCGACGTGATGACCGGATTGCACTCGGCAATCGGAATCCTCGCCGCGCTGCACCACCGTGACGTCACCGGCGCGGGCCAGCAGATCGAGACCAACCTGCTGTCCACCGCACTGTCGGCGCTGGTGAACCAGACCGAGGCGTACGTCGCCGGTGGCGTCGTGCCGAACCGGATGGGCAACGCGCACCTGTCCCTGTTCCCGTATGAACCGCTGCCGACCGGCGCCGGCGAGCTGATCGTGATCGCCGGCAATGACGCCCAGTTCCGGCGCCTGGCCGAGGTGCTCGACATCGCGGCGGTCGCGGACGACTCGCGATTCGCGACCGTCGGAGCCCGCAACGACAACCGCGAGACGCTGCGCCCGATTCTTCTCGATCGGCTCGCCACCAGGTCCGCGAACGAGTGGTTCGACATCCTGACCGCGGCCGGGATCCCGTGCGGGCCGATCAACGATGTCCGCGGTGGCGTCGAGCTGGCTACCGAGATCGGGCTGGAGCCGGTGGTCGACTCCGGCGGCATCCCGACCGTGCGCAATCCGATCCGGATGTCCGCGACGCCGGCCCGCTATCACCTGGCCCCGCCGCGGCTCGACGAACATGGCGACGAGATCCGCGCCTGGCTCGCCGCCGGGACGGCCTAGGGTCGAGCGTAGAGAGGCAGCACGGCGCGATGTAGCACCGCGAGATCCAGCACCGCGAGATCCAGCACCGCGAGATATAGGCCGGGACAGAAGGGCAGCGCCATGACCGAATATCCGACCGCGCTCGGAGTCTCCACCGTCGACCGCATCTCACTGTTCGGCGACGACCTGGCCGCTGACCTGATCGGCAAGGTCAGTTTCGGCCACCTCGCCTACCGGCTGATCACTCTTGAGGACCCGACACCCCAGCAGGCACGGGTCTTCGAGGCGGTGCTGGTGGCGCTCGCCGACCACGGATTCACGCCGACCGCCATCGCGGCCCGGCTCACCTACCTCAGTGCCCCCGATGCGATTCAGGGCGCGCTCGCCGCCGGCTTGCTCGGCGGCGGCTCCCGATTCCTCGGCGTCAGCGAGGACACCGGAGCCTTCCTGGCCGCCGCACTGGCGACCTCGACGAGGGCGCCGGTCACCGATGCCGACTTCGACGCTCTGGCGCGCGAAGCGATCGACCGGCGCCGCGCCGCCGGCGGCTTTGTCCCAGGGCTCGGCCATCACCTGCACAAACATGGCGATCCACGGACGCCGGTGCTGATCGGCATTGCCCGGGAGGAGGGCCAGGACGGGCCACATCTCGCTCTCTTCGAAGCGGTCGGCCGGGTGGCGCCGGATGTGCTCGGCCGCACCCTGCCGCTGAACGGTGCCGGCACCTGCGGTGCGATCCTCGCCGACCTGGGCTTCCCGACCCCGCTGCTGCGCGGCGTGGTGCTGCTCGCCCGATGTGCCGGCCTGCTCGGCCACATCGCCGAGGAGATCCGGCAGCCGATCGCCGCCGACATCTTCCATGAGGTCGAGTCGCACGCCGTCTACCACGATCCGCGGGGCTGACGTGCCGCCCCGGGTGGTGTTCGGGATCGGTGCGGTGCGCGATCTCGCCACTGAAATCGACCAGCTCGGTGCACACCGGCTGCTGGTGGTGGCGGGCCGCCGGGAACTGGATAGGCAGGCGCCGGTGCTGGCCGAACTCGGCGGTCGCGTCAGCGGGACCTTCGATGGCGTACGCCCGCACGTGCCGGTGCCGGTCGCCGAAGCAGCCCGGGCCGCGGCCGAAATCTCCGCGGCCGACGCGATCCTTGCCATCGGCGGTGGCTCGGCGATCGGCACCGCCAAGGCGATCGCGCTGACCACCGGGCTGCCGATTGTCGCGGTGCCGACCACCTATGCCGGCTCCGAGATGACACCGGTGTGGGGTCTGACCGACCAGGCCGGGAAGCGCACCGGCACCGACCCTCGGGTGGCGCCACGGGTCGTCATCTACGACCCCGACCTGGTCGCCTCACTCCCCCACGCCGAGGCGATGGCCAGCGGGGTCAATGCGCTCGCGCACGCGATCGACGCCCTCTGGGCGCCGAAGATCAACCCCGATCTAGCGGTACGCGCGACCGGCGCCGCCACCGAGCTGTCCGCCGGCCTGGACCGTCTCTCCGACGACAGTGACGACGCCGCGGCCCGTTCGGTCACGTTGCATGGCGCGATGCTGGCGGCACAGGTGTTCGCGGCCGCAGGCTCGGGACTGCATCACAAGATCTGCCATGTGCTCGGTGGTCGCTACGACCTGCCGCACGCCGGCACACACGCGGTGGTCCTGCCGCACGTGGTGGCGTTCAACGTTCCGGCGGCACCGGAGGCGGGAGCGCGGATCGCCGACGCGCTCGGTGCCGGCGACCCGATCCCGGCACTCTTCGCGCGGCTCCGCTCATGGGGCGTACCCCGACGCTTGTCCGATCTGGGCTTGGCCGCCGATCAGATCCCGGAGGCGGCGGAGGCCATCCTGCCGGCCGTGCCGTCGTCCAATCCGCGGGCGGTGAGCCGCGCGGACCTGATCGGCCTGCTGTCCCGCGCCTACGCCGGAGGTATGTGATGAGCTCGATCGAGCAGCTCACCGACGAGGTCGCAGCGAGCTTCTCCGGTGCCTCGTCGGACCGGTTCCGGACGGTGATGGAGAGCCTGGTGCGGCATCTGCACGCGTTCATCGACGAGACCCGGCTGACCGAGGCCGAGTGGCGCGCGGCAGTCGACTTCCTGACCCGGACCGGCCACGCCTGTGACGACCAGCGTCAGGAATTCGTGCTGCTCTCCGATGTGCTCGGCGCGTCGATGGCGACCGTCGCGGTGAACGCACCCGCCAATCCGCGGGCGACCGAGGCCACCGTGCTGGGACCGTTCTTCGTCGAGGGCTCGCCGCGGTTCGAAATCGGCGACGATTTGACCGGTTCGGCCGCCGGGCAACCGTGCTATGTGGACGGAACCGTACGCGGCGTCGACGGCACCGCCGTCGCCGGCGCCCGGCTGGAGATCTGGGAGTCCGACGAGCACGGCTTCTATGACGTCCAGCGAGCCGACGCCGACCCTGGTGCCCGCGGTCACCTCTTCGCCGCCGACGACGGATCGTTCTCGTTCTGGTCGGTGCGGCCGGCGCCATATCCGATTCCCGATGACGGGCCGGTCGGCGAGCTGCTGGCCGCCGCCGGGCGCGGACCGATGCGGCCCGCCCACATTCACTTCAAGGCCACGGCTCCCGGCATGCGGGAGCTGATCACCCACATCTTCGTCGACGGCGATCCGCATCTGGCCGGCGATGCCGTCTTCGGGGTCAAGCAGTCGCTGGTCAAGCAGTTCATCGAGGAGCCGGCCGGTCCCGCACCCGACGGGCGGGTCCTGGACCAGCCCTGGTGCCGGGTGCGGTTCGACATCGTGCTGGCACCGGACGCCTGAGACGGAGCCGCTGCTCCGCTCCCCCGGCCTAAAAGTCTCGGCCCGACGTCCCGGCCTCGAAGTCACGGTCCGACGTCCCCGGCCTCGACGTCACGGTCCGACGTCCCCGGCCTCGACGTCACGGCCCCGACGTCCCCGGCCTCGAACTCTCGGCCCTGAATTAATCGGTTGAGGCCACGCCACGCCCGGTTCTAACGTGACCGCGTGCTGTCTTGATCGAGCCCGCAAACCGCGACCGCCACCGACGGCGCTCGCGCGAGTCCACCGTGGACCGACGTCCGGTGGGCGATTCCGGCTTGATCACCCCGAGGTGTCCCGTGCGCACGCTCACCCTGCCGCAGATCGGATTGCAGCATCCGCGAATCCGCCAGCTCCGGCACGTCATCAACAACACCGCACCGAATCACCGGCGGCTCTTCGTCGCCGACGGGCTCTGGGCCCACAACATCCTGCTCGACCTCGGTGCCACCGTCGATCTGTTTCTGTGGTGCCCGGAGTCGGCCTACTCGGACGAGGCGGTCCGGCGCGGCGCCGAGGTGGCGGCGCGCGCGTCCAGCGCGTACCGGGTGTCACCGAAGGTGCTGGAGCGGATCTGCGACCGTGAACGGCCGGACGGCCTGGTGTCGCTGGTGCGGTTGCCGATTTGGCCGGCTGACATCGATCTGGCGAGCGACGCGACGGTGCTGGTGGCCGACGCCATCGAGATCCCCGGCAACCTCGGAACGATGCTGCGCACCGTCGACGCCTGTGGCGGCTCCGCCGTGCTGCTGACCAACCGGCGGACCCGCCTGAGCCACCCCAAGGTGTTCCGCGGTAGCCGGGGCATGAGCTTGCGGGTCCCGGTGCTGGACTTCGACCAGCCGGTCGAGGCGATGACCTGGCTCGCCGATCGCGGGTTCCGCACCTATCTGGCGACGGTCGGGCCGGACGCGACCCCATTCTCCGAGATGACCTTCGCCGGGCGGACCGCGCTGGTCGTCGGCAACGAGCGCTACGGCATCAGCCGGCCGTGGCTCGACAGTGGCCTGCCCCGGATCACAGTTCCGATGCACGGCCGAGCCGATTCGCTGAACGTCTCGGTGAGCGCATCCATCCTGCTTTACGCGGTTCGATCGGCACCTGCCCAGGCACAACCGGCAGCGATCACGCGAGACTAGCCCGGGCTCGGGCGATCTTGACCGCTTTGGTCAGCGTGTCGGCGTCATAGGCGCCATAGTGCCGCTGACCGTTGATGAAGAACGTCGGTGTCCCGGAGACTCCGCTGAGGTCGGCGGAGTCGACGTCCTGGGCCACCCGGGCGGAGAACTCGTGCCGCTTGAGGTCTTCGTGGAACCGGCCCTCGTCGAGGCCGAGTTGCTTCGCGTAGGCCATCAGGTCGGCTCCGGTCAGATCCTCCTGGTGCGACAGCAGCAGGTCGTGCATCTCCCAGAAGGCACCCTGGACGGCGGCCGCTTCGGCGGCTTCGGCGGCGAGCTGCGCGTGCGGATGGACGTCGGTGAGCGGCAGGTGCCGCCAGACAAACCGGACGTCGGCGTCGGTCAGCAGTGATGCCCGCACCGCCGGCTCGGCCTTGCCGCAGTAGGGGCACTCGAAGTCGCCGTATTCCACCACGGTGACCGTCGCGTCAGCGGGGCCGCGGATGTGATCGCGATCCTCCTCCACCATTTCTTCGAGGTCGACGAGCTGCTCGGCGGTGCCGAGGAGCGCCTGCGCCCGGCGGCGCGCCGGAAGCGCCGCGATCGCCCGGAAGGCGGCCCACATCAGGCCGGCCGCGATCACTCCCGCGGTCAGCACGCCGAGCTTCGCCTCGGCGAGGTCGGGGCCGGTGAAGGCGAGCGCCGCGATCAGGAACGACACCGTGAAGCCGACGCCGCCGATCAGGCCGCTGCCGAAGACGGCGCCCCAGCCCACGGCCGGCAGGATCCGGCGCCGCGACACCTTGGCCACCAGCCAGCTGGTCCCGACGACGGCCAGTGGCTTGCCGATGACGTAGGCCGCGATGACTCCGAGCGTGATCGGCTGCGTGTAGGCGTGCTTCAGGAACCCGCCGCTGATGACGATGCCGGCGTTCGCCAGTCCGAACAGCGGAACGATGACGTAACTCGTCCATGGATGCCAGAACCGCTGCAGCCGGGCGTTCGGCGACTGGGTCGAGGTGAGCCCGACGGCGGCGGACCGGGCCAGCTCCGGCGTCGGTTGCTCGCGGAAGAGCCGCACCAGTCCGGTCGCCTCCTCCAAGTTCTCCCGGCTCGGGGAGTAGGCGGTCGCGATCAGGCCGATGGCGAGGCCCGCCACCACCGGATCGATGCCGCTGCCGAGCAACGCCGCCCAGACCGTGACCCCGAGCAGCGCGTAGATCGCCGGTTGGTCCACGCCGGCGCGTTTGACCAGGAGCAATACGACGAACGCCAGCACCGCGGTGACCAGCGGCATGACGCTGACCTGATCGGTGTAGAAGACGGCGATCACGATCAGCGCGACGATGTCGTCGACCACGAACATGGTCAGCAGGAACACTCGAATCCGCTCCGGCAGGCGCCGGGCCAGCAGCGACAGGGTGCCAAGTGCGAGCGCGGTGTCGGTGGACATGGCCACGCCCCAGCCGTCCAGATCGCCACTTCCGGCGTTGATCGCCAGATAGATCCCGATCGGGATGACCATCGCGATGAAGCCGGTGGCAACCGGGAGCAGCAGTCGCCGCCGGTCGCGCAGATCGCCGAGGTCCACCTCGCGGCGTGCCTCGAGGCCGACCACCAGGAAGAAGAACGCCATCAGGCCGCTGTTGATCCAGACCCGCAGATCCCGGGTGACTCCGAAGCTGCCGAGCCGGATCGTGAGATCCGCGCTCCAGACCGACTCATAGGACTTGACGTCGACATTCGCCCAGATCAGGGCCGCGACGATGGCAGCGACCAAGATCCCGGCGCTGCCCGACTCGGTGCGCAGGAACGCTCGGAGCGGCGCGGTGACGTCTCGGGTCGTCCACGGGGTGCTGGTGCGCTCCAGCGCCGGATCGGCCACCACACGATTCTGCCTGATCATGCCGGTGGATACGGCTGGGCCTACGAATCGTCCCACCGGACGGCGCCGGCACTACCCGGGACCAGCTCCGGGGCCGGTCCTCGCACTCGGACGTGATCGGTCAATCTCCGATGGTCAACGTCTGGAGTGCGTACGGCAGATCGACCGCGAGCGTCCGGCCGACGCTGCCGACGGCGACCTGGCCGGGCGGATCCGGGCTGGTCGGCACCGGCTTGGACGACGCGACACCGGCGACCACATAACTGCCGTCCGGCCGGGCAAACACCGAAACGGCGACCTCGCCACCGGATCCGCTGCCGCGGCCCGCCGTGTACGGCATCCCGTGCACGCTGCCAGTGTTCGTCATCGGGATCGCGGTGACCCGGGTCTGCCGTTCCCACTCCGCGGCGATCCGCTCGGGGCCGGTCCGCTTCCAGGCGATCTCACCGGTGATCGTCTCCGATCCGTCGATCGTCGTGTAGGTCATCGGACCGACACCGAGTGGCAGCGCCGTGTCGAGCTGGAGCTCGGCACCGGGCTGGACATCGGTGATCGGCAACAGGTCGGTGGCCAGCCGCATGCTCATCCGGCGGCCGTCGGCCACCGCCATCACCACCTGCCGGTCGGTGATGAATGGCGGCCGGTCCGGTTCGCTGTCCAGGCACGAGGCGCCGGCTTGGCGATCCGGGCGGGACAGGAACGCCGCCACGACCGCGATCACGCATGGATCACCGGATTGGACCCGGGCTCCGGTCGGCACCTGGATTCTCCGGCTCCGGGGCATCGCGGCCGCGAGCCGGGCCGACTCTGCGGCGCCACCGGCCGGGTCCAATCCCCCGGTGACGATGAGTGCCGGCACCGGGATCGGCGGCACTGCAGTGCCACCCTTCGGCACCGGAGCCGGCCGCAGCCGCACTGCGGCGCAACCGGCGGCGAGGTCGCGTGCGGCGTTCGCCGCGACGGCCGCGACCGCCGGGCTGCCGGCGGAGTTGGCCGGCCGGCTCGGCGCCGGCGCCTCGGCACAGAGTCGCGCGTAGTCGGCCAGGCCGAATTCGGTGTGCGACAGGTAGGCCGTCAGATATGGCACCATAGCGCCGGTCATCCCGCCCGCGACAAGCGCAGCCAGTCGTGGCATCTGCGCGGTCCCGGCGCGGCTGCTCATCGAGTCGATGATGGCGGCGGTTGCCACTGCGCCGTCGACCCGAACCGGCTGCGGCCGCCCATCCACCGGCACGGCCAGCACCACGGGGTGCTTCTGCAGCTTCTGATAGAGCCGGCCGATCGCGGCCGGAGTATCCGGGAATTGCGCGGCGCAGGCCGGCTCGGCGCGACAGTCGGCATCGACCCGGCCGACCAGCTGGGCGGTCACTCCGGCCGGTGCCGGCCCGGCGCCGTCGAGGATCGCCGCCTCGATGGTGCCCGGGTGGCGGCGCAACGCCTGCTCGGCCACGGTCACGCCGTCGCCTTGGGCAGCTACGTCGACCCTGGCGTAGCCGAACGCGACCCGAGCCGCCTCGAAGTCGTCGGCGGCCGGGCCGATCCCGTAGTCGCGCAGGTCAATCCCGCGCGCGGTGGCGGCGTCGGCACAGGTGCGCAGCGCCGTCTGGCGGATCTGTGCCGGCGCGATTCCCCGGACCCACGCGTCGCTCCTGGACGGCGTCGCGAATGGGCAGGTCAGCGACGGTTGCGAATACCTCGAACCGCGCGGCGCCAGGAACACGTAGTCGCGGTCCCGCAACAGCGGTGCCAGCCGGCTCGCGTAGTAGTCGGCGTCGCCGATCGATCCGGACATGTCGAGCACGGGCGTGTCCGGCTTCGATGCGCTCGATCGGAGGCGGATGTATGCGAGCCGGATGCTGCCGGCCGCCGGATCGGCATGGTTCGTCGGCACTGATATATAGCCGCAGTCGTAGCCGGCCCAGCCGGTGATCTTGACGACGCAGCGAGCCGGTGACGGAGCCGATGCCGCAGGCGCCCGCGCCACGCCCGAATGCGCCGCGGTCACCGGCGCCGCGCTCCCAGGTGCCGCACCGGGGCCGGCCACCACCAGCCCGGCGGCGAGCGCGATCGCCGTCAGCATCGCCACTCGGTGTCGCCGCGTCACCGCCGTAACCGTCTCCGATCCAGGACCGGGCGCCGCAGACGAGTGGTGCCGGGCGCCGTCAACCGGACAAATTATCCGCCACCCACGTCAGCTGAGCTGGACAAATCCGAGCACTCACAGGCTGACCCGGCTCTCCCGGAAATCGATGGCCATCACGATATTGACAATAAGTTTCGTTCGGCGTCTCTTGTATGTAGAAACTTGACCAAGCCTGGGGAGGCCCGATGACGCATGCGCATTCGCATACACCACACCCGCTCAGCCGGCGCCGCCTGCTCAGCGGTGCCGGCGTGCTGGCCGGCGGATTGCTGCTCGGCAGTGCATCCGAGTTGATCGCGCCGCCGAAACTATTCGGCGCCGTGACCGCGCCGCGGGTCTACAGCCGCGCCGAGTGGAGCGCCCGGCCGCCGTCGTCGCCGGTTCAGGTGCTCAGCACGGCGCCCGATCACATCGTGGTGCATCACACCGCGAGCGGCAATTCGGTCGACTACTCCTGGAATCAGGCGGCTCGCCTCTCTCACTGGATCCAGGACCTGCACATGGACACCAACGGCTGGGGCGACTCCGGCCAGCAACTGACGATCAGCCGCGGCGGCTACGTGATGGAGGGCCGGGACCGCAGTGTCGAGATGATCAACAAGGGCGGCCTGGTGGTCGGTGCCCAGACGGCGAATCAGAACAGCCACACCATCGGCATCGAGAACGAAGGTATCTACGTCACCGACGACACCACCGTCGCGCTCTTCAACTCGCTGGTGCAGACCTGCGCCTGGCTCTGCGTCGCCTACCACCTCGACCCCTACGCCTCGATCGTCGGTCACCGCGACTACGTGACCACCACCGAGTGCCCCGGCGATGTCCTCTACTCCCGACTACCCGAGCTGCGCGACCGCGTCGCGACACTGCTCGGCGCCTGAGAGGAGAAGCCGCATGAACAAGAAGTGGTTCGCCGTCTGCGCCGTCACCGCTGTCGCGCTCGCCGTCGGGACCGCCCAGGCGGTGCAGGCCGGCTCGGCGCCGCGGCTCGCAGCCGCGGTCACCCAGACACCCGGCATCGACGTCAACTCGGCACAGGGCACGATCAACTGGACCTCGGCGCATAACGCCGGCATTCAGTACGCGTACATCAAAGCCACCGAGGGCACGACAGTGAAGGACCCGACGTTCAACAGCAACTACCCGAATGCCTATTACGCGGGCGTGATCCGCGGCGCCTACCACCTGGCCAAGCCCAACCTGTCCACCGGCGCGGCGCAGGCCGACTTCCTGGCCGCCAACGGCGGCGCCTGGTCGGCCGATGGCATGACCCTGCCCGGCGAGCTGTTCCTGCAGCCGAACACCGGCTCCGGTGGCTATTGCTACGGCCTGAGCCAGAGTGCGATGGTGACCTGGATCAACAGCTTCATCAATGAATACAAGGTCAAGACCACGCGGTACGCGGTCATTCACACGACCACCTCGTTCTGGAAGCAGTGCACCGGAAACAACTCGACCTTCGCCGCGCACTCGCCGCTGTCGATCGAGCACTGGGACACCGGCGCCGGCACCCTGCCGGCCGGCTGGGGCGTCTACACCTTCTGGCAGTCCACCGACTGCCAGCCGGTCGGCGGCGTGCCCGGATGCGCCGAAGGCCAGGTCTTCAATGGCGCCCGGGATCGGCTGGTGGCGCTGGCGAAGGACACCTGATGGTTATTTCCGTCACCCAGACCGCCACCGGCGGATAAATGCGTTGAGTAATGACCCCCCGACAGGGCAATCTGGAGGCCATTCCAAATCCGGCTGACCCGCGCGGGGGGTTTCGCATGCGCTTGTTCGCAGATCTGTGGTCCGCCTCGCCCCGGCGGGCGGCCATCGTGCTGACCCTGGTCGGGTTCGGCGCGGCCGGCCAGGCCACCGCCGCCGCCCTGGCCGGACCGGTGCTGCTCTATCGCACGACGGCGCTATTCGTGCTGCTCGCCGTTTCATTGGCGATCGGCGTCGTGGCCGATCTGGCACTTGGCCTGCTGGTCGCCCGGCTGACCGCCGACTGGTCCGCGGGCGTGCGCCGGCAGCTGTGCCGGGTCGCCTTCGGCCAGGCGCTGCCCACCCTCGAAGCCACCCCGGTGGGCGAGCTGCTGGACCGCATCGACAGCGACGTCTACCAGGTCGCCTCCTCGATCCGGGCCCAGGGCGTACGCATCGCGCAGTCAGCCGCGATCGGCGTGCTCTCGGCGGTGATCGCCATCTTCGTCTGGTGGCCGGCCGGCATCGTCATGTTCGTCGTGACGGCCGTGCTGGTGGTGCGGCTGCGCGGTCCGGCTGCCGCGATCACCACGGTCCGGATGGCCGAGGAAGAGGCCTGGTCGGATCTGGCCGCCGTGATGGAGGAGTCGATCCACGGCCAGGACGACGTGCGCACCACCCTCGCTCAGCCGTACGTGTTGCGGCTCTTCGCCCGGCACTCCCGGGTAGTGCTGGAACGCGGCCGGCGGGTCTGGTTCGCGTCGGCGCGCCTGACCGCCATCGCCGCGGGTGTCACCCGGGGCAGCGTCGTCCTGATCGTCATCGGCGGCGTCTGGGCGCTGGCCACCGACCGGATCGACGGCGCTCGGCTGACCGCGGTGTGGCTGCTCGCGCTGGCCTTCGCCGGCACGATCGAGCACGTCAGCCGGATGGTGCCGGAGTTGCAGTACGCACTCGGCGCCTGGGGCCGGGTGGTGTTGCTGCGGGACTCGGCTCAGGAGAAGGCCGACGGTGTCGATCCACGCTCCGGCAACCTCGAAGTGCGTGACCTCACCTTCCAGTACGCCAATCATGACGACCGGCCGCCGGCACTGCGGGACGTGACCCTGACCTTCGTGCAGGGCCGGTCCTACGCGCTGATCGGGCGGACCGGCTCCGGCAAGTCGACGCTGGCCAAGGTGCTGACCCGAGCGGTCGACCTGCCCGACGACACGGTGTTCCTGGCCGGCACCGATCTGCGCGACATCGACGTGGAGAAGCTGCGCCGATGGATCGCGGTGGTGCCGCAGCGGACCGACATCCTGGCGGGCACGCTGGCGGAGAACATCGCGCTGTTCGATCCGGAGCTGATCGACAGCGCCGCCCGGGCGCTGGACGAGCTGGAACTCGGCGACTGGGTGGCCGACCTCCCGGATGGCCTGCAGACCCGGCTCGGTGACGGCGGCCACGTGCTCTCCGCCGGCCAGGAGCAGCTGGTGGCCTTCGCCCGGATCCTGGTCCGGGACCCGCAGGTGGTGATCCTGGACGAGGCGACCGCCCGGCTCGACCCGGTGACTGAGGCGCGAGTTCAGCGAGCGACCGAGCGCCTCTTGGACGGGCGGATCGGCATCGTCATCGCGCACCGGCTCTCCTCCGTGCAGCACTGTGACGAGGTGGTGATCCTCGCCGACGGCCAGGTCGTCGAGGCCGGACCGTTGCACGCCTCGGCACGCTTCGCCGAGCTGCTGGCCACCAGCATCGAGGCGTCCGCGGTGACGGTCCCGGGCACGGTCGCGGTGCGAACCGGCGGCGGTGGCGTGGCGCTCGCCGACCGGCCCGACGAGCAGGTGCCGGAAGTGCCGGCCGTGATCATGTCGACCCCGGAGAAGTCCGACCCGCCACCGATGCCGGAGCTGGCTCCTACTCGTACATTTCGCGAGATCATCCGGCTGGCCTGCAACGACCCGCGCTACGGCCTGGCGGCCGTGGCACTGTTCCTGCTGATGGTGGTGCTCGGCATCGACGGCTCGGCGCTGCCCTGGCTGTGGTCGAGCTTGGTCGACGGGTCCGGCTCGCTGGTCTGGCCGGCCGTCGGGATCGTGGCCGCCCTGCTGATCAGCGCCCCGGTGCCCTACTTCACCGGTCGCTGGTTCCCGGAGTGGTGGGTGCGCCAGATGCTGCGGATCAGCCTCCGCCTCGTCTACGGCCAGACCGGCCCGCGCCGGGTCAGCGACCACACGCCGGCCGCGGTGATCGCGCAGGGCGGCGATACCGAACGCGTGGTGATCCTCGCCGACAACGTGGTGGACCAGCTTGCCTGCGTGGTCACCATCGTGGCGATGACGGCGATCTCCGGATCGTTCGTGCCGGCCGCGTTCTTCGCCGGCACCATGCTGCTGTCCGGCCTGGCCGCGACCCTGTTCGGTCCGCGGCTGGCGCGGTCGGCGAAGAGCACCGTGGCGGCCCGCGCCGCGTTCGCCACCGCACTGGTCTCATCGCTGACCGCCGCCCGCACGGTGAAGCTCGCCGGAGCCACCCGGCCGGTGCTCACGCACCTGGCCAAGCTCGACCGGCTCCGTAGTGACCTGCAACGCCGCGAGATCGCCACTCAGGTGTGGGCACGATCCACGCCGTCGATCCTCAGCGGTCTACTGCCGATCGGTGCCTGGGCGCTCTACCTGACCGGCGACCTCTCTGCCGGCGCCACCTTGGTGGCGGTCTCGACTCTTGGCGCGGCCCGCTGGTTTGCCTGGACGACGGCGTCGCTGATCTCGCAGATGCCCTCGGCCCGGGTGTGGACCAAGCGCACCGTCGCGATGACCGGCACCGCCGACTACTCGGCCGCGGTCCCGGGCGTCGACATCTCGGCCGGAATCGCGCCGGCTCCGGTGCCGGCCGCGCGGATGCCCTTGCGCCGGCTGGAGCTCGACGGCTTCAGCGCGGTGCACGAAGACGGCACCATGGCCGCGCGCGGCATCAATCTGGATGTCGAGCGAGGCGATCTGGTGCTGGTCGTCGGCCCGGTGGGCTCCGGCAAATCGTCGCTGCTGCGGGCGCTCGCCGGGATCGTGCACCACACCGGCGCGTTGCGGTGGAACTCGGAGCGGGTCACCGAGCCGGAACTGTTCCTGCGTCCTAACCAGGTTGGCTATGTCGGACAGCTGCCGCGCGTGTTCTCCGGTTCGGTGGCCGACAACATCGCCCTGGGCCACGAGGTGGAGGCGACGGCCGCCATCAGCACGGCGCAGCTGGACCACGATCTGGCCTCGGCCGGGTCCGGCTTGAGCCTGATCATCGGGCACAAGGGCACCCGGCTCTCCGGCGGCCAGCTGCAGCGGCTGGCACTGGCCCGGGCGCTGGCGCCGCAGACCGAGCTGCTGATCGCCGACGACGTGTCATCGGCGCTGGACGTCACGACCGAGCTGGCGCTCTGGAAGGCGTTGCGGGACCGCGGTCTGACGGTGATCGGCTCGACCTCCAAGCGGGCCGCGCTCCGGCAGGCAGACAAGGTGCTGGTCCTGATCGACGGCGAGGTCATGGCCCAGGGCCGGTGGACCGAGCTGGAGATCGCCTGGGGGCACCTGGCCGGCTGACGCACGCCGCGGGCCCACGGCGCCCGTGGGCGCGCGGCGTGCGTGGGCCGCGCGTCGCGCGTGCGTACGCACTTGTGGATCTTGGGATGTTGGGAGGCCAATGGCCACGCCAACATCCCAAGATCGGTGGATCGGCTACAGCGCCGAGATTGCCTGCGTGTAGACGTCCTGGTTTGGCGTGTTGACACCCGGGTTGCCCCGGAAGTCGGTCCAGCACGGATGCGCCTTGAAGTCGATGCCCATGCTGATCGCCGTGTAGTCGCCGATGAACTCGCCCTGCAGCACCTCGCCCGATTCGAGGCCGATGCCGACGAATTGGACGTTGGGATTCTCGGACACGGTGGTCACCCGGCGGACCGGCGCCGATCCGACCCGAGAGCCCCAACCGGTCGACATCGCGTAGTCCAGGCCGATGCCACTCGGATCCCAGTGCCGGGTGTAGTAGCTGATCGCCACCCGTCCGCCGACCACGGCGATCGCCGGGAACACCTCGTCCTGTGCGGTGCCGACGGTGGTCGGCGCGGACCAGTGCTTACCGTCGCGGGAGTCCACCAGGAAGTTGTCGCCATTGGTCTTGATCGAGGTGAATCCGTCGTAGCTGCCGTTGCGGTCATCGGCCCAAGTGATCCAGAGGTGGTCGGCGAGCCGATCGTAGGCGAGCTGAGGGAAGCTGTTGATCCGGAAGTTCAGCCCGGTCAGCGTCTGGCTGCCGACGTCTTCGTTGGCCGGGAAGTCGAAGTCGAGACCGACCTCGACGTTCTTGAAGGTCTGCCCGCCGTTGTGCGAGGTGGCCACGGTGACCGCGTCGTGGTCGTCGGCCCCGTCGCAGGCGGCGGTGGCGCAGACCGAGGCCTCGTAGGCGACATAGAGCGCGCCGTCGTTCACCGACCTGCGGGCTCGATCCCTGGTCGAACGGCGTGATGCCGCCGGTGAATCCATCGAGGCCCGGTGCGACCCTGGTGAGCGGGCCCCAGGTGCGGCCGTAGTCGGTGGACTTCTTCACGACGATCGGCGACTCGATGTATTCGCCGTCATCGTCATAGGTGAACCGGGTCCAGGTGACGTAGACGGTGCCGGACCGCGGGTCCGCGGCCACCCACTCCTTGTCGTTGAAGTAGTTGGTGGGTGCGGCGCTGCCGTCCGGGTTGGCTCCGTCCAGGATCACCATCGACGGTTCGCCGAATGTACGCCCGCCGTCGTGGGAGACCGACACGGCGATGCCACTGCCGTCGTTGAGCCGGCTGAACACGATGTTCGCGTAATAGACCGTGTTGTGCGGACCGAACGCCACCACCGGGTCACCGGCCGAGTCCATGTCGGACAGCGCCCCGGTCGCCCCGGTCTGATAGGTCAGGTGTGGCAGCTGCACGTTGGTCCAGCTCTTGCCGCCGTCAAACGAGCTGTACGCATACCCCGAACTGTCGTTGCGCGCCTCACGGGAGTTGAAGACGCGGTAGTCGTTCGAGCCGGCCACCAGATTCTTCGGGTTGGCCGGGTTGCTCGCGATAGTGGTCTCGTTCTGCGCCGAGGAACAGCCGGTCTGGCTGCCGGTGCTGACCACCGTGTCGCCGTTGATCGCATCCACGTTAGGCGCGGTCGCGCCGTACGGGTTCGCTGATCCCAGGTAGTCCTGGCACAGGGCGGAGACCGCCGGATCGGTGCCGTCATCCTCCTCGTCTTCGGCGAGGGTCTTGGCCAGCAGTTCGTTCGGCACGGACGGACGGGACGCCGGCGCCGCCGATCGGGCCGAACGGTGCGCGCCCGGGTGTCCGGACGGATCGATCGGCGCCGGGCGGGCCAGGGCCTGCGACGGGACGCCGAACACCGCGAGCGCGGCCGCGAGCACGGCGGCGGCGGCCAGCCGACCCCAGTGTCGATGCATGTCTGCTCCTTTGCGAGGTGCGGGGGGACAAAGTCCGCCGTCACTCCGGCCGTCCCGGCCGGGCCGGTTCGAACTTTGAACAGTCGATCGAGCAGAACATGGCATCGATACATGGGCAATGGTTGATGACGATCTTTCCCTACAACCTGTCACGATTGGCATCTTCGCGGTCCACGCGGCCATCCCGGCCGCGGCCATCGCGGCCATCGAGGCCATCGAGGCCACCGCGGCAATCGCGGCAATCGCGGTCATCGCTGTTTGAATGCCGGGCGTGCCCCGAGCCGAGATGTCGAGCCGACCACGTCGGATACGGAACGCGACGCGAGCCTTACGGTCCGCATCGGTGGCGGATCCCCCGGTCCGCGGTGGTCATGCCGTGCGCCGCGCCGCTGCCGAGACCAGACCGATCGGCCCGACATCGACCGGTCCGGCCACCCTGGGTGACCTGCATCGTTGACAATCTCGCCGGCGCCCGCGAACGTTCCATGCGAACGTTCCGCGGTGCCGTCGACCGGACCGGCAACCGCGGACCACAAACGATCCGCGCTGCCGCCGCCAGGACGGCAGTCGCGGACCGTTATCTGTCTACTTGGGGCGTACCGATGAATTTGCAACGGCGCTGTGCCGTAGTGGCCGCACTGATCGCCGTTGCCGGCGCCGGCGCGTGCAGCGCGCCGGCGCGCCGGACCGTCACTGCGCCGACGCCGTCCCAGACCGCGGCTCCGACCGGTGCCCCGATCCCGACCGCCTCGGTCTCCCCCACGCTCGCTGCCGGCCGTGATGCCTGTGTCGCCGCCACCGTCGCGACGATGTCACTGGAGCAGATCGTCAGCCAGGTCATGCTCATCGGCGCACCGGTGACCGATCCGCGGAGCGTGTCCAGCGTGCTGTCGAAGTATCAGGTCGGCGGCGTGTTCCTGGCCGGCCGCAGCAAGCGATCGGCGGCCGCGCTGAAGTCCGACATCGCGTCGTTGCAGGCGCGGGCACCATCGGGGAACCGGTTCTTCATCGCACTCGACCAGGAAGGCGGCGAGGTCCAGACCCTGCAGGGCCGGGACTTCCCGCCGATCCCGACCGCGGTCCAACAGGGCAAGCTAAGCCAAACCGCACTGCGTGACCAGACCGCGGAGTGGGCAAAACGCCTGGCCGCCATCGGCATCAACCTCGACCTGGCACCCGTCGCCGACACCGTGCCGGCCGCGCTCGGCACCAAGAACCCGCCGATCGGGCTCTACCACCGCCAGTTCGGATCGGATCCGGTGAAGGTCGCCGCCGCGATCGGCACGGTCGTCCCGGCGCTGCAGGACGCCGGCGTGATGACCACCCTCAAACACTTTCCGGGTCTGGGCCGCACCAAGGTGAACACCGACTTCGGCACCGGCGCGTCGGATCCGGTCACGACGCCGTCGGATCCGTATCTGGGGCCGTTCGAGGCCGGCATCAAGGCCGGCAGCGGCGCCGTGATGATCGCCTCAGCGACCTATCCCAAGCTCGACCCGAAACACATCGCGACCTTCTCGGAACCGGTGATCACCGGATTGCTCCGGGAGCGGCTGGGCTTCACCGGCATGATCGTCTCCGACTCGCTGGCCGGCGCCGCCGCCGTCAGCATCGTGCCGACGAAGGACCGCGCGGTGCAGTTCATCCGGGCCGGCGGTGACTTCGCGCTGACTACCGATGCCGGCAAGGGCGTGACGATGATCAAGGGACTGCTGGCTGAGGCGCAGGCATCGCCGGCATTCCGCACCCGCGTGACCGCCGCGGCCAGCTCGGTGCTTCGGGCGAAATACGACACCGGGCTGCTGGGGTGCTCGCCGCAGCCGTGACGCGGCGGCGCCGCGGCCCGGTGCGGGCTCGCGGCGCCGATCTCACCGATCAGGCGGTACGCAGGATCGGCTTGTCGCCTCCGAACATGTTTCCCGGGTCATACCCGGACTTGATGTCGAGCAGCCGGGCCAGGTGCTCGGGCGTGTAGGCACGGGACACCTCGTCCGCGCTGTTGACGAAGTTCAGCGGGATCATGCCGGTGCTGGCCGGACCGAACATCACGTCGAGCCGGTCGCTCATCGCCGCCGCAGCCGCGTACGCATCCGGAGTCGGCGTCACCGATATCGCTTCGATCAGGAAGTCGCCGCTCCAGTGCGCCAGCCCGAGCCGATCCGGATCCGGTTGCACGCCGTCGCCGAAGTGCCGGATCTCGAGCACGGTGTAGGGCTGAGCGTCGCGCGGAGAGATCTCGGTCAGGCTGGCGATAGTGGCGTCGTCCAGGCCCGCGGTCATCGTGGCCCAGATGGAGTGCGGCAGCGGGTCGACCGGATCCTGGCTGACCTCGTCGACGCGGAGAAACGGCATCGGCCCGACCTCGTCCTGAATCATGCCCTCGACGCCCCGCAGCGGCTCGGTCAGTTTCGTCCCGGTCGCTTCGTCACCCGCGTAGCAGACCATTACCAGGACGAACGACTTGCCGCGCATCGGCTCCGGCACGAACGGCGCGTCCGGGGCGTGCAGGACGGCCGCGTTCGAGGTGACCTCCCGCGGAGTCGTGACGACCCAGTCGCGCCAAGTGGTGACGACATCGCCGAATCGCTCCACCGGCCAGACGAAGTGGCCGGCGTAGACCTGAGCGTGCGGCGTGAGCTGGACCTGCGTCGCGGTCACCACGCCGAAGTTGGGTCCTCCGCCACGAAGTGCCCAGAACAGGTCCGGTTCGCTATCGGCGTTGACCCAGCGGACCTGGCCGTCGGCGGTGACGATCTGGGCGCCCCGCATCAGGTCGCTCGCGAGACCGTACTTGCGGAGGAACCAGTTGGCACCGCCGCCGATTGTGAAGCCGACCGACCCGACATCGCTCGAGGTGCCGCACGGTGGAGCCAGGCCGGCGCCGTACGCGGCTGCCACTACGTCCTTCCACTTGGCGCCGGAACCGATGGTGGCGACTCCGGTTGCCGGGTCGATGGTCACGTCCCGCATCTCGGCGGTGGCCAGCAACAAACCGTCCTCGCAGGCGGCGTTGGCGCCGTGACCGGTCGCCTGTACGCGGACCCGCATGCCGTTGTCGGCGGCGTACCGAACGGCGGCGGCGACCTCATCGGGTGAGGTCGCCGCTACGACCGCATCGGGCTGGTGGTGGATCCGGGCGTTCCACGGAGCGCAGGCGGCCGCATACAGCGGATCTTGGCGGCCGAGGAGCAGCTTGTCGATATTAAGAGGATTTGCCGTCATAGCCCGATGGTCGCAGGATCGGCGCTGGTGGCGTGCCGGAACCAGTCCAGGCGCCCGAGGCTATCTGCGCCGACCAGGTCAGTGAACTGGAAACGGTGGCTGCCAGGACCACAAACCGGTCTCGACCTCGACCGACGCGACCCACTTGACCCACCAGAAGCCGCGCCGGCCAGGCGCGACCAGCCGCACCGGAGCGCCGTGGCCCGGATCCAGCGGCGCTCCGCCGGCGTGCGTGACCAGCCACAACTTGTCGGCATCCGCGACCGGGAAGGCGCGCCGGTAGCCGGTCGCCGAGGTCACCGTGACGATGCCGCGCGAATGCTGCCCGATCAGTCGATCCAGCCGGACGCCGCGCCAGGTCGCCGCCGCGTACCAGCCGCCGGTGCAGTCCAGCACCGCACGAATCTCGTCGGTCCCGGCCGCCAGCTCGGCGTAGCGGACATCGCGCCGCCCGTCCGGAGTCCGCAGAAGCACCGTGAAGCCGTCGGGGTCGAGCTGCGGAACCGTGTCGAACAACCAGGCGACCTGCGGCATCGCGGAGAGATCGTCGGTGCCCTGCGGATATGAACCGGTCGCCCGCCGGCGCCGCCCCGGACCGCGCACGGCGTCGTCGACCGCCTCGGCCGCCAGGAAGACCGCCAGCCCTGCCATGCCCAGCAGGCCGATCCGCAGCACCGACCGGCGGGACACGTCCGGTGTGCGTACGCGTTGCCGGCGTACCACGATGTGCACGGCGAACAGCGGCACCGCCGCGATCGCCGCCCCCACGTGGATCTGCATTTCGGAGAGGCCGAGCAGTGCGTGCGGGCCGGCATAGGCGTGCGCGAACCCGGCGGCCAGCGACACCAGGACGAGGACACCGAGCGCGACTCCCGCGGCCTTGGCGGTGACACTTCGCCGAGGCCGCACCAGGCCCCGCCGAACGATCAGGCTCTTCCACGGGATCAGCAGCACCACCGCGATGCCGGTGGCCGCGTGTGCCGCCGTCACGATCCGGGCCGGCCACAGCGTGCCGACGCCGAACGCCAGCCATCCGGTGGCGAATGCCGCTGGCAGCACGGCCAGCAGTGCCAGGTTGACGCGACGGGGTGTGGCCACCCGTCCATCCTCCGCGCCCGGACGGACTGTCGGCCACCGGAGGTACCGTGCGACCGTGCGGGTGATCGCGGGATACGTGGAGAACGACGCCAACATGGCCGACGACCATTGGAGTGTCGCCTGGGCCTTCGATCTCGAGTTCTGGGGCGTCTGCGGTCAGGGCCCGGACGAAGCGGCCGCGGTCGGCGCGCTGGCCACGCTCACCGGCCGCACCGTCGAGGTGATCGAGCGGATCACCGGCGACGAGCAGGCGTTCGGCCGCGACTTCGCCCCGGCGACCGATGCCGAACGCGGCGCCACCCAGCGGATTCTCGACGACCTCCGGCCGCGGACCGTCGAGTTCCTGCGGGCCTGCCCGGACGACCTGCTGGACTGGGACGACCCGGATCGCGCGCTCCCACCTCACGCTCGATGGCGGACGCTGCGGCTGATGGGCTGGCACGTGGCCGACACGGAGTGCCGTTACTACCTGCCGAGCCTCGGCCTGTCGGCAAAGCCGCGGGACGCCGAGCTGATGGCCGAGCTGCACACCGCGCACGACTTCGTGCGGACGGCGGTGGCGACAATGCCGGGTGACCTGGTGCACGGCGATCGTGGCGAAGTGTGGACGAGCACCAAGGTGCTGCGGCGCCTGGCCTGGCACGAGCGCGGCGAGCTGGCGGCGATGCGCGATTTGGCGATGCGCCACCCGGGTCGGTCTATCGCGGGTCCGGCCGATCCAGGTTCCAGTGGTGCGACACCGCGGTGATCAAGCTGCCGTCCCGCGACCCGATCACCGTAAACCTGGTGATCATCCGCTGACCGCCTTCGCCGTCACCGTAGAGCACGTCGATGGAGAACACGTTGCCGTCGACGATGGCGTCACGGGCCAGGGCGAACTCCGGCTCCGCCGGATCCCGGAACGCGCCCTGCCAGAAGCCTCGGTCGCCGGCCGGGATGTAGAGATCCCGGTTCAGCCGGCGAAACAGGTCCGGGTCCGGTGCCGGTGCCGGCCCGGACAGCCGCTCCTGGTGGAACAACCAGCCATTCAGGCCGGCCAGACCGGTGCCCACGTTGCGGACCGCCATGGCCAGATAGATGACCTGGTCGGTGATGTCGGCGATGGCCATCCCGCCGGGCACCCGGATCCAGTGGTCGTCCTGGAACCCGACCTTCTCCGATGGATCCTCCAGGCGGCTGGGCAGCAGCAGCGGCCGCAGCCCGGCCAGAAGGGCGCGCTCGGCGAGCCGGGCGGACCGGTTCGACGATCGCACCGCGGCGAAGGTAGCGACCGCCAGCACCAAGGTTCCGGCGGCGGTGCCGAGTTCGGAGACTGTCGCCCAGTCCGTCACTCCCCTACTGTGCCAGGCCAGGCGCCTACGCGATGGCGCTGGGACCGGTTGTTCCGGTGACCCGCCACCCTGCGCCCGAGGCATGCACCACGTAGGTCATCCAGGTCGCGCCCTCGCAGGCCACGAACCCGTTGATGCCGACCTTCACCTCGGTGCCGAGCGGGTTGATGGTTCCGAGCGTGATCAGGATGCCGTCGTCGCGAACCCGCGCGCAGCCGTCCCGGAGGATGACCTCGTCGGCGTCGTCGACCCAGATCAGTTCCTCGGATCGGACCAGCGCGGAGATCTGGCGCTGGACCGCCTCCGGGATCGGGACCGCGCCCCGGCCGTGATCCATCGGTGACGATGCCTCCGGGTGTGCCTGCGCCAGCACGAAGACCTTGGTGATGGCGCCGGGCTGGAACGAGGTGTCGCCGGACGGGCCCAGGTAGCGGTCGAGCATGGCGGCGTAGATCGCCGCGGTCCGGGTGGGCGCGGACGGGGCGGCCGGCTCGGCGGCGGAGGTCGTGCCTGGTTCCGGCGCCAACGGCCGCGATCCACACGCCGCGATGCTCAATGCGGCGGTCACGACAAGACCGCAGATCGTCAATCGGGTACGCACATCCGATTGGACCGTGGCGACCGGCTCCGGGTTCCGTTCACTCGGGCCGAATCTGCGGCGTGATCCAGTGCGTCACCGCCGGCTCGGCACCGGAGATGGTGAGGTCACGAAGCGCGGCAATGCGCCGCTCGTCACGAGTCGTCAGCCGCTCATGCTGGCGCTGATGCTCGTCCCAGGACGCCACCACGAACTCCTCGAGCACCCGGTTCGGGTCACTGCCGTCCTCCCAGACCCGCCAGGACGTGGCCCCGGTCCGGCGCCGGCCGTAGCGCAGCCCGCGCAGAGCTCGGACCAGGTCCGACACGCAACCCGGCTGCGCCTGGTAGGCGACGGTGACCAGAACCGGGCCGTCCGGGTCCAGGTCGTCGAAGAGATGCGGAGCCGGCCAGTCACCGGCGGGCTGGAGATCCTCCGGAGCCACCGTGACGAACCGGAACCGCAGCGCGGCGAAGATGCCGAGGACCAGCCCGGCGGCGGCGATGGCAAGCGTGGTGGCGACGCCGACCCGGTTCGCGACGACCCCCAGCACGGCGCTGCCGACCGCGTTCCCGCCCTGATAGACCATCAGGTAGAAGGCCATACCACGGGCCTTGACCCAGCCCGGCAACGACAGCTGGTAGACCGAGTTCAGTGTGGACAGTGCCAGGATCCAGGCCGACCCGGCGACCACCAGCACGGCTCCGACGAGGATCGGCGCCGGCACGTAGGCGAGGCAGAGCGCGACGCCGGCCAGCACCACCGAGGCGAGGCTCAGCAGCGCGCCCGGACCGAACCGGACGCGCAGCCGGGGCAGGACGAACGCGCCCGCCACCGCACCCGCGCCGACGCATCCGAGCAGCAGGCCGTAGCCGCCCGACCCGAGGTGCAGCCGGGACTGGGCCACCAGCGGCAGCAGCGCCCACAGTGAGCTCGCGAAGAACACGAAAATGGCCGCACGGACCAGGATCGCGATCAGCGACGGGCTGGCCACGACGTATCGGCCGCCGGCCCGGATCGCGGCGCCGACGTGCTCCCGCGGCAATCTGGCCGGCGGACGGGTGCTGTGCCACATGGCGATCACGACGATCACCGCGGCAAAGCTGGCCGCGTTGCACAGGAACAGCACTCCGGCGCTGGTCGCGGCGAGCAGTGCACCGCCGATCGCCGGACCGACCGCCCGAGCCAGGTTCTGGTTCACCGAGCCGAGCGAGATCGCCTGGGTGCGCTCGCCCTCCGCGACCAGTTCGGGCTGCAGCGTCAGCCAGGTCGGTGCTGTCAAGGCCTGGCCCGTGCCGACGAGGAACAGCAGCGCCAGAAGGGACCACGGTGCCAGCGCACCGGCAATCGCGAGCACGCCGAGCGCGGCGGCGGCGAGCAGCATCATGGACTGCGCGGCGATCAGGAATCGGCGCCGGTCGACCAGGTCGCCGATGGTGCCGGCGAGGATCGCGAACAGCACGATCGGCAGGCTCGCCGCGGTCTGGACCAGGGATATGTAGAGGGCCGAGGTGGTGAAGCTCAGCATCAGCCACTGCGCGCCGACGGTTTCCATCCAGTTGCCGATGTTGCTGACGAACTGAGCACTCCACATGGCGGCAAAAATCCGGTGCCGAAATGGTGCCCAGGCCCGCACGGGTTCGGCCGCTGTGCTCACCCGCTCACGATACGTGGCGACCGGTCGGTCAACCGGCCGCCGAGGTGGCCGGCCGGAGGCATCGGCCGACCGCAACGTGGGCCGGCCGCACGGCCGACCGCGACATGGGCCGGCCGAATGGCCGACCGCGACATGGGCCGGCCGCACGGCCGACCGCGACATGGGCCGGCCGCACGGCCGGAAGTGCGAATCAGCGCACCGCGAACGCGAAATCGTCGCGGGCGCGGCGCCGAGCGGGTAGAGATGAATCATGGCCACGATCCTGATCACCGGCGCGACCGACGGCCTGGGCCGCGCGTTGGCCCAGCACCTCGCCGGGCGGCCGGACGCCGGTCCGGCGCCGACCCTCCTGCTGCACGGCCGGGACCAAGCCAAGCTGGACCAGGTGGCGGCATCGCTGCCAGACGCCGACGTCCGCACGTTCCGCGCCGACTTCGCCGATCTCACCGAGGTGCGGGGATTCGCCGCGGCCGTCAACGACCAGGTGGACCGATTGGACGTGCTGATCAACAATGCCGGGATCGGCAGTGGCGAGCCGGACGGACGGCACCGCCGGGTCTCCCGGGACGGCTACGAGTTGCGGTTCGCGGTCAACTATCTGGCTGGCTTCCTGCTGACCGCCGAGCTGTTGCCGCTGGTGCGCGCCACCGGCAGCGCCCGGATCGTCAACGTCGCCTCGATCGGTCAGCATCCGCTGGACTTCGACGACCTGATGATCGAACGGCGTTACAACGGCGGGCGGGCCTATGGCCAGAGCAAGCTGGCGCAGATCATGTTCGGTTTCGACCTGGCCGACCGGGTCGATCCGGCCGACGCGACGGTGAACAGCCTGCATCCGTCGACCTACATGCCGACGAAGATGGTGCTGGCCGAGATTGGGCACGCGGTGGACAAGCTCTCCGACGGCGTCAACGCCACCGCGTTCCTGGCGACCAGCCCGGCCCTGGACGGGGTGACCGGTCAGTTCTTCGACCGCACCCGGCCGGCCCGGGCCAACGAGCAGGCCTATGACGAGAAAGCCCGCGCCGAGTTGTGGCGCCGCAGCATCGAATTGACCGGTGTCCCGGACGATTTCGCATAACCGTGGTTGGCGAGGCATAGCAATGACTGAACCAATTCCCACTCTTTTCGAATGGGCCGGCGGACGCCCGGCGATCCGGCGACTGATGGACACCTTCTATGACCTGGTCGAGCAGGATGATCTGATCAGCCCGTTCTTCCCGGGCGGTGTCAGCGAGGCGCATCGAGACCACGTGACGACCTGGTGGTGCGAGGTGCTCGGTGGCCCGAGTGACTACACCGAGCAGTTCGGCGGCTACGAAGCGATGCTGGCGCACCATCGCAATCTCGGCATAACCCCCGAAATCCGCCGTCGATTCGTCAGTCTGATGAGCCTCGCCGCCGATGACGCCCGACTGCCCGACGACCCGGAATTCCGGGCCGCGCTGATCGGATATCTGGAGTGGGGCACCCGGCTGGCGATGCACAATTCGCAACCCGGTGCGAGCCTTGTCGAGCATGCTCCAGTACCCCGTTGGGGGTGGGGCGTTGCCCCGCCGTACCGCCCCTGACCTGCGGAAATGTTCTGCGCACTGGAAATGATGTTTTGACCGCGCGGACGCGGATCGGTAGCCTCCCCGAATTATGCGATCCAAGGTCGCGGCGATTCTCGCCGCAGTGGCCCTGCTGGCCGCGAGCTGCTCTTCCCCCACGCCACGAACCGCGAGCTACTCCGGGAGCCAGTCACCGGCCACCGGCCACGTCGATGCGCCATCGCCGAGCGCCGACCCGTCGCCCGGATCGCCTAGTCCGAGCCCGTCCCGGAAGCCGAGCGCGACTCCGACTCCGCCCGCGACCTCCGGCCCGAGCCATTTCGGCACCATCCCGGTGGGCGGCAAGCTGCCCACCGACGCGCAGTGCGCGGCTTGGGTCCGAGCCGACCCGATCAAGGAGAACAAGGGCGTCAACAAGGCGGCCAACGCGCGCACCGGCCATCACGTGAGCGGATCCCTCTTCAACGGCTACTCGTCCCGGGCCCGCAGCTATATCGCGCCCCGGATCGACGGGAACTTCACCGGCACCACCGCGGAGATCTTGCGCTGGACCGCCTGCAAGTGGGGCATCGACGAGAGCATCGTCTTCGCTCAGACGGTGATGGAGAGCTGGTGGCGGCAGACCGCGCTGGGCGACTGGCACGCCGATGCCGGCGCCTGTCCGCCAGGACACGGTCTGGGCGCCGACGGCAAGGCCGGCCTGTGCCCGCAGAGCTACGGCCTGCTGCAGGTCCGCTATCCGAACCGGGAGGTCGGCTGGCCGGGCGTGGAGCGGTCGTCCGCGATGAACGCGGATCTGGCCTACGCCTCCTGGCGCGCCTGCTATGAGGGCTACGAGATCTGGTTGAATTCCGAGAGCCACAGCCAGCGCTACCGCTCCGGCGACGTCTGGGGCTGCGTCGGGAACTGGTTCACCGGCAGCTGGCACACCGCGGGCGGGGACGACTACGTGACCCAGGTGAAGAAGATCGAGTCCGAAAAGCTGTGGACCCGGAAGGACTTTCAGGAGCCCTGAGGCGGGCGGGGACAATGATCGTGTGCCGGAACCCCTGCTGACGCTGACCGCGGTCCCGTTCGTGCCGGAGATCCGCCTGTGGCTCGCCGACGAGACCACGGGTTTGTGGGACTCCACCGACGGCGGCTACCGCACCGATCAGCCGCCGCCGTTCTGGGCGTTCGCGTGGGCCGGCGGAGTCGGTCTGGCACGGTTCGTGCTGGATCACCCAGCCACGGTACGCGGACTCCGCGTGCTCGACCTGGGCGCCGGCTCCGGAATCGTGGCAATCGCGGCGGCCCGGGCCGGAGCCGGGACCGTGGTCGCTGCCGACACCGATCCGGACGCGGAGCCGGCGATCAGCCGAAACGCCATGGCCAACGATGTTCCCGTCGCTGTCCGAGTGGGTGACTTGCTGCTGGATGACTCGGTCGACGCCGACGTGATCCTGATCGGCGACATGTTCTACAGCCCGCCGATCGTCAACCGGTTGATGCGCTACCTGCGCCGGGCGCAGGCCGCCAATCCGTCGATCCGGATTCTCGCCAGCGACCCCAATCGCGGTTACCTGACACCGGACCGGTTCGAGGAGCTGGCTGCCTACCGGGTGCCGGTGCGGCAGGCGCTGGAAGAGACCTCATCCATGACGGCGACCGTCTGGCAGCTCCGGCCCCGCCCACACTGACCCTTTCCGGCACCCGTTCGGGCCGCACGCGGGACTCACGCGCAACGGTCTCGCTGGGTAGGGTCCAAGTCATGACACCACGAGTGGATCATCTGCTTTCGGCTAATTTGTTCCTGGCCCCACAGCTGGCCGAGGGACGGATCTATTTCATCTCGGACCTGTCCGGCCGGCTCAGCCTCTGGGCCATTGACGAGGCCGGCAGCGTGCCGGAGCGCCTGCTCCCGTCGGACGTGTCGTTGCTGACTCCGGAGCTGGTCAACGGCGAGTCATTCGTCGCGTTGCCCAGGTTCGGCACCATCGTCGTGATGGTCGACAACAACGGCGACGAGAACCAGCAGCCGTGCGTCCTGCCCCTGACCGGCGGGGATCCGCAGCCGCTGTTCGGCGATCGGTTCCGCGGCCAGCAGGTCATGCTCATCGACCTGGAGCAGGACGGCCGCGGCATCCTGGTGGTCGACGACCGGATCAGTCCGGATCTGGAGGCGTTCGAGTTCGATCTGACCCGGCCGGACAACGGCCTGGCCTCGCTCGGCACGTCCAAATATGGAACCTTCCCGGTCGCCACCGACGAATCCCGGGACCGATACGTGATCGTCGACGAATACCTGCCCCGGGACTCGACGCTGTGGCTGTGGGAACGGTCCGCCGGCGAGCGCCGGCTGCTGCGCGGCATCCCGATCGAGGATCGCGCCGACGGCCAGGAGCCACCCCGGGAAGGCTTCGGCCGGGGCGTCTTCACCAGTCGCGACGGCCTGGTGATCGAGAGTTTCGCGTTCGACGACCTGGGCGGCCTGGCATACCTGTCGGTGACCGACCCGGACGGCATGGTCGCGGTCAAGATCGCCGGGCTGGCGCACACCGGCACCGGCGAATTCGCCGACTTCCGTGAGCTGTCGGCGAATTCCTACCTGCTGACCTACAACGTCGACGGGGTTTCCTGGCTCTACACGGCCGCGTTCGACGAGCCCACCCGGACCATGACCGTCACCGGTGTGCTGGCCGGCGCCGGCGAGCTGAGCAACGGCGTGGTCGAGCACGCCGGCTACGACAAGGCCACCGACCGGTTCGCCGTGTCGTTCTCATCGGCGGCGGTGCCGTCCCAGCTCGTGATCGCCGGGCCGGCGAATGGCTCCGGCGACCGGGACATCCGATTCGTCACCCGCAACCGGGTGGTCGGGCTGGACCCGGCGCTGCTCTGCGCCGGCGAGGACGCGTCGTTCGTCAGCCACGACGGACTGCGCGTCTCGGCCCGTCTCTACCTGCCCTCCGAGCAACTCGGGTTCGCCGGCCCTCGGCCGGTGGTCTACTACATCCACGGCGGCCCGCAGGGCCAGGAGCGGCCGGACTTCACCTGGTTCTCGATGCCGCTGATCCAATATCTGACCCTGCGCGGCTTCGCCGTCTTCGTGCCGAACGTCCGCGGTTCCACCGGCTATGGCCAGGACTACATGCAGCGGGTCGACCGCGACTGGGGCGGCCAGGACCGGCTCGACCACGTGGCCGGCGTGGCGCATCTGCGCAGCGACTCCCGCGTGGACGCCGGACGGATCGGCGTCATGGGCCGGTCCTACGGCGGCTATATGACGCTGACGCTGGCCGGACGCCATCCGGACCTGTGGTCCGCGGCGATCGACATGTTCGGCCCTTACGACCTGCCGGTCTGGGTCACCCGCCTGCCGGAGACCTGGCAGACCTATTTCCACATGGCGCTCGGGCACCCGGACAAGGACCTCGACTTCCTGGTCGAGCGGTCACCCAAGACCTACCTCGGCGACCTGGCCTGCCCGATGCTGGTGATCCAGGGAGCGAACGACCCGCGGGTCACCAAGGCCGACTCCGACGGCGTCGTCGACGAGCTGCGAGCCGACGGCAAGCAGATCGAATACCTGGTCTTCGAGGACGAAGGGCACGACGTCACCAAGGCGGCGAACAAGGTCCGGTGCTACACCGCGATCGCCGACTTCATGGCCGAGCACCTGAAGCCATAGCCGCCGACGCGGTCGGGTGGGTCCGATGTGGGCCCGCCCGGCCGCGTTCGGCTGGCTGCATGCAGCCGGCCGTATTTGGCCGGCCTCGTGTGCCGGTCTCGTTTGGCCGGCCCCGTTTGCCGGCCGCATTTGGGCGGCCTCGTTTGCCGACCTCGTTTGGCCGGCCTCGTTTGCCGACAGACTCCGGCGGGGACCATGCTCCGATGGATGACCTGACCTACCCGCATGCCGGTGCCACCCGCACCGGCGATCTGCCACCCGGTTACCGGCACCTGCACCGGCGCGTTCGCCTCGGTGGCGCGGACGTGTTCGAGGCCGCGGCCGAGGGACTGATGACGTTCGGAATGAACCGCGGTGCCGGGCTCCGGCCGATCGTCAGCGCCGCGCGGGCCGCACCCGGTGTAACGGTGACGAACCGGCTCGGCCTCGGTCCGCTCGCGATCACGGCACCGTGCCGGGTGGTGTGGGCGGAAGCGGAGCCGGACCGGGTCGGATGGGCCTACGGCACTCTCCCCGGTCATCCGGAGTCCGGCGAGGAAGCCTTCGCGGTGGAACGCGACGCGGACGGAGTCTGGTTCGTGCTGACCGTCTTCAGCCGGCCGGCCGCCTGGTACGCGCGCATCGCCGGACCGCTCTCCCACTTGATGCAGGACTTCATCACCCGCCGGTACATCGCAGCGATGCACAGACTCGCCAGTGGCGCCGCGCGGCCTTGAAAGGTGGGGTGGTGATCGCCACCCACCATCTCCCAAGGCCCGGCGCGGTACGGAGGTCTACCAGCGGCGCAGCCAATGCATGTGGTCGTTCAGCCAGTTGTGCACGACCGCGATCTCGTCGGTCTTGCTGGACAGCCAGGACATCTGGCCGTTGATTGCCAGCAGGCTCAGCACGATCGCGACGACACCGAACGCCAGGCCGGTGAGCACCAGGCCGTGCCCGGTGACATGGCGGCGGCCGACACTGGCGACCGAGATCAGACCGAGAATCACGGCCACCACGCCGGCGGCGAAGCCGAGCGGGGCCAGCAGGCCGGTCAGTGTCGCGGCGATCGCCAGGGTGCCGGCGACCAGGCTCAGAGTCGCGGTGAAGCTGACATGAGCCCAGCCAGCCGGCGCTACCACGTCGTCGGTGGGCTTGTCCTCGATGATCGGCTTGGCCTCGTCGACCTCATCGACGCGGCGCTTGTCCATCGAGTTCGGACGGGCGGCCACTCGTTCGGTGTCGCCGTCCGTGTCATCGCGTGTCACGACGCCAGTGCGGTCGTCCACCTCGGCGCCGTCGACCGGTCGTTCGTCGACACTGGTCGTGGAATGTCTGCCGAACATGATGCTCTCCCAACGAGTCGGTTATCGGAGAGCTACCCAGATCCGGAGGGTGCCGAAACCCGCGGCCCGGCCGCGGTCACCGACAGGCCCGGTCGCGGTCACCGCTCGGGCCCGGTCGCGGTCACCGCCGGGCCAGCGTACGCAGGTTGGCGACGCCGATGGCGGCGGCCGCGACCAGTGCCATGACGCCGAGCGCCACCCGCAGATGGGTGATCAGCAACCAGATCAGCAGGCCGGTTCCGCCGACGATGATGACACCGAGCAGGAATGACAGCACGCGACGACGCAGCACCGCTTCGATGCCCATCACGATGAGCACCGCGGCGATCGTGGTCCACACCAGCGGGCCGACCTCGAACAGCAACGACAGACCTAGCAGGATCAGCAGGATCGACAGTGACGCGCCCGCCCAGAATCGCAGCACCAGGCCGGCCGGCGTGGTGGTGTCCGGGACCGCGCGATGGCGCAGGTGGGCGTGTGGCGCTGGGCGCACCGACGCGGCCGGAACGTGCCGCAGCTGGTCACGCTCGTTGACCGCCTCGCGCCGCCGCACCCTGATGGCGGCCACCTCGGCCTCGTCTGCGGCCAGCCGGGCGGCCCCACCTTGGCGCTTGACACCGGTGACCGTCGGCGGCAGCACCTCAAGGCCGGTCGAGGCTCGGCGCAGGCGGTCCTGGCCCGCGGCGATCTGCGCGTCGTAGCCGGAGATCAGCTCCTCCAGCTCGGCGATCCGAGCTGCTTCGGCGAGTCCCGTCGACGTCTCGGTGGGCGGCACCTTGTCGAGCCCGGCCCAGCCGACCGGATCGGCCCAGGACTCCCGGATGGCGCCGCTGCGCTCGTAGCGCGGCCCGGCCGGAGCCCGCTCGCCACCGAACGGGTCGGCGGTGTCCAGGCCCCACAGTCCGCGGTAGTCGCGGACCCAGGGGGTGTTCGAGTCGATGAAGATCGGCGTCCACGGCCGCGCGGTGTCCGGGCCGATCGTGACACCGTCACCGCGGCGATAGTCCACATACGGGATCCCGACGCCGAGCTGCGGCCGGCCCCGGGTCCACGGCATCAGCATCGACCGAAACGAGGTCACCACCGAGAACACCCGGGAGACCGCCGGCGGCTGTACGCGTACCAGATAGTCGCCAGGCAGGTAGGCACCCGAGTGCGAGCCGGCGCCCGCGTTCACCACCGGATGGGTGCCGCTCCAGGTGATGTCCGGGTCGTCGCGACGCCGCCGCAGCTCGTCGCCGGTGTCGTCGTGCGAGGAGAACGCGATCCACGTCGGCGCCAGATTGCCGGCGGCGTCCGGGGCCAGATAGATGGTGACCTGCTCCCAGTCCGCCTCGTGGTCGTTGACGCCGCTGAAGCTGGACCGCCAGTCGTTCATCGCGTAGAGGAACCAGTACTGGATGACGACATAGCCGCCGTCTGAGCTGACGTGCGCGTGGTAGGCGTCGCGTGGCGGCGCAATCTTGGCGTACTGCTGCTGGGACGCCGCCGCCAGACCGCCCGGCACCTTCCCGCGGACGGTGAGCGACAGCCGCATCAAGGTGTCGATGAAACGGCCCAGCAGGCCCACCGCCGCCAGCCGGGACACGCCGTAGAAACTCGGCCGGTCCGGCCGCTTGCGCCAGGCGCGGAGGGCGTCACGCGACAGCGACGCGGGCGCGAAGCGCAGGAACAAGGCCGCATCGGGATGGTCCCGTGCCGCCTCGGCCAGCCGGTCCGCGTCGAGCTTGCCCTGGTCGAGCACCAGCACCGGCTTCGCCTGAGGGACGGTCATCCACAGCGACGCGTGCGCCAGATAGTCGTGCACGGGCATCGGAAAGAACAGCTCGCCGGCGGTGTAGCGGAGCACCGGCTCGTAGCGCCGCACCAGGTCGAGCGGGCTATGAGGATCGGTCATAGTTGCAGTTTGCCGCCGAAATCAGGCATGCGAGTCGGAAATCGATGGACTGGCCGATATTGGTCGGCCTGTGGCCGGCGTGCGGCGCGCGGAGGCTGACAAGCCGGCCAGCGCGCCAGTGGGTCAGCCGATCAGTTCGTCGTCGATGTGTGCGGCATACTCGGCGACCCGCACCTCGGTCATCGTCTCGTAACGCGCGATCCGGTCCGACCATTCGTGGTTGACGCCGAACGCAGTCGCGGCGAAGTTCATTCCGCGGATCGCGGCTCCGAGCCGGTCCGGATCGGCCGACGACAGGATCTCGGCCGGGTCGCCGATCGCCACCGACATCGGCGCTACGAACGTCTCGGGATCGAGGACCGTTCCGGCGTGTGCCAGTGCGCCGACCGCGATCACCGATCCGGCGCCGAGATGCGCACCCTGCAACACGGTTGCTTGCGCGGCGAGGTAACAGCACCGCTCGATGTGGCAGCCAAGCAGTGTGGTGTGTGGACCGACGAAGACGTGGTCGCCGAGCACGACCGGGCGCGGCTCCGCGGCTACCGCCGTCGCGCGCAGCACCGCGTGCTCCGAGATGACCGTGGCCTCGCCGACGTCGACGTAGGACCCCTCCGAGTCCAGCACCGCCCCAAACATGACCCGGACCCGTGGGCCGATGCGGACGTCGCCGACGATGGTCGCGGTCGGCGCGATGTAGGCGGTCGGATCGACAGTCGGCTCGATGCCGCGATGACGGATTAGCATGTCGCCATTATCGCGAGAGGGAAGATCGGACCACCAATGACTGAACTGTCCGTCGGAGGGTGTGCGATCTGTCGCTTCCGAGCAACACTGGCAAGCCTTATCGGCGGCTCGCCGTGCGTGCGGGAAAGACCAGGAGTGCTCGATGGACGCCAGCCAGGCCATCACGTCAATCGTCGCGTCGTTCCTCGGCATCCTGCTGGCCGGCCAGCTGGTGGTGTGGCAGCACAATCGGGCCGAGCGGCACTCGGCCAGCGGGCACGCGGTCCGGCTGCCGGCCTCGATCCGCCGATCCAGCAGCCGGATCTGGCGGCCCGGCACGGTGACGATCCACCAGGGCACGGTGGTCTGGACGCCGAACACTCCGTGGGGCCGAGCGGTGGCACTGGGCGGGGTGGGATACGGCGAGCGCCGGCAACCGAGTGGTCCGATGCGCTGGCTGCTGCCGTCCGCCGCCGTCGTCGTCTCCTGCTCTGGTGACGAGGTCGGCTATGAGCTAGCGGTGCTGCCCGTGGCAGTCAAGCACCTCTTCCACGCGGAGTTCGCGCGCTGACGGTTCGGCGCCCGGAGATCTTGTGAACTTGGCGAGCCGATAGCCACGCCAATGTCGCAAGATTCAGTGCGCCAGATCCCCGAGCCGGCGACGCGAGCTAGCGGCGCGAGCTAGCGGCGCGAGAAGGCATCAGAGCGAGCCCTGGAACCCCAGCCGTGCCAGCGGCTCCACGAGTTCGCGCTCCTCATAGGACAGGTGCGACAGCAGCGTGTCGGAGAGCAGATCCACTGCCTCGCGCAACGACGTCGTGCTGCCGTCGGTGGCGACCAATGCCACCAGCGCTTCGTCGACCCGCTCGATCACGTCGTGGATGACGCGGTGCTCCTCCTCCAGCCGGTCGATCACCGGCGCCAGGCCTGGGTCCGCCGTCCGCAGGTGCGGAAAGACGCTCACATCCTCGATCGTGTGGTGCGTCGTCACCACCCGGCAGTACTGCTGGCAATAGGTGCCGAGCGTCCAGTTGTTCTGGCGCAGCGTCATCTCGTTCAGCGCCGACCGGGCCGCTCCGATGCTCAGGACGCCCGCCTCCACCTGGTCCACCAGGTCGAAGATCTGAGCCAGCTCATGGCGCAGGTGGTCGTGGACGTCGATCAAATGCCGCCCGGCGGCTCGCTCGTGCGCCGTATACCGGCGGCCGTCCGGTCGCGTCGGTCCAGATGGCCGCGCGGCCTCATCCCACAACCTGACCGAGCTGCGCCGCACGCCGTCATCGGGGGTCGGCATCACATCAAATTCCCCAGCGGGTACGCGTGCCGGCGCGATCGTCTCCATCACCGGTTCCGGCGGTGCGAGCGCAGCCGGCGGTGCCGCCCCGGTAGTCGTCGACCAGCTCGCGGACCGCCGGTGCGACCTCGAGGCCGAATCGCTCGATCATCGCCGGGTCGTCGCCGGCGAGGATGTAGGTGCTGATGCCGGCGGTCATCGTCAGCTCGGCAAGCTGCTGCGCCCAGTCCACCGGTGAGCCCGTCAAGAAGCCGGATCCGGAGCCGAACTCGCCGCTGATGTTCAGCATCCGCCGGATGTCCGACGGCGACCGCCCGGCACCGGTGGCGGCATCGTCAATCACCTTGTTCAGAGCTGGAAGCTCGTCGGCCTTCAGATATCCGAGCGTCGGCAGCCAACCGTCCGCCCGGCGGCCGATCAGGCGCAGCATTCGCGGCTTGTAGGCGCCGATGTGGATGCCGATGGCGTGCGCCGGTGCCGGGCCGGCCTTCGCGCCGACAACCCGGTAGTGCGCGCCGTCGACGCGTACCGACCGATCCGCGGCCCAGATCGCGCGGATGATGGCGATCGCTTCGTCCAGTGCCTCGACCGCCTCGCCGGGCGTACGCCGGGGACCGCCGTTGGCGACGATGGCGTCCCAGAAGGCGCCGGCACCGAGGCCCAGCTCGACCCGCCCGCCACTGAGCAGGTCCAGGCTGGCGGCGCTACGGGCGAGCACCGCGGGCGGCCGCAGCGGCAGGTTCGCCACGTTCGGCATGAGCCGCACCCGTTCGGTCTCCCCCGCGATCACCGAGAGCAGCGTCCAGGTGTCCAGGAACGCCGGCTGGTAGGGATGATCCTGCACGGTGACCAGGTCGAGCCCGGCGCGCTCGGTCAGCTGGGCCAGCAGCACCGGCTGCTGGGGCTGTCCAGCGGTCGGCGTCAGGAACGTTCCGAACTCGACATCGAGGCCGTAATCAGGCACCGCGGGACTCCCGAAAGTAGTTGACGGGTCAACAATACCGCAACGACGGCGGGGCGCCGAGACGGCGACCGCCGGGCGACAGCGGCTCCGCCGAACGGAGCCACATCACAGCGGCACAGTTCGCAATCGTCGCCGTGACAGTCAGTAGCGGAGACCGATCGCCGTCACTTAGCGTGACGCCAGCCGCTCAGTCCGATGTGGAGGTAGACCGAAACATGCGCGCCATCGTCAGTGCCGAACTCGGTGCCGGACCGACTCTCACCGAGGTGGACACCCCGACCGCGGGCCCCGGAGAGGTCCGCGTGAAGGTGCACACCTCGTCCCTGAACGGTTTCGACACGGCCGTGGTCAGCGGCTGGATGGCGCAATACCTGGAACACCGGTTCCCGGTCACCCTGGGGCGGGACTTCGCCGGGACGGTGGACGAGGTCGGCGCGGGCGTGGAGGGTCTGGCTCCGGGCGCCGTCGTGTTCGGTGTCGTGCTCGGCTATCCGCTGCAAGCCGGCGGTTTCGGCGAATATCTGGTGGTCCCCGCGGTAACCGTCGCGCGGGTCCCGGACGGGCTGGACCTGTCCGTCGCCGGAGTGCTCGGCCTGGCCGGATCTGCGGCGACCACGATGCTCGACACGGTCGCGCCGCAGACCGGCGAACTTCTGCTGATCTCCGGTGCCACCGGCGGTGTCGGCTCGATAGCTATCCAGTTGGGGGTCGCGCGCGGTGCCGCGGTGCTCGCCACCGCGGCACCGGGCGCGGAGACCGACCACGTTCGGGCGCTCGGCGCGAAGCACGTCATCGACTACACCGCGGACGTGGCGGCTCAGGTGCGCGCGATCGCGCCGAACGGTGTCGACATCGCGCTGCACCTCGCCGGAGATCCGATCGCGCTGGCCGACCTGGTCGCCGCGGGCGGCCGATTCGCGAGCCTGCTCGGCGTCGGACCGGATCAGATGGGCGACCGGGACCTGGTGGCGTATTCGGTGACCGCCGCGTTGGCGCCGTCGCAGTGGGACGAACTGGCCGCGCACGTGGTCGCCGGCCGGCTCGCGATCCCGGTGCAGCGCACCTACCGCCTCGACGAGGTCCCGCAGGCGTTCGCGGACTTCGCCGGCGGCACCGTCGGCAAGCTGGCGGTCCGCGTCGGCTGAGCCGCGGGTGCCGACGGATGGCGGTCTACTGACCGAATCGCGGAGCTTCCACCAGCGTGACGCGCTCGCCGGCGAGGCGTGTCCGGTGCTCACGAGCGTCGCCGTCGGATGGCTTGCCGTCCTCGGTGAACATGTCTGCCCGTCGGGTCATCGTCATGGCAGCATCCTCAGCGACCTCTGGAAACGATCGCAACCGATATATCTCAGCGGGGCGCCATCCGGATCGCACCATCGAGTCGGATCACCTCGCCGTTGAGCATCGGGTTGTTGATGATGTGCGCGACGAGGGCGGCGTATTCGCTCGGAGCGCCGAGCCGGCTCGGGTGCGGCACCTGCGCGCCGAGCGACTGCCGCGCCTCCTCGGGCAGCCCCGCCATCATCGGTGTCTCGAAGATGCCGGGGGCGATCGTCATCACCCGGATCAGCTTGTCGGCCAGGTCGCGCGCGACCGGCAGCGTCAGCCCGACGACGCCGCCCTTACTTGCCGCGTATGCCACCTGACCGATCTGCCCGTCGAAAGCGGCCACCGAAGCGGTGTTGACGATGACGCCGCGCTCGCCGTGCACGGGCTCGGCCGCGGCGATCGCTTCCGCCGTCAGCCGGATCACGTTGAACGTGCCGATGAGGTTCACCTGCACCACTCGGGCGAAGTCGTCCAGGGGCAGCACCCCGCGCTTGCTCAGCACTCGGCCGGCCGTGGCGATGCCCGCGCAGTTGACGGTGATTCGCAGATCACCCAGGCCGCGGGCGGCGTCGATGGCGGCCGCGACCTGATCCGGATCGGTCACGTCGGCCGGGCTGAACACGGCCGGCACGCCGAGGCTCGGCGCCACCTCGGCACCGGCCGATGACGGCAGGTCCACCAGCACGATTCCGGCGACACCGTCGGCGGCGAGGCGCTGCGCGGTGGCGAGCCCGAGACCGCTGGCGCCACCGGTGATCAGGGCGACGGAGTTGGTGAGTTCCATGAGCGCCAGCATGCCATCACCGGCGTTGCGGCGGATACGCGTACCGCCAATTTTGGATCTTGGAGGGTGACGCAGTTTGTCAATCTGGGTTTATAAGCCTAACTTAACTATCTGTGGCACGCACCGCTGCACCATCCCGCGCCGCCAGCGCGCAGCTGGCGACCGATCTGACCGTGGCCCTCTCCCGGGTCGTCCGCCGGCTCCGGCAGGCTCACACTCCCGGCGATCTGACCCTGTCCGAGGCGTCGGTCCTGGCCCGGCTGGACCGGGAGACCACCGCGTCCCCGACCGAGCTGGCGCTCGGCGAGCGGATCAAACCCCAGGCCATGGCGTCCACGCTGGCGGCGCTCGAAAGCCAGGGTCTGGTGTCGCGGTCGCCGGATCCGGCCGACGGGCGCCGGGCACTGATCGCATTGACGCCGGCCGGCCGCGCCGCCCTCGGCCACCGGCGCAGCGTGAAGACCGCCTTGATGACACGGGCGCTGAGCGAATTCACCGCCGATGAGCGCACGCAGATCCGGCAGACCATCGCCCTGCTCGACCGATTGGCGGATCGTCTGTGAGCTACAAGTGGGTCGCGCTGTCCAACACCACCCTCGGCACCGGCATGGCGGCGATCGACGGCTCGATCGTCATCATTTCGCTTCCGGCCATCTTCCGTGGCATCGGACTCGACCCGCTGGCCCCGGCCAACATCGGCTACCTGCTCTGGATGATCCTCGGCTACCTGCTGGTCTCGGCGGTCCTGGTGGTGGCGCTGGGCCGGCTCGGGGACATGTTCGGCCGGGTCCGGATGTACAACCTCGGGTTTGTCATCTTCAGCGTGGCGTCGCTGGCGCTGTCGATCGACCCGTTCCACGGCGCCGCCGGTGCGTGGTGGCTGATCGCCTGGCGGATCGTGCAGGCCACCGGCGGCGCCATGCTGATGGCGAACTCGGCGGCGATCCTCACCGACGCCTTCCCGGCGTCGCAGCGCGGCATGGCCCTGGGCTGCAACCAGATCACCGCGCTCGCCGGCCAGTTTCTCGGCCTGGTGCTCGGTGGGCTGCTCGCCTCGATCGACTGGCGCGCGGTGTTCTGGGTCAGCGTCCCGGTCGGCGTCGTCGGAACCATCTGGTCCTACCGGAGCCTGCGGGAGACCGGAACCGTCGCGGCCGCTCGACCCAAGGTGGACTGGCTCGGCAACGTCACCTTCGCGCTCGGGACGGCGCTGATTCTTGCCTCGATGACCTACGGAATCCAGCCCTATGGCGGCCACCCGACCGGTTGGAGCAACCCCATGGTGATCGGCGGGCTGACCGCCGGCATCCTGCTGTTGGTCGCGTTCGCGCTGATCGAGACCCGGGTCGCCCAGCCGATGTTCGACGTCGCCCTATTCAGATTGCGCGCCTTCTGGGCCGGCAATCTGGCGGCGCTGCTGATCGCGATCGCCCGCGGCGGACTGCAGTTCATGCTGATCATCTGGCTGCAGGGCATCTGGTTGCCGCTGCACGGTTACGCGTTCGCCGACACGCCCCTGTGGGCCGGCATCTACATGCTTCCGCTGACCGCAGGCTTCCTGTTGGCCGGCCCGACCTCCGGATACTTGTCGGACCGCTTCGGTGCTCGCGCATTCGCCACCGGTGGATTGCTGCTGGTGGCCGCGTCGTTTGTGGGCCTGATGTTGCTGCCGGTCAACTTCGCCTATCCGGAGTTCGCGGCGCTGCTGCTGATCAGCGGCATCGGCCAGGGCATGTTCTCGGCCCCGAACACGTCGGCCATCATGGGCGCCGTCCCACCGTCGCGGCGCGGTGTCGCCTCGGGTATGCGAGCCACCTGCCAGAACGCCGGCACGTCACTGTCCATCGGAATCTTCTTCTCGCTGATGATTGCCGGGCTCGCGCGCGCGTTGCCGCAGACGCTTACTGGCGGCCTGACCGCTCAAGACGTGCCGACCGATGTGGCCGCCCACATCGCCGGACTGCCACCGGTGAGCACACTGTTCGCGGCATTCCTCGGCAGCAACCCGGTGGAACACCTGGTCGGCGCGGACGTGCTGCACTCGCTGCCGGCCGGCAACGCCGCCAAGCTCACCGGACAGACGTTCTTCCCGCAACTGATCAGCGGTCCGTTCCACCACGGCCTGGTGGTGGTGTTCAGCGCCGCCGCGACGATGGCGGTGCTCGGCGCGATCGCGTCGGCGTTGCGCGGCCGGCGCTACGTGCATGCGGAGATTCCGGCGCCGGCCGTCCCGATCGAGACCGATAGCGAGCCCGCGGTGCGCTGAGCAATCGGCCGGGGCGGGGTTGTGGGTGGCGCGACCCGCCGGCCGTCCCGATCGAGACCGACGGCGAGCCCGCGGTGCGCGGAGCAATCGGTGTCGGGGCTGGGTTGCGGGTGGCGCGGCGGGCCGCGTCCCGTGGTCGCGGCGTTCGCGGACTCACGGCAGTTGTGGCGGCCGTGATCGCGACAACCGTGAGGTCACGGTCGCGCCATCACCCAAGATCGCGACAGCCGTGAGCTCACGGTCGCCGTCCCACCGAATCGAAAGCCACCAGCTCACTACTGTCGCGATCTCACTGCCACCGGTCCGCGGACGTCGCGATCTTCGACGCCGGGCCGCGGGGTCTCATCGCCCGCCGCACCGCAACCAACCAAGATCGCGACAACCGTGAGGTCACGGTCGCGCCATCACCCAAGATCGCGACAGCCGTGAGCTCACGGTCGCCGTCCCACCGAATCGAAAGCCACCAGCTCACTACTGTCGCGATCTCGGGCGAGGAGACCGCCCTCAGCTCACGGTTGTCGCGATCTTGTGGGCGGGCAGGAAGACGGCGGGAAGCCGTGACCCTCCAGCGGGGCCGGGCGGCACTAGCTGCTGCCGATGCTGGCGACCAAGATCGCAGATCTTGGCAGAGTTTCACCGGCCGGCGAAAAGCAACGGGCACTCAGTGCGGTGAAACGACCCCTGGCGCAGCACTCACCGCCCGTTACTTTCCTTCATCCCGACGCAACCACCACGAAACCGCGGCCGGAGCCGGCGACACGAGGCGCGCCGCAGAACCGCCACGCGCCCGGCGCCCACCGCCTGGCGCCCACCGCCCGGCGCCCACCGCCCGGCGCCCACCGCCCGGCGCCCGGCGCCCGACGCACCGACGCACCGGCGCACCGGCGCACGACGCCCGACGCCCGACGCACGAAAACTGGACTCTCATTGCTGTCCGGGCGCCATGATCACAGCAGTCAGAGTCCAGTTTTCCGGCGGCGTCCGGGCGGCAGTGGGCATGTCCTGCCGTTACCTGCCGCTATACGTACCGGTTATTAGAGCAAGGAAGGGCGCCGCGCCGGACAAACCTCGCGGCATGCCCAAGCGATCTTCGGAGGAGAAAAGAACCCCGATAAGCCTTTCGAGTGACTATTCGCGACGAACCTTGACGGAACCTCCCACAACCGCCCGTACACACGTGATATTTCTCTTCAACTGGAGTATCGGCTTTTCAGTTCATGAGGTGCATATGACGACCACCCTGGTGAACTCCACCGTTTCCACAGCAGCCGTGATCGCACCGGCAGACGCCCCCGTTTCCACGCCAATGACGGCCGAACAGCGCGAACAATTCGATCGCGACGGCTATCTGGTGATTCGCGGCGCCCTGACGCCGGACGAAGTGGCGTTCTACGAGGCCGCTCTGGACCGCGTCTACCACGACGGCGTTTCCGCCGGCTCGGTCCAGCCCGGCATGGCGATGCACCGGCTGAACGCGGTGGCCAACTGCCCGGAAGCGGTGGGCCTGATCAACCACCCGAGGACGTTCGGCCTGATCTGGTCGATCCTCGGCTGGAACGTGCACATCTACCACTCGCACCTCGATGTGCACCCGGAGATCAAGCACCAGAAGCCGTTCAGCTTCGAGTGGCACCAGGACGGCGGCCGGCAGAACCGGGAGATCGAGTCCAACCCGCGGCCCCGCCTGTCGGTGAAGCTCGCCTACTGGCTCACTGACCTCACCGAGACCGGTCGCGGCAACTTCACCGTGGTGCCGGGCAGCCACCTCACCAACCGGATCGACGGCCCGCCGCGGCGGGACATCCAATGGCCGGATCCGGAGGGCGCCACGCAGATCACCGCCGCGCCCGGTGACGTGGTCTTCTTCGACCGGCGGCTGTGGCACACCCGCACCGACAACTACTCGCCGATCACCCGCAAGGGCATGTTCTTCGCCTACTCGCACCGCTGGGGCGTCAGCCGCGACGACAACACCGCGCTGTTCGCCTCGGCGGCCTACGACACCTTCACGCCGGTGCAGAAGCAGCTGCTCGGCGCGCCGCTGGCCGCGCCCGGCGAGATCGTCGGCGACCACGCATGGGGCCACTACCCCGCCACCACGCCGCTCTACGGTCACCTGACGGACAGCGGCTACCTGGACGGCTCGTTCCCGTTCCTGATCCCGTAGGCAACGGCTCCCGGAGAACAAACGGCTCCCGGAGAACAAACGGCTTCCCGTAACACCGCATCAAGCACCGGCCCGGCACTCCAAGGGTGCCGGGCCGGTGTGTTCACGCAACGAATGCCCGGCTGGTGTGTTCACTGGCGGGACATCTGGGCAAACCAGGCGCGGGCCGTGGGCGGCGACCCGGACGCCGGCTCCAGCACGAACGTCGCCGGGTCGATCGACTCGATCCGCCAGCCGTCGGCGAACGCGGCGGTCAACTCGTCGCGGCTGATCCGGAACGGCCCCCAGTCGCCGGCCTGCTCGTCACTGAAACACAGCAGCAGCAGGCGGCCGCCGGGATTCGTCACCTCGGTCAGGCTCTGCACATAGAGCGGTCGCTCATCGGCCTCGAAGGTGTGAAAGACACCAGAATCGAAAATCAGGTCGTACGCGTGCCCGATCGCGCCGAGCCGCAACACGTCACCGACGAGGAACTCGACCTCGAGCCCGCGTTCGGCCGCCCGCGAACCCGCGATCGCGATGGCGCTGGCCGCACCGTCGACTCCGGTCGCCCGCAGGCCGCGGGCCGCGGCGGCCATCGCCAGCTCGCCGGTGCCGCAGCCGGAGTCGAGCACGTGCCCGGACCAGGTGCCGGCGGTGTCGAGGAAGGCCTGCTGCGGGCGGCCGATGTCCCACGGTGGAGTCCCGTCGTAGGCGCCTTCGAAGCGGTCGGATCCGCGTACCGTCATGCCCTGATTATGACGAGGGCGCGGTCCTCGGACCGCGCCCCGCCGATTGGTGTTGCCGGTTATGGGTAGGACGTCAGCTTGGCGACGTTGTTCGCCGAGTTGGACGGCCCGCCGGAGGTGTTGATGATGTGGGCGATGGTGCCGGTGCCGCCGAGCGAGACCGTCACCAGGTCGTGGAACTTGACCCCGGCGGTCTGCGGCACTTCGAACGAGTGGTCCGCGACCACCGCCGAGTTCGTGCTGAAGTAGCAGTAGCTGCCCACGCCCCACGCCTCATGCGTGGTGACCGAGTCGGCCACCTTGTAGGCGGCGTATCCGCGGGTGCTGCCGTTCATCCAGCTGGACTGGTTCGGCACGTCGTAAGGAAGCTCGTTCTGGAAGAAGTAGGTGCGACCGCCGTTGGCGTTCCACACCACGTTGTACTGCTGGTAGTGCTCGGCGAAGAGGCCGTACATGGTCACGTTGGCACCGTTGACGACCAAACCGTTCTGCGCCGTGTTCGAGGTCCAGCCCACGCCGTAGGTGTGGTCTGCCCGCCACAGCCAGAGGTCGTCGCCGATCACGTTGTTGCTGTTGATCTGCACGCTGACCGTGGCCTTGCCGACCGCCGCGCCGCCGATCCGGGCGAACACGTCGTAGAGGATGGTCGGGTCCGCCGAGTGGTCGGCGGTCGAACCGGTCGGTCCCACCTGCAGCAGGATCGGCGAGTTGGTGGTGCCGGCGTCCAGCAGGATGCCGGCGATCCGGATCCCGTTGACGTCGGCGGTCTGCATCGCGACGGTCCCGTTGTCCGCCTCGAGCGTGGCCAGGCCGATGCCGAGCACCACCGTGTCGGCACGGTTGACCTGGATCGGGCTGGTCAGGTGGTAGATGCCCGGCGTCAGCAGCAGGTTCAGACCGCTGCTCAGCGCCGCGTTGATGGACGCCGCGGTGTCGCTGGGCTTGGCCACATAGAACTGGCTGATCGGCAGGGACGTGCCCGGCGCCGATCCGCCGGCCCAGGTGGTGGCCGAGGAATTGGTACGCAGACCCGGGACGAACACCCGGTAGGCACCAGTGGAATCGACGTAGAGGAACGGCTTCTCGGCCACCACCGGCGTCGAGCCGACCGTGGTGTCGGGCGGGGTCGGCCAGCTCTGCGCCGGCGCGTGCGTGTCACCGACGAACACCATGTTCCAGTTGGAGCCGGTCCAGCTGCCGAACGCGTCGTTGCGCGACAACCACTGCTGCTGGCTGCCCGAGTTGACCTGGCCGTCGACGACCGAGTCGGCGAGGAATCCGCCGCTGGACCAGCCGCCGTTGTCGTCCAGGACCATGCCGCCCTGCACATGCACGCGGCGCATCGGCGAGGCCTGGGAGACCGCGTACTTGACCGTGCCGGACGACGGGTGATCGGTCAGGTTCTCCACCGAGCGCCAGAAGTTCTGGGTGGCGTTGCCACCGAACCACTGGGCGTCGGCGGTGACGCCACCGCCGTTGATGACGGTGTCGTTCGGCGACAGGCCCAGCCCGAGGACCTGGGTGTAGTAGCCGACCTCGACGCTGTTGTTGTAGGTGCCCGGCTTGAACAACAGGGCGTAGCGCTCGGTGCCGAACTGGTTGGACTGCTGGGCGTTGTCGATGCTGTCGAGCGTGCTCTGGATCGACGCGCTCGACATCGACGGGTCGAAGATCTTGACGTTCGGGCCGAGGTCCGGGTTGTTCGGGTTGCCCGGCGGCGTGGTGCTGCCGCCGCCCAGGATGTTCAGCGAGAACGACTGCGCGCCGGTGCCGTTGCAGGCGTACTGCTGCAGCTGCACGCTGTCCGCGGTGGACGCGCTCGGCACGTCCAGGCACTTGCCGCTGAACCGGTTGACCAGGTGGAAGGTGCCGCTGGCCTCAGCGACCGGCAGCCACTGCTGGTTGGTGCCGCCGCCGTAGAGCCACAGCTGGATCGGCGAACTGTCGTTGGGTGAGACGTTGGTGTCATCCCACACCTGCGCACTGGCGTTGGCCGTGCCGACCTGGAAGTAGCCGCCGCTGGTCGCGGTGAACACCCAGTTCTGCGCGGTGGTGCCGTTGCAGGCGTACTGCTGGACGGCGGTCCCGTTGCCGGTGCCCGCGGCGCGGGCGTCGACACACTTGCCGCTGTTCAGGTTGACGACGGTGTAGGTGGAGCCGGATGTGACCGGCGGTGGTGTGGCGGCGCTGACCGGTGACGTCAGGGTCACGGTCAGCACGGCCCCGGCGAGCGCGGCGATCGCCGCGCTCGCCAGGACCGCGGTACGCCGGCGTGCGCGTACTGCTGTTGTCATCTCTCCGCCTAGCCGATCGTCCAGCTCTGGTTGGCACTGCCGGCGCAGGACCAGATCTGCAGCCGGGTGCCGTCGGCCGATGACTGGGCCGGTGGCGTCCAGGCACTTGCCGGAGTTGGTGTTCACCAGGCTGCCGTTGGCGCCCTGCGTCCAGGCCTGGGCGCCGGTGCCATTGCAGTCGTAGAGCTGCACCTTGGTGCCGTTGGCGGTGCCGGCCGCGGTGACGTCCATGCACTTGCCCAGGGCCTGGAACGTGTTGCCGACATGCGTCCACTGCTGGGCGTTGGTGCCGTTGCAGGTCCACAGCTGGATCGCCGTACCGTTGGCGCTGTTCGCCGAGGCGACGTCGACGCACTTGCCGCCGTACCCGTGAATCGGGGTGGCGCCGCCGCCGCCGCCTCCGCCGCCACCACCGGTTCCGCCGGTGATCGCCTTGAAGATGGTGGTGAACTGGTAGTTGCTCTGCGGCGTGCCGCTGGAGCCCTGGTTGTCCCGGCCCAGCGCCCAGAACGCCAGCTCCTGGATGCCGTTAGTGGCTGCGAAGCTCTCCAGGCTGCTGGCATTGCCGGTGGTGAACACCTCGTTGCTGGAGTCGTTGACGCCGATCATCGGGGTGTTGCCTTCCATCGCCCAGAGTTGCGCCGACGTCTTCGTCGTCCAGATCTGGCCGAGCTGGCTGTGCAGCGCGTTGGCGGCCTGGATGGCGGCCGCACCCATGTCCAGGGTGGGTCCGTAGTCCATCGTCATGATGTTGACCAGGTTGACGTTGAGGTTGTGGCTCTTGGCGTTGTTGAGCAGGCTCAGCGAGTCGCCCAGCAGACCGGTCGGGTCGACCGGCAGGGTGTAGTCGACCGACAGCGTCTTGCCGGCGGCCGCGTACTGCTGTTTGCAGGTTGGCCAGGGCCTGATTGCGCCGGTCGTTGGCGGCCGTGTCGTCCAGCGGCGCGCCTTCGATGTCGAGGTCGATCCGGGTCAGGTTCATCTGGTCGATGACCCGCTTGTACTGCGCCTGCAGCGACGACACCGACGTGCAGGCCTGACCGATCTCGGTGCCGGACGCGCCACCGAACGACGCGATCACGTCGCCGCCGACGGCACGCAGGTTGTTGATGGCCGCTGTTCCAGCCGGCGTCGGCGATGTTGGTGTCGCCGTTGATGGTGGCGTTGCAACTGCCGTCGCTGATGACGAACGCCAGCGTGTAGTACTTGTTGCCGGTGGCGTTGTAGGCGTTCATCAGGCTGTTACGGCGAGTTCCACATCTCCGCATAGGGCGCGGCGTAGTGGGCCGGGAAACCGGGTCCGGGATTGGCCGCTGCCGCAGCCGGCTGGCCGGTGCTGATCAGGAAGCCGAGGGCGGCGAGCGGAATCGCCGACGCGGCGGCGATGAACTTCTTCGTACGCGACATGGTGGGGGTTCCTCCTCATCGGAACGGTGGGGGGCGCACCCGGGTGGGAGCCGGGCACGTTGGTGCCGAGGAAGGGTGATGCGGTGGTGCTGCGCGCGCGCGAAGTAAAAGTTAAGAAACTTTCCTAACTTTCTTCGAGTCCCGATTTAACGCCGTCGATATCGGTCCGTCAAGCGTTGGACGGAGTTCCGGAACCAAATGGTCAATCGACGGTGACGAATACGCAGGTCAGCGCGCATCGGCACGCAATCGAGACAATTCCGGCGTGCGGAGAATGAGTCGGGGGCGGCTAGCTGGGGACCGCGGGAGTTCGGCGCCGTAGAGTCAGCGCGGTCACGACCGTTGTCGTACCGACCAGGAACGCGGCGATATTGGGTATGACCAGCGCATAGTCCGAACGGGACAGTCCGTAGGCGACCCACAACGCGAAGCCCGGCAGCAACAGTCCGTAATAGCCGATCGAAACGTCGGCGGACGAACGCCGGGCCATCATCCGGCGGATCTGCAACATCGGAGACACGGCCATCACGAGGCCCCAGATCGCGGCGCTCACGCCAAGAACCGTCATCATCACGGCTCACCTCACAAACTTCTTGAGGCGCTCAGCCGGACGGATCACGTCCACCGCACCGCTTCCGCGGCTTCGATGGGGAGCGCAAACGTGATCACTTTTAGTGTACTTGAGGCTTTACGTCACCAACTCAGTGGTCTTGGGCGCGTCGGCTCCTCTTGTTCATATTCATTGGGCACTATGGCTGCCATGCGCAGGCACCTTCTCGCGGCGATCGCCGTCGCTTCCGCGGTCACCCTTCTGGTCTCCTGCTCGGCGGCGTCCGCGCCCCGGTCGAAGACGCCGGTCAAGCCCGCTGCCGCCTCGGCCACGACCCCGCCGGTGATGGCGAGCAGCGCCGCGCCGACCCGTCCGGCTCGGCCCGCCGGACCGCCGCCGAAGAAGGGCACCCTGGCGTGGTATCTCTACGAGCTGCCGACGTTCGCCGCGCCGCCGGCGCCTGCCAAAATCACCGTGCTGCCCACCACCGGCCTCGCCAAGCAATTCGACCAGGTGCCGGTCGCCAACCAGAAGGTCGCCTTCATCACCATCGACGACGGCTGGGAGAAGGACCCCGGTGTCGCCGCCATGCTCAAGGCCGCGCACATCCCGTTCACCATGTTCCTGACCAGCGACGCGATCAAGAGTGACCCCTCGTTCTTCAAGACGCTGCAGGGCTACGGCGGCGTGATCGAGGATCACACCATCACCCATCCGAAGCTCACGCAGAAGTCCTACGACCAGCAACGGCACGAGATCTGCGACAACCGCGCGACGCTCACCAAGCTGTACGGCCGGGCGCCGGTGATCATGCGCGCACCCTATGGCCTGGCCAACAAGGACACCCTCAAGGCCGCGGCATCCTGCGGGATCCGGGCCAACGTGTTCTGGGATGAATACGCGATCACCGGCACTGTCACCTGGCAGCGCCCGGGCGGCATCCATCCGGGTGACATGGTCCTGATGCACTTCGACAAATACCTCAAGGCCAACCTGCTCTCGGCACTGCAGGCGTTCCACAAGAACGGGATCACGCCGGCACTGCTCGAGGACTACCTGGTCACCGCACCACCGGCCGGCTGACGCAGCTCCGCCGCATTTGACCCTTTCCGGATCTTGGACACTTATCGCTGAAATAGGGCAATAAGCGTTCAAGATCCAGGTTGGCGACGACCATCGGCTGGGAATATCCGGGCCTGGCTCTGATCTGAAAGGACCGTGGGCCACAATCGGTCCTGACGATCCGGATCCGGAAGTGAGGGCGCGATGTCGCGGCGCGGTTGGGTGCTGTTCCTGGCCATGGGTGTCATCTGGGGTGTGCCGTACCTGCTGATCAAGGTCGCGGTCGACGTGCTCACTCCGGCATCGCTGGTCCTGCTCCGCACGGCGGTCGCGGCCGCGATCCTGCTGCCGCTGGCGCTGGCTCGCGGCCAGTTGCGGCCGCTGCTGCCGAAGTGGCGCCCGCTGGTCGCGTTTACGGTCGCCGAGCTGGCGGTGCCGTGGTTCCTCCTGTCCAACGCCGAGCGCCGGCTCAGCAGCTCACTGTCCGGACTTCTGATCGCCGCGGTGCCGCTGGTCGGCGCTCTGCTCGGCTGGCTCACCGGCGGCGAACGGCTGGGTGTACGCCGGATTCTGGGTCTGGCGATCGGCATCGGCGGTGTCGGCGCGTTGGTCGGTCTCGACCTGGGCGGCGGCGACGTGCCGGCGTTGCTGCAGATGGCGGTGGTCGCGATCGGGTACGCGGTAGGCCCGTTCATCCTCGCCCGTTACCTCACCGACGTGCCGGGCCTCGGTGTGATCGCGGCGGCGCTGAGCCTGACCGCGATCGTCTACCTGCCGGTCGGCGTCGCCCAACTGCCGGACCACTGGCCTTCGGCGAAGGTGATCGCCTCGGTGCTGACGTTGTCCGTCCTCTGCACGGCGATCGCATTCCTGGTGTTCTTCGCCCTGATCGACGAGGTCGGACCGGTCCGGGCGACGGTCATCACCTACGTGAATCCGGCGGTCGCCGTCGCGCTCGGCGTGATCCTGCTGGGCGAGCCGTTCACCGTCGGGATCGCGGTCGGTTTCGCGCTCGTACTCCTGGGATCGGTGCTGGCGACGCGGCGGTCGCAGCCGGTCACGGAGCCGGCGCCCGCGGAGGTCGCGGCACCCGTCACTGCGCCCCGCTAAATCGCCGGCCGCCCTCGTCGACGGAGGAACCAGTCCTCGGCGAAGGCCACCGCCGGCGCCATCGGCAGCAATCGGCAGCGTGCTTCGCCGACCAGTCCGGGGTGCACCAGCGTTGTCGTCGATTCCAGGTCAGCCCCGAGGTCACCGAAGTCTGACGCGTCGAGCGCCACCGACCGGTAGCGGACCCAGATCGGCCGGGCATCCTGTTGGATCATGCACCCGTTGGTCATGAGAGGCGGTCCTGGCAGGCGATATTCGGCCAGGTGAAACGCCGTGCACCGGTTGAAGCCGACGCCCAGGAGCAGGATCATCGCGCCGGCCTCGACCATCCGAGCCAGCGGGGATCGCTCGCCCAGCGGTGACTCCAAGGCATGTTCCGCCATCAGGTCAGGAGCGTGCCGGCCGATCGCCGCGAACGAGACTTGCGGATGTGAGCTGCGGACGGCACTAGTCCAGGTCCGGACCGTCTCGGCGATGACGCCGACATTCTGCGACGGTGAGGTGATCGGATCGAACGGTGGCATGAGCCGGCGCAGACGCGGCCACTCCGACGGATCGACCCGCGGCCGCCACCGGGACGGGTCACGGTTGCCCGCCGTTTGAGCCGGAACGACCAGTGTCCCGCCCGCACCAATCACATCGAGCAGGGCCGCGACCACGGCGGCGGCTCCACCGGCGACGCCGCCGATGGCGCGGAACGATGAGTGCACCAGAACCACTGCGCCCGATCTCAGGCCGAGTTTTCGCAGGTCCGCACCGACCGACGCGCGGTCGTGATGCGGCTGGATCACCTATGCATCGTCGGTGTTCGGGCCTATCACGGTCAATGTCAACGGACCGAACTCAGTGCCGAGCACCACGTCCTGATCGATGACCACCAGTGAGGTGGTCTGGATCGCCACGAAGATCGTGCTCACCATGCCCTCGGACGGATCCCATGTCCGCACGGTGCCGTCCTTGCTGGCCGAGACCAGCAAATGCCGTCCGTCCGGCGCGGTGATCGATGCCAGTGCAGTTACCACGTCGTCGTGCGTGCCGAGTACCGACGGATCGACGTCGGTATCCGACTCCGCCGCGTCTGACCCGCCATCAGTGTCGTCCGACACGACCGGGGTCGGGAGCGCTGCCGGGACCGCCCCAGAACCGGTACGCGGATCCCAGAGCCGGATAGTCCGGTCCTCCCCGGCGGTGGCGAGAAGCCGCCGATCGCCCGACTCGATCCAAGCGGCGGCGGTCACCGCGCCCTCGTGCCCCGCCATCGTGCGACCGAAACGACGATGGGTCCGGGCGGATCGGAGAATCAGCCGGCCGTCAGGGCTCTCGCACAGGACCACCAGCCGTCCATCGAGCTCGGACGCCGAGGCGACCCGGAGGTGCCCGCCACGGGGCGGAATCACATCTCCGACCACCGTCCGGCGGTCCAGATCCCAGAACATGACCGAGCCGTCGATGCCTACCGCGACGAGCAGGGTTCCGTCATCGTCGGTCACCGAGGTCAGGCTTCGGATCCGCATCGGCGTTGGAATCGCAAGACCGATCGGGCTCGCGCGTCGGAGGTCCCATAGCTCGATCGTCCGATTCGCCCGCGCCGATACGAGGATCGGATGCTGGAAGGGGCGGTTGACCACGGTCACGGCCGTCACGGGTACGCCTTGCTCGTGCAGCGGTCGCGGCCAGCCTTCGTCATACCGAGTCAGGTCCGCACCGGTCTCGGCATCCCGGAGCGCGATCGAATTCCCGAAGCTGGTCACCACCTTCGCCGATGAGCCGTCGGGCATGACCGCGGCGACGTCGATCACCGAACGAGGAGCGATCTCGTCAGCGGGCGCGCGGCTTTCACTCGGCCATCCGGCCAACGCCGGAGCCGGATCCCACAACCGCACGGTGCCGTCGACACTTGCGGTCGCGAGCAGGCACCGGTTGTCCGGCATGATCACCGAGGTGATCGCCGTGACCTGCCGCTCGTGACCGGACAGCACGGCGAGCTGCCTCGGCGCGTCGACGTCCCAGATGCGCACCGCCCCGTCGCCACCTGCGGTCGCCGCGAGGTCGATCTCGCCCGGAATCGGAAGCCAGGCGGCCGCGTCCACCGAGCCGAGGTGGCCCTCCGCTGGACCACCGGCGGCGCGGCCGGCAAACGGGTTCCAGAGCCGCACTCGCCCGTCGATCAAGCCGACGACCAGGGTCGGCGTATCGTCAGCGGAGATCGGAGCGGCGATTGCCAGGACCGAAGCAGTCCGCCGCCATTGATGGCCGACCGTCGCGCCTGTGATCGGATCCAGGCAGACCACGTTTCCCGATCGGGTCCCCGCAACGAGCACCGGCGCCCCATCGTGCTCGAATGTCGTCAACGCCAGCACCGCGCTGCCCAGATCTGCAACGACTCGCCGGCCGGGCTCGTCCGGCCGCCACAACACGATCTGGCCATCGTCGGTTCCGATAGCGAGTTGCGCAGCGCCCTCGATGTCGACCACACGGGTCATCGACCAGACCGGACCGTTGAAGGTCAGTTCATCCTGAGCCACGCGATCGCCGGTGACCGGATTGAAGAACGACACAGAGCCGTCGATGGTGCTGACGGCGAGCGCGGTGCGCCAGTCCGGCAGCGGGATCGCGCAGATGGCGCGGACCTCGGCGGCGAGTGCGATCGTACGACCGGTCGGCCGGCCGGTCATTGGGTCCCAGAAGCGTACGGTGGTGCCGGATCCGCCGGCGAGTACCGTGCGCCCGGTGACTTCGGTTCGCTCTCGGTCGAGCACCACCGGGGATAGGCAACTGACTCTGGGAAGACCCGCCGCGATCACCAGATGTAGCGGGTCCTTGCGCAGATGAGCCCACTTCCATGCCCAGTTCGCTCCGAGCCGGTCACCAGCGGTTGGAGCCACCGGGGTGTAGCGCGCCGCGGCGACGGCCCGGGTAGCGGCCCGCGCGTCGGCCTGCTGATCGCTGAGCAAGTGGCTGGCGCCCGCGACGGCGGCGATCGGCGGCGGTACATCGAGACGCCCGAACGAGGTGCGCAGCACGTTGGAAGCGACCGACGTCGGATCCAGCCGGTCCAGAACCATCGGCGCAGCCGCGAGTTTCTCCCAAACCCGCCCTTCGGCGACGTGTCCCGCGAGATGTCGTTCCAGGTACGGATTCATCGGTCCGTCCTCGTTCGCCAGTGCGATCAGCCGCTCGGCGATCGCCGCTTGCTGCGCTCGGGCTGGAACCTCCTCGTCCCCCGGTGTCAGCTCGGCGACCAGCGTGCTGGCGAAGGTCGCGTGCGCAAGGCGGTAGACGCTCTGCCGCGATTCGGCGTCCAGCATCAGATATGCCTCAGCGTGCTGGATCAGCCAATCGATGTCGTCGTCGGCGATCGGCACACCCGACAGGGCCTCGGCAGCAGTTCGCCAGACTCCACCGGCGCGCGGCATCCCCCGGCCGCGGGCAACCGCTAGCGCCTCCAGTAACGGCCGGGCGGCGGCGTGCTCGTCGGCGAGCCGCCGGACTGCACGCCGAAACAGCGCCCGATGATCGCCGGCAAGCAGTTTGGTGAGTTCCACGTGGCCGGCCTTGTCGGGGACCGACCGCTGCTTACCGTCCTTGTCGAGGAAGAGCCGACGCGCCATCACCTCGTTGACCGCGAGGCGCGTGAAGAGGAAGGTTCCACTACCCGACACGATCGCGGGAGCCACCGCCTCGACCCAGGTGCCGCTGACCCCGCCCTCGGTCAGCCGCTTGGTGATGTAGCTCCGCAGCGCTTTGGTGTCGCGCCGCATCGGGATCTTGTTCATCGTCCCGACAGCTCCGAGCGCCGCCACGAGATCGTCGTGCTGCTCGTCACCATCGAGGTCGGCGATGCCGGGCCGAGTCCCGACGACCACGCGGCAGTTGGGCAGCTCCGAAATCGGCCGCAGCACCGACTCGGCGATCGCGACGGGCTCCAAGGACTCGTCGAGCGCATCGACGAGAACAGTGAATCGGCTCGCCCGCCGGCGCAGCGCCGTGATGAGATCGCGGGTATCGCCGCCGGGATCGCCGACGCCACCATCGCCGTGACCAGTCGACCAGGCGAACACGTGAGTCGTGCGCGCCGACGCCCGGCGTTGAGCGGGAATCAGTCCACTCAGTTGGCGATCGTCAGCCGGAACCATCCGGCCGGCCGCCGTGGCCAGTCGGCGGACCAGGTCCCCAGCGGTACGCCCGGACAGGTGGACGACCGCGTCGAACACTCCGTCCGGTGGCCGCTCGGCCGCCGGTATCGTGTCGACTTGCCGGGTCGCGGTCAGCGCCGTCCAAATTTTCGGCAGTGACGCTGCGTAGATCTGGCCGAGCAGCGCCGACTTGCCGGATCCGGGCGGTCCGGTGACGGTGAACATCCCGGATTCCGCGGTTCGAAGCCAGGTTGCGAGTTCTTTCATCTCCTTCTTACGACCGGCGAACATCCACGCAAGCTCCGACACCTCGCCGCTGCGGGCCTTCTCGATGAAGTGCCGGCGCTCGTCGTCCGGCAGCTTCGCGATCTCATCCTCCACCTCGCGATAGCGGGTTTCGATCCGCCGGTACGAGTCCAGCGACGCCCGCATGCCCGGGATGCTGCGGGTCCGGACGATCGGCATCGCTTCCTCGATGCCGTGGGTCCAGAGCCGGTCCGGGCCGAGTTCGCGGCTGATGTCAGCGACAAGGTCGGGGATGTGGATGATGTCATCGTTGATCCGGTATCGGTCGATGGTCGCCTCGATCGCCGCGCGGGCGTTGCCGGCGAATGTCAGTCCAGAGGAACCGGCACCGATGACGGCGATGCGTTGAATGTCGACGTTGGCCGGAAGTGCCAGGACGAGGTGCCGAGCGAAGTCGGCAGCACCGCATGACTCGACAACCACGACCGTCCAGTTACGGTCGCCGGCGATCCGGTGCTTCCACTCGGCACGCAGTGAGGTCGCGATGTCCTGCGCGGATATCCCGGTTCCGTCGTTCATCGGCGACCTGCTGCCGGAAGCGGCGAGCCAGGATTGCGTCGGCTCGCTGTGGCCGTGCCCCATCCAGATGATCAGCGAGTTGCGTGGCGTCGGATCCGCGGACCAGTCAGCGAGATACTCGGTGATCGCGTTCTTGGAACGATCCGCATCCGGAAACGGCCGGACCCGTCCGCCGATCTCGCTGAGTCGCTCGACCACCACCTCCAGGTCAGTCTCGACTTGATCCACCTGGGGGTGGTGCTGGTACTTCGATATGCCGATCGGGAGGATTTCGAAGACTGCCTTCGGCACGTCAGCCCCACGCCGCGGGATCGTCGGCGAGAACCAGCTCGGTGACCGCGCCGGCACCTTCGCCCTTGACCGCAACCCGGTAGAGCCCCGGCCTTGCGAGCGCGCACTCGCCGATCAGGCCGCCCTCTTCGTTCCGGCGCACGGCGACGTCCGGGAGCAGGATCCCGTTGGTGACGTCCTCGATCGAGATGGTCACCGCGTTCGGGTCGTCGGTGGTCAGGACCCGCACCGCAAAGGCGGATCCGGCCTCGACTATGTCGGGAATGTCGACGCCGATCTCGGCGCCGCCGAGTGGCGGTCCGTTGACGTCGGTCAGCACGCCGACGATGTGCGCCTTGGCATCCGAGCCGGGCAGGCCGGTGTGCGTCTGCGAAAGAAACTGGACCGGGCCGGCTCCGTGCCGCGTCGCGTCCCGATAGACGGTGCCGTCACCGCGGGCGTCCTCGACGCCCCCGTGCTCGGATGGCACCTGGTATTCCACCATCGCCACGTCGTTCTTGATCACCATGCTCTGCATGGTCTTCTGGTTCACGCCGACAATGGCGTGGACGTCATCACCCGAGGCCGCGAGTATTCGTGCGCTGCGTTCCGCTGCCTCGTCGGCCAGCTGCCGATCGCCACCGACGGCCACGACGTCATCGGCGGTCAGCTTGCGATAGTCGACGCCGTCGCGGACGCACCGATACCGCGGCAGCAGGTCGTAGACACCCGGCATGGTGCGAGTGACGTCTCGGAGCCGCCGCGCCGGCAGTTTCGCCTCGGCGCCGGTGGAGATCATGTACGCGGCCTTCACCGCGCCGTACACCGGGGTGCCGAGCGTGAAGGTCTGGCGAACGATCTCCGAGCCGCCAAGCACACTCACGTAGTAGCGCGCGATCAGGCCACCCATCGAGTGCGCCACCAGAATCACCCGCGCACTTCGCGAGTCCTTGCCATGCCAGTACGCATGGGCTCGCCAGCGCCGCAGAGCGTCAGTCGCAAATGCTTCCAGTGCCCGTGCATTGTGATCTACCGCGAGCCGCCAGTCGTACGCGAATTCGAACACCGCCTCCGGCGCTGCCGCGAACCGACGCAGCTCGTTGGTGAGCGGACGGTACGGCTCGACACCGTGCAAAAGCGGTACGCCGATCGGGGTTTTCACCAACTGGGTCGCGACCACCCGGCCGACCTTCCCAGATCGCTCGTCGTCAGTGACCGCCAGATCCCGCAGTGCCGCTCCGGTGGTCCACGCGCTCGCGTACCACCGCAGGTCGGATAGGCCCCACAGCACGCGGCCGGCATGGTCGCACAGCTCGCTGCCCATGATGCCGGGCACCACGACGACCGCATCGTGGAAGCGCCGCGTCGCAGCTCTGATAGTGGACAATCCGATCCTCCGGGGGCCGAGGCGGGCTGGGCGTCGTCTCAGGTCAGCGGTGGTTCGACATCTGCTTCGTACCGGTTGCCGGCCTGGAGGCTCACCGTCTCCGGGTGATCGGGACCCAGCTCCTTGGCGATCAGCCCGAGGGCCTCGACTCGAAGCCGCTTCGCCTCCGCCGAGTCGCCAGTGGTCTCCACATCGAGAGCGAGGTTGTACATCAGCCCGATGGTGTTGAGGTGACCTGGGCGTCGGCGCTTCTGGGACGCCTCCAACGTGGCGCGGGTGGCGGCCGCGTCGATGTCACCGGCCGCCCACCTGTTGTTCGACATGTTGCTGACGCAGCACAGGGTGTAGGGATGAGTAGGCCCGAGCACCGCCTGGAGCGACGCGATCGTCAGCTCGTCGAGTGAGGTCGCGTCAGCGTGATTGCCCACGGCACGCAGGACGATCGCATGGTTGACCGCACATGCCAGCGTGAACGGGTGAGTCGCGTTGAACTTGAGACGGTACTGTCCAAGCGTCTGTTCCGACAGCTCGGCCGCTTCGGTCAGCGCACCGGACGCCACCGCCAGCTGTCGGCCGACCGGGTTGGTGGCAACGAACCGGAGCGTGTCCACCAATGCCATCGCGGACGCAAGACTGCGTTCGTGATCCGGCCCGTTTCGCTTGGTGATCTCTTCGTAATTCCGGCGTGCCTGTTCGACGGCTTCGGTAGTCCGTCCCGCCTTGCGGAGCAGGATCGCGAGGTTCATCTGCGCAAGATGCCGGTCGTCCAGGCTACCGACCTGGTAGCGGTCGTACTCGCTCAGCGCCAGCCGTTGCATCGTCAGACCGTCGCGATACCGGCCCAGACCATAGAGATCCCGGGCGATGGCGAGTTTGCTGAACAGAGTCCGAGCGTTCTCGACTCCATACTCCGCAGTGCGGGTAGCCAGATTCTCTTCATCGAGCCGGAGAGCCTCGGTGTAGTTGCCCAGAAGCCGATGATCGATCGCCAGATTGTTCTTGGCCCGGAGTGTTGTCATTTCGCTCGGGCTGGCCTGCGCCAGTTGCTGGTAAACCGCCTGATCGTGCGCCAGCGCCCCGTCGAAGTTACCGATCAACCGGAAGTCGGCACCGACACCCATCGCTACGGCGAGGGTGTGCTCATGCGTGGGTCCGAGCGTCTCCTCGAGCGCCGCGAGGGTCTCATCGTCCAGCTCCTTAGCCTGGCCGTATTCGCCCAGTGCGCGGAGCGCATTGCCTAGATGCCGGCCGATCAGCAGTGTCATAAGGCTCATCGGGCCCATGTCCGCGCGCTCAGACCAGACCGCGCGGGCGTGCTCGGCCAGTTCCCGGCTTTGCGGGTAGTCGCCGTCGTTGTAGTGATAGCGAACCAGATCGATCACCACCCACCGGGCCTGGTCGGACTCGGCGTTGATGATGCCGGACGGCTCGATGTGCGGCGCGATCTGCTTGAACTGCGGCCAGTTCGCCGGACGATCCGGCTCACCTGGGTTCGCGAGCGCCAGCACTTCATGGGCCGCCCGTCGGAACATCGCCTGTTGGTCGGCCTGCAGACCGTCCATGATCAGCGTACGCACCAGGGTGTGGATCGTGATGAAGTCACGTTTCGTGTCCAGACCGGCGAGGCCGAGCCGGACAATCTCGCGGACCGCTGCTCGGAGGTCGACATCGTCCTTGATCACCGTAGCCAACGGCGCCAGCTCCGCGGGCAGCTTTGCGAGACGCCCTCGCGTCAACATGGCGACCGCGATCGGTTGGGATGACAGGAACGCGCACAGCGTGAAAAGCTGCAGAGCTCCTGGTGAGGTGTCGCCGAGCCGGTCGACGCTCGCCTGAACCGTCTTCGCGACAGAGTCTGGATAGCCGGCCGCGCGTCCTGCATTGAGCAGCCGGGTCGGCTGGGTCGCGAGCAACCTCCGATACGAGTCCAGCGGGATGCCCGACTCTTCGTGATACGCCGCCGCCTGATTCAATGCCAGTGGCAGATGACCAAGATCGTCGGCCAGTTCGCCCGCTTCCGTATCGGAGATGCCAGACCAACGGTGCTGGAGCAGCGCAGTGCTGTCCTCGGAATCGAACACATCGACGTCTATCGAGTCGACCTGATTTTGCCAGAGCCGGTTGCGCGTAGTAATCAGCACATGCCCGACACCGACCGGCAGGTACGAGCGAAGCATGTCAGGATCGTCGGCGTTGTCGTAGATGAGCAACCAGCGCTTGTATCGCTCGTCTCGACGAAGCACGTCGAGCACCACGTCGACAACGTTCTGCCGGTCCAGGCTATGAGCTTCGCCGATCCGGCGAGCCAATGAGTCGAACGACCGCCGCACCGCGTTCTCGGTGTCCGACTCGATCCACCAGACCAGGTCGTAGCTGGACTCGGTGCCAGACTCGGAAGCACCGGGCTGGTGGGCGAACTCGGTCGCGATTTGGGTTTTTCCCACGCCACCCTGGCCGAGCAGCGCCACCGAGGCCTGACCCGGTCCGAGGTAACCCCGAAGCCGGCTGAGAAGCTCTCGCCGTCCGATGAAGCTGGGAATCCGCTGCGGCACGCCGCCCCAGACGGCCGGCCTGGTCGCCGAAACTCCGGCACCACGGCGCTCGGTCTTCTGCATATCGTCTCCTGGATCGCCGTCGGCGCTGCCGTCGGGCGTACTTCCTGCGTCAATATGGGCCGGATCGTTGTCCGGCGTGGGATTGCCGATGCTGCGACGGAATTCCGTCAACTGCCGCCGCTGGCCAACGCGGTCGCCAATTTGATCGCTGATGGAAGCCAGCGAACGTTCGGCGTCACCGCTGCTCAGGAGTGGGATCAAGCGTTCCAGAAACTCTAGGACTGGCCAGATATCTCGATCATCGGCGACGTTCTCGAGATAGCCGAGCAGGCCGGCGTGGTCGATGTCGGGTGCCTGCGACGCGGTGACGACACCGGCCATCCGGCGTACGTCATCTGGTGCGAGCCGGGTGATGATGCCCAGGATCGATGTCCGCTCGACCGGCCGTAGGACCCGCTCCTCCGGCGTGAGCAGATCTGATCGGAGCCGACGGAACCGGTCGACCGCCGGATCGGCGCGGCCGGAATCGATCAGATCGAGCACCGACACCAACTCGGCCAGACCATCGGCGCGCAAGCACTGATTGAAAACCGTCAGCGGCCGGACGTTGGCGTCGTCATCAGGCAGTGCGATCGAGTGCTGGTAGGCGTCACGGACTTCGGCGAGGAATTCGCTGCGGAGCGAGCCGTCAGCCCACGCGGCGGCGGCCGTCAACGCCTCAACGAACTGGCTCTTCTGGGCCGCGGTCAGCGGACGGTGGCCGGACTCTGCGCGTCGCTCCACCGCCGGCTCACTCATCTACCCTGGCTCCTTCGCCAATGCCGAATCGCAAACCGCCGAGGGACACCGGACCGCCACACCGCAGTCGTGCCTCGACGGAAAACAACACCTTATCGATGACGGTCATCCGCGCACATCAGCAACGCCACGTCCGGACCCGAGATCTTTCTCGGAAGCGGCCGCGGCCATGCCTCATCATTGCTCGTCAACCGTGGTGCCGGAGGGAACGTCAGCGGTCCGATCCGACAAACATTCATCCTATTTCGCAGATTAGTCTGGGCAATTGGACGATGTCGATGCAGCCAAAGGGCCAAATCCGCCGCACTCTATCGGGCAGGTAACTGGCGATGCCGGAAGGCGATGCCTTACCGAAAGTCTCTGGGAAAGTGATGGCGCTCGACGTATCGTCGGTGGGAAGCGTTGGTAGGCACCTCGCAACGCCGCGGTCGACAGTGACGTCCTGGCCGACAACCTCGTTGGCTCACCATCCGCTCGGGCGAAAGGCGGCGCCGATGGCCGGAGTCGAAGTGATGGCCTCCACCACGACTGCGACGGACGATTCGGACTCCACCACAGAGGCCGATCCGGCAGTCTCATTGCTCGTGGATCGCTCCACGGTTTTGATAGCGGACTTGCTCCGGTTGGACCGGGCCGGAACGCCCTTGGTTCGGGGCGGCGGCGAGCCGCCATCGACCGGTTCGCGGCCGACGTCGTTCGAGTCGGCGATCTGAGCCGTCGTGCTCCCGCAGATGAATTCGGTCTCGCCGTTGCGGCCAACCGCCAACGGCACGGAACTCGGCCATCCCCATGACGACGTGTCAACAGCACCGATTCGCGAATTCGTCCTCAAAGTGTCCAGCCGCTGCAATTTGCGGTGCAGCTACTGCTACGTCTACGCAATGGGCGATGAGTCATGGCGACGTCAGCCCGCGATCATTCCGTCTCATATAGTTTCCGCGGCCGCCACACGGATTGCCGAACACGCCGCGCACCATGGCCTCGACCGAGTGGGCGTGGTTCTGCACGGCGGCGAGCCGCTGCTATGTGGACCGGACGGCGTGGCGATCATCGCGGACACGTTGCGTCGCGCCATGCCGTCCGGCGTCATGCTCGACATCCGGCTGCAAACCAACGGCGTGCTGGTGACCGAGGACTTCATGCGGGTGTTCCGAAAGCACCGCATCCTGGTGGGGGTCAGCATCGACGGCTCACCGGCAGCGCAGCGGCGGCGGCCAACTCGGGCCGGTTCTGACACCTATGCGGCCGCCCTCCGAGCGATCCAGATGCTTCGGCGTCCGGAGACGAGCGACCTCTACGCCGGCGTTCTCAGCGTCGTGCATCTGGACTCCAGCCCGGCTGAGACGTTGGCGATGCTCAGCGAGCTCGACGCACCCGACGTCGACCTGCTGCTGCCGCATGCGACATGGGATAAGCCGCCGATACCAGGCCACGGAGCATGGCTTGCAGCGGCGTTCGACATCTGGTTCGACCAGAGACCAGTCCGCCTCCACGTCCGGCTGTTCCGCGACGTCCTCGGTCTGGTCCTGGGCATGCAGGTCGCATCGCCGCACGTCGGTCTCGCCCCGTCGCAGTATGCGGTAATCGACACGGACGGTGGATTGCAGGCAACAGACGTGCTCAAAGCCGCCTACGACGGTGCCGCTGACACTGGCATGAACGTCGCGACGCATTCGTTCGATGAATTGTTGCGGCACCCGGCGATGATCACCCGCCAGGGTGGAGCTACGGCTCTCGCCGACGCTTGCCGATCGTGCCGGGAGTTGACCGTCTGTGGCGGTGGCAACTACGTCCATCGCTACCGACCGGGACACGGCTTCCAGAATCGGAGCGTCTACTGCGGCGACCTTCTCCACCTGATCGGCCACGTGCGCCGCCGGCTGGCCGGGCTCCGGGCGGCTGCCGCATGACGACCGGGCTGCACCTGGCCGATGAGGAGATTCGATCATTGGCCCGTGGACCGGCCGACCCAGCCTCGATCGATCTGATCCGACGGGTGCATCGAACCAGTGTGATGAACCGCTTGGCGTGGATCCTGTCGTCGGCCCCGGACGAGGCACCGTCTGCTGCCCACCGTGCCGGTCTTCGCCGGAGCTTCGAGGAACTCGGCCGGTTGGAGCAGAACGCGCCGGAACTCGTTGACCGGCTATTGCGACGCCCGGCGACATACGCCTGGGCAAATCGGTGCATCCAAGGAATCCGGGCTCGGGATCAGCGCGGGCTCGATGTTGAGTTCGCCTACATTGGTGGTCTCGTTGCGGCGGCCGCGGTCGCCGCCGGAGCCGACGTGTCGGTGACGGTTGCCGCCTCTCACGGGATGCTCCTGCTGCCGTCGATCGGCGCCGTGGCCATCCCGGACGGCATCGATGGGCTCGGTGCCGCGATCGTCTCCGCCGGCCGGCTTTCAGTGGACTTCGGCCGAGGGCCAATCATGGTCGACTTCAGTCGCCATCCGGCGCCGCTGGTCTCTGCCCGCCGGCTCGTCCTCGAGACCGTCGAATTCGACGTGGAGTTCGACGACTTGGATCCGCGGGTTCTGCCGACGGCAGCGCGAGCCCGGCGACTCTCAGATCCGGAATTCCAGCGCTGGCGCCGCCGGACCGAGGCGGCTTGGCGGCTGCTCACCAATCGGCACCCGGGTCACCGGGATGCCCTGGCCGGGACCTGGCGATCGATCACGCCGCAGCTCGCGGATCGAGGGGTGGTCGTCAGCCGGTCGGCCGCCGATCTGCCCGGGCACGTGGCGCTATCGCTCCCCCGCGACCACCGATTCCTCGCCGCCACGTTGATTCATGAGGCGCGGCACAACGAGCTCAACCTGATTCAGGAAGTCGCGTCATTCATCCACACCGATGACGACCCGGCCGTTCACTACTCCCCCTGGCGACCGGATCCCCGGCCCGCAGTCGGCATCTTGCATGCCGTGTTCGCCTTCACCGCCGTCGCCGAGTTCTGGCGTACCGAACACGCCGCGACCGGGCGGACCGACGCCGCGTACGAGTATTCGCTGCTCCGTCTTCAAATCCGCGCAGCACTCGACGAACTCATCCACTCCGGCCGGCTGACTCACGTCGGCCGATTCTTCGCCGGCGAGGTCGACGCGCAACTGGACCGGTGGACCGTCGATCCGGTCGCTGAATTGCCGCTGAATCTCAGTCTGGTGATCGCCGTCGATCACCGGCAGCGATGGCGATTGGGCCGGGAATTGCCGAGTGCTTCGGTTCACCGGCTTACTGACGCGTGGCTGACCGGCGCCGAGCCGCCACCGCTGCCCACGCCCGGGATCGCGACGGCGGGGCCCGACCGGAACTCCCTCGCACGCCGGCCACACCTGGCTCGGCGCCTGCTGCGCCGGGTCGCGAACTGGCCGTCCGGACCGGACGGGCAGCTGCTGCGCGGCGAGCCGACCGCCGCGGCCGCCGGATTTGCCGCGCTGATCGCGAGTGGTCGCAGCGCGGTCGACGACTGGGCCGGCATCGCCACCTGCGCCTGCCTGGACGGGCGGGCCGACGGAATCGCATTACGGCTCCGACCCGAACTGGTGCGGGCTGTCTTCGAGCGAGCCCGCCATCTCACCGGGCGTACGCCCGAGCTCGGGACTCTGCTGCGCTGGCTCTCGCACGCGTCGTGGACGCCAGAGCCGGGCATACATCGCTGAGGCCGAACGCCGGCCCTCAGGCGCTGGTGTTGATGTAGTCCTCGAGCAGCGCCGGCGTCAGTCCGGCCTTGTGGATCGCGGTCAGTGCGGCCAGCACGTCCTTGGGGAAGGTGTCCCGGAAGTGCATCAGGATGATGTCGCCGGGCTGGATCTTGTGCAAAGAGGTCTGGTAGAAGACCTTGCCGTTGCGCGCGGTCTCGGACCAGTGGAACGCCGCCTTGAGGCCGCAGTCGTGCACGACCTTGAGCGTGGTGGCGTCATAGGAGCCGTAGGGCGGCCGGAACAGCGTCGGCGCGGCCCCGAAGGTCTTGGTGAGCGAGCTGCGGGCGCCGCAAATCTGGCTCTTCTGATACGTCGTAGGACTTCCCGCGCAGGTCCGGATGCGTCATGGTGTGGTCTTCGATGACGCCGCCATAGGACCGCAGCTGCTTGAAGAACGGCGGATCCTCGGCGGCGACCGGCCCGATCAGAAACATGGTGAACGGGATGTGCGCCTGCTTCATCACCTCGAGGTCCTTCGGCATCCGCACGATGCCGTCGTCGATCGTGAGGAACGCGACCTTCTGGTTGCCGACCGGCAGCCGGTGGAATAGCGGCGCGGTGCCCCCACCCGGCAGCGCGATCGGGATGGCCGCCGGCGGCGGCGGAAAAGCCGGCAGCTTGGCAAGTAGTTGCTCGAATGCGGTGAGCGTGGGTTTCGGGGCCGCCGACGTGGTCGGAGCTAAGGTCGCCGAGGGGCGCGGAGCGGACTGATGGCTCGCCGGTTTCGACGCGTCGCAACCGGTCACGGCGAGCAGGAGCAGGACGACAGCGATCGGCACCAACCGGGGGACGGCCACGCGCCGAGCTTACGGGACCGCCGTTCGCATTCGCGGCCCGGTAATCCCAGCGGGTGAGTCAGTCCTCGGCCGCCTCGTCGCTCTCTTCCTCGGCCTGGTCGGCGAACTCGCTGGCGTTCTCCTCCTCGCGCGGGCCGCCGTCACCGGTGGTCCGGGCGTTGGATTCCTGCTCGTCGTAGATGGCCTGGGCGGCCTCTTCGGCGCGTCGATCGGAGTCGGTCATGTCCTCACGCTATACCGTCGGCCACCCCCGACCCCGCGAGATCTTGCGAACTTGGGCGGGCCTTGGCCACCCCCAACGTCGCAAGATCCACGTGACCCGGCGGCCAGCGGCAGCGCGCAGCAGCTATCGGCGCGTGACCGGTGGTCGGGGCGTGCTTACGCGTTGTTGTGAACGGTGAGGATCGCGATGTCATCGCGGGGTGACTCCGGCGAGAACGCCAGCGTCGCGGCGCGCAGCTTGGCCGCGACGATGTCGGCGTCGTGACGGCCGAGACCGGCCAGCGCCGCGTGCACCCGGGCGACGCCGAACAGGTCGGCGCCGTTGCGCCGCTCAGTGACTCCGTCGGTGTAGAAGACCAGAGTGTCGCCCGGCGCCAGGCGTACTGCCACCGGGGTCACGCCGATCTCGTCCAGCAGGCCGATCGCGGTGCCCCGGGCGCCGACGGCTTCGGTCGTGCCGTCGGCCCGCGCGACCACCGGACGGTCGTGCCCGGCCAGATAGATCTGGGCGTCGATGAACGCTCCGCCGGGCACCAGCTCGGCGATCGCCAGCGTGGCGAACCGGCCGGTGCCGCGCTCCTTCAGGGTGTCGTTGAGCCGGCACAGCACCTCCGGCACCGGCCGCTGATCGCGCACCAGGATCCGGAACACGTCCCGGATCAGGCCGGTCACCGCCGCCGCCGCGACGCCCTTGCCAGAGACGTCGCCGATCACCATCAGCTGGCCGCCGGAGGGCAGCGACAGCACGTCATAGAAGTCGCCGCCGACGTCGGCGACCCGCAGCGCCGGCAGGTATTCGGCACCGAATCGCATGCCCGTGCACGTCCGGCAGCGACGGCGGCAGCAACGACTGCTGCAGCGTCCGCGCCACCTCCTGCCGGTCCGCGTGCAGAGCCGCGTTGTCCAGCGCCAGCGCCGCGCGGCGCGCCAGATCTTCGATCGCCGCCAGCTCATCCGGCGTGTGCCGGTGATCAGCAGGACGACCCACCACGAGTACGCCCAATGCGCGATCACGAACCGGCAATGGCACCGCGATGCCTTCGACCGACGCCGACAACGTGGCGTGCAGGCCGGCATCGAGCGCCTCGAACATGGCGGCCCGGTTGGCCGGATGGTCCAATGCGTTGGCGACGAATCCGGTCTTGGACTCGTCCGCGTGCGTAGCGGCGGCGAATTCCGGCCGCCCGTTGGCATCGCAGCGGAACACCGCGCACCATTCGCCGAGACGAGGCACCACCAGCCGCGGGATCAGCGCGTGGGTGAGTTCGATGTCGAGCGACTGAGCCAGCAGGTCACTGGCGATGGCGGCATAGCGCAGCGTGGCACGCCGTTGCAGGTCGTCGCGGCGCAGTCGGTCGTTGTCGAGAGCCAGGCCCACGGTTTCGGCCGCGATCTCGGCGACCTTGTGCGACCGGGTGGTCAGCTGGCCCGAGGTCAGCAGTGACAACTCGCCGATCCACGGCGGTGTCAGCGCCAGCGGGATGCGGAACTCGCGCAACTCCGGGCGCGGGACGCCGGAGGACGCGACCTCCTGCTCGCCCTGGCCGTCGGCGCGGTCCACGCAGACGCGTACGGCGACGCAGTCGGTGGCACCGACCAGCCGGTCCAGCGTGCGCAGGATTCGCTGGTCGGTGCGCGTTTCGATGTCCGGCGCCGGCCCGTCGCCGTCCGGCTCGTCATCGGCGTCATCCCGGCGCAGCTCGAACCAGACCAGCTTGCCGAGCTTGTGATGGGTGGTGCCCCAGCTGTCGGCGATCCGGTCCACCAGCGCCAGGCCGCGACCGCTCGGCGCGTACGGCCGCCGGGCCATCGCTTCCGGGTCCACCACCGGGAGGGCGCCGGGCAGGCCGTCGCCGACGGTCACCCGCAGAGTCTCGCCGTCGCCCTCGACACGAAGATCCACAACCGTTCCCGCATGTCGGATAGCGTTGGCGGCGAGCTCCGTAGTGAGCAGCACGGCGTCATCGTGCAAATCAGTAAGATCTGTCTCATTTAGGACGTCGGCCACGACCGCTCGTGCCGCCGCTAACGCCGAAAAGTCACCACTGAGGCGTATGCGACGAGTTGCCATACGAGCCACGGACAGTAGTCTCCACCGAGTGGGCGAGCGACGCCAACCGACCAGTCGGCGCTCGGACCCACCGTACACACCCGAACATCGGCGGGTGTCTCCGTGGGCTCAGCGGAGATGCGTGCTCTGGCTTCCGACAACTCCCCGGGCAAGGAGAGCCATGACCGTCACCCAAGCAGTGGATTCGGGCGAATCAATGCTGGACGACCTGGCCGTCGCACTCGACGAGCTGCGGCGCGGCAATTTCAAGGTGCGCCTGGCTCGGCGTACCGGTCCAGCCGGCGCGGTGATCGACGCATTCAACGACGTCGTCGCGCAGCAGGAACGTCAAATGCTCGACCTGGCCCGGATCAGCCGGCTGGTGGGCCGGGAAGGCAAGCTCACCGAGCGGCTCAATGAAGAGGGTGCCGAGGGGTCCTGGGCCAACGGCGTACACGCGGTCAACGCTCTGATCGACGACCTGGCCCGCCCCGCCACCGAAATCTCCCGGGTGATCGCGGCGGTCGCCGAGGGCGACCTGTCCCAGCACATGGCCGACGAGATCGAAGGCCGGCCGCTGCGCGGCGAGTTCCTGCGGATCGGCCGCACTGTCAACACGATGGTCGACCAGCTGTCATCGTTCGCCGACGAGGTGTCCCGGGTGGCCCGCGATGTCGGCACCGAAGGCAAGCTCGGCGGCCAGGCCGACGTCCGTGGCGTCTCCGGCACGTGGCGGGACCTGACCGCGAACGTGAATCAGATGGCCGCGAACCTGACCAACCAAGTGCGCTCGATCTCGCAGGTGACCACCGCGATCGCGCACGGCGACCTGTCCCAGAAGATCACCGTGTCGGCCAAGGGCGAGGTCGCCGAACTCGCCGACACCATCAACTCGCTCACCGACACTCTGCGGGTCTTCGCCGAGCAGGTGACCCGGGTGGCCCGCGAGGTCGGCACCGAGGGCAAGCTCGGCGGCCAGGCCGACGTTCCGGGTGTCTCCGGCACCTGGAAGGACCTCACCGACAACGTCAACTCGATGGCGTCCAACCTGACCGACCAGGTCCGAAACATCGCCTCAGGTGGCAACGGCCGTGGCCCGCGGCGATCTCTCCCAGACCATCACCGTCGCGGCACAGGGCGAGATCCTCGAACTCAAGTCCACCGTGAACACCATGGTCGACCAGCTCTCCTCGTTCGCCGACGAGGTCACCCGCGTCGCCCGCGAGGTCGGCACCGAAGGCAAGCTCGGCGGCCAGGCCCAGGTCCGCGGCGTCGGTGGCACCTGGAAGGACCTCACCGAGAACGTCAACCAGCTGGCCGGCAACCTGACCGCGCAGGTCCGCAACATCGCCCAGGTCACCACTGCCGTGGCCCGGGGCGACCTGTCGCAGAAGATCACCGTCGACGCTCAGGGCGAGATGCTCGAACTCAAGTCCACTGTGAATACCATGGTCGACCAGCTCTCGTCGTTCGCCGACGAGGTCACCCGGGTGGCCCGCGAGGTCGGCACCGAGGGCAAGCTCGGCGGCCAGGCCGAGGTGGCCGGTGTCTCCGGCACCTGGCGCGACCTGACCGACAACGTCAACTCGATGGGTTCCAACCTGACCGACCAGGTCCGCAACATCGCCTCGGTGGCGACCGCGGTGGCCCGGGGCGACCTGTCGCAGAAGATCACCGTCGACGCACGCGGCGAGATCCTTGAGTTGAAGTCCACTGTGAACACCATGGTCGACCAGCTCTCGTCGTTCGCCGACGAGGTCACCCGCGTCGCCCGCGAGGTCGGCACCGAGGGCAAACTCGGCGGCCAGGCCCAGGTCCGCGGCGTCGCCGGCACCTGGCGCGACCTGACCGACAATGTGAACTTCATGGCGTCGAACCTGACCGCCCAGGTGCGCAACATCGCCTCGGTGGCGACGGCGGTGGCGCGGGGCAACCTGTCCCAGAAGATCACCGTCGACGCGCAGGGCGAGATCCTTGAGTTGAAGTCGACCGTCAACACCATGGTCGACCAGCTCTCCTCGTTCGCCGACGAGGTCACCCGGGTGGCCCGCGAGGTCGGCACCGAGGGCAAGCTCGGCGGCCAGGCCCAGGTCGCCGGCGTCTCCGGCACCTGGCGCGACCTGACCGACAACGTCAACTCGATGGGTTCCAACCTGACCGCCCAGGTGCGCAACATCGCTCAGGTGACCACGGCGGTGGCGCGTGGTGATCTGTCGCAGAAGATCACCGTCAACGCGCAGGGCGAGATCCTCGAGTTGAAGTCCACTGTGAACACCATGGTCGATCAGCTCTCCTCGTTCGCCGACGAGGTCACCCGCGTCGCCCGCGAGGTCGGCACCGAGGGCAAACTCGGCGGCCAGGCCCAGGTCCGCGGTGTCGCGGGCACCTGGCGCGACCTGACTGAGAACGTCAACCAGCTGGCCGGCACGCTCACCACCCAGCTGCGGGCGATCGCCGAGGTCTCCACCGCGGTGACCCGGGGCGACCTGACCCAGCGCATCGCGGTCGAGGCGATGGGCGAGGTCGCGGACCTCAAAGACAACATCAATCAGATGATCGTCACGCTCCGCGACACCACCAAGACCAACGCCGAGCAGAGCTGGCTGGACTCCAACCTGGCCCGCATCGGCGGCCTGATGCAGAGTCAGCGCGATCTGGACGAGATCTGCCGAATGATCATGACCGAGGTGGCCCCTCTGGTCGAGGCCCAGCTCGGTGCGTTCTTCATGGCCGGCTCCGGCGGTACGCCGTCGATCGGCGGCTCCGACCTGCGGCTGACCGCGGTCTACGGCCAGAGTCCGGATCCGCACCTGACGTTCGCCGTCGGCGAGGGTCTGGTCGGGCAGGCGGCCGCTTCCCGCCGCAGGATCCAGGTCACGCCTGGCGCCGATCAGCGGCTGACAATCCGGTCCGGACTGGCCGAGGTGACACCGACCGACCTGGTGGTGCTGCCGGTGCTCTTCGAGGGTGAGCTGATCGGCGTCATCGAGTTCGCCTCCATCGGCCGGTTCTCCGACCTGCACCTGCAATTCCTGGAGCGCGTGGTGGCCGCGATCGGGGTCTCGCTGAACACGATCCTGGCCAACCGGCGCACCGAGGAGCTGTTGACCGAATCGCAGCGACTGGCGCTGGAGATGCAGCAGCAGTCGATCGAGCTGCAGCGGACAAATGCCGAGCTGGAGGAGAAGGCGGCGCTGCTGTCCGAGCAGAACGTGAAGATCGAGTCCAAGAACCGGGAGATCGAGCTGGCCCGGCTCGGCCTGGAAGAGAAGGCCCAGCAGCTGACCGCGGCATCGCAATACAAGTCCGAGTTCCTGGCCAACATGAGCCACGAACTCCGCACGCCACTCAACTCGCTGTTGCTGCTGGCTCGGATGCTCGCCGACAACGGCGACAACAACCTGACCGCCAAGCAGATCGACTTCGCCCGCACCATTCACGGCGCCGGCTCGGATCTGCTCGCCCTGATCGACGACATCCTGGACCTGTCGAAGATCGAGGCCGGCCGGATGGACATGGAGCCGGCTGAAGTGGCGTTCACCGACATCCGGGCCTACGTCGAGCGGGCCTTCGCGCCACAGGCCGACGACAAGGGTCTGCTGTTCGCGGTCGAGATCGCCCCGAACCTGCCGGAGACGATGATCACCGACGCCCAGCGCCTCCAGCAGGTGCTGCGCAATCTGCTGTCCAACGCGATGAAGTTCACCGACAGCGGCTCGGTCCGCCTCCGGATCACTCCGGCCGGACCCGCCGACGTCGCGTTCGAAGTCGTGGACACCGGCATCGGCATCGCCGACGACAAGCTGGAGCTGGTCTTCGAGGCGTTCCAGCAGGCCGACGGCACCACCAGCCGCCGCTACGGCGGCACCGGCCTGGGCCTGAGCATCAGCCTGGAGCTGGCCCGGCTGCTCGGCGGGGCCATCAACGTGTCGTCGCAGCCCGGCTCGGGCTCGGCGTTCACGCTGACCATCCCGCTGACACCGCCGTTCACCAAAGCCGTCGCGCGCGAGCCGGAAGAGACGGCCGCGCTGGCCGCGACGGTGATGCGGCAACCGATGCCGGAGCGTCGCGAGACCATCCTCGCGGTACGCCTGGACGGTGCCACCGTGCTGATCGTCGACGACGACGTCCGCAACGTCTTCGCGTTGACGAGCGCGCTCGAGATGCACGGCATCGAGGTGCTCTATGCCGACAACGGCGCCGACGGCATCCGGCTGCTCACCGAGACCCCCGACGTCGACATGGTGCTGATGGACGCGATGATGCCGGAGCAGGACGGCTACGAAACCACCCGGGCGATCCGGCGCAACCCGACCTTCGCGCACCTGCCGGTGGTATTCCTGACCGCCAAGGCGATGCCCGGCGACCGGGAGTCGGCACTGCACGCCGGAGCCTCGGATTACCTCACCAAACCGGTGGACCTCGACGAGCTGTTGCACACCATGTCGAAATGGGTCGGCGTGCAGGTGGCACCTGCCGACGGCGTGGCGGCGGTGCAGGCATGACCGCCCCGATCCGACGCCGGCCGCCGCGCGCCACCTCCGGACCAGCCAAAGTGCTGCTGGTCGACGACCGCAAGGACAATCTGATCGCGCTCGCCGCCATCCTGCAGGGCCTGCCGGTGGAGCCGGTCGCCGTGGACAGCGGCACCAACGCGCTCAAGCAGCTGCTCATCGACGACTTCGCGGTGATCCTGATGGACGCCCAGATGCCGCAGATGGACGGCTTTGAGACGGCGACTCGGATCAAGGAGCGGGAACGCACCCGCAACGTTCCGATCATCTTTCTGACCGCCGCCGACCACGACGCCCAGCTGGCCCTGCGCGGCTACGCCGCGGGCGCCGTCGACTATCTGACCAAGCCGTTGGACCCGTGGGTGTTGCGCGCCAAGGTGGCGGTCTTCGCCGAGCTCTGGACCAAGACGCAGCAGCTGGCCGCGCAGGCGGAGATCGCCACGGAGGCGGCAGCCGTGGCCGCGGATGTGCGGACCGCCCTGGACGCGCTGTCCGATCTGGACAAGCCGGACGTGGAAACCGCGGTGGACGTCCTGCGCCGGGCGTTGCGGCGGGCCGACGCCGATTGATCCGCATGCACCCGCGACGGGGTGCGCATTGGCCGGGAGGGCGTTACAAGAGCCCCGGCAGCAGTGCTCGACGCGAGTCTGGATAGTGGTCGAATGTGGACTGGTACCACCGGTGGTTGGCGACGGCGCGGGGCGCCAGGTTCGCGAACGTGTAGAGCGCGAACGACAGGCCGGCCAGCGACCAGGTGGCCAGGGCCCAGCCGGTCCACTCGACGATCTCGCCCAGATAGTTGGGGCTGGACACCCACCGGTAGAGGCCGCCGTACGGGATCTCGTACCCGCTGTCCCCCGGTTTGCGCAGTGACCGCAAGATCCGGTCGGAGTTGAGGTTGATCGCGAATCCGCCGAGGAACAGCGCCGCTCCCGCCAGGAACCGCGGATCCCGCAGCCAGGACGTGCCGTAGCTGCCGAATTCCGAGATCCAGCGGGCGTTGACGTAGGCATTGAGGGTGTTGAACCCGATCGCCATCGCCACCACGGAGACCGGCATCCGAGCGCCGGTCCGCATCAGGAACGGGTAGACGAAGGCCCGTTGCACGTAGTGCAGTTGCCATCCCCCGAGCAGCACCAGCGGCACCGCCTCGAATCGGTGATCACCGAGCAGGTAGAGGGCCAGGAACAGCAGCGACGCCGGCGCCTCCATGACGATCCAGCCAACCCGGGCCGGCACCGTCGGACCCCAGCCGGACCGATTGTGGCGACCGTAGGGCGCGATCACGAAACACAGCGCGGCGAAGCTGATCACCGCGAGCGCGATCTCCAGGAACACGAACCAGCGGTACGGACCGGGGGCAGGCATGATCGGCAGTGTAGGGCGTTAATGGATCTTCTAGCGATGGCCGGCTTCCACCGGATCCCGCTCCTCGGCGGCCGTCCGGTTGACGCGCGCGTCGCCGCGCCGGCGGCGTACCTGCCACACCACCACGGTCGCGATCACGATCACCGCGACCACCGCCGCCGTGATCGGACCGGCGGCCCGCTCCACCGCCTCGTAGGACGACCCGGCCAGGTAGCCGAGCAGAACCGAGCCGACGCCCCAGATCACACCGCCGGTTGCGTTGTAGGCGAAAAACCGTCGATACCGCAGATGTGACGAGCCGGCGAGGAACGGCATCACCGCGCGCAGGAAGGCGATGAACCGGCCGAGGAACACCGCCGGACCGCCACGCCGTCGCAGGACCGCCTCGGCGCGCTCGAGCTGGCCGGTCCGGTTCCGGAAGATCCGGGTGTGCAGCACCTGATCACCCCAGCGGGCCCCAATGGCGTAGCCGATGGTGTCCCCGATGATCGCCATGATCACGACCAGCACGCACATCGCGCTCAGTGAGGCGTTGCCCCGGCTGGCCACGACGCCACCGATGATCGCCGCCGTCTCGCCGGGGATCACAAAGCCCACGAATAGCGCCGTCTCGGCTAGCACCAGCGCACCGACGACGGCGTAGACGGTCAGGCCTTGGAGCCCGACGATGTGATCGACAAAGTGGGTCACAGGAATCTCCGCAATCCACGCTAATCGGCCGACCGGCTGGTCGCCCACCGAAGTCCGACCCCCAGATCGGGATGAACTCCCCAAGACGCTTGGTCGGTAAGATTTGTCACAGCCGACGGTTAGGCTTCGAGTTGTGATTGATCATCTCGGCATCCAGTGCACCGACCTGCCCGCAAGCGCCCGGTTCTACGACGCGGTCCTCGCCACCATCGGCGGGCGCCGGATGATGGACTTCGAGGTCGCCATCGGCTATGGCACCGATCATCCGGACTTCTGGATCGGCACCCACCAGACCGGCGAGGGCTTCAAGGAGTCGCACATCGCCTTTGCCGCCCCCGACCGCGCGGCGGTGGACGCGTTCCGCGACGCCGCCGTGGTGCACGGCGCCGAAGTGCTGCACGAGCCCCGCCTCTGGCCGGAATACCACGAGCACTACTACGGCGCATTCGTCCGCGATCCGGACGGCAACAACGTCGAAGCGGTGTGCCACCGGCCGGAGGCCTAGCCGGCCCGACCGCCGGGCCCATCTCGCGGGATGCGAGGCATCCGCCGGGTGCCTTGGACCACCGCCGGGCGGCTCAATAGGCTGTCCCGGCGCGAGTTTGGGACCGCTGGCGATGTCGCCGACCCGGCGGCCACGGGAGTGTGCACAGTGCGCACTCGGAGTGGCTCGCCGTGCCTCGGCGCAGTCACGCAGGTCTCGAACCTGACTTCCTGGGGGCCCCGTGACCGTCGACGTTGTTGACCCGACCCGCGTCTGGCTGCGCCGCACGCCGCTGACCGATGCCTGGGCGGTGCTCCGCTCGGCCGCACGCGCATTCGCCGGTCACTGGCCGGTGCTGTTCGCGTTGTGCTTCTTCGGCATCGGTGCGCGCGCCCTGATCAACGCCCAGGCGGTGCACGCGGCGCACGTCAACGCCATCTTCGGCATGCTGGTGTTCCTGGCCGGGCCGGTGGTGCTGATCCTGGCCCTGGTGCTGGCGATGCGCTCGATGCGGCCGTCGTTGCCATACCTGTCCCGGGTCGGTGCCGGCAGCGATGCCCGGTGGCGCACCTGGCGCACCACCCTGGCCGGCATCGGAAGTGTGGCGGTGCCGTTCGTCGGCGTCTATTACGGCTCCGGATTCCTCGCCGCGGACACCACCAACTATTACTACGACGTCTTCATGTATGACCCACTCAGCAAACCGTCCCTTCCGGAGAAGCTCACGGTCACCGCGGTCGTGGTGGTCGCGGTGGCGTTCGTCGTGCGGACGGTTCTCGCCCATTGGCCGCGCGCCCGCCGGCAGCGCTGGCTCGGCATCCCACGGGCGTACCTGGAAATTGTCTGGATCATGGCGGGTGCCCTCCTGATCCACCCGCTCTATCAGGCCGGCAAGGCTTGGGTCCTGGGCCGCCGCGCCACCGGTTGGCTGGCCGCAGCGCAGGATCAGGTTTACGGGTTGCCGCACAACCCGATGGACTGGTTCGGCGCGGCGCTGGGCAGCATCGATGTCATCATCGGCCTCCCGATTGCCTGGCTGGTGGTGGGCGCGGTGGTCTTCGGTCGCGAGATCGAGACCGAGCGCGACGAGAAATCGGGGTTGGCGCGGCGCACCCTGCTCGGCATCACCGAAGAGAGTTTCGGTCCGCTGCGCAGCGGCGTCTACCTCATCACTCGCGCCGGCCTGGCGTCGGTCCTCGGATTCTGCGTGCTGTTCGTGCTGGCCAAGACCGTGGACGTGGGACTGTTCGAAGTGGAGCGGCTGCTGATCGGCCCGCGCGACTTCGGCTTCTGGGTGCCGGCGTCGGAGATCACCTCGACCATCAATACCGCGGCCCAGCTGGTCGCGCTGGTGTGCCTGGTCGCCGGAGCCGCCGACCGCACACTGTGGATCGAGTCGCACCGGCGGAGCGCCGGCCGGCCGGTGATCCCGGCGCAGCGCCGCGACAGCACCGAGGCGCCCGCGGGACCGGTGCCCACGCCGACCGCCGCCGCCGAGGCGACCGGGACGGTCGATACGGCGACGGTCGAGCAGGCGGTGATCACCCCGGGCTGAGCCGGCCGACGCCGATGCCGCGGGACCTCGTGGCCGCCGCCGGCTAGACGGGCTTTATCAGGGCATAGCGTGGCAGCTCGTGATCCGCGTTGACCTGGATGCCGACCGGCTTGGCCGACGCCGGCGTCAGGAAGTAGAGCGTCAGCGTCCAGTCGTTGAGCGCCTTGCCACCCTCGTCGGTGGCGGCCAGGCAGTAGGGCAGGTCCTCCATGTTGAGGCCCAGTTCATTGAGCTCGTTGGGATCGGCGTCGTAGGTGGAGCCGTCGGTGGTCGCGAGATACATGGAGCAGCTGCCGATCGCGTCCGGCGTGGCGGAACGAAACCGCAGCTTCGCCTGCCAGACGGCGACGCCGGCCGGGACGGCGATCGGCTGCCCGGTGAAGTCCTGCAGGCCGGACGCGCGGAACAGCGTCACCACGGTCATGGTCGAATGGTTGTACGACACCGAGCCGCCGGCCGACGCCGCCACCGGGTCGTGCGGCTGCTTCTTCCAGCGAGACGTGTAGAAGTCGTGCACCGGGACGGCCATTGCCAGCGCCAGCATCGGGACCAGCGCGATCAGCCCCCAGCGATTGGTCCGAGTCCACTGGCGCAGGTTCATGGCTCCCTCACTCACTACGCCACCACCTTCGGATCCTCGACGGCGATCGGATCGGTGCTGTGCGCCCAGCCCGAGACCGACGACGATGAGGCCGGAATGGCGATCCGGGCCACCGCACCCATGCGCTGGTCGAGGCCCGACGCGACCTCGATGGACAGTCCGGAAGCGGCGGCTACCGGCACCTCGAAGACGAACTGCACCACGGTGGACACGCCCGGCTCGAGCTGGCAGCCGAACGCCGGTGCCGAGAACCGGGCCGGCTGGTCGTACTTGTTGCCGGCACTGTCAAACACCGCGGCGTAGCCGAGCCGCACCGGCTTGCCGGGATGGGCCAGCAGCCGCATCGTCACCACGATCCAGACCCCGCTGGTCGTGTACTTCTTCAGGTCCACCTCGACCGCGGCGGATCCGCGTACGTCCGTCACGGTCGCATCGAACGGCTTGGTGGACACGGTGTGGCGACCCGCCCCGGTGGTCACGTACGGCCGCTGCTGAGTCGCTTCCCCGGGCGTGTACTGCGTGATCGCGTACCCGAGCAGGATCGTGACCAGTACGGCGGCCCAGGCGAACAGGCCCCGGCGGCGGCCGGTCCGGGGCAGCAAGGGCATCCGGTGGCTGCGGATCGGCTCGTGGTCCGGGGCGGTCACGAAGCGACCCCGCCGACCGGCACCGCGACGGTGGCCTTGACCTCTGAATCGGCCCAGATCAGCTGGCCGGTGAACGAGTTCTCCCGCTGAATCTCGTTGAACACGTCGACGAGCACCGACTTCGGGGCCACCGGCTGCGGCTTCTGTTCCCAATAGAAGTCGAAGGTCTCCGGCAAGCCGGGGTTCAATTCCGGAACATCGCGCCCATCCCGGAGCAGCACCGACATCGCCGGTGTCGCGCTGACCAGACCGCTCGCGCCCCGAATCCGTACGGTATCCCGCACCGAAATCGGCTCGTCCCCAGTCACCAGCAGACTGATCCGCACCACGATCCAGTGGTTGGCCGTGCCCTGAGTGGGCAGGTCGTCAGTGCTTCGCGCCAACCGCGCCGACACGACGGTCGCGTTCCACGGCTTTCCGTCGATGTGCTGACCGACCGCGGCGGTGTCGACGTCGGACCGCTCGGCCGGACGCAGTCCGCCGAAGAGACCGGAGATGGCGAGCGCGACCAGTGCTATCGGCAGGAACAGCCACTGGGCGGGCAGTTCGATGAGCTTGCGGGGGATGAGTTTCCGCACCGGGCGAGTATAGGAAGGCAGTCCACGCCGCAGACCGCCGGTGGTCCGCGCCGCAGAGCGATGGCGGTCCACGGGACGGACCGCCGGTGGTCCGCGCCGCTGAACCTGGCGGTCCGCGCCGCAGATTGCGGGCGGACCACCATCAGTGCGCGGGAACGAAACCCCGCCGACGCCGCAGATCAGGGCAGGAAGAACGAGATCTGCCGCGGGTCGTCGTCGCCACCGCCGCCGATCGAGCAGGCCCGGTGGTATTTCTTCAGCACCAGCGCGCCGTCGTGGGCGTCCTTGGTGTTGTCGAACAGGTGCAGCACGTGGTCGTGGTCCTTGACCCGCCAGCCGTCGCCGCCGCCCATGTCCTCGACGGTCAGGTTTTTGTTGTTGTAATCCGAGCACAGGTCGTCCAGGCCCGGGATGTCGGTGTTCTGGCCGGAGTCGTTGCGCCAGTAGTCGAAGATGTAGGCGTTCTTGTCGGACCGGCCGTTGTCCCGGCCGATGTAGCAGTGCCGCTGGAATCGCTTCGCCAGCGCGAGCGCCTGCTGCCCGACCATGTCACCCTGCTGCCCGTCGACGGTCAGGACCTCATGGGAGCCGTCGGTGACGCGATAGCTGCCGGACGCGTAGGTCACGGTCAGCGTCGCCGGGTTGTAGCTCACACAGTCGGCCGGGTCCGGCCAATCGGAGCTCTGGGAGCCGGCCGGCTTGGTGGTCGCCGAGGTCGGCTTCGGCGACGTGGTCCCGGTCGAGGTGGCGGTCGGTGACACCGACGCTCCGACCGGGCTGAGCGCGCCGGTGCCGCTGCTCTTGCTGGCACATCCGGCCAGCGCCAGCATCACGCCGAGCGCAAGCGCCGCGCCGCCGGACAGGACGCCTCGAGCAGTTGTAATCCGCATCCATCGACGATATCGATTGGCCGATCGCCAAGATATGTCGGAAATGCGTCACCACCCCCGCTCACTCCCCTCACCTGCACCGAATGGGGTGGCCGGTCCGGGACACGACACAGTAGCGTCGCTTCGACACCTGATGACGACGACGTACGGGGGAGATTATGACCACCGTCAACCAACTCGCCGACGAGCTAGTCGAGGCCACTCTCGACTACTACCCGATGATGTCCACGCTCATGATCGGAGCGGGACCACGGGACCAGAAGCTCAGTGACTACAGTCCTGAGTTCGAGCGGCAGTACCTTGCCAACCTCGCCGACCTCGAGGCGCGTACGGCGGCCATCGACCCGGCCGGGCTCGACGCGACCGACCGGGTGACCCGGCTGGTCGTCCTCGACGGCATCGACGAGATGCGCAAGCGCCTCAACTCCCGGTTGATCGAGTTCACCATTGTGGACAACTTCTCGGCGGCCAGCGTCGAGCAGCTGATCCTGCTCCCGATGATCACACTCAGCACGCCCGAGCAGGGCGAGGCCTACCTGGCCCGGCTCCGGCAGGTGCCGCGGGTCCTGGAGCAGCTCGCCGACCGGCACCGCGCCGCGGTCGCGGACGGGCTGATGCCGGTCCGGCACCTGGTCGACGAAACCGGTGAGTTCATCGAGCGCTACCTGTCCAACGACGCCGACCCGCTGCAGCGGCCGACCCTGGACGGCGACGCCGATTTCGTCGCGCGGCGGGACGCGATCATCCGGGATGTGGTCCGGCCGGCCTACGCGAAATACCGCGACGTGCTGCTCTCCGAGATCGCCGGCCATGGTCGCGACAAGGACCACCCGGGCCTGTCCTGGCTCGCCGGCGGCGACGGGGTGTATGCGGATCTGATCAAGATCCACACGACCACCACCCGGACTGCGGACGAGCTGCACCAGACCGGCCTGGACATCGTCGCCCAACTGGCCGTGGAATACCGCGAGATCGGTGGCCGCGTCTTCGGTGTCGGCACCGAACAGGAGGTCTTCGAGCGGCTGCGGACCGACCCGGCGCTGCGCTGGACCAGCGCCGACGAGTTGCTGGACGCGGCCCGCGCGGCGATCGAGCGGGCCAAGGCCGAGGCGCCGAAGTGGTTCGGCCGGCTGCCCAGCCAGGACTGCGAAGTGCGGCCGGTTCCGGACGACGAGGCGCCGGGCGCCGCCGGTGCGTATTACATGCCGCCGGCCCTGGACGGCAGCCGCCCAGGTATCTATTACGCCAACACCTATGAGGTAGAGAACCGGTTCCGGCAGGCGTGTGAGGCGACCGCGTTCCACGAGGCCGTGCCCGGTCACCACTTCCAGCTCACGATCGCCATGGAGCTCGAGGAGCTGCCGCTGCTGCGCCGGCTCACCGCCCCGAACGCCTACGCCGAAGGCTGGGGTCTCTACACCGAGCGGCTGGCTCGCGAGATGGGCCTCTACTCCGACGACGTCGCCCTGCTCGGGATGCTGACCCTGGACTCGATGCGAGCGGCGCGCCTGGTGGTGGACACCGGGCTGCACGCCAAGGGCTGGTCCAAGCAGCAGGCGCTGGATTACATGCAGCAGAACACCCCGATGGCGTCGGTCGAGATCGAGAGCGAGGTGGATCGCTACATCGCCGAGCCCGGCCAGGCGCTTGCCTACATGGTCGGCCGTCTGGAGATCCTCCGGATCCGCGCCGAGGCCGAGGCGGCGCTCGGCGACCGCTTCGACATCCGTGCCTTCCACGACACGGTGCTGGGCAGCGGCGGCCTGCCGCTCGGGGTCCTGGACCAGGTCGTCAGGGACTGGGTGGCCACCCAGGCGTGACAGATTTCCGGGAGGTCACGGCCCTCATCACGTGTGAGGGCCGTGACCTCGGAAGCATCGGCCGGTTTCCGGTCGAGTCGCCCTGGTGGTCAGATGTGGAGCCGGTCGTCGATCACTGCCGCGCGATGCTCGGTGTCAACGTCGCGGTGACCCGGCTCGTCGACGTCACCGGCGGCCGTTCCCCGCGCGACGGGCACGTCGTCTATCACGTCGAAGCGCTGCGTCGGCCGGCCGCGGTCCTGCCGGCCGCGACCTTCACCGGGGTTCATCAGCCGGCGCGCCATCGCGCTTCCTGGGCCACGCCACACGGGGTACGCGACGCGCTGGCGTGGGCTGCCGGCCACCTGACCACGGATGCGCCGGTCGTGGACATCGCCGAGCAGGTGAAGACCTGGAACCTTTCGGCGCTGTTCCGGATCCCGGTGCCCGGCGCCGAGCCGGTGTGGCTGAAGCTGACGCCACCGTTCGCCGCCCACGAACCGTCCGTCACCGAACTGGTCGCGACTGTGGACCCGGGTCTCGTACCAGAAATTCTGGCGACCGACGCGACACACCGGCGGGCATTGCTCAAGCACGTGCCAGGCCAGGATGCGTGGGATGCCGACGCACAGCTGATCCGCGCCGTCGTCGAGCGGTGGGTCGGGGCGCAGGCAGTCCTCGCCGCCGGGCCGCCGCCGGAGCCGGCGGTGATCCCACACCGGTTGCCGAGGGACCTGGCGGAAGGACTGGCCGCCCTGCTCGACGGCGAGGCCGGCGCCGTGCTCGACCCGGCTGAGCGGGCCGCCGCCGGGACGTTGCTCGCGCGGCTTCCGGGGCTGATCGATGCTCTGGACGATTGCGGTCTGCCGGCAACGCTCGTGCACGGCGACTTCCATCCGGGCAACTGGCGCACCGCGCCGGGGTCGACGGTCCTGATCGACTTCGCGGATGCGTACTGGGGGCATCCGGCCTTCGACGGCGAGCGGCTGCGCGAGTTCGTTGGCCCGGATCGCGGGCCGGCAGTCGCGGACGCCTGGAGCCTGGCCTGGCTGCGGGCGCGGCCGGGCAGCCGGCCGGGGCGGGCGCTGCGCCTGGCGCGGCCGCTGCAGGCGATCAGCGGGGCCATCGGCTACCAGCGGTTCCTGGACCACATCGAGGACAGTGAGCGCCGCTACCACGAGCTGGATCCGCCGCAGGGATTGCGAGACGCCATCACGGCGCTCGCCGACCTGGACCGGCACTGCGACTGAGCCGGCAGGATGCCCTAATACTCCCGCCGTAGATCGCGGGTGAGCCACACCACCTCGCCACGGTCGTCTGTGGAGACGTGATCCCGCTCGAAACCGAGCTTCTCGAGGACGCGGAACGAGGGTGTGTTCCATGGGCGGACGGTCGACCAGAGCCGTTTCCGCCCGGTTGCTATCGCAGCGTCGAGCACCGCGCCAGCCGCCTCGGTCGCGTAGCCACGTCCGTGCGCGCGCTGCGGCTCGTACGAAGACATGGACGTACTCTGCACCCGCGAGCAGGGCGTCGACGATTCCAAATCAGTTGGCCGGCACGGTGCCGAGGGTGACATCGACGGTCAGCTCGTCCTTCTCCGACGAGCCCAGCACCAGCTCGGCAATGACTCCGGCGGCCTTGAGGTCGGTCCCGGCCCGGCCGACCAGGGCCGCTTCGGCACCCTGGACCTCAACCCGGTCGACCGGCGCCCGCATCGAAATCTGCGCCACCGACTTGGCCTTGCGGACCTGCTGAAGCACCGCGGCAACGGCACTGAGCAGCGCCGGGTCGCCCTCGGGGGCCATCGGCAACTCGTCGACGGTGGGCCACGGCGCGCGGTGCACCGAGCCCTCCTGCCACCACGACCAGACTTCCTCGGTGACATACGGCAGCACCGGCGCGAACAGCCGCAGCATCACGCCCAGGGCAGTCCGCAGCGCGGCGCGGGCGGAGTCCGGATTGTCGCTGTAGGCACGGGTCTTGACGATCTCCAGGTAGTCGTCACAGAACTGCCAGAAGAACCGCTCGGTCCGCTCCAGCGCGCCGGTGTGGTCGTAAGACTCCAGCGCGGCGGTCGCCTCCGTCACCACCGATGCCAGCCCGGCCAGCATGGACAGGTCGATCGGGTCGGTGATCGCGGCATCCTCGGCCACCGGGCCCAGACCCAGCACGAACTTGCTGGCGTTGAGGATCTTTACCGACAGGCGCCGGCCGACCTTGAACTGGCCTTGGTCGAACGCGGTGTCGGTGCCCAGCCGGCCGCTGGCCGACCAGTAGCGGATGGAGTCGGTGCCGAATTCGTCGAGCAGTGCCATCGGCGTGACGACGTTGCCCTTGGACTTGGACATCTTCTTGCGGTCCGGGTCCAGCACCCAGCCCGAGATGGCGGCGTGCTGCCACGGCAGCATGTGGTGCTCGAGATGCGCCCGGACCACGGTGGCGAACAGCCAGGTCCGGATGATCTCGTGGCTCTGCGGCCGCACGTCCATCGGGAAGACCCGGGCGAACAGGTCGGCGTCGCCGCGCCAGCCATCGGCGATCTGCGGGGTCAGCGACGACGTGGCCCAGGTGTCCATGACGTCCGGGTCGCCGATGAAGCCGCCCGGAACGCCTCGCTGGTCGGCCGTGTAGCCGGCCGGAGCCATCGACGACGGATCCACCGGGAGGCTCGCCTCGTCCGGAACCAGCGGGTGTTCGTAGTCCGGCTGACCGTCGGCGTCCAGTGGATACCACAGCGGGACCGGAACCCCGAAGAACCGCTGCCGGCTGATCAGCCAGTCGCCGGCCAGGCCGGAGACCCAGTTGTCATACCGCACCTTCATATGCGGCGGGTGCCACTCCAGCTGACGCCCCCGCTCCAGCAGTTCGTCGCGGAGTTCCTCGTTGCGGCCGCCGTTGCGGATATACCACTGCCGGGTGGTGACGATCTCCAGCGGGCGCTCGCCGCGTTCGTAGAACTTCACCGGCCGCTGCACCGGGCGCGGGTCGCCGTCCAGGTCACCGCTCTCGCGCAGCTTGCCGACGATGATCTCGCGCGCGGTGTGCACGGTCTTGCCGGCGATTTCCGCGTACGCACTCACGGCGTCTGGGCTCTCGATGCCGGCCGGCGGGGTGGCCAGGATCCGCCCGGTCCAGTCGATGATCGCCCGGGTAGCAAGGTTCAGCTCCCGCCACCAGAGAACGTCGGTCAGGTCGCCAAAGGTGCACACCATGGCGATGCCGGAGCCCTTGTCCGGCTCGGCGAGGCGGTGCGCCACCACCGGCACCTCGACGCCGAAGATCGGCGTACGCACACTCTTGCCGAACAGGTGCGCATAGCGCTCGTCGTCGGGGTGGGCGACCAGCGCGACACATGCCGGAATCAGCTCGGGGCGGGTGGTCTCGATGAACACCGGCGAGCCGTCGGCAGCGTGGAACGAGATCCGGTGGAAGGCGCCCGGCCACTCCCGGTCCTCCAGCTCCGCCTGAGCGACCGCGGTTTGGTAGGTCACGTCCCAGAGCGTCGGGGCCTCGGCCATGTAGGCCTCGCCGCGCGCCAGGTTGCGCAGGAAGGCCTGCTGCGACGTCGCGCGCGAGCGCTCGCCGATGGTCTCGTAGCTGTATTTCCAGTCGACCGATAGGCCGAGCCGCCGGAACACCTGCTCGAAGACCTTCTCATCTTCGGCGGTGAGCCGTTCGCACAGCTCGATGAAGTTCTGCCTGGAGATCGCCACCGGCCGCTTCGGGTCCGGCGTGGCCGGCGGTTCGAAGCCGTCGGCGTAGGGCAGCGACGGGTCGCACTTCACACCGAAGTAGTTCTGCACCCGGCGCTCGGTCGGCAGGCCGTTGTCGTCCCAGCCCATCGGGTAGAAGACGGCCTTGCCACGCATCCGGTGGAACCGCGCGACGATGTCGGTCTGGGTGTAGGAGAACACGTGGCCGACATGCAGCGAACCGCTCACGGTGGGCGGCGGTGTGTCGATCGAGTAGATCTTCTCCCGCGGTTGGGTGCGGTCGAAGTCATAGACGCCCTGCGCGTCCCATACCGATCCCCAGCGCTCTTCAAGGCCTTCCAGGGCAGGCTTCTCGGGCACGACGGGATCACGGAACTGGGTCATGTCGGTCATGCTACCTGGCAGCGACCCCAAGATCACTGCGGGGATTGGGCGGCGCGCCGAGCTCTGGCGAACGTCATATTCGGGACAAATCCATCGGGTTTCGTCGTTGTCCGACGGCGCCGGCCGGAACGGCTCCTAGGCCACGTTGATCAACACTTTGCCGATCGCGTTGCCCTCGACCGCGTCGTGCGCGGCGGCCGCGTCGGCCAGCGCGAAGTGATGCAGCGGCAGGCCTGCCTCGGCGCCGACGCGGATGGCACCCATGTCGACGGCCTCGCGCAGCGACGACACGGCGTGATCTTTGGCGTCGTCCGGCACGGTGTAGACGAGGACGCCCTGCCACCGGGTGTTGAGCGCGAAGACCTGCTCCAACGGGAGCGTGGGATCGGCATCCCGGGAGTACATCGAGACCACACCGCCGGAAGCCAGCACCCGCCCGTTGAGTGCGGCATTGGCGTGCGGGGCGACCTCGACCACTATGTCGACGCCCTCGGGCGCCACCGACTTGATGACCTCGGCGGCGTCGTTGTCCCGGTAGTTGATGACGAAGTGAGCGCCGGCGTCGGTGGCCAGCGCCGCCTTCTCCGGGCTGCTGACCGTCGTCACCACCGTGGCGCCGGACCAGTTCGCCAGCTGGATGGCGGCGTTTCCGACGGCACCGGCGCCACCGGCCACGAGGACCGTGATGTCATCCAGGGCACCCGGGCTGAGCCGGTGCGGCCCGCTCTCCCGGAGCGTCAGGCAGCGGTGTGCCGTCAGGAACGGGATGCCCAGGCTGGCGCCCAGGTCGAAGGAGATGTCCGGCGGCATCAGGACGGCCTGCCGGGACGGCAGCACCACTCGCTCCTGGGCGGTGCCGTTGGGCCGCATCCAGGCCGCCTCCCACAGCCACACCGAGTCGCCGATCCGGCCCGGGTCGACTCCCGGACCGACCGCGTCGATCACCCCGGCACCATCCTGGTTCGGGACCTGTTCGGGGTAGCGCAGCTGGCCTCGGCGGGCCTTCCAGTCGGTCGGATTCACGCCGGACACCCGGACCGCGACCCGCACTTCACCCGGACCGGGCTCGGGCACTTCCCGGTCCACCAGCCGCAGCACCGACGAGTTGCCGGGCTCGGTGTAGATCACTGCGCGCATGCCGACCTCCGTACCCCGATCTTAGAGATCTTCGACCGCGGATTTGAGAAAGATCCCGGCAGATGTCCTCCAGCGGTGGGCACCGTCCGACGCACTGGCAGAGGATGAAGATTCGCAACGGACGGAGAGATCCCATGACAAGCACGGACGCGCACCAGGTGATCAGCGACCGGATCGCGGCCGGCAAGCTGCCCGGCGCGGTGACCCTGGTCGCTCGCGGCGACGACGTCGCCGTCGACGCTCTCGGCGTGACTGCCTTCGGCGGCGACCAGCCGATGCGCCGCGAGACCATCTTCCGGCTCGCCTCGCTCACCAAGCCGGTGGTGGCCGCCGCGACGATGATGCTGGTCGACGACGGCGTGCTCGCGCTGGATCAGCCGATCGACACCGTCCTGCCGGAAATCGCCGGCAAGCAGGTGCTGCGTGCGGTCGACGGTCCGCTCGGCGACACCGTCCCGGCGAACCGCCCGATCACCCTCGACGACCTGCTCACCTATCGGGTCGGCCACGGCATGATCGAGCAGCCGACGTTCAACCCGCCGTTCCCGATCAACCAGGCCGGCTGGGATCAGAACCTGGTGCTGGCCGAGCCGGACCCGCGGACGCCGCACGCGCCAGACGAGTGGATGAAGCTGTTCGGGGCCCTGCCCCTGATGTACCAGCCGGGCGAGCGCTGGCAGTACAACACCAGCGGTCTGCTCCTCGGCGTGCTGGTGGCGCGGGCCGGCGGCGGCACGCTGGAGGAGGTGCTGACGGCGCGGCTGTTCGATCCGCTGGGCATGGCCGACACCCGGTTCTCGCTGCCGGCGGACCGGCTGACCGGCCTGCCCCGGCAGTACATGACGAACTTCGGAACCGGCGTCATGGAGGAGCAGACGAACACCGCGACGCCGCTGTGGACCACGCCACCGGCGTTCCCGTCCGGGTCGGCCGGACTGCTGTCGACCATCGACGACTATTACGCGTTCGCCCGCTTCATGAAGACCGGCACGTCGCCGTCCGGGGAATGGTTGCTGTCCGAGAAGTCGCTGACAGCGATGACGACGAACCATCTGACCGCTGACCAGATCGCCGGCGGCGGCATGATCCTCGGGGGCCGCGGGTGGGGCCTGGGGCAGTCGGTCACGGTCGTCCCGGACCAGATCTCCCAGACCCCTGGTCGGTACGGATGGGAAGGCGGCTACGGCACCTCGTGGTTCAACGACCCGACCACGGGCGTGACGGCGATCCTGCTGACGCAGGTGTCGGATGTGTTGTTCGACGGCACGCTGACCGAGTTCGGAGCGGCCGCCAACGCCGCGTAATACGCGGATCCGGATCGGGCGCAGATGACGCCGCCCCGGGGCTTCGCTCCCACACCGAGAGTAAAGCCCCGGGCGACGCCATCGCGCGTCACTCGTCGCTGGATTGCGCCCAGAGGTTGATGCCGGCATCAGACACCGAGTGCCGATCGATGTCGGCCATCTCGGCGTCGGTGAACGACAGGTTGTCCAGCGCTCCGATGTTGTCCTCCAACTGCGCCACGCTGCTGGCACCGATGATCAGCGACGTCATCCGCGGGTCCCGCAGGCACCAGGCCAGCGCCATCTGCGCCAGCGACTGGCCGCGGCCGGCCGCGATCGCGTTCAGGGACCGGACCCGATCCAGGTTCTCCTCGGTGAGCATCCCCTTGCTCATGGCGCCACCGGTGGCCACCCGCGAGTCGGCCGGGATGCCGCTCAGGTAGCGATCGGTCAGCAGACCCTGTGCCAGCGGCGAGAAGGCGATGCAGCCCGCGCCGACCTCCTCGAGGGCGCCGAGCAGATCCTGCTCCTCGATCCAGCGGTTGATGATGGCGTAGGACGGCTGGTGAATCAGCAGCGGCGTGCCAAGGTCGCGGAGGATGGCCGCGGCTTCCAGCGTCTTCTCCGCCGAATAGGACGAGATGCCGGCGTAGAGCGCCCGGCCGGAGCGGACCGCGGTGTCCAGCGCACCCATCGTTTCTTCGAGCGGCGTATCCGGGTCGAAGCGGTGTGAGTAGAAGATGTCGACGTAGTCCAGACCCATCCGCTTCAGCGACTGGTCAAGTGAGGCCAGCAGGTATTTGCGGGAACCGTGGTCGCCGTATGGACCGGGCCACATGTCGTAGCCGGCCTTACTGGAAATCACCAGCTCATCACGGTACGGCGCCATGAACGTCCGCATCATGGTGCCGAAATTGATCTCGGCGGATCCGTACGGCGGTCCGTAGTTGTTGGCCAGGTCGAAGTGCGTGACACCGAGGTCGAACGCGCGTTTGACGATCGCCTGCTGGGTCTCGAAGGCCGGCCGTCGCCGAAGTTGTGCCACAGCCCGAGCGAGATGGCCGGCAGCAGCAACCCGCTGCGCCCGGAGCGCCGGTACTGCATCGTGTCGTACCGCTGACGCGGAAGGTAGGTAGGTCACGCCGACCATGCTAAGCACCGAGCCATGCCGGGGCGTGACAATCGGCGGTCCGTGCTGTGGCGTCCCGCGGGAGCGAGGAGCTGGAGATGGCATCTTGACCTGCGCAATCGCTCGCTTATGTTGGCCCCATGGTGCTGCAGGGCGTGCAGACGGCCGAAGGCCGTACCGGCGGTCGTGATCTTCGATCAACGGGGACCCAGTCGGCGCAGATCCTCGACGGCGACGGGGCAGATATAACCACTCGGCATCCGCTGTTCGAAATCGGCCGGCGGCTTGACGAGCTAGCGCCGCGAGCGAGGATCGAGTTCCGGACTGATTTCAAAACTGAATGAGGCCGCGGCTGGCGACGGGTTCGGTCATGCGCCCGGTCGCTACGGGCAATCCCAATAGAAGCGACCTTCTTGTAAGTCTGGGCTTACAAACGCATAGCCGGTGCCGCCTCCGAAGTTGAGAGCGTACGCATCGTCGCCGATACCCTCGGCGCCATCAAGCTGAAAAAGGAAACGCCACGAAGCATCGACCTCAATGAACGGTTGCCACATGAGTGGCCGCCCGCCCAAGTACGAACGCACCGGATCAGTCGCATCCTCCGGCCAGACGGCGGCCAGACCGTTTCGATCTGCTTCGAAGAAGTCGATCAGTGCGTCGAGCGCGTTGGATTCCGCCGGCTCGCGTTCAGTACGAAATTGACCGTTCGACCGGCACCTTGTCGTTCCACGTGGCGCCGCGCCGCCACAACGTCGGCCCGGTCACGAGTGGGGCCGTGGCGATGAACTCGGGAATCCGCCCTCCCGGCTGAATGAGTAGTGCATTCTCGCCGCCGACCGGGTCGTAGGTGGCGGCGAGCGGGTCGTCGGCGACAAAAAGGTAGGCATAGCCTCCGTGACCGACGGGCATTGGGAGCTGTCCGACGAACATCATCGGCGCGCGCGCGGATCGAGGGCACGGCGATGTCGCGGAATCTAGCCACACTGGTTGTCCGCCCAGCTTGCCGAGCGCTACATCCGGCGTGGTCGTGTCAAACGACATTTGGACACGGGGCTCAATCATTGCCTCGGCTGGCCCCTTCGCGTCCCGCACTGCCATTCTCGCCGCATCCACAAGTCCTGCCAACTCATCGAAGCCGCCCTTGAACGAGAACCTCCGCCGATGCATGTGCGTTCTGGCACTTTCGTGTACGACCTCATGGCATCGCGCCTGCCGACCGCCATCTGACCGCACCTTCGCCGATCACCGTGGCGGACCGTAGTTACCTGTTGGCAAAAGCTTCTTGCTGGTCGCCGGGTCTCCGTAGTTATTCGCGAGGTCGAAGTGCGTCACCCCGAGGTCAAACGCTCGGAAGATGATCTCTCGCTGAGTCTCGAATGGGCGGTCGTTGCCGAAGTTGTGCCACAACCCGAGCGAGATCGCTGGCAGCATCAAGGCCACTGCGACCAGACCGGCGGTACTGCATAGAGTCGTACCGCTGCGCGGAAGGTAGTTAAGTCACGCCGATCATGCTAAGCGCCGGGCGGCGGTGAGGTGCGTAATCGGCCTCGCGAGCTGTACGTGCGCAAGCCAAAATCCTCGCGTAGGAGTGATCCGTGGCGGGCCTCCTGGCTCCAGCAGCTCTCGCTCGCGACGCCGAGCCGGTTAGGTATTTCGTCGTCGATCGTTTGTCGGTACCACGAGTAGGGCATCCACGCCCGGCGCGGCTTCGCATCACCAATGGATCTCGGTGAGGAAGGCTGCAGTGGTTGCAACGAGGATGACTGCGCCAGTTGTACCGAGAATTCGAGCCCGCCAGTGCGACGCGGTCTGCTCCGCGAATGCCGCGATTACCAGCACGACACCCGACGGGATCAGTATGAACAGCCCGCCGATCGCTCCGCAGAAACCGATGACGATGAGCAGCAGCCCTTCAATGAGGCAAATCCACTTGAACTTCCGTGACACTTGGGCGAGGAGCGGGATCGCTGGCACGACGCCAGCCACCAGGCGGGTGATCGCATCCCCTGTGCCATCGACCCCGCCAGGTGCGAAAAAGCCGAGCAACGCCGTCGCCACCGCTCCAACCACCAGCAGGCGGGGCCATAGGTGCGGCTTTGCCTCGCCTGGTATCGCACCCACCATGGTCACGGCCTCCCGTTTGTCTTGCCGTTGAGCTACGCGTGTATACCATCTGCCGCATCAAGGGCATTCCCAGCGCGCGCGCTCGGGCCTCGCCGAATCGCCGACTCGTGGCAGAGGTGCATGTGCGAGAGGCACAGCACGGCCGGCACACGATCATTACGTGCGGTGACTGCGGCGTGTGATGGCTGCCGACGTGTACGGTGGCGGGGATCGTCGCGTCCGCCGACGCATGTGCTGCCTGGCACTTTCGTGGCTGGTCGCGGCGCTCTGGTCCGGAGCGGTGGGGCGGAGATGTGCGGCCTTATTGCAGTCCGCATCGCCTGCCCAACCGCAATCTGACCGCACCCTCGCCGATCACCGCGGGCGGCCCGTATTCCCGTCGGCGAAAACTTCTTGCTGGTTGGCCCGTCGCGCGTGCTATATCTTCCATCCGTGGACGTAGCTCCGGGCGACGAGTGCGGTATCACCCTCGTGATTGACCATCTACTGGTCCGCAATGAGAAGGCTGCGTTCATTCTGCGTAGCGGATCGCTTAGTCCGAAGGCGTCGGAGCTTCACAATCAGCATCCATACAAGGGCGCCATTTCATGACCAGTGGAATCCAGCGTTGGTCGGAACAGACCCTGACGGTATTCGCCTCGCCTACGGCTACAGCCCTCTCGACCTGACGCAAGCGTTCGCGCCACCCATATTGCCGGAGGTCGGCGATGGCGTAATCCGGCACGTCGTCATGAGCGGCGGCGGCGACGGCGACCAAGGACGATATGTCGTGAGCACATGGCTATCGGCCGACGAGCCGACACACGAAGTGGTGGTCGCCGTGGCATGGCCCCGCATGGACATCGAAGCCACGAAATACACCGTCGCTATTCCCACGGCGAACGAAATCAACACCAAGATCGTTAAACTCTGGCCAACAGATGAGGCCATCTGAGGCGGTTGCGATCCCGGTCGATGCCGGCCAATCCGGTCCCCCATCCCAAGAGGACTTCTTTCGCTAGCGTTACGCAGCGTTTAGGCCGATGGGTGCAGCGAAAACGCTCTGTCATGCCGATGAGCGGACGTTTGAGGGAGGCGGCGGATGCGGTGAATTTGTTCACCGGTCACGAAGGTCGCGTCGCCTGACGGGTGGCCGAGCACCTCGACGCCGTCAACGCCGATCCGCGCGGCCGACGCACCGACCGCGCTCGCGCGGGTTGCTGGACCCGCTCGAAGAGTGTTTGCTCGTAGCGGGACTTGTGCCGCAGGACTCGGAACAAGACAGAGGTGACGACGCCACGGAGGCCCAGCATGGCTACTTCACTGCGTGACCGACAGCTCCGAGTTCTGCCTGCAACGGAGGATCGCTGGGCTGATGTGGCTGCGTGTTTCGGCCGTCGCGGAAACGATCCGAAGTGGTGTTGGTGTCAACGATTCATCGGCACGCCGCCGGATGGAGACAACCGTGCTGCGCTGCATCGCCAGATCACCGCAGCGGCAGTCCCGGTCGGGCTTATCGCGTTCGCAGATCAGCAGCCCGTGGGTTGGACGAGAATCTCACCGCGCTCCGAACTCCCGGGAGTGCTATCCAACCGTGCCCTTAAGCGTTTCTTGCCCGAGGATTCGGGCGCGTGGTGGGCGACGTGCTTCGTGGTCGACGCCCGGCACCGCGGGCACGCTGTTGGTCACGCACTCCTCAACGCCGCGGTGTCACACGCGCGCGATTACGGTGCATCTGCCGTTGAAGGTCACCCCGTCGACGTCGACAAGTTGAAGGCGACCAGCGTCAGCGGATCGGCGCTATTCACAGGCACGTTGGCCATGTTCGCAGCCGCAGGGTTCACCGAGATCGGCCGGACGTTCCCAAGCCGACCCGTCATGCGTCTCCAGCTCTGACCGCAACACCGCCGGTGACTGCGAACTGCAGACACGGCGCGCCGTACCGTCCGGATGACAGATCCACGCCCGGTCCGCGACCCGCGCCACGGCGCGGGCGCCCATCCCGATCCGTCCCCTGCTCGCAAGTCATGGCGTGACCGAGTTCATCCACTCCGCCAGCGACATCCTGACCTCCAAGCTGCCCGACCTGCCGGCTCAAGGAATACGCCCAACTGCAACAGGTTCCGGGCTGCCCGGCCGATTGCACTAACATGCCGCGACCCGCGCACAGTCGCGCCGTCATGCCCCATCCTCCCTGTTCATCTGGCCGAAAGGTTTTCCGAGCTTTCAAACCCTCGCCGAAGGCCCTGCCCGCCCGCTGTGCGTGCCGTGGAGCGCCGATCCTGGGCTCTGGCGGGTGCTGGCCGCCCCGTACTCTGAGGCCGTCTGAGACGGTTGCGATCCCGGACGGCACTCGGGCGCCGCGTAGCGTCGATCGCATGGGCCCCGAGCGCTACCGAGTCCTCGGTCGAGTTCGCTGCTCAGCATGCCCGCCGGCTCCATGGGCAAGCGGGTGAGCAAGTTCGAGGCCGCGCTCCCCCGCGACGCCGTTGTACGCCTTGTAAGGAGCTCCCCCGAGGAGGGCATCGGCGAGGTCGATGTCCATCTGGACTCCTTCGGTCCTGCTGTGGCCCTGCGCGACGTGGCAACGCGCGATCGAGCTGGTGGGTTCCAGGCCCGAACACGCCAGCCAGACGAGGACAACCCGTTCGCGCAAGTGCGCAGCGCCTCGGTCTCCCGCGTGCACGAGCAAGTTCTGCGCACTTAATCTGAGTGACTTCGGTCACAGCCCCTTGTTGCTTCGGAGTCTGTCCGCCGCGCTTATAGATGAAAAGGGAACAGACGTACTGAGTACTGCCGTACATGTCTACTCCATATCCATGTTTACCCCCGATCCACGGGTAACTACTTGTTACTTCCACTTACACGTGATCGGGGTTAAAGCTATAACAGGTAGCACACTGGTACTCAGTACCGGTAGTACGCCGAACGTTGGCTTACACCCAACACTCGTCTTACTCACGCCTTCGAGGTACCTCGGGGGGACCGCTAGCGAGCCGAGAGGCGAGCGAGTGGTGGGTCCCCACCGGTTATCGAGGTGAGTTGGATTGACGTACAAGCAGGTGCACCGGTTGCTCCGCCAGAAGCGCGGACCGGCCAACGACAAGTTCTGCTCAGCCCCTCGTTGCGACCGAGTCGCCGACGAGTGGGCGCTGGATGTCAACCGTGCCGAAGGGCACCTGCAGTACGACGAGGGCGGTCGCCCGTTCAGCGGCAATCCCGAGGACTACCTGCCCCTCTGCCGGCCCTGCCACCGCCAGTGCGACGGCAACTACCGAGCTTGAGGAGCTGCGATGCCGAGCGACACCTGGACGACGAACGACACCTACGAGCACAACGGCAAGACGATGGTGCAGGGAACTGAGTTCGCCGTAGCCGGGGAGCGCGGTGGACGCTTCCGGTTCCTGTCCTACGTCGAGACTCCCGACTCGTGCTGGATCAACGCCATCGGCGGCCCGCACAAGGTCGTGATGTGGCGCTCCTTCCGGCCGTCCCAGATCACTCGGATCACCCGGCTTAACCCTGTTGCCCCCGGTTCCGGTAGTAGTTCCGGTTCCGGTTAGACCGATCAGCAGGCCCGTCTCGCTACCGCGCGCCTGCTGGTTCCGGGTAGAGCATGCTCCCCGGTTGGGGCGCTCCCGTGTCCCTCTCCACGGTTGAGCGCCCCCTAAGCATCGAGATCCAATGCGACTGCTGCGCATGAGCGGCTACACGATCGCCTGGCTGGTCTGGCTCGCCTACTTCGGTGTGGTCGAGGGCATGGCGCTGTTCAACAGCAAGGGTGGCGACACCCTGAGCGAGCATGTCTGGGCGTGGTTCGGCACACAACGGCGAAGCCCCCGGTGACCCGGCTCCGACCCGCGACCGGTCCGGCTGGACGCAGGCGCGCCGCTTCATCCTGATCGCCTTCATGGCCTGGCTGTCGACGCACTTCGTCACCGGCGGGTGGGTCTGATCCTCAGATTAGGCTTCGCCGAGCACCAGAAGTGTCTCGGGGCGAACGCCGTCGTGCTTCATCACCGCAGCCGCCTTGTCGGTCTGAATCCACGCCTGAAAAGCCTTCATGTCGGGGATCTCGGCGATCAGCCCGACGCGGTTGGAGCCGGCAGGGTCGGCGAACGTGCGCATCGTAATGCCCATCGGCCCGAAGGTCTCCTCCCGCTTGGGCGAAGCCTTCCACGCGTCGACGTCGTCTACCTCGTGCGTGATCAGATAAGCTCGCCATTGTCAACTCCCTTGTGAGAGGCCAAGCCAACATAACATCACGAAACGCTCGTAATATCTTAATTTCGGGCACCGAGCTAAGCACGCCTAAACCTGGATGCAGGCGTTAAACGCGGGCCAGGGGGCCGCCCCGGCTGTCGACGGCGGGGACCCAAGCTGGAGCAGTCGACCACGCCGGATGCAATGGCCGGCGCTCAAAGGTCTGCCTCTGGGAGGCGGCTGGTCTCCAAAACCGGCTGAGTCGCGTTCGATTCGTGGCGGATCAGCGATTTGCACGCACGTTCGCGATCACGACAATCAGTGATCGTGGATGGTTCACTACTCGCAGCAGCTGGCTTCGGCGCAGTCAGCGCATTGGCAGGAACGGTCTTCGGTGCGGTTGGTCGAAGATGCACGAGACGCTCGCTGGCGGCGCGAGGATGCCTCGGGGTGGTTGGCTGAGCGCGCCTGATCTATGCGGGATAACCAAACGGCGCTCGAACGCATGTGCAGTGCCTGCGCGCTCAGACCTTGCGCGTATCTCGTGAGACGAAAGCTCAACTTGCCCGCAGGAGTTCACGGCCATTCATGCGCCCTCGGTGGTCGAGGCTAGCGCACCGCGAGTTGGTCTATCTGCTGGCAGCCCGACAACATCGTGGACCATGAAGGCTCTGACGCCCACAAATTCCCTACCCGCCGCGCATCAACAGTGCCGAGTACCCTGCGATGCCGGCGCTCGTAGCGCTTCCAGCGGGTAGCGCGCCGATACATGAGTCCAACGATCACAAGCGCTGCGGCGCGGCCGAGACACTCTGGCATCGTGCCAGCGACACCGGTCGGGAACGCGCGACGGAGCCGAGAGATACGGCTACCTGGCAATGCGCTTGCTTCACGATTCGAGGCACGTGGGTGCGAGCTGCACGTCGCCGCAGGTCATACATCTGACGATGTGATGGCCGCCCTTGCCTGGACGGCAGAGGCACCCTTCCCAGCCTATGTGCAGGACTCGTGGCCCGAGTACGTGGCCGTTTCGGCACTGCGCCGGCAGTTGCAGCACCCACTGGCCCTTGCCGTTGGGTAGCCACTCGCCGTACTGGTCCACATCCTCAATCGTACGCGTGTTCTATCGTGCCGACGGCTCGGTCTGGCCGACCTTGCGGTCAGTGAGGCGCTCGGAATGACGTAGCGGGTTCCTTCGGTGCCGTCGCTGACGCCCGACGATCTCCCAGTCCCGCGTCACCGAGCTTGTCCAGTCGACGGCCACGTCGGTAAGCGCAGCCGTCCTCCATCGCCTGTCGGCCCGTTCCACGTGCACTGCCCCGGCCAGCCCGTGGCCGGGACCAACAGCACGCCGTTGTCCCACTGGTACCTATCTGCCATAGATCGGATCATCCCTGACAAGACGAGCCCTTGGAGGCCGATATGGGCCAACGAGGGCCTGTTCCCAACCGTTCCGAAGACCTTTCGCGCGACCGTGACTCCGACCGCGGCGACCGGGCGCCGATTTCGCGCGGCCAGAGCCGGCCGGCGACCATTCCGGAGCCCGATCCCGAGTGGCACCGGGTCGCCCGGATGCTCTGGGACGCCGCTTTGGACCTCCGGCCAGGCCGATTTCTACGAGAGCAGCGATTACGCGTTCCTGTACCACGTCTGCGACGAGCTGAGCGCCTACAAGAGCGCCGACAGGCCGTCGCGCGCACTCCGCCATGATGTTCGCCGCGCTGAACCAGGCGATGACGGTGCTCCTCCTGACCGAGGGCGACCGACGGCGGGTGCGGATCGAGCTGCAGGACGAAGACAACAGCGAGGACGACGCCGTGGTGTCCCAGATGGACGACTACCGCAAGGGGCTGCGCGCCGTCTGACCGCGTGAGCGACCCGGGAGGCCGCCGTGACGACAGCGGTGGCCCTTGATCTGGACGCCCTGGAGCACACGTACATCGGTCCGAGCTGGACCCGAGGCCCGCTGGGCAACTACCTGACCCCCGAGGACTTCGGACTCAAGACGCTGGGCTGGGAGATCGCCGCCTGGTGCACGAAGTACCTCAACGACCCCGACGGCGGTCGCTGGAAGTTCACCAACGAGCAGTTCCGCCTCCTGCTGTGGTGGTACGCGGTCCGGCGACGGTGAGCTCCGTCACACCCTTTTCGCATAACGGTGCCGTCGCCGTGTATTTATTACTGAGGCTTCGATACCCCCGGGGCACCGCGAGCGAGCCGCCAGGCGAGGAGCGGTGCCACCAGTAACCAGAAGCGGGAACTGGTCGTACCCCCACTCCCACTACACCGCCGGCTAGACACCTCGTGAGGCACCGCGAGCGAGCCGCCAGGCGACAACGGTGCACCCCACCAGTAACCAGAAGCGGGAACTGGTCGGTACCCCCACTCCCACTACACCGCCGGCTAGACACCTCGTGAGGCACCGCGAGCGAGCCGCCAGGCGAGGAGCGGTGCGCCCCACCAGTAACCAGTAACCAGTAACCAGTAACCAGTAACCGGAACTGGTCGGTACCCCCACTCCCACTACACCGCCGGCCAGACACCTCGTGAGGCACCGCGAACGAGCCGCCAGGCGAGGAGCGGTGCGCCCCACCAGTAACCAGTACCAGTAACCAGTAACCGGAACTGGTTGGTACCCCCACTCCCACTACACCGCCGGCTAGACACCTCGTGAGGCACCGCGAACGAGCCGCCAGGCGAGGAGCGGTGCGCCCCACCAGTAACCAGTACCAGTAACCAGTAGCGGGAACCGGTTGGTACCCCCACTCCCACTACACCGCCGGCTAGACACCTCGTGAGGCACCGCGAGCGAGCCGCCAGGCGAGGAGCGGTGCGCCCCACCAGAGTAATGCCAGTAGCGGGAACTGGTTGGTACCCCCACTCCCACTACACCGCCGGCCAGACACCTCGTGAGGCACCGCGAGCGAGCCGCCAGGCGAGCGAACGGTGCGCTCCACCAGTAACCAGTACTGGTACTGGTCACTGGTTGGCCACTCCCACCCCCACAACACCGCCGGCTAGACATTTCGTGAGGCACCGCGAGCGAGCCACCAGGCGAGCGAACGTGCAAAGTTCACCCCCACATGTAACGGTTCCAGTTCCAGCATCAAGCTTAGTGACCGCCCTGAGCGTTCCCGTGACCCGCTCGGGCAACTGGCTCTGACCAACCGTGGGTTCTTTAAGGCACAATCTCAACGAAGGTTAACAGCCGAACGGATTTAACCAACGAGGTCAGGCATTTGACCTGATGCCAACAACGGTCAAGGAGCAGCATGCCGTCCGCTTGGGTAATTCGTGCCGGCAGCGAGGGTGAGCGGGAGCAAGCGGCGCTCACCGAAGGGCTCGCGATCGCCGGCTGGCCCGAAATTGGCGATCTGACCGCTGTCCGGACCAAGGCGCAACTCCGGCTCCTCGTTCGCGCGACGTATCACGACCGGCCTGCCCGCGTAGTGGCGACGGTTGGCCAACTGTGGCGGCTTTTGGAAACGATCCAGGTCGGCGACCTGGTTGTCATGCCGCTTCACGATACGCCGAACACCATCGCCATTGGCCGGGTAACGGGCCCCTACCGCTACCGAACCGACGCCACGGAAGACCGCAGACACGTCCGACCAGTCGACTGGATTCAACCGAAGGTCTCGCGGACGATCGTTGAGCAGGACCTGCTCTACACAATGGGCTCACTTCTCACCATCTTTCAACTTAAGCGAAATGGCGCCGCACGGCGCGTGAGCGCGCTCGCCGACGGCAGTTCGGACCCGGGTCCCGCTGAGGACGAGATTGTCACCAGCGACCTCGTCACACCTGATGAGATGCTCGAACGTGCCGCCGAAGTCGGAAACAGCACGCCCATCTCGATGACGATCCGGGAGTTCCTTGCAGAGTGGGGAGCCGCACGAAGGACCGCGCCCGTGGTGGCCACCATCGAAAGTGACCTCGCCGAAAAGGGACTGAGGACCGTCCCGAACTTCGCGGATGGCTGGCTTGGAGAGAACGTCCAGCTTGTTGACGCCGCCGAACGGGTCGATGCGGATCCGGCCGAGCCCGAGGCTGCCGCGAGCGATGGAGACAGCGCCGATGACGAGACCGACGACTTCGCCGTCGCATCGCCACCAGCGCGGCCACTGACGCTACGCGTCGCGGATCTGGTTCAAGCGGATCACGTCCTGGCGTTCGTGAGGCCAGACGACGAAATCAGCCGGGCGACAACCAACATGTTGCGCTACAACTACTCGCAACTCGCCGTCATTGCGCATGATGGAACACTCCAGGGCCACGTAAGCTGGGACACAATTGCGCAAGCGTCAATGTCTCGACGGGAGATCTCGTGTGTCGACGACGCGATGCATGCGCCTCCCCTGGTTGCCGAACATGACGACGACCTTCTTCGCAGGGCAGCCGACATATACCAGCGCGGCTTCATCTTCGTCCGCTCGAAGGATCGGAAGACAGTGGAGGGGATTGTCACGGCCGCAGACATGGCCGCAAGGTTTCACGAGTCCACTCGTCTGTTCAGTCAATTGGAAGAAGCGGAGTACCGGCTTCGACGCGCCTACGGCAGCACTTTCTCGATCGATGATCTTCGGGCGGTGTCCAGAACGCCAAAGCGCATAACTGCCGTCGAGGACCTCACGCTCGGCGAACACATGCAGCTATTGAAGGATGAAACGAACTACCGCAGACTCGGCTGGCCGCTCCACCACGATGACTTCATCGCTCTTCTCGACGAGGTGCGGAAGATCCGCAACAGCGTCATGCACTTCTCGCGGGACGAGGTTCCGCAGTCGCAATGGAGTGCGATCGACGGTTTCATTGCGATGCTGAAGGTGGTAGATCCGTTGGTTTAGCGGGTGTTGCAGAACAGATGGATTCCGACAGTCTGACCGCTGACGATCTTCTAGCAATTGCTGAAGAATCGCTCATGGCTGGACTCGCCGGTGACGATGAAGACGTAGCCCACGTGCTCGAGCTTCCACCCACTGCCTCGATGCCGGCCGGGGTCCCAGCGTGGTTGACCGACTTTCTGCAGCCAAATGGGCGATCATCACCGCGGGTGCACCACAACCTCTGTTGCCCCGAGGTTCCGCGGTTAGCGCACCGGGAGAGGCGCAAACGCGTCCTTGCTCGTGGTAGGGATCTTCGGAACGACAAGGATCAGCACGCCCGGCCAGCACCGCGGTGATCGTCGACGTTACTGCCAATGGAATCGGAACCGGTTCACCAGAGGTGCCCTTGGGCGGTAGGGCGTCGAGAATCACGCCCAGCCACATGCACACGGCCGCGACGCCGAGCCACAGGAATACGATCCAGACGACTATGAGGACGAGAACCCCCGCGGTCTTAACCAGACGCTGAACGCCGCGCAGGTTGGCCATGTATGCGAGCGCGAGCAGGACGATGGCGACGATGCCGCCGACCACTGTCCAGACGGCCGCCCGCGGCCATGGCGCTACGCCAACCGTGTTCTTGAACTGATGTAGGGAGAACACGTTTTTCGGATCCACTATGACGAGCCGGATGCCGGTATTCAGAACTACAGCCAGCATGTACGAGAAGGTAACCGCGACAAGCGACTGCAGCAGCAGGCGCATAACGGCACGCTGCCGGTCCGTCGTCCATTCCCGAAAGGTCGTCCCCGCTAGGACGGTTCCTTGCCTGGCAGCCCGACCAAATTCGATCCAAGCCTTAATGCTGTTGATCGCGGCGAGTACGGCGGTGGCGACGGCGATCGCGATCGCGGGCACACCCGCCCAGAGACAGAGATGAAAAAGAAGTCCTGCGGGTCCCATATAGACGGAAGTTGCTGATCACCGGGCACAGGTCAGAGCGTATGAAGCCGTCACGCCATGTCAATCCACCGGATGATCTGGGCATCAAACCGACAACGCTGTTCCGTATGCCCGTCCAGCCGTGGAGCACGACAGTCGGTCGGCGGCGCAGGTTGGCCGTCCGCGGTCGAGTTCGTCGGCCGTCGCCGTTGTCACATTTCGACGGGAGAGCGAGCCGGTCAGTAAGTACAACCCAGGAACGCGTGTCCGGTTCGCCCGGCGTTATTTCTATGTCCGCAACACACTGACGCTGGCGCCATTGTTGCTGCCAGAAGCTCATCGACTCGTACGCGAGGGCTGCACACCGACCGCACGGTCCAGGTCGACATCACCGGGCCCGCCTTCGTCTTGAACCTCCGCCCGCCTGCCCAGTAATCCCGGATCAGATATCCGGGCCGATCGGGTCGGCGCCGGTGGGAATGCCGCGCCCTCGACTAACGCGCCGGGTGCAGTTGGTAAGGCAAGCCGACTCACCAGGCCGACAGAATGTCGGATGGCTGCGCACCCACCGGGACAGAGATGGCGACGTTATACCCGATATCGCAAAAGATCAGATCGACGGACGGCGGAACCATGTGTCGGAACCATGCGGCCACACGCGCCGCGGACTCCAGTTGTCCGTCGACGTACACGCCGGTGCCATCGCTGTGGAGGGACGACTCGACGGGACCCTCCTCGTCACGGAACCTCCACCTCACACCATGAACGGATCGATGTCGGCGTCTGGCCATGCTCGACGGATCTCCCGCGTCAGGTCGGCTCGATCCGCACGCCAGTCCGTGGTGGCGGGATCGAACAGAACCATGAACGTGAATGTAGCCATACGGCCTGAACCTCCCAGGCTAGGGAATCACCACGACAGAACCGGGAATGCAGTAATCCTCCATCAGCCCCTGGAAGAGTGGTACGGCCGCACTCAAGGTCGGCCAGCCGGTCGCGGATGACGCCAGTTGTGCCGACCGAACTAGAGGTTTCCCGACGAGGACGAGGCCGCGGTTAAGGAGAGACCCGTCTAGATAGGCGGTGATCCAGAATCTCGGTGCCCGTGCCCTAATTGGCGGGCTTATCGCTGTTTGAGGGCCTCGATCTCTTCCAGGGTCATGACCTTCGGCCTCGGGTGGCCCGCCCCGGCGCGCAGGACGCAGGCTGCGCTGCTCGGGTGCGACCTGCACCCCCTCGAGAATCGCTTCGAGCACATAACCGTGCTCATCACACCTATCAGTATTCCGTTGACGGTCGCCCGCGATCACCGTGTAGGTCGTAACGGCCCTGCTGGGATCCCGACACACGTCGCAGACCTGCACATTTATCTTCATTTGACTCCGTTCCCGTCGAGCTTGCTACTGTGGCGATGTCATGTAACAATACACTCACATGACGCTAATTCTCAACGAGGAGACAGGACCCCATGCCCGCCGCGAAGCTGCAGAACACAGACGAGTTCAAGCGCTGGTGGAACGAAGGCAAGTCCTATGAGTGGATCATCGAGGAGTACCGGACTAAGTACGACCTTGAGATCACGCCCTCGGCGATCGGCAACTGGCGGTCCAGGCTCGGCCTGGCCCGGCGTCAGCAGCGCGACATGAACCTGATCCCCTGGGCCGTCCTGCCGAATCACCGCTACCGGCATGCCCTGGCCATGCTCCGGGCGGAGGGTCGGCAGCGCGCGGGTGAGCCGCTGTCGGACATCCAGACCGAGCGGCTGGCGCGCTGGCGCGAGTTCATGAAGGACGAGGACTGCGTCGTGCACTACGACCCGGACACCGAGGATGGCTTCTTCTACGTGGCCCGGCGCCCCGGAGTCGACACGGACTACATCTACGTACCCGAGCAAGAACACCCGCATGCGCGGCAAGCGCGACTGACGGTGATGGGCTGAGTCCTTTACCCAAAGCGGCCGTGCTTCCCTTCGTGGGGAGGCCGCTGGTGCTGTGCGTCGTCGCGACCGCGGTGGGTTGATGCACACTGTGGCCGGGCATGCGCGTACGTGGAGATTCCAGTGCACGATCCTACACCGGCTGGGACGCGTTGCTCCCGGCCAAGGACCTGCGGTCACGCGCAACCGGGGGCGGCAAGGTCTTTCCTCCATTCGGAGTCCCAAACACAACATGTGCTACTGTTGGTCAACGCACAACAATGCAGGACGTGAAGATCCTGCGAGAGCTGGACGACGTGCTCACCACCGTCGCGGGTCCGTCGCCGATCCGGCTTTAACTGCGACGCGTTCGGAAGCAGTCGGAGGGCGAGCAAGAGGGCATCGCCCTCACCCAGCCCAGAAATACCAGTGCGACCTCCGCCGCGAACTGCGGCGCCCGGTCGCGCGCCAGTCGACGCACCCAGGCAACGGACATCAGGGAGATCTCATGAGAGCCACGTGTGCAACTGTGGATGAGTTGGAGCGGGTCCGAGCCGCCCGAGTAGAGGTCGCGCGACTGTCCACGCTGCGCTACCGCGAGAAGCTCACCAGTGAGCAGCAGGCCATCGTCAAGACCAAGATCGCCGAACTGGTCGCCACGCTGCCGGCGGCCGACCCACCACGTGGTCCGAGGACCAGGTCGACACGGTCCGGAGCGAGCCGGACTGGTCGATCCTCGAGAACGACCAGGTCAACAACGCACTGGCGTCAGCGGTGCGCTCGGTGGTCCGCGCAGTACGGCGCGCGAGAAGCTCTCGGCGACCGAGGACGACCTCACGCAGGCCGGCCGGATCATCCTCGCCGAGCGCGCGAACACGGCTCGAAGTGAGCTGGCCAAGGGCTACCCGTCCTGCAGCACTGGCTGTCGGCAGCGGCTCGACCGACCTCGTGAAGTACGAGCACCGCGACGCGTCGATCAACGCAATGCAGGACTGCCGCGATGGCGTCGCCAACGGCTCCCGCGTGTGGATGGAGAAGCCGTACCAACAAAAAGAGGCCGTGAGTGTCACTGCACCGGGGCCTAGGCGTTCGCTGAACGTCAGGACCCGGAACTCCGATCGGTACACCGAGCGCCACGTCGCCGTGCTGCTGCCCGTGGCTCTGCGGGGCATCGAGCTGGCCCTGTGGGGCATCGAGCCAGACCTGCCGGCCTTCCGCAAAAGCGGAGACCAACGACCCAGTGACATGCCGGCCATGTTGGCCGACATGCGGCGCTCCTGGCAGCAGACCCGGATGACGTTGTCGATGCGCCGGGCGATCTACATCCGCCGCGTGCTCGACCTGCCGCAGCAAAACGGAGCCGCGGCCTTGGGCCTCACGCAGAGGACCCTGTCCAACCACTACCGCGCCGGGATGCGCGCGTTGCTGGACCACCTCAACGGCAAGGAGCGCTAGATGGGCGCGGACTGGGACACCTACTTCCTCGACCTGGCGGCCACGGTAGCGGCCCGAGCTGACTGCTCGCGTCGCCAGGTCGGGGCGGTGGTCGTCCGCAACAACCGCATCGTCTCTACGGGCTACAACGGCAGCCCACCGCGAGGTCCGAGCTGCCTCGCCGGCCAGTGCCCGAGGGCTGCCTCCGGCGTCGACCCGGGGTCGAGCTACGACTCGGGCCCCGGGACCTGCCACGCGATCCACGCGGAAATGAACGCCCTGCTTTACGCCGCGGTGGACGGCTGCGCCGGATCGACCCTCTACCTCACGCACGAACCATGCGCTGGCTGCCAGAAGGCCATCGCAGCCGCAAGAATCGCACGCATCGCCTGGAAGGGCCAGCAATGAACACCATCTACTCAGCCGTCGATGTCGACGGGGACAGCATCCGCGTCACGGACGAGGAATCAGACGGTGTGAGCGTCACCGTGAAGGAGCCGAAGCTCCCAGCGGCGTGTTCCTGAACGAGGAGCAGCAGGTCGAGCTGATCGACGCGCTGGCCGCGTTCCGCGGTCGCGAGGTGCCGGCGGTCGAGACGGACTACGAGCTGCGCCTGCGTGCGCTACGCGACGCCAAGCCTCTGCTGCAGGGTCTCTTCGGTCCGGCGAGCCCGGAGCAAGCTCATCGTCGTCGCGGAGTACCTGATCAACGGTCTGCCGGCGGTGGAGGCGTGAACCTCGCTGACCTCGCACGCCAGCACCGCGTGCTGCTCGTGGACTTCTGGGCCGACACGTGCGGGCCGTGCAAGCGGCTGGCGCCGGTCCTCGACTCGCTCGTCGTAGAGACCCCGGAGCTGACGGTGGCCAAGGTGAACATCGACGAGCACCCGGACCTCGCCCACCAGCTCGCCATCATGAGCGTCCCGACGCTCGTGCTCTACGTCAACGGCGAGATGGTCGCCCAGCGCACCGGGTTCGCACCCCTGCGGGAGCTGCGCTCCTGGATCCAGCCGCACCTGTAGCGGCTCTTTCCAAATGGAAAGTCCCGGTGGAGGCCGGTTCCGTGCCTGGCCTCCACCCGATCTCGTGAGCAACGCGAAGGGAATTGCATGAAGGTCATCGTCAAGCGCTGGGCCGATGTGGACGGTAGTGCGGACGCGTCACCCGGCTCAGCGGCGTTGAACCTTGCCAGCGCCGAAGGTGAGGCGACCACGGTTATCCTCCTCGGCGCCCCCAAGGGCGCCATTCACTCGGACCGCAAAGGCGGTGCGGACGGCTGGTTCCATGTCGGCATAGCGGTCGAGGCTGACGAGATCGCCTTCGAGTCGGTGTAGACGGTGTGGGTGACTGCCCCTCAGGCTCCCGTAGCCTGGGGGGCTTTCTTCATTCTCTCGGTCAGGTTGTCAGGCCAACCCACGTGGAGGGTGTCCTGCGCAGCGATGACCTTGATCCCGGATAGCGCATACAGGTCACGGATCTTCGTCATATCTTCGCCGGCCTCGGTCATGAGGTCTCGGTAGGTCTTGCCGGTCGAGCGCCACAGCACCTCTGGCGCCTCGGCGATGATGGTCAGCTCATCCATGCGGGCCTTGAGGTTCTTCATTCTCCCCAGGTAGCGCTCGCGCCCACCGGCGTAGTCGAAGAGGCCGATGTCCTGCTCCTCGCCTAGCTCCTTCATGGCCCGCTTGATCTGGTCGATCTCCTCGGCTTCGGTGCCACTCCGGTTGGTGACGCGCTCCAGCAGTTCTAGGTGGCCGATGGCGCGGAGGAACCTGTTGCGCACTTCGCGATCAACCGGTTCCGCCTCGATGCTCTTGTTTCCGCAGAAGAACTTGTCCCGGTTGGGACCGTTGCTTGACGAGCAGTTGTAGTACCAGTAGACCTTGCCGGTGGCAGCGTAGATTGACTTCTTGCGGTAGAGACGGTGGCCGCACACGCAGTAGATCGAGCCGCTGAGCGGGGAGACTGCGTACTTCTTGCGGGTGTTCTGCTTGCGTGCAGCGACCGCCGCTTGAAGCTGGTCGAATTTCTCCTGGCTGAGAATCGGCTCGGCCCGAAGCTGGACCATGCCGTCATCGCGCCGGTCGCGGCGTTGCTGCGGCACCGTCTTGCCGTTCACCTTCACGGGCTTGCCGTTTATCCGCTTGCCGTTGAGGGTGTACCCCACCATGCCGAGCAGGCTCTCCGACTCGCAGATGCGCCGAATGCCCTGGGCAGACCAGCCGGCCCGCGGTGACTCCGCCGTCTCCTTGTCGCGCGCACCGAACGGGCTCGGGATGGCACGCTCATTGAGGTCACGTGCGATTGCGGTCAGCGGCCAGCCGGCAATCACGCGATCCGCGATCTCTTCGAGGATGGGCCGTGTCTCCGGGTTGGTGACGAGGAAGACCCCATTGCCCCGCTTCTCCGGCATGTACCCGTACGGGTAGCGACCACCCGGCCAGCGGCCCGTCTTTCGCAGGTGGTTGTGCGCGCCGGTAACACGCTCGCGGATCGTCGCGGCCTCCAGCTCAGCGAAGACGGCGACGATGTACGCGATGGCCTTGCCAAGCGGGCTCGACAGGTCGAAGGACTCGGTGGCACTGATCAGGTTCTTGCCGTGCTCCTCAGCCCACTTGATCATGTCTGAGAAGTCACCGACCTTGCGACACAGCCGGTCGACACGCCAGAAGATGACCGTGTCGAACCCGGTTGGATCGGCAAGACGCGCACCCAGCTCCGGCCGGTCACCAGGGCGGACGTTGGAGGCCGATACGTCCAGGTCGATCGCCCAATCGACGATCTCGGCGCCTCGTGCTTTGGCCGTGTTCTCGATAATCTGTCGTTGACGTTCGGGTGATGTTGACTCGTCAGTAGTGACGCTCAGTCGAATAACTCCAAGGACTCTCTCCACCTGTTTGGCAACTAACACGATTTCTGCCAACGCGCAACTAGGTTGGTCCGTAGTTGTTGGCCAGGTCGAAGTGCGTGACACCGAGGTCGAACGCGCGTTTGACGATCGCCTGCTGGGTCTCGTAAGACCGGCCGTCGCCGAAGTTGTGCCAGAGCCCGAGCGAGATGGCCGGCAGCAGCAACCCGCTGCGCCCGGAGCGCCGGTACTGCATCGTGTCGTACCGCGACGCGGAAGGTAGGTAGGTCACGCCGACCATGCTAGTGCTGCATCAGACAACGTTCGCCCTGTTGTGAGACAGAGACAAATCGGATCTGTCTATACCCTGAATCTGAATTCGACGACGTCGCGGTTCACTCGTCGGCTTGGTCGAGCCACGCGTCGAAGTCCTCCAGGATGGCGTCCACGGCCGGCTCGTCCTCATCAGACATGCCGCCAGCAGCCAGACCCGCTCGCAGACTGGACACCAGCGTCTCCACCACCTCGCGAGGAAATCCTCGCACCATGACCTGACGTGGGTTGATGACCATAACGTCACACTCGAACTCGCCTGTCAGGCGCTCCCGCAGCGAGACGGCCTGGTCCTCCGTGAGGCCGGGTATGTCCACCGACCAGTACTCATCCGCAGCGGTCAACCTTGGCTCCCAGATGTTTGCTGTGGCGGAAACCTAAGACGTGGCCGTTTGGCACCGCAAATCGGCGGCCCGTAGTTGCCTGTTGGCGAAAGCTTCTTGCTGGTTGGCCGTCTCCGTAGTTATTCGCGAGGTCGAAGTGCGTCACGCCGAGGTCGAACGCTCTGAACAGGATGTCTCGCTGAGCCTCGAACGGGCGGTGGTCGCCGAAGTTGTGTCACAGGCCGAGCGAGATCGCCGGCAGATAGAGGCCGCTGCGTCCGCATCGCCGTTACGTCATCGAGTCCTACCGCCGTGCGGAAGGGAGGTAGGTCCAACTGATGATGCTATCCGCCGAGGGAGGCCCAGAACCTAACCGGAACCAGTCGCGTCGCTGCGGTGTATCCGAGCTGAGGTACACCGTGGAGGAGGACATGATCGTGATTAACGCGGCGCACCCGGCAGCGGTGACGAGCTCGGCCGGCTCACAGAGCCCCGACCAGGCGGGCTTGAGCCGGTAACAGAGTCGGCGGGAGAACGGGATGCGAACAATCATCGGCTCGGCGGCGGTGATCGCCGTCTGCCTCGCGGCCGGGTGCACCGCGACGTCAGCGCCTGCACCGCCACCCGGCCGTAGTGCATCGGCAGCGCCGAGTCCAAGCGCCTTGCCACCCGGAACTACCAATCTCGACTGTTCGGTCGGCAGCGTCGAGTCACTGACCGCACCGCTTCGCAACACGCTTGACGCGGTGGGCCTGGACACCGGGTCGACACTGGGCGTCTCAACGGCCGGTGGGGCAGACCCACACCGTCTGTTCGCCAAGACCGGGCTCTACGTACATGTTGGACACGCGGCGACCTTGACCGTACCGGCGGATTGGGCCCCTCGGGTGTCGATCTTTTGGGGTAACCGGCCGGCAGAGTGGACCACCAGCCTGCACATCCCGGACTGTCCGGAACCGTCCCCGGGCGCCGGTCAGTGGCTGGCGTTTCCTGGCGGATTCTCTGTCGACAAGGCTGCCTGCGTACCGATGGAGGTGCGCGCGGGGAGCGAGATGTCCACCGTCCACGTGTCAGTGGGCGTTGTCTGTCAGTAAGGTCATGCCGCCTCGCCGCCGGTACCTGGCCACGAGGATTCCGGATCGATGGTCTTCTCCGTCGATGAACCGTCTACCGAAACCCACGCCTCATGTCGATCAACGACACGCCCCTGCGTGAATACCCTTCGATTCCTACGACTGGTAGAGGTCGATGAAGTTGCCGCTCGGGTCCACAACACACGAGGTACGCGGCTTCCAGGCATAGTCCTGCGGGGCCGATCGCTCGACCGCACCGGCGGCGAGTGACCGGCGGTGCGCGTCGTCCACATCGGCGACCATCAGCCCGAATCGGGCCGGCCCGAGCGGGCCACCGTGCTCGGTGTCGATCGTGAGCAGGAAGAACGAGTCGTCTGGGAAGATACCGAACTGGAACGAATTGATCGCAGGTTGGTATTCGGCGTCGAATGCGTCGCGGTAGAACGCGATCGACGCGTCCAGGTCGTTGACTGGGATGGTGACCTGGGAGATCCGGGTTGCGGTGCTCATGACGAGGCCTTCCTTGATGAGTTGGTCCAGCGATTCGAGCTGGACACCGACGTCTCGGGCGCGCCGTTCGAGCACCGACCGGTGCGCGTCGAGCAGCGCGCGTCGGCTCGGCTCGTCGGGTGCGTCCATGTATGCGCGGACGGCCGGGACCGGCAGGTCCAGCCGCCGCAGTGCCAGCACGACCCGGGCCGCGCCCACCTGCTCGGGCCGATAGCGTCGGTACCCAGTCAACGGGTCCACCGCCGCTGGCCGCAGCACGCCCACGTCGTCGTAGTGTCGCAGCGCATCGATGCTGAGGCCGGTGGCCAGTGAGAAGGTGCCGATGGTCCAGAGTGCGTCGGGCATGCGTCGAGCCTCGTGTCTCGGGTGACTCCAGGGTCAAGGACTCTATGGTGACCGGGCGGATCAATCCGCGGCGATCATCATCGACATCCTTAAGCGATGCAGACCGACCTGCCGGCAGGCTTCGGTGCCGCCCTTGTCTCCACCGGCGGCGGCCAGCCCGCCGCAGCGTGGCCAGCCGCATCCGCATCGACCGTTGAACACCGGCATTCGACGACCCCACCACGGGAGTCGGGCTTCTAGTGCTCCGCACGGTCACGTGATCCCGGACGAAACCGAGCCAGAGCGGGCGTACGGTCGTCGTATGGCAGATGCTATGAAGCTGCTTCACAGCAACTTGCACGAGGTCTTCTCGGAACGAGATGCGGAACGCCGATGGGCGGCGATCGAGCGGACATACACAGAAGATGTGACGTTCATCGATCCAGAGGAAACGGTTGTCGGATGGCAAGCGCTGAACGACAAGGCGCAGCAGCTTCTCGACGGCCCTCTGGCCGGCTTCGTGCTCGATGAGGACGGGCCGCCCTACATTGCCGGCGACACCGCCGCGCTGGCTTGGCGCTTCGGGCCGCCCGACAAGCCGGCAATCCGCGGGATCGATATCGTCACGATCCGGGACGGCCGAGTGAGTCATCTGCGCACGTTGCTCGGAGCCTGACTAGCGAGGTCACGTGATCCCGGATCAAGCCAGATTCCGCTTCTGCACCTTTCCCATGGCGTTGCGCGGCAGCTCATCGCGGAACCGGATCTCCCGCGGCCGCTTGTGGCCGGAGAGCCGGGTGGCGACGAAGTCGACGAGTTCGGATTCGGTCACGCCGTCGGCGGCCACGTAGGCGACGATTCGTTCACCCAGGTCCGGATCGGGACAGCCGATGACGGCCGCCTCGCGGACCGCCGGGTGGGCCAGCAACGCATCCTCGACCTCGCCGGCGCCGACGCGAAAACCGCCGGTCTTGATCAGATCGACCGAAGCCCGCCCGACGATGCGGTGCCGGCCGTCCGAATCGATGGTGGCGATGTCGCCGGTGCGGAACCATCCGTCGGTGGTCCGCGACGCCGCGGTCGCGTCCGGCTGGTTCAGGTAGCCGTCGCTGAGCATCGGTCCGCGTACCTGAAGTTCACCGATGGTCTCGCCGTCGTGCGGAAGGAGGCTGCCGTCATCGGCAGCGAGCCGAGTGGTCACGCCGCGCACCGGAAAGCCGACGTAACCGGCCCGGCGCTCGCCGTCGGCGCGGGCACTCAGCGTGATCAGGGTCTCGGTCATGCCGTAGCGCTCCACCGGCGCGTGACCGGTCAGGTCATGCAGGCGCTCGAAGGTCGGCGCCGGAAGCGGTGCGCTGCCGGAGACAAGGACGCGGGCGTTCTTCAGCGCGGCCGCCGAATCCGGATCGTCGGCGATCCGCGACCACACCGTCGGCACGCCGAAGTACATGGTGCCGTTGGCGGCCGCGTAGGCCGACGGAGTCGGCCGCCCGGTGTGCACCAGGCGGCTGCCCATCCGCAGCGGTCCGAACAGGCCCAGCACCAGGCCGTGCACGTGGAACAGCGGCAACCCGTGGACCAGCACGTCATCCTCGGTCCAGTCCCAGGCGTCGGCGACCGCGTCGATGCCGGCGGCCACCGCGCGATGCGAGAGCACCACGCCCTTGGGCAGCCCCGTGGTCCCGCTCGTGTACATGATGAGCGCGGCCTGGGTCGGCGTCACCGCGTGGCTGAGCGCGGTCGCCGTGTGGTTGATGTCGATGCCCCGGCATGGCAGCGAGCCGGCCACCGTCGGGTCGTTGGTCAGCACCAGGCCGGCCCGTGAGTCGTTGAGGATGTGCTGCCGTTCAGCGGTTCCGGAGTCCGGTGGCAACGGCACCACCGCGGCGCCGGCGGCGAGAGCACCCACCATCGCCACCATGGTCTCGATCGTCGGTGTGGCGTGCACCGCGACAACGTTGACACCGCCAATTTCGTCGCTGACGGCGGCCGCGGCGGCCCGCAGGCGGATGCCGGAGACGGCGTGACCGGAGATGGTGACGACGCTCCGGTGATCTAGCGCGCCGTTCTCGAACGCCTCGAACAGCATGCTGAGCCTCCCTTCCCGCGGCCGGTCCGGTGGGCCGAACGACGGCATGAGCCGCTCTCATGGTCGCTCAGGCGGCTCGGTGATTGGAAAGCCGGGGCCGGTCCGTGCGGTCTAGGGTGGGCGATATGTCCGACATCAACGTACTTGCCGACCAGGGCCAAGGTGCCGCATTCAGCTATCGGATCGACTACCGGCCCTCCTCCGCGCTCGCCACCGTCATGCTCGGCGGCGACCAATCGATCAAAGCGCAGTCCGGTGCGATGGTCAGCATGGCCGGCCACGTCGAACTGGAATCGAAGATGGAGGGCGGCCTGTGGAGCGCGGTCAAGCGCAGCGTCGGCGGCCGCAGCGCCTTCGTCTCGACGTTCACCGCACATGGCGCTCCCGGTGAACTTACTCTTGCGCCCGGCTCGCCGGGCGACATCATCCCGCTCGCGCTCACCAACGACGCTTATGACATCGCGGCGTCGTCATATCTCGCCAGCGAGGCGACCCTCGAGGTGGACACCGGCTGGGGCGGCGCCAAGGCGTTCTTCTCCAGCGACAGCCTCTTCGTTCTGCAGGTCCGCGGATCCGGCGTCCAGTTCGTGACGTCGTTCGGGGCACTGCACGGCCGCACGCTCGCACCCGGCGAGCAGTACATCGTGGACACCGGGCACCTGGTGGCCTGGCACTCGTCCATGCAGTACGAAATCCGGAAAGCGACCAAGAGCCTGTTCCGGTCCCTGACTTCGGGCGAGATCCTGGTGGCGATGTTCACCGGACCCGGCACGATATTGATGCAGACTCGCAACCTGCATGCGTTCGCCGACGTCCTGCAGCCGCTGCTGCCGCAGAACAGCGGCGGATCGAACGAGTAGCGAGGCGGGCGTGCCGGCGCCGGCACCCGCGCCGGCCGGTGGCCCGCCTACCATCGCGAGATGAGGAGCCGACGCCGTCTCGCTCTGCTGCTCGCGGTCGCGGTCGCGGCCGCGGCCGCGACCGCCACGACCGGCGCCGCATGCACATCGAGCAAGGCCGGCGAGCCGGTTCCGACAACCGCGCCGACGTCGTCGGCGAAGCCCGGATCGCTGACCGGCTCGCATCGATGCGCGGTCGGCGGCTTCACCTGTTCGACACTGACCGTGTCGCTGGATCGCCGGCAGCCGTCCGGGCCACGGCTGGGTCTGAACGTGGCGGTCGCCGACAACACCGGCGCCGCGCGCGGCGTCCTCCTGATGCTCACCGGCGGTCCGGGCCAGCCCGGGGCCGGTCTGCTGGAGCGGGTGCAGCCGCGGGTCGCCTACCTGCTCAACGACTACCGACTGGTGATGATCGATCAGCGAGGCACCGGCAATACCGCGTTGAGCTGCCCGGACCTGCAACGTGAGGTGGGATCGTCGGACATCCTGCCGCCGTCACCGGCGGCGGTGCGGGCCTGCGCGGACGCGCTCGGAACGGCACGCGACCACTACACCACCACTGACACGGTCGCCGATCTCGAACAGCTCCGGATCGCGCTCGGGGTCGACAGCTGGACCGTGGACGGAATCTCCTACGGCACCTATGTCGCGCAGCGGTACGCGTACGCGCACCCGGACCGGGTTCGCCGGATGGTGCTCGACTCGGTGGTGCCGGCGACCGGCGCCCCGGCCACCTACGCCGACAGCATGCACCGCACCGGCGCCGTCCTGCGGCAGGCCTGCGCAGCCAGCCACTGCACCGGCGACCCGACCGCGGACGTGGCTCGACTCGCCGCGGCGGGAAACGGTGCGGACCTGATGAACTTCATCGTCACCGGCACGATCGTCGACCCGACGTTCTCCGGGAACGGTTACTACCCGGTGCTCGATCTGGTGCACCGCGCGGTGACCGGCGACCCGAAACCACTCAACCGTGCACTCGCCGAGCTGGACCAATCGCCGACGTCCACCGGCGACTTCAGCGCCGGGCTGCACGCCGCCACACTGTGTGCCGAGGTGGCAGATCCGCCGTGGGGCCGCGCCGACGCCCCGTTGCCCCGAACCGCCGCGATCCCGGCGACGGTCACCGACGCCTCGGTCTACCCGTTCACGCGAGCCACCGTCACGCAGCAGGGCCTGATCGCCGGCTGCCGGTTCTGGCCGCCGACCACGCCGCCGCCGCCGATCACGGGGAGGCTGGCCATGCCGGTGCTGATGATCAATGGAGATCGCGACCTGTCCACGCCGTCGCCCTGGGCACAGTCCGACCTGACTCATTTCAGCCATGCCACGCTCACCGTCGTCACCGGCATGGGCCACTCGATCCAGGGCCGCAATCCGCAGGGCGATGCCGCGGTCCGGGAGTTCCTGCTGGCCGGATAACCGGATTGCCGGCCCCGATTCCGGGTAACTTCCGGAACATGAGCGATCCCGTGCTGTTTCCGCGCGCCGACGCCAGCCTCGACGCCCACCGGCAGACGGTGGCCCGGGACCGCGCCGAACTCGCCGAGACCCTCACCGAGTTGACCGCCCGACTGGACGCCAAACGGATCATCGGGCGGCAGGTGCGCCGGCTGGCTCCCGCCGTGATCGCGGGTGCCACCGTCGTGATCGGAGGGGCAGTGGCCATGCGCTTCCGCTACGGCCGGATCGCCCTCGGCTCGGCGGCTGCAGGCGCGGCCGCGGTGGCCGTCCTGACCCGGCACTCGGCGCGGGTGAGCCGGCCCCAGGCCGTGCTCGCCGCCGCTCCGGTCAGCCCGGCGGACGCGCTGCTGACCGCGAACGACAACGATGTCATCGCCGTCCTCATCGAGCAGCACCGCCAGATCGACGGTCTGATCGACCGGCTCCGGGCCACCCCCGACGGCGGCCGGCTGGAACGATTCGCCGCGCTGGTAGAGCTGGTCCAGAAGCATGAGCGCGCGGAGCACCGGATCGTGCATGAGCCGCTCGCCAGAACCGGGCCGGAAGCGGCCGCCGCGGTCCGGGCCAGCCTCGACGAAGAGTCGCGGATCGCGCGCTCGCTCGCGGATCTGATCGCCCGGGGCTGCTATGCGCGCTCCTTCCCGGCCGGGCTGGACCGCCTGCAGCGCCAACTAAGTGCGCACGCGGCGCGGGAGGAATCGGACGAATTTCCGCTTCTGCGCACCGCGATCCCGGCCGGCGAGGCGCGTCGCATGGCGACCGAGGTGCGTGCCGATCAAGCCGGCACCTGGTAACTCGGACTGCGAAGGTAACTCATGGTTAGCATGCACCGGCCCGGGGTATGCCATCAATGTGACTGTTTACGTGTGGACCAACAACGATTCGCAAGGATGGACCTGGGCTCTCTGCCGGACTCTCCCCCACGGCGCGGATGTGGTTCTGCACGGCTGCGTACATCACGAAACAGCTGCCTCTTGCAGGCATGAAGGCACCACCATCGCTGGTGCGCTAAGCCACGCCACGGTCGAGCAGAATCTCGACGGCACCTGGTCCTGGTGCTGCCACGACGCCGACGGACGGCTGCTCGCCCGGTCGGCGGTGTTCCCCGACGCGGTTACGTGCGGTGACGATCTGTCCCGGGCCCGGATGCTCGGACAGAACGCGGTGCTGCCCGCGCACGATGATCAGGACGACGTCGAAGCCCAGATGATCTGATTGGGCGTGACCGGCCCCGCCCGGTGCGGTGCCGCAGAGCGGTCCCCAGCACGGTCTGCCGAAAGGCACCCTAAGAACGGTCCCTCAGGGCCGCAGCCGGTTCGGATCGACCTCGCGGTTCGGGAACCGCCGCAGATACTCCATCTCCAACTCCGCGGTTCGCCGGTCGTGCTGCGCGACGGCGCCATCGGAGCCGTGCCGGAATGTCTCGTTCCGGGTCCGATGCACCTGCTTCAGCTCGCGCAGCAGGTCGTGATCGGTGAGTGCGGTGGCCTCGATGCCATGCATCATCCGGAGCTCCCATCCTCGGCCTGGTCATCTACCCGCGGCGGCCTGGCGAAATGGTGGTTCGACGTCACCACACGCCGTTTGGCGACCGAGCTCCCGGGTACTGACCTGGTATGTCACCCAGCCGGCTCCGAGAACCCGCGCCCGCGTCGGCGCTGATCTTCCGGTCGCTGCCACGGGCTGAATCCATGTTCCCACCGGTGCTCGATTCGCCCGGGCAAGCGCGGACATTCATCGCCGAGACCTGCCATGCCTGGGGACTCGACGGCAGCGTCGACACCGCATGCCTGATCGTCTCCGAGCTGATCTGCAACACCGTGGTGCACGCGCGCACTGATGCTGTGGTGACGGTCGAGCTTCGTGGGGCGTGCCTGATGATCCAGGTCCGGGACTGGGACCCGCACCTGCCCCGGCTGCCGGCGGCACCCGCGGCGACCGCGGTCGGCGGCCGCGGCCTGTTGCTGATCGCGGCGCTGTCGTCCGACTGGGGCATCGAACCGCAGCCGTACGGAAAGATCATCTGGGCGGCACTGCCGGCCGCCGCTCATCGCTGAGATCTGCCGCGGCGTGCGGTCCGAGCCGGTGCCGCAGCGGCAGGGCGAACCACAGGGTCGTGGCCAACACGAACAATCCGGCCGCCCCGGTCACCGCGAGTGCTATCCCGTGCACCACGTCGAGGACCAGGAAGACCGCCCCGACGATCGCGATCAGGATGCACGCGACGCCACAGATCGCCATTCGCGACGCGTTGCGCACCAGCTCTTCCTTCTTCCCCATCCGAAACAGCAGCCTGTGGTAGCTGACGGGTGCGATCAGGAAGGCGCTGGCCGCCGCGGACGCCAGCAGCGTGATCACGTAGACCACCCGGTCCAGCCCGGATGTCGCCCCGAACCGCGCCGAAAATGGCAGGGTCAGAAGGAACGCGAAAAGGATCTGGACTCCGGTCTGAGCGACCCGAACCTCCTGGAGGAGATCATCAAAGTTTCGATCCCAGCGCTCGCCCGCGGTCTCCCCGGGATGCCGCCCGTCGTTGTCAGGCATGTCCGGCACTACCCGGCCGCCGCGCAGATCAAACCCCATCAGAGGTACGCATGACCGGCCACTCCTACAGCGTGACCGCCGAGTTCTACGACGTCCTGCACGCCATCAGATACCTGGAGAGCGCTCGCCGGATCCTGGACCGGTTTCTCGGCACCCCGGCGGTCGGCGTGATCGACGTCGGCGCCGGGACCGGCCTCGGCACGGCGCTGCTGGCCGAGCGCTGTCGCGTGCCGGTCTACGCCGTCGAGCCATCAGCGGCGATGCGGGCCGTGCTGCTGTCGCGCCTGGCCGGGCGGCCGGACGTGTTGTCCCGGGTGCACGTGCACACCGGTCGGGTGGAGGACCTGAAACTGATCGACGCCGCCGACTTCGTCCTATGCCTGAACACCATGGGCACACTGGATGCTCCGGCCCGGGCCGGAGCGCTGGAGTCGCTGCACCGCGCGCTGGTGCCCGGCGGGCGGATGGTGGTGGAGGCACCGCCGAGCGTCCTTCCGACCCAGGCGCATCGCCTGCCGTCATGGAATCTCGGCGATGAGGTGTACGGCGGCTCGGTAACCGCCGTCGCGCCGGCGACCACGGAACCCACGCGGGCCGCCGGCGAAGTGACGTTCACCTGGCGATTCGAATACCAGATCACCAACGGCGACGAACTGGTCCGGTCCGAGCACGAGTCGTTCACCGGCTATGTGGTGGCCGACTTCGAACCGGAACTGGCCTTGGCCGGATTCGAAATCACCGATCGCGACCAGGCCATCATCGTCGCGTCACGGCCGCGCTGAGCGCCGATCGACCGCGCGGATTTGGTGGCGACTTCGCAATAGTGCGACCGGCCCGCGGGCCCTAAACTGCTCGGATGCCGGCCAAAACCTGGGCAACGTGGCGCGATTCGCTGTTCGGCGATCCTGAGGTGATCTGCGACGACGGCCCGGATTTCGGCGCCCTCACCGAGATGGTGCGGTCCGACGGCGCCCTGGTCGCGACGATGCTCCGGGCCGGCCTCAGGGCCGGCGACCCGCTGGCGGCGCAGTCGATCGGTGAGCTGGCGCTGGCCAATCTGGCGCCGCGGGACGCGCACGTTCATCTCAAGGCAGTGGCACCCGGCTCGACCGGCGAGTTCCGGATCCGGGTCGCCCAGGCGTTGCGGCAGCTGACCAAGGACGAATCCTGCTCGTCGCTGGTGATCTCGGTGCTGGCCGACGCGCACGCGCACTGGGGCACCCGGCTGAACGCGGCCATGGTGCTGACCGAGTTCGCACCCACAGCTCCAATCCTGGACGCGTTCAAAGCCGGCGTGCTGGATCCGGAATATCTGGTCCGCTACCAGTGCGCCGACGGACTGCTGAAAGCGGCCGGCCGACGCCCCGACATCAGCGAGCACCCGCAGATGTACGAACTGATCACCGCGCCCGGCACCGGCGTGCCAACCGACGGCGATCGCCGGGCCTGGAAGGCGGTCGCCGAACTGCTGATGACGATGGTGCGGGTCAACCTGAGCTGAGTCCCGGTCGATCCGGGCTCCGGATGGCGGTGCGGCGGCTCCGCCGTGCTCACGAGGCCGGTCCGCAGGGTCCCGGAGGGCGGCGGCGCCACCGAGGCCCGGACGACGGCGCGGCCGCCGCGGACCGGACGGCGGCTCAGCCGCCGCCGCCGGGACCGTGCCACGGCCGGGCTACTTCGGCAGCGGGTAGTGCACTGAGTTGTTCATATAGTCCGGATCGGCGCAGACGCCCACCGAACCGCGCTCGTAGACACCGACCGCGGCGTTCTCGGCATCGGCAAATCCGGCCGGCAGCACCACCGTGAAGGTCGCCGTCGCCGAACTGTGCGCGGCGATCCCTCGGATCACCTTGGCGGTGCTCGTCAGCATCGCGCCAGTGCCGTCGGCGAGGACCAGATCACCGGTCCGATACCCGCTCGGGTTTGTGATCTTGACGGTGATCGTTCCGGTGCGGTGGCCAGTGTGCACCCCGCCCCATGTGGCCGACACCAGCCGGATGCTCAGGTCGACCGGCCTGGTGTGTGAGATGAACGCGGTCAATCCGGCAACCTGGACGAACCGGCCACCGCGCTCGGCGTACCCGCGGATCTGGTGGACTTCATAGACCTTCGGAGTCGCGCAGCACGCCTGCATGTCGCTGATGTCGGCGGTGACCCCGCCACCAGCGCGCGGCGACAGGCTCCAGAAGATGCCCTCGGCGACCGTCCCCAGCGTCACGATGTGGCCGCCGGCATCCCGGTCGAATGCCACGATCTGGTCTATCGAGGCCTCGCCCGGACGGCACGCGATCAGCGCGGCAGTTTCCAGAGCCGGATCCTGGTCCAGATTGGTGCGAACGACCGCGAACAGGGCCAGCCGGTCGGAACTGGTGGCGCTCCGGTTCATCGGACCGCTCGCCTTGACCAGCTGCAGGTTGCCGCGCGGACAGGCGGTGCCGTAGCGGTGCCAGGCCGGGATCGAGACCGGGCCGGCGAGAAGGTCGTCGAAGGCGACCGGCTTGGTTGCGGCGCCGGGCTTCGGCGGCGCGGGACTCGTCGGTGGGGGTGCCGGCGACGTGGTGGCCGCGGCCGGCCTGGTGGCCGTTTCCAAGGCCGCGGGGTGGACAGCGCCGGCCGGGTCCGACGGCGTCGCCGCCGGGCCGCAAGCACTCAGCGCGGCGGTGGCGGCGGCAGCAAGGGCCAGACCAAAGATTCGGGTACGGGCGGACATGACCAGCTCCTTCGGTGCGGTTGCGACGATTGGTCTGCTTGCCGGCACCTGGAAAGACGCGAGCCGTCCCGGATTTGGTTGCCGCCGCCGGATGCCGAATGTGTCCGCGAACGGACGCATGACAAAGCGGCGGCGCCCCGATTCCCCCGGAGCGCCGCCGCGTCGTGCCGGCCAGGCTATTTGTGGATCACATGAGTCGCATGCCGGGCCGCGTCCGTCAGGTCGTCGTCGATCTGCTTGAACTTCGACCTGGCCGACTCTGCCCGGCCCGGATCGGCAAGATCCTCGTCGTCGGACGTCTCACCGCCGAACTCCGTGGCCGTGCCTTCGTCGGCCTTGTGACCGGCGCGATCGGCGTCACTCATGAAATCCCGCCCCCTCGTTGCGACCTGCGGTGGTCCGTCATGGCGAGCCAATTCCCATGCTGTACGGCAAATAAACCCGATGATGCACGCTGCCTACTCAGTGGTGGACAGCTCCGCCCAGACCACCTTGCCCGAGCCGGTCCGCCGGGTCCCCCACCGCTTCGAATAGGTGTCGACCAGGAACAATCCGCGGTGCCGCTCGTCATCGAGTGCCGGATCCATCCGCCGCGGAAGGCTCTGATCCCGGTCACCGACCGCGATGATCAGCCGATCCGGCACGTAGTGCAGCCGCATGTCGGTGAGCGAGCCGCTGTGCCGGACGGCGTTGCTGACCAGTTCGGTGGCGACCAGGTTGGCCCGCCCGATCCAATCGTCGAGCTTCCAGCTGGTCAGCCGCTCGTCAATGAACCGGCGCGCGACCGCGGCGCTGGCCGGCTCCGGTGCCAGCGCGATCCGGGCGGTGCCCCCCAGACGCGCCTGTTCCCGCGCATAGAGGAATGCGATGTCGTCGTTGTGCTTGCCGCCGGTGAGGGCGAAGATCAGCCGGTCGGCGACCTCGCCGAGATCGACCGGCGCGGCCTGGCAGAGGTTTGGCAGCGCCGCGACGAACGTGTCGATGCCGTCGCGCACCGATCGGTCGCGCCGCTCGACCAGGCCGTCGGTGTAGAGCACCAGGGCACCCCCGACCGGGAACCGCACCTCGCGCTGATTGAATCCGGTGCCGACCCCGAGTGGGAGATCGTGCCGGTCCGGCCGGACCTCGACCGCACCGTCGGGTGCCACCACGATCGGTGGCAGGTGCCCCGCGCTGGCATAGGTGATGGTCTCGTCGATCGCGTCATGGACCGCGTAGAGGCAGGTCACGAAGTGTTCGCCGGGGATCGTCGCGAGCAGGTCGTTGACCTGCTGCAGAAGCTGCGCGGGCTCGGTGTCGAGGGTGGCGTAGGCCCGAATCGCGGTGCGGACCTGACCCATCGTGGCCGCGGCCGAGACACCGCGGCCCATCACGTCACCGATCGCGAACGCGGTCCGCGCCGCCGGCAACTCGATCACGTCCAGCCAGTCGCCGCCGACGTTGGATCCGGCAGCCGCGGGCAGGTAGCGGGACACCACATCGAAGCCGGGCACCGCGCGCACGTCCGGGAGCATGCTCGCCTGCAACTCGGTGGCGAGGCGGCGCTGCTGCTGGTAGAGCCGGGCATTGTCGAGGCTGATGGCGGCGTAGCCGGCGATGCCCGAGGCGACATGCTCGTGCCGGGTGCTGAACCGACCCGGCGCCGGGTGCCCGAAGAAGAAGCCGCCGAGCACCTCTCCGGAACTTGGCGAGATCACCGGGACCGCGAGGTAGCTGCGGACCGGCAGGTGCCCAGCCGGCATCCCGTGATGCGGTGCGTTGTGCCCGTAGCGTGGATCGGCGGTGATGTCGTCGCTGCGCACGATGCCTTCGCCGTTGAACGTCGGAGCGAACACCCCGGTGTTGCGCGGCATCGGGAACCGCTCGAATGCCGCGCGTGGCACACCGGACAGGGTGTAGAGCGTGTAGGACTCGCCATAGGTGTCGATCAGGTTGTAGAAGAAGGCACCGAACTGGGCGCTGGTGGCGCGGGTCGCGGCGTCGGTCGCGTCCTGCACCAGCTTGTCCAGGTCCAGCTGGGCGGTCAGCCGGCGCCCCACCGAATGCAGGCTGTCGAACAGCTCGGCCTCGGCGCGCAGCTCGTTGACCACCGACTCGAGATCGGCGGCCTGACCGCCGACCAGCTCGGCCAGTTTCGCGGACTGGTCGATCAGCCGCCCCGGCTCGAGCCGCATGCCGTGGACGAGGCCGAAGCGGATCGCCGAAGCGACGATCCGCAGCCGGTCCAGAACCCGGGTGCCGATCGGCTCGGTCGGCACCAGCCGCGCCGCGAACAGCTCGCCGCCCGGCAGCACACCGCCGAGAACCAGCACGTTGCCGTTGGCCTGCAGGCAGGCGGCCAGCTCGTCAACGCCACCGCCCAGCGATTCACCGGCGACCAGCCCCAGCGGCGCCAGCCGCAACTCATGAACCACCGTGTCCAGCAGCGGGATCGACGCGACGTCACCGGCCGAGATCAGTGGCCGGGGGTCGCTCGCCGTTACGTCACCGGCCGCCGCTAGGCACTCGAACCACCGCGTATCCGACATCGGCTGCATGCTCGTGACGAACAGCTCAGCGGTGGCGAACACCGGCGCGCCCGCACCGTCGCGAAACACCGACCGGAGAGTGTCGACCACGCTTCGCCCGGCGCTGCCCAGCGTGGCCGTCTCGGCGGCCCGCCGGCGCAGGTCGACGGTGGCGGCCACGACCGTGGAGAGACCGAATCGAGCAGTGTCATCGAGTGGATCGGCGGCCAGACGGTCCGGGAAGCTCATGCCCGGTCCGTCTCCGCGAGCACCGTCTCGACCGATTCGCGGACCCGCAACAGTTGATCCAGTGACGTCACCGCGATGGCGTCGGCGACCTGTGGCCGCAGGTGCACCAGGAACAGTCGGCCACCGGCGGCGGTCGTCCGCTTGTGCAACGCCACCAGGGCACCGAGCGCGCTGGAGTCGCAGAAGGTCAGGCCGCTGAGATCCAGGACGATGTGGGTGCCGTCGCCGGGGGCGTCGCCGAGGGCGGCCGCGAGCCGGTGCGTGTTCCCGTAGTCCATCTCGCCGTTGACCATGGCCAGCAGGACGCCGGGCTGGTCGGATTGGGAAACGTTGACCGACAGCGGCGCCGGGCCATCCGCCCGCCACGCAGTCTCCGTCACGGCGCTCGCCTCCTGAGAACCCGGATATCCGGTGCTCACGACCCACCCGGATATGCAGTGCCGTCAGACTACTCGGGAGGCGGGCCGGGAGGGATTCCACAGATAGTTGTCGATCTTGGCGGCTCGGAGCGCGACGCCGCCAAGATTCACCACCGGTACAGGGACCACGGGCCGCGCCAGTCGGCGACCAGAGCACAAACCTCCTAAATGCCTCGGAAATCGCGTGATGTGCGATACGAAGTCCCCGGCGTGTAGCGCCGCCCGCAGCCGGGTAACTGCTGTCTGACCAGCCCAGACGAAAGGCGCCGCAGCTCGTGGAGAACAACCGCATGGAGATCTGGCCCGGCCATCGCTATCCGCTCGGCGCCACGTTCGACGGCACCGGCACCAACTTCGCGATCTTCTCCGAAGTGGCCACCCGGGTGCAGTTGTGCCTGTTCGATCAGGACGGCACCGAGACTCGCGGCGACCTCTACGAAGTCGACGCGCACGTGTGGCACGGATACGTCCCCGGCGTCGAACCGGGCCAGCGCTACGGGTTCCGGGTGCACGGACCCTACGACCCGGACCGCGGGCACCGGTGCAATCCGCACAAGCTGCTGATCGACCCGTACGCGAAGGCGATCGACGGCGACGTGGACTGGGACGAGGCGGTCTACGGATACCGCTGGGGCGCCCCGGACGAGATGTCCACCAGTGACTCGGCGCCGTTCATGCCGAAGAGCGTGGTGATCAACCCCTATTTCGACTGGGGCAATGACCGGCTGCCGGACATCCCGTACCACCACTCGGTCATCTATGAAGCGCACGTCAAGGGCCTGACGATGACCCACCCGGAGGTGCCCGAGCACCTGCGCGGCAGCTACGCCGCGATCGGCCATCCGGCGATCATCGACTACCTCACCCGACTCGGCGTGACCGCGGTGGAGTTGATGCCGGTCCACCACTTCGTCCAGGACCAGCATCTGATCGAGTCCGGCAAGAGCAACTACTGGGGCTACAACACCATCGGATACTTCGCGCCCTATCACGGGTACTCCGCGACCGGCCGGGCCGGAGCGCAGGTCCAGGAGTTCCGGGCGATGGTCAAGGCGCTGCACGCCGCGGGTCTCGAAGTGATCTTGGACGTCGTCTACAACCACACCGCCGAAGGCAACGAACTCGGGCCCACGCTGTCGTTCAAGGGCATCGACAACGCGGCCTACTACCGTCTGGTCGACGACGACGCGCGCTACTACATGGACTACACCGGTTGCGGCAACAGCCTCAACGCCCGGAGCCCGCAGACGCTCCAGCTGATTCTCGACTCGCTTCGTTACTGGGTCACCGAGATGCACGTCGACGGCTTCCGGTTCGACCTCGCCTCCACGCTGGCCCGGGAGTTCTTCGAGGTGGATCGCTTGTCCACGTTCTTCGAGTTGGTCCAGCAGGACCCGGTGATCAGCCAGGTCAAACTGATCGCCGAGCCGTGGGACATCGGTCCCGGCGGTTATCAGGTCGGCGGCTTCCCGGCTCTGTGGTCGGAGTGGAACGGCAAATACCGGGACACGGTCCGGGACTTCTGGCGCGGCGAGCCGGCCACCCTGGGCGAGTTCGCCAGCCGGCTGTCCGGCTCCGCCGATCTCTATCAGCATGACGGCCGCCGCCCGGTGTCCAGCATCAACTTCGTCACCTGCCACGACGGCTTCACGCTCACCGACCTGGTCTCCTACGACGAGAAGCACAACCAGGCCAACGGCGAGAACAACGCCGACGGCGAGTCCCACAACCGGTCCTGGAATTGCGGCGTCGAGGGCGCCACCGACGACCCGGACATCCGGGAGCTGCGGGCCCGGCAGCGCCGCAATTTCATGGCGACGTTGCTGCTGTCCCAGGGCGTGCCGATGATCGGGCACGGCGACGAGCTGGGCCGCACCCAGCGTGGCAACAACAATGGCTACTGCCAGGACTCCCCGCTGACCTGGATCGACTGGGCGAACGCCGACGAGACGATGCGGTCGTTCACGAAGGAGATGATCGCCCTCCGCGCCGCCAATCGAGTGTTCCTGCGTCGCCGGTTTCTGACCGGACGGCCGCGGCGGCGGGAAGCCGGCTCGCCGCTGCCGGATGTGGTGTGGTTCGCCGCTGACGGGCGGGTGATGACCGACGAGGATTGGTCCGAAGATCTGGGCCGGGCCGTCATGCTGTTCCTGAACGGCGCCGCGTTGCGGGACCGGGATCCGCGCGGCGAATTGCACACCGGCGAGTCGTTCGTGCTGTGCTTCCACGCAAATCCGGAGTGGACGGAGTTCACCATGCCGCCGGAGGAATACGGCGAGCGCTGGCGGATCGTGGTCGACACCAGCCAGCCCGGGCCGACCGAGGCGAAGGACGCCGAGGCCGGCGACAGCTTGTGGGTGCCCGATCGCACCCTGCTGGTGCTGGAGCGCCTCGAATGATGCCGGTGACCAGCACCTATCGGGTGCAGGTGCGGCCACACTTCGACCTGGACCGGGCTGCCGAACTCGCCCCCTACCTGTCGGCGCTGGGCGTCACCCATCTCTACAGCGCTCCCCTGCTGGCCGCCACGCCCGGGTCGGAGCACGGCTACGACGCGGTCGACCCGACGCGGACCAACTCCGAACTCGGTGGCCGGCCCGGGCTCGAACGGCTGGCGAACGCGTTGCGCCGGCTGCGCCTCGGCCTGGTCGTCGACATCGTTCCGCACCACCTCGGCGTGAGCCGGCCGGAGGCCAACCCGGCCTGGTGGAGCGTGCTGCGCGACGGGCGTTCGTCACCCTACGCAAGCTGGTTCGACATCGACTGGGATCGCGGCAAGCTGACGATTCCGGTGCTCGGATCGGCGGAGGCACTGGACGAACTGACCATTGCCGGCGACGAGTTGCACTACTTCGGCCACCGCTATCCGATCGCGCTGGACACGTCCGGCGGATCACCCCGCGAGGTGCACGACCGCCAGCACTACCGTCTGGTGGACTGGCGGCTCGGCAACTCCGAGGTCAACTACCGGCGGTTCTTCGCCGTCTCGGATCTGGCCGCGCTCCGCGTCGAGGACGAGGCCGTCTTTCACGCCACCCATGCCGAGATCGTCAGCTGGGTCGCTGACGGGCTGGTCGACGGCCTCCGGGTCGATCACCCGGACGGCCTCCGCGATCCGGCGCAATACCTGCACCGGTTGCGGTCCGCGATCGGCTCGCGGTGGCTGGTCGCCGAAAAGATCCTGGAGTACGCGGAAGCCCTGCCCGCGGATTGGCCGGTCGACGGCACCACCGGTTACGACGCCCTGCGGCTCGCCGGCGGCCTGTTCATCGATCCGGACGCGGAGCCGTCGTTCCCACCACACGAAACCCTGCACGAAGTCGTGCTGGCCGGCAAGCGGGCCGCCGCTACCGATCTGCTCGCGACCGAGCTGACCCGCCTGGTGCGGCTGGAGCCGGGGCTGCCCAACGCCCGCCGCGCCGGAGCGGCGCTGGCCGAGATCGCCGCCCAGTTGCCGGTCTACCGGTCCTATCTGGCGCCCGGCGCCAGCACCGGCTCCGATCGCAACTTGATCCGGGGCGCGCTCGGCCAGGCATGGCAACGCTATCCGGTCGAGGTGGACGCCCTCACCGGTGCCCTTCTGGACGAGGATCGTGAGATCGCCATCCGGTTCCAGCAGTACACCGGTGCCGTGATGGCCAAGGGCGTCGAGGACACCGCTTTCTACCGGTGGAACCGGTTCATCGCGCTGAACGAAGTGGGCGGAGCCCCGGACCGGTTCGGTGTGGCGCCGGCGGAGTTCCACGAGACCGCCGCGACCTACCCGGACACTTCGATGACCACCTTGTCGACCCACGACACCAAGCGCGGCGAAGACGTCCGGGCCCGGCTCGCGGTGCTGAGCGAGCTGGCGCCGGCCTGGCACGACCAGGCCGGGGTGTGGTCGGCCCGCTACCCGCTCGGCGATCCGGACTTCGAGTCGCTGCTCTGGCAGACCGCCGTCGGCACCTGGCCGATCGCGCGCGAGCGCCTGCACGCGTACGCGGAAAAGGCCGCCCGCGAAGCCGCCACCTCAACCACCTGGGCCGAGCCGAACCTGGTTTTCGAAGACCGGATGCATGCCGTCGTCGACGCCATGTACGACGACGACTACCTCTCCGACACGCTGACCGATTTCGCCGCCGAGATCACCCCTGCGGGCTGGTCCAACGCGCTCGGCCAGAAGCTCGTGCAGCTGACCATGCCCGGGGTGCCGGACGTGTATCAGGGCTCCGAACTGTGGGACAACTGGCTGGTGGATCCGGACAACCGGCGACCGGTGGACTTCTCCGAACGCGCCGACCTGCTGGGCGACCTGGACGCCGGCATGCTGCCGCCGGTGGACGCGACCGGAGCCGCGAAACTCCTCGTCACCTCCCGCGCGCTGCGGCTGCGGCGGGACCGTCCGGACCTGTTCACCGGTTATGCCCCGATCCGGGGCAGCGGCCCGAACGCCCGGCACGTGGTGGCCTTCGATCGCGGCGGCGCCGTCACGATCGTCACCCGGTTGCCGGTGCGGCTTGCGATGGCCGGCGGCTGGACCGCCGACGACCGGCTGGACCTGCATGACGGCCCATGGCGGGATGCGCTCACCGGGGCGTCCGGTGCTCGGGACATCGCCAAGCTGTTCGGCCGCTACCCGGTGGCGCTGCTGGTCCGGGAGGCGTCATGACGGTGTTCGAAGTGTGGGCACCGGAGGCGGACCGGATCCGGCTGGTCCTGGGCGATGAAATCCGGCCGATGACGCGGCGTGCGGACGGCTGGTGGCAGCGCGATGAGCCGGCCGCCGGACCGGGCACCGACTACGCATACCTGATCAACGACGACGACGTGCCGAAACCGGATCCGCGTTCGGCCTGGCAACCGGGTGGCGTGCACGGGCCAAGCCGGGTCTACGACCACACCGCCTACCGGTGGGGTGATCGCGACTGGACCGGGCGGATCCTTTCCGGATCCGTCGTCTACGAGCTGCACGTCGGGACGTTCACGCCGGACGGCACCTTCGACTCCGCCATCGAGCGCCTGGACCATCTCGTCGATCTGGGCATCGACATCGTCGAACTGCTCCCGGTCAATGCCTTCAACGGCGACTGGAACTGGGGCTACGACGGCGTGTGCTGGTTCGCGCCGCACGCCGCGTATGGCGGCCCGGACCGGCTGAAGCGCTTCGTCGACGCCTGCCACGAGCGCGGTCTCGGCGTCATCATCGACGCCGTCTACAACCACTTCGGGCCGTCCGGTGCCTACGCCCCGATGTTCGCGCCCTACCTGACCGAGGGCTCCAACACCTGGGGCCGGCTGCTGAACCTGAACGAGCAGGGCTCGGATGAGGTCCGCCGCTACATCATCGACAGCGCGCTCGGCTGGCTTCGCGACTACCACGCCGACGGGCTGCGGCTCGATGCCGTGCACGCGCTCGCCGACCACGGTGCCACTCACGTTCTGGAACAGCTGGCCGCCGAGGTCGCGGTGCTGGAAACGCACCTGGGTCGCCCGTTGACGCTGATCGCCGAGTCGGACCTCAACGACCCGAAGCTGATCCGGCCCCGCGAGGCCGGCGGCTACGGTCTCGACGCGCAGTGGGACGACGACGCGCACCACGCCCTGCATGCCCTGCTGACCGGCGAGCGCGCCGGCTACTACGCCGACTTCGGTGGGCTGGACTGCCTCGCGGCCGTCTGGCGCGGCGGGTTCTTCCACGCCGGCACCTACTCGACTTTTCGCGGGCGGGTGCACGGCCGGCCGGTGGATCGCGAGCGTACGGCCGGCTGGCGGTTCGTCGCGTATCTGCAGGACCACGACCAGATCGGCAACCGCGCCACCGGTGACCGCCTCGCCACCATGATCTCGCCGAACCTGCTCCGGGTCGGCGCGCTGCTGCTGTTCACCAGCCCGTTCACGCCGATGCTGTTCATGGGTGAGGAGTGGGCCGCCCGGACTCCATGGCAGTTCTTCACCAGTCATCCCGAGCCGGACCTGGCCGCCGCGGTCGGCGCCGGGCGTCGAGCCGAATTCTCCCGGCACGGCTGGGACGCCGCCGACGTCCCGGATCCCCAGGATCCCGCGACGTTCGCCCGGTCAAAGCTGGACTGGGCCAAGCGCGATGAGCCCGACCATGCGGCAATGCTGGCGGTCTACCGGGACCTGATCGCGCTCCGCCGCCGCATCAGCGACCTGTCCGACCCGCGCCTTGACCTCGTCGACGTGGCGATCGGCGGTGACGTCGCCCGGATCCGGCGCGGTACGCACACCGTGGTGGTCAACGTCGGCGCCGGGCCGGCCACCGTCGATGCCGTCGGCGCGCTCGTCTACGCCACCGATCCGGCCATCGAGCTGGGCGACGGTGCGCTGCGGTTGCCACCGGAATCGGGCGCGATCGTCGGCTGTTAGCCCGCGGTCACTTCCTCTGAATCGTGCGCCGTCGGGCCACCGACAACCATCCCCACGTCGCAAGATCCGAAGGGTCGGCAGGAGTTAATCCGGTGTTTTCGTAGCGCGACCCGAAGCCGAAACACCGTGGCGCGACGCTTGATTTCGCCAAACCAATCGTCTGACCTGCGAAACCTCAACCTTTGACGGGCAATAGATGATATTTTGCCCGAACTACTGTGATGCCTGCCCGCACTGAGGCTCAAGTCAGCTTCCGTCCAGCAACGACCACTCTGCGCGTTTCGGCCGACCGGAAGCGGGCATTGAATAGTTGCCAGACGGCAAGTGTCTTCGCCCGGCATCCAGCAGTTCGTGGCGGGGCCGGGGGGCACACATGGGCAGAAAACTCGACAACGTCATCAGCCTCTATCTGGACGGCGTCCGCGACGGCCACGTCCTGCCCGCGACCGACAAATTCCTGACCGAGGGATTCGTGGACCATTCATCGCCCCGCGCGCCCGGGCGAGACGGGTGGGTCAACCTCTACGAACCGCTGGTGGCTCGCTACGACGACCGGGCCGTCTGGCCACTGCGCGGATTCGAGGACGGCACCAAGGTGCTGCTGCACTCGTTCCAGACCTTCGGGCCAGAACTCAAGTGGGTGTCGATCGACATCTTCGACACCGACGACGAGGACCAGATCGTGGCGCGCTGGAGCGCACGCGTGCCGCTCGCCTCCTGGTCCCGGTCCGGCCGGGGCCAGATCGACGGGCCGCACTTCGTCGACGACCGGGACTGCACTGAAGCGAACACGCGGCTCGTCGGCGCGTACGTCGCGGAGGTTCTGATCAACGAGGAGTGGGACCGATTCGGCCACTACGCCGACGTCGACCTCTACGCCGAACACGATCCCGAGGTCTCCGACGGCGCCGGGCCGGTCCGCTACCTATCCGACTGTGCCGGGGCCGGCCGGCCGGTCCGTTTCCACCGCCTCCAGGAACTGCTCGGGTGCGGCAACTTCGTCGCGACTCTGTGCACGATGACCCGCGGCCTGACGCCGTACCACGCATTCGACATCTATCGCGTCTCCCACAACCGCATCGTCGAGCACTGGAACGCTCAGGTGGTCTGCTGACGCGGCACCGGCCGATCGGCCGGACGCGGTGGGTCACCCTCGGCCGGGCGCGGCAGCCCGCTGTCGGCCGAATCCGTCTCCTCAGCGGTCACTCCATCGGTGTCCCGCAGCCGCATGAACGGCTCATCCTGGCGCGGATGCCCGGCCTCCGCGGCCCGCTCGCGCTGCAGCTCCGCATCGAACTCGGCGCCGAGAAGCAGCGCCAGGTTGCTGATCCAGAGCCAGACCAGGAACACGATGACCGCCGCCAGGCTGCCGTAGGTCTTGTTGTAGGAGCTGAACTTCGCCACGTAGACGGCGAAGCCGGCGGACGCGCCAACCCACATCAGGGTGGCCAGCGCGCTGCCGGGAGTCACCCAGCGGAATCCGCCGTGGTTCGCGTTCGGCGCCGCCCAGTAGAGGATCGCGAACAGGATCCCGACGACCACCACCAGCGCCGGCCACTTCGCGACGTCCCAGACCGCGACGGTGCCGGACTCGGCGCCGATCAGCGATCCGACCGAGCGGGCCAGCCCACCCGTGACCACTACGGTGACCGACGCGGCCAGCACGATGACGCCGGCGACGATGGTGATGGCCAGCCGGATCGGCAGCCGTTTCCAGAGCGGGCGGCCCTCGGGCACGTCGAAGATCGCGTTGGCGGCGTCCATGAATGAGCCGATGTAACTCGACGACGACCACAGCGCCACCAGCACGCCGACAATCGCGAGCAGGCCGGCGGTGGATTGCTGGCCCCGCTCGAGATTGGTGACCGTGGCGGTCAGCACGGTCCGGGTCGGCCCCGGCGCGGTCGCCGTGATGTTGTTCAGGATGCTGTGCATGGCATCGTCGCCGGCCAGCCGCAGCACGCTGATCAGCACCAGAAGGCCTGGAAAGATGGAGAGAATCCCGTAGTAGGTGAGGGCACCGGCCCACGTGGTGATCTTGTCTTCGTCGGCCTGGACAACCGCCCGCCGGAGCGCCCGAGACCAGGACCGGCGGTTCAGGTCGGTCGGCGACTTCGGTCCCTCGTCAGCGGTCGGCGGGTCGGGCATTCGGTTACGCACCATCCGCAACCCCTTCCGCTGCACCATGGCATCGACCTACCCGATTGCGCGCTCCGGAAAACTGACGGTGATCAGCGTGCCACCAGTCCGGAACGCCGCACGGCGACACGCGGCCGGACGGCACATCGTGGTGGAGACCCGGCAGCGCCGGTCCGGACGTCTCCGGGATCATGCTCCGGCACCGGACGGCGCCGCCGTAATCTGTAAGTCATGCCCGATGAGACCGCCAGCCAGACCCGCTCCAGCCTGCACGCCGTCGCCGAGACGCTGCTCGCCGGGCCGCAGTTCCGGCGCTCCGGCACGATCCGGCTGCGCGCGCTCACCGGCGGATTCGGCACGGTCGCCGACCCGGACGTCCGCGTCGTCGGGTCGACCCTGCTCTTCGGCGGCGAGAAGGTGCCGCTGTCCGGCACCACCATCGGCAATCTGGCCGGCGCGCTCGGACTCGAGGCCGGTGCACCGACCAACTATCACGACGGCAGCGGTGCCGACGCCGGCACCGAAATCGACGTCGACGCCGGCGTGGCCGCGCACCTCGCCGACTGCTATGCCTGGGGCGACGCCGCGATGCGGCGGCTGGAGCCGACCGCGATTCCGGTGCTCTGGCCGGAGCATTTCGACATCGCGATCACCGTCGACGAGGTCAACTTCGGAGTTTCGCCCGGCGACGCGTTCCTCGATGAGCCGTACGCGTACGTCGGTCCGGCGACGCCCCGCACCGGCGATTTCTGGAACGCGCCGTTCGGCTCGGCACGTCCGCTCTCCGGGATGGAGTCCGGACCGGAGTCGATCCTGGCGTTCTTTGCCGAAGGCCGGGACCACGCCGCCCTCGATTGAGCCGGTTACGCCGCGCGCGGAATGACCGGGCCCGGCCGTGGCCGCCGGGTTAGGGTCGGGGCGTATGTGGGACCGATACCCCTACCAGCCTCAGGAACCGGAGCGCGATCCGATCCGGCCGGACGCTGCCGCGGTCCCGCCGTGGCTGCAGGAGCGCCTCTTCGACCGCCGGATGGTGATACTGACCGGCGTGCTGGACGGCGCCGCCGCCTCGCACACCGCGGCCGCGCTGGTGACTCTGGGCGCGATCGGCACCGACCCGGTGCAGTTGCACCTGACCTCGACCGATGGCGAGCTGAGCGCCGCGTTCGCGGTGGTGGACGCGATCGAGTCGATGGCGGCGCCGGTGCACGTCGTAGTGCCGTCACAGGCCGGCGGTGCGGCACTGGCCGTGCTGGCCGCCGGGACGAGACGGACCGCCTATCCGCACGCCCGGATCCGGCTGGCCGAGCCGCGCACCAACATGGCCGCCGGCACCGCCGAGAAGGTCGCGGCGGCCGCCGGAGAATATCTCCGCGAACTCGAAGAGCTGATCGTTCGCCTGGCCGCCGTGACCACCGTCCCGCGCAGCCGAATCGAGGACGACCTGTCCGCCGGGCGCATCCTGAGTGCCGAAGAGGCCAAGGATTACGGCCTGATCGACGACATCGTCACGAAGTCTTAGGGCTCCACACGTAGGTCGATACCCGCCCGCACTCACGGAACCCGAACCGCCGGTAGATGCCGATGCCGTCCGGCGAGGCGGTCAGCACCGCGGTGCGGCAGCCGGCCTGGGCCGCGGCGCGCAGCGCCTGGTGGGTAAGCACCGCGCCGATCCCCCGGCGCCGCAGGTCGGGCAGCGTAACCACGTAGTGCACGGTGCCCACGTCTCCGGCGACGAAGCTGTAGACCGTTCCGGCCGGCCGATCGTCGAGGTAGGCGACGAACATTCGGAGCGGGCCGCCGGGACCGAACGGCAGGTTGGCGTAGACCGCGTACCACCGATCGGTGACGCCGGCCGGGGCACCGCATCCCCAGACCTCGACCCACTCGCGCACCATGGCGCGATCGGTAACCGGGCGGATCGTCAAGCCTGGCACCGCCGGTGGCTCCGGCGGCAGCGAACCGAGGTCAAGCCACATGGCCGGCTCGGTCTCGTCGAACTCGAAGCCGTGGCGCTCCAGCACGGCGCCGGCCCCGGCCGCATCGCCGCGCAGCCCGATCTCCCAGTGGAATGGCCGGCCATGGTCCCGGAAGTGCCGGACCACCGCCGCGACCGCGTCATCGGTGCCGGCTGCCGGCCCGGCGAAGACGCCGTTGAACACCGCTTCGGCCACGCCGCTGTCGACCCACTCGAGGTCCGCGTGCCGGTGCCGGCTCGCACCCGGCAGCGACGCCAGGAGCACCGCCAGAGCGGCTTTGCCGGCGTCCAGATCACCGATCGGATCAGTGGTCATCCCCGCAGCCTCGGGCATGACCCGCCGGTCTGACAATCCCATTACCCCGGTACGCGCGCTCTCAACTCCAGGTCGCTACGGCGGCCGCCAAGCCGTCCCGATCGCCGGCCGGCCCACTCCAGGCGGCATACCCATCCGGGCGCACCAGGGTCAGCTTGTCCACGGCGGCGTGCTGCACCCGGATGTGGGCGCCGGTCTCGCCGACCGTGACGCCGGTCGGCGCGACCAGCACGAACAGCCCGTCCCGCAGCGCCTCGTAGAGCCGGCCGCCGTCGGCCAGCGCGACATCCGGCACCCGGTCGGCGCCGTCGCCATAGCTGATGCCGATGCCGGACACGTTGCCGGCGCCCTTGCGCTGCACCGCGGGGATGCCGAGCATCAGGCTCCCGACGACGTTGCGGGCGTGCCGCAGGAACCGGCCGCGCATGATGCCGAACCGGACCAGCGCACCGGACAGCCGCAGCACCATCCTGCCGACCGGGTGCCGCTCCGACTCGTAGGTGTCCAGCAGATCCGCCGGACCCCAGCCCTGCACCGCGGCGGCGAGCTTCCAGCCCAGGTTGGCGGCATCCTGGATGCCGGTGTTCATGCCCATTCCGCCGGCCGGCGAGTGGCAGTGCGCGGCATCGCCGGCCAGGAACACCCGGCCGACCAGGTAGTGCGGAGCCTGCCGTTCGTCGCTGTGGAACCGGGACATCCAGCGCGGGTCGTGCATGCCGAAGTCGGTGCCGAAAACCGCGGCGGTGAGCTCTCGCACCTGATCCAGCGAGACCGGAGCGTCATCCGGCAACTCGTGCCGGCGATCCCAGGCGAAGACCCGGTAGAAGCCGTCGCCGTAGGGCGCCAGGAACACGAATCCGGCGTCCTCGGCACCAACGGTGAGCACATCGTCGGGTGGCTCGCTCAACTGCACGTCGGCGAGCATGATCGACCGGACCACCGACTCGCCCGGAAACGGCAGGCCGATCGCCTCTCGCACCACGCTGTGGACACCGTCCGCGCCGACCAGATACTTGCCGCGATAGGTCGCGTCCGCCGTGGTCGCGGTGACGCCGGCCGGATCCTGGGTGACCTGCTCGACCGGCGCACCGGTGACCACCACCGCGCCCAGCTTCTGCGCGCGCTCGCTGAGGATCCGCTCGGTGTTGAACTGCGGCGTCACCAGCAGGTAGGGGAACCGGGTGGGCAGCTTCGCCAAATCAATCTGAGTCCGCCGGAACAACCGCAGCTCGCGCACTGGCGAGCCGGTCGCGATCAGGTCATCGGCGACGCCGCGGGCGTCGAGCTCTTCCAGCGTGCGAGCGTGCACCGCGAAGGCCCGGCTGGTGGTGTTCTGCTTGCCCTCAGCGTCACGCCGCTCCAGCACGATGGTGCGTACGCCGGCCCGGGCCAGGTCACCGGCGAGCATCAGGCCGGTCGGCCCGGCGCCCACGATCACCACGTCGGTCTCATGCGTAGTCATGATCCGTACCTCCCCATGCGTGTGGATCACGGTATGCCAACACTTGTTGGCCAACATCTGTAGGCGACGCTACGCTGCGCCCGATTGCACGTCAACAAGCGTTGGCCTACAGTTGTTGGCATGACTGCTGGAGTACGCCGATCCGACGCCACCCGGGCCACCATCCTGGCCGCCGCCCGGGAGCGATTCGCCGCCGACGGCTACGAGCGCGCCACCATCCGGGCAATCGCCGCCGACGCCAAGATCGATCCATCCATGGTCATGCGCTACTACGGCAACAAGGAGAAGCTGTTCGCGGCGGCGGCAGCGTTCGAGTTGGAGCTGCCGGATCTCAGCGCAGTGCCACGCGAGCGGCTGGGCACCACTCTGACCCGGCATCTCGTCGACCGCTGGGAGCGCGACGACACTCTGATGGCGCTGCTCCGGGTCGCCATCACCAATGAAACCGCGGCGGAGCGGATGCGGGAGATCTTCGGCGCCCAGGTGGCGCCGTTCGTCGCCGAGGTGACACCGGACCCGGCCGAGGTTCCGGTGCGCGCCGGCCTGCTCGCTACCCAGGCTCTGGGCCTGGCCCTGTGCCGGTACGCACTGAAGCTGCCACCGGTCGTCGCAATGAACCGGGATGAGCTCGTCGCCTGGATCGGCCCGGCGGTGCAGCACACGCTCACCGGCGCGCCCGCCGACGAGGCGGCTCACGAGCCGGCCACCGAGGCCGCGAGCGAGCACTGATCCGCCCACCGGGAAATGGCATGACGTCCACCGCCGGATCGGACAGGATGTCTGCCATGCCGATCGAGATCGCCGACTACGACGAGCGCTGGCCCGATCAGGCCGAAGCCGTGATCCAGGAGGTCTCCGGCGTGCTCGGCGGTTCGATCACCGCGATCGAGCACTTCGGCAGTACCTCGGTGCCGGGTCTGGCAGCCAAGCCGATCATCGATGTCATGGCGGCCGCCCAACACTTCGACGATGTCGCCCCACACGTCCAGCGGCTCGGCGATCTGGGCTACGTGCTGATGGACACCGGCACGTGGCAGCGCATGTGGTTTGTGCGGAGCGGTGCCGTCCGCGTACACCTGCACGTCGTCACGACCGCGACCTGGCCGACCCAGAACGAGCGGCTGCTGCGCGACCACCTCCTCGCGCATCCCGCCGATGCCCGGCGGTACGCGGACCTCAAGCGAACCCTCGTCGCGATGGACGGCGACTCCTACACCAGAGCGAAGACCGAACTGGTTCAGGAACTCGTCGACACCGCCCGCACCGCGCGCGGTCTGCCGCTGGTCACGGTCTGGGAGGAGTGACCGCGACCGCCACCCGTCACTGCGGGATGGCCGGCAGTCGCGACTGATACAACCAGCCGTCGAAGAACGCGTCGAGTGCCTTTCCGGCGTGCACGGTCGCCGCGGCGACGAACTGCTCGGTCGAGACGAGACCATAGCGATGCTCGGCGGCCCAGGCCCGGAGCAGCGCGAAGAACGGGGCGTCGCCGATGTAGCGGCGCAGCGCGTGCAGGGTGAGCCCGCCGCGCTTGTAGACCCGCTCGTCGAACAAGTGGTGCAGGCCCGGGTCGGCGAGTGTGAAGTCTTGCCGCAGCCCCATCAGGCGGTCATGCCAGAGCCGGGCCTGACCGTCGACGGTGATGCCGCCGCTGGCGTCCGACCAGAGCCACTCGGCATAGGTGGCGAAGCCCTCGTTGAGCCAGATCTGCGACCAATCCGCGACCGAGAGGCTGTTGCCGAACCACTGGTGCGCGAGTTCGTGCGCGGCCAGGCGCTCATGCGTACGCAGGCCGTCCAGGTGGTTTGCACCGAAGATGGACATGCCCTGCGCCTCGACCGGATCGTCGAGCGGGTCGTCGACCACGACCACGACGTATTCGCCGAACGGGTACGGGCCGAACAGCCGCTCGTACAGGCCCATGATCTGATCCTGCCGCCCGAAGTCGTGGGTGAATCGCGGCCGCAACCGCTGCGGCAGGTAGGCCCGCTGGGTGACCGATCCGCCCAGGTCGACCGAGGCGTAGCGGCCGACCTGAACGCTCATCAGATAGGTCGAGGTCGGTTCCGGACGGTCGTAGACCCAGCGGACGCCGCCGCCGTGCCGGCCGCGGGAGATCAGGTTGCCGGTGACCACCACGGTGTAAGCGGACGGCGCCGTCACCGAGACGTGATAGCTGGCCTTGTCCGACGGATGGTCATTGCACGGAAACCACGAGGGCGCACCGATCGGCTGGGCCGCGACCAGCGCACCGTCGGTGAGTTCGTCCCAGCCGATGTCGCCCCACGGTCCCTTGACCGGCCGGGGCCGGCCACCGTAGCGCACCTCGATCTCGAACGGCGCGCCGGCCGCGATCCGGGTCGCCGGGCGGACCACCAGCTTGGGGCCGCGGTGTTCGTGCCGGGCCGGCTGGCCGTCCACGCCAACGCCGTCGACCCGCAGGCCGATCAGATCCAGCGCGAACTGATCCAGGTCCTGGGTGGCGGTCGCGGTGATGAGAGCCTTGCCGTCCAGCCGGTTGGCCTCGACCCGGTAGTCGAGGACCAGGTCATAGTGCACGGTCCGGTAGCCGCCGTTGCCGTGCCTGGGCAGGTAGGGATCAGTTGAGTGGGCCGCACCCGCGTGGGGTGCGTGATACGCGGCCATGATCTAGTCCTCGTCGGGCCAGACCGAGATCGGGTTGCCCAGCCAGCGGGAGTCATCGGGCAGCACGTCACCACGAGTGACCAGGGAGCCGGGACCAACAGTCGTACGCGCGCCGATACTCGCGCCGGGCAGCAGGATGCCGTGCGGTCCGAGGGTTGCCCCGCTGTGCATGGTGACGGTGTCCATGCTCATTATTCGATCATGGAACAGGTGCGTCTGCACCACGCACCCGCGATTGACGGTGGCGCCGTCGTCGATCCGGACCAGGTCCGACTCGGGTAGCCAGTAGGTCTCCAGCCAGACACCGGTGCCGATGGACGCACCCATGGTCCGCAGCCAGCCGGTCAGCAGCGGCGTGCCGTTGACCCCGCCGACGAACCACGGCACCGCCACTACCTCGACGAACGTGTCGGCGAGCTCGTTGCGCCAGACGAACGACGACCACAGCGGCCGGTCCTGAGAGCGGAACCGGCCCACCAGCACCCACTTCACCGCGGTCGCCAGCAACGAACCGGCCAGCCCGGCGGCGAGCACCACCAGTCCGCTGGTCAGGGACGCCACCAGGCCGTCGCTGGCGTGCTGGATCGCCACCAGAGTGCCGAGGACGCCGACCAGCAGCGCGCCCGAGCACATCATCGGGATGATCCGGCAGGTCTCGATCGCGGATCGGGCCCACTTCAGCCGGGCCGGCGGGTCGAAGGTCCGGGCCGAGTCGGCCGCTTGCACAGCGCGGCGCAGCGGCATCGGCGGGGCACCGAGCCAGGACGAGCCCTTCTTGGACCGCCGAGGCGCCGAGGACAGCACGCCGATCAGGCCCTTCTTCGGGACCGCGTGACCGGGTGCGGCCATCCCCGAGTTGCCCAGGAACGCCTGCTTGCCGATGCTGGCCGGAGCGATGTGCAGCCAGCCGCCGCCGAGCTCGTAGCTGGCGACCAGCGTGTCGTCGGCGAGGAACGCGCCACCGGCGACGGTCGTCATCTTCGGCACCGCCAGGACCGTCGACGCCTCCACGTTGCGGCCCACCTTCGCACCGAGCAGCCGCAGCCAGACCGGAGTGAACAGGCTGGCGTAGATCGGGAACAGGCCGGCCCGGGCCAGATCCATCAGGCGCTCGGTGGCCCACACCTGCCAGGCCCGTCGGCTGTGCACCGCGTGCACGCCCTGCTGCATGCCGATCGCGAGGAGACGGACCAGGATCAACACCACGAGGGCGTACGCGACGAGGTAGACCACGGTGGCCAGCGGCACCGCGGCCAGAGCTCTCGTGGTCACCTGGCCGACGCTGGTGGCGTCACCGATAAATGCGCGCGCCAGGACGGCGGCGGGGATCAGCGGCACGATCGGCACCAGGCCCAGGATCATCGAACTGATCGCGTACGCCCAGGACCACGCGTGCGATCGCGGTGCCCGCCGGTTCGGCCAGGCGATCGCCTTCTCGTCGGCGTCGACCGCGGCCGCCGGAGACCCGCCCCAGCGCTTGCCGTTGCGGACCACGCCGGCCAGCACCGAGCCCGGTTCCAGCACGGCGTTCTTGCCCACCCGGGCACCCGGAAGCAGCGTGCTGCGGGTGCCGATCCGGGCGCCGGCACCGATCCGCACCTTGCCGACATGGACCCGATCGCCATCCACCCAGAATCCGGACAGGTCCACCTCCGGATCGACGGCGGCGCCGGTGCCGACCTTGAGCAATCCGGTGACCGGCGGCGCCGAGTGCAGGTCGACGTCCTTGCCGACCTTCGCACCCAGCCATTTCGCATAGTGCGTCAGGAATGCGGCACCGGACATCGACGCCGCTCCGATGGTGTCGGCCAGTTGCTGGCAGAACCACAGCCGCAGGTGCACATCGCCACCGCGCGGATAGCTGCCCGGACGCAGCTCGCGCAGCAGCAGGCGGGACACGATCGCGACGATGGCCATCCGGCCGACCGGGCTGAACAGCACCAGCCAGCCGGCCCCGATCCACCACCACGACGTGCGCGGCAGCGCGTCCAGGCCGATGACATTGGCGAGGGTCGCGGCGACCACCGCCCAGCGCAGCCCGACCAGGGTCCACAACGGCAGCATCAGAGCCGTCTGGATCAGGCCGACCCGGGCCGGGACCGGTGCCACGTCGCGACGGGCGGTCGGCCCGCCACCGTGCGAGTCGACGAGGGTGGCGAAGTCCGCGAGCTTCGGCTTCTGATAGACGTCGACCACGGACACCTGCGGGCACCGGTTCCGCACCCGCGCGATCAGCTGCGCCGCGGTCAGGCTGCCGCCACCGTTGTTGAAGAAGTCGGCATCCGGCGACTCCACCTCGATGCCGAGGATCTCCCACCACAGCTCGCCGAGCCACTTCTCGGTGTCGGTGAGGCCGGAGACATCGCTGTCGGCACCGCGGTTGCCGTGCGGATGATGAGCCGGCAACGGCCACGGCAGCGCGGCCCGGTCGATCTTCCCGGACGTCCGCGTCGGCAGGTCGTCGACGACCGCCAGCACCGGCACCAGCGCGGCCGGCAGCACCTCGCGAAGCCGGGTCACCGCCGCCTCATGGTCGATCGAGCCGCCTGCGACCGGCACCACGTAGCCCACCAGGAGCTGGTTGCCGGCCTTGGTCCGCTGCACTGCGCACGCGGCCCCGGCGACCTTGGGCAGTGCCTGCAGGGCCGCGTCCACTTCGCCCAGCTCGATCCGGCGCCCGCCGAGCTTGACCTGCTCGTCGGCGCGGCCGACGAAGGACAGGCCGGCCGGCTCGGCGCGGACGATGTCACCGCTGCGGTAGGCACGGGGCCACTCGAGGGCCGGCAGCTCGCTGTATTTCTCGGCGTCCTTGACCGGATCCAGGTATCGCGCCAGCCCGACGCCGCCGATCACCAGCTCGCCGGAGCCGCCCATCGGGACCGGCTGGCCGGCCTCGTCGACCACGGCCAGTTCCCAGCCGTTCAGCGGCAGGCCGATCCGGACCGGCTCGTCCGGGGCCAGCCGGGCCGCGCAGGCCACCACGGTGGCCTCGGTCGGGCCGTAGGTGTTCCACACCTCGCGACCCTCCACCGCCATCCGCTCGGCCAGCTCCGGCGGGCAGGTCTCGCCACCGAAGATCAGCAGGCGCACGTCCTCGAGCGCTTCGCCGGGCCACAGCCCGGCCAGCGTCGGCACCGTGGAGACGATGGTGATCCGCTGCTCGATCAGCCACGGACCGAGATCCACACCGGTGCGCACCAGCGCCCGCGGCGCCGGCACCAGGCAGGCCCCGTGCCGCCAGGCCAGCCACATCTCCTCACACGAGGCGTCGAAGGCGACCGACAGACCGGCCAGCACCCGGTCATGCGGGCCGATCGGTTCGTCGGCGAGGAACAGCTCGGCCTCGGCGTCGACAAACGCAGCGGCCGACCGGTGGGTCACCGCCACGCCCTTCGGCTTGCCGGTGGATCCGGAGGTGAAAATGATCCAGGCGTCCTGCTCGGGTGTCGGGCGGCCGAATTCGCCGTGCGGACGGAGCACGTCGATCTTGCCGTCGGGCAGCAGGATCGCGCCCACGTCGGCCTCGCCGAAGACCAGGTCGGCCCGCTCCTGAGGATCATCGGCGTCGACCGGCACATAGGCGGCACCGGAGTGCAGGATGGCGAGGATCGCGATGTAGAGATCGGCGGTGCCGGAGTCGATGCGTACGCCCACCCGATCGCCGATCCCGATCCCGACCGCGGTCAGCTCACGGACCTGGGCCGTGATCTCTTCCTGAAGGCGCCGATAGGTGACCACCCGGCGGCCGTCATCGATCGCCGGCGCGTGCGGGTGCTTGGCGGCCGTCTGGGCCAGAATGTCGGTAAGGGTGCGTGCGGGTGCCGCCGGTCCCGATTGGAACACCGCGGGCGGATCGGCAGTGGCGAGCTCAACCTCAGTCATCAGCTCGTCCAATCTATCGCGGCAGTGAGGCGTCCCCGGTCAACTCCCGTGTGACGCGCGGCCCGCCAGACTGCCCGGCCCGGACCCCGTCCAGGTGAGCACGGGATGGCTGGCGAATGAACAACAGATACTCCGAGCACGCCACTCGTCAGCAGGAGTTACGGACCTTAACGTGTAACTATGTCGGAACCGCTCCAGCTGCTCGACCGATTCGGCGACTACCGGGTGGTCGACGATGACGATGATGACCCGGTGCTGGTCGATCCCGACGGGCAGCCGGTGGACACCTGGCGCGAGGGCTACCCGTACCAGGAGCGCCTCAGCCGCGAGGACTACGAGCACGACAAGCGCCTGCTCCAGATCGAGCTGCTGAAGCTGCAGAACTGGGTGAAGTCCAGTGGCGCCCGGGTGGTGGTCCTGTTCGAGGGCCGGGACGCGGCCGGCAAGGGCGGCACCATCAAGCGCTTCATGGAGCATCTGAACCCGCGCGGCGCGCGCGTCGTGGCGCTGGAGAAGCCCAGCGAGCGGGAGGCGACGCAGTGGTATTTCCAGCGTTACATCGCGCACCTCCCAGCCGCCGGTGAGATGGTCTACTTCGACCGTTCCTGGTATAACCGCGCCGGCGTCGAGCGCGTCATGGGCTACAGCTCGCGTACCGAATATCTGGAATTCATGCGGCAGACTCCGGAGCTGGAGCGGATGCTGGTGCGATCGGGCATCCACCTGGTCAAGTTCTGGTTCTCGGTGTCCCGGCGCGAGCAGCAGACCAGATTCGTGATCCGCCAGGTGGACCCGGTCCGGCAGTGGAAGCTCTCCCCCACCGACATCGCCTCGCTGGACCGCTGGTCCGACTACACAGAGGCAAAGGAGGCGATGTTCTTCTACACCGACACCGCTGACGCCCCGTGGACCGTGATCAAGAGCAACGACAAGAAGCGCGCCCGGCTGGCCGCCATGCGATTCCTGCTCGACCGATTCGACTACGACAAGAAGGATGTCGAGCTCGTCGGCACGCCGGATCCGCTGATCGTCGGTCCCGCGTCGCAGCTGTTCGAGCTGGACGAGCGCCCGAGCCACACGCCCGCGCTCTGAGTCCGCCAAACCCGCGGACTTCCGGGGTCGCAGATCGCACGGGCGGGCGACGGAGGGAGCATCCGTCGTCCGCCCGTACTCGGGGGGAGAATCAGCGCAGGACGATCACCAGCGCGGCCGTGCTGGCCACGGTGAGACCGATGACGTGTGCGATGACCGCGAACCGCAGCCACCCGATCAGGCGGGTGTTGACCGCCCGAATGCTTGCCCACACCTTCAGCTGGCTCCGCGCCACGCTACGCCGCGCCAGCTCGGCCCGGGCCTGCCAGGCCTGATCGGTCAGCTTCGCCTCGACCGACACCGGATCGATGTCGACGGTCCGCTTCGGACTCGCGCACACCACCGCGAGCGCCGCCGACACCAGTAGGCAGGCCAGTCCGGCGATCAGGCACGTGCCGGTCCAGCCGGAGATCGTCGTCGGCGAGATCGCCACCAGCCCGATCAGCACCGCCACCACCGTTCCGGCCGAGGCCAGGACGCGAAATCCACGCGCCTCCAGCGAGGCGGTGACCGCGCGCTCCTCCGTGAGGCACCGCTCGACGAAGTCTCCGATGATCTCGCCGGCCGGGGTGTTGGTCGGAGCCACGAACGGGAACTCGGCAGTTTCAGCGCTTCCCGCCAGGGACGCAAGCCGATTCGCGATCACATCGTGTTCCGAGAACCATGTGCCAGTTTCGGTCGTCACCAATTGCCTCCTACACCGACGACGACAACCGTTCACCGATTGCAACGGCGCGCTTCCGCACAGGAAACGGGCAACGTGAGCCGACTACACGAACGAGGCGCACATCTGGCCTGATCGGCGGGTCCGGCCAGGGCAAACGGCGTGGTCGCCGAGGGTTCATCGGGCGTTCCGCCGCCGTTGACGCACCGATCCTGCAGGCGCTCAATCATGAGCCCATGACCGCACTCCCCGGCCGGTCTCACCGTCGTCGCCGGCTGATCAACCGGCGCCGCCTGACGGCGATCGGCCTCGTCCTGGCCATCATCGGCGGCCTCGAGCAGGTAGTCCGTGCGCTGGCCAGCCGGAGTCACCGCTTCGACGTCGCCGGCACTCCGGACGGCCGGATATTCATCCTGATCATCGGGGTGCTGCTGGCGGGCATCTCGTTGCACGGGATGGCCCGGGTCGGATCCAAGTACGTCCGGATCTGGCAGTCGCGGTTGTTTGGCTTCATCGTCGGGGGCCAGGTCATGGCGCAGATGCCCGAAGTCGACGATGACGGCGACGTGCACTGGACGGTGCGGGTGTGCGGGACCGCACCGGACGGCACGGCGTTCGACGAAGTCGTCCCGGCCGGGTGGGGCACGCCGCCGGCGCTGACCAGCGCGGTCCGCGTGCGCTGTCACCCTCCGACCCGAAGCCTGAAACTGGTCCGGCGTGGCCCGCACGCGGTCGCCACGGCACTGGTCGGTGACGTGTTGCTGGTGGTCGTGCTCGCGGCCGGCGGAGGCCTCGCCGTCGGCGGCGGTTTCCTGGTCGCGAGCGCGATCCGGCACCTCGTCTCCTGACGCTCAGCTGATGGTCATCCGAGCCAGCGCCGGATCTTCCGCTTCCGCGCCCGGGCATAGGCCGCTGGAACCTCGGCGCTGCGATCCGCCGCCTGCTGTTGCTGGTGCGCGTAGAGCACACCGAGCCCGAACTCTGGTTCGCTGCTCGCCTCGGCCTCGTCTGCCAGCTCCTTGAGGAGCTCGGCCGCCACCACGGCATCCTGATGCGCGCCCAGGATCTCCTGCAACTCCTTGAGCCGTTTGGCCAGCGTCCGGCCCTTGTGGGGACCGGCCACCTCGACCGCGTAGCGCGCCTTCTTGTAGGACTTGCGCGCCTCGTGCAGCTCGGCATCGTCGCGGGTAGCCAGCGCCGCCATCAGTTCCGCGTCGGCCGCCGCCAGCCGTTTGCGGGTGCGCTTGTGCAGCCAGGTCCGGCTGATCTCGACCGTCTCGCCGTCAACCAGCGCATCCAGCTCGTCGAGGAGTGCGAAATACCGGGGACCATTCAATGCTGCCCGCAACGCCTTCCGGGCCGCCGCGGTGTCCCGCCGCAATCGTTGCCGGATCCGCCGCGTCACCTTGCTGGGCACCAGATCGGGTGCGGTGACGGCGATGTCACCGATCAGTTCGTCGGCCAGGACGTCGGTGTCGCGGACCGCGCCGATCAGGTCCGACAGCCACTTCAGCTCCGCGCGCAGATGCGCGGAGTCGGGTTTGCGAAAGGTGCTGAGCGACGATCTCAGCCGGCGCACCGCCACTCGCATGTCGTGCACGCCGTCGGCGTCAAATCCGCGGACCAGTGGATCGTTGGCAAGCAGCTCGTCGCGTTGTGTGCGCAGGTAGCCGGCGAGCGCCCGGGCCGCGGCCGTGGCCCCGGCCACCGGCTTCGCCGGCACCGCGTCGCCGAGGGCGCGGCTCAGTTTCGACGCGAACGCGGACGGACGCGCGCCAGCGGCCTCGACCTCGGCGGCCACACGATCAATGAGGCTACGTGAGCCCTTGACCAGCTCGATCTCGAGCTCGCTCCACTCGGTCTCGGTCATCGTCCGGCCGTAGCGGCTGGCGTGCACTGTGTCGATCGCGATGGATACGGTGTCGTCGCCGGAGGCCAGGCCCACCTCGGTGCGGCGGGTTTGGAGCCGGACCACAGGCTGGAGCGGCTGATCCCGGATGATCGCCCGGATCTGATCGAGCAACTCCGGCGGGACCTGCGGAGCGTCCGGCAACTGCTGCTCGGTCCGGTCACCGCCGGCCGGCCGTTTCAGGTGCCAGCCGGCGTCGTGCCCACCCAGGCGCCGGCGCAGTGTCAGGCGGCGCCGCATCAGCCGGAGGTCAGCCGTGTCGTAATAGGTGGCGTCCAGGTCGAAAGCGTGCGGCTTGGCGGGCCGGCCGATCGCTTCGAGTGGGGGCAGCCGGAAGTCGTCGGGGATATCGAACTTGCGTTCGATCTCCAGGCTGTCGGTCATGCGATCGGACACCTCCGTTCGGACAATCTCCATCCTGCCCGCCCGGCGCCGGGGGCGCAGCCACCTCAGACGCACGAATCCGAAGCTGTTGCACGACTTCGCGTCACCCGAGTCAGTGATGGGCCGAACGGAGGATGGTTGGGTCTAATCGCTGCGTACACGGTCCTTCACCGAACGAATCATTCTATGGATGCGTATCGCTCTACGGTGACTTACACTCACTTTCCGTAGTTTCTGCCCCCAAAGTCTCCACCTCAAAGGCGGCATTCGCCGTGCACAGCCCCTTCGAACATCCCGCGCTGCTCTATCGCGGCGACGACGACTACCTCGCGGCCGTCACCGAGTTCGTCTTCGGTGGCGTGATGCTGGGTGAGCCGGTCATGGTGGCGGTCCCGACCCGGAAACTGGAGATGCTGCAGCACGCCTGGGGCCACGCCGCCGATGCGGTGGAGATGCACGACATGACGGCGGCCGGCCGGAATCCGGGCCGAATCATCGGGGACGTCCTGCTCAACTTCGTGGCGCGGCACCACGATCATCATGTCCGGATCGTCGGCGAGCCGATCTGGGCCGGCCGGGACACCACCGAATATCCGGCGTGCGCACAGCACGAGGCGCTGATCAACGTGGCGCTGGACGGCTGCCCGGCGACGATCCTGTGCCCCTACGACGTGACGTTGCTGAGCCGGAAGATGATCGCCGACGCGTCGCGTACGCATCCCGAGGTCTGGATGGACGCGCACAAGTGGCGCAGCCCCGACTATGACGATCCGGAAGTTACGGCCTCGAGTTTCAATCTCCCGCTCGCTCCGGAGCCGTGGTCCGCGACGTCGATGTCGCTGTGGTTCAACAACATCGACGAGAGCCGGCGGTTCACCGCGTCCTGGGCGCTCGCGTCCAACCTGGACCTCGAGCGGGTGGCCGACACCGTGCTGGTCGTCGATGAGCTGGTGACGAACGCGATCATTCACGGCGGCGGGTCCGGCCGGCTGGCCACCTGGACCGAGAACGGCCGGCTGGTGTTCGAGGTCTCGGACAATGGGCACATCTGCGATCCGCTGGCCGGACGCCGCCCGACGCCCCCGGACCAGACACACGGCCGCGGGCTCGGGATCGTGCACCGGATAAGTGACCTCGTCCGTGTGCACACCACCACGACCGGAACAACGACCCGGGCGTACTTCCTGGTGTGATCCGGCGGCCGCGGTCGAGCGGCCCGCTAGGCGCTGTCCCGCATCGGCAGGCCGGCGGCTGCGTCGACCATCCGGGCCGCCAAGGTCGGGATCATCTCAAGCAGATCCAGCTCCACCGGCGGCTCGATCTCGCTGCACAGGGCGATGTAACTGATCGCGTGGTGGGCGGCCAGCACGACACCGGCGGCATCCCAGGATTCGTCCACGTGGGCGAATCCGGCCGCGCGCCACTCATCCAGATAGGCCGCTCTGAGCTCGTCGCCGCGCCGGCCCCTGATGAGCCGGATGGTGAACATGTCGACGAACGGATGCCCGATCGAGGCATCGGACCAGTCGATATACCAGAACCCGTCGCCGTTGCCGATGGTGTTGCCGGAGTGGATGTCACCGTGCAGCAGCGTGTCCGGCAGGCCGAGAGCGTCCAGCCGGTCGAGGTGCCGGGGCAGATCGTCGATGAGCTGTCGCGCCCGATCCGCGTCGGCCGGCCGCAGCGCACTCAGGTCGGCCTTGCCCAGCCACTCGCGGCCGTGGTTACGCGTCCAGTGCAGAGTCCGCTCGACGCAACCGGACGCCATCAGCACGTCGACGTGGCGTGCCGATTCGATCTGCATCCGGGCGAAGTCGCGAAGGAATCGTTCGTACTCCGGCTTGTCGGCGTCCAGCCGGCGGCCCGGCCCCAGATCCGGGAGGATCATCCAGCGGCGCTCAGTGTCGTAGGCGATCGGCTTCGCGACGCGGTCCGGAAACAGTTCCGCCAGGGCCGCGGTCACGCCGCCCTCGTCGGCGAAGAGCGGCGAGATGCCGGTCGCCTTGATGTAGGCGTCCTTGGTGCGGGCCACCCACGAGAGGTCCCAGATGCGTACCTGCTGAAGGTCTTCGATCGGGCCAAGGAAGCCGGATGCCCAGTCGAGGATCTGGCCCCGGAAGGGTTTGGTCGACCAGACCGGGCCGACCGGGGCGACCTCCCCCGCGCGCCAGTCCGCATCGTCGATCGAGCCGTTGCCGAGCGAGCCGTCGCCGAGTGGCAGGAGCAGCACCGTGGTCTCACCGTCAACGGGCGGATAGACCCGGAGAACGGCGACATCGGCCTTGATCTCATCGCGGGCCTTGGCAATCAACGGGCCGAGGTCTTCCAGGTCGACGTCGCCGCCCCAGGCCGGCGCGCGGACGAGATGCTTCGGCTCGGTCGGATGGGCGAGGACCAGCTTGACCACGGTCACCTAGCGAGTGTGGCCCGCATCGGCGGCCGGCCCAACCGGTTTTTCGCCGGCGTCGCGCCTATCGCAGCGCGTCGTTCAGGCCGCTACAGAACGCCTTCAGGTCGTCCGGCTTGCGGCTGCTGACGAGCGCGGGCCGATCGCTGTCGTCGACCACCAATTCCTGATCGACCCAGGTGGCACCGGCATTGCGATAGTCGGTCTGAAGGCTCGGCCAGCTGGTCAGCGTGCGGCCGGCGACTATGCCGGCCTCGATCAGGATCCAGCCACCGTGACAGATCACCGCGATCGGCTTGCCGGCGGCGGCGTAGCGCTTGACGAATTCCACCGCCGCCGGTTGCGTGCGCAGGCTATCGCCGTTGGCCACACCGCCCGGCAGGACCAGCGCGGCGTAGTCGTCCGGATCGGCTTTCGCGGGCGAGAGGCCGGCATCGAAGCGGTCGGCCTTCGTCAGGTGGTGGTACGCCTGAACCTGGCCATCCTGTGTGTTTGCGATCAGAACAGGTTCAAACCCGGCATCCACCACGGCCTTCCACGGCTCGGTCAGCTCCGCCTGCTCGACTCCTTCAAAGCTGGTAAGGAACGCCACGGCAGTCATGTGATCGCCTCTCCCCCGTTTCGGCCAATCTTGCGTTCTACCCCACAACGGCGCCGGTTACACGCGGTCACGTGAGCTCCCGGCCACGCCCGTCCTAGAGCGAGTCGCCGAAGGTGTTGCAGGACTTCGGGTCGCCGCTGTCGTAACCGGTGCTGAACCAGTGCTCCCGTTGGGCGCTCGAACCGTGGGTGAACTGCGATTCGTCGACGCCACCGCCCATCTTTTTCTGGATCGCGTCGTCACCGACAGCACCGGCCGCGTCGATCGCATCGGTGATGTCCTGCTTGGTGATCGACGTGAAGATCGGCGTACCGTGCGTGTCCTTCGTGTCGGCGGCATGGTTGGCCCACACGCCCGCATAGCAGTCGGCCTGAAGTTCGAGCATCACCGAGTACTTGTTCTGATCCTGCGGATCACGTTGCTCGGCGCGCGTCACCTGCGCCTCCGTGCCGCTGAGGTCTTGAATGTGGTGGCCGTATTCGTGTGCCAGCACATAGGGCTGGGCGAACTCGCCCTTGGCCCCGAACTTGTTCACCAGCTCGTCGTAGAAGGTCAGGTCGATGTAGACCTCGTTGTCCGCCGGGCAGTAGAACGGTCCGACTCCACTGTCCGCGGCACCGCAGCCGGTCTGGGTCTGGCCGCTGAAGAACTCGGTCTTCGCCGTCTGGTACGGCTTGTTGAAGACCGCCGGCATCTCCTTGCCCCAGAAGTCCTGGATCGACTCGACATACAGGGCGTTGGTGCAGTCGGTGTCGTCGTGGCCGGAGGTGCCCGCTGCACAGTCGGTGCTGAGGTTGTTTCCGGAGTCGCCACCACCGGTCAACTGGCTGATGCCGAAGCCGCCACCAGCCAGCGCAAGGACCACAGCGATCGCGGTGACGATCAGCCCGCCCTTGCTCGTCGGAATCGGAATGCCGCCGAGGCCGCCGATCCCTCCGCCTCCGCCACGGCCGCGGGCGTCATCGATCTGGCTCGGGTCGACCTGGGCGTTCTCGTTGATTTCCATCGGGCCTCGTTCGGAGTCTCGGGGTTGGCTGTGACCCGAATACCCCGACTGACCCGACGGCACACCATCCACCGCGCATGCGGGGCACCGCCAGGGTCGGCGCCCGCGCACCGCGCGCTGAGCGAGACGCCTCAGGCCCGACGAGCCGTCTCAGACCCGAGGAGCCGTCTCAAGGCCGACGAGCCGTCTCAAGACCGACGAGCCGTCTCAAGGCCGACGAGCCATCTCAAGGCCGAAGGGTCGCGAAGCGGGCCGAACCGTCATCGCAACCAGGAATGGCCACGCGATCTCGATCGACGAGTCGAACCTCTCCACCATGCCGACGGCCGTGCCCTCCCGCGCCGCGATCAGGAGTCCGGCGACGAGCACCAGGAAGAGGGCGGAGACCGCGGCCGCGACCGGCACGCTCGTCAACGGCGATGCTGGGTGTCCGCGCTCTGCCGTCAGCGCCGGCCAGACGGCGATCGAGGCGGCCCCGATCGCCGTGAACAGCATGTGCTGAAACGTGCTGCCGACCACCGGCTGGGGGCACGCCGCCACACCGATCGCCGCGCCTCCCGAGACCACCAATCCAATCCGCGCGGCTCGGCGAAGCATCGAGAGACCCGCGGCGGCCACGATGTAGAAGAGGCCGACCACGACGAGCGCTCCGGTAACAATCCACCGATGTGCACCCGCGTGACCTGAGAGTGTGCTAATGGTCTGACGCACCGGGTCGTAGGGTGCCGGCTGTATCGCGCCCGCAATCAACCACGCTGAGGGCAACAGCAGCGGAATGAGGCCGGTGCACACAAACACCCACCACGGCACCGGTCTGACCGGTTCCAGGGGTGCCGCCAGCTCCGCGGTGCGGGCCCGAATAGAAACATCAGCTTGTCGGTACGCAGACATGGATACCTCGGATGCGGTATTCGCGTAGCAAACACGCAGACGGTTCAGAGCGCCATAAAGCCGATCATTGCAACGAGCAAGGCATTTGGCAGTTTATCGCCACTGCGACCGGCTCACTGCCGCGTCTGAAATTCCGGCCGTCACTCGGCGGCTTCACGAGCGCCGTACTCGTGGAACAGTTCACCGGCTTCGTCGCTCAGCTTGGCAGCCGTCGCGGTGTCCCCCTGCGCCGCCGCCAGCAAGCCGAGATCGCGCAGCGTACGCGCTCGGAACACGGGCTGCCCGATGGCGTCCCAGATGTCCAGTGAGGCGGAGAGGTAACGCGATGCGTCTGCGAACGACGACGACGCCAGCGCTAGTTCGCCAAGCGTACGCAGGGTGACCCCGGCGCCCCACCGATCGTTCAGCGCCTCGGAAACCTCCTGCGACGACTCCAGCAGAGTCCGGGCATCATCGAGTCGGCCCAGCCGCAACAGGGCCTTGCCCATCGCACGCTGCGCATATGCCGCAAGGAGCCGATCACCCACCTCGACGCAGATCTCGTAGGATGTCGTGGCGAGCGCCAGCGCCGGCACCAACGCACCGCGCGCACGGTGCAGCAGCGACTGCGATCGCAACACCAGCGCCTCGCCGCGTCGCGAACCGACCGACCGGTAGAGCGACAGCGCCGACGACATGGCAGCCTCGGCCTCGGCAAACATGCCGCGCTCAAGGGCCACCGCGCCGACGAATCGCTGCACGTAGGCCAGCGCCGACGGGTCGTCCAGGTCGGTCGCCAGCGTCATGGCCCGGGTGAGGTAGCCGGACGCATCCAGCAACGACCCCTGGTCCCGGCAGGTCGACCCCAGCTCGGTCAGAGTCGACACCTCGCCGCGAATGTCACCGCACGACGCGAACAGCGCGAGCGCCGAGGTCAGCAACGACCGCGCTTCTGCGTACCGGTCCTGCTCGTTGCGCAACTGACCGATCTCGGCCAGCACCCGCGCCTCGCCGGCCACGTTGCCGGACCGCCGCACCGCCGACAACGCCGTCTCCAGCGGCTCGTCGGTGCGCCGGGTGGGGGTGCGCCACCACGAGTTCGCGCCGCTGACCGCGGCGGTCAACTCGACCGACAGCTCCGCCAGGTCCAGGTTGGCGGCCTGCTCGATGCCGAGCATCAACCCGGTGTATTCCGAATCGAACCAGGCCCGAGGATCGCTCGCCGCTCGCGACGCAAGGTCGGAGCCCAACGCGGTACGCGGGAACGACGCGTTACCTCCGATCGAACCCGACGGCACGGTCGCGTTGATCTCGTCGATCAGCCAGAACCAGCCGGACGCGACCCGGGACAGCAGCTCCGGCAGCGGGTCCGCGGACGCCGCCGACGCGCCGAACAGCCGCACCAGATCGTGCAGCCGGAATCGCGGCTCCCCGACCCCGTCGACGTAGGCGAACTCCACCAGGTGCACGTCGATCAGCTCGTCCAGCACCGCCTCAGCGTCGTCGAACGAGACGTCCAGCAACAGCGCGACCACCCAGACCGGGAAGTGCGGCAGCCCCAGAAAGCCGAGACCACGCAGTGCCAGCTGCGCCGGCGCGGTCAGGGACGAGTAGGTCAGGTCGATGGTCGCGCGGACCGCCTGGTCCCCGACATTGAGCTCGTCGAGGCGGCGGCGCGAGTCGGACAGCCGGGACGCGAGATCGGCGAGAGTCCAGTGCTTGCGGGTGACCAGGCGGGCGCCGGCGATGCGTACGGCCAATGGGAGGAACGCGCAGCTGGAGATGATCGCGGAGGCCGACACCGGGTCGGCCATCACCCGATCCACCCCGACGATCGACTCGAACAGGGACAGCGCCTCCGACGGCGGAAGCACGCCCAGCTCGACCACCGTGGCGCCGGCGATGTCGACGAGCCGCTTGCGCGACGTCACCAGGACCGCCGACGCGGCCGAGCCGGGCAGCAGCGATCGGATCTGCGCCGCGGATGCCGCGTCGTCGAGGACGAACAGCATCCGCCGGTTGGCGGTCAGGGTTCGGAACCGCTCCACGTGCTCGTCCAGGCTCTGCGGCTGGGCTCCGGCGTCACCGAGCGCGCGCAGGAACCGGGCCAGCACGTTCTCGGCCGGAACCGGGCTCTCGGTCATGCCATGCAGCTCGACGAAGACCTGCCCGTCCGGGAACGAGTCGGCGAGCCGATGCGCCGCGTGCACCGCGAGCGTTGACTTGCCGGAGCCGCCGGCTCCAGTGATCACGCACACCGCGCCGGGCTGCAACGCTGCTGTCAGGGTCTTGACGTAGGCGGAGCGGCCGGTGAAGTCCGGTGCGTCCGGCGGCAGCTGCGCCGGAACGGCGGCCGGGGGCGGCGCCGGAGCCGGACCGAGATCTGCGGCACCCCGCAGGATCGACAGCGCCAGGTCCTGCAGGTGCTGGCCGGGATCGATGCCGAGGCTGTCGGCGAGCGCGTCCTTGAACCGGTTGTAGGCCTCCAGCGCCCGTGCGCCCTGACTGTCCCGATAGAGGGACAGCATGTAGAGACCGGTCAGCCGCTCCCGCTGCGGATATCGACGCACCAGCGAGGCCAACTCGACGATCGCCGGACCGTTGCGGCCGAGCTCGATCTCGATCTCCATCCGGCGCTCGATGGCCACGACGAATTCCTCGTCGGCGCCGCTGCACAGCAGACTCCGCAACTCATCGGTGAAGGTGCCGTCGAGCACCGGGCCGCGCCACAGCTGGCAGGCCCTGGACAGCAGCTCGGCGGTGGCAGCAGGGGTGCCGCCGACGTCGGGCAGCAGATCCCGGAACCGGAACAGGTCGATTGCCGAGCGCGGCACGTCGATCGCATAGCCGTCGCCGGTCCGGACGATCGGCGCCGCATCACCGAGTGCGGCGCGCAGCCGGGACACCGAGACCTGAATGGCGTTGCGGGCGGTCCGGGGCGACTCCTCGCCCAGCCAGACCAGGTCGGCGATCCGGTCGGTCTGAATCGCGCGGCCCGGGTCCAGCAGCAGAATGCCCAGCACGACGCGATGCCGCCGGTCACCGATCGAGATCCGGTCTCCGTCGATCCAGACTTCGAGTTCACCGAGCAGCTTGATGTCCAAGCTGTCCCGGGTCGCCACACGTCCTCCAGACCTTGCCGGCGCGCTGAACCGGGCCGCCGATTAATCGGACGATCGGCATTTTCGCCGCTGAGCGCCGACCCTATCAGCCTGCGACTGTAAACACACCTTAATTGATCTTGCGACCATCAGCGAACCATAAGCGGACCCTCACCGGCGCGCGACACAGTTTGACGGTCCGGCCGCTCTGGCGCGCTCGGTCATCGGGGGAACCGCCGATCCAGGCTTCTGGGTCGGCGGTTTTTATGTGGGTGAATCGGGCGGCCCGGGCGCAAACTCGGGCGGCCGCCGGGCTATGGCACCCAGAGGTTCAGCATCGCGGCCGGCACCGGCTCCTCGGCGGCATCCCGTGGCCCCGGCAGTGGCTCCCGCTTCAACGCCACCGGCACCCGGGCCGGGATCGGCTTCGGGGCCATCGGCTTCCGGGCCGGTTGCGCCGTGCTGCGGGCCTTTGCCTTCCGGAGCACTCCCGGCAGCGGAGCCACGATTGCGACCAGCGCACACCCGATCAGGCCGTCCAGCCAGTAGTGATTGGCGGTGCCGACGACGACGGCGAACGTCGCGATCGGATAGAGCGTCCAGAGCCAGCGCCACTTGCTTCGCGTCGACAGGATGAACCCGAGCGAGACGATCAATGCCCAGCCCACGTGCAGCGACGGCATGGCGGCGTACTGGTTCGACAGCGTGTCCGACTGCGGAGGGCCGTAGACCGACGGGCCGTAGACAGCCGCGGTGTCGATCATGTTGAATGCTCCAACCATCCGCGGCGGCGCCAGCGGGAACAGCATGTGCACGGCGAGCGCCATCCCGGTCACCACCGCCATCAGCCGGCGGATCGGGACGTAGTGAGCCGGCCGGTAGACATAGAGCCAGAGCAGCAGCGCGATCGTGACCGGGAAATGCACCCAGGCGTAGTAGATGTTCGCGAACTTGATCACTGGTTCGCCGTGCATCATCAGGTGCTGCAGATGCGCCTCATTGGGCAGGTGTGCCCAGCGCTCGACGTCCCAGACCTTCTTCGCGTTGTTGTAGGCGCGCCCCACGTGACCGTCGGCGATCAGCCGGCCGAGTTTGTAGATCAGGAACATTCCGACTACGAGCGCCAGCTCGGGCAGGGCCCGGGGGCGTACGCGGGCCGAATTGTCGTCCGGTGAGGTCTGGCTAGGTGGTGTCGCGGACCGCTCCATCAACGGAATCACGGGCACGACTGCCTCCACCAAAGACCCGGTTTCGTGACCATCCGGCGGGGCGCCGAACAGCACTTACTTGCCGAACGGTAAGTACGATAGATCGCGAGCGCAAGAGGTTTAGGGGGGTGATCCGTCATACAGCGTGCACACGTCACACATCTGACAGTCACTTCGTCTTAACGGATCCCTCGCCTACCTCAAACGACGATCACGATCAAGCGACGTCTCATCGTGCCGCTACGTAGCTGTGGATCACCATCGGGTGTTACCCGGATGTTCACCCCTAGACAATCGGTCCGGGGTAGCCCTGAGTCGTACGCCTTAAGGCTGACGGAACACCTGACCACTGCTGGTCCACCGGCTGTACAGATTGGACCAGCCTCACCAGTCCACGTTCGTGGCCCGGGCCGGGGCAGCGCGACCGGCGGAAACCTCCTCCCTGAAGAACCTCCGATTACCGGGCCACTACAGCGCGTCGGAGTGGTTATGCTTCGCCAACTATTCCCGCCCGCCCCGGAGCTGCACGCATGACCGACACTCCCACCACCGCCCGGTCTCAAGCCGAGGCGAACCTCGACAGCGCGCAGTGGAACCTGGGTCGCGGCGACCGAGTGCACGCCGCCGTCCACATTGCCCAGGCGGTCGCCGCCGACCCTAGCTTCGATGTCTCCTACGAAGAAGCCGAACGCCTGGTCATGGCCGCTCCCGAGCCGGCCGGGGAACTGTTTCCGGTGGACCCTGACGAGATCTGTCTCGGCAACGCCGCGCCTACCGGCGCTCCGGCGATCCGGCACATCTGCTGGCCGCGGTTGACGACGCCCGCGCGAATGGTTACACCGACCGGATCCTGACTCTGCTGGCCGCCGCGTGCTACACCCGGACCTGGCTGAACCGTGTGCCGATGGCCACCGAAGTCGCGATCCAGATGGCAAACCACTTCCTCAAGAACCGGCTCGACGGTTCGGACGCCACCCTCGGACAGTGGGCGACCACAGCGATCGAGCCGCCGAGCGCGGTCTATGCCATGCAGCGGCTGGTCGGTGCCAGCAAGCCCGAGGTCATCGGGGTGCCCAGCCCGGATGCCCGGGACCTGATGGCGCCGGTCTCCTATCAGGTGTGGCGCTATGACGGCCGGACCGCGCTGCCGGCACAGAAACCACCGTCGCCGGAGGCGGCCGAACTGCTCCGCGAGGTCGCAAACCTGACCTGGACCGACCCGGTCAGCGGCTACGCGCAGGCCGCACGCCTCGGCGAACTCAGCCTGAGCGACCTGCTCGGTCTGCTCGCCGCGATGCCGTCTCCGCCGGACAACCAGCGGTGGCAGGCGGTGCGAGCAAGCGGTAGCCCGGCGTACTGGCACCGTCTCGCACCACCGTGGGTGTGCCTCGGGATCCTGCACCACCGGGTGGACGAGCCGTGGGACACCTCAACTCGCCGCAAGGTCCTCGTCGACCTGGTCAACGGGGTCGAGGACTGGGCCACCGACTCCGCCCTGTTCGCGCTCGTCGTGCAGGCATGGAACGAGCCCGCGTGCCGGGATGACGTGCTGATGATCGTGCGCAGACGGTTTCTTCAGGCCCGATGGACCACCGCCCGGCGGTTGATGACGATCGCGCCATCGATCGCGGAGCTGCTGCTGATCACGCCGGGGGCCAGCGAGCTCGACCGAACCCGGGCGCGACGGCTCATCCGCTACACGGCCAAGCCATCGGGCGGCCGTTTCACCCGCTGGTGGCGAACTCACCGTTTGATGCGTTAGGTCACCCGAGCGCGCCAGAGGTTTACCGTTTGCCGAGCTCCGGGTCGTCCAGCTCGTCGTTCTCCCGGATGCTGCGCTCGCCGTGGCCCTTGTTCATCTGCTGGAAAGTGGTCCAGCTGGTGTCGCCCGACAGGCCGGCGGCGGCGGCCCGGCCATCCCGCTTGGCGTCCTTGGCCAACCGCCCCATCTGCCCGGGATCGCGCATCTGGTGACCCTTCTTCTTCGCGGCCCGGTCGAGGAGCCACATACCGGTCAGAAGCACCGCGATCACGACAGACAACACCAAGCACAGCATCGCTTCCCCGTTTCATTGACGACTCACAGCCATGATGGCGGAGTCAGGCCACTCCAAGCGCTCCGGCGACGACGCGGAGATCGTTGACCAGACCTCGGTACGCGGTCTCCTGATCGTCGGCGCGCAGCACCGCCGACGGATGAATGGTCGCCAGGATCTGGGCCGGGTGCGGTGGGAAGTCGCCAGGCTGGTGCGACGACGCCGGCCAGGGCATCAGGACTCCACGCTGGCGGGTCACCCGGAAGTCCGGTCCCAGCAGCGCCCCGGCCGCCGTCGCGCCGAGTGCCACCAGGACTCGGGGCCGCACCTGGGCAAGTTCAGCCTCGAGCCAGGGGCGGCAGGCGACGATCTCGGTGCGCTGCGGCGTCTTGTGGATCCGCCGGGGCCCGCGCTGCTCGAACTTGAAGTGCTTCACGACGTTGGTGACGTACGCGTCCTGCGGCGTGATCCCGGCCTCGCCCAGCGCCCGGACCAGCACGTGTCCGGCCGGCCCGACGAACGGCTTGCCCTGCCGGTCCTCCTGGTCGCCCGGCTGCTCCCCGATCAGCACCAGTCGCGCGTGTGCCGGACCCCGGGAGAAGACCGCCTGGCTCGCATGTTCGTAGAGCGCGCAGCCACGGCACTGCTGGATGGCGGCGGCGAGTTGGGTCAGGCTGGCGCCCTCGGGGACGTACGGCGCGGCGGTCTCCATGCGGCGATCATTCCCGATCCCGGTGGCTCTCGCACGGCCCGCCGCAACTGCCTGCCGACCGGTCGTCCGACATGGCGGTGAACTGGTGCTGTCCCGGCCGCGGTCGATGCTCTAGGCTGACGTTGATCATTTTGCCAGCTCCGGCCAGCAAAATCGGCCTTGGGCGGGTCGATGTGGCCCCGGACGCGGGAGAAACGGTATGACCGGGATCGAGCCAACGTCCCCGGGGACCGGGCACGCCGCACATGCGGCGACGCGCGAAATCTCGGTGCTGCTGATCGAGGACGACGACGCCGACGCATACCTGGTCCGGGACGCGCTGGCGGACGATCCCAAGATCACGGTCAGCTGGGTCCAGACGGTCGCGGCCGGCCTGCCCCTGCTGCAGTCGCACGACTGCGTCCTGCTCGATCTCGGCCTGCCGGACACCTCCGGCCTGGACGGCTTGCGTCGGGTGCGGGCGGCATCCATGCGTACGCCGGTGGTCGTTCTGACCGGCCTCACCGACGAGCGGCAGGCTATCGAAGCGCTCGCGGCCGGCGCTCAGGATTACCTGCTCAAGGGCCAGGTCACCGAGCGCGACCTGAACCGGACCATCCGGTATGCCATCCAGCGGCACGACGTCGAGGACATGGAGGCCGAGCTTCTCCAGGAGCGGCTCTACGCCGAGGAGAACGCACGACTGGAACGCGGCCTGCTGCCCCAGCCGCTGATCTCGTCGACCGGCGTGACGGTCACCGCACGCTACCGTCCCGGCGGCGGCCGGATGTTGCTCGGCGGCGACTTCTACGACGTCGTCGAGGTCGACGACGGCACCGTGCACGCCGTGATCGGGGATGTCACCGGACACGGGCCGGACCAGGCCGCGGTCGGCGTGGCGCTGCGGATCGCCTGGCGCACCCTGGTGCTGGCGGGCCGGCCGGACGCCGAGACGCTGCAGCTCCTGAACCAGATCCTGCTGCACGAGAGGCATGACGAGGACATCTTCGCGACCCTGTGTATGGTCGCGATCAGTCCCGATCGATCGGAAGCCGAGGCGTACGCCGCCGGGCATCCGGCTCCGATGGTCCAGGATGGGGACCGTTGGGTCGAAACCGACCTGCATGGCGGGCCGTCGCTCGGGCTGCTGGACAAACCGGCCTGGCAATGCAGTCGGCTCGATCTGAGCCGATCCGACCGGCTGCTGCTGTTCACCGACGGTGCCATCGAGGGCCGCGCGGGAGGCGGGTGGTTGGACTCGGCGGGCCTTCGGCGGCTTCTGGACGGCGCGTCCGGGGCGCCCTCGGACCCGGTGCGGCTGGACCAGGTGATCACCGAGATCACTCGACTGAACGGCGGACCTCTGACCGATGACCTGGCACTTCTGATGCTGACCTATTCGGCGCCCGGATGACCGAGCCCGCACACCGGATCCGGGACGGTGTCAAGGCCTGGTCGCTGCGCCGGTGGGCGACGCTTACCGCGATCTTCGCCGTCATCCTCACCGTCGGCGCGATCGCCGGCGGCGGCATCGCCATCTATCAACTGGGCAAGGCCCGCAGCAATGTGGTCGACCGGCTGGATCCGGCGCTCCGGGACCAGCTGCAGCTCACCAACGCGCTGGTGAACGAGGAGACCGGCGTCCGGGGTTACGCGCTCTCCGCTCAAGAAGACTTCCTCGACCCGTACCAGACCGGTGTCGACGAGGAGCACGCCGCGGCGGCGGATCTGCGTACCGCGTTGGGTGATCGTTTCCCGGCCGCGACCGCGCACCTGAACGACGTGGTCGCCGCCGCGGACCGGTGGCGCAGCGAATTCGCCGTGCCCACCATCGACGCGGTCCGCACCTCGCGAAGAGCCCTGAGCAGCGCGGACATCGACCGCGGTAAGGCGCTCTTCGACCAGATCCGGGCGACGTTCGTGCCGTTGAACCACGAGCTGCAGCGGCAGCAGGCCCTGGGCCGGCGCACCCTGGATCGCTCCGCGAATGCTCTGACCTGGACCGCGATCGCGATCGGGCTGGCGCTGCTGGCCGGGACGGCGGCGCTGATCTCGGGTCTGATCCGCGGCGTGATCCGTCCGGTCGGCCAGATCGGCTCCGACGTGCGCAAGGTCGCCGACGGCGATTTCGAGCACGAGGTAGTGCCGACCGGCCCGCGGGAGATTCGCGACCTGGCGGGCAACGTCGAATCAATGCGTGAGCGGATCCTCGCCGAGCTGGCCGCGGTCCAGGAGGCGCACGCGACCCTCGCGGTGCAGACGACCGACCTGGAGCGGTCCAACTCCGAGCTCGAGCAATTCGCCTATGTCGCCTCGCATGACCTGCAGGAGCCGCTGCGCAAGGTGGCCAGCTTCTGCGAGCTGCTGGGCGCGCGCTACGGCGACCAGCTCGACGATCGCGGCAAGCAGTACATCGGATTCGCGGTCGACGGCGCCACCCGGATGCAATCGCTGATCAACGACCTGCTGGCGTTCTCCCGGGTCGGTCGGCTGGAGGCGGAGACCGAGCCGGTCGACATGAACGAGGTCTACGAGTCGGCGGTCGCCAATCTCGCCACCGCGATCACCGATACCGACGCGACGGTGACCGCACCGGCCCGCCTGCCGACCATCAACGGCGATGCCACCCTGCTTTCGATGGTGGTGCAGAACCTGATCGCCAACGGCCTCAAGTTCCGCCGGCCGGAGCAGCCACCCGTGATCACCGTCGAGGCGCGCGACCGCGGCCGGGTCTGGCAGTTCACCGTCACCGACAACGGGATCGGGATCGAGGCCGACTACGCCGACCGGATCTTCGTCATCTTCCAGCGGCTGCATCCCAAGTCGGCATACCCGGGGACCGGCATCGGCCTGGCCATGTGCCGTAAGATCATCGAGTTTCATGGTGGTCAGATCTGGCTCGACACCAGCTACACCGCCGGCGGCAGCCGGTTCCACTTCACTCTGCCGCGCCGCACCGCCGCCGATATCCGCCGGGCGATCGCCCGTCAGGCAGCGCTTACGAACGGAAACTCGTCATGACCGAATCGCTGGTAAACGTCATCGATGTGCTGCTGGTCGAGGATGACCCGGGCGACGTGCTGATGACCCGTGAGGCGTTCGAGCACCACAAGCTCGCCAACTCGCTGCATGTCGTCGAGGACGGCGTGGAGGCGCTCAAGTTCCTCCGCCGCGAAGGCGATTACGCCGACTCCCCGCGGCCCGGTCTGATCCTGCTCGACCTGAACCTGCCGAAGAAGGACGGCCGCGAGGTCCTCGCCGAGATCAAGAACGACGACGACCTGTGCGACATCCCGGTGGTCGTGCTCACCACGTCATCAGCCGAGCAGGACGTGTTGAAGAGCTACAAGCTGCACGCGAACGCCTATGTCACCAAGCCGGTGAACTTCAACCGGTTCGTCGACGTGGTACGCCAGATCGACGAGTTCTTCGTGACCGTGGTGACACTGCCGCGACACTAGCCGCCCTCCGGTCGCGCGTTCACCGGCCTGCTGGTAGCGGGCTTGGAGGTCTGTCGGTGGCGCGCATCTGGGGAGGATTTGCACGCCCGGGCGTCGAAAATCGTCCCCGAAGCCGGGGTGGTGGCAGGTCAGCGGCTCGGCTGGCCGGTCCCCGGGCATTGCTCATCGGAGCCCTCGGCCGTGTGCGCCGGAGTCGGCTCGCCGGCTCCGACATAGACGCGCTCCTGGCACACCGGACACCGGCTCATCACCTCGTGGTCGCTCATGACGGTCTCCTTACCCGCTCGTGCGAACGATCAACCGGTCCTTCACGGAAACTGGACTCTCACTGCTGTGATCATGGCGCTCAAACAGCAACGAGAGTCCACTTTTGCTGTCGCCGAACGGGCCGGCATCCGGGCGCACATCGACGCCGGCCAACCGGTTCCGACCACGTACAGTAACCCGCTATATCCGTACGGTGGAGGTTTGCAAGGCTGGAGTCAGCCGCACCACCCGCCGCGCCGCGAACCGCGCGGCCCGGCCGGTCCCCGCAATCCTCGGCGCTGGGCGGTGATAGGCGGTTCGGGTACCTTGGCGGCATGGCACACGGCACGTCACGGCGCTCGTTCCTGCTCCTCGGTGGCGCGGCCATCGCGTCCGCGCTCGCGGGTTGCGGCTCGGACGGCACAGCCACCTGGCAGGGCGGTTCGGCCGGCGCGTCCGGTGCGCCATCCGGCACACCCAGTTCGAAGCCGACCGCCGCGAGCGGCAAGCCGGTGCACGTCTCGCTGCTCAACGGCGACGGCGACGTCCGCGGGGTGGGCATGCCGATCGTCGCCTGGTTCAACGTAAAGCCCACCGACGTCAAGGCGTTCAACGCGGCCACCAAGGTCACCGTCGACGGCCAGCCGGTCGAGGGCAACTGGTTCTTCGAGGAGACGGCGCACCGCGGCTCCAAGATGGAAGCGCACTGGCGGCCACAGGAATATTGGCCGGCGCACGCCAAAATCCACATGGACCTGCCGGTGAAGGGTCTCTCCGCGGGCGACGGCCTGGTCTTCGACGACAGCCTCACGCTGGACATGTCGACGGGGGCCGCCTACATCGGCACGATCGATGCCGAGAAGCACACGATGACGGTGACCAAGGACGGCCAGCCGTTCGCCACCTATCCGGTGAGCCTGGGCGCGGTGAAGACGCCGACCGCGCACGGCATCAAGGTCATCATGGAGAAGGGCCTGGACATCGAGATGAAGGGCCCGGGCTACGACGACCCGCACGTCAAGTTCACTCAGCGCCTCACCTACGGCGGCGAATACCTGCACTCGGCGCCGTGGAACGTGAAGAACATCGGGCACCGCAACACCTCAAACGGCTGCACCAACCTGCGCCCGGCCGACGCCGAGAAGCTTTACCACACCTTCGAGATCGGCGACGTCTTCGAATACCCGAACGCCGATGGGCCGGCCATGACGCTCGGCGCCGGCTACGGCGACTGGAACCTCGACTGGGAGACCTGGCAGACCGGCGGCGCGCTCAAGGTCTGACCGGGCCGTTTGCCGCCCGCCGATCTACCAGCCGGAGGTGGCCGCGCGGGCGATCGCGTACGCGGCCGACCATCCGAACCGGCGCGAATACTGGGTCGGCGGCTCGACCGCGGCCCCCCTGCTCGCCAAGGCGATCGCTCCCGGGGTCCTCGACCGCTATCTGGCGCGTACCGGGGAGAAGTCGCAGCAGACCGGCGAGCCGCATGATCCGCGCAGGCCGGACAACCTGTGGGCGCCGTTGGACGGCGGCGACGGTCACGACTACGGCGCCCATGGCGAGTTCGACGACCGATCCCGCCGCCGCAGCCTGCAGGAATGGGCGTCGCACCATCACGGTCTCCTGGCCGTTGCGGGCGGCGCCCTGACCACCGCTGCCACAGCGATCCCGCGAATGCTGCGCCGACGCTAGTCGGCGGCCTCGGACCGTTGCCGGGCCGCCGCGCGCAACTCGGCGTCCCCACCCGGGACCGGCTCGATGAACACGTCGTCGATGTCGGCGGACCGCTCGGAGAGCACATCGTGCAGGCGTACGCAGGCCGCCTCGGCCTCGGTCGCGGACAGTTCATCGCCGAAGTCCACTCGCGCGCAGACCAGCACCCGGCTCGTCCCGACCATCATGGTGCGGACCTCGACCACGGCGAGAATGTCGCGGTCAGCGGCGAGCGTGCGCTCGATGTCGGCGACCAGTGCCGGGTTGGCCCGCTTGCCGATCAGCAGGCCCATATTCGTCCGGGCCAGCTCAAACGCCGCGACGATCAGCAGCGCCGCGATGGACAGCGCCGCGATGCCGTCCCAGACGTCCGACCCGGTCACCTGCCGCAGCACCAGACCGAGAGTCGCGAGCAGCAGGCCGACGATCGCGGCGCTGTCTTCGAGCAGCACCGACTTCACCGTCGGATCGTCCGGCTCGCGGACATAGTCGCCGAAATCCTGGGACGTGCGCCGGGCTTCGCGCCGGACCCGCCCGAAGGCCTGCCGCAGCGACACGCCCTCGACGACCGCCGACAGCGCCAGCACGATGTAGCCGATGGTGGGCGGCGACGAGTCGGACTCGCCGTTGAGGATCGTGCTGACGCCCTCGAACGCCGAGAATCCGGCGCCGATGACGAAGATCGTCACGGCCGCCAGCAGGGACCAGAAGTAGCGCTCCTTGCCGTACCCGAACGGGTGCCGGCGATCGGCGGGCCGGTCGGAGCGGCGCAACGCGGTGACGAGAAACAGTTCCGTAGTGCAGTCGGCCACCGAGTGGGCGGCCTCGGCCAGGAGACCAGCCGAGGCCGTCAGCACCCCGGCGATCGCCTTGATCACGGCGACCGCGAGATTCACCGCCAGCGCCAGGATGACCGTCTTCATGCTGTCGTCGGAGCGCGGTTTGCGAGCCACCCTGTCCCATCCCCCGCCGGATCAGGTGTTATGCCTGATCGAGCCGGGGAAACACGGTTTCTCGCAGCAGGATGTCGATCGCCGCCGCGACCGGAATCGCCACCAGCGCGCCGATAATCCCCAGCGCGGTGCCGCCGATGAGCACGGCGACGAACGTCACCGTCGCCGGCACCTTCACCGTCCGCCCGATGATCCGCGGGACCAGGAGGTAATCCTCCAGCAGCCGGTACGCGGTGTAGAAGATCGCGGTCGCGATCGCCACCGGCAGCGACACGGTCAGCGCGACCAGCGAGACGATCACGCCGCCGACCGTCGACCCGACGATCGGGATGAGGTCCAGCAGCGCCACCATGATCGCCAGCACGATCGGATACGGCACTCCGAACGCCACCAGCCACACGAACGTGCCGGCACCTGCGATCAGCGAGGTGATGAAGTTGCCGAGCACGAACCCGCCGACCTTGGACTGCACCTCGTCACCGATCAGGATGGCGCGGGCCCGCCGGTTCGCCGGAGTCAGCCGATAGATCAAGCGCCGGATCCGAGGCAGGTCGGCAAGCAGGTAGATGGTGGTCACCAGTACCGTCAGGATCTCCGCCGTGGTGGACAGAACGAACCGGCCGGCGGACAGCAACCCGCCGGTCAGGCTGGCCGCGTCGAACGAGCGCACCGCATCCGTGGCGTGCTGCTGGATGTGAAACCGCAGGTCCAGCTTGCCGAGCGTGGTGCTGTGGTCCTTCATTTCGGCGATGTACTTCGGGACGTCCTTGACGAACCCGTCGATCTGGCCCACCAGCGGTGGAATCGCGGCGGCCAGGAACCCGGCGATGGTGCCGAGCACCAGGATGGTCACGATCGCCACCGCCAGACCACGCCGGATCCGGTGCCGGGTCAGCCACGCGACCATCGGTTCCAAGCCGATCGCCAGGAACAGCGCTAGGCCGATCAGGGCCAGGATGTTCGCGGCATTCACGATCAAGAGCACGATGCCGTACGCGGCCGCGACGCCGAACGTGGCCAGCAGCGCGATCATGAACGGCGACCGCCGGTTGAGCGGTGGCCCCAACTCCCCCAGGTGCTGGTCGGTCTCGGTCATCTCGGCCGCCTCGGCTTCGGCGGCCTCGACCAGCTCGGACTCGCCGTTCTCGTCGCCTCCGGCAACGGCCGCGTCTTCGGCTTCGTCGGCCGCGTCGACCTGACCGGCCCGGTCACCGCGCAGTGGGTCGGCCTCGGGGTCGTCGGGCTGCGCGGGGACGGCGGCAGCGGGTTTCGTGGTCATCAGGCGGGCGCACCTTGTCATCTGGTCTCGTGGCGGCCTCGATGTCGTCGAGGCGTCGGTTTCGGCGCGGCCTTGGTTAGTCGCGGTCTCGGTTGGTCGCGGCCTTGCCTCGGACCGGTCGCCGGCTTGCCGCACCTTGTTCATACCCGTACTGACCTTGGCAAAACCTGTGCGTCTCCGGCGCCGGAGTTTGGCGTCCGGGGCCGGCTGGGAATGAATCGTCCGTGACTCAGCACTGGTTCAAAGCAGCCGTCATCTACTGCTGCGACGTCGACCTTTTCGCCGACTCCGACGACGATGGGATCGGCGACTTCCGAGGCCTGATCGGCCGGCTCGATTACCTGTCCCGCCTCGGAATCACCTGCCTGTGGCTGAATCCGATCAACCCGACGCCGGAACGCGACGGCGGCTACGACGTCACCGACTTCTACACCGTCGATCCGCGGCTGGGCACGCTCGGCGACTTCGCCGAGTTGCTGCACGAGGCGAGCAACCGTGGCATCCGGGTGATCATCGACCTGGTGGTCAATCACACCTCGGATCAGCATCCGTGGTTCCAGGACGCGATCAGCAGCAAGGACTCGAAATACCGCGACTGGTATGTCTGGTCCGACACCGAGCCGGCCGACCGCTACCAGGGCATCGTCTTTCCCGGCGAGCAGACCGAGGTGTGGACCTATCAACGCCACGCAAAGGCCTGGTATTACCACCGCTTCTATGACTTCCAGCCGGATCTCAACATGGAAAATCCAGCGGTACGCGCCGAGGTCCTCAAAATCATGGGCTTCTGGCTGCAACTCGGCGTCGCGGGGTTCCGGATGGACGCGGTTCCGTTCGTGATCGAGATGACTCGGCCGGGAGTCGCCGACTCACCGAAGGACTTCCCGTTCCTGACTCAGCTGCGCGAACACGCCTCCTGGCGTCGCGGGGACGCGGTCCTGCTGGCCGAGGCGAATGTGCCGCCGGACCAGCTCGGGCAGTATTTCGGCGACGAAGGCGGCTCCGGCAACCGCATTCACATGCTATTCGACTTCATCCTCAACGACGCCATCGTGCTGGGCCTGGCCCGCGAGTCCGCCGAGTCGATTGTGACGGCCCTGACCAGCACGCCCCGCATACCTCGATCGGCAGCCTGGGCCACGTTCCTGCGCAACCACGACGAGATCGACCTGTCCCGGCTGACCTCCGAGCAGCGCAGCCAGGTCATGGACGAGTTCGCTCCGGACGAGGACATGCGGCTCTACGACCGCGGCATACGCCGACGGCTGGCACCGATGCTCGGCGGCGACCGGCGGCGGCTCGAGCTGGCCTATGCCCTGCAGTTCAGCCTGCGCGGCACACCGGTGATCCGCTACGGCGAGGAGATCGGCATGGGCGATGACCTGTCACTGAAGGGGCGGGACTCGATCCGGACGCCGATGCAGTGGTCGGCCGGCCCGGGCGCCGGCTTCTCCACCGCCGCGGAGACGTTCCGGCCGGTGATTTCCAAGGGCCAATATCGGTACGAGAAAGTCAACGTCACCTCGCAGCGGCACGATCCGAAGTCACTGCTGGCCTGGTTCGAGCGGATGATCCGGACCCTGAAGGAGAGTCCCGAGGTCGGCGACGGCGACTGCACGCCACTGGACAAGGAGTTCTCACCCGGGGTCCTGGTGCACCGGGCCGATGGGCATGGCGGAACCATGGTGTTCCTGCACAACCTCAGTCGCGAGGCGGCGACGGTCGACCTCAGCCATCTCGACAACGAGGCCGACCATCCGAATCAGGTCTTCGGCAATCAGGCGTACGACGATCAGGACTTCGACCTGGGCAACCTGCGGCTGGACGGGTACGGCTACCGGTGGATCCGGCTGTGCCGCAACCGGGTCGGCTGAGACCACTTCGTGCCACCCCCACTCAGCCCGCCCCCAGCTCTGCCCAGCCCGGCTCCGCCCAGCGCAGCCCAGTTCCGCCCAATTACACCCAATTCCGCCCATGATCAACGGAAGTGACCCGTCAGTCTGGTCTCAAGCCGTTCCTGACCAGACTGACGGGTCGAAACGGTTGATCAAGGTCGCCGGGACTCCAAGTGCCGCCGGATTCGATCGACCAATGCGGCCGGTTCGCGGAAAATGTCCCTCGAACCGACCCTCACAATGACCCAGCCAAGGTCTGTCAAGGCATTCAGTCGTGCCAGGTCCCGCTGGAACGTCACCCGCGACCGGTGATGGTCGCCTTCGTATTCGACGCCGAGCTTCGCCTCGCCGTACGCGAGGTCGAGGCGCGCCACGAACCGGCCCTGAGCATCCCGGACCTCGAACTGGACCTTGGGTGCCGGAAGGCCGCCGTCGATCAGCGTCAGCCGGCAGGCGGTCTCCATCGGGCTCTCGGATCGCGGGTCCGCGTCCCGGACCGCGGCGACGAGGAGCCGGCCGCCGCTGGTGCCGGCATGGGGCGCGCCGAACCGCGCCAGCGCGGCGGGTGACAGCAGACGCCGGCGCAGCCCGTTCTCGACCATGACCACGGCGTCCAGGCGCCGCCCGGACCGAGCGAGATCGAACACGGTCCGATCCGGTGACGTCAGCGGCATGCCGCACATGGTCTCCACTTCGGAGGGACCGAGGCGAGCACGGCAGAGGCGCACGTTCGCGGGCTGCGCGCGGAGCCGGGAGCCGGGCGGCACGGTGACTTCGGCCGGTGCATCTGCCTGCGGCTTCCAGGCACCCCACAGGCCACCGGCGCTTCGTCCGCTGAGCGCGACCCGGCCGGCTCCGGCTCCGGCTCCCGCTCCGGCTCCGGCTCCGGCTCCGGCATAGAGCAACGCAGCCCGGCACCAGTCATCATGGTCAAGCTCGGCCGTCGCCTCGATGTCGACGTTCGGCAACAGCCGGCGGTAACCGGCACCGAACAGCTGATTCCTGGTCAGCAGGCCGGCCGCCAGCGCGTCGGTGCCACGAAATGGCCGGCCGTTCCGCGGGTCTCCGAAACGCACTCCGGCATCGTTGCCGGGCCCGCGACGACCGCGCAATCGCCGACGATGCGCCTGTGGATAACCGAAACGGCGCCGGCCGGATCGAGCGAACCCGACCGGTCGGCGCCGTCCGTGTCAGACCTACGCGGTCGCCTCCAGCGCCCGCCGGGTCAGCACCGTGACCAGGTGCCGGCGGTATTCGGCGGAGGCGTTCAGGTCGTTCGTCGGTGACGTGCCGTCGGCGGCGCGGGCCGCCGCGACCGCGATGTCGGCTCCGGCCGCCAGCGCCGCCTCGACTCCGGAGGCGCGGACCGGCGTCGAGGCCATGTTGGTCAGCGCCACTCGGGACTCGCGACCCAGTGCGGGCCACCGCGACACCGACCAGAGCCCACGACTGCGCCGTACGGTTGAACTTCTCGTAGTGCGTCCGCCAGCCCGGCCGCTTTGGCAGGCGTACGGCGACCAGCACTTCGTCCGGCGACAGCGCGGTGGTCAGGTAGTCGATGAAGAAGTCCGCCGCCGCTACTGAACGGCGACCGCCCGGACCGGCGACCTCGAAGACCGCATCCAACGCCAGCGCGACCGCCGGCAGGTCACCGGCTGGATCGGCGTGTGCCAGCGAGCCGCCGAAGGTGCCGCGATGGCGCACCTGACGGTCGGCAACCGTACGCGTCGCGTCCACCAGCAACGACGCGTTGCCGAGCACCAGCGGGTCCCGGATCACGTCGGAGTGCGTGGTCATCGCACCGATGACGATGTCATCGCCGGCGTCGCGGACGCCGCGCATCTCGTCCACGCCACCGACGTCGACCAGCACCGACGGGGCCGCCAGGCGCAACCGCAACAGCGGCACCAGGCTCTGCCCGCCAGCGATGATCTTCGCATCCTCGCCACCCTGGGTGAGCAGCGAGATCGCCGAGTCGACACTGTCGGCTCGGGCGTAGTCGAACTTCACCGGAATCACTCGGCACCACTCCCACCAGACGAAGCAGCAGTTGAAGCAGCAGACGAAGCAGCCGACGAAACAGCTGATGAAGCCGACGAGACGGCCCGCCAGACCCGTTCCGGCGTACACGGCATTTCGATGTCGTTGATCCCCATCGGGCGCAGCGCGTCGACGATCGCATTGACCACGGCGGGCGTGGACGCGATCGCGCCGGCCTCACCGACGCCCTTGGTGCCGAGCGGATGGTCCGGCGCCGGCGACTCGGTGCGATCGGTGACGATGTCATCGAGATCGGCCGCCGACGGCAGCGTGTAGTCGACGAATGTGCCGGTCAGCAGGTTGCCGTCGTCGTCGTAGACGGCCTCCTCGAACAGCGCCTGGGCGATGCCCTGAGCGATGCCGCCGTGCACCTGGCCTTCGACGATCAGCGGGTTGATCACCCGGCCGACGTCGTCGACCGCCACGTATTTGCGGATGGTGACCCGGCCGGTCTCGGTGTCCACCTCGGTCGCGCACAGGTGCGTGCCGTGCGGGAAGGAGAAGTTGGTCGGGTCGTAGACCGCCTCAGCGTCCAGCGTCGGCTCGATGCCGTCCGGCAGGTCGTGCGCGGCGAACACGGCCAGCGAGCAGTCGGCCAGCGTCTTGCCCGCGCCCGGAGTGCCCCGGACCCGGAACGCGCCGGAGCTGAACTCGACGTCGCTGACGTCGGCTTCGAGCAGGTGCGCCGCCACCGGCTTGGCCTTCTCAATCACCTTTTGGCAGGCGTTGAACAGCGCGATGCCGCCCACCGCGAGCGACCGGGAACCATAGGTGTCCAGGCCCTTGTGCGAGGTCCGGGTGTCACCGTGCAGGACGTCGATGTCGTCGAATGCCACGCCGAGCTGGTCGGCGACGATCTGGCTCCAGGCCGTCTCGTGACCTTGACCGTGTGCCGACGAACCGGTGATCACCTCGACCTTGCCGGTCGGCAGCACGCGTACGCCCGCGTGCTCCCAGCCGCCGGCTCCGTAGCGCAGAGCGCCAAGCACCCGGGACGGAGCCAGACCGCACATCTCGGTGTAGGTCGAGATGCCGATACCGAGTTGCACCGGGTCGTTCGACGCTCGCCGCCGCTCCTGCTCGGCGCGCAGCTCGTCATAACCGAACAGCTCCAGCGACCGGGCCGTCGCGGCCTCGTAGTTGCCGGAGTCGTAGGTGAGTGTGGCGACCGTCGTGAACGGGAACTCCTCGTGCGCGATCCAGTTCCGCCGACGGATCTCCATCGGGTCGACACCGACCTCGACGGCCAGCTCATCCATGATGCGTTCGATGGCGTAGGTCGCCTCCGGCCGGCCGGCGCCGCGGTAAGCATCGGTGATCGTGGTGTTGGTGAAGACACCCGTGCACTCGAACCGGTAGGCCTTGAACTTGTAGATCGCGTTATACATGAACGCGCCCAGGAGCGGCACGCCCGGACCGACCAGGCCCAGGTAGGCACCCATGTTGGCGAGCAGCTGCACGCGCAGGCCCAGGACCTTGCCGTCCCGGGTGGCGGTCAGCTCGATGTCCTGGATCTGGTCCCGGCCGTGGTGAGCGGACAGGATGCTGTCCGAGCGCGTCTCGGTGTATTTGACCGGCTTGCCGACCCGCTTGGCGGCGAAGAAGGTGAGCATCTCCTCCGCGGTGACCTGGAGTTTGCCGCCGAAGCCGCCGCCCACGTCGGGAGCGATGACCCGGACCTTTTGTTCCGGCGTGCCGGTCAGCAGGGCCATCAGGAACCGCAGGATGTGCGGAATCTGGGTGGCCGACCAGATGGTCACGCCGTCGGACGGATCGACCACGACGCTGCGCGGCTCCATGAACGCCGGGATCAGCCGCTGCTGCTTGTAGCGGCGCCGGATCACGATGTCGGCTTCGGCGAACGCGTCGTCGACACTGCCGCCACTGCCCGCCGCCTGGGAGTCGAAGACCCAGGTGTAGGACTTGTTGGTGTCCAGGCCGCTGTGCACGGTGTCGGCACCGGCCGCGAGCGCCGCCTCCATGTCGAGGACGACCGGCAGGGTCTCGTAGTCCACGTCGATCGCCGCGAGCGCGTCCACCGCGGCGGCCCGGCTCCGGGCCACCACCACGGCCACCGGCTCACCGGTGTGCCGAACCTCGGTCACTGCCAGCGGCGGGTGATTCGGGTGCACCATGTCCTCGGTCACCGGCCAGGCGCACGGCAGGCTGCCCTGGATTTCGGCGATGTCGGCGCCGGTGAAGACGTCCACGACGCCGGGCATCGAGCGGGCCGCGGTGGCGTCCGACGGCGATGATCCGGGCGTGCGCCAGTGGGCTGCGCAGGATCGCCATGTGCAGCATCCCGGGCAGCACCAGGTTGTCGGTCCAGGCGGTGCGCCCGGTGATCAGCCGGGCATCCTCCTTGCGCCGCCGGGCGCTGCCGACCTCGGCGACAGTCGGCCGGTCGTCGGTGACGGTCATGCCGGCCACCTCCTCGGCCGGTGCGCCGGGCTGGGCCGGCACCGGAGCCTCCGCCATCGCGGCAGCGGCGTCCTGGATGGCGCGGACGATGTTCTGGTAGCCGGTGCACCGGCACAGGTTGCCCTCGATGCCCTCGCGGATCTCGGCTCGGTCGACGGATTGGGCTCATCCTGGAGCAGCGACACCGCCGCCATGATCATGCCTGGCGTGCAGAAGCCGCACTGCAGCGCATGCCGATCGTGGAACGCTCTCTGGACCGGATGCAGCGACCCGGCTCGGTGCCAGGCCCTCGACGGTGATCACCTCGTGGCCGTCGGCCTGCACGGCGAGCACCGAACAACTCTTGACGCTGCGACCGTCGAGCAGCACGGTGCAGGCGCCGCAGTTGCTGGTGTCGCAACCCACGACGGTGCCGACCTTGCCAACGGTGTCTCGGAGATATTGGACGAGAAGTGTGCGGGGTTCGACGTCGTCGTCGTAACGGACGCCGTCGACGGTGATGCTGACCGACGCCATCAGGCCTCCCGGCTCGGGGACTGGCCCGGCGCGGCACGCCGGACCACAAACGGGCGTGCTCGTCGGCGTCGGGGCCGGGCAACTGCGATGCTCGCCGGTGCTCGGTGCACCGATCCGCACGTGCGCGCGTTGTCACAAGACAAACCCCAAAACCGTCCGGGCGCAAGACCATCTTTTGCTGAATGGCGGTGCGCCGATCACTCTCCGCGCTGGTCGCTCAGTCGTCGCTCAGCGATTGGCCGTCGTCCGGCAGATTCAACCGCCGGCTGCGATCCGGTCGACCAACTCGCCCAGTGCGGCCACGCTGTGCCCGGCGACGAAATCATCGAGGTACGGCAGGCACGCGGCGATGCCTCCGGCCAGCGGCTGATAGCCGTCCTTGCCGGCGTGCGGATTGACCCAGATCAGCCGGTACGCGAGCCGGTGTGCCCGGCGGACCTGCTCGGCCAGCGGTTCCGGATCGCCGCGCTCCCATCCGTCGCTGGCGATCACCAGCACCGCGCCGCGAGCCATGGATCGTTGCCCCCACCGATCCAGGAACACTTTCAGCGATTGCGCCAACCGGGTGCCGCCATGCCAGTCGGCGACCGTCTGCCCGGCGGCCCGCAGCGCCGTGTTCGGGTCCCGGTGCCGCAGCGCCCGGGTCACCCGAGTGAGCCGGGTGCCGATGGTGAACACCTCGGTGCGGCTCGGCGCCCGGCGCGTCGCGGCGTGGCCGAAGCAGAGCAGCGCATCCGCGTACGGCGCCATCGACCCCGACACGTCGATCAGCAGCACCAGCCGGCGCGGCTTCGGCCGCCGCCGGTGCCGGTCCAGCCGGGCCGGCTCACCGCCGTTGCGGAGCAGGTGCCGGACCGACCGGGCGCGATCGACGGCGCCACTGCGGGACGGGTCGAACCGGCGGCTGGGACGGGAGGCGGTGCCGACCGCGAGCATGGCGATCATCCGGCGTACGTCGTCGCGCTCGGTGGCGCTGAGATCGGCGACATCCCGGTGCCGGAGCACCTCCTCGGCGCTGGCACTGGTCGCCACCGGTACGCCCACGGAGTCACTACCGTCGCCGACCTCCGGCGCCCCGAACGGCACGGCGATCCGCGGTGCCGTCAGCGGCATCGGGCGCGGCATGGCGGTGATCGGGGCGATCCCCCGGAAGTAGGCGGCGAAGGCCGCGTCGTAGAGGGCCAGGTCTTCTCGGCTCGCGCACAGGGTGACGCGGCCGGCCCAATAGGTGTCCCGGGCATCGGTGACGTCCAGCGCATCCACGGCGGCCAGGAACGCGTTCAGCCGTTGCGTCGGGATGTCCAGTCCCGCGTGCCGGAGCGTACGCGCGAATTCGACCAGCACGCCGGTCACGTCGCCGGGGCTGCATGACGCTATCCGCCGATCAGCACGTCGAGCCCGGTGGCGCGGACACGCTCGGTGTCCTCGCGGTATTTGAGCACCGTGCCGAGGGTGGCGGCGGCGCGCTCCGGGTCGAGGGTCCGGGCGCCGAGCGCGGTCAGCGCCGCCGCCCAGTCCAGTGACTCGGCGACTCCGGGCGGCTTGAGCAGATCCAACTCCCGCATCCGGCCGGCCGCCAGCGCGACCTGCTCGGCCAGCCGGTCGGTCAGCTCCGGCAGCCGGGTCCGCAGGATCTGCACCTCGCGCTCGAAGTCCGGATGCTCCAGCCAGTGATAGAGGCAGCGGCGCTTGAGCGCGTCGTGCACCTCGCGGGTGCGGTTGCTGGTCAGCACCGTCATCGGCGGTTCGGCGGCGACAATGCGGCCGAGTTCCGGGATGGTGATCGCGGCGTCGCTCAACACCTCCAGCAGGAACGCCTCGAACTCGTCGTCGGCGCGGTCGACCTCGTCGATCAGAAGCACGCACGGCGCCTGCTCGAGAGCCTGCAACAACGGCCGGGCGATCAGGAACCGGCGGCTGTAGAGCGACGCCTCGACGGCATCCGCGTCCAGCTTGGCGCCACCAGCTGCGGCCTCAACAGTACGCAGATGCAGGATCTGCCGCGGGAAGTCCCAGTCGTAGAGTGCCTGGCTGGCGTCCAGGCCTTCGTAGCACTGCAGCCGGATGAACGTGGCGCCGGTGGCGTGCGCCAGAGCCTCGGCGAACGCGGTCTTGCCGACTCCCGGATCACCCTCCAGGAACAGCGGCCGGTTCAGCTTCAGGGCCAGGTAACCGGCCGTGGCGAGGCCCTCGTCGGCCAGGTATCCGGTGTCCGCGACGGCCTTGGCCAGCGCTTCCGGCGATGCGTACGCGGCCGGCACCGGAGGGTCAGTCATGACCAAACTATGCCCCGCGATCACCGGCGAGCACCAGCATGCAACGCGAACGGCCCCGGCGAGTGATCACCGGGACCGTTCGCGAACTTCTGTTGTCGTCAGCCGGTGGTGCGGCCACAGGCGGTGTCGACGGCGTTGCCATCGGTCGTCATCCGGCTCACCAGATCCGGCGAGATGTTGCCGGTGTCCAGACCCTTCTGGAGTTCCTCGACGTCGCCGCGGAACTTCTCGAGCGCCGCCTTGACCTCCGAGCGCTTGGTCTTGGCCTCATCGGCCTTGACCTGGTCGACGATCTTCTGGAGGTCGGCCTTGAGAGCCGCCGGGTCGCTGGTGCCACCGATGTTCTGCCACTCGCTGGCCTGGCTCTCCACTGCGACACAGCCGGGGTCGAGCGCCTTGGAGACGTGGTTGCCGACGTTGACCGCGAACGCGATCCAGCCGATCGTCCACAGTACCGACAGCACCGTGCCGATCCAGGCCATCGCCTTGCCGGCACCGGTCTTGGACTTGACGACGGCGATGATGCCGACGACCAGGCCGATGATGCCGGTGGGCAGGATGCCCAGGATCAGGGCCGCGATCGACAGACCGTTGGACGGCTGAGCGGGCGGAGCGGTGTAGCCGGCCGGAGCGCCATAGGCCGGAGCACCGTAGGGCTGCTGGGCCGGAGCACCGTACGGCTGCTGCTGCGGGACCTGACCCGGCTGCGCCGGAGTCTGCTGCGGCCAGGAGCCCTGAGATTGATCGGACACTGGACTTCTCCTCGAGATTTGAACGACGCCCATGCGGTGGGTGCCGAGACAACCCAAGGGCCGGATGATCCTAAATCGGCCACACCCATCGAATCCACAGCGAACTATCAGGCAATCCGACCGAAAGCTGACAAGTGGTGATGTCCGGTCGGAGACATTTGGGTAACCGGTAGGCGAAGCGCCGCCTTCGACCGGAAGATCAGTCCTCTGTGTACGAATAGTCCCGACTTGAACGGGCTGCGATCTTGGTCACCACCATCACCACGAGAAATGATCCGGCCGGCGATGTGGTGATCGTCACCGCGCGGACGCATAGTGGGTAGGATGCGAGAGGTCATCGACGACTTGGCGCACTGGTGGCGCGAGGGTGTTCCGGTCGGTGTCGCCACCGTGGTCGCGACCTGGCGCTCGGCTCCCCGGCAGCCGGGCGCGACGATGCTGGTCAACCCGGATGGAACGGCGGTGGGCAGCGTCTCCGGCGGCTGCGTCGAGGGGGCCGTCTACGACTTGGCGCAGCAGGTGATCGAGGACCGCACACCGGTCCTGCAGCGCTACGGGATCACCGACGATGATGCGTTCGCCGTGGGCTTGACCTGCGGCGGGATTCTCGACGTCTTCGTCGAGCGGATCGATCAGGAGTCGTTCCCGGAGTTCGGCGCCGTGGTCGAAGCGATCCGATCGGACCAGCCGGTCGCGATCGTGACCGTGGTCGCGGCCGCCCACGCCGGCGCCGATCCCGATCATCGGCTGGGCCGGCGCTTGATCGTCTGGCCGGACGCGTCTACCGGGACGCTCGGCTCGCCCCGGATCGATGACGCGGTCACCGATGACGTCCGGGGACTGTTGGCCGCCGGCCGCACCGGTTCACTCCACTACGGGTACGACGGCGAGCGCCGGGGTGACGAGCTCACGGTCTTCGTCTCCACCTTCGCCGCCCCACCCCGGATGATCGTCTTCGGTGCGATCGACTTCGCCGCCGCGGTCGCGCGGATCGGGGCCTTCCTCGGTTACCGGGTGACCGTCTGCGATGCCCGGCCGGTCTTCGCCACGGCGCGGCGATTCCCGGACGCGCACGAGGTCATCGTGGACTGGCCACACCGCTACCTGAAGGCGCAGGCCGAGGCCGGCAAGGTGGACGAGCGCACGGTCGTCTGCGTCCTGACCCACGATCCGAAGTTCGATGTCCCGGTGCTGGAGCAGGCGCTGCGGATGCCGCTGGCATATGTGGGCGCGATGGGATCCCGGCGCACCCACGCGGACCGGCTCGAGCGCCTCCGCGAGGCCGGCCTGACCGAGTCCGAGCTGGTGCATCTGGCCGCGCCGATCGGGCTGGACCTGGGCGCGCGTACGCCGGAGGAGACCGCGGTCAGCATCGCCGCCGAGATCATCGCCGGCCGCTGGGGCGGCTCTGGCGAGCGCCTGGTCACCACGAACGGCCGGATCCATCACGACACCGTCGAGGAAGAGCTGCCGGTGACCGCTGGTGGCTGAGGTCACCGGAGTCGTGCTCGCCGCCGGCGCCGGCCGCCGCTATGGGCAGCCCAAGGCCCTGGTGATCTATGACGGCCGGCTGCTGGTCGAACGCGCCGTCGCCACTCTGACCGACGGCGGCTGCGCAGAGGTGCTGGTGATCCTCGGTGCCGCGGCAGACGAGGTGCGGGCGCGTGCCGACCTTGGTGGCGCGGCGACGATCGTCAACCCGGACTGGGACACCGGAATGGGTTCCTCGCTGCGTACCGCATTGTCCGCCGTGGCACCGACCAGCGCGGACGCCGCGGTGATCCTGCTCGTCGACACCCCTGGCGTAACCCCGGCGGCGGTGCGCCGCGTGGCAGCGCACGCCGGACCGGCGGCGCTCGCAATCGCCACCTACGCCGGTCAGCCCGGCCATCCGGTGCTGCTCGGCCGGGAGCACTGGGCCGGCGCGGCCGAGCTCGCGATCGGCGACGTCGGAGCGCGTCGCTACCTGGCCGCGCACGACGCCCAGGTCACCCACGTCCCGTGCGACGACATCGCCGACGGCAAGGACCTGGACCGCCCGCCTAGCCCAGTGAGTAACCCCGCTTGAACAGGTGCCGCGCCGAGGCCGCCTGGCCCTCGGCGTCCGGCACGGCGAAGTCGACCGCGTCGGCGATCCGGTTGATGGTGTTGAAGATGCCGCAGATATGGATCACGTCTTCGATGGCGTCGCGGCTGCATCCCGCGGCCCGCAACGGTTCGATGTCATCCGCGGTCACCTGGTCCGGGGCCACCGTCAGTCGCTCGGCCAGGGCCAGCGCCGCCCGCACCGGCTCGCCCACCGGTGCGGTGTGCCAGTCGGCCTGGACCGCCGCGATCACCTCGGGGTCGATCTCCAACGCCGCGACCGCGCCGTGGCTGGTGGTGCAGAACCGGCACTGATTCAGGTTGGAGACGAACGCCGCGATCAGCTCGCGCTCCCCCACGGTCCAGTCGGACGGACCGCGCAGCACCGACTCCACCCACGCGGTGAACGGGTCGCCGAAGAAGTCGCGCCGGTAGAACAGCAGCTTCATGATGTCCGACGGTTCCCGGCCGCTGGCCAGCCGGATCACCCGCAGCTTCATCCGGTCGCTCATCCGCCACGAGTGGCCGAGACTGGGCAGGCGGCTCATTCGGCACCGCCACGACGCGCCAGCGGGATGTCGCTGTCCGGCACGACCGTCGGCTCGAACGGCCCGTTCTGCGGATCCGGCACGGGCTCGGCGTCCGATTCCGCGTCGACCTCATCCGTCGTCCCGAATGGCGCCTGCCGACCTGACTCATCCAGCGCGGCCAGTCCGGCCCGCAGCCGGTGCAGCCCTTCGCCGAGCGCGGTCGCGACGGTGATCTCGTACGCCTGATCCTCGGTGTAACCACCGCGGAGCATGCCGGCCACGTCGTCATGGTTGATCGCGTACGCGCTCTGCCGCACCTGCTGCACGTAGCCGGCGAGCACCTCGGGTGCCGGCTCCCGGCTGATCAGGGCGGCGCGGAGGCCGGCCGGTGTGCTTCCGGCGCTATCGCGCACGCTGGATTCCAGCGCCGTCGCTAAACTGCCATGTCGATTGCGCATCGGCCGAGGCTAACGGGCATGATCGCAGGACGCCAGACCCGGCGTCGCGACGAGGGTTTCGCCGAGGGGGTGACGGGCATGGCCCGCGAGCAAGGGCGCAAGCTCATCGCGTCCAACAAGAAGGCCCGCCACGACTACACCATCCTGCGCACCTACGAAGCCGGGATCGCACTGCTCGGGACCGAGGTGAAGTCGCTGCGCGCCGGGCGCGCCTCGCTGGTCGACGCGTTCGCCCAGGAGAGCAACGGCGAGATCATGCTGTACGGGCTGCACATCCCGGAGTACGCGTACGGCACCTGGACCAATCACGCGCCCCGACGGACCCGCAAGCTGCTGCTGCACCGTGACGAGATCGAGAAGATCTTGGCCAAGGTCCGCGATGCCGGCGTGACCCTGGTGCCGTTGTCGATGTATTTCGAGAACGGCTGGGCCAAGGTGGAGCTAGCGCTGGCCAAGGGCAAGCGCGACTACGACAAACGTCAGGCGATGGCGGAGCGGGACGCGACCCGGGAGATCGAGCGCGAGATGAGCAAGCGGCTCAAGCGCGCTCGCTGATCGGCAGGACACGGCCTAAGCGCGCACCAGGACCGGCAGCTTCTCCAGGCCGTACACGATGGACGCCTTGCGGAACTCCAGCTCCGCGGCCGGAACCGCCAGCCGCATCTGGGGATAGCGCCGGACCAGCGCCGGGTAGGCCGCTCGCAACTCCATCTTGGCCAGCTCGGCTCCGACGCACCGGTGGAAGCCGTGGCCGAAGGCGACGTGCGACACCGGAGTGCGGGTCGGGTCGACAACCTCGAGATTCGACCCGAGCACCGGATCGCGATTCGCACCAGCCAGCGATACGACGACGAAGTCACCCTTGGCGATCCGCACCCCGTCCACCTCAACGTCCTGCCGGGCGAAGCGCGGGAACGCCACCTGGACCACCGTCAGGTGCCGCAGCAGCTCCTCGACGAACGGGCCGGACGCGGCGTCGTCGTCGTGAATCAACTGGAACGCCTCGCGATCCTGGAGCAGGACCAGGGCACCGAGGGCCAGCATGCTCGCCGTGGTCTCGAACCCGCCGGTCAGGACTCCGTCGGCGAGTCCGGCCAGCTCCTCGTCCGAGACGTCGTCGCCGGTCTCTCGGATGATGCCGCCGAGCAGCCCGTCACCGGGCTCGACCCGCTGCCGGCGAACCACCTCGCGGAGGTAGTCCAGGGACTCGGCGATGGCGTCGAGCGGCTGCACGGCACCGTCGAACATGTCGAACCGCGCCATCGCCAGGCGCTGGAAGTCTTGCCGGTCCGCATACGGCACACCGAGCAGCTCGCAGATGACCAGTGACGGGATCGGCAAGGCGAACGCGTCGACCAGATCCACCGGGCCGCTGAGGTCCATGCCGTCCAGGCACTCGTCGATGATGTCCTTGATCCGCGGGCTGAGCCGGGCCAGCCGGCGCATCGTGAACTCGGGGGTCAGCAGCTTCCGCAGCCGGGTGTGCACCGGCGGATCGGCGAAGCCCAGTCCGCCCGGGTTGGTCGAGGCGCCCGGGACGCCGACTCCGGTCAGGTTCGCGAAGTCAGTGGAGAACGAGTCCGCGTCAGCGAGCACGGCCTTGGCCTGTGCGTAGCCCGTCACCAGCCAGACGTTCAGCCCGAACGGCACCGACAGCCGGCTCACCGGTGCGGTGGCGCGGGCCTCGCCCAGCTCGGCAACCGGGTCCAAACCGTCCCGGCGCAGCGGCATCAGGGTGCTCTCGGGAAGGCGTCTCAGCGCCGACATGTCGAACGCCTGAGTTCCGGCTCGTCTCAGATAACGGCGGGCGACCGCGGAGACGACGCGCGAACGGAGGCCTCTCATGGGTGGCGACGCTATAAGTCACGGTGCGTGATGGTCAACACGTCGACCGACCAATCCTCAACTTGCCGGACGCAGCGAACCCGACAAGATCGCGACTCGATGTACGCATGGTGACGGGGAGACTGCGCTTGCTCCAATAACCATCATCGCGGCGCGACCACCCGAGCGGGTCCGATCTGCCCGGTCGTTTTGTCTCAAGACCGCGTCGTGTCGGGAAACTGCGCGACAAAACGGTCATATGGTCGCAGTTTCTCGACAACTCGCAGTTTCCCCACAAAACCCGGTGCGGGGCAAGCAGGCGCGGGACCGAAGTCGGGACCCCGGGTGGGCGTACCGCCGAAGTCGGAAACGTCGACCACGGCGGACCGCGACAAGGAGTAGATGATTAGGCGTCCTAAGTATTAGGGTTGGGAACTGTGTCCGAAGCTAACGATGAGCGAGTCGCCGCGGTCCGCGTCCTCGCCCGTCTCTATCGGCTGATCGAGCGGGTCGAATCAGGCCTCACGCTGCCGCAATATCGAGTGCTCAGCGCACTTGATCAAGGCGGCCTCAGATCCGCGAATCTGGCGGCGCGGCTGGCCGTCCGCGGACCGACGCTGACCGCGATCGCCGATGGCCTGGTCGCCGCCGGCTATGCGACCCGGGAAAGCGAGCCGGGCGACCGGCGCGTGGTCCGGCTGCATGCCACCGACGCGGGTCGCGCGGCGCTGGCCCGCGCCGATGAGCAATACCTTGCGGCGATCGGGCCGATCCTGGACGCCGCAGGCGGCGGTGTCACCACCGAACTGATCGCAGTCGGCGCCGCGCTCGACGAACGGCTGAAGGCAAAACTGACCACGAAGGAGAGCAACGCGTGACCGACGAGCGGGGATGGCTGCGCCGGCTGGCGACGGCGTGCTGGAAATACCGGTCACTCGTTCTGCTGGCCTTCGGCGGGTCGCTGCTGGGCATGACGATCCAGGCGATCGTCCCGCTGATTCAACGCGCCATCGTCGATGACTCGATCGTCACGCACACTCGATCGATCTGGCCGCTGGCCATCGTCCTGATCGTGTTCGCACTAATCAGCTACGGCACCACGTTCACCCGGCGGTACGTCGGTGGCCGCCTGGCTCTGGGCGTGCAGCACGACCTTCGCAACGACATGTTCCGCTCGTTGTCCGGATTGGACGGCGCCCGCCAGGACGAGTTGCAGACCGGCCAGATCATCGGCCGCGCCACCAGCGACATCACGATGGTTCAGGGCCTGCTCAGCATGATGCCGATCATGACCGGCAACGCGCTGCTGTTCCTGCTGTCGCTGGTCGCGATGACGATTCTGTCGCCGCTGCTGACGCTGGTCGCGATCGCGGTCGGTCCGGGCCTGCTGTGGATCTCGGTGCTGGCCCGCAAACGCCTGTTCCCGGCGACCTGGGACTCACAACAGCAGTCCGCGGCGGTCGCCGCCGTCGTCGACGATGCCGTTACCGGCGTACGCGTCGTGAAAGGCTTCGGCCAGGAGGAGCAGGAGCTCAACAAGCTGGACCGGGTCGCGAAGCGGCTGTTCGGGTCCCGGGTCCGCGCCGCCAAGCTGACCGCCATCTACAACCCGGCGCTGCAGGCAGTGCCGGCGCTCGGCCAGGTCGGCGTTCTCGCGCTCGGCGGATACCTGGCGGTGAAGGGCAGCATCTCGCTCGGCACGTTCCTGGCCTTCTCCACCTACCTGGCGCAGCTGGTCGGTCCGGTCCGCATGCTCTCCAATCTGCTCACCATCGGCCAGCAGGCACGGGCCAGCGTGATCCGGGTCTTCGAAGTCATCGACTCCGAGCCGGTGATCACCGAGAAGCCGGACGCGGTCGCGCTGCCGCCGCAGGAAACACCCGACGTGCAGCTGGACGGGATCACCTTCGGCTACGTCGCGACCCGGCCGGTGCTCCAGGACCTCAGCCTGCACGTGCGGCCGGGCGAGACGGTCGCCTTCGTCGGCACCTCCGGCTCCGGCAAGTCCACCATCTCGATGCTGCTCCCCCGCTTCTACGACGTGCAGCAGGGCACCGTGCGCATCGGCGGGCACGACGTGCGGGACCTGACCATCGACTCGGTCCGCGCTTCGATCGGCCTGGTGATGGAGGACAGCTTCCTGTTCTCCGAGTCGGTCCGGGCCAATATCGCCTACGGCCGGCCGGACGCCACCGAGGAGCAGATCGTGGCCGCCGCCAAGGCCGCCGAGGCGCACGAGTTCATCACGGCGCTGCCCAAGGGCTACGACACCGTCATCGGCGAGCAGGGTCTGACTCTCTCCGGTGGCCAGCGGCAGCGGGTCAGCCTGGCCCGGGCACTGATCACCGATCCGCGGCTGCTGATCCTCGACGACGCCACCTCGGCCGTCGACGCCCGAGTCGAGGCGGAGATCCACGCCACGCTGCACCGGGTCATGGAGAATCGCACCACGCTGCTGATCGCGCACCGGCGATCAACCCTGGAGCTGGCCGACCGCGTCGCGGTGCTGGACGACGGCCACCTCGTCGACGTCGGTACGCCCGACGAGCTGGAAGCCCGGTGCCCGCTCTACCGGCTGCTGCTGTCCGGTCCCGGCGATGACGCCGAGGGCGTCGACGCCGGCGAACTGGAAGTCGACGAGCATCAGCGCGATCTCTGGGACGACTCGAAGGCGCCGGCGTTCGCGCAGGTCGGCACCGGCGTGAACAGCGCCGCGCAGGCACGGCTCGGAATGGGCGGCCGGGTCCGCGGCGGCCGCGCCGGGCTCGGCGGCGGCGCCATGGACATGATGGCGAGCATGCCGGCCACACCGGAGCTTCTGGCCGCGGTCGACGCCCTTCCGCCGGCCAACGATGTGCCGAATGTCGACGAGGCGGCGGCTCGCGCCGCGGATCCGCACTTCACGCTGAAGAAGCTGCTGCGGCCCCTGATCCGGCCACTGCTGCTGGCGTTCGTGCTGGTGGCGCTGGACGCGCTGGCGACCCTGGCGCTGCCGGTTCTGATCCGCACCGGCGTCGACAGCGGCGTCACCAAGCAGGCGCTGCACGTGATCTGGATCGTGTCGCTGATCGCGCTGGCGGTGGTGCTGGTCGACTGGGTCATCAACTGGGGCCAGACCCGGGTCACCGCGCGCACCGGCGAGCGCTTCCTCTACACGTTGCGGGTCAAGACGTTCGCCCATCTGCAGCGGCTCGGTCTGGACTACTACGAGCGCGAGATGTCCGGTCGCATCATGACCCGGATGACCACCGACGTCGACGCATTCTCAACGTTCCTGCAGACCGGCCTGACCACCACCGCGGTCAGCCTGCTCACCTTCGTCGGCATCCTGATCGCGCTGCTGGTGCTCAACTTCCAGCTCGGCATCGTGGTGCTGGCCGTGATGCCGTTCATGATCGTGGCGACGCTGATCTTCCGGGCCAAGTCGGCGAAGGCCTACACGGAAGCCCGGGAGAAGGTCAGCATCGTCAACGCCGACCTGCAGGAGAACGTCGCCGGCATGCGGGTTGCGCAGGCGTACCGCCGCGAGGCCCACAACCAGCGCCGGTTCTCCGACCGCAGTGACGCCTACCGGGTGTCCCGGCTGCGGGCGCAGCGTTACATCGCGACCTACTTCCCATTCGTGCAGCTGCTGTCCGACCTGGCGTCGGCCGCCGTCCTGATCTACGGCGCCACCCTCGTCGACAACGGCGCGCTGACCGCCGGCGCACTGATCGCCTACCTCCTCTACATCGACATGTTCTTCGCGCCGGTGCAGCAGCTGTCCCAGGTGTTCGACGGTTACCAGCAGGCGATGGTCGGTCTGGCACGGATCCGGGATCTGCTGCGGACGCCGACGTCGACCCCCGCTGCCGTGAATCCGGCGGTGGTCCGGCCGGGCACCCGGCTGCGCGGTCAGATCGACTTCGATGACGTGCACTTCCAGTACGCCACGGATGCCGACGAGGCGCTTCGTGGCGTCACGCTGACGGTGCCATCGGGCGAGACCGTGGCGCTGGTCGGCCAGACCGGTGCCGGCAAGTCGACCATGGTCAAGCTCGTGTCCCGGTTCTACGACGTGACCGGCGGCTCGGTCGCGGTCGACGGCGTCGACGTCCGCCGCTACGACCTCGCCTCGTTCCGGCATCGCACCGGCCTGGTCCCGCAGGAGGCCTATCTGTTCCCCGGCACGGTGCGGGACACCATCGCGTACGGGCGGCCGTCCGCCACCAACGCCGAGGTCGAGGCGGCGGCCCGGGCGGTCGGCGCGCACGACATGATCGCGCGCCTGGACGGCGGTTACTACCACGAGATCACCGGCCGCGGCCGCAACATGTCGGCCGGCCAGCGGCAGTTGCTGGCGCTGGCCCGGGCCCAGCTGGTCGATCCGGACATCCTCATCATGGACGAGGCCACCGCGGCGCTGGACCTGGCCAGCGAGAGCGCGGTGATCCGGGCGTCGGACGCGCTCGCCGGGCGCCGCACCACGCTCGTCGTCGCGCACCGGCTGACCACCGCGGCCCGCGCCGATCGGATCGTGGTGCTCGACGACGGCCGCATCGTCGAGGACGGCACGCACGACGAACTGCTCGAATTGGGCGGCCTCTACGCGACTCAGTGGGAGATCTTCACTGGCGGCATGGCCACCTCGGCTCGATAGTCGCGGACGCGCCGCCGCTAGGAGAGCTGGTCGAGGACTCCGGTGATCCGCAGCACCAGCAATGGGACGCCGGTCGCGCCGATCACCCAGAATCCACGCGACCGTGCGTCGGCCTGCTCGCGGCCGTAGATCAGCGCGCTCATGCCGAAGCAGTCCATGAACGTCACGCCCGCGAGGTCCACCACGATCTGGCTGGCATCGCCGGCCAGTGCCGAGTCGATCGCCTTGATCAGGTCCGGCCGGCTGGCGAGATCGATCTCACCGAGCACGGTCAATCGAGTCTCCGGCCCATCGGTGAAAGCGTCGACGGATAGTGGCATCCGATCTCCTCAGGCCCGGTCGCATGGGAGGCGGCAACAGTGTTTGCACTATAGCAAGCAATTACGAGCCGCATTCAAGACCGGATTCAAGATCGAAATCAGGCAGACTTACGGACCGCTGCCGTGCCCCTCGCACCGGCCGCCGCGAACTCGGCCAGCGACCGGACCAGCTCGTCCCGGGCCGACTCCGGCATCCGGTCGAGGATCTTGAGGAGCGCCGTCCGCCGGTACGCGGTGAGCTCGTCCAGCAGCTCCCGCGCCGCCGTGGTGAGCTGCAGTTGGACCTCGCGTCGATCGCGCGGATCGGTGACCCGCTCGATGAAGCCGAGCGCCTCCAGCCGATCCGACAGCCGGCTCGCCGACGAGGCGCCGACGCCCATCACCTCAGCGAGGCCGTTCACATTGACCGCGGAGTGCCGGAGCAGCGCGAGCACTCGCAGCTGGGTCGGCGAGACCCGGGCCACGCTGTCAAAACCGGCCGGATCCAGGGCAGCCACCAGCGCCACGGCCGCCTCGTCAATGGCGGCGGCCTGGCGGCGGAGTTCTGCGGTCATCGGGGCGCTCCGGCTGGTCGTTCGTTGCCGGTCCAATCAAGGCAGACGATCACCGCGTCGTCAAGGAGGTCGTCACCGGCGTGGTACTCGTCGAAGCTGCGCATCAGGCTCGTCACCGCCTCGGTCGCGGGTTGCAGCCGGGTGTCGCGAAGGGCATTGGCGAGGGCCACCACGCCGTAGGGCTGCTGACCACCGGGCGCCGCCAGGTGCACGCCGTCGCTCACCACGACCACGCGGTCGTGCGGTTCGAGGTCGAAGTGCTGGATGTCGTAGCGGGTGTCGGCGAACATCCCCAGCGGCATCTGCTTGTCCAGGTCGACCAGGCCCACCGCACCGCCGCGCAACCGCAACGCCACTGGCGAGCCGGCGTCGATGGCGGACACCCGGCCGGTGATGATGTCGACTTCGAGCAGGAGCGTCGCGACCGAGTTCTTGCCGCCGTAGTGGCTGAAGACGGCATCCGACGCCAGCTCGGCCTGCTCCATCAAGGTGCCGCCGGACCGGCGCGCGTTGCGCATCGCGTTGACCGCCAGGACGGTCAGCATGGTCGCGCCGATGCCGTTGCCATCGCCGTTGAGCACCGAGATGGTCAGGGCATTGTCGTTGAGGGCCCAGTCGAAGTGGTCGCCGTTCACCGCGTACGCGGGCTCCAACTGCCCGGCCAGCAGGAAGTTGCGGCCGCCGAGCGCCCGGCCCGGAAGGAGGTCCCACTGCATTTCGGCGGCCATCGTCAGGCGCTGCCGCCGACGCGTCCGCCGGTAGTGGTCGGTGCTGCGGTCGGCCGCGGTGAGCGCCACCGCCATCTCGTCACCGACTGCCGTCAGAGCGTCGAGTGTCGCCGACGACGGCTCCTCGGCGAGATCGACCGCGAGCACGCCGAGCCGATCACACCAGGCGGTGATCGGCACCAGGGCGCGCGCACCGCCGTCCGGCAGCTTCTCGTAGAGTGGCCGCTGGCTGGCGAAGACACGCGCGGCGGCGGACTGATCGCGCAGCGCGCCGGCAATCTCGTGCTTCGGCCGTAACGTCGGCCACAACCCGGCAACCCGGTAGTCGGCCAGGAGCATCTCGACGCGCAACGCGTCGAAGTGCTGCTTGACGAACTCTTCCGCGATGACGGCGAGCCGGTCCGGTTCGGCGGTCCGGATGTGCTTGCCGATCGTTGGCGCTTGCTCCGTCATCACTTCACTCCCGTGGGATGGCGTGGCCCGGACCGCCTAGAGCCAGCCGGACCGGCGGAATCCGCGGTAGAGCAGGAACGCCAGCAGCGCCATCAGCAACAGCACCGCCGGATATCCGTACTGCCAGCCTAGTTCCGGCATGAACCTGAAGTTCATGCCGTAGATCCCGGCGATGGCAGTCTGCACGGCGGCGATGGCGGCCCATGCCGCGATCTTGCGCATGTCGTTGTTCTGCGCGACCGACACCTGAGCGAGACGGGCCTGGAGGATCGAGTTGAGCAGGTCGTCGTAGGACGTGACGCGCTCGACGACCCGCAGCAGGTGGTCGTTGACGTCCCGGAAGTACCTCCGGATCTCCTTGTTCAGCTCGAAGCCGGCGATGATCGCGGCCATCGGCCGCTGCAGCGGCGCCACCGCCCGTTTGAACTCGTTCATCTCCCGCTTCAACTGGTAGATGTGGGCGATCTTGTCGCCGGTCACCCGGGCGAACACGTCGTCCTCCAGCGCATCGAGGTCGTCCTCGAGTTCCTCGGCGACATCGAGGTAGGAGTCGACGAGACGGTCGCAGACGGCATAGGCGATCGCCCACGGCCCCCAGCCCAGACGGTCCGGCCGCTGCTCCAGATCGGCCCGCACCGGGGCCAACTCGCCCGGCGTGCCGTGCCGCACCGTGATCACGAATCGCTTGCCCAGGAAGATCAGGACTTCACCGGTCTCCACCACTTCCGAGTTCTCGGTGAGTTCCGAGTGCTCGACGTATTTGGTGGTGCGCAGGATGAACAGCACCACGTCGCCGTGCCGCTCGATCCGCGGCCGGTGTCGGGTGGTGACCGCCTTCTCGACCAGCAGTTCGTCGAGGTTGTAAGCCTTGGCGACGGCGGCGAACTCGTCCTCGGTCGGATCGTGGATCCCCAACCAGACAAAACCGTCATATTCGCGCGCCACCGACAGCGCGTTACGGAAGCCGACCGCCTCGTTCAAACGGTGCCCGTCAACGTAGACGGCGCAGTCCATCAGCCATTCGTGCGTGCCAAGATCATCGTGATCGGAACCGGTGCCGTTGTCCGACGGACGGATTCGCCCGACGGCTTTCCGCACCGGTGACGTCCACTGATAGACCCGGCGCCGAGACACTCCGGTCCCATCCATGGTTCGGCCTTCCTGCCCAGGTGCGTGCCGGTGACACGCCCCTGCTGCGATCATCTCACCGCAGTGCGTTCCCGGCGCGTGCCACGAATATCCGCCGGCCGAACGATAGCTGAACTCGGCGGTGCTAGAGCAGGCGATCCAGGGACCGGCCGATGCCCGCCATGGTGGCCTCAAGATCACCCGCGAAGACCGGATTGACCTGCGCCATGCCGGCGAACCAGAGCCCGAAGGCGACCTCCCGGGTGGCGATGAAATCGTCCAGATGTGTCACGTCCGGCAGCGACCGGCCGACCGCGTACCCGGCGAACAGGGCATCACGGAGCGCCGGGTAGCTGTCGGAATGCCGATACTCCCAGAGCGTCACCGCGAGGTCGTAGAGCCAGTAGCCGAAACCGCTGTCATCGAAGTCGATGACGTGCACGCCGGCGCCGTCGAAGAGCGCGTTCTCCAGATGAAGGTCGGCGTGGATGAGGCCGAAGACGTCCGCCTCATTTCCAAGATCCCCCATGACGGTACGCATCCTGCGCGCCACCTCGTCGAATTGCCGCCGGACCGCGGGTGGTAGCAGGTCCCAGCAGCCGGCGGCGGCTACCCCGCCGTACTCCATGGTGTTTCCGAAGAAGGTCTCCCAGTCCCACCGCATGCGGACGAACCCGGCCGGTGGAGTGAAGCCGGCGGCGTGTTCGTGCAATCCGGCTACCACACCGCCGATCCGCGTCAAATGGACCGGCCGCGGGTGCACGGCCTGGATCCGCCCGGCCTGCCAGCCGAGCAGTGAGAAGACTCGGCCGCCGGCGGTCGCCGTGGCGGTGCCGGCCCGGGTCCGCACCGGGGCCGGGACATTCAGGTCGGTCTCCCGGCGCAGCGCTTCCAGCCAGGCGATCTCCGATCCCACGGCGGCGGCCGAATCGACCCCACGGCCGTGCCGATTGGGCCGGTGGACGCGAGCCAGGAACCGCTCGCCGCCGGCGTCCACCCGGAACGTGGTGTTCTCGCCGTGCGCCACGAAGGTCAGCCGCGGGTTGGGCAGGTCGTAGTCAGCGAGCGCCGCGACGGCGATCCGGCGCATCCGGCGCACCTGCTCCCGGCGCGGCACCAACTCTGGCATGGGCGCACTGTATCGGCGCCTGATCCGGCAGTACCACGGAATTGTCGGGACCGCGGCGTAGCGTCGGGGCCATGACTTCACCAGCGATGCCCCACGCGGTTTCGGCCGAGGAATGGCAAGCCGCTCGCGACGCGCTCCTGGTCAAGGAGAAGGCGGCCACTCGGCTTCTGGACGATCTCGCGGCCGAGCGGCGCCGGTTGCCGATGGTCGCGTTCCGCACCGACTACGCGTTCACCGGTCCAGACGGTCCGGCCCACCTGACCGACCTGTTCGGCGGCCACAAGCAGCTCGTGGTCTACCAGATGATGGATAACGGCCCCGATGACTACTGTTCGGGGTGCGCCGGCATGACCGATAACGTGCCGCGGCTGGAGCACCTCGAGGCACGCGGCGCGCGCTATGTCGTGGTGTCGAATATGCCGATCGAGCAGATGTCCGCCTATTGGAAGCGGATGGGGTGGTCGCTGCCCTACTACTCGTCCCGAGGCACCACGTTCGCGGACGACTGCGGCGCCGGCGGCGGCTTCGGCATGAGCGTGTTTCTGCGCGACGGCGACTCCGTCTACCGGACCTACTTCACCACCAGTCGTGGCGTTGACCGGCTCCGGTTCGACCTCAACGTCATGGACCTGCTGCCCTATGGACGACAGGAGGCGTGGGAGGTCTCGCCGGAGGGCTGGCCGCAGACGCCGCCATACCAGTGGTGGCGCCTGCACGACGAATACGCGAAGTAGGGCTCAGCCGCCGAGCCGGACCCGCGCCACGCCGGGCTCCGTCAGGCTGCCCAGCCAGAGACTGTCGCCGTGCTGCCGGACTCCGGTGATCATGCAGTAGGAACCAGCCGGACCGTGCAGCGTGCGGATGACGCGGCCGTCGCCGTCGACGAGCGCGACCAGGCCGTAGCGGGCCGGCTTCGGCTTCACCGCGTCCGGCAGCTTGTCCACCACCCGCCGCAGACCCGGATGTGGCAGCAACTTCTCCAGCACCGGAAGGCGCGGGCTCGGCAGCGCCACCCAGTAGGTGCCGTCGCCGACCCCCGACATGTTGTCCGGGTAGGCAGCCAGATCAGTGATGACCTCGGGAGAGCGGCCGTCCAGCGGGATCCGGATCAACCGGTGCGTCGACGTCTCGGCCAGCATCACCGTCGACTCGTCCGGGGTCAGCGCGACACCGTTCGGAAAGTAGAGCTCGTCGAGCACCAGGTCGGTGTCGCCGGTGGCCGGGTCGTAGCGGAGCAGCCGGCCGTTGGGCCGGTATTCCAGCATGTCGCGCCGCCACTCGGAGAGCTGATAGCGGGACGAGCTGTCGGTGAAGTAGACGACTCCATCGGCGGCGACCGCGGCGTTGTTGCAGACCAGGATCGCCGAGTCGCCAACCCGGCTGGTCAGCTCGGTGACGGCGCCGCCGTGGTCGACGCGGAGCAGTCCACGGTACGCATCACAGACGATCAGCGTCCCGTCCCTTGGATCGATCTCGACACCGAGCGGGCGCCCACCGGTGTTCACCACCGCCTCGGGAACGGTCTGCGACGTGGCACCCGCCGGCCACCGCCAGATGGTGCCGTCCTCACCACCGGCGACCAGTCGGCCCGCGGAGTCGACAACGACGTCTTCCGGCGCGGCGCCGGCCGGCAGCCGGAACACTTCCAGACGGTCCAGCGACCGGTCGTCCGGCGACCAGACACCGGCAAACTCCGGCGGCACCGTCGCCTCGGCCCGGGCCGGTGAGATCAGGCGAGGTGCGCGATAGCTTCCATGGGTCACTGCCATTCCCGCATTTTGAGTGCAATGACTCGTCCGCGGAAGACCCAGTGCGTGATCGCGAAGCCGTAACCACGTCATGGCGTGGCAATGACGTCGCGATCACGCCCGGCTCACGGCTTGCGGATGGCGATCTGTAGTTCGGTGACGCCCTCCTCGGCCCGCGCCGGGTCATAGTCGAGGTAGACCTCGCGGTGATAGCCGATCGGCTGATAGCCGTTCGCTTCGATCCAGTCGGCCAGCTGCAACAGGCTCGGCATCACATCATCCATCGCACCTCGATGGATGACGGTCGCCGCCTCGGTCAGCGCGGGCAGGTCGACCACGCGGAAGTCGAAGCCCGTGTCCGGCTCCACGCTCACCACCATCCCGGCGTGAACGACAACCGCGTCGCTGGTCTCCGGCGCCTCCGCCTCGTAGTAGGCGATCGCCGGCCCGGTCGGTGTCACGTTGGCAGTGCACAGGCGTTGCATCAGCTGGTCGTACAACGGTCCGATGGTCGGCGTGATCTCCTCCGGCCCGTAGCCCGCGGCAATCCCCGACAACTCCGCGATCCGCAGCGTTGCCACCTGCTTGAGCACGACATCCTCGGTTGGCATGAAACCCTCCAGCTCAATCGTCCGGAGCCTCGCGTCGATCGCGCGCAGCCGTGCCTGATCCGCGGACACGGCAGCACTCAGCTGCGCTCTTCTCAGCCGCAGCATGCCCGCCAGCTGGTCGCTGGTGATCTTCTCGTCCAGGATCTCCTGCACCTGCGCCAGCGTGAAGCCGAGATCCTTCAGCACCACGATCCGATACAGCCGATGCAGCTGCTCCGCCTGATAGAAGCGGTAGCCGCTGCCGGCGTCGACCGTGGCCGGACGCAGCAGCCCGATGGCGTCGTAGTGCCGGAGCATGCGGACGGACACGCGTCCGAGCTTGGCGAAGTCTCCGATAGTGAACATGACGGGTCCTACGTTGAGGGCTCACACAATGTCAGGGTCAAGCTTTCATTCCCAATAACTTTGCACGCCGATCTCCGCGGGGGGTGGTTTCGCGACTTGGGCGTCGTCGGGCCGTGCCCTCTGCCGCGTTTTGGGGCTTCAGATACGAAACCGCCCCCGAGCTGGTGGGCTCGGGGGCGGTTTCTAAAAGGTGGTGCCGCCGGTCGCCTCTCGGCGAGTGGCGCAATACGGCTCCAGCCGGACGGTATTCCGTAAAGGCAATTTAGTTGAGGCCCGGGGACACTGTCGCGGCACCGGTCAGTCCAACCAGGCGACCCGGGAAATGATTCCCCGAGTGGCGCCGGTCACGTCATGAGTTCCGCGAGGCCAGCAGCTCCAGCGTGCGCTCCCGCGCCGCGTACCGCCGAAGGTCCTCGCCGTCGTGCGCCGAACCGGCGACGGCGACCATCACCTCATCCGCGCCGAGCCGTTTTGCGAGGTCTTCGACCCGCTGGTAGGCGGCATCCGGTTCGTCGATGATCCATGCCTGGCGCATGTCGGCAATCAGCTCCTCCTCCATCGCCGTCGTCGCCGTCGTCGCCGCCTCCTCGACGGTCGACAGCGGCAGCATCGGGCGGCCGGTCCGCATGAACGCCATCCGCTGCAGCTGCGGCCGGGCCAGTGCCTCGGCCTCGGCCGCGGTGTCCGCGACGACGGCGTTGGTGGTCACCAGGATCAACGGCTCGGCCAGCGCCTCCGACGGGCGGAACTGGCTGCGGTAGAGGTCGAGCGCCCGCTCGGTCCCGGACCCGGCGAAGAAGTGCGAGGCGAAGACGTAGGGCATCCCGAACGCCGCTGCCAGCGTGGCGGTGTAATCGGACGAGCCGAGCAGCCAGATCTTCGGCGCGGTCCGGGCCGCCGGCGTCGCACGCAGGTCATACTCCCGGTCACCAGCCAGCAGTACGGTGGCTCCGTCCGGTGACATCAAGCGCTCAACGGTGCGGATGTTGTCCGGGAACGACTCCACGGGTTCGGTGCCGCGGCCGAGAACGGCGGTGACCACCGGGTCGCTGCCCGGCGCCCGGCCGATGCCGAGGTCGATGCGGCCCGGTGCGTAAGCCTCGAGGAGCGCGAACTGTTCCGCGACGATCAGCGGCGAGTGGTTCGGCAGCATGACGCCGCCGGAGCCGACCCGGATCCGCGGCGTGTTCGCGGCGATCAGCGCGATGAGAACGGGTGGGTTGGTCGACCCCACCGACGGCATGTTGTGGTGCTCGGCCACCCAGTAGCGGTGGAACCCGAGCGTATCGGCGCGAGCGGCCAGTGACAGCGACGCGGCCAGAGCATCGCCCGTGCTCTGGCCGGTGCGCACCGTCATGAGATCCAGTACGGAAAGCTTCACGCCTCCAAATCTACGTTCGACCCCGGCCGGCACCGGGTGTGTGACCCGTCTCAGAAACGCTTGATGAAGGCGAGCGCGGTGTCGGCGACCTTCTGCCAGCCGTCGTCGATGGTCAGGGCATGTCCCCGCTGATCCAGTTTGGTGATCTCGGTGACGGCCTCGTTGCGCGCCTGCTTCTTATATGAGGCATTGGAGATCGCCCACGGCACGGTGTGATCCTGGTCGGCGGAGATGATCAGCATCGGCCCCCGATCCGGGTTCTTGCTGTTCACCTTGACCTGCGTCCACGGGTTGAAGTTAGCGCCCGCGGCTTCGAAGAGTGGAGCGCCGGGTGCCGGCACGGCGAACTCTTCATAGAGCCGCTTGGCCTGGTCCTCGTCGACTGCGTTGGCGAACGAGTAGCGGAACTGCTCGTATGTGAGCGGAACGGCGCGGTGCACGTTCGCCGGATTGGTCAGCACCGGCGACGACGCTCGCAGCGACGAGATCGGCAGTGGCAGCACGCCGCGGAACGGCGCCGGGGAGATCGCGACCGAGGCCCGGGACCGGCCGCGGCCGGCCAGGATCTCGGTAAGCAGGCCGCCGAACGAGTGCCCGACGATGGCGGGCTTTACGGCCAGTTGCTTGATCTGGCCGTCCAGATAGTCGGCCACGTCGCCGACCGTCTTGTTGGCCATGACCTGTGGATTCTGGTTGGCTTCGGCGACCGTCTCGGGGTCGTCCGGCCAGCCGAGAAGAACGGGGGCATAACCGGCGTCGGAGAAGTGTGTCGCCCACCGGTCCCAGCTGCTCGGCAGCAGCCACAGGCCGTGGACGAAGACGACCGGCGTCCGGCCGCTGGCATTGGCTTCGGCGACTTGTTGTGCGTCGTGAGTGCTCGTCATCACTCGACCCAAGCACAGCCGCACAATCGGGAGAAGCGTTTCCCGCGGCGCAGAAAACGCCTGCCGCTAACCCGCGGCAGGCGTACCAAAACTGATTTGGTTGCGTCTTAGGTTTTGGTCTTTCCAAGTCCCAGCCACACGTGGGACCGCAACCGGTTTCGCTGGCAAGGCGCACGACCGCGAAGTGTGCGAAGTGTGCACTCGAGTGGTCGGGCAACGCCGCCAGCGGAAGTGCAGGGGGTTCCAAGTGCCGGGAGGGTGGCGGAGCAAGCGCCACCCTCCCGGCTTCGAGGCCTCGGATCAGGAGGTCTGCGACAGGATCGTTTGGATCTTGCCGTTAGCGGTGTTCAGCAGAGCGTTGATGTTGGCGTCCTTGGTGGTCAGAACTCCGGACATGGCCGCGTCCAGGACCGCGTAAATGGCCTGCGCGTTCGGCGGTTCCACGACGACCGGCACCGGGTTGCTCACATACGGAGCGTAGTCGTCGAGGTTTAGGTTACTGTTCGCCTTCTTCAGGTCGGAATCCTGCTGCTCCAGGGCGCTGCCGGTCGTCCAGATCAGCGGCTCGGGCAGGCCCACCGGCACCCCGACCGACTTCTGGTAGACGTAGTCGAACTGGCCCTGACCCGGGGTCAGGTCTTCGAAGCTGATCCACTCGAGGCCGGCCCGCACCTGCGCCTCGCTCAGGCCCTTCTTGAAGAAGTAGCCGGAGCCGCCGCCCAGGGTGCCCTTGGCCGGACCGTTGTCACCGGGCATCGGACCGATCGCCCAGTCGTCGTACTTGCCGTGGAAGGTGCCGACGATCGCGGTCACAGTGTCCGGCGCGCCGACGTACATGCCGACCTTGCCCGCGCCCGCGTCGGTGAGCAGGTCCGGCCAGGTCAGCAGCTGCTTCACGCCAACGCTGTTGTCGTTCCATCGCATGTCGTGGAGGTTCTGCAGGACGGCCGCGGCCTCCGGGGTGTTGACCGTGGCGGTCTTGCCATCCGGCGACACATCGGCGCCGCCACGGGCGTAGAGCTCCGCGGTGAAGTGCCAGCCACCGGTGTTGCCGGCGCTGTATTCGCGGTAGCCGGAGACGCCGTTGCCGAGCGCCGCGATCTTCTTGGCGTCAGTGGCGACGTCCTGCCACGTGGTCGGCGGGTGCGCCGGGTCGAGGCCGGCCTGCTTGAACAGGTTCTTGTTGATGACCAGACCCATGGTGTAGCCGGCGTAGCCGATGCCGTAGACCTTGTCGCCGTCCATGAACGGCTTCTTGATGTTGTCGGCCAGGCTGTCCCAGTTGGGCACCGAGTTCTTGTCGATGTACTTGGTGATCTCCATCGCCTGACCGGAGTCGAGCACCTGGTTGAGGTCGGTCATGTAACCGTAGAAGACATCTGCCTCGGTGCCGCCGGAGAGGCGGGCGGTGAAGTCCGGCGGGTTGTCGCACTGGGCGCCGACCGAGATCGTCTTGATCTCGATGTCCGGGTGCAGCTTCTGGAACTTCGCGATGTCGTTGTTCCAGTTCTGCAGATCCTTGCCGCCGTTGCTGGTCTTCAGCGGCGGGCAGTCCACGGTGATCGTGGTCTTGCCGCCGCTGGCCTTCGCGGAGTCCTTTCCGCTGCCACAAGCTGCAAGGCTGAGCCCGACGGCGGCCACCAGCGAAATCGCCGCGGCCTTCCGGTAAAGCCGTGCGGACATCTCAGTCCATCCTTTCCCTAACGGGAGCTCGTTCATCCGCGATGACCGTCATCGCGGCGATGCGTGGAGCCGGCCGGCGTTCGGTGGGGTCTACCGGCACCCGGCGTGTGAGTGGGCTCACGTTAGCGATGTCGACAAGGTTTCCGCAATATCTCGGTCAAACTTTGCAAGGTCTCGACTTGGTTGCGCGACAGCGCCTTCCTGATGCACTGGCAGCAGCATCGCAGAGGCTTGGCGCAAGTCGCGACTGGCGGCCAATCAGGCGGTAACTACGGGTATATCCAGACTTATCGCCTCGCGAACGTGCACGCGCTTCGTGCAAGAATCACGCTGAAGATCGCAAGCCAATGCAAGACGCTCAGTCTTGCATTGCTACATTCGTTTTTTGCATATACCTCTGTACGATCCGGTCATGACCAAGAGGCTGTCCGAGGTTGCCGATTTCGCCGGTGTAAGCACCGCGACCGTCGGCCGGGTGCTCAACGGCAAGCCCGGCATCGCGCCGGAGACCCGGGACGCGGTTCTGACCGCGCTGGATGTCTTTGGCATCGAGCGCCCGCGGCACTTCCGCGATGACCGTGCCGGACTGGTCGGCATGGTGGTTCCGGACCTGCAGAACCCGATCTTTCCGGCGTTCTCCGAGGCAGTGTCGCTGCGGTTGGCCAAGCTCGGTCTGATGCCGGTCCTGTGCACCCGGACCGCCGACGGCGTCTCAGAGGCCCACTACATCCGGCTGTTGCTGCAGCATCAGGTGGCCGGGATCGTCTTCATCGGTTCCAGCTACGCCGACGCCGGTCCGGACTACGGCCGGGAGCTGCGGGACCGGAAGGTGCCGCTGGTTCTGATCAATCCGGCCGACGCCAACGACGGCGCGTCCCGGGTCAGCGTCGACGACGGTGCCGCGGTCGACCAGGCGCTCGCACACCTGCGGGCACTCGGCCACGACCGGATCGGCCTGGTGCTCGGGCCGGTCGGGCACGTGCCCTCGGCGCGCAAGCTGGCCGCGTTCGTGGCGCAGCAGGACGGCTCCGGCACCACCTGGCGGGACCTGGTGGCGCACACGACGTTCTCAATGGAGGGCGGCGCCGCGGTGACCGGACGGCTGCTCGCCGAGGGCGTCACCGGCTTCGTGTGCGCCAGCGACGCGCTCGCGCTCGGTGTCATCCGCGCGGTCCGCAAGCAGGGTCTCGGCGTTCCGGACGACGTCTCCGTGGTCGGCTTCGACGACTCGCTCTACATGACCGCCACCGACCCGCCACTGACCACGTTGCGCCAGCCCATCGCGGCGATGGCCGCGGCGGCGGTGGCCTCGTTGCAGGCCCAGATCAACGGCAACATGGTGACTGGCGACGAGCACAACTTCGAGCCGGAGCTGATCGTCCGCGGCTCGACCCGGATCCGCCGGCCGTAACGACGCGAGCGGTTGCAAGTGCGCAACAACCTGCGTCGCTCTTGTCGACTTCCTGCGTAACTCTATGGACTTCTCGTCGGCGCGCTTGTACTGTCCGTGCCAGCGCCGATGAGGCAACGACGTCCGGCGCCGACCATTCCTCAACTCACTCATCACGGGGTGGCTTCCGCATGCCCGAAGACCGCGTCATGCCCGACCGCGTCATGGTCGAGAGCCGCGTCCTGACCGACGACCGCGACCGCGTGCCATCCCCTGATGCCGGCCCCGCCTGGTGGCGGAGCGCCGCGATCTACCAGATCTACGTGCGCAGCTTCGCCGACGCCAACGGCGATGGCGTCGGTGACCTGGCCGGCATCCGGTCGCGGTTGCCATACCTGCGGGATCTGGGCGTGGACGCCCTGTGGCTGACTCCCTGGTATGTCTCGCCGATGGCGGATGCGGGCTATGACGTGGCCGACTACCGCGACATCGACCCGATCTTCGGCGACCTGGCCGAGGCCGAGGCGTTGATCACCGACGCGCACGCGTACGGGCTCCGGCTGATTGTCGACATCGTGCCGAACCACTGCTCCGACCGGCATCCGTGGTTCCAGGCCGCACTGGCGTCGCCGACGGCGCCGGAACGGGGGCGGTTCTGGTTCCTCCCGGGTCGGGGCGACGACGGCTCGCTGCCACCCAACGACTGGCAGTCATACTTCGGCGGGCCGGCCTGGACGCGGGTCGACGACGGTTCGTGGTATCTGCACATGTTCGCTCCGGAACAGCCCGATCTGAACTGGGAGGATTCGGCGGTCCGCGCGGAGTTCGAGGACATCCTGCGGTTCTGGCTCGATCGTGGCGTCGACGGATTCCGCATCGACGTGGCGCACGGACTGATGAAGGCGGCCGGCCTGCCGGACGTCGGCGCCGACCCGAACCCGGCGGACCTGCCCTATCAGGATCGGCCGGAGGTGCACGACATATACCGGTCCTGGCGTCGAGTGCTGGACTCCTACGACGGCGACCGCGTGTTCGTCGGCGAGGTGTGGCTGCCGACGCCGGCCCAGTTCATCGAATATCTGCGACCCGACGAGCTGCACTCGGCGTTCAACTTCGAGTTCCTATGCGCGCCGTGGGAACCGGCGGTGTTGCGCGCGGTCATCGACGACACGATGGCCAAGCATGCCGCCGTGGCGGCGCCGCCGACCTGGGTGCTTTCCAATCACGACACCATCCGGCACACCACCCGCTACGGCCGCGACGACACCGCCTTCGACATGGGCAACAAGCGCCACGGCGCGCCGTCCGACCTGGGGCTGGGCACCCGGCGGGCACGGGCGGCGGCACTTCTGACCCTGGCCCTTCCCGGCGGTGTCTATATCTATCAAGGCGACGAACTCGGCCTGGCCGAGGTCGAGGACATCCCGGTCGGGTTGCTCCAGGATCCGACCTGGGCCCGGTCCGGTGGCACCGACCGGGGGCGGGACGGCTGCCGCGTACCGCTGCCGTGGAGCGGCGATGCCGCGCCGTTCGGCTTCTCCCCCGGCCCGGACGCGCAGCCGTGGCTGCCGCAGCCCGCGGAGTGGAAGTGCGCCACGGTCGAGATCCAGGCCGCCGACGGCGAGTCGATGCTGGCGCTTTACCGGCGCGCGTTGCGGTGGCGCCGGGCGCTCCACAGTCAGTTCGGCCCGGATCTCGAGTGGCTGGAACTCGGTGCGGCGGTGCTGGCGTTCCGGCGCGGTGGGTTCGCGTGCGTCGTCAACCTCGGATCCGATCCGATCCGGCTGCCGGCACACGACGATGTGGTCCTGGCCAGCGACGTGGTTACCGACGGACGCCTGTCCGCCGATTCGACCGCATGGCTACGAATCCCGCATTAGGGACAATCTCCCGACCAAGTGTCAGCATCGTTACACGACCGCTCCACCACCGCGGTTGAACTGCATCGCACCAGGTCATTGCCCCATGGCAAGTTCCTTTGGGAACCGTCCGATGAGGACCAGGAGCCGGGACAAGTCGGATCTTGCGATGTTTGTCTGACAGATCCATTGTCGAAAGCCGTTTGGCGAGCGCACTATCGCTAACGATCACGTAGGCCACCTGTGACGGAGCGTGTAATGGCGTGGAGAGCGCCCGGATTTGACCTGATTGAAGTGCTTGGCACGGGGGCGACGGGTCAAGTGGTCGTGTCGCGCGATGAGGTCACCGGCAGCGAGGTCGCCATCAAATACCTGTCCAAAGAGGTATATCGGGCGCCGAGCTTCGTCGAGGAGTTCACGCACGAGATGGCGACGCTGTCCAGCATCGAGCATCCAAACCTCGTGCAGATCTACGACTACATCGACGGCCCGGGCACCGGCGCGCTGGTGATGGAGCTGGTTCGCGGCACCTCGGTACGCGCGCTGCTGAACAATGGGCCGCTGGAGCCCGAGGGCGCCTTCTTCGTCATCAAGGCAGCACTGACCGGCCTCACGATGGCCCACCGCAGCCGCATCGTGCACCGTGACTTCCGGCCGGACAACCTGCTGGTCAGCAACGATGGCATGGTCAAGGTCGCCGACATTGGTCTGGCGGTCCGGGAACGCAGGCACTCGCCCAAGCCCGGCGACCCGCGCTACATGGCGCCCGAACGCTGGTCCGGTCTGCCGGCCACCCCCGGCTCCGATGTCTACGCCGCGGCCTGCACGCTGTTCGAGCTGCTCACTGGCGAACCGCCGAAGGCCCGGGACAAGAAGCCGCTGGGCCACTCGGCCCCCGCCGCGGATGCCGATCTGCTCGCGCTGATGCCGGTCGAGCTGCACGAGCGCGTACGCCGCCTATTCGTGCACCAGCTGGCTCAGTTGCCATCACGCCGCTCCACCAACGCCAACACCATGCTCGACGAAGTTGAGCTCACCGCACTGGAGGCCTACGGACCGCGTTGGGAAGACGTCGGGCGGGTGCAACTGCTTCGACGAGTCGCCCGAGTCACCGGGACGGCTCTGACCATGGTCCCGACCTCCTCGGCGCCAGCTCCGATTCCGGCGGTGGCTCTGCTGCCGTTGCCGACTCGTAACGACGCGATCAGCGAGGCGCCGGACGGTCCGGTCCGCGAGCCGCTGCCAAGGCGGGTCCCCGCGCAGACCGGGCCGCCGCTGATCGAGGTGCAGGCGGACCGGGCGCCGGTCGAGGCACCCATCAGCCCAGCTCCCGTCAGCCCAGCTCCCGTCAGCGCGGCGGCGGCCGCCCCGATCAGCCCGGCACCCGGCGCGGCGCACGCTCCGGCTGCGGCCACCGCCGCCGCAGGACCAGACGACGCGGCCCTAGCCGCCGCGGCACTGGCCGAAGCCGAAGCCGCGGTCGCCGCGGCCGAGCCGGCACTGCCACCGTCCGAGGCTCCGGTCAGTCCAGCCATCCCGGTTCCGGTGTCGCCGGTTCCAGTGTCGCCAGCGCCGGTCGCTGCCGTCGCCGCCGTGGCTACCGTCGCAGCCGCGGCCGCGGATCACCGCACGACCGGGGGCAACGAGGTGATCGCTGCGGTCGTCGACGAGCCGGCCGCACCGGCAGCCCACACCATGGCGCCCGCGGACATCGCCACCGGACCGGCGGTCGCAGCACCGATCGCCGCCACCGCGCCGGTGCGCGCACCGCGTGCCGTGGGGACGGCTGTGCCCCTGCCACCGCTGTCCCCGATCGCGCCGAAGAAGCCGCGCCGTGGCAAGATCGGCGCGGTCCGGCCGCCGACCGGGTCGACCCAGTCGTCGGCAACCGACATCTACGCGCCGGTCGGTTCCGCGGCTTTGATCATCGAGGCCGAGTGGGCCAAGATCGCCGCGGCGGTCGCCGAGAAGAACCCGCCGGCCGCCAAGTCCGGCATCCTCCGCCGACTCAACCGGCGCGGCCGCCTGGTCACCGCGGGCGCCGTCACGGTCGTCTTCGCGCTGGTGATCCTGACTCTGAGCACCGGATGGCTGGGCGGCAAGTCCGAAGCCAGCCCGAACTCCAACCCGGGTGTCCCCAACTTCAGCCACTCGGCGATCGTGATTCCCGGGCCGAGCATCCCGGTGCCGGCGCCGAGCAGCCCGACCCGGGACAACGAGAAGCCGACCCAGCCGACCGGCCTGCACGTCATCAGCCGCTCGCAGACCGCGGTGTCGCTGGACTGGAATGCCTCGGCCGACAACATCGGCGTGATGGGCTACATCGTGATGCGGGCCGGCAAGACCGTCGGCACCACCTACGACCCGGGATTCACCGACACCGGGCTGACGGCGAACAGCAGCTACCACTACACCGTTGAGGCCTTCGACAAGGCCGGGAACAAGTCCGCGGTGAGTGGCACGGCGTCGGCGACCACCCTGGTGGCACCCGACACGGCGCCGCCCAGTGTGCCGAGCGGTCTGCACAAGACCAGCGTGAGCGTGTCGACGATCGGTCTGGACTGGTCGTCGTCGCACGACAATATCGGCGTCGCCGGCTATGACGTGTTCCGCGACGGTCGGCAGATCGCCACCATCACCAAGACCAGCTACGTCGACAAGGGACTCAAGTCCAAGTCGACCCACTCGTACTATGTCCGGGCCTTCGACGCGTCCAACAACGAGTCGGCCAGCAGCCGGTCGGTGTCGGCGACCACGCTCGCCCAGAAGGACACCAGCCCGCCGACCGCACCGCGCAGCTTGCACCCGGTTTCGGTCTCAGACACCGCGATCACGATCGGCTGGAGCGCGTCGACGGACAACACCGGCGTTTCCGGCTACATCGTCACACGGAGCGGATCGACCTTCCCACAGACCAGCGGGTTGCTCTTCTCCGACCCCGGCCTGCACGACAACACGACCTACAACTATTCGGTGGTCGCGGTGGACGGGTCCGGCAACAAGTCGACTCCGGCCACGCTGTCGGTGACGACCACCACGACGCCGGCGTCGCCGACACCGACGCCGACACCGACGGACACCGGCACCCCAGACCCGACCCCGTCGGAGACCGAGACGTCGCCACCACCGCCGTCGCCCGCGGTCAGCGGCGTCACCGCGAACGTCGGCTCGGTCGACGCGACCGACCCGGCCAACTGCACCGTGACTATCAGCGTCACCGTCAGGGTCGACAACGGCGACCTGCCGAGCGGATCGCTGGTCCACTGGGACGGCACGGGTATCGGAAGTGGCGATGTCGGCGGTAGCTACACCGAGGGTTCGAACAATTTCACGATCGGCACCTTCACGGTGACGGTGGACGGCAGTGTCACGGTCACGATCGACGGCTTCTCGGACAGCGGAAGCTGGAACGCGCCGGCAGCCTGTAACGCGCCGACCGATCCGCCGACCACCGACGAAGCCACGACTCCGTGAGTTGACCGCTCGATCGCGGGCCATGCCATACCCTCGGTGGCGTGGCCCGCTACTTCGATGTGCACCCGGACAATCCGCAGCCGCGCCTGATCGACCAGGTGGTCGAGATCGTGCGCGGGGGCGGACTGATCGCCTATCCGACCGACTCGTGCTATGCGCTCGGCTGCCAGCTCGGCAACGCCGACGGCCTGCACCGGATCCGGGAGATCCGGCACCTGGACGAGCGCCACCATTTCACTTTGATGTGCGTCGACTTCGCCCAGCTGGGTCAGTTCGTGAAGGTCTCCAACTCGCTGTTCCGGGTGCTCAAGGCGTCGACCCCGGGGCCTTACACGTTCATTCTGCCGGCCACCAAGGAGGTCCCGCGGCGGCTGATGCACCCGAAGAAGCTGACCGTGGGTGTGCGCATCACCGACAACGCGGTCACCCAAGCACTGCTGAAGTCGCTGGGCGAGCCGCTGCTGTCGAGCACTCTGACGTTGCCCGGCGACGAGGATCCGATGACGCAGGGCTGGGAGATCCGGGATCGGTTGAACCACGCCGTCGACGCGATCATCGACGCCGGCGACTGCGGCATCGAGCCGACCACCGTGGTCGATCTGTCCGGCGACGAACCGGAAGTTCTGCGAGTCGGCGCCGGCGATCCGAGCCGCTTCGAGTAGCCGTCAGGTCGGCAGCAGCCCGACCAGCATCCGGAGCTGGCGTTCGTGCCACCGGCTCAGCAGCGCGAGCGCGATCAGTGCCCCGATCAGGCACATGAACATGTCCCACTGGGTGTCCCAGACGTCGCCCTGACCGCCCAGAAACTCCGGGCGGCCGTGGTCGGTGACTTCGGCGCCGAGCCACTCCAGCAGCTCCCAGCACGCGGTCAACGTCATGCACCAGGCGAACGCCACCGGATTGAGCCAGGCCGAGCCGCGCAGCGGCGACCGGCGCCAGAGGATCTCCCGAGCCAGGATCGCCGGAGCGAAACCTTGCATGAAGTGCCCGACCCGGTCCCACGGATTGCGGTCGAGCCCGAACCAGCCGGCGAGCGTACGCCCGAACGGCGTGTTCGCGTACGTGTAGTGACCGCCGTAGGCGAGGACCGCGGCCCACGCCGCCAGCACCACGCAGAGCATCGTGGTCAGTGGAAACCGGCGCCACAGCAACAGCACGGCGATCAGGCCGGCGACCGCCCAGATCGTCTCGGTCACCCAGACACCGAACTTGTCTGGGGCGATCGCCGACCAGACGACGGCGGCGGCCCACAATGCCAGTGATGCCATAACTGCGGGGCGGGTCATTCGGTCCATGGCTCGGCAGGATAAGGCAGACTGGCGAAATGGCCGAGTCAGTGTGGGATTACCCCCGACCACCTCACGTCGAGCCGACGACGTGCAAGGTCATCGTCAAACATCAAGGCATCGTCATCGCCGAAACCAGCGCTGCCATGCGGGTTCTCGAAACGTCGCACCCGCCGGTGTTCTACCTCCCGCCGGCCGACGTCCGGATCGAGCTGCTGGAGCGCGTCGACCATCAGACCTTCTGCGAGTTCAAGGGCACGGCCCGATACTTCGATCTGGTCGCCGACGAGATCCGGGTGGCGCGCGCCGGTTGGCTGTATCCGAATACCAACCACGGATACCGCGCGATCGCCGGCTACTACGCCTTCTACCCGGGGCGCCTGGACGAGTGCACCGTGGACGGCGAGAAGGTTCGGGCGCAGAACAGCGACTTCTACGGCGGCTGGATCACCGACGACATCGTCGGCCCGTTCAAAGACTGACGCTGGACCGGCCCGCGAACGCGGCCCGCGACCACCCGGACCCGGACGACGCCGGGGCCGGGCACGCGACAGCGGCCCCGGATGTCCCGGGGCCGCCGATCCGCGCGCGCTGCTCAGACCTCGACGCTGAGCTCGTAGACCTGGTCGGTCGGGTGTCCGGCCTTGTCGTGCACCCGCATGATCGCCTCCTTGGACGGCCCGGTGGACAGGCAGAACACCTTGCCCGCCTCCGGGTCCAGCCAGGCGCGTTCGAAGTGGACGCCCTCGCCGCCCTCGTGCTCAAGATCGCGGCAATGAGCCTCGTTCAGCTGTTCTGCCGTAACCCCGACAAACCCATCGTGAACGTCCATGAACTTGGCCATGATTACTCCTTGTATCGTTAGCCGACACCTCGAATTCGGACAGGTCCAGCGTCGCTGGGCGAGACGTGCGCATCATCGGTCGAGTGACCTAAACCAGCGCGGGCCATGCCCGATACGGCAAGGGGGTGAGCGGTGCCCGCACGGGGCGTAATCCAGTCACCGGTGCTGGTCGGCCGGGACGAGTTCATCGAGCTGGCCCGGCGCCGGCTTGGCGAGGCCGCCGCTGGATCGGGCCACTTGCTGTTCATCGCGGGCGAGGCCGGAATCGGGAAGACCCGCCTGCTCGGCGCGATCGCGCGGCAGGCTCAGATCGATCAGTTCACAGTGGTACGCGCGGCGGCGTTCCCCGGTGACGCGGAGTCGTCGGCCGGCCTGCTCATCGATGTCGCCAGCGAGCTCGCCCAGTCCGACGACCCGGCGCTGGCCACGGCCGGCCGGACCATGGCCGACCGCCTGCGCACGGGTGCCGGTGACGAGGGCGACGCGCACCGGCGCCGGCGTCTCCTGGTTCAGGACGTGGTGGACCTGTGGCCGGTCACCGGCACTCCGATGCTGGTGGTGCTCGAGGACCTGCACTGGGCCGACCAGCTCAGCCTCGACATGGTGAGCCGGCTGGCCGGCCGCCTCGCCCAGCGTGCGGTGCTGGTGGCCGGGGCATATCGCAGCGATGAACTCTATCCGCGAGTGCCGATGCGGGAGTTGCGCAACCGGCTGCTCGCCCAGCGGCAGGCCGAGGAGATCCGGCTGCGCCGCCTGAGCCTGGACGAGACCGGCACGCTGACTTCGACCGTCCTCGGCTACCAGCCGTCCGCGCAGGCTCTGATCGCCCTGCAGGCCCGCAGCGACGGCATCCCGCTGCACATCGAGGAACTCCTTGCCACCATGGACGACGCCGCGCTGGCCGGCGATCATATGGCGCTGGAGCACGCGACCTCGGTGCCGGAGACACTCGCCGACGCGGTGCTGGCCCGGTTCGGCACGCTGCCGCCGGCCACCCGGCAGATCGCCGCGGCCGCCGCGGTGATCGGCCGGTCCTTCGACTTCGACCTGCTCACCACGGTCACCGGGGCCGGCGACGACGAGGTCGCCGGGGCGCTGCGGGCACTGCAGGACGCCTACTTCGTGCTGCCCGGCACCGACCCGACCACCTACGACTTCCGGCATGCGCTGATCCGCGCCGCCCTCTACGCCGACGCCGACCTGCCGACCCGGCGGCGCCTGCACGAGCGGGTCGCCGACACCGCGACCGAGCGGGGCTACCGGCATGGGTTCATCAGCGCGCACTACGAGCAGGCGGAAGTCTCACCGCAGGCGTACCAACACGCGTTGATCGCGGCCCGGGAAGCGGTCGAGTTGTCGGCGCACAGCGAGGCGCTGGACCTGTTCCGGCGGGCGCTGCGGCACGAGCCTGACGATGCGACCGCGGCCGACCGGGCCGAGTTGCGGATCGCGGTCGGCGACGAGGCCGCGGCCACCGACGAGAACGAGGCTGCCGTCGACGCGTACCAGCAGGCACTCGATCTGCTCAACGCGGAGGGTGACCGGCGCGCGGCGGCCGCGGTCGCGCCCCGTCTCGTCGCGGCCCAACACCTGGTCGGTGCCGGGCTGCAAGCCCGCGTGGACGTGCTCCGCGCGGCCCAGGCGGGCCTCCGGGACCTGGACGCGGAGCTGGAGACGGCCCGGCTCGATTCCGCGATCGCCGCCGCGTACATGCTGGATCGCCGGCTCGACCAGGCGATCGGCTTCGGGGCTCCGGCGCGGGCCGCCAGCGCCCGGATCGGCGACGAGCGCACCGAGGTGAACACCGCGGCAACGCTCGGCGCGGTCTACGTCTTCGCGGGCCGCATGGACGAAGGCTGGGAGCTGCTGGAAGACGCGGTTCGCCGGTCCGCGGCGGCCGGGCAGGAAGCGGAGGCGGCACGCTGCTACCGGATCCTCGGCACGTCGGCGTCGGTGCTGGTCGAATACGACCGCGCCGAGCACTGGCTGAGCCAGGGCATCCGCTACGCGGACCGGGTGGAGCTGTGGAATCACCGGCACTACATGGCAGCGCATCTCGCGCACGTCCAGTGGGCGATCGGCGACTGGGCGGCCGCGGCCCGGACCGCGGAGCACGCCCTCGCCGACGGGCGCGGCGGCATCACCACCCGGATCACCGCTCTCTACGTGCTCGGTTATCTGGCTCTTGGCCGGGGCGACTGGTCCCGGGCCGAGACGTTGCTCGACGAGGCGTACGCCGACGGTGAGCGGATGGCCGAACTGCAGCGGCTCTCGCCACCCCTATGGGGCCTCGCGGAACTGGCCCGGTGCCAGGGCAACCTGGACCGGGCGATCACGCTGTGCGAGCGCGGCTACGAGGCTTCGGCCGAGGTCACCGATGCCGCCTACCTGTTCCCGTTCCTGCTCACCGGCGTCCGAGCGCACCTGGCCCGGGATGACCGCGGATCGGCCCGGGCCTGGCTGGACCGGGTCGAGCAGCCGCTGCGTACGCGATCCATCCCCGGCACGATGCCGGCGCTCGACCACGCCCGGGCGCTGATCCTGATCGCCGACGGCGAGCCGGCCGCGGCCCGGCCGTTGCTGGACGCCGCCGGGGCCGCCTGGGACACCCGCCGCCGCTGGTGGGAGGGTGCCTGGGCACGCCTCGACCAGGCCGCGCTCGCGATCAAGGCGCGGCGCCGGGCCGAGGCCGCCCGGATCCTCGACGAGGCCGCCACCCTGGCGTCGGCCAGCGGGGCGAAAGCGCTCGTGGACGAGGCGACCGCACGGCGCTCCACGACCGAGAACGGCCGGCCGGCCGAGCCCTGGCACCCGCTCACCGCACGCGAGTTCGAGGTGGCCCGGCTGGTCGCCGACGGCCTCACCAACCGGGCGATCGCCGCCCGCCTGGTGCTCGCACCGAAGACCGTCTCGGCGCATGTCGAGCACATCCTCACCAAGCTCGGCGCGAACCGGCGGACCGAGATCGCGGCCTGGGTGGCCCGAGTGCCGTCCGGCTCGTGACGTGCCGATCCGGGTACGGCATGATCGGGCAGATGCAGCGCAGTATCACCGTCGTCGGCTCCGGTGTCGTCGGGCTCACCACCGCCATCCGGCTGGCCGCCGCCGGGCATCGGGTCCGGATCCAGTCGGCCGCACCGCCGGCCCAGACGACGTCAGCGGTCGCGGCTGCGATCTGGTACCCCTATCGCGCCTATCCGGAGCGCGACGTGACCCGGTGGTCCGGGGCGACCTACGAGCACCTGACCGATCTGGCCGGCATTTCGGGTGCCGGTGTCGCGATGCGGCACGGTCGGGAGATCTATCGGCACGCGACACCGGATCCGTGGTGGAAGGACGCGGTCCCGAGCCTGCGGCGGGCGACCCACCTCCCGCCCGGCTATGTCGACGGGTTCACTATGACGGTTCCGGTGATCGACATGTCGGTCCACCTGGACTGGCTGGTCGCCGAAGCAATGACGGCCGGGATCGAGATCTCCTACGGTCGCGTCGACGACCTCGACACGGTCGGCGGTGACGTCGTGGTGAACTGCACCGGCCTCGGCGCCGCGGGGCTCGCCGCCGATGCCACCATGACGCCGATCCGCGGCCAGGTGGTCGTGGTCGAGCAGTTCGGGCTGACCGAGTGGACGCTGGACGAGACCGACGACGTCAACCTGACCTACATCGTGCCGCGGGAGACGACGGTCGTGCTTGGTGGCACGGCGATCGACGGCGCGACGGACACGACGCCGGACCCGGCGATCGCGGCCGCCATCGTCGAGCGCTGCGCCGCTCTGGTGCCCGAGGTGGCCTTCGCCCGGGTGGTCGCGCACAAGGTCGGACTGCGGCCGGGTCGGCCGGCGGTCCGGTTGGAGGCCGCGGTGCTGCCGTCCGGCCGCCCGGTCGTGCACTGCTACGGCCACGGTGGCGCGGGCGTGACGCTCGCCTTCGGCTGCGCTGTCGATGTCGCCGAGCTGGTCATGCGTACCGCCTAGGGCGTGTCCTGTCGATCTTGGTGAGGCGAGGCGAGTGGCAGGCGGTGGCTGGGCGTGGCTTGATCTTTCCTGGCTACCGCGCTTGTAACCAGGAAAGATCAAACGCGGCCAGGCGCTGTCTGACGCCCACCGCAGCCCTCCAAAGATCGACAGGGCGCGCCCGAGGTATGTAAGGCTGGGCGTTCGAAGCGCTCGCCGCTCACGGCGAGCGCGGCCGGCGGACGTTCGCTCCAGGCGCCGGATCGCCGAATCGAGTGAGGAGGCTCGCCATGGGCGACTACGCGCCGATCAACGGCTTGCAGATGTATTTCGAACGACACGGCCCGGCCGATCGGCGGCCGCTGGTGATGCTGCACGGCAACCTCTCCACGATCGAGGTGGACTTCGGCGGGCTGATCCCGGCGCTGTCCGCGCGACGCCCGATCATCGCGGTGGAACAGCAGGCCCACGGCCACACCGCCGACATCGATCGGCCGCTGTCCGTGGCCAATTGGACCGCCGACACCGCGGCGCTCTTAGAGCATCTGGGCGTACGCGAGGCGGACGTGCTCGGCTATTCGTCGGGTGCCGCGACGGCGTTGAATCTCGCCATCGGCCATCCCGATCTGGTCGCGCGGCTGGTTCTTTTCTCGCCCGCCTACCGGACTGACGGACTGCACCCCGGACTGCTCGACGGGATCGCAGAGCTGACCCCGGAGATGCTCGCGGGCTCGCCATTCGAGGCTTCCTACGCACGCACGGCGCCAAACCCGTCGGATTGGCCGCGACTCGTCGCCAAGATCGTCGAGATGGACTCGGAGAACATCGAGTGGTCGGCAGAGACGGTCGCCGCGATCGGCAGACCAGCGCTGCTGGTGATCGGCGACTCGGACATCGTCCGGCCGGAGCACGCGGTGGACATGTTCCGGCTCTTCGGTGGCGGGGTCATCGGTGACCTGGTCGGGCTGCCGGCGTCCCGGCTCGCGGTCCTGCCCGGCACCACTCACATCACGCTGCCCCAGCGCACCGACCTGCTGATCCCGATGATCGAGGAGTTTCTCGGGTAGCGGTCTCTTGTGGACTGGTCGTGCGGTCGGCGAAACCGTCCGGGGCTTGAGGCCGAACCTGACCCTATGTAGAGTTCCGAGTATGGGCAGTGAGCCACGAATGACCACCTCGGTGATGAAGGTGGTCACGGCGTTACTGGAGGACCCGGACGCCGAACGTTACGGTCTCGATCTGATGCGCGACACCGGCCTGGCCAGTGGCACGCTCTATCCGATCCTGGTGCGCCTGGAGCGCGCCGGCTGGGTCGAGGCGGAGTGGGAGGACATCGACCCCGTTGCCGAGGGGCGGCCGAGCCGGAAGTACTACCGGCTCACGCGGCTCGGCGTCACCAACTCGCGCCAGGAGCTCGCCGCACTGCGCCAGCAGCTCGCCCGCGTTGCCGGTGTGCTGGGCCCGATCGGCGAGGCGCGGTCGTGAGCTGGGCCTCGCGTGGTTACGACGCCCTGCTGCGATCGGCGGCCCGGCGCTGGCCCGACGACATCGCCGACGACATGCTGCGGGAGTGGCGAGCCGAACTCGCCGCGATCACGCTCGCCCGAGGCCGCCTGCGGGCAAGCTGGCGCCGCCTCGCGTTCGCGGCCAGCCTGGCCTGCTCACCCGGCCCGGACCGGGCGCCATCGGTCGCCGGGGCCTGGTCAGATCGTGCCGCGCGGCTGGGCCACGGTCTGGCCTACCTGGCGATGCTGGGCGGGGTGGTGCTGGCCGCGACCGCGATCGCCGGTGTGACCGACTTCGCCGGCAACTACGTCGGCCGGGTCAGCGGTTATGACACCCACGCCATGAACGTCGCCCGTGTGCCGCTGGCCGTTCTTTCGATCGTGCCGATGATGTGGCTGGCCAGGCTCGCGACGAACGCATTCCCGCACCGGGGTGCGGTCGGAGCGCCGGTGCGTGCCGTTGCCGTCACGGTGCTGCCGATGAGCGCGGTTCTCGGGCTGTTCGACTACTACACCCGCGGCCCCAACTCCCGGAACCCGGTCAGTGGCGGCGCCGGATTCTGGGCACCCGTCGGCGCCGGCGTGGTGCTCGCGGCGAGTCTCGTCGGCGGGCTGATGCTGGCGCGCCGTGGCCGGCGCCGGCTCGGTGTCCTGGTCGCCAGTGCGGCGACGCTGATCTCGGCCGATTTCGCGTTCGGCCTGTCGACGCTACCGGACGCGCACGCGCTCGGCATCGGCGCCACCGGCACCCTTGCCCTGCTCCCGGCGTCGCTGCTGGCCTGGGGCAGTGTCCACTTCGGACGGCACTTTCCGGCCGGCGTCCGCACGTTGAACGGCCTCACGTTCAACGGCGGTGACCAGTACGGCTCGGACATGGTGCTCAACTCGGTAGTCGCTCTGACCATCCTGCTGTGCATGGCGTTCGCCGCCGGGTACGCCTGGCGGCTGGCGACCCGCTCGGCAGCCGGCACCGGAACCGGCCACGGCCGCCGAGATGCCGGTTTTCGGCCGCCCTTTAGCGCCGCGCTGGGTGCGGATCGCGGCGGTGCCGCTCGGATTGATCGGTGCTGGTGTCTGGATCTATTCGACTGCTTTCGCCGGATACGACCGCATCGGCGATCCGTCTCGCGCCATCATGCTGGTCGACCGCGGCACGCAGTATGACCAGGTCGGTCTCGTCGTCATGGTCGCTGCCGTGGCACTCCTGCTGGCCGGGCGCGCGCCGCTGCTGGCGCCGCTCGCTATCGCATACCTGGTTCCGGTCGCGGTCGAAAAGGCCTTGCTGCGCACCGGATGGGCTTTCAACCGGATGGCTCCATCGGCCCCGTCGGCGGCAAGCGATTGGATGGTGGCCGGCGAGCTGGCGGTGGTTGCCATCGCCGCCCTCACCGCGGCCGGGCTGCTGGCCCGGGCCTTGTCGACTCGAGGCGCCGATCGCGGCCGTCGCTCGCCGGATCTTGCTGACGCTGGCCGTCGTCACCGCGGTCCTGATACCGAACTCGGTCTCCGATTCCGCCGCCGCGACCACCTCCGGATACGTGGCGGCGGGTCTGGCGTGGACCGTGGCGCTCTTGCTCGCCGGGACCGCACGGCTCGGCGGCATCCGGCCGCTCCCGCTCGCCATCCTGCTGGTGGTGCCGGGCGCCGCGGCTCTCTACGGCGTGCCGCCGGAGCACTTCGAGCACCTCTACGGTCCGGCCCTGAATCTGATGATTCCGCTGATGCTCGGGCTTCTTATCGCCGCGTACGGCACCTGGCGGAAGCCACGGCGGCCGGTGCTCGCCGCCGGTGCGTGGGCCGCCGGGATCGCCGCGACCGGAGCGCTCAGCATGGTGCTCCGCGACATGCTGGAGGACCCCGCGGACGCGCTCTGGATCCTCTTCCGGTCCCCCGGCGACGGCTCCGGTGAAATCGCGGCACTGATCGGGCTCGGCATTGCGATCGGCCTGGTTGCTGGCCGCGGCTTCCGAAAGTCGCCGCCGCCGTCACCTCAGCCGGGGCTGGAGCTCATCCCGGCCTGATGCCACCCACGACCTCTTCCAGCCTGACGCTCGACGGGGGCGAAGGCCGCCGGGTAACTACCCGGCGGCCTTCGGTCTCACGGTCCGGGGCTTTGAGCCGGGGTCATTTTCCCGAGTCGTACGCCGCCAGCAAGTCGCGCTCGTCGTCATCGGTCAGCCCCGCGCCACGCTGCGCGTCCGGCGCGCGGCTCAACTCCCAGTCCAGGGTGTCGCGCAGAGTGTCGGCGAGCGGCCGATGCACGAGCCCGTTGGCGCGAGCGCGGTCGCCGTTGCGAGAGCTGAAACCCGCGTATTCCGGCAGCGGCAGCCACAGCGGCAGCGACCGCGGGCCCATCCACGCGTTGACGTCGTGATCCTGCAGCCAGTCCTGGCTGACGCCGACCGTGTCTCCGCCGAATCCAGCCACCTCAGCCGCGATCGCCAGATGCGATGCCAGCGGCATCGGAACGCCGACCAGGTTGAAGGTGCCCGAGACGCCACTCGCTCCAGCCTCGACCAGCCACGCCGCCAGATCCCGCACGTCGATCAGCTGCGACTGCAGGTCCGGAACATCGGGCACGATCACGCGACCCTCCGGATTGGACGGTCGCGCGAATCGCAATGGCCAGTAGCCGCTGCGGGTGGTGTCATCGCCCGGGCCGCCGATCAGACCCGCACGCGCGATGACGCAGCGGTCGCCGAACGCCGACCGCACATGGCGTTCGCAGGCGACCTTGGCGCGGCCATACTGCTCCATGGACTCCATCACGTCGCCGGGCAACGGCTCGACAACGTCGGCGTCCTCGTCCGGGCTCTCCGCGGGGTTGGAATAGACGCTGCCGGACGAGACATAAACAAACCATTTGGTACGCGGAGCCAGCGCCGTGACCGCGCGGCGTACCCGGCCGGGCTGACTGGACACGTCCAGCACCACGTCCCAGTCGGCCCCGGCAACGGCATCCAGCGCGCCGTCGGTGTCCCGGTCGCCGGTCACCACGGTGACGCCGTCGGGCATCGGCCCGGACACGCCGCGGGACAGGCACGTGACGTGGTCGCCGCGATCCCGGGCGTAGTCCGCGGCATACCCGCTCAACCAGCCGTTTCCACCGAGCACAAGTAGTCGCATTGCCCCAGTAGAACCGGGCTCCGACCGATCTGGCTAGGCTGGTTCACTGTCGGCGGAACCTGGGCATTTGTCCTCCGGAACCGGGCGCCACAACCCACTGGGAGTCGGGATGGCATTCGAATTGGAGCAGGTCACGCCGCCGGTGGCCTACCACGCCGAAGGCCCGGTGTGGTTTGCCGGATGGGGCGGCCTGCGCTGGGTCGACATGTTCGCCGGAGACGTCCTGAGCCTCGACGGCGCGACCGGCGCGGTCTCGCGTACGCACATCGGCGACGTCGCGGGGGCGATCCGGCCACGGTCGGGCGGCGGGATGGTCGCCGGGCTGGAGCGAGGTTTCGTGCTGATCGACGAGACCGGGATCGGTCACCGTACGCCCGAGCTGTGGCCGGTCGGCCCGGCCCGGATGAACGACGGCGCCTGCGATCCGGACGGGCGCTTCTACTGCGGTTCCTACAGCAGCGAGGCCGGCGGCGCCGATCTCTGGCGGCTCGACCCGGACGGCACCGCCACGATTGTCCTGCCCGGCGTGACCGCTTCCAACGGCCTCGCGTGGAGTCCGGACGGCACCGTGGCCTACTACGTCGACACGGCGACCCGCGAAATCTCGGTCTTTGATTACGCCGCCGATAGCGGGCTCATGGATCGGCGTAGCTTCGTGGCGGTCGACCCGGACCTCGGAAAGCCGGACGGCCTCACCGTCGACGCTGAGGGCGGGGTGTGGGTCGCGCTCTACGGCGGTGCCGCCGTCCACCGCTACGACTCAGGCGGCACGCTCGACACCGTCATCCGGCTGGCCGAGTCCCAGACCACCGCGTGCACATTCGGTGGCGACGACCTCGGCGACCTCTACATAACGACGTCGCGGGAGAGGATTGCCCCGGACGCCCAACCCAACGCCGGCTCGGTGTTCCGCGCCCGACCAGGGGTCCGTGGACTGCCGGTGCTCACGTTCGCCGGTTGATGCCCCCGTTTCAGCGGGCCAGTGCCGCGACGGCCTCCGCCGGTGCCGATTCCGAGTCTTGGGGCCACACGAGGCCTTCGGCCGCGGGCGGCCTTTTAGGCGTCGGAATCGGCACCGCCTCCAGCCTCGAAAAAGGCCGCACGGCCACGTCCTCTCCGCGGCGCACAGTCCGGGAAGTGGTCACCCAGCGCGGATCGGGGTGAGCCTAAAGATCACATGGCAGTCCCGCGGCAACAGTGAGTGCCCCGAAGGCTGGCTATCCGTAGCAACGCTGGCGCGGGTTTAGTGGGTCTCCGCGCACGGAATGGTTGTTCCGATTGCATGTCCGCGGTTGTTCCGAACGGCAATTGTGCCGGTCTGCGACTGTTCCGTGCTCAAGCGCCGCGGCGCGAGCTTCGGACACCGATCACGATAGTGGACTCGCAGCTCGAATCGGGCGCTACGAACCACGGCGTGTCGCACAGCAACCTTAGAGATTCGTGCGAGCCCGAGAACAGCCGGGTCTGGGTGACTTTACGAAACAACGGAACTGCGGCCTGATCCTTAAGAGCGGGGGCGCTGCGCCCGGTGACCACTTTCGGACCGTGGCCGGCGGGCCGGGAGGCGCCGACAGCGCGTGCTGAAGGCCGGAGCGGTGCCGGGTGCGGAGACCTAAAAGGCCGCCCGCGGCCGAAGGCCTCGTGCGGCCCCAAGGATCCGGACCCGGCACCGCGCAGGCCGTCACTGCGCTACGCGTACCCGCTGCAAAGATCGACCACGGCACCTAGGCTCACGTTGTGCAGCCAGCGGCCCTGCGACGGGTTTCGCTGCGGGTGCTGCTCTTCGTGGTGCCCGCGGCCGTCGCCATCGGAGTGGGCCTCTGGGAGTTCACTCGTGTGCCACTGAGCAACGACGAAGCGGTCACGATCGGAGTGGCGGACCGCTCGGTGCCGCAGATCATCGAGACGATGCGCCATGTTGACGCCGTCCACGGCGTCTACTACCTGGTCATGCACTACATCGTGGCGATCTGGGGCACCGGTGAGACGGCGGTCCGCGTGCCGTCCCTGATCGGCACCGCGGTGGCGGCCGGCCTGCTCGGGCTCTTCGGCCAGATGCTCCGGTCGTGGCGGGCCGGCCTGCTCGCCGGACTACTGTTCGCCTGCGCTCCGGCCGCGTCCGAGTATGCCCAGAACGCCCGCCCCTACGGCATCGTCTTCGCTCTCGTCGTGGGCATGACGATGGCTCTCGTCGCGGCGCTGACCACGGGTTCGGCCGGGTTCCGGATCGGGATGTGGCTGCTCTACGGCGTCCTGCTGCTGGTGACGGTCGCGTTGCACGCCCTGGCGGTGCTGCTCCTGCCGGCCTACGCGATTCCGGTCGTCCTGACCGCGCGCCGCAATCGGAGCTGGCAGCCGGTGGCGTGGTGGGTCCCGGTATCAGTGGTCGCGTTGCTCCCGCTGATCCCGCTGGCGCGGTTGATCGACCAGCAGAAGGGCACCGCCGGCTGGATCAGACCACCCGGATGGCCGGCGGCTCTCGATCTTTCGGTCGCGCTGGCCGGTGGCTCGTTCCTGCTGGCGGCCGGGGCGCTGCTGGTCGGGTTCGCGTACGGCCAACGGGGTGATCGAAGGCTGAGCGCCTTCGCGGTGGCAGCGCCGTGGCTGTTGATCCCGCCGGCGCTGGTCCTGGTGATCTCCCAGTTCGAACCGCTGTACGCGTTCCGTTACGTCGCTTACTGCATACCGGCTCTGGCGCTGCTCGGCGGGGTGAGCCTGGACCGCCTGGCCGGCCCGCAGCACCGATGGTGGCTGGCGATCCCGGTGACCGCGGCGCTGATCGCGGCGACGCTGCCGGCCAACCATGCGGTCCGGTTCCAGCCCACCGGCGTGTCCAGCGTCAACGACCTCCGCGCTGCGTCGAACTACCTGCGCGACCGCAAAGAGCCGGGCGACGGCATCATCTTCACCGGGCCTGGCCAGCGATATCTCGCGGCCGCCTATCCGGCCGGCTACGCCGGACTCGAGGACGTGACCGTCAACGAGACCCCGGTCCAGAACCACACCATCACCGGCACCGACGTCGACACCGCCGAAACGCTGGTCCGCCTCGGCAGCCTGCACCGTGTCTGGACGGTGAAGTATTTCATCTGGTCCGGCGGTGAAATCGGCTACCAGCAGCGGGAAATGGAGATGTTCCGAGCGCTGCACCAAGCCGGCTTCCAATGGCAGGACACCCGCCGGATCGGCGCCATCGCCATCGCGTTGTGGGTTCGACCGGATTCCGGCGGCGGCTAGCGCCGGCGACGCTTAGGCTTCGGCGCATGGGCGTCTATCCCGATCCGCACTCCGACTTCGGTGCGCGCGTCCGCGCGAAGCTCGCCAAAGAGCATGTCATCTGGATGACCACCGTCGGCGCCGATGGCACGCCGCAGCCGAACCCGGTGTGGTTCGTTCCAGACGGCGACGATCTCGTCATCTACACCACCAAGAACGCGCTGCGGCTGCGTCACCTGCGGCGCAACCCGCACGCCGCGTTCGCGTTCAACAGCGATCCACGGGGCGACGACGTGGTGATCCTGACCGGCACTGTGGCCCTCGACAACCATCTGCCGCCATGCCATCAACTGCCGGCCTACCGCCAGAAATACGGGTCCGACGCGATCGCGATCAGCGGGACCGAGGAGGCGTTCGCAGACGAATACTCGGTCCCTCTCCGTGCCACGATCGCCAAGGTCCGCGGTTTCTAAGGCCTGTGCCTAAGCCTTCGGTCGGGGCGAGGCGACCCCGCCGATCACGACCGGCAGATGGTTGCCGGCAAGGCGGAAGTGCGGGTGCATACCGGTGTTGTCTGCGCCCGTGCCCACAACGCCGCCGACGGCCATCTGGGCCCGCCACAGCCCGGCCACGAGGCTTAGCAACAGGCTCTAATACCCTTTGGGCGTACGCATGACAGCGCCCTCCCCCGCGTCAACCGCGGGAGAGGGCGCTGTCGTTATCGCTGTCAGGCGGCCGCGGCCAGCTCCGAGGCGCCGTTGTTCAGCTCCTCCTCGATCCAGCCCACTGGCCGCAGGGCCAGTGCCAGGACGTCCGCGACGTCGCCGACCGGGTGCACGGTCAGCTCCTTGCGGATCTCCTCGGGCAGGTCGTCGAGGTCCGGCTCGTTGCGCTTCGGGATGATCACCTCGGTGAGCCCGGCCCGGTGCGCGGCGAGCAGCTTCTGCTTGACGCCACCGATCGGCAGCACCCGCCCGGCCAGCGTGACCTCGCCGGTCATGCCGACCTCGGGCCGCACCGGACGACCGGTCGCGAGCGATGCCAACGCGGTCACCATGGTGATGCCGGCGCTGGGACCGTCCTTCGGCACGGCGCCCGCAGGCACGTGCAGGTGCAACCGCCGTCCGCTGAGCGTGTCGGTGTCGATGCCGATCGTCTCCGCGTGTGAGCGCAGGTACGACAGGGCGATCTGAGCCGATTCCTTCATCACGTCACCGAGCTGACCGGTGAGCGTGAGTCCGGAGTCGCCGTCCATCGAGGTGGCCTCGATGAACAGGACGTCACCACCGGCACCGGTCACGGCGAGACCGGTGGCTACACCGGGCACCGCCGTACGCTCTGCCGACTCGAACTCGAATCGCGGCCGGCCCAGGTACTTGACCAGGTCGGCATCGGATACGCGGACTGCCTGGGTGTCCTCGACCAGCTCGACGGCGAGCTTGCGAAGGATCCGGGCCAGTGCCCGCTCCAGCTGACGTACGCCCGCCTCGCGGGTGTAGTCGCCGGCGATGCGGCGCAGCGCCTCGTCCTCGATCGTCACGTCGGCGTCGTCCAGACCCGCGCGCTCCAGCTGCCGGGGCAGCAGGTGATCGCGGGCGATGGCGACCTTCTCGTCCTCGGTGTAACCGTCCAGCGCCACCAGCTCCATCCGGTCCAGCAACGGGCCCGGAATGTTGTCGATGACGTTGGCGGTGGCCAGGAACAGCACGTCCGAGAGGTCCAGGTCGACCTCCAGGTAGTGATCGCGGAAGGTGTGGTTCTGCGCCGGGTCCAGGACCTCGAGCAGCGCCGCCGCCGGATCGCCGGAGAAGCCGGCCGAGATCTTGTCGACCTCGTCCAGCAGCACCACCGGGTTCATCGAACCGGCCTCGCCGATCGCCCGGACGATGCGGCCCGGCATGGCGCCGACGTAGGTGCGCCGGTGACCACGGATCTCCGCCTCGTCCCGGATGCCGCCGAGCGCCACCCGGACGAACTTCCGGCCGAGCGCACGCGCGACCGACTCGCCCAGGCTGGTCTTGCCGACACCGGGAGGGCCGGCCAGAGCCAGCACGGCACCGGACCCGCGGCCGCCCACGACCTGCAGGCCACGATTGGCCCGACGGTTACGCACCGCCAGGTACTCCAGGATCCGGTCCTTCACGTCGGACAGGCCGGCGTGATCGGCATCGAGCACCTCGCGGGCTTCCTTGAGGTCGGTGTTGTCCTCGGTGCGCGTGCTCCACGGCATCTCCAGCACCGTGTCCAGCCAGGTGCGGATCCAGCCCGACTCGGGCGACTGGTCGCTGCTGCGCTCCAGGCGCTCGACCTCGCGCATCGCCGCCTCCCGGACCTTCTCCGGAAGCTCGGCCTGCTCGACCCGGGTGCGGTAGTCGTCGGCACCGTCCGGCTCGTCCTCGCCGAGTTCCTTGCGGATGGCGGCGAGCTGCTGGCGGAGCAGGAACTCGCGCTGCGTCTTCTCGATGCCCTCGCGGACATCCTCGGAGATCTTCTCGGTGACCTCCTGCTCGGCGAGGTGGTCCTTGACCCATCCGGCCAGCAGCTCGAAGCGCTCGGTCAGGTCGACCGTCGCCAGCAACTGCGCCTTCTGCGTCAGCGTCAGCCAGGGCGCGTAGCCGGCCGAGTTGGCCAGCTCCTCAAGGTCGGTCATCCGCTCCACGGCGTCGATGACCTGCCACGCTTCCCGCTTCTGCAGGACGGCGATGACCAGGGCCTTGTATTCGCGAGCCAGGTCCTTGGCCTTGCCGGTCTCGGTGCTCGGGGCCAGGCGCTCGGCCTCGACCCAGAGGGCCGCGCCGGGTCCGGGCACGCCGGATCCGATCCGCGCCCGGGCCACGCCGCGGATCACGGCCGCCGGCTCGCCGCTGCTCAGCCGGCCGACCTGCTCGATCGTGGCAATGGTGCCGACCGGTCCGTAGTCGCCGTCGAGGCGCGGAACCGCCAGCAATGTCTTGTCGCCCGAAGCGCGGGCAGCGTCTACCGCCGCCTGCGTGGCCGAGTCCAGGGTGACCGGAATGACCATTCCGGGCAGGAGGATCTGTTCGGTCAGGGGAAGGACCGGGAGCGTAGTCATCTATGTCCACCTCGGCACTGTCAAACATTGAGTCATCCACGCTCAAGTTGGATCGCACCCAAAGTGTTCCGGGATGTGACCGCCGTCACTAGGCGATTCCTAGCTCGATCTTGACTCTCAGTGGTCGCCGGGACCTGCACACCGGCGGTCCGGGGTTATAGCGGACGGTCCGGCGCTGGCGGGCGGTCCGGGTCTACCCGGCGATCCGGCCTTCACCGGCGGTCCGGGTCTATCCGGCGATCCGGCCTTCACCGGGCGATCTGGCTCTAGCGGGCGGTCCGGCTGCTTCGGCGGGCGGTCCGGCTCTAGCGGGCGGTCCGGCTGCTTCGGCGAGCTTGGACCGGCTCGCTGGCCAGCCACGATCGCAACACCGCCGACGGGTCGACGTGTTCCGGCGCCCAGAGCCAGAAGATCTGAAGATCGTCGCCGGCCCAGGTCTCGATCAACCGCGCGACGGCGTCGTCGGCTTCCGGGCCCAGCTCATCGATCACCGCGAGCCACTGACCCAGGTCGTCGTGCAGGTACGCCAGCCCTTCCAGCAGCTCAGTGGTCTCCACCGGATGCCAGCTCAGCACCGCCACCACCAGCAGCGCGCGGAGGGCCTGCAAGATCGCGTCCTGGTGCGCGGCCGGCCACCGGTCGAACCGTGCCTCCCGGCTGCCGACGCCACGGACGGACATGTTGACCAGTTGGCTCGCCGGGCTGGCGGCCACCAGCCGCAGCACGCGCGGCGCGTACGCACGCCACATAACGGTGTACTGCGCCTCGATCCAGTGCGACGGAATCTCCGCGGCGAACTGACTTACCCAGTCGTCCGGGACCCGGCGCGGATCGCCGCCGAGCGCCTGGAGTTGCTCGGCCGACCAGCAGACCGGACAGCCGTCGACACGGCCGACCCGCGGCAGGTCGGCGACCGCCCGCTCCAGCTCATGGACGGCTGCATCGAACACCGCGGCGGCGTCGAGCCGGACATGAAGATCGGACACGGGCGGACACTATCGCGGTTCCGGTCCCATAGCACCACCGCCGGCTCAGATCTTGCACAGGATGATCTCGCCCTGGGGCTGGTCGGATCGCCCGGTTCGTGACGCCAAGATCGCAGATCCTGGGAGGCGTGTGATCATGGCGTCCGGACCGCATGAGAGTCCGTTTCGCTGCGTCGGGTGGGTGGGAGTGACGCGTGGCGTCGCCCGGTCGTGGCCGAAACCAGCGGGCACTGAGTGCTCTCCCGGGGGTCGTTTCACCGCACCGAGTGCCGTTGCTCTTCGCCGACTGATGAAACCCTCCCAAGATCTTCGATCTTGGGAGATTGCCGCCGGCGGGAGAGAAGACCCTGCGGGCGCGGCACCGAAGATCGCGACAGCCGTGAGCTGGCGGCAGTCTCCCCGCCCGTGATCGCGACAGCCGTGCGCTGGCGGCAGTCTTCCCGCCCGTGATCGCGACAGCCGTGAGCTGGCGGTTGTCGATCCGGTGCTACGGCGACCGTGAGCTCACGCCTGTCGCGATCTTGGATGACAGCGCGACCGTGACCTCACGCTTGTCGCGATCTTGGTCGGCCGTGCCCGTTGCTCTTCGCCGGCTGCTGAGAACTGCCAAGATCTTCGATCTTGGTCGGTTCCTTCGGCTGGAGAGAAGGCCCTGTGAGCGGGGCGTCGAAGATCGCGACAGCCGTGAGCTGGCGGCGGTCCTCCCGCCCGTGATCGCGACAGCCGTGCGCTGGTGGTCGTCGATCCGGTGCTACGGCGACCGTGGTCTCACACCTGTCGCGATCTTGGAGGGTGGCGCGACCGTGAGCTCACACCTGTCGCGATCTTGGAGGGTGGCGCGACCGTGGGCTCAGGCCTGTCCCGATCTTGGATGACAGCGCGACCGTGGGCTCACGGCTGTCGCGATCTTGGTGGCTTCGGGTGGCGGATCGCCACCCTCACGGTTATCGCGGTGGCATATGGCGACTCCCGACCGCCACACCGGAGCGCGCTAGCCGCCCGTCTCGGCCGCAATCGCCGCCGACAGGACAAATGCCAAAGCCTGTCCTTGACCTTTTGTCCGGTTTATGCTGGCGGCAGCAAGGAAGGAAGGCGCCGTGACTCAGAACCCGCCGCCGGATTGGTCCGGCGACCCACAGAACGAGCCTCCGAACAATCCGCCCGGATACTCATCCGGCACGCCATCGTCGGGGCCGCCGTCGAACTTCCCGCCGGGCAGCTACCCGAGCGACACACCCGGGTCGACCGGCACTCCGGGCTCGTACCCGCAGAACTATCCGCAGAGCTACGGCTCGGAGGGCCAGCCGCCGAACTCCGGTCAGCAACCAGGCAATGAGCCACCGGACTACGGGCAGCCGGGTCAGCAACCAGGCAATGAACCGCCGGGTTATGGGCAGCCGGGAAAAGGAGAGGGGTTTGGGAGCTACGGGCAACCCGGATACGGCCAGCAACCAGGCAATGAACCGCCGGGCTACGGGCAGCCGGGCTATGGCCAGCAACCCGGTCAGCCCGGCGCGGACCAGCCCGGCTACGGGCAGCAACCTGGTTATGGCCAGCAGCCCGGGTACGAACAGCAACCTGGTTATGGCCAGCAACCTGGTTATGGCCAGCAACCCGGTTACGGGCAGCAGCCTGGCTATGAACAGCAACCTGGTTACGGCCAGCAGCCCGGATATGGCCAGCCCGGATATGGCCAGCCCGGATACGGGCAGCCGGGTTACTCCGGTCCGGTCCAGCCAGCCGCCACCGCCGGCGGCCAAGACCGGACGCAGATCTTCGGCATCATCGGCATGATCGTCGGACTGCTCTGCTGCCCGATCGTCGGCATCGTTCTAGGTGTGCTGTCGCTCCGGGATGCCAAGCGGTACAACAACTCACCGACGCTCGGTTATCTGGCGATCGCGCTGAGCTTGGTCGGCATCATCTGGAGCCTGGTCGTCAGCCTCGCATGGCGGTAGTGGCCGACCGCGGATCGCGTTAGCGCACGCCCATCGGCCGGAACTGGATGCTGATCCGGGGCCCGGCCGGTCGGGCCGTCTTGGGGATGGCGTGATCCCAGGTCCGCTGGCAGCTGCCACCCATCACGATCAGGTCGCCGTGGCCGAGTTCGTATCGCAACGTGTCGCCGGATCCGAAGCGCGGGCGCAGCAGCAGAGCCCGGGGCGCTCCGACCGAGATGATCGCGACCATGGTGTCCTCGTCCTGACCGCGACCGATCCGGTCGCCATGCCACGCCACGCTGTCCCGGCCGTCTCGGTAATAGCAGAGCCCCGCGGTCCGGAACCGCTCGCCGAGCTCGGCGGCGTAGTGCTCATCGAGCATCGCTCGCGCCTCCACCAGCGCCGGATGCGGCAGGTCGGCGTCGACGTCATAGAACGACAGCAGCCGCGGCACGTCGACCATCCGCTCATACATCTGACGGCGCTCGGCGTGCCAGGGCACCCGATCGGCAAGATGATCGAAGAGCGCATCGGCGCCGCGCATCCAGCCGCGCTGGACGTCGACCCAGGCTCCGAGCGTCAAATCCACCCGCTCTGGACGCAGCGGGCCCGCCTCGATGTCGGTCCCGCCCAGAAGATCCAGGAGCGAGCCCTGAAATGCGGCGGTCATATCGCCACCCTAGCGCACTTTCATACGCTTGTACTAACGACTCAGCCGTTCTTACGGCTCCGCATCACCAGCCAGACGACCACGCCGATGAGAACCAGCGCGCAACAGCACGGACTGATCGAGAATGAGAAACCTGGCGTGGAGGCGTTCATGGCGCCAGACGCTAGCAAGTCATCGAGGCACGGAATAGGTTGCGGCGGCAAACTCTGGCAATCGGTTGCTGATCGCGCGGCCGGGTGGCTAGGTTCGCGAACGCAGTCACCAAGGAAGGGATGGCCGGACGTGAGCGTGGCACTGGCCGCTGACCCGGATCGGCTGCTGCCCGCCGATCCCGGCACCCGCCAGATCGCTCGCGGCCTGCTGGCGCTGGTGGAGAAGCTGCCGATCGTGTCGGTGCACGGTCACATCGACATCGACATCCTGGCCGAGGATCGCCCATTCACCGACGCCGCGTCGTTGCTTGTCACTCCGGACCACTACGTGACGCGGCTGCTGCACGCCGGCGGCGTACCGATGGAGCGGCTGCGGCCCGGCACCGGCGTCACGGCGCGCGATGTCTGGCGCGAGTTCTGCGCCGGCTGGCCGCGGTTCGCCGGCACCGCGTCCGGATACTGGCTGGCCGGCGAGCTGTTTCACGTGCTCGGCGTCGCCGAGGATCCGAGTCCGGACAACGCCGACGAGTTGTTCGACCACATCGCGAGCGCCCTGGCCCGACCCGAATTCCGGCCGCTCGCGCTGTTCCGGCGCTTCGGCGTCGAGGTGCTCGCGACCACCGACGATCCGCTGGACACACTCGACGCGCATCGCACGGTGCGGCCGCAGGCCCGCGTACTGCCGACCTATCGTCCGGACCGATATCTGAATGCCTTCGATCCGGCCTGGACCAGGCACGTGGATCGGTTGATCGCCGAGGCCGGCGGCGGCAGCGCCGGCTATGCCGGATACCTGAGCGCGCTGGCCGGCCGCCGCGAGCACTTCATCTCGGCCGGCGCGGTCTCGGCCGACCACGGCGTGCGCCGGCCGGCCTCCGCGCGGCTCGATCGCCGCGATGCGGCCGCGCTGTTCGATCGCCTCCGCGGCGGTACGCCGAATCCGGGCGACCCGGCCCTCTTCGAAGCCCACATGCTCTACGAGATGGCTCGCATGTCGGTCGACGACGGTCTCGTGATGACCGTGCACCCGGGGATCTACCGCAGTCATCACGGCCCGACGCTGGAGCGGTTCGGGCCGGACACCGGTCACGACATTCCGGTGCCGACCTCGTTCACCGCCGGGCTGCAACCGCTGCTCAACGACTTCGGCACTGCCCACGGTTTTCACCTCGTCCTGTTCACCACCGACGAAACGGTGTTCTCCCGGGAGCTGGCTCCGCTGGCCGGCTTCTACCCCTCGGTCTATCTCGGCGCGCCATGGTGGTTCCTGGATGCGCCGTGGGCGATCCGGAGGTTCCGCGAGGCGGTCACCGAGACCACCGGATTCTCCCGGTCCTCCGGGTTCATCGACGACACCCGCGGGTTCTGCTCGATCCCGGCCCGGCACGACGCCGCCCGTAGGGTCGAGGCCGGCGTGCTGGCGCGCCTGGTGGTCGAGCGCCGGATCACTGAGGATCAGGCCGCGGACATCGTCGTGGACCTGATCGACGCTGCTCCCCGGCGGGTGTTCAAGCTATGACCGGGCGGAGTTTGCAGCCATGACCGACAGACGAATCGTCCACATGGGACTCGGCAACTTTCACCGGGCCCACCAGTGCTGGTGGACCTGGGTGGTGGCGCATCCAGACGATCGGGAGCAGTGGACAATCACCGCGTTCACCGGCCGCCGCCCGGACGCCGCCGCCGTGCTCAACGCCCAGGGATGCCGCTACACCCTGGTGAAGCGCGACTCGGAGGAGGACCGATTCGAAATCGTGACCGCCCTCCGCGAGGCGTTCGACGGCGCCGACCAGGCGACCTTCGACGCGCGGGTGGCGGATCCGGCCACCGGTGTGGTGACGATGACGGTGACCGAGGCCGGCTACCAACTCGATGCTGCGCCGCCGGCCCGGCTGCTGTCCGGCCTGCGCGCGCGGTTCCGGGCCGGCGGCGCACCGATCGCGGTGGTGCCCTGCGACAACCTCTCCACCAACGGCGTACGCGTCGCCGACCTCCTCCTCACCCTCGCCGCCGACGAACCGGACCTGCGGGCCTGGCTGTCCACCGAGGTCAGCTTCGTCAACACCAGCGTGGACCGGATCACGCCCCGGCCCACCGCCGAGGATCTGGCGAAGGTGGAGCGGCTGACCGGCTTCGCCGACCGGGCGCCGGTGATCACCGAGCCATTCCGCGATTGGGTGCTCAGCGGCGACTTCCCCGGCTCGAGGCCGCGCTGGGAACGGGCCGACGCCCAGTTCGTCGACGACATCGAGCCGTGGGAGCAGCGCAAATTGTGGCTGCTCAACGGCGCCCACTCACTGATGGCCTACCTCGGCCTGCTGCGCGGCTGCCAAACGCTCTCCGATGCCAACTCCGACGACACCATCACCGAGGCGATCGAGGCCTGGTGGGCCGAGGTCGCGACGCTCCTGGATCCGGACGAGGTCGACGACTACGTGCCGCGACTCCGGGCCCGCTTCGCGAACACGGCGATCGGATATCCGCTCACCCAGATCACCGAGAACGGTCCGGAAAAGATGCGGGTACGCGTCGCCGAACCGGCCGTGGCACTACGAGCCGCCGGCCGCTCCGCAGACGCGGCCGCGCTCGCCATCGCCGCCTATCTGACGTACATCGACGCTCCCCCGGACACCGCGGGTGCCGTGTCCCGGCTCTCCGACGCTCTGGCCGACGACAAGACGTTCGTCGACGCCATCACCGATTTCCGCAGTCAGATTGGACGCGCCCGATGACCATCGAATCCGCCGAAGTCCTCGTTGCCAGCCCGGGACGGAACTTCGTCACGGTCCGGATCACGACGTCGGACGGGGTCACCGGACTCGGCGACGCCACCGTCAACGGCCGTGAACTGGCGGTGGCGTCCTACCTGCAGGATCACGTGGTGCCGCTGATTCTCGGCCGGGACGAGCATCGGATCGAGGACACCTGGCAGTACCTCTACCGCGGGGCCTACTGGCGCCGCGGCCCGATCACGATGGCCGCGATCGCGGCGGTGGACACCGCGCTGTGGGACATCAAGGCCAAGCACGCCGGGATGCCGCTCTACCAGCTGCTGGGCGGCAAGAGCCGGGAGGGCTGCCTGGCCTACGGCCACGCCTCCGGACGGGAGATTCCGGAACTCTTCGACTCGATCCGGCAGCATCAGGCCGAGGGCTTCCGGGCGATCCGGGTGCAGACCGGCATCCCCGGCCTCGATTCGGTCTACGGCGTCGCCGCCAGCGCGTTCGCCGGCACCGGAGGCACCGCCCGCTACGACCACGAGCCGGCCCGGCGGGGCGCACAGCCGGTCGAGGAACGCTGGGACACCCGGGCCTACCTCCGGCACGCTCCGACGGTCTTCGAAGCCGTACGCAATGAATTCGGTCCCGAGCTGCCGCTGCTGCACGATGCGCATCACCGTCTGACTCCGATCCAGGCGGCGAAGCTCGGCAAGTCGCTGGAACCGTACGACCTCTTCTGGTTGGAAGATGTGACGCCGGCCGAGAACCAGGCCGCGCTGCGTCTCGTCCGCGAGCACACCACCACGCCGCTCGCGATCGGCGAGGTGTTCAACACCATCTGGGACTATCGCGAGCTGATCGAGAACCAGCTGATCGACTATGTCCGGTCACCGGTCACGCACGCCGGTGGCATCACGGCGCTGCGGCGGATCTTCGACTACGCCGGCATCTACCAGATCAAGTCCGGCATGCACGGTCCGACCGACATCTCCCCGGTCGGCATGGCCGCCGCTCTGCATCTCGGCATCGCGCTGCACAACTTCGGGATCCAGGAATACATGAAGCACAGTCCGGTCACCGATGAGGTGTTCCAGCCCACCTACAGGTTCGCGGACGGTCTCCTGATCCCGGGCGACTCCCCCGGGCTTGGAGTCTCCTATCTCGACGAGGTTGCCAACGCCCATCCCTACGACCAGGCCTATCTGCCAGTCAACCGGCTGATGGACGGCACTGTGCACGACTGGTGATCATCCTCGGGTGAGCAATGACGTCTACTACCCGATCTGGCGCGGCACCGACCGTGAACAGGCTCTGGCTGCGATCGGCCGGCTCACCGAGATCGGTGACGGCCTCAAAGCCGGTTTCGAGCACTCTCTGCACCTCGGCACCCCGGCGGCGGCCGACGTGATCAGGTATGCCGGCCTCAAGGGGCGGTGCACGCTCTCGTTCGTCGACCCTTAAACCGACTCGGTGGCGACGGCATTGTCATCGGCAGGCATCGACTTCTTCCGCTATCCGAACCATGTTGATCCAGCGCAAGCACATCGGCGCGACCCTGGTGATCAACGGCGACAACATCAACTCTGAATCGCCGGCTCCGTGGAGCACGCTCTATGTGATCGTCGGACCGTGGGACGGCGAGGACCGGCGCGCGGCCTGGCTCGCCGCGCAGATCGGGCTCCAGATCATTGGTCCCGGTGAGTGGGGTTCGCGACGCGAAATGTCGCACCGGGCTGGCATTATGCGCGGTGTGGAGGCGAACCAGTGATCATCGACAGGTCGGCCAGGTCTGATGGCGGCGCGGCTCCTTCTCGCGGTGCAGCCTCCCCGGCCGTCGCGTCGTCCAGTTCGGCTGCCACCTCGGCCGCTGCGTTGTCGGGCCCCGCCGCCCCGGGCGCGGCTCCATCCCGTGGTGCAGCCTCCCCGGCCGACCGGGCCGCCGCGCCCTCCGACACCGCCGCCGCACCCGGTGCCGCAACAGCTGGAGGGGATGCGCCGGTCGTCGACAGCGCGGCGGTCGACGAACGCCCTCCGGGCAAGCCGGTCAGCGGCAACCCGGCCGTGGTCGACTCCTGGTGGGATCTCATCCGTGCCGCTCGGATGGTGGTCGGCGACCCTACCGACGGCGCAGCCGTGGCGGCCGCGCTGACCGGGCTCTTGTCGGCGCTCGAGCCGGACGACATTGCCGAGTTCGCGCAGCCGCTGTGGACCGCGCTCGCGGCGTCGTACACGACGGAAATGTGGGCAGCCGCCTACCTGATCAACGGCGGATGTTCCGACGACGGATTCGACTACTTCCGCGGCTGGCTGATGTCTCAGGGCCGGGCGGCCTACGAGCGCGCGGTCGCCGACCCCGATTCGCTCGCCGAACTCCCCGCTGTCATCCGGGCCGCCACCGACGGATTGGAACTGGAAGCCGAGGACATGCTTGGTGCGGTCTGGTCGGCGTACCGGCGAGTCACCGGCGAGGATCTCCCGGCCGGATATTTCACGATCCTCTATCCGGAGCTCGAGCCGTTCTGGGACTTCGAGGATGACGAGCAGATCGCGGCCCGGCTGCCGAGGTTGCACCGGCTCTACTCGTCAAACTTCGTGATGTGACTCTGCCGTCGATCTGCACCCGTGTGCAGCTCGCTCCGCGCTGCGGTGCCCAGTCCAGGGTCGAATAACTTGGGCGTACGTTGAAAAAGTCGACCCCGGAGTCGCAGACCCCCGCTGCCTCCGCCGCTAGGAGTCGACTTTCGACGAGATCTCGTCATTTCTCGACCCTTAGTGCCCGAGTCAGCCACACGCGCGCGGGAAACCGTCGCCTTCGTCGTCGTCTGGTAGCCCACTCGCCCTCGGGACCGCTCGCAGTCCTCCATGGACGCAAATGTGGACGCTGGATGCTGCGGAACGTGCCGGAAAACAGCAGTGAGCGTCCACAAAACAGGAGCCGTGCCGGCAATTCCTGGCCGCAGTGGCCGCCCGTGATCAAGTGCATGATCAGGTGCGTCAACGAGTGCAGCTGGGGACGCCATAGCGACTCCAGTGCTCAAGATCTCGCACTTGATCACGGAAAGCTCGCAAGGCGGGGCGCACGCAAAGCCGGGGCGCACGAAAGGCGGGACGCACGCAAAGCCGGGAAAGCCGGGGCACGCAAAGCCGGGGCGCACGCAGCGGGACGCAGCCGACCGAGTGGATCATGGTTATTAGAGCAAGAAAGGAGGGTCAGCGGCGGGGCACTGGGCCGGTGGATTCGCGTACCTGCAAATGGGTGGGAAGGACCACCGACTGCCGAGTGCCGGCCTCGCCGTTGAGCCGCGACAACAGCATTGTCACGGCCACCCGGCCGGCGCGTTCGATCGGGCCGTTGAGGGTGGTCAACGGCGGATGGCAGAAGTCGGCGCCGAAGATGTCGTCGCACCCCACCACGCTGATCTGATCCGGCACCGCCACGTCGCGCTCCCGCAACCGGCTCAGGATGCCGATCGCGAGCAGGTCGTTGAAGACGATGCAGGCCGTGGCGCCGGTGTTGAGGACCGCGTCGGCAGCCGCCGATCCGGACGTCCGGGATGCCGCAAACGGACCGATCTTGCGCGCCCGCAGCGCGTGATGTGACATCGAGTTCTGGAACGACCGCCAGCGCGCCTCGTTGGCCCAGGAGATCGGCGGTCCGGAGACGTAGACGATGTCGCGGTGCCCGAGCGAGACCAGATGCTCGGTGGCCTGTCCGATGCCGGCCGGAGAATCGATCACCACGCTCGGGACGCCGGGCACGTTGCGGTTGACGGCGACGATCGGCATCTCCGTCGCGACGGTGGCGAGCACCTGCTCGGGGAGGCGCGACGCGGCAAGGACAGCACCGTCGATCGACTGCCGCATCTTGTGCAGCAGATGGTTCTCCAGCTCGGCCGAGTCCTCGGTGTCGATCAGCAGCTGCGCGTAGCCGGCCGACCGCAGTTGATGCGCGGTTCCACGGATCATCCCGAAGTAGAACGGGTTGGTGACGTCGCTGACGAGCACGGCGATCGTCTCGGTCCGGCCCGAGGTGAGCGCGCGAGCCTGCCGATTCGGGGCGTAGTTCAGCGAGCGCGCCACGGCCTCGATCCGAGCCGCCGTCGCCGGGTTCACCCGACCCGGCCGGGACAGCGCCCGCGACACGGTGGACGGAGCTACGCCGGTCGCGGCAGCGATGTCGTTGATGGTGACGCGCCGGGATGGCGTCGATGACCCCTGATGGTCCACGGATGACAGAAGACCATCTGCTGGCAATAAATGGCAAGCGGTTGCCGCCTACTTTGCCACGTTGGTAACTTGCCGGGAACTTGCGAGTACATCGATTGGCGCCCAATCGTCGCGGGCCGCTCCGGCGGCCGCTCCGACACCCTTCCCCCTCGACCGCGCCCTCCACAGAGGAGACATTCAGATGACAGCCCGACGCAGGTTCCTCGCACTAGCCAGCACGGTCGTGCTCGGCACCGCGCTGGCGGCATGCGGATCCAGCAGCGACAGCTCCAGCAAGAACACCACCCTCGACGTTCTGGTCGGCGCGAACACGGTCTTCCCGGACCAGCAACGACAGTGGTTCGCCGATGTCTCCACCAAGTTCGAGAAACAGACCGGCTCCAAGGTGAAGTTCGAGACGTTCGCTTCACCCAACGACGAGCTGACGAAGATCCAGACCTCGGTGCTGTCCGGGCAAGGCCCGGATATTTACGGCCTCGGCACCACGTTCACCCCGACCGCCTACGCCACCGGGGCGTTCGAGGTGCTCACCACCGACGACTGGGCGAAGATCGGTGGCAAGGACCGGTTCCTGCCGGCGACGCTCGGCATCTCCGGTCCGGACGACAGCCACCAGGTCGGCATCCCGTTCGCCAGCCGGCCGTTCGTGATGGCGTACAACAAGGATCTGCTCGCCGCGGCCGGCATCGACAAGCCCGCGGACAGCTGGGACGGGCTGCTGGACCAGGCCAAGAAGCTCACCAAGGGCGACACCTACGGCCTCGCGGTCGGCTACGGCGACGGATTCGACCCATGGAAGTTCATCTGGGCGATGAGCATCCAGGCCGGCAACCCACTGGTCGTGGACGGCAAAGCGCAACTGGACCAGCCGACCGTGAAATCCGCGTACCAGACCTACCTCGGCTGGCTCGCCAAGGACAAGGTGGTCGACCCGGCCGCGACCGGCTGGAAGAACGCGCAGGCGATCGCGGCGTTCGGTGCCGGCAAGGCGGCGTTCCTGCCGATGGTGTCGGCGAGTTCCAAGGTCACGCTGGACAAGTCGGCGGTGGCCGGCAAGTACGGCGTACGTGATCATGCCGACCATCCCGCCCGGCGCCACCGCGACAGCGGCCAATGGCGTGCCGGCTACCAGCATTCTCTCCGGCGACAACCTGGTGGTCGCGAAGTACACAAAGCACAAGGATCTGGCGCTGCAGCTGATCAACATGCTGACCACCGCAGACAGCCAGGACCTCTACTACAAGACGTTCGGTGAGCTGCCCACCAACGCCGAGGAGGCGGCCAAGCTGCAGAGCGATCCCGCTCTCGCGGCGATGGTCGAGTCGGCCGGCAAGTCCCACAACACGCCGTTCAACGGCGGCTGGGGCCAGGTGCAACTGGCACTTGTCAACGTCGTGGTGCAGTCGATCCCGAACCTGTCCAAAGGCGTCGTCGACGATGCGGCGCTGACCCAACTGATCGCCAAGGCGCAGTCGGACGCCCAAGCCGCCCTCGACAAGTCCAAGTAGCACCGGACGCCATCCGATCATGACGATCCGTCAGACGTCACCCGTCGCGGGTGCCGAGGAAGCCGTGCACCCGGTCCCCGACAAGGGGGCCGGGCGCCCGGTCGAACGGCGCCGGCGCGCGATGCACCGCCGCGGCCGCCCATTCTGGATGCTGCTTCCGGGCGCGGTCCCGATGCTGATCGTGATCGTCATCCCGTTCCTGGTAGCCGTCTACCTGTCCTTCCTCGACCTGGACCAGTACACGTTCCGACGCTGGGTGCATGCCCCGTTCGTCGCCTTCGACAACTACACCGAGGCGTGGCGCCACTCGGATCTGCTGCATGCGGTCTGGATCAGCGGGTCGGCGTCGGCCATCACCACGCTGGTTGCGCTGCCGATCGGCGTCATCGCCGCGTTGACGACCCACAACCGGTTCCGCGGCCGGGCCCTGATCCGTTCCATCTATCTGATCCCGTACATCCTGCCGGCGTTCGTGGTCGGCATCGTGTGGCGGATCATCCTCGCACCCGACGGCGCCGCCAACAACCTGATGCACCATCTCGGGTTCGACACCAGCGGCGCGAACAGCCTGTGGCTGAACGGACCGCGGGCCTATTACGCGCTGATCGCGGTGCAGATCTGGTCGTCATGGCCACTGATCTACCTGCTGACGCTCTCCGGCCTGCAGAGCGTCGATCACACCCTGCACGAGGCGGCGGCGCTGGACGGTGCTGGATGGTGGACCAAGTTGTGGAGCATCGTGTTCCCGCATCTGCGCGGCCCGGTCGCGCTCGGCCTGGTGATCACGCTGCTTCACATCTTCAACAGCTTCACGCTGCCGTTCGTGTTGTTCGGCGTGCCCAGCCCGCGCGACGTCGAAGTGCTGCCGGTGCTCACCTACGTGGAGAGTTTCCAGAACTTCCAGTTCGGCCTGAGTGCCGCGATGGCGGTGTTCTCGCTGTTGCTGATCATCATTCCGCTGCTGGTCTATCTGCGCGCGGTGCGGCTCGACGTCGGGGAGGACAGCAAGTGAAACAGCGCGAAGCCGCCGTGGTCCGGCTGCTCCCCCGGCCCCTGCACGCGGTCCTCACCACGGTGCTTCTCGTCGTCGTACTCGGACCGATCGTCTACGTATTCCTGGCCTCGACCAACACCGATCTCTCAGTGGCCGCCGGTGACATCTGGCCGAAGCACTTCAGCTTGGGCAACTATCGCCGGATCTGGTCCACCGTCGATCTCGGTCGCGGCCTGACCAACAGCGTGATTGTCGCCGGTAGCGTGGCGGTCGCGTCCGCAGCGGTCTCCGTCGGAAGTGCGTACGTGCTGGTCCGGCACCGGTTCCGCGGCCGCCTGACAATCCTGCGCGGCCTCGTCGGCCTGCAGAGCGTCCCCGGGACCCTGTTGCTGCTGCCGGTCTTCGTCCTGTTCGCCACTCTGGCGAGCACGCTCGGTATCAGCATCATCGGCACCCGGTGGGCGCTGTTCGTCACTTACCTGACCTTCGCGCTGCCGTTCTCCACCTGGGTGATGGTGACCTACCTGCGCGGCCTTCCCGCCGAAGTGAGCGAGGCCGCCCGCGTCGACGGCGCGTCCGAATGGCAGATACTCACTCGCGTCGTGATGCCGCTGAGCTGGCCCGGCCTGGTGGTGTCGGCGATCTTCGCGTTCCTGCTGGGGTGGAACGACGTGCTGTTCGCGTCGGTGATCACCAACGTCGACACCCGGACCGCGGCGGTCGCTCTCCAGGTCTTCGGCGCCACCCAGGAGGGCGGCGCCATCCCGGTGTACGGGCAGATGATGGCCGCCGCGCTGGTCTGCGCACTGCCGGTGGTCATCCTTTACCTGGTCTTCCAGCGCTATTTGATCAGCGGCCTGACCGCGGGCGGAGGGAAATGACGGAGAACATCACGTGGCAGCTGTCCGGCTTCGGTGACGAGATCGACCCTGATCCGAACGTCCAGATCGCCGTGCTCCAGGCTCTGGGGGCAAACCACATCGAGGTACGCAGTGCCTGGAACCGCAACATCGTCGACCTCACGACGTCGGAGCTGGACGAGCTGTCCCAGGTGTGCACCGATCGCGGCATCTCGGTCTCGGCGATCGCGTCCCCGATCGGCAAGGTGGACATCGCCTCCGATGAGGGTGCCGAGCTCGAGCGGCTGAAGCGCGCCGTCACCGCCGCACATCGCCTGGCCGCGCCGTATATCCGCATCTTCTCGTTCTATCGGGCGCCGACCGTGGCGGTCGGGGCGATCCGGGACGACGTGCTGCGCCGGCTCGCGGCCTTCGCGAAGCTCGCCGAAGCCAACGATGTGGTGCTGGTGCACGAGAACGAGAAGGACATCTACGGTGATGTCCCGGCGCGCGTGGCCGACATCGTCGAGTCGGTCGGCTCGGATGCGCTCCAGGTCGCCTGGGACAACGCCAACTTCGTCCAGGTCGGCGTCCGGCCGTTCACCGACGGCTATCGGCTGCTCCGGCCGTACCTGAAGTATCTGCAGGTCAAGGACGCGCTGATGACGACCGGCGAGGTGGTTGCGGCCGGCGACGGCGACGGCGAGCTGCGGGAGACCGTGACCGCGCTGCGGGACGACGGGTATTCCGGATTCGCCTCACTCGAGCCGCACCTGGCCATCCAGCACGGCTTGGGCGGCTTCTCCGGACCGGCGGCCTTCGGTCGCGCCGCGCACGCGTTTGCCCGCCTCACCTCGTCGATCGGAGTCCAGCTCGCATGAACGTGATCATCGTCGGCGCCGGCATCATCGGCTACAACCACGCGTCGGCGCTGCTCCGCCGGCCGCACGTGACCATCACCGACGTGGTGGACAGCGATCCCGGGGCCCTGGATAAGTTCGCCGGATGGCTGGACGAGCAGGGTGCGCCGCGACCCGCGCTGCATGCCTCGCTGGAACCGGCGCTCCGCGTGAACCGTGGTGCCCTGGTGGTGATCTGCACCCCCAGCGGTACGCATACGACACTCGCCGCGACCGCGCTCGCCGCCGGCCACCACGTCGTGGTCGAGAAGCCACTCGACGCGTCGTTGCCGGCCGGTCGTGAGCTGGCCCGCCTGGCCGACGCCGCGGCCGTACGCGGGCAGGTGTTCTCGGTGATCAGCCAGCACCGGTTCGATCCCGCTTCGGCCGCCATCGCGGCCGCCGTCGCCGCCGGTGACTTCGGCACCCTTACCTCGGCCGTCGCCTCCGTCGCCTGGTGGCGGTCGCAGGACTACTACGACTCGGCGGGGTGGCGCGGCACCTGGTCGCTGGACGGCGGCGGCGCCACCATGAATCAGGGTGTTCACACGGTGGATCTCCTGTTGTGGTTCCTGGGCCGGCCGATCGAGGTGTTCGCCTACACCCGGACCCTGGCGCACGAGCGGATCCAGGTCGAGGACACCGCGGTGGCGACGATTCGATTCGTCAACGGCGCGGTCGCGGTGCTGCACGCCACCACCGCCGCGTTCCCCGGTCTCGCGGTCCGGTTGCAGGTGCATGGCACCACCGGATCCGCGATCATCCACGACGACCAACTCGAGTACTTCCAAACCCCCACGGCACCCGACGGCGGAGTCGGTGGTCCCCGCATCCGAGTTGCGCGGCGCCGCCAAGGATCCGGACGGGTTCGTCGTCGGCCACGTCCGGCAATACAGCGACATCCTCGCCGCGATCGAATCCGGCCGGACGCCCGCCGTGACCGCCGCCGAGGCGTTGCTGGCACTCGCCGTGGTGAAGGCTCTCTACCTGTCCTCGCACCTCAGCCAGCCGATCGACATCGACGGCGTGCTCGCCGGCACTTACGACAATGTTCTGACCACCGTGGAGCAATCATGAAGTTCTCGGTCTTCACCGCCGCCACCCCGGAGTGGACCCCCGACGAGGCCGCGACCACCCTAGCCACCCAGGGCTGGGACGGCGTCGAATGGCGGATCACCGACCAGGAGCCGGCGGACCCGCCCGGCTTCTGGGCCGGCAACCGGGCCACGTGGCCGCTGACCGGCCTGGAGGATCGGCTCGGCGAGATCGCAGCGGTGACCAAGGCCGCCGGTCTGGAATTCTCCGGCATCGGCGGCTACGCCCGCTGCGACGACCGGCACAACGTCGAACGGATGCTCGCCGCGACCGCCGCGCTCGACGCCCGCCAGGTCCGCGTCACGATGCTCCCGTTGGGCATGGCCGCCTACCCGACGCTGTTCGATCGCGCCCGCGCCGACCTGGAGTGGGTGGCCGGTCGGGCCGCGGCCTACGGCGTGAAAGCTCTGGTGGAACTGCACCACCGCACCATCGTGGCGTCGGCGTCGGCCGCGATCCGGCTGGTCGGCGACCTGGACCCGGCACACGTCGGAGTCATCCACGACGTCGGCAATCTGGTGATCGAGGGCCACGAGGATGCACTGGCGGGGTTTCAGATGCTCGGTGCGCACCTGGCACACGTCCATGTGAAGAACGTGGTCTGGCTGCGGACCGGCACCCGACCGGACGGTTCGGCGATCTGGGCCGAGGACTGGGCCCCGCTGCGCGACGGCCAGGCGGACATCGGGGCGTATTTCGCCGCCCTGCGAGCGCACGGCTACGACGGGTGGATCACGGTCGAAGACTTCTCCACGGCGCTGCCGCTGGCCGAGCGCACCGCCGGCAACCTCGCCTACTTGAAGTCGCTCGGCTGAGGGTTCCGGCCGCGCCGGATCCGGGCGGTCACTACCACGGTGTCGATCGCGCCGATGACGGCGAGCACCACGCCGAACCAGCCCCAGACGGTCAGCCCGATGAGCCAGAAGATCACCGCCGCGATCACGCCGACCGCGACGCCGAAGATCGCGAGGACCTGGCGAAGCCGCAGGGCGCTGTACGGATGCTCGATCGTGCCGCGGGCCTTGCGCGGCTGCGGTCCCAGTGGCATGGCACTCACCCCGATCCCCGATCCAGTGATACCCGCCCGGACCACCATCAAGCCTAGTCCGGTAGGTGGCCGCGGGCTCCGAGGACACGGCGCCGGACGCCGGATCTGTTGCGGGCCGTCGCGGCCGGCAACGGCGGCGCGGCGAGGATCAGTAGTGCAGCAGGCCGTCGACCGGGATCGGTGGCACATGCCCATCCGCCGGAGTCTGCGCGGCCAGCCGCAACCCGGTCTCCAACAGCACCGCACGCCGTAAGGTCGGCACCTCGGCGAGCGGCATCCAGGCAGCGAAATCGGTGGATCCGCCGACCTCGTGCCGCAGGCTGCCGCCGATGACCTGGACCGTGTAGTAGATGCCGACGTGATGGACGTCAGTGCCGCCTCGACCGCCCCAGGAGTCGTAGCGCAGCCGGGTCCCGACGCCGACCATCCGGTCGACGGCGACCCGGAAGCCGGTCTCCTCCTCGACCTCGCGAACCACGGCGTCGTAGGGGTCCTCGCCGTGTTCGACGCCGCCACCGGGCAGGGTCCAGTGCGCCGACTCGCTCCGACTGCCCAGCGCCCGCGCGAGCAGCACTTCGTCGTCTCGGAAGCAGATGCCGTAGGCCGCGACTCGCGTGAAGGTGCGGGGCTTCACTCGCTGTCGGCCTCTGCCGGCGCGGTCGTCGCGGCCGATGGCGGCACCGGGACCCGGAATTCGGCCCACCGAAGTGGAGCCGCGCAGTCGACGGCGACGTTCAGGGGTCTCGGCATGGCCCGGACGTTACCCGTCGGGCGAAGCAGCGCGCAGACATTTTACCCGCCGGCCGGCGCCGTCATCGCGGTTTTCCGCAACTGGCGAACTCGGTCCCCACCGGCGGTCCCGAAGTGGTCGCTTGGCCTGCTGGTCCCATAGGGTTAGACGAGCCCACCCGTACGGAGGAACCCCGCATGACCACCCCGGCAACGGCCGCCCGACCGTCGATCCTGACCGTCGACGACGACCCCGGCGTTTCCCGTGCGGTCGCGCGCGACCTGCGTCGGCGCTACGGCGAGGACTACCGCATCGTCCGGGCCGAATCCGGCGACCAGGCGCTCGACGCACTGCGCGAGATGAAGCTCCGCGGCGACGTGGTGGCGGTGCTGCTGGCCGACTATCGGATGCCCCGGATGAGCGGCCTGGAGTTCCTGGAATCGGCGATGGACCTCTACCCGGCGGCACGGCGGGTGCTTCTGACGGCCTATGCGGACACCGGCGCCGCGATCGAAGCGATCAACGTCGTCGACCTCGACTACTACCTGCTCAAGCCGTGGGATCCACCGGAGGAGAAGCTCTATCCGGTGATCGACTCCCAGATCGAGGCGTGGCGGACAATTGACTATCGTCCGGTCACCGAGACCAAGGTGGTCGGCCATCGATGGTCGGCCCGGTCGTCCGAGGTGCGCGAATTCCTGGCCCGCAACCAGGTGCCGTACCGGTGGTATTCGTCGGAGACTCCGGAGGGCCGGCGCCTGCTGGACGCCGCCGGCGTCGATGCGCAGACCCTGCCGCTGGTGGTGACGCCGGACGGCACCGCGCTGATGGCGCCGAGCGACGGCGAACTCGCCGAGAAGGTGGGGCTCGCGACCACGCCGGCCAAGGACTTCTACGACCTGGTGGTGATCGGTGGCGGGCCGGCCGGCCTGGGCTCGGCGGTGTACGGCGCATCCGAAGGCCTGCGTACTGTCCTGATCGAGCGCACCGCCACCGGCGGGCAGGCCGGGCAGAGCTCCCGGATCGAGAATTACCTGGGCTTCCCGGACGGCGTGTCCGGATCACAGCTGACCGAGCGGGCGCGTCGCCAGGCGGTCAAGTTCGGTGCCGAGCTCATCACCACTCGAGACGTGGTCTCGCTCGAGGTGAACGGATCGGCGCGTACGGTGCGATTCGCCGACGGCGCATCGGTCGACGCGCACACGGTGATCCTCGCCACCGGCGTGTCCTACCGGCGCCTGAACGCCGAGAGCGTCGCGGACTACACCGGCCGCGGCGTCTTCTACGGCTCCGCTCTTACCGAGGCGCCCAACTGCGCCGAGCAGGACGTCTACATCGTCGGCGGGGCCAATTCGGCCGGCCAGTCCGCGGTCTACCTGTCCCGCAGCGCACGGTCGGTGACCCTGCTGGTCCGCGGCAAGTCGCTGCAGGACTCGATGTCCTATTACCTGATCCAGCAGATCGCCAACATCCCGAATATCAAGGTGCGTACGCAGACCGTGGTCCTGGAAGCCCACGGCGACGACCACCTTGAGCACCTGACCATCTGCGATCAGTCGTCCGCCGGCACCGAGAAGGTCGAAGCCAGCTGGCTGTTCGTGTTCATCGGCGCGGCACCGCTGACCGACTGGCTGGACGGCGTGGTGGCCCGGGACCCGCGCGGATTCGTGCTGGCCGGGCCCGATCTGTCCGCCGATGGCAGCCCACCGGCCGGATGGACGCTGGACCGGGCGCCCTACCACCTGGAGACGAGCGTGCCGGGCGTCTTCGTCGCGGGCGACGCGCGCGCCGAATCGGCCAAGCGGGTGGCGTCCGCGGTCGGTGAGGGCGCGATGGCGGTGATGCTCGTACACCGTTATCTCGAAGGGTTGTGACGGCGTGACAGACCTCGACACCAACCACGAAGCGAGCCAGGTCAACCGATCGGTCGTGGTCGGCCCCGGAGCCGTCGTCACCGACACCGTGGCCTGCGACATCGACGAGCTGCGCTCGCTGTTCCTGTTCGAGAAACTAAACGACGACCAGCTGCGGTGGCTGTGCCAGCACGGCAAGGTGCAGCACGTCGAGCCGGGCTGGCTGTTCCGCGAAGGCGAACCAGCCGTTTCCTTCTACGTCATGCTGGACGGCTCGCTGGCGATGTCCCGGCAGGTCGGCACCGACGATGTCGAGACCAGCCGGACCAGCCAGGTCGGCGTCTACACCGGCGCCTGGTCGGCGTACCTCGGGGAACGGGCGCCGCAGACCTACGCCGGCAGCTGCCGGGTGCTGGCGCCGTCGCGGTTCTTCGTGCTCACCGCCGGGGACTTCGCAAAGGTCATGTCGGACTGGTTCCCGATGGCCGTACACCTGCTGGAGGGCCTGTTCTTCGGCAATCAGAGCTGGCAGCGCGCGGTCAGCCAGCGCGAACGCCTGCTAGCGTTGGGTTCGCTGTCGGCCGGCCTTACGCACGAGCTGAACAACCCGGCGGCGGCCGCGGTGCGGGCCACGTCGCTGCTCCGCGAACGTGTCGCCGGCATGCGGCACAAGCTGGCGCTGATCGCCGGCGGCACCTATGACCGCAAGGTGATCGAGACCCTGATGAAGATCCAGGAGTCGGCGGTGGAGCGGGTGGCCAAGGCCGATCCGCTCAGCCCATTGGAGGCCTCCGACCGCGAAGACCAGCTGACCGACTGGTTCGACGATCACAATCTCACCGCCGGCTACGAGATCGCTCCGACGTTCGTTGCCGGCCGGCATGGACGTCGAATGGCTGGATGAACTCTCGACGCTGGTCGATGAAAGCACCGTTGAGGCCGCCGTGCGCTGGCTCAGCTACACGCTGGAGACCGAGCTGCTGATGGACGAGATCGAGGACTCGACCAACCGGATCTCGAACCTGGTCACGGCCGTCAAGCAGTATTCGCAGATGGACCGCGCGCCGTTCGCCACCGTGGACGTCCACGAACTGCTGGACAGCACGCTAATCATGCTCAGCCGCAAAATCGGCAAGGACATCAAGATCGTCAAGGAGTACGACCGGTCGCTGCCCGCGATTCCGGTCTACGCCGCCGAGCTGAACCAAGTCTGGACGAACCTGATCGACAACGCGGTACAGGCGATGGATGGGCGCGGCACCCTGACCATCCGTACGCGTCGCGACGACGACAACGCCGAGATCGAGATCGGCGACACCGGGCCCGGCATCGACGACACGATCAAGTCCCGCATCTTCGAGCCGTTCTTCACCACCAAGCCGGTCGGTGAGGGCACTGGGCTGGGCCTGGATATCTCGTACCGGATCGTCGTCGGCAAGCACCACGGCGACCTGTCCGTGGAATCCGTGCCGGGGGACACCCGGTTCCGCGTACGGTTGCCGCTGGCAGGACCAGGCCCCGCCCCGGGGACAACGCCGAGTCCTGGCCCCGCACCAGCCCCGACCGCAGAGGAGCGTGCGAAGTGACAGACAACGACCTGGCGATCGATCCCGCCGTCCCGCCGACTGGCACCGGCTGCATAGAGTGCGACGCGGCCGGCGGCTGGTGGGTGCATCTGCGCCGGTGCGCGCAGTGCGGCCACATCGGTTGCTGCGACACCTCGCCGGCGCAGCATGCCACCGCGCACTACCAGGCCAGCGGCCACGCGATCATTCAAAGTTACGAGCCGGGTGAGTCGTGGTTCTGGAACTACGCCACCGACGACTATTACGACGGCCCCGAGCTCGCCGCCCCGGACAGCCATCCGCTGGACCAGCCGACGCCGGGACCGCGCGGACGCGTCCCGGCCGACTGGCGCAAGCACATCCACTGACGTGGCACCATCGGTCGCCGCCCTGCGCGCGCGCCTGGCGCGGGATGTCCGTTCCTATCCGGTCCGCAAGGCGACCCGGGTGGCGATCGTGGGACCGGCCGCGTTCGCCATCGGCTCGCAGCTGATCGGCAATGCGCAGCTGGCCACCTTCGCCGCGTTCGGTTCATTCGCGCTGCTGCTCTTCGTCGATTTCGCCGGCGGCCGGATGTCCCGGCTGGTGTCCTACGTGTTCCTCGCGATCACCGGCGCGGTGCTGATCGTCCTTGGCTCGGCGCTGGCCCACCCGGACTGGCTCGCGGTCGCGTCGATGGCCGTGGTGGCCTTCCTGGTGCTGTTCGCCGGGGTCGTCAGCTCCACCATTGCCGCTGCCGGCCGCGCCGCGCTGCTCACCTTCATCCTGCCGGTGATGCTGCCGGGCACGACCGGTGACATTCCGAACCGGCTGGCGGGCTGGGCCATAGCCTGCGCTCTGGCGATCCCCGCGGCGCTGTTCGTGTGGCCGCCGCAAGAGCAGAACCAATTGCGGGTACGCACCGCGGAGATGTGTGCCGCGCTCGGCCGGATGCTCGAGTTGTCGCCGGATCTGTCCCACGGCGATCCGCGGGTAGGGGTGTCGACCGCGCTGGCGAATCTGCGCGCAGCGTTCCGTGCCTCAGCGGTCCGCCCGGTCGCGCTGAGCACCGGAAGCCGCCTCCTGGTGCGCCTCGTCGACGAGCTGGAGTGGCTGTCCACGGCGGTCGTCAACGCGTGCACCGATGCCCCGGAATCGTGGCCGCCTGAGGGCCGGAGGCTGCGCGCCGCCTCCGGCGAGGCGCTGCAGTCGTGCGCCCGCGCGCTGGCCCACAACGGCGATCGGCCGACCAAGGAGCAGTGCGCGAAGCTCGACGAGCGGATCTCGGAACTCGACCACGCTCGGGTCGCGGTCTCGCAGGAGGCACTCACCGAGTTGCGGCACGCGTCCGCGACCGGCGCCACCGCCGGACTCGGCACCCTGGTCGCCGATGCCGGTGACGTCGCCGGCGGCGAGTTCGACCGGCCGCTTTACGCCGCTCACGAGCTGGGCTACGTGGTCGCCCTGACCGCGCGTACGGTCGGGGTGATCCTCTCCGCCGAGCGCCGCACCTATCCGGAGCGGCTGCTCGGACGGCGCCCGATCAACGCCAACCTGGGTGACGAGTTCGGCGTCAACCTGAGCGAAGCCGCGGCCGCGGAACGGCTTGCGGCCGGTCACTTCGACTGGCACTCGGTGTGGTTCCAGAACAGCATCCGGGGCGCCGCCGGGCTCGCCGTGGCGGTATTGCTGGCTCGGATCACCGGGCAGCAGGAGGGATTCTGGATCGTCCTCGGCGCCCTGTCGGTGCTCCGCAGCAATGCGCTGACCACGACCGCCAGCGCCTGGCGGGCGCTGGTCGGCACCGCGGTCGGATTCCTGATCGGTGGCCTGCTGGTGGCCGGCATCGGCACCAGCACCACCGTGCTCTGGTCGCTGCTCCCGATCGCGGTCTTCGTCGCCGGCTTCGCGCCCGAACTGATTTCGTTCGCCGCCGGTCAGGCCGCGTTCACGGTCGCGGTGATCATCTTGTTCAACATCATCGCGCCGAACGGCTGGCGGATCGGATTGCTCCGGGTCGAGGATGTCGCGCTTGGATGCCTGGCCAGCCTGCTCGCCGGCGTGCTGTTCTGGCCACGCGGCGCCGGGGCCGCGCTCGGGCGGGTGCTCGGGGAGGCGTACCAGGCGGGCGCGAACCACCTGCGGCAGTCCGTCGATTATCTGACCGGCCACCGGGCCACCGAACCGGACCTCGCGCTTGTGGCGGTCGGCTCGACGGTCCGGGTCGACGACGCGCTCCGGCAGTATCTGGCCGAGCGGGCTGGCAAGCACGTGCCGCTGGAGAGCATCACCGCGCTCGCCAATGCCGCCACCCGGCTGCGCCTGACCGGGGCCGCGGTCGCCAACCTGGCCGCGGCCGGTCCCGCCGGAGCCGATCTGGACGGGCCGGTGGACCTGCTCCGCGCCCGGACCGGCGATGTCGCCGAGTGGTATCAGGCATTGGGTGACGCGTTGATGCGTACCCGCAATGATCTTCCGGCGGTGACCACCGCGAACGGCGACGCATCGTTTATCGATGTGATCGTCCCGGCGGTGAACAAGTGCGGTGACGAGGCGCGCGCCGAGCACGCCGAGCGGCTGCTCTGGTCGGGGCAGTATGTCGGCGACATCAACCGGCTGCGGGCCGACCTGGTGGAGCCGGCCGCGCAGGTCCGCGCCATCCAGGGCAAGCCGTGGTGGGATCGCTGATCTGATCTCAGAGGGAGTGCGCGATCGGGTGTTTGGGCTGGTAGAGCCCGATCTCCGCGCCGCTTGGCAGGGTCATGGTGGTGACCAGTCCGTAGCCGCGGTCGCTGATCGCACCAACGGTAGCGCCGGCGCCCATGGCGGCGGTCACCGTCGCCTCGATGTCGTCGCACATCAGATGCAGTTCGGCGAAGGCGGGACCGTCGGTCGGATGCACGCCCAGCTCAGTCGGCGGCGCCTTGAAGATCAGCCAGCCCGGCTCCGAGTCCGGATCCTCGACGTGTGGCCAGCCGAGCACGTCCCGGACGAACGCCCGGTCAGCGGCCGGATCCGAGCTGTAGAGCAGCACGTGGAGTCCACTAATCATCCATTGATGTTATGACCGGACCGTGCCCACGCGCCGAATTCGCTGGTGGAGCGATAGATCCTCACGATCGGCACGACACCGGGACGACACGCGGGCCGCGCCGAGACGGCACCCGGACGGCCGCCTCACAGCGGCTGGGTCGACAGCACGACCAGCCGGTAACCGTCGCGGCGGTGGATTCCGAGATTCATCAATCCGGCCCGTTCCGCGACCGCGATCGACGGCTTGTTGTCCGGGTGAACGCGGGCGATCACCGGCAACTCCGGCAGATCCCGCTCGGCGAGGTCGACGCAGACGCGGGCCAGCTCGGTGGCGAATCCCCGGCCCCAGACCACCGGGGCGAAGCGGTAGTAGAGATTGAGCACCGGGCGGCCGTCGAAGATGATCCGGCGCAGTCCCCCGGTGCCGATCACCTCGTCGGTGTCCCGCGACCGCACCACCCAGTAGCCGAATCCGTCGTTCTCCCACTGCTCTTCGATGATGTCGAACATCTCGCGGGTGCGGTCCAGATGATCATGAGGGTCGCCGAGGCCGTACCCATACGTACGCGGATCGGCGTGAATCGCGAACACCGGTTCGAGATCAGCGGTCGCAGGCCGGCTCAGGCTCAGCCTCTCGGTGATGATCCCGTGCCAGCTCACTGTGTTCATCAATCCGCCCGCCCAGCGTCCGCCCGGACGAGTCCTCCCGGCATCCGGTCGGCCCGTCAGCGGGGCCACCGGCGCGCCGGTCGAACCGGCCGCAAGCCCGCCGGCACCTCCCGGAATACAGGACTCGTGGCGGCGATCCTACAAGATCCTCTGGTGCGACCGTAGGCTCGTGAGGGTGACCGTTGTCGACATTCCCGGCTCCAAATCGATCACCGCGCGGGCATTGTTCCTGGCCGCGGCCGCGAGCGGCACGACGATCCTGCGGCACCCGCTGCGGTCCGACGATTCCGAGGGTTTCACCGAGGGACTGCGCAGCCTCGGATATGAGGTCGACCAGGAACCGGATCTGTGGCGGGTGCACGGCCGCCCGACCGGGCCGGCGGTCGAGGAGGCCAGCGTCTATTGCCGGGACGGCGCCACCACCGCCCGGTTCCTGCCGGCGCTGGTCGCCGCCGGAGGAGGCATCTTCCACTTCGACGCGTCGGCCCAGATGCGGCGCCGGCCGCTCGGGCCGCTCACCAACGCGCTCCGCGACCTCGGCGTGGATATCGTCCACGAGCGCGAAGACGGCTTCCATCCGCTGACCGTCCGGGCGGATGGCATCGCCGGTGGGCCGGTGACCCTCGACGCCGGGCTGTCGTCCCAGTTCCTCACCGCGCTGTTGCTGGTCGGGCCGCTGGCCACGAAGGGCCTGCAGATCACCATTACCGATCTCGTCTCGGCGCCCTACATCGAGATCACCCTGGCCATGATGCGGCGCTTCGGTGTCGACGTGCTGCGAGACGGGTCGACGTTCCTGGTGCCGCCGCTGGGCTACCGGGCCACCGACTATCTGGTCGAGCCGGACGCCTCGACCGCCAGCTACTTCCTGGCCGCCGCCGCAGCCACCGGGAACACCGTGACGATCCCCGGTCTTGGCGCCCAGTCGATGCAGGGCGATCTCCGGTTCGCTGACGTGCTCGGGCAGATGGGCGCCGAGGTAGAGCTGACCAACGGGTCGGTGACCATCACCGGCACCGAACGGCTGCGCGGCATCACGGTGAACATGCGTGACATCTCGGACACCGTGCCGACGCTGGCCGCGATCGCGCCGTTCGCCGACGGCCCGGTCCGGATCAACGACGTCTACAACATCCGGGTGAAGGAGAGCGACCGGCTCGAGGCGTGCGCCGGGAATCTGCGCCGGCTCGGGATCCGGGTCGAGACCGGCCGCGACTGGCTGGAGATCCACCCGGGCACACCACAGCCGGCTCAGATCGAGACCTTTCGCGACCACCGCATCGCGATGGCGTTCAGTGTCACCGGCCTGCGTACGCCCGGGATCACCCTGGACGATCCGGACTGCGTCAAGAAGACATTCCCGGGCTTCCACACCGCTCTGGCCGACCTCAAGCGGGACTGGTCGATGTCCTGACGACTCGGCTCCGATGCCGGACCATGCCGGTGACGGCACCGCCGATGATCGCGACGAGCAGTCCGAACCCGATCGAATACCACCCGGCGTCCAGTGCCGCTTCACCACCGAGACCCGGAGACAGCAGCAGCGCGACCCGCATCGACGCGGCCACGGTCACGAATCCCGCCGCCGCGGCCACCGCTACCCATGGCGGCGGGTCGGCGCACCGCCACACGCCGATCACCACGCCGATGCCGAGGGCGGCGTACACCAGCGAGGTCGACAGCACCGACGGCCCGACGAAGCCGACAAGTCGCTGCAGCGGCTGAGATGCCTCGTCGGACAGGTAGACGGTGAGCCGGACGACCGCACCGAAAACGACCACCGCGGCTGTCGCGACCAGCCAGGTTTCGGCGGTGCGCCAGTTCCGGCCGCGCATCCGGCCCACGATCGTGCTGCCGAGGATCCCCCACGACAACACCGCCGCCAGATACGGCAACAACCCCAGGCTGAACGGAATCGCTAGCAGGTCGATGCCGCCCGGGCTGATCCGGCGGGCCCGGTCGGCGGCGATTGCGACGGCGAGGTCGGACAGCCAGATCACACCGATCGCGGTCAGGAGACCGCCGCGCACCACCGTGCGGTACGCCGGCGTGAGCACCACGAGGAGTGCCAGGACCAGGCCGATCGCAACGCCGACTGCGTAGGCCGCGACCATCCTCGACGGTGGGAAGGCGCGCGCGTCGGCCGGAATCCGGCGGACCACCAGGACGACCGCCGCGAGCGCGACGCACGCACCGGCAGCGGCCGAAACCACGGTCAGCACACGCTGCCGGGCCGACACCGCGGCTGGTTCGATGCCGAGCAATCCGCCGACCAGCGCGGCAATCATTCCGTACCAGGTGATCAGCGCGAAATCCGGCAGGATGTCGCGGTCGAAGCCGCAGCAGAAGCCGGCGGCGAAATCGGTCAGGCCGACCGCGTCGGCCACGAGCACCGAAGCGACGCCGACGACTGCCGCGAGCCCGAAGGCCTTTACCATGCGCGTCACGGTAGCGCGTATCCGGCACCCTGCGGATACCCCGCAACGCATGCGGATCGGCGTGATCGTCCCGATGACCGGCGCTGCGGCGGTTCCCACCTGGACCGAGATGCGCGTCGGCTTCGAGCCCGGCCCGAACCGGCCCGCGGCCGACCTGACTGCCGCGATCGCCGGATTCGCCGACGCCGGCGTCGACGACCTGATCTGCATTGTCGAGCCGGAGACATCGGCCGGGCTGAAACACCTGGCCGCGGCCGCTGCGGGGTGGCTGGTCTAGACGCAGCGGTGGTCACTCTCCGCGATCATGTGCAACAACCGATCGCGATCAAGGCGGTACGCGCAACAGACCGCCGGGAACGAGCAAGAAACACACCTGTTTGATGCGTACGCGTGCCCATAGGGTCGAGTTTCGTTGTTCCCATCGAATTTCGTTGTTCCCGTCGAAACGGAGGCCGCGCGATGAGCCGGCAGTACCTGATGTGCCGACCCACCTACTTCGCGGTCGAATACGCCATCAACCCATGGATGAACCCGGACGCTCCGATGGATCGCGACCGCGCCATCGCGCAGTGGGAGGGCCTGGTCGAAACCCACCGGCTTCTCGGCCACACCGTCGAGCTGATCGAGCCGGTGCCGGGGCTGCCGGACATGGTGTTCGCCGCCAACGGCGGCACGGTCATCGACGGTGTCGCGCTCGGTGTCGCGTTCACCCACCCGGAGCGGGCCGAGGAGGGCCCGGCGTACATGGACTGGTTCGCCGGCAACGGCTTCCGGGTCCACGCGCCCAAGGCGATCAACGAGGGTGAGGGCGACATGCTCCTCACCGCGGGCCACATCCTGGCCGGCACCGGCTTCCGGACCGCGACTGCGGCGCACGACGAAGCGCAGGAGCTGTTCGGCCGCCCGGTCATCACGCTGCATCTGGTCGACCCGCGGTTCTACCACCTGGACACCGCGCTCACCGTGCTGCACCGCGATGCGGATGACCCGCGGCCCCAGGTGGCCTACCTTCCGCAGGCCTTCTCCGACGGCAGCCGCCGGGTGCTGGAGCGGCTCTTCCCGAACGCCATCCGGGTCGGCATCGACGACGCGGTGGTGCTCGGCCTGAACGCCGTCAGCGATGGCGCCAACGTGGTGCTCCCGATGCAGGCTCGCGGATACGCCGCGCAACTGGCCGAGGCCGGATTCCGGCCAGTGCCGGTGGACCTCAGCGAACTGCTGCTGGGCGGCGGCGGCCCGAAGTGCTGCACGCTGGAGCTGCGCCGCTAGGGATGCCGTGTCCCGCGCGATTACCGGCGCCCGGAGCGGCCGCGCTTGACGCCGGCCGACTCGGGCACCCGGCTGGTCAGCCGGTCCGGCCAGTCCAGCTCGACCCGGCCGTCGCGGCTCCACCGGTCACTCAGATCGGCCAGGGCCGCGACGGCCGCCTCGACCTGATCGTCGGCCCACGGGAACGGCTCCGGCTGCACGATGCCCCAATCGATCCGGCCCTTGGCCGATGGATCGAAGAAGCCGTGCTCAGCGGCGTCGTGCACCACACCGGCCATGACTTCGGCCGCGGTCAGGGCCCGCGAGTTGGCATTCAGGATCCGCTTGCTCCGTGCCGCCGCGTCATGCCGAGGCCGGCCGTCGACCACGGTCATGCCCTTGAACACCGCGCCGCCGGCAATTGATCCGAACACGCCGTCGGCCATGCCCAGCGCCCGCTCAGTCACCGCGTGCGCCAGGTCATGCGGGATCCGGAACTTCCGGTCGTAGCCACGCAATTCGAGCACCACACCATCGCTGCGGTGAATGGTCGCCACGGTGGATCCACCCGCGGACCGGGTGAACTCGATCAACATGCCTCGATGGTCGCAACTCCGATCGTTTCCGGCATCCGGTTTTCCGCCCGCTGGTCGACGCACCGCACGCGTCCGCCCTTCGCCGCGCGCCCGCCCGTCCGCCGCCGGAAGCGGCGGCCGCGAGGGCTACTCGGGAGTAACCATGCCGACGACGGCACGCTAAGGTGGCTCGCAACCGCGATGAAGGGGCCGCACATGCACGTCGACGCCATGTCCAGGATCTCCGCCAGCCCGATCGAAGCCGAGGCCGCGGCACTCGCCGCGGAGCGGGCCGGCTATGACGGAATCGGCCTGCCGGAGACGAAGCATGACGTTTTCACCACGCTGACGCTGGCGGCCCGCGCCACATCCACCATCAACCTGCAGTCGGCGATCGCAGTGGCGTTCGCGCGCAACCCGATGACGGTCGCGTACTGCGCCAACGACGTCCAGCTCATCTCCGGCGGCCGCCTGCAACTGGGACTCGGGTCGCAGGTGCAGCCGCACGTGGAGCGCCGGTTCGCGATGCCGTGGAGTGCACCGGCCGCGCGGATGGAGGACTTCATCGCCGCCGTCCGCGCCATCTGGACCGCCTGGTCGAGCGGCAACCGGCTGATGTACAAGGGCAAGTTCTACAGCCACACGCTGATGACCGAGTTCTTCAACCCCGGCCCGAACGAGTTCGGGAATCCGCCGATCTGGCTGGCGGCGGTCGGCGCGAAGATGAGCGCGGTCGCCGGCCGAGTCGCCGACGGCCTGATCTGCCACAGCTTCACCACCGAGGCTTACCTGCGCGAGGTCACGCTGCCGGCGGTCGCGGTGGGCCGCGGATCGCTCGACGACTTCAGCGTCGCGCTCGCCGCGTTCGTGGTGCTCGGCGACGACGAAGCCAGCCGCGCCAAGGCCGCCGAGGCGATCCGCGGCCAGATCGCGTTCTACGGCTCGACTCCGTCTTATCTGCCGGTCCTGGACCTGCACGGCTGGGGCGAGCTGCACACCAAGCTCAACGCGCTGGCACGCCAGCAGGCCTGGACCGAGATGGGCAACCTGATCACCGACGATGTGCTGGACGCGTTCGCGGTGTCCGGCACGGCGGCCGAGGTCGCGGCGCGGCTGACGGCGCGATTCGGCGACGTGGTCCAGCGGATGTCGCTCTATACGCCGTACCCGGTCGAGGAGGCGCAGCTGCACGCGGTCGCGGCCGGGCTGCGCGCCTAGGGCGTGTCCTGTCGATCTTGGTCATGCGAGGCGAGTGGCAGGCGGTTCGGCGCCAGCCAGCCCGGCTCCGGCCGCGGTCACCGGATCGACCGGATTCACCGTCGCCGCCGCAACCCGCACTCGGACCTTGTCGCCGGCCGGCCGAGCTTCGACGATCTCGGCTTCGACGATCTCCGCACCCCACGCCGGCACCTGCATCGCGCGCATGTCTGCGCTCCCCTCAATCGGTTTTGTCGCTACCGACTGTCCGTCGGTGCCCGACATGCCGACAGGGGCACCTCAAGGTGCCTAGGTCACCGGAGGGAGCCCTCCCGAGTGACACGCATAGTGTCTCGCGGTCACCAGCGGCCACGATGGACGATCTCGTCCAGCGGGCGGCGGGCCGGTTTGGACACCGGCGCGAGTCGCCGACGCGCCGGATAGCCCAAGGCGATGAGCAGGTTGCAAACCCGGTTGTCCGGGAATCCCAGCAGCTCGCGGGCCAGATCCGAGTCGCCGACTCCGGCGTGCGCGGCGCCGATCCCGAGATCCGCCGCGGCGATCATCAGGATCATCGTCAGCTGACCGTGATCGAACCGGATCGACTGAGCCTGCCGTTCGGACACCGGCAGCGGCCCGATCAGAGCGATCGTCGCCGCGCTCGTGGCGACGTGCGCAGCGCTGGGCCACGGCGCGGCGAGCGCCTGCAACTGCGGGCGGTCGGTCACGACGATGAGATCCCACGGCTGGGTGTTCTGCGACGAAGGGCTGCGGCGTGCGGCCTCCAGAATCCGGTCCAGGTCGGCGTCGGCGATCGGCCGGTCAGCGAACTCGCGGACGTTGCGCCGCGAACGGATGGCATCCCAGGTCTCCATGGATCGCACTCTAGGCCGTCCGGGCGCACCGCCCACGTGTCATTGGGGTGAGGTCACCAGCTCCACGGATCGTCGGTCACCCGAACGCCGGCATCGCGCAGCTCGGCGTCGACGGCCGCACTGACCTCATCGGCCGGCTTGTCGCCGTCGTAGGTCGCGTGGGCACCGGACACCACCGTCACCGCGTGGCCGCGGCTGATCGCCTCAAGTGCCGTGGCGCGAACGCAGTATTCGCTCTGCATGCCGACCACGATCAGCCGGTCTTCGGGGTCCACGAAGTCGGCGAGGTTGGTGCCGGCGAACGAGTCGGGGGTGGTCTTGTCGATGACCGCCTCATCCTCGCGCGGCTCGTGGACCAGCTGCCAGCCGTCGGTGCCGGGTGCGTCGGGGTCGGCGGCGGACCCGTTGTTGCGGATGTGGATCACCTGGATCCCGGCGCCCCGGGCGTCGGTGAGAAGCTCGTTGAGCCGCGCCGACACCGTCACGGCCGCCGGCACCGGCTCCGGCGGCAGGAGCATGTTGTGCTGCACGTCGATCATGAGAAGAACCGTCTTTGTCACGTTCACCGACACTAGGCGCACCCACCGACATTTCTTCGCGGGACGCGACCCCGGTCCCAATCGGAGCCAAGCTGGAACGACCACGGCTGGTGACGCCGGCGGGTGATCTCTGGTAGAGAGAGGCATGGCATCCCACGTCAACGGCGTCGTAGCGAAAGCCAAGGACGCACCCGTCGAAATCGTCACCATCGTCGTTCCCGACCCGGGCCCGGGCGAGGCGCTCGTCGCCGTCCAGGCCTGCGGCGTCTGCCACACCGACCTGCACTATCGGGAAGGTGGCATCGGTGACGATTTTCCGTACCTGCTGGGGCACGAGGCGGCCGGTGTGGTGGAGGCGGTCGGCCCGGACGTGACCGAGGTGGCACCGGGCGACTTCGTGGTGCTGAACTGGCGGGCCGTGTGCGGTCAGTGCCGCGCCTGCAAGCGTGGCCGTCCGTGGTATTGCTTCGCCACCCACAACGCGACCCAGAAGATGACACTGGAAGACGGCACGCCGCTGTCACCGGCCCTGGGCATCGGCGCGTTCGCCGAGAAGACCCTGGTCGCCGCGGGCCAGTGCACCAAGGTCGATCCGAGCGTCAAGCCCGAGGTCGCCGGACTCCTCGGCTGCGGTGTGATGGCCGGACTCGGCGCCGCGATGAACACGGGAAACGTCGGCCGCGGTGACAGCGTCGCGGTGTTCGGCTGCGGTGGCGTCGGCGATGCGGCGATCGCCGGTGCGAAGCTCGCCGGCGCGACCACCATCATCGGTGTCGACCTGGACGACCGGAAACTGGCCTGGGCCAGGGACTTCGGAGCCACTCACACGATCAACTCGGGCTCCGGCGACGTGGTCGCCGAGATCCAGAAGCTGACCGGCGGGTTCGGCGTCGACGTCGCGATCGAGGCCGTGGGCCTGCCGAAGGTGTATGAGCAGGCGTTCTATGCCCGGGACCTGGCCGGGACCGTGGTGCTGGTCGGCGTGCCCCGGCCGGAGATGCAGCTGACACTGCCGATGCTGGATGTCTTCGGACGCGGCGGGGCGCTCAAATCCTCCTGGTACGGCGACTGCCTGCCGTCCCGCGACTTCCCCATGCTGATCGCGCTGCACCAGCAGGGACGGCTGCCGCTGGAGCGGTTCGTCACCGAGACCATTGGGCTGGGCGATGTCGAGGCGGCCTTCGCCAAGATGCACGACGGCGACGTGCTCCGCAGCGTGGTGGTGTTCTGACCGATCCCGATCCGCCGGACGCGAGCTAATCCAGATGCGTGAACTCGCGACCGAGCGGATCATGTCAGCGTGCATTCCGCGATCACCGTCACCCCTGGCCAGCTGCCGGACGTGCTGCTCCACGTAGCCGTCGTGCGGCCGGTCTTTGTCTGGGGTGCGCCGGGGATCGGGAAGAGTTCGCTGGTGCGGGACTTCGCCGCGGCACTCGGACTGGACTGCGTCACGCTGGTCGGCACCCAGCTGGCGGCGGAGGATCTGATCGGCGTTCCAGAGCTCAAGGACGGGCGCAGCCGGTTCGCACCGCCCGAGATGATCGCCCGCGACCGGCCGTATTGCCTGTTCCTCGACGAGTTGAATGCCTCCTCGCCCGACGTGCAGAAAGCGTTCTACAGCCTAATCCTCGACCGGCGAATCGGTGACTATCAGTTGCCCAAGGGTTCGATCGTGATCGGCGCGGGCAACCGAGCCACCGACAACGCGCTCGCGCGGCCGATGGCGTCCGCCCTCATCAACCGCCTGATCCATGTGCACCTGCGAGCCAGCGTCGACGACTGGCTGGCCTGGGCGGCCAACGCCGGGATCCACCACTGGATCGTCGACTACCTCCGCGAGCGGCCGGACCACCTGTGGGCGAGCCCGCCGAAGACCGAGGAGGTGTTCTCCACCCCGCGCAGCTGGCACATGCTCTCCGACGCTCTCCACGAGTACGGCGACGGCGTGCCCGAGGACGCCGTTCGCCTGCTCGCCGGCGGCACGTTGAGCCCGAGCCACGCATCGGCGTTTTGCGGCTACGTCAAGGTGGTCCGCCAGCGCTACGGCTTGGAGGCGATCGTTCGCGGCGACGCCCCGTGGCCGCACCTGCCGGCCGAGCGGGACGTTCTGTTCTTCCTCGCCGAGGCGTTCCGGGCCCGCCTGGTCAAAGACCTGCCGCACAGCAAGCAGCACGCGTCGCCGGCGGTGCGCCAGTTCGCCCACCGGGCCAAGGCGATGCTGATCGATCTGGCCGCCATCTCGCTCGAATGCGCCCAGATCGTGGTGGCCAGCGACGACGACGGTGCGCCAGTGCTGCCGGCCTGGTTCCTGGTCGAGATCAGCCGGGACGTGCCGCGACTGGTCGCGGCGAAGGTCTGACAATGGCCAAGGCTCGCAAGGCCGCGGCCGATCCGAACGCGGAGGCGTTCGCGGCCGCCTGGAGCGCGTTGCGCGCGCATCCAATGTTCGCGCCGATGACCTCGGTACGCACACCGTCCAACACCTGGCATGGCGTCGCTGCGAAGCTGCTCGACCAGGACAGCGGGCTGGCCGCGGTGCGCACCGTCGCGTTCGTCGATCAGCACGGAAACATCCGCGCCGCCCGCTGGCAGCGCCTTTCCATCGGCGAGTGGACCTGGGTGCTCGTCGCATTGCCTGCTGCACCTCGGCTTCGGCCATCTCGCCGCTGGCCCGGCGCCGGACGAAGCGGCCCGAGCAGCGGCATGCGTGGCAGTGGCCCGGTTCCAGCGGGCCGTGAAGCTCGGCACCGAACCACTCGACCTGCCGGCCGAGCTGCCCACTCCCGATGAAGAGGTGCTGGCGCGGCAGTGGCGCGACCGGAGTGTCCCGGATGCATACCGGCAATGTGGAGTCGGCGGAACCGCGACCGACATCAACGTTCGCGCAGACTGCGCCGCCAATGCCGTCCCGGACTGGCCGGCCGCCTTCGCGGTCGGGCTGGCGGCCGCGGCGACGGCGGCAATCGACGTCGCCGGAGGTGCCCGCACCAGCCTCACCGATCCGGCTCCCCGACGAAGCGTCTGGGATCAGGCGCAAGCCTGGTTCGTCTCGTCGTTCCCGCTGCTCGGTGGCTTGGCTTCGGGGTTCGAGGTGATCCGCGACGTGCAACTGGCGCGAGCCTGGGACATCTCGATCGCCGCGGTCTCGGCCGAGGCCGGCGAGATTTACATCAATCCACAGGCCGGGCTGAGCCTCGATGAGTGGAAGTTCGTGTTCGCGCACGAAATGCTGCACGCCGCGCTGCGGCACGGTGACCGAGTCGGGCCGCGCGATGCGTACCTATGGAATGTGGCGTGTGACTACGTCATCAACGGCTGGCTTGTCGAGATGGCGGTTGGTCAGATCCCGGAGGGACTTCTCTCCGACAGCGAACTCGCCGGATTGTCGGCGGAGGCGATCTACGACCGGATGGTCACGGACGTCCGGCGGATGCGGAAGCTCGCGACTCTGCGCGGCCGCGGGCTGGGCGACGTGCTCGGCGAGCCGATCCCGTGGACCGGCCGCCCAGGCAGCGGTGTGGATCTCGACGAGTTCTACCGGCGCGCGCTGCTCAACGGGTACGCCCATCACGTCGACGGCAACCGCGGACTGCTGCCGGCCGGTCTGATCGAGGAGATCCGAGTGCTGGAGCACCCGCCGCTGCCGTGGGACGCCCGGCTGGCGCGGTGGTTCGACGAGTTCGTGCCGTCACCGACCCGCGTTCGGTCGTATGCGCGGCCATCCCGACGTCAAACCAGCACGCCGAGCATCCCCCGGCCCGGATGGCGCTACCCGGACGAGGAGGTCGAGCGCTGCACGTTCGGCGTCGTATTGGATACCTCGGGATCGATGGAGCCTCGCCTGCTCGGCAAGGCGCTTGGGGCGATCGCGTCCTACGCGTCCGCTCGGGACGTGCCGGCGGCGCGTGTGGTGTTCTGCGACGCGGTCGCCTACGACATCGGTTTCGTCGCGCCGGCCGACATCGCCGGCCGGGTCCGCGTCCACGGGCGCGGCGGCACCGTCCTGCAACCCGGCATCGACCTGCTGGAACGCGCTGCTGATCTGCCGAGGGACGCACCGATCCTGGTGATCACCGACGGTGAGTGCGATGTCGTCCGGGTTCGCCGGGAGCACGCGTTTCTCATTCCGGACGGTGCACAGCTGCCGTTCACTCCGCGTGGACCGGTCTTCCGCGTTCGATGATCTCCCGCCGGGTACCGTGACCAGGTGCGACGGTCAGCTCTCGCGGTCAGTGCCGGGTATGCGGCAATCGCCGCCGGAGTGACCGGAGCGATCTACATCGTGATCGGCGTGGCGGCGCTGCCGGACCCGTGGACGGGCGGCTACATCAGCGAAGCCGGCGCGAGCTCGGCGCCCCAGCACTCTCTCTACCGGGCGGGGATCCTGTTGGTGTCGATCGCACTCGGTCTGCTGGCGCTGGCCGTGGCCACCGCGCCTGGGGCGTCGCCGGTCGCGCACCCGCTGGTGCCACGGTGGTTTCCCAGCGGGTGGGTGCTGCTCCTGGTCGCCGCCGGACTCGGCGCCGGGTCCAGCCGAGTGTCGTGTACGACCGGCTGCCCGTTGCCGCCCTACCAGGCCACGACGGCCCGCGACCTGGTACACGCCGGCACCAGCGTCGTAGCGGTTGGATTCGTCGCACTCTCGATGCTGGTGATCGCGCTCGCCCACGAGTCCGGTGCGGTGCGCCGGCTGGCACGTTGGGGAGCGGCCGTGTGCTGGCCGCCTCTGGTGTTTTTGGCGATCGCCATCCTGGCCGTCGGCCACGGAGCACTGACCGCCATCACCGAGCGGATCGCCGTGGCACTCGTGTTGTTCTGGGCGCTCGCGACCGCTGCGGTGATTGCCCGCCGGCTCTGACCTGCGGCTCGTAGGCCAGGAGCGGCGGCGCGCGGACCGACGCGCGTTCCGCGTTCTGCGATCCGCGATCCTGCGACGTTGTGGTGGCCATAGCCCTCCCGACGTCCGAAGATCCACGGGGGCGGGTTGGCGCGGCCGCCAGCGGGCGGCAGCGGACGCGAGCGCCGGCGCGCGTCAGCTGGTCGTTTCCGCCCGCATACCCTCGGACCACTTCTCCTCGATCCGGCCGTATTTCCAAACTCCGAGCGCGACCGCCCAGGTCAGCACGAACAGGCCGACGATGACGTAGCCGACGTAGTTCAGGTCAAGACTGCCGAGCCAGGCCAGTGGACCGGAGGTGATGTCGAGCTTGTCGGTGAGGATCGAAACGAGTTCGATGACGCCGATGATGAGCGCCACCGCGACCGACAGCCCGGTGATCGTGATGTTGTAGTAGACCTTCCGCACCGGCTTGGAGAACGCCCAGCCGTACGCGAAGTTCATGAAGCAGCCGTCGATCGAGTCCAGCAGCGACATTCCGGCGGCGAACAGCACCGGAAGCGTGAGAATCGCATACCACGGCAGGGAGAACGCGGCAGCACCACCAGCGATCACCAGCAGCGACACTTCCGAGGCGGTGTCGAAGCCGAGCCCGAACAGGAATCCCAGCGGATACATATGCCAGGACTTGCGCACCGCCTTGGTGGCGCCGCCCAGGATCCGGTTCATGAATCCGCGCTTGTTCAGGTGATCCTCGAGCTCGTCCTCGCTGAAGCTGCCCCGCCGCATCTGCCGAAACACTCGCAGAATGCCGCGCAGGACCACCAGGTTGATGATTGCGATCAGCATCAGGAACACGCCGGAGATCAGGGTGCCGACCAGGCCTGTGGTCTGTTGCAGCGCCGACGAGTCGTTCGCCACCTGGCCGGCGAGCGCGCGCACGCCGATCGAGAGCAGGAAACACAGGCCGAAGACGACGCTGGAGTGGCCGAGCGAGAACCAGAACCCGACCGAGACCGGGCGCTGCCCATCGGCCATCAGCTTCCGCGTGGTGTTGTCGATCGCGGCGATGTGGTCGGCGTCGAACGCGTGCCGCATGCCGAGCGTGTAAGCCGTGATGCCGAGGCCGACGCTGTAAACCAGAGCCTTGCCGGTGGCCGAGTCGGTGCCGAGCGCGTAGTGATGTGGCGCGATCAGGAAGAACAGGCTGAAGAAGCCGACCACGTGCAGGAACACCACGAACGCGATCATGCCGCCGATGCGGGTCCACTCCTGGCGGCTGATGTTTCGGACACGGCTCGGCGCCTGTCCGGTCTCCGGACGGGATTCGACGGCGGTGTCTGCCATGAGGGGTCGTCCTAACGCTGAGGGGTGGCTGGCGTCAGCCTGATCTAACCGCACGCACGTTCTAATTGCAACTTACTGGCAATAACAAAGATCTAGCTGCAGCGACTGTTTGGTAACGGCTCACTCGTTGTATTCGGTGGGTACGACATTCCGGATTGGCTCCGACCGCGCGGCCGGTCCCCGCTTCGGTTAACAGTCGTGGCAGGCGGCCGCACCAGCATCGAGACGCCTCCACCGACCAGCCGGATAACCTCGCATTGACTTCTCTCGCGACCAAAAGAAACGTACGATGACGCGCGTGATCGTGGTTGTCATGGGCGTCACCGGCTGCGGCAAGTCCACGGTCGGGATCGAATTGGCCAAGCTGAAGGGCTGGCGGTTCGAGGACGGCGACGACCTCCATCCGCCGGCCAACAAGGCGAAGATGGCCTCCGGGCACTCGCTCACCGACGACGACCGGTGGCCGTGGCTTCGTGCCGTCCGCGCCCAGATCGATGAGTGGGCCGACGCCGGCACCAGTGGCGTGATCGCCTGCTCGGCACTCAAGCGGGCCTACCGCGACGTCCTCGACGAAGGCCAGGCCCAGACCGTGTTCGCGTTCCTGGACGTGGCGGTGCAGGTGCTCCGGGATCGGCTGGCCCACCGGGTCGGCCACTTCATGCCGGCCGCGTTGCTGGACACCCAGCTGGCAACGCTTGAGCGGCCAGGCCCGGACGAACCGGCGGTCACCATCCCGATCCCCGAAGAGACGACGACTCAGCAGATCGCCGCGGACATCGTGGCGGCGCTCCCCTAGCCGATTGCCGATAACTGACCCACCAGACAGACGGGACACCCCCATGACGTTCACCCCCGACGCCGAAGCCGCCATCGAAGCCAAGCTGGCGCAACTTGACCTGGAAACCAAGGTGAAGATCCTGAGCGGCCAGGACTTCTGGTCGCTGCCGCCGGTGCCGGAGATCGGGCTGGATTCGATCGTGGTCTCCGACGGGCCGATCGGCGTACGCGGCACCAGCTGGACCGCCGCCGACCCGTCGATCGCGATGCCGAGCCCGACCGCGCTCGCCGCCACCTGGGACGTGGACCTGGCCCGGCAGGTCGGCCGGGTGCTCGGCCAGGAGTCCCGCCGCAAGGGCGTGCACGTGCTGCTGGCGCCGACGGTGAACCTGCACCGCAGTCCGCTCGGCGGCCGGCACTTCGAGGCCTACTCGGAGGATCCGCTGCTCACCGGCGCCGTCGGAACCGCGTACGTCCAGGGCGTCCAGGAGCACAGCGTCGGCGTCACGGTCAAGCACTATGTCGCCAACGACGCCGAGACTGAGCGCTTCACCGTCGACAACCAGGTGGATCAGCGTGCGCTCCGGGAGCTGTATCTGGCCCCGTTTGAGACGATCGTGAAGTCCGGCGCCTGGGGCGTGATGGCGGCCTACAACGGCGTCAACGGGACGCAAATGACCGAGAATGCGCCGCTGCAGAACGGCGTTCTCAAGGGCGAGTGGGGATTCGACGGCGTCATCGTCTCGGACTGGCTCGCGGCCACCGACTGCGAGGCGACCGCGACTGGCGGCCTGGACATCGTGATGCCGGCGATGAACAGCCCGTGGGGCGACAAGCTGGTCGACGCGGTCCGGGCCGGCCGGGTGGACGAGCAGCTGATCGACGACAAGGTGCGCCGGGTGTTGCGGCTGGCGGCTCGGACCGGAGCCCTGCGGGACATCGCACCGGCGGTGCCGGTCGAGGACCGGCCGGCGTTGGCCGATGGCCGGGCGGTCGCCCGCGCCGTCGCGACGTCATCATTCGTCCTCGCCAAGAACGACGGTGCCCTTCCGATCGAGCCGCCGACCCGGACCATCGCGCTGATCGGAGCCCTGGCCAAGCACGCCCGGGTGCTCGGCGGCGGAAGTGCGACGGTGTTCCCGGACCGGATCGTCTCGCCGCTGGACGGCCTGTCCGCGGCGCTGCCGGCCGGCACCGAGCTGACCTATGCCATGGGCGCGGATCCGCGTACCAAACTGGCGCCCATCTCCGGGTCGGTCAGCGCCACGCTGCGCAACCACGACGGCTCGGTCGCCACCACCATGGCTCTGCCGGAAGCCCAGATCAAGTGGATGTCCACACCGGACGGTGTGGTCACCGACAACCTCGCCGAGGTGGAGGTGCGGGCCACCATCACGGCGGAGATCGAAGGCACCCACCAGATCGCGATCCGCGGAGTCGGCCAGTTCACTCTCACCGTCGACGGGCAGACCGTCTTCGACGACTTCGTCGCGCCCGAAAGCGGCGATCTCAGCCTGGTCTTCCTGTCGCCGCCGGAGTTGCGATTCCCGGTCGAGCTGGCCGGCGGTCAGTCCACCGAGATCGTCCTCATCCAGCACGGCCTGGTCACCGAGCCGACGCTGATGGTGAGCCTGACCATCGCTCACGGCGAGCCGCAGCTGACGCCGGAGCAACTGCTGGACGAGGCGGTCGAGATCGCCGCCGGTGCCGACATCGCGGTGGTCGTCGTGGGCACCACCAACGAGGTCGAATCGGAGGGCTTCGACCGCGACTCACTCGCCCTTCCGGGGCTTCAGGATGAGCTGGTACGCAGGGTGGCCGCGGCCAACCCACGGACCGTCGCGGTGGTCAACGCCGGTTCGCCGGTCGAGCTGCCGTGGGCCGACGACGTGGCCGCGATCCTGCTCACCTGGTTCCCCGGCCAGGAAGCCGGCCACGCGCTCGCCGACGTGCTGTTCGGAGCCGCCGAACCGGGCGGCCGGATGCCGACCACCTGGCCGGTCCGGATGGCCGACAGCCCGGTGCTGAACACCACGCCGACCGATGGAGTGCTCGACTATCCCGAAGGTGTCTTCATCGGCTATCGCGCCTGGGACCGCGGGACGCACGCGCCGCGGTTCGGCTTCGGGTCCGGACTCGGCTACACCACCTGGGCGTACGAAGACCTCAAGGTCACCGGCACCGATGTCAGCGTGACCGTTCGCAATACCGGTGACCGGCCGGGCCGCGAGGTGGTGCAGGTCTACGCGGGTCCGAGCGTGCCCGACGCCGACCGCCCGGCCCGCTGGCTGGTCGGGTTCGCGGTGGTGACGGCGGCGCCCGGTGAAGCCGCCACGGCACAGGTCACCCTCGTCGATCGGGCGTTCCAGATCTGGCACGACGGCTGGACCACGGTGTCCGGGGACTACACCATTTCGGCTGGTCATAGCCTCGCCGACCGGCCGCTGTCGACGACCGTCAGGATCTGATCGGCACCGCCACGATCCCGAGGAATGGACGAGGGTGCGCGTTCCTCGGGATCGTGGTGCACAGTGTTGACCGAGCGCAACGTCGGGCTCGCCACCGCACCGCCACCCCTGGTGCGATCTGACCCGATGGAGTTTCCGTGCTCACAATCACTCGCTCCCGCCCGATCGACGTGGACGACCTCGCCGGCCGCGCACCGTTCCTGACCGCCGCGACGCTTGCCGTCCAACCTGGTCAGTTGCCCGAGATCCCGGCCGGCTGGCGACCGGTCTACGGACGCGAGATCGCCACGACGACTCAGCGGTTCACCGCGTATTCGACGGTTGCCGGCATGAGCATCGGCATGCATTCCACGATCGGCCTGCACCCGGAACTCACCGGCCGGCTGATCGCGCTGGTGAATCTGGGCGGGCACCGGGTCGCCGTGCATGCCGGCGACGACCGGCTCGAAGCTCGCTGGACTTGCGGCTCACTGACGCACCGTCTGATCGCCGAGCCGGTCGAACTCGGCGTCTTCATGGAGTTGATCCTGAACCTCACCTGGCCCACGCGAACGCGTTAGCGGCGCCAGTGCGGTCCTGCCAGCCTCATATCCGCGGCGACGGCTCAGCACGGCAGAATGCCCTGCACCATCGCCTGTGCCAGCACGCGTGCAACGAAAGGGCGCTGAGGTGCGGAAATGGTGCTCCCCTTCGCTGATCCGACACTGGAACACGTACCGATCCTGCTGTGGCCAGGCGAGCGCTTGTTTGAGCGGAGATTCCCGGTGAGGATGGAATGATGATCAGCCCGCCCGGCCAACGGAACGTGAGTGCGCGAGCTGTCCTGTTGACTGGCCTGTTGGGCTTCAGCGTGGCCGCCGTTGTTTTGGCTGTGTTTGTCGTCGTGACCGCGGTCCACCAGCATCGGTCGCCATGGGGAGCCTGGACCATCTTTGCGGGACTGGCTTTGAACGGCCTCGTCGCGACCGCGGTCAGCTACTACCTCATGAGGCGCGACCCGGCGGCAAGGTCTTAGCGCGATAGGTCTGGTCGGGCTGACCGCCGCGTCGGGTCCCAACATGCGGCTGCGCCGTCTCGCCGCCCCGTGTCCGCCCGGTGTGGCTTGTGAAGTGAAGGAATCCGTTACACCGCAAGCAAGTCGCGCGGGCACGTGAAATAGTGGCCGCATGTCACGCATCCTCTATCGGGACGCGGCGCTCGCGGACGGCACCGGTCCGGATCTCACGGTCGGCGTCAGCATTCTGGTCGTCGACGACCGCATCGAGTGGATTCGCCAATCCGGCGACGAGCCCGATCCGGGGCCGGATGTCGAGGTGATCGACGCCTCCGGATGCACGATCGTCCCCGGCATGGTGGACAGTCACAGCCACCTCACCCTGCCGGGTGGTGCGCACTGGATCGAACGGGGCTTCGATCCGGCCGAGGACCTGCTGCGCGCCGCCGAGCACAATGCGCGGTTGCAACGGGCGGCCGGCATCCGGTGGGCTCGCGACGTCGGTTCCCCAGTCCGGACCGACCCGGTCGACGGCCGCACTCGCGCCCTGGCTCTCGGCGTCCGCGACCGGTGGGCGGGGCACCGGGAATATCCGTACGTCCGCGCCGCCGGCGCCTGGGTCGCGCGGTCCGGCGCGCTGCCGACCGGGCTCGGCGTCGAGGTCGCCGACGGTGGCGACCTGCTGGACGCCGCGATGCGGCAGCTCGATGACGGCGCCGATCTGATCAAGCTCTACCTCGACGGTCCGGACAAGGACGTCTCGCCGTTCACGGTCGGCGAAGTCACGGCCGTGGTCGAAGCGGCCCGCCAGCGCGGCGCGAAGGTGACGGCCCACTCCGGCATGCTGGCCGGCGCGCGAGTCGGCGCCGAGGCCGGTGTCGCCTCGCTTGAACACGGGTTCCAGCTGGACGCGGACGTGGCCCGCGTGATGGCCGCCAACGGGGTGACGCTGGTGGCGACGCTTGCCGTTCTGGAGTCGTGGCGAACCTTCGCACACACCACCACGCTCGCGCGGTTCGCTGAACCGTCCGGCCGCGCGCAGATCGCGGCCCGGCGAGAGTGGGCACACGAGAGCGTACGGCTGGCCGCGCGGGCCGGCGTAGTGATCGCGTGCGGCACCGACTTCGGCGGCGGCTCGCTGCGCGCGAACCAGCTCGCGTGGGAGATCGAGACGTTGGTCGCCGCGGGTCTGCAGCCATGGGAGGCGCTGGCCGCGGCCACCCGGAACGGCGGCCTGCTGCTCGGCGAGGCAGACGCCGGCACCATCCGGGAGGGCGGACCGGCGGACTTCGTCCTGGTCCACGGCGATCCCCTGACGGACCCATCCGCGATGTGGCGCGTGTGGATGGTGCACTGATCGCGGATCAGCCCCGGACCACCGGTCCGGGGCTGATCCATGCAGTCGACTGCCGGCAGGTCAGCGCAGAATGTCCTGAACGCTGAAGCTCACCTGGCCGCTCTCGTCAGCCCGTGCGTCCAGCGCCTTTCCATCGAGCACCACTGCGGCGACCGGGTCCAGGAACAGCTTCGCGCCCTGAGACTCGACGACCTCGTCACCGGCCGTCGGTCCGGCGATCAGCTGCATACCCAGCCGCTCGCCGCTGGCGTCCTCGGCGGCGATCCGAAGGCCCCCGTCCGGTGGCACTTCGGGCTGGTCGGTAAGCGCCTTGATCGCAGCCGCGGCTTGATCGGTCAGAATTACCATTTCGTGATCCTTCCTGCGCCGATTTTCGAGCGCACAACGCTCGCGTCGGGCGCGCGACGGCGATCACTAATCGAATTGACTGTGTCGGGGCTTCGTTCCACCGACGCGTGACCGCCGCTGGCCCACCTTGCCGGGGCCGGCGCCTCCGCAGATCCGGCCTCGCTGGGCCGCTCCGGCAACGCTTCACCCGATTCGCCGAAGCGTCAAATCGGACAACTACCAGCCGAGACAAATTGCACATCCGGACCGGCGATTCGGGCCGAAACCGGTCGATGCGGCCGTCATTTCAGCAGGCCGCAGTGCATAACGGCGCCGATCCCGGGCGGACCGGGACCGGCGCCGTCGCCACCACGCGCACTGAATCCGCAGCGCGCGCTGAACTCCACGGCGCGGCTCCGCAGCGCGCGCCAAGTACCGCGAACGCGGGTCGGAGAACGCGGCGCGGCACCGCTACAGCAGTCCCGCGCCGCGATCGCGATCAGGACGGGTAGCTCACCACGTAACTGGTGCCGAACCCGCCGACCTCGGGCGTGCCGGCGTCGTTGATGGTCTTCTCGATGCCGCCGCTCCCGGACAGGAACACCGTCACCATGTGACTGAACTGCACGCCCGGCGTGTCCGGCACCTCGATGCCGCGGGCAGCCCGGATGTCGACGCCCTGGTTGAAGAAGCAATAGACACCGAGGCCGTACGCGTGATGTGTGGTCACCCACGGAGCGACCTTGTAGGACGCGTACCCATTACCGGTGGGACTGGTCCACGCGGCCTGGCTCGGCGGGTCGTAGGGCATCTCGCTCTGGTAGAAGATCGTGGTGCCGTTCTGCCCGTTCCAGACCGTCTGATACTTCTGGTAGTGCTCGACGAACAGGCCGTAGGCGGTGACGTTGTCGCCGTTGACGACGACGCCGTAGTCCGCCGTGTTGGACGTCCAGCCGACGCCGTTGCCGTGGTCGGCACGCCACGCCCAGATGTTGTCGAGCAGCGTGTCGTCATTGTTGACCACCAGCGAGGCGGTGGCCTTGCCCTGCCACGGGCCGCCGACCCGGATGAAGACGTCCTGCAACGACGTCGGATCCGCAGCGTGGCTGCGGTGGCTCAACAGGCTGCCGACATCGATCAGGGACGGCGACTTCTTCGGTCCGGCGTCGACGATCAGGCCGGAGACGCGGACGCCGTCGACATCGGCGATCCGGATGGCGGCGGTGCCGTTGTCGGGCGTCAGGCTCGGCATGCCGAGGCCCAGAATCACCGTGTCCTTGCGGGTCACGAACAGCGGTGCGTTGAGGTGGTAGACGCCGGGCGTGACGATCAGGTTCTTGCCGAGCGCGAGTTCAAGGTTGAGCTTCAAGGCCGAGTCGCCGGGCTTGGCGATGTAGAACGAGCTGATCGGCGCCGACGAGCCCGGCTGGCCGTTGTCCCAGGTGGTTCCGGACGAGTCGTGCCGCAGCGCCGGCAGAAACACCCGGAACTTGTCGTGGTCGTCGACGTAGAGGAACGGCGCCTCCCGGGTCACCGGGCTGGCCGGCACCACCGTGTAGGGGTTGTTCGGGTAGTCCGGGGTCGGCACCGCGCCGGTGACACCGGAGAACACCTGGTTCCAGACACCGTTGGTCCAGATGTCGCCGAGGTTGCTGTCCCGGGTCAGCCACTGCTGCTGGGACCCGTTGATGGTGATGCCATCCACTTTGGAGTCGGCGATATAGCCGCCGCTGGAATAGCCGCCATTGCCCGGCTCCAGCCAGAGGATGCCCTTGATGTGCACCCGCCGCAGCGGCGCGGCCTGGGACACCGCCCACTGATCGGACCAGTCGGTCGGAGTGACCGACAGGTTCGACGCCGACCGCCAGAAATTCTCCAGCGCCGAGATGCCCGATGGCGCGGTCGGATCGGGATAGCCGGTGACGCGCACCGCACCGGTGATGTTGGTGTCATCCGGTGACAGGCCCAGACCGGCAACGGTCTCGTAGTAGCCGAGATTGGCATTGACGTTGTACTGCCCGGGCTTGAACAGCACCGCGTAGCGGTTGTCGCTGAACTGCGCGTCGGCCTGCTGGTCGTGCAGCGCGTCGAGCTTCGCCTGGATGGTGGCGGCGGGTGTGGACGGGTCGTAAATGAAGACGTTGGGCCCGAAGTCTGGGGCGCCGGTGCCGGCCACCGACGTGCCCGGGGTGGCGGCCAGCGCGGCAATCGTGACCAGGGCGGTCACCGCGACTCCGACGCCGCGGCGCATCGATCGAGGAGTGCTCATCGACCTTCCAAGGGGATGCGGCGGTTCGCGGATGGCTTTTATCGAACCGCGAGAAAAGGGGGTCGAAGTGTTTCTACCGCGTCACCGGCATCGGGCGCCATAGATCAACGCAACTTTTGGCGTACTCGCAGATTTGACCGCGATTGACCACGATGGACCGTGGTCAGATATCGGTGAACGACCCGTGCCGGCCCTTGCCGCCGGCGAACCGCTCGGCGCCGGACCGCGCCTCGTCGATGTTCGCCATCCCGATCGCGAATTCCCGGCCCATCGCCTCGGACAGGTCGCGCCCTTCCTGGAAATACACCGATCGCCGGTCGCCACGCATGGTCGCCTGCGGGAAGCGGGCGATCTCCGCGGCCAGATCCTGGGCCGCGCCGAGTGCCGCGCCGGTCGGCACGACCCGGTTGGCGAGCCCCATCTGGTACGCCTCGGCGGCGCCCACCGGCCGCCCAGTAATGATCATGTCAAGTGCCCGGCTCATCCCGATCAACCGCGGCAGCCGCACCGTCCCGCCGTCGATCAGCGGCACGCCCCAGCGACGGCAGAAGACACCGAAGACCGCGTCCTCCTCGACGACACGCAGGTCACACCAGCATGCGAGTTCGAGTCCCCCGGCCACCGCGTAGCCGGAGACGGCGGCGATCACCGGCTTGGACATCCGCATCCGGGTCGGGCCCATCGGACCGTCACCGCTGTCCCGCAACCGATTGCCGCGCTGCTCGTCACCGAAGGCGGTCAGATCGGCACCGGCGCAGAATGTGCCGCCGGCGCCGGCCAGCACCGCGACCAGCGCGGTGTCGTCGGCTTCGAACTGGGCGAACGCCTCCACCAGCGCCGCCGCGGTCGGGCCGTCGACGGCGTTGCGCACCTCCGGACGGTCCAGCAATACCGTGGTAACCGGACCGTCGACCGAGACGCGCACTCCACTCATGGCGACCACGCTACGTCGGCGCGTCGACCCGCCGACGGGCTGCTCGGCTTAGTCCCACACGTCAAGCTCGCAGCCCACTCCCATACCTCAGCCGGCAAGCGGCGCCGCGCCTCGGACATACTCGAAAATCAGGCTCGTCTCCGCGTGCGCCACCTCGGGTCGGCTGACCAGGTGGTCCAGCACGAAGTTGCGCAGCGCGTCGGAGTCGGCGGCGGCAACGTGCAGCAGATAGTCGACCGAGCCGGTGACATGAAAGACCGCCAGCACGCCGGGCATCGCCGGCGCCGCCGACCGGAACGCGTCGATCTGCTCCCGGGTGTGGGCCGCGAGCCGGACCGAGACCATCGCCTGCAGCGGCCGCCCGAGCTGGGACAGGTCGACGTCGGCGTGGATGCCCCGGATGGCGCCTCGGTCGCGAAGCGCGCGAACCCGGGCCAGGCAGGTCGACGGTGCGATGCCGACCGCGTCGGCGAGGGCCGCGTTGGTCATCCGCCCGTCGGCGGCGAGCAGCTCCAGCAACCGCAGATCGATGTCGTCCAGTCCGGTCGGCAGCGGGCGCGGCGCCGGTCCGGGCGTACGCAGATCCTTCACCATGCCCCGCTCTCCCGAACCTAGATCCGCATGATCGGCATGTCGAAGCCGGGTGTGACGCACGATATTCGGAACTCTTGCCCTGCTTCAGCAGCATATTCACGATACCGGCATGACCATCGACGTTCATACTCGCGCTGTCCACGCCGGCCGTCACGACCTCGCCGATCTGGGTGTGCATGTGCCGCCGATCGACTTGTCGACCACCTACCCACTGCCGGACCTGGATCGGGGCGGCGCTTCTTACGACGCGCTCGCCGGCGGCGACCGGCCGCCGGCCGACGGCAGCATGGTCTATCAGCGGTTGTGGAACCCGACCGTGGCCCGGTTCGAGGATGCGCTCGCCGAGCTTGAGAACACCGACGCGGCGGTCGGGTTCGCGTCCGGCATGGCCGCGTTCACCGCCGCGCTGCTGGCCGCGGGCGCCGACGGCAACCGGCACGTGGTCGCGGTCCGCCCGATCTACGGTGGCTCCGACCACCTGCTGGCCAGCGGCCTGCTCGGCACCACCGTCACCTGGACCACACCGGACGAGATCGCCGCGGCGCTGCGGCCGGACACCGGCCTGGTGGTGGTGGAGACGCCGGCCAACCCGGATCTTCGGCTGCGCGACCTCGCGGCGATCCGGCGGCAGTGTGCCGGCGTGCCGTTGCTGGTCGACAACACGTTCGCGACGCCGGTGTTGCAGCAGCCCGCAGACTTCGGCGCCGACCTGGTGCTGCACTCGGCGACCAAGTTTCTGGGCGGCCATGGCGACGTGGTCGCGGGTGTGATCGCCTGCTCCGCCGAGTGGGCGGCACGGCTGCGTCCGGTCCGCGCGATCACCGGAGCGGTCCTGCATCCGCTCGGCGCCTACCTGTTGCACCGGGGCTTGCAAACCCTGCCGGTACGCGTCGCCGCGGCCCAGCAATCCGCCGGCAAGCTCGCCGATCGGCTCCTCACCCATCCGGCCGTGACCGCGGTGCACTACCCCGGCCTGGCCGAATGTGACAGCGCGGGTCTGGTCGGCCGGCAGATGTCCGGGCCTGGCACCATCCTGGCGTTTGAGGTGAACGGCGGCATCGATGCCGCGGCCCGGGTCGCCGCCGGGTGCGGGCTGATCACCCACGCGGTGTCGCTCGGCGGGGTCGACACGCTGATCCAGCATCCGGCCTCCCTCACCCATCGTCCGGTGACGTCGGATGCGAAGCCGGTGGCCGCGTTGCTGCGCCTGTCCGTCGGACTGGAGGACGCCGACGACCTCTGGACCGACCTGGCGGGCGCACTGGCGGCCTGAACCCTGGGCGGATGAGCCGGCGCGGCCAACGGGGGGCCGGTGCCGGACCATCGGTGTACCGGTGGGGACCGGCGGTGTACCGGTGCGGACCGGCGCCGGCGTCTTCGGGCCGGGTCCGCGGCGTACCGGTGAATCTGTGGGATTTTGTTCCGGGCAGATCCGGGTATTTGGTGCACTTGATCCCATCCGGCGTGCGCTCTGGAAGCGCGTTGGGAAGAATCGTTGGATGTGACGAGCACCGTGGGAGATCCCGTCGATCCGCCGATCGTTCTGATCCCCGGCCCGGGCGCGGCCACCGACTGGTGGCAGCCGGAATTCTGCCGGCGCCTGGCCGAGGGCCGCCGCTTCGTGGTCTGTTACGAGCATCTGGTCGCCGAACCCCGCCCGGACCGAGTGCCGGATCTGGCCGAGGATGCCGTGTCGACGCTCGATTCGCTCGGCATCGGCGCGGCCCACCTGGTCGGCGCCGGACTCGGCGGGGCGATCGCGCAACAGGTCGCCCTCGCGCACCCGGATCGGGTCGCGACCTTGACTCTGGTGGACGCGCCGCCTCTGCCCGGCCTCGCCGGCGACCTCGGATCGACGCCGCTGGTGCTGCACGACGAGAACTCCCGGCCGGTGTCGCTGGACCTGGCGGTGCCGATTCTGAAACACACCGCCGGCGGCTGGCCTCAGCAGGCCGATCGCCTGGCCCGAGTCTCCTATCAGGACGGCAGCCCGACTAGCTGGTTCGACCGCCTCTACGCGCAGGCCGAGGCCGGATCGGTCACCATGCCGTGGAATCGCACCGAGCCGCATCCGCTGCTCGCCGGCTGGGTCTTCGACCACGGACTGGCCGGTTCCGGGCAGCGCGCCATCGTGGTCGGGAGCGGGCTCGGCGCGGACGCCGAATTCATGTCCCGGCTGGGCTTCGCCACCACCGCGTTCGACATCTCCGACGCCGCTATCCGGCTGGCGCGGGGCCGGTTCCCGGACAGCACCGTCGACTATCACCAGGCCGATCTGCTACACCTGCCGGCCGAGTGGCGCGGCACCTTCGACGTGGTCGTGGACGTCTTCACCGTGCAGGCACTTCCGGACCCGCCGCGAGCGACCGCGATCGAAGCGGTGGCGTCGCTGGTGGCACCCGGCGGCCGGCTGGTCGCGGTGGCGGCCGCCCGGGACGAGGACACCGAAGTGCAGGGTCCACCGTGGCCACTGACAGTGGCGGAGATTAGCGCGTACGCCACCGGCGGCCTGGTGGTGTCAAGAATTTCGCAGGTCCCGGACCCGAGCGCGGATGACACCCCACGCTGGCTGGGTGAGTTCACACGACCCGTCGATGTCCAGTAACGTGCCATAGATCGGCACGTATTCGAACATCCATACGACACGCCGTTTCGGTTTCGGCGTGTCGCTTCCGGTCTTGCTAGCCTGCCCGCTAGCACTCGAGCTAGCAAAGGTGGGCGATGACGGAGACTGGCAATCTGCCGATGCTGGCGATGCCTGCAAAGCGGTCCAGATGGGAGCGGGTGCAGGTGAACGCCCGTGTGCGTGTTGAGGTGGAGCAGTTGTTGCAGCGGTTCGTTCGGGACCAGGAGACCACGGTGCAGGACTGCGTCGAGCTGGCGCTGACCGAGTTCCTGGCGGCCCGGGGTTATCGTCCCGGCCCGGCGGCTGAGGTGTCGTCATGACCGCGCCCGCGCCCTGGCCATCCCCCACCACCCGGCGCTCGGACCTGCCGATCGGCGAGGGCGAGCTCGATGCCGACCTGGCCAAGCTGGTCCGGCGCACGTCGGTGGTCCGGCAAGGCTTCTATCTCGTAGTCCTGCTGGTCGCGCTCGCCGGACAGGTCTCCGGTGCGGTCGAGGCGCTCGGCATTCCGCTGGCCGCCGCCATCCCGGCGGTTGCCGCGCTCGAGCTCGGCGGCATCGTGGTGCTCGCCAATGCCGATGTCCGGCGCCGGCTCGGCGAGCGCGCGGTCGCGTCGCGCCTGCTGTCGGTGGCGATCGCCGCGTCCGCGGTCACCTTCAACTGGCTCGCGCACGACAACCACCTGCTCGGCGGCTTCTTCGCCGGCATGTCCGCGCTGGGTTATCTAGTGTGGCTGATGCACACCGAAAATCAGCGCCGGGACCGGTTGCGGGTCAAGGGCGACCTGCCGCCGACCACGCCGGCCTACGAAGTCGTCGGGCACTGGCTTCGGCATCCGTGGCTCACCGTCCGGGCGCGCGCCCTGGCCAAGGCCGATCCGCGTCTCGGTCTCTACGACTCGCTGGCCTCGGCTCGAGCCGAGATCCGGCGGGAGCGACGTCAGGCCGCGATCTCGAAGGTGCTGCACCGGAAGATCAAGTCGGCCGTCGATCCGAAGACCGCCGACATCGCGATCGCGGTCTACGACCTTGACGAGATCGCCGCGCGCCTGGCCGACAACGCCGACTACGACGGCCTAACCGCCCTGATCGCCGCCGATCTCGCGCCCGAGCGGCTGGCGCCGAACGGCACGCTGCGGCCACTGGACCGCAAGGCGCGCAAGGCTCAGGAGCGAGCGCTGGAGGCCGCCGAGGCACACAGCCGTGAGCTGGAGTCGACTCTCCACGGGCTGACCCCGCACAACGGAGCCAACGGCGCCGGCCGCAACGGCACCAACGGCCACAATGGGCATGCTTCTGCCATGTTCAGCGATCCGCCGATGCGCGAACCGGACTCGGAAGCGGCACCTCGGCGACGCGGCCGCGGCCTGATCAGCGGCGAGATCCGGGGCGAGCTGGAGCGTCGGCTGCCGAGCTCGCGGACGCCGGCACCGCGCGAGCCGGAGCCGGAACCGGAGCCGCTGCTGGAGACCGACAGCCTGTGGGACGACGAGCCCTCGGTCGATCAGATCTCGTTGCGGCGGCGGGTCCGGGAGGGTCTCCTGGCCATCCAGATGCCCGACGACCAGCGATCCGATCAGCAGCTGATCGCCGACCTCTTCGACCATTTGCAGCTCAACGAGGCGGAGCGGATGATCGCCGGCGGTTACGTCTACGGCCAGCGCACGGCTGAGGAGCGGGCGCGGGTCTGAGCCTGAGGGCGTGTTTCAAAGCGGCCGGTCGGCTGCGGCGGGGCCTAGGCCACGAACCGGACTTCGAAACACGCCTAGCCCCAGTAGCCGCTCATCAGTTCGCTCGACCAGGCCGGCTGCCGGACCGCGCCGCGCGGACCGAATTCGGCCATGTAGGGCTTGACGTCCAGCACCGGCGTGCCGTCAATGGCATCCAGCGCGGCCACCGTCAGGCGCAGACCGTCCACGGAGAGCAGGCGGCACACCGTGACGCCGATCCGGTTCGGCCGGTTCTTGGCGCGCTGGGCCAGGATGCCGACCTTGGGCCAGCTGGTGTTGCCGCGCGGGTGCCGGGCACCGGTCGTCACCTGAGCCGGATCCACCTGGTCGAAGACGTAGACCACCTCGACGTGGGAGAAGTCGGCGAGGCCTTCCGTGGCATCGCCGTCGAGGACTTCGGGATCCAGCTCGATAATCGAGGTGATCGAATCCCAGTCGTCGTCGATGGCTTCAGCCCGTGGTGAGGTGACCCGTCCGATCGGGCGCATGTCCAGCACCCGGCGACTCTATCGGGCCGCCTGGTAGGCGAGTCCGACCTGGGTGGCCTTGGGACCGGGCAGGTAGAGGCCGGTGCTCGGTTTGCTCGGGTCGGCCGGCAGTGCAAACCAGGCGTACCGCTTCAGATAGCTCAGGCCGTCCAGCATCGTGGTGGACTGGGTGACGAACGCGGCCTGCTGAGCCTGGCCCGGAACGCTGGCGCCGCCACTATTAAACGACATCAGCGCATATTCGGTCAGCCAGATCGGCTTGTGATAGCGCTGGTAGACGGCCTGGAGGTAGGACTTGAGCTGCGCTGTCGCCGGGCCGGCCCGGAAATCGGCGCCATACCAGTGCAGGGTGATGAAGTCGACCCGAAGACCGCGGGCTCTGATTCCGGTCATGAACCGGTCGAGCCACTTGCCCGGATCGGCGGCGCCGTAGGCCACCGCGGGGCTGCCCAGCTCAAGCCCGGTCGCCTGCAGTTTCGGCCACAGATCCAGAGCCTGATCGACGGTCATGTTGGACTGGGCGGCAAGATCTGGCTCGTTGAATCCGAGCAGGACGCGGCCGGCCGATTTGGCCTGATTCAGCGCCGAGGTGGTGACGCTGGCGGATCCCCAGATCATCGGCACGAATTCGACACCGTGCGGCGCGGTGATCCCGTTGTGGTTGGTGGACCAGGTGTAATACCAGCTCGCACCGGACTGCCGCAGGGCGGTGCCGACACCGTCGAACGACCACGCCGAGACACCCTTTCGGCTGGTGACCGGTGATCCCCCCGGGGACCGCGAGGACACCGACGAGCTCGGCACCACCGATCGCGATGGCGATGGCGACCCGGGCACCGGTGCCGATGGTGATGATGAGGCGGCAAACCCGGCCGGTGCCGGCTGCGCTGCGGTGACCGGGCTGGCCGGCGGGCGTGCGCCCGGCCGGTCGCACCTAGCCAGGGCGAACGCGGCGATCAGCAGCGCGACGCCGAGCAGCGCGAAGACCACTCTCCGGCCGGGCCGCATCGCGCATCGATCCTTTCGCCGATCGGCCGGCGATGCGAGTTCTCACGTCACCGGCGCACGTGACGACGCAGTACCTTACGCACATCGGCGGCCGTCCCTCTAGTGGGGACGGCCGCCGATCGCAGCGTGGTCAGCGAACCAGGGTCGGAGCGTGCGCTCGCAATTCGCTGTGCAGCACCTTGCCCAGCTCGTCCAGGTCGGCGTAGAACGCGACGCGGTCTCGATCTGCGGTCTGGTGAATAGGAGTGCCCTGCGCCGCCACAATCACCGTCGGCAGTCCGACGCCCTGGGCGACACCGAGTTCGTAATAGCAACTAGGACGCTCGAGCGTCAGGTCGGCGACGACGACCGATGCGCGTTGCATCTCGAACCGCACCGTCGCAGGGTCGTAGACCTCGTCATGCCGGTGATGGTCGAGCGGGAAGTAGGGCTCCATGCCAAGGGCACGGACGGTCGCGTCGATTCGCGACCGGCGAGACACGTAGTTCGGGTCCGAACCGACCGGCATGATCACGAAAACCAGCGGTCTCACGGGAATCCTTCAGTTAGTCGAATGTGTGCTTAGGCCAAAAGGCGACAGGTGTGCCGAGATATTCCCGTAGTCCGCGATCGCCAAGCCGATGATAGCAAGCGCGATCAGCAGAAATGCCAATCGAAAGATGCGGGCCATGGTGTATTCGGCGCTGCTGGATTTCAACGCCACAAACCGCCCGCCGAGCCCGGACCGAATCTCCCGGACCGCGTCGTCGGCCTCCATCGCCCGCCACTCGCGCCGGAACGGCTCGTAGGAACCGAGGTGGGCACCGGCCATGTCCGGGAACGTCACCCGTGGCGCCATCTCATTGAGGATCCGGAACTTCTCGGTGTTCAGTGCCTTGAAGTCGTCGATCTGCTTGATCCAGAAGGTGCAGTGCAGGAATGCCATCAGCGACAGGATGAACACACCGACACAGCCGGTGAGCTCGTGGTCGGCACGCTGCGTCGACCACACCAGGACCGCGCCGATGGCCAGCAGCGTCGCGGTCATCACCGAGTAGTTCCACTTGTTGAGGTCGAGCCGCCGGTCGGTGACCCGCTCCGCCGATTCGTAATACAGCTTGTATTCGTCGAAGGACAGGTGCTTGGTCAGCTGTTGGCTCGCCGGCTGCTGGCTGGTCGGCTCTGGCTGGCTGGGCACCGCCGATCGCGGGGCCTCGGTGGAAAAGGCCTCGGTGTGGTGAGCCGCGCCTGGTGGGTTCGGCGCCGGGTTGTCGGGGTTGGCCACGCCGGAAGGCTACCGGTCCGCTGAGACTAAAAACAGATCACCAATGGGTGGGCGAGCCACGGGCCGCCGGCGACGTCAAGCGGCGCTGGAATTTCGACTACCACCGGTAGTGCAGACGTTATCGATAGATGAGGCGGCCGGTCAGCTGAGCTGACCGGCCGCTTCGCACTTGTCGTGCGAACCGGCGTTCGACGCGGCTCAGCCTCCGGCGAAGAGCTGCGCGTGCAGTGAGTCCGCAGTCCACTCTTCGTAGTCCGCATCGGTCCAGCCCTTGGTGAGCACCAGGGCCCGGTAGGCCCACGGGCCGGCGTGCCACCACAGCAGGTCAGCAGCCTTCTCGACACTGATTCCCCGGATGGCTCCCTGCGCGGCCAGCGCCTGCGCGGCCAGTCGCATGCCCTCGGTGAGCATCCGCATCAGCTTCGCCCACAGCTCGGCCATGTCCGGATCGGTGGCCGCGGCGCTCTCGATCACGCCCTGGACCGCGGCCGTACGCGCGTTGGTCTCCCGCATGTGGGCGGCGAAGATCCGGTATTTCTCACGCGGCTCCTGCGCCTGGGCGATCTGCCGAACGAACGGCCGCTCCGCCATCGGGATTGGGTCGTCGTCGCCGGCAACGGTGACGTCGAAGATCTCGGACAGGATCGCGGGCTTGTTCTTGAACACCGAATAGACCGTCTGCCACGCGACGTCGGCGCGTTCGGCGATCTGGTTGATTGTGGTCGCCGCATAGCCCTGCTGCTCGAACAGCTCCTGTGCCGCGGTGCGGATCTTCCGGCGGGTCTCCAGGGCCTGGCGCTGTCTCCGGTTCACCTTGACATCGGTCACGGCTTAGAGTAACACTCGATTAATAGAGTTACACTCTATTGCAAGAGCTAGACTCTACTGAACCAATGCACGGAGGGAAACGATCATGGCTTTCGCATACCAACTGATGTACCGGGTCGGGTTGACGCCGTGGGACCAGCACGAGATCAGCGACCCGCTGACCGATCTCGTCAAAAACGGCACGCCGGGCCATCTGCTCGATGTCGGCTGCGGCACGGGCAAGGACGCGGTGTTCGCGGCCTCCAACGGCTGGCGGGTGACCGGGGTCGACCTCGTCTCTCCGGCGCTGCGCGCGGCTCAAGCCGCCGCGGCCGAGGCCGGCGTTGACGTGCGGCTGGTGCACGGCGACATCACCCGGCTGCGGGTGTCCGACATCGGCGATGACGTCACGGCCGTGCAGGACATGGGTTGCATTGCCGGCCTGAGCGACAAAGGCCGGGCGGCCGCGGCCGGCCTGGTCACCGCGGTCAGTCGCCCCGGTGCCCGCCTGCTGCTGTTCTACTTCGGACCCGGCGGCGCCAAGAGGCCGGGACCGCGCCGGATGCGGCCGGCAGAGGTGCCGAGCCTGTTCCCCGGCTGGGATGTGGAGATGCACCGGCCGGCCGACGAGGTCGTGGCACGAGGTCCGCTCCGGGACGCACCGCGGTTCTGGCACCTGCTGGTCAAGCGCTGAGGGTCGCCGCCGAGCCGAGCCGCTTTGCCGCGGCCCGGCTCGGTTGGGTCTGGCTTTGCCCGGCGACTCCGCGATCTCAGATCATCCGCGATCTCAGATCGACGCACGGGCTGCGCTGTCAGGCGTCGGCGTTGCGGAACAGGTAAATGCCCATCGTCTGGCCGTTGACGGCGACGTTCTCGCCGGTGCTGAAGCCGCGCTCGCGGGTGGACTCGCTGGTCACGATGAAGACATAGCCGACGTGTTCGAGCCGCCAGCCGACGTCTTCGATTTTGCCGAGGGTGTCGGTGTGCGTGATCGAGCTGGTCGCGCTCGACTCGCCACTGATCCAGCTGGTGTTGCCTTCGGTGGTGCTGACCACCAGCTTCACCTCGAAGAACCGGGCGCCGTCCTGCTTCGCCATGGTCGCTCGGCCGACCGGGCTGGCAAGATAGCGCGCCCGCTCGGCCGCGGCCGTCTCCGCCGCCCGCCGGTCTGCCTCCTGGCGGGCCTGCTCTGCGCGGACGCGCTCCTTCTCGGCGCGAGCGGCTTCCTTCTCTTCAATGGACCGTCCGAACGGCATGTTCGCTCCGCGGGGTGATGGCGTCGTGCGACGCCGATGAGGGGAATCGCAGAGTAGCCGTCCGGATCCAAATCTATTGGCCCGCTGGTCCGCGCCGCGGTCACGGCCGGATCAGCAGGACTCGCCGCTCGGGCACTTGGGGATCAAGTGATCGGAGGCCCAGGTGGAGAGCTCGCCGAGCACCGGCGTCAGCGCTTGGCCCGCCGGCGTCAAGGCATAGCTGACGCCCGGCGGCCGGGTGTCGGTGATCTCGCGGCTGACCAGACCAGCCGAGGCCAGCTCGGACAGACGATCCGACAGGACCGAGTCGGTGATCGGGTCAAGCGCCCGGCGCAGCTCAGCGAAACCGCTGGGGCCGGCCGCGAGCGTACCCAAGATCATGCCGTTCCATCGCTTGCCAAGGAACTCGAACGCGCGGGCCAGCGCGGCGTCGCAGCGCCGGACGTCGTGTCCGGGCGGCACGTCAACGGGCTGCGCCTTCGGCATGTGAACTAGCGTACTCGGCCTTGCATTTTCCTCCGTACTAGGAATTTACTAGCACGAGCTAGTAAATTCCTAGCAGCAAGCGCGATCCAAGCGCTCGTACTCAGGAGGATTGAGATGTCGCTGTTCAGGCTGGACGCCAGCATCCGGACCGAAGGCTCACACAGCCGCGAGCTCGCGGACATCGTCGAGGCCGAGTGGCGGGCCGGGCACCCGGACTCCGAGGTGATCCGCCGGGATCTCGGCCGCGAGCCGATCCCGGCAACGGCGTGGTCAAGTGCGGTCACCGGCTCCTGGACCCCCGATGAGCACCGCAACCCCGATCAGCGCGCCGCGGCGGCGTTGGCTGCCGCCGAGGTGGATCCGCTGCTCGCGGCCGACGCGCTGCTGTTCGCCGTGCCGCTCTACAACTTCGGCGTGTCCCAGCACTTCAAAACGTGGGTCGACCTGGTCCTCACCGACTCCCGGATGGCGCCCGGCACCGAGCCGGCCCTGGCCGGCAAGCCGGCCGTGCTGGTGACCGTCCGCGGCGGCGGGTATGCACCCGGCACGCCCCGCGAGGGCTGGGACCACGCCACCGGCTGGATGCGCCGGATCCTGGCCGACGTCTGGCAGTTGGACCTGCGCAGCACCGAAGCCGAGCTGACGCTGGCGACGGTGACACCCGCGATGGCCGGCCTGATCGACGCCGCCACCGAGTCCCGGCGCGTAGCCGAGGTCAGCGCGCGAGTGCACGGCCGCGACCTGTTGCTTCCGGTCGGTGCCTGACCAGCCCTGGTCCGGGCTCGGCGGCGTGCTGCGGTCCGCGCGGCGTCGGCCCTCGGCGGCTGCGCCAGCGGGCCGCATACGCTTGGAGGTCATGGACGCCATTTTCCGCGGCCGGGTCTCGATAACCGTTGACGGCCAGGTGGTCACCGGCGCCGCCGACCTCACCTGCACCGCCGATCCCGACGACACCACGGCCGCCGAGCGCTGGCACGGTGACATCACGGTGGATCGCCCGGAGCTCTTCGATCGTCAGCAGGTGGCGATCACCATCGGGCGGCGTACGGCGATCGGTGTCATCCGCGGCGCGGTGCCCGGCTGCGACGGGCACACGCTCCGGATCGACGGCGTCGGCGAACCGCCGTTCTGACCGCTGTCCGGCCGCCTCGCGCCGCCGGAAGCCGGTCTTCCGACCAGCCAAGGCGAAGCGAGCGCCGGCCGGCAAGCCTGGGCCTCAGGCTCCCGGCTTGCTGGTCGCGGTCACCTGACCGGTGGGCGCGACGGTGAACTTGACGGTCGCGAGACTGCCATCAGCACACAGCAGGCTGACGTGGTAGTCGCCCGGCTTGATGGTCTTCGGAAGCGTCACCGTCAGTCCGAACAGTTCGGCGCCGCTCTTGTGCATCGCCATATCACTCGGCAGCCCTACGGTGGCGCCGGTCGCCGACGCGCTGTCGGACGTGGAGGCGCAATCGAGACCGAAGTTAACCTTGCCGCCAGGCTTCACCACCGGCGGCGCCTCCGAACCGGTGGCCTGCGAGAAGTCCGGATGTGCGACGGCCGAGGCCGGCGCCGGCGCGGCCGCCGCGGGCGCCGCGGCCAGCGCGCTGGCGCCCAGCGCCACGCTCATCGCAACGCCGCCCAATAGTTTGGCACGCATGACGATTCCCCCATTGTCAACGACTTCTGTGTCCGCCCGTTGACGTTAGGGGGAGCCGATGCGAGGCCGTCTCGGGTTTCCCGAAATCTACGCATGCGGCCATCGGTGTTGCGCCCTCGGTGTGCCGTTTTGCACAGAACACCGAGGACGCCACCAACGTCGGTCGAATGACCTAAGACGCGCTGGATCCCGACACCGCGACGTCCTCCGGATAGACCACCAAAACGTTGCGCCCGAACGCGCTGGTCGCCAGGCCACCGTGATTGGGACCGACCACGACCAGCTGCAGCGCCGACCGACTGGGCATGCTCGGACACCAGCCGCGCGACGCCCGCGTGGTCGGACACGCTGCGCAGCACCTGGCCACTGACCGCGACGCCGGTCGCGACCAGGGCCGCCACCCGCGCCTTGACCACCGCGCGAGCATCGTCGAGTGACTCGATGTCGACCGCTTGCTCACCGATCACATCAATCTCCTGCACGTGCAACAGCTCCAGCGGCGCGTGGCGCTCTGCGGCGATGCGGGCGGCGCGCAGAGCGACGAGCTCTCCAGCGGGCGTCGCATCCACGGCGACCACCACCGGCGCCACGCTCGCTTCGGGAGCGGCTGCCACGTCCGCGACCGGTTCGCGGGCCGACCGCTCGGCGTCGGAGAGGATCCGGTGTCCGCTGGCAAGAACCACGATCGCAACCACGAACGCCCCGGCGCCGACCAGGAACGGCACGTGCAGGTTGTAGTGCTCGGCGAGCTTGCCGGCCGCGTACGGCGCGAGGCCGCCGCCGATGAACCGGACGAAGCCGTAGGACGCCGCCGCGACCGGCCGTTCCACCGGTGCGACCGTCATCACGGCCTGGGTCGTCAGCGTGTTGTTGATGCCGATGAACGCGCCGGACAGGATCGTCGCGACGATCACCGCGGTCGGCGAGCCGGTCCAGATGCCGATGACCGCGAGCAGCACACCGAGCATCAACATGTTGATGTAGAGCGTGGGTGCGGTGCCGAATCGCCGATGCAGCCGGGGCGCCACCGCGACACTGAACAGCGCCACCAGAATGCCCCACCCGGTGAAGACGAAACCAAGCTGCAAGGCGGTCAGCCGCATCGGATAGGGCGCATAGCCGAGCAGGGTGAAGAAGCCCCAGTTGTAGCAGAGAGCCATCAGGCTCATGATGAGCAAACCCTTGTGCCGCAACGCCTTGAGCGGAGCCGCGAGGGACGTGCGGTGAACCGGCTTCGGAGTCGGCTCGACGAGCACGATAGTGGCGAGCAGCGCGATCGCCATCAGTGCGCTGACCCCGAAGAACGGGCCGCGCCAGCTGATGTCACCGAGCAGCCCGCCGAGCAGCGGACCGACCGCGATGCCGAGGCCGAGCGCGGTTTCGTAGAGGATGATCGCGCCGGCGAAGCCACCGCTGGCCGAAGCCACGATCACCGCGAGCGATGTGGCGATGAACAGCGCATTGCCGAGACCCCAGCCGGCCCGGAAACCGACGATGCCGCCGATGCTGCCGGAGGTGCCGGCAAGCGCCGCGAACGCGACGATGATGACGAGTCCGGTGATCAGCGTGCGCTTGGCACCCAGGCGGCTGGACACCCAGTTGGTCGCCAGCATCGCCACCGCGGTCACCAGCAGATAGCTGGTGAACAGCAAGGACACCTGGGACGGCGTGGCCTCCAGTTGCTTGGAGAGAGCGGGCAGGATCGGGTCGACCAGCCCGATGCCCATGAACGAGATGACGCAGGCGAACGCGACCGCCCAAACCGCCTTCGGCTGCCGGAATGGGCTGGCCGGGGCATCGGGGTGCGACATGAAAGTGCTCCTAACGCGGGGGGAACTCAAAGGTCTGGCCGAGATCGGTCAGGCGGTGGATGGCCGGAATGGCGGCGAGGATGGCGTCTCGGTCGGCCGGCGGGAGCGCCTCCAGCAGCAGGTCTAGTCGCTCCGCCCGCTGCACCCGGCGACGCTCGAGGAAGTCCCGGCCACCATCGGTGATCTCGACCAACACGACCCGGGCATCCGTCGGATCGCCGCCGCGCGCCGCCAGCCCATCGCGCTCCAGGCGGGTGACGAGCTGCGTCATCGCCGGTTGGGTGACCCCCTGGCTGACGGCGAGCTCGGAGAGCCGAATCGGGCCGGCGGTCTCGAGATTTCTCAACGTCGACGCAGTCGTGAGGGAGATTTGCGGCGTATCGACCAGCCTGCGAAGCATGGTGACGACTCTCTCAAGAGTCGTGGCCAGGGCCATGACCTCGGAGTTCGGGTCCACTGCAGTTCTCGGCACGCGTTCAGGTATATCACGTACTTATATTTCGGTGTTATGTTCTTGGGTGTGATCGACCACTCTCCGGAGATCCAGCGGCTGCCGACCGCCGACGGGCCGAGCCTGGTGGCCGTGGTGCTGGATGGTTCCCCCACGTCCTGGCGGGCGTTTGCCTGGGCACTCGGTCACGCCCGCCGATCCCGGTGCCCGATCCTGGCGATCTATGCCGCCCGCTCGGCGCGCTCGATGGCCGCGATGGCTTACCTGTTCCCGCTAACCGCGTCGGCGCCGGTCGACGACCTGGTGCGACGGTCGGAGGCGATGGCCGCCGATGACGTCCGGCACGAGGCCGAGCGCTTCGCCGCCGAGTTCGGGGTTCCGATCCGGTTTCACGACATGACCGGAGCGTCCCCGCGGGCACTGCTGGCGGTCGCCGCGCGCGACGGCGCCGACCTGCTGGTGACCGGCGCCCGGCGCCCGCTGAGCCGCGGGCGCCGGCGCAGCGTGCCGCTGGTCGTCATTCCCTGATCAGCCCGGCTTGGGTGAGCCCCCGTCCGGCCAGACCGCCCTGATCAAGTCGGTAGACTCCTGCTCCGGTGTCCGCGTGACGCGCTGGGGGAACAATGGAAGTCGCCGCTTGGCTCGCCGCGTTGGTCGCGGTTTCCACCGCGGTCGCGGCGCTGGCGGCCAGGTTTGGCTTCTCCGAGCCACTGGCTCTGACCGTGGTCGGGTTCGCGGCGTCATTCGTGCCGCACGTCCCGCACGTTGAGCTGACTCCCGATCTGGTCCTCGTCGGCCTGCTGCCGCCGTTGCTCTACACCGCCGCGATCCGCACGTCCCTGGTCGACTTCCGCGCCAACAAGCGGCCGATCCTGCTGCTCTCGGTGGGGCTGGTGGTGTTCACCGCGCTGGGTGTGGCAGTCGTGGTGTGGTCACTACTTCCGGTGCCGTTCTCGGTCGCGCTGGCTCTGGGCGCGGTGGTGGCGCCGCCGGACGCGGTCGCGGCGACCGCCATCGCCAACCGGGTCGGACTGCCACGCCGGGTCGTCACGCTGCTGGAGGGCGAGTCGCTGCTCAACGACGCGACCGCCATCGTGACCCTGCGAACCGCGATCGCCGCCATCGCCGGCGCCATCAGCGTGGTGCACATCGCGGGTGAATTCGTGCTCGCGGTCGGCGTCGGAGTGGCGATCGGCGTGCTGGTGGCGCTGGTGCTCGGCATGATCCGGCGGCGTGTCCACGACCCGGTGATCGACACCACGATCTCGTTCCTGGCGCCGTTCGTGGCGTATCTGCCGGCCGAACACCTGCGGGGCTCGGGCGTGCTGGCCGTGGTCACCGCCGGCCTGATCCTGGGCCAGAACGCGCCGCGGTGGCAGACCGCATCGTCCCGGATCGCCGAACGCACCAACTGGCGGACCGTGCAGTTCGTCCTGGAGAACACCGTCTTCATGCTGATCGGCCTGCAGGCCCGGAGCATCGTGCAGGCGGCCTGGCGGGCCAATCTGGGGCACGCCCGGCTGATCGGGATCTGTGCCGCCGTTCTGCTCGCCGTCATGCTGCTTCGACCGATCTGGGTGTTCCCGGCGACCTATCTCCCCCGGCTGATGATCCCGGCGGTCGGGCGGGCAGATCCGCCGCCGAACTGGCGAGTGCCCGCCGTCATCTCGTGGGCCGGCATGCGCGGGGTGGTCACGCTCGCGGTCGTCTTCGTGCTGCCGCTCGATACGCCGTACCGGAGCGTGCTAGTGCTGATGGCGCTCGTCGTCGTGGGCGGCACCCTGCTGTTTCAGGGCTCGACGCTGCCGATGCTGGTGCGCCGGCTGCAACTGCGCGGCCCCAGCCACGCCGAGGACGCGCTCCAGGTCGCCAACCTGCTGCAGCAGGTGACCTCCGCCAGCAACCGTGCACTCAACGATGTGGTCGACGAACACACCGCGCCGGAACTGGTGGACTCGCTGGTGACACGGTCCGAGTCGCGTACCAATGCGGCCTGGGAACGGCTCGGCCCCAGCGAAGAGGAGCGAACCACCCCCAGCGAGAGCTATCGCCGTCTTCGGATGGTGATGCTGGGCGCGGAGCGGGACGAGCTTCTCCGAGTCCGTGACACCGGCGTGTTCGACCAGCGGGTGCTGCAGATTGTGATGGCGATGATCGATCTCGAGGAGTCGATGATCGACCGCTTGGACCGCGCCGAGGACGAGATCCGCGACGAGCTTGCGGTGGTGCCCGGATCCGGGGACTGCGCGCACATGGCCAAGGCACCGCGGACCGCCCGGCCGGACCATCCTGGCGAGTGCGAATCCTGCATCGAAGCCGGAGTCAAGTGGGTCCATCTGCGCATGTGCCTGACCTGCGGGCACGTCGCCTGTTGCGACTCCAGCCCGCTGCGGCACGCCACCGCCCACTACCGGGAGACCGGCCATCCGGTGATGCGGAGTGTGGAGCCCGGCGAGGCGTGGCGCTGGTGCTACGTCGACGATCTGCTCGGCTGAGCAGGCCAATCCACTCCGGCGAATGCCCGGAGTACGACGGCGGCGGTGAAGCCTGGTGCTCACCGACATCGACCCAGATGGTCCTCGACTACTGGGGACTCAAGCCATCGGCGGCCGACAACGCCTGGGTCGACCCGAGCTACGCCGACCCGGACGTGGACACCGCGGCACGCGGGACCTACGACGCTCAATATCCGGGCACCGGAAACTGGCCGTTCAACACTGCGAATGCGGCGTCCTACGGCGCCGACGCGATCGTCACCCGGATCCACTCGATGGACGATGTGGAGCGCCTGATCAAGGCCGGTATTCCGGTCGTCATCTCGCTGTCGTTCCTGAGCTCTGAGCTGGATGGAGCCAACTACGGGACCTCGGGCCACCTCATGGTCATCGTCGGATTCACCAAGACCGGTGACGTGATCGTCAACGACCCCGCATCCAACTCGGACGCGGCCGTCCGCAACATCTACAAGCACACTCAGCTGGAGACTGACTGGTTGCGCACCAAGCGAGTCCGGGCCGACGGTTCCATCGGCAGCGGCTCGGGTGGTGTGGCATACCTGATCAAGCCCTGGTGGGTGCAGTGGCCACGGGAGGCGGACCAGGCCTGGTAAGCCGACCGGCCAGATTTGGCGCGGCGGTGCAGTGTTTACTGCACCGCCGCTTCGCATTCTCCGAGAGAATCTGACCATGGACAGCCACGTGATCACGGTACGCACCGGAGACCGTCCGGCGGTCAATGACGTGACGGCCGAGGCGCAAGCGTTCGTCGACGCGTACGCGCACGGCGGTGGCGGTTTGCTGCACGTCTTCGTGCCGCACGCGACCGCGGGCATCGCCATCATCGAAACCGGAGCCGGATCCGACGACGACCTGCTCACCTCAATCGACGAGGTGCTGCCGCTGGACGGCCGGTGGCGGCACCGGCACGGCTCCCCCGGCCACGGCCGCGACCACGTGCTCCCGGCCTACATCTCGCCGTCGGCGACCTTTCCGGTGATCAGCGGCCGGATCGCGCTCGGCACCTGGCAATCCATCTGCCTGGTGGACCCGAACGTCGACAACGCCGTGCGCCAGGTGCGGTTCTCATTCCTGGCCGGCTGACTCAGAAACCCTCATTCGCGTGCGGCACGTAGTGCTCTTCCAGCCGTGCCATCTCAGCGTCGGACAACTCCAGGTCCACCGCCGCGATCGCGTCCTCGAGGTGATCCGGTCTGGTGGCGCCGACGATCGGCGCGGTGACCGCCGGTTTGGCAAGCATCCAGGCGAGCGCCACCTGCGCCCGGGGCACGCCGCGCTGACCGGCCACATCGGCGACTGACTCGGCGATCTTCCGGTCCGAGTCTTCGGTCTGTCGGTAGAGCGTCTTCGCGAACGCATCGGTCTCGCTGCGGTCGGTGACGGCATCCCAGTCCCGGGTCAGCCGGCCACGGGCGAGCGGGCTCCACGGGATCACTCCGATGCCCTCGTCCAGGCAGTACGGATGCATCTCCCGCTCCTCCTCGCGCATCAGCAGGTTGTACTGGTCCTGCATGGAGACGAACCGCGTCCATCCGTTGGCATCGGCGGTGTGCTGCGCCTGCACGAACTGCCAGGTCCACATCGACGAGGCGCCGATATACCGAACCTTGCCGGCGCGTACCAGGTCATTCAGCGCCTCCATGGTCTCGTCGATCGGAGTCTCGGAGTCGTAGCGGTGGATCTGGTAAAGGTCGATGTAGTCGGTGTTCAGCCGGCGCAGGCTGGCGTCGCACTGCGCGAGGATGGCGCCGCGGGACAGGCCGCCGCCCTTCGGCCCGCTGTGCATCCGCATATACACCTTGGTGGCGATGACCACCTCGTCACGCTGCGCGAATTCCCGGAGCAGGGCACCGGTGATCTCCTCACTGCTGCCGTCCGAGTAGGCGTTCGCCGTGTCGAACGTGGTGATGCCGGCTTCGACCGCGCGCCGGAAGAACGGCCGCGAGCCGTCGAGGTCGAGGCTCCACGGATGGTTGCCACGATCCGGCGCGCCGTAGCTCATGCAGCCCAGCACGATGCGGGAAATGGACAGGCCAGAAGAACCAAGACGTTGGTATTTCACCGAACAACTCCTCCGGAGGTCCTATTGCTGAACAGGTTTGGGCAGCTTGCGTGAGTCGCGCAGCTCGACGAAGCGGTCACCGGACCCGGCCGTGCCGGCCGCCACGGCGCGTTCTCGCGCCAGCTGAGCGTCGAACACGGCACCGAACAGAATCGCCAGGTTGGAGATCCAGAGCCAGATCAGGAACACGATGACCGACGCCAGTGTGCCGTAGACCCGGTTGTAGGACCCGAAATTGGCGACGTAGAGCGCGAAGCCGGCCGAGGCGATCAGCCAGATCAGCACCGCGATCAGGCCTCCCGGAGTGATCCACCGGAACTTGCCGACCTTCGCATTCGGCGCCGCCCAGTAGAGCACCGCGAACAGCAGGCTCACGATGACCAGCAGCACCGGCCATTTCGCGATGTCCCAGACTTTGGCGACGCTGGAACCGAGGCCGAGCGCCGCGCCGACATTCTTGGCCGCTTCGCCAGTGAAGATCACCATGAACGACGAGGCCACCAGCACCACCCCGGAGAAGACCGTCAGGCCGACCCGGACCGGCAGCTTGGTCAGGAACGGCCGGCCTTCCGGCACGTTATAGATGTCGTTGGCAGCGCGCATGAACGCGCCGACGTAGCCGGACGCCGACCACAGACTGCCCAGCACGCTGACCACCACGAGCGCGATCGCGCCTCCTTGGCTCGAGCTGGACAGCGCCGTCACCGCGTTGTTGATGGTGTCTCCGGCGTGCCCAGGCGCCAGGCCGGAGACGTTGTTGACCACTGTCTGCGCGGTGTCCGGTCCGAAGACGCGCAGCGTCGCGACCAGAACCAAGAGACCGGGGAAGATCGACAAAACCCCGTAATAGGTGAGGGCCGCCGCGCGATCGGACAGGTTGTCGGCGGCAAACTTCTGGGCGGTACGCGTGACCGCCGTCCGCCAGGACTGGTGTGGCAGGGACCGGGTCGAAACCTCGTTCATAACGCCCGCCTTCCCGCCGCGTAGCAGCGTCGACTCCAAGATCCTACGGCGTTACCCATCGGAACGAGTCGGCTAAACCGGACACGGGCCTGGTCAGGTGCGATGCAGCGCGCGCAGCTTCTTCCGGTCCAGCTTGCCGACCGAGGTCAGCGGGACGGCATCGATGAAGTGAACCTCCCGCGGATACTTGTGGGCACCGAGGCGGGCGCGAGCGTAGGCGATCAGGTCGTCGGGCGTGACGATGGCATCGGCGGCGACCGACACGTAGGCCACCACTTCCTCGCCGAGGCGGTCGTCAGGCCGGCCGACCACTGCCGCCATCGTCACCGCGGGATGTGTCATCAGGGCGTCCTCGACGTCGCGCGGATAGACGTTGAAGCCGCCCCGCAGGATCAGGTCCTTGATCCGGTCGACGATGGTCAGGTAACCGTCGGCGTCCACGCGGCCGACGTCGCCGGTGGCGAACCAGCCGTCCGGCAGCGGCAGCGCACCCCAGTAGCCCTTCATCACGTTCGCACCCGACACGACGATCTCGCCGTCCACGCCGGGCGGCAGGTCACGCCCCGTCCGGGTCGACGATCCGGACCTCGACGCCCGGCACCGGCTGGCCGACCGTCCCGGGACGCGGTGCCAGCGGCGGCATGCCGGAGATGATGCCTCCGGTCTCCGTACACCCATAGCCTTCCAAGACCGTGGCCGTCGGAACCCGGCGCTGGAACTCCTCGGCGACCGCCGCGGACAGCGGCGCCGCGCCGGAGTAGACGAACCGCAGCGCACTCAGGTCGTAGTCCTCCAGCGGCTGGCCCAGCAGGATCGCGAGCATCGAAGGCACGACCGGAGTGGTCTGTGCGCGGTGCTCGGCGGCCATCCGCAGGAACCCGGCCGGTTCGAACCAGCGCTGCACGAGCGAGACCGGCGGCTCCGGCGTCTGCATGTTGCCGACCGTGACGAGCAGCCCGAACGAGTGCGACAGCGGCAGCGCGGAGATCCCGACATTGAGTCCGGCGACGTGACTGATCGCACGCGATGAGGCGCCGGCATGAGCGAGGTTGGCGTGGCTCAGCGCGACGCCCTTGCTGCGGCCGGTGGTGCCGCCGGTGAACAGCAACGCCGCCAGGTCATCGCCGGAACGATGGGTGATGCCACTCGGGTTCGCGGCCTCCAGCTCGTGCGAACGACTCGCCGACCACGAACACCGGAAGGGTCACGCCGGCAGCGGCCACCTTGGGCATCAGTTCCGGCGTGGTGACGACGGCGACCGCTCCGGATTCGGCCACGATGTGCGCGAGCTCGGGTGCCGTGACCAGGAAGACGACCGGGGTCACCACCGCTCCGGCGCGCCAGATCGCCTGGTAGGTGACCAGAACCTCGGGGCAGTTGGCCATGATGACGACAACCCGGTCCCCGGCGCGTACGCCGGCCCGTCGAAGGCCGGTCCCGACCCGGGCGGCTCGCTGGCTGATCGAGCCGGACGTGAACCACGTGCCCTCGAACAGCAGGCTCGGATAGTCGCCGAAACGCTCCACGGCCGACTCGGCGAGCTGCGCGAGATTGCGTTCCACAGCGTTGCTCCCCTACCTCGAGACCGCATCCATGTTTCTACACTCGTGATGCTGATACTTTGCCTCGGGCGCCGCGCCGTCAACCCTCGTCACCGGGAGCACGCATGCCAGACCACTCTGTCCGCGCCGGCGAGCGCTTCGCCGATGTCACGTCGTTCGCGAACCGAGCCGGCGATGGCGAGAACCTGTGGGCCACGCTCGGCTTTCGCCGCACCGACTGGGGTCCGGGCACGTCCACGCTGGAGTGGGAGGCAACGACGGCGTACGGCTTTCACACGCCGGGCGGGGCGGTGATTCAGGGTGGGCTGGTCACCGCGGTGCTGGATTCGGCGATGGCCGGGGCGGCATGGACGACGCTCAACAACGACGAGACCTTTCTGACCGCCGATCTGCGGGTCGAGTTCTTCCGGCCGACCCGGCCCGGTTTGCTGCGTGCTGTCGGCACGGTGGAACGGCGCACGTCCCGGGTGGTGTTCTGTGCGGCGTCGGTCTATAACGTCGACGGTGTGGTGACCGCCGCCAGCCGGTGCACGCAGGTCGTGCTGCCCGCTTAGGCGGCACCGACATCACTCAGCTCCGGGCGTACCGCCGGAGTGGTCCGAGCCGGCGCCCGGCGGCGATCGGAGCGCGCCATGACCAGCGCGACCACCACGCCGGCGGTCACGATCGGCGCCGCCAGCGGCCCGATCGCGGCCAGACCCAGGCCCGCGGAGAGCACGCCGGATCCGAACGCCGCTCCCAGCGCACCGGCCAGCCCGGCGACCGAGATGTTGACCGCGGCGATGAACCCGGCACCGGCGGCACCGACCCGGCCCATCAGTGCGGTCTGCACCACCGGCGCTACCACGAACGCACTCGCACCGAGCGCGAACACGCTGACCAGCGCGGTTGGGAATGATTGCAGCGCCAGGCCGGAAGTGAGCAGGACCGCGGCCAGCACGACCAGTGGAATCGGCAGCAAGGCCGCGATTCGCTCCGGCTTGATCCGGCCGGCCACGACATTGCCGGCGACCGTCCCGGCGCCGTAGACCACGAGTGCGATGCCGGTGGTCAGGCCGGTCGCGCCGGTCACCTCGCGCAGGGCCGGCGCGATGAAGGTGAACGCGGCGACGAAACCGGTGAAGGCGAACAACGTGATGGACAAGCCGCCGATGACGCGCCGATCTCGCACCGCACCGAGCGCGCTGCCGGCGGCCGGCGCGGCCGGGATCGGCGGGCAGAACGCCAGCACGCCCGCAAGACCGATCGCGGACAACACGCCCACCAGCACGAACGTCGCGCGCCAACCGTAGGCGTTGCCGACCAGCGTGCCGACCGGGAGTCCGATCACCGTCGCGAGAGCGAAGCCATTGAACACTCGTGCCACCGCCGCAGTCTGCTTCTCCGGGGGTGCCGCGGCCATCGCGATCTGCGAAGCGACCGCCATGAAGAGCGCCTGCGCCAGCGCCGAGCCCATTCGGCCGGCCATCAGGACGGCGTACGAGCCGGCCAGCGCCGAAACGCTCGCGGCCCCGACCGCCACCGCCATCGTCGCGATCAGCAGCGGCCGGCGCGGCACCCGGCGGGTCAGCACTGCCGCGGCCGGACCGCCGACGGTGACGACGCCCATGTAGATCGTCACGAGGAGGCCGGCCGTGGCGACCGACACACCCAGTGAGCCGGAGATCTCCGGAAGCATGCCGACCAGCACGAACTCGGTGGTTGCGACGGCGAACGAGCAGATCATCAGAACTATCAGGATCATGAACCGAAGCTAAACCCTGACATTGACGTTAGAGTCAATCTATGCAGATCGGAGACCTGAGCCTGCGCACCGGAGCGTCAGTCCGGATGCTGCGCTACTACGAAGAGCAGGGCCTGCTGACGCCGACCCGAACCGGCACCGGCTACCGGGCCTTCGCCGAGTCGGACATCCAGCGCGTGCGGCATATTCGCTGCATGCTCGCCTCGGCGCTGCCGACTCATGTGATCAAGCAGGCACTGCAATATCTGCTCGACGGCCGGCCAGCGATGCCGGGCTCGATCGAGGAGCGCACCGAACTCGCCGCGACCCTCTCGTCGGAGCTGTCCGATCTGGAGGAGCGCATCGCCATCCTGCAGGAGAGCCGGGACAGCCTGGCCCGGTTCGTCGACGACATCGAGCGGGCGAATGTCGGTCCCGGCAAGCAGATTCCGGTGGCGACGAACAACGTCGGCCCGGCTATCCGCCAGGGCACTCCACTTGAGGGCGTTGGGAATCGTCTCCGCCGCCCCTGAGAGCGTTGCCGAAAGTCTTGAGTGCATTCGCACACGGCGACTTCCGGGCGCCGATCTCAGGAACGACGGATCCGGTCCCCAACTACGTCCGGCGTGGCAAACTCAGGCCAGAGAACGGAACGGCGGTTGCGCGCCGCCGTTCCGTACCCGGTCGTCGAGGTGCTGTCAGGGAAGTGTCCACTGTTGGTTGGCTCCGCCGGAGCAGGACCAGATCTGCAGTGGCGTGCCGTCAGCGCTGCTTGGACCGGTGGCATCCAGGCACTTGCCGGAACTCGGATTGATCAGCTGCGTACCGCTGGGTTGCCAGACCTGGGCGGCGGTGCCGTTGCAGTCGTAGAGCTGCACCTTGGTGCCGTTGGCGGTGCCGGCCGCGGCCACGTCCATGCACTTGCCGAGCGCCCGGATGGTGCCGTCGGTGCCGACGGTCCAGGTCTGCGCGCCGGTGCCGTTGCAGGTGTAGAGCTGGATCTGCGTACCGTTTGCGCTGTTCGCGGCGGCGACGTCGACGCACTTGCCGCCGTAGCCGGTGATGGCGCCGGTGTGTGAGGTGCCGCCGCTGCCCTGAGTCCCGGTCCAGGTGAAGGTCGCGCTGGTCGCGGCCGGGATGCTGTAGGTGAAGGACTCGTTGCCCCAGACCACCTTGACCGATTGCGCCGATCCGGTGCCGTTGTAGGCGACCAGCGCCTTGGAGCCGTCCGGGTTCTTCCACGCCACGTTCGGCACGTTGGCGGTGTTGGTGGAGTCGATCCGGAACGCGCCCGGCTTCACGAACTTGGTCAGCTGACCCATGTCGTAGTACTCGACGGTGTAGTCGACCTGTCCGCTGCGGCTGTCGCCGTTGTGGACGGTGATCAGCCCGGTGCAGGTCCCGCAGCCGCCGTTGTGCGGACCCATGTTCTGGTCCACCGCGAGGCTCCACTTCGTCACCGAGTTACCCCAGTTCCGGGTGTAGCTGATGATGTTGTTCATGTCCTCGTTCTGCTGATTGGCGATCCAGGTGCCGCCGGAGTGCTCGGTGTCGAAGGCGGGGACGCTCGGGAACTGGTTGTGCACTGTCGTCTGCTCCGAGACGTCGCCGCCGTAGCCGTGCCACGCGATGCCGCCGAACAGTGAGTCGTTGCGGATCGCGGTGTCGTTCATCAGCGGCGCGGCCCAGGTGTCGTAGCCGTCCCAGTTCCAGTCGTGGATCAGGACCTTGGTAGATAGCCCAGCGGCGTGCAGCGCCGGCAGCAGGTTGGTGCCGGTGAAGTAGTCCAGGCCACTGGCGTTCCACTGCACCGACGGGTAGCCGGCACAGCAGGTCGGCTCGTTCTGCGGCGACACGTAGTCGATGTGCACGCCCTGGGCCTGGTACGCCTGGATGTACTTGACGAAGTACTGCGCGTAGGCGGCGTAGTACTGCGCCTGCAGCCAGCCCTGGGAGTAGGAGTTGTTGTCCTTCATCCACGGCGGCGCGGTCCACGGCGTGCCCATCACCTTGAGGCTCGGGTTGAGCTGTTGCGCCTGCTTCGTCAACGGCAGCGACGTCGGCGAGGTCATGGCTGATCGAGAACCGGCTGAGGCTCGGGTCGGCGGCTCCGTCGTCGTACGTGTAGTTGGACCTGGCCAGGTCCGAGGCGCCCATCGGGTTGCGCAGGAACGACAGGCCGATGCCGCTGGTCGGGCTGAACAGGGCCGTCATGACCGAGTTGCGGGTGCTCGCCGACAGCGCGCCGGACGAGTTCATCAGCCACGCCGCGGTGTCGGTGAAACGTCGCACCGGCGCCGATGAACTGCTGGTAGGTGGTGTTCTCGTTGACCGTGATGGTCTGCGACGCCGCGCCGCTGGTGCTGGCGAAGCTGATCGGCGTCTGCTGCTGCAGGCCGCGGGTGACGTTGCGGCCGGCCGTGTCGTTGGTGGTCGTCAGCCAGATATTGACCGGCTCGTTGGCGGCGGCGGCCGGGGCGGCCGAGCCGACCAGGCCGATCGCGGTGACGACCGCGGCGACCGCGAGCAGGGCCAGCGGGCGTGCTCTGGACATGCGCGATTCCTCCCGTTGCTGTGGTGTGTGGGGGTACACCCGTGATCCCGGCCGGAGATCATCGCGTCGACTTCCGCGGCGATCGCCGCGGCTTCACTGCCACGGAGGAAACACCTCGCAGCGAGAGGTGTCAATACTGACGATCGTCAGTATTCGCAGGTAGAGCGCTCTCCAACGGAGAACGCCGCAGGTGGGACACTTTCTACGACTCTTTTACTAACTCTTGTCGGAAGCGCTGCTGCAGCCCGCCGCCCGGGTCCGGCGGGGGCTGGCGTCGACGACCAGATTCCGACATCTGGGGCATCTGGATGGCGGCGACGAGCGACCGGACGGCCGGCATCTACGATCTGAAGCCATGCCCCACGTGGATGCCCGCCCGCTGTTGTTCGTCGTCTCCGGACCGAGTGGTTCCGGCAAGGGCACCGCGGTCCGGTGGCTGACCGAGCACGGCGGGCTGTCCCGGGTCACTACCTACACGACGAGGACTCCGCGGCCGACCGAGGTGAACGGGCGTGACTATCACTTCGTCGACGACGCCGACTTCCACAGCCTGCACGACGACGGGACCATCTTCGAATACACCCGCACCTATTCCGAGAGTCTTTACGGTTCACCATCGGTCCTGCTGACCACCGACGACCCCCGTCCCCTGGTGGTGGAGTTGGACCCGGCCGGATTCGTGCGTGCGCGTGCCGCGTCGACCCGCCGCGTCGTCAGCCTGTTCATCACCACGCTGTCCGAGGACGAGCTGCGGCGGCGCATCCACGATCGCGGCCAGGGCAACGAGATCGGACAGCGGCTGCGGATCCGCACCGACCAGATGACCTGGGCGTGGAGCTATGACTACGTGCTGCTCAACGACGACATCGATGTGTTCTACCGGCACCTCGGCACCGTCGTGCAGGCGGAGCTGCTGCGGACTTCGGGCGCCGCGCGCCTGCTCGACCTCCGCAAGGAACTCGACCCGACGCTGCAGGCGACCTAGCGAAGCAGGCGACCTGGCGAACCGGTCACGTCCCGGCGGCGCCTCGATCGCACGCCGGCAACACCCGGCGTGGCGCGTTATGCGCCGGCGGCCGCGACCACCGCGGCCGACGCCCGCAGGCTGCGCCGGATCCACGGCGGGCAGTCCGGGTTGGCCACCGCTTCGTCGAGCGTCAGCCAGAAGACCGCGTCCACCTCGTCCGGCGCCGCCGGATAGGGCTCGGCGTCGTCCGGCAGCGGCGCCGTGAACTCAGCGCTGATCATCGGGTCGCCGTCGTCGGAGGTGAAGAACGAACTGCCGACATAGTGGAAGCGCACGCCAGTCAGGTCGACGCCGACCTCTTCGAGCACCTCGCGCCGCAGCGCGTCCTCGAGCACCCCGGGCGTGTCGGCACCGGCATACTCCACCTTGCCGCCGATGCCGGAGAGCGCTCCGGCCCCATGCGCCTCGGTCAGCGACCGCCGGATCAGCAACCACTTCTCGCCCCGGTGCAGGAATGCCTCGACCACGACCACGTACGCGGCCCGGCCACCGGGAGTGATCACCATATTGCCGACGCTATCGCAGCGCCGCAGACCGCGGCACCCAACCCGGCCACGATGCTCGCCACCACGTTGGCGATCGCGTAGAACCGGGCCCGGGTCTCCAGCAGTCGCACGGTCTCATAGCCGAATGTCGAGTAGGTGGTCAGCGCCCCGCAGAAGCCCGTGCCGAGCAGCGCGTAGATCCCGGAACCGAGCGATGCCTGCGCCAGGAATCCGAGCACCAGCGATCCGGCGACGTTCACCGCGAACGTGCCCCACGGAAACACCGACTCGTGCTGGGACTGCACATATCGGTCGGCAAGATAGCGCAGCGGCGCACCGAACATCGCACCGAGGATGACGAGCACGACGGTCATCGGATCGCCTTCCTCAGCCGGACCGTGGCGCGCCCGATCCGCAGGCCGGCCGCCGCGGCCGCGATCGCGGCGACGGCGGTGGCGACGAGGTAGGCCAGCGCGGTCAGCGGCACCCGATGGTTGAGAAGGCGCTGGATGTCGACCACGTACGTGGAGAAGGTGGTGAATCCGCCCAGGATGCCGACTCCGAGGAACGGTCGGACCAGCACCTGAGCCGGCCACACCTCGGTGACCAGGACCATCAGGATCCCGATCAACACACAGCCGGCAACGTTGATCGAGAACGTGGTCCAGGGGAAGCCGTCGGCCGGCGCCGGGAACGCGACGCCGAGGCCGTAACGCGCAAGAGCGCCGAGGGCACCGCCGATCGAGATGGTGCCGAGCACGGTCAGTGGATGGCGGCGCAGCTCAGCGCGTTGCTCGGGCTGGTGGAGATCGATATCGGAATCAATGGGGGCAAAGTCCGTCACAGGGCACACTCCTACCAGGAAGATCAACTGGTAGGGACCGTTGGCGACATTGCGGTTCCGCCCGCCCGGGGCGTGGCGGGCCCCACCGCCGACGACGATGTTACAAGGTCACGAATGAATCGGCATCCGGGTCCCGCGACGCGGGCCGGGCGTGGCGGGCCGATCCGGCGCGGATCACGCACCAGGATGGAGGACATGAGAGAACTCCGCTTGGTAGTGACCGCCGACGACTATGAGGCCGCGCTGCATTTCTACCGCGACGTGCTGGGCCTGGATGAGCGGGCCGCTTTCTCGTCGCCCGGCGGTCGGGTCACCATTCTCGAGGCCGGTGTGGCCACGCTGGAGATCGCCGACCCGCCGCACGCTGATTACATCGACGAGGTGGAGGTCGGTCGCCGGGTGGCCGGCCCGATCCGGGTCGCGTTCGGAGTCGACGACACCTCGGCCACCACCACTGAGCTCGTCGATGGCGGTGCGGAGCTGGTCGCCGAGCCGACGCGTACGCCGTGGGGGTCGCTGAACTCCCGGCTGAACGCGCCCGGTGGGCTGCACATCACCATCTTCGCCGACGACCCGGCGTGACGGCCGGCCGGACCGCCGGCCACCAGGACCGCCGGCAAGACGGCCAAAGTTCAGTGTCGGTACATACACCGATACGCATATCTCGATAGCGTCGCTCCTATCGTCCGCATAGCAATCCCCCATCGGACACATAGGAGCGACATGACCATCCGTATCCGTCGCGCCCTGGCGCTGGCCAGCGCGGCACTGCTCGTGACACTGGTTCCGGCCCAGGCGGCCAGCGGCGCGCAGCCGTCCAACACCATCCCGGTGCAGCTTCTCGCCATCAACGACCTGCACGGCAACCTGGAGGCACCGCAGGGCTCGTCCGGCTCGGTGACCCGGCTCAACCCGGACCGCACCACGACGGTGATCCCGGCCGGCGGCGTGGAATACCTGTCCACGGCGCTGAAGCAGGCCCGGGCCGGTCACAACTCTCTGACCGTGGCCGCCGGTGACCTGATCGGCGCCAGCCCGCTGCTGTCCGCGGCGTTCCACGACGAGCCCACCATCCTCGCCGCCAACGAGATGGGCCTGGCGGTCAGCTCGGTCGGCAACCACGAATTCGATGAGGGCAAGGCCGAGCTGCTGCGGATGCAGTTGGGCGGCTGCCGCGCCGACGACGGCTGCTACGACCCGCCGCACCGGTTCCCGGGCGCGTCATTCCCCTACCTGGCGGCCAACGTCATCAACGACAACACTCATCTGCCGCTGCTGGCTCCGGTCTGGATCAAGGACGTGGGCGGAGCGAAGATCGGCTTCATCGGCATGACCCTGAAGGACACGCCGAACATCGTCACCGCGTCCGGCGTCGCCGGGCTGACCTTCAAGGACGAGGTCCAGACCGCCAACTTCTACGCCAAGCTGCTCAAGCTGGCCGGCGTCAACGCCATCGTGACGCTGATCCACCAGGGCGGCCAGCCGGCCAGCTCCGCCTACAACTACAACTGCGACACGAACGGGCCGGGCAGCGGGCTGACCGGTGACATCGTTCCGATCGCGCAGCAGCTCGATCCGTCGATTGACGTGATCGTCACCGGCCACACCCACACGTCATACGTCTGCGACATCCCGGACCCGGCCGGCCAGCCGCGCCTGGTGAGCAGCGCCGCCAGCTTCGGCCGTCTATTCACCGACATCGAGGGCAGCTACGACACGCGTACGCAGGACTTCGTGCGCTCGTCGCTGACCGCGCACAACGTCGTGGTCAGTCACGACTACGCCAAAGACCCGGCGATGACCGACCTGATCAGCACCTACAAGACGCTGCTCGGGCCGATCGCGAACCGGGTGATCGGCTACATCGGAGCCGACATTCCGGGCCGCGGCGCCACCACACCCGAGGAGCCGCTCGGCGACGTCATCGCCGACTCGCAACTCGAGGCGACCAGCGCGGCCGGCAGCGGCGGTGCGGTGATGGCGTTCATGAACCCGGGCGGCATCCGGTCCGACCTCACCTACGCCCAGAGCGGCGGCGAGGGCGACGGCGCGGTCACCTACTCCGAGGCGTTCACCGTGCAACCGTTCAACAACCTGCTGGAGACGATCACCTTGACCGGTGCGCAGATTGTCACGCTGCTGCAGCAGCAGTTCACCGGCGCCAACGCCACGGCACCGAAAGTGCTGCAGGTGAGCAAGGGATTGGCGTACACGCTGGACCTCACCAAGACCGGCGCGGACCGGATCGTGACCAGCTCGATCACATTGAACGGCGCTCCCCTGGATCCAGCTGCCAGTTATCGCGTCACGGTGAACAACTTCCTCGCCGGTGGCGGTGACGGCTTCGGCGTCCTGACCCAAGGCACCAATCCACTGGTCGGCGAGGTAGACCTGGACGCGCTCGTGGCGTTCCTCACCGCGCACTCGTCGGCCGGTTCGCCGCTTCCGCAACCCACCGCCGATCGGATTACTGTGATCAGCTAGAAGCTAGACGAGCCAATGGCGGCGCGGTCTCTGGCGAGACCGCGCCGTCGTCGTTGCAGAGGGGCAGCAGATGCGCGTAGTGGTCACCGGTGGCAGCGGCAAGCTCGGCGTCGCGGTGGTGCAGGAACTCGTCGACCACTCCTACGACGTGGTCAATGTGGACCGGGCGCCCGCGGGCGATCCGAAATGCCCTTATACGTACGCGGATCTGACCGACTACGGCCAGGTCATCGAGGTGATGTCAGGTATCGATAGTCGATACGACCACGTGGACGCGGTCGTGCACCTGGCGGCAATCCCAGGCCCGGGCGTCGCCACAAACGCCGCTACCTTCGCGAACAACATTACGGCGACATACAACGTATTTCACGCGGCTCGGGCAGCCGGCATATCGAATATCGTGTGGGCTTCCAGCGAGACACTGCTCGGCTTGCCGTTCGACTCGGCACCACCCCCCTACATCCCCGTCGACGAGGAATACCCGGCTCGTCCGGAGACGTCCTACGCCCTGGCCAAGCATCTCGAAGAACAGATGGCGGCGCAGCTGTGCCGGCAGGACCCGCGGCTGAAGATGATCGGCCTGCGATTCTCCAACGTGATGACGCCGGACGATTACGCCGCCTTCCCGTCATTCAATGACGATCCGCGACTGCGGTCCTGGAACCTGTGGTCCTACATCGACCGCCGGGACGGCGCTCAGGCGGTCCGCAGAGCGCTCGAGCACGACGCCGCCGGCCTGGACATCTTCATCATCGCCAACGCCGACAGCGTGATGACGACACCGGTCACCGAACTCGCCGCCGAGGTCTACCCTGGCGTGCCGGTCACCCGCGAGGTCGGTTCGCACGACACCTTGCTCTCCATCGAGAAGGCCCGGCGCGTGCTCGGATATGAACCCCGGTTCGGATGGCGTAACCCCAGATAGGGGCCGCGTGGGTAGTTGTCGCCGGCGGGGTGGATCAGGAGACTGGAGCGATGCACGAGCCCATGCCCGATTCAGAGCAGCCGGCACCGGTGGAACCGGCGGCGCAGGACGCGCCGTCGCCGGTCTCGGAGGCGCCCCACCCGGTGCCGGACCAGACCGGCGACGCGATCGCCGGCGAGTCCGACGACATCACGGCCACGCCCGACGATCCCGCGGTCCGGCCGCTGGTGATGAAGTCGGCTCGCGACTGGGCCGACACCCTGATCGACCGCACCGGCCGCAATGAGCTGCTGATCTGCCGGGATCGCGGCAAGCTCGGGCTGGACGCGGCCAAGCCGGAAGCGCTCGGCCGGCTGCTCCGCGGCCAAGCGGTCCGGCTCAAGCAGCTGTTCAGTGGTGATGCGCTGGTTGCCGCGACCAAGACCGCCGAGCAGATCCGCAAGCGCATCAAGGAATATGACGAAGAGCGGGGCGTACGCGTCGGCCGCCTGGTCTACGGGTTCGCCACCTGGCGGGACCCGAAGGAAGACCGGGTGCCGCGCGCACCCCTGCTGCTCCGGGAAGTCTCGATCACCCGCCGCCCGGGCATGGACGAGCTGGAACTCGTCGCGGACAAGGACGTCGAGATCAACCCGGTGTTCCTGCACTACCTGCGCAGCACGTTCCGGGTCGAGGTGGACCCCGGCCTGATCGCCGAGCTCAACGATGACGTCGACGAGCCGGAGCAGGTGCCGCTGGCGATCGAGCGGCTCCGGATCGCCTTGGAGGCAGTGCCGGATCTGCGATTCGCGACCGGCGTGCTGGTCGGCACGTTCCACTACGCCAAGCTCGCGATGCACCAGGACCTCCTGGACAACGCCCGGGTGTTCGCCGGCAACGATCTGTTCGCGGCGATGGCCGGCGATCTGGAGGCGATCGACCGGGTCCGCCGGCCGGCCGGCGACGTCAGCCTGGACCAGCCGGACGTCACCGCTCCGGCCGACGAATTCCTGGTGCTGGACGCCGATCCGTCACAGAACTACGTCATCAACGCCGCGCTGGCCGGCCGGAACCTGGTGGTGCAGGGCCCGCCCGGCACCGGCAAGTCGCAGACCATCAGCAACCTGATCGCGAGCCTCGCGGCCCGCGGCAAGACAGTGCTGTTCGTGGCCGAGAAGCGGGCCGCCATCGAGGCGGTGCTGGGCCGGCTGAACCAGGCCGGTCTCGGCGACCTGACCCTCGACCTGCACGTGACCACCGCCAACAAAGCCCGCGTCTACGAGCAGTTCCGCACCGCCATCGCCAACTCCCGGTCGGTGCCGCCGCTTGACGCGGCCCGCCAGGATGCCCGGCTGGACCGGCTGCGCCGGATCCTGGTGCGCCACGATTCCGCCCTGCACCGGCCCCGGCAGCCGTGGGGCATCTCGGCGTTCCAGGCTCAGATCGCGGTGACCGAGACGCCGGTGGACGCGCGTACGCCGATCCGCCTGGGCGGCACCGCTCTGGCCGGCCTGCACGGCGAGGCCGCCGACGAGGCCCGCGATCGGCTGATCGAGCTGTGGGTGCTGGGTGGCCTCGCGCCGGCCGAGTCTCTCGGACCGTGGGGCGGCGCGCACATCACCGACGACGCCGATGCCACCCGATCGCACGACATGGTGATCGGCCTGCGGGCGGCCGTGCCCGACGTGCGCCGTGCGGTTGCCGAGCTGGCCGCGCGTACGCGGCTGCCGGAACCCCCGACCATCGCCGAGGCCGAGGTGCTGGCGAACTGGTGCGATCGCACGGTGGCCGCGGCGGCGCACTGGCGCCCCGAGATCTACCGCCAGGATCTGGACGAGCTGCTGGCCGCGACCGGCGACAAGGCCGACCGGACGGCGTATCGCCCCGGACTCGGGTGGTTCGCCCGGCGCCGAGTGCTCAAGCGGGTCAAGGCGCTGCGCACGGCCGGCGGCTCGGCGGCTCAGTGGCATGCCGAGCTGCTCGAGCTGGCCGCCGTACGCGCGGAATGGCAGAACCTCACCGGAGACGTGCCACCACCGGCGATCGACACCGGCGCGCTGCGCTCCGGCCTGGAGCGGGCTCGCACGCCGGCCGGTGAGCTGGCCACGATCCTGCCCGAAGACGTCGCCACCACCGAGTGGGACACGCTGCAGGAGCGGCTGGGCGCCCTCGCGATGGATCCGAACGCGCCGCACCGGGTGGCCCGGATCAACCGCCTGACCGCGCAGATCGACGAGGCGGGCCTCGGTGACCTGGTCGCCTGGATCGGCACCCAGCTTCCGGAGTGGCCGGATGAGAAGCGATCCGGCCTGATCGGCGACAGCTTCGACCACGCCTGGTTCGCCTCGGTGCTGGATCTGGTCATGAGCACCGACGATCACCTGGCCGCGTTCGACGGGGCAGCGCACTCCACCGCCGTCGCGGAGTTCGCCGCGACCGACCGCGCCCACCTGGTCGCAACCCGGCACCGCGTCCGTCGGCTGGTCGCCGAGCGTCTGACCCAGGTCCGCGGCCAGCACCACGACCAGGATCTGTTCCTCGATCGGGAGCTGGACAAGAAACGCCGGCTGCGGACCCTCCGGGATCTGATGCGCCAGGCACCGGACGTGCTGCTGGCGGCGAAGCCGTGCTGGGCGCTGTCCCCACTGCTGGTCTCCCAGTTGCTGCCGCCGACCCAGCTGTTCGACGTCGTGATCTTCGACGAGGCCAGCCAGGTCCAGCCGGCCGAGGCGATGGCGGCGATGGCTCGGGCCCGGTCCGCGGTGATCGCCGGCGACTCCAAGCAGCTGCCCCCGACCGCGTTCTTCGAGAGTGCTCTGGAGGCCAACGACGAGCTGCCCACCGACGACGCCACTGACGGCGGCGAAGCCCTCACCGTCGACGTCGAGTCGGTGCTTGAGGCGTTCAACCGCGCGCTCGGCGCCAGCATCGCCGGTGAGTATTACCTCGGCTGGCACTACCGCAGTCAGGACGCCCGGTTGATCGCGCCGTCGAATGCGTACTTCTACGAGAACCGGATGACCACCTTCCCCGGCACGTCCACCGATGCGCCGGTCACGTTCGTGGAGGTGGAGGGCGCCGAATCGGCTCAGGGCACGTCGCCGGCCGAGGTGCGCCGGGTGGTCGAGCTGGTTCTGGAGCACGCCCGCACGCGGCCGGACGATTCGCTCGGCGTGATCACCATGGGCCTGGCCCACTCCGAGGCCATCGACCGCGCCCTGCAGTTGCGGCTGCGCGACGAACCGGAGCTGCGGGACTGGTTCGGCGAGACCGGTGACGAGCCGTTCTTCATCAAGAACCTGGAACGCGTGCAGGGCGACGAGCGGGACGCGATCGTGCTGGCGATCGGCTACGGCAAGTCCGGCGGCCGGATGATGCACCGCTTCGGCCCGTTGAACATGGCCGGAGGCGAGCGCCGGCTCAATGTCGCGATCACCCGCGCCAAGAAGCGGATGACGGTGGTGGCCGGCTTCCACCCGGACGATCTGGACCCGGAGAAGCTGCGCTCCGAGGGCGCGCAGCGGCTCGCCGACTACTTGCGCTACGCGGCCCGCGGTGCCCAGAGCGCCACGGGTGCGGTGCGCGGCGCGCCGGTGCTCAACCCGTTCGAGATTCAGGTACGCAACCGGCTGCTCGCCGCCGGCGTGCCGGTCCAGCCGCAGTGGGGCGAACGCGGGCAGTCGATCGACTTCGTCGCCACCCACCCGGACGACCCGGAACGGATGGTGCTGGCGATCGAGACCGATGGCGCCACCTATCACTCGGCGGCCACCACTCGGGCTCGGGACCGGCTCCGGCAGGAGCACCTGGAGCGGCTCGGCTGGCGATTCCACCGGATCTGGTCGACCGAGTGGTTCCGGCACCCGGATCGGGAGGTGGCCCGGGTTCAGACGGTCTATCGGGAGGCGGTGGCGCAGTCCGACGGAACCACGATCGATCCCGCCGATCTGCAACTCGCGACCGGCACCACCCCGAGCGCGGAGTCCCGGACGCCGGAGACCCCGGCCGACGATCCGGCGGTGCGGAGTGACCCGATGGGCGACGCGGTCGTGGAGTCGACCGAGCGGGGACCGCAGCCCGACGTGCCGCTCGGCTTGCCGATCACCGACTACACCGATGACCAGCTCATCGCCGTCGTGGCGTGGGTGCGCTCAGACGGCGGTCTGCGGACCGATGAGGAACTTGCCAAGGAGACCAGGGACGCGCTCGGCATCGGGCGCGGTTCCCGGATCGATGCCCGGATCGCCACCGCGATCGACGACGTCCGCAAATCCGACGACTCGATGCCGGAGACCGGGGAGAGCCAGCCCGCCGGCTCCTGACCAGGGCGCGCTCGACCGCGCTCCGCGCGAAACCGGCAACCGGCCGCTTGCGACCGGCACTCGACCCGCGGCGCGCGCCTGACCTGGCTCCCGGGCCTGACCTGGGGCCGGCGCCCGGCCCGGCGCCCGCGCCGGGTCCGATCACGCCACTCGGGTCAGCGGAAGTTGTCGAGCCGGGTGTCCGGCACGTCGCGCAGGTACTCGGCGACGTGCCGGTTCCCGGACCGGGCCTGCGCGGCCTGCTGAGCGGCGGTGCGGCCCTCTTCGATCGACGGGTCGAGCCGCACCGAGCTGCGTACTTCGGAGATATTGCGGTAGAGGTCCGGCGGCAGCGTGCGGGCCAGCCTTACGACTCCGCGTTCGCTGGTGTATTCGAGCACATGTGCGAGGATCGCGTCCTTATCGGCCGGGAAGTCCAGATCGCGCAGCGCTTCCTGCATCCCGGCCCAGTCCTGGTTCTGCATAAGGCGACTCTTACCCCTGGCTTCCGAGATCACACGCCTTTCCGGGAAACCATCGGCCCGGATCCGGGCCGGATCCCTCAGATCTCGATCACCGTCTTCAGACCGCCCCGTCCGGCGGCATGCCGGAACGCGTCGGCCGCCCGGTCCAGCGGGAAACGATCCGTCACCAGCGCAGCAAGTTCGACCGCGTGGCGCCGGTGCAACTCGATCGCGCGCGGATAGACCGTGTCCTTCATGCGCCGGGACAGGGCGATAGTCAGTCCTTTGCGGCGCGCCGTCCCCGCCGGGAATGTCACCGAGTCGGTCTCCGGTATGCCGACCAGCACGACCCGGGCACCGGGCGCGGCGGCGACGATCGCGTCGCGGACCGCCCCGTCGGTGCCGGCCACCTCGAACACCACGTCCAGGTCCAGGTCGGCGCCGACGTCATCGGGATCGAGCACGAGATCAGCGCCGGCGGCGGCCGCGGCGGCCCGGCGATGCGGCAGCGGCTCCGAGGCGACCACCCGCCCGGCGCCCACGGCACGGGCCAGCTGAATCAGCAGCAAGCCGATCGGACCGCAGCCGAAGACGCCGACCGACATGGCCGGGCGCGGGTGGGCCAAGTCCATCGCGTGGATCGCGACGCCGAACGGCTCCAGCATCGCCACTTCGGCCGCGGTCATCCCGTCCGGAACCGGTTGCAGTGCGTGCTCCGGCCAGGCCATCACCTCGGCAAGGCCGCCGTCACAGGATCCGTGCCCGGCGAAGACGACGTTCGGGCAGAGGTTCGGATTGCCCGCAAGACACGGTCGGCAGCCGCGGCACGGCAACGCCGGATCGACCGCCACCGGGCGCCCCGCGTACGCGCCGTCGAGCGCGACTCCGGCCATCTCGTGACCTGGAACCACCGGCGCGGTCAGGTGGGCGTCACCGATCCCGCCCTCGGAATACCAGTGCAGATCGGAGCCGCAGATGCCGACCGCGGTCATCCGGACTCGCACTTCGCCGTCGCCGGGCGTCGGCTCGGCTTCGTCGTCGACCCGGATGTCACCGGTTCCGTACAGCCGCGCCACACGCATCCAGCATCCCCATCTCTACGGACCGGTTAGACCGGGTTAGGAACAAACTCCGCGATCTCGGAGCGGACCGATTCGGCCGTCCGCTGCGCCCGCGACGACGATGAAATCAAACCCAGCACGAGTACGCCCAACCCGCAGCCGGCGATGATCCACCAGCCGACCCGACTGGCGGTGGCGAAATGCGTGTTGAACTGGCCGGCCATCCCGGAGACCACCACCGAGCCGACGATGGCGACACCGAGAGACTGGCCCACCTGACGGCTGGTCGAGGCGATCGCGGCGGCGACCCCGGCCTGCTCGCGCGGCATGCCGGAGACCGCGGTGTTGGTGATCGGAGCGTTGACCATCGCAAACCCGAGGCCGAAGACCAGGAACGTCAGAATGATCCACCAGATCGGGGTGGAGTTGGAGAGCCGCACCAGCATCAGGCCCGCCGCGGTCATCGCGACACCGGCGGTGGTCAGTGGGATGCGAGTGCCGCGATTGCCGACGATCCGGCCCGAGACCGGTGCGAACACCAACGTCATCAGGGCTAACGGCACCGTGATCAGGCCCGCCTTCAGCGGCGAGAAGCCGCGGACATTCTGCAGGTAGAGCGTGTTCAGGAAGAGACTGCCGCCGAGCGCCGCAAACGCCAGGACCGCGATCACCGTCGCCGCCGAGAACGGCACGCTGCGGAAGAACCGCGGATCGATGAGTGGTTCGGCGCGCCGGCCTTCGTACGCGATGAATGAAATCAGCGCGACCGCCGCGATGATGAAGCAGGCCAGAATGAGCGGCGACGTCCAACCTCGGCCCGGGCCCTCGATGATCCCGAAGGTCAGCGTCAGCAGGAACACCAGGACCAACGCCTGCCCGACCAGGTCCGGACGGCGCGGGTGATCAGCTCGTGACTCCGGCACGAACAGCGCGGTCAGCAGCAGCGCCGCCATGCCGACCGGGACATTGATCCAGAAGATCGATCGCCATCCGACCGAGTCCACAAGCGCACCGCCGACGATCGGGCCGAGCGCCAGGCTGATGCCGACCACGCCACCCCACACCCCGATCGCCCGGGCGCGCTCCTTGGGGTCGGTGAACACGTTGGTGATGATGGACATGGCGACCGGGTTGAGCATCGAGCCGCCGACCGCCTGGACCATCCGGAACACCACCAGCCAGCCCAGGCCGGGTGCGAGGCTGCATAGGAGCGATCCGACGCTGAACACGACCAGACCGGTCTGGAAAACCCGGCGCCGGCCCAGCCGGTCGGCGGTCGACCCGGACAGCATCAGCAGGCTGGCGAGCACCAGCGTGTAGGCGTCGACGGTCCATTGCAGGCCGGACACCGACGCGTGCAGGTCCCGTTGCAGCGACGGCAGGGCCACGTTGACGATGGTGTTGTCGAGCCCGACGATCAGCAGGCTCATGCAACAGATCGCCAGGATGAGCAGGCGGCGTTGACGAGTCAACGCCGCTTGTGTTTCCGTGGGGCGAGGAACGCGCTGGTAGGCGGCACCCCGCCGGCCGGAGCAGGCATGCCCCCATTCTTACCGCACCGTCCGGGCGCCGTCCGACCGGCCGTCGCGGCGGCCCGGCCGCCGACGGACCCGGCGGCAGCGCAGCTGGAGCCGGGCTCCGGCCATCGCCGCCGCCGGGCCGCGGTCAGTCCTCCAGAGCCACGTTGAGGCGGTGGACGAAGTTGAACTCGGCCGGGGTGACGCGTTCGGTGCCGACGCCGCTGTTGGTGGCCGCGATCACTCGCTCCGCGACGGTCACCAGCCAGTGGCAGTAGGCTCCGACGTCGCCCTTGCCGACCTTCGCGGTCAGCAGCGCCCGCGCAGCCCGGGCCCGGGCGATCGTCTCGTTCGCATACGCCCACGGGTCGTCCGGGACGATCGCGACGGCCGGCTCCTCGCCCAGCTCCGGGTCGGCACCGAGGCGCTCGATCAGCACGGATGCGATCGTCTCGACCAGCTTGTTGCCGAGAACCCGGCCATCCGAGATGGCTTCCAGACCGGCCTCGTTCTCGGCCTGTGTCCGCTTCGGGGTGTCGGTCTCGGCCGCGCTGGCGGCCGACAGCACCGACTCCGGCAGCCCGACGAGCAGGCTCCACTCCTGGTCGGTGAAGCGGGACTGGTAGGGCTGCATCAGGCGGTTCCTTCCAGGGTCTCGGCAACGAGCAAACCGTTGTCGCGCACCAGATCTACCGACAGGGTTTTGTAACCGGCGTCGTCGAACAATACCGTCATGCGATCGCGTTCATAGCCGAGCACGGTGCCCCGGCCCCAATCGCCGTGCCGCACCACGGTGTGCAGGGCGAATGGCTGGTCCTTGCGGCGGGGTGCGGCGGCCCGGGGGCCGTCGCCGCAGTTGTCGCAGTGTCCGCAGGCCCGGCCGAGCTGCTCACCGAAGTAGTTCAGCAGCGGCTCGACCCGGCACGCGTCGGTCTCGGCGAATTGCCGCATCATGTCGGTGCGTGACCGCTGCAGCGTCTGGTGCCGATCGTGCTCGGCGGCGGCCAGCACCGCGGCGTCTTCAGGCGTCGGGGCGAACGGCGGACAGCGCACCTCGCCGCGGCCGCCAAGCGCCGCCGCGCCCACCGTCTCCAGCAGGTTGAGCAGCGCGCCGACCTTGCGTGGCGGGAGATTGGTCTTGGTGGCGACCTCGGTCTTGGTCTTCACACCCGCATGAACGGCGGCCGCCACGAACAGCAACTCATCGAGCGCCGGCGCGCCGCCGCTGAAGAACCGCTGCAACGCCATGTCTTCCGGGCGGAACAGCAGCAGCAGCCGGGCCGGTGCCCCGTCGCGGCCGGCCCGGCCGATCTCCTGCAGATAGCTGTCCGGCGAGTCGGGCAGCGCCATGTGGGTGACCCAGCGAATGTTGGGCTTGTCGATGCCCATGCCGAACGCCGACGTGGCGACCATGATGGGGATCTGGTCGGCGGCGAACTCTTCGTGCCGCTTCTTGCGGGTGCCGGCCGCCATCCCGCCGTGATAGAACGCCGCGGGATAGCCGGCGGCGGTGAGCCGCGCGGTCAGCTCCTCGGCGGCCCGCCGGGTCGGCACGTAGATGATTCCGGAGCCGTCACGGCCGTCGAGCATCGAGCGCAGCCGGCGCCACCGCTGCTCCTCCGTCTGGCATCGAACCGCCTCCAGGAACAGGTTGGGCCGGTCCAGCGCACCGATCACGATCCGGGGGTGGCGCAGCCGCAGCCGGGCGGCGATGTCGTCACGCACCGGCGGGGACGCGGTCGCGGTCAGCGCCACCACCGGCGGGCGGCCGATCGCCTCGATCGCCGGGCCGAGAGCCAGGTAGTCCGGGCGGAAGTCATAACCCCAGCTGGACACGCAGTGCGCTTCGTCGACGGCGACCAGCGCCGGCTTGAGCGCGCGCAGCTGCTCGACCCGCTGCGGCGAGGCCAGCTGCTCCGGGGTGATGAACAGCAGCCGGGCCCGACCGTCGCGGATCTGCTGCAATGCATCGGCCTGCTGCTTCGGCGTCTGGGCCGAGCTGATCCGGACCGCCGCCAGCTCCGCGACGCCGCGGGCGTTCAGGTTGGCCACCTGGTCGTGCTGGAGCGCGAGGAGCGGTGATATGACGATCGTCGGGCCGGCCGCGATGCTGGCTGGGACCTGATAAACAGCGGATTTTCCGGCTCCGGTCGGCAGCACCACGACGGCGTCGCGACCCGAGGCGATGGTCTTCATGGCGGTGAGCTGGCCCGGGCGCAGGGTGGGCCAGCCGAAGAAGTTCTTGGCGGCGCGGCGCAGGCGCCAGGAGACGAAGAGTTTCATTGCCGACCATGCTGCCCAGTGGGTACGACAAGGAAACCCGGACACGCCGACTAACACGATCCGATGTGGGGTATCCGACAGGCGGCCGGCACCAGCCGGCAACCTGGACCGGAGGATGCGATATGACCTCGCCCTACATACCAATTGATGACCTCGATTTCGATGACGATGACGCGTCGGTGAAACGACGTGGCGACGCCGTGGCGACGAACCCGTCCAGCGCTGACCTCGACCCGGACGCGTCGCAGGATCCACGCCATGTAGAACCCGGACCGGCAATCGAGTTTCAGCAGCTGGTGGTGCCGGATGGGGCCCATCTCGGCCCGACCATCGGCGATGGACCGGACGACCTGCCGCCCTACACGGCGCAGGCTCCGGAGTGACGTCCCGGTGACGATCCGCCCGATTCGCGGGGCGCCAGCGGAGTTGACCTCGATCGGCGGCGCACCGCAGTGGACAGTCTCGGGGACGTCCCTCGGTGCGGGCGGCGATTGGAGGGTTTCGTGCGGCCTCCGGCTACTGCGATCAGCGCGCGCCGTGATTAACCGACACCACTAGGGTACAACGGTCTCGTGGCCATCTCCCCCGAAGACTTGGACGCCACGGTGACCGACTTGATCGCCGCCGCGATCGACACCCGGCACCGGCTCTCGTTCACCTATCGTGACCTGCCGCGCATCGTCAATCCACTCCGGATCGGGCGATCCGAGGACGGCGAGTGGATGCTGCGCGCCGTGCAGGTCGGCGGCGAATCGGCGTCTCACCAGTTCGGCGGCCGCACCCCGAAGCTGTTCCTAGTCGACGACATGTCCGAGGTCGCGGTGCTGCCCGGCGAGTTCGAGATCCCCCGCCGCGCCGATCCGGACGACGTCATCGTGGACATTCTCGCGGAGCTCCGGCCGCTGCGCCGGGTGCCGGACGCGACCCGCGACCCGCTGCCGCACCAGCGGCGCGCCGAAACCGATCAGGATGCCCGCGACCACTAGCCCGGTGCCGGCCAGCTCACCGGTCGTGGGTGCGCCGTAACCGAGGATCGCCGTGGTGGCGACCGCACCGATCGGTAGCGCGCCGGCGAACAGGCCGACCCTCTCCGGTCCGAGCTTCGGCAGCGCCGAATACCACATCAGGAACGCGCCGATCGTCACCACGATCACGAGATAGGCGTACGCGAGGCTCTCCGCGACCGTCGGCTGCCGGAGCACCCCGAAACCGTCGTCGATCAGGCCCACCACCAGGAACATCGGCGCTGCCAGCGCGGCCGCGTATCCGGAGACCCGGCGCGGGCCGAGACGCGGCAGCAGTGGCAGCGCCAGCAGCGAGAAGCACACCTCGCAGGCCAGCGCACCGATCGCGTAGAGCTGCCCGGCGACACTGCCCGCACCCCAGCCATTGACGGTCGCCGCGCCGCTCGCCACCACCGCGGCTCCGGCCACCACGGCGACCGCCGGGCGCCGGCCGCCGAGCCACGGCGACAGCAATGCGAGCACCAGCGGAAGGGCGGCCACCGTGGTTCCGATGACGGCCGGCGATCCGGCCTCGGCACCCCGGATCACGCAGACGTTGAACGCCACCAGGCCGGTCGCGGCCAGGGCGCCGAGAAGGATCCAGTCGCGGGCGGACACCCGGACCCGGCCGGAGCGACGGGCGATCGCAATCGCGCCGAAGATCGCGGCGGCGGCCGCGTACCGGACCGCCTGGCCACCGTAGATCGGGTAACCCGCGATCACCGGCGAGATCGCGGCCAGCGATCCGACGCAGAGCATCGCGGCCGTGGCGCCGGCGGCCGCACGAAGATCCGACATGCCTCCGACGCTAGGCTGTCATTGGTCTATCAGACAGGGCCAATCGCTGACCAGAATCGGAGACCAATGCGATGGATCTGCACCTGGCGATCGACCGAGATCGCGGCGGTCTGAGCTCGCAGGTGGCCACGGGACTGCGCGCCGCCATCCGGTCCGGCACCCTGGCGCCGGGCACCCGGCTTCCGGCCAGCCGCGACCTCGCCGCCGACCTCGGCGTCTCCCGGGGTGTGGTGGTGGAGGCCTACGAGCAGCTCGGCGCCGAGGGCTTCCTGGTGTCCCGGGTCGGCGCCGGCACCGCGGTCGCCACCGGTGCCGGCGCCGTCGCCGAGCCGGCCGCCGATCGAGCACCGCCCCCGGTCTACGACGTCGATCTGCGGCAGGCGGCGCCGGACCTGAGCCTGTTCCCGCGCAGCACCTGGCTGGCCAGCCTGCGGGCCGGCTTGGCCGGGATCCCGGACGCCGGGCTCGGCTATCCGGAGCCGGCCGGTGCCGCGGTGCTCCGATCCGAACTGGCCGGCTATCTCAATCGGGTGCGGGCCGCCGCCGCGACGCCCGAACGAGTGGTGGTCACCTCAGGCGTCGCTCAAGCGCTGCACCTGGCGATCCGAGCGCTGCTGCAGCTCGGCTACGGCGACCGGCTGGGCATCGAGGACCCGGCCGGGCTGCCGCACCGTCCACTGTTGACGGCCGCCGGAGTCCGCCTGGTGCCGGTGCCGGTCGACCACGCCGGCGCGGACATCGCCGCGCTGGACCGCACCGGCGTACGCATGGTCCTGCTCACGCCGACACATCAGTATCCGACCGGCGTCGTGCTGGCACCGGCCCGCCGCGCGGCGCTGATCGAGTGGGCACAGGCTCGGGACGCGATCGTCATCGAGGACGACTACGACGCCGAGTTCCGGTATGACCGCGATCCGGTCGGCTCGCTGCAGGGACTCGCGCCGGACCGGGTGATCCTGGCCGGTTCGGTCAGCAAGGCGCTGTCACCGGGCCTGCGGCTGGGCTGGCTGGTCGGGCCGGCCCGGATCGCGCGTACGGTCGCGGAGCTGCGCGAGCTGACCGATCTCGGGGCACCGACCGTGGAGCAGCATGCGCTTGCTCACCTGCTGGCCGGCGGCGGCTACGACCGCCACCTACGCCGGGTCCGGCGTGCCTACCGGAGCCGGCGGGACGCCCTGATCGAGGCGCTCGCCACCCGGCTGCCGGCGCTCGAGCTGCACGGCATCCCGGCCGGGCTGCATGCGTACGCCCAATTGCCGACGGGGACCGACGACGTGGCCGTGGCGGCCGCGGCGGCGGACCGCGGCGTAGGTGTCCTCCCGGTGAGCCCGATGCGGTTCGCGCCCGGGCCGCCGGCGATCGTGTTGGGATTCGCCCGGCACACTCCGGAGCGGCTCGACGACGTCGCCCGCCGCCTCGCCGCGATCGTCGGTCCGCCCAGTGTGGACCGTTAGAGGATCTCCTTCTGGTCCTCGATCCAGCCGTCGATCCGTCCCCACCAGCGGTAGAGCCAATCGATCCGGGCATCGGCGGTGGCCGGCACGTCGCCGCTGGGTTCCCGCCACCAGCGCATCACGATCTGCTTATCCATCGGCAGTTCGCGCCAGACGTCGGCGACGGTGAGCAGATGATCGACGCCGGTGTGGCCGACCCACACCACGGCCGCGCGCGGACTCGCCGCCAGCGCCGCCAGCACGCCGCCGGGGCGCGGCGGCAACACGTTGTGCATCCTCTCCGCACGGCGCGCCATCGTGTTCAGGCCGAGGCGGCGCAGCCGCTCGATGCCGCGTTGCCAGCGCTTCGGCGTGAAGTTGCCGCCTTCCGGGAAGATCACCAGGGCGTCGTTGTCGTCCAGGCCGGTGGCGAGCGCGGCGATCTCGTCCTCGGCCTTCTGCCCGCCGCCGGGCACCAGGAACCGGCTCGGCAGACGGTTGAGCAGCACGTCGATCGCCGGATCCCACTGCAGGCTGTCTTTCAGGACGATTCGCGGTTCGCGGTCGTACCAGTTGATCAGAGCGTGCGCGAGCAGGAACGAGTCACCCGGGCCGCCGTGCCGGCTGAACACCAGCAACGGCCCGTCGGCCAGCGCATCCGGCGCGGAGCCTTCGATCGACACGGTCAGCCGCAGCACCCAGCAGGCCTCGCGGTAGAGCACCCGCAAGGCACGTCCGCACAGCCGGTAGTGCGCACGCTGAAATCCGGCGCTGCGGATCCGCCAGCCGAATCCGGAGGCCACCCACATCGCGAACAGCGCGATCAGCACCACCATCTCGACCAGCAGATAGACGGTGCCGAGCCAGATCACCCGGAGCAGTCGCAGGCCGGTCGGCAGGAACGGCGCGAGCAGCAGCGTGAGCAGCGCCCATAGCGGAGCGGTCAGCACGAAACCCAACGCGAGCAGGATGGTCGCCGGGGCGAGCAGCAGGCGCCGCACCCATCGCGGTGGGGGCCTCAAAGAGCTTCTTTCAGGTACGCCACGGAGGCATCGTAGGCCCGCTGGATCCGGCGGCTGGCGGCCTTCATGTCCCGGTACGCAAGCGGCGAGTCGTCCCGCTTCGAGCCTTCGCCGGCCGGCAGCACGTGCACCGTGACGTGCTCCGGCACGGCGGCCATCTCCCGGGCGAAGCGGTGCCGGCGGGAGATTTCAAAGGCCACCCGGGCGACATCGATCGGATTGCGCGGCGCCGTCAGCGGCCGGTCGATCCGGCCGACCTGCAGGACGAACACGGTCATCGCACCGCCCTCGATGGCACGGCCGACCGGGATCGAGTTGACGATGCCGCCGTCGATGAAGTGCTCGTCGCCGACCTTCACCGGCGGCAGCAAGCCGGGGACGGCCGTGGAGGCCAGAACGGCATCGACCACGGCACCCTCGGTGAACCAGTGCTCGGCGGCGCGCTCGATGCTGGCCGCGCAGCACTCGAATCGCACCGGCAGATCGGCGAAGTCGGTGCGGCCCTCCAGTGCCTGCGTCAGCATGCCGCGCAGAGGTTGCGGCGAGTGCAGGTGCGTGCCGGCCCGGGCCAGGCGGGCGATCTGCCGCGGCGCCGAGTCACCGAAGACCTCACGGGCCTGCGGCGACGCCCAGACGTGCATCAGCTTGGCGATCACCGCGTCGGTCGGGTCAGCCGCGATCAGCACACCGTTGAGAGCGCCGATCGACGTACCCACCACGAAGTCCGGCCGGATGTCGCGTTCGATGAGAGCGCGCAGCATCCCGACCTCGACCGCGCCGAGGACGCCACCGCCCCCAAGGACGAATGCGGTCCGACCATCCGCCACGAGATCATCCTGCCACGGGCCGGATGCGGCCGCAGCTCAGGCGGGGTCGGCCGAGATCGGATCAGTCGCGCTCGAGCGGGTTGGCGGCGAGCCGGTCGTCCATGCCGCTGCCCACCATCGTCGCGGCCCGGCTCTCCGGCTTGCGAGCCGCCTGATCCCGGAAGCAGGCGGCGAACTCGGCGGCCAGGTCCAGCCGGGGATAGCGGCGCAGCACCGCGCTGCGGAACTCGGCGCTGAAGTCGTCGGCGTTGCGCCCGGAGATGTCCAAACCGGTGGAGCGTTCCAGGAGGAAGCCCTCGGGGTCGACGGCGACATCCACCTCGGCCCACATGTGCCGGATGATGACCTCGGCGGCTCGGGTCCGGCGCGCCGCCGGCCAGCCCGCGCCGGCCGTGAGCACCCAGGCGACGTGGCCGCCGGCGACCTCGAACGGGATCGTGGCGTTGTCGAAGTCGCGGACCAGGCCGATGTCGTGCACGACGGCGGAGACGTAGAGCAATTCGTCGTCGAAGGCGATGCCCTGGTCAGCGGCGTAGGCAACGGCCCAGACGTAGGACCGGACCGAGTGGTTCAGCAACGCCGGAGAACAGTACTCGGTAGCGACCTCGAGCGCGGCGCGGCACGGCGCCGTGTCCGGAGATTTCGGCAGGTCACGCATCGGATGATAGTAGCCGCGATTCGAGCACCACTGATTTCCGGCCTCGGTAGGCTGCCGAAACATCTCGGCCGTTCGCCGCGGCCGCGGCCTGATGGGCGAAGTCGCGCAGCAGCCGTTCGTCGCCAGGGTCCGGGAACCGAGCACCCGGCGGTACGCCGACGGTCAGCCGACCGCTCTCGTCACCACCGTGTACCAGTATGAGATCCGCGGTCCGGGACATCTTCCGCCGATCGGCGGTGGCTATGCCATTCTGCGGTTTGGATCAGTCGCCACAGGTGTCCTCGGCAATGAAGGCCCGGCGCAGGTTCGGCGCGTAGAACTTGGTGCCGGCACTCCAATCAAGCACATCTCGGCCGCGCGTCATGGAATCTCCCACCGCCAGCGTGATCGGATCGTCGAACGTGCCGGTGCCGGTGGTGTGCAGAACCGGAGTTTTCAAGCCCTGCGTTCGGAGGCCTTCCCCGGTAACGGCTAAGGCCAAGGTGTGCGGCGGCAGGTCACGGCCGGGCAGCGGCAGCCGGACGGCGAGGTCGCGTGCACAACGACGATACGGTAGCGTTCCGCGGCGGACGGCGCGTACGGTTCGCGGGACTACTGACCGACGCTATGCCCCCCACCGTGACGCCGTCATCGACCTGGGGAGGACGAGCGTGAACGTGTCATTGCCGCGATGGATCCTAGCTGCGACCCTGTCGCTCACGGCGGCCGCGGGCGGCTTGCTCGTGGCCGGCACGGCTGACGCGCACGAGGTGACCACCGGGTCGGTGAGCTTCAAAGGAGACTCCGGCGACTACATCAGCCAGGGCAAGTCGTACTCGTACTCCACCCACGACGGGGACGCACTGGATGTGTCCAGCGCGAACGGCAGCACGGTCAGCATCAGAATCAATGCCTACAACGGCGACTGGTGGACCCTCGACTTCGACGCACCGGGCACGCCGGATCGGCCCGTCCCCGGCAAGCCCGTTGTTCTCGCTCCGGGCACCTACTCCAGCGCGCACCGTTACCCGTTCAACGGGAACGGCCCGGGCCTGGATCTGAGCGGCGAAGGGCGCGGGTGCAATGAGCTGACCGGCTCGTTCACCGTCACCAAGGCAGTCTTCAGACCCAACGGCTATGTGCAGACCTTCGACGCCACGTTCGTGCAGCATTGTGAGGGCGGAACCCCGGCGGCGCGTGGTGAGGTCCACATTTCGAATCCGCCACCGCCACATCAGGCGGCGCCCACGCATACCACGACGACCAGCCCGCGCGGCAAGACCGCCAGCCCGGGCGCGAAGACCACGAGCCCGCACGCCACGGCGACCAGCGAGCCCACTGCCACCACGGCCGCCGACAACTCCGCCACCGGTCCTGACACCTCGGCTATGCCAGCCGCCGCGCCGAACCGCACGAACGAATCGGCCCTGCTGATCGGGGCAGGCGTGATCGCCTGGTTCGTGCTCATCGTCGCCGGCCTCGTCACGCTCGCCATCGTCCTGGCCGTCCGCCGCCGTTCACTTCGGTGACTGCAATTCACTAAGTCTTTTGCCAATGCGGCTGCTCACGTCCGGCGTGCAACGGTCGAAGGTGACTCGCTGGACGCTCGGGGCATGGCCTGGCCGCGGAGAGTCCGTCTTCGATGGGTGATCGTCGGCGCGCCGTTGATTGCACTGGTTGCCGCAGTGATCGTGGCCGTGCCCTACGGCCTGCGCTATTAGGGGCCCGCCCCACCCGCCCAGTTCTACCGAAGGGTGCAACGAGCGCCGGTACTTACTCAGGACTACGAACGCGTCATCGGAGTAGCGCACAACGCCGGCAACAACGCTGACACGACGAGAACCGCATTGCGATACGGGGCAGAAGTCATCGAGATCGACGTGATCTCCGCGCGTGGCCGGCTCGTGGGCACCACCGCCAAGATCGCGACGTCCGCGGGCACAGGGCTGTCTTCGGCGGCGTGATCGCAACGTCCGCGGACTGAGGGCTCTCGATCGAGGCTCCCGAGTGCCGTAGCTCCGCGAACGTCGCGATCACGCAACCACCAGTCCGCGGACGTCGCGATCTTGCTGACCGTGGCAAGTCCCCCAACACCAAGATCCGAAATCTTGGCCGGTTGCCGTTCGGCGTCGCAGAGCAACCCGCTGCGCGCGCCGACGGTCGCCGCCGGTTTTTCTGCTTTTCGGCACTCGCTGCTCGACAAATTGGACAATTGACCGCCACGCGGGCCGAAAAGCAGAAACCCGGCCCCGTCGACCTGCGGCCGAACGCTAACCGTCGACTTCCGACGAGATCTCGCCATAAGTCGACGGCTAGCGAATGTCAGTTGCCCGAAAGCAGCCAAGATCGGAGATCTTGGTGCGGAATCGAAGCCGGCGCGGCACGCCACACCGGCGGCTTGACCGACCAGCGCCGGGGTGGAGACACCCTCGGCGGATGGCGGCCGGGACGCGCATGGCCGTCAAGGTCGGTGAGAACCGACAGTCCCGCGTGACCAGCGATCGCCGCTTACTGCCCGGTGAGTCCGTCCACTGACTCGCGAATGAGGTCGGCGTGCCCATTGTGGCGGGCGTACTCATCGATCACTGTGACCAGGATCCACCGCAGGCTCGGTGGCTGACCGTTGGGCCAGGTGCGCCGGGCCAGTTGCTCCAAATCACCTTCGGCCAGCGCCAGCGCCACCAACGCCCGGGAACGGTCGGCGGCATCCCCCCACATCGTGAACAGTTGTTCCGGTGAGTCGTCGACAGCTGATTGCCAGTCCCGATCGGGGTCGGCCTTCCAGTCGACGGTGTTCCACGGCGGAGCCACATCTCTGGCGTGCAGCGCGTAGGAGAACCAGTAGTCCTCGACGCGGGCCAGGTGCTTGAGCATCCCTCCGAGGGTCATCGGCGACGGACCCAGGGTGGTGTTCAGGCCGGCCGGGTCCAACTTGGAGCACTTCCACGCCAGCGTCGCCCGCTCGTATTCCAAGAACCCCAATAGCGTGCCGGCTTCGTCGGCCGCGACCGGCGGTTGTGGGCGGCCCTGCTCATCCAGTTCTGTCATAAGCGGCGACTTTAGGTCGAACCAATCACCGGAACGACGGGGTTAAGCCGACGCTGAAAGGGTGGCGCCCGAACGGGTCGTCAAGCCTCCTGGCCGGACCACGGCCAGTGATCGGATCCGCCGACCAGGGACCGACCGAGCGGCGTGAGGTCATGAACAACCGAGGATCCGTCGCGAATGGTGGTGATGAGACCGGACCGCCGCAGCACGCCGGCATGTTGGCTCGCTCCCGCGTTCGAAATGCCGATCCGGCGGGCGAGCGCGCTCGTCGTACAGCCGCCCGCGACGGCAATCAGGGCAGCCGCCCGCGTTCGGCCCATCAACTCGGCTAGCGGCCCGTCGCCGTCACTCACCGCTGACTCAGCGCCGGCCGCGAAGATCTTCGCGCCGTCGGCGACGGACCGTATCGCCGGATAAAACAGCACCGCGGGCGCGCTCGGATCGTCGATATTCCAGAACGGCCCCTCGATGGCGCTCAGAAAGACGATGGGAACCAGCTCAATGCCCCGGCCGTGCAGGTGCACGTCGGTTGGAGGACCCGGACGCGACAGCAACTCGAGCGTGGGGCTGTGCCAACGTACCGTCGGGTGCAGTGACCGGAACAGCGCCTCGATGCCGTTCGCCGCGATCGCGTCGGTGCGGGTGGCGGCCTCAAGCGCCAGATAGCGCCGGATCTCGCCCCAATGGGGCGCCACGACCGTTCGATGGCACGCGTCGATCAACGGGGCGAGGAGGCGTCCGGGGGCGGTGTCGGCGGCCAGCGCCTTGACCCAGGCGGTGGGCCACCGCCTCGCGTCCAGCGAGTGTCGCTCGCGCCAGTCCACCGTGGCCGTTATCTCGTTACCGAATCGCCGGTGGCTCATCGCGACGACCGTCTCAAGGCCGTCGGCCGCGGTGGACGCCCGACCGACCAGGGTGAAGATGTCGAACGCCATCTCGGGGCCCATCACCTCAGTCAGCGGCGCGGCCCAATGGGGCCGGCTCCGGACAACCCCTCGCCGCCACATTTCCGGTACGGCGCCGAGCTCTCCCATCCGAAGCGCCCTGAAGCCGAACATCGACTCAACGAGGGGGCCGTAAGTAGGGACGACCCGAACCCGGGCGAGATCCTGGTGCGTGAAGTGAACGCGTAGCACTCCCACCCCCTGATGCGCGTGGCGCAGCCGACCGTTGGCGCATGCTAACCCGAACCGACTGCTGCCTGGCGACCATCAAACATCGCCCGCCGCCGGCACACTGCCCGCCCGGAGCTTGAGGGCAGACATCGACACAGGGAAATTTGTCGACTTATGCAGATAGCGAAATCTACTTTTTTCGAGTCCCGAGAGATGCGGATTGCTGTCGCGGGCAACAAATCCCCTGGCCAACCGCCAAACCGGTCGCTACCTGCGAACCCTCCGTTCAGTTCCGCAACTCATCAGTCCATTTTGTCCTATTGACACCGCGACTCGACGGTAAGAATCTCGTCCCGAGAGAGCGCTCCCTGACACCCGCCGGAAACGAGACGTTAACCGGATCGGCTCCGGCACCGCACTGCCCCCACCACGCGTGACGCGCCGTGTGGCCAACGGTTCGCGTCCCGCGCCAACCTCACCCATCAGGGAGATTCGATGCACCCTGCACCCCATCGGGACGAGGCAGCCTGGCAGGGCGCTGCCTACGCTCGTTCCTCGCTGCGGAAGCACCTGCGGCGCCGGACCAGATTGCTGGCGTTGGCCGCAGCCGCCACGACCGTCCTCACCGGACTCGTGGTGGCCTCGGCACCGACCGCAGCGTCCGCCCAGGGTGCCCTGCTGTCCCAGGGCAAGCCCACCACCGCATCCTCGACCGAGAACGCCGGCTCGCCGGCCTCGAACGCCACCGACGGCAACACCGGCACCCGCTGGTCGAGCGCCTTCAGCGACCCCCAATGGCTGCAGGTGGACCTCGGCGCCACCGACACCATCGACACCGTCGTCCTGAACTGGGAGGCGGCGTCCGGCAAGTCGTTCAAGATCCAGACGTCAACCGACGGGTCCACCTGGACCGACATCTACTCGACCACCACCGGCGCCGGTGGCATCCAGACGCTCGCGGTCACCGGCACCGGCCGCTACGTGCGCATGTACGGCACCGTGCGGAACACCGGCTACGGCTACTCGCTGTGGGAGTTCCAGGTGTTCGGAACTGCGGCCGGCGGCGGTGGCGGCGGCACCTGTAATGCGACCACCAACCTGGCGCTGAACAAGGCGGCCTCGGCATCGTCGACCGAGAACGCCGGCACTCCGGCCTCGGCCGCGGTCGACGGCAACGCCGGCACCCGCTGGTCCAGCGCCTACAGCGACCCCCAGTGGCTGCAGGTCGACCTCGGCTCGACGCAGACGATCTGCCAGGTCACGCTGAACTGGGAGGCGGCGTACGGCGTCGTCGTTCAAGATCCAGACGTCCAACGACGGCTCGGCGTGGACCGACGTCTACTCCACCACCACCGGCACCGGCGGGTGCAGAACCTGACGGTCTCCGGCATCCGGCCGCTACGTGCGGATGTACGGCACGGTCCGGCACACGCAGTACGGCTACTCGCTCTGGGAGATGGCGGTGTACGGAACCGGGACCGGCGGTGGCGGCACCGATCCCGGGCGGCGGCGCGCTCGGGCCGAACGTCATCGTGTTCGACCCGGGCATGTCCAGCACCTCGATCCAGAGCCAGCTGGACTCGGTGTTCGCCACCCAGGAGTCGAACCAGTTCGGCACGCCAGCGGTACGCGCTGCTGTTCAAGCCGGGCACCTACAGCGGCCTCAACGCCCAGATCGGCTTCTACACCTCGATCGCCGGCCTCGGTCAGAACCCTGACGACGTCCAGATCAACGGTGACGTGACCGTCGACGCGGGCTGGTTCGGCGGCAACGCCACCCAGAACTTCTGGCGGTCGGCGGAGAACATGTCCCTGACCCCGGTCAGCGGCACCGACCGGTGGGCGGTCGCGCAGGCCGCGCCGTTCCGGCGGATGGACATCCACGGCGGCCTGAACCTGGCTCCGAACGGCTACGGCTGGGCCTCCGGCGGCTACATCGCCGACAGCCGGGTCAGCGGCACCGTCGGCCCGTACTCGCAGCAGCAGTGGTACACCCGCAACAGCCAGATCGGCGGCTGGGTCAACGGCGTCTGGAACATGGTGTTCTCCGGCGTGGCCGGGCGCGCCGGCCCAGGCGTTCCCGAACCCGGTCTACACCACGCTGCCGACCACCCCGGTCACTCGCGAGAAGCCGTACCTGTACCTGGACGCGTCCGGCAACTACAACGTGTTCGTGCCGTCGGTCGCGCACCAACACGTCGGGCGTGACCTGGGCGAACGGCAACACGCCGGGCACCTCGATCCCGTGGAACCAGTTCTACGTGGCGCACCCGGGCGACTCGGCGGCGACCATCAACGCCGCGCTGGCCCAGGGCCTGAACCTGTTCTTCACCCCGGGCATCTACCACGTCAACCAGACGATCAACGTGACCCGCGCCAACACCGTGGTGCTCGGCCTCGGCTTCGCCGACGATCATCCCGGACGACGGCGTCAACGCCATGTCGGTCGCCGACGTGGACGGCGTGAAGATCGCCGGCCTGCTCTTCGACGCCGGCACGACCAAGTCGCCGTACCTGCTGCAGGTCGGCCCGACCGGCTCGGCCGCGCAGCCACGCCGGCGAACCCGACCTCGATCCAGGACGTGTTCTTCCGGATCGGCGGCGCGGGCCCGGGCTCAGGCCACGACCAGCCTGATCGTGAACCAGCAACAACGCGATCATCGACCACATCTGGGCGTGGCGAGCCGACCATGGCGCCGGCGTGGGCTGGACGACGAACACCGCCGACACCGGCCTGATCGTCAACGGCAACAACGTCGAGGCGTCTCGGCCTGTTCGTCGAGCACTACCAGAAGTACGAGGTGATCTGGAACGGCCAGGGCGGCAAGGACGATCTTCTTCCAGAACGAGATGCCGTACGACCCGCCGAGCGCGGCCGCGTGGACCAACGGTCACACGGCACCGGCTACGCCGCGTACAAGGTCGGCGACAACGTCACCTCGCTTCGAGGCCTGGGGCCTGGGCAGTTACTGCAACTTCACGGCGGACCCGACGATCGCGGCCGTACCACGCCTTCGAGTCGCCCAACAACGCCGAATGTGAAGTTGCACGACCTGCTGACCGTGTCGCTCGGCGGCAAGGGCTCGATCACCCACGTCATCAACGACACCGGAGCCACGGCGCAGGGCACCGCCACGGTCCCGGTGAACCTGGTGTCCTACCCGTAGCAGCGGCGGCACCACCGTTTGAATAGCAAGGGCGGGCGGCAGTCCCGGACGGGACCGCCGCTCGCTCGCGTCTCAGGCGACGAGCATCGCGATTTCCTCGTCGTCCAGGGTCAGCGCCGCGGCGGCGATGTTCTCCTCCAGATGCGCCACCTTCGAGGTGCCGGGGATGGTGATGATCGCCGGCGAGCGGTGCAGCAGCCAGGCCAGGGCCAGCTGGGAGGCGGTCACACTGTGCTTGGCCGCGACCGCGTCCAGCGCCGATTCGTGGCGGCCCACCCGGCCCCCGGCCAGCGGGAAGAACGGCAGGTAGGCGATGCCGTGAGCGGTGCACAGGTCGACCATCAGCGAGTCGTCCTGCTGGGTCGGGCCGAACTGGTTGGAGACACTCACGATCGGCGTCCTGGCCAGAGCGAAGGCGAGTTGTTCATCGGTCACGTTGGACAGCCCGATGTGGCCGATCTTCCGGTCCGACTGCATCTCGATCATGGCGTCCAGCGCCGCCGCGAACGTGACGTCCGACTGGTCCATCCAGCGCAGGTGGGTCACCGGGATGGTGTCGAGCCCGAGCACCCGGCGGTCCCTCTCGTTGCCGGCGCGCAGCTCATCCGGGTGGAGACCGGGAAACCAGCCACCGTCATCAGTGCGGTTGCCGCCGAGCTTGGTGATCAAAACCAGATCATCAGGGTACGGCCGGATCGCCTCGGCGATCACCTCGTTGGCGACGTCGCGGCCGTAGTACCAGGCCGTGTCGATGGCGCGTACGCCCAGCTCGACCGCTCTGCGTACCACCGCAATCGCCTCCGCCCGATCAGCGGGAGGGCCCCACACACCACGGACCGGGCAGCCGCATCGCGCCGAATCCCATCCGCGGGACCGTCAGGTCGCCGAGCTGGATCGTCCCCGCGGCAAGTGCTGGTGTCGTCATGCCCCGATCCTGCCACCCATGACATTTGTCCTGGGGAGCTGTGGATCGATGGCACTGCCCGCAACGCCGGCGGACCGCGAAGGTGGAGGAATCCGAAATCCAGAAGGGACACTCACCATGCGCCGGCTGGCCCCCGCCTTCGCACTGTTCTTCCTCGCACCGCTGGTCGCCGAGTTCTTCCTGGGCGACTTCCCGATCACACTGATCTTCCTGATCGTGCCGCTGGCGACGATGTACGGCGCGGGCGCGCTGCTGATCCGCGAGGTGACCCGGCGAACCGGACGTGGCTGGCCCACCATCGTGACGCTGGCGCTCGCCTTCGGCGTGTTCGAGGAGGCGCTGCTCACGCAATCGCTGTTCAACCCGGACTATGCCGACGCGCATCTGCTCGACGATGGATTCGTCAAGCCGCTCGGGATCGCGATCCCATGGACGATCTTCGTGCTGACGCTGCACACGGTCTGGAGCATCAGTACTCCGATCGCGCTGGTCGAGGGGTCGACCGCGCGGGCGGCCCAACCCTGGTTTCGAGCACCCGGCCTGATCGTCACCATCGGCGTGTTCGTCTCGGGATCGGCGTTCACCTTCGCGGTCTCCTATGGCGACGGGCACTTCCTGGCATCGACGCCGAAGCTGCTGATCTCCGCCGTGATCGTGCTTGGCCTGGTGGCCGTGGCATTGCTGTGGCCGCGGCCGGCGGCACCGACCGCCACGCAGGCGGCACCCCGGCCGCGGCTGGTGTTCGGGGCCGCGATCGCCGCCGGCATCGTCTTCATGGGTGCCGAGGTGCTGCCGGTGTGGCCCGGCGTCGCGGCCATGGTGGTCGCCCTGATCGCGACCGTGAACCTGATCGCACGCTGGTCCCAGGTCACCGGCTGGGGCCCGTGGCACCGGTTCGCGGCCGCGGCCGGGGCGTTGCTGACCTACTCCTGGCACGGCTTCACCATGACGCCGGTCGAGGGCAAGGGCTCGACGATCAACCTGGTCAGCCACGTGGTCTACGCCATCGGCGCGCTGACGATCCTGTGGGTGGTCGCAGCCAGGATCCGAGCGCGTTCCGCCGAGCCGGCCGCCGCCGAGCCAGCGGCGCTCGCAACCGCCTAACCAAATTCATCGCGTGTTCGTGGCGGGTCCGCTTGCGGGCCCGCCACGGAGCGTCTCCGCTGACGGGGCTCGCTTGCCGGCCCGCCACCCCGCGTCTTCGGTGCGGCTCCGCTTACCGGCCGCGACCCCGCGTTTGCAGCAGGTCGGTCGTGCAGGCCCGCCATCTCGGGTTGCCACCGACGCCGCCGGAAATTCATAGAGACGGATCGATCACTGCTGGTAACCATGCCCAGCAGCGATGACCTCGCGCGTGCCTACTCGTTGTTACTGACTGGGCACTAAGGACACTTGCCAGCTGGTGTCAATCCATCGAAAGGTCTATATGCGATGGAGGTTACCGGCGAGTTTCATTAGCGCAGCCCTCCCCGTTTCGCCCCAACGTTTCGGTTCCTCCCCAACCCCAAAAGGAGGGTCATCGTGCGCAAGTTCCTCGCCATGAGTGCCGTCGCGGCGATCGCCGCTGTGTTCGGACTCGCATCCCCCGCCGCTGCCGCCAGCACCGTGCACTACGTGGCACTCGGCGACTCCTACTCATCGGGAGTCGGAGCCGGCAGCTACATCGGCTCCAGCGGCTCGTGCGACCGGAGCACGAACGCCTATTCGGCGCTGTGGGCCTCGGCCCACGCCCCGGCCGCGTACACCTCGGTGGCCTGCTCGGGCGCCACCACCAGCACCGTGAACAGTTCTCAGCTGTCCGCGCTGAGCTCATCCACGACGCTGGTCAGCATCACTATCGGCGGCAACGACGTGGGCTTCTCCAACATCATGGAGACCTGCGCGCTGCAGGGCACCTCGGCCTGCGTCAGCGCGGTGCAGAGCGCCGAGAACTACGCCCAGAGCACGCTGCCGGGCCTGCTCAACACGACCTATAACAACATCCGGTCGCACGCCCCGAGCGCGAAGGTCGTCGTCGTCGACTACCCGGTCTTCTACCAGCTCGGGACCATCTGCATCGGACTCAGCTCAACGTCCCACGCGAAGATCGACGAGGGCATTAACCTGATCGACGGCATCATCAAGACAGCCGTCAGCGCCCACGGCAACTTCGTCTTCGCCGACGTACGCAACATATTCGTCGGCCACCAGCTGTGCAGTGGCGGAACGAAGTGGCTGCACGCGCTGAACATCACCGACATCACCGAGTCCTACCACCCCACGGCGGCCGGCCAGTCCGGCGGTTACCTGCCGGTGTTCACTTCTGCTGCGGGCTAACCGTTACGCGGTGGCGGGGCTCGGGTTGGAACTTCCCGGACTAAGCCGCACGAGGCCATCGGCCGCGGGCGACCTTTGAGGTCTCGGGAAGGCCCAACCCGAGCCCGCTGCGTTCGGCGCTGTCGCTGACGCTCCTCTCTGGTCAACACGAGGCATCTGGCGGACGGCGTCTACGTGTCCGCGATTATTGGATTATCGCTGCTACCGAAGGTCTCGTAGCAGCGACAACCCCATAGTCGTGGCGCCGTCACGGCCAGGCCGACCGTGGTTCGCACGACGCCGCAGTCGCGGTCCGAGCCGCCGGGCCATCGGGTCGCTCCGGGTGCCGCGACACGGCGCAGACATGGCGGTGGGCGGGAGCGTTGGCTCCCGCCCACCGTGTTGCTGTCGAGTGATCAGGAAACGTTGATGGCCACGTCGTCCACGACGAACGACGTCTGCAGCGACGAGTCCTCGGTGCCGGTGAACTTGAGGGTCACCGTCTGACCGGCGAACGCGGCCAGGTTGGCCGAGCGCTGGGTGTAGCCGGTCGCGCGGTTAAGGTTCGAGAACGTCGCCACCGTCGTCGTGCCGACCTGGACGGTCAGCTTGTCGAACTGCGTGGTGGTGGTGGTCTCGGCGGTGTCGATGTGGAGCCAGTAGGTCAGCGTGTAGCTGGAGCAACCGGACGGCAGCGTCACCGACTGGGACAACGTGTCAGTGTGCGTGGTTCCGTAGCCGTCCATCCAGGCGTACTTGGTGCCGGCGTGGGCAGTCTGCCCGGAGGTGTTGCCGAGGACACCGGCGGTCGCCGTCCACGGCGTGTTTCCGGACTCGAAGCCACCGTTTGTGATCTTGTTACCGGGGCTGCCGCACGAACCGACCGGTGACACCGTCCACGTGAACGTCGTACTGGCGGTGTGGCTGGCACTGTCGTTGACCGTCGCGTTGACAGTCGAGGTCCCGGCGGTAGTCGGGGTGCCCGAGATGACGCCGCTGGAGGCGTTGATCGACAGGCCGGCCGGCAGGCCGGTGGCGGAGAAGGTGTACGGCGTCGTGCCCCCGCTGGCGGACAACGCCAGGCTGGCGGCCACGCCGACGGTGCCGCTCTGGTTGCCCGGGTTGGCGAGCGCCAGCGCCGCACCCGCGGTGCAGGTCGGGTCGCCGGTCTGGGCCGGCACGCTGACCGCGTTCCACGCGGCCTTGACGGTGTTGAACGCGGTGCAGTCGTTCGGGGTCAGGTTCTTGGCCGCCGTCAACGTCCAGGTGCGGTACTTCAGGTAGCTGGCTCCGGTCGTCTTCATCAGCATCGCGTTATACATGATCTTCATCGCGGTCTGGATGCCCAGGCCGGTGACCGTGGTGCTGTTGCAGGTTGGGCTGGTGGGCTGGCCGTTGGTCGGGCTCGTGCCCTCGGCCACCAGGTAGAACCAGTGGTTGCCGGGACCGGCCGCGGCGTGCACTTCCTGGCTCGGGATGCTGCTGGAATAGCAGTTGGCATCGCCGACGATCGACGGGTTGTACATGTATCGGATCGGGCCGCTGCCAACCAGGTTGATCTCCTCGCCGACGGTGAAGTCCGGCGGGTCCAGCGAGGCCGGCTCGTTGGCGAACCACTCGGTCGAGGCGCCGAACGTGTCCGCGACGAACTCCTGGGTGCCGTTGCCGGAGATGCCGCCCGGAGTGTGGTCGTCCACGCCGTGGCCCATTTCGTGACCGACCACGTCGAGCGAACCGATCCACTGGCCGGCGGTGTTGTGGCCGACCTGCACCTGGGTGCCGTCGTAGAAGGCGTTCTCATCGTTCAGGCCGACGCGGATCGGCCAGGCGCCGCCGGTGCCGTTCATGGCGTTGCGTCCCAGCCACTGCGACAGCATCTTGACCTCGGTCTGAGCGACGAACAGCGCATCCACGCAGCCGGTCTCGCGGCTGGTGCCGTTGCCGTTGCCCCAGCTGTCGTCCGGGCCGCTGAAGGTCGTGTTATTGGCGGCGTCCTGGCAGCTCAGATTTGTGGTGACCGGGTCCTTCATGGAGAAGGTGGAGCCGGACTGAGTGGTCGCCAGAGTCACGGTGCCGCTGTACGCGGACGATCCGGTGCCGTCGGCGACGTGCTCCTGGGTGCCGAGCACCTTGCCGGTGCGCGCGTCGACATAGACGCTGAGCCGGCTGATGCCGTCGGCACCGATGCCGTTCACCGTGGACTCCCACGCCAGCTTCGCCGACGAGCCGAGCGCGTAGACCACCAGTGAGCTGGGCTCGACGCTGGAGACTGAAATCAGCTGGCCCTTCGCAACCGATTCGGCCGCGGCCGCGGTGATCGCCGGGGCGACCGACACATTGCCGATCGGACGGCTCTGCGCAACCGAATTGAACAGCACCTGGCCGGAGTCATTGGTGACGACGACGAAGTCGCCGCCGACGACTCGCAGGCCGGAGTAGGTGCGATCAAACGGCACGTACTGCGTGTGCCCGGATGACAGCACGTCCCGCTGGACGAACTTGTCCTTAGCGCTGGCGTGCAGGAATGCGGGCCGGCCGGAGACCAGCGCGGCCGCGCTCTGAGCCGCCCGGTCACGGGCCGACGATGGCTTGGGCGGTGTCGGGCCGGCCGCTGCGGGTGTGGCGGTAACCACTATGGCAGCGGCGACGGCGAGTGCCGCGGCAAAGCCGACGACACGTGCACCTCTGGAAAACTTCACTCGATCCTCCCCTGTTAGGGTGGTGGCGGTGAGCATTGATGTGCATGTATATCGCATGCCGTTGAAGGTTGTGAATATGCTGAGGAATCGCTGTCGCAAAGCTGCGGCATTGATGGGCATTTATGTCGCACTGGTGGTTGTCGCGCCAGCCGCGATCGCGGGCTGCGCCAGCGCTGGAACACCGGCTGCCGAGCCGACTCCGATGCCGCACATCACCCTGGTCCGCACCGGCGGCTTCGCCGGCACGCACGACACCATCGACCTGGCGGCGGACGGTTCATGGACGGCGACCGACCGAGCCGGCACGCAACGCCATGGCAGCCTGTCCGGCTCCGAAATCGAGACGATCCGCGCGCTCGCGGCCGATCCCAGGCTCGCCGTCGAAGCGACCGCGACGTCCGGGCCGACCCAGTGCGCCGACGCGTTCAACTACGCGCTGACCGTCGGCAGCCGGCAGCTCCGTTACACGGATTGCTCGTCCGACCCGCATCCGCCGACCGCCGCGCTGGCGCTCGGCCGCGAGATGCTCACCGCCACCAATTGACGTCCGGTCGGGTTCACGACTGACGGAAGCGCCATCGCCGAACTGCCCCATACGATCCGCGCAATCTCAATGAAGTCTGTGGAGGCAGTCATGCGCGGTCGGGTGGCGTGGGCTCGGCGGATCGCGATCCTTGGTGGGATTGCGGTGCTGCTGACCGGATGCGGAACATCGAAGACGTCCGGGACCGGCCGGCTCACCGGCGGCGGTTCACCGAGCCCGGTCGCCGGGGCGGAGAGCGGCGCACCGAGCGCCACACCGACAGCGACCGGCGGCGCGACGACCGGCCCGACCGGCGGAAGCACCACGCCGCCGGGTGGCGGCTCGCACACGACGGCACCGGCGAGCCACCCCTACCCATCCGACTATCCAGGCGCGATCCTTAGTGCCTGGGCCAGCCACGACAACGCCTACCTGGCACTGCTCACCAGCACCGGCATTGCCAACACGATCCGCGGGTACGGCAGCATCAACACCCACTGGACTCTCGTCATCAGCGACGGCGCGGCCGGGTCGACCTACTCGACCTACTACAACAACGCCGGCGATCTGATCATCTTCCGCGTCTCCAACGAGGCCACCAGCGGTCACCAGTGGCACGCCGCATCGGTGCAGAAGTGGGATCCGATGACGTTCCCGTCAACCGCGTCGGCGTACGCGAAGAAGTATGTGGACGGCTGGATCTCCGGCAACAAAGCCCGGATGAACCTGCTCGGCACCACCGCGCTGACGTCTTACCTCGAAGGCACGACGACGCCGACCGCCGACTACACGCTCGCCGCGCCGTTCAGCACCAGCGCGGACGAGGTCGAGGTGGAAGTCACCGACACCACGACCAGCCTGGACATCTCGCTGATCATCGACACCACGAAGCTCGGCCATCAGCACGCCATCGGTGGCTGCGACATCGGCTGCTGACCGGCCGCCGCGGCAAGACTGCAGGCGGCGGCCTTGATCACCGACCGGATAGGGTTGGCGGGTGACTGATCCACTCGCCAATCCGGTCTGGTCCGCGCTTACCGGACCGCACGCCGGTTTCGCCGACCGGGTCGGTGGCGCCGCCCGTTACCACGCCGACGTGACCCCATTCGTCGCGGTCGCCGACGCCGGCGCCTGGGACGACGCGGCCAGACTGCTCGGACCGGGCGGGCGCGGCGGATTCGCGTACGCCCCGGCGCCGCTCCCGGAGTCCTGGGAGGTTCGGCAGGTCTTCGACGTGCACCAGATGATCGATGCCGGGGTGCCGGCGAAGGAGATGCCGGACGCCATCCGGCTCACCGCCGCCGACGTGCCGGAAATGCTGGATCTGATCGCGCGGACCGAGCCGGGCCCGTTTCAGCGCCGGACCATCGAGCTCGGCACCTACCTCGGAATTCGACGGGACGGGCGGCTGGCGGCGATGGCCGGCGAGCGTCTGCACCCGACCGGGCACACCGAGATCAGCGCCGTCTGCACCGATCCGGCATATCGCGGACGCGGCCTGGCCGGCGGCCTGGTGTGCGCCGTCGCTGCGGTGATCGCGGCTCGGGGCGACATCCCGTTCCTGCACGTCTCGGCCGCAAACACCACCGCGATCCGGCTCTACGAGCAGCTTGGATTCCGGATCAATCGGACCATGGAGTTCGTCATCGCGACTGCGCCGCTGTAACAGCCGTCGTAGCGGCGCCGACGCAGCGGCGCCGTGCGGCAGCGCCGTCGTAGCGACGCCCGCCAAATACTCGCCGGGCGACCGGACGATCAGCGGCGATCCAAAGCAATCACGGGAATTGTTCGCCCGGCGCGCTCGCGAAACGTCCGGTACGCCGGGAACCGCTGCTCCTGCTCGGAGTAGACGGCGTCGCGCTCGGCGCCGATCACCTCGGTCGCCACCGCGGTGAACGTGTCCGGCCCCAGTTCCACGGTCACCGCCGGATGCGCCCTGAGGTTGTGGAGCCAGCCCGGATTCCGCGGTCGCCCGCCGGCCGAGGCGAAGACATAGATCCGGCCGCCATGTTCCAGGAACATCACCGGGTTCACGAACGGCGTGCCGGAGCGGGCACCCACCGTATGCAGCAATAGCAACGGGGTCCCGGCCCAATCCCCAGTGAGCACGCCATGCTCGGCGCGGAACCTCTCGATCACCATCCGGTTCTCTGCTACCCCCATGATCACCAGCTTACGTCCACCCGCGAGACACAACTCACAGGAACTAACCGCCTGGACCGGCCGACTGATACAGCGACATCCAGTGACCAGTGAGGGGTTCGTGAATGAGACGGAGCATGCGGGCAGCACTCGCGATCGGCGCCACCACAGCAACCGCGGTGCTCGGCTTTGCCGGTGTCGCGCAGGCCCACGTCACGGTCAATCCGAGTGACGCGACCCAAGGCGGCTACACCCGCATCGCGTTCCGGGTGCCGACCGAGAGCGACACCCTTTCCACCACAAAGGTCCAGGTGAACCTGCCGACCGATGAGCCGGTCGCGTCCGTGTCGATCATGCCGGTCCCGGGCTGGACCGCGAAGGTGATCACCAGCAAGCTGGCCAAGCCCATCACTACCGACGACGGCGACCAGGTGACCGAGGCGATCAGCGAGATCGTCTGGACCGCCGACTCGGCCGCGACCGCCATCAAGCCGGGCGAGTTCCAGGAGTTCCCGGTCTCGCTTGGCCCGCTGCCGGAGACGGATTCGATCACCTTCAAGGCGCTGCAGACCTACTCCGACGGCAGCATCGTGCGCTGGATCGACATCGCCACGCCGGGCGGGCCGGAGCCGGAGCACCCAGCCCCCGTTCTGCACCTGGCCAAAGCGAGCACCGACTCGGCCGCCGGCACGGTGACCGCGACGAGAGCCGGCACCAATGCGGGCACTGATGCCGACACCACCGCCGCCCCGTCGAACACTGGACCGCTGACTATCTCGATCGTCGCGGCGGTGCTCGCTCTCGCCGGTCTGGTGCTGGCCGGGTTGGCATACAAGAGGAAGGCTTGAGCGCACTGCGCCGACTCGCAGTCGTGGTCGCGACCGGCACCCTGGTGGTGCTGGCCGCCCCGGCCGCGGCCGACGCGCACTCGCGACGCGTGCCGACCGCCACTAATCGTCGACTTACGACGAGATCTCGTCAAAAGTCGACGATTAGCCGCGCGTTCCGTTGTCCACATGCACCCTCGCTGTCCACATAAGTGCACTGTCCGAGTTGGATTCCGATTGACCGCCCGGCACGCTCAGGTCTCGTGATCGATGACCTCGAGTGGCTTCTTCAGCGGCAGTGCGGCGTGATCAGCCGAGTCCAGGCGAGACGATTGCTGTCGGACGCCTTTGTGCGGCGCGAGCTCGCCAACCGGCGGTGGCAGGTCGCTCATCGAGGGATATACGTCACCACCAACGGTGACCTGAGCCGGGTGCAGAGGAACTGGGTCGGAATCCTCGTCGCCGGCGCCGGACAGCCGAGTGCGCCACTGGCCGGCCTCAGTGCTCTGAACTCGTCTGGCCTGCGTGGTTATCCAACCGACTTAGTCGACGTCTATGCCGATGGGTATGTGAAGAACCCGCCGCGGTTCGTGCGATGCCACCGATGCGGACCGGTTCCCGCAACTGCGGTTCAGCTGAGTCGGAATCCGCCACGCACCAGCCTCGCCCGAGCGGTCATCGACGCCGCGCGGTGGTCGCCTTCGGACGTCCGCGCGCGGGCCATCATCGCAGCGTCGGTGCAGCAGCGCCTGGTGCGCCCGAAGGCGCTGATCGATGCCGTGCAACAGCTTTCGCGCCTGCGACGCAGCGAGCTGATCACGGCGACGATTCAGGACACCGCCGGTGGCTCCGAGTCGATTTCGGAACTCGACTTCCTCCGGCTTTGCCGGACCGGCGCGCTGCCGATGCCGAGTCGCCAGACAGTGGTGCGGGACGCCGACGGCCGCAACCGATACCGCGACGCTCACTTCGAGGAATGGAAGCTGCATGTGGAGATCGACGGGAGCCAGCACATGGACGTCGCTTCATGGTGGGCGGATATGCAGCGGCAGAACGCGATGTGGATCGAGGGTGAGCGGATCTTGCGCTTTCCGGCGTGGGCGATCCGCAACGAGCCGCAGAAGGTGATCGAGACCGTTCGCGCCGCACTAGTCGCGGCGGGATGGCGGCCGGAACAACGTTAGGCGCCGACTTACGACGAGATCTCGTCAAAAGTCGACCCTGGAGCGGCGGGCACCAAAACCAGTCGACCCCGGGGCAGGTGCGGAACCCGGTCAGACCGCGGACGTCGTCGCGCTGCCCTCGTCGCCGAGGGCCTCGACCAGATCGGCGCGCGCCCGGGCCACCCGAGATCGGATCGTGCCCACCGGGCAGTCGCACACCAGGGCGGCTTCGTCGTAGGACAGGCCGAGCACCTGAGTGGCGACGAACGCCTCCCGGCGTTCCGGAGTCAGCCCGTCCAGCAGATGCCCGAGCAACACCGAGTTTTCGAATCGCGGAGACGTCGCATCGTGGTGATCGAGCGGGCTGGTGCGAGGGCGCCGGGTCGCAGTGCGTACGTGGTCGGCTGCCACCCGCCGAGCGATCGACAGCAGCCAGGTCTTCGCTGAAGCTTTAGCCGCAAATCGCCGCAAGCCGCTCATCGCTCGCAGGTAGGTCTCCTGCGTCAGGTCATCGACGTCAACCGGGTCACAGAGGTGCCCGAGAAATCGCCGCACCTGCTGGTAGGTCAGTTCGATGAAGTGCTCGGCCGCGGCCCGGTCACCATGCTTCGCGGCGAGCGCGAGGCGCGTCACCGGATCGTCCTCCGGCGCGCCGGCGGCATCGTTGCGGAACAAGGGCACCCGGGCAGACTAGCCACCAGCCCTGGCGCGCGACGACACGACCCGCGCGAAGCCCGCCGCAAATCACTCGTCAAGTCCGGCTCACGTCACCGGCGACCTCCGGGAACTAAATACGCCGCCGATCCGACCAACCAACCATGGACTGCCAGCAGTGTCGCGATCAGATCTCCGCCCAGTTGGACGGCGAGCCCGTCACGCCGTTCGAGGATCACCTGGACGGCTGCGCGGAGTGCCGAACCTGGCTGGACAAGGCCGCGATGGTGACCCGGCTCACCCGGATCGGGCTGGCAGTGCCGTCGGTGGGGGTCCCGTCGTCGGTGCTCGACGCGGCACCGAAGCCGCACCGCAACCGGCTGATCGGCGGCCTGCGGATCGCCCTCGGCACCATCGGCGCGGCCCAGCTGTTCCTGGCGGTGGCACAGATCGCCGGCGCCGCGATGGCCGGTATGTCCACCGCCTCCAGCGCACAGGGCGCCTCGCCGGATCACCTGCTGCACGAGACCGCCGCCTGGAACATCGGCGTCGGTGTGGCATTTCTTCTGATCGCCGGACGGCTCGCCCGCCCGGCCAGTGTTGTCGGCATCCTCACCGCGTTCGTCGGAGCGCTGCTCCTGCTGAGCGCCGGCGACTTCATCGAGGGCGCGGTGGCGTGGAGCCGGCTGGCCAGCCACATCCTGCTGATCGCCGGGTACGCCGTCGTGGTGGTCCTGTCCCGGCCACGGTTCCGACAGGATGATCCGCCGGCGGTCCGGGACCGGGGCTCGCGCTGGCGCCTGTCGCCACCGCCGGCGGCGCGTACCGCCCCGATGCCGGGTCCGGGCCGGGAAGCCCGCGCCGAGATCAGTGGCGGTTATCGGATCGCCGCCTGAGCCGTCACCACGGCAGCACGCCGGCCGACCCGATGAACGCGCCCGTCGGTCCGTCGGCGTCGATCGTGGCCATCGCGACGATCGGTGCGGCGCCCTCCGCGACCGTCTGGGTGCCCCGGTGCCCGTTCAGGTCCGTCGCGGTATAGCCCGGATCAACGGCATTGATCCGGGCCGCCGGGAACGCCTTCGCATACATGCTGGTCAGCATGTTCACGGCGGTCTTCGATGATGGGTACGCGAGACCGACCAGCGTGGACTCGAGCCGTTCCGGATCGGTCGTGATGGCCAGCGAGCCCATGCCGCTGGACACGTTCACGATCACCGGAGACGCCGATCGCGCCAGCAGTGGCAGGGCCGCCTGGGTCACGCGTACCAGCCCGAAGACGTTGGTCTCATAGACGAGCCGCAGGTCGTCGGCGGTGGTCTTGGCCGGATCTTTGAATCCTCCGGGAATGCCGGCGTTGTTGATCAGGACGTCGAGGCCGGGAAGTTCCTTGATCGCGGCCGCGACCGACTCGTCGGAGGTGACATCGAGCTGGACAAACGCAGCGTCCAGCGCGGCCGCCGCGGCCGCGCCCCGATCCGGATCGCGTGACCCCAGGTAGACGGTGTGGCCGCGGGCGATCAGCTGGCGAGCGGTTTCGAATCCGAGGCCCTTGTTGGCGCCGGTGATCAATGTGATGGTCATCCATCGAGACTGCCCGACGCCGGGCCGGGCAGCCAGCGGCCCAGTTGTCCACGGACCGGGCTTCCTGGGACTCGTAGTACCAGTCAGCCCGGAGCCGCACGCGGAACAATCGACGGTATGAGCGATCTCGGGAACGCGCTGCGGACTTGGCGCGACCGGCTCCAGCCGGGTGCGGTCGGCCTGCCGGACAACCGGCGCAGGCGGAGCACCGGCTTGCGCCGGGAGGAGTTGGCGATGCTGGCCGGGGTGTCGGCCGACTACGTGACCCGGCTGGAACAGGGTCGCGCCCACAATCCGTCGGCGCAGGTGATTCAAGCGCTGGCACGTGCACTGCGGCTCGACAGCGCCGAGCGCGATCACCTCTATCGGCTCGCCGGGCTGCCGGAGCCGACCGCCGGGCAGATCTCGGCGCACCTCACCCCGGGTGTCCAGAGACTGCTGCACCGGCTCGACGAGTTCCCGGTCAGCGTGCACGATGCGGCCTGGAACATCGTCGCGTGGAACCACGCCTGGGCCGCGCTGATGGGCGACCCGTCGGCGGTCGCCGGCCGGGATCGCAACCTGCTGTGGAGGCACTTCACCAAAGCCGCATCCGGCTCGCCAGAGTCGGGCATCCGCGTCGAGCGGAGTCCGGAACAGGTCGCGGCGTTCGAGGTCAGCGCCGTCGGCGATCTCCGGGAGGCGGCCGGACGCTATCCCAACGACGCTGGGCTCAGGTCACTGATCGAGAACCTGCGGACCGCCAGCCCGAGGTTTCGGGAACTGTGGGACGCCGGGGTGGTGGGCAAGCACGCAACCGACACCAAGGTGATCCGCCACCCCGAGGTCGGTGTCCTCGAACTCGACTGCGACGTCTTCACGGTGCAGGGCAGCGATCTGCGGGTGATCGTCTACAGCGCCGAGCCCGGTTCCGATGCGGCCGAGAAGCTGGCGATGGTCCGGGTGGTCGGCCTGCAGTCGATGCGGGCGGGCTAGCCGCCGAGGATCCGCGCCTTCTGGGCGTCGAATTCGGCCTCGGTCAGCGCTCCGGCTTCACGCAGGCGCTGCAGCTTCTCGAGAAGCACGACCGGGTCTTCGGTGAGGCGTGGCGGAAGAGTCTGCTGCGGCAAGGTCGGGTGTGGGCGGGCCGCCTCGCCGATCCGCCGCGCGAACCACGAGTCCCGTGCCATGCCGATGGCGAAGCTGACACCGGCGAGCAGCACGATGATCACCAAGATTTTCCCGGGCACGCCGTCACGATAGGGCCAGCCGGCCACTCCGCGCTGTCCCGGCGCGATCCGGCGCGATCCCGGCGCGGTCCGGCGCGGTCCGGCGCGGTCCGGCGCCGTCCTGAGCGGTCCGGGCGCGGTCCGGGCGCGGTCCGGGCGCGGTCCGGACGCAGTTCGGACGCTGTTCGGACGTCAGCCCGCCAGCGAGGCCAGCGCCTGCGGATCCATATAGCTCCGCGAGTGCACGATCTGGCCGGCCCGAACCCGGATCACCATGACCCCGCTGAGCTGGAACGGCTCGCCGGACCGGCGAAGCGTGCCGGTCATCGCGTATTCCGCGCAGGCCACATCGCCCTCGCTGATCAGGCTCCGCACGTCGAGAGTCTGGTCTTGCAGCGGCGGATCACCGGCGGCGCTGATGGCAGCCCGCACCATCGGCGCGGTCATGGTCATCGGCTTGCCGGTCGGCGCCCACGGCACCTCGTGAATCGCATCATCGGCATAAAGGTCGCCCTGCGCCGGGTCGTTGGCCGCGGCTGTGCACCGACGGCTGGCGGCCGCGCGCACACATCTGAACGACGCACTCGCCGGGCTGCTGCACGAGGCCCAGCGCACCGGCCGGGTCCGGCCGGACGTCACCGCCACCGAGCTGTTCAGCCTGCTTGGTGCCGTCCATCAAGCGAGCGAGCGGCTGGACGACGACCCGCGGTCGATCCGGCACCTGCTGTCCATCGTCTGCGACGGGCTCAGAGCGCGTTGAGCAACTCGACGTGCCGGCCCTCGACCGCCCGGAACAAGCCGGCGCCGTAGCTGATCCGGGCCGCCCCGGCGGCGACCAGGCCGGCGCGCGGCTGCCCGACGGCGCATAGCGCATTGACCGGGGCGTCGACCGCGGCGACGAGGGCCGCGACCGCCGGAACCGGAGCCAGGATCGGGTAGACGCAATCGGCCCCGGCATCTCGGTAGCGAGCGGCGCGAGCAGCCACATCATCCGGATCGATCGCACCGCCGATCAGGAACGAGTCGATCCGCGCGTTGATCACGAGCGGTACGCCACACCGGGTCGCCGCCGCGCGTACCGCCCCGAGAAACGCTGCCTGCTCGTCGAGCGGCACCTGCCGACCATCGATCGAGTCTTCCAGATTGCAGCCGACCGCTCCGGCCGCGAGCAGGCGCTCCACCAGCTCGGGAGCGGGCAGCCGATAGCCGCGCTCGACATCGGCGGTCACCGGTACGCGTACCGCCGCGGAGATCCGGGCCACCGCGTCGAACATCTCCCCCGGCGGCGTGGCCTCGCCATCGGCGTAGCCGAGTGCGTCGGCCACCGCGGCGCTGCTGGTGGCGACCACCGGGAAACCCGCCGCCGCGACCGCGCGAGCCGAAGCGGCGTCCCAGACGTTCGGCAGGACCAGCGGATCGCCGGGCCGGTGCAGCGAGCGCAGCACACCAGCCTCGGCGACAAAGTCCCGCATCACAGGGCGGCTTCGACCGCGACCGGCCACGGATGTGCGGTGGCGCCCAACCGGTTCCACGCGTTGATCACCGTGATCACCCAGATCAGTTCGGCCAGTTGCTGATCGTTGAATTCGGCGGCGGCGGCGGCGAACATCACGTCGGTGATCTCGCGGTCGGCCAGCCGGGTCATCGCTTCGGTCAGCGCCAGCGCCGCGCGTTCCCGAGCGGTGAAGAACGGCATCTCGCGCCACGCCGCCACGGCGTAGACCCGCTGCTCCGACTCGCCGCCCTTGCGCGCGTCCCGGCTGTGCATGTCCACGCAGTAGGCACATCCGTTGATCTGTGAGGCCCGCAGTCGGACCAGTTCCTGCAGCTCCGGCTCGAGGGAGGTGCGGCGGCTGGCCGCCTCGAGCGCGTTCATCGCCTTGTTCACCGAGGGCACCAGCTCGTCGACCGCGAGCCGGACTGGAATCTCCACCAATGCGTTTGTCATGACTCCACGCTATGGCGATATTGGCGCTGCATTAAGGTCCAAAGGTGTGACCGTCGATTGGGCCAATCTAGCCGCCAGCGTGGACCTGCACTTGGATGTCGACGGCACCGCCGGCCGGCGCAACGGTCTGGAGCGCGCGCTGCGTGAGGCGATCCGAGCCGGCCGGCTGGCGCCCGGCAGCCGGCTGCCGGCCAGCCGTGCGCTCGCCGCCGAGATCGGCCTCGCCCGCAACACCGTCGCGGCCGCCTACGACCAGCTCACCGCCGAGGGCTACCTGCAGGCCCGGACCGGGTCCGGGACATTCGTCATCGGTACGCATGCCCTGGATCGCCGCAGCCCGGCCGCCGCACCGGCCCCGGTTCGGTTTATGGACACCCGGCCGGTCCGCTACGACCTGCGGCCGGGCAAGCCGGACGTCACGACGTTCCCGGTGGCGCTGTGGCTTCGGGCGGTTCGGCGCGCGCTGAACGAGGCGCCGGCATCGGTGTTCGACTACGCCGAGCCGCGCGGCACCATGGCGCTGCGTACGCAGATCGCCGAATATCTCGGCCGCGCCCGCGGCGTCTACGCCCATCCCGATCGGATCGTCATCACCTCCGGCTGCGTGCAGGCGCTGTCGATCCTGACGATCGCGCTCGGGCGGCCGGCCATCGCGATGGAGGAACCCGGCCTGCCGGACCATCGCGGCGTGATCCGCCAGGCCGGTGGCACCGTGCTTCCGGTGCCGGTGGACGACCGGGGCGCACGCATCGAGGCCATTCCGGAACCGGCACGGGCTGTGGTGCTGACCGCCGCCCACCAATATCCGATCGGCGTCACCCTGCACCCGGCCCGGCGGCACGCCGCGATTGAATGGGCCCGCGCCGGCCGCGACCGGATCGTCGTCGAGGATGACTACGACGGCGAGTTCCGGTTCGACCGGCAGCCGGTGGGCGCGCTCCAGGGCACCGCCCCGGATCACGTCGTCTACATCGGAACCGCGTCCAAGACTCTCGCCCCGGCGGTCCGGCTGGCCTGGATGGTGGTGCCGGATCGCCTGATCGGTCCGCTGGACGAGGCGAAGCGGTACGCGGACCGGCAGACCGACACCATCAGCCAGCTCGCGCTCGCCGACCTGATCGCCTCGCACGACTACGACCGGCACGTGCGCGCCAGCCGCCTGCGGTATCGGCAGCGCCGGGACATGCTGGTCGAGCGGCTCGGCGGCCGGCTGCGGCTGGATGGCATCGCGGCCGGCCTGCACGCGCTGATCCGGTTGCCGGACGGCGGGCCGAGCGAGCAGCAGGTGCTGGCCAAGGCCGCCGAAGTGGGGCTCGGTGTCGGCGACCTGACCAGCCACTGGCACAGTGCCGACGAGGCCGGGGCCTCGCCGGCACACCGGGAACAGGGCCTGATCGTGGGCTACGGAACCCCCGGCACCAGCGCCTACCCGGCGGCGCTGGACCTGCTGGCACGCGTACTGCGAACGGTGTAGCCAACGCACCGCCCGGGAGCCGGGCCGGCCGGGCCGCACCCGGCGGACCGCCGCCCCGAACGACCCAGCCGCCACGAACGGCCTAGCGCCGGGCCTCGTAGACCACGTTCAACGGGGCCTCGGCGGCGCGCCGGAACCGGGTGAACCCGGCATCGGTGACCACTCGGCGAATCGCCGCCTCGCCCGCCTGGGCACCGAGCGAGTAGCCGCCATGCTGCGACAGTGCGTTCGGCACGCACAGGAACTGGGAGAAGCCGTAGTAGACCCGGCCGACCGGGTTCAAGTTGTCGGCCACCGTGTCACCGGCGAACGGCTCGACGATCAGCCAGGTCCCGTCCGGGCCGAGAGCGTTCCGGATGTGGGTGGCCGCGCCCAGCGGGTCGCCCATGTCGTGCAGGCAGTCGAAGGTGGCGACCAGGTCGTAGCCGGTGCCCGGGAAGTCCTGCGCGGTGGCGACATCGAAGGTCGCGGTGACGCCGGCATCGGCGGCACGCTTGCGGGCCAACTCGATCGACCCGTCGTGGTAATCGAAGCCGTGGACCGCGGAATTCGGGTATTCGCCGGCCAGCAGGACGCTGGACGCACCGAGACCGCAACCGATGTCGGCGACCTTGGCTCCGGCGGTCAGCTTGTCCACCATGCCGTCGAGCGCGGGCAGCCAGTTCGGGATCAGATTCGCCACATAGCCCGGGCGGAAGAACTGCTCGCAGCCGGTGAAGACATCCTCGTCCTGCTCGTGCCAGCCGACTCCGGCGCCGGTGCGGAACGCCTCGGTGATCAGGGGCTCGGCGCGCAGCGCGCCGAGCGCCAGCAGGAACGCCCCCGGCATGTAGATCCCGCCGTCCGGGTTGGTCAGCGCGAACGCCTGCTCCTCGGTGAGCGAGTAGGCCGCTCCGTCATAGGTCACGTAGCCGCTGGCGGCCTGGCCGCGCAGCCACTCGTCGACATACCGCTCGGCGGTGTCGGTACGCGCGGCCAGCTCCGCCGGCGTCGCCGGCGCGTCAACCAGCGCCGTGTAGAGACCGAGACGGTGCCCGATCACCACGCTTCCGGCGGCAATGGTGGCACCCAGGTCGCCGACGAACTTGCCGACGAACTCGTTCAGCTTGTCTTCGTTGATGGCCATGACGGCCTCCGTCCTGATCGTGCGGGATGGCCCGCGGATGCGTAAGCGCCGACACTGCCCCGGGCCGGTTGCAGCGCCATTGCAATCGGGCTGCAACCGGCCCGCTGGATAGTCCAGTCAGGTCGCGACCGGCGGCCGGCGCGAGAATGGCGAAAAGCCACGCTGACGAAGGGCGGGCGACAACCGATGCGAGCGAAGGAACCGGACATCAGCGCCGTCATCGACCGGGACGGCGTCAAAATCGGGTACGAGGTCTGGAACGGCCCGGCCGGCACCGCCGATCCGGCCACGGTGGTGCTGCTGCCGGCCTGGCTGATCGGCTATTCGCGGGTGTGGAAGCTGCAGGTGCCCTACCTGTCGCGGTATTTCCGGGTGATCACGCTGGATCCGCGCGGCAACGGCAGGTCGGACCGGCCGCGGGAGTCGGCGCAATACACCGACCGCGTGCACGCCGCCGACGCGATCGCGGTGATGGATGCGCTCGGCGTCGACCAGGCGGTGCTAGCCGGATTGAGCCGGGGCGGCTGGCGGGCGATCCTCGGCGCGATCGAGTTCCCGGATCGGGTGGCCGGAGTCATCTCGATGGCGCCGACCATCCCGCACCTGACCGCACCGGTACCGGCGCGTGCGCCGGTACCGGGCGAGGATGATCCGTTCCGGGCGGTGCGGGCCGAATATCACGGCTGGCAGAAGTTCAACGCCCACTACTGGCGTGCGGCCTGGCCCGAGTTCATGCGCTTCTTCATCGGCGAGGCAAGCCCGGAATCGCACTCCAGCAAGGTCATCGAGGATGCGATCGGCTGGGGTCTGGAGACCGATCCGGACATCGCGGCGATCGCCGAGGAGGCGTCGCCCGACGGTGCCGATCGGGCCGAGGTCGAGGCGCTCCTGTCCCGCGTACGCTGCCCGATGCTGGTGATTCACGGCGACCGGGACAACATCATTCCGGTTCAGCGCGGCCGCCGGCTGGCCGAGTTGACCGGCGCCGACTACATCGAAGTCGGCGGTGGCGGCCACCTGCTGCCGGGCCGGCATCCGGTGGCGATCAACCGGTGGTGCCGCGACTTCGTGGAGTCGGTGACCGGACGCCGGCCGGCCCGAGCGACGAGCGAAGAGCGCCACGCCGCCGCCACGCCGCCGGCCCGGATCTGGACCCGCGCTCTGGACCGGCCGCAACGAGTGCTCTACATCTCATCGCCGATCGGCCTCGGGCATGCCCGCCGGGACCTGGCGATCGTCGAGGAGCTCCGCACGCGACGACCAGGCGTGCAGGTCGACTGGCTGGCACAGCATCCGGTCACCGCGATGCTCGCGGCCCGGGGAGAACGCGTGCATCCGGCGTCGGCGTGGCTGTCCAGCGAGTCCGGGCACTGGGAAAGCGAGTCCGAGGATCACGACCTGCATGCGTTCCAGGCGGTCCGGCGGATGGACGAGGTGCTGGTCAACAACTTCATGGTCTTCAACGACCTGGTCGACGGCGAGGAGTACGACCTCTGGGTCGCCGACGAAGGCTGGGACATCGACCACTTCCTGCACGAGAATCCGGAACTCAAGCGCAGCGCGTATGCCTGGCTGACCGACTTCGTCGGCTGGGTGCCGATGCCGGACGGCGGTCCTCCGGAAGCCGCGCTGACCGCCGACTACAACGCCGAAATGGTCGAGCACATCGATCGCTTCCCGCGGCTGCGCGACCGGGCACTGTTCGTCGGCGACCCGGCCGACCTCATCGACGCACCGCTCGGTCCGGGGCTTCCGACGATCGCCGACTGGACCCGATCGCACTTCGACTTCACCGGCTACATCACCGGCTTCGACCTGGCCGAGGTGGCCGATCGCGACGCGCTGCGACAGGAGTTCGGCTGGGCTACGGACGAGCGGATCTGCCTGGTCAGCGCCGGCGGTACGCGGGTCGGCGAGCCGTTCATCCGCAAGGTGATCGCGGCCCTGCCGGCGATCCGCGAACGAGTCGACGGCATCCGGATGGTGGTCGTCGCCGGTCCCCGGATCGAGGCCGCGGACCTGGTCGCCGGCACCGGGCGTGGCACCGGCGCGGTCGAGGTGCACGCCTATGTGCCGGATCTGCACCGGCGGCTGGCCGCCTGCGATGTGGCCGTGGTCCAGGGCGGACTGACCACCACGATGGAGCTGGTCACGGCCGGTCGACCATTCATCTACGTGCCGATCCGGCACCACTTCGAGCAGTCGTTCCACGTCGCGCACCGGCTGGATCGCTATCGTGCCGGGGTCCGGATGGACTATGGCGACCTCGATCCGGACCGGCTCGCCGCTGCGGTCGTGGCGGAGCTGGGGCGTACCCCGTCCTATCTGCCGGTAACCAACGACGGCGCCGCCCGGGCCGCGGACTGGTTGGCCGAGCTCTTGTGACGGCCGGCCGGGCGAGCGCGCTCATCGGCGGTCGGCGATCCAGGACCAGCCGGCGGTCTTCGCCGCGGCCTGCAGTGGTGCCAGCAGTTCGGCGGCGCGATCCGGGCGATCGAGCAGACGCCAACCGCGCGCGGCGCTGAAGTAGCAGTCCGCACCGAGGATCCACGCGGCACCGTCCGGAACGTCGATGCCGGACAGCCGGCGCTCGCACTCGGTCGCCAGCGACAGCGCCTGATCCGAGCCGGGGTGCCGGCGGGCGGTCGCCTCGCTCAGCGGCCCTAAGCACCGCAGCAGGTAGCTCTCCGAACCGGCCTGGGTCGCGAGATCCCGGCCGTCGACCAGAACCGCGCAGGCCTCGTCGACGTCGTCGACTGCCAGCAACGCGGCGCCGAGCTGAGCACGGGACGCGGACCGGAACCAGACCGACGAGTCGCGGGACGCCGCGACCGCCCGCCGTCCGGCGTCGACGGCGGCGTCGAGCTGGCCGGCGAGCCGGAGTGCCCACGCGATGAAGCCTAGGAACCAGCACTCGTAGGCGCCGTAGCCGCTGCGCCGGTTGATGCTCAACGCGTCTTCGAACAGTTCAGTTGCTTCGGCCCAGTCGCCGCGGGCCAGCGGGATGAATCCGCTCTCGTGCACTGCCCACTGCATCCGCGCGACATCGCGCTGCTCCCGCAGCAACGGCATCAGCTCGTCCAGCACGGTCTCCAGCGGACCGATCTGGCCCATGTACGCGTACGCGGTCTTCAGCCCGTCCAGCGCCGCTGCCACCGCCGGCGCCTCGCCGCTGGATCGCGCCGCCCGGACCGCACGCAGGCCGTAGTCCAGACCGGCGCGGAAGTCGAGCCGGTTGCACTCCACGATGCCGAGGCGCGCCAGCAGGGCCACCTCGACCTCGCGATCGCCGAGCGCGGCCGCCAACCGAAGCGCCGCCGCGAGGTCACCGGCCGCGGCCTGCACCGATTGGCCCAGCGCCACCCTGGGGTCGCCGCCCCGGGCCTGGCGCGCCAGCATCTCCAGCCGGCGGTCGCCGGTCTGCCGGGCCACTGACACCGAGCGCCCGTAATCCTCGATGGCACCGGCGAAATCCGCGGTCTGCTCGCGCACCCGGCCGCGAGTGAGCCAGGCTCGCCCAGCTACCTCCAGGTCATTGGTGGTGTCGGCGGCAGCCAAGGCATTGGTGAGCAGCTGCTCGGCATCCGCGGTGGCCAGCCGGATATACGCCTCCTCCCCGGCGAAGAGCCAGGCTCGCGCGGCCCGCGGGGTGTCCCCGATGGCGGCCGCGTGCGGCGCCAGCGCTTCCGGTCGCGCCTCCAGCAGGTCGGCGGCACGACGGTGATAGGCCAGCCGGGTCGGCTCCGGAATGCTCTGATAGACCACCTCGCGCACCAGGTCGTGAGCGAAGTCGTAGGCGCGACCGGAGACCACCAGCAGCCGGGCTTGCAGCGCTGCCTCGCACCGATGCGCGGTCGCCGTCGGCGCCGCTTCGAGCAATCGGGCCAGCAGATCGGGTTCGATCGCCGATCCGAGCACCGCGGCGCCCCGCAACAGGTCCGCGAGACCGGCGCGGTCAACCCGGGCCAGCACCGCCGCGGTCAATGACGCGGGGACGCCGTGCTCGCCCGCCGCCAGCGCGGCCAGCGTCTCCACCACGAAGAACGCATGACCACCGGTACGCGCGACGATGCTCGCGGCGAGATCACCGTGACCGACGTCGCGAGCAAGAGTCTCGACCGCCGGTTCCGGCAGCGGCCCGACCTCGATCACCTCGGCGACGTCGCCGAGTGCGGCATGAACCGTGGCACCATCCTCGGCGCGTACGGTCGCGACCACCATCAGCGGGGCCGCGCCGGACACCCGGATCAGGTGGTGCAGCAGCTCCAGCGTCGCGAGACCGGCGTGCTGCAGGTCGTCGAGGAACAGCAGCACCGGGCGCGGCGGCGCGGTCGCCATCCGGATCAGGTATCCGGACACCGCCCGGTAGACGCGCGCCAGCTGAATATCCGGGTTGAGCCGCTCCGGCACCGGTGTGCCGAGGGTCGCGGCCAGGTCCGGCAGCAGCAGTGCCAGCTCGGCGTCGCCGTCACCGGCCAGCGCTCGGATCCGGTCCGGGGCGATCCGTCCGGCGTGCCGTCCGAGCGCTTCGACGATCGGCTGCAAGAACAGCGACCGCTCGGTCTCGTAGCAGCGCGCGGTCAGCAGCACACCGCCGGTGCGCTCCGCGTGGTCGGCCAGCTCAGCGGCCAGCCGGGTCTTGCCGATGCCGGCCTCGCCGCTGAGCAGCACCAGCGCGGGATGACCCGCCGCCACGTCGGCCCAGACTTGATCCAGCCGAGCCAGCTCCGGGTCCCGGCCGACCAGCCGACCGGCGGCCGGAGTGGTCTCGGACTCACTGCGGGTCGGGACGCGCCGCTCGGGCTCCGGTCGCGCCGGTCCGGTGGTCTCGTTTCGCAGGATCGCCAGGTGCAGCTCGCGAGTCTGATCGGACGGATCGACGCCGAGTTCATCGGCCAGCCGAGCCTTCAGGTCTTCGTATCGGCGCAGCGCTCGGCCGGTCCGGCCGGAAGCGGCGTCGGCGCGCATCGCCAGCCGGTAGGCGTCCTCGTCGAAGCGGTCCTCGGCGATGACGGCGTCGGCGTGCTCCAGGACCGCCTCGTGGTCACCGATGCCGGCGGCGATCGCGGCGCCAAGCCGATGCGCCGTCATCCGAAGCCGGGCCAGCTCGACCCGGGCTGGTTCAGCCCAGGCCGCGTCCGGCTCGTCGGCGAGCGCGGTCGGATCGGCGACCGCATCGAGCGCGGCACCGACGGCGGCCAGGGACAGCCCGGAGGCGCCCTCGGCATCCCGGCGCTGCGCCTCGGCCAGGTGCGCCGCGGCCATGGCGAGGTCCACTCGCGCGCCTGGGCCGAGCCGGTATCCGGCCCGATCCCGGTCGATCACCGTGGCATCGAGGGCGGCTCGCAGCCGGCTGACCAGGGTGGCGACGTTGGCGACCGGATCGGCCGGCGGGTCATCCGGCCACAGCTCTGCGGCGATCCGCTCGGCGCTCAGGTGGCCGGGGCTGGCGACCGCGAGAAGCTTGAGGACCTGGCGGGCCTTGCGGCTGCCGATGGTCGCCGCCGGCACCGCCACACCGTGCCGGAGCACCCGGAACTCGCCGGACAGGCACAACGTCAGTGGAGGTGCCGGAGAGCCGCGACCGGGTCGCTCCGCCATTGCCTCAGCGTACGAGCCGGGCACCTGGCCGCGACGCCGCCGCGCGGATCGGACGGCACCGCCCGGCGGACGGGACTGCGCCGCGCAGACCAGTCAGCCGGACCGGTCGGCCGGACCGGGCACCCGGTGACGGTGGCGTCGTGTGCCCGGACGGTAGGGCGATCCGTACCAGTGATGTGTTTCATCATTCTTGCCCCGAAATGCTCCTCAGAGGTGCCCTGAGCAGTCAATATGGGCCAATGCGAATGAAGCTCGGTTTTGTCGCGGTCGGCCTGATCGCGGTCGAACTGATCGCGCCGGCGACCACGGCCAACGCTCGGCCGATCGACGCGGCCACTCCCCGCCCGGCCGCCGACAGCGCCCTCGCCGGGGCCTCGGCGCACGGCGGATTCGCGGCTACGCGGGTCACCGGGACGACCCAGACGCCGAACGAATCCACCGTGGCGCCGACCCCCGGCACGTTCACGCCGCGCCAGTTCACCGTGCTCGGCGCCGGCGATATCCTGCTGCACCCCGGGCTGTGGGCGCAGGGCCGGCGAGACGCCACCGCGGCCCATCGCGGCGGCTACTACTTCGATCCGCTGTTCGCTTCGGCGGTGCCCGACATCCAGGCCGCCGACCTCGCGATCTGTCACATGGAGACGCCCTACGGCAAGGCCGGCGGCCCGTTCCACGGCTACCCGATCTTCGCCGTACCACCGGCGATCGCGACCACCATCCACGACATCGGCTACGACTCCTGCTCGACCGCGTCCAACCACTCGATCGACGGCGGTGAAGCCGGCATCGACCGGACGCTGGACGCGCTCGACGCGGCCGGAGTCAAACACGCCGGCACCGCGCGTACGCCCACCGAGGCGTCCGAAACTGACCTGCTCGACGCCAATGGGGTGACGGTCGCCCAGCTCTCGTACGCCTACGGCTTCAACGGCCTCAAGCGTCCGGCCGGCAAGGCCTGGCTGGCGAATCTCCTGGACGTGCCGAAGATCCTCGCCGACGCCAAGACCGCTCGCGAGCGCGGCGCCCAGGTCGTGATCGTCAGCCTGCACTTCGGCACCGAATACCAGATGGCGCCGAATGACCAGCAGGTGTCGGTGGCCAAGGCGCTGCTGGGCTCGCCGTACGTGGACCTGATCCTGGGTTGCCACGCCCACGTGGTGCAGCCGTTCGAGCAGATCAACGGGAAGTGGGTGGCCTACGGCATGGGCAACCAGGTAGCGACCCAGCCGTTCAGCAAGCCGACCCAGGACGGTGTGATGCCGCGGTTCACGTTCACCGAGACCGCTCCCGGCACGTTCCAGATCACCAAGGCCGAGGCCATTCCCACGTTCATGTATCTCGGTCAGGGCGGTGGTGCGTACCGCCTGGTCGACCTGCCGCGGGAGCTGGCGAATCCGAACCTGAGCAGCGCCCGCCGGAGCCTGTATGAGGCGTCCTGGAAGCGCACCCAACACGCCGTCACGTCCCGCGGTGGCATCGCCGACGGCCTGGTCGTGGTCGGCAGCGAGAAGTAGTCGGCGGTCAGATCCGAGGGGCCCACGCACGACGCCCGCCGGCACGGTTAAATCAGGTCATGACGTCCGGACTGCAAGGAACACCTCAAATCATCGAGCGGGAGCCGGTGACCTACGCGGGCTATCGGCGGTTCGTGCCGCCGGATCAGATCGCCGCGTTCGCCGATGACCTCTCCACCATCCCGCGATGGCTGGTCGGCAAGAACATCTTCCCGGTCGGTGCACCGTTCTTCATGTACGAAACCATTGACATGGATCGCGGCTACGAGATGGTGGCGGGGTTCCCGATCGACGTCCCGATCAACGACGAGGGCGAGTTCTTCTACGGCGCACTGCCCGGAGGGCGTTTCGTCTCGGTGATCCACAAGGGACACCCGGCACAGATCATCGAATCGACCCGGGAACTGCTGGCCTGGGCGGAGCGGGAACGGCTGGAATTCGACCACACCGAGACGCTGGCCGGCGACAAGTGGGCGTGCCGGCTGGAGATCTATCTGACCGATCCGGTGGACGTGCCGAACATGGACGACTGGGAGACGGAGCTGGCGTTCAAGCTGGCGGGCTGAGACCCGGCGCGCCGCGCACGGCGCGCGGGCGGCTCACCGAGACGGTGGGCCGCCGACGCTTGTCGGTCACGGCGAACGCGCCGGGCGGCGCGGGCCGCGGTAGCGGGCGCGCGACTTCTGGACCGTCCAGGAGCATCGACGAAGTCGCTGCGACGAGCCGGGAAGAAGGTCGCATAAGCGCCGGCGGGAGCGGCCCGCCAGGTGCCGTGCCCGTGGTTGCCATGCCCGTGGTTGCCGTGCCCGTTGTTGCCATGGGAAGACCTTCCTTCGCGTCGATGAAAAAGCTAGTGAGTAGTTCCGACATATTCGGTGTGATCAGCAGCGGAAGCATCGGATGGCGGTGCCGGCGGTCGATCCCGGCGCAGCACCCCGATCACCAGCGCGGCGAGTCCGGCCAGGACGACGGCGGCCAGGAGGCCGGCGGTCTGAAGACCGGCGGTGTAGGCGTCGCGAGCCTGCTCCAGAAGCGTCGCGCCGGCCTGGGACGGCAGCCGGGCGGCGGTCGACACGGCGCCGGCCAGCGTCTCCCGGGCCTCGGCCGGTGCCGACTCCGGCAGGTGCGACCGGTAGACCGCGGTGCCGATGCTGCCGAGCGCGGCGATGCCGAGGGCGAATCCGAACTCGCCGGCGGTCTCGTTGAGTGCCGCCGCGGACCCGGCCCGCTCCGGCGGGACCGCGCTGAGCACCAGGTTCGTCCCGAGCGTGACGGTCGGCCCGGCACCGATGTTCATCACCGCCCAGCCGGCCACGATCACCCATGGCGACGACTCGGGGCGGGCACTCACCACGATCAGCAGGCCGAGCGCGGAGAGCACCAGGCCGCCGGAGATCAGGTAGGCCGGCCGGAACCGCTTGGCCAGATGCGGGCTGCCCAGGAACGTGATGGAGGTGGCGACCACCGCCGGAAGCATCCAGAACGCCGCGCGCAGCGGCGAGAAACCCTTCACCAGCTGCAAGTATTCGGTGATGAACAACATCATCGCGCCGGCCAGCAGGGTGCAGCCGAACATCGTGCCGAGCGCCGTGTTGAAGGATCGGTTGCGGAACAGCCGCACATCCACCAGTGGGTGCTCCAGCCGTCGCTGCCGAGCCAGGAACACCAGCGCCACTGCGGCTCCGAGCACCGCCACTAGCACTGGGCCGGCGGCGACACCGCGGTGCGCGACCTCCTTCAGGCCGTACACGATGGGCAGAATCGCGGCCAGCGAGAGGCCGACGGAGATCGGGTCCAGCCGGCTCGCGCCGGGGTTGCGATATTCCGGCACCAGAAGCGGTCCGAGGATCAACAGCAACACCATTGCCGGTACGCCCAGCAGAAGCACCGAGCCCCACCAGAAGTGCGCCAACATCGCGCCGCCGACGACCGGCCCGAGCACGGCGCCGCCCATAAAGCAGGCGAACCAGATGCCGAGCGCGACCCCCCGTTGCGCGGCATTGCGAAACATGTTGCTGATCAGCGCGAGCGTCGACGGCGCCAGCGTGGCACCGGCGATGCCGAGCGCGCCGCGGGCGACGATCAATTGCAGCGGCCCGGTCGAGTAAGCCGCGATCACCGAGATGGTGCCGAACGCCGCGCCGCCGATCAGAAGCAGCTTGCGCCGGCCGATCCGGTCGCCGAGCGTGCCCATGGTGATCATGAAGCCGGAGAGCATGAAGCCGTAGGCGTCCATGATCCACAGCTGCTCAGTGCTGGACGCGTGCAGCGCCTCACTGATGCTCGGCAGTGCCAGCAGCATGACGAACACGTCGATCGAGACCAGCAGCGTGGGCAGCGCCAGCACGGCCAGTCCGAGCCATTCACGGCGTCCGGCCCCCGGTGCCTCGGTCGCCCTCTGGGTCAGATCTTGACTCATCGAAACCTCCGGTTGCGGTGCCGCCCGATCGGCGGCGTCAGGGATGGGTCGGAGCGGGTGGCGGACTCTCGACACGGTCGTTCAAGATTTTTTGCACCGATCTTCCGGCGCGCTGCCTCGGCTTTGCAGCGACATCGCGAGTTGCCCGGAAAGCGCGAGGTTTTGTCGGTTTTGTGGCGCAGGATTTCGACAAGACGCGTTCTTGATACAAAACCTGGTGCACGAGTGCGGCCCGGTCGCGGCGGGACGCGACGCCCCGAAATTTCTGCCAGGGTGGATGTCGAGAAGCGCCCCGGCGGCTCCGACCTATAGACGAACGAGCCCGGCACACCGGGACACCGCGATGAAGGAGCCAGCTATGAAGTACCTGCTGATGATCTACATGAACCCGTCGATCTTCGACTCCCTCTCCGAGGACGAGCGCAACGCCGTCTTCGCCGGGCATGACGAGTTCCAGAAGCCGCTGAAGGAGTCCGGTGAGCTGATCGGCTTCGCTGCGCTCTCTGATCCGTCGCAGAGCATCACCGTCCGGGTTCGCGACGATGCGCTGTCCGCGACCGACGGGCCGTATGTCGAGGCCAAGGAGTGGCTGGCCGGCTACTACGCGCTGGAATGTGAGTCGCGCGAGCGGGTGATCGAGCTGGCCGGGCAGATTCCGGACGCGAAGCTGACCGCGATCGAGGTGCGCCCGGTGATGGAGTCGACCGGGCTGGAAATGTGACCACTCCGCACGAAATCGAGGACCTGTTGCGCACCTGTGCGCCGCAGGTCCTCGGTGTGCTGGTGCGCCGCTACGGCGACTTCGCCGAGTGCGAGGACGCGGTGCAGGAGGCGCTGGTGGCGGCCGCGACGAGCTGGCCGGGAGACGGCGTTCCGGACCATCCACGGTCGTGGTTGATCACCGTCGCCCGGCGGCGGCTGACCGATGCGGTACGCAGTGACATCGCGCGCCGCCGCCGCGAGGAAACCGCGGCCGGCCAGGCTGCGTCGTCGTCACCGGCACCTGATGACGAGACACCCGACGAGGACGACACCCTCACTCTGCTGCTGATGTGCTGTCATCCGGCGCTGACTATGGCCTCGCAGGCGGCCCTGACGCTGCGGGCGGTCGGCGGTCTGAGCACCGCCGAGATCGCCCGCGCCTACCTGGTGCCCGAGGCCACCATGGCGCAGCGGATCAGCCGGTCCAAGCAGCGGATCGCGGCCGCCGGCGCGACCTTCGAGCTGCCGCCGGAGCCGGAGCTCACGGCGCGGGTCCGGGTGGTCCTGCACGTGCTCTACCTGATCTTCAACGAGGGCTACACCGCCTCGTCGGGTGCCACGTTGCAACGCGCCGAGTTGGCCGACGAGGCGATCCGGCTGACCCGGATGCTGCTCCGGCTGCGACCGGACGAGGGCGAGGTCGCCGGGCTCCTGGCGCTGATGCTGCTCACGCACGCGCGCCGCTCGGCCCGGACCGGCGCACTCGGCGACCTGGTGCCACTGTCCGAACAGGATCGTTCGGCGTGGGACCGGCACACCATTGCCGAGGGCGACGCGCTGATCTCGGCGACACTGGAACGTGCTCCGATCGGGCCCTACCAGGTGCAGGCGGCGATCGCGGCAGTGCATGCCAGCGCCGACGATCCGGCCGACACCGATTGGCGCCAGATCCTGATGCTCTACCAATTGCTCGAGGTGCTGGCGCCGGGTCCGATGGTGACGCTCAATCGCGCCGTCGCCGTCGCTATGGTGCACGGACCGCACGCCGGGCTGGAGCTCGTCGCGACACTGGACTCGGACGACCGGCTCTCCGACCACCACCGGCTGGCCGCCGTACGCGCGCATCTTCTTGAGCAATCCGGCGACCGGCGGGCGGCCCGGGCCGCGTATCAGGCCGCAGCGAAGCTGACGACGAGCCTGCCGGAGCAGCGATATCTCGAGTCCCGTGCGGCTCGGCTGGGCTGACTCGGCGTGCCTCACGCCGAAACATCTGATCGATACGGTCGCGGCGTCCACAAACGACTGAGGCCTCGACCAGGTGCCGTGGATCGGCATCGGCGGCAACTCGAACGTGGTGATCCGGCGGTCGGCGACCTGGATGTCGACCGGGTGCGAACCGTCGAGGACGGCGTCGTCCGAGTTCCAGGCGAGCATCGCGCAGCAGCAGATCAATCACGTGATCATCATGCCCATCCGGCACATGTACGCGGAAGGGGGCCACTTCTCAGTGGCCCCCTTCCGTGCCGCGACGCCGGCGAGCGGCGCGGCAGCGTACCGCTTATTGATCTTTAGTGCTGTGTGACCGCGCCGGTGGTCGGGTTGAGCACCAGCGGCTCGGTGTCCGGCCTCTGGTGGAAGTCGAACATCCCGTTGATCGAGCCGGCGGCCTGGTCGAACGACGTGCCGCCGATTCGGCCGGCCGACCAGTTGTCCTCGACGAACTTGAGGATCGACGACTGATCGGTGCGGCTGTGGTCGACGAAGTTCGTCTTGCTCCACGGGCTGATCACCAGCAGCGGCAGCCGCGGTCCGTAGCCGCAGCGGTCCTGCTGCTGCCCCGCGATCCGGGCCGAGCCACACAGCGCGGTGTCGTTCGCCGCGTCGGTGGAGCCGTTGACGATGGTCGGGCTGACGTGGTCATACCAGCCGTCCGAGTCGTCGTAGGCGACCACGACGGCGGTCGACGACCAATCCGGCGACTTCTCCAGCTTGTTGATGGTGTTGACCAGGAACGTCTGCTCGTCCAGCGGGTCCGAGTATCCGGCGTGGCCATCCTGGTATTCCGGAGCCTTCAGGAAGCTCACCGACGGCAGGTTGCGCGCGGCCACGGCGGCGTCGAAGTCGCTCATGTCGTACTCGTGGTTGGCCTGGTCGGTGTGCCCGATCGCGGCGACCGAGGACGGCGCCAGGTGGTGCGGGTTGGCGGTCGACTGGTAGTACTCGAACGGGTTGTGGTGCGGGCTGTAGTCGATCGCTGAAATGCCGCCGATGTTGTTGTGGGCCGCGCCGCAGACCGCGTAGCCGGCGCTGTTGGTGCCGGTCGGCTTGAAGCCGCCCTGGAACCAGCCCCACGTGACGCCCTTGTCGTTCAGCAGGTCGCCGATGTTCGATCCGGACATCGCGCCGAGCGCGAACGTGGACGTGTGGTTGTTGTCGGAGCAGTCGTCCCACGCGGGGTCCGGGTCGTTGATCACGGTGCCGACGCCGTTGGCGTCCGGAGACGCCACCGTGAACGCGTCGGTGATCTTCTGGTGCGTGACCGGGTCGACCGCGAAGATGCCGTGGGTCTGGCCGGAGATCAGATTGATCGCACCCGGAGTGGACGGGCCGAATACGGTGTCGTACGAGTTGTCGCTCATGGCGTAGTTCTGGGCGTAGTTCCACAGACCGGTAACGGTGTTGCCGTCGTAGTAGTCCATCACCAGACCCGGCTCGCCGAACAGGATCGGCTGACCGGTGCACTGGTCCTTCTCGGTGTGCTGGACGAACTGGTCGGCCTTGCCGTTGTCATAGGCCAGCTGCTCGTGGCCGTAGCTGTGGTCCTGGTCGCAGGTGAGTGCCTGGGCCGGGGTCAGCCGGTTCGGGTTGTAGAGGTTCGGGTTCTTGGTGAGCAGCTTGGTGGACAGGCCATCCACCTTGGGCGTGTGCTTGGCCGCGGTGAACTTGGTGCCGTCGGTGTTCGCGGCGTTCGGGTAGGTGCCGAAGTAGTGATCGAACGAAACATTCTCGTCAAAGATGACGACCAGATGCTTGATCGGCGTCGCCGTCGCCACCGGTCCGCGGTGGCGGTGCTGATCGTCGTGACCGTTGGCCCACACCGGGCCGGACGCGGCGACCAGCGCGACCGCCGCGACGCCGGCGCCGAGCACGGTCAACCGCGTGCGCTTCTTCCAATTTCGGGGCTTGATGCCCACGTTCGCCTCCTCGAGGACGTCCTCGGACGCGCGACCGAATGTCGACATCAAGTCGCGCGTCGTTGCTACGACGCAATGTCGTCGCCGACTCCGGCGTACCGACTGCCTCCGGACGAAGGAGGGCCGAACTCTGGGTGAATCAATGGTTACCCGGTCGATGTCCAGATAGGACGTTCAGGTGATACCTCGACTGCGCATGGTGAGTAATCTGCGCCGCATGGTTGATCGCAATGCCAGTGGCGGGCATCGATCGCTGCCCGCCAAGGTGCTGACCGCGATGGTCTTCGTGCTGGTCAGCGCCGGTTGTACGAAATCCGGCGGGAGCGCGCTCAGCGTCGCCGACGACTTCACCGGTGCCGGTTCGCTGGCATTCGTCGAGGGTGACTCCACGGTGCACTGCTTCCTGACCAAGTCCGGAGCGAGCTACACGTTCACCGGCGTGCTGCGTAACACCAGCGGCGACTCGGTCCAAGTCGAGCCCGTGGCCGGCTCCAAATACACGATGAAGTTCGCCGACCCGAGCAGCGAGGACACCGGCGGCAGCACGTTCATCGCGCCGCACGGCACGGTGCCGTTCGAGATCACGTTTGCGAGCAAAGCCAGCACCGCCGAGTACGACCTCGACAGCTTCGCGCCGGCAGTCACCATAGACGGCCAGCGGACCGTGACGAAGCTGTCGTTCCCCTATCTGGTGCGGTTCCAGATGGCCGGCGCCGGCACCTCGGCCTGCGCTCCGAAGGGATAGCGCCGTCCGTGGTCGGCGCTGCCGTGGGTAGCGCCGTCGGGGGTCGGCACTGCCGTGGGTAGCGCCGGCCGGGTCGGCCGCGAGCGCGGCCGCGCCTCGATCGGGGCGCGTCCGGCACCCGCGTGGCCAGGCGCCGGACCCCGCGTGGCCGGGCGCCGCGTCGGCGCCGTCAGCCGAACAGCGGCCGGCCGAAGTAGTCTCCGGCGTCGCGAACCCCGGGCAGCGCCAGGAAGTAGCCGCCACCGACCGGCTGGATGTAGTCCACCAGCGGCTCGCCGGCCAGCCGTCGCTGCACGGTCTCGAACTGCGCCTGCGTGTTCGCCTGGTAGGCGATGAAGAGCAGACCCATGTCGAGGTTGCCGACCGGGTCCATGCCGCTGTCGTAGTTGTACGGCCGGCGCAGGATCCGGCTCGCCGCCGATTCCGGCGTGCGCGGATTCGCCAACCGGATGTGGCTGGTCAGCGGGGTCGCGGCACCGGTCGGATCGGCGCTGAACCGGGGCGTGTCGGTCTCCGCGTTGCCGTCCATCGGAGCGCCGCTGTCCCGGCGCCGGCCGATCAGGTTCTCCTGCTCCTCGACCGAGATCCGGTCCCAGAACTCGACCAGCATCCGGATCTTTCGGATCACCTGGTAGGACCCGTTGGCGGCCCAGCCGTCCGGAACCCAGATCATCTGGCCGTCGGTGGCCGGCAGGTTCGACGTACCGTCCCTGAATCCGAGCAGGTTTCGCGGCGTGCCGGACGGCCGCGGCGGCGATTTGAAGCCGTCCACCCGCCACCGCACCGCCAGGCCGCCCCGGGTGGCCTTGGCGATGTCGCGGACGGCGTGCCCGACCGCGTCCCGGTTGTCCGCGCAGATCTGCACGCTCAGGTCGCCGTGGGTCTGGGCCGGATCGAGGTGGTCATCCGCGAAGACCGGCATCGGCGTCAGGCCCGCCGGACGCTTGGCAGCCAGGCCGAAACGGCCGTCGAAGAGGGATGAGCCGACGCCCACCGTGATGGTCAGCCGGTCGCCGGGCAGGTCCGGGCCGAGCACACCGGAGTCGATCGGCGGCGCCGCGATGCCGGTGTCCGGCGGTGTCCCGCCGGCGGTCAGTGCGCGAGCCCGGTCGGTGATCGTTTGCAGCAGGTCCCGCAGACCGGCCGAGTCACCGACCAGCACGTCGCAGGCGATCGCGGTGGCTTGCGGCTGCGCCGGCGTGACGATGCCGGCCTGGCGGGCGCCGTGAAACGCCACGGCACCACCGCCTGCCTCGCCGCCGTTGACGGAGCCGCCGGCCGCGGCGCCGCTGAGCGCGCCGGTCACCGCCAGACCGGCACCCGCACCCGCCGTGCCCCGGAGAAACGTTCGCCTGCTCGTCACCGCATCCATCCCGAAGTCATGAAGTTCGCCGCACGTCACCGATCGCCGCGATCGGTGCCAGTGCCTCCAGCAGGCCGCCGGCCGCCGCGTCGATGTGTTCCCGCTGCTCCGCGGAGAGCTCGGCGACCGGGGTCCAGCGACCGGCGGTCCGGGCCGAGGTGAGTGCCGCGCGCATCGTGTTCATCCAGGTCGCCACCGCCGGCCACTGGACGTACCGCGGCGCCATCACGGGCGCCAGCGCGTCCAGGACCGCTTGCGTCCCCTCGACATTGGCGAGCGCCGTCGCCAGCGAGGTGCCGCTGCCCTGATCGGCACTGCCGGTCAGCTCGAATTGGAGCGCGTTCTCCATGATCTCGTGAGCGCGCAGCGGCAGGTCCCGCGGATCGACCTGCTCCGTGCCGAAGTCCGCGGCCAGGCCGTCGACATCGTGTTGGAGCTGGACCGCGAGGGGCCGGAGCGATGGCACCGCGGCTCCGTGCCAGAGCCCGTATTCGATCCGGTGGAACCCGGTGAAATCGCTGTCGCGTACGCCCCCGGGCAGCCCGTCCGGCGTCCCGTCGATCGCGTCCGCGGCGTCACCGAACGTCCCGTAGGCGGCGCCGAGTCGCGCGTACGCGAGGTGCGCGTCCAGCCACGCCGCCTCGATCCCGGCCCGATCGCCGGACCCGATCACCGCGACGAGCGTGTGCACCTTGGCCGACAGCGTCGCCAGACCGGCGGTGACATAGCGCCGATAGGACGCCACCGCGTCGGTGAGGTCCAGATCCGAGATCGGCCGTACGGCGGCGGCGCCCGGCGCGCCGGTCAGGTGCACGGTCGGCCCGGTCACCATGTCGGCGTCCTCCGGGAAGCACCGGAACGCGTAGTCGCCGCCACCGAGATCGACCCGCATCGGCCGGGTGGCATTCGGCGCCAGCGACTCGACCTCCGCGTACACCCCGCCGGTACGCGGATCGACCAGGTCCACCTCGGTCGTCACGATGTCGCCGTTGCGCACCGCGAATGTGCGTACCCCGGCGTCGGCATGCCAGCCGGCGCCACAGGCTCCGCGAGTCACCGAGATGGTCAGCTGATCGGTCGGCGACGGCCGGCATCCGGCGGCGAGCATCGTCGCCGCCAGCGCGGCGACGAGAAGTAGCGGGCGAGGCACCGGCCGAGCGTAGGCACCCGCACCCCCGGGCTGACCAGAGCGAGCGCCGAGGATTCACCTGCCTTTCACCATTCGGTAAACCCGATCGGCGCCGGTCCCGGCATCTCGGCAGGCCGCCCGACGACCACCCGGCAGAGACCGACTCGAGTCGTGGCCTGGCGGCGCCGGATCGATCGAACCGGTAAGGTCGGGCGCCGTGACCGACCTTCGCATCGGCATCCTCGGTGCCGCTCGGATCGCGCCGAACGCGCTGCTCGCTCCAGCCCGGGAAGTGTCCGGGGTGATGGTCGCCGCGGTCGCCGCGCGCGACCCGGACCGGGCCCGGACCTTCGCAGATCGGCATGCCATCGGGCGGGTGCTGCCCGACTACCAGGCTCTGGTGACCGATCCGGACCTGGACGCCGTCTACATCCCGCTGCCCAACGGCCGGCATGCCGAGTGGGTGCTCGCCGCGATCGCGGCCGGCAAGCACGTGCTGTGTGAGAAGCCGTTCACCGCCAACGCGGCGCAGGCCGAATCCATCGCCGAGCGCGCTGCGACCTCGGACGTCACCGTGATGGAGGCGTTCCACTACCGATATCACCCCCTCGCCGAACGGGTCCGAGCCGTCGTGGCAACGGAGATCGGTGCGGTCCGGCACGTCGACACCGCGATGTGCTTCCCGCTCCCCCGGTTCTCCGACATCCGCTACCAGTACGACCTGGCCGGCGGCGCACTGATGGACGCCGGCTGCTATGCGGTGCACGCGGCCCGGACGTTCGGACCGGGTGAGCCGCGAGTCACCGCCGCGACCGCCAAGACGCTGCGCCGGGACCGCCGGGTCGATCGGGCGATCGACATCCAGACGATCTATCCGGACGGCGCCACCGGACGGATTAGGGCGTCGATGTGGTCATCCGACGTGCTGCGCATCGCGGTACGCGTAACCGGCGAGCACGGATCCGTACGCGTCCTGAACTTCGTCGCCCCGCAGTACTTTCACCGGATCACCGTGACGTCGCAGGGCCGCAAGACCCGGGAACGAGTCCCGGGCGAGGCGACCTACACCTATCAACTGCGGGCGTTCCTGGCCGCGACGCGAGGTGAGCCGGCGAACCTGACTCCGCCCGCGGACTCGGTGAAGACCATGAGAGTGATCGACGATGCCTACCAGGCCGCCGGAATGCCGGTCCGTCCCTAGATCCAGACTCTCGTGGGTTCCGAAGAAAGCCTGCGATGGCCCGGCATCCAGCCATATCGAGTCCGTTGAGATCCGCGTGGTCTCGGCATGCCGTATCTGTTGCGAGGAACGGATTGACGCGTTGAACGTGGCCCGCGTGTGGCGCTACCCGACCGTTACGTTGCCACCGGCTCTGCGTGTCCAGAATTGTCTTGGGGCATAGCCGTCGCGGGCTAGCCAGTGCTCGGTGTAGACGATGCGGGTCGGGTCGATGACGACAAGCGGACCGAGCGGCGGTTCGGTGAGCGGCAGCCCGCGTTCGGCCTGCTCACTCTCCCAGCGCACGGCTGGGAAATAGTAGGCATGGTCGTTGTCCGCGGGTGTCAGCACTCGCGCCTGGCCGAATATCTGTGCGCCGCGGCTGGAGGCCCGGCCGGACAGCGACGCCACGATGGCGAAGCTGACCCGGTGGTCGGCGGCGATGTTGCGCAGCTTCGGCGATCCGGCTTTCGCGGTGAACAGCACGCTCAGATCGAGGTGGTTGTACCGGACCGGGGTGGCGTGCGCGCCGTGTGGCCCGGTAGTGGCCAGTACGCCGACGTTGTAGCTGGAGAACAGGTTGAGGATCCGTTCCTCCAGCTGATGCCGGTCGAGTCGGCGGCGTGGGCTGGGATCGGACAACCACGGGTTCGTTACCGGCATCGGCCCATCCAAGCAGCCCTGTCGTAGGAACGCCGAGATGCCTGCCTCAGGCGCCCGTTCGGATCGCGACAAGGCGCGCAGCACCGGCAGCTCGCCGTACCGGTATCTCGCGATTGCATACGGGGTATGAGTCACCAGATCGATCGTCTCCGACCCGAAGGTGGGTGTCGACACCTCGATCCCACTGACCATCGGACGTCTTGTAACCGGATCGGGGTGCAAATCGGACTCGCGGCCTCGGTTCGGTTGACAAAGTGTGGATCAATGCCGCCGTAGACTCACCCGATGAGTGTGGTTCTGACGGATCTGGATGTCGATGTCGATGCGCCGGACCTCCATGTCGCGCTCTCCGACCCGGAGGTGTCGATGCCGTGGCAGGGCTGGCCGGCATCGCAGTCAGTGACCGAATCCCGAGCCCGGCTCGCCGAGCGGGCGGCGCTCGAGGACGTGCGCGGGTGGTGCGTACGCGAGTCCGAATCAGGCCCGGCACTCGGCCTGATCGAGCGCATCGGCACCGGCATCCACCCCGGCATCGGCTGGATGATGCGGCGCGACCGATGGGGTCAGGGCCTGACGGCGGCCGCGATCGAGGTCGCCGTGGCGCGGATGTTCGCGGCCGGTGCGGTCACCGTGGAAGCCTGGGCGACCTCGACGAATCTGCGATCGATCCGGGTCGCTCACCGGGCCGGATTCGCCGAACGGTGCCGGTTCGCGCTCGTCGACGAGAACGGCGGCGTGATCGAAAAGGTGGTGCTCGGGCGCGACCGGGACGGCCGACCATCGACACTTCACCGCGCCGACCCGGTGCTGGACGTGCGCGACGTCGCGGCCATCGCCGACCTGCTCGGTCGCGGACTCGGGTTCGCGACCGGGTTCACCATGGGCGGCGATATCGAACCGATGGCCTACGCCCAGATGCTGGTCGGCCCGTGGACCAACGCCAACGGCATCCGGTTGCGCCGAGCCCGCGGGCCGATCAGCGCCGGCGTCGTAACGGTCGAGGCGGGGCTGCCCATCGACGGTCTCTATCGGCAGGCGATCGCCGCGGGCGCCACCGTCGAGGGACCTCCGATCAGCCTGCCCTGGGGGCCGAAGGAGTTCGTGCTGGTGCTGCCCGAGGGACATCGACTCGAGGTGGTTGCCGCGGCTTAGGCAACCGTGCCCAATCCGCTGAGATCTCAGGCCGCCGTGAATCAGGGGCGCCGCCTAATCGCGCCCACGCAGCAGCGAGACTCGATAGGGTCGCAGCTCGCCGGTGCAGATGCCGGCCTCGATCACCGGATCAGCGGCCATGATGGCGCGGGCCGACTCCTCGTCGGGTGCTTCGAAGACCGCGATGCCGGTGTTTGTCGGGCCGAGCGTCGGACCCACCATGATGATGGTGCCGTCGGCTAGCATCCGCTGGAACCGAGCGAAATGCGCTGCGAACACCTCACCCTCGGCCTCGGTCATGGTGGCGGCGAAGTTGTCCCGGGGCGGGTGCAGGAAGTAGATCCACTCGGCCATCGCCCCAGTCTGGCAGGCCGGTCTGACAGGAGGCCCGTGGAACCGCTTGCGGACTTCGTCGCGTCGGCATTCGCCCTGGTGCCGACCGGGTTCGAACGTGGCAACCGGGGCGCGCTGGGCCGGATCTGGCGGCTGCGGACCGCGGACCGGAGCTACGCGGTCAAGGAACTCTTCACCGCATCGACCCCGGATCCGCGGCTGGTCGCTGCCGAGGTGGACGTCACCGCGCGGGCGGCCGCAGCAGGGGTACGCGTGCCGCTCAGCCACCCGGCCGTCGACGGATCGTTCGTGGTGCCGTTCGACGGCCGTTGGGTTCGGGTGTTCGACTGGCTGGACCTGACTCCGGCGGACCTGAACGCGCCCGACGTCGCCGCCGATCTCGGCACGCTGCTGGCGCGGCTGCATCGAGCGGCGCCGCCGAGCGCGACTGAACCCGACGGCAGCCCGCCGGACCCGTGGTTCGACGTTCCGCCGGAACCCAGCTGGTGGGCCAGGTGGGCCACAGCCATCACCGCGACCGCCACCACCGCGACCGCCGCCACCGCCCGCGCGGCCACGGCCTCGGCAGCCGCCACCGCCACCGCGACGGCCGCGGCCGCCGGGTCGTGGACAGCGCGTCTCGCCGAATCGGTCCCCCGCCTGGAACACCTCACCGCACTAGCGACCCCGGCGTGGCCACCGGCGATGGTGACCTGCCACCGCGACCTGCACCCGGAGAACGTGCTGGCATGCGAGGGAACCCTTGCGGTGGTCGACTGGGACAACCTCGGTCCGGCCGAGCCCGGGCGCGAATTGGCCAAGGTCCTCTACGACTGGTTTTTCGCCGCCGGCACGCTGGACCGGACCGGAGCCGGCCGGTTCTGGACGGCGTACCGGGACTCCGGCGGGCCCGGGCGACTCGGCGGCACCGACGACTTCGGGCTGCTGATCGCGGCGCGGCTCAATTTCCTGAACCGGCAGATCGGCATTGCGCTGGACCAAGCCGTCGACTCGGAACACCGCGACTGGGCTCTCAAGGAGATCGACGAGGCGTTGACGATCCTGCCGACGCCGGAGTCCTTCGCCGAGGTGCTGGACCTGGTCGCCTGAGGCGATCGGCTCAACCCGGAGCCGATCTCAGGGTCGTGCCTCAGGGATCGGTCCGGTGTTCTCACCCTGCTGTCTGAGCGATCACCGCCCGTACCGTCAAAGACGTTGATCTTTGAAGGGGGCAGCAATGATCGAGGCGGACCGCCTCACCAAGAGGTACGGCGACAAACTCGCCGTCGATGACCTGAGTTTCGCCGTGAAACCCGGCATCGTCACCGGGTTCCTGGGACCGAACGGCGCCGGGAAGTCCACCACCATGCGGATGATCCTCGGCCTGGACCGGCCGACCAGCGGCACGGCGCTGCTCAACGGGCACCCGTACGCCTACGCGAAGGCGCCCATGCGGCAGGTCGGCGCACTCCTGGACGCGAAAGCCGTGCACGGTGGCCGGACCGCGCGGGCCCACCTGCTCGCGCTGACGCAGTCCAACGGCCTGCCCGCCCGGCGCGTCGACGAGGTGCTGGAACTGACCGGCATGACATCGGTGGCCGGCAAGCGCATCAAGGGCTTCTCGCTCGGCATGTCGCAGCGCCTGGGGATCGCCGCGGCCATGCTCGGCGATCCGCAGATTCTGATGTTCGACGAGCCGGTCAACGGACTCGATCCGGAGGGCATCCTGTGGATCCGCAAGTTCATGCAGGACCTGGCCGCACGCGGGCGCACAGTGTTCGTCTCCAGTCACCTGATGAGCGAGATGGCACTGACCGCCGAGCACCTGATCGTGATCGGTCGCGGCAAGCTGCTCGCCGACACGAGTGTCGCGGACTTCATCGAGCAGAACTCGGCCGGCGGCGTCCGGATCCGCACACCGCAGCCGGAACAGCTGCTCGACGCGCTGGCCACCGCCGGGGTGCTGGTCCGGCGCGTTGATGAATACCTGCAGGTGGAGAGCGATATGACCACCGACCAGCTCGGTGACCTCGCCGCAGCGCACCACATCACCGTGCACGAACTGTTCGCGCACCGCTCGTCGCTGGAAGAGGCGTTCATGGAAATGACCAAGGACTCGGTGGAATACCAGGCACAGGTCGGGGGTGTGCGATGACCACGCTGGCTCCGACCGCTCCGGCGTTCACCGAGCTCGACAATCGGCGAGCCGGCACCGGGTTCGGCCACCTGCTCCGCTCCGAGTGGACCAAGGTGTGGTCGCTGCGGTCCACCTTCTGGACGCTGCTGGGCCTGGTCACTATGACCATCGGCCTGTCCACGCTGGCGGCGTGGGGTCAGACCGGCTCGCTGAAGCACATGAGCCCGGCCGATCTCGCCGCGCAGGACCCGACCAACATGGCCATGAGTGGTCTGATCCTGGGCCAGCTCGCGATCGCGGTGCTCGGGGTGCTGGTGGTGTGCAGTGAATACTCGACCGGCGGCATCAAGGTGACGTTCACCGCCGTACCGGATCGGATGCGGGTGCTGGCCGCCAAGGGCGTCGTCCTCGCCGCGATCGCGACGGTGGTCGGCATGATCACGGCCTTCGGTGCGTTCTTTGCCGCCATGCCGTTCTGGGCGCATCACGACATGGCGGCACACCTAGGCGACCCGGGCGTGCTGCGGGCGGTTCTCGGCGGCGGCCTCTACGTGCTCGCCAGCGGGATGTTCGGCCTCGCGATCGGCACGGTGATCCGGCACACCGCCGGTGCCATCACGACAGTTGTCGGCCTGCTGTTCGTGGCACCAGGCCTGACCACACTGCTGCCCGGTGAGTGGGGCGATCAGATCGCCAAGCACTTCACCTCGAACGCCGGCCAGCGGATCACCGAGGTGGTGCACTCGACCAGCCAGCTGCATCCGTGGCCCGGATACCTCACCTTCACCCTGTGGTGGGTGATCCCACTGGTGCTCGGAGCCTGGTTGATCAAGCGCCGGGACGCGTAGGGCCCGGCCTGACAAGACCTGACTGCACACCCAATAGCGGAGCCGGACGATGGGGGTCGTCCGGCTCCGCGCTGTCCACGGCCGGGCTGTCTCGCGCCGAGCGCGGCGCGCCCGATCCAAGCTCGGCGATCGCTCGGTCCATGTCGGACACCACCGCTGAATCTTGCGAAGTTGGCGTTGCCAACGCCCTCACAACGTCGCAAGATCCAGAGACTGAGCGTCCGCAGCAGGGGGTAAACCCACCGGTCAACGGGCCGCCGGACAGCCAAACCATAGAGAATCTTGAAACGCAGAATCTTGCATAACGCACGTTAAGTGCTTGCGCGGTTGGCGCAAGGATCCGTAGGCTCGGCGGGTGACTCAACCGCCTGACACCAAAACGTCCCTTGTGGAGGCCCGCGGTCTCACCAAGGTCTATCCGGCGCGGGGTAAGTCCGCCGAGTTCCACGCCGTCAATGGCGTGGACTTCGACCTGAAACGGGGCGAATCGTTCGGCTTCCTCGGTCCCAACGGCGCCGGCAAGTCGACGACCATGCGGATGATCAGCGCGACTTCTCCGATTACCGGGGGCACCCTGAGCGTGCTGGGTCTCGACCCGAACACGCAGGGTTCGCAGATCCGCGCCCGGATCGGAGTGGTCCCCCAGGACGACTGCCTCGACGCCGAGCTGACGGTGCGGGAAAACCTGCACATCTACGGTCGCTACTTCGGCATCAAGCGGGCCGTCGTCCGCGAGCGCGCGGAGAAGCTCCTCGAGTTCGCACAGCTGCAGGACAAGGCCGACGCCCGGGTCGACGAACTCTCCGGTGGCATGCGCCGGCGTCTGACGATCGCCCGATCACTGGTCAACGAGCCGGAGATCCTGCTGCTCGACGAGCCGACCACGGGCTTGGATCCGCAAGCGCGGCACATCCTCTGGGATCGGCTGTTCCGCCTGAAGCAGGAGGGCGTGACGCTGCTGCTCACCACGCACTACATGGACGAGGCCGAGCAGCTGTGCGACCGGCTGGTGGTCTTCGACCACGGCAAGATCGTGGCCGAAGGTTCGCCGCGAGACCTCATTGCCGCGCATGCCACCCGGGAGGTGCTGGAGCTTCGATTCGGAATAGGCGAGCAGGACATCAACGCCGAGAAGATGAAGAAGTCCGGACTCGCGACCGGCGACGGCGGGCGGGTCGAGGTGCTGCCGGACCGCGTCCTCGTCTACGCCGATGACGGCGAAGCAGCGCTGGCCGCCGTCCACGCACTGCGCCTGACTCCCCTGACCGCCCTGGTCCGCCGGGCCACGCTGGAGGACGTGTTCCTCAAGCTGACCGGCCGTTCGCTTATCGATTAGGGGCCACATGCTGCGCGCACTGAGTTACTGGCTGATGCGATACCGGCGCAACTGGCGCGGGACCATTGTCATCAGCGTTGCCAACCCGCTGCTGTTCCTGATCGGCGTCGGCGCCGGCATCGGCAGCCTGGTGGATCGGCACGCACCTGTGCAGATCGCCGGGGTGCCCTATGCCGCCTTCTTCGCGCCCGGCATGCTGGCCGCGGCCGCCATGCAGACCGCGTTCCTCGAGTCGTCCGGGCCGGTGGCCTTCGCCGCCCGGCAGGGTGGATATCGCAGCGCCGCGCCGACACCGCTGGAACCCGAGCAATTGATGGGCGGTCACCTGCTCTTCGTCGCCGGGCGGGTGCTCACGTCCAGCGCCGCGTTCATCCTGGTGATGACATTGTTCGGCGACTCGGATGGCTGGTGGGCGCTGGCTCTTGTGCCGGCCGCGCTGCTGACCGGCCTGGCATTCGCGACTCCGGCCGCCGCCTGGGCCGTCACGGTCCGGCAGAACCGGCACATCAACACCGTCTTCCGGTTTGTGATCCTGCCGCTCTACATGTTCTCCGGAACGTTCTTCGCAATCAGCCAGCTGCCCGGCTGGTTCCGCCCGATCGTCTACGCATCACCGCTGTGGCACGGCATCGACCTGTGCCGGAATCTCAGCCTCGGCACGGCAACCATCGGTCGCAGTGCGGTGCACGTCGCGTACCTCCTGATGTTCTTCATCGGAGGTCTCGCCCTCGCCCGCCGCACCTATCGTCAGCGCCTGCATTCCTAGGAGACCGCGATGACCACGACCGAGGCCTCGATGACCACAACCACGGTCCCGACCCGACCGCTGATCCCCGGCTGGACCGTGCGCCGGATGCTCGCGCTGGTCGAGCGCAATTTCATGATCTATCGACGGTCCGTCACACCGCTGCTCTACGCCCTGGTCGAGCCGGTGATGTATCTGCTCACCATCGGCATCGGTGTCGGCGCGCTGGTCGGCACCGTGCGTGGCGTCGATGTCAAATACGCCGCCTACGTCGCGCCCGCGATCCTCACCACCACCGCGATGAATACCGCCCTGAACCAGACCAGCTTCGGTGTCTTCAGCCGGATCAAGCTGGACAAGACCTACGACGCGATCCTGCCGACTCCGCTGTCGGTCACCGACATCGCGGTCGGCGAGATCGTCAGCGCCGTCATCAACGGTCTCTTCACTTCGGCCGGCTTCCTGGTGGTGATGGCGTTGATGGGGCTGATCGTCTCGCCCGGTGTGCTGTTCGCGGTGCCGGCCTCGCTGCTGATCGGATTCGCGTTCGCGGCCGGCGGTCTCGCCGTGACGACGTACCTGCGCGACTTCGCGGACTTCCAGTACATCCAGCTGTTCATGCTGCCGATGTACCTGTTCGCGACCACGTTCTATCCGCTGTCCACCTACCCGGCGGCGATCCGGCCGATCATCGAGATCCTCCCGCTCTACCAGAGCATCCAACTGGTCCGGGAACCCGCGCTCGGGCACTGGTCCTGGTCTCTGCTGGTGCCGGTTGCCTATCTCGCGGCCTTCGGCGCGGCCGGCGTGTGGATCGCGGCCCGGCGGATGACCCGGATGATGCTGTCCTAGTTTCCGCTGTCGTCCGCTGTTCTAGTTTGGGGGCATGCAGGGAATGGTCTGGGTGGTGGCGGGCGCTCCGGGCGCCGGCAAGACCACGGTCGCGGGGCTGCTCGCCGCACGCCTGTCACCGCCCGCCGCGCTCATCGACAAGGACACGGTGTATGGCGGCTTCGTCGCCGCCACGCTCGCCGCTGCGGGGCGGCGCAACGGCGAGCGCGAGGGCCCTTGGTACGACGACCACATCAAGATCCACGAGTACGCCGGCCTTGCCGCGCTGACTCGCGAAGTGCGCGGCAACGGCTGTCCGGTGATCCTGGTGGCTCCGTTCACCGGAGTGATCCGTACCGCTTCGGCGTGGACCGAGTTCGCCGAATCGCTCGGTGGCGAGCCGATCCGGCTGATCTGGGTGGGGATTGCGCCATCGGTGCTGCGCGGCCGGCTGGTGGCGCGAGACTCGCCGCGGGACACCGCCAAGCTGGAGGACTTCGACTCGTTCGCCGACCGGATGCGATCGGACGAGGCGCCACCGGTGCCGCACCTCGCAGTCCTGAACTCCGGCAGTGTCGCCGATCTGGATACGAACCTGAGACGCGGACTATCGGTCGCTGCCGATGTCGGGTCCGGCTGATACCGTCCCTCCCCATGACCACGCCGAGCGCGGAACAAGGCACCGACCTGCATAATCAGCGGCTCTCGCAGATCGATGCGCTGATCCCGGCCGCGCCCGCGCCGGTGCCCGCGGACGGCGACGTCATCATGGAGGTGCCGGGCGCGATCGGGCTGGCTCGCTCTGCGACCGGGGCGCCTGGGCGCGTCACGTAACGTAGCCATCCAAGTCGCAACGCCGGGGGGCTTTGGGTCGAGTCCTTCAACGAAGGCGATCGCTGGCGGGTGCCGGGACAGGGATGGCGGGTGCGTCATTGTGCGGATCGCGAGTGTGAACGCCTGGGGTGGCGCGCTCGCCGATGATCTACTTGAATGGCTGCCCCGCGGCGGCGCGCAGATTGTCTGCCTGCAGGAAGTCACGCGGACCCCGGGCCAGGGCGGATGGACGAGCTTCGACGACGGTGAACGTAGCCTGCCGCAACGTGCTGACCTGCTCAACGACGTCCGCGCCGTGCTGCCACGTCATCAGGCGGTCTTCCTTGCCAGCGACTCCGGCCCCGTGCATGACGATGCGGGCGTGCGCCATCGGCAAGACTTCGGTCTGGCGACTCTGGTAGCCGAGCAACTGCCGGTCATTGGTGTCGACTCCGCCTTCGTGCACGGCCAATTCGTCGACCACGTCGAGTGGACGGTCGCGGACCGTCCTCGCGTCGCACTGGCAGTGCGTGCCGTTGACCGCGCCCTTGGCCGGTCGGTATCGGTCGTGCAAGTACACGGGTTGCGCGACCCGGCCGGCAAGGCTGATACCCCGGCCCGGCGTCGGCAAGCCGAGCGGCTCGCGCAGCTCGTAGGCCGGATACGCAGCCCTCATGACCTGGTGGTCGTCTGCGGCGACTTCAACCTGCTGCCCGACAGTGAGACGTTTGACGTGCTGGCCGCAATCGGCCTGACCGACCTGGTTGGCGCGGCCGACACCCGAACATCTCACTATCGCAAGCCGGTCCGACATGCCAGCTACCTGCTCGTCTCCGACGTCGCCGCGGTCAAGCAGTTCGAGATCTTGACCGACCCGGAGGTTTCCGACCACCGGGCGCTGATCCTCGACATCTAACGGGCCGCAGTAGCGGAACCGTCACACAGCCGAGGGCCACCCGAAACTCCCAGGCCATCCTGGGATTCGTTCCATGGGTGGGAGGGCCGAAGGCTCGGCCCTCCCACCGCTATCAGAAGCCAGTGCCGACGTCGGAACGGTGCACTGTCGCGAGGACCTGCTGCTGGTAGTAGATCGGACCACCTTCATCAGCGGTCACGCCCGTTGCTGGGTAGTGCGTCGAGACCATGAGCGCGTAGATGTTGCCTTCGGAGATTGCCAGGCCGAAGTAGTCGCCGATGAAGCCGCCGCCGGTGGGGCAAGGGTCCTGAGCGGCTGCGCATGGGTACTGCGAGAGACCGCCAAGATGCTGACCGGGCTGCTCCGGATCCCAGGTGAACTGCGAGATCCGCACATTGCCTCCAACTTTGTCCGCCCCGGTTCCGGTGCCGGCGTCTTTGTAGGCCTGCAGCGACGTGTCGATGCAGAAGTTCGTGCGGCCGACGTCGGCAGGTAGCACGCTCGGGTCGTTCGGGCACGCCTCTCGGCGATCGTAGAACGCGATCGCGACCGCGCCATCAGGTCCGGCCGCCACCGACGGCTGGAACTGGTCGGTGGGCACACCCATCGCGTCGACGTTGTCGTTCACCACCTTTGGCGGGGCCCATGTGGCTCCGCCGTCTGTCGACTGAGTGAACTTGACGTCCATCTGTCCGATAGCCGCGTCCCAATCCTCGTACGTGAGGTAGAGGTGATTGGCGAACGTCGGGCTGGCCGCGAAGCTCTCGGTGATGCCGTCGCGGAAGCGAGTGTTCGGCAATACCCCATTCGGGACCGCCGTCACGGTCGTGATCGGTACGAACGCGCCGAACGTGCGGCCGTCATCGGTCGAGCGTGCGACGTAGATCGTTGATGCTTTCTTGCCAGCTGGCGGGAACGAGACGACCGCGACGTACAGGTTCCCGGCGGCGTCGATCGACGGATAGACGAACGTGGCGCCGGCGCCGACCTGAGACGGCGGCGTGATGGTAACGGCCTTGGCGAACGTCTGGCCACGGTCACGCGAGACCGCCATCCGCACCTTGATTCCCCCACCCGACGACGACCCGTTGAAGACCGCCCAGGCCGCGTAGACGTGGTCCTGGAAGGGGTTGCCGACGATGTGGTTGACGGCGATCCACTGCTTGTCCTCGACGTGGCCGGCCTGCTTGGCGGAGGCGTGGTTCGTATTCTCGAGCGCCTTTCCGCCGTTGCCTTTCACCCAATGACGGCCCAGGTCGTCGCTGTAGGACACGTCGATCTCTCCATCGGGATGGAGCTTCGTCGCATCAAAGAACGAGTTGTACGGCAGCATCGTCTGGTACACGCGACCCTGGGTGTCGAAGTCGGCGTTCGGGTCGGTCGTGTTCGTCCAACTCGGCGGCATTTGTTGCGTCCCCGTCGAGATGCAGTCGTAGCCCTGGACTTGGTTGTTGCCGGCCGGCGTCCCACCCGTGATCTGGTACGCGCCGTTGTAGAACATATAGAACGTCGAGTACCTGTCGAAGAAGAACTTCGACGTACCGACGAGATCCTCGGTCCCGGGCTTGACCGCCAGCGACGACTCGGAGTGGTTGGCGTTGAACGGACCCGCGCCGCAGGTTCCGGCAGTCGGAACACGTGAGCCCGGCGGTACGGGATAGCCACCACCAGCCGTCGGGGTGCTGGCGACGACGTTCGTGAACGGCACGCTCGCACTCCACGGGTCTCCGTTGCTCGCCGTTGCGGTCGCGGCGGTGCCAAGCAGTAGCGGGCCGGTTCCCAGCGCCACGAGCACCGCAGTAATTCGCTTCATCGTTTCTCCCTTCGCGTGCGATTTCTACCACTTGCGCATGGAAAGGGAGGGACAACGTAATCGCATCGCCCGTGGGTGGTCGCCCGGTCGGCCCATCCCTAACGATTGACGCCACGAAAGAGTGCACGTGAACACCATCGATGGGGCTGGGGGCGGAACGACTGACAAACCCTGGCCGGTCTCATCGCGATCGGCGTACCCATCGATGGACGACTTTGTTCCGGAACTTTTCTAAAGTATTGACATAAGTCTCTGTAAGCGAAAAGGTCCCACTGAGCGCTCATGCGAAACACCTCCGAAACACCCCGCACCGCCGCCCCCAAGGAGAACGCATGTCGCATCGCAAACTCCGTGCCGGGCTCTACACCGCCGCGCTCTTAGCGGCCGGTGCTGTGCTCAGCACGCCCGCCATCAGCAACGCCGCCGCTCCGGCCGCGGCACCAGCCGCGGTTGTCGCTCCCGCCGCCGTGCCCGGACCACCGGCCGGCTTCACGACGACCTGGAGTGATGACTTCAACGGCGCCGCCAATACCGGCATCGACGGCAACTGGAAATACGACACCGGGCCCGGCTCCAGCTTCGGCACCGGTGAGATCGAAACGATGACCAGCAGCACCTCGAACGTCTTCCAGGACGGTTCCGGCCACCTGGTCCTCAAGGCTCTGCACTCGGGCAGCAACCCGACCTCGGGCTGGACCTCCGGCCGGGTGGAGACCAACGCCGCCACATTCGGCGCGCCGGCCGGCGGCGTGGTCCGGATGCAGGCATCGATCCAACAGCCCAACCTGAACACCTCCAACGGCGCGGGCTACTGGCCGGCGTTCTGGATGCTCGGCTCCACACTCCGATCCGGCACACCGTGGCCGACGAGTGGCGAGGTCGACATCCTGGAGGACATCAACAGCCGCAGCTCGGTCTTCGGCACGCTGCACTGCGGCGTCAACCCCGGCGGCCCGTGCAACGAGTCGACCGGCATCGGCAGCGGCGAGCGCGCCTGCTCGGGCTGCCAGACCGGCTACCACACCTACGCGGTGGAGATCGACCGCTCGACGTCGCCGGAGCAGATCCGGTGGTATCTCGACGGCAGCAACTACTTCACCGTGCGCGCCAATCAGGTCGACGCCACCACCTGGGCGAACGCCGTTGACCACCCGTTCTTCATCATCCTGGACCTGGCGATGGGCGGCGGCTTCCCGAACGCCTTCGGCGGCGGCCCGTTCGCCAGCACCGTCTCCGGCGGCGCGATGAACATCGACTACGTCGCCGTCTACAACAAGGCCGCCGGTGGTGGCGGAGGCGGTGGCGGTGGCGGCACCGGTCCAATTCACGGGTACGGCGGCAAGTGCGTCGACGTCTCCGGTTCCAACACCGCCAACGGCACGGCGATCCAGCTGTGGACCTGCAACGGCACCGGGGCACAGAACTGGACCCACGTCGGCAACACGCTCCAGGCGTTAGGCAAGTGCATGGACGTGACCTCGGCCGGCACCGCCAATGGCACCAAGGTGCAGTTGTGGGACTGCAACGGCACCGGGGCACAGAGCTGGACCGTCGGCGCCAACGGCAGTCTGGTGAACACGAATTCCGGCAGATGCCTGGACGCCACCGGCCCATCGTCGGCCGACGGCACCCGACTGCAGATCTGGGACTGCGCCGGCAGCGCCAACCAGAGCTGGACCCTGCCCTAACACGCAAAACGGCGGCGGCGTCACGGGATCACCGGGACGCCGCCGCCTCCCCTTGGCGGGTGCTCATCAGCCGGTCGCGACGGACTCCAGAAGCGCCGGGATCGGACCAGTGTGCACGATGCCGAGCCGTTTGGTCGCCCGGGTCAGTGCCACGTAGAGATCGTTGGCACCGCGGTCCGAGGCGTCCAGCATCAATCTCGGCTCAACGACCAGAACCGAGTCGAATTCCAAGCCCTTCGCCTGGCGTACCGTCAAAAGCACCACCGGCTCGGTGAGATCCGCGCCGGCACCGACCGCGGCGTCCGGCAGCGCGTCGCGCGCTGCCGTCAGGGTCTCGGGTGCCACCAGCACCGCGATCCGCCCGTCGCCGACGCCTTTCTGTTCGGTCCGGACAATGTCGGCCAGCGCCGAGAGGTCGGCGACCTGGCGCCGCCACGGATGGGTGCCGACGCTGCGGATCGAAGTCGGCGCGATGCCATCCGGATCAACCGTCTGCCGCACCGCCTCGGCGACCGCCATGATCTCGGCCGGGGTCCGATAGTTGACGGTCAGCCGGTCGAGTCGCCAGCGCTGCTCCACGTAGGGCTCGAGCGCCTGCGCCCAGGACGACGTCCCGGATGGCTCGCTGGTCTGCGCGACATCGCCGACCAGGGTGAGCGACCGGTTCGGCGAATGCCGCATCACCATCCGCCAGGCCATCGGTGACAGCTCCTGGGCTTCGTCGACGATGATGTGGCCGTACGCCCACTGACGGTCGGCCGCGGCCCGCTCGGCCACGGTCATTCCGTCGTCGACGATGTGCCGTTCGGCGAGCTGGTCGGCGTCGAGAAGGTCCCAGGCCATCAGGACCTCGAGATCGTCCTCGACATCGCGGGAGAGGATGTCCAGCACGCCCTCCGCGTACGCGCGATCGCGCTCGGCTTCTGCCTCCTGGCGCACCACCTCCTCGCTGTCGTCAATGCCGAGCAGTTCGGCGGCCTCATCGAGCAGCGGCACATCGGCAGCCGTCCACTCCGATCCGATCCGGCGCCGGAGCAGCGCCCGCTCATCCCGGCTGAACTCCGGGGCAGCGATCTCGACCGCGATGCTGTCCGCGTAGAGGTCCTCCAGCAGCCGCTGCGGCGTCAGGTCCGGCCACAGCTCGTCGAGCGCGAGCTGCACCGGCATGGCGTTGCCGAGATCCTCGCGGATCACTGCCATGTCGCCCTCGGTCAGCAGGTTCGGGCCGCCGAACACGTCGGCACCGACCTTGTCCGCGGCCTGGCGCGCGAGGGCGTCGATCATGTGGCCTACGAAGACCAGCCGGGCCTGGTTGTGCACGAGCGTCGTGGCACGAGCCCGATCGCGAGCACGCTCCACCACCGCTGGCTCGATCAGCAGGACGTCCTTGTCGAACTCGACCTCGAACGGCTCATCCGGCACCCGCTGCCGATCGGCGACCGCACGCACCAGCACCTCGGCCATACCCGGGCGACCCTTGATCTCGGCGGCCGCGTCCGGCTCCGCTCCGGTGGCGTGCACGCCCGGAAACATCTCGCCGATCGTCGACAGCACCACGGCGGTCTCGCCCAGGCCCGGTAGGACCCGGCCGATATACCGCAGGAACGTCGTGTTCGGGCCGATGATCAGCACCGCACGCTTGGACAGGGCCTCCCGGTGGTGATAGAGCAGGTACGCGGCCCGGTGCAGCGCGACCGCCGTCTTCCCGGTGCCGGGTCCGCCTTCGACCACCAGGACTCCGGTCTGATCACTACGGATGATCTCGTCCTGCTCGGTCTGGATCGTCTCGACGATGTCCCGCATCTCGCCGGTCCGGCTGGCGGTCAGCGCCGACAGTAGGGCACCCTCGCTGACCAGGCTGCCGGTGTCCTCCGTCGAGTCGACCGCTGACTGATCCAGGGCCTCGTCCTCGACGCCGATCACCTCGCGGAACCGAGTCTGGATGTGGCGCCGCCGGGCCACCCCCTCGGGCGACGCCACGGTGGCCAGATAGAACGGCCGCGAGCCGGGCGCGCGCCAGTCGATCAGGAGCGGATCGCCGGCGTGATCGGGCCGGGAAATGCCAATTCTGCCGATGTATCTATTGGATCCGTCGGCGAAATCCAGACGCCCGAAACACAGCCCATTCTCGACACCGTCGAGCTGCGCCAGATCAATCTTGTACATGCCGCTTTCGAGATCCCGCTGGCTGCGCTGTTGATGATTCGTGGTCGCGGTGGCGAGCACCGTGGAAAGCCGTCCGGACGCGCGCCGGCGCAGGTCATCGAGGTGCGAATAGAGCATGGACACGTACGCCTGTTCGCTGGCGACGTCGTTTGACACTCGGCTCCTCCTGCGTTACCATAAACACGAAGATAGAGATTCCTAATTGAATAAGGAATACATCTTCACGCTTCACAAAACTCGGTCGCCAGTCTACGGCGGCCGTTTCTTTTTGCCCATCGAATCCCCGCACATTGTCGTCTCGGGCTTCGGCGACCCTTGGCGCATCCGTCTCCCCCGGGCGATGCGGCGATCGGGCCGGCGCGGGTTGCGCACACCCGGCCAGTCGCCCAAGACTGGCTCGCATGAAGGTCTACATCTCGGTCGACATGGAAGGCGTCGCCGGCATCAGCGACTGGGAACAGTGCATCGCCGGAGGCGACGACTACGCGTACGGCCGGGATCTGCTCCTCGGCGAGGTGAACGCGGCGCTCGACGGCGCGGTCGCCGCGGGCGCCACCGAGCTGCTGATCAACGACTCGCACTCAGTGATGCGGAACCTGCCACCCGCTGCGATCGGGCACCGGGCGCGCTACCTGTCCGGCCGGTTCAAGCCCCAATACATGATGCAGGGCCTGGACGAGACCTTCGACGCGGCGATCTTCCTGGGCTATCACGCCGCGATGGAGACGCCCGGGATCCTCTCGCACACCTACAACCCGCGGGCCATCGCGAGCGTCCGGATCGGTGGCCGACCGACCGGCGAGGCCGGGCTGAACGCGCTGGTCGCCCAGCACTTCGGGGTCCCGGTCGCGGTCATTACCGGAGATCAGTACGTCGGCCCGGAGGCCGAGCCGTTCTGCCCCGGGATCCGGGTGGTCCAGGTCAAGAACTCGATCAGCCGGTACGCCGCCGAGCACCGGCACCCTCTCGACGCCCAGGACCTGATCCGGGCCGGTGTCACCGAAGCTCTGCGGGACCAGGCGGAACTGGCCACGCCGGCGATTGCGATGCCGGCGACAATCGAGATCGACTTTCTCTCGCCGGACATGGCTGAGCAGGCGACCTGGGTGCGCGGCGTCACCCGGCTCGACAACCGCACCGTCGAGCTGACCGACACCGAACCGATGCGCCTGTTCCAGACGTTCATCACGCTGGTCTACCTGACCCGGTCGCTGGTCGAGACCCGGTGACCAAACCACCGGTCCACCATGGATTGGCATCTATGCTGACTCGGCGCACAGTATCGGTCGCCGGATCACACCTGGTGAATGCCGGTTAAGCCGACTTGAAAACAGGGTCTTGGCACGGCGCCAGCGGGTTTGGTAATGTTCTGGCGAACGCCCGCCCGGATGGTTTCCCCCGTGATCATCTGGTCGGGCGTCCTTTGTGTTTCTGGGCCGGTCCCCGCTGGGTATCGGCGGCTTCTGGTTTGGGGACGGTTATGCACGCTATGGCGTGCAAGAACGTCCCCATAGTCCGAGCGCGCTTCCCGGCTGGGGCCTGGGGCGCGGGCTCAGACAGTCGAGGACTTGGCGGCCCGCCAGGCCTTGATGCCGAGGATTCCGACCGTCGTGCCGATCGCCAGCGACGCCACGATCAGCACGGCATGCACCCAGAGGAACCCGGTCGGGCTGCCGGATCCGGTCGACGGCCCCGACCAGGCGCGGGGGTCATCCCAGATCGCCACGCCGAACCGCGGCCAGATGATCCAGGTCCAAACACCGACCAGGATCAGAAACCCGGACCAGTTCCGGTTCAGACGCACTGCCACTCTCCTCGACCAGATGGTTCTCCCACCGCGAGACTACAGATCCGCGCGCCTACGGATTCGCTGGCCGGCCTGCCCAAACCCGCCGGGTCCACGGTGCGGCGGCAGGCGGCCCGCAGGAATTCGGCCACCGCGTCAGCGGCGTGGGCATCGATCACGGCCAACGCTGCGGCGGCGACTTCCGGCAGCGCATTCGCGACCGCGTAGGACCGATCGGCGGCGGCGAACACCTGGGTGATCGCTTCGGCGTACGCCGGGGCGAACGAGGTGACCTCGCGGAATCGGCGGTCGCCCAGTGCCAGCCGGCGGTCGTGGTAGGTATGTTCGGCTTCGACATCGCACCGACGGGGTCCAGCATCGTGCCGTCCAGATCGGCGACGTAGAGCGTGTCCACCCGCACTCAGATCCCGCGCGATCCGACCCTGCGTACGCTGCCCTCGCTCAACCGGTAGGACAGGCCCACCACGGCGCACCGCCCATCTCGGACGCGTTCCGAGATCACCGCGGACCGCTCGACCAACAGGTCCACCGTGTAGCGGATGTGCTCGTCGACGGCGACATCGGGATCGAGCAGCGCTTCATCGTCCAGCGACACCAGTCCGAGCTTGACCCGGTCGACGACGTCCCGCACGAACCCCTGAGGCGAGACACCGGAGGCCACCGACTCGAGTGCGGCACCGACGGCTCCGCAGAAGTCGTGCCCGAGGACCGCGATCAGCGGCGTGTCGAGAACCGCGACGCCGTACTCGATCGAGCCCAGCACCTCCGGGCCCACCACGTGACCCGCCGTGCGTACGACAAACATGTCGCCGAGACCACGGTCGAAGATGATCTCCCCGGCCAGCCTCGAGTCGGAGCAGCCGAACAGCACCGCGAACGGCCGCTGCAACGGCGCCACCGACTCGCGCCGGTCGGCATCCTGATTGGGGTGTCGCGGCTCACCGGCAACGAACCGCGCATTTCCGTCCAGCAGCAACCTGAGGGCGTCGCTCGGTGTCTGTGGCGGGTCCGGCACGGATTCGGTCACGACCGTGATTATCTCGGACGTGTGCCATTGACGCGCCAGTTCCGCCGCGTGAGAACCGGCACAGCTCCCAAGGCGTGGACCGCATACGCAATAATGTCTCCCGGTTTTGCCGACGGGAGGATGGTCGATGCCGACTGCGCTTGCGGGATCTCGGTGGCGAACAGTCGCGGTGGTATTAGCCGGAATTGCGTTGGTTGTCCTCGGCGGAGCCACGGCATCCACCGCCAACGCGGCACAACCCCAAGCGGCCGCCCGGATGCGGTTCACGGTCACCGTCGCTCCGGATCACGGACCGGTCGGCTCGACCTTCACGGCAACACTTGCCATCACCGGCGTCGACGACGAGTGCAACGACTGGGACGTCGCCTTCTACCTCGACGGGTCGGTCAAGTCCGGCCTGGAACTCGCGCCGCCTGCCAAGATGTCCGATTCGTGTACAGCGCAGGCGACCATCACGGTGCCGTCGTCCTGGTCCACCGGCAACAAGCGGATCTACGCGACGTACGGCGTCCCCTTCGTTCTGCCGGGCGAGGTGGCCGGCATCTACACCGTGGCCGCTAGCGGATTCGGCCCCGGTCCGACGCCGTCGGTGAGCGCGTCCGCCCCGTCCACGCCGACTCCGACATCGACCAAGACGGCCCGCACGTCGGCGAAACCGTCAGTGACCGGGGCGGCCGGCCATGCGACGTCGGCGGCCGGCTCGCCCAGCAGCGACGCGGCGGCGAGCGAGTCGCAGGTGGTCTACACGCCGCCGAGTGGCCGCCAGAACCTGGCCGACCTCACCAAGACCGATGACCGCGGTCTCGGCAGTTATACCTTCGCGTGGGTCGCGATCGGCCTCGGCACCATCGCCGGCCTACTCGGCGCGATGCTGGTCCGGCGCCGGATGGCCGTCGCCGAATCAGAGGGTCGGCACCGGCCGGCGCCCGGCCGCTGGAACGCCTCGAACTGACCCAGGCGCCCCGGTCGCGGCCCGGCGACGGCGACACCGGAGTCAGGCCATCGTCAGCTGCCCGACCACTGTGGTCGGTGTCGCCGATCCGCCGGGCGGCTCCCGGCTGATCATGAAAGCGCTGGCCCCGTTGGTGTCCGGGATCAGGCGGATGGCGCTGGACGCGCCGGTCGGCAGCACGCCGATCGACCGCGCCTCGCCGCCGAAGGCCATCCACAGTTGATAGGCCTGCGGACCCGGCGTGGGCAGCGACTTGACCACCACGACGCTTTTGTCGAGTGCCGCCGAGGTCACCACGACGACATTGCCGCCGTCGATCTGGCCGGACGCGACCTTGGCATCGGAGGCACCGAGCACTTGCTTGATCTGCTCGGACTCGGATGCCTGGGACTGCGCGACGCGTACCCGATGATCCTGAATGGCGTAGGTGGCGCCGGCCGCGCCGCCGGCGATCAGCACCCCGGCGGCGGCCGCGGCCAGCCAGCGCCGTGATCGGGACGCTGTCGCGGTGGTGCGTGGTGCCGGCACCGGTGGCGGCGTCTGGCGGGTCCGGGACACCTGTTCCAGGACTTGAGCGCGGAGCCGCGCCGGCGGAGTCACGGCCGACACCGCGGCCAGCCGGGTTGTGGTCTCTCGCAACTCGGCTAACTCGGTGGTGCAGGATTCGCAGTCGGCCATGTGCCGGGTGAACGCCGTGCGCTCGATGTCGTCCAGGGCATCCAGCGCGTAGGCGCCGGCCAGGGTGTGAATGTCGACGTTGTTCATCCGATACTCACCCCCAAGCAGTCCCGCAGCCGGATCAGCGCGTCCCGCATCCGGGTTTTCACCGTCGGCAGGGCGGTATCCAGCAGTTCAGCCACTTCCCGATAGGTGTGGCCCTGGTAATAGGCCAGGTCGATGGCCTCCCGCTGCAGTGTGGTCAGACCGCCTAGGCAACGCCGCACCTGCTGATATTCGATCTGGGCGGCGGCCTCCTCGGCGACCGAGTCGAACGGGACGTCGGCGACCGCCACCCGGCGCATCCGGTCGGTGCTGGCCTGTTCCGAGCGCACCCGGTCGACGGCCCGGCGATGGGCGATGGTGAGCGCCCACCCGGTCGCCGAACCCTTCGCCGGATCGAACCGGCTGGCCGTCCGCCAGGTCTCCACCAACGCTTCCTGCGCCACTTCCTCGGCTTGCGCCGGGTCGCGCAGCACCCGCCGGATCAGACCGTAGACGCGAGCCGCGACATGGTCGTAGAAGGCTTCGAAGGCGGCTTCGTCGCCGCGTGCCACCCGCCGCAGCAGATCGTTCGGATCGACCGCCACGGCGCCGTCGGTGGGCACCGACGTCAGCCGGCGCTCGCCGGGATTCGGGCTTCGTGCGTTCACCTCGTCGCCTTTCCGCCGCTCGGCGCGGTCTGCACGCCCGGTGGCTCCGAACGGCGCCCCGGCCGACGACAGCCGCATCAGGTCTTCGGCGCCGAGCGCGGTCCGGATGGGTGCCAATTATTGTCGACTTTCACCGGGCTGCTCCCCCGCACCCACGAAAGACACGTGGGTGCAATGGACTCTCGGCTCGAGCGGGTGGCACACGATCATCGTCACCCTCGGGTGATGGCCGATCATCCATTGAGGTCCTCGACCCTTTGGGTACGAAATTTAGTGAGGTATGCGCAGTCGGGGTTTTTGCCAGAAGATGAGGTCATCCCGGAGGTGTCACCGATGATCATCGTCACCACAGAAACCATTCCCGGACGCCAGATCGGCTCCGTCATCGGCGAGGTCATGGGCGTGACCGCGCGCAGCAACAACCCGTTTTTGGAAGGCCTCAAGCAGCTCAACGGCGAGGCCAATCCGCGCCGTACACCGGCTCTTCTCAAGTGGCGCCAGGAAGCGATCACCGAAATGGCGACCGCCGCGCTGCGCCGGGGTGCCGACGCGATCATCGGTATGAAGTTCGACAACCGGCAGATCACCGGCTCCTGGACCGAGATCTGCGCCTACGGCACGGCGGTCCGGCTGGTCCGGGCACCACTGGCCAACGCCGGGCCGGCGCGGCCGGCGAACGTACGCTCCGAGCGGCCGGCGCGCCTGATCCAGGCCTCACACTCGCCGATTTCGGCGGCGCCGGCGACCGCACCGGCGCGCCCAGCCCCGACCGGCTGACCGGCGGCCCGGGTCTTCGCTGCTCGGCCGCCATCGCCCGGCAGGACGGAACCTCTCGATCGGGTTAAGATCATCACGAGGACACCCGAAATCCACCTGATGTGAGCAAACCCGGCGGGAGTGACTGCATGACCATCTCCGACACACTCAGGCGCTGGTACGGCAAGGCCCGGCACGCGTTCGGACTGCACTCGGCCGACTTCGACCGGGCCGTCGACAAGGGCATCAACGCCCTCGACAAGAGCGTCGACAAGGCCAAGACCACCGTCGGCGAGCGTGCCGACGACATCAAGAGCACGATCGAGAAGGGCGCCGGAAAGGTCGACGATCTGACCAAGGGCAAGGTCAGCACACATATCGATCGCGCCGCGAACGCCGCCAAGACCGCGGTCGACAAGTTCGGGAAGACCAGCCCGACCGATCCCACGGCCGGCCCGAAGTAGTTTCGCCGGCGCTGATCCGGTGCAGCGGCGCGGCCGAGGGCGTCCCCAGTGCTCACGATCGTGCACCTGATCATCGAGAGAGGCGAGAACGGGCGACCGCTCAAGCGAGGACGGGCGACCCGCAGGCCAAGCGAGGGCCGGGCGGGCGAGGGCGCTGCGGAGCGCCGTCCGCGGACGGCTCAGGTCCGCGGACGTCTCAGGTCCGCGGACGGCTCAGGTCTCGGCGGGCTGCCGGCCGAACCGCTTGCGCAACCAGGTCACGAAACCGGCCGCCGGCGGCTCGGTGGCCCACTCGATGGTGTCGCTCGGATCGACGAAGGCCTCACTGACCAGCTCGAACCAGACCGACTTGCCCTCCGAGTCGGTGGTGATGCCCCATCGGTAGGCGATCCGGTCGACGAGCATCAGCCCACGCCCGGTGTTGGCGAACGGATAAGCCTCTACGTCGACCGCGCCAAGCTGCGGCAGCTCCTCTGGCTCGCTGTCCCGGATGCTGACGGTGACACCCCCGGCGACCGCCTCGATCCGGATCTCGATCTCGGCCCCGACATGGATGACCGCGTTCGTGGTCAGCTCGGTTGCCAGCAGGAGAGCGTCATCCAGCAGGTCATCGAGGTGCGAATCGATGAGGACTTCGCGAACCGCCTCCCGGGCGGCAGCGGGTGCTCGGCGATCAGCCGGCACGCGCAACGCGCGGGAGGTGACGTGTGGCACGACTGTAGTCTCCACCGTGCGGGCATGTTTCGCCAACCGCTCGGTGCTGACACCTACCCGACAAGCGTGCAACCATAGCCGACCTGCCAAGCGTCAAGGATTTGGCGTCATTCGCAAAGACTCGTCCCGAGTTCGCGCAACGTGCGAAAAACGCCTAGCGGAGATCCGATGCGACCGAGCGTTCGGCCGGTATTGTCCCCCGTCAGCGACCGACGATGATCGGCACCGCGACGGGGCGGTTGAAGGTGTTGGGCAAGACAAGTGAGGGTGGGCAATGGCCGTTGACTACGACGCTCCCCGGCACGGAGTGCTGGAAGTAGACGAGGAGAGCCTCGAGGAGCTGAAGACCCGCCGGACTGATGCCAGTTCGGCGACCGTAGATGTCGATGAGGACGCCGAGGTGTTCGATCTGCCTGGTGGCGATCTCGCCGACGAGGAACTGACGGTCACCGTCATCCCGATCCAGTCGGATGAGTTCCGGTGCTCGTCGTGCTTCCTGGTGCGGCATCATCGACAGCTTTCCAAATATCGCGACGGACAGCCGGTGTGCCGGGAGTGCACCGGCTGATCGCCGCCTTAACGGACGGCCGCCGGCTCTGGGTCACCAGAGCCGGTTCTTCGTATCCAGGCGGCGGCGACCGGCACCAGGCCGACGGTCAGCAGGCCGACGATCACCAGCGCCATCCGAGTGCCGGCCAGCGCCACCAGCGGTCCGCCGAGGCCGAGGCCGATCGGCAGGGACAGCGCCAGGACACCGGACCAGACCGCGAAGACCGCCGCCTGGTCGTCGCGGTCCACCAGGCGGTGCAAGAGGGTGTACGCGACCGCTGTGAACGGTCCGTAGACCAGTCCGCCGAAACCCATCACCGCGATCACGACGCCGGCGCTCGGGGCCGCACCGAGCAGCGCGTCGCAGGCGCCCCACGCGGCGATGATCACAATGAGTAAGCCGACCGCCCGGAACCGGCCGAGCGCACCGGTCGCGGCGGAGCTGATCACCGCGCCGACGCCGAACACTGCCCAGGCCAGGCCCAGAGTCCCGGCGCCGCGTCCCAAGTCGACGGTGACCAGCAGTGGCAAGGCCACCTCGACCGGGCCGTAGAGCAGGTCGAAGACGAAGACGACGGCCAGCAGCACGAGCACCACACGGGCATGCCTCATCACCTGCCACCCCGAAGTCGCACCGGCCGTCTGGGGCGACGCCGGGGGCGTACGCGGAGCCAGCGTGGCCACGGTGATCGCCAGGACCGCGTAGGTCGCTGCGGTCACCACCAGCACCGCCGATGGGCTCCAGACCGTGCTCACCAAGCCGCCGAGCGCCGGTCCGATCCCGAACAGCGCCAGGCTGTCGACGAATCCCAGCACACCGTTGGCGGCGAGGGCACCGGACGAGCCGGCCGCCGCCATCACGATCAGCCTCCGGCCGGTCGACGCCAGGAGGCGGAGGCCGGAGCCGGCTAGCAGGAGGCCGATCATCGCGGTCAGCGACAGTCTCCCGCTGACACCGAGCACACCGCCGACAGCGAACAGCACCGCCCGCGCGATCGCATCGATGGTCAGCACGGCCCGCGGATCGAACCGCCGCCGGCCCAAACCGACCGACAGGCTGACCGCGACCGGGACGATGTAGGCGGTCGCCGCCACGGCCGCGATCGCCACCGCCGCCGGCAGCGAGCCGTGCAATTGCAGCGCGAGCAGCGGCAGAGCGACGGCGGCAGCGCCATCCCCGATCGCCGAGATGGTCATGCCGGTCAGCAGCGCTGCGGTGCGCGGGCTGCGGAACAGCCAGGCGTACGGGCGGCGTGCCTCAACCGTCGTCATGGCGTTACGTTGTCACGTCAAGCGCACTGAACGCAGCAGCGGCCGCGGTGCCGCGGCCCGACCGTCGTGGGCTGTGCCAAGCGATCGCAGACGATGGTCGGCGTCGAGCGAGCTACGATTCCGGATTACCCGCTTGAAATACCGGACATCGACGTCCGGCCCCGCCCGGATCGCCACACAGTTCCTCGCTGAGCTGCGCAAACTATGACGCCGATCACTGCCGCACCAGTGAACCGAGCCACATCTGATCGGTGGCGACATTTGCGGGCATAGCAGGTGCGAACAGCACGAAACGACTCGCCTCAAGCTTTGATAACGGCGCGATCACGAACCCTTCCGGACTGACCGGCGCGGCACACCACGCACGATGGGTGGCCCCCAACGGAAGGTGTTCCACCCGTGCCAGCCCACGACGAGACCCCCACGTCGGAACTGCCCCGCATCATTGACGAGCCGACCCAGGCGCTGCCGCCGATTCAGCGGCATGCGCGGCTCCCGTGGTATCGCAAGCGCCCCCGCACCACGTTCGCCGCGCTCGCCGGAGTCGCCGCGCTCGCGGTGGCCGGCGTCGCGATGGCGACCGCCGCCCCGGCCGGATCCGGCCCGACGCAGGCGACGTCGCTGAGCCTTCCGGCCGGCACGCCGCCGAGCCGAAACGCCGCTCCCCGAGCCAACCGGGCCACTCGACCCACACCGACCACCGCTCCGACCGCGACACCGGCGCCGCCGGCGTGGGTCGCCCCGATGGCGAAGTTCCACGTCAATTCCTGCTACGGCATGCGACGTGGAGCGCCGCACCAGGGCATCGACATCGCCGACGTGCCGGGCGCGAAGATCCTCGCGGCTCACGCCGGGACCGTGGTCGCGGCCGGCTGGAACAGCGGCGGGTACGGCAACATGGTGATCATCAAACACAGCGCGCACCTGTTCACGCTCTACGGCCACTCCCGCAGGGTGCTCGTCCACATCGGCCAGAAGGTGACCGCCGGACAGCCGATCGCTCTGGAAGGTTCGACCGGTCACGTCACCGGCCCGCACCTGCACTTCGAGGTCTGGACTGCGATGTGGCACCGGATCAATCCGGGGCCGTTCCTGAAGAAGCAGGGGATCATCCTCTCGCGCTGCCAGTAGTGCACACGCCGCGCCCGGGTCCGGAGCGACGCCGGGCGCGGACCGCAGCGCGGCGGCCCGCCACCCCGGGAACCCCGGCCACCCAGCAGCACCGCGACGAGCTGTCAGACTCAGGCGCTACCCTCGCGGCGTGTACGCCGTCATCGACCTGGAGACCACCGGTCTCAATCCGCTCCGGCACGACCGCATCGTCGAAATCGCGATCGTGCACGTCAACATTGACGGCGCCATCACCAGCGAGTGGACCACTCTGATCAACCCGAGCCGGGACCTCGGCCCGCAGCACATTCACGGCATCACCGCGGCCGACGCCCGGCGTGCGCCATCCTTCGCGCAGCTCGCGCCGACGATCGCCGCGCTGCTGCGAGGCCGGGTCGTGGTGGCCCACAACCTCGCTTTCGACGCGCCGTTCCTGGCTCACCAGTTCCGCGCGCTCGGCATCGAGGTGCCGCTGTCGCTGGAGGCCGGGCTCTGCACGATGATGCTGGCCGCGACCTACCTCCCGGAGTCCGGCCGCAGCCTCGCCGCCTGCTGCGCCGCGGCCGGCGTCCCGCTCGACAACGCCCACTGCGCGCTCGACGACACGCGCGCCGCGGCGATGCTGCTCGGCCACTACATCCGGGCGGCTGGGCAGCCGGTGCCGTGGGCCGCGCTCGTGGACGCCGGTGCGGCGATGCCGTGGCCGAGCCTGGCGGGCAGCGGACCGATTGCCGCGGTGAGCCGGCGCAGCCACGGGATGGTTCCGCCGTCGTTCCTCGGTCGTCTCGTCGAGGCGCTGCCCCGCGTGCCGGGCCCGCCGGCCTTCGACAGCTACCTCGCGGTGCTGGACCGGGCGCTGGTCGATCGGCAGATCTCCGAGACCGAGGCGGACGCGCTGGTCGACCTCGCCAAACAGCTCAGGTTGAGCCGGCGGCGCGTGGTCGCGCTGCACCGCGACTATCTCGGCGCGCTGGCCGGCGCAGCTCGCGCCGACGGCGTCGTCACGCCGGCGGAGGAACACGAGCTCCGTGCCGTGGCGGAGTTGCTCGGATTGCCGGCCGAGGCGGTGCCGGCGGCTCTGCACCCGGACGCCCCGCGGGTCCCGCGGCAGCCGGCCCGGCGGTTCCGGCTGCGGGCTCGCGACGAGGTCGTGTTCACCGGCCAGACCCAGCCGCCGCGCGACGATCTGGAGCGGCGGGCGCGCGACGCCGGCCTGACCGTCGGCTTCACCGTAACTCGGTCGACTCGCCTGCTGGTCGCCGCCGACGTCGACACCATGTCCGGAAAGGCGCGGACGGCCCGGGACTACGGCGTTGCGATCGTCGGACCTGCGGCGTTCGAGAGATTCGTCGCCGCCATGACCGGCGCCGGCCGCGCGACCGTCGATGAGGTCGCCGCCCCCGGCGACGATGTCACCAACTCGACCGGATGATCACGGGTCGTGCCGGATCGGTGTTGTCGATCGCTAGGTCGGCCCGGCTGATCGGGTCTGCCTCGGTCCGGTAGAGCTGCTGCCCGGGCAGGTAGCGGCCGAGATACCGGCGCTCCACCTCTGCACGCGATCCGAACTGGTCCAGGTCTCGGACTCGTGCCCGCCGGAGTGTCTCGTCCGGATCGACGTGCAGGTAAATGGTCAGATCCCAGTGGTCGCGAAGCTCCGGCCGCAACAGAAAGACGCCGTCACAGATCAGATTCGACCCGGGTGCCGCCGTCTCGACCGAGGCCGGCACCGTCTCGTCAGTCCGGTAGTCGAACGCGGCGCGGACGAACCGGGCGTCGCCACCCGGGCCTAGCGGCCGCAGGACGGCCGAGACGATCATGTCGTTGTCGAACGAATCACGGTAGTAGCCCTCGGCCGAGAGCAACTGCCGACGCTTGCGGATCGCCGCCGGGTGATGGAAGCCGTCGATGCTGACCCGGATCGCGCCGGCGCCAATGGCCGCGGCGAGATCGGCCGCGAGGGTGGTCTTGCCGGCCGCGTCCGGCCCGTCGATCGCGATCCGCGTCGTGTGCGGCACGTCGACCGCGCGGCACCGCATGACGAGTGCCGCCAGCAGGTTGTCCCTCGTCGCGATAGCCGGCATCACCGGCACGCTAACAGGCCGCCGCCAGGAATCCGGCCAGGACCGGCGCGGCGCGACACCTGGGCGGTCAGCGCAGACACGGGCTGCCGCTCGACCAGCACGGGCCGTGGGCGAGTGTCCACTTCGGACGAGGCAGCGACGTCGATCCATGCGCTCACCGGCTCATTCTGCGCTGGCCGGCTCCGCCCCGGTCCACGTCGGCAAACCGTCCGAACCGCCGAGTGGTCCCGGCCAAGGCGCTAGGCTGGGGGCCGTGACCAGGAACTCTGCGACCGTGATGCGGAAGCCGGCAAATCTGCCGCAGCGCCATCCGGACCGTTCCAGTCAGGCGAGCCAAGATCACACCAGCCCGGATTCTGGCGGTTCGGCAGGAGGCCGGCTCGGCATCTGGGCCGCTCTCGCCGGATTGACCGGGGTCGGCGTGGCAGTCGCGCTGCGCCGCAGCCGAGCCAAGGCGGATGCGGTGGCCGAGGCCGCCGATCGAGGCGCGGCGGTGCCCGGTGGAGATCAACTGGCGGCCAGCTTCAAGGAGACCGAGTACGCGCGCGAGCACGCCGGGCCGGCCGCCCACGTGTCGATGACCGACGACGAATTCGGCTACGACCGGCACGGCGCCACCGTGCTCGGCTCGGCCCATCCCGCACCCGGAGCCGGACACGCCCGTCCGGGCCAGCCGCCCGCCGCGGCACCCGACGAAGAGCCCGGCCGTGCCGGGATGGCGTGAGGGCCGGCGCGTCAGTCCGCTAGATCGGCGACGATCGCCGTGACGTTGTCCGGTGCTCCGGCGGAGAGCGTCAGCTTGACCAGCTGATCGGCCGCCTCCTGTGGGTCCGGGCAGGTGCGCAGGGTCTCCGCGATGTCGTCGTCGTCGACGTAGTCGGACAAGCCGTCGCTGCAGATCAGCACCCGATCCGGCGCCGCCAGCAGGAGAATCGCGCTGTAGGGATCCATCGGACCGCCCTGAAGTGCCTGCGTGACCAGCGCGCGCTGAGGGTGGTTGCGGGCCTCGGCCCGAGTCAACTCGCCACGGTCTACCAGCATCTGCACGTAGGTGTCGTCCGCGGTGACCTGCACCAGCTCGCCGTCCCGCAGCAGGTAGGCGCGGGAGTCGCCGACGTGCACCAGCGCAATCTGATCTTCGAACGCGAGCATGGCGGTCACCGTGGTGCCCATCCCGAGTCGCTCCGGGTCGGCTTCCGCCGACGTAGCGATCTCGTCGTTGGCCTCCTCGACCGCCGTGACCAGGGCATCGATCGGCTTGTCGCCGTCATATTCGTCGAGCCCGGACATCCGCCGGACCACGATGTCGCTCGCGAACTCCCCCGCCGGCATGCCGCCCATGCCGTCCGCCACCAAGATCAACCGGTCTCCGGCGAACGCCGAGTCCTCGTTTTTCGCCCGGATCAGGCCCACGTCGGTGGCGAGTGCGGCGCGGAAGTGAAGATTCATCCGTCGATAGTGCCTGATCAAGCACCACCCTGTCTCTACGCAACCCTACGTATTTGACGTCCCGGCGCCGCACCCCCGCGGGCCGCTGACGATACCGGCCACCTACCGACCGCCATGATCGACAAACGGGCCGCCGCGCCGAACGTCTGTGCCGCCCACCGCGACCGGTGAAGCGGAATTGGCGGCAAGTTCGTAGAGTGAGCGCTGTGACACCCCTGGACCTGGTTGGACGCGCCGATGCCGTGCGCGAGCTGATCAGTGCCTGGGATCGGGTGCCGCGCGAAACAACCCACGGCGGACCTCAGACCGTGGTGATCACCGGCGAGGCCGGCGTCGGCAAGTCCCGGCTGATCAGCGCCGCCGTCGACACGATCCGCGAGCACGACGCCTCGGTCACCGTGCTGAGCGCTTCGGCGCGGGTGCACTCCCCGGCGCCCTACGACCGGCTTGCCAGACAAGGGTCATGACAGCGACACGCGCGGGAAGACGAGTCCGTTTGAAAGTCCAGCCAAACGCACGACACGCTCGCCGTCCGTTCGGCTGACACGCAGAAACGCCCCGCGCCGAGGTCATCGGGCGGGGCGCTCCGCTACTCGGCGACCCGTCGGCTGTGGTTGGCTTGCGCCATGGGAAGCCACTCCGGGATTCCCGCTCCAGGTGAAGAGCGGGTCCCTCTCTCCGAGGCACTTGCTGGGCTGGAGGTCCATCCACTTGAGCCAGGAGACACTGCAATCGAGGCCTTTGTCCTGGTGAAAGTCCTTAACTCCGAGGGCCACACGTCTTGGGTGTACCGCACAACCAACCGGCTCAACCGTGAGGAACTGCTCGGGGCGCTCGTTGTGCAGGTCGCCGTGCTCAAGAAGGAACTTCGCGACGAGTGGGACGACGACTGACCTCTTCTGCTGATGGGTTCCAGATTGTAAAGACCTCGACCCATCGCGAGCGTTCTACCGGCGAATTGGCGGCAACGAAGATCGAGAGTGGGTGCCCTGGCGAATGACTGGAGATGCCTTGCGATCGCTCGCCGAGCAAGCACCTCGCGACTAACCGCGTGCGCCACCGCGCTAGCGTTCGACCATGGTCCCGGAGCAGGTGCGACTCGTCCTCAGTCTTGTCCGGTACCCCGGCAACAGCGAGTATGCCCCGGCATCGCCGGAAGAGTTGCTCGCCGCCTTCGGTGCAGCCGACGGCAGAAGTCTGTGTCAGGACCTTCTGGAGAAGGCCCTCGCGGAACGTTCTGCCGACGATGTGGAGCTCACGCTGATCATGTCCCATCCCTTCGGGTTGGATCGATCATCGCTGTACGTCCTTCAACAGCTCGCTCGCGCGCCTTGGCACACTAGGCACGAGGACATCTCGCAGATCCTCGAAGAGCTCGGCGGTGCCGATGTCGTCGATGATCTGGAGTTCCTCGCCTGGGCGGGTCCCGAGTTTCAGGATTACGAGGGCTCCACAGCACTGGCGAAGAAGGCGATCCACAGTCTTGAGCGAATCGCGACTCCGTCCGCGAGAGCGGCCCTGGCACGTCTTCGTCGTCACCCTGAACAGGACGTGCGTGACCTGGTCGACCGTGTCGAGGGCCGCATCGGGCGCTGATCCCAAAGGAACGAGGAAGTCTTCGAGAGCTGGAAGATCTTCAACTCAGAAGAGGATGCATTCGCGTTGGCACCGCGACGAACGCCTGTCGGGTCGGCGTCGAGTTCGTTACTGCACGCAAGCAGATACCAGAACGCATGTACGAAGCGCGGCCGTCAACGTAGGAGGGAGCGCTATGGTCACTCCTAGAACGGCGGCTCATCCAGCGGATCGAAGACCGCCATGGCTGGCGTATCGTCGATCGCCCGATTCCAAAGCGACCTCACGAATCCAGCACGCGTGAACACTCCCTCACCGAAGATCTCGAAACGGCCGCCGTACGGCTCGACCCGTGCGAAATGGCAGAGGCAGAGATAGATAGCCAGGACGACCGGCCATCTGGTCGGCACGGCCAGGCCCAAAAGTGTCCGCCGTATGGTCTCCCTGCTCGCCGTGCCCTCTAACTCGTCGTCTGCCGCGATGTGATCGGCCAACTGGCGCAACGTCGGCCTGCCGGCCTGGCCGTAAAGCCTGAACAGCTCCAACGCGAACGATCGCCGGTCACCGGGCGGCAAATCAGCCTCGGACGGCATGCGCAACACGCTGGGCATTGACGCTCCTTGAGGCATGGCTCGGGTCGGCCCACTAAGTCTACGGTTGACAACCGTCGGCCATCGACGACCATCCAACGCACCGCTGGTCTCGGTACGGCTCTCTGCGCCCCCCAACGCCCAACGTGATCAAGCGCTCTGAGCAGGCCCGAAACTGGTATGTGGCGGCCCGAGCGTCGCCGATGGACGTGGGCCAGCGGAGGATGACGTGACGGCAACAGACGAGATCAGCGCGAGAGATTGGCACAATGCGCTAGAGCGCGCATTGCGCGCGGAGTGGGAGCGCGACTTGCTGGCAGACACCGTCCTACTTGACCACGACGAGCACCACCTCGACAACGCCCGATGGTGCACAATCGCGGCATGCCGCCTCGCGGCGGACCGACGACGGCGGTGATCATCATTTGGCGCAGCTCCGACTACGGTCGGCTAAAGCGATCCGACAAGGGCCTCTGCTTCAGCCACGCCGGGAGGAAGCAGGACGATCGTGTGGTCCTTCTCATCGAACTCGACCAGCTTTGCCCTATGGGCTGGTCGCAGGACGTCGCGCCGTAGCGTTGCCTGATTCTTGTGTTCAAGCCACAGCGCAAGGTCTTGCTCAGCGACGGCTCCTTGCTCGGGCAGCAGAAGCAGCAACATCTTTTGCTTCCACGTCAGCTTCGTGCGTAGAACGCGCCGCTTGTCACCAGAACTCCAAATGAATGGGACTTCCCGGCTTGTTAGCCTCGCGACAAGCCTTTCGGCGTCTTCGGTAGTTAGGTCGTGCAGCACACGCACTAGCTCTGCCACAAGCCACTTGCTCATGTAAAGAACGGCGGTGGCGTCCATCTGATTCGGATCGACGTCGCCACCTGCGTGTCCGACTCCACGGTTGTTTCGTATTTCGTAGAGCGCGATCAGAATCCGCGGTATCTGTATCCTCAGCGACCTGACTGCGGTGGTCTTTTTCTCCAGCGCTTGGCACGCTGCAACCATGTTCTGTGGCTTCGCCGAGCGTGGAGCGTACTTCCCATCGATGTGACCGGCGACAACGGTGTAGACGGCCTCGCAGAGTTTGCCTCCATTCAATTCGGCCGGCTCCCAACGATGCTCCCGGTAGTTCCGAACGATCTCACTGAACGCATTGAGTAGATCTTGGCGCAAACCGTCCGGCAGCGCGCCGAAAGCGGCGGCCGGGGCGAGCTCCGGACTAGCGGCCATGCCCGATCATGCCCTCGACGTAGACAATTCCCTCGGTCGTCAATTTGTAGGTTTTGCGCGCCTGCCTCGCGCTTCCGGACTTCCGCAGCTGAATGATGCGAGCGGGCTTCCGATTCTGGTTGCTGGCAACCGCGTCGGTAACGTTGGCTATGACGTGCCCGAGGTGCTTCAACTCCGTGTTCAGTTGTGCCGACTGAAACGACGGCTGCTTGTTGATGACCTGGAACCAATAAGCTGCGACGATCGCCTTATCCGCTTCGGTCTTCGGCCGTGCCACATTGTAGAGTTCGGCGAAGTGTTCGAACTGTGGCGCTTCGCTAGCGACTTCTTCCCCGCTGGTCGCCTCATCAGCGTCCTCATTGGTGCGTCGCTTCACATTCGGCCTTGCCGCCCCGCCCAGCGACACGCCGTAGCGCTCAGCGGCCCATCGAATTACACGACTTCGCGCTTCGTCCTCCAGCGATCCAAGGACGCCAGCTACGGCAGCCATCGCCTCGACCTCGGGATCCCCCACCACACACCCCATGCGTGTTTATTAGCAGCGTCTATTTCGATAACGCTGGGAGTTTACTGGATGCGGTCACCGAATACGGCGGCGCGGCATGTCGAATGATTGTCATAACAACATTGGCACATATGCGGGGCGGGTGGCCATTTCAAATGAACGGCGACCCGTATGCCCGTACACACGGGCGGACGCTATGCCTACCGGTGCCCCAGAGGGGGTGGGAGGGAGGCCCTCCCCCAGGTGGTCGGCCTCGCTCGCTATCGCAGCCCGCGCTCGCTCCGCGCTCGACTGCGCTCTCCACGCAGTAACTGAATCAATGGCAGAGTGATCACAAGTATGAAGATCGGCACGTAGACCAGGAATGCAGTCGTCAACGACCATCGACCGCCGAAGACAACATAGGCAAGGACGACAAGCGACGCCCCGCCCACGCCCATCTGAAGCAGGTACCGGAGGACGAAGCGATTCACTTGGACCATCTAATGGAAATTCGAGATCAGGAGCAAGTCAAGAGCCCGCCCTCCGAGGTGTTGACCAGAGGGCGGGCGTCTTGCAACAGAGGCCGGGTGTTTAAACCATGCCCAGCGGGCTCAGCCCAGCAAGCCAGCGCGAGCGCGGCGCTGCGCCTCGGCCTCGGCCCTCTGAGCGGCCTTCGCGATCTCGCCGGACTCGAACAGGGCGAGCGTGCCCGCCAGCGCCTCTGTTGAGTCCTTGAGGAACTTGAGCGAGTCGGCGATCTTCGAGCTGTCGTTGAGCCCGATCCCTCGACTGAGGTTGGCTCCGAGCACCTTCCCGACGTAAGCGCCGTCGGCATTGACGCGCTGAATCGAGAAGCGATAGTTAGCGAAGGCATCCTCGTACATCGCCACGGCAGCGCGGCCAGCCTCAACGCACTGTGAGAGCGCCTCTCGCGAGTAGCGCGCGAGGGTCTCGTCGTCGCCCATCCAAGCCTTGTAGAACGCGGCAGCGGCGTCGTTCACGGCCTTCGCTGCGGCGTCGGCGCGTAGCTCGGCGTGAGTGATGCGCTCCTGGCAGGTCTGCTCGGGCTCGGCCTTCTTCCCGGCCTTACGAGCTGCACGGGCATCGTCGGCAGCCTTGCGGGCGTCGGTGAGGCCCTTGCCGGCCTCCTTCGCGCGGGCCTCGGCGGCGGTCATAGCTTCGCGCTCGGTCTGATAGAGCGCCTGCCACTCGGGGCTATTGGCGAGGAAGGACGGGGCGGGCATGAAAAACGACATTGGGTGATCTCCGTTCAGGTGTGGGTTTGTGTGTCGGCGGGGTTAGCGGACGGGCTTAGCGGCGACGGCCGCGCACGCGGTCGGCGATCTCCTCGCCGGACATCGCGTTGATCCGATCGCGCTCGGCCTTGCGGGCGTCGGCGACCTCCTGGCGGCGGACGGCGGTGGCGATGTGCGCTTCTTCCGCGCGGGTGGCCTGCTCCTCCTTGCGAGCGGCCGCGATCTCGGCGAGCCGGACGGCCTCCTCAACGGCAGTGCGCCGGGGCTCGGCCTCGTGTCCTCGGGCGATCCGGGCGACGCGGGCCGCGTCGAATGCGGGCGGGGCGGGCGGCGTCGGCTCCGGGGCACCGATCGAGAGATCCGCGCGCTCCGGGGTGAAGTCGGCGACGGATTCGATGTATTCGGGGGTCATTTGGTTTTCTCCTTCTACGGTTTGCTTGGCGGGAGCGGTGGGGCATATCTGTAGATCGGCCCATAGGGGCCGATGCCGATTACCTCGACGAGCCGAGGTCGGCGGCGAGGCTTGCGGCGCTTAGTCATTGCGGAGCATGAGCCGGTACGGGGCGTGCTTGCGCCCTCCCGACGGTCGATGGGCCAGGTAAAGGCCGTACTCGGAGCGCAGCAGCGGCCGAGCGCTGTGTGCGCGGAGGATCGCGCCGAGACGGTCGTTGCGTTGCTTGACCTCGTGCGAGTCGGGCAGACGCGCGAGGATCTCGTCGGCGAAGTCGTCGGGCTTGCCTTCGTACGAGCCGCGATGGTCTAGGCAAAGCTGAGCGAGCGCGCGAGCGACGTCGGGGTCGGCGGGGTGGTTGGGCATGGGTGCTTCCTTCGGTGGCGGTGTAGGCGTGCGAGAGCCCCGATAAGGCGCGGTCTCATCGGGGCTCTCGGGGTACTGCCATTCGGTTTTGGCGGTGCTAGGGGCGTTAGGCGGCCTTGCGGCCGACGACGCGGAACGGGACGAGGTTGCCTGCGGTTACCTCGGTCGAACCCTGCGCGGCCTCGGCTTCGTACATCTCGCGCAGCCCTGCACGGAGATCGTCCTTGAGGTTGTTGGCGAGCTGGCGTACGACAAGCTCGGCGAGTTGGCGGCGTTCTTCTTTCGTCATCTGCGGTGCCTCCTGGGTCACTACATAAGCCGGGCCACTGACCCGACGGCGACGGGGGCCGAGCACCTGCGGGTGATCGGCATATCGGTAGAACTTCTGCTTTCCGAGCGGCGAGTCGGCGTCGTCGGTGTAGGCCGTGTAAACGACCGATGCCGGGTAAGCGCCGGGCTCGGCCTGTGCAAGCCACCCAAGCGCCCACTCGACGGCGTCGGGGGCGTCGTCTAGCTCGTTAGCGCGGATCTCCTCGCGGACTGCGCGCATGCCTTCGCGACGCTGTGCGCGGCGCTGCTCGGCCTTCTCCGGGTCGACCGGGCGACGACGGGGCTCCGCGGATTTTGCCGGCCCTACTATCTCGGGCATGGGGTCGAAGCTCGGCAAGCGCTCTAGCTCGTCGACTAGCGCGTCGACTACCTGCGTGAGGTAGTAGGAGCGCTCCTGGGTGGCGTGCTCGTGTAGGTCGCGGACGGCGCACCGCAGTGCGTGGGGCGCGTCCTCGGTAGGGGTAGGCATGAGCAGCACTGCTTGTCGCACGAGCGATGCGAGGTATTCGCGCGATCGGCGGCGCGCCTTCGTGGGGTCGAGCCGGTCGCGGTGCACGATCGTTCGCCGGTCCGAGTCGCCGATGTAAGTAGCGCGGAAGCCAGCGCCAAAAAACTCGACTAGGGCTCGGGCGAGGCGATCCGGGGCGAAGTTGTAGCCGACGCCTCGGCGCTTGTGCGGGCCTGTGCTGATGCGGGGGCCAGAGGCGTAGAACTTCGCGGCGAGCGCGGCGATGCGCGTCTGTGGGGTCGGGGTTGTCATGTCATGTGCCGTCCAAGGTTCGGGGTCGGGGTCGGGGTCGAGCGGTGCGCCGGGGTCGGGCGGTGGCGGTGCCTAGTGATGTTTTTATGTGGCGAAGGCCTTAGAAACTGCACTCAGGTATTAATGAGTAAAGGCTGCTGCTGCTGCTCTCTAAGCAAAAGAAGTAGAAGTGTAGAAACTAAGGGTGTTGCCACAGGAAAACATCACTAACCCAGGTCAGCGGCCCCGCACAGGGGCTCACGCCCGCGCCTTGTCGCCGCGTCAGTCGGCGAGCCCGGCAGCCTTCGCTGCGGCGATCGCAGCACGGTTACGGGCGTTCGTGTTGTCTATGCGGCACTTCGGCGAGCAGAACTTCGCGTCAGAGCGCATCGATGCGGGCAGCTTCTTTCCGCACGGTCGGTAGTCACAGGTCGGCATATCGGGGTCCTCCTTCGGTCGCGAATATCGCGTAATCGGTCTATCGGTAAAAATGAATGCGCCCGCACGCCTTCGGAAAAGCGCAGGGGCGCGAGATCGCGCGGGTGCCGAGGCCGCTCGTGTCAACCACGAGACGAGCGGCCCTCGGTCGCGCTCCACCGGCCGCACAGCCACGCGCGCCGGGAGATCAGGGAGAGCCGCGCCGGGCGCAGCTTTCTAGGGGTGTCAGTAGGTAAGTGCGGCAAGGTGTACGGTCGCGCCGGGCCGCAGCTTCTTCTACGTCTAGTTGAGTAATGGGCCAGCGTGTACACCGGCTTTGCCTACGGCGTAGAAGGCGGCCGAGGTGTACACCCGGTTTCGCTCTTGTTTAAGGAGTCGGCCAGCGTGTACGCGGCTGTACGGTCTCCGGGCACGAAAAGCCCCGAGGCGCTCGACGGCGCTGCGGGGCTTCTCGGTATTGCGAGGTCTAACCGCTGTACTCCAGCCCTCCCAGCGGGGCGATCACGGGCTTGTCGTGCTGGTGCTTGTTGAGGATCTCGGCCCATGCGTCGACCATCGGGCGACCGTCGTAGGCAAAGTCTCGGAGCGTGCCGAACACTCGACGGCGCTCGAAGTGACCCAGGTCCGAGAGATCCGGCCGGGCGTTGAAATTGACAGCGGTCCAGTCTTTGCGCGACAAGAATCCGACGATCTCGTCGCCGAGGCGGATCGTCACGATCTCGCCTTCGCCGCTGTAGTCGTGGTGCGGGTAGTGCGGCGGGGCGTAAGCACAGACCATCGGCTGCACTCGGCTCATGCGTGAGCCTTGATCGTCTGTCAAGCCGACACCTGCGCCAGCGCTACGCGAGGCGCTGGCACCGTGTCGGCACCCTGCTTAACGTACCGATAGACGGTTCTCTCTGAGACGCCAGCGGCGGCTGCGATTGCGGCGGCTGACGCACCGGGATTCGCTGCGGCGGCGGCCTTGACACGGGCGGCAGTCGGGGCGGCAGCCGTGGCGGGCTCCGGCGTCATTGTGGCGGGCACTGGCGGGATCATGGCGGGCATGTCCGCCATTGTCGGCGTCGGGTGCGACATCCTGGCGGGAGCGTTTAAACGGTGCGCCATGTCGGCGGCGGCCTGCGCCTTGCGAGGGCGGGGCTTGGCCGACAGCGACTCGACGGCGACGAGGAACGCCAGCGCCGGAAAAGCGCTCACGCCGTGATTGATGAGCCCGCCCTCGGTAGCGAGCCAGTTAGTCAGTACCGAGACCACGACGCCGAGCCAGAAGCCCGTGAGCGCCCATAAGCGCGGGCGGTAGCCCTCGGCGCGGTCGGTCGCGATGGCAATGCCCGTACTCGCTACGAGCCCGTCTACGCATAGCGGCCAGACGATCGACAGGGCCTCGGGCTGCCCGTGGGCGAACGCGAGGGATTGTTGGTGCCGATAGCTCAGGAGCCCAGCGACGGCCGCGACGGCCGCAACGCCAGCGGCGGTGAAGAAGCGACGGGCGGGAGTTAGGTTAGACATGGGTCGAGGTCCAATCTCGATCAAGGCTCCGGGCGGGGATTGCACTCCGCGCTCGGGGCCGCCTTATGCGGTTGTTTGAACGGGGCTAGTCAAGCTGGGCGGGGTCGAAATAGCCGTCCATCGCTTCGCGGGGTACCGGGATGATCCGCGAGGCGTCCAGACCTTTACGACCGTGCGGTGCGTTCGGCTTCGTTATGCGGATCTCTCCGTAAGCGCGGGTGAGCAGGGCGCGGCGCGTCACTACGTCATCGGTGCCGTTGAATACCTCGGCCATCGTTTCGCCGGTCTGAACCCATCGAACCGTTGGCGTCGTCTCGGCGGCCTCCTCCAGGGCAGTGAGCCGAGCGCGGAGTTGCTTGCGCTGGCTGAACAATCGCGTGGCTTCTTCGATGTCGTCAGTGGCGTCGATCTGCTCTTGCACGTCGTCTAGGGCATCCTCGATCTCCGCCACAGCGTCAGCGTCTATCGTTCCGGCTTCCTCGACGCGCTCGACGACGGGCAGGTGCCCGAAAGAAGTCAGGAAGTCGTCAACGGCCCATGCCTCCAGGTGTTGCATTGACATGGACACGGGCGACGAGCAGCCGTTGCGGTCGGCTCGGCAGGCGTAGCGGGGTATCTGACGGCCGTACTTGTTCTTGATCGGCCGGTGTGCTGAGAGACGCTTACCGCAACTGTCGCAAACGGCGATGCCGTGCAGCAGCGGCAGATTTTGCACCTTCGGCGTGCTGGCGTTAGCGCCTCGCTGCTCTAACGCGGCCTGTAGGGCTCGGAACGTGGCGCGGTCAAGGATCACGCGCTCGGACGCGATCTTGACGGTGCCGTCGGTGTTCTTGAGCACGTTGCCGTGGTAGACCGTTGCGCCGTAGAGCGCCGGGTTAGACAGCAGGCGGCGGAACGAGCGGGGGTCCCATCGGCCTCCCTCCTTCGGGGCGAGCCCTCGGGCGTCAAGTTGCCGACAGATGCCCATGGTCGACTCGGTGCCTGCGATTAGCCCGGCGGCGGCATAGCGGATAGCCTCGGCGCGCTCTGGGATGGGGACCCAGATCATGCCTGGGCCGTCGGTGCGTGATATGGCTTCGAACGGCCACGGGCGCTCACCGCCGGCTATGCGGCCAGCGCGGAGCAGATGGCCACGTGCGGCTTTAGCGCGAGCGCCGATCGCCTCGGCTTCCATCTGGGCGAAGATCGCCAGGAAGCCAGCAAACGCGCGGCCGGTTGCGGTGGAAAGATCTAGGCTCGGCTCGCTCATCGACACGAGGTCGACGCGTGCCTTTTGTGTTTCCTCGGCGAGATTGTAAAAGTCGATCACTCGGCGCGCGAGCCGGTCGGTCTTCCAGTAGACGACTCTGTCTAGCTCGGCGTACCTCGCCGAGATCTGACGCCAGCCGGGGCGCTGATCGGGGCGTTTTTTGCTGGCGCTTACGCCGTCATCGGTGGCAGTGAGCACAACTTGCCAGCCTCGTGCCTTGCAGTACGCCTCGCACTCCTCGATCTGTCTAGCGATGGATACAGACGCCTCGGTAGTGAGGCTGAGCCGCGCATAAATTGCAGCTCGGATAGTCTTTGCCACTCCGGGGGACTCCTTCTCTAGGTGATGACCCCCGCTAGACTAGCCGGGACTGGCTGGCCGGGATCCTGAGCCAGGCACCGCGCCACGATCTTCCAGTGCCACCCGAGGCTCTCGCCTGGCTGGCCCAGGATCCGGATGTGCCACGGCTGCGCTACGCGCCCGATGCGCTGCTCCGGATCGCCGTCCGGACGGTCCGGGAGCTGGTCGGCACCGGCCCGGCCGTGATCGTCGTCGACGACCTGCACGCCCTCGACCCGGCCAGCGTCAACCTGGTGGCCGAGCTGGCCGCCGCTCCCGGCTTGCCGGCCCTGCTGCTGGTCGCCGGGCGGCCGGCCGCCGACGCCGCGGCTCCGGAGCTGATCCGGCTGGTGCTGACCCGGCTGGTCGGCGGCGCACACGCCCGACGCGTCCACGTGGGGCCGTTGAGCGAGTCCGAGGTCGGCGAATTGCTGCGCGGCCGCGACCCGCAATGCCCGGCCGCCACCGCCGCCGCGGCCCACCGGATCACGGCGGGCAATCCGTACCGCCTGAGTGAACTGATCGCGACCACCGACCTGGCCGCGCTCGCCGCGCCGGCCACCAACCCGACCACCGCCGATCTGACCGCCCGCGAGCTGGACGTGCTCGCCTGCCTCGCCTCCGGGATGTCGAACAAGCAGGTGGCCCGGTCACTGGGCATCTCGATCCGCACGGTGGGCGTGCACGTGTCCAGTCTGTTGCGGAAGACTCGATCCGCGTCCCGGACCGACGCCGCATTGTGGGCGGTCCGCTCCCGCGTCCTGGCCGATCGCTGACGCGCGATGCCGGGCGCTTGCCGGCGTCGCAGATTGTCAGGACGCCGCCGAGACCCGCCCGGCATAGAGCTGGGCCAGCTCCGGCGCGACCGCGCGCAGCTTTTCCAAGGCCTTCGCGGTCTGCGACTTGACGGTGCCGACCGAGATCCCGAGCAGCTCCGCCGTCTCGACCTCGGTCCGGTCTTCGAAATACCGATAAATGAGCACCTGCCGCTGCTTGGGTGACAGCTTCTGGAGTGCACCGTGGATGGTCATCCGGTTGGCGACGCCGGTGGCCTCGCCCGGCCCGCCGTCCGGACGCGGCTCGACGGCGTCCTCGGTGACCGACTCCGGCACCCGGTTGCGGCGCCACCAGGACACCTGAAGGTGGTACATCACCTTGCGGGTGTAGGCCTCGGCATTGGCCGGATCCTCGATCCGGGCCCAGGCCCGGTGGGTTCGGGCCAGCGCCGACTGGACGAGGTCCTCGGCAGCGTGCTTGTCGCCGGTCAAGAGATAGGCCGACCGGTGCAGTGCCCGCGACGAATTGCGGACAAAGTCCTCGAAGTCGTTCGCGCGGGCGTCGTCGTCGCGGCTCATCGTGCTCCTCCCCGTGGATCTGGCCACGAGCCTAGGCCACGAATGCCAGCCGGCTCGACCCCTCAAAGCGCACGTTCGCACCGGGGCGGCCGGTGCGACAGGATGTGCCGGTGACGCTGACGATCGCGGCCGCCGTCGTGGGAGCGGTGCTCGGTGCGTGGTTGCGCGTCGCGATCTGCTATTTCGCGGTACGCAGCGATGAGCCGTGGCGAACCGCCTGCCCGGACTGCTCGGCCGCCCTGGTGCGACGGCCCCAGGGCCTGCCGGCGTCCGGACGGTGCCCGCACTGCCGGCGGCGGATCGGGCCGCCGCCGTGACCGTCGAAGCGGTCGCGGCGCTCGCGTTCGGCCTGCTCGCCTGGCAACTCGCCGCCACCGTAGTGCTGGTCGCGCTGGCCTGGGCAGCCGCGGTCTCGGTGGTGCTGGCCTTTGTGGACGGAGCCGTGCACCGGCTGCCGAACCGGCTGGTGCTCGCCGGCGTGATCGGCACGCTCACCGGGCTGAGCGTGGCGGCGCTGGCCGACGGCGACGGCCGGCATCTGGTCACCGCACTGATCGGCGCAGCGGCGACGGGTCTCGGGTATTCCGTCGTGGTCCTCGCCATCCCGAACGCCCTCGGCCGCGGCGACGCCAAGCTCGCCGTGCTGGTCGGCCTGGTGACCGGCTGGTTCGGGCTGCGGGTCACCATGTTCGGCCTGCTGGCCGGGGTGATCCTGGCCGGAATCGGCGCTCTGGCGCTGCTGATCGCGCGCCGGGCCGGCCGCGGCGACCACCTGGCCTACGGGCCCTACATGGCGGCCGGCGCCCTGATCGCGATCCTGGTCCACTGAACGATCACCGGTAGCAGTCGGGCGGCGCCGCCGGTCCGCCGGTGCCGCACAGCGATGCGGGGGCGTGCGTCGCACACCCCCGCATCGCCGCGACCGCGATCAGCCGCCGAGATCCGGCGCCGGGATGTCCCGGCCGGGCACCTCGTCCGGCGCCAGGATCCGGTCATCACCCGGGTACGGCTTGGTCCAGCCGGTTGAGGAATACCAGGTGAGCCGGTTCATCTGAGCGGTATTCACGCTGTCCTCGCGCTGCAGCGCTCCGCTGGAATACTGATCGTTGCTCCAGGCTGTCCATTCGTTGGCAACCTGCGCGCTCGCCGCCGGGATCACCGGCTGCGGTGCCCGTGCCGCCAGCGCCTTGGCTTGCGGTGACGCGTTCGGCTGCGGCTTCAGGCCGAAGTCCAGCGGTACGAGATTCGGCTTCACCGTGTAAGGCGTGAAGTCGGGCTTGTCGGTGAACGCGTCGGACATCGGCAGCGCCGCCCGGTCCATCTGGTTCATCGGCTGGATGTGCAGGATCTGCTCGATGGTCCGGACCACGTTGATCTGCGTGTAGTAGGTGCTGTCCAGAACGCCGCGCTTGGCATACGGGCTGATCACGTAGAGCGGGGCGCGATGCCCGTCGACGTGGTCCACGCCGTTCTGCGAGTCGTCCTCGACCACGAAGATCGCCGAGTCCTTCCAGAACTGACTGTGCGAGATGTCGTCGACGACCCGGCCGACCGCCAGATCGTTGTCGGCGACCAGGGCGGTCGGATACGGGTCCCGCCCGCTGGTGCCGGCGGTGTGGTCCTGCGGCAGCGCGATCATCGTGAGGTTGGCCAGGTCACCGGTCTGCTCCGACTTCTTGAAGGACTGCTCCCAGATGTCGGTCCGGTACTGGTCGGTGATGTCCAGGTCGTAGGTCGGGAACGCGGCGTGGTTGATGGCGTTCACCGACGGCACATCCGAGGTGGTCTGGTAGGCGTCGACCGGCACCGGCAGCTCGCCGGTGGCCTTGCCTTCCAGGATCTGCGAGTCCTGGTACCAGTCGGCCCAGGTTGGCGCGCCGGTGGCGGGCAGGTTGATGTTGTACGCGTACTCGCCGAAGTCGGAAACCGTGTTGCCGGCCCGCTCGGCGGCGTTCCACAGGAAGCCGTTGCGCTGATAGGCGAGCGCGTCGTCACCGAGTGACGGGTAGCTGCGGTAGAACGCGCCGAATTCCTTCTCGATGTAGTCGTTGGCGTCGGCCTGCACCAGCCAGTTGTGCCCATCGGCGGAGAGCGTGCCCTCGTCGTAGAAGTTGTCGAAGACGCCGAATGTGCCGGCCAGCGCGTGCAGGTTCGGGGTGATGCCGGCACCGAACTGGGTCAGGCTCGGGTCGCTGTCGCCCTTGCCGATGTCGCCCAGCACCTGGTCGTAGGTGCGGTTCTCCTTGATGATCAGGAATACGTGCTTGATCTTCGACGGTGCTCCCAACTGCGCCGGAATCGCCACCGGCGTGGCGTTGGACGGGTGATGCGGATCGTCGTGCTTGATCAGGTCGTCCCAGTTGTTGTTCACGAACACCTGGTGGGTGAGCTGGCCGAGTTGCCGGTCCGACGGCATGGTGAACACGGTCACCGAACCGGTGTCGTTATACGTGTTGTGGCCGGTGGCACTTCCGGCGTTGGGGCCGGTGCTGGGGCCCTCACCGATCGTCGAGGACGGCCCGCGCGCGCCGATGCCCTTGTCGTTGGTCACCACGAGCTTGCCGATCGCCTTGTCCAGCTGCACGTTGACCGGATACCAGTCGGTCGGGATCAGGCCGCGGTAGCGGACCGGGAACTTCGCCCCGTTGAAGTCATAGACCGCGATCGCGTTGTCCCGGCCATCGCTGACCAGGATGTGGTGATCGTCGGGCATGGTGATGGCGTTCGGGTTGCTGCCGACCGTCGTGCCGGGCAGCGGCTCCAGGTTGAACGTCTGAGTCACCCGGCGCCGCTCGGTGTCGATCACCGAGACGCTGTCACTGTTGCCGTTCGCCACGAACAAGGTGCTGCCGTGCAGGTACATCGCGCTCGGCTCGAGGCCGACCTTGATGGTCTGTGTCTGCGCTCCGGTGGTCAGGTCGACCACGGAGACGGTGCCGTTGGTGACCGCGCCGGTGACCGGGTCGGCCACCACCGGGGTGCCGTCGGACAGGTTGGTGAACTCGCCGTCGGCCGGCACTCGGCCGCCTTCATTGGAGACGTACGCGGTGCTGCCCGCGATCACCACCTGGCGCGGCGCGAGCCCGACCGGGATCTCCTTGACCACGGTGTTGGTCGCGGTGTCGATGACGCCGAGCGTGTTGCTGCCATTCAAGGCCACGTAGAGCAGGGCGCCGTCAGCGGACAGCGCCATGCCGGACGGCAGCGCGTCGCCGTGCGGACCGGTGAGGGCGATGACGACCGGCGCGCTCACCGTGCCGTCCGCGCCGACGGTGAACCGGACCAGGTCCCGGCCCTGCGGGAACCACAGGGTGGAGCCGTCCGGCGAGTAGAGTGGGCCGTCGGCCGCGACCAGGTGGTCGCCGATCGTCGGATTGCCGGCCGCACCGGTGCCGAGTTGCTGCACGACGTTGCCGCTGGTCACGTCAATGATGGTCAGGAACCCGGTGCCGTGCTCGTAGGTCAGCGCGGCCAGGTCCTTGCCGTTCGGGCTGAGGGTGCTGGACAGCAGCCGGCCGTTGTTGATCTGGTAGCGGGTGCCGGCCGGCGTGATGTGCTGATTCGTCGGCAGCAGGATGCCCTTGGCGGTCACCACGCCGTCGACCTTCTCGGTGCCGAAACCGGTGACACCGCTGGCAATCGCGGCGCCGGACCCGGCCAGCACCACGGCGATCGCCACACCAGCGACCGTCACTCCACGTGGCGGTCGTTTCCACCGCCGCATTGTCAATCTCATTCTGTTCCTCCCCAGGACCGGCAAGATCGGGTTCGACGCTGCCGGCTTCACGCTAGGGAGGCGACGCGGCGCTCAGACAACTTGTAGGTGAACGAGGAACGTCTATGAAGGTCTGTCCACTTCGTCCACGCAACCGAGCGGAGGGTTGCGGTGTCCGCCGACGGCGGGCGCAGTGACCAGTGGCCGGCGCTGGCGGTCGGTGCCCGGCGTTTCCAGCGCTTGCGTCCCGGCGTCGGGAGTCCGGCGCTTCCGGTCGGCACCCGGCGTCGGGAGTCCGGCGCTTCCGGCGCTTCCGGCGCTTGCGCCCCGGCGTCGGGAGTCCGGCGCTTCCGGTCGGCACCCGGCGTTTCCGGCACTTCCGGCGCTTCCGGCGCTTCCGGCGCTTGCGCCCCGGCGTCCGGCGCTCCGCGCCTCCCGCGTCAGGACAGGCAGCCGTCGAATTCGTAGAGCGGGTTCGGGACCGTGTCACCGTCGGCGGTCTGCATCGTCTGCTGCCCGATGGTGGGCGCCGGACCGTCCGCCGTGTAGCAGCCGCCCGGCTGCACCCGGACGTCGTAGCTCAGCGACTCGGTGATGCCGCTCGGCGCCGGCCAGTGCACCACGCACACCCAGTTGTCGCCCGGCCCGGTGCCGGATGGCGCAGCCGGACTCGCGGAGCCGGCCGGTATCCCCTTCATGCAGACGGCGGCCGCGGTGTCGGTGGTGACGCCGGGATCGTCATTGCCGAGCCAGTGCTGTTGAAGGACGTACATGTTGCGAAACGTCGCGCCGACGTCGGCGGAGAGCCGGGCCGCGGTGATCGCGGAGCCCTGGCAGCCGGCCAGCACCGCGGCGGTGCCCGCCATCAGGGCCGCCAACCTGAGTTTGCGTGTCATCGAGACTCCACCTCAGGACTGGTTGAAGTTGCGGCGGCGGAACACCAGCAGGCCGAGACCCAGGCAGGCCACCAGGTAGGCACCGGACACCGCCAGCGCGGACGGCACCGCCGCGTAGTCCGGTCGGGCTTCAAAGACCGGGTGCCAGGCGTCGAACGCGGTGGCGAGAAGTGCGGTTCGCACCGGAGCCACGGTGCCCACCATCGCGTACACCTGCATCAACCCGCCGACGGCGACCGGCACGATCAAGCCGGCGGCGACGCTGCGGGTGGCGATCGAGACGAGCAGTCCGACGGCCGTGAATGCCAGTGCGGGTCCGAGGGCGATGGCCCAGCTCAGGAGTACGCGACGGACGCCGTCGCCGGGCGCGATCAGGGTCCCGGACAAACCGATCAGGTCCTGGTGCCCGACGATCACCAGACCGGCCGCCGTGCTGGCCACCGCGGTCACCGCCATCATCACGACGGTGAACGAGGCCGCCGCCAGGGTCTTGGCGGCGAACACCGCGGCCCGGCCCGGCGTCCGGGTCAGGATCATCTGCCAGGTGCCGAGGTGGTCCTCGGTGGCGAAGATGTCACCGGCGACGATGCAGGTCAGCGCGGGGATGGCGTACTGCGTGAGGAACGCGAGCAGCAGCAGCGGAATGGACAGGCCGCTCACGTGCACCCACCGTCCGAACAGCGTGTCCGACGGCGTCTGCTGCTGTGACTTCAGGACCAGGGTCGCGGCGACCGGGCCGAGCAGGCAGACCAGCAGCACGGCGCGGACCCGCCAGAGATGCGTGAGCTTCTCCAGCTCCCACTTGTAGACCGTGGTCAGGCCGCCGATCCGCGCCACCACGCCGAACGCGCCGGTCCGGGCCGGTTCGTTGGTCACGGCTGCTCCACTGGTCGCGGCCGGTCCGCTGGTCGCGGCTGGCCCGCCGGTCGCGGTCGGGCCGCCGGTCGTGATGCCCGTCATCGCACTGCCTCAAGACGAACCGGCTGCTCGATGCCGTCGGCGCCGTCCGTGAGGCGGAAGAACGCCGCCTCCAAGGAGGTGGTCTCGGTGGCCAGGGATCGCACCGCGATGTCCGCCTGGCCCAACGCGATCACGTACGCATCCAGGGCATCCGGAGTCGCCGCGAGGCGAAGCGAGCCACCGGCCAACTCGACCGGTGTCGGCGCCAGCCGGCTCGCCGCCACGTCGTCGCTCGTACGCATCCGGTGGGTCGGCGCCGGTGCGGACTCGCGCAGGCTGGAGACCGGACCGGCGTACGCGACCCGGCCGTGGTGCAGGATCGTCACGTCGTCGCAGAGGGCTTCCACATCGGCCATCACGTGACTGCTCATCAGCACGGTCAGGCCGCCGGCGGCGAGCCGCCGGATCAGGTGCCGCATGTCCCGGGCACCCGCCGGGTCCAGCCCGTTGGCGGGCTCGTCCAGGATCAGCAGCCGGGGCCGCCGGATCAGGGCCGCCGCGATGCCGAGTCGCTGTCGCATGCCCAGTGAGTAGCGACCCGTGGGCAGGTTCGCATCCCGGTCCAGGCCGACTCGGGCCAGGGCCGCATCGATCGCTCCGTGGTCGCGCAGCCGGTCGAATGACGCGAGCATCTCCAGGCTGCGGAACCCGGTCAGGTAGGGATGAAACCGAGGCGAGTCGACCCAGCCGGCCAGCGCCCGCCGCCCGTCGGTGCCGCGCCGGCCGAACAGCAGCAGTTCGCCCGCGTCCGGCCGGATCAGCCCGAGAAGCATGCGCAGCAGAGTGGTCTTCCCGGCGCCGTTGGGGCCGAGCAGCCCATGCACCGAGCCGGCCCGCACCACCAGGTTGACGCCGTCCACGGCGGCCCGGGCACCGTACCGCTTGACCAGGCCGGTGCTGTCGATTGCCAAGTCCGTGGTCACGGGCATTGACCGTAGTCAACGTCCGTGACGGCGAAGCGACCCGGAACCGAACATCGGGTTACAACACCGGCCCACCCAGTCGATCCGCATGGACGGACGCCGTCCCGCTGCCGTCCCGCTGCCTCGCCGCCGTCCCGCGGCCCCACCGCCGTCCCGCGGCCCCACCGCCGTCCCGCGGCCCCACCGCCGTCCCGCGGCCCCGGCCGCTCGCCCGCCGCTCGCCCGCCCGCCGTGGATCTTGAACGTTTGGCGCTGTTATAGAGCGATAAGTGTTCAAGATCCACGGGGTGGGCCGGCGGCGGTGGCGCGGGCGGCCCGACGATTCCGCGAGCGCGGGCCTTCCGGTGGCGCGGGTGGGCGGCGGTGGTGCGTCAGGCCTTGATCTTTTCGTTCTTCGGGTCGAACAACGGTCGCAGCGATGCCTTGACCGGATACGTCCGTTCGGCGACCTCGATGGTCCACTCGCCACCGTCGATCCAGGCCTGATCCAAGGGCTCGCCGCTGGGCGTTTCGACCATCGCAAGGCCCACCGAGCCGCCCAGCGTGTGACCGAAGGACGCGGCCCGGATGTAGCCGACCATCGCGCCGTCGCGGCGCACCACCTCGCCGTGGAAGAGCAGCGGCTCGGGATCCAGGACCAGGATCTGGAGCAGCTTCTTGGACAGCGGGCCGGCCTGCTTCTGGGCCAGGGCCGCCGCGCGGCCGATGAAGCCGCCGGGCTTGTCCCACGCCACCGCGAACCCGAGACCGGCCTCCAGCACCGTGTCGGTGTTGTCGATGTCGTGACCGTAGTCCCGGTAGCCCTTCTCCATCCGTAGGCTGGCCAGGGCCTTCAGGCCGGCGTGCACGAGACCGACCTGCTCGCCCGCCGCGACCAGGCGGTCGTAGGCGTGCACCGCCTGATCGGTCGGGATGTAGAGCTCGTAGCCGAGTTCGCCGAGGTAGGTGATCCGGATGCAGAGCGCGCGAGCGTAGCCGAGGTCGATCTCCCGGGCATCGCGGAACGCGAACGCCTCATTGGACATGTCCTCAGTGGTCACCATCTGCAGCAACTCGCGCGAGCGCGGGCCCTGGACGTTGATCTGGGCGTAGCCGGAGGTCACATCGGTCACGACCGCGTGCGCGCCGGACTCGTCGAAGTGCCGCTTCATCCAGGTCTCGACGTGCCGGTGCGCGGTGTCCGAGGCGACCACCCAGAACTTGTCCTCGGCCAGCTTGGTGACGGTCAGGTCGGCTTCCAGCTTGCCCTGGTCGTTGAGCCACTGGGTGTAGGTGATCCGACCGGTCTCACCGTTGACCGCGCCGGCCGACAGCCGGTCCAGTTCGGCGCCGGCGTCGCGCCCCTGCACCAGGAACTTCGACATGAACGACATGTCCATCAGGATCACGCCCTCGCGCGCGGCCCGGTGCTCGGCTTCCCAGTAGCCGAACCAGTTCTGCCGCTGCCAGGACAGCTTCTCCACCTTCGGCTCGACGCCCTCGGGCGCGTACCAGTCAGCGCCTTCAAAGCCGCTGACGTCCTTGAAGTAGGCGCGGCGCGCCTCCAGCTTGTGATGGATCGGCGACAGCTTGGCCATCCGCGCGGTCTGCATCGACTTGCCCGGGTAGTGGCAGGCGTAGACCATGCCCAGCGATTCGACGGTGCGATTCGCCCGGTACTCCGGGTTGCTCTGATAGCGGTGTAGCCGGTCGATGTTGATGCCGGTGATGTCGATGTCCGGACGGCCGTCGATGATCCACTGGGCCATCGCTCGGCCAATGCCGCCGCCGGTCAGGATGCCGATGGAGTTCAATCCGGCGGCGACGAAGTAGTTCTTGACCTCGGGTGCCTCGCCGACGATCGGCAGCAGATCCGGGGTGAAGCTCTCCGGACCGCAGAAGAACTTGCGTACGCCGACCTCGGTCGAGATCGGCACCCGCCCCATCGCCTTCTCCAGATAGGGGGCCATCCGCTCCCAGTCCGGCGGCAGCTCGCCGAAGGAGAAGTTCTCCGGAATGCCGCCGACCTTCCAGGGCGCGCAGACCGCCTCGAAGAGGCCGATCATGAGACCCGCGCCCTCTTCCCGGAAGTAGCCGAAGGACGACGGGTCTTCGAGCACCGGCAGGTCGCCGTGCATTCCCTCGAACGGCTCGGTGATCAGGTAGTAGTGCTCGGCCGCCTGCAGCGGGATGTTCACGCCGGCCTGCTCGCCGATCTGCCGCGCCCACATGCCGGCACAGTTGACCACGAACTCGGCTTCGATGTCGCCGAACGCGGTGCGCACGCCGGCCACGGCGTTGCCCTTCTTGATCAGGCCGGTGGCCGGAACGTTCTCCAGGATCCGCGCGCCTTGCATCTTGGCGCCCTTGGCCAGCGCCATGGTCACGTCGACCGGGTTGGCCCGGCCGTCCTCGGCCACGTAGAAGCCACCGAGCACATCGTCGACCCGGGCCAGCGGCCACATCTTGGCGATCTCGTCGGGTCCCACCTCGTGCACGTCCACTCCGCAGAAGCGGTTGAACGCGGACACCCGGCGATACTCCTCGAGGCGGTCCGGATCGGTGGTGACCTGGACGAATCCGACCTGCTTCAAGCCGGTGGCCTGGCCGGTCTCGGCCTCCAGGCTCGCGTACAGATTGCGGGTATATTTCCGCATTTCGGTCGATGTCTCGGACATCGAGCCGAAGGTCACCATGAGGCCCGCGGCATGCCAAGTGGTGCCGGACGTGATCTGGTCCCGCTCTAGCAGGACCACATCGCGTACGCCGGCGTGCGCGAGGTGGTAAGCCACCGAGGTGCCGATGACGCCACCTCCGATGATCACCACCCGGGCCCGGGTCGGGAAGTTGTCGGGGGCACTGGCTGCGGTCATCGGCGCGAACTCCACTCTGGTTTCAGCGGCACCGCCGGCCAGGAGATCCAGCCTGGCTCAACAGTGAGTCGGCGTCGATTATGACGGGTACGCCGGCTCCCCGGCCAGCGCGGCAGGCTAGATCAACTAAGTCGTGACTCAGTCTGGGCGGGAGTGCCGGCCGTCAGATCAGGACGCGTCGCCGGTATGCACGATGTTCAGGTAGAGCCCGTAGGCGAGAATCGCCGCCGCGGCCGCCGTGACCAGCCAGTGCCACAGCCGCACCGGCCGGAACCGGCGCACGTAGAACGGGAACACCGCGACCGCCAGGATCTGCGAGGCCCACAGCGCGATCAGCGACGGCCGGATCAGCGCGTCGTAGAACTCGTCCGGATCGATCAGCGACACCGGTCCGGACAGCGCCAGCAACCCGGCGACCACCCAGGTGACCATCCGCACCGACCACCCGGTGACCGCGTGCACCAGCCGGGTCAGGGCGACGTACTCGATGATCATCACGCCGGCCACGCTGGCCGCCACGCCGGCGCCGATCGCGTAGCCCCAGCCCGGACCGCCGAAGACCCGGGCGATCGAGGCACCCGGAATTTCGGTGTGAGTGAACGCCGGATTGGCCGCGATCGGGAACACCGCGATCACGATGGCGACCGCCGTCACCAGGAAGCCGACGATGAGCGCGCGGGGCAGCGTACGGGTGCCGTTGCGCGCCTCCCCGCCGAGATAGAGCGGCAGGCTGCCGCAGACGAACAACAGCGCGATGCCGGCGCTGGCAGTGGCGATGGCGTGTGCCGGCGCGGTCGGCTGGAACGATGACGCCGGTGCGTCATGCCCGATCGTCAGGACCGCGAGCGCGACCACCAGGGCCAGTTGCCCGACCGCGAGCACCGCGACAGCGCCGATCATGATCGTGCGGCCGCCCAGAACGATCAGCGCGATCGCGATCGGGATCAGGATCTCCAGCCACGGCCGGTATCCCCGGATGCCCGGAAACGTGCTGCTCAGGATGTCGTAGACGATGTATTCGGTGGTGTAGAGCAGATAGAGCGCGTAACTGAGAATCCACAATCCGGCCTGCACCCAGGCGACTCGTCGGCCGGCCGCGGTCCGGACGTAGGAATAGAGTCCTCCGCTGCTGGTCTCCCGGCGGGCGTACCACCACCAGATCGCCACCGGAGCGAGAAAGAGGATGGGAGCGAGGAGCGCGACGAACCCCGCTGAGGGGTTCGCCGCGCCCAGGAGCTCCGGCGCGTAGAGAGCGGCCAGCGCCAGCGGGCCGCCGGTCGCGGTGATCGCGACGGCGATCAGGCCCCACTGGCCGATCTGCCTGCGTGCCGCTATGACCATCCACCGCCGTCGCCGCTGCTGGACTGCGACGGAGCGGCTCCGGTGATCGGCGCACCGGCCGATGACACGATCCACCAGAGGCCGCCATTGAGGTTCTGGCCCTGGCCGTTGGTGTCGCCGGCCGCGGTGTCCTGCTTGAAGTAGTACAACGGATGACCGTTGTAGGTGACCTGGGTGGAGCCGTCGTCACGGGCGGTGGTGCCGAGCATGCCCTGCTGCGCTCCGCTGCCGGCGGTGGCCGGACCCATCAGCGGCGGCCAGAAGGTAGCGCAAGCACCATTGCAGGTCGACTTGGTCGACGTGTCGTTGGCGTAGACGTAGAGCGTGCGGCCGGAGCCATCGGTGAGGTAGTCACCCAGCGGGCCGCTCTTGACCATGACGGTCGTGGAGCCGCCGCCGCTGCCGCCGGTCGATGTCGACTGTGCCGTCGATTTCGACGGTGAGCTGGTGCTGGCACACGCCGTGAGGGCTACCGCCGCGATCGCAAGCGCGGCACCGAGATGCCAGCGTCGGCTGGTTTTTGCAGCCCAGCTCGATCGGGTCTTCATTGCTGCACAACCTTCTTTCGAGTCCGGGCGGACGAGCTAACCCATCCGCCGGGCAACCATGCGGCTCGCAGACATGGCCACCTCACGACTCAACTCACGCGCCGGTCCCGGTCCGGGTTCAACCTCAGGTCCGAGGGCGGTGATTCATGAGTACGCAAAACATCACCGATATCGCTGTTAACAAATGGCCGATTTGGCCACTGTTGCGACGCGTCGGAGCTGTGCAACGCTGCCCGGAGCCGTTTCGCGCCTCGATGCTGCTAGCGTCTCGATTTCTTGCCTCCGGAGGTCACGCCGTGGCGTGGTTCGTCGGCCAGTCGGCCGTGATGATTGTGCTTGCCTTCCTGCTCGGTCTCCTGGTCGGCTGGCTGCTCTGGTATCGCCGATCGGAGCAGGTCTTCGGTGTCGCCGCGGGCCGCGCCCGGCCCGGCACCAAGGCCGACATGACGATGGAGCTGCCCCCGGTCGGACTGGGCGCGTCGGACGAGACGACCGAGCTGCCGCCGGTCGAGGAGGCGCCGGATCTTCTGGACAGCCTTGGCGCCACCGAAGCGCCGGTGACGTCCAAGAAAGCCGGCTCGAAGAAGGCCGCCGCAAAGACGGCCGCCGCAAAGACGGCCGCCGCAAAGACGGCCAGCGCGAAGAGGGCCAGCGCCACCGAACCGGCCGCGACTCCGGCGGTCGCGGCCGAGATCCCGCATCCGCGTACCGCCGACGCGCCGATCGACAACGCGCCGACCGATGAGATCACCACCGCGGCGGCCGCGCAGATGGCGCCGGCCGCACCGGTCTCCACTGTGGCCCCCGCCGCTGGTGCGGGCGCCACGCCGAGTCGGGTCAAGACGAAGCTCACTCGCGCCACTGCCAAGCCGGCCGCGGAGCCGGTCGCCGTGGTCCCGACTCCGATGGTCGATGAGCCGGAGCTGGCGCCGATCGACGATCTGGCACGGATTGAGGGCATCGGTCCTAAGATCGCCGGTGCGCTGGTGGACGGCGGCATCCGCAGTTTCGACCAGCTGGCCGACGCGGGCGTCGACAAGCTGCGAGACGCGATCAACGCGGCCGGCATCACATTTGCGCCCAGCGTCACCACCTGGTCCCGCCAGGCCGCGCTGCTCGCGATGGGCGACGAGGACGGATTCCAGGCGCTGGTGGACCACCTCATCGCGGGCCGCGAGCCGGGCACCGCCGACCTCACCGGAGCGACGGCCGATCTGGCCGGACCGACGGCGGACCTGGCCGGACCGACGGCCGACCTCGCCGAACCGACGGCGGACCTGGCCGGACCGACGGCCGACCTCGCCGAACCGACGGCCGACCTGACCCCGATCGACGACCTGGCTCGGGTCGAAGGCATCGGCCCGAAGGTCGCGGCGGCCCTGGTGGACGCCGGAATCCGCACCTACGGCCAGCTGGCCGACGCCGATCGGATGCGGTGCGAGCCGCGATCAACGCCGCTGGGATCACCTTCGCGCCCAGCATGACCACCTGGTCACAGCAGGCACAGCTGCTCGCTGACGGGGACGAGGAAGCGTTCACCGATCTGACGCTCCGGCTGGTCGCCGGTCGCGAGGTGTCTGGCGCTGGCACGCTGTCGGACAACGCCCCCACAATCGCCAATGACAGCACGACCACAAGTGCCGCCTCCAGTGCAACTGCCGGCGCCACTGCAGGTGCCACAGCCGGCGCCACAGCCAGTGCCGCTGCCGGCGCCGCTGGCGCCGCCACCGCCGGCGCCACCGCCGGCGACAAGGAGCACGTCTGATGCCGGAGCACGACCGCAGCCGCCGCCTGGTGGTGCCGCTGACCGTCGCCGCGGTCGGGCTGGCCGGCATCTTCCTGCTGGAGGACCTGCCCCGGCGGCACACCATCGAGTCGCAGCTCACCGACCGGTCCCAAGCCGCACTGACCAAGGCCGGTCTGACCAATGTCGCGGTCCGGTTCACCGGCCGAGACGGCACCGTCAGCGTGCTCTCCGCCGATCAGGCCGACCGGGCCCGGCAGATCGTCGCCGGTCAGACCGGCGTACGCATCGCCAACGTGGAGGTCGTCTCGGCGCTGCCGCCGACCACCCACCCGGTCTCCACGCCGACACCCGCGACGACCGTCACGGCTGAGCCGTCGGAGTCGCCGTCGTCCGCGGCATCTCCGACGCCCTCACCATCCGCGCCGGCGCCGAGCCCGAGCGGCCCGGCCACCGAACCGGACTTCACCGCGTTGCAGCAGGCCATCGACGGTGCCGGCCAGATCCAGTTCGCCACCGGCAGCGCGGTGCTGACCGGCGACTCGGCCGCCACGCTGGACCGGATCGCCGAAGTGCTGAAGGCCAACCCGGACGTCAAGGTGCTGATCGCCGGAAACACCGACAACGTCGGCTCGGCCGCCGGAAACCAGGCGCTCAGCGAGGCTCGCGCCAAGGCCGTCTACGCGGCACTGGTCCGGCGCGGCGTGAACGGCCACCGGATGACCACCATCGGGTACGGCGAAACCCACCCACTGCTGCCCAATGACACTGACGCCAACCGGGCCCGTAACCGGCGCGTCGACTTCCACCTCTACCGATAGCGCCGAGGTGTCGATAGCCCTGAGGCCGACTCATCTTCCCGCACTCAGGCACCGGATCCGCGAGAGCGTGTGAGCCCGGCGGCGCAGTTGGTGGTTTCGTGGCGCTGGACCGGGCATCCGGTCCGGCACCACCCTTTTGATCGGTTGGCGTCCCGTCGGTGTCCAAGCACAACCGCGGCCGGTATGCCGCGACACCCTCGGCAACTACGGGCACCGACTGGTCCCCCATTACTCCGGGTGCCGATCGCCGCCACCACCGGAGCCGGCGCATCAGCCCGAAGGCCACGCCGCGGTGCTCGGGCGCGCCGTCGGTGCAGGTCATGAAACCGCGCGCCCCGGCTTGCAAGGCCGATTTCGGCGGGTAGTCCAAGCACGAGCGCAGAGAGGGGGCGCAAGAGTCTCGGCAACGACGAGCATCGCGTTGGTCGCCCTGCGTTCTCGGGTGCGGGTTGCGGTCAGCACCCGAGATCAGCACATCGCCCCGAAAGCCAAGCCGCAGTGCCTCGGGCGTCCCGTCGCTGCAGGTCATGAAACGACGCACCGGCTGCACTGCCGACCGCGGCGGGCCGGCACCATGAGTGGCGGGTCGTCACCATGAATTGGTCGAATCCAGAACCGCCGTCACGGTCTTCGGTGGAATAGATTGCGCACCGGCTTCTGCTCCGGATCGACATATCTCGGCGGGATGATCTCCGGCAGGCCGTCGGCCGCGACTCGGACTTGCCAACCAGCGTGGTGGATTAGCTCATGGTGAAAGCCGCAGACTAGCGCGGCATTGTCGCGATCTGTGCGGCCGCCGTTGCTGAAGTAGGTGCAGTGGTGGATGTCGCACCATGCTGGCGGCCGGTCGCAGCCCGGGAAGACGCAGCCGCGATCGCGAACGATGACGGCCTGCCGCGCCGGACCGGTCCAGACTCGGGCCGTGCGGCCGAGATCGAGAACCTGACCAGACGTGCCGAGAACGGCCGGAATGATGCCGGCGTCGCAGGCCAGCCGCCTAACCGACTCCGGTGAGAGCATTTGGCCCGTGTCCAGCAGGCCGCACGACAGTTCGCGGGCGAGCACGTCGTAGTCGACGGTCACGGTGAGGCGCGGGCGTGTAGCGGTCGCCGCTATTGGCCGAGTGTCCGACGCGCGCGGCAAGTCACCGGTCTCGGACACATCGATGTCATCCACGTCCGAGCCAGACAACTCGGCAATGTCCGTGCCAGTAGGGCGGGAAGGTTCGTGGCGCCCGGAGTCGTCGACAGCGCCGGGGAGTCGCGGCGCCACTCGGCAGACCTCGATGAGAGCGTCCGCCCGGCGCTGCGCGATGCTGCGGTGATCGCGAACGCCAGCCTCAGCCGAGCGCGGCTTGGCGAACGGCTCCAACGCCGCCGCCACAATGGCTGCACCCTCGGCGGTCAGAAACCCGGTGACACGCGTCCGTTGCAGATCACGCTCGACTGCGAAGGTTAACCCGCGATCGATGCGGGCTCTGTTCTCGGCCGCATCGATCTTCCGGCGCAGGGCCTCGTCCGCGAGATCCGGCGCGACGTGGGTGAGGATGCGCTCGCCCATGGTCGCCAAGGCCACCGGCCCGAAGATCTTTGCCTGACCGACCAGCAAGGTCTCTGCGGCTGCGACCACGGCAGCGTCGATGCCGTCGGCCGCCAACGCCACCACTGAGCGTCCGACGACACGCGCCTGATCTGCCGAGACCGATCCAACGGCAAGTGCGCCGGCGACCGCCGGACAGGCCGCGATAAGGTCACCGAGCTCGACCAGTTGCCGCGCGGTGCCTGGCATCATCCGCTGTGTCTCGCGCAGCCACACCTTGGTCGACGTGAAGCCGAGCTTCGCCGGGACCGACCGACTCTCAGCCTCTCGAATCAGCGCCGCGCGCAGGCCGTCCAGGACCCCGGCAATCGCCGTCAGGGTGGCAAGGGATCCGCTCACATCGTCGTCGGTCAGGCCGAACAACGCGCGCTGGTTCAGCTCCGCCGCGTGGGCGGCCAACTGGGCCAACGTCTCCTGCACATATCGATACTCGCACATGCGTACGGCAGAAATCAGCGGCGCGGGTCCCTCAGTGAGCCCGGTGGCTCAGCAGGCCCCGCCACGGCTAAGTAGCATCGAATTCACGGAGGTGCAGGGCGTGCGAAAGATCGTCGCGTACGAGTTGTTGTCCCTCGACGGCGTGGCCGAGGATCCCGACGGGTTCTTCGACGACTGGGACGACGCAATGGACGCCAACCTTGCCGAGGTAATCGCAGCGCAGGACGCGGTCATCCTCGGCCGCCGCAGCTACAACGAGTGGGCACGGTTCTGGCCGAGCAGCCAGATCGAGCCGTTCGCGACGTTCATCAACGGCGTCGAGAAGTACGTCGCTACGTCCACGCCGCTGGACCAGGAGTGGGCCAATGCGACGGTGGTCAACGGCCGGCTGGTCGAATTCGTGCGGGAACTCAAGCATCAGCCCGGCGGCGACATCGGCATCCACGCCAGCATCTCGGTCGCCCACGCATTGCTCGCGGCCGACATCGTCGATGAACTCCGGCTCGTGATCGCGCCCAAGATCGCGGGCATCGGGCGAAAGCTGCTCGACGGGTTGCCGACGATTCGGCTCGAATCATTGCGAACCGCGACCTCACCGACCGGCTGCCTGCTCGTTGACTACCGCGTCATCCGCTAAGGGTCACCGCGCCATAGATCATCAAGCCTTTCCAACCTGATGATCACGGGTCGACACGATCGTCCACATAGGGCGAAGCTTCTGGTAGCACACACTGCGCGATCGCGATCATCACCGCCGTCCGCGTACTGCAGACCGTTGACGACCAGACCAAGTGAGGCTGGAACGCCTGAGCGAGTTTCCTGATACCGCCAAGGCCGTCCTGGACATCATTGCCGACCGATCGAGGGGTGCCCCTGCTCAACGGTGACCACTTCGTGTGCCTGCCGCAGGCGGATGACCCGCGACTTGAGCTACCGCCGATCGGTGCGATCCCCGTGCGGTGGAGTGACGCCGAGTGGCTCAACGCACGACGCGGGGTATGACCCTCAACGAGCGCACCACCACGACCATCAAGTTGGAGAAGGCTCATTGTGTTAGGAGTTCTAACTCCGGCACGAACCGTCGCCGACCAGTTCCTCCCATGCCGGCGTGGTGACCAGTGGCAAGACCAGCGGCTCGCCGTTGACTGCCAGCTCCACGGTCGGTTCGATGCTCGGCGTCCTGGTCGGGCATCGGATGCGGCCCTGGAATACGAGCTCGATCGCCTCTGCGGATGCCACGTCCATGGTCTGCTGCCAGGCGGCCGCCTTGGTCAGGTCGACGTCTCCGTTCCTGGTCGACGGGACCAAGCCCATCCGGACATCCGTGTAGCCCGCCGGCATCGTTATCCGCATCGTCGCGACGTGCGCCGGCTCGCGGCCGACATTCCGGATCGGGATCGCCACCGCGAACCGCGACCCGTCGGTGTCGGTCGTCACGCCGCCACCGAGCGCGATCGTGAACGACGCGTCCGGGACCGCTTCGACCGTCGGGGTGGAAGACGCGATGGCGGCGGCAGGATGGCGGTCTGGCGTGTGCCGCTGCCATACGGCGAGCGCTCCGGCCGCGATCAGCGCGAGCACGAAAAGGATCGGCAGCAGACCGCGACGACCAGGACGCGGGCCGCCGAACTCGATCTCGTCGACCTGTCGTTCCGGGCGCGTCATGTGGTGGAGCATAGAGTCGATGACGACCTCCGGAACGCCCGCGCCGGTCATTCTCGCCGACGTGCCGGGCAGCTTTCCCCACAGCGTGCTCATGCAGCGGCACCCGGCGCTGATCGCGGCCACCCGCTCCGCCCATCCCTATCCCCCGGCGATCCAGGCCGCCTTGGACGACTTCGAAACCGAGATCACCACGGGATTGGTTCGGCCGCTGCCGGACCGCGCCGCCGACGCGGAGGACTGGAACGTCCGATGGAACCACGGCTACATCGGCCGCCGCTGGACCGATCTGCCGTGGTTGTGGGCGGAGAGTTACTTCTACCGAAGGCTGCTCGAGACGGTTCGCTACTTCGATGCCGGGCCATGGCACCGGGTCGACCCGTTCGGGCCGGTCAAGGCCGCCGAGCTGAACGCCACCGCGGTCGACGACGAACTGGCCTCGTTCGCCGGCGTGCTGGATCGGCCTCCCGGGGAGCGGTTCCCGGCGCTGGTTCAGGCGGCGCTCTGGGGCAACCGCGCCGACCTCGGATTCAATCTGTCCAAACCGGACGCCGCCGGGCGCACGGCCGTCGCCCGCCTCGTCATCGACGACATCCAGGCGGTTTGGGCGTACGCGAACCGGCAGGCACCGATGACGATGACGGTGATCGCCGACAACGCCGGCCGCGAGCTGATCCCGGACCTGATGCTGATCGACATGCTGCTCACCGAGGGGCTGGCCGGCTCGGTCGCGCTGCACGTCAAGCCGTACCCGTATTTCGTCTCGGACGCGATCACAGACGACGTGACCGCCGCCCTGGACCGGATCGAGACCGGTCCGGCCGCCGTTGCCACGGCCGCCGAGCGACTGCGGCGAGCGCTCGCCGGCGGGCGGTTCACCGTCTCGGCGGCGTCCATGTTCTGCGCGCCGGTGCCGTATCGGGAACAGGTTGCGGAACTGGCGGCGGTGGTGGGCGGATCAGGTCTGACGATCCTCAAGGGTGACCTGAACTACCGGCGTCTGATTGAGGACCGGATGTGGCCGCCGACCACACCATTCGCCGAGCTGACCGGCTATTTTCCGACGCCGCTGGTGTCGCTGCGAACGCTCAAGTCGGACGTCGTCGCGGGACTCGACTCGGACCAGGTCCACCGGCTCGACGCCACCGGGGATGACTGGCGCAAGAGTGGCCGCTACGCGATGGTGGTGGCGCGGCTCTAGCCGGACGCGGCTCCAGGCGGTCGCGGTTTGTCACCGCCGAACCGGGTGGCGAAATCACCGGCGTGCAATTCGTGCGTACCCGATTGGCGAATTCGCGGAGAACGACGTCTCCGACGTCGTGGCCGCTGCCCGCATGGCGAGACCGAGACCGATCAGCGCGCCGAGCTTGACCAGGACAGTGAGTGCGTCATCGGTCGCATTCCGTTATCGGCTATGCGACTCAGCGCGATCCCTTGCTCACCCAGCGCAGGTCAGCGACAACTTAACGATGAATGTCCATCCCCGATAGTGCGATACATCGATCACATAGGTAGCATCTCGGAGACTTGGCCCACGTGAGGGCCGGTGCCTCCGGCCGGCTCCGGCTGCATGCGCAGCGAGGGACGAGCGAAGGCAGCAGCCTGGCAGCAAACGCATCCCCTCAACGACAGGTTTCGTTCGCATGAGCCAACTCGGATCGATTCGCATCGGGTCGCCGGCGCCGACCCGGCGTGGCTTCTCCATCCGCGCAAAGATTGTCGCGCTGCTCTTGGCTCCACTGTTGCCGCTGGTCACCATGTCGGCGTTCGCGGTCTCGATCGCGATAGGCCCGGCGAAGAACCTCGCCGACGCCAAGACCAGTGTGGACGCCGCCGGTGTCCCGACCGCCTACGTGCTGATCCTGCTCGAGGTGGAGCGGGCGCACTCGGTGCAATACGTGAGCACCAAGGGTCACCAGCCGAGCGACACCCAGGCGCTGCTGCAGGCGCAGCAGGCCACCGACGGCCGGATCGCCGACCTGGCCAAGCTCACCTCCGTCAAGAGCTTCCAGGACGCCGCCAACGACCGCACCAAGGCCGCGCTGGCCCGCCTGAACGACGCGCTGGCCAAGATGCCCGCGGCTCGCAAGGCGGTGACCACCGGCGAGAGCCGCGCCGCCGTGATGACCTTCTACAACGGCATTGCCGACAACCTGCTGGCGGTCTACCGATCGATCGGGAGCCTCGACGACCACGTGCTGGCCGACCAGGCGGCGACCGTGGTCGCGATGGCCAGCGCCGGGGAGATGTTCTCCCGCGAAGACGCGCTGATCCTGGGCGTCGCGACCGCCGGCATGATGACGACCCGCGATTACACCGACATCGTCGGCGCGATCGCCAAGCAACGCCAGATGTATGCCGACGCGTCCGCCGGTCTGACCGGTGATGCACTGGCGGGTTACAAGCACGTGATGGCAGGCGATGCCGCCAAGCGGATCACGTCGGTCGAGGACGCGCTGCTCGCCAACCCGGACATCGGAAACCGCCCGAAGGTCAACTACGCCCAGTTCCAGGACGACTTCAACGCGGTCTTCGGTGCGGTGCAGCAGGTCAACGGTCAGATCGCGACCAATGTCATCAACGCGACCGGCGACGCCGCCAGCTCGCGCCGCGCCACCGTGATCCTGGTGATCGTGGCCTGCACGCTGATGCTGCTGGTGCTCATCATCTTCTCCTGGCTGACCGCCCGGAACCTGCTGCGCCGCGTCGTCCGCCTCCGCGGCGAGGCTTTGACGCTGGCGATGGATCGGCTGCCGTCGGTGGTCGAGCGGCTCCGAACCGGTCAACCGGTCGACGTCGAGAGCGAAGCGCCGCCGCTGACCGTCGGCGCCGACGAGCTGGGGCAGCTGAGCGAGGCGTTCACCCGGGTGCAGCGCACCGCGATCGCCTCCGCGGTGCACGAGGCCAACCTTCGCCAGGGTTTCAACCAGGTGTTCCTGAACATCGCGCGGCGCAGCCAGACCCTGCTGCACCGGCAGCTCGCGCTGCTCGACGCGATGGAGCGCCGGGCCACCGATCCGGAGGAGCTGGAAGAACTGTTCCGGGTCGACCACCTCGCCACCCGTATGCGGCGGCACGCCGAGGACCTGGTGATCCTGGCCGGCTCGACGCCCGGCCGCGGCTGGCGGACGCCGGTCCCGATCGCCGACGTGCTGCGGGCCGCGGCATCCGAGGTAGAGGAATACGCGCGGATCAACGTCGCGGTGCCACCGAATCTGTCGCTGGTCGGCCGCGCCGTCAACGACGTCGTGCACCTGCTCGCCGAGCTCCTGGAGAACGCCACCATGTTCTCGCCGCCGGGCAGCCCGGTGACGCTGACCGCGTACGTGGTTCCGAACGGTCTCGCGATCGAGGTCGAGGACCGCGGCCTGGGCATGAGTGCGGAGGCGATGGAGGATGCCAACGCCCGCCTCGCCGTGCCACCGGACTTCGACCCGGCCAACAGCTCCCGGCTCGGCCTGTTCGTGGTCGCCAAGCTGGCCGCGCGCCAGAACATCCGGGTCGGCCTGCGGCGGTCGGCCTATGGCGGCCTGGCCGCGGTGACCCTGCTCCCCAATGACATCGTCGTCGCCCCCACCGTGCCGGCACAGCGGGACGCCATCGACGGCGTGGTGGTGGCCGACGGCGGCGCGCTGGACAGCCGTCCGGCCGCGGCGAGCCGATTGATGGCGCTGTCGGGCGTCAGCCAGCCGGCCGGATACCAGGCGGCACCGCAGCAGCCGCAGACCGGATCCACACCGGAGGTGACCCCGATGCCCGGCAGTGAACTGCCGCCGACCGCCGGCAACCGCACCGCGGACGGGCTGCCGATCCGGATCCGGCAGGCGACCGTGGCACGGACCCTGCCGGAGGGCATTGACGACACGGTCGAGGTGCCACCGGTCGCCGCATCGCGTACGCCGGAGCAGATGCGTAACATGCTGGCATCGTTCCAAAACGGTATGAACCACGGACGGGCCGTGGCGTCATCCGGGCCAGTGGACGAGCCGTCGGCCGGCAGTGCATCGACCAACGGCATCAACGGGGCAGTTCACGCAGCGGAGCGGTCGGCCAATGGTGGCGCGCACCGTGCCGCGGACGGTGGTGCCGCCCCGACCGGTGGCACGCAGCAACAATCGGCGGCCATTGATGGCGGCTCGCCGATGGCGAGAGGCGGAGGCAATGACGATAACTGAGACCACCGGCGTGGATTGGCTGCTCAACGATCTGATCGACCGAGTTCCGGCGGCCCGGCAGGCGGTTGTTCTCTCCGTCGACGGCATCCTCATCGGCAAGTCCGGAAATCTGTCCCGACCCGATGCTGAGCACATGGCCGCGGTCGCCGCGGGCTTCTCCGGTCTGGCGCGCACCGCCGGCCGGCACTTCCGCGGCGGACCGGTGCGGCAGACCATCGTGGAGATGGAGGCGGCGTTCCTCTTCATCACCTCGGCCGCGGCCGGCACCTGCCTGGCCGTGCTCAGCGAGGCCGACTCCGACATCGGTTTGATCGCCTACGAGATGGCGCTGTTGATCGAGCGGATCGGCCACACGCTGGCCACCCCGCCGCGTCGATCAACGCCCACTCAGGTGGGCTAGGCGGGCCGGGCCATGGCTGGATCGCGCAGGCGGCGTGCCGAGCCGGTGGACGCGGAATGGTCGGAACCGGCCCCGGACGGCTGGGTCGACGCCGCAGCTGGTCCGCTGGTCCGCTCGTTCGCGCTCACCGGCGGCCGGGCCCGCTCTGACGCCGCCATGTTTGAGCTGCTCACCTACATCGTGGCAACCGACTCCGCGGCGGAGATCCGGCGCCACGTGCACCCGGAGCAGCAGGCGATCCTGGATCGCGTACGCACCGCGGCCTCGGTCGCGGAGATCGCCTCCCATCTCGACCGGCCGGTGGGCGTGGTCCGGGTGCTGCTCGGCGATCTGCTCGACCGCAATGCCATCACAGTGATGGAGCACCAGACCCCTCCCGACGACGACCTCCTCCAGGCGGTGATCCATGGCCTTCAATCGCTCTGACCGCAGCGATGCGCCGGAAACTCATATCCCCACGGCGATCAAGATCCTTATTGCCGGCGGATTCGGCGTAGGCAAAACGACGCTGGTCGGCGCGGTCAGCGAGATCATGCCCTTGCAGACGGAGGAGATCCTCACCGATCCGGGCATCGGCGAGGACGACACCACCGGCGTCGAAGGCAAGCGCACCACGACCGTGGCTATGGACTTCGGGCGCATCAGCCTGGGCCGCGACATCGTGCTCTACCTCTTCGGCACCCCGGGCCAGGACCGCTTCTGGTTCCTCTGGGACGAGCTCGCGCTCGGCGCCCTCGGCGCCATCGTGCTCGCCGACACGCGGCGGCTGGAGGACTGCTTCCCCTCGATCGACTACTTCGAACGCCACAACACGCCGTTCATCGTCGCGGTCAACTGCTTCGATGGCCACCAGCGGTACGGCGTGGATTCGGTTCGTACGGCACTCGACCTGGACCCGGGCGTGCCGGTGGTGATGTGCGATGCACGCGATCGTGATTCTGGCAAGCAGACGCTGATCGACCTTGTGCAGTATGTGATGAATCGGCCACGGCAGCCTGCGATGGCGCATTAAGCCGCCCACCTGCGTATTCCCGCTGGACGTCGGCAACGCTGTCAAATTGCCGATGGTTCGTCTCAGCAATCGCCGTTAGCATAAAGTCCTCCCCGGTGTGTGACGCCACACCGGGGAGACTTCATTTCTGGCGACGAACTCCCGGCGCCGCCGGAATTCTGGCGGCGAAATCACGTCGCCGCGGGCAGAAGGTCGACCGCCGGGACATCCACGACCCCCCGTCCCGGCCGCGGCCCGACTCGGCGGTCGGTTCTCTCGACCTCACCAGAACCGGCGAGGCCGCGTGCCATGAACCGGTTCCGGCCACCAGATCGAGTGGTTGATCGGCCCGGCGCTGTGCCGGCTCTGCGAACCGCGCCGCTATCACCGGCGTGACCGGCGACCTGTGCCCGGCGACCCACACCCTGCGATCGGCGACCAGTGGTCAGCGCGGACGGCGGTAGGCCGCCCCGGCCGACGGCGAGCCGCCACTGGACTGCTGCCACACGTCCGAGAGGCGTTCGGCGTACTCGTCATTGCTCGTCATGGTCGGGACGCCGAGCGCGTCGCAGATGGTGGCGCCGAGGCTGTAGTCGGTGTACCGCAACGGGCTCACGTAACCGGCCTTCACCGACGCCTGGGAACCGAGAACGTAGGTCGCCACGTGGTTCGGGTAGTCCGGTCCGAAGGCCTTGCGGTGGCCCTCGTCCCAGGACACGATCAGCAGCGACCGCTCGGTGGTCCAGGCCGGCGACTTGAAGATCTGCGGGAGCACCTGGCTCAGCCACTTGTCGCCCATCGCAACGCCGCCGTCCTCCATGTTCTGCTCGTCGTCGGCGGCGAACCAGACCAGGTTCGGCGTGGTGTCGGCCCGGCGCAGATCGATCGGCAGCTGCTCCAGCGGCTTGTTGTGGGCGGCGCAGACGAACGGATCGGCGACCACGTCGGCGTAGAGCATGAACGGCTCGTCGTCCGGCAGGTAGTGGCCGCCCGGGTCGTTGTTGTGGGTGGTCATGTCACACGGATAGGCCATACCGCCGGCGTAGCCGGCCCAGGTCTTCCCGGCATCGCTCAACCGGTCGCCGATGTGCACGGCATCGATCTTGTCGACGCCGACCCGCGGGTTGGTGGTGTAGCCGAAGGTCGATCCACCGGTCACGGCCAGATAGTTGGGGTCGCTCGGGTGAGTCGTCGCGTACATCCGGCCGAGCAGCGAGCCCTGCCGGGCCAAGGCGCGATTGAGATAGGGCGCGGCCGGGTTGCCGACGATGTAGTCGCCGGTGTCCGACGGCGCCTCCGACGCGGCGAAGTTCTCGTTCTCCATGAAGACGAAGAAGACGTGGTCGAACTTCGGCACGTTGGACCGGGGCCGCTGCAGCGCCGGCATGGTCACCGGAGTGCTGAGCCGGAGCGAGAGATCGTCAGCGTACGCGTCGGTGGTGTCGCCGGCGGTCCACAGGAACTCGACACTCACGTCGATCTCGCGGGTGCTGATCGGGACCGGGCCGTCGACGTGCTGGAGCATCAGACCGCTGACGCCGCCCCGGGAGGTGTTGGTGACCACTGGTACGGCGATGGCGTCGAGCACCGAGCCGCCGGCGTCGATGTAGGTGGCGGTTACGCGTACCCGGTCGTTCTGGGTGGAGAAGCCGCCAAGCGCCCCACTCAGGTCAACCTTCACCAGGCCGCGGTCCACCTCGGGCGCGGCCGATGAGATGTCAACCGCCTGCACCATGGCACCGTCGCCAGTGGCGCCACCGGCGAAGTAGGCCTTGCCTCGGTTGCCGGCCGATGTCGCGAACCCGGGAGTGGAGTAGCAGAGCGCGTCCGGCGACCCGTCGGTGACCGTCCAGCCCGGCAGCGTCATGGCGTCGTACCCGCTGGTGCTGCACAGACCGACCTCGGCGCCCGGATTGACCAGCAGATTGGTGCCCGGTTTGGCTACGACGACATCGGCCGGCTCCGCGAGGTCCGACGGCGTCGCCGGCACCCCCTGCGCTACCGGCGCCGCTGGGACCGTCGGTGCCGCAGCGAACATGGCCGGCGCGGGCACGAACACACCGGCACCGACCATGCACCACATCAAGAGTGCCGCGCCCAGAACACGCATCGGCCACCCTTCCCCCGTGCTTCTACGCTCACACGCAGATCAGGGTTTTCGCAGGTGAATGACCGTTTGCGTCGGTGCCGGCCGGACGCTTCGCTGGTTGCCCCAGGCGCGCCGCGCGGGCCGGATCCATCGGTGAGTGCAAGTCGGCTCGGGCGCACGACGACGGTGCGCAAGATCCGAGGTCGCCGCGTCCGCGACCGGACTGGCCCGACCGCCAAGATCGCCGATCTTGGCGGGCTTCACGCGGCGAGCGGCCAGCGGCGCAGCGGCGCAGCGGCGCAGGGGTGCAGGGGTGCAGGGGCGCAGGGGCGCTACTGCGCGAGCAACTGATAGACCGCGTCCGGCGTCGGGACGATCTCGTTGTCGTTCGGTCGAGTCACTCCGGGAGCCGCACCGTAGTCCGAGAACGCGATCTCCATCGCCAGGTCCGGATTGATCGAACCACCGTCGATCTTGATCCGGGTGAGCCGTCCCAGGTCATCGACTGTGGCATGGAACGGCACCGACCGGGCCTTGGCGCCGGCCTTCGCCACCACATCCGGATCCGGCGCGCTGACGCCGGTGGCGCGGGTGAGGTCGATCGTCCCGATGAACGAATTGGCGTCGGTCCGGTTGGCGGTCACGCCGGCCAGCAGGCCACCGAGATCGAGTGCGTCGGAGAAGTCACTGAGATCGAACGGCAGCGCCTTGGGATGGGAAACCTTGCTGGTGTCGATCTTCATCCAGGATTCGCTCTTGATCCCGAGTTGCGCGTTGGCGGCGCCGAGATCGAGGCGGACCCACACGTCCGGGCTCATCATCACCGCGTCCAGCGTGCCGGACGACGCGGTGGCGTTGAGAGTGCCGGTGTGCGTACGCGGATCCACCACGCCGACCTCGCGGGAGTCGTCGCCCGGGCTGGTCAGCTCGACGGCGTAGCTGGTGGTGGACAGATCCGCGATCGCGGCCGCCAGCGCGTCCTTGGGCGACATCGACGAGCGCTGCTGTTCGGTGTGCTTGGCCGGGCCACACGCGACGAGCGCGAGGGCGCCCGCGGCCAGGGCGGCGGTGACGGCGAGCCGGCGGCGTAGGTTCATCGGTCCTCCAGAGCATGGCCGCGGGCGCCGCCCCGGATGGTTTCGTCAATCCGTCGCAGCGCCCGCGCAATCCCGATCGGGATCGGAACCCCTCGCTCAAGGGTGGCGAGCGATGGGCAGACTCGGGCAATCTACCGAGGACGTTTGTCCGGTTAAAAGGACTTGGTCGGGTCTGTGAGCCGGGTCACCGAGCGCTCGTAACGAGATCAACAGCGGGTCGATAGACCAGTGACCGAGGGTGCGGCTGCACGATGCGTGATGACGGACTGTGAATATCCTGGGAACTGTCCCGACAGCCCGGCGCGCGCTCGACGTTGATCTCGATCGGCAGGTAACGTCGCGTCGTGTCGCAGGGAAATAAGCAACAGCGGATCGCCCGGCTGCGTGCCCAGGAGGCGATCGCGGAGCGTCGCCGGGTCGAGGCTCACAAGCGCAAGCGCCTGGTGATCGCCGGTTCGGCAGTCGCCGCCATCGTTCTGATCGCACTCACCGCGGTGATCGTCAAGGTCGCGACCGACGGCCCCAAGAAGAGCGGTGCCGCCGCGACCGCCGCGTCCAACGACGTGGTCGCCAAGGTCACCGGTGTGCCGGCCGCGACCCTCGACAAGATCGGCAAGGGCAGCATCACCAGCACGCCGAAGGCGATCACCGGCCAGCCGGTGCTGACCGCCGACGGCAAGCCGCTGGTCGTCTACATGGGCGCCGAATACTGCCCGTTCTGCGCTGCCGAGCGCTGGGCCATGGTGGTCGCGCTGAGCCGGTTCGGCACGTTCAGCAACCTCGGCCAGACCGCGTCATCGCCGAACGACACCTTCCCGAACACGCCCACGCTGACCTTCCACGGGTCGACATACACCAGCAAATACCTGTCGTTCCAGGGCGTCGAGACGCAGAGCAACGAGATCGAGGGCAACGCCTACAAGACTCTGGATACACCGACCGCCCAGCAGCAGGAGCTGATCAACAAGTTCGACGCTCCGCCCTACGTGGACAAGAACTCGACCGGGTCGATCCCGTTCATCGACTTCGCCAACCAGGCGATGGTCTCCGGATCCAGCTACAGCCCGCAGCTGTTCGCCGGTAAGACGCAGCAGCAGGTTGCCGACGCGCTGCAGGACCCGAACTCGGACATCGCCAAGGCGGTCGGCGGTGCTGCCAACGCCTTCACCGCGCAACTCTGCAAGCTCACCAACAACCAACCCGCCGACGTTTGCTCCAGCGCCGCAGCACAGGCCTACAGCGGGCAGAGCTGACGTGGCCCGCACCGACGTGGCCCGGCCGGCACCGACCACGAGTCGCGCACCGGCCTGGCTGATCATCAGCAGCCTGGTGATCGCCGTGGCGGGCCTGCTGGTCTCCGCCTACCTCACCTACGAGCACTACACCGCGTCGACGACGCTGGCCTGCTCGGACAGCGGCATCATCAACTGCCTCAAGGTGACCACCAGCGCCCAGTCGAAGGTGTTCGGCATCCCGGTCGCCCTGCTCGGTCTGCTGTTCTTCGTCGCGATGGTGCCGCTGTGCCTGCCGGCGGCGTGGAACTCGCCGAATCCGTTGTTCCGGCGGATCCGGATGGCCGCCGTGACGATCGGCATCCTGTTCGTGTTCTACCTGGTCTATGCCGAGTTGTTCATCATCGACAGCATCTGCCTGTGGTGCACCGCCGTGCATGTGCTGACGCTGGCGCTGTTCGCGATCGTGGCGTTCGGAACGGCCACAATGGACCCGGTCCAGGCGAAGCGCTGACCGCGAGCCTCTAGGCGCTTGTTCCTAGACCTTCGGTCGGGGCGCAACGACCCCGCCGATCACGACCGGCAGATGCTTGTCGTCAAGGCGGAGGTGCGGGTGCATACCGGTGTTGTCTGCGCCCGTGCCGACAACGCCCCGACGGCCGTCTGGGCCGCCACAGCCCGGCCACGAGGTTTAGGAACAAGCTCTAGCATGGCCCGGTGACAGTCGAGGTCGATCCGCGCGCGGTGCGCCGGGAACTGGAGTCCGCCCTCGCGGGCCGGGACATCTCCGCCGATTCCGATGCGGCGACCATCAAGCTGGTCGCCCGCCTCGGCACGGTCACGGCCGAGATCGGCAACCGGCATCAGGCCCGCGGTCATTTCCGGCAGGTCGCCGAGTGCGGGCCCGCGGTGCTCGGCGATGACCACCCCGCGGTACGTCACGCACGCGCCTATCTGAGCGGCGCTCCACTACAGCTGGTCACCCCGCCGGCCACGCCCGGTCCGGCCACCACGGCCGCGATAACGGAACATTCCGGTACGCGTACCCGAAAGCGCTGGATCGTCGCCGGCGGCCTGATCGCCGCGTTGATCGTGGCGACCACCGTGGCGATCGCGGCCCGATCCCGGGCGGACGGCCACCAACCACCGCGCCTGCCGTCGGCGCCGGCGCAGGTCGCGGTCGCGATCGGGGCCGGCACCGCCCTGGTCACCTGGTCCGATCCGGCCGACGGACGAGTGCCGTTCCTGATCGTCGGCGGTGCCAGGGGATCAAGCCCGACGGTCCGCCAGGAGGTGCCCCCGGGCCGGACCAGTGTCAGCATCGGCGGGCTGGCCGGTGGGTCGGAGTACTGCTTCACGGTCGCGGCGGTCTACGCGTCAGATCTGGTGGTGACGTCGGCCGCGGCCTGCGCGACGACGTCGTAAGTCTGCGTGCACGGCGGCGCTGGCCGACTCCGCCGGGCGTGCTAGGCGGGCCGGAGCAGGACGTGATCGGCGCGGTGCCGGGTGGTTGAGATCAGCGCCGCGTTGGCCTCGTCGCTGCGGTGCACCCAGTCCTCGGCGGCGGCCGGCGCCAGCCCCCGCGAACGTTGCCGTCGCAGCAGCGAGTCGACCCGGGAATCGGCCGGCGCGTCGAGGTAGAAGACGTAGTCGAGGAGCTCGCCGACCTCGGCCCAGGGCGGCCGCGGCAGCAGCAGGTAGTTGCCCTCGATGACCACCACCCGCACCCCGGCGCGGACCGGCTGCGCACTGCCGATCGACTCGTTCAGGATCCGGCTGAACAACGGTGCGTAGACGACCGGCTCGTCGGCGGCCTTGAGCCGGCGCAGCAGGGCGATGAAACCGTAGGCGTCGAAGGTGTCCGGAGCGCCCTTGGTGGAGTTCAAACCGAGCCGGTTCAGTTCGGAGTTGGCCAGGTGGAATCCGTCCATGCCGACGGCGACGGCGAACTCGGCGCCGGACGCGTCGCCGTGCCGCGGGAATGCCTGGCACAAGTCCCGGGCGATAGTGATGGCCAGGGTGGATTTGCCGGCCGCCGGCGGACCGGCGATCCCCACCAGCAGCCGTTTGTCGCCGCCGTCAAGGAGTGGTGCGAGGGCTGTGCGGGCCGCGGCCACGACGCTGGGATGGGAACCTGCCACGCCTTAAAGGTTCGCATGGCGGGACCGGAAATGGCTCCCCCGAAGATCGCGTCCCGGTCAAACCAGCCCGCCGATGCCCGGCCGGATCGGATGATGGTCGGGTGCGGTGGTTGTCCGGGCTGGTCGGCGGCGCCCTCCTGGTGCTGACGGTGGGCAGCATCCTGCGCAATCTCGTGGTGCCACGAGGCCTGGAGTCGGTGCTTGTGCGAGTGCTCTGGCGCGGCTTCCGGTGGGTGCTGGACCTGATCGCCCGGCCGTTCCGCAGCTACCTGGTGCGCGACAAGGTGCTGGCGTGGCTGGCGCCGCTGGTGCTGATCGCCACCCTGCTGTGGTGGCTGTTCACGCTGTTCCTGGCGTACGGCCTGCTGCTGCACGCGTTCTCGGCACTGTCGGTGCCGTCGGCCCTGCGGGAGGCCGGGTCCAGCCTGTTCACTCTCGGGTTCGCGTCCACCGCCCGGGGCGAGCTGACCGCCATCGACTTCCTCGCCGCGGTCACCGGGCCGCTGGTGGTGGCGCTACAGATCGCCTACCTGCCGACGCTGTACGCCGCCTACAACCGCCGGGAGACGGAAGTGACGCTGCTGCTGTCCCGGGCCGGCGAACCGGCTTGGGGCCCCGAACTGCTCGCGCGGCAGGCCCTGGTCGGCACCCTGGACGAGATGCGCGGACTCTACGAGAACTGGGAGCGGCTGGCCGCCTCCATCGGCGAGAGCCACACGAACTATCCGATCCTGCTGGCGTTCCGGTCACCGCGGCCGTATCGGAGCTGGATCATCTCGCTGCTCGCGGTGCTGGACGCGGCGGCGCTGCACCTGTCGTTGACGCCGGGCTCGCCGGCGGCCGGGGCCGGCCGGCTGATGCTGCGGTCCGGATTTACTGCGTTGCGCGACATCGCCCGGGTCACCGGGATCAAGTTCAATCCTGATCCTCAGCCGGATGATCCGATCCAGCTGACCTTCGCCGAATATGCCGACGCGGTCGCCCGGCTCACCTCGGCCGGCTTCATTGCCGAGCGCACGATCGACCATGCCTGGGCGCATTTCCGCGGCTGGCGAGTGAATTACGAACACGTCGCCTACGAGATCGCGCGCCGGATCGACGCGGTCCCGGCGATGTGGTCCGGCCCGCGGGACTGGCCGACTGAGCAGATGCCGCCGATCCGGCCGGTCGATCGCCGACCGCACGTGCAGTAGGGGCGCTTCGGCGCGACGTGTGCGGTTTTGTACTTAGCCACCGGGGCCCGCTCGCCAGGCGCACCGGCGCGACGTGTGCGGTTTTTGCACTCGAGCGCCGGAGCAACGCCGCGAGCGGGTTTCTCACCCACGAAGTTTGGGACCGAGATCGGGCCCGCTCGCCAGGCGCACCGGCGCGACGTGTGCGGTTTTTGCACTCGAGCGCCGGAGCAACGCCGCGAGCGGGCGCGAGATCGATTCCAAACTACCGGAGGTCTTCGAAGGCGAACTTGGCCGCGACCTCGCACCAGGCGACCCGGCCGGCGCCGGAGATCCGGTAGGCCGTGGCCGGCGCCATCGCGGTGACGTCGCCGGCGGCCAGCCGCATGGGCGCTCCATCGACATCGAGATCGATCGCGCCATCCAGGACGAACAGCGTGACCACGTTGTCGGTCGACACCGTGCCGGCGGACGGGGTGGTCGCGTCGACCACCAGGTGGCGGGCGATCAGGCCCATGCCGGGCAGGTGAGCGATGTCGACGGTGCCGGACGGCATCCCGGCGGTCTGCCAGCCGTTGCCGTAGCGGAGCACCCGGCGCGGCGCCACATCCTCGGCCTGGGCCAGCACCTCGCGGATCGGAGTGTGCGTCGCCGGCAGCACGACGGGCCGGCCCTGGTTCTGGTCATGCAGCCGGAGCACCACGTCATACGAGGACGTGGCGTATTCCTCCAGCACACAACCGATGACGGTGTGCACGGTGCTCAGGTCTTCCACCACCGCGACGTCGCCCACCCGCGGCTGGTGGGCGATCGGCGACGTCTCCGGATGACCGTCGGCCCAGGCCGCGACGAACTCGGCCGCGTGCTGCTGCCACTCCGGCACGGTGCACAGCACCATGAAGGCGTTCTTCCGCAGACCGATGACGTGGAATGCCTCGACCTTCGCGGACTCGTGCAACTGAATGCTGAACCCGCTGTTGTCCTGCAGGTCAAAGAGCGTGTAGCCGAACGGTGCCGCGTACTTCACGCCGTACGACTTGTATTTGGCGACGAAGCCGAGCCGCCGGAAGTAGTCGGCGAACCGGCGTCGCAGCGCGGCGTCCGCGTCGTGGATGCCGGCCTGGATCCAGGATCGTTTGATCCACGCCTCGACCGCTTCCACCTCGCCGATCGGCCGGGGTACGCCGAGGGTGGCGATCACGTCCGTCAAGATCGCGTCGTCCCGGACGTTGAACGCCTCGGGGTCGACGATCGCACCGGACGCCACCGCTGCGCTCGAGTCGTAGCCACCTGCCATGCGGCGAGTCTAAGGGGTGCCAGTGGATCCGCTGGTTGAGCCGCCACCGGGCGATCCGGTAAAGCCGCATATCACCACGTTGGGCGATCGCGGTCACCGATGCTCCCGGGCCGAACCGGTTTTCAGACCCTCCCTATTGTCCCGAATCCCGGACCGCATTACCGACCAATGTCCCGAATGTCGGACCAGTCCTGAGTAGGCACTGCATCCTCGCAGGTAACCGAATCGGCCTCGCGCCGTCATTGCCGCCCGGTTCTGATGTCGGAGAGGTCCGATCTGTGGATAACCGCACCCGCCGTCGCCCAAACGAGCCGGTCGACCGTCTTGGCGATCGTGATAACTCCGTAATAGAGTGCGGCGATGCACCCCGACAGCCAGACCCGAGAGCTCCGCGTGGGCGGCTGGTTGCCCGGTCAGCGCGGCGAGTCAGACCACGCCGATCCCAGTTGGGCGCTGAGCCAGGAGACCATGCTGCTGCCGGCATTCTTGACCGGCACCCCGGCCGAGGTGGTGAAGGCGGCCGACGCGGTCGTCGCCGAGCCGGCCAAGGCCGCCGACGCGGTCGATGACCCAGACAAGCTGCCGCCGTCCGAGCGCAACATGCTGATCTTCGTCGCGCTCCTGCTCGCCACCGGGACGCTGGCAATCCTCGCGATGGCGACGGTCTGACCCTTACCGCGCGACGTCGGCCGCACGTCGCTCGACGTCAGCCGCACGTCGCCCGACGTCAGCCGCACGTCGCCCGACGTCAGCCGCACGCCCGCGCGCCAGCCGACATCTGCGGCGCACTGCCCGACGTCAGCCGAGCCATCCGGGCTTGACCAGGCCGGATTCGTAGGCGTAGACGACCACCTGTGCACGATCTCGTGCCATCAGCTTGCCCATCGCCCGGCTCACGTGCGTCTTCGCGGTCGCCGGCGAGACCACCAGGCGTTCGGCGATCTCCTCGTTGGACAGCCCGGCCGCGACCAGCGCGACCACCTCACGTTCCCGGTCGGTGAGCGCGTCCGCGGTGCGCGGCGGGGTGGGCGTCGGCAACTGCGCCGCGAACTCGGCGATCAGCCGGCGGGTCACGCCGGGCGACAGCAGCGCATCGCCGGAGGCGACCGCGCGGACCGCACGCAGCAGCTCTACCGGCTCGGTGTCCTTGACCAGGAAGCCGCTGGCGCCGGCCCGGATCGCCTCGAACACGTATTCATCGAGGTCGAACGTGGTCAGGATGATTATCCGCACCGCGTCCAGTGCCGGATCCTCGGCGATTCGCCGGGTCGCTTCCAGACCGTCGGTGCCGGGCATCCGGATGTCCATCAGCACGACGTCGGGCTGCTCCCGCTGGGCCTGACGCACCGCGTCGGCCCCGTCGATCGCCTCGGCCACGACGGTGATGTCGGACTGCGCGTCCAGCAGCGCCCGGAATCCGGCGCGCAGCAGCGCCTGGTCGTCGGCGAGCAACACCTTGATCACGGAGCCTCGGCTCCTTCCACGTCGTCGGTGCGGGTTTCCACCTCGCTGGTACGAGGTTCGGCAGCGCCCGAGCGCGCTGAGGCACTGTCCGGGCCGGATTCGGCAGCGCCCGGTGGCTCGCCCGGGGTCGGCAGTGTCGCGGTCACCAGATAGCCGCCGCCCGGTCCGGCGCCGGCCCGGAACGTGCCGCCGAGTTCCTCGGCCCGGGTACGCATACCGGCCAGGCCGTTGCCGTCACCGGTGGCCGTGGCGGCCGGTCCGGTGCCGTTGTCGGCGACCGTGACGGTCAGGCGATCCGGCTCGTAGGCGATGGTGACCCGCGCGACCGCACCGTCGCCGGCGTGCCGGCGCACATTGGTCAGCGACTCCTGGACGATCCGGAACGCGGCCCGGTCCACCTCCGGCGGCACCGCGCGCGGCGTTCCGGTGATGGTGGCGTGGCCGCCGTCGACCAGGGTGTCCAGGTTTGCCAGGCTGGGTGCCGGCGACCGGGGCGCGCGCTGCTCCCGCGTCCGCATCAGACCCAGCACGCCACGCACCTCCCCCAGTGCCTCGGCACTCGCCTGCTTGATCGTCTCCAGCGCCCGCCGTGCCTGCTGCGGATCGTCGTCCATCAAGTGCAGCCCGACGCCGGCCTGAACGTTGATCAGGGACAGGTGGTGGCCCAACACGTCGTGCAGCTCTTGCGCGATCCGCAGCCGCTCCTCGCTGGCCTGCCGGCGCTCCTGTTCGGCCCGGGCCCGGGCCTGCTCGGCGTGCACGCGGGCCACCTCGGCGAACCGCTCCGAGCGGACCCGGATGGCCTCGCCGATCACGCACGCCACGATGATCCAGGCGGCCACCAGGATCGCCGTTGACAGCGGCGGTGTCCGGAGGTGAAATCCGAAGACGGTGGGCCAGATCCGGCCCAGGAACATCGCGATCAGATATCCGGCGCCCAGCGTGATCCAGGTGGCGTAGCGGTGCCCGGTGCGCAGCGCACCGAGGGTGGCGACCAGGCAGGCCAGGAACACCGGGCCGTACGGGTATCCGAGCAGCACGTAAGCCGTGGTGGCCGCGACCGTGATCACCAGGGTCGGGATCCGCGCGTACCGGCGCCAGATCAGCGCGCCGCTGGCGATCGCGAGCAGCATCACCCCCCAGCCATCGAGGTGCCGGAGCTGCGGCTGGTGCGCCTGGGACCAGTGGGTGCCGATCAGGCCGACGACGAAGACGAAGATCGCCGAGAACACGCCCGGATGCCGGGCCGGCCGACGGCGGCCGGGCTGCCCCCACGGCGGGCCACCGCGCCACTGTGGGTTGCCACGCCAGGGCGGCCCGCCGCGCCCCGGCGGACCGTCCTGCCGGGGTGGCTCGCCGGTCTCCGGACCGGCTGCCCGCTCGTCTTCCACACCGTCACCGTATTCCAAGGTCACGGCACCGGAGTACGCCCGCCGACGGCGGCCCGGGCGGCTCCGCGTACGCCCAGGGTGGTAGCCGGCGGCCGGTCCTACCCCGGACGGTGACCGGCCAAGTGCCTCCCGCAGTCGGACGCGCTCACCCGGGCCTGCGGCGCACCGTGGATCTATCAGCCAGATGCGCTACTGCGAGATGTTCCGGGAGGAACGATGAGCACCGAAGATCAGTCCGCGCCGCGAAGCCCCCGCAGCAACCGGGTTCGCGCCTCGGATACCGAGCGGGAGACCGTTGCCGAAGCCATCCGCGCCGCGGTCACTGATGGCCGGCTCAGCCTGGAAGAGGGCGACGAGCGGTTGGCCACGCTGTACGCCACCAAATTCCGTGACGAACTCGGTCCGCTCACGGCGGACCTGCCCAAAACCGAGGATGAGCGGGCCGGCTGGGGGGCCGGACCGTGGGGGGCGCAACCCGGACCATGGCGCGGGCAACCCGGACCATGGGGCGGTCCGGGTCCGTGGGGCCGCGGCGGGCCGTGGGGGCGCGGATCGTGGGGGTACGCGCGCCCGCCGTGGCCGTGGCGGCTGGTCCCGCTGCTGTTCCTGATCGCCATCATCGGCACCATCGGGGCGGCCGTGCACGGTCACTTCTTCTGGCCGCTGATCCCCCTGGTGCTGATCTTCGGCGCCGTTCGGTTCGGGGCATGCCGGGCCTGGCGCCGGATGCATCGGGCCGACAAGTGATGCCTGCCGTGCACTACGCCGATCTGCGCGGTCGGGTCGCCGCCGTCACCGGTGCCTCTCGGGGCATCGGTGCCGGCACGGCGGCGCTGCTGGCCGGATGCGGGATGAAGGTCGCCCTGCTGGCGCGGGACGCGGCCGCCCTGGATTGGGTCCGCGAGGAGATCTGGAACAACGGCGGCCAGGCGGTCGCGGTGCCGACCGACTGCACCGACCCGGCGGCCCTGGCCGCGGCGGTGAAGACGATCGAGGCCGAACTCGGCGCTCCGGAGGTGCTGACCGCGTTCGCCGGCGGCGGTGGCCGCCCGCAGCCCAGCCTGGGGTTGCCGCTGGAAACGTGGAACCAGGTCATCACCGGCGACCTCACCGCCACCTTCGCGACCATCCAGGCGTTCGCGCCGGCCATGGTCCGCTCCGGGCGCGGGTCGATCGTGACGATGTCGTCGACCGCGGGCCGGGCACCGAGCCACGCCAACGTTGCCTACGCGGTGGCCAAAGCCGGCGTCGTGATGCTGACCAAGCATCTGGCCGCCGAGCTGGCGCCGCACGGCGTCCGAGTGAATGCGATCGCGCCGTCGGCGGTCCGCAACGAGAAGATGGAGCGCACGATGACTCCGGAACAGCTGGACGGCTTGGGCCGCTCGTTTCCGCTGGGCCGGATCGGCGAGCCGGCCGACATCGCCGCGGCGGCCGCGTTTCTCGCGTCCGACGCTTCCAGCTGGATCACCGGCGTGACCATGGACGTCACCGGCGGCCGCGTCATCATCTGAGTTCTCTGTGGACGGTTGGCACCAGCGGGCGCCTCGACGCATCGTCGAAGCGCCCGTTTCGTATATTCGCTGCGGCAGCCCACCTGATCGAGAGTCCAATCACCACATTGGACGAGCTAGCCCCGGAGGCATCGATGTCCGCGAGTGTCCACATGTTGTTCAACTGTTGTCCACATGCCGCCAACCCTCTGACCGGCGGATCCACAAGTTATCCACACGCTGGGGACAACTCCGCGAGCGGGTACGGTGCATAACATGCCTCTCCCCTGGCAGGTCACCACGTTGGAACAAAACGGGCATTGCGGGTACTGCGGAAATGCGTATCCGCCCGGATCGCCGTGGCCGCGAGTGTGCCCGAATTGCGGTGAGACCACGTGGCGCAATCCGCTCCCGGTCGGGCTCGTCCTGGTGCCGGTGGAGCTGGACGACGACGGTCCATTAGGGCTGATCCTGGTCCGCCGCGACATTGAACCGGCCCGCGGGCAGCTGTGCGTGCCGGGCGGATTCATCGAGTTCGGCGAGACCTGGAACGAGGGCGCCGCCCGGGAACTGCGCGAGGAGACCGGCCTGCCGGCGATCGCTGACGACGTGTCCCTCTTCGACGTGCAGAGCACCGGCGCGCACATCCTGATCTTCGGCATCGTCGACCCCCGGCCGATCGCCACGCTGCCGGAGCCGGCCGCGGCCCACGAGTCCTCCGGCTGGGTCATCATCCGAAAGCCCGAGGTGGTCGCGTTCCCGACGCACACCGTGGTGATCGAGAGGTTCTTCGCCGGTCAGTAGCGCGATCGTCCGGGGGAGGCCTCGTCGTAGGGCGACGGGTCGCCGGGGTCTGCCGCTCGGCGATGGCCCTGGTCGCGCTTCGCGGGGCTTTGCTTTGCGCACTCTCAATAACACCTCACCCACAGTCACGTGTTACTCCGAGTGCGCAAAGCAAAGCCCCTCGAAGACACGTCCGGCCTCGGCTGCCAAAGGGGTGTTGAGCAGGACCGGTCACAGTCCGCAGCGGAACCCCAGCCTCGATACCGACTACTCAGCGTCAATCGAGCGGAACAGCGGCCAGCACGTCATCCGACTATTTGGCGTCGCCATAACTGTCGACCACCGCGTCGCCGAGCGGGAACCGCACCGCAGTGGCGCCGAACAACAACCTGGTCGCCTGCTCACCGGCCTCCTGCACGGCGGACACCGCCTCGGCCGCGAGGTCCTCCGGCGTGTGCACGATGACCTCGTCGTGCTGGAAGAACACCAGCCGGGCGGGGGTTCCGGCGAGTCGGGCACGCAGCGTGGCCAGCAGTGCCAACGCCCACTCGGCGGCGGTTGCCTGGATGACGAAGTTGCGGGTGAACCGCCCGCGGGCGCGGCCGTAGGCACCGCCGCGCGCATCCGCCTCCTCGGAGTAGCCGTCCCAGGACGCCGATGGCGGCGGGCAGGTGCGGCCCAGCCAGGACCGGACCAAAGCGCCGGCCTCACCGGCCCGGGCCGCGTCCTCGACGTAGGCGAGCGCCACCGGATAGTTCTTCTTCAACGTCGCCAGCGCCGGGATCGCCTGCCCGCCGGTCTGGCCGTACATCGCCCCGAGCAGCGCCACCTTGGCCTTGGCCCGGTCGCCGCCGAACGCGTCCTGGGCCAGCGCCGCATACATATCCCCGGCTCCGGCGGCCCGCATCATGCCGGTATCGCCGGAGCACGCCGCCAGGATCCGCGGCTCCAGCTGCCCGGCGTCGGAGACGACCAGGCGCCAGCCCGGATCGGACCGGACCGCGCCCCGGATCACCTTCGGGATCTGCAGGGCGCCGCCGCCGCGGGTGGCCCAGCGGCCGGAGACCACGCCGCCGGGCACGTATTCCGGACGGAACCGGCCGCCGGCCACCCAGGCCTGGCGCCAGGCCCAGCCGTGCGCCGTCCAGAGCCGGTAGATCTCCTTGTATTTCAGGATCAGTGGAACCGCCGGATGGTCCACCGTGCGGAGTTCCCACATCCGGGTCGAGCCGATCGAGAAGCCGGCCCGATGAAATGCCTTCAGCAACTCGGCTGGCGAGTCGATCCGAAACCGCGAGCCGCCGAACGCCGCGATGATCTCCTCGGACAGTGCCGCCACCTTGGTCGGCGGCGTGCCCATCGGCCCCGGTTCGCCGAGCAGGTCGGCGAGGATCTCGTCGTGCGTCTCGGCACTCCACGGCAGGCCGTCGATGCCCATCTCGACGGCGAGCAACCCGCCCGCCGACTCGGCGGCGGCCAGCAGCCGGAATCGGCCCGGGGACGCGGTGGCCTCGATCCGCTCGAGCTGTGCCCGGTAGACCGTCAGGATCGCCGTGAGCGCATCGAATCCGCTCACCCGCCTGGTGGCTGGCTCCGCGTCGAACAGCGCCTCCTGGACGTCTCCAGGGGCCGTGGCGATCCGGGCCGGCGGATCCGGCGGGATCGGCGCACCGGTCGCCCGCGCGTACGCCGATCCGAGCGATCGAGGCTCGCCCCAGGCGCCCTCGGCACCGACCAGCAGGCTCTCGACCAGCTCCAGGTCGTGGCATCGGGCCACCCGCACGCCGGCCCGCACCAGAACCGGATAGAAGTCGGCACTGGACGGCCACAGCCAGCGCACGTCGCCACCGGCCTCCTCGGCCTGCACCGCGGCGACGATGTCGTCGACCTCGCGGACCGGACCGGCGGCCCGGCCGGACTCGTCCACCGGCACCAGTCGCGAGCGCCCGGCGCCGTCGGCACCCTCGGCTCGGTCCCACGCGACGGCGATCAGCACTCGACCATTGTCGCTACCGGGTATGACACCGGCGGCTCGGCCGGTAGCGACAGTGCGCGCCGGTATCGGCAGCACGCGGCCGATGCGCACCATCGAGCGGATACAGCGACGCGGGCCGGCGACAATCGCCGGCCCGCGCCCTGCGTCGGATGCGACCCCCAATAGGGCCGATGACCCCCGTCGGTCAGCCCTTGACCGCACCCGCCGTCAAACCCGTGGCGATGTGCCGTTGGATCACCAGGAACAGGATGACCACCGGGAGCGAGGTGATGATGGCGCCGGCCATCAGCGGTCCCCACGCGGTGCCGTGCAGGCTGCTCTGGTCGGTCAGCCACACCATCAGGTTCTGCTTGCTGTTGTTGACGTTGATGGTGTAGATGACCAGCCACTCGTTCCAGATCTGGATGCAGCCGTAGACCGAGGTGGCAACCAGGCCCGGCCCGACCAGCGGCAGGATGATCCGGAAGAAGGTCTGCCAGCGGCTGCAGCCGTCGACCATCGCGGCCTCGTCCAGTTCCCGCGGCACGTTGACGATGAAGCCGCGCAGCGTCCACACCGTGTACGGCATCACCAGGCCGATGTAGACCACGATCATGCCGGTCAGCGTGTCGGTCTGATGGGCGTCGGCGAGCACCTTGTAGATCGGCACCACCATGACCGCCATCGGCAGCATCTGGACCACCATGATGACGAAGATCAGCACCTTGCGGCCGGCGAACCGGAATCGCGCGATCGCCAGTGCCCCGAGGAACCCGATCACGATGCTGAAGAACACCGAGACGATCGTCAGGATCAGGCTGTTGCGCAGGTCGTCACCGAACCGTCCGACGTGGATCGCGCTGGTGAAGTTGACCAGGGTCGGGTCCTGCGGCACGAAGTGCGGCGTCAGCGTCTGGTATTCGTTCGCCGACTTGAAGGCGGTGTTGATCATCCAGTAGATCGGGAACGCGAACACCACGGCGGTGATGACGACGAGCGTGTTCACCACGTACTTGGCGCGCTGGCTGCGGCGCTTGCGGCGGACCGGCCGCGCCGTCGTCGCCGACGGCTGGACGGACCGATGCGAGGAGGTCGTCACGGTGGTCACTCGTAGTCTCCGATCCGGAAGATCTGGCGGATGTAGAAGATCATCACGACCAGCATGAGCAGGACGGTGATCACGCCGATCGCCGAGCCCAGGAAGTAATTCCCACCGCCACCGAGCGCCACGTTGCGGGTGTAGACCGCGAGCGTCCAGTAGGTCTCCTCGGGCGACTGGTGACGCAGCAGGTAGATCTGGTTGAACACCTGGATGTCCCAGATCACCGAGAGCGTGGCGATGATGACCAGCAGCGGCCGCAGGATCGGCAGGGTGACCGCGCGGAACCGGCGCCAGGCGTTGGCGCCGTCGATCTCGGCCGCCTCATTCAGTTCCTTCGGCACCATCGACATGCCGGCGTGCAGGGTGATCGCCAGGAACGGGATGGCGCCCCAGATGACCACGACACCGGCCACCGCGAGACCTTGGTGCGGATCCCGGAACCAGTCATGGTGGATCATGTTGAAGCCGAGCTTGGACAGCAGCCAGTTGATGACGCTGAAATCCGGGTCGGTGAGCCAGCCGAAGAGCTGGATCGACACGATCTGCGGCACCGACCAGACGAACATCAGGACGGTCGTGAGGAGGATCTTGGCCCATCGCGACGAGTGGTTCAGCATCAGCGCGACCAGCATGGCCAGGACCACCGACGCCACGACAACCAGCACGGTGAAGATGACCGTGCGCACGGTGATCGTCCAGAACCGGCCGTCGGAGAAGACTTCCTTGAAGTTCTTCAAGCCGGCCCAGGTCGGCCCGACGTCGCGGAACAGGTTGTGCGCCGACTTCTCCTGGAACGACATGATGATCATCTTCACGAACGGGTAGCCGAAGATGGCCACCACGATCAGGAGTGTCGGCAGTGACAGCCAGTACGGGATCAGCTTGTCGGTACGGTCGCGGCGGCGCTTGCCGCGAACCAGCCGCGTGTCCGCGTCGCCCGGGCCGGATGGCTGGACGTCGCGCGTGGGCGCCGCCTCGATTCCGGTCGCACTCATTACTTGCCCCTCTGTCGCCAGGACCTCGACATCCATGCCGGCCGCCCGGTGTGACCCGGTTGGGTCACGAGACCGCTTCGCGGTCATCGGCGGCGGTCACGACCATGGTGGTGTGTCGGCGCGTTGTTGAAAAGGCTTAGCCGTTGTCAATGGCGTGGGGCCGCACCGCGGTCGGTGCGGCCCCACGATCTTGCTGCGGTGACTAGCTCACGCTTCCCGAAGGTCAGGAGGCGTTCAGGATGCTGTTGATCTTGTCGTCAGCAGCCCTGGCGGCGGTCATCGGGTCAGTGCCGGTGGCAATCGCCTGGCACATGTCCTGAAGCACGTTCTGGCTCTCGACGTTCGCCCAGGTCGGCGCGGCCGGGGTGAACCAGGACGCCTTCGCGGCAGCGGAGACCTGCGGGCCGACCGCCGGGTTGGCAGAGGCGGCGTCCAGCAGCGAGGTCGCGTTCGGCAGGTTGCCGAGGTCGATGAACGCGGTCTCAGCCTTGGTGTCGGTGTAGTACTTGATGAACTCGGCGGCAAGGGCGGCGCTCTTGCTGTCCTTGGTCACGCCCAGAACCGAGCCACCCAGGAACGACTTGAACGGCTGCGAGTCGGACAGACCCGGCATCGCGAACAGGCCGACCTTGCCCTTCACCGCGGTGTCCTTGAGCGGCGAGTTCGGGTCGTTCGGGTTGGTGTGCACCTGCTGCACCACACCGCTATGCCAGCCGGCGTCGTACTCCATGAAGACGTTGCCGGTCTCGTAGAGGGTGTCCTGGTTCTGCTCGGTCACCGTCTGGCTGGTGGTGGTCGAGTAGTTCTTCACGACGTTGGCCCACTGGGTCAGGCCGGCCTGCGCCTGAGCGCTCTCCAGCTCGCCCTTCCACTTGCCGTCCGAGCCCTTGTCGGCGATGGTGCCGCCGTTGGTGTAGACCCAGGACATGGCGGCGTACCAGTAACGGCCCGGCATGTTGAACGCGACGAAGTTCTTGTTGCCGGCGTTCTTCGTCTTCAGCGTGTCCAGGTCGGCGAGCAGTTCCTGCTGGGTGGCCGGCGGGTTGGCGACACCGGCGGCCTGCAGCAGGTCGGTGCGGTAGATCGACAGCTTGGTGCCGGCGTAGTAAGGAATGCAGTAGTACTTGCCGTCCTGCACGCAGGCGCCGGCAAGGCCGTCGAGCCAGGTGGAGTTGTTGTCGAACCGGCTCTTGACGCTGGTGAGGTCCTTCAGACCGCCACCGAACACGTACTTCGGAGCCTCGGTGTTGCCGAGCTCGACCACGTCCGGGCCGGTGCCGGCGTTGAGAGCTGCGTCCAGCTGCTGCAGGTGGTTCGGCCAGTTGGTGAACGTGATGTTCACGTCGGCGCCGGTGGCGGCCTTGAAGCGGGCGATCGAGTCGTCCAGGATGGGCTTCCACTTCGGGTTCTGGGCATCCGCCATGATCCAGGCGTTGATGGTCTTGCCCTTGCCGTCAAGGCTGCCCAGGCTTGCGCTGTTGTCTTTCTTGTCGCTGCTGCTGCCGCACGCTGCGGCACCAATCAGCGTCGCTGCGAGCGCCGCGGCAACCGCGATCCGTCGCTTCACGCGAATCCTCCTCGATGAGTTACTACACAAGGTGGACATCTGCTGTCCGGGGGTTGTGGAGCGAGCGGAGACTCGGATGGCCGGGGCGCCGCTGTGTTTGTTCAGCTGTCGAATTGATGCCTTTTGAGGTCGGCGGAAGGCCCGTTTGCGCGCCGTCGTGGTGGGGTACGACCCGGCGGGATTCCGTCTTTCTCGAAGGAGTCTTAACTGTTAACGGAAATAGTCCTTGCTGAACCCCCGGTGCTGTCAAGCCCCACCGGGAAAGTTTCCTAACTGTGACCTATACTCGCGTCCAGCGCATGGGCGTTGAGCTGCGATAACCTGCGGGGGTGCCGGAACAAAAATACGGCACCGGCGATCGCTCGCAAGGCTGAAGAGGATCACGGTCTGGTTGCCACCGCGAGGCCCGAGCGTGGACGGCTCTTCATTGAGACTTAACCGGCAGGCTCCGGCGGGCTCGGTCGGCGCCGGCCGGCGGCGACAGCGAGCGTCACGGCCACCCCGATCACTCCGTACGCGATGAGGATCCACACCGGCTGGGCCAGACTCGCCGCGGGGAAGTAGACGATGCTGCGTACCGCATCGGTGCCGGCACCGGGCGGCAGCCACGGCCCGATCGCCGACCAGAACGGCGGCAGCAGCACGGCCGGGTAGGCACCGCCGGCGCTCGGGTTGCCGAGCACCACGAAGAACACGATCGCCAGGCCGATGCCGAGGATGCCGAGCAGCACCTGGAACGCCATGGTCAGCGCGCCGACCGCGAACACCAGGAGCGCGCCGAACCACCACAGCGCCAGGAAGTGACCGGACAGCGCGGACAGGATGGTCTCCGCGATCACCGCTCCGCCGAGGCCGGAAACGACCGCGTAGACGGCGAGTGTGCCCAAACGGAGGAGGGCCCGATGCCGGTTCGCCGGCCGGGCGCCACCGGCGATGCCCAGGATCGCGGCCACCAGATAGCCGCCGACCACCCAGCCGACCACTAGATAAAAGGCGGACAGGCCGCGCGCGTCGCCGCGGCCGGCCGGGACCACGTCAGTGACCGCGACGGTGCGGCTCCGGGTCTGGTCCACCGCGGTGACGACGATCTCCAGGGCCTGGCTCACCGACGCGCCGGCGGCACTGGCGACCAGCAGCTCGTCGCGGTTGCCGGCGCCCAGCAGCACCGCTCCGTACACACTCCGGTCCTTGATCTGAGCCAGCGCCGACGCCTCGGAGGCCGCCGCGGTGGCCTCGACCGGATGCCCGGCCAGCGCATTGAGCTGCGCGGCGGTCCGGGCCGCGGTGCCGGCCGGCGCGCCCGCCGGCGCGACCACGGCGATCGGGATGTCACTCGGCTTCGGATTGTGAAACGCACCCAGATAGCTGGCGATGAATCCGAACTGGATCAGCAGGACACCGAGCACCAGCACGCCGGCTCGCGGTGTGACCGCGTCCCGCATCTCACTCATGAAGTCCGGCTTGTCCGTATTCGTCATCGTTCAGCACACTACCCGGAACACACTTCCGGCAGCGGGCGTCCTGGCGACCTTCCTAACCGGTCTAGCCAGATGACAGGTTCGATACCGGGAGGAGTCACGTGTCCGCAGAGGTCGACGAGGAACTGCACGCATTCGTGTCGGGCCGGTACGCGCACCTGTGCCGTACCGCGTACCTGCTGTGCGGCGACTGGCATCGAGCCGAAGACCTGGTGCAGACCGCGCTGGCCCGGGTGGTCGAGGCCGCCCGGCGGCGCCGGATCGACAACCTGGACGCCTATTCGCGGACCGCACTGACGCGGGTGTTCCTGGACGACAGCCGGCGGTTGTGGCGGCGCCGGGAGCGGCCGCCCGGTGAGGGCGGCGACCCGGCCGCGGTCGGCACCGATCCGGACACCGCGATGGCGGTGCTGGCCGCGCTGCGCAAGCTGCCACCCAGGCAGCGAGCCACCGTGGTGCTGCGGCACTGGGAGGACCGCAGCATCGAGGAGACCGCGGCGGCGCTCGGCACCAGCATTCCGACGGTCAAGAGCCAGACCGCCAAGGCGCTCGCGTCGCTCCGGGAGTCGCTGGCGGATCTGAACCCCGTACTCACCCGCAACGATGGAGGAACTCGATGATCGACAACGATTCGCTCGGTGCCGTCTTGGCGCGTGCGGTCACCGACGAGCCGCCGCTGCGTGGTGGCAGCGACGAGGTGTTCGCGGCCGCGACCGCGCTGCGGCGGCGCCGACGTTGCTGGACCGCGGTGGCCGGCGTCGCCACCGTCTTGGTGACCGCAGGTGTCGTAGTAACGGTCGGTGCGCTGACACGGGCGCCCGCGTCGGTCAGTCCGCCGGCAACGGCGGTGACCGCGCCGGTAAGCAAGGATCCCACGCCGCCCCCTCCGGACCGTGTCACCGCTACCGAGCGCGTTCGCCTCTACTACGTGGACGCCGCGAAAGTCGCCAGGCAGTTGCGAAGCATGCTCCCGCCGGGCACCTACCAGGTCACCCATCAGGAGGCCAGCACCAACGCGAACGTGCGCTATCGCGACGCGCACGGCACCACCGACATCGAAATCGTCGTCAGCCCGAACCAGTCCTTCCTGTGGCGGGCCCAGGCACCGGCGCCGAATGCGGCGGACATATTCGACTGCGGCCACTATCGGGCTGACAACCCGAGCACCACCTACTGCAGCACGGCGACGCTGCCGGGTGGGGCTTTGATGATGCGTACGACGGGGCGTAACGAAGGCTCCGGAATCGGCGTCGCGTGGTCCGTTGTGGTGCTCTACCCCAGCGGCCTGTACCTGCGTCTGGACACATATAACGTGCCGGACCCGAAGTACGGTCAGGTGAGCCGGTCGGAGCCGGCGCTGTCGTTGGACCAGCTCGAGACGATCATTACCGATCCGATCTGGATCGAGCTTGGCAAGCCGACCGGTTCGACCTGCTGTGTGGTCAACGCGCTGCGGTAGGTCCGCCGGCATCGTGAACGGACGTAACGAAGGGCCCGGCCGATCGCCGGGCCCTTCGCGTCTAGCAGGTCAAAACTACGAGTGGGTCGGGAAGCCCAGGTTGACGCCGCCGTGCGACGGGTCCAGCCAGCGGCTGGTGACCACCTTGCCGCGGGTGAAGAAGTGGAATCCCTCGAGACCGTGCGCATGGGTGTCGCCGAACAGTGACGACTTCCAGCCGCCGAACGAGAAATACGCCATCGGCACCGGGATCGGCACGTTGATGCCGATCATCCCGACCTCGATCTCGTGCTGGAACCGGCGGGCGGCGCCGCCGTCATTGGTGAAGATGGCGGTGCCGTTGCCGTACGGGTTCGAGTTCACCAGCCCGACGGCGTCGGCGTAGGAACCGGCCCGGACCACGGACAGCACCGGCCCGAAGATCTCCTCGCGGTAGATCGCCATGTCGATGGTGACGTGGTCGAACAGTGTCGGCCCGAGCCAGAATCCGGCGTCGTCGCCGTCGGCGGTCACGTCCCGCCCGTCGACCACCAGCTTCGCCCCGGCCGACGACCCGGCCTCGACCAGCCCGGCAACCCGGTCCCGATGAGCGCCGGTGACCAGCGGGCCCATGTCGCAGCCGCGGCGGCCGTCACCGGTGCGGATCTCGCCCATCCGCTGCTTGATCCGGTCCACCAGGTCGTCGCCGACCGGATCCACCGCGACCACCACCGAGATGGCCATGCAGCGCTCGCCGGCCGAGCCGAACCCGGCCGAGACGGCGGCGTCGGCGGCCAGGTCCAGATCGGCGTCCGGCAGCACGATCATGTGGTTCTTGGCGCCGCCGAGCGCCTGCACCCGCTTGCCGTGGGTGGTGCCGGTCTCGTAGACGTAGCGGGCGATCGGCGTGGAGCCGACGAACGACACCGCCTTGATGTCCGGGTGCGTCAGAAGCGCGTCGACCGCCTCCTTGTCGCCGTGAACGACGTTGAAGACGCCGTCCGGCAGACCGGCCTCACTGAACCACTCGGCCAGCTTCACCGCCGCGCTCGGATCCTTCTCGGACGGCTTGAGCACCACCGCGTTGCCGGCCGCGATCGCGATCGGGACGAACCACAGCGGCACCATCGCCGGGAAGTTGAACGGCGAGATGACGGCGACGACGCCCAGTGGCTGGCGGATGTTGTAGGAGTCCACGCCGGTGGACACGTTCTCCACGAAGCCGCTGCGCAGCATCGGTCCGGCGCCGCAGGCGAACTCCACCACCTCGATGCCGCGCTGCACCTCGCCACCCGCGTCGGAGAGCACCTTGCCGTGCTCGTCGGTGATCACCGCGGCCAGCTCGTCCCGGCGCGCGTGGATGATCTCGCGGAACGCGAACATCACCGCCGTACGCTTCGCGATGCTCGCCTCGCGCCATCCGGCGGCCGCGCTCACCGCTCCCGCCACGACCCCGTTCACGTCCTCGGTGGAGGCGAAATCGACCTGCCCCGCGACCGCGCCGGTAGCCGGATCGAAGATGTCGCCGTGCCGGGCCGCGGTGCCGGTCCAGGGCTTTCCGTTGCTGTAGTGAGTCACATGCTTCATGCCGAAAGCTCCGCATCTACCGTCTTGATGGCACCCAGCAGGATCGCCAGGCCCTCGCGTGCCTCGTCCTCGGTCAGGGTCATCGGCGGGCCCATCCGGATGGTGTTGCCGTAGAGACCGCCCTTGCCCACCAGCAGCCCGCCCTTGCGGCACTCGTCAAAGACCCGGGCGGTCGCGTAGGCGTTCGGGTTCAGTGTGCCCGGCTCGACGAACTCGACGGCGAGCATCAGGCCCTTGCCCCGCACGTCGGCGACGATCGCCGTGTCCTTGACACCGTCCCGCAGGCCGTCGAGCAGGATCGCACCCATCGCCACGGCGTTGCCCTGCAGGTCATGGGCGAGCAGATAGTCGATGACCGCGTTGCCGGCCGCCGTGCACAGCGGGTTGCCGCCGAACGTCGAGAACGAGATGCCGCTGACCGCGTTGATGACGTCGGCCCGGCCGACGACACCGGCCAGCGCGTAGCCGTTTCCGACGCCCTTGGCGAAGGTCAACAGGTCCGGCGTGACGCCGTGCGCCTGATAGCCCCAGAAGTGCTCGCCGGTGCGGCCCCAGCCGGTCTGCACCTCGTCGGAGATGTAAAGGATGCCGGTCTCGTCGAGCACCTTGCGATAGGCGCCGAAAATGCCGTCGGGCGCGTGCACGAAGCCGCCGACGCCCTGGATCGGTTCCGCGATCAGCGCCGCCACATCGCCGAACGTCTGCGTGGCCAGGATCTCCCGCATATCCGCGACCGCGGCGTCGATGTGCTCGGCGTCGTCCTTGCCGGCCAGCAGGCCGCGCAGCCGATCGCCGGAGTGCAGGAACGCCACCTGCAGCGGGTTTGCCGCCGATGCCGACCAGGTGCGGTTGCCGGTGATCCCCATGGTCGCGTAGGTGCGGCCGTGGTAGCTGTTGCGGACCGCGAGGACCTGGTTGCTGCGGCGATAACTGGTCGCCATCAGCAGTGCGGCCTCGTTGGCCTCGGTGCCGGAGTTGGTGAAGAACACGCGGGCATCCGGGATGCCGGACAGCTCGGCGATCTTCTCGGCCAGCTCGATCTGCTGGCGGATCAAATAGAGCGTGGACGTGTGCACGACACCGGTGTCGAGTTGCTTGTCGACCGCGGCGCGCACCTCAGGAATGTCGTAGCCGAGCATGTTCGTCAGCACCCCGCCGAAGAAATCGAGGTAGCTGCGCCCGGCGCTGTCGACCACGCGGCGCCCGGAACCGGAGACGATCTCCAGCGGCTCGTCGTAGTAGAGCAGCATCCACGACGGCATCACGGCCTTGTGGCGGGCCAACAGGTCATCGGTGGTCATTCTCGAACCCCTCAGTTGGTACGGGCGGCATGCGCGACTGCCGCAACGGCAGATCGAGCGGGGAGGCGCCGGTGCGGTACGGTCCACGCTGCCACCAGTTGCGCAGGTCACACAAGTGACAGTCTGCTATCCCGGCCGACTCCCACTTAACACTCTGCCCTCGCTCTGCGCACACATACGCACCACCACCCATCGTCAGTGTGCCGCGATCAGCGGGATCGAACGGCTCGCCCGCCAATGTCGCGAGGTCGGCCACGCATCACATGACGAAATGGCTGATTCCAGCATCGGAAACCAGCCATTTCGTCATGCGATCACGTGGACCTTTCTGCTTTTCGGCGCTCACGGTCCCGAGATGCCCGAAATGTCCAGCCGTGAGTGCCGAAAAGCAGAAAACCGCCGCGCCACGTGCGAGATCAACTGGGCGGCATCGGACGTCCGTGCCGGCTGCGCGGCTTCAGCCGTACGGTCGGCAAGTCGGGCGCCGGCAGCCGGTCTCCGGCATAGCCGTGCACCTCGCCGAACCGCTCGCGGGCCATCCACGCGGTCCGGGCCGCAACGATCTGCTCATGCGACCGGGCGACGAAGTTCCACCACATCACCAGCTCGTCTTCGAACGGCTCACCGCCGATCAGGAACAGCCGGCCGTCGCCGCTGACCTCCAGCGAGGATCGCGAGGTGCCGAGGTAGAGCAGCGACCCGGGCGTCAGTGCCTGGCCCGCCACCGTGGCCGAGCCGTCGATCAGGATCGCGGCATACTCCCACGAAGGCTGGAGCGGCAGCGACGCCGAGCCCTCGGCGCTGATCTGCGCCCCGACCAGCGGGCTGTGTACGCGAGCCGGCGACGAGGTGCCGTCGAAGGTGCCGATCACCACGGTCATCGACACGCCGCCATAGGTCAGCTCCGGCAACGCGGCATGGTGCTCGAACCGCGCCTCGGTGACCGATTCGGGCAGCGCGATCCACAGCTGCAGCCCGTGCATCACCGGCGTGTGCTCCGGCGGTGACTCCTCCGAGTGCGCGATGCCGAATCCGGCGGTCATGAGGTTGAGCTGGCCCGGCGTGATCGTCGCCAGGGTGCCCAGGCTGTCGCGGTGCAGCACTTCCCCGGACAGCAGCCAGGTGACCGTCTGCAGGCCGCAGTGCGGGTGCGGTGGCACCTGCATGCCCGGGGTGTCGGCGATGTTCTCCGGGCCGAAGTGGTCGAAGAAGCACCAGGCCCCGACGGTCCGCCGGTTGGTGTGCGGCAACAGCCGCCGAACCACGGTGTGCCGGCCCAGCGGCACGTCCCGGCCGTCAAGAAGATCGGCGCGGGCGCCGGCGGCGGCGTCTGGCGGACAGTCGGTCTCGGCCGGTGCGAGTTCCAGGTTGCTCACGCTTCGACCCTACGACCCGGACCGCCGGCGCCGGGTCAGACGTCCCGGACCGCCGGCGCGGGGTCAGACGTCCGGATCGCCGGCGCCGGGTCAGACGTCCCGGATCGCGTCCAGTGCCAGAAGTGCGACGTGCAGCGACAAACACGGCTCCACCGCGTCCAGATCGACGTCGAGGATCCGGCCGATCCGCGCCAGCCGCTCGTAGAACGCCGGCCGGGACAGGTGCGCCTCGGTCGCCGCCGCCGACTTGTTGCGCCCGCTGTCGAGATAGACCCGGAGCGTACGCAGCATCTGCTCCTTGGGGTGCTTGGCGTCGTAGGCGAGCAGCGGGCCGAGTTCGCGCTCGACGAAGGTCTGCACCCGCGGCTCGTCCCGGAGCAGGTGCAGCAGGCCGGCCAGACCCACGTGCGGCAGCCGGAAAACCGGCACGTCGCGGGTGTCGTGCCGGGCCGCGTACCCGATCTGCCGCGCCTCCATCAGTGATCGCCGTGCCTCGCGCAGCGAATCGACGCCGGAGCCGGCGGCGATGATGACCGAGCCGCGAAGCTTGCGCAGTGCCGCCGCGAACGCCTGCAGCCCCGGGTCGATCTCGTCCGGCTTCTTCAGCGCGATCAGCGTGCCCACGGTGTGGTCGTCGAGCGCGCTGGCCAGGCCCAGCAGCGACGAGTCCCGGAGGGCCTCGCTGACCGCCTCGGCCAGATCCCGCAGCCGGGCCTGCATCTCCTCGGGCGACGGCGACGACGCCGCTGCGGACTCGTCCGGCGCGCCCGACACGTCCGGCAACGACGCATAGCGCACCACGACTCCGACCAGGTGCCGGCGCTCCAGCGACACTCCGAGCGCGCGCGATCGCAGCGCCACTTCGTCCACCGGCATGGTGTGGTCCAGCAGTGCGGTGAGCAGCGTGCGGTGCATCTGCCGTTCCAGGCCCTCGGCGTCGCGCCGGATCAGCCGGCCCAGCGCCAGCGTCGACGCGGCGCGTTCCAGCAGGATGGTCAGCCGGGTCGGCGGCTCGCCATCGGACTTCAACAGCAGCCGGCCCCAGTCCTGGCCGCGGGCACCGACCGTGGTGACCAGCCAGCCGGCATCGGCGTCGTAGCCGGTGCGGCCGGCCGCCACGATCCGCCGCGAGTGCGCCTCCCAACCGTCCAGCAGCAGCTCCGGTCGCTCCCCCGCGGTGTCATAGGCGAGCACCTGCCGGGACAGGTTCTCCAGGACGATCGGCGCTCCGGCCAGAGCGGACGCCTCCTTGATCACCTCGGCGGCCTCCGCGCCCTCCACCGACAGCTCGGTGAACCGCTGGTGAATCTCCTCGCTGGCGCGGAGCTCGGCCAGCTGGGCGTCCACGATCATCGCGTGCACCGCCTCGGTGATGTGCACGAACGGCGTCGCCTTGCGCAGCTCGATCAGCGGCAGCGAATGCCGGGCCGCGGCCGCCGCCATCACCCGCGGGACACTCTGGTCGTAGCGCCGGCCCAGCTCCACCACGAGGCCGGAGACGCCGACCTCGGCGAGGGCGGCGATGAACGCTCGAAGCCCCTCGTCGTCGCCGGGCAGGCCGATCCCGGTGGTCAGCACCAACTCGCCGCCGCGCAGCAGGGTGGCGATGTCCGGCACCTCGGCGACGTGCACCCAGCGCACCGGCCGGTCCAGCGACTCGGCGCCGGAGACCACCCGGGGCGCCCCGTAACGCACCGGATCCAGCGCCAGCACCTCCCGCACGCTGGGAAAGACCGCGCTCACCGGGACAGCTCCCAGAACGCGACCGCGGCCGACGCCGCCACGTTGAGCGAGTCCACGCCGCGGTGCATCGGGATCGCCACCCGCACGTCGGCGGCGGCCATCGCCCGGGCGCTCAGGCCCGAGCCCTCCGCGCCGAAGAGCAGCGCCGGCCGGTTGCGGGCCGTCTCATCAAGTTCATTCAGCGGTACGGAATCCGACGCCGGTGTCATGGCGATAAGCGTGAACCCGGCGGCGCGCACCACGTCAAGAGCGTTCGGCCACGGATCCAGCCGGGCGTACGGGATCGCGAACACCTCGCCCATGCTGACCCGCACGCTGCGCCGGTAGAGCGGGTCGGCGCAGGACGGGGAGAGCAGGACGCCATCGAAGCCGAGAGCAGCCGCGCCTCGATAGACCGCACCGAGATTTGTATGGTTGTTGATGTCTTCGAGGATCACCAGCCGCCGCGACGCGGCCAGCACCTCGGCGACCGACGGCAGCTCACGGCGGCGGAACGACGCCAGGATGCCCCGGTGCACATGGAATCCGGTGACCGCTTCCAGCACGTCCTGACCGGCCGCGTAGACCGGAGTGCCGGCACCGAGGTCGAGCGCGGCGACCTGGTCGACCCGCTTGGCGTCGATCAGGACCGACCGCACCGGGTAGCCGGCCCGCAGCGCCCGCCGCAACACCAGCTCGCCCTCGGCGATGAACAGGCCGTGCGGTGGCTCCCATCGGGTCCGCAGCTCCACATCGGTGAGCGCCCGATAGTCGGCGATCCGCTCGTCGCCCGGATCGGTGATGGTGAGGGTGTGCGGCACCAGGTCATTGTCGCCCGGCGCCGGTAATCGTCGAGCGGTCGGGCCCCGGGCCTGGAATCCTGGGTCGCCGGTCATCGGACGCTGCCCCGCCGTAACCCTGGCGCAGCGCCGATCAGGCCTGGCGGTCGGGCTTGCTCCCGGGCTTGGTGGGACCACCGGGATTGCTCCGGTTCCGCGCCTTGTCCCGGCGAGCGTTCTCGGCGCGCTGCTGCGCGGCGGACGGCGAATCGGTCGGGCTCGGCACGTCGCCGGCCGATCGCCCGTTCAGAGTCGTGGTCTTGACCGAGGCGCCGTTGAGGATCGACCAGTTCTTCTTCGTGGTGGCGACCGGCTTGAGATTCTTCGCCGAGGTCGGCACGGTCGGTGGCGGCGCGACCAAGTCATCGGTGTTGGCCCGGGTCACCGACCACGAGGTCGGCACGCCGCGCAGGCGCTTGGCCGTGCCGGCCGTGTCGCCGGCGGCCGGTTCCCTCGGGGCGGTGACCGGCACCGGCTCGAGCTCGTCCGGGGCGTCGACGAACCGGGCCAGCGCGGACTGCGTCTGGCCGATTCCCAGCGGCGGGGTCGGGATGACGCCGGCCGGCTGCACCTTGGCGGCCGCGAAGCCGATCCCCAAGCCGGCCGCCACCAGCAGGAACGCACCGAGGACCGGAAGCATCGACAGCACCAGTCCGCCGATGTAGATCATCGGGGCCGAGATCACCAGGAGTACGCCGTCGGTCTTGTTCAGCCCGCGCGCCACGAACACCGCGATGCCGAGCAGCACCCAGCCCAGCGTCAGCAACAGCAGGCCGAGCGGGACCAGCCGGGACGTCGCGTCCGCGTTGCCGTGGATCCGGGTCAGGCCACCGCCGAGCACGGCGTCGCGCATCCGCTCGTTGCGGATGACGACCGAGCCGACCTCGAGAATCAGCAGGACCGATCCGCCCACACCGGCGATCAGGCCGGCCAGCGCGAGCCACCGGCCTCTCGCCTTGACGAGCAGCGCCGCTAGCGCCACCAGGGACAGCACGCCGAGCATCCCGGGGCCGACGATGCGGGCCCACTCGCTGATTGTCCCGTGTTCGGTCGCCAGGTAGCGGGCATAGGTCGCCGGGTCGGAACTGAACGCACCGGACGGACGCGGGAACGCGACCGCGACGATCGCGTAGATCGGGATCGCCCAGACCGCGTACCGGCCGAAGGCCTGCAGCCGATCGGCGCGGCCGATCGACCGCCTCGGAGCCGCCCGATCGGCCCGCCGCCCCCGCCCCCGAGTCGCGGCCGGCGCGACCGAAGCCGGGTGTACGCGTCCGACGCTGCGAGCTGGCTGGGCCTGAGACATGTCGGCAACCCCCGGCGATGTCATGGCCGGGTCACGCGGATCGTCCCGACTCCTGGCTTTCGATCCTGACAGGCGGGCCGGTGATGAGGGCGGATTTACGGCGATTCAGCCCAACTGTGTGCCTTGCGAAGCGTCGACATCTGCGACCCGGCCCGTGCCATTGACGTCACGGCTCGACCGACCCGACATGCGAACCGGCCGCGCCCCGTGGCGAACCACGGGGCGCGGCCGGAGCCCATCTGCTCAGTCCTTCTGCTTCTCGATTTCGGAGTCGCCGAGCAAACTCGACGCGGTCAGCGGACCACCGGCGGTGATGCTCGGCGTGCCGCTGACGGCTTCCTTCTCGGTCTCCGCCGCCGCGGCGCGGGCTGCGGCCAGGGCCTCGTCGAGCGCCTCGGTCGGAATCTCGTCGGCCGCCGCGGCGACCTCGGCCGGCTGAATCGGACCGGACCCGGGCAGGAGGCCGGTCAGCGAACCACTGATGCCCTCCAAGGCCTTAGTCATCTCCGCCGGAATGATCCAGATCTTGTTCGCCTGGCCGGCCGCGATCTGCGGCAGAGCCTGCAGGTACTGGTACGCCAGCACCTTCGGGTCCGGGTCGGCATTGTGCACGGCGTTGAACACTGTCTGGATCGCCTTGGCCTGACCTTCGGCCTGCAGGATCCGAGCTTCCCGTTCACCCTGGGCCCGCAGGATCGCACCCTGCCGGTCACCGTCGGCGGTGAGGATCTGAGACTGCTTGACACCTTCGGCGGTCAGGATCGCCGCACGACGGTCCCGCTCGGCGCGCATCTGCTTCTCCATCGAGTCACGGATGCTGGGCGGCGGCTCGATCGCCTTGATCTCGACCCGGGTCACCTTGATCCCCCAGCGACCAGTGGTCTCGTCGAGAACGCCGGACAGGTGCCGGTTGATCTCATCGCGGCTGGTCAGTGCCTTCTCCAGGTCCATCGAGCCGATCACGTTACGCAGTGTGGTGACGGTCAGCTGCTCGATCGCCTGCAGGAAGTTGGCGATTTCGTAGGTGGCCCGCACCGGGTCGACGACTTTGAAGTACAGCACCGTGTCGATCGAGACGACCAGGTTGTCGGAGGTGATCACCGGCTGCGGCGGGAAACTCACCACCTGCTCACGCATGTCCACCTTGGTGCGCACCGAATCGAAGAACGGCACCAGCAGGTTCATTCCGGGCTTCATCGTGCGGTGATACTTGCCCAGTCGCTCGACCACGTCCATCCGCTGCTGCGGGACGATTCGCACCATCCGATACAGCGTCACGATTACGAAGATGACGACGACGGCCGCGAGAATGATCCCGATGACCTCTCCTCCGCCCACGACTACTCCTTCCAAACCAGGGCGGTCGCGCCCCGGACTTCGATGACCCGGACGCGTTCGCCCGGATCGAATGTCTGACTGGCGTCGTAGGGGCGGGCGCTCCAGAGTTCGCCGTCAATCTTGATCAATCCATGATCCATGTCGACTCGCTCCAGCACGAGACCGGGCGAGCCCTCGATCGCTTCGAGGCCCATCGGGGCGCTGTCCCCGGAGGTATGAATATGCCGCTGCAACGTGGGGCGCAGGCCGACGAGGGCCAGCGCCGAGACCAGGGCGAAGATCAGACCCTGAGCCCACACCGGAGCACCGAGCGCGGCGGTCAACGCTCCGCCGACGGCACCGGCCGACAGCATGATCAGAATAAGCGTGCCGCTGAAGATCTCGGCCACGCCCAAGGCAACTGCCGCAATGAGCCACACAATCCACACACTGGAATCGTGGCACGCCCGCGCACCTGACGCGATACCCGATCTCCAGGACCTGATCTTTGCTGCTCAGCGGCTCGCGCTAGGGTCTGTGTCCATGACTTCGCCACTGTCCGATTCGGTTATCGCCCAGATCGCCGGGATTGTCGAGGCGAGCCAGCGGGACGCCCGGGTGCCCGGGGTTTCGGTCGGCGTCGTCCGTAATGGTCAGGTAATCCATGCCGCGGTCGCCGGCAGCGGCCTGGCCCGGGACACCCAGTCGCGAATCGGATCCATCTCCAAGACCTTCACCGCGACGCTGCTGATGCAGCTTCGCGATGCCGGCCTGGTCGAGCTGGACGCGCCACTCGCGGCTTACCTGCCCGCTCTGGACCTGGGGCCGGTCACCGTCCGCCAGGTGCTCGCCCATTTCAGCGGCTTGCGCCGGGAGCCCCACGGCGACTGGTGGGAGCGGGCCGCCGGCGGCAACGTCGATTCGCTGCTGGCCGACGTCGATGCTGGGGCGCTGATTCACCGCCCGATGCGCCGGCATCACTACTCCAATCTGGGGTACGGCCTGCTCGGCGCCGTGATCGCGAAGGTCACCGGGGACACTTGGTGGGATGCGCTGCGGGCCCGGGTGATCGAACCGCTGGGCCTGACGCGCACCAGCTACTTCCCGATCGAGCCGTACGCGACCGGATACGTCGTGCACCCCTACGACGGGACGCTCCGCGAGGAGCCGCGGCACGACGCCGGCGCGATGGCTCCGGCCGGACAGCTGTGGTCCACACTGGACGACCTGGGCCGGTGGGCCGGGTTTCTCACCACCCCGAACTCCGCGGTCCTCGCACCGGAGACGCTGGACGAGATGTGTCACCCGGTGTCGATGCACGACGCGGACTGGTCCGGCGCGCACGGCCTGGGACTAGAGACGTTCCGCAGCGGCGACCGGCTGTTCGTCGGTCACACCGGCTCGATGCCGGGTTACCTCGCGGCGCTGCTGGTGCACCGGAGCAGCGGATACGGAGTGGCGGCGTTCGTCAACGCGTACACCATGAACCGCGGATCGATCTCGGGGCTGGCCGTAGGCGTACTGAATAAGGTCCTGGATCTGGCGCCGCCACCGGCGCGAACCTGGCAGCCGGCCGCGGCACCGGCCCCCGACCACGTGGTCCCGCTGCTCGGCGCCTGGTGGTGGATGGGGCGGGCCTACGACGCGGTCTGGGACGGCGAGCTGGTGCTGACCTATCGCGGCGATGGTGGCACCCCGTGGCGGTTCGCCGAGTCCGGTGTCGACCGGTGGCGCTGCCATTCCGGAATGAACGACGGGGAATCGATGATGGTACGCCGGGACACCTCCGGGCAGCCCGCCGAACTGGACATTGCCACGTTCGTCTTCACCCGCGAGGTGTGGCCGGACCTGGGCTAGATCTCTTTTTGGCACCAGAGCCTCCCGCCGGTGCCGGCCCGGTTGAGTAGGCTACGGAACATGTCCCAGGCAGCTTCCACCGCCACCGCGATCCGGCGCTCCAGCCGGTTCGTGGCGTGGACGCGGTCCTGGCGCGCCGGTCTGGTGCCCTACGACGAGCTGCCCAGCGAGATCGAGATGGGCGAGGAGCACGTGGTCGCCGACGCCCCCGGCACGTGGATGGACGTGCCGTTGCGGGAAGCGCTCGCGGTCCTCGCCAAGCTGCACCCGGACGAGATCCGGCTGGTGCTCCCGGCGCCCGGCGATCCGATCGGCCTGCCCGGCCCCGGCGATTTCACCGGTGCCGCGTTGCTCGCCGGCGAGGGGGTCGTCGCCAGCCGCCTGGGCTTCGTCCCGGAGGTACGGGAATACACGTCCGGCTCCGGCGACACCTTCGCCACCGTGGTGTGGCGGACGTTCACGCTGCCGACCGCTCCCCCGGCACCGATGGGCGGCGGTGCGGGCGAGGCCGAGGCCGACCTGAACGCCGCGATTCTCGACGCGGCGACCGCGCTGACCCGCTTGGACGTGGCCCAGTGGCGGCCCGAGCTGTCCGGCGCGATCGCGACGCTCCGACGTCCGGACGGCGGCACCGAGCTCCCGCCCGGCTACGATCCACGGGCTCGCCGGCTGTTCGCCAAGGCCAGCGCGGTGGACCGGATTCTGTCGCTGGCCGACGAGAGCGCTCCTGGCGGCGCCGTCAACAGCTTTGAGGCTCAGGCCCGCGACGACGTGCTGCGACCGCTGGCCACGGCGTGCCGTCGAGCGCTGGTCGCGGCCTGCAACGCGCCACTGATCTGATCCCACGGCTCTGATCTCGCCCCGCGGCTCTGATCTCGAACCACGGCTCTGATCTCGACCCCGGCTCGTTGCAGCGCGGCGGCTCGCGAAGCGCGACCTAAACCTCGTCGATCAGATCGGCGACCGAGTCGACAATCCGCGACGGGCGATAGGGGAACCGGCTCACATCGGCGCGGGTCGCGATGCCGGACAGCACGAGTATCGTCTCGAGGCCGGCTTCCAGCCCGCACAGCACGTCGGTGTCCATCCGATCGCCGATCATCGCGGTCGTCTCGGAGTGCGCGGCGAGGTTGTTCAGCGCCGATCGCATCATCATCGGGTTCGGCTTGCCGACAAAGTACGGGTCGATGCCGGTGGCTTTCTGGATCAGCGCGGCGACGGCGCCACAGGCCGGAAGCGCACCCTCGTTGGACGGTCCGGTCGGGTCCGGGTTGGTGGCCAGGAACCGCGCACCGGTGTTGATCAGACGAATCGCGGTGGTGATCGCCTCGAAGCTGTAGGTGCGGGTTTCACCCAGAATCACGTAGTCGGGCTCATGGTCGGTCAGGATGTACCCCATCGAGTGCAGCGCAGTGGTCAGACCGGCCTCGCCGATGACATAAGCGCTCCCGCCCGGCCGCTGGTCGTCGCAGAACTGCGCGGTTGCCAGCGCCGACGTCCAGATATTGCGTTCGTCCACGTCGATGCCCATCCGCACCAGTCGCGCCTGCAGGTCGCGCGGCGTGTAGATGGAGTTGTTGGTGAGGATCAGAAACGGCTTGCCCGACGAGCGCAGCCGGCCGATGAACTCCGGGGCGCCCGGAACCGGCTGTCCCTCGTGGACCAGCACGCCGTCCATGTCCGTCAGCCAGCACTCGACGGGTTTGCGTTCAGTCATGGCAACATTGTCCCAAGACCATTGTGACGGCGACGTTTCGGGCGCGATATTGGTCCGGTGGCGATGCCGATCGGTTTTCCGGCCCCGACTCCATGATCAAGTGCACGATCTTGAGCACGGCGGACGTGATAGCGACCTCGGACGCACACGATCTTGCACGTGCTGGCACCCTCCATCGTGGACGCGCAGCGCTGGCGAGCCCGGAGGTCGCGCGCCCGGACCGAGCCGGACGTGACTGCGACGGGCGCCGCGCTACCGAGCCGGACGTGACGGCGCGGGGCAGCAGCCCACCGGACACTCATCCCAGGTCGGCACGTTTCCCAGCGCCTGCCGCGGGATGCCGGCCAGCCGCTCCTGGGTCAGGTCCCGAATCATCGCCACGAACGCCTCGTGGGTGCCCGGCGTCCCGGCGCGGACAAAGTTCAGGCCGAGTTCACCCGCCGTCGCCCGGGCCTCGTTGTCCAGGTCCCAGGCCACCTCGAGGTGGTCGGAGATGAAGCCCACCGGGCTCACCACGACACCGGTGAGGCCATCGGCGCGCAGCGTCCGCAGGTGGTCATTGATGTCCGGCTCGAGCCATGGCACGCTCGGCGGCCCGGACCGGCTCTGCCACACCAGGTCCCACTCGACGCCCGGAGCCGCGGCCGCGACGACCAGCTCGCACACCTCGGTGAGCTGAGCCCGGTAGCGATCCGTTCCACCACCGGGACCGGCGGTCGCCGCCATCGACGTCGGGATCGAGTGGGCAGTGAACGCGATCCGGTTGCGCCCGGCGGGCAGCTCCGCCAGGGCGGTGCGGACCGCCTCCGCGTGCGGCGTGATGTGCCCCGGATGATCGTGGTAGTGCCGGATCTTGTCGATCACCGGTGCGTCCTCGACCGCGTGCCGGGCTCGCTCGATGTCGTCCAGATATTGCCGGCACGACGAATACGACCCGTACGGGCTGGTCACGAACGCCAGGGCATGCTTGATTCCGTCATTGCGCATCGCCGCGACCGTGTCGGTCAGCAGCGGCTCCCAGTTTCGGTTGCCCCAGTAGATCGGCAGGTCGATTCCGCCGGCCCGGAACTCCTTCTCGATCGCCACCAGCAGCTCACGGCACTGCTGGTTGATCGGCGAGACACCGCCGAAATGCTGGTAGTGCTCGGCGACCGCGAGCAGCCGTTCCTCCGGGATGCCCCGGCCGCGAGTGACGTTGCGCAGGAACGGCATCACCTCGTCGGGGCCTTCCGGTCCACCGAAGGAGACCAGGAGAAAGGCGTCGTACGGCATGTGGACCATCCTGCACCCCGTGCCTCAGCCTGCCGCATCGGCCCGGATGATGGTGCCGTGGCCCTCATCGTCGCCGACCGGCACAGCGACTCCGCACGTGGACTCATGCGCGAATACATGATGATCACGCAGTACGAATCGCTTCGGGACGATGGAACTGCCGCCGGCGCTGGAGGCCGAGTGCGACGCCGCCGAGTCGGTGTACGCGCACCCGGGCGCCTGGTTCGTCGCGTACGAGGGTGCGGTCGGGGTGGGCTGTGTCGGCGTCCGGCCGGTGCCCAGCCGTCCCGGCGTGGCGGAGATCAAGCGGCTCTACGTGCGGCCCAGCCACCGTGGCACCGGCCTGGCCCGGGACCTGATGGCGGTCGCACATCAACATGCCGCCGCGACGTTCCAGACCATCGCGCTCGACGTACGCCCGAACCGCCAGCACGTTATCGACTTCTACCGCCGGCTCGGCTACCGGATTGTGCCGCCGCCACCGGAGAATCCGTACCGCATGGTGTTCCTGGAATTTGATCTTTAGAGCCGAGCGGCGCGACCGGTTGGGCCGCTCGCATCATTGGGGGCCGTTACCCGTCCCACAAACGGACAACGACCCCCAATAAGCAACTCGCCTACGGCGCTACGCGCCAATCGCGTGACTGAGCCAATGCACGCGGCGCTACGCGCCAATCGCGTGACTGAGCCAATGCACGCGGCGCTACGCGCCTATTGCGTGGAATCCACCATCGACGTGGATGATCTCGCCGGTCGTGGCCGGGAACCAGTCGGACAGCAGCGCGCAGATCGCCTTCGCGGTCGGCACCTGGTCAGTTAGCTCCCAGCCCAGCGGGGCACGCTCGGTCCACGCCGTCTCGAACTTCTCGAAGCCCGGGATCGACTTGGCGGCCATGGTCCGCAGCGGCCCGGCCGAGACCAGGTTCACCCGGATGCCCTTCTCGCCCAGGTAGTTCGCGAGGTAGCGGTTGGCCGACTCGAGGCCGGCCTTGGCGACGCCCATCCAGTCGTAGACCGGCCACGCCTGGGTGGCGTCGAAGGTGAGCCCGACGATCGAGCCGCCGGGCGACATCAGCGGCAGCGTCGCCATCGCCAGCGACTTGTAGGAGTAGGTCGAGACGTGCAGCGCCGTTGATACATCGGCCCACTCGGCACTGAGGAACCCGCCACCGAGCACCGACTGCGGACCGAACGCGATCGCGTGCAGCACCCCGTCGAGACCGTCGACGTGCTCGCGCACCTTGTCCGGCAGCGCGTCCAGGTGCTCCTGGTTGGTCACGTCCAGCTCGATCACCGGTGCTTCCTTGGGCAGCCGCTTGGCGAACCGCTCCACCAGCGACACTCGGCCGAAGCCGGTCAGGATGACCTCGGCGCCCTCTTCCTGGGCAATCTTCGCCGCCGAGAAGGCGATCGACTGATCGGTGATGACACCGGTGATGAGCAGGCGCTTGCCGGCCAGGAGTCCAGACACGTCTCGTCCTTCGTTGGTTGTTGTCGGCGGTTGTCGAATGCGGCGGTCGCGGGTCAGTGGCCCATGCCCAGGCCGCCGTCGACCGGGATGACGGCGCCACTGATGTAGCCGGCGGCGTCGCTGGCCAGCCAGGTGATGGCGGCGGCGACCTCATCCGGATGCGCCATCCGGCCGGCCGGGATCTGCTTGAGGTATTGCGCCTTGAGGTCGTCGGAGAGCACAGCGGTCATGTCGGTCTCGATGAAGCCGGGGGCGACGACATTCGCGGTGATGTTGCGCGTGCCCAGCTCCCGCGTGATCGACCGGGCGATGCCGACGAGACCGGCCTTGCTCGCCGCGTAGTTCACCTGGCCGGCGCCGCCCATCAGGCCAACGACCGAGGAGACGAAGATCATCCGGCCGAAGCGGGCCCGCACCATCTTGGTGGTGGCGCGCTTGGCGCATCGCCACGCGCCGGTGAGGTTGGTGTCGACCACCTTGGTGAACGACTCCTCGGACATCCGCATCAGGAGCGTGTCGTCGGTGATGCCGGCGTTGGCCACCAGGACCTCGACCGGTCCCAGCTCGGCCTCGATCGTGGTGAACGCGGCGTCGACCTGCTCGCCGTCGGTGATGTCGCAGGTGACACCGAACATGCCCTCGGGCGCGCCGCTGCCGCGGTGCGTGATGGCGACGCGATCGCCTTGCTTCAGGAATGCCTGGGCGATCGACAGTCCGATGCCGCGATTGCCTCCGGTCACCAGCACGGTGCGTGCCACGACGCCTCCTTCGAATCGTTCGTTGGAACAGTAGGTGTTACCGGGCAGTACCCAAACCTGACCGCCGCCGGATGCCAACTGGTCCGAAGCTGATCTCGTGTGTACGATATCGGTGGCCAGAACGCTGGCCTTGACCGGAACGGCTTATGGAGGTGATCGCTGTGCGAGATAGCGATCCTCCTAGTCGTGGCCGGGCTTCTCACTGAATCTGTCACCGGGCCGCGGCTAGCGCCGCCTGCCTGTCAGTGCCCCGCCACGACTCTTCGCGTGCTGTGAATCCCCACGTCAGTCCGCGCCCCTTCCGGAGTCGTCATGAAGCGTTACACCGCCCCATTGGGTTTCGCCCTGGTCGCGATCTGGGTCGCGATCATCTTCGCGCTGGTCGCCGGCCAGAGTGCTCCGAAACCAGCTCAGCACACCATCACGCAGTCGAATATCGCGTCCCGCTGACCCCTCGGCGCCACGCAGCCGTCGCCGGGTGTCGTCGGCCGCGCTTGCTTGGCGTTCGGTCCGGCCGGCCTATCCGCAGCATTGCTGGCGGTCCGCGCATGGTCTCCGTTTGCGCGGCTGCCAACGTCTTCGTCGGCGTCTTCCACCTGCTGCGGCACCCCGAGCCGACGGTGCCGGCACCGTTGCGCACCATTTACGGCCGGACCGACGACGGTATGACGCCCAGCCCCTCGATGCCGTCGGCGAGCGGCTTCATCGCCCGCCGAAACGTGACCGGCCCGAACGCGACAGGTGTCCGGGCCGCGTGCCGGCCACCTGTCGCGGCGGACCCGCGTACCCGACGCGTACCAGAAGACCCGAATGGAATTCGTGCCGCGCAGCGGCTCGTTGTTGGATCTTGCACGATGAAGATCACCACCGCTGAGCCGTCCTAGGATGGTTCGCTCACTCGGCGCGCCGTGATCCGCCGTCGGCCGGCCGCCGTGTCCAAGCCGTGGCGACCAACAAAGCGACTGTCTACGGCGTCATCGGCGGCCTGGTCCGGCTCGTGGCGGGCCCGCCGATCGGCCGCTACGTCTGGCAGAGCTACGTCCGGCAGAGCTACCTCAGACAGAGCTACGTCAGACAGAGCTACGTCTCGTAGAGCTACGGCAGGCGGGAGGTCCAGAGCAGGCTCATCGCGCCGGCCGCGATGGCGAACAGCAGGGCGATTCCGACGTACCACTGGGTGATCTCCTTCGGCTGCGTCTTATAGCCGATGGATGAACCCATGTCCTGGTAGACCTGCTTCAGCGCGGGCAGCGACGCCGCCTCGTAGAAGTGCCCGCGGGTCATCTCGGCGAGCGACTGCAGCGACGGGCGGTCGACCGGGACACGCTGGGTCTCGCCACCGATCGTGACGGTCCCGGTGTCGGTGCCGAAGGCGATCGTCGAGACCGGCACGTTGGCCTGAGACGCGGCCGCACCGGCCTCCTCGATCGGCCGGCCCGCGGTGCGGTAGCCGTCGGAGAGCAGCACGATGCGGGCTGGCGGCGCCCCGTTGGCACCGTCGGACGGCACCGTCTGGATCGCGTTCAGGCAGGTGAAGACCGCCTCGCCGGTGGCCGTGGCCTCGGCCAGCTGCAGGGTTTGAATGCCCTGGATCACCGCTTGCCGGTCCTTGGTCGGCGAGACCAGCACGTCGGCCGACTTGGCGAACGCCACCAGGCCGACGTTGTAGCTGGCCGGCAGCGTCTTGACGAAGCCCTGGGCGGCGGTCTGCGCGGCCGCGATCCGGGTCGGCTGCACGTCTTTCGACTCCATCGACAGCGACACGTCGATGGCGAGCATGATGGTGGCCCGCTCCAGCGGCTGCTTCTTGTCGATCGACGGCCGGGCCATGGCAGTCGCCAGCACCAGAAGCGTCAGCAGGAACGCGGTCGCGGCCAGGTGCCGGCGCCAGCCGAGGCCCTTCGGCGCCACCGAGCGCAGCAGATCGACGTTGGAGAACCGCACCGCGAAGGCGCGGCGATGCAGCGTGCGCCACACGTACGCACCAGCCAGAGCCAGCACCGGCAGCGCCGCCAGCAGCCAGATCGGCTCGAGGAAACGGATCATCGAGTGGTCCCCCTGGTCCGGGCGTGCCGTTGTGACGCGACGAAACGAACGATGTCGAAGAGCCAGTCCGAGTCGGTCCGCAGCCGCAGATGCGCAGCGTTCGCGGCGCGGATGCCGGCGGCGATCGCGTAGCGCTGCTGGGCGGCCGCCTCCGCGTACTTGGACCGCAGCCGCGGGTCGGAGGTCTGCACTTCGTGGATGGTGCCGGTCTCCGGATCGGCGAACTCCATCACGCCGCTGTCGGTCAGCTCCACCTCGCGCGGGTCGAGCACTTCGATCGCCAGCACGTCATGGCGTACGCCGAGCTTGCGCATCGGCCGGCTCCAGTCATCGGGCGGAGCCAGGAAGTCCGAGATCACGATCGCCATACCGCGCCGGCGCGGCGGCCGGACCAGGCTGTCGACCAGTGCGCCCAGGTCGGCGCGGCCGGGTGCGGTGGGCGTACGCGCGATCGCGCGGAGCAGACCCTGGCTCTCCTTGCGCCCGGGCCGGGCCGGAAGCCGGATGAGCTGGTTGCCGGTGCCGATCACCGCCCCGATCCGGTTTCCGCCGCGCACGGTCAGGTAAGCCACCGCGGCCGCGGCCGAAACGGCGAGGTCCCGCTTGCGGCACCGCGCGGTGCCGAAGTCCAGGCTCGCCGACAGGTCGATCGCCAGCCAGGCTTCCAGTTCCCGGTCGGCGACGGTCTGGCGTACGTGCGGGACCGTGGTGCGTGCGGTGACCGGCCAGTCCATCCGCCGGACGTCGTCGCCGGGCCGGTATTCCCGCGACTCCCCCGGCTCCGATCCCGGACCCGGCAGCAGGCCCAGGTAGTCGCCCTGGAGCAGGCCGTCGAGCTTGCGGGTGATGAGCAGTTGCAGCTTGTTCAGTGCCGGCTCGGAACGGGCTGCCTCGGCCAGCGGCAGCAGCGATTCGCCGGCCGCGGACTTCTGCCGAGGAGCGGTCACCGTGGTCCCACCGCCGGCCAGCCGCCGGCGCTACTGGCCACGGGAGCGTGTCCGTTGGCACCGGCCGCGACCGGCACCGCGTTCTGGCGCGAGGCCACGGTCGGCATCGGGACAGTGGCGAGCACCCGCTCGACGATCCGGTCGGCCGGGATGTCGTCGGCGAGCGCGTCGTAGCTCAGCACCAGGCGGTGCCGCAGGATGTCCGGGGCGATGTCCTGCAGATCCTGGGGCAGGGCGTAGTCGCGGCCGCGGAGCAGCGCCAGCGCCCGGGTGGCGCGCACGATGCCGAGCGAGGCCCGCGGACTGGCGCCGTACTGGATCAGGCGCGCGACGTCGGGCATTCCGAAGTCGGCCGGGTCGCGGGTGGCCAGCACCAGCCGGACCGCGTAGTCCACCAGCGCGTTGTGCACGAACACCTCGTCGGCCTTGGCCTGCAGCGCCATCAGCTCCTCGGTGGTCAGCGTCGGCTGCGCCACCGGCGGCGACACGCCCATCCGGTAGACGATCTCCCGCTCCTCGGCGTCGGTCGGGTAGCCCACCAAGATCTTCAGCAGGAACCGGTCGCGCTGCGCCTCCGGAAGCGGATAGACGCCTTCCTGCTCGATCGGGTTCTGGGTGGCCATCACCAGGAACGGCTTCGGCACCGGATAGGTCTTGCCGCCGATCGACACGTGCTGCTCGGCCATCACCTCGAGGAGCGCCGACTGCACCTTCGCCGGGGCACGGTTGATCTCGTCGGCCAGCAGGAAGTTGACGAACACCGGGCCGAGTTCGACGTCGAAGTTCTCGGTCGACTGCCGGTAAATGCGGGTGCCCACCACGTCGGCGGGCACCAGGTCCGGAGTGAACTGGATCCGGGAGAAGGATCCGCCGGTGACCCGGGCCAGCGACTCCACCGCCAGCGTCTTGGCCACGCCCGGAACGCCTTCGAGCAGGCAGTGACCACGGGCAAGCAGGGCGACGAACATCCGCTCGATCATCCGATCCTGACCGACGATCACGCGCTTGACCTCGAACATCGCGCGCTCCAGCACGCTGGCGTCCTGAGCCGGGGTGGTCGTGCCGGTCGCCGGCTTCGGGTCGGGCGCCCCGGTCGCCATACCGGACGCTGTCTTCGGGTCGGTCACCCTGTCCTCCATAGCGCAAGCAACATCGCGTCTCGAACGCACCAAGCGTCCCACGACGGCGCGGCAATTGACGCCAGTACGGTCTACCCGATCGCGAATCCCCAGCTAAGCAATACCAGGCGTGATCACAGGACTACTTTCGGCGATACTCGCTCGATCCGCCGATCGGGCGCCGGCGTCCGCACGAAACGGCATTCCGCACAGGTGGACACGCGGGGCGTCGATGTGGGTACCATGACCGCGTCGCCGGGCGGCTTCCCCCGTGGTCGCCCGGCGATTTTTCTATGCCCGGACGCTTGCGTGCCCGGACGCCGTTTCCCAACCCCAGAGGCGCGGACCGCGGCCACAAGCGGAGCGCGGCCACGGTCGCGTAGCGCGACCGGAGGCGGCCGGCCGGTCACCGGCTACGCTGGTCGATCGTGACGCCCCAGGATCCGACCGCGACTCCGGACCCGGCCGCGACTCCGGACCCGGCCGCGACTCCGGAACCGGCCGCCGAGCCCGGGCCGGAGACTCCGATCTGCTCCGCCAAGGGCTGCCGCCGCCCCGCCGCCTACGCGTTGAGCTGGAACAACCCCAAGATTCACGACGCCGAGCGGCGCAAGATCTGGCTCGCCTGCGACGAGCATCGCGATTCGCTTGCCGACTTCCTGGACCGCCGGTCATTCCTTCGCGACGTCACGTCGCTCTAGGCGGCGCTATCCGGGACGGCCGGCGTCCGGGCCGCCCGGCGGGCCCGCCACCAGCGTTCCGCGAGACCCACGACCACGAAGGTCACGGCCACGTACGCCCAACCGACCAGCACGTCGATCACGTAGTGCTCGCCTGCGTAGACCAGGCTGAACGCCATCGCCAGCGGGTACGCGATCAGCAGCGGCCACCAGCGCTTGCGCACCCGCGGCAGGAAGAACAGGCAGATCATCAACGCGAACGCGCTGTGCAGCGAGGGCATCGCGGCGACCAGGTTGGCGGCGTCCAGCTGGGCCGCGTTGAGCAGGTTGCCGCCGTGAGCCATGCCGATCGCATACCACCCACGGGTCGCCACACCGTGCACGATCGCCGGCAGGAACCCGTCCTGCGCGGCCAGCCACGGCGGCATCGCCGGATAGATGAAGTAGGTGACCAGGCCCAGCGCGGACAGAGTGAACCAGCGCCGGACGAAGGCCCCCCAGGCCGGCCGGTTGCGGAACCACAGCACCGCCGCCACCACCGGAGCCGCCAGGAAGTGCGAGAAGTAGACGAAGCTGACCACCACGTCGTACCACTGCGCGTGGGCCGCGCGATAGAGGTGATCCTGCAGCCAGACCGACGGGATCTCGCCGCCGGTAGCCCAGCCGAACAGCCAGGTGTCGGCGTGGATCATCGAGGTGATGTGCGGCGTCACGCTGTTGTCCGCGTAGCCGCGGGAGAAGTTGTAGACGACGAGCAGGATCACGACGCCGATCCAGTCGCGCACGAACCCGAGGTGCGAACGCCATGGGCGAGCGCTGTTCCAGGCCACCTCGACCACGAGCAGGCACAAGAAGATCTTGACCGGGTCGGTCGGCAGGCCGGTGAACTCGACCAGGAGCGCCAGCGTCACGCCGACGATCACCATGCCGATCAGGCGCCGCCGGGCGCTGGTCGGCCGCAGCGTTGCCTTCGTCTCGGTCGCCGGCTCGTGCCGGCTTAGGTGCTGGCTCGGTCGCTGGCTTGGTCCCTGGTGCCGCCTTCGGCGCCGGGGCCTCAGACGACACGGCAACCGGCCGGTTCGGGCCGGATTCGGGCGAGTCGGAGTCGGTGACCTGGAGGCTCATAGGCGCTCCACGTTACCGGCCGGGCCAATGTGCCCCAACGAACGCCGGGCAAGGTCACTAACTCTCCACCCAAGATCAAACCCATTCGGCGGTACGCCGATCCGCGCCCAGCGATCTCCGGATCCGGGCCTTCTGTGCGTAAACATACGCAGCGGCGGGCGCCCGCCCGACCAATTTCCGCAGCTCAGCGATCTCCGCTTCGGACTCGCAGTGGGGCCATGGCAACGCCACCGAAAACGCAAGATCCACGGTTTTGGAACGGAACCAGGGTGCAAAACGGACATCGGACCCCGGTTCGGTTCACCAAGTGGGGATCATGGGCGTCCGCTCCGAGTCACGCACCCGGCGCTTCGTCACTCACCCGACGGCAACAGCGGGAACAGCCGGATGATCGCCGCGGTCGGCGGGACGCTCGCGTCCTCGCTCTGGTAGGGCGCCAGCACCTCGCGGATCGCCTGCGCCACCGCGTCCAGTTGCTCCGGCGTCACCCGGATCACCGCGCTGAACGCCTGATCCGGCACGGTCGAGGCGGCCCGCCGCTCGGCCCACCGCCGATAGGCCTCGTCTTCCAGATCGCGATCCAGTTCGCCGAGCCCGGCAACCGCCAGATCCGCGGGTTGGACCAGCCGCCATGGCCGGGCCCGCCGGTCGGCGGCCGGAGCGGCCTCGATGAGACCGGCCCGGGCCAGTTGGCGAAGATGAAACGAGGTGAGCCCGGACGTAACACCCAGCCGGCGCGCCGCCTCGTTCGAGGTCAGCGTGCCCGCGGTCGCCAGCAGATCGAGCAGCGCGACCCGGACCGGATGCTCGAGTTCGGTGTCCACCGCTCCAATATGCTACTTTGCAAAGCGCTTTGCAAAGTGGATGCCAGCTCAAGGCTGTGCCAAGATCTCAAACTCGCACGCAGCCTGAGACCGACCGAGCCGACACGCCGCCCTACCGACATGCCGACCTACCCGATATCCAGACACGGAGCCCACCGATGACCGACCTGCCCGACGGCACCGTCCGCCGCATCACCGTCATTGGCGAGGACGTCCTGCATCGGAAGTGCCAGCCGGTCACCGAGTTCGGCACCCCGGAGCTCAAGGCGCTGATCGACGACATGGTGGTGACTCTGGAGGTGGCCGAAGGAGTCGGGCTCGCCGCCAACCAGATCGGTGTCGACCTGGCCGTGTTCATCTATGACCTCACCGACGACGAGGGCGTCCGCCACGTCGGCCACGTGTGCAATCCGGTCCTCGACGACCTGGCTCCGGATCAACGCCACCTGGTCGACGCGACCGAAGGCTGCCTCTCAGTGCCGGGTCCCTACAAGACCGTGGCCCGGCCCGACTACGCGGTGGTCCGGGGCCAGGACATCAACGGCACCCCGGTGGTTGTCGAGGGCCACGACTATTTCGCCCGATGCCTCCAGCACGAGACCGATCACCTCTACGGCCAGCTTTATGTCGATCGGCTGACCAAGCGCGACCGCAAGGACGTGCTCGCGGAGATGGAATCGGTGAAGGAAAAGGCGTTCGCGCGGCGCGCCGAGCGGGCCGCCAAACTCGGACTGCGGACGCAATAGCCAAGCACCGCAGGGCCTAGGCTCATCGGCATGGAACTGCACCCCGGTCTGTCGTCCCGCGTCGAACTCCTGGTCACCGATGCTGACACGGCACAGGCCGTGGGCTCCGGCGATGTGCCGGTTCTGGGCACGCCCCGGCTGATCGCCCTGGCCGAAGCGGCCACCGTGGCGGCCACCGCCTCCAACCTGAACCACGGGTCGACCACGGTCGGCACCCGGATCGAATTCGACCACCAGGCGGCGACCGCGGTCGGCCGGCGGGTCACCGTGCTGGCGACGCTGGCGAAGATCGATGGCCGCCGCCTGTTCTTCGATATCGTGGTGCGCGAGGGCGAGCAGCAAGTTGCCGAGGGCCGCGTCGAGCGCGTCATCGTCGATCGGCAACGCTTCGTCACCAAGGCATTCGAAGGCTGAGTCATCCAGTCAGAGGGACGGCATTGTGGCGCCAGCGATCCAGTTCACCGAGATCAGTGACGGCGTCCTGGTCGCCCGGACCAGCCCGCTGGACGTCAACGTGTCACTCATCCTGGGCGACAACGGCGCCCTGCTGGTCGACACGCTCTCCACTGACGCGCAGGCCCGGGCGCTGCGGGACGCGGTCCGGGCCATCACACCGCTGCCCCTGACCGTGCTCAACACGCACTTCCACTTCGACCACTGCTTCGGCAACGCGGTGTTCGCGGCCGAGGGTGCGCGGATCTGGTCGCACGAAAGCGCCGCCGTCGAACTCACTGAGCGCGGTGGTCATTGGCAGCGCCGGTGGTACGCGGACTGGGCGGCCCAGGAGCCGGAGCTGGCCAGCGGCCTGGCCTCGGCCACGGTCTGCGCGCCGACCGATGTCATCCGCACCACCGAGGTCCTGGACCTGGGCGATCGCCGGGTGACGATGGCGCACTTCGGTCACGGGCACACCGCCGGTGACGTGGTCGCGATGGTGCCGGACGCCAATGTGGTGGTCTGCGGTGACCTGGTTGAAGAGAGCGGCCCGCCGGACTTCTCGGATGCCCATCCGCTGGAGTGGCCGGCGACTCTCGCCGTACTCCTGCAGTTGTCGCCGCCGGAGGCGAAGTTCGTTCCGGGTCACGGCGCGGTCGTGGACGGCGCTTTCGTGCAGGCACAGCATGCCGCCCTCGCGGACATGGAGTGGCTGATCCGCGAGGGCCACCGCGACGGCGCGACGGCGGCCGCGGTGGCCGCCCGCGGGCCGTTCCCTCCGGACACCAACCGGGCCGCCGTCGAGCGCGGCTTTTACGCGCTCGACGATCCGGCTCGGTAGCCGCCCGCGCTTTGCGCGAGACAGACGCGCGACAGATCAGCGGCCGAGGAACGCGCCGCCGTTGACGTGCAACGTCTGCCCGGTGACGTGGACCGCCCCGGGCGAGGCCAGAAAGACCGCCATGGCCGCGATGTCGGCCGGCGTCCCGGCCCGCTTGTTCATCGTCGAATTGATGTTGAACGTCAACCGTTCCTTGCTCATCCCGGCGCCGAAGAACTCGGTCGCCTCGACGTAGCCGGGGGCGATTACGTTGGCGGTGATGCCCTCCGGGCCGAGCTGAGCCGCCAGCGTGAAGGTCCATGCTTCGATGGCGGCCTTCGCCGCGGCGTAGGAGCCGGCGCCGGGGCGGTGTGCGCCGATCGACGAGAAGTTGATGATCCGCCCGCCGCTGCTCATCCGCGGCCGCAACGCCTGCGTGACCAGAACCGCCGACATCACGTTGGCTTCGAAATTGGCCTGCCAGGCCGCCGACAGGCCGACCAGGTCGACCGGGTCGTCATGGGCGAAGTCGGTGTTCCCGCCGGCGTTGTTCACCAGCACGTCGACGGTGGCCGGAAGGTCGATCAGCGCGCTGCCGACCTGGGCCGGATCGGAGGCGTCGAAGGCGACCGCGCGGGCGCCGGATCCGAGCGCCGCGACGGCGTCATCGAGCACGCCCTTGCGGCGCCCGGTGACCACCACCTGGTCGCCGCCGTCGGCGAAGGCCTGGGCGATGGCGAAGCCGATCCCGGTGCCGCCGCCGGTGACGACGACGGTGCGGGGGGTCATCCGACTACCGAGCCGACCACCGGCTTGGTGAGCAGCGCCGACTCGTTGCGCTCCACGCCCGGGTCGAGGCTGCGCTCGATGAAGATGGCGTGCCAGATACAGAAGATCAAGACCGTCCAGACCTTTCGCGAGTTGTCCGCTTCCCCGCGCTTGTGGGCGTCCAGCAGGTCAATCGCGTGCTGCAGGTTGATCAGGTGACCGGCGCCCGAGCGGGTAAGGATGTCCCGTACCCACGAGTACATCTCGTTACGCAGCCAGACCCGGGTCGGCGTCGGGAATCCGAGTTTGCGCCGGTTCACGATGGCCGGCGGCACCACGCCCTCGAGCGCGCGCCGCAGGGCGTATTTGGTGGCGTCGGACTTCGGCGGCAGCTTGAGGTCGACCGGCACTGTCGCGGCCACCTCGAAGACCTCCTTGTCCAGGAACGGCACCCGCACCTCCAGCGAGTGCGCCATCGACATCCGGTCGGCCTTGACCAGGATGTCGCCGCGCAGCCAGGTGTAAAGGTCGATGTACTGCATCTTGGTGACGTCGTCGAGATTCGCGGCCTCGGCGTAGATCGGCGCGGTGACATCGGTATAGCGCACCGACGGGTCGTAGCGCCGCATCAAGATCTGCTTCTCATCCTCGGTGAACATCCGGGCGTTGCCGTAGTAGCGCTCCTCGATCGGCGTGGTGCCACGCTCCAGGAAGCTCTTGCCCTTCACGCCCTGCGGGATCCGCTCGGCCACCTTGCGCAGTCCGCGCTGCAACGGGTCCGGCAGGCCGCTGACGCCGGCCAGCGACAGGGGTTCCCGGTAGATCGTGTAGCCGCCGAAGAACTCGTCCGCACCCTCGCCGGAGAGCACCACGGTGACATGCTCGGCCGCTTTCTTAGCCACGAAGTAGAGCGGCACCAGGGCCGGGTCGGCGACCGGATCGTCGAGGTGCCAGACGATCCGCGGCAGCGCCGCCATCATGTCCTCCGGCCCGATCTTGGTCGAAATCGTGGTGACGTTGAGGTGCCGCGCCGAGTCCTGCGCCACGTCGATCTCGGAGTAGCCGTCGACGTCGAACCCGACGGTGAAGGTCAGGATGTTCGGGTTGAACTCGCGGGCCAGCGCGACCACCGCGGTGGAGTCGATGCCGCTGGACAGGAAGCAGCCGACCGGGACGTCGGAGCGCATGTGCATGCGTACCGACTCGCGCAGCGTCTCGCGGATCCGCCGGTAGAGCTCTTCCGGCTGGTCGGTCTCGGTGGGCTTGAACTCCGGCTGGTAGTAGCGGCGGGTGGCGAAGGTGCCGCCGGGCAGGTAGGAGAAGCTCTCGCCGGAACCGACCCGGCCGATGCCCTTGTGCAGGGTTCCGGGCTCGGGGACGTACTGCAGAGTCAGGTAGTGGGACAAGTTCGCACCGTCCACCGACTCGTCGCTCACCTCGCCCGGCAGGAACGGCAGCAGCGACTTCTTCTCGCTGGCGAAGTAGATGCCGTCCTCGTTGATCAGGTAGAACAGCGGCTTGATGCCGTACGGATCGCGGGCGCCCCAGACGATGCCGCGGTGGGTGTCGAAGATGACGATCGCGAACATGCCACGCAGCCGGGTCACCGCCTGCTCGCCCCAGTAGTGGTAAGCGGCGACGATCACCTCGGTGTCGCCGTCGGTGGCGAACTTGGCGCCGAACGTCGACATCAGCTCGTCGCGCAGCTCGATGTAGTTGTAGATCTCGCCGTTGAACGTGATCATGTAACGCCCGGCGTCGTACCCGTCAGCGGGATAGGCCAGCGGCTGGTGGCTGTGCTCGACGTCGATGATCGACAGGCGCTTGAAGCCGAAGACCATGTCGTCGCCGACGACTGTGATGCCGGTCTCATCCGGACCGCGGTGGTGAATGCTCTCGAGCGCGGCCGCTACCGCGTCCCGGTGCTGCGTTGCCGCGCCCCGGGCGCTGACGAAGGTGAGCAGACCGCACATTCCCGACATCCTTTCACGTCCCCGAGGGACCGATCCGACCCGACCGCGGCGAAACTTCTACGCTTACGGCCCCAGGCAGCGTAATGCCTCCTGGGGAACTTCCGCTTCGTACCAATGGGGCATATGTGCGAGACCACTCCCGGTATCGCCGCGCCCGCCATCCGGTCCTTACACCAGCGGCGGCCGAGGCGGTACGGTCATGAAAACTACAGGCCCTGCACCAGGAGTGGACATGTCTGACGAACCCGCGGCCGGCGGCCAAGCTCACGATCCGGACTATCCGGAGAAATTCCTCGCGTTGATGCGCGGCTCATGGAATGACGCCACCCTCGACGTCACCCCGAGCGAGGCGGCCCCGCACTACGCCGCCCGCCGCGCCGCCCTGGCCGCCGCCGTCCCCGGCCGGACGCTGGTCATCCCGTCCGGCCGCGAGCAGGTCCGGTCCAACGACACGTTCTTTCCGTTCCGGCCCGGCACCGAGTTCGTCTGGCTGACCGGCGAGCACGACCCGGACGCGGTCCTGGTGATCACCGCGGGCGGCGACTCGACGCTGTTCGTCCGGCCCCGTTCGCCGCGCGACACCGACGAGTTCTTCCGCGACCGCGAATACGGCGAGCTGTGGATCGGCCGCCGGCACACGCTCGAGGAGAAGTCCCGCGAGCTGGGCATCGCCACCGCTCACCTGAACACGCTGCCGGAGGTGCTGGCCGGCCTGGCTCCGGCGCGCACCCGGACGCTGCGCGGGCTGGACCCGGCGGTGGACCGCGCCGTCGGCGTCTACGGCGACGGCGCCGGCGACCGGGACCTGGCGATCACCCTCTCCGAGCTGCGCCTCACCAAGGACGCCTGGGAGATCGCGCAGCTTCAGGACGCGATCGACGCGACCGTCCGCGGCTTCGAGGACGTGGCCCGGATCCTGCCGGCCGACCGCCCGGTCAGCGAAAGGCTGCTGGACGGCGTCTTCGGCCTGCGGGCCCGGCACGACGGCAACGCCGTCGGCTACAGCTCCATCGTCGGTGCCGGTGCGCACGCCACGACCCTGCACTGGGTACGCAACACCGGGCACACCGCTCCCGGCGAGTTGCTGCTGATGGACATGGGCGTGGAGAACCGCAACTTCTACACCGCCGACGTGACCCGCACGGTGCCGGTCAGCGGCACTTTCACGGCGCTGCAGCGGGAGATCTACGACATCGTCTACGCCTCGCAGCAGGCCGGCATCGACATCATCAAACCCGGTGTCGAGTTCCAGGAGATCTCGTCGACCTGCATGCGCGTGCTGGCGGCCGGCCTGCACGACCTGGGTCTGCTGCCGGTCAGCGTGGACGAGGCGATGGAGAAGGACTCCCAGCTCTACCGCCGGTGGACGCTGCACGGATTCGGTCACATGCTGGGCCTCGACGTGCACGACTGCGCGCACGCTCGCAAGGAGACCTACCGGGAGGGCACGGTCGGCGAGAATTATGTGCTGACCGTCGAGCCCGGCCTCTACTTCCAGCCGGAGGACGATCTGGTGCCGGCCGAGCTGCGCGGCATCGGCATCCGGATCGAGGACGACGTCCTGGTCACGGCCAACGGGACGCACAACCTGTCGGAGGGCCTGCCGCGGACCGCCGACGAGGTGGAGCGCTGGCTGGCCGCTCAGCGCGAGGCCGGTCCGCGCCTGCCCGGCTGATCCCGCCGGAAGTCATGCCGACGGCGGCCCGGTCACCCGGGCCGCCGTCGGCGTTTCATGGTCAGGGTTTGCGCCCGAAGGCGATCAGCGCCCGCCCCGGGAACCGCACGCCACCGTCATCGGTGACGTAGGGCGCCGCGGCGGCGCGCACCTCGTCAGCGACCGCGGCGGCGCGCTCGGGCGGCAGTGACCGCAGCAGCGCCGCGAGCGGCCCGGCCAGGTCCGTGGTGCGGTCCAGCCAGTCGTCCAGGGACGGCGCCACCATCGGCACGTCCAGGTCGGTCACCCCGACGTCGGTCAGGCCGGCACCGATCAGGGTGCGGGCCAACCGCTCCGGGTCGGACAGGGCAAACGGGCCCGGTGCGCCCGGCTCCGGCCGATTGCCGGTCACCTGTGCCACCACCCGGAACACCACCGACAGCCACGGGTTCTCCGCGGCCGCGGACCAGCACGCCAGTGCGGTCCGGCCACCCGGACGCAGCGCCGCCGCAAGGCTTGCCATCGAGCGCGCCGGGTCGGCGGCGAACTGCAGGCCGTCCCGGCTGATCACGATGTCGAACGTGGTGCCGAGCCGGACATCGTCGAGATCGACCAGATCGGTGCCGACGTTCGGCAGATCCGCCGCCCGGCGCGAGGCGACCGCGAGCATCTCCGGCGAGGCGTCGCTTAACACCACGTCACCGGGCACCACCAGCGGCGCGAACGCCAGACCGGCGCCGCCCGGCCCGCACGCCACTTCCAGCACCCGGTCCCCCGCGACGGGCTTGACCAGCTCGATCATTCGATCGGTCAGCACCGCGCCGCGGCGGTCGATGAACTCAGCGTGCCGCTCCCAGGCCGGTGCGACGCGATCCCATGTGACTGTCATGACGACCTCCCGTCGTTTGATTCACTACATCACGCGGATATTCGATACTCTCATACTGTAATGAATTCTATGTCAGAATATCGAAATGGGAGATGCTGTCAAGGCCACCCGGCGCTACGACTCCTCACACCGGCGGGAGCAGGCCGAGTCCACCCGGGCCCAGATCCTGCGCAGCGCGCAGCGCCGATTCGAGTCCGACGGCTACGTCGCGACCACGGTGGCCGTGATCGCCAAGGACGCCGGGGTCGCGGTCAAGACCGTCTACTTGGCGTTCGAGACCAAGAGCGGCCTGCTGCGCGCGCTTTGGGGTGTCCTCCTCCGGGGTGAGCGTGATGTGCCCGTGGCGTCGCTGGAGACCTATCAGCGGGTGCTCCGCGAGCCGGATCCGGCGGCGCAGCTCCGGCTGAACGCGGCCAACGCGCGAGCGACCAAGGAGCGGATCGGCGGCATCCTCCGGGTCATCGAGGCAGCCGCCGCACAGGACGAGGAGATGGCCGCGTTCTGGCGGCACATCGAAACCGACTTCCGCGCCAATCAGCGGGTCATCGTCGAGTCGCTGGCGGACAAGCAGGCCCTCCGAACCGAGCTCGATGTCGATCGCGCCACCGACATCCTGTGGACGCTCAATCACCCCTACACCTGGCACCTGCTGGTCGGCCGGCGCGGCTGGACGCCGGACGAGTTCGAAACCTGGTTCGGCGACGCCTGCGTCCGGGAGCTGTTGCTTACGCCGTGATCCGGCGATGCCATAACACCCTGTCGGATGCCTGACACTCATCGTGGACCATGGCGACGTTGTCACCCACAATCGGCATGGCACTCGGGCCGGTGCCGTTCATCGTGATTGCTGCCGAAAGACGGTGTGGATATGAGTAATGGCGCGGTTTTGGCCGTCATCCTGGGGTTGATCTGCCTGGTGGTGGTGATCCTGATCGTCTGGGGTCTGCTGACCTACAACCGGCTGGTCCGGCAGCGCAACCAGGTGCGGGCCTCGTGGGCGCAGATCGACGTGCAGCTCAAGCGCCGCTACGACCTGATCCCGAACCTGGTGGAGACGGTCAAGGGTTATGCCGGCCACGAGCGCGGCACGCTCGAGGCGGTCGTCGCCGCCCGCAGCGGCGCGGTCAACGCCGCCGAGCAGGGCGCCAACCCGGCGCAGCGGGCCGAGGCCGAGAACATGCTCACCCAGACTCTGGGCCGGCTGTTCGCGCTCGCCGAGAACTACCCCAACCTGAAGGCCAACGAGAACTTCCTGAGCCTGCAGACCGAGCTGTCCGGCACCGAGGACCGGATCGCCTACGCGCGGCAGTTCTACAACAGCGCGGTGCAGACCTACAACACCAGCATCCAGTCGATCCCGACGAACGTCGTCGCGGGCGTCGGCGGCTTCAAGGCCGAGGACCTGTTCCAAGCCAGCGGGGCCGAGCGCGGACCGGTCCAGGTTCAGTTCTGACCGCAGCCGGCTGACCGACCACCATGGATCCCCGCATCGTCGAAGGCGCGCTGATCGTCGCGCCGGTCGCGGCCTGGTTCGGCCTGTTCGGGCTGGCCCACGCCGCGACCCGGCCCCGGATGCCGGCGCCCGCGCCGGCCACCGAGGACCTCGGGCCGGAGACCCCCGCCGTCGCCAGCCTGCTGGTCAACCACTGGGAAATTACCGAGGACGCGGCCGAGTCGACGCTGATCGACCTGGCCGCCCGGCACATCCTGGAGTTCCGCCAGCCGGCCAACGACCCGCGCCAGACGACGGTGCACATCCGGCAGCCGAACCCAGCCGGGCTCAAGCCCTACGAGCAGCGGGTCTTCGATCGGGTCCGCGGGCTCGCCCAGGGCGGCGTGGTGCCGCTGACGGCGCTCACCTTCCGCGACACCGGCTCGGCACAGGCTTGGGGCAAGCGGCTGGCCGCCGAGGTGATCGCCGAAGCCCGCGGCAACGGCCTGTCCCGGCGCCGGTTCGGCCCCCGGCTGCTGGCCGCCCTGTCGTTCGCCGCCGCTCTGGTCGGAGTCGCGGTCGCCACCGGCGTTCTGATGTGGCTACACCGCACCCACGACAACGATCCGTTGCGAGCGGGCCTCGGAGCCGGCGTGGTGGCCTTCGGGGCGCTCTCCGCCATCGCCGGCAAGGTCAGCGGCGAACGGGACACGCCGGCCGGTCGCGAGGTCGCGGCCCGGTGGCTCGGCGTACGCGGGTGGCTGCGCGGGCACGAGGCGTTCGCTGATCTGCCGCCGGCCTCGGTGGCGATCTGGGACCGCTATCTCAGCTACGGCGCCGCCGTCGGTGCCACCCGGGTCGCCAGCGCCGTCATCGACCTGGGCATGGGCAACCGCAAGCGGGTCTGGTCGTCCTACACCGGCACGCCGGGTGAGACCATCTGGCACCGCGTACGCGTGCACTACCCACGGTTCTGGCCGCGCTACGGCAAAACCGCGCCCCGGCTCCTGCTGCGGGCGGTGATCGCCGGAGCGGTCGGCTATGCACTGCTCCGGTTCTGGTATTCGGGTGTCGACTCGGTGCTGGCGATCTCCCCGCACAAGACCGTGGACTCGTCGGTCACGCTGATCAAAGGCGTCGGGCTGACCGCCGGGCTGGCCCTGCTCGCGTACGCCGTCTACGTCGTCCTGCGTACCGCCGTGGACCTGCTGGCGCCGGCCGCCATCACCGGTGAGGTGGTGTGGACCGAGTTGTGGCGCAGCGGCCAGAACAACACACCGTCCACCCACTACCTGGCGGTCGACGACGCGTCCGGCGATGCCACCCGGGCCTGGGCGCTGCCGGCCCCGCTGAACCGCGGCTTCAGCGACGGCGACGTCGTCACCATCAGGGTGCGCCGATGGTCCCGCCGGGTGATCGAAGTGACGCAGCTCCAGCGGGGCGCCGCGAGCCGGCTGACCGCCGCCGAGACCGAACCGGTGCTCGGAGACGCCGAAGCTATGGTGGCGCAGGCGATGGGCCTGCCGGTGCCGGGTCAGCGCGGCGCGTCCGGCTCCGGCGGCACCGCCGGGCTCGGCGCGTTCGCCGGCCTGCTCGGCATGCTCACGCCGCTGGCCGCGGTGGGACCACTGGTGACCGCGGACGAGGTCGGCTCCGCGATGGGCTTCGTGGTGACCGCCCGCCCGATGACCGACGGCGCGATGCCAGTAGAGGTCACCGAATACACGACCGCCGACGGCACTGCCGCTCTCACCGTCGTCCGCAGTGCCGGCACCTTCGCCCGGATGGCCTTGCGCAGCCAGGCGCACGGCGAGGTCGTCACCGGGCTCGGCGACGAGGCTCGGGGCGGCCCCGGCTGGCTCGTGGTCCGGCGCGGCGATCAGGTGGTGCTGCTGCGCACCGGCACCGCCGCGGCGACACTGCCGCCGGCCCGGTTGCTCGGACTGGCCCAGATCGCCGCCGGACGGCTCCCGGTCATCGCTGCCTAGGATCGCCTCTGCCTAGGATCGCCGCTACCGGGAAAGTCTTGACCGGCGGGTGTATAACGGCCCAATGGCGCAGAAGATTTGTATCGTCGGCACCGGTTATGTCGGCTTGACCACGGGGGTCTGCCTGGCGTTCCTCGGCCACCAGGTGACCTGCGTGGACACCGACCAAGCGAAGATCACCGCACTGCACGCCGGTGACCTGCCAATTTACGAGCCGCACCTGCGCGAGCTGATCGATCTGGCCGCCGAGAACATCCGGTTCACCACGTCCTATGCGCGACGCGGTTTCGGACGCGGATGTCATCTTCATCGCGGTCGGCACGCCGTCCGCGCCGGACGGCAGCCCGGACCTGCGCTACCTGCGGTCGGCCGCGCAGGGCATCGGCGAGACCCTCGGCGACCACTTCACCGTCGTGGTGAACAAGTCGACGGTGCCGATCGGCAGTGGCAACTGGGTCGGCGCCATCGTCCGGGATGCCTACGACGCCGCGCATCCGGACCGCATCCCCGATTTCCAGCTCGCGTCCAACCCGGAATTCCTCCGCGAGGGTGCGGCCATCGGCGACACCTTGTACGCCGACCGGGTCGTGGTCGGCTCCGACGATCCCCGCGCGCTGGACGTGCTGTCCGGCCTCTACCGGCCGATCCTGGATCAGACCTTCACGCCACCGCCGTTCCTGCCCCGGCCGGAAGACTTCGGCGTGGTGCCGCTGGTCGCCACCGACCTGGCCTCGGCCGAGCTGATCAAGTACGCGGCCAACTCGTTCCTGGCCCTCAAGATCAGTTACATCAACGAAATCGCGCAGGTCGCCGAGCGGGTCGGCGCCGACATCACTCAGGTCGCGATGGGCACCGGCCTGGACTCCCGGATCGGAACCCGATTCCTCGGCGCCGGCATCGGCTGGGGCGGGTCGTGCTTCGGCAAGGACACCGCCGCGCTGCTCACCACCGCCCGCGAATACAAGCTCGACATGCCGATCGTGGCCGCTGCCCGCGAGGTCAACCAGCGGCAGCGCGAGCTGGTCGTGGAGAAGCTCCTGGACGAGCTGCGGATCATCAAGGGCTGCACCATCGGCATCCTCGGCCTGGCCTTCAAGCCGGAGACCGACGACCTGCGCGACGCCCCCGCCGTCGACATCGCACAGCGCCTGATCAGTCGCGGTGCCCGGGTCCGGCTGCACGACCCGGTAGCGATGGGCCGGCTCGCCGAGTCCTATCCGGAGCTCGCGGCATACCTTCGCGACGATCCGGCGGATGTGGTCAACGGCGCGGACGCGGTGGTGCTGGCCACCGAGTGGCGGCAGTATCGCGAACTGGACTGGAAGGCACTGGCGCCGACCATGCGTACGCCGATCCTGCTGGACGGCCGGCACGCTCTGGATCGGCAGCGGCTGACCGCGGCGGGATTCCGCTACATCGCGCTGGCCGCCTGGAACCCGGCCCGCTGACGAACCCGGCCCGCCGACTACACCGGTTCGGGGACGATCGCGCACGCCCAGACGTGCACAATCGTCCCCGTTCCGCGATTCGGGCGAGACAGGCTAAAGGCGGTGGCGCGCATTGCGCAGCCGGATGCCGCTGAACTCGACCGTGGACTCGATCACCGCCGACCACCACGGCCGCAGGTCATTGACCACTCGCAACTCGATGCCGGCGACGTCGTGGGCGGCGATCAGATCGCCGACCGGTTCGGCCGGGCCGAGCGGTGTCACCGTCTCATCCGCGACCCAGGCCGCGTCGAGTTGCCGGAACGGCGCGGCATCAAATCGGTAGGCGTACACCTGGGTGGTCGCCAGGGCGCTCAGCCAGGCGTACTCGATGACATGAATGCGCCCGGTGGGGGTGGCGCCGAAGATCCGCTCCCGGTCGCCAGCGGTGGTCCCCGGCCCGATCCAGGCCATCGCCCGCGGACATTGGCGCGGGAACCAGTAGGACGGCGCGTGCTCGGCGTCGACCGCCCAGACATGAGCGTCGGGCTGCCGCGCGGTCGCCGCGACATGCGGTCTGAAGACCGCGATCGCCGGGTCTTCGGAGAAATGCAGAAGTTCGCCGGGTACGGGCCGCATGCGCGCGATTCTGCCAAAGTCCGCCATCCGGCCACAGCAGAATTTCCGCGTGCCGGGCGATGACGACCACGAGCCCGGAGGCGACGCGGGCGCCCGACCCGGAAGCTGCGCCTACGCCGCCGGCGTCAGGAATTCCAGGCGGTTGCCGTGCGGATCCTCGGAGTGGAAGCGGCGCATCCCGGGCAGCTCGTCGCTCCACGTGACCGGATATCCGGCGGCGGTCAGCCGGCCGGCGAGCGCGTCGATGTCGTCGGCCGGCCAGAGCAGGCCCGGGTGCGCCTTGCGGGCCGGCCGGAAGTCGTCGTCCACGCCCAGGTGCAGCTCAATGCCGGGACCTGGGTCGACGGTAGCTCCGGCTCCAGCCGCGGCAGCGCGCCGCGCGACGAACCAGCAGCCGCCGCGGGCCGCCAGCGGCTCCGGCTTGGGCACCTCGGCCAGACCGAGAATCCCGCCGTAGAACTCGCGCATCGCCGGCTCCGAACCACGCGGGCATGCGATCTGCACGTGATGAATCATCAAACTCTCCTAAGAAAGCGTGCCGAAGAGTGCAACCTTTTGCCGGGTCGGGGACGTCTTTCTAGGTACAGGGTGGGGGCGGCACGGGGGCGCCTCCGCCGATGTGTCATCCGAGCCCGATGACGAACCGTCGACGGGGTGGGCCGACCGCGTGACGCCACCACGCCGTCGCCCCGCCCCGCAGGCGGTTTCACCTGCGGTTTGTCGGCCGAGCGTCGAGTGACTATCCCCGCGCCTTCAAGGTTCTGCCGTGCGATGGGTGCCCCGACGCCGTGCGATGGGTGCGCCGACGCCAACCCCGTGCGATGGAGTCCCGATCTTCAAGATCCATCCACCCACCCCCGATCGGCACGGATACTCTCTCGCGGAGTTGCTTTTAATGCAAGACGGACGTACGGTTTGGTTATTCAACTTAGGTATCCCTGACGCGACCCGCCGGAACCGCTGCGAGAGACTGCAAGGGGCCGACGGGTTAAAGCCGTGACCGGTGTGACATAAGGAGAGAGCCGTGGCGAGCCTCGACACCTTTGGTGCGATGAGCCAGCTCAGCGTCGGTGACGCTAGCTACGAGATCTACCGGATCGACAAGGTCGAGGGGCATGACCGGCTCCCCTACAGCCTGAAGATCCTGCTGGAAAACCTGCTGCGGACCGAGGACGGCGCGAACATCACCGCTGACCAGATCCGCGCGCTGGGCAGCTGGGACGCGACCGCGGAGCCCAGCGTGGAGATTCAGTTCACGCCGGCTCGGGTGCTGATGCAGGACTTCACCGGCGTGCCGTGCGTGGTCGACCTGGCCACCATGCGCGAGGCGGTCAAGGCGCTCGGCGGCGATGCCGCGAAGGTCAATCCGCTGGCCCCCGCCGAGCTGGTGATCGACCACTCGGTGATCGCCGACGTCTTCGGCCGCCCGGACGCCTTCGAGCGCAACGTCGAATTCGAATACGCCCGCAACAAGGAGCGCTACCAGTTCCTGCGTTGGGGCCAGACCGCTTTCAACGAGTTCAAAGTCGTTCCGCCCGGGACCGGCATCGTCCACCAGGTCAACATCGAGCACCTGGCCCGCGTGGTGATGCCGCGCGACGGCGTGGCCTACCCGGACACCGTGGTCGGCACCGACTCGCACACCACCATGGTCAACGGACTCGGCGTGCTCGGCTGGGGCGTCGGCGGCATCGAGGCCGAGGCGGCCATGCTGGGCCAGCCGGTCTCGATGCTGATCCCCCGGGTCGTCGGCTTCAAGCTGACCGGCGAGTTGCCCGAGGGCGCCACCGCCACCGACCTGGTGCTGACCATCACGCAGTTGCTCCGCAAGCACGGCGTGGTCGGCAAGTTCGTGGAGTTCTACGGTGCCGGCGTCACGGCGGTGCCGTTGGCCAACCGCGCCACCATCGGCAACATGAGCCCGGAGTTCGGCTCCACCTGCGCCATCTTCCCGATCGACGCCGAGACGGTGCGCTACCTCAAGCTCACCGGCCGGTCCGACGAGCAGATCGCGCTGGTTGAGGCCTACGCCAAAGAGCAGGGCCTGTGGCACGACCCGGCGCAGGAGCCGACCTACTCGGAATACCTGGAGCTGGACCTGGCCACGGTGGTGCCGAGCATCGCCGGGCCGAAGCGCCCGCAGGATCGCGTCTCGCTGTCCGAGGCCAAGGCCGGTTTCCGGCACGTGCTTCCGGACTACGTGGCCGAGGACGGCGTCGACGAGGAGGGCGAGGAGAGCTTCCCGGCCTCCGACGCACCGGCGTCGAACTCCCGCGCCAACGGTTCCCGCGCGCACGCCCCGACCCCGGTCACGGCACCGGACGGCACCGTATACGAGCTGGACCACGGTCACGTCGTCATCGCCTCGATCACGTCCTGCACCAACACCTCGAACCCGCAGGTGATGATCGGTGCGGCGCTGCTCGCGAAGAACGCGGTGGAGCGGGGCCTGGCCTCCAAGCCGTGGGTGAAGACGACGCTGGCGCCGGGTTCCAAGGTCGTCATGGACTACTACGAGAAGGCGGGCCTGGTCCCCTACCTGGACAAGCTCGGCTTCAACCTGGTCGGCTACGGCTGCACGACCTGCATCGGCAACTCCGGTCCGCTGCCGGACGAGGTCTCGGCCGCGGTCAACGAATCCGACCTCGCGGTCGTCTCGGTGCTCTCCGGCAACCGCAACTTCGAGGGCCGGATCAACCCGGACATCAAGATGAACTACCTCGCCTCGCCGCCGCTGGTGGTGGCGTACGCGATCGCCGGCACCATGGACCTGGACCTGACCACCGAGCCGCTGGGCACCGACAACAACGGCGATCCGGTGATGCTCAGTGACATCTGGCCGTCGCCGCGGGACGTGCAGAACGTCATCGACTACGCGGTCTCGGCGGACGCGTTCGCCGAGCGCTACGCCGAGGTGTTCGCCGGTGACGAGCGCTGGCAGTCGCTGCCGACGCCGACCGGCGAGGTGTTCGAGTGGGACGGCGAGTCCACCTACGTGCGCAAGCCGCCGTACTTCGAGGGCATGCAGGCGCAGCCGGCGCCGCGCACCGACATCGCCGGCGCACGTGTGCTGGCCAAGCTCGGCGACTCGGTGACCACCGACCACATCTCGCCGGCCGGGTCCATCAAGGCCGATTCGCCGGCCGGGAAATACCTGTCCGACCACGGCGTCGACAAGAAGGAGTTCAACTCCTACGGATCCCGCCGCGGCAACCACGAGGTGATGATCCGCGGCACGTTCGCCAACATCCGGCTGCGCAACCAGCTGGTGCCGGGCGTCGAGGGCGGCTTCACCGTGGACTTCACCACAGGTGAGAAGACCTCGATCTACGACGCCGCACAGTCCTACGTGGCCGCGGGCACCCCGCTGGTGATCCTGGCCGGCAAGGAATATGGCTCCGGTTCGTCCCGGGACTGGGCCGCCAAGGGCACCATGCTGCTCGGAGTTCGCGCGGTGATCGCGGAGAGCTATGAGCGGATCCACCGGTCCAACCTGATCGGCATGGGCGTGCTGCCGCTGCAGTTCCCCCAGGGCGAGACCGCCGATTCGCTGGGCCTGACCGGCCAGGAGACGTTCACCATCACCGGGATCGAGGCGCTCAACGACGGCTCGACGCCGCGGACCGTCCACGTCCGGGCCGGTGACGTCGAGTTCGACGCGGTGGTCCGGATCGATACGCCCGGTGAGGCGGACTACTACCGGCACGGCGGCATCCTGCAGTACGTGCTGCGCAAGATGCTGGAGAGCTGACCGTTCGTCATCGCAGTGCAGCGGGCGTCCTCTTCGGAGGGCGCCCGCTGGCCGTGTCCTGCCGATCTTTGGCGGGCTGCGGCGCGTCTCAGACAGCGCCTGGCCGCGTTTGATCTTTCCTGCTTACAAACGCGGTAGCCAGGAAAGATCAAGCCACGCCGAGCCACCGCCGGCCACTCGCCTCGCCTCACCAAGATCGACAGGACACGGCCGAGCACTGGGAGACTGGGGACCATGTTCGTCGCCGACCAACCGGAAGTGCTGGACCGGGCCCTGACCGAGCGCGGTGAGCTGGTGCTCCGGCAACGCCCCGGCGGGCACTTCGAAATCATCAGCAACGGCGTCTTCCTGATGGACACCAGCGACGGCCGGTCGGAACGCCAGCTGATCGCGGCGGCCACGGATCGAACCCCGGCATCCGCGCCGGACCTGCTGATCGGCGGGCTGGGCGTCGGTTTCTCGCTGATTCACGCGGTACGCGAAACCGCCGCCGCGCATATCGACGTCGTCGAGATCGAGCCGGTCATCATCGGCTGGCACCGCAAATATCTTCGGTCGCTCACCGAGTCGTCGATCGCGGATCCACGCGTACGCGTCATCGAAGCCGACCTCGCCGACTGGCTGCGCACCGCCGACCGCGACTACGACGCCATCTGCGTGGACACTGACAACGGGCCGAACTGGCTGGTGTTCGAGGCCAACGAGGGCCTCTACTCGGACGCCGGGCTGGACCTCATCGGCAGCCGCCTGCGCCCGGACGGGGTGGTCGCGGTCTGGAGCGCGGCCGCGGATCCGGCCTTCGAAGCCCGGCTGCGCGCGCGGTTCCGGCGCGTGGACGTGCTGACGACGCCGGTACGCCGGGGCGTACCGGACGTCGTCTACGTCGGAACCCGCTAAGGCGCGGGAACCCGCTGGGGCGCGGGAATCCGCTAAGGCGCGGGAACCCGCTGGGGCGCGGGAATCCGGTAAGGCGCGGGAATCTGGTGGGGCGCGGGAACCCGCTGAGCCGCGCAGCCACCTGATGTTCGCTCACCCGCTGGCCGGTCGTTGCCCACCGGCCTCGGGCCTCGGCCCTACCGAAATGCCCGCTTCGGCGACCAGATCCGCCGCCAGACCCTCGCCGCTGACGTCGAGACCGCGGGACTTGAACCAGGTCGCGACGTTCATCGCGTCCCGGGTCAGGAAGTCGCGGCCTTGCGGGTTGGCCACCACGTCCACGATCTGCGGCAGATCGATCAGGACCAGCCGGCCGTGGTGCACCAGGATGTTGTAAGCGGACAGGTCGCCGTGCGCGAAGCCGGCTCGGGCCAGCAGCGATGTGGCGGCCACCAACTGATCCCACAGATCGCCGAGATCGGCGTCGGACGAGCGGATCTGGGCCAGCCGGGGCGCCGCCTGTTGGGTGTCCGGATCACCGATGAACTCTTCGAGCACCTCGGTGCCGATGATCTGCACCGGGTACGGCACCGGCACGCCCAGCGAGTAGAGCGAACACAGCGCATTGAACTCGGCCCGTGCCCACTGCCCCGCGATCATCTGCATGCCCACGGTGGTGCGTTTCGCCATCGCCCGGTTGTCCCGGGACTCGCGAACCCGGCGCCCCTCGAGATAACCGGCGTCCCGGTGGAACAGCCGCTTCTGCGCGCTGCGATAGCGCTTGGCGGCCAACAGGCACGAGCGATCGGTGTCCGGCACGGCGCGGACGATCAGGAAGACGTCGGCCTCCTTGCCGGTCTTCAGGATCCCGAGCTCGGTGTCCTTGGCGGCCAGCTCGGTGACCAGCCAATCCGGGTAGGGCTGTGGCCCGCGCTCGCCGGCCTGCGGCTCGTCCCAGGTGGACCATCGGTCAGCACCGTCGAGCTCGGCGAGTTCCCAGGTGTCGACCTCGGCCTCGACGGTCTCGCGGGTAAACCGCTTCTGAAAGTGTGAATCGTCGTCGTCAAAGCGGCGCTTGGCTACCGAGCGCCCGCCATCGAAATCACGCAACGCGAAAGTCCCTTGTTTGGAGTGGAATGAGGTGAGAAACGAGCAGCGACAAAGACAGCCATTCGTCGGGCCTCCTTCCATCTCCCCGCGGACCGATTTCGGTCGGCGTCAAAGGGCAGCGTTCACGCGGCAACGCGACGCGTCGGCACAGGTTAGCGCGCCGGCTCACGGACCCGTCAAGCGATTAAATCCGGACCGGCCGGCGCTAGAGCTTGTTCCTAAATCTCGTGGCCGATCACGACCGAAGGCTTAGGAACAAGCTCCTAGAAGCCGGAGTCCAGCACGGCGTAGAGCGCCTCGATCGGGGAGTCCACCGCGACCGTCGGCGAGAACCGGGTCTCGTTCCAGCGGCGGCCGCGTCGCAGCCACGCGGTCCGCAGACCGACCTGGGCGCCGCCGGCGACGTCCGCCTCCGGCGAATCACCGATCATCCACCCGCCACGCATTGGTTGCCGGGCTCGGCGTGACGCGATGTCGAAGATCTCCGGATCCGGCTTGCGGATGCCGACCTCATCGGAAATCACCCAGTCGGCGATGTAGCGGTCCAGCCCGCTCATCCTGATCTTGGCTTCTTGCTGGTGCACCGCGCCGTTGGTGACCACCACCGGAACCCAGCCGGCGTTGCCGGCGATGTGCAGGGCGCACGCGACCAGCGGATCCAGCTTGATGTTGACCACAATGCCGGCTCGGATCGCTTCGACGATGTCCTCGTCCGGGACGGTCAGGCCGTAGCGGTGCTTGATTTCCTCGGCGAGTTCCCGGCGCGGCGTGCGGCCGTCGTCATCGACCTTGATCATCCATTCGATCTCCTCGGCCGGCGCACCCACCGTCACGAGGAACTGCTCGGCCCAGGCCCGGTAGGCACCGGTCCGGTCCAGCAGAGTGTTATCGAGATCGATGAGCAACAACGGCACGCGGGCACACTACGTGACGGAGCCCACCGTCGACTAGTCGGCGACCCGGATCTGTGCGACGCAGAGTGACTAGTGTGACGAACCGCAACCCGCCCGTTACGCCTGCAGGAATCGCCGTCCTCCCAGGTGGCTCCGCCGATCGGCGAGCATGCTGTGGTCGGCGCGGGTCTGCTGCATCGCCGCCCGAGAGAGTTCGGCCACAATGATGCATTCGCCGGTATCCGGGGCCTTGCCGAGCGGCCGGCCCTCCGGTTCGTAGATGGCCGCGCCGCCGTTGAACTCGAACGGCGCATCTCCCCCGACATTGTTCGCGAATACGACGTACATCGTGTTGTCGAGCGCCCGGGCCGCGTAGTAGAGGTCGCGGCGGTGCTCCGAACCGACGACGTAGCCGCTCGGGATCAAGTAGCCGTCGGCGCCGGCGGTCGCCGCCGCCCGGCCGTGCTCGGGAAAGCAGCCGTCATAACAGATGCCGAGGCCGAACTTCCAGCCGTCGATGGTCACTGTGGCGCCGTCCGAACCCGCGGTGAACAGCGAGTTCTCGTCCGGGCCCCAGAGCTGCTGCTTGTCGTAGCCGACCTGAACCCGGCCGGAGCGGTCGACCACGAGGGACGAGCAGGTGCGGCGGCCGTCCGGGTGGCGGACGGCGGCGCCGACCACGATCACCACTCCGCGCTCGCGGGCGACCGTGCGCAACGGCTCCAGCCGCACATCATCGACCATGCGATCGGCATCGGCGGCCACGTCGGTGTCCGCGTTCGCCGCGAGCGTCGGCGGGTGATACGCGGGCAGGAACAACTCCGGCAGTACGGCGATCCGGGCGCCACGATCCGCCGCGTCATTCACCAGCCGGGCACCGGTCTTGGCGTTGCCGGCCACGTCACCCGGGGCCGGTTCGGCCTGAATGGCCGCGACGGTGAGGGTGTCCAGTGGTTCCGACTCGTGCGACGGCCAGGTCTTCATGCGCTCATCCTCGCATCAGCTCTTCCCGCTCGGCACCACCACTCGATGTCCCTGCAGCTCGGCGACCTCGGCAGCGAACTCGTCGGTAAGTGGCCACGTCCCCATGGTCTGGTAATGATCGCCCCACGGTGGCAGCGTATGGATGCCCGTGAGCATGATCAATCGGCGGACATTTCTCCCAAGCCGTACGTACGGCTTATGATCACAGGGTGCCGAGGGTGAGCCAGCGCCAGCTTGAGGCGCGCCGCCAGGAGATCCTGGACGGTGCGCGGGCGTCCTTTGCCCGCTATGGCTATGAGGGTGCCACGGTCCGGCTGCTGGAGAAAGAGACCGGGCTGTCCCGGGGTGCCATCTTCCACCACTTCAAGGACAAGGAAGCGTTGTTCATCGCGGTCGCGACCGAGGACGCCGACGCGATGGTGGCCACCGTGGCGAAGAACGGCCTGGTCCAGGTCATGCGCGACCTGGCAAGCGGCTCCAACGACGACACCGCCGGATGGCTGGGCAGTCAGCTTGAGGTGTCGCGGCGGTTGCGCACCGATCCGGACTTCGCGTCCCGCTGGTCGGCACCGGCCGCAGCCCTGTCGGCGGCCACCCGGGAGCGCCTCAAGCGCCAGCTCGACGCCGGAGTGATCCGCACCGACATGCCGATCGAGATCCTTGCCCAGTTCCTCGAGCTGGCCTACGACGGGCTGATTCTGCATCTGGCAATGGGGCGGCCCACCGACGATCTTGAGGCGGTGCTGGACCTGGTCGAGGCCGCGGTCCGCAAGAGCTAGCGAGTTTCTCCGGCCCGAACGGGGGTACGCACGCGTCATGAGCACGTTCGCACTGATCCACGGCGCCGGTGACTCCGGCTGGTCCTGGCACCTGGTCGCGGCAAGGCTGCGGGCGCTCGGCCACGACGTCACCGCCCCGGATCTGCCGCCCGGAGAGTCGGCCGGGCTCACCGACTACACCGATGCTGTCGTGGATGCGATCCGCGGGCGGACCGATGATCTGATCGTGGTGGGCCAGTCGTTCGGTGCGTACACCGCTCCCCTGGTCGCCGCCCGCCTGTCGGCCCGCAAACTGGTCCTGGTCACTGGCATGGTCCCGGCGCCGGCCGAGGCGGGCGACGGCTGGGGCCGGAACACCGGGCATGCGGAGGCGGTCCGTGAGCAGGCCGCCCGGGACGGCGGGCTGACCGGCAACGACGACGTCTACGTGACGTTCATGCACGACGTGCCGCGGAGGCTCGCCGAGGAAGCGCTGGCGCATGGTGGGGGCTCGATCGGCCGGGCGCTCGCTGAACCGTGGCCGCTGCCGGCGTGGCCGGACATCACGACCCACTTCGTGCTGTGCACGGAGGATCGATTCTTCCCACCGGACTTCATGCGCAAGGTGGTCGCCGACCGGCTCGGCGTGACGCCGGACGAGATCGCCGGAAGCCACTGCGTCGCTCTCAGCCGGCCCAACGAGCTGGCCGGCATGCTGCACGGTTACGCGACCGCCTGATCAGCTCTCGACCAGCGCCGGGTGCCGGGGGTCCTCCATCCGCACCACCACGTCGGCGAAGAGCGACGGCATCACCTCATCCCGATAGCGGGAGAAGGCCGGCAATGTCCACTGCTGGTCCGCCGCCGTACGCCGCGCCAGCGCCGCATCCGACGCCTCCAGGTGCACCTCCAGCTCGAACGGCAGCCCACCGCCGAGCAGGAACTCGCCGCTGACCAGGATCACGCCGTCGGGCGGCACGTCCACATAAGAGGCGCGCGCCGAGCGGTCCACGTCGACCCGCCACAGCGCCGGAAGAACCCGGCCGTCCAGTGCCGCGTCCAGCACTTCGCGTCGCAGGCCGTTGATGTCCCGCCAGCCTTCGTAGAACGCCTCCGGGCTGGTACGCCCGAATTCGTACCGCTGCGAGGCCGGGAGCAGGAAGTCCTCGGTGGACACCGAGAGCGCGAACCGTCCGGCTGAGCGCAGACGGTCGGCCACGCCGGATGCCAGGCCGCCCGGCTTGAGCGCCGGGGCACCGTCGATCGCGACGCGTACGAGTCCGGGGGCGCCGAGCAGGCGTTCGGCGAGCTCGCCGGCGAGCACCTCGGGCGAGACCGGACGAATCCGAGTCACAGCATCCGCGCGGAGCCGCCGTCCACGGTGACGGTGACACCGGTGACATAGCTCGCAGCCGGTGACAGCATGAACGCGGCCACCCGGCCGAACTCCTCGGGGTCCCCGATCCGGCGCAGCGGGATCGTTGCTTCGGCACGCGCCTTGGCGCTGTCCGGATCGCCGCTGGCCCGGTGAATTTCCTTGATGCGATCGGTGTAGATGCTGCCCGGCAACAGGCTCAGCACCCGAACGCCGTGCGGCCCGAACTGGTCGGCCATGTCCTTGGCGACTCCGGCCAGTCCGGGTCGCAGGCCGTTGGATATGCCGAGCCCGGTCAGTGGCGCACGCACCGACGACGACAGGACGAAGCCGATCGCGCCGCCGGGCTCCAGCCGGTTGGCGAGCGCCCGGGCGAACCGCACACCGCCGAGGAACACCGTCTGAAACGAGGTCAGCCATTGCTCGTCGGTCACGCTGGCCGCGGTGCCGGCCGGCGGGCCGCCGACCGAGATCAGGCCGCCGTCGACCCGGCCGTAGGCGTCGATCGCGGCGTCGATCACCTTCGTCGGGGCGTCCGGGTCGGTGTTGTCCACCGCGACTCCGACACCACCGAGCCGAGCGGCAGCGGCGTGCACCGAGACGGCGTCCCGCGACGACAACACCACCTGGGCACCGTCGGCAGCGAGCGCCGCCGCGGTGGCGTAGCCCAGCCCACGCGAGGCACCGGTCAGAACGTAGACGCGTCCAGCGAGTCCAAGGTCCATACCTGTCAACCTAGAGCACGCTTTCGCGCCGTCGCCCCGCGGTGTCAGTCGGTGAACTCGTCGGCCTGGTGCTCGACCACCAGCACCGGACCGGAACCGTCGACGGCTTCCGTGTACGGCGTCGGCGAGTCGGCGACAGCGAACTGGGTCCGATACAGCTCCGAATAGAGACCGCCGGCGGCGACCAGCTCGTCGTGCGTGCCGCGCTCGACGATCCGGCCCTCGTCGAGGACCAGGAGCGCATCGGCATCGCGGACGGTGGAGAGGCGGTGCGCGATCACCACCGCCGTGCGCCCGGCGAGCGCGGCCCCCAGAGCCCGCTGCACCGCTGCCTCGGACTCCGAGTCCAGATGAGCGGTCGCCTCGTCCAGGATCACGATGCTCGGCGCCTTCAGCAGCAGCCGGGCGATGGCGATCCGCTGCTTCTCGCCGCCGGAGAATCGGTAGCCGCGCTCGCCGACCACGGTCTCCAGCTGCTCCGGCAGATTGCGTACGAGGTCGGCTATCTGCGCCCCCTGCAGCGCCGACCAGATCTCGTCGTCGGTCGCTTCCGGTTTCGCGTAGCGCAGGTTGTCCGCGATCGTCTCGTGGAACAGGTGCGAGTCCTGAGTCACCACGCCGACCGTGTCGCGCAGCGACGACAGCGTCGCATCCCGCACGTCCACCCCGCCGACCTGGACCGACCCGGACGTGACGTCATAGACCCGAGAGATCAGCATCGACGTCGTCGACTTGCCGGCACCGGACGGCCCGACCAGCGCCACCATCTGTCCCGGCGCCACGTCGAATGAGATCCCGCGCAGCACCGGCTCACTGACGGTACGGTCCAGAGTCGCCACATCCTCCAGCGAGGCCAGCGACACTTCAGCGGCGCTCGGATAGCGGAACGTCACGTCGTCGAACCGGACCGAGCCGGAGCCGGCCGGAATCGCGACGGCGTCCGGCTTCTCGTCGATCGCCGGTGGCAGGTCCAGCACCTCGAAGACGCGCTCGAACGAGACCAGAGCGCTCATCACATCCACGCGCACGTTGGACAGCGACGTCAGCGGCCCGTACAGCCGAGTCAGCAACAACGCGAGTGTGACCACCGTGCCGGCGTTGATGCCGCCGTGGCCGGTGACGGCGAGCCAACCACCGAGACCGTAAGTGAGCGCCTGCGCCAGCGAGGCAACCAGGAGCAATGCCACGAAGAATGTGCGGCTATACATCGCCTGCTCGATCCCGATGTCCCGGACCCGGGCGGCCCGGGCGGAGAACCGCTCCGCCTCGTCGTCGGGTCGGCCGAACAGCTTCACGAGCAGTGCACCGGCGACGCCAAAGCGCTCGGTCATCGTCGCGTTCATCGTGGCGTCGAGCTGGTAGGACTCACGCGTGATGGCGGCCAGACGCTTGCCGACCCGGCGGGCCGGCAGGACGAACACCGGCAGCATGATCAGCGACAGTACGGTGATCTGCCAGGACAGCGAGAACATCACGGCGGCGGTCAGCGCCAGCTGAATCACGTTCGACACGACACCGGACAACGTCGAGGTGAACGCCTGCTGCGCACCCAATACGTCGTTGTTCAGGCGACTGACCAGGGCCCCGGTCTGAGTCCGCGTGAAGAACTGCAACGGCATTCGCTGCACGTGGTCGTAGACCTGAGTCCGAAGTTCGTAGATGCACCCCTCGCCGATGCGAGCGGAATACCACCGCTGAGCTAACGACAGCAGCGCGTCGGCGATGGCGAGGCCGGCGATGACCAAGGCGATGCGGATAATGTCCCGGCCGGCGTTCGGCCCTCCGGCGCTGATCGTGTTGATGACCTTGCCGGCCAGGAACGGCGTTGCCACCCCGATGATCGCGTCGATGATCACGGTGATCAGGAAGATCACGATGTCGCGGCGGAACGGCCGGGCGAATGCGAACACCCGCTTCGCGGTGGTGCGGTTAAGCGTCTTGCCCTTCAGCTCGTCCTCGCGCCGAATCGCTCGCAGCATCGACCAGCTGCCCGCACCATGTCCCGCCATGGGCCCAAGTCTCGCCCACGGGTCCGACAAACTCCCAGGCGGATCGCTATCGGCTTAGCGGGCCCTGCTCCGGCGATCGGCGGCTCCGCTAATCCCCGCGGCCGGTCAGATCGCGCAGGCGGCGCACCTGAGCCTCCCGCTCGGCCCGCAACTGAGCATCGGCGGTCCGGTCGGCGGAGCCCGCCAGCAGCGCTTTGATCTCCACCACGGCATTGCGCGCGCCGGACAGGATCGCCGCGGCCAGGTCGCGCACCGCTTCATCAAGATCAGATGGCGGTACGACGACATTGGCCAGCCCGATCGCGTACGCCTCCTCGGCACCGACCCGGCGCCCGGTCGCGCAGATCTCCAGCGCACGGGCATAGCCGACCAGGTTCAGCAACGGCCTGGTGCCACCCAGATCCGGCACCAGGCCCAGCGACACCTCGGCCATGGTGAACTTCGCGTCGCTGGTGACCACCCGGAAGTCACAGGCGAGAGCCAGCTGGAAGCCGGCGCCGATGGCATGACCCTGCACCCCGGCGATGCTGACGATGTCGGGCCGGCCCAGCCAGGTGAACGCGGCCTGATAGCCGGCAATCTCATCGGCAGCCGCGGCCGGATCCAGTCCGGCAAGGCCGGCGAAGCCGCCGTCGGCACCATTGGCCACGGCCAGGTCGATCCCAGCGGAGAACGCACGGCCTTCGCCACGCACCACTACCACTCGAACGTCCCCGGGCAGGTCCCGCCCGATATCCCGCAACAACCCCCACATCGCGGGGGTTTGCGCATTGAGGACGTCGGGCCGGCACAGCGTCACCGTTGCCACCGGCCCATCACGTTCCCACCGGATCCCGGCATCGGTAGCGGTCACTGACCGCTACCGAGATCGATGATCGTCAAGATCACAGCGTGTCACGTTGATCTTTAAGATCAGGCCGCCTTCTTGCGCCGGCGGGCACCACCGCGCTGGCGGAGCGCGACGCCGGACTCGGTCAGAACGCGGTGGACAAATCCATACGAACGACCGGTCGACGATGCCAGTGCGCGGATGCTTTCTCCGTTTGAATACCGCTTGACCAGATCCTTGGCCAGGTTCTGGCGCTCCGTACCGACGATCCGGCGACCCTTCTCGGTGCTGGCGGCGGTGGTTCCAGTGGCTGCCATAGTGGAGTCCTCACATCACATTGAGTGGTGTTGGCGGTCTTCTCAATTAGACCGCGTCTGACGATCATGCGCAACGATCATGCGTGAGATGTCGTGGGTAAACGAGCCGACACGCGCAGTTCTGTCGGCTAACCGATACCGTGTTGCCCCGTGGACACCGTCGTCGCCACTCCGCCAGCTCAGGAGACGTCCGCGCGTCAGCGCGCCGACCTCCTGTGGTGGCTCGTGCTGGCCGGCGCCGGCCTGGGCCTGACCGCCATCGCCGTGGCCGGTGGTGCCCAGCTGGGCACCGCGAGCGCTCCGTTTCTCGGCCACTATCGGTTCGAGGTAAGCCCGTTTTCGCTGCTGGCGCCCGCGGTCGCGGTGGCGGTTCTGGGAGCCTGGGGCCTCGGTTGGTTCCGCCACCGCCGCTGGGCGGCGTTCCAGTTGGCGGCTTACGTATCGGCATTCGCCTGGGCCATCGCCCTGGCTCTGGTGGATGGCACCGCCGGCCTGACCCGGTCGCTGCTGGACCAGTCCAACTACGCGCCCGACGTCGCGGCGATCGGCGACGACCCGCTCCGCTACATCCGCACCTTCACCGACAACGTCCAGGCCCACTCGATCGCGGCCCGGGGCCACCCGCCGGGCGCGGTGCTGCTGCTCTGGGGGATGGAGAAGCTCGGCGTCCAGGACCAGCTCACCCTCGCGGTATTCGTCACGGCGCTGGCGGTGCTGACCGTGCCGCTGGCGCTCTACACGGTCAAGGACGTCTGCGGCGAGGAGACCGCTCGGCGCTACATGCCGGTGCTGGCCCTGGCGCCGTACGCCATCTGGATCGCGGTCAGCATGGACGCGGTGGTGGCGGCGTCCGGCGCGGCGATGATCGCGGCCGGTGTCTATGCCAGCGCCCACCGGCGGCATGGACTCCCGTCGGCGGTCTGGTCGGTGATCACCGGTCTGCTGGTCGGGCTCGGCGCCATGTTCTCCTACGGCGTGGCATGGCTCGGCCTGAGCATCGTGCTGCTGTATTTCGCCCGGCGCCGGCCGTTCCTGAACATCGGCACCGGCATCGGCGCACTGATCCCGGTGCTGATCGCCAACCGGCTCGGCTTCGGCTGGCTGGATGGCCTGATCGCGGCGAACTCCGACTTCGCGGCCCGGGTGGAGCCGTTCCGGTCGGCGCCGTGGTGGGCGATCCTCAGCATCATCGCGCTGATCATCGCCACCGGGCCGGCGATCGTGGCCAGCGCCCGCAAGATTCGCAACACGCCGGCCTGGCCGTTCCTGGTCGGTTCGGCGCTCGCCGTGCTTTTCTCGATCCTGACCGGCCTGGCCCGCGGCGGCGTCGAGGCGGCCTGGCTGCCGTACTTCCCGTGGCTGACGGTGGCCGCTATCGCGCCGGGCCGACCGGGCGGCGATCCGCCGCCGATGCCCTGGATGCTGGTCGCCGGCGGCGCACTCACGGCGCTGGTGATCGAGGCCGTGCTGGCCACGCCCTGGTAACCCTCCACCCCGAACCAGGTGTCACGGGAACGGATCCGGATCGATCGAGCCGTCAGCCATCACCACTCCGACCGGCGCGTGCAGGACCGGCCTGCGGTTCTCGCCGGAGAAGGTCTCCACCTTCGTGGTGGGACTCCCGGTGCACGGACCGGTCGGCGCATTCGCCCTTGCGGATACGATCACCGGCCCAGTCCCGGCCGCGGCCGATGAATCTGCCTGGCTGAAGCTCACGCCCTCCAACTGACCGCAGGCCGGAATGTGGAACCGGTACGCGTTACCCGGAAGTTCGTCGAAGGCGAGCGAGTACTCCACCCGGACCGGCCTGAGCTCGGGGGCCGCGGCCGGCGGGCAGAGGTGAACCCCGTAGCCGAGATACCGCACGGCGGCACCGGTGGTCGGGTCGACGATCACCGCGTCCTTGTTGGTCGCGCCGCCGGACGGCGTCGGCGCGGCCGAGGCCGCTCCCGGGCATCCATCGCGCCGACCGAGCGCCAGCGGGCATACGCGCGGGCGAACGCCTCCTGCACGATGTCCTCGGCCTCCGCGAGCGAGCCGGTGATCGCATGCAACTCGGCAACCAGGCGTACGCCGTCGACCCGGTAGACCTCTTCGAACTCCCGCACCGCCGCCCCTCTCCGGGATAGACACGCCCGAGGCCGTCCCTAGGACGCACTCGGGCGGTCGACGGATCGGTGCGGCGCCGGTCAGGCCAGCTCGACGAGCTCCAGCAAGTCGTCACTCCACGCGTCCTCCACGCCGTCCGGCAGCAGGATCGCCCGGTCCGGCTTGAGCGCGACGACCGCGCCCGGATCGTGGGTGACCAGGACGATCGCACCCGGATAGCGCGCGATCGCGTCGAGCACCTGTTCCCGGCTGACCGGGTCGAGGTTGTTCGTCGGCTCGTCCAGGAGCAGCACGTTCGCGCCCGAGCAGACCAGCGTCGACAGCGCCAGGCGGGTCTTCTCGCCGCCGGAGAGCACGCCCGCCGGCTTGTCCACGTCATCGCCGCTGAACAGGAACGCGCCGAGGATCTTGCGCAGATCGGTGTCGGTCATGTCAGGTGCCGCCGAGCGCATGTGCTCGAGGATCGTCCGGTCCACGTCCAGCGTTTCGTGCTCCTGGGCGTAGTAGCCGATCCGCAGGCCGTGCCCCGGCACGACGCCGCCGGTGTCCGGCGGCACGATCCCGGCCAGCATCCGCAGCAGGGTGGTCTTGCCGGCACCATTGAGTCCCAGGATCGCCACCCGGGAACCGCGGTCCACGGCGACGTCGACGTCGACGAAGATCTCCAGGGACCCGTAACTCTTCGACAGGCCCTCCGCGGTCAGCGGCGTCTTGCCGCACGCGGCCGGCGTCGGGAACCGCACCTTGGCGACCTTGTCCGCGGCACGCACCTCTTCGAGGTTGTCCAGAAGCCGCTCGGCCCGCCGGGCCATGTTCTGCGCGGCTACCGTCTTGGTCGCCTTCGCGCGCATCTTGTCGGCCTGCGCCATCAGGGCACCGGCCTTCTTCTCGGCGTTGACCCGCTCCCGGTGCCGGCGCTTCTCGTCCTGCTCCCGCTGCTGCTGGTAGAGCTTCCAGCCGACGTTGTAGACATCCACGGTGGCGCGGTTGGCGTCCAGATACCACACCTTGTTGACGACGGCTTCCAGCAGATTCACGTCGTGCGAGATGACGATCAGGCCGCCCTTGTGACTGGACAGGAAGCCGCGCAGCCAGGTGATCGAGTCGGCGTCCAGGTGGTTCGTCGGCTCGTCCAGCAGCAGGGTGCCGCCACCGGTGGCGGCCGCGTCCCGGAACAGGATCCGGGCCAGCTCGATCCGGCGGCGCTGACCGCCGGACAGCGTGCCCAGGGTCTGCGCCAGGACGCGATCGGGCAGCCCCAGATTGGCACAGATGCGGGCGGCTTCGGCCTCGGCCGCGTAGCCGCCCAGGCCGGCGAACTGGTCCTCCAGCGAGCCGTAGCGGCGCAGCGTCTTGTCATCCTCGGCACCGGCGGCCAGCTCGGCCTCCAGCGCCTTCATCTCGGCCAGGATGGTGTCCAGGCCGCGAGCGGAGAGCACCCGGTTGGCGGCGGTGATGTCCAGATCGCCGGTCCGGGGATCCTGAGGCAGATAGCCGACCGGCCCACGGGTCTCGACGCCGCCGGTATACGGCTGGCCCTCGCCGGCCAGCACTTTCAGGGTGGTGGTCTTGCCGGCTCCGTTGCGGCCGACCAGGCCGATCCGGTCACCCGGCTGGACCCGCAGGCTCGCGTCGGACAGCAGGATCCGGGAACCGGCACGCAGTTCGAGTGCGGTCGTGTTGATCATGATTTGGCTTCGCTCACTCTCAGAAGGCTCCGTCAAGGCACGCTGAGGCACCGGCCGGCGTCGGGATTAGCGCGGTCGGTGCGGAGCGGTCAGTCTTCGCAGAGGAGCACGGCGGAAAGTATACCGGCGGTTATCGCGCCAACCGCCAACCATTTACGGTGCTCATGATCACTCGCCAGGGCTCCGTGAGCGCCTCCGCCCTCTGGATCTTGTGACGTTGGGAGGGTCATGGCCACGCCAACTTCGCAAGATCCGGAAGGGGCGGAGGTGCGGGCGGCGGGACACGACCGGCGGAGTGGGCCGGGGCCTGCGATTCAGCCCTATATGACCGCGTAACGGTCGTAACCTGGCATAACGGGCGGGAGTCGCCGACATCCGCTGCATGGACGGGGCTCTTCGCGATGGAACTGAACGAGAACGCCGGCCTGGACACCAGCCAAGTCGAGGATATGCGCGGTGCCGGTGGCGGCGGATCCGGCGGCGGCGGTCTCGGAGGCCCCGGCGGGATGTTCCCGCGCGGCGGCGGCGGAGGCCTCGGCGGGCTCGGCGGCAAGGCCGGCGGCGGCCTGATCGGCCTGCTCGTCATCGGCTTGATCGCGTGCCTCTGCTTCGGCGGCGGCAAGCTCGGCGGGATGGGCAATTTCGGCTCGCTCGGCGGCCTCGGCTCGGACGGCGAGAACGACAGCAGCACCGTGAGCAACACCAGCATTCAGGAGACCTGCTCGGTCAACAACCCGGACCGGTTCAACAACGAGGCGTGCCGCAACCTGCTCTACATCAACTCGATTCAGAACTACTGGCAGAGTGCGTTGCCGCAGCAGTTCGGGACGCCCTATCAGACCGCGACGACACGCTACTTCTCCGGCCAGGTCAACACCGCCTGCGGTCCGGCGACCGCGGGTGTCGGACCGTTCTACTGCCCCGGCGACAACCACGTCTACATCGACCTGAACTTCTATCAGGAGCTCGCCAATCGATTCGGCGCCAAGGGCGCGTTTGCGCAGGCCTATGTGCTGGCTCACGAATACGGCCACCACGTGCAGAGCCTGCTCGGGATCGAACAGCAGATGCGCCGTGCCCAGCAGCGCGATCCGCGCAACGCCAACGCCTATTCGGTGCTGCTGGAACTGCAGGCCGACTGCTTCGCCGGTGCCTGGGCGGCCAACGCCAGCCGGACTACCGACGCCAACGGCGCGCCGCTGTTCAAATCACTCACCACTCAGGACATCCAGGATGCGCTGAACGCCGCGGCGGCGGTCGGCGACGACACCATCCAGCAGCGCAGCGGGATGCAGGTCAATGAAGCGTCGTTCACCCACGGCAGCTCCGCGCAGCGCCAGCAGTGGACCTACAAGGGCTATACGACCGGTGATCCGCGCCAGTGCAACACGTTCGGCACCAGCCTGGGCTGACCAGCCGCGCTACTCCGGATCGATGATCCGGATCCGAACTGCCCGGGCCGCGCGCACCGCCTGGGTCAGGGTGGCCAGCCGCGGTTCGGCGACATCCAGGAACCGGTCCGACCGCTTGGCCACCAGCCGATCCAGGCGGCGATCGGCGAGGATCGCATCCACGGCGCGCCGGTCGCCCCCGGTGATCAGGCAGCTCAATTCGGGCAGGCGCGGAACCAGTACGCGCAGAGCGATGTCCACGGCATCCTCGGCGGCGGCCTTGGCCTGGTTTTCCCGCCGGCGCGCGAACCGTTGCTGGGACCAGCCGCCGGCGGCGGTCCGGCTCTGCACGTAGCTGGTGTCCACCTTATGCACCTCGAGCTCGTCGCCGTAGGCGATCCCGACCGCAACGGCGGCCCGGCGCGCCAGCAACAGGCCGGTCCGGCGCGGGCGCACGGCCGCCTCGACGAAGGTCGCGACGTCCAGCGTGTCCACCGCACCCGGCGGCGCATGCAACTCGGCGACCGCGTCGTCAAAGGCCCGCAGCACCACCGCACCCTTGGTGGCGGTGACCGCGAAGTCGCCGTGCCGGTCCCGGAAGCCGGCCAGCCAGCGCTCCAGGCGCTCGGGTGCGACGTCCACCCAGCGGCCCCCGCCGGCCGCTGGGCGCGTCATCGAGCGCTCAGGCGTGCGTACCCCATGATGTTCATTGTGCCCAAACCCCCGACCACGCCGCTGGCCGCCGCGGTGATGGAGCGCCTCGAGCGGGTCTATCGCGCCGCCGCGGACCCGGACCGGGCCGCGGGCATGCGGGCCTACCTGCGCGATCAGTTCCCATTTCTGGGGTTGCCCGCGCCCAGCCAGGTGACGCTCAACCGGGTCGTGCTGGCCGGCATCGGCAAACCCACCGAGGCCGACCTGCGGGCCATCGCGATCCGGTGCTGGGCGTTGGACGAACGCGAGTTCCAGTATTTCGCCCAGAAGCTGCTGCGCCGCCACGCCAAGCTGCTGACCAGCGAGTTCCTCGACACGACCCGCATGCTCATCACCACCAAGTCGTGGTGGGACACGGTCGACGAGCTCGCTGCGCACGTGGTGGGACCGCTGGTCGCGGCCGATCCGGTGCTGGCCTTGACGATGGACAAGTGGGCGCAGGACGCGGACCTGTGGCTGATCCGCACCGCGATCCTCTACCAAAACCGGTATCGCGAGGCCACCGACGCGCAAAGGCTGTTCCGCTACTGTGCCGATCAGGCCGAGCACACCGACTTCTTCGTCCGCAAGGCGATCGGCTGGGCCCTTCGGGAGTACGCGAAAACTGATCCGGACGCGGTCCGCAGATTCGTTGCTAGTCGTCGCGGGACGCTCTCCGGCCTGTCGGCGCGCGAGGCGCTGCGCAACATCCGATAGTCACCTTGGTCGTAGCGGCCGTGCGGCACCGCGATCACGCGTAGCGTCATCGAATATGCACGGTCGTGGGCAAATCCGGGTATCGCCGACCGGTTGGCTCCGATGAACCTCACTCGTGCGCTTGATTCCTTGGCCGCGGTGGCCGTCGTATCGGCGCTGGCACCGATCGTCGCCGCGCTGGTCCGGCCCCGCTTTCCGCAGGTCGTCTACCTGCTGTTCGGCGGCGTGTTGATCGGGCCACAGGTGCTTGACATCGCACACTTCGCTGACATCACCTTGTTCTCCAACATCGGCCTGGGATTTCTGTTCCTGCTCGCCGGCTACGAACTCGACCCGAAGCTTTTCCGCCAGCACGCCGGCCGGCTCGGCATCGTGGGCTGGCTGGTTGCTGCAGTGATCTCTACCGGCGTAGTGGGACTTCTCGCTGCTACCGGGTTCGTACACGCCTTCGTCCCGGTCGCGCTGGCACTGACCACGACCTCGCTGGGTACCCTGCTGCCGATCCTGCACGACAACAACATGGTCTCCGGGCGATTCGGGCCGTACATTCTCGCCGCCGGTGCCGTCGGCGAGTTGTTCCCGATCCTCGCCATCTCGCTGTTTCTCGGAACCCGCGGCAGCTTCGTCGCGCTGATATCGCTGGTCGCGATGAGCGCGTTGGCATTCGTATTGACCCTCATCCCGCGAATCCAGCGCGGCCCGGCGATCCACCGGGTGATCCGCGAGGGCGAAGATGCCACGTCGCAGACGACTTTACGCTGGACCATCGTGTTGCTGATCTTCCTGCTCGCCGTCGCCAGCAGTTTCGGGCTCGACGTCGTCCTGGGGGCGTTCGTGGCAGGTGCGGTACTGCATCGCTGGGCACCGGGCGAGGTGGGTTCGCTGGACCGCAAGCTTGAGACGATCGGGTACGGCTTCTTCATCCCGCTGTTCTTCGTGGCGTCCGGCATGAAACTCGACGTCATCGCCGTACTGCACGCACCGACGCGGCTGCTGGTGTTCCTGGTGCTGCTCTTGCTGGTTCGCGGCCTGCCGTCGATGTTCATCTACCGGCGAAGCCTCGGCCGCCGGCAGCGGGTGGAGATGACGCTGCTGACCGCGACGACGTTGCCGCTGCTGGTGGCCTTGTCCGAGATCGGTCTCGCGAACGGCACCATGCTGCCCGAGAACTCCGCTGCTCTGGTGGGTGCGGGCGCCCTATCGGTGCTGATCTTCCCGACCGTCGCGGTCGCCATTCACCGCCGCGGTGACCGTACCCGCGACGACACACCGCCAGCCGCCGAATCCCCGGCTTAGTCGGACTCGACGACCCGCGCGCCCGGGCCGCCGAGGCCTTGACCGTCCGGCTCGCGTACGAACGCCCGGGCGGTCGGCGGGAAGTGCGCCTCGACCTCGGCGTCCAGCCGGCTCAGCTGAGCTTCGACATCGCCTCGGTCGGCCCGGTCGACGACATCGAGCAGCGACGTGAGCAGCGCGGAGAGCCGCCGGCAGACCTGCGTCGAGCCACCGCCATAGTCCAGGATCTCGGTCATGGCGAGTTGCAGGTAGTCATCGAACTGCCGAACCGGCACGATCAGCCGCGGCCGCCCGTCAGCGCCGGACATCGTCCAGGTGTTGGCCAGATGCCCGCGCGCCGCGACCGCCTGGATGAACACCTCGATGTGGTTGAGCATCTGCACCGCGGTGGTCGGATCGTTCACCGCCGGCGAGAGTGCTCGAATCGCGATGTCGACCAGGATCCGCATGGCGAATGCCGGATCCTGATCGATGGTCCGCTCGATGCCGAGCGCCAGGAGCCCGACGATCTCGGCCGGATCCGGCAACGTTCCCGATCCGTACACCTCGGCCACCGGCGCTCCGATGGCGACGAAGTCTCCGGGCGTACGCGTCAGCACGATCCGGCACTGGTGCCGCTCGGCCATCTGGAACAGGGCCTCGCCGTGGAGCGCCTGCATCACCCCGGCACGGCCGCTGCACACCGTCAGCGCCGGAACACCGCCCCCGATCGCCGCGCGGTTCTCGATGGTTGCACTCGCCGGCGGGAACACCCGCATGGCCGCCAGTCCGTAGCGGACCATCAGCGATCCAACCGCGACCGGCCGCAGCACGTGGGTGAACCGGTCCAGGAAGACCAGCAGCAGCAACAGGCTGAGCGTGACCAGCGCACCCGCGATCGAAACTCCGAGGCTCGGTACGGGCTTGTCGTCAACCCGGCGCAGCAACGTGAACGCGAAGGTGAACGTGCCGGCGAAGGTGGCGAGGACCGCCTTCTGCAACGGATCGCGGTACCACAGCCGCATGAACCGCGGCGACAGCGTGCCGGTCGCGCTCTGCACCACCAGGACGCCGATCGTCACGACGAAACCGAGCAGGCCGACCATGGCGCCGACGATCGCGGTGAGGATGCCGGCGGCGTTGTCGCTGGAGTAGGTCAAACCGGCCGGCAGTTGCACGTGCGGTTCGATCGCCAGGTCGGCAAAGGCCAGCGCCGGGCCCAGCAGGCCGCCCAGCATCGGCAGGAACCACAGGCTGCCCTTGAGGTACTGCCGGGTGCGGAATCGGTTGGCCCACGACCACCGGGTCGGACTGACAATGACCGCCGCCGGCTCGCGTGACATAGCTCGGGTCATCGACGGCGGCTCCTTCGTGCCAGACCACCAGCATATGTCCGGTCTCGGCCGATTCTGGGCCGATCCCGGCACCGAGATCTGTTCGCGGCAACCGGGAATCCGTAGGGTGCAAAGATGGCCGGACGCGACTGGCAGGCATGGCATGCCGACTACGACGATCCGAATTCGCCGCTGTCCCAGCGTCTCGCGGTGGTGCGTGCCCGCCTGACCGATGCTCTGGACGAGGCGCCCGCCGGCCCGCTCCGGCTGATCAGCATGGTGGCCGGGCAGGGCCGGGACGTGATCCCCGCGCTGGCACAGCATCCTCGCCAGCGCGACGTAGCGGCCCGGCTGGTCGAGCTGGATCCGAACAACGCGGCAGAGGCGCGGAAGGCCGCCCTCGACGCCGGGCTGGACGGCGTCGATGTGGTCACCGGCGACGCCGCGCTGCTCTACAACTACGACGGCTACCTGCCCGCGCACATCGTGCTGATCTGCGGGCTGTTCGGGAACATCAGCGACGAGGACATCCGGCGTACGGTCGCGCACGCTTCGGCCCTGACCCGGCGCGGCGGCGTGGTGATCTGGACCCGGCACCGCCGGGATCCGGCGATGCTGACCACCATCTCCGGCTGGTTCCAAGAGGCCGGGTTCGCCGGCGTCTGGGAGTCCAGCCCGGATCTGCCGTTCGGCGTGGCGGTGCACCGCAGCCTGCGGGAACCGATGCCGGCCCCGATGGGCGCCAAGCTGTTCACCTTCGTGGCCTAGCGCGGCACGGCGCGTTAAGCGGCCGCCGCCGCGGTGTCTGCAGCCGGCGTTCGGATCAGCCGATCAGCGTCTCGATCGCGAGCACCGCGATGACGACGCTGGACACCATTGCGGTGATCAGCTTGCCGCGCGGTCCGGACAGTGTCCGGCCGAGCGCCGACCCGCCGATCGCCAGCAGTAGTTGCCAGCTGGCCGAGGCGGCGAACACCGCGACCACGAACACCAGCTCGGTACCCAGGCCGCTGGTGGTGCCGCCGGCTTTCTGGCCGAGCACCAGCGCCGCGAAGTAGATGACGGTGGCCGGGTTGAGGATGGTCAGGCCGAGCACTCCGAGGAAGGCGCGCGGCCCGGTCCGGAGCTTGGATCGAGGCACCTCGCGGCTCGGGTCCCGGGAGTGCCGCCAGGCCGCGACACCGATCTGGACGGCCAGGCCGAGCAGCACGACTCCGGCCACTATGCGTAGCGGAGTGGCGATCGGGCGTACCAGGCCGGCGACGGCGGCACCGCCCAGCACGGCGACCAGCGCGTAGAGCCCGTCGGCGGTCGCCACACCGAGGGCCGCACCCACGCCCACCCGCAACGACTCGCGCGCGGACAGGCTGATGATGAGGACGCCGATGGCCCCGACCGGGATCGCCACGCCGTAGCCGGCGAGCAGGCCGGAGATCAACGCATCAGTCACGAAGCGTGAGCATGCCAGGCGCAAATTGCCCGCGCATCCGATATTCGGCGCGGTGTTCTCGGCGGCCGCGGTGGTCTGTGCTGAAGTGGTCGGCATGCCCACACCGATGATCGCCACCCTCGCCTACATCCGGTCTCCGGACCGCTCCCAGGTCTTGTTGCTGCACCGCGACAAGCGGCCGGACGACATCCACTATGGCAAGTACCTCGGTCTCGGCGGGCGGGTCGAGGCGGACGAGGACGTGGTGACCGGCGTACTCCGCGAGGTCCGCGAGGAATCCGGCCTCATCGCCGGCGCCGTCACGCTTCGCGGCACCGTCTTCTGGCCCGGCTTCGGCACCGACGGCCAGGACTGGTTCGGCTTCATCTTTCGCGTCGACAGCTTCAGCGGCACGCCGCACGGCGGCAACCACGAGGGCACGCTGGCCTGGGTGCCGATCTCCAATCTCGCCGATGTGCCGATGTGGCTGAGCGATTTCGAGTGGCTGCCGATGGTCTTCGACGACGATCCGCGTCAATTCCACGGCATCATGCCGTACCACGAAGGCGCCATGGTCAGCTGGGCGTACCAGCGAATCTGATCTCCCTCGCGGCGCCGCGCTCCCCCACCCGCCATGCTCCCCCCGCCCGGCACGCTCCCCCGGCCGTGGCTCTTGATCGGTTAGCCCTGCATATCAACGACAACCGTTCAAGATCTGCCATGGAGGAGGCCCTCGCGGAGACCCGCGTCACAAGTTAAGGCGGTAGACACCGCTATTTTGAGAGTTACTATCAGATTCAAATAGACTCTCAGAGTAGGAGGTACTCCCATGGGCTTCGCACAGCAGCGCAAGTGGTGGGCGCTCGCCGCCCTGGCGCTGGTCAGCATGGTGATCGGGCTGGACATGATGGTCCTGAACGTGGCCCTGCCCACGCTCGCCACGGACTTGAACGCGTCCACCAGCGATCTGCAGTGGTTCGCAAACGCGTACAGCCTGGTCCTGGCCGCGGCGCTGCTGCCGGCGGGCATGCTCGGCGACCGCTACGGGCGGAAGAAGTTCCTGATCGGCGCCCTGGTGCTGTTCGGGATCGCGTCGCTGGCCTGCGCCTATTGCACCGACGTGACCCAGTTGATCGGCGCGCGGGTGCTGCTCGGCATCGGAGCGGCGTTCCTGATGCCGCTGTCGATGAGCATCCTGACCGTGCTGTTCAGCGACGGCGAGCGGAGCCGCGCACTGACGATGATTGTCACCGCGAACTCGATCGGTCTGCCGCTCGGCCCGATCGTCGGCGGCCTGCTGCTCGACCATTTCTGGTGGGGTTCGGTGTTCCTCATCAACGTCCCGGTGGTCGCGGTGGCGGTGATCGCGGCGCTCACTCTGCTGCCGGAGTCGCGCAGCACCAGCCAGCCGCGCTTGGACGTACTCGGCGTGGTGCTGTCCAGCCTGGGGTTGGTAGGCCTGACTTACGGCGTGATCCGGATCGGCGACGACGGCTGGTCCAGCGGGACCGCGCTGGCCTGGATGGCGGCCGGAGCGGCGACACTGGCCGGGTTCGTGGCCTGGCAGCTGCGCCTGCACCGGCGCCCGAACGGTAACCCGCTGGTCGACATCGGGCTCTTCTCATCGCGCCGGTTCACCTGGGGCACCATCCTTGCCACGCTCGCGACCTTCGCGATGTTCGGCGTCTTCTTCGTGATGCCGCAGTTCTTCCAGGCTGTCGACGGCACCGATGCGCTCGGCACCGGACTCCGGCTGCTGCCGGTGATCGGCGGCCTGCTGGTCGGTGCGCGGGTCGCCGACAAGCTGATCCGCAAGACCGGCACCGGTCTGATGATCGCCTCCGGCTACGCCGTTTTCGCCGCCGGGCTGCTGCTCGGCTCGTTCACGTCGGTCGGCAGCGGCTACGGCTATGTCGCGATCTGGTTCGCGCTGGTCGGCGTCGGCATCGGGCTGGCGCTTCCGGCGGCGATGGACGCCGCGCTGGGCGCGCTGTCCAAGGAGCGCAGCGGCGTGGGTTCGGCGTTGATTCAGGCGGTACGCCAGGTCGGCGGCGCCATCGGAGTCGCGATTCTGGGCACCGTGCTGAACTCGACCTACCGGGACTCGGTGGACGTGACCGGGCTGCCGGCCGAGGCCGCCGACACCGTCAAGCGCGGCGTCACGGCCGGTGTGGCGGTGGCGTCCCAGCTGCGGTCACCGGAGTTGCTGGCCGCCGTCCGGCACGCGTTCGCCGACGCGATGGACTCGATGTTGCTGGTGTCGACCGGCGTGGCGCTGGCCGGTGTCGTACTCGCATTGATCTTCCTGCCCCGGCGGCCGGAACCCGCGCCCGTCGATGATGCCACCGCGGACCTGGTTGCGGCAGAATCGACACCAGACCTGGTCGTCTGACCAGCTTCGACGAGAGGAGCACGTCCGCGGTGGCTGGCCTGCGTGAACGGAACCGGTTGCGGACCCGCGAGGAGATCAAGGCGGCGGCGCTGCGGTTGATCAACGAACAGGGGTACGCCGCAACCACCGTTGACCAGATCGCCAAGGCCGCGGACGTGTCGCCGAGCACCTTCTTCCGGTACTTCCCGACCAAGGAAGACGCGGTGCTCACCGACGACTACGACGAGGCGATGATCGAGTCGTTCCGCAACCAGCCGCCGGACATCCCGGTGCTGGAGGCGTTCCGGCGCAGCATTCGGCAGATCTTCGGCAATGTGTCCGACGAGGACACCCGGACCGAGCTGATTCGGATGCGGACCATCTTCGAAGTGCCCGAACTCCGCGACCGGATGCTCGGCACGCTCGCCGAGAACATCCGGATGATGGCCGAACTGGTGGCCGAACGCACCGGGCGGTCGCCCAACGATCCGGCCGTCATGCACCTGGCCGGTGCCGTGGTCGGCGTGGCGATCGCCGCGATGGCGCGGGCGGTCGCCGAACCGGACGGCAACCCGGTGGAGATGCTCGATCAGGGCATGACGGACCTGATCAACGGGTTGCCGCTCTAATTCGGTTCGGGGACGATTGTGCCCGTCATGGCGTGCAAAATCGTCCCCACACGGGGTGCTTATCAGACGTTGAAGCCGAGCGCGCGCAGCTGGTCGCGACCCTCATCGGTGATCTTGTCCGGACCCCACGGCGGCAGCCACACCCAGTTCAGGCGCAGATCCTTGACAATGCCACCGCCGGGACCGGTGAGCAGCGCCGACCGCGCCTGGTCCTCGATCACATCGGTCAGCGGGCATGCGGCCGAGGTCAGGGTCATGTCGATCGTGGCGACGTTCTCGTCGTCGACGTGGATGCCGTAGACCAGGCCCAGGTCGACGACGTTGATGCCGAGCTCCGGGTCGACGACGTCCTTCATGGCCTCTTCGACGTCGTCGATGGCGGCCTTCGTCACTTCAGTCATTTCTTACCTCCATCGGTGGCGCCGACGATCTCGCCGTCTGCGGCCGCTGCTTCCACGAGAGCTGCCTTCAGTGCCATCCACGGCAGCAGCGCGCACTTGACTCGGGCCGGGTATTTGGCGACGCCGGCGAAGGCGACGCCGTCCTCCAGCAGTTCCTCATCGGGTTCGGCCGCACCGCGACCGCCGACCAGCGCCGAGAACGCTTCGAAGCGGGCCATCGCGTCGTCGACCTTGCGGCCCTCGACCAGGTCGAAGAGCACGCTCGCCGAGGCCTGGCTGATCGAGCAGCCGGCCCCGTCGTAGGACACGTCGGTGAGCACACCGTCCTCGAGCTGCACCCGGATGTCGATCTCGTCGCCGCAGGTCGGGTTGACCTGGTGCGCCGATCCGTTGAACGGGTCGCGCAGCCCGCGACCGTGCGGCCGCTTGTAGTGGTCCAGGATGATCTCCTGGTACAGCTGGTCGAACTGCATCAGCCGAAGACCTTCTTCACCTGCTCGAGCCCGCGCACCATGGCGTCGATCTCGTCCGTCGTCGTGTAGATGTAGAAGCTCGCCCGGGTCATCGCCGCGACGCCGTAGCGCTGGCAGATCGGGCGGGCGCAGTGGTGCCCCACGCGAACTTCAACGCCCAGGTCGTCGAGAATCTGCCCGACGTCGTGCGGGTGTACGCCGTCGAGCGCGAACGAGATGGTCCCGCCCCGGCCCACCGGCACGTTCGGGCCGAAGATCCGAACACCGTCGATGCCGCACAACGCATCCAGGGCGTACGCGGTCAGTTCCTTCTCGTGCCACTGCACCGCGTCCATGCCCAGCGCCGACAGGTAGTCGACGGCAGCACCGAGAGCCACCGCCTCGGCGATCGGCGGAGTGCCGGCTTCGAACCGTGCCGGCGGGGCGGCGTACGTGGTCTTGGTGAGGGTCACCGTCTCGATCATCGAGCCGCCACCGAGCACCGGCGGCATCGCGTGCAGCAGCTCGGACCGGCCCCACAGCACGCCGATGCCGGTCGGGCCGAGCATCTTGTGACCAGTGAACGCGATGAAGTCGACGTCCATCGCGGTCACGTCCACCGGCAGATGCGGCACCGACTGCGAAGCGTCCAGTGCGATCAGCGCACCGACCTCGTGCGCTCGCTGCCGGATCACCGAGACCGAGTTGACGGTGCCGAGCGTGTTCGACATGTGCGCGATCGAGACCAGCTTGGTGCGCTCGTTGACCACCGAGTCCAGGTTGGACACGTCCAGTCGGCCCTCGTCGGTGACCCGGAACCACCGCAGAGTGGCGCCGGTGCGCTCGCACAGCATCTGCCACGGCACGATGTTCGAGTGATGCTCCATCTCGGAGATGACGATCTCGTCGCCCTCGCGGAGCACGAACCGCGGGTCACCGCCGGTCGCGGTGGCGTTGGAGAACGCGTACGCCAGCAGGTTCAGCGCCTCGGTGGAGTTCTTGGTGAACACCACCTCGTCCGGCGACTGCGCGCCGATGAACGCCGCGACCTTGGCGCGCGCTCCCTCGTACGCGGCGGTCGACTCGGTGCCCAGCGTGTGCACTGACCGCGAGACGTTGGCGTTGTGCTCGGCCAGGTGCGCACTCAGCGCGTCGATCACCTGGCGCGGTTTCTGCGAGGTGTTCGCGCTGTCCAGATAGACCAGCGGGTGTCCGTTGATCGTACGGTCCAGAATCGGGAAGTCGGCACGAACCTTGGCCACGTCGAAGCGCGGTGCGTCGTCGTACTGCGGCATCCCGTGCGGCGGTTTCCGTACGGCGAGGGACGAGCCCGTAGGCAGCCGCCTGCCAGCGTCATCGTCAATCAGCAACTCGGTCACGGCGACCTCCCTTCCTGGATCAGACGGATCGGCTAGACGGTGGCGATACCCGCGCCGGCGACGAAACGCTCGTAACCCTCGGCCTCGAGGCGCTCGGCCAGTTCCGGGCCGCCCTCTTCGACGATCTTGCCGCCGACGAAGACGTGCACGAAGTCCGGCTTCACGTACCGCAGGATCCGGGTGTAGTGGGTGATCAGCAGCATGCCGGTGTTGCCGTTCTCGCGGACCCGGTTCACGCCCTCGGAGACGATCCGCAGCGCGTCGATGTCCAGGCCGGAGTCGGTCTCGTCGAGGATCGCCATCTTCGGCTTGAGCAGCTCGAGCTGCATGATCTCGTGCCGCTTCTTCTCACCACCGGAGAAGCCCTCGTTGACGTTGCGCTGGGCGAACGCCGGGTCCATGCCGAGCGCGTCCATCGCGTCCTTGAGCTCCTTGCCCCAGGTGCGCAGCTTCGGCGCCTCACCGTCGATGGCGGTCTTCGCGGTACGCAGGAAGTTGGCGACCGAGACGCCGGGCACCTCGACCGGGTACTGCATCGCCAGGAACAGGCCGGCCCGGGCGCGCTCGTCGACGGTCATCGCCAGGACGTCGGCGCCGTCCAGCGTGACGCTGCCGCCGGTGATCTCGTACTTCGGGTGACCGGCGATCGAATACGCCAGCGTCGACTTGCCCGAGCCGTTGGGGCCCATGATGGCGTGCGTCTCGCCGGCCTTGATGGTCAGGTTCACGCCGGCCAGGATCGGCTTGCGCTCACCGTCCGGCAGCTTGACCGAGACCTGCAGGTCGCGGATCTCCAGAACGCTCATTGAGTAACTCCATTGCTCGGTGTCGTCGACACGAATACAAATCCGTCGCGTACCTCGACGGGGAAAACTGGGACCGGCTCGGTCGCCGGAAGGCCAGTGGGCTGGCCGGTCTTGAGATCGAATCGCGAGCCGTGCAGCCAGCACTCCAGGGTGCAGCCCTCGATCTCGCCCTCGGAGAGCGGGATCGCGGCGTGCGAGCACTCGTCCCGGATCGCGTAGAACTCGCCGTCCTCGCCGTGCACGATGGCCAAGACCAGGCCGTCGATGCTGGCGCTGACGGCGCTGCCCGGCGCGATGTCGTCGGTCGAGCAGACCTTGACGAAGTCGCTCACGCGGCCGCCTCGGAGGTCGTCCGCCTCCGACTCGCCGAGGCGGGCTTCGATCGCGTCGGTCAGCCGCTCGCGCAGCTCTGCGACCGGGATCTTGCCCAGCATTCGGCGAAGAAGCCGCGCACCACCAGGCGGCGCGCCTGGTCCTCGGGAATGCCGCGGGCCATCAGGTAGAACAGCTGCTCGTCGTCGAACCGGCCGGTGGCGCTGGCGTGGCCGGCGCCGGCCACCTCGCCGGTCTCGATCTCCAGGTTCGGCACCGAGTCGGCGCGGGCGCCGTCGGTGAGCACCAGGTTGCGGTTGATCTCGTAGGTCTCGGTGCCGGTCGCCTCGGCCCGGATCAGCACGTCGCCGACCCAGACGGTGTGCGCGCCCTTGCCCTGCAGCGCGCCCCGGTAGCCGACGTAGCTGCGGCAGTCCGGCACCGCGTGGTCGACCAGCAGCCGGTGCTCGAAGTGCTGCGCCGGCGTCGGCGAAGTAGAGGCCGTACGCTCCGCGTCGGCACCGCGGCCGGCGTACTCGACGCTGGTGTACTGGCGGACCAGGTCGCCGCCGAGAGTGACCTGGATGTGCAGCAGCGTGGCGTCCCGATCCAGCCGGAACTTGAGGTGCTGCGCCTGAACCGCGTCGCGGTCCCAGTCGGCGATGGTGACCAGCGTTCAGCTTGGCGCCGGCGCCGATCAGCGACCTCGACGTTGTCGGCGAGCGTAGCCGACCCGGTGGACTCCAGGATCAGCGTCACCTCGGCGAGTTCACCGACCTCGATGAACGTGTGCCCGAACGCGAGCTGCTCGGCGGTCGAGCCGACGAGCTGGATGCACGGCCGGTTCGGCGACCACCGCCTCGCGGTCGACGCTGACCAGCGTCGCCTCGGCGAAACCGCCGAAGGCCAGGGCGCTGATCCGGTCGAACGGCGTGAGCACCGAACCCACTCGCTTGTCGGTCCGGTCCACGGTGGAGACCGTTACTCCGGCCGGGAGTTGCGCGTACTCCCAGACTGGGTGTGGCCGCGCTGGTGGCCGAACCGTCCGCGGCGGCCAAGCCGCGCAGGCGCGCGATCGGCGTGAATCGCCACTCCTCCTCGCGGCCGTTGATGGCCGGGAAGTCCGCGACGTCAAACGATCGCAGCAGCTGCGACTTGGTCTTCGGCGGCGCCAGGGTCTCGGTGCTCATGTTCTTCTTTCTTCGTCAGCTTCTCTGTCGTGCCATTTCGCAAAGCTCAGCCGCTGTTAGAACGTGCCAGGGCGCAGCACTCGCACCGCTTGGTTTGCGCCACGAAATAGGGCGACCCCCGACGGTGCTCGCACTCTTTGGGCCACCCCGACGGCGACTGGTCACCTATCCGGTTTGCGCTGGCGGCTGTGGCCGGCCTACGGCCGTCCTAGCCGACAGCGCCCTCCATTTGGAGTTCGATCAGCCGGTTGAGCTCGAGCGCATACTCCATCGGGAGTTCCTTGGCGATCGGCTCGATGAAGCCGCGCACGATCATCGCCATCGCCTCGTCCTCGGTGAGACCGCGGCTCATCAGGTAGAAGAGCTGGTCGTCGCTGATCTTCGAGACGGTCGCCTCGTGGCCCATCGACACGTCGTCCTCGCGGATGTCGACGTAGGGATAGGTGTCCGAGCGGGAGATCGTGTCCACCAGCAGCGCGTCGCACTTCACCGTGGACTTCGAGCTGTGCGAGCCCTCCAGCACCTGGACCAGGCCGCGGTACGAGGTCCGGCCGCCGCCCCGGGCGATCGACTTGGAGATGATCGTCGAGGAGGTGTGCGGCGCCGCGTGCACCATCTTGGCGCCGGCGTCCTGGTGCTGGCCCTCACCGGCCATCGCCACCGAGAGCACCTCGCCCTTGGCGTGCTCGCCGACCATGTAGACGGCCGGGTACTTCATCGTCACCTTGGAGCCGATGTTGCCGTCGATCCACTCCATGGTGGCGCCCTCGTGGCAGACGGCTCGCTTGGTGACCAGGTTGAACACGTTGTTCGACCAGTTCTGGATGGTGGTGTAGCGGCAGCGCGCGCCCTTCTTCACCACGATCTCGACGACCGCCGAGTGCAGCGAGTCGGACGAGTAGATCGGGGCCGTGCAGCCCTCGACGTAGTGCACGTAGGCGCCCTCGTCGACGATGATCAGCGTCCGCTCGAACTGGCCCATGTTCTCGGTGTTGATCCGGAAGTAGGCCTGCAGCGGGATCTCGACGTGCACGCCCTTCGGGACGTAGATGAACGAGCCGCCGGACCACACCGACGTGTTCAGCGACGCGAACTTGTTGTCGCCGACCGGGATGACGGTGCCGAAATACTCCTTGAAGAGTTCCTCGTGCTCCTTCAGCGCGGTGTCGGTGTCGAGGAAGACGACGCCCTGACGCTCCAGGTCCTCGTGGATCTTGTGGTAGACCACCTCGGACTCGTACTGAGCCGCGACACCGGCCACCAGCCGCTGCCGCTCGGCCTCCGGGATGCCCAGCTTGTCGTAGGTGTTCTTGATGTCCTCCGGCAGCTCGTCCCAGCTGCCCGCCTGCTTCTCGGTGGAGCGGACGAAGTACTTGATGTTGTCGAAGTGGATGTCGGTGAGGTCGGCGCCCCAGGCCGGCATCGGCTTGCGGTCGAACAACCGCAGACCCTTCAGGCGCAGGTTCGAGCATCCACTCGGGTTCGTTCTTCTTCGACGAGATGTCCCGGACCACGGCCTCGGAGAGACCACGCTGCGCGGCGGCGCCGGCGACGTCGGCGTCGGCCCAGCCGTACTCGTATTTGCCGAGCGCGGCGAGCGTCTCCTCCTGGCTCAGCGGCTGGCTGGCAGTCGGGATCGTCGTTGCGGTCTGCTCGGTCATCGATCAGTCCTCACTGTGCTGTGATTCGTGGTGTTCATTCGGGATCCGGCTTGCACGCGCGGGTCCGGGATATGCGTCGTGCACACGCCGTCGCCGTGGGCGATGGTCGCCAACCGCTGGACGTGGGTGCCGACAAGATTCGAAATGACCCGCGTCTCTGCCTCGCAGAGCTGCGGAAACTCGGCCGCGACGTGAGCCACGGGGCAGTGGTGCTGGCATAGCTGGCCGCCGCTGGCAATGGTCGAAGCGGACGCAGCGTAGCCCTCGGCGGTCAAGGCACCGGCCAGCGCCTCGGCTCGGGCGAGAGGCTCGTCACCCGCATCTTCCAGGGCGTCCCGGCATCGGGTCTCGAGACCGGAGACCTGGCTGGCGGCGAACTCGGCCACCGCCCGCTCACCACCGTGATCGGCGATCCAACGCAGTGCCGAGGTGGCCAGGTCGTCGTAGGTGTGCGTGCCGGCGCGCAGGCGCGCGCTCTCGGTCAGCTGGAAGGTGCGCGCCGGGCGGCCCCGGCCGCGGTCCGACTTGACAACGGCCTCGCGAGAGACCACGTCGCCGTCCTCGAGCATCGCGTCCAGGTGCCGGCGGATCGCGGCCGGGCTCAACCCGAGCTCGCATCCGAGGTCCGCCGCGGTGGCGCTGCCGTGCAGCAAGAGCAGGTGCAAAACCCGATCACGAGTACGCCGATCCGAGCCGGCCGCGGGCGCGGTCGTCTCGTCGATCACCGTCTCAGGGTTTTTCACTACACCAGTGTGACGTATTTCGGCGGGGCACCGCAAACCGGGCCGCCGGTGATCCACAGCACGATAGGCTGCCCTAACCTAATCTGATCTTGGTCTCGCACTAATAACCATGATCGCCCCGCCGTGCGCTGAGCTCACCTGCGATCACGTGAGGTTGCGGCGGCGCGGCCGGCCGAAGATCCAAGAGTTGCCGGAAAACCGCGAGCTTACGCCCTATTTGTCGCGCAGTTTGCCGACAACACCGTGATCACCGGCGTCGGCGGCGCGTCGACAACGTCGGCAACCGGCCCCGATGACGGCCTCCCGCCGACAATGTCGCGATGACGTGACACCCCGATGCGAGTCACGCTTGGCCGGGCGGCATCAGTGCCCATATCCGCACAGTCGTACCATCGCGGGCGTGACCACACCGATGACGCTGCTGCGCAGTTCGCTCCTGCTGCGCCGGCTCGCGCTCGCCTCGCTGATCGCCAACATCGGCATCGTGGGCACCGGCGGAGCCGTCCGCCTCTCCGGTTCCGGCCTGGGCTGCCCGACCTGGCCCAAGTGTGACGACGGGTCATACGTGCCAACCGGCGCCGCCGGCATCCACGGCACCATCGAATTCACCAACCGGACTCTCACGTTCGTGGTCGGCATCCTCGCTGTGGCCTGCGTCATCGCGGCCTGGTTCCAACCGCATACGCCCACTCGGGGCAAGCAGCTCTTCTGGTCGGTCGCAGTGTTCCTGGGCATCCCGCTGCAGGCCGTGATCGGTGGCATCACGGTGCTCACCGATCTCAACCCGTGGGTGGTGTGCCTGCACTTCCTCGGCTCGATGGCAGTAATCGCGGCCGCGTACATGCTGTGGATCTGGACCCGCGATCCGGTCCCGGCACCGGCCACCCACCCGATGATCCGATCACTCGTGTGGGTGATCGTCGGCGTCACCGTCGTCGTGCTCGCGGTCGGCACCGTGGTGACCGGCAGCGGACCGCATGCCGGCGACGCCAAGGCCAAGCGCACCGGCCTGGACCCGGGCATGATCGCCCAGCTGCACACCGATCTGGTGATGCTGCTGATCGGCTTGTCCCTGGCGGCGTGGTTCGCGCTGATGGCCACCGGCGCCGCCCGGCGCACCGCCAACGCCGCCGCGATCCTCGTGGTGATCGAGGCGGCGCAGGCACTGATCGGCTTCGTGCAGTACTTCACCCACCTGCCGGCGGTCCTGGTCGGCCTGCACCTGGTGGGCGCGGCGCTGGTCTGGTTCGGGGTGCTGACCCTGCTCAACGCGGTCCGCCCGGTGAACCTCTCAGAGCAGGGCGATCAGAGCATCGGCGAGCCGGCCGGGGGCACCGTCGCTGTGCTCCAGAAACAATGACGGCTCGGTGAGCTCCAGCTCGACCAGCGTGGGCCGGCCGTCCGGGCCGGGAATCACATCCACCCGGGCATAGACCGCCGCCGGGAGCGACTCCGGAACCGCTGCCAGCACGGCCCGGGCGGTGTCCAGTTCCGCCTCTGATGGCGTACGCGGGACGATCGCCTCGGCCTTGTAGAGCCCTTCCACGCCGAGATCCGGGCCGTCCAGCATCGGGCCCTTGCGAATGGCGTGGCTGAACGCTCCGCCGAAGAAGATCAGCGCGGTCTCGCCATAGGTGTCGACCGCCTCCAGATATGGCTGGATCATCGCCACCCGGCCGCTCGTGACCAGCCGCTTGAGGTGTGCGGCGGCGTGCGTGCGGTGCTCGGGCGACGAGAGGTCATAGCGCCCGGTGTCCCGGCTGCCGGCGCTGACCGACGGCTTGATCACCCACTCCCCCTCGGCAGGCATGTCCCAGTTCGGCTGGTCGGGGCTGACCCAGGTGGTCGACACCACTCGGGCACCGGCGGCCTGAAGTTCGGCGAGGTAGCGCTTGTCGGTGTTCCATTCCACGATGCCGGCCGCGTTCACCAGGTTCTTCACCGAGTCGGCCCAGGCCACGAACTGGTCCCGGCGCGGCGTGTAGTCCCACGGCGACCGCAGCACCACGAGGTCGAAGGAATTCCAATCGACGTTCGGGTCGTCCCAGACGGCCACCGTGACATCGGCACCGCGAGCCTGAAGCGGCTCGATCAGCAACCGGTCGTCCGGTTCGAGGTCGGGGATATCAGTGCAGGTCACCAGCGCGATTGAAATTGTCACGGGGCACAGAATAGGGCGTGTTTCAAAGTCCGGTCGCGCGAGCCGCGGCCCAGGGCGCGAACCGGCCTCGGCTTGATCCCTTCCTGGCTACCGCCGTTGTAACCAGGAAGAGATCAAACGCGGCCGGTCGCGGTCTGGGCCCGGCGCAGCCGACCGGCAGCTTTGAAACACGCCCGAGGCGGTTCGAAAAAGAGAGCGACCCGGGACCGACGTCCCGGGTCGCGTTGACAGGTGAGTTGAGGCTGTTGTCTGAGTAGGCGGCTGTGGTGCGGATGACCTGTGCTGATTTGGTCGGGAGACTATTGCCGGACAGCTATCGGCTCAGCACACGGCGGGCCATGGACCGCCACAGGTCGTTGCTTGGGCGCATGTGCTCCATGAGCTCACGCTCCCATTCGTTGTTCACTGAAATGCCGGCCGCCGTGCATGCCGCCCGAGCAATGTCAGTGCCGCTAGCAAACTCGTCGGCCCATTCACCGTCCTCCCCCACGAGGACGATTCGGGCGCCGCGTCGGCCGACGTACTCAATGACCGCTCGCGCACCGCCGTGTCCACCAGCGAACGTCTTGATGCTCGAAGCGAGCGCCTCGACGTCGTTGGCCTTGTCGGCGGTGAGCATTGCGTCGGAACCATCTGCCATAACTCAGAGCCTAAGCAAACCCCCGACATCACACATGGTTGCCGATGCCGGATTGTGATCGCGGTAACTACGTTATCCGTCGGTGATCTTCAATCGAAAGGCAGCATATTTCGGAATTCTTCGGGCTTTTGGATTGGGTGAATACGGGCAACCGTGTGTCGGCTAGCTGACTCTCTGAACCACAATTGAAACAGCGCGGCGTGTCGCGACAATTGCCTACAAAACGGAAATAGGCACCACCGATCGGGTGGTGCGAGCGAATATCAGTGAATCAGCGCGTCGATCGCCACGGCGACGAAGACCAAGGTCAGGTAGGTCGTCGACCAGTGGAACAGCCGCATCGGCTTGATCGCGACGCCGCGGCGGGCCTGCTGATAGAGCCGGTGCGCCTCGATCAGGAGCAGCGCGCCGACGACTGCTGCGGTGATGCCGTAGAGCGGCGTCATCCCGAACGGCCACAGCGCCAGCGAGGTGATCACCGTCAGCCAGCTGTAGACGACGGTCTCCAGGCCCACCCGGCGCATCGAGGCCACCACCGGCAGCATCGGGATGCCGGCCCGGGCGTAGTCGTCCTTGAACTTGATCGCCAGCGCGTAGAAGTGCGGCGGCTGCCACCAGAACACGATGCCGAACAGGAGCCAGGCCCGGACATCCAGCCCGCCGGTGACGGCGGCCCAGCCGATCAGCACCGGCAAAGCACCGCAGACGCCGCCCCAGACGGTGTTCTGCGGCGTGGTCCGCTTCAGCCACATCGTGTAGACGACGTCGTAGTAGGCGATCGCGGCCGCGGTCAGCGCGGTCGCCAGCCAGTTGGTGAACGTCGCCATCATCGACAGCGACACCACCGTGAGCACCGCGCCGAAGATGAAGACGCTGCGCGCCGAGATGGTGTGGGCCGCGGTCGGGCGCCGGGAGGTCCGCTTCATCAACTGGTCGATGTCGCGGTCGATGTAGCAGTTGAAGACGTTGGCAGCCCCGGCGGCCAGGGCGCCGCCGACCACGACGACCAGGGTCAGCCAGAGCGACGGCAGCGCGCCGGCCGCGAGGAACATCGTCGGCACGGTGGTGACCAGGAGCAGCTCGACGATCCGTGGCTTGGTCAGGGTGACGTAGGCGCGGACCTTCTCGCCCAGAGTGATCGGCGCGACCACGGAGGCGGCGACGGCGTCCGGGCCGAGCAGCACGACCGGCTCGACCGGCGGGTGGCCCAACGTCGGCGCGGGCCGGTCGGCGAGCGTGCTCATCAGGTGGCCAACCTCCACGAAGCGACGATTCCGGCTGCGGTCTGCCGCACGGTGGGATCCCAGGCGCAACAACGTCACGATCCGGGGGCAAAATACGGCGAAGCACAGCGTACGCGCTGATCCTGGCGGTTCGGACGCGGCCTGCCGGTGGTGCCCGGCGTCACACTCGCCGGTCCAGGGTTCAACCGCCCCCGGCCGGGTAGATGATCAGTGTATGGAGTGCGTCCGGGTCCGCCGCGACTCGCGCCGACCGCGGGTACGACGAGCGCCGCTGACGGGTGCCGGCGTCCGTCGGATGGCGGCGATGCACAACGTCGACCACGAGGCGGCCGGCACCACCGGATCCGGCGTGCCGGCGGCCGGCACCGGGGGTCGGCGCCGCCGGCTGTCCCAAACCACGGTTCCAAACGTCCCTGAAGCAATGCGAGTGCGTGGATTGAGTAGGGTCATGGCGGGAATGACACCACGCGTTCACGAGCGCTTTTATACGGTTTTGAGTGCGAGCGGCATGCTGGCGGGGAGGCTGCTCCGACTGTCATAGGAACGCGTTATAGACCTGCGAACGAGGCCGTCCGCAGGAGTAAGCGACGAAGCGATGTGCCACCGGCGCACTATGAGGGAGCCAGTGCAGTGAGCGACGCAAGCTTGAACTGGTCCGATATCGACCGCAAGGCCGTGGACACCGTTCGTGTCCTGGCAATGGACTCGGTCGAGAGGGCTGGAAACGGACACCCGGGCACGGCGATGAGCCTGGCGCCGGCCGCGTACCTGCTGTTCCAACGGGTGATGCGCCACGACCCGACGGATCCGGCGTGGGCCGGCCGAGACCGGTTCGTGCTGTCCTGCGGCCACAGCAGCCTGACGCTCTACATCCAGCTGTACCTCGCTGGGTACGGACTCGGCATCGATGACTTGAAGCAGCTACGTCAGTGGGGCTCGCTGACACCCGGTCACCCCGAGCACGGCCACACCACAGGCGTCGAGACGACGACCGGCCCGCTCGGCCAGGGCGTCGGCAATGCCGTCGGCATGGCGATGGCCGCTCGCCGCGAGCGCGGCCTGTGGGACCCGGACGCGGCCGCCGGCGAGAGCCCGTTCGACCACCACGTATACGTGGTGGCCTCGGACGGGGACATGGAGGAGGGCATCAGTCACGAGGTCGCTTCTCTGGCTGCACACCAGAAGCTGGGCAACTTGCTGTTGATCTGGGACGACAACGCGATCTCCATCGAGGACGACACGAACATCGCCAAGTCCGAGGACATGCCGGCGCGGTTCGCCGCCTACGGGTGGCATGTCCAGCACGTCAACTGGCGCACCGAGGACGGCTACCAGGAAGATCCCGAGGCTCTTTACCAGGCGATCCTGAACGCCAATGCGGTCACCGACAAGCCGTCGTTCATCGCGCTTCGGACGATCATCGGCTGGCCCGCGCCCAACAAGCAGAACACCGGCAAGATCCACGGCTCGGCTCTGGGTGCGGACGAGGTCGCGGCTACCAAGAAGATCCTGGGCTTCGATCCGGGCCGCAACTTCGACGTGGACTCGGCGGTGCTCGCCCATACCCGGAAGGTGATCGAGCGCGGGCGCGCCGAGCACGCCAAGTGGCAGCCGCGCTTCGACGCCTGGGCCGCTGCGAACCCGGAGGGCAAGGCACTGTTCGACCGGATGGCCAAGCGCGAACTGCCGCACGGCTGGACCGACGCGCTGCCGGTCTTCCCGGCCGACCCCAAGGGCATCGCCACCCGCAAGGCGTCCGGTGACGTCCTGCAAGCCATCGGCCCGGTGCTGCCGGAACTGTGGGGCGGCTCCGCCGACCTGGCCGAGAGCAACAACACCACGATCGAGGGCGAGCCGTCGTTCATCCCGCCGGAGCACCAGACCAAGGCGTTCCCCGGTGGCTGGTACGGACGCACGCTGCACTTCGGCATCCGCGAGCACGGCATGGGTTCGATCCTCAACGGCATCGCGCTGCACGGCGGCACCCGCCCGTACGGCGGCACGTTCCTGGTCTTCTCCGACTACATGCGCCCTGCCGTACGCCTCGCGGCGCTGATGAAGCTGCCGGTGATCTATGTGTGGACCCACGACTCGATCGGACTCGGCGAAGACGGGCCGACGCACCAGCCGATCGAGCACCTCTCCGCGCTGCGGGCGATTCCCGGGCTGGACGTGGTTCGCCCCGGCGATGCGAACGAAACCGCGTGGGCCTGGCGGGCCGCACTCCAGCACACCGACCGGCCGACCGCGTTGTGCTTGACCCGCCAGAACCTGCCCACCCTTGACCGGGATGAACTGGCGAGCGCGGAGAACACGCTCAAGGGCGGCTACATTCTCGTGGATGCGTCCGACAGCGCACCCCAGGTAATCCTGATCGCTACCGGCTCCGAGGTGTCGATCGCGGTGGAGGCTCGCAAGCGGCTCGAGGCCGACGGCTGGCCGACGCGCGTCGTGTCGATGCCGTGCCGCGAGTGGTTCGACGCTCAGGATGACGCGTACCGCCACACGGTCCTGCCGCGATCCGTCCGCGCGCGGGTGAGCGTCGAGGCCGGCATCTCGATGAGCTGGCGGGATCTCGTCGGCCCGGACGGCGAGTACGTGAGCATCGAGCACTACGGGGCCTCGGCGCCGCACCAGGTCCTCTTTGAGCAATTCGGCTTCACGCCCGACCATGTGGTGGCAGCGGCCCACGCCAGCCTCGCGCGGGTCGGTGCGATCACCGGTTCGACCACTGGTAACTGATGGAGATTGTGATGACTGATCGACTCGCAGAACTCTCGGCCGCCGGCGTCTCCGTGTGGCTGGACGATATTTCCCGCGAACGGCTCCGCACCGGCAACCTCGCCGGCCTGATGCGCGATGCGCGTGTAGTCGGCGTGACCAGCAACCCGACGATCTTCGCAAAAGCGCTGTCCGACTCGGACGACTACGCCGACCAGGTTCGGGATCTGTCGGTCCGCAAGGTCGAGGTGGAAGAGGCGGCCCGGATGATCACCACGTACGACGTCCGGTGGGCGTGCGATGTGATGCGCCCTGCCTATGACGCCTCCGGCGGCGTTGACGGCCGGGTGTCCATCGAAGTAGACCCGCGCATTGCGATGGAGACCGCGCGCACCACCGCCGAGGCAAAGCAGCTGTGGTGGCTGGTGGACCGGGAAAACCTGTTCATCAAGATCCCGGCGACCGGGCCGAGCATCCCGGCCATCGCCGACACCCTCGCCGAAGGCATCAGCGTCAACGTCACGCTGATTTTCGGTCTCGACACCTACGACCAAGTCATGAACGCGTTCTTGGACGGCATGGAGCGGGCCAAGGCCAACGGCCACGACCTGTCCAAGATGGGATCGGTGGCGTCGTTCTTCGTTTCCCGCGTCGACACCGAAGTGGACAAGCGTCTCGACAAGATCGGCTCGCCGGAGGCCCAAGCCCTGCACGGCAAGGCCGCGATTGCCAACGCGCAGCTGGCCTACCAGCGGTACGAGAAGACGTTCAGCTCGGACCGGTGGAAAGCGCTGGCCGCGGCGGGGGCGCACCCGCAGCGCCCGCTGTGGGCGTCGACGTCCACCAAGAACCCGGCGTACCGCGACGTCATGTACGTCGAGCAGCTGATCGCACCGGGTGTCGTCAACACCATGCCGGAGGCGACGATCGACGCGTTCGCCGATCACGGCGAGACCAAGCCGGACACGATCACCGGGCAGTACGCCGCCGCACAGAAGGTCCTCGACGACCTCGAAGCGCTCGGAATCTCGTACAACGATGTGATCGAAACCCTGGAGCGCGAAGCCGTTGAGAAGTTCACGGTGAGCTGGACCGAACTCCTGGAGAGCACCAAGAAGGAGTTGACCGCGCCGCACGGCCACAGCTGACGGCGCCAGAATGCTCAGCGGTGGTATTCGAACGAGCCGGCCGGGTCGCAGCGACCCGGTGGGCTCGGCACCACAACTTTGATACTGCACACCCTGTCTCTGCAACGCACCTTTGACGCAGCCCGAGGATTGACGATGAGAGAGCGAACGATCGCGGAGATCGAACGGAAGAATCCGCTGCGGGATCCGCAGGACCGGCGCCTGCCCCGGATTCCCGAACCGTGCGCCATGGTCATCTTCGGTGTCACCGGTGACCTGGCCCGCAAGAAGCTGATCCCGGCGATCTACGACCTGGCCAATCGGGGCATGCTGCCGCCCAGCTTCGTGGTGGCCGGATTCGCCCGCCGGGACTGGGGCGACGGCGACTTCGAGGCGCTGGCCAAGGAGGCGGCTCAGGAGCACGCCCGGACGCCCTGGCGGGACGAAGTGTGGGCGCGGCTGGCCGGCAACATCAAGTTCGTCGGAGGTTCGTTCGACGACGACAACGCCTTCGACGAGCTGGCCCGGACGCTCGATGAGCTGCGCACCACGCACCGGATCCACGGCAACGCCGCGTTCTACCTGTCGATCCCGCCGCCCGCCTTCCCCACCGTGCTCAAGCAGCTGTCCCGGACCGGCTTGGCCGACAACGACAAGTCCGGCGGCTGGCGCCGAGTGGTGGTGGAGAAGCCGTTCGGCCACGACCTGGAGTCGGCCAAGCAGCTGAACTCCCTGGTCGACGATGTATTCACCGCGCAGGACGTGTTCCGCATCGACCACTACCTGGGCAAGGAGACGGTTCAGAACATCCTGGCGCTGCGCTTCGCGAACACGCTGTTCGAGCCGCTGTGGAACTCCAAATACGTGGACTCGGTGCAGATCACCATGGCCGAAGACGTCGGCATCGGCTCCCGCGCCGGCTTCTACGATTCGGCCGGCACGGCCCGCGACGTGCTGCAGAACCACCTGCTCCAGCTGCTCGCGATGACCGCGATGGAGGAGCCGACGAGCTTCGAAGCGGCGGAGATCCGGGCCGAGAAGCTCAAGGTGCTCAAGGCGATCAAGATTCCGGAGAACATCACCACCGGCACCGTCCGGGGCCAGTATCTCCAGGGTTGGGTGGCCGGCGAGCGCGCCCTGGGATATCTGGAAGAGAAGAACGTCCCACCGGACTCGACCACCGAGACCTACGTCGCGGTCGAGCTCGGCATCCAGAACCGGCGGTGGGCCGGGGTGCCGTTCTATATCCGGGCCGGCAAGCGGATGCCGCGCCGGGTCACCGAAGTCGCGGTGATGTTCAAGCGGGCTCCGCACCTGCCGTTCCACCAGTCCGATGTGGAGTCGCTGGGCGCCAACCAACTGGTGGTGCGGGTGCAGCCGGATGAGGGCCTGGCCCTCACATTCGGGTCCAAGGTGCCGGGCACCACGATGGAGCTGCGGGACATCGCGATGGACTTCCAATATGGCGAGGCGTTCACCGACTCGTCTCCGGAGGCCTACGAGCGGCTGATCCTGGACGTGCTGATCGGCGACCGGACGCTGTTCCCGGACGCGGCCGAGGTGGAAGCCAGCTGGCGCGTGGTGGACCCGCTGGAAGAGGCGTGGAAGGGCACCCGGCCGGAGCCGTACCGGGCCGGGGAATGGGGACCGCGAACAGCGGATGACATGTTGGCCCGCGAGGGCCGGGTTTGGCGGCGGGCATGATCGGCTTGTGGGACACGACCGGCGAGGAAGTCGTCAAGGCACTCGCCTCGGAGCGGCGTAACGCCGGAGGCGTCGCCAGCGGCATCGCCCTGACGCTCGTGGTGATCACGTCGGAGAAGAAGGAACGCGAGGCCGAAGCCGCCGCCACCATCGCGGCGGCGGCGCACCCGTGTCGCCTGGTCATCGTCGTACGCGGCGACGAGTCCACTGATCACCTCGGCGAACGCTCCCGGATGGATGCCGAGATCGTCGTCGGCGGTCGGCTCGGACCGTGCGAGGCGGTGGTGCTGCGGATGCACGGCCGGCTGGCCCTGCACGCCGAGTCGGTGGTGATCCCGCTGCTGGCGCCGGACGTCCCGGTGGTCACCTGGTGGCATTTCGACCCGCCGGCCCGGATCGCCTACGACCCGCTGGGTGTGCTGGGCGAACGCCGGATCACCGACTCCGCGCTCTCCGCCGACCCGATGAAGGTGCTGCAGCAACGGGCCGAGGACTACGCGCCCGGCGACACCGACCTGGCGTGGAGCCGGATCACGCCGTGGCGGACGCTGGTCGCCGCCGCGTTCGACACCGTCGACGTACGCGCCAAGTCGATCACCGTCGCGGCACCGGAGTCGGATCCGACCGCGGCGCTGATGCGCGGGTGGCTGTCCAGCCGCCTGGGCGTGTCGCCGAAGATCGAGATCACGCCGAACGCGCCGTTCCTGCACGAGGTGCGGATCGAGTGCGAGAACGGCGACCACCTCTCGCTGACCCGCAACGAGAACCAGGCGCTGCTGCGCCGCACCGGCCAGGACGACCGGGAGCTGCCACTGGCGCGGCGGCCGCTCGGCGACGAACTGGCCGAGGAGTTGCGGCGGCTGGACGCGGATCAGATCTACTGCGATTCGCTCGAGGCTCTGACCGGCATCACCGGACTGGAGACCAGGTCGCCGACCCGCGTACACATCTGGCACGATCCGGCGCTCGCCGAGAGGCCGGACAACGGCGCGAAGGCCGGCACCTCGTGACCGTGGTGGTGCACCCCGACTCCGCGACCCTGGCCCGCGACATCGCCGCGCGGATGGTGGCCAAGCTCGTCGCGGTCCAGGCCGGCGGCGGGACTCCGTCGGTGGTGCTGACCGGTGGCACGATCGCCGCCAAGGCCTACGCCGCCGTTCGGGACTCGGCCGACCGGGACGCCGTCGACTGGTCCCGGGTCGAGCTGTGGTGGGGCGACGAACGGTTCCTGCCGTCCGGCGATCCGGATCGCAACGACACCCAGGTCCGCGAGGCGCTTCTCGACGCGGTGCCGCTGGCCGCACAGCGGGTGCACCCGATGCCGGCGACCGACGGCCCGGACGGCGACGATCCGGACGCCGCCGCGGCCAGCTACGCGGCCCTGCTGGATCAGCCACTCCCCCAGTTCGACCTGGTGCTGCTCGGCATCGGCCCGGACGGTCACGTGGCATCGCTGTTTCCCGGCTTCGCCAATCTGGACGACGACCGGCCGGCATCGGCGGTCCGCGACAGCCCGAAGCCGCCACCGGTCCGGATCACCCTGTCGTTCGGCATGCTGAACAGCGCCGACGAGGTGTGGGTGATCGCCTCGGGCGCCGAGAAGGCGAAGGCCGTCGGCGCTGCGCTCGGTGGAGCCGACCGGCACGAGATTCCCGCTGCGGGGGTGCACGGGACCCAGTCCACGGTGTGGCTTCTGGACCAGGACGCGGCGTCGGCACTCGCCATCGACGGGGACTGACCGACGCATTGACACTTGGTGGCCGTGGCATTCGCCACGGCCATCACTGTGCCGGCCTCAGGCGCCGCGGCGCTGCCGGAGCGCGCTCAGCGCTTCCTCGAGAATGGCCTCGGCCTCGGCTTCGGTGCGGCGCTCCTTGACGTAGGCAAGGTGGGTCTTGAACGGGGCAGCCTGCGGCCGCGGCGGCGGAGCCTGCGGGATCCGGCCCGGCCGGGAGACCGCAGTGCGGGCAGTCCCAGGTGTCCGGCGGGCACACGTCGGCGGCGAAGAACGGCTCGCAGACGTGGCCGTTGGCGCACCAGTAGGCCGCACGGCGCCGCGGAATCGGATCGCTCGGTTCGTCGAGGCGCATCGGTCCAGAGCCCACACGGCTGCCTCGGATGGCATTGCTGGCCACTAATGGCTCCTGTCGTCGGGGGGTGCGACGGTGGAACGCACATCGTGATCCTCCGCGCCGGGGGGTGCGCGGAAGATCCGAAGCGGTAAGTCTAAGCCGGATTCACGTTTTCGCATCAATCCCCGCAGGCAAGTACGCACCTGGGGTACGGGCTTTGGCACAGATCGGTGGTCTGGCCAGCGGTTCCGAACGGCCGAGCGGCCGGCCCGCGACGCGAAACGGCGCCGCGATCTGTCCCCGCCTCGGCAAAGTCGCCCGGGTATGCGCAACGGCGCCGGCGGGAAGTCCCGCCGACGCCGTCGCGTACGCCGCTTGAGAAGATCGTCAGGAAACTACCGCGGCGTTGCGCAGCCACAGGCCGAAGCCGACGATGCAGGCGAACCAGATCAGGCCCACGATCACGGTGAACCGGTCCAGGTTTCGCTCGGCAACCGAAGAGCCGGTCAGGCTGGAGGTCACACCGCCGCCGAACATGCTGGACAGACCGCCGCCCTTGCCACGGTGGAGCAGGATCAGCAAGGTCAAGACGAAGCTCGTCAAGATCAGCAGAACGATCAACGTGTACGGGAACCACATGATCCGTAGGTGTCCTCTCGGGCGGTGCTGTGGCGTGAGTGCGCGGTCGAACCGCGTACGGCTCTGGCAAGGATAGCGGGCGGTTCTGGCAATCCCCTACCCGGGAGATGGATCCCGGGCAGTGGATCTTCAGGAAGCCGGGTTGGTCGGGCTGGCGAGGCCGATCTCGTTCAAATCCGGCTGGCTGTAGGCCTGATCCAGAACCACTCCGCGGACATTGTTGCCGTACATCCGGAGCGCACGCTGCACCAGGATCGGGATCGCCACTGCCTTGGTCATGATCTGCTTATCCAGGTCGCCCCAGAGCCGGTACTGCGTCTGCATGGTTGGTTCCTTCATCGCCTGGGCGATGGCGTTGTCGACGTCCTTGTCCTTGAGCATCGACAGGTTGTAGCTGCTGGCCGTGCCGACCTGGTCGCCGGCGAACAGCGGCGGCAGCACCGCGGAACCATTCGGCCAGTCCGGCACCCAGCCCAGAACGGCCATGTCAAACGGGCTGGTGACCTTGGAGACGACCTTCAGGTAGGACGCCGCGCCGACGAACGTCGGCGCCACCTCGATGCCTACTCGTTGGTAGGCCTCGATCACCGTGGACATCAGCTGGTGATAGATCGGCACATCCGGCATCGCCACCTTGATCTGGGACTTGCAGTTGTTCGCCGTGATCAGCTTGCTGGCCTTGTCCACATCGCCGAGCGGCTCGGTCTTCGTCTCGTAGAGGTCGAAGTCCTCATGCGCCGGCAGCTTCGGCGGGATCATCCCGGTGGCCAGCGAACCGGCCGTCGAACCGCCCATGGTGAACTGCCAGGCGTGCTTGTTGAAGCCGAATTCCAGCGCTTGGCGGCACTCCAGCTTGGTGACCTGGCGCGTGTTGATCGCCATGTAGCGGACGCCGGTGGTCTCGCCCTGGGCGACCCGCTGGGACAGCACCGGGTCGTTGATCACCTGCTGCACGAAGTTGGACGCCACGTCCTGGTCCAGGCTGATCGAGTTCGCATATTGCCCGGTGCTGTTGATCAGGTCGTTGGTCAGCTGGGCGTTGTCACTGCCGGCCAGGAAGACGATCTTGTCCGGGTAGGCCTTGCGGACCGAGTCGGTGTTGCGGTTCCAGTACGGATTCCGGATCAGCGTGAGCTTCGGCAGGTATTCGACACCGTCGGCGTCCGGCTTCGGGGCCGCGGTGTTCTTCGGGTCCACCATGTAGGGGCCGTTGGACGCGGGGTTCCAGTTGTAGGCCGAGCGGCCGCCGTTGATGCTGGTGTCCGAGCTGACCTCGACCGGGGCGAACGGCGACACCGAGACGGTGTAGCCGAAGTCGCCGGCCGGGTTCTGCAGGGTGAACTCGACGTTGTTGTTGTCCAGGCACTTGATCGAGTCGAGCGACGCGTCCTTTTTGGTCGGGCCCTCATACGGCGGCGTGTTGTCGACCAGGTAGCTCCTCGGGTAGCCGAGGCCTCCGTAGTCGTCGATCTGCTTCAGGTAGCGCCGCTCGATGCCGTACTTCAGGTCGGCGCAGGTGACCGGGCGGCCGTCCTGCCACTTCAGCCCGGACTTGAGGGTGAAGTCCCAGACGGTGTTGTCGGCGTTCGGCCGGCCGGTGTCGGTGGCCAGGTCCGGAACGATGACGCCGTCCGGCAGGGTGGTCGTCAGGGTCCGGTTGATCAGCCGGCTGACGTTGCCGTCACCGGCCCATGAGATGCCCTGCGGGTCGAGGTTCGCCACCGGGTGCGTGGTCATGTAGACGTAGAGAGTGCCGCCCTTGGCCGGAGCCGGCGCGCTGGCACCGCTCGACGAGTGACAGGCGGCGGTGGTCGCGACCACGACGGCGGTCAGCGCGACGGCGGTGGCGCGGCGGCGCCAGGTCGCGCGCAGGCGGCGCGGAGAGGTAACGCGGTGCATGCTCATCCTCACGGCGACGGGGGTGATCAAGCCGGATCGGGCTGGCGTTCCCAGCCCGCTCGGGACACTCTAGGCGCAGTCGCTTGCATACGTGAACTCCGGACCCGGATCGCAACACATCACCGACGCTCGGCGCCGACGGGGTCACTCTGGGTTAATTCCTGGTACGCGCATCCGCGCCCCGATTCGAGATCGGTACACTCCTGGCGCCACGACGGCGAAGCGCCCGCCGTCATGCCGGCGGGCGCTTCGTGGCCTCACTGATGCCCTGGTCATCCACTCGCGACGGGACGGGCATCCGCGGTCACCGCGGGACGTGCTCGGGGAACCGGCAGATCGCCACGAACTCTTCGGACTTGATGCTGGCCCCGCCGACCAGGCCGCCGTCGATGTCCTTCTCGGCCATGATGGACGCGACGTTGCCGGCGTTCACCGAGCCGCCGTAGAGGATGCGTACGGCCTCTGCGGTGTCCTGGTCGTAGAGCTCAGCCACACGACCGCGGATCGCGCCGATGACCGCCTGAGCGTCACCGGGCGTCGCGGTCTTGCCGGTGCCGATCGCCCAGATCGGCTCGTAGGCAATCACCATCGCCGCCACCTGCTCGGCCTTGACGCCGGCCAGCGCCGCGTCGATCTGCGCGTGGCAGTGCCGCACCTGGCCGTCGGCCTCGCGCACCTCGAGCCCTTCACCGACGCACAGGATCGGCGTCAGCTCGTACTTGAGCGCCTGCTTGACCTTGGCGTTGACGACCTCGTCCGTCTCGCCGTGGTATTCCCGCCGCTCCGAGTGTCCGACCAGGACGTACTGGCAGCCGAGCTTGGCCAGCATGGCCCCGGAGATTTCCCCGGTGTAGGCACCGGAGTCGTGCGTGGACAGATCCTGCGCGCCAAAGCTGAGCAGCAGCTTGTCGCCGTCGATCAGCGTCTGCACACTGCGAACGTCGGTGAACGGCGGCAGCACCGCCACCTCGACAGCAGTGAGCTGCTTCTCGGTCAGGCTGAAGGCCAGCTGCTGGACCAGCTTGATGGCCTCCAGATGGTTGAGGTTCATCTTCCAGTTGCCGGCCATCAGCGGCCGGCGGGCCGGCGCGCTCACTTGCCCTCCAGCGCGGCGACCCCGGGCAGCGTCTTGCCCTCGAGGTATTCCAGCGATGCGCCGCCGCCGGTGGAGATGTGGCTGAAGCCGGCCTCGTCGATGCCGAGCGCGCGCACCGCGGCCGCGGAGTCGCCGCCACCGACCACGGTGAATCCATCCACCTGGGTGATCGCCTCGGCCACGCCCCGGGTGCCCGCGGCGAACGGTGCCTTCTCGAAGACGCCCATCGGGCCGTTCCAGAACACCGTCGCGGCACCGGCGATCACGCCCGCGAACGCCGCCACCGAATCTGGTCCGATGTCCAGGCCCAGCCAGCCGTCCGGGATCGCATCCGCGGCGACCGTCGCGATGTTCGCGTTCTCGTCGAACTCGTCGGCCACCACGATGTCGGACGGCAGCACGATCCGGCCCTGCGGCCCGCTCCAGCAGGTCGGCGCAGACCACGACCATGTCGTCCTCGAGCAGCGACTTGCCCACCCCATGGCCCTGGGCCTTGAGGAACGTGAAGCACATGCCGCCGCCGACCAGCAGATGATCCACCTTGGGCAGGAGCGCCTCGATGACCGCCAGCTTGTCGGAGACCTTGGAGCCGCCGAGCACCACCACGTAGGGCCGCTTCGGGTCGCCGGTCAGGTTGCTCAGGACCCCGAGCTCCGTGGCGACCAGCCCGCCGGAGTAGGCCGGGAGCAGCGCGGCGACGTCATAGACGCTGGCGTGCTTGCGGTGCACGGCACCGAAGGCATCGTCGACGTACGCGTCGGCGAGCCCGGCCAGCTTCGCCGCGAACGCCTGCCGCTCGCCCTCGTCCTTGCTGGTCTCGGCCTTGTTGAACCGCAGGTTCTCGAGCAGCGCCACATCGCCGTCCTCGAGTCCGGCAACGGTCTCGGCGGCATCGTCACCCACCGTGTCGATCGCGTAGTCGACGTCGGCGCCGAGCAGCTCGGCCATGCGCGCGGCGACCGGTGCCAGCACGTACTTCGGGTCGGACTCGAACGCATCGGCCGGCTTCGGGCGGCCGAGGTGTGAGCAGACGATTACCTTCGCGCCGTTCGCGCTCAGGATCTTGATCGTCGGCAGCACCGCGCGGATCCGGCCGTCGTCGGTGATCTCGCCATTGTCGAGCGGCACGTTGAGGTCGGCGCGCACCAGCACGCGCCGACCCGCCACGCCTTCGACGATCAGATCGTCGAGTGTTTTCACAGCGAAGAACCCACCAGCTTGGTGAGGTCGACGAGCCGGTTCGAGTAACCCCACTCGTTGTCGTACCAGCCGATGACCTTGACCTGGTTGCCGATCGCCTTGGTCAGGCCCGAGTCGAAGATGCACGATGCCGGGTCGGTGACGATGTCGGTCGACACGATCGGGTCCTCGGTGTAGGTCAGGTAGCCCTTGAGCGCACCCTCCGACGCCGCCTTCATGGCCGCGTTGACCTCGTCGGCCGTGGTGTCCCGGCTGAGCGTGACGGTCAGGTCGGTGGCCGAGCCGGTGGGCACCGGCACCCGCAGCGCGAAGCCGTCCAGCTTGCCCTTGAGCTCCGGCAGGACCAGGCCGATGGCCTTGGCGGCACCGGTCGAGGTCGGCACCACATTGAGGGCCGCGGCGCGGGCGCGACGCAGGTCCTTGTGCGGGCCGTCCTGCAGGTTCTGGTCCTGGGTGTAGGCGTGGATCGTCGTCATCAGGCCGCGCTCGATGCCGAAGGTGTCGTTGAGCACCTTGGCCATCGGGGCGAGGCAGTTGGTGGTGCACGACGCGTTCGAGATCACCGTGTGCTTGGCGGCGTCGTAGAGGTGGTCGTTGGCGCCGAGAACGATGGTGATGTCTTCGTTGGTCGCCGGTGCCGAGATGATGACCTTCTTGGCGCCGTTGGCGACGTGCACCTTGGCCTTGGTCGCGTCGGTGAAGAAGCCGGTCGACTCGATCACCACGTCCGCGCCCAGGTCACCCCAGGGCAGGTTGGCGGGATCACGCTCGGCGAATGCCTTGAAAGTGTGGCCGCCGACCGAGATCTCGTCTGCCGAGGCCTTCACCTCCTGGCCCAGGCGGCCCAGGATCGAGTCGTACTTGAGCAGGTGCGCCAGAGTCGCGTTGTCGGTCAGGTCGTTGACACCGACCAGCTCGATGTCGGCGCCGCTGGCCACGGCCGCACGGTAGAAGTTGCGGCCGATCCGGCCAAACCCGTTAATACCAACCCGGATGGTCACAGGTTCCATCTCCTTGCCACGCGAGGGCAGCCCTAGAGCGCCCTCAGAATTGGGTCATGGTGGCCGCCCCGCCGCGATGGCCGCCGATGCGGTTGGCGGCTCGGGCCGCTCGCGTAGCGACACGCTCAGCGAGGGACGACTGGGTCGGCCTCGTCGCCGAACAGCAAAACCTTAGCGAAGCCGGTTGATCAAGACACCACCGCCGTGCCGATCATCGCGGGTGGGCCAGATCACCCAGGTGTCCGGCACCCGGGTCCGGGCCGGTCGCAGCCGGTCGCAGCCGGTCCCGGCGGCTCGGGCCGGAGGCGGCGTCCTCGGGGCCGGAGGCGGCGGCCTCGGGCCGGAGGCGGCGTTGGGGTGCGGCGGGGCGGGCGGGCTGCGGTGCGCCAACGGGCCGGGGCAGGGACGCGGGCCGACAGTAACGCCGCGTGGCCGGAGTCCGGCCACGCGGCGTCGTGAAATCGATGCAATGCCGGTCAGCCGACCATCATCTCCGGCGTGACCGCCGCCTCGGTGTCCGGAATGCCCAGGTCGCGAGCGCGTTTGTCGGCCAGCGCCAGCAGTCGGCGGATCCGGCCGGCGATGGCGTCCTTGGTCAGTGGCGGATCGGCCAGCGCGCCCAGCTCTTCCAGCGATGCCTGGCGGTGCTCCAGGCGAAGCCAGCCAGCACGGGTCAGGTGGTTCGGCGCGTCGCTGTCGAGGATGTCCAGCGCCCGGGTCACCCGGGCGGCCGCGGCCACCGCGGCCCGGGCCGAGCGGCGCAGGTTGGCGTCGTCGAAGTTGGCCAGCCGGTTGGCGGTGGCCCGGACCTCGCGCCGGACCCGGCGCTCCTCCCAGGCCAGCACGCTGGCGTGGGCGCCGATCCGGGTCAGCACGTGAGCGATGGCATCGCCGTCCTTGACCACGACCCGGTCCACGCCTCGCACCTCGCGGGCCTTGGCCACCATGCCGATCCGGCGCGCCGCACCGACCAGCGCCAGAGCCGACTCCGGGCCGGGGCAGGTCACCTCCAGTGCGCAGGATCGTCCGGGCTCGGTCAGCGATCCGTGCGCCATGAACGCGCCCCGCCAGGCGGCCACGTTGCAGCAGACATTGGCCGAGACGACGTGCGGCGGCAGGCCGCGCACCGGGCGGCCGCGGACGTCCAGCAGACCGGTCTGCCGGGCCAGAGCCTCGCCGTCCTTGACGATCCGGACGATGTAGTGGCTGCCCTTGCGGAGACCGCCGGAGGCCAGGACGTGGATCTCGCTGGAGTAGCCGTAGACCTCGGCGATCTCCCGGCGCAGCCGCCGGGCGACAGATCCGGTGTCGATTTCGGCCTCCACTACCACCCGCCCGGAGACAATGTGGAGCCCGCCGGCGAAGCGCAGCAAGGCCGCCATCTCGGCCCGGCGGCAGCACGGTTTCGCTACGTCGACTCGGCTGAGTTCGTCCTTGACCGCAGCGGTCATCGCCATCGTGTCGTCACCTCGCAGGGCCGGTCAGTCCATATTCGATCAAACATAAATCCCTGCTCAGGCCGTCGTCAGCAGCGGCGCGAGCGCCGACGCCAGCGCCGCCGGGTGGTGGCGCGGACTCCCATCGTCCATCGCGACCGGAGCGAATACCACCCGGGCGCCGAGACCGGCCGCCACGCGTTGGACAGGCATCGGGTCCTCTACCGCTTTCCCATCGGCTAGTACTACATCGACGCGCAACCCCGGAAGGTAACGGGTCAGAGCCTCAAGATGATCGGGTAGAGACAAGCCCATCGTCTCCTTCTCCGTTGCCAGATTCAGGATCACCAGGCGCTTGGCGGGGCTTGCCAAGATCGCGGCTGCCAAATCTGGCACGAGCAAATGGGGAATGACGCTCGTATACCAAGAACCGGGGCCGAAGATCAACCAGTCCGCGCCGGAGACCGCGGCGACCGCCTCCTGACACGCTGGTGGGTTAATTGGCGTCAACCGTACCGCTTCCACCTCGCCACTGCTGGAGGCTACGGAATGCTGGCCGACTATGGTCCTGACCTGCCCATTCGCCTGCCGGACGTCGCCCTCGATGATGATCGGACGGGTGGACATCGGCAGCACCCGGCCGCGCGCGGCGACCATCCGCGCGGCGTGATCCAGGGCCGCCACCGGGTCCGGATACATCTCCAGCAGCCCGCACAGCAGCACGTTGCCGACCGGATGACCGGACAGTCCATCGTGACCGGCGAACCGGTATTGCAGAAGGCCGGCGAGGTCGGACCGATCGGAGAGCGCGACCAGCGCCTGCCGCAGGTCGCCCGGCGGGAGGATGGCCCGATGCGCGCGCAGGCGGCCGCTGGACCCGCCGTCGTCACCGACGGTCACCACCGCAGTGATGTCCAGATCGGCCGGAACCAATGCTCGCAGGGTCGCGGACAGACCGTGACCGCCGCCGAATGCGACGACCTTCGTCACTCGCGCCCCAGATCACGGTGTTGCGCGGCGACGACGACGCGAAGATCTCGCAGGCGCTTGGCCAGCTCCTCGGCGATCGCCACGCTACGGTGCTTGCCGCCGGTGCAGCCGACGGCGACGGTCAGGTAGCGCTTGCCTTCGCGCTCGAACCCGGGTGCGGTGGCGGTGATCAGGCGCGCGTAGGTCTCTACGAACGTCCGCGCGCCACGCTGGTTCAGCACATAGCGGCTGACCGCCTCATCCAGCCCGGTGTGATCGCGAAGCTGCGGCTCCCAGAACGGGTTCGGCAGGAATCGCGCGTCCAGAACGAAGTCGGCGTCCGGCGGCAGGCCGTATTTGAACCCGAACGACAGCACCGTGGCGTGCATCCGCCGGACGTCCTCGCCGCCGAACAGCTCCTCCACCCGGCTGCGGAGCTGGTTCACATTGAGATGACTGGTGTCGATCAGGACATCGGCGGTGTTGCGCGCCTCGGAGAGCAACTCGCGCTCGGCCGCGATGCCGTCGGACAGCCGGCCGGTGCCCTGCAGGGGATGCGACCGCCGAACGTTTTCAAACCGCCGGATCAGCACGTCGTCGTCGGCGTCGACGAAGACCACTCGCGGCGAGAAGCCACTGTCGCGCAGGCTCTTCACGGCGCCGGACAGATCACTGGAGAAGGCGCGGGACCGCACATCCAGCACCATCGCGGTGCGCCGGGCCGCGCCACCGGCCTTGTAGGCCAGCTCGGCCATGTCCAGCATCAGCGCCTGGGGCAGGTTGTCCACCACATAGAAACCAACGTTCTCCAACGCCCGCGCCACTGTGCTCCGACCGCCGCCGGACAGGCCGGTCACGATGACAAGATCGGTCTCCGCACGCTGCATCGGCTCGGCCTGCTCCGCTGGGAGCGCCTCGATGTTGGTTTCCGCACCGGCTTCCGGCTCCGGCTCCGCCGGCGTCCGGCCGTGGCCGTCGCCCGCGTCCACCGGGTCGGCGACGTCGGCAATCACCCTTCATTCCCCCACTCGCGTCCTGCCCCCACAGCTCGTCCAACAGCCGTCTCCGCACCCTCAACGAGCGGAGCTGCCTCGAACGACGCTCGCTTCGATCCTAGGTCGATCGCGACGTCTCGTCGGCGTCGGCGGCCTCGGCGTCCGGATCGGATTCGCCATCCGACCGGCCAGTTGCGGCAGCGGCCCGGTCCGGTATGACCGCCATCACACCCGGCTCCGGCGGCTCCGGAGCGCGGTCTCCGTTCGGCGCCAGTGCGTCGCCGTGCAGCGCCGCCACGATCGCCTCGGCGGTGCGCCGGCCGATCCCAGGCACTGACTCGATCTCCTCCACCGAGGCCGCGGCCAGGCGTTTCAGTGAGCCGAACCGGGTCATCAGGGTCTTCCGCCGGATCTCGCCGAGCCCGGCGATCGAGTCCAGAGTCGACGCCGTCATCCGCTTGGACCGACGCTCCCGGTGGAAGTTGATCGCGAACCGGTGCGCCTCGTCGCGCACACGTTGAAGTAAATACAGCGCCTCGGACGTGCGCGGCAGGATCACGGGATATTCATCCCCCGGCAACCACACCTCTTCCAGACGCTTGGCCAGGCCACACACGGCGATGTCGTCAATGCCAAGATCCGCCAGCACCTGCGCGGCGACCTGGACCTGCGGGGCGCCACCGTCGACCACGAGCAACTGCGGTGGGTACGCGAATTTCGCGTAACGTTTGCGGATGTTGGCCTCCATTGCCACGTCGTCATGATCCGCACCGGGACCCGCCTCGCCGGTCACCGCGTCCCCGGGCAGTGCGTCGTCGTCCGGGGCATCGCCGTCCGAGCCGCCGAAGTCGCCGCTGGCCGCCGCCGCCTCCAGGTAGCGGGAGAATCGACGGCGCAGCACCTCGGTCATGGCCGACAGATCGTCGGTGTTGCCGCGCACGATGAAGCGGCGGTATTCGCTCCGCCGGGACAGCCCGTCCTCGAACACCACCATGCTGGCCACGACGTCGGTGCCCTGAATCTGCGAGACGTCGAAACACTCGATCCGCAGCGGCACCTGGTCCATCCCGAGCGCTTCGGAGATCTCCTCCAGCGCCTTGCCCCGGGTGGTCAGGTCGCTGGCGCGCTTGAGCTTGTGCCGGGTCAGCGCCTCCTGGGCGTTGCGGGCCACCGTCTCCATCAGGTTCTTCTTGTCGCCGCGCTGCGGCACCCGGATCTGCACCCGGCTGCCGCGGTGCTCGGAGAGCCAGTCGGCGAGCGCGTCCGAGTCCGCCGGCAATTCCGGCACGAGCAGCTCGCGCGGCACGTCGGTCTCGCCGTGCTCGGCGCCGTAGACCTGGGTGCAGAAGTGATGGACCAGGTCGCCCACGGTCAGGTCTTCGGTCTTGTCGACGACCCACCCGCGCTGGCCGCGCACCCGGCCACCACGGACGTGGAACACCTGCACCGCGGATTCGAGCGGGTCATCGGCGAACGCGACCACGTCGGCGTCGGTGCCGTCACCGAAGACGACCGCTTGCTTCTCCATCGCCCGGCGCAGCGCCGTGAGGTCATCGCGAAGCCGGGCGGCCAGCTCGAACTCCAGCTCGTCGGAGGCGGCCTGCATCTCCCGCTCCAGCCGGCGCATCATCGTTTCGGTTTTGCCGGCCATGAAGTCGCAGAAGTCTTCGACGATCCGGCGGTGCTCGTCGGCGTCCACCCGCCCCACGCACGGCGCCGAGCACTTGCCGATATAGCCGAGCAGGCATGGCCGGCCGATCTGGCCGCTGCGCTTGAAAACGCCGGCCGAACAGGTGCGCGCCGGGAAGACCCGCAACAGCAGGTCGAGAGTCTCGCGGATGGCCCAGGCATGCGAATAGGGCCCGAAATACCGCACGCCCTTGCGCTTGGCACCGCGCATCACCTGCAGCCGCGGAAACTCATCGCTGAGAGTGACGGCCAGATAGGGGTAGGACTTGTCGTCCCGGTAGCGGACGTTGAACCGGGGGTCGTACTCCTTGATCCACGCGAACTCCAGCTGGAGCGCCTCGACCTCGGTGCCGACGGTGACCCAGTCGACGCTGGCCGCGGTGGTGACCATCTGATGAGTCCGGGCGTGCAGCGTCCACGGATCGGCGAAGTACGAATTGAGGCGGCTGCGCAGGCTCTTTGCCTTGCCGACATAAATGACCCGCCCGCTGCCGTCGCGGAACCGGTAAACCCCCGGAGACTCGGGAATGGTGCCGGATGCCGGTCGGTAAGTCGACGGGTCAGCCACGTCGGAAGCCTACTTCAGCGCTCCGACATGTCGCCGTCGCGGAGATCGACTCGCGGGAAGTGTGGGCTCGCGCCCGCGATCCGAGCCGACGTCCACGAGCGCGGGCCCTCACTCAGGCCAGAATGGGAGCCCACGCCCTCCAGACCCGGCGGCTAGGCCACCGAGACCTTGCCGCCGGCGACCTTGATGTTGGCGGCACCCAGCGCCTTCGGCGCCGGCCCGACCTTCACCGAACCATCGGCGATGGAGAACTGACTGCCGTGGCACATGCACTGGATGGTGCCGTCGGCGACCTTGCTGACCTGGCAGCCCTGGTGCGTACAGGTGGCGTTGAAGCCCTTGAACGTGCCCTGCGTGGGCTGCGTCACCACGATGTTCTCGTCGGCGTAGATCTTGCCGCCGCCGACCGGAATGTCCGACGTGTCGCCAAGGCTCTGGTCGTCACCCCCGCCGTCGGTGCCGCTGGAGTCGGTGCCCGCGGTCGTTGGCGTGTTGTCGGGCGTGACCGTGTCCGGGTTGCCGGCGTCGTTGCCGTCGCTGGTACCGCAGGCGGCGAGGACCGCCACCGTCCCGAGAGCGCCGACGCCCAGCAGCACGGTGCGGCGGGTGGTTTGCGGTATTGCTTCGGTTTCCTTCACAGGTGCGCCTTTCAGCCGGAGATACGGTTTCTCGACGTTAGCTCGACGAATCCTCGTCTCGAGTTCGTGAGTCAACACGGCGAACCTGGGAGTTCGGTTCAGCGGAGCTGTACTCGAACTGAATTCCGCCCCGAATCCGGGCCCGCACCGTGAAGACGACCAACGGCGCCCGGCCTCGTCGAGACCCGGCGCCGTTGGTGATCGTGCGCGTCAGCGTTGCGTGGGCGCGGCCTTCTTGGCGGCCGCCGTGGTCACCTTCTTCGCCGGTGCCGCGGCCACCGTCGCCTTGGCCGCGGCCTTCTTCGCCGGCGCCTTCTTGGCCGGGGCCTTGGCCTGCTTGGCAACCTTGGCCTTGGTGGCCTTGGATGCAGCGGCATCAGTGCGCACCGGCGGTGCACCGGCGTTTGCCTGAGCCGCCCGCGCCGACGCCTCGGGTGAACCAGAACCGGTGCCGGACAGTCCCAGCATGTGGCGGAGGTACGCACCGGTGTGGCTCTCCGGCATCTCGGCGACCTCCTCGGGCGAGCCGACCGCCAGCACCATGCCGCCCTTGTTGCCGCCGTCCGGACCCATGTCGATCAGCCAATCGGCGGTCTTGATGACGTCGAGATTGTGCTCGATGACGATCACCGTGTTGCCCTTGTCGACCAGGCTTTCCAGCACCAGCAGAAGCTTGCGGATGTCTTCGAAGTGCAGGCCGGTGGTCGGTTCGTCGAGCACATAGACGGTGCGACCGGTGGATCGCTTCTGCAGCTCGCTGGCGAGCTTGACCCGCTGCGCCTCGCCACCGGACAGGGTCGGCGCCGGCTGGCCCAGGCGGACGTAACCGAGACCGACCTCGACCAGAGTCTTGAGGTGCCGGTGGATCGCCGGGATCGCCTCGAAGAAGGTCGCCGCCTCCTCGATCGGCATGTCCAGCACGTCGGCGATGGTGCGGCCCTTGTAGTGGACCTCGAGCGTCTCGCGGTTGTATCGAGCGCCCTTGCACTCCTCGCACGGGACGTAGACATCCGGCAGGAAGTTCATCTCGATCTTGATTGTGCCGTCGCCGGCACAGACCTCGCACCGGCCGCCCTTGACGTTGAACGAGAACCGGCCCGGACCATAGCCCCGCACCTTCGCCTCGGTGGTCTCGGCGAACAGCTTGCGGACGTTGTCGAAGACACCGGTGTAGGTGGCCGGGTTGGACCGCGGCGTGCGCCCGATCGGCGACTGATCGACACCGACCACCTTGTCCACCTGGTCGAGTCCGGTCACCCGGGTGTGCCGTCCCGGCACCAGGCGGGCGCTGTTGATCTGGTTCGCCAGCACTGCGTAGAGGATGTCGTTGACCAGCGTCGACTTGCCCGAGCCGGAGACGCCGGTGACGGCGATGAACTGGCCCAGCGGGAAGCCCACGGTGACGTTGCGCAGGTTGTGCTCACGGGCACCGTGCACCACCAGCTCGCGCTCCGGCGTACGCGGGCGGCGCACGCTCGGAGTCGGGATCTGCCGCCGACCGGCCAGATAGGCGCCGGTGATCGACCTCTCGTTCTTCAGCAGGTCTTCAAAACTGCCGCTGTGCACGATGTGACCGCCGTGCTCACCGGCACCCGGTCCGATGTCGACCACCCAGTCGGCGGTCCGGATGGTGTCCTCGTCGTGCTCCACCACGATCAGGGTGTTGCCGAGGCTACGCAGCCGCTCCAGGGTCTCGATGAGCCGGTGGTTGTCCCGCTGGTGCAGGCCGATCGACGGCTCGTCCAGAACGTAGAGCACGCCGACCAGACCCGAACCGATCTGGGTGGCGAGCCGGATCCGCTGCGCCTCGCCGCCGGATAGCGTGCCCGCCGGCCGGTCCAGAGACAGGTAGTCCAAGCCCACGTCGACCAGGAACTTGAGCCGGGCGTTGACTTCCTTCAGGACTCGCTCGGCGATCATCTTCTGCCGGTCCGAGAGGTCCATCTCGGCCAGCAGGTGCGAGCAGTCGCCGATGGACAGACCACAGATTTCGGCGATGTTCCGGCCACCGATGGTGACCGCGAGGATCTCCGGCTTGAGCCGGGCGCCGCCGCACGCGCCACACGGCACGTCGCGCATGTAGCCCTCGTATTTGTCCCGGGACCAGTCCGACTCGGTGTCCGCGTGCCGGCGCTCCACCCACTGGATCACGCCTTCGAAGCCGGTGTAATAGGACCGGTCGCGGCCGTAGCGATTGCGGAACCGCACGTGCACCTGGTCCTCGGCGCCGTAGAGGATGGTCTTCTGGCCGCGGTCGGAGATGGCCCGCCATGGAGTGTCCAGGTTGAAGCCCTCGTCCCGGCCCAGCGCCTCCAGCAGCCGCAGGAAGTATTCCAGCGTATGTCCGCCGGACCACGGCTGGATCGCGCCCTCCCGCAGCGACTTCTCCGGATCCGGAATGATCAGCTCCGGGTCCACCTCTTTCTTGGTGCCCAGACCGGAGCACTCCGGGCAGGCGCCGTAGGGGGCGTTGAAGGAGAACGATCGCGGCTCAAGAGCCTCGAAGCTCAAGTCGCAATACGGGCAGGCAAGGTGCTCGGAGAACGTGCGCTCGCGATGCTCGTCGCCCTCGGGCAGGTCGACGAACTCGAGCACCACGACACCGCCGGCCAGCTTGAGCGCGGTCTCGATCGAGTCGGTCAGCCGCTGCTTGGCACCGTCCTTGACGGCCAGCCGGTCGACCACCACCTCGATGGTGTGCTTCTCCTGCTTCTTCAGCTTCGGCGGATCGGTGAGCTGGTGCACCACGCCGTCGACCCGGACCCGGGCGAAGCCACGGGACTGCAGGTCGGCGAAGAGGTCGACGTATTCACCTTTGCGGCCGCGGATCACCGGTGCCAGCACCTGGAACCGGGTGCCGTCGTCCATCGCCAGCACCCGGTCGACGATCTGCTGCGGTGTCTGCCGGCTGATCGGGCGGCCACAGTTGGGGCAGTGCGGCTCGCCGATGCGGGCGAACAGAAGACGCAGGTAGTCGTAGACCTCGGTGATCGTGCCGACGGTCGAGCGCGGGTTGCGGGAGGTGGACTTCTGGTCGATTGAGACGGCCGGCGACAGGCCCTCGATGAAGTCCACATCGGGCTTGTCCATCTGGCCCAGGAACTGCCGGGCGTAGGACGACAGCGACTCGACATAACGCCGCTGTCCCTCGGCGAAGATGGTGTCGAAGGCGAGGCTGGACTTGCCCGACCCGGACAGGCCGGTGAACACGATCATCGCGTCCCGCGGCAGGTCGACGCTGACGTCGCGCAAGTTGTGCTCGCGCGCTCCCCGAACGATCAATCGATCAGACACAGATCCCCAACCCTCACCCGGCGTCGAAACGTTGTCACACCAGACCGCCGGAGTCACACCAGACCGCCGGGGTCACACCAGGCGCCAAGATCCAGCACTCGCCGAACCTCCAGCGCAACCGGAAAGTCCCAGCCCAAGACGCAACACCAGCTATGAAGCAACCGCAGTCAGGCCAGCCCGCATTCCCGAGCAGCGGCTCGGGCGGAAGCCCTCCGCGACTCTAGACACGCGGTATGACAAAACTGCAAAACGACGGTACCGAGAATTAGGTCACGCGTACGAAAATTAACTCTCACGGACCCGGCGGATGTCCCGCTTGTCCGCCCCCGACCGGTATTTCCACTCGGCCAGCTGCTGGGCCGACAGCCGCGCCTGCCGGCGCCGCATCTGCCAGCTTAATTCGCGCTGCAGCTTGCGCCAGCTCTCCAGGCGCCGGTGGGACAGCTCGCCGGTCTCCACGGCGGCCCACACCTCGCAGCCCGGCTCGCCGCCGTGCGTGCAGTCCTTGAAATGGCACATCGCGGCGAGTTCCTCGATGTCCGCGAAGGTGTGATCAAGGCCGTCGGCGCCGTCGAAGACTCCGACCGCGCGGATGCCGGGGGTGTCCAGCACGGCGCCGCCGCCGGGAAGCGGCACCAACGCCCGATATGTGGTCGTGTGCCGGCCCCGGCCGTCGGATTTACGGATCTGCTGGGTCGCCATCACAGTGGCCCCGGCGAGCGCGTTCACCAGCGTCGACTTGCCGGAACCGGAGGTGCCGATCAGCCCCAGCGTCTGGCCCGGACCGATCAGGGCTCGGACCCGGTCCACGTTCAGGCCGGTCTCGCCGCTGACCGGGATCACTTCGACGCCCGGGCAGGCGTCGGCGATCTGAGCCGCGATCGTGTCCGGATCCCGAGCCAGGTCGGACTTCGTCAGGAGCACCACCGGAGTCGCCTTTGAGTCCCAGGCGAGGGCCAGCAGCCGCTCCACCCGGCCCAGGTCCGGGGTCGGATCGATCGGCTCCACCACCGCGGCCACGTCGACATTGGCGGCCAGCATCTGACCGCGGGACTCGAGGTTGGCGTGGGCCCGGATGATCCGGGTCCGCCGCGGCAGCACGGCTTCCACCGTGGTCCGTTTGTCCGGCCAGGTCCGGACCACCACCCAATCGCCGCAGCAGGGCAGCGAGATCGGATCTTTGCCGGCCTTGAGCAGCGCCGAGCCCCCCAAGCTGGCTCGCTCGGTGCCGGCGGCGGTCAGCACGGTCGCGATGCCACGGTCCATCCGGATCACCCGTCCGGGCCGGTGGAACGTGGCGGCGAACCGCGAATATGCCGACGCAATCTGTGCATCCCAGCCGAGGGACGCGAGATCAAAAGTCATTGATTCCCTTGCTCGAGAGACGGGACAACCACCGGTACACAGGTCCCACCCCCTCTCGACCTGGATCGATGCGCCACGACCAACGGTAGGGGTCCTCCGCGCGATGCGAAAGCCATTAACGGGTACGGTCGATCGCGTGACGATTGATCCGTTGGCTCTCGCACCCGAAGTCGATCTCGCCACTACCCGACTCATGGCCAGCGTGGCGGCCATGTCCGAGGGTCAGCTCGGAGAACCGAGCAGGCTGCCCGACTGGACCCGTGGACACGTTCTGTCACATCTGTCACGTCAGGCCGACGCCATGCACAACCTCTTCACGTGGGCGCAGACCGGCGTGGAGACTCCGGCCTACCCGTCACCGGAAGCCCGCGCTCAGGGCATCGAGGACGGGGCGTTCCGGTCGAAGGACGAGCAGATCGACGACCTGCGCGAGACCCATGCGCGGCTGGTCGAGGCGATCGAGGCGATGCCGGCCGACAAGTGGGCCTTCGAATTCGGCGCCCAGGGCTCAGCGGCCAAGCTGGTCTGGCGCCGGCTCCGCGAGGTCGAGGTACACCACGTGGATCTCGATCTGGGGTACGCGCCGACGGACTGGCCGGAGGCGTTCACGCACCGGCTTATCCACGAGCTGATCACCGATCGGCCGCGAGCCAGCGGCGAGGTGCCGGCGGTGGCATTCGCGATCGACGGCATGCCGCACGTTCCGGGCCTGGGCACCGGTCCGGCCTCGGTGACCGTCACCGGATCGCCGGCCGACGTCGCCGCATGGCTGTCCGGGCGGTCCGCCGGTGACGGCCTCAAGACCAGCGGCGACGAGCCGCTTCCGGCCCTCTCGAACTGGATGTGATGACGATGGCTCTGGAATTCACCTCGATGTCGGTCGGTCCCATGGACAACAACGCATACCTGCTGCGTTGCACCGAAACCGGGGCTCAGTTGCTGATCGACGCGGCCGCCGAGGACGACAAGCTGGTGTCCTGGATCGGCGATGCCGGTCTGGAGAGCGTGGTGACCACGCACCAGCACGCCGATCACTGGGGCGCTCTGGAGGACGTGGTCGAGGCGACCGGCGCCGAGTCGCTGGCGCACGCCGCCGACGCCTCCGGCATCCCGGTGGTGACCCGGACCGTGGACGAGGGCGACATCGTCTCGGTCGGCTCGGTCAACCTCGAGGTCATCCACCTGGTCGGGCACACGCCCGGCTCGATCACCCTGGTCTACCGCGATCCGAACGGTCCGGCCCTGCTGTGGACCGGCGACAGCCTGTTCCCGGGCGGCGTCGGCAACACCCAGGGCGACGCCGAACGGTTCACCTCGCTGATCAACGACGTCGAGCGCAAGATCTTCGACAAGTTCCCGGACGACACCAAGTTCTACCCCGGACACGGTCGCGACTCGACGCTGGGAGCGGAACGGCCGTCGCTGCCGGAGTGGCGCGAGCGCGGCTGGTGACCGGGCCGGTCCACCTCGGCCGGTTGTGGACCAACGGCGAGCCCTACCTGGCGCTCGACTCGGTCCAGGTGCCGGCCTGGCGTGGGTTCACCGATGACACCTACAACACGCTGGTGGTGCCGCTGCCGTACACCGAGTCGGCGGTCACCTTCGAAGCCGGCCGCGCAGGTGTCGTCGGAACCGACGGCGTGGTCGGGGATGAAGGGTGGCTCGAGGTCTTCCGGACGGCACCCGATCGGATCACCGTCATCCAGGCGTCCGGCCGATGGCCGTACCGCGATCTGCTCATGGCTTGTCTCGCGCATCCTGCGGATGACGACGACCGCGACGGCGGCGTCTTCGAAGTGACCAGCGACTACCTGGTCATCCTGAACGCGGCGATGGATGGAACCGGCCAGTACAGCGGCGAGTTGCGGCCGGCCGTGCCTGGCGAAATCCCGGGCGAGGTGTCGGATCGCAGCGGCGCCGCCGATATCGCAGGTCTGATCATCGAGGCGGAGCCGGGCAGCTATCACGTCATCACCCGATGGTTCACCGAACTCGACGACGAGAACTCGTTCGCTCGATGGACACTTCGCCGCGACGTCTCTTAGCCGGCGCGGCGCCCGTTAGCCGGCGCGGCGTGTCTCACCGGGCGCGACGAGCTCGGCGGTGTCGTCCATGAACACCCGGGGGATGCACCGCGATCCGGGTGTCGAACCGAAGCAGCCGCGGATCCCAACCCGAACGGGGCATTCTCCGGTGGACGGACCTATGTCTACCGCGACTGGCCGGTGTTTACCGAGACTGGCCGGGCAGCGGGCGGACCGAGCCGGCGATCAGCGCGCCGACGACGAAAGGCACGGCGACCACGATCAAGGCGTCCAGCACCGTGAAGCGGTCGCCGAGGAATCCGATGACGGGCGGCCCGGCGAGGAAGGCGCAGTAGCCGATCGAGGCGATGACGCTGACGCGGGCCGCCGCCCACCGCGGGTCGTCGCCGCCGGCGCTCATGCCGACCGGGAAGCCGAGGGACGCGCCGAACCCCCAGAGCACGGCTCCGGCGAAGGCGTACGCGGCGGCGGGTCCGAAGACGAACAGCGCCACCCCGACGATGCCGATCACTGCCTGCACGCGGACGACGGCGGTGCGACCGTAGCGGTCCAGGAGCCCGGGCCCGAACCAGCGGCCGACGGTCATGGCGGTGAGGAACACCGCGAAGGCGAGGGTGCCCGCAACGGCCGACACATGGTGCCCGTCGATCGCGGCAACGCTGATCCAGTCGTTGCCGACACCCTCGGCGAACGCGAAGGCGAGCACGAAAACGCCGATGAGAAGCGTCCGCGGTTCGCGCCAGGCGGTGAGCGCGCTGCCACGCGGCACTTCTGCCGACGGCCCCGGTCCGGTGTCGTCGTGATCGGGGATGAACCGTCGTGCCTGCCACACCACGCCGGCCGCGACCAGCACGGCAACGCCGGTCAGGTGGACGGCGACCGAGACGTGCACGGCCACCATGGCGGCGCCGACGAGCGCACCGGCGACGGTGCCGACGCTGAACCCGGCGTGGAAGCGGGACATGATCGACCGGCCGAGGTGCCGTTCCACCACGGTGCCCTGCACGTTCATGCCGACGTCCCAGGCGCCGTTGCCGAAGCCGAGGAGGAACAGTCCGATCACCACCGGAACGACTCCGACGAGCACACCGAGGGCGACGGTGATCAAGCCGACACCGAGAACGACCGCCATCGTCTTGACCGTGCGGGACGAGCCGATCCTGGTCACGATCGGCCCGGACAGCGGGAGCGCCAGCAATGAGCCGGCAGCGATGGCGAGCAACAACAGGCCCAGGGCGCCAGGGTCGAGATCGAGACGGTCGCGGACCTGCGGAATCCGGGACGCCCAGCTGGCGAACGCGAAGCCCGAGCCGATGAACGCGGCATAGGTCGCCGTGGTGGCGGCTCGGATCGCTTCCGCCCGAACGGGTGCGGCGGTGGTCAACGACTTGTGTCCTTCTAACCAGGCGACGAGGTGGGCTTGCCACGATTATGGGGTTATCGCTGCTACGGGCTTGATCGAAGGAGCGATAACCCCATAATCGTGCCGACCGGCGTCGATCACAGCCCACGAACCGTCAGTCCACCGGCTCCACGCTGAAGAAATACTCCTGACCATCGACGAACTGCTCGCCCAGCTCAAAGTTCTCGAACGAGGTGCCGCCCGGGATCGGCGACTCCGAGGCCCAGTAGCAGAACCGGCCGTTGACCAGCACTTCCAAGCCTTCCCGGGGATTCGGCGCCCGCCATCCCTGCACGGCGCGATGACCGATGAAGCGCCAGTGCTCGTGGGTCCCGGGTGCGTAGGCAGCAGTTCCCGGTGAAACCTCATCGGTTGAGGCCGTCACCACCGCCGCCCCGGATTCATCCCGCGCCAGCGACGACAAACCGAACCGGGCATGCGGAGTGAACCCATCACCGCCGAAGCCCGGCCACAGCTCGCCCGGTGTCACCACCCGGTCCGCCAGCCGCAACTCGCGCAGCCGGGCCCAGTTGCCCATCGTCGCGCTCAGCGTCACCCGCTCCAACGGCACCGACGTCGGCCGCCGGAACGCCGCCAGCGCCACCTCATGCGGTGAATCCGACCGGAACCGGGCCCGCACATAGACGTCGGCGCCGTTGTCGAAGCGCTCGCAGCCGATGTAGACGGTCAGCCGCGACACCCCGTCGATCGAGTCGACGACGCCACGGTCGGGCGCCGACGCCAGTGGTGGGTCGGCCAGCGGCCGAGGGTGCGGCCGAGGCCGACGGCGCGGTCGAGGGGGAGGAAAACGACCAGAACCGCTTGCCCCGCTCCCCCGGGTCCAGCGAACTCGGCTCCAGCTCGGAGAAGCCACGCGCGATCGCACCCACCGGGGTCGGCTCGATCGCGACGAAATTCACCAGACGCTCCCGCGGGTGATCCAGATACGGCGTGTAGATCCGGATCAGCCCCCGCGGTCCGGGCAGCGGCGCCAGGCCGATCTGCAGCCCGCGTGCGTGGCCCCAACGCGGTTCGGCCGGAACCGTCGCGCTGGGGCGTACCCACACACCCTCCACCACCGGGAGGTCGCCGAACTCGCTCATTTCACGTTCACGTCGCCGCACACGTGCACGACGAGGCCCAGCTCGCGGAAGAGCGCGGCCTTCGTGACCAGGGCGCGGTCCGCGGCGTTCGGGTCCGGTGCGTACGCGACCTGGACGTGGTTGGCCTTGTGTCGCGCCATCAGCTGATCGCGCCCGACACCATGGAGTACGGCGTGCATGATCGGCCACTGCGGGGTGGTCGAGTCGAGGCGCCGCTGGGTCTCCTCCGGCGGCAGCACCGGCACGTGCCCGCGACCGAGGTCGACGTGCAGCCGGCCGTCCATGATGAAGACCCGGGACCAGACGATCTCGCCGGTCTTCGAGACGCCGCTCAGCGTTCCGCCGCCGAGGGGGAAGAACATCGGAGGCTGCCGCATCGCGTAGCTCTTGTGGTAGCCGCCGTTGTGCGCGGCCGGCACCGAGCCGGAGATCTCGAAGACCCAGACGAACTCTCCGTCCCAGTCGTCGCCCCAGCGGATGTCGTGCAGCGTTGTCTCCGGGTCGAAGCCCATCGCGGTCCAGATCCGGTTGGTCACCAGCGCGTCCACCGCGACGCCCCAGTCCACCTCGTTGAAGTGCGGCAACGGCTTGCCGGCGTAGAGCTCGCGGGCGCCGTCGCGGCTGAAGACCGGCGGCCGGTCCGAGTTGTTCAGCAGTCCCTCGGCCAGGTCGCTGGCCGGAACCGTGTCCTTCAGACCTTGCTGATACTGGATGCCGACCGCGTCCAAACCGAAGTCGTCACTGATCCGCAGCGCCGCGATATACATCTTGAACTGGCTCAGCACCTGGGCCTCGGTCAGTTCGGTGGCGTCGTCCTCGCCGAAGTGGAAGACGAAGCCACGGCGGTCCAGCCAATCCTTTACGGCGTAGGCCTCGTCGTCGCCGACCTTGCGCATCTCGGCGACCAGGGCGCTCTGCGACAGCCGCTCCTTGAAGATGCCGAGCGGATTGATCAGCTCGTCGTCGAAGATGGCGTTATACATGCCCATGCAGCCTTCGTCGAAGACCCCGACCATGGCCTTGTCATCGCGGAGCTGCCGGGCCAGCGCCACGCCGAGCTCCACTTCGGCGCGGCCGCCGTCGAGGTCGGGCAGGTCGCGCACGTGCGACAGATCGTGGCTGATCGAGCCTTCGGCCAGCCAGGTACGCAGACCGTCGCGCGCCCACTGGTCGGTGAAGTCCTTGCTCCACAGTGTCGAGTGGGCGACGCCGGCTTTGGTCAGGCTGGCCGACAGGTTCAGCAGGCCGACCAGGCCCGGGAACTCGCCGGACCAGTTCGCCACGATCAGGATCGGACCCTGATGCGTACGCAGACCGGCGAGCACGTGGTGGCTGTACTGCCAGACCGCGTCCACCACGATCAGCGGAGCGTCGACCGGGATGGTCTTGAAGACTTCGATGCCGTACCGCTGGCTGTCGATGAAGCCGTGCCCCTTGGCCTCGTCGAACGGATGCGCCCGCCGCACCGACCAGCCCAGCTCGTCCAGCGCGGCGGCGACGTCGGCCTCCAGCTGCTGCTGGGTCGCCCAGCCGGTGATATTCGCACTGGGCCGCAGGTCGCCGCTGGCCACGGTGTAGACAGGTGTCCGCCGGCAACGCGGGGCGCTGCGTCGGTGCGGGCAGGGTGTACGAGGTCATGGATGGTCCTCCCGGAAAAGTTGATCAGTCAGTGCGAAGCTGTGCGTTGGTGTTCGGGAGCAGCCGGACCGGCCCGCTGGTCCAGCGACCGAGCCGAGGGTGGTCGACCACCACGGCTCGCAGATCAAGTTCGCCGCCGAGCAGCGCCACCTCAACCGAGGCGGCGGCAGCGGCGTCCACCGGCCCGGCGGCCAGCCGCAGCTCACCCCAGCCGGTCCCGGTGGTGAACGGCAACCGCACGTCACCGTCGACGTCGAGCCGCGGCCGGAAGGTCAGCGTGCCGGCGTGCGCGTCGTAGTCAGCTCCGGCCAGCGCCACCACCAGGCCCCAGCTGGCCAGCGAGCGAGCGTAGTGATTGCCGCACTCGACCTCGTTCCACGGGTTCCGGCGCCGGCCGTCGTGCCGGTCCCGCACCGCGCGCACCATGGTCAGACCCTCGTCGAGGAAGCCCTCGATGATGAGGTGGGTCGCGACCTGATATTCGATGCCGGTCCACACCTCGTCGGAGTAGACGAACGGGATCCGGGGCCGGCCGCCGTTCGGCCACGAGCACAGGACCAGGCCGGATTCGCCGTTTAGCGCGTAGGTCCGCTGCACGCTGTGATGCCCGGACAGGTCGTCCCGGAAGTTGTGGCGGAAGACCGCCGCGACCGCACTGCGTACGTGATCGGCCGGCAGCACGTGGCCGAGCCCGGCCAGGTGCGCCAGCAACTGCCCGAAGACCTGATCGCTCAGGCATCCGGTGCCGTACTGGTATCGCCGCTCGTCCACGTCATCGAGGCGCTGCTCGTAATAGACCCCGTTGAACAGCAGTTCGTCCATCCGGGCGGCACCGGCCGCCGCTGCCTGGCGGTAGCGGGCCGCGACATCGTCCTCACCGAGGTGCGCGGCCATCGCCGCGGCCGCCGTCAGCCCGGCGAAGAACATCGAGTTGGCCAGCGAGTTGGCGCCGTAGAACTCGATGTCGTAGGTGTTGTGCTGGCGGCTGTCCAGGACATTGTCGCCGTCGCTGTCCCACTCCGAGAAGGCGTAGTCGACGGCTCGCTTGACTCCCGGCCAGCAATCCTTGAGCAGCGCGTCGTCGCCGCTGAAGCGCCACTCACGATGCAGCCGGACCACGGCACCGAGCTGGCCGTCGACGGCCGGGTGGAAGTCCCATGGAGCGTTGCCGAAGACGCTGTTGGCGCGGAAGTTCATCCGGCCGTCGGCCCGGGTCTCCTGCACGAACTCGGTGCGCCGCGCATCGCGTTCCAGCTCCGGGAAGAGGTATGCGGCAGCCTGCGCGTAATTCCACACGTGCGTGCACGTGCCCTCGCAGCTGCCGCTGTGATCGAAGCTCCCCTCCCAGGCGGCGAAGCGGCCGCCGTCGAGCCGGAAGCAGGTGGTGCTGCGCAGCACGACGAGATTCGCGGTCGCGGCGTCGACCACTTCCGCGGGCAGCGAGCTGCTGAACAGCGCGTCGTGAAAGGCGCGGGTGGCGGACTCCAGGCCGGCCAGGTTGCCGGTCAGATGGCGGGCCACCGCCCACGCGTCCTCGAACAAGGTGGCGTAGTGGTTGCGGACCACGTGGCCGGCATTGGTGTTGTCCAGGTTGATGTTGCCCTGCCAGGCCCGATGGCGATTCGGGAAGTGCCAGGTGAGTACGAACTCGAAGTCCCGCGCGGCGCCCGGCCCGAGTTCGTCGGTGATCGCCACCGACCCCACCCGCAGCCTGGTGAACCACTCCGGAAACGGCGGCTGGTCCAGGCTGAACTCGGTCTCGGCGTCGAGCCGTCCGTCGGTGCGCAGGTCGTCCCAGAACACCTGGACGCCGTCCTGCCAGAAACCCGCCAGCCACTGCGGCTTGGCGCTGACCGATTCGTCGGTGGTGGACAGGGCCGCGGATCCGAACCGGAAATCGTCGGCGGACAGGTCGCTGCCGAACCGGATGCCACGCAACCCCGGCTCGTCGATCCATTCGTTGACCGGCCGGCCGGCGTAGGTCGGGAAGTGAAACACGTCCCGGCCGGTGATCCCGACCGGGTTCGCCAGTGACCCGGCAATGGTCACCTGGACCGGATCAGGTCCTGGGTTCGCGACCCGGTAGCGGAGCACCGCGCCCGGAATCCCGGAGGCGTCGGCGTCCAGCGGCACGAACGGTGTGAACGCCGTGAGCGTGACGTCGACACCCAGCTCGGCATCTCGAAAATCGATATTGAGAATCGGATATTCGCCGCGCATCCGGCTGTCGTCCAGGCGCGGCAACCCGGCCAGCCGGCCGGCGTCGTAACCCTGGTCGCCCTCGTGCGGCCCGGGCAGGCGGGACTCGAGCACCTTGGTGGTCGCCGGAGCGCCGGCCCGCGCGGTCCGGATCGCGAAGAACGAGAACGGCAGCCGCGCGCCCTTGTCCGGCCGGTTGGCCAGCTCCCAGTCGCGCAGATCGCCGCGGGCGCCGACCGACACGTTCCCGGTGCCGATGCCGCCGAGCGGAAACGCCGCGACGGTCGCGTCCGGACCCAGGATCCGCGAGGTCATCGGGCGCCGCCGACGGCCGCGCCGGCCGCGTCCTCGGCGCGCCGATGCTGGTACGCCGCCAGCCCGTGCACGATCGCCGAAGTCGCCGGATAGAGGTCCCGGTAAGCGGCGAACATCTGGTCGTAGACCGGCCGCAGCTCCGGGTCCGGCCGGCAGATCTCGGCGGCCGGGTTCCACGCCGTGATGTCGACCGGAGCCAGCGCGGACGCGGCCAGGTAGGCGGCGCCGAAACTGGCGCCGACGGTCTTGCTCGGAATCACCTGCGGCAACCCGGTCACGTCACTGACAATCCGGGTCCAGAGCCCGCCCTGCGTACCGCCGCCGACCGCGACGATCCGCTTGATGGTGCCGCCGGCGGCTTCGATCGTCTCGATGTTGTGCCGGACCCCGAACGCGGTCGCCTCGAGTGCCGCCCGGTAGAGGTCGCCGGGCGTGTGGCTGAGGGTCAGGCCGGCGATGACGCCGCGAGCGTGCGGATCCGCGATCGGTGTCCGCTCGCCCGCGAAATACGGCAGCATCAGCAGGCCCTGGGCGCCCGGCCCGGAGGCCTCGGCCAGGGCCAGCAGTCGCGGGTAGTCACGAGCGCCGAACAGGTCGGCGAGCCAGGTGGTGATCGCGCCGGAGGTCGCCATCCCGCCGGCCAGATTGCGGGTGCCGGGCAGCGCGCCGACCGTGCCCCAGAGAGTCGGGGACGTCAGCGGCTCGGCGACCGTGTTGATCAGGAACATCGTGGTGCCGTACATCAGCATCAGATCGCCGACGTTGTGCGCACCCACGCTCAGCGCTTCGCTCCAGGCATCGATGGTGCCGGCGATCACCGGCGTGCCGGCGGCCAGCCCGGTCGCCGCCGCGGCTCCGGCGGTCACCTGCCCGATCACGTCGCCGGGCCAGACCAGCGGCGGCAGCCGCAGTCCCGGCGCGATCTCGGCGGCCCAGGGCGCGTACCACTGCTGGGTTCCGGCGTCGTACAGCGGCGTGCACTGGCTGGCCGAGTGGTGATCGACGTAGTACGCCCCGGTCAGCTTCCAGCCCAGCCACGAACTCGGCTGGAAGAACATCCGGGCCCGGCTCATCGCCTCCGGCTCGTGGTCGACGAGCCAGGCCAGCTTGGGACCGACGGCTTGGGTGGACAGTGCCGAGCCGCACCGCTGCCGGATCGCGTCGGCGCCACCGAGCGCCCCGGTGAGCCGATCGATCTGCGCGGTGGCTCTGGTATCGATTCCGTAGAGGATCGCCGGACGCACCGGCTCGCCGGCCCCGTCGGTCACCAGAACGCACGGCCCCATGCCGCTGACGCCGACCGCGCCGACCGCGTCAGCGGGCACCGCTTCAGGTGCACTGAGCAGGTCGCGGATGATGCCGACGGCCTCATCCCACCAGACCTCGGCGGCCATCTCGACCTGCCCGGGAGCGGGTCGCCGGACATCGTGCTCGCGGCTCGCCGTGGCGAGGATCGCGCCGGTCCGGTCGACAAGCACGCCCTTGCTGCTAGAGGTGCCGATGTCGATTCCGATGACGGCCGAGTGGCTCAGCATGCGCCACACGATCGCAGAAATCGATTTCACCGTCAAGCACGCGCACACTTCAGCCTCTCGACCGGCCTGCGGATCCGCCGGACCAAGGCGCGAGCGGCCGGGTCAGCTGCTGTGGTTTCGCAACACGATGGTGCGGGGCGGCTGGTCGTCGCCGTTGATTCGGTCGAGCAGCAGCTTCGCCGCGGTGACCCCGAGATGACGAGCCGGCAGCGGGATCACCGTGATCGCCATCGGTGCCATCGGCGCAAACGGGAGATCACCGAAGACCGCCATGCCGACCGACGGAGGCATCGTGCCGCGCTGGGTCAGGACCTGCAGCGCACCCACGCCCATCAGGTTGTTCGCGACGAACACTGCGTCCGGTGGCTCGGCCATTTCGAGCAGCTCACGCATCGCCTTGTGGCCGCCGTCGACGCGGAAGTCGGCGAATTTCAGGTATTTCTCGTCCACCGCGCGGCCCGCTCGGACCGCGTCCCGCCAGCCATCGGCGCGCTGGGTCGCGGTCTCCACGTCACGCGGACCGGTGATGCAGCCGATCCGCTTGAATCCCTGCTCCATCAGGGCCGCGGTGGCGGCGCGGCCACCGGCCCGGTTGTCCACCGTCACGGCGTCGATGTCGAAGCCGTGCGGGCTGCGGTCCACCGCCACCACCGGCCGCTTCCGCTCGATCAGGCCGCTGAGATCACAGTTGTCGCCGGCCGCGGCCAGGATCACTCCGGCCATGTTGGCGCCGATGGCGATGTCCAGATAGCGGGCTTCCTTGCCGTGGTCCTCGTCGGAGTTGCACAGCACCACCGAGTAGCCCGCGGCCTGGGCCACGTCCTCGACACCGCGAGCCATCGACGTGAAGAACGGGTTCTCGATGTCCGGGATCACCAGGGCGATCACCTCGGAGCTCTGCATCCGCAGCGTGCGGGCGACCCGGCTGGGCGTGAACGACAACGTCTTGGCCGCCTCGCGGACCCGTTTGGCCTTCTCGGCCGAGACGTTCTGGCCGTTGAACACCCGCGACACGGTGGCCGGCGAGACGCCCGCCATGGACGCGACCTCATAGATCGTTGCCATTGAGTTCCTCAGATTTTCGGTCGGTCCGAAAGAGTGTTCCCCACACGCTCGTCGGATCCGCGGCGCCGGTCGCGGACGATTGACACGGCCGCAGCGCAACTCTACCTTAGTGAAATCGATTGCACAGGCCCCGTCCCCGCGAGGCTTGACTCGCGCCATGCGGTGGACGGCCGCGCCCCGACGACGGTGTTGGAGACTTGATGACGTACGCCGACCTGAGCACGATCGCACGCCTGCGGTCGGTTCAAACACGGTCGATCAGCCCCGAGAATTTTGACGGATCGGCTGGTGGCGGCGGTCGCGCAACCGAGGGCACCGGGGCCGAGTGCGCCCGCGATCTCGGGCCTGGCTGGAAGATCTCGCCGAGCGTGGACATCCCGGCCGGAGAGACCTTCGACCTGGCAACGATTTCCGGCTCCGGCAAGATCACCCACTTCTGGATCACCACGCACAAGGACAATTGGCGCACGCTGCTGCTCCGGGCCTATTGGGATGGTGCCGACGAGCCTGCGATCGAGGTCCCCTACGGTGACTTCTTCTGTTCCGGATGGGGCGAGTTTGCCCAGGTCAACTCGCAGATGATCGCGGCCAACCCGCATGGCGGTTTCAACTCCTACTGGCCGATGCCGTTCCGCGACGGCGCGCGGCTGACCCTGGAAAACCTGTCCACCGTCGACGTCCGGGTGTATTACCAGGTCACCTACGAGATCGGCGGCGACTACTCCGACCTCGGATACCTGCACGCTCAGTGGCGGCGGAGCAATCCGCTGGAGCATCTGACCCCGCACACCATCGTCGAGGGCGTCGAGGGCTCCGGGCAGTTCGTCGGGACCTACCTCGCCTGGGGCGTCAACAGCAACGGCTGGTGGGGCGAGGGCGAGATCAAGTTCTACCTGGACGGCGATCAGGATTACCCGACGATCTGCGGCACCGGCACCGAGGACTACTTCGGCGGCGCCTGGAACTTCGACGTGCCGGGCCGGGGCTACACCGAATTCTCCACGCCATACCTCGGCATGCCGCAGGTGATCCGGCCCGATGGTCTCTACGTCAGCCAGCAGCGCTTCGGCATGTACCGCTGGCATCTGATGGACCCGATCCACTTCGCCGACCGGCTCCGGGTCGACATCCAGGCGCTCGGCTGGCGGTCCGGCTGGCGCTACCTGCCGCTGCGCGATGACATCGCCTCCACCGCGCTGTTCTATCTGGACCGGCCGACCGCGCGCCGGCCCCGCACGCCCAGCGCCGACGACCTGGAGGTGCACCTAGGCAGCGCCCCGGTCCCCGATCTCGGGGCCCAGCCACCACGTCCGCCGGCCTAGCCGCGGGCGGAACCGCGAGACGGACGTACGCCGGCCCAATACCGGCGGACCACGAAACGACGGAAGGCCGACACCCGACGCCGCCTCCCCGGCCCCGGGGCTACATCCGGTAGCCGCCGGCATTCCGGCACAGGGAGGAGTACCGCAGTGCACCGACCCACCCCCCGCGCCGCGGCCGGCATCCTGATCGCCGCGGCTCTCGCCGGCGCATCGGTGCTGGTCGCGGCGGCCCCCGCCGCCGCGACCAGCGCGCACACCAATGCCACCGTGATCGAGAAGATCACCGGCCCGGACTCGCCGAACAACACCTACGGCCAGTGGAACGTCAAAGCCACCGATCTCGGAATCATGTGGGACAACAATGCCGGGCAGGTTCTGACCGCGTTCGGCGACACGTTCGGCGATGCCTGGATCGGCCCGGGCGGCGGCGCGCTCGGCTCGGGCGACGCCAACTGGCGCAGCAACGTGCTGCTGCGGTCGTCGGACACCACCCCGTCCGACGGCATGGACTTCGCCACCGCGGTGACCGGCACCGACGGCCGGGCCCGGGAGATCCTTCCCGGCCTGCACCAGCCGGACGGCACCGGCGAGGTCACCAAGATCCCGACCGCCGGCATCGCCGTCGGCAGCCGGCAATACCTGTCCTTCATGTCGGTGCGCCATTGGGGCGCGCCCGGCCAGTGGGACACCAACTACGCGCAGATCGCCTACTCCGACGACAACGGCACCACCTGGTCCACGTCGGGCACGCCGATCTGGAACAACCCCGCCCTCAACGATCCGTTCCAGCAGCAGGCGTTCGCCCGCAACGGCGGCTACGTCTACATCTACGGCACTCCCAGCGGCCGGGGCGGCAGTGCCTACGTGGCCCGGGTTCCGGAAGCCTCGATGCTCACCCAGTCCGCGTACCAGTACTGGAATGGCAGTTCCTGGGTGACCAACAACGAGGCCGCGGCGGTCGCGGTGGTCTCCGCCCCGGTCTCCGAGCTGTCGGTGCGCTACGACAGCTACAGCTCGCACTGGCTGATGATGTATCTGCAGGGCGAGGACATCATCATGCGGACGGCGACCAGCCCGCAGGGGCCGTGGAGCGGACCGCAGACGGTGGTCACCTCGGCAGACTATCCGGGTCTCTACGGCGGATTCATGCACCCGTGGAGTGCCAACGGCACCATCTACTTCACCATGTCGCAGTGGGACCCCTACAACGTCTATCTGATGAAGGTCTCCATCAACACCTCGGCCACCATCATCAAGCCGAACCTGATGAGTGACCCGAGCTTCGAGCGCGGCGCGCTCAACAGCACCGGCACCGGCGGCTTCTGGGCCTGCAGCGCCAACTGCGGCATCGACAACTCGCACTGGGGCTACTCCGGCGACCGCAACGGGTTCGCCCGCTACAACCACGGCTGGCAGGACGTGCACCAGACGGTGCCGGTGACGGCGAACACCAACTATCAGCTGACCGGTTTCATCCGCACCTCGGCCAATAGTGACAACGGTTTCATGGGCGCGCGGACCACCGGAAACGTGGTGATATCCGAAGCGCACTACACGGCGATCGGTCCATGGACGCGGATCGTCGTGAACTTCAACAGCGGGGCCAACACGTCGGTGGTGGTCTACGCCGGCGTCTGGACCGACCACGGTGACATCTGGATCCAGCTGGACGACTTCTCACTCGTCGCCACCTGATATCGCGGTCGCCCGTAGGCCTACCGGCCCCGTCGGGCAACAATAGGACGGCGGCGGCACCCCTCCCGGTGCCGCCGCCGTCGCTCCATCCCCACCGTCTTTGTGGATCTTGCGTAGTTGGCGTGGCTATGGCACACGTGGCTATGGCCAGCCCAACTTGTCAAGATCCGCGGAGGTCGGCTCGCAGGTCCTCGAGCGTCGCCCGGGCACCCCGGTTGATCAGCGAGTCCAGCGCCCACCGGTAGTCCGCCACGAATCGCGGATCGTCGGCCAGGTCGCCGAACAGGTCGCGCTGCTCCAGGAACGCCAGCGGGTCGCGCCGCTGCCCGGCGGCCGCGGCCATCACGCTGTCCTTGCGCCGGTCAACGATCTCGATCGGCGCGCCGGACTCGTCCACACCTTCGGCGTAACGGGCCCAGCTGGCGACGATCGCCGCCGATCGGCGTACCGGCCGGCCGGCCGCGAGCTGGTCCCGGATCACCGGCACCAGCCAGGTCGGGATCCGGTCCGACGAGTCGGCACAGAGCCGGGCGATGGTGTCCCGGACGTGCGGATTGGCGAACCGCTCGATCAGCGTCGCCTTGTATGAGGCCAGGTCCACGCCCGGCACCGGGTGCAATGTCGGGGTGGCCTCGGCGTCCATGTAGCCGGTCAGCAGGTCCACGATCAGCGGATCCTGGGCCGCCTCGTGGGCGTAGCGGTAGCCGAGCAGGTGACCGAAGTAGCACATGCCCTGATGCGAGGAGTTGAGCAGCCGGAGCTTCATCAGCTCGTAAGGTTCGACGTCGCGGACCATCTGGACGCCGGCCAGCTCGAACGGCGGCCGTCCGAACGGGAAGTCGTCCTCGACGACCCACTGCAGGAACGGTTCAGCCACCACCGGCCAGGCATCGTCGACGCCGAAGGCCGCGGTGACGTGCGAACGGTCGGCATCCGTGGTGGCCGGCGTGATCCGGTCCACCATCGAGTTCGGGAACGCCACCGCGTTCTGCAGCCATTCGCCCAGCTCCGGATCGATGCCGGCGGCGAATGCGCTGATCATCCGGCGCGCGACATCGCCGTTGCCCGGAATGTTGTCGCAGGAGAGCACGGTGAACGGCAGGATGCCGCGGTCGCGGCGGCGGACCAGCCCGGCCACGATCAGCCCGAAGGCGGTCCGCGGCACGGCGGCCGGAGCCAGGTCCGCAGCCACGGTCGGGTCCGAGGCGTCGAACTCGCCGGTGGTCGGGTTGATGTAGTAGCCACCTTCGGTGACCGTCAACGACACGATGCGTACGCCCGGGTCGGCGAGCAACTCGATGACGCCGTCCGGGTCGTCGGGTGCGAACCGGTAGTCGACGATCGATCCGACTTCACGGGCCGTCTGCCTGCCGTCCGGGTGCTTGAGGACCAGGGTGTAGCGACAGGCCTGGGCGTGCAGAGCATCGCGCATCCGGGCGTCGCCGGGCAGCACACCGACGCCGCAGATCGCCCAGTCGGCGGCGTGCCCGGCGGCGATCAGGTCGTCCAGAATCACCGCCTGGTGCGCGCGGTGGAACCCGCCGACGCCGAAGTGCGCGATCCCGACGCGCAGTGCCGACCGGTCATAGCCCGGCCGGTGCACCGGGGCCGTGCCAGCTGGACCAGCCTCGGCCGTCACTTCATGCCCGAGATGCGTACGCCGTTGACGATGAAGCGCTGGAAGATCAGCAGCAGAATGATGGTCGGAACGGCAGCCAGCGTGGAACCCGCCATCAGCATGCCCCAGTCGTTGCCGCGATCCGAACGGAAGTTGCCGAGGAACTGCATGATCTGCGTCAGCTTCGGGTCGGTGATCACCAGAATCGGCCACACGTAGGCGTTCCAGTACGCCAGATAGGAGCCAAGCCCGACGACCACGAATGGCGCGGCCGATTGCGGCAGGAACACCCGGGCGAAGATCTGCCACCGGCTGGCACCGTCGATGAGTGCCGCCTCCTCGACCGCGACCGGGAAGTTCAGGTAGTACTGCCGCAGGAAGAACATCTGGATCGCGGACGCGACACCAGGGATGATCAGCACCGCCAGCGTGTTCAGCATGCCCAGCTTGGACACCACCACGAAGGACGTGATCAGGATCGCCATCATCGGGATGAACATCGGCAGGATGCAGTAGACCCACCAGAACCGCTTGCCGCGGAACTCCAGCCGCGCGAAGGCGTAGGCGGCCATCGAATTCACCGTCAGACTGAGCGCGGTGAAGATCAGTGCACCGATGAAGGTCACGATCATCGCACGCAGGAACTCGTGATCCTTCGCGATCGAGGTGTAGTTGCTCCACCGCCACATGTCCGGGAAGAACTGGAACGGGCTGCGGAGCACCTCAGTCCGGCCCTTGAATCCGGCGATCGCCATCCAGGCCAGCGGGAACAGGATGCTCAGCGAGATCAGCACGACGAGGATGCCCGACGCTGATTTGCGGAGAATACGGGTAGGCACGGGGTTTGCCTTTCTCGTCATCAGCCGTCGACGGCCTTGTCCGACCGGATCAACCGGAACATCGCGATGGACACCAGGCCCAGCACCACGAACAGCAGCAGCGACGCGGTCAGCGCGTAGCTGCGCGAATAGGGATCCGGGCTGCGGAACTGGCTGAAGATGTAGTAGTTCGGCGTGGTGGTTGCGTCCACCGGGCCGCCGCCCGTCATGATCAACGGCAGGTCGATCATCTGCACGGCCAGCGCGAATCCGGTGACAATCAGGTAGAGCAGCACGTTCCGGAGCAAGGGGATGGTGATCCGGAACAACCGCTGCCGGAAGTTGGCGCCGTCCAGCATCGCCGACTCGTAGTAGCTGTCCGGGATGTCCAGCATGGCCGCGAGCACGATCAAGGTGGTGATGCCGAAGCCGAGCCAGATGCCCGGGACAGCGATCGCGGGGAGCGCCCAATGGGGATCGTTCAGCCACGCGACCGGCGCCGCGTTGATCAGGCTCAGGAACCAGTTCACGACGCCGTCGTCCTGGTACATGAAGGTGAACAGCACCGCGGCGATCACCGTCGACACCACCGCGGGCAGATAGACGGTGACCTTCATGAACGTGGCCACCCGCTTGCTCAGGGTCTTGATGAAACTGGCCAGCAGCAGCGCGAGGATGATGCCGATCGGCACCACTAGCAGCGCGTAGTAGAACCCGATCCAGAGCGAGTGCCAGAACTCGTCGCTGGTCAGGACGTCGTGATAAAACTGCAGGCCGACAAATTTGGAGCCGGTGTAGTAATTGATCTTGAAAAAGCTGAGATAGCCCGAGTACGCCAGCGGCCACATCACGAAGATGCCGAGCAGGATCACCATCGGGGCGATCATCAGGTACGCGGTGATGTTGTCCTGACGGCGCGCACCGACCGCCCGCCGGCCGGTACCACCCTTACCGCTGCCCCGCTGGCGGCCGGCCGATGGTGGTGCGTCGATCGCTGGCGATTCGAGCAGAGCCACGGTGATCCCCTCGCAAATCGTGGTGCCCGGGGACGCGGCTGCCGCATCCCCGGGCGCCGGGGCGATTCAGGTTAGTGAGTCGGCTGGGTTCCGGCCAGACTCTGCTTCTTGATGACGTCGTTGATCTGGCCGTCGGCCTTCTTCAGCGCCGCATCCACACTGAGGTTGCCCTTCATCGCCGCTTCGATCGCGGTTCCGAAGGCGAGCGCGATGTCCCACGGGTAGGCCGGCTCGGCCTTGCCGTACGGCACCACCTGAGACGAGATGATCTTCATGAACGGGTCCGAGGTGGCGTCCGGGTTGCTCGCCAGCGCCTGGTCCACCGAGGACCGCACGGTGTACTTGGAGAAGCCGCTGGCCTTGAAGAAGTCGGCCATGATCGCCGGGTCACCGGCGAGAAGCCAGTTCACGAACTGCGCGGCCTGCTGCTTCCCCTTCGACTTGGCATCCACGGTCAGGGTCCAGCCGCCGAGGGTCGCGGTGGTCTTGGTCGGGTCGCCGTCGAACGACGGGAACGGTGCCACCGCGGTCTTCGCGATCATCGCCGGGAACGAGGCCTTGAGCTGGCCGACCACCCAGGAGCCGCCGGCCATCATGGCGACCTCACCGTTGCCGTAGGGGGATCCGTCGGCATACCCGACCTTCGGGGTCTTCGGCATGTCGCCGCTCTGGTAGAGCGACTTGTAGAAGTTGAGCAACTGGGCGTAGCACGGGTCGGTGGCGACCGACTTGGACCAGTCGTCGGCGACCGGCAGGTGACCGCAGGCGTTGTACTGCAGACCCCAACTGGACCAGCCCAGGTCGGGACCGACCGACGCGATCGTCATGCCCTTGACCTTGCCGCTGGTCAACTTGCCGGCCCAGGTCAGCAGGTCGGCCCAGGACTTCGGCGGGCTGTTCGGGTCGAGACCGGCGGCCTGCACCAGGTCCTTGCGGTAATAGAGCACCGTCGACGGCTCCACCAGCATCGGGTAGGCGTAGTGCTTGCCGCCGATGGTCACGAAACTCTTGACGTTGTCCTTGATGTCGGCGAAGGCGCTGGCCGGCATCAGGCTGTCGAGGTCGGCGATCTCGCCGCCGGCGACCGCGGCCGCGATGTTGCCGTAGTTGGTGGTCTGCACGTCGGGCGCGTTGCCGGCCGCCTGCGCAGCCTGCAGCTTCTGGGCCCAGGTGTCGGCCGGGATGACCTGGTAGTCCACCTTGACCTTGTCCTGGGACGCGTTGAACGCGTCGACTTCCTTCTTGAACCAGGCCTGCTGGTAGTCCTCGAACTTCTGCTGCCAGAAGGTGACGACGGTCTTGCCGCCCTGCGTCTTGGCGGTGCCGCCACTGCCACACGCGGTGAGCGCGAGTGAAGCCGCAAATAACGCCGACGCTACCAACGCGAACGTACTACGCCTCTTGGGCACTTCTCCTCCTTCTGCGGCTCGTCGCCGAACCGGTGTCGACATCTTGCACTAGGAGCTGCGGTGAAAGCTGCAGTAAAAAGCGGGTCGATGCTGGTCAGGGGGTTGCGGATGCGCCGACGAGTTCCGCTTTGTACCAATACACGTTGTATGGATCCCAGACGGAGAGCGTGAAGTAGATCGTGCTTCCGCTGTTCGCCGCGGCCAGCGGAGACAGATACGGCGCGTAGAGCCCGGGCACGTCGGACTTCGACACGAGTGTCATCGCGTCGCTCCACGGTCCCCAGGGCGTGATGCCCTCGCGCAGGCTGGTGTCTCCGTTGCCACCGTTGGAATAGGTCATCAACCACCGCGACAGGTGGTCGTTCCAGACCACCGACAGTTCGCCGACGGTATCGTCGACGATCGTCTTCGCCGCGCCCTGGTCGGCTGACCAGATCGGCTCGCCGTCGTCACCGGTGCCGGCGAAATACCGGTACGCGGCCTGTGACTCGACGTCCTTCTCGGCGACCTTCATCAACTGCACGCCGTGGAACCGGCCGTGCGTGACGCCCCAGAAATACAGATCACCGTCGTGCAAGGTGGCGCTCACCTGAACGAAGTTGCTGTCGCCGGACCAGGTCGGAGTGCTCAGCATGGTCCAGGTCTGCCCGCCGTCGGTGGACTTGGCGAACCCGGCGTTGTTGGTCTCCCACTCCCCTGGCTCGCCCCAGTGCCGCACCGACATGTAGGCCAGATACATCGCCCCGTTGGCCGCGAACCCGTAGGTCGGGATCACGGTCATCTCGACGTTGTCCACTTTCTCCGACGGCAGCAGCTCCTTGGCCCAGCCACGATCGTCGACGATGTAGCCGTCGAGCTTGATGCCGTCGTTCAGGTTGGTGTCGGTGGAGTAGGCCAGAGTGTTGGATCGCCACTCGTCGCCGCCACCACCGGTGAAGCCGGGCTCGCGCTTGCCGAACGTGTCGCCGAAGACGAACCAGGTCTTGCCGCCGGCCTCGAACATCGAGCCCAGATCCTGCCCGGCCACCTCGAAGCGGCCGGTCTTGTTGGGCGAGTCCGGACCGGTCACCGCGGCGATCCGGGTGACGTCGCGGACGCCGGTGAGAACGAACGGGTCGTGCGCCGTGCGTGGCATGTCATCTCCCCGGTTGTCGCACCCCGTAGCGGCGGTCAGGACGGTGGCCAGCACCAGAGCCGAGAACCTCATCCGGCGGTTACGGAACGATGTCGAGCGGGCATCCGCCATATGTCCCATGCCTCCGGTCGGCAGCTGATTGGCTCGTAGTGAACACCATGCAATCGATTTCGTCAAGAATTCCCGCAGAGGCCCTGGCAGATCTTGTTGTAGCTGTTATATGGCCACGAAACCGATTGCAAGATTGGTTTCAAAACCCGCTTCCACGAGCACTAACGCGCACCGGTGTGGAGCCCTCCCACCCCGTGTGCGGCCGGTCTCAACCCACGGGACGCGGCCGATGCCGCCGAGCCCGATCGTGCGCGAGGATGGAGGCGTGGATCTGAGCCCCGACGACGCCCGCGCCATCCGGATGGCGAACCTCCTGCTCACCCGGCGGCCGGACGGACCCGGCGACCTGACCGCGGTGGTCGAATGGTTCGGAGCGATGCAAGCGCAGGATGTCGCCAGTGGACTCTGGTCACTAGGCGTGCGACTGCCCGCGTACACCCGAAGTCAGATCCTGGACCAGCTCGAACGCCGCAGCGTGCTGCGAACCTGGCCGATGCGCGGCACGATCCATTTCATCCCATCGCGTGATGCGCATTGGATGCTCGATCTCACCGCGCGACGGCCGTTTCACGCGGCGGAGAAGCGGTGGGCGTCGTGGGGCCTGGACGGCGCGACGATCGACACGGCAGTGGATCTGCTCGCCGCCACCCTGGCCGGCGACCGACGGCTGACCCGCACCGACGCCGTCGCGGCCCTGAACGCCGCCGGCATCGACACGAGCGCGCAGCGCGGCTATCACATCCTGGTCGCCGCCAGCATTCGCGGCGTGGTCTGCATCGCCCCGCACGTCGGCAATGATCCGACTTTCGTGCTGCTCGACGACTGGGCCGGCGAGCGCACCACGCCGGACCGCGACGCCGCGCTGGGCATCCTCGCCGGGCGGTTCTTCGCCAGCCACGGCCCCGCCACCGAAAAGGATTTCGCGGGCTGGACCGGGCTCAATCTCTCCGACGCGCGGCGCGGAATCGCCGCGCACGATCTCGCCGCGGTACGCGTCGACGGGACCCCGATGCTGGTACGCCGATCCGACCTCGACGCCGTCGTGCCGCACGACACGATCGCCGTGCTGCCGGCGTTCGACGAGTATCTGCTCGGTTACAAGGACCGGTCGCTGATGGCGACACCGGCGCAGCTCGCGGCCATCGTGCCCGGCAACAACGGGGTGTTCCAGCCGACCGTCGTGCAGAACGGGAGGGTCGTAGGGCTGTGGCGGCGAGTCACCGGCAAGGCGGCGACCACCATCACCGTGACGCCGTTCGGCCGGGTCCCGCGGACGCGGGTCGAGGCGGCATTCGAGCCCTATGCGCGCTACCTGGAACAGCCGGTGCGAGTGAAGTGGGCCGACTGAGCCGCGTCGGCGCGTCGCGGTTCTCCTGCGGCCGCTACTGCGATCGTCGTCTATCTTGAACCCCACACGGGACGGACCAAGGACGACGCCATGATGGTTCAGCCTGAGTCAGTGCACGACGATCGCGTCCTGCACGACGATCGCGTCCTGCCGGCGACCCGCGCGGTCGCCTTCATCATCGTGCCGTTCCTGCTGGTCGCGTTCGCGGTGCTCTACCCCGTGCCGACCGACACCAAGCAGCTGTTCGCGTGGCAGATCCGGCCCACCATGACCGCGATGATGCTGGGGTCGGCATACCTCGGCGGGGCATACTTCTTCGTTCGCGCCGGCCGGGCGCGACGGTGGCACACCGTGAAGGGCGGCTTCCTGCCGGTCGCTCTGTTCGCCACCCTGATGGGCATCGCGACGATCGTGCACTGGGACAAGTTCAACCATCGTCACGTCGCGTTCTGGCTCTGGGCCTTGCTCTACCTCACGACACCGTTCCTGGTGGCCGGGGTCTACGTCGCCAATCATCAGCACGACGCCGCCCGCGATCCGGACGAGAAGCTGCTGTCCGGAACCGCCACCGGGCTGATCGCGCTGACCGGCGCCGCAGCCCTGGCCACCGGGGCGTTCCTGTTCGTGGCTCCGCAGACGGCGATGCGGATCTGGCCATGGCTGCTGACCCCGCTGACGGCGCGCGTGCTCGGAGCCATCTTCTGCCTCGGAGCGGCCGGCGTCGGCGTCCTGCGGGATCGGCGCTGGTCGACCGCCCGGATCCCGGTCGAGGTGGCCGGGATCATGCTGACTCTGATCGTCGTCGCCGGGATTCGCGCGCACGGCGAGTTCCGCACCGACCACATTCTTACCTGGTTGCTGTCGGCCGGTTTCGTGATCGCGCTCGCCGGGCTGATCGGGCTCTACGTGACGATGGAGCGCCGGGATGGATGAGCTCGACGACGACATCGACAGCGTGATCGCCGAAATGGGGCGTGGCCTTGGCCAGCTCATCGCGGCCCACGACGCGCGACGGTTCTTCCACGCCACCTACATGCGTACGACCCAGGCGGTGGCGGCCGAGATCGCGTCCGGCGGCTTCGAGGATGCCACCTGGCTGCGGCGCTGGGATGTGGCATTCGCCCGGTATTACCTGGATGCTCTGACGGCGGCGGACCAGGGCGAGCCGATCGCCGGACCATGGCGGGTGGCCTTCGACACCGCCGCACACCGCCCCGGGCTGCCACCGATCCGGCACGTGCTGTTCGGCATGAACGCGCACATCAACTTCGATCTGCCGCAGGCGATCCTCGACGTGATCGCACCGGACGAGTTCGACGATCCGGCGGCGCTGGCCCGGCGCGAGGCCGACCACCAGCACCTCGACGACGTGCTGCAGGCGCGGGTCGGCGCCGAGGACCTGGAACTCCAGGCGGTCTCCCGGGTCAGCCTGATCGACCGGCTGATGCGCCCGGCCAATCAGGCCGCCAGCCGCCGGTTCCTGGCCGAGGCCCGGGCCAAGGTCTGGGCGAACACGATGGTTCTGGATCGGGCCCGGCGCCGGAGCCCGGCGGCCTACCAGGAGCGGCTACGCGAGCTGGATGGCTTGTGCGAGGAGCGCCTGCGGCGCCTGGCCGCGCCCGGACCGGTCCTGCTGGACCTGGCGATCCGCGGATTCGGCGTGCGGCTGCCGGGCGACCGCGTCAGATGACGGTCCACGGCGCGGCGTCGTAGACCGCCCGGAGCTTGGCCAGCAACTCCTCGTCCACCGCAACCGCGACCGCGCCGATCTGGCGTACCGCGGCGATGCCGTGCGAGTTGGTGACGACGGCGGCCCGGAAGTCAGGTACGTCGCGCAGGAAGACGGCGTCGTGCCGGGACGGCACCTCGGGCGCGATCAGCTGATAGGTGATGCCGGCCAGGGCCGGCGCCGACGGCCAGACGAGATGCGAGCCGTCCCAGAATCCGATGTTGGTGATGCCGCCCTCGGCGATCTCGCCCGCGTCGTCGACCAGGACCGCGTCGTCGAAGCCGGCCGCGATCGCGGTGTCGATCGCGGCGCCGTGATTCGGGTTGGCGATCCGCTTCAAATGCGCCAGCGGTCGCCAGTACGGCACCGGCAGCAGGGCCTGCGGCGTCAGCTCGGCGACGAACGGCGGGCGCACGGTGACCGCCACGCGTACCGCTTCGGCCTCGGGAAAGACCACGACGCGCACCGACGCGTCGGCGGTGTCGCCGAGCGCCTGCCGGATCGCGGCCCGCACCGCCGCGGCGTCCAGATCGGCGTCGAACATCTCCCGGTTGGCCGCTGTCAGGCGGGCGATGTGCAGATCCCAGCCCCGGACCGCGCTGTCGCGGACCTGCATCGCGGTGAAATGACCGCGGGGGGCGGCGGCGATCCGGTCGAATCCGTCCGGGGCCGCGGCCCCGTCGATGAATGCGCGTGATTCCACCCGGCAACCGTAGATCCACGATCAGCCCCAGGCGAACCGAATTCCGTGTGCCAGGTTGTAGGCGCGGATCCACGAGTCCGGAACGTCGTCGTTGAACGCGCCACCGGGATGGTCGATGGTCCAGACGTGCATCATCTCGCCGATCGTCACGCTGACCGAGAGCAGCGGGCAGGTGCCGTAGGCGGACACCACGGTCAGGCCCGGCGGCAGCAGCGTCAGGCACACGTCGTGAGCGTGCCACTGGGTGAGCGGCCCGCCGGGTGCCGGCCCGGGCCGGCCGGCCCGGGGCATCTGGAACACCGCCCCCAGGAGCGTCGCCCGGCCGTCGGCGATCGCATACATGAGCAGTTCCGGCCGGTCCGGATCCAGGATCCGGCCGTCCTTCTGGAACGCCTTGTTCTCCAGGTGCACCCGGGTCCCGGTGCGCTCCGGCCCGGGCCGGTAACCGGCAGCCAGGGCGGATCGGATGTCGGTGAACCGGGCCAGCGAGTCCCGGGTCCGGTCGACCAGGGCGACCGCCGCCGCCTGCTGCGCGGCGGTCGGCTCCGGGTTCTCGATCGGGCGCATGATGACACCGGCCTGAGCCCGCGAACCGCTGTGCTGATGTCCTTCGGCGGCGCCTGCGTGGTCATGCGCCGCGGCGCCGGCGCCTCCGTGGTCGTCCACCGCGGCACCCGCGGCGACCGTGCCTTCGGAGTCCGCGTCCAGGTGCGTGGCGAATGACGTGGCCCAGATGGCGCCGCCGCTGACCACCACGGCCAGCACGAATGCGATCGCGCCGAAGGTCTGCCGGACCGGAGCGCGCCGGGCCGGTGTCAGGCAGATGCCGAGCGCGATCAGCTCCAGCAGCGCCGTGACAATGCCGACCTGATCGGCGCCCTCGCCGCCGCTACCGACCACTTTCAGGTACGCGGCCAGAGTCGCCACGATCAGGACCGCGCTCGCGACCCGGTAGCGGCGACCGGTGATTGCACACCACCCGAGCCAGCCGTAGACCGCGCCACTGGCGAGGAACAGCACGGTCAACGTGGCATCGTCGTGGTGTCCGATCGGAAGCGCCAGGTGGATCGCAGCACTGTCGGCGAGCAGGTGACCGGCGATCCGGTCCGCCAGCGGAGCCCGCGGTGCCGGCCGGCGCAGCAGCCAGATCAGGTAGACGGCGAGTGCATAGAGCACCCCGGCCCAGAGCGCCGGGAGGTGGTCCGGGTCGAACCCGGTGACGAACGTGTCCCAGGTGTTCATCCGCGCACCACGCCGACCGGAATCGGGGTCGCCGACAGCAACCGGGCCGAGAGCGTCACCACGATCGCGGGCAGGATCAGCCCATCGGCCACGGTCGCGGAGGTCACCGGCAGCTGCACCCACGGGAGCAGGCCCAGAGTCGCGCTCAGCAGGAACCCGGAGAGGCGTACGCCGTCGAGGACCAGCAACGTCACGAGTCCCCAGCGCCGGCCCGCCGGCACCGAAACCGCCGCGACGATGAACAGCGCCGCGACGCCGAGTCCGGGCACCAGGTAGAGCGGTGTACCGGCGGCGATCGCCTGGCCGAGCGCGGCCAGCACGCACAGCCCGGCTTCGAAGAGCCCGAGCACGTAGAGAGTCGGTCGAAGTTCGTTCATACACGCAGCGTCGCCGTCGCCGGTGAAGCCCGGATGAGGTGCGATTAAGAAGTCGATGAGACCGGCAGCGACGAGATCGACACGGTGAACGTAGCGCCGCCGCGATCGTTGTTGGCGGCGGCGATGGTGCCCCGGTGCGACACCGCGATCCATCGGGCGATCGACAGGCCCAGGCCGGCACCACCGCCACGGCGGGCCGGATCGGCCTGGAAGAACCGGTCGAACAGGCGCGCCTCGGCGCCCGGCGGGATGCCGCCGCCGTCGTCGGCGACCTGGATCACGGCGTAGGCGCCATGCTGCGTGACGCTGACCCAGATGGTGCCGCCGATGCCGGTGTGCCGCGCCGCGTTGTCGATCAGGATCCACAGCAGCTGGGTGATCGCGTCGGCATCGGCGCTCAGCCACACCGGCACGGCCGTGCAGTGGAACCGGCGGTCGGCGTTGTTGGCACCGGCCCGCCGGACCACCTCGTGCGCCTGTGCGCCGACGTCCACCGGGGTCGCGGCCAGTCGCGCGCCGCCGTCCGCACGGGCCAGCAGCAGCAAGTCGCCGACCAGCCGGTTCATCCGGGCGGCTTCGGCCTCGATGTCGGCGATCGCGGCGGCCCGGTCGGCGGCCGCGGCATCCGGATGCGCGCGCAGGAATCCGGCGTTGTTGAGGATCGTCGTCAGCGGCGTCCGCAGTTCGTGTGAGGCGTCGGCGGCGAACCGCTGCTGGCCGGCGAGCGCCTCTTCGGTGCGCCGATGCGCACGCTGCAACCGCCGGCTCACCAGCCACAGCCCGATCCCTGCGGCCAGCAGCGTCACCGCACCGGCGACGATGATCGCCACCGCCACCCCACCCAGACTGCTGCGCCGGGCCCGGATCGGCTGCGCCGCCACCAGATAGCCGGAGCGCTGCAGGTCGGCTCGGCTCCACGGCGCGATCCGGATCCGTACCGGCACACCGTCGATGGTCACCGTCGCCGAGGTCGGCGCCGCCGCGAGCGCGCTCGCCGGAATCCGAGGATCGCGGCCGCCGGTCCAGCTGATCGGCGTCCCGGCGCGGTCCAGCACGATCACGAAGACGTCGTTGTCGGTCGCCAGATCAGTCGGCGCCGCCGGTGGCTGTGGCATGAACGCACCCGGCGGAGCCGTCGCAATCGCCGCCTCGGCGGCCGTCACGCGGGCCGTCAACTGCTTGTCCTGGGTGCTTTTCAGGCCGCCCAGAACAAGCGTGTAGAGGCCGGCGGAAACACAGCCGAGAACCCCTAGCACCACCGCCAGGCCGAGCAGCACCGGCCGGCCGCGTCGGGCCGCGATCACCGGCGGGATCGGCATCGCGGCCGGAGGCGAGACGGCGATCGCGGTCTCCCGCGTCACGGCTGATCCCGGAGCGCGTAACCGACGCCGCGGACCGTGTGCACGAGTCGCGGCCGGCCGTCCGCCTCCAGCTTGGCACGCAGATAGCCGACGTAGACGTCAACGACGTTGCTGGTCGCCGCGCTGCCGCCACCCCAGACCGCGTCCAGCAGCTGCTGGCGCCCGAACACCCGGCGCGGGCTGCGCAGGAAGTGACAGAGAAGGTCGAACTCCAGCTGGGTCAGCGCCAGCGGGTGGCCGCCGCGCCAGGCTTCCCGGGTGCCGACGTCGGCCCGGACGTCGGAGTAGGCGAGCCGGTCCGGCGCCGGTTCGGACCGGCGCCGCAGCAGGGCGCGTACCCGGGCCAGCAGCTCCTCGTGCTGGAACGGCTTGACGAGATAGTCGTCGGCACCGGCGTCGAGGCCGGCGACCCGGTCGGCGGTGGCGTCCCGGGCGGTCAGCATCAGCACCATCGGATCCACCGCCGGATCCACCCGCAGCGCCCGCGCGACGCCGTGTCCGTCGATGCCCGGCAGCATCACGTCGAGCACCACCAGAGCCGGCCGGTCCCGGTGCACGGCCGCGATCGCGGTCGGCCCGTCGTGCGCCACGCTCACCCGGTAGCCGCTGTATTCCAGGCTCCGGCGCACCGAAGCGGCCACCCGCTCGTCGTCGTCCACGACGAGGACGTGCACCGGCTGCGACCCCACGCCCGCAGACGCTAGCGCACCGGCGGCTAGCGCGATATGCGCAGCAGTTCGGCGACCGACCAGGCCTGGAACGGGCATCCGGTGGCCCGGTGCGGGGCGTCGCCGTCGGCGGTCTCGGAGACCGAGCCGAGACCGTATTCACCGAGATGGGTGACCAGCCCGTTGGTCAGGGCGGCGACGTCGAGGGATCCGGCCCGGCGCTGGGCGTCGGCATAGTGCCCCAGCAGCCACGGCCACACGGTCCCCTGGTGATAGGCCCGGTCTCGGGTGGTCGGATCACCCTCATGCAGGCCCTTGTAGGCACGATCGGCCGGATCGAGCGTACGCATGCCCAGTGTGGTCAGCAGTTGCGGCAGGACCGGCGGTGGTCCATCCATCGGGGCGTACGGCAGCGAGTAGGCCAGCAACTGGTTCGGGCGCACCGCTGGGTCGTCACCGGCCGGCCCGTCCACCACGTCGAACAGGCCACCGGCCGGATTCGGGAAGCGCTGCTGGAACGACGCCCGGGCCCGGTCGTGCAGCGCCGACACGTCAACCACGTCCTGACTGGTCTTGCTGCCCAGATCCCGGATCACCGCGAGCCCGTTGACCCAGAGCGCGTTGACCTCCACCGGCTTGCCGATCCGGGGCGTCACCGCGACTCCACCGGTCCGCGCATCCATCCAGGTCAGCGCCAAGCCCGGCGCGCCTCCGGTGATCAGTCCGTCGGCCGGGTCGACCCGGATCCCGTGGCGTACGCCGGCGACGTGCGCGTCCACGATGGCTCGCAGATCCGGCCCGAGATCGGCGGCCAGATCCAGGTCACCGGTGCGGTCCACGTGCCGGCCGACAGCGTGCAGGAACCACATGGTCGCGTCGATGGTGTTGTATTCCAGCCCACCCGCGTCGGCGGTGTTGGCGAGCATGCCTTCGGACAGCGTGGTGGCGTAACCGCGGAGCAGCTCGCGCCCCTCGTCGAACCGGTTGGTGGCGAGGAACAGACCTTCGTAGGACGTCATGGTGTCTCGGGACCAGGCACCGAACCACGGATAGCCGGCCACCACATCGGGGCGGCCGGCGCCGGTCGGGCCAGAGCTTCGGCGTACGACGAATTGATCCGCCGCGAGAGCGAGCGCCGCGGTCACGTCGTCGCCGGCCGCGGCCGTCGCGATGATCGAAGCGGCCCGGTCGCGCGCCCGCTGCACCAGCACGGAGGCCGGCGGCTCCGGCGCCGACAGGTCCCCGGACCAGGCGTTGATCTCGACCGTCTCGCCCGGGTTGAGAGTCGCCGCGAAGGCCCCGGCCAGGAACACGTCCTCGTCCGCGTTCAGCCCGCGGTTGTGCTCCTCGCGCAGGTGCGCGCCCTCATACCACTGCCCGCCCGGATGCCAGCCCGGACCGGCGAGCCGGTACGCGTTCTCGACGACCACGCCATCTGGGTGATGCACACACGCCAACGAGACCCCGGTGTCGTGCCGCTCGCCATGCGCGTCCCGCCAGGTGCACAGCGCCTCGACCGACAGGCCGACCGGGCCGCCGGACAGCAGCCGGTAGACCGCGCCGAGTGAGCTGGCGCCGTGACGCATCGCATAGGTGCGCTCAAGCACCACGTCGCCGATCCGGAAGCGCCATGTCGGCAGGCCGTCGACCAGGTCGAAGCGCTCGATGTAGGCGTGTCCCTGCGGCGCGACCGACCCGGACGTCCACTCGTGCACGCCGAGCCGGAACTCCTGCCCGGACTCCAGCCGGATGATCGGATCCAGCGAGATCAGGCCGACGCTGCGGGCACCGGGATGATCACCGGCGACCACCAGCAGCGCGTGATATCGGCGGGTCCGCAACCCGCCGACCGTGCCCATCGCGTATCCGCCAAGACCATCCGGCAGCAACCACTCGCGCCGGCTGCCCTCGTCGAGATCGCCGCACACCTGGGAACCGAACGAGACACCCCGGGACATAGCTCAGTCTTGCATCCGGGCGGGGGCGGCCGCCCAGAGATCCGGCCGCGCTCCCCGGTCCGCGGCTCCACTCGCTCGTGGCGACGCCCCGCCGCGCCGCGCTCCGGCTGCTTCCGCCGCTCCCGCCGCGCCCGCCACGGCGAAATTTCTCGACGCTACCCGCGGAACAAATGTGTTCATTAACGCGTATGGTGCACGGGGTCTGTCTCTCTGCTGGCTTTGTCCGGCGATCTTGGTCAAAATAGACGGCTGAACGTGCGCTCGGCCGTGGTCTGCTGCCGCCAGCCGGGATACTTCCTCAGAGGCGCATGCTGCTCCGGCCATGATCGGGGTGCGGGCCGAGGAAGCCGACGAGTGGGGTGATTGTGACCGGAGCTGAGTTAGCGCGCCGTGCCGAAGCGGATACCAACTCGGTGCCATGGCGCCAGTGGGGTCCCTACCTGGCCGAACGGGCCTGGGGCACGGTCCGCGAAGACTACAGCGAGTCCGGCGCGTCGTGGGACTACTTCCCGCATGATCACGCCCGCTCCCGGACCTTCCGGTGGAGCGAGGACGGTCTCGCCGGGATCTGCGACGACCAGCAGCTGTTCTGCTTCGGATTGGCGTTGTGGAACGGTAAGGACGCGATCCTCAAGGAGCGGATCTTCGGCCTCGGCGGCCCGGAGGGCAATCACGGAGAGGACGCCAAGGAGTACTGGTGGTACCTGGACTCCACGCCCACCCACTCGTGGATGCGCTGGCGCTACCACTACCCTCAGGCGCCGTTCCCCTACTCCGACCTGGTCAAAACCAACCGCGCCCGGAGCCGCACCCAGCCCGAATACAACCTGGTGGACACCGGTGTCTTCGATGACGACCGGTATTTCGCGGTCACCGCGGACTACGCCAAGGCGTCGCCGACCGATCTGTGCATGCGGGTCACTGTCACCAACCACGGTCCCGAGGACGCCACCATCCACGTGCTGCCGACGCTGTGGTTCCGCAACACCTGGGTGTGGGAGGTGCCGGACACGGTCGCGGTGCCCTCGATCCAGGGTGTGCACCGATCCGATGATGGTCCGGCCCGGCTGGTCGGAGACCACGAGACGGTCGGCCGCCTGGTGCTGTCCGGGGACGGCGACCCGGTGCCGCTGCTCTGTGACAACCAGACCAACGAGACCCGGCTCACCGGCGGCCCGACGCTGTCCCAGTTCCCCAAGGACGGGATCAACGACCACGTGGTCGGCGGAGCTGAGACGGTCAACCCGGATCTCACCGGAACCAAGGGCGCGCTGCACTACCAGCTGAATGTGCCGGCCGGGCAGTCGGTCCAGATGCGGCTGCGGCTGTCGGTGGTCGCCGGCGACGTGGAAACGGCTGGTTCCCCGTCACCGGCAGGTGATCCATTCGCCGACTTCGACGCAGTCATGACGGCCCGGCAGCAGGAAGCCGACGACTTCTTCGCCGCGCTCACCCCGGCGTCCGCCTCGGCCGATGAGGCCAACGTGGTACGCCAGGCGGTGGCCGGCCTGATGTGGACCAAGCAGTTCTACAACTTCGACGTGCAGCGGTGGCTCGGCGGTGACCCGGTCGGCCCGCCGCCGCCGGACAGCCACCGGTTCGGCCGCAACGCGCACTGGGCGCACATGAAGTGTCACGACGTGATGCTGGTTCCGGATGCTTGGGAGTACCCCTGGTTCGCGGCCTGGGACCTGGCGTTCCACTGCGTCGCGATCGCGCGGACCGACCCGGCCTTCGCCAAGGGTCAGGTGCTGCTGCTGCTCGAGGACCGTTACATGCACCGCAACGGTGCCCTGCCCGCCTACGAGTGGGCGTTCGGTGACGTCAACCCGCCGGTGCAGGCGTGGGCCGCGCTGCGGGTCTTCGAGGCCGACGGTGCCTGGGACTATGACTTCCTGTCCTGCGTGCTGCACCGGCTGATCCTCAACTTCGGCTGGTGGGTCAATCGCAAGGACGCGGACGACCGGAACATCTTCGGCGGCGGCTTCCTGGGGCTGGACAACATCGCGCCGTTCGACCGCTCGGCGCCGCTGCCGATCCCGGGCGAACTCGATCAGGCCGATGCCACCGCGTGGATGGCCGCTTACGCCCTCCAACTGATGGAGATGGCGCTGATTCTCGCCCGGCGGGACCGGGCCTACACCGACATCGCCGTCAAGTTCCTGGACCATTTCACGGCGATCGCCAACGCGATGTACGAGAAAGGCCTCTGGGACTCCTACGACGGCGCGTTCTACGACGTGCTGCGCGCCGAGACCGGCACCGACATCCCGATGGCGGTGCGGTCCCTGGTCGGGCTGTTGCCGCTGGTGGCGACGACCACGCTGTCGGCCGCCGACCTGGACGCGTTCCCGGAGATCTCCGCCCGGCTCGGCGAGCTGATCAAGGCCGACTCGCACTTCGCCGAATTCGTCGGCGAGACCGGCAACGCCAACGGCGACCGGCTGCTCACCGTGGTCGGGCCGGCGCGCTTGGCGCGAGTGCTGGCGCCGATGCTGGACGAGACCGAGTTCCTGTCGCCGCACGGCATCCGCAGCGTCTCCGCGCAGTACCGGGACGCGCCCTACAAGGTGAAGCTGGGCAGCGACTTCTCCGTCAGCTATGACCCCGGCGACTCCACGGACGGCACCTTCGGCGGCAACTCGAACTGGCGCGGACCGGTCTGGTTCCCGGTCAATTACCTGCTGATCGAGGCGCTCCGGACCTACGGCTCGCACCTCGGTTCCGACCTGCAGGTGGAGTACCCGACCGGGTCCGGCCAGAAGCGGCCGCTCACCGAGGTCGCCGACGAACTCACCAAGCGGCTGGTCTCGCTGTTCCTCGCCGACGACAAGGGCCGGCGGCCGATCTACGGCGACGCCGAGCTGCTCCAGTCGAACCCGGACTGGCAGGGCTTGATCCTCTTCAACGAGTATTTCCACGGCGACACCGGCGTCGGTCTCGGTGCCAGTCACCAGACCGGCTGGACCGCGCTGGTCGCCGACCTGATCATCAAGCTGCACGAAGCCGCTCCGCCACAGCACTGACGACCTGACGCTGCGTCACGTTCGCCGGGGCGCGGGTGTAGCACTGCGCGGGGCTTTGCTTTGCGTACAAATACGCACCAGGCACGCTCCGTGACGTGTTACCCGGAGTATGCAAAGCAAAGCCCCTCGAACACCTACCCGAGACCCCGGACCGGACCACGCCGACCTTCGATTCGCCGCCGCGCACGAAAATCGAAGCCGCGCACCGATAACCCTGGGTAACGGCGAGCCCGAGGAACGATCCGCCCCGGTGCGTGACGACCGACGGGACGACCGGCTAAGTCAGCCGGCCAGCGCCTCGGCGATCACCTCTCGCGCCCCGTCCTGCACCTGCGCCAGGTGATCCGGCCCGAGGAACGACTCGGCATAGATCTTGTAGACGTCCTCGGTGCCGGACGGGCGGGCGGCGAACCACGCGTTCTCCGTCGTGACCTTCAGGCCGCCGATCGCGGCGCCATTGCCCGGCGCCGCGGTGAGCGCTCCGGTGATCGGCTCGCCCGCCAGGCTGGTCGCCCGGACCTGCTCGGGCGAGAGCTTCGCGAGCTTCGCCTTCTCGTCGCGGTTCGCCGGCTGGTCAATTCGGGCGTACGCGGGTGTGCCGTACCGTGAAGTCAGGTCTTGATAGAGCTCGCTCGGCGTGCGTCCGGTGACCGCGGTGATCTCCGAAGCCAGCAGGCACAGCAGGATGCCGTCCTTGTCGGTGGTCCAGACGCCGCCATCGCGGCGCAGGAACGAGGCGCCGGCGCTCTCCTCGCCGCCGAATCCGACCGACCCGTCGAGCAGGCCCGGCACGAACCACTTGAAGCCGACCGGCACCTCCAGCAGGGTCCGGCCGAGGCCGGCGGCGACCCGGTCGATCATCGACGACGACACCAGGGTCTTGCCGACCGCCGCGTCGGCCCGCCAGCCGTCGCGGCGCCCGAACAGGTAGGAGATCGCGACCGCCAAGTAGTGGTTCGGGTTCATCAGCCCGGCATCCGGCGTGACGATGCCGTGGCGGTCGGCGTCGGCGTCGTTGCCGGTCGTGATCTGAAACCGGTCCCGCCCGGCGATCAACGACGCCATCGCATAGGGCGACGAGCAATCGCTGCGGATCTTGCCGTCCCAGTCCAGCGTCATGAACCGCCAGGTCGGGTCTGTGGTCGTGTTCAGCACCGTCATGTCCAGGCCGTGCCGGGTGGCGATCTCGGACCAGAACTCGACACTGGCACCGCCGAGCGGGTCGGCGCCGATGCGTACGCCGGCTGACCGGATCGCCGCCAGGTCGATCACCGACTCGAGGTCGCCGACGTAGGTGCCGATGAAGTCGAACGGCTCGAATCTCGGCGCCGAGCTGCGCCGCACCCCGCCCAGCCCGCTGCGGATCAGGTCGTTGGCGCGATCCTGGATCCACTTGGTGGCGTCGGTGTCGGCCGGGCCGCCGTGCGGCGGGTTGTATTTGAACCCGCCATCCTCGGGTGGGTTGTGCGACGGCGTCACCACAACGCCGTCGGCCAGGTGATCGGCGCGGCCACGGTTGTAGGTGAGGATCGCGTGCGACACCGCCGGAGTCGGTGTGAAGCCCTCCGCGGCCAGCACGGTGACATCGTTGGCAGTGAACACCTCGAGTGCGCTCTGTGCCGCCGGTTCCGACAGTCCGTGCGGGTCACGGCCCAGGAACAGCGGCCCGTCGGTGCCCTGCGCCGCTCGGTATTCGCAAATCGCCTGGCTGATCGCGACGATATGGTCCTCGTTGAACGCGGTCCGGAAGCTCGACCCGCGGTGGCCCGAGGTGCCGAAGCTGACCTGCTGCGCCGGATCGGAGACGTCCGGGTGGCCGGAGTAGTAGGCCGAGACGAGCCGGCCGACGTCGACCAGATCCTGCTCCTGGGCCGGCTGTCCGGCCCGCGTCGGGTCAGCCATGGTCAGACCTCCACACGTTGGCCCTTGCCGATCACCACGATGCCGTTGTCGGAGACCTTGAATCGCTGCCGGTCCCGCTCCAGGTCGACACCGATCTCGGCACCCTCCGGAACGATCACGTTCTTGTCCAGGATGGCGTTGCGGACGACGGCGTGCCGGCCGATATCGCAACCTTCCATCACCACAACGCCGTCCAGGTGCGCCCACGAGTGCACGGTCACGTTCGGCGAGATCACCGAATTCTCCACCAGGGCTCCGGAGATCACCACGCCCGGCGACACCATCGACGAGATGGCCCGGCCGACGCGCTCCTGCCAGCCGTGCACGAACTTGGCCGGCGGCAGCGGCGGGTGCTCGGTGTAGATCGGCCAGTGCCGGTTGTAGAGGTTGAAGATCGGGTGAACGGCGATCAGGTCGATGTGCGCGTCATAGAACGAGTCCAGCGTTCCGACGTCGCGCCAGTAGCCCCGGTCGCGATCGGTGCTGCCCGGCACGTCGTTGTCGCGGAAGTCGTAGACCTGGGCCTCGCCCCTGGCGACCAGCGCCGGAATGATGTCGCCGCCCATGTCGTGCTTGCTGTCCAGGCTGACCGCGTCCTTGGTGAGGGCGTCTCGCAGCACCGAGGTGGTGAAGCAGTAGTTGCCCATCGACGCGTAGACCTCGTCCGGGGAGTCGGCGAGTCCGATCGCGTCCTTGGGCTTCTCCCGGAACCGGTCGATGGTTCGGCCGTCCGGGCCGACCTCGATCACGCCGAACTGGTCGGCGCTCGCCAGCGGCTGCCGGATGCCGGCCACGGTGACCCCGGCACCGGACGCGATGTGCTGGGCGACCATCTGGGACGGGTCCATCCGGTAGATGTGGTCGGCACCGAAGACCAGGATGTAGTCGGGCTGCTCGTCGTCGACGAGGTTGAAGCTCTGGAAGATGGCGTCGGCCGATCCGGCGAACCAGCGCGGCCCCAGCCGCTGCTGCGCCGGGACCTGGGTCACGTAGTTGCCGAGCAGGGTCGACATGCGCCAGGTCTTGGTGATGTGCCGGTCCAGCGAATGAGACTTGTACTGGGTCAGCACGACGATCTTGAGGTAACCGCCGTTGGCCAGGTTGGACAGTACAAAGTCGACCATCCGGTAGATGCCGCCGAACGGGACACCGGGCTTGGCGCGGTCGGCGGTCAGCGGCATCAGACGCTTGCCCTCGCCACCGGCGAGCACGATCGCCAGCACCTTTGCTGCCATCATTCGCCCCCACTCACCCGCACCGCCGGTCAACCGGCGGATGTCGACACACGGTATCCACCCGGTCTGGCCGGCGCCAGCGGCGAGCCGATGCGGCCCAGATTTTCAGACCAACCGATCAAACACCGTTAGGGTACGAGACGTGCCAGCTCAGAATGCCGATTCCAGCGTTCCCCTCCAGTCCGAGGTCAAACGTCCCCGGGTCGACCTGCTGACTCGGGAGTATCCGCCGGAGGTCTATGGCGGCGCCGGTGTCCACGCCGAATACCTGGCACGGGATCTCCGGCCCCTGGCCGACGTGCGGGTGCAGTGCTTCGGCGCGCCCCGATCCGAGGCCGGCGTCACCGCCTATCCGGAGCCGGCGGAGCTGGCCGGGGCGAACGCGGCGCTGCGCACCATCGGGGTGGACGTGGCGATCGCCGCCGGGTGCGCCGGTGCCGACCTGGTGCACAGCCACACCTGGTACGCCAATCTGGGCGGCCACCTGGCCAAACTGCTCTACGGAATCCCGCACGTGGTGACCGTGCACAGCCTGGAGCCGCTGCGGCCGTGGAAGGCGGAGCAACTGGGCGGCGGTTACGCGCTCTCGTCCTGGTGCGAGAAGACCGCGGTCGAGTCGGCCGATGCGATCATCGCCGTGTCGGCCGGCATGCGGCGTGACGTCCTGACCGCCTATCCGGCGGTTAACCCGGCCAAGGTGGTTGTGGTCCACAACGGCATCGACCCGGCCCAGTACTCCCCCGACATGGGCACTGATGTGCTGGACCGGCTGCGCATCGATCCGCATCGGCCGAGCGTGGTCTACGTCGGCCGGGTGACCCGCCAGAAGGGCCTGCCGTACCTGCTGCGGGCGGCGGCGTCGATGCCGGACGGCACCCAGCTGGTGCTGCTCGCCGGCGCTCCGGACACACCGGAGATCGCGGCCGAGGTGGAGGGGCTGGTGGCGACTCTGCAGGCCGAGCGCGGCGACGACATCACCTGGATCCCGCAGATGCTGCCCAAGCACGAGGTGGTGCAGATCCTCAGCCACGCGTCGCTGTTCGTGTGCCCGTCCATCTACGAGCCCATGGGCATCGTGAACCTGGAGGCGATGGCCTGCGAGGCGCCGGTAGTGGCGACCGCCACCGGCGGCATTCCGGAGGTGGTCGACGACGGGGTCACCGGCCTCCTGGTGCCGATCACCCAGCATGCGGACGGTGAGCCGGTCGACCCGGCGCGATTCGTCGCCGACCTGGCGGCCGCCATCAACGCGGTGCTCGCCGATCCCGCTCGGGCCGGTGCCATGGGCAAGGCCGGACGGTCCCGCGCGATCGAGCACTTCTCCTGGGCCGCAATCGCACAGCGGACCATGGAGGTCTACCGCTCAGTCCTGCCCGAGTAGCCCGCAATCGCTGGGCTGACGTCCCCGGTCGAGCAACGCAGCCAGGGACGTCGCGGGCGATTCCAAATCCGATTTGGGACCGGAACCGGCGTTCCTGGCAAGGCGCACGACCGCGAAGTGTGCGGTTTGTGCACCCGAGCGGTCGAGCAACGCAGCCAGGGACGTCGGGGGCGATTCCAAATCACTCGGGACGGAGCCAGAGGACGCCCAGTGGTGGCACGCGGACCTGGGCCGACGCGGGCATTCCCTGCCACGACGCCGCCTCGCCGGTCACCATACCCATGTTTCCGACGTTGGAGCCGCCGTAGATCTCGGCGTCGGTGTTCAGCACCTCGCGCCAGGCACCGACGCTCGGCAGTCCCAGTCGGTAACCCTCGTGCGGATGTGTCGCGAAGTTGGCGACACAGACCAGTGGGGTGCCGTCGGTGCCGTACCGAACGAAGGCCAGCAGGTTGCCGCCGGCGTTGTCGGCGTCCAGCCACCGGAACCCGTCCGGTGTGGTGTCCTTTTGCCACATCGACGGCGTGCCGCGATAGACCGAATTCATGTCGGTGACCAGACGCTGCACGCCGGCTCGGGCCGGGTCCTGCAGCAAGCCCCAGTCGAGCCCGCGTTCCTCGCTCCACTCCCGGTCATCGCCCAGCTCGCAGCCCATGAAGAGCAGTTGCTTGCCGGGGTGCGCCCACATGTAGGCGAGAAGCGCCCGCACCGTCGCCAGCCGCTGCCAGGTGTCGCCCGGCATCTTGGCGGCCAGCGAGCCCTTGCCGTGCACCACTTCGTCGTGGCTGATCGGCAGCATGAAGTTCTCGCTCCATGCGTAGACCAGCGAGAACGTCATCTGGCTGTGATGCCATTGACGATAGATCGGATCCCGGCTCACGTATTGCAACGTGTCGTGCATCCAGCCCATGTTCCATTTGAAGCCGAAGCCGAGACCGCCGTCGCTGGTGGCGCGGGTGACACCGGGAAACGCGGTGGACTCCTCCGCGATCATCGTCACGCCCGGGAACAGCTTGTAGACCGTGGCGGTGGCCTCCTGCAGGAAGTTGATCGCCTCCAGGTTCTCCCGGCCGCCGTACTGGTTCGGGGCCCACTGGCCGTCCTGGCGCGAATAGTCGAGGTAGAGCATCGAGGCCACGGCGTCGACCCGGAGACCGTCCGCGTGGAACTCCTCGCACCAGTAGAGAGCGTTGGCGACGAGGAAGTTGCGAACCTCCGGGCGGCCGTAGTCGAAGACCAGCGTGCCCCAGTCCGGGTGCTCGCCGCGGCGCGGATCGGCGTGCTCGTAGAGCGGCGTGCCGTCGAAGTTGGCCAGCGCCCACTCGTCCTTCGGGAAGTGCGCCGGCACCCAGTCGAGGATCACCCCGATGCCGGCGTTGTGCAGCCGATCGACCAGATAGCGAAAGTCGTCCGGGGTGCCGAACCGGGCCGTCGGGGCGTAATAGCCGGTCACCTGATAGCCCCAGGAGCCGCCGAACGGGTGCTCCATAACCGGCAGGAACTCGACGTGGGTGAAGCCCATTTCGGAGACGTACGCGGTCAGCTGATCGGCCAACTCCGGATAGCTCAAGCCGGGCCGCCACGAGCCGAGATGAACTTCGTACACGCTCATGGGTTGCTCGTGTGGCCGCGTGGTCGCGCGGGCCGCGACCCACTCGTGGTCGCTCCATGGGTAGTGCGATTCGTAGACGATCGACGCGGTCGCCGGCGCCACCTCGGCGGAGGCCGCGTAGGGGTCCGCCTTCTCCACCCAGCCGTCCGGGCCGAGCAGCCGGTACTTGTACCGGGCACCGCGGCCGGCGTCGGGCACGAACAGCTCCCAGACACCGCTGCTGCCGAGCGAGCGCATGGGCAGTCCGTCATGCGGTCCCCAGCCGGCGAAGTCGCCGATCACCCGCACACCCTCGGCGTTCGGCGCCCACACCGCGAAGGTGGTCCCGCCGTCGTGCACGCGCGCGCCGAGCACGGTCCACAGCTTCTCGTGCCGGCCCTCACGGATCAGATGCAGGTCCATGTCGCCGATGGTGGGCGGATACCGGTACGCGTCGTCGACCTCATTGCCGTCGACGTCCAGCCGGTAGTCCAGCACCACGCCGTCCACGGTCACTTCGAAGATGCCGTCCGGATGCGCCTTCGTCATCGGCGTCGGCTTGCCGTCGACGAGCAGGTTCACCTCGCGAGCGCCACGCCGCAGGGTCCGGATCACGGTGCTGGTGCCGTCGCCCGACGGATGGGCGCCGAGCACCGAGTGCGGATCGTGGTGGGTGCCGGCGATCACCTGGTCCATCATGAGTCCTCGCTGCTAGAGGCGGTCCTCGGCATATTCTTCTCGGCCGGGCCGGCGGCCGGCGCCGGGCCCCCCGATGCGGCTGGAGCCGCCTTCGGGGCAGGCGCGACGGCCGGTGCGGCCGGTGCGGCCGGTGCCGGTGCGGCCGGCGATGTCGGTGTGGCCGCACGTCGATCTGCGGCCCCGGAAGGCACTGGTTTAGTCCTGCTCGCCGCCGCCGGCCGCGCGGCCGCCGCTCCGGTCGGGTGCACCGGGTCGGGCTCCGGTGGCGCCGGTGGCACCGAAATCGGCCTCGCCGGTGCCGGCGGCACCGAGATCGGCGTGGGCGGGGCCGGCGGCACCGAAATCGGCGTCGATGGAGCCGGCGGCGCGGAGATCGGGTGGGCCGGGGCCGGTGGCGCGGAGATCGGCGTGGCCGGCACCGTCTCGGGCGGCGCGGCCGGCGCGGATGCCACGGGCACCCCGGAGGCAGGCGCATCGGAGGCCGGGTCGTCGGAGGCCGGGTCATCGAGGACCCGCTCGGTCACCACGAGCGCGATCCGCTCCACGGCCGGCGGCTCCGGAGGCTCAGGCGGTGACGGCGGCGCGTGGTCACGGTCGTTCTCCAGATCGAGGATCGACTCGACCTCCAGCTCGGCCTCGGCCAGCGGGGCCGGCATCCGGGGCGGCTCGGTCCGGTGCACGGTGAAGATGTGGGCGACCTGCACCTGCGGATCGAGGTGCACGGCGTTGTTCTGGCCCCAGTTGTAGACCGCGCCGCTGAGCTCGTCGCGAACCCAGAACCGCTCGTGCCAGTCGAAGCCGAGCGCGGGCATGTCCAGCGAGGCGTTGGTCCAGTGCGGGTGATAAGAGTCCATCAGGCACACCACCAAGACGGTGTTGTCACTGTCCGGATCGCGCTTGGAGAAGCACAACACCGCATCGTTGTCGACGTCGTGGAAGCGCAGGTTGCGCATCCAGTGCAGGGCCGGGTTGTGGCGCCGGATCCGGTTCAGCGTGCCGACGAACGGCGCCAGCGACTGGCCGGACTTGGCCGCGGTGTCCCAGTCCCGGAATTTCAGCTCGAACTTTTCATTGTCGATGTATTCCTCGGCACCCGGTCGGGCGACGTGCTCGAAGAGTTCGTAGCCCGCGTACATCCCCCAGGACGGGGTCAGCATGGCCGCCAGCACGGCCCGGATCCGGAACATCGCCGGACCGCCGTGCTGCAGGCTGTCGTGCAGGATGTCCGGGGTGTTGGGCCAGAAGTTGGGCCGCATGTGGTCGATGCTGGCGACCAGCTCTTCACAGTAGTCGCGCAGTTCCCAGGCCGTGGTCCGCCAGGTGAAGTAGGTGTAGGACTGGGTGAAGCCGAGCTTGCCGAGCCCGTGCATGACCGCCGGCCGGGTGAACGCCTCGGCCAGGAACAGCACATCCGGGTTGACCGCCTTGACCCGCCAGATCAGCCAGCTCCAGAAGTCGAACGCCTTGGTGTGCGGGTTGTCCACGCGGAACACCTCGACGCCTTGGTCCACCCAGTGCAGCACGACACGGAGCACCTCGTCGCGAATGCCGTCCGGGTCGTTGTCGAAGTTCAGCGGATAGATGTCCTGATATTTCTTGGGCGGATTCTCGGCGTAGGCGATGCTGCCGTCCGGCTTGGTGGTGAACCACTCCGGGTGCGACGTCACCCACGGGTGATCCGGCGCGCACTGCAGCGCCAGGTCCAGCGCGACCTCGAGGCCGTTCTCCCTGGCCACCGCGACGAAGGCTCGGAAGTCGTCGAGGGTGCCGAGCTTCGGGTGGACCGCATCGTGGCCGCCGTCGGCGGAACCGATCGCCCACGGCGATCCGACGTCATCGGCCCGGGCCACCAGGGTGTTGTTCGGGCCCTTGCGGTTGACGATGCCGATCGGGTGAATCGGCGGCAGGTAGATGATGTCGAAACCCATCTCGGCGACGGCCCGCAGCCGGTTCGCCGCGGTCCGGAACGTGCCATGCTGGGCCGGCTTGGTCTTGCTGGCCGGGACCGCGCCTTCGGACCGGGGAAAGAACTCATACCAGGCCGAGAACAGCGCGCGCTGCCGGTCCACCCAGATCGATCCAGGTTCGGTCGCCGACACCAGCTCGCGGACCGGGTGATGCCACAGCACGCCATCGAGACCCAGGGCCGGCGTGACCCGCGCCGACAGCACGAGCTTGTCGTTGCGCAGGGCCGCGGCGGCCAGGCGTACCCGCTCCTGACTGTCCGGATCGGGCGTCGCCCGATCCAGGATGTTCGCGCCGTCGGCAAGGTCGTTGGCCAGCTCCGTCGGACCCTGCCCGGCTTCCAGCTTTTTGAGTACGCCGTGGCGCCAGGTCAGATATGGATCAGCGAACGCCTCGACGGTGAACGACCACATGCCGACCGCGTCAACCCGGATGGTGGCGTGCCAGTTGTCGTTGTCCGCGGGCGTCATCCGGACTCGATTCTCGACGCCGTCCGGACCGCTCCACAGCACGTGTACGCCGATTGCGTCGTGGCCGTCGCGATAGGCCACAGCGGCGATCGGCACCAGCTCTCCGACCACCGCCTTCGACGGATATGCGCCGCAGTCGACAGTCGGGCGTACGTCTTCGATCGGGATCCGCAACGTCACCGAATAAACCTAACGTTCCGAGGGCGATCCGCATCCCGTGCGTGCCGGATGCGCACCACGTGTCGAGGCGAGGCTATGCAAGTGAGCTGCGCCGGCGTGACGCTTCGAGGTGGCTGCGATGGCTCGCACCGTGGGACGGTGCCGCGGTCCATAACCGCGAGCAGCGGACGGCGCCACACCCCCTCCCCATGATCAAGTGCACGATCTTGACCACCCGGGACGCCATAGCGACCTCCACTGCACTGAGTCTTGCACTGGTTCTTGCACTTGATCATGGACTCACCCGGGCGACGAGGGCGGTCGCAATCACTCGTCTCGGACGGCAGCCGCCACATGCATGCCGACGGAGCGGTCCAGATACCGACGGAGCCGTCCAGCACGGCCGCGATTATCGGGATATCGCTGTTTCAGCGGCCGTCGTAGCAGCAACAACCCCATACACGCGAGCTCCGACGGCACCACACTGTCTCGCCACTCCGTCACCATGATCAAGTGCGGCAACGGGTGCAAGATCCAGCGCACCGAGGGTCGCTATAACGCCCTCGGTGCTCAAGATCGTGCACTTGATCATGGGGCCGGGGCAGCCAGGGACATGCGAGGCAGACGCGAGGAGCGAGGGACGCGAGCGGAACGCGAGCGGGTCAGGGCGGGTCAGGGCGGCGACAAGGAGGACCAGACCGGCGGCAAGGAGGACCTGGGCGGCGAGGCGAGCGGCGAGGCGAGCGGCGAGGCGAGCGGCGCCAGCAAGACGCTGCGGTGGCGGGCGGAAAGGCGCCGAGTAGCCGGTTTCTGCCGGTCGATCATGGATCATCCCGATCGCGTAAACGTTTTCACATCGACTATTGACAGCCCATTGCGCCGAGGTTAAGACTTGCCACCAATCCACCCGGGAATTCGACCGAGGAGTTTCCCTCGTGAGCCGTAAACGTTTACAGCGCCCGAAGGACAGCGCGCCGACCGTGAAGACGGTCGCCGATCTGGCCGGCGTCTCGATCGCGTCGGCGTCCCGGGTCCTCAACGGGCTCGGGGCCAGCGCCGAGACCACCCGGCGGGTACGGGAAGCAGCCGACCATGTCGGTTACGTGCCGAACGCGCTGGGCCGGTCTCTGCAGTCGCAGCGCACCGGGCTTCTCGCGCTCGCAGTCGCCGACATCGGCAACCCCGTCTACGTCGAGATGATGCGGGCGATCGAGGATGTCGCGAAGGCCGGCGGCTATCAACTGCTGGTGCATGCCACCGGTGCCGACCCGGATGCCGAGGTGGCGCTGATCCAAGGGCTGGCGCGGCGGTACGTGGACGGGCTGATCCTGTCGCCGCTGCGGCTCACCGAGCGCCACCTGGTCGCGATGCGAACGAGTCCGGTGCCGGTGATTGTGGTCGGCAAGTTGCCGGACGATGCCCCACACGACAACGTACGCGCCGACTCACATGCGGGCGTCGCACTGGCCATCCGACATCTCGCTGCGATCGGCCGGCGCCGGATCGCGTTCGTCAACGGCGCCCCGGACACCTCACCGGCGATCGCCCGGCTCGCCGCCTACCAGCACGCACTCGCCGACAACGGTCTCGCGTACGACGAGACGCTGGTCGAGTTCGGCGACTTCCAGTACGCCCACGGACGCGACGCCACGGCTCGGCTGCTGGACCGATGCGGCGACCCGGCTCCGGACGCGATCTTCTGCGCCAACGACCTGATCGCGGCCGGTGCGCTGCACGAGCTCCTCACCCGCGGCATGGCGGTGCCGGACGATGTCGCACTGGTCGGCATGGACGACACCGCTCTGGCCACGATGACGTTTCCGCAGCTGACCAGCGTCTCGCTGGGCGCCGCCGAGCGCGGCCGGCACGCCGCCGAGCTGATGCTCAGCCGCCTCGTCGACCCAGGGCTGGAACCGCGCCGGATCAGCGTCGACCCGGTTCTCGCCGTGCGCCAGTCGTGCGGCGCGCTGACCGCGACAGCAGCCGGCGCCGCGACGCCGCCCGGCCGCGCCACGCCAGCCATCGCCGCCACGGCACCCAACCCAGCCACGCCACCCAACCCAGCCACGCCACACAACCCCGCACCGGCACACACCCCAGCCACGCCACACAACCCCGCACCGGCACACACCCCCGCAACCGGATCGCGAGCCACCGTATGACGACGATGTCCGCCGAGCGCAGCGCACCGAAGCAGCGCGGCGCCAAGCCGCCGGACCGCCCACCGCACCGGGGTGGCGGCAAGTTCGCTTACGCGCTTCTGCTCCCGGCGCTGATCCCGATCGTGGTGCTGAGCGTCGTACCGCTGATCAACGGTCTTTATCTCGGCTTCACCGACTCGCATGCCGGGTTTCATCAGACCGCGCACTTCAACGGCCTGGCCAACTATCGCAAGCTGCTCGACGACTCGCTGTTCTGGCAGTCCTTCCGGATCGGCCTCATCTGGGCGTTCGGCGTCACCATCATCCAGTTCCTGATGGCTCTGGGGCTGGCCTCGCTGCTCAACCAGAATCTGCGGCTGCGCTGGCTGGCGCGGACTCTGACCCTGGTGCCGTGGGCGATGCCGCCGGTCATCGTCGGCATCATGTGGCGGCTGGTCTACCAGCCGGACGCCGGGCTGCTCTCCAACACCCTCTACAAGCTGGGCTTCGGGGAGCACCCGATCGACTGGCTCGGCAACCTGTCCACGGCCCTGCCGGCGGTGATCCTGGTCGGTGTCTGGGCCGGCATGCCGCAGACCACGGTGGTGCTGCTCGCCGGCCTGCAGGGCGTACCGCTGGAATTGCACGAAGCCGCCGCGGTCGACGGCGCCGGTTCGTGGCGGCGGTTCCGGACCGTGACGCTGCCCGCGCTGCGACCGGTGATCGTGGCGATCACGTCACTCGACTTCATCTGGAATTTCAACTCGTTCGGCCTGGTCTACGTGCTGACCGACGGCGGCCCGGGCGGCAAGACCACGCTGCCCATGCTGTTCGCCTATCAGCAGGCCTTCAAATATGGCCATTTCGGGTACGCGGCGGCTCTCGGCGACGTCATGGTCGTCATCATCGTCGCGCTGCTCGTGCTCTATCTGCGCAACCGGATGCGGGAGGCGACAGCATGAGGACGCGGACGTCGCCCTGGTCCCGGGCACTGCAATACCTGGCTCTGCTCGGCTACATCGGGTTCCTCGGCTTCCCGCTGCTGTGGATGCTGTCCACCGCGTTCAAGGGACCGCGCGAACTCGTCGAGCTGCATCCGAGCCTGTGGCCGGAGCATCCCACCTTCGACAACTTCGTCACCGCGTTCACCAGCCAGGGCCTCGCGCGTTCGGCCCTGAACAGCCTGATCGTCGCCACCAGCGCGGCGATACTGACGGTGCTGGTGGCGCTGCCCGCCGCGTACGCGCTGGCCCGGCTGCGCACCCGGCTCGGCACGGTGGCGATCGGCTGGATCCTGGTCAGCCAGCTGTTCCCGTTCATCCTGCTGGTGATCCCGCTGTTCCTGATCCTGAAGCGGCTGGAACTGGTCAACACGCTGCCCGGGCTGATCCTGGTCTACGTGGTCTGGTCGCTTCCGTTCGCGCTCTGGATGCTGCAGGGATTCGTTCGCTCCATCCCCCGCGAACTCGAGGAAGCCGCCGCCTGTGACGGCGCGACCCGGTGGCAGACCCTCCGCCAGATCGTGGTGCCGTTGCTGGCGCCGGGCGTGGTCGCCGCCACCTTGTTCGCTTTCGTATCCGCGTGGAACGAGTTCTTCTTCGCCCTGGTGATCCTGCAGGACCCGGAGAAGGCCACGGTTCCAGTCACCCTGGCCCGGTTCGTCGGTATCCAGGGCGTGGTCCGGCTCGGCCCGCTGGCCGCCGGCGCGTTCCTGTCGACGTTGCCGAGCCTGATCGTCTTCGGCCTGCTGCAACGGCGGCTCACGTCCGGCCTGCTGGCCGGCGCGGTCAAGGGCTGACCCCCGATTCCCCTGTCCCGACTCATCAACAGACCCGATCCCGTAAACGCTTACAGCACCACCACCCACATCGGACCAACGCAAGGACCCGAGAGGAGACGTCGATGCGACGTCAGCAGTTTGGCCTAGTGACAGCCGCCATGCTGGCCGGCGCGATGGCGCTGGCCGGATGCGGCAGCAGCGGTGACAGCGGCTCATCATCCGGCAAGATCACCCTGGAGTTCTCCAGCTACGCCTGGCAGGACCCGACCGTCAAGGCCACCAAGGACATCGTCGCCGCGTGGAACCAGGCGCACCCGAACATCCAGGTCAAGTACATCCCGGTGGACCCGGACTCGGTGCACGACAAGCTGGTCACCCAGTTCGCCGGCGACAGCGCGCCGGACATCATCCACGACGAGGCGGCCGACCTGTCCGGCTTCGTCAGCCAGGGCTACCTGGCCGACATGACCGGCCTGATCCCGGCCGACCTGAAGACCGCGGTGCCGCAGGGCATCTGGGACTCGGTCTCGTTCGGTGGCAAGGTCTACGGCGCGCCGACCCTGCTGCAGTCCTACGTCGTGTTCGCCAACAAGGCGCTGCTGGACAAGGCGCACGTCGCACTCCCGACAGCGGACAACCCGTGGACCTGGGACCAGTTCCAGGGATCGGCGAAGACCCTCACCTCGGGCGGCACCTACGGCCTGGCGTGGGGACTGAAGTCGCCGGTGGCGGCGGTGCTGTCGATGTCGCTGAACTTCGGCGGCACCTACATCTCCGGCGACGGCGCCTCGAGCAAGCTCACCTTCGGCGCCGCCGAGCAGCAGGTGCCGCGGCGGATCCACGACATGATCGCGGTGGACAAGTCACTGGCCCCGGCCACCGTCGGGATGAGTGGCAGTGACGTCATGCCGGGCTTCTTTGCCGGCAAGTACGCGATGATCGTCGGCGGAAACTACGCCAGTCAGCAGATGGTGGAACAGGCCCCGAAGGATTTCCAATGGGTCATGCTGCCGATGCTCAAGGGTGACTCCCAGGCGCAGGCCGCCGACCCGCAGACCCTGTCGATCGCGGCGCAGTCCAAGCACCCGAAGGAGGCCGCGCAGTTCATCGCCTTCTACGACAACGCCCAGAACCTCGCGGCGCTGGCGCAGGGCGACTGGCTGATCCCGGCCAGCGACCCGGCGGCGGCCCAGGTGGCCAGCGCCACCCAGGGCAAGAACGGCTGGGACGCGATGTCGGTGATGGGCAAGAACCTCACCGTGGCACCGTTCGAGAGCGCGACTCCCTACCCGCAGTGGAAGACCCAGATCGCCACTCCGGCGCTCCAGCAGTATTTCGGCGGCCAGATCACGCTCGACCAGCTCGGGCAGAAGCTGACCGCGGGCTGGACTCAGGTGGCCGGAAGCTGACCGGCCGGATCGCCGGCGTGACGGCGCGGTCACGCCGGCGGTCCCCGGGGCATCCGGTGGGCACCGAAGCAAGCAACGAAAGGGAACAACAGTGGTGGCACAAACTGGAGTGTTGGAGCGCGGCGCGATCGGGGCGCTGGCCGGGGCCGCGGTCGGCGACGCCATCGGTGGCGCGACCGAGGGCCGCAGCCCGGAGCAGATTCAACAGCGCTACGGCGGATTGGTCACCGGCATCGTCGGCCCGTTCGTCCCGGACTGGCGGACCGCCCGGCCGCACGCGCCCTATCACAAGGGCGACGGGCATGTCACCGACGACACTCTGATGACAAACCTGCTGGTTCGGGTCTACGCGGACAAGCGGGATCACCTGGACGCCTACGACATCGACGAGCGACTGGTGCCGCTGATGATCAATGAACGCGTCTGGATCCCGGAGCTGGAAACCACCTCGGTCGGCCTGCAGCGCGTCTTCCTGGCCGAGAAGTGGCTGGTGGCCCGGCTCTTCTACGGTCACGTCGACCCGCGCGAGGCGGGCGTCGGCAACATCGTCAACTGCGGCGCGGCGATGTATTCCGCACCGATCGGCATCGCCAACGCCGGCCACCCGGACGGTGCCTACGCCGAGGCGATCGACATCGCCGGTGCGCACCAGTCCAGTTATGGCCGGGAGGCGGCCGGTGTCTTCGCGGCCGCGGTCGCGGCGGCGCTGCGCCCCGGGGCCGACGTCGACAGCGTCGTGGCGGCAGCGCTGCGCCTGGCGAAGGACGGGACCCACGCCGCCATCGATGCCGTGGCGGACGCCGCGACCCGGCTGCCGGCCGGCACCATCGACGTGACGCCGCTGCGTCCGGTGATGGCGCCGTTCGACACGCTAGGAGAGCATTACCGGGATCCGGGCCTCGGCGCGCGCCGGCCCAGCCGGATCCACTCGATCGAAGAGCTGCCGCTGGCCCTCGGCTGCGTGGTCGCCTCCGGTGGCGACTATCGGCAGGCGGTCCTGGCGGCGACCAACTACGGCCGGGACTCCGACTCGATCGCCACTATGGCCGGCGCGATCTGCGGTGCCCTGCACGGCATCGAGGCGGTGCCGAAGGACTGGCGCGAGACGGTCGCCGAGAACAGCCGGCTGGACCTGAGCGCGACCGGCACCACGATGGCGGCGGTGGCGCGCGAGATCTTCGCCGCCGATCGGGCCCGGGCCGCCGAGCGCGAATCGGTCGTGGCGGCGCTGCTGGACCCGAGCGGGGCGGCGGCCTGATGCGAGTCACCTGGGTGCAGCCCGAGGACGTGCTGCCACATGAGCTGGTCGCCAGCCGGGAGGAGGGCCGCGATGTCGACGACATCGAGCGCCGCTGGCACGCCGCCGGTGGCGCGCCGCAGCCGCCGGTCGGCGGGGCGTCCAGCCCGCCCGCGACGCCAGACCTGCGGCGCCTGGCCGAACGGCTGCTCGACGACTTGGAAGCCCGGCCGGTGCCGGACAGCGCCGACGAGCCGGACGACCTGACCGATATCGAACGCACCTGGCCGGACGGGGGTGACGGGGTGCGGAACCCGGCCGTCCCGGACGATCTGGGCGACCGGATGCACGGCGCCTGGCTCGGCCGGGCGGTCGGGTGCCTGCTCGGCAAGCCGGTCGAGAAGGTGCCGCGAGCCGGCATCCGGGAGATCCTGCAAGCCGCCGGCCGGTGGCCGCTCTCCTTCTATTTCACCGCTGAAGGATTGCCGGAGGAGGTGTCGGCGCGCTGGCCGTGGAACCGCGCCAGCAGGGCGACCAGCCTGGTCGAGAACATCGACGGGATGCCGGAAGACGACGATCTCAACTATCCGATCATCGCGCTCGCGGTCCTTGAGGCCTACGGCCCCGACTTCACCACCGACGACGTCGCGAAGGTCTGGCTGGACCTGCTGCCCGCCGGCCGGGTGTTCACCGCCGAACGGGTCGCCTACCGCAACCTGCTGGCCGGTCTCGACCCGCCGGCCACCGCCCGGATCCGCAACCCGTATCGGCAGTGGATCGGCGCCCAGATCCGCACCGAACTCTACGGCTGGACCAACCCCGGTCGGCCGGATCGCGCGGCCCGGCAGGCGTACGCGGACGCGCGGCTGAGCCATGTCCGCAACGGCATCTACGGCGCCGTCTACGCCGCCGCCCTGGGCTCGGCCGCGATGGTCGCCGACGACATCGACACCGTGCTGGACACCGCTGCCGCCTACCTGCCGCCCGGCAGCCGGTTCGCCGACGCGGTCCGGTTCGCTCGCAACGCCGCCGCCGGCTACCCCGACTGGGACCGCGTCGTCGACGCCATCGAGGCGCGCTACCAGCACCTGCACTGGGTGCACGTGCTCGGAAACGCGGCCCTGCTGACCGCGGCACTCGCGCATGCCCGGGGCGACTTCGTGCAGTCGATCTGCAACGTCGTCTCCGGTGGGTGGGACACCGACTCCACCGGTGCCACCGTAGGAGCGGTGGCCGGTGCGCTGTGCGGCGCCGCGGCGCTGCCCGCCGATTGGACCGGCCCGCTGCACAACCGGCTCGCGACATCGATCCCGGGCTTCGCCCGCACCGACGGGCTCGGCTTCGACGAACTGGCCACCCGGACCCTGAAGGTGCTTCGATGACCGCGAAGGTAACTGTGCTGGGCAGCGCGAACATGGATCTCGTGGTGCGCACGCAGCGGCTGCCGAAGGCTGGTGAAACCGTGCTGGGCAACCAGTTCGCGATGATCGGCGGCGGCAAGGGCGCGAACCAGGCGGTGGCCGCCGCCCGGGCCGGCGGTGACTGCCGGTTCATCGCGGCGGTCGGCGACGACGCCAACGGCGCCGCGCTGCGCGCCGGACTGGTCCGCGCCGGGGTCGACGTCAGCCTGGTGCGGAAGCTCGCCGGCGCGAGCGGTGTGGCACTGATCGGTGTCGACGAGCGCGGCGAAAACCAGATCGTGGTGGCACCCGGCGCGAACGCCGAACTGCTCGGCCTGACCGACGCCGACAGTGCCGCGATCGCCACCGCCGATGTGCTGGTCTGCCAGCTCGAGGTGCCGATCGAAACGGTCGGCGCGGCGGTCGCCGCGGCCCGTGCCGCCGGCACCCGGGTGGTGCTCAACGCCGCACCCGCCCGCCCGCTCCCGGAGCACCTGCTCAACCTTTGCGATCTGGTGGTGGTCAACCAGACCGAGGCGTGCGAACTCTCCGGCGCCACCGGCGACGGTGACGCGCTCATCGACGCGATGCTCAAGCTGGTGCCCCGGGTGGTGCTGACCCTCGGCGCCGCCGGTGCCGCGTACGCGGACCGGGACGGAACCCGCTTCCACACGCCGGCTCCGAGCGTGACCGCGGTCGACACCACCGCGGCCGGAGACGCGTTCGTCGGTGCGCTGGCCGTGGCCTGGGCCGAGGACCGGCCGATCCGTACCGCTATTCGGTGGGCATGCGCCGCCGGCGCCGCGGCCGCATGCCGGCCCGGCGCCTCGGAGTCGCTGCCGGATCGCAGCCGGATCGACGAACTGCACGCAGCGACCTACCCGGACGTGCCGTGACGCTCAACCCCTATGTCCCGCGCCCGATCGACCAGCCGACCGCCGTACCCCTGGATCCGGACGCGGATCTGGCGGTGCTGGACGAGGCGAAGGTGTTCGCGGCGCCGGACGACCCGGCCGACTGGCCGGCCTGGCGCGCCGCGTTGCACCGGTGGCGGAGCGAGGCCCGCGACCGGATCGGCTACGACAGCTCCGGCTACGACGCGGCCGATTGGTCCGCCGGCTGTCGCTCGGTCGCGCTGGTCTGGCTCTGGGACGAGCGCCTCTATGACCACTCCGCCGGTCGCTTCACCGTGGACGCGTTCCTGCACGAGATGGACGAGACCTACGGTGGCATCGATGGCGTGGTGCTCTGGCATGCGTACCCGGTGATCGGTATCGACGACCGCAACCAATTCGATTTCTATCGCGACGTCGCGGACCTGCCGGAGGTCGTCGGTGCGCTGAAAGCGCGCGGTGTGCGGGTGTTCGTCGACTACAACCCGTGGGATGTCGGCACCCGGCGGGAGCCGGCCGACGACGCTGCCGGGATCGCCGACCTGGTGCGCCGGCTGGACGCCGACGGGGTCTTCCTGGACACCCTGCGCGAGGGCGCCGGCGAGTTGCGCAAGCTCCTGCGCGACGAGGTGGTGCTGGAGTCGGAGTCGCGAGTGCCGCTGGTCCGGGTCGCCGACCATGCGATGTCCTGGGCACAGTGGTTCGCCGACTCGCCGGTCCCGGGGGTGCTCCGCGGTCGCTGGTTCGAGCGCCGGCACATGCTCCACCACACCCGCCGGTGGAACCGCACGCACACCGATGAACTGCAGTCCGCCTGGCTGAACGGCGCCGGGATGCTGATCTGGGACGCCGTCTTCGGCGTCTGGGTGGGCTGGACCGAGCGCGACCGCGGCCTGCTGCGGGCGATGCGGTCGGTCTGGCGCACCCAGGCCGAGGCCGTCCGGAGCGAGGACTGGACGCCGCTCGCCGATCATCCGGGCACGGGCATTCCGGTGTACGCGTCCCGCTGGGTCCACGATGACGGCGTCCTCTGGACCCTGGTCAACCGATCCGGCGAGGACTACGACGGGCCGCTGCTGCGCACCGACCTGCCGCTCTCGGCATGTGTCGAGCTCACTTCAGGCCGCCGCCTGACCGTCTCCCGTGACGACGGAGTCACCGTGATCAGCGGTGGGATCGCGGCCGGTGGGATCGCGGCGATCAGCACCACCGGCTCCGCCGGCTCGGCCGGCGCCCCGACCGACACCACTTTTCCGTCGCGTGTGGCGGTCCGGCTGCCGGTGCCCGCCGCGCCGCACTCCGCGTTGCCCGCCGACATGGTCGAGGTGTCTGGCGGGCGGCACCGGCTCACGGTCCGCCACCGGGTACGCGAAACCGGGCTCTACGGCGAGGCACCGTTCGTCGACGAGTGGAAGCCGCTGCCGCCCCGGCTGCACGCGATGGCGACGATGGCCCGGGACGTCACTGTCGGGCGGTTCGCGATCGACGCGCGCGAGGTGTCGGTCGCCGACTTCGAAGCATTCGTCGCCGCCATTGGTCACCACTGGCCCGGCTGTCACGGCGGCCCCGACGCTCCGGTCACCGGTGTGGATCTGGCCGACGCCCGCGCCTACTCCCGCTGGGCCGGCCGCCGGCTGCCGACCGAGGACGAGTGGCAGGTCGCATTCACCGAGCAGCCCACGCTGCTGGTCCGGCGCTCGCCACTGGTCTGGAACTGGACCGAGAGCGAGCACACCGACGGCATCACCCGGTTTGCCATCCTCAAGGGCGGGGCCGAGTTCGTCGCCGAGGGCTCCGAGTGGTATTTCGACGGCGGTCCGCGACCACCGGAGTTCTCCGCCAAGCTGCTGTTGCCCGGCGCGCGCCTGGCCCGGTCGGCGTCGATCGGGTTCCGCTGCGCGGTCGATCTGGAGCCGGCGTGAGGCTCGCGAGCGGCGCACGCGCCGCGCCGCTGCGGTCCGGTGCGGTGTTCTCGCCGGTGCTCGGCACGGACATCGAATACCTGGAGTATCGCCGCGGCTCACCGGACCGCACCCTGCTGCTGTTGCACGGACGCGGAGCCTCGATGGACGCTCTGCACGAGGCGGTTGCCGTGCTCGACGCGCTCGCCGACGCGCCGGCCGTGGTGATGCCGGACGCACCGTGGGGATCGCGAGCCAGCTGGTATGTCGACTCCGCGTACACCGGCGCGCGGGTCGAGACGGCCCTGATTCAGGACTTCGTGCCCGCGCTGGAGCGCATCTCTGGTGTCACCGATCGGCAGCGCCGGATCGTCGGGGGCTATTCGATGGGCGGCGCCGGCGCGCTCCGGCTGGCCCTGGAGTACCCGGAGCTGTTCGGCGCGGCGCTGGTGCTGAGCCCGGCCGCCTACCCGGCGTTGCCGCCGGCGGATTCGAACACCCGGCGATTCGGCGCCTTCGGCCATGGCGATCTGCTCTTCGACGACGACGTCTACCGCGAGCTGAACTATCCGGCGCTCGCCGACCATCGGGATCCGGCGCTGCCGCAACGGTTCTACCTCGCGGCCGGGCAGGCCGAGGGCACCGATCCGGCGGTGGCGATCCGGGACGCGCTGACCCGCAACCGCGTACCCGTTCAGCTTGACGTGTTTGCGGGTGACCATGATTGGGACACCTGGCGACCCGCGCTGGCCGCGGGTCTGGCCTGGTCGTCCGCGCCTGATCGGGGGTTGTCATGACCGGACCGCTGGACGGCGTCCGGGTGGTGGAGACCGCCACCCTCTTCGCCGGACCGCTCGCCGCCGCCTTCCTCGGCGACTACGGCGCCGACGTGATCAAGGTGGAACATCCGGGCCGGCCGGACCCGTCCCGCGGCCACGGACCCAGCAAGGACGGCGTCGGGCTGTGGTGGAAGGTGCTGGGCCGGAACAAGCGCGCGATGACGCTGGATCTGGCCGCACCGGCCGGGGCGGACGTGCTGCGGCGGTTGCTGGCCGACGCCGATGTCCTGGTGGAGAACTTCCGGCCGGGCACGCTGGAGCGCTGGGGGCTGGACCCGGAGCGGCTGCTCGAGGCCAATCCGCGCTTGGTGGTGGCGCGGGTCAGCGGGTTCGGCCAGATCGGGCCCTACGCCCGCAGGCCCGGCTTCGGCACGCTCGCCGAGGCGATGAGCGGATTCGCCGCGGCCACCGGTGAACCGGACGGCCCGCCGACACTGCCGCCGTTCGGGCTGGCCGACTCGATTGCCGCGCTGGCCACCGCGTTCGCGGTCAGCATGGCGCTGGCGGCGCGCGGTCCGTTCGGCGGCGGACAGGTGATCGACGTCGCGATCATCGAGCCGATCATGGCCATGCTCGGACCTCAGATCACCTGGTACGACCAGCTCGGCTACCTGCAGCCGCGGCTCGGCAACCGGTCCTCCAACAACGCACCGCGCAACACCTACCAATGCGCAGACGGCACCTGGGTCGCGGTGTCGACGAGCGCGCAGAGCATCGCCGAGCGGGTCGTCACCCTGGTCGGCCGGCCGGACCTGGTGGCCGAGCCGTGGTTCCGGTCCGGTTCCGGCCGGGCCGAGCACGCCGACGAGCTGGACGCCGCGGTCGCGGCGTGGATCGGTGCACGGACCCGGGCAGAGGTGATCGTCGCGTTCGAGGCGGCCGAGGCCGCGGTGGCACCGATCTACGACGTCCGCGATGTGCTGGCCGATCCGCAGTACGCCGCTCTCGGCACGGTTGCCACGGTCGCGGATCCGGAACTCGGGCCGCTGCGGATGCAGAACGTCCCGTTCCGGATGTCGCGGACGCCCGGCGCGATCGAGTTCGCCGGCCGGCCGCACGGTGCCGACACCGAATCGGTGCTGGCCGCCGCCGGCTACACCGCAGCGGCGATCGCCGAGCTGCGGCGCGATCGGGTGATCTGATGCTCACCTGGCTCTACGTTCCCGGTGACCGGCCGGATCGGTTCGCCAAGGCGGTGGCCAGCGGCGCCGACGCGGTGATCCTGGACCTGGAGGACGCGGTGCACCCGGATCGCAGGGACTTTGCCCGGGACGCGGTGGCGGACTTCTGCTCCAGTCCGCATCAAGTTCCGATCGAGGTACGCATCGCCGCTCCGACCGACGTGGACGTGGTGGGCGAACTTCCGGGCGTGGCCGCGATCCGGGTGCCGAAGGTGGAGAGCGCTTTTGAGTTGGCGGCACTGGCGACCGAGCGGCCGTTGCACTGCCTGCTCGAGTCGGCGGTGGGCGTCGAGTGCGCGTACGACATCGCCCGCGCTCCACGGGTCGCCTCGATCGGGCTCGGGGAATCGGATCTGCGCTCGGACCTTCGCCTTCACGGCGACGACGGGCTCGCGTACGCCCGCGGCCGGGTGGTGCTGGCGGCTCGCGCCGCCGGTCTGCGGCCGCCGGCGATGTCGGTCTACCCGCACGTGCGCGACCTGGACGGCCTGCATGCCTCGTGCCGAACCGGCCGAGCGTGGGGGTTCCGCGGCCGGGCCGCGATCCACCCGGCGCAGCTGCCGGTGATCGTCGAAGCGTTCCGGCCGACGCCGGACGAGGTCGCCGCCGCCGAGTCGTTGCTGGCCGGGCTCGCGGCCGCCGAGGTGGCCGGGCGAGCCGTGACGGTGCTGCCGGACGGCCGGTTCGCCGACCCGGCGATGGTGGCCGAAGCCCGCGACATCGTGGACCTGGCGCAGCGGCTCCGTTAGGCGGGCAGTTCGCCGGACTTCACCCGGCGCATGAAACCGTTGAGTTCGGCGGCGAGATAGTCGAACTTGGTGCGCGGTTCCCACGCCGATCGGGCCGCCGCGACGATCTTCACCCAGCCGCCGTTCGTCAGGATCACTCGCGGCACCGCGGTTGCGGTCGCGTCCGGCCCGGCACCGCGGAACTCCAGAATCTCGTCCCAGCGCAGCCGATATGTGCGCCGGATGCTGCGGACGACGACACCGTTCACGTCCGCGTTGACGCTGAGCCGAGGCAGGCGTACGGCCAGATAGATCGTCCCCGCGAAGGCCGCCACCGCGATCGGCAGAGCGACCCACGCGTGCGCCGCGACCAGCAGCACGCCGACCGCCAGCGAGGCGAACGCGAGCGCCGCCATGCTGGTCGTCAGGACGGCGGCCTGCCAGCGGCGGATCCGGAACCGGAACCGGTCACCGGTGGACCGGGCCGCCGGGCCGTCCGGGAAATAGTTGACCATGACTCTCCTCCTGCTGGTCGCAGGCTACGGCACGAAGCCGGCGCCGGCCATGGTGCGCGCGACCACCGCGAATTCCGGCCGGTGTCAGGACCGGTCGGTCCGCCGACTCGGCCGGAGCCGGGCATGCAGCTCGTTGAGTTCGGAGGCGAGGTGGTCGAAGCGCGAATCCCGCTCCCATCGAGCCCGGGCGGCGACCGTGATGCGAACGACGGATCCGTCGGTCAACAGGATCGTCGGGGCCGGCGCGCGGCTGGGATCGAGTGCGGCGCCCCGGAATTCGGCAATGTCGGCCCATTGCAACCTGATGGTCCGGACCTGCTCCCGGATCGTCACACCGGTCGCGTCCGCCTCGAGGCCGATCCGGGTGGTGCGGAATGCCAGGAATCCGATCGCGGCCGCCACGCCGAAAGCCGTCCCGGCGCCGAGCCAGTTGCCCTCGGTGGCCGCCAGGATCAGCCCGGCCGACCCCAGCCCGACCGTCAGGGCCGCGAGCAGACCGACCATCACCAGCATCTGCCAACGTCGAATGGGAAACACCACTCGATCGCCGACCACCCGGAGCGGAGTCTCATCGCCGAAGTAGTTGACCATGGCCCACCGTCCGGATCGGGGCCGACAGTAGGGCATCGCCGGCCGGGTCTCGAAGGTAAGGGAGCGATGCCCGACTGGACAGTCCTGAGACGGCCGTCGTCCGGTCCACGAACAGCCGGCAGCGGCGCCCGAACGGCGGAACCGAAACGGGAAGCCGCGCCTGGATCCGGTGCTCCGTCGTTGATGTAGGTGGCAGCATCGGCATCGCGGTCGCCTTATCGGGGCAATCTGTGCCATGCGCCGTGATAAGCGGCGTATCCGTATGTGAACTGTTTTACTGTCGGGCCACGGCACCCATCAGGTGCCGGAAATCCGCCGCCCGGCACCGCTCCGTTGGACCGTGCAGCCGGCGACCACACCCGCGGGGGCAGGGAGTTCAATGCGTACGACGATGGACCGGGAACTCCGCGAGTCGCAGCTCCCGGCGCGCATCGACCAGGTCGCCGATCTGGCGCCGATCGACGACGACACCGACTGGCTGGTGCTCGGTGACGACGGCGGGTTGACCCGGTGGAATCCGGAGTCCGGCGACGCCGACCGGGTCGCCACCACCGCCGCCCGCGCCGAACCGGGCCGCGATCCGTGGGCCGGCCGCGAGTTGCGGCGCCGGCTGCACGTCTCCCGCAACGGCCACTTCGCCGCCGTGGTCAACGACTACGGCCGCTTCGGCGAGGTGCTCGACCTGCGCACCGCGAAGGCCACGATGGCGCTGGACAACCAGGGTGACTGCGAGGAGACAGTGCCGTTCTCGCTGGCCTTCGCGGAGCATCAGCAGCGGACCGTGGTGGTGCACCGCACCGACTGGAACCGGTTGGACGTCTCGGTGGCCGCCACCGGCGAGCTGCTCACCGACCGGCCGGCGATCTCGGCGACGCACGGCCAGAGCCATCCGGCGCACTACCTCGACTACTTTCACGGCGCGCTGCACCTGAACCCGACCGGTACGCATCTCCTCGACGACGGCTGGGTCTGGCACCCGGTCGGCATCCCGGCGGTGTGGCGTATGGACGACTGGCTGTGCAGCAACCTGTGGGAGTCCGAAGACGGTCCCAGCCGGCTCAACGTGTGCGGCCGGACGTCCTACTGGGATCAGCCGATGACGTGGCTGGACGAGGCTCGCGTGGCGATCTGCGGGATCGGCGACGACGCCGACTCGATCCGTCCCGGTGTTCGCATCTTCGACGTCGGGCACGCCCGGCGGGACGGTCTGTGGGGCATGCAGACGGCGATCGAGCTGACCCGGTTCGAGGGCCCGTGGGGTCGGTTGTTCGCCGACGGCAGCCGCCTCTACAGCGCCGACACGTCCGGCCTGTCGATCTGGGACCCGGACCTGGGCAGCCGGATCGGCACCGTGCCGGGCTTCAGCCCGACGCACTTGCACCCCGGCACCGGAGAGCTGGTGCAGTTGTGCGGGCGAACACTGAGGCGTTGGGCAGCGGCGTGATCCCCGCCGAGGGGAACCTCCCGCCCGCCTGATCTGATCTCGGTCGGCGCCACACGGCACAATCAGACCGTGCAGATCGCGATCCTCGGCCCGCTGGACGTCCGGACGGACGACGGCGAGCCGTGCGAGGTGGCCGGCGTCCGGCTCCGGCGCCTGCTGATCGCTCTCGCCCTGCGGCCCCGGCGGGTCGCGACCACCTCGTTCCTGGTTGACGCGGTCTGGGGCGACGAGCCGCCGGCCGAGCCGGGCAACGCACTGCAGGCGCTGATCAGCCGGCTGCGCCGCGCCGTGCCCGGCATCCCGCTGCTGACCCAGTCCACCGGCTACACGCTGGACGTCGCCGACGACGACATCGACGCCGGGCGGTTCCAGAGGCTGGTCGCCGGTGTCAATCAGGCCGACCCGCAGACCGCGGCCAAGCAGCTCGGACTGGCGCTCGACCTGTGGCGCGGTCCGGCCCTGGCCGACGTCGCGGACCAGGAATTCGCGCTCGGTGCGGTGGCCCGTCTGGACGAGGCCCGGCTGGCGGCGCTGCAGGATCGGCTGGACGCGGACCTGCGGGCCGGTGCCGCGGCGCGGATCATTCCGGAACTCGAGGGCCTGGTCGCCGGCCATCCGTTGCGTGAGCCACTGATTCGGCTGCTTATGCTGGCTCTGGCCGAAGCCGGCGATCGGAGCCGGGCGCTGCAGGTCTATCAGGACAGCCGCGAGCGCCTCGCCGACCAGCTCGGCATCAGCCCGTCCGCCGAGCTGATCGCCGCGCACGTCCGGATCCTGCGCAGTGACATGGCCGTCGCATCGGAGGCCACTCCCGCGATCGACGACACGCCCCGGCTGACCAACCTGCGGGCCGAGCTCACCAGCTTCATCGGACGTGACCGGGACACCCGCGAGCTCGAGTCGATCCTCTCCGGGTCCCGGCTGGTCACCATTCTCGGTGCCGGCGGATCCGGCAAGACCCGGTTGGCCAGCCACGTGGCGCGCGGCCTGGTGGACTCCGGCGCCGTCCCGGATGGCGCGTGGATGATCGAGTTCGCTCCGGTGAGCGACCCGGCCGACCTGGTGGCGACCGTCGCGGCGGCGCTGAGCCTGCGGGACGGCGCGCTGGTCCGCGGCCGCTCGGTTCGAGCGGCCGACGGCACCGCCCTCGAACGCTTGCTCGCCACCCTGGCCGCCAAGGCCGCACTGCTGGTCTTCGACAACTGCGAGCACCTGCTCGGGGCCATCGCCGAGCTCGCGGATCAGATCCTCGGCGCCTGCCCGTCGGTCCGGATCCTGGCCACCAGCCGAGAACCCCTGAGCCTGATCGGCGAGGCGATCTGGCCGATCGAGCCGCTGGCCCTGCCGCCCGATGCCGGTGCGCCGGACCTGGAGAGCTTCGACGCGATCCGGTTGCTGGCCGAGCGCGCCGTCGCGGTCCGGCCCGGGTTCGCGGTCACCGCCGAAAATGCCGAATCGGTGGTCCGCATCTGCCGGTCGCTGGACGGCATGCCGCTGGCGATCGAGCTCGCCGCCGCCCGCCTGCGGACCATGTCGCCACGGCACCTGGCCGATCGCCTCTCGGATCGGTTCGCGGTCCTCACCGGCGGCAGCCGCACCGCGCTGCCACGGCATCAGACCCTGCGGGCTGTGGTCGATTGGAGCTGGGACCTGACCGACGACGCCGAGCGCCGGCTGTGGCGCCGGCTGTCGGTGTTCGCCGGCGGTGCCACCCTCGACGCCGTCGAGAACGTCTGCGGCGGCGACTTCGACACGCTCACCGCGCTCGCCGACAAGTCACTGGTCATCGTCCGAGATGGCGGTTCCGGTCCGCGGTTCCACCTGCTCGAGACGATCAAGGCGTACGGCGGCATGCGGCTGGACGAGGCCGGTGAACGCGACCCGGTCTACGCGGCCCACGCCGACTACTTCCGCGGGCTCACCGCCGACGCCCGAGAGCGGTTGCACGGCAGCGAACAGCTGGAGTGGTTCGCGATCCTGGAGGGCGACCACGACAACCTGAACGCGGCGATCCGCTACGCGGTCGCGGCTGTCGATGTGCCCACCGCCATCGAGATGGTCGGCGACCTCGGGTGGTACTGGTGGATCCGGGGCCACCGTCGGGAGGGTCTGGACCTGGTGATGGCCGCGCTCGCGGTGCCGGACCCGGACGCGTCCACGCGAGTGGCGCGCGCCACCGCCTACACCGTCGGCGCGTTGCTCGCGATCGACGGGGCGCACGACCTCAAACTCGCCGTCGGCTACTTCGACCGGGCTTACCAGCTGACGTCCCGGCTGCCCGAGACGAACGATCCGCTACTGCATCTGGTGCCGCCGCTGCGGGCGCTGTTCCGGATGTTCTCCACCTCCGAGATCGCCGACATCGACGAAATGTTCTTGCCGGTCGACGATCCGTTCCCGTGGGTCGCTGCGACGGCGCTCACGATCCGAGCGCACTCGCTGCTGAACCTCGGCCGGACTGGCGACGCGGCGGCCGCCGACTTCCGGGCCGCGTTGCGCATCTATCGCGATCTCGGCGAGCGCTGGGGCATGTCGTTCTCGATGGCATCGCTGGCCAGCCTGTCGGCCTGGCACGGCGACCTGGACCAGGCGATCGCCTACCTGGAAGAGGCGCTCCGGTGCGTGGTGGAACTGGGCGTCTGGGAAGACCGGATCGCCGTCCGGCTGCAGCTCGTTCGGCTGCTCTGGCTCCGCGGCGACCACGATCGCGCCCGGTCCGAGCTGGCCATCGGCTTCCGGGACGCGAACCGGTTCGGCGCACCGGAGAGCCGCGCGATGGCGAATGGGACGGCCGCTGAGATCGCCCGGCTGAGCGGCGATCTCGAAGCGGCACGCGACTTCCTCGCAGATATCCGGGACATCGTCGCGCCGCACTCGGTAGCCCCGCAGGTCTATTCGGTGATGGCCGGCGCGGCCGGATTCCTGGCCAGCGCCGGCGGCGACGTCGAAGAGGCGCGCCGCCGCCATCGCGAGTCGCTGGAGATCGGGGTGTCCTCGGTGGACGCTCCGCTGATCGGTCAGGCCCTGGTCGGCCAGGCCGACCTCGCTCTGATCGACGGCGATGCGACCCGGGCCGCGACGCTGCTCGGTGCCGGTGAGGCGGTGCGCGGCGCCCCGGACTGGTCGCTGCCGGACGCGGTTCGCGTAGCCGAACACGGGCGTACCGCGCTCGACGCCGTCGCGTTTGACGAGGCGTACGAGCGCGGCACCCGGATGTCCCTGCCGGAGGTGGCCGAGCTGGTCGGGGTCCCGATGCCGGACCAGTTCCGGCAGCGCTGGCCGGACGCCGACGATCCGCCGTCGGCCACCGCCTAGCTCCGCCGCTTGACGGCCCGCACCGCCAGCGGAGCGAACACCACCGGCGTCGTCCAGCCGGAACGCCGCCAGCAGCTCCCGGCCGCGGACGTTGGCGGTACTCCGCGACTGCCCGACCAGGCGGCCGATGATCCGGAGGTTCTCCAGGCCGGTCAACCCGATGATCTGACGCGCCCGGTGGGCGTCGCGTACGACATCGAAACCACCCACCGAGGTGCGTCCCGAGTCGGGCCGCAACAACGTCGCGAGGATGCGGACCGTGGTGGTCTTTCCCGCGCCGTTCGGGCCCAGAAGTCCGAAGACCGTGCCCGGCGGGCACCGCAAGATCGACGCCGGCGAGCGCGACCGTCTCACCGAATCGCTTGGTGAGTCCTTCAGCAACGATCGAATCTGGCATGCCACCACGATTAGGCGGGGCTCTGACGGCTCGCCCAGATCGCGCTGATGTCGGCTGATACGCCGCTGACAGGACCACGTTCGTGAGGCGGTTCTATGCGGACGCTGTCACCGGACTGTGCGACCGGCGATCTGAGCGCGGTCGAGAATCTGACAGGATTTGCTAGATCATTCATTTCTTGTACGTCCTGTTTTGTCTCACTATTCAGGACGGCTCCGCAGGTCGCGGCGATCAGCACACGTCAAGTAGCCGATGAGATCGACGTCTTTGAAGATCGTCAAGATGTAGACATGCGCATGCGTAGATGTAATTATGTCGTCACTGAACGATGTCCTTCGATTCGAAGATCGTCGATCATAGTCCGAGGAGTTGGCCGCGGCCGGCGGCTGCCTGTTCGGGTGCGCCGTCACGGAGGTCGTCGATGTCTGTGCCAGGGGACCTGATTTCGGGCCACACCTGGCGCGCACATGGACCGGGCTGCTGTCCGCGCGGCTGCGAACCACTCCCCACGTCCGCTCACTGGGAGTGCTCTATTCGCCGGCCGCTCCAGACATCCGGCGCTCACTCCAGGGAGTTTGACGATGGCGCTTCCACGCATCCTCATCGCCGTGCCGTTCATCGTGGCGGGTGCGTTTCTCCCGGCCGCGACACATATCAACGTGCAGAAGCCGGCCGGGGCGATCGGGATGGAGCACGAGTCGTTCACCACCAAAGCGGTGACGATTCACCGCGGTGACACGCTCACCTTCGTCAACGATTCGGAATACATGCACATCATCGGCCCGGGGCGCGACGGCACGTTGAAGGTGAGCAGCGGGGACCCGATGGAGCGCCGGGTGCTGACCGCGAGCAACGCCACCTTTACCACGCCGCCGTTCGAGGTGCCCGGCACCTACTACTTCACCTGTTCGATGCATCCCGATATGACGGTCAAGGTGACCGTCACTGATTGAGCTGCTGCTCGGCGGCGACGCACGAGCAGTGGGGCGTGGCCGTCACCGGTCGCGCCGGATCTCAGGATTGCCTGCGAGTGCTCGGGGAGGAGGGTAAACATGTCTGGTCTCATCAGCAGCGTCAAGCACGTCCGCTACGCGATGGGTTCGCTGACCGCGGTTCTGTTCTCGACGTCCGCCGGCGCCGCCCTGTAATCCACTGATCGCTCCTGGCGGGCCTTTGGGCCCGCCAGGAGCGCACACACCGCGACCGGGTGACGTCCATTGCGGACCGAGCCCGGTCGCGGGCCCAAGTACCAAGGATAGGAGATGAAGTTGCTAGAGACCGGCGTACGGCAGCTCCGGATGGCCTTGGGCATGGTCTGGGGTCGTCGACTCAACACCAACAATCTCAATCGACTCGTCGACGACGCACTCGCCACGCTCGCAGAATTCGGGGAACCTGGTGCCGACGCCGGAGAAGTGATCGACGGACCGCTCAACGATCCGGCGGCGCGGCTCGACTTCACCAACCGCGGCCTGCGGCGGACCGCGTCTCGGCTGGCTAGGCAGTCGCCGTTCTACGCGCGCCGGTTCACCGCGGCCGGAGTCACGCCGGAGCGGCTCGATCTCGCCGGGCTCAGCGCCCTTCCGGTGACCCTGAAGCGCGATCTGGTCGACCGGCCGGATGACTTCCAATGTGCCGACGTGCCGCGCTTCCTGGCGACCCGCACCACCGGCACGACCGGCAGGCCGGCCGAGATCTGGCTGTCCCGATATGAAATGGAGCTGTGGCCGGCGCTCGGATCGCTGGCCAGCCTGCTCCGCGGCGAGCTGCTGCCGAACGACATCCTGCAGGTCAACGTCAGCTCCCGGGCCACCGGCAGCGTGCATCTGAATACCGCCGGCTGCCGCCTGGTCGGCGCCGCCTGCCGGGTGCTCGGCATCGTCCCCCCGGACGAGTCCCTGGACAGCCTGCTGCATCACGGCGCGACCCAGCTTGCGACCGTGCCCAGCTATCTGGCCGAGCTTGAGGTCGCCGCGCGCCGCCGTGGTCTGGGACCGGACGATTTCAACCTGCGCACCATCGACATCGGCGGCGAGGTCCTCTCCCCCAGCCTGGCCGCGGCGGTCCGGGAAACGTTCGGTGTCACGAACATCCGGGATCTCTTCGCGATGACCGAAGTGGTTCCGGTCTTCGGCCGCGTGTGCAACGACCGGCATCTGCACTTCGACATCAACATGGGCCTGGTCGAATATCTGGATCTGGAGACCGGCGAGACGGCGCGGCCCGGTGCGCTGGCAACCGTGGTGGCCACCCCGTTCTTCCCCTACCGGGACTGCATGCCGGTGTTCCGCTACGACACCCGCGACGTGGTCCGGTGCCTGTCTCCCGATGAGATCACCTGCGAACTGGCCGGCCTTCCCGGCACCGGCCCGATCGAGGGCAAGGCCGACCAGTTGCTGCGGCTCGGGCCGGACGAGACGGTGACACCGCGTCAGCTGATCGAATCCATCGAGGCGCTTCCGACCCGCCCCTGGCCGGCCCGCTACCGGGCCGCGGTCCACGACGGACGCATACGCGTGACGCTGCCCGCGGCGACCGTCGACGGCCTCGACAGCACCGATATCGCCCGGCACTTCGAGGCCCATGGGCTGGATCCGGACATCACGATCGTGGGTGACGACGAGGCGCGTTCGCTCCGCCACCTGCGCAGCGATCTGCACGAGACCACGTTCGCCGCCCGCCCGGCCCTCATCGGAGCATGACATGAACCTGAGCAGCTCCCAGTCGTTCCTGTCCACGTTCCAGGTCATCCTGACGGTCTTCTGCGTGATGCTGACCTGCTTCGGGGCGCTCTACTACTTCCGGCACGTACGCCTGGAGCGGCCCGCGATCGGCCGTTTCAACGGCCGCGATGTGGTGTTCCTGTTCCTGTTCCTGACCGTCCTGCCCGGCTTCTATCTGCTGCTGCCACAGTGGGCGCTGACCACGGTCCTGGCGATCACCTTCACGGCCGCGCTGTCCATCGGCGGCCGGCCGATCTTCTCGCCCGGTGTGCTGTGGCTGGGGATCGGCGTCCTGATCGGCGCCCAGCTCTGGCTCGGGCAGCGGTGGATCGACAACGTCTCGCACTGGCACTTCGTCTGGGCCGAGAACAGCATCATCGTGCTCCTCGCCTCGATCGCGGTCAGCAACCTCTATGTCCAGGGCGGGATGCAGCTCAAGCACGTCGCCTGGTTCGCCGCCGGCCTGGCCATCTACGACTCCATGTTCACGCTGGTCTGGCCGGTGTCGAACCTGCTGATCCGATCGTTCGTCAACCATCCGCTGTTCCCGGCGATGGGCATGCGCATCCACTACGACGAAGCCATCGTCGGTCTGGGCGACCTGCTGGTCTACGCCGGCTTCGCGATCGCCGCCTACAAGGCGTACGGCCGCAAGGGGCTGCGGCTGGCGATCGGGCTGGTGCTGGTATTCGGTGCCGCCATGCCGACGCTGTCGGGTCTGCTCCTCAACTACGTCGACGCCCGGCTGGACGTCGTCATCCCGGCCCAGACCTACTTCGGCCCGGCCGCCCTGGTCGGGTACTGGTACCTGCGCCGCCGCTACGGTCGCGAGCGCACCATGCAGGAATATCTGGCCAGCTCGGATGCCGACCCGCAGCAGCAGCCGGCGCCGACGGCGATCCCGAAACAGCCGAAGATCGATTCCGAACCGGTGTCCGTCTGAGCGGCGGATCGAAATGCCGATGCCAGCGGCGCAGGACGAGGTGATGTCGGGATGACTGCGAGCCCGTCCCGGGTCCGGGCACTCCTCGGCCTGCCGGCACTCGACGATCCGGCGGCCATGACGCAACCCCGGGCGATCCCGTGGCGCGCGGCTCCGGCCGCGTTCGCGGTCGCGCTGGCGGCGCTGGCCGCCATCGGCATCGCCGTCCAGCAGGTCTGGAACGGCCGCGACGACTGGCAGGTCAACTCGCCGGCGATCGCCGGCCTGACGGCGATCCTGCTGCTCGCGCCGTCATCACCGACGCAGCCACGGGCACGCCACGCGATGACGTCCGCGATCGTCGGACTCGCCGTCATCGGCGCGGCTTATCTCGTCGCGATCGCGCGGCAGGAGTCCGGCACCGGCTACGGCGCCGCGGCCTTCCTCATCACGAGCATCGGTGCCCTGGCGGGCTGCGCCGTATTCACCTTCCTGACCCGTGCCGAGCGCTGGACGATCGCACCCGGCTGTCTTTAGTCGTCACTCACCCATTGCCCTTAGTCACCCAGTGCCCTTTGCTCACCCAGTGCCCTTTGCTCACCCAGGTCCTTGTTCACACCCCGGAAACCGGCCCGGCGGCGACCAGCCGTCGGGCCGGTCTGCGCAGGCGCTCTACCGGGAGCGACGCGTCAGCCCAGCCGGGGAAGCCCGTCACCGGCCCGCGGCCGGGCAATCCACGGCGCCGGGCAATCCACGGCGACCCGGCCGACAGCGGCCCGGCCTACCGCGGCCCGGCCGACCGCGGCTCCACCGCCGGGAGACAATGACGGAATGACAGACGTGCCGGTCGGCGAGGGCGGGACCCGCCTCGGACAGTTCCTCAAGCTCGCCGACGCGGTGGACACCGGCGGTGAGGCCAAGATCCGGATCGCGTACGGCGAGGTGCTGGTCAATGGCGAGGTGGAGACGCGCCGTGGTCGCCAGTTGCATCCGGGTGACGTGGTCGAGCTGGGCGGGGCGACCTATCGAGTGGTCTAGCCGGACAGCCGGACGGTCATCAGCGGCAGCATCCGGCCGGGAATCGAGCCGGACGGTGTCTCGCCGACGCGTACTGCTCCCATCGCCCGGTAGAAGCCCTCGGCATGCGGATCGGCATCGATCCGCAACTCGGTGAAGCCGTGTGCGGCCGCTTCCGCCGTCACGTGCTCCCAGAGGCGGCGCCCGAGTCCGGTGCCGATCGCCGCCGGCTCCACCCACAGATTGCCGATCTCGCCGTCCGGCGGAGTGCCGTCCAGGCTGTAGAAGCCGAGGATCCGCCCGGCCTGCTCGGCGACGTGGATCCGGCTCGGGACCACCTCGCCCGGTTCGAATGTCAGGTCGGCCCGGCACGCCTCCAGGAATGCATCGTCGTAGCCCCAGTGCGCCTTCGAGCGCAGCGCGAGGTCGCCGAGCTGAGCCGCCTCGTAGGCGTACGCGGGACGGATCTGGATCGAGTCACGATCGGCAGGTATCGAACCGGCGCCACCCGACCCGTGCGCGGCCAGTTCGGCTGCGGTCGGCGGATCGGCGCCGTGGCGGCCGCAGGTGATCGACGCGACTTGGGTGGCGAACGCGACGATTCCCCGCCACGCATCGAGGTCGAGCTCGGCGAGCCTCTCCGCCGGCCGGTCACCAAGCGCGCCACGCGCATGTAGGGCGGCGAGGAATCCCGCCGTGTACGCATCGCCGGCACCAACCGTGTCCACCACCGACACGGCTTCGGCCGGCCATCGAGTGATGCCGCGTGGCGTGCTCACCACAGAACCGGACCCGCCCAGAGTCACGACAACGCAGCCGACCCCGTCCGCCATCCAGGAGCCGATCACGTCGTCGATCGGCCGGCCCGGATAGAGCCACGCCAGGTCCTCGTCGCTGGCCTTGACGATGTCGGCGAGCCGGATCTGGCGCTCGACCCGGGCCAGCTCGGCCTCCCGGTCGCCGCGGATCGACGGTCTCAGATTCAGGTCGATCGACGTCGTCATCGTCGCGTCCCGGAGCAATGCCTCGAGCACGTCACATCCCGGCGGCGTGCCGAGTGCCAGCGAACCGGAGTGCACCGCGACGACGGCCGGTGCGATGGCCGGGATCTCGGCCGCGGTCCACTGCCAGTCTGCGGTCCCGGTGAGGTAGAACGCGTAATCGGCGCGCCCCCCGGCATCCAGGGTGGCGACCGCGAGTGAGGTCGGTTCCGGCGCGGTGACCGCCCAGGTCAGATCGACACCGTTGCCGGACAGGTGGTCGCGGATCCGGCGGCCGAACCGGTCCGATCCGATCCGGGCCAGCATCCGGGTCGGGACGCCGAGCCGGGCCGTGCCGACCGCGACGTTGGCCGGCGAGCCGCCGACCACGGCTCGATAGCCGCCATCAGGGTCGTCGCCGACCAGGTCGATCAGCGCCTCGCCGGCAACCAGGATCATCCGATGTCATCACCCATCACCACCACCGTGCCGATCGCCAGCTCACCGACGGACATCCCGCACTCGGCGACCGCCAGCGCCGCGGCGACCATCTCCTCCGGCGTCATCCGGCCAACTCACCCGCGGCGGCCGCGAACACCTCGGTGTGCCGGTCCACGTCGGCGTCGGTCGTCGCCGGGCACATCAGCGCCATGTTGTGGAACGGCGTCATCAGGATGCCGCGATTGCAGGTGTAGAGGTGCATGAACTCGTCCAGCTCGTCGTCGGCCGCGGCCGCCGACTCGCCACCGTTGCGCGGCGCGGGATCGCAGAACCGATACTCGGCCCGCGCGCCCAGCTGCGCGATCGACCACGGCAGGCTCAGATCATCGATCGTTTGCTGTACGCCGGTGGCGTACCGAGTGGCGCGCGCGATCATGCCGGCGAACGCCTCGTCGGTCAGCACCTCGCTCAGCGTGCCCCGCATCGCCGCCAGCGACAGCGCGCTGCCGGCCAGGGTGCCGCCGACGCCACCGACGTCGACGATGTCCGCCGACCCGGTCTCGGCCAGCTCGGTGACCTGGGCCGCGATCGCCTCGGTCAGGCCGTACGCACCGCACGGCACGCCACCGCCGAGCGACTTGCCGATCACGAAGATGTCCGGCCGCAGTCCGTCGCGCTGGGTGACGCCGCCAGGTCCGGCGGAGATGGTGTGCGTCTCGTCGATCATCAGCAGGGTGCCGTACTTGGTCGCGACGTCCCGCAGGCCGGCCAGGAAGCCATCCTCGGCCAGCACGATGCCGATGTTGGTCAGCGCCGGCTCGGCCAGGATCGCCGCCACATCGCCGGAGGCAAGCTCGCGCTCGACAGCGGCCAGGTCGTTCCACTCCACGACGCGGGTCGTCGAGATCGGGTCGACCGCTGGGCCGACGTTGCCGGGCCGGCTCATCGGCACGCCGTCCGGACCGACCACGATGAACGTCTCGTCCACCGAGCCGTGGTAGCAGTACGAGAAGACCAGGATCTTGGGTCGCCCGGTGACCAGCCGGGCCAGCCGGATCGCCCACCGGTTGGCGTCGGTGGCGGTGAGCGTGAACGACCACTTCGGCAGCCCGAACCGGCGGGTCAGCTCGGCGCCCACCCACTCGGCGTCGCCGCTCGGGAGCATCGTAGTGATACCGCCCAGCGTCGCGATCCGGTCGCTGACCGCGCGTACCGTGGGTTCGGGTGAATGCCCGGCCATCGCGCCGGTGTCACCGAGCGCGAAGTCGATGTAGGAATTGCCGTCGATGTCGGTGATCCGCGCGCCCTTGGCGGTCTCGAAGGTCAGCGGGAAGCCGCCGGCCCACTTGCTCATCCAGGTCATCGGGACGCGTCCGAACAGGTGGTTCGAGGCCAGCCAGGCGTCGTAGGAGCGTTTGTGCGTCGATGCGTAAGTCTCGCGCTCACGAACCAGCAGCTCAGCCAGGCGGGCCCGATCGATCGTGGTCATGGCGGGATGCTACAGCGGCGCGGGTCACCAAGTCTTCAGGTCGCCGGTTACCCACCAGACTCCGCTGATGCGGCGGGCCCCGGTCGCGCGGCCAGTGACTGACTCCGCGGACCCGCCCCGCGGAGATACCAGCCTCCGATGCGGTTGATCACCGGCACGCTGACCACGCCGACTATCGTCGGGCTCCCGGTCAACGCCTCGACGATCGCACAGACCCCGATCGCCTATCCGATGGGTGAGCCAGACGATCTGCATCACTCCGGATCAGGGCCAACGCCTCGGCTGCCCGGCCATCGGGGAACCGGAGCTCGAAGATCCGGGTGTCGAACGGATACAACACGAACAACGGGTTCAACGCGCCTCGATTCGGTCGGCGTCATGGTAGAACTGCTCGCCCAGCCGTGCCGCCCGAGATCGGAGCCACCGTGCGCACCATTTATGTCGTCACCCATCCCGAGGCCACGCATGTCACCGAGCGCCTGGTCGGCGGCTGGTACGACTCGCGGCTGACCGATGCGGGCCACGCCGCCGCCGCAGAGATCGCGTCCGAGCTACGCGCCCGGATCCCGGACGGCACCGCGGTCGAGCTCTACGCCTCGGACCTGACCCGCACCCGGGAGACGGCGGGAGCCATCGCGCACCAGTTCGGCGTCACCGCGGTGTTCGATCCGGACCTGCGAGAACGCTCGTATGGCGAAGCCGAGGGCAAGCCTGTCGGCGCCGACGCTCGGTTCATTCCGATGCCCGCCGACGGGGACCGGCTGCACCACCACGACGGCGTACCGGGGTCCGAAACGACGTGGACTTTCGCCACCCGGGTCTACGCCGCCGTGGACCGGATCACCGCGCACGACGCCGAGCATCGGATCGTCGTCACACACGGCGGCACGCTGACCTATGTCACCGCCGCCTGGCTGAGGTTGCCGATCGACGCACTCGCGTACGCCGGAATCCGCGCCCGGCCCGGCAGCATCACCGTGCTGAGCGAGAACGTGGCCACGAACACGCGGCAGATCCTTCTGGGCTGACCAACGACAGCGACCCCGCCGATCTTGCGAAGTGAGCAGGCCTATCACCCTCCCCACTTCGCAAGATCCAGTGCGGAGAACCAGGAAGCGGAGTCACCGCGGGAGTCAGGACGCCGACGGTGTGCCGAATCGGCGGTGGAACTCGTCGACCACGGCGTCGCCGGCCGACTTGACCAGCACACCGACGACCGGATGCACCAGCAGGCCGGTGACCGCTCCGGCGAAGGTCGGCAGATGCGTGACGAACCATCCGCGTACGCGCTCAAAGGTATTGAGATCGGGCTTCGCCGCGGTCGCCGCCTGATGCAGCTCGTCGAGCTGGGCCGCCGCGGCCTCGGCCTGGTCCGGCGCTTGCGCCGCGACGTCGGCCTTGACCTGGTCCACCGCGGATCGGAACGCCGCCAGATCGGCCGGCGACACGCCGTTCGTGGTTGGTGACGAAATCACCTGGTTCTGCCGGCCGACGACGACGTTGCCGCCGACCGAACCGCCGACGCTGATCTGGAAGTGGTCGCCTTGCTGGGCCATCGCGGCCTCCTTCATGAGCGGGCTTGGTGGGGGCCAGCCGGGGCTGGGCTATCCGAGCACGTGCATCTCGGCGATCTGCAGGGCATAGAGCGGCGCGACCTCCGCGACCACCGTCGGCGCATTCGCACGACCCAGGGTGTACGCGTAAAGGCGCACGTATCGGGCCGGCACCGGAGCGCCGAAGGTGAGCGTCTGGGCGTCGGTCCCGCCCGGCGGTGGATTGTCGGCGTTGTAGTCCTGGCCGGGAATCGGCGTCCAGGTGACGCCATCCACGCTGGACTCCAGCCGGAACCCGGCCGGGAAGCCGATGCCGTCGGCGCGCGGCGTCAGGCTGACACCGGTCCACGAGCCGAGACCTTGCATGTCGATCTGGATCCAGACGTCGGCCTGCGGCACCTTGGACACGGTCGACGACCAGAAGGTCGACGGATCGTTGTCGAGCACCCGGGCCGGGTCGCTGCGCACCACGGTGAACGGCGACGATGCCACCGGTGGTCCGAGCGGCACCGACGGGCTCGGCGTCGGAGACGCGCTGGTCGGCCCGGCGACCGGCCGCGCCGGACCCGATCCGTGTGTGGCGTAGAGGACCCCGGCGACGATCAGCGCCACCACGACGATGCCGGCGATGACGACCGGGACCACCGGGAACCCGGGCTTCGGGTGCGGAGCCCGGGCGCGCCCGATGAACCGGCGCGCCGGCCGCGGAGGCCGCGGCACCGGCACGCTTCCGGCCGAGCCCGAACCCGAACCGGACCCGCCGGCCGAACCCGAACCGCCGGCCGAACCCGAACCGCCGGCCGAAGGCCGCCGACGAACCCGACGGGGCCGGCGCGGCCGACGCCGGCACCGACCCGGCGGCCGGCACCATCGAGGCCGCGGCTGTCGCCACCGCGTGCGCGTTCGACGCGATCAGTGCCGACTTGGCCAGCCCCAGCGCCTGCCACATGCCCGCCGCCGATGCCAGCACCGCGGCCGCCGCGGCCGCCTGGCCCAGGCAAAGCATCCGGATGCCGCGTTCGTGAGTGAAGTAGGCCAGCGCCTCCTGGTCGTCGGCCGCGGTCGCTGCCGCTTGCCCGGCGACCAGGACGTCGCGCCACAGATCCCAGCGCATCGACAGCGCGAGCAGCGGCGCAGCGGCGCGAGCCAGACGGCAACCGGCTGCCGCGTGGCCGGTCGCGACAGCGTCATCGACCAGCGCGACGATCACCGGGCCGTGGATCGCCGCCGTCGACACCGACGCGTCGCCCTCGCGCAGCCAGGCGAGCATCGCGTCGGCCAGAGTGCCGGCGTCACGGCGGTAGTGTCCCGGCGCCGCACCGGCCAGGTCCTCGGCCAGCCGGAAGGTGTCGTCGATGCGCTCGGCGAGGCCGACGTCGTCGAGCCGGTCCGCGGCCGCTTCCACCTTCGCCGCGTCCGGAGCGCCGACCAGCCGCGTCAGCACCGGCACCGAGATCGGGCCTTGGGGCAACGCCCGGAGCAGGTCGTAGACATCGCGCTGGGGCGGTGTGAGCGGCACCGGATAGGGGACGGTGCGCTCCGGATCGTCGGGATCGCGCGGCGCCGGGATGGCCGGCTCCGACGGGGCCGCGGCGAGTGCGGCGGCGGCCCGCAGCACCCCGATCGGTGCCCCGGCGGTCTCCCGCCAGGCCCGGGACGCGGCAGCCAGCTCGGCGGCGGTCAGCTCGCGGCCGAATTCCCGCCGGAACAGCGCCAGCGCCTGATCTTCCGGCAGCCCGGTGAGGGCCACCACGGACCCCTGGCCCCACAACTCACGGGCCACCGAGGTGAAGACGAAGCCGGCGTCCGGCACGGTGTCGAGAATCGTCGCCAGCGCGTCGTCATCGACGGTGAGGTCGTCGACCAAGAACGTCGTGCGAACTCCGCCGAGGTGGCGGCGCAGCTCAGTGCTGCTGGGCCGATGCCCGGACGTCTCGTAGCACGCCTCGAAGATCTCCTGCAGCACGTCACCGCCACCGCGGCCGGACGCGGTCAGGTACGCGATCCCCCGGGTCTCGTCGGCCAGCGCGTACGCCGCCTGACGCAGCAACGTGCTCTTCCCGACGCCGCTGGCGCCATACACCTGCAGGGTCGATTGAGCGACGACAGCCGCGGCGATGGCGCCGAGTTCGGTCGAGCGACCGACGAAGACGCTGGGCCGGCGCGGTAACAACCGCACCGTCGGCCGGCGCACCGGCGCCGGCCGATCGGCCTCCTGCAGCACCGTGACCGACGAGCCGGTCTGGGCATTGACGATCAGATTGTGATCGCCGACCACGAGGTGGCCGCCGACCGAGCCGTGCACCTCGACGTGGTAGTCCGCACCGGACACCTCTGCCCCCACAGGAAGACACGCACGAACTGGGCGGCCGCGTCAGAACCGATAGCGGCCGGGCCGGCCCAGCATATCGACGGCCGGGAGGGTCCAGATAGGACCCGAACGGACGGATGCCCGACTAAATCCGGGCCGCGTGCGCGGCGCCCAGGCCGTGTTCTGCCGGATCGGCGGGACACGGCCTACGCCCAGGGCTTGCTCGTCATCATGGCGCGGACGGCGGTCACATAGTCCGGGTTGTTCATGACGATCTTGCCATTCACCAGGACCGCCTCCGGACCCTGCTGAAACGACTCGATCACCGCGTCCATGAATTTCGAGTTCTTGGTCAGGTCGAAGTTGGTGCCGAAATGGTTCAGTCCGAGGTAGACGATGATCCACTCGAGGTAGCCGACGCCGATGGCGGCGTTGCCGGATGCCGACATCCGGTCGAAGCTCTCACCGAACCGGCTGTTGACTTGATCCTGGGTGGCCGGCGAGATCTGGAACAGCCCGAATCCGATGCCGTCCCGGCCGACGCACGCGGTTCGCCAGCCACTCTCCAGGTATGCGATCGCCTTCAACATCGTCGGCGGCACGACGATCTTGGGCACCGGCCACATCCGCGGATCCACCCGGGACTCGCCCAGGCCCTTCCACTCCTCGACCTTCTGCGCACTGGCGAGCAACGCCGACACGTTGGCGGCGGAGAGATTCTTGCCCCGGAAGCCGTCGCACCCGGGCTGCTCGGGCACCACGGTCGGCGGTGCGACGGTGGCCTTCGGCGTGGACTTGGTGGCCTTCGGTGTCGGTGTCGGCGTCGGATCGATTGACGGTGTCGCCGGATCCGACGGCGCGGCCGAGGCCTCGCTCAATGCCGACACATGGCCGTCGTTGGACTTCGACGTTCCGCAGCCGGCGGCGGTCGCCAGCAATGCCAGGCACAGAATGGCGGCAACAACATATGAGCGGCGCACGAACCCTCCCCCATGGACGGCCCACGACACTACCCGACGGCCGCACCCCGTGCCTGGCGCAGAATGCTGGCCCGCACCTCTGCGGCGGCCCGCTCGCCGGATTCGGCGGCGCCGTCGATGTAGCCGGCCCACCGGGTCGCGGTCTCGGTGCCGGCGAAATGGATCGGCCCGATCGGCTCGCGCAGTGCGGGACCGAACCGGGTCAGCGTGCCGGGCTGCGCGAACGCGCCGTAGCAGCCACCGCTGAACTCCTCCGCGCACCAATCCTGTTCCAGGTAGTCCACGGCGTCGTAGGCCCGAGGCCCGAAGTAGGCGGCGAGGTCGTCGAGGACCAGCTTGCGGCGTTCGCCGGGGTCCAGGTGCGCGGTCGCCTTGGCGTGCCGGCCTTCCAGAAACCCAAGGAGTACGGCCGGGGAACCGCTGTGCGGCGTGTTGTCGTAGACCGTGTTCAAGGCCCGGACATCACTGTTCGCTTGACCGGACAGGCCGGATTCGCGCCAGAACGGGCTGTCGTACACAACATTGATCTTGATGACCGAGCCCATCGGCATGCCGTCCACCAGGGCCCGGCGGGCGGCCGGCAACTCCGGCGTCATGGCGATCTTGGCCGCCAGCGGTGGGGGCACGGCGAGGATCACACGCCGGGCCGTGACCGTCCGCCGGTCCCGGGTCGTCACCACCGTCCGGTCGCCGGACCAGTCGATCGCGGCCACCGGAGCGTTGAGCTCGACCGCGTCGCCGAGCCGGTCCGCCAGCCGGACGCTGATCAGCTGCGTGCCGCCGACCACCCGGTCCTGCTGGGCACCGTTGCGGGTGTTGATCAGCGGGTCCAGGCCGCCCGCCGAACCCAGGTAGAACATCGCCCAGAGGGCCGACATGTCCTCCGGCTCGGCGGAGAAGACGGCCTCGGTGACGATCCGGTAGAACTTCTCGCCGCTGTCGGTCTTGACGTGCCGGGCGATCCAGTCGGCGAAGGTCTGGCCATCGAGCTCGGCGGCGTTGCGGGTGTCCCACGGCGCCGCGGTCACCACCTTGCGCGCCGCGCTGTCGAGCTTCAGCTGCGCCAGCCCGATGTCGATCAACGTACGCCCGCCCAGCCACGGAATCCGGCCGGTATAGCGGCGCAGCCGGCCGCGGAAGTCGACGGTGTGCTTGCCGTCGTCGTAGGTCGGGTAAAGCTGCAGGCCCAGCTCCTCCACCAGTTTCAGTGCCCGGTGCTGGGTCGGGCCGATCCACTGTCCGCCCATCTCGATCACCTGGCCGCCGGAGTTCGGGATCTCCCGGTTCAGCGTGCGGCCGCCGACCCGGTCCCGGGCCTCCAGAACCGCGACGTGATAGCCGGAGTTACGCAGCTCGGTTGCCGCCACCAAACCGGCGACACCTGCGCCAACGACCACGACGTCGACCGACTTCGACCCTGTGCTCTGAGTCACGGGTCAGTTCCTACCTGCCGGTAGCGGAGTCGTCAAGATCCTGGGGTGGTTACCCTGGGTGGTGACGCAGCGCTCGTTGGCAGGGGCCGCCGTGGGTGGCCAAACCGGCACACGGGAGGATATTCGCCATGCCCACCCGTACCGATCTCCGGAATGTCGCGATCGTCGCGCACGTCGACCACGGCAAGACCACCCTCGTTGACGCCATGCTCAAGCAGTCCGGCGGCTGGCACAGCCGCGCCGAGATGGCCGACCGCGTCATGGACTCGGGTGATCTCGAACGGGAAAAGGGCATCACGATCCTCGCCAAGAACACCTCGGTGTCCTATCACCCGTCGGACGATTCCGAGCCGGTCACGATCAACATCATCGACACCCCCGGCCACGCCGACTTCGGTGGCGAGGTGGAGCGCGGCCTGACCATGGCCGACGGCGTGGTGTTGCTGGTCGATGCCTCCGAAGGACCGCTGCCGCAGACCCGATTCGTGCTGCGCAAGGCCCTCAAGGCCCGGATGCCGATCATCCTGGTTATCAACAAGGTGGACCGGTCCGACGCCCGTATCAAAGAGGTCGTCGACGACACCTACGAGCTGTTCCTCGACTTGGACGCAGACGAGCACCAGATCGAATTCCCGATCGTCTACGCATGCGCCCGGGACGGCATCGCCACCCTCAAGCAGCCCGACGACGGCACCGTGCCGGCCGACTCGACCTCGCTGGAGCCGCTGTTCCAGACGATCCTCGACACCATGCCGGCACCGACCTTTACCGAGGACGCGCCGCTGCAGGCGCACGTGGTGAACCTGGACGCCTCCCCGTTCCTGGGCCGGCTCGCGCTCTGCCGAGTGCACGAGGGCACCATCAACAAGGGCCAGACCGTGGCCTGGTGCAAGACCGACGGCACCACCGAGCGGGTCCGCATCTCTGAGCTCCTGATGACCGACGGCCTGGAGCGCAAGTCCGCAGAGACCGCGGGTCCGGGCGACATCATCGCGGTGGCCGGCATCAACAACATCATGATCGGCGAGACGCTCGCCGATGCCGAGAATCCCATCGCGCTGCCGTTGATCAAGGTCGACGAGCCGGCCATCTCGATGACAATCGGCACCAACACGTCGCCGTTCGTGGGCAAGACCAAGGGTTCCAAGGTCACCGCGCGGCTGGTGAAGGACCGCCTGGACCGGGAGCTCGTCGGCAACGTGTCGCTGCGGATCCTGCCGACTGAGCGACCGGACGCCTGGGAGGTGCAGGGCCGTGGCGAACTCGCGCTGGCGATCCTGGTGGAGCAGATGCGCCGGGAAGGCTACGAGCTGACCGTCGGCAAACCGCAGGTGGTCACCCGCGAGATCGACGGCAAGACCTGCGAGCCGGTGGAGCGGATGACGATCGACGCGCCGGAGGAGTACCTCGGCGCGATCACCCAGCTCCTCGCCGTACGCAAGGGCCGGATGGAGCAGATGGTCAACCACGGCACCGGCTGGATCCGGATGGAGTGGCTGGTCCCGGCACGTGCACTGATCGGCTTCCGGACCGAGTTCCTGACCGACACCCGCGGCACCGGCATCCTGCACCACGTCTTCGAGAAGTACGAGCCGTGGTTCGGCGAGCTGCGTACGCGTAACAACGGCTCCCTAGTGGCGGACCGGTCCGGACCCGTCACCGCGTTCGCCATGACCAACCTGCAGGAGCGCGGCACACTCTTTGTCGAGCCGACCACCGAGGTGTACGAGGGCATGATCGTCGGCGAGAACTCGCGCTCCGACGACATGGACGTCAACATCACGAAGGAGAAGAAGCTCACCAACATGCGGGCGTCGACGTCGGACGAGACGGAGAAGCTGATCCCGCCGCGCAGGCTGTCGCTTGAGCAGGCGCTCGAGTTCTGCCGCGAGGACGAGTGCGTCGAGGTCACGCCGACCGCCGTACGCATCCGGAAGGTCATCCTCGACCAGACCGAGCGCTACCGGATGTTCCGCCGGGCCCAGCGCTCCAACTGACGCGCCGGCGCCGGCGAGCTGCATTCGCCCGCTGGATCGTGTGATGGTAGGACGGCCATGGCCTGCCACCATCACACGATCACGGGTGCGGTGGTGTGCCAGTGACCGTGCCGGGAGCCGCGCTCCGGTGGCCGGTTCGGCGGTGCTACGCCAGACTGTCTCCATGCGATCGCGATCTGCCGGAATGTGGTGGGGTGCCGCCATCGAGGCGCCGGACCCGGCCGCCCTTGCCGGGTTCTACTCCGAATTGCTGGGCTGGCCGATCGGCCATCAGGAGCCCGGCACCGCCATCGTCGCCGCCCCGAACGGCGCGTTCCTGGTGTTCCAGCGGGCCGATGGTTACGTCGCACCGATCTGGCCACCGGTCGACGGCGAGCAGAGACCGATGATGCACTTCGACTTCCAGGTCGGCGACCTGGAGTCGGCGGTCGCGGATGCGATCGCGCTCGGCGGCACGCTCGCCGACGACCAGCCGCAGCGCAACGTCCGGGTCATGAAGGACCCGGCCGGCCACCCTTTCTGCCTATGTCTCGACGACGACTGAGACCCAGCGCCGCCGGCCCGCTCCGGAGCACGACGACACCGGATCGCACCTCAGGCGGCGCCACGTCTGGTCAGTCGAACCCAGCTGGTCAGTCGAACCCAGCCGATCAGTCGAACCCAGCCGGTCAGTCAAACCAGCCTTCCGGCATGGTGTCGGCGAGATAGGTCCCCAGGTCGGCGTCGTCCGGATCGCGGCGCATGTGCCGGACCCACGAGGCCCGCTCGTAGGCAAACGGAGCCAGCTCCCAGACGCCGCCCACCCATGGTCGGTTGACCTCGGTGAACCTGAGCCTCCCGGCGGCGGTCGCGGAGCCGGTGCGGCAGTGCACGACGCCGTCCAGCACCCACGAATAGCAGTTGATCCAGATCCGGTCCTGGTCCTGGCGCAGGACCGCGAACCCGGCCGGTGGCGTGTCGTCATCCAGCGGTGCCATCAGATGGCGCACGTAGGCGTCGGCGGCACTCTGGATCGTCGGATCGATCGGTGTCGGGTCGTCGGTGATCTGGTAACGCTTCATCCACCGGTCGCCGATCTTGAGGTGCCCCGCCGGCCGCACGTACTTCTGCTGATACGGCACTGGCTCGGAAGCACTCTGGGCCAACAGGACCACCTCAAGCAGCGCGGCGGGTGACGAAACCAGGCCCGACTCAGGGCGGGCGATGCTCCGCTGCGGCAATCTTCGGGCGCTGAACACGAATCCGAACCTACGAGCCCTTGCCAACCTTGTCAATATTGGTGCTACAGGTTGACAAGCTTGGCAACCCCGACCTACCTTTGCGCCAACAGCCGGGTGAGGACGACAAGCCACTGCCCTGCTCCCCTCCGCGACCAGCTCTGCTGGATGGAAAGGCTTGATGACCATGAAGGCTTCGACCCGCAAGACGCGCGTCGCCACCGCGATCGGCGCGCTGGCCCTCGTCGCGACCGGCGCGTTGGCCACCGCCCCGGCCCTCGTTGCCGCCACGGCCACCCCGGCGACGACCGTCTCCCACGGCATGACCCCGAACGACATCGATTGGCCGTACAAGTAGCCGTCACTGTTCCGCGGTGACGACTGCCCGAAGCTGCCCGAAGCGACCGGAGAGGGATGAAAGATGGACTGGCCACTGTGACCACTCGCCGCGCCGGCATGTCATCGGTCTTCGCAGGCCTGACGGGTCCCGACGCGGCGTCGTGATGACCTCCTGCACACTTGTCAACGAGACCGACAGGGCCGTCCTGGCGTAGCCCGCCACGATGACTCTCGTCGCCGATCGGGAGACCTATACCGGCATGTTGCAGCAGCCTTGGTTCGGCCAGCGTTTGCGCGAACTGCGCATGGCGCGCGGCCTGTCACAGGCCGCTCTGGCAGAGCCCGGCGTGTCGGTGAGCTACCTGTCCCGGCTCGAATCCGGCGCACGCCCGCCGACCGCCCGCGCCGTGGCCTACTTATCGGAGCGCCTCGGCGTTCCGCCGTCGGAGCTCGGCGACCATCGGGCCAGCGAATTCGCGCAGGTGGTCGCCAAGGGTTTCGCGGTGATCGAAGACCTGGACCCGGCGATCAAGCGGGACCTGGTGCACAACGACCGCGCCGAGCTCGACATCGACCCGGCCCTGCAGTGGCAGGTGCTCTGGAGCATGGCCGAGACCCGCGGCGACACCAGCGATCCGGTGCGCAAGAAGGAGATCCTGGACGCCCTGATGGCGGTGGGCGACGGGATCGGCATACCCGAGCTGCGGGTGCGGGCCCGGGTGAAGCTGTCCCAGTTCTACCGGGTCACCGGTCACCCGGAAATCGCCACCGAGCTGGCGCACGCGGCCACCGACATCGCCCGCGGCTTCCACGCGCCGGCCATCGATCTGGCCCGGGCGTTGCTGACCCTGGTCTCCGCCGAGGGCGAGGCCGGCGACATCGCTTCGGCCCGGCGCGCGGCCGACGAGCTGATCGAGATCATCGACTCGGCCAGCACCGTTGTCGGGCCGTTGGTCGCCGAGGCTCGCTGGGCAGCGGCCACGGTGCGGCTGCGCCAGGGGCTGCCGGACGAGGCGACGGTCCTGATCGAGTCGGCGATCCGTGACCTGGACAGCCACGACGACATCATTCTGTGGATGCGGCTGCGGATCGCGGCGGGATCCCTCTACCTGCAGATGAACCCGAAACGCACGGGCGCGGCGAGTCAGCGGATCAGCGAGATCGAGTCTCTGGTGCCGCTGATCGGCACCCGCCAGCACCTTCAGGAGTTCATGACGATCCGAGCGCTCCTGGCATTCCACGAAGGCCGGCTCGACGATGCCCGGCGGATCGCCGACAACCTGGCGCGCGAGCCCTCACTGATGTCGTTCCGCGATCAGATCCGGGTCGACATCCTGCGGTTCCGGCTGCAGGTCGCCTCCGGCGACATCCACGACGCGATGGAGAAGCTCACCGCGCTCGCGCACCGGCTGCAGGATTCGGCGAACGCCGAACTCGCCGCCGAAGCCTGGCGGGCACTGGCCGAGCCGCTGTCGCCGACGTCGGCCCAGCCGAGCCGGGACTGATCTGGGCCTGGGCGGAGACTGGGCGGAGACTGGGCCGGTTGGCGCCCGCGCCCGAACACCCGGCCCGGCTGAGCACCCACACGGATATCGCCGGGGATCCGCCCGACACCCGGTCGCGGTAACGTTCCGGCATGACCGCACCCCACCTGCAGGCGCTGGACGCCGAACTGAAAGCTGTGCCCGGCACCATCTCGGTCTGGTGTGCACGCATCGAGAGCGACCGTCCGGCCTACGCGCTCGCGGAGAACGCCACGCACTATGCCGCCAGCACGATGAAGGCGGCGGTGCTGGCGGCGCTCTACCGGTCCGGCGAGGCCGGAATCCTCGACCTGGACGCCGAAGTGCCGGTGCGCAACGACTTCGCCTCAGCCAAGCCCGGCGCCCCGCGGTTCACTAACGATCAGGGCTACGACCAGGACGACGACGTGTGGGATCGGCTGGGTGCCACGGCGACCCTGCGATGGCTGGCACGCCGCATGATCATCCGGTCCAGCAACTTCGCCACCAACCTGGTGCTCAGTCACGTCGGCGTCCCCGCGGTGCACGAGGTGCTGCGCCTCGCCGGGACCAGCCACATGCAGGTCAACCGGGGCATCGAGGACGCGTCGGCGCGCCTGGCCGGGATCGACAATCTGGTCACCGCCCGGGACCTTGGCGTGCTGCTCAGCAAGATCGCGGTGGACGCCGGCTACGCCGCGGCCCGCCCCGGTTCGGAGCCGCTCGGCAAACCGGAGACCTGTGAGGCCATGCTCGAGGTGCTGTTCGCCCAGGAACATCTGGAGGACCTGGCCGCCGGACTGCCGGCCGGGACCCGGATCGCCCACAAGAACGGATGGATCGAGGGCGTCCGCCATGGTGCCGGGGTGGTGTTCCCCGCCGACGCTCCGCCGTACGCGATCGTCGTGTGCACGACGACCCCACTCGCAGACTCCGAAGACGGCGACGACGCATGTAATCTGATCGCCCGGATCGCGGCCGCGAGCTGGGCGGATCGGCACGTTCTGGGCGACTGATCCGGGCCGCCCGAGCGGCACGACCCCACCACGACCCCCGGAAGACGGCACCGAAGATCATGCGTACGCCTCAGAAGATCGTCCTTGCGCTGTTCGCCGTCGCCGCCGCGGTCAACGTGGTCGCCAGCGGCACCGGCAACCATGTCGCCGACGCGATCACCAAGCCCATGCTGATGCCGTTGCTGGCGCTTCTGGTGTGGCTCGCCGCGCCGGCACCGCGGGACCGGAAGCTGTTCATCGCCGGCCAGCTCGCCGCCGCCGCAGGCGACATCGCGCTGATCTTCGACGGCACCGTCGCGTTCCTGATCGGCATGGTGCTGTTCCTGGCTTGCCACGTCTGCTACATCGTGACCTTCAGCCGCGCCGGGGCCTTGGACCGGTTGCGGGCGCGGCCGCTGGTGCCGGCGGCCTACGCCGTGGTCTACGCGGGCGCCCTGGCGTGGCTTTGGGGTGGATTGGGCGGCGTTGCGGGTGCCAATCGCGGTGTACGCGCTGGCGCTGACCACGATGGCCGCGGCCAGTGCCACATTCGGCGCCCGGATCGGCTTCGGTGGAGCGCTGTTCATGCTTTCGGACATGCTGATTGCCGTGGACATCGCGCACCCGGACGCGATTGGCGGCCCGCCGATCTGGGTGATGCTGACCTACGTCGCTGGCCAGGGGCTGCTCGCCACCGGATGGCTGAAAATTCTTTCAAACCAATTGCCGTCTTCCGAAACTAAGCTCCAAACGGTTACGCTGCCCGCGTGACGATCGCCGCGGTCCGTACGCACAAACTCTCCGCCCCGCTGCACACACCTTTCGTCACCTCGTTGCGCCGCGCCACATCGGTCGAAACCCTGGTCGTCGAGATCGTCGACACCGACGGACGGTCCGGCTGGGGCGAGGCCCCGCAGGTGTGGCAGGTGACCGGGGCATCGATCGCGGGCGCCAAATCGTGCGTGCGGGACATGCTCCGGCCGCTTCTGCTGGGGCGTGACGCGGACGACCTCGTCGAGACCTGCCGCATCGTGGCACGCGCCGTCGCCGGAAACGAAGCGGCCAAAGCCGCCGTCGATGTAGCCCTGCACGACCTGGCCGCCCGGCGCATGGGCGTGCCGCTTGTGCGGCTGCTCGGCGGCACCAGGATGCGCGTACCCACCGATGTGACCCTCTCGGTCGACGAGGCCGACGCGCTCGCGATGGCCGCCACCGCGCGGATCGCGGACGGGTTCGCCGTGCTCAAAGTGAAGGTCGGCAGCAACGGCGCGGCCGCCGACATCGACCGGGTCCGGGCGATCCGCGCGGCTGCCGGACCGGACATCAAGATCCGGCTGGACGCCAACCAGGGCTGGACGCCGCGCGAGGCGGTCCGCGTCATCCACGGTGTCGAAGACGCCGGGCTGAACGTGGAATTCGTCGAGCAGCCGGTCGCCAAGTGGGACCTGGACGGGCTGGCCTGGGTCAGCAACCGGGTGGACCTGCCGATCCTGGCCGACGAGTCGGTGTTCTCGCCGCGGGACCTGATTGAGGTGATCCGCCGTCGCGCCGCCGACATGGTGAACGTGAAGCTGGCCAAGAGCGGTGGCCTGGGCCCGGCGCGGACGCTGCTGGCGCTCGCCGAGGAACACGGCATGGGAATGATCGTCGGCTGCATGATGGAGAGCCCGATCGGCATCGCCGCCGCGGCCAGCCTGGTCTCGGCCTTCGGCACCACGGTGGTGCCGGACCTGGACGGGGCGTGGTGGCTGGCGGAGTCGCCGGTGGACGGCGGAATCACCTACGACGGTGCCACGGTGGTGCTGCCCGATGAACCCGGCCTGGGTGTGCACGGGATCCACGACCTGGTCGGTGCCGCGCTGGACGGCGACGTCGCGCGCGACCACGAACCCAAGCTGGTCCGCCAGGCCGGTGCGGTATGACGACCGCCACCATCCGCGTGCCGGTCGCCACCCTGTGGTCGAGTCCCGATCGGGTGCGGCCGCTGGACAAGCCGGCGTTCCACGGCGATGTCCGGGGCTGGGTCGGCGCGATGACCTTGGACGAGCGGGAAGACCTGGGCGGCCGGACCGAGTCGCAGCTGCTGCTCGGCGAGCCGGTCCTGGTCGACACCGTTGACGGCGAGTTCGCGAGAGTGATCGCGATCCGTCAGTCGGCCCCGCGCAAGGATCCGCGTGGCTACCCGGGCTGGCTCAACGCCGGGCACCTCGATGACGCGGACCGATTGCCGGAGACAGATCCGACGCACGTCGTCGCGGTGGCACACACGTCCATCGTGGACCGGCCGCACGGCCTCATCGTGCACGCCGACGTCGTGCTGGGCACCGAGATCACGGTCGCCGGGCCGCCGGTCGACGGTTACCTTCCATTGGCGCCGGTGGACCACGCCGGCGTCAGTGGCGGATACGTTCCCGCCGCGTCGGTGGTGGTCCGCCCGACCCGCCCGCCATCCGGTGCCGAGATGCTGACCACCGCCTCGCAGATGCTCGGCACGCCGTATGTCTGGGGTGGCCTTTCGCCGTTCGGCATCGACTGCTCGGGCCTGGTGCACCTGACCTGCCGCCGACTCGGCGTCACGGTGCCGCGTAACGCCGACGACCAGGCCGACGCGAGCGCGCCGCTGGCGTTCGGTGACGAACGCCCCGGCGACGTCTACTTCTTCCAGCGTCCGGGCGGCCGAGTGCACCACGTCGGATTTGTGGCCGCCGCACCGGATCCGGACGGCACCCGGCACATGCTGCACGCGTGCGGCACGAGCCGGGGTGTGGTCCGGGAACCGATGACGCCGGACCGGGTGGACACGCTGGTGGGCGTACACCGTCTGGCGTGAAATCCACCGTGAGCCCGGCGGTCGCCGGCGCGGCTAAACCCGTTCCGGGGTCCGCGTCGATCGTGCCGACTTCGCCAAGCTGGCCACGGTGGCGACGAGCAGCGTGCCGACGATGATCGACAGGGACAGCCAGATCGGGATGTGCGGCGCCCAGTGCACCGGCTCGCCGCCGTTGATGAACGGCACGTTGTTCTCGTGCAGCGCTTCCAGGATCAGCTTGACTCCGATGAAACCGAGCACGATCGCGAGGCCGATCGACAGGTAGACCAGGCGATCCAGCAAGCCGCCCAACAGGAAGTAGAGCTGCCGGAGTCCCATCAGGGCGAAGACATTCGCGGTGAAGACGATATACGGCTCCTTGGTGAGGCCGAAGATCGCCGGAATCGAGTCGAGCGCGAACACCAGGTCGGTGGTGCCGATGGCGATCATCACGATCAGCATCGGCGTGAACATCTTCTTGGACACGCCGCGCTTGTCCGGTGCGTGCGTGGTCATGTTGGCGCCGTCGAAGTTCTTGGAGATCGGCAGCACCTTGCGGCTCCACCGGATCAGCGGGTTCTCCTTGAAGTCGGTCTCGTCGTCGGAGCCGTGGCTGAACAGCTTCGCGGCCGTATACATCAGGAACAGGCCGAAGATGTAGAAGACCCAGATGAACCGGTTGAGCACCGCGGCGCCGGCCACTATGAAGGCACCCCGCATCACGAGCGCCAGCACGATGCCGATGAGCAGCACCTTCTGCTGATAGATCCGGGGCACGGCGAATCTCGCCATGATGATTACGAAGACGAAGAGGTTGTCGACCGACAGGCTGTATTCGGTCAGCCAGCCGGCGAAGAACTCGCCGCCGAACTGCCCGCCCCACTCCCACCAGACGAACAGCCCGAACAGGATTGCCAGCCCGACATAGACGCCGACCCAGATCCCTGATTCCTTGATCGAGGGCTCGTGCGGCCGGCGGCCGATGATGGCCAGGTCGAGCGCGAGCATCGCGAGCAGGATCGCGAGGGTGATGCCCCAGGTCAGAGTGGTGACGTGCATGCAAACCTCCGGTAGACACAGTTGTTTACCGGAGGTCTCTCCCGCTGATCATCGAACCTGACGATCAGCCGACGGAACCGGGGCCATCACGCTGATGTTCATGCGAGGCACCGTGCTGACGATTCCGCCACGGGTGGGGATACTCCCCTCCGGCGTCAATTGTGCCGGACTACCGAGCGTTACGACAGTTGACTCGCCGGTTACTCCGTGTTACAAGATGTCGCTCCGTCGACGGCGTGCGCGCCAAAACCGGACAGCAGGTAGCGTTTCGTACCTCCACGGTGCTTTTCGCTTCCTCCTCGTGACAACGGTCGGCGACCGGGGTTGACGGATGCTCAGAGAACGGGCCGGCGTCGGCTCATAGCGGGTCGGCGAACACCCAGCCGCGCTCGATCAGCTGGTCGATCGCGGTGATCGCGGTTTCGAGTCGATCCGGGTGCGGCCCGGTCAGCTCGACACACGGCACGCCGGACTCGTCGATCATCTTCCGGAAGCGTCCGGTCATCCACTCGCGCACGTGCTCACCGTCGCGCAGCCCGTCATCCTCGAACGGCACGCCGGCGTGATCCGTGAGCAGGTAGAGATCGGCCGGGCGGGCCGCGGCCCGGACCAGCACCGACGAGTCGCCCAGGTAACGCTCCTCCCAGACCGCGGTCGCCGCCGCGTCGGTGTCGCAGATCAAGATCGGCGAAGTGCGCCGTGCGGCGGCATCCTCGGCCGCGTTCTGCGCGCGAGTGACGTCAACGAAATCGGCGCGCGACCACTCCACGTCGAAGACCGTCGCCGCCGGGCTCGCCGCGCGCAGCCGATCCAGCTTGCGGGCGGTGAGCTCGCGACCATACTCCGGCACCCACTGGGTCCGGCTCCAGATCAAACCCCGTTGCCGGTACGCCTCGGCTAGCGCCGCCGCCATCGTGGTGGTGCCGGTGGACTCGGCGCCGACCACGACCACCCGCTTGGCGAGCCATCCGCGCACCGCCGGGGTCAGCGCCTCCCAGTGCCCGACCGGATCGGACCGCACCGCGGTTCCGGACACCTTCCGGGCACGCCGGTCCGGGTCCACGCTGACATGCACGGCACCGAACCGCCGCGCCAGTTCGTCGCCGTACGACTCGGAGCTGAACACGGCGTCGACTGTCCGGTCGCCGATCGCCTCCCGGAAGATCGCGCAGTGCCGGGACCAGATGTCGGCGTCGCCGTAGTCGACCGGCACGTCGTCGTAGATTCCCGCGATCGTGACGTCCGGATGAGCCTCGCGCAGCCATTGGCATCGCAGGTCCAGTGGGATCGACTCGCGCCGGGACGGCGCCACGACAACGGTGAGTTCGTCGCAGCGCGGGGTGGCATAGTCGATCAGGAAGTGGTGGCCGGAGTGCGGCGGATAGAACTTGCCGACAATCATGCCGTGCCGATAGCGCTTCACGCCGGCACCGGCTCCGTTGCCGATGCGGCCTGGGGCGATGAGGCAGGCCCCGTCGGGTCCATGTTGAACTCCAGCCGGCGGCGGTAATCCGCGTACCAGGACCGGAGGCCAAGGATCGACAGTCCAAGGAACACCACGTAGAGAACGCCGGTCAGGTTGAAGTGCTTGTAGAAGTAGAGCGGAATGTAGATGAGATCCGCGACGATCCAGAACCACCAGTTCTCGATCAGCTTGCGGCACTGGCCATATGTCGCGACCAGCGACAATGCGGTGGTGATCGCGTCCGCGAACGGCACCGTCGAGTCGGTGTAGACATCGAGCAGCCACCACATGACACCGGTCGCCGCGACTCCCCCGACGGCCAGGCCGACCCATTCCGACCGCACCGTGCGCCGCACCGGGCCGTCGCTTCGCCCCCTGGTCCACTGCCACCAGCCGTAGAAGCCGAGGACAACGTAGACGATCTGAAGGTTGGCGTCGGCGTAGAGCCCGCCGGTCCAGAACGCCACCATCAACAGCAGCACGTTGAGGATTCCGACCGGCCAGTTGGCGACGTGCTGGCGGACCACCAGAACGACGCAGACCAGCCCGGTCGCGAATCCGAGCAGCTCGGCCCAGCTTGCCGGCTCGCCGAGCACGGTCACGGCGGTGGAGTTCAACCAGTCGAGCATGCGGCTCCTTGATCGCGGGCGCGTTGGTCGAGGGCGCCTTGGTGGGGCGGCCCGTTGGTCACGGGCGCCTTGGTCACGGGCGCCTTGGTCACGGGCGCCTTGGTCACGGGCGCCTTGGTCACGGGCGCGTTGGTCACGGGCGCCTTGGTCACGGGCGCGTTGGCCGCGCCTGACGGTCGGCATGGGCTGCGGTGCCGGGACACCTTAGCGGCGCGGTGAGACCGAGCACCACCCCGTCTCGCGTACCGGCATCGGGCATGGCAGGCTGCCGCCATGGTTCTCGAAGTCGGACTCATCAACGTCCTGCCCGGTCAGGAAGCAGCGTTCGCGGAGGCGTACGCCAAGGCCCGCGAAACACTCGCGACCACCCCGGGCTGTCAATCGGTGCGAATGACCCAGGGCATCGAGTCACCTTCGAAGTTCGTCCTGCTGGTCGAGTGGGACACGGTGGACGCGCACATCGAGAATTTCCGGGCCACCGAGCGCTTCACCACGTGGCGTGGGCTGATCGGTCCGTACTTCGACGGCGCCCCCACCGTCGAGCACTTCGCGGACATCGACTAGTCAGGCCGCCCCGACACCGTCGAGCGCTGATGTTCTCCCGAGAACATCAACGCCCGACGATATCGGTCTTTGGACGACCTACTCCCAGACCATCTCCCACCACACCCACCCATCGGGTGCCATGGGCCAATTCGGTTCCGGTCGCCAGCCTTCGGGCGGTCGCCAGCCTTCGGGCGGCGCCGGCCAACCCGGTGGGACTCGAAGTCGAACCGCCTTCGGCGGTGGTGGGATCACGCCATGCTCGCGGACCATGGGTGTCGCCTGCGTCCGCTCGTCCACCACTGGCAGTTCATTCCGGCCAAGTGACGACACGGTGCGCCGATCCGACGCCGGATCCGGTCCACTTGTCGTCAAGGGTTGACCTCCGGTGAGAGCGTCAACCCTTGACGATCAGCAGTCACTTGACTCCGGCGACGTCCATATCGCGAAGCTCCTTCTTGAGCACCCCGATCTCGTCACGGATCCGGGCTGCCAGCTCGAACTGCAGCTCCCGGGCAGCGCCGAGCATCTGCTCGTTGAGGTCGGAGATCAGCCGGGCCAGGTCGGCCCGCGCCATGCCGGCACTCGAGGTCGGGGCGACCTTGCCGCGACTGCGGGTCTCCGGCACCGGCGCCTTGCCCCGGGACATCTGCCGGCCGCTGCCGCCCACCATCGCCTCGGTGTCCTCGGCGTCCTTGTAGATGTCGTCGAGGATGTCGTGGATCTTCTTGCGCAGCGGCTCCGGTTCGAGACCGTTGGCTTCGTTGTAGGCCACCTGCTTGTCCCGGCGCCGGTTCGTCTCGTCGATAGCGGTCGCCATCGACGGAGTCATCTTGTCCGCGTACATATGCACTTCACCGGAGACGTTTCGGGCGGCACGACCGATCGTCTGGATCAGCGAGGTGCCGCTGCGCAGGAAGCCCTCCTTGTCGGCGTCGAGGATTGCCACCAGTGACACCTCGGGCAGGTCCAGACCCTCACGCAGCAGGTTGATGCCGACCAGCACGTCGAAGTCGCCCTTGCGCAGCTCGCGGAGCAGCTCGACGCGGCGCAGCGTGTCCACCTCGCTGTGCAGATAGCGCACGCGGATGCCGTGCTCCAGGAGGTAGTCGGTGAGGTCTTCGGACATCTTCTTGGTCAGCGTGGTGACGAGCACCCGCTCGTCCCGCTCGACCCGGAGCTGGATCTCGTGCATCAGGTCGTCGATCTGGCCCTTGGTCTGCTTGACCACCACCTGCGGATCGACCAGGCCGGTCGGGCGGATCACCTGCTCGACGAACTCGCCCTGGGACTGGGTCAGCTCCCAGGGACCGGGCGTCGCGGACAGGAACACCATCTGGCCGACCCGCTCGATGAACTCGTCGAACCGGAGCGGGCGGTTGTCCTGCGCCGACGGCAGCCGGAAGCCGTGATCGACCAGCTGACGCTTACGTGAGGCATCGCCCTCATACATCCCACCGATCTGCGGCACCGTGACGTGCGACTCGTCGATCACCGTCATGAAGTCATCCGGGAAGTAGTCGAGAAGGCAGTTCGGCGGATCGCCGGGCGACCGGCCGTCGATGTGCATCGAGTAGTTCTCGATGCCGGAGCAGAAGCCCACCTGCCGCATCATCTCGATGTCGTAGGTCGTGCGCATCCGCAGCCGCTGCGCCTCCAGCAGCTTGTTCTGCCGGTCCAGCTCGGCCAGCCGCTCCTCCAGCTCGGCCTCGATGCCCCGGATCGCCCGCTCCATCCGCTCCGGACCGGCCGCGTAGTGCGACGCCGGGAAGATCAGCAGGTCATCGACCTCGCGCACGACATCACCGGTGAGCGGGTGCAGGTAGTAGAGCTTTTCGATCTCGTCACCGAACAGCTCGATCCGGATCGCCAACTCTTCGTAGGCCGGAATGATCTCCAGCGTGTCGCCGCGGACCCGGAACGTGCCGCGCTGGAACGCCAGGTCGTTGCGGGCGTATTGGATGTCGACCAGGCGCCGCAACAGCACGTCACGATCGATCTCGGTGCCGACCTTCACCCGCACCGACTGCTCGATGTATTCCTGCGGGGTGCCCAGTCCGTAGATGGCGCTGACGGTCGCGACCACGATGACATCGCGGCGGGTCAGCAGCGACATGGTGGCCGAGTGCCGAAGCCGCTCGACCTCCTCGTTGACCGACGAGTCCTTCTCGATGTAGGTGTCGGTCTGCGGGATATAAGCCTCGGGCTGGTAGTAGTCGTAGTAGCTGACGAAGTATTCGACGGCGTTGTTGGGCAGGAGCTCGCGGAACTCCTTGGCCAGCTGCGCGGCCAGTGTCTTGTTGGGCGCCATCACCAGGGTCGGCCGCTGCATCTTCTCGATCAGCCAGGCGGTGGTGGCGCTCTTGCCGGTGCCGGTGGCACCCAGCAGCACCACATGGCGATCGCCGCGCCGGATCCGCTTCTCCAGATCAGCGATCGCGGCCGGCTGGTCGCCGGAGGGCTGATATTCGCTGATGACTTCGAAGCGGTTGTCGAGCCGAGGGATGTCCAACGCCATGCGCCAAAGGTACGCCGCCGGTATGACAGAGCCTCGTCGAACGGATCTCGACCGGCGCGCATCGAACGTCCGGTTTCGCACGTCAACGAGGTGGTTGCGACAAGAAAGGACGTTCGCGGCGGCCGGTCGGCGCTCTCGCGCGACCGCGGTCGAGCTGCGCTCACCGGTCAAGCCGGGGCTGCGAACTCCCACGCCGAGCATGACCGGCCGGTGTGGAGGTCCGGTCGTGTTGCTCGGACGGCCGCCGCGAACGGCCTACAGGTAAACGGTAGCCGGGTGCGCTGAGCCACACAATGCCCTTGACCCCTACCCTCCCCTTTGGCACGTGGCCAGGAGGCGCGCCGGGTCGACGCGACATTTCGCCGCTACCGGGTCAACCCGGCGGCCAAGCCGTCACCAAGCTGGATGGGCATCCGTTCTCCACACGTGAGGCCCGCCTCCGGTGCCGACTATCAGACCAGCCCGAGACGGCGGTGGACCGCCGGCTTCGCCCTCGGCGCTCTGCTGATCGGCGGCTTGATGTCCGCCCGCGGGCTGGTCTCGCCCACGCCCGAGGCCGCGCCCGGGGCCGCGGCGTCGGTGGCACGCCCGGTCACCACGGCCGAGGCGGGCCGGCTGGCCGCGGTCCGGCTCACCGACTACCACGCCGGACACGTCGGCGTACGCGCGACGATCGGCGACGGCGCCTCGGCGGTGCACCTGGCCGGCTGGGTGGATTGGCAGGCGCCACTGGTCTACCTGAACAGCATCGGTGCCCGGCCGGGCCCGGCCGACGGACTGATCCAGGCGGTTCCCGGCGTGGTGGCAACGCGACCCGGCCGGCTGCCGTACGCCGCGTCGGCGGCCCCGGACGCGCCGTTCCCGCCACCGCCGGCGATCGCGCCACCGACCGGCTGGACGGTCCGTGCACCGGATCAGTCCAACCCGATCGACACCCTCATCACCCTGCTCTTCACGCTCCGCTCCGGCACCCTTGACGACGCGCGCGCAGATCCAGGCGATCGGCACCAGGTTCGTGACCACCGACATGATCGGCGGCGTACGCGTCGACGTGCTCGACGGCGCCGCGGTCCCGCCGCCGGCGCCGAGCCCGGCACCAAGCCCGGCGCCGCCCACGAAAACGTCACCGGTCAGTGGCCCGCAGGCGCCGACGGCGACCGCGACGCCCCGCCCGGCCGGTGCCGCGTTCGCGGCCCAGGGTGGCCAGGTGCGCTACTGGGTGGACGCGCAGTCCCGGCTGCTGCGAGCGGAGGCACTGATCAACGCCGACACCGGATTGCGCGTCGAATTCGACCGCGCCGACCTGATCCGGCCACACGCCATCGAGCTGCTCGGCGGTGCCGCGATCCACCCCAAGCCGATCAGTGCCGCCCAAGCGAAGCTGCTGGCCGGGATGCGGTTGCGGGATCTCGGCACCGGCGGCGGCCGGCTCACGCTGGCAGTGCCGAACGCGACCAACGAGATGATCAGCGGCACCGGCTGGCTGGACTGGCGGAACCTGGCGGTCTATCTCGCGGTGCGCAACAACACCGGCACCGGCGCCGCCGATCTGCTGCACGCGGACGCGCACGGGCTGGCGCTGCACGGCGAGCTGACCGCGAACGACACTGCGAGCCTTGGAGCGCCGAGCGCCACACGGCCCGCCCCGGCCGCCGGCAAGCTCGCCATGCCGCCGCTGATCGCCCCGAAGACGGGCTGGACGAGCGCTTCCTGGGTGAGCCGGGTCGACCAGGCCGGCCAACCCGATCTGGACCTGCTGCTCAACGAGATGCTCAGCCTGGCCGCGCCCGGCCGGGACAACGCGACGCTGCTGAGGCCGCTGGCCAGCAAACTGCGCGTCGACAGCGTCAACGGCGTGCCGGTGACCGTATTCGAGATCCGCAAGCCGGCCGAGCGGAGCGTCGTGCCGGGCCTCGGCAAGCTCCGCTACTGGGTCGATTCGACCGGGCTGATCCGGCGACTCGAGGTGCGGATGCGCAACGGCGCGTACGGCTATCTGACCTTCACGCCCGGTGCCGTACCGAAGCTGCCGACACCGAAGTAGGTCAGAGCCAGCCGTTCTCCCGGGCCAGCCGGGCCGCTTCGGCGCGCGTACGCGCACCGGTCTTGCCGATCGCCGCGGACAGGTAGTTGCGGACGGTGCCCTCGCTGAGAACGAGTTCCCGGGCAATGTCCGAGACGGTGCCGCCGTGTTCGGCGGCGCGCAGCACGTCGGATTCGCGGTCGGTGAGTGGGCTCGGCCCGCTGGACAGCGATGCCACCGCGAGTGCCGGGTCCACCACCGTGCGCCCGGCGTGGATCTGCCGAACCGCGTCGGCCAGCCGATCCGGCGGCGCGTCCTTGACCATGAATCCGGCCGCGCCGGCGTCCATCGCGCGACGGAGGTAGCCGGGCCGGCCGAAGGTGGTCAGGATCATCACCCGCACGGCCGGCGCCTGGACCCGGATCGCGGCGGTCGCGCTGATGCCGTCCAGCCGCGGCATCTCGATGTCCAGCAGGGCCACGTCGGGCTGCAGCGACACCGCCGCGTCGACCGCCGCCGAGCCATCGGCCACGGACGCGACCACGTCGAAGTCGTCTTGCATGCCGAGCAGTGCCGCGAGAGCGCCGCGCACCAGATGCTGATCGTCGGCGAGCAGGATCCGGATCATTCGGCGTCCGGATCGAGGCCGTCGAAGCTGGCACGGACCACGAACCAGCCCCGCTCCCGGCGGGCCGACAGGTGGCCGCCGAGGTTGTTGACGCGTTCGGAGAGTCCGGTGAGGCCATTGCCGAAGACCGGACCGGCGCTCGCCGCGTTGGCGCGGCCGTCGTCGCTGACCTCGATCACCGCCGAGGTGCCGGAGTTGACGGTACGGATGACACAGGCCGAGGCCGACGCGTGCCGGATGACGTTGGTGACCGCCTCTCGGATCAGCCAGCCGGCGCACTCGTCGATCGCGCGCGGCAGCGGCTCGACCACGGCGCGGACCGTCACCGACCCGGCACTGAGCAGCGTCGTCGCGGTCTCGATCTCGCTGTTCAGGCCGATCATGCGATAGCCGGAAACGGTCTCCCGGACGTCGCTGAGCGCGGCCCGGGCCACCGACGCGACCTCGCCCATCTCGGCGGCTGCGCGATCCGGGTCGCGAACGACCAGCCGCGCGGCCACCTCAGCTTTCAGCGACACCGCGGAGAGCCGCTGGCCGAGGATGTCGTGCAGGTCGCGGGCGATCCGCAGGCGCTCCTCGGTGACCGCGAGCCGGGCCAACTCGGCCTGTGCCTGGCGCAGCGCGACCTTGGCGCGGATCTGGCTGTAGAACGCCGCCTGGATGGTGCCGATCAGCAGCACCTCAGCGGCGGCGCCGAGCCCTTGCGAGAACGAGCGGCCCATCGCGGCCGACGAGACGGCCCAGGTGACCGCCGGGACGATCAGCAACGTCGGCAGCCAGTAGGGCCGGTCGTAGTTGAACAGGATCAGGCTCACGCTGTAGATCGCGACGCTGACCAGCCAGCCATTGCCGAGAGCCGGGACCAGCGCGGCCCCGATCACGATGGTGGCGGCGAGGATGCCCGGCGCCCGGTCGGTGTGCAGGAACGGGGTGTTGCGGAACACCACGGCGATGAAGCCGGCGGCGAACAGTGCCAGCCCGGTGATGACCGCGGCCGTCTGGGCGGTGGACCAACCGCTGGTCACCGCCTGGTGCACGGAGCCGGACAGGAAGATCAGAAAGATCGGGCAGATGATCCGGGCGCGATAGCCCCGCTCCGGACCGGACTCGTCCACGAAGACCGCGGTCCACCAGCGGCGCACGCGCTGTGTCCAGCTGCGCCGGACCGGCCGCGCCGCTGCGGTCCGGGTCGATTCCATGGTCTCAATGGTCGCCGGGCTCATCGCCACCAGCCAGTGCCGAATCGGCCGACCCGGGCATGACATTCGTCATGATCACGGTACGCCAGACCTCGTCCACGCGGGCGTTCAGTTCGGCCACCGTGCCGTCGTTCTCGATCACCACATCGGCGACCGCCCGGCGCTGCTCGTCGCCGGCCTGGGCACCGATCCGGGCGCGCGCCTCGGCCTCAGGCATGCCGCGATCCCGGACCAGCCGGTCGATGCGGAGGCTCTCGGCCGCCTGCACGACCAGCACCAGGTCGAATCCCTCCGCGAGGCCGGACTCGACCAGCAGCGGCACGTCGTTGACGACCACCGACCCGGGTGCGGCGCTCGTGATCATCTCGGCGGTACGCGCCCGGACCCTCGGGTGGATGATCGCTTCCAGCGCCCGCCGCTTCTCCGGGTCGCCGAACACGATCCGGCCCAGCGCCGGGCGGACCAGGCCGCCGTCCGGCCCGAGCACCTCCGGTCCGAAGGTCGCTACCACCTCGGCCAGCCCGTCGGTGCCGGGCGCGACCACGTCACGGGCCAGTTGGTCGGCATCGATGATGATTGCGCCGTGCGATCGCAGCCGGGCCGAGACGGCGCTCTTTCCGGCCCCGATGCCACCGGTCAGGCCGATGAGGGTGATCGGATGATCTGACTGCACCGGCCAAGTATGCCGGTTTCGGAGTCACCACCATTGGAGGCGTTCCGGCCAGCCTCCGCGCGGGCAGCACAGCTAGTGCGTCAACGATGCGAACGCTAAGGGCGGGCGGGCGGCGGGCCGCGAGTGGCGGCGGGTGGCGGCGGCCGGCGAGTGGCGGCGGCGGTGGCGGCCGGCGGCCGGCGGCCGGCGGCGAGTGTCGGCGAGTGGCGGCGGCGTTGGCGGCCGGCGGCGAGTGGCGGCGGGCGTCGGCGAGTGGCGCGGCCGCACGTGGATGGACGGCGGACCGACACGAGCCCACGCGGCGCCGGCCAGTAGCTGCCGTTCCGTGGCCGGGAGCAACCGCCGAAACCACAGCCGGGAGTGCCAGCCCGGCCGAGCGCCGCGACTCCAGTGCCAATACCCCGAACCGTCCCTCCGCGCGGTCGCGGGCCGCCCCGCCCATCGGCTCAGGTCACGGTCCACCGAGCTGAGCCGGACTGCACTCCGCCACCAAGATCGCAGATCTTGGTTACGCAATGCCATGATCGTTTAGATTGCGCGCCACATTGGACAGTTAATGCCATATAGCGACGTCAACTATCCAATACGACGTGAAACGTAACTGATCTTCTCAGGAACCGGCCCGGCAACCACTGTCGACGGCCACACGACCGCGCCAACCCACCAAGATCTCAGATCTTGGCAGCGCAATTCCACGGTCATGAACCACCGCCCGCCGGCCGCCGACTGCCAGGTCCGTTGGGTTAGGTGACCGCCTACCGGGCGGCGCCACGCACCAAGATCGCAGATCTTGGGCGACGGCAACCGAGCAAGGCGAGCCCGGGCACAGCTGGCCGAGCAGCCGGGCGGGACGGGCAGGCCGGCCCGGGCCTAGCCGGAACGGAACAGCGGCCGGGAACAGCGGCCGGCGGACCAGCGGCCGGGAACAGCGGCCGGGAACAGCGGCCGGGAACAGCAAACGGCCCCCGACCGAAGTCGGGGGCCGTTTTCGCTACTGGGCTAGAGCGTCAGCTCTTGCCGCCGCCGGCGAGCTTCTCGCGCAGAGCCGCGAGCGCCTCGTCGGTGGCCAGGGTGCCGGCCGGCTCCTCGGGAGCCTTGGTCGCGCTCGGCGTCGAGGTCGAGACGTTGCCGGTGGCCGGCGCCGCCTCGGCCGCACCGTCGGCGGCGCGGGCGGACTGCACCTGCTTCTGGTGCGCCTCCCACCGCAGACGAGCATCCGCGTACTGCTTCTCCCACAGCTCGCGCTGCTCGTCGTAGCCGTCGAGCCACTCGCCGGTCTCCGGGTCGAAGCCCTCGGGGTAGATGTAGTTGCCCTCGTTGTCGTAGGTCGCCGCCATGCCGTAGAGGGTCGGGTCGAAGTGCTCCTCGCCCTCGACGAAGCCCTCGTTCGCCTGCTTCAGCGACAGCGAGATGCGACGCCGCTCCAGGTCGATGTCGATGACCTTGACCAGCACGTCGGAGCCGACCTGAACGACCTGCTCCGGGATCTCCACGTGACGCTCGGCCAGCTCGGAGATGTGCACCAGGCCCTCGATGCCGTCATCGACGCGGACGAACGCACCGAACGGCACCAGCTTGGTGACCTTGCCGGGCACGATCTGCTGGATCGCGTGCGTACGCGCGAACTGACGCCACGGGTCTTCCTGAGTGGCCTTGAGCGACAGGGAGACGCGCTCGCGGTCAAGATCGACGTCGAGAACCTCGACCTCGACCTCCATGCCGACCTCGACAACCTCGTTCGGGTGGTCGATGTGCTTCCAGGACAGCTCGGAGACGTGCACCAGACCGTCAACGCCGCCCAGGTCGACGAAGGCACCGAAGTTCACGATGCTCGACACGACACCCTTGCGGACCTGGCCCTTGGCCAGCTTGTTGAGGAACTCGGTGCGCACCTCGGACTGCGTCTGCTCCAGGTAGGCACGGCGGGACAGGACCACGTTGTTGCGGTTCTTGTCCAGCTCGATGATCTTCGCCTCGAGCTCGCGGCCGACGTACGGCTGCAGGTCACGCACGCGACGCATCTCGACCAGCGACGCGGGCAGGAAGCCGCGCAGGCCGATGTCGATGATCAGACCGCCCTTGACAACCTCGATAACGGAGCCCCGAACCACACCGTCGTCTTCCTTGATCTTCTCGATGGTGCCCCAAGCCCGCTCGTACTGAGCGCGCTTCTTCGAGAGGATCAGACGGCCTTCCTTGTCCTCCTTCTGGAGAACCAGGGCCTCGATGTGGTCACCGACCGTGACGACCTCGGCCGGGTCTACGTCGTGCTTGATCGACAACTCGCGCGAGGGGATGACACCCTCGGTCTTGTAGCCGATGTCGAGCAGGACCTCGTCCCGATCGACCTTTACGATGGTGCCTTCGACAATGTCACCGTCATTGAAGTACTTGATGGTGGCGTCGATCGCGGCGAGGAATTCTTCCTCAGAGCCGAGGTCGTCGATGGCGATCTTGTTGGCGCTCGAGGTGGCCTCGATGCTGCTCGTCATGTGGGCTGTTGCTCCGGTCGGATGGATGTCGCAGTATTTAACCCGCGGGCCCGCCAGCGGGCAGCAACCAGCGATGACGCCAAGATCAGGTGATCAAGTCAAGATCGCTGAATTGTCCGCTGACCGCGGATCTGCTCCCTACCGAGATGCGCAGCCCACGAGTGCATCAGATAGCTTACCTTGAGCCTGGGCGCAAGGTGCAAGCACCCGACAGGTGATGCTTCCAACGCAAGCCTTAGGAATACGGCACGTGACGGGCACCACCTAGGATTCTTGCATGCCCGCTCTCCTGACGGTCAACATTGGCGCTCCCCGGCCCACTCTGCATTCGGACGTCGATGTCACCGGAATCGACAAGATCCCGCATGACGGCCCGGTCCTGGTGCGCTGGCCGGAGCCGACGCACAGCGGCGTTGCCGGCGACGAGATCTGCGACGTCCGCCATCACGGCGGACCGGATCAGGCGGTGTACGCATACGCCCGCGAGGACCTCGACGACTGGGCCGTTGAGCTGGGCCGGGAGTTGCGGTCCGGGATGTTCGGCGAGAACCTCACGACGGTGGGAGTCGACGTCACCAACGCCCGGATCGGCGAGCGCTGGCGGGTCGGGGATCAGGTGCTGCTCGAAGTGTCGACGCCCCGGATCCCGTGCCGGACGTTCGCCGGCTGGCTCGGTGAGCACGGCTGGATCAAGACATTCACGCAGTGGGCGCGGCCCGGTGCGTACCTCCGGGTGATCGAACCTGGAGAGATCGCGGCGGGCGACCGGATCGAGGTCGTCCACCGTCCCGATCACGACGTCACCATCGCCACCACGTTCCGCGCGCTGACGACCGAGCCGGAGCTGATCAGCGGCCTGATCGTGGCGGACGCGCACTCGCAGCGCGTCCGGGACCGGATCACCGCGCGGCTGCGACGGCCCTGACAGAACTGCGGCGGCCCTGACAGAACTGCGGCGGCCCTGACAGCGCTGCGGCGGCCCTGACAGACGCGGGACGCCTTGATCCCCGATCGGGGGTCAAGGCGTCCAAGATCACGACCCGCGGGTCAGTCCCGGCCGAACATCCGGCTCAGGAAGCCCTTCTTCTCTTCGGGCTTGCGCTGCGTGGGCACGTGCCGGCGCTCCTCGACGTGCTTGGTCTCCTTGATGTCCTCGACCACCTTGTGCTGTGGACCGGCCGTGACCTTGACCTCGGTCTTGGAGTCGGTCTTCGTGTCCAGCTCACCCCTCTTGCGCCGGGTGGTGCTGGTGGTCTTGGTCTTGACCTCGGTGGCCTCGAACTCTTCCTGAGTGACGAACTCGGCCGACGGCTTGGCCTGCGCCTTGCGATAGCGCAGCGGCTCCCACAACGGACCCGGAATGACGTGCACGCCATAGTGCGTACGGTGGTGCACCTCGCAGAGTGGCTCCAGGTTGCCGGGCGACTCGATCCACGTCTGGAAATCGTTGTCGTCGTCCAGGTGCAGGCCGAAGGCGTCATTCACTTTGTCCAGATCGGAGCCGCCGACCTGGGAGAACTCGATGTGCGAGTGGTGCAACTCGATGTTGCCGCCGCAGTAGTCGTCGTTGATGGCGCAGCGCCACAGGCCCTGACGCTTCATCCGCGCCTTCGCCGCGATGAAGAGGTGATAGTGCGGATCCGTCTCGCGCGGCTGGTGCTCCGGCACGTGCGTGAGGATGTGGACCGTCATCCGTTGGTCGTGGGCCTCGGTGACGTCGTCATCGGTGTCGGCCATCAGGCCCTCCCCTATGTCCGGTTCTCTGCTGGATAAATAGTTTCTGTCCACACTGGACGGCTTGCGTCCGGTGTGACATTACGCTGGCAGCTATCCACTTTCGACACTCGCACGCGACAAGTTGACGTCCGATCGGCGACGAGGCCGAAAGCAGGCTGAACCGCCCCGCGCACGCCGTCAACCGACACGCCGAGATCCGACTGAATGTCTGGCCGTTCGGCCAACCACGTACCGTGACGTCGTGACCGAAGACCACCACCCGGGCGGCGAGCCCGGTGTCACTCGCCGGTTCGTCGACGCCGATTCCAACCGGGCCGCGAGCCGCTCGTGGTGGGACCGGGACGCTGACGCGTACCAGGCGGAGCACGGCGACTTCCTGGGCGCGGTGGACTTCGTCTGGTGCCCCGAAGGGCTGCGCGAAGCCGACGCCCACCTGCTCGGCCCGGTGGCCGGACGGCGGATCCTCGAGGTCGGTTGCGGCGCCGCGGCCTGCTCACGGTGGCTGGCAACACAGGGTGCCGAGGCGGTCGCCCTGGACCTGTCCGCCGGCATGTTGCGGCACGCCCGGGTTCAGGCGGACGAGACCGGGGTACGCGTACCGCTGGTGCAGGCCGACGCCGTCCGATTGCCGGTCCCCGACGAGGCCTTTGATCTGGCCTTCACCGCCTTCGGCGCGGTTCCGTTCGTCGATGATTCCGCGGCTGTGATGCGCGAGGTGCACCGCGGCCTCAAGCCCGGCGGCCGCTGGGTGTTCGCGGTGACCCACCCGATGCGCTGGATCTTCCTCGACGATCCGGGCGAGGGCGGGCTGGTCGCGGTGCACTCGTATTTCGACCGGCGGCCTTATGTCGAATACGACGAGACCGGGTCGCCGACCTACGTCGAGCACCATCGCACGCTCGGCGATCGGGTCCGCGAACTGGTCGGTGCCGGCTTCGTCCTGGACGACATCATCGAGCCTGAGTGGCCGGCCGGACTCGATCAGATCTGGGGCCAGTGGAGCCCGCTGCGCGGTCGCGTCTTCCCAGGTACGGCCATCTTCGTGAGCCACAAGCCGTAAGCCGCGTCACTAGTCGCGTGCGTCACGTGTTCATACGCGCTGGTCAATGCCCTGGTGTCGGCGATCACAGCGAGAAATCGAAATCAGCGGCCGCCGGATCCTCTTTAATCTCTGTGAACACACCAATCACAGGAGGAACAGTGAGCACGCGCAAGTCCCGTCGGATCGGCACTGACGTTCGGTTCTGCGACGGAGACAGCACCATCAGTACGGCCGCTTCCCGCGCCGATCGCCGGCTTGACCGCGCTCGGACCCAGGTTCTGCCGTTCACGCACGTCGTTCGCTAACCCGAAGTTCGCCAACCGAACCTGACCTGGATTCATCCGCGGGGCTGAGTTCAGCTCACCGCGGATCGGCGGGCCCCGTCCTCCCCCGAGGGCTCGCCGCCAGGTCAACGACTACTCAATCATCGCCAGATCAACATCGATGCACGCCAGTTCGGCGGCCCAGACCGGATCGTCGCTGGCGCGCTCCAGAAGACTCTCGACCGGCCACCAGATGGTGGCCGGTTCGCCTATTGGTGCAACAGCCAGGTAGATGCCGGTTTCGAAGCGCTCGTTGTAAAGCGCGATCGGCAGATCCGGCCGCCGGGCGTGCACCTCGTTGAAGACCTTCCACGCCAGGTTGTCCTGGCGCAGCCGGGCCGCCGGGTCGCACTCTTGCAGCGCCTCCGCGACGCCGAATTCCATCAGGTCGTAGGCCGCCAGCAGCGGCACCAGCTCCGGCGCGGCCAGGAATTGCGCGGCCTCGAACGTGAACAGGTGCGCTTCACCTTCGAGCAGCAACTCGGCAACCAACGGCACGGCGCGCGGGTCGCGTCGCCGTGCGAGCCCTCGGATGCCCTCGGCCCGGGCTTCGTCATAGGCGTCGTCGGTGCGCTCCCATAGCGCAGCGCGTACGTCCGCGCCGTCGACCGCGACCTGCCAGCCGATCGCGAACGTCGCGCGATTGCGCACCTCGGGATCGATGTCCCCGGTCAGTTGGATCAGCGCACGCACGCCGTCTTCCTGATAGTCGGCCCACATCGCCTGGCTGAGCGCGTTCGCGACCTCGCGGCGTACGCCCGCCTCCGGGTGATCGGCGAACCCGATCAGCAGACCGATGGCGCTGTCACTGCCGGTCCGCCCGAGCGCACGGGCCACGCCGGCCTCGTTGCCGGCCCGGGTCGCCGCGCCGATGCCGGCGAGTGTCGAGATGATCAGGTCGCGCTGGTCGGCGTGAAACTCACCGATGACGCCGAGCAGGTCGATCGCGGTCGCCTTGGTGTCGGCATCGGTTGAGCAGAGATAGCCGGTGGCGACCGCTGTCGCCAGCCCGCCGGCCGAGGCTGCCTCGTGCAGGAGGTCCCACATCGCTTCCTGACGAGCCATCATGACTGCCCGCTGGAACAGAACCTCAACGTCGGTTGTGTCTATCAACGGCCGCAGTCCGGATTCCACACGGACGATCGTGGCACGTATCTCGTCACAAATCAGTGCGAATCGCTGCCTTCCGCCCGCATGGGGTTCGTGCATCTCGCTTGCCGTACGCATCGTCGCAGGCGAATGGCTTACTGACGGGCGGCGCCCGGGTGCCAGACGGCCCCCGCGCCGCGACGACCTGCGAGAACGCCCGTACCTTGCGGCTCGCACCGCTACTGGCCTGCGGAACCGCTGGATCGACTGGGGAGCGCCGCTCGGTCGTCCGGGCTCGGAGGTGGTGGAACTTTTCGGCTGTCCGCTCTCGAAGTGACGCGGTGTCCGATTTTGTCGGTGGCTCCGTAGGAACTCACCTAGGCATACCTAGCCGCGAAATCGCCGTACGTAGGTATACCCGGGCGGCGAAGTTAGGTGATCACTGCCGATGGCCGGAAGCCGAGAATTTTCGACGATGTATGTGTTCGGCGCTCCAGCCGGGCACTGACAAAGGAGACGGCAATGTCCAGCTACCCGCTTCTTCTCGGATCGCTCGCCGCCCAGCGCGCCGACGCGTTCATGCTCCAGGCCGATCAGGCTCGAATGGCAAGTGTGGCGCGGCGCCGGCGCCGGGCCGCTCGCGCAGCGGCGCGCGCGGCCCAGTCGAATCTGAACGCGGCTAGCGTTCGGCAGACCCACACGGCGCAGCACGCCGCATGATCGGGCCAACGCCCGGGCGGCTCCGCCGACAACTCCATCGCGACACGAACGATCGGCCGGCTGGTGCGTCAATGGACGCCAACGCCGGCCGGTCGCGTTTCTGGGGTCTCCGATCTCCTCGCACGCCCCCCGCGCCGCCATCACCGATCAGTGGTCGGCTGCGTCCCAGTTGGTCCCCCAGCCGACCGAGACCTCCAGCGGAACCGACAGACCATAGGCACCGCCCATCTCGGCGCGCACGAGCGCGATGAGCGCCTCCCGCTCCCCCTCGGCAACGTCGAAGACCAGCTCATCGTGCACCTGAAGCAGCATCTTCGAGCGCATCCCGGTGACCTTCAGCGCCTGGTCGACCCGGAGCATGGCCACCTTCATGATGTCCGCGGCCGAGCCCTGGATCGGCGCGTTGAGGGCCATCCGCTCGGCCATCTCGCGGCGCTGGCGATTGTCGCTGGTCAGGTCGGGCAGGTAGCGACGACGGCCGTACAGCGTGGCGGTGTAGCCGTCGGTGGTCGCCTGCTTGACGACATCGCGGAGGTAGTCACGGACGCCGCCGAACCGGGTGAAGTATTCCTCCATCAGCACGCTCGCCTCGGCCGGAGTGATGCCGAGCTGCTGGGACAGACCGTAGGCGGACAGGCCGTAGGCCAGGCCGTAGTTCATCGCCTTGATCCGCCGCCGCTGGTCGTGGGTGACGTCGGCGGGCTCGACCGAGAACACCGACGACGCGGTCGCGGCGTGGAAGTCGAATCCCGAGTTGAACGCCTCGACCAGCGCGTCATCGCTGGAGAGATGGGCCATGATGCGCATCTCGATCTGGCTGTAGTCGGCGGTGAGCAGGCACTCGTTGCCCTTGCTCACCACGAACGCCCGCCGGATCCGGCGCCCTTCCTCGGTGCGGATCGGAATGTTCTGCAGGTTCGGATCCGTTGACGACAGCCGGCCGGTGGCGGCGACCGTCTGGTAATAGGTCGTGTGGATGCGCCCGTCGGCGGAGACCGACTTGAGCAGGCCGTCCACGGTGGTCTTCAGTTTGGCCACGTCGCGGTGGCGGAGCAGATGCTCCAGCAGCGGGTGCCCGGTCTGCGCGAACAGACCCTGCAACGCGTCCGCGTCGGTGGTGTAGCCGGTTTTGATCCGCTTGGTCTTGGGCAGCGCCAGCTCGGTGAAGAGGATCTCCTGCAGCTGCTTCGGCGAGCCCAGGTTGAATTCCCGGCCAATCACCGAATAGGCCGCCTGCGCGGCCGCCTTCACTTCGGCCGCGAACGTCGCCTCCAGATCGGAGAGATATTCGGTGTCGGCGGCGATGCCGGTGCGCTCCATCTCGGCCAGCACCTTGACCAGCGGAAGCTCCAGCTCAGCCAGGAGGCGCATGGCGTCGTCGCTGTCCCGGGTGAGCTCGGCTCCGATGGCATCGGCCAGGTCGAGCGTCGCCCGGGCCCGGAGCATCAGGTTCTCCTCGGCCTCGCCGGAAACGGCATCGCCGAGACCGTCGAGGCTTAGCTGGCCGGTGTCCGGTTCATCGACCCGGAGCTCACGATGCAGGTAGCGCAGCGCGAGGTCGGTCAGGTCGTAGGACCGCTGGTCCGGCCGTGCGAGGTAAGCCGCGAGCGCGGTATCGGTGACGACGCCGTCGAGGTTCCATCCGTGACTGGTGCAGGCGAGCAGAATCGGCTTCAAGTCGTGCACCACCTTGAACCGATCGGCATCGGCGAGCCAGGATGCCAACGCGGCATCGTCGGCCGGCTCGAGCGCGGTCGGATCGATGAACGCGGCCTTGCCGCTCGGCGTCGCGATGGCCAGCCCGGTCAGCTCGCCCGCGCCCCGGCCGAACCGGCCGTTGGCGGCCAGGCCGACCGGCGTGCCGGGCTCGAGGTTGGCACCGATCCAGGCACCGACCTGGCCGCTGACGAGCACGGCGGTGTCGATGTCGAAGCCGCGCTCGGCCTCCGGCTCGACCGCCTCCAGGTATTGGTAGAGCCGATCGCGCAACACCCGGAACTGAAGCGTGTCGAAGACCTGGTGCACCTGCTCGCGGTCCCAGCCGTGCCAGATCGCGTCGGCCGGATCGAGAGACAGGTCCAGATCGTCGACCAGACGGTTCAGCTCGTAGTTGCGCATCACGTCGGCCAGACCGGCCCGGAGGTTGTCGCCGGCCTTGCCCTTGATCTGGTCGACGCCGGCGATGATCCCGTCGAGCGACCCGTAGGTGTCGATCCACTTGGCCGCGGTCTTGGGGCCGACGCCCGGGATGCCGGGCAGGTTGTCGCTGTCCTCGCCGACCAGGGCGGCCAGGTCGCGATAGCGATCCGGGCCGATGCCGTAGCGCTCGGTGACCGCGTCTGGCGTCATCCGAGCGAGGTCGGAGACACCCTTGCGCGGATAGAGCACGGTGACATGGTCACTGATCAGCTGGAACGAGTCGCGGTCGCCGGAGCAGATCAGGACGTCAAGGCCCTCGTCGCGACCGCGCCGGGTCAGCGTCGCGATAGCGTCGTCGGCTTCATAGCCGGGCACCTCGACCACCGGGATCCGCAGCGCGGCGAGGACCTCCTTGACCAGCGCGACCTGACCGCTGAAATCGGTCGGCGACGCCGATCGATTGGCTTTGTATTCGGCATATCGCTCGGTGCGGAATGACTGCCGGGACACGTCGAACGCCACGATGATGTGAGTCGGCTTCTCGTCCCGCAGGACGTTGATCAGCATCGAGGTGAAGCCGTAGACGGCGTTCGTCGGCTGGCCGGTCGAGGTCGAGAAGTTTTCCACCGGGAGCGCGAAAAACGCCCGATAGGCCAGGGAGTGCCCGTCGAGGAGAAGCAGTCTGCCGTCAGTTCCAGTCACACGCCGAGCCTAGTCGCGACCACCGACAGGATTGGTGCCAGCCTTGCGCCGCAGTGTCACGGGGCCGCCATCGGACCGGCACGGCCCGCTCCACCGTTCAATCGCAGGACGTACCCGCCAATCGGGCGCCCACCGAAGTGGGCGCCCGATTGGGCGGACGGCGATTGAGCCTTATAGGACCTTGCTGAGGAACGACTTGGTCCGCTCGTGCTGAGGTTTGGCGATGATATCCCGGGGATTGCCGGCCTCGACCACGACGCCATCGTCCATGAAGGTCAGCTTGTCGCCCACCTCGCGGGCGAACCCGATCTCGTGGGTGACCACGATCATGGTCATACCCTCGTGGGCCAGGTCCTTCATCACGTCCAGTACCTCACCCACCAACTCCGGGTCGAGGGCCGAGGTGGGCTCGTCGAAGAGCATTAGCTTCGGTTCCATCGCCAGAGCTCGGGCAATGGCCACCCGCTGTTGCTGACCACCGGAGAGCTGATTCGGGTAGGTGTCCAGCTTGTCCGCGAGACCAACCCGACGCAGAAGCTTGGTGGCCCGGTCCCGGCCATCGGATCGCGACATCCGGCTCACCCGGCACGGCGCTTCCATCACGTTGCCGAGCGCGGTCATGTGCGGGAACAGGTTGAATCGCTGGAACACCATGCCGATGGACTGGCGCTGGGCGGCGACCTCCTTGTCCTTCATCTCGTGCAGCCGGTCACCGTGCTGGCGGTAGCCGATCAGATCTCCGTCCACCCAAATCCGCCCGCCATTGATCTTCTCCAGGTGGTTGATGCAGCGGAGGAACGTCGACTTGCCGGACCCGGACGGACCAATCACCACCGACACCTCGCCGTGACCGACCGTGAAGTCGATGCCCTTGAGGACTTCCAGGTGACCGAAGGACTTGTGCACGTTGTCGGCGACGACCATCTCGCCGGAGACGTCGACTTCTGGGGCGGTCATGCTTGGCCTCCTTCGACACCGATGTTGGTGAGGGTGTCAACGCCAACTGGCTTGGCCTTGCCCGGTCGTTTCGAGCCGTAGCCGCGGGAGAAATACCGCTCGACGTAGTACTGCCCGATCATCAGCAGGCTGACCAGGAACAGGTACCACATACACGCGGCGACCAACATCGGGAACGGCAGGAACTCGCGGGCGCCGATCTGCCGAAGCTGGAAGAACAGCTCATTGGTTACCGGCACGGCGGTGACCAGCGAGGTGTCCTTCAGCATCGCGATCGCCTCGTTGCCGGTCGGCGGCACGATCACCCGCATCGCCTGCGGCAGGATGATCCGCCGCAAAGTCTGCCCCCGGCTCAATCCGAGCGCCTCGGAGGCCTCGTTCTGGCCGGGATCCACCGACGAGATGCCGGCACGAACGATCTCAGCCATGTACGCCGCCTCGGACAGCGCCAGGCCGAGCATGGCCGCCACAAATCCGGACAGGAACGTGATCGCCTTGATGCTGAAGATCTTGGCGTCCAGGTCATGGATGCCGAACAGATCACCGATCTGGTGGTCGAACGGCACGCCGAGCCCGACCCGCTCCCACAGGATGCCGAGGTTGCCGAAGAGCGTGAGCAGCACCAGCCGGGGCACGGCCCGGAAGAACCAGGTGTAGACGAAGGCGACCGACGACATGATCGGGTTCGGCGACAACCGCAGAATCGCGACGACGATACCTAGCGCCACGCCGATCACCATCGACGTGATGGTCAGCAGGATCGTGGTCCGGACGCCCTCGATGACGGGCGGCCGGAACGCGTTGTCGACGATGAACGACCAGTTGAAGCTCTTGTTCGTCACCAGCAGGTGAATGAACATCGCGACCAGGATCGCGATGACCACCAGCGCCACCCAGCGCCATGGGTGCCGGACAGGCACGGCCTTGATTGGCTCCGGCCGTGCCTGTCGCGGTGCTTGCGTGTCGGACATCGTCAGGAGGCCGGCGGGTTAACCGCGACCTGGTTGGCCGGAATGGCGCCGGCCTGGACACCCCAGTTGCTCAGGATCTTGTCGTAGGTGCCATCGGCGATCAGCGCCTGCACGGCACCCTTGATGGCGTTCGCGAAGTCGGTCTGCGCCTTGGCCACCACGAAGCCGTAGGGCGCCGAGTCGTAGATGTCGCCGACCAGTGCGAGCTGGCCGTTGGACTTCTTGACGGCGTACGCGGAAACCGGCGAGTCGGCGAGCATGGCCACGTTCTTGCCGGAGACAACGGACGCGGTGGCGTCGTCCTGCAGCTGGTACTGGTTGATGGTGATCGGCTTCTTACCGGCCTGCGTGCACTTCGTGCTGCGGCTCTTCAGGTCGTCGACCTGGACGGTGTTCTGCTGCACGGCGATGCTCAGGCCACAGGCGTTGTTCGGGTCCACGTTGCCGCCGGTCTTCTGGGCCCACTGGGTGCCGGCCGAGAAGTAGCTGATCATGTTGGCGTTGGCTTCACGCTCTTTGTTGATCGTGAACGACGACACCGCGGCCTCATACTTGCCCGACTGCACACCCGAGATCAGGGTGCCGAAGTCACCGGACTGCCACTCGGTCTTCAGGCCGAGCTTGGCCGCGACCGCATCGAACAGGTCAACGTCCATGCCGATCACGGTCTTGCCGTCGGTGTCCAGGAATTCGTTCGGCGCGTAGCTGGAGTCGGTGCCGACCAGGATCTTCCCGTCGGCCTTGATGTCGGCCGGGACCATCGCGGCGAGGCTGGCATCGACGCTGGTGGACGGGCTGGAGCCGGCACCCGGGTTCTCGCTCGCCTTCGAGCCACACGCCGACAAGGCCAGCGTGAACACGGCCACGCCGACCACGCCAACGACGGCGCGGCGGGTCTTGGTGAGTTTCATCTGTTCCTTCTCTCGAATATTCGCCTTGGTCGTGCGTTTCCCCAGGTCCAGCGTCGTGCCGCGGGGCCCGACACCGGTGAGATCACGCTACGCCCAGGTACGCGTCTTTTACTGTGGGGTCGTTCAGCAGTTCGGCCCCCGTGCCGGACTTGACGATCTGACCGGTCTCCAGAACGTACGCGCGGTGAGCCCGGGAAAGCGCTTGCTGAGCATTCTGTTCCACCAACAGGATGGTGGTGCCCTGCTGGTTGATCTCGGTGATGGTCTCGAAGATCAGCTGAATGAGCATGGGTGCCAGCCCCATGGAGGGCTCGTCGAGCAGCATCAGCTTCGGCCGGCCCATCAGCGCCCGGCCGACGGCCAGCATCTGCTGCTCGCCGCCGGACAGCGTGCCGCCGGCCTGCTTGCGGCGTTCCCGCAGCCGCGGGAACAGGTCGTAGACCCGCTGCATGTCCGAGGCGATGGCTTTGGCGTCCCGGCGGATGTAGGCGCCCATCTCCAGGTTCTCCTGCACCGTCATGCCCGGGAAGACGCCCCGGCCCTCCGGCGACTGCATGATGCCCAGCCCGACCCGCAGGTCGGCGCGCATCTTGGTGATGTCCCGGCCCTCGAAAACGATCGAACCGTGGTGCACCGGACGGAGCCCGGAGACCGCGCGCATGGTGGTCGACTTGCCGGCGCCGTTGGCACCGATCAGGGCGACGATCTCGCCCTCGCCGACAGTGAAGCTGATGCCGTGCAGGGCCTCGATCCGGCCGTACTGCACGAACATCTCATTGACCTCAAGAAGCATCTGCGGGCTCTCCCAGGTATGCGCGGGTGACCTCGGGATCGTTGCGAACCGCGGCGGGCACGCCCTCGGCGATCTTGCGGCCGAACTCGAGCACCACCAGCCGGTCGCAGACTCCCATAACGAGGCGCATGTCGTGCTCGATCAGGAGGACCGTCACACCGGTGTCGCGGATCTGGCGGATTAGATTGAGCAGATCCGTCTTCTCCGTCGGGTTGAATCCGGCCGCCGGCTCGTCTAGGCACAGGAGCGTCGGGTTAGTCGCCAGCGCCCGAGCTATCTCCAGCCGCCGCTGCTCGCCGTAGCTGAGATTACGGGCGACGATATTGGCGCGCGGGCCGATGCCCACGAACTTCAGCAGGTCGTACGCCTTGTCTTTGCCGTCGCGCTCCTCCCGCCAGAACCGCGGCAACCGGAGCAGCGCCGACGGAACACTGGTCTTGTGGTGCGCGTCGGCACCGACCATGGTGTTCTCGAGCGCGGTCATCTCCGGGAACAGCCGGATGTTCTGGAACGTACGCGCGATGCCGAGCCGGGTGATCTCGTGCTTGCGCTTGCCGGTGACCACCGTGGCGCCGGAACCCTCGGTCTTGCCGTGGAACCGGATCTCGCCACTCGTCGGCCGATAGACACCGGTCATCGCGTTGAAGCAGGTGGTCTTTCCGGCGCCGTTCGGCCCGATCAGCCCGAAGATCTCGCCACGGTCGATGCTGAACGCGACGTGATCGAGGGCTACGACGCCGCCGAATCGCAGCGTGACGTCGTCCACCTCGAGCAACACATTCGGGTCTTGGGAGTAGGTGGGCGTGAACCCCACCGACGGGCCGCCGCCGGTGGGGGCCGGAGCGTCCTCGCGAACGCTATCCAGCTGCTGGTTCTCGTTCGGATACTCGTCCGGATACTTGTTCGGATACTCGTCCGGATGGCTCATAGCGGCGCCACCTCCTTCTCCCGGTCTTTCAGCTCCATCGCCCGACGCCGGCTCGGGATCAGTCCCTGTGGCCGGAAGATCATGATCAGGATGATCACGATGCCGAAGAGGATGAACTTATACTCGGCCAGGTCGGTGCCTTGCGGGTTGGTCTTCGTGCCGGTGAACGGCATGTGCAAGCCGGTAAGCCGGTCCGGAATGTACGAGATAAGCGCGCCACCCAGGATCGCGCCCGGAATATTGCCGGCCCCACCCATGACCACGCCGGCCAGGATCAGAATCGACAGCTGGATCACGAAGGTCGACGAGTTGACGAAGCCGTTCTCGCCGGCGAACAGCGCACCGGCGAGACCGGCGAAGAACGCGCCGATGGTGAACGCCCACAACTTGTACTTGACAGTGCGTACGCCCATGATCTCGGCGGCTTCCTCGTCCTCGCGAATGGCCAGCCAGGAACGGCCGACCCGGCTGCGGTCCAGGTTGGTGATCGCGATGATTGCCAAGATCACCAACGAGAGGCCGAGGTAGTAGTACGGCTTCGCGTCGATGACGCCGAAGAACGGCCGGCCGTCCGAGTGGTGGCCGGGTGGGTGCGGTATGCCGCCGAAGCCGCGGTCGCCTCGAAGAAGCGGGAGGCTGTCGGCGAAGACGCGGATGATCTCGGCGAAGCCGAGCGTCACGATGGCCAGATAGTCACCGCGTAGTCGCAGTGTCGGCCAGCCCAGGATCAGACCGCTCAGCATCGCCAGCCCGATCGCCACCGGCACCGCCGCCAGCCACGTCCACCGGTGCGTGACCAGCGAGGAGTCCGGTGACGTCAGGAGCGCGACCACATAGGTGCCGACCGCGAAGAAGCCGGCGTAGCCGAGGTCGAGCAGGCCGGCGTAGCCGACCACGACGTTGAGCCCCAGGGCCAGCAGAACGTAGTAGGAGATGTGGAACAGAGCCGTGTTCCAGTCGGTGCCCTGCGTGGCGATCTGGGAGCCGACCGGGAACTGGTTCAGATACGGCAGCAGGAACGCGAGCACGACGCACACAAGCCGCACGATCCACTTCATCCACGTGGGCTGCTTGGCATACCAGGTGCGGATGTTGGTGAACGGGTTCCGGCTGGGCGGCGTCTGAGCCGACACGACGGCGGGGGACGGTGTGGGCGGCACGACATCCGGCGCGTGGTGACCGGACTCCGACGGCGTCGGTTCGGGTGGCATGGGAGTTGTCATGCGCGGGCCCTCCCCAGGGACTCACCAAGGATGCCGGTGGGCCGGAACATCAGGATCAGGATCAAGGCTACGTACGCGACGACCGGCATGTACGCCGACCCGAACACGGCACCGCCCCAGTACGAGATAACACCCAGGACGAGACCGCCCACGAGGGCGCCCCGCAGGTTTCCGATGCCGCCCAGCACCGCCGCAGTGAACGCCTGCAGGCCGAGCGCAAATCCGTCGTCGTACTTGGCATTACCGATCTTCAGGTCGTACATCACCGCGGCGATACCGGCCATCAGACCGCCGAGAAGGAAAACCAGGGAGATGACGCGGTTCTTGTTGACACCCATCAGGGCGGCGCTGTCCGGGTTCTGGGCGACGGCGCGGATGCCGCGGCCGGCCCGGGTTCGGTTCACGTAGCGGTCGAGCACGTACATCATCACCAGCGCCAGCACGATCAGCAGGATCTGGGTGGCGTTGACGGGGGTCTTGCCGATGTGGAAAACCGGTTTGGGGGAGATCAGCACGGGGATGCCGACCGGATTGCGGTGCGTGAAGACGACGCCGACGACCTCCTGAATCACCAGCGACATACCGATCGCGGTGATCAGGAACGCCAGTGGCGGCGCATTGCGGCGGCGCAGCGGCCGATAGGCGATCAGCTCGATCGCGACCGCGGCGGCGCCAGAGGTGGCCATCGCCGCGATGAACGCGACGATCAGCAGCACGATGAGCATGCCGAAGCCGGGCAGAGCACTGTTTTCCGTGTATCCGAACACACCCCAGATGCCGATAGCGGCGAAGGTGCCGAGCATGAAGACCTCGGAGTGCGCAAAGTTGATCAGGCGGAGGACACCGTAGACGAGGGTGTATCCGAGCGCGAATAGGGCAATGATGGCGCCCTGAGCAAGTCCGGTGACGGTGTAGAGGCCGAACTGGCTGAAGAGAGCATGAAAGTTCAACGGGGCTCCCGATAAGGCGAGGCCGGTGCCGCTGACGAATCCGTACGGTCGACAGCAGCACCGGTCTACCGATGGTCAAGCCTAGAGGCCGGGCGCCCGTCCGAAGACGAGCGCCCGATCTCTGGTCAGCTCTTCGGCGCTTCCTGGTCGGGAACGACCGCACCGTTGTCGACCTTGAAGGCCCAAACCTTGATCAGGCTGGGGTCGAGCTCGCCCGCCGAGGTGAACTTGTACTCGTTCGCAACACCCTTGTAGTCAATGGTGCTGAGGTACGTGTTCAGCTTGTCGGTCGTGGTGTTGCCGGCAGCGATGCCCTGCAGGAACATGTTCGCCGCGTCGTACGCCACGTCGGAGTACGTGCCGGCGTCAACGCCCCACGCCGCCTTGTAGTCGGCGTCGAACGTGCCGCCCGCCTTGGAGGCCGGGGCGCAGGGGCAGGTCAGGACCGAGCCCTGGGCCGCCGCGTTGCCGGCCGCCTTGATGTAGCCCGGGTCGTTGACGCCGTCGCCGGCGACCAGGGTGCCCTTCCAGCCCGCGGCGGTGAGCTGCTTACGCAGCAGACCCGCGTTCTGGTAGTAGCCGCCGTAGAACAGCGCGGTCGCGCCGCTGCCGGTGACCTTGTTGACCGTTCCGGAGAAGTCGGTCTGCTTGCCGTCCGCACCGACCTTGTCGGTGGTGACAACCAGCGGACCAAGGACGGACTTGACCTTGTCGGCCAGACCCGCACCGTACGCCGACTGGTCGTCGACAACGGCCACCTTCTGCGCATTCAGAACGGTCTTGATGTAGTTACCGGCCGCCGGACCCTGCGCGTCGTCGTTGGCGACGGCACGGTGGAAGATCTTCCACGGCGTGCCACCGGCCTGACCACCGGTCGCCAGGACCGGGTTGGTCGCCGACGGCGTGATCAACGGGATGCCGGCCTCGTTGAAGATCGGGTTGGCGGCGATCGACTCACCCGAGAATGCCGGGCCGACAATGCCGATGATCTTCTTGTCCTGGATCAGCTGACGCGCAACACCCGGAGCCACATCCGGCGAGCCCTGCGAGTCGAACTTCGCCATGGTGATGCAGCCGGCGCCGTTCTTGTCGTTGTACTGCTTAACCGCGAGTTCGGCACCTTGCTCGATGTTGACACCGAGGTTGGCGGCCGATCCGGTGAGCGCTCCGAAGAACGCAATCTTGTATCCACATTTGCTGCCGCTCGAGCTGCTAGTGGTCGTGCTGCTGTTGCATGCTGCGGTGCCGGCGATCAGCGCAGCGAGCGCCACACCGCCGATAACGCGTACGAGTCCCTGCCTCAAGGCTCCGAACCCTCCTCCATCGATGGATCTCTCTGCACCGGCGGCGATTGGAGCTTCCGGGGGCCGCCGGGTGAGAGCAAGACCTATCTCGGTCTTGGCGGGTGGGACGTTATCCCACCCTTCACATACACCGTAAGTGCTTCGCTGACGCGTTGACCTAACCGTTACTTAGCGTGTCATGGGTCTAGTCCTGCGGCATTGACCTGCGACATTGCCTGCAGCACCGGATCCGCATTCAACGACCGCTCCGGAAACATTCAGGAACTGAGGGCGACTTTCTGTGGCGTGTCCCTTTGTCTGTTTCCGCAGAACCGGCCCGAGTCGTTCCCGGGGAGTGACGAGCCGGCCGTTACGGCAATTCGGCCGCGGCCGCCTCGGCCAAGATCCGGTTGGCGACTTCCCGCATGGTCAGGCGGTGGTCCATCGCGGTCCGCTGGATCCACTTGAATGCCTGCGGTTCGGTCATCGAGTACTTAGTCATCATTTCGCTCTTGGCCCGCTCGACGACCTTTCGCGTTTCCAACCGTTCGGTCAGAGAGGTCACTTCCGCCTCAAGTGCGGCGAGTTCGGCGAACCGGGACAGCGCAATCTCAATTGCCGGCACGAGATCGCTTTTTTGAAATGGCTTCACCAGATAAGCCATGGCGCCGGCCTGCCGGGCCCGCTCGACCAATTCGCGCTGGCTGAACGCGGTCAGAATTACCACCGGGGCGATCCGGGCATCGGCGATCTTCTCGGCCGCGGCCAGGCCGTCCATCACCGGCATCTTGATGTCGAAGATGCACAGGTCAGGGCGCAACTCTTCGGCCAGCCGGACGGCGACTTCCCCATCGCCGGCCTCGCCGACGACGTCATAACCCTCTTCGACGAGCATCTCGGCAAGATCGAGGCGGATCAGGGCCTCATCCTCGGCGATCAAAACTCGCGGGCGGACCGTTCCAGCCGTCTCGGACACTGCGCCAACTCCCTATTGCTCGTGCTCATGCAGGTTTGCAAGCACGCGAACCCACCCGTGGCGCGCCGTCGCGCCGATGCCGCGGGCGACACGGGATACAGTGTCGCCGTCCGCAAGAGTAGTAGGTACGCTAGCTCAGCCGATGTCCCCGTAGCCCAATCGGCAGAGGCACGGAGCTCAAACCTCCGCCAGTGTGGGTTCGACTCCCACCGGGGGCACCATTCATTGTTCTTATTGCGGCCCTGACTTCGCAAAATGGCGTCCGCGGGCCGGTGCCGCACCGCTTCATGATTATTGGGTACGCGCACCCGCCGGCCACCGCTCGCGACCGCCGCAGCTGCGCCACTGACCGGCATCCGTCAGCACGCTTGACCGGAATCGGCGACACTGCTCTTCTGAATCCACCATGGCGCTTGTCGAACGCGCGGAGCAACTGGGCGAGCTGAACCGGGTCCTGGGCGCGGCGGCCCACGGCCACGGCCATGCGGTGCTCCGAGTCGGCACTCAGCGCGCGCCCAGTTCCGCATTAGGGCGTGTTTCAAAGTCCGGTCGCGCGAGGCGCGCGGCCCAGGGCGCGAACCGGCCCCGGCTTGATCCCTTTCGGGCTACCGCGGTGGTAACCAGGAATAGATCAAACGCGGCCGGTCGTGGACTGGGCCGCGGCGCAGCCGACCGGACTTTGAAACACGCTAGTAGCCGTAGCCCGGGTCGCCACCGGTGGTGGGTGAGGACGCCACGCCGCTGACCGTCGCGGCGTGCCAGAGGAAACTGTCCGCCCCGAAGTTGTCGCTGACCCCGTTGCCGTCGGCGGCTCCCGGACCACTGTCGTCGTGGAACGTGTAGAGCGGCTTGCCGTTGTAGGTCACCTGTTCCGAACCGTCCGGACGGTGGGTGCTGGCGAGCGTGCCGGCGAGGTTGCCGCTGGCGGTCGGCTGGGATCCGGCGTCGACCGTGAGCGGCTGCCAGAACCGCAGGCACGCGTCGACGCACTTGATCGCGCCGGTCGCCTCCTGGTCGGCGAAGTAGAGGGTGCGCCCGGAACTGTCGACGAGCGTCGTCCCGACGCTGCTCACGTCGCGTACGGCGACGGTCCACGAACTGGTCTGTGCCGGTGGCCGGGAGTCGTAACTGCTGCAGCCGGCAACGCCGAGCGCGGCGGCCAGTGCTGCACCGGCAAGGGCTGTGGTCCTGTGCATGTCGTGATGCCTTTCTTGAGGAGGGATCTCGGTTCCGGCGGCGCCGGTGAGATTCCGGCCGCGCCGGGTCAGGCTGCGGCGGCTATCCCGGGTGGACGGTGAGCTCGACACCGGGCCGGCTGAGTTCGATCGCCGCGATCCGGGCCGGCGGCACGGTCAGGGCGTACGCCGTCGTGCCGGTCGTGCCGGTGACCGTGCAGAGCCCGGCCACGTAGCTGCGGCCGTCGGTCGTGCGTACCGTCATCGTGTAATTGCCGGGCTGCGGCGCGGCCGTCAGCGAGACCACCGCCCATGGTGGCGTGCCCGGGTAGACGTAGAAGTGGCCGACGACCGCGCCGGTCGAGGACCGCACCGGTGCCACGGCCGCGGCGCCGTTGACCCCGGCGGTGCCGTGGCGGGCCTCGGCGGCGACCTGACGGTCGGACGCGGTGTGCCACCAGACGGCGGCGGCACCGGAACCGGCCGCCAGCGCCATCACCGCGACCAGGGCAGCAATCCGGGCTCGGCGATGGGCGAATGCCCGCGTCCGCGTAGGTCTGCGCTGATCTGCCGGTCGGCCGTTGGACATCGGCTTGATGTGACGCCTGGCGTGCTGCGGAACTGCGTTCATCTGGCGCAGCACCGCGGCCTCGAAGCCGGCCGGCGGCTCCCGTTCGGGCACCAGCAACAGCAGGTCGTCGCCGATGCTCGACAGCTCGGTCAGGTCCCGGCGGCACGCTGGGCAGCTCGCGACGTGCAGCAGTGCAGTGGCGCGTTCGTGGCCGAAGGCGGCACCCAGGGCCAGATCCGCGAGCAGCGGCGCAGCCGCCCCGCAGTCACGACTCTCGTCCACCGGTGACCTCCCATTCGGTGCGGAGCCGGGCCAGGCCCAGCCGGATGCGGGTCTTCGCGGTGCCCAGCGGAATCGCTTCCCGCTCGGCGATCTCCCGGGCGGTAAGCCCGAAGACCGCCGCCAGGACGACCGCGGCCGCCTGCTCCCGCGGCAGCCGTTTCAGCGCCAGGCGGATCGGCTCTTCGTCGACGATCCGGTCGGTCGGCGGGTCCGGGCTGCTCGGTTCGGTCATCACAGCGAGCAGCAGGTCGGGATCGCAGGGCCGGTCGGTGCGGACCCTCAGCGCGTCGATTGCGACGTTCCGGGTGATCGCCAGCAACCACCCGATCACCGTGCCGCGCCGGGAGTCATACCCGCCGGCGAATCGCCAGGCGCGCACAAACGCCTCCTGCGCCACCTCCTCGGCTGCGCCGTCGCCCACGATCACGCTGGCCAGGCCGTAGACCCGGGCCTGATACCGGCGTACGAACGCGGTTGCGGCCGCCGGATCGCCGGAGGCCATCCCCGCAAGGAGCGCATCGTCGGAAACACCCACACATAGGGATACGGACGCACCGGTCCGGATGGATTCAGCCGCGACGGATTCGTGCGTGATCGGCCGTTGAAATCCGGTGCTTCATCATCGAATGGGCGGTTGTGGGTTAGCCGAATTTCGCCGCCACGCCCGCGGTGTCCGGGCGTTTGGCGGTAGGGCGCGGACCGTCGCCGTGGAACAATCCGGTGCGACACCGTCAGCTCGTGGGGCGGAGGTGAGTCTCCCGATGGCGCGCCTGATCGTCGGCCGCGAGGCCGAAGTCACGGTTCTGCGCGCCATCGTCACCGACCCGGAACCCGATCCGCGGGCCCTCCTGATCGAGGGTGACCCGGGCATCGGCAAGACCACCTTGTTGCGCGAACTCACGTCGCTGGCCCGCGATCACGGCCTGACGGTGCTGGGCTGCCGCCCGACCAGGACCGAGACCGACCTGTCCTACGCCGGCCTCGTCGAGCTGCTCGATGCCATCGGGGATCAGGTGGTCAATGAGCTGCCCCCGCCGCAGGCTCGAGTCCTGCGTACAGTGCTGCGACGGGACGAGCCCGATGGTGTCGTGGACCGTCTCTCCCTCGGAGTCGCGCTGGTGGCGGCGGTGCGAGCGGTCGCGGCCTCCGGCCCGCTCCTGATCGCGGTCGACGACTCTCAGTGGCTCGATCCCCCCACCGCGAAGACTCTGGCGTTCGCGATCCGCCGGCTGGCCGCCATGCCGGTCCGCGTCGCGGTGGTCCGCAGCCGCAGTGCGTGGCCCCACGTGGCGTCCGGCCGCGCCGCCGCGGTGGACTGGGCCGACGAGCTGGGCCGCGCTGTGCCGGATCGGCGCGTCGACTCGATCCGGCTCGGCCCGCTGGATCCGAGCGAGCTGTCCCGCATCATGCGGCGCGCACTGGGCTGGGCTCCGGCGTGGCCGCGGCTGCTGCGGATCGCCGAACTCTCCGGCGGCAATCCGATGTACGCCCTGGAGCTCGCGCGCGCTATCGGCGGTCCGGACTCGACCACCGACCTCGCCGGTGCGGTGCCGGACAGCGTCGTCGATCTGGCCCGGTCCCGGATCGTCAGGCTGCCCCGCCGGGTGCGCGAGGCGCTGGAACTCGCGTCCGTCCCGCACGCACCGACGGTCGACCTGATCCGGCGCCTGGACCCGGCGGCGCTCGACATCCGGGAAGCGCTCGCGGCCGCCGAACGCAGTGGCATCGTGACGATCGAGGGACACCGGATCCGGTTCGCGCACCCGATCCTGGCGGCCGCGGTCTACGGCTCGATCCCGACGCTCCGCAAGCGGGAGCTGCATCACGCCGTGGCGCTGCTCTCGGACGAGCTGGAAGAGCGCGCGCGGCACCTGGCGATCGCGACCGAACCGCCGGATGCCCAGGTCGCGGCCACGCTGGAGGCCGCCGCCGAGCGAGCCTGGCGGCGCGGTGCCCCGGACGCCGCGGCGGATCTGCTGCGCCTGGCCTGCCGGCTCACCGAACCGGCCAATGTCGATGTGCTCGCGCTCCGCCGGATCGCGTACGGCCGGATCCTGCACGGCGCGGGCGACGCGCCAAGCGCGATCGCCGAACTCACCGCGGTGGCGAACAGCCTGCCCGCGGGCCCGATCCGGGCCCGCGCGAACTTCCATCTGATGTACGTCACCCGGATGTCCGGTTACCTCGGCCGCGCCGTCCAGCACGGCATCCAGGCCGCCGCCGACGCCGCCGATGATCCGTCGCTGCAGGCGGAGATGTACGAGCTTCTCTCCCGGATCTCGGACGAGAACATCGCCCGCAAGCTCGATGCCGCCCGATGCGCCGTGGCGGCGCTCGATCGCGTCGCCCGGCCGGACCCGACCCTGGTGTTCCAGGTGCGCGCGGCCGTGGTGGAGGCGGAATTCTATGCCGGTCTGGGCATCCACCTCGAGCTCCTGGAGGGCCTCGATCCGGCGCCGCGACCGCAGTTCCCGCCGTCCCGGTCCGCGCTCGGCGGCGACGACCTGATCGGGCGACTGCTGACCTACTCCGGCCGCATCGACGAAGGCATCGAGGTGCTCCGCGGGCTCTACGATCGGGCCGCCGTCCAGGCCCGCGCGACACTGCCGTCGGTCCTGAGCTGGATGGCCGAAGCGCAGATCATGGCAGGCCGATTCGCCGAGGCCTTGGCGCTCACCGCGGAAGCCATCGAGCACAACGAGGAGAACGGCGGCACCGGCGGCAATCCATGGGAAGCCGGCTTCCACGCCGTCGCCCTGGCCATGCTGGGCCAGCTCGACGAGGCCGAAGCACTCGCCACCACGGTGATCGACGCGGCCGCCGCCGACCCGTCAGTCAGCACGGACGAGGCACCGGCCCGGCTCGCCCTGGGGCTGGTCGCGATCGCCCACGAGCAATACGACCAGGCGGTGACTCACCTGGGTCATCTCGACGACGCCAAGCGCGCGGCGGGGATCCGTGAGCCACGCCTGTGGGCCCACGTCAGCGACCTGATCGAGGCGCTCGTGGCCACCGGCGCGCTCGACGACGCGGCCGAACACCTGCGGCAGCTCGACGAGGATGCGGCGCGATCGCACGGCCAATGGTCGCTCGCCGCCGCGGCTCGGTGCCGGGCGGTGCTGTTCAGCGCGAGAGGTCAGTTGGACTCGGCGTTGAGCGCGGCGGAGCGGGCGGTGGACCTCTTCGACGACCTGCCGATGCCATTCGAGCATGCCCGGGCACTGCTGGTCCTCGGACAGGTGCACCGGCGCCGGAAGGAGAAGCGGCTCGCCCTTGCGGCACTGACCGAAGCGCTGGGTCTGTTCGATTCAGCCCAGACGCCGGTGTGGTCGGACCGGACGCGGGCCGAGATCGGGCGCATTCCGCAACGGCGTACGCCACCTTCGGCGGCTGACAGCCTCGCCCCTCGGCGCCTCACCCCGACTGAAACGACGATCGCGCAGCTGGTCGCCGAGGGTCTCACCAATCGCGAGATCGCCGGCCGGATGTTCCTCAGCCCCAAAACCGTCGAGGTCAACCTCACTCGGATCTACCGCAAGCTCGGGGTTCGGTCGCGAGCGGGGCTGGCCCGGGAGTTCCTCAGCCGTCCGCCTCACTCCCCCACCTTCCCTACCGGATCTTGACAAGTTGGCGTGGCTATGGCGACGTGGCTATGGCGACGCCGGTTGGCTGACACTCCGGTGAGGTGTAATATCTAGTCTGTCTAGACAGGGTGGTGTCATGGCCGCAAGCTCCGCGCATGCACAGCGCTGGCAGGTTCAGGAAGCAAAGCAGCGTTTCAGCGAAGTGCTGCGTGCCGCAGCTCTCGGCGAACCACAAATCGTCACTCGCCATGGAGAGGAGATCGCGGTGGTCATCGACATTTCGCACTACCGGCGCTTGCGAGGCGAGTCGACGAGCTTGGCCGACTATCTGCGCGCAGATGCCACCGCGCCGGACGACTTCACGCTTGAGCGCCGAACCGACCGTCCACGGGCAATTGACCTGGACGCCTGAATGGCATATCTGCTCGACACGAACGTCATATCCGAGCTGCGCAAGGCACACCCCAACGAGAACGTCCAGGCCTGGATCGACCGGGAATCAACGGCTGAGTTGTATATCAGCGCGCTCGTGGTGGGCGAAATTCGCCAGGGCATCGAGCGCTTACGCGGACGCGAGGCGGCTCGCACCGAGTCGCTGGAGCGCTGGCTCGCTGGCCTCGTCACGCTTTATGCGGACCGCGTGCTCCCGGTTACGGCCGCGGTCGCCGAGGAATGGGGCCGCCTGAACGCCGTCTCCGAGGCACCACCGGTGGTTGACGGATTGATGGCGGCGACAGCTCTGGTCCATCGCCTGACGCTGGTCACCCGCAACGTCACCGACGTCAGCCGCACCGGCGTGCGCGTGGTCAACCCATTCGTGCCTGCTGCGTAATTGGCGCGCCGAGATCGTGTGACGGCGGCTTGTCGCGCTCGACCGTGAAGCCTCGCGGTATGAAGTTGATCTCTAGATAAGACCTACGTCTACCGGGGGCTGCACCCCGTTCTACGCCAGGGACCGTCGATACCGATCCTCCAGATCGGGGACCTGGCGGACGATGATTTCCGTGAGCCGTTCCGGCGCACGGAGCGGCAGGTAGTGATCGGCTGCAGCCACGATCTCCAGGCGCGCGCCGGGGATGCCGTCGGCGAGCCGGCGAGCGATCACGCCGATCTCCGAGTGGTCGTGATCGCCGACGACGACGGTGGTCGGCACCGCTACCCGCCCAAGGTGGTCAACGGCGTCTTCCTCCGGGAAGCCGACGTGGCCGTTCCCGGCGGTCGCCCGCACTTTGGCGTTCTCGGTCACCATCGTCGCGATTGCCGGGTATCCCGGCGCCCTGTCGCCCAGACAGGCCCATACGGCAAGCTCCAACTCGGCCAGCCGGTCGGGATCGTTTCCACGGGTCGCCGCCGTGTAGTCGTCCATCTCAGGAGACCGCGGCCAGTCGTGGCCGCTGGCCGACGCCGCGACGAGCGTCAGCGCGCGCACCCGTTCCGGATGCTCCAACGTGAAGTCGAGCGCGACCTCGCCGCCCATACTCAGCCCGACCAGTGCGGCGCGCTCGATGTCGAAGTGGTCGAGGACCGCGAGGAGGTCGTCCTCGTAGCGGAATGGCGCGATCGGCAGTGTCGATCGGCCCAAGCCCCGCGCGTCGTACCGGATCGCGGTGTAGTGGAGCGCGAGTTCAGGAAACACGCTGTCCCACAGTCGGCTGTCGTGCACTGAGCCATGAAGCAGGACCATGGGCGCACCGTCGCCGGACTTCTCGGCCCACAGGCGGCCGTCGCCGGAGACGGGGACGTGCTCGATCGTCATACAACCGATTCGATCACACTCGTGCTGATCCACCCCGAACGGCCATGCCAGCCACCATCACACACCTTGATAGTCGGCTAAGCCGAGCGGCTCATTGGCCGGTCAGCAGTGCGGCGATGACCGGTCGAGCGGATCGCGGCCGAAATGGCTCTGCAGGCAGAATGCGGAAGCGAGCAGCGTGCCGATCTTGAGGAGAAGCGATGCATCACGTGTTCCGTATCGACGCCGGTGCACCAGATTCCTCAGTGATCCTGCACGTCCCGCACAGTTCCCGGCACATCACGGCAGCGGCCCGACCGCACATCCTGCTCGACGACGATGCACTGACGGCCGAACTCGACCGGATGACCGACTCACACACGGACCTGATCGCGAATCGCGCGGCGGCGAGAGCCGCAACGACACCCTGGGCCTTCACCAACCTCGCCTCCCGGCTGGTGGTCGACCCGGAACGGTTCCCCGATGACCGCGAGGAGATGCGAGCCGTCGGTATGGGCGCGGTCTATACAAAGACATCCAGCGGGGACCGCCTGCGAAGCGGCGATGGAACAGCGCACGTCGGCGAACTCATCGCGGCCCACTACGAGCCTTACGCAGCCGCCATCTCCGACCTCGTCGACGACCGGCTGGCCGCCACGGGACGCGCCGTCATCGTCGACGTGCACTCGTACCCGCTCAATCCCCTCCCCTATGAGCTGCACGCCGACGGACCTCGACCACGAATCTGTCTGGGCGTCGACCCGGACCACACTCCGACAGCGCTGATCGCGGCGGCCGAGGAAGCCTTCACGACGGCCGGCGACACCGCGGTCAATACGCCCTTCGCGGGGTGCTATGTGCCGCTCAAGCACTATCGGCAGAACACGAACGTCGAGGCGATCATGATCGAGATCCGCCGGGACATCTACATGGTCGAGCCTGGCGGCCCGCCGACCGCCGGCATCTCCGGAGTCGTAGCGGCCGTGACCCGCCTGATCGACACGGTCGGGTCGCCGCGCGGCGATCGAGAACCCCAAAGATAAGCTGGCCGGACACGATGAATCGGGGTCCGTTGAGCGCTCGTTTCCAGGAACTCGATTGGCGCCAGACGCCGCTCGGCGCCATCAGCCTGCGCCGGCGACGTGACCCGGTCTCGCACGACGACATCTACGAAATCAAGCTCGACGACGACTTCTTGATGTCCAGCCAGTTCACCGTCGCCGAGATCGAGGTTGCCCGACTCGCGTTGGCGCTCGTTCCGGGAACCGACCTCGACGTTGTCGTGGGCGGCCTCGGCCTCGGCTACACGGCACAGGCGGTGCTCGACTCCGATCGCGTCCGGTCCCTGGTCGTGGTCGAAGCGCTCACCGATGTCATCGATTGGCACCGGCAGGCGCTGATCCCTGCGGGCGCGGCGTTGACCGCGGACCCGCGGTGCCAGCTGGTCGAGGGCGACTTCTTCGCGATGATGCGCGACGATTTGACGGTCGATCAGAAACGCGACGCGATCATCGTCGACATCGATCACTCACCGCGGCACATCCTTCATCCGAGCCACGCCGACTTCTATGAACCACCAGGTGTACGCAGACTCGCCGACCGCCTTCGCCCTGGCGGAGTCTTCTCGCTGTGGTCCAACGACCCGCCCGACGATGACTATCTGGGCGTTCTGGGCGCGGTCTTCGCGGAGGTGACCGCGGAAGTGGTCAGCTTCGACAACCCGCTGCAGGGTGGGCGCTCGACGAACACCGTCTACCTGGCCGTCACGGCGCGCGACGCCGGCACGGCGCACGACGCGCCGGCACGGTGCACGACGCCGGCACGGTGCACGACGCCGGCACGGCGCACGAGTAGATGCTGCCCGACGTCGCACTGCCGGTCCGCGCCGTCCTGCCGGAACTGCTGGCGACCGTGGCCGAGCATCGCACCGGAGTCCTCGTCGCCCCGCCGGGAGCCGGCAAGACCACGCTGGTGCCGCTGGCGCTCGCGGACGCGTACGACGGCCGGGTGATCGTGGCCGAGCCTCGCCGCGTCGCGGCCCGGGCCGCCGCCCGGCGGATGGCGACGCTGGTGGGCGGCCGGGTCGGCGAGCAGGTCGGCTATTCGGTACGCGGGCAGAGTCGGGTCAGCCGCGCCACCCGAGTCGAGGTGGTTACCACTGGCGTCCTGGTCCGGCGGCTCCAGCGCGACCCCGAGCTCGCCGGAGTCGCCGCCGTGATGCTCGACGAGTGCCACGAACGCCACGCCGACACGGATCTTGCGCTGGCGTTCCTCGTCGACGTGCGCGAGGCGCTGCGGCCGGAACTCGTGGTCCTCGCGACCTCGGCAACCGCGGACGCGGACCGGCTGGCCCGATGCCTGGGCGGCCCGGCGCCGGCGCCGGTGGTGACCTCGCCCGATGATCTGTTTCCGACCGAGGTCACCTGGGCGCCACCGGACCGGACGGTCACGCCGGTCTACGGCACCCGGGTAGACCCTCGCCTGCTCGATCACATCGCGGCCACGGTCGGCCGGGCCCTGCGCGAGGCCGCCGGCGACGTCCTGGTGTTCCTGCCGGGAGTCGGCGAGATCAACGCGGTCGCGACCCGGCTGAGTGATCGGCCGCCGAACGTGGATCTGTTCACCCTGCACGGCCGCCAGCCCGCGGATGTTCAGGACGCGGCCCTCGCGCCCGGGCCCAGGCGGCGGATCGTCCTCTCGACCAGCCTTGCCGAGAGCAGCCTGACCGTTCCGGGCGTACGCATCGTGGTCGACTCCGGCCTCGCTCGCGAGCCTCGGGCCGACCACGCACGGGGCCTCGGATCGCTCGTGACCGTACGCGTCTCGAAGGCTACGGCGACCCAACGTGCCGGCCGGGCCGCGCGCGAAGGTCCGGGTCATGTCTACCGGTGCTGGTCGGCAGTCGAGCACGAGCGCCTCGCCGACCACGCACAGCCGGAGATCGCCGTCGCCGACCTGACCGGCTTCGCACTCGACCTGGCCTGCTGGGGTGATCCGGACGGCGCCGGCCTGAGGCTGCTCGATCCGCCACCGTCGGGCGCCATGCAGGTCGCACGGACCACTCTTGCCGACCTCGGTGCGCTCGACGATGCCGGTCGGGTCACCGCCCGCGGCCGTTCGATCGCTGCCGTCGGCGCTCATCCGCGGCTGGCGCGTGCCCTGATCGACGGCGCCGGCATGGTCGGGGCCGACCGCGCCGCCCAGGTGATCGCAGTGCTCTCCGAGGACGGGCTCGCCGGTGCCGGAGATGACCTGGCGGCGAGCTGGCGACGGTTGCGGGACGGTGCCGACCGCGGTGCCACCGCGCGATGGCGGGACGAGACGCGGAGACTGGCAGCGGGTCGCGGCGAGGGTACGACATCCGAATCGTTGCCAGATGACCTGGCCGCGGGACTGCTGGTGGCACTCGCGTTCCCGGAACGTGTCGCCAAGGCGCGGGCGGCCGGCGCGCGTACCTTCCTGATGGCCGGCGGCACCGCCGCGGACCTGGCTCCGGCGTCCGAGCTCACCGGCGCGCAGTGGCTTGCGATCGCGGTCGCGGACCGGCCCGCGGGAAGCGTGTCGGCCCGGATCCGAGTGGCCGCGGCCGTCGATGAGGCCACCGCCCGAGCGGCTGCGGCACACTTGCTGACCAGCGCCGACGAGGTCGGATGGATCGACGGCGACGTGGTCGCGCGCCGGGTGCGCCGGCTGGGTGCGATCGTACTGTCGGATGAGCGCTTGAACCGCCCGGATCGCGCCGCCGTCGCGGCGGCCGTCGCCACCGGCCTGCGGGTTGCTGGTCCAGGTCTGCTCACCTGGGATCGCGAGGCGTCGTCGTTGCGGGCGAGGCTCGCGTTCTGTCGCCGCGTGTTCGGCGATCCATGGCCGGCCGTCGACGATGCGAGCTTGCTTGCCCGACTGGATTGGCTGGAGTCCGATCTGGCGTCCGTCCGCAATCGCGCCGACCTGGCCCGCATCGACGTTGCCCGGGCACTCCGCCGGTTGCTGGACTGGCCGCAGTCGGCGCGGCTCGATGAGGTCGCACCGGAACGCATGACGGTGCCGAGCGGTTCCCAGATCCGGATCGACTACAGCGATCCCACCGCGCCGGTGCTGCCGGTAAAGATCCAGGAGGCATTCGGCTGGCAGCGCGCGCCGACGCTCGCCAACGGGCGGGTCACGTTGGTGCTGCATCTGTTGTCCCCCGCGGGCCGGCCGGCCGCGGTCACCAGCGATCTGCCGTCGTTCTGGCAGAACACCTATCCGGAAGTGCGCAAGGAACTGCGCGCTCGCTACCCCCGTCACCCGTGGCCGGAGGACCCGACCACGGCGCCGCCGACTCGGCGCACGCAGCGCCGCTAATCAGCGGCGCCCGCGCCTAAGTCGGCAGCACCCGCGAATCCGATCTGACGCCACGCCTCGAAGAGCGCGACCGCGGCGACGTTGGACAGGTTCAGCGAGCGCCGCGACGGCAGCATCGGAAGGCGAACCTGGCTGGTGATCCGGGAATCGGTCAGCACATCCGCCGGAAGCCCGGTGCGCTCCGTCCCGAACAACAGCACGTCGCCGGGCACGTATGCGACATCGCTGTAGAGCACGCCCGCCCGCGTCGTAAAAGCGAAGACGCGCGCACTCTGCTGCGCCGACCAGAAGTCGGCGAGTCCCTCGTGCACGGTGACCGATGCCAGGTCACGGTAGTCCAGGCCGGCTCGGCGCAGTTTCGCGTCCGACAGCTCGAACCCGAGCGGTCCGATCAGATGCAGCTCGGCGCCGGTGGCGGCGACGAGACGCATGGCGTTGCCGGTGTTGGGAGCGATCTGCGGCTCCAGGAAGGCGATCCGGAACATCAGGCTCGACCTGTTGCCGCGACCGTACCTACACCCGCACCACCGCAGCGCATCTCCGCCTCACCATTCCCGATTGTCGACGTGATCGATATTCCGCACCACTCTAGGAGCAATGACAGGAACCTGTGGATGGCCCTCGGCGGGGTGACGTGAAGCGACGCCGAGTCATACACACCACAACGAACCTACCGATAGGACAATCCAATGACCGAGCTGAACGCGGAACATGCCCGGCGAGCGATCGTCGAACACACCCGACGTCTGGCGGAATCAGCCGCCGCGGCCGGACCTGACGCCGCCGTGCCGACAACCCCGGCGTGGACCATTACTGAGCTGGTCGAGCACGTGGGCCAGACCCAGCACTGGGTCGCGGAGATTATCGAGCGGCGTATCACCGACCCCACACAGCTGCCCACGGAGATGGCCGTAGTCCCGATCGACCCCCGCGCGTGGCAGGCGTGGCTGTCGGAGTCCGCGCAGCGGGTCGCGAGCGCGTGCTCCGATGACGCGCTCGACGCGCCGGTGTTCAACCCGGCGGGGGACAAGCGGCCCGGGACGCGATTCTGGATGTCCAGCGTCCTCAACGAGACGGTCGTCCACGGCTTTGACGCAGCGAAAGCGGCGGACCGACCGACCGACATTGACGCCGACATCGCGGCCCCGCTCATCAGCAACCACCTCGCGATGCTTACCTCGCCCACGTGGGAGATGCAGCGGTCCGAGTCCGCCCACGCCATCCGGGGCACCGGGCAAACCCTGCAGTGGCTGGCCACCGACACTGCGGACGCTTGGTTCGTCGAACGGCGGCCTGACGGGGCGACGTGGCAGCCCGGAACCCAGCAGGCCGATGTGACGGTGACCGGCCCGGCACGATCGCTGCTGTTGACCTTGACCCGAAGACTCCGTCTTACCGACCGCGCAGCCACCAACATCAGCGTCGACGGCGACACCGACCTCGCCCAGCACTGGCTCGACAACACCGCCCATGCCAGCAACTGACCGGCACCGAAACTCCGGGCGTCGCGGACGCTGGCCCCGGAACAGCCCACGCTCGGGCGGACCGGTCCGCCTCGCGATCGGGTCCCGTCTCGCGACCGGCGATCGGCTCCGGCCTGCTCTCGCGCGGCGATCGCTGAGCCGAAGGCGACGTGCCGAGGCTAGTAGCCGAGTTCTTGCCGGTAGACGTTCCGCAAGGGCTCGCCGTCCAAGTATCTGCGCAGGTTCTCGCAGAACAACTCGGTCAATGCCGCGTTCTCACCCGCCACGGTCGAGGCCGAGTGCGGGGAGACGAGCACGTTATCCATGTCCCACAGCGGCGACGAGGCCGGCAGCGGCTCCTCCTCGAACACGTCGAGGCAGGCGCCGCCGAGACGCCCGGCCCGCAGCGCCGCGATCATCGCGGACTCGTCGACCACCCGGCCACGCGACAGGTTCACCAGAATCGCGCCGGCCGGCAGGAGATCCAGCTGCGACCGGCCGACGAGGCCGTCGGTCTCCGGCGTCAAAGGACAACACAGGACCAACACATCGGTACGCGAAAGCACTCCGTCGAGGTCAGAGACGATCTCCGAAGCGCCGGGAACATCGTATGAACTCCCGGGTCGGCCCACACCGATCACGTGCGTGCCAAGGCCGGCGAAGGTCGTCACCACACGCCGCCCGATGCCGCCGAGTCCGACTACCGTGACGACCCGCCCGGCAAGCTGCTCGGTCGTGTACCGCTCCCAGGCGTGCGCCCGCTGGCGCGACAAGAGATGCGGGACGCCCTTGATGAAGTAGAGCGCCCCGGTGACCGCGAACTCCGCCAGCGGCACCGCGTGGATCCCGGCCGCCGTGGTCATCACCAGGCCGGAGCCGTCCAGGCCGGTACGCCGCACGACGGCACCGATGCCGGCACTCGTCGCCTGTACCCACCGCAGCCGCGGGGCCCGCTTGGGCAGCAGTTCGGGCGACTGCCAGTCGAAGTCGAACGACACCTCGGCCTCGCTGAGCCACGCCTCCCACCGCGCCTGATCGGCATCGGACAAGCTCGGTGGCGTGCCGGTGTGGTCGCAGACGTACCGCGGCGCCGGCACCAGCGCCGGGTCGTAGAGGACCGAGACTCGCGGGTCGACCGCGGCAATCTGCGACACATGCGCCGGTTCGAGGTAGGACGCGATCAAGACCGGCACTCGAGCAGCCATGTAGCGACCCTAGCCGGTCCGGCTCGGCGGCTTGGATCGGTCCGACCGGGCTGTTCGAGTGCTCCGGTCAGGCCCGTCGAGCAGCCTTCGCGGGCGGTCAGGCAGGCTGCTCAGGCGGTCAGGCGAGCGCCTTCGCCTTGCCCTGCTGGAATTCCGCCTCGCTGATGACGCCCTTGTCGCGAAGATCCGCGAGGCGGGCCAGCTCGGCCGACGCGCCACCACCGGCGTCCCCGCCGCCACCGGACGGGCCGGCCACGCTCTGCACGTATTTGCGCATCGCGGCATCCTGCGCCTGTGCCTGCTCCGCGGCGCGTTCGTGCATCGAGTGCCCGCGAACGATCAGGTAGATGAACACTCCGATGTACGGCAGGATCACGACGAAGATCGTCCACAGCGCCTTCGCCCAGCCGGAGAGATCGCGGCTTCGGAAGATGTCAGCGAAGATGACGATCAGCAGCCAGATCCAGATGATGAAGAAGAAGAACTCGAGCATGGACAGGAAGACCTGTCCGGATCCGAACGAACTGGCGTACGCCACGATCCACCCCACGTCAGTCGGAGAGCACAGTGACTCTCACCGTGATTGGCGGTCCGGCTTCAAGCTGGGGCAGGTCAGGGACCCACCTTTACCCGCAGGCTACAGGCAGATCGCCTCCGTCGGACGATTTGTCCACTCAGCCCACCGATCGGGCGGGTGACGGCGGCTACGTTGAGGTTATGAGTGCAGCCGACGAAGCCACCAAGATTCTGCTGGACGAGTCCGAGATGCCACGGCAGTGGTACAACATCCTCGCCGACCTCCCCGCTCCCCCGCCGCCGGTCCTGCACCCGGGCACGCTGCAGCCGATCGGCCCGGACGATCTCGCACCTCTGTTCCCGATGGCGTTGATCGCTCAGGAAGTCTCGACGGATCGCTACATCGACATCCCCGACGAGGTGCTCGATGTCTACCGCCTATGGCGGCCGTCGCCGCTCTATCGGGCGCGCCGCCTGGAACGGGCGCTGGGCACGCCAGCGAAGATCTTTTACAAGTACGAGGGAGTCTCTCCGGCCGGCTCACACAAGCCGAATACCGCGGTGCCGCAGGCGTTCTACAACGCTCAGGCGGGCGTACGCCGGCTCACCACCGAAACCGGGGCCGGCCAGTGGGGCACGGCGCTCGCCTTCGCGTGCTCGCAGTTCGGGCTGGACGCGGAGATCTGGCAAGTCCGCGCCTCGTACGACCAGAAGCCCTACCGCAAGATCATGATCGAGACGTTCGGCGGCACCATCCACCCATCGCCGTCACCGCTGACCGCGGCCGGCCGGGCCATCCTGGATCAGGACCCCGACTCTCCGGGCAGCCTCGGCATCGCCATCTCCGAGGCGGTCGAGGTCGCCGCGCAGGATCCGACCACGAACTACGCGCTCGGCAGCGTGCTCAACCACGTGCTCCTGCACCAGACCATCATCGGCCAGGAGGCGATCGCGCAGTTCGCGCAGGTCGGCCTCAGCCCGGACGTGATCGTCGGGTGCACCGGCGGCGGCTCCAACTTCGGCGGCCTGGCGTTCCCGTTCCTGCGCGAGAAGCTGGCCGGGAACCTGGACGTGACGATCCGCGCGGTCGAACCGGCCAGCTGCCCATCGTTGACCAAGGGCGTCTACGCCTACGACTTCGGTGACACCGCCGGAATGACGCCGTTGATGAAGATGCACACGCTCGGGCACGACTTCATCCCGGACCCGATCCACGCCGGTGGACTGCGTTACCACGGCATGTCGCCACTGCTGTCGCACATCTACGAGCTCGGCCTGATCGAGGCGGTGGCCAAGACTCAGCGGGAGTGCTTCGAGGCGGGCGTGCAGTTCGCGCGTACCGAGGGGATCATCCCGGCGCCGGAACCGACGCACGCGCTCGCTGCCAGCATCGAGGAAGCGTTGCGCTGCAAGGAGACCGGCGAGTCGAAGGTCATCCTGACCGCTCTGTGCGGGCACGGTCACCTGGATCTCCCGGCCTACGGCGCCTATCTCGCCGGCGAGCTGGTCGATCACGAGCTCACCGCGGCCGACCTCGAGGCGTCGATCGCTAACCTGCCACGAGTGCCGGCGAACGCCTGACCAGTCCTGCCCTGTGGATCTTGAACGGTTGTCGCTCCATAGTCTCAAGGTTTGGTTGCAACACCGGTTAGGAGCTGGGCCAACACTTCTTTGGGTTTGGCCCAGCCCAGGGTTTGCCGGGGCCGGTCGTTGAGTTCGTCGGCGACCGCGTCCAGATCGGCCTGGGTGAGTTTGCGGAAGTCGGTGCGGCCTTTGGTGAAGTACTCGCGGAGCAGCCCATTGGTGTTCTCGTTGGAGCCGCGCTGCCAGGGTGAGCGCGGGTCGCAGAAGTAGACCGGGCAGTCGGCGGCGAGGCTGAAATCGGCGTGTCGGGCCATCTCGCTGCCCTGGTCTCAGGTCAGGGTGCGGCGCAGCTGCCCGGGCAGCGCTGCCATGCCCGCGGTCAGCTGCGCGGCGACGTGTTCGTACAGCTTCCCGTCCGGCAGCGCGATCAAGATGACATAGCGGTGGCGCGTTCGACCAGGGTAATGATCGCCCCACCCGAGCCGGGGCGATGCCCGCCCTCGATCAGGTCACCCTCCCAGTGCCCGGGCACCGCCCGGTCCGCGACCTCGGCCGGCCGCTCGGAGATGTTCAAACCCAGCCACGGCCGCCCGGACCGCACCGGCCCACCCGCCGGCGGCCGCGGCCGCCGCGCCGCCCGCCCGGACCGCAACGCCACCTGCCGACAGCGCCAACCGTTCAAGATCCGCGGGTGGGCGTCTCGGAACCTACTCGGCGGCGCGCTCGTGGACCGTCCGTCCATCGATCCAGACCTGCTGCACGGCGTCCCGCATGGCCTGGCCGCCCTTGGGGATCAGATCCGCCACATCGCCGGTGAACATGGTGATGTCCGCGTGCTTGCCGACCTCGATCGTGCCCAGGTGGTCATCCACGCCGCACAGCTCGGCCGCCGAGCCGGTCGCTGCGTGAAGCGCCTGCCACGGTGTCATCCCGCACTCCGTCATCAGCCGCAACTCTTCGAGGTTGTTGCCATGCGGTCCGACGCCTGAATCGGTGCCCATCGCAATCTTCACGCCGGCCGCGATCGCTCGGGAGACGGCATCAACGTGCGTGTCCAGAACCATGCGCGCCTTCTCGACCGACGCCGGCGGCAGTCCTCCGCCAGCCTCCGCGATCTCGATCACCATCCGGGGCGCGACCAGGGTCGGCACCAGCCAGGCGCCGTGCTCCAGCATCAACTCGATGCCCTCGTCGTCCAGGAAGATGCCGTGCTCGACAGAGCGCACGCCGTTGCGTACCGCCGCTTTGATCCCCTCAGCGCCCTGCGCGTGCGACATCACATGGAGCCCGGCGGCGCTGGCTTCCGCCACCATCATCGCGATCTCGTCATCGCGGAAGTGCCCATGCCGCGGATCGTCGCGCGGCGAGAGCACGCCGCCGGACGTCATGATCTTGATGACGTCGGCACCGGCACGGATGACTTCGCGCATCTTCTTGCGGACTTCCTCGGGACCGTCGACGACACCGGCCGGCGCGCCCGGGTGCTCGACGTCCATGTTGATGCCGCAGATCAGGTGCCCGTCGCCGTGGCCGCCGGTCTGCGACAGCGGTGTGATCGAGATCTGCATGCGCGGACCGAGGATCAGGCCGCGCCGGGCCGCCTCCGCGGTGCCGAGGTCGGTGCCGCCAGCATCGCGGACCGAGGTGATGCCGCACTCGATCGTCGCCCGCATGTTGCCGATCGCCTCGTAGAACGGCAGCGAGAACGGCGCATTGAGAATCCGGATCCAGTCGACGCCGGACATCATGAAGTGGGTGTGGCAATCGAACAGACCCGGCGTCACGGTGGCGCCGTTCGCGTCGATCACCTCGTCACCGTCGAGGTCGCTGCCAACGGCCGCGATGCGGCCATCTTCGATCAAGACATCAGCACGGTACGGCGCCGAACCGGTGCCGTCGAAGACCTGTCCACCCGAGATCAAAGTACGCGTCATGGCCCGACCCTAGTAAGCCACAGCCGTGCTGGGAAGCCCTTACCGCAGGTCAGCTGGAGCGTTAGTCGGCGGCGACCGGCACTCTGGACTCCGCCACTGGTGCCAGGGCACGTGGCATCGCCACCACCGCCAGACCCATCAGAACCGCCAGCCCGGCGACCGCCAGGAACACGAAGTGCGAGGCCCGGGCAAGGTCAGCAGCGTCGGTGGATCCTCTGAGTGTCCCGTTGGCGATGGCGCCGAACAGTGCCACGCCGACGGCGCTGCCGATCGACCGGCTGAACATGTTGTTGCCGGTCACCACGCCGCGCTCGGACCAGCCCACGCTCGACTGCGCCGCGATCAGGGTCGGCGCCGCCACGAAACCCAGCCCGGCGCCGACGACGAAGCAGGCGGCGCCGACCTCGTACACGTTGGAGTCAGCGGTGAGCAGCGCAGTCAGGATCGTTCCGATGACCGTGACCACGGTGCCGATCAGCGCGGTGTTGCGGAAGCCGAGCCGCAGGTAGGCGCGGCCGGCCTGGGACGCGGTGATCGGCCAGCCGACCGTCAGCGTGGCCAGCGCAAAGCCGGCGACCAGCGGCCCGGTCCCGAGTACTCCTTGGACAAATGTGGGCACGTAGGACGTCAGGCCGATCAGCACAGCGCCCACACCGAGGCCCACGAGACTGCTGGTGACCAGGAGGCGGCGAGAGAAGACCCAGAGCGGGAGCACCGGTTCAACGGCGCGACGTTCCACGAACACGAACGCAACGAGCAGAATCGCACCCGCACCCAGGACCGCGACGCTGATCGGTGACGTCCACGCCCAGGCCTCGCCACCCTCCAGAAGTCCGAGAATCAGCAGCGTGCAGCCGCTCGCGAGCAGCGTCGCGCCAAGGTAGTCCAGCTGGTGCGGCCGGTGTTCGACGCGCTCCTTGAAGTTGCGTACGAGCATCGCCGTGGCGAGCAGGCAGAGCGGCACGTTGACGAAGAAGATCCAGCGCCAGCTGACGTACTCGGAAAAGACCCCGCCCAACGTCGGGCCAATCACCGCGGAGATGCCCCACACGCTGGCGAGATAACCCTGGACCTTGGCGCGCTCGGCAGTGGTGAACAGGTCACCGACGATCGTCATGCTCATCGGACCCACGGCCCCGGCACCGAGACCTTGAACGGCCCGGAACGCGATCAGCGCCGGCATCGCCCAGGCCACCCCGCACAGCACCGAGCCGACGAAGAACAGCCCGATGCCGAACAGCATGATCGGCTTGCGTCCGAAGACGTCGGCGAGCTTGCCGTAGATCGGCACGCTCACCGCCTGCGCCAGCAGATAGACCGAGAAAAGCCACGGGAACTGCGAGAAGCCGCCCAGATTGGAGACGATCGACGGCACCGCAGTCGCGATGATCGTCGAATCGATTGCAACCAGGCCGGTGCTCAGCATCAACGCGATCAACACCGGGCCGCGCTCGGACCGCAATCCGACTCGTGCCGGCTCGGTCACGTCGGCCTCCGGTTGGTAATCACCGTTTTGGGTTTCCACTCGATACCGCACACGAGTTCGACACTAGTCCGACTTGGTTCGTGACTGGATCTAGCCGTGTAGGTGACCGGCATCACGTTTTCGCCGAATGCCGACTAAGACGGTCGGTGCCGTCGATGGTTGGCGCTTATCGGGGTTGTTGCTGCTACAACGCCCAGCGCTTCCGTGATCAAGTGCACGATTCAGTGCTCTGGAAGTCGCCATAGCGGCCTCAACGCTCAAGATCGTGCACTTGATCACGGCAAGGGGTGCCACGATCTTGCTGCCGCAACATCTAGCCGTCCACGCATGATCGAACTAAAGTGCGGCTCATGCACCCCCTTGCGACCAGCCTCTGGATCTACGCGGGCATCTGTGCCGCTACCTGGATCCTGTCGTTGATCACCGGCGAGCACTCCTGGGTGGACCGGATCTGGTCGCTGATCCCGATTCCATACCTGGCCGTCTTCGCCGGCGCCGCGGACTTCAAGGACGCCCGGCTGAACGTCATGCTGGTCCTGGTCGTGCTCTGGGGCGCACGGTTGACCTTCAACTTCGCCCGCAAGGGCGGCTACGCCCGCGGCGGCGAGGACTACCGCTGGCCGATTCTCCGGCAACGCATGAACAACTGGCAGTTCCAGCTGTTCAACCTGTTCTTCATCGTGCTCTACCAGAATCTGCTGCTTCTGCTCATCTCGCTGCCCGCCTACACGGCCTTCAAGCACCAGGGCGGCTTCGGCCTGCTGGACGTCATCGCGACCCTGGTCTTCCTCGGATTACTGATCGGCGAAACCATCGCTGACCAGCAACAATGGAACTTCCACCAGTGGAAGAAAGCGGAGATCTCGGCCGGTCGCACACCACGGCCGGGCTTCCTGCGCGCCGGCCTGTTCCGCTACTCCCGGCACCCGAACTTCTTCTTCGAGCAGGCTCAGTGGTGGGTGATCTTCTTCTTCGGCGCGATCGCGGCCGGGTCGCTCCTGCAGCCGACGATCCTCGGTGCGGTCCTGCTCACGCTGCTCTTCGTAGGTTCAACCCGATTCACCGAGAGCATCTCCGCGGGCAAATACCCGGACTACGCCGACTATCAAGCAGCCACGTCCGCGGTCGTTCCATGGCCGCCGAAGAAGGCAGTGCCGTCGGCCAAGACCGCGTAACCCCTTTAGGCGGTACGCCTCCTCGCCGCGCCGTCATCCCTTGGCGACGCACCCTGCTGGTCTCGTCGTGATCCACTAAGTCGGGCTGCCGGGGTCGCTAAGACCTCGCCGCGCAGGGTCGATTTTCTTTGACATACCTCGAAAAACTCGACCCCGAAGCCCTCGACGACCCACGCCGTCTGCCGCCGCCGACCCGGCGATCCACTACACCGGAAGCGTCCCGCGACGATCACCGGGCGCCGCCCGCAAGCCGCAGCCGCTCACCGTCGACATTCGACGAAATACCGTCACGACTCGACGGCTAAGGCCCGGCGGACCCGCCCAGGACCGACCCCCAGATGCCAGGCCAGCCCTGCCGCAGCACAGGCAACTGAAATCCAACCCTGAAAGACCCTTTCACATCACCGCCAACACGGTCTAAGCTCCGATCTGAAAGAGCCTTTCAGATCGGAGCCAACCCATGGCGCAGGAACATCGCCGTCAGATCACTGAACCCGCGGCACTCGACGCCCTCGCCCACCCGATCCGGCTCGAGCTGATCAACTTTCTGATGGCCAGCGGTCCCGCCACCGCCTCGGTGTGCGCTCGCGCCGTCGGCGACACCCCGTCCAACTGCAGCTATCACCTGCGCCAACTCGCCAAAGTCGGGCTGGTCGAAGAGACCGCCAGCACCGACGGCCGGGAACGCCCGTGGCGAGCGCTCGTCACCGGGTTCGAGACTCCGGACAGCACCCCGGGCGGCGACCGCCTGATCGCCATGTCGGTCCAGCGCGACCACCAGCTCGCCCGTGACTACCTGGCCAAACGTGACCAGGTCGATGAGGTGTGGAAGCAAGCCGACGGTTATGCCACCTACACGCTTCGGATGACTCCCGCCGAGCTCACCGCACTTGGTGAAGCGCTCGATGCGCTGATCCGGCCCTACATTGCCGCGACTCGCGACGGCGCCCCGGCCGACAGCGCGCTCGTCCACCTCGGCCTGCACGCATTTCCGACCGATGCGGAACACCGATGAAAGCCCTGCGAAACCGGGACTTCCGCTATCTCTGGCTGGCCGGGCTCATCTCCGACACCGGTGACTGGCTGCTGCTCGCGAGCCTGCCGATCGCCGTCTACCTCTACACCGGCTCGACTCTCGGCACGGCGATCGCGTTCATCACGGCACTCGTCCCGCCGATCGTCCTCGCTCCCCTGGCCGGCACCATCGCCGATCGGTTCGACCGCCGCCGCGTACTCATGCTCGTCACCATCGCCCAAGCCCTAGCCCTCCTGCCCCTCCTCGCGGTCCACGACCGCAGCGGCCTCCCGGTGCTCTACGGCGTGATCGTCGTCCAGGCCGGGCTCGCCGCAGTCTTCGATCCCACCAAGAACGCCCTGCTCCCCAACCTCGTCGGCCAGTCCGAGCTGGTCTCCGCGAACTCGCTGATCGGCCTCAACCAGAACATCGGCCGCCTGATCGGCGCGCCGCTGGGTGGTCTGTTGCTGGCCGCCGCCGGCGGCTTGCACACCATCGTGGCTGTCGACGCGGTGAGCTTCCTGCTGGCGGTCACCCTGATCGCGCGCCTTTCGGTGGTACGCACACCCGCCGCCCCGCACGTCGAGACGCCCAGTCGGCGCGGCGGCGGCTGGCAGGATGCCCTGGCATCACGGACGATCCGGGGTGGCCTCTGCGTGCTGCTGCTGAGCAGCATCGCCCAGGGCCTGTTCCTGGTCCTCTACGTCGTGTTCGTGGCCCGCGTGCTGGACGGCGGTCCGGCCGAGGTCGGCCTGCTCCGCGGCGTACAGGCAATCGGGTCGATCGGTGGCGGTCTGCTCCTGGCGATTGTCGCGAAAGTCCGGCCCGGTCGGCTCACCGCGATCTCGGCCATCGGCTTCGGGCTTCTCGACCTGGCGATCTGGAACGCACCCCAGCTGACCACCGGCCCGGCGCTCTACGTCGCCCTGTTCATCCTGGTCGGCGCCCCCGGCATCGCCATGATGACCGGGTTGATCAGTGCCGTGCAGGAGGCCACCGACGACCGGGTTCCGGGGGCGGGTCTTCGCATTGTTCGGTGTGGCGGCCAGCCTCGGCCAGGCGATCGGGATGGTGGCCGGCGGCCTCCTCGGCGACCCGGTCGGCGTGGTGACCGTCCTCAACGCGCAGGGCCTGCTCTACATCGTCAGTGGCGTGGTCGCGGCCGCGACGCTGACCGGCCGCCGGACCGCGGATCGCGCCGTCCCGCGGCGGCCGGCCACCGCCGTCAGCTCGGAAACACCCACAGGCGCAGAGCCGCAAACCGTACGACCGTCGCGGTGAGGTTCGCCGCGACCAGCACCCCCAGCTCGACCATCCGGGACGCGGACGGCGCCAGCACGTGCAGCATCGCGAGCGCGCTGCTGGTCAACGCCAGCCCGACCGCGAATATCAGCAGCCCTTGCAGGTGATGTTTGACCACCGCGTCGGATCCGCGGACGCCGAACGTGAGCCGCCGGTTCGCGGCGGTGTTCGCCACGGCGGTGACCAGTAACGCGATCAGGTTGGCGCCCTGGGATGACATCGACGGCCGCAGCAACGCGAACAGGCCGAGGTAGGCAAGCGTGCTGCCGACCCCGATCACCAGGAACCTCATGAACTGGCTGCGGAGCCCGATCCGCCAGACACCTTTGAGGTCGGCGATCGCGGTGGCGACGATGTCGACCCGGCTGTCCGGATCGTCGACCCAGTCCACCGGCACCTCGTGGATCCGCAGGCCCCGCCGCTGCGCCAGCACCAGCAGCTCGGTGTCGAAGAACCAGCCGCCGTCGGTGACTTCGGGCAGCAGCCGGGTCGCGACGTCACGCCGGATCGCCTTGAACCCACATTGCGCATCGGAGAACCGGGCACCGAGTGCGCTGCGCAGGATCAGGTTGTAGCAGCGCGAGATCACTTCACGCTTCGGCCCGCGAGTCACCCGCGCGCCGCGGGACAGCCGGCTGCCGATCGCCATGTCCGAATGGCCGGAGATGAGCGGCGCCACCAATGGCAGCAGCGCCGCCAGGTCGGTCGACAGGTCGACGTCCATATAGGCCAGGACGTCCGCCTCCGACGCGCCCCAGGCCGCCCGCAGTGCCCGGCCGCGGCCCTTCTCCGGCAGCGACACCAGGCCTACCCGCGGCATTTCGACGGCCAGCGCCGCCGCGATGGTCGCGGTCCGATCCGTGCTGGCATTGTCCGCGATGGTGATTTCAAACGGGTACGGGAACGTCTGCGCAAGGTACGCGTCCAGCCGCCGGACCGCCGCCTCCAGGTCGGCTTCTTCGTTGTAGACCGGGATGACCACGTCCAGCACCAACCGGTGCACTCGCTGCGGAGTGGGCCGCGGAGCCGGCGCCGGAGCCGACTCCGCGGTGTAGGTCGTCACGACGCCGCCTGGCTGAGGTCGTAGACCGTCTGGCCGCCGATCGTCTGCGCCGTGTAGTTCGCCGCCACCCAAGCGGCGATCTGGCTGCCGTTGCCGGATGCCGCCGCTCTGGCCGCCGAAGCTGCCGCCGCCCAGGAAGTAGTGGATCTTTCCGGCGGCGACGTAGGCCCGGAACTGCGCCAGCGTCGGTGCCGGATCGGAGCCGTTGAAGCCGCCGATCGACATCACCGGCTTCCGAGTCGCCAGTTGCAGGCCGGCCGCGTTGTTGGAGCCGACCGTGGCGGCCACCCAGGTGTACTGGTCGGCGTTCGCGGTCAGCGCCGCTACCAGCTGCGAGTCCGGCGTTGACGCGTCGAGCAGGCCGCCCATGCCGCCCCCGGGAGCACCGGCTCCGAATCCGCCGCCGTTGTTCTGGCCACCATTGTTTGGGCTCCCGGTGCCCGGACCGCCGGTGCCGCCGCCGAACTGGCCTTGCTGTTGTCCGGCGCCGGGCGGCGTACCGCCGTTGCCGAACTGCGTCCCGCCACCGAATCCGCCCGGGCGACCACCGCGCACACCGCCCCCGGGTCCGAATCCGCCGCTGACCACCGGGCCGGCCGACGGGATCGAGCCGGTGTGCGGTGTGCCTGCGGTGTTCCCGGCGTAGGCGGCCGGGCCGGCCAGTGCGACCACCAGGGCTGCGACACCGAGACCGACGGCGATCCGGCGGCCCAGCCAGCCGACCACGAGCAGCACCGCGGCCGCGGCGATGCCGATGATGAGGACGGCATAGGCGAGCCACGGGTGCCAGTCGGCGGACCGGCGCAGCAGGATGAATGCGGTGACCGCGGTGGCCGCGGTCGCGCCGGCCAGCACCGGGCCGGCCAGGATGTGGTCCTTGCGGGCTCGCCACAGCTCGACGGCGCCCATGCCGACCAGTGCACCGATCGCGGGCGCCAGGGCCACGGTGTAGTACGCGTGGAAGATGCCCTGCATGAAGCTGAAGACCAGGCCGGTGACCAGGAGCCAGCCGCCCCAGAGCAGGAACGCGGCGCGCTTGCGATCGGTGCGCGATGACCGACCGGCCAGCCACAGACCCGCCACGAGCAGGACCAGTGCGGCCGGGAGCAGCCACGCGATCTGACCACCGATGTCGGAGCCGAACATCCGGGTCCAGCCGGTCGCGCCCCACATGCCGCCGCCGTTGCCGCCGCCCGGGCCGGCGCCACCGCCGCCGACGCTGCCGGTCTCGTCGCCAGAGAGCCGGCCCAGGCCGTTGTACCCGAAGGCGAGTTCCAGCACGCTGTTGTGTTGCGAGCCCGCCGATATACGGCCGGTCCGCCGCCGGGATCAGTGACACGATCAGCACCCACCAGCCGGCCGAGACGATCAGCGCGACTCCGGCGTACAACGTCTGGAGAATCCGCCGCCGCAGACCGGTCGGTGCGGTCGACCAGATAGACCAGCGCGAACACCGGCACCACCAGAAATGCCTGCAGCATCTTGGTCAGAAAACCGAAGCCGATGAGCGACCCGGCGAGGACCAGCCACCGGGTGGACGCGGTTTCGATCGCTCGCGTCATCGCGTAGGCGCTGGCCACCAGCAGCAGGACCAGCAGCGCGTCCGGGTTGTTGAATCGGAACATCAGGACCGCGACCGGCGTGAGGGCGAGGACGGCGCCGGCGATCAGGCCTGCGGTCACGCCGAACCAGCGCCGGACGGTCAGGTAGAGAAGGCCGACAGCAGCGACCCCTTCGAGTGCTTGCGGAACCAGCATGCTCCAGGCGTTCAGGCCGAAGATCCGGGCCGACAGGTCCATCACCCACAGCGACGCCGGCGTCTTGTCGACGGTGATGAAGTTCGAGGCGTCTGAGCTGCCGAAGAAGAACGCCTTCCAGGAACTGCTGCCGGCCTGGACCGCCGCCGCGTAGAACGAGTTGGCCCAGCCGGAGTCGCCGAGCTTGACCAGATAGAGAAGTGCGGTGCCGATCAGGAGTACGGCGACTGAGGCACGTTCGCGCGTCTTACTAGCTGGGCGGGCCGGAGCCGGCGTGGCCAGCGACGTCGGTGGGTCTTGTGTCAGCGTCATAGGTTGACCGTGACATCGCTACATAAGCCACAAATCAGTTAAGCCTGTGGGCCGCCTGTGACTGTGACACTCACGATCGGCGCAGACGTGTCGGTCGCGCCCGCTGCCCACTGCGACGTCGTCGCCGTCGCTGTCTTTGTCGGGGTGGGCGTCGCTGTCTTCGGCGGCGCCGTCGCCGTCGGCGTCCCGGTCTTTGCCGGCGTCGCTGTCGCTGTTGCTGTCTTTGTCGGGGTCGTCGTCGCTGTCTTTATCGGCGCTGTCGCCGTGTTCGCCGCCGGCGCCTCACCCGCGTCGAGCCGGTTTGGCAGGGTCACAGCGAACCGCGTGCGTCCCGGGCGACTCTCCACGTCGACGGTGCCGCCGTGAGCATGGACGACGGCTTCGACGATGGCCAGCCCGAGACCGGTGCTGCCGGCGGCTCGCGACCGGGAACCGTCGGCCCGGGCAAACCGGCCGAACACCTCGGGCAACAGTGCCGGCGGGATGCCCGGACCGTCGTCCTCGACGGTCACCTCGGCCAGGTCATCCCGTTCGGTCAGTGAGACCCGGACGGTGGTGCCGGGCGGCGTGTGGAGGCGGGCGTTCGCCAGCAGATTCACCAGCACCTGTTGCAACCGCTGCGGGTCGCCGCTCACCAGCACCGGCGTCGGATCCTCGTCTGCGCCGCCCGGCACCTCCAGCAGCCAGACGTGGCCGGGACCGGTGACATGGGCGTCGCTGATCGCGTCCAGCACCAGCCGGGTCAGGTCCACCGGTTCGTGTTCCAGGTCTCGGCCCGAATCCAGCCGGGCCAGCAACAGCATGTCCTCGACCAGTTGTGTCATCCGGATCGACTCGGACTCGACCCGGCTCATCGCGTATTTCACATCGTCGGGCAGGTCGTCGCCGGTGCGGCGAGTGAGTTCGGCGTAGCCACGGACCGAGGCCAGTGGGGTCCGCAACTCGTGACTCGCATCGGCGACGAACTGGCGCACTCGGGATTCGCTGGCATGCCGGGCCGAGAGTGCGGTCGCCACGTGGCCGAGCATCGCGTTCAATGACGCGCCAACCTGGCCCACCTCGGTACGCGGGTCGGTGTCGCGCTCCGGTACGCGTACCGAAAGAGCCACCTCACCCTGGTCCAGTTTCAGCTCGGAGACCCGGCGTGCCGTGGCGGCGACCCGGTTCAACGGGCGCAGCTGACGCGTGATGATGGCACTTCCGATCAGCCCGACGCCGATCATCCCGGCCAATGCGACGCACAACTCGGTGAGGCCGAGCCGCAACAGCGTGTCGTTGACCTCGTCCAGCGGCAGGCCGAGCACGGCCACGCTGCCGTCCGGGAGCTGTTGCGCCACCAACCGGTAGCTGCCCAGCCCGGGCAGGCTGCGGGTGACGTGTTGGCTGGTCGCGGGAAGTGCGGCCAGCTCTGCGTTGACGGCCGCGCTGGTGCTCGTCGCGACGATCCCGGACTCGTCGGCGGCCGTCGCCAGATATTGCCCGTCGACCACCTTGCCGTCGACGATCTTCGCGGCCAGCGTGCGGCCGCCGCCCGGCAGATCCACTGCGCGCGACGGATCGAATTGCTGATCCGGCCGATCGCCTGGGCGCTGACCCGCCGCGATGCTGTGACTCGGGCCGGACAACTTGTCATCGACCTGAGCGATCAGGTTCTGCCGCAGCGCCAATTCGGTGACCACGCCGACGATCAGGCAGATCAATGCCAGCAACGCCAACAGCGCGGCCAGCAACCGACCGCGCAGCGTCGTGGCTCGCAGGCGTCTCACGGTGCCGGCTTCAGGACATAGCCCACGCCGCGCAGGGTGTGGATCATCGGAGCGCGTCCGACATCGATCTTCTTACGCAGGTAGGAGATGTAGAGCTCGACGACATTGGCCTGACCACCGAAGTCGTACTTCCAGACCCGGTCCAGGATCTGCGCCTTCGAGACGACCCGGCGAGCGTTGCGCATCAGAAACCGGAGCAGCTCGTATTCGGTCGCGGTCAGGTCGACCAGAGTGCCGCCGCGGCGCACTTCGTGACCGTCCTCGTCCATCACCAAATCGCCGACGGTGATGACCGCATCTTCGCGAGACGCCGTCATGCCGGCTCGCCGCAACAGCGCGCGCAGCCGCGCCACCAGCTCCTCCAGGCTGAACGGCTTGGTCACGTAGTCGTCGCCGCCGGCGGTGAGCCCGGCGATCCGGTCCTCGAGAGCATCCTTCGCGGTCAGGAACAACACCGGGACCTCCGGCATCTGCGACCGCAAACGGTTCAGAACCGTCAACCCGTCCAGATCGGGCAGCATGATGTCGAGAATCACCGCATCCGGCTCGAAGCTGCGAGCCGCGGCGATTGCAGCTTGGCCGTCTCCGACGCCGCGCACCTCCCACCCTTCGTAGCGCAGGGCGATCGACAGCAACTCGGTCAGCGTGGCCTCGTCGTCGACCACGAGGATGCGTGCCGGAGTGCCGTCCGGGCGGGCGACGTGGGACCGGAATTTGGGTGCGGCGGCGGTCATGGCATGCATCCTCACTTCCGGTGCTGGCCGCTGTGTCGAAACAACCTGTGAGTCGACTGTGTGTCGCACTCCACCGGCCGATTTGGCGCCGATCCGGCGTCCGGCCGGCCCTGATCGTGCGACCTTGATCGTGCGACCGCCGGAGCGGCGTTCACAAGAGGGCCACTGCGGAATGGCCCCCTTGCCAACGCTGGCCACGGCGACGAATCTGGATCGTGTCGATCAATTGATCGTCGAGTGTCCCTGGAGGCGAGCGTGGCGGAGAAATCGGACATCGAGGCGTTTCGGGCCGCGCGCGACTTCCTGCTCGCGCACCGGACCGACTATGCGACCGCCTATGCCGGGTTCACCTGGCCGACGTTGACCGAATTCAACTGGGCGCGCGATTGGTTCGATGACGTCCTCGCCGTGGAGCGGCCGGACCAGACCGCCTTGTGGATCATCGAAGAAGACGGGTCCGAAACGAAACTCACCTTCGCCGATATGTCGTCGCGATCGTCGCAGGTCGCCGGATGGCTGCGCGGAGAGGGCGTGGGACGCGGCGATCGTGTGCTGTTGATGCTCGGCAATCAGGTCGAGTTGTGGGAGACCGTGCTCGCCGCGATCAAGCTCGGGGCCATTCTGATTCCCGCTTCGACGCTGCTCAGCACCACCGACATCGAAGATCGGGTGCACCGTGGACAGGTCGCGCATGTGATCGCACGCACCGTCGATGTCCCCCGGTTCGACGGCGTCGAGGGCGGCTGGACGCGCATTGCCGTCGGCGAACCGGTCGAGGGCTGGCTCCGCTACGACGATTCGTATGAATCACTGGCCGACTCAGTCCTCGGACGGACCCACAGGTGCCGACGAAACTCTGTTGCTCTACTTCACGTCCGGCACGACGGCGCAGCCCAAGCTGGTCGAGCACACGCACACGTCCTACCCGGTCGGTCACCTCTCCACGATGTATTGGATCGGTCTACAGCCCGGCGACGTTCACCTCAACATCTCGTCGCCCGGCTGGGCCAAGCACGCATGGAGCAACGTCTTCGCGCCGTGGAACGCGGGTGCCACGATCCTCATCGTCAACCAGGCTCGATTCGAGGCCGCCGGACTGCTGGATGCGATTGTCCGCTGCGGCGTCACGTCGTTCTGCGCGCCGCCAACGGTGTGGCGGCTGCTCATCCAAGCCGATCTTGCATCCGTCAAGGTGCCGATCCGCGAGTGCGTCGCGGCCGGCGAGCCCTTGAATCCGGAGATCATCGAGCAGGTCCGAGCGGCGTGGGGCATCACGATCCGCGACGGCTACGGCCAGACTGAGACGTCGGCGCAGATCGGCAACCCACCAAACCAGCCACTGAAGCTCGGATCGATGGGCCGGCCGCTGCCCGGCTATCGGACGGTGCTGATCGACCCGCTGACCGGTGCGCGCGGCGACGAGGGCGAGATCTGCGTTGACCTCGACCCGCGCCCGACGCCCCTGATGGTGGGGTATCGCGATTCCGCTGAACGGACGGCCGAAGTCATGCGCGACGGGGCATATCACACCGGCGACGTGGCCGCGCGTGACGCCGATGGATACATCACCTACATCGGCCGCACCGACGACGTCTTCAAGGCTTCGGACTACCGGATCTCGCCATTCGAGCTGGAGAGTGTGCTGCTCGAGCACCCGTCAGTTGCCGAGGCAGCGGTGGTGCCGTCACCCGATCCGGTGCGTCTCGCGGTGCCGAAGGCGTTCGTCTCCCTGGTCGCATCGGCGGCACCGGATGCCGCCACGGCGCAGTCGATCTTCGTCTACGCCCGCGAGCGCCTGTCGCCGTTCAAGCGCATCCGCCGGCTGGAATTCGCCGAGCTTCCCAAGACCATCTCCGGCAAGATCCGGCGGGTCGAACTCCGCCAGCTCGAGGCCGATCGCCACGCCAACGGCACACCCATCGCCCGCTTCGAAGACGAGTTCTGGGAAGAGGACTTCTAACGCCCGACGGACCGCGGTCGGATGCCCGAGCCGGACGGTTGCGTCCGATTTCTTCAAGACCACTCCCGACGAGCGATCGTAGGTTCAAGACATGACTACTACTCCGAAGCTCAACGTCTTCGCACTGATCGTCACCGACATGCCCCGCGCCCTGGCGTTCTACCGTGCGCTCGGGCTCGACATCCCGGCGTCGGCCGACTCGGAGCCGCATGTCGACGTCGAGATTGCCGACGGCATCCGGTTCAGCTTCGACGACGAGGCGATGGTCCGTGGCTTCATGCCCAGCTACCAGCCCTCGCACGGCACCTGGGGCAGCCTCGCCTTCGAGTGCTCGTCGCCGGCGGAAGTCGACGCGACCTTCGAAGCTGTCACCGCGGCCGGCTACCACGGAGAGATGAAGCCGTGGGACGCCTTCTGGGGGCAGCGGTACGCCGTCCTCAAAGATCCGGACGGCAACAGCGTCGACCTCTACGCCACTCTTCCGGCCGCGTAGCCAGCCGCAGAACCGGACCCTGCTGCGAAGCGGACATCGCCGCGCGGTCGAGTGGGCGAAAGCCGATGATCCTGGGCGGTTCGCACTCTCTGGCATGCTCAATTGCCCAGGATCTTGCAGTCGGCGCGGCGGCAGGGACGCGGCCGACCGCTCCAGCCCCGTCGAGTCAGCACGTCGGCCACTTGTTTCGCAACCGCGCACGGCGAATTCGTGACGTCGTCCCAGCCGAAGTGAAGCACCGACTCACCCCGAGCACCGGCGATGTTGTCGCGGAGGAGATCGCGATGGCTCGCGCCGATGCGATGAACTGCGCGACCATCAAGTTCGACGACTACGCCTTGGTCTGCATACCGGACATCGTCGTAGATCTTGCCGGCAATACCGGCGTGCGGTGCCTGCCGAGTCCCGTTCGGAAGCGCGTGCCGCCGCTCGACATCAGTCAGGTAGCGGCGTTCAAGCAGGGACCGAGCGCCGGCACCGACATCGTCCAGTGCTGCTTCGAGTTCTCGACGCCACCGCGATCGGCTCCGGATCGTCAGCTCTCGCCGGAGCCGCTCTGGCGTCGTCAACCGTGTTCCGCACACGTCCGTCATGGCTGCCACGACATCGTCCACCGCGCGGGCCGTCTCCACCATGTCGAAGATCGTCGCCTCGACCCGAGTCCGCGGCGGACGTCTGGCGGGATGACGCCGGTCCTCGACAAATGCAGACCGGTGAATGATCACGTCGCCTGCTTGCTGCCGTCGATGCCGGTCCGCGGGAACCGTGATGTGGATTGGGTTCGACGGTGGTGCGAAGCCCCACACCTCGGCGGCCGAGTCGTGGCTCAGGACGGCACCGCTTCCCCCGAACAACACGGCTGCCCAGAGCCGGGCCGGCCGGGGCAGCGGTCCGTTGAAGGTCGCGAAGACCCCGAGGTAAAGCCACTGCCAGTGGCCCTGGCGCAAGTGGTTCGCGATCGCGCTGCGACTGATGCCAGCCGCGAGCGCCTGACGTCGGCTGACGATGCCGTCCTGATCCGGAAAGAGCACCCGCCGATTGTCAACGGCCGGCCCGCCGAGGTAGCTCCATCGTCCACAGAGGGTGCCGTCGTGGGCCGCGCCGCTGTGGAACACGCCGACCGTGCCGCCGACGCCGGACCGTGCAGGCGAACATTTGACCGTGCAAGTGAACATATCGTGGGCGATCCGCTCCTCACAGCGAGCCGGATCGCCCACGATCATGAAAGCGCGATGAAAGCAAAGCGCACTGAAAGCCCAGCGAAAGCGCAACGACCGGCGGCGACTACACCAGCAACGACGTCAAGGTCTGACCAGTCAGCGCGCGCACTTCGCGGGACAGGTGGGACTGGTCCGCATAACCCCACGCGGCGGCGACCGCCGCGAACGCCGCACCCAACCGCGCCTCGTCAAGCGCGCCGTTGAGCCGCAGGATGCGCCCGAGGGTCTTGGCGCCGTAACCATAGGCGACCAAGCTGCGCCGGTGCAGTTGGCGCTCGCTGTAACCGGCGTGTGCGGCGACCTCGGCGACCGACATGCCGCCGCGGAGCGCCACCGCGATGTCGACCATCGCACGATCCGGCGGGCTGGCCCGCCACCGCCGCGCGGCGATCTGCTCAAGCACCAAGCCGGGGTCATCGGCATCGGCGACCAGCGACGTCAGCCGGTCGACCTCGTCGGCGGGCCAGAGGTCACGCAACAACACCCGTTGATCGACCAGCTGGTTGCCGGGCACGCCCCAGAGCGACGGCCCGATGCCGGAGGACATCCGCAGCCCGACGAACCGGGACGAAGTAAACCCGATGAATGACCGCGTGTCCGGCCCGGCGATCATCAGATCGCGGCCGTCGAACATCAGATCCGTGCAGCCGTCCGGAAGCACCGCCGACGAGGCCCCGAGACCGTCGTGACCCCAGATCACGCCGCCCGGAAGACGCGACGGCCGCTCCGAATACATGTCACCAGTCTGACACCGACCCCCGACAACCGGGCCGAGACGCCGGGCACCCCACGGCGCGAGGATCGCCGAACACCCCTCCTGTTAGCCCTATGGACATTAGCTCGTATAGATATATCCGCCCATCCCTGATAGGCACGTGGGCATGACCTTGCGCCCCCTGGTTGCGTGGACCGCCGCTGTCACGAGCGCGGTGGCTCTCACCCTGCTAGCAACCCCTGCCCAAGCAGCGTCACCAGACGTTGTCATCTCCGAGGTTTACGGAGGTGGCGGCAACTCCGGTGCGACGCTGACCAACGACTTCATCGAGCTCTACAACGCCGGCAGCGCCGCCGTCGACCTCACCGGCTGGAGCGTGCAGTACGCTTCCGCGGCCGGCTCGTCGTGGCAGGTGACCGCGCTCTCCGGCAGTCTCGCGCCGGGCAAGTTCTACCTGGTCGGCGAGGGTGCCGGCGCCGGCGGCACCGATGCACTGCCGACACCGGACGCCACCGGCAACATCGCCATGAGCGCGACCGCCGGCAAGGTTGCTCTGGCTTCGGTCAGCACCGCGCTGACCTGCGGCACCGCATGTCATGCAGCTGATGGAGTCCACGACTTCATCGGTTACGGCAGCACCGCCAACGACTTCGAGGGCGCCGCCGCTCCGGGGCTCTCCAACAGCACGTCGGATGCGCGCGCCGCCAGCCAGACCGACACCGACAACAACTCCGCCGACTTCAGCGCGGGCGCGCCGACACCGACCAATGCGGCCGGACAGACCAGCGGCGGTGGCAGCACGCCGCCGCCGACCAGCGCCCGGATCCATGACATCCAGGGTGCCTCGCACCGTTCGCCGTTGGTCGGCAAGGCCGTCACCAGTGTCCCGGGCATCGTGACCGCAGTCGGCACAAACGGCTTCTGGATGCAGGACCCGCAGCCGGACGCCAACCCGGCGACCAGCGAGGGCATCTTCGTCTTCACCAGCTCGGCGCCGACCACGCACGTCGGCGACAGCGTGCTGGTCAGCGGCAATATCAGCGAGTTCCGGCCCGGTGGTGGCGCCAACAGCCTTTCCAACACCGAGATCGGCAGCCCCCGGGTGACCCTGGTGAGCAGCGGCAACGCGCTGCCGGCGGCGGCCGTGCTGAGCAACGTGCCGGAGCAGCCGCACGCCGACAATCCCGGTGACATCGAAGCCGCGCCGTTCGACCCGACGGTCAACGCCCTGGACTACTACGAGTCCTTCGAGGGCATGCTGGTCACCGTCAACGACGCCCAGGTGGTCGGACCGACGAACCAGTTCGGTGAGCTCCCGGTGATCATCCCGCAGGGCTCGGACGCGGTCCGGTCAGCGCGCGGCGGTGTCATGTATTCCAGCTACGCCGACTCGAACACCGAGCGGATCATCCTGGACTCGACGCTGGCGCCGCTCCCGCAGGAGAATGTCGGCGCGAGCATCCCGGGCCCGACCACCGGCGTCCTCGACTACGACTTCGGCGACTACTACCTGCACGTTCTCGCCACGCCGACGGTCACCCCCAGCACCATTCAGCCTGAGGTGACCCGCAAGCAGGGTCCGCTGGAGCTGTCGGTCGCCACCTACAACGTGGAGAACCTTTCGCCGACCGACCCGCAGGACAAGTTCGACCGGCTGGCCACCGGGCTGGTCACCAACCTGCAGTCGCCGGACATCGTCTCGCTGGAGGAGATCCAGGACAACGACGGTGCCGTCGATGACGGTGTGGTGGCCGCCAATGTGACCCTCGACAAGCTGGTGGCGGCGATCACGGCGGCCGGCGGACCGGCGTACCAATATCGTGAAATTGATCCGGTCAATGACACCAACGGCGGCCAGCCGGGCGGCAACATCCGCGTCGCGTTCCTGTTCAACCCGGCTCGCGGCGTCACCTTCGTCGATCGGCCCGGAGGCAGCGCGGCCACCGGCGTCGGCGTCAAGAAGGTGCTCGGCACCGCACAGCTGACCCAGTCGCCGGGGCTGATCGACCCGACCAACGTGGCCTTCGACGACTCCCGCAAGCCGCTGGTCGGACAATTCCGGTTCCTCGGCCGCAAGGTCTTCGTCATCGGCAACCACTTCGACTCGAAGGGCGGCGACGATCCGCTGATGGGCCGGTTCCAGCCGATCGCCGAGCCGAGCGCGGTGCAGCGTCACCAGCAGGCAACGATCGTCCGGAACTTCGTCGACCAGATCCACGCGATCGAGAGCAAGGCCGCCATCGTGATGCTCGGCGACCTGAACGACTACGAGTTCTCGCAGACCGCGGACATCCTGGTCGGCGATGGTTACCTGACCGACCTGCCGCGGACGCTGCCGGCCAATGAGCGCTACAGCTACGACTTCGAAGGCAACTCGGAGGTGCTGGACCACATCCTCATCTCCGGCGCGCTCGCCGACGAGCCGTACTCCTACGACGTCGTGCACATCAACGCCGAGTTCGCCGGACAGACCTCCGACCACGATCCGCAGGTGGTTCGGTTCCCGCTGTTCCCGATCTTCGGCATCCTCGGATAGACGATCAAAATCGACGGCCCGGCCTGATCACAGGCCGGGCCGTCGGCGTCTGCGGGTCCGCGTCCGGATTCGGCGGTACGCGTGCCCGCCGCCGCCGAATTTGCGTTGCGCCGGACCGGCGGCGGTGCTGTCATCGGTTCACCGACCTGCGACGAAAGAGAGGTGGCGTGGACGACTTTCTCGGGGCGCCGATGATCCGGCTGTAGTGCCAGGGGACGACGCCATTGCCAGTGCGAACGGGATGACACCTACCGCCGGCGGCCGAGGTGGCTCGGCCGACAGTGACCGGCACAATCACGCAAAACCGGTCGTGGTTCGGATTCGCGCGCTGAGAAGGCCGCAAACCTGGGCCGATGCCGCGATGAAGCTGGAGGCGGAAGGTGGGCGCGCAGACGCCCACGACTAATCGCCGACCCCTGATGGTCGGCCACGTGGCGCCGGTTGGTCAGGTTCGCGCCCGGGCACCCAGGCGCAGGGACTGCCAGGATCCGTCGCCATTCCAGCCGCCGTCGACCGAGAGCGTGGCGCCGTTGACGAACGACGAGCGCGGCGAGGCGAGAAACGCCACCGCCTGCGCGACATCGTCAGGCGAGGCGAAGCGGCCCAGCGGCACGTGATCGGTGATGTCGGTGTCGCCATAGGCGCCCTCGCCCTGGGACGCGTCGTCCATCGGCGTCTTCACCCAGCCCGGGCAGACGGCGTTGACGCGCACGCCCCGGCCGCCCCACTCCACCGCCAACGTCCGGGTCAGCCCGACCAGACCATGCTTGCTGGCGTTGTACGCGGACCGGTCGGCGACGCCTCGCAGACCTGCGACCGAGGCGATGTTGACGATCGAACCGCTGCGCTGACGGAGCATGACCCGGCCGAAGGTCTGGCTGATCAGGAACGGCCCGGTCAGGTTCACGTCGATGACCTGGCGCCACAGTTCGAGCGGCGTGGACTCGGCGGGCGAGATGCAGGCGATGCCGGCGTTGTTGACGACCACGTCGACCCGGCCGAACGCTTCGACGACCTGGGACGCGAACGCCTCCACGTCGTCGGGACTGGTGACGTCGCCGGCCGCGACCACCGCGCCGGGCACCGAGCACCGCTGCCGGTCGATCAGACCGAGCGCGTAGCCCTCCTCGGCGAGTACTTCGGCGATCCTCGCGCCGATCCCCTGAGCCGCGCCGGTGATGACCGCCACGCGAAGTTCCGGCTGTGACTCTCGAACGTCATTAGTCATGCAGCCATGATCTGCGGAGACCAGGGTTTGATCAACGGCAGGCGCCAGTTCGGAAGCGAAGGTGGGTGTTATCCCGGAAACGATGACATCCGTCGAGGGTGCCACCAGCGCTGTCTCACACAGGGAAATGCCATGGCTGATTCCGGCCCACCCGAACCGCATTCACCTCGGCCAACCGACAAGCGTGGCACACCACGCGACGGTGACTGGTGGCCACGCTCCACCGATCCGGCGGCCGAAATTCCGGATCTGATCGCGGCTGCGCGGTCCATGAATCGTTATCCATCGATGTAAACCCGGACCTGATACGGTTGTGACGTCGTAGATCCCTCGCACCTCGACGCCGGACGCTCCGCAGACCCACGAGCTGTCACGGTGGTTGATCCGACTGCCGGCTTGATACCGGTAGACCCGGGACCGCGGACGCATCGACTCATCAACCTGGTGTTTTCGGACCGCAATCGGTCTGGGTGCCCGTCATGGGCCGGCGCGGTGACTGTGGTCCCCATCTGGACCACCCCGAGCCAGAAGGTCGTGCCGTATGTCGTTGTCTATCGGAATCCTCAGCACTTATCCGCCCACTCAATGCGGGCTAGCCACGTTCTCGTCGTCACTAGCTGACGCGCTCGAAGCCGCCGGCAGCGCCGTAGGCGTGGTGAGCGCGGTGGATGTCGCCGAACCCGTTCCGAGCCGTCGGGTCGCCCACCACCTGGTCCGCAACGGACGCAACGCGCCGACGGCCGCGGCGCGGGTGCTCAATGACTTCGATGTGGTGATCGTCCAGCATGAGTTCGGCATCTACGGTGGCGCCGACGGGGACCACCTGATCGACGTCCTGGACGAGGTCAGCTCGCGACTGATCGTGGTTGCCCACACGGTGCTGCGTCAGCCGTCCGTTCACCAACGCGATGTTCTCAAGAGGATCATCCATCGAGCCGACGCGGTCGTAACGATGACCATGACGGCCCGTCGTCGCCTCATCGATGACTACGGCATCGACGGACGCAAGGTCGTGGTGATCCCGCACGGCGCCACGACCATGGTTCCCACGCCGGCCGCTGCCCGCCGCCCCGGGGCGCCCCGGCTCCTGACCTGGGGACTGATCGGCCCTGGAAAGGGCATCGAGTCGGTAGTCGACGCGCTGTCGATGTTGCGCACCCTCGATCCGCAACCACGCTACGAGGTAGTCGGTCAGACTCACCCGCGTGTGCTCGAGCGTGACGGCGAGGCTTACCGCGACCGAGTGCGGGCGCACGCGGTCGAGCTTGGCGTGGACCACCTGGTCACGTTCCGTCCGGCCTATCTGGACCGCGACTCGCTGCACCGTGTGATCAGCGACGCCGACGTTGTCGTCCTGCCGTACGAGTCCCACGAACAAGTCACCTCCGGGGTGCTGATCGAAGCGGTCGCCGCCGGCAAACCGGTCGTCGCCACCGCCTTCCCGCATGCCGTGGAACTCCTCCGCTCCGGGGCTGGGATCACGGTCCCGCACGGCGACCCGAAGGCGCTTGCACACGCGATCCAGCGGGTGATATGCGAACCTGATCTCGCGGAATCCATGGTCCGGCACGCCGCCGCGGCCGCCATGGAATCCAGCTGGCCGCGGGTCGCAGCCCGCTACCAGGAACTCGGCGCGCGGCTGGCCGACCCCGCGTTGGTCGCGTGATGTCGCCTCCACCGCCGCTCACCCACATCGAACGACTGTCCGACGGCCGCGGCATCTTCGAACATGCCGATGGCATTTCGCCTCGGGTGGCCGGCGGTTACTGCCTCGACGACGTGGCCCGTGCGCTGATCGTCATGTGCCGGGAGCCCCGCGCCGGCAACGACGCGTCCCGGCTGACGGCGGTCTACTTCGAGTTCCTGCTGGACGCGCAGGCGCATAGCGGGGCATGTCGCAACCGTATGGACCCCAACGGGCGGTGGCTCGACGAACCGGATGTCGGGGACTGGTGGGGACGAGCCATGTGGGCCTTCGGTACTGCCATGGCTCGCAGCCCGGATAGCTGGATCCAGGCAACCGCGGCGACCCGATTCGATCGTGGCGCCGCCCGCCGCAGCCCTGATCTTCGGGCCAGCGCATTTGCCTGCCTTGGTGCGGCCGAGATGCTGACCGCGAAACCAGACCACCCGTCAGCGCGTGCGATCCTGACTGATTTCGTCGACCGGTTCGGACGGCCGACCAATGACCTCACCTGGCCATGGCCAGAAGCACGGCTCGCGTACGCGAACGCAGCAATCCCGGAAGCCCTGATCGCGGCCGGTCAGCACCTGGGCGACGCAGTCACCCTCGGGTACGGGCTGCACCTGCTCAACTGGCTGCTGGACGGGGAGACCACCGACGGGCATCTCTCGGTCACGCCGGTCGGCGGCCGTGGCCCCGGCGACTCAAAGCCCGCCTTCGACCAGCAACCGATCGAGGTCGCCGCCATCGCCGACGCCTGCCGACGCGCATTCCAGTTGACTGGCGATGCGAAATGGGCAGACCGGCTCGATCTGGCCGTTCGGTGGTTCCTCGGCCTCAACGATCATGGTCTGCCGATGTGGGACGAGTCGAGTGGCGGAGGGTTCGACGCGCTGACCACGACCGGCCGCAACACCAATCAAGGCGCCGAGTCCACGCTTGCCATGGTCGCGACGTTGCAATACGCGCACCGGCCGCCGGCCACGCGGCGATGATCGCCACGAATCGGCCGCTGGTTGTCGCGCGCACGTCGGCAGTGCTGCGGCCGGACGCTCGCCGGGTGGTCGCGGGACTCTTCGTGCCCGGATACGAGGATCTGATTCACGGTCAGTCCCGATTGAATCCGGTCATCGGCCGAGTCCTCGAACTGGATCATGCCGACGCTCGATCGGCTCTCACCGCGGTGATGGAGCGCTTCGGTGACCGCCATCGCGACCTGCCGGCCATCCTTGCCGACCACTTTTCGCAGGTCGCCCACCGGTTGTCCGGCGAAGATCTGCCCGCCCCGACGCAGCTGCTGATCGGTGCCTACCTGACGAGTGAGTACGCACTAGAGGCGGCCGCGCTGTTCAATCCGTCGATCGTCGAGCACCCGGACCAGACCGGCGTGACGGACGGCAAGCTCCGCGTGGTGCTGAGCCTGCGCGCGGTCGGGGAAGGGCATCGATCATCCATCGAGTTCCGCACTGGAGTGATCGACACTGACGGCACGCTTCGCATCGACGAGAGCACCGACCAGGTGATGTCCGGCCGGCGGACCGATGACGCGCTCTACGAGCGCCGTGTCTTCGCCGATCAGCTCGCCGCTCTGGACAACGATGCCGAGGACGCCGAATTCGTGCTGTCCGCGCTCCCCGATCGATTCACCGGTGGCGCACTCGACGAAACGGTGAGACTGCTGCGTACGCACAGCGTCACGCGGCGCACCGCGGAACGCACCGAGCAGCACCTGCGCTGGATCGCCGAGTGCAACTATCGGACGTCATTTCCGCCCGGCTCGCGCCTCGATGAGCGCGCACTTCTCCCCGCCTCGCCGGTCGAACGCAGTGGCATGGAGGACGCTCGCTTCGTCCGCTTCGCCGACGACGATGGCACGGTCACCTACCACGCGACCTACACCGCGTACGACGGGTCCCAAGTGCGGCCGCAACTGATCAGCACGGCCGACTTCCGAACGTTCCAGGTGTCGCAGCTGACCGGCGCGGCCGCGTCGAACAAGGGTCTCGCGCTGTTCCCGCGCCCGATCAACGGCCGGCGGATGGCCCTGTCCCGGTGGGATCGCGAGAGCACATCGCTTGCCTCGTCACCGGATGGGTTCCGGTGGGACCAGGTCGCCTCCATCGCGATCCCGCAGCAATCATGGGAACTCATCCAGATCGGCAACTGCGGATCGCCGATCGAGACCGCGGAGGGCTGGTTGGTCCTGACCCATGGCGTGGGACCGATGCGAAGCTACGCGATCGGGGCCATGCTGCTGGACCTTGCCGATCCGGCGGTGGTCCGCGGGCAACTCGTGCGACCGCTCATCGAGGCGACCGAGGCCGAGCGTGACGGATACGTGCCGAACGTGGTCTACACCTGTGGCGCGATCATTCACGCCGGCCAGCTCGTGGTGCCCTACGGCAGTGCGGACAGCGCCGTCGGAGTCGCTGTCGTCGATCTCGAACGGCTCATTGGCACGCTCCTCGGTTCGACGGCGTGAGCGCGATGACACGGGCGGGGATGGCACGATCGCACCCGCGCAGTTGACCAGCGCCTGATTGCGCGGCGATGTCGACGGCCTGCGCCGCCGGCTCACCTAGCGTCGTTCTCGTCCGACTCGTCGTGGACGTCGTCCGGCTCGTCGTGCACGTCGTCCGGCTCGTCGTGCACGTCGTCCGGCTCGTCGTGCACGTCGTCGCGGTCCCGGCGGGATACCCAGGCCCACGGCACCAGGTGACGCGACGCCGGATACAGCAGCCGCCATGCGCCGACCGCGACCGGGAGGTAAGTCCCGAAAACCAGGAAGCCGATCGGCGCGCGCTTGCCGAACAGGCGACCATGGTGATCAACGAGGAATCCGGGATGCTCGTGCTTGGCCCACAGGACCACCAGCAGCGCCCAGCCGGCAAAGGCGAGGCCGAAGACGATCGTCCAGAACTCCTCGTCGTCGGCCGACGGCTGACGCGTGCGCCAGGTCGCCTGCTCGGCCGGCCGCGGCTCGCTACGGTGGCGTCGTCGCTGTGCCGGCGGACGATCCGGTTGCGCCCGACGTCGCCGCCGGCCTGACGATTTCGGCACCGCCATGAGCCGACGCTACCAATATCGGTCAATGCCATGTGCCCACGACCGCGCGCCCATGTGGGCGTCGGTGACTGCGGGCGCCGACAACCGCCGCCCGATGGGCAGCCGGCGGCGGAACTCCGGTCAGCGGACGAGGCCACGTCTGGTTAGAGTTCCCGAATGACCGGCTATGAGGCGCTCTATCCGGAACTGCATCAGCCGGCCCGCTGGGCCTGGGCCGGGATCAAGGCCCGATTCAGCGTCGCTCTGCCAGCAGACGAGTTGGTCAGCAACGTGCATGTGATCGGCTTCGTCGCCGACCGGATCGTGGTCTGCCGGGACTACCGAAACGTCTGGATGCTGCCCGGCGGCACTCGAGAGGCGGGCGAGTCGATCGCCGCCTGCGTGGACCGCGAGTTGCTCGAAGAGGCAGGTGCGCGGCTCACCGGTCCGCTGACCTGGTTCGGTCATCACGACTGTGTGTCCGACCGCTCCGAGCCCTACAAACCGTGGCAGCCGCACCCGAGGCGCTCGTGGCTGTGGTGCTATGCGGACGTCGAGCTCGGCGGCGAGCCGACCAATCCGGACGATGGCGAGCACATCGTCGAGGTCCGTGTCGCGACACTGGACGAAGCGTGTGAGCTGCTGCGGACGGACTCAGTCGGGTTCGGCGGCGCGCGAGTCATCCCGGATGTGGTCCGGATCGCCGCGGACCTGCGCGGTCGCACACGGTAATACCCTTGCGGCGCTGGCTGCCGCCCTGGTGCTGCGTCTGCGCGGCGCCATCGGCAGATATGACGACCGCCCTGGCCCGCGCGCCAGGGCGGTCATTATGCGCGGACCGGCTGACCGCCAGTGATGAGCCGGTACGCACGCTCGATCGACGCCGCCCTCAAGCACGCGCGGCGCGCTCGAAGCGGTTCAACGGTTCCAACCAGCCGAGCCGAATCCCCGGGGAACCGATGTGGCGAGCCTGGCATGGCGCACACCGCCGACGTATGCGGGCTGTGCACATAAGGGGGTGAGCAACCGCGGGCGCTTCCATAGAGCGAGGAACGAGCGCGAAGGCAGCGCCGACCTCCGAGATCTTGATCCTCGGCCGTGACGATGCACCAACGTGGCGAGTCAGTGTCGATCCACCAGCGTGGCGAGTCGGTGTCGATCCACCAGCGTGGCGAGTCAGTGTCGATCCACCAGCGTGGCGAGTCAGTGTCGATCCACCAACGTGGCGAGTCAGTGTCGATCCACCAGCGTGGCGAAAAACAGCCCGAATACCGTCGAAACTCGCCACGCCAGGTGATCGACGAGCACGACCGAGCTACAACTCGCCAAGATCGGCGATCTTGGCAGGCGAGGTGGACCGCAAGGTCGAGCAAGACCCGGCCCGGCCCGCTGACCCCCGGCGGTCTGAACTCGGACCATGGCGAGGGTCGTGACATCCACCAACGTGGCGAGTCAGTGTCGATCCACCAGCGTGGCGAAAAACGGCCCGAATACCGTCGAAACTCGCCACACCAGGTGATCGACGAGCACGACCGAGCTACAACTCACCAAGATCGGCGATCTTGGCAGGCGAGGTGGACCGCAAGGTCGAGCAAGACCCGGCCCGGCCCGCTGATCCCCGGCGGTCTGAACTCGGACCATGGCGAGGGTCGTGACGATCCACCAACGTGGCGAGGGTCGTGACGATCCACCAGCGTGGCGAGTCCGTGTCGATCCACCAGCGTGGCGAGAAACAGCCCGAATACCGTCGAAACTCGCCACGCCAGGTGATCGACGAGCACGACCGAACTGCAACTCGCCAAGATCGGCGATCTTGGCAGGCAGGTGGACGGCAGAATCGAGCGAGGAACGAGCCCGAAGGCAGCACCCTGCAAGCACCACCCTGCAAGCACCACCGCCAGGGTCATCAGCGCAGATCACCCGGGAACCGATCTGGCGAGCCTGGCAAGGCGCACACCGCCGACGTGTGTGGGTGTGCACACGAGGGGGTGAGCAACGCCGCCAGGGTTGTCAGAGCGGATCCCGGCCGTGGGTGGCATCGCCCCGCTCCAGGGATGCCACCCACGGGTCTAGGGCGGCGCACGGCGCCGCGGTGGACCGTCTACGACGTCAACGTCACCGTGTCGACGTCGAGCCGAGCACGATGGTGGAGAGCCGGACCAGGTTCGGCTAGTCCAGATAGCTGTCGGGAGAGAGCAGCGGATCCGAACGTGCTGCGGGTCATCTACACACGCGGCAACCGGAGCCCGGACATGCCGCCGTCGACCGCGAGCGACATGCCGGTGGTAGCTCCGGCGACCGGACTTGCCAGATATGCGATCGCGGCCGCCACTTCATCGGCGGAGACCAGGCGACCAGTGGGTTGCCGGGCGGCGAGCTGCGCCTTCTCGGCGGACGGGTCGTCGGCGCGGGCCAGCAGCCGGGCGACCCACGGGGTGTCCACCGTGCCGGGGGCCACACAGCACACCCGGACGCCGTCGCGGACCAGGTCGGCGGCCATCGCCAGGGTGAGCCCGTGCACCGCGCCCTTGGATGCCGAGTAGAGCGCGCGCTGCACCAGCCCGGCGGTCGCCGCGATCGACGACAGGTTCACGATCGCCGCGTGTGAGGACTGCCGGAGGTACGGCAGTGCCGCGCGCGAAGCCCGGGCGACTCCCGTGACATTGACGTCCAGGACGCGGGCCCATTCCCCGTCGTCATTGGCGGAGACGTCACCGACGGCACTGATCCCGGCGCTGTTGATCAGAATGTCGATGCCGCCGAAGGCGTCGGCGACGTCGGCCATGGCGGCATCGAGCGACGCCGAGTCGGCGACGTCGGCCTTGACACCGCGAATCGACGCCGAATCGGCCGGCGGGTTCAGGTCGAGCGCGCCGACGCGGGCCCCGGCCGAGATCAGCCGTTCCGCGGTCGCGGCACCGATCCCGGAACCCGCCGCCGGTAATCACCGCTACCAGGCCGTCAAAGTCACCCATCAGGAAGTCCTTTCGATCGTGGGTTGGTTCACCGGGTCCGGCTCCTCGAACAGATCGGCGCGCAGGCGGCGCAGCGCCGCGTCGAAAGCGTCTCGGTCGAGAACCGCTCCGGCCCACGGACCGGCCTGGACCGGCTCGTCGAAGAACCGGTCCGGCAGCATTCCGTCGGCCGCGCCGAGCCGGGCGTTGATGTCGTGCATCAGCTGCGAGGCGCCGAGCCCCGAGCGCGAGGATGTCGGGTCGCTCCCCGGTTACGGCCGCGACCAGATCCTCGACGTCGCGCCGCAGCAGCGGCCGGGTCGGCGTGGCGGCGAACAGGCAGACGTTCAAAGCGTCGAGTCCGCTGTAGAGACGCATCAGGATCGCGGTGCCGGCCGGATCCAGCGCACCCTGCTCCCGTGGCACCGTGACGCCGATGGCGCGGACCTCGTCGAAGCTGTAGTCCAGGCCGCCGGCGACGAAGTCGAGATCGTGCTCGACGATGTCGTAGCGCGGACCGATCGGCGCGGCGGCGCCGGCCAGCGCCAGGTTCGGCTGCACCCGCGGATCGAACGGCGGCAGCTCGACACCGCCGACCGCCATCAGCTCGTCGGTCAGCGATGGCTCGGCCTTGCCGCCGGCGATCGCGTTGATCACCGCCGCGCTGGGAGCGATGCCGGCGGCGGCCAGCCGGGCGCCGAGCGACACCGGATCCAGGCCGGCCTGCAGGCATCGCGCGTTCAGGTCCAAGTCGCCGAGCATCACCAGGGCCTCCTGATGCAGTCCGGCACCGCCGAACACCTTGACGCAGTCGGTCGGGCAGCCGGGGCATGGGGCGACCGTCTCCGGTGCCGGAGCAGCCTCCGGCGCCATCCCGGACGAGGTCGCGGTGTCCCGGAAGTTGTCCACCATGGCGTAACCCGGCGCTCCGCGCCAGATGCCGAAGCCCGGGTCGGCCTTCTGCCAGGCGGTCAGCGGGTTGCCCGGGATCGCCGCGCCGTAGCGGAACGCGATCCGGGCGAGGCTCAGCGGCGACGCGACCGGCGGCACGGCGGTGCCGAGGCAGACGATGGCCTTGACGCGGCGCTCGCCGAGGAGGGCGCCGAATCCGAGTCTGGGCAGCGGGTGGTGCCGACACGTGACGACGCTGGCGTACGGCACCAGGTGCTCGCCGGCCGGACCGATCACGGCCACCGCCGCGTCCGCGCCGAACGTGTCGAGCAGCGCATCGGTGGCCGGACCGGTCTCCAGGCCGATCAGTGCCGCCGCAGGGGCCAGCGTGACCGCGCCGTCGCGTACCACCACAACCACCGGCGCGGCCGCGGCGCCGTGCAAGGCCAGACCGGTGATGCCGGCGCGCCGCAGTCCGGCGGCGAACGGGCCTTCGGCGCGGGTCTCGGCGACCCGCCCGGACAGCGGCGAGACCCCCACCGCCGCCATCCGGGCCAGGCCCGGGGCCGCGACGCCGCCGACCGCACCGGCGACCAGAACCACCGGCGGCAGCGGATCGTCGAGCCCTTCGGCGAGGATGCGCAGGGCCGCGATCGGGCCGCCCCAGCCGTCGTCGGCCACCGGTGCCGCGCCCTCGCGCGTCGCGCCGGTGGCCAGATCGACGTGCAGCATCAACGCCAGGCCTCGCCGTCCGGGAACGAATACCGCCGAAGCGACTCCGGGTGCATCTGAGCCGAGAAGCCGGGCTGTCGCGGCACCCGGTAGGCACCGCGATCGATCACCACGGGATCGATGAAGTGCTCGTGCAGGTGGTCGACGTATTCGATGGCGCGGTCGTCGAGCGAGCCGGACACCGCCACGTAGTCGAAGACCGACAGGTGCTGCACCAGCTCACAGAGCCCGACACCGCCGGCGTGCGGGCACACCGGCACGCCGAACTTGGCCGCCAGCAGCAGGATCGCGACGTTCTCGTTGACGCCGGCCACCCGGCACGCGTCCAGTTGCACGAAGTCGATCGCCTCGGCCTGGAGCAACTGCTTGAACATCACTCGGTTGGCGACGTGCTCGCCGGTCGCCACCCGGATCCGGCCGCCATCGGGTGCCACATCGGCGAGCGCGCGCCGGATCGCGGCGTGCCCGAGCACGTCGTCCGGGCTGGTCGGCTCCTCGATCCACCACGGGTCATAGGGGGCCAGAGCAGTCATCCAGACCACCGCCTCAGCGACGTCCCAGCGCTGGTTGGCGTCCACCGCGATCCGGATGTCCGGCCCCACCACGTCCCGCGCGAGGGCGAACCGGCGCATGTCGTCGGTCAGGTCGGCACCGACCTTGAGCTTGATCTGCCGGTAGCCGTCGGCCACCGCCTCCCGGGCCAGCCGCTCCAGCTTCGCATCGGAGTAGCCGAGCCAGCCCGGCGATGTCGTGTAGGCGGGGTAGCCGACGCGCTCGACGTGGGCGGCGCGCTCGGCCCGCCCCGGCTCCGCCGCCTTGAGCAGATCGAGAGCCTCGTCCGGGGTGATCGCGTCGGTCAGGTACCGCCAGTCGACCAGGTCCACGATCTCCTGCGGCGACATGTCGGCGAGCAGGCGCCACACCGGCTTGCCGGCGGCCTTTGCCGTCAGGTCCCAGGCGGCGTTGACGATCGCCGCCGCGGCCAGGTGCATTACACCCTTCTCCGGGCCGAGCCAGCGGATCTGCGAGTCGTGGGTGAGCCGCCGGCCGAGTTCGCCGAGATCGTCGATGTCGCGCCCGACGACCAGCGGCGCCAGGGCCTCCAGCGCGGCGCGGCAGACCTCGTTGCCGCGGCCGATCGTGAAGGTGAAGCCGTGGCCCTCGGCGCCGTCGGCGGCACGGACCACGACGTAGGCCGCCGAGTAGTCGGGATCCGGGTTCATCGCATCGGAGCCGTCCAGCTCCAGCGAGGTCGGGAAGCGGATGTCGAAGGTGTCGACCGCAACGATTCTCATGACGCGTCCTTCGTCGTGCTGCGCTGCCGGCCGAGACCGTCGATCTCGACTTCGACCACGTCACCGGCGCCCAGGTAGGCGAACCGGCCGGACAGTGCGACTCCTTGCGGCGTACCGGTGTTGAGCAGGTCGCCGGGCTCCAGCACGGTGTAGTGGGACAGATCCCGGATCAGGCGGGCCACGTCGAAGATCATGTCCGCGGTGCTGGAGTCCTGCCGCGGCTCGCCGTTGACCCAGGACCGCAGCCGCAGCGGGAACTCCAGCTCATCGGGCGTGACCAGCCACGGACCGAGTGGGTTGAAAGTCTCGCAGGACTTGCCCTTGGACCACTGGCCGCCGGAGACGGCCAACTGGTAGTCGCGCTCGGAGACGTCGTTGGATAGCACGTATCCGGCGACGCAGGCCAGCGCGTCCTCGGCGGTCTCCAGGTAGCGCGCGGTGCGGCCGATCACCACGCCGAGCTCGACCTCCCAGTCGGTCTTCACCGAACCGCGCGGGATGGCGATGTCGTCATGCGGCCCGACCACGGTGTTCGGCGCCTTGTAGAACATGATCGGCACATCCGGCGGCGTGGCACCGGACTCGGCGGCGTGCGCGGCGTAGTTCTGCCCGATGCACAGCACCACGCCAGGGCGCGCGATCGGAGCACCGATCCGCTGGCCGGAGACGTCGATCCGGGGGAGGTCTGCGACGTCACCGGTGAAGCCGCCGGCGGCCAGGAAGGCGCCGTCGATGTCTCGGGTGACTCCGGACAGGTCGAAATGGTCGCCGCGAGAGCAGCACCGGGGTTTCCGCGCCGGCCGGGCCGACTCGCAGGTATCTCATGCAATCTCCAGTTCGTAGGCGCGCACCGCGGTGCCGCCGAATATCTCTGCCGGGCGGCCGCCGAGAATCGCCGTCATGGCCTCAACGACCTGCTCGTATGTTGCGGCCACCTCGCACACCGGCCAGTCCGATCCGAACATCAGCCGCTCCGGCCCGAAGAGCTCGAGCACCGTTTCCACATAGGGCCGCAGGTCGTCGACGCTCCAGGTGGCCCAGTCCGCCTCGGCGACCAGACCGGACAGCTTCGCCACCACGTTCGGTGCCGCGGCCACCGGCGCGATCAGGGATCGCCAGTCCGCCCAGCCGCCCGAGGCGATCGCTGGTTTGCCGAGGTGGTCCAGCACGAACCGGACGTGCGGCAGGTCGGCGGCGAGGCGCGCCACCGAGGGCAGCTGCGATTGGCGGACCACCAGCTCGTTCACCAGCCCGAAGGCGTCAACGGTGGCGATCCCGGCGCGTACGGCCGGATCGTCGAGCACGTCGTCCGGCTGGCCCTGAGCCTGGTCCCGGATGCCGACCAGCAGGTGCCCGCCCACGCCGGACCGGTGCCGAGTCAGAGTCTCGATCAGATCCGGCGAGGTCAGCGAGGCCCAGCCGACGACGCCGGCGATCTCCGGGGTGGCCGCGGCCAGTGCCAGGAACTCGGTGGTCTCGGCGTCGTCACAACGGGCCGCCTCGACCAGCACGGTCCGGTCGATATCCGCCGTCGCCAGGTGTACGCGCAGATCCTCGACCGTGTAATCGCGCCGGATCGGGGTCAGCGCGGCGCCGGCCAGCCACGGGTAGTCCGCGGTCCACAGATGGTGGTGCGCGTCGATGATCGTCACGGCACCGGCACCTCCGCTGTCCAGCAGACCCTCGGCGACCAGGTCCCGCCACAGCTGCGGCGGAATGTCCAGCGAGGCCATGGCGACCGCGTCGGCCACTTCGGCCGCGGAGCGCATGCCGAGCACCACCGACGCGACCGCCGGGTGCCCGAACGGGAACTGCAGAGCAGCGGCCCGCAGCGGCACGTCGTAGTGGGAGCACACGGCCTGGATCGCCCGGGCCTGGGCGAGCCGCTGCGGCGTGGCCGGCCAGTAGTCATAGGTGGCGCCGTCGTGCGGGTCGGCGAGGATGCCGGAGTTGTAGACGCCGCCCACGATCACCGAAATGCCCCGGGCCGCGCACTCCGGCAGCAGATCCGCGAGCCCGGACTGATCGAGCAAGGTGTAGCGGCCGGCCAGCAGGAAGCAGTCGAACTCGCCGATGCGCGCGAACTCGGTCAGCATCGCCGACTGGTTCATGCCCGCCGACACCGCGCCGATGGTGCCCTCCTTGCGCATCGCCACCAGTTCCGGGAGCGCCTCGGTGACGGCCTCGGCGTAGTGCTGGTCCGGGTCGTGGATGTGCAGGATGTCGACCCGGCTCAGGCCGAGCCGGTCCAGCGACTCGGCGTGCGAGGCGCGTACGCCGGCGCCGGTGTAGTCGAAGACCGGCGTCTCCGGCAGCGGCTCGGCCCAGATGTCCGGATCGGCCACCACGCCCGGGCGGAGCAGCCGCCCGACCTTCGTACTGATGACGAACTCGTCGCGCTCGTGCCGGGCCAGGGCCGCCCCGCCACGGCGCTCGGAGACCCCGCCGCCGTAGAGCGGAGCGGTGTCGTAGTAGCGGATCCCGTGCCGCCAGGCGGCGTCCACCGTGGCGGTCGCGGTCTCCTCGGGCACCGCCCGGTAGAGCCCGGCGATCGGGGCCAGGCCGAGGCCGAGCCGGGTCACTTCGACTCCGGTGCGGCCGAGAGGGGCACGGGCAAACGGATTCATGCCGCGCCGTCCGGGCTTACGGACGCGGCGGCGCCGCCGGATTCAGCGGGTCGCGCGCTCGACGCGGCCGCGGTGGCGAGCGCCGGCTCGGCGTGAATGAGCCGGATAATGGCCTGGCTCATCCGGTCGTACGCGTGATCGTTGTCCAGCTCTCCGACGATCGCGAAGTCGGCCATCACCGCGATCCGGTCGGCCAGGGTCACGATCTCCGGCAGGTCCGAGGAGATCAGCAGGATCGCCATGCCACGGCCGGCGAGCTTGGAGATGAGCTCGTGGAAGGCTGCCTTGGTGCGCACATCGATGCCCACGGTCGGCTCGTCGACGATCAGGATGTCGCAATCCGCCGCCAGCCACTTGGCCAAGCTCACCTTCTGCTGGTTGCCGCCGGAGAGCTGACCGGCGAGCTGGCGCGCGGACGCGGCCCGGATCGACAGCGCCGTTGCGTACTCGTCATACGCCCCGCGCTCGGCCCGGTCCGGGATCAGCCCGGCCTTGGCCAGCCGCCGCCAGATCGTCACGCCGATGTTGCGTCCGATGGTCTGCTCCAGGAACAGGCCCTCTTCCTTGCGGTTCTCGGTGACGTAACCGATCCGGTAGGAGCGCAGCGCCTCACCGACGTCGCGGATCCGGGCCGGCGTGCCGTGCACCCGCACGTCGCCGCCGGTGATCCGGTCCAACCCGAGCAGCGCCTTGGCCAGCTCGGTCCGGCCCGCGCCGACCAGCCCGTAGAGCCCGAGGATCTCGCCGGGACGCACCGACAGGCTGACGTCCCGATGGCCGCCGGCGGTGCTGATGTGGCGAACCTCGAGCGCCGGCGTCGCGTCCGGGATGTCCCGAGCCTCGAGAGCGACCGACTCGTAGGCGCGCCCGACCATCAGGTCGACCACCTGCCCGCGGGTGTAGCCGGCCAGCGGCTGAGCCTCGGCGACGCTGCGGCCGTCGCGCAGCACGGTGACCGTGTCCGCGATCGCGAACACCTCTTCCAGCTTGTGGCTGACCAGCACCACGGCGTGGCCGGTGGCGGTGAGCTTGCGGACGATGGCGTAGAGCCGGTCCGCCTCGTCTCCGGTCAGCGACGCGGTCGGCTCGTCCAGCAGCAGCACCCGGGTGTCGACCGACAGCGCCTTGGCGATCTCGACGAGCTGGGCCTGGGCGACCGACAGGCGGGAGACCGGGGTGTCCACGTCCAGTTCCAGGTCGAGCAGGTCCAGGCAGCGCCGCGCCTCCGTCCGCATGTTCCGCCGCTGCACCAGGCCGAACCGGTTCGGCAGGTGATGCAGCACCACGTTCTCGGCAATCGAGAACTCGGGGACCAGGTTGCGTTCCTGGTGCACCACGCCGATGCCGGCTCGCAGTGCATCCAGCGGGCCGCCGAAGTGCACCTCGGCATCACCTATCCGCACCGTGCCGGCATCCGGCTTGTAGACGCCGGTCAGGATCTTCACCAGCGTGCTCTTGCCGGCACCGTTCTCGCCGAGCAGCGCGTGCACGCTGCCGGCGTGCAGGCTCAGCGTGGCACCGTCCAGAGCGCGTACGCCCGGGAACGTCTTGACCAGGCCGGTGGCGGTCAGGATCGGGGCCGTCATGCCGCACCTTCCAGCGCCGGCACCGAGGTGTCGGGGGCCGGCGGCCGGGGCTCGGGTGGCCTGGTCCCTGGCGGCGCGGCGCCGGCCGAGCGTGCGGCCAGCTTCTGCCGGACCGCGCCGATCAGCACCGCCCCGAGAACGACGGCGCCGACGATCAGGTCGACCCAGCGCTGGTTGATGCCGAATTGCGCCTGGGCGACGTCAACGAGACGGACCAGGAACGCCGCCAGGCAGGTGCCGAGCACGCTGACCACACCGCCGGCGAGCGCGACACCTCCGATGATCGGCGCGGCGAAGCTGGGTAGCAGCAGGTCGTCACCGATGCTGGCGTTGACGTTGCCGGACAGCGCCACGGTCAGCACTGCCGCGACCCCGGCGAGGAGTCCGGAGATGATGTGCGCCAGCACGATCGACCGGTCGTTGGAGACACCGGACAGTCGGGCCGAGAACGGGCTGCCACCACTGGCCAGCAGGTGCCGGCCGGCCACCGTACGCGCGAAGAAGAACCAGATCGCGACCGCGACCACCACCGCGACCAGGAACACGTTGGGCAGGCCGAGCAGGTTGCCGCGGCCGATCCGCTGCAACTGCGGCGAGTAGTTCTGGAAGGTGTCCGGGCCGTGCACCTTGTAGCGCAAGCCGTCGATGATCGTCATCGTCGCCAGCGTCACGATGAAGGCGTTGATCCGGGTGACCACCACCAGGATGCCGTTGACGGCGCCGACCAGGCCACCGAGCAGGATCCCGGCCAGCACGGCGAGCGGCCACGCCCATCCCTGAGCGACCATGAACCAGGCGGTGACCATGGCGCAGTAGCCGGTCAGCACACCGACCGACAGGTTCATCTGGCCGATCGCCAGCACCACCATCTGGGAGAGCCCGATGACGATCGGCACGGCGAGGAACCGGAAGAACACCTCCAGCGTGCCGCCGGACACCATGTTGCCGTGGGTGGCGATGGTCATCCCGACGAAACCCGCGGCCGCCAGGCACACCAGGGTGAATTCCGGGGCTCGGACGACGGAGCCACTGATGAATCGTGGCGCGCTCATGCCTGCACCCCCCGCCGCTCGGCGAGGACGTGCCGGAGCCGGTCCAGTGACAGCGCCGCCAGCAGCACCAGCCCGATGTAGAGCTTGAGCTGGTCGACACCGAACTGGAGCAGGTTCAGGCCCTTGTAGATGACCTGGGTGATGGTGGCGCCGAGGACCGTCCCGAGGACGCTCACCGCGCCGCCGACCAGCAGCGTGCCGCCGAGCACCGGCGCCAGGAACGACGGCAGCAGGAACTGGTCGCCGAGGCTGGCCGAGAAGGCACCGCTGTTGGCCGCCAGCAGGAACCCGGCGAGCCCGGCCAGCAGTCCGGACAGCGCATGCGCCTGGATCACCCGGCGCCGGGTGGGGATCCCGGACAGCTCGGCGGCCTTGGCGTTGGCACCGGTCATCAGGATCTCCCGGCCCAGCCGGGACCAGCGGAACAGCACGCCGACGGCGATCGCGGCGACCACCGCGAACGGCACCACCAGGGGCACGGGTGGCCCGCACAGGTTGCCCATGCAGTAGTCGCTCATGGTGTCGTATCGCAGGTTCGACATGCCCGGCGCCAGCTTCGGGAACGCCACGCCGTCGGTGAACCGCGAATACAGCAACGACACCAGGCCGACCAGGGCGAAGTCGAGTGCCAGCGTGACCACGAACGAGTTGACGCCGGTGCGCGCGATCACCAGCCCGGCGAGCGCACCGAGCAGGCCGCCGACCAGCATCCCGACCACCAGGTCGACCCACATCGGAGCACCCAGCCGGTCGTAGACCAGGCCGGAGGCGAAGGCTCCCATCGCGGCCATCCGGCCGACCGCCATGTTCATGTGCCCCATCGACAGGACCGCCAGCTGGGCCAGGCCGACGACCGCATAGACGCTGATGTCCGCCTGCATCGGCACCAAGGTGAGCGGGGTGTTCAGAAACGACGGACGCACCGTCGAGAAGAAGGCCACCAGCAGGATCAGCACGATGGTCAGGCCGATCCGGGGGTTGGCCCAGAGCGGGATCCGGGTGGCGCGGCGTGCGGCCTCGTCGGGTGGCGGTGCCGGATCGGCGACCGCGTCCGGCGCCGACCGGGTCTGGTCTATCACTGCACTCTCCGATCGTCGATCGCGTCGCGGTCCCAGGCGATACCGAGGCCCGGCGCGGTCGGCGCGAGGGCAGCGCCGGCGTCGATGGCGATCTCGTCCGTGGTGACCGCGCGCAACTGCGGGATGTACTCCAGGTAGCGGCTGTTCGGAACCGCGCAGCAGAGGCTGACGTGCAATTCCATCAGGAAGTGTGGGCACACCGGCACGTGATGTGCCTCGGCCAGATGGGCGACCTTGAGCCAGGGCGTGATGCCGCCGATCCGGGCCACGTCGACCTGCACGATCCCGGCGCCGCGGCGGGTCAGGTAGTCGGCGAACTGGCCGACCGAATACATCGACTCGCCGACCGCGATCGGCAGCGTGGTGGCCGCGGCCAGCGCCACGTGCCCGGCGACGTCGTCGGCCGGCATCGGCTCTTCAAACCAGAAGAGGTCGTACGGCTCCAGGAGCCGCGCGCGCCGGATCGCGTCGGCCGCGGTCAGCGATTGGTTGGCGTCGACCATCAGGTCCATCTCGGGGCCGACCGCGGCGCGCACGGCGGCGAGCCGGTCGGCGTCGGCGGCCGGCGTCCGGCCCACCTTGATCTTCACGCCGCCCCAGCCGGCCGCCTGGCTGGCCTTGGCACCGGCCACCAGCTCCTCGGTCTCCAGGTGCAGCCAGCCGCCCTCGGTGTCATAGAGCGGCACGCGGTCCTTGGCTCCGCCGGCGTACACCCACAGGGGTAGGCCGGCGCTGCGGCACCGCAGATCCCACAGCGCGGTGTCGATCGCGGCGAGCGCGAGCGAGGTGATCGCGCCGACGGTGGTCGCGCGGTTGGCGGCGAACAGGTCTCGCCAGATCGCCTCGACCCGGCGTGGATCCTGGCCGATCAACCGGGGCAGCATGCTGTCGCGCAGCAGAGCGAGGACCGCGCGACCGCCGGTGCCGATGGTGTAGGAGTATCCGACTCCGGCGCCGCCGTCGCTGGCTGAGACCTCCACGAAGATGGTCTCCTGCTTGACGAAGGACTGGACCGCGTCGGTGCGGACCCGCTCCACCTCGATGTCGACGAGGTAAGCGGTCGCGGACACAATTTTGCACTGAGGTCTTCACTGGGGTGTTCACTGAGCAGCTCCTGGAGCGGTCAGGGGGTCTGCATTTGAGCTCAATTTGCTAGGCGTCGTCCCGCCGGAAGATCACCATGAGGCGCCACCCGGCTCGGAGGGTGTGGGGTTCTTGGATTGAGAACCCCACACCCTCACCGGAGACGTTTCCCGGGTCCGACTACTTCTTGCAGGTGAGGTACTTGCTGTCGAAGTCCTGCTTGAGGCTGTCGGTCTTGGCTTGACGGTCGTTGTCGTAGCGTGTCGATGTTGGCTTTCGTCACCACGAACGAACCGGAGTCGATGACCACACCGGGCTGCGCCATGGTGCAGCCGGTGGCGAGCTTCATCAGGGCGTACGAACCGACGTAGGCCTGACCCACCGGGTTCTGGAGAACCGTCGCGGCGACCGAACCGTCCTTGATGTCCGCAATGATGGTCGGGTCGTCGTCGATCGCGATGACCTTGATCGGCAGGCCGGACTGCTTGACCGCGGCGGCCGAGGCGACCGCCGGGTTGTAGGCGGTGTTGACGATGCCGTTGATCTGCTTGCCCTTGGCGGCCAGCTCGTCGGCCACCGCCTTCTGAGCGGTCTGCAGGTCGGTGTCGATGTCGGTGATGGTGTCCAACAGCTTGACCTTGCCGCCGGTCTCGTCCACCGCCTGCTGCACGCCGGCCATCCGGCGCTGGGTGTTCGAGTCCACCTTGTTACCGGTCAGGTGCACCAGGTTGCCGGAGCCGCCCATGGCGTCGATCGCCGCCTTGGCTGCCTTGTAGGCCGCCTGCTGCACGTCGGTGGAGAGGCAGAAGTCCGCCTCGTCGGTGTCGCCGGCCGGGCACGACGCCAGCGAACCGACGTGGAAGCCCTGCTTCTTCAGGTTGCCGAAGGTGGTGTTGATGTTCTCCGGCGCGACACCGAAGATGCCGAACGCGTTGTAGCCCTGCGCCGCCATCGAGGTGAGCACGTCGTTCTGCTTGGTCTGGTCCCAGCCTGAAGTCTCGTTGAACGCGACGTCGCCGAGACCGAAGTCGGTCTTCGCCTTGGCGCCGGCGGTCTTCCACGGCTGGAAGTAGGGGTGCGCGCCACCGGGGACCAGCGCGATCTTTACCTGCGACGCCTTCATCGAGGAAGAGGACGAGTCGTCCGTATTGCTCTTCTTCGAACACCCGGCAGCCGCGAGTACGACAACGAGCGCGGCAACCCCACCGAGTCGAACCAACGGTCTCATGACCGCATCCTTTCCCTTAGATCGTGGATCCTATAGGATGTTTCCTGGATGTCTACTCGGTAACGCAACGGTAGTCAACCCTTAGCCCGCCGGAAATGGGTTGAGCTGGACCTCCCCGGTGAAGTTGGCGCAGCGGTTGGTGCTGTTGCGTTCCAACCTCGCTATGGTTCGCCGAAAGGCCGATGAAAGGTGCACCCATGGTTAGCCCCGCACCTGCTCCGGGAGCGACGACCGCCGGCATCACGCCGGTGCGCCGGTCCACATTGGGCGACGACGTCTACGAGTCGCTGAAGTCGCTGATCATGGAGCATTCGCTGGCGCCGCAGGATCGCGTCAACATCGACGCGGTCGCCCGCGAGCTGGAGGTCTCCCCGACCCCGGTGCGCGAAGCGCTGGCTCGCCTCGAGTCCGAAGGACTGGTCCGCAAGCGGCCCCTGGCCGGATATACGGTCAGCCCGCTGCTGACCCGCCAGGAATTCACCGACATGTTCGACATGCGGCTGGTGCTGGAAGGGGCAGCCGCCCGGTGGGCCGCCGAGCGCGCCACGGCCGATCTGCGCGGCGACATCGCGCGTGACGCCGACACCACCGTCGACCTGGGCGAGCCGGCCGCCGATGGGCACCGCTCGCACGCCGCCTTCACCGCTCTGGATGCGCGGTTCCACGACCTGATCGCGGAAGCGGCGAACAATCCGCTGCTCCGCGACGGCATCATCAGGCTGCACGCGCACCTGCACATCCATCGGCTCTACTTCCCGTACGCGCAGACCGGCACCACCAGCGAGGAGCACCAGCGGATCGCCGCGGCGATCCGGGCCGGCGACGGCGACAGCGCCGAAGTCGCGATGCGTGCCCACCTATCCGCGGCCCGGGCCCGGCACCTGCCGGCATTCGACTAAGCGGGCAGTGCCGTGCGGATCGCCCTATTCATCACCTGCATCAACGACTGCCTCTACCCGCGCACCGGCATCGCCGTCACCCGGATCCTGGAGCGGCTCGGCCACACCGTGGAGTTCCCGGCCGGTCAGACGTGCTGCGGCCAGATGCATGCCAACTCTGGGTTCGCGGCTATGGCCGAGCCACTGGTGGATCACTTCGTGGCGACGTTCGCCGAGTTCGACGCCGTGGTGGCGCCGAGCGGCTCGTGCGTCGCCATGGTCCGGGATCAGTACCCGCGGATGCGACCTGGCGACGACACTGTGACCGCGGTCGCGGCCAAGACCTATGAGCTGTCCGAACTGCTGGTCGACGTGCTCGGCGTGACCGACGTGGGAGCGCGGTTCCCGCACCGGGTCACCTACCATCCGACCTGCCACGGGCTGCGGCTGCTCCGGTTGGGCGACAAGCCGGTGCGGTTGTTGCGCGCGGTTCGCGACATCGACCTGGTCGAGCTGGGCGGTGCCGACGAGTGCTGCGGATTCGGCGGCACCTTCGCGCTGAAGAACCCGGACGTCTCCGCCGCCATGCTGGCCGACAAGTGCGACCACATCGACGTCACCGGAGCGGAGTTGCTGGTCGCGGCCGACAATTCGTGCCTGACGCACATCGGCGGCGGCCTGTCCCGGCGGGCCGCGGACACCCGCGTCATGCACTACGCGGAGGTACTGGCACATGACTGACGCACCGAATCCGCTGGTCGGCGCCGCGCCGTTCCCCGCCGCGGCCCGGGTCGAGCTGGGTAAGCCGCAGCTGCGCCGCAACCTCCGGCACGCGACCCACACGATTCGCGACAAGCGGTTGCGGGTGGTCAGCGAGCTGGACGACTGGGAGGATCTGCGGGCCGCCGGATGCGGCGATCAAGGCGCACGTCCGGCAGAATCTGCCGGAGCTTCTGGTCGAGTTCGAGGCGGCGGCGACCGCGGCCGGAGCGACCGTGCACTGGGCCCGCGACGCCGCCGAGGCGTGCCGGATCGTGGCCAACCTGGTGATCGGCGCCGGGGCCACCGAGCTGGTCAAGGTCAAGTCGATGGCGACCCAGGAGATCGGCCTCAACGAGTCGCTGGAGACCGTCGGCGTCAGCGCCTACGAGACCGACCTGGCCGAGCTGATCGTGCAGCTGGCCGGCGACACCCCCTCGCACATCCTGGTGCCGGCGATCCACTACAACCGGACCGAGATCCGCGACATCTTCCGTCAGCACATGCCGGACGCGCCGGATGGCCTGAGCGACGATCCGCCGGTGCTCGCCGAGGCCGCCCGGACCCACCTGCGGCGCCGGTTCATGACCACGAAGGTCGCGGTCTCGGGCGCCAACTTCGCCATCGCGAGCACCGGCACGCTGGTGGTTCTCGAATCCGAAGGCAACGGCCGGATGTGCCTGACCCTGCCGGAGACCTTGATCAGCGTGGTCGGCGTGGAGAAGCTGCTGCCCGACTTCACCGATCTCGAGGTCTTCATGCAGCTGCTGCCGCGGTCGTCGACCGGCGAGCGGATGAACCCCTACACCTCGATGTGGACCGGTGTGACGCCGGGCGACGGCCCGCAGGACGTGCACATCGTGCTCCTCGACAACGGCCGCTCCTCGGTCCTCGCCGACCCGATCGGCCGCCAGGCGCTCGCCTGCATCCGCTGCTCGGCGTGCCTGAACGTGTGCCCGGTCTATGAACGGGCCGGCGGGCACGCCTACGGCTCGGTCTATCCGGGCCCGATCGGCGCCATCCTGTCGCCGCAGCTCACACCCGGGCGCAACGAGTCGCTGCCGTTCGCCTCGACGCTCTGCGGTGCCTGCTATGACGCCTGCCCGGTGCGGATCAACATCCCCGAGGTGCTGATCCACCTGCGCCAGACGGTGCGCCACCGGCCGGCCGAGCGCGCCGCGTTCCGCGTATTGGCCGATCTGATGGCCCATCCACGGCGGTATCGGGCGGCTCTGCGCGCGGCTCGCGCGGGCGCCGGCCTGCATCCAGCGGCGGCGCCAGGTGGCGTTCCCGGTGCGGCGTGCGCCGTGGCCGGGTTCGCGGTGGACCGCGGCGCGCGACGCACCGCTGCCCGCGACCGAGACGTTCGCGGATTGGTGGGCCCGTGAACGCGCGTGAGGAGATCCTGGCCCGGCTCCGCGCCGCGCTCTCCGACCAACCCGAGCCGGTCCAGATCCCCCGGCGGTACGCGACCTCGCGCGCCGCCGACCTGCCGGCTCTATTCACCGACCGGCTTGTCGACTACCGCGCACACGTGCACCAGGACCTGGCCTCGGCACTGTCCGGAGTGGACCGGCTGCTGGTGCCGGCCGACATCCCGCGGTCCTGGCTGGACCGGTTCTCCGGCACCGTCGTGGTCGACGAGGGGCTGGACGTAACCGCTCTCGATCGGGTGGATGCCGTGCTGACCGGCTGCGCGGTCGCCATCGCCGAGACCGGCACGATCGTCCTGGACGCCGGTGCCGCGCAGGGTCGACGCGCCATAACCCTGGTCCCGGATCGCCACGTCGTCGTGGTGCGCCGCGACCAGATCGTGTCGCGGGTGCCGGAAGCGGTGCGGTTCCTCGTCGGATCCGCGACCCGCCCGCAGACCTGGATTTCCGGGCCGTCGGCCACCAGCGACATCGAACTCAACCGCATCGAAGGCGTGCACGGGCCGCGACGGCTCGATGTTGTGCTCGCCTGAACGACCCTCGGAGGCTGTCGTGAAACCCACCGCGGACCCGGACCAGATCGGTCTCGACCCGCGCCAGCTGGCTCGGCTGGACGCTCACTTCGCCCGCTACGTCGATGACGGCCGGCTGGCCGGCTGGCAGATCGGCGTCGGCCGGAACGGCGAGATCGGCCACGCATCCACCTATGGTGTGCTGGACCTGGACTCCGGCGCGCCGGTGCGCGACGACACGCTGTGGCGGATCTACTCGATGACCAAGCCGATCACGTCGGTCGCCGCGATGATGCTGTGGGAGGAGGGTGCGTTCGAGCTGACCGACGAAATCAGCCGGTGGATTCCGGCGTTCGCGTCGTCCCGGGTGTTCGACCGGGGCTCGGCCACCGCACCGGTCACCGTCCCGGCGGTCGCGCCGATCCGGATGTGGCATCTGCTGTCGCACACCTCCGGTCTGACCTACGGACACATGAACGTGACGCCGGTCGATGCGATGTATCGGGCCGCCGGATTCGATATGGCCACCATCATCGACGGCGACCTGGCCGAGGTGTGCGACCGGTGGGCGGCGCTGCCGCTGCTGTTCCAGCCGGGCTCCAGATGGGGCTACGGCGTCTCCACCGATGTGCTCGGCCGGATCGTCGAAATCATCTCCGGCCAGTCCCTGGCCGACTTCTGCCAGCAGCGCATCTTCGAGCCGCTCGGAATGACCGACTGCCACTGGTGGCTGGCCGGCGCCGATGATCTGGAGCGGCTGGCGACGCTGCACGTGCCGGCGCCCGGCACCGGACGCGCCGTGCGCTGGCCGATGGTCGACGAGAAGGCCCGGCACAAGCCCGGATTCTTCGCCGGGGGTGCCGGTCTGATCAGCACTGCCTCCGACTACCAGCGATTCCTGCAGATGCTGGCGAACGGCGGCGAGCTGGACGGCGCCCGGCTCCTGGGCCCGCGAACCGTGTCCTACATGACCCGCAACCACCTGCCCGGTGGCGCCGACATCGATGCCGTCAACGCCGGTGGCTTCGCCGAGACCATCTTCGAAGGCGTCGGATTCGGGCTGGGCTTCGCGGTCGTGCTCGATCCGATCCCGGCCCGCTACCCCACCTCCCCCGGCACCTACTACTGGGGTGGCGCCGGCCAGCACCGCGTTCTTCATCGATCCGGTCGAGGACCTGATCGTCACGTTCTACACCCAGTTGATGCCGTCGGCTCAATATGCGATCCGGCCGCAACTGCGCCAGCTCGTCTACGCGGCGCTGCGCTAGGCGGCGGTGACCGGCACCGGCGCGGCCCAGTAGATCTGGCCGTCCGGCCCCATCAAGATGATGGCCATCAGCAGGTCGTTCGCGGTGATTCCGGAGCGGTCCGGAATCACCGCGGCGAAGGTCGCGGACGTCTGATCCGCAGCGACGATGACCGCACTCGGCGAGATCTCGAACCCGTCGCCCCGATCCTCCGGGCGCAGCGCGAACAGCCACGGGTAGCGGTCCGGCAGGACATCCAGACGGCCGTCCCAGCCGTTGCCGTCCACGGTGAAGATGCCTTTCACATCGCGGCCCCTGCCGCGGTCGATGAGGACCACGTAGTAGGTGTCCTTGGCGGTGGCGGCCGCGGGGCGCCGCAAAGTCAAGCGCCCGATCAGCATCTGATCCCCGGCGTCGCCGATCACCGTCTGGAGCCCGACCGCGTCGTACGCGCTCAGGTCCTGGTCGGCGTGCTCCTGATCGGTGAATCGAACAGTCACCGCGGCGTGCACCGCACTCGGCTGGTACGGCGGCCGGTCATGCCACCACCGCGTCCCGAAGTAACCGGCCGTCGCCACGGCCAGCACCGTGGTCACCGCGAGCAACTGGACCTCGGGCCGGTGCAGCCGGCCGCCCTCCGGACGCATCGACCAGGGCGCCACGCGGGTGATCATCACCAGGATCGCTACTACCCCGATGAGCCAGATGAGGCCGAGGCCACCGTCGTTCGCGTCGACCGGCCGCACCGAGGCGCCGGCCCGGAACTCGAAAGCGATCGCGACCGCGGTGCCGACGGCAGTGATCGTCGCGACCGAGTTGGCGCGCACCGCCCGATCCGCGCTTCGCGCATCGGCGTCATCGGGACTGCCCCGGTCCTCGGCAACCATCACCGCGCGTGCGGTGACACCGAGCACGAGCAGTGCAAGGAAGGTCCACCGGACGACGTGGCCGGCCTCGACCTGGTAGAGCGCGATACCGGCGAGGAGACAGACGCCGCCGGCGAGGTACGGCACCGCGATCAGCCAGCGCGGCACCAACCGTTCGTCGCGCCGGCCGGGACTGCGACGAGCCAACGCCGACTCGGCGGCGGCGGCGCCGAGCAGCCAGCCCGCGGCGACCGTGTCGAGATCCCACCGGATGGAGCCGGCGGGCGCGCTCACGATGGCGATGACGACGAACGCCCCGATCACGCCCGCGACTCGGTAGCGGCGGGTCCGCACCAGGTGATCGGCGACGTACGCACGCCCGGCGTCACCCAGGCTCAGCCGGTAGCGCGCGACAAACCCGTCGATCCGGGCCGGACTCGCCGCCGACTGCGCCGCGATCGCCAGAAGGACCACTACGACCACTGCCACGAACAGCACGACCGACACCGGCATGGGGCACCTCATCAGTACCTGGGAGTCAGTCCATGGTAGAGGCTCCGGTCGATGCGGGGTGTCCCGGAACACACCGCCGCGCCGTGTCCGCGCGGCGGGTCGGCGGTGTAGATATCGAAGGATCTGGTGTAGCCGGTCCCGACGGTGGGTACGCGCTGAGGCATGCACCCGCGATGAAGCGCGGGTCTCATATATACGCTGCGTAATTGGTGCATTACTAATTGCGACCGAATTGCGTCGCGGAATTGCTGACTAGCGACTGTCGTGACCCAGGTCTCACCAATTCGCTCCGCGTTTTCCTGGTTACGCAGCGGTGATGTCGTCGTCCCACCGGTCACACCCGTTACCGGATTCCCGCTCTACGGGCCCGGTTTCGGGGCGTCCACCACAGGCTGCGGAGATACACAGACGTCGATTACACAAAACGGAAAAATCCTCGTTTAAGCTTTCTCCCCATGCAGTCGATTACCCCGATTACGGCCAACCGGAAATCGTCCCTCGTGCGTCGCCTTTGGCGGCCCGCTGTGGGTGTCGCCGCTGTCGCTGCCCTCGCGGTCGCCGGCTTGGCGCAGCCTTGGCAGCACGACTCGAACACGATGCAGTCCGCGGCAAAGAACGCCGCTGTGACCGCCACCGGTTCGGCCCAGAAGTCGTCCACGTCCAACAAGACCACCGCGCAGACCGGGACCGTCAACACCACGGTGAGCCTCAAGGCCCCGGGCAAGACCCCGCAGCTGGCCATGCCGCGTGGCGGTGCCGCCATCATGGCGGTGGACGGCATCGGCGCCATGGACTCGAAGAACGCCAACACTGTTCTGTCGACCGCCAGCGTGGCCAAGGCCATGACGGCGTATCAGATCCTCAAGGACCACCCGCTGAAGGCGGGCTGGTACGGCCCGAAGATTACGGTGACCAAGGCCGAGGCCAGTCTGTTCAACAAGCAGGCTCGTCAGGGTCAGTCGCTGGTGCCGGTCCGCGCCGGTGAGAAGATCACCGAGCGCGACGCCCTCGAGGCGCTGCTGCTCGCGTCCGCCAACAACATGGCGCAGATCCTGGCTCGCTGGGACGGCGGCACCGTGCCGCACTTCGTCGACAAGATGAACGCCTCGGCCAAGGCTCTGGGCATGAACCACACGCACTACACCGACCCGTCCGGGTTCACGTCGAGCACCAAGTCGACCGTTGCCGACCAGATCAAGCTGGCGTCGGGTGCCCTCAAGGTGCAGCAGTACTACGCCATCACGTCGCTGCGTAACGCGTGGATCCCGGTCAAGGGCCACATCATCAACTTCAACAAGTTGCTGGCCGACCCGGCCGTCATCGGTCTGAAGACCGGCTCGATGAACGCCGCCGGCGGCTGCCTGCTGTTCACGGCGAAGTACAAGGTGAACGGCAAGCCGGTCACGCTGGTCTCCGCGGTGTTCAACCAGCGCGGTCCGAGCGGCATCCTGCACGCCGTCTTCGATTCCAGCTTCAAGCTGCTGAACTCGGCGCACAAGTCGCTGCACAGCTACACCGTGGTCAAGAAGGGCCAGGTCGTGGGCACCGTGCCGGGCACCAAGAACCAGCTGGTGGCCGCCAAGGACGTGACCGTCGCGGGCTTCTCCGGGATGACCGTCAAGGGCCACCTGTCGGCCAAGGTCGCCAAGGCCGCCAAGAACGGCGCCAAGGTCGGCTCGCTGAAGGTCGGCAGCACCAGCGTTCCGGTCACCGTGAAGCTGGCTGCATAAGCATCACCGGCCCGGCCGGGCTCGCGGTCGGCGATCACGTGGAAGGATGATCACGTGGTTGATCGCCCGGAGCCCGGCGGGGCACCCCCCGAACCTGACAGCGCGCTCGAGGTCGAGAAAATCGGCCTGGAGCGCGCTGTTTTCTTCTCCGACGCGGTCATCGCGATCGCGATGACGCTGCTGGCACTCGACCTCGAGGTTCCGGACACCGGCAGCAGTGCCGACACCTGGCGCAGTCTGGGCCAGCACTGGCACGACAGCTACTTCCCGTTCCTGCTCAGCTTCGTCGTGATCGCCACCTTCTGGTTCAGTCATCATCAGTTCTTCGGCAAGGTGCGCCGGCTCGGCGGCCGGATGATCCAGGTCAACATGGTCTTCTTGCTGATGATGGTGCTGTTGCCGTTCGTCACCCGAGTGCTCGGCGCGCCCGGCGATGCCGACGCCGGTCCGGTTCTCTATGCGTCGGTGCTCGCGCTGACCTGCTTCGCGTTGGCCTTCATGGGCTGGACCGGGTCGCGCTATGACCTGATGCGCCGCGGATTCGGGGACAACCGCGAGATGGTCGTCGGGCTGTCCCTGACCGGCCTGGTGTTCCTGGTCTCCATTCCGATCGCGTTCTGGAACACCAGCGTCGCCGAATGGTCGTGGCTGGTGCTGTCCTACCTGGTGCATGCGGTGCCCAGACGGATCCAGGCGATCCGGACGCGGCGCGCGATTTAGACGCCGGTCACCCGGGGCACGCGACTCAGCTCAATTCCGAAGAAGTCGCGGTACGCGTCAAGAACCTCAGCGTCCGACTCCAGTTTCTTGTCGGTACGCGTGCCGTCGGGCTCGGTGACGATCAAACGGTCGCCGCTGATCGTGACCCGGCCGGCGCCGCTCGGCGCCGAACACGTCAGCGACCGGGTGAAGTGCGACTCCGCTGAGTGGGACTGCCAGAAGCAGGTGGGCCCGAAATCGGCCAGCCGATATGGCCTCGGGTCCAGCCGATATTGCGGCTCGCCGCCCTCGAACACGTCAATGTGCGGACCAACATCGTCAACGTGGAACCGGCCGGCCGGATCGTCCTGCGCCTCGCCGGTGTCCAGCCGGAGCGGCTCCGCGGCGAACTTCCCGAATCCGACATCGACCAGATAGGGCCGATCCAGCGACACCCGGACCGCCATGTGATCGAACGGCGGGCCGTAGCCCTCCGTACCGTGCACCCGCGCCTGCAGCAACTCGACGCGATAGCCGAGATGGCGGAGCAGTGCCCCGAAGAGACCGTTGAGTTCGTAGCAGAAGCCGCCGCGACGGCGTACCACGATCTTCTCGAAGAGCTGATCCTCGTCCAGGACGATCGGCTCGCCCAGATGGATGCTGAGGTTCTCGAACGGCACGGTGCGCAGATGCGCTCGCTGCAGCAGCCGCAGCCGCATGTGGTCGGGTGGGCCGGCGTAGCCCGAACCGATCCGCTTCAGATAGGCCCGCGCCTGGTCCGCATCCATGCGCTGACCTTAGAGCCCCGACCGAAGGTCTAGGAACAAACTCGTAGTGTGTGGGGCATGCATCCCAATGTCGCGCGGCAGATGTGGGCTCGGTTCGAGCCGATCCATGCGGTCACCTATTTCACGCCCGAGGCCCGGGCGGCCTACGACGAGGTCGGCTTGCGTGGCTACTGGCGCGGCTACTTCGCCGGCCGGTGGGCGCCGCTCGGGCCGGTGGACGCGCCGATCGCGGTCGCCACCGCGTACGGGTTCGCGCCGGCGATGGTGCAGCGCGCGCTGCCGGACGTGTGGACCCGGGCCGCGCCGGAGACCGCGCTCGCCGCCCGATCGGCCGGTGCCACGGCGGCGCTGATCCGGATGCTCGCCGACACCGATCTGGAATCCCTCGACGAGATGGTGGATCTGGCCGAGGCCGCCGCCGCGCTCCTGGAGCCGGCCGGGCGCCCGATCGGCGCCGCGAACCTGGCACTCCCCCGCGCCGGCCACCCGCTGACCCGGCTCTGGCAGGTCGCCACCACGATGCGTGAATATCGCGGCGACGGCCACGTCGCGGCGCTGGTCACCCACGGCTTCTCCGGAGTCGAATCGGCGGTCTGGCGGACCGAGCCGGAATTCCGGGCCGAATACCAGTCCTACCGGGGCTGGACTGACGAGGAGTGGGACGGCGCCGTGGCATCGCTGCGGGCTCGGGGCTGGATGGACGAGTCGGGTCAGCCGACCGAGGCCGGTATCGCCACCTACACCCGGGTCGAGGACGCGACCGACCGAGCCGCACTGCATCCGTGGGAGCGGCTCGGCGCCGACCGCACCGAGCGCCTGCGGGACCTTCTGACGCCGCTGGCCGCAATCACTTTCGCGGCGATCCCGAACGTCAACCCGGTTCATCTCCCGGACCCGCGCACGGCATGATCGAGGGCATGGACAACCGCATCTATGTTGACGGCGGCTGGCAGCAGGCGGCCGGTTCGGACCTGATCGAAGTGGTCAATCCGGCCACCGAGGCGGTGATCGGCACGGTGGCCGCGGGATCGGCGGCGGACATCGACACCGCGGTCGCCGCCGCCCGGGCTGCGGCACCCCGGTGGGCCGCATCGTCGCCGGAGGACCGCGCGCGGATCCTGTCCGGCACCGCGGACGTGCTCAAGGCCCGCGCCGACGAGGCGGCCGCGCTGATCACCGCCGAACTCGGAGCGCCACTGTCGCTGTCCCAGCGGCTGCACGTCGGCCTGCCGCTGTCGGTGCTGGCGTCGTACGCGGAACTCGTCATGGCGTACCCGTTCGCCGAGGAGGTCGGCAACTCGGTGGTCTGGGCCCGCCCGGTGGGCGTGGTCGGTGCCATCACGCCGTGGAACTATCCGCTGCACCAGATCGTCACGAAGGTCGGTGCCGCGCTCGCCGCCGGTTGCACCGTGGTGCTGAAGCCGGCCGAGGACACGCCGCTGATCGCATACTTGCTGGCCGAAGCGTTCACCGAGGCCGGGCTCCCGCCCGGAGTCGTCAATGTGGTGTCCGGCCGAGGCCCGGTCGCCGGCCAGGCGCTGGTCGGCCATCCGGACGTGGACATGGTCTCGTTCACCGGATCCACCGCGGTCGGCCGATCCATCGGCGCGGCCGCCGGCGGTTCGCTCAAGCGGGTCGCGCTGGAACTCGGCGGCAAGTCCGCCAACGTGATCCTGCCGAGTGCCGACATCACCAAGGCGGTGAAGGTGGGCGTCGGGAACGCGTACCTCAATGGCGGTCAGACCTGCAGCGCATGGACCCGGATGCTGGTTCACGAGAGTGCCTACGACGAAGCCGTGGCCCTTGCCGCCGCGGCCGCCGAGAAGTATGCGCCGGGTGATCCGCTGGATCCGGCGACCCGCCTCGGGCCGATGGTGAACTCGAAGCAGCGGGACCGGGTGCGCGGCTACATCGAGGCCGGCATGGCCGAGGGCGCCCGCCTGGTCACCGGCTCGGTGGACGCGCCGATCGATCGTGGCTACTACATCGCGCCCGCGGTATTCGCGGACGTGCGGCCCGGGATGCGGATCGCGCAGGAGGAGATCTTCGGGCCGGTGCTGTCGATCCTGCGCTACTCCGACACCGACGAAGCGCTGGCGATCGCCAACGGCACCGCCTACGGCCTGGCCGGCGGCGTCTGGGCGGCGACCAGCGAAGAGGCGTCGACGTTCGCGGCGAAGATGACCACCGGGCAGGTCGACATCAACGGCGGGGCATTCAATCCGCGGGCGCCGTTCGGCGGTTTCAAGTCCTCCGGCGTCGGCCGCGAGCTGGGCCGGCACGGCATCACCGAGTTCGTGCAATACCAGAGCCAGCAGTTCTGAGAGGTTGGTCCAGTGACGCGAGCGGTGGTGCTGTCCGCGATCGGCAAACCGATGCGGCTGGCCGAGATCGAGCTACCCGAGCCCGGGCCCGGGCAGGTACGCGTACGCCTGGCCGCGGCCGGCGTCTGCCACTCGGACCTGTCGCTGGCCAACGGGACGCTGCAGCAGCCGGTGCCGGCCGTGCTCGGGCACGAGGGCGCCGGAACCGTGGTGGCGGTCGGTCCCGGCGTCTCGACGGTGCGGCCCGGCGACGCCGTCGTGCTGAACTGGTCGCCGGCCTGCGGCGCCTGCTACTTCTGCAGTGCCGGCGAGCCATATCTGTGCGTACACAGCGCTGACGCGGCCGGCGTGCCGTACGCCATGAGTGACGGCTCGCCGCTCTACGCCGGCCTCGGCACCGCCGCGTTCGCTGAGGAAACGGTGGTCGGGGCGTCGGCGGTGCTGCCGCTGCCGGACGGTGTGCCGCTGACCGACGCGGCGCTGCTCGGATGCGCGGTGCTGACCGGATTCGGTGCCGTCCACCACGCGGCGGCGGTGCGGCCGGGCCAGACGGTGGCGGTGTTCGGCCTCGGCGGCGTCGGGCTGTCGGTGCTCCAGTCGGCCCGGATCGCCGGGGCGTCCCGGATCATCGCGGTCGACGTCCGTGATGACAAGGCCGACCTGGCGCAGGCTCAGGGCGCCACGGACTTCCTGGTCGCCGGCGATGCCAAGGAACTGTCGCGAGCGATTCGCGGACTGACCGGCGGGCTGGGCGTGGACCACGCTTTCGAATGCGTCGGGCGCGCCGCCACCATCCGTACCGCCTGGTCGTCGACCCGCCGCGGAGGCACCACCACCGTCGTCGGGATCGGTCCGGCCACCGACAAGGTCGAGTTCAGCGCGCTGGAGTTGTTCCACTTCGCGCGTACGCTGCGCGGCTGCGTCTACGGCAACGGTGACCCGGCGACCGACCTGCCGGTGCTGGCATCGCACGTGCGCAGCGGCGCCCTGGACTTGACCGCGCTGGTCACCGAGCGGATCGGGCTAGACGACGTGCCGGCCGCGCTCGATCGGATGCGGACTGGCGCCGGCGGCCGGTCGCTCGTGGTTTTCTAAGGTCGCCCCCGCCCGACGCCTACGCGCCACCCCGGCTCGACTCCCGCTCCCTCCCTCTTGACTCCCGCTCCCTCTGGATCTTGCGATGTTGGCGTGGCCATAACCACGACAAACATCGCAAGATCCAGAGAGGGTTGAGGGGGTGCAGCGAGGCGCAGCGGTCAGTGAGCGACCGAGTCGAACAGCGCCGTCACGGTGCGCTGCATGGTTCGGCGAGATGACTCCAGATCCTGGCCCAGATGGTCGCGCCACAGTCCCCACGAGGCATATGTGGTCACCGCGAGCAGGGCGTTTTCCAGGTCATCACGGTGTTTCCCGGCGGCCTTGAGCTCGGCACTGAAGACCTCGTGCAGTTCGGTGCGGCTGCGGTCCAGCTGGATGTTCCGGTTGACCCGAAGCTGACTCGAAAACGGTTCGCGCAGCGCCGCCGCCCGCGCCGCCGGAGCGATGATCTCCAGCATCCGGGACCGCTGATCGCAGAAGGCCGCGATCCGCTCCGGCAACGCCAGGTCCGGGTCGACCGGCTTGTGCTGGGAGTCCTGGAGTTCGATCAGGCGCTCGCCAGCCGCCTCGAACAGGGTCTCCATGTCCTTGAAGTTGGTCCACAACGTGCGCAGCGAGATCCCGGCCGCCTCGGCGATCCGTTCGCCGGTGGGACGCAGATCGCCGCCGGTCAGCAGGGCGAGGTGGGCGTCGACGATCGCGGCCCGCGTGCGCTGCGACCGCGCGGTCCGGCCGTCGACCCGGGCTCCCTCAGCCATCGCCCCTCCACTGCGTGTCCTGCGACTTCGGACCACAGCATGCCTGATCCGGTGCGGTGAATCGAATCCGAGTCCAGTTCGCGGGCACTCCCGCCGCAACTGCCGCCGCCCGGCTGCCACGCCCGCGGCCGTCCGCCGCCGTCCGTCCCGACGCCGTCCGCCGTCCGTCCCGCCGTCCGTCCCGCCGTCCGTCCCGACGCCGTCCCGCCGCCGTCCGCCGGCCGGAGCCGCACGCCCGCCCGAGATCTTGGGACGTTGAGAGGCCTATAGCCACCCCAACTTCCCAAGATCTAGGGCTGACGAGCGGGCGTCACCCTGCCGCCCCGCGTACCCAAAATCGGTGTTGATCTAAGACCAATCCCGATTGGGGACCGAAACTGCCGTTCCTGGCGTCCGAACGCCAAGGCGCCGTGTGCGAGTGCACTCAAGTCTTGGCGTTCGGCGTCAGGGGCGGCAGGGGCGATTCCCAATCAGCTAGGAATGCCGTTGGCGGGTGGTGTGGCCGGCTGGCCGGAGTATTCCTGGACCGCGCCGGAACCGCTGTCGGTGGTGTAGATCGGGCCGAAGAACGTGCCCGCACCCTTGCTGACCTTGACCAGCTGAACGCCGGTGTAACCGGAGTGGTTGGTCGACGAGAACGCGAACGGCACCAGGCCCGGCCCGGTGAATCCGCCCTTCTCGACGGCCGCGATCAGCGACTTGCGGGTCGGGTTCTGGCCCGCGGCCTTCAGCGCCTGCACGAAGGTGTAGCCCACCGCCATGCCGTATTCCACGTTTCCGTCCCACGGCGCGCTGCCGTTGAACTGCTGGTTGATCTGCTGGAACAGCTGGATCCACGGGTTGGCCGTGTCGGAGGCGTTAGGCAGGTAGTTGTCGCTCATGACGCCTTCGAGCAGCGGCGCGCCCTTGGCGGTCAGCAGGCCGGCCACGGTGGCGTAGTCAGCGCCCACGTTGGACACCACCCATTGCGGATGGAAGCCAAGCTGGAATGCGGTACCGAGGGAGAGCGCGGTAAAGCCCGGGATGGTTGCGGCGACGACGACCTGGCAGCCCGCGGCCTTGAGCGAGCCCATCTGAGGTGCCACGTTCTGGTTGGTGACGGTGTAGTTCTCGGCCTTGGTCACGTCGCCGAGAGTCTGCTTCAGACCGGCCAGCTCATCGGCGCCGAAGTCGTCGTTCTGCCCGAAGAAGCAGATCTTCTGACCGGCGTTGGCGGTCTTCAGGTAAGTGCCGAGGACCTTGCCCTCGACCGTGTAGTCCGGCTGGAACCCGAACGTGTCCGGGTATTTGTCCGGCTGGTTCCAGCTCCGGCTGCCGGAGGCGACGAACAGGTCCGGAACATTGTTGGTCTTCAGGAAGTCCAGCACGCCGGTGTGCGTCGGGGTGCCCAGGCCGTTGAGGATCGCGAACACCTTGTCCTGCAGGACCAGTTGGCGCACGTCGGTCTGGGTGGTGGCCGGGTTGTAGCCGTCGTCCATGATCTTGTAGTCGATGGTGCGGCCGTTGACGCCGCCCTTGGAGTTGACGTAGGCGAAATACGCCTTGGTGGCGGCCGAGATCTTCGAATAGCCGGGCGCGGCCGGGCCGGTCAGCGGCTGGTGCGTGCCGACTGTGACCGTGGTCGCGGTGATGCCCGGGTCATTCGACGCCGAACCGCTACTGTTCTTGCTCTTGCTGCACGCGGCCAGCGCGATAACGACGCCGGCCACTGCGACGACGGCCAAGCCGCGTCGGGTACTCGGTTTCATGCGACACCGACCTTCCTTGTCAACCCGGCGGGCACGGAGCCCGTCGGGGTGTTTGCCCGGCCGGACTGAGGGGTGGTCCGGCCGGGACATTCCGGGGGTGTTACGGCGTGGACGCCGCTTCGCTGGACGTAGCGGTGTCCGAAGTGGAGCCCGGTGCGCCGGGCTCGGTGGATGACGGTGGTTGCATTCGGGGCGACGGTTGGGTTGGTGCCGGGGCGACCGCCGAACGCGGCCGGGCCGGCTGCCGGATCAGTCCGATCCGGCGCAGCAGTCCCTGGATCCCGCCGGGCGCGGCGATCGCGATGACGATCAGCGCCAGGCCGAAGACCGCGAGCGGGACGTTGTCCTTGAGCTTCACCGCAACCGCCGGCGACAGCGTCATCTGTGTCATCAGCTTCGCGGTGAGATAGGGCAGGACGACGATCGCCGCCGAGCCCCAGACGGCGCCGGCCAGACTGCCGACGCCGCCGAGGACGATGGCGAGGAGGAGGTAGAGCGACAGGGTCAGCGAATACGAGTCAGGCGAGACAGCACCGTTGATGGCGGCGACGACACCGCCGCCGAGTCCGGCACAGGCCGCGCTGACGACGAACGCGATGACCTGCGTACGCGCGACGTTGATGCCGGCCAGCTGAGCCGCCACCTCGTTGTCGCGGACCGCCCGGAAGGTCCGGCCGACCCGGCTGCGCACCAGATTCGCGAGCAGGAACATGGTCATCGCCGCCGCGATCACGGCGAAGTAGGCCTGCCACTGCTCGTTCGGAAAACCGTCGCCGAGCATCGCCGGCGGCGGATTCATCGGCACCGCGAGACCTTGGTCGGCACCGAAGACTGCGGACCAGTGCGTGGTGATAGCTGGCACCACCAGCACGATCGCGAGGGTGAGACCGGCCAGATAAGGCCCGCGCAGCCGAGCCGCCGCGAGTCCGATCACCAGGCCGGCGAGGCCGCTGACGACGACCGCGGCGAGCAGCGAGTAGACCAGCGTCCACTGCGTGGTCACGTCGTGGTCGCTGAACATCTTTTGGAACAGTGCCGTCGTGTAGGCGCCGACCGCCATGATCGCGCTCTGGCCCAGTGAGACCTGGCCGTTCTGGCCGGTCAGCACGGTCAGTCCGGCGACCGCGCAGAGATAGGCCGCGATGATCGCGAGCTGGTAGTCGTAGAACGTCTCGACGTAGCCGGTAGCGAACATGATGGCCAGGACCGCGACCATCGCGATGACGAGGTGCCGCAGCAGCGTGCTCTGCCAGAGGGTCCGCATGTCACACCCGCCGAACCGCGGTCGAGCTGAACACGCCGTTGGGGCGTACCAGCAACACCAGGACGAGAAGCACCAGCACCGCGATCGAGGTGACGTCGCTGCCCAGATAGCCGCTGGCGTAGGAGAGCACCAGACCCAGCCCGAGACCGCCGACGACGGCGCCGGCCGGACTGTCCAGGCCGCCGATCACCGCCGCCGTGAACGCCGACACGAAGACCAGGTCCATCGCCGTCGGATTGAGAAATCCGGTGGGCAGGATCAGCAGACTGGCCATCGCACCCACGGCACTGGCCAAGGCCCAGCCCAGGGTCAGGACCCGGGCGGTGTTGACCCCGAGCAGCCGTGCCGTCTCCGGCGCGAACGCCGCCGCCCGCATTCTCAAACCGATGGGGGTACGCGTGAACAGCAACCCGATCCCGATCAGCACCGCTGCCACGACGCCAAAGACGAACAGGTCGTACGGACTGAACAGTGGATGGCCGTGGATGGTGAACTTGGTCCGGCTGAACGGCACCGGGAACGGCCGGTTGTTGACTCCGTACGCCATCCCGAGCACCGCCTCGATCACCAGCGCCGAGCCGAGCGCCACCACGATCGCGGTCAGCGGGTTGGTGTGCCCGACCCACTTCATCGCACCGCGTTCCACCAGCACCCCGAGCACCAGACCGGCACCGACGGCTGCGATCGCGCCGAGCCAGTACGACCCGGTGGCGCCGGTCACGCTGAAGGCGATGTAGGCAGCGGCCACCGCCATGGCGCCCTGGGCGAAGTTCACTACCCGGGTGCCGCGCCAGATCAGCACGAGCGCGAGCGCGAACGCCGCGTAGATGGCGCCGTGGGAAAGGCCATCGACGGTGAGGAAGATGAACCGGTCCACTGTCCTCCTTCTAGAAGCCGAGGTAGGCGTGCCGGAGAGCGTCGTCGCCGAGTAGCTCGGATGCGGTCGTGGTGCGCGCGATCCGGCCCAGGCCGAGGATCACGCCGTGGTGGGCGACCGCCAGCGCGGCCCGGACGTTCTGTTCGACCAGCAGGACCGTGAGTCCGTGCTCGTCGCAGAGCCGGCGCAGCAGCTCCATGATCTGCGTGGTGACCCGCGGTGCCAGACCGAGCGAGGGCTCGTCCAGCAGTAGCAGCTTGGGGCGCGCGACCAGGGCCCGGCCGATCGCGAGCATCTGCCGCTCGCCGCCGGAGAGTTGCTGGCCGAGCATCTTGCGGCGGTCCCGCAGGATCGGGAAGAGCTGGTAGACCTCGTCGGTGGCGGCGGCCGTGTCGGCGGTGTCGCGCCGCCACAGACCGCCGAGGCGCAGGTTGTCCGCGACGGTGAGCTCGGTGATGACGCCGCCGCCCTCGGGCACATGCGCCAGCCCGGAGTGCACGATCTTCTCCACCGCCAGGCCGCCGATCTCCGCACCGTCCAGCCGGACGGTTCCGGCCCGCGGCTTGAGCAGGCCGGAGATCGTCCGCAGCAGCGTCGTCTTGCCGGCGCCGTTGGCGCCGAGCACCGCGACGATGGTGCCGGCCGGAACGTCGAGGTCGACCTCGTGCAGCACCGCTGCACCGGCGTAGCCCGCGGTCAGTCCCCGGATTTCGAGGAGTGGGCCGATCAAGCGGTCACCTCCGGAGCGTCGTCGGTGCCGTGATTGCTGCCGGGAGCACCGAGGTAGGCCGCGGTGACCGCGCCGGACGCCTTGATCTCGGCGGGCGTGCCGCGCGCGATCACCGTGCCGAAGTCCAGCACCACGATCTGATCGCAGACCGCCATGACCAGGTCCATGTGGTGTTCCACCAGCATCACCGAACAACCGTCGGCCGGCAGGCCGCGGATCAGCTCGGCGAAGTCGTCGATCTCGTCGTGGGCCAGGCCCGCCGCCGGCTCGTCAAGCAGCAGCAACCGCGGCTCGGCGATCAGGGCACGCGCCAGTGCGACCCGCTTCTGCATCGCGAACGGCAGCGTCCCGGGCGGCGCGGCGGCATAGGAACCGATGCCGAGCCGGTCCAGCAGCGTCATCGCGTCCGCGCGCAACCGGCGCTCGTCACGATCCGACCGGGGCATGCCGAACAGCCCGGCGGCGAAGCCGGCCCGGGCCCGGACGGTGGCGCCGGCCAGCACATTCTCGATCACGGTCAGGCCGCCGAACAGGCCAACGCCCTGCAGGGTCCGGCCGATGCCGAGTCCGGCGAGCTGGTGCGGTTTGGCGCGCAGCGGTGCACCGTTCCACCGGATCAGGCCGCCGGTCGGGCGGACGAAACCGCAGATGACGTTGAAGAGGGTGGTCTTGCCGGCGCCGTTAGGGCCGATCACGCCGACCACCTGACCGGGCCGGACCGACAGGGCCACACCGTCGAGCGCGACCAGTCCGCCGAAGGCGGCGCCGATTCCGTCCAGATGCAGGCCGAGCGATTCGTCGGCGGACGTCGTTGTCGCGGTCACCCGATTCCCCCTGATCCAGCGGGACATGGCGGTCGAGTGTGGCGCAGGTCACTCAACTAATTACATCGGGAGTGTACTTATCTCCCGGTGCGGGTCAAGGCCCGTAACCTCTCCGTTACCGCCCCGCCGCAATCGCCCGGCGGCCCTTGCCAATCGGCTCATCGGGCACCAAGGATTGGGCCATCGCGTCGACGAGGACAGGTGGGCCATGGAGGCACTGAAGACCATCGCGCAGGGCACGCTGCGAGGCACCACTTCGGACGGCGTGAGCCGGTTCCTCGGCATCCCGTACGCCGCCGCGCCAGTCGGCGACCTGCGGTTCCAGGCGCCGGCACCGGCACCGTCCTGGACCGGCGTACGGGACGCGACCAGCTATGGCCCGACCGCGCCGAAACCCGGATATGCCCCACCATTCGACGGGTTGCTGGCCGAGCCGGCGGTCGCCGGCCCCGACTGCCTGAACGTCAACGTCTGGGCCCCGGATCAGGCGTCCGGCGCACCGGTGATGGTCTGGATCCACGGCGGCGCGTTCGTCAACGGCAGCTCCGCGGTGCCGGTCTACGACGGCGCGACATTCGCCCGCGACGGGATCGTGTTCGTCAGCCTGAACTATCGCCTGGGCCCGATCGGATTCGCCTATCTGCCCGACGCTCCCGCCAACCGCGGCCTGCTGGACCAGGTCGCGGCGCTGGAGTGGGTGCAGCGCAACATCGAGGCGTTCGGCGGCGACCCGGGCAACGTCACCATCTTCGGGGAGTCGGCCGGCGGCATGAGCGTGACGCTGTTGCTGTCCTCGCCGCGTACCGCCGGGTTGTTCAGCAAGGCGATCGCGCAGAGCGGCGCGATCCAGGCGGCCGCGGCACCCAGTGACGCCGCCCTGGTCACCGCGGACTTCGCGGCCCGTCTCGGGGTCGAGCCGACGGCGGCCGGGCTGACCACCGTCGACACCGGCACGATCGTGGCGACCGCGACCGAGTTCGGTGCCGAGTTCACCGCCGGCCTGGACGCGCAGCGGTGGGGAGCGACCGTCGTCGCGTCGGCGATGCCGTTCATTCCGGTCGTGGACGGAGATCTGCTGGGCGAGCACCCGGTGGCGGCCTTCTTCGGCGCGGCCAACTCCGGGATTCCCCTGCTCACCGGCACCAACCTGGACGAGGAGAACCTCTTCCTGGTGCCGACCGGCATCACCGGTTTCGTCACCGACGAGGTCGCCCCGGCGCTCGCGGCCCGGACCGGCGCCGGGCCCGACGTCTTCAAGCTCTATCAGGCCAACCGGCCGGACGCGTCGGCCGGCACGGTCTATTCGGCGTTCCTCACCGACGCCTATTTCCGGCTCCCGGCCCTGGCGGTCGCCGACGCCCGGCGAAGCACCGGCGGGCGCACCTGGGTCTATGAGTTCGCCCAACCGGACTCACGTCTGGGCATGGGTGCCTGCCATGGCCTCGAGGTCGGATATGTCTTCGACAACCTCTATGCCGACGGCAACGAAATGCTGAGCGCCGTCGAACTCACCGACCCGGCGGTCCGGCAGGATCTGGCCACTGCGATGCACCGCGCCTGGATGGCATTCGCCCGGACCGGCGATCCCGGCTGGCCGGCCTACGACGAGTCCCGGCCGGTGATGGTCTATGCAGGCTCCGGCGGCACGGTGGTCAACGACCCGCGCGGCGACGAGCGGGCGATCTGGACCGCCTGAGGCGTCGGCCGCCGTCGGCCCGCGGTGTCGGTGCCGGCCGGCTCGTCGGCAGCGTCAGCCCAGGACGGCGTAGACCGTGCTGGCGTGCGCCGCGACCGACGCTCTCCACCCGAAGTCCAAGATCGCGAACCCAGGGCGCGAAGTTCTCCTCGATGATCCGGTCGCCATCGATGGCGCCGGCACAGTCATGGTCATCATGATGCCGGTGACCGCCCGGCGTCGCCCTCCACCGACCCGGCCGTCATTGCGCGGCGGCGGCGACGGTCGCCCGCACGTGAGACGCCGAGAGCGGGTCGTCGCGGGCGGTCGCGGGCGGTCGCTCCCGCCAAGATCCGCCAGCGCGCGAGTTCACGTCGAAATCCGCGGCCTATTCGCGGCGTTGGCGCATCGTGGAGATCACCTGCCACCGACGGGAGAGTTCCCAGGATCCGCACCTTCGAACGGGACCGGTTTCCGGAGTAAGATCGCCCAATGGTTGGTGACTACGAGCCCGGAAACCGGGACGACGTGCCGGTGACCTCCGAGGTCACCACGGCCATGCCGCAGGTCCCGGCCCAGGATGGCCGGCCTGCCGAGCAGCGGGCGCCGTTCACCCCGACGCTCCCGCCGGGTGTCGCCCTGCTGGTCGTCACCCATGGTCCGAATGCCGGCGCCCGGTTCCTCCTCGACCTCGACGCGATCACCGCGGGCCGCAGCGTCGATTCGGACATCTTCCTCGACGACGTGACCGTCTCCCGCCAGCACGCGGAGTTCCGGCGGGTCAGCGGCGGCTTCGCCATCGTCGACCTGGGCAGCCTCAACGGCACCTATCTCAACGGCGAACGGGTCAATGAGGCCCGGCTGCGCGGCGGCGACACCGTCCAGATCGGACGGTTCCACCTGGTGTTCCGCACCGCCGACGCGGTCTAGCGCTGCCGCGGACCGGCTCGCCACCAGCCGGGCCGCCACCAGCCGGGCCGCAAACCGCCGGCGGGGACTGCCGACGAGGACCGTCGAGATGGACTGTCGACATGGACCGCCGGGGCGGCCATGATCCAGCATCGTGACGGTCCGCCGGTCGCTCCGTGTTACGCCGTTCCGGCCCCGGGCCACATCGCCGCCGATACGTTGAAACCGTGTCAAACCCGCTGAATGCCGGGTCCCCGTCGACTACCCGCGGCGACTGCGGCAGCATCACCATCGTCAACGGCACCACGTTCTGCATGTCCAAGTCCGACGGGGAGATCGAGCACGGCGGACCACACGGCCTGTTCTTCCGGGACGCCCGGCTGCTGTCGGACTGGTCCCTGCTGATCGACGGGCACCACCCGCAGCAGCTCGCGGTGCACCTGGCCACCGCCGAGGAGGCCCGGTTCGTGCTGCGGCGACGGCCGCCGCTGGGCCACGCCGACTCCACCCTTTTGGTGGTACGAGACCGGACCGTCGACAACGGCCTGCGCGAACTGATCACCGTCGACAACATCGGCCGGGAGGCCACGTCGTTCGAATTGACCCTCAAGTTCGGCACCGATTTCGCCGACCTGTTCGCGGTCAAGGAGGGCCGGTCCGAGCAGAACGAGGTCTCGGCAAGCGTGTCGCCGATGGATGTGACGATTCGCAGCGTCTACGACCAGAGCCGGGGCGTACGCATCTCCGCTACCAGCGAGCCGGAGCTGACCGAGAGCGCGATGACCTGGCACGTCCTGGTCGGGTCGCGCGAGCAGTGGCAGGCCGCCGTCGAGGTGCAGGCGGTGATCGGCAACGAGTGGGTGCAGGCCCAGCCGGACGAGGAGACCAACGCCGTCGACGACTGGCTCACCCACACCACGACGATCGCGGTCGAGCACCACGGGGTCTCCGGTGTCCTGGACCGCAGCCTGCTGGACCTGGATGCGCTCCGGATCTGCGATCCGCAGGGCCGGTCGTTCCTGGCCGCCGGAGCGCCGTGGTTCATGACCTTGTTCGGCCGGGACAGCCTGCTCACCGCATGGATGTGCCTGCCGCTGGATGTGGACCTCGCCATGGGCACCATGCATACGCTGGCCGCGCTTCAGGGGCACGAGGTCGATCCGGTGACCGAGGAGGAGCCCGGCCGCATCCTGCATGAGCTGCGCCTGGGCCCGGACAGTAAGGACGCCCTCGGCGGCCACGAGTACTACGGAACCGTCGACGCCTCGCCGCTGTTCGTGATGTTGCTCGGCGAAGCGTTCCGATGGGGCGCCGATCCGAGCGAGATCAAAGACCTGCTGCCGACCGCCGATGCCGCGCTGCACTGGCTCGAGCAGTATGGCGATGCCGACCACGACGGCTTCGCCGAATACCGGCGGGCCACCGATCGAGGCCTGCTGAACCAGGGCTGGAAGGACAGCTTCGACAGCATCAACTACGCCAGCGGCGGCATGGCCGAGGGTCCGATCGCACTCTGCGAGGTGCAGGGTTATACCTACGCGGCGCTGCTCACGCGCGCCGACCTGGCCGACGCGTTCGGTGACGACAAGACCGCGCGCACCTGCCGGGCCAAAGCCCAGACCCTCCGGACCGAGTTCGCCCGGGCGTTCTGGGTCCCCGATCAGGGCTGGTACGCGATCGCGCTGGACGGCGCCAAGCGCCAGGTCGATGCGCTGTCCAGCAACGTCGGGCACTGCCTGTGGACCGGCATCGCCACTGACGAACACGCCACGGTTCTGGTCAAGGCGCTCAGCACGCCGGCCATGGACACCGGCTACGGCCTGCGGACCCTGTCCGCGGACATGGGTGCCTACAACCCGATGAGCTATCACAACGGGTCGGTGTGGCCGCACGACACCGCGATCACGATCGCCGGGCTGATCCGCTACTCGCACATCCCGGGCGCGGTGGACCTCGCCCACCGTCTGGCCAAGGGCGTCTTCGACGCCGGCCGGGACTTCGACAACCGGCTGCCGGAACTCTTCTGCGGCTTCGCCCGGACCGACTTCAGCCCGCCGGTCCCCTACCCCACCTCGTGCTCACCGCAGGCATGGGCGAGCGGCGCGCCGCTGCTCATCCTCCGCTCATTCCTCGGCCTGCAGCCGGACGAACCGAACAAGACCTTGCGGGTACGCGCCAAGCTGCCACCCGCATGGGGCGAGGTCACCCTGCACGGGATGCGGCTGGGCGAGTGCACCGCGACCATCCGCGCCCGCGGTCACGACGTCGTGGTGGACGGTCTCGATGACGCGTGGGAGATCGCGTAGCAACCACATCGATGTTTGATTCCGCAGGTCAGCGGGTAATCACAGGGCTCCGGGCCGCCACCGAGGAACCGACTTGGCGGTCCGTGGGCATCTCTCCAGCGAGGACGAATCTCCAGCGAGGGACGAACGCAGGCACCTCTGGACGGGTTCCGCCGCCAGCCGCCGGGTCGGCGGCATCGATCTGGCAGAACCTCGGCCAGGATCATGGATCGTTGCCTCGGAGCCGGTCGATCGCCGGTTCCGTATCGGACAGGAGCCGGCGATGCTAATCGTCACCACCGAGTCGATCCCGGGGCGGCACATCCGCTTCGTCATCGGCGAGGTGATCGGCGTAACCGCACGTATGAACAACGCGTTCACCGAAGGATTGCGGCATCTGGACGGCGTGAGCGAACCCAACCGCTCGCAAGGTCTGCTGAAGTGGCGCTGGGAAGCGATCAGCGAGATGGTCAACGAGGCCGTTCGCCTGGGCGCCGACGCCATCATCGGAATGAAGTTCGACAACCGCACGATCACGCCGACCTGGTCGGAGATATGCGCCTACGGCACCGCGGTCAAGCTCAGTCGGGATCGGGCCTCAGCGCCCGTCATCGGCGAGCACCGAGCGCAGCACAGCCAGCGCATCGGCGATGATCCGCGACACATGCATCTGTGACAGGCCAACGGTTTGGGCGATCTGCATCTGGGTCATTTCGTTGCGGAACCGCAGGCGCAGGATCCGCCGGCTGCGCCGGGGCAACATCCGCATGGCGTTGCGCACGGTGGCGCGATTGTCCACGTCCTCGAAGCCGGCGTCACTGACCGCCACATAGTCGGCGAGCACGCTGCCATCGAGCACCGGCGCGGACAGTGAGGCCGGGGTGTAGGACCGGGCCGCCAGTCGCGCTTCGATGATGAGCCGCTCGTCCATGGCGAGAGCTTGAGCGAGATCACGAGTTGTCAGCGAGCGGCCCAGCCGCTGAGTGAGGAGGTCGGCATCGGCACGGATCTGCAGCCACGCGTCCTGGATCCGGCGCGGCACCCGGACGCCCCAGGTCTTGTCGCGGAAGTGGCGGCGCAGCTCGCCGGCGATGGTCGGGGTGGCGTACGCCCAGAATCCGCCGGTGTTCTGCGGGTCGTACCCGTCAATGGCCTTGATCAGGCCCATCGCCGCGACCTGGCTCAAGTCTTCGGACGATTCGCCGCGACCGGAGTAGCGGCGAGCGAGCCGCGTCGCGGCCGGCAGACCCTGCTCGATCGCGCAATGTCGAAGGCGCTCCCGGTGCGGATCGCCGCGCGGGAGCGCGGACGCCTCGGCGAGCATGGCCTCGATCGAGTCGTCGGTGGACCGGGCAATCCGCACCACGGCGCCGCAACAGGGCAGCTCCGGCCGCAGTGGCGAGGGTCCGGATTGATCGTGTGCCTGCAACGTCTGTGCGATCTGGAGCTGATCCAGCTGCACCAGAATCGGCCCGGTGGCTCCGACCACTCGCAGATCGCGACCGGTCGCCGCGGCCTTGCCCTGCAACTGCGCCAGGACCGTCGCACTATATGCGTCCAGAGTCCGCACGCCGGACAGGTCAATGTCGATCGCCTGCCCGCCCGCGATCCCGTCGCGAACCAACGACCGCAACCGGCCGCAATCCGCGCGGGTCAACGATTCTCCGACGACAATCAACGTCGTTTCATCGACGCGGTGTGCGTGCGCGGAAACCCCACGCGTGCTCACCAACCATCACTCTCCACCCGAGGTCAACACATCCTCAGGTGGGTTCCCACCCGAGGTCGCGCGCGCCCCCGGAAAGCGACGCGGCTGCCGCACGAAATGCACGGCCAGGACTTTGGATGCTAGCAGATTTCATGTTATATCCGGCAAAACTAGTGTTTGGCGTTTGGGCTTGACGGGTATTCGAAACCGCATGCCCTTAGATAACGCGCGGCTGCGTCGTGAGCCGGTGCGCGAGCACCCTCGAAGTCCGCATGATCCTCTACGGATCGCGCTGGTGGCGCCGCCCTACTTTGAGATCCCGCCAGCCGCATATGGCGGCATAGAAACCGTGGTGGCGGACCTTACCGATGCGCTTGTCGACAGTGGACATCACGTGACGCTGATAGGCGCCGGTGAGAACCATACGAAAGCCAACTACATACGCGCATGGGATCGCATCATTCCGGAGCGACTCGGCGACACCTACGCCGAAGTGAGTAATGCGGTTGTGACGCGCAACGTGATACGAGACATGGTCGGGCACATCGATGTGGTGCACGACCATTCGCTGTCTGGGCCCCTGAACGCGGAAATCTACGCGCGCTGGGGCCTTCCTACTGTGGTCACCATGCACGGCACGGCCCAGGATCAGAACCTGCGGACCTACTACGGCGGCATGGGGTCGTCGGTGCACATGGTGGCGATCAGCGGACGGCAGCGGGCGCTGGCGCCGGAGTTCAACTGGGTCGGCACGGTGCACAACGCCATCAACGTGAACCGCTGGCCCTATCACGAGAAGAAGCAGGACTATGCCCTGTTCCTCGGCCGGTTCAGCCCGGACAAGGGCGCGGCGCTCGCGCTCGACGCCGCGCATGAGGTCGGGCTGCCGTTGGTTCTGGCCGGCAAGTGCCAGGAAGAGCTCGAGAAGGATTACCTGGAACACGAGGTCAAGCCGCGGCTGCTGCCGCAGGACACATTGTTCGGCGTCGCCGACTCCCGGGAGAAGCGGATCCTGCTGGCCAACGCGCAGTGCCTGCTCTTCCCGGTCCAGTGGGAAGAGCCGTTCGGCATGGTGATGATCGAGGCGATGGCGTGCGGGACGCCGGTGGTCGCGCTCCGGGCCGGTTCGGTGCCCGAGGTGATCGTCGACGGCGTCACCGGGTTCATCTGCGAAGCACCATCGGAGCTGCCTGCGGCCCTGAACACGGTCGGCGAGCTGGACCCGGCGGCATGCCGGAACCATGTCGCCCGGAACTTCAGCGAGGCCAAGCTGGCCGACGGTTACGCAACCGCGTACCGGGTGGCGATCGCGACAATGCCACGGGTCGGTTTCAGCGGCCGGCATCTCAATTCGCGGGTGTCCGCGCGGAGCTAGGCGCCGGACGCCGGTCCGCCAACCCGTCCAAAACCTGGAACTTGCGACGTTGGGCGACCCATGACCAACCCAACTTCGCAAGATCCACAGGACTACGGGCGGAGCCGGGTGAACCGGGGGACAGTGATCGGCGAAGGCCCGGCCGCCGGGGAGGCGACGTCGAGTCTTCGCCGATCGTGGTGGGGAGATTGAGCTACTCGACCGGGCGCGGCCCGCGGGCGTCGGTCTGGTGATGGACCAGCGTGCCGATGGTGCCCTCGGCGATTCCGGCGGCCGGCACGCCGATCCAGTCAAACGTGCACTCCGCCGCCAGCAGCGCCTGCTCGTGCACGGTGCCATGCTCGGATGAGCGGTGGCGCCGGACGAACTCTTTGTAGCTCGGTGTGGATTTATCTGTCATGTCACACCTCCGTCAATTTGACGGTACGCCCCCCACTGCTCCCGGTGGCTGGTATAAGCGCAGCTACACAGTCTGATCTCAGGATCACCAAGCCGGGTCTAAGGATCGGCGGGCGCCGGTTCGACGAAATCATGGTTCGGGCCCTGGATGCCGGCCGGCATCCGGGGCCCGATGAGTGCCGAACGTGAATCAGACGGCAAGCCGGCGCAGCGCCGTGTCGGCCAGGAACGCCGCACCGTCACTGACGACGCTGTCGTCGAAGGCAGCTCGCGGCGAGTGGTTCGACGGCGCGTTGACCGGGTCGTCGGTGGTGCAGGCGCCAAGGAACAGGTAGGCGCCCGGCACGTTCTCCAGCACCCGGGAGAAGTCCTCGGAGCCGGTGACCGGGGTCGGCATCTCGAAGTAGCGCTCCTCGCCGAAGGTGTTGCGGACCGCGTCGGCGGCGAAGGCGGCCTCGGCCGCATCGTTCACCGTGACCGGGTATTCCTGCTCGTAGCGGGCTTCGACCTGGAGGCCGTGCGCGGCGGCGATGCCCTCGCACACCTGGACGGTGTACTTCGCGAGCTGCTCGCGCACCTCCGGGTTGAACGACCGCACCGTCGCCTCGAACACCGCCTCGTCCGGGATGATGTTGCGGCGGGTGCCGGCGTGGAACGTGCCGACGGTGATGACGTTCGGCTCGAACGCGTCGATCCGGCGGCTGACCATCGTCTGCAGCGCCGTCACCATCTCGGCCGCGCACTGGACCGGGTCCAGCGCCGAATGCGGCCGCGAGCCGTGCCCGCCGGCGCCGATCACGCGTACGAATAGACCGTCGGAGGCCGCCATCAGCGGACCCGGACGGCCGGCGAAGACGCCGCGCGGCAGCACCGAGGACATCACGTGGATGCCGTAGGCCCAATCGGCCTTGCGCCCGGCGGCGGTCAGCACGCCCTCGTCGATCATCGCGCCGGCGCCGTCCCAGCCCTCCTCACCGGGCTGGAACATGAAGACCACATCGCCGGCCAGTTCGTCGCGCCGAGCGGCGAGCAGCCGCGCCGCACCGACCAGACCAGCGGTGTGCAGGTCGTGCCCGCAGGCATGCATGCTGCCCACGTGCTTGGAGATGAACTCCTCGCCCGGACTCTCCTCCACCGGCAGCGCGTCCATGTCGCCACGCAGCAGCACCACCGGGCTGGAGCCGTCGGCGGCACGACGGCCGCCACGCAGCACCGCGGTGATCGATGACAGCTTGCTGCCGGTGCTGACCTCGAGCGGCAGCGAATGCAACGCGCTCAGCACGGTCTCCTGGGTGCGCGGCAGGTCCATGCCGATCTCCGGAATCTGGTGCAGCTCCCGGCGCAGCTCCGACAGTTCGCCCGCGATGGCGGCCGCGTCGTCCCGCACGCTCATATCTCGTATCTCCCTCGAGAATCGACAGCAAGAATCGGGTCGTTCGCATTGCAAACTACTCCACACGGCCGCGCCAAAGTAAGGCCCGCGGTGCTGATGGCACCGTACCGATCGGGGCGCCGGCCGGGTTCGCCCGCGCCGTCGACGGACCTGGCACGACGACGCGCGGCAGGGCAATGCCGCGCGCTGTTGATGACAACGCCCTCGGCGGCGGCCGAGCTTCGCGGTCGACGTTCTCGGCACGGTCACGACCGGCCGGCACGGTCACGACCGGCACCGCCGCGCGGCCGGCAATTCGCATATGCCGGACACGTTCTGCACCGCCGTCCAGCCTTCGGTCAGCCGTTCCCGTGACCGTCGTCGCATCCGGCCACTCGATGACCTGCGGTGCCATAATTTCAGCCGGGTCGGCGAGGGATTTTCGTCCCACCCCCATTGCGTAATCCCGGATGGGTTAGGTTAGCCTAACCACACACACCGGATTCACTTCTGCAAAGGGGAGCCAGCGTGATTCCCACGCTCGTGATCGGCCTTCGTGAGGGGCTCGAGGCCAGCCTCATTGTCGGCATCATCGCGTCGTTCCTCGCCAAGAACGGGCGGCGCGACGCGCTCCGCCAGACCTGGATCGGCGTCATCGCCGCGGCCCTGGTCTGCCTCGCCGTCGGCATCGGTCTGGTGACGCTCTCCCGCGAGTTGCCGCAGAAGGCTCAGGAAGGTCTCGAAACCATCATCGGCGCGTTCGCCGTGGTGATGGTGACCTTCATGATCGTGTGGATGAACAAGCACGCCCGGAGCATGAAGAAGGAGCTTGAGGGCGCGGCCGCGTCGGCGCTCGCTCGCGGTTCGGCCACCGCGCTGGTGGCGATGGCGTTCCTCGCGGTGCTCCGGGAGGGCTTCGAGACGTCGGTGTTCCTGGTCTCGATCCTGCAGAACAGCTCGAACAGCACGGCCGCGACGGCCGGCGCCTTCATCGGCATCGCGGTCGCGGTCGCCATCGGCTACGGCATCTACAAAGGCGGCGTCAAGCTCAACCTGGCCCGGTTCTTCAAGGTCACCGGCATCGTGCTGGTGCTGGTGGCGGCCGGATTGACGATGACCGTGATGCACACGGCGCATGAGGCCGGCTGGATCAACTTCGGCCAGGCCACCGCCGCCGATCTGACCTGGCTGGTGCGTCCGGGCACGGTGATCGCGTCGCTGATCACCGGTGTGCTCGGCATCCAGCCCAAGCCGACCGTCGTCGAGGCGGTGGCCTGGTTCCTCTATGCCATCCCGATGCTGCTCTTCATCACCTGGCCCCGGCCATCGAAACCGCGGCCGGCCGCGGTCGAGGCGTCGGCCGCCACGTCGTCGCCCGCACAAGCCTGATCCATCCCGCGCGCACCCGACCCACTCCGCGCGACCCCGATCCGCGCGACCCCGATCCGCGCGACCCCGATCCGCACGTCCGACGAGCCCGTTCAACCCGCACCCGCACCATTTGCCCACAAAGGAGAAAGTCCCCCATGCGAACCCACCGTTCGGCTCTGATCGGCGCCACCGCGGCGCTGGCCGGCATCGGTCTGCTCGCCTCCGCCTGCAGCAAGTCGGACCCGAAGCCGCCGGCCGGCTCGACCGCCATCACGGTGGAGATCACCGACGATGGCTGCAAGCCGTCGCCGGCCACGGCACCGGCGGGCCCGGTCACGTTCAACGTCACCAACAAGGGCGCCGCCAAGGTCAGCGAGGCCGAGCTGCTCAACGGCGAGACCATCATGGGTGAGAAGGAAAACTTGGCTCCGGGACTGAACGGCACATTCTCGCTCAAGCTCAACTCCGGCACCTATCAGATGTACTGCCCGGGTGCGGCGACCGAGAAGTTCGACTTCACCGTGACCGGTGCCGCCGCCGCCGGGCCGGACCCGGCACTCAAGGCCGACCTGGACGCCGCCACCGCTGGCTATCAGCAGTACGTGATCGCGGAGGTGGCCAAGCTGGTGCCGGCGACCAAGCAGTTCACCGACGCGGTGCGGGCCGGGAACATGGAGCAGGCCAAGTCGCTCTACGCTCCGGCGCGCTACTTCTACGAAGAGGTCGAGCCGGTTGCGGAGAGCTTCGGCGATCTGGACCCGGACGTCGACGCCCGGATCGACGACGTGGACAACGAAGCCTCCTGGACCGGTTTCCACCGGCTGGAGAAGGCGCTCTGGGCGGACAAGTCGCTGTCCGGCATGAATCCGATCGCCGACAAGCTGGACGCCGATATGAAGAAGCTGCAGGGCCTGGTGGCCACCACCACCTACCAGCCGGCGCAGCTCGCCAACGGCGCCACCGAGCTGCTGAACGAGGTCGGCTCCAGCAAGATCACCGGTGAGGAAGACCGCTACAGCCACACTGACCTGTCCGACTTCAAGGCCAACGTCGCCGGCGCCCAGAAGGCGTTCGAGCTGCTCAAGCCCGCGCTGTCCAAGATTGATCCGGAACTGTCCGGGTCTGTCGATCAGCGGTTCGCGGACGTGGCCACGGCGCTGCAGCCGTACGCCACCGTGACCGATTACTCCACCGTCAACGACGACGCTCGCAAGAAGCTGACCCAGGTCATCGACGCGCTGGCCGAGCCGCTGTCGCAAGTTGCCGCGAAGGTGAATCAGTAGTGATGACGTCCCGTCGAGGACTTCTGAAAGTCGGTGGGGCCGCCGTGCTCGGCACGGCGGCGGTCGCCGCGTCCGGGGTGGCCGCGTGCAAGTCCAGCGCCTCCGAACCCGCCGCGCCGTCCGATCAGGTCGACTTCTACGGCGCCCACCAGGCCGGCATCGCCACTCCGGCGCCGGCTCGGCTGGCCTTCGCCAGCTACGACGTGGTGACCACCGGGACCGTGTCGCAGCGCCGCGCGGCCCTGATCGAGCTGCTGAAGGATTGGACCGCCGCGGCCGCGGCGATGACCGGCGGGCACACCGTCCCGGGCGACAACACCAACCCGGAAGCACCGCCGGCCGACACCGGCGAAGCGTTCGGCGCCCGGCCGGCCAACCTGACGATCACCATCGGCTTCGGCCCGTCGCTCTTCGACGAGCGCTTCGGCCTGTCCGGCAAGCGGCCGGCCGCGCTCGCCGACCTGCCGCACCTCCCGCCGGCCAACCTCAACCCGGGCACCAGCGACGGCGATCTGTGCATCCAGGCCTGCTCGGACGACCCGATCGTGGCCTTCCACGCGATCCGCAACCTGGCCCGGATCGGCCGCGGCACGGTGGTGATGCGCTGGTCTCAGCTCGGCTTCGGCAAGGCCATCGGCACCGGCAACGGCTCCGGCGAGACGCCCCGCAACCTGATGGGCTTCAAGGACGGCACCCGCAACATCGACCCGACCGACCCGGCGATGCTGAACAGCCACGTGTGGGTCGGCGGCGAGTCCGACCAGAAGTGGATCGCCGGCGGCAGCTATCTGGTGGTGCGCCGGATCCGGATGCACATCGAGGCCTGGGACCGGGACCGCCTGTCCGACCAGGAGGCGGTGATCGGCCGGTCGAAATACACCGGCGCACCGCTGGGCGGCGCCGAGGAGTTCGACACTCCGAACTTCACCGCGACCGAAGCCGGCAAGGAGCCGGTGATCCCGATGGATTCGCACATCCGGCTGGCCGCGCACGAGACCAACAACGGCACCCGGATCCTGCGTCGCGGTTACTCGTTCACCGACGGCATGCTGCCCACCGGCGAGCTGGACGCGGGCCTGTTCTTCATGGCCTACCAGAAGGATCCGCGTACGCAGTTCGTGCCGTTGCAGCGCAAGCTCGGCTCCAACGACGCGCTCAACGAATACATCCAGCACGTCGCGTCCGGCCTGTTCGCCTGCCCGCCGGGGGTGCCGGCGGCCGGCGACTATTGGGGTTCGGCGTTGCTGGCCTGACGCATCTGCAAAGGTCCGGCGGCCGGGCACGCGGTACGCGCGGCGGGTCGCCGGGTTTGCCCCACTTGTTAACCATCCCTCCTTCGGGTCACCTTTGTCGTTCGATCGGCTCGACTTGGCGCGCGCGATCCCCGACTTGTGGCGCGTTTTCGCAGGCCACGCCGCCTGCGGGGAGGGCTGTGGGGAGGCTGTGGGAGCTCCCCGGCGTGCGGCTACTGCGTGTAGCATCTCGTCGACTCGGCGTCGGCCCAGTAACCACTCCGAGATCAATGGGAACTTGCTGGGAATGCGCTGAGGAGCTCGGCATGGGGGCGGCTGTCAAGGTGACCGTCGTGGTCGCCACACATAACACCGCCGACGGCGTGGTCAAGAACGTCGACTCCATGCTGGCCCAGACCATGCCGAAGGACGAGTTCGAGGTCTTCTACGTCGATGACGGATCGACCGACGGCACGCCGGATCTGATCGAAGCACACGTCGACGGCGAGCCGAACTTCCACGTGATCCGGTCCACCAACTCCGGCTGGCCGGGCCGCCCCCGCAACATCGGCATCGACGCCGCCAACGGCGAGTTCGTCTTCTTCTGCGACGACGACGACTGGCTCGAGGCCGACGCACTGGCCAATCTCTACGAGCGGGCCACCCGCGACGGCGCCGACATCGTGATCGGCCGCACCGCCGGGCACAACCGCAACAGCCACCGCGACGTGACCCAGGTTTCGCTGACCAACGGTGACATCCGCAACCCGGAACACGCCCAGCTGCTCGTGGCGATGACCGTGCACAAGCTGTTCCGGCGATCGTTCCTGCTCGAGCACGGCCTGCGATTCCACGAGGGCCGGGTCCGGCTGGAAGACCACCTGTTCATGCTCCCGGCATTCCTGCGTACGCAGCGCGTGTCGATCATGCATGACCGCACCGTCTACCACTGGGTCCGCAACCCCCAGATCGGCAATGTCTCCTACGGCCGCCTCGATCCTTACGAATACGCCGACAGCATCGCGAAGATCTTCGCGATCATCCGGGACGAGATCGACGACGAGGAGACCCGCCGCCGGTTCATCCTGACCTGGTACCGCCGCAAGGTCCTCCGGCACTTCCCGCAACAGCACTTCCTGACCGGCGCGGACGACTATGCCGAGCAGATCGTGGACGCCAACCGCAAGCTGATCGAGGAGTGGATCCCGGCCGACTACGACACCAGCCTCGCGTCCGCGCAGCGGGTCCGGGCGGCCCTGGTGCGCGCCGGCGACACCGCGATGCTCCGCCAGTGGGGCCAGTACGAGCGGTCCGCAGGCGTCCGCGCCTCGGTAAGATCTCTCTGCTGGGACGGGGATGAGCTGGTGATCCGGACCCGGGTCGAGCCGGTAATGACGCCGCCCGGCGGCGCACCGGAGCCGGTGCTGATCGAGCAGGATGGCGACCGGGTGATCCGGGTGCTGCCGCAACCGTTCGCCGATCTTCCGGCGCTGGCCGATGCCCGGGACGTGACCCGGCACAACGACTGGGCCCAGGCCCTGCTGCTGATCCGGCGCCGGGAATCCACCGGCGACGTGTTCCAGCCCGGCACCTCGACCCGAGCCGATCGCTCGGTCGGCGGCGGCCGGTCCAGCGTGGCCTTCGAGGTCGAGACCCGGATCAACCCGCTGACGGCGGATCAGGGCAACCAGCTCTCCGGCACCTGGGACCTGTTCGTGACCACAGCGGTGTTCGGAGTGTTCGGTGACCGCCGGCTCGGCATCGGCGACAACCCCGGCGTCGAGCTGCCCAAGCGCCGGTTCCGGGCCGCCGGCATCGTCGCCCAACCGACCCTGACCAGCTACAACAATCTGAGCCTGCGGCTCAAGTCGATTCCGGCCGGGGCCGGCCCGTCCAGTGGCGGAGCCAGCGGATGGGTGATCCAATCGGGGCCGGCCCGGGTGCTCCGGTACGCCAGCCGGCGGCTGCGCCGCCTGGCCGCTCGGGCGGCCCGGAAGGCCCGCTCGATGGCGCGCCGGGCCCGGGCGACGCGCCTGGGTTAAGCCGGCCGGCCCAACCCGGGGGCAGCGCGGAGCTAGTCGCGGGTCAGGACAGCACCCGCAGGCCGACCGTGGCCGCCATCGCGCGCAGCTCGTCCAGCACCTCATCGGAGTAGTCGCTGGCGACATCGGTCAGCAGATATCCGAATTCGCCGCGGGTGGCCAGCAGCTGGCCCTCGATGTTCACCGAGTGCGCCGCCAGGATGCTGTTCACCTGGGCCAGCACACCGGGCATGTTCCGGTGCACGTGGGCGATCCGGTGGGTGGCGTCCTGCTGCGGCAGCACGATCGGCGGCAGGTTCACGCTCAGCGTGGTGTTGCCGTCCCCGATGAACGAGGTGAGCTTGTTCGCCACGAACCGGCCGATGTCGGCCTGCGCCTCCTCGGTGGAGCCGCCGATGTGCGGGGTCAGGATCACGTTGGGCAGGCCGCGCAGCTCGGAGAGGAATTCGTCGCCCCTGGTCTTGGGCTCGACCGGGAAGACGTCCACCGCGGCGCCGGCGATGTGACCGGAGTCCAGATGCCGGCGCAGCGCGGCGTGATCGATCACGAAGCCGCGGGAGAGGTTCAGGAACAGGCTGCCCGGACGCATCCGCTGGAACTGATCCTCGCCGAAGAATCCGCTGTTGCCGGCCCGCCCATCTACGTGCAGGGTCACCACATCGGCGACTTCGAGCAGCTCGTCCAGGGACTCACAGCGCTTGGCGTTGCTGAGCGCCAGCTTGTCGGCGACGTCGAAGAAGTAGACCGACATGCCCAGGTTTTCGGCCAGAACCGAGAGCTGAGTGCCGATGTTGCCATAGCCGACGATGCCCAGCGTCCGGCCGCGGATCTCGTGGCTGCCGACCGCGTCCTTGTTCCACACGCCGGCATGCATCGCGCTGTTCTTCTCGGTGAGTCTCCGCGTCAGCGCGATGATCTCGCTGATCGCCAGCTCGACGACGCTGCGGGTGTTGGAGAACGGCGCGTTGAAGACCGCGACGCCGGATCCGGTGGCGACCGGCAGATCGATCTGATCGGTGCCGATGCAGAAGGCACCGACCGCGGCGAGCCGCGGCGCATTCGCCAGCACCCGCGCGGTGACCTGGGTCTTGGACCGGATGCCGAGCAGCGTGACGTCGCCGATCCGCTCGATCAGCTCATCCTCGTCGAGCGCGCCGCCGAGGGTCTCCACCAGGTAACCCTCGGACTCCAGCCGGAGCACCGCCTCCGGGTGGATGTTCTCCAGAAGAAGGGTGCGGATCTTGCCATCGTGCGTCATGGGATCCATTCCTCAAGGCGATCGAGCAGACAATGCACTGGGGCGCGCGGTTTCGAATTGCCGCGGGGCGCCGCATTGAGCCCGGCCAGACCACATACCCTAACGCAACCAGCTGGTCACCCGGCGGCGGACGCAGCGCGTCCCGGATAGCCGGACGGCGGCTCCACTGCCAGGATCGGAGCGCTCGGTACGCTCAGCGGCGGCGGCACCGGACACGAATGTTTATTGAAATGCGCTACCAAGGCACGAAGTTGTCGCATTTATCGTTGAATAACGGACATGAGTGCCCGCGCACGCCTGATCGCCGCCACCATCCTCGGTGTCCTCGTCGCCTCCACCTCGGCGGTTCTGATCGCCACTCCGGCACAGGCCGCCACCAAGTCCACCGATCTGAGCGTCACGCTGGCGAACAAGCCGGACGCGGTGCCCGGAAAGAAGATCACGTACACCATCGTGGTGCGCAATAACGGCGTTCACGCAGCCGGCCGAGTGCGGATCGATTTCAGGACGACAGCGGCGCTGGGCAGGCTCAAATACAAGATCAGCAAGGGCCGGTGCTCTCGCAGCCCCAAGGAGACCACGTGCCTGTTCGGCACCATTCCGGTGCACAAGTCGGCGACCGTGAAGCTCACCGGGTTCATGCCGAAGAAGCTCAAGAAGGGCAGCGCGGTCACGAACACGGTCACAGTGACGAGTTCGACCACGCTCTTCAACCGGGCCAATGACAAGGCCAGCGACAATTATCAGATCGGCATTCCGCGGGTGGTGCCGAAGCCGATCGTGGCAGCGTCAGCCCCCAACAAGATCGAAGAATTCAATACCGCCACTCAGAAGGTCTTCAACCTGAGCCAGGGCGCTGTCCGGGTGACCTGGATCGTGCTGGGTGCCGCGATCCTCTGGTTCATCATCGGCTTGACGTGGCGTCATCGATCGCGGGCACGCCGGGGCATCTCCTACACCGACGACTACTGAGCCGTACTAATCCGAGGACTGGCCGGGCAGTGCCGCCGACTTACCCGCCAGTGCTGCCATCGCGGCCAATTTCGGGCCGGTGACAACCGTGGTGTGAGTCGGTTCGGTACTAATCGGTGGGCGGGCCGGGCGGTTCCGCGTACCGCTGGAGAAACTCGCGAACCGCGGCGGCGCTGCGGAGCCGGACCACGGCGGCGCTGCCGAGGGTCCCGGACTCGAAGATCTCGCCGTATTGGCGCCGGTAATGGCCGTGCTTGGTGATCGACCAGACGATCACCGACTCCTTCGGATTCAGCGTCATCAGGTTGCGCCAGCGCTCGCGATTGCCGTTCCACAGTTCCTGGCGGCGGGCGACCCGGCGCAGAGTGCGTCCGATGATCCGGCGGGTGACGACCCGGCGCGGCAGATCCAGCCAGACGATGGTGTCGGCGCGGGCCCAGATGATCTCGCGAACCGCACTGTAGTTGCCGTCCATCACCCAGCTGTCGGCGGCGACCGCCGCCCGGACCCGATCGCGGAACTCGTCCCCGTCCAGCGGCCGCCAGCCCGGCTGATGGAAGACCGAGTCGAGCTCCAGGTGCGGGATGCCGAGGCGTTCGGCGAGCGCCGCGGCCAGCGAGGTCTTGCCAGATCCGGAGTTGCCCACCACGGCGATTCGGCGCACGCCAGGAAGATTAGCGGCGCGGCGACCGCGGATCGATCGGATTACCGGCGCCGCGCGCTGGGACCCGGGCGCGGCACCACTTCGCGCGGCGAGGTCAGTTCGTGGCCGGCCGAGCACCTCAGGTGTACGTCGACCGACGCTCCACAGTCCCGATGGATCGTGAGCAACGGCGGGCCGGACGTCTCGCAGGTGTATTTGTCGCCCCACTCCCGCAGCGCCACCAGGATCGGGTAGGCGTCCATGCCCTTGTCGGTGAGGCGGTATTCGGAGCGGACCCGCTCCCCCGGCTCCTGGTAGGACTCCCGGCGCAGCAGGCCCTGCTCGACCAGGCTGGCGAGCCGGTTCGAGAGCACCTGACGCGGAATGCCAGTGTGCTCGATGAAGTCGTCGAAGCGGCGGATGCCCAGGAACACGTCGCGGAGCACGATGAAGGTCCACTTCTCGCCCAAGATGCCGAGAGTGGACGCGATCGTGCAGTTGTCCACCGACCACTCCAGCGCGGCGGCCTTGCGCGGCACTGCCGGGCTCGGCTCCGTGGTCTTCCCAGTGGTTGCCATGCGCTAAGCCTAAGTCTGGTTGACAGACCCAGCAAGTCTACGGCAGGCTGCATCTATGACGCAGACGCAGCCCGCTCCGGCCGCCCTACGCTCGCGCACCTACGAGTGGACCGACCCGAGCATCGTCGCCGGCAAACTCGGCTCGATGAGCGGCATCGAGCAGTTGCGCACCATGATCGCCGGCGATCTGCCGGCACCACCGATCATGGCGACGCTGGACATCGAGCCGCTCGAAATCGTCGGCGAGGGCACCGTCCAGGTCTATCTGACCTCGCAGGAGTTCCACTACAACCCGCTCGGCAGCATGCACGGCGGGGTCATTTCGGCGCTCCTGGACACGGCCGCCGGCTGCGCCGTGCACTCGACGCTGGCGCCGGGCTTCGGCTACACCTCGCTGGACCTGCACACCCGGTTCCTGCGGCCGATCACGGTGGCGTCCGGACGGCTGCGCTGCGAGGGCATCGTGGTCAATCGGACCCGGCAGACCGCGCTCGCCGAGTCACGGCTCTACGACGAGGGCGGCCGGCTGGTCGCGCATGCCACGTCGACCTGCATGATCTTCCCGATGCCGGGCGTCTGAGGTTCCGCGCTCGCTTGTGCCTGCAGGCCCGCGCTTTCGGGCTTCCGGGCTTCCGGGGTGGCGGGCTTCCCGCTTCCCGCTTCGGGCTTCCCGCTTCGGGCTTCCCGCTTCGGGCTTCCCGCTTCCGGGCTTCCGCTTCGGGCTTCCGGCTTCGGGCTTCCGGGCTTCGGGCTTCCGGGCTTCGGGCTTCCGGGCTTCGGGGATTTCTTCAAGGGATATCCAAGTTTCTCGTCCCTGTGCGCCCAAGATCGCAACGACCGCGGGCGTACGGCTGCGTGATCGCGACGTCCGCGGAGCCACGGCTGCTCGCGCCGACGTTCGACGACCACCAGTCCGCGGACGTCGCGATCACGAGCCTCAGGACTGCCCTCGGTCCGCGGAGGTTGCGATCTTGGGTCAAGCCCAGCGGTCAACCGTCGACTTGTGACGGTATTTCGTCAAAAGTCGACGACGAGCTGGCACGGCGCCGGTCTCGCGGTCGCAACTTGCCAAGATCGGAAATCTTGGCGGGGCGGCTTGCTGAAACAACCATGATCACCCGGCCGGCCCGGCCACAGTGACACCTGCGCTGCGGCCACCTGCCTCGACAGGCGGCCCGCTGAAATAACCATGATCACCCGTACTGCCGCGACGCCGCGGCCCCGGCGATCACCTCGCGACCCCGATCACCTCGCGACCCCGATCACTCGCGACCCCGATCCCTCGCGGCCCCGCGATCACCTCGCGACCCGGCGACCGTCACATTCGGCCGACTCCGGCGACCCGGCGAGCGTCACACCCGCGCGGCGGCCACCTGCTCGGCGATCTTCGCGGCCGACGGATAGGTCGCGCCGAGCAGCCCAACGAACTTCCACTTCAGCAGGCCATCGGAACCGACCACGAAGACCGAGCGGCGGGTGCCGAGGCCGAAGCCGTCTACGCCGTACGAGCCAGTCACTTCGCGAGACACGTCGGCGAGCAGCGGAAACCCGAGCTGGTGCCGGGTCGCGAATCGTTCGTGACTGTCCAGATCCTGCACACTGATGCCCCAAACCAGGGCGTCCACCTTGGTGAATTGGTCCAGTTCGTTGGTGTAGGCGCACATCTGTTTCGTACACACCATGGTTTCGTCCCCGGGGTAGAAGGCCAGGACGACCGGGCGGCCGCGCTCCGCGGACAGAGTCCGGGCGGCGCGGACCGGGACACCGTCGACCAGCTCGACCGACGGCAGGGTGAAGTCCGGCGCGATAGCGCCGACCTCCGGTGTCTTAGCCACGAGAAACCCCCATCACAGTGCGGAAACGCGTCACCCAGAAGCACGCGACTGGGTGCACACTAGTTCAGATCTCGAACCGGTAGCCCATCCCGGGTTCGGTCAGCAGGTGCTTGGGCCGGGCCGGATCAGGCTCAAGCTTGCGGCGGAGCTGGGCCATGTATTGGCGAAGGTACTGCGTCTCCTGCTGGTAGGTCGGGCCCCAGACGCGTTGCAGCAGGTAGCGCTGGCCGATCAGCTTGCCGGGCTCGGCGATCAGCACCTCGAGCAGTTGCCACTCGGTGGGTGTCAGGTGGACTTCGACACCGGACGTGCGAGTGATCCGATGGTTGGCGACGTCGATCCGGATGTCACCGATCAGCACCTCGCCGGGCGGTTCCGGGCTGGCCTGGCGCCGGGTCACCGCCCGCATCCGGGCCAGCAGCTCATCGATGCTGAACGGCTTGGTGACGTAGTCGTCGGCGCCGGCGTCCAGCGCGTCCACCTTGTCGCGGCTGTCGGCGCGCCCGGAGAGCACCACAATCGGGACCGGCGACCAGGCCCGGACCTTCCGGATCACCTCGACTCCGTCGATGTCCGGCAGGCCAAGGTCCAGGATCACCAGATCCGGACGCGCGGTGGCGGCCTCGTGCAGGGCCTCGCTGCCCGAAGCGGCGACGACGACGTCGTACTGCCGGGCCTGCAGATTGATCCGCAGCGCCCGGAGGATCTGCGGCTCGTCATCGACGATGAGGACGCGAATCACTGATCGGAACCCCGCTTCTCCAGCCCGCCCCGGTCCGGGTGGCGCCCGGCTCCACCCTGCTCCAGCCGGTCCAGCAACGCCGGATCGGCGGGTTCGCGATCGCTCAGGTCCGCCGTCTCGGCGGTCGGCAGCCGCAGCGTCATGGTCAGCCCGCCACCCGGTGTCAGCTCCGGGTCCAGTGTGCCGCCCATCGCCTCGGCGAGGCCCCGGGACAGCGCCAGACCGAGTCCGACGCCGGTGTCGTTGTCCCGGTCACCGAGGCGCTGGAACGGCAGGAACACGTTGTCCCATTGGGTCGCCGGGATGCCCGGGCCATGGTCGACGATCCGGGTCTCGACGTAGCCGGCGTGATCGCTGACCGAGACCATCGGCGGCCGGTCGGCCGGGCTGTAGCGCAGCGCGTTGGCGAGCAGGTTCACCAGGATGCGTTCGGTCAGCGCCGGATCGGCGTGCACATCCGGGGACTCGGTCGGGATCACCACGGTGACACCGGACCCGACGTCGTCGACGGCACGGCTGACCAGATCCGCCATGCTCAGCGGCTCGGGGCGCAGCCCGAGCGCTCCGGCCTGCAGCCGGCTCATGTCGAGCAAGTTGTCAACCAGCCGCGTCAGCCGGTCCAGCGACTCCCCGATGGTGGCCAGGAGCTCGTCCCGGTCATCGTCGCTGAACGCCACGTCGGTGCTGCGCAAGCCATCGGCCGCGGCCTTCGCCGAGGCCAGGGGCGTACGCAGGTCGTGGCTCACGGCCGACAGCAGTGCCGTACGCAGCTTGTCCACTTCGGCGAGTGATCCGACCGCGGCCGCCTGCTCGGCCAGGCGTTCCTGGCGCAGCGCCACCGCCGCCTGGGCCGCGAACGCCTCCACCACCCGGCGGTCGGCGGCGGCCAGTTGATGCCCGCGGAGCACCAGCGAGAAGGTGTCCTCGACCGAGACATCGGCCTGCCCGTCGGCGGGTGTGGCGCTGGGCCGGTCACCGACCGCGGCCGCGATCCGCCACGCCGCCGGATCCCGTTGCAGGTCCGGTGACGGCGGCACGTCGGCACGCCGTTCCAGCAGGGTCACGGCGGTGAATCCGTACGCTTCGCGGAGCTGATCCAGCAACGCCGGCAGCACCCGGCTGCCGCGTACGACACTTCCGGCCAGGGTCGACAGCGCCTCGGCCTCGGATCGGGCCGCCGCTGCTTCCCGGGTCCGGCGGGCGGCCGCGTCCACGGTGACGCTCACCGCCACCGCGACCGTCAGGAACACGATGAGCGCCAGCACGTTCTCGGACTGGCTGATCGTGAACATGTGGATCGGCGGTGTGAAATAGAAGTTCAGCAGCAGCGAGCCGACCACCACCGCGACCAGCGCCGGCCAGAGTCCACCGATCAGCGCCACGACCACGACGCTGGCGAGGTAGAGCATGATGTCCGACGGCAGGCTCAGGTCGTCGCGCATCTGCGTCAGGATCCAGGTGAGCAGCGGCAGTCCGGCCGCGGCGAAAGCGAAGCCGCCGATGATCCGGCGCCGGGTCAGCGCACTGCCGGGCAGCAACGGCCGACGGCCGCGCCCGACTTCCTCGTGGGTCACCAGGTGTACGTCGATGCTGCCGGACCGGGCCGCCGTGCTGAACCCGACGCCAGGCGACAGCAGGTGCGCGAGCCGGCCCCGGCGGGACGCGCCGAGCACCAGCTGAGTCGCATTGACGCCGCGGGCGAAGTCCAGCAGCGCGTCGGTGACGTCGGCGCCGACCACCTGGTGATAGGTGCCACCTAGGTCCTCGACCAGCGACCGCTGCCGGGCCAGGTGCGCCGGGCTCGACTCGGCCAGCCCGTCGTTCCGGCTGACGTGCACGGCGAGCAGGTCGGCGCCCTTGGTCCGGGCCGCGACCCGGGCCGCGCGCCGGATCAGCGTGTCACCTTCCGGGCCGCCGGTCAGCGCCACCACCACCCGCTCCCGGGCCTCCCAGGTGGTGGAGATTCGGTGCTGTGCGCGATATTTGTCCAGCTGCTCGTCGACCTTGTCGGCGAGCCAGAGCAGCGCCAACTCGCGGAGCGCGGTGAGGTTGCCGACCCGGAAGTAGTTGCCGAGCGCGGCGTCGACCTTCTCGGGCTTGTAGACGTTGCCGTGGGCCATCCGCCGGCGCAGCGCCTCCGGGGCCATATCGACCAGCTCGACCTGCTCGGCCCGGCGGACGATCTCGTCCGGGATGGTCTCCCGCTGAGCCACCCCGGTGATCTGCTGGACCACATCGTTGATGGACTCGAGGTGCTGCACGTTGAGCGTGCTGATCACCGTGATGCCGGCGTCCAGCAGCTCCTCGATGTCCTGCCAGCGCTTCGCGTTTCGGGAGCCCGGCACGTTGGTGTGGGCCATCTCGTCGACCAGCACCACGTCCGGCCGGCGCGCCAGGACGGCGTCGACGTCCATCTCGGTGAAGCTCGCGCCCCGGTAGGTCAGAAAGACCCGCTGAATCACCTCGAGGTCGCCGATCATCGCCTCGGTATGCGGCCGGCCGTGCGTCTCCACATAGCCGACCACCACATCCGTGCCGCGCTCCCGGCGCCGGTGACCTTCCTCCAGCATCCGGTAGGTCTTGCCAACGCCGGGAGCGGCGCCGAGATAGACGCGCAGCGCTCCGTTCGGCACGCCACTCCCCCAATCTCCGCGCCGCTCACCGTTGCATTCGGGATGCGGCAGCTCAGGCCGCGGCATCACTTCCGGTACGGGTACTGCTGGTCCAGCGCCATGTTCAAGTCGAGCACGTTGACACCCGGCTCGCCCATGAACCCGAGCGCGCGACCGGTCGTGTGATCCTTGATGAGCTGCTGGACGACCGACGGCGAGATGCCACGTTCACGGGCGATCCGAGGGGCTTGAAGATCAGCGTACGCCGGGCTGATCTGCGGATCGAGGCCGCTGCCGCTGGCCGTGACAGCGTCCGCCGGCACCGCCGGATCGGCCGGGGCGTCACCGCGGATCGGGGTGATGATCCCGAGCGTGGTGTAGTCGGTGCCGAATTTGGCGCACTGCACCGGCACGCCGGCGTAGGTGGAGATGAACGGTGTGGCCGGGCACTCCTGGTTCACCGCGTAGGCGGCGGTGACCTTGCCGGTCTTGAGTCCGCCCTGGTGTACCACCACGAGGACCGCGCCGAGGCCGTCGTCGGTGCAGAACGGGCGGGCGCCGGAGACACCTTCGAGTTGGCCGACGGCGAGGCTGCGTGAGCAGACCAGGCTGAGCAGGCTCGGGGTGCCGGAGTCGTCTTTGTTGGACGGGTCGGCCAGGGTGTCCACGACGGATTCCGGGCCGAGGTTCGACGCGGAGGTGGCGGTCGGGTCGTAGCCGTCACCGGCGGCCGACGGACGCGACTGGAAGTACTGCACCAGCGGGTTGCCGTCTTTGTCGGTGTAGGCCTGGCCGATCAGCGAGCTGCCGACCGCCTTGCCGTCCATCGACACCATCGATCCTTCAGCCCTGTGGTGCAGGCCTGGAATCTGTGCGATGGCCGTGATCGCGAACGGGTAGGCGATGCCGAGCAGCACGGTCAGGACGACGATCGCACGCACCGCGGCGATGTGCTGAGAAATCCAATGAGGAGTACGCATTACCGGATCCCTGGGATGAACTGGATGATGAGGTCGATGAGTTTGATGCCGATGAACGGGACGATCACGCCGCCGACGCCATAGATCCACAGGTTGCGGCGCAGCATCGCGGCCGCCGACGACGGCTTGTATCGGACCCCTCGCAGGGCCAGCGGGATCAGCGCCACGATGACCAGCGCGTTGAAGATGACCGCGGACAGGATCGCCGAGGTCGGGGAGTGCAGACGCATGATGTTCAGCGCGTCCAGCCCCGGGTAGATGGCCGCGAACATGGCCGGGATGATCGCGAAATACTTAGCGATGTCATTGGCGATCGAGAACGTCGTCAACGCACCCCGGGTGATCAGCAACTGCTTGCCGATCTCCACGATCTCGATCAGTTTCGTCGGATCCGAGTCGAGGTCGACCATGTTGCCGGCCTCTTTGGCGGCCGATGTGCCGGTGTTCATCGCGACACCGACATCGGCCTGGGCCAGCGCCGGAGCGTCGTTGGTGCCGTCGCCGGTCATCGCGACCAGCTTGCCGCCCTCCTGCTCCTTGCGGATCAGCGCCATCTTGTCTTCCGGCGTCGCCTCGGCCAGGAAGTCGTCGACCCCGGCCTCGTCGGCGATCGCCTTGGCGGTCAGCGGGTTGTCACCGGTGATCATCACCGTACGGATGCCCATCCGGCGCATCTCGTCGAACCGCTCCCGCATGCCGGCCTTGACGACGTCCTTGAGGTGGATGACGCCGAGCACCCGGGCCGATGACCCGATCCGCTCGCCGACCACCAGAGGCGTACCGCCGGATGCCGAAATGCCGTCCACGATGGCACCGGTCTCCGCCGGGACCACGCCGCCGTTCACGCGTACCCATTCGGAGACCGCGGCGGCCGCGCCCTTGCGCAACTCGCGCGCAGCCTGCGAGCCCTCGGACGGGATGTCCACGCCGGACATCCGCGTCTGCGCGGTGAACGGCACCCACGAAGCGTGGGTGAGTTCTCCGGCATGGCGCTCGCGGAGGCCGAACGCGGTCTTGGCATAGACCACGACGGACCGTCCTTCCGGCGTCTCGTCGGCGAGGCTGGACAGCTGCGCTGCGTCGGCGAGCTCCTCGGCGGTCACCTCACCGACCGGGACGAAGTCACTAGCCTGGCGGTTGCCCAGGGTGATCGTGCCGGTCTTGTCCAGCAACAGCGTGTTGACGTCGCCGGCCGCCTCCACGGCACGACCGGACAGGGCCAGCACGTTGCGCTGCACCAACCGGTCCATGCCGGCGATACCGATCGCCGAGAGCAGCGCCCCGATCGTCGTCGGGATCAGGCAGACCAGCAGCGAAACCAGCACGATGCCGCTGACACCATTACTGTTCAGTGCCAGCGCTGTCCGGAGCGAACGCCTGCACGCCCTTGGAGAAGATCGCCAGCGGCTGCAGCGTCGCCACGGCCAGCAGGAAGATGATCGTCAGAGCCGCCAACAGGATGTTCAGCGCGATCTCGTTCGGAGTCTTCTGCCGGTTGGCACCCTCGACCAGAGCGATCATCCGGTCGATGAAGCTCTCCCCGGGCTTCTGGGTGATCTTGATGACGATCCGGTCGGAGAGGACCTTGGTGCCGCCGGTGACCGCCGAGCGGTCGCCGCCGGACTCCCGGATCACCGGAGCCGACTCGCCGGTGATCGCCGACTCGTCCACGCTGGCGATGCCCTCGACCACGTCGCCGTCACCGGGAATCACGTCGCCGGCCTCGCACACGACCAGGTCGCCCTGGCGCAGCTCGGGAGCCGGGACCTGCTCCTCGACCACCTTCGTCGCGCCCGGCTGCCAGCTGCTCGCGATCCGGCGGGCGACGGTGTCCTTCTTGGCCGCCCGCAGCGTGGCCGCCTGGGCCTTGCCGCGGCCCTCGGCGACGGCCTCGGCCAGGTTGGCGAAGACGACGGTCAGCCACAGCCAGATCGTGGTGACCCAGGCGAACACGCTCGGGTCGGCGATCGCCAGCACGGTGGTGAACACCGAACCGATCTCCACGATGAACATCACCGGGTTGCGCCACAGCGTCGCCGGGTTCAGCTTACGCAGCGCGTCCGGCAGCGACTTCCACAGCTGCTTGGGATCGAGCAGACCGCCGCCGACTCGGCGCTGGATCGATGGTGCGGGCACATTGACCGTACTGGCGGTCATTGAACTTCCTTCTTGATAGATCGTTGTCATGTCAGTGCAGACCCTCCGCCAGCGGGCCCAACGCCAGGGCCGGGAAGTAGGTCAGCGCCACCACGATCAGGGTCACGCCGACCAACATGCCGACGAACAGTGGTTTGTAGGCGGGCAGTGTGCCGGCCGACTCGGGCGCCGGCTTCTGCCGCGCGAGGGCACCGGCCAGGCCGAGCACGAAGATCAGCGGCAGGAACCGGCCGAGCAGCATCGCCAGGCCGAGTGCCGTGTTCCACCACGTCGTGTTCACGGTGATGCCAGCGAACGCCGATCCGTTGTTGTTCGATGCCGAGGTGAACGCGTAGAGCACTTCGGACAGGCCGTGCGCGCCCCGGTTCAAAGCGGTGGAGTTGTTCCCGGTCGCGAACGCCGCCGCCGCGCCGATCAACACCAGCGCCGGCGTCGTCAAGATATACAGCGACGCGAACTTGATCTCCCGGCCGCCGATCTTCTTGCCCAGATACTCCGGCGTCCGCCCGACCATCAGGCCGGCCACGAACACCGTGATGATCGCCAGCACCAGCAGGCCGTAGAGGCCGGAACCGGTGCCGCCGGGTGCGACCTCGCCGAGCATCATGTTGAGGATCGGCACTCCGCCGCCGAGGGCGGTATAGGAGTCGTGGAACGAGTTCACGGCTCCGGTCGATGTCAACGTGGTCGCCGCCGCGAAGGTGGCGCTTTGGGAGACCCCGAATCTGGTTTCGGTGCCCTCGGTGGCCGCTCCGACCGCGTGCGGCACGGTGCCGCCGTGGGCGCCCTGCAACACGTTCAGCACGATGACGCTGCCGATCGCCATGACCGCCATGGCGGCGACGATGGCGTAGCCGTGCTTGTTGGAGCCGACCATCTTGCCGAAGGTCCGCGGCAGGCTGAACGAGATCACCAGCAGCAGGAAGATCTGCAACCAGTTGGTCCAGGTCGTCGGGTTCTCGAACGGGTGCGCCGAGTTGGCGTTGTAGAAGCCACCACCGTTGGTGCCGAGTTCCTTGATGATCTCCTGGCTGGCCACCGGGCCGCCGGTGATGGTCTGCGTGCCACCGGCCAGGGTGTGCACGTCGTGCGCGGAGAAGTTCTGGATCATGCCGGCGCTGATGAACACAATCGCGCCGATCACCGCGATCGGGATCAGAATCCGCAACGTGATCCGCACCAGATCGACCCAGAAGTTGCCCAACCCCGGCGCGGCCTTACGCGCCAGACCCCGCACCAACGCCACCGCGACCGCGATACCCACCGCGGCGGAGACGAAGTTCTGCACCGCCAGGCCGGCCATCTGAGTGAAGTACGTCAACGCGTTCTCACCCGAATACGCCTGCCAGTTCGTGTTGGTCACGAAACTGACCGCGGTGTTCCACGAGGTCGACGGGATCATCCCGGTGAAATTCGGACCCAACGGCGCGATCGCGTGCAGGTGCTCCTGCAACCGGGACAAGCCGTAGAGCACCAGGATCGACACCGCCGAGAAGGCGAGCACTGACCGGGCATACACGCCCCAGGCCTGCTCGCCTTCCGGGTTGACGCCGATGAGGCGGTAGATGCCGCGCTCCACGCGATTGTGCTTGCGGCCGGTCACCACCCGGTACATGTAGTCACCGAACGGCTTGTATACGAGAACCAGCGCCAGGATCAAAGACGCGATGACGATGATTCCCGCAGTCGTCGAATTCATCAGAAACGCTCCGGGAAAATCAGCGCGACAACGAGAAATACCGTCAGGGCGGCTGCAAGTATCAGACCGACCAAGTTGGTGGCACTCATAGCTTCTCGGCACCCCTGACAACCAGCGCCAGGACGCCGAAGAGCGCCAACGTCAACAGCACGTACGCCAAATCAGGCACCGTGCTCCTCCTCCTTCAGATACAAGACGGGCACGTCGTGCTGACCCGGGATACGCAGGACCGCCCCGGTGTCGGATCGAAAGGCTCGCGCCAACGCGTCCTCGACCTCGGCATCGGTTCGCCAGCGGGCACGCAGCATGCGCACGTAGCGGTAGGCCTCTCCCACCGCCAAACCGGATGCGCTCGCAATGACCAGCACCAACAGCCGCCACAAGTCTTCGGAGCCGTGCCAGGAGAGCTGACCGAACTGGTCCTCGAGGAACCCGTTGACGATGCCGAACGCGATCAGTGCGATCACGCCGAGCGCGATCTCATCGAGGGTCAGCGCGGCGAACGCGCCAACCGCCACCGCGATCACGGCAAAGCGCCAATTCGGGTACGCATCCGGAATCGCGGCCGCGATCAGCGCCGCCGCTACGATGCCCAGTGCGCCGAAACCGATGGTGATACCCACCGGAGTGCGTTCCTCTCGCCGTGTGTCCGCATGGATCATCACGACGCCTCCCACTTCCCTGCTCCGAGCGGTCGCACGGTGCGGCCGCAATCTGCATGCAACTCCAGTGGGTGGCGGGCAGGCAGGCCTCTTGACGCGATAACTACGAGACCGGCTCGGATCTTGACGCGTTCTGTACGCCCGGCGTGATCGGCGCCACGGCTAGGTGTTTGCTTTGCGCACTCTGAGGACGCGGGCCGGGACATTTCTCCGTGTTGGTGCCGGGCCGGCCCGGATTTTCCGGTTTGTTTCGCTGCTTGTTTCGCGGCTTGTTTCGCGGCGGTCGCCTCGGCGTTCCATGCGCGCGGGCCGGGTTGACCGGCACTGCTATCCAGGTGCGTCATGACGGTCCGAATCAGCCATGCCGCGCGGTCAGTTCTGGCGGCCCTGACGGTGCTCGCGGCTTTGTCACTAGGCAGTTGCGCGTCCAGGTTGGACGCTTCCGCCATCGCCATGCCGACGCCCGCACCTGGCGATATTCCGGGCGAGATCATGTCGGTGACCGGTGCGGGGTTCACCATCTGCTACGTGAGCCGTGATGACACATACCTTGTCGAGGTATGCGGTGACCTAGCCAAGGCGCGGGCCGCGGTCACGGCACAACTGCCGGGCGTCTGCGGCTGCACCTTCATCGTCCGCAACACCCGCGACGGCGATCCGCACACGCCGGCTCAGCTGGTCATGCAGTTCTGGGTCGATCGCACCACCGGGCCTGGCTTTACCGTCACCTCGTCGCAAATCATGGACGACGGGACCATCGACGTCGGGATCTCCGGCGATCTGCGGGCCGCGGATCGCGCCCTGAACAAGGAGTTTCCGGGGTTCATCACGGTGCACCACCAGGAGGCTGGGGTGCCGCTCTAGACGTCGGTCCCTTGGCTTCCATTCATCCTTCGCTCGTGCGATCCCGCGGACCCCGCCACCCCTGCCACCACGCCGCCCCGCGCATCACGCGGCCCCGGCATCTCTGGATCTTGCGACGTTGGCGTGGCTATCTACGCTTCGCGCAAGACAGACCCTCCCAACCTCACAAGATCTAGAGGTGTGGCGTCCGCGAGACGCTCCGCAACCGCCCAGGCCCCACGATGGTCGGTGCCCCGGTTCGCCCACCGGCCCAAGATTTCGGATCTTGGTCAGATGTCGCAGCGCCGCCGTGATCCATAGTTGGCTCGTCAAGCGGCCGGTGGTCGCGAGCCACCAAGATCGCGGATCTTGGTGGACTTTCACCTTCCGGCGAAAAGCAACGGGCACTCAGTGCTGCGCAAACCCCATGATCACAGCACTGAACGCCCGTTACTTTCCTTCACGCGCAACCGCGGAGACGATCTCGCCGAAGCTGCCTGCCAAGATTTGCGATCTTGACCGGTTACGGTCGCCGCAAATCCGCCCGCCCCTGTGGGACCAAGGTCGGCGCCGACGCTATTCGCCGCCTGATCATGGTTATTTCAGCAAGAGCCGCCTGCCAAGATTTGCGATCTTGACCGATTGCGGTCACAGCAATCCGCTCGCCGACGCTAATCGTCGACTTGTGACGAAATACCGTCGGAAGTCGACGGCGAAGCCCAGCGACCGCCGGCTCAACCCAAGATCGCAGCAGCAATGAGCTGGCGGTCGCGAAATATCCGAGTGACGACCGCCAGACCGCGGACGTTGCGGTCACGGGCGGGGCGACCGCTGTCAGCTCACGACTGTCGCGATCTTGCAGGTGCACGGTGAGAGCCGGGGCCGACGCTGGGCCAAGATCGCGACGTTTGCGGAGCGGTGGCGGCATGATCGCGACAGTTGTGAGGCCAGGGCTGTCCTCACGACCATGATCGCAACAGCCGTGCGCTCAGGGCTGTCTCGGGAGTCGGTTGACGACCGTCAGCTCACGGCTGTTGCGATCATGGGCGCTGAGTCCGCCGTCAGCTCACGGCTGTCGCGATCTTGGGGCAAGCGGAGCGCCCTGGACTCACGGCTGTCGCGATCATGGGCGTTGAGTCCGCCGTCAGCTCACGGCTGTCGCGATCTTGGGGCAAGCGGAGCGCCCTGGACTCACGGCTGTCGCGCTCATGGGCGTTGAGTCCGCCGTCAGCTCACGGCTGTCGCGATCTTGGGGCAAGCGGAGCGCCCTGGACTCACGGCTGTTGCGATCTTGGACGATGCAGGGAACGCCGCAGCCCCGCTGCGCGACAGTCGCCACGTCCACAGGCGCACAGCGGCACTCGCCGACGGACGTTCCGATCCACCGCCCGGAGCGCGGCGGAACCGCCCGAAAGGAACCAACGCCGATCCCGGCACAGCGGCTGAAATCGGGCCGCTGAACTGCGCATTTGTTGATCGTCTAGGTGGGTCTAGGTATACCTAGGTCACCCGACCGACTCATAGGTATAGGTGGTGGTAGGAAGTTAGGTGATCGCTACCGATGGAACGGAACCGCGAATTTCCGAGGATGGAATCACACCGGCAGAGCGCCGGCGGGAAACCAAGGAGATAGCGATGTTCACCCACCCAGACCTGATCGGTTTCAGCGTCAAGCAGCACATGAACGAGCTCATGGCAGAGGCGGAGCACGAGCGGGTTCTGACCGCGGCCCTGCGCCGCCGGCGGGATGCCCGCCACGCCGCTCGCGAGGCCCGACATCATGTCGACGAACCGGTAGCGGCGAGTGTCAAGTCGACGAACGTGCGGGCGGTCTCCGCCGGCACGCCGCGGGATCGGTTTGCCAGCCCGGCGCCGGCCTCGTCCGGGGGACAAGGCGCCGCACAGGCTGTGTCCGCGGGAGGAGTCGTGTCGGAGGCGGACGGTAACCTGTCCGCGTGCGAACCTCCCGCGGCGGCATGACTCGGGCAATGGTCGGTCGCGACCCTGAGCTGCGCCAACTGCGCCAGCTTCTCGGCTCGCCGCGACCGCGGATTGCCGTGATCTCCGGTGAGCCGGGGATCGGCAAGACCCGCCTGATCAATGAGTTCCTTTCTACTGTGCCCGGTTCGGCCCCCGTCGAGGGTGCGTCGCAGTCTGCGCGCATCTTCATCGGGCAGGCCGAGCCGGGCTCGCTGGCTCGCCCCTACGAAGTGCTGCTGGACGCGCTCGACTGCGCCGACGCCGGCGCGCTCGCCAATGCCACTGGAGCCACATTCGTGGATCCGGATGCGCTGGCCGAACTGGCCGATCCGGCCCTGAGCGCGGTGGAACGCCTGCACGCCGCCTTGCGCGTGGTCACCGAGTTGGCCGGTGAGGCGCAGACCATCCTGGTCTTCGAAGACCTGCACTGGGCCGACTCGGAGAGCGTCACGCTCTTCGAGCGGATCGCCGACCTGCCGCTGCGCCTGGTGCTGATCGGCACCTATCGTCCCGATGACGTGAGCCACCGGCACCCGATCGCGCCCCTGCTCGCCCGGCTGGACCGCCGACACGAGGTGACACATCTCCGGCTGGACCGGCTGACGCCCGACGAGACCGCCGGCATGTTGGCCTCGGTCACCGGGCGCCCGGTGCCATACCGCGCCGCGATGGCACTGCACCAGCGCACCGGCGGCAACCCGTTCTTCCTCGAAGAGTTGCTGCGCGGCGCCGAAGACGCCGATCTCGACGAGCTGGTCGAGCGACCGCTGCCGTGGAGCATGGCCGAGGCGCTGCGGCGGCAGACCGACGAACTCGATTCGAGCGCCCGCGCCATCGTCGAGGCCGCCGCTATGCTCGGCCACCGGATCCCATTCGACCTCCTCGCTGCCGTCACTGAGACGCCGGAGCGGGACCTGATTCCGATGCTCCGCGAGCTGGTGTCCAAGGGCCTGCTGGTGGAGGCCGGCGAGGACGAGTTCACCTTCCGGCACGCCCTGGTCCGGGAGGCGATCGCCGGTCAGCTGCTGGGCCGGGAGCGGCGGCGCCTGCACGAGGCCGCTCTCGACGCGCTGCTCCGCTCCGGCGCCGACCCGGCTCTGGTGGCACACCACGCCCAGCAGGCCGGCCGGTATTCCGACATGGTCGACGCGGCCCGCCGCGGCGCGCATGTCTATCTGGAGATCGGCTCGCCCTATCAAGCACTGGTGCTTGCCGAGACCGGCCTCGAAGAGGAGTGCGACGACGTCCAGCTGCGTGCGATCGCGGCCCGCGCGGCCTGGCTCGCCGGACTGCTCGACGACGCACTCACCCACGGTCGCAAATGGCTGGCGGCGGCCCAGACCCCCGAGGAACGCTCCGAGCCGCTGATCCTGCTCTCCCGATTGCACTGGGAAAGCGAGCAGGAGGACGCCATGCGCGACGACGCGGCGCAGCTGCAGGCGATCCTGGAGCAGCTGCCGCCGGGCGAGCACCACGGCCGAGTGATGTCGGCGCTGGCTCAGAACGCGATGATGATGGAAGACTTCCCCACTGCGCTGAGCTGGGCCGATCGCGCCCTGGCGATGGCCGAGTCGGAGCACCTGCCGGTGGTGCGATTGAGTGCCTCGCTGGAGAAGGGGGCGACACTCGTCAACATCATCGGGCGCGCCTCCGAGGGCCGGGACACGCTGGCCGGCATCGTCGATGAGGCCGAGAAGCGCGGCGAGTGGATCATCGCGGCCCGAGCGCTCTACAACCTGCTGCAGGCGACCCAGCCCCGATCCCTTTCGGAATATGCGCAACACCTGGAGCGGATGCGGATCGACGCCGAGCGCGGCGGTCACGAGGCGACCGCGGTCGCGGCCTATTTCCAGGGTCGGGCCCGGCTCGCCATGCACGCCGGCGACCTCGACGGTGCCATCGAAGCGGTGGAGCTCGGCCGCGAGCGCGATCGTGGCTATCTGCGCCCGGGCCGCCGCGGCGACTATCACGCGGTGTTCCTCGGCGGCCTCCGGCTGGAGGCCAACGACCTGGATCAGGCGGCCGACATCGTCGAATCGCTGCGGCACTCGCCCGGCCAGGCCCCGATGACGATCCCGGCACTGGCATTCCATCTCGCGTGCAGGCGCCGCGACCCGAACGCCGACGCGCTGCTCACTGAAGTCTTCGAAGCCCACAAGATCCAGCAGTGGAACGGATGGGACCTGGCGCACGACCTGATATCGGCGGCACTCTTCGCCGGCCTGCCGTTGGACCGGGTGGAGCGGATCGCCACCGAGTTCGCCGCCGACGACCACACCCACCCGTGGACCGTGATCGTCGACGCGCAGCTCGCCGAGGCGCGTGGCGATCACGCGACGGCGATCGACCGCTATACCGAGGCGATCGCCCAGCAGGAGTTGCCGCCATCGGTGATGATCACCGCGCACACCGGCCTCGCGCGCAGCCTGGTCGCGAGCGGCCGGGCGTCCGAGGCCGAGGCGCACATCCGCAGCGCCGAGTCCCTTGCCTCGCGCTGGCGCGGCTGGCGCGTCGTTCAACTCGAGGAGCTTCGCGACCGCCTGGGCCTGCGGGTGGCCGACGCGCCCGACGGCGCACCCGCGCTGACGATGCGGGAGCGCGAAGTGGCCCTGCTGCTCGCCGCCGGCCTCACCAACGCGGAGCTGGCCCGCCGGCTCTACATCTCACCGAAGACCGCGGCCGTCCACGTGTCCAGCATCCTGCGCAAGCTCGGTGTCACGTCGCGGACCGAGGTGGGCGCGCACATCAAGCCGTAACCGGCCGCCGCGGCCCGTCGCCGACGACACGAGCCGAGATGCGGGGCCACCGCACCTCGGCTCGCCGCATACGCGAGCGCTAACCGACGTCTCGGCGGCGGAACCCGACGACCCCGGCAAACACCAGCGCGGCTGCGATCGCGGTCAGGACGACCAGCGGCATTGCTGTCACCGCACCGCCGGGCAGTTTCGGCGAGTGCGTGAACGGCGACCAGTCCAGCACCCACTGCGGCGCCTTCAGCAGTGGACCGATCTGGCCGATGCCGACGGCGACGCCGAATGCCGCCCAGGCCAGGCTGAGCAGGCGCGGGGCGAAGCCGAACAGCAGCACGGCGACGCCGGCGAAGACCGCCACCGCGGGCCACTGCCCCAGCGCCGCGCCGATCATCGACGGGATCCGGCCGGCATCGCCGGTCACCGCGGAATAGGAGATGCCGGCTCCGAGACCCATCGCGACCAGGATCAGAGCCGAGCCGACGAGCGCTACCAGCACGTGGCCGCGCAGGTAGGCGGCTCGGGTGACACGTGTGGCCAGCAGATTCTCGGCCCGGCCGTCGGTCTCCTCGGTGCGCGCCCGCAGCACCGCGGTGATGCCGTAGGCCGCGACCGCCAGCGCGAACAACCCGATGGTGGCGACGAAATAAGCATTGGTCGCGCTCGTGGACCCACCCAACTTCTCGATGTAGTCGGTCATCTGGCTGCTCGTCTTCAGCAGATCGCCGACGTTCTTGCCGGCGCTGCCGAGGAACAGGCCGAGCACGAACAAACCCGCGGCCCAGCCGATCCACATGCCCCGCTGCAGCCGCACGGCCAGTCCCAGGGAGGTCTGCAGAGCCCGCGACGCGCGCGGGGCGCCAGGCCGATCGGCGATCAGGCCGGCGCCCACATCACGGCGACCCACCAGGGTGTACGCGAGCCCGATCAGCACCGCCGTCAGTCCGGCGAATAGTGCGAACACCCACCAGCGTTCGCCCGCGTAGGCACGCACCTGCTGCGCCCAGCCGATCGGTGACAGCCAGGACAGCACCCGCCCGCCGCCGGTCGACACATCGCCGGCGGCACGCAGCACGAACGCCAACCCGAGCAACGCCAGAGCGAGTCCGGTCGCGGTCCGGGACGAGCTGGCGATCTGCGCCGTCACCGCGGCGATGCCGGCAAAGGTCAGGCCGGCCCCGGCGACCGACAGCCCGAGGGCAAACCCACTTATCGCAGGCTGCCCGAAGGCGACCATGACGACGCCGATCAAGAGGGCGATCAAAACATTGGCGTACGCGGCAACGGTCAGAGCCGCGGTCAGCGGTGCCCGGCGGCCGACCACCGCGGCACTGACCAGTTCGGTGCGTCCGGAGTCCTCTTCGGCCCGCGTGTGCCGGACCACGGTCAGGACACTCATGAGCGCGGCCAGCACCGAGGCGAATCCGCCGAACCGCCACGCAGTCAGGCCACCGATGGTGGTGTCGTCGAAGATGCGGCCGGTCACCGCGACCAGGGCACCGTTCGCCCGGATCTGATCGGCGAACTCGATCCGCTGCGCGACCGTGGTGTAGAGGCCCTTGAAGGCGTACGCGGTCGAGGCGACCAGCGCCACGATGGCGTAGACCCAGACCGGCAGCCGGATCCGGTCGCGCCGGGCGCTGAGCTTGGCGAGCGTGCCGGTGCCGACATACTGCGCCGTCATGCCGCCACCTTCTCCGGTTCCGGCTCGTCCTCATAGTGGCGCAGGAAGAGTTCCTCGAGGGTCGGCGGCTGGCTGGTGAGCGTACGCACGCCGACCGCGGTGAGCTCGGCCAGAACCGCGCCGAGCTGGTCGGAGTCGACTTGCAGCCGAATCCGATTGCCGGCCGCGTCCAGGTCGTGCACGCCGGCCATCTGGGTCAGCCGGGGTGCCGGCGCGGCGAGTTCGGCCTCGATCGACGTACGCGTCAGGTGCCGCAACTCGGACAGCGTCCCGGACTCGACCGTCCGGCCGCGCCGGATGATGCTGACCCGATCGCAGAGCGCTTCCACCTCGGCCAGGATGTGGCTGGACAGGAGCACCGTCCGGCCACGCCGCTTCTCTTCTTCGATGCACTCCCGGAATGCCGCCTCCATCAGCGGGTCCAAGCCGGAGGTCGGCTCGTCCAGCAGCAGCAGCTCGACATCCGAGGAGAGCGCGGCGACCAGCGCGACCTTCTGCCGGTTGCCCTTGGAATAGGTGCGGCCCTTCTTGCTCGGGTCCAGGTCGAACCGCTCCAGCAGCTCGGCCCGGCGCGACTCGTTGATGCCGCCGCGGAGCTTGGCCAGCAGGTCGATGGCTTCGCCACCAGTCAGGTTCGGCCACAGCGAGACATCGCCCGGCACGTACGCCAGCCGGCGGTGCAGGCTGCTCACCTCGCGCCATGGGTCGCCGCCGAGCATGGTCGTGCGGCCACCGTCGGCGCGCATGAGACCGAGCAGGATGCGGATCGTGGTGGACTTGCCAGCACCGTTCGGGCCGAGGAACCCGTGCACCTCCCCGGTGGCGACATCGAGGTCGAGCCCGTCCAGAGCTCGGGTTGGTCCGAAGGTCTTGACCAGGCCTTCAATGGTGATGGCGGCAGCATCAGTGGTCATACTCGGGACACTACTCCAGCTTTCACAAGTTTGTGAAACTTAAAAATCGCGTACACTGTTGGCTGTGACCGACGAGACGGCGCGTGACGAAGCCGAAGTGCAGCGCTTCGTCGAGCGCTTCGCCGACGTGCTGGCGAACACCGGGTGGCCGCGAATGGCGGCCCGGGTCTTCGTCGCGCTGCTGGCGAGCGACACCGGACAGATGACCAGCGCGGAGCTGGCCGAGCGGCTGCAGGTCTCGCCCGCCGCGGTGTCGGGTGCGGTCCGCTACCTGACTCAGCTCGGGCTCGCCAGCCGCCAGCGCGAACCCGGGACGCGGCGCGACCTCTACGTCGTTCACGACGATGTCTGGTACACCGCGACGCTCCGGCAGGACCAGGTGTTCCGCAGCTTCGACGAGAGCTTGCGGGTCGGCGTCAAAGCGCTCGGTCCGGGCACCCGCGCCGCGCACCGGCTGGTCGAGGTCCGATCGTTCTTCGACTACCTCGGCCGGGAGCTGCCCAAGCTCTACGAACGCTGGGAAGGCCAGAAGGAAGAGCTGATCCAGCAGTTCATGGAGTGAGCTGAGTTGTTGGCGGGCGCCGCTTCGGCGCCTAATGCGGCGTCTTCGCTGCCTTCGCGGAGCGCCTCCGGCGATCCTTGGCGGCGGCTGCAGACACCGCGCGCCTACGCACACCCGCGCGGCCAGCCACTTGGGAGAGAGACCACTGCCCGCCACCCACTGAACAGCGACTCGTTGGCGGGCGCCGCTTCGGCGCTCGATGCGGCGTCTTCGCTGTCTTCGCGGAGCGCCTCCGGCGATCCTTGGCGGCGGCTGCAGACACCGCGCGAGACGCCGCGCGCTTACGTACACCCGCGCGGCCAGCGCTGTGTGTAACGGACCGACTACTGTCTGTCGTTCGGGGCTTAAGGCTGGTAGGGCTAGCCCCCGTATCGATCGGGGTGGCAGCGGGCTTCATCAACACCGACGGTTTCACAACCCTTGATGCATGACTTCATCAGCCGTTCTGGACCGTCCCGCAGCAATCGAGACGATCGCCGATACCGAGCGCGGCAGTGACTACGCAATGCTGTCGCGGCGGATCGCGGCCGCGGGATTGATGAAACGGCGGCCGTTCGACTATGTGATCCGATCCGCGGTCGCGGTGGCGCTGTTCGCCGCCGGGTGGGCCGCCTTCGCGGCAATCGGCGCCAGCTGGTGGACGCTCGCGATCGCGGTCTTCCTCGGCTTCGCCAGCACGCAGCTCGCCTTCCTCGGGCACGACATCGCGCACCGGCAGGTGTTCCGGCGGCGTACCGCCAGCGAGGCGGCCGGTCTCCTGCTGGGCAACCTCGGCGTCGGAATGAGCGTGGGCTGGTGGGTCGCCAAGCACACCCGGCATCACGCCAACCCGAACCACGAGGACCACGACCCGGACGTGGGCACCGGCGCTCTGGTGTGGACGATGAAGCAGGCCGCCGGACGGAGCACCAGGCTGACCCGCTGGCTCACCCGGCGCCAGGGTTACCTGTTCTTCCCGCTGACCCTCCTGGAGGGCCTGAACTTGCACGTGATGGGCGCCAAGGAGATCGCCACCACACCGATGCGCCACCGCCGCTGGGAAGCCGCGCTGATGATCGCCCATGTTGCTCTCTACCTCACGGCGGTGTTCCTGGTGCTTCCGTTCGGCATGGGCCTCGCGTTCGTCGCCGTCCATCAGGCGATCTTCGGCCTCTACATGGGCGCGTCGTTCGCTCCGAACCACAAGGGCATGCCGGTGATCACCGCCGACGACCAGCTCGATTACCTGCGCAAGCAGGTGCTCACCTCCCGCAACGTGACCGGCGGCCGGTCGGTGGACTTCCTGCTCGGCGGCCTCAACTACCAGATCGAGCACCACCTGTTCCCGAACATGCCACGCGCGCACCTGCGGCGGGCGCAGCCGATCGTCCGGGAGTTCTGCGGCGAGATCGGTGTGCCCTACGTCGAGACCGGGCTCTTCACGTCGTACCGCCAAGCGATCGAACATCTCAATGAGGTGGGCGCCGCCGCCTAGCCGGGGCCGACCACCGCGCACATCTGCGGATCTTGCGACGTCGGGGGCAGCCAGGGGCGGTCCCAACCTCGCAAGATCCGCACGTCGAGCCCGGCTCACCTGGGTCGGCCGAGGCCCGCGTTAATCAGTGGGAGCCAGCCTGGTCGCGCCGTATGCTTGCGCCGACATGAGTACGCACGGCCAGGCCCGCCCCGAGCCCGACGACGCGAAGCGGCGTGAGCTCCAGAGGCGGTCGAACCGACCCCGCGGTGGCACCACCGACGGCCACCACCGCACCAGCACCACCTCCACGCAGCCGTCTGAGCAACAAGTTCCGGAGGATCGACGGGGCCGGCGCCGGCCACAGGGCAAGCCCCGCGATCCGGCCGAGCTGGGCGGCCAGAAATCCAGACGCGAGCGCCTGAGCCCGGATGAGCGCGAGGCCCGCAGCGCGCGCCGCCGTGACGCCCGGCTGGCGAAGAACCTGGAGATCACCTATCCGGCCGATCTTCCGGTTTCGCAGCGCAAGGACGACTGGCGGCCGCCATCCGCGACCATCAGGTGGTGATCGTGGCCGGCGAGACCGGCTCCGGCAAGACCACCCAGCTGCCGAAGATCTGCCTGGAACTGGGCCGCGGCGTCGATGGCCTGATCGGTCACACCCAGCCCCGGCGGATCGCCGCCCGCACCGTCGCCGACCGCATCGCCGAGGAACTCGGGACCGAGCTCGGCGACGTCGTCGGCTTCCAGGTGCGGTTCAACGACCAGGTCAGCGACGGCACGCGCGTCAAGGTGATGACCGACGGCATCCTGCTGGCCGAGACTGCCAACGACCGGCTGCTCCGGCAGTACGACACGATCATCATCGACGAGGCGCACGAGCGCAGCCTCAACATCGACTTCATCCTGGGCTACCTCAGAGCATCTGCTGCCCAAGCGGCCGGACCTCAAGCTGATCATCACCTCGGCCACGATCGACCCGGAGCGGTTCTCCCGGCACTTCGGCGACGCCCCGATCATCGAGGTCTCCGGCCGGACCTATCCGGTCGAGGTCCGCTACCGGCCGCTGCTGCCGGACACCGACGACGACGAGCGACGCCGAGCCGCGCGACCAGGTGCAGGCGATCTGCGACGCGGTCGAGGAGCTGATCGCCGAGGGCCCGGGCGACATCCTGGTCTTCTGCAGCGGCGAGCGGGAGATCCGCGACACCGCCGACGCGATTGCCGGCATGAAGCTGCGCGAGACCGAGATCCTGCCGCTCTACGCCCGGCTGTCCATCGCCGAGCAGCACCGGGTCTTCGCCAAGCACACGCGGGCGGCGGATCGTGCTCGCCACCAACGTCGCCGAGACCAGCCTGACCGTGCCCGGCATCAAGTACGTCATCGACCCCGGCACCGCGCGCATCTCCCGCTACAGCAACCGGCTCAAGGTGCAGCGGCTGCCGATCGAGGCGATCTCGCAGGCCAGCGCCAACCAGCGCAACGGCCGCTGCGGCCGGACCAGCGACGGCATCTGCATCCGGCTCTACTCCGAGGACGACTTCGAGAGCCGGCCGGAGTTCACCGACGCCGGAGATCCTGCGCACCAACCTGGCCGGCGTGATCCTGCAGATGACCGCCTACCGGCTCGGCGACATGGCCACGTTCCCGTTCATCGACCCGCCGGACAGGCGCAACATCGCCGACGGCGTGGCGCTGCTGCATGAGCTGGGCGCGTTCGACCGAGAAGCGGGATCTGACCCCGCTCGGGCGCAAGCTGGCGACGCTGCCGGTCGACCCGCGGATGGGCCGGATGGTGCTGGAGGCCGACCGCAACGGCTGCGTGCACGAGGTGATGGTGATCGCCAGCGTGCTGTCCATCCCGGACCCGCGCGAGCGGCCCACCGACAAGCAGCAGCAGGCCGACGAGAAGCACGCCCGCTTCAAGGATCCGGCCAGCGACTTCATCGCTGTGCTGAACCTGTGGAACTACCTGACCGAGCAGCAGAAAGCGCTGTCCAGCAACCAGTTCCGCAAGCTCTGCCGCAACGAGTTCCTCAACTACCTGCGGGTTCGCGAGTGGCAGGACCTCTACAGCCAGCTGCGCCAGACGGCCAAGCAGCTGAACCTGACGCTGACCGCCGACCGGCACCCCGGATCCCGCGAAGGTCCATCAGTCGTTGCTGGCCGGCCTGCTCTCGCCACATCGGCCTGAAAGAGCCGGAGGACAAGAAGCGGCGCGGCTTCGAATACCTCGGCGCCCGCGGTGCCAAGTTCGCCATCGCGCCCGGGTCCGCGCTGTTCAAGTCGAATCCGCAGTGGGTGTTCGCGGCCGAACTGGTGGAGACCACCCGGCTCTGGGCGCGGGTAGTCGGCGAAGATCGAGCCGGAGTGGGTCGAACGCCTCGCCGGACACCTGGTCAAGCGCAACTACAGCGAGCCGCACTGGTCCAAGAAGCAGGCTGCGGTCATGGCCAACGAGAAGGTCACGCTCTACGGCATCCCGATCGTGGTGGCCCGGCGAGTCAACTACGGCCGGATCGATCCGGTGCTGTCCCGGGAGCTGTTCATCCGGCACGCGCTGGTCGAGGGCGACTGGGACACCCACCACGCGTTCTTCGCGGCCAATCGGGAGTTGCTCGACGAAGTCGAGGAGCTCGAGCATCGCGCGCGGCGGCGCGACATCCTGGTCGACGACGAGACCCTGTTCACCTTCTATGACCAGCGGATTCCGGCCGATGTGGTGTCCGGCCGGCACTTCGACACCTGGTGGAAGCAGGCTCGCCGGGACAACCCCAAGCTGCTCGACTTCGACGTCGAGATGCTCACTAACGACGCGGGTGCCCGGTTCAGCAAGGACGACTACCCGGATCAGCTCGGTGGGCTGGCCCTGAGCTACCAGTTCGAGCCCGGCGTCGCCGCCGACGGCGTGACCGTGACGGTGCCGCTCCCCCAGCTCGCCTCGCTGCAGCCCACGGTCTTCGACTGGCAGGTTCCCGGGCTCCGTGAGGACCTGATCACCGCGCTCATCAAGTCGCTGCCGAAACCGCTCCGAGTGCAGCTGGTGCCGGCGCCGGACCACGCCCGCGCGGTGCTCGACCGGCTCACCCCCGGATCCGAGCCGCTGCTCGATGGGCTGGAGCGGGAGTTCCGCCGGATGACCGGCGCGATCATCTCCCGGACCGACTGGGACTCCGACCGGGTGCCCGGCTACCTGCGCATGACCTATCGCGTGGTCGGTGAAGACGGCTCCACGCTGGCCGAAGGCAAGGATCTCGCGCTCCTCCGGGCCCAGCTCGCCCCGAAGACCCGGGCCGTAGTGGCGGCGGTCGGCGAGGGCATCGAACAGGACGGCCTGACGTCGTGGACCATCGGCGCCCTCCCTCAGATGATCGAGGAGGCCCGGGGCGCGTACCAGATCCGCGCCTATCCGGCCCTGGTCGACGAGGGTGACAGCGTCGCGGTGCGGGTCTTTGATTCGGCGCGCGCCGCGGATCGCGCGATGGTCGCCGGCACCCGCCGGCTGCTGCTGCTGTCGATCCCGTCGCCGATCGCGGTGATCTCCGGCCGGCTGAGCAACGACGCGAAGCTCACCCTGATGCGCAATCCGAACCGCAACGTCGGCGCGCTGATCGCCGACTGCATGGACGCCGCGGTGGACGCGCTGGTGGCCCGCTTCGGCGGGCCGGCCCGCGACGACGCGACCTTCGCGCGGCTGCGGGATCAGGTGCGCGGCGAGCTCTTCGACGAGGCGATGTCGGTGATTTCCCGGGTACGCACGGCCCTCGGCACCTGGCACGCGATCTCGCTGCAGCTGGAGAAGACCGGAAACCTGGCGATCGTCGCCTCGATGACCGACGTCAAGAACCAGTTGAGCGGCCTGATCCACCCCGGGTTCGTCACCGCGATCGGCGCCGACCGCCTGCTCGACCTGGCCCGCTACCTGAAGGCGATCGAGCGGCGGCTGGAGCGGCTGCCACAGGACCCGGCCCGGGACCGGGCCAGCATGGACGTCATCCACGACGTCGAACGCGAATACGCCGCCTGGCTCACCGAGCTGCCGCGCGGCGCCGCGGACTGGGCCGAGGTCCGCGACGTTCGCTGGATGATCGAGGAACTCCGGGTGAACCTGTTCGCGCAGGCGGTCGGGACCGCCTACCCGGTCTCCGAGAAGCGCATCTACAAGGCGATGGACGACGTGTCCGCAACGGCGACCGGCTGAGTCCGGCGGGTCGTCGGCGGTCGCCGCCGGCGTCGGCTGGCCCGTGTTGGCCGGAGGCCGCCCGTAGATCTTGCGACGTTGGGCGACCTGTAGCCACGCCAACGTCGCAAGATCCACTGAGGGCTCGCGCTTTACCTCGTCGCCCGATAGGCCGCGGCGGCGTCCCGCAGGTGGGCGTGGATCCCGCCCATCGCTGAGTGCCGGGGCAGGTATCGCTTGGCGATCTTCGCGACCGACGTGTAGTTGGTGTCCACCACGTTGGCCAGCGGTGACTCCACCGCCTGCGATATCAGTTGATAAGCATCCAGCTGATGCATGCCGAACTCCCCGGCCAGCCACTGCACCAGGTCCACCTGCGCGATCCGGAACGCGTCCTCCAGCGGGCGGGCCGAGCCGGTGCTGATCAGGTGGGTGTCCGACTCGATCCGGGGCCACGGACACGGCACGCCCTTGATCAGGTCCAGGATCACCACCGTGTTCATCGCGCACTCGACCGCCACCCCGCAGGTCTCGCCCTCGCCCTGGCGGGCATGGCCGTCGCCGAGCGAGAACAGCGCGCCCTCGACGTTGACCCCGAGATAGCAGGTCACCCCGACGCGCATCTCCGGCGTGTCCATGTTGCCGCCATGCGCGTCCGGGACCAGCGACGACCGGGCCTCGAAGTTGGCCGGCGCCACCCCCACGGTGCCGTGCATCGGGTCCATCGGCAGATCGACGGTGTAGTCGCCGAACCGCGACTCGAACCGGCACAGCCGGGAGGCCCGGTCCAGCTGGTAGATCCATACCACCTCGGGCAGCGGATCCTGCAGCGTCGCGGTGGCGTGAGTGCTGGTCAGGGCACCGAACAGCGGAACCGTCGTGGAGGCCGCCCAGTCGCGAGCCGGCTCCATCGAGACAAAGTGCACCGCCAGGGTGTCACCGGGCTCGGCGCCCTCCACATAGAACGGGCCGGTCTGCGGGTTCACGAACGGGAACTCGACCACCCGGGACACCAGGTCGTCGTGACCGCGTACGCGGCCGGCGAAGCAGTCCTCGGTGAAGAGTTCCAGCACGGTGCCCGGGCGAACCCGGGCCACCGGCGGAACGCCACCGAACGTCCAGACGAATTCGCCGGCCGCGGGGCGGTAACTGACTACTGCCGTCACGCCGGCTCCTCGACGCCGGCTACCTCGCCGCGCTGGGCCGGCACCGCGGCGGGTTCCTCGTCGAGGTGCACGCGCGCGACATCATCGATCCGCTGTGGCCGCATCACCGACAGCACGATCAGGTAGATGATGCCGAGACCGACCCAGATCGCGGCGGCCGGACCCGCGTACGACACCGGCGGCGGCAGCTTCGTGATGAAGTCGAACGCCGGGATGCCGGCCGCGGTGAGCCAGCCCGGAATGAAGGCGACGATGCCCAGAATCGGGATCACCAGGTGCAGCAGCGGGTTGAACTCGCTGCGCCCTTCGCGCAGGAAATAGCCGATGCAGGCGAGGTCGACCAGGATGTAGATGGCGACGAGGAGCACCACGAGCATGGTCGCCACGATGAAGAACGCGGTGCCCGGGTCGTAGCCGAAGCCGAGGCCCAGCGCGACGCCGATGGTGGCCGCGGTGACCAGCAGGATCGCCACCACCGGCGAGCGGTGCCGGGTGGACAGCCGCGCCAGCGCATAGGGGAACGCGCCGATCCGGCCCATCGCGAAGCCGGTCCGGCTCGCGACGTTCACACCAGCGTTGGCGTTGGCGATCGTGGAGTTGACGATCGCCAGGAAGATCAGCACCCAGAAGCCGCCGTAGAGGCTGCGGGCGATGCCTTCCCACGAGTCCGATCCGGAAGCGCCGAAGCCGGCGAACTTGTCCGGACCGAAGGCGACGTCGATCGCGTACGTGGTGAAGATGTACAGGATGCCGATGCTCAGGGTGGCCAGCAGGATCGCCTTTCGGATCGTCCGGCGCGGGTCCCGGGTCTCCTCGGCCAGCGGCGCGGCTCCCTCGAAGCCGAGCAGCGCGAGTGTCGTGTAGACCGAACCGGCGATGACTCCGGTGATGCCGGCGTGGGCGCTCGGCGTGTGCCCGCTGCCGAAGACCGACAGCGTGTTGGCCGAGCCGGCGTGCACGATCAGCATGACGCCGAGCACCACGAACACGGCGATCTCGAAGATTCCGAGGATGGTGCCCAGGCCCGCTGACGTCCGGATGCCGTAGAGCCCGGCGAGCATCACGATCAGCGCGCCGATAACGGTGTAGACCCACCAGAGGTCTTGCGACCAGTGCCAGCTGCTGTGGAATGTGTCGGCGGCGGTGAAGCCGAGTTGCAGCAGCACGAGTGGCGAGATCAGGATGCCGACCAGGACATAGGACCAGGCGGTCAGGAAGCCGAGGGACTTGTGCAGCCCTCGGGCGACGTAGGTCGCCAGTGATCCGGCGGCCGGAATCCGGCCCGCCAGCTCGGCGATCGAAACCGCGCTGAACAGCGCGGCGATCAGTGCGAACACCACCGACAGCGGAAGCGAGCCGCCGGCGAACGCCGCACCGGCCGGGATCGACGCCGCGATGGCGGCCGCTGGTGCCATATCGGTGATCGATTGGAACAGGACTTCGCGCAGGCCGATCGCGTCCTTGCGAAGGGCAGGAGTGTCCGAAGTGGACTGACCGATCATGGGAACCTCACAGCGTAGGTGATCAAACCCCAGAATTGAGCCGACGCTATTACGCGGGTTGATCGCTGTGAAGACTTTGATCGTGACAGATATTGCGCCGGCCGCTCATTGCCGGCGCGCCAGCCACTATTCGCCGGCACGCCAGCCGCGGACCACCGCGTCCGCGTCGATCCGGCGCAGCGGCACCGGCGGACCGTCCACATGACCGCGAATCGCGTCGACGATGCGCCTGTTGAGGTCATCGACCAGATCGCGAACGTCGCGCTCACTGGTCCTGCGCGCGGCGGCCTTCTGGATGTCCTCGATCTCGCGACGCAGCCGCAGCGTGGTGGGCAGGGCGGTATCTCCAGTGATGCCCTCCCGGGCGATCCACTGCTTGAGCCACCAGTCCTCGTCATAGAGCTCGTTGCGATCCGGCAGCGGCTTGCCCGAGCCCGGCAAGTTGTCGAAATCTCCGCGCTCGGTCGCCTCGCGAATCTGCTTGTCCACCCAGGATTCGTAATGTGCCGCCATATCAAGACTTTACCGGGCCGCCGATCCAGGCCGGTCCGGGGACACTCGTCCCCAGACCGGACGATCATTTGCTGGTACGCAGAACCGACCACGTCTGGCCATCAGTACTGATCTCGATCTGCGGGTGCTTCGTCGAACCGGTGATCGCGATGGCTGCACCAAAGACGTCCTGCCCGATGATCGCCGCGGGCCCGTCGACCGGCGTGAACAGATTGCGGACGTCGTCGTAGCGCCACCATCGGACACCGTTGCTGACAAGCAGCGATCCATCGACCACCACGGCTGACCGGCCGTCGTAGGCAGGGACCACATCAGGCGTCTGCGAGGCGTCGCGCGGAACCGCGAACGCGCCCGGACTCGGCCAATCCAGTTCCTGCCAGGTCCGGCCGGTATCCGGGCTGACCAGCAGGATCGGGTCGGCTTCTGGGCCGCCGGTGGCATATAGCCCGGTCCGCGTGAGGCCAAGGATCCGGAAGTTCGGCACGCCGGCGGCCGGCATCGCCACCGGCTGCCAGGGATCGGCTGTAGTACGGCGGAGGATAGCCGTGCCGTCGGTGACGAAGAACGCGCCGCCGTAGCCCGCGACCGGTCCTACCGCGAGTCCGGACGCATCCGGTGGAAGCGTGGTGACCGGATGGATCTGACCGTCCCGCTGGAGCGCCACGATCGAACTCTTCGAGCCCTGCGTATCCGGCAGCTGCGCGAGAATCGCATCCGGCGGGACCTGGCTGACTGCCGGACCGGTCGGGTGCTTCGCCTCGGTCCACGAGCGGCCGCCATCGCTGGACACAAGACGCACACCGGTGGCTTCGTCGACGGCCACCATGTCGTCGCTGCTGAACACGAACAAGCCGCCGGTTGCGATGCGAAACGTCGTCGTCAGGAGGCGAAGGTCGGCACCGCTGCCGTCGGCGACCAGATAGTTGTTCTGGCAGGTGTTCATGTCGGCGGTGCATGTCATGAGAATCAGCCAGCCGTGAGTGGGATCGTAGAACAGGCCGCCGATCGGAATCCCGACCGTGGTCATCGCGGCCACCTGGAGTGCCGCGGCGGTGGCTCGATCTGGTGTCGCCGGCCGGGCCGGAGGCGGCTCGTGGCGCACTAGAGAGGACACCGACACCACAGCAGTCACCGCGATCACGGTGAGGAAACCAGCCGCGGTTCGCCGGGCCGCTCGACGCCGGCCGAAGGTCTGCTTGGCACGCGAGATCCGTTCCGCGTACGGCCGGTCCGACACCACCACCGTCCGGGCCATCTCGTCACGCAACAGAGAATTCAGATCCATCACGGTTGTCCCCCTCCCGGTTCGTCGATTGAGCCGACACCAAAGCCTTCTGGATCGCGCGGAGTCCGCGATAGCGCAGCGATCGCACCGTGACGGGCGACCGCCCGATCAACTCGGCGATCTCTTCGTCCGGGCAGTCATCGAGATAGCTCGCCACCAGCACGGCGCGCTGCAGTCGCGGCAGCCGGGACAGTGCCTGCGCGAGAGCCATCCGCGCATCGACAGTGGCGTAATCATCGGTGCCGGCGGCCGGATCGACCTCCAGTGCCAGCCGATCCGGGCGGCGGGACCGGCGGCGCCAGGCGGAGACATGGGTCCGGAACATGATCGTCCGGGCATATCCGGCCGGGTTCCCGTCCGGCTCGATGCGCCGCCACGCGCCGACGAGCTTGATCAGGGTCTCCTGGACCAGATCCTCGGCATCGTGCCGGTTTCCGGTCAGCGCATACGCGTACCGGTCCAGGGCCGGCAGTTGCGTGGCCGCGAACTCGTCGAACGAGGGATCCCGCACGGGTGAGCCTCCTCTCCGCTCACCCATCAATTACCGATGAACCGGCCGATCTGTTGCGAAAACTTTAGGTCTACCGGTTGGACTACGCTGGCCTGGTGATTACCTCGACCATCGGCGGCCAGGCGACGGAGCCCGGCAGCCTCCGGCAGACCAACGTCAACCCCGCCAACGGTGACGAGATCGTCGCGAAGATTTCGCTCGCGGACGCCCAGACCTTCACCGACGCGTGCCGTTCGGCCCGGTCCGCTCAGGCCGCCTGGGCCCGGGTGCCGGCGCCGGTGCGTGGTCAGGTGATCGCCAACCTCGGCCAGTTGATCCGGGCCAACTTCGAGCCGCTCGCGCAGCTGGTCACCAGGGAGATCGGCAAACCCATCGTCGAGGCCCGCGGCGAGGTTCAGGAGATCGTCGACACCTGCGACTTCTTCCTCGGCGAGGGCCGTCGGCTCTACGGCCAGACGGTGCCGAGTGAGATGCCGTCCAAGCAGCTGTTCACGTTCCGGGTCCCGGTCGGCGTGGCCGCCGTGATCACCGCCGGCAACTTCCCGGTCGCCGTCCCGTCCTGGTATATCGTTCCGGCGCTGCTGTGCGGCAACGCCGTGGTGTGGAAGCCGGCCGAATACGCCGCCGCCTCGGCCGATGCGTTCGCCTCGCTGATTCGCGCGGCCGGGGTGCCGGACGGTGTCTTCGATGTGGTCTTCGCGGACGGACCGACGACCTTCGAGGGGCTTGCGGCGGCATTGGACGCCGGCGCCGTGCAGAAAGTGGGCTTCACCGGCTCGTCCGAGGTGGGTGCGCGGATCGGCGAGCTCTGCGGCCGCCACCTGCAGACACCGTGCCTGGAACTCGGCGGCAAGAACCCGATGGTGGTCACCGCCGACGCCGACCTCAACCTGGCGGTCCAGGGCGCTCTCTTCGGCGGGTTCGGCTCGGCCGGCCAGCGCTGCACGTCACTCGGCTCGGCCATCGTGCAGGAGACGGTCTACGACGACTTCCTGTCCCGCCTCGACACCGCCGTCCGCAACGCTGTGGTGGGCGACCCGGCCAGCGCCGATGTGCTCTACGGTCCTCTGCTGGCGCCGCGGTTCGCCGAGCGCTACGAGGAATTCCTGGGCTGGATCGATCCGGGCCACCGAGTGCTCGGCTCGACCGGCGTCGGCCGGATCACCGACGCCAACCCGCGAGCCGGGTTCACCGGTGACGCCGCCGGGCTCTATTACCATCCGGTCGTCGTGGCCGACGTGCGCCCGAGCGACAAGCTCTTCACCACCGAAACGTTCGGCCCGATCATCAACGTGCTGCCGTACCGCGAACTCGGCCAGGCGATCGAGCTGGCCAACGCGCCCGGCTACGGCCTGTCCTCGTCCATCTACACCACGAACCCGGCCAGCGCCTTCGCGTTCCGGGACGGCGTCTCGGCCGGCATGGTCTCGGTGAACAATTCGACGTCCGGCGCCGAGGCGCACCTGCCGTTCGGCGGCAACGGCCGGTCCGGCAACGGTTCCCGGCAGTCCGGGGTCTGGGTGCTCGACCAGTTCACCCGCTGGCAGGCGATGAACTGGGACTACTCGGGCCAGCTTCAGCGAGCCCAGATGGACACCGCGGTGATGGAGCCGGACCTCGAATTCCGGCTCTGACATCCGGCGACGATCAGCTGGCGACGATCAGCCGGCGACGATCAGGGCGCGGTCCACTCCGGATCGCGCCCGACATATGCCATGAACTGCTCCAGTGCGGAGGCTCCCGGCTTGGGGTCGACCATGACGTCGAAGGCGACGTTGGGCCGACCAGTCGGGAATTGCTTCATGATGGCGAACGCGGCCTCGGTCAGATCCTGATCCGGCACCAGCGGCGACCCGATGGCTCTGGCCACGTCCCAGCCGTGCACGACGTAGTCCACGATGTGCATGCCGAGCACGGTGCGCAGCGGCAGCGTGCCGTAGCCGTACACCTCGATCTTCTCGGGCAGCCGCGGCTGGGCGAACGCCTCGACGACGCCCTGCGCCGACGACCGGTAGGCCTCATGCAGCTGACCGTCGAAGTCGGTCCGGTCCCACACCTCGCCGCCCACCGGAGCCCCGGTCAGCGACGCGGTCCAGCCGAGATGGTGGCCGATCATGTGGCCGAGCAACTGACGCAGAGTCCACTCGGCGCACGGCGTCGGCCGGTCCAGATCGGCCGCGCGGGCCTGGTCCACCACGTCCACGCTGTAGGCGGTCGCGCGCCGGTCGAGATCGATTCGAGTTGCCAGATCGTCGATGTCCACGAGGGACAAGTCTACGGAGTTGCCGACGGCGACACGGTCCCGGTCGGATGCGCCGGCCACCACACCTGATAGTTCTCGAACTTCACCTGATATCCATCCAGCGACGGCGGGGCACCCGGCTCGGCATTCGGCGGCGGCTGGAACATGCCCAGCACGATCCGGCCGCTCGCATAGAACTCGCTGTCCGCGGTGATCTCCTGATCGACGATCTGGGTGCCGGCCAGCGCCGCGGTGATGTGCCGGCCGACCTGATCGATCTCGACTGTCCGGGTGTCGCCGATGGCGAGCTGCTGGCTGCCGATCAGGTTGTCCTTCTCCAGCCGGTCGGTGTCGGTGTGGCCGTCGCTGGTGAAGTGCCGCATCAGCGTCATCGAGTCGGAACAGACCTGCAGCACGTACCCCTTGATCTGGGTCAGCCCGCCGAGGTGGAACCAGATCGCGGCGCAGCTGTCGGACTTGAGCAGAGTCACGTCGACGGTCGCGCGGAAGTCGGCATATTGGGAGATCTTGCCCGGGCACCGATAGGTGGTCTCGGCCGCGAGCGTGACCGTCAGGCCGCCGTCGACGGTGCAATTGGCTCCGGACTTCGGATCGTCCCGGTTCTGCCAGGCGCCGCTCGGCGTCGGTAGCGCCAACGCGTCACGGAAGTGCGACCACCCGGCGATCGGATCGGTCGCCGGTGAGCCGCTCGGTGTGGGGCTCGGCGTGCCGGCCGGTGAGCCGGTGCCGGACAGGCTCGGCTCCGGAGTGTGGCCGGATTCGACCGCGGCGCTGATCGGCAGCTTGATGTCGCCGTGCACGATCGCGGCGAGGGTGCCGGCCATCGCGAGCAGGACCAGCACCATGGCCGCGACGCCGATCCGCCGCCACACTGGTGACCGCCGCTTCGGCGTCGCGATGATGTCGGTCTCGATGACGTCATCGGGCTTCCCGACCCGGGTCCGCTCGCGTTTCTTCGCCTGCTTCGGAATGGTGATCTGGGCCGCCGCCATGCCATCGGTGAGCTGGTCTTCGGCGGCTTTCTCGGCGACCACGGCCGGTCCGCGGTCCTTGGACAGCAGTGCGTCCAGCAGCTCGCGGGCGGTCGGACGGTCCTTCGGGTCCTTCGCCAGAGCACGGGCCACCAGGCTGCGCAGCGGTTCGGTGAGACCGTCGAGGTCGGGCTCCTGTGTCAGGATCGCGACCGCGGTCGCCGGTGATGAGTCGGCGACGAACGGCACCCGCCCGGTCGCCGCGAAGGTCACCACGGCACCCCAGGCGAAGATGTCCGCGGCCGAGGTCAGGCTGCGAATGCCGGGCATCGGGTCGAGGCGTTCCGGCGCCATGTATGCCACGGTGCCGATCAGCTGATCAGTGCGGGTCTCGCTATCGGTGGACTCGGCGGCTCGGGCAATCCCGAAGTCGATCACCTTGGGCGCGCCGGGTGCGAGCAGCACGTTGCTCGGCTTGAGGTCGCGGTGAATCACGCCGGCGCCGTGGATCGCGGTCAGCGCGGTGGCCACGCCGATCGCCAGTGCGTGCAGGTTCGACGGGGTCAGCGGGCCGCGGTCCACGACCACCTCGGACAGGCTCGGTCCGTCGACGAACTCGACGACGAGGTATGGCGTCTCGTGGTCCGGATCGGCGTCGAGAACCTCGGCGGTGCAGAACGGCGGCACTTCCCGGGCGCGCTCGACCTCGCTGCGGAACCGCCGCCGGAACTCCGGCTCTTCGGCGAGGTCGGCCCGGATCAGCTTGACCGCGACGAGAGTCGAGGTGCCGGTCTCGGCCAGGAAGACCGAGCCCATGCCGCCTTCGCCCAGCCGCCGCTTCAGCCGGTAGTCACCCAGTTGCTCCGGGTCTCCGGCGCGCAGCGGCTGTCCGTACGTGCGATCCTCGCCGGCCACCAGCGAATCGTCCTCCGTCTATCCGCCGGGCACTACCCTGTCGCCGGCACCAAGCGAACCTGTTTCGTTCAGCGAAAGCATGCCATCTGGCGATGACCTGCGGGGACCGCGGGGGTCGCGATCTGATTACGCGACGCGGCCCTCACCCCACATCGGCGGTACGGCCGGATAGCGCCACGACTTGAAGCGCCAGCCACAGCTGCACCCGGTCCGGTGTCGACTCCAGGGACCGCCCGGTGAGGCGCTCGATCTGCTCCAGCCGGTATCGCACGGTGTTTCGGTGCACGAACAGGCGGGCGGCCGTACGCGCCACCGACGCGTCCTCCTCGAGGTAGACCCGGAGCGTCTCGACCAGCGCCGACCCGGTCGTCTCGTCGCAGCGGCGCAGTGGCGCCAGCACTTCCCGGCCGAGATCGACGAGCGGCAGCGACTCGCTGGACAGCAACAACCCCGGCAGTGACAGCGGCTCCCGGCCGTTGACTCCGGCGCCTCGGGTCAGCGCTTCGCGCGCCTCGTGATAGCTCCAGCGCAGGCCGTTGACGCCCTCGTAGGCGGCTCCGATCCCGACGCGTACGCCGTCTCCGAGCTGTGCCACGTAGCGATGGGTGACGGTCGCGACCTCGTGCGGGTCGCGATCCTGACCTACGAGAACCGCCAGATGTTCACCGACGTGCGCCGTCACCACCGGTTCCACACCGGAATCGGTGAGCGGATAGATCCCGCCGGGCAGGGTTCGCAGCCGCTCGGTCGCTCCCGGCGGCGCGGCCGCCAGCACGACGGCGTACGGCCGCCGCACATCAACGCCGTGCGCTCCGAGCCGGCGATGTGCCTCGGTCGCCGAGATCGTGGTCGCGGCGATGTCCTCGATCACCTGACCGAGCAGCTCACGCCGGCCGGCCAGCTGGGCCTGACGGCGGGCCAGCTCCAGCCCGACCAGGTTGGCCGCGTACGGCAGCAGATCGATTCCGTCCCGCGGGGTGCGGGTGCACAGCCAGGCCACCAGCGCGCCACCGATCTCGATCGGCGCGGAGTGGAGTGGATCGGTGTCGGCGAGCGTCCAGACGGCGCCCGCCGGAGCCGAGACGAGCGTGCGGCCGAAGGCGTCAACGACGCCCACCGGCGCGTCCAGCAGCTGCTGCAGCGATCGGATCAGCGCGGCCAGGCCGCCGCCGGATAGCAGCGCCCGGGACAGCGTGTCATGGCGTCGCAGCAGATCGTGCTGACGCTGGTAGTGCGCGTGCAGAATGCGGTCGGCGACGAACCGGTCGACCGCGATGAACGGCACTTCGTACGGCACCTCGAGCACGACCACCTGGTGTTCGGCCGCGGCCGCCAAGGTGGCTTTGGGCACCGAGTCGTGGGTCAGCCCGATCGCGAACCCGATCCCGGCAACGTCGCGCTCGGCCACCCGGCTGACGAACTCCTGCTGCAACCCCGCGGTCCGCTGCCGCAATCCGGTGGTCAGCACCAGCTCGCCGCCCTGCAACCACGGTCGGGGGTCAGCCAGTTCGGTGACAGCGCACCAGCGCACCTCCCGATCGAGCCCGGCCCGGGATCCATGGCGAGCCAACAGGTGCAGCTCAGGCGCTGCCACGAGGTCACTAATTCGCACCGGCATCCGCACACTGTACTTGTGCACACTCCGCCTGGATACGACTGTGCGTGAGTCCATTGGCGGGCACGCGGCCGCACCCTACGTTGCCGGTATGGCCGCCAGCGCGAGCGGCCTACGTCCGTTTCGGCCCGGTGCCAGCCGGTGCCCGAACCGGACCACACTCGCAATTCACATCGGATGGAGCCGCAAATCGTGAGCGTTCCCGCGATCCGCCTGACCGGCCTAGCGAAGGTGTTCGGCAGCGTTACCGCGGTCGATGGCGTCGACCTGGACATCGCCAACGGCGAGTTCTTCTCGATGCTCGGGCCATCCGGATCCGGTAAGACCACGGTGCTGCGCATGATTGCCGGCTTCGAGCACCCGAGCGCCGGCACGATTGAGCTGAATGGCACCGACGTGACCCGGCTTGCGCCGTTCGAGCGGGACGTGAATACGGTGTTCCAGGACTATGCCCTGTTCCCGCACATGACGGTCATGCAAAACGTCGAGTACGGCCTGAGGATCCGCAAGGTCCCCCGGGCCACCCGCAGGCAGACGGCGCTCGACGCCCTCGATTCGGTGCGCCTCGCCGACTTCGGCGATCGCAAGCCCAGCCAGCTCTCCGGCGGCCAGCGGCAACGGGTTGCCCTTGCCCGGGCCCTGGTCAACCGTCCCAAGGTCCTGCTTCTGGACGAGCCGCTCGGTGCGCTGGACCTGAAGCTGCGTGAGGAGATGCAGGTCGAGCTCAAAGCCATCCAGCGTCAAGTCGGCATCACCTTCGTGTTCGTGACCCACGATCAGGAGGAAGCGCTGACCATGAGCGATCGGGTGGCGGTGTTCCACGACGGCCGCATCGCGCAGGTCGGCACGCCCGAGCAGATCTATGAACGACCGGGATCGCCGTTCGTTGCCGGTTTTGTCGGCACGTCGAATCTGATCGAAGGACCGACCGCGGCCGCGATCCTGGGCACCGACGGCACGTTCTCGGTGCGCCCGGAGAAGATCCGCTTGCTGCCGGCCGGGGACGGATCCCCCACCGGCAGCGACGAGATCACTGCCGCGGGAACCATCGTCGAGGTCATCTACGCCGGACCATCAACCCGGTTCGTCATCGACCTGGATGCCGGGGTGCGGCTCGTCGCGCTCCAGCAGAACCTGCAGACCTCATCCAGTGATGTCAACGAGCTGCGCAACTCCAACGTGGTCCTGCGTTGGCGACGCGAGCACGTGGTGGCCGTGCCCACCACGGCCGGGACACTGGGGCGCTGAATGATGGACGTCCATTTCGCCACGAAGGAGTAACTATGCGTCGCGTGCGCATTGTCACCACAATTACCGCGCTCGCCTCGGTCGGCCTGCTGGCCCTGAGCGCGTGCGGCAGCAAGGCGAGCGGACCCGGCACCGCCGGCGTCAAGCCGCCGTCGATTCCGGCCATGAAGACGCTGGGCCCCGGCGAGGGCACGGTCAACATCGTGGCGTGGGCCGGCTACGTCGAGGACGGATCGGACGACCCGAAGGTCAACTGGGTCACCCCGTTCGAGCAGCAGACCGGCTGCAAGGTGAACGTCAAGGTAGCGGGCACCTCGGACGAGATGCTGACGCTGATGAAGTCCGGCGACTACGACGTGGTCTCGGCTTCCGGTGACGCGTCGCTCCGGATGATCTACGGCGGCGTCGTCGCCCCGGTCAACACCAACCTGGTCTCCAACTACAAGGACATCTACAGCGACCTGAAGCTGCAGCCGTGGAACTCGGTCGGCGGACTGGCCTACGGCGTCCCGCACGGTCGCGGCGCGAACTTGCTGATGTACCGCACCGACAAGGTCAGCCCGGCACCCACCTCGTGGAGTGTTGTGTTCGACGGATCGTCCGCGTACGCCGGCAAGGTCACCGCGTACGACTCCCCGATCTACATCGCCGACGCCGCGCTCTACCTGATGAAGCACCAGCCGGACCTGGGCATCAAGGACCCGTACGCACTGGACTCCAAGCAGCTCGCGGCGGCGGTGAGCCTGCTCAAGAGCCAGAACAAGAACGTCGGTGAGTACTGGTCGGACTACACCAAGGAGGTCGAGGCGTTCAAGTCCGGCAACTCCGTGGTGGGCACGACCTGGGAGGTCATCGCCAGCCTGGCACAGGCCGACAAGGCTCCGGTCGACGCGATCCTGCCGAGCGAGGGCGCGACCGGCTGGTCCGACACCTGGATGGTGGCGGCGAAGGCGAAGCACCCGAATTGCGCGTACATGTGGATGAACCACATAGTTTCGCCGCAGGTCAACGCCGCCGTGGCGGAGTGGTTCGGCGAGGCGCCGTCCAACAGCCTTGCCTGCGACCACACCTCGGACAAGAACTTCTGCACGGTGTACCACTCGGCCGACGCGCCGTACTGGAAGAACGTCTACTACTGGACCACCCCGACCACGCAGTGTCTCGACGGTCGTACCAACGTCAAGTGCGAGGACTACTCGGAGTGGACCAAGGCCTGGACCGAGATCAAGGGCTGATGACCGCAATCGATACGGAGGTGAGCCGGGTCGTCGTCGCCGACGGCCCGGCCCGCCGATTCTCCTCGTGGCTGCACCGGCATCCGCGAGCCCGGCTCACCGCATTGCTGTCCGCACCGCTGTTCTGGCTCGTCGTGGCATATCTGGGCGCGCTCGCCGCGCTGCTGGTCACATCGTTCTGGACCGTTGACGACTTCACTGGCGAAATGGTGAAGCAGCCCACGCTGGCGAACTTCAAGGAAATCCTGACCGAGTCCGTCTATCGGTCGGTCACGTTGCGCAGCATCGGAGTCGCGGCATCGGTGACCGTGATCTGCGCCGTGATCGCCACCCCGATGGCATTCTTCATGGCCAAGATCGCCACGCCGCGCGCTCGCAAGTGGCTGGTCATCGCGATCCTCACCCCGCTCTGGGCGAGCTACCTGGTCAAGGCCTACTCCTGGCGGGTGATGCTGGCCAACGGCGGTGTTGTCGACTGGATGCTGGGCGGCAACGGCCGCGGACCCGGTTACGGCTTGACCGCCACCATCATCGTGCTGTCCTACCTCTGGCTGCCGTACATGATCCTGCCGATCTATGCGGGGTTTGACCGCTTGCCCAACGCGATGCTCGAAGCGTCGGCGGACCTGGGTGCGCGGTCCGGCCGTACGTTCCGGTCGGTGGTTCTGCCGACGGTGTGGCCGGCGGTGATCGCCGGGTCGATCTTCACGTTCTCGTTGTCGCTGGGTGACTACATCACCGTGGAGATTGTCGGGGGCAAGACCCAGTTGCTCGGCAACGTGGTCTACCGGACTATCGGCGCCGCCAACAACCTGCCGTTCGCGGCGGCGGTCGCCACGATCCCCGTGGTGATCATGGTGATCTATCTGATCGCCGTCCGCCGCACCGGCGCGCTGGAGGAATTGTGACGCTGTCACCCCTCGGAAAGTGGCTGCTCCGCGGCGCGATGGCGATCGGCCTGGGATTCATCTACATCCCGCTCGCGGTGGTGGTGGTGAATTCGTTCAACGCCGACCGGACCTTCTCCTGGCCGCCCCACGACCTGACGCTGACCTGGTGGTCGAAGGCGTGGAACAACACTGGCGCGCGGGATGCCCTGTTGACGTCGGTAAAAACCGGTCTGGGCGCGGCCGCCATCGCGCTGGTGCTCGGCACGATGATCGCGTTCGCTGTCGGTCGCTACCGGTTCTTCGGCCGGGACGCGCTGTCGCTGCTGGTCGTGTTGCCGATCGCTCTGCCCGGCATCGTCACCGGCATGGCGCTGTCGACCGCGTTCCAGAACGTGGCGCAACCGCTCGGCCTGCAGAAGGGCCTGCTCTCGGTGATCATCGGCCACGCCACGTTCTGCGTGGTGGTGGTCTACAACAACGTGCTGGCGCGGCTGCGGCGAACCGGCGCCAACTTCGAGGAGGCATCCGCCGATCTCGGCGCGACCACCTTCCAGACCTTCCGGTACGTCACATTTCCGCTGCTGCGCTCGGCTCTGTTCGCCGGCGGTCTGCTGGCCTTCGCGCTGAGCTTCGACGAAATCATCGTCACGACGTTCACTGCGGGACCAGGCATTCAGACGCTGCCGCTGTGGATCTTCAACAACCTGTTCCGGCCCAACCAGGCGCCGGTGATCAACGTCGTGGCGGCCCTGCTGATCGTCATCTCGATTGTCCCGATCTATCTCGCCCAGCGCATCTCCGCGGACTCAGCCGGCGGCGGCCGAGTCTAGGGGCCAAACGGAGTTCGACATAGCCACCGCACGTCCAGTATGAGGCGGCGCAGACCTACCACCGGCGCCGCGGCCTCGGCCACCCCGGCGGCCGGCCGCGCGGTTTCGCGAAGCGCCGCCGGCGACGTTATCGCGCCTGGCAAGCGTCGACGAAGTCGCCGCGCGCCAAGCTCGATGGCGTCCAGTATGAGGCGGCGCAGACCTACCACCGGCGCCGCGGCCTCGGCCACCCCGGCGGCCGGCCGCGCGGTTTCGCGAAGCGCCGCCGGCGACGTTATCGCGCCTGGCAAGCGTCGACGAAGTCGCCGCGCGCCAAGCACGATGGCGTCGTCCAAAGGGCGGTGTGAAGCGGGAACCGCCCAGGTAATTGAGCGGGCGGCCGCGGCGCCCGGATCGCCGCTGCCGCCCGCAGCCCAGTGGAGGTCTGTTGGTCTCGCTCAGGCACGCGCCCATTCGGTGTGCAGCCGTCCGTCCTGCATCCGGATCAGGGTGTCGGCCGCGGCCACCACATCGTCATCGTGACTGGCGATCACGACGGCACGACCGGTGCGGGCATACTCCTTCATCGTGTCCAGCACGATGCGAACTCGGGCCCGGTCCTGGTGGCCGGTCGGTTCGTCGGCGATGATCAGCGGCGGAAGCAGCCGCAGCGCTCGGGCGATCGCGGTGCGCTGCTGCTCGCCACCGGACGTCTGACTGGGGAACCGGTCGGCCAGGTGATCGATCTCCAGCCGCCCCATGAGTTCCGACGTGGCCCAGCCGCCGGTGGAGTTGCGGTCGCGGCGGCGGAATTTGCGCTTGGCCAGCCGCGCCGGCAGCTCGATGTTCTCGGCGACGGTCAGCTCGTCGAGGAGTGCCGGAATCTGCGGGACGTAGCCGACGTACCCCCAGTTGAGGCGTTCGATCGGCGCGCCCGGCGGCATCGGCGGGTGCACCGCGATCGCGCCGCTGTCCTTGGTCTCGTGCCCGGCGAGGATGGTGAGCAGGGTGGTCTTGCCGGACCCGGAGGGGCCGGCGATCACGGTGACCTCGCCGGAGTTGATTCGTGCCGAGACCTCGACGAGCGCATCGACGACGTTGGTGCCGAGCCGGAACCGCCGGCTCACGGTGTCGACGGTCACCAGGGGTGCGGTTGTAGTCGTCATCGCCGTCCTCCTACGACAACTCCATCGGCCAGGTCGACGACCCGGTCGGCTCGATCCGCCACGATGTGGTCGTGGGTGGCGATGACCACCGCGACGCCCGATGCGGCAACGCTGGCAAGAGCGTTCATCACCGCTTCGCCGCTGGTGTGATCCAGGTGGCCGGTCGGTTCGTCGGCGACGATCAGTGACGGCCGGGCGATGGCGGCGAACGCCACTGCGGCTCGCTGCTGCTGGCCGCCGGAGAGTTCTTTGGGCTTGTGGTCGGCGCGGTCGGCGATGCCCAGCTGGTCGAGCAGGGCGACCATGTCCCGCTGCGACGACCGGACCCCGCGCATCCGGGCACCGAGCGCCAGGTGCTGCCGGATGGTCAGATAGTCCAGCAGATTCGTCGCCGGATCCTGGTGGATTACGCCGATGTCGCGCCGGCGCAGGTAGCGGCGCTTGCGGCGGGACATAGTCGTGGTGTCCGAGCCGTCGAAATCGACTGCGCCGGACTCGGCTCGCTCGACGCAGCCGATCAGGCGCAGCAGTGTCGATTTCCCGGAGCCGGACGGGCCGCGCAGCGCGGTGATCGCCCGGCGTGGAATCGACAGGTCGACGCCGCGCAGCACTTCGACCGGGCCGGACACGGTCTCGTAGCTGCGGTAGACCTCCCGGCAGACGACGACGTCAGACAGCATCGCGCAGAACCTCCGCAGGCTTGGCCCGGGCCACCCGGGCGTGTCCGAACAGTGCGGCCCCGATCGCGGTGACCGCAACGCTGGCGGCGATCACGACCATGGCCGGCACCGAGACCGACAGGATCGTCCCGGGCGCCTTGTCCGGGTTGACGTCGAACGACGTCCGCAGGAAGAACGCGACCGTGCCGACGGTCGCCGCGGCGACCGCGAGACCCAGACCGAGCGCGGTGCACAGCTCGAGCAGGAGCGCGGTCCGGTGGGTGCGGGGCCGCATGCCCATGCGGCGCAACATGATGTACGCGCGCCGGTGCGCGACCGTCCGCGACTCCAGGTAAAGCAGCAGCCCGACGGCGACCACCAAGCCGGTCAGCAGCGCAATCGCGACGAAGTATTCGAAGATGTAGGTGATCGGCTCGAACAGGGTGTCGGCGTAGAGATCCTTGGCGATGCTGATGCCGGACAGGCTCAGGTCCTGGTTGGCCAGGGCCGCCGCCTGGACCGCGGCGGTGTGGTGCGTGTGCACCCAGATCTGCGGGCTGGCCGCACCGCCGAAGATCTGATCGCCGATCACCGACCGGGAGACGATCACCACCGGCAGATTGTTGATGCTGGCCGGCAAGTTGGCGACTTGCACGACGTTGACGTGCACGGTCTTGGTGGACGAGACCAGGTCGGTCGGCCCGGCCTGGATCGGAGCGCTGGCCAGAACCGTGATGACACTGTCGTCGGGGGTCTGCGCCGCCATCTCGTCGAGGGTGGCGTCGAACTTCGGCCCGGCGACTTCCGGACCGACGGTCACCACCTTCTTGAATTCCTCCGGATCGACGCCGAGCATCGTGGTCTGGAACTTGCCGACCTGAATGCCGTCGGTTCGCAGCACCAGCGTGGACGGCCCGATCCGGGCGATGTCGGCGGGGACCTGGGTGGCCGCGTCGGTGCGTACGACGATGTCGGTCCCGGTCGCCGCGAGCGCCTTGGACTCGATCGTCGTCTGCACCGATCCGGCGGCGACGGCGGCGAACCCGGCGACGGCGGCCGGGATGGCGGCGATCGCCAGCAGCAGCGCCGCCACCACCGGCTCCCGGCCCAGCCGGCGCCGGGCCAGATAGCGCGCGTCGCCGCGGGGCGTACGCTTCGCGCCGCGCCAGCGCAGCCAGGCCGCGACCAGGCGGGCCGCGAGGAGGCTGGTGCCGATGATCAGCATGATCGGGATGACGAGCGTACGCGGCGGCAGCGAGACCACCGTCCCGCCGACCGCGAGCTGCCCGTCCTGCGCCTCCAGGTCACCGCTCATCTGCTGCCAGAGCACCCAGCGCCGCGGCGAAGATCAGCAGCTCCCACGGGACCGCGGCGAGCCGATGCCGCCGGTGCAGGTGCGGCGTCGTGTCGGTGAGGCGCCGGGCGCGCCGGGTCGCGACCACCAGGACGGTGAGCACCGCGGCCGCCGCCACCACTCCGGTCGAGACCAGACCGAACCGCTGGGCGTCGGCGGAGAGCGAGCCGGCCGGCCCGATGTCGAGCACCAGCCACCGGGCCGCCAGCACCGCGACTCCGGCGCCGACGATGATCGCCGGCAGCGATTCCAGGATGGCCTTGAAGCCGAGAGCCACCGGGGCGGTGCCGCGGACGGCGAGGACGGCGAGCTCGTGCTCCCGGCGTCGGGCCCAGAGCACCGTGGCGGCACCGAGCACCAGCAGGCCGACCAGGACGCCGGCACCGGAGACGGCGTAGATCGGCATCCGCAACGTCTGCTCGACCAAGCCGGCGCGAGTCATGAACAGCGGCAGGCGGGACGTGATGGTGGCCCGATCAGTGCCGCCGAACTCGTCCTTGAGCTGGAACGCGTCGATCAGCGACGGGGTGTCGCGCCGCAGGCTGCTGGTGGTCTTGCGGGCCAGCTCCGGCGACGGCGCCGGATTGACCAGAGCCGACTCGAACGTCACGGTCGGCGCCTGGCTGAAGGAGACCTCCTGGTGGAACACCGTCAGGACGGTCTTCAGATCACCCAGCAGCAGCGACGGCTGGCCGTATTCGGCGAGGATCTGGCCCTGGAACAACGGCCGGGTCGAGCACCAGAACCGGTCCACGTGGCCGACGTTCATGTTCTTGTAGATCGCGCCGACCGTCACCTGGGTCTTGACGTCGCTCCCGATCGAAATCGTGTCGCCGGGCTCGACGTGCCAGGACGAGGCGATGTCGTCCGGCACCCACACGCTCATCGGGCCGGTCTTGTCGGCGCGTTCCAGCACCTTGATGTGGTCCTGGAAACCGTCCCGGGCCATCAGCGTGATCGGCCACGGGTGGTTGGCCGGATCGTCCGCGGGCAGCCCGATCACCGGCAGCCGGGACTGGTAGACCGTGGTCGTGGCCGGCCCGATATTGGGCAGCTTGGTGATGTCGGTCTTGACACGGTCGGCGAGCTTGCCGACCTCGTCCGGATCGGAGTCGAACAGGTAGCTGCCCACGGTCACGCCGCTCACGTTCGGGCAGGAGTTCGGCGACCTGGTCATTGACGGTGGCGGACTGCGCGGTGCCGAGGAACAGCGGCGCCGCCGCGGCCGGCAGAGCGGCCACGAACGTCGCGGCGATCAGCGACAGCGCCACACCCGGCCGGCGCAGCAGCTGGAACGGTGCCCGCCACCACGGGCTGGTCAAGATCCGCATGTACTACCTGGAACCCCTCGGCTTACCGGTCGCGCCGCACGTCTCCGGATCCCGGGCGGCCATCGCGTTGCGTGTCGGTTGTAAAGACTCGCCAACGCCGGAGTTGGTTGCCAACCCCGGGAGCCGGTTCTGGCGGCGACAGTTGCGGGTTCGTGATGCGGCGGGCCGGCCGGGGTGCGTACCGCCGGCTCTTGATCTTTGATCCGCGAAGATCATCGCCGATCAGGGCGTGCCGGATATGACCTTTACATCGGATCCGAGACTGTCCACATAGCGCATGATTCGGTCCAGCGCACCCTGGTAGATCTTGCGGGTGTCCGCCGGGAGGTTCGTCCCGGCCAACGCTGCCGGCAGGTCGATCACCCGGATCGCCGGCTGCATCGACACCCAGGTCGGGATCACGGCGGCGGTGGTGACCGCCCAGTGCCCGGCGGAGGTCTCGGTGAAGGTGAATTCGGGCATGATGCCCTCGCGGTTGTCGTTGACCGGCTCGGCGTGCCGGGCCACCTGGTTGCCCATGCCGTAGGCCACCCACTTGCCGGCCACCTTCGCGATCGGCTGCACCACGTGCTCGTGACAGCCGAGGATCAGGTCCAGATCGGGCGATGCCAGCAGCTTCGCGGCCAGCGATTTCTGGTCGGCGTTCGGGGTGTGGTCGTATTCGACACCCCAGTGGATCGACAGCACGACGATCTCCGCGCCGGCCTGCTTGGCCCGGTGCGCGGCGGCCAGGATGGTGGTGGCATCGGTCTGGTTGGCCACCCACGGTTGCGGCCGCTTGAGGCCATTGAACCCAAAGGTGTACGACAGCTGCGCCACTTTGACCGGGGCACCGCCCTGCGGCGACGTCACCTCGATCATGTCGATCTTCTTGGAGTCGGCCTGGCTCCGGTAGCTGCCGGTGTGCGCGACGCCGGCGGCGTCGAGCGCGTCCAGCGTCCGCTTGATCCCGGCGGTGCCCTGGTCCAGCGTGTGGTTCGAGGCCGTGGAGCAGGTGTCGTAGCCGATGTCGTGGATGGTGGTGGCGATCTGCGGCGGCACGCTGAACCGCGGATAGCCCTGATAGGGGCCGCCGGCCGGGGCCAGTGGCGTCTCCATGTGGCAGATCGCCAGGCTGGCGGCGGTGATCGCGGGCCGGACACTGGCGAAGATCGGGTCGAAGTCATAGCCCGACTTGCCGTCCGCGACCGCGTCCTTGTGGCCCTGCGCCCAGACCTCCGGGTGCAGCAGCTCGTCGCCGGCGCCGAGGATGGTCAGCGTCCGCTTGCCACCCGGAGCGGCGGCGAGCGGTGCGGCCGAGGAGGCGGCCGGCTGAGCGCCGGTGGCCGGCGGCGGCGAGTTCGCGGCCGAGCCGCCGGTGCAGCCGGACACGCCGAGCACGGCGACGATTGCGGCGGCGGCCAGCAACTCTCCGGGGGTCTTCCGCAGGCGACGATGCACGGGAGCACTCTGACCGATACCGCCGCCGATCGCAATTACCGGGCCGGCTCCAGCGTCCGGGCGTCATCGCGGGGACGGATCCAGACCGTGTCACCGCCGGTCACGCGCATCTGCTCGGCGCCGCCGCGGAGCACCTGGGCCATGATCTCGCCGTCCGGCCCGGACATCTCGATCCGCTCCTCGAAGCCGAGCCGGACGATCCGGTTGATCGTCGCGGCCACCGAGCCGGCCGCGGGTGCGGTCGATATCTCGACATCGTGCGGGCGGACCAGGCGGCCGCCGACGGTCGTGACCGCCCCCAGGAAGCCCATCACGAAGGCGTTGGCCGGATTCTCGTAGATCTCGGTCGGGCTGCCCACCTGCTCGACCCGGCCGCCGGCGAGGACCACGATCCGGTCCGCCACGTCCATCGCCTCCTCCTGGTCGTGGGTGACGAACACGGTGGTGACGTGCACCTCGTCGTGCAGCCGGCGCAACCAGGTCCGCAACTCCTTGCGAACCTGGGCGTCCAGCGCTCCGAACGGCTCGTCCAGCAGCAGCACTTCGGGCTCCACCGCGAGGGCGCGCGCCAGCGCCATCCGCTGTCGCTGGCCGCCGGACAGCTGCGCCGGATAGCGGTGGGCCAGCTGTTCGAGGTGGACGAGTTCGAGCAGTTCGTCGACCCGGCGCTTGATCTCGGCCCGGGGCCGCTTGCGGATCTGAAGACCGAACGCGATGTTCTTGAAGACGGTCAGGTGCTTGAAGGCGGCATAGTGCTGGAACACGAACCCGACCTGGCGCTGCTGTGGCGACAGCCGGGTGGAGTCGACGCCGGAGATCAGCACGGTCCCGCGGTCCGGCACCTCCAAGCCCGCGATCACCCGCAGCAACGTGGACTTGCCGCCGCCGCTGGGACCGAGCAGCGCGGTGAGTTCGCCGCTGCCCACGTCGATCGACACGTCATCCAGCACCGGAGTGCCGCCGAACGCTTTGCTGACGCCGTTGACTTGGATTGCCATCAGTGCTTCTCCGATCGTTTCAGGGCGCCGCGGTCCAGGAGCTTCGCGATCAGCAGCGCCACGATCGCGATCAGTGCAAGTGCGGTGGCGGTCGCGTACGCGGAGATGGTGTCGAAGTTCTGGTAACGCTCCTCGACGAACAGCGTCGCCGTCTGCGTCTGGCCCACCACCCGGCCGGAGACCACCGCCACGGCGCCGTATTCGCCCAGCGCCCGGGCCAGGCACAGCACCACGCCGTAGGCCAGCGCCCACCGGATGCCGGGGATGGTGATCCGCCAGAACGTCGCCCACCGGCCGGCGCCCAGAGTGTGGGCAGCCTGCTCTTGCTCGTTGCCCATCTCCTGGAGCACCGGAACGATCGCGCGCACCACCAGCGGCAGCGAGACGAAGACGGTAGCCAGCACCATGCCCGGGACCGCGAAGATGATCTGCACGCCGCGGTCCCCGAACCAGCGGCCGATCGGTTCGAAGGATCCGTAGACCAGGATCAGCGCCAGACCGACGATCACTGGCGAGACCGCGAGTGGCAGGTCGATCAGCGCGCTCAGCAGGCGCTTGCCCGGGATCCGGCCACGCACCAGGAGCAGCGCCACACCGACGCCGAACACGGTGTTCAGCAGCACTGCCCAGACCGCCACGATCAGCGTCACCTTGAACGCGTGCACGGCGTCGTCGGACGTGAGCGCGTCGATCACCGGGCTCAGACCGTCCGCGAACGTACGCCACGCGATCAGACCGACCGGCAGGATCAGCAGGAGCGCCAGATAGCCCAGCGTGATCAGCCGCAACAACCATTTAGCCACGGCGCGCCGCCCGGCGTTGCACGAGTTCCAGCGCGATCAGCACGACCAGTGCGATGGCGAGCAGGAAAGTCGAGATCGCGGCCGCGGCCGCGGTGTCGTCACTCTCGATCCGGCCGTAGATGACCACCGCCGAGACCTGTGTCTTCATCGGCAGGTTGCCGGAGATCAAGTTCACCGATCCGAACTCGGCCACGGCCCGGGTGAAGGCCAGACCCGCACCGGAGATCATCGCCGGCATCAGGTTCGGCAGCACGATCCGGCGGAACGTGGTCCAGCCGCCGGCGCCCAGCGAGTGGGCCGCCTGCTCCATGTCCTGGTCCAGTTCCAAGAGCACCGGCTGGACCGTGCGCACGACGAACGGCAGCGTGACGAAGAGCAGGGCCACAAAGACACCGGAGCGGGCGTACGCGAGATCGATGTGCAGCGGGCTGCCGCTGCCGTAGAGGGCGACCAGAACCAGGCCGGCGACGATGGTCGGGAGCGCGAACGGCAGGTCGATCAGGGTGTCCACGACGGCCTTGCCGGGGAACTGGTCGCGCACCAGGACCCACGCGATCACGGTGCCCATCACCAGGTTGACCACCGCCACCGCGACGGCGGAAATGAGGGTCAGCTTCAGCGCCGCCCAGGCATCCGGGGTGCGTACGGCCCGCCAGAAGAAGTCCGCTCCGCCGGAACCCGACTTGGCGACCACCGCGGCCAGCGGGATCAGCACGATGATGCTCAGGTAGACGACGGCGACACCCAGACCGATGCCGGTGCCGGCACGTGCGCGCGCACGTGCCGGCACCTCCCGCCGGGTCTCGGGTTGCCGTTGCTGGCGCGGTATCTCCGGCGCTTTGACGACGGTCATCGGCGAGTTATCCCTTCGACGATGCCGACGGCGACGGGGAACTGGCCGTGGCCACGCCCAGCTTCTGCTCGATGCCGGCCACGATGCCGGCGCTCGGGTCGAAGAACTCCTTGGTGACCGCCGGCCAGCCGCCCAGATCGTTGATCGTGAACAGCCCGGACGGCGTCGCGAAGCTGCGCCCGCCGGCGCCCTGGACCACCGGGCGGTAGCCGTTGTCGGCGTAGATCTTCTGCGCGGCCGGCGTGTAGAGGAAGTCGAGGAACGCCTTGGCCTCGGCCGGGTGCGCCGAGTTGGTGGTGACCGCGACCGGATTCTCGATCAGGATCGTCGAGTCCGGAATCGTGTAGTCGATCGCCTGATGGTTCTGCTGGGCGAAGATGGAGTCGTTCTCATACGCGATCATCGCGTCGCCCTTGCCGCCGACGAACGTCTGCAGCGACGCGCGGGCACTGTTGTCCTGCACCGCGATCTGCGGGAACAGCGACTGGAGGTAGTTGACGCCGGCGGTCTTGTCGGCGCCCTTGCCGGACACCGCGCCATAGGCAGCCATCACGTTCCAGCGCGCGCCGCCGGAGGTGAACGGATTCGGCGAGATCACCGAGACCCCGGGCCGGGTCAGGTCGGCCCAGGTCTTGATGCCCTTCGGGTTGCCCTTGCGGGTGGCGATCACGACGACCGAGTCGGTGACAAATCCCTTGTATTGATTGGCATTCCAGCTCGGGTCCACGAGCTTGGCGGTGACCAGCCGGGTGACGTCCGGCTCCAGCGAGAACGCCACGATGTCGGCCTTCTGCCCGGCCGCCACTGCCCGGCTCTGGTCGCCGGAGGCGCCGTAGGACTGGGTGAACTTGATGTGCTTGCCGGCGGTGGTCTTCTGGAACGCTTTGATGATGTCCTGGTAGGCCGCTTGCGGCGTGGAGTACGCCACCAGCGACAGCGTGACGGTGTTGCCGCTATCGGAGCTCCCGCAGGCGACGAGTCCGGCGGCAGCGACGGTCATGACGGCGGCACTGGCTAACACTCGGATGCTGCGACCCATGTCGGTCCAATCGGTTGCGAAGGCCTCGATCGCACTGACGTCGATATCAGCGAGAATGATTCCTACTTTGCCTACTGATGTAGTAGGGAATCTAGCCGCCACGCACCGACTCGGTCAATCGGGGGTCTGCGTCAGGCCCACGCCTTGGGATCGGAAATCAGATCACGTACGCGTTTCGGCAGGTCACCGGTGGCGACGTCGGCCAGCGACACGAGCTCCAGAATCTCCCGCTCACTCGCCCGCAGTGCGATCCACACGTCCTGCAACCGGGTCGCCGTGCCGTGGTAGCCCAGGTCTTCCGGACGGGTGCCGCGCACATGCGCCAGCGGGCCGTCGATCACCCGGATGATGTCGGCCAGCGAAATGTCGGCGGCCGGCCGGGTCAGCCAGTAACCACCCTCGGGTCCACGTTGCGCCGTGACGACTCCCCCGCGGCGCAGCTGCACCAGGATGCTCTCCAGGAACTTGGCCGGGATCTGCTGGGCATTGGCCAGCTTCTCGGCGGTCACCGGGGCGGCGCTGCCGCTGGTCGCGGCGAGCTGAGCCGCCGCCAGTTCGCTGGCCGCGCGCAGCGCGTAATCCACTCTCGCCGACAGTCGCACACGGCGATCATATGCTGCGCAAACGTGGACAACGAGGTGGCGTACCCGAGAGGGTTCGCGGACGCCGCCCGCGCGCGATGATCACCGACGGCGCTGCCGCCGTGGCGTTGGGCGCAGCCGTCGCGATCCGGCCGCGGGATTCGACGATCAGCCGCCGATCCGGCGCAGCAGCCCTTCCTGCACGGCGCTGGCGATCAGCCGGCCGTCGGCGGAGAACATCCGGCCGTTGGCGAGGCCCCGGCTGCCGGACGCTGACGGGCTCCAGCAGTCGTAGAGGAACCACTCATCGGCCCGGAACGGCCGATGGAACCACAGCGCATGGTCCAGGCTGGCGCCGATGAAACCACCGGGTCCCCACACCTCGCCGTGCGTGGACAGCACCGCGTCCAGCAGGGTCAGGTCCGACGCGAAGGTCAGGGCACAGGCGTGCACCAGCGGATCGTCCGGCAGCTTGCCGTCGATCCGCATCCAGACCCGCTGACGGCCGTCGACGGGCCGGTTGCCGGGCGAGATCCAGCCCGGCTCGCCGACGTAGCGCACGTCGATCGGGCGCGGGATCAGGTTCCAGAACTCCAGCCGGTCCGGATAAGCCTCCAGCCGCGAGATCATCGTCGGGACGTCGTCCGGGCCGGGCACGTCCAGCGGCGCGTCGGTCTGGTGGTCCAGGCCGACCTCGGCCCGCTGAAACGACGCCGACATGAAGAAGATCGGGCGGCCGTGCTGCAGCGCCACCGAGCGGCGGACGCTGAACGACCGGCCGTCCCGGACGTTTTCCACGCTGTAGATGATCGGCTCCACCGGGTCACCCGGGCGGACGAAATAGCCGTGCAGCGAGTGCACGGTGCGGCTCGGGTCGACCGTGCGGCCGGCGGCGACAAGTGCCTGAGCCGCGACCTGACCACCGAAGACCCGCTGTGGCCCGACCGGCGGGCTCATCCCCTTGAACACCATCTCTTCGAGGTGTTCGAGATCGAGCAGTTCCACCAACAGATCGACGGCTTCCTGGCCGATGGGGAGCGGGCCGCCGGTCGGGTACGGACTCATGCGTCTACCAAAGAGCCAATCTGATGAACGCGCAAGGTGTTCGTCGCACCCGGCGTGTTGGCCGGGACGCCGGCGACGATCACGACGAAATCGCCGTGGCTGGCCGCACCCGCCTCGATCAGGGCGCCGTCGACCTGGCGGAACATGTCGTCGGTGTGGCGCACCGAGCGCACCAGCACGGTCTGCACGCCCCAGGACAGCGCCAGCTGATTGGCCACCTGCGGGATCGGCGTGCAGGCGATCAGCGGCAGGTCGGAGTGCAGCCGCGACATCCGCCGCACGGTGTCGCCGGACTGGGTGAAGGCAACCAGGGCCCGGGCGCCGATCGCCTCGGCGATGCCGGCGGCCGCGAACGACAGCGCGCCGGACCGCGTACGCGGCGCGTGCTGCAGCTCCGGCACGTCGAACGAGCCGGCCTCGGTGGTCTCGATGATCTTCGCCATGGTCGAGACGGTGAGCACCGGGAACTTGCCGACGCTGGTCTCGCCGGAGAGCATCACCGCGTCGGCGCCGTCGAGCACCGCGTTGGCGACATCGGAGGCCTCGGCACGGGTCGGGCGGGAGTTCTCGATCATCGAGTCCAGCATCTGGGTGGCGACGATGACCGGCTTGGCCGATTCGCGACACAGCTGGATGCAGCGCTTCTGCACCAGTGGCACCTGGTCCAGAGGCATCTCGACGCCGAGGTCGCCGCGGGCGACCATGACGCCGTCGAACGCGTCGACAATGGCCTCCAGCGCTGTGACCGCCTCCGGCTTCTCCACCTTGGCGATCACCGGAACCCGGATGCCCTCTTCGTCCATCACGCTGTGAACGAGCTTGATGTCCTCCGGCGAGCGGACGAACGACAGAGCCACCAGGTCGACGCCGAGGTGCAGGGCGAACCGCAGGTCCGCCTCGTCCTTCTCGGACATCGCCGGCACCGAGACCGCGACGTTGGGCAGCGAGACGCCCTTGTGGTTGGAGACGATGCCGCCCTCGACGATCAGGCAGGCAATGTCGGTGGGTGACGAGGAGCCGACAAAGTCAGCAGAGCCGGTGGGTGACGAGTCGCCCGAGCCGGTGGGTGACGAGTCGCCCGAGCCGGTGGGTGACGAGTCAGCAGAGCCGCCGGTGACTCCGGTTACCTCGAGCGCCACCCGGCCGTCGTCGACCAGCAGCCGGTCGCCGACCTTGACCTCTTGCGGCAGCTTCTTATAGGTGCACGACACACGCTCGGCGGTGCCGAGGATGTCGTCACTGGTGATGGTGATGGTGTCGCCGGTGCGCCAGGCGACCGGGCCGTTCTCGAACTTGCCCAGGCGGATCTTCGGGCCCTGCAGGTCGGCGAGGATGCCGACCGGCCGGTTCGCCTCCAGGGCGGCGCGCCGGACCAGTTCGTACATCCCTTGGTGGTCTTCGTGCGAACCGTGGCTGAAGTTGAGCCGGGCGACGTCCATGCCGGCGTCGACGAGACCGCGGATGCGCTCCGGGCTGCCGACCGCTGGGCCGAGTGTGCAGACGATCTTCGCGCGACGTTTCACGGACATCAGGCTAGTCTCTCCAGGTATGCGTCGATTTCGGTGGCCGCGGCGCGCCCTTCGGCAATCGCGGTGACCACCAGCGACGCGCCTTGGCGCATGTCGCCGGCTAGATACACGTCGGCTGCGCCAGCATGATCGCCGCCGTTGGTGTCAATGCCACCCGTCACCGTACTCGGGAGACCGAGCTGACGCGTCACCGCCCAGGCGTCCGTTCCGGTGAAGCCTATGGCCAGTAGGACGAGGTCAGCGGGCAATACGCGCTCGGTGCCCGGTTTCGGCGTGACAATTCGTCGCCCGTTCGCTCGTTCGACGCTTACCTCGGCAATCTTGACGCCGGTGACCTGACCGGCGGACCCGAGAAACTCGATGACCGCGACCGCGAACACCCGCTCGCCGCCCTCTTCGTGGGCCGGATAGGTGCGCAGGATCCAGGGCCAGGTCGGCCACGGATCCCGGGCCGGATCGCGGTCCGCCGGTGGAGTGGGATACAGGTCCAGCTGGGTGACGCCGGCGGCGCCCTGGCGGTGGGCGACCCCGAGGCAGTCGGCCGCGGTGTCGCCACCACCGATGATCACCACGTGCTTGCCGGCGGCGTGGATCGGGTTCGGCTCACGGTCGCTCCGCTCGCCGGATACCTCACGATTGGCCGCTACCAGGTGCTCCATCGCAAGGTGCACGCCGGCGAGATCGCGCCCCGGGGTGTCCGGCATGTCTCGGCCGGCGAGCGCGCCGCAGGCGAGCAGCACCGCGTCGTAGTCGCTGCGCAACTGCGCCAGGGTGATGTCGGTACCGATGTCGACGCCGGTCCGGAACGCGACGCCCTCGGCCACCAGCTGCTCCAGCCGCCGATCGATGTGGTGCTTCTCCAGCTTGAAGTCCGGGATGCCGTAGCGCAGCAGGCCACCGACGCGCTGATCGCGTTCGAAGACGGTCACCGCATGTCCCCGGCGGGCCAGCTGCTGGGCCGCCGCCAGGCCCGCCGGGCCAGATCCGACGACCGCGACGGTACGCCCGGAGACGGTGGCCGCCGGTTGCGGCTGGACCAGGCCGGACGCGTACGCCCGATCGATGATCCCCACCTCGACCTGCTTGATGGTGACCGCGGCGGCCGGGACGCCGGGGTTGGGAATGCCCAGGACGCAGGCCGCCTCGCAGGGTGCCGGGCAGAGCCGCCCGGTGAATTCCGGGAAGTTGTTGGTGGCGTGCAGCTCATCCAGAGCGCCCGCCCAGTCCCCGGTGCGGACCAGATCGTTCCAGTCCGGGATCAGGTTGTTGAGCGGGCAGGCGTGATGGCAGAACGGGATGCCGCAGTCCATACATCGCCCGGCCTGGCCTTCGATCAGTTCATCGCTGCCGTCGGTGTAGACCTCGCGCCAGTCCATCAGGCGCAGCGGCACCGGCCGCCGGGCCGGCAGCGCACGCTCGGTGGTGAGGAAACCGGTCGGGTCAGGCATGGGTCACCGCCATCTCGGCTTGCTGCTCGGCGGCCGCCTTGGCCAGTGCTGCCTTGTATTCGCGGGGCACCACCGCGGTGAATTCGCCGACCGCGACGTCCCACTCGTCGAGCAGGCGGGCCGCCACCGGCGAACCGGTCTCGTCGCGATGCGCCTCGATCAGCTCGCGCAGTGCCTTCTCGTCCGACTCGTCCAGCTCGTCGAGGTCCACCAGCTCGCGGTTGACCAGATCCCGGTTGAGCCGCCACACGTACGCGCGACCGCCGCTCATGCCCGCGGCGAAGTTGCGCCCGGTGGGTCCGAGGACCACGACGGTGCCCCCGGTCATGTATTCGCAGCCGTGGTCGCCGACGCCCTCGACCACCGCGAGGGCGCCCGAGTTGCGCACCGCGAATCGCTCCCCGGCCCGGCCCTGGGCGAACATCGCGCCTGCGGTGGCGCCGTAGAGCAGGGTGTTGCCGGCGATGATCTGCTCGGACGCGACGAACGGCGCCGACCCGTCCGGGCGGATCACCAGCCGGCCGCCGGAGAGGCCCTTGCCGGCGTAGTCGTTGGCGTCGCCGTGCAGCCGGAGCGTGACCCCGTTCGGCAGGAACGCGCCGAACGACTGCCCGGCGGTGCCGTGCAGGGTCACCGCGATGGTGTCGTCGGCCAGCAGGCCGCCGTGGCTGCGGGTGACCTCGCCGCCGAGGCGGGCACCGACGCTGCGGTCGGTGTTGTGCACCATCGCGTCCAGCCGCACCGGCTTGGCGTTGCGCAGCGCCGCGGCGGATGCCGCGATCAGCCGCTCGTCCAGGGTGCCGGCGAGATCCTTGGCGTAACCCTCGGCGGCCGGGTCCCGGCGAAGATGCTGGCAGGGCGCTGACTTCGCTCGTTCCTCGCTACGGGAGCACCCGCAGGGAACCCCACCGTCGTCCGGAGCCGCGAAGATCGGACTCAAGTCCAGCCCGCGAGCCTTCCAGTGACCGACGGCGGGAGCGACATCCAGCAGGTCCACCCGGCCGATCGCCTCGTCCAGCGACCGCAGGCCCAGCGCCGCCAGATGCTCACGCACTTCCTGGGCCAGGAACCGGAAGAAGTTGATGATGAATTCGGCCTTGCCGGTGAAGCGCTCGCGCAGCCGCGGGTCCTGAGTCGCGATGCCGACCGGACACGTGTCCAGATGACAGACGCGCATCATGACGCACCCGGAGACGATCAGCGGGGCGGTGGCGAAGCCATATTCCTCGGCCCCTAGAAGCGCCGCGATCACCACGTCCCGGCCGGTCTTGAGCTGGCCGTCGACCTGCACCGTGACCCGGTCCCGCAGGCCGTTGGCGCGCAGCGTCTGCTGCGCCTCCGCGAGGCCGAGTTCCCACGGCGCGCCGGCATGCTTGAGCGAGTTCAGCGGCGAGGCACCCGTGCCGCCGTCGTGGCCGGAGATCAGGATGACGTCGGCCTTCGCCTTCGCCACACCCGCGGCCACCGTGCCGACGCCGACCTCGGCCACCAGCTTCACGTGCACCCGCGCCGCCGGATTGACGTTGCGCAGGTCGTAGATCAGCTGCGCGAGATCCTCGATCGAGTAGATGTCGTGGTGCGGCGGCGGCGAGATCAGCCCGACGCCTGCGGTCGCATGCCGGGTCTTGGCGATCCACGGCCACACCTTGTTGCCCGGCAGCTGGCCACCCTCTCCGGGCTTGGCCCCCTGTGCCATCTTGATCTGCAGGTCGTCGGCGTGCACCAGATATTCGCTGGTGACGCCGAACCGGCCGGAGGCGATCTGCTTGACCGCGGACCGGCGTCGCGGATCGTGCAGGCGCTCCGGGTCCTCGCCGCCCTCGCCGGTGTTGGACCTGCCGCCCAGCGCGTTCATCGCGATCGCCAGCGTCTCGTGCGCCTCGGCCGAGATCGAGCCGTAGCTCATCGCGCCGGTGGCGAACCGCCTGACGATCTCCTCGACCGGCTCCACCTCGTCGACCGAGATCGGACCCCGCTCACCCTCCTTGACCGTGAACAGGCCGCGCAGCGAACCGGTCTCGGCGGCCAGTTCGTCGACCGCTTTGGTGTACGACTTGAAGACGTCATATTGGCCGCTGCGAGTGGCATGCTGCAGCAGGAACACCGTCTCCGGGTTGAACAGGTGCAGCTCGCCGTCCTTGCGCCACTGATATTCGCCGCCGATCCGCAGGCGCTGCGTGCGTCGTGGCTGGGTGGCCGGCGGGAACGCGTCGGCGTGCCGGGCCGCCACCTCGGCGGCGACACCGTCCAGGCCGATGCCTCCGACCCGGCTCGGCGTCCCCGGGAAATACCGGTCGGTCAGCGCCGAGTCCAGTCCGATCGCCTCGAACACCTGCGCGCCGCAGTAGGACGTCACGGTCGAGATGCCCATCTTGGACATGATCTTCAGGACGCCCTTGCCCAGGCCGGAAACGATGTTGTGGCCCGCGGCGGCGGGCGCGACATCGACCAGATGACCGCCGGCGATCAGGTCGTCGACGCTCTCCAGCAGAAGGTACGGATTGATGGCGGCGGCACCATAGCCGACCAGGGCCGCGATGTGGTGCACCTCGCGGGCGTCGCCGGTCTCGACCACCAGGGCCACCTGCGTACGCGTACGCTCCCGCACCAGGTGCTGGTGCACGGCGGCGGTGAGCAGCAGCGACGGGATCGGCGCCAGGTCCTCGGTGGAGTCCCGGTCGGAGAGCACCAGGATGCGTACGCCGTCTTCGATCGCCTCGGAGACGTGCCGGCAGATCTCGGTGAGCCGGGCCTTCAGGCCCGTGCCGCCGTCGGCGACTCGGTACAGCCCGGAGACCCGGACCGCCTTGAAGCCCGGCATGTCGCCGTCGGCATCGATGGACAGGATCTTCGCCAGGTCGTCGCTGTCGATCACCGGGTAGGGCAGCACGATCTGGCGGCAGCTCGCCGGCCCCGGGGCCAGCAGGTTGCCCTCCGGGCCGATGGTGGTGGCCATGCTGGTCACCAGCTCTTCCCGGATCGAGTCCAGCGGCGGGTTGGTGACCTGGGCGAACATCTGAGTGAAGTAGTCATAGAGCAGCCGCGGCCGGCCGGAGAGCACCGCGATCGGGGTGTCGGTGCCCATCGACCCGATCGGCTCGTAACCGGTCTGGGCCATCGGCGCGACCAGGATCTTCAGCTCCTCGTCGGTATATCCGAAGGTCTGCTGGCGGCGCCGCACCGAGTCGTGGGTGTAGACCACGTGCTCCCGGGGCGGCAGCTCGTCCAGATGCATCAGTCCGGCGTGCAGCCAGTCCGCATATGGCTCGGCGGCGGCCAGCTCGGCCTTGATCTCATCGTCGTGCACGATCCGGCCGGCGTCGGTGTCCACCAGGAACATCCGGCCCGGCTGCAGCCGGCCCTTCTCCAGCACCGCAGCCGGATCCACATCGAGCACACCGGCCTCGCTGGCGAGCACCACCAGCCCGTCATTCGTACGCATCCAGCGGCCCGGCCGCAGCCCGTTGCGGTCCAGCACCGCACCGACCACGGTGCCGTCCGAAAACGCCACCGCCGCCGGTCCGTCCCACGGCTCCATCAGGCTGGCGTGGAACTGGTAGAAGGCCCGGCGCGCCGGATCCATGGTGGGGTCGTTCTCCCACGCCTCCGGGATCATCATCAAGATCGCATGCGGCAGGCTCCGGCCGGCCAGGTGCAGCAGCTCCAGGACCTCATCGAAGCTGAGCGAATCGGATCCGCCCGGAGTGGTGATCGGCAGCACCCGCGCCAGATCGAATTGGTCGGTGTCCAGCATCGCCTCGCGCGCGGCCATCCAGTTGCGGTTGCCGCGGATCGTGTTGATCTCGCCGTTGTGGGCGATCAGCCGGTACGGGTGTGCCAGCGGCCAGGACGGGAACGTGTTGGTGGAGAAGCGTGAGTGCACCAGCGCGATCGCCGAAATCATCCGGTCGTCGGTCAGCTCGGTGTAGAAGGTCCCCAACTGCTCCGGCGTCAGCATGCCCTTATAGACGATGGTGCGGCTGGACAGGCTCGGGATGTGCGCGCCGATGCCCCGCTCGGCGGTCTCCCGCTCGGTGGCCTTGCGGATCGGGTACATCACCCGGTCCAGGTCGATGCCGGTCAGCCGGGCGCCGGTGGGGTCGTCCGAAGCCAGGAACACCTGCATGATCCGCGGCCGCGCGGCGGCGGCGCTGGCGCCGAGACCGCGGGGTTGCACCGGGACCTCGCGCCAGCCGAGGATGTCGGCTCCGCCCTGCCGCGCGTACTTCTCAAGAACGGTTACTGCTCGGGCTTCGTCGGTCGCGGTGGTCGGCAGGAACACCAGCCCGGTCGCGTAGGCACCGGGGGGCGGCAGATCGAAGTCGGCCACCGCGCGGTAGTAGTCGTCCGGGATCTGCATCAGGATGCCGGCACCGTCACCGGTGTCCGGGTCGGAGCCGCGGGCGCCGCGGTGATCGAGCCGGCGCAGCGCCGCCAGGCCCTTGGCGATGACGTCGTGGGAGCGGCGCCCGGCGACGTCCGCGACCAGGGCAATGCCACAGGCGTCGTGCTCGAACGCCGGGTCGTAGAGTCCGTGCCCGCCAGTCCGGTTTCCGGACGCACGAAGTGGGGAGGTCGGTCGATGGGTAGGAATCATCGCCTGCTGGGCTCCTCGCGTCGTCGAAGGGGAACGGGACGACGTCGGCCCAAGTGGTTAACACAAGTTTAGGCGGCCAGGTCGGAAAGTCGTGATCGTTGCGAGAGCTGGTCCCAGCTAATGGGCGGGGATCTTGACGATCTGGCGACATATGTCGGAAATGCCCGTGAAACTTTCTCATGGCCTTTCGGGGAACTTTGAGATCCGCCGACCACTTTCCGGGACCGCCTCGATTGGCCCTCGGAAACCGGCCCGGCCGCCCCGGGCGAGCGGCGGATCGCCATCGCCCGAGGCATGATGGTCAGCGTGAACGTGACTGTGGTGGACGTGCCGGAGAAGGACCGATTCGAAGCCCGCGACGAGTCGGGCGCGATGGTGGGCATGGTGACCTACCAACTGAGTGGAAACATCATCGTCTACACCCATACCGAGGTGTTTCCGGAATATGAAGGCCAGGGCATCGCGAGCACGCTTGCCAAGACCGTGATGGACGATGCCCGCGAGCGCGGCCGCACCGTGGTGCCACTGTGCCCGTACATCAGCAAGTGGCTGGAGAAGCACCGGGAGTACGACGACGTGGTCACGCGTACCACCAGGAAGGTGAAGTGAGGGCCCGCGGCGATCGCGGACCCTCACCCCGGCGGAGCTATTGCGTGGCGCCCATCGCGAGATAGGTGATGGTGCCCGCCTTCCCGTCCTCGGCGTGGGCGATGTCGCCCTCGTTGTCGACGGCGATCGACGTCGAGTGGTCCGGACCCCAGGTCGCCACCATGCGCCCGGCGGCGCCGGTGAACGGATCCCAGAATTCCAATTTCAGCTCCTGACTGTCGATCACCAAGCCGCGATCGCCGAGAATCTCCACCGTCATGACGCCCGCCTGCAGAGACTTCGGCAGCGCCATCCGATGGCCTCCGTCGAGATCCTGGATGAAGTAATCACCAGCGATGCCGGGATTACCGTCGCGGCCGTACCAGCCGACGCAGAAGGTCGGTGTGCAGTCCAATCCGATGACGTCGTGGCTGGGCGGGACCGGGGTCAGCGTTTCTCCGGTGACCACGTTCTTGAGCGCGGCGGTGATCCGGATGTCGTCGTTCCGTACCGCCCACGCGGATCCGTTGACGAGGTGATAGCCCTCCAGACCGGCGACCGTCGACACCGGACCGCCGGTTCGCTGCACGGTCTCCACGCCGTCATCCGTTGACCAGTAGACCGCGTCATCGGTCGCGAACCACCGACCGGCCTCGTACGACGACTCCGGCACGTGCACGATCTTGCGGGTCGAGCCCCCAGACAGCGGGGCGACATAGATGTCGAATCCGGCCTTGGCGAAGTCGGTGCTGTTGTAGCCGCTGAAGACCCAGTACAGGTAATGATCGGAGACCGCCGAGCCGGCCGATGTCGCCTGCTTGCCACCCGGCATTTCACCGATCTTGAGGAACGCGCCGTTGGTCAGGTCAAACGAGTAGTACGCCACGATGATGCCGTGTGACCTCGATGAAACCAGCACGTGTGTCCGGTCGATGGTCCACAGTGGCCTTAGCTTGAAGCCGTCCGGCGCCCGCGCCGGAAGCTGGAACGTCGCCGTCGGCCAGGTGGTGGTGGCGAGCGGAAGTGTGGCTGGCGGCGCGCCCCAGTGCCCGCCCTGGAAGGCCGGGGCGGTGGGCAGCGGCCCGCTTTCGCAGTTGTAGATCGGCGAGCAGGACGGGCTCGGGCGCACCGACGGCGACGGTGTCACCACCGGCGGCTTGGCGGGCCCAGACGCCGCCCGCGGCCAGGCCACCGCGGTGCCCGCCGCGACCAGCAGGACCACCATGCCGGCCGCCACCGCGGCCGCCCGCATCCGGCGGCGCCGGAGCCGCTGAAATCGCGACTCGACCAACTCGACGAGGTCAGCCTGGGCGTGCACGTCGCCGGCGTAGGTCTCCAGGACCCGGGTCAGTTCGATCTCCGGAGTCGTCATCGCAGACCCCCGTTCAGGTGTGCCGCTGACGGCATCGACCGCAACTTGCTGAGCGCCCGCGAGGCCTGACTGCGGACGGTGCCGCTGGACACGCCGAGGACGTGCCCGATCTCCTCGTCGGTCAGGTGTTCGTAGTAGCGCAGGACCAGGACCGCCCGTTGCCGCGGCGGCAGCGCCCCGAGAAGATTCCAGATCAGCTGGTCGGTGCCGCCGCGGGCGATGCCGGCATCCACCCGCGCGATGCCGGAGTCGTGGTGTGCCCGGTCCGGCACCGACGAGCTGAGGAACTCGCGGCGCGTGCGGCGCCAGGCGCTGATGTGCATGCGCGCCATAGTGGTGCGGACGTAGCCCATCGGATCGTCTTGCCGGTGCACCCGGCCCCACGCCCCGCGGAGCTTGATCAACGCGTCCTGCACGAGATCGTCGGCGTCGTGGGCATTGCCGGTCAGCAGGTAGCCGTACCGGTAGAGCGCGGTCGCTCGAAACCGGACAAAGTCCGCGAACGCTGTCTCGTCAGCCATCCGTTACCTCCTCGGACCCAGGACGGTCGAGGCGGCGAATCTGTTGCACGGCTGGTTCCGGCGCCGGTTTTTGGGAGCAGCGCGTCGGTGGCTCAGGACGACCGTCGGAGCTGGCGGATGGCTCCGGTGGCGCGGCCCATCAGGCCGGGCGCCAGGCCGAGGGCGGCATCCCGGGTCCGCGCGACCGAGGCTCGCGACGCAGACAGCACCGCACCGACGCGCCGGGACTGCCGGCCCACCCGCAGCACCGCCGGCCGCCGCTCCTGGGAGTAGGCGTCCAGCGCCGCCGGCACCGGCTGCTGCCCGAGCAGCCGCACCAGAGCGGCGGCGTCGTCGAGAGCGAGCGCGGCGCCCTGGCTCAGGTGGTGCGCCATCGCGTGGGCGGCGTCACCGAGCAGCGCATAGCCCCCGCCGCCGGCGTGGTACGCGAATGCGCCCGGCAGCGGCCACAACTCGCTGACCGAGTGCTGGATCAGGTCGTCCGGATCGGTGGCGGCGATCAGGTCACCGATCGGCGCGTGCCAGTCGGCGAATCGCCGCTTGAGCAGGTCGATCTGCACCGCGGCGGACTCCGGGCGGCTGGCACCGGGCACGGTGGCGGCCCAGTAGATGCCGCCGCGCCGGGACTCCCCTGCCGAGCCGCGGGTGCCCAGGCTCGCGTAGCGGAACCGGTGCCCGGCACCGAGCGTCTCGCCGGCGGTGCCACCGGTCGGCAGCCGCTCCAGGCGGTCGGCCAGGTCGGCGGCGCGGAACCAGGGGATCACCGCTCGCCACGCGGTGCAGCCCGCGGAGACAACGGTGGCCTCGGGTGACAGCCGGCGCCGGATCACGCTGTCGACGCCATCGGCCGCGATCACCAGGTCGGCGTCCCAGCTGCTGGTGCCGTCACCGACAGCGGGCCGGCTGGATCCGGACGCGCCCACGGTGCGGACCGAAACCCCGGTCCGGATGTCGACCCGATCGGTGAGGCCGGCGATCAGGGCGTCGTGCAGGTCTTCGCGGTGCACCACCAGCGGGGTCTCGGCGCCGGCCAGTTCCTCGGGCCGGACCAGCCAGTTGCCGTCCGGGCGGCGGATGCCGGAACCCGCCACCGGATAGGCGATCGCGTCCAGCCCGTCGCCGAGACCCAGCTCGCGGAGTGCCGCCAGGCCGCTCGGCCAGAGCAGCAACGCGGCCCGATCGGCGCGCAACCGCTCACCGCGCTCGATCAGCGTGACGTCCCAGCCGCGCCGGGCCAGCGCACCGGCGACGGCGAGGCCGCCGATGCCGGCGCCGACGACGACCGCGTCCGCCATCAGCTACTTCTTGCCGGTATGCGCCGGGTCGTCGGCGGGTTCAGCGCCGGCCGAGGGGGAACCGCCGCTGCCGCCGTAGTCATCGCCGTCCCCGTCCCCGTCGGCGGCCGATCCGGTCGTCGCCGTCCCGGCGGTCGCGTCGTCATCGTCGCCGTCCACCGGGGCCTCGCCCTGGTCCTCGTCATCGACGGCGATCCGGTAGCCGCCGTCGGCGGTCGGGACGATCCGCGAGAACGGACCCTTGACCATCACGAAGTAGATCAGCGCGGCGAGGAACAGGATCAGTGCGGTCCAGTCGTTGAGCCGCAGGCCGAGGAAGTGGTTGGCCTCGTCGATCCGGAGGTATTCGATCCAGAACCGGCCGGCCGTGTAGGCCATCACGTAGAGGGCGAAGGCCCGGCCCTTGCCGAACTTGAACTTCCGGTCGGCGAGGAAGACCAGCAGCGCGGTGCCCAGATCCCAGATCAGCTCGTAGAGGAATGTGGGGTGATAAAGCCCGGGCAGGGTGACCGCGTGACCGTCCGGCCCGATCACCGCCTTGCCCTGGTCCTGGTCGCTCATCTGGTGGACCTGCAGGCCCCAGGGCACCGTCGTGCGGCGGCCATAGAGCTCATTGTTGAACCAGTTGCCGAGGCGCCCGATCCCCTGCGCCAGCGCCAGGCCCGGAGCCAGCGCGTCGGCGACGAAGGTCAGCGGGATCCGCAGGCTGCGGCAGGCCAGCCAGGCGCCGACGGCGCCACCGATGATGGCGCCCCAGATGCCCAGGCCGCCCTCCCAGATGTAGAAGATCTTGACCCAGTCCTGGCCCTTGTCGAAGTAGAGCTCAGGCGAGGTGATCACGTGGTAGACGCGGGCGCCGATGATGCCGAACGGCACCGCCCACACCGCAATATCCAAGATCACATTCTCCGGCGCGCCCCGCCGTCGCATTCGGCGCTCGGTGGTGTAGCAGGCAACCAGGATGCCCACGATGATGCAGAGCGCGTAAGCGCGGATGGGCAACCAGCCCAGGTGCCACACCGCGGTGGTCGGGCTCGGAATGCTGGCCAAAATCGTCACGCGCGACAGGCTACCGCCGAGGACACTCGATCGGGAGTCTGGCCATCACTACTGTCCGGTTCTAGGCTTTCGTCATGAACTTGTTAACTTCCGCGGTCGCCGCCGTGATCACCGATCCAGCCGGCCGCCTCCTGCTCTGCGAACAGAGTCAGGGCCACCACAAATGGGGTCTGCCAGGCGGCAAGATCCGCGCCGGCGAGTCGCCGATGCACGCCGCGGTCCGCGACATCCGCGAGGAGATCGGCGCCGACGTGCACCTGCTCGAGGTCGTCGGGGTCTACGAACTGACCAGTGACAATTCCGACGATCTGCCCGACGTCCTCGTGCACGTGTTCCGCGCCCGCCTGGACGGCGAGGTCACCCTCAATGCCCCCGGCCGCATCTGCCGGCTCAGCTGGCACGACCCGAGCGCGCTGCCGGCCGCGATGACCCCGATCACCCGAACCGCTATCTCGGACGCCACGGCCGGACGCGCCGGTGTGCTGCGCACCGTGCGGCGCGACGCCGAACCCGAGTTGCCGGAGGCCCAGGAGCTGGCGGCGCCGGCTCAACCGGTCGAGGCCGAACTCATCGACGCCTAAGCCGAGCGCCCGCCAACTGCGAGCCAAGTTCGGCGAACCATCCATCGATGCTTACGAACGTCCACAGTCGACTGATACCACCGCCCGTACGCTACGGTTGATCACGACCGTAGCGGGGTGGTGATGCATGCGAATCGGCAACTGGCTGCCGAAAACGCTGGTCGCGCGGCTCCGCCGCCGGATTCGGGCCCGCGCCCTCGGTCTCACCTACGCCACCACCGGCGTCGTCGTGGCAGTGGCCGGTGCCTGGATGCTGCTCGCCGCTCATGCCACCCGCTCCGACATCCTCGTCAATGTCGGTTCCAATCTGGTCGACGCGGTGGTGTTCTTCGCCATCCTGACCCCGCTGGTGAGCCGGATCAGCGACAGCAGCGCCCGGTGGAATCGCGGCCTGGACCTCGACGGCCTGATCGACGACATCCGGCAGTCCAGCGACGCGATCGACGTCATCGAGACATGGACCCGGCTCCTGGAGCCCAAGCGCCGGGACCGGTTCCTGATCGCGCTCGGCGCGGCCATCGCGAACGGCACCCGGATCCGCATCGTCCTGCTGGACCCGAGTTCCCCGGACGCGCGGGCCCGGGCCAGTGCCCTCGGCCTGCCGGTGCCGCAGTTCATCCGGGACAACCTAGCGCTGCTCGAGGAGTTCACCCGCGCCGATCCCCAGGCGGCCGGCCAAGTGTCGATCCGGATCGCCGGTGTCGCACCGTTCCGGCAGATGTACCGCGTGGACTCCAAGGTGACCTACGCGTACTTCCCGCCGGACCGGCCCTCCAACGAGGTGCCGCAGGATCGGGCAACCCTCAACGATGGCCGCGGCGACCTGGTGATGCTCTGGTTCGAGCAGGCCTGGCAGGACTCCTCGCTGATCGATTTCGACGACTTCCGGCGGGCTCGCACCTGGCTGCCCGGGCAGCGCGAGCCCAGCGAGTTCCCGTTCATCCAGGACGAGAGCACGGTCTGGATCGACGTGGTCGACGTCCGGACCGAGATGGAATTCGACGAGTGGTGCCGGGACCACGCGTCGGTCCAGGTCACCGTCGGGGACGACGACCATCGGGCGGCCTTCACGAACGCGATGCCGGGTGACCGCGTCTTCACGCAGTTCCGGGAGAAATACGGCGACCACGACGGCCGGCACCTGGTCGCCGTGCAGTTGCCGGTGCAGCGCAGCGGTGACTAGGCCCGGCACACCGGTTGGCCAGCCGCGCGGCGGAGGGCGAAACTGGACCCGCGGTGCCAGACTCGGGGATATCAGAGCCTGTTGGTGGAGCATGCTGGCGGGCCGCGGTGGTGCGCAGGCGCCTCGCACCGCCGATGCTCTACCAACGGGCTCTTAGGCTTCACTCTCGCTTGGAGACGCTTGACATGCCGGACCACCTGGCCGCGGAGCACAGCGACGCGCACCCAAATCCGTACGAGTGCTTCACCGCGCTGGATGTCCGGGCCGGCCTGGTCACCGAGGTGAAACCATTCGACCGCGCCCGGGTTCCGTCCTATCGGCTGGTCATCGACTTCGGTCCGGAGATCGGCGTGCGAGAGTCGAGCGTCCAGGCGGCCGCCGATTATCGGCCGGAGGAGCTGCGGGACACCTGGGTGCTCGGCGTGGTCAACCTGCCCGAGCGGAACATCGCCGGATTCAAGTCACAGGCCCTGGTGCTCGGCATCCAGCGGGCCGGCGGCGGTCTCAACCTGCTCCGGCCGGATGTGACCCCGGAACCGGGCAGCAAGCTCTACTGAGCGATGACCGATACCTACGGCTGGCCTTCGACGATGACGGCTAACGACCCCCATGACGATCTGGACATGGACTCCGACTGGCAGCGCCTGGTGGCACCGGAGCACCTGGCCCCGGCGATCCGCGCCCACCTGCGGGCCGAGCGCGGCCTGCTCGCCGGCGTGCTGCGCAGCGGCGACTACCGGGTGGTGATCGAGGCCGGCTGTGCCGACGGCAGCCTGTGCCTGCCGGTGGTGCTGAGCTGCGGGCTCGACTACATCGGCGTCGACGTGGTCGCTCAGGCGGCCGCGGCCACCGGCCGCGCCATCGCCGGCTACCGGCTGCGGCCCGGTCAGCGTGCGGTCGCGGTGCAGGGGGACGCCCGCGCCCTGCAGGCCATCGAAGGGCTCGGCCGAGCACCGGAGCGGCCGCTGGTGGTGCTGCCGTTCAATCTCTTCGGCATCGTCTCGCGCCCCTACGAGATGCTGCAGTCGGCCGCCGCGATCGGCGCCGACGTGCTGATCCTCACCTACCAGCTGACGCCGGAAGCGAGCGCGGCCCGGGCTCGGTATTTCACTCTCGGCGGCTGGCCCGGCAGCGAGGTGGAGCTCTCCGACGGCGTGCACTACCAGGGCGATCACTTCGTCTCGTCGGTGTATTCGCCGGAGACCCTGCGCCGCTGGCTGGTCGAGGCCGGCTTCCAGCCGACCATGCAGCCGTTCGGCGAGATCGGGCTGGCCGCGAGCGGCGCGCTGAGGGTCGTCGCGAAGACCCTCCCGGAGCGGCACGCCGAGCCGGTGACCCGGCCGGCGGCGTCAACCGGCTGATGTGGCAGGCGCGTCGGCCGGCCGACGTACCAGGCGGCCGATGTGGCAGGCGGCTGATGTGGCAGCCGGCTGATGTGGCACCCGGCGCCTCGGCCGGCTGACATGGCAGGCGGCGCCTCGGCCGGCTGATGTGGCAGCCGGCCGAGGTGCTCGCGTCAGCCTCGGCCGGATCGCACGCCGGCGGCCAGGTCCGCGGTGAGCGCGGTCAGAGCGCCGCGCGCGGTGGCTGGATCATCGTTGTCGAGCAGGCACGAGACCAGCGCGCTGCCGACGATCACGGCGTCGGCGTAAGCGCCGACGGCGGCGGCCTGCGCGCCGTCGCGTACGCCCAGACCGATGCCGATCGGAAGATCGGTGGTCGTGCGGGTCCGCGCCACCAACTCCGGGCCGGCTGTGGAGGTCTGTCTCGCGGGCTCCGGTCACGCCCATCACGCTGGTCGCGTAGACGAAGCCTCGGCAGGCCGCCGTCGTGCTCGCGATCCGCGCGTCGGTGGAGCTCGGCGCGACCAGGAAGATCCGATCGAGCTGGTACGCATCGGATGCGGCCAGCCATTCGCCGGCCTCGTCCGGGATCAGGTCCGGCGTGATCAGCCCCGATCCCCCGGCACCGGCCAGGTCCCGGGCGAAGGCGTCGACGCCGTAGCGCTCGACCGGATTCCAGTACGTCATGATCACCGTCGGTACGCCGTAACCGGCCACCTTGCTCACCACGTCCAGCACGTCGCGGGTACGCAGGCCGTTGGCGAGCGCCCGATCCGCGGCCGCTTGGATCACCGGACCGTCCATCACCGGGTCCGAATACGGCATGCCGACCTCGACCAGGTCGACGCCGGCGTCCACCATCGCGTGGAACGCGTCCACGCTGCGGGCCACTGTCGGGAATCCGGCCGGCAGGTAACCCACCAGCGCCGCCCGGTTGTCCGCCCGGGCCTTGTCGAATGCGGTGCTCACGCTCATTGGGCCGCCCCCGTCGCGGTGTCGCCGTTGTGGATGAGTCCGAACCACTTCGCCGCGGTGTCGGCGTCCTTGTCGCCCCGGCCGGAAAGGTTGATCAGGATGGTGGCGTCCGGACCGAGGTCCTTGGCCACCTGCAGGGCGCCGGCGACCGCGTGTGCGCTCTCGATCGCCGGGATGATGCCCTCCGTCCGGCACAGCAGTTCGAACGCGTCCATCGCCTGCTTGTCGGTGATCGGCCGGTAGTCGGCCCGGCCGATCTCGTGCAGCCAGGCGTGCTCCGGCCCGACGCCGGGATAGTCCAGGCCGGCCGAGATCGAGTGCGACTCGATCGTCTGGCCGTCCTCGTCTTGCAGCAGGTAGGACCGGGCGCCGTGGAGGACGCCCACGGCACCGGCGGAGATGGTCGCGGCGTGCCGGCCGGTTTCCACACCGTCGCCGCCGGCTTCGAAGCCGAACAGGCGCACGCCGGGGTCTGCGACGAAGGCGTGGAACGCGCCGATCGCATTGGAGCCGCCGCCGACACAGGCGCAGACCGCGTCCGGAAGCTTGCCGGTCAGGTCCAGCACCTGCTGCCGTGCCTCGATTCCGAGGGTGCCGACGAAGTCCCGGACCATCCCCGGGAACGGGTGCGGGCCGGCCGCGGTGCCGAGCAGGTAGTGAGTGTCGTCGACGTTGGCCACCCAATCGCGGAGGGCCTCGTTCAGGGCGTCCTTGAGCGTCTTGGAGCCGTGCGACACCGGCACCACGGTGGCGCCCAGCATCTGCATCCGCGCGACGTTCAGCGCCTGCCTGCGGGTGTCTTCCTCACCCATGTAGACGACGCAATCGAACCCGAACAGGGCGGCCGCGGTGGCGCTCGCGACGCCGTGCTGGCCGGCTCCGGTCTCGGCGATCACCCGCTTCTTGCCCATCCGCTGAGTGATCAGCGCCTGGCCCAGCACGTTGCGGATCTTGTGAGCGCCGGTGTGCAGCATGTCTTCGCGCTTGAGCAGGATTCGGGCCCCGGCCACCTCGGAGAGGCGGGTGGCGTCGTAGAGCCGGGACGGCGCCCCGGCGTAGTCACGCAGCAGTCGTGCGAACTCGACCTGAAAGACCTCGTCGGCCTTCGCATGCCGATACACCGCGTCGAGCTGGTCGAGTGCCTTGATCAGGGCTTCCGGAACGAACCGGCCGCCGAAACGGCCGAAGTGCCCGGAGGCGTCCGGCACCAGGCCGGCCGCGCTGGCCAGCGCGGCATCGGCCAGGTTGGTGTAGATGTCAGTGGCCACAGTGTGTCCTCGCGTTGATGTCCCGGCGGGTCACTGCGCCTTACACGTCATCGTGCGGGGCGTGGCGTCGCTGGGTGGCTTCCGGCGGTCACCAGCTCGGCGACCGCATCCCGGGGGCTCTTCTGAGTGACCAGACCCTCGCCCACCAGCACCGCGTCGGCGCCGGCGGAGGCGTATTTGATCAGGTCATGCGGCCCGCGAACACCGGACTCCGCCACCTTCACGATGTGATTGGGCAGGCCGGGCGCGATCCGCTCGAATACGGTTCGGTCGATCTCGAGCGTACGGAGATCACGAGCGTTCACTCCGATCACCCGAGCTCCGGCTGCCAGCGCCCGGTCTGCTTCATCCTCGTCATGCACCTCGACCAGCGCCGTCATGCCCAGCGACTCGACCCGCTCCAGCAGGCCCATGAGCGCGTTCTGTTCGAGCGCGGCGACGATCAACAGCACCAGGTCCGCGCCGTGCGCGCGAGCCTCGTGCACCTGGTAGGACGAAACGATGAAGTCCTTGCGTAGCACCGGTACTTTCACGGCAGCCCGGACCGCGACCAGGTCTTCCAGGCTGCCGCCGAACCATCGGCCCTCGGTGAGCACCGACACGCATCGAGCGCCACCGGCGGCATACTCCCCCGCCAGATGCGCCGGGTCGGCGATCTCGGCCATCTCGCCGCGGGACGGCGACGAGCGCTTCACCTCGGCGATCACGCCGACGCCCGGTGAGCGCAGCGCGGTGTAGGCGTCCTTGGCAGGCGGAGCGGCCAGCGCCAGCTCCCGGATCCGCTCCAGCGGGATCTGCTCCTGCCGCGCGGCCACGTCCTCGCGGACGCCGGCCAGGATCTCGTTGAGCACACTGCCACTTTGGTGCCCGTCCGTGGCCGGCATCGGACTCCCCTCAGGCGGTGTCATGGTCCCGATGCTAGGGGTCGCGCATTTCGCAAGACGTTTGGGGTATGGCCCTGCTCACCCATAGACCGTGGGGCATAATGCCGGGCTGCCCACCGCCTGGATCACCGGACCGGTGGTACGCCCAGCTCAGGTGCAGCCTCCGGCCAGCATCTTCACCGGACCCGCACAACCGCCGTCTACGCTCCGGCGCATGCCGTCCCGCCGCCGGATCGTTCTCTTCGCAATCGCGTTGCTGATCGGTGCCGGATGTGGCCCGCTCGACTACTTCGATCCCGGGCCGCCCTGGGTGGACCTGACCATGAAGAAGCTCGTCGGCATATGGCAGACGAAGAAGGTGCACCTGTGGATCAACGACGATCACACGTTCACCACCGACAAACCAGCACGGTTCGGGACGACCGCGAGGTCCGGGACCTGGTCGCTGGACACGCCCGCGGTGAACATCGACCACGCCGCCGTGGTCGACCTCGAGTTCATCGGCGGTCACATGGTTCAGCTCTACGCGATCAACCCGGACGGGCCGACCGAGCTCGACTACTTCGCCAAGCCGCCGTACAGCTACACGATCCCGGCGTGGCGCCCCGATTTCCGGCTGACGAAATGCACCAAAAACTGCCGGACCGGTAAACCCGCGACCGGCTAGCGCTCGGTCGGGTCGATCCCCCGGTCCAGGTCATCCCACATGGTCACCTCGGTGACCGGGCGCTCCTTGGCGGCGCGTCCCGGCTCGGCAGCGTCCGGTGCCGCCCGGTCATAACGCGCTCCCATGGCCGGCCAGGTGGCTCCCTTGCGTACCGCCTCGATCCCGCCCGCCACGATGGCGAGCCCACCGACCAGCGCAAGCAACGCCCAGCCCGCGGTGTAGCCGAAGCCGCGGACCGCGGCCACCACCACGCCGATCCCGGCCACCGCGATGATCACGCCGACCACCCGCCGGGCCGCGCCCCGGGTCGCCAGGATCGCCCCGGCCCCGGCGAGCCCGACCAGTGCCAGCGCGGGCAGCCACGGGAGCAGCGCGTTTCCGGTGTGCACGACGGTCTCCGGTGGCAGCGGCGACGGCCGTGGCACCGACGTCTTCTCCCAGGTCCGGGAACCGGCCAGCAGGGCCGCTCCGGCGCCCAGCACGATGGCGCCGAGACCGGTGGCCAGCGATCGGCGGGCGGTCGTCATCGGGCGGCTCGCAGGGTTTCGGCGGTGGCGATCGCGGACAGCACGGCGGCCGCCTTGTTCACCGTCTCCTGCTCTTCGGCGGCCGGATCGGAGTCGGCGACGACACCACCGCCGGCTTGGACATAGGCCACGCCGTCACGGATCAGCGCGGTCCGGATCGCGATCGCGGTGTCCAGGTCGCCGCCGAAGCCGAAGTAGCCGACGATGCCGCCGTAAAGCCCCCGGCGAGTCGGCTCCAGCTCCTCGATGATCTCCATCGCGCGGACCTTGGGCGCGCCGGAGAGCGTGCCGGCCGGGAAGGTTGCCACCAGAGCATCAAACGGCGTGCGGTCGGCGGCCAATTCACCGACCACCGTCGAGACGATGTGCATCACATGGCTGTAGCGCTCGATGGTCGCGAACTCCGGCACCTCGACAGTGCCCGGCACGCAGACCCGGCCCAGATCGTTGCGGCCGAGGTCGACCAGCATGATGTGCTCGGCCCGCTCCTTGGGGTCGGCCAGCAGATCGTCGGCGAGCGCCGCGTCCGCCTCCGGGGTCGCTCCCCGCCAGCGGGTGCCGGCGATCGGGTGCAGCAGGGCTCGCCGGTCGGTGACCTTGAGGTGCGCCTCCGGCGACGACCCCACCACGTCGAAACCATCGAAGCGCAGGAAATACATGTACGGGCTGGGGTTCGTCATCCGCAGCACCCGATAGATGTCGAACGGGTCCGCGTCGGTCGGCCGCTCGAACCGCTGCGCCACCACGATCTGGAAGCACTCGCCGTCGGCAATGGCCTCCTTGGCCTGCTCGACCGCCTTCTGATGGAGCCCTTCCGGGGTACGCGAAACCGGACGCCCGGCCGGCATCGGCGTGACCGTGGAGACCAGCGGCGGAGTCGGGCGGGACAGCGCCGTCGTCATCGAGTCCAGCCGGCCGATCGCCTGGTGGTAGCCCGCCACCGCGGCATCCTCGGCGCCGTCCGGATCCAGGATCACGTTGGCCACCAGCAGCGCCGAACCGGTCACGTGATCGAGGACCACGAGGTCGGTGGCGAGCATCATGCCCAGCTCGGGCACGTGCAGGTCGTCATCGGTGAGCTCGGGCAGCTTCTCGAACCGGCGCACGATGTCGTAGGCGAGGAAGCCGACCAGCCCACCGGAGAGCGGCGGGAGCTCCTCGCCAGTGTCCGGGCGCGCCGACGACGAGAGCTGCGCGACGCTCGATCGGAGCAGTTCCACTGGGTCACCGGTGACGGCCAGCCCGGCCGGTGCTGTGCCGATCCAGTGCGCCACGCCGTCGTTCGAGGTCAGGGTGGCCAGACTGCGTACGCCGATGAAGGAGTAACGGGACCAGGCCGCGGCGCCCGCGGAGGCCGACTGTTCCGCCGACTCGAGCAGGAAGCTGCCGGGACCGCCGGCCAGCTTTCGATAGACGCCGACCGGAGTCTCGCCGTCGGCCAGCAGGCGCCTCGTCACCGGGATCACCCGGTGGGTCTTGGCGAGCGTCCGAAACGTGCTCTCGGTGGGGTGCACCTGGCCCGAGGTCATGAGGTCTCCAGCAGTACGTCGGCGAAGCAGGTGGGGCTTCCGGTGTGGCAGGCCGGTCCGGTTTGATCCACGCGTACCAGCAAGGTGTCGCCGTCGCAGTCGAGGGCGACCGAGACGACCGCCTGGTGATGTCCGGACGTCTCACCCTTCACCCACATCGACGCGCGGCTGCGAGACCAGTATGTCGCGCGGCCGGTGGTCAGCGTCGCGTGCAGCGCGGCGTCGTTCATCCAGGCCACCATCAGCACCGCCCCGGTGTCGTGCTGCTGGACGACGGCCGGGACGAGGCCGTTCGGGTCGCGTTTCAGGCGCGCCGCGATCAGCGGATCGAGACCGGTCATGACTGGTTCGGCGCCCGCTATCGGGTCGTTGCGTGCGGAGGACACCGATCGATTCTCGCCTGCCCCGTTGGCGCAGCTTGCATGCGGTCCAGCATGTGGGCCTTTTTGATCTTCGCAAGCAGGTTCTTGGGCCGGCTCTCGGGCCGGTTCCCGGGCCGGCTCTCGGGCCGGTTCCCGGGCCGGCTCTCGGGCCGGTTCCCGGGCCGATCGGTGAGCGCTGAGCCGCTCTGAGCGGTGTATCGCTTCTCGAACAGGCGCACCGGCTCCCGTCCGGCACTCGCCAAGCAGCGCACCGCCAGCCGGGCAGCAAGGTCTACGACGACGTCGACTATCCCGGTTTCCGCTTGGTCGTCGAACTCGATGGCCGGGCCGCGCACAGTCCGGAGTCAGTGAGTCGCGACCGACGCCGGACCAATGTCGCGGCCGGCCGAGGCGACTCGGTGCTGCACTTTCCTGGTCCAACGTGGTCTGGTCGCCGTGCGCCGTCGCGAGCCGGGTTCAACCGTCAGCGCACGGCTATCGCGATCTTGGCGCGCGTCCCGCATCGCCCGGGCCGCCCTGCATCACCCGGGCCGCCCCGCATCACCCGGGCCGCCCTGCATCACCCGGGCCGCCCTGCATCACCCGCGCCGCCCTGGATCGCCGGCATCCCGTCGGCGGCGTCGGTTCCAAGATCGCAACAAGTGTGAGACGGCGGCTGCCGGTCCCAGCAAGATCGCGACATCCGTGAGACCAGGGCACCCAGGGCTCGGCGCGGCCAACCGTCAGCTCACGGCTGTCGCGATCTTGGGGCCTGCGGGGACCACCAGCTCACACCTGTCGCGATCTTCACGCCGCCCGCATCGTCCGCATCACCCGGGCCGCCCTGCATCGCCCCGGGCCCGGCCGGCGGCGTCCCGGGGCAGTCCGCCGGCGTCCCAGGCCGGTCGGCGGCGTCCCGGGGCGGTCGGGCGCCGTCCAAGGTTGGCGCCCCAAGGTAGCCACACCTGTGGCCGCCGCGTTGCGGGCTCGCGGCTGGGCTGGAACGCCGAGACGGTGCCACCGGAGGGGTGCCAAATAGGGGAGCGGTGAGCCGCTCTGAACGACCCACCGCTCCCCGATCAGTACTGCAGGGCGACTAACTCTTCGCGACCATCGACTTCAGTTCGCCGCGGACCTTCTTGGCGTCGGCGATCGCGGCCTTGAGGTTGTCCCGGCCGGCGTGCATCGCGGCGCGTACGGGTGCGACCGCGGCATGCATCACGCTGGCGTCCGGCGACGGCTTCACCGCCAGCAGCGCGTCGGCCTGACCGGCAGTGGCCGAGGTGGCCGCCGCGAGTTTCGCCGACATGTCGTCCAGTTGCGCCTGCTCCTGCGCCACGTCCTTGCCGTCGGCGGCGAGCTTGTTCACCACGGCGGCGAGCTTGTCGTGCACATCCTTCAGTCGTGCCACGGCGGCGGCCTGAATGTCGGACCCGATGGTGAACCGGACCTGTGGCGTGGCGAGCATGTAAATCCGGTAGTCGACGATGATTCCGCGACCATCGGCCTTAACGGTCGCGACGTCGGAGGCACCGTCGATCTTCGCCTTGAGCGCGGTGAGACCGGCCTTGTCCGACGAGATCAGCTGCGTCAACGTCGAGCGGTGGGCGCTGGTCAGATTCGTCGCACCGCGCACCGCGATCGTCAGCGCGTCGAGCGTCTTGATCCGGACCGCGATCCGGGCATCCTCGGCCGCCTTCCAGGCGTCGATCCCGGCATTCTTGCCGGGCTTCGGGATCGAGCCAGCACCGGGCGTCGAGTCGGCGTAGGCCACCGGTGCCGCTCCGAGCACCACGGCCGCGGACACGCCGAGCGCCGCGATCCATCGAAGTGCCTTAGTTGTCATCGTCGGCCGCCTTGTCCGCGTCGGTGATCTGGGTGTTGAGGTTCGACATCTGCTTGTCCACGCCATTGAGCTGGCTGTCCACGGTCGCCAGGTCGGCGGCGATGTCATCGGACGTGGCGGTGGCCGGCGCCGTCGTGGCGGCCGGCGTCGAGCCGGGCTGCTGCGAGGTGGTGGTGCCGGCCGGCTGAAGGTCCGCGTGCTGCCGTGCCCGACCGGCGCATCCGGTCAGCGCCAGCACGGCGGCTAGGGCACACACCGCGAGGGTGCGTCTCATGGGCGTTCTCCTTAGCGACTTCGGGTCGGGATGAGAGTGCCGACGGATTGCCAACGTTTGGCACCGGCGCGTGTACGAGTTCTGTAAACCCGCGATTGACCGCGATGTTGAATTCATCTACCGTTGAGTTCAACATCCGATGAATTACGCGACAAGCAGTCGCCCAGCCTGTGGTGAGCTCGAAATCCGTACTCGAATAGATCGAAAGGAGGACTGATCATGGAGAACGCGATCGAGGTGGCAGACCTCGTCGTCAAGCGCGGCGGCCGCCTGGTCCTGGACCACCTGTCCACCTCGATGCCGGTCGGCAGCGTCACCGGGCTGCTCGGCCCGAGCGGCAGCGGCAAGACCACCCTGATGAGGGCCATCGTGGGCGTGCAGAAGGTGGAGTCCGGCACGGTCACCGTGCTCGGGCAGGTGGCCGGCTCGCCGAAGCTGCGCTCCATCGTCGGCTATCTCACCCAGGCCCCGAGCGTCTACGCGGACCTGACCGTGCGGGAGAACGCCCGCTATTTCGCATCCCTCTACGACGGCGTCAGCCGCGCCGATGCTGATCGAGCGATCGCCGACGTCGGCCTGAGCAGCGCCGCGGACCAGGTGGTGAACACCCTGTCCGGTGGCCAGCGCAGCCGCGCCTCGCTCGCCTGCACCCTGCTCAGCAATCCCAAGCTGGTCATCCTCGACGAACCCACGGTGGGACAGGACCCGGTGCTCCGCGACGACCTGTGGCAGCGCTTCCATGAGCTCGCCCGCGCCGGCACCACGCTGGTGGTCTCCAGCCACGTGATGGACGAAGCCAGCCGCTGCGACCGGCTGATCCTGATCCGCGACGGCCTGATCATCGCCGATGACACCCCCTCGGCGGTGCAGACGCAGACCGGCACCAATGATCTCGAGGCCGCCTTCCTCAAGCTGGTGCGGCAGCGCGAAGACGAAGGAGTCCCGGCGTGAACCCGCGCATCCTCTTCAGCACCGCCGGCCGGGTGCTCAACCAGCTGCGCCACGACCGGCGTACGTTGGCTCTGATCGTGGCCATGCCGGCCCTGCTGCTGACGCTCATCTACTACGTCTTCGACGACCGGCGGCCGGTCTTCAACCACGTCGGCCTGATCATGCTGGGGATCTTCCCGTTCGTCCTGATGTTCATCGTGACCAGCATCGCGATGCTCCGGGAGCGGACCACCGGCACACTGGAGCGGCTGCTCACCACCCCACTGTCCAAGCTGGACCTGCTGTTCGGCTACGCACTCGCGTTCGGTCTCGCGGCCGCGATCCAGGCCGGCGTCGTCACCGCGGTGGCCTACTGGGCGTTCGACATCACCATCGCCGGCAGCTTCTGGTGGGTGATGGTGTTCGCGGTCGCCGACGCCATCCTTGGCATGGCTCTCGGCCTGCTGGCCAGCGCGTTCGCCCAGACCGAATTCCAGGCGGTGCAGTTCATGCCGGCCGTGGTGCTGCCGCAGCTGTTCCTCTGCGGGCTGTTCGCGCCGCGAGCCGAGATGGCCGGCGTCCTCGGTGGCATCGCGAAGGTGCTGCCGATGACTTACGCCGTCGAAGCCCTTGAGCAGGTCGGCAGCTACACAAGCGCGACCAGCACCATGTGGCGCGACCTGGTGATCGTGGTCGGCGCGGCCGTCGTCGCGCTAGCGCTCGCGGCCGCCACCCTGCGGCGGCGCACCGACTAGCGTGAGCGACGGCATCGGCCGAGATCAAGAGCGAGATTCAGCGGTACGAGAGACGGGGGCGGAATGGCACGCACCGGCCGGCGCAAGGGCAGCCCGGACACCAAGGACGCGATCGTCAACGCGGCCCGGGACGCCTTCGCCGAGCGCGGTTTCGATGGTGCCTCGATCCGCGGGATAGCCACCAGCGCCGGAGTCGATCCGGCGCTGGTCTATCACTACTTCGCCACCAAAGAGGAACTCTTCCTCGCGGTGGTCGGCGCACCGACCGACCCGTCGGTGTTCCTCGCCGAGGCGGTCGCCGGTCCGCAGGACGAGATGGGCGTACGCATCGTCCGGACGTTCCTCAAGGTCTGGGGAGACCCGACCATCGGACCGGCGATTCTCGCCCTGGTCCGCAGCGGACTGGCTCACGAGTGGTCGGCCCGGATGCTGCGCGAGTTCGCGACCTCGCAGATCCTGCGCCGGATCACCAGCCGCCTCGATGTGCCGCCGGACGAGGCCAAGCTGCGGGCGTCGCTGGTCGGCAGTCAGATCATCGGCCTCGGGCTGGCCCGCTATCTGATCAAGATTGAGCCGTTGGCGAGTCTGGAACCGGAACAGGTCGCCGGGCTGGTCGGCCCGACGCTGCAGCGCTACCTCACCGGTCCGCTGTGATCTCGGTCGGTGCCGGGGCCGGTCGGAAACCGAGCGGCCCAATCGGAAATCGCGGCCCGCTACTTGCCGCCGCTGACATCCGGCGCGGATCCTGGCAGACCCACTCGCCATTCGCGTTGAGCGCCGGCGACAGGCAGTAGGCCTTCTCTGTCGGAGCCATCTGCTGGTAAGCCACGACTACTCCAAGGCCGGTCAGCAGCACGATCGCGGCACTCATCGCGATCACCACCTTGCGCCGCGCCGACACACCGACCACCGCGCTGACCACGGCGGCGGCAATCACCAGCGCGGCGATGCCGGACAGCACCGCCATCGTCACCATCTCGTCGTCTCGCACTCCGCTGGTCACGTGGCACCCGCCGATCGGATGGCCGGCGGCGGGCAAGTGATCGCAATTCCGCCGGAACGAGTGCGGCGCGGCAAGCGTTGATCGACTCGCCGGTGTCCGGCGGTGTCACCCCATCGGGCGACATCGGACGCGGAAGACAACCTGTCGCCGGCCGGAGAGCGTCAATCCCGTAGTGAGCCTCGGTCGCACTCTTTCGGGTGGACCGACCGACGGCGTCAACGACCGACGATGGCGAGGCCCGGGATGGTCGCGAAACACCTACATCAAGCGCTCATGGCGGCTGTCGCAGCGACGGTCGCGATGGTGATGTCCGGCTGCGCCTCGGATCGGGTCGCTCCGGCCGGCGCCGCGGCGCCGCTCGCTTCGTCACCGGCGGCCATCGGGGCCCCGACCTCGGCCGCCGCGGCGACCGCACCGGCTGCCACGGCCACCGCCACCGTCGCCGCATCCTCGTCGACGGTCAAATACCTCGCCGGCAACACCGTGGCCGGGACCGACGGCTCCCGAATCCGTCTGGCGGCGCCGGCCGGCACCACGGTCGTGGTCGCGACCGAGACCCCTCGCGGGTTCGTCTTCAGCGCCGACGACGGATTCGTCTACCTGCAGGCTCGCGACGGGTCGCGACGGAGGGTCGGCGCCGGCCAGTTCACGGTTTCGGCCGACGGCACCCGGCTCGCGGTGATGAATGACGTGACCGTGTCGGTCTACGCGCTGCCGGACCTGCGGTGGCTCGGTGCGTACGCGGTTCCGGGCGCGACGCCCGGCGGACCCTCGGCAATCGGCGTCAACGGCGACTCGGTCCTGCTCTTCGACGCCGATCAGCCCAGCGACGGTCCCGGCGTGACCGTGGTCTGGAACGTGACCACGCACGCCTCGATCCGGCTGACCGCCGTCTACCCGCTCGCCCTCGGGACCGGCGGCGACATCTTGCAACGGGCCCTGACAGCGAGCGGCCAGCCGTGTTACGCGCTAGCGGCCGAAAGTCACGGCGCCGGCGGGACCTGTGCACCGACGGCCCGCCCGGCCGGTGGTATCGACAGCGGCACCCTGTCCCCTGACGGCCGCTACGCGGCGATCTCGGTGAGCAACCGGATCGCTCCGGTGGTGGTCCGCACCGCCGACCTGCGCGCCGGGCGATGGCAGGCGATCACGCTTCCGGTCCCGTCCGGCGTGCCGCTCTACTGGGCCGGCATGGACGTGGTCATCGGCGGCGACGCGACCTACCGCTGCAGCGTCACCGCTCAATGCACTCGACTGCCGGTTCCGAGGGATGCCACGATCGTTCCGTACGCCGGCTGACCGGAACTTCGCGTCGCGAATCGCAGAAAGTCGTCCGGCAGTGGCGTGCCATGTGGCAGTTGACGTGTATTGGTTATTAGAGCAAGCACGTCCTCGACATCCTCCGGAACGGAGTCGCCGGCGATGAGCCAGCTGAGCCAGACCGCCGCCTTCGCGACCGTGTTCTACCGGCAGCGACTCGACCTGCTCCGGGCGGCCTACCTGCACCGGGACCCGATGGCCCGGCTGGAGCTGCGGCCCGGACGGAGGAATCCGTACGCGATCTATGACCAGATCCGCGCCCGCGGCCCGCTGTCGACCACCCGGCTCGGCAACCTGATGACGCCCAGCCACGAGATCTGCCGGACGGTGCTGCGCGACCGTGCGTTCCTGGTCCGGATGCCCGGCGACGCCGCCGATCCCACCGAAGCCGACCTGTCGTTTCTGGATATGAATCCGCCGGATCACACGCGGCTGCGGCGCCTGGCGATGCCCGCCTTCAGTCCCAAGAAGATGGCCGGCTACCGACCCCGGATCGCGGACCGCGTCGGCACCCTGCTCGACCGCGCCGGCTCCGAGTTCGACCTGGTCAGCGCACTGGCCACGCCGCTTCCCGTCTCGGTCATCACGGACCTGCTGGGGATCGCGCACGCCGACGCCGACCGGTTCGCCCGGATCGGGGCGGTGATCGGCAGCGCGCTCGACGGCATCCAGTCGCTGTCGCACGCGTCCCGGCTGATGGCCGCCAACGTCGAGCTGGAGAGATTGTTCGAGGAACTCTTCGACCTGCGCCGCCGGGACCCGGCCGACGACATCGTGAGCGACATCGTCGCCGCCGAGGGGGACCAGATCAAGCCGCACGAGATGCTGCCGATGTGCGTACTCCTGCTGGTCGCGGGTTTTGAAACCACCGTCAACCTGATCGGGAACGCGGTGAACGCGCTGCTCGATCATCCGGACCAGTGGGCCGCACTGTGCGCTGACCCGCACACCCTCGCGCCCAAGGCCATCGAGGAGACGCTGCGGTTCGACCCGCCAGTGCAACGGACCGGGCGGTACGCGTCCGAAGCCACCGAACTGGCCGGGTTCGAGGTGCGGCCGGGCCGGTTCGTCGTCACGCTGATCGGTGCCGCCAACCGGGACCCCGAGGTGTACGCGGATCCGGACACGTTCGACATCACCCGGACACCGGAAGCCGAGCATCTGGCGTTCTCGGCCGGCATCCACTACTGCGTCGGCCAGCCGCTCGCGACGCTGGAAGCCACCATAGCGCTGCAGGCGCTGGCCGAACGGATGCCGTCGCTGCGCCGGGCCGGCCGGGTGCGGCGGCGGAACGCGACGACGATCCGAGGCCCGCAGAGCCTGCCGGTCAGCGTCCGGTGACTCAGTTGCCGTAGGTGATGACCATCGGTGCCGGCTTCATCGACATGACTTCTTTCGGCGTCATCAGGCGGTGTCGTGACTCGAGCTTGTAGAAGATCTTGAAGCCGCCATACTTGAAATTGCCGTATTTCGCCATGTCCTGGGCGACCCACTTGTTGTATTGGCTCTCCTTAAGCGCGATGTCGCCGGCCCAGCCGCCCACCGAGTCGATGTGGATGACCAGGTCGACCCGCGGGTCGTTGACCAGGTTGCGCTTGTCGGCGATCTCCGAATAGCGCGGGTTGAACGGGTTCGACTTGCCGTCGCCGTCGCCCCGGTATTGATGAATGATCATCACCTTGCGCGGCACGTGATATTTCATCGGCATGTCGCCGACCGCTTTGATCAGCGGATTCAGGTCGCTGGCCCGGACGTTCGACAGGTTGACGCCGGGGATGCCGTTGTGCCGCGGGAACATCCACTCCGGGTCGATCGCCACGTCGACGAACGGCAGCTTCAGGTATTTCTCGAACGACATCAGTTCCTTGAGCGGGTCGGACCAGCCGATGTTCAGGTCAAGGAAGAGCAGCAGGCCGTTCTTCTTGCAGAAGTTCGCGTACTGCTGGATGGTCGCGTCCGAGACATGGTGGCTGTAACTGCCGTCCTTGCCCTTGAACCGGTCCGGCACGCTGACCACCAGGTCGATGCCGAGCGAGACCGGGTGCGCCGGATCCAGTTTCTGGTAGGCGGCGCCCTGCGCCCTGAGTCGCGACAGCATCGACGACGTCAGCTTGTAGGCAGGTCCGGTGGGGGCGGCGTTGGGCACCGCGTAGAACGCGACGATCCGGTGCTCCGGCAGGATCGCGCCCTTGCCCGGATCGAACGCGACCACCGGCGCGGTGGTCGGCGACGCGGCCGGACTCTTATGAGCCACCAACGGGGTGTGCTGCGCGGTTTCGTCGGTGCTGCCGAAATGCACCGGCCAGCCGGTTGTCATCGATAGGCCGAGCGCCAGGATGGCCAAGACCACCACACCTACCAGGACAAACCGGCGCGTACGCCAACGAATCGAGCCCGGCGCGGGGCTCGAGGGGATACCGGAGGTCACCGAACCATAGTGCCCAACCCGGCGCGATTGTCACCGTATTTGGCGCCTGCGTCGGATGAACAATTCAGGACCATCGACATAACGGCCACCCGGACGGGTGACCGTCGCGAGAGGACACCCGTCCGACCCTGCCGCGGTCTATGAGACTTGAAACTCGACCAGCTCCCCGCTACGACCTCGTACCTCCGTCTACGCAGTCCGCGGTCTATGAGACTTGAGCCAGCCAGGAGGCATGCAGACGGCCGTAGACCGAGTCGAGGTCTTGGACGAGTTCGGTGTGGTGACCACGAGCCACCACCCGCCCCTTGTCCACGACGATGACCTCGTCGGCGGCTTCGGCGGTGGACAGGCGGTGTGCGATCGCCACCGTCGTACGCCCACGGGTCAGCGTGTCCAGCGCCCGCTGCAGCCGCACCTCGGTGGCCGGGTCGACCGCGGACGTCGCCTCGTCCAGCACCAGCAGGTCCGGGTCCGCGACGTAGGCCCGGGCCAGCGCGACCAGTTGCCGCTCGCCGACCGACAGCGCCTCGCCACGCTCGCCGACCCGGGTCTGCAGGCCCTCGGGCAGGCCGTCGACCCAGTCGCTCAGGCCCAGCGTACGGAATGCGGCCTCGATCTCCGCGTCGGAGATTGAGGTGCCGAAGCGGACATTTTCGGCCACCGTCGAGTCGAACAGGAAGCCTTCCTGGGGCACCATCACGACCCGCTCCCGCAGCGACGCGAAGCTGACGTCGGTGAGCGGGATGCCGGCCAGGCTGACCTCACCGCGGGACGGATCCATCAGCCGGGTGAGCAGCTTCGCGAAGGTGGTCTTGCCGCTGCCGGTCTCGCCCACTACGGCGACCTTGGTCCGCGCCGCGATCGTCAGGTGCACATCGGAGAGCACCTCGGCGCCGCCCGGATAGGCGAAGCCGACCGAGGAGAAGTCGATCTCCACCGGGCCGTGCGGCAGGTGCCGGCCGTCGTCGCCCGGATCCACCACATCCGGCGGCGTGCCGATCACATCGAGCACCCGGCGCCAGCCGGCGATCGCGTTCTGGGCCTCGTTGAGCACCTCGGTCGCGATCTGCATCGGCTGCACGAACAGGGTCACCAGGAACAGGAACGCGGTCAGCTGGCCGACCGTGAGGTGGCCGCCGAGTCCGAGATGCATGCCGAGGATGACGGTGCCGGCGGTGGCCAGAGCCGCAGCGGCCTCACCGGTGCTGAAGCTGACGACGGTGATCCGCTGGGCGCGGTATTGCGCCAGCCGGTTCTCCTCGATGGAGTGGTCGATCCGGGCCCGGGTGCGCTTCTGAACGCCGTAGGACCGGATGACGCTGGCGCCGACGACGCTCTCGGCAACGGCGGCCAGCATGTGCCCGATCTTCTCGCGGACCAGCAGGTAGCGCTCCGACAACCGCTTCTGGAAGCCCCGGATCACCAGCGCCAGCGGCAGGAATGCGACCCAGACCAGGAGCGTGAGCTGCCACGAGTAGGTCAGCATCACGATCGTGGTGATGACCAGCTGGCCGGTGGAGACCAGCAGGATCACGCCGCCCCATTGCAGGAACTGGCTGATCTGGTCGACGTCGGTGCTGACCCGGGCGACCAGCGATCCACGCCGCTCGGCCTGCTGGTGCAGCATCGACAGATCGTGGATGTGCCGGAAGGTGCGGGTGCGGATCTCGGCGAGCGCGGTCTCGCTGACTGTGTAGAGACGCACATTCATCAGGTAGGTGCAGAAGACGGTGATGGCGAGCACGACGAAGGCGATCGCCACGATCTTGTAGATCATCGTCATGTCCGGCCCGCCCGGCACGGTCAGGCCCTTGTCCATCCCCTGCTGTACGGCGATCGGGATGGCCACCTTGCCGAGGGTGCCGAGCAGTGCCAGGCCGAGCGTGCCGGCCAGGCCGTTGCGAACGGTGGGGGTGAGGGCGAGGCCTCGCCGGATCACCGACAGGGTCGACTCGTCGCTAGCGGTCATGCCCGCGCTACCTCTTCTAGCTCGATGCTGGTGTCTTCGGCGGCCCGCTTCTCGTAGGCGGTGACCAGGTCGGCGTAGCCCGGCGTGGTGGCCAGCAGCTGCTGGTGCGTGCCGGTGGCGAGCACCCGGCCGTCTTCGACGTAGACCACCAGGTCGGCGAGCGCGATGGTGGCTCGACGATAGGCCACCAGCAGGAGCGATGCGGCAGTGTCGGCGTCTCGGAGTCCGGCCAGGATGGCGGCCTCCACACGTGGATCGACGGCGCTGGTGGCATCGTCGATGATCATCAGCCGCGGCCGGCCGGCCAGCGCCCGGGCCAGCGTCAGCCGCTGGCGTTGACCGCCGGAGAGCGAGGTCCCGCGCTCCCCCACCCGGGTGTTCAGCCCGTCGGCGAGCCGGCTGACGAAGACATCGGCCTGGGCCACGCCGAGCGCCTCCTTGACCCGCACCTCATCGACGGCGTCCCGCTCCAGCGAGACGTTGCCGTCGATGGTGTCGTCGAAGATGAACGGCAGCTGCGGCACCAGAGCGACGGTCCCGGCCAGCGCCTCGGCGGACAGGTCGCGGACGTCGGCGCCGCCCAGCCGCACCTGCCCCGCCTCCGGGTCCATCAGGCGCCCGGCCAGGGCCGCGATGGTGGACTTGCCGGAGCCGGTCGGGCCGACCAGCGCCACGGTCGCGCCCGCCGGCACCTCGAAGGTGACGTCGTGCAGCACTTCGGCGGAGCCTTCGTAGGCGAACGAGACGTCTTCGAACCTCAGGCTCGACCGGACCCGAACCGGCCACAGTGGCAGTGCCGTAGGGCATCTCGCCGGTCGCCGTCAGGACGTTGTTGACGCGGCGCCAGCCGACCGCGGCCCGGGGCAGCTCACCGAGGACGAAACCGATCGCCCGCACCGGCACCGACAGCACGCTGAACAGGAACGCGACGCTGATCGACGTCGGCGACGTTGACGGCGCCGGCACCCAGCCGGACGCCGCCGACCACCAGCACCGCCAGCGTGCCGAGGCTCGGCAGGGCGTCCAGCAGCGGGTCGAACATGCCGCGGACCCGGCCCGACCCGGATCATCGCGTCGCGCAACTCGGTGGCCCGCGCGGCGAACCGCTCGGTCTCGTGCGACTCGCGGCCCATGGTCTTCACCACGAGCGCGCCGTCGAAGCTTTCGTGGGCCGCGGCGGAGAGCTTGGCCCGCAACTGCTGGGCGTGGCTGATCCGCGGTGACATCGAGCGCGCGTACCAGAAATTGGCGAGGAACAGGCCCGGGAAGATCGCCAGGCTGACCAGCGCGAGCGCCCAGTCCAGGACGAACAGCGACACCACCGAGGCGATCAGCATGACCACCGTGCCGACCGCGAACGGCAGTGGCGCGATCGGGTAGAACGCCGCCTCCACGTCGGCGTTCGCGTTGCTGAGCAGGGTGCCGGTGGCGTGCTTCTGGTGCCACGAGATGGGCAGGTCCAGGTAGCGCGCGGTGACCCGGCGGCGGTAGCGAGCCTGGAGCCGGTACTGCATGGAGCCCGCGCCGAGCCGCCGGCCGAAGATGCCGATCACCTTGAACGTCGCCACACCCAGCACCGCCGCGGCCGCGCCGCCGAGCGCGCCGGTGCCGACCCGGCCCTCGTTGAACGCCGGCACGATCACGTGACCGACGATGGCGCCGACCACATAGGCGCTGGCGACCGTCATCAGGCTGAACAGGCAGCTGCCGGCGACGGCGAAGGCGAAGATCCCCGGCTCGTCCCGAATCGCCCGGCGCAGCACTCTTAAACCCTCGGTGAGGGCTCCGGGCTGTGGAGTCATGTGTCATTTGTATCAGGACCGAGGCCCACGCCGGTCCTTACCCCTTCGGCCCATTTCGGGTATCCGCCGCGAGATTTCGGGTCCGGGAAAGGGTTCATCGGTGATCTAGGATTTACCAGGTGACCACCCGCCGACCGGCCCGCATCGAACGCCGCGCCTTCTGCGATGAGCTGTCCCGGCTCGGCCCGGACCAGCCCACGCTGTGCTCGCCGTGGACCACGAAAGACCTGGCCGCACACATCGTGGTGCGAGAGCGGCGGCCGGACGCGGCGGCCGGCATCACCCTGCCGTTCCTGTCGTCGCACACCGCAGCGGTCCAGGCCAAGACCGCCGCCTCGACGTCGTTTGACCAGCTCATCGACTTGATCCAGAACCCGCCGTGGTTCTCCTCTGGCGGCACTCGGCGCGACCGACAACGCCACCAACACCGCCGAATTTTTCATCCACACGGAGGACGCCCGCCGGGCCCGGCCGGGCTTCGCCGCGCGTGGGCTGGACCCGTCAGTGACCCGGGTGCTGGCCGGACAGCTCAAGCTGATGACCCGGCTGCGGCTGCGCCGGTTCCCCGGGCTCATCACGATCAACCTCAATGGGTACGCGGAACCCCTGATCGCCGGATCGAACGCCGGCCCGGAGCTGACAATGACCGGCGACGTGGGCGAGATCACACTCTTCCTGAGCGGCCGCCAGCGAGTCAGTGAGGTCCAGCTCGACGGCCCGGATCACCTCGTCGAGCGGTTACGAAGCGCCGACCTCGGTCTCTGACTCGGACGGCGCCGGCTCCTTGCGCCGGTGCGCCGGAAGCACCACGTCCACCCGCAGGCCCGGGTCGGCGTCGCCGAGCGTGACCGTGCCGGAGTGCTGCCGGACCAGTTCCCGAACGATCGCCAGACCCAGCCCGGCGCCACCCTCGTCCCGGGCTCGGGCGTTGTCCAGCCGGGTGAACCGGTCGAAGACGCGCTCCCGGTCGGCGGCCGGAATGCCCGGGCCGTCGTCGACGACGGAGAGGCGTACGGTCTCGTCGTCGTCCTGCGTCGTCTGGATCTGCACGCCGGTGGAAGCGTGCCGCACAGCGTTGCCGACCAGGTTGTCGATCACCCGCCGCATCGAGACCGGGTCACCGATCGTGTAGACCGGCTCGGTGCCGTCCGCGGTCACCGCGACCCGGGCTCCGACGTGGCTGTTCGCGGCGTCCCTGGCCACCTCGGTCAGGTCCACGGCCTCGTCCAGCCGCAGCGCCGGGTCGCCCTCATCGGCCCGGGCCAGCAGCAACAGGTCGTCGACCAGCCGGCTCAGGCGGGTGACGTCGGTCAGCAGATCCGCGGCCGGGGCCGGTTCGTCCAGTCGGTCGGCGACTTCGAGCTGCGTACGGAGGCTGGCGATCGGGCTGCGCAACTCGTGGGCGGCGTCGGCGACGAACGCCCGCTGCCGGGCCCGGCCGGCGTCCAGACGGTCGAGCATGTCGTTCAGCGTCACGGCGAGCCGGTGCACCTCGTCGTCGCCGTCCGGCACCGGCAGTGGCCCGGCGCGATTGCTCCGCGCGCGAGATCTGCTCGGCACCCAGCCGCAGCTCCTCGACCGGCCGGAGGGCGGCGCCGATCACCCGCCACGCCAGCACCGCCAGGCCGGCCAGCAGCAGCGGGTAGGCCACCAGCAGCACGTTGCGGACCGTGTCGATGCTCTGCTGCACGATCTTGGTCGGCGTGGCCACGATGACGTAGCGGCGCTTCTCGCCCTCTCCGGCCGTACGCTCCACCACCCGCAACGTGCCGGCGGCACCGACCCGGCGGCCGGAGACCACCACTGTTTCGCCGTTCTGGGCCCGGTCCAGCTCGTCCTCGTTCAGCACCGGAGTCAGCTCGTCGGCACCGGAGGTGGCGGCGCTGATCCGGCGGTCGTCGTCGAGGACCTGCACGATCGACGTTCCGGCGCTCGGAATGGTGCGCGGCAGCGTGCCGGTCTCGACCAGCGCGCCGACCTCGCGGGCGGTCTGCCGGCTGTTCTGATCCACCGACCGGATCACGGTGTAGTTGAGGACGAGCAGGATCAGCAGGCCACCGATGGCCAGCGCGATCGCCAGGCCCCCAGTGCCGATGAAGGTGAGGCGCGCCCGCAGCGACAGTCGCCGAAACCAGCGCACGGGCTACCTACGCGGTGGCGAAGGACGGCGCGTCGGCATCGTTGACCAGCCGGTATCCGGCACCGCGCACGGTCTGCAGGGAGCGCCGCCCGAACGGCTGGTCAATCTTGCGGCGCAGATAACCGACGTAGACCTCGACAACGTTCGGATCGGTGTCGGCGCTCGCGTCCCAGACACGGTCGAGCAGCTCGATCTTGGTGACCACCTGGTCCTGGCGCCGCATCAGGTATTCCAGAAGTGCGTACTCACGGGCGGTGAGCACCACTTCCTGCCGGTCGCGCATGACCCGCCGGCTCGCCGGGTCCAGGCTCAGGCTGCCGACGGTGAGCACCGCGGGGCGCTCCGGCGCACCACGTCGCATCAGCGCCCGCAGCCGGGCCAGCAGCACCACGAACGAGAACGGCTTGGTCAGGTAATCGTCGGCACCGCAGTCCAGGCCGTCGGCCTGGTCGTATTCGCCATCCTTCGCGGAGAGCATCAGCACCGGGACCCAGTTGTTCTCCTCGCGCAGCGCGCGCACGACCCGGTAGCCGGACAGCTGTGGCAGCATGATGTCCAAGATCACCACGTCATAGGACTCGTTGCGAGCCGCGTCGAGTCCGGCGATGCCGTCGATCGCAAGATCCACCAAATAGCCCTCGGCGGTGAGGCCACGCTGCAACGCGCGGCCCAGGCGGGGCTCGTCTTCGACGACCAGGATTCGCACCTGTCTAGCCTGCCACGATCCGAGGCACCGACTTCGATTCTCTCAGGCGGTTGGCAGTTGATCTTCGAGCGTTTTTGGCACGGATACGCACCACCCGTACGACGAAATGGCTGGTTTCGCGGCGCCGAACCAGCCATTTCGTGATTGGGCTATCGATCTTGGTCGCTCCGCCTCGACGGCGCACACCAAATCTTCCGAATGTCTTCACATGTGCCTCAAACTGGCCACAGCGAAGTCGGGCATGATAGGCATCAATCGGAAGAAGGTGCCGATCGTGACGGTGTTGTCTGTTCGACCTAAAATTCGCTGGATCGCCCCGCTCGCCGCGGTGGTGGTGCTGGTCGGCGGTGGTGTCACCGCACGCGCCCTGGCGAGCAGTCCACCCGCCGCCGCGGCACCATCCGCGACCACGCTGGTCGCCGACCTCGCGTCGGCGAACATCGACGGCCTGACCGGCTCGGTTTCGGTGCATGCCGATCTCGGCATCCCGACCTTCGGCCAGGGCGGCGCCGACTTCCAGTCGCTGATCTCCGGGACCCACACCATCAAGGTGGCGCTCGCCAAGCCGGATCAGGCGCGCCTGACCCTGGAGGGCACCAACGCCACGTCCGAAGTGATCCGCAACGGCTCCGACCTGTGGCTGTGGTCCAGTCAAAAGAACACCGCCGTGCACGCGACCCTGCCATCGAAACCGGCCGGCCGGTCGCCGCAGCCGGTTCCCAGTGGGCTGCCGAGCGCTATGCCGACCACCCCCCAACAGGCCGCACAGGCACTGATGTCGCTGCTCGGACCGAGCACGTCGGTCACCGTCGGCGACATCGTGACAGTGGCCGGCCGGTCGGCGTACCAGCTGATCGTCGCCCCCAAGGACGCCGCGTCGCTGGTGCAGAACATCACGATCGCGATTGACACCGCCAACCACTTCCCGCTGCGCGTGCAGGTGTTCGCCAAGAACTACGCGCCCCCGGCGATCGAGATTGGATTCACCCAGGTCGGCTTCACCAAGCCGGCCGATTCGGCGTTCGCCTTCACGCCGCCGGCCGGTGCCAAGGTGAACGAGCTGAAGACTCCGGCTCACCGTGGCGCCAGCCCGAGCCCTGGCACCAAGACGAAGCCGCAGTTCGCCACCACCGGCAGCGGCTGGACCACGGTCGCGGCGGTCCGCCTGCCGGGGAACATCCTGCAGCCGGACTCGTCGAGCCCCGCGCCGAGCACCAGCCCGAACCCGATGGACCAGCTCAAGGGCCTGCTGAACCTGATCCCCACGGTCACCGGACCGTTCGGCTCCGGAAAGCTGATCCAGACCCGGCTCGTCAGCGTGCTGATCCTCGACGACGGCCGGATCGTCGCCGGAGCCGTGACCCCGGCCGCACTGGAGACGGCCGCCGCGTCCCCGGCGCTGGCACTACCCCGCTGACAACAGCAGCGCGCTGCTACTGACAAACCCGGCGCGCCGCTACCGGTCCAGTTAAGGAGTCCCGACTTGCCGGGAGCTCACCCGGCAAGTCGGGACATACTGTCGAGGTCGCCAGGCCATCCGCAGGTGGTGAATCCGGACCGCTGACGACACGCTGTCGCAGGCCAACCCCGGAAAGCGAACGCGCCCTCAGGGTCTGTTCACTGGCTCACATCCGGCCTACCCTTCGGTAACACAAGCGATGTGACGTCGACACGTCGATGACACCCGAAGGACATAACGCGATGGCGCTGGAAGTCCCCTACCGCTCTATTCCCGACCTGCTCGCTCAGCGTGTGGCCGCGACGCCGGACAAGGACGCTCTCGGCTACCCCACCCCCGACGGCGGCATCGGCTGGATGACGTGGACCCAGGTCGGCGACCGGGCCGCGAAGATCGCCGCCGGTCTGCTCGGGCTCGGCGTCGGGCTGGAAGACCGGGTCGCGATCCTGGCCGGCACGCGGGTCGAGTGGCTGCTGGCCGACCTCGGCATCATGAACGCCGGCGGCGCCACCACGACGGTCTACCCGACCACTGAGGCGGACGACGCCTGCTACATCCTGCACGACTCGGAGTCCACGGTCCTCATTGCCGAGGACGCCAAGCAGGTCGGCAAGCTGTCCGGTGCGTCGCTGCCGCACCTGCGGCACGTGGTCGTCATGGACGGCACCGCCGCCGACTCGGCTGGAGCTTCACCCGTACCCGTCATGACTCTCGCGGACCTGGAGGCGCGCGGCGCCGAGGCTCTCGCGAGCGACGCGGACCTGGTCAAGCGTGCCTCGGACGCGGTCGGCGGCGACAACCTCGCGACACTGATCTACACCTCCGGCACCACCGGCCGGCCCAAGGGCGTCGAGTTGCTGCATGCCGGCTGGTGCTGGGAGGCCGTGGCGCAGTCGGAGAATGAGCTGGTCCGCTCGGACGACCTGCAATACCTGTGGCTGCCGCTGTCGCACTCATTCGGCAAGACGCTCTCGGTAAGCCTGCTACACGCGGCCATCCCCACCTATGTGGACGGCCGGGTCGACAAGATCGTGGCGAACCTCGCGGTGGTCCGGCCCACGCTGATGTGCGCGGCGCCGCGGATCTTCGAGAAGATCTACAACGCGGTGGTGAGCCAGGCGACGGCGGCCGGCGGCGCCAAGGCCAAGATCTTCGGCTGGGCGGTACGCGTCGGAAAGCGCGCCGTGGCACTCGAACTCGCCGGCCAGAAGGTCCCGGCCGGGCTGGCCGCGCAGCGAGCGCTCGCCACCAAGCTGGTCTTCTCCAAGCTGCAGGCCCGCCTCGGTGGCCGGATCCGGGTGCTGGTCTCCGGCTCGGCGCCGCTGTCCACCGACATCTCCAGCTTCTTTGCCGCCGCCGGTCTGCCGATCTACGAGGGCTACGGCTTGACCGAGGCCTCGGCCGGCAACACCGTCAACCCGGTCAACGGTTTGCGGATCGGCACCGTCGGCCGGCCGCTCGGCGACCTCGAGTTCGCCACCGACGATGATGGTGAGCTGCTGATTCGTGGCGTCGCCGTGATGCGTGGCTACCACAACCTGCCGGCCGAGACCGCCGCCGTGTTCACCGAGGACGGCTTCTTCCGCACCGGCGACATCGGCGAGATCGACGCCGACGGCTATGTCCGCATCACCGACCGCAAGAAGGACCTGATCAAGACCTCCGGCGGCAAATACGTGGCGCCGTCACACATCGAGGGCATGTTCAAGGCGCTGTGCCCCTACACGTCCCAGGTGGTGCTGATCGGCATGGCGCGCAACTTCTGCACGCTTCTCGTCACGCTGGACCCGGACGCGATCAAGGGCTGGGCCGCCGGGACGCCGCTGGACGGCCGGCCGTACGCCGAGATCGCCGCGTCGGACCAGGCCCGCGAGATGGTCGGCGGCTATGTCGCGAGCCTGAACGAGAAGCTCAACCGTTGGGAGACCATCAAGAAGTTCGCCGTCCTGCCGCGTGACCTGTCCATCGAGGACGGTGACTTGACGCCGTCGCTCAAAGTCAAGCGCAAGGTGGTCGAGACGGCGTTCGCGAGCCAGATCGAGGAGATGTACGCCGGCGCGCTGGTCGAGATCTGAGCCGGGCTGACCTGCACTGCCAAGTTGGCACTTTGGTGATCTCCAACCAATGCGGGTTTAGGAACCTGCCGCTAGGATCACCAAAGCTTGGCAAACCCCTCGTAATTGCTTGGCGATAGGAGTAAGTCATGAACCCGGAGCCCACTCCGGCCACCTCGGCCCGCGCTGGGTCGACCATCGCGATCTCGCTCGCGGATCTGCTGGTCCTCGCTGGCACACTCATCGTCCTGATCTTCTCCGGAGCCCGGACGGTGTCCTACGCCGGTTCCAACGGTGACGGTCTGAGCCTTTGGGGCAGCGCTTTCCGGCCGCTCGGCATCTTCGTCATCCTCGCCACCCTTCTGCTTCTCGGCACCGCGGTGGTAGACACCTGGTGGAAGCGCGATCAGGCGAAGGTCGGCCTGAACCGGCATCACCTGCAGGTCGGCCTCGCGCTGTTCGTGCTGGTCGACATCTTCGGCTTCTGCTTCTGGGGCGGATCCGGAGTGGGCGTCGGCTGGGGTGGCATCCTGCAGCTCCTTGGCGCCCTTGTCGCGGCGGCTGGCGCCGTGCTGAACCACTTCGGCCAGATGCAGAACACCGTCGCCATCCCGAACGCGACGGCGAAGCCGGCGCCGACCTACCCGCCGGCGCAGTACTCCCCCGGCCAGGTCTCGGTACAGCCGACCGACCCGGCGGCCCCGACCGCGCAGATGCCCGCTCAGGACCCGAACAACCCGAACGGCTAACGCAGATCTATGTGCGACGGTGGCCCCGGACGATCAGTCCGGGCCACCGTCGTTCGTTCCATCGATCTCTCAATTGCTCTGACCTGACGTTTCGCGGCCTAGATTTGGGACCGCATCAGGTTTCGCTGGCAAGGCGCCGGAAGTCGTCGTGTGCAATGGCACTCAAGACTTTCGGCAACGCCGCCAGCGGAAGCTGAGGCGATTCCAAATCGGTTCAGGCAACCAGAGCGGGGGTGTCCCAGGTGCGGCGGGTGCCGCGGCTGATTTCATGCGTCGCGGCGACGATTCGGTCCACAGCCTCGAGCAGTTCGGGCACCGGCATGGTGAACGGCAGGCGCAGGAATCGCTCCAGAGTCCCGTCCACGCCGAAGCGCGGGCCCGGAGCCAGGCGTACGCCGAACGACTCGGCCGCGCGCACCAGACCGCTGGACACCGGACCATCGAGTTCGGCCCACAGTGTCACGCCGCCCTCGGGCACGGTGAAGTGCCAGTTCGGAAGCTTGGCCCGGACCGCGGAAACCAGCGCGTCGCGCTGCTCCCGCAACTGCACCCGGCGCGCGCCGACGATCTGGTCGGCGCGGCGCAGCAGCGCCACCGAGACCAGCTGATCGAGCACCGGCCCGGCCATGTCGACCCCGACTCGGGCCGCGGCCAGCCGCTGCACCACCGGTTCGGTGGCCCGGATCCAGCCGATCCGCAGGCCGCCCCAGTAGGGCTTGCTCATCCCGCCGATGGTCAGCACACGAGCGTGCCGGTCCCAGTGCGCAATCGGCGGCGGCATCGGCGTCTCGGACAGATTGAGGTCCACAAACGACTCGTCGATCACCAGGTCGGTGCCGGCCGCATGCGCCGCCGCCGGGAGCTTCGCCCGCAGATCTTCGGGCATCAGATGTCCGGTCGGGTTGTGGAACTCCGGAATCAGGTAGGCGATCCGTGCGCCCGCCTGCTTGATGGTGGTGAGCAGCAGGTCCTCGTCCCAGCCGCCGGCGCCGACGCCATAGGTGCTGATCCGGGCGCGCCGCGACGCGAAGGTGGCCAGCGCGTTCGGATAGGTCGGCGACTCGGTCACCACCGCGCTGGCGGGCGGGACCAGCAGGCGGACGGCGAGATCGAGCGCGTGCTGGACGCCGTTGGTGACCATGATCTGGTCGGGCGCGGTCGGCAGCCCTCGGGCTTCGTACATCTCCGCGATCACGGCGCGCAGATCCAGGATGCCGATCGGGTGGTAGCCGGTCCCGGACAGGTATCGCGGAAGGACCGCCATCGCCTCGGCGGTCGCCTCCATCATCTCGGCCGGTGCCGCCAGCGCCGCAGTGGCCATGTCCAGCAGATCCGGAGCCGAGTCCGGGGCCGACCAGAGGCCGGAGTAGGCCATCCGGGTGCCGCCCGGAACGGTGGTCCAGCTGCCGGCGCCCCGGCGGCTGGTCAGGTGCCCGGAGGTACGCAACTCGGCGTAGGCCGCGGACACCGTGGTGCGGCTGATGCCGAGTGTTTCGGCTAGCTCGCGCTCGGCCGGCAGGCGTACGCCCAAAGCCAACCGACCATCGGTGAGCAGCGCGCGGACTGTGTCCGCCAGCGCCACATAATCCGGCCCGTGCGATTGCCAGGCGCCCAGGAGCCGGGCCAATTGCGTGCCACGGATCAATTGCGTCACGAGGGCGCCTCCCGCCGATCAACGCCGTCTCGATTGTGGCTGGCACAGTGGCAGCCACTTGATGGAAACTGGCTCTTTATTCTGGCTCGATTGGCCACCAGAGTGGCACTTATGACCAAGCTTGGCAACCTGCCGCTCTCCTACCGGCCGGCGCGCCGGCTCGTGTCGCTCTACGTCGGCCTGGTCCTCTACGGCAGCTCGACGAGCCTGATGATCGCGTCCAATCTGGGCCTGGACCCGTGGGACGTGTTCCACGTCGGCCTGGCGCGCATCCTCGGCCTGGGCGTCGGCACGGTGGTCATCCTGGTCGGCGCGGCCGTCCTGCTGTGCTGGATCCCGATCCGGCAGAAGCCCGGCCTGGGCACGGTCAGCAACGTGATCCTGATCGGCGCCTCGGTCACCGCGACCTCGTGGATCCCCCATCCGCACGCGCTGTGGCTCCGGTGGCTGGTCGGCGTGAGCGGCATCCTCATGGTTGGCGTGGCATCCGGGCTCTACCTCGGCTCACGCACCGGACCGGGCCCGCGGGACGGCATCATGACCGGTCTCGTGGCTCGCTGGGACGGTCGGTGGTATGGCTCGATCCGCCTGGTCCGAACCTTGATCGAAGTCACTGTGCTGGCGGCCGGTTTTGCGATGGGCGGCAAGGTGGGCTGGCTGACGCTGGTCTATGCGGTCACCATCGGCCCGATCATGCACGTAACCATCCCGATGTTCGCGACGCCCGACCCTGCTGCCTCGCCGGCGGCGGCCGCCACCATTCGCGAACCGCAACTAGCCGAGGCGTGACAATCCGTCACTTCCACGGTTGCTACGGTTCGTAACCGCCCGCGGCCTTCGCCGCCCGCTGCTTCATCGACAAAATCGCTGGTCGAGCCGTTTCGCCGCACCGGCCGGGATACCCCCTGCAGGGGGTTTGCTTTGCACATTCTGGGTAACAGTTCACGCTGCGTGACGTGTTACCCATAGTGTGCAGAGCAAACCCCCGCGCAGCGGGGGGCCGCCCGCCGCGCGGGGCCACGGTCCGTGACGGTTGCTGTCTCAGATCCAGCGGTACGCGATTCCGAGCGCGTCCAGCCGCCGCCGGTGGGTGGCGAATCGCGACCGGAAGTCATCGACGTCGGTGCCACCGGTCCAGCCGATCTCGGCGATCGCGGCCAGCCGCGGGAACGCCCGGTAGCCGACCAGTTCCGGCCGCGGCAGATATTCGCTCCACAGCTGGCCCTGCATGCCGAGCACGTCGCCCGGCTGGTAGGAAGCGACCCGCTCCAGCGGCGTGATGCCGTTCGGGATCGCCACCGGTTCGCCGGGCTGATCGCCCTCGGCCCAGTCCAGGTAGAAGTACTCCTGCGGCGCGGCGACCACCTGGTGTCCGGCGGCCAGTGCGCGCGCGACAAAGGAGTTGTCCCGCCAGGCGAAGACGGTGGCGCCGGGCGGAGCACCGGCGTCCAGGATCTCGTCCCAGCCGGCGACTCGGCGACCGTACTGCTCGAGATGCCGGCCCATCTCCCGGGTCCACCAGCCGACCAGGTGCTCGACGTCGGGCAGCCCGGCCGACGCTGCCAGCGCCCGAGCCGACTCCGATGACCGCCACTCGGTCGGCGGCACCTCGTCGCCGCCGACGTGAATCAGCTCGAACGGGAACACGTCGACCACCTCGTCCAGAACGTCCCGGACGAACGCCACCGTGGCCGGCTCGCAGTTCAGGATGTGCGACGAGATGCCCCAGGTGGTCCGCACCGGAAGGTGCGCCGACGGGTCGTTGCCGAGCTCCGGATAGGCCGAAATGGCCGCCTGCATGTGCCCCGGCAGGTCGATCTCCGGCATCACCCGGACGCCGCGCCGGGCGGCGTAAGCGACCAGATCCCGCAACTGCGTCTGGGTGTAGAAGCCGCCGTGCGGCACGCCGTCGAACTCGGTCCGGGACAGGCCCACGCCGGAGGACGCACGAACCGAGCCGACCTCGGTCAGCAGCGGATATTTCTGCACCTCGAAGCGCCACCCCTGGTCGTCGGTCAGGTGCAGATGCAGGGTGTTGAGCTTGTGCAGCGACATGGCGTCGACGAAGCGGCGGACGAAGTCGATCGGGTGGCACCACCGCGCCACGTCGAGCAGCGCGCCGCGCCATCCGAACCGCGGCACGTCAGTGATGTCGACCAGCGGGTACTCATGATCGGCGAGCTGCCGCAGGGTGGCGACGGCCCAGCGCAGCCCGGTCAGCGTACGCGCGCTGGCTCGGACACCCGAGGCGGTGATGACCAGCCGGTAACCCTCGTCGCCCAGGTCCGAGGCGGAGTCGTCGATGCTGAACGCGCCGGTGGCCCGGGCACCGAGCACCTCGACCGCCAGCTCGACGATCTCGGCCGGCCCGCTCGGCGGCGCCAGATCGGTGAGCCCGAGGCGACCATCGTGCTGCCGGAAGGATGTGGGACGAGGGATGAGATCCATTAGGACACCTTACTAATGCCGCCGGATCGGGCGCGCCGCCCGTTCACTCCCCGAACTCGATGGTGCCGGTCTTGCGGCCGCCCTCGGCCAGCCATCGGAACGACAGCGCTGCCACGATCAGCCACAGCCCGCCGACGGCGACCTCCAGCAACGCGTCCCGGCCGATCCGGGCGACCGATCCGCCGGCCAGCGCGGTGCGCACGCCGTCCAGACCGTGGGTCAGCGGCAGGGCCGCCCCGGTTACGCGTACCCAGGAGGGCCAGAAGTCCGTCGGAACCTGCACCCCACCCACCAGCGCAACCGTCCACCAGGTCAGGTTTCCCACGATGTTGCGCACCATCGGTGCGCGCAGCACCAGCCCGGCCAGGGTCAGCGCGAGGCAGTAGGAACTCAGCGAGACCAGGATGATCAACGGCACCGCGAGCAGCGCCGTGGGCCAGTGCAGCGGCACGCCGAACAGGGGCGCCAGGGCGTAGAGCGCGATCGTCGAGCACGCCACCCCGCTGATGATCCACTGGATGCTTCGGCCGACGAACACGACGAACAGGTTGGTCGGGGCCGCCACCAGCAGTGGCAACGTGCCCAGTCCGCGCTCCCAGGAACTCGAGGCGTTGACGAACGCCGACTCCATCACGGCGATCACCACGGCGTTGCCGATCAGCAGGTAGTGCGTCGTCTCCGGTGAGCCGAGCAGGCGCCCGATGACCGCGAAGAAGGCCACCTGGCAGAGCACGCGCGAGAGCCAGCCGAAGGTCCAGGTCTTCCAGGTGTAGATCGCGGACAGATCGTGCAGCGCCGAGATGCCGGCGTAGCGCAACGCGGTCAGCGTGGTCCTACTCATGCCCCACCTGCCCAGTGGCACGAGCTCGGTCGATGACCCGCGCCAGCACAATGAACCCGGCGACGAATGACGCCGCCCCGAGGCCGGCCACGATGCCCATCCGCGGCCAGTAGTCGGTCACCGGCGCGGCGGCCATGCAGTCCCGCATCAGATCCGTCGCCCAGGACAGGAACACCACACGGGCCACCGGATGCATCCAGCCGGGCAGCAGGGCGACCGGCACGAACGCGCCGCCGAGCAGGTAGAGAGGGTAGGAGATGGTGTTCTGGAAGGTCCGCGCGGACCGGGCCGCGACGAACACGGCCGCCATCACCAGCGCGGTGCCCGCCATCGCCAGGACCGCCAGCACGACCACGCCGGTCAACTGTGCCGGATGCGGCACCCGCAGGACGACCCCGAAGAGCAACCGGGCGACCACCACCGCCTCCAGGACACCGATCAGGCTGACGAAGGTAACGACGAAGATACGCCCGAGAACCACCACTGCGAGCGGGCTCGGGGTCGCGAGGCTCAACTCGATCACACCGGTGTAGCGATCGCTGGCCACCACCTCGCCGGAGGTGAGGATGGCCATGCCCAGCACCGCCACCACGGCCGGGCCGATGACGGCGTACGCGGCCAGGTCGGGGCGCCCGGCGTGCCGGGTGATCGCCAGGAACGCGATGGTGAACAGCGGCACCGTGATCAGCGCCAAGAGGTTGTCCCAGGCCCGCCGGAACATCGCGAACTGCAGCCGGACCCCGCCCAGAAACGCGGTCATACGCCCATCCCCCGCGAGCCGATCACCTGCAGGTAGACCTCTTCCAGCGACGGCCGGCCGGTGCTGATGCCGTAGATCCCGTTGTCCACCAGCACTTTGAGCACCGCGCCGGCGGCGCCGTCGGCGTTGGTGTGCACCCGGATCGTGTCGGCCTCCAGGTCTTCGATCGAGGCGACGCCGCTGAGCTCGGCGATCCGATCCCGGACCGGAGTCGAGACCGCGCGCGCATCGACCCGCTCGTAAGCCGAGATCCAGCCGCCGATCGTCCGCGGGCTCTCGGTCCGCAGCAGCTTGCCGGCGTCGATCAGGGTCACCCGGTCGCACACCGCCTCGGCCTCGGCCATGTCGTGGGTGGTGAGCAGGATGGTGCGGCCGGCCGCCCGCTGCCGCCCGACCAGCGCCCGGAACTCGTGCGCGGCCACCGGGTCCATGCCGGTCGTCGGCTCGTCCAGGAACAGCACCCGCGGATCCCCGATCAGGCCGCGGGCCAGGTGCAAGCGCTGCTTCATGCCCCGCGAGAAGGTCTCCACCCGCTGGTCAGCGCGGTCCACAAGGCCGACCGTCTGGAGCAGATCCTCGACCCGGGCCTGGGCGGCACGATTCGGTACGCGGTACAGCGCCGCCCAATACCGCAGGTTCTGCCGGGCGGTCAGGCGGGTGTAGAGGCCGCGCTCGCCGCCGAAGACGATGCCGATCAGCGGGCGGACGCGGGCGGTGTCGGCGACCACGTCCAGCCCCGCCACCCGGGCCGATCCAGACGTCGGCAACAACACCGTGGACAGGATCTTGCACAACGTGGTCTTGCCGGCGCCGTTGGGTCCGAGCAGCCCGTGCACCTCGCCCTCGTCGATGGTCAGGTCGACGTGGTCGAGTGCGACGCGGGCCTCGGCACTGCGGCCGGCCGGGGGGAACACCCGAGTCAGTGCGGATATCTCAACGGCGGGAGGCATTCCGACAGCTTGCCAAACCGGCCCGGGACATCGCGACCCGTTTGGCCGTCCACCGTGGCCGGTGAGGCCCGCCAACCATGCGGTCCGGAATTTGCGAGTGGGACGGTTACCGTGGAATTGCGATGGACGAGAACCAGGAATTCGTCACCACATTTCGGTGGCTCGATCGGGGCGGCGAGCCTCGCGTCATCGAGATCTACGCGGAGCCGACCACCGACGCCCGCGTCTGGGCCTATGCCCGCGACGGCGACAACCTGGTGCTGGTCGGCGCGATCCGCGACGACGGCAAGTTCTATCACCTGGTACGCGACAAGGCGGTCGCCTACGGCCTGGACACCGAAGCCGCATGGAACGACCTGTTCCAGGTGTGCTGGTCGGCGCACAAGCCCCGGATCCCGTTGCAGGGCCCGTTCTAATGTCCGACTAAGTCCGACGATCGGACCGTCACCCGGCCCGTACCATCTGGATCCGGTAGCGCGAAAAACTGGACTGTCACTGCTGTCAAACGGGCGTCCGAGCAGCAACCAGAGTCCACTTTCCGCCCTGGCCGGGGCCCCATGATCAAGTACGTCATCAAGTGCAAGATCGTGTGCATCTAAGGTCGCTATAGCGTCCCCACTGCTCAAGATCGTGCACTTGATCACGGTTGAGGGCGGGGCGGCGTGGGAAGCGGCGCGGGGCGCTCAGCGGACCTCGTGACCGGCGTCGCGGAGCGCGTCCTTGACCGCGCCGACGGTCAGCTCGCCGAAGTGGAACACGCTGGCGGCCAGGACGGCGTCGGCGCCGGCGGCGATCGCGTGCGGGAAGTCCGACGCCGCGCCGGCGCCACCGGAGGCGATCACCGGCACCGAGACCTCGGCACGGACCCGGGCGATCAGGTCCAGATCGAAGCCGCCCTTGGTGCCGTCCGAATCCATCGCGTTCAGTAGGATCTCGCCGGCGCCCAGCTCGGCGCCTCGTCGGGCCCAGTCCACCGCGTCGATGCCGGTGGACTTGCGGCCGCCGTGAGTGGTGGCGACGTAACGGTCGAACTCCCACCGCGCGTCCACCGAGAGCACCAGAACCTGGCGGCCGAACCGGTCGGCGATCTCGCTGATCACCTCGGGGCGCTCCAGCGCCGCGGTGTTGATGCCGACCTTGTCGGCGCCGGCCCGCAGCAGCACATCGACGTCGTCGACGGTACGCACACCGCCGCCCACGGTGAGCGGGATGAACACCGTCTCGGCGGTCCGCCGGACCACGTCCAGCATCGTCGCGCGCCCGTCCGAGGAGGCGGTGACGTCGAGGAACGTGATCTCGTCCGCTCCCGTGGCCTCGTAGTAGGCCGCGCGTTCGACCGGATCACCGGCGTCCCGCAGATTCTCGAACTGGACGCCCTTGACCACCCGGCCGTCGGCGACGTCCAGGCACGGGATGACGCGGACCGCGACCGGCACTAAAACCCGCCGCGGGCGAACCCGATCGACTGCGAGGTCGCGCCGACCGTCGGAACCACGCCGAGGTAGGCCTCGACCTCGACCTCGACCAGGTGATCCGGGTGGATCAGCCCGGCCACGAAGATCATCGTCGCGGCCGGCTTGACGTCACCGAACACCTCGCCGTGAGCGCGTCCGACCGCGTCCGCGTCCTCGCGGTTGACCACGTACATCCGCGTCCGGACGACCTGGTCCTTCGCGGCACCGGCCCGCTCCAGCGCATCGAGCGCGATTTTCAGAGCGGTTCGCGTCTGCCCGGCCGGGTCGTCGACGTGAACGACCTCGCCGTCCACCGTGGACGTGCACCCGGCGGTCACCGCCCGGTCACCGGCCAGCACCACGCGAGAGTAGCCGTAGGCGTCCTCCCACGGGCCGCCGGATCCGAACCGGGTGATGCTGCCGCCACCGGTGATGGTCATGCCGCCGCCTCCTTAAGCACGTCGAGTGCTTCCCGCACGGTGAACGCGCCCGCGTAGAGCGCCTTCCCGGCGATCACACCCTCGACTCCGATTGACTCCAGCTCCGTCAGCGCACGCAGATCGTCCAGGCTGGACACACCGCCGGAGGCGATCACCTTCGCATCCGTACGCGCGCACACGTCGCGCAGCAAATCTATGCTCGGGCCGGTCATCGTGCCATCACGCCCGATATCGGTGACCACGAAGCGGGTGCAGCCGGCCCGGTTCAGCCGGTCGATCACGTCGTAAAGGTCGCCGCCGTCCCGGGTCCATCCGCGCGCCGACAGGGTCCAGCCACCGGCCGGATTCGGGCGCACGTCCAGCCCGATCGCGACGGCGGCGCCGTGGTCGCCGACGATCCGGTCGCACCAGTCCGGGTTCTCCAGGGCCGCGGTGCCGATGTTGACGCGCTGCGCGCCGCTCTCCAGTGCGCGTGCCAGCGACGCGTCGTCCCGGATGCCGCCGGACAGCTCCACCGCAACGTCGAGCTTGGCGACCACCTCGGCGAGCAGTTCGGCGTTGGAGCCGCGCCCGAAGGCGGCGTCGATGTCCACCAGATGGATCCACGCGGCACCGTCGTTGCGCCAGGCCAGTGCCGCCTCCAGCGGATCGCCATAGGCGGTCTCGGTGCCGGCCGCGCCGTGCACCATCCGGATCGCCAGGCCGTTCGAGACGTCGACGGCGGGCAACAGGGTCAGCACGGCGCCTCCAGAGAATCAACAATCAGAAGCAGCCCCGTGGAGCGCCGGACGATCACCGGCGTCCGAGCGCCGCCACAATGATCGCGGGCAGGGCCACCAGGAGCGCCGCGGTCAGCGCGACCCGGGTGGCCAGGTCGTCGAAGAGCAGCCAGATCGCGGCGATCACGATCAGCGTCACGGTGGTGATCGCGGTGCGCTGGGCCCGCGTACGCCGCGGGAACAGCTTGCCGACCCGCCGGTCCGGCAGCCGGGGCGTGAGTTTGCGGAGCATCGCCTTCCGCTTGGATCGCCGGGCCGCGAGCCGGGCGCGCGCCTCCCGGGCGGCCTGCGCTTCGGCCTCCCGTGCGGCGCGACGAATCGCACGTTCCTTGCTCATACCTACCCATTTCCGGCGCCGTCCGTGTGGGTCGACACCGACAACGCGGCCACCCAATTCCGCAACAGCCTAGCGCCGGCGTCACCCGACTTTTCCGGGTGGAATTGGGTCACCGTGAGTGATCCGCGAGACACCGCGGCAAGGAACCGCGCCGCCATGATCCGCGTACGCGAGCCGGGCGCCGCCGATCTCATCGTGAGCGGCGTAGGAGTGGACGAAGTAGAACCGCTGGCCGGGCAGGCCCTCGAATTCGGTGAACCCGGCGCCGGCAGTCACCGTATTCCAGCCCATGTGCGGCACTCGCTGCGCGGCCAGCCGGGTCACGCCGCCGGGCAGCAGACCCAGCCCCGGTGTGCGGACCCCGTGCTCGACGCCGAAGTCGAACATCACCTGCATCCCGACGCAGATTCCGAGCACCGCGCGGCCGGACTCGACCCGGGCCGCGATCATCGGGCCCGCCGAGATCGCGTCGATGCCGGCCATGCACGCGGCGTAGGCCCCGACGCCCGGCACCACCAGCCCGTCGGCGTCCGCGGCCGCCTCCACCGAGGCAGTCACCCGGACCCGCGCACCGGCCCGCTGCAGGGCTCGCTCGGCCGAGCGCAGGTTGCCCGAGCCGTAGTCGAGGACGGCGACGAACGGGCTGTCTACACCGCCCACAGCACCCCCGCCGCGATTGCCATCACGGCCAGCACACCACAGATGATCGTCACGAGCGCGGGCACCTTCTGCTTGTAGAGCGACCAGGTGCCGCCGAGCAGGAAACCACCGAGGACGAAGAGCAGGATCGGCTTGGTCACAGGACCCCCTTGGTGCTGGGCACGGCATTGTTGCCGGAATCCTGCCGTACCGCTGTGCGCAGGGCGCGAGCGACCGCCTTGAATTGGGCCTCGATCACGTGGTGGGCGTCCGGGTGGCCGCCCGGACGGCACGCCCGCAGCACGTTGACGTGCAGCGTCATCCGCGCCGACTGGCCCAGCGACTCCCACACGTGCCGGGTCATCGAGGTCGGATAGAGCGGTCCGACATACGGAGCTAGAGCCGGCTCGTCGTGGACGACATAGGGGCGGCCGGACAGATCGACGGCGGCCTGCACCAGAACCTCGTCCATGGGCACCACCGCGTCCCCATAGCGGTTGATGCCGGCCTTGTCGCCGAGTGCCTGGTCCAGTGCCTGGCCGAGAGCGAGTGTGGTGTCCTCGATCGTGTGGTGCGCGTCGATCTCCAGATCGCCCACCGTCGCGACCCGCAGGTCGAAGCCGCCGTGCCGGGCGATCTGGTTCAGCATGTGGTCGAAGAAACCCACGCCGGTGCTGATCTCCGCGGTGCCGTCCCCGTCCAGATCAAGTTCGACGAGTACGCGAGTCTCCTTGGTGTCCCGTTCCACCCGGGCTTTGCGGCTCATGATTCTCCTTGCAATGCGTGGCGCAGCGCGTCCAGGAACGCGGCGTTCTCGTCGACGGTGCCGACGGTGACCCGCAGCCAGCCGTCCAGCCCGACGTCGCGGATCAGCACGCCCCGATCGAGGATCGCCTGCCAGAGTGCCTTCGACCCGACACGGAACCCGCCGAACAACACGAAGTTGGCATCCGACGGCGTCACCGTCAGACCCAGCGCCTCCAGATCCAGCACCAGCTTGTCCCGGCTGTCCCGGAGGTCGTCCACGGTGGCCAGCAGGGCATCGGTGTGCGCCAGGGCGACCCGGGCGGCGGCCTGCGTCAGAGATGACAGGTGGTAGGGCAGGCGTACCAGCGCAAGTGCATCGACCACGGCGGGCGCCGCCGCCAGATAGCCCAGCCGCACCCCGGCGCAGGCGAAGGCCTTGCTCATCGTGCGGGTGACGATCAGGCGCTCGTGGCGGTGCAGCAGGCCGAGCGCGCTCGGCGTCCCGGCCCGGGCGAATTCCGCGTAGGCCTCATCCACCACCACCATGCCGGGCGCCACCGTGAGCACCGCGTCCAGCACGTGCGGTGTCAGCGCGGTGCCGGTCGGGTTGTTCGGCGAGCAGAGAAAGACCAGGTCCGGGCGGTGCCTGGCGACCTGCGCCGCGGCCGATTCCGGCGGTCAGGCCGAAATCGCCGTCGCGGTCGCCGTCGATCCAGCCGGTCGCGGTCCCGAGGGCAAGAAGGTGGTGCATCGAGTACGACGGGGCGAAGCCCATCGCGGTCCGCCCCGGGCCGCCGAACGTCTGCAGGATCTGCTGTTGCACTTCGTTGGAGCCGTTGGCCGCCCACAGGTGCAGCGGCGTGAGTCCGTAGTCGCGGGTGCGTTGTAGATAGGCGCTCAGATCGGCACGCAGGTCAACGGCGTCCCGGTCCGGATAGCGGTTCAGGCCACCGGCCACGTCCCCGAGCGCCGCCCGCATCGCCTCGGCCACCGCCGGCGGCATCGGGTAGGGATTCTCGTTCGTGTTCAGCCGGACCGCGACATCCAGTTGCGGCGCCCCATACGGCGACAGCGCCCGCAGGTCATCCCGGATCGGCAGGTCGATCGTCATCGGCGTCGTCCGCGCGGTGACGGCCTCGCCGTGCGCCGGCAGATCCTCGGCCTCGGCCAGGGTGACGACGTGCTTGGCGAGGCCGGCGAGTGCCGCTTCGTCGTACTCGATGATCTGCAGGCCCTTGGTGAAGGTGGCCGCCGTGAGGCCGCCGGTGTGGCGGGCACAGCCTCCGGTGGGCAGCACGTGGTTGGACCCGGCGCAGTAGTCGCCGAGGGACACCGGCGAATAGGCGCCGACGAACACCGCGCCGGCGTTGTGCACCCGCGCGGCGACTGTGCGCGCGTCCCGAGTCTGAATCTCCAGGTGCTCGGCCGCGTAGTCGTCGCAGACCCGCAGCCCGGCCTCGATGTCGGCGACCAGGATGGTGGCCGACTGCGGACCGCTGAGCGCCTCGCGTACCCGTTCGGCGTGCTTGGTGGCGGCGACCCGCTGCTCCAGCTCGGCATCGACGGCGTCGGCGAGCATCACCGATGTGGTGATCAGTACGCTGGCCGCCATCGGATCGTGCTCGGCCTGGCTGATCAGGTCGGCGGCCACGTGCACCGGGTCCGCACTATCGTCGGCGAGGATCGCGATCTCGGTCGGCCCGGCCTCGGCATCGATGCCGACCACGCCGCGAACCAGCCGCTTGGCGGCGGCCACCCAGATGTTGCCGGGACCGGTGACCAGGTCGACCGGGGCGATGCCGGCGTCGGCCGCACCGTAGGCGAACATGGCGATCGCTTGGGCGCCGCCGACCGCGTACACCTCGTCGACGCCGAGCAGCGCACAGGCGGCGAGCACCTGTGGGTCGGGCCGGCCGGTGGCGCGCTGCGGCGGGCTCGCGACGGCGATCTCGCGTACGCCGGCCACCTGAGCCGGGACCACGTTCATCACGACGCTCGACGGGTAGACCGCGCGGCCGCCGGGCACGTAGAGCCCGACCCGGCGGACCGGCCGCCAGGTCTGGGTGACGGTGCCGCCGGGCACCACCTCGGTGGTCACGTCCGGGCGCAGCTGAGCCGCGTGCACCCGGCGGGCGTTGGCGATGGCGACCTCGAGTCCGGTTCGGACACTCGGGTCGAGAGCCGCCAGCGCCGCGGCGATGTCCTCGGGTGCGACCCGCAGTTCGGTCAGCTCGATGCCGTCGAAGTGAGCGGTGGCCTCCCGAATCGCGGCGGCCCCATGCTCGCGGACCGCCTCGACGATCGGCGCGACCGCGGCGGTGGCGGCGGCGACATCGATCTGGGCACGCGGCAGTTCCGCCGACGCGGGCCCCGGGCTACGCATGTCGATCCGGGCAAGCACCCGGCAAGTCTAGGCGTGTGTCTCATCTGATGACGGTCGGCGTCCATATCACGGGACTGGCGATGATGGTCGGCGGACCGTCCGGCATCCGCGCCGAGCACCTGACCGGCTCCGGATGATCAGCTCATGGCCTGGCCCGACACGCACGGGCTAAGCTCGCGAGATGAGCGACCGCCTGCCCTTGTTCCCGCTCGGGACGGTGTTATTCCCGGGGCTGGTGCTGCCGCTGCACATCTTCGAAGACCGCTATCGCGCGCTGGTGCGCCACCTCACCAGCCAGAGTCCGGAGCCGGGCGATTTCGGTGTGGTGGCGATCGAGAAGGGCTTCGAGACCACCGCCGCCGGCGGTGCGACGAACTTCTACGAAATCGGCTGCACCGCGTCACTGCGGCACGTGCAGGAGCATCCGGACGGCCGGTTCGACCTGGTCACCGTCGGACGCCGGCGATTCCGGATCACCGGTGTCGACACCGACTCGGAGCCCTATCTGGTGGCCGAGATCGAGTGGTTGCCGGAGCCGGATGACGCGCACGAGGCCGAAGACCTGGTGCCCGGACTGCTCGACCTGTTCCAGCGCTATCTCGAAATCATCCGCACCGATGGTCAGCATGCCCGGGAGCAGTTGCCGGACGACCCGACGGTGCTCTCCTACGTCATCGCCGCTACCGCGATCCTTCCGGTGGACGAGCGGCAGTTGCTGCTCGCCGCCGACCGCACCCGGGATCGGCTGGTCGCCGAACGCCGGATGCTCAACCGCGAGCTGACCCTGGTGCGCCAAATCCGCGCGCTGCCGGTGCCGATGTCGGAATACGCCACCGAGAACAGCGACAACTGACCGCGGTCCCCCGGGTCCCGGTCCTGGGTCCTCGGGTCCCCGGTCCCCCGGCTGGATCTTGAACGATTGTCGCTGCCATGGAGCAACAGAAGTTCAAGATTTCCCGGAGATGCGGGCGACGCCGGGACGCGGACGACCGCCTGGACGCGGACGACCGCCGGGACGCGGGCGACCGCCTGGACGCGGGCGTCCCGGGGGTGCGGATGGCGCACAGTCCCGCCGACGGTTGGCGTTGACGTCAGTGTCAAGGTTTACCGTTGCGGCATGCGGATCGGTGAACTCGCAGAGCAGGCCGGCACCAGCACGCGGACCTTGCGCTACTACGAACAGCAAGGTCTGCTGGCCGCTCGCCGGACGTCGAACGGATACCGCGATTACAACGACGTCGACCTGCGACTGGTCCAGGAGATCCGAACCCTGCTCGAGCTCGGGTTCAACCTGGAGGAGACCCGGCCGTTCGTGGATTGCCTGCGATCCGGGCGGCAGACCGGTGCCGAGTGCCCGGCCTCCATCGAGGTGCTCGACCGCAAGCTCACCGACCTGGATTCGTGCATCGCTCGGCTGCTGCTCGCGCGCCGCCGGGTCAGCAACGAGCTGGCCGCTGCCCGCGGCCACGACAAACCGGCCGCCGCCTGCGGCCACGACGAACCGGCCGCTGCCCGCGGCCACGACAAACCGGCCGCCGCCTGCGGCCACGACGAACCGGCCGCCGCCTGCGGCCACCTAGAGCCGGCCGCCCGCGGCCGGCAGACTCCGGAGGATCCGCGATGACCGCAGCCGTCACCGATGCCACGTTCGCAGCCGAGGTGCTGAACAGCGACCTGCCGGTGCTGGTCGACTTCTGGGCCGAGTGGTGCCCGCCGTGCCACCGGATCGCGCCGGTGCTCGACGAGCTCGCCGCCGAATACGCGGGACGAGCCCGGATCGTCAAAATCGACAGTGATGTGAATCCGGAAACGGTTCGGGCCTATGGCGTCATGTCGATGCCCACCCTGGTGATGTTCCACCACGGGGAGCGGGTCTCGCAGGTGGTCGGTGCTCAGCCGAAGGGCAAGCTCCGGGCGCAGATTGACGAGGCGATCGCGCGGGGCAGCGTGCCGGCCGGTCGCGGATAACCCGCCCGCCGCGAACCGTCGTCCGCTACGACGCGTCCGGCGCCAGCACGGCCATCACGTGAGCGTCCACCCAGACGCCGTCCCACAGCAGCGCGTCCCGCAGCGTGCCTTCGTGGACGAATCCGGCCGACTCGTAGACGTGGCGTGCCCGCGGATTGAAGTCGTAGACCTCCAGTCCGATCCGGTGCACGCCGAGTCCGAAAGCATGCGCCAGCACCATCCGGGTGGCCTCGCCGCCGTACCCCTTGCCCAAGTGCCGGGCCGCCGACAGCGCGATCCGGAATCCGCACGATCGGTTGTCCGGGTCCAGATCCTTGAGGACCACCTCACCGACGTATTCGCCGGTGCCCCGATCCACGATCGCCAGGTCCAGCCGATCGTCGTGGTCGGCGCGAGTGGCATACCACTGCCGCAGAAACTCCCGCTCGTCATCGACCGGACGCGGGTGCGAGCCGGTCAGGCGCATCACCTCAGGGTCGTGGATCAGCTCGATCAGCCCGTCCACGTCATCCTCGGTCACCGGTCGGAGGATCACCCGGTCTCCGACCAGGGTCGGCTTGTCGGCGAAGGTCAGCTCGGGCATGACGCCGATCCTGCCCGGTGGCGGCGTGCCGGTGCCACCGGTTTCCGCGTAGCGTGTCCGGTCGTGACGACCGTCGATCAGACCACTCGGTTCCTTTGCGTGCGGCATGGCGAGTCGGAGAACGTCATCCGCGGCGCCGCCGGCGCATTGCCCGAGGCCGGGCTCACCGCCCGCGGTCATGATCAGGCGGTACGCCTACGGGACGCGCTGGCCGCCGAACCGATCACCGCCGTGTACGCGAGCCCGGCAGTGCGCGCCGTGCAGACCGCCACGCCGTGCGCCGAAGCTCGGGGCATACCGGTAATCGAGATGCCCGGTCTGGCCGAGTGGCATCTCGGTAGTCGAGAGGGGGCCACCGACGACGCCACCCGGGCGCGTACCGCCGAGGTGGTGCGATCGTGGGTCGTGGACCGGGACTGGTCGGCGGCGATCGCCGACGGCGAGGACGGCATCGCGGTCCGGGATCGCGCGATGGCCGCGCTGGCGGCGATCGCGGACCGGCACCGCGGCGATCTCGTTCTGGTCGTCGCGCATGTCGTCAGCCTGACCGCGGCGATCGCGGCGCTCTGCCCGGACCTGTCGATCTGGGGCCGGCCACTGCCGCACGCGACACCGTTCCGGCTGACCCGCTCCGGCCGTCAGTGGCGATCGGATGGCTGGAGCTAGGCCGGACGGTTGCGGCCGATGTTGAGGTCGCCCCGAAGGCTGAAGCCGGCGATCAGGCAGTAGGTGAGCAACGCCGCGATTGCCATGTAGGTCAGGTTGCCACCGATCCACGGCAGGAAGCCGTGCCACAGGCCGTTGCGCTGGATCCGCAGGTCGATCGGCGTGGTGATGACGGCGCCGTCCTTCGGATGCTTGATCTCCTCGATCACCTTGGCCCGGCCGATGGCCCGGCCGCTGCGCCAGATGATCCAGCCGGACAATCCGCAGCCGAGGGCCAGCGCCACCGCCATCAGCGGACCGCGGAACCGGCGCAGCAGGATCCACGACAGGATCGCGACCAGGATGCCGGTCGCCACCGAGATCACCACGTAGAGGCTCTCCCAGGCCGCCCACTGCGAGCCGTAGATGTCGGTGTAGTAGAACGCGCCGCCACTGGCCTGGATGGTGAGCTTGGGTGAGACCGCATACCACAACCGGGCCAGCGGGAAGCCGAGCGCCGCGATCACCACCGCGGTGGCCAACGCCACCAGCGCCGTCCGGCCCCAGCTCGGCCGATCCACGGGTACCGGCGGCTCGGCGTCCGCGATCAGACCCCAGCGAGCCTGGTAATAGGCCGCCGGATCGGTCGGAACGGCGTACGGGCCGGACTCCGGTGAGTACGCACTGACGGCGCCCTCAGGGTTCGCGGGGCCACGGACGCCCGCCACGCCGCCGTCGTGCGCCGCGCCCTCGCCGTTGTGCGCCGCGCCCTCGCCTTCGTGCGCCGCGCCCTCGCCGTTGTGCGCCGCGCCCTGAGTGCCGTGCGCGGCGCCCTCGGTGCTGGCCGCGCCGGTAGCCGCGCCCGGGTGGGACGGCGACGCCTGCGGATCCGGGGTGGACGCGTCCTGGTCACCCGCGCGTGGCGAGTCCGTGCTCATCCGATGATCCTCACATGGTCGGCTGTGCGCCCACGACCGGGGCGGACTGGCGGGGCGCTCGGTGATCAGCGCAGGAATGGCTGCAGCATCACCGCGGCCGCGTCCAGCCAGGCTCGGCGGGTCGCGGGGGCGAGCATCTCATGATCGATCGACGAGCCGGACTCGAGCATCGGGTCGTAGGGCACCACCGCGACCGCGCGGGTCCGGGTGGCGAAGTGCTCGGCAAGATCGCGAAGCATCGACGACGGATTCGGTGTCGGGCAGGACAGCAGTGTGACCGCGTTCGCTGCCAGCTCTTCCATGCCGGTCGCGTTGAGCAGATCCAGCATCCAGTCGGCGGTGAACGCCGCGTCCTCCCGCGGCACCGACGTGACGACCAGCTGGTCGGCCATCTGGAGCACCGTCTTCCAGTTCGGGCTCTCCACGTTGTTGCCGGTGTCGATGCAGATCACGTCGTGAGTGCGGCGGAGCAGCTCGATCACCCGGCGAACTGTGTATTGATCGAGCTTCGCGGCGAAATTCGGGGTCTCCTCGCCGGCCAGCACGTCGTAGGAGCCGTCGGAGGCGTGCCGCAGATAATCGTCGATGATCTCGCCGAGCTCGTTGGCCGGGGTCGCCTCGACCATCGCGAGATCCTTGATCAGGTGCCGGATGGTGCGCGCGTGCCGGGCCGAGCCGGCTCGAAGCCCCAGCGTGCCGCGCAGCTCGTTGTCGTCCCAGGCGAGCACCCCCCGGCCGCGGACACCGCCGATGGTGGCCGCCGCCAGCACGGTGGCGGTGGTCTTGTGAACGCCGCCCTTCGGGTTCGCGAATGCGATCACCTTCGGCCCGCCGAGGTCACCGCGAAGGCTGCCGACCAGCCGATCGACATTCTGGTTCGGCGCCTGGCCGGACCGCCACTCGAACCGGCCGGACGACCCGGGCTGCGGCGGCGCCGGCTGGCTGGGAGCGACCGGTGCCGGCGGAATGTAGGGCGGAGCGGTCGGCGCGTAGGTGCCGCCGTAGGTCGTCCCGGAATATTGCGTGCCGGGCTGCGGCGCTCCGGCGCGCGCAGCGGCACCGGGTCCCGCGGCACCGCGATACGTCCCGGACTGCGCCGGGTCGTGGACCGGGCGCTGGTGGGGCGCCGCGGCGCCGTGGGAGGCGTCCGCCTGCGGAGTCATCGGCATGAGGAACTCCTCGTCGTCCTCGGCCGGGACTCCCTCGCCCAGGTGGGCGAAGTCTGAATCCGCAGAATCCGAATGAGCAAAACCGGACCGGGCTCGGCCGAGCAGGGAGCGCCATCGTCCCGTTGGCTCGGATTGGTTCCAAGCCTCGGTGCGTTCCACGCTCGCCCTCCTGTCCACCTGCGGTAATCCGGTAACGAAAACCACATACGCCGACCCACAGGGTACGGCCTGGCACGCCCTGGCGACCAGCGGTGCGGTGCCCGTCCACGATGAGCCGGTGTCTGCGATGTTCAACGGACGACGGTGCCGACCGGCTACCGGCGGCCGTGGCTAGTCGGTGCCGCCAGCGCCGACGTCACTAGCCGCGGCGCCGTCCAGCGCGTCGGCGATCACCTGTTCTTCCGGCCGGGGCGGAGCGAAGATGGCGTTCTGCGGGCTCTGCACCGCGGTCAGCGACGGCGCCGGGTCGATTACCCGGATGCCGCGCCGATCGGCCATGGTGGCCAGGTCCGCCGGAGTGGCGACGACGACCACGGCGAACACGCAAGCACACAGCGAGTGATAGGCACCCGCCTCGGTGGCCTCGGCCGACGACTGGGCGAGATATTGCGACCTGAGCCGCTTCCGCTCGTCCGTGTCCGGCACCGTGGCCGCGGCGTAGTCGGAATCGTTGCGCGCCTGTTTGGCGATTTCTCCAGCCTGGTGCCTCATCGCGTTCTCGATATCGCCGGGAAGCGTTTGGGCCGGAACGTCGTGCACCTTCGTGGTGGCATCGGGAAGATTCACGTGGGTGAAGGCCCGGACCGCTTGGGCGCCGGCGATCAAGGCCGGCACCTGTGCGGCGGTGACGTATCGGGAGAAACTGACCAGTGCGACGATCCGGACGCCGTCACCGGCCGGGTGGGCTTGGATCTGCGTCGAGAGATCGGACTGGGCGCGGGCAACGTAGTCGGCGATCGACTCGCCAGAGGTCACGCCGATCCGGACCGCCGGAACGGTCGCCGTCCGGGACTCCCTCGGCGATCGGGTGGCAGCGTAGACCGTCACCAGGACCACGGCCACCGACAGCGCCGAGGCGGTGACCATCACCCACCGCACCCGCCGGGCTCCCCAGCTGATCCGGCGCTTGCCGGCACGGCCGGCCAGCACCAGCGACAGCGCCCGCCCGATCGGCGGCAGAATGCGCTGATCGATGCGGCGAAGCATCCGAGGGGTACGCATTGGTTCCTATCCGGCCCCGCGCAGAATCGTCAGGGCGTTGGCCAGGTCTTCGGGGTACGGGCTGGTGAACGTCACGTCCTCGTGCGTCCGCGGGTGCTGGAAGGTGAGCTGGCGGGCGTGTAGCCACTGCCGGTGCAGCTGGGCTCGGGCGGCCAGGGTGGGGTCGGCGCCGTAGGTGAGGTCTCCGACGCACGGGTGCCGCAGCGCCGAGAAGTGCACCCGGATCTGATGCGTACGCCCGGTCTCCAGTCGCACGTCCACCAGGCTCGCGGCGGGGAACGCCTCGATCGTGTCGTAGTGCGTGACGCTGGGCTTGCCACCGGAGACCACAGCCCATTTGTAGTCCTGCGTGGGGTGCCGGTCGATAGGTGCGTCGACAGTCCCCCGCAACGGGTCCAGGTGCCCCTGCACCACCGCGTGGTAGCGCTTGTCCACCTCGCGTTCCTTGAATGCCCGCTTGAGTGCGCTGTAGGCCATCTCGCTCTTGGCGACCACCATGATCCCAGTGGTGCCGACGTCCAGACGGTGCACGATGCCCTGCCGCTCGGCGGCGCCACTGGTGGCGACGGTCTGGCCGAGCGCGGCCAGGCCGGACAGCACGGTCGGGCCGGTCCAGCCCGGGCTCGGGTGCGCCGCGACACCGACCGGCTTGTCCACCACGACGAAGTCGTCGTCGCTGTAGATCACTCGGAGTCCTTCGACGGTGACCGGCTCGATCTCGGTCACTGCCCCGGGCGCCGGGGGCAGCGTCACCTCCAGCCAGCTACCGCCGGTGACCTTCTCCGACTTGGTCTGGGGCTGCCCGTCGATCAGGACGTCACCGGCGGCCACCAGGGCCGCGGCCGCTGTCCGGGACAACCCGAACAACCGGGAGACCGCCTGGTCCAGGCGCATCCCGTCGAGGCCGTCCGGAACCGGAAGCGACCGATGCTCGCCGCTCACGAGGCGTCGTCAGATCCGTCGTCACCGGCGGGTGACGAGGAGCCGGCCGGGGTGGCGGAGCCGGCGGGTGACGAGGAGCCGGCCGATGTGGCGGAGCCGGCGGGTGCCGGTGAACCGGCGGCCGCGCGCGGGTGATCCTTGATGATCCGGCCGTCCCGATGCCGGCCCAGCAATTCCAGCAGGACCGCCAGGCAGACGCCGAAGGTCAGTGCCATGTCGGCGACGTTGAAGATGGCGAAGTTGGTGCCGTAGGGCGAGAGCAGGCTGATGAAGTCGACGACGTGGCCGCGCAGCACCCCGGGCGCCCGGAACACCCGGTCGCCGACGTTGCCGAGTGCTCCGCCGAGCACCAAGCCCAACGCGATGGCCCACGGCAGCGACCGAAGCTTCGTCGTCATCCAGATGATCCAGCCGACGACGACCAGGCTGATCAGCGGGAACACCCAGGTGACGCTGGTGCCCATGCTGAATGCCGCCCCGCCGTTGCGGGTCAGCGAGAGATAGACGGCTCCACCGAGGAGCCGTTTCGGCTCACCCTCGGTGAGGTGCGCGACCACAAGCTGCTTGGTGATCAGATCCAGGACGATCACCACGACGGCCACCACGCCGAAGATGATCAGCGCGGTGCGGTGCGCGATCGCCTTGGTCGGCGGTGCCCCACCGGCGGCTGTCTGATCCGCCGTACCGGCCGGTTCGGTGGCCAAGTCCGTCACCATCGTCCCTCTCACCCGGGTCACGCTCCGTCAGGGCGCGCGACCGCATCCGGCGCGGACCCGCCGCGACCGGAGTCGAGGCCCCGGACCGCGCTCGCCGATTCCGGCAGCACGGCCCGGGTCGGCGTCAGGCCCGGCCTAACGCCGCTCCTCGAGTTGCTTACACGTCACGCAGAGGGTAGCCGACGGGAAGGCCGCCAGCCGCTCGACCGGAATCGGATTGCCGCACTTCTCGCACCAGCCGTAGTTGCCCTCGGCCAGCCGCTCGAGCGCGCGCTCCACCTGCGTCACCCGCTCCAGCATGGCGTTGGCCAGGGTGATCTCCTGCTCGCGCTCGAAGGTCTTGGTGCCGGTGTCGGCCTGGTCGTCACCGGCCGAGTCGGTCAGCCGGTCGCGCTGCAGTTCGGTGATTTCGGACACGGTCGAGTCATATTCTTCGCGCAACTCGGCCAGCCGCTCGGAGAGCGCCACCCGGATCTTCTCGGTTTCGGCGGCACTGCGTGCCGCCCGCGGCGCGGCCTTGGCGGCCTTCGTCGCGGTAGTCCTGACCGACTTCGAGGCCGGCACGCGCGGCGCGGTCGCCGTCGCGGCGCCGGCTTCTGTCTCGGATGGCTTCGCCATTGTCGCTCCCTTGTCCGCGCGCGGCGCGGCGCTAGTTCCGGTTTTGGTTGTGCGGTTTCCGGCAGCGGATTTCGGGGGGGTTTCTCCGGAGACGGATGCGGCGGCTTTCGACGCCGCAGTCGATTTCGCCACGCTAGGCGCCTTCGCCTCGGATGTCGCGGCGGTTTTGCGGGCGGTCGCTTTCTTTGCCGGCGACTCCTCGGGCACCGACTTTCGCGGCGCCGGCGGTTTCGTTCCGGTGTTCTTGCTCGGTGCCGGCGCCTTCGCCGCGGACTTCGTCACTGTCTTGGCTGCCGACTTCGCCGCCTTGGCCGGAGTCGTCGATTTCGCCGTCTTGGCCGCGGGAGCACTCGTCGACGCTGCCGTTCGGGCGGCGGTCGTGGCCTTGGCGGACGAGGTCCGGGCGGAAGTGGAGGTCTTGTCGGCCGCCTTCACCGACTTCGCGGATGTCGCCTTGGTCGCCGAGTTTTTGCCTGCGGTGCTGGTCTTTGCGGCAGCCGGCTTCGCCGGAGTCGACTTGGCCGCTGCGGTGCTGCGCGACGCACTGGGGGTCTGCGTCTTGACGGTGCTGGTGACCGATGCCGGTCTGGTTGCCGTGGCCCGGGCCGCGACCGTCGTTCCGGCCCTGACCGTCGTTCCGGCCGCCGATGTGGCCGGCACGGACTTGGACTTGCCGGCGCGTGCCTGCGCCGGAGGCGTGGCTGCCTTCGGTGTGCCCTTCTTCGCGACACCAGCGCGCTCGGCCATGGCGTCCCCCAATAACAAAACGGGCGCACGGCAGGTTGCCGCACACTCCAGAGGGTGGCAAGAATACGGAACCTACAGGCGTCCGACAAACACGCCACACGATCTAACCAGAATTCGGGCACAATGCGTACGATGCTCGCATCATTTGCCTGGTCAGATGCGCAATGAATTCGCAAACAATCATCTATCAGCACGAATGCCGTGAACCATAGATTTTGTGATTTTACGCTAGTTCCGCATTGCGCGCAGCGATTTCAGGACGACCGCAGCTTTTCCACGCGGAGCATGAAGTCCGGCGGTGGTTCATCGACAATTAGTAGCTTGTCGCGGCTTGTATGTCCAGATCCGAGACGAATCTGACGCGGCCGGATCCCGAGCGCCTCGGCCACCGCCGTCATAGCGGCAGCGGTCGCGGCGCCGTCCACGGGCCGGGCGGTCACCGCGACAACCAGCGCATCGCCGAGCGGCCCGGCATAGCTGCCACCGACACGCGTGCGCGATGATCCGGGCTTGACCCGCACCGCCAGCGTGACCGGATCGGCCGTCGGCGTCGGTCAAACGCGGCGGGCCTCGGCGAGCAGCGCACTGTCTGGCTCGCACATGCCACACGGCGAGAACCCGAGCTCGAGAGCTTCGCCCACCGGAAGCGGCTCGCTCTCCCGGCCCAGCAGATGCACGCAGCCGAGGACGTGGTAGCGCGGGCGGCCGTCGATCACCAGAACCTCGCTCGCCAGCATGGCGATCCGGGCGGCGTTGGTGGGGGTGGTCATCTCTGCCGACGGCTCGTCCGGCGGGTCCTCATCCATGTCCGCGATCGACTCGGCCCCGATCGACTCGGCCCCGATCGACTCGGCCGCGACCGACTCGGCAGCCGCGAATTGTGCCGGAGCGTCGAACTCATCAGCGGCATCGGAGCCGGCGAGGTCCGGAGCCGACTCGAGCCGGCTGCCGCCCTGGGACGGAATAACGCTGGCGACGGCTTCGTCGGTGATGGTGCCGCCGCGCGGGGTGGCGCCGGCGCCGGCGGTCAGCCCGTCGCCCCGGTCGGACGACCGATCCGGATGGGACCGGGCGTCGCTCGGCGTGTCCCGGCGCGAACCGCCGGTCTCGAAGCCGCCCGAGGTGTCTGCCTCGTCCGACTCCACGTCGTAGTCCTCTTCGTCATCGGCGCCGTTAGCCGACTGGCGGACGCCGAGGATCAGCACGATCGCGGCGATCACCGTCGCCACGATGGACGCGATGATCAGGACGTTGGAGCTGCTCAGCACGCCGGCGACGAGCAACCCCACCGCAACGAGGATGAGCAGAAGACTTCCGACTATCACCACTCACCTCGCTGGGGAGATAAAGCCTCTTCGTGAAGCCCCATGGCCGGGCTGCGCCCGGCCTGGAGCCGCTGGCTTAACGACCGTTGGGATCCAGCGCCGGACGACCGCCCGTGCTGTATGACCCGGCTGCGGCAAGATTGCCGGTGTTGCCACCCGGATTCGCCGAGTCGGTGCGGTTCATCTCGGCTTCCAGGCCTTCGCCGCGACCGTGCAGGTCGCGCAGCTGGCTCTCCAGGTAGGCCTTGAGGCGGGTGCGGTATTCGCGCTCGAACTGCTTGAGCTCCTCGATGTGCTTCTGCAGCGCGGTGCGCTTGGTGTCCAGGCCACCCATGGCCTCGGCGTGCCGGGCGCGGGCGTCCCGCTCCAGCGCATCGGCCTTGGACCGTGCTTCCCGGGTCACCTCTTCGGCCTTGGACCGGGCGTCGCCGAGCAGCTTGTCCGCCTCGCGGCGGGCGTCGGACACGTGGTCGTCAGCGGTGCGCTGAGCCATCATCAGCACCCGCAGCGCCTGCTGCTCGCCGTCGCCGCCGGGCACCACGGCGCTGCTGACGCCGCCGCGGATCTGCTCCAGCTCGGCCTGCATGGCGCGAGCCGCCTGCTCGGCCGCGGCCTTGTCCCGCTGGACCCGGTCGAGCTGGCCCTTGAGGTCAGAATTCTCGGCGGCCAGGCGCGGATCGCCGCCACCGCCGGTCGCGGCACCGGCCGGGCGACCGCCACCGCCACCGGACGCGCGCAACTCGTTGTTGTCCTCGATGAGGCGCGCGAGTTCGCGTTCGACCTCGTCCAGGAACGCGTCGACCTCATCTTCGTCGTAGCCCCGTTTGCCAATCGGGGGCTTCTTAAAGGCGACGTTGTGGACGTCGGCCGGGGTGAGCGGCATCGAAACTCCTCGGGTCAGTTGCGGCCGCGAGCCGGACGTTCGGGTAGGGGCATCTACCTGATCATCAAACTCTTCACGACTGTCATCAGTACGTAGAGAATAATGAGCAACGCGATGAACGCGATGTCCACGCTTACCGTACCAATCCGCAACGGTGGGATCACTCGCCTCAACGCATGAACGGGCGGGTCGGTGACGCTCCAAACCACTTCGAGTGACGCCGCCGCGGCTCGGCCCGGTCGCCAGCGGTGGCGCATACTGGAGTATGTAAGTCATCACAAGTCGGGCCAGCAGCAGCTGCAGCAGGGTATATAGCAGTAGGTAGATGACTTGCCCGATGATCTGCACCATGATGTTCGGCGGAGTCCTTAATTCGGCGTCCCGGAGCTATCTTTCGCACCAGCCCAGCCGGGTGCTGATCAAGCGGCGAGAGCGCTTGCGCCTCAGTTCGGGTAGAAGAACCCGCCCTCCGCGATCTTCGCCTTGTCCTCCGCAGTCACCTGAACATTTGCCGGTGAGAGCAAGAACACTCGATTCGTGACGCGCTCCATCGTACCGCGCAAGCCGAACGCCAGCCCGGCGGCGAAATCCACCAGACGCTTGGCATCCGCCTCAGCCATTTCGGTGAGGTTGAGGATCACCGGCACGCCGTCCCGGAAGTGTTCACCGATGGTGCGGCCCTCGCTGAACGACGTCGGGTGCAGGGTGGTGATCTGGTAACGGCGGTCGTCGGCCGGCGACGATCGAGGTCGCCGGACCGGCCGGCGTGTGCTCCGGCTCCGCCGGGCGTGTGCTCCGGTCTCGGGAGCGAGTGCCAAGTTGTCCCGTGTCGGATATGCGACCGACGTCTGCTGCCGGGCCAGCGACCGGACCGGCGCGGCCGCCTCGCGCTGCATCCGCTGCTCGGCCAGGCGGTCCTGGACCCGGGCCCGGATCATCGCCGCGGCGTCGTTGGTCGTCGTCCGGCGTAGTCCTCGTCGTAGGGCCGCGTCATCGTAGGCTACTCGCGGTCGTCGTCGTCCTCGATGAGGCCCAGCCACACGCCGGCCTTGCGCACCACGCCCATGACGACCTCCTGTCCGGGATGCGGCCCCCACATCCCCGCCCAACCGATGACGCCCGCCCGAGACGAGGCGTCATATATCCGCATGTCCGCCACCTCGAGGCGCACATCCCGGGCATCTGCCGGAAATTGCCGGCCGCACCTTAAGTGCGGAACTTCACCCGATTGCGGCAATGCCCTGCCACAAACAACACCGGTGTAGTTCGGTGTCCTAGATCGAGGCTACCCCAGCATGGGGCGCGGACCGAGCAACGCGCTGCCGATGCGTACGTGTGTCGCGCCGTGGGCGATCAGCCGCTTCGAGGTCGCCACTCATCCCGGCGGAAACCATGGTGGCCTGCGGATATGTGGCTCTGACCCGGTCCGCGACGCGAGCCAGACGGGCAAAGGCAGGCTCCGGCGGCTCACCCAGAGGGGCGACCGCCATCACTCCCGCAAGGATTAACGACTCATCCGCCGCGATGGCTGCGGCCAACTCGTCGACGTCACCCGGCGCGGCGCCACCGCGACCCTCGGCGTTGTCGAGACCAACCTGGATCAACACCTTCAGGGGTACGCCGACCGGCCCGGCCGCGATCGCCTCGGCGCGCGCCCGGCCCAGTGCGGCAACCAGCGCCAGCCGGTCCACCGAGTGCACGAACGACGCGTAGCGACGCGACCGAGCGGGCCTTGTTGCGCTGCAACTGGCCGATGTGGTGCCAGCGCACCTCCACGCCCGCCGCGGCCATCTCGGCAGCCTTTCCGGCGGCCTCCTGGTCGCGGTTCTCGCCGATGTCGTGCACGCCGAGACCGGCCAGGATCGCGACGTCGCTAGGCCGGATAGGTCTTGGTGACCGCGATCAGCGCCACCTCGCCCGGGTCCCGCCCGCACGCCACGGCAGCGGCCGCGATGCGCTCGCGTACCGCTGCCAGGTGGCTCGGCGATCTCGGCCCGCCGGCCGGTGCATCTCTGCGTCCGGTCACGACCCGTTCTTCAGGAAGTCCGGCACGTCCACGTCGTCGAAGAGCACCTTTCGCGGAGTCTGGCCCGTGGTCTGGCGCGGCGGCGTCCCGGCCGGCGGGTTGGTCTGCGCCGCACCGTTGGCCGCCGCCGTCGGCTCCACGTGCACCGGCTGGCGCCTTGCGGGCCATCTCGGCCGGCTTGTAGGTCGGCGCGCCGCTGTCGAAGCCGGCCGCTATGACGGTGACCCGCACCTCGTCGCCGAGCGCGTCATCGATGACCGCACCGAAGATGATGTTCGCGTCCGGGTGCGCCGCGTCGGTGACCAGCTGAGCCGCGTCGTTGATCTCGAACAGGCCCAGATCCGATCCACCGGCGATGGACAGCAGCACGCCGCGCGCGCCGTCCATGCTCTGCTCCAGCAGCGGGCTGGAGATGGCCGCCTCGGCGGCTTCCACCGCCCGGTTGTCGCCGCGGGCACTGCCGATGCCCATCAGCGCGCTGCCGGCACCGCTCATCACGCTCTTGACGTCGGCGAAGTCGAGGTTGATCAGACCCGGCGTGGTGATCAGATCGGTGATGCCCTGGACACCGGAGAGCAGCACCTGGTCGGCCTGGCGGAACGCGTCCATCATGCTGATGCCGCGGTCGCCGAGGGCCAGCAGGCGATCGTTCGGAATCACGATCAGCGTGTCGCACTGGCTGCGCAGCTCGTCGATGCCGACCTCGGCCTGCACCTGGCGGCGCTTGCCTTCGAAGGAGAACGGCCGGGTCACCACGCCGATGGTCAGAGCACCGATCTTGCGAGCGATGTTGGCCACGATCGGAGCCCCGCCGGTGCCGGTGCCGCCGCCCTCGCCGCAGGTCACGAAGACCATGTCGGCGCCCTTGAGCACCTCCTCGATCTCCTCCTTGTGATCCTCGGCCGCGTTCTTGCCGATGTCGGGGTTGGCGCCGGCGCCGAGGCCCCGGGTGAGCTCGCGCCCGACGTCGAGCTTGACGTCGGCGTCCGACATCAGGAGTGCCTGTGCGTCGGTGTTGATCGCGATGAACTCGACGCCCTTGAGGCCGACCTCGATCATGCGGTTGACGGCGTTGACGCCGCCACCGCCGATGCCGACCACCTTGATGACCGCCAGGTAGTTATGCGGAGGTGTCATCGACATCGTTCCCTTCGGGGTGTGTCGTCGGCCGGCCGTCGACAGGTGCTGCGCGAGTGGAGCTCTGAGGCGAGTGGAGCTAGTCAGTGCGGATAAGGGCGAGGGATCAAACCCTCACCCTCTACTAGAGACTTATAGCTATGTCAAACACCATCTAACGGGCAAGGTAAGCAACGGCTGGACCTGAGCCAAACACCCGGGCGGCGTGTCGCTCTTGTATTACCTGACAGTCACCACACCGGGTGCACTGACATCGATGACTTTCCCAGGCTGTGCCAAAAGGGATTCGGCAACACGCGCCTTTTGCTCGATTATCGGTGGCGCTCGCCCCAGACTATCCGGCGGCCGTCGGTCAGCACGAGCTCAACCCCGCTCTCCGACGGTGCTTCCACCCGGAGCAGCAGGCTACGAAGGTCGTTCGGCAGCGCCACCACGACCTCCGCGGCCGCTGCCAACGACGCTCGGACGTCGTCCCGGCCGAGATCGGCCGCGGCGGCGGCGCTCGCGTCGATCACCGGCAGGTCGCCGGGCGACGAGACCGTCCGAAACGGCACGCCGGTCGCGTCCACCTGCACATAGCGGTGGCTGGCGCCGATCGGCACCGCGGCCACCGGTTGGCGCAGGGTCACCTGGATCAGGACGGTACGCGGAAATTGCCGGCTCACCACCACATCGGCGACCGCCGGGACGGCCCGGACCCGTGCCGTGATGGCGTCGGTGTCCAGCGTGGCCAGCGGCGCCCCGAGGCGTACGCCGGACGCGTCGCGAATAGCGCCGCCGCCGACGTAGCCGCCGCCGGTCACCCGGACCGTGGTCACACCGAGACCGAGGACGCGAACACCAGCCAGGCCGCGGCGCCGAGAACCACGAACCCGACAGCGGCCAGCAGCCACGGCCGGGCCGCGGCGATCCGGCGCGCCCGAGCCCGCTCGTTGAATCGGCGGACCGAAGCCGGGATCGCGATCCCGGACGCGCGGACCAGCCGCCACCGCCGGGGGGCCCCGGACGTCCGGCGCGGCTCCGGCATGGCTACTCGGCGGCCGCGTGCCGAGGCGAATATGAGGAGTCGTCGGCCGACCGCACCGGCGGCACCGGTGCCTCGGCGAGGGCGTTCAGCAACTGGTCGCCCATCAGCGAGATGGGCGGCGCACCCATCGTCACCACCACATCCCCCTCCCGGGCCCGGCGCACCACCTCACGCGGGACGTCGTCCCAGGACGGCACGAACACCTTGTGCCGGGACGGCAGCGGGATGGCGGCGGTCAGCGCGACCCCGCCCTCCCCCGGCTCGCGCACCTCACCCGGGCCGAAGACCTCGAGAATCACCGCCTGGTCGGCCAGGGCCAGGGCCTGCGCGATCTCGGTCTGGAAGTCGCGGGTCCGGTAGACCCGGTAGGGCTGGAAGACCACGAGAAGCTGGCCGTCGCCGGCCACCGCGCGGAGCGTCTCGAGCGCGCCCGCCATCGACACCGGGTGGTACGCATATTCGTCGTAGACCCGGACGCCGGCCACCGTGCCCTTGAGTTCGAACCGGCGTCGCACGCCGGGGAAGGCGGCCAGCGACTCGGCCACCGATCCGGGCTCGATGCCCAGCTTGATCGCGGTGAGCAGGGCCGCTGCCGAGTTCAGCGCCAGGAACCGGCCGGGCACCGGCAGGCTGATCTCGCCCAGCGAGTGGCCGTCCAGCGCGGCCAGGTAGCGAGTGCCGGCGGCGGTCGTGGTGATCTCGGTGAGCCGCAGGTTGGCGTCTTCGGCCTCGCCATAGGTGTAGACGGTCAGCCCGCTGGTCCGAAGCTTGCCGGCAAGCTCGTCCGTGCCCGGGTTGTCCGCGCATGTCACCACGAACCCGGCCGGGTCGGTCTGGCGGCAGAACTCCTCGAACGCCGCGGCCAGACCGGCCATGTCGCCATAGGTGTTCAGGTGGTCGGCGTCGATGTTGGTGATGATCGACACGAACGGCTTGTAGCGCAGGAACGACCGGTCGCTCTCGTCGGCCTCGACCACGAAATGCGTACCGGAGCCGTGGTGGCCGTTGGAGCCGGCCTCGGAGATCTCGCCACCGATGACGAACGACGGATCCAGACCGGCGTGCTGCAGCGCGACCGTCATCATCGAGGTGGTGGTGGTCTTGCCGTGGGTGCCGGCCACCGCGATCGCGCGCCGGCCCACCATGGCCGCCGCCAGCGCCTCGGACCGGTGCAGCACCCGCAGGCCCCGGCTGCGGGCCTCGACGATCTCCAGATGGTCCTTCGGGATCGCGGTGGAATAGACGACGGTGTCGACGCCGTCCAGGTTGGCGGCGTCGTGCGACATGTGGATCGTCGCGCCGAGCGCCCGCAATCCCGCCAGCTGCGGCCACTCGCGCAACTCGCTGCCGGTGACCGGGATGCCCCGGGTCGCGAACAGGCGGGCCAGGCCGCACATGCCGACGCCGCCGATCCCGATGAAGTGGACGGTGCCCAGTTCCTCGGCGCTCAGTTCATCGCTCACTTGCCCACCACCTCGTACAAGAACGTCCGCAAGGCCTCGTCGCCATCGCGTCGACCATAGGACGCCGCCGCCGCACTCATGCCGGCCAGCCGGGGCCGGTCGTGCGCCAGCGGAATGATCGTGCGCTCGATCCAGTCCGGGGACAGTTCCGAGTCATCGACCAAGATGCCGCCGCCGGCCTCGACCACCGGCAATGCATTGCGGCGCTGCTCACCGTTGCCGTACGGCAGCGGCACGTAGATCGCCGGCATGCCGACCGCGGCCGTCTCCGCGCAGGTCATCGCGCCACCGCGGCACAATGCCAGGTCGCCGGCGGCGTAGCCGAGCTCCATCGCCTCCAGGAACTTGAGGGTCACGTAGGGCGCCGGAAGATCCGGCGGGATCTCCACCGGTTCGTTGCGGGCGCCCATGATGTGCAGCACCTGGATGCCGGAGGCGGTCAGCGCCTTGGCGGCGCCGGCCATCGCCAGGTTGATCGACCGGGCTCCCTGCGAAGCGCCGAAGACGAACAGCGTCGGCAGGTCCGGGTGCAGGCCCAGCTTGATCCGCGCGTCGCGCTGCGCCCCGGCCCGGTCCAGCGAGGTGATCGAGGTGCGCAGCGGGACTCCGGTGACCCGGGCGGTGCGCAGCGACTCCACCTGCTCCACCTGGTACGGGAATCCGACCGCCACGTGATCGGTGAACCGCATGCCCATCTTGTTGGCGACGCCCGGCGGGACGTTCACCTCGTGGATGATCGTCGGGGTCTTGCGGCGCCAGGCCGCCAGGTAGGCCGGGACCGAAACGTAGCCACCGAAGCCGACCACCACGTCGGCGTCGACGTCATCGAGCACCGTCCGGGTGGCCTTGGCGGCCCGCCACATCCGATCCGGCGTCCGCACCAGGTGCATATTCACCGATCGGGGCAGCTGGTAGGCCGGGATGTGCCGGAGATCGTAGCCACGCGGCGGGATGATCTCGTTCTCCAGTCCGCGTGGCGTGCCGAGGCAGGTGATCCGCAGCGACGGGTCGTGCCGGCGCAAGCAGTCGGCGAATGCCAGCAGCGGGTAGACGTGCCCGCCGGTTCCGCCACCCGCGAGCACCACGGACCGCACCGAGCTGCGTTGGGCGGCCGCGGCGGCGCCGTAGTAGACCGTGCCCGACATCTAGCGTCTCCTCCTCGGGGTCACCTCGTCGACCACCGACGCCGGACGCTTCCGGCTGTGCTGGACCGGTCCATCGGATCGGTCCGCGCGGTCCGGGTGGGACGTGCGTGCGGGGCGGCGGACCGGCGGGGGCAGTTCGCGCGGCTTGTTCCCGGCCGCGCTCGCCTCCGCGTAATACGCCTCCTCGCCGCCCTTGCGGGGCAACGGTGGTAATGGCGCCCAGAGTAGCCGCACCCATCGGTCCGGCGGACGGGCGTGTAGCGCTCGGGCGGCATCGGGCTCGGCCCGGGCGAAGGACGCCAGGACGCCAACCGCACCAAGCACGACAATCAGGGCACTTCCGCCATCCGAGATGAATGGGAGCGGAAGGCCGGTGATCGGCAGCAGACCGATCACCCCACCGATGTTGATCGTCGCCTGACCGACCAGCCAGGCGGTGATGCCGGTGGCGACGATCCGGCGGAACGGATCGCCGATCCGGCGGGCGATCCGCAGGCCGGTGTAGGCCAGCACCGCGAACAGGATCAGCACCACCACGCAGCCGACCACGCCGAGTTCCTCGGCGATCACCGCGAAGATGAAGTCGTTGTGGGCGTTCGGCAGCCGGCCCCACTTCAGGTGGCCCTGGCCGAGTCCGACGCCGAACCAGCCGCCGTTGGCGATCGCGTAGCGGCCCTCAAGCTCCTGATAGCACGGATCGCCGAGACGCTGGATGTCGCAGCCGCTGAGCGGGTGCAGGAATCCGGTCAGCCGCTCCTTGCGATAGCTGTGCAGCATGGTCAGCGCCAGCACGCCGCTCAGCGCGATCCCGCCCATCGCGGCGAACACCCGCAGCTGCACGCCGGCGGCGAACATCAGGCCGACGAACAGGATCAGCATGCAGATCATGGTGCCCAGATCGTTATAGCCGACCAGGACGAAGAGCAGCGCCGCCAGTGGGAACAGGGTGCGTGCCAGGTCGCCGAAGCGCTTCTGATGCGGGCCCTGGCGGACCAGGATCACCGCGCCCCACACCGCGAGTGCCAGCTTGGCCAGCTCCGACGGCTGCAGCTGCAACGGCCCGACATAGAGCCAGAGATCGTCCACCCGCACCGGACCGACACTGGGGCTGCCTATCACACCCATGTCCGCCAGCCCGGACACCGCGTCCAGAACCACCAGCAGGAACACCGAGACCACCATGAGCGGCACCGCGAGCTTGCGATAGGTCTTGGCCGGCAGCCGCTGGGTGAACCAGAACGCCGCGAGGCCGACCAGGGCGTAGATGCTCTGCTTGCTGAACGACGCGAATGCGTTGCCGCTGGCCGCGTAGGACTGCACGCTGGTCGCCGAGAAGACCATCACGAGGCCGATGACGAGCAGCAGGCCGGAACTCGCCAGCAACAGGTAATACGACGCCAGCGGCCGGGACAGCAGGCCGCGAAGAGCCGGTGGCGTCTGGATAAAGCGCCAGATCGCCTCGCTCGCCGCCGGTGGAGTGGCCGGCGCCGCGGTTACGGCCGGCTTGGTGAGAGTGTCGTCGGTCGTCACGACGCCGCCGGCGGTTGCCCGGCGGCCGCGGCCAGTTCGGTCACCGCATCGGCGAACGCATGCCCGCGATGGGCATAGCTCGAGAACATGTCCTTGGATGCCGCGGCGGGTGCCAACAGGACGGTGTCGCCGGCCTGGGCGAGGGCCGCGGCCGCGCGTACCGCCTCTGCCATCGCCCCATCATCCGTGCTCGCGATATCCACCACCGGCAATTGCGGCGCGTGTCGCGCCAATGCCGCCGCGATCTCGGCACGATCGACGCCGATCAGCACCGCGCCGCGCATCCGCGCGGCGAAGCGGGCCACCAGCTCGTCGACGTCGACCCCCTTGAGCTGACCGCCGGCCAGCCAGACGATGGCGGGGTAGGCATCCAGCGACGCGGCCGCGGCATGCGGGTTGGTGGCCTTGCTGTCATCCACGTAGAGCACCCCGGCAACGGTGGCCACCGGTGCGTTGCGATGCGGCTCCGGCTGATAGCCGGCGAGTCCGTCGCGGATGGCCGGGATCGGGATGCCGTAGGCGCCCGGCGGCCGCCGCGGCGGCGAGCGCGTTGGCGACGTTGTGAGCGCCGGCCGGGCGGATCGCGTCGGACGCGATGATCGGGTGCGGACCGTCCGGAGTGACGTGATCGACCAGCCAGCCGTCGCGTACGCCGTACTGACCCGGCTCCGGGTCACCGAGCGTGAAGGCGATCGTGGTGGCGTCCACCCGGCTCAGCGCGGCGGCCACCCGGGGATCGTCGGCGTTGCCGATGGAGGTTCCAGCCGCCCGCCAGACCTCGAACTTCGCGGCGGCGTACGCGTCGAACGTCTCGTGCCACTCCAGGTGATCGTCGGCGAGATTCAGCAGCACGCCGACCGGCGGCGCCATCGTCGACGACCAGTGCAGCTGGAAGCTGGAGAGCTCGACCGCGAGCGCGTCATAGGTGCCCGGCTTGACGATCGAGTCGGAGACGAGAGGCTCACCGATGTTGCCGACCGCTGCGGTGCGCAGCCCGGCCGCTGCCAGGATCGCCGCCAGCATCGTGGTGGTGGTGGTCTTGCCGTTGGTGCCGGTGATGGCGAGCCAGGCCGGCGCTCCCTCGGCCCGCAACCGCCACGCCAGCTCCGGCTCGCTGTAGACGTCGTGCCCGGTGGCCAGGGCGTGCTTGACGAACGGCAGGTGCGGAGCGAAGCCCGGCGAGACGACGATGTCGTCGCACTCGTCGACCAGTTCCGGCGGGACCGCTTCGGCGATCACCACGCGTACGCCTTCGGCCTCGAGTGCCGCCGTCGACGCGTTGGCCACCGCGTTGACCGCGATCACGTCACGGCCCCGGGCGGTCAGCGCGCGTACGCATGCCGCGCCCGCGACGCCGGTGCCCGCGACCAGATACCGCCGGTTCATCGCCTCTCCTCGCCGTGCCGGCCGACGTCAGGCCGTGCCGTTGCCGCGGTCCCCCGCCGATCTTGAACGTTCGTTGCTCATATGGAGCGATAACCTTTCAAGATCCAGAAAGGTGCCTCGAGGTGATATCAGTGCACCGTTCTCAGGAAGTCGCCGTAGAACAGGCCCAGTGATATCGCCACACCGATTCCCGCGATGATCCAGAACCGGATGACGATGTTGACCTCACTCCAGCCGGCGAGTTCGAAGTGATGGTGGATCGGAGACATTCGGAACACCCGCCGCCGAGTGGTCTTGAACGAGATCACCTGGATGATCACCGATGCGGTCTCGATCACGTAGAGCAGACCCATGATCGGGAGCAGCAGCTCGGTGCGGGTCGCCAGGGCCAGCGCGGCGACCAGACCGCCGATCGCCATCGAGCCGGTGTCGCCCATGAACACCCGTGCCGGTGAGGCGTTCCACCACAGGAAGCCCAGCAACGCTCCGGCGCACGCGCCGGCGATCAGCGCCGTCTCCAGTGGATCCCGGACCTGATAGCAGTATTGCGGCGTAAATCCATTGCCGCCGACGTCACCGCACCAGTGCCGGAACTGCCAGAACGCGATCAACATGTAGCCGGCCATCACCATGGTGGACGCGCCGGTGGCCAGGCCGTCCAGGCCGTCGGTCAGGTTCACGCCGTTGGTGGTGGCCATCAGCAGCAGGATGAAGAAGATCACCGCGCCGGCGCGGCCGACGTCCAGCCAGCTGATGTCCCGGACGAACGAGATCATGGTGCTGCCGACGGTGGTGGACGCGGAGGCCGGCTTGGCGTGGCTCGCGAAGTAAAGAGCGACGGTGCCGAAGGCACCGCCGACCAGCATCTGCAACACCAGCCTGAACCGGGCCGGCAACCCGGCACTGTTTTTCTTCCGGACCTTGACGAAGTCGTCCCAGAATCCGATCGCGCCGCAGAAGACGAAGAGGCCGAGGAGCACGAGGCCGGTGATGGTGGGTCCGGGCGGCACGATGTAGTCGTGCGAGAGGGTCTTGAGCATCAGGTGGCCGGCTACGTAGGCGACCAGCGTTCCCCCGATGAAGACCAGCCCACCCATGGTCGGGGTGCCACGCTTGACCGCGTGCCCGGACGGGTTGATGTCCCGGATCGGCTGCCCGGCCTTGAGCCGGCGCAGCGCGCCGATCGCCAGTGGCGTGCCGAGCAATGAGATCACGAAGGCGACGCAGACGGCGACGATGACCGAGCCGATGGCGCTCATGAAGCCACCACCGTGCCGTTACCGGCGGGTGACGGGGAGCCGGCCGAAGCAACACCGCCGGCGGGTGACGGGGAGCCGGCCGAACCAGCACCGCCGGCGGGTGACGGGGAGCCGGCCAAACCAACACCGCCGGCACCGGCCCGCAGCGCGTCGGCCACCTCCCAGGTGCGATAGCGCGAGCCCTTCACCAGGACCACATCACCCGCTCGCAACTCCGTCCCCAGCAACTCGATCGCCCGATCCTGGTCCGGCACCGCCACCGATGTTCCTCTCCATCCACTTACCGACTGGGCACCCTGATGGATGGGTTCCGCCGGCTCGCCGACCACGATAAGGCGGTCCACTCCGAGGGCCGCAGCCAGTGCCCCGACCTCCTCGTGGCCGGCCCGCTCATGCGCGCCGAGCTCGGCCAGGTAGCCGAGTACAGCAATGCGTCGCCGCCCGGCACCGATCGCGACCAGCGCGTGCAGCGCGGCCGCGGTGGACGCCGGGTTGGCGTTGTACGAGTCGTCGATGACCGTGACACCGTCGGCGCGGTCGAAGACATCCATCCTTCGTGTCGAAACAAGGCGCAGTTCGGACAGCGCGGATGCCACATCGGCCAGCGGCAATCCGGCGGTCAACGCCACCGCCGCGGCGATCACCGTGTTGGACACCTGGTGCGCTCCGGTGATCGCGAGCCGCACCGGGGCGCGGCCATCGCCGGTGACGAGCGTGTAGGACGCCCGGCCGCGATCGTCGAGGGTCACGTCTTCGGCCCGGACATCGGCGTCCGGGGCAACGCCTGCCAGCACCACCCGGGCGCGCGTCCGGCCGGCCATCGCGCGTACCCGCGGATCGTCGGCATTGAGAATCGCCACCCCGTCCGCCGGCAGCGCCTCGACCAGCTCGCCCTTGGCCGCGGCGATCGCGTCCACCGAGCCGAACTCGCCGATGTGCGCCACGCCCACGTTGAGCACCGCGGCGATCCGCGGCGGTGCGATCTCGGTGAGATAGGTGATGTGGCCGGCGCCGCGGGCGCCGAGCTCCAGAACCAGCCACCGGGTCCGCGGATCGGCTTTCAGGACGGTGTACGGGTGACCGAGCTCGTTGTTGAACGATCCGGCCGGCGCCACCGTCGGGCCCAGGCGCTCCAGCAGCTGGGCGATGAAGTCCTTGGTGGTGGTCTTGCCGGAGGAGCCGGTCAGGCCCACGATCGTCACGTCCGGCAGCCGGTCCACGACGTAGCGCGCCAGCCGCGCCAGGGCGGCAAGCGGCTCGTCCACGACAATGGTCGGCACCCCGTCGATCGGCCGCTGGCCGAGAACCCCGGCCGCGCCCGCGGCCATGGCGGTGGCGCCGAAGTCGTGACCGTCCGCCTTCTCCCCCACGAACGCGACGAAGAGGCTGCCGGGAATGATCTTGCGGGAATCGAACTCGACGGTCCCGGTGACCCGCGCCGCCGGGTCGCCGCCGTGCAGCGTGCCGCCGGTGGCCGCGGCGATCTCGGCCAGGGAGAGGTCGATCATGCGCCCGCCTCGCTGCCCGCGGTGCCGGCGAAGCGCTCATTGAGGGCGGCGGCCAGCTCCACCCGGTCGTCGAACGGATGGATCTCGCCGTGAATCTCCTGGCCGCGCTCGTGGCCCTTGCCGAGCAGCGCGATGACGTCGCCGGGCGCGGCCCGCCGGACCGCCTCGGTGATCGCGGCACGGCGCCCGTCCACCTCGACGATCTCGGCGCTCGCCATCCCGGCACCGACCGCCCCGCGCAGGATCTCGGCGCGGATCACCGCCGGATCCTCGGTACGCGGGTTGTCGTCGCTGACGATCAGCAGGTCACAGCCCCGGGCCGCGGCCGCGCCCATCAACGTGCGCTTGCCCCGGTCCCGGTCGCCACCGGCACCGACTACGCAAATCACCCGGTGGTCGCCGGCCAGCTCGCGCAGCGCCGCGAGGGCCGCCACGATGGCGTCCGGCTTGTGCGCGTAGTCGACCACGCCGGTCACCGGCCCGGCCGCCGCGACTCGCTCCAACCGCCCCGGCACGCCCAGGCATGCGGCCACGCCGTTCGCGGCCACCTGCGGATCGACTCCGACCGCCGTCAGGCTCGCGATGGCCAGCAGCGCGTTGGCGACGTTGTGCCGGCCGGGCAGCGCGACACCGGCCTTGACCACGATGCCGTCCGGGCCGTACGCGGTGAACGTCTGTGCGTAACCGTCATCAGTAATGTCGGCCGCCCGCCAGTTCGCCGCCGCGTCGCCGGCGGCGGAGTAGGTGATCGTCTCGGGCGTGTAGAGCGGCCGGAGCGCGGCGTCGTCATGGTTGAGCACCTCGACGTCGCAGCGGCCGTCGAAGAGCAGCGCCTTGGCCGCGAAATAGTCGTCGGCGTCGCGGTGGAAGTCCAGGTGGTCGGTGCCGAAGTTGGTATAACCGCCGACCACGAAGTGCACGCCGCCGACCCGGGCCAGCGCCAGCGCATGGCTGGACACCTCCATCACCACGGCGGTCACGCCGCGCTCGGCCGCGACCGCGAAGATGGCGTGCAGGTCGCTGGCTTCCGGCGTGGTCCGCACGCTCTCGATGACGAGGTCGCCCATGCGGGTCTCGACGGTGCCGACCAGCCCGGTCACATGACCCGCGGCGCGCAGACCGGACTCGATCAGATAGGCCGTCGACGTCTTGCCGGCGGTCCCGGTGATGCCGATGATCCGCATCTTGCGAGCCGGCTGGCCGTAGACCGCGGCGGCCACCTCGCCCAGGCGCTGCCGCGGATCGTCGACCACGAGCACCGGCAGGTCGATGTCGCTGACGCCACGAGCGGCCTCGGCGGCCAGGGCCTCGGCACCGGCGGCGTCGGTCAGCACAGCCGCAGCACCCGCGTGCGCCGCGGTGGAGGCGAACCGGGCACCGTGCGCCCGGGCGCCGGGCAGGGCCGCGAACAGGTCGCCGGGGCGCACCGAGTCGCTGGCGTTGGTCACACCCGTGACCACCACTCCGCCGTCCTCGGCGTTGATCGAGGCACCCAGCAGCGCGGCAAGCTCGGCCAGCGAGTGCGGAACCGGCGTGGCGGGGCGCGGATAACTAGATTGACCGGGCACGCCGCTAGACCCTACCCGTGCCGCACCACCGTGGGAATCTGGCCGCCACCGTCATTTCGCGGTAAAGCGGAACTTGGGCGCCTTTGTGCCGGTCGGCGGAACCTGGAAGTGTTGCAGGGTAAACGTCATCATGTCATGAAATGTCGGACCGGCCGTGCCGCCTCCGGAGCCCACCGGCACGTGCGTGAACACCCCGATCACATACTGTGGATTGTCGGCCGGCGCCATGCCGACGAACGAGGCCACCGTGCCGGGCTCGTATTTGCCGTCCTTGACCTGCAGGCCGGTGCCGGTCTTGCCGGAGACCCGGTAACCCGTGATGGCGGCACTGTGGCCGGTGCCGTCCGGCGACGTCACCGCCTCGAACGCGGTCCGCAGGGCCTGGGCGTTCTGCGGGCTCAGGACGAAGTGCGATTCCGGCGCGGCGGCCGGGATGGTCTTCCCGTCCGGCGTGATTTCCGCCTTGATCAGGTGTGGCGAAACATAGACGCCGTTGTTCGCCAGCGTCTGGTAGGCGGCGGTCATCTGCAGCGGCGTCACCGAGATGCCCATGCCGATCGGGATCGAGCCATAGCTGGAGCCGCTCCACCGGGCGGGCGGCTGCACCAGGCCGCCGGACTCGCCGGGCAGCCCCTCGCCGCTGGGCTTACCGAAGCCGAGGAGCTTCTGATATTCGTACAGCTTCTCGGCGCCAAGCTCGCTGGCGACGGTGATGGTGCCGACATTCGACGAGTAGCCCAGAATGCCCGGCAGTGTGATCTTGGTGCCGTTGGGCATCGGGTGGGTGTCCCGGAAGGTGGTGTCGCCCTTCTTGATGGTCGGGCCGATAGTCACGGTCGAGTTCGGCGTGATCACGCCTTCCTGAAGCGCGCCGGTGAAGGTGATGATCTTCGCGACCGAGCCGGCATCGACGGTGACCTGGGTCGCCGCGTCGATCCGCGACGCCGTCGGCGACTGCTGCCACTGCTGCACGTCGAAGGTCGGATAGCTGGCCTGGGCCAGGATCTCGCCGGTGCCGACCTTCATCACGACCGCGGCGCCCCAGTCGGCCTTGGCCTTCGACATGTGCTCGTAGAGCATCTGCTGGATTTCGTATTGCAGGTCGCGATCGATGGTCAGCTGCAGCGTGGTGCCCGGCCGGGCCGGATTGGTCTCGTCGTAGCCGCCCGGCAGCTGGGTCATCAGGTCGCCAATGCCGACCTCGAAGGTGTGCTTGCCATCGGTGCCGGAGAGCACCTTGTCATAGGCGGCCTCAAGTCCGCCGAGGCCGTGCATGTCGGCCCCGGTGAATCCGATCAGGTTGGCCGCCAGCTCGCCGCCCGGGTCATCGCGCTTCTGGTCCGGAGCGGTCTGGATGCCCGGCAGGTCCAGCGCCCGGACCTGCTGCTCGGTCGCTGAGCTGACGCCGCGCGCGAGGTATTCGAACTGGTCCGGCTCGCCACTCGGGCGCACCTTGGTGGACAGCAGCGGCAACAACTGGGAGACCGGGATGCCGAGCGGCGTACGCAGTGCGGTCGCGGTGGACAGCGGGTTCTTCACCTGGGTCGGATCCGCGTACACGTAAAAGGCGTCGACGCTCTGCGCCAGGACGTTGCCGTCCCGGTCCAGGATCGAGCCCCGGGGTGCGCTGATCGACACCGACTTGAGCCGGTCCTTGAGGCCCTGAGCCGCATAGGCCCGGCCGTCGGTCAGCTGCAGCTGCACCATCCGGCCGGCCAGCACGACAAAGACGAGAAGCATGATCGCCGTACCGGCGCGCAGCCGCTTGCCCGGTGAGAACAGCCGCCGCGGCTTGGCCGGGCGGGTCGCCGCGGGCTTGCCGGCACTCGGCGGCTTGGGCCCGGTGGGCCGGGATCCGGACGCTTTGACCGCGGCCGAGCGACCGCCGCCGGCACCCCGGCCCGGCACCGCGGTCAGCGGACCGCCGGCCGGCGCCGCCTTTCGAGGGGCCGGCTTTCGAGCGGCGGCCGTGCCGGGCGCGGTGCTGCGTGCACGGGGAGTGCGCGGTTCGTCGGCCGTCGACGGCTCGGCCGGCCCGCCCGCGACGAGGCGCAGGGCGGGCCGGTCCGAGTCGGACGAGCGGGCCGGACCGGTCTCCCGTACGGTCCGGCCTCGCGGTGTGTAAGCCCGTGCTTCCGAGATCCCGCCGCGCCCGGTGCCACCGGCACCGGTGCGCCGCGGGCCACGCGGTGCGATCTCGGGAACTTCCTGGACGCGGCGGGGCACTCGCCGGGGATCACGATCCCGCTCACCGGCCATGTGCCACCCGCCCGTCGCCTCGAAGTTCTGGTGCTGGTTTCAGTTGTCGGTCACCCGGCGTCCGCTCCGGCGTCCCATCCAGGCGTCCGGTCCCGACCGGACCGGCTGCGCCACCGGACCAGTCCGCGGTCAGTTGCCGTCCATGACGTCGTCGATGCACTGCGCGGTGCTCTCGTCCGACGACGTGGCCTGGTGCGTGACGCTGGGCGTGTTGGTGGCCGGCTCGGGAACGCCGACGAGCTGGCCGTTCGGCATCTTCATATAGGCCAGCGACCCGGCCGGAACCAGGCCAAGGCACTTGCCCGCGGCGACCAGGCTGCCCGGCGCCTGCTGATGCGCGAGCTGCTCCTTGAGACCCTGCTCCTGTTGGTCGAGCCCGGCCTGCTGGGACTGCAGGTTGTTGAGCCGGAACTGGTTCGCGTTGATCATCGTGTTCAGCACCAGGATGCCCACGACGCCGGCGACCACGATCGCGATCAGCATCGCCACGAACGGAGCCCGGGCCACCGCGACCGGCAGCGGCGGTGCCACCCGCAGCTTGCGGCGGGTGGCGACAGACGCGGCGTCGGCCTCGCGTGCGGCCGCGCGGCGCGCTGCGGCTTCATCCGCGGCGCGGCGCTGATCGGCGGTACGCGTCCGGACCGGCTCGCCGATGGCGAGTTCGTCATCCTCGACGAGCGTGGGCGCGAGCGCCGCCGAGCCCGCGGTCGGGTAGGCGACCTCGCCCCGGCGGCGAGTCGCCTCCCGGGTGGATATTCCGGCCCGCGCCGGTCGTGCGTCTGGCCTCATCGGCGTTCCCCCTGTGCCCCTGGTGCGCCCGCGTGCGAGCCACGGAGGCGCTCGACCGCCCGCAGCCGCACCGACGCCGCTCGCGGGTTGGCCGCGACCTCGGCATCGTTCGGCAGCTCGGCACCTCGGGTCAGAGACCGGAATTCCGGCTCTGTCCCGGGGAGCACGACCGGCAGATCGATCGGTCCGGTGGCCCGCGTCCGCGGTGCCATCGCTTGCTTGGTGATGCGGTCTTCCAGTGACTGGTAGGACATGACCACCAGCCGCCCCCCTGGAGTGAGCGCATCGAGTGCGGCCGGAAGGGCCGCTTCCAGCGCTGCCAGCTCACCGTTGACTTCGATGCGCAGCGCCTGGAACGTTCGTTTCGCGGGGTTCCCACCGGTCCGCCGAGCCGGTGCCGGGATGGCGTCCCGGACCAGCTCGGCGAGCCGGGCGGTGCTGGTCAGCCGCTGCTTGCCCCGCTCCCGAGCGATCGAGGCGGCGATGCGGCCGGCGAATTTCTCCTCGCCGTAACGCCGGATGACGGCGGTCAGCTGGGCGACCGAGTAGTCATTGACCACCTGTTCGGCCGTGATCCCGCGAGACTGATCCATCCGCATGTCCAGCGGCGCGTCCCGGGCATAGGCGAACCCACGGTCCGCCTCGTCCAGTTGCAGCGAGGAAACGCCCAGGTCGAACAGCGCGGAGTCGAGGTGATCGAACCCCAGACGCGACACGACCTCCGGCAGCTCGTCATAGATCGCATGCACCAGGTGCGCGCGATCGGCGAACCGGGCGAGCCGGTGACGCGCGTGCTCAAGAGCCTCGGGATCCCGATCGAGACCGATCAGCACGACGTCCGGATGCGCTGTCAGCACGGCCTCGGCATGCCCGCCGAGGCCGAGGGTCGCATCCAAGTGGACCCTCGGACCGATGACCGGCCGCTCCAACGCTGGGGCAATCAGCTCGAGGCAGCGGTCGAGCAGAACCGGCACGTGCGCGCCGCGCCTGATGGCCGGCTCCTCGTCACCCGCCGGCGGTCTGCGCTCCGCCACCGCGACCCCCATGCTGCACCCCTATTTACGTCGCCTAGCCGTGCTGTCAGATCCCCATCCGCTCCTGGTCCCTGGCACTGGGGAAGGAGCGCCAGGACCCAAGGCGGATGAAGATCTGACAGCACGCCTAAAAGCCCCCTGGAAGGACACCTTCCTCGATTCCGGCGAAGTCGTCTTCACTTTCGGAAAGGTAGGCATTCCAGGATTGAGCGTCCCAAATCTCGACCCTTGTACTCGCTCCGATGACCACAAGTTCGCGTTCCAGTCCCGCGTACTCCCTTAGGTGACCAGGAATTGTCACGCGACCTTGCTTATCGGGCACTTCGTCGTGCGCGCTGGCGAAGAACACCCGGCTGTACGCACGCGCTGCCTTGTGCGTCATCGGCTGCTCCCGCAGCTGCCCCGCGATCCGCTGGAACTCGGCGGCCGGGAAGACGTAGAGACAGCGCTCCTGCCCCTTCGTGATCACCACACCGCCGGCAAGCTCATCGCGAAACTTTGCCGGGAGGATCAGGCGGCCCTTGTCATCGAGGCGCGGCGTATGGGTGCCGAGAAACACGGAACCCACCTCCTATGCCGCAACCCCCCGATGCCGGCTGAACCGGTCCTAACCTCACCAGTGCGCCCCACTGTACTCCACTTCCCTCCACCGTCAACGAAAATCGGCACGAACGACAGTCGTACAGAAAGGTGTTTTCGCAGGTCAAAGCATCTGGCGTGAAGTGGAGGGAAGTCGGCGCGTCGGCGCGTCGGATCGGCGACACTCTGCCCGACATTTCCGATAAATAGCCCTGTTCTGGCGGGCGATCCGCACGCTTTGACCGTATTTTTCGGCCGGTGGAGTGAAGTGGAGGCTTTGTCAAGTTGCCGCTACGTGATCTCCGCGTCACCGACCGTCGACACCGCACCCCATCGCCCCCGCCGCCGGTCCGCGGCACACCGCCCCCGCCTCGCCCGGCCTCCGCCGTCCACGTCGACCTTGAATTTCTATCGCTCGTATTCAGCAACAGAAGTTCAAGATCCAGGGGGCTGGGGCGCGCCACCCAAGCGACCGGCGCTCAGGCGGCCAGACCGTCATCGACCACCGGGCGGATCGTTCCGACCGGTCGCGGAAGGGCGCCGACAACGCTGTCGGCGCCCGGATGCACGGTCCTCAGATCCGCGGTCACGGTCATCACGGCGCCATCGATGGTCCGCCGCTGGGGCAGTTCGAGCCGGCCCATGGTGCGGGTCAGCGCGTCATCGCCCGCGTAACCATGAACGTGCAGCGCGTCGACTCCGACCGGCAGTTCCTCGGCCATCTCGACGAGCCGGCGCAGCAGTCCCGTGCCGACTCCGCGACGGCGCCAGCCCACGTCGACCAGGAGCGCCGCCTCCGCTTCCACGCCATCGAGGCGCAGGCTGCCGACTCCGACGATCTCCCCGTCGGATCCGATTGCCACCACCTGATTGCGGTCGGCCCGCCGGGCCACGCCCGGGAACGTGCCGGCACTGCGGGCTTGCAGCGCGGTGATGTCCGGCGCGTCCTGGCTCGTAGACGGTCTGATGTGGACGCTGGACCCGTCCGCGAGGGTGATGTGCCAGTGCACGCCCGAGGTGGCCCGCACCTCGGCGACGATTTCGACGAAGGCGCAGGCACGCGCGAACTCGGCCGGGGTGAACGGCGGTGCCACGCGCTCCACCAGCACCGTGCCGCCGTCCGGCGCGGCGATCTGCATGCGGTTGGCGGTGAAGCCGTTGGCCGCGCCGGTGTAGGTCACGGTCCGCACCGACGCGTTCAGCAACGCGGTGGACAGCACTTCGGGAAGATCATCGGGCGTACGCACCAGGTGTGCGGCCGCGGCCAGCGCGTCAGTCGGCGGGTCTACCAGGTAACGCGCCTCCGTGCGCCGGATCCACGGTTCCCGGCCGCGGCCCCGGACGATCGCGGCGAGCAGCTCCGATTCGGTCAGCTCGGCGGGCGCGTCCACCAGGAAGTCGTCAACGACGCCGGCCTCGGTCCCGTGCACCTGGACGGAGAGGATGTTGATGGACCGGAGGGCGAGGCTGGCGGTGAGCACCGACAGGAATCCGGGACGGTCATCGACGGTCGCCCGAACCCGCCACAGAGTCATGATCGCCCCTTGCTCAAGTGCTCTACCAGCAGTTTTTCGTGAATCAGATTCCGATTCACCGCATCCAGTATCGGAATCAGAAGTTAATATCGTATTTCAGGGCTGTTGCGACTAGTTCTGCATAAACTGGTCGAAACCGCCCCGAGCGACCTGCAGTCGACGCACGGCGGGGGTGCGCAACGGTGCCACGAATGCTTGAACCGCTTCCCGGCCACCCGGCGGCGGCGCCCCTCTTGAGCATTGTCCTACCAGTCCACGGAGTTGCCGGATACCTCAGGGAGTGTCTGGACTCGATTCTCTCGCAGACGTTCGCCGACTTCGAGATCATCGCGGTGGATGACGCCTCGCCGGACAACTGCGGCGAGATTCTCGACGAGTATGCGACTCGCGATCCCCGGGTCCGGGTCATCCACCTGGAGCGCAATATCGGCCTCGGGCGCGCCCGCAACGCCGGACTGGACGAGGCCACCGGCGACTACGTCTGGTTCGTCGACAGCGACGACCTGGTCGCCGTCGGCTCGTTCAAGGCGATCGCCGGCAAAGTCGCGCAGACCGGCGCCGACGTCATCCTGATCGATCACGCCCGGATGTACACCTCCGGCCGCACCAAGCAGAGCACTCTGCGGCGCAAATTCGAGGCCAGCCTGGACCGCGAAGAGCCGTTCGCGGCCGCCGACTGGCCGCTCGTGCTGCGGCCGCTGCACACCGCTTGGAGCCGGATCATCCGCCGCTCCTTCCTGATCGGTCTCGGTCTGCGCTTCTCCCCCGGCTGGTACGAGGACGTGTCGGTGGTGTTTCCGGTGACCGCGGCAGCCCACCGGATCGCCGTGCTGTACCGGGTCTGCTACCTCTACCGGCAGCGCCGACATGGGTCGATCACCCACAGCCACGGCGACGACCGGCACTTCGACATGTTCGATCAGTACCGCGCGGTGTTCGCTGAGTTCGACCGGCTCGGCATCGACGATCCCGGCCTGCGGGAGGCCATGTTCGACCGGATGCAGTGGCACTACCGTTGGGTGCTGAACGAGTCACTGCGGGTGCCGAAGTCCCGCCGGCACGAGTTCTTCGACCAGATGAGCACCGATTGGCTCCGGTTCCATCCGACCGGCCAGCCGGTGCCGACCGGCATCGAGGGGATCCGCCAGCGCTTCACCGCCGGGGACCGGTGGACCGCCTACTCCGCGGCCCGAGTCGGCCGGCGTACGCTCCGTCACCTCTCGGCCTGGAGCCACAAGACCGCTCGGCAGGTCCGCAAGTCCGCCCGGAGCCACGCGAAGCAGGCATTGACCGCCGGGCTGCGCGGCTACTACGCGGCCCAGCGCACCCGCCCGCTGGATCCGAACCTGGCGGCGTTCGCGGCATACTGGTATCGCGGCGTGCGATGCAGCCCGGCCGCGATCTACTACAAGATGCGCGAGCTGGCGCCGGATGTTCAGGGCGTCTGGATCGTCAAGAAGAACCGGATCACCGACCTGCCGCCGGGCACGCCCTACGTGGTCGACGGCAGCGTGAACTATTACCGATTGCTGGCCCGGGCGCGGTACCTGGTCAACAACGTCAACTTCCCGGATCTCTACGTCAAACGGCCGGGCTCGCTCTACGTGCAGACCCATCACGGAACACCGCTCAAGGTGATGGGCATGGACCACTACAAGTTTCCAGTCGGGGCCGCCGGCGTAGACCTGCCGGCACTGCTTCGCCGTTGCGACAACTGGGACTTCAGCATCAGCACGTCGCCCTTCAACACCGAGGTCTGGCAGCGCGAATACCCGTGCGACTACGAAACCCTCGAGGTCGGCTATCCACGCAATGACCGCCTGGTGACCGCCACCGCGGCGCAGGTCCGGCAGATCCGTGACCAGCTCGGCCTGGCGGCCGGTGAGATCGCCGTGCTCTACGCCCCGACCCATCGGGAGTACCAGACCGGCTACCAGCCGGTGCTGGACGTGGATGAGTTCGCCGACCAGATCGGTCCGCGATTCCGGGTGCTGTCCCGGCCGCACTACTACTACGACCGCAAGGTCACGCGCGCGGACGACTCGGAGGCGGTGCTGGACGTGTCCGCCTACCCCGATGTCGAGGATCTCTACCTGGCCGCGGACGTGCTGATCACCGACTACTCGTCGATGATGTTCGACTACGCCTATCTGGACCGGCCGATCGTGATCTTCGCACCGGACTGGGACGCCTACCGCCGGACCCGCGGGGTCACCTTCGATCTGCCGGCACTGCCGCCCGGTGTGTTCGCCGAGACCTTCGACGAGCTGGTCCAGACGTTCCACGACGGCGACTACGCCGGCGAGGTGGCCGCCAAGGCGCGCGCCGACTTCCGCGACCACTTCTGTCCGCATCTCGACGGCAACGCCGCCGAGGCGGTGGTACGCCGAGTGTTCCGGGATTAGCTGCCGGTCACGCCGAGTCGCGGCGGACCAGGTGCGTACCCAGAATGACGTATTGGTCGCCACCGTCCTCGCCGCGGATGAGGTCGTAGAGCAGCCGCGCCATGGCCCGGCCCATCTCCTCCACCGGCTGATGAACCGTGGTGAGGCTGGGCGCGCTCTGGCGCGCCATCGGCGAGTCATCGAAGCCGACCACGGCGACATCGCCCGGCACCGACCGGCCGGACTCGCGGAGCACCCGCAGCGCGCCCATCGCGATCGGGTCGGACGCGGCGAACACCGCATCGACATCCGGGCACGCGGCCAGCAGCTCCCGCATCGCCGCGGCGCCGCTCTCCTCACTGAAGTCGCCGGCGTAGCCGATCAGCCGCGGGTCGGCGGGCAGCCCGGCGGCCTCGATCGCGGCCCGGTAGCCGTCCAGCCGGGCCACGCCGACACCCATGTCCAGCGGCCCGGCGATGGTGGCCACCCGCCGCCGGCCGATGCCGATCAGATGCTCGGTGGCCTGCCGTGCGCCGCCGGAGTTGTCGACGTCGACCAGGCTGACGTTGCTGCTCGGCCCGGCGCAGCATCCGGGCCGGCCGGCCGCCGAAGACCACCGGCAGCTCCCGGTCGGCGAGCAGCGCCGGCAACGGGTCGTCGTCGTGCAGCGACAGCAGCAGCACTCCATCGACGTGCTGGTTGGTCAGGTGCTGATGGACGCGTTCGCGCTCGGCCCGGGACTGCGCCATCGCCAGCCACAGCTGCAGCGGCGTCTCCAACAGCATCGAGCTGATGCCCCGGATGATGCCGGCGAAGAACGGCTCACCGAAGACCCGGTCCTCGGACTCCGAGACCACCAGGGCGACCGAGTCGGTGCGCTGGGTGACCAGGGCCCGCGCGGCCCGGTTCGGCACGTAGCCGAGCTCCGCGATGGCCTGCTCCACCGCCGCCTTGGCGGTCGGGCTGACCTGCGGCGAGCCGTTGACGACCCGGGACACGGTGCCGCGGCCGACTCCGGCGTGCGCGGCCACCTCGTCCAGCGTGGGCCGGCCCGCTGATCGCGGTCGCGGGCTCGACGTCATCTCCGGCACGGCAGTCCTTACCTCGGGATCTGAATTAACCTACTTTAGGCTCTCGGTCTCATCCGCACTGGCCAGGCCATTGCGGGCGATCACGCCGGCGTACCAGGAGGCGCTGGCCTTGGTGATCCGGCGTTGCGTCGGGTAGTCCACGTAGATCATGCCGAATCGCTTACCGTAACCCCACGCCCACTCGAAGTTGTCCATCAGCGACCAGGCGAAGTAGCCGCGCAGCGGCACGCCTGCCTCGACCGCCCGGTGGCAGGCACGCAGATGGGCATCGACGTAGCTGATCCGGTCCGGGTCCCGGACCGTGCCGTCGGCCTCGATCCGGTCATCACAGGCGGCACCGTTCTCGGTGACATAGAGCGGCAGGCCGGTGTAGTCGCGATGAACCCGGGTCAGCACCTCGGTCAGGCCGTCCGGATCGACTTCCCAGTTCATCTCGGTGACCGGCAGGCCCCGATCGAGGAACCGCACCGCTTCGCTGCCGGGCCACGACGACGGTGTCGGCAGCGACCACTCACCGCCGGCCGGGGCCGCCACGACGTGCCGGGTGTAGTAGTTGACGCCGAGGAAGTCCATCGGTGCGGCGATCACCCGCGCGTCGCCGTCCGCGATGAATCCGAAATCATCCACGGTACGCAGATCCGCCCGCACGTCCTCGGGGTAGCCGCCGCGCAGGATCGGATCCAGGAACCAGCGGTTCATCAAGCCGTCGATCCGGCGGGCGGCCTCGGCATCCGGCGCGCTGCCGGTGGCCGGCGAGACCGCGTACAGGTTGAGGGTCACGCCCAACTGGACGCCGGGCCGCTGCTGGGCTCGCATCGCCTCGATCGCCAGGCCGTGGCCGAGCATGAGGTGGTGTGCCGCGGCCAGCGCGTCGTGGCGGTCAGTCCGGCCCGGCGCGTGATGACCGTCGCCGTAGCCGAGGAACGCCGAGCACCACGGCTCGTTCATGGTGGTCCAGTGGGTGACCTGGTCACCAAGGGCGCCGTGAACCAGGTCGGCGAAGTCGGCGAACCGATACGCGGTGTCCCGGTTCGGCCATCCGCCGGCATCCTCGAGCTCCTGCGGCAGGTCCCAGTGGTAGAGCGTGAGCCACGGCTCGATGCCACGCGCGCCGAGTTCGTCCAGCAGCCGCCGGTAGAAGTCCAGTCCGGCCGGATTGAGCCGGCCGCGGCCACCGGCCTGCAGCCGGGACCAGGACACCGAGAACCGGTAGGAGCGCAGCCCGATCCGGGCCATCAGGCCGACGTCGGAGGGCATCCGGTGGTAGTGGTCGCAGGCCGCGTCGCCGTTGTCGCCGCCGACCACCGCGCCGGCGGTGTGGCTGAAGGTGTCCCAGATCGAGGGCGTACGGCCGTCTTCGGCGACCGCGCCCTCGATCTGGTAAGCGGCCGTCGCCGCACCCCACCGGAAGGAGGCTGGAAAGGTGACCCCGGTGTCGGTCGCGTCGAGCGCGATTGGGGTCGTGAAGTTCGTGGTCACGCGGCACCTTTCGGGCCGCGGGCAGGCCGGCGGCCGTAGCTGTGAAGAGAGGGTGGTGCGCAGGTGCGGGGCCGAACCGTCATCCCTTGATGGCGCCCTGCATGATGCCGCCGACGATCTGCCGGCCGAGCAGGATGAACACCGCCAGCACCGGGAGTGTGCCGAGCAGGGTGCCGGCCAGGATGACGGACATGTCCGGGACGTAGCCGGCGTTGAGGTTGTCGATCGCGACCTGCACCGTGGGGTTGTCCGAGTTCAGCACGATCAGCGGCCAGAACAGGTCGTTCCAGGTGGCCATGAACGTGAGCATCCCGAGCACCGCCATCGCCGGCCGGGCCAGCGGCACCACCACCGACCAGAAGATCCGCAGCAGCGACGCGCCGTCGATGCGGGCCGCCTCGACCAGCTCGTCCGGCACCGCGCGGATCAGATACTGCCGCAGGAAGAACACGCCGAACGCGGTCACCACGGTAGGCAGGATGACGGCCGGCAGTCGGCCGATCAGATGAAGCTTGTTCATCAGCATGTAGAGCGGCACGATGCCGATCTGCATCGGCACCATGGTGGTTCCGATGGTGATGAACAGCAGCACGTTGCGACCGCGGAACTTGAGCTTGGCGAAGGCGAAGCCGGCCAGGGTGCCGAACGCGACCGTGCCCAGTGCCACGCAACCCGAGACGATGGTGGAGTTCAGCAGCGCCGTACCCATGTTGACGTTGGTCAGCGCGGCGTGGAAGTTCTTGATCAGGTTCGGGCCCGGGATCAGGTTCGGCGGGACCTTGTTGATTTCGGTGTTCGAGGTCGAGGCCGCGACGATGGTCCAGAAGAACGGGAATATCGAGAGCAGGAACACCAGAGTCAGGATCGAGTAGGTGAGCCAGCCCGCGGCCCGCTGGCCGCCGGCACCGCGGAGCTTGTTCTTGTGGACGCGCGCTGGGGCCGGGATGGCGACAGTGGTCATGGCGGCTACTCCGAATCCCGCATGCGACGCGCGATCAGCGTGTTGATGATCACGAAGATGACGATGATGAGGAACATCAGCCATGCCACGGCGGCCGCGCGACCCAGGTGGCCGTTGTTGAAGCCGCGTTCGTAGAAGTACATGGCCAGGGTCTGGTATTGCCGATCGGCGCCGCCGGTCACCGCGTTGGTGCCGCCACTGGAGAACAGGAGGGGCTCGCCGAACAGCTGGATCGAGCCGATGGTCGAGATGACGATCGTGAAGATGATCGTGGGCCGCAGCGACGGGATGGTGACCTCGCGGAACTGCCGCCACTGGCTGGCTCCGTCCACCGTGGCCGCTTCGTAGAGCTCGTTCGGGATGGACTGCATCGCGGCCAGGTAAATGAGCGCGTTGTAGCCGGTCCACCGCCAGATGACAATCGTCGAAATCGCGATCTGGGCCGGCCACTTGGAGTTGGTGAAGTCGACATTGTTGATGCCGAAGACCGTGTGGAGCACGTAGTTGACGGTGCCGACGTCGCGGTTGAACAGCTGAGCGAAGACCACCGTGGCGGCCGCCACCGAGGTGGCGAACGGCGCCAGCACCGAGATCCGCCAGAAGGTGCTGCCGCGCAGCTTGTAGTTGAGCAGATGGGCCAGGCCCAGCGCCATCAACAGCTGCGGCACCGCGGACAGGATCGCCAGTGACACGGTGTTGCGGAAGGCGTTCCAGAAGAACGAGTCGTGCAGCAGGTTGACGTAGTTCTGGAAGCCGGCCCAGCCACCCATCTGGTCGGCGTTGATGAGCTCGGTGTGGTGCACCGACACCCAGGCCGTCCACACCAGTGGATAGAGGCCGAATGCGCCGAACACGATGAAGAACGGTGCGACGAAGCCGTACGGCGAGAATTTCTGTTCCCACCGTGACCGCCGGTCCCCGGCGCGGTCGCGAATGCCACGGCGGCGCTGGGTCGGAGTCGCCGTGGATTGCGGGGTGATGGTGGTGGCCATGGCCATCCTCTCCGGAGGAGCTCCGGCCCGGCACGAGGCCGGGCCGGAGCCGGATCTCAAGGTCAGCTGCCGACCGCGGCCGGAATGTCCTTGGTCATGAGCTGGTTCCATGCGGCATCCGGAGACTGCCGCCCGGTTTCCACCCGGGTGATCGCGGTGGAGATGGCGTTCTTGACGTCACCGTCGTGCGGGCCCAGGACGGCCGGCTGGAGCTTGGCCGCCGAGTCGCCGAAGATCTTGCCGATCGGCGCGCCCACCGGGCTGTTCGGATCGGTGCCACCGCTGAAGTACTTGTCGGTGGCGGAGGCGACGGTCGGATCGGCCGCGGCCTTGCTGTTCGACGGGAAGTTGCCGACCGCCTTGAACACGGCCGCCTGCTGCTCGGCCGAGGTCAGCCAGCTGATCAGGTCGTAGGCTTCCTTCTGGTGCTTGGAACCCTTCGGGATGGCCAGGTAGGAGCCGCCCCAGTCACCGCCGCCACCGGGGATGTTGGCGATGTTCCACTGACCGCTCATGGCGCCGGCCTCGGACTTGATGTAGCCGACCATCCACGACGGGCAGGCGAGGGTGGCGAACGTGCCGGTGGTGAACGCGACGTTCCACGCGGTGCTGAACTGGCTGAGCTTGGCGCTCAGACCGCCGGCCGCGACCTTCATCGACTCGTCCCACGCGGCCTTGACCGCCGGGTTGCTGTCGGCGATGAGCTTGCCGCTGGCGTCGTAGTACTGGTTGGTGGACTGACCGATGACGGCGTTGAACATGCCGCCGGCGGTGTCGGTCCAGTACTGTCCGGCCTTCGCGTGCGCCTTGTATTGCTGGCCGGCCGCGACGTAGCCGTCCCAGCCGTTGGCCCACAACGCGCTCACCTGGGTCGGGTCGGTCGGCAGGCCGGCCGCCTTGAACAGGTCGGTGCGGTAGCAGATGGCCAGCGGGCCGATGTCGGTGCCGAGGCCGAGCTGCTTGCTGCCGGCCATCGACTCCTGCCACTTCCAGGAGTAGAAGTTGTCCTTCAGCGAGCTGGCACCGAGCGTGTTGAGGTCGACGAACTTGTCGGGGAGCTGCGAGGTCACGGCCGCGATCCGGCCGACCTCGATACCCTGCACGTCGCCCAGACCGGCGCCGGAGGACAGGCTGGTCTGCAGCGCCGTCCAGTAGGTGGCCTCCTGCTCGACCGTGGTGTAGTCGATCTTGATGTTCGGGTGCAGCTTCTGGTACTGGTCGAAGAGCCCGGCCTCCTTGTAGCCGAAGGTGCCGAACAGCCGCACCTTGAGCGTCGTGCTGGAGCCGCCGCTGCTGTTGTCCGAGCTGCTGCTGCAGCCGGACGCGATGAGCACTACCGCGGCCAGTGCGCTGACCAGCGCCACGGCCTTCTTGCGGGTTCTGAACATGGATTCCCTCTCTGATGCATTCCGGGGTCCGCGGCCGCTCCAGCTGGATCCGGGCTGAGCTGCGATGTCGCGGGGTGGAGCGGGGATTTCGGGAGTGTGTTTTTCGCGAGGTGCGCAGGGCGTAGCTGGCGGGCGCAGACGCGGTGATCAGGACCGACATGGGAGGCATGTCCACCGCGCGTGGAAGCGCTCCCATGCAGATTGCCGCCAGGTTACGCGAGTGTCAATAGTGATTTGGGAGCGTTCCCATTTCGTGATTGAAAAGCGTCACCTTTGGGGGACCTGTGAGCGTCGAACGGAAACCGGCCGGCGGGTCGATGGATCTTCCCAGGCCGGCCCCGGCGTGCGGCGTCAGGAACGGCCGTTGGCGCCCTAAAGCCCGTAGGGTCCGAGTATGCCCATCGGCACCGGGACGTCGACGGGATCCGGCTGCCCCGACGGCGTGGCTCCACGCTGCGATCCCTGCTGCTGACGGCCGCCGCCACCGCCTTCGATCACGTCGATCCACCAGCGTGGCGGGTTTCGACGACATATCGACGGTTTCTCACCACACTGGTGGATCGACAGCAGGTCACCACAATCGTGGATCGTGTTAAACCGGTCCGGCCGTTGGCCTCCGTTTGGGGACGATCGTGCACGCCAGGGGGTGCACGATCGTCCGCAAAGCCGGCTAGACCATCCGGCGCATGACCGCGCTGACCCGATCCGGATCGAAGTCATCCGGCTTGAAATCGCGGCCGATCAGCTCCAGCAGATCCCGGTTCTCCGGCGGCAGCGGGTCGGCGAGCGCGGCCAGATAGTGCTCGAATCCGCCGGCGCCGCCGATGTCCTCCGGCGGACCGGCTCGATTGCCGTCGACGCAATACGGGTAGCGCTGATCGAACTCCGGTGACAGCACGTCTTCGACCACGATCTCGTGCTCCCACCAGTCGCCGAAGTCGTAGACGTAGGTGAACCGGCCGTCCTTGCCGACCACGGCATCCAGGCGTACGTCCAGCTCGTCGCGCATCTCCAGGAGCGCGTCCGGATCCGGCTCGCCATATTGCACCGAGCCGATCTCGAACGAGTGCAGGTGACAGTCCTGCCATCCGACCGCGATCTGGATCGCACGATGCACGCGATCCAGGGTGAACGCCCCCGGAATCGCGATCCGCCGCCACACCGCCGGCTCGGTATCGGCGAGAGTGACCTTGAGGTAGTAAATCTGGCGCGTCATGCCCCTCCTCGGCAGCGTTGCCGGGCGACGCTGCCCGGCGGGCCGGTGCCGCCGATCGATCGGCAGGCCTCGGCCTAGCGCCATTCTTGACGCATCGGCCGCTCGCGCGCAGGCTGAAACCGTGATCTGCCGATCGTGTCGGGACGGCAAGCACGACAAATGCCGAGGCCGGAGCTGGTGCGATTGCCAGCATCGGAGCCCGAAACCGACCCCGCCAACCACCGGACCCCCGGGCGAATGACGTTGCGGAGTGATCTCATAGTGGCATGAGCCTCCCGGATCGGGACGAGTTGATCGAGCGTTACCAGCCGGACCGTTCTCGGCCCGGCCTGCGGGTCAACTTCATCTCCAGTGCCGACGGGGCGGTCACCCTGGACGGTCGCTCCGGCGGTCTCGGCAATCCCACCGACAAGGTGCTGTTTGCACTGCTCCGGATGTTTTCCGACGCGATCCTGGTGGGTGCCGGGACGGCCCGTGCCGAAGGCTATGGCCCGGTCCGGCTGGACGAGGACGCGGTGCGCTGGAGGCGGCGGGCCGGGCTCGAGGCGTACCCGCAAATGGTTCTGATTTCCGGCCGTCTCGACCTGGACCCGGCGGCGGCGCTGTTCACCGAAGCGCCTCGGCGGCCGATCGTGATCACTCATGCCGCCAGCGACGGCGAGCAGCGGGATTCGCTCGGCGAGGTGGCCGACGTGCTGGTGCACGGCGTGGACCGGGTCGACGTGATCGCGGCGCTGGCTGAGTTGCGCGACCACTACGGCCTCGGCCAGATCCTGTGCGAAGGCGGCCCCCATCTGTTCGGGACGCTGCAACATGCCGGCCTGGTCGACGAGTTGTGCCTGACTCTCGCACCGATCCTGGCCGGGCCGGGCGCCGGCCGCATCACCGCAGGACCGCCTAGCATCGACGGGCCCGCCGCCGACGTCCAGACGATGCGCCTGGCCAGCCTGGTCGAGGCGGATGGCGCGGTGTTCCTCCGCTACGTGCGGCCCTGAGTCGCGCGGATTGATTGCCCAGGGTCTTGACGTCGACTATTCACTCAATGAATAGTGAACGGCGTGTCCACGTCCTATGTGCTTCTCGGGTTGCTGACCACTGGTCCGCATCACGGCTACGAGTTGAAGCACGCCCATGACAGCGCCTTGCCGAAAGCCAAGCCAGTGGGGTTCGGGCAGGTCTATGCCACCCTGGGCCGGCTGGAACGGGACGGCCTGGTGGTCAAGGCCGGATCCGAGCAGGACGCCGGCCCGGAGCGCACCACGTTCACCCTCACCGAGCCGGGACGAGCCGCGCTGACCAGCTGGCTCGCCGAAGTCGAACCGGCCGCGCCGCACGTCACCAGCACGCTCCTCGCGAAGGTGGTGGTGGCGTTGCTGACCGCGGGTGAGACCGCGGCCCGAGACTATCTGATCCGGCAGCGCCAGACGCACACCGAGCGAATGCGCGAGCTGACCCGGGTGAAGTCCGATCCGAACGCGTCGGTGGGCGACGTCGTCGCCGCCGACTTCGCACTCGTCCATCTCGATGCCGACCTGCGGTGGCTGGAGACCACCCTGGGCCGTGTCGCCGAACTGCACCAGGAGGTGCGCTCATGAGCTCGATCCTGACGGTCCGCGGGATCGTCAAGTCCTACGGTGTCTCACCGGCCCTACGGGGGGTCACGATCGACGTCGCTGAAGGCGAGATCGTCGCGGTCACCGGTCCCAGCGGTTGCGGCAAGTCAACCCTGCTCTACTGCGCTTCCGGCATCATGCGGCCGGACGCGGGCGAGGTCACCTTCAACGGATCCCGGATCGACACCTGGTCCGAGTCGCGCCGCTCGGAGCTGCGCCGGTCGCAGTTCGGCGTGCTGTTCCAATTCGGCCAACTGGTCGCCGAGCTGCCGGCCGCCGACAACATCGCGCTGCCGCTGCTGCTGCGCGGCACCCCGCGCCGCAACGCCCTGACCGCGGCGCGCACATGGCTGGACCGGCTCGGCGTCGCCGATCTCGCCGACCAGCGCCCCGGCGAGATGTCCGGCGGCCAGGCGCAGCGGGTGGCGTTGGCCCGGGCGCTGGTCACCGAGCCCCGGATCCTGTTCGCCGACGAGCCCACCGGAGCCCTGGACACCCTCAATGGCGAGGCGGTGCTCAATCAGATCACCCGGGTGACCCGCGAACAGGGCACAGCGGTCCTGCTGGTCACGCACGAGGCGAAGGTCGCGGCCTACGCCGACCGGGAGGTCGCTCTCCGCGACGGCGAGCTCGATCCGAGCGGGCTCGGCCTGCGCGGGGCGACGCCGGTCGGTGCCGCGTGAGACTCACCGCCCTGGCCCGGCTCGCGGTGGCTGGGACCCGGACCGACACGGTACGCATCACCCTCACCGGCCTGGCCGCGGCGGCCGCGGTGCTGGCGTGGCTGTCGGCCGCGACCGTGGCCTCGCTCGGGTTCAGCGGCTCCGACCTCGGCAGCGCGGGTGACAACCTGCGCTACCGCCCGGACCTGCTGCAACAGCCCGGCCTGCGGCCGGGGGTGGTCGTGACGCTGATCCTGCTGACCGTGCCGGTGCTGGCATTCGCCGGGCAGTGCACGCGGCTCGGAGCTCCGGCCCGGGACCGGCGGCTGGCCGCGATCCGGCTGGCCGGTGCGACGCCACGCCAGGCGCTGGCGTTGGCGAGTGCGGAGACCGGCATCGCCTCGGCGATCGGTTCGGTCCTGGGTCTCGTCGCGTTCTTCCTGCTCCGGGTCCTGTTGAACCACCCGGACGCGCGCGGTCAGCTGGCGGTCCCCGCCGACGTGCTGCCGCCGGTCTGGTCCATCGTGCTGATCGCGGCCGGTCTGCCGATCCTCGCGGCCGTGGCGGCGGCGTGGCTGATGCGCCGGGTCATCGTCACACCGCTCGGTGTGGTGCGCCGGGTCCGCCGCACCGGCGCTCCGAAGCCGTGGCCCGGTGTCATGGTGGCGATCGCACTCTTGATCTTCGGGCTCTACAACCCGATCTTGCTCTACGCCGATGATCATCACTGGCACTCGCCGCACTGGCTGCAGAACGCCACCTGGCTGACGCCGACGCTGCTGTTCGGTGGCGCGTTCGCGGCCATGCTCGGTGTCTGCTTCAGCTCCGGCTGGTTCAGCTACACCGCCGGCCGGCTGATGCGCCGGTTCGGCGGCTCGGCATCGGTGCAGCTGGCCGGCGCACGCCTGATCGACGACCCGTGGAGCACCAGCCGCAGCATGGCGGTGATCCTGGTGGCGACGGTCTTCGGCGGCGGTGCCGCGGCGTTCTACGCCTACACCGAGACGCAGAACCAGGTGTCGCTGGAGCAGACGATCCTGCAGAACCCGGGCGAGGACCCGCGAGGTCTCATCACCGACGATTCGTTCTTCGTCGACACCCTCAAACTGATCGCCCTCGCCATCACGATCGCACTGGTCATCGCCGCTCTCGGCCAACTGGTCTCGATCGTCGAGGCGATGGTCGCGCGGCGGCGGGCGTACGCGTCCCTGGTCGCCACCGGAGTCCCGAGGGCGACGCTGGCGCGGACCGCGGTGTGGCAGGCGCTCGCCGGTGCCGCCCCGCCGGTCGTCTTCGGCACCGTAGTCGGTGTCGGCGCGATGCGGCTGTTCAGCGGCACCAAGATCAGCCAGTCGTTCAGCATCGGGGACGCCCCGCCGGTCGCCACGACGCTGCACGTCCCGTGGCCGTGGGCGCAGATGGGGCTGACCGTCGCAGTGGCACTGGCCGCGGTGCTCCTGACCACCGCGATCGGGATGTTGTTCATCAAGTCAAGTACCTCCGTGGAGGAGCTCAGAACTGCCTGACCGTCGACCTCGTAGGGGGAGGCGCTAGCCCGTAGAGGGAGACTGGTCGACCGGCTCATAACTGCCTGATAGGCCTGATTTGCCCAGGTCGCGAATGCCACTCGCACAGTCGTTCGGAATGGCGAAGGTGCTCGTGTCGTACGGATGCGGCACGATGTCCTCTGTTGCCGGCGTGCCGGCAGCAGACGACATGCTCGCGCAGCGGACATGTTCGGGTGGGCCGGCGCCGCGACCGGTCCCGGGAGTCGGGTGAAGGGCAGGCCACATGACCGGAGCAGTTGCTTCGACGGGGTCGAACGCGCCGGTCGGGCGCGTGCTCGGCACCATGGACGCGACACCGCTGCAGTTCTGGGTGGCCGTGGCGCCGGGTGCATACCTGCAGCTCGACGACGTCGTCGTCACCCACCGCGAGGTCCCCGGTCAGGACCCGGTGGCGATCGCCGGCGTGGTGACCCAGGTCCGCGCCCGGCACGAAGGCGCCCAGTTCGAGTCGGATGTGTTCGCCATCTCCGACGGCACCCTGCCGGCCCAGGTCCAAGAGGCCGCGGAGATCACCACCACCCGGATCGATCCGGAGGTCTATGTGCCGCCGGCGCCCGGCGCGATAGTTCATCGGGCGGCCGGCGACGAGCGCTCCAAGGCGCTCTACTTCGACCGGATGGAGAAGCGGATCCCGATCGGCACCGGCCGGGATGGCGAGCCGCTGTTCCTGAACGCGGAGTTCCTGGACGGCACCCGCGGCGCGCACGTGAGCATCTCCGGCATTTCGGGTGTGGCCACCAAGACCTCGTTTGCGACATTCCTGCTCTACAGCGTCTTTCACTCCGGCGTGCTGGGCGGCGAGGCTACCAACACCAAGGCCCTGATCTTCAACGTCAAGGGCGAAGACCTGCTCTTCCTTGACCACCCGAATAAGAAGCTGGACCCGCCCACCACGTCGGCGTATTCGAAATTGGGCCTGCCGGCCGGCGCCTTCGCCGACGTCGCGGTCTTCGCTCCCCCGCGCGCCGGTGACTCGTCCGGCACCCCGGACGTGTCCAGCCGGATGTCCGGCGTCGACAGCTTCTACTGGACTCTCGAGGAGTTCTGCTCGCAGCGCCTGCTGCCCTACGTGTTCGCCGACGCCGACGACGAGCGTCAGCAATACACGATGGTGGTGCACGCGGTCACCGCGTTCCTGGCCAAGGTGGCGCAGCCCGCCGACGGCGGTGTAGCGATCGACGGGACTCGTCTCGGGTCCTACGCCGACCTGGTCGACTTCATCGTCGCCGAGCTGAGCGACGAGGATCAGCGGTCGATGTGGACCGGCAGCGCCGTCGGGCTGGGCACGGTCAACGCGTTCTCGCGCCGGCTGATCTCGTCGAAGAAGGACCTCTCGCGACTGGTGCGAGGCGACCTGTCGGTGCGCCGCGAGCACGGCATCAACACCTCGGCCAGTGCCCAGGTCACCGTCGTCGACCTGCACAATCTGCCGGATCGCGCGCAGCGGTTCGTGGTCGGCGTGACGCTGCGCACCGAGTTCGAGCGCAAGGAGAAGGCCGGCACCGCCAAGCCCTTGTTGTTCGTGGTGCTCGATGAACTGAACAAATACGCACCGCGCGACGGCACCTCACCGATCAAGGAGGTGCTGCTGGACATCGCCGAGCGGGGCCGGTCGCTGGGCGTGGTCCTGATCGGTGCCCAGCAGACGGCGAGCGAGGTGGAGCGGCGGATCGTGGCCAACTCGGCGATCCGGGTCGTGGGCCGGCTGGATCCGGCGGAGGCGTCCCGGCCGGAGTATGGGTTCTTGCCGCCGGCGCAGCGGTCCCGCGCTCTGATCGCCAAGCCCGGCACCATGTTCGTCGGCCAGCCGGAGATCCCGGTGCCGCTGGTGGTGGAGTTCCCGTTCCCGGCCTGGGCGACCCGGCCGGCCGAGGCGGGCGCGGCGCCGAGTGCCACGCTGCGGTCGTTGACACAGGCGGTGGACCCGTTCGAGGTGATCGCTCGCCCGGAGCTGGCCGGCGCCCGGCGCGGCTCATCCGGCACCGATCTGTCCGACGACGACATCCCGTTCTAGCTTTGGTCCTGCGGCCGGTCGCGGTCGTGGCACGTGTTCGTCGCATTTTGAATAGGGAGTGACATTGCGGGTCCTGCACACCTCCGACTGGCACGTCGGCAAGGTCCTCAAGGGACAGTCCCGGCTCGACGAGCACATCAAGGTTCTCTTCGATGTCGTCCGGATCGCCCAGGACGAGAAGCCGGATCTGGTGATCGTCGCCGGTGACCTGTTCGACACCGCGGCCCCCACCCCGGACGCGACCCGGGTGGTCACCCGAGCCCTCTCGGCGCTGCGTCAGACCGGTGCCGAGGTGATCGCGATCGGCGGCAACCACGACAACGGCGCGTCGCTGGACGCGCTCCGCGGCTGGGCCGACGCCGCCGGCGTGACACTGCGCGGCACCGTCCGCGAGAAGGCGGCCGATCACCTCATCACCGGCACCACGGCCGGCGGCGAGTCGTGGCGGGTCGTCGCGCTGCCGTTCCTCTCCCAGCGGTACGCGATCCGCGCCAACGAGATGTTCGAGCTCACCGCGGCCGAGGCCAATCAGACCTACGCGGATCATGTGTCGCGCCTGATCGCGGCGCTCACCGAAGACTTCGACGGCACCGCCGTCAACATCATCACCGCGCACCTGACCGTCGTCGGGGGCACCATGGGCGGTGGCGAGCGCGATGCCCACACCATCCAGGCGTACGCGGTTCCGAGCACCGTCTTCCCGTCATCGGCCAGCTATGTCGCGCTCGGACACCTGCACCGCCGACAGGCCGTGGTGGGCCCGTGCCCGGTGCACTACTGCGGCTCGCCGCTGGCGGTCGACTTCGGCGAGGAGGAGAACAGCCCATCGGTGACGATCGTGGACGTCACCACCACGACCGCCGCGCGGACGCGCCCGGTGAACATCCCGTCGGCGGCCAGCCTGCGGACCATCCGGGGCACGCTCGACGAGCTGGCCGCGTTCACGAACGTCGACGGTTGGCTCCGGGTCTACGTGCGCGAACGTCCACGCGCCGGGCTCCGCGAGGCGGTGCAGGAGATGCTGCCACAGGCGCTGGAGGTGCGGATCGATCCGGACATCCTGGCCGAGGCGGCGCCCGGCACAAACCGCGCGCCGCGCCAGATCGGACGCAGCGCGGGCGAGCTGTTCGGTGAATACCTGACCGCGGCCGGGCACGCCGATCCGGCGGTCGCGGATTTGTTCGACCGGCTGCACGCGGAGGTGCAGGCCTGATGCGACCGCTGCGGCTGGATCTGGCCGGGTTCGCGGTGTTCCGCGAGCCGACCACCATCGACTTCACCGACGCCGACTTCTTCGCCCTTGTCGGTCCGACCGGCTCCGGCAAGTCGACTGTGCTGGACGCGATCTGCTTCGCGCTCTACGGCACCGTGCCGCGGTGGAACGACCGGCGCGCGATCGCCAACGCGCTGGCGCCGTCCACGTCCGAGGCGCGGGTCCGCCTCATCTTCGACTCCGGCGGTTCGCGGTACGCGGCCACTCGTGTGGTCCGACGCGACGGCAAGGGCAAGGTCGGCACCACTCATGCCGGGCTTGAGCTGCTGCCCAAGGGCTTCGATCTGGCCCGGCTCGATGACGGTCTGCAAGCCGGCGACCTGGGCGAGCCGCTGGCCGGGACGCCGGCCGAGATGGACGACGCCGTGCTGGACGCGGTCGGCCTGCCGTTCGAGCAGTTCACCAGCTGCGTGGTGCTGCCGCAGGGACAGTTCGCCGAATTCCTGCACGCCAAGCCGTCGGCCCGGCAGCAGATCCTGGTCAACCTCTTGGGCCTGCACGTCTACGAGAAAGTGCGGGAGAAGGCCACCGCGGTCGGGCAGCAGGCCGACGCGCAACTGGCGGCAACTGATCGGCAGGTGGCCGCCTTCGCGGACGCCACCGATGAGGCGATCGCCGAGGCGGCCGCGCGACTGGCCCAGACACGTCAACTGGAAACCGACGTCGACGTCAAAGTCCCGACCCTGCACGAGGCCCTGCGCCAGGCCGAGGGCGCGCAGTCCCGGCTGCGTACCCTGGACTCCGATCTTGCGAAGTTGACCGCGGTCGCGGTCCCGGCCGGCACTGCCGACATCGCCGGCGCCGCCACCGCGGCCCGGACGGCCTCGGCCTCCGCGCAGGAGGGGGTGGCCGCGGCCGAGGAGCGCGAGGAGGCGCTGCGCAGCGATCTGGCCGCCGCCGGTGATGCCAACGACCTGCGCCGACTGCTCGATCTGCACGCTGAGCGAGCGCAGTTGGCCGATTCGCTGGGCGCCGCGGACTCGATGCTCGCGGCCGCGGATGCCGAGCACGCCAAAACGGTCGCGGCCTACCAGCGAGCAAAAGCCGCAGCGGACGGCGCCGCCGCCGCGATGGTGCAGGTTGAGGCGGACGTCGAAGCGGCCCGGACCGCCGACCGAGCGGCGACCCTGCGTCCGCACCTGGCCGAGGGCGAGGCGTGCCCGGTGTGCCTGCAGACGGTCGTGGCGCTGCCGCCGATGCCGGACGCGCCGCTCCTGGCCGCGGCGAACGCGAAGCTGGCCACGGCCAAGGACGGCGTGGCGAAGGCCGACAAGGACGCCAAGGCCGCCGACCGCGCGGTGCGCGACCTGGAATCCACGCTGAATCGGGCGCGGGCGCAGCGGGAGCAGCTCGCCGAGCGGATGGCCACACTGGACGGAGCGCTGTCCGGCGCCGCCGTCATCGACGACCTGCGCAAGCAATTGCGCGGGATCACCGAGCTTCAACTTCAGCTGGACGAAGCGGCCGCAGCGGTCTCCGAGGCCCGGCAACGCGCCCGGCGAGCGGCGTCCGCGGCGCAGCGGGCTGAGGAGCAGATCGGCACCGCGTGGCGCGCTTTCGATGCGAGCCGCGACGGCCTGGCCACCCTGGCACCGCCGCCGGCGGACCGGTCCGATCTCGGCGCTGCCTGGGCGGCACTGTCCGAATGGGCGGCCACGACGGCGGCGGCCCGAGTCTCCGAACGCGCCACCGCGGCGACCGAAGCCGCCGCCGCGGTGGCGGCGGTGAGCGGAGTTCGCCGCGACATCGCGGCCCTGTTCGAGGCGGCGTCGGTCAAGGCGCCGAGCAATGACGAATACGCCCGCGCCACCACCACCGCGGTGGAGCAATCCCGGGCAGCTCACGATCGGCTCGCCGAACGCCGAGCCCAGGCCGACCAGCTGCGGGCCGAGCGTGAGGTCTTCGAGACCGAGGGCCGCGTCGCCAAGGCTCTGGCGCAGCATCTGCGGGCCAACAACTTCGAGCGGTGGCTGCTGGTCGAGGCACTGGACACGCTGGTCGACGGGGCGTCGGCGATCCTGCGGGAGCTCTCCGGCGGGCAATACGACCTGACCCACGAGAAGGGCGAGTTCTTCGTCGTCGATCACTACGACGCGGCGCTCGCGCGTCCGGTGCGGACATTATCCGGCGGCGAGACGTTCCAGGCGTCGCTGGCCCTCGCACTGGCGCTGTCCGAGCAGCTCGCCGGGTTGTCGACCGCGGCGGCCAGCCTGGAGTCGATCGTGCTCGACGAAGGTTTCGGCACGCTGGACGCGACAACGCTGGACACGGTCGCCGCCACGCTGGAAAACCTGGCCGCTCGCGGCGACCGGATGGTCGGGGTCGTGACCCACGTCAGCGCGCTCGCCGAGCGGGTGCCGGTACGGTTTGAGGTGCACAAGGACACGCGTACCGCGTATGTGCAACGGAACGGATGATCACTGGTGAAGCTCTTCGTCGACGCCTGGGACCCGAGCTACGGGTCCGGCATGGATCAGCAGCCCGAGGACGGGCCGGCCGAGTCGAGTTCGGCGAAGCTCGACCTCGAGGTCGAGATGGCGCCGGAGGACTGGCGGCCGATCACGGCGCCGTCCGGCACCCCAGCGCCGGACGTGGTGCACTTGATCGACGGTGTCCGCCGGATCGACGCGCACGTGTCGATCGATGGTGACATCCAGCCTTTTCCAGGTGTCGCGGCGTCCTACGCGGCTGGCTCGGTGCGCTGTGACCTGAGGTCGCAGGCCGCCACCATCGACACCGTGGGACTGCGCCGAGGCATCTTCTCTGCCGCCCCGAATCTGGAGTCGCTCGGCTCCGGCGCCAGCCGCTACGAAGCGGTGCTGTGCGAATATCCGGACCTCAAGAAGCTGATCGGCGTCCTGCAACAAAGCGTCCTCGCGCTGGAATCCGACGTCTCCCACAAGATCAGCCGCGGTGACGAGCTGCTGGTCGTCGACGGACCGCTGCGCAACCGCCAGGACCTGCCGCGGATCCTCGGGTACGTGAAGACGCACCAGAAGCGCTACCTGCCCGATCGCCTCTACAAGATGGTCGGCTCACTGGAACCCGGTCAGCGCTCGCCGATCTTCATGCTGGGCACTCAGTGGAACGTCTATACCTGGTATTTGCGACTGCCCGGGCCGCCCGGATCGGCCTGGTCCGGCATCGTCCGGATCGAGTGCTCGACGAGTCTGGCCACCCGCGCCGCGGTGGAGCTCGCCAACATCTCGGCGGTGACCCTGCCACGGTTCGCCTCGTGCGCGTACAAGGATCCGCGGGCGCCGCAGAACCTGGTGCCGATCGCGGGCCTGGAACGCAAGCTCCGGTCCATGCTGGGTGACGCGCGGCTGCTGCATCGCTCGCTCGTTCGCGCCGCGGCGTCGTGACCCGCACCTTGGCGGTGCCGCCGCTCTACGACTTCGCCGGCACGCTCGCGCCGCTGGCGATGAACCGCCACGACCCATGCGCGCGCGTCGGCGGCCGCCAGGCCTGGTGGGCGGCGCGGACGCCGGACGGTCCCGGCACACTGCACCTGACCCGCACCGGCGATGAGGTCGAGGCGGTCGGCTACGGTCCCGGTGCCGGCTGGGTCATCGATCACGCTGACGCGGTCCTCGGCCTCCGCGATGACCTGTCCGGCTTCGCGGATCTCGCTGATGCACATCCGGTCGTACGCGCTGCCTTCCATCGCCACTCCGGGCTCCGGTTGACCGCCACCCGCCGACCGTTCGCGCACGTCGTTCCGGTGGTGCTGACGCAGAAGGTGACCGGCCTGGAAGCGTCTCGGACCTACCTGGCGCTGGCCCGGAAGTTCGGCGAGCCGGCACCGGGGCCGATCCCGGACCTGTTACTGCCGCCCGATCCAGCGGCTCTCGCCGCCACTCCCTATTGGGGATTTCACCGGCTCGGGCTGGAACAGCGGCGGGCCGACGCGCTGTGCCGGGTCGCCGCCGTCGCTGCCCGCCTGGATGCGTGCTCGACGTCGGCGGCCGCGACCACGCTGCTTACCTCGATCCCGGGCATCGGCATCTGGACCGCCGCCGAGGTGACCCGGGTCGCGTACGGTGACCCGGACGCGGTCACGGTCGGCGACTATCACCTGCCGAACCACGTCGTCTACGCCTTGACCGGCGATGTCCGAGCCGGCAAGCGCGACGCGGTCCCGGGCCGGATCAGCGGAGCCGACGCGCGGATGCTCGAAGTGCTTGAACCGTTCCGTCCGCAGCGCGCCCGGGTGGTGCAGATGCTGCTGGCGGACGGGCACTCGGCACCGCGATTCGGCCCGCGTACGCCGGTGCGATCCTTCAGCCGCTTCTAGGGCGCCGCGTCAAGCCGGCATCGCTTCTTACGCCAGGCGGCGTCGCTTCTAGCGGAGCCGCGTCAGCCGGCGCCTTCTAGCGGCGCCGCGTCAACCGGCGGCCAGGGTCGCGTCTCAGCGCGGTTCTCACTACGAGCCAGCGCTCGGTCGAATTGAAGACGCCTGCTGTAGAGCGGAGACAGCGGCGTTGGCGACCGTCCTATCTACTCCGTGACTTACCAGGCTCTTCCCAAGACGTGCATTGACGAGCAGTTATTCATAATTCGACAGTCTTGAATCTCTGGTGGTCCGGTTCCTAGCATCGTGGCCGTGATGATCTCGCGGGTGGTCCTAGCGCGGTTGCGACTGCGGCTCGTTAGAACTGGTTCCGCCCGAGGCCGTCGCAAGCGGAGCGGCGGCTGCGGCGATGTCGCGAGTCGCCCCCAGCCATGGAGCTAGGCCGGGTGCCGATAACACCGGACTCGCAGAACTCAACAGAAGGGCTTGATCTCAATGCATGCTTCGACCAATACGCCAACGAATCGCCGATTGGCAGAGGTTCACACAGCCTCGGCGTTTGAACGAATGGGCGGACGGTCCGCTGTAAGTGCGGTCGTCGACGCCTTCTATCGGCGCGTGCTGGCCGACTCCCAACTCGCTGGCTACTTCGACGATCTTGACACTGAACAGCTCGCTCGAGTGAAGCGGCACCAGGTGGAATTGATCAGCCATGTCATGGGTGGCCCGGCCCGCTACCGAATCGAGACGCTCCGCTCCAAACACGCCAAATTGAATATTCCGCCGCACCACTACCGCCGCGCGGTTAACCTGCTGCTCGGCACGCTGTGGGAGTTCCGCGTCGACGAGGACATCATCCTGGAGGTCGGCGAGCTTCTGTACGGCCTCGCCGGCGTGATCGCTACGAAACCAGTGCCAAGGGCGTGGGCGGCGTAGTGAACATCGCGAGCCTCAAGTCAAGTTGGCGCTCGGCCGAAGTGCAGGGCGACAACCTGCCTGAATACTTCTACGCACGCCTATTTGTGAACTCACCTGACCTGCGGGCACTCTTCCCGGCATCGATGGCGGCGCAACGAGACCGGCTCTTTGCCGCGTTGGGCGGCATAGTGTCCAGCATTGAGGATCTGGATACGCTCCTGCCGTACCTCCGCCAGCTCGGCGCGGATCACCGACGGTTTGCAGTCGGGCCGCACGGATACCCGGCGTTGGGGCAGGCATTGCTCGAGACCATGGCGCATTTTCTGGGCGAGATGTGGACCGACGAACTGGCAGCCGACTGGTCTGAGGCTTACGCGCTCATCGCTCGGGCAATGCAGGACGGTGCTGCCGCTGTTGCCGGATCGCCGCGTACCTGGCCCGCGGAGGTAGTCAGCCACGAACGTGTCTCACCGGACATCGCAGTCTTCCAGGTCGTTCCCCGCCAGCCCTTCGCCTACCAGCCAGGGCAGTCGGTGCCCGTGGAATCTGCGCTGCGGCCAAGGATCTGGCGCTACCTCAGCCCGGCCAACAGCCCGCGGCCGGACGGAAGCATGGAGTTCCACGTCCGCGCCGCCGCCGGGGGCGAGCTGAGCCCCGCTCTCGTCTACAGCCTCGGTCCGGGGATGGTCGTGCAGCTCGGCGCTGCGGTTGGAAACGGCCTGCTGCTCGACCACTCGAGCGACCGGCCAGTGGTCATGGTGGCCGGAGGAACCGGACTGGCGCCCTTGAAAGCACTCATTGACGATCTACTGGTCACCAGATCCACCCGGCCCGTCAACCTGATCCTCTGCGCGCGCACTCCACGCGGCCTTTACGATCTGCCCGAGTTGGCGGCACGTGCCAAGCGGTGCGCCTGGCTAACCGTGACCCCGGTCGTCTCTGATGACCCTTGTTATCCCGGCTGGCGAGGGCTGCCCACCGACGTCCTACCTACGCTCGGCTCGGTGCGAGACAGCGAGGCATACATCTGCGGACCCACCGGAATGGTCACGGCCGTGGTCCGCGAGCTCAATATGGCCGGCATCGCGCCGCAGCATATTCACACCGAGAACGCCGAGGTCGGCATCCGCCACAAATCGTTGCTTGAGACTCGATGAGGTGGCTCACCATGATGGACGAAGCAAACTCCCATTCGGGTCGAACGGCCGTGGAGCACAACAACGAGTGGACCCCATTGTCGGCCGAGCAATTCCTGCGATTCCGATTTCGTGAGACGCCGATGGGCCGTCGCGGAATTCGCCCAGACGACGTCACCGCCGCGATGAACCGCGCCGCATACGAATTGGAAAAGTGGCGACTGCGCTGCGAAAGTGAGCAGGCCGAGAACACACGGCTACGCGAGTGGTTCAAAAGACAACGCATCGACGTCGACACGCCCGGCCCGCGGCAGCCCGCCGACGAGGCGACGCATCTGCTGATCGTCGCCCAACGCGAAGCCGACCAGCTCATCACTGCCGCTCGTGCGCAAGCCAATCACCTTTACGCCGACGCTCTCGCCCAAGCCGACGCGATCATCGAGCAAGCCCGCCGCACCCGCGACGAAGGAGTTCGCCAGTACCGCGCCACCGCCGGTACCGCCTACAACGCCGATCAGGAAGAATTCGTCCGCCTTCGAAACTGGCTGGCACGCATCCTCTCGTTGCTGACGACAACCGAGACACACCTCGGCGTCGTCGCAGGCGAACTAACCCGCACTCTCAACATGCACACGAGCGGGACGATGCCCGACTCACCGTCGGGTATCTGGGCGGCGGACCGCCCACGCTAAGAACCGTTAACGAACGGGCCGTCCGGTGCCCGGATTCGGCCCCCGCCAACCGACAGGATCCCGGGTGTCGCAAAGGATCTAGGGTGCGGCGTACCGTCGCCCGAACCACTGTCCGCGAAGGCCCCTTGCCTTCGACGCAGTCGACGGCTCGAGCGATGACGAGCCCGCCGATTGATGGCGCTGCAGGCGGCCATTTACAGAATTGAATGCCGTGAACGAGAGCCCCACAGCCGATTGCGCTCGTTTCCACTTACCAGATTCTTACCAACCTCCGCTATAAGCAGCGGTTATTCGTCTTCGCGTGACCTTGAGATAACCGGATTGCCGCCCCTATCGTGACCCGCATGTCTACTTACCTCGCGTTCCGACCACCGGTTCGGATCCAGACCACTCTTGCGTTATCCCCCGACGCATCCCGAGTCGCATACGCCGACGACAAGGGCGGTCAGTTCAATGTCGCGGTGAGAGACATGGCAGGGAGCCAGTCGCGCTCGCTGACTCACTACACGGATCACACCGTGCGGCGGGTTGCCTGGCACCCTAACGGCGAGCAGCTTCTCTTTGTAGCTGATCGACGCGGGAACGAAAACTCCCAGCTGTATCTCGTTCCTGCAGGCGGGGGTGCAGCAACCGCGTTGACCTCGGCCGACAACGCCCAGCATTTTGCCGCGATCGGCAACCCGTTCTCCCCGGACGGACGCCTCGTGGCCTACGCGGCTACCGATCGCAAGCCTGACGACCAAGACATCCTGCTCTGCGAGCTCGAGACTGGTGTTGTCCGTAGGATTTTCGCCCCTGGTGGTCGTTTGCATGCCGGCTACTGGTCTGCTGACGGCGCCCGCCTGTCGATCACAGAATGGGTCGATGAGACCCGCGATCACATCGTCCATGTCGCTGACCTGCGTAATGGAAAGGTCCGCCGCATCACGTTCAACCTGAAACCGGCCGTATATTGGCTCGGTCCCTGGCTGCCCGATGGATCAGGCTTCATCGTCCGGACTAACCTCGACCGCGACTTCGAAGCCCTAGCAGTCGTTGACGCCGATTCCGGCGAACTGACTTTTATCGATGCCCCTAACTGGGATGTCGAGCAGGCCGACAGCTCCGCAGATGGGCGGATCCTCGTCTGGACCGTCGATGTTGACGGCGCCTCCCAAATGAGGGCTAGGGACATGCTCAGCGGCGAAACCATTGCCGTCCCCGAGCTGCCGCTTGGTGTTGCATCTCGGCTGTCATTGTCAGCGGACGGCGCCGTCGCGGTACTGGTGATGGCCACGCCGAAAATGCCTAACAACGTGTTGCGGGTGGACCTCAAGACGGGCGAGTTGACCTGGATCACTGAATTCATTCCGGAGGGAGTTGTCGACGGCTCGCTCCCGGAACCCGAGCTGGTCCGGTTCACGTCGCCACTGGGCGACCGGGTGCCCGCGTACGTCTATCTGCCCAGGGAGGTATCGAGGCCACTTGGGGTTGTGATCTCGATCCACGGCGGCCCGACGGTCCAGGAACGGCCGAACTATCCCTATGGCGGCATGTACCAGTTCCTCCAAGATCAAGGCATCGCCGTATTCGCCCCGAACATCCACGGCTCGTCCGGATACGGATACCGCTACCAGTCCAAGATCTACAGAAACTGGGGCGGCGACGACCTCAATGACATCGACGCAGCGGTTGGCTACCTGCTGGAGCAGCCCTGGGTAGATCCCGACCGGATCGCTTTGTTCGGCGGTTCGTATGGGGGCTTCGTCGCTCTGTCGGCGCTCAGCCGCCTGCCACATCGCAGATTTGCTGGAGCCGTTGTCTACTTCGGGCCAAGCAACTTGGTCACACTGGCCAAGGCATCTCCGCCGACCTGGCGCAGTCTCGTTGAACGCATCATTGGCAACCCGGAGACCGACTTCGACTTCCTGATGTCCCGATCCCCTGTCACTTACAGTGACGCGATCTGTACTCCCCTCCTGCTTCTTCAGGGTGCCAACGACCCGCGCGTACCGCAGAGCGAGAGCGACCAGATTGTCGATCGCCTCGCAGCTCGCGGCGTCGATGTCGATTACCGCGTGTTCGATGACGAAGGCCACGGCTTCACAAAGACCGAAAACGAGATCGCAGCCCGTACGGCAACCACGGACTTCTTCGTCAAGCACGTAGGGACCGCGACAGGGAATCTCAGACCACTCGAGTAAACCAACGACCCCTGCCGGCCGACGTGACCGCGCCGGGCTCCGTCGGATTAGGCAGCGCAACTGTTCGCCAACTAGACCCGAGAGGAGGCATGCATGAAGCGTCGAACGAAGGCCGCGATCGCGGTCGCTGCACTCGGATTAGTCTGCGCGCTGGCCCCCGCAACCGCGAGCTTCGCTGACGGCGAGGGCAACTGGACGCCGGACCACAGCACAAACACGAGCACTGTCGTCGTGACACCCAGCGATGGGGAAGGCAACTGGACGCCGGACTAGTGAGGCCGTCCGCACGGCGGGCGCGGAACTCACCCCGGGTTCCGCCCTGCCGTCGGCTGATGACACAATTAGATCTATCGATGTCCCGTCCTCGCGACGGGCACGATGATCTTGCGTTAACATCGGCGATACCCTAAGGCGGGCGGTGCCTCGGTGGTAGAGATCCACGTGCTCGGGCCGATTGAGGTCCGGCACGACGGTCGCCCTGTGCGGCTCGAACGACGCCAGCAGCGCATCCTCGTCGGGCTGCTGGCTCTCGAAGTCAACGAGCTAGTCACCGCCGAAAGACTCATGGATGCGGTCTGGCCGAAGGTCGACGTGGTCAAGGCACGACCATCCTTGCACACGCGGATATCCGAGCTCAGGTCGGCATTGACCACCGCTGATCCGACTGGCAACACCATCGACATCGAGTCCACGGGCACGTCCTACCGGCTACGCGCGGACCGCGACATCGTCGACGCTCACGTGTTCACGAGCGCCTGCCGTACTTGGCGCGACGCCACCACGCTGCGGCAGGCCCGCACTGAGCTCGAAGCTGCGTTAGCTCTGTGGCACGGCCCGCCACTCGGCGGGATCGACTGTGCGACGTTCTCGGGCACCGCCGACGCGTTGGCCGCAACCCGCTTGAACGCGATGGAAGATCTGCTCGCCATAGACCTCTATGCCGGCGCACATCTTCGCGTCGTCGATCAACTCGCCGACTTGTCATCAGCCAACACCGCGCGTGAACGGCTTCTCGCCCTGGCCATGGTCGCCATGTACCTCAGCGGACGCACCGCCGAAGCACTCAATCTTTACGCGACGTGGCGCTCGCGCCTGCGTCGCCAAGCCGGCATCGACCCCGGATCCGGAGTCGAGCAGATCCAGCAGGCCATCCTGCACGATTACGGCGCCCAAGCCGTGTTGGGCAACAGCCTTGTCTGCGAGCCATTCGCCCACCTTCTCGACAATGCCGAAGCCGCAACATCACTTGCGGGCCTACGTTTCGCTGCGACGCCTCGTACTGTGCCTCAGCCGATCGCCGACTTCACCGGCCGGCATGACGAGAGAACCGACCTCGTCCGCATGCTCAACAACGAACGATTCCCACTCGTGGCCGTAAGCGGGCCCGGCGGTGTTGGCAAAACAGCCCTCGCAGTCGCCGTTGCGCACTTATGCCGTGCCCAATTCCCGGATGGCCAGCTGTTCGTTGACCTGCGCGACGGTTCGCCCCATGAACCGCCGGCCGCGCCGTTCGATGTGCTCGGCCGGTTCCTACGGGCTCTCGGTGTGGTGGGGCCGCTGCCCGTTTTCCTGAATGAACGAGTCGACTTATACAAGTCGATTCTCGCGGACCGACGAATTCTGGTCGTGCTGGACAATGTCAGCAGCGACGAGCAGATTGCACCGCTTCTTCCCGGAAGCCCCACCTCCCGCACGCTGGTGACCAGTCGCGGTCGAATCGGCCATTCGTACGGGGCCGCCACACTAGACCTGTCACTGATGCCGGACGGTGATGCGGGCCGACTTCTGGAGACGTTGGTCGGAGTGCCTCGAATTCGCGCCGAGCCGACGGCGTCCGCCAATCTCGTCCGGTTATGCGGCAACCTGCCTTTGGCCATCCGGATCGTCGGAGCCAAATTGGCCGCCAAGCCGCACTGGATGGTTACGCGCGTGGTGGAACAACTCCGGGACGAACACCAAAGGCTCGCCGGACTAATCCATGGCGAACTAAGCGTGCGCGCGAGCATCGCCATCAGCTATCACGACCTCACGAAGTCAGCACAGCTCCTGCTTCAACTCATTGGCAGGCTTGGTCTCCCCGAAGTCTCGGCGTGGCAGGCAGCAGCACTGCTTGAACGGGAGATCCCCACCGCAGAGCTACTCCTCGAAGAACTCTTCGATGCTCACCTTGTGGACGCCGCGCGCGCAGCCGGCGACGACCGGTCGCGATACAAGATGCATGACCTCGTCCGACTGTTTGCCTGGGACCTTGCCGAACAAGAGATCCCCGCTGAGGAGCTGATCGCGGCAAAGGCCCGCGCATATCGTGCCTGGTTGACCGTCGCTGAGGCGGTCTACGACCAGGTGCAAGGAGGCAACTACCAAGCCGTCCGGGGCGAGTCGGCCCGATGGCATTTCGACGCTGACGCCCTCGCTCCGCTGCTTTCGCAGCCACAGGAATGGTTCGACACCGAACATCGATCGATTGCCACAATCATCGCGGCGGCCGCCGACGACGGCTACTTCGACATGGCCTGGGAACTAGCGTTCTATGCCTCGCTTCTGTTTAGACAAGGCCGGTACTTTGACGAGTGGCAAAAGCTGGCGGAAAGGCTGAACAGCACACTCGCCAACACCGACAACGTCCGCGGCCAAGCAACCGTGCATTTCATTCTGGGCTGGATATACAGCGATCGCACCGACTTCGTGGCGGCAGACCGACATTTTGAACTAGCCAAAAGCCGGTTCGAGACTCTCGGTGACGACCACGCCGTCGCCACCGTCGATTGTTACCACGGCAATCTCGCGCGGCACCAGAACGACCTAGGTACCGCCATGACTCGGCTGATCCGCGCCAACGAGGTTCTCGCCGCTAGCTCCGACCGCGGTGGCCTGGCTTTCGCCCAACGTGCGCTCGGTATCGCGTACCTGGAACAGCGCGAACTCGCGAAGGCCGCCGATCACTTGGACCAGGCGTTAGCCATCTACCAAGAGATCGACTCGAAACCCGGCATCGCTCAGGCCATGTTTTGGATTGGCAACATCCACCTGGAGGCCGGCGATCCGCAAGCTGCGCTCCATAGCTTCCACGCGTCACTGCAAATGGCCAGGTCGATCAGCGAACGAGTCGGCGAAATACAATGCCTCCGAGGCCTGGGCAAGACATACGGTCGACTCGGCGACGTGGCCACTGCCCGCGCGAAACTCACCGAGGCTCTCCGGCTGGCCCGCCAGCCTGGACCGACCCAGTCGGAGTGGATGATCTTGCAGGATCTCGCCGACCTGGAAACCACGGCAACACCCGATCGAGAGACTTCCTAGCGTCACCGCTATCCAACGCATTTCGGGTATCCGCGGTTCAGCGGCGCCGGTTCTGGCTGGCTCGGCCAGCCCGAACGTGCAACTTCAGCGGTAACCGAGCGCCGGCTCGTAGTGCGAACCCGACCGATCGCGCCGCCACACACCCTCGTCGACGAGCAATCGCCGGAGCATAGCGACGTCGTCGGAGACCACCGACAGCCGATCGTTGATCTCCGCCTCGCTCGCCGGTCCATCCAGGTCGATCAGCCGGCCGATCAGAACCGCGAGGTCGTGACCATGCACCGACAGTTCCGGCGCGGAAATCAGGCGGCCGTGCGAGAACACGCCTTTGAGCCGCGGAAACTCCTCGAGCAGACGGTTCACCGGGTTGGCCGCGTCCAGATCGTCCACGATGGCGCGCGCCTCACCGAGTTGAGCACAGTACGAATCCGCGACGCGCACCGCGAGACCGACGGCGACCAGCCGCGCGACGCATGCACCGACCACCTTCGGCGTCAGACCTAGCGCCGCACCCAGCTCGCTCAGTGTCGTGCCGTCCGCGCCCCTGCGGGCCATCTCGCCCAGCACTCGCAGGCGATTCGGCTCGGACAGCGTGGACAGCATTTCGGCAGCTCGAGTGGTCGCGATCCGTGACATGCCGGCACCGTACGCCGCGCTCGACTGCACGTGCACTCGATTTTCGCGCGCCCGTTCATCGAAGAGTGTCGACGGACTTTGTCGTACGCCCGTGCGAAACTAAAGCCATGTTGGACGCGTTGGACGAGGTTGAGCCGCTGGTCGCGGCCCTCGGTCAACGCTGCCTATTCGGTCTTGGCGACCTGGAATTGGCGCCCGCGCTCGGGCGCGTGCAAGGCCTGATTTCGGTGCTGACTGCGGTGACCGCCAGCCTGGCCGCCGAGGCCACCAGCCGTGGCATCCCGGCTCAACTGGGCTACCGATCAACTCAGACCTGGATCCGCGACGCGCTGCACCTATCCGGCGGACACGCCCGCCAGATAGTCACGCTCGCTTCAATCGCGTCCGAACATCCGATCGTCGGCGAGGCCGTGGCTCGTGGGACGGTGACGCCGGATCAGGCAACAGTGATCGGAGCTGCCCTTTCCGGGTTGGCGCCGCGAGTTGCCGCCGACGTAGTCGCTGCCGCGGCCGACCGGCTGCTGGACTGCGCTCGATCGCTCGGGCCGGAGCACCTGCAGATCGCCGCGGATCGTGTCCTCACCCACGTGGCGCCCGAGATCGCCGACGAGTCGGACGCCGAGGCTCTGCGGCGGGCCGAGGCACGAGCACAAGTCGAGCGTGGACTCACCGTGACGGCGGATCGGGCCAGTCACCGATACCGGCTCGCGGGCTACCTGACACCGGAAATGGCGGCGACGTTCACCGCGGCAATCGATCCGTTGGCTGTCAAGCGGCCGTCGTGGAACGGGGCCGACGTAGACGAGCGGACCGCGCCGCAGCGGCGCGCCGACGCGCTGATCGAGCTGTGCCATCAAGCGGCCCGTTCTGGCGCCTTCGCCAGATCCTCGACGTCCCGCCGCGCCACCAGCAGCGACACAAGCGCGCGCCCAGACGGCACCGGAACCCGCACCGCCGACCATGCCGGTCGCAGTGCAAACGGCCACGACAGACGCGAGCGCAGCGAGGGCGGAGCTGTTCGCGACGGCAGTCCCGGCCCCGTCACCGAAGCCGGTTCCAGCGCGCCTCGCCCGAATGGTGACCCGGACCCCGTGGTCGTGACTTTGCGGGGCCGTAGTGGCGACGCCGGCTTCGCCAGCGGTCTTGGTGCCGCCGATCGGCCTCTGCTGACCGTCACCGTCAACTACGACATCTTGGCTCGCGAGTTGTCGTTCGGCGTCCTGGACAACGGCTTTGCGCTGACTCCCGAAGCCGTGCGCCGGCTGGCCTGCGACGCGAAGATCCTGCCCGCCACCATGAACGGTTCAGGTCAGGTCCTCGACCTCGGTCGCACCCAGCGCACCTGGGCCGGGTCGGCCCGGCGCGCCGTGGTTCTGCGTGATCGCGGCTGCATTTTCGCGGATTGCGATCGGCCGCCATCAGCTTGCGACATCCACCACATCGTTTACTACTCGCGTGGCGGCCAGACCGATCTCGCGAACGCCGCCATGCTCTGCGCGTTCCACCATTACCTCATCCACCACTCCGACTGGACCATCGGGCATGACGCGCATGGCCTGCCGGTCGTCATACCACCAGCCTGGATCGATCCGCTCCGTGTCCCTCGTCGCAACACCTACTGGCTTCGCCAATAGCGATCGCGAGAGCTGTCAGCCCACGTGCTCGGACGCCTGTCGCGGTGACCAACCGTGCACGGTCGCGCACCGTCTGTCCGGACCGTAACGGTCAATGAGTCGCGGCAGATCCCTCTGGTGGAAGCCCGAGTGCGCTCGGTCGCGGATCTGCCGGCGGGTCGCGCCGGTGCGTCTGAGCGCGGCGACGCCGACCAATTCCAGCGTGTCGAGGCTCAGCGCTGGACCGGCAGCCGCCGGACCCGATGAGATCGATCGCGGGTGACGTCGATGCGACGTAGCCAGAGCACGCCCGACTACTCGACGATCCCTGAGTCCAAGGGGCCTTATCGGTAGCCGCCGGACCCGATGAGATCGATCGCGGGTGACGTCGATGCGACGTAGCCAGAGCACGGCCCGACCGCTAGACGATCGTGAGTTGCATCGCCGGTCGGCCAAACAAGGGTCACGAGACTGGGCGGATAAGGTGGCGACGTGCTGGTTGCTGTTGCTCAACCCAAGGTTGTCGCGTACGACGTGGAGACCAATGCTCGGACTCATGCGGACGTGATCCGCGGTGCCCGGGCACGGTTGGTGGTGTTTCCGGAGTTGTCGCTGACCGGATACAACTTGGACGCGCCGGCGATCGACGTTGGCGATCCCAGACTCGCGCCGATCATCACGGCATGCGCGGACGTCGGCGCGGTCGCGCTGGTCGGCGGCCCGATCGCTGACCCGGACGGCCGCGAGTTCATCGCCACGATTCGCGTCGACGAAACCGGCGCGAGTGTCGCGTACCGCAAAATCCACCTGCATCCGCCGGAGGATGAGCGTTTCGCGGCGGGTGACCAGCACGTGGTCATGCCGTTGGGCGGGTGGCATCTGGGGCTGGCGATCTGCCGCGATGCCTCATTGCCGGAGCACGCGGCCGCGGTGGCGGCGGCTGGCGCCACCGCCTACTTGGCCAGCACCGTGAATGAGCCGACCGATCCTCGCGACGAGCGGATGCGTGATCGCGCGCTGGCTCATGACATTCCGGTTATCGCTTCCTGCAGCGCTGGGCCGGACGGGTCGCTCGTCGGCTGCGGCGGGTCCGGCTTCTGGCGGACCGACGGGACGCTCGCGGCGCAGGCGTCCGCGCAGCCCGGCGACGTGGTCGTGATGGATCTCGCGGATCTCGTACGCTGAGGCGATGCCGCGTCTCATCCAACCCGTGGTGCCGGCCGGCTCGATGGCGGCGATGCGGCAGCCGACGCTCGACCGCGACGATCTGCGACTGCGGATGTGGGGAGCCGAGGATGCGGCAGCGGTCGCGGAGGCGTACGCGGATCCGGCGATCCAACGCTGGCACGCCCGCGTCATGACGCCCGACGAGGCGGCCGAATGGATCGCGCAGTGGCCGCGTCGCTGGGCCGACGAGTCCGGCGCCGGTTGGGCCGTCGTCCGCGGCGGGCGGGTCGCAGGTCAGATCAGCCTGCGCCAGATCAACCTGGCCGACGGGGTGGCCGAGATCTCCTACTGGACGCTCCCCGCCGCTCGAGGTCATGGTGTCGCGGCGGGGTCGCTCGCCACGGTATCCGAGTGGAGCTTCGCGGATCTCGGCCTACACCGGCTCGAGGTCTACCACTCGACCCAGAACGAACCCTCGTGCCGGGTGGCGACCAAGGCCGGATTCCCGGCCGAGGGCACCAAGCGCTCGGAGGCCCTGCACCCCGACGGCTGGCATGACATGCACATGCACGGCCGCATCGCCGGCGACTGACGCGCCGGTCCGATAACACAGCTGCCGCGACCAGCCAGCGCGCTCCCCATCCCGAACTGAAGCCAATGGCGACGCCGAGGCCGTGATCGAGCCGGAGACGCGCGCCTCGGGAGGACCGCTCCGAACCCCGTGATCGGCCCGAGCGTGCGGCGCCAAAAACGGGTCTGCCCGCGGCGCCAGCCACCTCCGCCCGAGCATCCGTCACACCATGCGCCCATCCGAATCCCAACCGCGGCGGGGGCTAGCGCCGTCGGTCACAGGCTTGGGCGGGCGAGCTGGCGGCAGGCCAGCTGGAGGCATGTGACCTGACGGCGGACCGCACACTTGGTCAGCTAGGTGGCCGGGACCTCACCGGCGAGCACGTCGGCGATGTTGAAGCTGACCGGGCGCTCGAGTTGCTCATACGTGCACGACTCCGGCTCCCGGTCGGGCCGCCACCGGACGAATTGGGCCGTGTGCCGGAACCGGACGCCCTCCATGTAGTCGTATCGCACCTCGACCACCCGTTCCGGGCGCAGCGGCGTGAACGACAGGTCCTTGCCGGCGTTCCACCGGCTGGACTCGTTCTTCCGCGGCGTCCGCTCCCCCTGCGCCAGCGCTTCCCAGTTCCACGGGTGGCCGTCGAACGTGGTCACCCACGGCTGCAACTCGGTGAACAGCGTCTTGCGGGTGGCCATCGGGAACGCCCCGATGACACCCACCGACGCCAGAACGCCGCGATCGTCATAGAGCCCGAGCAGCAGCGATCCGATCGCATCGTCACCGGACTTGTGCAACCGATAGCCGGCGACAACGCAGTCGGCGGTGCGCTCGTGCTTGATCTTGCTCATGACGCGCTTGTCCGGTTGATAGGTGAGGTCGAACTTCTTGGCGATCAGGCCGTCCAGACCGGCGCCTTCGAACTGGGAGAACCACTCCCGCGCGGTGTCCAGATCACGGGTCGCGGGCGTCACATAGACCGGATGGGCCGCCTTCGCCAGTGCCGATTCGAGCATCTCCCGACGCTCGATCAGCGGCGTCTGGCACAGGTTTTGATCACCCAAGGCCAGCAGGTCGAATGCGACGAAACTCGCCGGCGTCGTCTCGGACAGCATCTTGACCCGGCTGGCCGCCGGGTGGATCCGCTGCTGAAGGGCTTCGAAATCGAGCGTGTTGCGATCGCGATCGACGAGGACGATCTCGCCGTCGATCACCGCCCGCTCCGGGAAATTGGCGCGGACCGCCTCGACGATCTCGGGGAAATATCGGGTCATCGGCCGCTCGTTGCGGCTGCCGATCTCGATGTCATCGCCGTCGCGGAAGATGATCGATCGAAACCCGTCCCACTTCGGCTCATAGAGCTGGCCGGGCGGAATGTCGGCGATCGGCTTGGCCAGCATCGGGGACACCGGCGGCATCACGGGCAGGTCCATGAACCACATTCTGACGCGCGGGTACGACATCCGCCGCGCTCCACGCCCTCTCATCGGCACAAGAACCGAACGAACCGGACCCGCGTGGGTGATTCGGCTTCACCTCGCTAGCACGGCCGCGGCGAGTTCAACCCAAATCCGCCGGTACGCCGCTGACTAGGTGGTTTGCTCCGTGATCTCGGCGCAAGCCGTCATAGAACATGAGTACTCTCGGCGTATGTCTGGACGGCACAAGATCTGGATCGCCGCGGCCGCGGCGGTGCTGACGCTCATCGGCGTTTTGATTGTCATCAACTCGTCGAGCACGTCGAGCACCACGACGGCCTCGTCGGACAGCAAGAGCAGCCCCGCGCCCGAGCCACACTCGTCGTCCAGCGGCAGCGAGTCGATCCCGGAGACCGCACTCGGCAAGCCGATCAACTGGGTTTCGTGCCCGGATCTTGCGAAGTCCTACACCGGACGCGACGTTCCCGGATTCACCTTCGACTGCGGTCGGGTCGCGGTGCCCCAGGACTGGAAGAACCCCGGCAACGGCAAGACCTTCGATATCGCGGTGGCCCGGGCCCGGGCCGCGAACCAGAGCAACCGGATCGGCTCGCTGCTGATGAACCCGGGTGGTCCCGGCGGCTCCGGCCTCGAGCTGCTCGCCGGCATCGCCGGACAGATGCCGTCGGATGTCACCCGCCGATTCGATCTGGTCGGGTTCGATCCACGCGGCGTCGGCCACTCGTCCCCGGTTAAGTGCCTGTCGGCCAAGGACGAGGACGCCGTCTTCGCCGCCGACCCGGATCCCAAGACGCAGGCCGAGTTCGATCAGGTGGTCACGATCAACAAGAAGATCGGCACCGACTGCGGCCAGAAATACGGCGACCAGCTCGCGCTCTTCTCGACCGAGCAGTCGGCTCGCGACATCGACGCCCTGCGTCAGGGAGTCGGCGACGCGAAGACCAACTACCTCGGCTTCTCCTACGGCACGCTGCTCGGCGCGACCTACGCCCAACTGTTCCCGAACAACATCCGGGCCATGGTGCTCGATGGCGCGATCGACCCGAAGCAGGGCTACATCGCCGGCGCCGAGTCCCAGGCCGCCGGGTTCCAGCACGCCTTCAACAACTTCGCGGCCTGGTGCAAGCAGAACAAGTCCACCTGCCCGATCGCCGATGATCCGCAGGGCGAAGTGCTCAAGGCCATGGCAGATGCACGAACGAACCCGATCACCGACAGCTCGGGCCGCACCGCGACGGCCGGCATGATCATGGTCGCGGTCAGCTCGGCGATGTACACCCAGCAGTACTGGGCACCCCTCGCGCAGACCTTCGGCCTGCTCAAGCAGGGCGATCCGCGCGGCGTCTTCATCCTCGCCGACGCCTACACCGAGCGGCAGTCGGACGGCACCTACAACAATCTGTTCGACGTGTTCGACACGGTCAGCTGCGCGGACGCGCAGAACCTGCCGTCGCTGAACGAGATCCGGCAGCTTCAGGGTGAGTGGCGGAAGAAGTACCCGCTCTTCGGCGCCGGGATGGCAACCGGAATGATCTCCTGCGTCGTCTGGCCGAACCAGCACGACCCCTACCCGACCGGCAAGGCTGTCGGTGCGCCGCCGATTGTCGTCGTGGGCACGACCGGTGACCCGGCCACGCCCTATGCCCAGACCGCCAAGCTCGCCTCCATGCTCGGAGTCGGCGAGGTGCTCACCTGGAAGGGCGAGGGCCACACCGCCTACCCGCAGACCAAGTGCATCAGCGACGCGGTCGACGGCTATCTGATCGACCTGAAGACGCCGCCACCCAACACCGTCTGCCCCGCCAAGTCCTAGGCCCGAGTTCGTCGTCCGCAGCACCGCCTGATCCGGCGCCCGACACCGACGGCAACGGCGCGAGCTGCCGGTCAGCGGGCGGCGCTGCCGGGATCGCCGCAAGGATGCGTGGCGTCGCACCCGACACCGACGGCGCTGTCAGCGCGACCCGGCCGCCGGTGGGTGAGTCAGCGGACGCGCGACGGCTCGGCAGCGCCACCCGCCAAGCGCGGCCCAGACGACGTGCGGCCGGCACAAGACGGCGCTGCCGGGACGGACCCGGCAGCCCGTGGCGCGACCCGGCCGCCAGTGGGCGAGGTGGCGGGCGCGAGACGGCTCGCTAGGCGCCGCCCGCGAAGCGCCGCGCGGCGCCACGACGTGCGACAAGGCATGAGTCGGTGCTGCCGGCATGGACCGGCAGCCCGTGGCGCGATCACGTGTCGGGGCGGGCCCGGGACGGCTGCACCCGCTTCGGTTCGCCCTCCATTTTCGGATACTCCGGCGGGTACGGCATGTCGCCCAGCCCGTCGCGATCGTCCCGCTCGACCCACTCGAGAAGCGGGGTCAGGTCGTGCGCGATGTCGTCGATCGCGGCGTGCGGATCGCCGATTTTGGCGAATCGCGCCGGCACCGTGCTGAGGTCGAAGTCGTTGGGCTCGACCTGAGACAGCTCGTCCCAGGTCACCGGCGTTGACACGGTGGCTCGTTGATTGGCCCGCAGCGAGTAGGCACACGCGATGGTGCGATCGCGAGCCATCTGGTTGAAGTCGAGGAACACCCGCTCGCCGCGCTCTTCCTTCCACCAGGAGGTGGTGGCGAGGTCCGGCCGGCGCCGCTCCACCTCACGAGCCAGCGCGATCACCGCACGCCGCGCCTGAATGAACGTCCACTCCGGCCGGATCCGCACGTAAACGTGGACGCCGCGGCCGCCGGACGTCTTCGGGAAGCCGACCCAGCCCAGCTCGTCCAGGATCGCCTTGAGTTCCATCGCCACCTCGACGGCGTTGGTGAAGTCGGTGCCGGGCTGGGGATCGAGATCGATGCGCAGCTCGTCGGGGTTGTCCGGAGCGCTGCCACGCACCGGCCACGCGTGGAACACGATCGTGCCGAGCTGCGACGCCCACGCGACGTGCGCCAGGTCGGCCGGGCAGAGCTCATCGGCGGGCCGGCCGCTCGGGAACCGGATCTGCGCCGTCTGCACCCACGGCGGCACACCCTTGGTGGGGATCCGCTTCTGGTAGAACGCTTCGCCGTCGAGCCCTTCCGGGAAGCGCTGCAGCGTCGTCGGGCGGTGGTGCAATGCCCGCAGGATGCCGTCACCGACGGCCAGGTAGTAGTTGAAAACGTCGCCCTTGGTGAAGCCGCGCTCGGCGAAATACACCTTATCGGGGCTGCTCAGCCGGACCTTGACTCCGCCGACGTCGACTTCGGTCGCCTTGGAAACCGCCACCAGGTGACTCTATCGGCGACTCCCGACAATTCGCGCCCGCAACCACGGCACGGGCCGTTCGATCACCACGGCGATCTACGCTGGGCCGGTGCCGGACGCCGAACCACGACCCGTCCTCGTCGCCGTCTTCGAGGTGTCCGAACACGCACTCCCCGAGATCTTCGATCAGGCGCGGGCGGGCGCCGAGGAAGCGCTGCGGGCCGTCGTGGACGAGCCGATGGAGATAGCCGTACGCCAGGATGGGCGGCGGTTGATCGGCACCACAACCGATGGGCGGGCGTATGACGCGGTGATCATCGAGCACCAGCGCCCCGACCGCTGGTCCGTCGACCGTCGGCCGGCGCCGTACGTGATGGTTCCGGTCGAGGCCGCGGCGGCCTGGGAAGCACTCGGAACACCGAAGCAACAACGGATCGTCGCAGCCGCAAAGCGGGGCGAGGCGTGGCCGGACCGGCGGGTGGCCAGGATCGCGCTCGGCTGGGCCTGGTCGGTGATCGGACCCCCCGGGGATCGGGTTCCTAAGCTTCCGCTGGCACTCAGACCGGCCGCGATCGCGAACGATTTGCTCACCGCCGTCACCGCGCGGACCGGGGTGTCCTATGAGGTCAGCTGGGTCACCAAGCGCAAAGCCCGGGTGATTGAAAAGGCGAACCTTGCGGCCGGCTACGACCCCGGCGTCGCGCCGCCGGCGATCGAAACCGGCTAGTCGCCCGAGGGCCGATCGAACCGAGCTGGTCGCGCCGCCGCGAGGCCACCAGCAGACCGCCGGCGACCAGCACCAGTCCCCCGCCGGGCCGATCGGCGCACACGCGAGGCAGCAGTGACTTTATGCCGGACAGCAGAAGTTACGCATCCTTATGTCCGGCTTTTCCAATTTCGGTGCGTCTCCCAAAGGTTCAGCAGCGTGAAGTACTTGCGCTCGAAACTGGGATCATGAGCCAGCCCGGCGCCGTCGTAGGGCGCGGGCAGGCGTACCGCCTTGCCGTCGTCGAGACAGAGCACCACGACGGTCCGGGATCGGCGGCGCTCGGCCTGGATCTCCACGATCGACGGCCAGCCGAACGATCCCAGCGCCGCCGGTGTCGCCTGCACGCCGAGGTCATCGGCGATCACGCCGACCCGCGTACCGGCTGATCCGCCGAGGAGAACGCCCACGATCAACGGGATCACGAAGGCGAAGATCAACCACAACCAGGGGTACGGCGGGCCGTGGCCGCCGGCGATCCAGCGCACGCCGATGGCGATCAAGGTGGCCACGGCGAGCAGCCCACCGGCCACCGCTCCGACCATGATCCCGCGGCCCACGGCCTGCCGGCGGGTACGCCGAAACGACGCCAGCACCCGCTGCGGCTCGTCGTGGAATCGCGACACCCGGCGCATCACCATGAGCGTTCGCATTCGGTAATCGTCGAGGCCCGGGCGCCCGCCGTAGTGTGGGTGCCATGAGTGAGCTCAAAGACCTGCCGACCACCGAGGACGAGTGGCGCGTGCGGCTCTCGCCCGCCGAGTTCCGGGTCCTCCGCCAGGCCGGCACCGAGCCGGCGTTCATCGGCGAATACACCGACACCAAGACCAGAGGCGTCTACGACTGCCGGGCCTGCGGTGCCAAGCTGTTCAACAGCGACACGAAGTTCGATTCGCACTGCGGCTGGCCGTCGTTCGACGAGGCGATCCCGGGTGCGATTCGCTACATCGAGGACCGTTCCCACGGCATGGTGCGGGTCGAAGTGCGCTGTGCACGGTGCGACTCGCATCTTGGCCACAGATTCGATGGTGAGGGCTACACGCCGAAGAATGCCCGGTATTGCATCAATTCGATCAGCATGACGCTGGATCCGGCCGAATAGCCGGTCCGGTATCGATCGAAAGCGGCGCCTCGCCGACGGCTCGCACCGCCGCTGGAGCGCCGCTTTCGTGCACCCGACGCGCGGGCCGCGGCCCTCTCACTGCCAAGCCTTATGACCGCCCAGCCTTAGGACACCTGCTCATCCAGCGGGGCGCACCACCAGCGCCACTTCTCCAGCTTCGGGGCGCCGTCCCAGGACGCGCGGCCGGTCGCCCACAACAGCGTGTCCCACCGGCTGCCGCCAGCCGGCAGCGGCTGCGGCGCGAACACGCGGTCCAGGATCCGGCCGCAGAGATCTTCATCGGGGCGCCATGCCGCTCCCAGGGCCCCGGCCACGTCGCGCATGTGGACGATCAGCTCGACCAGCCCGATCGCGGCCCAGCCCTCCGGATCAGCCAGGCCGAACGGATGGAACGCCCGCAGCTCCGGCGGCGAGGTCTGCACCATCGCGGCCAGCAACGCACCGGCCGCCGCCAGCACCTGGATCGAGCCCGGGTTGCCGGCCGCCGGATCGGCCCACACTGACAGCGCCGGACCGCCCTCGTGCTTGATCGTGTAGGCGAACGGGAGGTATGACTCCTGGGGAGTCGGCCGCGGGCCGAGCTGGACCGCATAGGCAAACAGGTCATCGGCGACGTGGTCGATGGTCTCCCGGCAGTCCCACTCGGAGTCCAGCGCCGGCACGTCCCAGTCGGTGTCGACGACGGTTTCCAGCGCCGCGACTGCGTCGGCCACTGACTTTCGAAGATCGTCCGCGGTAATCACGGATCGGACCATAGCGCTGGGGTCCGACAGCGAGCCACCGAATAGAACGGCGACGATCGCTAACCTATGACGATGGCAACGTGGAATGACGTGAGCCGGCTGGCGCTGGAGCTGCCCGAGGTCGAGGAGATCACCGGCGGCGACGGTCAGCTGTCCTGGAAGGTCAAGGGCAAGTTGTTCGTCTGGGAGCGTCCGCTGCGCAAGCGCGACATCGAGGAACTCGGCGATGCCGCGCCGGCCGGGCCGATCCTCGGAGCCCGCACCGACGGTGAGGCCGAGAAGATCGCCCTGGTGCAGAGCGACCCGGACGTGTATTTCACGACGTCACACTTCAACGGCTACCCCGCGGTTCTGGTGCGGCTGACCCGGATCAAGAAGCCGGCACTCGGCGAACTGGTGATCGGCGCGTGGCTGATCCAGGCTCCGAAGACGCTGGTCAAGCAGTTCCGCGCCGGCACCGCCGCCGGATCGTGAACGGCCGTCGGCGGACCGCGGCGACTATCGTCCAAGATCCAGATCCGGGCGTACGGCGATCGGGCGACCCGGCCGCCTGACGCCGGCCGGCGGATCTGTCAGCGGAGTGTCGGCGCGATGTCAGCGGTGCCCGCGATCCTTGCGGCGTGACAATCGACAACTACGCGATCCAGGCGAACGGCCTGGTCAAACGATTCGGCAAGACGGTCGCCGTCGACGGCGTCGATCTGGCCGTCGAGCAGGGCACGGTGCTCGGTCTCCTGGGCCCGAACGGGGCCGGCAAGACCACCGTCGTGCGGATGCTGGCGACGCTGCTCCGGCCGGACGGTGGCGCCGCCCGGGTCGGCGGATTCGACATCGCCAAGCACTCCGATGAAGTCCGCGCCCGGATCGGCCTGACCGGGCAGTACGCGGCCGTCGACGAGGACCTGACCGGCTTCGAGAACCTGTTCCTGATCGGCAAGCTGCTGGAACTCGGCGGCAAGCGGGCCAAGGTCCGGGCCCACGAGATGCTGGACCGCTTCGACCTGACCGAAGCCGCCAAGCGCCCGGTGAAGACCTACTCCGGCGGCATGCGACGGCGTCTGGACCTGGCCGCGAGCCTGCTGAACACGCCGCAGATCCTGTTCCTGGACGAGCCCACCACCGGACTCGACCCGCGCAGTCGCGGCGACGTCTGGACGATGATCCGCGAACTCGTCACCGACGGCACCACGGTGTTGCTGACCACGCAATACCTGGATGAGGCCGACCGGCTGGCCAACGACATCGCGGTGATCGACCACGGCCGGGTGATCGCCAACGGCACCCCGGCCGAGCTCAAGGCCAAGGTCGGCGGTCAGACGCTGGACATCCGGCCGACCGATCCGGAGGACATCCCGAGCGTGCTGAAGCTGGTCACCGAGATCGTGGGACTGGAGCCGACGCGTACGCCGGAAGACCCTGGCCTGCTCTCCACGCCGGTGGAAGACCCGCTGGCATTCCCCAATGTCGTGGCCGCCCTGCAGCGCAACGACATCGCCGTGACCGAGCTGGCGCTGCGCCTGGCCAGCCTCGACGAGGTCTTCATGGCGCTGACCGGGCACGCCGCCGAGGAGACGAAATGACCACCACGATGACCCCCAGCGCGCCGCCGGCCGCCCGTCTCGCCGCTCCGAGGGCCCGCATCGGCCCGGTGCGTGCCATCCGGCACGGCCGCACCCTGGCCTGGCGCACCCTGAAGCGGATCCAGCGCAACCCGGAGCAGCTGCTCGATGTGACGCTGCAGCCGATCATCTTCGTGACGCTCTTCGTGTTCCTCTTCGGTGGCGCGATCGCCGGCATGAACCGGCACGAGTACCTGCAATTTGTCCTGCCCGGCGTGATGGCACAGACGGTGATCTTCGCCAGCATCGGCACCGGCTTCAACCTCAACACCGACATCTCCAAGGGCATCTTCGACCGGTTCCGGAGCATGCCGATCGCCCGCTCGGCGCCGCTGTCCGGCGCCGTCGTCGGCGACTTCTTCCGCTACATCGCCTCGCTCTCGGTGGTGCTGATCTACGGCGCCATCCTCGGCTTCCGGATCGAGACCAACGCCGCCTACGCGCTGGCCGGCGTCGGCATCATCATCGTGTTCGCGTTCTCGGTCGGCTGGATCTGGTCGCTGCTGGCGCTGCACCTCAAGACCCCGCAGACCCTGCAGGGTGTCGGCTTCATGATCATGTTCCCGCTGACGTTCGGCAGCAACGTGTTCGTCCAGTCCGACACGCTGCCCGGCTGGCTACAGGCCTGGGTCAAGGTCAACCCGGTCACCGCGGTCACCGGCGCGATCCGGGGCCTGATGGTGGGCGGTCCGATCGCCACACCGGTCTGGCACACGCTGGTCTGGTCGGCCGCGATCACGCTGGTCTTCGCACCGCTCGCGGTGCGCAGATACCGCCGGATCGCCTAGGCTGTGTCCGGCCGATCGTTGGCGGGCTGCGGCGTGTCTCAGCCACCGCCTGCGACTCGCCTCACCAAGATCGGCAGAACACGGGCCTAATCAGCGACGCGGGCGCCGTCCGAGAGGGCGGCGCTCGCTTCGTCCTGGTCGAGCTTCGATCCGTTCTGGTACGCGTCCCGGTAGGCGTCCGCGCCGAGTACCTGCCGAGCGGCGACGATCACCTCGGTGATCTCCGGCGTGCCCAGATCCGGAACCCCGCGCAGCGCATCCGCGACCCCGATCAGGTAGGCGGCCTGATCCGGCCGCTCGCGAGCGATGGCGAGGGCCGCAAATGTGGACGCGGCCATCGACATCGAGATCCGGTCCCGGGGCATCTCGGACTCCTCGTGCACCTGCCGGGCCAGTTTCTCGGCGGCGTCCAGATCGCCCAGCCGGATCTCGGTATGCGCCAGCCCGATTATCGCGATCGATTTGAGCTCGCGGGCCATGCCGACCATCTCCGGCAGCGCCGCCATCGCGGTGCGGTAGCGCTGCCGGGACAGCTGCAGCTCGCCGTGCCGGCGGGCCAGCTCCGCAGTGGCGGTCATCAGGATGCCGTCGGTCTGCAGGGAGATGCGCTTGCGCACCTCGGCCTGGGCCCGTGCCATCGCCTCATCGGCACCGTCCAGGTCGCCGATCCGGCCCAGGAACAGACTCAACGACACCAGCGCCTGCGTGCTGACGTCGGTGACGCCGAGCCCGACCGCCAGCTCGGTCGCCTCCTCCAGCGTCTGGCGGGCCTCGTCGACGTCGCCGCGCAGCGCCAGCAACTCGCCGAGCGCGCTGGTCATGGTGGCCATCGCCCAGCGGTCGCCGATGGCGCGGAACTGGACCAGGGCGGCCCGCAGATCCGCTTCGGCGGTGGCCGGCTCGCCGCGATAGAGCATCGACAGGCCGCGCATGCACTGGCCGATCGCCCGGACCCACGGGTCCTGATGATCGAGGAGGTTCGGCAGCTCCCGGTCGGCGCCCTCCAGGTCATCGGTGAACATCGCCGAGATCAGCGCACTCAGCGCCACCACCGGATGCTTCGAACCGATCCGCTGGGCCTGCCCGAGCGGATCCGGCACCACCAGGTCATCCGACGTGATCATCGCGTTCATGCCGTAGTGCGCCAGCGCCAGTGCCCGTGGCGTCCCGGACACCTCGCCCGGCATCATCAACACTTGCCGCAGCCAGTTCACCGCTTCGGCGTGCGAGTCCGACAGAAGCCAATACCATCCGAGACAACCAGCCAGCCGGTGCGCGGTCTCGGCATCGCCGGAGTCGATCGCCCAGCGCAGCGCCCCGCTGAGGTTGTCCCGCTCGGCGGTGATCCAGTCCAGCCAGAACAGCTGATCCGGGCCGCGCATCGCAGGCTCTCCGATCGACAGCCGCTCGGTGAGGTGCGCCGCAAGCCGGGACCGGACGTCGTCGGCGCGGCCGGATTCGGCGAGGCGCTCGGCCGCGAACACCCGGATCGTCTCGAGCATCTGATAGCGGCCGTCCTCGTCCAGCCGCACCAGCGACTTGTCGACCAGACCGGCCAGCGCTTCGTCCACGTCGCCGCAGACCGCCTCGATCAGCTCATCAGTCGCGCCGTCCAGGAACACCGAGAGGTCGGCGGCCAGCCGGCGCTCGTCGTCGTCGAGCAGATCCCAGCTCCACTCGACGACCGCCAGCAGCGTCTGGTGCCGTGGCATCGCCGTCCGGCTGCCACCGGTCAGCAGCCGGAACCGGTCGTCCAGGCGGGCCGCGATCGTCTCCACCGGGAGCGTACGCAGCCGGGCGCAGGCCAGCTCGATCGCCAGCGGCATGCCGTCCAGCCGGCGGCAGATCTCCGCGACCGCGTCCACATTGGCGTCGGTGACGGCGAATCCGGGCCGGACCGCGGCGGCCCGGTCGGCGAACAGCCGCGCGGCGGCGACGCCACTGGCGACCGCCGCGGTGGCGCCTGCGGTCGGCGTGGCCAGCGGCCCGACCGGGTGCAGAGTCTCGCCGGTGATCGCCAGCGGTTCCCGGCTCGTGGTGATGATGCGTACGCCCGGGCAGGCACCCAGGATCGCGTCCGCCAAGCGGGCCGACGCGTCGATCAGGTGCTCGCAGTTGTCCAGGATCAACAGCAGTTCCTTGCTCTCGATGGCCTGGATGATGCGATCTGTCAGGTCCTTGGCGGCGCCGAGTTCGAGGATCCGGATCTCGCGCAGCCGAAGCGCATCGGCGACCGCGCCGGGCAACTCCTGGGGATCCCGCACCGGCGCCAGCTCGACCATCCAGGCACCGCCCGGAAGGTCGCCGACCCGCCGGGCAACTTCGGTGGCGAGCCGGGTCTTGCCCGCCCCGCCGGGGCCGACGAGGGTGAGCAGCCGGGTTCCGCGTACCAGGGAAGTGATCGTGGCGATCTCGGCCTCGCGGCCGACGAACGAGGTCAGCGCCGCGCGGACATTGCCGGTGGAGCGATCCCCGCGAAGCATGGCGGCGTAGGCCTCGCCGAGTTCCGGCGACGGATCCAGGCCGAGCTCGTCTGCGAGCCGGCGGCGCAGTCCCTCGTAGACCGCGACCGCGTCGGCCTGCCGCCCGGATCCGGCCAGTGCGGAGATGAGCAGTGCATGCGGCCGCTCGCGCAGTGGGTGTGAAGCGGCGAATGCCTCCAGCTCGCCGAGCATCGCCGCCGAGACGCCGCGGCGGGCGAACGACTCTTCGGTCGCGCCGGTGTGCCGCTCGGTCAGCCGCACCACCACGGCCCGGGCAAACTCGGCGTCCGCGACGTCCGGCAACGGGTCGCCCCGCCACAGCGACAGCGCATCGTCGAACCGGCCGGCCGCGATCAACGTCTCGAACTCGTCCACATCGGTCTCGGCCTGCAGGCGGTAGCCGGTCGGTTCGGCCCGCAGGGTGTCATCCGGCAGTGCCCGGCGCAGCCGGGACACGAGTGCCTGCAACGCATTCGCCGCGCCGGACGGCGGATCGTCGCCCCAGACCGCGTCGATCAGCGCGTCGGTGGACACGATCCGTCCCGAGTCCAGCGCCAACCGGATCAGGAGCGTACGCAGACGCGCACCACCGACATTGATGTCGGCGCCGTCATTCGTGACCAGCAGGGGGCCGAGAACCGCGACACGCACACCACAAGGATGTCAGCCGGAGATCTCCTTCAGGCGCGCGGTCGCCTTCTGCAGATCCGTGCTGCCGTCGATGATCTCCTGGGAGGCCTTGATGAGCAGGTCCGAGTTCGCTGTGTCGGCACCCTTGATGCAGTCCTTCGCACCCAGCTCGTAGAGGTCAAGCGCCTTCGCCCAGCTGGCCTGCGCTTCCTTGTCCGGGATCGGGTCATAGTCCTGGGACGCGTTCACGTCCCGTTGCAGGTGCTTGCAGCTGGTGCTCATCGCGTGCAGGTCATTGGCGTTGGCGGCCTTTTCCAGCTCACCGAAGTCGGTGCCGAGCTTGCGCAGATCGTCTTCGCCACCGTTGAGCACCCACTTGGCGACCGCCTTCGCGGTGTCCGGATCGGGCGGCGCAGCGAGTGCCGGCGCACCGAATCCGAGGAGTCCGATGGAGATGACCGCGACTGCGATGAGCAGGCGTTTCATCTACTCACCGTAAAGGCGGCGCAGAGCCGCATGCGGCCGAATCGGCATTCTCAGGCCGACGCTCGCGCCCGGTATGCCCGAACTTTCGCGATCGAGCCACAGCTCCGGCCGGACGGTCCGCCGGCGGTCATCAGACACCACCGCTTACTGCCGTTACGGGTGTGGTCATAGAAGACCCAGCGGCAGTCCGGGCAGGATTTGAGCCGCGTCCACGTGCCCTCCGAGATCGCCGACAACACCACGGCAAGGACCACCGAGCGGGAGCCGGACCCGGCCCAGGACAGCCCGCCCGGGCCGACCACCGGCCGCATCTCCGACCGCTCGATCCACGGGTTGATCAGCTCCGGGTCCGCGCCCTCGACGACTCGTCGCAGATCATCGCGAAGCTCGCTGATCTCGGGATCGCCGTCGAACAGGTCAGTCCCGACCCGGGTGTCATTGGGGATCACCCAGGTGTTCAGGAGGGCCCGGACCTCCTCGAGCCGGCCCGGCGCCGCCTGTGCCGTGTTAACCACTGTTTTAGTTTACCGGTTGCCAGCCGGCTTTCGGTGCAGTTAACCTGCCAATGAGTTTGCGAGTTAACGGGGGTGTGCGATGCACCAGCGCGACGGTCTCCGCGATGATGGCCGCGACCTGGCCTGGACGGCCCTGCAGTGGCCCGGCCTGGAGCACGTGCACGTGCGGTTCGACGTGGGCGGCGGCCCGGCTCTGCGAGCGTCCGGCGTAGCGGTCGCGGTGATCGACGGGGCGCCCATCCACGTGGTCTATCAACTCACCACCGACGCCGCGGGCGCCGTACACAGTCTGGAGGTCGGCGGACCCGGGCGCGCCGTCACGCTGCTCTCCGACGGATCCGGGCACTGGACATCGCGACCGGACCTGGACGGCTGCCTGGATGTCGACATCGCCATCACGCCTCTGACCAACACTCTGCCGATCCGGCGGCTGAACCTGGCCGTCGGCGAGTCGGCCGACATCGAGGTCGCCTACGTGTCGGTGCCCGAGTTCGCGGTCAAGCGCGCGAGCCAGCGATACACCCGCACCGAGGCCGGTTATCGGTATGCGTCGGGAAGCTTCACCGCGGACCTCGAGGTCGACGCCGACGGCCTGGTGACCACCTATTCGGACCTGTGGAGGCGGGCATGACCTTTGTTGACGCGCTGCTCGGGTCGGGCCCCGATCAGGACCCGGTGCCCGGCGCTGCGCCGGACCTCAGCCTGTTCGGCCAGTTCGCCGGGGACTGGGCGATGGACGTGGAGTTCTTCGACGAGTCCGGCGCCCGGATCTACCACGGCGTCGGGGGCTGGAACTTCGCCTACGTCCTGGATCGGCGCGCGATCCAGGACGTGTTCTGGTATCCGCTCGACGGCGGCGGCCGTGGCATCGGGACCACGCTGCGAACCCGGGCCGCCGATCGGGACGAGTGGCAGATCGTCTACATCGGAGCGGTTTCCGGAGCCACGGCGATCCTGCGCGGCGGCCGCCGTGGCGGCACCATCCGCCTCGACGGGACCGACTCGGACGGCCACAACCGATGGACCTTCAGCGACATCGCGCCGGACTCGTTCAACTGGACTGGACAGCTGTCGCCCGATGGCGTCTCATGGCGCACCAACCATCGGATGCGCGGAACCCGCCTGGCGTAGCTCGATGTGCCTATCGGGCCGCTACTAGGCTCGCCGGTGTGACCGAGCCGCAGATGCATGTCGCGACCTTCGACCAGCTGGATCCGCGTACCCTTTATGCGATCTTGAAACTGCGGTCCGACGTCTTCATCGTCGAGCAGGAGTGCGCGTACCAGGATCTTGACGGCCGCGACGACGAGCCCGGAGCCCGCCATCTGTGGCTGACCACCGAGGACGCCGCGGGTCCTCTCGCCTATCTGCGCGTGCTGGACGAACCGGACGGCACCGCCGTCGTCGGCCGCGTCGTGGTCGCGCCGGCCGGACGTCGGCGTGGCTATGCGCAGCGGCTGCTGGGACGGGCGGTCGAATTGATCGGTGATCGTGAATCACTGCTTAACGCCCAGACGTACGCAAAAGACCTCTACGAAGCCGCCGGATATCGGATCGACGGACCAGAATTCCTCGACGACGGGATTCCGCACGTGCCGATGCGCCGGCCCGGCCACGCCGGATCATGACGTATCGGGACCAATGACTTAGTTGCCTAAGCAACTAACGTGGCCTACATCACGTAGCGTAGCGGGAACGGCAGCCGGACCTGCACTGTTGTGGAGCACGTTCGCATCGTGCCCCCGTTCATCGCAGGGCCCCCACCAAGGAGTTTTAGTGACCACCGCTGTCGCCAACCTCGCGCTCTCCGCCGAGGCCCAGGAACTGCTGTTCCGTAATGCCCGCACTGCCAACTCGTTCACCGATGCTCCGGTCACCGACGAGCAGATCCAGGCCGTCTACGACCTGGTGAAGTGGGCGCCGACCTCGATGAACATGCAGCCGCTCCGGGTCGTCCTGGTGCGCTCTACCGACGCCCGCACCAAGCTGGTCGATCTGATGGCCGAGGGCAACAAGGCCAAGACCGGCACCGCCCCGCTGGTTGCCGTGCTGGCCGCGGACGTGAACTTCCACGACGAGCTGCACAAGACCTTCCCGATCTTCCCGGGCGCTCGGGACGCGTTCGCCGGCGACGACGAGGCGCGCGAGAGCACCGCCAAGTTCAACGCGGCCTTGCAGGTGGGCTACTTCATCATGGGCGTCCGCGCGGCAGGTCTGGCGGCCGGCCCGATGACCGGCTTCGACGCCGACGGAATCAACTCCGAGTTCTTCGGCGACGGTGAGCACAAGGTGCTCGCGGTCGTCAACATCGGCCAGCCGGGCGAGAACGCCTGGTTCGACCGCCTGCCGCGGCTGGACTACGACGAGGTCGTCACGGTCGCCTAGACCTTTCGCACCGCTGGCGGAGCGCGTCGCCTGGACCTTTCTCCTCCTCTGGTAAGAGAAGAGCCCGTCCCCGATTGGGGGCGGGCTCTTCGCATCTAGGGGTTACGTCGCGTCACCACGTGCGCGGGTGACCGTCAGGCGAGCCCGTTGACCAGCTCGGCAGTGGACCGGCGCCGGCCGGTGAAGAACGGCACCTCCTCGCGCACGTGGCGGCGCGCTCGCGATGCCCGCAGATCCCGCATCAGGTCGACGATCCGGTGCAGCTCGTCGGCCTCGAAGGCGAGCATCCACTCGTAGTCGCCGAGCGCGAAGCTGGCCACCGTGTTGGCTCGGACGTCCGGGTAGCCGCGGGCCTGCCGGCCGTGCTCGGCGAGCATGTCCCGGCGCTCCTCGTCGGGCAGCAGATACCACTCGTAGGACCGCACGAACGGATACACGCAGAGGTACTGCCGCGCCTCCTCGCCGGCCAGGAACGCCGGCAGGTGGCTCTTGTTGAACTCGGCCGGACGGTGCAACGCCATCTGCGACCACACCGGCCCGAGGTGCTGGCCGAGCGTGGTGCGGCGGAACCGGCCATAGGCATCCTGGAGATCGTCCGAGGAGGCCGCGTGCCACCAGATCATCAGGTCGGCATCGGCGCGCAGGCCGGCGACGTCGTAGGTGCCCCGGACCACCACGTCCTTCTCGGCCAGCTGAGCGAAGAGCGAATCGACCTCGGCGACCAGATTGTCGCGGAGCGCCGGCAGCGGCGCGTCCGCACGATAGACCGACCACATCGTGTAACGGAGGGTCGAGTTGAGCTCGCGGATGCGAGCGGCGTTGGTCTGTTCGCTGTCGGTCATGGCTCCTTCTTCCTGCTGCGGTGGCGCCGTGCGGCCGGGTCGGCCGGCCCGCCGTACGCCCTAGCTCAACTGCTCGATCAAGGTTGCGGCAGCGCGCTCTCCCGAATCGATGCAGGCCGGGATGCCGACCCCGTCGTAAGCGGCGCCGGCCAGTGTCAGCGTCGGCGGCAGCGCGGCCCGCGCCAGTGTCACCCGGGACGAATGCCCGGGCGCGTACTGCGGGAGCGCCCCACCCCAGCGGTTTACCCGGGTGTCCAATGCGGGCGGCAACGGGCCTCCGACGATCTTCGAAAGGTCGTCGTGCACCACGGCCATCAGGGTCTCGTCGTCGAAGGCCAGGGCGGCCGGATCGCCGTACCGACCAACCGACGCGCGCAGCAGCACCGCGCCGTCCGGCTGGGGCCGCCACTTGCTGCTGAACACGGTCACGGCCTTGATGGCGTGGCCCTCGATCGCCGGGATCAGCGCTCCCGACTTGCCGGCCAGCGCGGTGCGGTCCAGCGTGCCGTCCGGCAGCACCATCGTCACCAAGCCGATGCTCGCGTAGTCGAGCGATCCGACCAGATCGGCAACCACCGGCAGCCCCGGGCCGAGCAGGCGGGCCGCCGGGTGCGACGGGACCGCCAGCACGATCGCGTCGGCGTCGACCGGCTCCGGATCGCGGGTCGATCCCAGCGTCAGCCGCCAGCCGAGACCGGACCGGGCCAGCGCACGAACTGGCTGGCCGGTCCGGACGGTGACTGCCGGCATCGCGGCGACCACTGCTTCGACCAGCCGGGACAAGCCGCCCTCAACGGATGCGAACGGCGAGCCGGTGGTCGGAACCCGTTGCGACAGCGCGTGCCGGACCGCGTCCTGCAGGGTGTGCTCGACGCTCAACGCCGCCGCCAGGCCGGGCATGGTGACGGCCACCGACAGGTCGTCGGCCCGTCCCGCATAAACCCCGCCGAGCAGCGGATCCACCAGCCGGTCCACGATCGCGTCGCCCATCCGGGCCCGGACCAGCGCCCCGACCGCGGCATCCTGGCCAGCGGGCAGGACGGGTCCGCCGAGGTCATGGTCCGCCGTCGCGGTCGGCGCCCAGTCCACACGATCCAGATCAGCGGGTACGCCCATCAGCGTCCCGGCCGGCATCGAGCGCAGCATGCCGTCCCAGAGGATGCCGGCGGACAGCGTCGCGGGACTGATCAGCGCATCGCCGAGGCCGACCCGGCGGGCCAGCCGGACCGCGGCGCTCGGTGCCCCGGACGGATCGTCGGCGGCCCGGGCCAGAAACGTCTCGGCGCCGCTCTCCACGACACGCCCGCCGATCTCGCCGGTGCGCAGCTTGCCACCCGGAGCGGCGGCACCGTCGATGACGGTGATCCGGGCCGCCGAGCCCAGCTCGTCATGCAGCCGCAACGCCGCCGACAGTCCGGCGATGCCACCTCCGATGACGACGATCCGCACGGCTACTTCCCCGTCAGCTCGTGCACCAGCGCGACAACCCGGGTGAGGACCGCGGGATCGGCATCCGGCGGCACGCCGTGTCCGAGGTTGAAGATGTGGCCCCGAGCGGCGGCGCCCTCGGCCAGGATCCGGCGAACCTCGGACTCGATCACCGGCCACGGTGCGAACAACAGCGCCGGATCGAGGTTGCCCTGCAGCGACCGGTCCCCCACCAGCTTCGCGGCCTGGTCCAGGGGCGTCCGCCAGTCGACGCCGACGACATCGGCGCCGGCCTCGCCCATGGCGCCGAGCAGCTGTGCGGTGTCGACACCGAAGTGGATCCGCGGCACCCCGGTGTCGGCGACCGCTGCCAGCACCCGAGCCGAGTGCGGCATCACGAACTTCCGGTAATCAGCCTCCGACAGGGCGCCGGCCCACGAGTCGAACAGCTGGACGGCGCCGGCTCCGGCGGCGATCTGCACCCGCAGGAACGTCGAGGTGATCTGGACGAGCCGGGCACAGAGCGCGTGCCACAGCTCCGGCTGGCCGTGCATCAGCGCCTTCGTCTTGGCGTGGTTTTTCGACGGGCCGCCCTCGATCAGGTAGCTCGCCAGCGTGAACGGAGCACCGGCAAACCCGATCAGCGGAGTGTCACCGAGTTCCGAGGTGAGGAGCCGGATCGCCTCGGTGATGTAGCCGACCTGCTCGGGCGCGAGCTCCGGGATGCGTACCAGATCTTCGATCGTGCGAATCGGCTCGGCCACCACCGGGCCGACACCGGCCACGATCTCCACCCCGACGCCGGCCGCGGCCAGCGGCAGCACGATGTCGCTGAACAGGACCGCGGCATCGACCTGGTGGCGTCGAACCGGCTGCAGGGTGATCTCGCAGACGAGATCGGGCTGCATGCAGGTGTCCAGCATGGCGTGGCCGGCCCGCAGTGCCCGGTACTCCGGAAGAGATCGGCCCGCCTGCCGCATGAACCAGACCGGCGTGCGCGAAACGGGCAAGCCGCGACAGGCTGCTAGAAACGGGGGAATGCTCATTTGCGCCATCATGACAGGCGTACCCGGGCGGGTGTCAGCGGAGGCACGAGAGCGTGACATGGGCCGGAGTTACCGGGCCGGTTGCCGGGTTTCGGCGGATTGCTCCGGTGCCATCGCCGGGATTGCCGCAAACCCCGGCGCGCCGAAGTCACCTGATCACTCTTCAGCGCCATAAGCTGCCCGCATGGCGCCGGAGACAGCGATACCCGAATCCTTCTCGCGCGCCGTCGCGCAGATGGCCGCGGTTGCCGCGCGTCCGGAAATTGTTCTGGAAGAGGCGCCCGCGCCGACCAAACTGGCGCCGTTTGCCTACGCGCTCGGCGGCACCGTCAGCCGGAGCGGCGACGAGGTGGCGACCGGCCGGCTGATCCTGCTGCACGATCCCGCCGGGCACGCGGCCTGGGGCGGCACCGTGCGCCTGGTGACCTACGTGACCGCGGAGCTCGAGTCGGAGATCGCCGCCGATCCGCTGCTGGCCGCCGTCGGTTGGAGCTGGCTCACCGACGCCCTCGATCACCACGAGGCCGAATACACCGCGCTTGGCGGCACCGTCACGCTGACCGTATCGACCAGGTTTGGTGAGCTGAGCGGCAGCTCCCCCGTCGCTGACCTGGAGATCCGCGCGTCCTGGACGCCGGTCGGCGAGGGCATCGCCGTGCACGTCGAGGCATGGTGCGCGCTGCTGGCGTCGACCGCCGGCCTGCCGCCGCCCGGTGTCTCGACGATCGAACATCGGGCCGCCGCTCCGGCCTGACACGGTCGGCTCCGCCGCTCTGTCGTCTCACCGCTCCGGCGCTTGATGGGCGCGTCCCCTCGGCTTTTTCTGGTTTTCCGCGTTCCCAGTCGACTCCCCGGTGGCGGGCGGCCCGCGGCCCAGTGCCGGACAAATCGGTTATTGATCAACCGTCGTGGCCGAAAGCAGAAAACCGAGACGCTCAGCGCGTGCGTGAACCTCTGAGAACGGCGCCGCCGCCTCGCTGCCAAGCGGCAACAAAGGCGGCGGCGGATCCCACGCTCTATTACTGGGCGGCCTATCGCCGGCGGCCTACTACTGAGCGGCCTTGGCCACGATGCAGGCCTTGACCATGGTGTCGAACGCCTTGTTGAACGAGGCCTGCGTCTTCGAGTTGATCACCTTGTCCACATCGTCGACACAGGTCTTGGAGACCTGCTGCGCCTTCTTCAGGTCGGCGATCTGCCCGCTGGTGCTCTCCTGAAGCGTGGTCAGCTGGGACTTGGTGTCGGTCAGCTGCTTGTTCAGATCGCTGATCTGGGTCGTCTGGGACGCGGTCGTCTTCTTCTGCTTGTCCAGGTCGCTCGACGCCCGCAGGAACAGCCCACTCATCGCCACCGAGCCGAGCAGGAACAGCACGGCCAGGATCGACACGATGATGATTCCGGCACGACCCTTCTTGGGAGCCGGGGCCAGAGGAGCGGCCGCCGGGTAGCCCGGCACCGCCGGATAACCGGCGGGAGCCGAAACCTGGCCCGGGTAACCCGCGGGAGCCGAAACCTGGCCCGGGTAACCCGCAGGAGCCGAAACCTGGCCCGGGTAACCCGCAGGAGCCGAAACCTGGCCCGGGTAACCCGCAGGAGCCGAAACCTGGGCCGGGTAACCGGCCGGAGCCGAAACCGGCGCCGCGTAGCCGGGGGCATACGCGGGAGCCGGCGGAACCGGACCGGCCGGAGCCGCGCCGGGCATAGCCGGGTAGGCCACGGTCGGCTGCGCCGCCGGGACCTCATAGGTCGGCTGCTGCGGGATCGCCGGTGCCGGGACGTCCATGGCTGCCGGCGCCTCCGCGCTCACCGGAGCCGCGGCCGCGACCGGCGCCGCGATCGGCGCGTCGGCCGGAACCGCGGCCGGTGCCGGGTTGAAGAACGACGGAGCCGGGTCGGCGGCCGGCGAGGTCGGGTACGAAGTGGAGTAAGCGGACGACTCGGCGGGCGTTGTTGCCTCGGCCGGGTTCACGACCGGCTGGCCGTTGTCTGACATGAGGGGTGCCTCCGGGGGAAAGGGTTGACACGTGTTGCTCGTGGTGCCTGAGCGACAGCTGAGAAGCCTGCGCCGCCAGCGCACGATACATGTCACTGAGACCTTGTGGTGGACCCATTTCCGCTGGAAATCCGTGCTAAAAACGACCCACGAATGCCTCTCCGCGACAATTTGTCCAAACCGACGCGCCGACCCGGCTGCAACGGTCATCCACCCATCCCCCGTAAGTTGGAGGGCATGACCGACGTACGGGACGCGACACCACTCGTCGCGCCGCGCGAGGGAACCCCCGCGCCCATCGTGGACGCCGCCGGTCTCCAGCGATCGGTGGATGCCCTCGCCGGAGGGGTCGGACCGATCGCCGTGGACGCCGAGCGCGCGTCCGGCTACCGCTACTCGTCCCGCGCCTACCTGGTGCAGTTGCGGCGCGAGGGCTCCGGGAGCGTACTGCTTGATCCGTTGCCGTTTGGGGATCTCACCGCGCTTGCCCAAGCGATCGCGGACGCCGAGTGGGTCCTGCATGCGGCCAGTCAAGACCTGCCGTGCCTCGCGGAGATCGGGTTGCACCCGAAGCAGCTGTTCGACACCGAGCTCGCGGCGCGGCTGGCCGGCTTCGAGCGGGTCGGACTGGCGGCGCTGACCGAGTCGCTGCTGGGCTACAGCCTGGAGAAGCATCACTCGGCGGCCGACTGGTCCACCCGGCCGCTGCCCGACTCCTGGCTGACCTATGCCGCACTCGATGTCGAGCTGCTCGTCGACCTGCGCAACGTTCTCGCCGAGGAGCTGGCTAAACAGGGCAAGGCGGAGTGGGCCGCGGAGGAGTTCGACGCCCTGGTCCGGTTCGGCGGCCTGCCGCCCAAGCCGCGCGCCGATCCGTGGCGCCGGACGTCCGGCATTCACCGCGTGCGCGGGGCACGGGCGCTGTCTCGCGTCCGCGCGCTCTGGTATGCGAGAGATGCCGTCGCGTCCCGGCGGGACAGCGCGCCGGGCCGGGTGCTCGCCGATGCAGCGATCATTGCCGCCGCGGAGATGGATCCGCGGGACGAGCGGTCGCTGCTGTTGCTTCCCGGATTCGGCGGCCGCTCGGTGCGGCGCCTCGCCAAGACCTGGCTCGAGGCGCTGGACGAGGCCCGTGACCTGCCGAACGACGGCTTGCCGGTGCCGGTGCAGAATGACGGGCCGCCGCCGGCGCATCGGTGGTCGGAGCGGGATCCAGCGGCCGCCGAGCGCCTGGCTCGGGTTCGGGCCGCCGTCAATGGCATCGCCGGTGATCTCAACCTGCCACCGGAAAACCTGATCACGCCGGATTTCGTGCGGCGGGTCGCGTGGGAGCCTCCGGCTGACGGTGGTGCCGAGTCGATCGCGACCGCGCTGCGCGGTTTCGGCGCGCGGGCGTGGCAGGTCGGCCTGGTGGCCGGGCCGATCGCGGAGGCGCTGCCGTCGCCACCGCCGGCGGCACAGCCGCCGGACGCGGCCCAGCCGGCCGCCGAAACAGCAGACGCGAGCGCGGCCCGGCCGACCACCGAAGAGCCGGACGCGAGCGCCGCCGGCTGATCGGCCCGGGTGGGCACGTCCACCGTGGACCGGCCGGTCGGCCGCTAGACCCTCCGGCCCCGTTCCGGTTTGCCGGCGACCATGCGAGAGTCTTCGCCATGACGAAGGCTCTCGTTCTGGGTGGTGGCGGCGTCGCCGGAGTCGCCTGGCTGATCGGACTGCTCACCGGCTTAGCCGAGGATGGTGTCGACCTCGCCGATGCGGACCTGGTGGTGGGCACGTCGGCCGGGTCGGCGGCGGGTGCGCAGCTGACCAGCGGCACACCCCTCGACGACCTCTACACCGCCCAGGTCGACGGCCCGAACCGCGAAATGCTGGTGGATCCGGGCCGCAAGCTGTTCGTCGCGATCCTCACCGGCATGCTGCGGTTCCGGAAGGACGACGTGAAGTTCCGCCAGCACATCGGCAAGATGGCGCTGAAGGCCGACACTCCGGCCGAGTCGGTCCGTCGCGAGATCATCGCCGCCCGGCTGCCGGTTCATGATTGGCCGTTCACGCCGCTGAAACTCAGCGCCGTTGATGCCGCGACCGGCGAGTTCGTAGTCTTCGACCGGTCCAGTGGCATCGGCCTGGTGGACGCCGTCGCGGCCAGCTGCGCGGTGCCCGGCGCCTGGCCGTGCGTGACGGTCAACGGCCGGCGCTTCATGGACGGCGGCCTCCGATCGGTCGCCAATGCCGATCTCGCGGCCGGATATGACCAGGTGGTGGTGCTCGCGCCGATGACACAGGGCGCCGGGCCGCTGCCCGCGCCGGTGCGCCAGGTGCAGAAGCTGCGGGACGGCGGCGCGAGCGTCGCGTTGGTCTTTCCGGACAAGGCGGCGACCGCCGCGTTCGGCCGGAACGCGCTCGACCCCGCGGTACGCGCACCCTCCGCCAAGGCCGGTTACGCCCAAGCGGCTTCCGTCGTCGATCAGGTGCGCGCGATCTGGCAAGGTTGATCAACCGGTGACTTGACCACGGCACAACCGCAAAATGCACCCCGGCCGAGTGGTCTGCACCACAGTGAGGCCTCTCGCGCTGTCTACTTACTGACGAGTAACATTCGGCGTGACCGCACCAGCGAGGAGGCTTTAGTGCCACGTACCGTCCGGGACGTCGTCTTCGTCGACGGGGTCCGCACCCCGTTCGGCAAGGCCGGCGGTGTCTACGCGAACACCCGCGCCGATGATCTCGTCATCCGATGCATCCGCGAACTGCTCAAGCGCAACCCGCAACTGCCGCCGGCGCGCGTGGACGAGGTCGCGGTCGCGGCCACCACGCAGATCGGCGACCAGGGCCTGACCATCGGACGGACCGCCGCGCTGCTGGCCGGGCTCCCCAAGACGGTGCCCGGATATGCCATCGACCGGATGTGCGCAGGTGCGATGACGGCGGTTACCACGGTGTCGTCGGCCATCGCTGTCGGCGCCTATGACGTGGCGATCGCCGGCGGCGTCGAGCACATGGGCCGGCATCCGATGGGCGAGGGCGTCGACCCCAACCCCCGGATTCTGGCCGAGAAGCTGGTCGACCCGTCCGCGCTGGTGATGGGCTCGACCGCGGAGAACCTGCACGATCGGATCCCGTCCATCACCAAGGAGCGCGCCGACGCCTTCGGCCTGGCCTCGCAGGAGAAGACCGCGAAGGCGTACGCCAACGGCAAGCTGCAGCCGGATCTCGTGCCGATCGCCGTGCGCGACCCGTTGCCGGCGGGTGACGAGGAGCCGGCCATTGGTACAGCGGGATGGGGCCTGTCCACCGTGGACGAGGCGCCGCGCGCCACCAGCATGGAGAAGCTCGCGACCCTGCGTACGCCGTTCCGCCCGCACGGCAAGGTCACCGCCGGCAACTCGGCCGGCCTGAACGACGGTGCCACCGCCTGCCTGCTGGCCGCCGAGGAGGTCGCGGTCGAGCTGGGCCTGCCGATCGGGATGCGCCTGGTCAGCTTCGGGTTCGTCGGTGTCGAGCCGGAGGTCATGGGTTACGGCCCGATCCCCTCCACCGAGAAGGCGCTGCGCCTGGCCGGACTGACCATCGGCGACATCGGCCTGTTCGAGCTGAACGAAGCGTTCGCCGTGCAGGTGCTGGCGTTCCTGGACCACTTCGGCATCGCCGACGACGACCCTCGGGTCAACCAGTGGGGCGGTGCCATCGCAATCGGGCACCCGCTGGCATCGTCCGGCGTACGCCTGATGACCCAGCTGTCGCGGCAGTTCGCCGAGCACCCCGAGGTGCGCTACGGCGTCACCGCGATGTGCATCGGCATCGGCATGGGCGGCACGGTCATCTGGGAGAACCCGAACTGGAACGGCGCAGACTCGAACGGAGCACACGCGTGACTGACAACGCCACTTCCAACAGCAGCGTCTTCCCCCACGAGGTGGTGACCAGGGCGCTGCTCCGGTCGGTGAACGTGCCCGGTCTGGACCGCCCGGCCGCCCTGATCACCCTGGACAACGGCTTCGACCACACCAAGCCGAATTCGTTCGGACCGAGCGGTCTGGCCAGCCTCGACGAGGCGATCACGGCGGCGCTGGCGGCCGAGCCGGCGTTCATCGCGGTGACCGGCAAGCCCTACATCTTCTGCGTCGGAGCCGACGTCACCGGCATGCCGCTGATCACCAGCCGTGAGCAGGCGCTGGAGATCGGGCAGCTGGGCCACCGCATCTTCCGGCGGTTGAAGGACTCGGGCGTGCCGACGTTCGCGTTCGTCAACGGCGCGGCCATGGGTGGCGGCCTGGAGCTGGCGCTGCACTGCCACTACCGGAGCGTCTCGTCGGGCGCCGCGGCACTGGCGCTGCCCGAGGTCTCGCTGGGCCTGGTGCCCGGCTGGGGTGGCACGCAACTGCTGCCGAACCTGATCGGTGTGATCGCCGCGGCCAAGGTGATCGTCGAGAACCCGCTGATGCAGAACAAGATGCTCAAACCCGCCGAGGCGCACGAGATGGGCATCTTCGACACCATCTTCGAACCCGCCGACTTCCTGGAGAGCTCGCTGGCCTGGGCCTCCTCGGTGGTCACCGGCGAGACCTCGGTGGTTCGGGCCGAGGTCGACAAGAGCGACATGTGGGACGCGGTGATCGCGTTCGCGACCAAGACGCTCGACGATCGTCTCCACGGTGCGCCGCTGGCTCCGTACCGCGCATTGAAGTTGATGCAGCTGGCGAAGGACGCCGATTTCACGACCGGCACCGCCGCGGAGGACGAGGCGCTCGCGGATCTGGTCATGTCGGACCAGTTGCGGGCCGGCCTCTACGCGTTCGACCTGGTGCAGCGCCGGGCCAAGAAGCCGGCCGGCGCTCCGTCGCCGGCGCTGGCCAAGGAGATCACCAAGGTCGGCATCGTCGGTGCCGGCCTGATGGCCGGCCAGATCGCGCTGCTGCTCGCCCGCCGTCTGGAGGTCCCGGTCGTGCTGACCGATCTCGACCAGGTACGCGTCGACAAGGGCGTCGCCTACGTCCACAGCGAGATCGAGAAGCAGGTCGCCCGGAAGCGAATGTCCGAAGGTACGGCGGCGAAGCTCCGCGGTCTCGTCACCGGCGACACCGACAAGGCCGCGTTCGCCGACGCCGACCTGGTGCTGGAGGCGGTCTTCGAGGACCTGGCCGTCAAGAAGCAGGTCTGGGCCGAGGTCGAGAAGGTGGTCAGCGAGGAGTGCGTCCTCGCCACGAACACGTCGTCGCTGTCGGTGACGGCGATGGGAGCCGACCTGGCGCACCCGGAGCGCCTGGTCGGATTCCACTTCTTCAACCCGGTCGCGGTGATGCCGCTGGTCGAGGTGGTCCGCGCCGAGCACACCAGTGACGCCGCTCTGGCCACCGCGTTCGCCATCGGCAAGAAGCTGCGCAAGTCCTGTGTGCTCGTCAAGGATGCCCCGTCGTTCGTGGTGAATCGGCTGTTGACCCGCTTCCTGGGCGAGACCTACAAGGGCATCGACTCGGGCCTGCCGATCGCCGAGGCCGATGCTGCGCTGGACCCGCTGGGCCTGCCGATGCGGCCGCTTACGCTGCTCGGAATGGTCGGGCCCGCGGTGGCACTGCACGTGTCCGAGACGCTGCACCAGGCGTTCCCGGACCGGTTCGGCGTCTCGGAGAATCTGGCCCGGGTGGTGGCCGCCGGAAAGACCAGCTTCCTGGACGCGGACGGCGACGTCGATCCGGCGGTCGCCGAGCTGCTCCAGGTCGGCGATCAGCCGATGAGCCCGGAACAGGTCCGCAACGATGCCCTGGATGCACTCGCTCTGGAAATCCGGCTGATGCTGGACGAGGGCGTGGTCGCCGAAGCGCAGGACATCGACCTCTGCATGATCATGGGTGCCGGCTGGCCGTTCTTCAACGGCGGCATCACGCCATACCTGGACCGCACCGGCGTTTCGGAGCGGGTCACCGGCAAGCGGTTCCTGCCGAAGGGCGTGGCGTCGCTGCCCGCGTAACCGTGGTTCTGAATCGTGCGACGTGGGGTGGCCCTGAGCCTCCCCACGTCGCACGATCCCGAGTGGTCGGGACATCGCCCCGCGCGGCAACTTCCCGATGGATCGGGACACCGGGCTCATGCCACCGGGACAGCGATGGTCGCATCGTGATCTCATGACAACCACGAATGTCGAGCTGTCCGCTCGCACCGGCACTATTCGCACCGGCCTGATCGCGGCCGGCATCGGCATCATCGCCGCCGCCAGCGCCTTTTACGGCGCGTACGGTGACCCGCACCCGAAGGCAGAGCAGGAAGGCTCCGTCCCATTCCTGATCGGCGTCGATGTGGTGATCACCGGTCTGATCTTCGGCCTGCTCGTTCCATGGGCCGCCCGGCGTCCTGGACGGGCCGCCGGCTGGGGCCTGGCGCTGAGCCTGGTGGCCCTGGTCACGATGCTGTTCACCTTCTGGAGCGGCATCAATGTCATCCTCGCCGCGGCCGGCGCGGTCCTGGGTCTGCTGGCTCGGCGCACCGCGACCGGCAGCACCGGGACGGCGACCGCCGCGACGGTCATCGGCGTCATCTCCGCCGTGGCGTCCACCGCGTTGCTGGTTCTCGGGAATACAGTGCTGGCCTGAGTTCTCGACCACCTGCTCCGTCTACGGGCTCGTCGCTCGCCGCGCGAGGTCGGCGGTCAGGATCCAGATACATCAAAGGGTGGCGTATGGCACGACGCTCGACGGCATGGCGAGGGGTGCTCCCCCTCGCCATCGCCGTGCTCGTCACCGTCTTGTTCGCGATGGCAATCGTGCTTGGCGCGCTGGATCATCGGGTGCCGAACGTGCTGCCGGGTTTGTCACCGGTGGCGTTCGCGGTGGTCGGCGCGGTGATCCTCGGGCAACGTCCGGACAATCGCATCGGCTGGTTGCTGTGCGCGGGCGCGGTGCCGCTGGCGATTCTCAACACCGGGACGGAGTACGCGTACCGTTCGGTGGCCATCGAGCCGCTGCCGGCTACCACCACGGTGGAAGTCCTCATCAACCTCATGCCGCTGCTGGGGATCGGGATTCTGGTGCCATTGCTGCCCCAGCTGTTCCCGACCGGCGCGCCGATCTCGCCACGCTGGCGCTGGCCGGTCCGGGCGGCCTGGGGATTCATCGTCACCGGCGTGGTCGGCAACGCCGTATCAGTGGAGAAGATTCAGGATCTGCCCGATGTGACCAATCCGATCGGCGTTCCGGCCGTCGCGGGCATGGCCGGCGGCCTGCTCCTGATTGGGCTCGGATGCCTGGTGGTCTCCCTGGTCGCCGCCGTCGCGTCGCTAGTGGTGCGATGGCGGCGCGCGGTCGGCGATCAGCGGCAGCAGATCAAGTGGTTTCTGGCCGGCATCGTCCCGGTGTTCATCCCCATCGCACTGCATGATGCGGACCCAGTGCCAGCGGGGTTCTTCATAGCCCTGTTGCTGACGCTGATCCCGATCACCATCGGCATCGCCGTGCTGCGCTATCACCTCTATGACCTCGACATCGTGCTGAACCGGGTGTTGGTCTACACGGTGCTGAGCGCCATCACCGCGGCGGTTTACCTGGCGCTTGTGGTTACGGCCGAGGTGGTCGCGGGGTGGGGCCGCGGCATCGGGGTCCAGGTCGCTGCCACCGTGATCGCGGCCGCCTTGTTCCAGCCGCTGCGCCAGCGTGTCCAGAGCGGCGTGGACCGGATGTTCTTCGGCGACCGATCCCGACCATACGAGGCGCTGACTCGGCTCGGGGTGCAACTGGAACACGCCACGGTGCCGGAGGACATGCTGCTCGGTGTCGTCGCCACGGTTGCCGAAGCACTGCGAGTGCCGTACGCCGCGATCGAGTTCGTCATCGGCGAGGACACCGTGGTGGCCGCCGAACACGGCCGGATGGCCAGCGCGCCGAGCAGGTTCCCGATGGCCTACCAGGGCGAAACGATCGGATATCTCGCGGTCTCCCGGCGCGGCCCGACCGAGGACTTCGGCGTCGCCGATCGCCGGTTGCTCGCCGACCTGGCGCGGCAGGCCGGGGTCGCGGCGCACGCGTTGCGCGTGACCACCGCATTGCAACAGGCCCGTCTCGCACTGATCACCGCCCGCGAGGAGGAGCGCCGACGTTTGCGAAGAGACCTGCACGATGGCCTCGGCCCGACGCTGGCCGGAGTCACGCTCGGACTGCATGCCGCCCAGAGCACAGTGGTCGCCGATCCGGATCGTACGGTGATGTTGCTCGCGACCCTCGAAACTCAGGTCGAGGACGCCGTCGGCGACGTGCGGCGTCTGGTCTACGGCCTGCGGCCGCCGGCGCTCGACGAATTCGGACTGTGCCGGGCATTGCAGCAGCACGCCGTCCGGATCGAGCGTGACACGCAGCTGTCAGTCACCATCGAGGCTCCCGACGCCGGTCTGGGCGATCTTCCCGCGGCCGTCGAGGTGGCCGCCTACCGGATCGCGACCGAGGCGATCACCAACGTGTCGCGACATGCGCGCGCTCGGATCTGCCGGGTTCGCCTGGATCGCGACACCGCGCTGGTGCTGGTGGTGACCGACGACGGGATCGGCCTGACCACCGGCACACCGGCCGGGGTCGGCCTGACCGCGATGCGGGAACGCGCCTCCGAACTCGGTGGTCTGCTGTCTATCTCGTCGTCCGGCGTGGGCACCACAGTGTCCGCGCGCCTGCCGATCCCGGAGCCGTCGTGACCGACCTGCGCGTGGTGATCGCCGACGACCATCCGGTGTTCCGCAGTGGCCTGCAGGCGTTGCTGGGCGTCGAGCCAGGCATCGAAGTCGTCGGCGAGGCGGAGACCGGCGTCCAGGCGGTAGCGCTCGCGCGCGACCTGCGACCGGATATTGTCCTGATGGACTTGCATATGCCGGATCTCGACGGCGTGGCCGCCACCAAGCAGATCACCCGGGACTGCCCTGGTGTCGCGGTGCTGGTGTTCACCATGTTCGACGACGACGACTCGGTGTTCGCGGCGATGCGTGCGGGGGCTCGCGGATACCTGCTGAAGGGCACCAATCAAGCCGCGGTGGTCCGCTCGGTGCACCTGGTCGGATCGGGCGGCGCGATGTTCGGGCCGGCGGTCGCCGAGCGGGTGATCGAGTTCTTCGCCCGGCCCCGGCCGGCCGGCGTGACGATGGCGTTCCCGCAGCTGACCGACCGCGAGCACGAGATCCTCGATCTGGTGGCGCGGGGAGCGTCCAACGCGGCGATCGCCGCTCGATTGCGGATCACCGACAAGACGGTACGCAACCACGTGTCCAACATTTTCACCAAGCTGGCCGTGGCCGACCGTGCCCAGGCGATCGCGCGCGCCCGCGACGCCGGCCTGGGCGGCACCCGCGAATCGGGCTAGGGCGTTTTTCAAAGTCCGGTCGCGCGAGCCGCGGCCCAGGCCGCGAACCGGCCTCGGCTTGATCCCTTCCTGGCTACCGCCGTTGTAACCAGGAAGGGATCAAACGCGGCCGGTCGTGGCCTGGGCCTCGGCGCAGCCGACCGGCAGCTTTGAAACACGCCCTCGTCGCTATCCTCGGTCGATGCTGTCCCGCGCCGAGGCCTATCACCGTTCCTTCGCGCCGCTGTGTGCGCACCCGATCGACGATTTGCTGGACCTGATCCCGCTGCCGCGGCTCGCCGCCGACATCGGCGCCGGCGTGGGTGCGGTCGCCGAACGGTTGCGCGGTCGCGGAGTGACCGTGGTCGCGAGTGACGCCAAGCCGGCTCCCGGAATCATCGGAGCCGCGCTTCCCGGACTTCCGTTCCGGACCGGCGCGTTCGACGCCGCCATCGCCAACTTCGTGGTCAATCACCTGGCCGATCCGGTCGCCGGCGTCGCGGAGATGGCGCGGATCGTTCGTCCGGGCGGCCACGTCGCCGTCTCGATCTGGCCGGTGGCGACATCGGCTCCCCTGCAGCGCCTGTGGCTGGACATCATGGACGCGGCCGGGATCGCGCGACCGGCGCCGACCGCGGTACGCGACTTTCCGCGTACCGCCGATGGGCTCGCCGCCCTGCTCCGTGGCGCCGGACTGCACCGCGTCGTGGTGCGGACGGCGACCTGGCGGCATCACGCCGATCCGGACGAGTGGTGGCTGGGACCGCAGCACGGCCTGGGCAGTCTCGGTCAGGCGCTGCGTCGCGAGCCGGAGCGGGTCGACGCGGCCCGGCGAGCCTACGACGCCCACGTCGCCCGGCTCGGCGGCGCCATCGATCTGGAGACCAGCGCGCTGCTCGCCGCCGGCACGGTGGACCCGGACTAGCGGCGCGGACGCCGTTCCTGAATCACCTTGCGCTGCAAGGTCTCCACGTCCGGCGGCCGGAACAGATCGGCGGCCTGCTGCGCCTCGGCCCGCCGTTGCTGGATCTGGACCCGCTGCCGGTCCAGCTCGACCTGCTGGCGGCGCAGATCCGTCGGGCCTGGACGGCGGGATCGGCGGGCGGCCCGAATCACCGAACTGAACACCACCAGCACGACGACGGCGACACAGATGTAGGCGTTGATCGAACCGCCGCCGCCCGCCTCGGCGGCCGTTACGGTGAGCGAAGGCATGGTCGGAGGCTAGCCCAGCCGCTACCGGCCGAACCAGCCCTTGCGATCGTCTTCCTGAATGACTTGGTACGCGTCCTGGGTCCCATCGGCCGGACTGGCGATCGTCGGGGGCTCGAAGTCGGCGTAGGTCGGCGGGGTCCACGGCTGGCCGAGCGGGTCGGTGCCGGGCGCCGGACCGGCTGGTGCCGCTGCGGTCGGCGCGGCTCCGGTCGACGCCGACGCCGATGCCGGCGCCGGAGGCGTGAACTGAGCCGGCACCTGACCCGCCGGCGGCGGCATGAACTGCGGCGGGTACGCCGTCGCGGTATAGGCGCCCTGGGCCATCCGCCCGGCGGCCCGCCGCATCGCTCGCGCGCCCACCGTGAAGATGACGATCGTGATCGCGACGATGACGACGATCGGAACGGCGATCACCCAGCCCCGGATCGACGTGGTGAACGGGTCGTCAGTGACCGCCTTCTTGACAGTCGAGTCCATCGTGGCGCCGGCCGTGTCGGCCTGGGTGAAGTCGGCGCCGCTGACGTTCGCGCCGAGCAGGGTCGCACCGGTCAGGTAGGCCTGGGTCAGATCGGCATCGGTGAGATCGGCTCCGGACAGGTCGGCATTGTCGAGATGCGCCTGGATCAGCGTGGCGCCGCGAAAGGAGGCCGTCTGAGCCCTCACGCCGATCATCGTCGTCTGCGTCAGATCGGCCTCATCGAAGTGCGCACCGGTGAGCGTGGCGCCGGTCAGATCGGCCTGACCGAGCTTGGCGCCGCGCAACGACGCCCCGGCCAGATTGACCTGATCCAGGTCGTACTGGGTCAGGTCGGCACCGTCCAGATTGGCGCCGGCGAGGGTGGCGCAGCGAAGGGCATCGTGGTCGTACTTGTCCGGGCTGATGGTCTTGCCGGTCAGGTTCAGCGGATGCGCCGGGCAGGCCGGGGCCGCAACCGCCGGACTGGGAGCGACGGTGCCGCCGAACACGATGGCGCTGCTGATCACGGCGGCGAGAACGGCAAGGCGGGCGGGCCGGACCACGATGTCTCCAGAAGGCTGGGCGGTGCTGGCCGTCGACGACGGAGGTGATCCGAGGTTAACGGCGCGACTGTCGCAAACGCCCTGAGCTGTCTCGAATCCGTCAGTCCTCGACCACCGCGGCGCGACGCCTCGCACCGACCGCCGGGGAAATGCGTCGCGACCCGCCGGCGGCTCCGGCACGATGGTCGGATGACGCTCGCCGACATCCTGCCGGTGTTCAAGCTCCGGCTCACCACACCGTCGCTGGAACTCCACCTGCCCGGAGGCGAGGACCTGGCTAGCCTCGGCGAGCTGGCCGCGCGCGGTGTCCACGACCCGGCCCGGCAACCCTTCGGCGCGGAGTGGACGGACCAGCCGGTCGAGGCGATCCCGGCCGCCGTGGTGCAGTACAACTGGGCGGTTCAGTCGCGGCTCCGGCCCGGGACCTGGGAGCTGGGGTTCGTCGTGCGGCACGCCGGTCAGATCGTCGGCACGCAGTCGATCGGCGCGAAGGACTTCGCGATCCGGCGCGAGGTCCACACCGGATCCTGGCTCGGGCAGGCCTACCAGGGCCGGGGACTCGGCACCGAAATGCGGGCCGCGGCGCTGGAGCTGGCCTTTGCCGGGCTGGCCGCGACGCTTGCGACCACCTCGGCCTACACCGACAACGGGCCCTCCAATGGAGTCTCGCGCAAGCTCGGCTATCAGCCGAACGGCACTCAACGAGATGTGATCCGGGGCCGGGTGCAGGTGTTGCAGCACCTGGTGCTGACGCCGGAGCGGTGGGCCGAGCGGCGTACCGTGCCGGTCACCATCGACGGCCTGGACGCCTGCCGCGATTGGCTGATCGGCCGCACCGACTGATCGCGCCGCCGGCCATTGTCGATTGACGTGCGTCAATGCAACCATGGCCGGGAAGTGCAACCGAACCGCAATACCTACCACCGAGTAAAGGTGAGGTGAATTCATCTAAGCTTCTCCGCTGTGACTGACGACGTTCTCGCCCCCGACGCCGCTGAGCAGGACAAATCCGCCGATCAGGCGAGCGCGACCACCGAGCCCGACGAGGGTGCCGCGAGCCCGCAGGCCGCGCCGCGCCGCAAGCGCCGGATCCTGAAGCGGATCGCCATCGCGACGGTGTCCACCGTGGTGGTTCTGGCCCTGCTGCTGGCCGGCCTGCTGACCTGGGAGATCCGCCGGGCGTTCCCGCAGTACGACGGGGCGCTGCACGTGACCGGCCTGAGCGCGCCGGCCAAGGTCTATCGGGACAGTCACGCCATCCCGCAGCTCTTCGCGCAGAACGCCGACGACCTGTTCCGCGCCCAGGGCTATGTGACCGCGCAGGAACGGTTCTGGGAGATGGACTTCCGCCGGCACGTGACCAGTGGCCGGTTGTCGGAAATGTTCGGCAAGGCCCAGCTGGACACCGATGAATATCTCCGCACTCTCGGCTGGCGCAAGGTCGCCGAGCAGGAGTGGAACCTGATCAAGCCGGAGACGAAGACATACCTGCAGGACTACGCCGACGGTGTGAACGCCTACCTGGACGGCAAGGCGCCCGGCAAGATCAGCCTGGAATACACCATCCTGGGCCTGCAGAACGGCAGTTACAAGATCGAGAAGTGGGATCCGATCGACTCGCTGGCCTGGCTCAAGGCGATGGCCTGGGACCTGCGCGGCAACATGGACGACGAGATCACCCGAGCCACCCTGAGCAGCGGCGGCTTGACCAAGGATCAGGTCGAGTCGCTCTATCCGGCGTACCCGTTTGCGCAGAACGCCCCGATCGTCGCGAGCGGTGCGGTGAGCAACGGCGTCTTCACCCAGACTCCCGCGCCCGCCGGCGAAGCGCGCACGGCGACCACCGCGAAGCTGACCAAGGGCGAGACGGACGCCCTCCGGGCCGTCAAGGCCGCCATCGACGGCATCCCGCTGGGCGGCGAGAAGCTGCCCGGCATCGGTTCCAACTCCTGGGTCATCAGCGGCAACCTGACCAGCACCGGCAAGCCACTGCTGGCCAATGACCCGCACCTGTCCACCTCGATGCCGGGCATCTGGTATCAGATGGGCCTGCACTGCGCCTGCGCGTTCAACATGGAAGGCTTCACCTTCTCCGGCATGCCGGGCGTGGTGATCGGCCACAACGGCCGGATCGCCTGGGGCTTCACCAACCTGAACCCGGACGTCACCGACCTCTACCTGGAGAAGATCCAGGGCGACACCTACCAGCGCGACGGCAAGTGGGTCCCGCTGCGGACCCGCCAGGAAGTCATCAAGGTGGCCGGCGGCCCGAGCAAGACCATCACCGTCCGCAGCACCAACAACGGCCCGCTGCTCTCCGATGCCGACCACGACACGCTCGACAAGGTCTCGCCGGAGAAATACGGCGTCAGCCTGCGGTGGACCGCGCTGGATCCGGGCACCACCATGGACGCGGTGTTCGCCATCGACACCGCCACGAACTTCACCGACTTCCGCGCCGCGGCGGCGCAGTTCGAGGTGCCGGCGCAGAACATGGTCTACGCCGACGTCGACGGCAACATCGGCTACCAGTCGCCCGGCAAGATCCCGGTGCGGACCGCGGGCGATGGCCGTTATCCGGCGCCGGGCTGGGATTCGGCCTATGACTGGAAGTCCTACATCCCGTTCGACCAGCTGCCGTACGAGCTGAACCCGCCGGCCGGCTACATCGCCACCGCCAATCAGGCGGTCATCGACCCGGCGACCTACCAGCCGTTCCTGACCGACGACTGGTCCTACGGCTATCGCAGCCAGCGGATCATGGACATGATCAAGCAGGCGGCATCCGGCGGGCACAAGATCTCCGCCGCGGACGTGGCCGCGATGCAGTTCGACAACCACAACACTTTCGCCGAGCAGGTCACCCCGACGCTGCTCGGCGAGAAGGTCAGCGGCACCGCGGCAAAGGCTCAAGCGTTGCTGGCCACCTGGGACTTCAGCCAGCCCACCGACTCGGCAGCGGCGGCCTACTTCAACGAGGTCTGGCGCGACCTGGCCCTGAAGACCTTCGACGAGCTGCCCAAGGATCTCCGGCCGGACGGCTACGACCGGTGGTTCGTGGTCATGCTCAACCTGATGCAGGACCCGAACAACGCCTGGTGGGACATCAAGTCCACGGCATCGGTGGAGACCCGCGACGACGTCGTCAAGGCCGCCATGAACCAGGCCGCGGACCAGCTCGCCAAGACTCAGGGCGACGACCCGGCCAAGTGGCAGTGGGGCAAGATGCACACCGCGCTGCTGGCCAACCAGTCGCTCGGCGAATCCGGCATCGGCATCATCGAGTGGCTGTTCAACTACGGACCGGTCGGTGTGCCGGGCGGCAACGATTCGGTCAACGCCACCGGCGACACGCTGCGCGACGGGTTCGACGTGGATGCCTCACCGTCGATGCGGATGATCGTCGACATGTCCAACCTGGACGCTTCCCGGTGGATCGAGCTGACCGGCAACTCCGGCCATGCGTTCTCCAGCCACTATCACGACCAGTTCGACCTCTGGCGGACCGGCAAGAACCTGCCGATGCGCTGGGACGAGGACACCATCAAGCACGAGGCGAAGGACACGCTCACCCTGGTGCCGTAGCGGCCCTCCGGCGTTCGGAGGCGCCCGCGGTGGTCAGTCTCCGAACGCCGCCTGCAGCAGCGGAACATCGGTCATCGGTACGGCGAATTCCCACGCCGTGCCGGCGGCGCTCACTGAGATGAGCCGGAACATGTGCGAGTTGACCGCGGTCGAGTTGATGAAGCCGACACCGGTCACCTGGCGTGGCGGCGCAAGCACCACAGCCGCACCGAACCGCGGCCGCCAGGCGATGCCGGATGTCGCAACCTCCAGCCGGCCGCGGCGCAGCCGGTCGCCGTCGCGGCGGAACCCGGACACCGCCACGGTTCCACCGGACTCGAAGTAGTGCAGGTCGGCGGCCGGGTCTCCGGCCGGTCCGCCGGCAGCATGCCGGATCACGTCGAGGAACCCGTGGGTGCCCGCGGACTTTCGCATACGCTCCCGCCGTTTCACATGCCTGTCGTCAGTGGCCGCGCACCCGAACGGGTTCACAGTGTCGCCGGCGCAATGCGGCCGATTCCAAGCAAAAGGGTAGTGGTCGGGCGATTGGCGAGCTCACAGACGGGGCCGGTAACGTGGGCCGCCTATGAGCATCCAGATCACCAACGCCAAACAAGCTGGGGATGAAGCGGCGCCGAAATCTAGGACCTCAGAGGAAAACCACGCAAACGCCAGCGGTCTCGCGCCGATCAGCGCACCGCCGGTCACCGAGAGCGAGACCAGCGTCGCGCGGCGCGCATGCGGACTGCTGATCGTCGTCGCGGCGTTTGTGATGCTGCTAACAGTCAACGGCCTGCCCACCGATCCGTTGCAGATCTTTCTGTGGATCGTGGCGGTCGAGATCGCCTGGAACAGTCACCTGTCGTGGCGGACCCATCTCGGATTCCTCCGGGACTGGGTGGGCATCGTGATCCTGCTGGTGGTCTACAACTTCTCCCGCGGATTCGCCGACGACCTGATCCCGGTGCACATCACCGCGATGATTCACGCCGACACCGCCCTGGCCGGCTGGGCCACCGGTGGCGAGGTGCCGTCGGTCTGGCTGCAGAACCATCTCTACGACCCGCTGCACACTCACTGGTATGACGTCGCGATCAGCGTCGTCTACTTCTCGCACTTCGTGGCCGCCCCGATCGTGGCCGCGGTGTTGTGGTTCCGCAATCGGACCGTGTGGCTGTCGTTCGTCCGGCGCTGGTTCACCCTGTTCGCGCTCGGCCTGGTCACCTATTTCGTCTACCCGGCGATGCCGCCGTGGCTGGCATCGGCCAACGGCTACCTGCCGCCGGTGGAGCATGGTGTCGCGACCCGTGGGTGGTATGCGATCGGAATGGCGCACGGCGGCAACCTGCTCACCGAGGCGCAGATCAACTCCGCCAACCTGATCGCCGCGATGCCGTCCCTGCACAGCGCCTTCTCGCTGTTCATCTGCGTGTTCTTCATGCAGCGGGTGAGCCGGCGCTGGTGGCCGTTGCTGCTGGCCTATCCGCTGGCGATGGCGTTCACGCTGATGTATTCCGGCGAGCATTACCTGATCGACGTGCTGGTCGGGTGGGCCTTCACCGGTGCCACGTTTGTGCTGGTGCACCTGGTCGAGTCATGGTCGAGCCGGCGCGCGGAGGTTCCGGCCGCGGCTTGCGCCGTTCCGGCCGACGATGCGGTGCTGGTGAGCGACTAGTCGACCGCGAGCCGGACCGGTTCCGAGTCAGCCGGTTCGACCGGCGTGGTCTCGGCCGGCCGGCAGGTCTCCCCGACCGGGGTCGCCGGACGCGGCACGGCCGCGATGGATCCAGCCGATGGCGCGGTCACCGCCGGCAGCGCAGTCACAGCCGGCAGCGCGGTCGCAGCGGGCCGCCGACCATGCCACAGCCAGCGGAGGCCCGCCGCGATGCCGGCGATGCCGAGCGCGGTGGTGAGCAACGAGAGCTGCTTCTGGCCCAGCGGGTCGAGTCCATTGCCGTTCGGCATCGCGGTGAAGCAGGACACGACGACGATCGCGACGAACCAGCCGATCCGGGCCGGCGTCATCGCGAACAGCACCAGCGGCCAGAGCAGATACCACGGCTCGATGAACGGCGCGAAGAACGTGACCGCGAGCAGTGCCATGCCGGCGGCGTAGAGCCGATTGTCGTGACGGCCCCGCCAGAAGATCAGTACCAACGCGGCCACCAGCGCGTACACGCCGATGGTCCGCGCTGCCGGCACGACGTAGAGGTGGGCACCGAAGAGCCCGGCGGCGCTGTCGATGGTGATGCCGGTGGCGCTGGACACCGAAGTCCACGAGATGCCGCCGCCGGCATGCAACAGCGCGTCGACCCAGCCGAAGCCGAGGCCCGAGATGAGGGTCGGGATCAGCAGGCCGGCGAAGGCGCTGGCCAGCACCGGGCCACCGCGGGTGAGCACGGCACGCACCGGTGGGAAGCCGAGCGGCCCGTGGTCGCGCGCACCGGTGCCGGTCGGCGCGTCCGCGCCGCCGGCGGCGTAGAGCACCAGGAACGGGACGGCGACCAGGATGGTCGGCTTGATCGCCAGGGACAATCCGATCAGCGCGCCACCGCCGATCCAGCCGGCCATCCGGTCGTACCAGGTGATCATCACCGCGACCGCGGCGGCGAGCAGGCCGAGCGTGATGGCGTCGTTGTGGGCGCCGCCGATCAGGTGGACGGCGACCAGTGGGCTGGCCAGCACCAGCCAGAGCGTGCGGTCGACCGGCCGGCCCAGGCGCCGGGCGATCGGCGGCAGGCTGTAGGCGATCAGGGCCACTCCGGCGACTGCCAGCAGCCGGAACGCCACGATGGCGGCGGTCAGCGACCCGAGCCGGGCGGCAAAGCCCTCGAACATGATGTAGAGCGGGCCGTACGGCGTCGGGGTCGAGCGCCAGATGTGCGACATCGAGTCCAGCCACTGGCACGGCAGCGCCGACACGCCCTCGTGGTACGAGTCGCGACCGGCGGCGTAGAGGTCACCCTGGCAGGCGTACGCGTACACGTCGCGACTGCCGGTCGGCGGGACCAGCAGCATCGGCAGCATCCAGAGCGCGGCGGTGCCGATCACCCACCGGGTGGTGATCCGGCCGGTGCCGGGCAGCCGCAGGCCGAGCCACCAGGCACCGCCGAGCGCAGCCGTCCCGGCCAGCCACAACACCATGATCAGCGGGCCGTGCCGGCCGGCGGCGATGTCCTGCGGGCTGACGTGGCTCTGGAGTTCCGGCAGGGCGCCCTTGAGCACGGCAGCGATTGCGAGCGCGACTGATCCGGCCAGTCCGACATAGCGGATGGCCCGGGGCGATCCACCGGAAATCGTATTCACCCTGCTCCCGAACCTGCCCTGCTCCCGAACCTGCCGACGCCGACGCAGCCGACGCGGGTCGGCTGCTGGCCGGAATGATAGCGGGAGCCGCGCCCGGTGGCCGGGTCTCGAGCCGGGCCGCGGCGCCGCGAGCGTCGGCCCGCGCCTCGTCGTTCAGGCCGGGGTTGCCTGCTCTTCCGGACGGCCCGGGACCGGCTCCGGCAGCGACTCGAAGGTCGGCTCGATGCCGCGGCGCAGCCAGGCGATGCCGCGCCAGATCGCCCAGACCACCACCGCCGTCATCACGAAGGCCAGTGGCACCTGCAGCGGCTTGAGCGAACCGTCACCGTCCGGCAGGACCGTGAACATCGCGAAAACAATTAGGGTGTGGAACCACCGGGTCTGCACCAGTGTCGCCGCGAACAGTGCCAGCGCCCATGTCAGATACCAGGGCTGGGTGATCGGGGCCATGAAGATCAGGGCCAGGCAGGCGAGGCCGGCGCCGTAGAGCTGATTGCCGTTGCGCGAATGCCAGAAGATCGCCACGAGCGTCCCGGCGAGCGCGACGAGAGCCACGGTGCGGGCGACCGGAACCGCGTTCCAGTGCAGCCCGAACCACTTGCCGACGGCGTCGGCGGCGATCCCGACGGCGGTCGGCGGCGACGTCCAGCTGACCGATTCGCCGGGATTCGACAGCGCACCGATCCAACCAAGTCCGAGGCCGGTGGCGGCGGACAGCGCCAGCAACGTGCCGAGCGCACCGGCCAGCACCGCCCCACCCCGGCGGAGCAGTCGAGACCAGCCACCGGCGGCGAAACCTCCGGCGGCGAGCATCGCGGCGAACGGCAGCACCACTCCGATCGTGGTCTTGACCGACATCGACAGCCCGAGCAGCGCGCCGCCGGCCAGCAGCGCCGGGTAGCCGCGATCGACACCGACGATCAGCGCGAACCCGGCCACCAGGAACGCCACCGTGAGAGCGTCGTTGTGACCGCCGGCGACCAGGTGCAGCGGGACCAGCGGGCAGCACATGAGCAGCCACAGCGCCCGGTCCACCGGGACGCCGGCACGGCGGGCCAGCGCCGCCATCCCGGCGGCCATCCCGGCGACGCTGATGATGGCGAGCGCCCGGAACGCGGCGACCGCGGCGGTCAGGGATCCGAGCTTCGCGGCGACCGCGGACAAGGGAATGAACAGCGGGCCGTAGGGCGTCAGCGTGAACCGCCACCGGACCGACACCGAGTCGATCCACGGGCACGGCTGCGCCGAGATCGAGTCGTGGTAGGGGTTGTGGCCGGATCCGAACAGAGCGCCCTGACACGCGTATGCGTACATGTCCCGGCTGGCCAGCGGCGGGATGAAGATCATCGGAACGATCCACAGGGCGGCCGTGACCAGGACCCACCGCGAAGTGAGGATGCCCCGGCCGACCAGGTGCCGGCCTTTCCACCAGGCGGTGCAGAGGGCGACCAGCCCGACCACCCAGAGCAGCATGATGATCACGCCATTGGGGCCGCGCAGGATGCTCCACACCGTCACGTCCGGCCGGACGGAGCGGGCGGCACCGAACAGGAAGCCGTCGATGGCGCAGCAGACCGAGCCGAAGAAGCCGAGCCAGCGCAGCACGACCGGGCGAGCCAGCAGCGCCGTCATCCGTTGGCCCGGAGGATCGTCACGCCGTCGACGACCCGGTCGACGTGGTAGTAGCGGCTCAGATCGGCGGCGATGCCGCCAGACGGATCCACCGTGGCCGGGTTGGGCGTATCGAGCACCACCAGGGTCGGGCGGTCCGGCGACGCGAGCATCGCCCGCAGCCGCGGCAGCGCGTCGGCGATCTTGTCGATCGGCTTGCCCCACAGGTACGGATAGGGCGCGGTGCGCTGGGCAGCGAAATACAGGTAGGCCTCGGACTCGAGCACGTAGATGCGATCCGACGGCGCCGTGGTGGAATCGACGTAGGCGGCGATCCGATCGTCACGAGTGGCCAGGGCGTCGTACGGGATCCGGTTCGCCCGCGCCGCCGGCGACAGCGGGATCAGCCCGACCATCCAGATCAGCGTTGGCAACGCCACCACCGCGATCAGCACCCGGCGCCAGGTGGCCGACGGAACGCCGCAGATCGCGCATGCGACCAGCAGAACCAACGCCGGCAGCGGCTGCATGTAGTAGTGCGGCCAGTAGGAGCCGCCCAGGTTGATGCCGACGAACCCGGCGAACAGCCAGGCGCCGAGCAGCCAGCGGCCGCCGGAGTCGAGCTTGCGCCAGCCGAAGAACGAGATGACGACGATCAGCAGCAGGTCCCAGGCGACCTGGTCGGCGTAGACCGCGAAGTCGTGCCAGCGGGTGCTGGAATTGGACCCGGAGCCGCCCATCGCGGAGAACTGGTAGCCGGCCAGTGCCGTCCAGTAATAGGACCAGCCGATCGTGATCCCGTGGATGACGCAAGCGATCAGTGGCACGGCGAATCCGGCGACGAAGATCAGCAGCCGCGACCAGGTGAACGCCAGCACCACGATGACGAGGCCGACGACGATGCCGTCGATGCCGGACTGCTTCATCGTGATGGCTAGGCCCGCGAAGACGCCGGCCAGGAGCAGCACCCACCACGGCCGGGATCGGCGCCACCAGTAGACGGCCAGCGCGATCGAGATGGTCGACGGCACGCTGGCCAGCAGCTCACCGTTGAGCGTCATTCCCTCCAGGTGCGGCCCGACGCCGACGATGGCGTAGAGGAACGCCGCGACGATGCCGACGAACCGGTTGACCAGGAGCCAGCCGATCGCGCCGAGAGCCACCGTGACGATGGCGCCGGCGGCCATGACGCCCAGCCGGATGGTCCAGCCGCTGTCGTTGAGCCAGAGCAGGAAGCGGTAGGTCAGCAGCAGCCCTTGCGGCCGGTCCAGCCAGGCGTCCTTGTAGATGGCGGCGCCACGGGACCACTGCTGGACCACGTAGGCGTACCCGCCCTCGTCGGTGGACAGACCGGTGAACACGAACGGCAGCCGGAGCAGCGCGGCCACCACGGCGGCCACTCCGATCAGCCAGAATCCCCGGGTGCGGCGCCGGTCCGGCGGCGCCGCCGCAGCCGCGCTCAGGTGTTCGTCAACGTCGCTGCTCATCAGTCGTGAAAGGTCCGTTCAAAGGTGGTCCGCGCGTGCCGTGCGGTGCGCAGGTAGTCGTCGACGAATTCGCCGGCGGGTGACGAGGAGCCGGCCCGACCAGCACCGCCGGCGGGTGACGAGGAGCCGGCCCGACCAGCACCGCCGGCGGGTGACGAGGAGCCGGCCCGACCAGCACCGCCGGCGGGTGACGAGGAGCCGGCCCGACCAGCACCGCCGGCGGGTGACGAGGAGCCGGCCCGACTAGCACCGCCAGCTTCACCGGCATGCAGGACCCGGACCACGCCCGCCAGCTCGGTTCCGTGACGCGGCAGCTGGTCGGAGGGGCGACCACGAACCAGCATCAGAGCGTTGCGGACCCGGCTGGCCAAGATCCACGCTTCCGAGAGGGCGGCCGCGTCCGCGTCGCTGATCAAGCCCGCGGCGCGTGCGGCTTCAAGAGCATCAAGGGTACGCGGGGTCCGCAGCCCGGGCACCGCATGACCTTGCCGGAGCTGGAGCAACTGCACCGTCCACTCGACGTCGGCCAGCCCGCCGCGGCCGAGTTTGGCATGGGTGGCCGGATCCGCCCCGCGGGGCAGCCGCTCGGCGTCGACCCGGGCCTTGATCCGGCGTACCTCGGTGATCTGCTCGTGCGTGAGGCCGTCCGCCGGGTAGCGCTGCTGGTCGGCGAGCGCGAGGAACCGCGTACCGAGATCTTCGTCTCCGGCGACAAACCGGGCACGCAGCAGCGCCTGCGCCTCCCAGACCTTCGACCAGCGCGCGTAGTACGACTGATAGGCGGCGAGGCTGCGGACCAGCGGACCCTGCCGGCCCTCAGGCCGCAGATCGGCGTCCACGCCGAGCGGCGGGTCCGGCGCCGGCGAGGCCAGGACCCGGCGGATCTGCTCGGCCACCGCGAGTGCGACGCCGCTGGCTGTGTCCTCCGCCATACCGTCCGGCGGCTCGTAGACAAATAGGACGTCCGCGTCGGAGGAGTAGCTCATCTCCCGGCCACCGAGCCGGCCCATGCCGATCACCGCGAACCGGAATCCGTGCTGGCCGGCGATCGCCGCGGCCAGCACCGCGGCCAGCGTCGCGTCGGTGATGTCGGCGATGCCGGTACCGACCTGATCCAGGTCGGCAACGCCGAGCAGGTCCGCGCAGGCGATCCGGAACAGCTCGCGGCGGCGTAGCGCACGCACCGCGTTGGCGCTCGCGGCCGGATCCGCGTGCCGGGCACCGGCGGCGGTGAAGCCGTCGATCAGCACCGCCCGGTCCCGCGGCACCAGCTCCCGGTCGTCGGCCAGCAGCCGGAGCGCCTCCGGATCCCGGATCAGCAGGTCGGTCACGTAGCGGGACCGGCCCAGCAGTTCGGCCAGGCGCAGCGCCACCGGGCCCTCGTCTCGGAGCAGCCGCAGATACCACGGTGTGGTGCCGAGCGCCTCGGATACCTGCCGGTAGGCGAGCAGTCCGCGATCCGGCTCCGGCTCGTCGGCGAACTCGTTGAGCAGTGCCGGCAGCAGGGTGTGCTGGATCGCGGCGGTCCGGGACACCCCGCCGGTGAGCGCCTGGATGTGCCGCAGCGCGCCCGCCGGGTCAGCGAAACCGAGCACTTCGAGGCGGCTGCGGGCGGCATCCGGGGTGAGCCGCAACTGCGCGGTCGGCACCTTGGCGACCGCCTCCAGCAGCGGCCGGTAGAGCAGCTTGGCGTGCAGCCGCCGGACTTCGGCCGCGTGCGCCACCCAGTCGGCCCGGAACATCGCGGTCACGTCCTTGTCGCGCTGCGCCACATAACCGAGCGCGGAGGCGAGCCACTTGAGGGCGGCCGGATCAGTGGGGACGGTGTGCGTACGCCGGAGCCGCTGCAACTGGAGCCGATGCTCGACGGTGCGCAGGAACCGGTAGGCCCGGAGCAGCGCCTCCCCGTCGTTCCGGCCGACGTAGCCGCCCGCGGTCAGCGCCTGCAGCGCCGCCACCGTCGACGGCGACCGCAACGTCTCGTCGGCCCGGCCGTGCACGAGCTGCAGCAACTGCACCGCGAACTCGACGTCGCGGAGCCCGCCGGGTCCACGCTTGATCTCCCGGTCGACTTCCGAGCGCGGCACCGAGTCGATGATCCGGCGGCGCATCGCGCGGATGTCGTCGACGGCTTCGGGGCGCTCGGCGGCGTGCCAGATCAGGTCCTGCAGGGAGTCCAGCCACTGCCGGCCGAGTTCGATCGAGCCGACCGCCGGGCGAGCCTTGAGTAGGGCCTGGAACTCCCAGGTGCGAGCCCATTTCCGGTAGTAGGCGAGGTGGCCGGCGAGGGTCCGGACCAGCGGTCCCTGACTGCCCTCGGGCCGCAATGCCGCGTCCACCGGCCAGGCCACCTGCGCGCAGATCTGCATCAGCTTGATGGCGATCGCGGTGGTCGGCGCGAGGTCCTCGTCGTCCTCGCAGACGAAGATGACGTCCACATCGGACACGTAGTTGAGTTCCGAGCCGCCGCACTTGCCCATCGCGATCACCGCGAGCCGGGTCTCGTCGGTGCCGCCGGCCAGCCGGAAGGCGGCGTCCAGGGTGGCGTCGGCGAGCTGCGACAGCGCCGCCATTGTGGCGTCAACGTTGAACGCGCCGGTCAGGTCGGCGGCGGCGATCGCGATCAGCGCCCGGCGGTAGTGCAGACGGAGCAGCGGCACCGATTCCGGCCGGGCCGGCATGGTGACCTCGGTGGAGCGGAGGTGTTCCCACTCCCCCGGCGTGGCCACCAGGTGATCGCCGAGCGCGGTCGAGGCACCGAGCACCACCAGCAGCCGCTCGCAGAGCGCCTCGTCGGCCGTGAGCGCGTCGATCACGCCGACACCGGCCGCGTCGACCAGGCGCTGCAACTGCCGGGCGGCCAGATCGGGATCGGCGGTGGCGGCCACGGCTTCGGCAACGCGGCCGGAGAAGCCGCGGTTGACGCGCACCGGCCGGACCTCGGTCATCGACGCCCTCTCAGTGCCCGAGCAGCGGGAGCACTCGGGTCGGAGTCGTGTCCAGCTCGCCCCGGGCGACCGCGGCGAACCGGGCGGCGAACGGCTGCCAGACCTCCTCGATGTCGGCCATCACGGCGGCACACCCCGCCACGACCTCGTCGCCGGAGGTGCCGAGATCGGTGAGCACGCGGTCATTGCCATCGGCCCAGGAAGCGATCATGTCGACGTCGCACTCGATGTGGAACTGCAGCCCCCAGGCCCGCTCACCGACCCGGAACGCCTGGTTCGGATAGTTGGTGGACGCGGCCAGCAGGGTGGCGCCGGCCGGCAGCGCGGTGATCTCGTCGACGTGCCACTGAAGCACGTCCGGCACAAATGGAACATATCGCCACAGCGCATCCTCCTCCGCCCGGTCCCGGCGCGCCACCAGCTTGGCCCCGATCTCCGGACCGCTCGGACTGCGCTCCACCACGCCGCCGGTCGCGGCCGCCAGCAATTGGCCGCCGAGGCACACGCCGAGCGTGGCGATCTTGTGACGAACCGCCTTGCGGAGCAGGCTCTCGGTGCGCGGGAACCACGGTGCGCCGGGATTGCCATCGGCGTCCGGATAGACGTGCTGGTCACCGCCGAGCACGATGAGCGCGTCGTAGCCATCCAGGTCCTCGGGCAGTTCCTCGCCCTGGTAGGGCTTGATCACATGCAGATCCAGGCCGGCATCGGTCAACCACTCACCAAGCCGGCGAATGTCGTCGGTCGGGTCGTTCTCGATCACCAGGGCGCGCGCGTCACTCACGCAGCCAGGCTATCCGTAGGGCCAGTCGGTAGACTCGCGCGGTGCATCGCGATCCAGTTCGCGGCGGCGTGCTCCGCCCCGGCGACACTGTCATGCTCGTCTCCCCGTCCGGTCCGGCGCCCCAGGAGCGCGTCGATATCGGCGTCTCGATGCTCACCGCCTGGGGCCTGAAGGTCGAGATCGCCCCGGGGGCGCTCGATGCCTTCGGCTACTTCGCCGGGCCGGACGACGCCCGCCTCGCCGGGGTCAATGCCGCCCTGCGCGATCCGGCGGTGCGCGGCGTGATCTGCACCCGCGGCGGTTATGGCGCGCAGCGCATCGTCGATGGGATCGACTTCGAAGCGGTACGCGCGGATCCGAAGGTGTTCACCGGATTCTCCGACATCACCGCGCTGCAGATGGCGATGTGGCAACGGACCGGTCTGGCCTCGGTGCATGGGCCGATGGCGGCGTGGAACGGCGATCGCACCGGAGACGTGTCGATCGAGTCGCTCCGCACCTCGCTGATGTCCACCGATCCACTGCTGATCCCGGCCCGCGACGACGAGGAGACCTCGGAGGTCGCGGTGCCCGGGCCGGCGGTCCGGGGCACCCTGCTCGGCGGCAATCTCTGCCTTTTGCAGGCCAGCATCGGCACCGCCGACATGCCCGACCTCACCGGCGCGATCCTGCTGCTGGAGGAGGTCGAGGAGCCGCCCTACAAAGTCGACCGGATGCTCACCCACCTGCGCCGGTGCGGTGCGCTGGACCAGATCGCGGGCATCGCGATCGGCCAGTTCACCGATTGCTCGGACGGCTGGCCGACGACGATTGTCGACGTCATCCTGGACCGGCTCGGCGATCTGGGCGTGCCGGTACTCGGCGGATTACCGATCGGGCACGGCAAGGATCAGCTGAGCGTGCCGATCGGAACGCCGGCGATCCTCGATGTAGCGGCCCGGACGCTGACTGTGGAGTCGGCGGTCTCGGCCGACCGGTAGCACAGCGGCGGTCTCGGCCGACCGGTAGCACAGCAGCGGTCGTCGGCCGTGGTAGCACAGCGCGGTCTCGGCCGATCGGTAGCATACAGCGGCGGTCTCGGCCGATCGGTAGCACAGCGGCGGTCGGTCAGGCCGCGGCGCTCGGTCAGGCCGCGGCGCTCGGTGCGCCGGCCTCATCATTGGCGACGCAGGCACCGGCCAGGCCAGCGACATCGACCTCAAGCGCGGCGGCGAGAGCGACGACGGTGAAGAACGCCGGCGTCGGGATCCGGCCGGCTTCGATCTTGCGCAGTGTCTCCACCGGTACGCCGGACGTGGCGGCCACCTCGACCAGGCTGCGCTCGCCTCGGGCGCCGCGCAGCAGCGCGCCCAGCTTCTCGCCGCGCGCACGCTCGTCCGGGCTCAACGGTGGCCGCACCATGTCGTGATACTACTGCGCCGGTATAGTTATCCGAAGCGGTATAGTTATCCCGTGGTCGAGTTGAAGACATCGAGTGAAATCGCCGCGATGCGAGCCGCCGGGCGGGTTGTCGCCGCCGCACTGGCTGCCGTACGCGAGGCCGCCGACGTCGGCTCCCGGCTGACCGACCTCGACGAAGTGGCCCGCGCGGTCCTGGCCGGCGCCGGTGCCACGTCGCCGTTCCTGGGCTACCAGCCGTCGTTCGCGATGTCGCCGTTCCCTGCGGTGATCTGCACCTCGATCAACGACGCGGCCCTGCACGGCATCCCATCCGGCTACCGGTTGGCCGACGGCGACCTGGTCAGCATCGACTGCGGTGCGACCCTGGACGGCTGGACCGGCGACGCGGCCATCTCCTTCACCGTCGGCACGCCGCGACCCGAGGACGAGGCGCTGATCAAGGTCGGCTACGAAGCGCTTGCCGCCGGGATCGGCGCCGCGGTGGCCGGCAACCGGATCGGCGACATCTCGGCGGCGATCGCGGCGGTGGGCCGCGGCGGGGGCATCGGAATCTCCACCGACTACGGCGGTCATGGCGTCGGTCACCAGATGCACGAGTCGCCGTCGGTGCCGAACGAGGGCCGGGCCGGCCGAGGGATGCGCCTCGAGCCCGGTCTGACGATCGCGATCGAGCCGTGGTTCATGGGCGGCGGCGACGACCGCTACCGGATCGACCGGGATGGCTGGACCATCCGGAGCGTGGATGGGAGCCGGTGCGTCCACGTGGAGAACACGATCGCCGTCACCGAGGACGGGCCGGTGGTTCTCACCGCGCTGTGACGGCCTCCACGTGCACCCGGCGGCTGTGCGAGCGGGTCTTCTGCGGCACGTCGATCTCCTCGACGCCGAAGCTGATGATCTTCCGGGGGTGGATCCGGATGATCTCGCCGACCGTCTCCGCCACACCGCGGATCTCCAGAAACCGCACGTGCACCGGGTCTCGGGACGGGACGTCGTCGACGACGATCGCGACCCGGCCGTTGTCGTTGACGTTGCGGAACTTCTGGCTGGTGGTCATGCCGAAGCCGCCGACGTCGACGGTGTCGGTCTCCGGGTTGTAGCGGTAGCCGATCGGATTGACCTGCAGCGTGCCGTTGGGCTGCGCGGTCGCCATCCGGCCCAGCCGCTGCGAGGTCAGATAGGCCAGTTCGTTCTCGGTGAAGATGCTCATGGTCGCCACAGCATTCCATGCCTGGCCCCGATTCCCGAGGCGGCCTACACCGTTGGGCTTAGGTTCCGCGTACCGGCACATGGCGACCACGGAGATCGCGCAAAACCTGAAGCAGATTCACGATGGTCCGTATATTTCCCTTATGAGAGCATCGGCGCGGTTTCTCGGAGCGCTCCCGGCTACGGTCGTCGCCGCGGCGTTGATCCTCCCGGCCACCCTGCCGACCGCGGCGGTCGCGGCGACACCACCCGCGTCGAGCGCACCGGAGGCGGCAGCGATCGGTGGAAACTCGGGCGGCGCCGCGCCCCGCAGCGACCCCAACGACGAGGCCGATCTCCGGGACACGATCTCCGCGCTGGCCACGACCAGCCACAACGTGACGATGACGACGCCCAGCTCGACCATCAGAGGTTCGGTCGATCCGGCCGCCAAGGCCGCTGCCATCGTGGCCACCAGCGGCGACCTCGAAGTCGATGAGGTGGTCGACGGCGGCCAGGTGTGGCTGAAGATGGACCTCGGCAAGGATGCCAACAGTCAGCTGGGCATCAGCGGCAGCGATTGGATGGCCCTCGACCCGCAGAAGCTCAGCGCGAACAACAACCTTCCGATCCACGCCGACGCCGCGGATCCGATTGACATGAGCGGCATCCTGGCCGGAGTGGCGGACGCCAAGCGGGTCGACGACACCAGTTTCACCGGCCACCTCGACCTGACCAAGGTCAGCGGCCACAACACGCCGGACCCGGACGAGGTAGCCCAGGCCGGCGTCGCCGCGACCACCACACCGTTCACGGTGACCACCGACGACCAGGGCCGGGTTATCCGGTTCACAGTGGACACCAGCGGGTTCGACCCCGGCCTCGGGGTTACGGTGGACTACTCGGACTACGGCGCCGCGGCTCCGATCAGCGATCCGGCCTCGTCCAGCCCCGCACCGGACAGCGTCTACAGCGTGTTCAACTGAGCGGCGGCCAGCACCGCGTCGACCACGTCATCGAGTGGCCCGGTGGCGTCGATCCGCACCGCACCCACGGCATCCAGGCGTGCGTACTGTGAGACCCGGTCGCGCAGCAGCTTGTCCCGCATCGCCGGATCCTTGCCCCATGGGTTGGTGCGCCGCGGGCTCAGAATGCGCGCCATCATGGTCTCGGCGTCGACCCACAGTGACAGGACGGCAAAGGCGGTCAGAGTGCGCCGAGATAGCGCTGCCGCTCGAACGGCGTGACCACCCGGCGGTACTCCTCCCACTCCGCCCGCTTGTTCCGCAGGAAGAAGTCGAAGACGTGCTCGCCAAGCACCTCGGCGACGAATTCGGAGCGTTCCATCACGTCGATCGCCTCGGCCAGGTTGCCCGGCAGGGTCTCGTAACCCATCGCCTTGCGCTCGCCGTCGGTCAACGCCCAGATGTCGTCCTCGGCGCCCGGCGGCAGCTCATAGCCCTCTTCGATGCCCTTCAGGCCGGCGCCGAGCAGGACCGCGTACGCGAGATAGGGGTTGCATGCCGAGTCCAGTGACCGGATCTCCACCCGGGCGGAGTTGGGCTTGCCGTAGGCCGGCACCCGCACCAGCGCCGACCGGTTCAGGTGTCCCCAGCTCACGTAGGCCGGCGCTTCCGAAATGCTGTTGGCCACCGACTGCGGGAACAGCCGCTTGTAGGAGTTCACCCACTGGTTGGTGATGGCGGCGTACTCCCGGGCGTGGGTCAGCAGGCCGGCGATGAACGATCGGGCAACCTTCGAGAGCTTCATCGGGTCGGTCGGATCGTGGAAGGCGTTGCGCTCCCCCTCGAAGAGGGACAGGTGCGTGTGCATACCGCTGCCGGGCTGGTCGGTGAACGGCTTCGGCATGAAGGTCGCGCGGACGCCGTGGGACAGCGCCACCTCCTTGACCACGTGCCGGAAGGTCATGATGTTGTCGGCGGTGGTCAGCGCGTCGGCATAGCGCAGATCGATCTCCTGCTGGCCGGGTGCCACCTCGTGGTGGCTGAACTCGACCGAGATGCCGATCCGCTCCAGCGCCAGCACCGCCTGCCGGCGGAAGTCCCGGGCCACCGCGTGAGTGGTGTGCTCGAAATAGCCGCCGGAGTCCACCGGCTTCGGCGCCGAGCCGTCCGACGGGAAGCCCTCCAGCAGGAAGAACTCGATCTCCGGGTGGGTATAGAAGGTGAAACCGCGTTCGGCGGCGCGGGACAGCGAGCGGCGCAGCACGTGCCGCGGATCGGCCCAGCTCGGCGATCCGTCTGGCAGCAGGATGTCGCAGAACATCCGGGCGCTCTCGCCGGACAGCCCGCCCTCGAACGGGAAGACCTGGAACGTGGCCGGGTCCGGCATCGCCACCATGTCCGACTCGTAGACGCGCGCGAAGCCCTCGATCGCCGAGCCGTCGAAGCCGATGCCCTCCTCGAACGCCGACTCCAGCTCGGCCGGGGCCACCGAGACGCTCTTCAGCGTGCCGAGAACGTCAGTGAACCACAATCGGACAAAACGGATATCACGCTCTTCGAGCGTCCGGAGCACGAACTCCTGCTGTCGTTCCACGCCACGGATTCTCCACCCGACCGGTTACAGGCTTGTTACGCACCCAGCTCCGAGCGTCCGGCGCCCACACCGGCTCCGCGCGGCGCGGCGGACCGCGGCGGACCGAGGCGCGGCAGACCGAGGCGCGGGCAGACCGAGGCAAGGTGGGCCGAGGCGCGGTGGACGGCGGCGGGGCCGACCGCGGCCGGCGGAGTCGTGGAGATCACCACGGTGTCCGGGAGATGGTTTGGCAAGATGAACTCATGCCGGGAACTGCCCGCCTCCGCCTCGCGCTGGCCCAAGTCAATCCGTGCGTCGGCGACATCGCCGGCAACGTCGCGACGGTTCGCGAGACCACTCGCCGGGCCGCGGCCGCCGGCGCCCACCTCGTGGCCTTTCCGGAGATGATGCTGACCGGCTACCCGGTCGAGGATCTGGTCTTCCGGGCCAGTTTCGTGGCGGCGTCCCGGACCGCCCTTGACGAACTCGCCACCACCCTGGTCGGCGACGGTCTCGGTGAGACCGTGGTCCTGGTCGGCTACCTGGACGCCGATGGCACGGCCAAGACCAGCTCCGACGCGGTGCCCGGGCACGGGCCGCGCAACGCTATGGCGGTGCTGCACGGTGGCCGGATCGTCGCCACCTACTTCAAACACCACCTGCCCAACTACGGTGTCTTCGACGAGGACCGCTACTTCGTGCCGGGCGACACGCTTAGTGTCGTACGCATCGGCGGCGTCGACGTCGCCCTGACCATCTGCGAGGACCTGTGGCAGGCCGGCGGCCCGTTCGCCGCGGCCGCGGTCGCCGAGGTCGGGCTGGTCGTCAACATCAACGGGTCGCCGTACGAGCTGAACAAGGACGACGTCCGGCTGCCGCTGGTGGCCCGGCGGGCGCGCGAGGCCAGGGCGCCGATCGCGTACGTCAACATGATCGGCGGCCAGGACGAGCTAGTTTTCGACGGCGACTCGATGGTGGTCAGCGCCGACGGCGAGCTGATCGCGCGCGCTCCGCAGTTCGGCGAGGATCTGCTCGTACTCGATCTGGATCTGCCGACCGCGACCGCCGACCTGGCGGCGCCGCCGCCGCACGGCCCGGACGGGATGAAGGTCGCGCGGGTGTTCCTATCCGACCAGCTGGAGCCGCCCCGCGGTGAGATTCCGGCCCCGGGCGTCGCGGACCGGGTCACCGACGAGGCCGAGGTGTGGCAGGCACTCGTCCTCGGGCTCGGCGACTACGTGCGGAAGAACGGTTTCAAGTCGGTGATCCTGGGCCTGTCCGGCGGCATCGATTCGTCGGTGGTGGCGGCGATCGCGGTGGACGCGATCGGCCCCGAGCACGTGGTCGGCGTCAGCATGCCGAGTTCCTACTCCAGCGAGCACTCCAAGGACGACGCCGAGGGCCTGGCCAAGCGCACCGGGCTGGACTACCGGATCCAGCCGATCCGGAGCATGGTCGACGCGTTCATGGAGCAGCTGCACCTGACCGGCCTGGCCGCCGAGAACCTCCAGGCGCGAGTCCGCGGCGTGTTGCTGATGGGCCTGTCCAACCAGGAGAACCACCTGGTCCTGACCACCGGCAACAAGAGCGAGCTGGCGGTCGGCTATTCCACCCTCTACGGCGATTCGGTGGGCGGCTTCAACCCGCTCAAGGACGTGCCCAAGACCCTGGTGTGGAAGCTGGCGCGGTGGCGTAACGCCGAAGCCGAGCGGCGCGGCCTCACTCCCCCGATCCCGAGCAACTCGATCGAGAAGCCGCCGAGCGCCGAGTTGCGACCGGACCAGAAAGACTCCGACTCGCTGCCGGACTACGAGGTGCTGGACGGCGTGCTCGCCGGTTATATCGACGGTGACATGGGCCGCGAACAGTTGCTCGAAGCCGGACACGAACCCTTGGTCGTGGATCGGGTGCTGCGGCTGGTGGACGTCGCCGAATACAAGCGCCGGCAGTCCGCGCCGGGCACCAAGATTTCGTTCAAGGCGTTCGGGCGGGACCGGCGGCTCCCGATCACGAACCGGTTCCGCGAGCAGCCGTAGCGCCCTCGTGGATCTTGGTAACTTGGCGTGGGGCTATGACCGCGTCGCAAGATCTACGGGTTTCTGGGAGCCGTGGCGTCCGCTACGCCGGCGGCACCGCGTCGCGCCGGATCCACAATGGACCGCTGATCGACGGATGCGTGACGCGCACCCAGTCCGGCCCTTGGTCGTTAGCCATTTCCCAGTCGCGGTACGGCCAGAGGGACAGCCGCCACGCGATGTCGACCATCGTCACGGCACCCAGCGGCGGGAGCGCCAGGGCCAGCACCACGCTGGACCACCGGTAGCCCACTGTGCGACCTGCGGTGGCGACGACCGCCGCGGTGGTCGCGGCGGCGATTGCCCAGCCCCACGGACGCGGCAACGGCGTCAAGATCGCGAACATGCCGAGGACGACTGCGACAACCGGCGCGGTCCAGGCCAGCCGCACCAGCCGAGAACGCGGCGTGGTCGGCGCCACCGGAAACACCGGCTCGCCGGCGGCGGCCTCCGGACTCTCCAGGACGCGGGTCCGCCCGGTCCACCGGGTGCCGTCGTGAAAGCGCTGGGCATCGGTGCCGTACGGGTCTTCGTACCAGCCGGCGGGCACCGCGTCGGTCGTCATGGGGCGGCACAGTAGCAGAGTCCGGGCCTGTGAAATGTTGCACTGATCCCTGCCCGGGGCCCAGGCCCTGGTGGGACGATCTGCACGTGTCCGGGGACCGCCAGCCGCCACTTCCAATGGCAGCGCGGCCTCGAGTCCGGAAAGGGAGATAACGATGTCTCAACCCGAGGTCCCCACCCTCTACGGCGGGCCCGCCACGCGTCGCGTCCGCACCCGCGACCTGCATCTGGCCAAGGAGCGCGGCGAGAAGTGGGCCATGCTCACCAGCTACGACCAGTACACAGCCGGCATCTTCGATCGAGCCGGAATCCCGGTGCTGCTGGTCGGCGACTCGGCCGCCAACAACGTATACGGCTACGAAACCACCGTACCGATCACCGTGGACGATCTGCTCCCGCTGGTCCGCGCCGTCGTACGCGCGACCAGCCGCACTCTCGTCGTCGGTGACCTGCCGTTCGGCTCCTACGAGGAAGGTCCCACCCAGGCGTTGCGGACCGCGGTCCGGTTCATGAAGGAAGGCGGCTGCCACGCCGTCAAGCTGGAGGGCGGCGTCCGGGTGGCCGCACAGATCCAGGCGATCACCAACGCCGGCATCCCGGTGATGGCGCACGTCGGGTTCACGCCGCAGAGCGAGCACGCCATCGGCGGATATCGCGTGCAGGGCCGCGGCGACACCGCCGACGAGGTGATCGCCGACGCTCGGGCGGTCACCGAGGCCGGCGCCTTCGCCGTCGTGCTGGAGATGGTGCCCGGCGCGGTGGCCAAGCGGATCACCAACGGATTCGCGATCCCCACGATCGGCATCGGCGCCGGACCGGACACCGATGCGCAGGTGCTGGTCTGGCAGGACATGGCGGGTCTGCGGACCGGAAAAGCCCCCCGATTCGTCAAGCGCTACGCGGATCTCGCCGGAGTGCTGGAGGGCGCGGTCACGCGGTACGCCGAAGAAGTCCGCGACGGCGTGTTCCCGGCCGCGGAGCACACATTTGAGCAGTGATTTTCTGGCCGGCATGCCGCCATGGATCGCGCGACCGGCGCCGGTCAACAGCATGGCGGTCCAGGACGACGGCCGGGCCGGCCGCCGCGCCGAGCCCGGCCGGCCGGCCACGTGCTTTCCACGGGCCGGGACGGTGCGGATCGCGGCTCAGTGGCCTCGGAACGCCTCCTCCAGCCACCACGACGCGCCCGCGCTGGACACCTTGGCGTCCACCACGATCGCGGTCTCGCGTGGGCCGGCCAGCCAGTCTCGCAACGGCTCCAGATCGACGGGCGATCGCACCGTGATGCCGGCGCAGCCGAACCCGCGCGCGATCGACGCGATGTCGGCGTCCGGAAACCGGACGGTGTCCAGCTTCGCCGACGATCCGAAGTGGTGCACCTCGGCGCCGTAGGCGGCGTCGTTGTAGACGACGATCACCATGGGCAGCGAATGCCGCGCCACCGTGGTCAACTCAGCCGCCGCCATCAGGAATCCACCATCGCCGAGCGCCGCCACGACCAGCCGGTCCGGCCGCGCGAAGCTGGCGCCGATCGCCGAGGCCAGACCCAGACCGATGGATTGGTACGCCTGCGTGAAGCTGAACCCGGCGGCGTCCGGCACCGACAGGAACATCGACGGATAGCCCATGAAGTTGCCGGAGTCGACGGCGACCACTCGCTCCGCCGGAAGCATGTCGTCGAGGGCGATCGTCAGCGTACGCGGATCGATGCCGGCGCCGGTGGATTCGTCGGCGTAGGGCACGTCCCGCCAGCGCACTTCGGCCGCCAGTCGCGTGGCGAGGTCGGGCGTACGCCAATGGTCGGTGGACGGCGGCAGCGCGGCCAGCACCTCGGCGGCGACCGCCCCGACGTCGCCGCACACCTCGACGGTGGCCGCCGCCGGTGCGATCAGCGGCCGCGCCAGCGCCACCGGATCGTGGTCGACCCGGACCACCGTGGCCCCCGGCGGGATCAGCTTGCCGTGCCTGGTGGTCCACATGTTCAGCGTGCTGCCCCAGGCGACGATCACGTCGGCGTCGGCGATCAGCGACGCCGCGAGCGGTGAGGCGAACCCACCGGAGACGTCGAGATTCCACGGCGATCCGGCGAACAGGCCCTTGGCGGCGGCCGACGTGGCCAGCAGGGCGCCACACCGGTCGGCCAGCTCGGCGAGCACGTCCCGGCGCCGGGACCAGGGCACCCGGGCCGCGCCGCGCCCGGCGATGAAGACCGGCCGGCGAGCTCCATGCAGCACCGCCACCAGGCCGTTGACGTCGGGCATCGCGGGCGGGCCGACGAACGGCAGGTCGACCGAGGACGGCAGCGGCACGGTCGAGGACTGCACGTCCAGGGGCAGGCCCAGCACGACAGTGCCGCGCAGTGCCAGCTGCCAGGCGGACAGCACGTCCTCGACCGGCGTGGCGGCGGTCAGCCGGTGGAATGCGGCGCCCACCGACTCCGCCAGCCGGGGCAGGTCGATCGCGAAGTTGGACAGCGGGTTCGTCGCCTCCGGTGCCAACAGGAGCAGCGGCGTGCGGCTCTTGGCGGCCTCGGCCAGACCGGTCAGCGCGTTGGTGACGCCCGGGCCCTGATGCACCGAGACCACGCCGACCCGGCCGGTCAGGCGTGCGTACGCGTCCGCGGCCGTGATCGCACCGGCTTCGTGAGCCGCCGGCACGAACCGGGCACCAGCCTCGATCAGCGCGTTGGTGACATGGAAGTTGCCGCTGCCGACGACGCCGAACGCGTGCTGGACACCGAGGCTGCCGAGCACCGAGCCGGTGAGCGCGGCGGCATCCATGGCGCGGCCGGTCATCGGATCACCGTTCGACAAGTGCGAGCACCCGAGCCGGGCTGCCGGAACCGTGCACGATCGGCAGCGGGGCCGCGATCACCAGCGCTCCGGTGGCCGGCAGGTGAGCCAGGTTCTGCAGCTGAGTGAGCCCGAATTTGTTGGCGCCGAGCAGGAACGAGTGGCACGGGAACGGCGGGTCGAAAGAGTGCGCGGCGCCCGCGTCGGTGCCCACTGTCTCGACTCCGACGCCCTGGATCGGCGCCTCCTCGGCGAGCCACTTGGCGCACTCGATCGACACGCCCGGGGTGGCGCCGCCGTTGAGGAACATGTCCGAGTCGGTCGAGCGCGCGTCCCACCCGGTGCGGATCAGCAGCCAGCCGCCGTCCGGCAACGGCCCATGGGCGGCCTCGAACTCCTGGATGTGATCCACCTCGAGCAGGAAGTCGGGATCGGCCGCGGCCTGCGCGGCGACGTCGATAACCGCGGCCGGAGCGATCAGCGACGCCGCCGGCACCTGGGACACGTCAAGCTTGTCCTGCCCGGTCACCCAGTGGATCGGCGCGTCGAAATGGGTGCCGGTGTGCTCACCGGTGGAGATGTTGTTCCAATACCACGCCGGACCGGCCTCGTCGTAGCGACTGATCTCGGTCAGCGCGAACGGCCAGGTCTGGCCGAACTGCTCCGGCAGCGCCAGGATCGGGGTGGTCGATTGCAGCGGGGCGGTGAGATCGAGGACCTCGATCGAGCCCGCGCGGAGCGCGGTGACGAGATCGGTGAGCAGCGTCATGGCTCGACGCTAGGCATCGACAACGATGCGGTCAACACATCCCGCGCTTCGAGCAGTGACGGTCCATACCAGGTGAGGTGGCGGCCGGAGACCAACGCGTAGGGCACGCCGGGAAACTCCTCCGGACCGTCGGAATCGCTGAACTCATAAGGCTCGTCCGGCAACACCAGCAAATCCGGTCGGCGCTCGCGCAGCTCATCCAGGGCCGGCCGCGGGTAGCGCTCGGGCGAGTCGGCGTACAGGTGCGCCACGCCGAGCCGCGCGCAGCATGTCGCCCGCGAAGGTGCCGGACCCGACCACCACCCAGGGCCGCCGCCAGACCGGCACCAGCGCCCGCGATGCCAGCGCGCGCTCCGGGGGCGCGGCCCAAACCTCCTCGGCCTCCGCGAGCCAGCGCGGCGCCGTCAGACCGAGGACATCGAACATCTCAGCCAGCGCCGCGAACGCCTCATTCAGCGTCCGCGGATAGGACACCCACACGGGTACGCCGGCCGCCCGTAGCGCTTCCACGTCCTCGCGCCGGTTCTCCTCAACATTGGCGAGGACGAGATCGGGGTGCAGGGCCAGCACCGACTCGACCGTCGGGTATTTGCTGCCGCCGACCCGGGTCACGTCGAGATCCGCCGGATAAGTGCAGTAGTCGGTGGCTCCGACCAGCACCGACCGATCCGCCGAGGCGACCGCCTCGGTCAGCGACGGGACCAGCGAGACGACTCTCATTCCGCGGTCGTGAACAGCACCTTGCGCTGCTTCGGGTCGGCTTCGGTGAGGCGTACGGTCAGGCGCTCGCCGAGCACCATGCCGGCGCCTTCGCACTTCGCGCGTACAGCGGGGTGGTCGATCGCGATCGTGCCCTTCCGCGCGCCAGGCTTATCGTCGAGATCGAGCACCGCGGCGTCGAATTGCTCGCCGACCCGGTCGGCGAGCAGCACCGCCTCGGTGAGATCGACGGCGCCGCGGTCGGCAGCCCCGGCGACGTGGTCGGTGGCTGCCATCACCTGAGGCAGCTTGGGCAGCGACTGGCGCACCCAGTCGGGGACCGCGCGGCCCTCGAAGATGGCCAGTGCCGACTCGGTCGCGAATCGATCCGCCAGGCGCCGCAGCGGCGCGGTGACATGGGCGTACGGCGCGCCGACGCCGCCATGTCCGGAGTCCGTCGGCGGGGTGCCGTCGAAGGCCGCGTAGCCGGCCCCGCGCATCAATTCCGCGGCGTGGTCGAGGAAGGCGGCGCCGCGCGGGTCGTTGCCGTTCACCGAGCCGATGACGCGCCCCGCCGACGCCCCGTCCGGCCAGGCAATGCCGAGGCTCTGGGCCGCCTTCTTGAGATTGGCGATCGCCGCCGGCTCCGGGGCCGGCATGGTTCGCAGCAGCCCGCACCCGCCGTCCAGCATGATTTTCGCTGCCGCCATTCCGGTCAGCAGCGAGATCTGCGCATTGAAGTCCTCCACCGGCGCGGGTGCCTCCAGGATCAGCTCCCAGCCGCCGTCGACCGGCACCACCTCCTGCGACGGGATCGGCAGGTTGATGGCGCCACGCTGCAGGCCGCGCTCGATCAGCACGGCGCCGATCTCGGGCAGCAGCGCGATCGGATCCGCCACCGAGCCGGTGCTGACAGCGGCCTGGACGGCCGGATAGTTCAGCTTCGCCCGGCTGCGAACGGTGGCGCGCTCGACCCGGACCGCCGTGGTCTCACCGCTGGGGTCCAGGTCGATGGTCCACACCACAGCCGGCCGGACCTGATCCGGCAGCAGGCTGGCGGCGCCCTCGGAGAGCACCTTGGGATGCAGCGGCACCTTGCCGTCCGGCAGGTAGATCGTCTGGCCGCGGCCCCAGGTGTCAGTGAACAGCGCGCCGCCGGGAGCGACAAAGGCCGACACGTCGGCGATCGCGTAGAACACGCGGTAACCGCCGCCGGGCCGGCGCTGCAGGCACATCGCCTGGTCCAGATCCATCGAAGTGGGCGGGTCGATGGTGACAAAGTCGATGTCGGTGTGGTCAACGGCGGGCAGCGCCGGGCCGCTCGCCGCGATCTGATCCGCCTCGTGCTGCGCCGCGGGCGTGAACTGCTCTGGCAGCTTCAGCTCGCGGCGCAGCGACGAGAAATCGATATTCGGTGCTATGAGCCGACGGATCACCATCCGTCAGTCATACCATTGATCACTTCGTGCGATCACTCACCGCATGGCCGATGTGCGACGAGCCGTCGTCCGAGCGCTCTTCTTGACCGCGGCCTTGCGGGCCGGGGCCGTCTTGCGGGCCGACGCCGCGCTTCGGGCCGGCGCCTTCTTCGCGGCCGTGGTCTTGCGAGCCGTGGTCTTGCGGGCCGCCGTGGTCTTCTTGGCAGCCGTGGTCTTCTTGGCAGCCGTGGTCTTCTTGGCAGCCGTGGTCTTCTTCGCGGCCGTGGTGGTCTTCTTCGCGGCCGTGGTCTTCTTCGCGGTCGCCTTCTTCGCCGGCGCCTTCTTGGCGACCGTCCGCTTGACCGCGGCCTTCTTGGCCGGGGCCTTCTTGGCGGCGGTCTTGCGCGCGGTGGTCGTCTTCGTGGCCGCGGTGGTCTTCCGAGCCGCCGTGGTCTTCTTGGCGGCCGTGGTCTTCTTGGCGGCCGTCGTCTTCTTGGCCGCCGTCGTCTTCTTGGCCGGCGCCTTCTTGGCGACCGTCCGCTTGACCGCGGCCTTCTTGGCCGGGGCCTTCTTGGCGGCGGTCTTGCGCGCGGTGGTGGTCTTCCGGGCCGGAGCCTTCTTGGCCGTGATCGTCTTGCGCGCAGTGGTCTTCTTGGCGGCCGTGGTCTTCTTGGCGGCCGTGGTCTTCTTGGCGGCCGTGGTCTTCTTCGCCGCGGTGGTCTTCCTCGCCGCGGTCTTCTTCGCGGCCGTGGTCTTCTTCGCCGTCGCCTTGCGGGCGGGTGCCGTCTTGCGGGCTGACGTCGACTTCGTAGCAGGGGCCTTCTTGGCAGCGGTCTTGCGCGCGGTCGTCGTCGTCTTGGCTGCCACCTTCTTGACGACGGCCTTCAGCGCGGCGGTGGTTCTGGTCGCCGCGACGGTCTTCTTCCCAGCCGCGCGCACGGCCGGTTTCTTCGTGGCCTTAGTAGCTGCGGCCATGATGTCCCTCCCTAGGAACCTGACGGGTTGCTCGATGAGCCGGTTTGCCGGTCACGACTCTCCGTTCCAGCGGGCGTCTTCGGCGTCCCACGTGGCATTTCGTTCCGCCACGTTCTCCAGGGCCGCTGCCGCATCGGCTTCGGTCGCGTACGGCCCGAGGAGGTGGTCCCCGGAGCATTTGTTCGCGTCCGACTCCACGCGGTGGTGGCGGAGGCACCAAAAGTAGTCGCCGCCAGTCCCGCTGCTGCTCATGACATCACTGTGCACCGCAAACCTCCCATGCGCTACCGATTCGGCGCAAAAGCCTAGGCGCTTCTACATTGGATGTAATCCGGACCGAACCCACCCAATCGCCCGGCGATTCCGCCACAAGTTCCGTGAAACCCTTATCTGGCAACGGTTTCGCGTTGCCGTTCCGGAATGGTGATACCCAGCCGCGACCGATCGCAACGCGGTCGCGGGTGGCATTGTCGGAGGGAAAAAATTTCTGCCGGCAGCTGTCATTTTCGGCGTGTTGCGGACCGGTGAACCCGAGAAACGGCAGCGGAAATCGCGATCCGCCGGCAGATTTTCGGCGACCGCATCGGTCGCGAGTGACCGCCGATCAGGTCGTTACGCGATCCGGTTGTGACGGCCCGACTCGTTATCCGACCCGGAAAGCCGCGTCCAGATGGCGGCGGGCGTCGTCGGCGCCGAGACCGAGGCGGCGGATCCGGTCCGCATAGTCCACCGCGGCAGCGAACGCCTCGCGCGCCACCGGGTCGCCGCCGGCCGAGACAAAGGTGCCGTGCCGGCCGCGCGTCTCGATGACGCGGTCGGTCTCGAGTTCGCGGTAGGCGCGCGCCACTGTGCCGGGTGCCAGGCCGAGGTCGTCGGCGAGACGGCGAACCGTTGGCAACCGCGTACCCGCCGGTAGCGTTCCGGACCGGGCCTGATCCGCGACCTGCAGGCGAATCTGCTCGTACGGCGGCGTTGCCGCGTCCGGGTCGATGCGAATCAGCACGATGTCGACTCTACGGCCGGCCGAGTTACGACACAGCGGACAGACGGTGACGGAACCGGCGGGAAAAGTCGGGTATCAGCGTGACAATCCGCCACAGCAGAACCGCTCCCACCGTACCGACGGCAACGGTCTCGGCCAGGTGAGTCCGGATGCCATAGGTCACCGCGACGGTCGCTGCCGCGGCCACACCCAGCGACAGTCCGACCAGCCCAATCATCGTCACTGCTCGGAAGGCGTCGTCGTAGGCGAGTTCCAGGCCGGTGGCCGCGCGCTGCCGGCCGCCGGCCAGCCGACGTTGGCCGAGCTCGACCGCCGCGCAGACGACGATCGGCGCCGCCGCCACCGCAAATGCACCCGCGTGGTGGTCGGAGAGCGCCGCCCATACGAGCACCGGGACGACCGCCGCCGCCCGGGCGAACCAGGTCATCCACGGAGCGACGAAGTCGTCGGTACGCGGCCGGACCACTCGCGCCACCCGGGTGCTCCGGAGCCACCGCGCCGACGTCGCGCGGTCCACGAGGTAGGCCACCAGCTCGGCGACCGGTACGTACAGCACCGAACCGAACGCGGGCAGGCCGAGAGCGGCGCCGAAAAGCATGCCGTGCGGCCGGTCCCAGGCCAGTTGAATCAGCGCGATGCAGGCGATGCCGAGCGCGCACACGACGGCCAGCCGGGCGGCCAGTTGGATTCGCAGCCGGCGGCCGATCGCCGGGATCAGATCGTTCGGCAGCGGCAAGTCCATTGACCGGGCGAACCGGTGCGCCAGTCGCCCGGGGTCGCGGGTCACCGCACGCCAGACGCTCGCCGACGCCGCAACGACGAACACCGCGAACACGACCAGTCCCACCGCGCACCCACCATCCGTGGTCCCCGATTCTGTATCGAAGTTTGTACCACGAATGTCAAGCGCCGCTGCCCCACCGGTCGGCTCCTCGTCACCCGCCGACTCAGCCCTCCAGTGCCGCCCGCAGGAAGCCGTCGGAGCGGTCCAGCCGCTGCCGCGCGGTCTCCGCGTCGACATCGCGCAGGACCATCAGGATCGCGGCCTTGACATCGCCGCCGGCGTCGACCAGCGCGGCGTCGGCCTGCGCCTGCTCGCAGCCGGTGGCGAGCACGACGATCCGGCGAGCCCGGGCGCGCAGCTTGTCGTTGGTCGCGGTCATGTTCACCATCAGGTTTCCGAAGGTCCGCCCGAGGCGCATCATGACCACCGTCGAGATCGTGTTCAGGACCAGCTTCTGCACGGTGGCGGCCTTGAGCCGGGTGGACCCGACCAGGAATTCGGGGCCGACCTCGATCTCGATGACGTGATCGGCGACCCGGCCCATCTCGCTGCCGTGATTGCCGGCCACCGCCACGGTGAGCGCTCCGCGAGCGCGGGCATGCGTCAACGCTCCGACCGCGTAACGGGTCCGGCCGCTGGCCGAGATCGCCACCACCGAGTCCTCTTCGCCCAGATGCAACGCGTCGAACTGGGCCACCGATCCGTCGAAATCGTCCTCGGCGCCCTCGACCGCGCGGGTCACCGCCGTTTCGCCGCCGGCGATCAGACCGACGACCAGCCCTGGCGGCGTGGAGAAGGTGGGCGGGCATTCGCTGGCATCCAGGACTCCCATCCGGCCCGCGGTGCCCGCCCCCGCATAGACCAGCCGACCGCCGCGGCGCATCCGCTCGGCGATCGCGTCGATCGCCGCGGCGATCGGTGCCGACGCGGCCACGACGGCGTCGACCACGGCCGCGTTCTCGGAGTTCATCGCGACCACGATGGACTCGGTCGCGGCCAGGTCGATGTCCCGGAACTCCGGGTCGAACGCCTCGGTCATGAGCGTGGCGAGTTCAACGACGAGATCCTGCGCGGGTGGGTTGGCCATCCCTACACTCCCTGCTTGCTAAGGGCCGAGATGGCCAGCGTCACGGCACCGGTCTCGGCGGCCTGCGCCAGATAGGGCCGCAGTCCGATTCCGACGATGCCACGCCATACCTGCTGGCAAAGGTCCCGAGACGCCGGGGTGTCAGCTCGCAGCAGCCCGCCGCCGAGCACGACCGGCAGATCCGGCGGGCCGCCTGCGGCCCGGTGCACGGTCTGCACCGAGTCCAGCAACGCTCCGGCCGTACGCGCCATGATGTGCAATGCCACCGCGTCGCCGCTGCCTGCGGCCGCGGTGACGATCGGCGCCAGCTCGGCAAGCGTCACCGGTGGCCGCTGATAGACCGACCGGGTCAGTGCCAACGCACCGTCCTCAACGGCCACGCCCAGCGCCGCCGGGATCGTCTCGCGCAGTGATGTCTCTGGGCCGTTGCCCTCGATCGCCGCCAGCGCCGCCATCATGCCCTCGCGGCCCACCCAGAATCCCGACCCCCGGTCGCCGAGCAGCCAGCCGTGCCCGTCGACGGAGCGGGTCAGGTGGCTGTCCTGCACGTATGCGGCCACCGCGCCGGTCCCGGAGACCAGCACGAAACCGTGGTCGCCGGCACCGCCGGCGGCGAACGCCACCTCGGTGTCCGGGCGCAGCTCGCGCGGGCAGGCCAGGCCGACGGTGCTCCACACATCCCCGATCGCGCGCTGGAACGCCTCGCCGTATGTGGTCACGCCGGCCAGACCGAGCACCGCCATCGCGACCCGCGACCGGTCCACACCGGCCAGTGCCGACTCCAGAGCCGCCGTGAGGTTGACCCGCATTGTGTCCAGGCCACGGGCGACCGGGTTGCCGCCTCCGGCATGACCGGTGCCGACCGGCGCGCCACCGGCATCGGCCACCAACACCCGGGTGCTGGAGCCGCCGAGGTCGACGCCGAGCACCAGCTGATCCGTCACAGGAGGCTCCTCGGGCAGGTCGTGTGTTTCTGTGGAACTGTCGCGAGGATTCTTGTTGTATTCGAGTGGAAAGGTCAAGTGGCGATCGGACAGTGTCTTCCCGCGTCGAGTCCGCTCGCCCTAAGCCGCACGGCGCGCAGCCGCCGCCGCGGCGTCTGCAGAGCCTAGGAGGATCGACGAAGTCGCTCCGAGGAGGCCGCGAAGACGTCGCACAGGGCGGCAGCAAGCGCTGCCATAGTCGCAGCAGCGCAGCCGCCGCGGCCAGATGAATGGTGCCGCCCGATCAGTCGTCCCGCAGACCATCCTCGGCCAGCAGCACCTTTACTCCGGCGTCTTGAAGTGCGCGAATCTCTTCGGGATCGGCGGAAGTGTCGGTGATCACGGCGGTGATCGCGGGCAGCGGCGCGACCCGGGCTACCGCGATCCGGCCCAGCGCGGTCGCGTCGGCCAGCACGTAGATCTCCCGGGCCTGCCGGATGATGGCCTGATAGACCGCGACATCACCGAGGTCGGAGGCGGTCAACCCGGCGCTCGCGTGCACGCCTGCGGCGGCGAGGAACGCCTTGTCCGCGAAGTATTCGGTGAAGAACCGCTCGGTCATCGAACCGGTGCAAACCAGGCCAGGCGCCCGCAACTGGCCGCCGGCCAGCAGCACGTCGATCCCGGTGCGGCCGGCCAACTCGGCGGCGACCGACAGCCCGGCGCACAACACCCGCCCCGCGTACGACGCCGGCAGCACCCGCGCGACCTCAACCGCCTGCCCATCGCCGTGCAGGACGATGGTGTCGCCGGAGTCGATCAGAGCGGCGGCGTGCGCCGCGATCGCCAGGGTCGGCGGCGGCTCGCGCTCGTCGACTCGGGCTTCCCATGACGGACTGGCGGCGACGATCGCCCCGCCGTAGACCCGGCGCAGGATCCCGCGCTCCTCCAGCACCTGCAGATCACGCCGGATGGTCTCGCCGGAGACCACGAAATGACGGGCCAGGTCGTCGACCCGAACGCGAGAGTCGCGGCGCAACTGCGCCGCGATTTGCAGTCGCCGCTCCTCGGGGAGCGCGGTGCCCAGCTCGTCGGTCACAACGCGCATTGTGACACGAGGAGTTCACCAGATCACATACCTCAGACTTGGATTTATGTGGAATATCTGGTGATCTTGTGGCAAGCTCCCCCAGAGTCCACCGGTCGGCAACTGCCAGCGCGCCCACCCCCAGCGCGCACCCCCAGAGAGGAGATCGCGTGAAGCGCACCGCCCGCAACACCCTCATTGCCGTGGCCGCGACCGCCCTGCTCGCGAGCGCCGCCTGCTCGTCCAGCGGCGGCGACTCGGCAAACTCAACGGCGACAGCGGACCCGAACGCGACCGGCAAGCTCGTCGTGTGGCTCCAGGTCGATGCCCAGACTCTCTGGCCGAACGCGGTGGCGGCCGCGACCGACAAGTTCCACCAGGCGTTCCCCAAGGTTGCGGTGGACGTGCAATACCAGGCCTGGACCGATCACCTGACGAAGTTCGACGCGACCGCCCAGTCGCACACCGAGCCGGATGTGATCGAGTTCGGCAACAGCGAGACGGCGCAATACATCACCGCGGGCGCGCTCCAGGACCTGAGCGGTGTCAAGACCACGTTCGACAACTCCGGCCAGTGGCTCGACGGTCTGACCCAGTCGTGCGCGATGGACGGCAAGCTCTACTGCGTCCCCTACTACGGCGGCGACCGCGCGGTGACCTACCGCAAGGACATCTTCGCCGACGCCGGCATCACCGCCCCGCCGGCAAGCTGGGACGAGCTGCTCACCGACGTCCAGAAGATCGCCGACAAGCACCAGAACGACAAGAACTTCAGTGCCTTCTACATGCCGGGTTCTTACCCCTACGGCGGCCTCCCGTTCGTCTATGACACCGGCGCGAGCATCGCGACCAACAGCGGTGGCAAGTGGACCGCCAACCTGAGCTCGCCGGAGGCGCAGGCGGGCCTGGCCAACTGGAAGAAGCTGATCGACGCGGGCTACCGCGGCGACCGCACGATCACCAATCTGAACTCCTACACCCAGCTGGTGAACGGCACCTCTGCGATGTTCTACGACTCCAGCGGCCAGATGGCGGCGGTGTTCGGGGACAAGGGCAAGCCGGAGCTGAAGGACAAGATCGGCACCTTCCCGATGCCCAGCCCGACCAATGCCACCGGCTTCCTGCCGCCGTTCATGGGCGGATCTGACCTGGCGGTCCCGAATTCGGCCAGGCACGCCAACTGGTCCCAGGCCTGGATCCGGGCCTTCACCTCGAGCGACGTCGAGAAGCAGTTCGTCGACGGCGGCTATCTGGCCAACGCCAAGTCGATCGTCTCCGGTGACCCGCTGCGCGCGGCCTTCTCCAAGGAACTCGCCAGCACCTGGTTCGTTCCGCTGGCTCCGAACTGGGCACAGGTGGAGAAGGACAAGATCATCAACCAGCTGCTTGTCGACATCGCCACCGGCAAGCCGATCGCCGATGCGACCAAGACCGCGGACGACGCCATCAACAAGGATCTGAACGCGGAAAGCTAGCCCGGAGCCATCCAGTGACAAGTTCCGAACTGCAAACCCCGCGCGTGTCCGGCGAGCTGGCCGTACCCGCGCAACGGGAGTCCGCGCCGAACCCGAAACAACGCCGCCGGCGGCGTTTCGACGCCACGCCCTACTGGCTGATCCTGCCGGCGTCGGTGCTGCTCATCGGCCTGATGGGCTACCCGCTGGTGCGGCTGGTCGTGCAGTCCTTCCAGCATTGGGGACTGCGCCAGATCCACGGCGGATACCCGCCCGACTGGGTCGGCTTCGACAACTACCAGCAGATCTTCACCGACCCGATGTTCTGGACCGCGGTCGAGCGCTCGGTGCTGCTGACCGTGGTGATGGTCGGCGGGTCGATGCTGATCGGCGTCGGCATCGCGCTGCTGATGCAGCGAGTCCCGGCCGGGGTTCGGTGGCTCATCACGCTGTCCTTGGTGGTGGCGTGGTCGGTGCCGAGCGTGGTGTCCACCGAGATGTTCGCCTGGATGACCGATTACAACTACGGCGTCGTCAATTGGCTGCTCGGCATGCCGCGGCACAACTGGTACATCAACAATGTCGAGGGCTTCGGCGTCGCCGGCGCGGTGGTGGTGTGGGGCGCCGTCCCGCTCATCACGATCAGCACCTACGCCGCGCTCAGCCAGGTGCCGAGCGAGCTGGTGGAGGCCGCCCGGGTCGACGGCGCCACGTCGGGACAGATCCTCCGGCGCATCACGCTGCCGCTGATCCGGCCCATCATCCGGCTGCTGACGGTGCTGTCGATCATCTGGGACCTGCAGGTGTTCGCGCAGATCTGGGTGCTGCGCCAGAGCAACCCGACCCAGGACTACTTCACCCTCGGGATCTACGCCTACACCAAGGCTTACTACAGCCACTCGTACGGCTATGCATCCGCGGTCGCGATCGTCATCGTGTTGCTGCTCGCGATGGTCGTCGGTGTCTATATGCGGTCCCTGTCGAAGCTCGGAGGCGTCGAGTGAGCCGCGTCGCGCGCACCGTCTACACCGTGATCGGCCTCGCGGTCGTGGTGATCTGGCTGTTCCCGGTCTACTGGATGGTCAACACCGCGTTCAAGCCCGGTGCCGACATGCTCACCGTGACCCCGCAGTTCTTCCCTCGGCATCCGACGCTGGCCAACTTCCGCACCGTCGTCGACGATCCGGTGTTCTGGACGGCGCTGCGCAATAGCGCGCTGGTCGCCGTGGTGACGGTGGTGATCGCGATGGTCATCGCGTTCCTGGCCGCGCTGGCGATCGCCCGGTTCCGGTTCCTCGGCCGCCGGGTGTTCCTGTTCGCGGTGATGGCGGTGCAGATGGTGCCGCTGGTCGCGATCGTGATCCCGCTGTTCCTGACGCTGTCGACGCTGCAGCTCGCCGACACGCTGCCCGGTTTGATCGTCGCCTACCTGGTGTTCTCGTTGCCGTTCGCGGTGTGGACGCTGCGCGGCTTCATCGCCAACGTGCCGCCGGAGCTGGAAGAGGCGGCCATGGTCGACGGCTGCTCCCGGCTCGGTGCGGTCCGCCGGGTGGTCCTGCCCCTGGTGCTTCCGGGTCTCATCTCCACGAGCATCTTCACGATGATCCTGGCCTGGAACGAATACCTGCTGACCTACTTCATCATCTCCGCCAACAAGAACTACACCCTGCCGCTCTGGCTGACCCACTTCACGCTCTCCGAGGGTGTGCAGTATGGCCCGCTGATGGCGGGCTCGACGCTGATCGCGGTCCCGGTGATCATCTTCTTCATGATCATCCAGAAGCGGATCGCCAGCGGCCTGACCGCCGGCGCGGTCAAGGGCTGACAACAGCGCCCGGCGGACCGGCGAACCGGCAATCACGCGGATCTATATGACCAGCGTCGCACCGACGACAGCGGATTGGCTGGCGCGGCGCAAACATGGTGGACTGCACCGGTGGATCCATTCGTGCTGGGCATCGAGGCCACCGGCAGCTCAGTCTGCGCGCTGCTGGCGGGCGCGGACGGTGGCATGCTCGGGGTGGGCCGGGCCGCCGGTGCCAACCCGACGGCCTATCCGCTTGACGTGGTCTCGGATCGGCTCGGCGGCGCGATCATCAGTGCTCTGGGCGGCACTGCCCCGGAGAAGGTGGCCGGCGCGGTGGTCGGGATGGCCGGAATCCGCACGCCGTCCGAGGCCGCCGCTCTGCAAGCCCTGACGCAGGTGTGGGAGCGGGTCGGCCTGACCTGCCCGGTACGGATCGTCACCGACGCCGCGGCGGCATTCGCCGGCGGCACCACCGCGTCGCGCGGCGCCATTCTGATCGCTGGTGCGGGCTCGATCGCCGCCTGGATCGACTCGGAGCGGATGACCCATCGGGTCGCTGGGCACGGCTGGCTGATCGGCGACGACGGATCCGGATTCTGGCTGGGCCGGCAGGCTGTCCGCGCAGTGCTCGACGAGCTGGACGGCCGGGGTGGCCCGACGCTGCTGCGAATGGCCGTTCTCGGCACCATCGCCAACACCGACGAGCTGCCGGTCGAGCCGGACGAGCAGATGTCAATCTTGCGTACCGCGGTCTATGACCAACCGCCGATCGCGCTGAGCCGGCTGGCCCCGCTGGTGCCGGCCGCGGCCGAGGCCGGCGACCGGACCGCGCAGCGGATCCTCGATCGCAGCGTCACACTGCTGGTGGAGTCGCTCGATGCGCTGTTCCGGGACGTGCCGCCGGCGGAGACCGGTGGCGCCGATCCGATCGTGCTCTCCGGAGAGCTGCTCACCGCGCCCGGCCGGATCCAGCGCGAGGTGTCGCGCCGGATCACCGAGCGCTACGGCCGCGAGCCGGTGATCGCGCGGCACGCCGCCGGCGGCGCCGCCTGGCTCGCGCTGTGCGAAGTCAATGGCGTCAACTTGGACGCGCACGCGGCGCTACGAGACCTGGTCTACTAGCCCGGCTCAGCTCGCGGGCTGGCCGAGTGTGCGGCGCAGCTCGTCGATGCCGGCGAACAGGTGCGTACGCAGGCCCATCGCATCCGCCGTCACCAGGTTGGCCGGGCTGTCGTCGATGAAGAGGATGTCTCCGGCCGGCACCCCGAACCGGTCCAGGCACCACTGGAATGCTTGGCGGCTGGGCTTGGCGTGGCCGATCCGGCTGGAGAACCCGAGGACGTCGAAGACGTCGAGCCACGCGTGCGTGCGCTCGTATTCGGCGGCGAGTTCGGGCGTGATGTTGGAGAGCAGGCCGAGGCGGTCGCCGCGAGCGCGCAGCGACCGCAGCAGCTCCACCATTTCCTCGTCGATGCGGCTCCAGCTGCGCAGATCCGCCGCCTGCAGCGCCACCGCGTCGAGCGCCGTGCCGAGCTCCGCCTGCATCGCTTTCCAGTAGGCCGCCGCGTCGTAACTTCCGTCGTCGAAACCGGGTCGCAGGTCCCAGTAGGCCGCCCAGAATCGCTCCGGCTCCTGACCGGACAGCATCACGAGTTCGGCCTTGCTCGCCTCCGACTGCACCTTCGCGATGACGCCGAACATGTCGAACAGAAGTACGCTCACGTGCTGCCACGCTACCGGGGCCGGCGCTGGCGCGGGAGGTCCGGGTGCGCGACGTCGCGGCTGCCGACATACTGGATCGGTGATCATCGCAGGATCGGCGGCGCTGGTGACCGGCGCGTCCTCCGGCATCGGTGCCGCGATCGCGGACCGGCTCACCGCCGCCGGCGCCCGGGTCCTGGCGCACGGCCGGGATGCCGCGCGGCTCGCCGAGATCGACGGTGCTCGCGCGATCGTCGCCGACCTGGCCGACCCGGACCAGGTGCGTCGGCTCGCCGCCGAGGCCGGCGATGTCGAGATCCTGGTGGCCAACGCCGGGATCGGCTACGCCGGCGACTTCGCCGCGATGCCGGACTCCGACATCGATCGGCTGCTCCAGGTCAATCTCGCGGCACCGATCCAGCTGACCCGCGCGCTCCTGCCGGCACTCGTACGCCACGAGCACGCTGCCATCGTCTACGTGACCTCGATCGCCGGGCGGACGGGCCTGCAGGGCGAGGCGGTCTACGCGGCCACCAAGGCCGGCCTGGACGCGTTCGCCGAGAGTCTGCGCTTCGAGTTGCCCCGGCACGTGACCGTCGGGGTGCTGGTGCCGGGCGTCGTGGACACGCCGTTCTTCGTCCGCCGCGGGCGACCCTACGACCGCGCGCGCCCGAAGCCGGTGCCGGCCGCGGTGCTGGCCGACGCGTGCATCCGAATGATCCGGAGCGGCGCTGCCGAGGTGTACCGTCCCAACTGGTTGCGTGCCCCGGTGGCGATCCGCGGCCTGGCCCCGCGCACCTATCGCACGCTGGCCGGCCGTTTCGGTGGAAGTTAGGCAGTCAGTGGGCGCCCCGAAGGTTCCGGTGCCCACCCGGACGGAAGTCGACAACTAGTGCTCTATGCGGTGGCGTTCGGCCTGCTGGCGGCTTTTCTGTTCGCGTCGTCGGCGGCCCTGCAGCAGCGTGCCGCGCAACTGGAACGGCCGCAGGCGGTGACCGACGCGGAGGGCCGGTTCGAACGCCGTACCGATGTGTTCAGCGCCCTGTGGCGCCTGATCAAAAAGCTGATCCGCACCCCGCTCTGGATCGTCGGCTGGTTCACCAACCTGATCGGCTTCGGCGTGCAGGCGATCGCGCTGCATTTCGGAAGCGTGGCTCTGGTGCAACCGTTGCTGGTGACACAGCTGTTGTTCGCGTTGCCGTGGGCGGCCGCCTGGAACCGGCGCCAGCCCAGCTGGAAGGACTGGACCTCGGCGCTGCTGATCAGTGGCGGCCTGGCCGTGTTCCTGTCGGTGCGAGACGTGGCCCCGATGGCCGACCAGCCGGACCGCGCGAGGCTCATCCTGGCATGCTTCGCGGCTGCCGGAGCGGTGTTCGCGATCATCATGATCGCGGCCGGGATGCCCCGTCCGGTGCGTGCCACAATGATCGCTGTCGCGGCCGGTGTCTGTTTCGCGATCAGCGCGGCGATGATCAAGCTCACCAGCGATGATCTGCTGCACCACAGCGTGGCGTACACCGCCAAGGACTGGCCCGGATACACGCTTGCCGCATCGACTTTGGCGGGCCTGTTGATCGAGCAGGGTGCGTTTGCAGCCGGATCGTTACCTGCCGCTGTCGCGGCGATGTCGATCACTAATCCAGTCGTGAGTTACATGATCGGCGTATACGCCTTCGGCTCTCCGGCCCCGGCGAGTGCCGGGTCTTTGGCCGGGCTCGCCGGAGCCGGCTTGCTCATCTGCCTGGGCGCGGTAGGGTTGGCGCACTCACCGTTAGTGCGGCCGACCTCCCCGGCCCCCGCTGGATCTACGGGTCCCTGACACGGATGCGTGTGTATGAACAACACCACCTCCGCGGCTATCCAAGGCCCATTTGAGAACACTGAGCACGGACGGCATGTCGCCCCCGCGGCGGGCCGTCACGAACGCCATGACCTGATCATTGAAGTCGGCCACTGGCGGCCGGCGTTGAAGCGCGCGGGCCGGCTGTTCGCCGAAACTGTGTTCGTTCCCACCGTGCTGATGTTTGTCTTCCTGAACACTCTCGGCCTGGTCGCCGGATTGAGTGCCGTGCTGGCGTGGTGCGTGCTGACCGTTTCGGCCCGCTGGGTCAGTGGCCGGCAGATGCCCGGCACCCTGCTGGTCTGCGTCGGATCGCTGTGCGCTCGGGCCACCATCGCGCTGATCCTGTCCAGCGCGTTCGCATACCTGCTGCAGCCGGTGATCGCATCCATCTTCATGGCGGTGCTGTTCCTCGGCAGCGCACTGGTCGGCCGCCCGATCACGGCGCGCCTGGCCCGGGACTTCATCGCGCTCCCTCAGGCGCTCATCCATCACCAGGGCATGCAGCGCATGTTCACGCAGGTGGCGGTGTTGTGGGGCGCCGGCCGCCTGATCGACGCGGCCATGAGCATGGGCTTCCTGCGCTTCGGCATCGACTTCGGGCTGCTGTCCCGAGGCGTGTTCAGCGGCATGCTGACCATCCTGACGATCGTCGCGTGTGCTGCGTGGGGCCACCGGTGCGTCAAGCGCCTCGGCATCACGTTGCGCTTCGGCGCACCAGCCACGGCCACGGCCTAACCCTCGCTACGTGAAGCGTTGATGTTCTCCAGGGAACATCAGCGCTCGACAATCAACGAAGCCGCAAGGTCAGTTCTGCATAGCAATGACCCGGTGCCGAGACACTCCCCCACTGACGGATCCTGGAGCGGGTTGATCGTGTCCGTGCTAAAAGTCTTTAGGTGACCAACCCGTCGCAGCCCGGCGCCGAGAAGCTGGTCCACCCAGCCGAACGTGGGGGTAAGGCCCGCCCGCGCATCTGGTGGGAGCTGCTCGGCGGTCTGGTCCTGTTCGCGTGCTACATCATGGTTGACAGCCTGAACGGCCCCGAACGGATCGCTACCGCACAGCGCAACGGCGACGACATCCTCGCGTTCGAGCGATCACTGCACCTGCCGGTCGAGGAGTGGCTCAACGACTGGCTGGTGCGGCATCCCGGCCTACAGACAGCCGCCAACTACGAGTACGCGTTCACCTACATCCTCAGCGCCCTGGCCCTGCTGATCGGCCTCTACATCAAACGCCCCGAGACCTACCGCTGGGCACGCAACTCGTTCATCGTGCTGAATCTGGTGGCGATGGCGTGTTTCGTGTTCTATCCGGCGGCACCGCCGCGACTGCTGCGCTCGGAGAGCGGTTTCTACGACACCGTGCTGCACGGCTCCACCTGGGGATCCTGGGGCTCGCCGCTGGTCAACCAGGCCAACCAGCTGGCCGCGATGCCGTCGCTGCACATCGCCTGGGCGGTCTGGGTCAGCATCGTGCTGGCCTGCATCTCCAGCGCCCGCTGGCTGCAGGGCTTGAGCGCGGTGCACGTGCTGCTGACCGCGTTCGTGGTGATGGCGACCGCCAACCACTATCTTCTCGACGTCGTTGCCGGCGCGGTCCTGGTATGGATTACCGTCGCGATCATGAGTTACGTCGTTGACCGGCCCGGCAGTCCGAAGGGCGAACGGCTCGGCTCGGAGGACGCGTTCTTCCTGTACGCCGAGTCACCGCAGTGGCCCCAGCACGTCGGCGGCGTGGTGGTCGTGGAGGATCCCGACCCGGTCGAATATCATCGCCGGCTGCGCGCGACGATCGCCGCCAACCTGGACACGTTGCCCCGGTTCCGGCAGCGGCTGCACGCTCCCGGTGGCTGGCGCCGACCGCGCTGGCTCGACCACGCCGACTTCGACTGGGACTGGCATACGCCCCTGGTCGACCTGCAAGGGCACAATCAACGCACGCTGGACGCCTACGTGGCAAGTCTGCAGCAGGCGATGCTGCCGCGAGACCGGCCACTATGGCGGTACATCACCGTCACCGGTTTCGGTGCCGGGCGGGTCGCGGCGATCATCATCGTTCACCACAGCGTCGCCGACGGCATCGGCACCGTCGAACACGCCATCCGGCTGATCGAGCCGAAGCCCGCGACGCTGGCGATTCCGCCCGATCCGGTGCCGTGGTGGAAGCGCGCCGCCGCGGTCACGGTCGGGCTCGGCCGGCTGGCCACCGATGGCGGTTCCGGCCCGCGGCTGCCTAGCCGGGACGCGGTCGACCGGGGCTTCGAGTCGATCGCGGTGCCGCTGGACACGCTCCGCGGCATCGCCCGCCGTCACGAGGTGCGGCTGACCGATGTGCTGATGTCGGTGACCGCGGGCGCCCTGGCCGGCGTTCTGGGCGACGCGGCCCCGGCCACGCTGCGGATCGCCACACCGCTGATGGTACGAGCGACAGACAGCGCCTCCGAGGGCAACTTGACCGCGGCCGTGATGGCGACGGTGCCGATGACCGCCATGTCGGAGACCGAGCGCCTGCTCGCGGTCGGCCGGGTGACGAGACGGACCGAGCGCATCACCCGAGCGCTCGCCTCCCGGTTCGTGATGACCACCGCGGCGCGGCTGCTGCCACCGCCGGTGCACGCGTGGTTCGCGCGTACCGTCTATGGTTTCCGGTTTTTCCAGGCGATCGTCACGAACATGCCGGGGCCAGTGGGCGCCTACCGGATGGCCGGCGGATTGATGCGCGATGTCTACCCGATGATTCCGCTGGCCCGCCGTGCCCCGGTCGCCCTGGGCGCGTTGAGCTGGGATCGCATCGTGTTCATCGGGCTCACTGTCGGGCCCGACCTGGTGGGCGACACTGCTGCACTCGGTGCCGCCGTCCGCCGCATCATCGCCGAGCTGGACGGTGTCGACGGCACCGAGAGCGAGACCGTGGAGCCGGGGGCCGAAGCCGAGACCGGCCCTAGCGAGACGGCCGCTGCCAACCCAGCGCGAGGATGAGCCGGGCCCGGCCGTCCGGGTCGTCGATCACCGGCCCGAGCCGTTCGTGCAGTTGCGCCATCCGGTAGCGGACCGTCTGCGGATGCACGTGCAGTTCGGCCGCGACCGCCCGGCGATCGCCGAAGTGCCGGAGCCAGCTCGCCAGTGTCTCGGTGAGCCGATCCCGGACGCCGGCCGGCAGATCAGCCAGCGGCGCCAGCATCCGGGCCTGGAACGCTGCCAGCAGCCGGCTGTCCCGGTGCACGATGATGGCGTCCAGGTGATCCTCGGCGAAGACCGGGTCGTCGGTCAGCACGCCGTCGCGTTGCAGCGTCGCGGCCACCTCGGCGATGTGCAGGCTGGCCGGGAGGTATTCCAGATCGACCGGCGGGCCGAGCACCGCGCCGGCGTGCCGCAGCGACTCGGCAAGTCGGGCCCGCCGGCCCGGCTGCACCGGATCGGCGACGATGGCGCCGATGATGTTACGGCGCCGAATCAGAAGGCTCGACGACGAGTCCAGGCGAGTCAGCATCCGCTGACCGATTTCGTTGTCCGGATCCACCAGGATGACCGCGGCCTGACGCGGCAACGGCCAGCCGGCCCGGCTCGCCGCACCGCGGACCGACGGTTCGTCGGCGCGGCCGGACAGCAGCAGCTCGACCAGTTCGTCACGCACGTGTTCGCGCGCGGCTGACGACTCGGTCTGTTCGTAGACGTAGCCGCGAGCCGACGCCGAGGACAGCTGGTCCACGAAGATGAAGACCGCTTCGGCGAGCGCCGCCAGCGCGTCCGGTGGCGCCCCGACCTCCAGCGCGACGGCGGACACGTGATGCCACGCGACCCGGGCACCGACCTGGTACGCGGACAGCAGCGTGGTCAGGTCGCGGCCTTCCCGCCACTGCACCCGGCCGATCTCTTCGAACAGTAGAGTCTGCGGAGTGGTGTCGTGGGCACGGGCCGGGTCTCCGTCCGGCTGCTCCACGATGTCGATCAGCTGCCGCAGGAACTCCCGGGCTGCGGTGCGCACCTCGTCCTGCTCGCGGGAGAGGAAGTCGGCATAGTCGGGCCATTCGACCCGGAAGCGCTGATGTACTTCGTCCAGGATCCGGGGCAATCTCATGTCGACTTCGGGGATCAGCCAGACAAGATCGTCCCGCGACAGGTGTCCGGATGGTTGCACGCCTACGTGTCTACCCCTAAAACCTGAACGGCGGCACCAATTACGCGTTTGTACGTTCGTGATAACTGCGTGTGTCGGGTTTTTTCGTCTGGGGTGAAGACCTCGGGCGGGGCCGTTCGGCAACATCAGGTCATGGGCCCGGCACAGGCGGATTCGGCCGGCGCCGCCGAGTCCGGGTGGACGAACCGGCCTGGCGGCGTGGGTGACCGCTACCTGCGTGACCGCGAGGCGAACGAGAACTTTCCGGTGGCGTTGCGGGTGCTGCCCAAGCGCTACCGGATCCACTTGGAAGCCGTCTACGACGTCGTACGCGTGATCGACGACCTCGGTGATGAAGCGTCCGGCAACCGGACGCTGCTTCTTGAGGGATTCCGGGAGGACCTGTCCCAGATCTGGCATGGCGGGACACCGAAATCGGCGGTGGGACAACGACTGGCGTCTACAGTGGCCGCGTGCGGTCTGTCCGAGCAGCCGTTCCGCGACCTGGTCCAGGCCAACTTGCAGGACCAGGAGGTGGCGACCTATGCGACCTGGGACGATCTGGTGGCCTACTGCGCACTCTCGGCGAACCCAATCGGGCGGATGGTGCTGGAGGTGTTCGGTCAGTCCAATGCGCACCGAGTCGAACTGTCCGACCGGATCTGCACCGCCCTTCAGGTGGTCGAGCACTGCCAGGACGTCGCCGAGGACCATCGCGCCGGCCGGGTCTATCTGCCGGAGGCGGACCTGGATCGATTCGGCGTACGCCCACCCGACCTCACCACCGCACCGGCCTCGGACGGCCTGCGCACGGTGGTGTCCACACAGGTCGGCCGATGTACCGAGTTGATGGCGTCGGGGCTGCCGCTGATCGGTGAGCTACGCGGCTGGGCGCGCCTGGCGGTGTCCGGATACGCAGCTGGTGGGCTGGCGACCATCGACGCTCTGCGGGAAGCGAACTACGACGTGGTTTCTACACATTGTCGCGCAAAACGCACCAATGTGGTCAAACATCTCTTGAGCACCTACCGAGGAAGGGTCACCCCTTGACGAGCACGGTGGACGAAGCGCTGCAGGTCTGCGAAACGATCACTCGTGAGCAGGCCCGCAACTTCTTCTATGGCATCCGCCTTCTGCCCGTCGCCAAGCGCAGCGGGCTGTGCGCCCTCTACGCGCTGTCCCGCCGGGTCGATGACATCGGCGACGGCGAGTTGCCGACGGACGCGAAGGCGGCGGCGCTGGCGGACCTGCGCGAGTCGCTGAATCATGCCGAGACCAGCACCGACCCGGTTCTGGTCGGTGTCGCCGCGACCGCCAGGCGGTTCCCGGTGCCGATGGGTGCCTTCGGCGAGCTGATCGACGGCGTCGAGATGGACGTCCGCGGCCGCACCTACGAAACCTTCGACCAGTTGGTCGAATACTGCCGCTGCGTGGCCGGCGCGGTGGGGCGGCTGTGTCTGGGCGTGTTCGGGTCCAAGCCGGCCAAGGACGGCAGCGCGTCCGACTTCGCCGACGCGCTCGGCATCGCGCTGCAGCAGACCAACATCCTCCGCGACATCCGCGAGGATCTCGGCAACGGGCGCATCTACCTGCCGCGCGAAGACCTGGACCGGTTCGACGTCGAGCTGAAGCTGGATGGCAACGGCAACCTGGTGGACATCGACGGCCGGCTCAAGCAACTGATCGAGTTCGCCGCGCACCGCAACCGCGGCTGGTATGCCCGTGGCTGGCGGCTGATGCCACTGCTGGACCGGCGCAGCGCGGCCTGCACCGGCGCGATGTCCGGGATCTATCGGCGGCTGCTCGATGAGATCGCCGCGGAGCCGGCCGCCGTCTACCACCAGCGGCTGTCGCTGAGCGGCTGGCAGAAGGCGGCAGTAGCGGCCCGAGCGCTGACCGGGATGTCGACGTGAGCGGCGCGACGATGCCCGGCGAGCGGGACGTCACCGTGATCGGTGGCGGCCTGGCCGGCATCACCGCGGCGATCCGGCTGGCAGATGCCGGCCGGCGGGTCACACTGCTGGAGAGCAAGCCGCGGCTGGGCGGCCTGACCTACTCGTTCCAGCGCGGCGACCTGACTGTCGACAATGGCCAGCACGTCTTCCTCCGCTGCTGCACCGCCTACCGGGCACTGCTGACCCGGCTGGGCGTGACCGACCAGGTCGAGCTGCAGCCGCGACTGGACATCCGGGTCCGGTCCCCACGATCGGCCACGGACGCGCGGCTGCGCCGCTCCGGCCTGCCGGCGCCGCTGCACCTGGGCGGATCGATCGCGCGCTACCGGCTGCTCTCGGTCGGCCAGCGGCTCCGGTTCGTCCGCGCCGCCCTGGCGATGAAGCGGCTGGACCGGGATCGCGCCGGTGTCGATGAGCGCAGCTTCGGCGACTGGCTTCGCGAGCACAAGCAGGACCAGACCACCATCGACGCGATGTGGGACCTGGTCGGCGTGGCCACGCTCAACGCCAAGCCGGACCACACGTCGCTGGCCGCCGCCGCCATGGTGTTCCAGGTTGGGCTGCTCACCGACGCGAGCGCCGCCGACATCGGCTGGGCCGCGGTGCCGCTGCAGCGGCTGCACGGCGATGCCGCGACCACGCTCCTCGAACAGCTCGGCGTCGAGGTCCGGACCAACGCCACGGTGACCGCAATCAATCCGGTCGGCGACCGGTTCGTGATCCGTACCGCCGACCGCGACGTCGACTCCGACAGCGTGGTGGTCGCGGTGCCGCCGGCAACCGCCGAGAGTCTGCTGCCGACCGACGCGCTCGCGGCCGAGCCGGGGTGGTCGGCGCGGCTGCCCGACTCCCCGATCATCAACGTCCACGTGATCCTGGACCGGACCGTGCTGCGGGACCCGTTCCTGGCCGGTGCCGGCACGCCGATCCAGTGGGTATTCGACCGGACCGCGACCGCCGGGCTCGCCGACGGCCAGTATCTGGCGGTCTCGGTCAGCGCCGCCGACGACTTCATCGACGCGCCGGTCGCGACGCTCCGCGAGCAGTTGCTGCCGGAACTGGTCGCGCTGCTCCCGGCGGTGGGCGAGGCACAGATCAAGGACTTCTTCGTGACGCGGGAGCGGCATGCCACGTTCCGGCCGGAGCCGGGCACCCGGCGCTATCGCGCGCGCACCATTACCCGCGTTCCCGGGCTCTTCCTCGCCGGGGCGTGGACCGATACTGGCTGGCCGGCGACCATGGAGGGGGCGGTCCGCAGCGGTGATGCCGCGGCCGCCGCCGTCCTGGCACGGCCCGTACGAACGGGCGTGGCGGCATGACAGTGACGACGTCAGTACTCGATCGGGGACGTACCCAACTCGACCCGGCGATGCAGGCCGCGGTGGCGCGCCTGGATCCCAGCAGCCGGCTGCACGTGTCCTACCACCTGGGCTGGTGCGACGTCGACGGGAACCCGACCCCGAGCGGCGGCGGCAAGGGCATCCGGCCGGCTCTTGCAATGCTCTCCGCCGAGGCAGTCGGCGCGCCGGAAGGCGTCGGCGTCCCAGGCGCGGTCGCGGTCGAGCTGGTCCACAACTTCTCGCTGCTGCACGATGACGTGCTCGACGGCGACCTGGAACGACGGCACCGCCCGACGGTGTGGGCGGTGTGGGGCATGCCGACCGCGATCCTGGCCGGTGACGCGCTGCTGGCGCTGGCCCACGAGATCGTGCTGGAGGCCGACGGTCCGGGCAGCGCCGCCGCGTGCCATCTGCTGGCTCAGGTCACCCGGGAGCTGACCCGGGGCCAGACCCAGGACCTGGCCTTCGAGAAGCGCAACGACGTCACGCTGGATGAGTGCCTCGACATGGCGGGCGGGAAGACCGGCTCGCTGCTGGCCGCCGCGTCCTCGATCGGCGCCATCCTGGCCGGTGCCGACGAGACCAGGGTGGCCGCGCTGAACACCTTCGGTGCCCAGTTCGGCCTCGCCTTCCAGCTGGTCGACGATGTCCTCGGCATCTGGGGCGATCCGGCGGTGACCGGCAAGTCGGTCTATTCGGATCTCAGCGCCAAGAAGAAGTCATTGCCGGTGACCTGGGCACTGTCGCACTCCGACTCGGCGGCGCAGGTGCGCCGATGGCTGGCCAGCGGCGACTCGGACCAGGACACGTTGCACGAGATCGCGGACCTGCTGGACCAGGCCGGCGCCAGGAACTGGGCGCTCGACGAGGCGGCGCGGCGGATGAAGCTGGCCGAGGATGCGCTGCGCAGTGTCGACCTCAACCCGCAGGCCCGGGCCGACATGATCGAGTTGGCCACCTATGTGGTGGAGCGGGACTCATGACCCAGACAGCCAACCCACCAGCGGTACGCACCCCCGAGCCCGGCCCGGACGTTGGCGCGGCCCTCGACCGCGCGGTCGGCTACCTGCGCGGCATCCAGCACCCGGAGGGTTACTGGAAGGGCGAGCTGGCCACCAACGTCACGATGGACGCCGAGGACTTGCTGTTACGCGAATTCCTCGGGATCCGGACCGACGAGGAGACCGCCGCGACCGCCCGCTGGATTCGGTCTCAGCAGCGCGACGACGGCACCTGGGCGACGTTCCACAACGGGCCGGCCGAGCTGTCCACCACGGTCGAGGCCTGGGTGGCGCTGCGGCTGGCCGGTGACCGGCCCGATGACGAGCACATGCAGCGCGCGGCCGCCTATATCCGCAACCACGGCGGCGTCGAGAACACCCGGGTCTTCACCCGGATCTGGCTGGCGCTGTTCGGCCTGTGGTCGTGGCGGGACCTGCCGAACCTGCCGCCGGAGCTGATCTTCCTGCCCAAGTGGTTCCCGCTGAACGTCTACGCGTTCGCCTGCTGGGCGCGGCAGACGGTGGTGCCGCTGACCATTGTCGGCACGCACCGGCCGGTCCGATCGCTGCCGTTCGGCCTCGACGAGATTCGCACCGGCGGCCCGGCCAAGCGCAAGACCGGCGGCTGGGCGATGACTTTCAACGCCCTGGACCGGGCGCTGCACCTGTATGCCCGGCATCCGATCCGGCCGCTGCGGCGGCTGGCCGAGCGGCGCGCCGCCGAATGGATCGTGGCCCGCCAGGAGGCCGATGGCGGCTGGGGCGGCATTCAGCCCCCGTGGGTCTACTCGATCATGGCGCTGCACCTGCTTGGCTACGCGATGGACCATCCGGTGCTGGTGGCCGGCCTCAAGGGCCTGGAAGGCTTCACCGTGCACGAGGAGACCTCGTCGGGTCCGGTGCGTCGCCTGGAGGCCTGCCAGTCGCCGGTCTGGGACACCGGATTGGCGGCGATCGCGCTGCTGGACGCGGGCGTCCCAGCCGACGACCCGGCGCTGGTCGACTGCACCGACTGGCTGCTCAACGAGGAGATCCGAAGCACCGGCGACTGGTCGGTCCGGCGGCCCCACCTGTCCGCTGGCGGCTGGGCGTTCGAGTTCGCCAACGACGCCTATCCGGACACCGACGACACCGCCGAGATCGTCCTGGCCCTCCGGCGCGTACGCCACGCCGACGCCGACGCCCTCACCAGCGCTGTCGACCGAGCCGTGGACTGGACCGTCGGCATGCAGTCCAAGGACGGCGGCTGGGGCGCGTTCGACGCCGACAACACCAGCAAACTCCCCGGCAAGCTGCCGTTCTGCGACTTCGGCGAGGTGATCGATCCGCCGTCGGCGGACGTGACCGCGCACATCGTGGAGATGCTGGCGGCCGAGGGCCGGGCCGATGACCCGGTGACCCGGCGCGGTGTCGACTGGCTGCTGCGGCACCAGGAGTCCGACGGCTCGTGGTTCGGGCGGTGGGGCGCCAACTACGTGTACGGCACCGGGGCGGCGGTTCCGGCCCTGGTCGCGGCCGGGATCGCCGAGGATGACCCGCGGATCGAGCAGGCCTACGCCTGGCTGATCGCGCACCAGAACGAAGACGGCGGCTGGGGCGAGGATCTGCGGTCCTACGTGGACCGCTCCTGGGCCGGCAAGGGCGCCTCGACGCCGTCGCAGACCGCGTGGGCGCTGCTCGCGCTGCTGACCCGGGCGGCGGCGGCCGATCTTCATCACAACGCCATCGAGCGCGGCATCGGCTATCTGATGCGAACGCAACGTGACGACGGTGGCTGGGACGAGGACCACTTCACCGGGACCGGGTTCCCCGGCGACTTTTACATCAACTACCACCTCTACCGGATCGTCTTCCCGATCATGGCGCTGGGCCGCTACGTGCACGGCCACGAATGGCGGGGCGGGCAACGGTGAGGCGAGAAACGGTGACCAGCGTGACCGTACCGGTAATCGCGGCCCCGCTGCGAGTCGAGAAGCGCGCGCTGGCGACGGCGAGTGCGGAGGTTCGGCGTACCGGCATGGGGTCTGCCAGGTCGCGACGGTCCGCCGCCGCGCTCCATGGGCGACCCACCCTGGTGGCCGGCGTGGCCGGCGGCATCGCGGCGGAGGTCAAACCCGGTGACGTGGTGGTGGCGACCGAGGTCCGCGGCGACGACGGCACCGTGGTCGCCTGCCCCTCATCGGCTTTGCTGGTCGGCGATTTGCGGCGGCTCGGCCTGACGGTGCATCACGGCCCGATCGCGTCCCAGCGCAAGCTCACCGCGGCCACCCGGCCAAAGCTGCGGGTCGAGGGCGTGCTGGCGGTGGACATGGAGTCGGCCTGGCTGGCGCCACCCGGCCAGCCGTTCGCGGTGGTCCGGGTGATCACCGACACCGAGGACGCGCCGATCTGGCACCCGGGGATCCTCGCCCGCGGCCTGCGCGGATTGCGCACCCTGCGGCGGGCGGTGCCGGCTCTGGACGCCTGGATCGACGCCATCGGTACGCACCCGGTGGCGCTCGCCGCCCCGCGCTCGTTCTGTGCCGGTGTGGAGCGGGCCATCGACATCGTCGACCGGGCGCTGGATCGGTTCGGAGCGCCGGTCTACGTGCGCCGCGAGATCGTCCACAACGCGCACGTCGTGGCCGGTCTGAAGCAGCGCGGTGCGGTGTTCGTGCAGGAGGCCGAGGAAGTGCCCGTGGGCAGCGTGCTGGTGCTGGCCGCGCACGGCGTGGCGCCGTCGGTCCGAGCCACCGCGGCGGACCGCAGCCTGCGGGTTGTCGACGCCACCTGTCCCCTGGTCGCGAAGGTTCACAACGAAGTCAAGCGGTACGCGGCTCGCGGCGACACGGTGTTCCTGATCGGCCACGAGGGGCACGAGGAGGTCGAGGGCACCGTCGGCGAGGCCCCGACCCGGATCAAGGTGATCGGCGATGTCCACGATGCCGCCGCCACGCTGGTCGACTCCCCGAACCGGGTCGCCTTCGCCATGCAGACCACCCTCGCCGTCGACGAAGCCGAGGAGATCGCGGCTGTGCTGCGGTCGCGGTTCCCGGCACTGGCCGGTCCGCGCCGCGACGACATCTGCTACGCCACCACCAACCGCCAGCAGGCGGTGCGGGCCATCGCGCCGGACTGCGACGTGCTCCTCGTAGTCGGCTCCGGCAACTCGTCCAACTCGGTCCGGCTGGTCGAGGTGGCCGCCCGTGACGGTGTCGCGGCGCACCTGGTCGAGGACGTGTTCTCGGTGCCGCTGGCATGGCTGGCCGGCGGCCGCCGGATCGGCATCACCGCCGGTGCCTCGGCGCCGCCCGAGTTGGTCAATCATCTGATCGCTGCGATCGCCGGCCTAGGCCCGGCGCCGATCCACGAAGTCGTCGCGCAACCCGAAGACGTGCATTTCACATTGCCGAAGGAAGTGAGCTGAGAAATGGCGATGCCACTACGCCAGAGTGTTCGGCTGGGCGCATACCTGATGAAGCAGAAGATCCGCGGCAACGACAAGTTTCCGTTGCTGGTGGAGCTCGAGCCGCTGTTCGCCTGCAACCTCAAGTGCGCCGGGTGCGGCAAGATCGCCCAGCCGGCGTCGCTGCTCAAGCAACGGATGCCGGTCGAGCAGGCGGTGAATGCAATCGAGGAGAGCGGCGCGCCGATGGTCTCCATCGCCGGTGGCGAGCCGCTGATGCATCCACAGATCGACGAGATCGTCCGGCAGCTGCTGGACCGCAAGAAGATCGTGTTCCTCTGCACCAACGCCCTGCTGCTCCCCAAGCATCTGCACAAGTTCAAGCCGCACAAGAACTTCGCCTGGATGGTGCACATCGACGGGCTCCAGGAGCGACACGACCAGTCGGTCAGCAAGGAGGGCGGGTTCGAGGGGGCGATCGACGCGATCAAGATGGCCCAGCAGGCCGGCTTCCGGGTGATGACCAACACCACCTTCTTCAACACCGACACTCCGCACGACGTGATCGGCGTCCTCGACTACCTCAACGACGTGGTCAAGGTCGACCTCATGCAGATCTCCCCCGGGTACGCCTACGAGAAGGCCCCGGACCAGGAGCACTGGCTCGGTGTCGAGGAGACCCGGGAACTGTTCCGCAAGTCGTTCGCGGACGGGCGTCGCAAGAAGTGGCGGCTGAACCACTCGCCGGTGTTCCTGGACTTCCTGGAGGGCAAGCGGGACCTGCAGTGCACCGCGTGGGGCATCCCGTCCTACTCGCTGCTGGGCTGGCAGCGCCCCTGCTACCTGCTGGACGACGGCTACGTGCCGACCTACAAGGAACTGATCGACACCACGGATTGGGACGCGTTCGGGCGCGGCAAGGATCCACGCTGCGCGAACTGCATGGCGCACTGCGGTTATGAACCGACCGCCGTGATCGCGACCATGGGTTCGCTCAAGGAGACGCTGCGCGCCGCGATTGGCGGGTGATCGCATGGCTTACCTATCGTCACTGTCCGGGCCATCGGACCTGCGAGCGCTGCCGGAGTCAGCGCTCGGTCCGCTGGCGCTCGAGATCCGGGAGCGACTGATCGAGGTGGTCGGCACCACCGGCGGCCACCTCGGACCGAACCTCGGCGTCGTTGAGCTGACGATCGCGCTGCACCGGGTGTTCGAGTCGCCGCGCGACGTGATCATCTGGGATACCGGTCACCAGTCCTACGTTCACAAGATGCTGACCGGGCGCTCCACGCAGCTGACCACGCTGCGGCAGGGCGGCGGCCTGTCCGGATATCCGGCGCAGGTCGAGAGCGAACACGACTTCGTCGAGAACTCGCACGCGTCGACGTCGCTGTCCTATCTCGACGGCGTGGCCAAGGGATTCGCGCTGACCGGCGCCGCCGATCGGTGTGCGGTGGCGGTGGTCGGCGACGGCAGTCTGACCGGCGGCATGTGCTGGGAGGCGCTGAACAACATCGCCGGGGCACCGGACCGGCCGTGCGTGATCGTGCTGAACGACAACGGGCGCTCCTACGCTCCCACCGTCGGCGCCGTCGGCGCGCACCTGGCGGCGCTGCGCTCCGGTGACGCCGCACCGATCTTCGAGCAGATCGGGCTGGCCTACCTGGGCCCGATCGACGGGCATGACGTCGCGGCGATGGAGGCGGCGTTCCGCAAGGCTCGGGACCTGTCCGCGGCTGTGGTGGTGCACTGCGTGACCACCAAGGGCCTTGGATATGCCCCGGCGGAGAACGACGAGCTGGAGAAGATGCACGCCATCAGCCCGCCGGCTCCCCCGTCGGTGACCTGGACCGACGCCTTCGGCGCCGAGATGGTCTCGATCGGGGCGATCCGGCCGGACGTGGTGGCGCTCAGCGCGGCGATGGTCGGGCCGACGGGCCTGCTGCCGTTCGCGGCTGCCTATCCAGACCGGGTCTTCGACCTCGGCATCGCCGAGCAGCACACGGTCACGTCGGCCGCCGGGATGGCGATCGCCGGCCTGCATCCGGTGGTCTGTGTCTACTCGACGTTCCTGAACCGCGCCTTCGACCAGTTGCTGATGGACGTGGCGCTGCACCGGCTGCCGGTGACCTTCGTCCTGGACCGGGCCGGCATCACCGGCAGCGACGGACCGTCCCACCACGGCATGTGGGACCTGACGCTGCTCGGCACCGTTCCGGGCGTACGCGTCGCCGCACCCCGCGACGGCACCCAACTCTGCGCGTTGCTGCACGAGGCGGTGGACTGGGCGGATGGACCGACGGTGCTGCGGTTCCCCAAGGCATCGGTGGGGGCAGCGATTCCGGCCGTCGATCGGATCGGGGACGTCGACGTGCTGCGGGCCGATGCGTCTCGGGACGTACTCATCGTGGCGACCGGACCGCTGGCCGGTGCGGCGCTGGCGGCGGCCGCCGCGTTGGCGACATCGGATGGTCTCGGGGTCACCGTGGTAGATCCGCGCTGGATTCTGCCGGTCTCGGACGACCTGGTCGAGCTGGCGGCCGGCTACGACACCGTGGTCACTGTGGAGGACAACGGTGTGCACGGCGGATTCGGCTCGGCGGTGGCGCAGGCGCTGCGGTCGGCTGGGGCTCGGTCGAGTGTCCAGGTGATGGGTCTGCCGCAGAAGTTCCAGCCGCATGATGCCCGGGCTGCGCTGCTCGCCGCCAACGGCCTGGACGCCGACGGGATCGTCGCGCGGGTGCGAGCCACGGTCGGGGCGGTGGCGGCGCCGGCCTGATGGCCGTGGCGCTGGCGCGATCACCGCGCCGGCGCGATCTACTGGCGGCCGAGTTGGCGGTCACGGTCCTGAACCAGGTCAGTGATCGCCAACTTCGTGCCGCGCGCGCAGCGCCGAGTTCCGCGCTCTTCGCAGTCGAGTGTTGCGCAGGTGGCTAGCGGGTCGCCGCTCGCTCAGCGTTCCTCGTCGCGTTCCGCCACGTCTCCGCGCCGACGGCGGGCTCGGTCGGCGATCACGCTGGAGAGCTTGACCTTTACCGAGCTGGCTCGGTCGAGGGTCTCGCTGCCGAGGCTTCTGGCGGCATCGACGCCCCTTGCTCCTGTCTCGAGCGCCTTGTCTCTCGCCTCCGTGGCCGCGTCCACCCATCGTCTCGCCTCCGATGACTCGCGACCAGACTCAATCCCGAGCCGCCCGTGGAAGTCATAGACGCCCGCCGCGACATGGTTGCTCGAGCGCACCACAGCCGGGGACTCGATCGGGTTCAGCAGCACCTTCGCGTTGGCCATGCCAGCCGCCGCATCCATGCGGACCACCAGACGCTCGGTGCTCCGCGAGATGTGTTCCAACCGGTTCTGACGGGCAGCCCTCAGTCCGAGGCGGTGCCCGTCCAGCTCGTCCGGAGACGCATCAAGCACCCGGTCGAGTTCGAGCACGGCGATCGCGTCCTGCAGTTGGAAGCAGCGAGCCAGAACAGCGAGCCACTCCCGAACCGTGGACTCAGCTTCCTTGGCCGTTGTGGCGAGATCACCGATCCTGGTCTTGCGCTCCATCTTCTCCGCGAGTGCGTCGAGTTGACGCAACACGTACGCCTGGGTTTCTGCGATTGTCGCCGGCGCCCCCTGCACCTTCGACCACGTAACCTCGTCGACCCTGCCCCTCTTCTCGCGGATGGTCATGGCCTCCTCGATGACGAAGCCCACTCCGATCATGCGGGCCAACACAGCGTCCTTCTGGGCGCGCAGCACGTCGTCAAGCTTCTCGTCGATCCTGGCGAGATAGTCGGTGATCTCGTCCATGGTCTGTTGCATCGCAAATTGCGCCATGATCCCCGCAGCACCAGAAAGAATCGCCGGGTTGGTCAGAAGCGATCCGGGCCCGTTCGAGATCTGGAGCCATGACTTGATCGAGCCAGGCTTGCCCACCATCGCATGGCTGACGCCTGGCGTCTTACTTTTCATCAGCCCGTACTTCTTGACGAGCTGTGCCGACTGCGGAGTCAGCTTCACCCAGCGACCGGAGTGGGCGGCAATCTCCGAACCTGCCTGCGCGACTACAGCCCCGGAGCCGGCGACGGACTTGAGCCGTTGCAGTCCGAGGTCCTTCGACGACAGTCCCTCCGAGACGAGGAAGCGTTCGACATCCGCCGGATTCCCGATGACCGCGAGTCCATCGCCGTCGCTGATCAGCTGAATCTCGTTGTCCATTCGACCGCTCCTGAAGTGGCTTGTCACAGTTGGGGGTAGTAGGGGTGCGCGTGGCCGCTACCGCGACGGCCCGGGTTTCGCCTGCCCTGACCTGACCACCCACTGCCGTCTGGCCGAGCTCGGCCTCGTCGTCACCCGCGCGGCGACTCGAGCCCGACCGTGCCTTCCTGGCCTGTCGCGTCGTGGCGCCCCGACGACTCGTGCCACCGCTGCGGCTGTCAAGGGGTCGCGTGCGGCACCCGTCGGTTCGGAAGACCAGCGGTTAAAGTGCGCCGCCTGTCGCGAAGCACGATATCGCCTCTCCGGCGCCAGCACTTGCTAGTCATCACGCCAGAAGATGTGACCGGTTCGGGTGATCCACAGAACCAGTCCGGGTCTCGGCTGGATCACCCGCACGGCGCCGAGATGCTTGAGCCGGTGATGTCGGCGGCACAGCAGCGCCAAGTTGTGGTGCTCGGTGCTGCCGCCATATGCATACGCCGTGGTGTGGTCGATGTCGCAGACGCGCGCCGGGGCATTGCACCCTGGCGCCTGACACCGGCGATCGCGGAGGTGGATCCACCGTCGCAACGCCGCTCCGGGCATCCGCGTGCGGCTATCGACCTCGACCGGCGGCCGCGGCACGTGCACTCTCGGTTGAACCGCAACCCCAAGCATGTGCGGATCCGGCGGCGCCGAGGCGTCCGGCCGCTCCGTCGTCGTTCCGGCGTAGACCAGCCGGCCATCGGAAGTCACGCTGAAGCGCCACTGGCTGTCGTCGTTGGCGGCGGCGATCTGGCGGGCGACGTCGGCCAGCACCGGCCCGAAGCCGGCCAGCTCACCCGGCTCGGTGTCGGCGCCGATCGCGGTTGCCAGCGGGATGATCAACTCGATCGAGCCCAGGCGCGCAATCGGGCTTGCCGCAAGGCCGGTGCCGTCCAGAAGGTCGCAGAAGGTCTCGGCGCGCAACTGGCTCAGCGTCCGGTCGTCGCCGGACGCACGGCGAGCGCGAGCGATCGCGTCGACCCGCTCGAATGCGGCCGCCGCGCGTGCGGCCGGCAGGTGGACTCCGGTCAGCGTCGCCGTGCCGCCATCGTCTGCGGGAATCAGGTGGACATCCCGATCGGCAAGACTGGCACGAACACGACGCTCAGCCGCATCGGGCAGCGCGCGATAGAGCCGGCGGCGCAGTCGTTGCCGCAGTTGCGGCCCGGTCCGCCGTCCGGCATCCGGCAGCACCTGGGCCGCAATCTCCCCGGCCAGACGAGGCTGATCGGCAAAACACGGAGCGAGCACGTCGACAAAGATCAGCGCACGGTATTGGTCAATCACGCCGGATCGCCACGCCCGCCAGACTTCCGGCAGGAATTCGATGACTTGCCGGCCCCACGCAATCTCGCCCTGCGCATGACGAGGCGTCCAGCTCAGCACCCAGCCAGCCTGATCGGCCTCCAGCCGGGGCTCGCCGGTGAGGTCGGCGACCTCTAGCAACGCCGCCATTCGTGCCGCCGTCGCGACCGAGCACGCGCGGTCAGCCGCACGCAGGGTCTCGATGGCGGCATCCATCGCGGCGAACTTGTCAGCCAGGTCGTCGACGGACCGGTCCGGCCCGGCAAGCCGGCCGGCGGCGCGCACGCCGCGACCAACATCCATCGCCGTCGGCACCACCACCGCCGTCGACATCGCCGCTTCCATCGTCACCCATCAATTATCGAACACGGGTACGACAGAAACCCCCAGACCGGCGACCGCCAAGCCGCCCTCAGGTGGGCCAGGTGCCGCGCGGCCACAGCGTCACGCCGACGGACTTCAGCAGGTCGGCGGCGAGACCTTACGGCTGTGACCGTTGCTGGTGAATCCACCGATCCATGAGCGGTCGCAAGGCCAGCGCCCGATCACGCTGCCAGCGCCGCATCGTCGGGATGGCTGGATCAGCCGGAAGCGTCGAGCGGATCCGCCACATTCCGGCGAGCGCGGCCACGAACCGCCAGGACCGGTCCGGCAGCTCGGCGAGGATTCGCAGTGCCGACTCCTGGGCCGCCTCGACTCCATCGGCGTGCCCGGCACAGACGACGTCGGCCGCGAGCCTCGCTCGATCCAGCCAGCCCGCTCCCGAACAACAGAAACTCCAGTCCACCAGGGTTGCAGACCGGCCATCCGGCGCCACGATCACGTTGTCCGCGCGCACGTCCTGGTGCACCACCCACGATCCCGCGGTCCATTCCGGCCAGTCCGCGACCGCGTCCGCCAGGCGCGCGGCGTTGGCGCGCTCCCACGCATCCGCATGGTCGCCGAGCCGCCGCCACCCATCCAGGTCCTTCAAAAGACCGACAATCGGCGGTACGCCGGCCGGCGCGACCGTGACGGCCGACAGCGCACCGAGCGCGGCCCGGATGGAGCGCTTTGTCCACGGTGGTCCGGCCGGGCGTCCGGGCACGTACGACAGGATCAGCGCGATCCACCCGTCCCGCTGGACGACGTGCCGCAGCCGGGGCCCCGCCACTGCGGCCGGCAACACTCGCAACGCGGCGGCTTCGTTGACGTAGTAGGCGTACGACGCCGGGCTCGCCGACTCGGCGACCGCCTTGACGAATACCGGCTCGCCCAGTGCCGAGGTCAGGATCGCGGCCGGGCCCGGCGTCATCCCGCCGTGCACGTCGTCGACCTGCCTGATGCCGCCGACGTGAGCGGCGACCTCGGCCTTGAGCCAATCCGGCGCTGCACGCCAGGGCGGGCGAACGGTGAAGCCAGACACCGCTCCGTTCTATCAGCCCGCGGCAACACCGACCGGCGGCACGACCGTCGGCGGCGGCAACACCAGCCGACGGCAACCACCGACCGGCAAGACAACTGGCACGACTAGTCCGCGGGCAGCGGCGTCAACCGAATCGTCGTCACGTGCGCGACCACGACCGCGACGATCACCACCGGCATCACCGGGATCCCGTCGCTGCCCAGGAATAGGCTGGTCAACAGGACCGACGTCATCGGTAGTCGGAGCATGCTCACGGTCATCGCACCGATGCCGATGGCCACCGGGTTGCCGCTGACTTCGGCGTAGAGCATGGCCAGCCCGGCGATGACCAGTGCCACCGCGATGGTCGCCGGGACCACGAAGCGCTCGACGAGCGGGCGGATCGACTGCGCGCACAGCCGGATCAGCCGGCACGGCAGCGCGCCCGCCACACCGACGAGCAGCAGAAAGGCTCCGACAATCGGCGACCCGAGCAGCGTGCTGATCGCGGCGAAGCTGCCCACCGCAGCGATGACAACCATCGACTGCTCCGGCATCGGCCGCGGAATCAACCGGGGCAACGCGATCGCCATCCCGGCACCCAGGGCGATCAGCGGACCCTCCGGGCCGACCACGGGTCCGAGCGCGATGCTCGCGAGCGCCGCGATCGCGATTCCGTGAAGCTCGCCGGCGGTCGATTTCTCGCCCGCGTGAAAGCCGTCCACGGGCACGTTGCCACCGCGGCCAGGCAGGTATCGGATGGTCAGCCCGACCACCACATCGGAGACCGCCAGCGGCACGAACGGTCACCAGTTCGGCAGCGGCGACAGTCCGAGCCCGTGCGGGAGGTCGGTGTAGGTCGCCGTCTGAAGTTGCTTCACGACGAACAGGAAGCCCCAGGCCGCAGCCGAGACCAGAGCGCCGACAACCGCGGAGAGGAGGAGCAGGACTAGGCATCGCCGGGACCGCAGCAACTCGTCAGCCCGCGCTGTCGTCGCCGGGTCGGTGGCCGTCATCGCCTCCATGTACTCACCCGAAACACCCCTTAACTCCGATTCCGTCGATACGCTTGGGCGTTGTGCCACCGACCCGCAGGCAGGCGCGCGAACCGTGACGAGTGATCAAGTTTGGATCGGGATAAGCCTCACCCTCGCCCTCGCGGTCGGCTGCCAGATCGTCGGCTCCAAATTGCGCATCCCGGCCCTGCTTCTGTTGCTCCCGGCCGGATTCATCGCCGGCGCGGTCACTGACGACGTCAACCCGAACAACCTGCTCGGCGCCTCGTTCCAGCCACTGGTCTCGCTCGCGGTCGCGGTCATCCTCTACGACGCCGGGCTCGGCCTGAACCTGTCCAAGCTGACGGGCCACACTCGCCGGGTCGTGGTCCGGCTGCTTCTGCTGGGCGTACCACTGACCTGGGTGGTGGCCACGTTGGTGTCCGGGCCGCTGTTCGACATGGCGCACGGCGCGGCCGTCATGTTCGGCGCGATCCTGGTGGTCTCCGGCCCGACCGTGGTCGGGCCGTTGCTCGGTTTCATCCGGGGTGACCGAGATCCTGCTACTCACCTCGGAACACACCTTCAACTCGGTGGCGACCGAGATCCTGCGCGGCGGGGAGGGTGGCCGCGTCTACCGGATCGGGTCGCCCGAGGACGCCCGACCGGGGCGTTGGAACGTGACGGTGACACCATCCTGTTCCATCCAGATCTGACCGACGACGCGATGATCCGGGAATTCGGCGGCGGAGCGCGGTTCGCCGTCGCGGCGGGCGACAACGTGCCGCCGGATCACAAGCTGCTGTTCCGGGTACGCCGCAACGGCGAGCTGGTCGCGGTCACCACCCGGTCCACGCCACGACCACAGGCCGGTGACTCGGTGGTGCTGTTCGGGCCGATCTCGACGATCCCCCAGGCACTGACGACAAGTCCGGACGCCGGTTCGGCATGACCGCGGCAAGCGGCCCGGAACGCCGCCGTCACCTGCGGCCTAGCGTTCCAGACGATGACCTGCTCGCCGGCTTCGGCCGCGAGGGGCGGCCGCAGTGGCTTCGGGTCTTCTTCGCCTCCACGATCGGCGCCTCGCTCGTCGTCTGGGAGGTAGCCTTCGACCTCGGCGCGTATCACACCGTCTTCTACTCCCGCCTCTTCCAGATCCTGGTGGTCTCCACGGTTCTGCTGGCCGGCTCGCTGATTCTGCGGCACCAGGTGCGCGTACGCCTGTGGATGCGGTTCGTGCTCGCGGTGCCGCTGCTTTGGCTCCTGGAGCGCAGCGTGGCACCGCTCGGGCACACGTCGACGGCGGCGAAGGTCCTCGACGACGTCATGGTCGGCCTGGTCGTCGCCAGCCTCCCGTTCACCATCTGGGCTCTGGTCCGCATTCTGGCACCGGACTTCTTCGACCTGCACAACCGGCGGCTGCAGGTGATCTCGGTGGTGATCGTGGTGCTGATCGCCGTCGCCGGGTTCCTGGTCGGGCAGTTCAACTACCGGTTCACCACTTGCCACGACTACATCGTGGCCGGCGACAACACGCCGTCCAACTGTCGCAATCAGCCGTCCGGAGGGCCTCCGTGACGCCTGCCGCTCTGATGCACGCCGTGGATCAGCCCAGGATCCGGCGCTTCTGCTCAGCGAACTCGGCGTCGGTGAGCACGCCCTGATCCTTGAGCTGCGCCAGTTGCTGCAGCTGCTGGATCTGCGCGGACATGTCTGGCGCCGCCGGCGCCTGGGGAGCCTGGGGAGCCTGCTGCTGATCGGACTGCATCTGCTGCTCGTTGGCGGCTTGCTGGTCCTGATCTGCCCAGCGCCCCGCCTGCCGCCGGGACACTCGGTTGGATACCACGGTCGCGGTGCCCGCCACGGCGGCGGTGCGTGCGATGCCGCGAAGAAGACGGGGCATGACTCACTCCTTGCGATCGATCAGACCGTCTCGTCGACGGCGGCCAACAGGGTTTGAATCGGGATCCGGCCATCGGCGATCAGCCGGGCGCCGTTGCGCCGGAGCGCCGCCGCGAACGGGCCGGCCCAGGCGTTCTCGTAAACCAGGATTCCGGCGGAGCTGCCGGGATCGATGACGCCGGCGGCGTCCCTGAGGTCCTCCATGTCGAGCAGCCCGGACCGGGCGCCCTCGAAGACCGCGAACTGGTCCCGGACCGCCTCCGGCACGTCCGCCAGACCCAGCTCGCGGATCGATCCGTCCGGATCCCGGTAAACGAAGTCGAGGTCGAGAATCTTCACGATGCCGCGATCGACCAGGTCGACCAGGTACGGCCACGCCTCGCCGGTCATCCGGTTGCCGGGAAACTCGACTACCAGATAGTCGATCGGTCCCATCGTTTCGACGTCGTCGGTCATGTGCGATGCTCCCAATGAACTCGTGCGCTTGTGGTTCCTACTCGTCTCGAAGGCCCGCCACACTCGCCTCGGGCTGCGGATATCCGGTGCCTCCGTGCATCGCGGCGCCGTCAGCCGTCACAGCTCCGCTCCGATCATTTCCGCGACGATGATCCGGCTGGCCGCCTCGATCAGCGCCAGGTGCGAGAACGCCTGAGGGAAGTTGCCCAGGTGGCGCCCGCTCGCAGTCTCGAATTCCTCGGCGTAGAGGCCGAGCGGTGAGGCGATGTGTAGGAGTTTGTCCATCAGATCCCGGGCACGGGCGAGTTCGCCGACAATCGACAAGGCGGAGACCAGCCAGAACGAGCAGATGATGAATGTCCCCTCCTTGCCGGACATGCCGTCATCAGTCTCGTCGGTCCGGTAACGAAGCACGAAGCCGTCCTCGGTCAATTGGTCGGCGATCGCGTTGACGGTGTTGCGCATGCGGTCGTCACTGCCGGGCAGGAACCCGAATATCGCCGCAAGGAGAGTCGACGCGTCCAGCGCGTCGGTCCCGTAGTGCTGGCGCAGCACGCCGTCCTTGGTGACACCGTTGGCCAGGATGTCGGCGTGGATCTCATCCGCCGTCGCCTGCCAGTGCGCCGCCATCTTCTGATCGCCGCGAACCGCTGCCAGCCGCGCCGCACGATCCATCGCGACCCAGCACATGAGCTTCGACGAGACGTAGTGGCGGGGCTCTCCGCGCGCCTCCCAGATGCCCTGGTCCGGATGTTTCCAGACCTTGGTGGCGCACTCGGCCTGGGACTCGACGATCGGCCACAGCCGCCGGGGCAGGCGCTGGCTGTGGTTGGTGTGCAGCATGATCGAATCCAGTACCGCACCGAAGACGTCGTTCTGCTTCTGGTTGAAGGCGCCGTTGCCGATCCGCACCGGCGCCGCGCCCTCCCATCCGGTCAGGTCATCGCGGGTCGATTCGGTCAGATCGCTGCGGCCGTCAATGCCGTACATGATCTGCAGGGATCCGTCCGCGGTCGGTTCGACGTCGGCGACGAACTGCATGAACTCGTCGGCTTCCCAATCCAGGAGCAGGTAGTGCAGAGCCCTCAGGGTGAACGTCGAGTCCCGCATCCAGGTGTAGCGGTAGTCCCAGTTGCGCTCACCGCCCGGCGTCTCGGGCAACGACGTGGTCAGCGCCGCGAGCGTGGCGCCGGTCGGCATGTAGGTCAGGCCCTTGATCGCCAGGGCTGAACGCTGCAGCGGCTCCCGCCACCGGTGATCCGGCATGCGGGAGCTCTCCAGCCACTGCCGCCAGTACGCGATGGTGTCGTTGATCTGCGCCTCGGCCTGAGCAAAGCTGCCCGGAACCGGTGGCGTCTCGGCATCTACCGCCCAGGACAACACACAGAACGCCGTGTCGCCCGGGTGCAATACGTGCCGCCCGCGCAGCCGGCCGCCCTCGACACCCATCTCGAGGTCGCTCCGAACGCGCAGACGCTGATCGCCGCTGGCGGCTTCCGCGGTGTGCCGGTCATTGGAGACCGTCCACTCGGCCACGCCCCGGCCGTAGTCGAACACCGGCTCGCAGACCAGTTCCAGCTCCACGTGGCCGGAGGTGCACCTCACCGTACGCACCAGCATGTGATCGGCGTCGACATCGGCGGGTGGCCGGGTGTGCGGCGTCGTCATGTCCTCGCCACGGCCGGTCCCCATGGTCAGGGCATCGCGGACCACCAGCCAGCCGGAGCGGGTACGCCAGGTGGTCTCCACCACGTTGGTGCCCGGCACATAGGTGCGGTCCACCGGGTGCTCGATGCCGTACGGCCCGAACCGGAACGAACCGGCCTGACGGTCGACCAGGCTCCCGAACACGCTCGGACTGTCGAATGACGGAGTGCACAACCAGTCGACCGACCCGTTCGGCGCGATCAGCGCACCGGTGTGGCAATTGGACAGGAAGGCATAATCGGCGATCGGCGTGAACGGTGATATCGCGAGCCGGTCGGACGCTCCCGGCGCGGTCGCCCCGATCGCCGCTCGCGCCACCCCTCCGGCCTTAGCGGCCTTAGCGGCCTTAGCGGCCTTAGCGGCCGGCCGATCCACGGTGGCGGTCATGATGTCTCCTCCGTCCATGGCCGGCGCCAGCCGCCGACGTCGGCAACCAGGCTGTCGGCTTCCTTGGGGCCCCAGGATCCCTGGGCGTACGAGTAGACCGGCGGTGGCGCGTCGAGCAGCGGCTGCACGATCCGCCACTTCTCCTCGACGCCGGCTTGCCGGGTGAACTTGGAGTGGTCGCCGACCAGCGCCGCGCGCAGCAGCACCTCATAGGGCGTCGCGCCTTCGCCACCCTCCTCGGCGAACTTCATCTGCAGGTAGATCGGACCGGGCGTGTCCTCGCCGGCCCGCCGCGCCGCCATGTCGAACCGGATTCCGGTGCGCGGGTCCAGGCGCACGGCGAGCTGGTTGGCCTCCGGGTCGCGCATGCCGCGGGCGCCGAGGCCGAGCCGCGGTGGCTGCTTGAACACCACCCGGAACTCGGTCTGTGTGGTCGCCAGGTGCTTGCCGGTCCGGATGAAGAACGGCACGCCGGACCACCGCCAGTTGTCGATGTCCAGCCGCAGCGCGAGATAGGTCTCGGTGGTCGAGGTCTTCGCGACGCCGTCCGTGCTCAGATAGCCGTCGTACTGGCCTCGGACGTAGTTGGCCGGATCGGCGGCCGGCATCGCCTGCCAGAGCGCCGTCTTGCAGACGTTGAACGCCAGCGGATCGTGTCCGGCCGGCGGCTCCATGGCGCCGGCGGCAAGTAGTTGCATCAGATGGTTGACGACGACATCACGCAGCGCGCCGACCGGGTCGTAGAAGTGGCCGCGGTCCTCTACGCCGAAGCTCTCCGCCATGGTGATCTGCACGCACTCGACGAAGTTGCGATTCCACAGCGGTTCGATCATCGTGTTCGCGAACCGGAAGTAGAGCAGCTCCTCGAGACCCATCTTGCCGAGGAAGTGATCGATCCGGAACAGCTGCGACTCGTCGATGTATTGGTGCAGCTCGGCAGACAGCTGCCGGGCCGAATCGAGGTCGTGCCCGAACGGCTTCTCCACGACAACCCGGCCGGTCTTGGTCAGGCCGGCCTCGGTGAGCTTGCCGATCACCGGACCGAACAGGAATGGCGGGATCTCCAGGTAGAACACCGGCATCCGGGCGCCCTTCATGGCACCGGCGACGTCGCGATAGGTGCCCGGATCGTTGAAGTCGCCAGCGACGTAGGAAAACCGCGCGGCCAGCCGTGCGAAGACCGCTTCGTCGATGGTCTCGCCGGAGCCGGCTATGCACTCCCGCGCGTGGTCCCGCAGTTGCTCGACCGACCAGTCGTCGACGGCGACGCCGACGATCGGGCAGTCCAGCAGCCCCCGAGCCTCCAGCCGGTAGAGCGAGTGGAACGTCATCACCTTGGCGAGGTCGCCGGTGATCCCGAAGATGACGAACACGTCGGCCGGTGCCGGCGTCGCATCGGTGGTTTGGCCAGCCATGTCGGTTCTCCTCAGCGCTTGCTAGCCGGTTTGTCACCACGCCAGTGGATCCGCGGCGTGTTGATATTCGTCGGATCGAGCAGCTCCGCCGATCGGTGATGCGGGCGCAGGTAGAAGTCCTCGGCCCAGGCGGTGAACGCCTTCAGCTCGGCGCCCATGTTGGCCAGCAGCACCGCGTGGACGCCGAGCCAAGCCGCGAACGCGACGCGCCCGTGCAGTTCGTGTCGATGCTCACCGATCTCGGCAACCGCAGCCCGGCGGCCGATCATCGCCATGATGCCCTTGTCGTGATACTCGAACGGGGTGTGCTTGTCGCCGCTCAGGTCTGCCAGGATGTTGCGCCCAACCCAGCCTCCGGCCTGCTGCGCGACACTGCCCAGCTGAGGCAGGATCGATCCGTCTTCATCCGGGATGTTGGCGGCGTCGCCGACCGCGTAGACCCCGGGGACGCCCCGGACCGTCAGATCGCGCTCGACGTCGACCCGGCCACCGTGGCCGATTGGCAGCCCGGACTCGGCGATGACCGGCGCGGCCATCTCGCCGCCGCCCCAGACTGTCAGGTGTGTCTTGATGACGGTGTCGTCGCTTAGCACCACGTGATCGCGGGCGACTTCCGTGCAGGACGAGTTGAGCTGCAGCTTCACGCCGCGCCGGGTCAGCTGCCGGGTGGCGTATTCGTGTGCGGCTTCGGAGAACACCGATAGCGGGTCGCTGGCCAGGTCGACAATGATCACCTGAGCCGGCGACAGGTCCATGTCGTGATACCGATGCGGCATCACGTCGTGCACCAGCTCAGCCAGCGCTCCGGCGATCTCCACGCCGGTCGGTCCGGCACCGACCACGACAAAGTTCAGCGCGCCGGAGTCGATCAGTTCCGGGTGCTCGGCCACATCTTCGAAGATCTGCAGGATCCGCGACCGGACGCGCTCGGCGTCCGGAAGGCTGTAGAGGGGGAACGCGAACTCGTCGGCGCCCGGAGTGTGGAAGAAGTTGGGCTGGGCGCCCGCGGCGAGCACCAGGATGTCGCCCTGGATCACGTCTCCGGCGCCGGTGGTCACCGAATGCTGTGCCGGGTCGATCGCGGTGACCTCAGCGACGCGTACCGTGACGTTCTCCAGGTCCAGAAACATCTCGTCCAGGTCGAACGCGATATCCGCCGGCGTCAGCTCGGCGGTGGCCACCTGATACAGAAGTGGCTGGAACTGATGAAAGCCGTTCTTGTCGATCAGTGTGGCGCGAACACCCGGGTGGTCCTGAAGTTGCTTGGCACAGGCCACACCGCCAAAGCCGCCGCCAACAATGACGGCGTGAGTCTCCGAACTATTCATATCTATTCGCTCCCTGCGGGAGTCTGCGGGGCCGACCCGGCACTACAAAACGTGCAAGTGCAACAACTCCAGACTCTTGCAGGTAAGTAGGGCAAAACCTCCGGATATATACGACATTCGATGATGCGTCGATTTGACCGGCGGGCGGCGCTCTGGCGGGCGGTCGTCCCCCGATCAGTTGCCGGGTGCGCCCAGCATGAAGAACGCGAATCCGAAGTAGCCGCGAGTGCCCCGGAGCCATCGATCGCGCTGCTGGTCGAGCTTGCCGCGGAGCTGACCGGACTCCGGGTGGCCCGGGTTCGCCAGCAACCAGCGCTCCACGTCGGCGCTGTTTCCGGACTCGAACACGTCCCATTCATCGACGCCGGACACTTGGATGCTCAACGGCCGGAAGCCGGCCGCGACCGCGAGATCCGCGATGTCGCCCAGCTCCATGCAGTCGTCGACGGACATTCCGGGCCACATCTTGGCCAGGCGGTCGGCGTCCGGCACCCGCTCCCAGAACTCCACGCCGAAGAGCAGGCGCCCGCCGGGGTTGAGGCGGTCGAGCAGGGCGGCCAGCGCCTCGGGGATGCCGCCAAATGCGTGGTACGCACCGATGCTCAGGATGACGTCGGCGGTGCCGTCCACATCGGTCGCCGGGCCCTCTACAAAGGTCGCCCGATCGTCCAGCCCGCGACGCTCGGCGTTGGCGCGGGCCCGAGCGATGTCCGGTCCGTGCACGTCGACCCCGATTCCGGTCGCCTCCGGAGCCGCTGCCAGCAACCGAAGCAGAAGCTCGCCCCAGCCGCAGCCATAGTCCGCGATGGTCGCCGGCGACTCGGCGGCGAGCGCACTCACGATCGCATCGGCGCGCTGGTCGGAGATCGGTGACATGAAGTTCAGCAGCGATCCGCTGCCCAGTCTCGGTGCGTCGGTCACGGCCGGGCACGCTACCACCAGATCTTGGCCGGTGCGCCCCGCTTCCGGCCCCGGGTCAGATGTCGGGCAGTGGGCGCTCGTCGACCACCTGCTTCATCACCAATGTGGAGTTGAGCCGCTGCACGCCCGGAAGCGCCGCCAGCACATCGTCTTCCAGTTGCTGGTAGGCCCGAAGGTCGGCGGTCACGATGCGGAGCAGGTAATCGGGGTCACCGAAGAGCCGCTGCGCCTGGATCACCTGCGGGATCCCGGCCACCGCGGCTTCGAAGCCGAGCAGTGTGTCGCGGTCCTCCTGGCGCATCGTCACGAACACCAGCGCTTGAAAGGTGAGGCCGACAGCAGCCGGATTGACCAGCGCGCGGTAGCCGCGGATGGTGCCGGTGCGCTCCAGATCACGAAGTCGCCGGTGGCACGGCGAGAGGCTGAGACCGACCTTGGCGGCGAGGTCGGTCACGGTCAGCCGGCCGTCTTCCTGAAGCAACGCAAGGATCTTCCGGTCGATCGAGTCCACGTAGAAAATCCTTCCACGTAATGCCCGGATGGAGCTAGAACTTGGGAGCACCTTTGGTCGGTTTGGCGATAGCGTCCCTCCATGGCGGGCACATCCGTACTCGCGTTCTGGCTCGTCGCGCTCGCGCTGATCGCCGTGCCCGGAGCCGACTGGGCGTTCACTCTGAGCGCCGGAGTCGGCGGGCGCGCCGTAGTGCCGGCGGTTGCCGGACTGGCGATCGGCTACATCGGCGTCACCGCGGTGGTCGCGGCCGGAGTCGGGGCCGTGGTCGCCGGGTCACCCGCGGCACTTACCGGAGTCACCGTGGCCGGCGGGGCGTACCTGATCTGGCACGGAGTCGCGACGTTCGCCACCGCACCGAGCGCCGTCGCACCTCTGGGTCCGCCGGTCGCCGGGCCGGGTCACCGCCGGTTGCTGCTTCGAGGCATCGGCGTCAGCGGCCTGAACCCGAAGGGTCTGCTGATTTTCGTGGCACTGCTGCCTCAGTTCACCGATCCGCACCGGAACTGGCCGGAAGCGTGCCAGATCGCTGTCCTGGGCCTGGTGTTCACCGCTACCTGCGCGGCGTTCTATCTGGGACTCGGCGCGGTGGCCGCGCGGATGCTGCGGTCTCGCCCGGCGGCGACCCGGCTGATCAGCCGGATCTCCGGCGCGGCGATGCTGCTGATCGGCGCGAGCCTGGTTCTCGAACGAGTCATCGGATAAGCGCCACACCCCAGCCCTGCATACGGGAGCGGCCCGCTGCATCGCAGTCGGGCCGCTCCTCCGAAGGCTCGTGTCTTCGCCCTCGTCGGGTAGCACTTCGAGCCAGCGCATGAAGTATTCGTGGGTCAATTGGCCAACGACGGCCGACCGAGCCATGATACGGCCTCCTCATGATCCACAGTTTCGAGCACCATCCGGAGATCCACCGCCCGGCCGGGCTTGGTTATGCTCCGGCCGGACGGCACCCGATGACCGCGGCGCTTGGGGGAAACGACGATGGCTCGGCGGCAACAGCTGGCTGGTCCGAGTGGCGGCGAGGGCGGCGGCCGGTCGCACTACGGTGCGTCGGCCCGGGGTGGGATCCCGCTGGCGGTGGTGATCGGAGCGCTCGGCGTCGTCTTCGGCGACATCGGAACCAGCCCGATCTACACCCTGCAGACGGTGTTCAACCCGGATGACCCGCACCCGGTGCCGATCAGCGAACAGAACGTCTACGGCGTCGTGTCGCTGGTCTTCTGGTCTGTGATGATCATCGTGACGGTTACGTATGTGCTGCTCGCGATGCGTGCCGACAACGACGGCGAGGGCGGCATCATGGCCCTGATCACGCTGCTGCGCCGATGGACGGCAACCGGCAGCCGCCGGACCACGATGACGCTGGCCGCGCTCGGCATCTTCGGCGCGGCCCTGTTCTTCGGCGACAGCATGATCACCCCGGCGATCTCGGTCCTGTCGGCGGTGGAGGGCGTCAAGGTGGTCGAGCCGTCGCTGGCGGGTGCCGTAGTCCCGATCACGGTGGTGATCATCGTGGCCCTGTTCCTGGTACAGCGACGCGGCACGGCAGCGGTCGGCCGGGTTTTCGGTCCCGTGATGATTGTGTGGTTCGTCGCGATCGCCGCCTGCGGTGTCAGCGGCATCGCGACGAATCCGCGGATCCTCAAGGCCCTCTCGCCGACGTACGCGCTCGGATTCCTGATCGGCCACTTCGGCATCGCATTCTTCGCGCTGGCCGCGGTCGTCCTCGCCGTCACCGGTGCCGAGGCGCTCTACGCCGACATGGGTCACTTCGGCCGGCCGGCGATCACCAGGGCCTGGCTCATCCTGGTCTTCCCGGCCTGCGTACTCAGCTATTTCGGCCAGGGCGCGCTGATCCTCAAGGACTCGGCGAACGGCTCCAGCCCGTTCTTCCTTCTCGCCCCCGGCTGGGCCCGCTTCCCGATGGTGCTGCTCGCGACAGCGGCCACGGTGATCGCGTCACAAGCCGTCATCACCGGCGCGTACTCGGTGGCGTCTCAGGCCGCGCGGCTCGGCTATCTGCCGCGATTGCGGATCGCGCACACCTCGGAGTCCGAGATCGGCCAGGTCTACGTGCCCTGGATCAACTGGCTGCTGCTGGTCTCGGTGCTCACGCTGGTGTTTGCGTTCCGCAGTTCGGTGGCGCTGGCGTTCGCCTTCGGTATGGCTGTCACCGGGACCATCACCATCACCACACTGCTGTTCTTCTACGTGGCCCGGGCTCGGTGGCGCACCCCACGTTGGCTGCTCGGCATCGGCGCGGCCGCCCTGCTGACGGTCGATCTGCTGTTTGTTGCCGCCAACCTGACCAAGCTGGTCCACGGCGCGTGGTTGCCGCTGCTGATCGGTCTGACCGCCTTCACCATCATGACCACTTGGCAACGCGGCCGAGCCGTGGTCACCGCCGAGCGCGAGCGGCAGGAAGGCTCGCTGGCCGCGTTTGTCGAGCAGATGCACAGCGACCCCACGCTGACCGGTCGGGTGCCGGGAACGGCGGTGTTCCTCAATCGCGGCATCCAGACCGCGCCACTGGCTCTCCGCGCGAATGTGGAGCACAACCACGTGCGCCATGAACACGTCGTCATCGTGGCGATCGAGACCGAGCCGGTCCCTCGCGTCCCGGACGATCAGCGGCTCACCGTTGACGCGCTCGGCGATCCCGCGGATGGCATCACGCACGTCACGGCGCGATACGGCTACATGGAAACGCCGGACATTCCGGCAGCCCTGGCGATGCTCGCCCCCGAGCAGACCGAAGGCCAGCTGGAGCTGGACCAAGCCTCGTACTTCCTATCGAAGATCGAGCTGCGCCGCGGCGACGCACCGACGATGGCGGCGTGGCGAAAGCGGTTGTTCATCGCGACGTCCTACATCACCGCCGACGCCGCCGAGCAGTTCGGCCTGCCCCGGGACCGCACCGTCATCATGGGTTCGCACATCGAGGTCTAGCGGCCGCCGCGCTCCCGGCAAGTCTTATTGCGGGACTGCAGGTTATTACGGGAGTGCAGGCGCATCGGTCGACGTGCTCGAAGCACAATGACGCCCATGAGCGACGTGACATTGCGGCTGATCACCGATGACAACCGCGACGACGTGCTGGCCCTGGATGTGTCCCTGGTCCAGCGGGAGTACGTGGCCGGCGTCCGCGACTCGCTGGACGACGCCGGCCGGTACCCGCAGGCGATGCCCTGGTATCGCGCGGTGTATGCCGGCGGCGAACCGGTCGGCTTCGTGATGATCAGCGACAACGCGCCGCCCGGCGATCCGGAGATCCTCGGGCCCTACTTCCTGTGGCGGTTGCTGATCGACGCCCACCACCAGGGTCGCGGCTACGGCCGGGCGACGCTGGACCGGGTCGTCGACTACGTGCGGACCCGGCCCTCGGCGATCGAGCTGCTGACCAGCGTGCACCCCGGCGACGAGGGCTCACCGATGGGTTTCTACCGGCGCTACGGCTTCGTCGATGCGGGCTTCGATCACGAGGGCGAACGCGTACTGCGACTGACGCTCGAGTAGTCCGGCAGGTGCCCGATGGTCGCGCAGGTCACGACCACCTCCCGGTCAGACCTCCGCGGGTCGGATGTCGCTGGCCGGCGCGAGCCAGCGCTCGAACCAGGCGACGACCCGCTGGTACGCCTCCCGCCACAGCTCCGGCGTCAAGAAATGGCCGTGACCGGAGTATTCGATGAAGCGAAGGCGCTCCGGGCTGGCCGCGTAGAGCGGCGTGAGCCGGTCCCGGAAGTCGCGGACATACTGCGCCGGCACGTATTCGTCCAGCTCGGCATTGTGCGCCAGGATCGGGACCGGGTAGAACCGCTCGGCGTGCCGGTGCGGGCTCTCCGGCCACGGGAGCGTCCACTCAGGTGAGCCGACCATCGGGGCCGCGGCATTGACCCGTGGTTCATGGAGAATCGCCGCGTAGCTGACCTCGCCACCCATCGAGCGTCCAGTGATCCCGAGCCGACCCTCATGGGCCCAGCGGCGCGCGAAGAGTTCGTCAACGATCACCGGCACCTCGGTGGCGGTGGCGTTGAGTAACGTCAGAAATTGGGCCTCGGTCGCGTCTTCGTCGTCGGCCCAGCGCCGATCCGAGAACACCTCGTCCCAATCCGGGAGACGGCGGTCGCCGTGGCCGACGATGTCCACGCTGACGGCGAGGAAGCCCGCATCCGCGAGGGCGTCGGCGAGTGGTTCGAGCCCGCGCTTATCGCCGCCGAAACCGTGATAGACCAGCACCGTTCCTCGCTCGGCGGCAACTTGGGGCGGCCGCCGCGACGTCAGAACGGCCGGCGCGCCGGCGATGTCGATCGTCATCGCGTCACCGTAGATCGCGTCCTGATCCGAGCGCGATTGCTTTTCCGCCGCTGCCGGGTCCGGGCCCGCTCACAGGCTGCCAAACACCTTCTCCGTCGGCCGGATACCGATTTGGCGGCGGGATCCGAGGGCGAAAGCGATCCCGCCCAACGCAGCCGCCACCCCACAGAGGAGGAGCGTCGTTGGATAACCGAGGTGCTCGACCGCCGCGCCGGACAAGATGCCGGAGACCAGGAGGCCGGCCGTGGACGCATTGGCGAAGAGCGTGGTGGCGCGGCCGGTTGCCGGGGCGAGGAGGTCCTGGAAGTAGCGGATGCCGGCCGCCCCGACGATCGCGATTCCCACGCCGCGGAAGACCTGCCCGATCACGAGCATGAGCATGCCCGACGAGACGACCGTCATGGCGTAATAGCAGACGAAGACGCCGAAGCCGCCGAGGATCAGGTCCCGCTGATTGACCCGGGCGGGGACCAGGGTCAAGGCCAGCGTGGCCACCACCTCGACCGCGGCGCAGACGCTGAACAGCACGCCGACCGCCGCAGGCTGATGATGCAGGCCACGCGTGACGAACAACGGCAGCGCCAGACCACCCGCGAACATCGCGGCGAAGAACAGGGTGACGCCCACCGTGAGCAGGACAGGGGTGCCGCCCGGCGACGAGCTCGCCACCACGACGGGTCCGGGCCGCGGCACGGCGGAAACGGTCAGTGCAGAAGCGAGAAACACCCCGGCCGCCGTCCACATCAGCCATGAATAGCCGCCCCGGGACAGCACGAGCGCTCCCAGCAACGGCCCGCCGGCCCACGCCAGGGACCAGGCCGAACGCAGCAGCGGCGCGGACCGCTGCCCGGCGGCCCCCTCGCCCAACACGGCGCGGGCCAGGGCGAACAACTGCGGAAAGGCCGCCCCCATCGCCCCGAGCACAGTCGCCGCCATCAAGAGCAGCAGCAGGAAGCTCGAAACCCGGGGCAGCAGCAGATAGCCCGCCGACCCCAACAGGATCACGACGATCGCGTACGTTCGCGCCGGCCGGCGATCGAACAGCCGCCCCAGACGCCAGCCGATCGCAATCCCGCCGATGGCGAACACCGAGGCCCACACGCCGATCTGCAGCGGCGTCAGCCCGGCCACATCCGCGCCGAAGAGCACGATGTAGGAATTGACCATCGAGTCGGCGATGCCGAGCAGCAGGACGGCGGCGAAGAGCGCGAGAAACGGCACGTGATCTTCGTACCGGTCAGATCTCTCCGGCGACACCGAATAACCCACGGCGCGGGATCAGCGGTCCGGACGGCGACGGACGAGTCGGCCTGTACGCCGGGTACTCGTGGCAGGGGGTTTCTGGCTCGCGTGAATTTGCCGACAAGCGCTTCAGCAGCGGAACCGGCCACTCAGCGTCTCTCACCATCACTTTCTGCTCGCAGCACTGGTCCTACGGGTACACGGTTGACCACACGTTAATGCGCTGCAAAACAACCTCGACCGACTCCCGCTTCCGGTGGCGGAAAGCGTAATGGTCAGTCTCTTGATCGCCCTTATTCGCGGGATCTTCTACCTGATCGCCACGATGATGCGGCTTAGTGTTCGGCTAATCGTGCTGCCCGTGAACTCGCTCTCTCGGCGGCACTAAACGAGGCACGGTTGGATCGGATCCATGGGAGCCTTTTGCTCACCACATTGGGCCTACCGGTACACGTCAGCCTGTAGCTGGCACGGATGTTGCGCTGGCACCACTGGTGCTCGACGCTCTTTCAATGACCGCGAAGCGGATGACTTCGAAGCTGGCCGCCGTTGCACTAGCAGTTGTGGGGCTGCATGCGCTCTCAGCGTGCAGCCCCGCACCTCAACCGCACCTTGGTCTCCACCGTCTTCACGACGGGACGGTCCAGATGGTCGTGTACCTGTGTCCGGACGAGGGTCTTATAGGGGTTGATATTTTCACCGACGACGGCGGAACCTATGTGACATGGCGTATCAACTCAAAAACTAGTCCGGTCCCTCGCGAGGACCATGCCGAGGTCGTGAAGCTGACGGCGTTTGTTTTGCGGGACGGTTGGACCACCACAGAGGCAACCTTGAGCGGCTTGGCGGCCGACAGGAAATATTCGGCGGGCGCAACGCTAATGGGTCCGGAAGTTCAACTTAGCGCGTTCACTCTCAGTGACCTTGACAAGACCGACGACGCCACCGTCATCGCCGGCGCGTCATACAAGAAACCACCAAAGCTTATGTCGATCGCGAGTTTTGAAAAGCACGCGGCAGCGGATTGCGGAAAGACCCGTGGCTGAATCTGCGGGCCGGGGCGTGTCATGGGCAGTCGTAGAGTTTGTCCCGCTCCGCCGATGTAGACGAGCTCTAGTCGTCGTCGCGAAGCCTCAGCGACCGAGGTAGTTCGATCTGTTCGCCTGTCCCGAGGCCGCATCCGCTCCAACTGTTGTAGCCACACCAGCGGCACAGCACCGTCAGGTGTCCACGGCTCGGATTACACCCACAGCGACGGAACGACACGAGCGCCTCTCCAGGCCGGTGAGGTCGGCCGCACTGCGGGCACTCGGCGGTGGTCACCCGGTCAGCCTATCGAACAGACGTACCAAAAAGAACCGTCACGCTCCGGGAATGTTCCGTGACTCAGAGTGTTGAGGATGGCTCAGGGCTAGTCGACCACCGGGGAGATCAGATGGCCACTGACCAGGGAACCGTGATCACCGAGCAGCAGATGACCACTGAGGAAGCGGAGTGGTTCCAGGACGTCGTCGACGTCCATGGCGACGAAAATGACATCACGACCATCAGACCCGCTGACGGCGGCACGACTATCTTCGAGCTCCGCGCCAAGGGCAGCTCTTGACGTTAAGTCCTAATACGGCAGCGGCACATAAGTTGGTCTAGTCCACGTGTCGCGCGTTTGCCAGGCTCCCAATCTTCTCGACGAGGGTCACGGGTATCAGGAACGCGATATCCCACGCCTCGGCGTCGGGGCCGATCAACACCGTTGCAGTCTCAGGGTCTGCGCAAGAACGGCTGGTGGCTGGCCGAACACGCCGGGCATGACTCGTGGGATCGGATGCAGCGGCTCTTGCGCACCGCGGTGTGGGACGAGAAGGCTCTGACCGTTGACCTGCAAACGTTCGTGGTCGAACAGCTCGGAGCCGCCGACTCGCTGTTGATCATCGACGAAACCGGGTTCCTGAAGAAGGGCATCTGCTCGGCCGGCGTGTGATGACGAACCGCTCCGGCAAGATGGTGCAGCGGTCCACGTTCGGATTCTGCTGGACGGCGGCCGTCGAGGCGGCGGGCTTGCCGAAGGGCACCAGGTTCCACGATCTCCGGCACGCCTACGCGAGCACCCTGATCGCTGCTGATCTGCATCCGAAGGTGATCCAGGCCCGGATGAGGCACGCGACGCTGTCCGAGACGATGGACACCTACGGACACCTGTTCCCGAACCACGAGGAACTCGGCCGGGGCGCCATCGACGCGGCTTTCAAGATCGATTCGGATGCGCCCCGGATGCGCCCCGGGCTGATCCAATGACCCAACAACCCCGCGTGTAGCACGGAGCGACGGACGAGTCGGCCTGTACGCCGGGTTTTGTCCTCGGCGCCGAAACGCCAAGGTGCGGCCATCCATCTCGGCCTGCCGTCGCCGGCAGGCTCTAGCGGTCTACCCGCAGGCTCGGGCGGGCCGCCCTCGAACGCCTGCGCAGGCGCGGCCGCGGCCGCACCCTCTTGACCTTGCTCCGGGTGGGGTTTACCGAGCCACCTCGGTCACCCGAAGTGCTGGTGGGCTCTTACCCCACCGTTTCACCCTTACCGCTGCGGCCGGAGCCGAGCGGCGGTCTGTTTTCTGTGGCACTGTCCCGCGGGTCACCCCGGGTTGCCGTTAGCAACCACCCTGCCCTGTGGAGCCCGGACGTTCCTCGGCGGTGATCGCTTGGATCACCGACGCGACCGCACGGCCGGCTCGTCCGCCGTAGATCACATGGTAAGCGAAGCGGGAGATCCGGCGGAATCGCCGGTCCGCATGGGGCGATCCCACCTAAAGACCAGCTGAGAGCAAGATTTAGCGCCAATCAAGATCGAATAGTTACAATCAACCGCAATCTACCCCTAACGCGCCGAGGCAAATCAGATTTGAGACGCCGCTAACTGGGGAACATGATCCGGTGCCTGCACCACGCGAACCAAACTCCGCCCGCCCACCCGCGGCCGCTCGACCATCGGTCGGCCCCGCGGTCACCTCGCCGAACACGGATTTCTCCTATCGCCCGGCATTGGACGGCCTGCGGGCGATCGCGGTCACCGCGGTCGCGCTCTATCACTTCGGCGTGCCAGGCCTCGGCGGCGGCTTTCTCGGAGTGGACATGTTCTTCGTCCTCTCCGGCTTCTTGATCACCTCGCTTCTGCTGGCCGAGCAGGCCCGGACCGGCCGGATCAAGCTCGCCGCGTTCTGGGCGCGGCGCGCGCGGCGGCTGCTTCCGGCGCTGCTCCTGGTGCTGGTCGCGGTCGCCATCGCCGGCCATTTTCTGCTGCAATCGTTCGACGTCAGCCTGCTGCGGACGGACAGCCTGGCCGCGCTGTTCTATGTCGCCAACTGGCGGATGATCTTCCGCGGCACCGGCTATTTCGCCGCCACCGCGAACCCGTCACCACTGCAGCACACCTGGTCACTGGGCATCGAGGAACAGTTCTACGTGCTGTGGCCACTGCTCGTCGTGGGCTTGCTGGCCGCGCTGACCTGGCGGCGAACCCGGTGGGTCCTGTTCGCCACCTGCGCCGCCGGTGCAGCCATCTCGGCCGTGCTCTGCGACCGGCTGTATCACGGACCCGCGGACGTCAATCGCGCCTACTTCGGGACCGACACCCGCGCTCAGGGCCTGCTCATCGGCGCGGCTCTGGCCGCGCTGCTGAGCGCCCATTCAACCCATCGCGGTACGCATCGCCGCCCGACCCGGCACTGGCTGCTCGGCGGCGTCGCGGCGGCCGCGGCCGTCACCATCGCCGCGTTGTTCCACTTCGCCGACGGCACCCGGCCATTCCTCTACCACGGCGGTTTCCTGCTCGTGGCGGTCGCTGTCGCGGCCGTGATCGCACATGCCATGACGAGCCGGAAGTCGGCCATGACCGCAGTCCTTTCGATCCCGGTCCTGGTCTGGCTCGGCCGGATCTCCTACGGCGTCTACCTCTGGCATTGGCCGATCTTCGAATTCGTCAACTCCGACACCACCGGCCTGACCAGGACACCACTGCTGTTCGCCCGGATCGCCGGAACGCTGGTCGTCTCGGCGGCGTCCTTCTATCTGGTGGAGTCGCCGATCCGCCACGGCGCGCTGACCCGGATGCTGCCCCGGAGGGTGCCCGTCGGAGCGACCGCCTCAGCGGTCGCGGCCACTGCCGCCGCAATCGTGCTGCTGCTCGCCCCTCCGACAGTGGCGGCAGAGGGCCCGGCACCGGCGGTGGTCACCAGCGTCTCGCCGCGTCCGTCCGCGACCGGCACGCAGGACCCGATGGCGCGCCCCGGCCGCAAGCCCGGCACCGAGCCACGGATTGATTTCTTCGGCGACTCGGTGTCCTGGACCGTCGGCACCTACCTGCCCAAACACCCCGGGATGTGGGTGGGCGTACGCGCCATTGAAGGCTGCGGAATCGCCCTGCTCCCGGACATCCTGGAACTCGGTACGCCGCACACCAACTACCCGAACTGCGACAAGTGGCCGAACCGCTGGCAGAAGGGCGTGGCGAAGGACGATCCCGACGTGTCGGTAATCCTGCTGGACCGTTGGGAAATGATGGATCGCAAGTTGAATGGGCAATATCAGCACGTCGGTGAGCCGGACTATGACGCGTACCTGCTCAAGCAGCTGGACCAGGCGATCAAGATCGCTGGTTCCCACGGGGCGGCGGTGGTCCTGCTGACCGCGCCCTACACGCACCGAGCCGAGAAGCCGAACGGCACTCTCTACGGCGAGGACCAGCCGGCCCGCGTCGACGCGTGGAACAAGCTGCTCGCCATCGAGCAGCAGAAGAACCCGAAGCAGGTCTCGATCATCGACCTCAACAAGAAGGTCTGCCCGAACGGCAAGTTCACCTGGAAAATCGGCAGCCTGCAGATCCGCAGCGACGGGCTGCATTTCACGCCGGCCGGCGTGCAGCGAGTCATCGCGCCGTGGTTGTTGCCACAGTTGGCCGCCATCGCCTCGGGGTCCAAACCCCACTAACGTAAGCGGCGATGAACGCCGGACACCTTTCACTCCTGCTGGTCGCAGGTCTCGCCGCCGGAACCGTGAATGCGGTTGCCGGCGGCGGTTCGTTGATCACTTTCCCGGCCCTGCTCGGCACCGGACTGTCCCAGATCGCCGCCAACGTGACCAATTCGGTCTCGGTCGCTCCGGGATATCTGGCCAGCACTTATGGCAGCCGCCAGGACCTCCCGCAGCGGCGCACGCTGCTAGGTCTGCTGCCGACGGCGATCGTCGGCGCGGCACTCGGCTGCGCGCTACTGCTTCTCACGCCGGACAAGGTGTTCGGGTTCATCGTGCCGTTCCTGGTGCTGCTCGCCGCCGTCGTGCTGGCGTTCCAAAAGCGATTGCGCGGCGTCGTCGGCCATCCCCGGGACATGACTCCGCCGCGGCGCAAGCTTGCGCTGCACGCGCTGATCGGTGTCGGTGCCGTCTACGGCGGCTACTTCGGGGCGGCGCTCGGCGTCATGCTGGTCGCCGGCCTGGGGCTGGTGCTGGACGAGTCGCTGAACCGCATCAACGCCATCAAGAACGTGGTGTCCACCGTCGTCGGCTTCTCGACCGTCATCGCGTTCGCCATCTTCGGCCCGGTGGACTGGGCCGATGTCGCGATCGTCGCTCCGGCCACGATCGCCGGCGGCTACTTCGGTGCCCGCATGGCCCGCCGGCTGCCGGCGCCACTGCTGCGCGGAATCATCGTGACCGTTGCATTCGCCGTCGGCATCGCGCTGCTGGTCAAGGCGTTCGCGTAACCCCGCGGCGGCCGGCCCGAATCGGCCACCGTGGATCTTGAACTGCTGTCGCTGCAATACGACAACAAACGTTCAAGATCCACGGGAGGGCGCGGGAGGAGCCTCGGCTGGCGGGCGGCGCGCCTAGCTGTTGCCGCAGGCGGTGTCCACGGCAGCAGCGTCGTCGGTCAGCTTCTGCTCGAGTGAAGCGGCCGGTTGCTTGCCGGTCTTGACCGCGTCATGCAGCGCCTGGAAGTCGCCGGCCAGCGTGTCCAGCGCCGTCTTGGTGCCCGCGTTGGTGGACTTGCCGGCGGCCGCGTGCAGCGCATCGACGGTGCCCTGCAGGTCGGCCATCAGAGTCTTGGCGTCCTTGTCCTGCGACAGATCCTTCTTGCCGAGCGGCGTCTGAGTGAAGTCCTGGAACGCGACACAACCCGCGTCGGTGCGCTTCTGGATCGTCTTCGCGGTCTCGAACACCTTCGGGTAGATGTAGAGCCAGCCGACGGCGACCCAGACCGTCGAGAGCACCAGCCCAGCCCAGGCGAAGCCGGCACCGGACCGAGCCCGCCGGGCCCTGATCAGCCCCACGATGCTGAACACCCAGCCCAGGGCACAGGCGTTGCCGAGCAGGCCAAAGACGAACCCGGCAATCGCAAAGCCGTTGCGCTCGGGCTCGGTCTCCTCGCTCGCCAGGGACGTGGTGGACCAGGCGCCGGTCCCGTAACCCGGACCCGCGTAGCCGGGACCGTCGAGTCCCTGCGGGCCACGATAGGGAGCCGATCCGGCCCGGTTGGACGGCGGATACCCCGGCCGGCCGTAGCCGCCGGAGCCGGGACCCCCCGCCGCCTGGCCCGGCCGGCCCGGTCCGGACCGCGGAGCACCGTAACCGGGCTGGCCCGGACCACGCTGGCCGTAGCCGGGCTGCGTAGGGGCCGGCCGCTGATTGCCGGGCTCGGCCCAGGACTCCGGTCCGCCGCCGTACTGTTGCGGACCCGGCGCATGCGGCTGCCGCTGTGCCGGCGGGTAGGGCGGGCCCTGGCGGGATTGCTGGTACGGATTCTGGCCGCGATCGTCGTCATAGCCGGGCCGGCCATGGCCCGAGTCATTGCCCGGCCGGCCATATTCGTTGTCGCGCCGGCCGTAGCCGGAATTACGCGGATCGGTCACGAGTCGGGCTCCTCCGAGGAAATTCGGGTTCAGACCCCGAGTGGCCCGATCTTAGAAATCTCGGAGACCGCTGTCGAGACCGACGTGAGATCCGGACACGACACCGGCGGCGCCATCGCGGCGCCCCCGGTGCTGTTAGCTGTCGTTCGGTTATGAGCAGGCGATCTGGAGCGATGTCACGTCCGCCGTCAGGCGCTGCAACAGGTCGTCGGCCGGCACCTTGCTCTTGACCAGATCGTCCTTGAGCTCCGTATAGTCGTCGACCAGCTTGCCGAGGCTGTCGGTGACCGCCGGAGCGGTCGCCTTCGCCTTCTGCTCGTTCAGCTGGCCGACCACCTTGTCGAGGGCTGCTGCCAGCGCCTTCGGGTCATTCGAACTGCTCTGGATCTCGGACTGCGAGTTGAGCAGGACCTGCTCGGTTCCGGCGCACGCCGGGTCGATGCCGCCGACCGCCGGCGGTGTCGCGGAGGTGTCGCTGGTCGCCGCTGGCTTGGGCGCGCTGGCGTTCGTCCCGGTGCCGTTGAGGGCGTCATCGACGCTCAGCGCGAAGACAATCAGCAGGACAGTGGAGAACAGCGCCAGCGTCGAGATGATGATGGCGGCGATGCCGAGGCCCTTGCCCCTGTTCTTGACCACCGCGACAATGCCGAGCACCAGGCCGACCGGCCAGAACAGGATCGACAGGATCAGCGCGGCGATGCCCAGGCCGTTGCCGGCCGGCGGTGGCACCGCCGCGTAGGCGGGCTGATCGGCCGGGTCATAGGTGGCCGGCGCCTCCGGCTCGTAACCTGGCCCGTAGCCCGGATGGGGCTGTTCCGGCTGCGTCGGCGCGGACCACTGCTGCGGCGGCTGGTAGCCCTCGCCGGCGGCGGCCCGCGGCGCGGTCGCGCCATCGTGCGGCTGGGACATCGGGTCGTTGGGAAGCGTCATGATGCTCCGTTCACGTTGATCCGGGCGTCAGGAAAGTCCGCTTCGCGCGAGAACATCCGCTTCGCGATGCGACTGTATTGACCCGGCATTCCTGAGCGGCGTCGGTGACCTAACTGAGATGGGCCGTGTCATTAATCAGACGGACGGACACACCACCATCTGGCCACCAGTCAACGATCGACAAGCCGGCGGCGTCCAGGTGCATCCGATGGAGGAACAGGTCACCGGCCGCGAGGGCATCGCGCAACAGTATCTTGATCGGGCTGACATGGGAAACCAGGATCAAAACCACTCCCGGGTACGCATCCCGGAGCCCAGCGGCAACCTGCGCCACCCGATCGCCGACCGCGACGAACGACTCGCCACCCGGTGGCGCCACCGATGTGGACTCGAGCCATCGGGTCAGCTCGTCCGGCCAGCGCGCGTTGACCTCGGCGAAGGTCTTGCCCTCCCACTGGCCGAAGTCGCACTCGATGAGCCCCGGCTCGACGTGCACGGCAACCGGTTCGGGCAGCGCGAAACCGATGGCCGCCGCGGTCTCCGTGCACCGGGACAGCGGCGATGAAACGATCGCCGCCGGGATCTCGGTGCCGAGCATGACCGCCAGCCGGCCGGCGATCTGCTCGGCCTGGCTCCGGCCGATCGCCGACAGCGGCACGTCGCCCCGGCCGGAGTAGCGGCGTTCGGCGGTGAATTCGGTGGCGCCGTGGCGCACCAGGATGAACCGGGTCGGCTTGGTGGTTCGCGGCGTCCACGAGCCCAGTGTCGGCGCCGAGTTGCTGGTGGTCATCTCGTCGATGGCCGCGTCCATCGCCTGGTTGGCGAGCGCGTCGGCATCGGTGTTGCGAGACCGTGGCACCCACTCGAAGTCGACCCGGGAGAAGTGCCGGACCAGCGCCGCCGCCTGTGCCGCGTAGGGTCGCAGACCCGGTGCCTTGATCTGCCAACGGCCGGTCATCTGCTCGATCACCAGCTTGGAGTCCATCCGCACCAGGACCTCGCGAGCGCCGAGCGCGGTGGCCGCCGACAATCCGGCGATCAGGCCGGAGTATTCCGCCACGTTGTTGGTGGTCTGCGGCAGCGCTCCGGTGCGCTCAGCCAGCACCGACCCGGTGAGCGGGTCGCGCACCAGCGCGCCGAAGCCACCCGGACCCGGATTGCCACGCGAGCCGCCATCGGCCTCGACGATGACTCGGACGCCGGACGGCGACGTCACAGACCGGACTCCGAGGTGCGCACCATGATGCGCCGGCAATCGTCGCAACGAACCACTTCGTCGGGGGCCGCGGAGCGGACCCGGGCCAGCTCGCCACCGGAGAGGTCGAGCCGGCACCCACCGCAGCGACCACCGCGGAGCAGCGCCACCCCGATGCCGCCGCTGGCCTCGCGGATCTTGTCGTAGAGAGTGATCAAGTCGGCCGGGATCTCGGCCGCGACCGGCCCCCGGGCCGAAGCCTGGCCGGCCAGGTCGGCGTCGATCTCGGCGACCGCGGCGTCCCGCTCGGATTCCAGCGAAGCCCGCTGGGAGCGGGCATCGGCGAGTCGGGTGACGATCGCTCCAAGCGCCGTCTCCGCCGTCTCCCGCTGCTCCATGAACTCCAGCTCGCTGTCCTCCAGCTCGGACTGGCGCCGGGCCAGCGACGTCAACTCGTGCTGCAACGCCTCCAGCTCGCGGGCCGGCCCAGAACCGGCTTCCAGCCGGCCGCGGTCCTTCTCCGAGCGGGACCGCACCTGCTCGATGTCCTTCTCCAGGCGGCTGATGTCGCGGTCGATGTCGTCCACCCCGACCTGAGCCCGCACGCGCTCGTCGTCGAGATTCGAAATGTCCCGCGCGACGGCATTCAAAGCGGACAGCTGTGACAGCGTCTTCTTCTTGTGCGCCAGCTGGGCCAGCGTGGTGTCGATGGCTTGCAGATCGAGCAAGCGCCGCTGCGCCTCGGGTGCTGCCTTCACGCCGCCATGCTCCTTCGCTCTTGAGTTTGCGGTCACCGGATCTGGCCGGCCGCCAAGATCGATAGCCTACCGCCGCACGTAACACTACTGCGGTTCATGTGATGCGGTTGCTTCTGTAGGGTCGCCGCCGAGATCTCCGGCAGCCGCGTGCGGGCCGCTACTGAATCGGGCTCCCGCTGCCCGCGCGAATTGTCCACGGATCGGTGTCCAAGTCCGAGATCAGCGTGGCCAGGCCGGTGGCGGACCGCACCACCGCGGCGGCGTCGTCCAGCCACGGCCGCTCGGTGGCCCAGTGCGCCGCGTCGATCAGCGCCGGCCCGCCGGCCGCGATGTGCTCGCTGGCCGGGTGGTGCCGAAGATCCGCGGTTAGATAGGCATCGACGCCGGCTCGTGCGGCATCGGCGAGGAAACTGTCGCCGGCCCCACCGCAGACCGCGACGGTGGTGATCACCCGGCCGGGGTCGCCGGTGGCACGCACGCCGCCGGCGGTGGCGGGCAGCGCGGCCGCCGCCCGGGCGACGAACTCACCCAGTGTGGTGCTGAGCGGGAGGCGTCCGATCCGGCCCGCACCGCGGCCACCATTGTCGGCCGGCTCGGCCGGACGCAGCGGGCGGAGATCGATCAGGCCGACCCGCCGGGCCAGCGCGTCGGACACACCGGGATTCGCGTGGTCGGCGTTGGTGTGCGCCACGTGCAGGGCGATGTCGTTCTTGATCAGTTCGTGCACCACCCGGCCCTTGTAGGTGGTGGCGGCCACGCTGGAGACGCCGCGCAGCAGCAGCGGATGGTGGGCGACGATCATGTCGGCGCCGGAGGCGCGCGCCTCCGCGACGGTTTCCGGCACGCAGTCGACGACGAACAACACGGTCCGCACCGGCATCGCAGGGTCGCCGACCACCAGGCCGACCCGATCCCAGTCGTCCGCCCACTCCGGTGGGTACCGCTCGTCCAGCGCCGCCACCACGTCATCGACCAGTCTCACCCGGCGGACATTACCTCCGGGACCATCGCTCCCAGCGCGTTCCAGGCCAGATGCCACGGAAAGTCAGCCGCGCGAGCCTCACCGGTGCCCGGCGGATGGAGCTTGAGCACGTCGTCGCCGAACACGACGCTGATCCCCCAGCGGCGCAGCCGATCGACGCTGTCCAGGAACGCTGGATGCGCCGCCATCGCGGTGTTGGTGAACGGCACCGCGACGATCGGCAGACCCTTGCCCTGACCTTCGATCAGCAGCGCGAGCGCCAGAGTGTCGGCGATGCCGAGCGACCATTTGCTGATCGTGTTGACGGTGGCCGGCGCCACGATGATGGCGTTCGGATCCGGCAGCACGTCCAGATCGCCCGGAAACTTGAAACCACTGCGCACCGGAAAGCCGGTGGCGGTGGCCAGCGCGGTGGCGTCGACAAAGTTGCGGCCGTCCGGTGTGGTGATGACACACACGTCCCAGCCGCAGGCAATCGCCATCTCGGCCAGCCGGCCGACGTATCGTGCCGGGGGCGACCCGCAGGCGATCGCGTAGAGAACCCGGCTCACACCCCGACGCCCATGTGCTCGGCGAGTTCGGCGACCGCGGGCGACGGCGTTCCACGCGTACGCCGGAGCACATCGCTCAGGACTTCATGCGCGATCGGGCGGCACCGGATCTCGGACGGCGCCAGCCGGTCCCCTTCAAGCAGCATCTCGCTTGCCCGGGCCACGTCACCGACCTGTGCCAGGCCGCGGGAGATGTCGATGTAGTGGTGGGCGCGCCGCTCCGGCAGCAGGGTCAGAAACGCCTCCGGATTCAGCCGATCGTGGATGTCGATCGCCTGCCGGCCCTCGCCCAACTCCACCGCGGCCGCGGCCCGGTGCAGCTCCACATTGGTCAGGCCGAAGTTGGTCCAGTAGTGGTTGCCTTCACCGCCCATCAACCGCGCCGCCTCGGAGGCGCCGCCGATGAGATCGCGGACGGTCGCCGAGTCACCGAGCCGGGCCGCCGCCATCGCGCCCTGAAGCAGCAGCATGCCGTAGACCGAGAGGCGCTCCGGAGTGATCGGCTCGCCGCCGGTGCCCGGCGCCAGCCGGTTGGCGATGTTCACATTGACTTCCAGTGCCGGCCGGGCGCGGCCGAGGGCGAGCAGCGCCAGCGCCACCCGATAGGTCGCCGTGCCGGCCAGCAGCGGGTCACCGGCGCGTTGCGAGACTGCGATGGCACGATCGGCGGCGAGCCAGGACAGGTCGTGCTCGCCGATCTTGCGCAGCACCGACGAGACGATCTGATACACCTGGCTGAGCAGGTGCGCGGCCTCTCGGCCCTGATCGGTGCCGGTGTAGCCGATGTCGGCCGCCTGCGCCTCGCGGAGCAGCTTCGGCAGCGACTTGCCGAGCACCGAGTATTTGGCGTGCTGGTAGCTCAGCCAGGCGTGGCTGACTGACTTGCGCATCGCCGCCAGCACCGGCGGTTCCGGTGGCAGGTAGAAGAACACGCTGATCTGGTCGTACCGCTCCAGGGCGGCCCGCATGTCCTCCACCTCGACCTGGTCCATGCAGGTGGTGGTGCCGTCGCGACGATCGGGATCCTTGCCCATCAGCAGGGCGACATCCAGCTGCAGCACGTCGGCGATCTCGTAGACAACGGAAAATTTGTCGAGCCGGCGCACCCCGCGCTCGACCTTGTCAACCCAGCTCTTGGACTTGCCGAGGCGGTCGGCGAAAACTTGTTGGGACATCTTCCGGCGGCCCCGCCAATAGGCGACGCGGCGCCCGATAGGCAGCTCTTCCACTCCCGTGCTCCCTCGCAGGTTGTCGCGCAGCCGCCTCCCGCGCAGTTGGCACCGACCCGCCTGCAGGTGTCGGCGGACCGTCCCGACGCATATCGCACGTGATGTGCGTCAGTTCGCTCATCGATGCTCTTACGTTCTTATGCAAGTTGCAAGCACGCTACCTAATCCACGACAACGAGTGGCGCACCATCGAGAGGTGTGATTCGGCTTCTGGTTTCACCGGCATCGATGCACGAGGGGGGATAGCCGATGTTCGGGCGCGTGTTCCGGGACGGATGCCCGGCACGATCGGTCGCGAGACGCATTCAGCTTCGGCACGCGGCGACCACATATGTGGCACACGGGTGGTCCGTGCTCGCCGGCTCGCGACTGTGCGGTGACCGCTTCTCCTGCGGACCGGGCTGCACGACCGAATCCTGCCATCCGATCTCCTGCCATCCGACCGCCGGACCGGCGCCGAGGTTGCGGAGCATCGCGGCGGTCGAGGCGGTCTGGCAGCGCTCCCCCTACACGGTGCTTCTGGCTACTGGCGAGAGCTTCGATGTGGTCGACGTCCCGGCATACATCGGGGCGCTGGCCTGCGAGGCGGTCCGCGGTCCGGTCGCGGTGACACCGATCGGACGGTGGATGTTCTTCGTACGCACCGGATCGCCGCTGCGCCCGGAGCTCGCCGCACACTCCGACATCGTGTTGCACGGCCTGAACTCATGGATTCCGGCGCCGCCGGTGCGCTCCCCGCGAGGCCGGGTGCGCTGGGTGGCCTCGCCCCGGGAGACCGAATGGGGACTGCCGCGCGCCGAGGCCGTGCAGGCAGCGCTGGCCGGCACGCTGCCCCGCATCGACTTCACGCATCCGATCCTGCGCCGCGCCGCGTAGAGCTTGTTCCAAACCTCGTGGCCTGGCTGCGACGACCGGTCCGCGGCCGCCCCACACCGGCCGGCCGGGAGCGGCTACCGTCGCGGGCATGACGTTGATCGCGATGGCCGGCCTGCCCGGCTCCGGCAAGAGCACCGTCGCCAATGGGCTGGCACTGGCACTGAACGGCCTGGTGGTCTCGGTCGACCCGATCGAGAGTGCGATGTGGACCGCCGGAATCGACCGCGATCAACCCACGGGGCTGGCCGCCTACGTGATCGCCGACGTCCTGGCCCGCACTAACCTGGCACTCGGCCGGACCGTCATCGTGGACGCGGTCAACGCCGTCCAGCCGGCCCGCGACCAATGGCGCGCGGTCGCCCGCGACCTGGACGTGCCGGTGTTCTTCATCGAAGTGACCTGCTCGGACGAGCGTGTGCATCGGGACCGCCTGGCGGCTCGGCGCCGCGACCTGGCCGGTCATGAACAGACACCGTGGACGGTCGTCGAGAGCGCGCGCCACGAGTGGACGCCGTGGACCGATCCGCACCTGAGCATCGACTCAATCGACAACGACGTGCACAACCTGCGCCGAGCTATGGATTACGTCAGCTCGACTGCTTCTTCTTCCGGCGCCTGATCAGCCGGTCCACCAGCATGCCGGCCACGAATGTGCAGACCAGCACCAGCCACATCGGCACGTTATAGCCATGCACCCAGAGGTTGATCTTCGCGCTCTGCCGGTTCGCCAGGATGAACCAGACCAAGGCGATCAGCAGGATCACGGCCACGATCAGCTTCGGCGGAACGCCGCGGCGCTGTTTGACCGGCGCGCCGCCGGCCGGGGTGACGTCGCCACCGGCCGGCAGGTGAGATGCCGTCGGATCGGGGGTCTGCCAGGGCTGGCCCGGCGCGGACGGGTTGGTCACGATCTTTACGGTACGCCCCGGCATCGCTGGACGGCCGCAATTCGTTTGTCGACATCGTCATTCGTCGTTATGGTTGAGCCATGACAACGACCACGGCAGTCTCGGCGACGGGCACCTAGCGGACCGGATTCTCCGGCACCCAGGCCGCCCTCCCACACGGGACCGGGCGGTTTCTCTTTGCCCCGGCATCGTCGGAAGCGTTGTCCACAAGTCCATCATCCGGCGTCATGGTCGACCTGCTACCCGACCAGCGGCCCGCGGATCAGTCCGAGACTCGCCTTCTCGGAACGCGCGGCCCGACGCCACCCCGCCGCCGGGCGGCTCACGTTACGCGAGCCCCCGGCGGCCCCGTCGTCACCTACCTGCCGGTTTCCGTCCGGTCCACTGTGGCCGATCACTCGACGGCCCGCTCCAGCCCGCCAAGATCGGCAAGAAGTGGCGGGCTAGGCGAGCGCCCGCCCGCGGCGCATCTCGGCGGTCTCGGCGGCCGCGGCCACCAGCGCTTCGAAGAGCCGGAAGTCGTCGGTGTCCTCGGGATGCCACTGCACGCCGACGGCGAACCGGCGGCTCGGCTCCTCCAGCGCCTCGATCAGCTGCAACCCGGGCACCGCCCCGTCGCCGGCCACGGCGCCGGCCTCGCCGGGCTGGCGCGGGATCTCATCCGGCACCCAGCCCACCGGTGTCAACGAACCCGGGTCGGCGACGCCCTGGTGGTGATACGAGTTCACGATCGTGGTCGCCCCGAGGATCGAGCCACACATGGATCCGGGCGCGAATCGCACCGGGTGGGAGCCGAACTTCGGGCCGGATTGCGGCCGGTGTCCGTCATGTCCGAGTACGTCGGGTAGGTGCTGGAAAAGACGGCCACCGTAGGCGACCGCCATCAGTTGCATGCCCCGGCAGATCCCCAGCGTCGGCAGATCCGCGTCCAGAGCAGCACGGAGCAGCATGAACTCCGCGGCGTCCCGGTCCGGACGGGACACCGTCCGCGGGTGCGGGATCTCGCCATAGCGCTCCGGGTCGACGTCGGCGCCACCGGTGATGATCAGGCCGTCGAGATCACCGAGTACGTCCGGATCCGGGTCATCCTGCGTCACCAGGACCGCTCGCCCGCCGCTGACATGCACGGCGTGTACGTACGCCATCGGCAACACCGCTGAAAATGTGTCGTTGCTGCCGAACTTGGTCTGTTCTCCGTACGTGGTGAGCCCGATGATCGGACGTCCCATGATCACATCACTCCAAACGCGTTTTACATCCTGTCTCGCCAGGCCGCGATGCCGGCGGACCTGCCTCCATCCTATAGAGGTGTCACATACGCCCCGGTAAGTCCCCCATCGACCACAAATGTGTTCGCCGTCATAAACGACGAATCGTCGCTGGCCAGGAAGGCCACTGCGGCGGCGATCTCGCTCGCCTCGGCGAACCGTCCCATCGGAATATGCACCAGCCGGCGGGCCGCTCGCTCCGGATCCTTCGCAAACAACTCCTGCAGGAGCGGTGTGTTCACCGGGCCCGGGCACAGCGCGTTCACCCGTATACCTTCACGGGCGAACTGGACACCCAGTTCACGGGTCATCGCCAGGACACCACCCTTGGAGGCGGTGTAGGAGATCTGTGACGTCGCCGCCCCCATCAGGGCGACGAATGAGGCGGTGTTGATGATCGAGCCCTTCCCCTGCCGGAGCATGTGCGGAATCGCGTACTTGCACCCGAGGTAGACCGAGGTCAAGTTCACCCGCTGCACCCGCTCCCAGGCCTCCAGCCCGGTATCCAGGATCGAGTCGTCGTCCGGCGGCGAGATGCCGGCGTTGTTGAACACGATGTCGAGCGCTCCGTGTGCCCCGACGACGTGCTCGAAGAGATCGCGTACCGCCAACTCGTCAGTGACGTCGACCGCGACGAACTCGCCGCCGACCTCGCCCGCCGCTGCCTTCCCGGCCTCGGCATTGACATCGACCACGACGACGCGTGCGCCCTCGGCGGCGAATCGCCGCGCGGTGGCCAGGCCGATGCCGCTGCCCGCACCGGTGATGACCGCGACCCGGTCGGCAAGACGATTCACGAAAACAACTCCTAGGAATCCGTAGCGATGAAGACGTTCTTGACATCGGTGAACGCGTGCAGCGCATCCGGGCCCAGTTCGCGGCCGAGACCGGACTGCTTGACCCCGCCGAACGGGGTCCAATAACGGACAGAGGAGTGCGAGTTCACGCTGAGCGTGCCGGTCTCGACCGCACGCGCCACTCGTAGTGCCCGGCCCACGTCGCGGGTCCACAGCGAGCCTGATAACCCGTATTCGGTGTCGTTGGCCAGGCGGATGGCCTCGTCCTCGTCGCGGAACGGGAGCACCGAGACCACCGGGCCAAAGATCTCCTCGCGCCAGTGCGCCTCGCGCGGCGACGACGCGGTCAGCACGGTGGGCGGGAACCAGAAACCGGCACCGGACGGGGCCGATCCGCGGAACGCCACCGGCGCCGCGTCGACATAGCCCGCTACGGTCCGCTTCTGGGCGGCCGAGATGAGCGGGCCCATCTGCGCCGACTCCAGCGCCGGATCTTCGCATCGGAACGCTGTGACGGCCGGTTCCAGCAGCGCCATGAAGCGGTCGAAGACCGATGCCTCGACCAGGATCCGGGACCGGGCGCAGCAGTCCTGTCCGGCGTTGTCGAAGACGCCCCCGGGCGCGCTCGCGGCGGCGGCCTCGAGGTCGGCATCGGCGAAGACGATGTTCGCCGACTTGCCGCCGAGCTCAAGCGTCACCCGCTTCACCTGATCCGCGCATCCGGCCATGATCTGCTTGCCGACCGCGGTGGATCCGGTGAAGCAGACCTTGCGGACCAGCGGGTGCGTGACGAATCGCCGGCCCACCACCGAGCCGCGGCCGGGCAGCACCTGGAAGACACCCTCCGGCACGCCGGCGTCCAGGGCCAGCTCGGCGATCCGCAGCACGGTCAGCGGCGTCATCTCGGCGGGCTTGAGCACCACCGTGTTCCCGGCCGCCAGCGCCGGCGCGAACCCCCACCCGGCGATCGGCATCGGGAAGTTCCACGGCACGATCACGCCGACCACGCCGAGCGGCTCGTGGAACGTCATGTCCACGCCGCCGGACACCGGAATCTGCGCGCCGATCAAGCGTTCCGGCGCGCCGGCGTAATACGCCAGGACGTCCCGGACATTGCCCGCCTCCCAGCGCGCATTGCCGATGGTGTGACCGGAGTTGCGTACCTCCAGCGCGGCCAGGTCCTCGATGTGGTCATCGACGAGCGCGGCCCAGCGCCGCAGCAGTCGGGCCCGGTCGCCCGGTGCCACCCGCCGCCACGTCTCGAACGCCCCCCTCGAGCGCTCGATCGCGACGTCGGTCTCCGCCAGCGACGTCGCCGGCACGGTCTGGAACACCGCGCCGGTGGCCGGATTGACCAGGTCGGTGGTCTCCATGGCGGCGAATTCAGAGACGTTCACCGTGCCCTCAGAGACGTTCAAAGCCACGGAACAGCTCCCAATCCGTCACCGCGGCGTCGAACGCCGCCAGCTCGACAGTGGCCATGTTGGCGTAGTGCGCGATCACGTCGTCGCCGAAGGCGGTCCGGGCCACGTCCGAGGTGCGCCACTCCCCCAGCGCCTCGCGCAATGTGGTCGGCATGTGCCCGGCGGTCTCGTCGTCGTACGCGTTCCCGGTGAATTCCGGCTCCAGCTCCAACCCTTTCTCGATGCCGTGGACGGCGCCGGCCACCATCGCCGCCACCGCCAGATACGGGTTGACGTCGCCCCCCGGCGTACGGTTCTCCACCCGCACCGAAGCCGGCGCGTGCCCCACCATGCGCAGCGCGCAGGTCCGGTTGTCGGTGCCCCACCGCATCGACGTCGGAGCGAACGAACCCGCCTGATAGCGCTTGTACGAGTTGATGTTCGGTGCGTAGAAGAGGCTGAACATCCGCATCGTGTCAAGCAGGCCGGCCACCACCGACTGACCCACCGGCGACAGGTGCGCGGGACCGTGCCCGGCCATCGCCGGCCGGCCGTCGGCGTCCCGCAGCGAGAAGTGAATGTGGCAGGAATTGCCCTCGCGGGCGTTCGGCTTGGCCATGAAGGTCAGCGCCATCCCCTCCTGGGCGGCGATCTCCTTGGCCCCGTTCTTGTAGATGGCATGGTGATCGCAGCAGGCCAGCGCATCCGCATAGCGGAACGCGATCTCGTGCTGGCCGAGGTTGCACTCGCCCTTGGCGCTCTCCGGTGTCAGGCCGGCGCCGGACATCTCGTTGCGGATTCGGCGCAGCAGCGGCTCCACCCGGGCGGTGCCGAGCAGCGAATAATCGACGTTGTACTGATTAGCCGGGGTGAGATTCCGATAACCGGACGACCACGCGGTCTCGTAACTGTCCCGGTAGAGGATGAACTCGAGCTCGGTGCCCGCGTAGGCGGTATAGCCCAGATCCTCGAGCCGGTCCAGCTGACGGCGCAGGATCTGCCGGGGCGAGGCCAGCACCGGGGTGCCGTCGAACCACAGCACGTCGGCCAGCACCAGGGCGGTGCCCGGTTGCCACGGCACCTTCCGGAGGGTCGAGAGATCGGGCTGCATCGCCAGGTCGCCGTAACCGGAGCTCCAGCTGGACATCGCATAGCCGTCGACGGTGTTCATGTCGACGTCGACCGCCAGCAGGTAGTTGCAGCCCTCGGTGCCGTTCGGCACCACCTCGGCCAGAAAGAACGGCGCGTGGAATCGCTTGCCCTGCAGGCGTCCCTGCATGTCGGTGATGGCGACCACGACGGTGTCGATGACGCCGGACTCGATGTCGGCGCGGAGTTCGTCGGTTGAATAGGCCACAGCGCGCCCTCCGGTCGATCTTCCACCTGACCTAAGGTCTACTACCGAACCAATACAGCGTCAACCGACCGCGCGGCCCTTTATCCGGCCCGGACTTGGCCTCAGGCGAGTAGCCCACGCAGCAACTCCGCGGTGCCGTCGCAGTGTTCCTCCATGGCAGAGCGCGCGGATCGCGGGTCGCCCGCCAGGATCGCGTCGACGATGCGCTTGTGCTGCGCGTCGGAATGGGCCAGGTTGCGCTCGATCACCGGGATCGCGGCGAGCAGCTTGTCGACGATCACCTGGACCTGCGTCACCGCTTCGGCCAGCATCGCCGAACCGCTGGCCGCGGCGATCGCCAGATGCAGCCGGGAATCGGCGACCCGGCGAGTCGGGGCGGCATGGTCCGCGGCGGCGGCCAGGCACGCGGTGAGCTGGGCTCGATCAACCGCCGAGAGGGTACGCGACGCGGCCAGCGCCGCGGCTCCGGGCTCGACCACGCGGCGGAAGTCGAGCGCGTCGTGCAAGTCGTCACCCATCTCCTTGGCCATCGCGACGGCGTCACCGGCCTGCGCTGGGGTGTCCTGGTAGACGACGAAAGTGCCGCCGGCCCGGCCGCGCCGGGTCTCCAGGAAGCCGGCGTCTCGCAAGGCCGCGATCGCCTCGCGCAGCGTGACCCGGCTGACCTGCAGTCGCTCGGCCAGTTCCCGCTCCGGCGGCAGCTGGTCGCCGGCGCCGAGCATGCCCAGCCGGATCGTCTGGGCCAGCCGGGACACCGTGATCTCGAAGGCGTTTCCGCCGCGTACCGGCCGCCACAGCGGCACCGAGACGGATCGCTGAACCGGGATGCCGGACGTCATGTCCCCTCCGATCCGAACGGGTGTGCCACCGAGCGCGGTGGTGGGCGCATCGTAAACCCCGCATGCCGCCGGGTCCGGGGCGCCCACCCCGCGTCGTAGCGCTGCCGCGCTACCTCAACTGTGCCTCGCTACTCGGCGTCGATCGGTGCGCTCGACTCCGGAACCACGTGCTGACTCGGAATGTCGGCGGTGGAAATGTTCTGCTGTGGCCCGGTGAACCACTTGCGCGCGCTGAGCACCCACCACAATGCAGCGCCGCCGAGCACCACGGCCACCGCCCCCACCGTGTAGTTGAAGGTCAGCGCCACGATCGGGTAGACCGTCGGGAGCATGAACATCACGCAGATCATCAGCACCCAGACGACCGCTGTCCAGCCGATCGGACGGCTCCACTTGCCGAGATTCCACACGCCCACCTGGAAGTCGCGGTCGCGGAGTCGCAGGAACACTGGAATCACGTAAGAGACGTAGAGGCCGATCACCGCGATCGCGGTGGACGCGCCGTATGCGTACAGGTTCTTCAACGACGGAGCCGCCAGCACGATGGCACAGACCACGCACAGCCAGATCGAGTTGGTGGGCGTACCGGTGCGGGTATTGACCCGCCGCCACAGCCGCGAGCCGGGCAGTGCACCGTCCCGGCTGAACGCGTAGGTCATCCGGGAGTTGGCGGTCACCGATGCCATGCCGCAGAAGAACTGGGCGACCACGCAGATCAGCAGCAGGAACTCGCCGGTGTGCCGGCCGGCCGAGTCGATGAAGATCTGCGCCGGTGGGAATCCGGTCGCGGAGGTGCGCTCGGCTTCGTACCCCTGAATCGCCCAAGTGACCGCGAACAGCAGCAGGAATCCGGCGACCAGCGAGACCACGACGGACATGACGATGCCGCGGGGTGCGGACCGGGACGCGTTGTGGGTCTCCTCGGACAGGTGCGCGCTGGCGTCATAGCCGGTGAACGTGTATTGCGCCATCAGGAGGCCGAGAATCACCGCGTAGGCCACGCCGCCGGCTCCGTGCAGCCCGCTGTTGTTGACGGTCTGGGTGAAGACCTTGCCGATCGAGTAGTGGTGGTCCGGCACCACGGCGAGCACCACCACGATGACGCCGACACCGACCACGTGCCACCAGGCGCTGATGTCCGAGAGCAGCTTGACCAGGTCCACGCCGAAGGTGTTGAGCAGACCGTGCAGGACGATGATGATCAGGAACACCACGAAGGTGTGGGTCTTGGTGGCCGACAGGCCAAACGTCAGGTTGAGAAACGCCGTGGTGGTCAACGCGGCGCCGTAGTCGATCGCGGCGGTGACCGCCACCTGGCCGAGGAAGTTGAACCAGCCGGTGAACCAGGCCCATGCCGCCTTGTTCCGCTTGGCCACGGCGAACGCCCACCAGTAGAGGCCGCCCGCCGTCGGGTAGACCGAACTGATCTCCGCCATGCTGAGCGCCACCAGCGTCACCATGCCGCCGACCAGCAGCCACCCGAGCGTGATCGCCAGCGGGCCGCCGTTGGTCATCGCCAGGTAGTAGGAGGTCAGGCAGCCGGCCAGGATCGAGATGATGCTGAACGACACCGCGAAGTTCGAGAATCCCGAGAGCCGGCGGTGTAGTTCCTGCTTGTAGCCGAGTTGCGCCAGGCGCGCCTCGTCGTCGAGGACGGTTGCGCCGCCCGCGGTCGGATCGCTCATCGTAAGGGCTCCAAACACAGGGGGTACGCAGGCAAGTGACCTGCGTCACTTTGAAGCGATGATCGACCCGTCGCGAGACCCAAGTCAATGGATCTCGGCCAAGAATCCGTCAGAAGTAGACCTTTTAGATGATGGGTCGAGATAACAGGTCAGCCGCGCGGCTTGATGCCCGCCGTCCCGATGGCCCGCTCGGCCGCCGTCTGGTCGTCGGATTTCGCCGCGTGCGCGGCCGTTGCCGGATCGCCGGCAGCCGTTGCCGGCTCACCGGCGGCCCGGCTGTGACCGAGGCTCTCGAAGACCATCCCCAGCTGATGTGCCAGAGCGCCAAGCGCGGCCGGCACCAGGGGCAGCAGCCAGTTGGCGACGACTCCATCGGCCGGCAGGTTTGCGATCAGGATGGCGGCCGCGGCCCCGCCGGCCCCCTCGGCGAAACCTCGCCAGACCGCGTGCCCGGAGTGCACCACGGCGGTGCGCCGCCGCGACCGCGCCGCGTTCTTGTCCCGGCCGGCGCTGGTGGCTTCGGCGAACGCCGCGATGGCGCGGGAATCGCGGCGGCCGAAGTTGAATCCCGCCAGCATTGCGGCGATCGAGGTGCCGGCCACCGCCGGCATCAGCGAGGCATGGGTGACCGCGTGCAGCACCAGGTAGGCGAGAATTCCGAGGACGATCGCGGCGGCGCTGCGCAGATATTCCTTCTTGTCGCCGGGATACCAGTAGTAGCGAGTGGTGTCCCCGCCCATCCGCTTGACGATCTGTCCCATGTGGTGGCTCACCTCGTCATCGAAGATAACCCGAGGAATGTCATCCACACGTTCGCCGCGCGGTCCGCGACGGGGCGGCCGGAAAGGCGCAACCTCCCGGACTCTGAAACAGGGAGTGGTTTCGGGACGCCGCCGGCGGCGGCTTAGAACAGGACCGACGCGAACGTGTCCACTTGCTTGAACCCGCACCGTTCGTAGACGCGCCGGGCCGAATGGTTGTAGTCGTTCACGTAGAGGCTCACGGTCGGCGCCACGCGCCGCAGGGCGTCGCGGACGACGGCGGCCATGCCCGCGACCGCGATGCCGCGTCCGCGATAGTCCGGGTGCACCCAAACCCCCTGGACCTGCGCGGTGTGCCGGGTGACGATGGCCAGCTCGGCCTTGAAGACGACCCGGCCATCAACGAATCGGGCGTACGCCCGCCGGGCGTTGACCAGGTCACCGATCCGCTGCCGGTAGGAGTAACTGCCCCGGCCGGCCACCGGGGACACCCCCACCTCTTCGGTGTACATCGCGACCGCCGCCGGGAACAACAGGTCCAGCTCGTCCCGGCGGACCACGCGGACCGCCGGATCGGCGTAGGTCGCCGGGGGTGCACCGGTCGCCAGCAGCGGCTGGTTCGACCGCACCTCCCGGGCCGGACCCCAGACGTCGGCGAGCCGGTCCCACAGGTCGAGCACCGGGTTGGCCGGGCCGACGATCGACGACGCCTGCCGCGGGTTCATCGCGGCCATCTCGGCGAAGGCCGCGATCGCGCCGGGATTGGCGTTCACCGGCATGATGTTGGCGCCCAGCCAGCAGACGGATTCGATCTGACGGCGATGGCCATAGCCGAAGACCCGGGCGTCGGCCCGCCACCACTCCAGGCCGAACATCGCCACCTGCTCCGCGACCTGGGCAGCGGCGAATGGCGCTCGGTCCAGGATTCGCTCGACGGCGGCCCGCTCGGCATCTCCGAGCAGCCGCGCTTCCAGCGTCAGCACCCTCCCAGCCTGCCAGATTCGGCCGCTTTTGGAACCCTCGACGCAGCCCGATTTTCGAGCGTGGACGGGGTGGCTTGCCGATCAGCTCGCGGTGCCGTCACCGTCGGAGTTGATCACCTGGTGCCAGCCGTCCGGTAGTGACCCGGGTCACCATCGGGTTGCGTTCCGATAGTTTACCGATATATCGTCGACACATCCGAGAACAATCGGAGACTGATCGTATAGGCTTACTAGAAAGGAACGATCACGATGTCTTTCCATCATCACGATCGAGACGACCGACGAGAGTTCACGCGCCGATTGCGAGGTGAAGCGATGCGCATGCGAGAAGAGGCGATGCACGCCTTCGGTGGGTTCCGCCCGCCATTCCCGCCCGGTCCACCGCCGTTCGGGCCCGGCGGCGGACCGTTCGGCCCGGGACACGGCCATCACCACGGTCGGGGTGGGCGCCGCGGCGGTCGCCGCGGCAACGTCCGCGCCGCGATCCTGGCGCTGCTCAACGAGCGGCCGATGCACGGCTACGAGATGATCCAGGAGCTGGACCAGCGCACCGGCGGTGTGTGGCGTCCCAGCCCGGGTTCGGTCTACCCGACGCTGCAGCTGCTCGAAGATGAGGGGCTGATCACGGCGACCGAGCAGAGCGGCCGCAAGTCCTACGCCCTGACCGAGGCCGGCCAGACCGAGGCCACCACCGCCGCCGAGCACGCGCCCTGGGCCGAGTTCAGCGCGGAGACGGTGTCCTCCGGACACGAGACCCGCGAGGCCATCGGGGGCATCATGATGGCGCTCAAGCAGATCGGCTTCGAGCGCGATCCGGAGCAGTGGCAGAAGGCCGTTGAGGTGCTCAACGAGACCAAGCGCAAGCTCTACGCCATTCTCGCCGACAGCGAGTGAGACGGCCCGGTGCGGTGATGGCGCCGGCAATAGACAACAGCGGTCCGCGCCCAGTGAAAGTGGGCGCGGACCGCTCGTTTTTGCAGCGCTGAGGGCGTGTTTCAACGTCCGATCGCGCGAGCCGTCGCCCAGGGCGCGAACCGGCCTCGGCTTGATCTCTTCCTGGCTACCGCCCGTTGTAACCAGGAAGAGATCCAACGCGGCCGGTCGTGGCCTGGGCCCGGCGCAGCCGACCGGCAGCTTTGAAGCACGCCCTAATGCACCGAGACCGTGGCGCCGCCGACGCCGGCCATGTCGATGCCCATCTCGTCGGCGAGGCGCATCGCCTCTTCCACCAGCGTCTCGACGATCTGCGACTCGGCAACCGTCTTGATGACCTCGCCCTTGACGAAGATCTGACCTTTGCCGTTGCCGGACGCGACGCCGAGGTCGGCCTCGCGGGCCTCACCCGGACCGTTGACGACACAGCCCATGACCGCCACCCGCAGCGGCGCCGGGAACCCGTCCAGCGCGGCGGTGACCTGCTCGGCCAGCGTGTAGACGTCGACCTGAGCGCGCCCGCAGGACGGGCACGACACGATCTCCAGGCCCCGCTCCCGCAGCCCGAGCGACTCCAGGATGGCGTTGCCGACCTTGATCTCCTCGACCGGCGGCGCCGACAGCGAGACCCGGATGGTGTCGCCGATGCCCTCGGCCAACAGCGCGCCGAACGCAACCGATGACTTGACCGTGCCCTGGAACGCCGGGCCCGCCTCGGTCACGCCGAGGTGCAACGGATAGTCGCAGGCCTGGGCCAGTTTCCGGTACGCCTGGATCATCACGACCGGGTCGTTGTGCTTGACCGAGATCTTGATGTCGCGGAAGCCGTGCTCCTCGAACAGCGAGCACTCCCACAGAGCCGACTCGACCAGCGCGTCCGGGGTGGCCTTGCCGTATTTCTCCAGGAGTCGCTTGTCCAGCGAACCGGCGTTGACGCCGATCCGGATCGGCGTCCCGGCGGCCTGCGCGGCGCGGGCGATCTCACCGACCTTGTCGTCGAACTGGCGGATGTTGCCCGGGTTGACCCGGACCGCCGCGCAGCCGGCGTCGATCGCGGCGAACACGTATTTCGGCTGGAAATGGATGTCCGCGATGACCGGGATCTGAGACTTCCTGGCGATCGTGGCGAGCGCGTCGGCGTCGTCCTGAGACGGCACCGCCACCCGCACGATCTGGCACCCGGAGGCGGTCAGCTCAGCGATCTGCTGCAGCGTCGCGTTCACATCCGAGGTCAGTGTCGTGGTCATCGACTGTACGGAGACCGGCGCGCCGCCACCGACCGGCACGCTGCCGACCATGATCTGGCGCGAAAGACGCCGTGGCGCGAGAGGCGTAGGAGGCGTGGACGGCATTCCAAGATTGATCGCAGTCACCAGTCAGCTCACTTACCGAAGATGTTGATCGGATTGATGATGTCAGCCAAGATCGTCAGCACCGAGAAGCCGCCGAAGATCAAGATCACCGCGTACGTCGCCGGCATCAGCTTCTCGTAGTTAACCCGGCCCGGATCGGGACGGTGGAACCGGGCCGCCAGCCAGGATCGAAGCTTCTCGAACCAGGCGATCGCGATGTGCCCACCGTCGAGCGGCAGCAGCGGCAGCAAGTTGAAGACGCCGATGAAGAAATTCAGCGCCACGGCGAGCAGCAGGAACACGCTCCACAGGCCATGCGAGGCGATCTGGCCGCCGATGTCGGCGGCCCCGACCACGCTGATCGGACCGTTCGGGTCGCGTGGCTGGCCGGAGAGCGCCTTGAACAGGCCGGGCACCTTGCCGGGAAGGCCGGCGATGCTGGACCCGAGCTGCTTGGCCATCGAGCCGGTGTAGCTGAACGTCTCCGGGATGCCATGCACGGCGCCGTACTTGACGGTCAGCGGCAGCGCCGGATCGATCGACTCGGTGATGCCGAGCGCGTACGTATTCACCGGGGTGCCGTTCGCATTGTCCATCGGCGGGCGCTGCACCGGCACGAGGTTGACCTTGACGTCCCTGGCGGTCTTGTCCGGCCTGGTGACCGCGAGGGTCACGGCCGGATTGGTGACGCCGCGGATCGCAGTGACGAGGTCCTTGTAGGTCGGGGTCGGGGTCCCGTTGACGGCGGTGATGTGGTCACCGGTCTTCAGGTTGGCCGATCGTGCCGGGCTGATCTGATCCTTGTCAGTGCAGTCGGCGCTGCCCGGGGATGTCACGACAACGCAGTTCTCCACCTGGATGAAGGCCGGAGCGGCGTTGGGGTGGGCGTAGATGTCCTGGACCTTCGGATTGGTGATGCCGACGAACGACACCGTGATCCACAGCAGCACCAGACCGATGATGAAATGCGTCACAGATCCGGCCGACATGACGACGGTGCGCTTCCACACCGGGAACCGCCACATCGCACGCTTCTCGTCACCGGGCTCGACGTCGTCGTCCTGGGGGGTCATGCCGACGATCTTGACGAAGCCGCCCAACGGGATTGCCTTGATGCCATATTCGGTTTCGCCCTTGCGGAACGACCAGAGGGTGGGGCCGAATCCGGCGAAGTATCGAGTCACCTTCATGCCGAATGCCTTGGCGGTGCCCATGTGACCAGCCTCATGGAGACAGACCGACACAAAGATGATCAAGGCGAAGAGCACAACGCCTAAAGGCCGCATCAATTCTCCTTCGTCACAGCCGCCACGAGCGTGCGGGCTTGCGCCCGAGCCCATGACTCCGCGGCGAGTATCTCTTCGACGGTACCTGGTTCGCCGAAATCCGGAGCGTCCGCGAGCACTCGTTCCAGCGAATCGACGATGCCCAGGAACGGTAGCCGGTGGTCGACAAATGCGGCTACGAACTCCTCGTTGGCGGCGTTGAAGATCGCCGGCCGGCAGCCACCTGCGACTCCGGCCGCTTTCGCAAGGCGTACGGCCGGAAACGCGGACTCGTCCAGCGGCGCCAGCTCCCAGGTGTGGGCGGCGGTCCAGTCCACCGCTCGGGCCGATCCGGGCACCCGGTCCGGCCAGCCCAGCGCCAGCGAGATCGGCAGCTTCATGTCCGGCGGGCTGCACTGCGCGATGGTCGAACCGTCGGCGAATTCCACCATCGAATGGATTACCGACTGCGGGTGCACCATCACGGCGATGTCGGCGTATGCGATGTCGAACAGTTCGTGTGCCTCGATCACTTCCAGGGATTTGTTGACCATGGTCGCCGAGTTGATCGTGACCACCGGGCCCATATCCCAGGTCGGGTGCGCGAGTGCCTGCTCGACCGTCACGTCCCCCAGTGACTGGCGGGATCGGCCCCGGAACGGACCGCCGCTGGCGGTCAGGACCAGGCGGCGGACCTCGCGCTCGGTCCCGGACCGCAGGCACTGGGCCAGCGCCGAGTGCTCCGAGTCGACCGGGACGATCTGGCCAGGTGCAGCCGCCGCGCGGACCAGCGGACCGCCGGCGACCAGCGACTCCTTGTTGGCCAATGCCAGGGTGCGCCCGGCCCGCAGCGCGGCCAGCGTCGGCGCCAGGCCGAGCGACCCGACCACCGCGTTCAGCACCACATCGGCAGGCCAGGCGGCGAGCTCGGTCATCGCATCCGGCCCGGCCACGATCTTCGGAATCTTGAAACCGCCGGTGGCATAACCGCGCTGCTGAGCGATCGCGTAGAAAGCCAGCTGCAGGTCCGCGACCGCGGACGCCTTGGCCACTCCGACGATGTCCACGCCAAGCTCGAGCGCCTGCGCGGCGAGCAACTCGACGTTGCCGCCGCCGGCTCCGAGCGCCACGATCCGGAACTGGGCCGGATGCGCCCGGACGATGTCGATGGCCTGAGTGCCGATCGATCCGGTTGAACCGAGCAGCACGATCTCGCGGGGCAAGCTCACAAGTCCCATTCTTGCCGATGGCATTCGGGAACCGCGGGACGGGCCGTGACGTCGAACCGTCATGCGCCGTCGTCGGTCCACCTTCGCGCTGGTGATCCTGCTTGCGGTGGCCGGCTGCGCGTCAACCACGCAGGCGGGCTCACCGGCACCGACCAGCACCGGCCGCTCGACCGCGTTCGACCGGCGCGCCGCCGAGATGGCCAACGCCTGGACCGCGGCCGGGATGCCGGAGAAATGGCGCACCGGTTTCGTACCGCTGCAGGATCTGACGGTGACGCCCGCGGACCCGGGCTTCACCAGTGACACCAAGCTGGCATTCGGCAACGGCTACTTCGAGATGGCCGCGCCCCTCCTGCTGCCACCGCCACCGGGAGTGATCCGATTCCCGGACGGCTCGGCCATGACGGTGCCACTACAGACCGAGGAGGACACCTTCGCAGCCCTGGACAAGGGCGACTGCCCGCCCGGCGAGTGTCACACCCTGCGGATCACCGCGGTCGACCTGTCCACCGTCTCGTTGCTCACCAGCCGCGGCGTGGCCACCGTGCCGGCCTGGCGGTTCGTCGCCGACGGCCTGCCGGTGCCGATCCTGCGGGTCGCGGTGGCACCGGACCGGATCACCAGCCCGCCGGAGTCGTCGCTGCCCCCGTCGCACTCCGGTGACCTGCGTGATGCCGAGGATCTGATCAGCATCGACGGCCAGACCATCCGGTTCCGGCTCGGCGTGGGTGACTGCGACAAGCAGATCAGACCTTGGATGTACGAGACCAGCGATGTGATCGTGGTCGGCGGCACCGCGACCGAGCCGGCCGGCATCTGCGACGACGTCCTGCGGCTGCAGCCCGAAGCCGTGCGGCTGGCGGCTCCGGCCGGATCTCGGGCGATCCTCGGCGTGGTGGCCGGGCAGCCCCTGCTGATCGGCTCGTTCAGATAGCTCGGCCGGCTGAGCGTCCGATGTGCCCGGTGTGAGAGTCCGGTGAGCGCCGGCACTCTCCGCCGCTTAACGCCGCCCGGCGTCTCCTATGTGCGAAGCGGCGCTCACCTCGGCGCCGATAGCGGGGAGGAACGCAATGACACTGACCGGCACCCGGTCCGGCACGACCGCCGGCATGACCGCGGCCCAGCGGCACGACTTCGAACGCGACGGCTTCCTGGTGATCCGCGATGCGCTGAACACCAGCGAGGTCGACTTCTACACCGCCGCGCTCGACCTGGTCTACGCCAGGGCGACCACCACTGGCGCGATGCACCAGCTGAGCGCCGTGGCGAACTGCCCCGCCGCGGTCGGCCTGATCGACCACCCGAGCACGTTCGGCCTGGTGTGGTCGGTGCTCGGCTGGAACGTCCACATCTACCACTCGCACCTGGACGTGCATCCGTCGATCGCGGCGCCGCGACCGACGCGGTTCGACTGGCATCAGGACGGTGGCCGGCAGAACCGGGAACTGGAGACCGATCCGCGCCCGCGGCTGTCGGTGAAGGTGGCGTTCTGGCTCTCGGATGTGTCCGAGCCGGGGCGCGGCAACTTCAAGGTCGTGCCCGGAAGCCACCGGACCAACTGGATCGACGGGCCGCCGCGGCGGGAGATGCCGTGGCCGGACCCGGACGGCGCCATCGAGATCTGCGCCAACCCCGGCGACGCGGTCTTCTTCGACCGGCGGCTGTGGCACACCCGGACCGACAACCACTCGGAGATCACCCGCAAGGGCATCTTCTTCGCGTATTCGCATCGGTGGTCCTACGGCCGCGACGAGAACGACGAGCTGATCGCCGGCCCCACGTTCGCCGCGTTCAATCCGGTCCAGCAGCAGCTTCTCGGCGCCCCGCTGGCCGCTGCCGGCCAACTCGCCGGCGACCATCGGTGGGGGCACTACCCGCAGACCACACCGCTGCACCGCTTCCTGTCCGAGCGTGGCCTTCTCGATCCGGCCAACCCGGCGCTCAAGCCGTAGCGGGCGCGCGGTTATGCGTACGGCAGGGCGACCCGGACCACCAGCCCGCCGCCCGGCCGGGGCGCGGCGGTCACGTCGCCGCCGTGCGCTCGCGCGACCGCCCGCACGATCGACAGACCGAGGCCGTTGCCACCCTCGAATCCGGTCCGGTCCCGGAGCCGCCGGAATGGCTCGAACAGCGCCGGGATCTCGTGCTCGGCTATGACCGGTCCGGTGTTGGCGACGGTCAGATAGGCCCGGCCGCCGTGGCCCACGGTGGCCACCTCGACGACACCGTCGGGGAGGTTGTAGCGCATGGCGTTGTCGACGAGATTGCGGATCATCTGACCGAGCAGCACCGGATCGCCGGTCGTCGGTGCGGTCACCAGTGCGGTGTCCACGTGCACATCGGCATCCGGCATGGTGGTGTTGATCGAGCTTGCAGCCAGCGCCGCGAGGTCTACCGGCACCCGCTCGGTGACCGCCGAGTCGGACCGGGCCAGCGTCAGCAGCGCCTCGATCAACTGCTCCTGCTGGGCGTTGACGACCAGCAGGTTGGCACCGAGCGCCCGCACATCCGGCGAGCTGTCGGTGCGCCGCATCGCGACCTCTACCAACGTGCGGGTGACCGCGACCGGGGTCTTCAGCTCGTGCGCGGCGTTGGCGATGAACCGGCCCTGCCCGGCGAACGCGGTGTCCAACCGGTCCAGCATGCTGTCGAAGGAATCGGCAAGCGCCTTGATCTCGCCAGGTGGCTCCTCCAGCGCGATCCGGCGGTTCATCGTCCGGGCGGCGATCATCTCCGCGGTCACGGTGATCTTCCGCAACGGTCGCAGTAACCGGCCGGCGATGAAGTAGATCGCCACCGTCGCGATCACCCAGACCGCAAAAACCGTGGCGCCACCCTTGACGAACAGGTTGTGCTGCATCGACGAGAGGATGATCTGGTTGGTCCGGCTCTCCGCCGCGCCGTCGATCGACGTGACGTAGCCGTATCGCTCGGCCGCCGTCGAGCTGGCCAGGCCGAGGCCGTAGTGCATGCTGTTGCGCACCAGGATGTTGATGCCGGCCAGCACCACCGCACCGGCGACCAGCAAGGTCAGGCTGAACGCGACGATAAGCCGTACGCGGAGGCTGCCGCGCAACCGGCTTAACACGTGACCCGGTATCCCACACCGGTGATCGTCTCGATCACGTTGGGCTCGCCGAGCTTGCGGCGCAGCCCGCTCATCGTGACTCGCACGATGGTGCTGAACGGGTCGGTGTTCTCATCCCATACCTTCTCCAGCAGGGTCTCCGCGGAGACCGTGGCGCCCTGGGCCCGCAGCAACTCCTCCAGCACCGCGAACTCCTTGCGGGACAGCGCGATGTAGTGGCCGTTGCGATGCGTTTCGCGGTGCCGGGGATCGAGCCGGATGCCCGAGCACTCCAGCACCGGCGTCGCTACCGGCCGGGACCGCCGGCTCAACGCCCGGACCCGGGCCACCAGTTCTTCGAAGGCGAACGGCTTGGCCAGATAGTCGTCGGCGCCCAGATCCAGGCCGCCGACCCGATCCGCGACCGCGCCCGCAGCGGTCAGCATCAGCACGCGTACGCCGATCCGGCCGGCGACGATCTGCCGGCACACCTCGTCGCCGTGCAGGATCGGCAGGTCCCGATCCAGCACGACGACGTCGTAGTCGTTTACGGTGAGCCGGTCCAGGGCCGATCGGCCGTCACCGACGACGTCGACCGCGAACGTCTCCTCACGGAGGCCGTCGGCGATCGCCTCGGCCATCATCGACTCGTCCTCGACCACCAGTACGCGCACCGGAACATTATTGACCGGCGCCGCCACCCGCCGACCTGATCAAGATTCACCAGTGAGTACGTCGACCATCTCGCGCGGCAACCCGTGCGTGTCGTGCAGGTAGTGATAGTCCTCCTCACCCAATGGCCCGTTACGCAGCTGCCGGCGCACCAGCGGGCGGCCACGGGTGAGCAGGTCCCGGAACCGCCGCTCCTCGTCCAGCCAGATCCGGCGAATCTCGTCGCCGCTCGGGCCACCGACCTCGACGCTCGGCCCGCGGTCATCCGGGGTATGCCAGAAGAGCCGCCGAGTGAACTCGATCGGCTCGACCGACATATCCGACAACGACCGCGACGGGTCGTCCCGCCACAGCACCGTGAGCGTCCGGCGCAGGAGCCGCCGCAGCACGTAACCGTGCCGGGTGTTGGACGGGCGCACGCCGTCGCCGATCATCACCACCGACGAGCGGAGATGATCGCTGACGACTCGCAGATCACTGACCTGCGGCGTCCACAGCGACGAGACCGAGCGCACCCACGGCTCGAACACGTCCGAGTCGAACACCGACGGCTTGCCCTGCAGCACGGTCACGAGCCGCTCCAGACCCATGCCGGTGTCGACGTTCGGCCGCGGCAGCTCGATCAGAGTGCCGTCCGGTCGCCGGTGGTAGCGCATCATCACGTGGTTCCAGATCTCCACCCAGCGGTCGTCGGTGGTCGGCGTGCCGATCGGCGGCCCGTCGCCGGTCCAGAAAAAGATCTCCGAATCCGGGCCGCACGGACCTACCGGTCCGTTGTCCCACCAGTTGTCCTCGACTGTCTCCTCGACCGGCACACCGAGCTCGGACCAGACGCGGCGCGACGACGTGTCCGGCGGCACCGTGCCGTCGCCGCCATAGACCGTGACGTGCAGCCACTTCGGATCGATGCCGAAGCCGTCGACCAGAAGCTGGTAACCCCAGCGCAGGCTCTGGGGGCCGTCGTAGTCGCCGAGCGACCACGACCCGAGCATCTGGAACACCGTGAGGTGGCTCGGATCGCCGACCTCCTCCAGGTCCGTCGTGCGCAGACAGCGCTGCACGCTGACCAGGCGGCGCCCGTCCGGGTGCGGCTCCCCCAGGAGGTACGGAGTCAGCGGGTGCATGCCCGCCGTGGTGAACAGCACCGGGTCCTCCGGCGGGCGAACGAGGCCGGAGCTGTCGCTGACGTGATGACCGCGGTCCCGGTAGTAGTCGGTGAAGGTGCGGATGGTCTGGTCGGAGTTCATGGTGGGCCCCTCACGGTTGGGGCGAACCGGATCCGGGCCGTCGGACGATGCTGACGCGACGCCGAACGAACGTCGCAAAAGGACGCGTACGGGCACAAAAAAGGCCGGCGGACCGTCTCCGGTCGCCGGCGAAACTGAGTTATCGGAAACTCAGCGCGTTGAAGATCAGCTGGCAGCGGCGACCGACGAGCAGGTAGCTCGCGCGGCCGCGACGTTCAGACTTCGGATCTCCACAATGTTCACGCTACCGACAACAGCGCGGCACCGCGAACTATTTCCCGCCCCGCCGGCCGGCCCACTCAGCCGGCCCGCCGCCCACTCAGCCGGTCCACCCGCTCAGCCAGTCCGCCCGGCGCCGGCTGAACGCCTCCACCTCGACGCCGTACCACCGATCCGTGCGCCCGATCGGCGTCATGCCGAGCCGCCGGCAGACCGCGATCGATCGGTGATTGTCCGGGTAGACCACCGCGACCACCTCCGGCAGTCCGGACCCGAAGCCGCGATCCATGACCGCTTGGGCGGCCTCGGTTGCGTAGCCGTGCCCCCACGAATCCGGATGCAGGTGCCAGCCCACCTCGATGTCGGTCGGCTCACTGCCGTCCGAGTTCGGCAGCGGCTTGAACAGCACCGATCCGGCCGCCACGCCGCTGTCCCGGGGCTCGATCGCCCAGCAGCCGTAGCGATCCCCATTCTCCTCGGTCTGTGCCGTCCACCGAGCGAGCGCGGCAGCCGCCTCATCCGGCCCGGCCATCGCTCGCGGGGTGGCGCCGAGCCAGCGGGCCACCTCCCACTGCGAGTAGGTCGCGAGGATCCGGTCCAGGTCGGCTTCGGTCCAGCGCCGGATCACCAGCCGGCCGGTCTCGATCACAGTCACGGAACCGAAGCGTAGTCGGCTGGCTCCGGTTCGGCGTCCCGGATTCGGTTGCGCCGATAGATCCGGCCCAGCGGACCCGGTGCCCACCAGTACAGGTCACCCAGCTCCGAGGATTTCGAAGCCGTCGCTACGCCACTCGCCGGCCGAACGAGACGCCGCCTGCCGTCGGATCGCGGCCGACTATCCGTTCTCCGCCGATCACCAGGCCCGAGTCACGCGCCTTATCCCGGTTGTCGCGCGGGAACCGGTCTGAGAATCCAATACTTGCCTTGTTGGAAAGTTATTCGTATGCTTTCCGACGTGGAAAGCATTGACGTTGCCGCTCAAATCCTCGCGGCCGAACGCGGCGCCGCCGCCCCATATGTCAGCTACCCGCCGACCCCGTGGTGGTATTCGCCCGCCGTCGGCGCCTGGGCCGCAGCCTTTGTCGCGAGCTTCACCTGGTGGCGGGTCAACGGCGCGATGTTCGCGGCGTCGCTGGCGATCCTGATCGCGCTGGAAGCCGGATTCGTGCAGTGGATGCGGCGGCGGCACGGCGCACTGCCGATGCCGGGTCGCGGCAGCCCGCCGAGCGAGATCGCCGCAGTGTGGCGCGGTTACGGCGTGGGGGTGGTGATCATCGCGATCATCGTCGCCCTCGCCTGGTGGCTCGGCGGCATCGCCATCGCCGCACCCGCCGCGTTCGTCTCGGTCACCGTCGGCCTCATTTGGTACGAACGGAGCTACGCGCGGGCCGCCCGGCAGGTGCGGGAGCGGCTCTCGTGATCGATGGCCTCGATCCGGTCATTCACGTGCCGAAACGGCTCGCCGCGATGGCGATGCTCGCGAACGCGCCGACCGTCTCGTTCCGCTTCCTCCGAGAGCAGCTCAGCATCAGCGAATCCGACCTGTCGAAGCAGATGTCGACGCTGGAGGCGGCCGGCTACGTCACCTCAAGCAAGGACGGTTACGGACGCGGCGCCAGCACCACGTATTCGGCAACCAAGGCCGGGCTCGCCGCGTACCGCACCCATTGCGCGGCGCTTCGCACGCTGATCGCCGAGTGATCTCGGGTGGCGCACACGCTGACATAGCTCAATGTCATCGCCATCCCGTCGATCCGGGCCATCTCGTCGGCGGTCAACTCGAACCCGAACACGTCGAAGTTCGCCACGATCCGCTCCGGATTCTGCGACCGCGGAATCACCGGGATCTCGTGCTGCACGTGCCAGCGCAGCACCACCTGCGCGGCGCTCACGCCGTGCGCCTGGCTGATGTCGAAAAGCTCCTTGGCCCGCAGATTGGTGTTCTTCAGCGGGCTGTAGCCCTCCAGGACGGTGCCCCGATCACGGTTCCCGGCCAGGGTCGGCGCATCGAACTGGGACGGACTCCAGGACACCTGGTTGACCGCCGGTGCTTCACCGGTCTGCGCGATCAGCTCGTCGATCAGGTCGACGTCGTAGTTGGACACTCCGATCGACGTTGTCATGCCCTCGTCCCGGAGCTGCCGGAATTCGCGCCAGGCCTCGGTCGCCGGGCTGCCGTGCGGCGGCCAGTGGATCAGCCACAGGTCGACATGGTCCAAGCCGAGAAGGCTCAAGCTCTCGGTCAGCGTCGCGCGCTCCCGCTTGATCCGCTCCGGCGGGAGTTTGGTGGTGACGTAGAGGTCGGCCCGATCCAGACCGCTGTCCTTGATGGCACGGCCGACCTCGGCCTCGTTGCCATACATCGTCGCGGTGTCGATGTGCCGATAACCCGCGTCCAGGGCCGCGCGAGTGGCGCGATAGGCCTTGTCGCCGCGCAGCTGCCAGGTGCCGAATCCGATCAGCGGCAACTTCGCCCCGCTGGTCAGCGTGACCGTGCTGGTCGCGTCGTAGGTCATGCCTCGTCTCCGTCCGTTGTCCCGGCGAGGATCATGCCGCCGGGCGCAGGCTCGCTTCCACGATCCCGCGCAAGCCGGCGACGTCCACCCCGATCTCCTTGAGAATCTTCGCAGCCATCCCATCCTTCGCCCGCAGCAGCCCGAGAAGCAGGTGCTCGGAGGTGATGGCGCGGCTCTTCAGCCGGAGCGCTTCGCGCAACGCCAGCTGCAGGGTGACCCGGCCGGGCTTGGCGAACCGGATCCGGCCCGCCGTCGGCGCCAGGGCACCCGGACCGAACGACTCCTCGACCCGGGACAGCACCACATCGAGGTCGATCCCGATGGACGCCAGCGCCGCCGCGTCCTCGTCGCTGAGCAGGCGGATCGGCGAGCCGGCCAGCTCGATCAAGGTGTCGCGCACTCGCCCGTAGGAGGCGCCCCAGGCAGCCAGCACCTCGACGGTGGTGCGCGGGCCGTTCGCTGGATTCGTCAGCGCCAGCAGGACGTGCTCGCTGCCGACCTCGTCGTGACCGAGCGCGCGGGCCTCTTCCTGGGCGTTCAGGACAGCGGCCCGGGCGTCGTGGGTGAACCTTTCGAACATCGTCTACTCCTTGGCTGGTGCCGGTAGGTGGGCCGCCAATGGGTCGGCCGCCGGTGGGTGGGCCTCCGGTGAGTGGTTGGCGTCGCCGGCCATGGGTCACCGGTCGGACGAGGAGGCGGCGTGCTTCTTGTGCACCGCCTGTTTGGAAACCTCCAGGGCCTCCGCGATCTCCTGCCAGGACCAGCCCTGGCCGCGAGCGTTGCGGACCTGGAGGGATTCGAGTGCCTCGGCCAACCGCCGGAGCGCCAACGCGGCCCGGAGGCCCTCACGCGGGTCGGTGCCACTGGCTGCGGCGGCAAGGCCGGTCGGATCGGTCATGCCGTCAACGTTAGTTGACGCCGTCGCGATCGTCAACCTTTATTGACGCGTCCCGGTGCCGCCTCCGCGCCGGCCCCACCGCCTCCGCCCGCTTCCGCTTCCGCCGGCTCCCACTCCATGACGCTTCTATCGGTGTGGGGATCGGGCTTGAGGTTCGTGATCAAGTGCACGATCTTGAGCGGCTAGGGCGCTATGGCGACCCCAGCCGCACGAGATCTTGCACGTGGTGGCGCACTCGATCATCGAGTGGAGGCGGCCGACCGACGCCACCCCAGCCGCACGAGATCCTGCACCCGCTGGCGCACTCGATCATCGAGTGGAGGCGGCCGACCGACGCGACCTCAGCCACCATCCCGGACGGCACCGGATCCGGTCATGATCCACAGTTTCTGAACCGAATCGAGGGACAAATTGGACACCTGACACCGGTTTGGTTCACCAGCTGTGGATCTTGAAAGAAGCCGAGGACGCCGTCCCGCCGCAAACGGACTCAGGCCGCGACGACCTGGATGTGCTGGACGCTGTTGTTGACGTACCCGCGCTTGTTCCAGATCGGGACTTCCGGCTGGGTGCGGCCGGCGACGTCGGTCGCGCGTACCGCGAGATCACGCTGACCCGGGATTAGATCGAGCTGGACCGACCAGAGCGAGCGCTGATAAGGCCCGAAGTGTTTGACCGTGGCCGGCAGCCACGGACCGTTGTCGACGCGGACCTCGACCCCGGCGATGCCGCCGCCGCCCCAGGCGATCCCGGTGAGCTCGACCTCGGCCGGCACCTGGTCGCCCTGGGACACCGACACGAACAGTGAGTGCACCAGCATGTCCTCGATGCGGGTGCCGATGCCGGTCGAACCCTCCGGCTGGAACCGGTAGTCGTGCTCCTGGAACACGCCCCGGAACGGCTCGGTGACCACCTCGATCGAGGTGAGCCATTTGACCGAGTCCATCGCATACCAACCCGGGACGACCGCGCGCAGCGGCGCACCGTGCTCGGTCGGCAGCGGGTCGCCGTTCATCTCATAGGCCAGCAGCGTGTCCGGGTGCAGCGCCTTCGCGAGTGGCAGCGATCGGGAGAAGGTGTGCCGGCCGTCGATGCCGCTGAACCCGCCGGAATCGGCGCCGTGCAGCACCACCTCGACCGCGTCATCGTGGATGCCGACCTCGCCCAGCAGGTCGGCGAGCGACGCGCCGGCCCAGTCGGCCTGGCTCAGCGCGCCCAGACCCCATTGCACGCCGGAGATCGGCGGCTGGAAGTCAGTGCGCCGATGACCCGCACACTCCAGCAGCACCGCGGCGGTCCGCCGGGGTCGGGCACGGAGATCATCAAGACTCAGGCGGTACGCGCGATTGACTGCCCCGGTGATCGGCAGGCTCCATGATCCGGCGTCGATCCGCGGGTATGCGAAGTGGTTGCGCCGGTAGTGCACCGCCGTCTCGGTCACGTCGTCCACCAGCGCCGGCAGTGGCGTCGGCCGGTTCTCCGGCGCGGTCTCGGTCGCGTACGGCACGGTCATCGTCGAACCCCCTTGTCCGCCGACCAGTGTAGGTAGGCCCTGGTCGACTGGAATCGGAGCCGTGGGGCGAGTGACTTATCGCGGTCCGCGGGCGCTACGGGTCGAACAGCACGCTGACTGATTCGCGCTGGTGGATCCGGCGGATCGCCTCGGCGAACAGCGGCGCCACCGAGACAATCCGCACCTTGTCCGACAGATCGACCGGATGGTTCTCGACGCTGTCGGTGGTCAGCAGCGTGGTGATCGGGCTGGCATCCAGGCGCTTCATCGCGTCGCCGGCGAACACGCCATGGCTGACCGCGGCGTGCACCGTATGCGCGCCGCGCTCGACCAGGCACTCGGCGACCTCGACCAAGGTGCCGGCGCTGGCGGTGAAGTCGTCGACGATCAGAGCGGTCTTGCCGGCCACCTCGCCGATCAGGTCGACGACCCGGGCCGACTCGGTGTGGTCGACCCGCTCCTTGTCGGCGATCGCCATGGTGGCGCCGAGACGTTTGGCATACATCCGGGCCTTCTTGGCGAAGCCGGCGTCCGGCGAGACCACCACCAAGTCGCTCAGGTCCATCTTGCGGACCTCGTCGGTGAGCACCGGCGCCGCGTAGAGATCGTCCACTGGAATGCCGAAGAACCCCTGGATCTGCGGCGCGTGCAGGTCCAGCATGATGGCGCGGTGTGCACCGGCCGCCTCGATCGCGTCGGCGCACACCCGGGCCCGGATCGACACCCGCGGCTCGTCCTTCTTATCGCCCTTGGCATAGCTGAAATACGGAATCACGGCGGTCACCGAGGCCGCGCTGGCCCGGCGGAACGCGTCGATCCAGAACAGCAACTCCATGAAGTTGTCGTTGGTCGGGAAGACCGTCGACTGGACGATGAAGACGTGCCGACCGCGGACGTTCTGGCCGATTCGCACGAAGACGTTGCCGTCGGAGAATTTCAAGCTTTGTCCGGCACCCGGTTCGATGTCGAGATACTCGCAGATCGCGGACGTGAGCCGCGGACTCCCTGATCCGCCGAAGACCAGGATGTCGTCGTCGCTCATCGCTCCGCCGGTGGGTGATGAGGAACCGGCCGAATCACGAACTGGACGCTACCTCGCCGGGGCCTGAAGCGAAACCGGGGAAGACTGCCGCCGGCGCTACCGAATCATCGCGATCGGCTCGCGACGACCGGATCTCGTGACCGACACTCGTCAGGCATCTCCCGCTGACCAGGTCGAACTTCCATCCGTGCAACTGGCAGGTGAGGGTGTTGCCATCGATGACGCCGAATCGTGTCAGGTCGGCTTTCAGATGCGGGCACCGGCGCTGGACGTTCCAGTCTCCGAGACGCGCGTCTTCGGCGTCCGGCTTCTGGTCCGCGTACCAGCCCTCGGCGTACTGCAGCCGCTCCTCGGACAGGCACTTGAAGAACGCGTAGACGAATTCGTTGTACTGCCCGATGCGGGCGGCCGAGAACCGGCAGCTCAGGAAGAGCGAGTTGACCCAGTCGATCTCGCCGGTGTGGAGCAGGTGCTCGACCAGCGCACGCTGGGTGCGGAACCGGTAGCGGACCTTCTCGTCGGCGAAGGACCGGACTTCCTTGCCCGGGAAGTCGACCACGATCGACTCCACAGTGTCGTCGTCGCGTACGAGATCGAACCGCACCGGACCACCGACTCCGGTGGCCAGGTAGATGCTTTCGTCGAGCAGTGGCTCGATCTGCGCCTTCATTCCGGCCAACACGTCCACCTCGGGGTGCCGCCAGCTGGCCTTGGCCGCGGCGATGACCGGACGCTGCCGCTCCCGATACTCCTTGAGGTGCGTCTCCTTGTCGGCGAAGAACTCGCGGACATCGGTCGGATGCTCGGACGTGCAGTCGTCCTTGGTGACCGTCGCCACCGAGCCGGGCAGCAGGATCACTCCGTTGGTCCGGCCCAGTGCTTCGTAGTAGTCGATGAAGACCTGCTGGTCCGGGAAGATGTTGCCCTCGTCGCCGAAGATGTCGTTGAACTGCCAGAGCTCGTCGTCGAGGAAGCACGGCGGGCCGGCGATCGGGAACACGTGGCCGGCGCGCAGATCGTCGATGTATCGGATGGTGCGGTCCATCTGCCGGTCCCGCTTCTGCTTGCCGAACGCGGTCTTCGCGGCGGACGGCAGCTCATAAACCATCGGATACCAGATGGCTCCGGAGAACTGCAGCATGTGCGCGTGCACGTGACCGAGCCGGTCGAACGCGGTCAGGTCGGCCGGGCGGGCGTCGTTCTGGTTCAGCAGCCGGATGCCGTCATATTCCACCCAGAGTGACGAGTCGCCGATCGGGCCGTCGGTCGGCGAGGTCAGCGCCTGGATCATCACCCTTAGCCCGCCGTCGAGCTCGTGCACCTCCTCCGTCTTGGTCGCCAGGAAGCTGGTGAACCCGAGGTCGCGCAACTCGTCCTCGAGCTGGCTGGTGGGGTATTCCGGAAGCAGAACGGTGGCCTTCTTGCTGACGAACCGCTTCAGGTGCTCGGCGTCGAAGTGGTCCCGGTGCAGATGGGAAACGTAGAGGTAATCGACGTCCCCGAGCGTCTCCCAGTCGAGCTGGGAGTTGTCCGGGAACGGAAACCAGGATGCGAAATATGCCGGATTCACCCACGGGTCGCACAGAATGCTTCCCGCAGCCGTGTCAATCCGCATGCTGGCATGGCCGGTGCCGGTGATTCGCATACGTAGAAACTACCGGAGCCCTCACGGAGCCGCCGGAAGGGCGTGCCACACTGATCGTCAGAAACACCGCCACGACGAACGCAACGGCGTGGCCCTGAGAAGGGAACCTCTCGTGTCCGGAGAAGAGCCGGTAGTCGCTCCCGACCAGAAGAAGCCGGGACCGTACAAGGCCGCGCGGATCGCCGGTGTCATCGTCATCGTGGTGCTGTTGCTGATGCTGATCGGCAACCAGAAAGGTCATGTCGAGGACATCTGGCTGATCGGCACTGCCGCCGCCATCGCCGCCATCATCGTGATCGACTGGGTTCAACGCCGCAACGGTCTTAAGAAATGATTTGGAATCGCATCCGCCACCGCTGGCGGCGTTGCGGAAAGTCTTGAGTGCATTCGCACACCGGGACTTCCCGCGCCTTGCCAGCGACGCCGGATGCGGTCCCAAATCTCGTTGTAGGTCCAAGATCTCAGAGCAATTCAGAGAATGAAGAAGCCCCCGGGCACTGCCCGGGGGCTTCTTGCTGTCCGCTTGTGGTGGTGGCCGGCGCCGCTGGCCGCTCCCTCTGGGTACGGCCCTCTGGATCTTGAACTCTTGTCGCTCCATTTCGGCGACGAGCGTTCAAGATCCAGTCAGAAATGATCTGAGCCCGGGTCAGGCGGCAGCGATTCCAAATCGGTCAACTACGTCTGAGGATGTCGCGTACTTCGCGAAGAGCCTGATCGACTTCGGCTTCGAAGTAACCGCCCGGGACCAGGTTGAAGTGGCCCGGATCAAGCTCCCGCTCGTCGACCTTGCCGGCCCGGCCGGACATGGACGCCATGATGCCTTCGAACAGGCGGTCCACCTCCATGCGGTCGTAGCCGGAGCCGAACCGGCGCGGCTGGAACGTGCGCCGGAGCTGGTCCACCCGCTGCACATCGCCCGCCGAGGCGCTGCCGGCGCCGGGCCCACCCATGCCCGGGTGTCCACCACCCATGCCCGGTGGCGGCGCGTGCGGGGCGGTGGGGCCGGACGGTGGCATGTTCTGCGGCATCGGCGGCGGAGCCGAGCGCTCTGGCGGCGGCATGCTCGGCGCCGCCGGTGCCGGCGGCGCGTTGCGGACATCCGGCATCCGCATCTCGGTGGTCATGTCCATCCGGCCGTGCCGGCTCGGGTCGAAGCCGGACGGGCCCTGCGGCGGACCGCCGTAGTTGCCCGGCGTGGGCGGCGGGACCGGCCCGCCGGCCGGGCCAGGCCCGGATGGCGGCTGGTTGGACGGGCCCATCTGGCCGCGGGTGCCGATATATCCGGTGGACTCGTCGTAATTCGGGTAGCCGCCCTGCTGCGGGCCGCCGCCGGGCCCCATGCCCTGTGTGCCCATCCCGGAGCCCATCGGGGATCGGGTCGGAAGCGGCTGGCCGCCCTGCGTCTGTGGCGCCAGACGGTCCGGCGGCATCATCCGGTCGGCCATGGAATCACCCATGCGTCCGCCGCGAGGGTCCGGGCCGAGCCGCTCGGGCATGCGCTCCGGCATCCGGTCGGCAGGCATCCGATCGGTCGCCGGGCGCGCCGCGCCGAACCGGTCACCCTGGGTGCCCTCCTGGTCGGCGAGCTGCCGCTCGACCCGGTCCAGGTGCAGGTCGACCTGCCATTCGTCGTAGCCGCCGAAGCGAACCCGGAAGACTACGTCGTGGACCTCTTGTGCGCGTACCGGCGATTCGATGGAGTCACCGTTGAGCGTCGCCTCGACGCGATCGAGGAACGTGTCGACCTCGTCGACCTTGTAACCCCGACGCAGCGACCGTCGCCGGAACCGCTGACCGTTGCTCGTCACCCATCCACCTCCGCTGCAGCAAGCTGCCCACACGCACCGTCGATCTCCCGACCACGGGTGTCACGCACCGTGGTCGGCACTCCGGCCGCGCGCAGCCGCCGAACAAACTCCCGCTCGACCGGCTTCGGGCTGGCATCCCAGCGGCTGCCCGGAGTCGGATTGAGCGGGATCAGATTCACATGCGCCAGCCGGCCGGACAAGAGCCGGCCCAGAAGGTCGGCGCGCCACGGCTGGTCGTTCACGTTCTTGATCATCGCGTACTCGATCGAGACTCGACGCCCCGTGTGGGCCGCGTAGCGCCACACCGCGTCCAGGACCTCGGCGACCTTCCAGCGCTGGTTGACCGGCACCAGTTCATCGCGCAGATCATCATCGGGTGCATGCAGCGAGAGCGCAAGGGTCACCGAAAGATCTTCGGCAATCAGCCGGTCGATGGCTGGGACCAGGCCGACAGTTGAGACCGTGATGTGCCGTTGGGACAGCCCCAGCCCTTCCGGCGCCGGAGTGGTGAGGCGGTGCACCGCCTCGATCACCCGGGCGTAATTGGCCAGTGGTTCGCCCATGCCCATGAACACGACGCGTGACAGCCGCGGCGGGCAGTCAGCGAGCACTCCGCTGGCGGCCACACCCGCGAACCAGACCACCTGGTCGACGATCTCGGCGGTGGACAGGTTCCGGGTCAGGCCGGCTTGACCGGTGGCGCAGAACGGGCAGGCCATGCCGCAGCCGGCCTGGCTGGAGATGCAGACCGTGACGCGATCCGGATAGCCCATCAGAACGCTCTCCACCAGCGATCCATCGTGCAGGCGCCAGAGCGTCTTGCGGGTAGTGCCGTTGTCACAGTCGAGTTCGCGCACCGGCGTCAGCAATGACGGCATCAGCGCGGCGGTCAGGCGGTCCCGGTCGGCTGCGGGAATGTCGGTCATCTGACCCGGATCTCGCACCAGCCGGCCGAAGTAGTGGGTCGAGATCTGGTTCGCCCGGAACGCCTTCTCCCCCATTTCGGCCGCGACCGCCCGGCGCCCGGCCAGGTCAAGATCGGCGAGGTGCTTCGGCGGCAGCGCGGCCTTATGCCGGGCTCGGGCGTTGGGCTCGCGGACGCCGCGGGCGAGCGCGACGTCGCCGCCATCCGGCGATTCGGGTGGGAGCAGAGGTAGGACGGTCATGATGAGCCCAGTCTCCCACGTGTGCCGGTCACTGGCTCAGCTACCAACCGGTGCTAGGAGGCTGAGCAACATGAATGCCGTAGGGGCGGCGAAAACTACCGAATCCAGGCGATCCATCAAACCGCCATGCCCCGGCAGCAGCTTGCTCATGTCCTTGACGCCGAGATCGCGTTTGATCAACGACTCCGCAAGATCACCCAGGACCGCCGCCGCGCTCACGCAGATGCCCAGCACCGCACCGTGCCACCACGGCTGATCAAAGAGGTAGTGCACGAACAAGGCACCGCCAATGGCCGTGGCCATCAGCGAGCCGCCCAGGCCTTCCCAGGACTTCTTCGGGCTGACGGTGGGGGCCATCGGATGCTTGCCGAGGAACACGCCGGCCACGTAGCCGCCGGTATCCGAGAAGACGACACAGGCAAGGACCGCGAGCACCCGGAAGTCACCATCGTCGGGCACCGCGAGCAGCACACCGAACGAGATCAGAAACGGGACGTAGACCGCGATCAGGGTGGCCGCCGTCATGTCCCGCTGGAAGCCGGCCGCTCCCCCGGAAAGCCGCCAGATCATCACCGCGACGACCGTCAGCAGCAGGCCGATGATCAGCGACTCGACGCCGCCGTTCCAGGCCAGCACGGGCATCACGACGCAACCGCCGATCAACGGGATCAGCGGCGGATTGGCCCGCCCCGCACCCGCCAGCGCCCGGCACATCTCCCAGACACCAACCGCGGCTCCGACCGCGATCACCGCGACGAACGCCGGCCGCCACAGGAACAGCGATCCCAGCACGATGCCGGCCAGCAGCACGCCGATGCCGATCGCAGCGGGCAGGTTGCGGCCGGCTCGACTCTTCCGGGCCTCCGCGGTCTGCTCCGCCTCCGCGCGCCGGGACTGCCGAGAGCGCGAGGTGCGGCTTCCGGTCAGGTCCAGATCGAGCGGTTGCAGTTCGGTGCCATCAGCGGCCCGCAGGCGGCCGGTCTCGTCGGACCCACCGTGCGCGCCCGGTCCGGGTCCGCCGGGGCCATACCCACCGGGGCCAGGTCCGCCGGAGCCAGGTCCGCCGGGGCCATGCCCACCAGGGCCACGGACGCCCGGGTACGGCGGACCGCCCGATGGCCCCGGACGGCGCGCGCCGGATGGCGGCTGGAACGGCGCATCCGCGGCCGGATATTGCGGCCGCCGGTCGAGTGCCGGCCCGCCGGGTGCCGGCCGGCCGTAGATCGGATGGGCCGAGTAGCTATCGCCCTGATCCTGCCCAGGTTGGCCGGTCTCCGGTGCATACGCATCGGGCGCGGCATCGTGCCGCGCCCGATGGCGTCCGCTTCGAACATCGCGGTCCGATGGGTAGCGATCGGTGTTTCCCGGGCTCGACGGGCGCTGCCGGCGCTCGTCTCTCGCTTCGGAAGCACCCGCGGTGGGGTCGGACGGCGGCCGATCGGTTCGATAGGGGTCCGGGGAGTCTGGGTAGGACATCAGACCTCGAGCAGCTCGGCTTCCTTGTGCTTGATGATCTCGTCGAGGTGGGCCACGTACCGGTGGGTCAGCTCTTCGAGTTCCTTCTCGGCGCGCCGGCCCTCGTCCTCGCCGGCCTCGCCGTCCTTGACAATCCGGTCCAGCTCTTCCTTGGCCTTGCGGCGCACGTTGCGCACGGCGACCTTGGCATCCTCGCCCTTGGACCGGGCCACCTTGATCATCTCGCGACGCCGCTCCTCGGTCATCTGCGGCAGGTTGATCCGCAGCTGGTTGCCCTCGTTGTTGGGGTTGACACCGAGGTCCGAGTCGCGCAGCGCCTTCTCCATGGCGTTGATCTGGCCGTTGTCGTACGGCTTGATGATCGCCATCCGAGGCTCGGGCACCGCAATCGATGCCATCTGGGGCAGAGGCGTCGGGGTGCCGTAGTAGTCGATGATGATCTTGGCGAACATAGCCGGCGTCGCGCGACCGGTACGGATCGCCGCGAAGTCTTCCTTCGCGTGCTCGACCGCCCGCTCCATCTTCTCCTCGGCCTCGAGGAGTGTGTCGTCGATCACCTGTCTTCTCCTTTGTCGCTACGTCCGTGCCACGCCCTGCTGGGCTTCGCTCGGGCCGGGGGCGGCCCGGGCCATGACCGCTGTCAGGCAGTCGTGATCAATGTGCCGATCTTCTCACCGCTGATCGCCCGGATGAGCGTGTCATCACCATCTGATCCGAATACGAGCATCGGCAGTTTGTTGTCCCGGCACAGGGCGAGCGCCGCGGTGTCCATGACCCGCAGGCCTTCCCGCACCGCTTCGTCGAATGTGACCGATTCCAGCTTACGGGCGCTCGGGTCAGTACGCGGATCTGCCGTGTATACGCCGTCGACGCCGTTCTTGCTCATCAGCACGATATCGGCGTGGATCTCCAGCGCACGCTGGGCAGCGACGGTATCGGTGCTGAAATACGGCATGCCGGCACCGGCACCGAAGATCACCACGCGGCCCTTCTCCAGGTGCCGAATCGCGCGCCGGGGGATATACGGCTCGGCCACCTGCGCCATCGTGATCGCCGACTGCACCCGGGTGTCCACGCCCAGCTTCTCCAGGAAGTCCTGCAGTGCCAGGCAGTTCATCACGGTGGCGAGCATGCCCATGTAGTCGGCTCGCGGCCGATCCATGCCGCGGCGCTGCAACTCGGCGCCGCGGAAGAAGTTGCCGCCACCGACCACCACGGCGACCTGCACGCCCTGGCGCACCACGGTGGCGATCTGGCGGGCCACGCTCAGCACGACGTCCGGGTCGACGCCGATGGAACCGCCGCCGAAGACCTCGCCGGAGAGCTTGAGAACCACCCGTCGGGGCTTGCCGAGTCCGTTGGCTGGGCTGCTCGTCATCGATCGACTCCGTCTCTGCATGCTGGCACGCCGATATTCAAATCTGTCACACGCTGCCCCGGCGGCGCGGAGCAGGTCCCGCGCTCCGCGGCGGCAATCCGTCGGCGTCGCCGATATGCCGCGTGCACAGAGGAATGTTTCACATGCATGCCCATCGTCATCCACCGGATCGCCCGCTCGGGCGACGCCGCACCGAGGCCGTGCGGCATCTCGACGGCATGCAACGAGGAGGCCGCACGGCACGCGTACGCGCCGGCGACCTCCTCGCCAGGTATCGCTATCCGGATCGGCCGGATCAGGCCTGGCCGACCTCGAACCGAGCGAACTTCGTGATGGTCAGACCGGTCTCGTTGAGCAGCTGCTGGACCGACTTCTTCTGGTCCTGCACCGAAGCCTGCTCGACCAGGACGAAGTCCTTGAAGTAGGAGTTGACCCGACCCTCGACGATCTTCGCCAGGGCGGCCTCCGGCTTGCCCTCCTCCTTGGCCGTCTGCTCGGCGACGCGACGCTCAGTCTCGATCACGTCGGCCGGCACCTCGTCCCGGGACAGGTACTTCGGGCGCATCGCGGCGATCTGCATGGCGATGCCGCGCGCGTCGTCCTCCGACGCCTCGTCACCGCTCTTGCCGGTGTAGGAGACCATGACGCCCACCTGCGGCGGCAGGTCGGCGCTCTTGCGGTGCATGTAGACCGCGATCGGGCCGTCCAGGACGGCGAACCGGTTCACGACCAGCTTCTCGCCGATCTTGGCGGACTCGGCCTGCACCGCGTCGGCGACCGTACGGCCGTCGGCCAGGGTGGAGGCGAGCAGCGCGTCGACGTCGGCCGGCTTGATCTTGGCGATCTGGTCGACCAGCTGCTGCGCCAGCGCGACGAAGTCGGCGTTCTTGGCGACGAAGTCGGTCTCGCAGTTGAACTCCAGCAGGGCGTTGCCGGAGTGCGCCACAAGACCGTTGGCGGCCGTGCGGCCGGCCCGCTTGTTGACGTCCTTGGCACCCTTGGCGCGAAGGATCTCGACGGCCTTGTCAAAGTCGCCGTCGGCCTCCTCGAGGGCCTTCTTGCAGTCCATCATGCCGGCGGCGGTGAGGTCGCGGAGCTTCTTGACGTCCGCGGCGGTGAAGTTCGACATCGTGGTCTCTCTTTTAAGAATTTGAGCCTGCGAAGCAGACGACATTTCCCAAGATATTCAGCCTGCGAAGCAGACGATTTTCATGACTGCGTGTGGCAGCTGCAGACCCGCGGCTGACGGTCGGATCCGTCCACCCACGGCGTAGCCGTTTGGCAGCCCCGACCCGCGTCGGGATCAAGCCTGACCGCCCAGAGCGGGCTGGGGCTGCCAAACGGCCGAGAAACTACTCGGATGCGGCCGGGGCCGAACCCTCGGCGGCGGGCTGCAGCAACTCGCGCTCCCACTCGGCCAGCGGCTCGTCGCCGGCGACAACGCCCGGCTCCGGCTTCTCGTCGGCGCCCTTGGAGCGGCCGGACCGCGCGATCAGACCCTCCGCGACCGCGTCGGCGATCACCCGGGTCAGCAGCGCGGCCGAGCGGATGGCGTCGTCGTTGCCCGGGATCGGGAAGTCCACCTCATCCGGGTCGCAGTTGGTGTCGAGGACGGCGATCACCGGGATGCCCAGCTTGCGGGCCTCGTCGACGGCGATGTGCTCCTTCTTGGTGTCCACGATCCACACCGCGGCCGGGGTCTTCTGCATGTCCCGCAGACCACCCAGCGTCTTGGTGAGCTTGGTCTTCTCCCGGGACAGCTGCAGGGTCTCCTTCTTGGTGTAGCCCTGCGCGGTGCCGGTCAGGTCCAGCGACTCCAGCTCCTTCATGCGCTGCAGCCGCTTGTGCACGGTCTGGAAGTTGGTGAGCATGCCACCGAGCCAGCGGTGGTTCACGTACGGCATCCCGACCCGCGAGGCCTGATCGGCGATCGCTTCCTGAGCCTGCTTCTTGGTGCCCACGAACAGGATCGATCCGCCACCGGCGACGGTGTTCTTCACGAATTCGAAGGTCTTCTCGATGTAGTCGAGGCTCTGACGCAGGTCGATGATGTAGATGCCATTGCGCTCAGTGAAGATGAAGCGCTTCATCTTGGGGTTCCAGCGGCGGGTCTGGTGTCCGAAGTGAACACCGCTCTCCAGCAGCTGGCGCATGGTTACGACGGCCATGATCGGCTTTCGCTCCTTGTGTAACGTGCCCGGTTGTCCGGCGGACCGGTTGGCCCACCGCCTGGCGCCCGGTCGCCGGCCGTGGCTCACCCAATCGACAAGATCGGGACCAGGGCGGCCGCCGCCTCAGCCGGATCAAGGGATCCGATCATGAAGAGGGCGCGCGAGGTCGACCACACCTGGTGGTCGCCAATCGTCAAGTGTACGCGGTGACCACGCTCGATCACGAATCGGACGCCGCGGTGACGCGGTCGCCGAAGAACGGCCGGAGAACAGCGGGCGGCCGACGCGATTTACGCGGCCAGCCCGGCCGCGATGATCAGGATCAAACCTACCGGCAGGTAGGCCAGCGGCGTCCGGAGCCAGGCCCGGCCGGTCTGCGGTCCGGACGCGGTCGCGGCACCGGTGGCGAGGCCGTACAGCCCGATGATCACCATCGGCACGCCGGCGATCGCGAACAGCGCCCCGATGGTCCCGGAGATCGCTGCCGACGTGGAATCGAAGAGGTTCGCGAGCAGCACCTTGATCAGGATCAGCTCGGCCAGCACACCGCCGAGCGCCAGCAGCGAGGCCACGCCGGGGCGCCGGGACCGATACGTCGCGGCCGGCGCGACCTGCGCCGGTGCATGAATAGCCGGTGCATGGATCGCGGTGGTCGGTGCGTGGAAGACGGTGCCGGGACCGGCCGGCGGCGGCGGAGCCGGGGGGCCGGACGGGACGCCCCGCTCCCGGCTGCGCTCGCGCAGTTCCTGCCGGTCCAGCGCGGTCAGCCGAACCGGGTCGTCGTCAAGATCGGGGCCGTCGTAGCCGCCCTGATCCGGGGCGTCGAAAACCGCCCCTTCATAGGTGGTGCCGGCGTCGTCGTACCCGCCGTCGTAACCGGCCACGTCCGGGATCATCAGGCCGGAACGCTTGCCGCGACGCTGCTGCGGTCCGCGGGACCGGCGCACCGGGGCGCTCGGCGCCTGCTCGTTGTAGGTCGGCGGCTGATCGGCGTACGGGCTGAATTCATCCGGCTGGGCGTAGCGGCCGCCGTCCAGGGCGCCGTACCGATTGGAGTCGTCGCCGTAGGGTCCCTCGTCGTACCACCGCTGTCCATCCACGCCTCGCAACCTAGGCGAATCGTCGCGGGGCTGGCTACTGACGTTTCGGGATGGTCCCGATTTGTCCAGCCCAACTGTCATGGTCATCTCACCCGGCCGTCAGGGGTGCCGGGAAACCGCCGCAGGCGGCACCATTGCCCTGTGACCGAGGACCTGTCCCGGATGTTCCGCGTCTTCGAGCGCGACTTCGCCGGCGAGTCGCCGCTCTATCAACGGCTCTCCGGCTTGCTGGCGGAGCGCACCGATCTGGCGACACCGCTGCTGTCCGCGCCGCATGGCCAACGCCGGGCGCTGTTGCTGTTCGCGGCGATCCAGCAGATCTTGCGGGTACGCGAACCCGGCCACCGCCTCGCCGAGTGGTACCCGTCCCTGGGTGGCACCCGGTCGCCCCGGGATCCCGCACTGCTCCCGGCCTTCGCCGACCTGGTGCACCGGCACCAGGCCGAGATCACCGAGTGGTGCCGGAGCCGCACCACCCAGACCAACGAAGTCCGGCGGGCCGCCCTGCTGCGGCCGGCGCTCGGCTTCGCGGCCGACCTGGTGCCCGGGCCGCTCGCGCTGATCGAGCTCGGCTGCAGCGCGGGGCTGTTGCTGGTGCCCGATCGGTACGCGTTCCGCTACTACAACGCCGACCGCTCCGAGACCTACGGCGCCGGATATGAGGTGGACTGCGAGGCCCGCGGGCCTGCCTGGCCGGCCACGGCCGCGCTGCCGATCGTGGTGGGATCGCGGGTCGGCGTCGACCTGGCGCCGGTGCGGCCGACGGACACCGACGGGGTGAACTGGTTGCGCTCATGCATCTGGCCAGAGCATGTGGACCGGGTTGCCCGACTGGACGCGGCAATCGAGGTGGTGGCCGGGGCAGCACCGCCGATGATCGCGGGCAATTTCGTCGACGAGCTGGCGCCGGTGCTCGACGCGGTGCCGCCGGACCAGGTGCCGTGCGTGTTCACCTCGCACGCGCTGGCCTATCTGCGCGGCGCCGAGCGGGCCGCACTGCTGCGGTTGTGGGACACGGTCGGCCGTACCCGGGATTTGATCGTGATCGTGAATGAGAACCCGATCGTCGGACTGCATGCCTTCGCGCCCGACGCGATCGCCGACGCCGACCTCAAGACTCCGGTGACCGCGGTGGTCTGGCGGGACGGGCAGCCGACGGTGACGGTGCTCGCGCACGGTGGCCCGCACGGCAACTACCTGATCTACGGCCCGTGGCACTATGCCTACGATCCCCCGCTGTTGCGCACCACGGCAGCCACCGACTGACACCGCGCCACCGACATCGCGCGACCGCGGCCGCTCAGAAGATCGCGACCAGATGCGCTCAAAAGGCCGCGACCAGATGCTCGATGACGGCGCCCCCGGCCCGCTGTGGCACGACGCTGACGACATCGAACCTGACATCCGCGATCATCTCGGCGGTCTGGCTCAGATAGATGGCGGCGAGCCGGCGCAGTTGTGTCATCTTGCGATAGCCGACCGCCTCATAGGGCTCGCCATGCGTCTGCCTGCGGCGCGTCTTCACCTCGCAGAACACCAGCGTCGGGCCGTCCCGCAGGATGGCGTCGATCTCGCCGGTGGCGCATCGCCAGTTTCGTTCCACCACGGTCATTCCCTGCGCCACCAGGTGCTCCACCGCGACGCGCTCGCCGTAGGCACCGACCGCGTCCTTCGCTCTCGCCATGAGGTCGAGCGTTCACCGCGATCGCCGTCGAACCAAGCGCGATCGTGGTCAACTGTGGACAGCGAGGGTGCATGTGGACAATCGAAGCGGGTCTGATGGGATGGCAAGCGTGCCTTTACCTCGGATGATCGCCACCGATCTTGACGGAACTCTGCTGCGCGACGACTCCACCCTGTCGTCCCGGACGAAGGACGCGCTGCACGCGGTGCGGAGTCGAGGCGTACGCGTGGTGGCCGCCACCGCACGGCCCGCCCGGGTGATCGACGAGCTCTTCCCCGGCGGCGATCTGATCGACACCGCGGTGTGCGGCAACGGATCCACGCTCTACGACCCCGCCAGCGGCGCCATCGACGTCCGGCATCGGCTGCCGGAGCCGGTCATGCGGAAGGTCGTCGAGATCATCCTGCGGATGGTCCCCGGCGCCGGATTCGCGGTCGAGACCGGCCACCGCGTGCTCTACGAAGAGAACTACCTCTACCGGCCGACCCTGGATCGCGATCGCAGCCTCGTGGCGATCGATTCCCTCTACGGCGAGCCGTCGGTCAAGCTGATGGTCTGGCTGCCGTCGCAGGATCCGGCGGCCGAGTGGACCCGGCTCGCGCCGCTGCTGTCCGATCTCATCTCCTGCACCTGGTCGTCGGAGCGGGCGCCGTTCGAGATCTCGGCGGCCGGCGTCAGCAAGGCGGCCGCGCTCGCGACCGTCAGCGCCGAGTGGGGCATCGCACCGGACGACGTGATCGCCTTCGGCGACGCCATCAACGACCTGCCGATGATGACCTGGGCCGGGGCGTCCTACGCGGTGGCCAACGCCGATCCGGCGGTTCGGGACGCCGCCAGTCACACCACTGACAGCAATGAGGACGACGGCGTCGCCAAGGTGCTGGAGGCACTGCTCGGCTCGTAGCGCCCCGGGCCGAACTACCGCCGATCCGACCGGGGCGGGGGATGCCCGGCCGAAGCGCAGCCACCACGCCCGGCCGAGGCGCGACCGCTCCCCGACGAGGCCAGCACGCCGCGCGGCGGTCCCCGCACGACGCGCTCCCCTGCGAGGGCTGGTCCGGCGGCCTGGACACAGCAAAGGCAGGGAGTTTCACTCCCTGCCACTTCTAACCTATAGCGCACCTGGGGGCTTGCCGCAAGACCCCGGTCCTGCAGCAGAATGGTCGGCCGAAGCCGGAACCTGCTGAATTGGGGGATTCAGAAATGCGCGTGGTTTTGTCGACTTGGGGGTCGCGCGGAGACGTCGAACCGCTGGTGGGGCTCGCGGTGCGGTTGCAGGAACTCGGTGCGCAGGCGCGGGTGGCCGCGCCACCCGACGACGAGTTCGCGGCGCTTCTCGCCGATGCCGGTGTCGAGCATGTGCCGCTCGGCCCATCGGTCCGCTCGGTGGTGACCGGGGCGAAGCCACCAACCGCCGAGGATGCGTTCCGGCTCGCGCCGGAGCTGGTGGCCGCTCGGTTCCACACGCTGCTGGCGGCGGCCGAGGGATGCGATGCGCTGCTAGCGACCGGCTTGATGCCGGCCGGTGCACGATCGGTCGCCGAGAAACTGGACATCCGCTACGTCTTCGCCTGCTTCCACATCTTCGGCCTGCCGTCGAAGCACTTCCGTCCGGGTTCCCGGCCCGGCACGCCGTCGCCGCGAGACGAAACCGACATGAAGGTGCTGTGGGAACAGGACGCCCAGCGCGTCAACGCGCTCTACGGCGAATCGCTCAACCGGCACCGGGCCGCGATCGGGCTGGAACCGGTGGACAACGTCCGTGACCATGTCTTCGGCGACCGGCCGTGGCTGGCCGCCGACCCGGTGCTGAGCCCGGGCCAGGGCCTGACGGACCTCGACATCGTGCAGACCGGCGCCTGGATCCGGCCGGACGAACGTCGGATCCCGCACGACCTGGAGGCGTTCCTGGACGCCGGCACGCCGCCGGTCTACGTCGGCTTCGGGAGCATGGCGATGCGCACCGCCACCGACCCGGCCGGAGTTGCGATCGACGCGATCCGTGCGCATGGCCGCCGCGTCGTCCTCGCTCGCGGCTGGGCCGGCCTGGACCGTGCCGACGTCCGGGACGACTGCTTTGTGGTCGGCGAGGTCAACCAGCAGGCACTGTTCCGTCGTGTCGGCGCGGTGGTGCACCACGGCGGCGCCGGCACCACCACGACCGCCGCCCAGGCCGGCGCTCCGCAGGTGATCGTGCCGCAGATCGCGGACCAGCCGCACTGGGCCGCGCGGATTGCCGAGCTGGGCATCGGTGCGGCGCACGACGGTGCGACTCCGACCTTCGAATCGCTGTCGGCGGCGCTCGAAACCGCCCTGGCGCCGGAGACTCAAGCACGCGCGACAAGCGTGGGCGGCATGATCCGCACGGACGGGACGACGGTGGCCGCGAAGCTGCTCCTCGACGCCACCGGGCGGTAGCCCCGCGAAGCGGCGCCGCCGGCCGGTCAGCCTGCGCGAAGCGGCGCCGCCGGCCGGTCGGCCTGTGCGAAGCCGCGCCGCCGGCCGGTCGGCCTGCGCGAAGCGGCGCCGCCGGCCAGTCAGAGGAACAGATCCGGCCAGCGGTCCCGTGGGCGCAGGAAGAATTCCAGGTTGCGCCACGACTCGGCGGTGTCGGCGGTCTCCCCGTGCGGCTCCGCGAACAGCTTCAGGTAACCACCGATCTCGGCCAGGTCGTACCAGAGGCGGTAGAGGGCGAGCGCCTCACCGTCCACGTCGACACCGGTGCGCCGGGTGTATTCGGCGACGATCCCGGGATCCGCTTCGGCCAGGCTCCACAGATCCCGCTCCGGCGGCGCCACCTGCGCCGACTCCCAATCGATCAGGACGAAACCCGACGCCGTCCGGAGGATGTTGCCGGCCCCCGGTTCGCCGTGCGTCAGCACCATCCGGGACGTGCGGTCCGCGGTCCGGGCAACCATCCGGTCGTACGCGGACAGGAGCACCCGCACATCGGCGCCGTGCTTGCCGAGCGACGACCGGGCCGGATCCGCGTACGGTCCGTCACTCCACCTGGCATCCGGCGTCAGCAACACCTCAAGGGCCCCCCGATTGGGGACGGTGAAGTCATCTCGGGGCGCGACGTCCGGAATCCCGGCACAGTGCAGGCGAGCTATCAGATCCAGTGCGCGGAGCCGGTCGTCGGGATCGGCGAACTCCTCCTCGCCGGCCGAACTGCCGTCGACGAACGGGTGGACCACCAGCGAATATCGGGGGCTTATCCGGCGTACCAGAAAATCCCCGACCGCGGGCAGTGGGCCCAGGACGAAGTCGAGACCGTGCCGGTGTTGCATCGCGTAGGCGGCGCCGAACGCGGCGGCCAGCCGTGCGAACGCCCGGCCCTCGGTGTCGTCGGCGCCGCGCAGCCGGGCGCTCAGGTCGTCGGCGGTGGCGAACCAGGCACCACCATCGGTCCCGCGAACCAGCCAATGGTGGCTGCCGAAGCCGAGCGGCTGGTAGCTCAGATCGGCCACCGGCAACCCCCAGGCCCGGCGTAACTCGGCGGCGACGTGCTCGACCGGCAGATCCGGCGGTGGCGTTCGCATCCGCGCAGTTTACGGAACAACCCTTCGCCAACCCATCCAGTTACTGGCGGGTATTGCCGAGCGACCGGACTGGATAGTGTTCCCGCCGGGCGATCGACGTTTGCCCGGTGTTCCTGCCGGGCCGACGCCGCTTGTGGCGGTGTTCCCACCGGGGCCGGCGCCGTTTGCGGCGGGCCGCTTTACTGTGCCGATGGGGATTCGCTGTGGACTCGCGGTGAGCGTGGCGGTGCTTCTACTGGCCGCGTGCTCGCACCCGCCGGCACCGGCGCACGAGTCGCCCGGTCCGGCCGAGTGCCCGGCCAGCATCGTCGACGCCGACGGCGAGGGCGACGGCGACGGCGACGGCGACGGCGACGGCGACGGCGCGGCGGGGATGGTCGCGACGCGCAACTGGTTCCGGTCAACGCCTCCGGCGGGTGGCTGTGCGACTTCGCGATTCCCCGTGACGGGTCACGAGTCTGGCCGCTGTCTGAGCGCACCGAGCTGGTGCGGCCGGCGCCGGACCTGGTGGCATACCTCAACGACCTGCCTACAACGGATGACCATCACATCTGCGCCGCGATGCTCGCGCCGCCGCAGTACATCGTGCTGAGCTACCCGGACGGCGGCAGTGCCACGGTGACGGTCGACATCAGCTGCAGCACCGTGGGCCGGGATGGTGTGACCCGCGACTACATCACCCAGGCCTTGATGGCGTTCTTCGGTCAGTAAATTTCGGCTGATCTCGCAGGTCGCGTCGTAGGGCTCCGTCCACATCCACCCTCGCTGTCCACAGATCGCCATGATCGCGGTCGCCAGGCTGCGCCACGTCGGCGATGGTGGCCGTTGTGTCGTATGCGAAAGCCGTCTCGATCGGGCTGGTCGGACTCGTCGGCCACCTTGTCGAGGTGGAGGCGGACCTGGCCGCCGGCCTGCCCGGCTTCACCCTGACCGGTCTGCCGGACACCGCACTCAACGAGGCCCGGGATCGGGTCCGCGCCGCGCTCGTCAACTCCGGCGAGCAGTGGCCGAACCGACGCCTTACGGTCAACCTGCTGCCGGCGTCCCTGCCGAAGCACGGCTCCGGATTCGACATCGCGATCGCGGCGACTGTTCTCGGTGGCGCCGGCAAGCTGCCGATGTCGTCTCTGGCCGATGTCGCGCTGATCGGCGAGCTGGGACTGGACGGCGCCATCCGGCCGGTGCCGGGCGTGCTGCCGCAGGTGCTCGCCGCGGCCCGGGCCGGCATCGCGCGCGCGATCGTCCCGAGCGGTAACGGCACCGAGGCGGCACTCGTGCCCGGGATCTCGATCCGATCCGCGTCGACGCTGCGGCAGCTGATCGAGTTCCTCCGCGGTGACGGTGAGCTTGAGCGGCCGGCGGCGATCGACCCCCCGGTGCGGGACGATCTGCCGGATCTGGGCGACGTCGTCGGCCAGGAGTTGGGCCGGCGGGCGCTGGAGATCGCCGCGGCCGGCAGCCACCACCTGTTCATGATCGGACCGCCCGGTGCCGGCAAGACCATGCTGGCGCAGCGGATGCCGTCGATCCTGCCGCCGCTCGACGACACCGCCGCGCTGGAAGTGACCGCGGTGCACTCGATCGCCGGAGTGCTGGAGCCCGGCGCCCCGATGATCCGGCGGCCGCCATTCCAGGCGCCGCACCACACTGCCAGCCCAGCGTCGCTGGTCGGCGGCGGGCCGGCCCTGGCCCGGCCGGGCGCGCTAAGCCTTGCCCATCGCGGCGTCCTGCTGCTCGACGAGGCACCGGAGTTCGGCAGCCGTACGCTCGAGTGCCTGCGCCAGCCGCTGGAAGACGGCGAAGTGACGATCCATCGAGCCGGCGGTGCGGCCACCTATCCGGCCCGGATCCAGCTGGTCCTGGCCGCGAATCCGTGCCCGTGTGCGCGCCCGGCCGGCGACGAGCACTGCGAGTGCACCGCACTCGCCCGCCGCCGATATCTGAGTCGGCTGTCCGGCCCGTTGCTGGACCGGGTCGACCTGCGGGTGAGTCTCGACCCGGTGACATCGGCACACCTGATCGATGACCTGCGTCCAGAGTCGTCCGCCGCGGTCCTGGGCCGGGTGGTGGCCGCGCGTGCCGCCGCGGCGGATCGATGGTCCCGATTCGGCTGGCGCAGCAACAGTGAGGTGCCCGGATCCCAGTTGCGACGGCCACCATTCCGGCTGCCTCGGCCGGTGGTCGTCAAGGCCACCGAACTCGTCGATCGCGGCACCTTGTCGGCTCGCGGATTCGACCGGGTGCTGCGGCTGGCCTGGACCATCAGTGATTTGGACGGCCGGGACCGGCCGGACGCCGACGACCTCGGCGAAGCGGTATTTCTGCGAGGAGACGCATCATGATGCCGATCGACACCGACGACCCCCGATTCGCCCGGCTGGCCCTGGCTCTTCTGGTCGAGCCCGGACACCGGGATCTCGGCCTTCTGGTCAGCGATGTCGGGCCGGTGGAGGCCCTGGCCCGGGTCGAGGCCGGCATGGTCGAGAAGCGACTCTTCGAGAGCGTGCAGGTGCGCCGCGAACAGTCCCGGGGAGACTTCCGCGGGATGGCTCAGCGGGCTCTGGACGCGACCGAGCGCCAGGGTGCCCGGATCATCACGCCGGACGACGCGGAGTGGCCGCCGCAATTGGCCGACCTGCACCGGATCAGCCGCGAGACCAGCAACCGCGTGGATCGGGACACGCTGCCGCCACTGTGCATCTGGCTGCGTGGCCGGCCGTCACTGCTCGCCGCGACACAGAAGTCGGTGGCGGTGGTCGGCGCGCGGGCATCCAGCCCGTACGGCAATCACGTGGCGCTGGAACTCGGCTACGGTCTGGCCGACCGGGGCTGGGGCGTGGTGTCCGGTGGCGCCTACGGCATCGACGCTCAGGCTCACCGTGGTGCACTCGGGCCGGGCGGTATCACCGTGGCGGTGCTCGCTTCGGGCATCGACCTGACCTACCCGCAAGCCCATGCCTCGCTGTTCGAGCGGATCGAGGAGACCGGCCTGTTGCTGTCCGAGTGGCCGCCGGGCGCGGCGCCGCACCGCCACCGGTTCCTGATCCGCAACCGCGTCATCGCCGCGCTGACCCGGGGCACGGTCGTCGTCGAGGCATCCGCGCGCAGCGGGGCCAAGCAGACGGCGAGCCGGGCTCGGCAGCTGGGCCGCGCGCTGATGGCGGTGCCGGGTCCGGTCACGTCGGCGATGTCGGTCGGCACCCACCACATCATCCGAGAGTTGGACGGCCGCCTGGTCACGTCGGCCGCGCAGGTGATCGAGGAGGTCGGGCGCATCGGCGACGACCTGGCCCCACTGCCCCGCGGGCCAGAGTCCGCGCGCGATCGACTCGACCCGGTGCTGTCCCAGGTGCTCGACGGCCTGCCGCGGGGCCGCACCGTGGGGGTGGCCGAGATCGCCGCGACCGTCGGCGTCCCGCTGCGGACGGTGATGCGAGCGCTTCCCGCTCTTCAAGACGGCGGCTTCGTCGTTGACGAGGGTTCCGGCTGGCGCCTGGCACCGCTCGCCACGGCTGCTGCCCGAACGGGCTAATAGTCCTCGCGGTCGGCCGCCTCCGGGTCGTAGGTGTAACGCGACCCGGTCATCGGCCAGCCGCGGGCGGAACTCGCCACGCCGACCCGCTCGGCCGGACTGTCCGCCGCCTCGGCAGCGGCGGCCCAGTGACCCTCCAGGTGATCCATGATCCGGTCGTACTCGGCGGTGCGCTCGCCGGCCAGCCGGGCCCGCTCGATGTCGAGGTCTGCGCGATCGTCTGCGGACCATCGCTTGGCCCGGGCCATCGCGGCCCGGGTGGTCGCGGCGAATTGCACCTCGCCGAGCCGGAGCGCAGCGTCGACCAGGCGGTCGTAGCGGGTCGTCCCGGAGGTGAATTTGAGCAGCGCCGGCGCCAGGTCGACGAGGATGAACAGCGCGCGCACGGCCCAGATCGCGGTGCCCAGCGCGGTGTGCGTCACCGCCAGCGTGTTCAGCGCCTCGATCCGCTCCAGCAGGCCGATCTTGCCTTCCGACGCCTTCCGCTGGGCCACCTGGTTGGCGATGTAGGCGCTGCGCTGGTCGGCCCACTTGGTGCTGGCATCGCGGATCTGCGTGGACAGTGCCGTCAGGCTGTCGGTCAGTGACGCCACATTCTTCTGCAGGTCGTCGAGCCGGTTGAGTTTGGCGTAGTTGACCGCGTCCTGGGTCAGCCGCTTGCACACCGGGCCGGCGCCAAACTGCCCGGTGAGGCCGACTCCGGGTCGGCCCAGACACTCGTCCTGAGACTTCTTGACCAGCTTGTCGTGCTGGGCGATCAGCGGTTTGAGGGTCGCCTGCAGGCTCACCAGCTGCGCTTGCTTGGCGGTGAAGTCGTTCTTCAGCGCGCGGACGTTCTCAGGCAACGGGACCACGAAGTCGGCACACGCCGGATCGGCGGCGGCCGTCGCAGTGCCGGTCGATCCGGACGGCGCAGGTGTCGGCGTGGCCGACCGTGTGCTGGTCCCGGCCGGCTGGGTGGTCAGGTCCAGCGGGTTGCACCGCTCCCACTGGGATCCGTATTTCTTCAGGTCATCGGCGCGCAACTGCAGCACCTCGGTCTTTACCGCGGTGTTGAAGACCGCCAGCACCAAGGGCTCGGCGATGACGACACCGAAGAGGAAGGCCATTCCCATCCGGACCACGATCATCGGGACCTTGCGCCAGAAGCTCTTGGCCAGCGGCGCCGACACGAGCCACCGGTCGAAGTTCAGGATCAGCACGAACCAGACCAGAGCCGGGATCAGGATCACCGGCGACCGGGTGTCGAAGGCCAGGCCTAGGGCCACGGTCATGGACATGAACGCCATCACCGCGGTGAACAGCACGGCGCCGCCCATGCCGGTGTAACGCGACCGCTCTTGCGGGACCCAGGCCAGGAGCTCCTCGTCGGCACCGGCGAACCGGCGCAGGATACGACCCAGATTCCAGGGGCTGGGGAGATCGGTGCCGGGCACCGGGCGGGCGGCCAGCCGCGGCTCGCCCGCACCGGACGGCGTGACTCCGGAGGTCGGCGGCGTGGTCGGCGGCGGTGGCGGTGGGCCGAGCGGTGCCGGGGGTGGCGTGGCCGCGGCTGGGGCGGCGTCGGCCGGACCGATGGTGGTCGACCCGGCATCGGCCGGTGGCGTGTCGGTCCGGGCCGGTGCGGTGTTCGTCAAGGCTGGTGCGGTCGCGGTCGGCGGCGAAATCGGAGCGGCGGCCGGGTCGAATGGATCGGCAGCCCCGTTGACGGCGAGACGTTCCGTGGTCTGATCGCCGAGGACCTGCGTCGGGTCGTCGTCGGCCAACGGCGGTTGCTCAACGCCCAGCGACTCCGTGGGCAGCGGACGGGTCAGCGGGATCCCGTCCTCCGGCGGCAGTGGCGCATATTCAGTCATGGTCCCCGTCCTGTCGCCGATGGCGTGGTGCGCTAGTTGACGGCCACCCGCACCGAGACCAGGCGCACCTGCATGCCCGGGACCTCCGGCGGATTCGTTCGGAACTGCGCGTGAATGCGCTGGTTGATGAGCAGATATGCCTCGTCGATGCGATCGAGGTTGCGCTCCGCGGCCAGCCACCGCAGCCGCTGATTCTGGGCCAGCCAGGAATCCAGCTCCGGAAAGAGATTGGTCATCCGCATCCGGGTGACCACGATCGGGTCTCTCACCCGGCACCGGAATCCGACCTTGAGCACGCACGACCTGGCGCCGCGCGGCGGCTTGAGGTCGATCTCGATGTTGAGCGTGCGCGGGCGCATGTCGACCAGGGCAACGCTGCTGGCGTTGACGAGGTGCGGATCGCGCGGACGCAACGGTCCCTCAGCTTCGATCACGTGAAACCCGCGGGACTCGAAAACTCGCAGCGTGCCGGGTGGCCGGCGGGGCAGATCGGACTCCGGCCGATGCCGGCGACCGGGCCACGTTCGCACCGCACTCGGCAGCGAGCGCTCAAGCAGCACCGGAAACGATCTGATCAAAGCCCCCGCCTAGATCCAATCCGTACGGGTGGAGTCTAAGTGGGCCAGGCAAGCCCTGCTGCCACGAGCGACAAAACCTTCATATAGGCACAAACGCGTAGACGTCTCGGCCTTCCCGCGCGGCGTGATCATCGGCCGGCTGGTGCCCGTCTAGATTGAATGCCGTGACCAGGGACGCGTGCCGGTGACCGCGACCGAACGCATGCACTCGCATCTGCCCGACGCATACCGCGCGGCGGTGGACGCCTTCGCCCGGCACCTGTCCGCCGAACGGGGCCGGTCGACACACACGGTCCGGGCCTACACCGGGGATGTCGTCTCGCTGCTGGACCACTCGGCCCGGATGGGCGGCTCGCACCCCGCCGATCTGGACCTTTCGACCCTACGCAGCTGGCTCGCTCGATTGCGGACCACGGGCGCGGCGCGCGGTTCACTGGCCCGCCGGGCCGCGGCAGCCCGCACGTTCACCCGATGGGCGCACCGCGACGGTCTGATCCCGCACGACGTCGGCGCCCGTCTGGCAAGTCCCAAGGCTCAGCGGGATCTGCCGACGGTGCTGCGCGCCGACCAGGCCGGCGCACTGATGACCGCGCCACGGCACTCCGAGGTCGATGAGGCGGTACGCCTTCGCGACCTGCTCGTGCTGGAGCTCCTCTACGCCACCGGCGTCCGGGTGAGCGAGCTCGTCGGGCTCGACGTCGACGACGTGGACACCGGGCGGCGGGTGGTGCGCGTCTTCGGCAAGGGCGCGAAGGAACGTGCGGTGCCCTACGGTCAGCCAGCACAGGCCGCGTTCGATACCTGGGTCCGGCACGGGCGGCCCCGGCTGGCAGCCGCGGCCAGCGGTCCGGCCCTGCTGCTCGGCGAGCGCGGCGGCCGGCTGCAGGCAACCATCGTCCGCAAGATCGTCTCCGACTACGCCCAGGCCGTGGGGTTGCCACACCTCTCCCCACACGGTCTACGGCACACCGCCGCCACCCACCTGCTGGAGGGCGGCGCCGACCTGCGGTCGGTCCAGGAGTTGCTGGGCCACGCCTCGCTGTCCAGCACGCAGATCTACACGCACGTCTCGATCGAACGCCTGCGCGCCGCGTTCGATCAGGCCCATCCCCGGGCGTGACCACCGCCGCCGGCCGTGACGCGACGTCGCCGCGGCCCACTCACGATGCTCCGGGGCAGGCTTTAAGATCGAAACGTGACGCCGCCTCCGGACCCGATTCCGGGTGCCCGTCTGCTCTTCACCCTCGATCCGGCGATCGCCTATCTCAATCACGGTGGCTTCGGTGCGGTGCCGCTCCCCGTTCAGCGTGCCCAGCAGCGGCTTCGCGACGAGATGGAGTCGAATCCGCACGCCTTCTTCGCCACCGATCTGAACAAGCGCATCGAGCACGCGCGGCGGCACCTCGCGGCGTTCCTGAAGGCGGACCCGGACGGGTCGGCGTTTGTGCTGAACGCGACGGCCGGCGTCAACATCGTGCTCAACTCGATTCCGTTCGAACGCGGCGCGGAAATCGTCACCACTTCGCACGGCTACGGCGCGGTGGGCTACACCGTGGACGAGACCTGCGCCCGCACCGGCGCGGTGCACTCGATAGCCGACTTCGGGCTCACCGCCACCGATGACCAGATCGTCGGGGCCATCACCGGTGCGTTGACCCCGGGCCGCACCCGCCTGCTGATCGTGGACCAGGTGACGTCGCCGACGGCTCGGCTGCTGCCGGTCGATCGAGTCGTCAAGGCCGCTCACAACCTGGGCGTGCCGGTGCTGGTCGACGGCGCGCACGCGCCCGGCACCTTGGACGTCGACGTCTCCGGCCTCGGCGCCGATTTCTGGGTCGGCAACCTGCACAAATGGTTGTTCGCGCCGCGACCGGCGGCGCTCCTGAGCGTGGCCCGTCCGTGGCGCTCGAAGATCCGGCCGCCGATGGTGAGCTGGGCTGTCGGCGAAGGGTTTCCGGCCGCGCTGGAGATGCTCGGCACCATCGACTACACCCCCTGGCTGGCCGCACCGACCGGCCTGTTCACCATGCGTACGCTCGGGATCGCCGCGGTCCGGGCGCACAATGCCGCTCTGGCCGCCTACGGCCAGCGGGTCGTCGGAGCCGCGCTGGGCTTGATGTCGACCAGCGACCTCCCGCACCCCGGCGGCGTCGGCGCCAGCATGCGCGTGCTGCCACTGCCTCCGGGCGCCGCCGACACCCCTGAGTCCGCCACCGAACTCCGTCGCCGGATCGCCGACGAGCTGCGGGTCGTGGTCCCGGTGCATGCGTGGAACGGTCGCGGCCTGATGCGCCTCTCCGCGCAGGTCTACAACCACGCCGACGAATACGATCGCCTGGCCGCCGGCCTGCCCCGGGTGCTCGGGCACTGATCCACCAGCGGCCCGGATCGGCAGCAGCCGCACCCGCGCCAGCCCCAGCAGTGCCAGCGGGTCGAGGTAGGCGTCACCGCGCCGGAGGCCCCAGTGCAGGCACGCCGCCACCGGGCAGCCCGGGTGGCCTGCGACCAGGACGCCGATCGGATCACCGGCCGCCACCGGCTGGCCGGCCCGGACGGTCGGCGCGACCGGCTGGTAGGTCGTCCGCAGACCATCTGCATGATCCACGCTGATGATGCCCACGCCCGCGATCATCCCGGCAAACCGGACCGTCCCAGCTCCCGCCGCCCGCACCACGGTCCCGGCCGATGCCGCCAGATCGACGCCTCGGTGCCCTGGCAACCACGGTCGCGGTGGCGGCCGGAACGGGGTGACCACGGTGGGATGCCCGGCCAGCGGCCAGCGAAACTCCGGCTGGACCGGGACGCCCGCCAACGATCCCGGTCCCGCCGTCGTGCGCCATGTCGCCGAACCGCCGCCGGCCCAGATCGACTCGCTCTCCACTAGCGAGACGATCATCAGGGCGGCCATGATCAGGCCGATCGCGCGCCGCTCCCACGCTCGACCAGCCGGTCTCGGCCGAGTGACCGCCGCAATCGGCGCTCCCGAACCCGCATCCCACCGCGTCACGCAGGGAGCATCGGCCACCTGGTATCGGCGGCGCCAGCGCACAAAGATCAACATGTGGATAGCGAGGGTGGGTGTGGATACTTGCGATCAGGTGTCAGGATGGATAGCGATCGGCGTTTCCCGAGGAGAACCCCATGAACGAGAGCCATTTCGTCCGCAACGCATTGCTTGCGATTGTCGGGATCATCGCCGTCGGTTTCGTTGCAGTGTGGTTGTTCCAACTGCTGTTCCACCTGCTGCTCTACGTGATCGTCGGACTGGCCATCGTCGGTGGCGCGTATTACCTGGTCAGGCGCTCGCGCGCGATCGGATCGAGCAAGCGACGCCGACTCGGCCAGTAGTCAGGACCTCTGAAATCGACCCGGCTTGCGACCTGAGCCGGGTCGATTTCCTATCGGCGCCGGCCATCCACGCCAGTTAGACTGGCCGTACGCATCGAGAAAGAGAGGCCGCCGTGACCGCGCCTATCCGCCTGCACACCACCGCGTCGACCATGTCGACGTCACTGGTACGCGGATCGCGCCGGCACCCCGCGGCCGTCCACGAGGTATCGGGATCACGCCCGTCGGACGTACGCCGAGTACGCCGCGCGGCCTGACGACACTCGCGGCCGACCACGGCCGGTTGTCAGCGCCGCCACGGGATCGCACCGCACCCGCCCGAATCACCGGGCCGGTGTCCCAGTACCCGCTCTTTCGAAAGGTGATCCCACCATGACCGGGTCGAATCGTGCCGTGCCGGAGAAACCCATCCTGGACGGCCTGGAAGACAAGCACGCCGCGGCCTGGGCCCGCGACACCATCTACCGATTTGACCGCGACGCGGCCCTGCGCCGGCCGCGGTCCGAGATTTTCAGCATCGACACACCGCCCCCGACCGCGAGCGGCAGCCTGCACATCGGGCACGTCTTCAGCTTCACGCACACCGATGTCATCGCTCGCTTCCAGCGGATGCGTGGCCGCACCGTGTTCTACCCGATGGGCTGGGACGACAACGGCCTGCCCACGGAGCGCCGGGTGCAGAACTACTTCCATGTGCGGTGCGATCCCGTGTTGACCGGCTTTCAGGAGCCGGACGAGTTTGCGCCGGCCGACACCGCCCGGCGGTCGGGTCCGGCTGCCCGTGTCAGCCGCGCCACCTTCATCGCGCTGTGCCAGCGGTTGACCAGTCAGGACGAGACCTCTTACGAGGAGTTGTGGCGGCGTCTCGGCCTATCAGTCGACTGGTCGTTGACCTACCACACGATCAGTCCTGCGGCACAACGCCTGTCGCAGCGCGCGTTCCTGCGCGGGCTCGCCGCCGGTGACGCGTACACGGCCGAGGCACCGACCGCCTGGGACGTGGACTTCCAGACTGCGGTGGCCCAGGCCGAGCAGGAGGACCGCGAGACTTCGGCGGCGTACCACCGAATGGTCTTCACCAGCGCAACCGGCGCGGACCTGGCGGTGGACACGACCCGTCCGGAATTGCTCCCGGCCTGCGTGGCGCTGGTGGCGCACCCGGACGACGAGCGCTACCGACCGCTGTTCGGGACCGTCGCCACGGTGCCGCTGTTCGGCATGCGTGTGCCGGTCCATCCGCATCATCTCGCCGATCCTGGCAAGGGCACCGGGCTGGTGATGGTGTGCACCTTCGGCGACCAGGCCGACATCGCCTGGCAGCGGGAACTCGGCCTGCCAGTGCACGCGGTGCTCGGCCGGACCGGCCGGCTGCTCGAAATTCCGGCCGAGCGGTTGGCCGAGTGGGGCTTCACCGCCGACGGCATCGCGCACTACCAGGAACTGGCCGGGCGCGACGACGAAGCAGGCGCGCGCCGCACTTGCCGAGCAGGCCACGCAAATCCGGCCGATCACGCACATGGTGAAGTACTACGAGAAGGGCGATCGTCCACTGGAGATCGTCACCAGCCGCCAATGGTTCATCCGGACGCTGCCCTACCGTGATCGGGTCATCGAGGCGGGGCGCCAGATCCGCTGGCAGCCGGAGTTCATGCGGCACCGTCTGGAAGATTGGGCGCGCAATCTCAGCTCGGACTGGCTGATCAGCCGGCAGCGCTATTACGGTGTGCCGATTCCGGTGTGGTATCGGCTGGACGCGGCCGGGATGCCGGACCACGACAAACCGATCGTGCCGAGTGAGGGTCGGTTGCCGATCGATCCGCAGACCGCAGTGCCCGACGGCTTCACCGAGGCGGACCGCGATCGGCCCGGGGGCTTCACCGGCGATCCGGACGTGATGGACACGTGGGCCACCGCTTCGCTGACTCCGCAGCTCAACGCCGGATGGCTGGACGACCCGGCGCTGTGGCGCACGCTCTACCCGATGGACCTGCGGCCGCAGGCGCACGAGATCATCCGGACCTGGCTGTTCGACACGCTGCTTCGGGCCACCCAGATCGACGGATCGGTGCCGTGGCGGTCGGTGGCCATCAGCGGTTTCGTCACCGACCCGGATCGCAAGAAGATGTCCAAGTCGATGGGGAACGTGGTGACGCCGATCCAGCCGCTGCTGGACTACGGCAGTGATGCGGTGCGCTACTGGGCGTCGACCGGACGGCCCGGGACCGACGGAACCTACGATCCGAACCGGATGCGGGTGGGCCGGCGGCTGGCGACCAAGATTCTCAATCTTGGCAAGTTCGTGCTGTCCGTTCCGACATCGCCGATCGATGGCGCGCCGGCCGCCCTGGATGGCGCGCCATCGGCTATCGATCGCGCTCCGGCCCCGCTGGATGCCGCGATGCTGGCCGCTCTGGATGACGTGACCGCCCAGGTCACGGCGGCCATCGAGGACCTGGACTACGCCCGGGCGCTGGCCACGGTCGAGCCGTTCTTCTGGACGTTCTGCGATGACTACGTGGAGCTGGTCAAGGCCCGGGCGTACGCCGGCGACGGCTCGGCGCTGGCCGCTCTCCATCAGGGACTGGACACACTGCTGCGGCTGCTCGCGCCGTTCCTGCCGTTCGCGACCGAGGAAGTGTGGTCGTGGTGGCGGGATGGTTCGGTGCACGTGGCGGACTGGCCGGTGCCTCGCGCCGGTGGCGGCGACGCGTCCGTGTTCGAGGCGGCCACCAATCTGGTCGCCGCGATTCGGCGAGCCAAGCCCGGATCGATGCGGACCGAGGTTGCGGCAGTCTCGATTCCGGCGGACACGCCGGGTCTTGAACATCTGCCGACGCTCCGGGGCGATCTGCGCGCGGCGTCCCACGCGGAGCGGATCGATGTCGTCTGATCCCCCGACGCCTGAGGGCTGATCGTCGACGAAGTCTCGTCGCGAGTCAGTGAAACGCGGCCGGAGCCGATGCCAGTTCCGGGGACCTGGAAGGACGCCCGCACCGTGCGGACTCCGAGGATCCGGAACTGGCAACGGCACGGGCTGTCCCGGATAGCGCGCCGTTCGGCGCGCTATCCGCGCGCCGAACGGCAACCCTCGCTAAGCGCCGAAACCCGAGTCGGTCGGCAGCGAGATGTCCGGCTTCTCGAGCTCCTCGACGTTGACGTCCTTGAACGTGATCACTCGAACATTCTTCACAAACCGAGCAGGACGGTACATATCCCACACCCAGGCGTCGTGCATCTCGACTTCGAAGTAGACCTCTCCGTCGGAGTTGCGCACGTGAAGATCGACCTGGTTGGCGAGGTAGAACCGGCGCTCGGTCTCGACGACATAGGAGAACTGCCGGACGATATCCCGGTACTCCCGATAGAGCTGGAGCTCCATCTCAGTCTCGTACTTCTCGAGATCTTCGGCGCTCATCGCACTCCAAACCTGGCGCTCACCGCGCTCCGCTCTCCATGCCGAACTCATTCTCACCCATCGACGGCGGCCACGGGTCCTGCCCGTCGGACGCCACGCCGGGTTGGGCGTCCGGGATGACACCCGGCGCCACGCCGACCGTACCCGACCGGATTGGCCGTCCCGCCACCGCCGCCACGTTCACGTACGAAAAGCGGTGCTCCGGACACGGACCGTGATCAACTAACGCAGCCTGGTGCTCCGGCGTCGAATAGCCCTTGTGCTCGGCAAACCCGTACTCGCGGATACTTTTGATCAAGCTCACACATGATCCGGTCCCGGGTCACCTTGGCCACCACGCTGGCTGCGGCGACGCACGCCGCCACCTGATCGCCCTTCCAGACCGCCAGGTTCGGGGCACCCAGCCCGTCCACCCGGAATCCGTCGGTCAACACATAGTCCGGCTGGATCTCCAGCATCGCGAACGCCCGGCGCATCGCCGCCACGTTGCACACGTGCAGCCCAAGATCGTCGATATCGCCCGGCTCGATGATCACCGCGGCCCAAGCCAGCGCCCGCTTGAGCACCTGGCGATAGACACGTTCGCGAGCCAGAGCGGTCAGCAGCTTGGAGTCATTCAGCTCGTCGATCTCGCCGCGCCGCCCCGGCGGGAGGATCACCGCGGCCGCGACGATCGGGCCGGCACACGCGCCACGGCCGGCCTCGTCGGCCCCCGCGATGTGGGCGAAACCCCGACGCCGCAGGGCCTGCTCCATCGCATACATGCCAGCGTCGCGGCTCAGGATCGTACGCGAGGGCGGCAGCATCAGATCAGCCTACGAGCACCCGCCGGGATCTTCACAATCACCCGGACGGGCCGCTCGGCACCGTCGCGAATGTCGGCGGCACCGACAGCCACTCTGACCTGCTGGTCGGATAGAACAGGGCGAAGGCCCGACCGATCACGGCAGACACCGGAATGGTGGACGCGAGCACGTCGTGGTTGGTGTCCACCCACTGCTGCCGGGAGTCGCCGGAGTGCATCCGATTGTCCCCCATCAGCCACAGCCGGCCCTCCGGGACCACCACATCGAAGCTGTCCGGGCTGGACGGGCCGCCGACGCCACCGTCGACATCCAGATACGGCTCCACGAGCGGCTGACCGTTCACCACCAAACGCCCATTGCTGCAGCACCGCACCCGGTCGCCACCCACGCCGATGACCCGCTTGATGAAGTCCTTCTCATCCGGCGAGGTGCGCCACGACACCGGCGAGGTGAACACGATGACCTCGCCGCGACGCGGATCGCGGAATTCGTAGACGAACTTGTTGACCAGCACGCGATCGTTCACATTCAGCGTGTGCTCCATCGACCCGGACGGGATCCAGAAAGTCTGGACGACATATCCGCGGACGAGGAGGGCCACGCAGACCGCGACCACGATGAGGATCGGCACTTCCCGCCAGAGCCGGCTGCTGGTGCGGCGGCCGGCTGCCGGCGGGGCGTCAGTCTGCGTGTCAATCACGCACGCAGATTACGGCCTCCACGACGGGTAACCCGCCGGAACGCGCGGCGGCCCGCCAAACCCGCGAGAAGGGGCAAAACCACCACGGCTCCACCCTGGTTATCGATGTGCTTGCGGCTCGCCGAGCGCGTACGGCTTCGGCACGTCCTTGAACGTATCCGGCACCGACAGGTTGGACCACCGGCCGAAGATGACGGCGCTGGCGCGGCCCACGATCTTGTCCATCGGGACCTGGGCGATGCAGCGCGAGTCCTGCGAAGCGACCCGGTTGTCACCCATCACGAACACGCTGCCCTTGGAGACGACCACCGGGGCGAACCTGCGCGCGCCACAGGCCGGAGCGTCCTTGGGCGTCGCCAGCGGCGAGTCGTTGTGCACGTAGCTCTCGTCCAGCGCCTTGCCGTTGACGGTGACATGGTGGCCGTCCACGTCACAGCAGGCGATGGTGTCGCCGGGCACCGCGATAACGCGCCGATAGAACTCGTCGGTGTCCGGCGACGAGAAGCCGAACAGGCTGCCGACCGCCGAGCCGATGTGGGCGAAGACGCCGGAATCGGCGTCGGTGGCACTCTCCGGCGTCCACTTGGTGGCATCACCGTGGAACAGCACGATCTCGCCCCGGTGCGGGTCGCGGAAGTCGTAGACCACCTTGTTGACCAGCACACGATCGCCGGCCTGCAGGGTCGGCGCCATGGACGAGGCCCGAACCGAGAACGCCTGATAGAAGAAGAGGTGTACGACGACCAGAACGACGAAGCACAGACCCAGCACGAATAGCGTGCGACCCCACGCCGGCCAGCGCTTCTTGCCACTGGACGAGCGGCGCCGGAACACATCCGGGGCGGGCGGCGGCGGTTCCTCGATCCGCGGGCGGCTTCCGGTGTCATCGATACCCCACGGCCGGTAGCTCGACTGCTCGTGCGAAGAGCCGAACTGCCCGTGCGACCCGGTGCGCTGAGCCGGAAGATTGGAGCTCAGATCGCTCCAAGACGATGTCGAAGCGTCACGCCGGCCGGTACTTGCCGGCTCCCCCCATGACTCAGAGTCACGGTCGTCCCACGACCGAAATGCATCACCGCTTGCCACCGGCGTAGCGTAGAGCGCCATTCGCTTTTTGGGGAGCCTGCGACGGGACATTTGTCGCGCCCGGGTCCACCTTTTTCCGTCTCCCGGTTACCCAGTGTTTACCCGCGCTCACGCGTTCGGTGGTGACAGCGCTGTCAAGCCTCACGGCGACGGCGGCATCGATCGGAGACCGTCGCGTCCCGGAGCGACTGAGAGCGACGACCGAACGCGCGGCCGGCGCCTAATCGTCGACTTGTGGCGAGGTGCCGTCCGAAGTCGACGGTTCGGGCCTCGGTGGCGGGCGGCCGACTCGGCTTTTCTGCTTTTCGGCTCGCGTGGCGGTGAGTTGTCGGATTTGTCGAGCACCGAACGCCGAAAAGCAGAAACTCCAGCGTCGAGTCGGCGCTTTGCGGCCGGTGATCAAGGCGGTTACGCGTCCCGCCAAGATTTCGGATCTTGGCGAGTTTCGGCGCTTCGTGGCGTCGGCAAGATCGCGACGTCCGCGGACCAGTGGCTGCGTGATCGCGACGTCCGCGGACCCAGGGCTGCGAATTGGCGCCGGGGACAACCATGGCTCCGCGGACGTTGCGATCACGTTCGCCAGGACAGCCCTGAGTCCGCACACGTCGCGATCTTCGTGAGGCTTGCTGCCAGCAGCGACCTGCGGCCCAAGATTTCGGATCTTGGTGCCCCAGGGCTCGTGAAACTCGGCAAGATCGCGACAACCGTGAGCCCACGGTCGTCGCCAGGCCCGATCGGCAGCCCTCATCTCACGGCTGGTGCGATCACGCGCGCCAGAACAGCCCTGAGCTCACGGATGTCGCGATCTTGCGGGCGCAGACGCGGAGCCGCGGCGCGCCAAGCCGCGGCGGCCCACAGGACGTCAGTGTGCGGCCGGCGGTGGCGCCAAGATCGCGACAGGTGTGAGATCGCGGCTGCCGGTCTCCCCAAGATCGCGACAGCCGTGAGCCCACGGTCGTCGCCAGGCCCGATCGGCAGCCCTCATCTCACGGCTGTTGCGATCACGCGCGCCAGGACCGCCCTGAGCTCACGGATGTCGCGATCTTGCGGGCGCAGACGCGGAGCCGCGGCGCGCCAAGCCGCGGCGGCCGACAGGACGTCAGTGTGCGGCCGGCGGTGGCGCCAAGATCGCGACAGGTGTGAGATGGCGGCTGCCGGTCTCCCCAAGATCGCGACAGCCGTGAGGTCACGGCTGTCTGGCGAGCCGTTTGACGACCACCAGCTCACGGCTGTTGCGATCACGCGCGCCAGAACAGCCCTGAGCTCACGGATGTCGCGATCTTGCGGGCGCAGACGCGGAGCCGCGGCGCGCCAAGCCGCGGCGGCCGACAGGACGTCAGTGTGCGGCCGGCGGCTGGCGCCAAGATCGCGACAGGTGTGAGATCGCGGCTGCCGGTCTCCCCAAGATCGCGACAGCCGTGAGGTCACGGCTGTCTGGCGAGCCGTTTGACGACGATCAGCTCACGGCTGTTGCGATCACGCGCGCCAGAACAGCCCTGAGCTCACGGATGTCGCGATCTTCGTGGAACGGTCGCCGCCAGCGACCGCCCGCCCAAGATCTCAGATCTTGGCCAGCTCGGTGCTCCGCCGCGTCGGCAAGATCGCGACACCCGTGCGCTCACGGTCGTCGCGAGGCACGATCGGCAACCCTGAGCCCACGGCTGTCGCGATCACGCTCGCCAGGACAGCCCTAGTCTCACGGATGTCGCGATCTTGACGGCGGTGGGCGGCGGCGGACCGCAGAGACGCCGGACCGCAGGCACGACGGGACGACAGGCACGACGGGACGATCGGCACGACGGGACGCCAGGCACGACGGGACGGCAGAGACGGGCGACGGCGGATACGCGTACCAGAAGTGCCTTGAATAGAACGACGCCCCCGTCCAACCGGACGGGGGCGCCGTGCAGCGAGTCTGCGGTCAGTTGGCCGGCTTCTCGCGAAGCTCCTTGATCTTGGCCTTCTTGCCGCGGAGATCACGGAGGTAGTACAGCTTGGCGCGCCGGACGTCACCGCGGGTGACAACCTCGATGCGGTCGATCGCCGGGCTGTTGAGCGGGTAGGTCCGCTCGACACCAACACCAAAGCTCACCTTGCGGACGGTGAACGTCTCGCGGAGGCCAGAGCCCTGGCGACGGATCACGACGCCCTGGAAGACCTGCACACGGGACCGGTTGCCTTCGACGACCCGGGCGTGCACCTTGACGGTGTCACCAGCGCGGAAGTCGACGATGTCGGTGCGGATGGACTGGGCGTCAATAGCGTCCAGGATGTTCATCTCTAAGTGTCCTTGGAGATAGGCCCGCCCTGCGGCGAGCAGTGAACGAAGCTGATCTCCCGGCGAACCCGGAGGATCCTCGGCGTGCCCGAATCGATCAAAATCGGGCAGTCGGCATGGTCACGGCGTGAACCGCAACTGCTCTACTTTGCCACATCGGTGTTCGTCACCGGAAATCCGGCCTCCGCCAACGTGGCCAGGTCACGCTTGTCCAGCTTCGGAGGGGTGACCGACGCCTCACCACCGGACGCCTCACCCGACACCGCACCGCCGGGCAGGCCGAGCAGGTCCGGGCGGCGGGTCGCGGTGCGTACCAGGGCTTGATCACGCCGCCAGCGCGCGATCTTGCCATGATCCCCGGACCGCAACACCTCCGGGACCTCAAGGCCGCGCCATTGCGCGGGCTTGGTGTAGACCGGCGTTTCGAGCAGGCCGTCGGTGTGTGACTCGTCCGCGAGGGATTCGGCATTTCCGAGTACGCCCGGGATCAGGCGGGTCAGTGCCTCCACGATCACGAGTACGGCGACCTCGCCGCCGAAGAGCACGTAGTCCCCCAGCGACACCTCGGTAACCCGCATCCGGGCGGCGGCATGGTCCAGCACCCGCTGGTCGATGCCCTCATATCGGCCGCAAGCAAAGAGCAGGTGGTCGTCGGCGGCGAGGGACGTCGCCAATGCGTGTGTGAACGGCGTTCCGGCTGGGCTCGGCACGATCAGATGGGTCGCCTCGCTGGCCAGGGCATCGAGCGCCTCGCCCCACGGCTCCGGACGCATCACCATGCCCGGGCCGCCTCCATACGGAGTGTCGTCGACCGTGCGGTGCACGTCGTAGGTCCACTGCCGCAGGTCGTGCACCTCGAGCTGAATCTTCCCGGTCGAGATCGCCTTGCCGAGCAGGCTCAGACGCAGCGGTTCCAGGTATTCGGGGAAGACCGTGACAACGTCGAGCTTCACAGCTCGAGGAGGCCCTCGGGCGGCGTGATCACCACGCGGCCGGCGGCCAGGTCCACGGTCGGCACGATGGCGGTCACGAACGGGATCAGCGACTCGCGACCATCCGGCCGATTCACGATCAGCATGTCGGCACCGGGACCGTGGTTGATCCGGGTGATCGTCCCGACCGGCTCGCCATCCGCCAACTGCACTGCGAGTCCGACCAGCTGGAAGTCGTGGAACTCGTCGGGATCGTCGGGCGGCTCGATGTCGCCGGCGTCGACCAGCAGCTTGACGCCGCGCAAACGCTCGGCCCCGTCGCGGTCGGTGACGCCGTCGAATCCGATGAGCAGCCGGCCAGTGCCACTCGAAGTGTGCGTACGGATGGTTTCGATGGTCAGCGGACCGGCCGCCGCCGGGTCGGTGACCAGCACCGACCCGGCGATGAAGCGGTCTTCCGGTTCGTCGGTCGTGACGTAGACGATGACCTCACCGCGGACGCCGTGAGCGCGCACGACCGAACCGACGACAACGTGGTTCGGCAGCGAATCAGAGCGCGTCGATGATGTCGACACGAACCTGCCGCCCGCCGATGGACGTGATCACCTGACGCAGCGCTTTGGCGGTGCGCCCGCCGCGCCCGATGACCGTCCCCAGGTCGTCCGGGTGGACGCGGACCTCGAGACGCTGCCCGCGACGGCCGTCGATCATCCGGACGCGCACGTCATCCGGATGCTCGACGATGCCCTTGACCAGGTGCTCCAGCGCTGGCCGGAGCGCGCTGTCAGCTTTCGGCGCCGGCGTCGGCACTGGCCGACTCCTCGGTCGCGGTCTCAGCTGGCTGCTCGTCGGCCTTCGGGGCCTCCGGCTTGGACTCGGCCTTGGGCTCCGCCTTCTTCTCCGCCTTCTTGGCCGGCTTGGCGGCCTCGGTGACGGCGACGCCGGCGGCGGCCTGCGCCTCGGCCTCGTAGATGGCCTTGCGGTCGACGGCCGGGGCGGCCACCTTCAGCGGAGGCGGAGCCGGCAGGCCCTTGAACTTCTGCCAGTCGCCGGTCAGCTTGAGGATGTGCTGCACCGGCTCGCTCGGCTGAGCGCCGACGCCGAGCCAGTACTGTGCCCGGTCGGAGTTGACCTCGATGCGCGAGGGCTCCTCCTTCGGGTGGTACAAGCCGATGAACTCGATCGCCTTGCCGTCGCGCTTGGTGCGCGAGTCGGCGACGACGATGCGGTACTGCGGGTTGCGGATCTTGCCCATCCGCAGAAGCCGGATCTTGACGGCCACGTGTAGTCGCTCCTGTACGTATGAAAGCTGAGCATGCCTCGCCACATCGTGGGGTTGATGCGGCTTGGTGACTCGTGGACTGACGTCGTGCCGGGTTAGAGGGCTCGAGCACGCGCCGGATACCAGCTGCCTATTCTGCCAGATCCCGCCGGGACTTCACGAATCGCCCACCGGATTCCGCCCAGTCGCGCGTCGCGTGTGGCCACCATCTCACGACTTTCCCTCTTGAGCAGATGCTCAAATAGCGCTTACTCTCGGTTTTAAGCAATCGCTCAAAACCACTGGGGGTACGCATGGCGCGTTCGGTCGCTCGGAGTCCCGGACAGAGCCTGGTGCAGGCAATCTTGCTGACCGCCGCGCTACGCGCGATCACCACTGCGGTGTGGCGCGCTTCGGCGAGGTCGATTCGGGGTGTGCGCCGTGCAGCGTAAGTCCGCGACGATCCCGCGGTCGCTGAGTCGCGAGCTGGGCCTGGTCACCGTGCTCGCCGTGGTGCTACGCGTCCCGCTGGCTCTGATCCTGTTTCCGTTCGGGGACCCGCTCGTCGTCATCAATCTCGGTCTGGCGGCCGGAGGGCGGCGGTTCTACTTCGTCGACTGGATCGTCTTCGGCGCCTTGCTTGTGGTCTCGGTCGTCGGGATTGCGATCCGCCGATACCGGACAATCGCGATGATCCATCTCTGGGCCGCGATCTTGTTCGTCGTGAGTCTGATCGGCTGGACCGTGTACGTGGCCCTCGGATGGTGGATCGTCGTCGTTCCGGCCGGGTTCTATATCTGGATCAACGTCGCAGCCGCGTTGCACGCGCGCTCGGTCGCTCGGGCGGCCCGGCATGGCTGACACCGACGACGACGCTCGCTGGCAGCGCTTCGCCGACGACGTCAGCGGGGACGCTGATCAACTTCGAGATCAGCGTGGGCCGGTGTCTGGGCTGATCTTCGGGAGCGCCCTACTCATGGTCTTGATTCGCGGAGTCGTCTGGGTCGTCACTTTCGGGGTGGCAGGCCCGCTCGGGGGTTGGACCTACGCGTTTCTCGCACATCTCCTGCACCGCGACGATGCGTACTGGCGATGGCAAGACACGGACGTTTGGATCTTTGTCTGGACATTGACGGCCGCCCTTGCTCTGGCCGTCGTCAACCTCATCGGAGCGTGCTGGCCCGCGTGGATCGCCCACTACTTCGCCATCGCGATGATCGCCGAGACGGCGCTCTACCTGGGATCAATCGCCGTTGCAGCCGTCATCATCACGGTTGAGTCCGAGATCAGTGTCGTCGGCGTGGTCGTCATGGCCTCGGTCATCGCACTGGCGAACACGCTGCTCCTGACGCAATGGCGAGCAGTCGAACGGCGTACCAGGTGGGCAGTCTCACGCTGCCGCATCCGGTGGAGGCCGTCGCTGCGGCCACCGGCGTGTCCGACCTCGCGATCAAGGCCTCGCGGTACGGCCTCGCGGTATACCCCGCCCACGGCGATCCCGCTTCGCGATTATCGGGATACTGCTGCTACGGCGGGATCGGTAGCAGCGTTATCCCCGTAGTCGCGACGAGCGGCGCCTACTTCACGTACGCGACGATCAAGCACCGGACGCGGTCGCCGCAGGACGGTAGACCAGCTCCACGAATCCGGACTCGAAGCCGGTCGCACTGACCAGCTCCAGCTTGATCGGGTCGTCACCGAAGAACAGCCGGGTGCCGTTGCGGAAGACCGTCGGGTGCACGCCGAGCCGAATCGCGTCGACGAGACCGGCCCGCGCAAGCGTGAGCGCCAACTCGCCGCAGCCGTAGACGACCAGGTTCTTGTCCCGCTTGAGCCGCCTGACCTGCTCGATCAAATCGCCCTCGATCAGCGTCGCGTTCCACTGCATCGGCTTGTCGTAATCGCGCGACGCCACGTATTTCGGCATCGGGTTGATCAACTCGGCGAAGCCGAGGCCGTCATCCATAGCCGGCCAGACCCGAGCCAGACCCTCATACGTGTTCCGGCCCAGGAGCAGCGCGTCCGCGGCGCGAAGCTCCTCGAGGTTGAGCCGGTTGCTGTCCGCGTTGCCGTCGAACCATCGGTCCGTCTGATCGATGACCCCGTCAATGGTCATCTGCGTGGAGACTACTAATTTGCCCATGCTCGTGGCGCTTCCCACCAGGACGGCATCTCACTCATCACGGGCCACGCCGGATCCGGTCGGAAATCGGTCATCGTGCCATCGAACGGAAACTGCCCGGCTTCGGCGATCTTGATGAGACGCTCACCCTCCGCGCGGACCGCGGCCTCGTCTTCAACCCAATAGAACGGGTACGCGAGGCGCTCGACGAACTCCTCCTCGTCCTTCCAATTCCAGGTCAGGTCCGGGTGTACGACGACATCGAGGTCGTAGTCGACGGTGTCGAGCCCGTGTTCCCACCGGACGGCCGGGCGCTCGAGATTGACGTACCAGTGCCGCAGGCGCAGATCATCGGTGAAGAACAGCCAGGCCGAGTAGTCGCCTTCGCGCGGATGGAACATCAGCACGCGGCCACCCCAGGGCCGCTCGTCGAACGCCTTGGCGATGGTCGGCCACTCGGCGAAGTCGATCTGCCGCAGATGCCGGCCGTCGGCGCTGCCCAGGTCACGGTGCGCGGAGCCGGACTCGACCCAGAGCCAGGTGCCGTGGTCGTCGTCCGCCGCGACGTGCCCGAGCCAGACTCGGGACAGCAGGTCGTGCTGGAAGTGCCGCCGGACGATCAGCTGCCCTACTTCGAACCGCATGTGTTCTGACCTTAGTCTGGGCCGGCTCGCGCGTCCCGGAGGTGGCCGGCCGCCTGCCGCCGTGACATACGCGGCGCTCGGCCGCTCAGTTGATCTGCTCGGCCAGGGCAACGATGATGCCGGCCGGTCCGCGCATGTAACAGAGCCGGTAGAAGTTTTCATACTGCGCGATCTCACCCACGAGTACGCCACCCTTGCCGCCCAGACGGGCAACCACGTCGTCGATGCCGTCGACAAGGAACATCACGCTGCGCAGACCCAGCGCGTTGGGGGTCGAGTTCGCCGGAGTGGGCGCGACGGCGTCGGGCGTACGGAACCTGGTCAGCTCAAGCTGGCCGTGCCCGTCGGGCGTCTGCATCATCGTGATGTCGACCTGGACGTTGTCGATCGCGTTCACCCGGTCGACCCAATCACCGGCGATCGATGCGGTGCCGGTGACCTCCATGCCCAGCTCGGCAAAGAACGCGATAGCTGCGTCGAGGTCGTCGACAACGACGCTGACGTGGTCCATTCGCTGAATCGTCATCGGCCGAGCCTAAGCGTGGTTTGCCACGAGCGCGCGGCTTGATGGAGCGCGCTAGTTGGACCGCGGTTTAGTGCAGCGCGGCTAAGTAAGAGCGTGCTTTGTGGGGAGTGCGAATCAGTAGGACCGTCCCACCAGCGCGATCATGCCCGGCTCGTCGTCCCGGTCCGGCACACTGCCGTCCTCGCGGACCAGGCAGCGCACGGTGAGCGCCTGAGTGTTGAGCTTGGCCTCGCCGTCGACACCGACCTTGTCCCAGCTGATCCGGGCCCAGCCGGTCTGCGCGGCTTCGATCGCATCGTCCAGCGTGCTCGCCTCGACGGTGCCGACTTCGCGCCGCTGCAGCGCCTCGTCGTAGAGCGCCTTCTGGCCCTCGTCGAGCGCGGACTTGACCGCGTTCACCACGTCGTCGACCTTCGTGGAGACCTTGTCACCACTGATCCGGTGCGCCACCGTGACATTGCCCTCGGCGAGGTCACGCGGGCCCACCTCGATGCGTACCGGATAGCCCTTGAGCTCGGCATCGACGGCGCGGCGGCCGAACGGGGTGTCGACCCGGTCGTCGAAGCCGACGCGTACCCCCGCGCCCTTCAATTCGTCGCGGACCTTGGCCGCCGCGGACATCACGCCGTCGCCGTCCTTGACCACCATGACCTGGGCTTGCACAGGCGCAAGAGCAGGTGGCACGCGGAGTCCGTTGTCGTCACCGTGGCACATGATCAGGCCGCCGACCATCCGGGTTGAGGTGCCCCAGGAGGTGGTCCAAGCGTGCTCGACCTGGCCTTCCTTGCTGGTGTAGACGATGTTGAAGGCCCTGGCGAAGTTCTGGCCGAGCTCGTGCGACGTGCCCATCTGCAGCGCCTTGCCGTCGCCCATCATGGCCTCGAGCGTGTACGTGCTGGTGGCGCCGGCGAACCGCTCGCGCACCGTCTTGCGGCCGACGATCACCGGGATCGCGAGGACCGTACGCATGAAGTCCTCGTACACGTCGTGCAGGATGCGCCGGGCGTAGTTGCGGGCGTCGGCCTCGTCGGCGTGCGCCGTGTGGCCCTCCTGCCAGAGGAACTCGCTGGTCCGCAGGAACACCCGCGGCCGCATCTCCCACCGCACCACGTTGGCCCACTGGTTGAGCAGCAGCGGCAGGTCCCGATAGCTGGCCACCCACTTCGCCATGAACTCGCCGATGACGGTCTCGCTGGTCGGGCGTACGACGATCGGCTCCGCGAGCTGCTTGCCACCGCCGTGCGTCACGACCGCGAGCTCGGGCGAGAAGCCCTCGACGTGCTCGGCCTCGCGGGACAGATAGCTCTCCGGGATGAACAGCGGGAAGTACGCGTTCTGAGCGTCCGCCGCCTTGATCCGAAGATCCATGTCGGCGACCATGCGCTCCCAGATCGCATATCCGACCGGGCGGATCACCATGGTGCCGCGAACCGGGCCGTTGTCGGCGAGTTCGGCCTTGGAGATCACATCTTGGTACCAGCGGGGAAAGTCGTCCGCCCGGGGAGTCAGCACACGCGCCATGAGGCGACATATTACCGGCGCGGGTGGTCAGTGCCCGGTCGCGGTCGGTCCGTCCGATTCTTCGGTCATTTCCCCGCACGTCGCCCGCTCTTGTCCCTGTCGGTCCATGGCACTCGATGCGGCGCTCCCAAGGGCTGTCGTCATCGCAACGTCCGCGGACCCACGGCTGCCCAACGCCCGCCTCCGTCAGCAAGATCGCAACGTCCGCGGACCCACGGCTGCCCAACGCCCGCCTCCCCCGCCAAGATCGCAACGTCCGCGGACCCATGGCTGTCCGGAGCCCGCCTCCCCCGCCAAGATCGCAACGTCCGCGGACCCACGGCTGCCCAACGCCCGCCTCCCCCGCCAAGATCGCAACGTCCGCGGACCCACGGCTGCCCAACGCCCGCCTCCCCCGCCAAGATCGCAACGTCCGCGGAGCCACGGCAGTTTTGATTGCAGTGATCGCAACGTCCGCGGAGCCAGGGTTGTCCGGAGCACCGATTCACAGCCACCAGTCCGCGGACGTCGCGATCACGCAGCCACTGGTCCGCGGACGTCGCGATCTTGAAACCGAGGCAGCGACGCGGCCACTGCAGCCGCAACCGGGAGACGACCTACCGGCCGAGTGACTGCCGGCGTTCCGCGATCAACCGCGCCACACTACGCACGAAGCGCACAGGCGTCTTGTAGATGTCGTCGGCGGTAACCCGGACGATGATCCAGCCGGCGTCTCGCAACGCGTTGCCGCGCGCGATGTCACGACGGAAGACGTCCTTGGTGCGGTGCCGATCGCCGTCGTACTCCAATCCGATCTTGAGGCGTCGATAGGCGAGGTCCAGCCGAGCGATGAATTCGCCAAGCCGGTCGTAGACCTCGACCTGCGCCTCCGGGCGCGGCAGTCCACCGTCGACGAGCACCACTCGGGTGTGCGACTCCATCGGCGACTCGGCATTCGGCTCGACATCGGCGAGCACCGACGCGACCTGGCTGCACCCGAGTTGAGCCGGATGCGCGACCGCATAGTGGCGCACCTGCTCGACGGTTGCCAGATGCTTGTGCGTGATGGCATCGAGCGCGGTGATCGCGGACCGTCGCGGCAGCCGCCGCGCAAGGTCGAACGCTATGCGCACCGCGCTCGTCGTCGGGACCCCGGAACACATCGCTACCTCGGCGGCAGCAATTTGCGAGCGCACCACAACGATGCTGGGAACCGTTACCTCACGGTCAACTGACAGCTCGACGGAGCTTGAGCCGGGCGGTCGCAGGTCGATCCCGTACAACGTCAAGGCCGAGAGTCCAGTCACGACGGCATCGTTGCCGGCGTATAGGACCGCGGCACGGCACCACGTGGCATGGTCTAGCGGCACGTCGGCGGCGACGTACACATCCGGAAACAGGCGGCGGAATCGTGGCCCACGAAGCACCCCGCGACTCAACTCGCCGGACGCAACCGCCACCGACCCGCGAAACGGAACCCGAATCGACACAGTCTGAAGCCTGCCCGGCCGCGCTACACGAAATCGATCCCTGTGGATAACTGCCGCAGCAACGACAGCCCACAACCGGCCGCTCGCGACCGATCGTTGCGCGCTCGTCGCGGCGGGCGCCGTCTGCGTCATCGCACGGTCCGCCGGAACCGCCGAGGCATCCTCGCATTGCAGCAGGATCGGCGACGGTGACCTGGCGGTTCGCCGAAATTCGGGAGCCGCACACGGAAGCGGCTCAGCGAACGACCGCACCCTTCAGCACGATCCGCGACGGATTGCGCAGCGCCGCCAGTGATCGGCGCGGATCTTCCGGGTAGACGATCAGGTCTGCGAGGCCGCCCTCGACCAGTCCGGAGAAGCCGAGCCAGGATCGCGCGCCCCACGATCCAGCGGCCAGGACGTCCAAGATCGGCATGCCGGCGCGCTGGTGCAGCATCTCCATCTCGGTGACGACCATGCCGTGCACGATCCCACCGCCCGCGTCGGTGCCGACATAGACCGGCACGCCGGCGTCGACTGCCGCGGCCACCACTGCCGGGAAGCCGGCGTGAAGGCGCCGCATGTGTGATGCGTACCCAGGAAATTTGTCCTCCGCGGCGGCCGCGATGCCGTCGAACGTCTCAATGTTGATCATCGTTGGCACCAGCGCCGTGCCCTGCGCCGCCATCTTCGCGATGACATCGAGGGACAGGCCGGTGCCGTGCTCCAGGCAATCGATGCCGGCGTCGACCAGCACCGCCACCGACTCCTCGGCGAAGCAGTGTGCCGTGATCCGGGCGCCGGCCGCGTGCGCGGCAGCGACCGCGTCGGCCATGGTCGCCGGGTCCCATGCGTTGGCCAAGTCGCCGACGCCGCGATCGATCCAGTCGCCGACCATCTTCACCCAGCCGTTGCCGGCCTTCGCCTGCTGCGTGATGGTGGCGGCGACGTCCGGCGCTTCGACCTCAACACCGAGACCGCGCAAGTACCGGCGGACCGGCGCGACATGGCGGCCGGCGCGGGCCAGTCGCGGCACGTCGGGGTCGTCGTCGAGGACCTCATAGGGGTACGGCGAACCGGCGTCCCGGAGCGCCAGCACTCCCACGTTCCGGTCGACGACCGCCATCGCGCGCGCTTCAGCGAGCGATTCGACGTTGCCGCCACCGTGCCGGATGCCGATGTGGCAGTGGGCGTCCACCAGGCCCGGCAGGATGAAACCGCCGTCGGCGATCGTGGTGGCGTCCGGCTGCGGCGTCAGCGTGACGCGATCGCCGACCAGCCAGAGGTCGCGAGTTTCGTCGTCGGGCAGGAGCACACCACGCACATGCAAGGCCACCGACTCACCATACGAAAGTTTCGGCGCCCTCCGAATGGGAGGACGCCGAAACCGCGTATCTGCCCCGCCGAGGAGGGGTCCGGTTAGAGCGTGGCCGGGGGTTACGGACTAGACACCCTCGAAATGCCCCACCCTTGTTTGTCCGGCGGGATTTTGGCCTTGTGGTCGTGCTCTTGGGGACGAAAGTCATCTACCTCGTCTTACAAGTGTGCAGGCGCGGGTGTGCGGATCTGGTCCGTTTCGGGGGCCGCTGTAACGCCGATGCGGTTTGGCGGGGGCGAACGGTATGGCGACACGGCCGGGCCAAGCCGTGAAGTACGCGGCCGCGGCGTCGGCTTCTATGCGGCGAACCGCGTCCAGCGTCACCGCGTGCCGCAGATCGGCCTGACAGCTGTCGCGGATGAACCGGGCGGTGTCCGGATCGTCGAAGATCCGCTCGGCGATGTCGGCGTGGCCGGTGAGTTTGGCGTCGACTAGCAGTTGGGCGACGGTGAGGTCGGCGCCGGTGGTTTCGGCGAGCGCCTAGGCGCGGCGCAGCCGCGGATCACCCGGGCGTGTGGTGTCGGTGCGGGCGAGCGCGTCCAGCCTGAGGTAGCCGGTCGATCGCTTCGACGGCGTAGCCGATTGCCTACCGGATAACGAGTCGGCAGTGTCCATTCGAAGTGTCGGCGGGCCACCGGAAAGGCACACGAATGGAGCGTTCGTCTGGCGTTACCCACCCGATGGTGGCGGAAAATCGTACATTCGGGGGCGCTTTAACAAGCGAATATGAGTGGTGCATGGGGGATTCTCTGAACGACCGCGCGAAGCGTGGTCGTTTTCCGTTGCACGAATTTCGGAGGACCCTTTGATGCGCGCTCTAGGCGTTCGTCTTCTGACAGTCGCCACCGTGGCGGTCGGCTGGGCAGCGTTGGTCAATGCCACGCCGGCGGCGGCCGATACTCCCGTCGACGAGGTGCACTACACATTTCTTGGGTCGACGTCCGTGGATGTCGACTGGCGCGGCACCGCGACAGATCTGCAGTACGGATTGACGACTGCATACGGTTCCACCGCGACCGGGATGGCCCCCGACTGGACACCTCCGTCGTCGCCCGGACCCTTCTACCACGCGCCGATCGCGGGCTTGGCCGCGGGAACGACGTACCACTATTCGATCGGCAGCGGCCCGGACTACACGTTCCATACACCGCCAACCGGACAGTTCCGATTCGACGCGATTGGTGATATCGGCGATACCAGCAAGTTCGGTCATCTCGGCGACACGCTGTCGGCGATCGCCAGCGACTTGCCGTCGTTCGTCCTGATGATCGGCGACCTGACGTACGCGAACGCCGCCGGCTCCACGCAAACCGTCGTCGATCAGCACTTTAACGACATGATGAATACCTGGGCCACTTCGGCGGCGTACATTCCGGCCTGGGGCAACCACGAATGGGAATCTGAGGCAGTCGACGATCTGCGCAATTACAAGGGCCGGCTATTGATGCCCAACGCTCAGCCGGCCGTTGGCTCGCCGGCCGTGTCGTGCTGCGGAAATGACTGGGGCTATTTCGACGCGGGCGGTGTGCGTTTCATCTCCTACCCCGAGCCGTACGCATCGAATACCTGGACCGACTGGCAGTCGCACGCGATCACGCTCATGACGGCCGCTCAGAACGACCCCAACATCAACTTCGTCATCACCTTTGGGCACCGTCCGGCGTACTCGACCGGTTATCACCCAGGTGACACCAAGTTGGCCGGCATCCTGGACACGCTCGGCAACACGTACTCGAAGTACGTGCTCAACATCAACGGCCACTCCCACGACTACGAGCGGTTCCAGCCGATCAACGGTGTCACCCACGTAACGGTAGGCACGCCGTCCTCCGAGGAACTGCCGTGGAGCGGTACCGACTCACGTACCGCGGTGCGCGCCATGCACCTGGCGCACCTTCGCGTCGACGTCGACTCGCAGGGCCTGCTCATTCAGGCGATCTGTGACGACCCGGCAAGCCACGACGACACGACGTGCGCGGCCGGAAGCGTTCTTGACGAGTACGCGATCGGCACCCCGCCGGCCGAGCCGCCGGTCACCGCCGCGTACGTGGACAACACCAACGCGGCCTGCAGCGACACCGGTCCGGGCAGCGTCGAGATGCCGTACTGCACGATCACCAAGGGCACCTCGCGGCTCCTGCCGGGTCAGACTCTGTTCGTCGGCAACGGCACGTATCCGGAGCAGATTTCACCAACGAACTCCGGCACCGCCACCGAGCCGATCACCATCACCGCGATAGCCGGCACGAATCCGGTCGTCGGCACGTCGGCCAAGGCGCACGGCATCTACCTGTCCGGCAAGCACTACGTCAATATCAGTGGACTGACGGTAAGCGGCACGACCAGTGATGGCGTCTATGTCACCAGTTCGGATCACATCAACCTGTCCGGGTTGCACGTCACGACGTCCGGCCAGCCGACTGCTGACGGATACGCCAAGGGCATGAAGATCATCAGCACCACGGCATCGACCGTCACCGGTAGCACCGTCAACAACAACACCGACTCTGGCATCTACCTGGCGCAGGGTGCGACGGGCAATATCGTCAGCGGCAATACTGCGTACGGAAACGCGCGGCAATACACCCGGGCGGCGCCCGGCATCGACCTGCGCAGCGGTCCCAACACGGTGATCAACAACATCAGTCACGACAACGAGGACACCGGAATCCAGCTCTACACCGGCAGCGATGGATCACTCGTGGCGAACAACGTGGTCTACCACAACGGCGATCATGGAATCGACGATTACCAGGCGCCGAACCAGACGATCATCAGCAACACCGTGTATGCCAACGTCACCAGCGGAATCAACCTCGAGGGTGGTTCAAGCGGTGGCCTGGTCGAGAACAACATCAGCATGGACAACGGCGTCGGCAGCCCGCGGTCGGTGGGTGACATTCGAGTGGATGCCACCGCACAGACCGGCACCACGGTCGATTACAACCTGGTCTACCTACACACGACGGCCACTCAGTACGTCTGGGGGACGACGAACTACGCGTCGTTGGCGGCGTTCGCATCCGCCAGTGGTCAGGAGGCACACGGACTGGAAGCGGACCCACGGCTGGCCAACGCCAACGCTGGCAACTTCGCTCTGACCAGCGGTTCCCCGGCGATCGACTCGGGCAATTCGGCGGTCTCCGGTGAGCGGGCTACCGACATCGTCGGTGTCGCCCGGTACGACGACCCGGCGGTTCCGAATGGCCCCGGCGGATTCGATGACCGTGGCGCGTATGAAGCGCCGGCTGGAACGACCGACATCCCGCCGACCGCCGCGCTGACCGTCTCACCGGCGAGCGGCAGTGCACCTCTGAATGTGACCGCAGACGCATCAGCTTCAACGGACCCGGACGCCACACCGATCGCGACCTACGCGTTCAACTTTGGTGACGGCACCACGGTCGGCCCGCAGGCGGGCGCGACGGCGACTCACACGTACTCTGCCGCGGGCACGTACACGGTGACGGTCACAGTGACCGACACAGGCGGTCTCGCGTCGACTGCGTCCAAGACGGTCGTCGTGAACCCGCCGAACCTGGTCACCAATTCCGGCTTCGAAACCAACCTGACCGGTTGGGCGGCGTTGGCCGGCTGCAACCTCACCCGGGTGTCCGGCGGCCACAGCGGCAGCTGGTCGGCGAACCTGAACAATCCTTTGACGACGTCGCAGACGTGCACGCTGAATGACAGCCCGAACTGGGTGCTGACATCGGCCGCGGGCACGTACCACGCGTCTGCGTGGATCCGCACGTCGGCCACGGGCGGTCAGATCAAGTTCCGAATCCGGGAGTACGTCGGCTCGACCCTGGTGGGAACCGGGACCGCGACCTTGAACCCGAATGGCAGCTGGCAGCAGGTCACGCTGTCCTACACGGTGGTAAGTCCGGGGTCGACGCTCGACTTGAACGTCTACCAGACGACGCAGCCGGCTGGCAGTGACCTGCAAATCGATGATGTCAGTCTGACCGCGCCGTAGCACGGTCAGTCACGCGGATCGCCTGGTGCCGGACATGTTCCGGCGCCAGGCGATTTGCTTTTTGGTTCGTTTTGACTCGTTCTTTGGTTCGTTGGGCCACGTCCCGGATCGCGCGGTGGTCCAACGTCTATCTCTGGGCTCATCGGACGCCGCACGACGTTCAGCGGTCGGTCATCAACGGCGTGTTGCGGTCTGGGTCCCGGAAGCTGAAGAAGAGGCAGACCTCGCCCCGGTGCCGCCCAGTCGCCAGGTAACAAGCCGCGCCTCATTGCCTCCGGGCGGCGAATGTGCCATGTTCCGTCGCACCACCGGATCAGTGCGAGGGCTGCCATGACCGAATCAAACCGCGCAACCGTCACAACGGACGAGATGAGTGTGGAGGTCGAGGCATGGCCGGCGGCGACCGGATCGATCCATCGTGTGATCGTCGCGCGCGGCTCGATGAACGACGCCGCAGACGCTTTGGTCAAGGCCTACCCAGCGGGTACGGCACTCTTGGCCGACCGGGAGGACTTGGCGGTGGCGTTGGAAGACCTGGGTGGGGTTCGCGTGCGGCACCTCCACGCAATGCATCATCACCTCGACGCGATCCCCGGCGACGGGTTGCCGGGGCACATGCGGCTGCGACCGTGGCAGCGCGGAGACGCGGAGTCGCTGTCGCACGTTCTGGTTGGTGCATACGGCCCCGGTCACCCAGATGCCGACAGCGGAGACCTTGCCGGCGCGGCATCGAGTCTGCGGCGGACCGTCGACGATCCGGACAACCCGCTGATCGAAACGGCTACCCAGGTGGCGATGCACGACGGCGACGCCGTTGGCGCGGCCCTGGTGGTGCGCAGCGATCACGTGCGCGGTTTCACCGGTCCGTGGCTGATCAACGTGTTCCGTTCGCCCGCGCCGGCCACTCGAGGCGCCGGCGCCGGCATGATCGTGGCGGCGCTTCGCAGCCTTCGTGAGTCGAACGAGGAACGGCTCGGACTGGCCGTGACCCACACCAATCTGGCAGCCCGGGCGGTCTACGAGCGGCTTGGTTTTGAGTACACGCTCGAGGGTTGGGTGGTCGTAACGCCGGCGCGGTAGAACCGTGCCGTGGTTCGGGCGTGACCACGCGGCGCACAGACGTTTCGGCGCCCTCCGAATGGGAGGACGCCGAAACCGCGTATCTACCCGCCGGGGCGGGGTTCGGCTACAGCGTGGCCGCGAAGGCCTGCGCCATCACGGCGTAGCCAGCCGGGTTGGCGTGGATGTCAGGTCCCGGAGGGACGGTGCACATCCAGGTCAACTGGCAGATCCGTGCCACGTCCAACGGCACGGTCACGTCCGGAGCGAGCGGCACCATGGTGGTGAAGTCGTCGGTCGAGAACGCGCCGGCGACGTCGGCTACCTTGAACCCACCAAGGCGATAGATGGCCGTGAGCTCACGATTGAGCTTGTCGGCCAGTGTCAGGGATTGCTGGGCGAGTGCCGGTCCGGTCGGTCCTTGCAGGTACGCGGCCAGGAACGGGTCGTAGTAGTTCATCCCGACGATCTTGACGAACGGTGCCGCCAGCCGGAGCCGTACGACGATCTTCGTCACGTTCTTCGCGATCGCGGCCAGGCCATCGTTGATGCAGGTCTGGTCGATCGTGCCGGTGGACAGACAGCGGTCGACATCATTGGCGCCGATGTCGATCGTGATGAGTTTGACCCGCAACGGATGCGACCGGATGAAGTGAATGGCCGCGTCCAGCTGATTGCCCTCGGGGTACGAGCAGACGCCACCGCTGATCATCGTGGCACTTGTCTCGCCCGGACAGCCGAGGTTGGTCAGCTGCAGGTTCGCGTCGGTCGCGTGGAGGTTCGCGTAGAGATCGTCCACATAGCCCTGTCCGGTCACGTGGGTCGGTTGGTAGCCGTACGCGAGTGAGTCTCCGAGCGCGAGATAGTAGGAGGTGTGGGGGATGATTGAGCCGGCACTGGCCGGCGCGGCCGTGACGCCGACAAGGGCGAGTGTCGCAGCAGCTACGCATGCAAGACGACGCAACATGCGCGGACGGTAATCCGTTCTGCGCGTGCTACGCGTCCACCGAACGTCCGATAGTTACCGACGGGTTAACAATCGACGCTACGGCTTGTCTTTCTTGTCCTGCTTGCTCAGCTTGTTGAAGTCCAGCTTGGGCGCCTTGAAGCCGTCGCCACCGAGCTGCGACGGGTCGAGGCCGGGTGGCAGCTGCGGCATGCCACCGGGGAACCCGGCCGGCATTCCGCCACCGACCCGCGGACCGCCGCCGCCCTTGGTGCCCTTGCGCTTGTTCTTCGGCGACTTGGTGGCCTTGCGCCGACCCGGCATGCCCATCATCGGGCCCATCTGCTTCATCATCTTCTGCGCCTCGGCGAAGCGATTCAGCAGCTGGTTCACCTCGACCACGGTGACCCCGGCACCACGCGCGATGCGGGACCGGCGAGACGCGTTGAGGATCTTCGGCTCGGTCCGCTCCCCCGGTGTCATCGAGCGGATGATCGCCGTGATCCGGTCGAAGTGGCTGTCGTCGAGCTCGGCCAGCTGGTCCTTGACCTGGCCCATACCGGGCAGCATGCCGAGAATGTTGGCGATCGGGCCCATCCGGCGGATCGCGGTCATCTGCTCCAGGAAGTCCTCGAGCGAGAACGCCTGGCCGCCCATCACCTTGGCGGCCATCTTCTGCTTCTGGTCCTCGTCGAAGGCGGTCTCCGCCTGCTCGATGAGGGTCATCATGTCGCCCATGCCGAGGATCCGGCTGGCCATCCGCTCTGGGTGGAAGACGTCGAAGTCCTCGAGCTTCTCGCCGGTGGACGCGAACAGGATCGGCTGGCCGGTGACGTAGCGGACCGACAGCGCGGCACCACCGCGCGCGTCACCGTCGAGCTTGGACAGCACCACGCCGGTGATGCCCACGCCGTCACGGAACGCTTCGGCCGTGGTGACTGCGTCCTGACCGACCATCGCGTCGATCACAAAGATGATCTCGTCCGGATCGACCGCGTCCCGGATGTCGGCGGCCTGCTTCATCATCTCGGCGTCGATACCGAGGCGGCCGGCGGTGTCGACGATCACGATGTCGCGCATCTGCCGCTTGGCGTGCTCGATCGCGTCGCGCGCGACCTTGACCGGATCGCCACCGAAGAAGTGCTCGCCGCTCGCGTCGACGACGTTGCCGGGCTCGGGTGCGTAGACCTCGACGCCGGCGCGGCCACCGAGCACCTGAAGCTGATTCACGGCATTGGGACGCTGCAGATCGGCGGCGACCAGCATCGGCTGGTGGCCCTGGCCCTTGAGCCAGCGTGCCAGCTTGCCGGCGAGCGTGGTCTTGCCGGAACCCTGCAGACCGGCGAGCATGATCACGGTCGGCGGCTGCTTGGCGAAGGTCAGCCGGCGGGTCTCGCCGCCGAGGATGTTGACCAGCTCTTCATTTACGATCTTGATGACCTGCATGCCCGGGTTCAGCGCCTGGGACACCTCGGCGCCGCGGGCCCGCTCCTTGACGGTGTTGATGAAGGACTTGACCACGGGCAGCGCGACGTCCGCCTCGAGCAGCGCAAGCCGGATCTCCCGCGCGGAAGCGTCGATGTCGGCATCGCTCAGCCGGCCCTTGCTCCGCAGCTTCGTGAAGATCCCGTTGAGCCGGTCGCTCAGAGTGTCAAACACAGCGCCTCATCCTTGAATGTCCGTTTTGCCCGAGCCACCGAGCAGTCGAGCCCCTACGAGGGTACTGTGCTGGCGCGCTCAAGCCGAAGTGCGTACGGCGGCCACCACCGCATCGGCGAGCCGGACCCGCTCGCTCTCCTGTGCCCACTCCCCGGCCAGGTAAAACGCGTCCACCACGTCGCCGCCGAGGGTGGCCACCCGAGCGGCGAGCACGTCGGCTCCGGCGTCGGCCAGTGCCCGGGTGACCCGGAACAGCAGGCCCGGGGCGTCCGCGGCGCGAAGCTCGAGCACGACCGAGCCGGCTGAAGCGTCGTCGTGCCAGCTGACCTTGGGCTCGGTCACCGTCGGCTTGAGGCTGGATCGAGCGCCGCCGGCCCGGGCCACTCGATCAAGCGGAAACGCGCCGGCCGCCGCCAGCTTGAGGTCCGCGGTGAGCCGGCTCGCATCCGGGGTACGCCCGAACCGCGGCTCGACCGCCATGCGTACCACCGCGGTGTCGCCGATGGTCGCGGTGTCGGCGCCGACCACATCGAGCCGGTGCACGGCGAGCACCGCGGCGACCGCGGCCAGGAGCCCGCGCCGATCCACCGCGGCGATCGTCACGTCGGTCCCGGTGACGTCCACGGCGGGCAGTGAGCGGCCCGCGAGTCCGGCGTCGAGGCGGGCCGGGGCCGGGACCGCGCCAGTGTCCAGCAGCGCCCGCACGTTCGCGGCGAGGCGGCCGATCAACCGGGTCTTCCATGGCGAGGATGCGCTGGGTCCGGCGGCGACCGCGTCGGCCCGGCACAGGGCGTGCAGCAGATCCAGCGTGGCCACGTCGCCCACCGCGTCGGCGACCTGGGCGACGGTGACCGGGTCGTTGATGTCCCGGCGGGTGGCGATGTTGGGCAGCAGCAGGTGCAGCCGCACCACGGTCTCGATGGTCGCGACGTCGTCCGGCGGGAAGCCGATCGCCGCCGCGATCGCCGCCGCCACCGGCGCGCCGGCGTCGCTGTGATCGCCCGGCATCCCCTTGCCGACGTCGTGCAGCAGGGCGGCGACCAGCAGCAGGTCCGGGCGCGAGACATCGCGCTTGTACGCATGCGCCTCCACGACGCACTGCACGCTGTGCCGATCCACCGTGTAGATGTGGATCGGATGGTGCTGCGGCAGACCGCGCAGCCGATTCCAGTCCGGCAGCCAAGTACCGATCAAGCCATAGCGGTCGCACGCCTCCCAGGTGCGGACCAGCTGGTCGGAGGCGCCGAGCAAGGTCACGAACGCCTGGCGCGCGGCGGCCGGCCACGGTGACGGCGGCGCCGGTGCGAACCGGGCCAACCACTCCAGCGTCGCGCGCGCGATCGGCATGTGCGAGGTGGCCGAGGCCGCGGCTACGCGAAGCGGCAACGACGGGTCCGGTGCCGGACCGATCGCCGCCCGTGCCAGCAGGAGCTCGCCGTCCTTGGCCACGACGTCGCGTGCGACCGGTGTGCGGCCGCTGCGGACCGGACCGGATCGCCACCGCTCCACGGCCCGCCACGCGTCGTCAAGGGCGTACGCGATGGCGCGTGCGTCTGTGGACACGCGACGCAGCAGTGCATCGCCGTCGCGCAGGTCCAGCCGTTTGGCGACCAGATCGCGGTCCTGTGCCAGGATCCGGTCGATCCGGCGGCCCGCACTGGCGTGCAGCGCGTCGCGGACGTCGAGCAAACGCCGGTGAGCGGCACGGACCGCCGGACGGTAGGCATCGGTGATTCCGAGCGTGCTGATGGCCCGGAGGATCTGCACGTCGCGCAGCCCGCCACCGGATTCCTTCAGGTCACCTTCGAGCAGGAAGGCCAGCTCACCGTGGGCCCGGATTCGGGTGGACCGGGCCTCCCGCATCCGCACCATCGAGCGCCCCGCGGTCCGGCGCCACTGATCCAGGCCCGCGGCGCGCAGTGCCGCCGCCAGGTCAGGGTCGCCGGCCACCAGCCGGGAGTCGAGCAGGGACAGTGCGACGCGCACATCATCAACCGCGACCGACAGCGCCTCCGGCACCGTACGCACCGCGTGGTCCAGGCCGACATTGGCGTCCCAGATCGGGTACCAGATCTTCGACGCGGCATCGGTGATGCCGGGCCGGCCGTCGTGAATCAGAAGCAGGTCGACGTCACCGTAGGGCGCGCATTCACGGCGGCCGAGCCCGCCGGTGGCGATCAGAGCGACACCGGATGCGGCACCGGGCAGATCGCCGGTCAGATCATTCGCCATGCCACTGGCCGGATCGCCGGACCGGACGTCGGACCATGATGCCGCTGAGCCCGCGAGCGACACCCCGACCGGGGGCGATCCGGCCGGCGGCGCGCTCGCGGGCGGCATCGGGGCCGGTCCGGCGGCACCCGGGCCGGCATTGCGGCGCAGCAGCAGCCGCGCGCCGAGACCTGGTCGGGATGCCGCGGTCACCGGCTCCGGCACCGCGACTTCGGTGCGCAGGTCGGCGATGGCATCGGCGAACAGGCCGCCGAGCCAGGCGTCGAGGACCGCCGCACGCTCCTCGCGTGCGGCGGCGCCGACCTCGACATTCCTCATTCGCAACAGCGATCCGTCAGAGCGCTTCGATGCCGCGCTCGCCGGTGCGGACCCGGACCACGTCGTCAACCGTCGTGACCCAGACCTTGCCGTCGCCGATCTTTCCGGTGCGCGCCGACTCCACGATGGCGTCGACGATCTTGTCCACGTCCACCTCGTCGGTCAGCACCTCGACGCGAATCTTCGGCACGAACTCGACCTGATATTCGGCGCCCCGGTAGACCTCGGTGTGACCCTTCTGCCGGCCGTAGCCCTGCACCTCGCTCACGGTCAGCCCGGCGACGCCCATCGCGTGCAGCGCCTCCTTGACCGCGTCGAGCTGGTACGGCTTGATGACCGCGGTGACCAGCTTCATGCTGAGACCCTCCATGTCTTAAAGAATTCCAGCCGGCGGGGGTGTCGGTGTGGCCGCCGCCTCGTCACCCGCCGACATCAGCCGGCGACCTTCTCGGGCTCCGGCGCTTCGACGTCGTCTGGCGCTTCGACGTCGGCCGGCGCTTCGACTTTGTCCAGCGCTTCGACTTCGTCCGGCTCGGCGGCGGGTGCCTTCGGCGCGGTGGGGACGGCTGCACCGACTCCGGCGAGGGTGAACGCTCCGCCACCCGTCGACGGCGACAGCTCGTAGGCGCTCTCCGCGTGCTCGGCAATGTCGATGCCGCTGACCTCGACCTCGGCGGAGGTCCGGAAACCGATCGTCTTCTCGATGATGAATCCGAGAAGGAGCGCGATGCCGAACGACCACACCGTGACGATGCCGCTGCACAGCGCCTGGCGGCCGAGTTGCGCGAAGCCGCCACCGTAGAACAGGCCCTTGGCACCGGCGCTGTTGAACGCGGTGGTGCCGATCAGGCCGATGGACAACGATCCGATCCATCCGCCGACGAAGTGAACGCCGAAGACGTCCAGCGAGTCGTCGACGTCTCATGCGGTATTTCAGGCTGACCGCGAGCGCGCACACCGCACCGGCGACCAATCCCAGGCCGACTGCGCCCAGCGGGGAGACGAAGGCACAGGACGGGGTGATCGCGACCAGACCGGCGACGGCGCCGGAGGACGCGCCGACCATGGTCGGCTTACCGTTGCGGATCCACTCGACGATGATCCAGCCGAGAAGCGCAGCCGCGGTCGCGTCCTGGGTGTTGATAAACGCGATCGCTGCCGTGCTGTCGGCGGTCAGCTCGGAGCCGGCGTTGAAGCCGAACCATCCGAACCACAGCAGACCGGCGCCGAGTGCCACCATCGGCACGTTGTGCGGCTTGAAGTTCTCCTTCGGCCAGCCGACCCGCCGGCCGAGGACGATCGCCAGAGCCAGCGCCGCTGAACCTGCGTTGATGTGCACCGCGGTGCCACCGGCGAAGTCCAGCGCCTTGAGCTTGGCACCGATGAAGCCGCCGCCCCAGATCCAGTGCGCGACCGGGACGTAGACCAGGGTGAACCAGCCGAACGCGAAGACCAGCCAGCCGGCGAACTTGGTGCGGTCCGAGACCGAGCCGCTGATCAGCGCGACCGTGATGATGGCGAACATCATCTGGAACGCGAGCACGACATAGGTCGGGACGCCGATCGGGTTGCCGCCGACGGTCCAGATTTCCGAAACGAAGTTCTTCGTGCCCAGATATTGCAGGCTTCCGATGAAGTCGTTCGTGCCGGAGTCGCCGTTGGTGCCGAAGGCAAAACTGAAGCCGTAGATGATCCAGAGAACTGAGATGAGCCCGATGCACGAGAAGCTCATCATCATCATGTTCAGAACACTTTTCGACCGGTTCAAGCCGCCGTAGAACAGGGCCAGTCCCGGTGTCATGAGAAGGACCAAAGCCGTCGAGACCAGCAGCCACGTGGTGTTGCCGGTGTCGATGGTGGGTCCGTCAGCAAGCACCGAAAGCATGCTGCCTCCTTGGGGTGAGAATCCCTCCTGCCCCGGCCGCAGCAGCAGCGTCGCCCTACGCCGGATGCGCAGACTTTGACGGACCTCTGTTTCGCGAAAAGTGCATGCGCGATTTCGGTTTCATGACCGAGTGTTTCCGGCGTGTAACGATCAGCTCACCGATCATCGATTCACCGTTATCGATTCGCCGGTCGGCCCGCAATTGTTGCGGCATCAGCGCAGCGCGGCCTCGAGAATTTCTCGTTCGGTGTCGATAACCTGCAAATCCCGCTCCGGACGGCGCAGATGCCCCTTGCGCACGATCTGCACGAACGCCGGGTCACCCGAGGCCGCCATCCGGCGGATTCCCTCGACGTGGTCGACGACGCGTTTCCGGATCGTGGTCACCAGCCGGAACCGATCCGCCTGCGTCAGACCATAGGAATCCGCGAACAGGCGCAACCGCCGTGCGCGATTAACCCGGCCCCAGCCCAGCGTGTCGGCATCCCGGTCGGCGAAGATCGGCACCCAGGTCCACGCCGCGTAGGCGACGTCGTAGATGCGCGCGCCCGGCGACGCCAGGTCGAAGTCGATCAGCGCGAGGGTGCCGTCCGGGCGCCAGATCATGTTGTGCGGCGCCGCATCGTGGTGGCAGATCACCTCGGAGTCCGGCGGCGGCGGGCCGAAGGCCCGCCAGATCGCATTCGGCGGTGGCACGAATCCATACTGCGCGTCGTGGAACATCCGCAGCGTCGTGGCGACCGCGGACAGCGCCGCGTCGGTCACCCATTGCGGACCCAGAGGGTACGACCCGCAGTCGCCGTCGATATAGGAGAGCACTTCGCGGCCGTGCTCGTCGATGCCGAGTGCTCGCGGTGAGCCCCCGAAGCCGACGTATTCCAGATGCCGCAGCAGGCTGTGCACCGCCGGCGTCCAGGGTCCGGCATTGCGGCGCACGGTGTCGCCGACGCGCACGACAGTGCTAGTGCTCCCGCCCAGCAGCGGGATCTCCGGAAGATTCACAGGCAAGCTCTTACTCCGCGCCCAGAGGGGCGTCGACGCCGCGCATCCATGCCGACCGGTTCACCAGAGCGGAGACGCCCCGATTCACTGCCGACCGGTTCATGAGGCCGTCAACGCCGCGTATCACTGTCCGTCTCCGCCCAAGAGGGCGTCAACGCCGCGCATCACTGTCCGTCTCCGCCCAGGAGGGCGTCAACGCCGCGCATCACTGTCCGTCTCCGCCCAGGAGGGCGTCAACGAACGCCTTCGGGTCGAACGGTGCCAGGTCGTCCGGGCCCTCGCCGAGGCCGACGAGCTTCACCGGGATTCCGAGCTTGCGCTGCACCGCGATCACGATGCCACCTTTTGCGGTGCCGTCAAGTTTCGTCAAGACCACACCGGTCACATCGCAGACCTCGGTGAAGACCCGGGCCTGCTCAAGACCGTTCTGGCCGGTCGTGGCATCCAGGATCAGCAGCGTCTCGTCGACCTTGCCGTGCTTTTCCACCACCCGCTTGACCTTGGCGAGCTCGTCCATCAGGCCGACCTTGTTCTGCAGCCGGCCGGCGGTGTCGATCAGGACCGAGTCGACGCCGGACTCCTTGCCCCGGCGTACGGCATCGAACGCCACCGCGGCCGGGTCGCCGCCCTCCGGGCCGCGTACCACCTCTGCTCCGACCCGGCTGCCCCACGTGGCCAACTGATCGGCGGCGGCCGCGCGGAAGGTGTCGGCGGCGCCCATCACCACGCTGTGGCCATCGGCCACCAGCACCCGGGCGATCTTGCCACAGGTGGTGGTCTTGCCGGCGCCGTTCACGCCGACCACCAGCACCACCGCGGGGTCGCCGCCGTGCGGGGTCGCGTGCAGCGTCCGGTCCATGTTCGGCTCCAGAGCCGCGACCAATTCCTCGGTCATCAGCGCCCGGAGATCAGCGCTGGACTTGGTGCCCAGCACCCGGGTCCGCTCGCGCAACCGCTCGGTCAGGTCCCGGGTCGCGTCCAGCCCGACATCTGCGCTGATCAGGGTTTCTTCCAGCTCTTCCCAGGTGTCCTCGTCGAGATGATCACGGGAGATCAGTGCGAGCAAGCCCTTGCCGAGAGCGTTCTGCGAGCGCGACAGCCGGGCCCGCAGACGGACCAGCCGCCCCTCGGTCGGTTCCGGCTTCTCGATCGGCGGCGCCACCTCAGCGGCGGATGGCTCCTCGATCGTCGGCGGTGCCGTCTCCGTGGGCGGTGCCGTCTCCGCAGGTGGTGCCGTCTCCGCAGGTGGTGCCGTCTCCGTGGGCGGTGCGGTCTCAGTGGGCGCAGGCGTCTCCGTGGGCGGCACGACCGGCGGCTTTGGCGGCGCGGTCGCACCCGGCCGGGCTGTGGGCACCTTGGACGGCGCTTGAGTGTCCGACGGGCGGTCCTTGAGGATGGTGCCGGTCGGTTCGCCCTTGGTGACCTCAGGCGTGGTTGGCTGCTCGCCCCCGGGCTCGCTGGAGCGCCGGCGCATCCGCGGAATGGCGACGGCGCCTCCGCCGATCAAGGCGATGACGCCGGCGATGATCGGGACGTACTCATGCCAACTCATGGCCGCAATCCTGGCAGATGCCGACGACCTTGGTACGCCGCACGTCCCCTAGCAGCGCTCGGCGCCTGGTACCGTCGCGTCCCATGTCACATCCGCCACACCCGCCCCGAGGCCGGGTCGCACTCGTGACCGGAGTCGGCCGCGACGACAACATCGGCGCCGAGATCACCCGTCGGCTGGCCGCGGACGGCTACCGGGTGTTCGCGTCCGGTCTGCCGGCCTACGACGAGTCGGTCGGCGTGGCCGGGCCGGCCCCGACCTCTCTGATCAGCGATGGCACGGTGGCGTGGGCCGGAGCCGATCTTGCCGATCCGGACGGGCCGGCCGACCTGGTGGCCCGGGCGATCGCGGAATTCGGACGCGTCGACGCGCTGGTGTCGTGCCACACCTATTCGACCGAGACCGCGCTGGGGTCGCTGACCGCCGCGGAGATCGACCGCCACCTGATTGTGAATGTCCGGGCGACCATGCTGTTGGTGCAGGCGTTCGCGGCGGCGGCCGGCGACGGCGGCCGGGTGGTGCTCTTCTCCAGCGGGCAGCGACTCGGCCCGATGCCCGGCGAGCTGGCCTACGCGGCGTCCAAGGCGGCGATTGAATACCTGGTACGCGACTTCTCGTTCCTGCTGGCGCCGCGCGGCTTCACAGTCAACGGCATCAACCCGGGGCCGAATGACACCCATTGGGCGTCGCCGGACCTCGTGCAGTCGCTGAACCGGAGGTTTCCGAGCGGCCGCTGGGGGCAGCCCACCGACGTCGCGCCAGTGGTGTCCTGGTTGTGCTCGGCCGAATCCGCCTGGGTGACCGGTCAAGTGCTCGATGTCGAGGGCGGCTTTAACCGCTACAACTGAAACCGCTACAGCTGAAACCGCTACAGCTGACGCACAGGCGGCATTGCGCAGGCGGTCGTCCGGGTTGGCTAGAGTCCCGGTCATGAAGCTTCTCGTCACCGGCGGTTGCGGCTACATCGGCAGCGTCGTCACGCATCAGCTGGTGGACGCCGGCCACGAAGTGGTCGTCCTGGACGATCTCTCCACCGGCTTCGACGACAGCCTGCCGGACGAGGTGACCTTCTTCAAAGCCGACATCCACGACATCTCGGATGTCCTGGCCCCCGGCGCCGGCTTCGACGGCGTACTTCACTTCGCCGGCAAGATCGAAGTGGCCGAATCGATGAAACGGCCGGACCTCTACTGGCACACCAACGTGAGCGGGACGCTCGCCGTGCTCAAGGCGGTCCGGACCGCACAGGTGCCGCGGATGATCTTCTCCTCCACCGGTTCCATCTACCAGGCCACCGACGACGGCCTGCTGACTGAGGCGTCGCCGGTGGCGCCCACGAATCCGTACACGGTGACCAAACTGACCACGGACATGATGCTCGCCGCCGAAGCCAGCGCGTTCGGCCTGGGCGCGGTCTCGCTGCGCTACTTCAACGCCGCCGGAGCCGTGGGCCACCTCGGCGAACGGCACACACCGGAGAGCCACCTCATCCCGATCGTGCTGCGCGTCGCCGCCGGCCAGCAGGATCACCTGAAGCTGTACGGCGACGACTATCCGACCGCCGACGGCTCGACCATTCGCGACTACATCCACGTCGCCGACTTGGCGCGCGCGCACCTGCTCGCACTCGAATGGATTCCGGCGGGTCGGCACGAGGTGTTCAACCTCGGCAACGGCAACGGCTACACCAGCAAGCAGGTGATCGACACCGTGCGCGAGGTGACCGGCCGGCCGGTGCCGGTGGAGGTGGCGGCCCGCCGTCCGGGTGACTTCATGCGCAGCGTCGCGGGCAGTGACAAGGCGCGGGACGTGCTCGGCTGGACGCCACAGCGGCCGGCACTGCGCGACATCGTCCGGGACGCGTGGGAATTCCACCAGTACGCGTTCGGCCTCGCCTGAGCCCGGCTAGCTGACTGCCGGATCGGTGGCGTGCCCCAGCTTTCCGGCCCGCCGCGCTCGATCCACGTAGTCGGCAAGCTGGTCGGCGGCTGCATGGGTGACAGCGTCGGTGCCGTGCTGGGCGCGAAGGTCATCGTATCGAGTCGAACGCCGCGGCGCGCCCGGCTGGACCGGCGGTGCCGGCGGCAACCAGCGGAAGCCGCCCAGGGTCTGCAACGCCGGACAGCTAAGCCGGCGGTCTCCGACCAGATTCAGCCCGATGGTCCGGTGCTGACGATCCTCGTCGGCCGGAGAAAACCCGACGATCTGCCACCACGGCACCGTGTGACTGCGCCACCAGTTCCGAATCACCAGGCCGTCTTCGGTCACCACCACTCCGGACCGGACAATCCGGACCAGCGCCACGGCGGCGAGCACGGCGATCACGGCAAGAGCGATCTTCCCGTCCCGGGTCGGGCTCTGCACGACAGCGAACACGCACACACCGACCAGCAGCAGGGTGATGACGACGCCGGCCACCATCCGAGGCAGATGCCGGATGTAGGCGATCTTGCTCATGCTCTCCCCTGCCCACGATCGCACCGGGCCGATGCCCGATGGGCTGCCACTCTAGTAGACCGCGGTCGGCCGACGGCGATCATGGCGGCCGGCCTGCACCACCGCTGACCCGCTCAGCGCGCCCGCTCGTGGCCGATCGCCAGGGACTCGGGTCAGCTCGCGATGGTGGCCAGCCGCAGAGTCCAGATCCCGGGCCGGAGGCCGCCACGAGCCTCGATCGCCCGCCGCAGATCGACCATCTGCACGCCGGACAAGTAGGTCTCCACCACCGACGGCTGCACTTCGGTGGCGAACGCCTGCCAGCGCGGTGTGCCGGTGTCCTGGTAGTCGACGCGGACGACGACGGATCCCTGGGCCGAGTCCAGCAGAAGGTAGGCGCTCGCGTCCACGCGCCCGCTCCAGAATGCCTGCCGGGCCAGCTCGTCACAGGACGTCACGGTGCCGTACGGCGAGGCGACAAGCTGAGGCGTGGTCCGCACCGGGATCTCCGAGCACCCGTGGCGCGCGATGAAACCGGACGCCCGCTCGTACGGCGCGAGAACCGTGAAAGCGGTCGCGGATCCGGCCAGCAGAAGCACGGCAGCGACTGCCAACAATGCCCGGGACCGGTTGGTCATCCGGGGTCCGCGTCGGGCAGCGAGCACCGGCATGCGGGCGGCTGCGTCGGTCACGAGTGCGAACCTAGCCAGACTCGCTGTCCCGCCGCTGGCCCGCCACCGGGGTTTGGGTGATCCGCGACCGTACGGCCGATCCAGCCCTGACCTACTGGCGGTGAGCAATCGTCAGAGCGTGCGGTGTGGCCCCGAGCAGAGTCGGTTCGGTTTCGATCCGGCGCATCGCGGCCATCGCCCAGGCGAAGAGTTCCGGATCATCCAGCATCTCGGCGAGCCGGGGACCGGCGAACGCCGCCGCGGTCTCCACCGCCACGATCCGGTCCAACGTCAGGCCGGCGTCGGCGACCTCGCCGGGAATCTCGTCGGTGTGCTGGAAATACGCGGTGGTGAACCAGCCCGGCACGTTCGCCGGATTGAGGTGCCGGCCGTCGGTCAGGTCCTGGTCGGTGACCGCGCGGAACTCCGGGTCCCGCGCGAACTCCCGGCCGACGCCGTCCAGGAAGGAGGCGAACCGGCTGATCGTCGCGGCGATGGCGATGCCACCGGGACGGAGCACCCGACGAGCTTCGGACCAGGCGCGCACCCGGTCGGCCCGATCGTGCAGGTGATAGAGCGGACCGAACATCAGGACCGCGTCCACACTCGCATCGGCCTGCTCGAGATCGCGGGCATCGCCCACGGTCGCCGTCACACCGAGCAGTTCGGCGGCGGCCGCGACCTGCTCGGGGATCGGATCCACTAGATGCACGCGATAGCCGGCGGCCGCGAGCGGGCCCGCGTAGACCCCGGTGGCGCCACCGACGTCGAGAATGGACGCCGGGGCCGCCGGCAGCTCCCGAGTGATGATGTCCCAGGTGCGCAGATATTCCAGCCGCCCGACACCGGAGGCCAATCGGGTCAGCTCGCCCATCCGGCGGTAATACGCACTGATCTCGTCCTGCACCATCTGCATGATGATGCCGACCGGAGCCGGTCGAACCAACCTAATTACCGGCTTAGAGCTTGTCCCCAAACCGCGTGGCCGGGCTGCGGCGGGCCCAGATGGCCGTCGGCGGCGTTGAACAAGCTCTTAGGCGGCGGCTTGCAGGTCGAACGCGGAGCGAACGTAGCGCAGGTCCGAGTGTCCGGTGTAGCGGATGGCGGTCAGCCCGGCGGCGCGCGCCCCGGCGACGAACCGGGGCGAGTCGTCCAGCAACAGGATCTCCGTCTCCGGAACGCCGAGCGCCTCCGCCGCCGCCGCATAGAACGACGGGTGCGGCTTCGCGTAGCCGACAACTGATGCGTTGACGACCGCGTCGAAAGCGTCCGACAGACCGAATTCGGCGAGATCGGAGTCGAGCCGATCGGTGGCATTGGTGCCGAGCGCGACCGGATAACCGGCGGCCCGGACCGCGGCCACGACGTGCCGGACGACTGGATCGATGCTGCCGTGATAGCGGTTCCACTCGGCCACCGCCTCCGGTGCGTCCAACGCCCGTGCCACCTCCGCCATCCACTCGTCGTGGGTGATCCGCCCGGTCAGCGCGAGGTGCATGTGCGCGACCCTCTTCGCCGTATGCCAGAGCGTGCCCGCGCCGAGGCCGTATTTCCGCTCGACGGCGTGAACGATCACCGGGTCAAAGATCCGCAGCACACCGTCCATGTCGATGAGCAGTGCACGCGGCTTGTGCCGGGGTCCTCTCACGGCACCGACACCTCGGCCGACTCGGCGTCGCGATCCAGACGCTGGCTGATTACCTCAGTCACGCCGCTGCGCATGGTGATGCCGTAGAGGGCGTCGGCGATCTCCATGGTGCGCTTCTGGTGCGTGATGATGATCAGCTGGCTCTTCTCGCGCAGCTGCGCCATCAAGGTGAGCAGGCGGCCGAGGTTGACGTCGTCGAGCGCCGCCTCGACCTCGTCCATGATGTAGAACGGGCTGGGCCGGGCCCGGAAGATGGCGACCAGCATCGCGACCGCGGTCAGCGATCGCTCGCCACCGGAGAGCAGCGACAGCCGCTTGATCTTCTTGCCCGGTGGCCGCGCCTCGACCTCGATGCCGGTGGTCAGCATGTCGTCCGGTTCGGTCAGCACCAGGCGGCCCTCACCGCCGGGGAACAGCACCTTGAACACCTGCTCGAATTCGCGTGCGGTGTCGTGGTAGGCGCTGGTGAAGACGTCCAGGATCCGGTCGTCCACGTCCTTGACGACGGTGAGCAGGTCACGCCGCGTCGCCTTGAGGTCCTCGAGCTGCTCGGAGAGGAACTTGTAGCGCTCCTCCAGGGCCGCGAACTCCTCCAGTGCCAGCGGGTTGACCTTGCCCAGCAGAGTCAGCTCACGCTCGGCCCGGGCCGCGCGCTTCTCCTGGATCGCCCGGTCGAACGGGATCGGCTCCGGGACCGCCTCGTCGGCGGCTTCGGCCGCCGCGACTTCAACCGCGGTCGGTGGTACGAGTGCCTGGGGCCCGTACTCCTCAAGAAGAGCCGTGACATCGAGGCCGAACTCCTCGCCGGCCTTGGCTTCCAGCGCCTCGATACGCAGCCGCTGCTCGGCGCGCGCCACCTCGTCGCGGTGCACCGCGCTGGTCAGCCGCTCCAGGTCCGCGCCCAGCCGGGACCCGGTTCCGCGAATCTCGGCCAGCTCGGCCTCGCGGGTGGACCGGGCGTCGGCGATCAGATCCCGCTGCTCGGCGGCGCTGGCCAGGGTGACCGCGATCCGCTGCAGGGCGGCCTTGGCGCCGGCGGCGACCGCTTTCGCGATGGCGGCGCCGCGGGCGCGGGCGGCGCGGCGGGCCGAGGCCCGGTCCCGGGCCGCCCGCTCGGCGGCGGCCTGCCGCTCCAGCGCCTCGGCGCGGCCGGTCAGCGCTCCGACGCGCTCCTCAGCCGTACGCACCGCGAGCCGCACTTCCATCTCGTTCTGCCGAGCGCCGGGCACCAGCGCGGCCAGCCGGTCGCGCTCGTCACTGGACGGGTCGGCCTCCAATGGCGTGTCCTCCGCCATCCGCAGCCGTTCTTCGAGGTCGGTGAGGCCGGCCAGGCTCTCCTCACGGGCCTGCTCGGCCTTGCGGCGGGCGGCCAGCAACCGCTCGGCTTCGGCGCGCGCGGACTTGGCCGCCGCACCCACCTCGGCGAGTTTGCGCTCGGCGGCATTGCGGACACTGTCGGCCTGCCGGCGCAACGTCTCGGCGGCGGTGACCGCGTCCTTGCGTACCGCCTGCTCCTCCCGCGCACCGGCAAGCTGCGCACGGAGCTGGCCCAATCGGGTGTCGGCCTCGGCCCGCCGTGCGCGCGCCTCGTCCACCGCGGCCTGGACCTCGATGTAGCTCGGCGCCTTGCCGGATCCGCCGGCCGCCGAATGAGCGCCGACGACATCGCCGGCCGGGGTCACCGCGCGGAGGTCAGGATGCGCTTCGACCAGCGCTACCGCAGCATTCAGGTCCGCGACCAGGACCACGTCGTGCAGGGCGCGGACCAGGGCCGGACGGAGCGATTCGTTGGTACGCACCACATCCAGTGCCCAGCCGGCACCCGGCGGCAGCGGACGGCGGTCGATGTCGCGAGCCCCACCTGAGCCGACGAACAGCGTCGCCCGGCCGGCGTCCTGGGCCTTGAGCAGCTCCATCGCGGCGCGGACATCGGTCACGTGCGACACCGCGACCGCGTCGGCCAGGCCACCCAGGGCTGCTGCCAGCGCGGCCTCGTGGCCGGGGTCGACGGCGAGCAGCGCCGCGACGCTGCCCAGAAGCCCTGGAATCGAATCGGCGGCGCCGAGCAGAGCCCCGGCGCCATCCTTGCGGCGCAGGCCCAGGGCGAGGGCCTCCTCGCGGGCTCGCCACTGTGCGCCGTCCTTCTCGGCGGCGCGCTCGGCGTCGGCCAGCTCCTTGACCCGAGCGCCGGCGGAGTCGGCCGCGGCGACCGCGTCGCGCAGGCGCTGCGCCAGGTCGGAGTCGTCGTGCTCGAGGTCGTCGGACTCGGCGCGCGCCATCTCGTAGGCCTCTTCGGCCACGTCGGCCCGCTCCCGCGACTCCTCGAACGCGATGGCGTGCCGCTCGATCTCCTCTTCCGCGGCGGTCGCCCGGGTCCGGGCCGCGTTCACCTGACCGGTCAGCTTCGCCAGGCCCTCACGCCGGTCGGCGATCGCCTTGACCGCCGTGACCAGCGCGCGTTCCGCCTCGGCCAGTGTGCGTTCCAGCTCCTGCCGGCGGGACACCGCTTCGGCTAGCCGAGCCTCGTCGGCTTCGAGCGCGTCGCGGAGCGCCATCTCCTGCTCGCGGATGGTCTCCGCCTCGGCCGCGATCTCTTCCGGGTCCCGCCCGGGCCGCTCGTCCTCGGTGGCCGCGCTCAGATGCCGGAGCCGCTCGGCGGCCAGCTGCTCGGTGGAGCGCAGCCGTTCCTGGAGCGACGACAGCTCATACCAGGTTTCCTGGGCCCGGGTCAGCAGCGGCTGGTCGGCGGCGTGGGCGGCCTCCAGCGACGCCAGCCGGGCCTGGATCTCGCCGAGGTCGTTTTCGACCTGCTCGCGACGCGTACGCAGGGCGGTCTCATCGGCGATGTCCTTGGCCAGCGTGTCGCGCAGCGTCGACATGTCGTCGGCCAGCAGCCGCAGCCGAGCGTCGCGGAGGTCCGCCTGGATGCCGGCGGCGCGGCGGGCCACTTCGGCCTGCCGGCCCAGCGGCTTGAGCTGGCGGCGCAACTCGGTGGTGAGGTCGGTGAGCCGATTCAGGTTGGTCTGCATCGCGTCCAGCTTGCGCAGCGCCTTCTCTTTGCGCTTGCGGTGCTTCAGGACGCCGGCCGCTTCCTCGATGAAGGCTCGCCGATCCTCCGGCTTGGCGTGCAGCACCGCGTCCAGCTGGCCCTGACCCACGATGACGTGCATCTCCCGGCCGATGCCGGAGTCGGAGAGCAGCTCCTGGATGTCGAGCAGGCGGCACGAGTCGCCATTGATTTCGTATTCACTCTCGCCGGACCGGTACATCCGCCGGGTGATCGACACCTCGGTGTAATCGATCGGCAGGGCGCCGTCGGTGTTGTCGACGGTCAGCGTGACCTCGGCCCGGCCGAGCGGCGGGCGGCCGGTGGTGCCGGCGAAGATGACGTCTTCCATCTTGCCGCCACGCAGGGCCTTTGCGCCCTGCTCACCGAGGACCCAGGCGATGGCGTCCACCACGTTGGACTTGCCGGAGCCGTTCGGGCCCACCACGCAGGTGATGCCCGGCTCCAGCTTCAGGGTCGTGGACGACGCGAAGGACTTGAACCCCTTCACGGTCAAACTCTTGAGGTGCACGCTTCTCCGGTCGGTCGGGCTCTCGTTCGGGTCGAGGGGTCCAGCGTGGATCGAGCAGCCACACGCGTGGTCCACCGCGCGCCGCGCGGCCGGACGGCACCCCCCACCGCGAAGGGTACCGTGACCGGCCCGCACAGGTCATCGCGCGATCGGCCCGGGCCGCACCTGGCTGATCTCGGCTCTGCGGACGCTTTACCCAGTTGCCTCGGACATACAACGCGCGCCGACCCGGGACGGTGTCGGCGCGCTCATGTCTTGGCCAATATGGCCGATGTGATGCGGTGCTTTGCGGAAAACTGCTGCCGTACGAGGTAAAGAGTTGACCGCCCCGGTACCGGTCGAGCCGGTACCGGATGGGCGCTTCGTCGCGTTGAAGAGCGGATGCGCTGGTCAGCGACGGTATTTCAGGTGAGCGCCGGCTCCGGGAGCCGGAACAGCTCGTCGGCTTCAGCGACCGCCGCCGCAAGCCGATCGTTGTCAGCACGCAGTCGGGTGATCTCAAACTCGAGACTCCGAACCTTCGCGCGCAGCACGGCGACCTCGTTGACGAGGCGTCGGTCAGACGCGTTGCCTACGTGGCCGTAGAGGGCCTTCGCCATATCTTCTCCTTTGAATGCGCCGCCGGATTAGCCAGCAACGCGCGCCCGTAAGTCGCGGCGCTCTCGGCCAGACGTGCATGAACACGCGCCACCCATGTGGCACAAGGCGTTGAGCGCAGACTCCTGCCGGCGTGAGGGCGAGCTGTTTGCCCACCCCTAGCCGAGCATGGTCCGGGCGCGACTGGCGACGCCTCTATGGTCCGCCCGTTTGCCCCGGCAGTCAAGCGACCTCGTGTCCGATGTGTCGGAAGTTGGCACATCGACGATCACCGTGCGTAAGCAAGATCATCCGTGATTCCGCCCGGGTGTCCGATTCTACGTGCTCGGATGGTCACAGATCCAGACCTGCCGTGCCGACGCGTGGGGGCGATTAGTGGATCTTGGCGGACTCGCTTTCGCGACGGTCGGACGGCTGGTCCGAGGACGGTTTCCTAGCCGTACCGCATCCGCCGATCGCACGTCCCGGAAACGATCACTTATTGCCCGGGATTTGCCCAGGTAGAGACGTTTGGACACGCGGTACCACTCGATTGGGCGGCATGTAGGCGATTTGGCAAACATAACCGGCTAAAGCGCGATTCGATATCAGAAGTGATTCGTTGTTCCCTCGGGGACGAGGGGGGGTAAACCGTGCGCGTAGGACTTATTAACGACGGAACGTATCCATACCGGGCCGGGGTTGCTGGAACGTGGACTCATCGGCTCGTGCGCGGCCTGCCCGAGCATGCGTTCCATTTCGTCACGATCACCGACCACACGCCGGTCGGCGCGCTGTTCTACCCACCCGCCAACACCCTGACGATGACGTCGATAACGCTCGACGGCCCGGGCGTCGGCCCCACGAAGCGTAAGGCCGCGCTCGCCCACCGTCGCGCCGCGACACACGCCGCCGTCCTGTTGTGCCGCAGCATGCTCGAAGACACGCCGGAGAGCGTCGCGATGTTCCGCTCGGCGCTGCGGCGCCTGGCCATCGGCGCCAACGAGAAGGTGCACCCGCTGAACGGCGTACCGCTGGCTCCGGTTCTGTTCGACGCCTGGAAGGCGGCGGCCACCGCGCGCCGGGACAGCATGTCCCGGCTGCCGCGCACGGCCTTGACGATGCCTAGTGTCGCCGACGCGCATCAGGCCGCCAACCTGCTGGAACGCGCACTGCGTCCGCTGTCGACACCGCTGCCGCTGACCGAACTCAACCACGCCACGGACGCCGGGCTCGCCGCGCTGGTCGCGCTCGGTGCGAAGTGGCGGCTGCGGACCCCCTACATCCTGACCGAGCACGAGACCTATCTGACCGCGCCGCTGCTCGATCACACGACCGGAAACCCGGCGGTACGAGCCGTGCTGCTGCGCTTCTTCCGGGCGCTCGCGCGCCTCGCCTACCAGGAGGCGGGCGTGGTGGCGGCGACCACCGAACCACTGCGCGCCTGGGCATTGGAGCACGGCGCCGACCGCGAGCGGCTGGCACTCGTGCCCTACGGCGTCGACCCGCACAGCTGCGCGGTCATCCGGGGCGAGCCGGCCGACGACGTCATCACGTGGCTCGGCCCGGAGCGCAACCTGCGGACGCTTCTGGCCGCGCTGCCGGCGATCAGGGAGACCGCCCCGGACGTCCGGGTGCTGGTGGCCGGTCCGGCGGTGCCGATTCAGAACCGGATCCACGCCGAGCATCTCAGCTTCCTCGGGCCGGTCAACCACCGCCGGTCCGCGTACGCGAACGGGAAGCTCGTCGTGCTCTCCGGCACCGACCCGGCGATGCCCTACGCCCTGATCGAGGCGATGATGTGCGGCCGCCCGACAATTGTCCTGGACGACACCGGGCTGGCCAGGGTGATCGGGATGGGTGCCGTCGTGGTCCCGCCGAACGATCCCGGCGCACTGGCCGATGCCTGCACCAAGCTGCTCCGCGATCGGGACCGGCGGCGCCAGTTGTCGATCGCGGCCGGCCAGCGCGCCCGCAGCCTGTTCGCGCTGCGCGCCAAGCTGGACCGGTTCCGGGAGATCTATGAACGTGCCGCGGCGGACACGTCGGCCGCGACCGAGCCGTTGCTGTCGATCCCGCTGACCACTTCCACCATGACGATGAACCTGCCGCCGATCCAGCCGGCCCGGGGCGAGCTCACACCGGTGCTGCCGCACCCCGCCGGTTCACCCGGTTTGACGGACGTCACCGCCGGTCCGGCGGCTCCGGCCGCGGGACCGGAGCCCGACGATGACGAAGTCGAGGATCTGCAGGACCCAATCACCGACGTGACGGCGCCGATGCCCGCTCCCCCGCCGATACACACGCCGATCATCGGCGTGCCGGCCACCACGACGAGCGGGCACGACGGGCATGACTACTGGGCCGTCGCCGACGACGACACCGAGGAGCACACTCCCGCCGAACCCCTGGTCAGCGTCGACACGTGAGGATCAGACACCGGGTCGCGGCGGCCACCGTCGCGCTGCTCCTGCTGCCCGCGGCCGGATGTGAAGCCGCCAAACCGATCCCGAGACCGGAAGCCGCGCTCGCGTCGGCCGGTGATCGGCACTGGCAACCGCGCCCCGGTCTGCGCTGGCAGATCCAGCTGACCGGCGCCTTCGTCGACGCCGTGACGGCCAACGTCTACGACCTCGACCCGTACGAGACCAGCGAAGACCGGGTCACCGATCTGCATGCGCAGGGTCGCGAAACGATGTGCCACCTGATCCTCGGCGCCTCCGACATGTCACTGCCCGATGCCCATCGGATGCCCCGCAGCGTGCTCGGCGCGGAAGCCGGCGCCGGGCACCGCTCGATCGACATCCGGCAGTGGGGCCGACTCGAACCGATCATCGCGGCGCGCCTCACCCTCTGCCAGAGCAAGGGGTTCGATGCCGTCGACGCCGACACCATGTCCGCCTACCCCGGCATCGGCACCGCGGACCAGCTGACCTATGCCCGCCGGGTCACCGAACTCGCGCACCAGATCGGGCTCAAGGCGGGTGTACGCACCAGCGGCGCGCTCGCCGGATCAGTCGCCGCGTTCGCCGACTTCGCCATCGCCACCGGCTGTTTCGCCACCGCCGACTGTGACGACTACGTCCCGTTCATCAACGCCGACAAGGCGGTCTTCGACCTGGAGACGGTCGTTGCCGGCGACGTCTGCCCCCTGGCGCGGGCCTACGGGATTGCGGTGACCAAGTCGCCGCGAACGATGAACGGCCGCACCGAGCCCTGCGGCTGAGCTACTCCGCCATGCGCTTGGCGAGCGCCTTCTCCGCGGCGGTCTTGCGAGCCGGGGCCGGTCGCGCATAGCGAGGCCGGGGCTGGCAGTGCGGGCACGAGAACGACGACCGGTTCATGAAGTGCTCGCGGCGGATCGGAGTCCCGCACCGCGGGCACGGCTCGCCCTCCCGACCGTAGGCATTAAGCGACCGATCGAAGTAGCCGCTCTCGCCGTTGACGTTGACGTAGAGCGAATCGAAGCTGGTGCCGCCCGCCTTGAGCGCCTCGGTGAGCACTTCTCGGACATGCCCCAGCAGCCGGCCGGCGGCCGGTTTGGTCAGCTCGTCGGTCCAGCGGGCACCGTGCAGCTTCGCCCGCCACAGGGCCTCGTCAGCGTAGATATTGCCGACGCCGGAGATCAGGCTCTGGTCGAGCAGCGCTCGCTTGATCTCGGTGTGCTTGCGCCGGAGGGTGGCGATGAATGCCTTGTCGTCGAACTCCGGATCGACCGGATCCCGCGCGATGTGAGCGATCTCGTCCGGCAGCTCGGCGCCGCCGAGCGACAGAGACAGCCCGCCGAACGTCCGTTGATCGACAAACCGCAGCTCCGGATCGCCATCGGCGAACTGCACCCGGACCCGCAGGTGGGTCTCGTCGGCAGCCTCCGCCGACCGGAGCAGGAACTGGCCGGACATGCCGAGGTGGGCGATCACCGCATCGCCATCGTCGAGTGGCAGCCAGAGGTATTTGCCACGGCGGCGGGCATCGACGAACCGCCGGCCGCGGAGCGCCGCCTCAAAGTGCTCGGCACCCAGCTCGTGCCGGCGGATCGAGCGCGGGTGCATCACCTTCACATCGGTGATCTCGCGGTCGACCGCCCAGTCGAATAGACCACGGCGGACGGTCTCCACCTCGGGGAGTTCAGGCACAGCAACCTCAGATCGCGTATGGCCAAATGGTGATCATGTAGGCGCCGTACGCCAACCCGAACAGCGCATATGCGGTCAGCACGACGGCCACGGACCGGGGGCGGGAGCGCCCGGCCGCGAGCGCCGCCGGCAGCAGGATGAGCAGCACAGGAACGAGCAGGCGCGGCTTCGAGTGATAGTAGCCAGCCTGTCCGACAACAAGCACAAAGGCGATCACGCCGTAGGTCGTCAGGGGCGGCCAGATCCGCTCGCGCAGCGCCATCACCAGGGCCACCGTCGCGACGATCAGGATCAACAGCACGCTCATCGCGACCCAGCCGTTGTCAGTCGTCAGCGTCGTCTTCGCGAACGACCAGGTGGCGGCGCCGAAGTCGAAGGTGGTGCCCCAGCCGGCAGTCTGGATCTTGAACCATCCGGCCGGATCGGCGACCCGGAACCCGACCCAGGCGATGTAGGCCGGAACCGCGAGCAGCGCCAGCACCGCACCGGCGCATGCCCGAACGACCTCACCCCGGCCGGCCTGCCGTTTCGCGATCAGCATCCCAACCGCGACGGCCAGGGCAACGGCGGCCGCGGCACCGGTCGGCCGGGTCAGACCGGCCAGCGCGCCCCACGTGCCGGCTAACAACCAGCGACGGTCCAGGGCGGCGAGAAACATGCCGGCGACGAGCGCGACGAAGAGCGATTCGCTGTAGCCCATCGACAGCACAACCGACATCGGCTGCGCGCAGAACAGCGCTACCAGTGCGTACCCGATGATCGGCCGATCGAAGAGCCGCACCGCCAGGGCGTAGAGCAGCACCGCGGCGATCGCGGCGGCGAGCCAGGAGACGGTCAGCGCGCTCGCGTCATAGGTGAGGCCGAGGAGATGGCCGAGCCTGATCAGTCCCGGATAGAGCGGGAAGAAGGCCAGCCCGTTGGCGGTGAGGTTGCCAGCGGCGTCATAGGTGAAGGAGCGCGGATAGCCCTCGCTGGCGACCCGGATGAACCAGCCGGAGTCCCAGCTGAGCAGGCTGCTGAGCAGTGAGCTGCCGGCCGGCATCAGCCAGACGATCAGCAGCAGCTGGACAATTCGGGTGCCGGCGAAGATCAGCAGCGGTCCGCCGAAGCGCCGCCGCCACCCGGCGATCAGGCGCCCGCGCTCGGCTTCGAGCTGCTGTCGTTGCGGTCCGACTCCGGTTCGCAGAGTTCCTGCCATGCGGCCTCCGCGGCTCGCTGCTCGGCTTCCTTCTTGCTGCCGCCGTCCACTCCGCCATACATCTTCCCCCCGACGACCGCCCAGGCCGTGAAGGTCTTTGCATGATCCGGACCGGAGTCCTCGATCCGGTATTCCGGAACGCCCAGACCGAGGTTGGCGGTGAGCTCCTGGAGGCTGGTCTTCCAGTCCAGCCCGGCGCCGCGGCGGGCGGCGTCGTCCATCAGCGGCATGAACAGCTTGTGGATCACTCGGGTCGAGACGTCCAGACCATGCTGCAGGTAGATGGCGCCAAGCAGAGCCTCGAGCGTGTCGGCCAGGATGCTGGACTTGTCCCGGCCGCCGGTGGTCTCCTCACCCTTGCCGAGCAGGAGGTGCGCGCCCAGGCCGCCAGGGCCGAGGCCGCGGGCCACCTGAGCGAGGGCCCGCATGTTGACCACGCTGGCACGGAGCTTGGCGAGTTGGCCCTCCGGCAGGTCCGGGTGCTTGTGGTAGAGCGCGGTGGTGACAACGACACTCAGCACCGAGTCGCCGAGAAACTCCAGGCGCTCGTTGGTCGGGACGTTGCCGTTCTCATACGAGAAGGAGCGGTGGGTCAGCGACCGCTGCAGCAGGTCCGGGTCGATGCCAACGCCAAGCGCAGCCTCAAGCAGCGTCGCTGCGGGGCGCGCCTTCATCCACTCTCCTAGTGCTCGTCATGCGACCAGGTGCCGCGTGTTCCAGGTGCGGCGTGTTCTTGCCGCGTGTTCCAGGTGCGGCGTTTTCCGCTGCCGCGTGTTCCAGGTGCGACGGTAGCTATCCCTCGCATACGCCAATGACCCCGCCCGGCGAGGCGAGGTCTCGGCTAGCTGTTACGAAAAAGCTTCACGCAGTTAACCCTGTGCGGGTTTTCCGCTGTCCGCAACCCTCTGTCCAAGATCCGAACCTTAAGTGGTGCATAGGCGCGCGTTGCCTGCGTACCACCAACCTGCGTACCGCCAAACGGGTTTCGGCCATCCACGGACCGTTGCTCGCATCGATCGGCCGCGCTCCGCCAGCCTTGCGAGGACCGGCAGCCTCACGAGTACTAGAGCCGAGCCACGGATTTGGGACCGCATGCGGGTTCGCTGACAAGGCGCGGGCCTCCGACGTGTGCGAAGTGTGCACTCGAGGAGGCTCGCAACGCCGTCAGCGGGCCCGCAGGCGATTCCAAATCTGGGACGGCATGCGGGTTCGCTGACAAGGCGCGGGCCTCCGACGTGTGCGAAGTGTGCACTCGAGGAGGCTCGCAACGCCGTCAGCGGGCCCGCAGGCGCTTCCAGATTTGGGACCGCATGCGGGTTCGCTGACAAGGCGCACCCCGGCGACGTGTGCGGTTTATGCACTCAAGCCGGGGAGCAACGCCGCCAGCGGGCCCGCAGGCGATTCCAAATCAGACGGAAAGGACCTGGCGGCCGTTGTAGGTGCCGCAGACCGTGCACGCGGCGTGCGGGATCTTCGGCGACTTGCACTGCGGGCAGGCAACCGTCGCCACGGCCGTGGCCTTCCAGTTGGCCCGGCGCGAGCGGGTGTTGCTGCGCGACATCTTGCGCTTGGGGACAGCCACGGCTTACTCCTCGTTTGTGGTCAGCTGGCTCGGTTGGCCGAGCTCGCTGGGCAGGTCAAGCTTGCTCAAAGCGGCCCAACGCGGGTCGTCCTGCTGATGGCTGTGATCAGCCGGCAGATCGTCCCACGAGGCCCCACATTCGGGGCACAGTCCTGGGCAGTCCTGGCGACACACCGGGTTGACCGGAAGGGCGAGCACCACGGCATCCCGCAGCACCGGCTCCAGGTCGATCAGATCGTCCTGGACTCGTCCGACTTCGTCTTCCTCGGTTGTCTCCATCGTGGTGCTGTTCTCGTATGCGTACAGCTCCGCGATGTTGACGACGAGCGTGTCGTCGATCGGGCGCAGGCACCGACCGCACTCCCCTTCCAGCGGCGCGGTTGCGGTCCCGGAGACGTAAACGCCTTCGGAGACCGACTGCATCGTCAGGTCGAGGGTCAGATCAGCACCTTGCGGCACCCCGATCAGTTCCAGGCCGAGGTCCTTCGGTGCCGGCACCACACGATTGAGGGCACGCATCGAGCCCGGACCGCGCGCGAGATCTCGAGTGTCGAGAACGAGCGGCGCCCGAGGATCTAGGTGGTTCGTCGAGTGTTGTGACATCGTTTCGCTCCGGCCTGAAAAGGGCCGCAAAAAGGTTACCCGAGAACTGCGCAGCACGTCGAATCGCCCTACGCCGTTTCGGCTCGACCTCATATCTTACAAGATCGCAGCTGGCGATCCCCGGCCGAGGTCGCCGGAACGACGTGAGATTGGACGCTCTGGCTCCGCCCACGCTCACTTCGCCCGAGATCTTGAACGCTTATCGTTCGTCAACGGCGTGTGATGTCTCGAGGGATCGCTGACGGTTTTGTCTCGGGACATCGCTGACAGTGTTCAGGGTTGCATGTTCGGTTTGGGGTGGCGGCGGCGGCTGCGGTCGGGGTTGGGGCCGCTGGGTTGGTAGCGGCGGTTGGGGTCGGCGGTCAGCTCGCGGACCAGGTGGGTGCCGGAGAAGATCGTGATGTGGTCGCCGTCTCGGATGGTGTGCACGTGGTGGCCTTGCCAGGCGGAGCCGACGTTGACCTGGTAGGGGCCGACGTTGACCGAGCCGTAGTCGTTGACGGTGTGGGTGTGCACGAAGACCGGGGCAGGCAGGGGCCGCTGGTGGGGGCGGGCTGCGGGGGTGGCGGTGAAGGCGTGGGCTGGGGTCGCGGCGTGCAGCGCGCGGTGTGGGCGGCGGTTGTTGTAGTAGTCGCGGAAGGCGTCGAGCTGGTGTTGCAGCTCGGCGGGGGTGGCTGGCTGGTCGCGGGCGGACAGCCAGCGTTTGAGGGTCTGCCAGAGTCTTTCAATCTTGCCGCAGGTCTGCGGGTGGTAGGGGCTGGAGCAGATCGGGGTGACGCCCAGTGCGCGCAGGTTGGTCTCGTAGGCGACCTCGGTGCCGCGGCGGTGGCCGGAGTAGACCAGCCCGTTGTCGGTCAGCGACCGGGCGGGCACGCCGCAGCAGGACACGGCCTGCAGGAACGTCGACCACACCAGCGCGGCGTCGGCGTCACCGGCCGCGGCCTGCAACCCGCCCAGGAAACGGGAGTGGTCGTCGAGCACACCGGCGATCGCCACCGCACCGCCGCCGGCCAGCATCCACCCGGTCCAGTCGGCCTGCCAGCATTCGTTCGGGCGGGCGTAGCTGAACCGGTGCAGCGAACTGCGCGGACGCTTGCGCGGCTCCGGGGTGATCAACCCCCGCGCCACCAGCAGCCGCCAGATCGTCGCCCGGCTCGGCACCGGCAGGCCGGCCAGCGTCGCGTCGCGCTGCAGATACCAGCGAATCGAGTCCGCGCCGTGATCGCAGCCGTCCCCCAACAGCTGCTTGCGCCACCGCACGACCGCATCGGCCACCCGCGGGCTGCACGCGCCCGCCGGATGCCGCGGCGCCCGAGACCGCTCCGCCAGCCCCGGCACGCCCTCGGCGGCGAACCGGCCACGCCACTTGTAGAACGTCTGCCGGCTGATCTGCTGCCGCCGGCAAAACTCCGCCACGTTGGGAATCGCGCCCGTCAACGCGGCCGCCATCCGCACATCCATCGCTGCCACCCTCACCGCCATGGATCACACGATCCACCGGCCATCGAGTGTCAGCGATCTCCCGAGACATCAACTGTCAGCGATGTCCTGAGATAGGACACGTTCGTCAACGGCGACAAACGTTCAAGATCCAACGAAGCCTCGCAGGTCCCCCGCCTCCATGATCAAGTGCCTGATCTTGAGCACTCGGAACGCTCTGGCGACCCTGCCTGCACGAGATCTTGCACCTGCTGCCGCACTTGATCAGAACCGCTGGTGCCGGGCGGCAGCGGACAGCCAGGCGCGCAGATGGCGGCGGCACCAGGACGGCAACTGCCGGGTGCCCCAGCCGCCAGCCAGAACGGCCGAGATCCGAGCGTCAGAACGGCAGCGGCCGGTCGTCCACCTCGGTCGTGGCGAACGTGCCGATCTCGCGCAGCGCATGCATCTTGTCGCGACCACGCTCGATCGAGGCCAGCGACCGGGTCAGGAACTGCTCGAAGTTGGCGAGCGCGGTGTCCACATAGTCGTCGACCTCTTCGCGCAGGCGCTGAGACTCGGCCCGGGCGTCGGAGACCAGCCGGTTGGCCTCGTGCTCCGCCGAGACCGTGATCTCGTTGATGGACACCAGGCGGGCATGCTCAGACTCGCCCTCGCGGATGATCCGGTCGGCTTCGCGCTTGCCGGCGTCGAGGATGTTGTCGCGCTCCTCCAGCAACGCCATGGCGCGCCGCATCTCTCCGGGCAGCTCGACGCGAAGCTGGTCCAACAGCCCGATGATCTCAGCCCGATCCAGGATGCAGTTGCGCGACATCGGCACCGAACGGGCGCCTTCCACCATCGCGATGATCTCGTCGATCCGGTCGAGCGGGTCCACCGTGTGTCTCCTGTCCTGCCTGTCGCTTAACCCATCATGCGGGCCGCAGTCCATATTGCCGGTCCGGGCGCGCCGGGCGGCTCAATCCGAACTGACACTTATTCACATTTCGGCCACTATTCCGGGCTCTTGGCCGGCTCACCTTCACGCCGCCGTCGAGACGCGAGTGCGAGCAACTCCGGCCGCCCCGGATCTTGGCTCATCTTTCCCTGACGCCTGGCCCGGCTGGTGGGCCGTCGGGCGCAAAAAGACGCTCCGAACGGGTCGTTTAGCGCCGCCGGTCAGGCGGGCAGCCAGCGGTTAGTGACCGTCGCGCAGCTTTGCCTGGAGCCGCTCCACGACGATCGGCGGCACGTGCGGCGACATGTCCCCACCCCACTTCGCGACGTCCTTGATCAGGCTGGACGACACGAACGAGTAGAGCGGATTGGTCGGCATGAACAACGTCTCCAGCCCGGACAGGCCGAAGTTCATCTGAGCCATCTTCAGCTCGTAGTCGAAGTCGGTGACCGCGCGCAGCCCCTTCACCACCACCGACACGCCCTGATCTCGGCAGAAGTCGACGAGCAGGCCCTGGAACGAGGCGATGCGTACGTTCGAGAACTCGGCGGTGACCGCCTCGAGCATCTCGATCCGCTCCTCGTGACTGAAGAGACCGGTCTTCGTCTGGTTGACCAGGACGGCCACGATCACCTCATCGTAGAGGCGGCTGGCCCGGCCGAAGATGTCCAGGTGGCCGTTCGTGACCGGGTCAAACGATCCGGGGCACACGGCACGGCGCGTCGTCGTGTTCACGATCGGCGACCGTACCAAAGCACGGTCTCGCCGTACCGCCGAGAGCGGTCGCCGGTGATCCCGTCCACCCAGTCGGGTTCCCGCGAGCGCTTGGACCGCTCGATGATCAGCACCGCATCCGGCGCCAGCCACTCGTGCTGAACCAGGTCCCGCAGCATCGCGGTGACCTCCTCCTCATCGACCGCGTACGGCGGATCGGCGAACACCACGTCGTAGGCGCCGCCGATCGGGCCGCCGGCGAGCGTGCTGGAGACCCGACCGGCGGAGATGGTGACCGTGCCGGCCGCCTTGAGCGCCTCGACGTTGGCGCGCAGCACCCGCGCCGCCCGGGGGTCGGACTCGACCAGGAGCACATGGTCGGCGCCCCGGGACGCGGCCTCCAGCCCGACCGCGCCGCTGCCCGCGTAGAGGTCCAGGAACCGGTGGCCGTAGAGCAGGTTAGCGGCGTCGAGGGAGCTGAACAGCGCCTCGCGTACGCGGTCCGAGGTGGGCCGGGTGTCGGTGCCGTCCGGGGTGGACAGGCGCCGGCCGCCATAGGTCCCCGCGATGATCCGGCTCACCGGTCACTCACCCCTTGTCCAGGTATTCGGCACGCTCATCATCGACCAGAGCCGCCATCGACGCCTTCAACTCGGGGTGATTGTCGAGCTCCGGGTCCTCGGAGAGGACCGCTTCGGCAGCCGCGCGAGCCGCGCCGATGAGGTCGGCGTCGCGTTTGAGCGAGAGCAGCCGCGAGCGACTTCTGCTTGCCGGACTGGGCCGAGCCGAGCACGTCGCCTTCGCGCCGCTGCTCCAGGTCGATCTCGGCGAGCCGGAACCCGTCCAGCGTGGCGGCCACGGCGTCGAGCCGCTCGCGGGCCGGCGATTCGGCGTCCGCCTCGGTCACCAGCAGGCACAGGCCCGGCGCCTGCCCCCGGCCGACCCGGCCGCGGAGTTGGTGCAACTGTGAGACACCGAACCGATCGGCATCCAGGACCACCATCACGGTGGCATTGGGGACGTCCACTCCGACCTCGATCACCGTGGTCGCGACCAGCACGTCCAGCTGGCCCGCCGAGAACGACCGCATCACAGCGTCCTTGTCGTCGGACGGCATCCGGCCGTGCAGGACGCCGATCCGCAAGCCGTGCAGCGGTCCGTCAGCGAGCAGCGGCGCCACCTCGGTCACCGCCAGCGGCGGCCGCCGCGACTCCTCCTCTTCGAGGTCTTCCCCAGGCTCCTCGGCGCTGTCCGCGCCGATCCGGGGACACACGATGTAGGCCTGATGGCCGGCGTCCACCTCTTCGCGGATCCGGCGCCAGGCCCGGTCCAGGTAGGCCGGCTTGTCGGCGGCCGGAACCACGTGCGAAGCGATCGGCGACCGGCCGAGCGGCAGCTCCGACAGCGTCGACGTCTCCAGGTCACCGAAGACCGTCATCGCGACCGTGCGCGGGATCGGCGTCGCCGTCATGACCAGCACGTGTGGTGGCGTGTGGGCCTTGGCACGCAACGCATCCCGCTGCTCGACACCGAAGCGGTGCTGCTCGTCGACGACGATCAGACCCAGATCGTCGAAGTCCACGCCTTCGTAGAGGAGGGCATGCGTACCCACAACGATCTTGGAATCGCCGGAGGCGATGTCGGCGAGTGCGGCCCGGCGCGCGGCCGCGGACAGCGACCCGCTGACGAAGGCGAGGCGGGTGCCGTCCGGGTCGCCGTCCAGCTCACCGGCTCGGCCCAGCGATCCGAGCAGGGCCTGCAGGCTGCGCAGGTGCTGCACGGCGAGAACCTCGGTCGGTGCCAGCAACGCGGTCTGTCCACCGGAATCGACCACCTGCAGCATGGCGCGCAGCGCGCAAACGGTCTTGCCGGAACCCACCTCACCCTGCAACAGCCGGTGCATCGGGTGCGGTTTGGCCAGCTCACCCGAGATCTCCGCGCCGACTCGCCGCTGACCCTTGGTCAATTCATAAGGCAGTTGCGCGTCAAAGCGTTCCAGCAGGCCCGACGCGCGTGGTGGGCGCGGCGTCGCCGGCCACAGCGCGGCCCGATTGCGGCGCTGCACGAGAGTTAGCTGTACGGCGAAAGCCTCGTCCCACTTCAGGCGCTTGATCGCGGCGCCGAGCGCGGGGCGGCTCTCCGGGCGATGGATGTCGTGCAGCGCGTCCCGAAGGGACATCAGGTTGCGCTCGGCGCGGACGCTCGCCGGGACCGGATCGGTGACGCTGCCGAGGTTTTTCAGCACTTTGCCGACCATCTGGCTGATCTGCCAGGTGGTGACCTCCTTGACGGCCGGGTAGATCGGGATCAGCGCATCCGCGAACTCCTCGATCGCATCCTCGGCCTCATCCTTGCCGCCGGCTCGCAGCAGCTGGAACGCCGGAGTGCTGAGCTGGCGCGTGCCGCGGAATTCGGTGACCTTGCCGGCGAACAGGCCCCAGCGCCCCTCGGCCATGCTGCGGGTGATGTTGACCATCTTGCCGAAGTAGGTCAGCGTCAGGCGGCCGCCGGAGCCATCGGTGATGGTGACGGTCCGCATCTGGTCCATGACTCGCGGATTCTTCTTGGACGGGAACTTCCGGTCGGCGATCCGCACGATCTGCCCGAGCACCGTGACCTGGTCGCCGATCTGCAGCTTGGCCAGGTCGGCCGGCTCGCCGCGCTCGCCGTAGCGGCGCGGGACGTGATAGAGCAGGTCTCGGACCGTGGTCATGCCGAAGTGCTTGTCCAGCACGGCGGCGTTGGTCGCGCCGAGCGCGGTGACCAGGTCGGTGTCCAGGGTCAGCGTGGTCACTCGATGCCCACCAGCAGCGGATGGTGCGGTTGGCCGCCGTCATAGATCTGCGCTTCGACGAACGGCCAGTGCTGGGCCAGATGGTCGCGAAGATGGTCGGCGAAACCGTCCGGCGCCTGCTCCCCGATGATCAGTGTCACCAACTCGCCGCCGCCGGCCAGCAGCCGGTCCAGCAGCGACCGACAGGTCTCGTGCAGGTCCGTGCCGATCATGTTGACTTCGCCCTCGACCAGCGCCAGGACATCGCCCGGCCGGCACTGCCCGGCCACCGTGAGAGCTTCCCGGCTGGCGTGGGTGACTTCGGCATATCGGCAGGCACCGGCGGCCTCGGCCATCGCGATGATGTCGTCTTCGAAGCGGCGACCGGCATCCCGGACGGCGAGGGCAGCCAGTGCCTGCACCGGCGAGCGGGTCGGGACCACGGCGGCTCGGACACCTTCGGCCCGGGCCTCGGCGGCCGCCGCCGAGGCGGTGGCCTGGGTCGCTGCGATGTTCGGGAGGATCACCACGCGCTGCACGCCGGTGGACCGGATGGCCTGCAGGATCTCCGCTGTCGACGGGTTCGGACCGGGGACCACAACGGCGCCCTCCGCCTCGAACAGCGCGGCCAGCCCGTCTCCGGCGGCGACCACCACGGTGGCCCGCGGTGCGTGTGCCACGCTGCCGTCGGCCGGTGCGATCGCGGCCGGCTCATGCTGGTTGGCGGCGATCTGGGTGGCGAAATGGGTGACCGAGATGCGGTGCGGCCGCCCGACGCTGACCGCGGCCTCCAAGGCGGCGCCGACGTCATTGACGTGGACGTGCACATTCCAGGTCGGGACATCGGCGGCGGTGGCCATCGGCCCGATGCCGACCACGGCCAGGGAGTCACCAAGCGTCGACAGTGCCGCCTTCAGTTCCTCGACAGCGGGACCCTCCGCGTCCAGGAGGAACTGCACCTCGAACGCGAACTCCGCCGAGCCGGACTCGCGGACCGTGCTGGCCGGGCGCTTCATCGGCTCCAGCGGATGCTCGCTGACCTCGCCGGTGACCACCTCGACCAGGGCGTCCAGCAGCACCACCAGGCCGCGGCCGCCGGCGTCGACGACTCCGGCCCGAGCCAGCGCCGCCAACTGGTCGGGCGTCTTCGCGAGGGCTTCGGCGGCCCCGGACGCGGCGGCTCGGGCGACCTCGGCCAGGTTGTCGGTGTTGATCGCGGCGGCGGCGACGGCCGCTGCCCGGGCCACCGACAGCATCGTGCCCTCGACCGGAGTCGCGACGGCACGGTAGGCGGCGTCGGCCGCTTCGCTGAGGCCGGCAGCGAGGTCGCGACCCGCCGCGGTGCTGACCGCGACCGCCGATGACAAGCCGCTGAGCAGCTCGGACGCGATCACGCCGGAGTTGCCCCGGGCGCCGAGGAGGGCGCCCCTCGCAAACGCGCTGAGGGTGGTCTTCAGGTCTGCGGGCGGAGTGGAGTCCAGGCGCTCGGCCGCCGAGGTGAAGGTCAGGACCAGATTGGTGCCGGTGTCACCATCCGGCACCGGAAAGACGTTGAGCTCGTCGATCTCCTGCTGGTGTCGGCGCAGCGACGCCAGACTGATCGCGCACCACCGGCGCACGGCGTCCGCGTCGAGACTTTCCAGCACAGATCGCAAGCCTACTGGTGGTATGCGACACGTCGCGAGCGATGCAGGCCAGAGTGGCCGCCGTGCCGGTTCGCGACGTCGAGTGGCCGGATTGCGGCGGAGCGTGTGGGGGCCGTTTCGGGCGGTGGTCGCGGCGGCCTGGACGCGCGGCCGGGGTGCCGGGTCCCGGGCGCCGGGTGCGGGTGCCGGGTGGGGTGCCGGGTGGGGTGCCGGGTGCCGGTCCGAGTCCGGGTGCCGGGTCCGGGTGCGGGTGCCGGGTACCGGGTGCAGGTGCCGGGTCCGGGTGCGGGTGCCGGGTACCGGCGCCGGTGCGCGCGCCAGGTCCGGGTGCAGGTGCCGGGTCAGGGTGCCGGGCGCCGGGTGCGGGTGCGGGTGCCGGGTGCCGGGTGCCGGTGCCGAATCACGACTACCGGGATATCGCTCCTACAGCCTGGCCGATAGCAGCGATAACCTCATAATGATCAAGGACCGGCCACGAAGATCGCAGATCCTGGTGAGTTTCAGCGAGGCGGCGGAACCAATGGGGAGCTCGCCGTCCGGGGCTCCGCCACCAAGATCGTAGATCTTGGTCGGTTTCAGCGAGGCGGCGAAACGGCAGCCCGCCATCAGCGACTTGCCACCAAGATCCCAGATCTTGGCGAGTTTCAGCGAGGTGGCGAAAAGCAACGGGCAGTCAGTGCGGCGAAACCGGCCGCGGGACAGCACTGGGTGCCCGTTGCTTTTCGCCAACCGCCGTATACGTCCACGGGAAGCGATCTTGAGGGCACGGACGGTGACAGGCGGCACGGACGGTGACAGGCGGCACGGACGGTGACAGGCGGCACGGACGGTGACAGGCGGCACGGGCCGTGGCAGGCGGCACGGGCCGTGGCAGGCGGCACGGGCGGTGGCAGGCGGCGGCCCGGCGTGCGCCGTCCGCCTCGCGCGTCGATGAACCGGCGACACGGCAATTGGACCGGGGGCGGATGAGCGGCCACGTAGTGTCGGCTACGGTGATCTGCGCGACTCCAGCTTCATATGGCACGGTCGCGGGTGGGCCAATTGGCCGTCCGCCCGCGTCATCGGGTACTCTGACCAGGTTGCCCGACTGACGGGCCGCACAATCGTGTTCAAAGATCGCGGCGATACCGCTTGCGAGCTGATCAACCCAGGAGATACCAGTGGCTGCCGTGTGCGACATCTGCAACAAGAAGCCGGGCTTCGGTCACAACGTGTCCCACTCGCACCGCCGGACCAACCGCCGCTGGAACCCGAACATCCAGACCGTGCGCACCCCGGCTGGTGGCGGCACGACCAAGCGCATGAACGTGTGCACCTCCTGCCTCAAGGCCGGCAAGGTCGTCCGGGGCTAAAGCTTCTGCTCGCTGAGCCGCGTTCCACCAGGTGTGGGGCGCGGCTTTTGCATGCCCGCGGCCAAGGCACGCCGCACGCGGGGCCGAGCCCCCCACCCGCCGCACTCGCGGCCAAGCCGCAGCCCGGGGCCAAGCCTCGCCGCACCCCGCTGCCACGCCGCACTCGCGGCCAAGCCGCGCCCGGGCCAAGCCACGCCGCACCCGCGGCCAAGCCGCACCCGGGGCCAAGCCACGCCGCACCCCGCGGCCAAGCCGCACCCGGGGCGAAGCCGCACGCCGCTGCCACGCCGCACGCCGCTGCCACGCCGCTGCCTCGCCGCACCCCGCTGCCACGCCGCACCCGGGGCCAGGCCACGCCGCACCCCGCTGCCACGCCGCACTCGCGGCCAAGCCGCACCCGGGGCCAAGCCCACGCCGCACCCAGGTCAAGCCACGCCCCGCACCCGTTGCCGATCGACGAGATCTCGCCACCAGCGACGGTCCAGCGTGGGCGCCGCGGTGGCGTGGATCAGCGTCGACACGACGGCGCCCGCACACGTGGCGCGGACGGTGGACTACTTGACCGTGAAGTGGCCGGTCGCTTCGTAGGTGGCGAGATCCTCGAGGCTCTCCCGGACCGACCGGCTCAGCGCCTCCGGCAGCTGATCGAGCGCGAAGAACTCCGCGTCCAGCGTCTCATCGGTCTGCCGGTGGACCGGACCGGTCCACTCGTCGACCCGGAACACGGTCGCGAACACCTGGTTGTGATCGCCGAACATGTTGACGCCCGAATACGCCGGACCGCTGTGGATCGCGAACGGAGTAACGGCGGTGGCGCGTACGCCGGTCTCTTCGAAAAGCTCGCGCACCGCGCAGTCGGCGATCGACTCGCCCAGCTCCATCGCGCCCGCGGGCAGCGACCACATCTGGTTGTCGGAGCGCTGGATCAGCAGGACGCGGCCGGCGGCATCGCGCACGACGCAGCGCGCGCCGACGAAGAGCAATTGGCGCGCACCGGCCAGGGCGCGCAGCTGCCCGTGATAGGAGTCGGCCCAGCTTCCCGAACCGGTCGGTGCACTCACAGCACCCGACCGAACGACTTGACCCCGGGCGCGTCCTTGTAGAAGCCGAAGTGCGGGATCGGCTGATAGCCGCACTTTTGATAGAGCGCTACGGCCTCCGGCTGCTTGTCGCCGCATTCCAAGATCATTTCGGTACGCCCGGATCCGCGCGCCGCGTCCTCGATCGCGCGCAGCAGCATGGTGGCCAGGCCGATACCGCGGAACCGGGGAGCCACGTACATCCGCTTGAGCTCAGCCACCTCGTCGGTGTTGTCGTGGCTGCGCCAGCCCGCGCATCCGGCCGGCTCGCCATCAGCGAAGGCGACCAGGAAGATGCCGTTCGGCGGATCGAATTCGACGTCGTCGACCGGGGTGCCGTCGCCGCCGCCACCGTAGCGCTGGCCAAGGTCCGCCATCGCGGCGGCGACCAGCGCCCGGGACACCGGGGCGCCGAATCGCATCGGCCGGATCTCGATGTCACTCACGCCTGGGACGCTATCCCGAGATCCTCAGCGGAAGTGGTCCCAGCCACTGGGACCTTCGTCATACGCAGCGCCGTTGACGGTGACTCCAGAGCCGGCCCCGACCCGCCCGATCACTCGCCAATCGTCGGTCAGGTCGGCGTCCGGCGGGAAGGTGGCGGCCAAGGCATGATCGTCGCCGCCGGTCAGGATCCAGGCGTACGCGTCCACGCCCAGTGCTGAGGCCGCTTCGCCGACCTCCGGCCCGACTTCGAGCAGTTCGCGGTCGACATCCAGGCGTACGCCGCTGGCCTTGGCGACGTGCCCGAGATCCTGCAGCAGACCGTCGGAGATGTCGATCATCGACGTCGCGCCCAGCCGGGCGGCGGCCGGCCCGGAGTGGTAGGGCACGATCGGGCGCCGGTAGGCGTCCACGATCACCTGTGGCGACCGCAAGCCGCGGGTCAGGATGGCCAGGCCGGCAGCGGCATAGCCGAGGCGGCCGGCCACCGCGATGACGTCCCCGTCCCGGGCACCGTCGCGGCGGACCGGCGACGCACCGCGCAGGTCACCGAGCGCGGTGACGGCGATGGTCAGGGTCGGGCTGGACGAGATGTCCCCGCCGACCACGCTGGCTCCGGCGATCGCGGCCTCCGCGCCGAGCCCGTCGGCGAGCTCCTCGGCCCAGCTGACCTCGAGATCCGGCGGCGCGCACAGTGCCACCAGCAGGGCCGTCGGGGTGGCGCCCATGGCAGCGATGTCGGCCAGGTTGGCGGCCGCGGCCCGGTGGCCGATGTCGGTCGCGGACGCCCAGTCGGTGCGGAAGTGCCGACCCTCGACCAGGACGTCGGTCGAGGCCACCACGCGGCCGTCGGTCGCGGCCACCACAGCGCCGTCGTCGCCGGGCCCCAGCAGCACTGTGGGGCCGGTGCCGAGCCGCGCCGTGATCCGGTCGATCAGGCCGAACTCGCCGGTCTCGGAGAGGCTCACCGTCATGGCTCCCTTAACGCTGGTCGCGGATCGGGACGACGACATCGAGGTCACGCTATGTGCAACAGGTGCCGCCGTCGGATTGATTCGCCTCATACGGTAGTTTTCACCGCACGCCGAGTCTCGGGCGGGACCAGCCGACAGAACGGAGACGGGTCGTGGTTCAGGCGTACATCCTCATCCAGACCGAGGTGGGCAAGGCTCGCGATGTCGCGACCGCCATCCAGGGAGTGCCCGGCGTCGTCCGGGTCGACGCGGTCACCGGACCCTATGACGTGGTGGTCCTGACCGAGTCCAACACGGTCGACGAGCTGGGCAAGATGATCGTCAGCGCGGTGCAGATGGTGCCTGGCATCACCCGCACGCTGACCTGCTCGGTCGTGAATCTCTAGGCAACAGTCTCTAGGCAGGGTGAGTTTCTAGGCAATGGCCGACGCCGAAGTCCGCCGGGCCGCGCGAGTCGCGACTCTGATCGCGCTGCCGATCGCCGTGATCGCGGGGCTGATCGCATTCCTGACGCTGCGCCCCGGCTCCGACACCGCCACACCGAAGGCGAGCGCCTCCGCGCACGCCACCTCCACCACGCCGGTCACGATGGCGGCTCCGTCGCTGTCCGCTGCGGATGCGACTGTCTGCCGAGCCTTCGTCGCCGGCCTGCCGGACCAGGTTCGCGATCTGACCCAGCGGCGGGTCACCACCGGATCCGAGCAAAATGCCGCGTACGGCGACCCGGCGATCACCGTGGCCTGCGGGGTCAGCAAGCCGCAGCCTCAGGACCAGCTCTACTCGATGAGCGGCGTGTGCTGGTGGCCGGTGCAACTCAGTGACCGGTCGATCTGGACGACCACGGATCGCACCGTGCCGGTGCAGGTGGTGATCCCGAAGCAGTACGACCAGCCGGGCCAGTGGGCGAACGAGTTCTCCGCGGCCGTGGTCGCGTCGGTTCCGTCCCTCAAGAACGCCACCTGCGGCCAATAGGTTCGAGGCCGCCTCCGCTTTCGCTGGCGGCGTTGCTCGGGTTTGACGCAAAACCGCGAGTTGTCGGAATACTGCGCGGTTATGCCCTATTTGTCGCGCAGTATTTCGACAACTCGCGAACTTGCTACAAAAGCAACGCCGCCAGCGGTAGCGGTGGCGATTCGGGATCAGTGGAGGCCGGAGCCCCGCCGGAGCGCTGTCTGGATCAGCCGGTTGATCAGCTTCGGATAGTCCAGGCCGGTGGCCGCCCACATCCGCGGGAACATCGAGGTGCTGGTGAAGCCCGGCATCGTGTTGATCTCGTTGAGGTAGACGTCGAACTCCGGCGTGACGAAGAAGTCCACCCGCGCCAGGCCGGCGCAGTCGAGCGCGATGAAGGTCCGGCGCGCGTACTCCCGGACCGTCGCGGTGACCTGCTCCGGCAGCCCGGCCGGGATGTCGTAGACGCAGGACTCGTCGAGGTATTTCGCCTCGAAGTCGTAGAACTCGTGACCGGTCACGGTGATCTCGGCCAGGACGCTGGCCTCGGGAGCGCCGCCGTACTCCCCTTCGAGCACGCCGCACTCGACCTCGCGGCCGACGATCGCGGCCTCGATCAACACCTTCGGATCCACCTGCCGGGCGGTCGCGACGGCGGCGTCCAGGTCGGCCCAGCTGTTGACCTTGGTGATGCCGAACGACGAGCCGCCGCGCGCGGGTTTGACGAACACCGGCAGTCCGAGGCGCGCTTGATCCTCGGCGGACAGCGACTGGCCGGCCCGCAGCACCACATAGGGCCCGGTCGGGATGCCTTCGGCGACCGCCAGCTTCTTGGTGAACTCCTTGTCCATGGCCGCGGCCGAGCCGAACACGCCGGATCCGACATAGGGAATCCCGGCCATCTCAAAAAGGCCCTGAATGGTGCCGTCCTCGCCGAATGCGCCGTGCAGAACCGGGAACACCACGTCCACGTCGCCAAGTGCGCGGACGCCCTCGAGCCGGATCGACCACCACCAGGCCCTTGGCCGTCGGGTCGCCGGGCAGCACCACCGCGGAGCCGGATCCGGATGTGATCTCCGGCATGCTCCGACCATCCAGCGCCAGGCCCGTGCCGTCAGTGAGAACCCACTGCCCGTCCCGGGTGATGCCCACCGGGACCACCTCGAACTCGCCCTGATCCAGCGCGCCGATGACGCTGCCTGCGCTCACGGCGGACACACCGTGCTCGGGGCTGCGCCCGCCGAAGATGACGGCGACGCGGATGCGGCGCGGTGTGGTCACGGTGAACTCCTTCGTCTGCAGCTGTATCGGCTGAGGCTACTCTGCCGGGCCTGGGCAAATCCCGGCTCGGCCGGAATGGCGATTGCTGCACTATTCTTCGTCAGCGTGAGCTCCCCTCTGCTGGACAGCCTGGCCGCCGCGGTCGCCGCCGCGCCCGAGGATCTTCCGTTGCGACTGCATCTCGCCGAATTGCTGATCGAAGCTGACCGCCGTCCGGAGGCGGTGGGGCACCTGGCTCAGGTGCTGGTCCGGCAGCCGGCCAACGAATCGGCGCAGGCACTGATGGCGCGCGCGATCAGTGCGGCCACCCCGCCGGTCGCGGCCACCCCGCCGGCCCTGGCCACGCCGCCGGTCGCGGCCACGCCGCCGGTCGCGGCCATGCCGCCGGTCGCGGCCATGCCGCCGGTCGCGGCCACGCCGCCGGTCGCGGCCGCGCCGAGCTTGCCGGCCGACACTCCCAGCGGGCCGCCCTACACCCCCAGCGGGCCGCCCCACACCCCTAGCGGGCCGGCCGACACTCCCGACGCTCCACCCCGCTCCGCCGGCACACCGCCCACAGCTCCCAGCAAGCCCCCCACGCCGGAGCCGGCAAGCGGCACACGGTCGACCGGCGACACCCCGGCGGATTTCAACTGGAAGGCCCTGGAAGAGGACCTTGCCGACGTGATCCCGCCGCGGTTCGCGCCGTCCGACGAGGGTGCCGAGCCGGCCGGCGATGACTTCCAGCCGGTCCGCGGCGACAGCGATGGCGTCGTCGAGGTGGAATCGTCCTCGGTCAAGATCAACGACGTCGGTGGCATGGACGACGTCAAGCGCCGGCTCGAGGTGGCGTTCTTCGGCCCGCTGAAGAACCCGCAGATGCGCGCGCTCTACGGCAAGAGCCTTCGCGGCGGCCTGCTGCTCTACGGCCCGCCCGGCTGCGGCAAGACGTTCCTGGCCCGGGCTGTGGCCGGCGAGATGGGCGCCAAGTTCATCTCCGTCTCGATCGTCGACGTGCTGAACATGTGGATCGGCAACTCGGAACGCAACCTGCATGAGATCTTCGAAGCCGCCCGCCGGAACGCGCCGTGCGTGCTCTTCCTGGACGAACTCGACGCGCTCGGTCACAAGCGCAGCCAGATGACCTCGACCAGCATGCGGACCATCGGCAACCAGCTGCTCACCGAACTCGACGGTGTGGACAGCAACAACGACGGCGTCTTCGTGCTGGCCGCGACCAACGCGCCGTGGGACGTCGACCCGGCGCTGCGCCGGCCCGGCCGCTTCGACCGGATGTGCCTGGTGCTGCCGCCGGATGCCAAGGCCCGCGCGGCGATCCTGGAATATCACCTGCGGGAGCGCCCGGTGGCCAACATCGAACTGAAGAAGCTGGTGGCGGCGACCGACGAATTCTCCGGCGCAGACCTGGCTCATCTGTGCGACAGCGCCGCCGAAAACGCGCTGTCCGACTCGATTCGCACCGGCACGGTACGCATGATCGAGCAGCGCGACTTCGACGCGGTGCTGCGCGAGGTCCGGCCGACCACCAAGCCGTGGTTCGCCACCGCTCGCAATGTCGCGATGTTCGCCAATGAGGGTGGCGTCTACGACGATCTGGCCGCCTACATGAAGCGCAACCGAATGCTATGACCGCTCCCACCGACATCACCGCCGAGCTACGCCGCGCCGAGTCCCTGATCGGCGTCGGCCGGTTCGACGATGCGATCACGGCTCTCGGACGTGTCGTGGTGGTCGCGCCCGAGAACGCTAAGGCGTGGTGCCTGATGGCGCAGTGTTTCGGCGCGCTGGACCGGCACCAGGAGATGCGCCAGGCGGCGGACCGGGCGATCGCGGTCGCGCCCCAGTCCGAGTGGGCCTGGCGGCTGCGATCCACCTCGCTGCGCGGCCTCGGTCTGCTCCGCGACTCGCTGGAAGCGGCACGGCAGGCGGTGGCTCTGGGCCCGCACGTGTGGGCCACTCATGTCACGCTCGCCGACGTTCTCCTGCTCTCCGACCAGCGCGAGGCGCGCAAGGAGGCGTACGAGTCGGCCCAGCGCGCGATGGAACTCGGCCCGACCGTGCCGGGCACCCACAACACGATGGGCCGGGTGCTGCTCAGCATCGGTGAGCACCGCCTGGCCGAGCAGCACTTCCAGAGCGCGATCGCACTCGATCCGGCGAATTCGGCCGCCCACACCAATCTCGCGATCACCGATCTGCACAAGGGCCGGCTGACTGCGGCCAGCCGGCGGTTCGGTGAAGTGGTCGCGGACAACCCGACCGTGACCTCCTATGTCGGCAACGTGAACGTCGCCGCGAACGCCTGGATCCAGCGCGCGCTCGACTACGCCTGGCTGCTCTGCGCATTCGAGTTGCTGGTCGGGCTGGCGTTCGGATTCGCGTACGGCCCAGCGATCGCGCTGGCCGCGGTGGCGCTCGGTGCGGTGGCACTGCTGATGTCCTACCGGCGCTTGACCAAGCCGATCCGGCAGCTGGTCCGGCGCAAGGCCCGGGACAGCAACAACCTGATCGCGGCCGTGCTGATCGGCGGGTTGCTGGTCTTCAACACCATCACGGTAGCGGCGGCCGCATTTGGACCGGACGCAGCGGCCGTCGCCGTCGGGCCGACCCTGGTCTGGTTCGTGGTCGGCGCGATCGTCCGGTTCTACGGCCGGATCCAGCACGCCACCCGGCTCATTGCCCGACGTCGCCGCTACTCCCGATTCGTGCTGGGCAAGGACCGGAGTTCCGCGGTGCCGCAGCCCCGGCGCTCGCCGGATTAGCTGACCCCGGCCAGGGCGGAACGGGGCAGCCGCAGCTTGCGGCGACAACTAGTCTGACCGCCGTGCCAGGAACCACTCCTTCCGCCGTGCCTGCCGCCCGGTGACATCCGCCCATCTGGAGCGTGCTCAGGCGCTCATCGACGTCGGGCGCTATCAGGACGCCAGCACGGCGCTCACCGCTGAACTGCGGGACCATCCGCAGTCATGGCAGGCGTACTGCCTCCAGGCCATCATCGGGCTGCGCCTGGAGCGACCGGACCAGGCCTTGGCCGACGCCGGCCGGGCCGTCCGGCTGGCGCCGACTCAGGAGTTTCCGCATCGGCTCTGCGCGGCCGCCTACGGCGGACTCGGAAAGCACTTCAAGGCGCTGGAGAGCGCGCGGACCGCGGCATCGCTGGCGCCGCAGCACTGGGCAGTGCACACCACGCTCGCGATGTGCTTGCTCAACGTCGGGACGAAGCAGTCCCGGCTGGAGGCCCATCAGGCGGCCGCCCGCGCGGTGGCGCTCGCGCCGGAAGAGTCCGAAGTGCACCTGGCCATGGCCCGGGTGCACACCGCGACGGCCGACTCGGGCCGGGCGAAGCGGGCCTTCCGCCGCGCCCTGGAACTCGACCCGGGCAACGTCGACGCGATCCACGGTCTCGGAGTGAACGAGGTGAACTCCGGTCGCCTCAAGGCCGGCAGTGACAAGATCCGCAGCGCCGCCGCCGTGGCACCGCACGAGGAGATCCTCCGGATCAACACCCAGGACAGCGCCCGGGTCTGGCTGTGGCGCGCGGTGGACTGGTCGTCGATGTTGTTGATCGTGCAGCTGGCGCTCGCTGTCAGTCCGATCGCGACGATGCCACGGTTCTATGCCAGCCTGGCCGCGACGGCCGGATTCTTGGCCCTCGTTGTCCGCTCCTACCGGCGGCTGGATCGACTGGTGCGGCGATTGGTCTGGCGCTTCGAATTCGGCAGTGCCCAGGCCGAGAGCAATCAGCGGAGAGCAAAGGTGATCGCCGCGCTGGCCTTCGCTGATGCCGCGTTGATCGCCACACCGATGCCGGTCTGGCTTACCACGGTGAGCGGCGGTGTGCCGGCGCTCGGCCTGCTCCAGCTGCTGACACTTGGCATGCTGTGGATGACCGCGCGACGCTGGTGGCATCGGTTCAACCGTGTGGTCGCCCGGATCTGGCGGATGTGGTCGCATCGGCGCGAACTGTCTCGGCAGGCACGGACCGACACGCCGTCCTAGAGTCCAACCATGACCGACGTCGTGGTGCTGCCGGGCGGGCCTTTCGGTCCGGCCGCCGGGCTGCTGGCCTACGCCGCCGCGGTTCCCGAACGCCGGGGCGGCACGGTGATCCGGCATGACTGGACACAACCCCCGCCGGACCCGTTTCAGCCAGCCGCGGAGAGTTGGGTGGCCGCCGAAGTCACGTCGGTGCTGGACTCGATCGAGGGAACGCCGCTTCTGATCGGCAAGTCGCTGGGCAGCACCGCCGCCGCCGTCGCGGCCGACCGGGGCCTCGCCGCCGTGTGGTTGACACCGCTGGTCACGATGCCTTGGGTAGTCTCCGCGCTGTCCCGGTGCACAGCACCGTTTCTGCTGGTCGGCGGCACCGCGGACGACCTCTGGGACGGCGCCGCGGCAGGCCGGTTGTCGGCGCATGTCTGCGAGGTGGACGGCGCCGATCACGGCATGATGGTGGCGACCGGGGCGCCGGCGGATTCGGTGACGGCGCTCGGCACCGTTCTCGAGGCGATCGACACGTTCCTTGACGCGATCGGTTGGCAACCCGAAGCATCGCGGTCAACCGGCTAAGGTCCTTCGCGTGGACCCCTACCGTGACGTGCTGGCCGGCGGCCGGCCCAAGCCCCGCGAATACCCGACCGTCGACGCCGAGCGGGACCTTGTGGTGGAGGATTCCGACTCCGGCTTTTGTGGCGCCGTCGTGGGGTTTGAGAACGGCATGGTGGTCCTGGAGGACCGGTTCGGCAAGCGTCGGCTGTTCCCGTTGAACCCGGCGGCGTTCCTACTCGACGGGCAGCCCGTGACGCTGCGGCGCCCGGTCGCCGCGACAATCGCGCCGATCCGGAGCCGGACCGCGAGCGGCTCGATCTCGGTCGGGTCGCAGCGGGCACGGGTGGCCGCGGCGAGCCGGATCTGGGTCGAAGGATTGCACGACGCCGCGCTCGTCGAGCGCATCTGGGGTGATGACTTGCGAGTCGAAGGCGTGGTGGTGGAGCCGCTGTCCGGAGTGGACCACCTGCCGGATGCGGTCGCCGAATTCGGGCCGGGACCGGGCCGGCGCCTCGGCGTGCTGGTCGACCACTTGATCGCCGACTCCAAGGAGAGCCGGATCGCGGCCTCGGTAACCAGCGAATTCGTGATGGTGACCGGGCACCCCTACGTCGACATCTGGCAAGCGGTGAAGCCGGAAGCGGTCGGCATCCGAGCCTGGCCCGAGATCCCGCGCGGGCAGAACTGGAAGGACGGCGTCTGCGCCGCGCTCGGTGTCCGGGAACCGGCCGAGATGTGGCGGCTGATCCTGTCCCGGGTGAACACCTTCCATGACGTCGAAACGCCGCTGATCGGCGCGGTCGAGCGCCTGATCGACCACGTCACCGCCGAGGATTAGGCGCGCCGCAAAGCGCCGCGCCACAAACATGCGACAACGCGCCGCGCTACAAAGCGTCGTGGCCTAGAAACGCCGCGCCATCCCGATCGACGCCGGCGCGGTCTCGGCGAATCCGAACTGCTCATACAGGTGTTTGGCAGCGCCGTCGGCGAGCAGCGACACCAGCGCCGTCGCGGGCGCGCGGTCGCTCAGTTCGCGGGTCAGCTCGGCCATGATCGCCTTGCCCAGCCCCCGGCCCTGATGATCGGGGTGGACCGCAATGTCGACGATCTGGAAGACCGTTCCGCCGTCGCCGATCACCCGGCCCATGCCGACCGGCTCGTCGCCGGCGTAGACGACGACACCGAACCACGTGTTCGGCAGCCCGGCCCGGGCCGCGGCCTCGGACTTCCGGCTCAATCCGGCGGCCGCCCGCAGATCCCGGTAAGCCGCCGCGTTGGGGGTTTCGGCCCGGATGTCATATCCCTTGATCACCAACACAGCCTAGGACGCTGTGCATCGATGAAAGCGGGCGTCAGGGGAAGCGCCGTGGCACGGCCCGCCTAAGCCATTGGGCCCTACGAGATCGCCGCTCACCTGCCAGGCTGGGTGTGATGACAGACCGCGCCGGCGCGATCCGGCCCATCCGAGGCCGGGGTCGGTGCAGGGCAAAGGAGGTCATCGTGGTTACCGAAGTGACTCATGACAGCAGCCCGTTCGAGGTGCTCCAAGGCGTTCGCGAACGGTTGACCGCGAGCACGTCGATCGGCGAGCCGGTACGCACGCCGGACGTGACGATCATTCCGATGGTGCGGGTGGCCGGTGGTGGCGGCGGCGGCTCCGGCATCGACCACCACGGTGACGCCGATGCCGAGGCCGATCAAGGCGGCGGCGCCGGTTTCGGATTGCAATCCCGACCGGTCGGTGCGTTTGTCGTACGCGGATCCCGGGTGACCTGGCGGCCGGCGACGGACGTCAACCGGATTGTGCTCGGCGGCCAGATCGTTGGCGCGGTCGCCATTCTGGTGGCCGGCACGATCATCCGCGAGATGATTCGGGCCGGGCGCGATCGGCGCCTTCTGCGAAGCGGCCTGCGCCATCTGCAGAGCGGCCGGCGTCCGCATAGCGGCCATCGCCATCTGCGTCGGGCGGCCACGCACATGTTGATGCGGCGCCTGGGCCACCTTCCAGAGGGCTAGTCGCGATGGGCGCAGCCGCGGCCGTCGGTCGGCTCTGGCCGCAGCCGAACCGTTGGCCGGCCCAGCGCTCAGCCGTGTGCGGCGGCGTCCAGTGCCTGCAGCACGTCGGCCACCACATCGACGGTGTCCTCGATCCCGCAGGAGAACCGGACCAGCCCGTCCGGCACCGGATCGCCGAACTGAGCCCGGCGATCGGCGCTGGTGTGCGTACCGCCGAACGAGGTCGAACGGGCCACCAGCCGGGTCGCGTCCAGGAACGCCGCCACCTGCTCGGCCGACGGCAGCGTGAAGGTGACGATGCCGGGAATCCGCCGCATCTGCGCCGATGCCACCGCGAACGACGGATCTGCCGGCAGTCCCGGGAACCGCAGGCCGGTGACGTCCGAGCGGGCCGACAGCGCCGCCGCCAGGGCGTGTCGCGGTCTCGGACTGGCGGTTCAGGCGCAGATCCAGCGTCGCCAGCGATCGATGGGCCAGCCACGCCTCGAAGCCGCCGACGATGGCACCGGTCTGGTTGCGCCAGCCGATCACGTCGGCGATCCGGTCCGAGGCCGCGCAGACATACCCGAGAAGCAGATCCGAGTGCCCGGTCAGCGCTTTGGTGCCGGACGCGACCGCGAAGTCCGCCCCGAGCGCCAGCGGCGTCTGCCCGAGCGGTGTGGCGGCGGTGTTGTCGACGGCGAGGAGAGCGCCGGCGCGGTGCGCCGCCGCCGCGGTGGCGGCGATGTCGGCCACGTCCAGGCCCGGGTTGGCCGGCGTTTCCAGCAGCACCAGGCGTACGCCGTCAAATGACGGGTACGGGCCGGCGGTGGGCACTTCGATGACGCGTACGCCCATCGGCTGCAGACGGTCCCGAGCGAAAGCCCGGGTCAGGTAGTAGCCGTCGGACGGCAGCACCACGGTGTCACCCGGGCGGCAGACGGTCATCAGCAGCGCGGTGATCGCGGCCATCCCGCTGGAGAAGACGGCGCAGGCACCGCCTTCCATCTCGCCGATGGCAGCCTCGAGCGCGCGCCAGGAAGCGTTGTCGGTGCGGCCGTAGCCGGTGCCCGGAGCCGGTCCCGCCGGATCCAGATGGTAGGGCGCGGCCAGCACCGGCGGCGGGAGGAACGACGCACCCGGCACCGGCTCGGGAAGACCCGCATGCACCGCGGTGGTCGATGGTCCGAATTCGTGCGTCACGCCGCCTCCGCTCGCGCCGGAACGTGCCCGGAGGGTGTGCCCGGGAACCGCGTCCGGAACTTGTGCCGGACCTGTGCCCGGAACTCCTGCGGGAACCGCCCGGCTACTCGGGCTTGGTCTCCCGGCTCATCAGCGCGGCGACGGCGACGCGCGGGTCAACTCCCTCGTGGCAGACCTTCTCGACCTGCTCGGTGATCGGCATGTCGACTCCGTGTGCCCGGGCCAGATCGGTGATCGCCAGGCAGCTCTTGACGCCCTCGGCGGTCTGCCGGGTGGCCTTGGCCGCCTGCTCCAGCGTCTCGCCGAGGCCCAGATGCTCGCCGAAGGTCCGGTTCCGGGACAGCGGCGACGAGCACGTCGCCACCAGGTCGCCGAGGCCGGCCAGGCCGGCGAATGTAAGCGGGTCGGCGCCGAGCCGCATCCCCAGGCGCGCGGTCTCGGCCAGGCCACGGGTGATCAGGCTGGCCTTGGTGTTGTCGCCGAGCCCGATCGCGTGCGCCATCCCGTAGGCGAGCGCGATGGCGTTCTTCACCGCGCCACCGAGTTCACAACCGATCACGTCGTCGTTGGTGTACGGACGGAAATACGCGGTCCGGATGGCCGCCTGGACCCGGGTGGCACGGGCCTCCTCGACGCAGGCGACCACGGTCGCGGCCGGCTGGCGGTCGGCGATCTCCGGCGCCAGGTTGGGTCCCGAGATCACCGCGACCCGCTCCGGCTCGACGCCGGCGGCCTCGCTGAGCACCTCGCTCATCCGCTTGCCGGTGCCCAGCTCGATGCCCTTCATCAGGCTCACCACGGTGGCCGACGGATCGATGAAGCCGGACCATGCCGACAGGTTGCCACGCAGGGTCTGCGACGGCACCGTCACGAACACCATGTCCGCACCGCTGATGGCTTCGCCGGCATCGGCGGTGGCGCGCACGGTCGCCGGCAGCATCAGGTGCGGGAAGTACTCCGGGTTTCGCCGGTCCCGCTCGATCGCCTCGGCGATCTCCGGGCGGCGGGCCCAGATCGTCACGTCGTTGCCGGCGTCAGCGGCAATGTTGGCAAAGGCCGTGCCCCAGGAGCCGGCGCCGAGGACGGTGATCTTCGGGGCGCTCACTGCGCGTCCGCCTCCGTCGCGGCGACCGCCGTCGGGGTGCTGGATGTGCTGGCCGCGCCCAGCGGCGGCGGCTCCTCGCCCCGGATGTCGGCGACCATCTCGCGCAGCACCCGCATGATCTCGGTGGTGATCGCGTGCAGGTTGGCTGCGGTCGGCGGAACGCCGTCGAACTTGGACAGGTCGATCGGGCCACCGGCGCGGACCGTGACGTCGGTCCGCGGCTTGAGCTTCAGCTTCCGCGTCCGCGGGTCGAAGACCTGCTGCGCGCCCCAGGTGGCGACCGGGACCACCGGCACCTTGGTCTCCAGCCAGAGCCGGGCGATGCCGGTCTTGCCCTTGCCCGGCCACAGCTCGCCGGACTTCGGCGTGGTGCCCTCGGGGTAGATGATGACCGCCTCGCCCCGGCCGATCGCGGTGATCGCGGCGTCCAGCGCCTTGCTGGCGTCGATCGTGCCGCGGTACACCGGGATCTGCCGCACCGCCTTCACCACCGGTCCCAGCACCGGGATCTTGAAGAGGGTGGACTTGGCCAGGAACTGCGGCCAGCGACCGGCGTCGTAGACGTAGTGGGCAACCACGAACGGGTCGAACTCGGACATGTGGTTGGCCGCGATGATCACACCGCCGGACTGCGGGATGTTCTTCATCCCCGACCAGTCGCGCTTGGTCAGCACGACCAGCAGCGGCTTGACCAGGGTCACCGCCGTACGGGGAGCAAATCCGATCCGCCTAACCACGCATCCTCCACTTCACAGGTGCCCACACACTACCGCCCACAACCCGCCGTACTTAGATGGCCGTATGCGCACATCACCGGCGACGATCATCATCCCGGTCAAGCAATCTGCGATCGGGAAGTCCAGGTTGCGATCGGCCGGAGCAGTCACCGACCATCTGGTGCGGGCGATCGCGCTGGACACCATCGCGGCGGTCCGCGCCGCCGGCGTGCCGGTGCTGGTCGTCACCGACGACCCCGACATCGGCGCCGACGCCGGCGATCTCGGCGCCACGATCCTGGCCGATCCGCCCGGAGCCGGCCTGAATGCCGCGATCCGGCACGGCGAGGCATCGATCGGCCTGCGCCACGGCCGGGCCGCGCTCGCCGCCGACCTGCCGGCACTGCGACCCGAGGAACTCGCCGCCGCGCTGGCCGCCGCCCCGACCGCAGGCCGCGCGTTCGTGGCCGACCATCACGGAATCGGGACGACGCTGTTGTGGGCGCCGGCCGGCGTACCGCTGGAGCCGTTGTTCGGCGGTGAGTCGGCGCGAGCGCACGCCGAGTCCGGAGCTCAACCGCTTTCCGGAGACTGGCCGAGCCTGCGACTGGATGTCGACACCGCCGCGGACCTGGCCGCCGCCGCGGCGGTCGGACTGGGCCGGCGGACCCGGCAGGCGGCCGACCGGGATCACATCGTGATCAGCCACAAGCCGGTGACCACGCCCTGAGGGTCGCGCTCGATCCGGACCCGCTGACCGAACCGCAGCAGGCGCAGCCCCGAGGCGGCGAAGGCGTCCGGCCCGAAGTCCACCGGAGTGCCGTCGTCCAGCAGCAGGCTGCCGGACCGGGTCTGCGGATCGTAGGACGCCACTGTGGCTTGCATGCCGATCACGGTAGCGCCCGGCGGGCCGCACCGCGGTGCCGCCACGGCCGCGGGTGGCCCATGGCGACTGAGAGCCGGGCACCCGGCGCGTCGATCTCGCCGTGAAACACCTGCGAAATTGCGAGACGACCACTTCTCTCACAGCTGTTTGCCGCCATGATGACTAGGTGAGCGCGACACCTCCCCAAGATTCACCACCGCCTGCACCGACGCCGAAGCCCCGACGGTCACTGGAGCCGCACAGCAACCGGGACAGCGGCACCAAGACGAAGCCCAAGGGCGGCTCCCGGAAGCCGGCCCCGGCGGCGGCCAACGACGCGCCCGACGCCAAACCCGCCGAACCGCGGGCACCGGCGCGCAAGCTGCCGGTGCCGGAGGCGGTCGCGGCGGTCGAACCGTCCGAGCCCGCCGCGGTCACGGGAAATGGCGCCACACCAACCACGCCGATCACACCAGCCCCCACGACCGACGCGACCACCCCGACGGGCGCGACCACCACGAACGCCGCCGGCGCCGCGGCCGGGCCGTCAGATCCGTCGACCGCGCCGTCAGATCAACCAGGCGCAGCGTCCAGTACGCCGGCCGCGCCGTCAGATCCGCCGACCGTCGCCGCGCCCACCGCGCCCGTGGGGGGCACCGGAGCGGCCACCGGACCCGCGATCAACCGCGCCGAGGAGGTGCCGGTCATGGACGCGGACGCCCCGCCACCAGAGCTGGAACCGCTGCCGGACGACCGTTATCTCAACCGGGAATTGTCCTGGCTGGACTTCAACGCCCGGGTCCTGACGCTGGCCGAGGATCCACGCCGGCCGCTGCTGGAGCGCGCCAAGTTCCTGGCGATCTTCTCCCGCAACCTGGACGAGTTCTTCATGGTCCGGGTCGCCGGGCTCAAGCGCCGCCAGCAGACCGGCCTGCCGACTCGGCGCAGCTCCGACGGCATGTCACTGACCGAGCATCTGACCGCCATCTCGGCCCGGACCACGGAACTCATCGCCCGCGAGTCAAAGTGCTTCGCCTCCGAGGTGGCACCGGCGCTGGCGCAGGCCGGCGTCGAGATCGTCCGCTGGGCCGACCTCAACCCGGCCGAGCATGACCGGATGCGCACCTACTTCCGGGAGCAGGTGTTCCCGGTGCTGACGCCACTGGCCCTGGATCCGGCGCACCCGTTCCCCTACATCTCCGGGCTGGCCCTGAACCTCGCCGTGGTGGCCCGCGATCCGGACGGCGGACCGGAACTCTTCGCCCGCGTCAAGGTGCCGAACAACGTGCCGCGCCTGGTCGCGGTGGACCGGGGTTTGCGGATGCACGCCCGGTTCCTGCCACTGGAAGACCTGATCGCCGCGCATCTGGGCGCGCTCTTCTCGGGCATGAGCATTGTCGAGCACCACGTCTTCCGGGTGACCCGCAACGCCGAACTCGAGGTCGACGACGACCGCGACGAGGATCTCCTGCAGGCGCTGGAACGCGAGCTGGCGCGGCGCCGATTCGGCCCGCCGGTGCGGCTGGAGGTCGCCTCCACCATCTCCGATCACGTCCTCGAACTGCTGCTCCGCGAGCTGGACATGGACAGCGACGACGTGCTCCGGGTGCCCGGGCTGCTGGACCTGTCGGCGCTGCTGACGCTTCACGACGACCTGGACCGGCCGGATCTCAAGGACCGTCCGTTCGTCCCGGCCACCCATCCGCGGTTCCTGGACGGCGAGACCAAGCACCTTCTCGGCGGTGGTGATGCCACTCGGCGCAGCGTGTTCGCCCTGCTGCGGGAGGGCGACGTGCTGGTCCATCATCCGTACCACTCGTTCTCCACCAGCGTGCAGCGCTTCATCGAGCAGGCGGCGCTGGATCCCAACGTGCTGGCCATCAAGCAGACCCTCTACCGCACCTCGGGCGATTCGCCGGTGATCGATGCGCTGGTCGACGCCGCCGAGGCGGGCAAGCAGGTGGTGGTCATCGTCGAGGTCAAGGCCCGGTTCGACGAGCAGGCCAACATCGGCTGGGCGCGGACCTTGGAGAAGGCCGGCTGCCACGTCGTCTACGGCCTGGTGGGTCTGAAGACCCACTGCAAGATCGCTTTGGTGGTACGGCAGGAAGGCAACCAGATCCGCCGGTACGCCCACATCGGCACCGGCAACTACCACCCGAAGACGGCGCGCGCCTACGAAGATCTGGGGCTACTGACCGCCGATCCGGAGATCGGCGCCGACCTGACCGACCTGTTCAACATGCTCACCGGCTACAGCCGCCAGACGGCCTACCGGCGGCTGCTGGTGGCGCCCTATGGCGTCCGTTCGGGCATCATCTCGCGGATCGAGGCTCAAGCGGATCTGGCGCGCGCCGGCCAGCCGTCGCTGGTCCAGCTCAAGGTGAACGCCCTGGTCGACGAGGAGGTCATTGACGCCCTCTACCGCGCCTCCCAGGCCGGAGTGCCGATCGACCTGCTGGTCCGCAGCATGTGCACGCTGCGCCCGGGCGTGCCGGGGATGTCCGAGACGATCCGGGTGCGCTCGATCGTCGGCCGATTCCTGGAGCACTCCCGGGTCTACCGGTTCGGCGCCGGCGCGGACACTGAATTCTGGATCGGATCGGCCGACATCATGCACCGCAACCTCGATCGTCGCGTCGAGGCTCTGGTCCGCGTCACGGACCCGACCGCCACCGCCGACATGAGCCGGCTGCTGAACCGGGCGATGAGCCCGGGCACCGCCGCCTTCGAGTTGCATCCGGACGGTGCCTGGTCGGAGATCACCGGTGTCGAGGAGCTCCCGGCAACCCATCTGCACGACGCCCTCCTGCGCTCCATCGTCGAACAAATGGGCTGATCAGCGGTGGTGTTAACACCGAAGGTATGGCCTTCGTCCGGCGGTCTGAGCCAATAGGCTGCCGGGCATGGCGGACGACGGGAGTCTCCGGCGGTTCTCCGCCGATGATTCGTTCCGCATGCCCGATCTGGAGTCGGTGCTGCCCCGGCACGGCCGTGTGGTGGCACTGGCGCCCGAGGTGCTCCGGTTCAGCTACTTCGACACCGAGGATCTCCGGCTGACCCGCGCCGGCCAGGCACTGTGGTTCCAGCGGTTCACCGAGCCGCGGTTCGAGCGGGACCGGCACGCCGATACCGACGCGATGCCGTGGCGGTTGGCCATCCATGGCGAGACCCTCGGATTCGCCGGCACGTCGGCCACGGTGCCGGAGCCGGTGGCCGCCGCGGTGACCGCCTATACCCGCGGGTCGGCACTCGGCTCGGTGGCGGTGCTGCGGATCAGCCGCGTGGTCTACCAGCTGCGCGACCGCAAGGGCCGGGAGCTGGGGCGGGTGATCGACGACCGGATCTCGGTGCTGGACGCCCGGCGGATCAAGGACAAGTTCCGGCAGATCCGGGTCGACGTTGGCCGCGGCGACGCCGCCTTCGCCAGGGCCGTCGTCCGGATGCTGCGCCGGGCCGGCGCGTCCGAGAGCGGATATCGGCTGCCGCAACTGCGCGCGCTCGGTGAGCCGGCTCAGGCCCCGGCGGACATACCGGAGCCGGTGCCGACCCGGGCCGGTGCCGGAGTCTCCGACATCCTCACCAACGTGCTCCGCCGCGACCTGCTGCGCCTGGTGGACAGCGACGTCGCGGTGCGGCTGCGCGGTGACGACGGCGTGCACCGAATGCGCGTGGCGGCCCGCCGTCTGCGCAGCGACATCACCACCTTCCGGCCGCTGCTCGACAGCGCCTGGGTGGACCGGATCCGCACCGATCTGGCCTGGGTCGGCGCCGCCCTCGGTGCCGCTCGGGACGCCGAGGTGTTGCGGTTGCGCCTGCGCCAGACCGCCGACCTGGATCCGGTGGCACCGCTGGACCAGGCCGCGCTGGCGCGAATCGACGCCGACCTGACCGCCCGCGGCGAGGATGCCGGCGCCGGGCTCGACCTGGTGCTGGCGGCACCGCGATACCTCGCCCTTCTGGACGCTCTCGTCGCCGCGACCAGTGATCCGCCGGTGGTCGCCAAGGCCCGGCCGCGACAACTGCACCGGCTGGTCGGGCATGCGTACCACCGATTGGTCTCGGGCGGGACCACCACGATCGGCGCGGCCGACGTCGGCGCTCTGGATTCCGACCGGGCCTGGCACCGAGTTCGCAAGCGGGCGAAGATCGCCCGCTACGCCGCGGAGGCCGCGGCCGACCTTGATCCGCGGGCAGCGCATCTGGCGCACGCCCTGGCCGACGTGTCGGATCTGCTCGGCGAGCATCAGGACGCGGTGCTGGCGGCGGCGACGTGGCTCTCGGTGGCCACCGACGACCCGGATGATCACGTGCTGGCGGTGACCGCCGGCCGGCTGGCCGAACGCGACCGGGCTCGCGCCCGCCGCGTGCGGGAACGCTACCCGGAAGTGTGGGCCGCGGTCGATCGCGGCAAACTGACGAAGTGGCTGCGATGAAGCTGATCCGATCGGCCGGCGGAGTGTTGTGGCGAGCCGCCTCGGACGAGACCGTGGAGATCGCGGTGATCGCCCGGGACCGGTACGCCGACTGGACCCTGCCCAAGGGCAAGCTGGACCCGGGCGAACACACCCTGGCCGCGGCCGTGCGCGAGGTCTGGGAGGAGACCGGCACGACCGGCATTCCCCAGGTGCGGCTGCCAAGCGTGCGTTATCTGACCGGGGAGCCGGACACCGAGAAGTCGGTGGACTTCTGGTCGATGCAGGCAAACGGTGAGACCAACTTCAGTCCCAACAATGAGGTCAGCGGCCTGCAGTGGCTGGATCCCACGGCCGCCGCCGGCGTGCTGACCTACGCCCACGATCGCGGTGTGCTGTCCGCGTTCACCGCGCTGAAGCCGATCACCGGGGTGTGCCTACTGGTCCGGCACGCGCATGCCGGCGCTCGGGAGACCTGGCCCGGTCCGGATGAGGTGCGGCCACTCGACCAGCGCGGCCAGGATCAGGTGTCGGCGCTGACCCCGTTGCTCGGCCTGTTCAAACCGTCCCGGGTCTATTCGGCACCGGTGACCCGGTGCGTGGACACGGTGACACCGGTGGGGCTGGTGGTGCGTACCGACAGCATCTTCGCCGAAGCGCGGGCCGCGGCGCCGCAGGCGGTCGCGGACCGGATCCGCGAGCTGGTCGACGAGTCCGGGCGGGTGGTGGTGTGCAGCCAGGGCGGCGTGATCCCGGAGACGCTAGCCGCGTTGCGGCCGCCGAATGTCAGCGCCGGCACCAGTTTCGTGACTCCGAAGGGTCAGGCTTGGGTGCTGTCGTTCGCGGGTTCGGACCTGGTCGCCGCGGATCCGCTGGAGGTGTGACCGGCGCCGTCGCGGTCGTCGCCCCTCACACGAGAAGCGCAGGCGTTGCCGGTCTCCCGGCGACGCCTGCGCTTATCGCGGTGCGAAATCGGTCTAGCGAGTGGACTTCTTGGCCGGGGCCTTGCGGGCCGGGGCCTTTTTGGCGGCGGTCTTCTTCACGACCGCCTTGGTCGCCGTCTTCCGCGCGGCCGTGGTGGCCTTGACCGTGGCCTTCTTCGCCGGCGCGGTCTTCTTCGCCGTCGTCTTCTTGGCCGCGGTCTTCTTGGCGGTCGCGGTCGCCGGGGACGCCTTCTTGGCCGTCGTCTTCTTGGCGGCGGTCGTCGTCCTCTTCGCGGCCGTCGTGGTGGTCTTCTTGGCGGCGGTGCTCTTGGCCGGCGCGGCGGCCCTGGGCGCCTTGCCGGAAGCCACCATCTCCTTGAATCCGGCACCGGCACGGAATGCCGGAACCGCGGTCTTCTTGACCTTCACAGCCTCACCGGTGCGCGGATTGCGAGCCATCCGAGCCGCGCGGGTGCGCTTCTCGAACACACCGAACCCGGTGATGGATACCTTGTCGCCCTTGGTGACTGCGGCCTGGACCTCGGCAAGCACCGCGTCGAGCGCAACGCTGGCCGTCTTCTTCTCCCCCAGGCGAACCGCGAGCGCATCGATGAGCTCGGCCTTGTTCACGAGTTCCCTCCCGTAACACAACGGTGGCCGCGTTGTTGCGGCCACGTCAGCCTTGCGGCCATTCTGCGCGCACGCTATGCCCGTTGCAGGCCAGATTCAAACATCTGACGCAAATATTGCCGTTGTGTCGTAAGGGATCGAGTCACACCAAAACAGGTAGGAATTGGGGTCTCGCGGTTTCATATGCCGAGATCTGGTCTTCCGCCCGAAGTGTTACATCGATATCGTCCATGCCTTCCAGCAGGCGGGTTTGCGCGAAATCGGCCAGCGGGAAGCTCCATTGGCGGTCGCCGACCGACAACGTCCGCGCCGCGACGTCGAGGGTCACGGTCGCGTCCGGGTTGGCAGCCAGGGTGTTCCAGAGTTCTTCGACCACCGAACCGGGCAGTTCTACCGGCAGCAGTCCCTCCTTGAGGGCGTTGCCGCGGAAGATGTCGCCGAAGCTCGGCGCCACGACGGCCCGGAACCCCCAGTCCCGCAACGCCCAGACGGCGTGCTCGCGAGACGAACCGGTGCCGAATTCGGGCCCGGCCACCAGGATCGACGCCGACGCCGCGGCCGGCTGATTCAAGACGAAGTCCGGATCGTTGTCACGCCAGGCGCGGAACAACCCGTCCTCGAAGCCGGTCCTGGTGATCCGCTTCAGATAGACGGCCGGAATGATCTGGTCGGTGTCTACATTGGAAGCCCGCAGGACCGCGGCGGTGCCGGTGTGCACGATGAATTTCTGCATGAGGTGCGACTCCTAGTTCTGCGGGTCGGACGGGGCGGCGGTGGGCAGGTCCGCGGGGGCGGCGAAGCGGCCCACCACTGCGGTCGCCGCGGCCACCTGCGGCGAGACCAGATGCGTGCGCCCGCCGCGGCCCTGGCGGCCCTCGAAGTTGCGGTTGGACGTGGATGCCGAGCGCTGTCCGGGTGCCAGAGTGTCCGGGTTCATGCCGAGGCACATCGAGCAACCGGCAAACCGCCACTCGGCACCGGCCTCGGTGAACACCTCATGCAGGCCCTCGGCCTCGGCCTCGGCGCGCACTGCCGCCGATCCCGGAACGACCAGCATGCGTACGCCGTCTTTGACCTTGTGGCCCTTGATGACCGCGGCGGCCGCCCGCAGATCTTCCAGCCGGCCGTTGGTGCACGAACCCAGGAACACGACGTCGACCGGAATGTCCCGGAGCCGGGTGCCGGGGCGCAGATCCATGTAGGCCAAGGCCTTTTCGGCGGCGGCCCGGGCATCGGCGGAGGCGAAATCGGCCGGTGCCGGGATCTCGGCGTCCAGCGCGACGCCCTGCCCCGGGTTGGTGCCCCAGGTGACGAAGGGGCTGACCGCGCCGGCGTCGATGGTGACCTCGGTGTCGAAGGTCGCTCCCGCGTCGGTGTGCAAGGTCTTCCAGTAGGCCACCGCGGCGTCCCAGTCGGCGCCGGCCGGCGCGTGGACCCGGCCCTTGACATAGTCGAATGTGGTCTCGTCTGGCGCGATCATTCCGGCCTTGGCGCCCCACTCGATCGACATGTTCGCGATCGTCATGCGGCCCTCCATCGACAGGCCACGAATCGCCGCGCCGCGGTACTCAACCACGTGACCCCGGCCGCCGCCGGTGCCGACCTGGGCGATCAGGGCCAGGATCAGGTCCTTGGCGGTGACGCCCGGGCGCAGCTCGCCGATCACGTTGACAGCCATCGTCTTGGGCCGGGACTGGGGCAGCGTCTGCGTGGCGAGCACATGCTCGACCTCGCTGGTGCCGATGCCGAAGGCGAGCGCGCCGAAGGCGCCGTGGGTCGAGGTGTGAGAGTCGCCACACACGATCGTCAGACCTGGCTGGGTCAGGCCCAGCTGTGGTCCCAGCACGTGCACGATGCCCTGCTGAGCGTCACCCAGCGAGTGCAGCTGAATGCCGAACTCGTCGCAGTTCTTGCGCAGTGTCTCAATTTGAGTCCGCGATATGGGATCGAGAATCTGAACCAGGCTGTCGGTCGGGGTGTTGTGGTCCTCGGTGGCGACCGTCAGATCGGGCCGGCGCACCTTGCGTCCGGCGGCGCGCAGACCCTCAAACGCCTGCGGGCTGGTGACCTCGTGGACCAAGTGCAGGTCAACGTATAGCAGGTCAGGCGCGCCCGCGGCCGACCGAACTACATGCGCATCCCAGACCTTCTCGGCGAGAGTCTTCGGCGTCTCTCGCGATGGCGCTCCCAGCATCTGGACATCCTAAAGTTTGGAAGGTATGTTTCGCTGTATGGGACACAGTATGAGCGGCGTTGGGGTTCTCGACAAGGCCGTTGTCATTCTCGGCGCGTGCGTCGACGGGGCGAGCCTCGCCGAACTCGTCGATCGCACCAAGCTGCCGCGTGCCACCGCGCACCGCCTCGCGCAGGCACTGGAGATCCACCGCATGCTCGTCCGCGACTCCCAGGGGCGCTGGCGCCCCGGACCTCGCCTGGGCGAGCTGGCGAACGCAGCACCCGACGTGCTGCTGACCGCCGCCGAGCCGATGGTGGCCGCATTGCGGGACGCCACCGGCGAAAGTTCCCAGCTCTACCTGCGCCGTGCCGACGAGCGCATCTGCGTGGCGGCCGCCGAGCGGGCCAGCGGCCTGCGCGACACGGTCCCGGTGGGTGCCGTCCTGCCGATGATCGCCGGCTCCGCGGCCCAGATCCTGCTGGCGTGGGAGCCGCCGGAGGCGGTCATGCCATTGCTGCCCCGGTGCAAGTTCACCGGCCGCACGCTCGCCGAGGTGCGCCGCCGCGGCTGGGCGCAGAGTGTGGCCGAGCGCGAGGCCGGCGTCGCGAGCGTCTCGGCGCCGGTGCGCGACCGCACCGGCCGGGTGATCGCGGCGATCAGCGTCTCCGGCCCGATCGAGCGGCTCGGCCGGCGCCCCGGCGATCGACACGCCATGGCCGTGGTGCGGGCCGGACAACGGTTGTCCGGCCTGTAGTTCCGAATTCCGTGTCCTCCTGGGCGGTCCGCCGAACGGCGGACCGCTCATTTGTGTGACCAGTGGCTTTGCCAGCGCTCGCTAGGATGTCGGCTCAGCCTTCATGAGCTTTGCCTCGCCCTTCAAGCGAGCTCACCCTTCAAGCGAGATGGAAAGCCCCTCGTGACCGACACACCGGCGGCGCAGCCGCCGTCGCAGCCCGCGCCCTCGTCGCAGCCCGCACCTTCGGCACCCGTCCCGGATGCCCAGATCACCCTAGGCACCGCGGAGATCGTCGACTTCGCCCCGCAACCGGCGCCGCGCAAGCGCCGCCGCACCGCCATCGTGTCCGGCGTGGCCGCGGTGCTGGTCGCGGCCGGCGGCGTCGGAGCCTACGCAGGCGTCCGCGCCTGGACCGGTTCCGGCATCGTGGAGCCCGAGTCGGCGATGCCGGCCGGCACCGCCGCGTTTCTTCGGGTCGATCTCAAGCCGGGCTATCGCGACCAGATCGCCTTCGACGGCCTGGCGAAGAAGTTCCCCGGCCGCGGCGAGTCCACCACCGACCTGGTGACCCGGATCGAGCGCAAGATGCTCGACGGCACCGGCCTGGACTACGACAAGGACGTGGCGCCGTGGTTCGGCCAGCGCGCCGGCATCGGGGCGGTCGCCGACAAATCCGATCACGTCACCGGTCTCGTCGCACTCGCCAGCACGGATGACGCCAAAGCCAAGCAGGCGCTGGGCAAGCAGGCCGCGGCGCACCCGGGCAGCTTCGGTTTCGTGGTTCGGGACGGCTATGCGCTGCTCGCGATCGGCGGCACCGACCCGCAGGCGACCGCCGCGAACGCGGCCACCGCGGCGGCCACCGCCAGCCTGGCCGACGACAAGAACTATCGCGCCAGCGTCTCGCACCTACCCGGAAACAACCTCGTGGTCGGCTACGCGGACCTGGGCAAGGTCGGCCCCCTGGCCGGCAACGCCCTGTCTGGGGTACTGGCCACCGGCGGTCTCCACGGGCTCGGCGGCGCCGACGGGATGCCGGGTGGTGGCCTCGGTCTGCTGCCTGGCGTCGCGGGCGCTCCGACCGACGCGCTGGCCAAGCTGACCGGGCACATCGCTGTGGGAGTCAGCGTCGTGGACGACGGCGTCGAGATCCACAGCCACATGGACGGCACTACACCAGCCGCCACCGGCGGCGCCGACGCCAAAGCCACGCTGGATGCGATGCCGGACTCGGCCGCGGTCGGCGTCGCCGTGCGCGGCGTCTCGGCCGACAGCCCGGCCCTGAAGCAGCTGGACTCGATGCTCGGCAAGCTCGGCGCCGCAGCCGGTTCGGGTCCGGACGGACTGCCGCCGGCGATGGCGGCCGAGATGTCCGATCTGGTGAAGAGCGTCCTGACCGCGAAGGTCATCAGCATCGGCTTCGGAGGCGTCAACAAAAACGGCATGCCGAACCTGCGGATCGCTGTCAACGCACGCGATTCGGCCACCGCGACCAAGCTCTACCAGGGCGCGGGCGTGCTGGCCGGAGCTCCGGGCGTGCACCTCAGCCAGGACGGCACCACGGTGCGCGCCGACATCGGCACCGCACTGACGGGCGGCAAGCTCGGTGACAATGCGCTCTACCGGGAGGCGCTGAAGGGCGCCGGCAACAGCTCGGTGGCGGCCTTCGTCGACGTGCAGAAACTCCTGCAGGCGGCGGGCAACGCCAGCGCAGCGGGCGGAAGCGATGCCGCGAATCTGGCTCCGATCAAGGCGATCGGGTTGACGGCCACCGCCTCCGGAACGTCCAGCGACACGACGCTGCGGATCATCATCAAGTAATCGCCGCTCGCGCCTGCGCGAGAGAACCCAGATGTCCCCGGTCGCGATTCGCGGCCGGGGACGTTGTCACTGACGGCAGCGGCCCGGACTTGTGGCACTGCGGCCGCGGCCAGGGATGTGGCGATTGACGGCAGCGGCCCGGACTTGTGGCATTGCCAGCCGCGGCCAGGGACGTGGCGATTGCCGGCATCAGAGCTTCGACAACAGGAGCACCGCAGAGGCAACCGACGATAGGAACAAAACCGGCCCGCGTCGCGAATTCTGCGACGGCGAGCCGTAATAGTGCTGGTAGTCCCGATGGGATTCGAACCCACGCTACCGCCTTGAGAGGGCGGCGTCCTAGGCCACTAGACGACGGGACCGTGCTGCACTGATCTTACACATCGACCAGCTTCGGCGTTTCTGCGGTGTCTCGCACCGCGTCGACGTCGACGCTGGGGTACCAGGACTCGAACCTAGACTAACTGAACCAGAATCAGTTGGGCTGCCAATTACCCCATACCCCATCAGCACGTCACGATCGCACGCAGCGCGCCGAAAGAGAACTGTACCTGAACCGGTTCCGCGGGCCAAATAGGATCGGGTCAATCGAGAGTTACCACACGGTTCGTGAGCGTGCCGATACCCTCGATCATCACCGAGACCGAGTCCCCGTCCACGATCGGCGAAACGCCGGCCGGGGTGCCAGTCAGGATCACGTCGCCGGGCAGAAGCGTCATCACGTGTGAGACGTAGGACACCAGAGTCGGCACGTCGAACACCATGTCCTTGGTGCGGCCAAGCTGGCGTACCTCGTCGTTGACCTCGCACCGCACCTCGAGATCGCTCGCATTGAGGTCGGTGGTGATCCACGGGCCGAGCGGGCAGAACGAGTCGAAGCCCTTGGCCCGGGTCCACTGGCCGTCGCTGAGCTGCAGATCGCGCGCGGTGACGTCGTTCGCCGCGGTGTAACCGAAGATCGCCGCCTCGGCGCCGGCCCGGTCCACCCGGCGCGCACCGGAGACCCCGATCACCACGGCCAGCTCGGCCTCGTGCTCGACCTTGTGCGACTGCGGCGGCAGCTTGATCGCGTCATGCTGGCCGATGATCGAGGTGGACGGCTTGAGGAACAGCAGCGGCTCCTTCGGCACCTCCGCGTGGTGCTCGGCGGCGTGCTCGACGTAGTTACGTCCGACACACACCACCTTGCTGGGCAGGATCGGCGACAGCAGCCGCACGTCGGCCAGCGCCCAGCGCTCGCCGGTGAAGGTCAGGGATCCGAATGGGTGGCCTTCGATCTCCGCGACCGTCGTGGCCTCCGAGCTCGCGCCCGCCTCACCCTCCACGACACCGAATGACATTCCACCGCTGTGTACGAACCGAGCGATACGCACGTCCACTCCCCTATCGACGACCACTCGAATCTATACCGCGCAACGATCTTGGAGGCCGCCGGTGGCTCGGCCGGAGTCGCTCGGCCGAACCGGAGACCGGCCGCCGGTATCCTCGGTGCGTGACGACCACCCTCGATCAGCCCACCTGGAGCGACTGGCAGCGGGCGCACCAAGATCGGGTCGATGGGTGCGCGAGCATGGATCTCCCTCATGCATTGAGAGATACCTCCGCAGGCGCTCCATGCTGACCCTGCCGGCCTCGCGATGGGCAGCTCTGACTCGTGCGCACGAGGAGCGCGCGGACGGAATGACCGAGGGATACCGGGCGCGCAAGGCGGCCGGTGACAAGCACGCGATCGAGGACTTCCTCTACACGTACTACTCCACGCGGCCGAACCAGCTCCGGCGATGGCACCCGGGGGCCGGTGTCGGGCTGGAGGGGCCGGCTCCGCATGCGGCCTGGCGCTGGTACGCAGACCGGGACGGAGTCATCTCGCTCGATCGCGACGCGTACCTGCAGGACCGCGGCGACACGGTGCGGTTCGTGCACAGCCTGCTCTCGGCGACGGCGTCTCGGCCGGCGTTCACCGGCTGCTTCGGTCTGCATGAGTGGGCGATGGTCTACCAGGCCGACGAGCGCCGGCACCCGCTCCCCCTGCGGCTCGGCCGGGCCGGCACGGATGCGGTGGTCGAGTCCCATCCGATCCGCTGCACGCATTTCGACGCGTTCCGGTTCTTCACTGAGGCGGCGGTAGGACTGAACCGGGTGCAGCCGACCCGGCAGAGCCAGGTCGACCTGGAGCAGCCCGGCTGCCTGCACGCTTCGATGGATTGCCATAAGTGGGCAATGAAGCTGGGGCCGGTGGTGCCGGGAGACCTTGCGCTGGACTGTTTCGCACTGGCGGGAGACGTACGCAGGCTCGACATGCAGGCGTCCCCGTACGACTTGAGTGCCTACGGCGAGCGCCCGGTGGCCATCGAGACCAGCGACGGCAAGGCCGAGTACGTAAGTCGTCAACGCGAGCTGGCCAACCGGGCATCAGTGCTGAGGCGGCGCCTGGCCGAGACGTGCGAGAACGTGCTCTGACCCAGGTACGGCAGGATGCCCTGATGGATCCTCGTTGGGCTGAACTGGCGCCGACGCTGCGGAGCCCGGGGATGTGGGAGCACCTGCCCGACGGTGAGGCCGAGGCCGCACAGCGGTTGGTCGCCGAGGTCGAATACCCGCTGGTGAGCGGCGGCGAAGAGCCGGGCCTGAGGTGGTCGGCTGAGCACCAATGGCGATCAATGCAGGATGTTCACCGCTCGCGCCACCACCAGCGCGACGGTCAGCAGCGAGATCGCCGACTGCAGCATCATGGTGAGCTTCGCCCAGCGTGACAGGGGCAGTGTGTCGGTCGGGCTGAACGCGGTGGCATTGGTGAACGACAGGTAGAAGTAGTCGACGAAGCCCGGCTCCCAATCCGGCGACACCAGCTCCGGCGCGGTCATCTGGCTGAACAGGAAGTCGGTGTGCTTGTGAGTGCCGTGGGCACGCTGGACCGGCCCGCCGCGATCGATCTCCCAATACCACAACGCGAACGCGATGACGTTGGTCAGCCAGATGGCGGCGCCGTTGCGGAGCAGCACACCCGCGTTGGCAGCGGTGTCGCCGCCGATGATGGCGCGGGCCAGGTGCACCGCCGACCAAGCGGTAGCGAAACTGAGCGCCGCCACCAACGCGATGCCGAGCCAGCGCACCAGCTTGGCGGTCCGGTCCATCGAGGTCTGGCGGAACGCGATGATCGCGACCAGCAGCAGCAACTCCAACGCAGGCATCAGCCACCGGGGTGAGAACGCCAGGTTGACGGGCACGACGAACTGCAGTCCGATGGCACACAGGATCGCGATGATGACCGGGATCCGCGGCTCGTCGGCCGTCCGGCGCAGCCACGCCGGCTCCTTCAGGGGCGTATCAGTCAGCCGCTCGAGATGCGCGGCGATGTGCGCCAGCCGCTCGTGAATCGCCTGCGCATCAAGAAACTCATGGGGTTCGTCCAGGCGCGGTTCGCGCACCTCGGGGTCGGTCATGTTCGACATTCTGTCGTTAGATTGAGAGACCGGCCAGTGTCCGTGCGGATGGTCGCTAAGCTGCGCCCCATGGCAACCCGCTGGCTCGCCGATGAGCAGGAGTTCGACGAGCAAGATCAACCCCCAGTGCCGGTACGGCGCGGGCCGCTCGACTGGTTTCGGGTGGCGGCGCCGTTCCTGTGCTGGGCTGTGGCGGTTGCGGCGCTGTTGTTCGCGTTCGTTCGCGTCTTCGGCCTGGAGGCGACCTGGCCTGGCCAGGTGATCATCGTCTTCACGCCCTACATCGCGGTGCTATCCCTGCTCGGCGTCGTGTTCGCCGCGTTGCTACGACGCTGGAGAGCCGCGGTGGTGGCGCTCGTGGCGACCTTCGCGCTGGTGTCGGTGGTGGTGCCGCGGGTGATCGGCAGCGCCGACAGCCCGCGCGGCCCGGTGTTGCGGGTGATGAGCTCGAATATGTATCTGGGGACCGCCGACGCCCAGGACATCATCAACCTGGCCAAGGCGCACCAGATCGACGTGCTGGCGCTGGAGGAATACACCGGTCGGGCGCGCTTCATGCTGACCGCGGCCGGGATCGACGCGATGTTTCCCTACTCGGAGCGGGATCCACGTCCGTATGCCCAAGGCTCGGCGATCTACTCCCGTTATCCGCTGACCGACACCGGCGTCGTGGATCTGCCGGAGGGGTTCGGGCAGGCGTACGCGACGGTCAACGTCCCCGGAGCGCTCCCGGTCCAGGTGACCGCGGTGCACCCGTGCGCACCGGTGTCTCCGTCCGAGGAGGCCGGATGCTGGGCAGGCGGTCTGGCCAAGGCACCGCACGCGAGTCCCAAGGGTTCGCTGCGCCTGCTTCTCGGCGACTTCAACGCCAGCCTTGACCACGCCATCCTGCGCAAGCTGACCGGAACCGGGTACGAAGACGTGGCTGACAAGCTGGGCGACGGCCTGCAGCCGACCTGGCCCTATTACGGCCTGGCCCGGGCGGTGGTGCCCAAGCTGACGCTGGATCACGTGCTGGTCGACCCACGAATCGGCGTCAGCGACTACGGCACCAACCAGGTGGACCACACTGACCACAAGTCGATCCACGCGACGTTGACGCTCCCGCGCAGCTGACGCCGGGGGATCCGAAACCACAGTCGGTAGCCCGGATAGCGGTGGCCCGCGGCCGGAGCCCCGGCGTGAAATGCCACTTGAGCGACCGCTCAAAGTCGGCTAACCTCCGTTTTTAAGCGATCGCTTAATGGAGGTGCGAATGGACCGGGTCTACGTCGAGACGCTGGTCCGCGCGCCGCTCGACGCGGTCTGGGCGGCGACCCAGGATCCGGCCGCGCACCAGCGGTGGGACGCCCGATTCACCAGGATCAAGCCGGCCCCGTCTGGTCCGGATGGCCTCCGCCGGTTCGGTTACTCGACGACGCTGCTGCCCGGCCTGCGAATCGGCGGCATCGGGGTGTACGCCGCCGAGCGGGTCTCGCCGACCACCGCGACGTCGGCACTGCGTTTCGCCGGCACCCACCCGCTGGCCCTGATCGGCACCGGTTCCGGCTATTGGCGTTACCGCCAGACCGACGGTGGCGTGCAGTTCCTCACCGGCTATGACTACCGGCCGGCCTGGGGTCGTCTGGGCCGGATCGCCGACGTCGTATTCCGGCCGCTGATCGGCTGGGCCACCGCGTGGTCGTTCGACCGCCTCCGGCTGTGGCTGGAGCACGGCGTCCGGCCCGAGGTGGCTCTCGGCCGGGCCATCGCTACGACCGCCTTGCGGGTGCTCGTCATCGCCGCTGCCGTCGCTCTCGGTGCCCGAGTCGCCGTGCCGGTCACCGCGCTGGCGCTCTACCTCGCCCCGATGCCGTTCGTCCCGTCGGCGCTGCGGTGCCGGCGTCATCCTCAACGACTGGAGTCATGATGACCGCCACGCTCATCCGCGATCTTCCGCAGCGTGCCCAGAGAAGATCCGGCCACACGTCGATCTTTCAGAAAGCGCTCGGCGCCGACTACGCCCGCATGCATCCGGCGATGCAACGCCGTTTCGGGCTGGTCAACGGCGAGGCGTGCGTTGGCACCGGCGTGATGGACGAGATCTGGCGCGGATCCGCCCTGGCCGTGCCGTTTCTGCACCTCGGCACCCGCCGGCACATCCTGTTCCCGGAGACCGGAGCGGACGTCCCGTTCACGATCGAAAATTACGCGTACGCCGACTCGTTCGGGCGCGACACGGTCACCTTCGTCCGGACCTTCCAGATCCCGGCCGGCCCGGCCCGCCGCTTCGACGCCACCATGGTGTTCGACCCCGGCCGCCGGGTCGTCGTCGACTTTCTCGGCACTCACCAGCACCTGGCGGTGGACCTGGACGTCCAGGTCGGTGACGACGGCGGCATCCGGATCCGAAGCGGCGAGCAGCGGCTGCGGGAAGGGTTCCTGGGCTTCCGGTTTCCGAACCGGCTGACCGGATCGGCCCAGCTCCATGAGTGGTACGACGACGCGACCGGCGAATACCGCATAGACGTCGCCGTGGTGAATCCGTTGCTAGGACCGCTGTTTGGCTATCGGGGGCGGTTCTGGGCGGAGTTCACCACGGCGCCACCGGCGCAGATCCCGGCGCACGTGCGCCCGCTGCGGGAGAATCCGGCCAGAGCTGGTGACCGACCAGCTCGCTCCGATCAGCCCGGTTCCGCCGCAGCCCGGCCACGAGGTTTTCCGAACAGGCTCTAAAGTGCGTAGGCACGGCATCGTGGCGGAGAGGTCGAAGTGGCGGACACCAAGCAGAAGCTGATCGACGGCGCGCTGACCGCGATCCGTACGCACGGAATCGCCGGCACCTCGGCCCGCACCATCGCCGCCGCGGCCGGGGTCAATCAAGCCCTGGTCTTCTACCACTTCGGCAGCGTCGACGATCTGATCGCTACCGCCTGCCGGGTGGCGACCGAGGAGCGGGTGGCCAGCTATCGCCCGCGCCTGGCTGCCGTCGGATCTCTGCGGGAACTGCTCGACCTCGGCCGGCTGCTGCACGTCGAGGAGCGCGCGGCCGGCAACGTGCGGGTGCTGGCGCAGACGCTGGCCGGTGCCCAGATGGACGAGAAGCTGGTGGAGCCGACCGCGGCCGCGCTGGCGCTGTGGACCGACGAGATCGAAACGGTGCTGCGGCGAGTGCTGGTCGACTCGCCACTTACCGAGCTGGCCGACCCGGCCGGACTGGCCCGCGCGGTCTCGGCCGCATTCGTCGGGCTGGAGCTGTATGAGGGCGTCGACCCGGCCGGCGCCGAGTCCGCTCTGGACGCCCTGGAACAGCTTTCGGTGCTGGTCGAGGTGGTCGACTCGCTGGGCCCGATCGCACGCCGTGCGCTCCGCAGCCGGGCCCGCAAGACGGCCCGGCGCTAGCGCCGGCCGGCTCGGGTAGAGATCGCGCCGCAGGGCCACGCCGCGGCAGCGACGACGGTGCCGTCGGATCCCTTGTGCACAGTCCACGCCCCAGGGCCGACATCATGTCGCGATCAATCCGGCGCTGCCGATCAATCGCCTGCGGAATCCTTGTGCGAATCGCTAGTAGACGACTGGTTCCGACGGACCTACGATCCTGCACAACTAGATCCGCAGGATCTGTTATCCCCCGTGGAGGTCAAAGTTGTCCACCACTACCGCGTTCGAAGAGGACGCCAGCATCCAGTCGCAGGATGCTCAAGACGCCGCCGAGCTGGCTCGGCACGGCTATCGTCAGCAACTCACCCGGGCACTCGGCCTGTCTGGCAACTTCGCCATCGGGTTCACCTATCTGTCCCCGCTGGTCGGTGTCTATTCACTGTTCACCTACGGCCTCGCCACTGGCGGGCCGGCGATGTTCTGGTCGATCCCCCTGGTGATGCTCGGCCAGATGTTCGTGATGCTGACCTTCGCCGAGGTGGCGTCGCAGTATCCAATCGCCGGCGGCATCTTCCAGTGGTCCAAGAATCTGATCGGGCCGCGGTATGCGTGGCTCGCCGGCTGGATCTACACCTGGGCGCTGCTGATCACGGTGGCCGCGGTCGCGTACCCGATCTCGACCTATGCCGGACCGCTGTTCGGCTATGACGTCACCCGAAGCTCCACCATCATCACCGCCGTGGTGGTCATTCTCCTGGCGGCCGGGGTCAACCTGGCCGGCGTCCGCCGCCTGGCGTTCGTCGCCTACGTCGGGGTAGCCGTCGAAGTCGTCGGCACCATCGGCATCGGGCTCTACCTGATGCTGTTCCAGCACACGAACAGCTTCAGCTCGATCTTCCACACGTTCGGCGCCGGCACCGGCGGGCACATCGGCGCGTTCCTGGCCGCCTGCCTGTTCGCGGTCTGGATCTTCTACGGCTTCGAGGCCTGCGGCGACATCGCCGAAGAGGTCAAGGACCCATCCCGGAAGATTCCGAAGGCAATGGGCTGGACCCTCGGCGTCGGCGGCCTCGCCACCGTCGTGCTCACCCTGGGCCTGATCGTGGCGGTGCCGAACTTCGGCGACGTCATCAGCGGCAAGGACGCCGACGCCGTCGGATCGGCACTGGAGGCCGGTCTGGGCAGCGGTGGGTCGAAGTTCGCTCTCGCCCTCATCGTGCTCGGCTACGCCTCGTGTGTACTGGCCATCCAGGCCGCCGCGACCCGGCTGGTCTACTCATTCGGCCGGGACGGCATGATCGTCGGTGCCCGAACCCTGGCCCGGGTACACCCGAAGTTCCACATGCCTCCGGTCGCCGTCGCGGTCACCGCGATCGTGCCGGCCGCGATGGTGTTCCTGCCGAGCGCCACGGTCACCCGCATCATCACCTTCGCGGTGGTCGGCATCTACACCGGCTTCCAGCTGGTAGTGCTCGCGGCGATCATCGCCCGGGCGCGCGGCTGGCAACCGGCCGGCAGGTGGACGCTGGGTCGCTGGGGCTGGCCGGTCAACGTGCTCGGTCTCGCCTACGGCGTGACCGCGATCGTGGTGCTGTCGATCAAGACGCCGCCCTACGGCGACTCGTTCTTCGACCGGTGGCTGGTGCCGATCTCGGTCGGGATCGTCGCTGCCGTCGGCCTGCTCTACCTGCTGGTAGTGCGACCGAAGGTGAACATCGCCGAGGACGCGCGGGCCTAGAGCACCGGAGTCGGGTGGGCGCGCCAGTCGGCGCGCCCACCCACACGGTCAGCGCGGCACCAGGCCATAGGTCAGCGCATCCACCAGGGCATGCCAGCTGGCTTCGACCACATTTTCGTGTACGCCGACGGTGGTCCAGTCCTTGCCACTGCCCGCCGTTTCGACGAGCACGCGAGTCACCGCGCCGGTGCCGTGCGTGCCGGCCAGGATCCGGACCTTGTAGTCGGCCAGCTCAAAGCCGTCCAGCTCCGGATAGAACGACCGCAGCCCGCCACGCAGAGCGTTGTCCAGCGCGTTCACCGGGCCGTTGCCCTCGGCCGTCGAGATGACCCGCTCACCGGCGACTCCGATCTTCACCGTCGCCTCGCTGACCACCTGCTGGTCCTCACGGTGTTCCACGATCACCCGCCAGGACTCGAGATCGAAGGGCCGGTCCACACCACCGGGCATCGACGCGCGTACCAGCAAAGCGAATGAAGCGTCAGCGGCCTCGAAGGACCAGCCACGGGCTTCCTTCTCCTTCACCGTCTCGGTGACCGCGGCGAGCACCTCCGGACTCGGCGCCAAGCCGAGTTCGCGGGATTTGAGCTCGATGCTGGCGCGCCCGGCCATCTCGGTGACCAGGATCTTCATGTCATTGCCGACCAGCGACGGCTCAATGTGGTTATAGAGCAACGGATCCACCTTGATCGCGCTCGCGTGCAGCCCGGCCTTGTGGGCGAAGGCGGCGGCCCCGACATAGGCCTGGTGGGTGTCGGGGGCGAGATTCGCGATCTCGGCGATGGCGTGCGAAACCCGGACCATCTGTTCCAGGCAGCCGTCCGGTAGGACCCGCATGCCCATCTTGAGTTCCAGGTTTCCCACGACGGCGAACAGGTCGGCATTGCCGGGCCGCTCGCCATATCCGTTGGCAGTGCACTGCACCTGCACCACGCCGGCCTCGACCGCGGCGATGGTGTTGGCGATCGCGCAAGAGGTGTCGTTCTGGCAGTGGATGCCGAGGTCGACCGGGTTCGTCAGGCGCCCGCGCAGGTCGTTGATCGCGGCCGTGATCCGCGACGGCAGCATGCCGCCGTTGGTGTCACACAGCACGACGACCTCGGCGCCGGCATCGGCCGCCGTGTCCACCACCCGTGCGGCGTAATCCGGGTCGTAGCGGAAGCCGTCGAAGAAGTGCTCGCAGTCGACGAAGACCCGGCGGCCCTGGCCGGAAAGGTATTCCACGGTGTCCCGGACCATCGCCAGGTTCTCCTCGGCGGTGGTGCGCAGCGCCCGCTCGACGTGCCGGATGTCGGACTTGGCGACCACGCAGACGACTGGCGCTTCGGAGTCCACCAGCGCCTGGATCAGCGGATCCTCCTTCACCGACAGGCCGGCCTTGCGGGTCTGGCCGAACGCGACCAGGGTCGCGTGCCGCAGATCAAGCTCGGTGCGGGCCCGCGCGAAGAACTCGGTGTCCTTGGGCATCGCGCCGGGCCAGCCGCCCTCGATGTAGGCCACACCGAATTCGTCGAGGAGCCGGGCGATCGCCAGCTTGTCGGCGACCGAGTAGGTGATCCCCTCACGCTGCCCGCCATCGCGCAGTGTCGTATCGAATACCTGCACTTTCGACGTGCTCATGGTCGGTCCCTCTCCGGTTGTGGCGGCCGTCGGCGGCCTCGTCATGACCAACAAAAAGACCCCCCACGGATGTGGGAGGTCGGCGCACGCGGTGTGGATCTCGGCCGCGCGCGCTACTCGATAATGAGTACGGATGACATGAACGTCACGATCGGTAGTCTGCCACTCACGTCCGCAAGTTGGAAACTGCGTCCCGCCTTGTGGAACGGACGCTGAGCTCCGGAGCGCACTCGGGCGCGAAGTCCGCATCGGCCAGTCATTCGTATCGAGAAATATGCCGCCCAGCGGATGGCACCACGCGCACGGCGATGCGATCATCAGGACGTCGAGGCCAACCGGCGCCGGAGCACGCCGCGGACACCCGGGCAGCGGAGGTCGAACTCTTGGCACAGAGTCTGGATGACGACCGTCGTCCGCAGATCGTGATGCTTCGCTCCGCACTCGCCGACCATCCGCTGCACCAGGCGATGAACCTGCTGGTGCAGGACGTGCCGGAGGGCGGCGTGGTGATCGTGACGCCGGGCGCGGCGGTGCTGGCCGAGGCGGCCGGGGCCGCCGAACCGGCCCGGTCCGCGCCCGGCCAGCGCACCCGCACCGCCCAGGCCCGTCAGACCAAGGCTCAGGACCTGCTGATCGCGATCCGCTCGGCGCCCTACGTCGTCATCCAGGAGCCGACCGCCGCGCTGACCATCGAGCATGTCGCCGCGGCCACGGCCGCCCGCGCGTTCGACGTCCCGGTGTTGCTGATCCGGCATCCGGACTCGGGCGAGAACTCGCCGCTGGCACGGCTCCTGGACGTCCCGCCGTCGCAGACGCTCACCACCCCGGCGCAGCGCACCGACGCCGGCGGCTGGCAGGCGTTCAACGACGACGCGGCGGAGTGGTCGGCGGTGATCACCCGCCGATTCGATCGCGCCAGCCGCCGCCGATTCTTCGACAACGTGACCGAGCCGCTGTTCCGGGCCGCGCGGACGCTGGATCGTGCGGCGCCGTCCGAGCCGATCGCACACGCCATCGCTGAGATCTTCCAGAACCATGTCGAATCGATCGACATCCAGGATCGGACGGACTTCCTCGAGGTGTCGTTCCCGGCGAGCCTCTACACCGCGCTCCTCAATGAGCTGGCGACCAACTTCACCGTGACGGCGATCGCCGATCCGGTCACCGAGGACCTGCCCTGGGACGATCCGGCCGGCGCCAACACCCTGGCCAGCGTCAATAACCGGATCTTCGTGATCGAGCGGGAGCACGCACAGAAATTCGGTATCGAAGGCGTGCTGCGGCAGCTGGCCGCGGCCCTGGAGACCTCGCCGGCCGGCAGCGTCAGCGTGGCCCCGATCGACCGCACCCAGCGCACCACATTGGAGCAGGCCAGCCGTGCGGGCCTGCGACTGGCCGGGATGAACCGGTTCTTTGCCGATCCGAACCTGGTCGGCGGCTATCGCGACGAGCGCGGCCAGACCGTCCGGCTGCTCGCCTTCCACGATGAGCAGCACGCCGCCTTCCTTCAGGAGCGCGCTCTCCTGAGCAGCCTGGACACCGAGGTGGTGCCGCAGGACCTGGTGATCGGCAGCGATCTGACCAAGCTGGCCAGCTGGACCTACTCGAAGATCCTCAAGCGCACCACGATCGACGCGATTTACGACAACAGCACCGAGGAATACGCCGCCACCTACGACCGCATCATCGTCGCGGTGACGCCCGGTTATTACACCCACCTGGACCAGCTCGCGACCGAGGTCAAGCACGCGCTGACCTCGCTCTACTCGACCAGCGGCGACCTCAACCCGGCTCGGCTGCGGCTGCTGGAGCTGGGTTTCGGCACCGGTGCGCTGACCGGCCGTCTGGTCCGCGCCTGTTCGTCGTTCAACACCAGCGTCGTCGGCGACAAGTCGGAGACGAAGCTGGTGCAGTTCGACGGCTGGGATGCCAACCCGTGGATGGTCGACATCGCCAAGCGCCGCCTGGAAGGGGCGGCGACGTCGATCCAGCCCCGGCTTCGGGCGGCGGCGTTCGAGGTGGACATGGATCCGCTGCCGGCCAACGAGCGCTACGACATCGTGGTCGCGTCGCTGTTCTCGCACTACTGGACCGACGTCAACCCGCGCCTGACGGGCCCGGCGACGCACCTGAACATCCTGCGTGACTTCCTCACCGCGATCCGGACCAAGCTGCTCACCCCGCGCGGCATGGCGCTGTTCCTGGATGCCTTCTACACGCCCTCCAACCGCGCCGCCGAGCAGGAGATCTGGCGCGCCTACGTGCAGGGCGAGGTGGGCGACAACGATGCCGGGCTGTATATGAAGAGCAACCCCTCGCAGTATTACGCACCCAACATCGACGTGGTGGAAACGGTCGCCCAGGAGGCCGGATACCGCATGACGTCGCGCGATTCACCTCTGGGTTTCCCATTCAAAATCATGGTCTTGACGGCGGAGGGCAATGACGGCTCCAACCACGGCGCCGGCGGCGGCGGCTCCGGACCCGCTGCGACGCGCCGGACTTAAGCGCGGAGTGCTGCCGGTCCGGATCCCGGTCCTGGTGGTGCTGGACCTGCCCGGCGCTTCGGCCGACGTGGCCGAGTCGCTGGACCGGCTGCTGGACTCGATCCGGCGCGCCGCCCGACGCCGGCAGTACGCGATCGGCACCGAGCTTGCAGGTCTGGTCCTGGCGTGGCTCGGCGCGATCGCCGGCAGTGCGGGCTGGTTGTCGGTGATCGGCGTGGTGTTCGCCGCGGCCGGCGGCCTCTACGCCCTCAACGCCCGGTCGCAACTGGTCCGCTCGGATGGCGCGATCGCCGATCAGTTCCGGGACTATCGCGGTCGCGTCCTCGACTGGCTGTCCCGTGCCTTCGCCGTCGGCATCTACGCCGACGGGCACGCCGAGACCACCCATCCGATCGAACCGTCCACGATCAGCGCCGGTCTTCTCCGCCTGGCCGATGCCGGAGCACGCGGCATGGTCCAGGCGCGACGCCGGCACGACATGCTGAGCATGCTGCACGGCATTCTGTTCGTGGGGCTGATCGTCGTCGCCTTCGTCAGCGTGCGGTTCCACCTCGGCGGGCCGGAACTGGCCACGGTGGCCTCGCTGGTGACATTCGCCGGCCGGGCCAGCGGCGACACAGTGGTCGCCGCGATGCCGGATGACGTGACCGATGGGATCGCGCCGGACATCGCCGCGGTGACGGGTCGGACCGGCGGCCCGGACTGGCCGACGTCGGCCGACCTGGAGACGATCGCCTCGGCGTGGGTGACGATGCAGCGCTGAGCCGTTTCGCGAGCCTTCGCCGGCGGCGGGAGGCGGCTAGGCCAGCAGGTGCCCGCGCAAGCGGTCGGCATCCGCCGCGGTGAATCCGGACCGGGCCAGATAGTCGGCCGCCGAGCCGTGCTGGATCCGAAGGTCGCTGAGGAACAGCATCATCGCGTCCCGGGGCGCGACGACGAAGTGCGTCGGCAGGTCGGCCGGAGCGTGCGTGGACGCCCAGCCGTCAGTAATCGCATAGTCGTCGGCGATCGTCTCGTCGTCCGCGCCCAGCAGGCTCAGCGTCAGCGCCACCAGAACGCCGGTCCGGTCCTTGCCGGCAAAGCAGTGGACCACCGCCGGCGCAGCCCGATCGTCGGCGAGCACCCGGATCGCCGCGGCGAACCCGCCACCGCCAGTGGCCGCCATGTCGAGATATCGGTCGGCGAGGAATCGGGCCGGCCCGGCCTCGGCGTCGTACGGCTCCGGATTCCACGGCTCGTGGGCCGGCGCGATGTTCAGGTAACGGACGCCGGGCAGGTCGATGTGCCCGTGCTGGGCGATCTCGCTCGGGCGCTGAAGATCGATCACAGTACGGATCCCGAGTGCCCCGAAGGCCGCCACGTCGCCGGCCGACGTACTGAGATTGGCAAGCGAATCGGAGCGGAAGAACCGCCCCGATCGCACCACGTCTCCGCTGCTGGTGACCGTTCCGCCGAGGTCGCGGAAGTTGAAGATTGTGGTGAACACGCGATTACGCGACCCGGTGCACCCAGCCGTGGGTGTCCTCCGCGGCGCCACGCTGGATGTCGACGAGATCGGTGCGCAGACCGGTGGAGAACCCGCCCGGCTCGCCGCCGTTGATGGTGATCGACTCGGTGCGCGAGCGAGCGAAACCAATCGGCGTGATCACCGCCGCGGTGCCGCAGGCGAACGCCTCGCGCAGCCGTCCGGACGCGGCATCCGCCCGCCACTCGTCCAGCGAGTAAGGGCGTTCCACCGTGGTCACTCCGCGCTCGGCAGCAAGCGTGATCAGCGCGTCGCGGGTGATGCCCGGCAGGATCGTCCCGCCCAGCGGCGGCGTCACCATGGTGTTGTCATCCATGACAAAGAAGACGTTCATGCCGCCGAGCTCATCGACATAGCGGCGCTCCACGGCGTCCAGGAAGATGACCTGGTCACAACCGTGCTCGAGCGCTTCGGCGTGCGGGGCGAGGCTGGCCGCGTAGTTGCCGCCGCACTTGGCCGCGCCGGTGCCGCCGGGTGCCGCCCGGGTGTAGTCCTCGGAGATCCACACCGAGATCGGCTTCACGCCGCCCTTGAAATAGGCACCGGCCGGCGACGCGATCACGCAGTACAGATATTCCGAGGCCGGCTTGACGCCCAGGAACACCTCCGAAGCGATCATGAACGGTCGCAAGTAGAGGCTGCTGTTGGCCGACGTCGGGATCCAGCTCCGGTCGATCTTGACCAGGTGCTCGAGCGAATCGACGAACAGCGTCTCCGGCAGCGGCGCCATCGCCAGGCGATCGGCCGATGCGCGGAACCGGCGGGCGTTCTGCTCCGGCCGGAACATCGCGATGCCGCCGTCCGGCGTCGAGTACGCCTTCAGGCCCTCAAAGATCTCCTGCGCGTAGTGCAGCACGGCGCTGGCCGGATCCATCGGGATCGGCGCGCGCGGCTCGACTCGGGCGTCGTACCACCCCTTGTGCTCCGCATAGCGGATGGTGACCATGTGATCCGTGAAGATCCGGCCGAAACCAGGGTCGACCAACAGAGCGGCGCGCTCGGCGTCGGATACGGGCTGAGGATTCTGACGAATCTCGAAGTCGAGCTTGTCACCGCCACTCATTCGATGGCCTCCGGTTCACATCGTGGGAATCCCTGGTGCTTGAAACTTACCCCGTACGTACCCGCGATGGGCAGACAGGATGCACGGGAAATGCGAATCCCCAGGCGGCCTTGAGCAGCCGGCGGTCAGGCGACCGCAGCTGCCAGCCGGTCCCCCACCTCGACCGTGCGCAGTGGCGCGCCGGCCTGCCGGGCCGCGATTTCCGCGGCCACCGCACTGGTCACCCGCGCTGCCGCGGCACCATGCCCGAGGTGATCCAGAAGGAGAGCGACGGAGAGTACGGCAGCTGCCGGATCCGCAACACCCGTGCCGGCGATGTCCGGAGCCGAACCGTGAACCGGCTCGAACATCGAGGGGTACGCGCGATCCGGATTGATGTTTCCGCTCGCGGCGAGTCCGATGCCGCCGGTGATGGCGGCGGCGATATCGGTGAGTATGTCGCCAAAAAGGTTGTCTGTCACGACGACGTCGAATCGTTGCGGCTGCGTCACGAAGAACATCGCCGCGGCATCCACGTGCTGGTATTCGGTGGTGATGTGGGGGAACTCGGCAGCCACGGTCCGGAACGTCCGCATCCACAGATCGCCCGCGTGGGTGAGCACGTTGGCCTTGTGGACCATGGTCACCTTGCGCCGGGTCCGCGCACCGGCCCGGTTGAAGGCGTCGCGGATCACCCGCTCGACACCGTGCCGGGTGTTCAGGCTCTCCTCGGTGGCGATCTCCGCCGGGGTGTTCTTGTGCAGCACGCCACCGGCGCCCGCGTAGAGGCCCTCGGTGCCCTCCCGCACGACGACAAAATCGATGTCGTCGGGTGCCACCCCGGCCAGCGGGCTGGCGACACCCGGAAACAGCCGGGCCGGGCGCAGGTTGACATATTGGTCGAACTCGAACCGAAGCTTCAGCAGCAGACCGCGCTCCAGCACACCCGGCGGCACGCTCGGGTCACCGACCGCGCCGAGCAGGATCGTGTCGTGCTTGGCCAGCTCGCTGAGCACCGAGTCGGGCAACACCTCACCGGTCCGGTGATAGCGCGCGGCGCCGAGGTCATAGTGGGTCAGGCCGGTCTCCGGAAGGATCGTGGTGAGGACCTTGGTGGCCTCGGCACAAACCTCCGGACCGATGCCGTCGCCGGCAATGACCGCGATGTTCGCCACGTCGCGTCTCCTCGCGTCTGATCGTTGGGTTGATCTCCGCCGACACGCCGGGTGGTGATCACGACGCGGGCTCAGCAGCGGCTGTACCGCCTAGTGAACGTTAAGCGATCGTCTCGCTTTTCGAAACGGCGGTCCCATCATCTGGTCATGCCGGTGACTCGATAGCGAGGGACGAGCGTAGGCGTCGCCGTGCCCGCGCCCGTACGCTCATCGGGTGAACCACGGTCCGACGCTGCTGACCCATCTGCGGCTGGCGCGCGACCACATCGACCGGCACTTCGAGGAGCCGCTCAACCTGGACCAGCTGGCCCGGGTCGCGGGCGTGTCCAAGTTCCACTTCGCGCGCAGCTTCGAGGCAGCCTACGGCGAGACTCCGATCCGATATCTGACCCGGCGCCGGATCGAGAGGGCTCAGGATCTGCTGCGGTCGGCCAACCTGACCATCACTGAGGTCTGCATGGCGGTCGGATTCACCAGCCTCGGATCCTTCTCCACCCGATTCACGGCGCTGGTCGGCGAGTCTCCGACCGCGTACCGCGACCGGTGGGCGACTCGGGGCGGGGCACGCGTACCGGGATGTTTTCTGTTTATGAAGGGGGTCATCGATCCCCGCGGCACCACCGGCAAGTCCGCAATCTGAAAGAAGACCCGCACCCCGGCGCGGGTCTAGCGTCAATCCCATGATTACCAACATTTCCCTGGTCAACGTCTTCTGCTTGGACCAGGACAAGGCCAAGGACTTCTACATCAACGTGCTCGGCTTCGAAGCCGGCACCGATGTCACGATGGGCGAGGGATTCCGCTGGGTCACGGTGAAGCACCCGAGCCAGCCCGAGATCGAAGTGACCCTGATGCCGCCTGGACCGCCGCTCGGCGATGACGCGGCGACGTTCGTCCGGGCCCAGCTGGAGAAGGGCGAGATCGGCGGCCTCGGGCTACGGGTCGACGACTGCCGCAAGACCATCGACGAACTGAAGGCCAAGGGCGTCACGGTGCTGCAGGAGCCGGCCGATCGGCCTTACGGCGTGGAGTCGGTGATCCGCGACAACTCCGGGAACTGGCTGGTGCTCGTCGAGCCGAAGGAGTTCAAGCCGGAGGACTTCGACGGGTATTCGTTCGAGTAACTCGGCCCTGTTCCACTGCCCCGCCTGGACGTCTCCTGGGTCTGGCTCTCCTGGATCTTGAATGATTGTCGCTGTATGACAGCGGTGATCGTTCAAGATCCGGGCGGGGTGGGGTCGGCCGGCGGGTCAGACCGGCTCCACCTCATCGACCGCGAACCCCAGCACGGCCCGCTCGTCCGGACGATTGGCCAGGATGTCGGCGACGTAACCCTGGACCGCCACGCTGATGCCGACGTCGCGTTTCGCACGCTCGGACATGTACCAGCGATGTTCCAGCACCTGCACCAGGATCTCGGCGGGCTCGAGCTTGCCGCGCAGGTGGGGTGGCACCGCGCGGACCACGGTTTCGAACACCTCGATGACCCATTGGTGCGCGGCCTGCTCCTCGTCGGTCAGCCCGTGCTCGACCCGGAACGTGTCCAGGTCGTTGAGCAGTATGCGGGCCTGGTTCTCTTCGACGTCGAGACCGGTGAGCCGAAGCAGTCGCCGAGTGTGGTGGCCGGCATCGACCACCTTGGGCCGGATCCGATAAACCCCGTCCTCGCTGGCCAGCTGCAGTTCGTCGACGCAGAAGCCGAGGTCATTGAGGCGCCGGATCCGGGTCCGCATCTGGTGCCGGACATCGCCGGTGGTGACCTCCTGCTCGTAGGTCACCTCATGCCACAAGGTCTGGTAGCGGGCCACCACGTCGTCGGCGACCGCCTCCGGATCGATCGACGCATGCAGCACTTCGGCCGCCTGCAGGTCCAGCATCTCGCCGAAGATGTTGACCCGGGCGATCTCCAGATCCTCCAGCCGCTGCCCGTTCGACACCGTCGGGTATAGCGCGCCGGTCTCGGCATCGACCAGGTACGCCGCGAACGCACCGGCATCGCGGCGGAAGAGGGTGTTGGAGAGCGACACGTCGCCCCAGAAGAAGCCGTTGAGATGCAACTGGACCAGCAACGCGGCGAGCGCGTCGAGCAGTCGCGTCACCGTGTCCGGGCGAAGCGTGTTGGAGAACAACGCGCGGTACGGCAACGAGAACTGCAGGTGCCGGGTCACCAGCGCGGATTCGAGTGGCTCGCCGGCCGGACCGGTGCGGTCCGTGATGATCGCGATCGGCTCCACGCTCGGCACGTCGATCCGCTCGAGCCGGCGCAGAAGGTCGTATTCGCGCTGGGCGATCCGCTGGTTGGTTTCCTTTACCGCGTACACCACAGAGTCGACCTGCACGAACCGGACGACGTGCCGGGAGATGCCGCGCGGCAGCACGACCAGTTGGTCGGCCGGCCACTCTTCGAGCGGGACATCCCATGGAAAGTCGAGGAGAGCGGGATCGAAGTCGCCGGTGATGCGCACGGCGCCAAGTGTGGCATCCGGAGGCCGGTCAGCCCATCGCCGTTTCGAGCGCGCCGATGAATCGATCGATGGTCTCCGGCACGCCGGCCGACCGAGCCGGGTTGAGCTCGCCGACGCTGAGCACCCGGAATCGCGGATCGCCGCAGGCCACGGCCAGTGCTTCGGTCAGCGCGGCGAGACTCGGCCCGCTGTTGCGGCCACCCGTGCTCTCGGCCAGCGGGGCGTCGGTGAAGTCCAGCACATCCACGTCGACATGGACGGCGACCACCCCGCCGGGGAGGCGGCTGAGCGCCCGGCGGGCCGCCTCCGCGGGCTCGGTGGCGAGATCGGCGCTCGACTCCCAGGTGAGGCCGAGTGCGGCCGCGGCGGACCGCTCGCCCGCCGTCGCGGCCGCCGGGTCGACGCCCAGATAGCTGATCTGCGACGGTCGCAGCACCGGAGGAGATCCGAGGTCGACGGTGAACTCCGGGACCGTGCCGTCCAGCCCGAGACCGTGAGCGATGCCCATCCAATCGAGCGCGCCATCGGTGGTGGTGGCCGGTGTGTTGAGGTCGAAGTGCCGGTCCACATAGAGCAGCCCGGCATCCAGCCGGCGACCGGACAGGGCCGCCATCACCGCCAGTGCCACGGTGCAGTTGCCACCCAGCACCAGCACGTCGGCACCATCGTCGAGAGCCACACCGACCTGGGACTTGAGCGCCACCAGAGCGAGCGCGGCTGATGCCACGTTCTGCGCCAGTGGGCTGCGCCGATCCGGCGTCCAGACCTGCACCAGGCCGTCGCCGCCGTCGCGGACCACTCGGCCACTGGCCGCGAGCCGGTCCAACAATCCGGCCGCCCGCAGCACCGCCGGTGCCTGTTCCTGCCCGGCGGCATAGCTGGCGGCGCTGGTCGGAGCTCCGATCACTACGAGATCCCGTGCCATGTCCTCAGTCTGCCGACCGGGTCCGACAAACGAGGGTGCATACGCCGACAGATCTTGCGACGCTGGCGCGGCCAGGACCGCACCAACGTCGCAAGATCCAATGGGGGTGACCCAAACTCAGTGGTGGTTGGCTCCGTCGTCGGTGCCGCCACTCTTGCCGCCGTGGTCGTCGCCGGGCGGGTCGTCAGTGCCGCCGCCACCGCCCCCGTGGTCATCCGACGCGGTCGGGCTCGGAGTCGCGCCGCGCTGGCCGCCATGGTCGTCGGCCTCCACCACGGTCTTGAACTTCACCGTGCCGTTCTCACAGTGCAGCACAACCTGGACATCGTCCTTCGTGTCCGACTCGAAGGTGATCGTCGCGCTCGCCGCGGGCGTACGCGACACATTGTCATCGGTCCGGTACTGGCTCGCCGGCGTCCACCGCAGGATGCTCACCTGACCCTGGGCGCAGGACGCCACCACCGAGCCGGCGGAGGTGTTGACCATCTGCGACGCGGCCGACGACGTCGCCGGATTCACCGAACCGGCCGGCCCGGACGATCCGGACGACTGGGATGGTGCCGGCGTCGACGACGACAGTTCGCGCCGGATGTCATTGGCACTCAACACGTTCGAGCCGGTGCCCGAGGCCGCGCTGACCGCGGCCGTACCGACTCCGACCACCACGATGGCGGCGGCGCTCCACAGCATCACGCTGATCCAACGTTTTCTCATGCCACCAACCATGTCGACCGCTTTGCTAAGCCGACGCTAAGCCGCCGACAAGCCTTCCCTCACCATCTCGTGCATCCCGCGCGGGTGCAGGTACCGTCGCCACCATGCCACACATCCTCGTCATCGAGGACGACCCCCAGCTGCGCAGCGCCCTCCTGCGCGCGCTCGACGAGCGCGGCTACGCGACCAGTTCGGCCGCCGCCGGCATGTCCGGGTTGCGCGACGCCGTCGACTCCCGGCCGGACGTCGTCGTGCTCGACCTCGGGCTGCCGGACATCGACGGGAGCGAGGTCCTGCGGATGCTCCGGGCCGTCTCCGCGGTGCCGATCATCGTCGCCACCGCGCGCGATGACGAGCACGCGATCGTACGCGCGCTGGACGCCGGCGCCGACGACTATGTGACCAAGCCGTTCGGGGCAGCGCAGCTGGACGCGCGAATCCGGGCGATCCTGCGGCGCTCCGGAGGCACCGATGACCGAGGCACCGAGATCACGGTCGGCGGGCTGGTGATCGACGTGAAGGCCCGCACGGTCAAGCTCGACGGCAGCGCGCTGGATCTTGCCGCCAAGGAATTCGACCTGCTGCGCTATCTCGCCGAGCGGGCCGGACACGTGGTCACCAAGCGGGAGCTGCAGACCGAGGTGTGGCGGCAGCCCTACGGCGGCGCCGACAAGACCGTTGACGTGCACCTGTCGTGGCTGCGGCGCAAGCTCGGCGAGACGGCTCAGCAGCCGCGCTACCTGCACACCGTGCGGGCGGTGGGCGTACGCCTGTCGGCGCCGGAGGCCGAGCCCGATTTGTCGAGTGCCCGATGAGCAGCATGCGGCGGCAGCTGGCCGGCCTGGTCGCGGTCACCACGTCACTGGTCCTGCTGGCGTTCCTGATCCCGCTGGCGATCGTGCTCCGGCACAATGCCGCCGACCGAGGCATCGCCGCCGCGACCGATGCGGCCCAGTCCACCGCCGCACTGATCGCGGTCGACCCGAACACGGCTCCGGGCATCAACGGGCAGATCGACAACGGCGTGACACTGTCGGTCTTCCTCGGTGACGGCACGGTCTACGGGACGACCGGTTTGCGTACGCCGTCGGTGGAACTCGCCAGCCGGGGCCGGGCGTTCTCCGCGGCCAGCGGCCCCGGCGTCGAGGTCCTGGTGCCGGTCCAGGGCATGCCCGGCGGCACCGCGGTGGTCCGCGCGTACGCCGCTCCGAGCCTGCTGAATCGGGGCGTCACCCGGACCTGGCTGATCCTGGCGGCCCTCGGCGCTGCTTTGTTCGCGCTCGGCCTGATCCTCGCCGACCGGCTGGGGCGGCGGCTCACCACGGCGGTGTCGGCGCTGGCCGGGACCGCCGATCGGCTGGCCGCCGGGGACCTGGAAGCACGGGTGAGGCCGGACGGCCCGAATGAGATCCGGCGGGTCGGCGAGGAACTGAATCGGCTGGCAGCCCGGATCGGCGAGTTGCTCACCGCCGAGCGCGAAGAGGTCGCCGATCTGGCGCACCGGTTGCGTACGCCGGTGGCCGCGCTGCGCCTGGACGCCGACTCGATCCGGTCCGATGTGGACCGGGACCGGGTCGGCGCCGACGTGGACTACCTGACCCGGGTCGTCGACGAGGTGATCCGGACGGCTCGCCGGCCGGTCCGTGAAGGGGCCGGCGCATCAGCGGATCTCGCCGCGGTCGCACGCGACCGGGTGGCGTTCTGGAACCCGCTCGCCGAAGACGATGGGCGGACCCTGACCTTGGCCGCGCCCGATCAGCCGGTGCTGGTCCGAGTCGCCACCGAGGACCTGGCCACCGCCCTGGACGCGTTGCTGCAGAACGTCTTCGCGCATACCGCCGATGGTGTCGACGCGACGGTCAGCCTGACTGCGGACGGAGTTCTGACGGTGGCCGACACCGGCGGCGGGTTCACCGACGTCCCCGAGCGCGGGGTCAGCGCCGTCTCCACCGGGCTCGGGCTGGACATCGCGCGGCGTACGGCGGAAGCCTCCGGCGGCGGCATGACGATCGGTCGCTCTCCCGCCGGCGGCGCCTCCGTGACGCTCACCTTCGGCCTCGCGTAGCCGCGTCACTGGGCCGCCGGGGCGGGCGCGCGGTCTATTCCCCGCTCCATGATCAAGTGCGAGATCTTGAACACCGGAGCCGTTATAGCGACCACCACCGCACAGGATGAAGCACTCGATCATCAGACGAGCGGTCAGCGAGCGGCTTACACCGCACCGAGATTCGTGGCGCACTACGCGAACGGCGCCGCACCCGTCGGATGCGGCGCCGCATGGCGTAACTGATCAGGCAGTCTCGGTGATCGGCCGGTCCACCCAGCTCATCATGCCGCGGAGCTTGGCACCGGTGGCCTCGATCGGGTGTGCTGCACCCTGGTCCCGGAGCTTCTGGAAGTTCGGCCGCCCGGCGTCGTCCTCGGCGATCCACTCGCGGGCGAACTCGCCGTTGCGGATCTCCTCCAGAATGCGGCGCATCTCGGCCTTGGTCCGCTCGTCCACCACACGCGGACCGCGGGTGACATCGCCGTACTCGGCGGTGTCCGAGACGCTGTAACGCATCCGCGCGATGCCGCCCTCGTACATCAGGTCGACGATCAGCTTCAGCTCGTGCAGGCACTCGAAGTACGCGATCTCGGGCGCGTACCCGGCCTCGGTGAGCACCTCGAAACCGGCCTGCACCAGCGCGGTGGTGCCGCCACAGAGCACCGCCTGCTCACCGAAGAGGTCGGTCTCGGTCTCCTCGGTGAAGGTGGTCTTGATGGCGCCGGCTCGAGTGCCACCGATCGCCTTCGCGTAGGACAACGCCAACGCGAACGCTCCACCGGTCGCGTCCTGGTCCACCGCGACCAGCACCGGAACACCCTTGCCGTCGACGAACTGGCGACGCACCAGGTGACCCGGACCCTTGGGCGCGACCATCGCCACGTCCACGTCGGCGGGCGGCTTGATCAGGCCGTACCGGATGTTGAAGCCGTGGCCGAAGAAGATCGCCTTGCCGGCGGCGAGCGTCGGCGCGATGTCCTCGGCATAGATCTTCCGCTGCGCGGTGTCCGGCGCCAGGATCATGATCACGTCGGCTTCGGCCGCGGCCTCGGCCGGCGTCAGCACACGCAGGCCCTGCTCCTCGGCCTTGGCCCGGCTCTTCGAGGTGGCCGGCAAGCCGATCCGGACGTCGACGCCGGAGTCGCGCAGCGACAGCGCATGCGCGTGGCCCTGGCTGCCGTAGCCGATCACGGCGACCTTGCGGCCGCTGATGATCGACAGGTCAGCGTCGTCGTCGTAAAAGACTTCTGCGGACAACGTAGAACTCCTAACTCGGTAATTACGCGGCCCGCAGGCTCGGCGCGGTGATCGACCGGGAACCCCGGCCGATCGCGACGAGCCCGGACTGGACCATCTCCTTGATTCCGAATGGTTCGAGGTCGCGCAGGAGCGCGTCCAGCTTTGATGCGGTGCCGGTGGCCTCGATGGTGAGGGTGTCGGCGGCGACGTCGACCACGTGCGCGCGGAACAACGTCACCGTCTCCATCACCTGCGCCCGGGTGACCCGGTCGGCGCGGACCTTGACCAGCAGCAGCTCGCGCTGCACCGCCTGACCCGGCTCCAGCTCCACGATCTTCAGCACGTTCACCAGCTTGTTCAGCTGCTTGGTGACCTGCTCGAGCGGTGATTCGTCGGCGTTGACGACGATCGTGATCCGGGAGATCTCCGGCGACTCGGTCTCACCTACGGCGAGCGAGTCGATGTTGAAGCCTCGGCGGGAGAACAGCTGGGCGACCCGGGCGAGGACGCCGGGCTTGTTCTCCACCAGCACCGAGAGGGTGTGCTTTGACGCCAGCGAGCCAGTCATCAGACATCGTCCTCATCGAAGATCGGCCGCACACCGCGGGCGAACATGATCTCGTCATTGCTGGTGCCGGCCGCGACCATCGGCCACACCATGGCATCCTTGCCGACCACGAAGTCGATCACGACAGGCGCGTCGTTGATGGACATCGCCGCCTCGATCGTCTTGTCGACGTCCTCGGCGGACTCGCAACGCAGGCCGATGCAGCCGAGCGCCTCGGCCAGCTTCACGAAGTCGGGCACCCGGTGCTTGTGGGTCCCCAGGTCGGTGTTGGAGTAGCGCTCGTTGTAGAACAGCGTCTGCCACTGCCGGACCATGCCCAAGTTGCCGTTGTTGATGATGGCGACCTTGATCGGAATGCCCTCCAGCGCGCAGGTGGCCAGCTCCTGGTTGGTCATCTGGAAGCAGCCGTCGCCGTCGATCGCCCACACCGTGGTCTCCGGGGCGCCGGTCTTGGCACCCATCGCGGCCGGAACGGCGTAGCCCATCGTTCCGAGACCGCCGGAGTTGAGCCAGGTGCCCGGCTTCTCATAGCCAATGAACTGGGACGCCCACATCTGGTGCTGGCCGACGCCGGCCACATAGATCGCCTCCGGCCCGGCGATGGCACCGATCCGGGAGATGACGTACTGCGGCGCCAGCGAGCCGTCCGGCGGCTCTTCATAACCGAGCGGGCACCGCTCCTGCAGCTCGCGAAGCGCCGACCACCATTCGTCCAGCCGGCCCTCGCGACCGGAGTCGTCCTTGAGCACGCTGATCAGGTCGGCGATCACGTGCTTCGCGTCGCCCACGATCGGCACATCCGCATGCCGGTTCTTGCCGATCTCGGCGGGGTCGATGTCGGCGTGGATCACCTGCGCCTGCGGGGCGAAGCTGTCCAGCTTGCCGGTGACCCGGTCGTCGAAGCGGGCCCCGAGCGCGACGATCAGATCCGACCTCTGCAGGGCGTAGACGGCCGGGACCGTACCGTGCATGCCTGGCATGCCAACGTGCTGCGGGTGCGAGTCCGGAAATGCGCCGCGCGCCATCAGGGTGGTGACCACCGGGAAGCCGGTCAGCTCGGCGAGCGCCCGCAACTCCTCGGAGGCCTGCGCCTTGAGGACGCCGCCGCCGACATAGAGGACCGGTCGCCGGGCACCGGCCATCAGCCGCGCCGCCTCCCGGATCTGCTTCATGTGCGGATGCACGGTCGGCCGATAACCGGGCAGGTCCAGCACCGGCGGCCACTGGAAGATCGTCTGCGCCTGCAGCACGTCCTTCGGGATGTCCACCAGCACCGGCCCGGGACGCCCGGTGGCCGCCAGGTGGAACGCCTCCGCGAGGATCCGGGGCAGCTCTTCGACCGACTGGACGAGGTAGTTGTGCTTGGTGATGGGCACCGTGATGCCCTGGATGTCGGCCTCCTGGAAGCCGTCCGTCCCGATCATGTTGCGGGCCACCTGCCCGGTGATCGCGACGATCGGAACCGAGTCCATATAGGCGTCCGCGATCGGAGTGACCAGGTTGGTCGCGCCCGGACCGGAGGTCGCCATGCAGACGCCGACCCGGCCGGTGGCTTGGGCGTACCCGGTGGCGGCGTGGCCGGCGCCCTGCTCGTGGCGCACCAGGATGTGCCGGACCGAGGAGTCGAACAGCGGGTCGTAGGCCGGGAGGATGGCGCCGCCCGGGATGCCGAAAACTACCTCTACGCCGAGCGCCTCGAGCGACTTGACCAGCGCGCCTGCGCCGGTGGTCGGCAACTGCTGAGCGGGCGCGGCGTCACCGTGGGGCGTGTACGCATCCTCGTGGTGATCGCCCGAGTCGATATCGCCCGGCCGCGCGTGCGGCTTCCGAGCGAGGATTTCGGGTGTCGGGATGTTCATGACCAACCTTTGCTCTGGCGTGATCGGCGAGGCGACGACTCCCACAGAGGTGGTGCCCGTGCCTCAAATGTCTGGCTTTCGTGCATTAAAAAAGCCCTCGTGCCGGGCGGCACGGGGCTGGCGCACTCTCTCGATCGAGAGGGTGCGCCTAACTAAGTACTCGAATGCTGGACATGCGCTAACTCTGACGCATCTCACGCCCTGAGTCAACCTGTCCCACATCATGGACCCGCGGCGGTGGCACCGGAGGCGGCTGGAGCGCGGCGGCCCGGTCGATCGACTCGGACAGCATCGCCTCGACCCGCTCGGCCGGCATCGCCCGGCCGAAGAGTTCGCCCTGCACCAGAGTGGCTCCGGACTGCTCCACCACGGCGAGTTCGTCCGGTTCGGCGACGCCTTCGGCGATCACCGTCAGGTCGAGCCGCTGGCCAAGGGTCACCACCACGTCGACCAGCGACGCCACGGTCCGCGACGGCGCGCCCCGCGGGTCGCCGACCAGGGACCGATCGATCTTCAGGATGTCCACCGGCAGCCACCGCAGCCGGCCCAGCGAGGAGTAGCCGGCACCGAAGTCATCCAGCGCGATCCGTACGCCGCGGCTGCGCAATGCCTCCATCTGGGCCACCAGCTCATCCAGATCCACCGCCACCGAGTGCTCGGTGATCTCCAGAACCAGGCGGTCGGCCGGCAGCCGGTGAGCCCGCAGCACCTCGGTCACCTGGGCCACGTAGTCGACCAGGTGCAGCTCACGGACCGAGATGTTGACCGACAGCCAGACGTCGTGACCATCACTGCGCCAGCGCCCCACCTGGCGGCAGGCCCGGTGGAGCACCCACTGGTCGAGCTGGCCGATCATGCCGGCATCCTCGGCGATCGGAATGAACTCGTCCGGCGGCACCGACCCGAACTTCGGGTTCTCCCAGCGCAGCAGCGCCTCGACACCGACGATCCGCATCGTCGCCAGCTCGACGATCGGCTGGAAGGCGAGATTCAGCTCGTCCCGGGAGATGGCGCCGCGCAGTTCGTGCTCGATTCCGGTGCGCCGGCGCAACCACTCGTCGTAGGCGACGTCATACAGCTCGACCCGGTCCTTGCCGCGCTGTTTGGCGAATCGCAGCGCCAGATCGGCATTGCGCAGCAGGGACGGCACATCGGTGGCGGACTGGCATCCGGCCACGCCGATGCTGGCCGAGACGAAGACCGAACCGGCGACCGTCTCATAGGGCTGCGCCAGCGCGTCCAGCAGCCGGCGTGCCGCCACCGTCGCGGCCGGCAGGTCGGCCCACATCAGGACGGCAAACTCGTCACCGCCCATCCGCGCGGCCACGTCGCCCTCGCGCAGGTTGCTGCGCAGGCGCCGGGCCACCTCGGCCAGCACGGCATCGCCGACATCGTGTCCGCGCAGGTCATTGACGTTCTTGAACCCGTCGAGATCGACCGCGAGCAGCACGCATGGGTCGCCGCCGGTGGCCTCCTCGTTGAGCACCCGGAGGAGCTCACGCCGGTTCGCGACACCGGTGAGCGCATCGGTGTAGGCCAGAAGCCGCAGGCTGATCTCGTCCGCGGCCAGCCTCATCGCGAGCTTGTCCGCGTCGCGCAGGGCCAGCCACTGGCGCAGCACGAGTGTCACTCCGGTGGTCACGCCGGCGATCAGTGCGACCTGGTCGAGCGCGCGGGCAATGGCGACCTGGACCACGATCAGGCCGAGCGCGCCGAGAACCACCACACCGGCGAGGTGCCAGCCGGGCCTGCGGTGGACCCGCTCGGAGTCGAGCTGGCCGCGGAGTGACTCGACGCTGGCGGTGCCCATCAGGAAGACGCCGAGGCCGGTTCCCGCACCGGCCAGCACGACCTCGGTCGGAGTCCCGTAGAGCAGCGCGGTGACCACCCCGGACGCACCGGCGACGGTGATGACGCTGCCGATGCTGAGCAACGAGACCGCGAGCCGGGGCCGGGCGACCCGCAGCATCGTCACCACGGCGAACGCGGCCGCGCCGACCACCGACAGCAGCGGCGGCGTGATGACCACCGCGTCCCACAACGGTCGGACCGGCACCGGCTTTCCGCCGTTGAACAGCAGACCGACCAGGATCCAGCCACCCAGGCAGGCAGCGCTGGTGATCAGGAACGCGTCGATCCGCCGCCGCCAGCGGGCCGGCCGGGACTCGACCACGCCGGGCAGGCACTCGATGCCGGCGAACATCAGCTGGGACGCCACCAGGACGCCGACGCAGCCGACGATGGCCAGGCCATGCCGATGGTCATGCGGAGCCGGTATCAGGGCCGCGGCCACTCCGACCGCCACCATCCAGGCGACGGTGGTGACGATCGACAGGATCAGCAGGCGGGCGCCGAAGCGCGCGGATCGGCCGGACCGGCTGCCGGAAGCTGCGGGCTGGGACAGCCGGGCCAGCCACGCGAGCGCAGGGATGCCGGCCACCGCAACACAGACCGCGGCAGCCAGAAGGCACGACCCTGCATCGAGGGGCACGCATACACTGTGCCGGATTCATGCCCGAAACGGCAGTTGGACTGTCGGGCGGATGCGGCTGCCTGTTCGGGACCCGTGCTACAGGTGTTCGTTGGATCGGTGCCGACGGAGCGCGCGGTCCACCTGGTCGCATGACCCCTCGCCACTGGTCACGACCGGTCACGACCGGTCACGACCGGTCTCGTCTGGTGGACACTCCGTCTCACCGGAGACGAGCACTCGGCCGAGTGCGTGGCATGCTGGCGGGTATGCCCGAACTGCGCTCCAAAACCTCCACTCACGGACGCATGATGGCCGGCGCCCGCGCGCTCTGGCGTGCCACCGGCATGACCGACTCCGACTTCGGCAAGCCGATCGTCGCGATCGCGAACAGCTTCACCCAGTTCGTTCCCGGGCACGTACACCTGCGCAATCTCGGTGCGCTGGTGGCCGATTCGGTGGCCGCGGCCGGAGGCGTGGGGCGCGAGTTCAACACGATCGCGGTCGACGACGGCATCGCCATGGGCCACGGCGGCATGCTCTACTCGCTGCCCAGCCGGGAGCTGATCGCCGACGCGGTGGAATACATGGTCAACGCCCACTGTGCCGACGCCCTGGTGTGCATCTCCAACTGCGACAAGATCACGCCGGGCATGCTGCTGGCCGCGCTGCGCCTGAACATCCCGACGGTCTTCGTCTCGGGCGGCCCGATGGAGGCCGGCAAGACCGTCGCGATCGACGGCGTCGTCCACCAGAAGCTGGACCTGATCGACGCGATGGTCGCCTCCGCCAACGAGGCGGTCTCCGACGATCAGCTCGCCACCATCGAGCGCTCCGCCTGCCCGACCTGCGGTTCCTGCTCGGGCATGTTCACCGCGAACTCGATGAACTGCCTGACCGAGGCGATCGGGCTGGCCCTGCCCGGCAACGGCTCCACGCTGGCCACGCACGAGGCCCGCAAGGCGCTGTTCGAGCGGGCCGGCACGCTGATCGTCGACATCGCCAAGCGCTACTACGACGACGACGACGAATCGATGCTGCCCCGGGCGATCGCGTCCCGGCCGGCCTTCGAGAACGCGGTCGCGCTGGACGTCGCCATGGGCGGTTCGACCAACACTGTGCTGCATCTGCTCGCCGCCGCCCGCGAGGCTGAGCTGGACTTCGGCGTCAAGGACATCGACGCGATCTCGCGCCGGGTGCCGTGCCTGGCCAAGGTCGCACCGAACACGCAGAAATACCACATGGAAGACGTCCACCGGGCCGGCGGCATCCCGGCCATCCTGGGCGAACTCGACCGCGCCGGGCTGCTCAACCGGAACGTGCACGCGGTGCACTCGGCCACTGTGGACCAGTGGCTGGGCGATTGGGATGTCCGCGGTGGCTCGGCCACGCCGCAAGCGCAAGCTCTCTTCCACGCGGCCCCAGGAGGGGTACGCACCACCGAGCCGTTCTCCACCGCCAACCAGTGGTCGTCGCTGGACACCGATGCCGCCGACGGGTGCATCCGGGACATCGCGCACGCATACTCGGCCGACGGCGGCCTGGCCATGCTGCACGGCAATCTGGCACTGGACGGCGCGGTGGTGAAGACCGCCGGGGTCCCGGACGACTGCCTGACGTTCCGTGGGCCGGCCCGGGTCTTCGAGTCGCAGGAGGCCGCCGTCGAGGCCATCCTCCTTAAATCGATCGTCGCCGGCGATGTCGTGGTGATCCGCTACGAAGGCCCCAAGGGCGGGCCGGGCATGCAGGAGATGCTCTACCCGACCTCATACCTGAAGGGCCGGGGCCTGGGCCAGGCCTGCGCCTTGATCACCGACGGCCGGTTCTCCGGCGGCACCTCCGGGCTGTCGATCGGGCATATCTCGCCCGAGGCGGCCGGTGGCGGCCTGATCGCGCTGGTCGAAGAGGGTGATCTCATCGACATCGACATCCCGAACCGGCGCCTGGAACTGCTGGTCGATCCGGATGCGCTGGAGCAGCGCAAGATCGCTCAGGAAAAGCGGGACCGGCCCTACTCGCCGGTCAACCGGGAGCGTGCGGTGTCCGCGGCACTGCGTGCGTACGCGTCGATGACCACATCGGCATCCGATGGCGCGTACCGGAAGGTGCCGCTCTAGTCGATTGGAGAAACGGCGCCGGTCGATACGATCGGCGCCGTTTCTGTCGGTCGGCACGGCCGTTTCTGTCGGTCGGCACGGCCGTTTCTGTCAGTCGGCACGGCCGTTTCTGTCGGTCGGCGGCGAGAATGGCGTCATGCGGGAGACATCTGCCGAGATCGACGCGCTGCAGGAGCTGCTGGATCGGTCGGTGGCCGGCGGCAGCCGGCAGCTACGCGACATCGTGACGCCGCACCGCCGGCTCAACGCCAGACAGCTGGTCGCCGAGTTGGTGGGCATGAAAGTGCTGGTCGTGGCGACGGTGACGGCCGCCGGCGAGCCGCGCACGAGCTGCCTTGACGGCCACTTTGTCAAGGGCCAATGGCTGTTCAGCACCGATGCGAGCGCGATCAAAGCGAGGCACCTGAAAGTACGGCCGGCCTGCAGCGCCACCCACGTGGACGGGGAACGATACGCCGTCTTCACTCATGGCCACGCGGACTACATCGACACCGGCCACCCGGCGTTCGCCGCCTCCGCCGATTACTTCACTGAGTTCTACGGCAGCAGTCCGCTCGACTGGGGCCCGCACATCGTGTTCTTCCGGCTGCGGCCGACCTGGATGGTGGCGTACGCGGCCGAACCGGCGTCGTTCCCGGAAGCGCCGGTTACAGCCAACTAGCCACGGTCACACTCTCGGTCCGGCGGACCAGCCAGACCGATCCGGAACCCCGGACCCGGCCGGTGCTCGCCGGTGCACCGACCGGCACCACCAGGCACGTGTCCTCGTCGATGGCGGCCGTCATTTCGGCAGCTCCGGACTCCACGATCGCCAGGGCGCGGCCGATGGTCCCGGCCTGCGCCGCGTGCACGTCGACCACGAACGGCACCAGGCCCAGGCCCGAGCTCAGGGTCACATCGTCAAGATCCTCGCACCACTCTTGCGGACAGACCTCGCGGCCGCCGAGGCGATAGCCGCCGAGCAGGGCCGTCTCTCCGGCGATCATCGCGCCCGCCGAAAAGCCGAGATACGGAACACCGGCATCGACCGCGGCCCGGATCGCGGGAGCGCAGTCGATCAGGCCGGCGTGGTAGTCCGGCGTGGGCCCGCCGCCCACCAGGATGCCGTCGGCGCCGTCGAAGACTGCCGGATCGACGGTGTGGCCGGGCCCTACCTTGACCACCGTCAGCGGGACGCCGACCAGGATCGACGCGTACGCCGGGAGGAAGCGCTCCGCGGTCCCCTCCTCGTCGAACAGCACCGCGGCCACGCCGCGGGTCCGTCCGGGCGCCCGCTGCCCGACCTCGGTGCGGAACGGCTCCAGCAGGTCCTCGGTCTCCAAGTCCGGGCCGCCGCCCACCAGAAACACGCTCATCGCCTCGTCAGCTCCGTTCCGGTGTCGTGATAACGATCAACATATTCGCCAAACGGGACCGCAGTCGCCCGAAATCGCTGATAGATCACGCCTCCGTCGGACGGGAGGCGGTCCAGCCCGAGGACGTCGACGACGTTGACCGGCCGCTGCCGCAAGACGGCGCCTGGACGCTGGCATGGCGCTGCCTGCGCTCGGTCCTCGCTACGGAAGCACCCGCGACCCACCACGCTTCCCGACCGGCGAAGCGGCACGCCGTCTCTGCTGAGCGCGCGCCACAACGTGACCCGGTCCGACTGAGGTAGCCCCCGTGCGCATGGTGAATTGACATCGTCGTGACGGCCACGCCTCGATGGTCTACCAGGGTGTGCCAGCCCGGCGATCGGTTTCGCGACCAGTAGGCTCTAGAGGTTCGCGACTGGCGCAGCAGGTGGAATCGACCACCGGGGAGCGACGAGAGACCGCGCACCGTGCGCCTGGGTGCGGGTCGTCAACGGCAAGGGAGACAATCGTGCACGAACCGGCAATCCCGCACCTCGCCGCGGCCGACCCCGAGCTGGCCCGGCTGATCGAAGACGAGGCCGAGCGCCAGCGGGACAAGCTCCGGATGATCCCGTCCGAGAACTACGTGTCCACGGCCGTCCTCGAGGCCACCGGCACGGTGCTGACGAACAAGTATTCCGAGGGTTACGCCACCAAGCGGTATTACGAAGGTCAGCAGTTCATCGACCCGATCGAGATGCTCGCCATCGACCGCGCCAAGTCCCTGTTCGGCGTCGACCACGCCAACGTCCAGCCATATTCCGGCTCGCCCGCCAACCTCGCCATCTACCTGGCCTTCATGACACCCGGCGACACGTTCCTGTCGCTGGAGCTGGCGCACGGCGGTCACCTGACCCACGGCTCGCCGGTCTCGGCCACCGGCAAGTGGTTCCACCCGGTGCACTACGGCGTCACCCGGGAGACCGGCCGCATCGACATGGACCATGTCCGTGACATCGCGCGGGCCGAGCGGCCGAAGATGATCTTCTGTGGGGGCACCGCGATCCCGCGGACCATTGATTTCCCGGCGTTCGCCGAGATCGCCCAGGAGGTCGGTGCGCTGCTGGTCGCCGACATCGCTCACATCGCCGGCCTGATCGCCGGCGGCGCCCACCCGTCGCCGGTCGGCTACGCCGACGTCATCTCCACCACCACGCACAAGACTCTTCGCGGTCCGCGCGGCGCCATGCTGATGACCAAGGCGGACTACGCGACGGCGATCGACAAGGCGGTCTTCCCCGGCCTGCAGGGCGGCCCCCACAACCACACCACGGCCGGCATAGCCGTAGCCCTGCTGGAGGCGGCCCAGCCGAGCTTCAGTGCCTACGCACACCAGGTGGTGGCCAACGCCAAGGCGCTCGCCGCCGCGCTTAACGAGCGCGGATTCGACCTGGTTTCCGGTGGCACCGACAATCACCTGATCCTGATCGACCTGACCAACAAGGGCATCGAGGGCAAGCCCGCCGCCAAGGCGCTGGACGTCGCCGGCATCGAGCTGAACTTCAACACCGTGCCGTTCGACCCGCGCAAGCCGTGGAGCCCGTCCGGCATCCGTCTCGGCACGCCGGCTCTGACCACGCGCGGTCTCACCGAGGAGCACATGGCTCACGTGGCGCGGTGGATGGACGAGGCGGTGTCCGCCGGAATCAAGGACGACCAGGAGACGCTGGCGCGGATCTCGAGCGAGGTCGCCGATCTCATGGTCGGCTTCCCAATGCCTGGCTTTGCACCCACGCCGTGATTGGGAAACGTCTCCGCCGCCGCTGACAGCCGAACGCGAAGTCATGAGTGCGTCCGCACACGGCGACTTCGTGTTCGGACGTCGGGAAAACCGGATCCGATCCCGCCGATCGCCCGTCACGGCGCAATCTCAGAGCCAATGAACGACCGAGGTCGGCGGTTGGGCGCGGGCGCCTGCTGGCGAGTCCGGCTGGCGTCCGCGGGCGGCGCGGGATTACGCCCGTGCCGCCCGGTCGCCTACTCGGTGGCGCCGCCGGCGATGCTCGGCAGGATCTGCACCTCGGCACCGTCCGGCACCGGCGTCGCCAAGCCCTCGACCCGGCGAACGTCCTCGCCATCGACGTAGACGTTGACGAATTTGCGGAGCTGGCCCTGCTCGTCACGGATCCGCCGGCCGAGCCGAGGCCACTGGCGGTCCATCTCGGCCAGGATCGCCGCCAGCGAACCGGTGACCGGCATCTCGAGCCGCGCCGCACCGTCGACGTCGGATCGGAGCGCGCTCGGGACCAGGATGGTAATCACAGGCTCGCCGCGCGGACGCACAACACGTCCGGCAGGCTGGTTGCCACCCGAGTCCAGCTCTCGCCCTCATCGCGGCTGGAGAAGACGTCGCCGGTCCGGGTCCCGAAATAGATGCCGGCGGTCCGGGAATCGTCCGCGCACATCGCATCGCGAAGCACGACGCCGTAATACGGGCCGGAGGGCAAGCCGGTGGTGAGCGCCTCCCAGGTGTCGCCGGCGTCGGTCGACCGGAACACCCGGCACTGATCCTCGGCCGGGAACCGCATCCCGTCCGCGGTCACCGGAAAGTTGTAAATGACGTCGCCGCGGTGCGGGTGCGCGACGATGCCGAAGCCGAAATCGCTGGGCAGTCCGTCGGCGATGGATTTCCAGATGTGACCGCCGTCGTCGGACCGATAGACGCCGTGGTGATTCTGCGCGTAGAGCCGATCGACGTTCTCCGGATCGCGCGCCACTTTATGCACGCACTGGCCGTATTCCGGCCACGGGTCCGGCAGGAAATAGGCCTTGATGCCGGTGTTGTCGGCAGACCAGGTCGCGCCGCAGTCGCCGGTCCGATAGACCCCTCCGGCCGACATCGCCACCAAAATCGCGGCGTCGTCGGTCGGATGGGGCAGCACCGTGTGGATGGCCTGACCGCCGAAGCCCTCGCCCCAGTTGGGTCGGTGCGGGTGGTCCCACAGGCCCCGGACCAACTCGAAGGTGGTGCCGCCGTCATCAGACTGGAACAACGCGGACGGTTCCACGCCGGCATAGATCCGCCCCGGCTGGTCGGCCGGACCGGAAGCGATCGCCCAGACGCGCCGCAGCGACGCCTCGGTGTCGGCGGGGAATGCGATCGGCGGATTGTCGGGCTCGGCCCAGGTGCGGCCACCGTCGTCGCTGGAGGCCAGGCCGGGACCGTAGTGACTGCTGGTTATCCCGGCGAACAGCCGCGGCTGGTCACCGCGCTTGTCCACGGCGACCGCGTAGACCCCGGTCATCGGGAACTCCGGGCCGCTGATCTCCCAGGTCCGCCGGTCGTCGTCGCTGCGGGCCAGGAACAGGCCCTTTGACGTGCCGATCATCAAAACGTGAGACATGTCACGCAGTATTCACCCGGCCTACGACATTCGCTTCCCCGCGGCGCTTCGAAGCCGCTCTCACTCCAGCGCTGCCGCCGGTCATACGCCCTATTTGTCACACACGGTCCTGTGCCACATGCGCCGTTGCTCGAAACGGTGACCCGTCGCCGGTCCACCAGCACCCGCAACCGATGATCAGCAGCGTCGATGACACAATTGGGTGGTGAAACCTGTGCGCTTCCGCCGCAGTGCCGCGATCTCGATCGCCGGTCTGGTCGCCATCCTGGGCGCCGTGCCGCTAGCGACCTCCGGCTTCGGCATGGACTCGACGCCGTGGTGGGCCTACCCGCTGCTCCTGGTCTTGCTCGTCCCGGTGTTCGTGGTCATCTGGGGCTGGCGCGCCGGGACCGACGCGGACGCCGCCGGTCTGCGGATCCGGGGCGCGTTCTGGTCGCGCCGGATCGCGTGGACCGACGTCGCCGGATTCGAGCCCGCCGGTCGCGGTGTGATCGCCTCGCTGGCCGGCGGTGAGCAGGTCGCTCTGCCCGCGGTCGGCCGCGCCGACCTGCCGCGCCTGATCGCCGCGAGCGGCATCGAACTGGTCGGCCGCGACGATGACGAGCCGGCAGCCGGCACCGGCTCGGATCAGGACGACGCCTCGGACGAGATCGAGACCGACGCCGCGCGGTCGTCAGCGAAGTAGACGTCAGTAGCCGTTGGCGACGACGTTGTGCATCGGCTCACCGGCGACGAACCGGCGCAGTTGTGCCTCCAGCAGCCGGTAGGCCCGCGGCATCAGACCCTGGACGATCCCGCCGACGTGCGGGGTGATCAGCACATTCGGCAGCGTCCACAGTGGATGTCCGGCTGGCAGTGGCTCCGGGTCGGTCACGTCCATCGCCGCATGCAGGCGGCCCGACCGCAACTCAGCGACCAGGTCATCGGTCACCACCACCGGTCCGCGAGCGATGTTGACCAGGAGCGCGCCGTCGTGCATGTGGCTCAGCATCTTCGCGTCAATCAAGCCGGTGGTGTCCCGCGTCAGCGGGACCAGAAGCACCACGATGTCCGCATCCGGCAGCAGGTCCGGCAGCTCGGCCACGGCGTGCACACCGGGCCGAGCGGATCGGGCCACCATCGTCACGCTGGCCGCCTCACACGCCTCCAGACGGTGCCGCAGGTTGTCACCGATCGCACCGGCGCCCACGATCAGCACCCGACTGTCAGTGAGTTCGGGAGTCGGCGTCGCGACCTGATCCCATTCGCCGACCGCCTGAGCCCGGACAAATTCCGGGATCCGGCGCTGATAGGACAGGATCAGCGTGAGTGCGAGCTCGGCCGTCGACGAGGTGTGAATGCCCTGGCCATCGCAGAGCAGGACGCCGTCTCGAACCCGGTCGATCCACACGTCCACGCCGGCGGTCAGCAACTGCACCACTTTCAGAGCCGGCATCCGGTCCAGCAGCTCGGTGACCGATCGATCGGCCAGGTATGGCGGCGTCCAGAACAGCACATCCGCGGGATCCGACGGCAGCTCCGCCGGTGACGGACAGATCTCCAACTGGATCGGCAGATCGGCGAAACGCTCCAGGCGGTACGGGTACGGGATCCACACCTTCACAAGATCCGACAATACCCGCCGGATCGTGAGCTCCATCCGTGCCTGCCGACAGCGGGCGCCGCTACGCTGGCCGGGTGGGTTGGAAAGGCGTACGCGTCGGGGTCGTTGCACTGGCATGCGCTGCGCTCGCCGCATGCTCATTCGGATCGCCGCCGCCGGATCAGAGCGGTGCCCCACCCAAGCTGCCGACACCGAGGGCCAGCGCGCCCGCCTCGTCATCGCGGAGCAACGCCACCGCGACCACCGACGTGATCGCCAGCAACCTGGCCGCGCCCTGGGGCATCACATTCCTGCGAGACGGCACCGGCCTGATCACCGAGCGCAAGACCGGCAAGATCCTCAAGGTCGGTGAGCCGCAGAAGCCAGACGGCAGCCTCACCGTCAGCACCGCGGGCACGATCAAGGGCGTGACCACCAGCGGCGATGGCGGCCTGCTCGGCATCGCCGCGTCCCCGCATTTCGACACCGACTCGACGGTGTTCATCTACTACTCGACGAAGACCGACAACCGGATCGCCTCGGTGCGCCTGTCCGAAGCCGGAGCGAGCACGCCACACGTGATCGTCAGCGGCATCCCGCACGCTGCCAGCGCCAACGGCGGCGCCTTGATGTTCGGTCCGGACGGCTGGCTCTACGCTGCCACCGGCGATGCCGGCTCGGCCAAGCACGCCGCCGACGCCAAGAGCCTGGGCGGCAAGATCCTGCGGATGTCCACCAGCGGAAAACCGGTCACCGGTGCCAAGACGCTGGTCTACGCATCCGGCCTGCACGCGGTCGAAGGCATGACCTGGGATCGAGAGGGTCACCTCTTCGTGGTCGACGTCAACGGGCACAACGACGAGCTCAAGCGGGTGGTCGGAGACGCCGCCGCGGCCAAGTCCGAAGTCGACCACCGGGCCGCGATCCCACTGCTGACCTGGCCGCTGGCCGAGTCGACCTGCTCCGGAGTGGCCGTCATCGGAAGCGTCCTGACCACGTCGTGCCTCGCCGGCGAGCGGGCCTACCTGGTCGGCCTGACCCAGGGCGGCGGCACGTTCGGGGCTCCGCAGCCGATGTTGCTGGGCCAATTCGGGCGGTTGCGCGGCGCCGCAGCGGCACCGGACGGGTCGGTCTGGATCACCACTTCCAACACCGACGGTCACGGCCACCCGAAGCCCGCCGACGATCACATCATTCGATTGGTCCTGGCCGACGAGGGCGCCGGAAAGAGCTGACCCGGGCAGGTCGGCCGCCGGTTATGGCGGCTTGGGGCCGTGCGCCACCGGGCGGCCGCCGGCAAGTGCGGCGGGGCGCCGGGGGCCGTCCTTCACCGGGCGGGCCGCGGCTTGTAGCGGGGCGCCTTGGGCCGTGCTCGACCGGGCTTGCCGGTTGTGGCGGCGTGCCCAGGGCCGTGCTTCAGCGGGCGGGCCGCGGCTCGTAGCGGCGCGCCCGAGGCCTTGCTCCACCGGCCCGCCGGGGATTTCCGAACACCTGCGAGACCAGGTCAAATGCGGGCTCCGATCGGCCGGTCTTGATCAGATGAACGGGCAATACGCTCTGATGCGCGGCATGATGGGCGGATGGATGGGCTCGGAGCGACCCTTCGTCGCTGGTTGACCGCCGCACGGGCGAATGTCATCGTGCGGCGGACTGCGCTTGTCCTCGCGCTGATCATCGTGACCCTCGCCGGCGTGGTGATCGGCCTGCGGGTCGAGGGTCACGTCACCGGCGACGTCGGCCCATTCACCGCCACGTTCGCGATCACGCCATCGGTTGACGGCGGCACCGATGTGCAGGTGCCGCCCCTCGGTTCGCTCAGCGTCGCCAGCCACCGCGGCCCGGCACACCTGAAGATGCGGCTTGAGGCACTGGATCAGAAGCACGCTACCGAGCTGTTCAAGGATCCGAACGCGATCGAGAATGCGAGCGCGACCGCGGTGCCGGACGTGGAGACCAACGTGACTCGCCTGGTGCTGCAGAGCGCCGGCGCGGCCGTGTTGACCACCATGCTTCTCGCGGCACTGGTGTTCCGACGAATGCGGCGGGTCGCCATCTGCGGCACGCTGGCCCTGCTCACCGTGGTCGGCAGCGGCGCCATCGCGGTATCCACCTTCCGGCCCAGCTCGATCGAGGAACCCAAGTTCCAGGGCCTGCTCGCCAACGCCCCAGCCTTGATCGGTGACGCGCACAGCATCGCCAGCCGATTCGGGGCCTATCGGGCCGAGTTGCAGGGCCTGGTCACCAACGTCAGCAAGCTCTACGAGACGGTCAACACGCTGCCGGTCTACGAACCATCACCGGGCACGATCCGCGTATTGCACGTCTCGGACCTGCACTTGAACCCGTCCGCCTGGTCGGTGATCAGCACCGTCGTCAACCAGTTCCACATCAACCTGGTGGTCGACACCGGAGACATCAACGACTGGGGCTCGACGACCGAGTCTTCGTTCGTGGACCCGATCGGCAGCCTCGGCGTTCCCTACGTCTACATCCGCGGCAACCACGACTCGGCCACCACAGCGCGGGCGGTCTCCCGTCAGCCCAACGCCATCGTCCTGGAGAACCAGATCCAGAAAGTGGACGGCCTGACCATCGCGGGCATCGGCGATCCCCGCTTTACTCCGGACAAGACCACCCGCGAGCCGGACACTCAATCCGGACACCAGACCATCGATTACGTGTACGCATCCGGCGAAAAACTGGCCTCGACCATCCGTGCCTACAACGGCCCGGTGGACATCGCGCTGGTACATGACCCGGCCTCCGCCGGTGCGCTGGACGGCACCGTGCCGCTGGTGCTCGCCGGCCACCTGCACCACCGGCAGATCACCGACCTTCCGGCGGTTCCCGGCGAGCAGACAACCAGGCTGATGGTCGAGGGATCCACCGGCGGTGCGGGGCTTCGCGGGCTGGAGGGCGAGCAGCCTACGCCGCTGGAGATGACCGTCCTCTACATGGACGAGGCGCATCAGCTCAACGCCTACGACGAGATCACTCTCGGCGGCACCGGCCAGTCCGAGGTGACGCTGGAACGGCACACCGTCAAACCGTCGCCCACGCCCGAGTCCGCGCCAACGCCCGGCCGGTAGCGGCCGCGACGGCGCCACCTTCGCGGAGCGGTGCGACCGCACACGACGGGCGACGGGCGACGTTGGCGTAACAGCGCGACGGCGCAACTGGATCTTGCGATGTTGGCGTGGCGACAGGCACCCCAACTTCGCAACATCCACAGAGTTGGCGTGCGGCGTCGCCCAACACGCCGCAGCATTTGATCATCGACGCTCGGGTTTATGGGGTTATCGCTGCTACGGCCGCCGGCGTAACCGCGATAGCCCCATAAACGCAGGGATCACCACCGACCTCAGACCCGTCGGCCGGCGACACTTCGGATCTTGCGACGTTGGCGTGGCCATAGGCACCCCGACATCGCAAGATCGACGAAGACCGCGACAGCAGGGCCGCGACGCCGTCTGCACACGGCAAGCGGCCCAGGAAACCCGTTGACGTGCAAGCGGTGCCGCGCGAATCGCGGTAGCGGCCGCGACGCCGTCTTGACCGTCGCGGAGCATCGACGAAGTCGCTGCGAGACGCCGGGAAGACGCCGTCATCAGCGGCCGCGGGAGAAATCAGCCGGTTAGCTTAGCCAGGATCATCTCGCGAACGGTCTTGGCGTCGGCGGCGTTCCTGGTCGCCTTCATCACGGCACCGATCAGCACGCCCGCGGCTCCCATGTTGCCGTCCCGGACCTTCTGAGCGACCTCGGCGTTGGCGGCGATCGCGTCGTCTATGGCGGTGGTCAGGGCGCCCGTGTCGGAGACCACCTCGATGCCCTTGGCGGCCATCACCTGGCTCGGCGTGCCCTCGCCGGCGATCACACCGTCGAGGACCGTACGCGCCAGCTTGTCGGTGAGCTTGCCGTCATCGACCAGCTTCTGCAGCTCGGCGACGTGTGCCGGGGTGACGCCGGTGTCGGCCAGCTCGACGCCGCTCGCGTTGGCGTGCCGGGACAGCTCGCCGAGCCACCACTTGCGGGACGCCTCAGGCGTGGCGCCTGCGGCCACGGTGGCCTCGATCAGCTCCACCGCACCGGCGTTGACGACCGACTGCATGTCGTGATCGGTCAAACCCCACGCATCCTGAAGCCGCCGCCGCCGGTCTCGCGGAGCCTCGGGCAGGGCCGCCTTCAGCGTGGCGACCCACTCGGCGTCCGGGGCCAGCGGCACCAGGTCCGGCTCCGGGAAGTAGCGGTAGTCGGTGGCCTCTTCCTTGCTTCGGCCGGACGTAGTCTCGCCGGTCTCCTCGTGGAAGTGCCGGGTCTCCTGGATCACCCGCTGCCCGGCGTCCAGCACGCCGGCCTGCCGGATCATTTCGCTGCGCACGGCCCGCTCGACGCTGCGGAGCGAGTTCACGTTCTTCGTCTCGGTACGCGTACCCCATGGCGCGCCGGGCAGCGACAGCGAGGTGTTGACGTCGCAGCGCATCGAGCCCTGCTCCATGCGGACGTCCGAGACGCCCAGTGAGCGGACCACGTCACGAAGTTCGGTGACGTAGGCCTTGGCCACCGTGGGCGCCAGCGCGCCCGTGCCGGGCACCGGCTTGGTGACGATCTCCACCAGCGGGATGCCAGCCCGGTTGTAGTCGACCAGGGACTCTGTGGCGCCGTGGATCCGGCCGGTGGCACCGCCCAGGTGCAGGGTCTTGCCGGTGTCCTCCTCCAGGTGCACGCGCTCGATCCCGATCCGCACGGTCTGGCCGTCCACCTCGACGTCCAGCCAGCCATCCGTGCACAGAGGTTCGTCGTACTGGCTGATCTGGAAGTTCTTTGGCATGTCCGGGTAGAAGTAGTTCTTCCGGGCGAACCGGCACCAGGAAGCGATGGTGCAGTTGAGCGCGAGACCGATCCGGATCGTCGCCTCGATGGCGGCCTTGTTCGCCACCGGCAAAGACCCGGGCAGGCCCAGGCAGACCGGGCAGACGTGGGTGTTCGGTTCGGCGCCGAACTCGGTCGGGCAACCACAGAACATCTTGGTGACGGTGCCGAGTTCGACGTGGGTCTCCAGGCCGATCACCGGCGCATAGCGCGCGGCAACGTCCTCGTATGCGATGGGCGCAGTGCTCGTGCTCATCGGTACAGAGTATTCGGCCCTTGTTCCGCGTTGACACCCAGGTTTACGGTTTAGCGCCGTGTGTTGCGGGTATCGCACAGATGTCCGTGCGAGCCAGCCCCCATCGCACGGAGGTCGCGTTCACCCTGCGCGACAGCAGACTCGAAGGGATGCGTGGAGATGCCAATCCTGTTCCGGAAGATCGTCCGGCTGGGACCGATCCATCTGAACTTCAGCAAGAACGGTTTCTCGTCGTGGAGCATCAAGATCGGCAAGTGGTCGTGGAACTCGCGAGCCCGCCGGCACCGCGTGGACCTGCCCGGTCCGGTGTCGTGGACCAGCGACGGCCCAGATAAGTAGATCTAGAAACCACCTGTGGCAACGCCCGGCGATTCCTCCCCTATCGCCGCGCGTTGCTGCGTTTGCGAGGTCCACGTAAACCCTGCGACGTCGAGTCCGCGTACCGGCCTGCGTCGAGTCCGCGTACCGCCTCGATCGAATCCGATGAGGATTCGCCTAGTTGGACGCCCAACGTGCCGAAATCATGCGGCGGACCCACGATCCGGGCACACTGTCGGTCATGGAACCAGCGGAGTTGCATCGACGCACGGTGGCCGAGTTCGCGGCCCGTGTCGATGCGATCGGCGACGGCTCGCAGTCATGGAGCGCGGCGACGCCCTGTGCCGATTGGGACGTCCGAACCCTGGTGAACCATCTGACCAGCGAGAACCGGTGGACGGCTCCGCTGCTCGGCGGGGCCACGGTGGCCGACATCGGCGACAAGTTTGACGGAGACCTGGTCGGTGATGACCCGGTCGGTGCGTTCGCCGCGGCCAGCTCGGAAGCGATCGATGCCTCCGCGGGAATCGACCCGGAGACCATCGTGCACCTGTCGTTCGGCGATTTCCCGGCCCGCGAATACCTCTACCAGTTGTCTGCGGATCACCTCGTGCACGCGTGGGATCTGGCCGCGGCCACCGGCGGCGACCGCAACTTCGACGAGGAACTCGTGGCCGAGATCGCTGATTGGTATGGCGAACGCGAGTCCGCTTACCGCGATACCGGCGCGGTCGGGCCGCGCGTGCAGGGTGCCGGCGACGACCCGCAGGATCGGTTGCTGGCGGCGTTCGGGCGCGACTCCGGCTGGCGCCCGGTCGACTAGGCCGTGTCCTTCCGATCTTGGTGAGGCGCGGCGAGCAACTTAGCCCTTGCCGACCTCGTCGGGCCGCCGGAATCGCATCGCTGACCAGGTGCCGTCGATCGCGACCAGCGTCACCCCGACGAGATCATGCTGCTGCATGTGCGCCCAGAGGATGTCCCGGTTGAGGTCGGTGCCGGCCTTCCGGCCGCCCTTCGGATAGGCGATCCAGAGCAGCCCGCCGGGCTTGATCGCGGCCTGCGCGGTGGGCCACGCCTGCGTCAGCGCCGCCGCGTCGGCCGCGAATAACAACACCAGGTCAGATTGGGTACGCCCAACCGAAACGGCCAATCGCGCGCCCGCCGGCAGCGTCTCGAACAGGTCGAGCACACCGTCCGGCGGGTTCAGCACGACCGCCGCCATGTCCGGCTTGATGCCGAGTTTCCGGGCCAGCGGCGCGACCTCGGTCACGCGGACAGGGCCGGCGCCGTCATCGGACCGATGGCACTCTCCAGAGCCGCCGCCACTCGGTACATCCGATCGTCGGACATCGTCGGCGCCATGATCTGCAGGCCCACCGGAAGACCCTCGGACAGTCCACACGGGACCGAGATCGCCGGTCCGCCGTAGAGGTTGCTCGGGATGGTGAACAGGTCCGCCAGGTACATCTGGTAGGGATCCGAGGTGCGCGAGCCGAGCGGGAACGCCACGAACGGCGTGGTCGGCGAGATCAGGACATCAGCCTGGTCGAACGCCGCCCCGAAGTCGCGGGTGATCAGCGTACGAACCTTTTGCGCCTGGCCGTAGTAGGCGTCGTAGTAGCCCGACGAGAGGGCGTAGGTGCCGAGGATGATCCGGCGCTTGACCTCCGGGCCGAATCCGGCGTCCCGGGTCAGCGACATGACCTCCTCCAGCGACCGGTTGCCGTCGTCGCCGACCCGCAGCCCGAACCGGACACCGTCGAACCGGGCCAGGTTGGACGAGCACTCGCTCGGAGCGATCAGGTAGTAGGTGGGCAACGCGTACTGGAAGTGCGGGCACGAGACCTCGACGACCTCGGCACCGAGCTTGGTCAGCGCCGCCACCGCGTCCCGGAACGCGGCGATCACGCCGGGCTCGGCGCCCTCGCCGGAGAACTCCTTGACCAGCCCCACGCGCACGCCACTCAGGTCGCCGCCGGCGCCAGCCCGAGCCGCGCCCACCACGTCCGGCAATGCCGCCGGAATCGACGTGGAGTCCATCGGGTCGTGGCCGCCGATCACCGCATGCAGGAGTGCCGTGTCCTCGACGTTGCGGCCGCACGGGCCCGGCGTGTCCAGGCTGGACGAGAACGCGATCAGGCCATAGCGGGACGTGCCGCCGTAGGTCGGCTTGGCGCCGACGGTGCCGGTGACCGCGCCGGGCTGCCGGATCGAGCCGCCGGTGTCGGTGCCGATCGAGACCGGAGCCTCCAGGGCCGAGATCGCGGCCGCGGAACCGCCGCCGGAACCGCCCGGGATCCGGGACAGGTCCCACGGGTTGAAGGTCGGGCCGTAGGCCGAATACTCCGTTGAGCTGCCCATGGCGAACTCGTCCATGTTCGTCTTGCCGAGAATCACCATCCCGGCATCGCGCATCCGGCTGACGATCGTCGCGTCGTAGGGCGGCCGCCACCCCTCCAGGATCTTCGAGCCCGCGGTCGTCGGCAGGCCGCGAGTGGTCACCACGTCCTTGACCGCGACCGGCACGCCGGCCAGCGGGCCGAGCTTCTCCCCGGCGGCGATGCGGGCGTCGACCGCGGCCGCGGCGGCCAGCGCGCCATCGGTGTCGACGTGCAGGAAGGCATGCACCCGGCCATCCACCGCGGCGATCCGGTCCAGATGGGCCTGGGTCACCTCGACCGAGGACGTCTCTCCGCTGGCGATGGCTCGGCCGAGTTCGGCGGCCGACTTCGAGATGAGCTCACTCACGGCTTACAGCTCCTCGTCCAGGATCCGGGGCACGCGGAATCGGTCTTCGGCAACATCCGGTGCACCGGCCAGTGCGTCCTCGCGGGACAGGCACGGCACCACGACGTCGTCCCGGAGGACGTTGGTCAGCGGGACGGAGTGCGAGGTCGGCGGGATGTCCGCGGCGGCGACATCGCTGATGCGGGCGATCGACTGCAGGATCACGTCGAGCTGGCCGGAGAACATGTCGAGTTCCTCATCGGTCACCGCGAGCCGGGACAGCCGCGCGAGGTGAGCCACCTCGGCACGGGAAATGCCAGACATCCTCTTCCCCTTCTCCGTTGGTTCCAGCCGGCCACGGGCCGGGCTGGGCAGTCACGCCGGCTCGCTGGTGGGCGGCCGGACGGATCCCCGGATCGAGCATCCGCCGCGCCCAGCGTGGTCCGGGCACGATCGGCCCGGCGGCCGGCCGCTCGCGCCGGCGAGCAAGCCCGCGTCGCGAGAGGACTTGAACAGACTACTTGGGCGGCCAGGACAGCTGCTGTTGCGGCGGCCGATATCTCGTCAACCAGGACACCAGGTCATCGGCGGGCATCGGCCGGGCATAGAACCAGCCCTGGGCCACGTCACAGCCCGCCTCCATGAGCAGGCGCCGGGTCCGGTCGTCCTCCACGCCCTCGGCCACCACCCGCAGGCCGAGCGAACTGGCCAGATCGATGATCGACCGCACGATCGCCTCGTCGTCCGGATCGCTCGCCATGCCCAGCACGAACGACCGGTCGATCTTGACTTCGGCCAGCGGCAGCCGGCGCAGGTGCTGCATCGAGGAGTAGCCGGTGCCGAAGTCATCCAGCGACAGCGCGACGCCGATCAGCGCCAGGCGCTGCAGCGTCACGAGTACGCGTCGGGGGTCGGCCATCAGCGCGCCCTCGGTGATCTCCAACTGCACCTGATCGGGGGCGATGTCGAATTCCTTGAGGCGGTCCTCGAGCCGCTCGACGATCTCGTCGGTGTGCAGGTCGCGCACGCTCACATTGACCGCGGCACGGAGCGTGATGCCGTTGGCGCGCCATTTGGCCAGCTGCGCGATCACGTCGTCGACCACGCGAAGCGTCAGCAGCCGCATGACGCCGCTGTGCTCGGCGACCCGGATCAGCTCCTCCGGGTCGATCAGGCCCCGGCCGGGGTGGTGCCAGCGCAGCAGCGCCTCGACGCCGACCACCTTGCCGGAGGCCATTTCGATCTGCGGCTGGTAATAGAAGGCGACCTCGTCGGAGTCCGGATTTTCCAGCGCCCGGCGCAGATCGGCGAGCAGGCCCAGCCGCGCCGGCGAGTTGTTGTCCACCTCGGGCGCGTAGACGGCGATGGCGTCGCCGCGGTTCTTCGCGTCGTACATGGCGACGTCGGCATGCCGCATCAGGGTGGCGAAGTCCTCGCCGTGTTGCGGATAGATCGCGATGCCGATCGAGCCGCCGACGTCGAGGGACAGCCCGTCCAGCACCACCGGCACTGACAGCATCGTGCCGATCTTGACCGCAAGGGCCTTCGCCTCGTCCACCGTCTCGATCTCCGGCGCGACGATCGCGAATTCGTCGCCGCCGAGGCGCGCCACCAGATCGACGGGCCGGACCGCCTGGCCCAGGCGGTGCCCGATCTCGACCAGCAACCGGTCGCCGACCGCGTGTCCGAGGGCATCGTTCACATACTTGAACCGGTCGATGTCGAGCACCAAGAGCGCGAAGTGGCGGGGTCCGCCGTCCACCCGATGCCGGGACGTGGAACAGGCGACCACCTGGTCGGAGACCTCACGCATCAAGGTCTTCCGATTGGCCAGACTGGTCAGCGGGTCGGTGGCGGCGGCCCGATCCTGATCACCGGAGAGCCGGGCCATTCGGTTCACCGCGAGCAACGGCACAATCACCAGCGGCACCAGCCACGGACTGGTCCGGGTGGCACCGACCAGCACCGGGGCCAGCAGGAGCAGGGAGCCGGTGGTGAGGGCGTCGTAGGCCACGCTCTTGTAGAACGTGGTCCACCAGGACCCCCGGAACCGCAGGAAGACCGCGGTCGTGACGAGGCTGTAGTTGACTGCGAACCAGGCCGCGGCGGCGGCCAGCGCGGTCATCACGTCGGCCCAGTCCGGCTCGCCGCCGGGCGCGAACGGTCTCCCGTGGGCCAGGCTCAGCACAGCCGCCGCGGTGGCGAAACTCAATGTGTATTGGCCGGCGTTGAACGCCGCCCGCCAGGGCGCGTGCTTGAGTCGGATGGACGAGACGATCACCGCGGCGACCTGCACGATGACGGCTTCGGCAAAGCCATACATGAGCAGGATCGCGAAGGTGAAACAGATGGACGGGAAGACCGCTGCGGTCGGGCGCAAGCCAGGTGGCGTAAACGGCCGCGAATCGGCCAGCACGCCGAGAACGGCGAGCACCCAGTAGGCAGCAGGGGCGTGATGCAGGAAGTGGCCGAGCCCGGGGATCTGCGGCGCCAGCAGGCACAGGGCCGCCACGCAGACGGCACCGACGAATCCGAAGAACAAGCCCTCCCGCTCCGGCGGCGCGGTGTTGCGCAACGAGGCGGGGTAGGTCGGGTACATCGACACCTCCCGCTAGCTCGCAATTGCCGGCGCCTGACATCGCCGGGCGCTTGTGGTCCGCTGCGGGCTCGTCGAGTTGAACCCGGAAGACCACGATAGGCCGAACCGACCGGATTTGCGTAAATCAACATCCGTCGTGACGAAGTCGAGACCAATCGTCTACTGCGGCACAACTCGGACGTAAGAGCGCGTTATCGGTCGATTGCGCTTAGCTTTCCACGTCTGTCCGGGCCCGTTTGGCCGCAGCGTCCGGACCATCCTCAAGAAGGACGCGGAAGCCGTCCTCATCCAGAATTGGCACCTTCAGAGACACTGCTTTGTCGTATTTCGACCCGGGTGCGGCGCCGACGACAACAAAACTCGTCTTTTTCGAGACGCTACTGGTGACTTTGCCGCCCCGTGACGTGATCGCCTCGGATGCCTGATCCCGGGAGAAATCGACGAGCGAGCCGGTGACAACGATCGCCAGACCGTCCAGCGGTCGCGGCCCGGTGTCGGTCCGCTCCTCGGCCAGCACCACTCCGGAGGCCTGCCACTTGGCCACGATTTCGCGATGCCAGTCAACGCCGAACCAGTCCACCACCGATGCGGCGATAGTGGGTCCGACGCCCTCGGCCGCGGTCAATTGCTCCACGGTGGCCGCCCCGATCGCATCGACCGAGCCGAACTCGCGAGCCAGAGCGACCGCGGCGGTCGGCCCGACGTGTCGAATTGACAGGCCCGTGATCACCCGGGACAGCGGCCGGCTCTTCGCCTCGTCGAGATTGGCGAGCAGAGTGACCGCACCGGCACTGAGCGAACCGTCCTGGTTGCTGAAGAACGGGCTGGCGCCAAGCTTGTCGGCATCGAGCCCGAAGAGGTCGCCCTCGTCGGCCACGATGCCCTCGTCGACCAGCGCCGCCGCGGCCTTGTAACCGAGCGCCTCGATGTCGAACACATTGCGGCCGCCCAGATAGAAGATCCGCTCCCGGATCTGGGCGGTGCAGTGCTGCGAATTCGGGCACCGGATGTCGACGTCACCCTCTTTCGCGGGTGCCAGCGTGGTGCCGCAAGACGGACACGTCGTGGTCATCACGAACTCGGTCTCGGTCCCGTCCCGGCGATCCACCACCGGCCCGAGAATTTCCGGGATCACGTCGCCGGCCTTGCGGACCACCACCACGTCACCGATCAGCACGCCCTTGCGGTGCACCTCGTTGGCGTTGTGCAAGGTCGCGAAGGTGACTGTGGAACCGGCGACATGCACCGGCTCCAGCTCGGCAAACGGGGTGACCCGCCCGGTGCGGCCGACGCCCAGCCGGATCGCGATCAGCTTGGTGTTGACCTCCTCAGGCGGGTATTTGAACGCGGTCGCCCAGCGCGGCGCCGAACTGGTCGAGCCGAGCCGGCGCTGGATCGAGATCTCATCGACCTTGATCACTACGCCGTCGATGTCGTGCTCGAGCTTGTGCCGCTTGGCGGCATATTCGGCGATGTACTTGCGGATGCCGTCGGCATCGCTGACCACCCGCCACCGGTCGGTCGTCGGCAGCCCCCAGCGCTTGATCGCCTCATAGGCGGCTGACTGCGTCGGCACGTCGAAACCGCGCCGGCCACCGATGCCGTGCACGATCAGGTGCAGCGGCCGCCGGGCGGTCTCCTTGGGATCCTTGTTGCGCAGGCTGCCCGAGGCCGAGTTGCGGGGATTGACGTAAGGCTTCTCGCCGCGCTCCACAAGCGACGCGTTGAGGTCGGCGAAGGCGGCCAGCGGGAAATAGATCTCGCCGCGGATCTCGACGAACTCCGGAACGTCGTCGCCGTGCAGGGTGGCCGGGACGTCGCGCATGGTGCGCACGTTGTCAGTGACATCCTCGCCGGTGCGCCCGTCGCCGCGAGTCGCGGCCGAGACCAGGCGACCCTTCTCGTACGTCAGATTGACCGCCAGGCCGTCGATCTTCAGCTCGCACAGGAAGTTGACCGGCCCGCCGGCTTCCCGCTCGACCCGGGCCACCCAGGCGGTGACCTGCTCGTCGGTGAAGACGTTGCCCAGGCTCAGCATCGGCTCGGCGTGGGTGACCGGGGCGAACATGGTGGACTTGATGCCACCGACCCGCTGCGTCGGCGAATCCGGCGTGCGCAGGGCCGGAAACTCCTCTTCGATCCGGGTCAGTTCGCGCATCAGCACGTCGTATTCCTGGTCCGACGCGGTCGGCTGATCCAACACGTAGTAGCGGTATTGGTGCTCATCCGCCTCGGCCGCCAGTGCCGCGTGCCGAGCCCGTGCCTGCGGTGTCGGCTCGCTGCCGGCCTGGCGCTTCTGGGCCGCGGTGACGGCACCGGTCGGCATCTCTCCCGGGGCCGCGGTGTCGGCATCGGATTCGGCCAACTCCGACCCAGCCCGCTCGGCCCCGGTCCGCTCGGCGTCGGCCAACTCTGCGTCGGCCAACTCAGCGTCGGTCAGCTCAGCTTCGGTGAGTTCGGAGAGCGTCTCGTCCAGTTCCGCCATGACCGCAGGTTAGCGCGCCGGTGTGACATCGCGTGCGGGACGACGCGCACCCGCGCGAGGGCGCGCCACGGTCGGCAACGTCAGCCCAGCCCACTCACGGCGGCACCGGCACGGCGCTCCCCGTGATCGGCCCAGTCGGCAAATCGGGTGCGCCGATCGGCGCCCGCCGGGTCAGTCGTCGGCAAGACGCTGCGCCGCCTCGCGGCACGCCGTCGTCACCGCCCGGGCGTAGCCGGCACTGGCGCCCGCCAGCCCGCAGGCCGATGTCACCACCACCTGCTCGGCGAGATGATTCGGAGAGAAGCCGATCTCCCGCCACAGATCCCGGATCCGGTTGGCCGCGGCGGCAGCCAACCGCGACGGCCGCGGATCGGTGGCGACGTCGGGATCGGCCGTGAGGGGTTCCGCCCCATCGGGCGAACCCGCCGGCGCATCGGTCTCAGCACGGACCGGGCGCCGCGGCGTGGCCGGGATTGCTCCGGCGAGTAACCCGAGTCCGCCGTCCAGTGCCTCGCCCAGCTGGTCGAGGTCGGTCAGCAGGTCCAGGTCGATCGCGGCGGCGATGGCACCGGCGTCCCGGAACAAATCCAACGGGGCGTCCGGCGCACAGCAGTGAATGACCACGCCGTCGGTGCTGGACGCGGCGGCGGCGACGACGTCGCGAAGCGCCGACGACGCTGCGACGGCGTCGACCGACCGCAGGGTGCCGAAACCGCTTTCGGTCGGCACCCGGCCGGCCAGCACCGCCGGCAACGACGGTTCGTCGAGCTGCACCAGGAACCGCGCCGACGGCAGCCGCCGGTGCAGGGTCGCGACGTGCTGTGCGATGCCTTCCGCCAGAGATGCGGTGAGGTCCCGGACCGCGCCCGGATCGCGCAGCATCCGGCCGCCGATCGGCAGATCGATCGACGCGGCGAGAGTCCACGGGCCGGCTACCTGGATCTTCACGAGACCGTCGAAATCCGCCGCGGCATCGGTGAACGCGTCCAGATCACGTTCCCACAGGTCATGCGTACGCCGAAGATCCTGGCCGCCGTGCGAGACCACCCGCCACTCGGCGGCGTAAAGGTCCACCGGCAGGTCGACCAGCAGCCCGGCGGACCGGCCAATCATGTCCGCGCCCGGGCCCCGTGCCGGAAGCTCCGGGAGGTACGGCAACGAAAGCTCGCCGAAGACGGTCTTGACCGCCTCGGCAATGTCGGTTCCGGGCAGCGACCCGATGCCGGTGGCCGAGCCGGGCGCCCACGGGAAGGTCACGCGATCGCGACCGGAGCCGGCGACGTCGCCGAGATGGTCGCGGATCCGAGGACGATGTCGCCGCCGGGATCCGGGTGGTAGGCGACCATGGCCTGGCCGGCGGCGATGCCGCGTACCGGTGAATCGAGCGTCGCGACCATGACGTCATCGCGAACCTCGACCACCGCGCCGGTGGTGAGGCCGTGCGCGCGGAGCTGCACCGACGCGCGGGCCGGGAGGTCCACCGCGGGTCCGGTCCAGATAGGACGATCGCCGTGGACAACGGCAACCTCGAGCGCTTCGGCCGGCCCGACCACCACGGTGTTGGTGACCGGCGTGATCGACAGCACATATCGCGGCTTGCCATCCGGCGCCGGCACCGTCAGCCCGAGGCCCTTGCGCTGACCGATCGTGTAGTGATGGGCGCCATCGTGCGCGCCGAGCACCGTGCCGGTGGCCGAGTCGACGATCTCGCCGGCCGTCGAGCCCAGCCGCTGGTCCAGGAAGCCCTGCGTATCGCCGTCGGCGATGAAGCAGATGTCGTGTGAGTCGGGCTTGGTCGCCACCGCCAGACCGCGCTCGGCAGCCTCGGCCCGCACCTGGGCCTTGGTCGAGTCACCGAGCGGGAACATCGATCCGTCCAGCTGGTCGCGGCGCAGCACGGCGAGCACGTAGGACTGGTCCTTGGCCAGGTCGACGCTGCGGCGCAGCAGGCCGTCCGCACCGAGGCGGGCGTGATGGCCGGTGACCACCGCGTCGAAGCCGAGCGCGACGGCCCGGTCCAGCACGGCAGCGAACTTGATCTTCTCGTTGCACCGCAGGCACGGGTTGGGCGTGCGGCCCGCAGCGTACTCAGCCACGAAATCCTCGACCACGTCCTCGTGGAACTGCTCGGCCATGTCCCAGACGTAGAACGGGATGCCGATCACATCGGCGGCGCGCCGGGCGTCCCGGGCGTCTTCCAGCGTGCAGCAGCCCCGCGCACCGGCACGGTAGGTCTGCGGATTGCGCGACAGCGCCAGGTGCACGCCGGTCACGTCATGCCCCGCGTCCGCCGCCCGGGCGGCGGCGACGGCGGAATCCACTCCGCCGGACATGGCTGCAAGAACACGCATTGCTCAAGAGTAGCCGCCGGCTCCGCCGGGGCTGTTGATCAGATCAGGATCGGGGCCGGTACGCCCGCCGGGCCCGCTCTACCGCACCCGGCAGCACGGCGATCAACTCGTCGATATCGGCCTGGGTGGAGGTGTGGCCGAGGGTGAACCGAAGCGACGACTTGGCGCACTCGTCGCCGGCGCCCATCGCGGTCAGCACGTGCGATGGCTGGGCCACCCCGGCCGAGCACGCCGATCCGGTCGAGCAGGCGATCCCGGCCGCGTCCAGGAGCAGCAGCAGGGCGTCGCCCTCGCAGTGCGGGAACGAGAAGTGGGCGTTGCCGGGCAGGCGGTCCACCGCCGCGCCGATCGCCGGGCCGTTCAGGATCGCATCCGGGACCACCTCGAACACCCGGCTCACCAGCTGATCCCGGAGCGCCGAGACCGAAGCGGCATATTCCGGCTGGCTCTTCACACTGGCCTCGACGGCCACCGCGAACGAGACGATGCCGGGCACATCGAACGTGCCGGACCGGACATCGCGCTCCTGACCGCCGCCGTGCAGCAGCGGCGTGCACGCCACATCCCGGCCCAGGACCAGCGCCCCCACTCCGAGCGGGCCGCCGAGCTTATGACCGGTCACCGTCATCGCCGAGACGCCGGAGGCGCCGAAGTCCACCGGGACCTGGCCGACCGCCTGAATGGCGTCGGTGTGGAACGGGACGCCGTGCGCGGCGGCGATGCCGGCCAGCTCGGCGATCGGCTGCACGGTGCCGATCTCGTTATTGGCCCACATCGCGGTGATCACGGCGACGTCGTCGTCGGTGGCCAGCGCCTCTTCGAGCGCCTCCGGCGCGATCCGGCCCACCTCGTCCACCGGCAGCCAGGTCACCGTCGCGCCCTCGTGCTGCTCCAGCCAGATCACGGCGTCCAGCACCGCGTGGTGTTCAACCGAACTGCTGATCACCCGGGTCCGGCGGGGATCGGCGGTGCGTCGCGCCCAGAAGATGCCCTTGACGGCGAGATTGTCCGACTCCGTGCCGCCGCCTGTGAAGATCACTTCAGACGGCCGGGCGCCGAGCACCGCGGCGATCGACTCCCGAGACTCCTCGACCTTGCGCCGGGCGGTGCGCCCGGGCTGATGCAGCGACGACGCGTTGCCGACCTCGCGAGCGGCGCGGACATAGGCGTCCAGCGCGTCGTCAAGCATCGGGGTGGTCGCGGCGTGATCCAGGTAGGCCATCGCCACCTAGCCTATCCGCCATTCACCTCAACGACGCGACCATGGTGTCGCACGTGAGCGAAGCCTCCCGGATGCCGCCGGCGCCATCCGGCTCGGTCCACCGCGCCACCACCGGACCCTGGCCCCAGTCGACGTAGCCGAGCCGCTGGTAGAGCCGCCTGGCTTCGGGGTTGTCCCGGCCGACGCCGAGCACGATGCGGTCATAGCCGCGGCGTCGTGCCGCGTCCTCGGCGGCCCGGACCAGCCGGGTGCCGATGCCCCGGCCCTGCCACGCCGGCACCACCTCCAGGTGGTTGAGCATCGGGACACCCGGGAACGCCTCGGCGACCTCGATCTCCTCCACCGTCTCGCACCACAGGTAGACATCGCCGACCGGCGCGCCACCGGACCACGCGATCAAGAGCTCACCCAGGTTGTGCCGCATCCGGCCGATCCGGTCGGCGAAATACAACTCCTGGCCGAGCGCGGCCACTAGCGCAGCGATGTCGGCACGGCGGGCCGGCCGGATCGCCACCGCCCCGGCCTTGTCCACCGCGTCCAGTTCGCCGCCCGTGTCTACCTCGCCGCTCGTGTCCACCCCGCCGCCCGTGTCCGACTCGTCCACGTGCACAACGTAGCCAGCTTTCGCCGCGCCACCACACCATTGACACATTCGGCGTGTGCCGTGCCGCGCGCGTCGTCACGAGAGGTTTCGCAGTGCCTCGATCTCGGCGGCTTCGTAGGCTTCATCGGCGGGCAGCCCGGCATTCCGGGCCTCCCGTGATCGTTCGATCTCCGCGGCCAGCCGGTCGCGGATCCACGGGATCGCTTCGTCGATCGTGATCAACCGGCCACCGACCTGCCGATAGACCTCGGCGAATCGGTCAGCGCGATCGGTCAGCATGGTGGTGCCGTCCGGCGACTTTGCGAACTCCCACATCGACCAAGCGAACTCGGTCACGTAGTCGTCCACACGCGCCTCGTCCCAGTCGATCAGGCCGACGATGTAGCCGTCGTAGACCAGCAGATTTCCCCGGTAGAAGTCGCCGTGGACGATGCCCCGCTCGCGCTGACCGTTGACCGTGTGCAGCCGCGCCAGCAGCTCGGCGGCCTGGTCGCGGATCGACGGATCATCGCGGTCGGCTCGCTCCCCCGGCACGAACGGCCACACCGAGACTCGCTCGTGCGCGGTGGCGCCGTGCACGGTCAGAATCGGAGCGACGACCTCGGGGACCTGCTCGGACAGCGCCGCCGCCGCGTCGCACGACCACAACACCTGTTTGGGCGTACGCGTGTCCGCCGCCACCCGCAGCACAAGCGACTCGGACACCCGCCAGACGGCACACTCGTCACCACCGGTCAGCGGTTCCGCCCGATCGGCATCAAGATCCCAGTGCTCGGCGAGGGTCCGGAGCAGCTTTTCGTCCATCGATTGCGATCCTGCGCCGGACCGGCCGATTTGTCGAAGCGATGGCCAGGTTCGGTGCGGTACGGCTGGCTGCTTTCGCCGTTCTGAACGATCAGTTTCGGGACTTTTCTGCTTTTCAGCCCTCGCGGTCGACGAATGCCCGATATGTCCAGCACGGCCGGCCGAAAAGCCTCTCCGCAGCGTGAGTCGCCGATCGGGCGATAGTCGCCCGGTCCAAGATCGTTCACAGGTCGGGTTTCAGGGGCGCCATCGCCGCCATCGCCGCCACGACGGCCCGCTCCCCGCGACACCGCGCGTGACGTCAACTCCGACAGAGCGCCATTTGGCGAGGTCCGCTCCCCGCGAGAACCGGGTGACGTCAACTCCGACAGAGCCCCATTTGGCGAGGCCCGCTCCCCGCACCGCGCGTGACGTCAACTCCGACAGAGCCCCATTTGGCGACGTCCGGGCTGCGGTAGCTGGCGGCGATCAGGCTGATGCAGGCCACCCCGCTTTGCACGGGGCTTTGCTCTAACAACCTTGATCAAATTGCCGAGCCGATTGGCGGACTTGCTTACGCTCCGCTGGACATACGTCCTTGTTATTCGAGCGAAAGCCCCGCGCAGCGGGGGGCGTCCCCCGTGCCAACTACAGCGAGTGACGGCTGAGCAGGCCTGCGGACAACTGTGCTGCCCCGACTCCGGATGATCATGACAACACGAACGCCGCTGATCGCACGGTGCCCGCGAGGGCCGACCCGCTGAGCGCGGTCGGCAGCGCTACGGGTCGCCGCGGCGAGGCGCAAGATCAGCCCACCGAGGCGAGGCGCAAGATCGCGACAGCCGTGAGCTGAGGGTCGCCAATCGACTCGCCGAACAGCCCTGGCCGCACGACTGTTGCGATCTTGCCGACCGGCGCCGGCCGCGGACATCCCCGCACGCTTCCCCCTACAAGATCGCAACGTCCGCGGACCCACGGCAGTTTTGACCCTCGTGATCGCGACGTCCGCGGACCCACGGCTGCCCCAAGCGCCAATTGACAGCCATGGGTCCGCGGACGTCGCGATCACGCAACCACTGGCCCGCGGACGTTGCGATCTTGAAACCACTGGCGCGCGGACGTCGCGATCACGCAACCACTGGCCCGCAGACGTTGCGATCTTGAAACCACTGGTCCGCGGAAGTCGCGATCACGCAACCACTGGCCCGCGGACGTCGCGATCACACAACCACTGACCCGCGGACGTCGCGATCACGCAACCACCGGTCCGCGGACGTCGCGATCTTGAAACTCAAGCAGTGACGGACCAGTGCAGCGAAGGCAACGGCACCGGCCGCCGTGGTCACCGCGCGCCGTGCGTGAACAAAGGCCGGGGCGCCTACCGCAAGGCAAGCGAGACCAGCTACCGACCGCACAAACGACGGCGCCGCCCCGGAGACCGGAGCGGCGCCGCATCAGCACGTGGAACTACTTGCGCTTGCGGATCTCTTCGGCCGCCTGCGGCACGACCTTGAACAGGTCACCGACCACGCCGAAGTCGGCCAGCTCGAAGATCGGAGCCTCCGGGTCCTTGTTGACCACGGCGATCGTCTTCGAAGTCTGCATGCCGGCCCGGTGCTGGATCGCGCCCGAGATGCCGAGTGCGACGTAGAGCTGCGGAGACACGGTCTTGCCGGTCTGACCCACCTGGAACTGGTGCGGGTAGAACCCGGAGTCGGTCGCCGCGCGGGACGCGCCGACCGCCGCGCCGAGCAGGTCGGCGAACTCCTCGACCAACTTGAAGTTGTCCGCGCTGCCGACACCCCGACCGCCGGAGACGACGATCGAGGCCTCGGTGAGCTCCGGGCGGGAGCCCTTCTGCTCGGCCTGCCGGGAGACCACCTTGACCAGCTTGGCTGCGTCGTCAACGGTCACGTCTACGGCCTCCTGCGTGCCCGCGGCGACGGATGGAGTCGGCGTGAGCGAGTTCGGGCGAACGGTGACCAGCGGCAGACCACGAGTGACCTTGGACTTGACCACCGTGGAGCCGGCGAAGACCGCCTGCGTGGCGGTGCCGTCGGCGGCCAGCGCCAGGACGTCGGTGAGCAGGCCGTTGTCCAGCTTGACGGCGACCCGGCCGGCGATCTCCTTGCCCTCCTGGGTGGAGCCGATCAGGACCGCGGCCGGCGAGACCCGCTGGATCAGAGCGGCCAGCACGGCCGCCTTCGGGGCCACCAGGTGGCCGTCGATCTCGTCGCTCTCGGCCACGTAGATCTTCTCGGCCCCGAACTCGGCAAGCTTGCCGGCGACCGCCGCGGCGGTGCCCGGCGCGCCCAGCACGACCGCGGCCGGGGTGCCCAGCTCGCGGGCCATGGTCAGCATCTCCAGCGTGACCTTCTTGACCGCACCGCCGGCCTGCTCGACTACAACAAGAACTTCAGACATGTCGGCGCCTCACACAAACTTCTCGGCGGTCAGGAACTCAACCAGCGCAACTCCACCGTCACCGTCGTCGGTGACCTTGGTGCCGGCGCTGCGCGGCGGACGCTTGTTGGCGTCGACCACCGTGCTGCTCGCGCCCGCGAAGCCCACCTCGTCCAGCGAGACGCCGAGGTCGGCGAGCGTCAGGACATTGATCGGCTTGGACTTCGCCGCCATGATGCCCTTGAACGATGGGTAGCGGGGCTCGTTGATGGTGTCCCACACCGAGACGATCGCCGGGGTCGAGGCGGTGACGACCTCGAAGCCCTCTTCGGTCTGGCGCTCGGCGGTCAGCGTGTTGCCTTCGACCGTCAGCTTGCGGGCACCGGTGAGAGCGGCGACGCCCAGACGCTCGGCAAGCATCTGTGGCATGACCTGGACTCGACCATCGGTGGACTCGGCGCCACACACAATGATGTCGGCGTTGAGGGTCTTCAGCGCCTCGGCCAGCACCTTGGAGGTGGCCAGGGCGCAGGAGCCGTGCAGGGCATCGTCAACGACGTGGACGCCCTTGGCCGGCCCCATCTGAAGCGCCTTGCGGATCGCCTCATTGGCCGAATCCGGGCCCATCGTCAGTATGGTGACCTCGCCACCGTGCGCTTCGGTGATCTTCAGCGCTTCCTCGATGGCATATTCGTCCATCTCGTTGATCACGTTGTTCGCCGACCCACGGTCGACGGTCTTGTCGTCAGCACGCAGGTTGCGTTCCGAACCGGAGTCGGGCACCTGCTTGACGAGAACGACGATATTCATCGTTGGATCCTTGACCTCCTGTCGAACGCGCATCATCGCGCGATCTAGAGCCGAGCCAGCCGGCCGGCTCGCATCTGCAATGCCCGACCCCTCGGGAGTCTATGGCTCCCGATCCGGAGCCTGTCCTACCGGCCTTCCGGCGGTCAACCGTGCGGGCCTGTGCAACTGGCCACTGCCCGTCCGAGCCACGGCCAAACCCGTCGGCCGCATCGATCGCAGGCAACCCGGCCAGCCCAATGTTACTTGGCAGTAACCGCCTGGACTCCAGCCGTCGTGAGCCAAGTCACTCGCCCGCCGTAAGGCGGCATGCCAGTGACCTCGATGCGGTGGACGAAATGTCCGAAGCACCCTTGACACCCGCCGCCGGATCCGACACCAGCGCGGGCTCCGCGCCGGTCGAGCACCATCCGCGACCCGCTCCTGATGATCATCTATGCACCTGCGGCCGGGTACGCGAGGCGTGCGTGCTCGACGAGGTACGCGTGCTCTGGCAGGCCGTCGCGATTACCGGCTCATTGCTGTTATGGCGGCGTCCGTAGCAGCGATAACCCCATAGTCGTGTTGATCAACGCGGTGGCACTCCATCCACTGCCGTCGGCCTCGGGCTATCCGTGTCGCTCGCGCACCAAGATTTCGGCACCCCACCCTTGATCTTGCGACGTTGGGATAGCCACAGGCGAGGTCAACATCGCAAGATCCGCAGTGGAACGGTTCGGATCAGCCCAGCCGAACCCCGGCACCCGGCCGGCTCGCGCACGACGCCAGGCCCAGCCAGGTGTGCGGTACGCCGCCGAAGCACCAGCCCAGCTTCGGTGCCCCCTGACTGATCCAGAGCGCCGGAACCCGTTTGTCACCGGCCCCGGAACCGGCCAGCGAGAAGCACTTGTTACGGGCCAGGATTCCGGGAACCGCCCGAGCCAGCGCGATGCCCTCGTCGATGGTGAGCGGCGTACGCCCCCGGCCGGCCAGCGTGTCCATGGCCTGCCGCGGCGGCACGTTGCGGAACTCGTCGCCCCGCTGCACTCCGGCGATCAGATAGGCATGCCCATCGGGCAACTCGACCACCGGCCGGAACGCGGCCGGTTCGCCGGGCCGGAAATTGCGGTCGATGATGCCCGGCTTGACACCCGCGCCGACCCGGAGCAACGGCACCGCGTCCGCGACCGTGGCGACCGCATCGGTCACGACCAGCACGAACGGGACTTCGCCACGGTCTACATCGGACGGCGCGGCTGCCACCGTGGACATCAGGTCCCGCAACGGTTTCAGCCGGGTCGCCAGCTCCGGGCCGGAGCAACCCACGAGCGATGCCGCGGCCAGAAGCTCGACCTGCCGGTCGAACTCAGCGCCCGAATCAAACGGACCGACCGGATTCAAGCGAACCGCCCGGATCACGCGAACCGCCCGGATCACACGAAGTGCCCCGATCACACGAACCGGCCCGACCAATCGAATCGCTGGAATCACTGACCTGCGCCATGGCGCCCAAGTGTGCCGCCCGGATCCGGCATCGTCACCTGCGACAGCCGGTCGTTCATCGCGGCTTCCCGACCCTGGATCGGACCACGGATCGCGAATCCGACCAGTCGCGCTCGCCGAATCGCGGGATGCGGCGCCCGCAGCGGTCGCGGGGCCTGGATCCGCGTACCACCAATGGGTCTCCGTCAGGAGGCGCCCAGCGCCGACGTCACCTTGGACAACGCCGCGGTCTCCTCCGTGCTGACGCCCTTCGCCGCCTCGGCGGCGCTGGTGCAGGCGTCCAGCACGACATGCCGATAGGCGTCCAGCTCTTGCGGGAACTTGGATTGCAGCGTGGCCACCGAGGCCGACAGGTCGCCGAGGATGCCCTGCTCGACCTGGTCCTTGCTGCCCTTCGGAACGCTCGGCATGCTCATGCCCCGGAAGACATCCTGAAGATCGCCGCTGGCCTGGGAGAACGACTTGGATGCCGCGAAGCTCTCCTTGATCATGTCGAACATGCCCGGATCGGCCTGCGAGACCAGGAACACCGCACCGAACGCGGCGCTGCGAAGCTGCTTCTTTTCGTCGTCGGTGAAGTCCGTCATGCCCACATCCTGACCTGCACAAAGCCGCCCAACCGCCAAATCCCCAGATTCCGTTCTCGTGATCGGCCGTTGGTCAGACCGTGCGAACGCACCGACAATCCACCGGCTCAGCCATTGCCTGCCGGCCACCATCGGCGCTCCCGGCGTCGCGGCCGCCGTAACCCGATCGCGAGCGCCGATCCGGCAGCACCGGCCAACAGCGCGCGCCGGGCCGGCGACCTCAACGGCGACCTCAACGGCGGCGGTCCGGAGTTCGCCCGGACGGGTGTCCGGTCATCCAGCCGGGGCCGGACCGGTGAGTGCGGCGGCACAGAACGCGGGCTCCGCCGGTCGACGCCGACGGAGCCCGCGATAATGGCGCTGTGCTGACTACCGTGCGTCGCTGGTTCGACCCGCAAGAAGTCCGCGACGTCGGGTCCACGCCGGACTACCGGTTCTCCCTGGCCAACGAGCGCACCTTCCTGGCCTGGATCCGGACCGGCCTGGCACTGCTCGGCGGCGGGCTGGCGGTCGCCGGTTTCCTGCCCCCGCTGCACATTCCGCATTTGCGCGAGGCGCTGGCGATCGTGCTGATGGCACTCGGCGGCCTGATCGCGCTGCGCGCCATCGACCACTGGGCCCGGTGCGAGCGGGCCATGCGCCTGGGTCAGCCGCTGCCGGCCTCCAGGTTCCCGGCTCTGCTCGCCATCGCGGTCGGCCTGGGCGCGGTGCTGCTGCTGGTCGCGATCGTGCTGCCGGGCACATGACCCAGCCGGTCCCGCAGGAGCCGAAGCCGCCGGCGTTGCACCCGCCCCTGACACCCGGCGACAGTCAAGCCGAGCGGACCCGGTTGTCGTGGCGCCGGACCACCTTGTCGGCAACGCTGTCGGTGCTGCTGATCGGCCGGCTCGCGATTCACGACGACGTCAGCGCGCTCGGTGCCCTCGCCCTCGCGCTCGCGCTGATCTGCTGGCTGGCGTTCATGTGGCTGACCCATCGCCGGATCGCCGCGATGTCACATCGGGTGCCCGCGGTGATCGGCCGGACGCTGCCCGCGGTGGCGCTGACCATCGTCGGGTTCGCCGTGCTCGGCATCATCCTGGTGGTCGTCGGCGGCGTCGTCGGCTGAGCCTTCTGGCTTCGGCTTCACCCTCCGTGATCGCGGTTCGCCGGCAGCTCGCCGGCTCGCTATCGCCCGCTGCAGGTCAACAGCAATGTCCGCGGTGGCGAGGGTAGAGGCGTGGAAGGGCTTTGCTTTGCGCATTCTCAGTAACATCTCACGCGCTGTCAGCGGTGCGTATATGTGCGCAAAGCAAAGCCCCGCTCAATTCAGTCCGGCAGCCTCCGCGCCATCGCTGCGGCACCGCGGTCAGGCCAGGTTCGCCGATCGGGGGTACGCGTCGGCCGGGTCGGTCAGCACGTTGACCATGTATGGAACGCCGGAGTCGAACGCCCGCTTGAGCGCCGGGCCCAGGTCATCGGACTTGGCAACGGTCTCGCCGGCACCGCCGAGCGCCTTGACCACCTCGTCGTAACGGAGCCCCGGCTGCAGGTCAGCGGCGACGTCGTAGCCGTACATCGCCTGCATCGGGTGCTTCTCAAGACCCCAGATGCCGTTGTTGCCGCAGACCATCACGACCGGCAGCTTCTGCCGCACCAGAGACTCGACGTCCATCAGCGAGAATCCAGCGGCGCCGTCGCCGAGCAGCACACAGATCTGCCGGTCCGGGTAGGTGACCCGGGCACCCATGGCATATCCGAGGCCGGTGCCCAGGCAGCCGTACGGCCCCGGGTCCAGCCACGAACCGGGCGTGGCGGGCTCGAGATATTTGCCCGCGTAGGACACGAAGTCGCCACCGTCGCCGATGGTGACCGCGTCGCGGTCCAGAACCTTGCGCAGCTCGCCGTAGACCCGGGCAGGCTTGATCGGGTCGCTGTCGGCGAGCATCGCCTCGGCATCGCGTGCTTTCGCGACGTCCTCGGCCACCCGCAACTCCTGGACCCAGTCGTTGTGGTCGACCCGGTCGCCGTTGTAGGAAGCGATCTGGCTCAGGATCACCCGCAGGTCGCCGGCCGGCGCGGCGGCGGGCGTCACGTGAGCCGCACGCTGCGACGGAGCGTCGACGATGTGGACCACCTGGGCGCCGTCGAAGTCACCGAAGCCGAGCCGGAAGTCCAGCGGCGTCCCGATGACGACCACCACGTCGGCGCCGCGCAGGGCGGCGCGGCGAGCCTTGGCGAAGGCCAGCGGATGCTCCGGCGGGAGCGCCCCGCGGCCCATGCCGTTGGCGAACACCGGCACGGTCAACGCCTCGGCCGCCTCCCGGAGCGACGCGATCGCGTCGCCCCCGTAGACGTCCGAACCGGCGATGATGATCGGCTGCTGCGCGCCGGCGATCAGGGCGGCGGCCCGGGCCACGTCTTCCGGATTCGGCTCCACCACCGGCACCTCCGCCGCCGGGATCGCCACCTCGGCAGTCGAGAAGATCACCTCAAGCGGGAGGTCCAGGAACGCCGGGCCCCGGTGGGTGGTCAGGGCGGCGGTCAGCGCGGTGTTGATCGCCGCCGGGATGTCCTCGGTCGCCATCACCGTGGCCGCGTGCTTGGTGACCGGCGCGACCAGCGGGATGTGGTCCATCTCCTGCAGCGAGCCGGACCCCCAGCGAAACGCCGGTGCCCGGCCGCCCAGCACCAGCACCGGCGACGCGTTGAAGAACGCGCTGGTCAGACCGGAGATGCCGTTGGTGACACCGGGTCCGGCGGTGAGCACCGCGAGACCCGGGCGGCGGCGCAGCTTGGCGACCGCTTCGGCGGCGAACACCGCGGACTGCTCGTGCCGGACGTCGTAGAGCGGGAAACCGGCCTTGTGCGCCGCGTCGTAGAGCGGGAACACGTGGCCACCGGAGAGAGTGAACATCTCGGTGACCCCGAACGCGCGCAGCGCCGCCAGAGCGAGATCGCCTCCGTGGCCGTCGACCGTGCCGGTGTTGTCAGTCATATCGCTGTCCGCCTGTCGAAGTCGCATCGCATCGGTGTCGCGGGTGCAGGTTACCGCTCGGTAGGAAGTCGCCGAATCCGGGGCCGCGGCCTCAGCGGCCGGTGAATTTCGGCTTGCGCTTCTCCACGAAGGCGGCCATGCCCTCCTGCTTGTCGTCGGTGGCGAAGAGTGCCGCGAACAGCTGCGACTCCCAGGCCAGACCGGCCGCGATGTCCATCTCAAGACCACCGTCGACGGCCAGCTTCGCGGCCCGGAGTGCCGTCGCCGGTCCTCCGACATAAGGCTGGACCATCGCCACCGCGGCGTCGTAGACCTCAGCCGCGGTCGGCACCACCCGGTCCACCAGCCCGATCGCCAATGCCTCGGCGGCGTCGACGAACCGTCCGGACATGACCAGGTCCTTGGCGCGCGCCGGCCCGACCAGGCGCGCGAGCCGCTGCGTACCGCCGGCGCCCGGGATGATCCCCAGGTTGATCTCCGGCTGACCGAGCTTGGCGTCCGCGGCGGCGATCCGCCAATCGCATGCGAGCGCCAGCTCGCAGCCACCGCCCAGCGCGTAGCCGGTGATCGCGGCGACCACCGGCTTGGGGATCCGGGCGATCGCGTCGAACGCCGACGACAGCGCACCGGCCCGGGCCGACATGTCCACGTAGGACATGTCGGCCATCTCCTTGATGTCGGCGCCGGCCGCGAACACCTTCTCGCCGCCGTAGACCACCACCGCGCGCACGTCCGGGTCGCGGGTGAATTCCGCCGCGGCGCCCCGCAGCCCTTCCTGGATGTCGATGTTCAGAGCGTTCATCGGTGGTCGCTCCAGGCGAATCGTTCCGATGCCGTCCTCGACCGAAAGCTTCACGAACTCAGACACCAGGGGGCCTCCTGCTCCGTTGCGGGGCTGCGTCACAGCTTCGGCGGTAGGCCAAAGCCTCGCGCAGAGCCTACGACAGGCAGCCTCAGCACCGGCGCGGACCGGAGTTCCGTCCGCTCCACTTACCCGCGTGACTCACCCACGTGGGAACCGGAATCCGGCTCGACTGCCGCGACGCGTGGTCATGCGGGGTCTGCCCGACGGAATCGTGCCGTCCGGGCTTACGCACGCATGGCGACGTCGTCGGCATCGATGATGCGGTGGCCCAGCGGCGTGAGCGAGACCGGCACCATCTTGATGTTGGCGATCCCGAGCGGAATGCCGATGATCGTCACGAACTGGACGATCGCCGTGGCGATGTGGCCCAAGGCCAGCCACCAACCCGCAAAGATGAACCAGATGACGTTGCCGATGGTCGATGCGGCGCCCGCGTCCGGATCCCGGACCATGGTGCGGCCGAACGGCCAGAGCGCGTAGTTTGCCATCCGGAACGACGCGATGCCGAACGGGATCGTAATGATCAGGATGCAACAGATGACTCCGGCCAACGCGTATCCCAGCGCGATGAACAGACCGCCGAAGATCAACCACAGCACGTTCAGGATGATTCGCATACCCGCAATGATCTCGGGTAGGAGCCACCCATGCCTCCGGGATTCCCCGGATCGGTGCCCTGAGGTGACCCGGCGACCCGCGCAGAGCGGACAAATGACAGGATATTGTGCGTGCGGGAACTTTCGGATGTTTCGACGGTGTCGGACGATCCTCTCGTGCTCTGGGTCGCCCAGGGCATGAATCCGGGCGTACGCGCCTGGGCAAACCGGGGCACCGTCGCGGTGGCCTGCCCGGACCTGTCGTGCCGGGATCGTCTGGTGATCCACGGTGACGCCGGCGACGCGGTGCCGCTGCTCAACCATGCACTGGCCGAAATCGGGCCGACGTTCCGGCCGATCGGCGACGTCGACCTGATCGCCGAGGTCACCGAAGTGGTCGAGGACCTGGAGTTCGTGGCGGCGTTCGGCTGGATGGACACTGATGTGCCGCCGCCGGCGCAGCCGGACTCGGCGGAATGGCTGGACGACACCGATGACCGGGACGTCGCGGCCCTGCTCGAGTCGGCGATGCCGGACTCCTACGCGTGGCCCGGCCGCCCCGGAGTAAAACGCTGGGCCGGGCGCCGCGACGACGACGGAAACCTGATCGCCACCGCCGCCGACGCGTGGTCGGCTCCAGAGGTCGGATTCATCTCTGGCGTCGCGACCGACATCGCCGCGCGCGGGCACGGACATGCCACGGCCACCTGTGCGGTGGTCATCGGCGACCTGGTCCGCAGACACGGTCAGGCCGCAGTGATGGTGGACGACTGGAACGCTCCAGCTATCGCCGTCTACGAGCACCTGGGGATGCGCCGCCGGCACCTGGCCTCGGCCCGGTTCGCCTAGCGCGCGTTCTTACGCGGCGATTTGCGGCGCGGCCCCGTTACGCGGCACGGGCACCGTAGCGGCCGTCGGCGAAGCTCACCGTCAGCGGCAGGCCGAATGTCGCGGACAGGTTGTCACTGGTGATGGTCTGGTGCAGCAAGCCGGAGGCGACCACCGCGCCGTCGCGGAGCAGCAGCGCGTGGGTGAACCCGGGCGGAATCTCCTCGACGTGGTGGGTGACAACGACCATCGCCGGTGCGTCCGGATCCTCAGCCAGGACGGCCAGCCGGGTCACCAGATCCTCGCGTGCGCCTAGGTCCAGACCGGCTGCCGGCTCATCCAGCAACAGCAACTCCGGGTCGGTCATCAGGGCGCGGGCGATCTGCACCCGCTTGCGCTCGCCCTCGGAGAGCGTCCCGTAGAGCCGGTCGGTCAACTCGCCCACGCCGAGCTGACCGAGCAGACCGTTTGCCCGGACGGTGTCCATCGAGTCGTAGTTCTCCCGAAACCGCCCGACCACCGCCCACGAGGCGGTGATCACGACATTGGCGACCTTCTCGTCCGGCGGGATCCGATCGTGCAGGCTCGCGGTAGACAGTCCAATCCGGGTACGCAGTTCGGAAACGTCGACCCGGCCGAGCCGCTCGCCGAGCACGTGGACGAGTCCCGACGTCGGGTGCAGTTGCGCGGAGGCAAGCCCGAGCAAGGTGGTCTTGCCGGCTCCGTTCGGGCCTAGCACCACCCAACGCTCATCCAGCTCGACCTGCCAGTTCACGTCGCGGAGCAGGTATTTGCCTCCGCGGACGACGTTGGCGCCGGCTACATCGATGACGAGATCGTCTGACACGCCCGTCATCCAATCACGAGCCCGGCTCCAGCTAGGCAGCCGCCTCGTCGACGGTCGAGCCGAACACCTCGTCGCGCACCGCCTCCAGGGCCGTACGCAAAGCTCCCTCGACCACCGCCTCGGCCGGGCCGGAGGCGACCATGACGCGGGGCGCCACCGGCGCGATCGCGGCCACCTCGTGCTCGACCCGCTGGGCCAGGGCGGCGCCGCCGGCGATGTTCACCTCGCCGGCCAGCACTACCAATGGCGGGTCGAGCACCACGCACACCGCCGCGATGCCCAGCGCCAGCCGGCTGGCCAGCTCGTCCAGGACGGCGCCGCCGCCGCTGCCGGCCGCCACCGCCGCGGCGATCGCGGCGGCACCGCTGGAGCCCCTGAAGCCGTGCTCGCGTGCGATGGTCCGGACCGCCTCCGCGCCGACCAGCTGCTGGAAACCGCCCTTGGCCTTGTGCGACGGGTCACGGTGCACCGGTGCGCCGGGCACCGGGATCCAGCCCACCTCGCCGGCCGCTCCGCTATAGCCGCGCCACAGCCGGCCGCCGAGAACGATCGCCAGACCGACACCGCGGCCGACCCATAGCAGGACGAAGTCGGACACGCCCTGAGCGGCGCCGCGATGGGCTTCGGCGACGGCGACCAGGTTCACGTCGTTTTCGAACGAGACCGGAATGTTGAGGTCCTCGCGCAACGCCGCCAGCAGACCGCGCTGCCAGCGCGGCAGGTCGTAAGCGAACGCCAGGTCGCCGGTGCCCGGATCGACCAGACCCGGTGTGCCCAGGACGACGCGGCGCACCGACTCGGCCGGGGCGTGCGCCGAGGCGGCCGCCTCCAGAACGGCACGGTGCACGACGCCGACCGGATCATCGGTGTCCTTGGTGGAAAGCTCGATCCGACTGTGGACTTCGCCACAGATGTCGGCGCACGCGGCGACCACGTTCTCCGGCTCGATGTCGACGCCCACCACGTACGCGCTGTCCGGGCGGACCGCGTAGAGCTGAGCGTTGGGTCCGCGACCACCGGCCTGCTCGCCAACGCCGCTGACCAGGCCTCGGCTGACCAGCCGCTCGACCAGCTGAGAGGCGGTGACCTTGGACAATCCAGTAAGTTCGCCGATCTGGGAACGGGTCAACGGCCCGCGCGCGAGCAACAGCTCAAGCGCCGCCCGGTCGTTGATCGCCCGGAGCAAACGGGGCGTGCCGGGTAGTGGGGTCGTGCTCATCGCGTACCCATCTCGTAGAATATTAGTAAACTTTCTTACACGTTTCGGAGCGTAGAAGCTTTCGTAGCGTACGGTCAAGCGCCCGCGCCGACCGTTACGCCAATTCGATCATCTTCGAGCGCCGGAACCGAACGGCCGAACGGCGGAGGAATTTACGAAATGGGCGGCATCGATCCGGGCTTGCGTCGAACCGTACTCAGCACTTTGCTGGCGGCGTTCCATGGCCCCGAGACTCCGGGCTGGGCGCTCGATCTGGTGGCCGACGGACTCGCCGGGCACGTGTTGTTCGGCTTCAACGTGGACAACGCCACGCAGCTGTCGGCGCTGACCAACGCGCTCCGTCAGGCTCGCGGCGACGTCCTGATCGGCATCGACGAAGAGGGTGGCGACGTCACCCGGCTGGGACACCGCAACGGCAGCCCGTATCCGGGCAACGGCGCCCTCGGCGCCACCGGCGATCCCGAACTGACCGCCGCGGTCTACCGATCGATCGGCGCCGACCTGGCCGCGGTCGGTGTCAACTTCAACCTGGCGCCGTCGGTCGACGTGAACTCGGAATCCGACAACCCGATCATCGGAACCCGCAGTTTCGGCGCCGACCCGGCCGTGGTCAGCGTGCACACCGCCGCTGCCGTACGCGGACTCCAGGAGTCCGGAGTCGCCGCCTGCGCCAAGCACTTCCCGGGCCACGGCGCCGCGAACGCGGACTCGCACTTGGAATTGCCCACCGTCGACGTGACCCTGGACGTGCTCCGCGAGCGCGACCTGCCGCCGTTTGCGGCCGCGATCGCCGCCGGCACGCGTTCGATCATGAGCGCGCACATCCGGATTCCGTCTCTGACCGGCGACCTGCCGGCCACCTTCAGCCGCCGAATGCTGACCGAACTGGTCCGCGACGAACTCGGCTTCACCGGCGCCATTGTGACCGACGCGCTGGAGATGCAGGGTGCCGCGCGGATCGTCGGCGGCACTCACAAGGCCGCCGTTCCGGCCTTGCTCGCGGGCGCCGACCTGCTGTGCATCGGCGCTGACGTGGACGCCGCTCTGGTCGAGCAGATCGTGGCCGAGGTGATCGCCGCGGTCCACTCCGGCGATCTGCCGCTGAGCCGCCTGGAGCAGGCCTCGGCGCGAGCGCTGGACCTGGCCAAGTGGGCCAGTGCACCGCAGACCCACCCGGCCGGCGACTTCACCGGCAGTGCCGGCGTCGACCTCGGCATCGCGGTGGCGCGCCGTGCGGTGACCGTGGAGGGCACGCTCCCGGCGCTCGACGATGCGTTCGTGGTCCAATTGGAGTCGGCGCATTCGATCGCCGAAGGCCCGGTGCCGTGGGGCATCTTCCGCCACCTCGGAGGGCAGTTCGACGACGCGATCCGGATCGAGGCTGCGAAGGCGACGGCGGACGAGGTGCGGGCGGCCGCGCACGGCCGGCCGATCGTGGTCGCGGGCCGCAACGTTCACCGGCTGGCCGGTGCGGCCGAGCTGATCACCGCCCTGGCCGCGACGGACACTGTCGTGGTGGTCGAGATGGGCTGGCCGTCGACCTGGCGCCCGGCCGGTGCCCGGGCATTTCTGACTACCTATGGCGGGACCCGTGCCAACAGCCGCGCGGCACTGGAGGCACTCGGACTGGCCTGAGCTGGGACGATCGCGGTCCGCACTGTCCACATGCCGGCTGAGCGACGGTGACTCACCGCGGTTGGCATGGCCGGCGGGAGCCCCGCTTCGCGGGGCTTTGCTTTGCGCACATATACGCACCACTAACTCACCGTGACGTGTTACTGAGAATGCGCAAAGCAAAGCCCTGCAACGCCCCTACCCCACCCCGGCGTGTGCGAGCGACTGACCTGCGGCGGCTCCGGAAAGCGTGACAATCGACGTCGGAACGTTGATCACGGCGCGTAACTGAAGGCACGACTGGCACCGAATCACGCCGCGTCACCGGATATCCACAGACACAAATTTCCGCTGGTGTCATGCGATCGGCGTGGTTCAGGCTGTCCCTCGTGACCGCACCGCTCGACCCGTTCAACCAGCCACGCAGGCCACATCGCCGCGTCAATCCGAAGCCGGTCCCCCGAGCCGAGCCCAAGCCGGATCCCGTCCAGCTCGCGATCGAGGCAGCGGACAAGGCGGCCGAGATACGGGTCGACCAGATCCTGGTCAGCGGCCTGATTCGGCGGGCCCGCCGAATCGCGGATCTGAGTCAACGCGAGCTCGCCGAGAAGGCCCGGCTTTCCCGGTCGACGATTGGGCGGATCGAGACCGGCTCGGTGATGCCGAGTCTGGCTGTGCTCCAGCGGATTCTCCGCGCGACCGACCTCTACCTCGTCGTTGTCGACAAGGACGGGCAGGTCATCAAGCCGATGGTCGACTCCGACGACCTCTACAACGGAGCCGGCCGACGCTACCCGGCCCACCTGGACACGATCCTCGACCCGGGGCCCGGTGAGTGGTGGGCGGACCAGTACGGCCTGGCTCGGCCGCCGGAGACGTTCTACCGCGACCGGGCCTACCGGGACGCGCAACGAGCACGCAGCGTCTGGGAGGTTCGGGTGAAACAGAATCGGCACGTGCCGCAACCGCCCGACCCGGACGTGCGGCCGCGCTGGGTGTGGGATCCGGTCTATCCCCGGCCCTACGGAGCCCGGTAATCAAGCGATGCCGGCCGGACCCGAAAGCCCGGCCAGCAAGCCCGAAAGCCGCTGGCCGGCCGGGGCCGAAAGCCGCCGGCCGGCACCGCCACCGTCAGGCGGCCGCGCTGTGCACCAGTGTGCGGATCTGCCGCAGCATCACCGAGAGCACCGCGAGGTCGGCCCGGGAGTCCTCGAACTCACCCATAGCCGTGCGGGCCCGGGCAATCGCGGTGGCGTTGTCCTCTTCCCACGCTCGGACCTTCCCCTCCGGAGCCGTGCCGGGCTGCAGCGCCGCCTCGCTGGAGTCGGCAGCGGCCAGCACCTCCGTGGTGAGCGCGGACAGAGCCGCGTAGAGGTCGTAACGCAGCGCCATCCGGGCGAGCGTCTCCCACCGGTTCTCCCGTGGCAGTTCGGAGATCCGGGACAGCAACGCGTCGATCCGGAAATCCTCGGAGAGAACGAAGTAGACCCCGGCGACGTCGATCAAGTCGCGTCCGGTGGCCTCAGCGACCGTGACCACGTCCAGCAGACCGAAGCTGTACATGATCCGGGTCGCCCACTCGGCCAGCTGCTCCGGGATCCCCATCTTCGCCAACATGCTCGTGTGGGCATGCAGGGTGTCCCGCTCCTTGCCCCGGAACAAGTCGTCCAGCAACGGCAGCAGCAACTGCACGCCGGGCCGCAGCCGCTCGGTCTCGCGCGGCACGTCCAGTGGCAGTCGCCGGTTGGACAGCAACCACCGCACGGCGCGGTCCATCAGGCGCCGAGTCTCCAGGTAGACCGCGGTCTGGGTAGCCGTCGGAACGTTCTTGTCCGAGTCCAGCGCCTCGACCGCTGCCCAGAGTTCCGGCAGCCCGTACACGTCGCGAACCACGGCATAGGCGCGGATCACGTCGGCCGCGGTGGCACCGGTCTCCTCCATGGCGCGGTAGACGAACGTGCTGCCGCCCCGGTTGACCACCTCGTTGACCAGCAGAGTGGTGATGATTTCCCGGCGCAGCCGGTGGGTGCTCATGCGATCGGCGTAGCGCTCCCGCAATGGGGTCGGGAAGTAATCGGTCATCACCTTGCCGGTCCACGGATCGTCCGGCAACGACGACGCGACGATGTCGTGCTCCAGGTCGATCTTCACGTAGGCCAGAAGCACGGCGAACTCGGGCGAGGTGAGACCGGTGCCGGCCTCCGACCGCACTGCGAGTTCGTCGTCGGTCGGCATGAACTCGATGCTGCGATCCAGCCGGCCCTTGCGCTCCAGTTCGGAGATCAGCCTGCGGTGCACCGGCAGCAGGGACCGAGTCTGCGCGACCGCGTTGCCGAGCGCCGCCGCCTGCTCGTAGTTGTCCCGCAGCACCAGCGCGGCGACCTCATCGGTCATCTCGGCCAGAAGCACATCCCGGTCGGCGAGAGTCAGCTCGCCGTCGGTGACCACCTCGCCGAGCAGGATCTTGATGTTGACCTCGTGGTCCGAGCAGTCCACGCCCGCCGAGTTGTCGATGAAGTCGGTGGAGATTCGGCCGCCCTTTTGCGCGTACTCGATCCGGCCACGCTGGGTCAGGCCCAGGTTGCCGCCCTCACCCACCACCTTGCATCGCAACTGCTTGCCGTTGACCCGAATCGCATCGTTGGACTTGTCGCCGACATCGGCGTGCGACTCGGTGGACGCCTTCACATAGGTGCCAATGCCGCCGTTCCACAGCAGATCCACCGGCGCCTGCAGGATCGCCTTCATCAGCTCGTTCGGCGCCATCGTGGTGACGCCCGGAGCGATTCCCAGGGCCACGCGGGCCGGCTCGGACAGCGGGATCGATTTGGCGGTACGCGGCCAGATGCCGCCGCCTTCGGAAATCAGCGTCGTGTCGTAGTCGGCCCAGGACGAGCGCGGCAGATCGAAGAGCCGGCGGCGTTCCGGATAAGTCGCGGCCGCCCGCGGCTGCGGGTCGATGAAGATGTGCCGGTGGTCGAAGGCGGCCACCAGCCGGATGTGCTCGCTCAGCAGCATGCCGTTGCCGAACACGTCGCCGGACATGTCGCCGACGCCGACCACGGTGAAGTCCTGGCTCTGAGTGTCGTGGTCGATGTCGCGGAAGTGCCGCTTGACCGACTCCCAGGCGCCACGAGCGGTGATGCCCATCGCCTTGTGGTCGTAGCCGGCCGAACCGCCGGAGGCGAACGCGTCGCCCATCCAGAAGCCGTACCGCACCGAGATGGCGTTGGCGATGTCAGAGAACGTGGCGGTGCCCTTGTCGGCGGCGACCACGAGATAGGGGTCGTCACCATCGTGGCGGATCACGTCGGCCGGTGGCACCACCTTGCCGCCGACCAGGTTGTCGGTGATGTCCAGCAGCGCCGAGATGAACAGCTTGTAGCAGGCCACACCCTCGGCCTGGAAGGCGTCTCGGTCCGCGGCCGACGGCGCCGCCTTGAGCACGAAACCGCCCTTGGCACCCACCGGCACGATCACCGCATTCTTGACCATCTGCGCCTTGACCAGGCCCAGAATCTCGGTCCGGAAGTCGTCGCGCCGATCCGACCAGCGCAGGCCGCCCCGGGCCACCGGTCCGAACCGCAGGTGAACGCCCTCAAACCGGGGCGAGTAAACGAAGATCTCGTACTGCGGCCGGGGCTCCGGGAGGTCCGGGATCACCTTCGGGTCCAGCTTCAGTGACATGTAGGTCTTGTGCCGGCCGTCGGCGCCCCGCTGGAAGAACGAGGTGCGCAGCGTCGCCTGGATCAGCGTCAGGTAGGACCGCAGGATCCGGTCCTGGTCCAGACTGGACACGTCGTCGAGCTGGTGCCCGATGGCGGTGATCAGCTCCTTGGACTGCACCGCGCGATCCTCGGCGCCGAGCTCCAGGCCCGGCGAGAACCGGGTCTCGAAGAGAGCCACCAGCAGCGCAGCAATCCCCGGGAACGCGGTGAACGTCGCCTCCATCGACTCCTGGGCGAAGACGGTGCCGGCCTGGCGCAGATATTTCGCGTACGCCCGCAGGACCATGAGCTGCCGCCAGGTCAATCCGGCGCGTACGACTAATTCGTTGAAGCCATCGACCTCCGCATCGCCGCGCCAGACCGCGGAGAACGCGTTTTCCACGTGTGAGCGCACATCGGCCAGCTCGCGTGCGCCATCCGGCAGCACCAGACCGAAGTCGTAGAGGTAGACGGTGCCGTCGCTGCGCTCGATCTGGTAGGGCCGCTCGTCGGCAACCCGGACGCCGAGCGAGTGCAGCACCGGCAGCACCGTGGACAGCATCATCGGCTCGCCGTTGCGATAGACCTTGAAGCGGATGTCGTTGGCGTCCTGACGGCGCCGGTAGACGTGCATCTCCAGCTGGCCGGGATCCTCCAGCAACTCCAGCTTGGCGATGTCCTTGCAGGCCTCGCTGGGCGTGTGCTCGTCTTTGTACGCCTCCGGCATGGCCTTGACGTAGCGGTTGTAGATGGTCTTGCTCTGCTCGTCGCCGAGCTTGAACTCGAGCAGGCCACGGAAGTCGTCGTCCCAGTTGCGGGTCGCTTCGGCGAGCTTCGCCTGGATCGCCTCGACATCGATCGGACCGGCGCCGGCGGTGGCGTCGGTGCGCACGATGAAGTGGATCCGGGCCAGCAGCGTCTCGCCCAGCCGGGTGGTGAAGTCCACCCCGACGCCGTTCAGCTCGCGCAGCAGGATCTCCTGAACCGCCAGCCGGGTGCCGGTGTTATACCGATCCCGGGGCATGTAGACCAGGCACGAGACGAATCGGCCGTAGAGATCGCGCCGCACGAACAGGCGCAGCTGGCGTCGTCCAGCCAGCCGCAGCACCCCGATCACACTCTCGAAGAGTTCGTCGGTCTTGATCTGGAACAGCTCGTCCCGCGGGTAGTTCTCCAGGATCGTCATCAGATCCTTGCCGGAGTGGCTGCGCGGGGTCAGCCCGGAGCGCTCGATGACCTCGTGCACCTTGCGCTTGACCACCGGCAGGTCCTTGACCGAGCTGAGATACGCCGCCGACGCGAACAGGCCGAGGAACCGCTTCTCGCCGACCACGTTGCCGGCCGCGTCGAAAATCTTGAAGCCGATGTAATCGAGGTAGGCGCTGCGGTGCACGGTGGACCGTGAGTTGGCCTTGGTGATGATCAGCAGCCGCTTCTCCATCACCGCCGAATACGCCTCCGGCGTCATCGTGGACAGCGGCCGCGGTCCGGCCTGGTCCTGACGGAGGATGCCGAGGCCGGTGCCCATCACGGCGGCCAGCACCGGCTCGCCGTCCGGGCTCTGCTCGAGCTTGTATTCGCGGTAGCCGAGGAAGGTGAAGTGCTCGTCGACCAGCCAGCGCAGCAGCTCGACCGAGTCGGTGATGTCCTTGTCGGGCACCGGAAGCGTGGCTCCGCCCAGCTCATCGGCCAGCGCCAGAGCCCGGGACCGCATCTTGGGCCAGTCCTCGACCGCCTCGCGCACATCGGTGAGCACCCGGACCAGATCCCGGCGCAGCTCGGCGACCAGCTCCGGCTCGCGCACCCGGTCGACCTCGAGGTGCATCCAGCTCTCCGCGATGTCACCGGGAGCGGCGTCGTCGGCCTCGGTCCCGGCCTGCACCTCGACCAAGGCGCCCAGCGGCTCGCGGCGGACCACGACCAGCGGATGGATCAGCAGATGAACGTCGAGACCCCGGGCGATCAGCGCGGAGTTGACCGAGTCAACCAGGAACGGCATGTCATCGGTGACGATCGAGATGATCGTCGCGTCGCCCTCGGCGGAGTCCTTGATGTCCAGCTTCAGCTCGCCCGGGACGCGCTGCCCGGCCAGCTCGCGGTGCGCCTTCGCGGCGTCGACCATCGCCGCCGGCGTGAGACCGACCAGCTCCTCGTCCGGCGCGTAGCGCCAGAAGTGCGAGACCAGAGCGCAGAGATCGGCGTCGTCGCCGGCGAGCGCGACCGCCTCGGCGGCCATCCGGGTGGCGTCCGGCATCGGGGCGTTGTAGTCGCCGTCATCGGATAGCGACGCGGTCGGCGGCGGGGAATTGTCCCCCATGGTGTGGTCTGTGTTTTGCCGTCCGGTCGCCTGCAACGACTCGTCCGTCACGTCCATGGAACGCCACTCCCCTCGTACCCACCACGCCGTGGGTCCTGCTTCCGCCCAGCCTAGAACTTGCGCCTCAACGGGCCCACACGGCGGAGTGCCGACCAACTTACGGATATCCGACTGTGCACAATCAGACAGCCTTCGCAACCGTCGATTAAGCGCATTACCGAGCAAATCACCGGGCGCAGCAGTCGCGTCCACTTGCTTGCATGACCGAAAATGACGCATGCGCTTTCGCACCGGCAGCCTTGCCCTGCTCATGATCGTCTCGGGTGCCGGCCTCGCCGCGTGCTCGTCGTCACCCACGCCGGACGCCGCCATCAAGGCGTTCGTCAGCGGCTGGCAAGCGCACGCCTTCGGGTCCGGCGCGAAACTCGTCGACGCGAACGGTGCCGCGGTGCCGGCGGCCACCGCGACCACCGAGTTGGCCGGGCTCACCGGCGACCTGAGCACGGTGACGCCCAAGATCGACGCCGGCCGGCCGGCGATCACCAAGAACGACGGGCAGGTGCAGCTCACCGTCGCTTACCCGGTGACCGCCAAAGTCACCTGGACCTACCAGACCACGGTGCCGCTGCGACTGAGCGGGAAGTCCTGGCAGGTGGTCTGGGGCCCCAAGGACGTCCAGCCGAACCTGATTGCCGGCGGCACCATGAAGATCGCTTACACCGAAGCGCCACGCGGCAAGATCCTGGACAGCAGCGGTGCCGCGATCGTCGAGTCCCGGGACGTCGTCGACATCGGTGTCGAACCCAAGCTGATCAAGAACATCGACGACCTGATCGACAAGCTGAAGTTCGCGTTCAAGGCGCTCGAGGTCGACGTCGATCTGTCGGACCTGAAGCAGCGGGTCGCCGATGCCAAGCCGGATGCCTTCGTCAACGTCGTCACGCTCCGCTCGGACACCTACGCGCTCGGCCGGCCGCTGATCCACGACCTGGACGGCACGGTGTTCAACGAACACACCATGGAGCTGGCGCCCAGCCGGATCTACGCTCACGCCGTGCTCGGCGAGGTGGACGACGTCACCAAGGAGACGATGGACAAGAACCCGGGCAAGTACCACGTCGGAGATCACGTCGGCTATGGCGGGCTGGAGCAGGCGTACGAGGACCGGCTCCGCGGGATCGACGGAGTCTCGGTGGTGATGCCGGGCGTCGGGCAGGATCCGGACGGCTCACCAAACCCGTCCAAGACGCTGTTCAAGGTCGCTCCGGTGCCCGGGCAGCCGATCACCGTGTCACTCGACTCGAAGGCTCAGAAGGCCGCTGACGCCGCCGTACAGGCTCAGCCGAAGCAGTCCGCGTTCATCGCCATGCGGATCAGCACCGGGCAGATCATCGCGGTCGCCAACGGCCCCGGCGCGACCGGCCAGGACACCGCACTGGAAGCCCAGGTGCCGCCCGGCTCGATCTTCAAGATGGTGACCGCGACCAACGTGCTGGAATCCGGCGCCGCGACGCCGAACACCATGGTCGATTGCCCGGCGACGCTGACCGTGGACGGGTTCACCATCCACAACAGCGAGAGCGAGGCGCTCGGCAAGGTGCCGCTGATCACCGACTTCGCGAAGTCCTGCAACACCGCGTTCGCGTCGCTCTATCCGAAGCTCGGCACCAATGGACTGGCCAGCACCTCCAAACAACTCGGCATCGGCGGCGACTGGAGCGTCGGCGTGCCCACGTTCACCGGCTCGGTGGCCGACGACGGCAGCAACGTGGACCGGGCCGCGGCCGCGTTCGGACAGGGCAAGACCCTGGTCAGTCCGGTGGCGATGGTGAGCGCCGTCGGTGCCGTCGCGCGTGGCCAGTGGAAGGCGCCGACCCTGGTCATCGATCCGGCACCGGCCACCGTCGCCGCCGATGGCACGGCCCTCAAACCGACCACGGTGACGGATCTCAAGGCGATGATGCGGGCGGTCGTGACCAGCGGCACCGGGAAGACCCGGATGGCCGGCACTCCGGGCGGCCCGGTCTACGCCAAGACCGGCACCGCGCAGTTCGACAGTGACCCGGAACACACGCACGCATGGTTCATCGGCTATCAGGGCGACATCGCGTTCGCCGTGCTCGTGGTCAACGGCGGCTTCGGCGGTGTGGTGGGCGCGGCGATGACCCGCAACTTCCTCACCGCGATCAACAAGTAACCGGCGCGCTAGTCGAGCCCGCGCATCTCGGCACCCATCTCCGATTCCGGCACCCGCTGGGTCGGCACGATCCGCGCCGCGGTGCTCGGGAGCGCCTCGTCGTGCACCAGCGGCGCCAATCCGGCCACCAGGGTGTCGGCCACGTCCCGGGCGTAAACGCCGTCCGGGTCATAGTCCGGGTCGAACACGGTGATTTCGATCCCTACGCAGGACGGTGACGAGACCAGGCCGGAAATCAGCAATTCCAATTCGGTGTACGCGATCCCGCCGTTGCTCGGGGCATCGACGGCCGGCATCACCGCCGGGTCCAGGACGTCGACGTCGACGTGCACCCAGAAGCCGAGACAGTCGTCGAGCAGCTCGCGAGCCCACTGGGCGGTGCGGCCGGCACCCTCCCCGCGCAGTTGCGGCACCGCGCGCGCCGCGATCCCGGCAGCCTGCAGATCCAGCCGGTAGTCGTCGTGCGGCCGGACCCCGAGCAGCACCACATCCTTGTCTCGGAAGTACGGCTTGAGGTGCTCCAGATCGGTCAGGTCGGGCTGGCCGCGACCGGTCACCAAAGCCAGATCCTCGCCGGCCGCGGCACCGACGAACGAGGCGTTGCCCGGATGCCGGAAGTCCGAATGACCGTCGATGTAGACCAGGCCGTAGGGCAGCTCGTCGGCGACCGCGCGACGCTTCATCGCGAGGCCGGAGCCCAGCAGCACGGAACAGTCCCCGCCGAGCACCACCGGAAAGTCGCCGGCGTCGACGATGCCGGAGATCCGGTCGGCGAGCCGGCGCGAGTAGTAGGCGATCGCGTCGGCCTGGCACACGCCGTCGCCCGGACGCCAGTCGCCGGGATCGAACCGCGGCGGCGTCAGGCAGCCGGCGTCCCGGGCCCGCAGCCGGGTGACCAGGCCTTGGTCGCGCAGCGCGCCGGGCGCCTTGGCGCAGCCCGGCACCGATGTCGGTGTAGGCGGACGCAGCCCCAGATTGGTCGGTGCGTCGAGAAGGGCGATCCGGCGCATCGCTCCCCTGTCAGAACAGCGCGCTGGCCAATGCGCGACGGGCCGCTGCCACCACCGGGTCGTCCGGACCGGCGATGGTGAACAGTGAGACCAGGTGCGCCCGGACGGCGTTGCGCTCGTCGCCGAAGGTGCGGCGGACCAGATCCACAAGGCGAGCGTAAGCCTTATCGGCGTCTCCGGAAATCACCTCGATGTCGGCGGCCAGCGTCTGAGCGGCCAGATCATCCGGCGCGGTGTCGGCGGCGGCCAGCACTTCGGCGGCGTTGCGGCCGTCGACGCGACGGAACAGCCCCACCTGGGCCAGCCCTGCCTCGGCCGAGCTGTCCGCCGGGTGCTCGGCGAGGATCTGCTTGTAGGCCCGCTCGGCCGCATCCAGGTCACCGCTCATCAAGGCGTCATCGGCGCCCTCGAACCGCGGATCCACCGGCTCCTCGACCTCGGCCCCGCCGGCCTTCAGGACCGCGCCGATCCACTGCCGCAACTGCGTCTCCGGGATCACCCCGTTGAACGCGTCCACCGGCTGGCCGCCGATCACGGCGTAGACCAGCGGGATGCTCTGCACCCGGAACATCGCCGCGATGCGCTGGTTGGCATCGATGTCGATGCGCGCCAGCACCCATGATCCGTTGCCTTCGCGCGCGAGCTTCTCCAGCACCGGCGTCAGCTGCTTGCACGGCTCGCACCACTCGGCCCAGAAGTCGATCACGACCGGCGTGGTCAACGACCGCTCGATCACCTCGGTCTGGAATGTGGCCTCGGTCACGTCGATGATCATCGACGCGCTGCCGTCACCGAAGTCGGGTGCGCCGGAACCGTCGCCGGGCGGCGCCGCCGGCGCGGGAGCCGGTGCTGGGCTGCGGAGCGCGCCGAGATCGACGGCGCCCCGCGTGAAGATCGACGGAGTACGGGGGTCGGTCATGCCTAACATTTTGTCACGGCAGTTGCTCGGGACTCGTCTCCGACTCCACTGGCGGCCGAAGGCATGTGCGGCTGGTCTTAGATCAACTTCATTTCAAGATCTTGTTGCCCGGGTACGCACGGCCCATGCCAGCTCCGATCAGGTAGCCGTTGGAACCCCTGCGGTGCCAAGCGCTACCTCTTCTCGGCAACGGCCGGCATCGACGCAGGATTGGCGAGACCTAACGCCCCTCGGGAACGGCAGCTCTCACCAATCCGCAAAGCTCACCAATACGGCCGCCCGACTCGGTGAAACGAGCGCTTACCACTGCCAGGTAACTGCCACGTGATCCCACAACCGTGCCCTGGCGGCGGACCGCGGCCGGAGTCGGTGGCCGTTGGCAGCGACCTCAGGCGGCGACCTGAGGCCCGCCAGGGCCGATGTCGGCCGCAGTCGCAGAAACGGCCACCGACGGAGGCCGCCGCCCCGTCACAAACCCAGACCGAAGGACGCAACCGCCGACGCCGACAAGAGCAACGACTAATCAGCCGCAGAGAACGTCGAATGCGCCCCGCCGGCCGACAACGACACGGTCCCGTCCTCGTGGTCGACGGTGAACAGCGTGCCCGGCGGGTAGAGGCCGAGCACCTCCGGCGGCAGCTGGACGGTGCCGTCGCCGGCGACCACGGCGAAATCCTGACCGTCCCGGCCTTCGGCGCCGACCCGGCCGTCCCGGATCGTCACCGCACGACCGAGCCGGGCACCGACCTCACCGTCGTGGGTCACGACGACGATCGTGGTGCCGCGCTCGGCATTCACGGTTTCCAGCGCTTGCAGCACTTCGTCCCGGCCCCGGGTGTCCAGCTGGCTGGTCGGCTCGTCGACGAGCAGCAGACCCGGCCCGGCCGCGATGCCGACGGCGAGCGCAGCCCGCTGCCGCGCGCCCGGTGCCAGGTCACCGACATGCTTGCGACCCAGGCCGGACGAGGCCGACCAGGTCCAGGATGCGATCCGGGTCGTCGAGCGTGACACCGGCAGTGCGGGCCGCCCGGCGCTGTGCCAGCCAGATGTTGCGGTGCAGGTTCGCATACCCCAGCAGGTTGCGCTCGGCGCCCTGGAGCACCACGCCGATCTCAGTCCCGCGCAACCGATTCATCTCGGTGTCGGTGAGCTTGCCCATGTCGAAGGTTCCGACGTTGACCCGGCCCGCCGACGGACGCATCAGGCCCGACAGCAACGCAATCAGCGTCGACTTGCCGGAGCCGGACGGGCCGACCAGGGCCAGCATCTCGCCCGGTCCGATGGACAGGTCGACGCCGGCCAGAGCCACGACGTCGCCGCCCTCACCCCGGTAGATGTGGACGACACGCCGGCAGGCGACGGCAAGACCGGTCATAGCGAACCTCCTCGCTCTTCGATGCGGCGCATCGCAGTGGAGACGTCGGCCGCGGCGAACGCAGCGGTGATGGCGAGCACGATGCCGGCGATGATCCCGGGGATCACGAATGACGGCCACGGCGGGATCAAGGGCAGCCGGACCAGCGCCGAGCCGGTGGTGAACAGCGGCAGCTTGGTCGCCACCAGGAACCACGAAACCAGCGCCGCGATCAGCCCGACCACGGTCGCGGCCAGAACGATGCCACCGTGCCCGACAAACGCCGCTCGCCGCGCGGCACCGGCGGCGAAGCCCTGCACCCGCAGGACCCGCAACTCCTCGGCGCGGGCCCGGCGGTCGATGGTCGCCATCACGATCAGCGTGAAGATGGCGAGAAGCAGCGCCGCCACTCCGGCCAGCTCGTCGAAGCGCATGCCGACCGAGGTGCCCTGCAACTTCGCGTAGTCCAGCTCGTCCGCGGTCTTCACCTCGTCGGTGACGATGACCCCATGCGTACGCAGCTTTGCGGCAATGTCGGCGGGAGCCTGGTCGTTCAGCCAGACCTGTGGATTGAGCGCGACCGAGTCGATGCCCGATACGGCGTCCAGGTTGCCGAAATCGATCAGGGCGCCGTGATCGCCGTACCGCGGCAGCGCGGAGACGCGCTTCGCCACCGTGATCGGCACGGTCAGGTCGTTGATGCTGCCCAGCATGCCACTGTCCACCGTGTCGGTGCTCACCACCGGGATGTGCACCGCACCGTTGCCGACCCGGGCGCCGAGCAGCTCGTCCGGCAGGTTGTCGACGGCCGTGATGGTGAGGCCGCCGGCATCCGGACTGACCAGCGGCGGCCGCCCGGACTGCGTGTGCGCGGGCTGCCAGTAGTTCGCATCGCCGAGGTGCAGGTCCACCTGGCCGGCGGTCGGAGCGAGCGTACGCATGCTCTCGATGGTGATCGTCGCGCCCAGGCCGGACGGTGAACTGGTGGTCACGCCGATCGCGGTGATCCGGCAGCCAGCCTTGCACAGGTCGATGTCGGCGGACGTGTAAGTGGCGTCGCCCGCCTTCAATCCCCCCATGTCATAGGACACCGGATCGGCACCGTTCAGCGGCACCAGCTGGACGCGGAGGCGGAAGTTGACGTACGGATCGAAGTTCATCGCCGACGCCTTGATCTGGAACTTGCTGCCGGTCATCCGGATCTCTTCGGCAGCACCGGGAACCAGCGCAGCGGCCGCCTGTGCCGCGGACAGATCCCGATCCGGCCATTTCGTCACGGTCACGAGCCGGTCCGACTCGACCGCCAGGAGCGGCGGATCCTTGGGCACGTTGTTCTGCACCTGAGTCACCAGCATCGCGAACGTGCCCTGCGGATCGACTGCGTGCACCGCGTTCAGGAGCGCCAGGCGGTTCTGCGGCGCCACGTCCAGCACTCGCGCAGCACCGATCTGGATCTGCACCTTGTCCTTCTCGGCCTGCGACTGGAAGACCCCGGAACTGATCATCAGGGCCAGCAGGCCGATGGCGAACACATGCACCGTCATGACCCGCTGCGCACCAGGTCGGCGGGCCAGCTGCAGCGCGCCCACGCCCAGGCCGAGCCGGGCCGGGCCGGTGCCGTTCTGGCCGAGCGCGCGGGCGCCGATCCGGCTCGCCACGACCGGCACGAACCGACCGGACAGCACCGCGATGGCGGCTACGATCAGACCCGGCGCCAGCAGCGAGACACCCGACAGCGGACCGTCTTGGAGATGCATCTGGACCACGGCCGCGGCCGCGATCGCGACCACCACGAACTCGGCGGTCGCCGTACGCCACCGGGTCCGGGTCGGGACGTTGCGAACCAGCTCCGCCACCCGAGCGGCGAGGGTCCGCTGATGGGCGGCCACGATCGCGATGGCGATCGCGAACAGTGCGTACAGCAGGAACGTCCAGCTGAGTGATCCGATCACCACAGTGGCCGAACCGGGCACCGTGGCGGTCGTGGCGATGGCGGTCAGGCCCACCCCGAGCGCGTACCCGATGGGAATTGCCACGAGCACCGGGATGACCGGCTCGCCGACGGCGAGCAGCCACCGCGAGCCCACGTGGACGCCGCGGAGGCGCACCATGCCCACTTCCGTGCGCCGATCCTGCAGTCCGTAGGCGACCACCAGGAACAGCACGAAGCACGCCAGGAGCAGCAACGGAATGACCGCCAGGGCGATCACGGTGACCGCGGAGCTGCGGTCGTGGTCGATGCGGTCCAGCAGCATCGGAATCTTGCTGTGGTAGACCGGGCCGAGCGAGTCCTCGATCGCGAGCATCTGGCCGATCCGGGCCCCGATCCCGGGCAGCGAACCCGCCGTGACCTGGTTCGCCTTCAGGTACGAGTCGATCGACTGCAGCTCGCCCTTCGGGTGCGGAACCGCATTGATGGTGCCGCGCGTGGTCAGGATCGGCGACTGCGCTCCGCGGTCGGTGACGACATCGGTGAAGAATGAATCCGAGCCCCAGTAGCGCTCGTGCGGATCGATCGGATGGTAGACCCCGACGATCGCCATCGTCACCGGCGCACCGATGGGAGTCCAGCCATTGGTCGGATCGTTGAGCGCCCAGGTCAGCCCAACCGAGTCACCGACCTTGACCTGCCGGGTCCTGGCCACGTCGGCCGGGATCATGATCTCCCGGGTGGCCTGTGCGCACCGGCCGGAGTCGAGCACGATGTGCGCGCACTCGTCCTGACGGAAGGTCAGGTGCGGGAACATCGGCTTGATCACCGAGTCCGGACTCGGCGGCGCCACATAGGTATCCATGTCGGTACCGAAGTAGGTGTCCAGGAATGGCGCGCTGGCATCCGTGACACCCTGCGTCTGGAAATGAGTGGCGTCGCTGTCAGCCTGAACCGCGAAGGTTCCGGACAGGCTGACCTCGTCGAGGCTGGCGTGCCGGATCTCGTTACGGATCATCGCGCTCTCGGACGCGTCCACGTAGGCCGGAGCCGCGACCGCGATGGCGACCACGAATCCGGTCAGCACCGCTACCGCGAGCGCCTGCCACCGCCGCGACCACAGGGCTGCCCAGATCATCGAAATCACTGCTTGGCCACCTTCAGTCGACGCGAGACGTCGCGGCGTAGTGCCCGGCCGACGAGCGCCGCGGTGAGCATCAGCGGGATCACCGCGGCGGCCAGAACGATCAGCCAGCCGGGCAGCCACCAGCTCGACGGCGGAGGCAGGATCTGCCAGTCATCGGTGAACACCCGCAGCTGACCACTGGCCAGCGCCCGCCCCAGGATGGTGGCCACGAGTCCGACGACGATCGCCAGCGCGGCCAGCAAGGCGTAGCTGATCACCACCGCCTGGCGCATGTTGCGATCACCGACGCCCTGCACCCGGAGCGCGGCGAACTCGTTGGCCCGGGCATTGCGTTCCCCGGCTCCGACCAGGAGCAGCGCGATGATGCCCAGGATCAGGCCGAGCCCGGCGCCAAGAAGGGCGTACCTGCGCGCGGCCTCGGACGAGTCGGCGCGGTAGCTGGCGACCGCGGCCGACATGGTCTGGCTGGAGGTCACGCCGACGCCGGCCGACCGGAGCTTAGCGACCACGTCCGCCGGGGCGTCGGCGCTCAGCCATACCTGGAGGTTCGCGAAGTTCGTCGCGGTCGCGTTGAGATAGTTGGCGTACTGCATGTCGACCATCGAGCCGACCAGTCCGATCCGGGGTACCGCGCCGATCTTCCGGACAAAGTGCACCGGCATCTTCGTCTGGCCGTACGTCGACGAGATGCTGACGCCCCCCAGCAACTGGTCCGGCGGATCGCCGGCGTAGACCGCGGGCAGTGCCGCGGGCGTGGCCGTCGGGTAGAGGTGGCTGTTCATGGTGAGACCGTTGTAGTCCTGACCGGGAAGAGCGATGCCGAGACCGCCGGATACGTCGGTCAGCACCGGACCCACCATGGCCGGATCGAGTGCGGCGCGCCACTTGGTGGCCGGACCCACACTCTTGCCGTTGAGGCTCTGCACCACCAATTCCGAGTTGGCGCGCAGCGGCTGCGCCGACAGGATCACATCGCTCGCACCGGGGCCGACCTCGGCCGGGTACAGCCCGATCACCGCACAGCTCGGTTCACAGCCATCGAGTGCTGCCCGTGGCGACTGAGGACCGGTGGTGAGCGGGCCAAGGGGCGTACGCAGCATCGAGCCGTCCGGCCGCAGCATCTCGACGATCAAGTAGAACGTGCTCTTCAGATCGCCCTTGCCGAACTCCGTGACGTCGATCTGGGCGTTGAGGGTGGAGCCGGTGACCTCGATGCTGGTCGCCGGGGTGGGATGCAGGGTCCGGGCCAGATCGGCGCCGGTGAACCCGGGCGCGCCCGGCAGGTCGGCCGGGAAGATGCTGGCCAGGCGGGACGAGTCGACGGCGAGGGTGTCGTTCTCGCTGTCGTGGAAGTAGCTGACCGCCATCGCGTACCGGCCGGCTGGATCGATCTTGTGGGTCGCCGCGATCAGCTGCGTCGGCGTGGTCTTGTTGACCATCAGCACCCGGTCGGCGCCGACCTCCTGGCGGGCCCGGGCGTCCTGGGCCCGGGTCGCCACCGACCAGCCGAGCAGCGCGTTGGCGACCAGGCTCACCACGACCACCAGCAGCGTGAAAATCCGGTCGATGCCGGGCCGGCGGGCCAGGTGAGTCGCGGTGAGAAGGCCGGTGACGCTCCCGGACCGCAACGCGTGCGGAACCAGCCGCGCCGAAATCGGAGCGATCAGCCGCGCCATGACCAGTGCCACCGTCAAGGCGGTCAGCGCCGGCGCGACCAGGATCAGACCACCTTGGGCATGCGGCTGATGGCTCTGGACGATCGCCGCGATCGCCAGGACCAGAACGATGACGTCCAGTGCATCGGACCGCCAGCCACGGCGCCTGGGCGGGGTGTCTCGGAGCATCTCGAGAATCGGGCCGCTGCGCCCGCGCCGGGACGCCGCGGCCGCGGCGAAGTAGACGCCGAGCAGCACGACCAGACCGGCGCCCGCAGCGATCGCGGCCGCCAGCAGCCGCTCATCCGACGGCACCGGACCGGCCAGGGCGTGCGCGCCGAGAATGCCGAGTACGCCACCGATCGGCGCGGCGACGATCGCCGGCAGCACGGTCTGCGCCGCGCTCTGCCCCCACTGCGTGCTCTTAGGTACGCCCCGCAGGCGCAACAGTCCGGTCTCGGCCTGCCGGTTCGAGGCATTGGCTCGGACCACCAGGAACAGTGCGAACCAGCCCAGGAATATCGTCTCGACGGCGAGCACCGGCACGGTGAACAGCAACTGGTTCACGTCGGTGTTGATGTGGTCGACGACGCTTCCGAACCCGGAACTGACACCGATCCCGTTGCGCGGCCCGACGAACTGTGCCTCGGCGATCGCGTCGTCAAACTCGTGCACCTGCAGCTGACTCAGGTGCCCGACCGGCAGGAACACGGTCTGAGTGAGATACCCCTCCGGTGCCAGATGCTTGAACGCGTCCAAGGTGATGAATCCGGCATCGCCTGTGGTGGATGAGCCATTGGGCTGGTTCGCTGCGAGCAGGATGCCGCCCCACTTGGGGCTCTCCGGATCCGTCGGCGTGTAGATGCCGACCACCTTCAGCTGCGGCAACGGCTTCACGAACGAGCCGGTGAATGGGATGGTGTCGCCCAGGTTCAGCTTGAGCTTCGTAGCGTCGTCCTGGCTGACCATGATCTCCGAGTCGGAGCTCGGGCAGGTGCCGCGGAGCGTGACCCGGGTGCAGACGTCACTCGCGTACGCGATCGCGGCGTTCAGACGGCTCCCGCTCCTGGGTGAGCTGAGCGGCTGGAGCGACGTCACCACGGTCGTACGGTCCAGTTTGTGGCCGGTCATCACGGCGTTCATCGCGTCCAGCGCGCTCGCGATCTTCGGTTCGATGCCGAGCCCGACGCCACCCGAGGACTGGATCTGCTGACTCAGCACCACTTGCGACTGCTCGGTCGGCACGTCGAACTGATCCCGCTGCACCACGCCGTCGGCCGCCGCCAGCAGGTAATACGGCGTGCCGACGACACCACCGATGACGAGGCAGGCGAGCAGCATGAACGCCAGGCTCTGCGCGCGCCGCGACCGCAACGCCGCAAGGGCCAACGCCAGCACGAAACCACCTCCGGCTACCGGATCATCAACCGCCTCGCAGAGAGGACTCGCGAGATCGTCATCCGGTTGCAACGAATTCAGACGGCAACCGGGCCCGGTGACGGTTTCAAACTTGATCAGCTCCGGTCAAGACCTGGAGCGACCTCACAGCGGCGCTAAAACACCCCACAACACGGGATCTTGCGAAGTTGGGGCGCCCATGGCGACGCCGGCGTCACAAGATCCAGAGGTGGAGCCAGTGATTCCACTGGTCAGCGCCGATTTGGGACCGGATCCGGTTTCGCTGGCGGCCGAACGCGAAGTCGCCGTGTGCGAATGCACTCAAGACTTTGCGTTCGGCCGCCAGCGGAAGCGGAGGCGATTCCAAATCAGAAGCGGGCGGGTTCGCGGTAGACACCCCACTCGGCGCGGAGAGCGTTGCAGATCTCACCGAGCGTCGCCTCGGCGCGGCAGGCGTCCAGGATCACCGGAATCATGTTCTCGTCCGAACGTGACGCGTCTACCAGGCGCTTGAGCGCCACCTCGACCACTGCGCTGTCCCGGCCGGACTTGCGCTCGGACAGGACCCGCTTCTGCTCGATCTCCACTTCGTGCGAGATCCGCAGGATCTCCAGGTCCTTAGCCACGGTGCCGGTGTGCACGTTGACGCCGACGATGCGCTTGTCCCGCGCCTCCAGCGCCTTCTGGTACGTGAACGCGGAGTCGGCGATCTCGGCCATGAACCAGCCGTCCTCGATCCCGCGCAGGATGCCGGAGGTGATCGAGCCGTCGGTGCCCATGTCCTTGATCCGGGCGAAGATGCGCTCGGCTTCGGCTTCGATCTCGTCGGTCAGCGATTCCAAATACCACGAACCGCCGAGCGGATCGGCCACGTTGGTGACGCCGGTCTCCTCCATGATCACCTGCTGGGTCCGCAGGGCGATCTCGGCGGTCTCGTCGGTCGGCAGCGCCAAGGTCTCGTCGAGCGCGTTGGTGTGCAACGAGTTGGTGCCGCCGAGCACCGCGGCCAGAGCCTCGATGGCGGTCCGCACCACGTTGTTGACCGGCTGCTGAGCGGTCAGCGAGACGCCCGCGGTCTGGGTGTGGAACTTGAGCCAGAGCGCCTTCTCGTCGGTGGCGCCGTAGACATCGCGCATCCACCGGGCCCAGATCCGCCGGGCGGCCCGGAACTTGGCGATCTCCTCGAAGAAGTCGACGTGAGCATCGAAGAAGAACGACAGGCCGGGGGCGAACTTGTCGACATCGAGCCCGCGGGACTTGCCCAGCTCGACGTAGCCGAAGCCGTCGGCGAGCGTGTAAGCCAGTTCCTGAGCCGCGGTCGAACCAGCCTCACGGATGTGATAGCCGGAGACGGACAGCGGCTTGTACTTCGGAATGTTGTGGGCGCAGAACTCCATCAGGTCGCCGATCAGCCGGAGGTGCGGCTCCGGCGCGAACAGCCACTCTTTCTGGGCGATGTATTCCTTGAAGATGTCGGTCTGCAGGGTGCCGTCAAGTTTGGACAGGTCAGCGCCCTGGCGCTCGGCGGCCACCAGATACATACAGAAGATCGGAATCGCCGGGCCGCTGATCGTCATGCTGGTGGTGACGCCTTGCAGGTCGATCCCGTCGAACAGGACGTCCATGTCAGCGGCTGAGTCGATAGCGACGCCGCAGTGGCCGACCTCGCCGAGCGCCTGAGTCTCGTCCGAGTCCCGGCCCATCAGCGTCGGCATGTCGAACGCGACCGACAGGCCACCGCCGCCGGCCCCGAGGATCAGCTTGTAGCGCGCGTTGGTCTGCTGCGCGTTGCCGAAGCCGGCGAACTGCCGGATGGTCCAGGTCCGGCCGCGATAACCGGTCGGGTAGAGACCGCGGGTGTACGGGAACTCGCCCGGCCAGCCGATCCGCTCGAAGTCCGGGTAGTCGATGTCGGCCGGCGGTCCATATGCGGGCTCAACGGACATTCCCGACAGGGTGGTGAAGTCGGCATCCCGCTTCCGGGCGGCGTCGTAGCGCGCCTGCCAGCGCTCGCGTCCGGCGGCGATCTCGCTCGCGTCCATCCGGGTGGCCTCCCCTTCATGCGCCGGCAGCCGGCGACGACAACGGTGTCTCCTGCCGAGTCTAGAGGTAGGCCTGAACGATCGCTAAGGCGTGCGTCACCCACCATTCCGGCAACATCGGCCGCCCGGCCACCGAATCCGGCGCGCCGGGCGAATATTCCGAGGCGATCGACGAATCGGCGCCCGGAACACGCCGAAGATCGCGCCGGTCGGCGACCCAGGAATAACCAGCAACCGGGCGTTACGGGGCCGAGCCGCCCTCCTCGGGCCGGCGCAGCAGACCGCGCAGCCGCTCCTGGTAGCGCTCGCGCAGCGTATTGGGGTCGGAGACATCTCGGTCGCCGAAACCGTGCCGCATCACATCCAGCACGGACTGCGGCGTGAATGCGGCCAGCCGCGGGATCCCGCCCATCCACCGAGGCACCGGCACCAGGGCCGGACCGCCGCGGCGAACCTGTCGCAGGATGGCACCGGCGACGACCTTCGGGTCCACCATCGGAATGCCCTTCAGCGGCAGACCTTCGGTCATTTCGGTGGTGACGAACGATGGCAGGACCGCGGTCAGGCGTACGCCGGAACCGTGCAATTCGGCCCGCACCGACTCGGTCAGGCCGACCACCGCGTGTTTTGTCGCGGTGTAGATGGCCGCATTCGGGGTTGCGATCTTCCCGGCCAGCGACGCCACGTTGACCACATGCCCGCGGCCGCGAGCCCGCATCGCCGGAAGCACCGCGCTCATGCCGTTGATGACACCGCGCAGATTTACGTCGAGTTGCAGCTCGCGCATCTCCGCCGGGGTGTCCAGGAAGCTGCCAGCAAAAGCGATCCCGGCGTTGTTGACCAGCACGTCGATGGGTTCACCGATGGCCGCGACGAAGGCCGCCCACGACGCCGGATCGCGCACGTCCAAAGTCTCGGCGCGAACTCCGATCTCGCTCGCCGTCGCGGCCGCGGCGTCGGCATCGACGTCACCGATCACCACGATGGCGCCGGCCGCTGCGAAGGCCGCGGCCGTCGCCCGGCCGATTCCGCGAGCGCCGCCGGTCACCGCCACCACGAATGCCATGCCAGCTCCCAAACCAATCAGGGGTACGCCCAATCGAGCGTACCCCTGAGGTGTACTGGTCAACGCGGCTCAATCGCCGGTCGACTCCACGGTGTGCACAAGAGACAGCCTGGTCGGCACGTCGTCACCCGCGGACTGAGCCGTCCGGTCGGGTCCCCGTCACTCGCCGACGATGATCCCCTCGGTGCGGCTGTTGTAACCGTGTGCCCGCTCCGCGTCGTTGCCGACCGGCCCGTCCTGGTCCACGTGAATGTCGTCGACCAACACGTCCACCGACTTGACTTCGAGCTGAAGCAGTGCCTCGACCGAGCTGATCACCTTCTCGCGCACCTTGTCGGTGACCGACGAGATGACGAAGCCGAACTCGATCACGATGGTCACGTCGATTTCCGCGGTGGCACCCTCAAGGCGAACCGAAACGCCCTGGGCATTGCTCTCCTCGCCGATGTGCAACCGCTCGCGGACGGCGCTGAACATCCGCGCCACATCGCCGCCGAGATCGTAGACGCCGGGCACCTCGCGTGCCGCGATGCCGGCAATCTTCTCGACCACCTCGTTCGCGATCGTCGTGCGGCCCCGGGCTGCGGGCAGCTCGGCGTTGTTGCGGATCCGGGTGATCGCGGTCTTCGCCGCGTCCGCGATCGCATCCTGGGCCTTGTCGGCAGCGGCGCTGAGCTTCTCGCCGGCCTTCTCGGCGGCTTCTTCGAGCACGTCTTGGGCCTTGTCGGCGGCCTCGCCGATGACCTCACCGGCGCGATCGACGAATTGGGCGGCGCGCTCGGCCACCGGCGCTTCGGCCGGCGTCGCCACAGGAGCCGGCGCTGCTACGGCGACCGGCGCTGACACCGCTTCCGGAGCCGGCGGCGTGGCCGGCGTCGGCGGGTGCAGCGGCTGGAACGTCACCGGGTGGGCCGGCGCGATCGGCGCGGCGCTGTCCGGGGCCGCGGCGGCCGGAGTCTGCGCCGGAATGCCAGGATTGGGTTCGGTCATGACGCCTCCTCGGGGGTGTCGCTCCTCGATTGCCCCGAGTCGCGCGAAGGCAGCCTAGTCGAGCAATCCAAGAGGCCGGGTCGGCCTATTGGCCGAGTTCCCGCGCCCGTCCACGCCACCCGCTGCAGCCGCCCGGCCACCGTCCAGTCTGGATCTTGAACGCCTATCGCTGTTATGAAGCGATAGACGTTCAAGATCCACGGGAGGACGGGAGGACGGCGGGAGGACGCGGCGCGAGCGGGAGGGCGGGTGGTCAGCCGCGAACGAGCTCCGCGACGCCGTCGACAAGGTGCAGCTCAGCGTGGCATCCGGCGGCGGCTTCCGGGTCGTGCGTCGCGAACACGACGGCGGCACCGCGGCGGGCCTCGTCCAGCAGCAGGTCCAGCACCTTCTGCCGGTTCTGGGCGTCGAGTTCGCTGGTCACCTCGTCGGCCAGCAGCACATCGCCGTGCAGCGCTATCCCGCGAGCAATCGCGGTGCGCTGCTGCTGGCCGCCGGACAATTCCTCGACCAGGTGCTCGCTCTGCACGCTGAGGCCGAGGCGGTCCAGGGAGTCGGCGGTGATCCGGCGCGCATCCGACGGCGCCGCACCGGCGGCGAGCAGCGCTACCGAAACGTTCTCGGCGGCGGTCAGGATCGGAGCCAGGCCGTTGTCCTGCGGGATCAGGACGATCCGCTGGGCCACCGCGTGATCGCGGTCCTTCAGCACCGAACCATCCACCGTGACCTGACCTTCGACCGGCCGGAGCAGCCCGGCCATGGCCCACAGCAGGGTCGTCTTGCCGGCGCCCGACGGGCCGGTCACGGCGAGCACCCGGCCCGGCATGACGGCCGCGGACACGTCCCGGAGCACCGGGCGGTCCTTGCCGTAGGCCACGGTCAACCGGTCCGCGAACAAGGTCTTGCTCATGCAGGCCACTCTCCAGTTCTCGGCGGCTCCGGCAGGGCTCCGCCCACCGGGCTGGTTCCTGGTTCCAATGGATAGGGCCACTGGAACTCCGTGGTGTGCGCGTCGCCGAACCGCTGCGCCGGCAGTCCGGGCCGGCCCGCCGCCGGAATGCCGGCCGGGCCGCGACCGTCGAGTCCGGCCGGGATCAGCAGGATGGTGCCGTCCGGCTGCTCCTCGACCCGGATCAGCGTTCCGGCCGGGAACCGCTTGAGCACCTCCGGCGGCAGGTGCACGGAACCGTCCCGGCCGACCACCGAGAAGTCCTCGCCGCTGTGGCCCTCGGCACCGACCCGGCCGTCGCGGATCGTCACCGAACGCCCCATCCGGATTCCGACCTCGGGGTCGTGGGTCACCACGACGACCGTCGTCCCGGACTGGTTGACCGCGTCCAGCGCGGCCACCACCTCGTCCCGGGATCGGCTGTCCAGTTGCGACGTCGGCTCGTCGGCGAGCAGCAGACCGGGCCGGCAGGCCAGGGCCACCGCGAGCGCGAGCCGCTGCCGCTCGGCCGGAGTCAGCTCGCCCACCCGCGCGCGATAGCGCCCGCGTACGGTCAATCCGACCGTGGAGAGCACCTCGCGCGGCGCGGGCAGCGCCCGCCGGGCCTCGCGTCCGAGGCCGGCGACGGCTTGCTGGGCAAAGCGCACGTTCTGTTCGACGCTCAAGTAGGGCAGCAGGTTGCGTGCGGATCCCTGCAGCACCACACCGACATCGGTAGCGCGCATCAGCTGCAGCTCGGCGTCGGTGGCCTTGGCGATGTCCCGGTCCAGCACGGTGAGCCGGCCGGCCGCCGGCGTCAGCAGCCCGGCCAGCAGCGAGAGCAGCGTGGACTTGCCGGATCCGGACGGCCCCAGCAGCGCCACCGATTCGCCGGACCGGATGTCGAGATCGACGCCGGAGAGTGCGACGACGTCATAGCCCTCGAGCCGGTAGATGTAGACCAGGCCCCGGCACGAGACGGCAAGGCTCATCGGGTTCCCTCCCGCAGTCGCTCCGGCGTCGCCCGGCCCAGCATTCGCAGCGCCAGCCCGACCACGATCGCCATTGCGAGGACCGCCGCCACCAGCGCGACCGGCAACGCCACCATGCGCCCGCCGTAGGGCACCGGCCCGCTCGGCCCGGACGCGGTGACCAGCCTGATGCTGGGCAGCATCAGGACCGCCCCGGCGACGCCGGCCAGGCATCCGACGATCAGCGAGACGCCGAGAGTGGACCGGTACTCCCGGATCACCGCCCGCCGGAGCGCGCGTGGTTGGACGCCGGTGACCTTCAGGGCGGCGTACTCGTAGACGCGCGTGCTGGAGCCGATGTAGGCGCCGAGCAGCACCACACCGGTGGCGAGCAGCAGTGCCAGCGCGCCGGCGAAGAGGTAGAGCCAGAGGCCGAGGGTGGGAGCTCCACGAGATAGTTGGTCGAGGTCATCGGCGACGGTCTCGGTCCGCACCACCGAGATGCCGTCGGCGGACAGTTTCGCCGCCAGGTCGGCCGGGGCATCCGCGGACGCCCAGACTTCGTACTGCAGGTTGGTGGCACCGGCCAGGGTGCCGGTGCGCTCGGCCATCGACACCGCGTCCCGCATGTCGAAGAGCAGCCCGTGCTCGCCGACCCGGGGCAGCCGATCAGCGCGCCCCGCGACGGTGAACCGCTCCTGATCGTCGCCGATGCTCGGGAAGTCAAAGCTGGCCGCGCCGCGACTGTCACTCGGCGAACCGCCGGCCACCACCACTGGCAGGCTCGCCGGAGTGTCGACGTAGGTCGCGGTCAGGTCGTCCTCGTTCTTGACCCGGCCCTTCAGGTTCAGCCCGGAGCCGGACGCCGAGATGGTCAGGCCGGACCCGGCGTGCCAGGCCGAGTCGTCGAAGGTCTTGGTCGAGCCGAGCGCCGTGATTGTCAGATCAGCGTTGCCCTCTCCGCCGGCCGCAGATCGGGACAGGCCAAGGCCCAGCAGGCGGCAGCCGGACGGGCAGCCGGTGCTGACCTGGTAGTCGGATTGGCCGACGGTCAGCTCGCCCAGCGAGACCGACCGCGGCGGCTGGCCCGGAGCTGCGACCAGGGCGATCAGCTCGACCGACTTGGCCGCCGTCACGTCGGCGGTGACGTGCATCGTGTCCGGCACGGTGATCGGCGGCGCCGTCGCCGGACGCAGCATCTTGACGTAGCCGTTGAGGGTGTCGGCGGCCATGCCGCGCCAGGTGACCACCTTGCCGAGCCGGTCCGACTCCACGCCGAGCAGGCTCACCTGCTGGTTCGCGTAGGTCTGCGAGCCCCGGACGACGGCCATGCTGTTGCCGCTCGGGTCGGCCTTGTCAACGGCCGCCACCAGCGCCGACGGGTAGGGCGCGAGCACCGAGTAGACCCGATCGGCTCCGAGCGTGTCGGAGGTGTGGTCGGTCCGGGCGGTGGCACCGACGTCCCAGGCCAGGGCACCGAAGACCAGCAGCGAAACGGCGACCGTCACGACCACGATGACGCGGTGCCGGCCGGGCTGCCGGGCCAGCCGGGCGCCGGCCAGCAGGCCCGGGATCTTGCCCCGCTTCTGCGCGGTGGCCAGGCCGAGACGGGCCGTGACCGCCAACAGCCGGGCCGCGACCAGGCCGGCCACCAGGGCCAGCAGCGGCGCGGCGGCCAGGGCGAGGGCCGAGGTCCGGTTCTCGTACGCGGCGACCAGCGCGGCCGCGACCGCGACCAGTGCCGCGATCTCTCCGACGTTGGCGCGCCAGCCGGAGCGCTGCTCCGGGACCCGGCGCAGCAGCCCGAGAACGCCGCGACCGAGGGTACGGCGGCCGGCCAGCACCGCCGCCAGGCCACCGCAGATCATCGCGGCGGCTCCGGCCACGAAGATCGGCCAGCGCAGCTCGGCATGCGTACCGGTGGCCAGCAGCGTGCCGGCGGCGACCTCGACCAGAGCGAGACCGAGCAGGACGCCCAGCGGGGCCGCCAGGACGATCAGCACGACCACCTCGGCGATGCCGAACCGGGACGCTCGGGACGACGAGAAGCCGCGGAGCTTGGCCAGCGCGATCTCCGGCGACCGCTCCTCGACCAGGGCGGCGATCACCAGGAACAGCACGAACAGGCAGAGCAGCAGCAGGGGCACCGCGACCACCGGAACGGTGTGGCTCAGATCCCGCTGCTCGGTCGCGATGCCGCCGAGCACCTGCGGCAGGCCGGTGTTGAGGGTGAGCCCACCGGCCTTCACCGAGGACGAGAACGCGGTCAGGTCGGTGCGCAGCCCGGCGACGTCGTCGACGCGTACGGTGTCGCCGCGCAACGCGATCTCCAGGTGCGTCCGGACATCCGCGGTGGCATCGGTGCGGACGTCCTGCTCCGACGGCGTGAAGACGGCGTCCAGCCGGCGCGGCACGATGCCGGTCGGGTCGGAGCCGTTGGCGAAGTAGGCGTTCGCTCCCCAGTACGGATCCGACGGGTTGGTGACGGTGTAGAGGCCGACGATGGTCAGCGCGGCGGTGTGCGGGTTGGCCGGCACCGCGGACCGCCCGGCGACGCCGAAGGTCGCGGTCAGGTGATCGCCGATGTTCAGCCCGGTGTCCTGCGCCGAGCGCGCGCTCACCAGCACCTGACCGTCGCTCGTCGGGCAGTCGCCCTCGATGTGGACATGGGTGCAGACGCTCTGCCGGTAGGCCAGCCGGGCCATCGACTTGCCGCCGGCGCCGGTCACCAGGGTGTCGGTGTCGGCCGCGGCGATCGGACGTTCCAGGTGCCGGGCCAGGCCCGGCCGGGCCGCCAGCGCCTGGTTGATGGCCAGGTGGGCGTTGTCGATGGCGGGCGTGTTGTCGGAGCCCTTGCCGGTGGCGCCGACCACCAGATCGGTGGAGTAGGCGGGCGCCGCCCGCAAGCCGTCGGTCAGGACCGACTGCTGCGCGGCGCGCAGATATCCGGCCGCCACCACCGCCGCCGCGGTCGAGACCATGGCGATCAGCAGAACGAGCAACGAGCGGCCAGCGCGGAACCTGATGCCCCGCAACATGACGGTCCACCCCGTCAAGGTGCGCCTCCAGAGTTGTGCCAGACCGCGACGATCTCTGACGAATGCGCGGTACTCCGGCGCACACCTTAACCAGTCGTCAGACTTAGCTCTAGACCCGCAGGTCCGAGGCTTACTGGCGGCTCAGGCCGGTCAACAGTTGGTCAGCAGCCGAATACGGATCGAGATCACCGGCGGCGACCCGGGCGGCCAGAACCGGCAGTGCCTCACCGTCGCGCAGCGAGCCGATCCGGTCGCGGAGTGTGCCCAGCGCGATCGCCTCGACCTCGGCGGCGGCCCGGCCCTCCCGCCGGACCCGCAGCTGGTCATGCTCGGCGAGCCAGGAGGCGTGCTTGTCGACGGCGGCCACCACGTCATCGATGCCCTCGCCGCGAGCGGCCACGGAGCGGATCACCTGCGGCCGCCACTCGCCCGGACCGCGCTCGCCGAGGGCGATCATGCCCTGGATGTCGGAGTAGGTGGCGTCAGCGCCATCGCGGTCGGCCTTGTTCACCACGAATACGTCGGCGATCTCCAGGATGCCGGCCTTGACCGCCTGGATCGCGTCACCCATGCCCGGCGCCAGCAGAACCAGCACGGTGTCGGCGAGGCTGGCCACCTCCACCTCGGCCTGTCCGACGCCGACCGTCTCGACCAGGATCACGTCGCAGCCGGCACCGTCCAGCACGCGTACGGCCTGGGGGGTGGCACTGGCCAGGCCGCCCAGGTGACCGCGGGATGACATGGACCGGATGTAGACGCCCGGATCGGTGGCGTGGTCCTGCATCCGCACCCGGTCGCCGAGGATCGCGCCACCGGTGAACGGGCTGGACGGGTCGACCGCCAGCACGCCGACCCGCTTGCCGGCCGCGCGAAACGCGCGTACGAGTTCATTGGTGGTCGTGGACTTGCCGACGCCGGGCGAACCGGTCAGGCCCAGAACCTGGGCCCTGCCGGTGTGCGGCGCCAGCGCGGCAGCCACCTCGCGGATCGCGGGGTCGGCGTTTTCGATCAGGCTGATGAGCCGCGCCACCGCCCGGGGGTCGCCGGCGCGGGCTCCATCGACGAGTGCCGGGATGTCCCGGCTCCGGCGCAACGACACTTTGTTCGAGGCCGCAGTCACTTCTTCGGCACGGTAATGAGGAGGGCGTCGCCCTGGCCGCCACCGCCGCATAGCGCTGCCGCACCGGTGCCGCCGCCGCGACGCTTGAGCTCGAGTGCCAGGCTCAGCACCAGACGGGCGCCGCTCATGCCGATCGGGTGGCCGAGCGCGATCGCGCCGCCGTTGACATTGACAATCGAGGGGTCCACGCCGAGCTGGTTGGTGGACGCGATGCCGACCGCGGCGAACGCCTCGTTGATCTCGATCAGGTCCAGGTCCTGCACCGTCATGCCGGCCTTGCGCAGGGCGTGCTCGATGGCGTTGGCCGGCTGGGCGTGCAGTGAGTTGTCCGGGCCGGCGACGTTGCCGTGGGCGCCGATCTCGGCGATCCACTCCAGGCCCAACTCCTCGGCCTTGGCCTTGCTCATCACCACGACGGCGGCCGCGCCGTCGGAGATCGGCGAGCTGGTGGCGGCGGTGATGGTGCCGTCCTTGGCGAACGCCGGACGGAGCTTGGCCAGCGACTCGGCGGTGGTCTCCGGGCGAATGCCCTCGTCCTCCAGCACCAGCAGCGGGTCGCCCTTGCGCTGCGGGATCTCCACCGGGGTGATCTCCTCGGCGAAGATGCCGGACTTCTGCGCGGCCGCGGCGCGCTGGTGGCTCGCGGCGCCGAACTCGTCCTGCTGCTCGCGGGTGACGCCGTAGCGGGAGTTGTGGCGCTCGGTCGACTCGCCCATGCTGCACGCATCGTAGACGTCGGTGAGGCCGTCGAGAGCCATGTGGTCCTTGATGACGACATCGCCGTACTTGTAACCCTGGCGCTGGTTCATCAGCAGGTGCGGCGCGTTGGTCATGGACTCCATGCCGCCGGCCACGATGATGTCGAACTCGCCGGCGCGGATCAGCTGGTCGGCCAGGGCGATCGCGTCCAGGCCGGACAGGCACACCTTGTTGATCGTCAGCGCCGGGGTGCTCATCGGGATCCCGGCGTCGACCGCCGCCTGACGAGCTGGGATCTGACCGGCGCCGGCCTGCAGGACCTGGCCCATGATCACATACTGCACCTGCTCCGGGCTCACACCCGCACGCTCCAGCGCCGCCTTGATCGCGATGCCGCCGAGTTTGGTGGCCGGGAAGTCCTTCAGGTTGCCGAGCAGCTTCCCCATCGGGGTGCGGGCACCACTCACGATCACAGAAGTCATAGCGAAAACGCCTCCGAGGGGGTGGTCGACACTGGCCATCCGTCAAGCGGCGAGGCTGAACGATTACTCAGCCCACCGTTACGCAAGACTATCGCCATGACGTCGCATGCAGATATGTCGCCCTCGTCACCGCTGGCCTCGATCGGGCTGCTCAAGATCGACCACGTCGGGATCGCGGTCGCCGACCTCGACCAGGCGATCGACTTCTACGCCCGGGTGTTCGGAATGCAATGCATCCACACCGAAGAGAATCAAGAACAGGGTGTACGCGAGGCGATGCTCGCCGTCGGCCCGACCGCGGCCGGTGGCTGCGTGCAGCTGCTGGCGCCACTGTCAGACACGTCCACGATCGCCAAGTTCCTCGATCGCAACGGCCCGGGCGTGCAGCAGGTGGCCTATACCGTCGCCTCGATCGATGACGCGTGCGCGGCACTGCGCGCTCGCGGTGTCCGTCTTCTCTATGAGGCTCCGCGACGCGGCACGTCGAATTCCCGGATCAACTTCGTGCACCCGAAGGACGCCGGTGGTGTCCTGGTCGAGCTGGTCGAGCCGGCCGCCTGACCGCCACGGTTGTTGCCCTCGACGCCGCCGGTGCGCTGGTCGGCCGCACCGGGCAGGAATGCGCCGTGGCTCGTTAATGCTCCGCCGCTCGAGTGGCTCGCTCGCATACCCGTGCATAGAGTGGCGGATGTGAGCCCGATTCTGCGGTTTGCCGCTCTCGTCATCGACTGCCCAGACCACGCCCGGTTGGCGGCGTTCTACCGGGACGCGACCGGCGCCGAGATCGTCGAGACCACCGAAACCACGTCCTGGCTGCAAGGGCCGCACCAGCTGACGATCTTCCGCAGCGTCGACGGCTACACGCCGCCCACCTGGCCCTCGATGGAGCGGCCGATGCAGGCCCACGCTGATTACTACGTCGAAGATCTCGAAGACGCGCAGACCCGGCTGCAGAATCTCGGTGCGATGACGCCGGATTACCAGCCGGAACGCCCCAACGGGCTGATCGTGATGCTGGATCCGGCCGGGCACCCGTTCTGCATCGCGGCCGCTCGGCCGCCCGGCACGCCTTGATTGCCAGCGCCTGAGTCGGCCCAGCGTTGCGCTAGATCAACGGATTCGACCCGTCAGTCTGGTCGCTGCCGGCGTCGACCCAGACTGGCGGGCAACTTCGGTTGATCATCGGCCCGATCTTGGTCACGAATCGACTTGTGTCGAAAGAATGCGGGACAAACAGGACAAAAGCTCGCAGCAATCCGCCACAACTCGAATTTCCGCCATGATCCCCGGCACGCCCTAGCCGGTCACTCGCCGGTGATGCCTCCACGAACCACCACTGCTCGATCGTGGTCAGATGCCGCACCAGGCCGTGCAGGGTGGTCTCAGTGGGAACGGTGCGCTACCCGATCTGCTGATCGGTGAGCCCGTCGAGCTTCGTCAGCACCGTTGCCCGCTGATCGTCGAGCCAGCTGTTCAGCGTGGCGAGTTCGGAATCGACGTCGGGCGGATCCGCGCGCTCAAGGGGATGTGAACGTCATGCCGGTGATGCGCAGCCCGAGCGCGATAGTTGCCGCAATTACGACGCTATGAGCGCAACCGAGGATCGCCAACGGCACCCGTCACGCACCCGGCCGGAACCGGTTCCGGTGCGCATATCAGCTCGGACAGATCGGACATCGAGCACGTTCACGCGGCGGCCAATGCATTAACTCACAATGTGGTTCCGGCCTCAGCTACTCCGCAGTAACCTCCTGCAAACGTCGCAATGCCGCGGCGCCCGAGCGCTACGAGTGGGGAAGGTGGCGTCCGTGCAGAAGATCTTGGACATCATCATGACTGCCGAGACCGCGGCGGATCCGACCGCGGAGTTGCGGCGCCTGGCCGACATGGAGATCCCCACCAAGTACCGCGGCGTGGTCGTGCGGCGCGAGGACGAAGCCATGTTCGACGGGCTCGCCAGTCGGGACAAGGACCCGCGCAAATCACTCAAGGTGCTCGACGTCCCGACGCCGGAGCTGGGCCCGGGCGAAGCGCTGATCGCCGTGATGGCCAGCGCGATCAACTACAACACCGTGTGGACCGCGATGTTCGAGCCGGTCTCCACGTTCCGGTTCCTCAAGAAATACGCCAAACTCTCGCAGCTCACCGCCAAGCACGACCTGCCCTATCACGTGGTCGGCTCGGACGCGGCCGGAGTCGTGCTGCGGGTCGGGCCGGGGGTCACCAAGTGGCAGCCGGGCGATCAGGTGGTCGCGCACTGCCTCAGCGTCGAGCTGGAGGACGCGGCCGGCCACGACGACACCATGCTCGACACCGAGCAGCGGATCTGGGGCTTCGAGACCAACTTCGGCGGGCTGGCCGAGATGGCGGTCGTCAAGGCCAACCAGCTGATGCCCAAGCCCGGTCACTTGACCTGGGAAGAAGCGGCCAGCCCGGGCCTGGTCAACTCGACCGCGTACCGCCAATTGGTCTCCCACCACGGCGCGCAGATGAAGCAAGGCGACATCGTCTTGATCTGGGGTGCATCCGGTGGCCTCGGCTCCTACGCCACCCAGCTCGCCCTCAACGGCGGTGCCACGCCGGTATGTGTCGTTTCCAGCTCGGAAAAGGCGGAAATCTGCCGGAGGCTCGGCGCGGACCTGGTCATCGACCGGGCCGCCGAGGGCTTCAAATTCTGGAAGGACGAGGAGACCCAGGACACCGACGAGTGGCGCCGGTTCGGCGAGCGGATCCGGGAACTGACCGGCGGTGAGGACCCGGACATCGTCTTCGAGCATCCGGGCCGGGAGACCTTCGGCGTCAGCGTCTATGTCGCCAAGCGCGGCGGCACCATCGTCACCTGCGCCAGCACAACCGGATTCATGCACCAGTACGACAATCGATATCTCTGGATGAACCTCAAGCGCATCGTCGGCTCACACTTCGCCAACTATCGGGAGGCGTGGGAGGCGAACCGGCTGATCGCCCGGGGTGCCATTCATCCGACGCTGTCCAAGACCTACGCGCTGGATGACACCGGCCAGGCCGCCTACGAGGTGCACTGCAACACCCACCAGGGCAAGGTCGGCGTGCTGTGCCTGGCACCGCGCGAGGGTCTCGGCGTCCGCGACTCGGCCAAGCGGGCCAAGCACATCGAGGCGATCAACATGTTCCGCGGAAAGTAGGCATCGCCTGGTGATCAGGCCGACACGTAACGCGAACCACCGGTAGTCCGTGCCAAATGTGGCACGGACTACCGGTATATGAAACTCATTCCGGTGAACCTCGACCGACCGCCAACTTGCCATAACGACCCTGGTCAGGGCATATCGTCTCAGTTTGATTACGCGCCGAAGATGACCGCGTTGACGCCCTTGCGGGAGACCCCGGTGCATCTGCAAGTATGTGCGAATGCCCCAGCAGCAAACCTCCACTGCGTTCTTTGACCCTGCGAGCGCTGGCACTGAGTTCAGTGTCGTTCTGCGGGGCTACGACCGTGCACAGGTCGACGAGACCATGTCCCGCCTCAACGCCGCGATCATGCAGGCCGAGCAGGCGCGATCCGAAGCTGAGCAGCGGCTCAACGAGGGCCAGCGCCGCCTGCGCCAGTCGGAGCAGCGCCTGACGAATGTCGAGCAGAAGCTCAACGACACCAGCAAGCAGCTCGAGGAGAACAGCCGGCCGACCCTGTCGGGCCTCGGCACTCGCGTCGAGCAGATCCTGCGCCTCGCCGAGGAGCAGGCCAACGACCACCGCGGCGAGTCGAAGCGGGAGGCCGAGGGCATCGTCTCAGGCTCGCGCCTCGAGGCCCGCGAGATCACTGACAAGGCCCGCGCCGAAGCCGCCGCGATGAAGGCGACGGCCGAGCGCGAGTCCGGCAACGCCCGCACCGTGGCCGAGCGCGAAGCTGCCGAGACCCGGGTTCAGGCCCGCCGCGAGGCGGACGCGCTGCGGTCCGACGCCGACCGTGACACCAAGCAGCTGCGGACCGCCACCGCGCATGAGGTCGCCGAGATGAAGGCGAGCGTCGAGCGCGAGGTGGCGACCCTCCGGGCCACCGCCGAGCGGGAGATCACCCAGCTGCGCGCCAAGGCCGCTCGCGAGGCCGAGGAGAAGCGTGCCGAGGCGACCAAGCTGCTCGCCGACGCTCGTGACAAGCGCGACAAGGACCTGCAGGCCCTGCAGCTGGAGATCGCCGAGCGCCGGGAGAAGGCCGAGCGCGAGGAGAGCCAGCGGCACGCCGCCGCCGTGGCCGCGACCCAGAAACTGGTCTCCGAGGCCGATCTCCGGGCGCGCACTGCCGAGGAGCGGGCCAAGGAGATCGAGACCCGCGCCGAGGCGCGCCGGGTCGAGTCCGAGCGCACCGCGACCGAGACGGTGGACAAGGCCAAGCAGATCGCCGACAAGTCGGTTGCCGAGGCCCGTGCCGAGGCCAACCGCGTGCTCAACGAGGCCCGCACCGAGGCCGAGACGGTCACTCAGACCGCCCGCCGCGAGGTCGAGGAGCTCACCCGCCAGAAGGAAACCGTCACCTCTCAGCTGGGCCAGATGCTCTCCGGCCTGGCCGGCATCGTGCCCGGCGTGGGTGGTCCGGCGAACGCCGCCAATGGCGCCAAGGAAGAGAAGCCCGCGGAGAAGAAGGAAGCCGCGGACGCATAGCACTGTCTGGCTGTCCACTCGGGACATCTCAGGATTTCTCAGCCTATTTGCGGTTTCGTCCCGTCTCGCGCGGTGTTTATCCAAGCGAGGCGGGACTTTCCGTGTGAGGATTGGGTTCATGTCGCACGGCGGAGAGATGTTTGCAATGGGAGAATCCGCATCCTCGAACCCTGGATTTGAGGTTTCGCTTCGGGGATACGACCGACGTCAGGTTGAGGCTTACGTGGGGTCGGCCGAGGCTGAGATCGCTGCGCTGGCGGCTGAACGCGATGAAGCGTTCAGCCAGGCCCAGCAGCTGGCGGTGCAGGTCGAGGAGCTGCGACAGGAAGTGACTCAGATAAGACGCCACGGCTCGTTCGGGGATAACGTGTCGTTCCGGCACCTGGGCCCGCGGGTGGAGCAGATCCTGACGATGGCCGAGGATCAGGCGTCGGACATCCGGGCCGCCGCCGAAGCATCCGTCTCCGGCATCCGGCAGCAGGCCGAGGACCACCTGACCGCAGCCGAAGCGGAGCGCACCAATGCGACCCGTGACTTCGAAACGGCGTTGGCCACCCGGCGCGCCGAAGAGGAGCAGGCGGCTGCCGAGCGCCGCACGACCGCAGCCGCCGAGGTCACCGCCGCTCAGGAATATGTGGCCAAGCTGCGCGCCGAGATCGAAGAAAAACTGGCCGCTGCCAGGCAGGATGCCGCTCGCACCGCGGACGAGTCCAAGGCCGCCGCGCAGGCGCTCCTGGACGGCGCCGATGCTCAGGCCAAGAAGGTGACTGCGGAGGCCACCTCAGAGTCCCAGCGGCAACGAGCCGAGGCCGAGGCCTACGCCTCGACGACGCGGGCTGACGCCGACTCTTACGTGCGCACCCAGCGCACCACCGCTGACCAGGAAGTCACCAAGCTCAAGGACGAGACCGAGAAGCACGCCACATCGGTGCGGTCCCAGGCGGAGGACGCGGCCCGGCGGACCACCGAAGCGGTGCGGCAGGAGGCCGAAGCCGTTCTCGGATCGGCCCGCGCACAGGCCGAGACGATCGTCACAGATGCCGAGAAGGCGGCCGAAGCGGTCCGGGCCCAGCTGGCCGAGACCGAGGCGAAGGCCCAACAGTTCCGCGAGCAGGCGTCCAAGAGCTATGAGGACATGCAGGCCGCGCAGCGCAGCGCCGATGACGCCCGAGCGGAAGCCGCCACCGCCAAGGACGAAGCCACCGCCGCCGAGACACAGGCTGCGACGGCCCGCCAGCAGGCCACGGCAGCGGCGGCGGAGGTCGAAGCGGCCCGCACGCTGACCGCCGCGGCCCGCAAGGAAGCGGACGCGGTCCAGGCGACGGCAAAGCCGATCGACGCGAAGGCCGACGCGAAGGCCGACGACGGCAAGTCCGAGAAGGCCGACGCGGACAAGGTGTCCGTCGGCGCAGACGAGAAGAATTAGCGCGATCCCCGTGAATGCCCCCGCCGTTCGGTGGGGGCATTCGCGTATGCGGATCAAATCGCCTTATGCCTCCGATGGGCGCGGCCCGGCAGAAGCCCTAGTCATTCCAAACCACCCCGGATTTGGGACCACTGGGAGTTTCGCTGGCAAGGCGAGCGCCTCCGACGTGTGCGGTTTATGCACTCGAGGAGGCGCGTAACGCCGCCAGCGGAAGTCCCAGTGATTCCAAATCTCAGGCGGAGGGTGGCTGGGCCATGGGAACATCGGCGAACGCCGCGGTGGTCTGATTTGCGTACGCGCTGGCGTCGCCTTCGTCCATCGGGCCGTCCCAACTGCGCGGCAACGGGTAGGCGGCCGGCGCCACCCGCTTGACGATCTCGTCCAAGACCGTTTCAGCGTCGCCAACCCACAGGTGCTTAGCGCCGTCGACGCCGACCACCTCGGCCTGCGGGATCGCCGCGAATTTGGTCCGTGCCTCGGCCGGCCGCAGGTAGTCGTCGAACTCCGGCACCAGTGCCACCACCGGCTTGCCGCACTCGGCCCAGGCGGCCAGGTCTTCTGGGGCCGCGAAGCGGACCGGCGGGGACAGCAGGATGGCGCCCTCGACGCCCGGCTCGGCGCCGTATTTCAGCGCCAGGTCGGTGCCGAACGACCAGCCCACCACCCATATGTGGGGCAGGTTGGCGAATTCTGAGTATTCGATCGCGGCACCGACGTCGTAGCGCTCCCCCACCGCGGCATCGAATGTGCCCTCGCTAGTGCCCCGGACGCTGGTCGTGCCCCGGGTGTTGAACCGCAGCACGGCCACCCCGGCCAGTGCCGGCAGTCGCCACGCGGCCTTGCGGAACACGTGGCTGTCCATCATGCCGCCGTGTGTGGGCAGCGGATGCAGGCAGATGATCGTGGCGACGGGATCCCGGTCCAGCGGCATCGCCAGCTCGCCCACCAGCGTCAGGCCGTCGGCGGTGTGCAGCTCGATGTCCTCACGGCGGGCCGGCAGCACCGAATTCGCTCGGATCGCGGTCACTAGCGCCTCCTCATCACCCGCGGGGCACGCGTACCGCGTGATCGCCAGCACGGCGTGTGCCAGTGTCGCCGATCGCCCGCATCGCCCCGCTCATCGGCCGGCCACGCTACGACGTGCGCCACACCCGGCAGGATTTCATGATCACAGCCAGGGCACCGGTAGGTCTTTTCGGAGTACCCACCGGGGATCATGCGGACCAGCCAGTCCCCGTCGGCCTGGGCCTCCGTGCTGGCGCCGCCGCGGGCTCGGATCTCATCCAGCGGCGGTGGCACGTCGTCATCACGACGGAAATGGCGACGGGGACTCACTCGTTAAGGCTAGCTGCGGTAATCGCGGAACCCGCGACCCACCTTCTTGCCCAGGTAGCCCGCGGTGACCAGCTGCTCGAGCAGCGGTGCCGGGGCGAATCCGGGCTCGCGCATCTCCAGGTAGAGCTCCCGCTGGATGGCCAGCGCGACGTCCAGCCCGACCACGTCCAGCAGCTCGAACGGCCCCATCGGGTAGCCGCAGCCAAGCTTCATCGCGTAGTCGATGTCATCGGCGTTGGCGTAATTGGCCTCGACCATCCGGACGGCGTCGTTCAGGTACGGGAACAGCAGGGCATTCACGACGAACCCGGCCCGGTCGGCGCACACCACCGGGTGCTTGCCGAGCGAGGCGACCACCGCCGCGGCGGCGGCCGTGGTCTCGTCCGCGGTCCGGATCGTGTGCACCACCTCGACCAGGTTCATGATCGGCGCCGGGTTGAAGAAGTGCAGCCCGACCACGTCGCCGGGGCGGCCGGTCGCCATCGCGCATTCGATCACCGGCAGCGACGAGGTGGTGGTCGCGAGGATCGCGCCGGACTTGCAGATTTCGTCGAGAGTGGCGAACAGCGCGGTCTTCACCGACAGCTCCTCGACCACGGCTTCGACCACGAGATCCACGTCGGCGAGGTGGTCCAGCACGGTCGACCAGCTGACCCGGGACAGGGTCGAATCCCGCTCCGGCTCGGTGATCTTGCCTCGAACGACGGCCTTGTTCATCGAGTTCTTCACCGACTCGCAGAGCCGACCGGAGCGCTCGGCACCGCGGGTCACCGACACGACCTCGTAGCCGCCCTTGGCGAACACCTCGATGATCCCGGCGGCCATGACGCCGGAGCCGACGACGCCGACCTTCTTGATCTTCGGAACCGACACCGCCGCGGTCGACACGGCCGGAGTCAGCTCGTCATCGACGACGACCGGCGATCCGGCGCTCTCGTAGGTGTAGAAGCCGCGGCCGCTCTTGCGACCCAGCAGGCCGGCCGTGACCATCTGCTTGAGCAGCGGCGCCGGGGCGTGCCGGCGATCCCGGCCGCCGCGCCGATACATCGTGTCCAGGATCTCGTACGCCGTGTCCAGGCCGATCAGGTCCATCAGCGCCAGCGGGCCCATCGGCAGGCCGCAGCCGAGCTTCATGGCGGCGTCGATGTCCTCACGGCTGACATAGTGGGCTTCGAACATCGTGACGGCATGGTTCAGGTAGCCGAACAGCAGCGCATTGGCGATGAAACCGGCCCGGTCGTTGATCGTCACGTCGACCTTGCCGAGCCGGCTGCCCAGCGCCTCGACGTCTTCGACCACCTCGGGCGAGGTGACCACGGTCTTGATCACCTCGACCAGCTTCATCACCGGCGCCGGGTTGAAGAAGTGGATGCCGATCACCTGGTTCGGTCGCGTGGTCGCGACCGAGATCTCGGTGACCGAGAGCGACGACGTGTTGGTCGCCAGGATCGCCTCCGGCTTACACACCTTGTCCAGTTCGGCGAAGATGCTCTGCTTCAGGTCCAGGTGCTCGGGGACGGCCTCGATCACCAGGTCGACCTCGCCGAGCGACGGCAAGCCGACGGCGAAGGTGACACGGCCCAGGAGCGCGTCGCGATCGGCCTCGCTGAGCTTTCCGCGAGCGACCGCGCGCTCGGTCGAGCCGGTCAGGTGCGTGCGACCACGCTCGAGCGCGGCCTCGGTGACCTCGACCGCGACCACGGCGATGCCGTTACGGGCGAACACCTCGACGATGCCGGCACCCATGGTGCCCAGGCCCACCACCCCGACACTGTTGATCTCTCGCGCCACTGCCCACTCCCACACTCGAACAGCTCTGTTCCTTGGGGGCGAGTCTGCCATGCAGCGCTGATCAAGAGATCGGGCAGGCGCGGTGGAATTGCCCACAGCGGACGCCGGCGCCAGCCCGATGCTCGCGCGCTCCCCGCACACCCCGCCACCCCTCTGAATCTTGAACGTTCATCGCTCCATGTCAGCAACAAAAATTCAAGATCCAAAGGGGGTACGAAGGCGGACGCGGCCCGGCGACGGGCAGCGGGCGGCGACGGGCGGCGGGCGGTGTGGCGTCGGGGGGTCAACGCGTGGTGACGGCGGGCCGCCGATATCGCACCAGCGCCCAGCCGGCCGCGAGGATCGCCACCAGCAGTGCCGCCACCCCGTCGGTGAACTTCCAGCCGATGCCGACCACCGACGTCGAGCCGAGATACGGCACAGACACGTAGAGCAGCCCGGCCGCCGTGACTCCCGCCAGCGCCGCGGTCATCAGACCGACCAGCGGGGCCGCCGGACGATCGGCACCGAACCGCTTCCGGAGCGCGACCCAGACGACCGCCGCGATCAGGCCGAGCACACCGATCGCCAGCCGATTGCGGACCATCTCGAAGAAGTGATGAGCGGTCTCGGCGCTGTAGCAATCCGTCGACGACGGTTCCAGCCGCAGGTATTGCGCACACCGAGCCGCGCTGACCGGATGATGATCGCCGGCCGCCCAGAATGATCCGAGAATCCGGCCGGAGATCCACAGCGCCACACCGGACGCGCCGATCGCCAGCGCCGCCGCGATGCCGATCCACCACGACGCGACGAACGCGGGCCGGAACAGCGCGGCGATCGGCCGATGGGTGGCGCGCAGCGCGGCCGACACCGACTCGGCGGATCCGAACGCCGCGACCGCGGCCCGCTCGGCGTCATCGGCGGTCGCGCCGGCCGCCATCCGCGCCGCGACCGACTCCCGCAGATGGTCTTCGGCTTCGGCGATCGCTCGCCGTCCCGCCATTCCGGTGCCGGCCAGCCGGTTGAAGAGGTCGTCGAGATAGCGCTCGACTGGTCCGTCGGCGATCAACTCGGTCATGCGTACCCCTTAATCGATGTCAGGGCGACCACCGACTGCATCGCCTTCGCGAATGTGCGCCAATCCCGCTGCTTGGCCGCGAGGGTTTCGGCGCCGGCGCCGGTGAGCTGGTAGACGCGGCGCTTGCGGCCGCTCTCGCTGCTCCACGCGCTGCTCACGTCGCCGGTCTTCTCCAGCCGGTGCAGCGCCGGGTAGACAGTGCCCTCGGGCAGGTCGAAGGTGCCATCGGAGTCCTGTCGCAGCGCCGCGATCAGCCCATAGCCATGCGTCGGCCCGGTCCGGCCGAGCGTGGCCAGCAGCATGAGATCGAGGTGTCCGCGCAGATCCATGCCTAGAAAGCTAGGCATAGGGACGCTAGGTGTCAAGGCTCCAATTTGGGCCCTACTCACGGGTAGCCCACCGGTTTACACTTCGCGCATGACCGCGACCCTCACCCCTGGTGTGCCTGTCATCGATGACGGCTTCCTGATCTCCACCAACCCCGCCTCGGGCGAGGAGGTGGGCCGGTTTCCGGTGGCGAGCGAAGATGCGGTACGCGACGCCGTCGCCCGTGGTCGCGAGGCCGGGGCGTGGTGGGCGAGCCTGGGCTTCGCCGGCCGCAAGGAGCGCCTGCTCAAGTGGGCGTCGCTGCTGACCAACCGGATGGACGAGCTGGCGCAGCTGATCAACCGCGAGGGTGGCAAGCCGGTCGCCGAGGCGATCGTCGAATCGGTCGCCGCCATCGACCACATCTCCTGGTCCGCCAAGCACGCCAAGCGGGTGCTTCGCCTGCGCAAGGTCCACAGCCCGCTGCTGGTCGCCGAGCACGCCGCCTACCTGGAATATCAGCCGTACGGCGTGGTCGGCGTGATCGGCCCGTGGAACTATCCGATCTTCACGCCGATCGGCTCGATCGCGTACGCGCTGGCGGCCGGCAACGCCGTTGTCTTCAAGCCGTCCGAATACACACCAGCGGTCGGTCAGTTCCTCGCCGACACGTTCGCCGAGATCGTGCCGGAGCACCCGGTGGTGCAGATCGTGCACGGCAAGGGCGACGTGGGCGCGATGCTGTGCACGTCCGGCGTCGGCAAGATCGCCTTTACCGGCTCGACCAAGACCGGCAAGCGCATCATGGCGCAGTGCGCCGACCAGCTCACGCCGGTGCTGCTGGAGTGTGGCGGCAAGGACGCGATGATCGTCGACGCGGACGCTGACCTGGATGCGGCCGCCGCGGCGGCGACCTGGGGCGGCCTGACCAACGCCGGCCAGACCTGCATCGGCATCGAGCGCATCTACGTAGTCGACCAGGTGGCCGACCAGTTCATCGAGAAGCTGGTCGCGAAGGCGTCGACGCTCTCGGTCGGCTACGGCGACGGCGCGGACATCGGCCCGATCACCATGCCGGCCCAGATCGAGACCATCAAGCGGCATATCGACGATGCCCTGGCGCAGGGCGGTCGCGCCGTGCTGGGTGGGCCGGACGCGGTCAAGGCGCCCTACGTCTCGCCGACGATCCTGGTGGATGTGCCGGAGACTTCGGCGGCGGTGTGCGAGGAGACCTTCGGGCCGACGCTGACGGTGAAGCGGGTCGCCGACGTCGACGAGGCGGTGCGCCTGGCCAACGCCTTGAAATACGGTCTCGGCGGTGCCGTCTTCGGCAAGCGCAACGCCATGCGGGTGGCCCGGTCGCTGCACTCCGGCATGACCTCCATCAACGCGACCCTGGCCTTCGCCGGGATGTCCAGCCTGCCGTTCGGTGGCGTGGGCGACTCCGGCATCGGGCGCATCCATGGTGATGACGGCCTGCGCGAGTTCACCCACCCCAAGGCGATCACCAAGCGCCGGATGCGCTCGGCACTGCCGGCGATGTCCTTCGAGCGGACGCCGAAGCAGGTCGATCTCATCAAGAAGGCCGTACGGATGGTGCACGGCCGGCACAAGTAGAGCCAGTTTCGCACCGAGCGAAGGCGCTGGAGCCGCCCTCCACGGCTCCGGCGCTTTCGTGAGCGCCAGTGACCAGGCCTATCGAGGCTCTCCGGACGTCGGTCCGATTGCGGCCGCGGTGGTGATGCGGTTCCGGATGGCCGCCTTTCCGGCGTCGTCGAGCCAGCACGCCTCGACTCCCGCCACCGCGGTCTCGACCATCCGGTCCCATCCCCAGTCGAAGGCGTCAGCGACCGCCCGATATTCGGCGCCCAGGTCGAGACCGATCAGCGCCGGGTCGTCTGAGTTGAGAGTGACCAGCAGCCCGGCCTCGTGCATCCGCGGATAGACGTGGTCGGACAACGTCGCGAAGGCATTGGCGATCAGCACGTTCGAGGTCGGGCAGACGGTCAACGGGATGCGTTCGGCAGCGACCCGGGCGACCAGCGCCGGGTCTTCCATGATCGACAGGCCGTGATCGATCCGTTCCACGCCCAGCTCATCGATGCAGGCCGCGATCGCCGCTGCCGGTGAGTTCTCGCCCTGATGGGCGGTGCGCCGGAAACCGGCGGCCCGAGCCAGCGTAAACGCCGAGCGGTAGGAGCGCGGATCGATGCCAAACTCGGTCGAGTCCATGCCGACACCGATCACGCGGTCGATGCCGCGAGCGCCGGCGCGCCGCAGGTCGGTCAGTTGTTCGACCAGCTCCTGGCCGGCCTGCGGCCCGAATGCCCGGTCCATGTCGGCGATCAGAAATGCGCTGACACCGGTCTCCGCCTCGGCCGCGGCCAGCCCGTCATCGAGGCCGGCCACAATGTCGGCAAGATCCTGGCCGGCCTCCAGATGACGAGCCGGCGAGAAGAACGACTCGCGGTGCACCACGCCGTGCGCGGCGCCGTCGACGATGCTCTCGTAGGCCAGCCGGGCCCAGTCGTCGCGGCCACCGAGAGTCGACTGCACCAGCCAGAACACCGCGAGGAAGCTGTCCAGCGAGTGATATCGGTAAAGCTCCGCCGGATCGGCGGTCGGCAGCGCCACATTGTTGCGCCGCGCCAGCTCGACCACCGTCTGCGGGCGCATGGTGCCCTCGACGTGGCAATGCAACTCCACCTTCGGCAACCGCTCCAGCGCCTCACCCAGCGGCGTCATGGTGGGATCTTCACACTCGCCCACCGGCAAACGGCATGGGCCCACCGCCGGGTCGTCCGATCGAGTCGACCGCCCGTCCTCGTTATCGGCGGCGTCGGGCCTAGCCGGTCACGGCGCGCGTAAACAGGGCGGATCTTGCGATGGTGGCTGCCACCGTCGCAAGATCCACGCTGGTGACGGTTCACCGACGGTGCGATCAGACCGCGATCGGCTCCGGCACCTCGGACTGTTCGGCGAGTTCGGCGTTGGCGCCGGCCGCCGGCCGGCTGTCCGGGATCGCCAGCGCCAGGATCGCGCCGACCCCGAGCACGACGGCCCCGACGGTCGAGGCCGACCGCAATCCGTCCACGAACGATGCCCCGCTCGCGTAGCTGCCTTTCGCCGAGAACACCGCACCCAGCACCGCGACGCCCAGCACGGTGCCGAGTTGCCGCAGCGCGTTGGAGGTTCCGGAGGCGACGCCCTGCAACGACACCGGCGAGAAGTCGATGGTGAGGCGGGCGATCGGCGCGAAGAACAGGCCCATCCCGGCGCCGGCGATGACGAAGATCGGCACCAGGCGCGCGTACTCGATGTTCGGCGTGCTGATCGCGGCCAGCCAGCCGATCGCGATGGTCTGCAGGATCATGCCGGCGGCCACCACCCGACGCCCGCCGATCCGGTCGCTCAGGATGCCGGCGATCGGCGCGGTGACCGCGGGCATGGCGGTCCACGGCAGGGTGCGTATGCCCGCTTCCAGCGGCGAGTAGTGCTGCACCGTCTGCAGGAACTGGGCGCTCAGGAACACCGACCCGAACATGCCGAAGGCCATCACCAGCGAAACCACGTTGGTCAGCGCGAAGCCCCGGCTGCGGAACATCGACAGCGGCACCATCGGGTTCTTCGCCCGCCGCTCCCACAGACCGAACGCCACCAGCAACGCGCCGCCCGCGATCAGCGCCGTCAGCACCTGACCGCTGGACCAACCGTGACCGTTGCCGCGCACGACACCGAAGACGACTCCGAACAGACCGACGGTGACCAGGGCGGTGCCCACCAGGTCCAGCTTTCCGGCACCGCCGCGGCTCTCGCGGACCAGAGCCAGCAGCGGCAGCAGCAGCAGGCCGATCGGGACGTTCACCCAGAAGATCCACTGCCAGCTGGAGTATTCGGTGATGGCGCCGCCGATCACCGGGCCGAGCGCGACGCCGAGGCCGGCGGTGGCGCCCCAGACACCGAACGCGATCCCCCGTTTGTTCGCCGGCACGACGCTGGATAGCAGTGTCAACGTCAAGGGCAGCGCGATGGCGCCACCGACCCCCTGCACCGCACGGGTGGCGATCAGAGTGCCGATATTCGGTGCCAACGCGGCGGCCGCGGAGGCCAGCGTGAAGATCGCGATGCCGATCACGAACAACCGGCGACGCCCGAACCGGTCACCCAGAGCGGCGCCGGTGAGCAGCAGGACCGCGAAGGTCAACGTGTACGCGTTGACCGTCCACTCCAGACCTTCGAGCCCGGCGTTGAGCTTGACCCGGATCACCGGCAGGGCGTTGGTCACGACGAGGTTGTCCATCGACACCATGAACACCGCGATCGATGTAGCGATCCAGGTCCACAGCGCCCGCGGCGGGGCTTTGGTTTCCATCCGAACCACTCCTACTAGTGATTGGTCACTAACTTTCCTGCGTACAAAATGGTGGTTCTGGGCGTTTCTTTGATCTAGTGCCCGGCCAGCCCGGTGAGCGACTCGCCCAGGGTGGCCTTGATCCGCGGCAGGTCCAGCGCGGCCATCACATTGAGCAGCATCCCGCCGGCCATGAACTGCATGACCCGCATGTCATCGGCGCCGCTGATCGTCTGGGCCGTCTGCCACAGGCGGCTCATGCCCGTGCGGGCCGTGTCGCGGACCTCGTCGTCCTGGCACGCGGCCGCCCACATCTGCAGCTGCATCTGCAGAATGGCGCGATCTTCGATCAGGCCGCTGTAGGCCGAACCCATGGCCACCAGCGCTTCCTCGCCGGTCAAGTCCTTGGTCACGGACCGCCACATGGCGTCGATGCGGTTGAAGCAGCGCTCGATGCCGGCCAGGAAGATGGCCCTCTTGTTCGGGAAGAGCCGGAAAAGATATGGCTGCGAGACGCCGACCCGGCGCGCGATCGCCTCGGTCGAGGTGCCCTCATAGCCACCGCGGCCGAACTCCTCGACCGCGGCTTCGAGAACCGCTTCGCGGCGCTCGTCGGCGCTCATCCGTGGGCTCATGCCGCCTAAGTTAGTGGCCAATAACTAACTTGTCAACCGGGGCCGGCGATCGGGCGCGAATGCCTTGGACCGCCAACACTACGACTCGCTGAATGGGGACCATTCCGAGTCGCTACGGCTCGGAATGGTCCCCAGTGCGGGCTAGCCGCTCTTACTCCGGGTCGGCCAGCACGGCGCCGTCCGGCGAACCCAGGCCGGTGCACGGGTCCCACCCGGGCGCGGCGTCGAACCCACCGTTGTTGCCGGAGACCACGTCGCGGAATCCGGCGGTCGCGGCATAGAACTCGGCGTGCGGGTCACCGAGCCGCTGCCCGCGGATCTGATTGATCAGCGCGGTCAGCCCGGCCCACAACGGCGCGACCGCGCTGGTGCCACCGATCACCACGTCCTGGCCGTCGACCCGGACCTGATATCCGGTGAGCGGATCGGCGTTGCCCGCGACGTCCGGCACGCCACGACCGTCGGACTTGGCGAATGCCGGCAACGAACGCTGATAGGCGGGCACGGCGAAGTGTGCGCTGAAGCCGCCACCGGTTGCTCCGTTGCCGGACGCCAGCTCGTTCCAGACGACCTCGGCCGACGTCGAGAGCCGGGTGCCACCGCAGCCGACCACGGACGGGCTGGACGACGGGAAGTCGACCTGCAGCTCGCCGCCGGCCGAACCGTCGGCAGCTCCGTCATCGCCGGCGGCAGCGTAGATGGTGATGCCGAGTTCGGCGGCGTCGGCAAAGAGCGCGTCGTAGGCATCCATCGCCGACGCCGTCCACCCGGACTCCGCCTGCCCCCAGCTGATCGAGATCACCGACGGCGTACGCGCGGTGTCGTGCATCGCTGCCGCGATCGCGTCGTAGAAGCCGCTGGTGGTGTTCGGAGCGAAGTAGACGACGATGTGCGCGCCCGGCGCCACCGCGCCGACCACCTCGATGTCCAGCATCACTTCGCCGTCGGCGTCGTCGCCCGGCGAGTTCCCGGCACCGTCGACGCCGACCGACTCGATCACCGGCACCGGCAGGCTCAGCGACTCGAAGTACGCGGCCAGGTCATCGGTCGAGTAACCACCGCCGAGCTCGATGATGGCGACCGTCTGACCGGCGCCGGTGACGTCCGGCGGGAAGTCGTACATCGACGCGATCTGCGGAACCGACAGGCCCGCGGTGGCGGCACGCGGTGCCAATGCTTCGGGCCGCAGTGCGTATCCGGGCGCGTACCGGAAATGGGGTTTGGCCTGTGGCCGTGAATCCAGCCCGAGCACGGCGATGATGGTGCCGTCCAGGCGCTCCGGAAGGTAGACCGAGCCCTCCCGGCCCCGATACGTTCGCGCCCCCGCTACGAACGTGCCGAGGGAGACTCCGAACGCCGCGTTCATGGCCGCCACATCGCCGCGCAGCCGCACCGACCGGGCCGGCAGGTTGACGCCGGCCACCTCGATGCCGGAATCGCTGGCGAACTGCCAGACCAGGTCCGCGTCCGCCTGCGTGGCGCCGGGCCGCAGCACCACCGTGACGAGGACCTCCTCGTCGGGCGGCGCGTCACCGAGGCGTCGAGCCCCGGCGAGCGCATGTCTTCGGCTCCCGGGCACCGGAAGTGTGGAGCGTGGGTCGGTCATGTCTGGTCCTTTCCCGTAGAGGATCTCTGGCGAAGCGGCGGCCGCGCTGCCTGTTTTCCGAACGCAGCCGGACCGCACTAAGACGATAAGCGTCGATGTAAAGAAATCGGGTCTTCCGCTGCGCTCCCGGAGCGGCGAGGATGGCCCGCATGATCCCGTCTGACCTGCTCAGCCATGGCGAACTCGACGACTGCCTGCGCCCCTTCGGCGAGTCCCGGATGCTGCCGGTGGCGGCCTACACCAGTCCGGACGTCTTCGCCTGGGAGCGGATCAACTTCTTCGCCGGCACCTGGACCTGCATCGGCCGGCGACCGGCCGCCGGGCAGCAGGCCTACGCGGTCGGTGACATCAGCGTACTGATCACCCTGGCCGACGGACGGGTACGCGCATTCGGCAACACCTGCAGCCACCGGGGTCACGAACTGCTCCAGGTCGACGAGGCGGCGAACCGGCAGGTGCTGGTCTGCCCGTACCACGGATGGGCCTACCGCCTCGACGGCTCGGTGCACACCGCGCCCGGCATGGACGAGGACTTCGACACCTCACCGTGGGGGCTGCACGAGCTGCCGATCGTCGACTGGCACGGCTGGCTGTTCGTCAACGCCTCCGGCACCGCGGACCCGTTCAGCCACCACATCGGCGCGCTGGACGCCAAGGTGGCGCCCTACGACCCGGCGAACCTGCACGTCAACGCGGTTCGGCGGTATCAGGTCGCGGCCAACTGGAAGCTGGTCGCCGAGAACTACCACGAGTGCTATCACTGCACGTCAATCCACCCGGAGCTGTGTGCCGTCACGATCCCCACCTCCGGCGACAACTGGGACGGGCCGGGCGCGTGGGTGGGCGGCTCCATGGTGCTCCAGGATCACGCCGAGACCATGTCGGTCTCCGGCCGAGCCGGTCCGGGCGCGATCCGCCTGCCCGGCGTCGATCCGCGCATCGTCACTTATCCGGGCGTCTTCCCGAATCTCCTGCTGGCGCTGCACCCGGATTACGTCCTGACCTACCGACTCGTGCCGCTCGCGGCCGACCTCACCATGATCGAGTGCCAGTGGCTGTTCGCCGACCCGGACACCGATCCGGCGTACGCCGTCGAGTTCTGGGACATCACCAACAAGCAGGACTGGGGAGCGATCGAGTCGGTGCAGCGGGGGCTCGCCAGCCGGCATCACCAACCCGGACCCCTGGCGCCGAGCGAGACCGCCATCTACGACTGGGTGACCATGCTGGCTCGTGGCTACCGGGACGTGTCCACAATCGCACGAGACACCGCCTACGCGGGCCGCCGCTGATCGACTTCGCGAAGACTCCACCGCGGCACCCGCCAGCCGGAATGCTGGAGCCAGCCGGTCTGCGCGCGGAAGGAGCCGCTGATGGAGTTTCTGGTCGACATGGTGACCACTGTCCCCGCTGGGACTACCGAGCAGGAAGTGGCCGACATGCGGGCGCGGGAAGCGGCGCACTCCAAGGATCTCGCCGCGGCCGGAAACCTGGTCCGATTGTGGCGACCGCCGCTGGCGCCCGGCGAGTGGCGCGCCTGGGGCCTGTTCCGCGCCGCCGATGCCGATGAACTCTCGCGGGTGCTCGTGTCAATGCCACTACGAGTGTGGCGGCACGACACCATCACACCGCTGAGTCCGCATCCCAACGACCCAGGCGCGTCCGATGCCTGACGCCGCGGAAACCAGCGGGCCGCTGACCGGCCGACCCTCACGGTCTACCTCAGCGTGCTGATCACTCAGCGCGACGACGGCTGGAAGATGGCGCTCTATCAGGTGTCACGACTCGACTGATCGCGCACTCCTGCCGCAGGCCCACTCCGCTTCGCGTTTTCAAGGGTCGACCCTTTCCAGGTATCCCAAACGATTCGACCCCGGACCTGGGGCGCGTCTTAGAAGAGGCGGTCCTCGGTGTTATCGATGCCGCGCATCGCGTGGTAGTCGAGCACAACGCACCGAATGCCCCGATCCTCGGCCAGCACTCGGGCCTGCGGCTTGATCTCCTGAGCCGCGAAGATGCCGCTGATCGGGGACAGCAGCGGATCGCGTCCGAGCAACTCGAGATAGCGGGTCAGCTGTTCGACGCCGTCGATCTCGCCGCGGCGCTTGATCTCGACCGCGACATGGGCGCCACCGGAATCGCGGCAGAGCAGGTCGACCGGGCCGATCGCGGTCGGGTATTCGCGCCGCACTAGCGCGAATCCGTCGCCCAGTAGATACGGCGAGGCGGCCAGCAACTCCTGCAGGTGTGCCTCGACGCCGTCCTTCACCAGACCCGGATCGACGCCCAACTCGTGCGACGTGTCGTGGAAGATCTCCTCCAGCGTGATCCGGAGTTCCTCGCCGGCCTTGTTGACCACGCGCCACACGCCGTCCGCCTCTTCCAGCCGGCACGGCGGGCTCATCCAGTTCAGCGGCTTATATGCCCGGTCGTCGGCGTGCACCGAGACCGAGCCGTCGGCCTTCACCATCAGCAGCCGGGTCGCCGTCGGGAGATGCGCCGACAGCCGGCCCACGTAGTCAACAGAGCAGCGGGCAATCACGAGACGCACCGCGACAGCCTAAACGACACGACATCGATCGGTCGGCACCGCCGGGTTCAGCGCACCGCCCCGGCCCGGGGTGACTAGGTTTGTCGACGTGAACAAGCGTCGTACCGCCCTGGGAATCGGTGTCTCGGCAACCGTCGCCGGCTTGGCTCTGCTGGTGCTGTGCGGTCTCTGCGCCAGCTTGTGGAACTACTTCCAATAGCCGAGCCGACGGAGCCGGTGGCCGGTTCCGCGTACCGCCAATGAACCACCGCGAACCAGAAGCGGCCCCGCCATGCACATGCATGACGGGGCCGCTCGGTGTTGCCGGCTAGAAGCCGCCGCAGGCCTTCGTGGCTGCGGCGTCGTCCTTGTCCAGAGTGTCGGCCATGCCCGCGGCGCTCGGGTCGGAGGCCGCGACCGCCTGCAGGAACTTGCCGTAATCCTGGGCGTAGGTGGTCAGCTTCGCCTTGGCGTCGGCATTCTTCGCCTTAGAGGCGGCGTCGGCCAGCCCGGTGGCGATCGCCTGCAGGTCCGCGCCCAGCTTGGCGGGGTCGTTCTGGTCGGCGGTCAGTCGCGAATCCGGGTAGTCGCTGTTGAGCTTGAGCGCCACCTTGCAGCCCGGGTCGCTGGCCTTGATCAGGTGCGGCGTGACCACGACGGCGGCGCCGGTCCAGCCCAGGGTGAGGATCAGGCCGAGGATCGAGAGCACCAGGCCCTTGCCGACCTTCCTGGACTTCGCGATGCCGAGGATGCTGAAGATGAGGCCGAACGGGATGAGGCCGATCAGACCAGTGATGAAACCGGCGACCGCCATACCGTTGCCACCCTTGGCCGGAGCCGCCGCCGCCGCGGCCGGGTCTTGCTGAATTGTTTCGGACACCAGATTCCCCTTGCGGACAGCGTGGAAAAACGAGAACCGGACCAGGGGGTCCGGCCGGGTGATCCTATGGATCGACGGGGAGCCGCGTCGAGACTCAGATCACACATCTGACCGCGAGTACCGAATCCGACAGGCGGTGATCAATGCCCCGAAGCTGATCACGGCACTTTGATCTCTCCGGTCGCGGATCTTGCGCGGACAGGCTTGAATGACGTTGTGCTCGAAGCGCTCACCGGCATCGGCCTGTCCGCATCGGCCGGGCTCAACGCCTGGATCCCACTGCTCGCGATCGGTCTGCTGAACCGCTACACGGACCTGATCAACCTGCCCAGTGGATGGGCATGGCTGTCCAACGGGTGGGTGCTGTCAATCCTGGCGGTGCTGCTGGCAGTGGAGATCGTGGCCGACAAGATCCCGGTGGTCGACCACGTCAACGACGCGATCCACACGGTGATCCGGCCGACCGCGGGAGGTCTGGCATTCGGCGCGTCATCGGATGCGAGCACCGTGACGGTCCAGGATCCGGGCTCGTTCTTCGGTTCTCATCAGGGCATAGCGGTCGCCAGCGGGGTGCTGATAGCGCTCTTCGTTCATCTCACCAAGGCCTCGGCACGCCCGGTGATCAACACCATGACGGCCGGCATCGGCGCGCCCGTGGTCAGCACGGCCGAGGATGTTTCCAGCATCGGGCTGTCGCTGATCGCGATCATCTTCCCGATCCTGGTGCTCGTCTTCCTGGTGGCGTTCGTCTTCTTCGTCATCTGGGCACGCAAGCGGATCAAGGAGCGCCGAGCCCGGAAACGTGCGGAGAAGGCGCGTCGCCGAGGCGAGATTTCGCCGGCCGCACCGGCATCGGCGTGGCCGCCATCGGATAGACCCGGACAATAGTTGCGGCCGCGGCAGCGGCACCGTCCGCCGGGCATCCGTTCGGCGGCTTGTTGTCGCCGTGCGTGGCGGTGCTGCGGTTCTGGTGCGTTGATTGCTGGAACAGGCGCGTTCGGTGCGTCGAGCACTCGCCAACGAGAAGAAGTCGCCCGGCTCGGCTACATTGGCCGTGTCGGTGGGCCATCCCGGGACATCCGCCGATGAGCGTTCGTTGGAGGAATCTTGAAGACCCCTCGTTTGGCAATCATCGGTGTCAGCGCCTTTGCCGCGATCAGCTTCGCTCTGACCGGCTGCAGCTCGTCGGGCAACGGATCGACCTCGAGTTCGGGCAGCCCGGCTTCATCGGTGGACGCGCAGGCCGCGCTCACCAAGGCGGCCGGCCAGCTGGCTACGACCGGCTACAACCTGACCACCAACGTCGGCAACGGCACGCTGACCGGCACCGCGACGATCAGCCCTGGCAAGGGCGCGTCGATTGAGCAGAAGGGCACGGTCCAGGGCGTCAGTCTCGACCTCAACGTGATCGTGCTGGGCACCGACTTCTATGCGAAGCTCGACGCCGGTCCGCTCGGCGGCACCATCGGTGTCGACCCCAATACGTGGTACAAGGTGGACACTACCAAGGTCGACGTCAGCAAGCTGCCGATCAACCCGCAGTCGCCGGACCTGCTCGGCATCGCCGGCCTGGCTCAGGGCATCAAGGACGTCAAGGCCACCGATGCTCACCACATCACCGGCACTATCGATCTGAGCGCCGTCAAGAGCTCGCTGCTGTCGGCGAGCGACGTCGCCAGTGCCGCAGCCAACGCGTCCGCGGCGCCGTTCGAGGCCACCCTCGACGACCAGGGCCGCTTCTCCGAGCTGAAGATCGGTGCGGGCACCAGCTCCGCGATCGACATTCAGTTCAGCGACTACGGTTCGCCGAACCCGATCTCGGCGCCGGCCGGCGCCAAGGACGCCCCGCAGTCGCTCTACAGCATCCTGGGCAGCTGATCCGGCACCAGATCACGCTGATCCACACCAGATCAAGTGGATCCGAACGATTCATCCGAGCGCCCCGCGGCTTCGCGGGGCGCTCGTTCGTGCCTGCCCCGAGCTTCGCCGCGGGGACCGGCTCAGTCCCGGACCGTGGCCGGCGCGAACATCCGCCGCACCGCGCGCTCCGGGATCCACTTCCAGGTTGGGCGATAGCGGGATTCGTAGGCGACCTCATAGACCAGCTTGTCGATCTCGTACGCCCGCAGAAGCGCGGCGTGCTCGCGCGGGTCGGTGCCGGTGACCGACGCGTAGCCGACACAGAACGCATCCTGGTTGCGCTGCACCCACTCGGTGGCCTTGAGAGCGAGTTCCTCGTCGTCCGGATCGTCGACGAGCAGCTGGTGGCTGGCATAGTCGAAGGACCGCATCATTCCGGCCACGTCGCGCAGTGGCGAGTCCAGCGCGCGGCGCTCCGCGATCGGCGCGCCCGGCTCGCCCTCGAAGTCGATCAGCAGCCAGTTCTCCGGCGCCCGGAGCACCTGACCGAGGTGCAGGTCCCCGTGTACGCGTTGCAGCGTGGTCGGAGTGTCGGCGGCGCCGAAGACCGAGCGCACCTCGTCGGACCAGGCGGCCAGGTCCGGCACCGTGGCAACGGCGGCCTCGAACCGGCTCATCAGGCGTTCGATCGGCGGCCGCGCGGTCTCGCTGCCTAGCGCCTCGACCAGGGTGCCGTGCACGTCGCCGACCGCCTCGCCGATCCGGGTCGACTCGGCGGCGAAGTCACCGCCGGCCTCGGCGGCCCGCAGGTCCACGGTGCCGAGCAGGTCCCGCACGCTCGCGGTGGCCATCGACCAGCCGTCGCCGGAGTTGGCCGCGAACGCGGTCAGGGTGGCCAGTGACAGCGGCGTGCCGTCCGACTCCGAGCTGTCGACGGTGCCGTACATCGCCGGGACGTGCCGGCTGCCGTGCCGGGCCAGCACCTGGCTCAGCTCTACATCGGGGTTGATGCCCGGCACCAGGCGCCGGAACACCTTGAGGATCACCTCGCTGCCGAAGAGCACGCTGGTGTTGGACTGCTCGGCCTCGCTGACTCGCGGCACATCGGCGAGCTCCAGCTCCACGTCCGGCTCGGGCCGCAGCTTCAGCGGTCCGCGATCGGCGCCCTCCACGATCAGGGCGACGATGCGCCTGGTGGCGTCCTCGTCATAGAGCGCATCCGAGCAGACCCGACCGTCGATCGTGCCGATGGTGGCGATCGCGGCGTACTCCTCCCGAATCGGGGCGTCCCAGGTCACGAAGACCTGATACTGCTCCGAGCCGCCGTCGGCGTAGGTCGCTTCGAGCAGCACGTGTTCCAGGTGGTCGTCGAGTGGTGTCGACGCGATGGCGTCGGCGGTCGCCAGCTCCCGGGTCCGGCCCGCGTACCAGCGTTGCCGGATCAACCATTCGCCATAGGGCAAATTCACAAGCTCTCCTCCGGAGGCACGAATTGCAGCCAGTAGAAGCCGTGACCGGGCAGGGTCAGCAGGTAGGGCAACGCACCGATCCGCGGGAACGGCACCCGACCGGTCAGTTCGATCGGGGTGTAGCCGACCCAGGTCTGCAGCGGCAGCTCGATCGGCTGTGGAAATCGGGACAGGTTGTTCACGCACAGCACCACGTCGTCGCCCTGCACCCGGACGTAGGCGAGCACCGAGGAATTGGAGCCGCCGATGTCGACAAACTCCCCGGTCGCGAAGGCCGGGTGCTTGCGCCGGATGCCCAGCATGGTGCGTGACCAGTTCAGCAGCGAGGCCTGGCTCTCGCGCTGCGCCTCGACGTTGATGACCTGGTAGCCGTACTGCGGATCCTGGTTGAGCGGCAGGTAGAGCCGGCCCGGTGTGGCCGTCGAGAAGCCGGCGTTGCGATCCGGCGTCCACTGCATCGGGGTGCGTACGCCGTCGCGGTCACCGAGCCAGATGTTGTCGCCCATGCCGATCTCGTCGCCGTAGTAGAGAACCGGGGAGCCGGGCAGCGACAGCAACAAGGCGGTGAACAGCTCGAAGGTGTTGCGGTCGTTCTCCAGAAGGGCGGCGAGCCGGCGCCGGATGCCGACATTGGCGCGCATCCGCGGATCCTTGGCGTATTCGGAGTACATGTAATCGCGCTCTTCGTCGGTGACCATCTCGAGCGTCAGCTCATCGTGGTTCCGCAGGAAGATGCCCCACTGGCAGCCGCTCGGGATGGTCGGCGTCTGGGCCAGGATCTCCGAGACCGGCTGCCGGCTCTCCCGGCGCACCGCCATGAAGATCCGTGGCATCAGTGGGAAGTGGAAGGCCATGTGGCACTCGTCGCCGCCGACCTCCGGATCGCCCATGTATTCCACGACGTCGGCGGGCCACTGGTTGGCCTCGGCGAGCAGCACCTTGCTGGGGAACTCGTCGTCGATCACCTTGCGCAGCCGGCGCAGGAACTCGTGAGTCTCCGGCAGGTTCTCGCAGTTGGTGCCCTCGGCCTCGAACAGGTATGGCACGGCGTCCAGCCGGAAGCCGTCGATGCCGAGGTCGAGCCAGAACCGGATGACGTTGAGCATCTCGGTCTGCACCTGCGGGTTCTCGTAGTTCAGGTCCGGCTGGTGGGAGAAGAACCGGTGCCAGAAGAACTGCCGGCGCACCGGGTCGAAGGTCCAGTTCGACTCTTCGGTGTCGATGAAGATGACGCGGGCGTCCGGATATTGCTCGTCGTTGTCGCTCCAGACATAGAAGTCGCCGTAGGGGCCGGTGGGGTCCCGGCGCGACTCCTGGAACCACACGTGCGAGTCGGACGTGTGGTTCATGACCAGGTCGGTGATCACCCGGATGCCGCGCTTGTGCGCGCCATCGATCAGGCTCACCAGGTCGTCGATGCTCCCGAATTCGGGCAGCACCTTGTAGAAGTCGCGGATGTCGTAGCCGCCGTCGCGCAGCGGTGAGTCGTAGAACGGCGGCAGCCACAGGCAGTCCACGCCGAGCCATTGCAGGTAGTCGAGCTTCTGTGTCAGACCGACCAGGTCGCCGGACCCGTCGCCGTTGGAGTCGTAGAACGCGCGTACGAGCACTTCATAGAAGACCGCGTGGTGAAACCAGGTTTTGTCGGGCGGGAGTTCGCGAGCATGATCGAAATCGCTCGCCATCGGATGCACGACTGTGCCGTCGGCATCAACCTGGCTGCCTTCATCTACGACGACGTCCGTTGCGACCACATTTTTGACCGTACCCCCGGCATAGCACCCCAAAAACACGTTCCCGTCTTTGGATTCGGCAGCACCGGCCCCGGCTGCGCAGCGCGGATTTTCGCACCGTGCCCGGAACGCCGGATCCGGCAGCAAAGACCGCTTTGACTGGCGGCCTACCCGGTCAATCCATTGCTCTCGCGCACCACAGTGACCAGCTCGGCGACGATCTCGGAGAGCGCGAAATCCTTGGGCGTGAAGACCCGCGAAACGCCCGCCGAACGCAGTGCCACGGCGTCGCCGTCCGGGATGATGCCGCCGACCACGACCGGCACCTTCGATCCGGCCAAGCGCAGGCCGTCGAGCACCGCCGGCACCGCAGCCAGGTGCGATCCGGAGAGCACGGACAGCCCGACGATGTCGACGTCCTCCTCGATGGCGGCCGCGACAATCTGCGCCGGAGTCAATCGGATGCCCTGGTAGACGACCTCGAAGCCGGCGTCGCGAGCGCGCATCGCGATCTGCTCGGCGCCGTTGGAATGCCCGTCGAGGCCGGGCTTGCCGACCAGAATGCGCAGCCGCGCGGAACCGAGTTCGGCGGCGGTCTCGCGAACCCGGGACGCAATCGCGGCGACGTCCGCCGCGACGCCGGACGCACCAGCCAGGCCTGTCGGAGCTCGGTACTCGCCGAACTCGGCGCGCAGGGCGCCGGCCCACTCACCGGTGGTCACTCCGGCGCGGACGCAGGCCAGCGTCGCCTCCATCAAGTTCTCAGTGGTACGCGCGACCGCGCGCAGCCGCTCGATCGCGGCCGTGGCCGCGGCTTCGTCTCGATCGGCCCGCCAGGCCCGAATCGACGCGATCGCGTGCTCCTCGACCGCCGGGTCGACCTGCTCGATCGCGTCGGCGCCGGCGGCGGTCAATGGCGACGGCTCGGTCTCGGTGAAGCGGTTGACACCGACCACGACGTCGTCACCGGTCTCCATCCGAGCGCGCCGGGCGGCCAGTGAACCGACCAGCGCCGACTTGAGATAGCCGCTCTCCACCGCCGGCACCACGCCACCGGTGTCGAGGATCTTGTCCAGCTCCGCGCGGGCACCGGTCGCGATCTCCTCGACCAGGCCCTCGACGACCACCGATCCTTCGAAGAGGTCCGGATATTCCAGCAGATCGGATTCGTAGGCCAGCACCTGCTGCATCCGCAGAGACCACTGCTGGTCCCACGGGCGTGGCAGGCCGAGCGCCTCGTTCCAGGCCGGCAGCTGGACCGCGCGGGCCCGCGCGTCCCGGGACAGGGTCACGCCGAGCATCTCCAGCACGATCCGCTGGATGTTGTTCTCCGGCTGAGCTTCGGTCAGGCCCAGCGAGTTGACCTGTACGCCGTAGCGCAGCCGGCGGGCCTTCGGATCGGTCACGCCGTATCGCTCCGCGGTGATCTGGTCCCAGAGCCGGGTCAGCGCGCGCATCTTCGCCATCTCCTCGACGAACCGCACGCCGGCGTTGACGAAGAAGGAGATCCGGGCCACCACCGCGGCGAACCCGTCGGCCGGCACCTGGCCCGGACTCGCGCACCGCGTCGAGGACCGCGACGGCGGTGGCGAGCGCGAATCCGACCTCCTGCACCGGCGTCGCGCCGGCCTCCTGGAGGTGATAGGAGCAGATGTTGACCGGGTTCCACTGTGGCGTGTTGGCGACCGTCCAGGCGATGGTGTCGGTGGTCAGACGCAGCGACGGCGCCGGCGGGAAAATATGCGTACCGCGGCTTAGATATTCCTTGATGATGTCGTTCTGGGTGGTGCCGGTGAGCTTGCCAAGATCGGCGCCCTGCTCCTCCGCGACCGTGACATAAAGTGCCAGCAGCCACATCGCCGGTGCATTAATTGTCATGGACGTATTTGCTTCGCCAAGGGGAATTCCATCGAAGAGTTTCCGCATGTCGCCGAGGTGCGCGATGGGGACGCCCACACGGCCGACCTCCCCGCGCGAGAGCTCATGATCGGGGTCGTACCCTGTCTGGGTCGGAAGGTCAAAGGCGACCGACAATCCGGTTTGACCTTTGGCCAAATTGCGGCGGAACAATGCGTTGCTCGCATCGGCCGATGAATGGCCGGCATACGTCCGCATCACCCAAGGACGGTCAGACGCTTCGAGGCGGTACGACATTCTCGGAGTTTACTGACCAGTAGCTCAGACTGGGACGGTGAATTTCCTCTCATGGCAGGTGACAGCGCTCACCCGGCCACCGCCTCGAGCGAGAACGCGATCGAGGTGCGGGGCCTGACCAAGCAGTACGGCGACGTGCTCGCGGTCGGCGGCATCGACCTCGATGTGCGGCGCGGCGAATGCTTCGCGCTGCTCGGGCCTAACGGCGCGGGCAAGACCACGACCGTGGAGATCATGGAGGGCTTCCGCCCGCGTACGGCCGGGTCGGTGTCGGTGCTGGGCGTGGACCCGGAGCACGCGCCCCGGGACTGGCGGGCTCGGGTCGGGATCGTGCTGCAGGGCATCGGTGAGTTCGAGGCGCTCACGGTGGGCGAGGTGGTCAGCCACTTCACCTCCTACTACCCGAATCCCCGCGATCCGTGGGCCACGATCGAAGCGGTCGGGCTGGGCGAGAAGAAGAACGCCCGCGCGGCCGCTCTCTCCGGCGGTCAGCGCCGCCGGCTGGACGTGGCGCTCGGCATCGTCGGCAACCCGGAACTGCTGTTCCTGGACGAGCCGACCACCGGCTTCGACCCGGAGGCCCGGATCGAGTTCTGGGAGCTGCTCGAGTCGCTATCCGCCGACGGCACCACCATCCTGCTCACCACCCACTACCTGGAAGAGGCCGAGCGCCTGGCGGATCGGGTCGGCGTCATCGCCGCCGGCCAGATCATCGAGGTGTCGACCCCGGCCACGCTGGGCGGGCGGCAGGAGGCGGCCACCGTGGTCTCCTGGGACGGCCCGGCCGGCCGGATCTCCGAGGCGACCGATCTCCCGACAGCGCTCGTCCGCAAGCTGTCCGACCAGTTCGGCGGCGAGGTTCCCGGTCTGCAGGTGGCCTCACCCACGCTGGAGGACATCTACCTGCGGATGATCGGGCACGCCGAGCACCCCGCGCCGATCGCACCGACCCAGCCTTCGTCCGACAACGCCGACAACGCCGACAACGCCGTGGAGGCCGCCCGATGACCGCCGTCACCGCCCCCGCTCGGGTCCGCTCCATTCACGGGCTCGGCCACACGCTCCGGGTCGGCTGGCTGCGCGGCGTCATCGAGATCAAGGAGTTCTTCCGGCAGATCGAATCGGTCGTCTTCACCATGGCGCTGCCGATCATCCTGCTGTTCGTCTTCGGCTCCATCTTCAGCTACAAGATCGGCGGCACCAACGTCGAGTTCGCCGAATACTTCGTGCCGGGCATTCTGGCCAGCGCCCTGATCGGCGTCTCGTTCCAGACGGTCGCGATCCAGATCGCCATGGAGCGCGATCGTGGTGTGCTCAAGCGGCTGCGGGGCACGCCGATCCCGCCGGCGTCGTACTTCATTGGCAAGATCATTATGGTTCTGTCCCTGGTGATCCTGGAGTCGGCGCTGCTGTTCGTGGTCGCGTCCCTGCTCGGCCGGGTGCACCTGCCCACCGACGCCGGCCACTGGCTCACCTTCATCTGGGTGACGCTGCTCGGCACCACGGCCGGCTCGTTGCTGGGCATCTGGTTCTCGTCGGTGCCGCGATCCGGCAAGGCCGCCCCCGCGGTCATCACGCCGATCGCGCTGGTCCTGCAGTTCATCTCGGGCGTCTACTTCGTCTACACCTCGGTCTCCTCGACGCTGCAGACCGTCGGCGCGATGTTCCCGCTCAAGTGGATCGCGCAGGGTTACCGATCAGCACTGCTGCCGGACAACCTGAAAACACTGGAAGCCGCTGGCCAATGGGAGCACGGCCGCACCGCGTTGGTGCTGCTGGCCTGGTGCGTGGGCGGGCTGGTGCTGGCGCTGACGACGTTCCGGTGGCGCAGCAAGCTCGATCGGTAGCGCGGGTTACCGCACCGCGATCACGTGCAGCCGGAGACCCGCGTAGCGCTTCGGCTCACGAGTCACCAGCGGGCGCCCGGTCGGCCACTCCAGGGTCGGCCGGGCCGCCGCCACCGCATGCGCATACCGCCAGTCACGGCCGTCGGCGATCACCGTCGCGACGCCTTCGGCGTCCGCAAAACCAAGATCAATCACGTGTACGGCAGGCAGCGCGCCAAGATGATCGGCGATGCCCTGCAACTCCACCTCGGCCGCGATCAGGCACAAGGTCGGCACGTAGACCAGGCGACTGACATCGTTGTGAGCCTGGGTGATCATGCGGGAGATGCGCCGATGCCCGCTTCCGAAGGCGAGCACCGCGGTGTGGTCCAGAACGACCGCGGTTACAGATTCTCCGGGACGCGGCCGGCTGCCAGATCCTGCCAAAAGGTCTCCCCCGCAGTGAGGTCGTCGTCGGACAGCTCGACGTTGAGGTGCTCGCGCACGTAGTTCGCCGCGGCGGCCTGGCGTGCTCGCAGCTCGGCGCCGGTCGGGACGTCGGCGACCAGTGCGTCGACCAGTTGCTTGATGCTCAGGCCGCGTTCCTCGGGCGAGGATCACCAGCCGCTCGTGCGTCGCCGCGTCGATGCGGATGGTGGTGGTCGTCTTCACCGCCGTGGCCGGTTCGGTCTTGGTGGCCATGGCTTCAGTCTACCGCCGGTAGACCGGATCCGGACGACCCGAATTCGGCGCGCTCATCCGGTGCGCGGCTTCCGGAATCCGATCTCACCCGAGATCGGCAGCCAGTAGTAGACGATGAACGCCGAAACCACCGCGACACCGAGTGCGGGAAGAAACGCGCCGAGGACGATCGCCACACCGATCCATGCGAGCGCTAGCTGGAAGCGACGGGCAATCGCGCGTACGCCGGCCGGCCCGATGTTGTCGGCGAGAAGGCGGCCGCGCCGGCGGGCGTACCACCAAATGAGGTTGAAAAGCCCCGCGGCGATCTCGAAGGCGATCGCGTGAACGACCACCGCGGTCCGCTCGCCGGCCCCATCCCGGAATGCATTGGCCAGCACCGAGGCGGCGAACGGCAGGAATGCGATGTCCATCAGAAGCACCGTGTTGAGGAACAGGACGGTGCGGTCCACATGCCGGATGTGATCGAACATCACGTGATGGTTGGCCCAGATCTGACCGATCAGCATGAACGTGATCACGTAGGCGAGATACGACGGCCAGAGCTGGAGCAGGCCGTGAAGGAGATGCTCAGTGTCCTCTGGCGGATGGATCTCGAGCACCAGGAGCGTCACTGCGATGGCTATGACGGCGTCGCTGAACGCGACCAGCCGGGTGGGGTCCCGTTCCCCGGGGTCGAGTTCGATGCTTTCGTTGTCCGCCAGCGTCAGTTGTTCGCCATCGTCAGTTGTCCGCCATCGTCAGTTGTCCGCCATCGTCATCGGTCTTACCGGGGCCGGCCGGGTTTGTCACCGATCTCGTCGCGGTTCCATCCAGTGCGCGACGCGGAGGGGCCGAAGCGGCTCGGACGCTGGTCGGGTCGCCGCTCCTCGGCGAGTCGGCTGATCGTCGACGTCGTCGCGACGTTCGTTGCGACGTTCGTTGCGACGTTCGTTGCGCCGTTCGTTGGCGAGTCTGCTGGGCGTCGACTTGCGACGAGATATCGCCAGAACTCGACAGCCAGGTTGCGTCAGGTCGCCAAGATCTCAGATCTTGGCGACAGACTGCCACGATCACGACCAGCCCCGTCGCCCGCCCGTCGCCCTTCGGACCGTCGGCTCACGTCACCACCCACCGCGCTGCGCTGGGCCGCCAAGACACGATCACGACCAGCCCCGTCGCCGGCCTGGACCGTCGGCTCACGTCACTCACACCGCGCTGCACCAGGCAACCAAGATCGCAGATCTTGGCAACCTGATGCGATGATCGTTTAGATTTCACACCACATTGGATAGTTAATGCCATATAGCGACGTCAACTATCCACTATGACGTGAAACGTAACCGATCTTCACAGGAAACGGCTCGGCCGCAGCACCGCACGTCCTGTGCGCCCAGTCCCCGACGAAACAAGCGATCGCCGGGCTCCGCATCGGGAGCCCGGCGATCGGCGTGCTTGTTGCTCGTCACTCGTAGCTGTAGAAGCCCCGACCGGTCTTGCGGCCCAGGTCACCCGCGGTCACCATGCGCTGGAGCAGCTCCGGCGGGAAGAACTTCTCGTCGGCGGTGTCGGTGTAGATGTTCTTGGTGGCGTGCAGCAGCACGTCGACGCCGGTCAGGTCGGTCGTCGCCAGCGGGCCCATCGGATGGCCGAAGCCCAGCCGGCACGCGGTGTCCAGGTCTTCGGCACTGATCACCCCGGACTCGACCAGCTTGACCGCCTCGACCACGAGTGCGGCGATCAGCCGGGTGGTGACGAATCCGGCGATGTCGCGCTGCACCACGACGACGGTCTTGCCGATACCTTCGGCGAACTCCTTCGCGGTCGCGAGCGCGGCATCCGACGTCTTGAAACCGCGGACCAGCTCGCAGAGCTTCATCATCGGCACCGGTGAGAAGAAGTGGGTGCCCACCACCGACTCGGGCCGGCCGGTGACGGCGGCGATCTGGGTCACCGGGATCGCCGACGTATTGGTGGCCAGGACTGCGCTGTCCTTGCATAGCTTGTCCAGCGCGCGGAACACCTCGTGCTTGATGTCCAGCCTCTCGAAGACCGCTTCGACCACGATGTCGGCGTCGGCGACAACGTCCAGATCGGTGGTGGTCGAGATGCGGGCGACCGCGGCATCCGCGTCGGCCTGCGTGATCTTCTCTTTCTGGGCGAACTTCGCCAGGGAGGCCTTGATCCCGTCCAGGCCCCGGGTCAGGGCGGCGTCATCGAGGTCGCGGATCGTCACGTCCCAGCCCGCCTGGGCGGCCACCTGCGCGATGCCGGAACCCATCAGCCCGGCGCCGACCACGGCGAGTTTTCCGGCCATCTCGTTGCCTCCATTGATCGCATAAGTCGATATCGCTGGAGAGACCTTAGCGACCGTTCGGTAGCAACCGCGATCGGGGCAGTTGGCCGAGTGGTGGTCGCCGGCCGGGACGCAGGTTAGTTCCCGACCCGGCACGGCCAATCTTCAGCTCACGGCTGTCGCGATCTTGGGACCGGCGAGGACCGCCGGCTCACGGCTGTCGGGATCTTGGGACCGGCGAGGACCACCGGCTCACACCTGTCGCGATCTTCACGCCCGTGGCGCCCGCGCCGGCGTCGGTGCCGGGTCGGCGGCGTGGGCGCCTATGCCTGGTCCGGGGTCGGTGGCACCCGGGCCCGGTCGGTCAGCGCCCGTGCCGACGGCATCGGCGTTGCCAAGATCGCAACAAGTGTGAGATGACGGCTGCCGATCCAGGCAAGATCGCAACATCCGTGAGACCAGGGCACTGCCGACCCGGCACGGCCAACCGTCAGCTCACGGCTGTCGCGATCTTGGGACCGCCGAGGACCACCGGCTCACACTTGTCGCGATCTTCACGCCCCGTGGCGCCCGCACCGGCGTGTGGGTCGGCTCCCCCAAGCCGCCAAGATCCGAAATCTTGGTCGCGGCCAGGCACCTGCCGATGATGATCCTTAACGCCGCGACTTTCCGTGGAATCTCGACGCGAACGTACGGCGCTAGTGGATCATCGTGCGCTCCGCAAGACTGTGCCGCCCGTCGAGCCTTGCGCGACCGCGCGCTCATGAGCCGCCGGGCAGCGCGCGCGCGACCGCCCCTGAGCGGCGCGAACGATAAACGGTCAAACGGTCATTTGTCCCGAGATTTGGAAACTCACCGCAAAGATCTCGATGGTTCGCGTGGCGCTTCCGGTCGCGGGTTGGGAGGATAGGCACGTGTTCTTCGCGACGAGCGCCTATGTCGTCGGCCCGCTGATTGCGTTTGCCGTCGTGGCGATCCTCGCTGCCGTCCTCCGCTGGACGTTTGACGCCGATGTTGCGCGCACACAGGAGAAGATCTTCGCCGCGCAGCACGGCGGCGACTATGGCCTCCTTCGCGTGGTCGGCGTCGCCGACGACATCCTCGAAGCCCGCGCCCTCAAGGAGCGGCTGGCCGAAGCCGGCATCCGGGCCACGTTCGCGGTCGCGCCCGCCGGCCACGTCAACGTTCTCGTCTTCGAGAGCCAGCTGACGGCCGCCAAGCAGGTCATGGGCGGCACCACGCTGTAACAATGCTCCGCCGGAACCTGGCTCGCACTCACCACGGAGTGCGGGTCGTTCTTATTGCCGCATCGCTACTCCGCTGTGTCGGATCCATGCAGACGACGAACCCTGAGCGGCTAGCTAGGAAACTCCACTTCGGACATGTGACACTGACGCCATCGAACGGGGGTCTTCGATGGTTGGCGTCGACAGCAGCGTGGCCGCGACCAGTCCAGGCGCCAGGGCGAGACGATCGCGCGCCGCCGACATCGTGGTGCTGCTAGCGTGCCTCGCCTACGCCGCGTCATTGACGTTGCCGTGGTTGCGACAATATGTCCATCACGACCGTCGCGAGATCACCGCATTCGGCGGTGCCGTCGTAGCGGGTGTCGCGGTCCGCGTCCCGTATCTGACTGCGGTTCCGGCCATCATCGGCCTCGCACTGGCCGGGCGCCGGCAGCGAATCGAATTGGCCGCCGCGACCGTCGCGGGCTCGGTGGTCGTCGTCGCCTCGTTGGTGTTCCTGTTGCGATCGGTCGCCGTGCCGCCGGAGTCCTCTCCTGAGCCGACCACCACGACGCCACTGCTCGGATTCTGGTGTGCGCTGGCGGCCGCGCTGCTCACCGCAGCGTCTGCGGTTCTGCGCAATCGGTGGATTTCCGTGGTACGCGGCTCCGCGGTCACGCTGGCCGGCCCGCTCACGCTCGTCGCCGGCTTCTCCTTGTTAGTGTCGAGCCTCACCGTCCCTTGGGCGATAGGTCGTACCACGGATTTCGCCGGGCAGCCCGCGGTGACCGCCCGCGTGTTCGTCATGGATCTCCCCTTCGGCAGCCTGTTTCTGATCGTCGCGATCGCGCTGTTCGCACTGGTTGCGGCAACCGTCGCGACCCGGTCGCGAAGCCTGCGCGTGGCATCGCTGTCGCTGGCCGGTGCGTGGTCGGCGGTGCACCTTCTCGCGCTATGGGTGCCGAACCGGATCACGTTCCGGGCAGCGGGCCACCTCGATCCCCGTCCCGGTCTTTATCTCGGCTTCGCGGCAATCGCATTGGCCGCCGCCGCGGCGTGGCAGGTCACGCCTCCCGTCAAAGCACGACCAGCACCGTCCCGGCGCGCGTACGCCATCTGGATCATCGCGCTCGTCGCCCTGGCCGCGACGACACTGGCACCGTGGATCTCGATCCCGAGTGCGCGTGCCGTCAACCTCAATCTCACCGGCACGCACATCGGCCTGCTCGACTTCCCGGGCGACGTGACCGGGGGAATCGTGATCGGTGTCCTCGCTCTGTTGATCGCAATCGCCGCCACCGGAACCACGGCCGTCGTCACCGGTTCGGCGCGGTGGTTCACCGTCGGCCTGGCGATGGCGCTGCTCGGTCTCGCCACCGCGGTGATCCTGACGCCGCACAAGTTCCTGGCCTATTTCAACACCGACGTGAGCCGGACCTCGCTGTCGATCGGCGCACCGCTGGCCGTTGTCGCGGCGGTCGCGACCATCGCCGCCATGGCGTGGCAACCGCCCCGTCCGTGGTCCAGTCTCGGCAGCTCCAACGGCCCCCGCGTGCGGACCATCGTCGGAGTGATCGCGTTCGCCACGACCGCACTATCGATGCTGGTCGCGCTGTTCGCCGGCTGGGCCTGGGTTCGCCAGCTCGATGGCGATGACGCCGAGTTCCCCGGCGGCATTCTGGTCTCACCGATCGGCGCAGTCTTCGTCATCGCCGGTGCACTGCTGCTGGCCACGACGGCCGCGACCCTCCTGGGCGCCGGCCGGAGCGAGTGCCGCGTCATCACCGCCACCTACGCCGTCGCCTGTGTGTTGCTCCTGATCGCGAGCCATCGCCGCGCGGACATTCTCGGGTATGGGTTCCCGATGCGAGTGACCGCCGAGTGGCACGCCGGATGGACGGCAGCCCTCGTCGCGGCGCTGGCTTCGATCGGGACTGTCATCGCGACCTCGCCCGGCACCGGCGAGAGGGACACCGCCAGTGACGGCGACCCGGTCAGGCAGGCGTGACGGCGGGGGTGAGCTCGTCGACCGTACGCACCCGGCCGATCGGTGACATGTAGAGCCGAAGCGGCACCAGCACGTAGAGAGCGACCATCACGAACAGTGCCGCCCGAGGGCTGGCGGCGGTAGCCAGCGCGCCGCCGGCGAGCGAACCGAGCGGCAGGGCACCGCGGCTGAACACCCGGATCGATGCAGTGGTGCGGCCCATCATCTCGCTCGGAGTCGAGCGCTGGATCGCCGCTCGGACGCACACGTTGAACAGCGCGATGCCCATGTTGAGCACGAACTGGCCGGCGACGAACCACGCCAGACCTGCGCCGGCCGAGGTCAGTGGCAACGTCAGGATGGCCGGCACATTGATGACCGCGGACAGCCAGAGCAGCCGCGCATCTCCGATCCGCTTGGCGACGGCGCCGGAGCTGAGCGCACCGATGACACCGCCGATCGCGCCGACGGCGAACAGCGCACCGATGACGCCGGCCTTGAGGTCGAGCTGCCGGGCCAGGAACACCACGATCACGGCGGAGTAGACGCCGAACGCGAAATTGGCGATGGTGACCGTGGCGATCAACGGACTGATCAGCCGATGCCGGCGCACGTAGCTGAGACCGTCGCGGATCTCCCGCCACATGCCGGACCGGGTGTGCACCTCGTGGGCGTGCTCGCGGACCCGGATGGCGGACACCGCGACCGCCGACACCACGAACGAGACGATGTCGGCCAGCAGCGCCACTGGCGCACCGAAGATCTGCACGAGCACGCCGCCGATCGGCGGGCCGGCGATGAACGACGCGTTGGTGCTCGCCTCCAGCAGGCCGTTGGCCGACACCAGGCGCTCGGACGGCACCAGTGAGGGCAGGAACGACGGGTAGGCGATGTCGAAGACCACAGTGCCGACGCTGATCAAGAACGCGACCACGATCAGCTGAGCGATCGTGAGCGCGTCCAGCGCGTAGGCCAGCGGGACGCTCGCCAGCGCCAGCGCTCGCCCGATGTCGGTCGCGATCAGGATCGGCCGGCGCCGCAGCCGGTCCACCACCGCACCGGCGGGCAGCGCCACCACCAGCCAGGCCGCGTTGGACGCGGCGGCGACGAGGCCGACCTCAAACGCCGAGGCATGCAGCGCCGCGATGGCGACCAGTGGAAACGCCAGCCCGGTGACGGCCGAGCCGAGATCGCTGACTGACTCACCCAGGAACAGCAGGGTGAAGTTGCGATCGCGGAACAGGCTCGGCATGCGGGCAGCCTAGGCGGGCACGGCGACAAAACCCACGGCCTGCGCGTCGATGCGAGGGCCGAGCCGAGGGCTCCTGCGCGCGGTGCGGTCTAGAACATGAACTCCGGCTCCTCCGGTGCCACCGCGCGCTCCACCGCCACGCTCAGCCCGGCCAGGTCGGCGACCATGTCGGGATAGCCGCGATCGATGTGGTGCACGTGGCTGACCTCGGTGATGCCGTCGGCGCACAGGGCTGCCATGACCAGACCGGCGCCGGCCCGGATATCGGTGGCCCGGACCGGAGCAGACGAGAGCCGGGAGCGGCCACGGACCGACGCGTGGTGACCATTTGTCCGGATGTCGGCACCGAGCCGCTCCAGCTCGTGTACGAACATGAACCGGCCGTCGAAGATGTTCTCGGTCACCATCGAGGTGCCCTCGGAGACGGCGGCCAGGCCGATCGCCATCGGCAACAGGTCGGTGGGGAACCCGGGGAACGGAAGCGTGGAGGTGTCCACTGCGGTTGGGCGGCGATCCATGCGTACCCGGAAAGAATCGCTCTCCTTGCTGATGTCGGCCCCGGCGCTGGCCACCTTCTCGAGCGCGATCTCCAGATTTTCCGGCTTGATCCCGCGAACGGTGACGTCGCCGCGCGTCATCGCGGCGCCGTAGGCCCAGGTCCCGGCGACGATGCGGTCACCGACGGTGCGGTGCCGGGTCGGGTTGAGGCCGGGCACGCCCTCGATCACCAGCTTGGAGGTGCCGGCGCCGTCGATCCGCGCGCCCATCTCCGTCAGCATCGTGCAGATGTCGACGATCTCCGGCTCCCGCGCGGCGTTGTCGATCTCCGTGATGCCTTCGGCGAGGACCGCGGCCATCAGGATGTTCTCGGTGGCGCCGACGCTCGGGAAGTCCAGCCAGATCTCGGCACCCTTGAGGCCGTGCGGCGCGTCCGCGATGACGAAGCCGTGCTCGCCGGAGATGTCGGCGCCGAGCTTAGCCAGCCCGGAGATGTGCATGTCCAGGCCGCGGGAGCCGATCGCGTCCCCGCCCGGATGCGCCACCCGCACCTGACCGCACCGGGCCAGCAGCGGGCCGAGCACGCAGATTGACGCGCGCAGCCGCCGCACCAGGTCGTAGTCGGCCTCGTGGCCGAGTTTGTCCGGCACGTCGATGGCGATGTCGATGGTGTGGTTGGCGAACGGCGAGTCGGTGAAGGTGACCTCACAGCCGAGCCGGCGCACCACCTCCGCCATGATCCGGATGTCGGTGATCCGCGGCACGTTCTCGACCACCGAACGGCCGGGCGCGAGCAGGGCCACCGCCATGAGTTTGAGGGCGGCGTTCTTCGCGCCGCTGACGATGACGTCACCGTCGAGACGCATGCCGCCGGGCACCCGGATCACATCCACGAGCGACATCGTAGGCGAGCCGGTGACTGCCGTCCCGTCAAGTGCTACAGCTGCGCTTAAGCCGAAGAGTCCGGCCCTGGGCCAGGTGTGCTGCGTGGCCGGTGCCGCCGACGCCCAGAAGCCTGGTCCAGGACGGGGCTCTAAGCTAGCGACCATGGCCGTCCACCTCACGCGCATCTACACGAAGACCGGCGACGCCGGCACTACCGGACTGAGCGATGGCTCGCGGGTTCGCAAGACCGACCCGCGCATCGCGGCTTACGCTGACACCGACGAGTGCAACGCGACCATTGGCGTCGCTCTCGCGCTCGGTCAGCTGTCCAACGAAGTGGCGGCGGTCCTCACCACGGTGCAGAACGACCTCTTCGACGTTGGGGCAGATCTCGCCACGCCGATCCTGCCGGATCCCAAATATCCCCCGCTACGGATCACCGAAGATTACATCCTCCGGGTGGAACGTTGGTGCGACGAGTTCAACTCAACCCTTCCTAAGCTGAACTCGTTTATCCTCCCCGGCGGCACCCCCGGAGCTGCGCTTTTGCACGTCTCGCGGACCGTGGCGCGGCGCGCCGAGCGGGCCGGGTGGGCGCTTTACGAAGCCGATCCGGAGCACACCAACCTGCTCGCGATCAAATACCTGAACCGGCTCTCGGATCTGCTGTTCATCCTGTGCCGGACCGCCAACCCCGGCGGCGACGTGCTGTGGAAGCCGGGCGGCGAGCGCTAGGCCATGGCCCGCGCGCTGCGCCCCGGTCTGGCCGCCATCCTGCTGGCCGTGGCCGTGGGTGGGTGCACCACGTCGTCGCAGCGAGCCGACGCCGGGCTGGTGTCAGTGTCGTGGCGGTCGATCACCCTGCCGGCGCCCACCGGCAGCCGGATCGACCTGCGCGCGCTCGGTTCGTGCGGCCGTGCGTGGTTTGCCGCCGGCGCCACGGTGGACGCGGCCGGCAACCACCCAGCGCTGTGGTTCAGCTCCGACGGCAGCGCCTTCACCGCTCTGAAGATCACACCCCGGAGCGTGTACGGGCCACAGAACGTCCTCTACAGCGTCGCCTGCAATGGCAGCCGAGTGGCCGCGGTCGGTGCCGCGGTCGGCGGCGTGCACGGGAACCCGCGTACATCGACCTGGCGGGGCCCGGTCGGCGCCGGTGCCACGATCACCGAGCAGCCGGCGGCGTTCGAGACGTTCGGCGGGCCGGACGCGGTCGGAGTCGGAGAGATCGCCGCCGGTCCGCGCGGTTTCGTCATCGTCGGTGGCCGGGTCGATGCCAACCACAAGGTCGGTGCCGCGGTCTGGCAGTCCACCGACGGGAGCGGGTTCCGGCTGATCGACAACGACCCGGCGCTGGAGTCCGGCCCGGACGGCGACACCGAAGTCCACGGGGCCTACGGCGGCCCCAGCGGCTTCACCGCGGTCGGCGGGATCGCTCCCGCGGGGTCGGCCGGCGCGGAACGGAACGCCGCCGTGTGGACCTCACCGGACGGGCGGACCTGGCAGCGGATCGCGGTTCCGGGCCGGCCCGGTGATGACATTCTCGAACGGGTCGTCGCGACGCCCACGGGCCTGCTGGCGGCCGGAGCCGACGGCACCGGGTTCGCCGCCTGGACGGCATCCGCCGACGGCACCGGCTGGACCCGGGACGCGCACTTTGCCGATCACGCGCCGGTGACGTCCGTACCGCGAATTATCGGTCTTGCTAATGCTCCCGACCGTAAGGTCTATGCGGCCCTGTCCACCGGGGCCGACGCGCAGCTGTGGCGCGGGCCCGGCGCGCTGTGGTCCCAGATGCGGCTGCCGGCCGGGGTGACCAGCATCGCGAGCCTGGCCGGCAATGGGACGACGACGCTGCTGGCAACGCCGGACGGTGCGATCTACGCGACCGGGTGAGCGGCCTACCGAGCCGCGATACGCGAAGAGGCTCCCCCGGGCGGGGAAGCCTCCAGCCATGACAGGAAACCGGTCACCGTGGATTCGGCCATCGCGATCTCGACCGGTTCGCGCTGACTGATACAGCGCAGGACGACCGCATTGCCGGGGAGTCCGCGCTGCTCGGCGCCGGCCGGGCTGCGGCGTTGCTCGATCGCGAACATCCGCCGGTCGAGCACCCGGCGCGGCCGGATCGCGAGGCTGAAAATCCGATACCACCGGAGCTCGTCACCGACGAACCGGGCGATTCCGGGCGACCAGCCTCGGCCTTCAACATAGGTCGACAGCCGCAGCGACACCTCGATGCTGCCGCCGCGACCGATCAGTTCACGCCGGACGAACAGGACCGTGAGCAGGCACAGGACGGCCAGAAGGCCGATCCCGATCCACTCGACGAATCCCATCGGTGCCGTTAGTGGGCTCGGTCGGCGGTGGCGACGGTCGCGCTCTCGGCGAGGACCGTGACACTGTTCTCGTTTACCGAGAGGAACCCGCCATCGACCTCGTAGGCGCGCTCGCCACCGTCGATGGTCTTGATCCGCACCTGACCCGGCTCGGCCAGCTGGCCCAGCAGCGGGGCGTGCCCGGCCAGGATCGCCAGCTCGCCTTCGGTGGTGCGGGCGACGACCATCTCGGCATCCCCGGACCAGACCTTGGCCTCGACGGCCACGACGTCAACGTGCAGTGGCGTTGCCACGATCGGCTCTCCTCGCGGTTGGTTCAAACACTGTAAGGGGTGCTCGCACCCCAGCTCCGCCGGGGTCCGGCGGTGCGCATGCGGGGCCGGTTGCGCTGCGGCAACCGACCCCGATCACGCATTTTGTCAGTTGTCCTTCGCCAGCTCTGCGGCGTTGCGCTCGAGGTCCTCGAGACCGCCGCACATGAAGAAGGCCTGCTCCGGAATGTGGTCGTACTCACCCTCGGAGATCTTCTTGAAGGCCTCGACGGTCTCCTTGACCGGCACCGTCGAGCCGTCCACGCCGGTGAACTGCTTGGCGGCGTAGGTGTTCTGGGACAGGAAGCGCTCGATGCGACGGGCCCGGGCGACCGTGACCTTGTCTTCCTCGGAGAGCTCGTCCATACCCAGAATCGCGATGATGTCCTGCAGGTCGTTGTACTTCTGCAGGATTCGCTTCACCTCGGAGGCGACGGCGTAGTGCTCGGCGCCGACATACTCCGGGGCGAGGATTCGCGACGACGACGCCAGCGGGTCCACGGCCGGGTAGATGCCCTTGTCGGACACCTTCCGCTCGAGGTTCGTGGTGGCGTCCAGGTGGGCGAAGGTGGTCGCCGGAGCCGGGTCGGTGTAGTCGTCGGCCGGCACGTAGATGGCCTGCAGCGAGGTGATCGCCTGACCCTTGACCGAGGTGATCCGCTCCTGGAGCTCACCCATCTCGTCAGCCAGGTTCGGCTGGTAACCGACGGCACTCGGCATACGGCCGAGCAGCGTCGAGACCTCGGAACCGGCCTGGGTGAAGCGGAAGATGTTGTCGATGAAGAGCAGCACCTCCTGCTTCTGCACGTCACGGAAGTACTCCGCCATGGTCAGCGCGGACAGGGCGACGCGGAGACGAGTGCCCGGCGGCTCGTCCATCTGGCCGTAGACCAGGGCGGTGTCCGGAAGCACGTTGCTCTCGGTCATTTCCTGGATGAGGTCGTTGCCCTCACGGGTGCGCTCGCCGACACCGGCGAATACCGATGTACCACCGAAGATGCGCGCCACCCGGATGATCATTTCCTGGATCAGCACGGTCTTGCCGACGCCGGCACCACCGAACAGACCGATCTTGCCACCCTTGACGTACGGGGCCAGGAGGTCGATCACCTTGACGCCAGTCTCCAGCATCTCGGTCTTCGGCTCCAGGTCGGCGAAGGCCGGCGGCTTGCGGTGAATCGGCCAGCGGTCCTTGACCTCGAGCTTCTCGCCCGGGGCCAGGTTCAGGCAGTCACCGATCACGTTGAACACGTGACCCTTGGTGGCATCGCCAACCGGCACCGAGATCGACGCGCCGGTGTCGGTCACCGTGGCACCGCGGACCATGCCGTCGGTCTGCTGCATCGAGATAGCACGGATGACGTTGTCGCCGATGTGCTGGGACACCTCAAGCGTCAGCGTCTTGGTGCCCTCAGCCAACGTCACGTCGACCTTGAGGGCGTTGAAGATCTCGGGCATGGCGTCGCGCGGGAACTCGACGTCGACAACCGGGCCGATAACCCGTACGACGCGGCCGACGCCGGTCTTGGTTTCTGCAGTCGCAGTCGTCATCACACTTCACTCCCCGCCGCCGCCAGCGCGTTGACGCCACCGACGATCTCACTGATCTCTTGGGTAATCGCGGCCTGGCGTGCGGAGTTCATCTCGCGCGTCAGGCTTTGAATAATGTCCTCGGCGTTGTCCGTCGCGCTCTTCATGGCACGACGGCGGGACGCCGATTCACTCGCCGCCGAATCCAGCAACGCCGCGTAGATGCGGGTGTTGATGTACTTCGGCAGCAGGGCGTCGAGCAACGCGTCCGGGTCCGGCTCGAACTCGTAGGCCGGCATCAGCTCGTGCTCGGCGGCCTCGCGCTCCTCGACCTCCATCGGAGCCAGGTTGCGCGCGTTGACGTTCTGCGTCATCAGCGACTGGAACTTCGTCGACACAATGTGCAGTTCGTCGACGCCGAGCACGCCGTCGGCGCCCGGGTGGTCGACCGCGTCATCGCCGCCCGCGACGAACGAGGCGATGAGCGCCTCGCCCACCCTGCGAGCGTCGGTGAAGGTCGGCTGCTCGGAGAACCCGCTCCAGCTGTCGGTGATCTCCCGGCCGCGGAACCGGTAGTAAGCGATGCCCTTGCGGCCGATCACGAACAGCGCGACCTGCTTGCCATCGGCGCGCAGGCGCGCGGCGAGCTGCTCGGCCATGCGGATGGCGTTGGCGTTGTAGCCGCCGCACAGTCCACGGTCGCTGGTGATCAGCAGGATCCCGGCACGCCGGATCTGCGGCCGAGGCACCAGAAGCGGATGGTCGATATTCGCGTTCGACGCCAGAGCCGTCAGCACATGCGTGATGGCGGCGGCGTACGGCTGCGAAGCCGCGACCCGCTCCTGGGCCTTGGCGATGCGGCTCGTCGCGACGAGCTCCATCGCCTTCGTAATCTTCTTCGTCGACCGGGTGGCCCGGATGCGACGGCGAAGGACGCGTACTTGGCCGGCCATGAGCTACTGCTGCTTCGGCGGGCTCGGACGAACGCGGGTGACAGTTTCGGTGCCCTCCACGCCCTCTTCCATCGCTTCCGCCGGCGCCTCGTTGACGTGGATCGAACCATCGGCGCCGATGAAGTTGGCCTTGAAGCTGGTCAACGCGCGGTCGAGCTGCTCGACGACCTCGTCGTCCCAGTTGCCGGCCGCGATCGCCTCGAGCGTGCCCTTGTTGGTGCGACGGAGGCTCTGCAGGAACTCCGTCTCGAAGCGGCGCACGTCGCCGACCGCGATGTCATCCAGCTTGCCTTCGGTGCCGGCCCAGATCGAAACGGTCTGGTTCTCGATCGGGTACGGCGAGTTGTTCGGCTGCTTGAGCAGCTCGACCAGACGCGAACCACGATCCAGCTGGGCCCGGCTGGCACGGTCCAGGTCGGAGGCGAAGGCCGAGAAGGCCTCCAGCTCACGGAACTGGGCCAGGTCCAGACGCAGGCGACCGGCGACCTTGCGCATCGGCTTGGCCTGCGCGGCGCCGCCGACTCGGGAGACCGACGTACCGACGTTGATGGCCGGGCGAACACCGGAGTTGAACAGACCCTCCTCGAGGAAGATCTGGCCGTCGGTGATCGAGATGACGTTGGTCGGGATGAAGGCCGAGATGTCACCGGCCTTGGTCTCGATGATCGGCAGACCGGTCATCGAGCCGGCTCCGAGCTCGTCGGAGAGCTTGGCGCAACGCTCGAGCAGGCGCGAGTGCAAGTAGAAGACGTCACCGGGGAACGCCTCACGACCCGGCGGGCGACGCAGCAGCAGGGACACGGCACGGTAGGCGTCGGCCTGCTTGGACAGGTCGTCGAACACGATCAGCACGTGCTTGCCGGCGTACATCCAGTGCTGGCCGATGGCCGAGCCACAGTACGGCGCCAGGTACTTGAAGCCGGCCGGGTCCGACGCCGGCGAGTTGACTATCGTCGTGTACTCCAGCGCGCCGGCGGCTTCCAGCGTGCCCCTGACGGACGCGACGGTGGAGGCCTTCTGGCCGATCGCGACGTAGATGCAGCGGACCTGCTTGACCGGGTCGCCGGACTTCCAGTTGTCACGCTGGTTCAGGATCGTGTCGATGGCGACCGAGGTCTTGCCGGTCTTGCGGTCACCGATGATCAGCTGGCGCTGGCCCCGGCCGATCGGAGTCATCGAGTCGATCGCCTTGATGCCGGTCTGCAGAGCCTCGTGCACGCTCTTGCGCACCATGACGTTGGGCGCCTGGATCTCCAGCTCGCGGTAACCCTCGTTCGGGATCTCACCGAGACCGTCGATCGGGTTGCCCAGCGGGTCGACGACACGGCCCAGGAACGCGTCGCCGACCGGCACCGAGAGCACGCGGCCGGTCCGCTTGACCTGCTGGCCTTCCTCGATACCCTCGAACGCGCCCAGGACGACGACGCCGATCTCGCGTACATCCAGGTTCAGAGCGACACCCAGGGTGCCGTCTTCGAACTCGAGCAGCTCGTTGGCCATGGTCGAGGGCAGACCCTCGACCCGGGCGATACCGTCACCAGCCTCGGTGACGATGCCAACTTCCTCGCGTGAGATCTCCGGCGTGTAGGACGAGACGTAGCGCTCTAGCGCGCCACGGATGTCCTCCGAGGAGATGGTCAGCTCGGCCATCTTCTACTTCCTTATGGTCTCGGGCTCTACAAGCCTTGGGAAAATCTGATTACTTGCCAGCGAGCGCGTGTCGCGTGTCGCTGAGACGTCGAAGCGTGGTGCCGTCGTAGAGATCGCTGCCGACCATGACGCGCACCCCGCCGAGCACCGTCTCATCGACGGCGATCTTGAGGCTGATGTCCCGGCCATACAGCGCCTTGAGCCGCGTGACCAGCCGTTCCTCTTCGGCCTCGGACAGTGGCTTCGCCACGGTGACGTACGCGACCTGCTTGTCGCGCCGCGCCGCGGCCAGCTCGACCAGCCGGGTCAGGCCGCCGATGAACGTGCGGCCACCGAAGCCGGCGAGTGCCACCTTCGCCAACCGTACGGTGACCGGCCGCGCCTTGCCATCGAGGAGTGCATCGAGGATGGTCGAGCGCGGGCCGACCTGGACCGACGGATCGGCCAGAGTGGCGGCCAGCTGCGGCGAGCCGTCAACGATCTGCCCGAACCGGAACAGCTCGTCTTCCACCTCGCCCAGCTCGCCGGCCTGGTCCGCACCGGCTAGGAGCGCCTCGATGCCGAGGTTCTCCACGCCGTCGAGCAGCTCCCCGGCGCTGGACCAGCGTCCGCCGGCCACCTCGCCGAGGATCGTCCGGGTGTCGGTGCCGACCGCGTTGGCCACCAGACCGTCGAGCAGAGCTCGGCGGTCGGCGCCGGAGCGCGCCGGATCCGACAGTGCGCGCCGCAGCCGCGGTTCGCCATCCAGGAGACGCGCAACGCCGAGCAGCTCGTCACCGATCTTCGCGAGCGCGGTCGCATCCGCGGAACGGGCGATGCCGTCCAGCTTCCCGATCGCGAGCGCGTAGGTTTCCCGGCTGGCCGCTCGCATCAGCCGTTCACCCCAGCGGACGAGGACTCCAGGTCGGTCAGGAACCGGTCGACGGTGCCGCGCTGACGCGCCTCGTCCTCGAGGGACTCACCGACGATCTTTCCGGCCAGAGTGACCGCCAGCGAGCCCATTTCGGCACGCAGGTCGCGGACGATGCCGGCCCGTTCGGCCTGCAGCGACTCCCGGCCGGCGGTGATGATGCGATCCGATTCTTCGCGAGCCTTCGCCAACACCTCGTCACGGATGGACGCGGCATCGGCGCGAGCTTCGTCGCGGATCGAAGCAGCTTCGGCGCGGGCGCCGGCCAGCTGCTCCTTGTACTGAGCGAGCAAGGTGTTGGCCTCGTTCTGCGCGGCCTCGGCGCGGGCAATGCCGCCCTCGATCGCGTCGACGCGAGCCTTGAAGGTCTCCTCCATACGGGGGAAGACGTACTTCATCAACACCCAGCAGAGGAGGCCGAAGGCGATCGTCCCAATGACAATTTCCTGCCAGATGGGGACGACTGGGTTCGGCGTACTTTCAGCGAGATAACGCATGCTGACCTCCGGTCGGGGCGGGTATAGCGGCCGGCATTATTTGAAGACGAAGCCGAATGCGATACCAAGCAGGGCGAGCGCCTCAACAACGGCCATTCCAAGGAACAGGTTGGCGCGGTTGAAGCCGGCTGACTCCGGCTGGCGGGCCGACGACTGGATGTACGCGGCGAAGATGATGCCTACACCGATACCCGGGCCGATGGCGGCAAGGCCGTAACCGACCGCGCTGAGGCTACCGACGACTGCGGCGAGATTCTGCATTCCGGGATTCCTCCTGGCTAGTCCGCGTGACTGTCACGCGAGAGCTGTGATGTTGCGAAGGGGACTCTTCAGTTGTGGGGTAAAGCCAAGTCCTAGTGCTCTTCGGCCAACGAACCCTGGATGTAGCTGCTGGTCAGCAGGATGAACACGTATGCCTGCAGGACCGCGATCAGCGCCTCGAAGAACGTCAGCGCGATCGCCAGCGCCCAGGACACCAGCGAGATCGGCTTGATGAACCACTGGCTCGAATCCAGCAGGACGAACCCGCCGAGCGTGAACACGAGCAGAATGACGTGGCCGGCGAACATGTTCGCGAAGAGCCGCAGCGCCAGCGTGAACGGCCGCAGGATGAAGGTGGAGAGGAACTCCAGCGGCACGATCAGCGGCAACATGTAGCCCGGGACACCCGGTGGGACCAGGCTCATCTTTATGTACTTGCCAACCCCGTGCTTACGGGCGCCGACATACATGAACATGATCCATGAGATGAACGCGAGGACGGCCGGGAACGCGATGTGCGCGTTCGGCGAGATCTGGATCAGCGGGATGATAGTGAAGATGTTCGTCACCAGCAGGTACGAGAACAGGGTCGCGAGGTAGGGGGCGAATCTGATGCCCTCGTGACCGATCATCTCGCCGGCGACGTTGTTGCGCGCGAAGCCGTAGATGGACTCCGCGATCCACTGCATCCGGCTCGGAACGATCTGCGGTTTCCGGTACGCCGTCAAGTAGAAAATGATGATCGCGGCTACCGCGATCCAGATGAGCACGGTGAACTTGGTGATCCAGGGGTAGGCCCAGCCGGGCAGGTAGAAGTCGTTGACGCTGGGCGGCCAGCCGTGGATGGCGACCACGCTCACTCCTCCACTCACCTGTTACCTCTCTTCGTACCTATATGTGGATCAAAGTCTTCGGGGGGACCTGGCGATTGCCAGTCACTTCACGAAACGCAAATGGCGCTGACGCGTCTCGCGCTCGGGCGTCTCAGCTCGAGCGGGGCCTAAGCCATCCGCTTGTAGATCAGGTAGATCGCGGCGACGGCTCCGAGGACCACACCTATCGCGGTGACGACACCGCCGGTGTGGGTCAGCCACTTATCAATAGCCCAGCCCACGAAGCCCCAGAACGCGATTCCGCCCATGAGGTAGCCCACCGCGGTCCAACCCAAGTTGGCTCCGTCAGCGCTGCTTCGTTGCGGGCTCTGATTACCGGCCATGACGCGCCGAACGATATCAGCCGGATCCAGCGGTCAACGCATCGACCCCCGCCAGGGGTGCCCTGCGGGGTGGTAAAGCTGCGGACCTTCCGGTGAGGCCGGTGCGGACTCACGCTACTCCTCTCGGGCAATTGCGCCAGCCATCAATTCGGCTTCGACGCAGCGGCTCTTCGAAAACCACCCGAGGGGTGCGGCGCGTCTACCAATTCTCGTAGATATTCATCCCATATGCGGGGATTTTCCCGAAACGGGGAAGCGCCGTGCGTTATTGACCGACCACCCTCCGGCACGGTTTGCTTAGAGGTGCCTTAGATCGACACCCGTCGAGCCACCCCCGCCCGACCCCCGCGGCGCGTTCGAAAGGCCCTGCCCGATGCGTGCTTCACGTCTGGTCTTCGCGGCTGTGTTGCTTGTCACGGCCAGTCTCTTGAGTGCCTGCCGGCTCGACCAGGTGGACACCACACTGCCCGGCGAGAAGATGGTCTACTGCACCTTGATCGGCGACCCGCCGATCAAAGACGGCAGCAAAATCGACGGTCCGGGCCGCTATCGCTGCGACGGTGACGGCGCCAGCTCGATCACCTTCACCGTCCGGTTGGAGCAGAAGCACGGGACCTCCTGGACCACGGTGACGAGCCAGACCTGGGTCATCAAGGGCATCAACACGACCCGGGAACGCACCGAGAAGACCCGGACCCGGACCGTCCAGATCGGCTGCGCCAAGCACGTCTACCGGACCGCGGTGCACGTGATCGAGCACTCGCGCAGCCTCACCAAGACGTTCGACTATCACAGCGTCGGCGTCACCAACCCGTGCGACAAATACCGGTCAGCTTGAGGCTTCGTCGTCGTCCGGGTCCGCATACAGGATCTTGGCGCGATAGGTCCACACCGACTGGGCGGCCGTCCACACCAGCACGGCCACGATGAGAGCCACGCCCATCGGCACCAGGCCGTCCCAGCCAGACGCCGAGATCGCCCACATCACCAGGCCGATGATGATGAATTTGACGGCGTAGGCGGCCAGCCCGACCGGCAGCAGCAGCCGCGGATCGATCGTGTCCACCGAGGCGATGACCAGGCTGGACAGGACGTAACTGATGATCACGAGACCGACACCGGCGGCGGCTCCGGCGGCCCCGCTGCCACCGCGGGCAAGCCATCCGACCAGGACCGCGATCACCAGCAGCACACCGGACGCGGCCAGGGCCATCGGCAGGTGGGTCAGCCGCTTGGCGAGCGCGCGCCGGGTGAGAGTCACCGTCCGCCCTTGGGCAGCAGCGCCTCCACCAGCGCGTCGACGCAGGCCGCGATCTGGTCGCCGGTGCGGGTGAAGAAGGCCTCGTCGTGGCCCCACGGATCATCCAGATCATCGCCGGGCTTGGGCTCGGCACCGGAGCGCACGGCATTCACCGCACGGACCAGAGCAACACCGCGTGCGTGTACGGAATCCGGATCGTCGCCGGCCGGCGGCAGCGCGTCGACGTCGACCTGTCCGGCAAGCCGGCCGAACTGCCCCAGCACGAAGGCCCGGTCCATCGCGTCCGCCCGCAGGCCGGCGATGTAGTCGAGCTGCTCGGCCGTCGCGGTCAGGATCAGGTCGGCGGTGTCGATGTGCGAGCCGAGCACCTTGCGCGCGCGGAAGCCGGTGTCCAGCGCTCCACGGCGGCGCAGCTCCCTGGCCGCGGGCGGGTTCATCGCCTCGCCGGCGTGCCAGCCACCGGTGCCGGCGCTCTCCGACAGCACGAACTCCTCGGCCCGGTCCCCGAGCCGGTCGCGTACGGCATGGGCCAGCAGCCGCTCCGCCATCGGTGACCGGCAGATGTTGCCCATGCAGACGTGCAGGACGACGAACGGCGCCGCGGACCCGCTCACGCCGACTCGCCGGGGCCGAGCGTGCCCGGGGCGACCGTGCGCAGCTCGTCCAGCGAGATCGCTCCGGCGCGCAGCACCCGCGGCACGTCGCCGGTGACGTCGACGATCGTGGACGACGCCGTGCTCTCGCTCGGCCCGCCTTCGAGATAGACGCTCACCGCATATCCGAGCTGCTCGCGAGCTTCGTCCGCGGTCATCGCGGTGGGCTGGCCGTGCTTGTTGGCGCTGGACACCGCCATCGGTCCGGTCTCCCGGAGCACCTCAAGGGCGATCGGGTGCAGCGGCATCCGCAGGCCGACGGTGCCATTCGTGTCGCCGAGGTCCCACTGCAGGCTGGGCGCGTGCTCGACGACCACGGTCAGGCCGCCCGGCCAGAACGCCTCGACCAGGTCGCGGGCCACCGCGGGCAGGCCGAAGACCAGGCCGTCGAGAGTCGATCGGGAGCCGACCAGCACCGGCGGCGGCACGCCCCGGCCGCGGCCCTTGGCATTCTGCAGCGCGGTCACCGCGAACGGCCGGAACGCGTCGGCGCCGATCCCGTAGACCGTGTCGGTCGGCATCACGATCAGGTCGCCGCGCTTGACCGCCTCGATCGCGGCCTGCACGCCCTTGTCCCGCTCGGCAGTCGTACGGCAGTCAAACAGCATCACGGTCGACAAGTCTGCCATTGACCGGTCCCACACTCCGCCACCACCCGCACCGAGTCTCATTCCCGCCAGTTCCGGCGGCGTCACGGCCCGGCCGGCGTGTCAGCATCAGCGCCTCGGCCCGGTCCGGCGGGTCAGCGGCAGCGTCACCAAGCCGTCGGCCACGGCGTCAGCGTCACCAGGCCGTCGGCCACGGCGTCAGCGTCACCAGGCCGTCGGCCACGGCGTCAGCGTCAGCGTCAGCGCCAGGTCAGCGGCAGCAGCGCCGGAATCGGCGTCAATGTCGGCATCGGCGGCTGCGCACCGGGCCAGGCCGGGCGGCGACGCCCGAGGCGCGGTCCGGCGCCGTCAGCGCCGCCAAGATCGCGACAGGTGTGAGACGGCGGCTGCCGCTCCCGGCAAGATCGCGACACCCGTGAGACCACGGCACTCCATGCCCGGCGTGGCCGACCCTCAGCTCACGGCTGTCGCGATCTTGGGATGAGCAAGAACCACCAGCTCACACCTGTCGCGATCTTTACGCGGCCCGCCGCATCGCCCCTACGTCGGCTCCGGCGGCGCCCAGGCCCGATCCGGCGTCATCGCGCCCAGTGCCAGCGTCGCCAAGGCGATCGGCCACGACGTCGGCGTCAGCGCCAGGGCCGGTCCGGCCCCGGCGTCAGCGTCGCCCGAGCCCGGTCAATCAGCGTTGGCCTCGGCGTCGGCGGTGTCAGCGTCGCCAAGATCGCGACAGGTGTGAGACGGCGGCTGCCGGTCCCGGCAAGATCGCGACACCCGTGAGACCACGGCACTCCATGCCCGGCGTGCCCGACCCTCAGCTCACGGTTGTCGCGATCTTGCAATGAGCAAGACCACCAGCTCACACCTGTCGCGATCTTTACGCCCACCCGCCGCATCGCCCCGACGTCAGCACCGGCGGCGTCAGCGCCGACCTAAGAGTCAGCGGCGGCGGCGACCGGGCCGGGTCGGCCTCAGCGTCAGCAAGGCGTCGGCCAGGCGGCGGTGTCACCGTCAGCGCCGGCCCCGGCCCCGGCGACCGCGGGCGGCGGCGGCGGCGGCGGCGGCGGCGCCAAGATCGCGACAGGTGTGAGACTGGCGGCTGCCGGTCCCGGCAAGATCGCGACACCCGTGAGACCACAGCACTTCCGGCCCGCCGCGGCCAACCCTCAGCTCACGACTGTCGCGATCTTGGGATGAGCAAGGACCACCAGCTCACACCTGTCGCGATCTTTACGCCCACCCGCCGCATCGCCCCGACGTCAGCGCCGGCGGCTCGGCGCCGACCTAAGAGTCAGCGGCGGCGGCACCGGCCCTCGGCGTCAGCGTCAGCGAGGCGTCGGCCAGGCGCCGGTGTCACCGTCAGCCCGGCTCGGCCCGGCGACGGCGTCAGCGGCGGCGGCGGCGGCGGCGGCGTCAGTCAAGATCGCGACAGGTGTGAGATGGCGGCTTCCGGTCGCCGGCAAGATCGCGACACCCGTGAGACCAAGGCACTCCATGCCCGGCGCGGCCAACCCTCAGCTCACGACTGTCGCGATCTTGGGATGGCCGACGACCACCAGCTCACACCTGTCACGATCTTTACGCCGCCCGCCGCCCGCCCGGCGTCGGCGCCTGCGGCGACATCAGAGTCAGCGTCAGCGTCGCCCGCGCCCGGTCAATCAGCGTTGGCCTCGGCGGCGGCGGTGTCAGCGCCGCCAAGATCGCGACAGGTGTGAGATGGCGGCCGCCGATCCCGACAAGATCGCGACATCCGTGAGACCAGCGCACTGCCGGCCCGGCCCGGCCAACCCTCAGCTCACGACTGTCGCGATCTTGGGATGAGCGACGACCACCAGCTCACACCTGTCGCGATCTTTACGCCGCCCGCCGCCCGCCGCATCGCCCGCCGCCCGCCGCATCGCCCGGCGTCGGCGCCTGCGGCGACATCAGAGTCAGCGTCAGCGTCGCCCGAGCCCGGTCAATCAGCGTTGGCCTCGGCACCGGCGGTGTCAGCGCCGCCAAGATCGCGACAGGTGTGAGCTGGCGGCTTCCGGTGGCGGCAAGATCGCGACACCCGTGAGACCAAGGCACTCCCGGCCCGACGCGACCAACCCTCAGCTCACGACTGTCGCGATCTTGGGGCGAGCAGGGACCACCAGCTCACACCTGTCGCGATCTTTACGCCGCCCGCCGCATCGCCTCGGCGCGCTCGACGATCAGGCGCCGTACTTCGCGGACGAACTTCACCGGAGTTCGGTAAATGTCATCGGCGGTCAGCCGGACGATCTCCCAACCGGCCGTACGCAGTGCGTTCGCTCGAGCGACGTCCCGCCGGAACACATCCGTCGACCGGTGGTGGTCGCCGTCATATTCGAGACCAAGCTTGATCCGGCGGTACGCGAGATCGAGCCGTCCAATCAGGGCGCCGTTCGGGTCGAACACCTCGACCTGCGACTCGGGTCGCGGCAACCCGCCGACGACGAGGAGCACTCGGGCGTGCGACTCCATCGGCGACTCGGACTCCGGGTCGACCAGCGACAGAACCTGCGCCACCTGACGACAGCAATCGCCGGCGGGGTGCGCCAGCGCGTAGGCGCGGATCTGATCCACCGTGGCGACGTGCCGATGCGTCAGTCCGTCGAGTGCCGCCACCGCCGACGACAACGGCAGTCGTCGTGCCAGGTCGAAGCCGGTCCGGACGCCGGAGGTCACCGGCGTTGACGCCCGCTTGACCATGTCGGCGACGTCGACGGCCGATCGGACCACCGAAATCCGCGGGTTCCGGGCCGCGTACACCGACCGGGCAACGCTGATCTCGACCGCCGGCTCGCCGCGCGGCAACTGATCCACGCCGTGCACCGCGAGCGCGCTGAGCCCGCTGACCACGGCGTCGCTGCCAACGTAGAGAGTTGCCGCTCGGCAAAGCAGCCGATGGTCGAGCGGCACATCCGCGGCGACGTAAACGTCCGGGAACAACCGCCGAAACCGCGGTCCACGCAACACGCCGCGGCTGACGGCACCAGCAGCTACCGCAACCGACCCGCGAAACGGCACACCGAAATACATTCGACCAGCCTCGGCCAATGCCGAGGATATTCAAGTACGTCGATCAGGCGTGTCGGGCAATCGTGAACCGCGGCCGGCCGGCGAGATCATCCCGCCCGACCACCTGGTCAAACGCGCCGGTCGCGGTGATGATCGCGGCGACCTTGGCAGCGTGCGACTCGTCGTGTTCGAGGCCCAGCCAGCCACCGGGCTTGAGCAGCGCTCCGGCCCGGGCCGCCACCGGTCGGATCACGTCCAGCCCGTCAGCTCCGCCGAAGACCGCGACCCGGGGATCGGCGCGGACCTCGACCGGCACCGCAGTGGCATCCGGAACGTACGGCGGATTGCACAGCAGCATGTCGACCGCCCCGTCCAGGGACGCGAGGGTCGCTGGCGCCGTGACATCGGCCGCGACCACATCCACCGCCGGCGCGACCGCCGCCACGTTGCGGCGCAGCCAGGACAGTGCCGAGGCGTCCTGCTCCACCGCGATCACCCGGGCATCCGGGCGGGCGTCGGCGATCGACAGCGCGATGGCACCCGTACCGCTGCAGAAGTCGACGACCACCGGTGAGCCCGGGCCGAGGACGGACAGGGCCCACTCCACCAGCTGTTCGGTCTCCGGCCTCGGCACGAAGACGCCGGGGCCGACATGGACGTCGATGCGCCCGAACGTCACGCTGCCGATCAGGTGTTGCAGCGGAACCCGTCGGGCCCGTGCGGCGATCAGCGAGTCGAATTCCGAACGTTGGCCGAGATTGAAGGAATCGATCAAGAGGAGCCGGCCTCGGGGCACGGCCAGCACATGGGCCGCGAGCAACTCGGCATCGGTCCGGGGCGAGGCAATCCCGGCGGCCCGCAGCCGGGCCGCCGCCGCGGTCAGCGTGCTGCGGAGGTCGTCGCTCAGCGAGAGGCTCCGGCGAGACGCTCGGTCAAGGCGACCCGGTCGCGCATGACCAGCTCCAGCTCGGCGCGGGCAGCCGCCCGCTTCCGATCGGCGCAGACCGCGCTCCAGGCGTTGTCCTTCGCGCTCGGCATCGGCCGCATGACGAGCGTGACCAGACCGCTGGCGAACGAAATGACCGCGCGCGGCGCGGCGGTGATGTCGACGGTGGTACGCGACGTGGCCATTACAAACTCCCGAGAACCGCTGGTGGGGCGTGGTGCCCTGTCTTCAACGATCGTCACCGCTGACTGTTTCACCAGGATGACATGACTGTCACTACGCGTATAAAACCGGGTTACTTACGTGTGAGCTGGTCCTCACCTGCGAGCCGGGCGGCTCGGTCGGCTTCGACAAGGGCGTCGAGTACACCATCCATGTCCCCGGCCAAGACCAGGTCCAAGTTGTAGGCGGTGTAACCGATCCGGTGATCCGAGATGCGGTTCTGCGGGTAGTTGTAGGTCCGGATCCGCTCCGACCGGTCGACCGTGCGCACCTGGTTCTTACGGGCGTCGGACGCGGCCGCCGCGGCCTGCTCCTCATAGAGGGCGGCCAGCTTGGCCCGGAGCATCCGCATCGCCCGGTCCTTGTTCTGCAGCTGCGAGCGCTCGTTCTGGCAGGAGACCACGACGCCGGTGGGCAGGTGCGTGATGCGGACGGCAGAGTCGGTGGTGTTGACCGACTGGCCACCCGGGCCGGATGAGCGGAACACGTCGATCCGCAGGTCCTTCTCCTCGATCGTCACCTCGACGTCCTCGGACTCCGGCGTGACCAGGACACCCGCGGCCGAGGTGTGGATCCGGCCCTGCGACTCGGTGGCCGGCACCCGCTGAACCCGGTGCACGCCGCCCTCCCACTTGAGCCGGGACCAGACGCCGTAGCCGCCGTCCGGGACGCCCTTGGTCTTGATCGCGATGGTGAGGTCCTTGTAGCCGCCCATGTCCGACTCTTGCGAGTCGATCACTTCGGTGATCCAGCCGTGCCGTTCGGCGTACCTCGTGTACATGCGCCACAGGTCACCGGCGAACAGCGCCGACTCCTCGCCGCCTTCACCCGCCTTGATCTCCAGGATGACGTCCTTGGAGTCGTTGGGGTCGCGCGGCATCAGCAGCTCGGCCAGCTTCTCCTCGATCACCGGGATGCGCTCGGCGATCGCGTCCGCCTCGGTGGCGAACGCCGGGTCCTCGCCGGCGAGTTCGCGAGCGGCGGTCAGGTCGTCGCGGGCCTGAGTCAGTTCTCCGGCGGCCTTGTGGATCGGCGACAGCTCGGCGAACCGGCGCCCGACCTTGCGCGCCGCCGCCTGGTCAGCGTGGATCGCCGGGTCGGCGAGGCGGCCTTCGACCTCGGCATACTCCGTCAGGAGCGCGGCGAGGCGTCCGCCTTCGACTTCGCTTGTGGTCATTGCTGCCGTCCGTTCCGACTAGACGATCTTCAAGGGCCCGGCGGGGTCGCCGTGGGTGAAACCTTGGGTAATCCGGCCGCCCGAGCGGCGGCGCCGGCCAAGTGCCGGCAACCGCCCGACCGGCGGCAATTCAGAGGCGCATCAAAACGGCGCCCGACCCCGGCCGGTGGCTGGGGTGGGCGCCGTCGAGACAGCTACTTGCCGGACTTGGCCTTCGCGTACTTCTGCTGGAACTTCGCGACGCGGCCGGCGGTGTCGAGCACACGCTGCTTGCCGGTGTAGAACGGGTGGCAGTCGCTGCAGGTCTCCGCGTGAATGGAGCCGCTGGCAGCGGTGCTGCGCGTCTTGAAAGAGTTGCCGCAGGAACACGTCACAGTGGTCTCGACGTACTGCGGGTGAATGCCCTTCTTCACAGCGTGTTTCCTCTCGTTGTGGTCGCCGGGTCGTCTCGCCCGCTTGGTCATCACGACGCATCGCCGTGAACAAGCCGAACGTGGATCATGACGGGAACCGGAACCCGATGGTTTTGGTGTTGCACGCTGCAGAACGCAGTCGGGCCCACACACATTCCCGCTTAGTTTGCCATGAGGCCGACGCGGCCACCGAATCGGACACGAATATCCAGGTGACGCGGCCGGTCCGTGATCATTAGCCTGTGCACCCACCCTTCACACGCGGGAAGTGCGCAGAGATGACCGTACTGGCTGATCTTTTTGCTCTGGAAGATCTTGATCGGGCCCTCAATGAGGGCCTGGTCCGTGTGCAGGATCACCCTGCGCTCCCACTGCGGATCTTCAATTACACCGAGAAGGCGCAGTACGCGCAGGTGTGGACGCCGGTGACGCTGGCGTGCCGCGGCCTGATCGTGGATGCCGGCGGTGCCGTGGTGGCGCGTCCACTTCCGAAGTTCTTCAACTACGGCCAGGCCGGCACCCCGCCACTGGATCTTGGCGCGGAAGTGCGGGTCACCGACAAGGCCGACGGTTCGCTCGGGATCATCTACCCGACCGCAGACGGCTGGGCGGTGGCGACTCGCGGCTCGTTCGCCTCGGATCAGGCGGCGCACGCGACGTCGATCCTGCGCACCCGCTACCCGGACTTCGCACCGCCGGCCGGGCTGACCGTGCTGGTCGAGATCATCTATCCGGCGAACCGGATCGTTGTCGACTATGGCGACCTCGATGACTTGATGCTGCTCGGCGCTGTCGACATCGCCACCGGTCGGACCTTCGGCCCGGACGCGGTGGCGGCCTGGCCTGGACCGGCGGTCGCGGCGTTCGACCATCGCACGCTGGCCGAGGCGCTGGCGGCACCGCCGCGGTCGAACAGCGAGGGCCTGGTCGCATGGTTCCCGACGGCCGATCTGCGGGTCAAGATCAAATATGAGGAGTACGTCCGGCTGCACCGCATCGTCACCGGTCTCAACGCACGGGCCGTGTGGGAGCGGCTGGTCACCGGCAGTGACCCGTTCGACGGGATCCCGGACGAGTTCCACGACTGGGTGGAGGCGGTGGTCTCGTCGTTGACGGCGTCGGTGGATGCCGCGGCCGCTTCGGTCGAGACCGCGTACGCCGAGATGGTCGCGACGCTGCCGGACGGCTTCGAGCGCCGCGACTACGCCGTGGCGATCGCCGCGCATCCGTTGCGCTCGCTGCTGTTCCTGCGGCTGGATCGGCGCGACTACCGCAAACTGCTGTGGGACCGCGCTCGTCCGGCGGCGGACTGGGTCCCGCGATCTGGTGCACTGGACACCGATGATCCCTGAGGAGCTGATTCGTGGCAACGTTGACGATCACCCGCGGCCTGCCCGCGTCCGGCAAGTCGACGTGGGCTCGCGCGCAGCTCCGCGGCGCCCGGATCAACCGCGATGAGCTGCGCCGGATGATGCACGGCGAGATGATCGGAGCCGGCTGGTCCGAGCGCCAGGTCACCCTCGCGCAGCGGGCCGCCGCCGAGGCCCTGCTGCGCGCCGGCGTGGACGTCATCTGCGACGACACCAACCTGCGGTCGCGGGTGGCGCGAGAGTTCGCCGAGCTGGCCTACGCCTGCGACGCCGAATTCGTGGTGCGCGACTTCACCGACGTTCCGCTCGACGAGTGCATCGCGCGGGACGCGCTGCGTACCGGTCCGGACCACGTCGGCGAGGACGTCATCCGCGGCATGTACCAGCGCTACCTGGCCGGGCGCACGCTGCCGCTGCCGGTGCCGACGGTCACGCCGGGTGCCGCCCCGGTGGCGTACCGGCCATCGCTGGGGCTGCCCGAGGCGATCCTGGTCGACATCGACGGCACCGTCGCGTTGATGGGCGATCGCAGCCCCTATGACATGAGCCGGGTCGACGAGGATCGGCCGCACGAAGCGGTGATCACCGCGGTCCGCGCGATGCACGCCGCCGGTCACCGCATCGTCTTCTGCTCCGGCCGCACCGACGACGGTCGGGAGGCGACCGAGGCGTGGCTGGCCAAGCACGTGGCGGTGCCCTACGAGGCACTGTTCATGCGGATCACCGGCGACTCGCGCAAGGACTCGGTGGTCAAGGCCGAGATCTTCGAGCGGCAGATCCGCCACCGCTGGCGGATCACCGGGGTGTTCGACGACCGCAACCAGGTCGTACGCATGTGGCGCTCACTCGGTCTGACCGTGTTTCAGGTCGCTGAGGGGAACTTCTGAGATTTTCGTGCTGCCCGTGCAAGGTCCGGGTCCGCAGCCGCGTCTTTGATGGCGAGGAGGTGATGGCGTGGACCTCACCGGTTTCGAAGAGTTCGTCGCCGATCGCGGGCATGTGCTGTTCCGATCCGCGTACGCCCTCTGCGGTTCCCAGCACGACGCCGAGGACCTGGTGCAGATCGCGCTGGCCAAGGCGGCCGCGCGATGGAACCGCATCGAGGCGGCACCGGAGGCCTATATCCGCCGGATCATGTATCGCGATTTCGTCTCCGCGTGGCGCTGGCGCCGGCGCCGGCCCGAGGTGCTCGCCGCGGCCCCACCCGAGCATCCAGACTGCGGGCCCGGAGACTCGGTCGTGGATCGGCTGGTACTGACCCAGGCGCTGGTGCAACTGCCACCGCGGCAGCGAGCCGTTCTGGTGCTCCGCTACCTCGAGGACATGAGCGAGCGGGAGGTCGCCGTAACGCTCGGCTGCTCACCCGGAACCGTCGCCAGCCAAGCTTCGCGGGCGCTGGCCAAGCTCCGCACGTCACTCTCCGACGAGGCCCATCCCACTGCGGTCGCACGATCGGCAGTTTCGACACCGACGGGGAGATGACCATGATTGATCTTGAAAATGAGGTACGCGAGGCCTTGACCGACCTCGCCAACCAGGGCCGGCCGGTGAACCTGGCGTCGTCGGCTATCCATCGGGCCCGGGTCACCAGGCGCCGCCAGGTGGCGCTCAGCGGCATCGCCGTGATCGCGCTGATAGCGGCGATCGTCGTGCCACTGTCGCGGTTGCAGCCGACGACCGATCGCACTCCGGTCGCTGGAAAGCCCAGCCGATCAGCCGGGATCACCACCGTGCCGGCGCGTTCGGTGGCGAAGGGCGCCGTCGAACTGCCTGGTGGATGGATCCTCGGATCGGGATCCGGGCGAGTCGGCGTGTGGTACTGGGACCGAGTGCGCAAGGCCTACCGGTTGTCCGACAAAGCGGCCGACGTCGCCCCGGCGCCCCACGGCGACCTGGTCTACCAGGAGCTGCTGCTCTCCGGCACGCGCGATCAGCAGTTGCTGGACCTGCGGACCAACAAGAGCCGGGAGATCGCGCTGCCCTCCGACGGTGGACCACCGGCCTGGGATCCGACCGGCACCAAGCTGCTGACCTGGCTGGACAACGTGGCTCTCGGCCGGATCCAGGTGTTCGTCTACGACACCGCTACGCACAAGACAAAAGCCGTGCCGATCGCGATGGGATGTGCGGCCGAGTGCGACGCCACCTGGCTGCCGGATGGCACCATCAGCGTCGTCTCGCCGGGACAGACCGGTGTGCCTGCCCGAGCCGATGTCGTCGACCCCGGAACCGGTCAGGTGATGCGGCACCTCAACTTCGTGCCCCAGTCCGCGTACGCGTTGTCACCGTCGCGTACCGAGGCCATCGCGCAGGTGCTCGTCAACGGCGTGACGAAGGTCTGCATCGTCGACGCCGCCACCGGGCTTGTGCTGCACCAACTGCCGGGCGAGGCCACCGATCCACGAACCGTCTACTGGGTAGGCGACAACGAAATTCTCGCGGTCGTGCACGGGGCGGTGCTGGTCATCAACAGCAACGGCGATCAGGTCGGCCAGGTCAAGTGGCCTACCGAGTTCAACGACAACGAGCTGCCGAACTTTCAGTTGATCCGATCCTGACGGATGTCTGCGGCGGCGCCGGCTGTTCCAGGGCATCGATATCGACGCAGAGGTCCCGGTGACACACATCCTGCGCTGCGAGGCCGTCGCGCTTCGGCGGCCAGCCGGTGCGGTCATCACTGGGCGGTCGGCGGCCGAGATCTGGGGCGTGCGTATGGCTGACCCATACGATCCGGTCGAGGTCCGCACGCCGCGGCAGATCCGCGCCGGGTGGACCTGGCATGGCCGGACTTGAAGCTGGCCGTCGAGTATGACGGCGAGTGGCACGCGAGCAACGCCGCACTCTCCCGGGACCGGCAGCGCTTACGAGACCTTCAGGCCTCCGACTGGTACGTCTACCCGGTCACGCAACACGATATGCGCAATATGCCCCAGCTGATCGCGACGATCGCGTCGTTGATCGTCGCAAGATCATCCGCACAATGACGTTTGGCTGGTTTCTGAGCCCGAAACCAGCCAAAACGTCGTGTGGCACAACGACGAACGCCCTCCGACCGAGGCCGGAGGGCGTTCGTCGTGCGGAATCTTTAATCGCCGGGTGTCGACTGCGCGATCTGCATCAGGAATTCGGCGTTGGTCCGGGTCTTCTTGAGCCGGTCCAGCAGCAGGTCAAGTGCCTGCTGCGAGTCGAGCGCGTGCAGCACCTTGCGGAGCTTGAGCACGATCGCCAGCTCATCGGGCGCGAGCAGGATCTCTTCCTTACGCGTGCTGGACGGGTCGATGTCGATCGCCGGCCAGACGCGCTTGTCCGCGATCTTGCGGTCCAGCTTGAGCTCGGCGTTGCCGGTGCCCTTGAACTCCTCGAAGATGACCGTGTCACCGGTGGACCCGGTTTCGACGAGCGCGGTCGCGATGATGGTCAGCGAGCCGCCCTCCTCGATGTTGCGGGCCGCGCCGAGGAAACGCTTCGGCGGGTAGAGCGCGGTCGAGTCGATACCACCGGACAGGATGCGTCCAGAGGCCGGCGACGAGTTGTTGTAGGCCCGCCCGAGCCGAGTGATCGAGTCGAGCAGCACGACCACGTCGTGACCCAGCTCCACCAGGCGCTTCGCGCGCTCGATGGAAAGCTCGGCGACGGTGGCGTGGTCCGACGGCGGCCGGTCGAAGGTCGACGGGATGACCTCGCCCTTGACCGAGCGCTGCATGTCGGTGACCTCTTCGGGTCGCTCGTCGACCAGCACGACCATCAGGTGGCATTCCGGGTTGTTGTGGGTGACCGCGTTGGCAATCGCCTGCAACACCATCGTCTTACCGGCCTTCGGCGGCGACACGATCAGTGCCCGCTGACCCTTACCGATCGGCATCACCAGGTCGATGACGCGCGTGGTGAGGATGTGCGACTCGGTCTCCAACCGCAGACGCTCCTGTGGGTAGAGCGGCGTGAGCTTGTAGAACTCGGGCCGGCGGCGCGCCTCTTCGACGTCCATGCCGTTGATCGAGTCCAAGCGGACCAGCGGGTTGTACTTGTCCCGGCGGCCACTGGTGTCGGTGCTGTCCCGAACCGCGCGCACCACGCCGGTGACCGCGTCACCGCGGCGCAGGCCGTAGCGGCGCACCTGGGACATCGACACGTAGACGTCGTTCGGTCCGGAGAGGTAACCCGACGTCCGGATGAACGCGTAGTTCTCCAGCACATCGACGATGCCGGCCACCGGCACCAGAACGTCGTCCTCGTTGACGGTCGGCTCGCCGCCCTCGCCACGCTCCCGGCCGCCGCTGCGGCTACCACCACGGTTGCGCTCGCGGAAGCGGCTGCGCCGGCTGCGCCGGCCACCCTCGCCATCGTCGTCATTGTCGTTGCGGTCGTTCCGGTCGTTGTTGCGGTCCCGGCCCTCGGCGTTGCGGTCAGACCGGTCGTTGGTGCGACCACCGTCAGAACGCTCACCGCGCTCGGAACGCTCACCGCGCTCGGAACGCTCACCGCGCTCGGAACGGTCGCCCCGCTCGGAACGCTCACCGCGGTCAGACCTCTCACCGCGCTCGGACCGGTCGGCCCGCTCGGAACGGTCTCGCGAGCGCCGGTCGCCGTCACGGCCACCCTCAGCCCGATCGGAAGAAGCCTCGCCACGCTCACGCGAGCGCTGGTTGCGCTCCCGGGTCGGGGCGGCGGTGGCTTCGGCCGCCGGAGCAGATTCCGATCCGCCGGCCTCACCGGCGACCTCGGCGCGCACCTCAGTGCGCGGAGCGTCGGCGGCGACAGCCCGCGGACCGGGCACCCGACCCTGCTGCTGCTCCTGAATGGCTGCGATCAGCTCGCCCTTGCGCATGCGGGCGGTGCCAGAGATGCCCAGCGACGAAGCCATGCTCTGCAATTCGGGCAACAGCATTCCGGTCAATCCGCTGCCCGCACGGCGACGGCGGGGCGAGCCCGCGGTCTCCTCCGGCGTCGAGACGTCAGAGACGCCCGACGTCACGTCGGTGGTGTCGCTCAATGGATTCCTTCTCCCTTGTAAAGGCTGAGGCGTGCCTCGTCGAGGGGCGTGCCTCGATGCACCCGCACCACGTGGAGATGGGCGGGGGTGTGTTTCAAACTCTCCGATGAAGATCCACCTTTGGATCCGCGGCTGTTGAGAGGGATTTCGGGTTCTCCAAACAGGCCCACGACGGGGTAGAACACATCGGAGTTCGGGGTGGTCGCGCGCAGAGATCGCGTTCGCGACTGTAGCCCCAGAGCGTAATCAACCTAGCCAACCTGCGGCAAGCTAACCTGCGGCAAGTCGATTTCGAAAAGATCACGCTGCGATGGTGAGATCGCCAACCGGTAGATCATCGGTTGGACCTATTCTACCTCACCCTTCGCACCCGCGGCATCGCAGGTCGGAGTGGCGCGTTGCCAGTCGTCCACTTCGGGAGCGACTGCCACTTCCAGCACCAGCGCCAACACGCTCGGGCCGGCACCGGAAACCACGGCGGCAATCCCCGCGGATCGTAACTTTGCAACAAGCGCGGCGGTCTCCGGCATTCCCGGCGCCCGATAATCCTGATGCAGCCGATCTTCGGTGGCCGCCAGCAGCAGCTCCGGCGCCTGCGTGAGGGCGTGCACCAGAAGACCGGCACGGCCGGCGTTGGCGGCCGCGTCCCGGTGCGGGACGGTCGAGGGCAACGCGGCGCGGGCGTGCGCGGTCAGCCCTCGCGCCGTCGGCACATAAACCACTGGGCGTACGCGTGCCGACGGCGCAAGTTTCACCGCACCTACCCCGCCATCCGGCTCCATCCAGGCGATCGTGAAACCGCCGAGCAGGCACGGCGCCACGTTGTCCGGATGGCCCTCGATCTCGGTCGCCAAGCGCAGTGCGTCGTCATCGTTGAACACCGCGGCCGGCGCCAGCATCCGGGCAAGTGTGAGACCCGCCACAATCGCAGCCGACGACGATCCCAACCCTCGGGCCTGCGGGATCCGGTTGACGCACTCGACCTCCAGACCCACGGGCCGCTCGCCGAGCCGGTCGAACGCGGCGAGCGCGCTCGACGCGACCAGGTGCGTCTCGTCGTCCGGCAACTCCCCCGCGCCCTCGCCGCTGACCGTCACCCGGACGCCGGGGCGGTCCGACACCCGGCCGTGCACGGTGTCGTAGAGGCCGAGCGCCAGACCGAAGGCGTCGAAGCCGGGTCCCAGATTGGCGCTGGTGGCCGGGACCGTTACGCGGACCCGGGCACTGCTGAACTCGATCATGGACGGGCTCCCACCAGTTCCTTGGCCGTCTCCACGTGCGCCGGGAGCCGCAACGTGATGACCCGCCACACGACGGCGTAGACGAGCGTGACCGCGCCGCACGCGGCGATCAGGATCCGGGCATCGACCGTGTCGACGAAGAGACCGACGGTCAGCGTGCTGACGGTGACGGCGAGAGTGGCGATCATCGTGTCCGCTGCGAAGACGCGACCGCGCAACTCGTCCGGCACTTCGATCTGCAGCGCGTAGGCGGACATCACCCAGTTGCCGCCGCCGGCCAGATGCGCGACGACGACGAGGGCGAGCGCCAGGACGAACCACGGCGCCAGCGACACGCCGATGTAGGAGACACCGTAGACCGCCATCGAGATCGCCAGCCCGGGGAACAGCCAGCTGGGATGCTGCAGAACCCGCCGCATCAGCAGTGGGCCGACGAGCGCGCCCAGACCGCGGGCGGCGAACAGCAGGCCGGTGCCGAGCGATCCGACACCGAAGACGGTGAGCGCCAGCACTGGAAACAATGCCAGCACGCCGTTGCCGAGGCCGACCGCCGACTTGACGGTGACCAGCGCCGCCACCCGGGGCTGATGCCGGATATAGCGGAACGACTCGCGCAGCGCTCGGAATGCGTGCTCGTGCCGCACGCTGGCATCGCGCGGTGCCTGCATCGGCCGGCGTACGCCGATCGCCAGCACCGCCGCCACCGCGAGGAATCCGGCCGCGATCAGGAAGCAGGTGTCCGGTCCGACCACCGCCGACAGGACACCGCCGAGGGACGAGCCGACCACGGTCATGGTGCCCCAGGCGCTGCCGGCGACCGCGTTCGCGGCGGACAGATCCTCCGGGTCGACGACATTGGGCAGCGCCGCCGTGGCGGCCGGTGAGTAGAACGCCTTCGCGATCGCCACCGCCGCCACGGCCACCGGTCCGAGCCACGCGGTGCCGGGTGTGCGTACCAGCAAAAGCAGGCCGATCGCGACGAACGCCGCGGCGTTCGCGGTGATCATGATGCGGCGGCGGTCGATCCGATCCGCGATGACGCCGCCGTAGGGCAGCAGCAGCGCCTGCACGCCGGTGTCGGTGGCCAGCGTCACGCCGCCCAGCACGCCCGAGCCAGTGAGCCGGTTGAGCAGCACCAGCAGCGGCACCATGACAAACCAGTCGGCGCCGAAGACGACCAGTTCGGCACCGAACAGCCGGCGGAAGTCGCGGTTGCGCCGAAGGACTGAAAAAGCGGTCACGCGAGATCGAGTGCGCGCGCGGCGACCAGGACGTCGGCAGGGATGGTCGTGGGCGCCGGCGCGGTCGAGATCGCCCACTCCGGGTCCTTGAGACCGTGGCCGGTCACGGTGCACACCACGGTCGAGCCCCGCGGGATCAGCCCCAGCTCGCACGACTGCAGCAGGCCCGCGACGCTGGCCGCGCTGGCCAGTTCGACGAAGACGCCGACGCTGCGGGCGAGCAGGCGGTAGGCCGACAGGATTTCCCGATCGGTGACGGCGGCGATGGTGCCGCCGGACGCGTCCCGCGCGTCGACCGCCTTGGTCCAGGATGCCGGGTTGCCGATCCGGATCGCGGTGGCGATGGTGGACGGCTCGTTGACCACCTGGCCGGTCACGATCGGAGCCGCACCCGCCGCCTGGAAGCCGAACATCTTCGGCGCCCGGGAAGCGTTTCCGGCCTCGAGGTCCTCCTGGTAACCCATCCAGTAGGCGGCGATGTTGCCGGCGTTGCCGACCGGAAGGCAGTGCACGTCGGGTGCGTCGCCCAGGGCCTCGACGATTTCGAACGCGGCGGTCTTCTGGCCGTGCAACCGATCGGCGTTGACGGAGTTGACCAGCGCCACCGGATAGTCGAGGGCGAGCTTGGAGGCGAGCGCGAGGCAGTCGTCGAAGTTGCCGGTGACCTGCAACAGGCGGGCGCCGTGCACCAGTGCCTGGGCCAGCTTGCCGAGGGCGATCTTGCTCTGCGGCACCAGCACCGCACAGGTGATCCCGGCCCGGGCAGCGTAGGCGGCGGCCGACGCCGACGTGTTGCCGGTGGATGCGCAGATGATCGCCTTGGCGCCGTCCTCGACCGCGCGCGAGACAGCCACCGTCATGCCGCGGTCCTTGAACGAGCCGGTCGGGTTGGCGCCTTCGATCTTGAGGTAGACGTCGCAACCGGTGCGGGTGCTGATCTCGGGTGCCGGCAGCAGCGGTGTGTTGCCCTCGTGGAGCGTGATCGCGGGCGTCTCGGCGGAGACCGGAAGGCGGTCTCGATAGGTCTCGATCAATCCGCGCCACATGACGTTGCTCCTTGCTAGAGGTGATGCTGACCGGCGGTTACTCGTCGCCCTCGACGCGTAACACGCTGGTTACCGAGCGCACGATATCCAACCCGCGGAGTTCGCGCACCGTCGCTCCCAAAGCCGCGTCCGGCGCGGTGTGGGTGACGATGACCAGCACCGCGCCGCTGCCCCGGCCGGATTGCCGGACGGTGGCGATCGACACGTCATGCCTGGCGAACACGTTGGCCACCGCGGCCAGCACCCCGGCCTTGTCGGACACATCGAGGCTGACGTGGTAGCGGGTGTTGACCTCGCCCATCTCGCGCACCGGCAGCGCGGCGTAGGCCGACTCGCTGGGCGCGCGGTAGCCGGCGATCCGGTTCCGGGCCACCGCGACCAGGTCGCCGAGGACCGCGCTGGCGCTCGGGGCGCCACCGGCGCCGCGCCCGTAGAACATCAGCTGTCCCGCGGCTTCGGCCTCGACGAACACCGCGTTGAACGCGTCGCCGACGCCCGCCAGCGGGTGCGACTTGGGGATCATCGCCGGGTGTACGCGCACCGAAACGCCCCCGTCGGCGGTGCGGGTCGCGATGCACAGCAGCTTGATCGTGGCACCCATGCTGTGCGCGCTGGCCATGTCGGCCGCGGTCACCTCGGTGATGCCCTCGCGATAGACGTCGGCGGCGGTGACCCGGGTGTGGAACGCGAGAGAGGCGAGAATCGCGGCCTTCGCGGCGGCGTCGAAGCCCTCGATGTCGGCGGTCGGGTCGGGCTCGGCATAGCCGAGGTTGGTCGCCTCCTCCAGCGCCTCCTCGAAGCCCATGCCACTGCTGTCCATCGACGACAGGATGAAGTTGGTGGTGCCGTTGACGATGCCGGTGACCCGAGTGATCCGATCGCCGAGCAGCGACTCGCGCAGCGGCCGGAGCAGCGGGATGGCACCGGCGACGGCGGCCTCGTAATAGAGGTCGGCACTGCCATCGGCGGCCGCGTCGTGCAACGTGCCGCCGTCCTCGGCGAGCAGCGCCTTGTTGGCGGTGACCACGCTCTTGCCGGAGCCGAGCGCTTCGACCAGCCAGGTGCGGGCCGGCTCGATGCCGCCGACCACCTCCACGACGATGTCCACGTCGTCGCGCTTGACCAGGCCGAGCGCGTCGGTGGTGAACAGGCTCGGGTCCAGCCCGAGGTCACCGCGGTCCCGGCCGAGGCGGCGGACCGCGACGCCGACTATCTCCAGCGGCTCACCGACCCGGGCAGTCAGGTCCGCGGCCTGCTCGTGCATCAGCCGGGCCACCTCGGCCCCGACGGTTCCGCATCCCAGCAGCGCGACCTTCACGCCGTCCCCCTCATCCCACGTCCAGTGCCAGCAGATCGTCTTCGGTTTCCCGGCGCACGATCACCCGGGCCTCACCGTCGTAGACAGCGATCACCGGCGGCCTCGGCACGTGGTTGTAGTTGCTCGCCATGCTGCGCGCATATGCGCCCGTGCCGGGAACCGCAAGAAGATCTCCGGGCCGAACGTCCGCCGGCAGGAATTCATCCTTCACCAGGATGTCCCCGGACTCACAATGCTTTCCCACCACCCGGGCAAGGAGGGCCGGAGCCGACGATTGGCGCCCGGCGACGGTGGCGCTGTAGGCGGCCCCGTAGAGAGCCGAGCGGATGTTGTCGCTCATCCCGCCGTCGACGCTGACATAGGTACGCAGACCCGCCACTTCCTTGACGGTCCCGACTTCGTAGAGCGTGAACATGGACGGTCCGATGATGGCGCGGCCGGGCTCGATCGACAGATGCGGTGTCGGGAGTCCGGCGGCGGCGCACTCGGAGTGCACGATGCCGCGGATGCCCTCGGCCAGCTCGGCCGGCGTCGACGGCGTGTCCTGGGTGGTGTAAGCGATTCCGAACCCGCCGCCGAGGTCGAGCTCGGGCAGCGTGGCGCCGTGGTGATCACGAATCTCGGCCAGCAGCGCGACCAGCCGCCGGGCGGCCAGCTCGAAGCCGGCGGTGTCGAAGATCTGGGAGCCGATGTGCGAGTGGAATCCGCGCAGGTCCAGCACCCCCTCGCCGAGCACCTTGGCGGCCGCGAGCGCGGCTGCTCCCCCGGCCACCGAAAATCCGAACTTCTGGTCCTCGTGCGCCGTGGCGATGAACTCGTGGGTGTGGGCCTCGACGCCGACGGTCAGGCGCAGCATGATCCGGGGCCGGATTCCGCGGTCGCGGGCGATCGTGGACAGCCGGTCGATCTCGTGGAACGAGTCGACGATGATCCGGCCGACGCCGGCGTCCACCGCCCGGGTCAGCTCGGCCACCGACTTGTTGTTGCCGTGCAGACCGATCCGCTCCGGCGGCACCCCGGCGGCCAGCGCGGTGGCCAGCTCGCCACCTGAGCACACGTCGAGGTTGAGACCCTCGTCCCGGACGATCCGGGCGATCGCCTTGGACAGGAACGCCTTGCCGGCGTAGTAGACGTCGAAGTCACTGAACGCGTCCCGGAACGCGGCGGCGCGGGCGCGCATGTCGGCTTCGTCGAGCACGTAGGCGGGCGTGCCGAAGCGTGCGGCCAGCTCGTCGACCGGCACGCCGCCGACCTGCAGCACACCATCGTCGGCGCGCGCGACGTTTGCCGGCCACAGCATCGGGACCAGGGCGTTCACGTCGTCCGGCAGCTTCAGCCAGGGTGGTATGGACACCGGCGCTTCTCCTCGTTGCTCATCAGCGGATCTTGAACGCCGGTCGTCATATTTCGGCGTCAACCGTTCAAGATCCACAGTGCGGCGACCACCGTCACATTCGCTCGGGCGCGGACACTCCGAGCATGCGCAGGCCGTTGGCGATCACGATCCGAGACGCCTCGACCAGCCACAGGCGGGCCCGGGTCAGGTCGGTGACCGGGTCATCGCCCTGCGGCAGCACGCGGCACGCGTCGTAGAACTTGTGATAGCTGCTGGCCAGGCTTTCCAGATATCGCGCCACCCGGTGGGGCTCGCGCAACTCGGCTGCGGTGGCGACCACGTCGGGGTATTCCGCGAGCGCCTTGAGCAGGTCGTTTTCCTTCTCGTGGGAGAGCAGAGACGGGTCGAAGTCATCAGTGCGGACGGCACCCAGGTCGGCCGCGTTGCGCAGCAAGCTGGCGATCCGGGCATGTGCGTACTGCACGTAGTAGACCGGGTTGTCGTTGGTGCGCCGGGTCCACAGATCCAGGTCCAGGTCGATCGGCGAGTCCACGGAGTAGCGCGCCAGCGCGTACCGCGCCGCGTCGACACCGATCGCGTCGACCATGTCTTCGAGCGTGACCACCGTGCCGGCGCGCTTGGACATGCGTACCGGCTGGCCCTCGCGGACCAGGTTGACCAGCTGCCCGATGAGGATCTCCAGGTTGCGGTCGGGGTCGTCGCCGAAGCACGCGGACATCGCCCGCATCCGGCCGATATAGCCGTGGTGATCCGCGCCCAGCATGATCACCACCCGGTCGAAACCGCGGTCGCGCTTGTCCAGGTAGTAGGCGCAGTCGGCGGCGAAATAGGTCCAGTCGCCGTCGGATTTGCGCAGCACCCGGTCCTTGTCGTCACCGAAGTCGGTGGTCCGCAGCCAGGTCGCGCCGTCGGCCTCGAAGATGTGTCCCTGGGCGCTCAGCCGGTCCAGGGCCTGCTGCAGCTCTCCGCGGGAGTGCAGGTCCTTCTCGTTGAAGTAGGTGTCGAAGTGCACGCCGAAGCCGACCAGCGACGCCTTGATCTCGTCGAACATCAGGGCGACGCCCTCGACCCGGAAGGTCTCCTGCGGGTCCGGCTCGGACAGCACGCCCGGCACCTTGGCCACCACCGCGTTGGCGATGTCGGTGATGTAGGTGCCCGCGTAGCCGTCCTCCGGCGCCGCCTCGCCGCGCGCGGCAGCCAGCAGCGACCGGGCGAACCGGTCGATCTGCGAGCCGGCGTCGTTGAAGTAGTACTCCGTGCCGACCTCGGCACCCGCCGTTCGCAGGAGCCGGGACAGCGCGTCGCCGACGGCGGCCCAGCGGACCCCGCCGATGTGCACCGGGCCGGTCGGGTTGGCCGAGACGAACTCCAGGTTGATCTTCTGCCCGGCGAGCGTCGTCGAGGAGCCGTAGGCGATGCCTTTGGTCACGATGGCCCGCGCGGTCTCACCGGCCGCGGCGGCGTCCAGGCGGATGTTCAGAAACCCGGGGCCGGCGATCTCCACGCTGGCGATGCCGGGCGTGCCGGACAGCCGCGTGGCCAGTGCCTGCGCCAGATCACGGGGTGCCACCCCGGCCTTCTTCGCGACCGCAAGCGCGAGGTTGGATGCATAGTCGCCGTGCTCGGGGTTTCGGGGTCGCTCGACGGTCACCGACTCGGGCAGGACCGAGGCATCCAACCCCCGCTCGATCAACACGTCGCGGGCGGCGTCGAGGACGGCAATTCCGAGGTTGGCGGGAGTCACCGATCAATGTTAGCGGGGGTAGACTCCGTGACTTGGTGGCGACCCAGCGCGGTCCCACCATAAGAACTTGTCCCGAATCCACCCATTTGACCTTCGAGGCCACATGAGCATGAGCACCCCGCAGGGCGGCAGCGGCAAAGACCGCTCGTCCAGCACCGTACGCGTCTCGGGGAAGACCAATGCGGTCAACTCGACCAAGACCCCCGACACCCGCCGGTCCTCGGCCTCGGCTAATCGTTCGCGCCCGCCGGCGCCACAGATGCGGGTCGCCAAGCAGCGCGACTGGAGCTGGATCGCGATCATCGCGGTGGCGGCCGTGGTCGCGGGTGGCATCGTCGGCTACGCGATCTACAACAACTACAACAAGGGCCGCAGCTGGCAGTCGAAGGCGGACAGCATCGCGGGCATCGTCGACTACCGCAAGTCGAACCCGAAGCTGGTAGCCACCCGCGATCACCAGTGGGGCCCGATCACGTACACGGTGACGCCGCCTGTGGCCGGCAACCACAACTACAACTGGCAGCGCTGCGCGGGTGACGTCTACCCGGCTCAGATCGCCAACGAGCACGCGGTACACAGCATGGAGCACGGCGCGGTCTGGGTCACCTACAACCCGGCCACCCTCTCCGCCGACCAGGTCGCGAAGCTCTCGACCAAGGTCAAGTCGATCGGCGACTACATCCTGATGAGCCCCTACCCGGGCCTGAAGACGCCGATCTCGCTGCAGGCGTGGGGCTTCCAGCTGCCGCTGCAGAGCGCCGACGACAACCGCATCAACCAGTTCATCCAGGACCTGCGGGTCAACGCGTCGATGGAGCCGGGTGTCGACTGCTCGTCCGGCAGCTACATCACGGCGACCGGCACCACCCCGCACGACCTGGGCAAGGGCGCCACTGACGGCGGCACCACCGCACCGGACAGCCAGCCGGGCGCGAACCCGACGCCGGCTCCGAGCCAGAGTTGATGAATGCACGCAAGCGCTGGGCAGTAGGGGCGCTGGTAGCGGCCCTACTGCTCACCGCGGGTTATTTCGCTGGGCTCTTGACGCCTTCGCTCAAGATGCCCGGCGACAACTCCGCCGAGGCGGGCTTCGCCCGGGACATGTCCCGGCACCACGCCCAGGCGGTGGCGATGAGCATGATCGCCTGGCAGAACGCCAGCACGCCGGAAGTGCGCCAGCTCGCCTACTCGATCGCGGTCACCCAGCAGGCACAGATCGGCATGATGTCGGAGTGGCTCAAGGACTGGCACCTCAACCCGACCGGCACCGAGCCGGCCATGGCATGGATGCCGGACGGCGCGCATGAGCTGCTGCCGGACGGTCGGATGCCGGGCATGGCGTCGACCGACGAGATCAACAAGCTGACCGAGGCCAAGGGCAAGGATGTCGACATCCTCTACTGCCAGCTGATGTTGAGACATCACCTGGGCGGCATTCACATGGTCGAGGGCGTGCTCTCGGAAACAGACAATTCACGCGTTCGGGAGCTGGCCGAGTCGATGAAGGGTGGCCAGCAGTCCGAGATTGTGACCCTGCGTGACCTGCTCACCTCGCTGGGCGCTCAGCCGCTCGGCTCCTGACGACCATCCGGGTATCCCTCAGACGTGCTGGTGACGTGAGCAGCCGTTGCCGCTAGCGTTTGAGCGTGGCTCTAGTGGCGTTAGGCGTACCCATCGACTGCATCGGCGCTCCCGGACCGTCGGCCGACCCATTCGGCTGCGAGCTGGCCCCGAGCGCGCTGCGCGAGCTTGGCATCCCCGGCGAGGACCGCGGCGACCTTGCGGTCCGCCTGGTGGGGACCGCGCGGGACAAGCGCAACGGGATCAAGGCCTGGCCCGCGGTGGCCACGACCACTTCAGCGGTACGCGCATCCGTCGCGTCCGTGATCGCCGATGGTGACCGCCCGCTGCTGCTCGGCGGCTGCTGCACCCTGCTGCCCGGCGCGCTGGCCGGAGCCCGCGACGCACTCGGACCGATCGGTCTCGCGTACTTCGACGGTCACCTCGACATGTATGACGGAAAGACCTCTCCCACCGGTGAACCGGCCGACATGCCGATCGCGGTGATCTGTGGCGCCGGCCCGAGGGACTGGGTCAGCGAGGTCGGCCGCCCGGTCGTCGCGCCGTCGCGGATCGCCCTGATCGGGCCCCGGGATCGCGAGGAAGCCATCGGGCTCAAGTCGTTGGTGCCCGAGGACGTCGGCATTCCGGTCGAGGCCACACCGGATTTGATCCGTAGTGCCGGCACCGAGGTCGTCGCCGCGGCCGCCCTCGCCACCGCCGGCCAGACGTTCTGGGTGCACCTGGACGTCGACGTTCTCGATGAGTCGGTGTTTCCGGCCACCGACTATCTGATGCCCGGTGGCTTGACCATCGACGAGCTGACCGCCCTGCTGACTCCCCTGGTCGTCGATCCGGGACTGATCGGTTTCTCGGTCGGCTGCTACAACCCGGAGAAGGACAGCTCCGGCGACTCCGGCAAGGCGCTCGCCGAGTTGCTCGGGACCCTCTTCGGCTGACGCCCGGGTCCTGCACCGTCTCAGAGCGTGTAGTGCCAGCCCTCGCGCCACTCGAACGGGTTCGAGACCAGGTCGTCGACCGGCACGCCGTTGAGATAGTGCTCCAGCGCTCGCCAGGTCGCCATATGCCCGACGATCAGGACGGTCTTGCCGTCCCAGCGACTCGGCAGGTCGGCGAACAGGCCGGAGACCCGATTGATGGACTGCAAGACGCTCTCGCCACCTGGGAACGGACGTTCGACGTGCTCGATGGCGCGCATCTGGGCCACGGGCGCGCCGTTCAGGTCGCCGAAGTCGCACTCGCGCAGTCGCCAGTCGTAGAACACCGGCACGTCGGTGCCCCCGAACGCAATCGTCACGGTCTCCACCGCGCGGGCCAGGTCGGAGCTGAACACCGCATCCACGCCGGCTCGACGTGCTCCGAGATCGGCGGCGTAGCGGCGGCCGGTTGCCGAGAGCCGGCCAGGTCGCCATCCGGTGGCGTGTCCGGACTCGTTGTCTTCGGTCAGCGAATGCGTCTCATAGATGATCTCGACTGCCACGCCCTTAGCGTAGGTGCCGGCTTCGCTTCCGCAGGCCCGGCAAGCGGCGTGTCATGACTCTGCCGCTGCCGGCACCACGCGACCCGCGGCACGGCGGGTCATCGCCGGCACCACGGCACCCGCCACGGCGAAGGCCACCGCCAGACCGATCCAGCCGCCAGCATCCGGCGCCCGCAACACGACGGCCGTCATCAGCAACGGGCTCACCGCGAATGCGACGCCGGTGATCAGGTTGTTGGTGCCCTGGTAGTCGCCGATGGCACCGGGAGCGGCCAGCTCATAGGAGAGCGTGACGTTGGATGTCGCGTACAGCGCTGGTCAGCCGCCGGCTCGCCGGAACGGTCACGACGATGCTGACAGCGGTGTTGACGACCAGGACGACCGAGATCGCCACCTTCGGCGCCGCGGTGTGCTGGACGATCCACAGTGGAACGAGGATCGGCAGGACCCCGCGATGCAGCGCCACTACCGCCGACCCGACGCTGACACCGAGGAACCGGGCGTCGCGCATTGCACTGTGACCCGCGGCGTCGGCCGGCTTGGGCTCCGGCTGGAACGCCGGCAGCCGCAGCAACAGCACCGACGACAGCAGATAGGTGGTGGCGTTGACGGCGATCAGGACGTGGTATGCCGTGGCCGTGTCGAGCGCCACCGCGACCGCGGCCGCACCGGCTCCGACGGCCATGCCGATGGCAGCGACGACTCGCAGGACCGCGTACGCGCGGACCCGGCCCTTGGCGCCTCCGACAGCGGCGACGAGAGCCGCGCGTACCACGATGTTTGCGGTCTGAAGACCAGAGTCGAGTGTGGTGACCAGCAGCAGTGGCCAGAACGATCCGACCGTCACGTAAGTGAGGGCGACCACCGCCTGCAGCGCCTGAATCCCGGCCCGGATCATCCGCGGGTCGCGGCGGTCGGCGATCCGGCCGAGCGGCACGCTCGAAGCGAGACCGACGAGCCCTTCTTAGCCGGTTGTCCGGTTTCTTCGCGGTCCCGTCGGATGTGAGTGCGACCACGTGTCGCTGTCGTTCTTGTCTGATTTGCTATTGTTTGGGTGCGACCACGCCCTCACACGGAGATCCGCTTGGGGTGTTCGTGGTCGGTTCTGCTAAGGTTTTTGAGGTTGTCCCGCGGGGCAACCGGCGCAATTTTGCGCCCCTGTAGCTCAGGGGATAGAGCACCGCCCTCCGGAGGCGGGAGCGCAGGTTCGAATCCTGCCAGGGGCACCATCGCTGACCAGCCAAGACACGCTCATGATCGGCGGAAGCCGTGATCATGAGCGTTTCTGTTTGTCCAGGTCACGGCGGCGGGCTCCGGCTGCCTACGGATGCCCGCCCCTAATACGCCCCAAAGTTTTGGTCAGCGACCAGGATGTCATCGGACTCTCCGTAATACTTCTGACCGTGCGATCGCAAAGGGTATCGAGCCGCGTCTCAGCGGCGGCTTTTCATGTAGACCTAGCTCCGCCTCGCCGTTCGTCCCGTCACACGTGATTCGCCGAAATCGGCGGAGGGTGAGCAGCTCGTGCCAAGTCCGTCAAGAGGTCTCCGTGTGGTCACGAGGTAACGCGCCACGACCGCTTCGTCCCGAACAAAATCTGGAGGTCTCTCGGCCTGAAGGCAGATCGGCCGTGAGCTGCGATAACGGTCCGCCGATGTCCGGAGACGTCCGGGCGAATCGGCAGCCGTTGTCACACTGTTTGTCACACGAGCGGCGGCAGTGACTACCTCAAGGCCGTCGTCGTCGGAGGGCCACCACGTCATGCCGAGGGCAAGGCGCGAAGCGGCACGGCAGCCAGTCTCGGAGTCAGCAAAACAAACCACCTTAAGCCGTCGTAACTCGGCGGCGGTTTTCAAGACCCGTCCGTGGAGAAAGGACTACCTGCCGAAGGAGCAGACAGATGCGCCAGCCGTCACGCTCAGAGGCAAATATTTCGAGCAGCTTTCTGACGAAGAGCGTAAGGCCTTTTGGACTTGGCGGGCCACCGGCTGGGGGTCAAACTGAGGGTCTACCGCGGCGATACGCAGCGCACATCCATGGACTCCGACGGATGAATCGGCAAGGTCGGCGCCGCGATCGCTATAGCATTCGGCGTCGCGGTGGTTCCCTGACACGGAAGCGGTCGACACCGGCCCTTCCGCCGAGTCCGGCCAGGACGTCTAGTTCCACCTGACGGTTGACCGATCAGTCTCACCTGCAGTTCAACCGGGTGCCTAGGTCTCTTGAGCTGATTCGTGGCCTGGTCCAGCACGAGCCGACAGGTCGAAGCGGTAGTTGAGCTGCCGGTGAGCCGGGCCGGTGTACTCGGCCAGGGTGAATCGGTCCTGGTCAGTCGGTATGAAGGTGACCTGGATGGTGCTGCCGTCGTCAAATCGGAGGGTGAAGACCGGATCAAGGTCGCAGAGAATTGCGAAGCCTTCGCGGACATCCTCGCTGGTCGGATCGTCGATCAGTTCGCCGTGTGCGGTCCAGCCCTGCTCGGTGGGTGTGTTCACGACGTATACCTCGACGCCACCGAGGTTGGTGGATGAGTTCGCCCACCAGTCGAGCCAGCCGCGACCTTCGTATCGATCCATGGTGCGCATCATGCTCATTTGTCGCCGTTGATCGGATCGCCGGTTTTCTGGTTGGCCGTGCGTGGGCGGCCGGCTTTAAGGTTTCGGATCGGCTGTTGGCCATTGCGGCGGAGGTTTTGATGCCGTCGTCGCAGTGCACCTGCAGCTGGCTTTCGGTGACTTCGATGGTGACGGTCTTGAGGGCGTGCACCCGGCCGAGAGCGACCTTCTGGCCAACGACCATGATGATTCCGGTGTTGGATGCGCGGCGTTGCACCGTCACCGGCTCGTCGCGGGGTTGGGTGCTGGTCCGGCGGGTCTTGCGCCGCGCAGTCGGGCGAGCTCGGCTGCGGTGAGTGGGTTGGGTCGGGTGCGCAGCAGGCGAGTACTCACAGGACGAGTTCGCCAATGCGACCACAGTCCAGGCCGACGCGGAACCAGCGCCGCATCGTCCACGAGCGACTCGGTCATTGCTCAAAGTCCATCGAGTACCTCCAGGACGCGCTGGTGCAGTGCCGGCGAAAATGGCGATTACCTAGGCATCGTCCGGATTCTTGGCAACCCGTGCCAACGACGTGCCAATTGACCCACCCTCGTCCGGTTCACTGGCGGTATCGACCTGGCGTCTGGATGTGACCCATCATCGACGCGGTCTTCTGTGACCCGGTCGGACCGGGTCGGCGGCCAGACCGCATACGGCAATTACGCGGCCCTCAGCGCTGGGATCCGGCCTTCACTGTTTCCACTGCTGGCCAAGGGCAGCGGCGATAGCGTTGACGTGGAGTGATGCACCTCAAGGGAGGGATCATGGACTTTTCCGCAGAACTCGACGGGCTGCAGCAGCAGGTCGCAGAAACGAAGTCTACGGTGCGGGCCGCCACCACCGAGTCACGCGAACAGCTCAGGCAGCGAATCGACCAGGCCCAGGTCGAGACATACTGGGCCGCCCGGGAGGCACAGAAGAGTCCGCAGAGCCCCGACGCCCAGAACAAGTGGGCGAAGATGAGGGCCGACGCGAGCGACAAGATGGGCGAGGTCAAAGCTCACATCGACACGCGAAACCGAGAGATGGACGCGGCAATGGCGGCGGATGAGGCGGACGCGGCAGAGGCTGACGCGATCGACGCCATCCATACGGCCGCTTGGACCTTGGACAACGCACGCGTCGCGATGCTGGATGCGGTCGACGCCCGCGCCTATGCCACCGGCCGGGCGAGCGGGGCGCTCTAGATCGGCTGGGGAAACGCCACATGGATGCCACACGCCAGGCGCGCCGAGCCTGCAATAGCAAAGGCCGGGCGCCGGCCAACCCGCTAGGGAGTCTGCTATGACAAGCGCAGCGACGCCCCGTGCATGGCGCGAAATGGTGCGGGGAGAAACACGGGAGATGTCCGGGGTCTGGTGGTGGTACCTGCTACTGGGGATTCTGTGGACCCTGTTCGGAATGTTTGTGCTGTCCTACCGTGTGGGCAGTGTGACCGCCGTGGCGGCATTCGTCGGCGTCGCGTTTCTATTCGGTGGCATAACGCTGCTCGGGCTGGCCATGTTGACCCCTGGTGGCTGGCGCTGGCTAAACATCATTGTGGGGATCCTGGCGTTGATCGCCGGGATCATAACCTTCGCTTGGCCGGCCATCACGCTGTACGTGGTGTCCATCTTCGTCGCCTGGTACCTGATCGTCTTCGGCATCATCCACTTCGTCAACGCGCTAGCTGGCCCGAAGTTGGCATGGTGGTGGACGAACTTACTGCTCGGGATCGCCGAGTTCGTTCTCGGGGTATGGGCGGCACGCTCATGGGAACGTTCACTGCTCACGCTGGTGACCCTGGTCGGCGTATGGGCCATCTTCCACGGCGTGAGCCAGATCATCGGCGCGTTTACATTGAGGGACGCCGGGAAGCAGGTGGAGCGCACCATCGGCTGAACCCCGTCGAGAGTGGACGGGCAGTCGCACGTGGCCAGCGTTGATCGGAGGTCGTGGACGAACTCGGCGTCGCCGCCCGGCGGCCCGATGGCGTCCCCGCACCGAGCAAGGGTTCCGCTGATTGCCGGAGCCGAGCTCGTGGTCCGGAAGGTGGCGCGACTGTGGATCAGCACCGCGCAACGGTTGGCCGCTGCTTGTCTCCCGAACGTCGGGGCGAGGGCCATGTTTACCTCTGCTTGGCTGAACCTGAGCCGCCTGGGGAGCACCCGGCGGAGGCACTGACTGGGCTGACCGGTGTGGCTCCTCCGATCGCGAGCACTCATGGGTGATCGGGTTCCGCCTGGCACCCCGCCGGAGCAGGAGGCCGAGGGCGTGCGGCGTATGGTCCTGTTCCGTAAGGGCCTCTACACCAGCCTCGGTGTCCTCGTGACGGCGGCGGCCGCCGGCGCTGTCTACCTCGCCCGCGACGTGCTGATCCGGGCACTGATCGCCCTGTTCCTAGCAATCAGTCTCGACACCATCGTCCGCATGCTCACCCGCTGGCGCATGTCCCGAGGGCTTGCCGTCTTCGTCGTACTCCTCGTGATGGTCGTATCAGTCGCCGCGTTCCTTAGCGCAGTGATCCCCACGATGATCGAACAGTTCCACACCCTGGCGAAACACCTCCCCGCGTACGTGGCCAACTGGCAGAACCGTTCGACTGGCCTCCGCCGGCTCGGTGACAAGATCCACCTGACCGGTCAGATCCACAGCGTGCTCAACGGCCTGCCCTCCCGATTCGGCCACGGCCTCTTCGGCGGCGCTGGCCGCGTCCTGACGGGAATTCTGTCCACGCTCACCGTGGCGGTACTCACCATCTATTTCCTGGCCGACCTACCTCGTTTGCGCCGCACCGGCGCGAAACTGTCCCCACGTGGCTACCGTGATCGGCTGAGCCGGATCGTCGACGTGATGGTCGACAAGGTCGGCGCCTACACGCTCGGGAATATCGTCGTCTCGCTAATCGCCGGCCTGGCCGCGTTTGCCGCGCTCACCGCGCTGCGGATTCCGCTCGCGCTGGCGTTGGCGTTCCTGGTCGCGGTCACTGACCTTATCCCCTCGATCGGCGCGACGATTGGCGCGGTGATCTGCCTGGTGGTGGCCCTGCCCACGACACACCTGTGGCCGAACGTGGTGCTCCTCGCCCTGTTCTTCGTGCTGTACCAGTTGCTGGAGAACTATCTGATCGCACCGCGCGTCATGCACGGATCGGTGCATCTGCGGGCGGGCGCTGTCCTGCTGGCCACACTGATCGGCGGTACCGCACTCGGCTTGATCGGCGCACTCATGGCGATTCCCATCGCCGCCGGGGTTCAGCAGCTGCTGTCCGAGCGTCGCCAGGCCCGCGACGCCGACACCCCTGCCCCACCGTCCAGCGACCAAGAGACCGACCAGCCGCCCGACCAGCCGTCTAAACGGTGGCGTCGGCGACCACCTGGTGGGCGACCTTGACGCGAGCCTCCGCGAGCGGGTATCGCTTCGGGCCGGGCAGTGGTGTGTGCGCCAGCGCAAGCCGAGGGCTTCGAGGTGAAGCAGGCACGAAACGACAACATCGATGCGGTCGGGTTTGGAGCCAGCAACCCCGCCCACACAGCTGGAGGGCAAATGCGCAGAACCGACGTCCACACCAGCGACTGGTTCAAGAGGCCGGGCGGCGTCGTCCGTTGCCTCGTCTATCTTCTGTTCCATCAGGAGACCATCAACAGATCCATCGTGAACGAGGCCTCCTACCGGCCGCCCGGTGGGGGACGGCCCTCAGGCATCGCCCCGTGAGCGAAGCCGGCAGTCGTCGTCCAACGCTGTACCACCGGTTGCTTGGTCGATACGCTCCCACGTTGCGGCGGGCCGTCACGGTCCTCGCCTTTGGCATCGCGGTGACACTGGCGCTGATTGCATACACGCCATGGCAGTTGGCCGTGATCGCCGGGTGGGATGCCGCTGCCGCCACCTTCCTCGTCAGCGTCTGGCAATTCATCGCTCGCGCGGACGGCCCGGACACCAAGCGGTTGGCCACCCGGGAGGACGCGACCAAGTCACTCGGCAACGTCCTGCTCGTCGCGGTGTGCGTGGCGAGCCTGTTCGGTGTCGGCTTTGCGCTTGGCCTGGCTGGCGACCAGACCGGTGCCCTCAGGAAGCTGCTTATCGCCGTAGCCGTGGCGACGGTCGCGCTGTCGTGGACAATGGTCAACACCATCTATACCCTGCGGTACGCCGACGTCTACTACGGATCCGCCGCGGGCGGCATCGCGTTCGGCGATGCGAACGCTGCGATACAGCCGACCTACCGGGACTTCGCCTACGTCGCGTTCACGGTCGGCATGACCTACCAGGTCTCCGACACGGCGCTGCGCGATCGGCAGACTCGCCGCGCGGTTCTGGCACACGCCGTCCTCGCCTACGTCTTCGGCGTCGTCATCGTTGCTGGAGCCGTCAACCTCATCTCCAATCTCCTGCTGTGACGACCAGCCCCGGCAGCCCGATCTGCCTGCCGAGGTCGTCGTGTCGATCAGCGTCCCCATGGCCCGCGAACAGCCGTCACTTCAACCCGCCGTGCTCAGCAACTCTGCGGCCGCGGCGAAGGCGCCCTTATCTGCAGCCGCGCGGTGCACACCTGCCCCGAGTACGAGATCCCGAAGTCATCGGCGTCGCCGCGAGAGAGTCCACCGTCGACAACCGCGACTACAGCCGGTCCCGGCACCCACGTAGCGCCGTCCATCGATGTTAGGCGATGTGGCACGGTACGCCGCTCAGCTGGTGTAGGCGACGGCCTGGTAGGCGACCGCGATGGCAAGGGCGACGAGGACGGGTAGCATCTCGGGGATGCGGTCGTGTGCCCGCCCGTGGGAGATGAGGGCGCCGAGAAGGAGCACGGTCATGCCGCCTGCGGCCAGCAGTCCCGCAGGGCGCCAGAACAGGCCCACGAGGACGCCAGCGGCGGCAGCTAGTTCGGGCGCGGCGATGAGTTGGTAGCGGCGCCAGGGGATACCGAATCTAGTGGCGGACTCGCGCATCTTCGGGTGACCGAGGAGCTTCCCTGCGGCGGGAAACACGCACACGGCGAGAAGGAGCAGGGAGACGACGAGGAACATAACGGCCTCCGATAGGCAGGATGCTTAAGATCAACTGGGCGTTGCAGGAGTCGGAATTGCCCACGGCAGGTTGGGTAGTCGGGAGCGGGTGGCGACGGCGGCGATGATGCCATCGGGTCGTACGACGACGGTCAACGTTGGGTCGTCGATGAGCGCCTGAAGACCCGTCTCGTATCCACGATGGACTAGTCGGACCTCGACCCATTCTCGGTCTGGTTGTGGGTCGGAGTCCGTGATCCGAATCGCGGTGAGGTGCTGCTGTTGGCACTGATTGAGCAGGGCCGGTTCAGGGCACCGTGCGGTCAGCGCAGCCGGCTGCCCCTGCAAGATGTCGTCGAGGCGGACCTGCTTGCCGCTGGCGGTGGACAACAACGGGTTTGGGATCAGGCCGCCGATGGGCAGGGATCGGGGCGGGCCTGAGACTCTGGGTGTGCGTTGCAGGGCACCGGTCTTGAGACGGGGTGTGGCGGTGGAGCCTACGAGGTCGCGGACACGTCGGCTGCGGACGGCAAGCGCGAGCACAATCCGGCGGAGGGCTGCGGCGCCGTCCTGCCCGCCGGTCATTGCCCAGCCGACCATGACAGCCTTGCGTATAAGGGCTTTGGCGTGGGGGCGGCGTTCTGTCTCGTAGGTCGCGAGCAGGTCGGGTGTCGCGTGCCCCGTCAGAACGTGGGCGATCTTCCAAGCGAGGTTGTCGGCGTCTCGGAGCCCGGCCGCCAGTCCCTGGCCGATGAAAGGTGGCGTGAGGTGAGCAGCGTCGCCGAGGAGAAACACCCGCCCGATCTGGACGTGGGTCGCCAGCCGCGCCCGGAAGGTGTATACGGCACTGCGGACAACGTCGAGCCCGTCGAGGTCGCGCCGCCGGGTCCAGGGCTCGAGCAGGTGGCCGAGGGCCGCCGGGTCAGTCAGGTGGGCTTCGTCTTCACCGTCGTGTAGCTGGAACTCCCACCGGTAGCGGTCACCACTGACCTGCATGAAAGTGGCGGCACGGGCCGGGTCGCAAACCTGCTCGACACCGTTCCACGTATCCAGGTCGCGGTGGGCGCGGACGTCGACGACTAGCCAGCGCTCGGTAAATCCGAGGTCTTCCATGGTGAAGCCGATCAACTGCCGGATGGTGCTGTTAGCGCCGTCGCAGCCTAGAACCAGGCGGCCGGTGAAGGCCTGCGTGGTCTCGTCTTCGATGCTGCGCACAAACACAGCGACCGGGGCCGCGGTGAGCGGCTGGCGCACGCCAGCAATGGCACGCACCTCGACGCCGCGCTGCAAGTCGATGAGCGGGTGCTCAGCCACCCGGTCAAACAGGAGTGCGTCCAGGTCGGGTTGGTGGAACATGTTCGCCGCTGGGAAGCCGTTGACCCCGGCCTGGGCTTCGCGGCGGAACTCGGCCAGTACGCGGTGCCGGGCATCGAGCAGGCGCAGTCCACTGGCAGCTCGGGAGTTGGCGAGGAAGGCCTCGCTGACCCCGACTCGGTGCAGGATCCGCGCGACCTCGTCATCGAGGTGGACCGCGCGGGGCAGCGGGTGGGATCGGGTGTGGCGTTCCAGCAGGGTAACGGGAATGCCGCGGTCGGCGAGTAGAACGGCCGCGGTGCATCCAACCGGTCCCGCGCCGACGACGATGACGCGATCGGTGATGGCGGGTGGGTTCACGGCGTAGTCCTGACAGTGATGGCGAACCCTTCGGTCGCGTCGGCCAACTGGTCGGGGTCTACGCCGGCAACGGTGACCACCAGTCGATCATGCTCGTGAGTCACCCGGATGTCGCGGGCCGCGAGCCCTCCCGAGGCGAGGGCGTCGGCGACGGCGCGAACCGCGGCGTCGGCGACCAGCGTGGGCTTGTGGTACTTGCCGACCTCGGTGGTCGGGATGGCCGGGATGGGGTATATGTGCTTAGGTCGGGCGGCCGGCTCGTCGATCGCGGCAGCGGCCCACGCCGTCAACTCCGCCTCGTCGAACCGGTCGGGGTCGGCGAGCACGACGTACGCGACAGGGACCTCGCCGGAGTGCTTGTCGGGACGTCCGACGGCCGCGGCAGCGATGACGGTGGGATGACCAAGCAGTGCTTCCTCGATCACCCTCGGGTCGATATTGTGGCCGCCGCGGATGATGAGGTCCTTTGCCCGTCCGGTCAGGTAGACGAAACCGTCGGCGTCGAGGCGGCCGAGGTCGCCGGTGTTGAGCCAACCGTCGTGGACGAGGCCGTCATGGCTGACTCGTGGCCCGTCGAGCTTGGGGTCGTTCACGTAGCCGGCGAACACAGTAGGTCCGTTGATCATCAGGACGCCGACGTTGCCCGGGACGCAGTCCACCCAGGACCCATCCTCGTTCATGCGCGCGGCCTTGACCTGCTGGTGGGGAAGCGCCCGGCCGACAGACCCGAAGCGTTCCTCACCTGGTGGGGTATAGGTGCTGGCGCAGGTCGCTTCGGTGAGCCCGTAACCTTCGAGCAGCCGCCGGCCGGTGTGAGCGGCGAAGGCTTCGCGTACCGATGCCGGCAGCGGGGAGGCGCCGACGATGGGGATACGCAACGAGCTGATGTCCGTGTCGACCGGCACACGGCTCAGTGCACCGTAGACCGTCGGCACAGCGGACATCGCCGCGATCTGGTAGTGCTCCACAATCTGCCAGAACCGCGCGTAAAGAGCGGGGTCGCGGTAGCCGGTCGGGCTCGGCCACACCACCCGCTGCCCACCAAACATCGGGGCGACGCCGGTGACGAGCAGCGCGTTGACGTGGAACAGGGGCAAACCGCCGAGAATCGACTCACCCGCGGTGAGCCCACCGCACTGGGCGATCGCCTGGCCGCAGGCGAGTTGGTTGGCATGGGTGTGCGCGGCGACCTTGGGAGCACCCGTGGTGCCTCCGGTGTGGACGAACGCGGCGAGGTCATGCCGCGCGGGTGGTCGGGCACCGACCAGGCGGTCGGCTCGCTGGTCGGCGATGACCTCGTCCAGGTACGCCACCACCAGGTCGCGATCGGCGGGCAGCGGCGGCGCCTCGCTGTGGATATCGTCGGGTCGCAGGACAAGGACGGCGGTCATACCAACGTGACGGGCAACAGTCAGCAGCCGCTGCCACTGCTGCTCGTCGAGCTCGGGGCCGGCCGCCACGAGAACGCGGGACTGGGTGCGGCGCAGCAGTTCGGCGAGGCGCTCGCCGCCGAGTGCGGGGTTGACTGGGGCGGCGATCCCGACCGCCTGCGCCGCGAGCGTGGCCGCGTACAGCATCGAGGTGTTGACACCGCTGAGGGTCACCGCGTCCTGTCGACGGACCCCGAGTGACGTCAATGCGTTCGCGATCCGGGTGACCATGGCGGCGAGCTCGGCGTAGGTGAGCGTGAGGCAACGGGTGTGATCGCTCGGGTCGGGAATCCATTGGGTGGCGACGCCGCCGGGCCAGGCGTGGGCGGCGTCGAGGAGCAGCTGGTAGGTCGACTCGGGCAGCGGAAGGACAGCCGGATTGATCATGACGCCGTCCCCGCGACCGTATTTCGCTGGCTGCCGAGGTGGAGCCGGCCGTCAGGTGAGGCGATCGTCGCGGTCACGACGTCGCCGTCCTGCAGGTAGTGGGGGTTTTCAGCCTGCCGGTCGAAGAACAGCTTCCACTTCTTGGCAGGTGGCAGCAGCCCGGCGAGCTTCTCCACGATTTTCGGGGGCGCTTTCAGCGCCGTGCCGCCGGGCGTGCCGGTCAGCAACAGGTCGCCAGTGGACATGGGCTGGAACCGCGACAGCAGCGTCAATGCCTGCGCCGGGCGGACAATCATGTCCCGCACCGTGCTGTCCTGCCGGACTTCTCCGTTCACGGACAGAGTGAGCCGTAGCACGTCCAGCTGGGCCAGATCCGCTGCGTCGACCAGGGTTAGCCAGGGTCCGACTGGGGTGAACGTGGGGTAGGACTTGGCCTCGTAGAACTGGGTACGGGTCAGCTGGATCTGGCGGGCGCTGACGTCGTTGGTGAGCACAAGCGCGGCGACGTAGCGCCCCAGGTCCGCCTCCGCGACGTCCGTGCCGACCGGCAGGTCCCGGCCGACGATCAGGCCGAGCTCGACCTCATAGTCAAGGAATCCGACCCCGGCCGGGCGGACAATGTCACCGGTCGGGCCGGTGATGGAATGCGAGGACTTACGGAAGAAGGCCGGCGGGACCGTGTCCGGGTTCAGGCCGGAATCTAGCGCGTGGGAACGGTAGTTCACCATCTGCGCGACGACTCGCGCCGGCGCTGTCACCGGGCTGAGCAGATCCAGCGACTTGACCGGAACCGCCTCGTGCGGCGATTCGGCGGCCAGCGCTTGCGCGGCATCGACAGCCGCGTCCAGGGCCGGCCGGTCGGCCAGCAACCGCGCGGTCGTGGCGGCTGGTACGCCGAGTCGGACCATGCCCGCGGGCGTCAGGGCCCACCACGCGTCTGCACTGCGGGCCAGGTTGACGCTCACGACCCCATCGCCTTGATCAGTCCACGCAGGACGCCGAAGTTCACATCGTTCCCCCTGTCGGTCAGCGCCTTGATCGCCGCGAGCACCACCCGCGGGTCGTTGGTGCCGGTGAAGTTCGCAGTCGCCTTCGGCCCCCACTGGGCCAGCCCGCTGACGGACATCGGCGCCCAGCCCGGCTCGATCGAGCAGTCGAACACGTCACCGTCGGTGTAGTGCTCGAACATCAGCCGGTCCGGGTCGCGCCAGTAGTCGAAGATCTGACTGCCCTGGATGTGGCGGCCGATGCCCCAGGCGTGCTGATAGCCGCGGTCCCGCAGGAACTCCCCACCGGCTGCCACCTCATCGAGGTCCGTGAGCTGGTACGCCGAGTGCAGGTAGCCCGTCTGCGGCTGCAGGGCCATCGCGAGCGTGTGGTGGTCGCAGGGGACGCTGCCTTGGTCGCATCGGATAAAGGCCATCGACGGACCGCGCCGGCGCTGCCCGTCGAGGTAGAGGAAGTCGCTGACGATCATTCCGAGGTTGTCCAGGTACCACCCGAGGCTTGCGCTGAACCGCGTGGTCCCCAGCACGACGTGTCCCAGCCGCTGGATCTGGGCCGCCTGCCGGGCTGGTCGCTGGGTGTCGTTGGCCCGGGCCGGATGGGGCCCGAAGTTCAATGTCGATGGCTGCCGCTCCGGCAGGGGCGGCAGTTCGGGAACGCCGTGCACCACACGGACCGGGAATCCGCTCGGGTCGCTCAGCCCGACGCTGTGGCCGCCCCGATGTGGGGTGACAACGCTTCCCGTGGCGCGGGCCAGCCGGTCCAGGTCGGCCCGGGCGGCCGCGGTGAAGGTCGGCCCGATGAATCGCGAGCCGGGACCGCGGCGCACCACGAGACCGGCTGGTCCCGCCCACCGGCCACGTAGATGCAACGTCTCGGGGGTCCGGTCAACGACGGTGAAGCCGAAGTCGACCAGGAACCGCTCGGCCGCCTCGAGGTCCGGCTTCTCGAACTCCAGCCAGGCCAGGGCGGCCACCTTGACCACCGGGTTGATTGCTCGACCCGGATGCTCCCCTCGACTCGACCCGACCTCACTGTGCAAAGACCGATGCGGATCTTGTGTCGGCTCGGTGTCCGGTTCCATCACCGCCTACTCCCTCCCCGATTCCCATTCTGATATGTTCATCAGTTATGTGACAAGCTATCAGGAGCGATGGGCGCATCGTCAAGGGTTGGTCGGTCCCGTATCGTTCAAGCGGCAACTCGGAGGGGTGATGACGACGCAGGGGGCAGCGGCAAGTGCGGCGCCGAGCACGTCACGGTTGGATCGGCGCAAGGCCCGCACTCGACAGGCCCTCATCGACGCCGCCGTTCGATTGATCGCTGAGGGTCGCGGAGACCGCGCCAGCATTCAAGAGATCACCGAGGCAGCAGACATCGGATTCGGGTCGTTCTACAACCATTTCGACAGCAAGGAACAACTGTTCCGGACGGCCTCGGAGGAGGTGCTGGAACGCTGGGGACAGATGATCGACCGCGCCTGTGCAGGAATCGCCGACCCAGCCGAGCTGTTCGCCGTGTCACTGCGAATCTCCGGGCGACTCGGCTGGACCCATCCCGACCTCGCCCGCTTCCTCCTCGGCGCCGGCCTGGACATCCTGGAGACTCACCGCGGCCTCGCCCCGCGCGCGCTGCGGGACATCAAAATGGGTCAGGCAGCCGGCCGCTTCACCATCCCCAACGCGGACATCGCGCTCAGCGCCGTCGCGGGCGGCCTGCTCGGCCTCCTCCGCATCCGACACCGCCACCCCGACCGCATCGACGAGACATCCGTCGAGCAGCTCGCTGAGGCAATCTTGCGAATGCTCGGCGTTCCCGACGCGGAGGCGGAGCGGATCGCCGCACTCGACCTCCCCGCCATCGAAGCCTGGTAGCCGCCCTACGTCGCGAGTCTGTCGTCTGTCGCTCCCCATCGATCCGACGGCGGACCGCGCAGTATTCCGGCAGCTAGCCGACCATCTGCGCGAGCGGATCTTGTCCGGCGACTTCTCGCCGGGAGGTGCGCTGCCCAGCGAACTCCGCCTCTCGCAGGCATACGACCTCAGCCGCACTAGTGTGCGCCAAGCGATCGCGGTGCTGCGTGCTGAAGGACTCGTGGATGTCGATCGGCCCCGCGGTACGTTCGTCCGTTTGCGCCAGGACGTAACAAAGATCAAACTTGCGGTCGGAGACTCGGTCACCACTCCAATGCCGACGCCAGAGGAACGCCGACAGTTGGACGTATCGGAAGGCGTTCCGATCCTGGTTGTCACGCACGCCGACGGCACCCAAGACCAGTACGCCGGCGATCGGACGCAGGAGCGCAGGTTCGAATCCTGCCAGGGGCACCATCTCTGACCAGCCAAGACACGCTCATGATCGGCGGAAGCCGTGATCATGAGCGTTTCTGTTTGTCCAGGTCACGGCGGCCGGCTCCGGCTGCCTACCGCTGCCAGTGCCCGATACGTGCCCAAGCTTCCGGTGGTGGGCCGGGAGGCAGCCAGCGTGATCCCTTTTTGTAAGGCTCAGTCGGCACGGGCTCAGGTCTCCGCAGACGTTCCCTGACCTGGGGCTCGAACTCCCAGGCCATCACCGAGAGCCGCGCTCGTTCAAGGCCGTTGGTGTCAGAACTGATGTCAGCCCGCCGGCCACACCGAGGGTGAACGACTCGCACGTACCCGACTCAACATGCGTGCGGATCGTCTCTGAGTGACCAGCCACCTTCGATTGATCTACCGCTCGTCCCTCCCGTCCGTGCTGGAGCCTGGAAGACGGGGACGGCATTCTCCGTGCTCGGCGCTCACCCACGAGGGCGCCTTCTCCTTCACGCCAGCGCCAACTACCGACCGGAGATGCTCGCCGGCCGGTCTGTGGACGTCGTCTCCTCGGAATCGGAGCATTGGGTAGATCGCCGTCCGATTTCGTTCGCTCCTATTGAGACGAAGTCGTAGGAGCGACAGGTGCGCGGTGGGTATTCATCGTTCATTGGGATGACTTCTTCGTCGGCTTGAACCGGCGTACGGCGTGGCGCGTCCCGCGATAGCAAGACCTGTAGCTCAATGGATCGCACATTGCCAGCCAGGTCCTGTTGAAACGAGTGCGATGCGCCGTCGACAACGGCCGCCGCGTAACTACCGCGAAGGGTTCCGTTTCATGCGCACACGCCGTGCCCTCATCGCTGGCGGATTGCTGTCCCTACTGGTCCTGTTCGGCATGTCTGCCGTCGCCGCCGCCGCTGCCGACGGAGCCAGGCAGACCAACACGGGTGCCCCGATCCATCCGCTCGCTTCGCAACCGGTTGACGAACAAGCCGAGATGCGCGAGCACGCGGCCGAAGATCTCGCGGGAACGCCGATGAGCGTCATCGAGCAGCAGACCGCCGAGAACGCGGCACGGATCCAGCGCCAGACCGGACTGCGCCCCGGATCCGTCCGGCAGAGGGCGGCGAGCGTGTCTGCCGATCCGGGCCAGTCAGGCTTCTGGAGCCCCGTCGTCGACACTCCCGTCGTTCCGGTCTTCGACGCGATGCTGCCCGACGGCAAGGTGCTGATCTGGGACTCCGTCGGCGACAACGCGACCGAGTCGAATCCGGATCAGAGCTTCACCCGCGCCATGGTCTGGAATCCGGCCGATGACACCTACAAGCGGGTCGACGTGCAGGGCTCCAACATCTTCTGCTCCGGTTTCGCGCATCTGGCCAACGGCAACATCCTGGTCGCCGGCGGAAACGCCGACCAGCAACTTGACGGCACCGTCGAAACTCACATCTTCAACTGGCGGACCGAAACGTGGACCCGCGGCAACAACATGGCCGCAGCACGCTGGTATCCCACGGTGGCAGAAACGGCAAACGGTGAAGAGGTCATCCTCGGCGGAGGTCCCGCGACCGCCGAGGTCTACCAGACCAACGGCGGGCTTCGCGCGCTTTCGGGCTTCACGAAGTACGACTCGCGCGTGTATGCGTTCATGGGCTCGCGGCCGGACACCCAGCTCAGCCTCTTCGGCCCGAACCCGACCGGCTATACCATCACCACGTCGGGAAACGGTGTCATCACGGCTAGCGCCACGCGGGATAGTATCTCTCGGAACTACGGCAGCTTCGCCACATACGGCATCGGCAAGTCCGTCGTCGTCGGCGGCGGCAGCGTCACCGAGGGCGGCGTCGCGAAAGTGCCTACCCGAACCGCCGTCGTCGTCAACAACGGTTCTGGCCTGATCCCGACCTTCACCTCGACGGGGTCCTTGTCGACCGGGCGACGCCAGCTCAACGCGACCCTACTCGCCGACGGTTCGGTGCTGGCCACCGGCGGCGAGACCAGCGCCGCGACTTCGGGCCTCGTCGACTTGAACAATGCCGCTACGGCAGCCGAGCGCTGGGATCCCACAACAGGTCAATGGACGGTGCTCGCCAACGCGAGCCGGATCCGGCAATACCACTCGACGGCGATCCTGCTGCCGGACGGGCGGGTCATGACCGGCGGCGGCGGAGTCTGCGGTATCTGCGTGACGGTCGGGTACCTCGAGAAGAACATCGAATACTTCACGCCGCCATACCTCTACAAGAAGGATGGGAGCGGACAGCTCGCACCGCGACCGGTCATCTCTACGGCACCCGCCAGCGTCGCCATCAACGCCAACTTCACCATCGCGTCTGCTCAAGCCTCCAGCATCAGGAAGGTCGCGCTGGTCGGTCTCGGCGATGTCACCCACGGCATAGATCAAGGCCAGCGCTACATTCCTCTGAAGTTCTCGGCCTCCGGCACGACGTTGACGGTCACCAGCCCACCCACTGGCGGCGTGGCGCCGCCCGGCTACTACATGCTCCTCATCGTCGACGCCTCTGGCGTTCCGTCGATCGCGAAGATCGTTCAGGTCGCCAAGGGACCGAACCCGCTGATGAGCCGGGTCAAGAACAGCACCGGCCGGTGCCTGGACGTGCCGTCGGCCTCGACGGCGATCCGCACCTATCTGCAGACCTACACCTGCAACAGCACCAAGGCGCAGGCGCTGACCCGGCTGCCGAACGACAATACGATCCGCGTGCTCGGCAACTGCGTCGACGTGCCGTCGAAGCACTTCGTGACGGGTCAGAAGATCTGGACCTACAGGTGCAACAACACCACTGCGCAGACCTGGCAGTTCCGTTCGGACGGGACGATTCGGCCGATCAGCAAGACCACGCTATGTCTGGCCGCGGCATCCTCGGCCAGCAAGGCGGCGATTCTCATCGCCACGTGTAACGGCAGCACGCTGCAGAAATGGACGTGGTAGCGCCCCGGTTTGGCATGACGTCGGATCACCTGGGCCCGACCCTTCCGGCCGCGGGCCGGCTGGCCAGATGGTCGCTGCGACCGTGGTAGTAACCAGCGGATGGCTACGCAGGTCAGTAGCGCTGTCGACCGACAACTGACACCGCCCTCCAGGGGCGGGAGGCAGGTACGAATCCTGCCAGGGACACCACGTCTGACCAGCCAAAAGACGCTCACGATCGACCAAAGTCGCGATCATGAGCGTCTTTTCGTGTGTGCAGGAAGCGGCTGTTGGCTCCGACCGCGACGCGCCGGTTGATCAAGGAGTTCGTCCGGCAGCCGGTCGCGGCTCCCGCCGTCCCGTTACCGGACACCACCGAACGCGAGCGCGAAGTGCTGAGCCTGGTGGCCGTCGGCCGATCCAACGCCGAGATCGCCGAACAGCTGCATATCAGCTTGTCCACAACAAAAACCCACATTGGCCGGCTGCTGATGAAGCTCGGCGCGCGGGATCGCGCGCAGCTGGTCATCGCTGCCTACCAGGCCGGTCTCGTACGCGCGTAGCGAGCTCCGGGACAGTCCTGAGAACACCCTGAGCTCAGCAGCATCCAGCCGACCGCCCAGGTCATGCCGACGGTTCCCCGCTCCCCCGAGCCAGTGGGACCTTTCGGTCAGGCGGGCCAGCGATCCCGGGCGCAGGCCGTTCGGATTCCGCAGAACCTCCCATGTTGCTACTACGTTCTTTGTAGTAGCTTGCCTACTACCACAGAGGTAGCACTTACTATAGGGGAGGCTGCGCGTGGCGCCACCTACTGTCGTTGTCATCTCAGCCAGCTTCGGCTCCGGCCACGATGTCGCGGCCGCTGACCTCGGCCGTCGGCTCAGCGCTCGCGGTGCGCAGGTCCAGCGGTACGACTTCGTCAGTCTGCTCGGGCCGCGGCTTGGACCATTGGCCAGGTCGGGTTACGCACGCCAGCTTGCCTACGCGCCGGTGACCTGGGGTTGGGCGCTCGGCATGCTGCGCCATCCGCGCGCGGTCGACGGCTGCGCTCGCAGCTGCACCGGCGTTTCGGCCGCCCGAATTCGGGCCGCGATCACCGGTGCGGATGTTGTTGTGTCCACCTATCCCCTCGCCAGCCTCGTGCTCGGGAGCCTCCGAAGGAACGGCCTGCCGACGCCGGTCGTCACGTTCCTGACCGATCTCTCCGTACATCCGTTGTGGATCTCTGATGCGGTCGACCTGCACCTGGCGCCGCATGCCGTTGCCGCCGAGCAGGCGCGGTCCGCCGGCGCAGCCGACGTCAGGGTGGTAGCACCGCCGGTCGACGTTGGCCGGTTCAAGCCTCTGCCCGCTGCTGAGCGCCGCGAGGTCCGGCGCCGCTACGGCCTGCCCGAGGTTGGGAAGCTCGCGCTCATCTCGTCCGGGTCGTGGGGCGTCGGCGCCGTGGCCGCGACCGCCCGCGACGTGGCCCGGACCGGCGAGGCGATCCCGGTAATCGCATGTGGGCATAACGACGCGCTGCGCCGCCGCCTGAATACTCGCGGCTACGGGCCCGCTATCGGATGGACCAACGAGATGCCAGCCCTGATCGGCGCATGCGACGTGGTCGTCACGAACGCCGGCGGGATCACCGCCCTCGAATCCATCGCGTGTGAGATCCCGGTGGTGGCGTACCGGCCCCTGCCCGGCCACGGCGTGACCAACGCAGATGCGCTACATGCCTCCGGTCTTGGCGTACGCGCGAACGACGCCACCCAGCTCGCCAAATTCCTGGCCGATCCGTGGCCACTGCCTTTCGACCCGCTTGCGGTCGCCCGGCCAGCCGACATCTTCGCCTATCCGGATCCGGCTGACGCGATCTTGAGCCAACTGCGACGAGGACCGCTCGAGTCTGAAGCCGCTGAACCGGCTCTGGCGGTGGTGCGATGAATGGCCGATTGGTCGCCACCGCCGCGACCGCTGGGGCGGCCGTGATCGCCGTAGCCCACGCCGGGCCTGCGGTCATGTCCTGGCCGGCACTTCGCCGTCGGACGATGCCCGGGCTGTCTGGCATCGGCGATCCCGGACACGTCGCGCTTACTTTCGACGACGGTCCGCATCCTCAAGCGACACCGCGATTGCTAGAGGTGCTCGACCGGCACGCCGTGCGGGCCACGTTCTTCATGCTCGGCACCCAGGCTCGGAAGTATCCCGGAGCGGCCCGCTTAGTTGCGGCGGCTGGACACGAGATCGCACTGCACGGCCACGAGCACCATCTGCTGCTCCGTCGGGGTGCGACAGCGACCTACGACGACCTGGTCCGCGGCCGCGATGCTCTCGCCGACGTGCTGGGAACCGTGCCGACTTGGTGGCGGCCGCCCTATGGAGCCCTGACTACCCCAGCACTGCTAGCCGCCGGCCGCCTCGGACTACGCCCGGTTCTCTGGACCGCCTGGGGCCGGGACTGGACGGCTACGGCGACACGGGAGTCGGTCATCCGAACAGTCAGCCGGTCACTTCGTGGCGGGGGCACGGTGCTGCTGCACGACAGTGATGTGACGGCCGCGCCCGGCTGCTGGCGGGCGACGCTAGCCGCCGTACCGGCCTTGATCGAGCATTGCAAAGGCCGAGGGTGGTCCGTCGGACCGCTCGCTGATCACGGCATCCGGAGCTAACAGCGACGACTAACTCGCCGCAAGCCGGAGGTGCCCGCCGATCACCTCAGCGCACTCATCAGGCGTCTCCACCGGCCACAGGTGCCCAGCCCCCTCGACGATTTCGAGGCGGCTGTGTGCTATTCGCCGCCGCAGCGCCACAAGTGAACGACGCGGTGCCAGCGTGTCCCGCTCCGCGCCCAGAATCAGCGTGGTGGCGCGGATCTGCCGGGCAAGGTCGAGCAGCGGCGCCTGGCGGATCCCTCGGTAGATCTCCTGGACGGCGCGTGGACTGGCTAGTGCGGCGGTGCGGTAATCCTGCTTGCGAATCTCGCGGCGTACCCGTTTGTCATTCGACACGAGCGTCAGCTCGTCCGACACAAAGACGGCGGCCCGGCTGAGAAACCAGGCCCGGGCGAGGCGTTCCGGCAACACCGCGCCGAGCCGGTAGTAGACGCGAGGAAGCCAAGTCGACGGCCCGTTGCCGGTGGTTACCGGCATGAGGAGCGTCAGGGTGCGTACGCGCGCCGGAAACAACGCCGCATGATTCAGTGCGATCGTCGCGCCCAGCGAATGCCCGAGCACTGCAACTTCCGGCAGGTCCAGGACGCCGCAGAGTGCTTCGATCACCTGCGCGTAGGCCTCCGGACTGTGTTTCCCAGCGAGCGGTTCTGACCGGCCGAAACCCGGCAGGTCGACAGCCACGATGTCGAACCCGTGCAGCCGCCGGGCCAGCGGCAACAGGCCTTCGTGGTCAGCGGCGAGACCGTGTAAGACGATCAATGGCGGCTGCGTTGCGGCAGTGTGGCCGGAGCGCCAGAACCCGAGACGGCGGCCGTCCACGAGGATCGACCGCTCGGTGAGCATGCCGTCATTGTGTCTCGCGCGCGGCCAGGCCGACGACGGTTTCGCCAATCGGCGCGGGCTGCGACGAGAGCTATTCCAGTGGTTGCGGTGCGACTCGCGCCAACATCAGTGCTCAACCTGACCGTGGCAATCGCACCTAGGTGGGTCTGACCGCGCAGTTCTCTGAACTTGGCGTGCTAGGTTCACCGCCCCGACCGGCCCTCCTCACTACCGGCGGCCTCAGCCGCATGAAACGAGACCACTCGCATGGCAGTTTTGGACGGATCAGTCGCGCGGCCGGTTCTTGTCTCGACCCGTCGGATCGGTCAGCCAGTCATGGCGGCGACGCTGTTGGCGGGTGTGCTGAGCCTGGTCTGGGCTGTCTGGCTAGCCCGCGACGCAGGCGACCTTGCCGCTCAGTACGCGTGGACTGGCTTCGTCCGGCAGCATCCCGGATCGGCGTACAACCTGTCCTGGTACGGCGGCATTCACCCGGCGTCATACAGCATCATCTCGCCGTACCTGATGGCGTGGATTGGCGTACGCACGACCGCTGTGATCGCGGCTACCGCGAGCGCGGCGCTGGGCGCGATCTTGCTGACCCGGTCAGGAATACGGCGACCGCTGCTGCCGTCGCTGTGGCTGGCGGCCGCCCTGTGGTGCAACATCGCCTGCGGCCGGATCACCTACATGCTGGGCATTGCGGTTGCGCTGCTGGCCGCGGTCCTAGTCCTGGACGGTGCCGCGTCCGAGGCTGACCTCACGCAGCGGCGCCTCCGGTCGGTGATCGCGGCGCTGGTTGGCGTCGGTGCCACCATGTGCAGCCCCGTGGCTGGACTGTTCATCGAGGTACTCGCCGCGGCATTGTTCGTCTCCGGCCGACGTCGGGACGCGTACTTGCTGGCACCTGGTCCGGTACTCGTGGTCGCGGCGACGTCGCTGTTGTTCCCGTTCTCCGGGGTGCAGCCGTTTCCCTGGTACGCGGCCCTGGCGACGAGCGCCACCGGCATCGTGGTTGCCCTACTGGTTCCGCGCACCTGGCGGATCGTCCGAGCCGGCGCGTGGGTGTACGCCATTGGCGTCGTGCTGTGCTGGATCCTGCCGACACCGATCGGCAGCAACGTCGAACGGCTGGCGCTGACGGCCGGTGCCGCAATCTTGATCTGCGCCGCAGCAACGGGTCAGCGCCAGCGTCTGACCTCGATCGCAACCAGCGCGGCAGCCGCGGCCCTGGCGGTATGGACTCTGGCGCAACCCGTCGCGGATTTCATCAATACCGCATCCGTCACCGCCAACGTCGCCGATGCTCGGCCCCTGCTTGTCGAACTCCGGCGACTGCATGCCGAGCGGGGTCGGGTGGAGGTGGTGCCAATGCGTTCGCATTGGGAAGCGTCCGGGATCGCGCCGTACGTCGACCTTGCCCGCGGCTGGAATCGGCAGGCAGACGTCGCCCGAAATCGGCTGTTCTACGACGGAACGCTTACGCCGGCCTCTTATTACGCGTGGTTACGCGATTGGAGTGCCGGATTTGTGGTGCTCCCCGCGGATCAGCCCGACGCGGCCGGCGTTGCCGAAGCAAGAATCATCGAAGCCGGTTTTCCGCTGTTGCATCCGGTATGGCGCGATGGGAACTGGCGGGTCTACCGAGTTGAGGGCATTGACCCGCTCGCCTCACCACCGGCCACGGTAACCAGTGCGGGGCCGGCGGCGCTCACCATCAACGTGCCCGAGCCGGGATCAGTGTTGCTGCGAATCGCGTGGTCACCATGGCTCGCCATCGCCGGAGTCGATGACGACTCGGCGACACGCGCGTGTCTTGCCCAAAGCGGGGCGTGGACTGAATTGACCACGCCAGTGACTGGAACGTTCACCGTCGAAGCCCGATACACGCTGGACCGCGGCACACCGTGCCCGACTCGCCCGGCAACGTGAGCTCCCACGCTACGGCTCGTCGGCCAGCGGCAGCGTCAGCCGCAGGCGCGCACCGCCCAGGCTGGTGAGCGCCTCGGCTGTGCCGCCATGCGCCTCGGCTACCTGACGAACGATCGCCAGTCCAAGCCCTGAGCCGGGGTGAGCTCGGGCGGCCGGCGAGCGATAGAAGCGGTCGAAGACGAACGGCAGGTCCGCATCCGGAATCCCAGGACCGGCATCGGCAACTTCGAGGCTGCCACCGGCCACGAGCACACTGATGCAACCGTCGCGCGGACTCCACTTCACTGCGTTTTCGAACAGGTTGGCCACCGCACGTTCCAGCGCGTCGGGATCTCCGTGCACGAGAGTCGGCTGCGTCTCGAGTTCGATCCGGATGCTGTGATTTCGGCGCAGGGCTCGGGCAGCAATCCGCTCGGCGACGAGATCTAGGCGTACGTCTTCGGTGTGGAATGGAACCTCGCCGTACCGAGCAAGGTCTACCAGATCGTCGACGAGCGCGTTGAGTTCGCCCGCCTGAGCCAGCGCATCGGTAGCGAGCTGCCGCGCTTGTGGATCGTCCGGGTTTTCGGCGAGGAGCGTGAGGTTGACGGTGAGGCTAGTCAGCGGCGTACGCAATTCGTGCGAGGCATCGGCGACAAGGCGCCGCTGCGCGCCAACAGACGCGTCGAGGTCGGTTGTCATCGCCGCGAACGCGGCACCTAGCCGTCCGATCTCATCTCGTCCCTGGGCGGGAATGGGTGTGGTCAGGTCGCCGGTCTCTCGAATACGGCTGACGGCGTCGGTCAGCCGCTGCACTGGGCGCAGCACTCTGCGTGCCGCCAACCGTGCGGCGACGATCGCGAGCAGGGTTGCGACCGCCGCCGAGCCGACCAGCAGCCATGCAAGTTCGTTCAGGATCGGATCGGGGTCGGACTCCGGCGTAGCGGTACGCACGAGCGTCCGCGACGGCGTTGCGCAGATCCTGGTACGCGGCGAAACCATCGACGACCTGATCACTCGAGATGCCTGAAGTTCGGACGGAGCCTCGTTCTTCACCTTCATGCGGACGGAGGTCACGCAGATGATTGAGCGGTCGGACGCCTACCGTCCACCGTGAGCCGATAATGCGGGGGGCGGACGCCGCCCCGGCGTCGCGGGCAGGGACCCTGAAGCCACCAACCGCCAGTCAGCGTGGCGTTAGAAGCACCCGCAGAGCTGGTGATCGTCAACGCCGAAATCGAGGTTGACCGGTCACGAAACTCGGCTCAAGGATCACGGCCGATCTCGCAGAAATGCGTGATCGGCTTCATCTGGGATGCCTGAACCCGCTGCGTGCGCTCACCTTCGGTGAGGGTCGCCGTGGATCAGGATCCGGACAGCCTCAGACAACTACATCCAGATGTATTCCTCGGCGATCGCCCCGTCGCGCCATTTCGCTACAGTCACCATCCGGCCGCCGTCTTCGAACTCTCCCACCACACATGTCCACTCGCCAGATCCAAACATGATCGGATGGTCCGCTACCTGCGGTGGTGTTCCGCCCGCGGCCTGGACGAGCGCTTTCATAGCGGCGATGTGCTCTCCGATGCCGTGAGTCTCAGGCTGTCCTTTGACGTCGACGAGCACGTCGTCGGTATGGAGGTGGGCGAACAGGCCGGGCCAGTCGGCACCGTTCCACGCCTTGAAATCAAGTTCGTCCATGCTCTTCAGGTTGCGAGAGACCTCGTTGTCCGCCATGGTCAGGATTCCTCTGCACTGATTCAGTTGGTCATAAAATAGGCCATATCAGGTTAACTCGGCGCCAAACCAGCACGCTGGGCAATGTTGCACTAAGCCATCCCGCGTTCTGGTGGCCGCAGCGACGCGGATGTTGGCCAGGCTGCTGTCGCGGGTCCAGCGGCCGCGGCATTGCTCAGGATTCGCGGACTGCCTTGAGCCAACTGCGAATCAGGATCGCGGCGACCGGACTTGCCACCCCGCAGGTTCAACGGTTTTCATCGTGACGTACCGCGGGTCCGTCCAGTCATATTCCAGTCGTTCCCAGGAGCTGTTGTTTCCTTGACGTCGGCGTGGCCGGCTGTGCGTGCGTATGGCCGCCGGCACCGCGGCTAAGCGTTCGGATCCTCGGTCATGAAGTGGGCGTACCACTGCGACCAGTTGGCGTCCTTCTGACCAGTTTTTGCCTCATTCGCGGCGTACGCGTCGGAAGCACGCTGCAGAGCCTGCGCCAGGTGTTCCTCGCTGCCGTAGACCGCGAGCGGTGACGTTGAGCGCCCGGGCAGCCGCTCGGTGACTTCCTGGAGGGTCCAGGCGTTGCCGGCCGGATCCTTGAAGGACGCGTAGGACGCGTAGCTCTGATGCTTCGGGTCCACGCCCGGACGCATTTGCGTGCCCTCGCGGTGGAACGGCTCGCTGACCTCCGCACCGTTCTTTGTCAGCTCCGCACGGGCCGCTTCGATGTCGTCGACCACCAGTTCCGGCGCCATTGGGATCTTGGTGCCGAAGCTCACCGAACACGCGGATCCCGGCGGTGTCATCTGTACGATTCGGGTGCCACCGCCAAGATCGAAGTCCGCGTCGAGGCGCCACCCCAGGCCCTGATAGAACTGCTTGGCCTGGTCCACATCGGAGACCGGGATGTTCGCGACCTCAAGTCTGTAGTCCATGTCCGCTTTCCTTCCGACGAGCCGGTGACCTCGGGCCACCATCGTGTTGTTACGGGATCACACGGCCACGGCGCTCCAACCCACCGCGTCCCTGCAGCGCAACGACCTCCGCGCGTAGCGGAGGATGTGTTCTACCGGGGCGTCGCCTGACAGGTGAGCGCCCGACGCAGCATCCGGCGGCCCTGGATGCGATGCCGTCCGTGCCTCAAGACAGCCTGCCCTGCGTCGAATTCGCTCGTCGGCCAATGCGGAATTTGCCGGGTCCGAAACGTGCCGAGCGCGCCCGCACTGCGCCGTTCGCGAGAAGTGCGATAAAACGCATGGCCAATACAAGCAAAGCTGCAAAGCACTGCCAGGATGCGTTCAGCCTCCACCAAACCGCCCAGACCCGCAGACCGTCGGCGTCCTACGCGCGGCGGCAGCCACCGCGCACGACGTGAACCGCGCCATCGTCTTCCACACCTCCGGCTCCCCGATGGCCGAGCGACTACGCCGTGAAGGCATTCTGGACAACCGCGTCGCAAGCTGAACCGCCCGCCGCGTGCCAGCGGTCGGAGCCGGCTGGCTGATCACCGCATTGAGGGGCGGTGTCGACGGACGATCCAAGACCGTCCCGGTCGCGAGCGAAGCCCGAAGCTTGCGGATCGCGGAGGAGTTTCGCCGGCTCGGCAGCGGCGAATGGAACGGGGTGGTTGATTCGGATCCTTCTACCTGATGAGGCCGTCCGCCAGGCTCAACGGCGGGCAGCTTGCCCGTGCTCGGACCCAATTCAGCAACTTCCAGCGCCGGTCCAGAGCGCCGATATACGAGCGGGGCGGTGTCCTGAGCCGGGCCCCGACCTTTCTCAATCGGGTTCCCCGGGATCGTCGGTCAGGACGGTGCGTCGACCTTAGGCTGGCCGCAGGATTGCCGGGCGCCGACGGCGACGGGGGTGGGCTGATGGCCGAGTACCAATTGGGTGCGGACGGTACGCGGCGGACGACTGTCGGGGCGCTTTGGGAGACGATGAGCGGCCGGCCCTTGAGCGCAGATCTCCTGGATTGGCCGCCGGATCTCTTCGCGCTGACCTCGGTGATGCTGCAGCGGTCGGGCGCCTACCGCTTTGCGCTGTCGCCGCCACCGGGGCACCAATGGCCGCCCGGATCACGAAGTGGGTGGTCAACTACGGTCGAGACGGCTGGACGCGCGTGGAGTGGCGTCGTCGATGTGCCAGGGGAGCCGGTTCCGCCGCTGCTCGTCAGCATGATGGAGGTCTTGGTGGCCGCGGCGACGACGCCGTTGGAAGACCTTGCAACCGGCGCCAACTGGGAACTGTGTGCGGCATTGTTGACGCTGCACGCCATCGCCGATGAGGCGTGCGCCGGGCTCGGCGTCGCGCTGACCGCTTCGAATCCCATTGGGTGCTGCTACCGGGGTCGCGCCCGGGAGCTGCTCGCGCAGCGCGGCACACTCGCGCGAATTTCGCATGACATGGTGCTGGTGCTTCCGAAGGTGCGCACGCCCACAGCGCCAGGTACCTCCATTCGATCGATGTCCCGATACGTAACCGCGCACGGGCCGAGCGTCGGCGTTCGATGGCACAAGCTGCCGGCCCGTCGGCGGGGCACCGAGCCGCGCGCCGACCATGTCAACTTCCTGCTGCTTCCGTGGCCCTTGCGGATACGCGCAAGCGACTTTCGCCCCGTCGAGGGTTCCGCGCAGCGCGATGCCGACGAACCGTATGGGTTCTTCGACTTCGACCCATCCTCGGTGGGGAGCTACACCCCGAAATGCGGTGGTGGGAGGCCGTGAACGTACCCCGACGCGTTCTGCATTTCATCGAGTTCGGTGAGGGGTTCACCGTGGTAATCCTCATCTGCGAGGACCTTGCTCAGAATGACGAAGTCGCCGACCTCATCCGCGCAGTAGGCCCGACGGGGATCGTGACGCCACTCCTCGACGGACCGCAGCTCACATCGCGATGGTCCGCTCGTTACGCGAGCGTGTTTGCCGACGACCCGGGTTCCGCGGTGCTGACCCTCAGCGCTTGGGGCCTGGTCGATCGGTGCCGTCCACGCGGACACGACGCCGCACGCGTAGTCGGCCTCTGGAAAGACCCCCGCAACGGTCTCAACGAGGTCCCCCTGGAACACGGGGCCCAGGGCATCCTGCTGACCGCATGCGTCAGCCCAGCGCAGCGCCACAGCAACGACGGGCGTCGCCCGGTGCAAAACGCGGTCGACTTCTACGCTGTTGGCCAGCATCAGATCCGCCCTGCGGCGACTGGCTCCCACGGTGATGCGCCGATTCGGCAGCTGTCAGATCCGCCGCCGCTGAACGTTGATGAACTGACAATCCTGTGCTGCTGGGCCGAGGCCGTAGCGGAGGCGTTGGCGTACGCGCCCGGCCGGGTCGCTGCCGTCCTGCGCGACGCTGCCGCAGGCTCGCCCTGGCGGGCCACACTTGGCCTCAACGAGCCCTCGGGCCCTTTGCGGAAAGCCATCCAACTCATGGACGACGTAGTCCGCAACACCGCCGCCGCGAGTGATCCACTCCGCGCAAGCCTTGCCGTCGTAAGCGATGACAGCACCAGCGGGGACGACGCGCTCACCAGCCTTGTCCGACGCGTCCTACTGGCAGCGCTCGAGCTCCGCGAGGGTAGGCGTAAACACCAAGTTGGTACAGCGGTCACATGACGTCCGCAGCCGAAGTGGTAGGTCTTGCCGGCCACCGAGCGTCGGATCGGTGAGCGGCCTCAGCCATTGAGCTCGGTCGGCGCAGTCAAGCCGCCGACGTGAGTGACGCCCAGTGGTTCATGGCGGACGTTGGCGGTGGTCAGACCGCAACCGGTGGCATCACGGCGTGGCGCTCGGCCCAGTCGAGCGCATAGTCGGCGATCTCCTCCCAGCCCGGCTGCGCCGGCAGCATCGGTATTGGCGAAGCCGCTGGAGCACCAGAGTTCCTGGGCGACGACATACCCGGCAGCGGTCGAAACTCGGTGCGGATCTCGCCGCGCCAGGTGCCGTCTTCGAAGCTCTGATCCGCCGCGACGCGTAGCGTCCCGGTTACGCTCCACAGATGAGCACACCAAGCGCGGCGCGCCTCGCCGAAGGAGTTCCGGCCGGCGGGCGTGAGGGTGTGGCGCTGCGATGACTGGCGAGCAAGATCAGCGGAGGGTGGCGCGAACGACCGCGACCGTGGTCGGAATCGTCATCGCGACGGTGCTTGCACTGCTTGTCATCTATGAGATCCGCCGGGTCTTGACGTGGATCATCATCGCGGCGTTCTTCGCAATCGCGCTCAACCCGGCGGTCAACTGGGTCGAGCGGCGCGTGAAGTGGATTCACCGTTGGCTCGCCACCCTTGTGGTGTTCCTGGTGGTCGTCATCGCGCTGTCCGGGCTGGTGGCACTGTTCGTCGTACCGCTCATTCATGAGGGCACTCAGCTGTCGAAGCAGTTGCCGGGTCTGATCGACGATGCCAAGGCGGGCCGCGGACCGATCGGCAACCTACTGGAACGATTCCGCGTGGTCGACTGGATCCAGCACCACAAGGCGCAGTTGCAGAGCTACGCCGGCAACGTCGGCGGCGGTGCGTTCTCGGTGCTCCGGCGGGCTGCGACGGCATTCGCGGCCCTCCTTAGCATCTTCGTGCTGTCATATCTGATGGTGCTCGAGGCGCCCCGCATCACCGCAACCTCGCTGACAGCGTTCTCGGACACCCGCGCCGATCGGATCCGACGGGTCGCCGCCGATTGCGCGCGGGCAATCACCGGCTACATCACCGGGAACCTGCTCATCAGCGTGATCTGCGGTGTCTTGACGTATATCGTCCTGTTGGTGACGGGTGTGCCGTTCGCTGGTCTCATCGCGCTGTTCGTAGCGATCGCAGACCTGATCCCGTTGATCGGCGCCACGCTCGGAGCCCTGGTCGCCGTGGTCGCCGGGTTCATCCACTCGGTCCCGGCCGGCATCGTCCTCATCGTGTTCTTCATCGTCTATCAGCAGGCCGAGAATCATCTTCTGCAGCCGCTGATCCTTTCGCGGACGGTCAAGCTCAATCCGTTGACGGTGCTGATCAGCATCCTGATCGGTGTGGAACTCGCCGGAATCCTCGGTGCCCTCCTGGCGATTCCGGTGGCCGGCGTGATCCAGATCATCGTTCGCGATCTGTGGAATGAACGCCGTGCCCACACAGTCGTCGAGCAGGACGCGTCGGCCGACATCGAGACCCCTCCGGATAGCGATCCAGCAGAAAGCTGAGGACGACTGACAACCCGATCATCGCGGAACATGGCCGACAGCCGATGGACAACTGTCCCTACTCGGCATCTGCTGAGACACACTGCTCAACCGCCTGCCGGCCAACCATTCGCCGACATCGCCACATCCACTCAGCAGGCTGGAATCCGGTGAGCGCTCTCTAGCCGTTGACCACCCGCGACGGCCCTTTTTGTCGTACTGCCGGGCCAGACTGAGCGCATGACGCTTACAACGCGCATGCTCACGTCGGACACCTGGGACGACTTTGCGGCCCTTGTCGAGGCGAACAACGGCGTGTGGGGTGGGTGCTGGTGCATGGGCTTCCACCCGAAGGACGCCAATGCCGAGCACCTCGAGGAAGGGAAGCGGGAGACGAAGCGGCGGCTGGTGGCCCGTGGCGCGGTCCATCAGGTGCTCGTGTTCGACGGCGCCCGCTGTGTCGGCTGGTGCCAGTTCGGGTCACCGCCGGAACTACCCAACATCAAGAGCCGGCGCGTCTACGAGCAGGCCGCCGACGCTCCACCGGATTGGCGGATCGGCTGCATCTTCACCAATCCCAAAGACCGCACGAAGGGTGTCGCGGCCGCTGCGGTGGCGGCCGCGCTGGAGGAAATCAAGCGGGCCGGAGGCGGCGTGGTCGAGGCCTATCCAGAGCAGACGGAAGGCCGGCCGCCGCAGCGCGGCGCCTACCTGCACACCGGCCCAGAGGAGTTGTACGCCGGGCTGGGCTTCACCCGGGCGCGGCTGATCGCCAAGTGGCGGTGGGTCATGCGCACCACGGTCCACCCGTAGCCGCACCGTATGCCGGCATGGCGGCGTTTCCGCAGGCGCTGACAAGGTTTGCGATCGTCGTCTGTCACGACGCGCCTGACTTTTCGTTGACGCATGCCGTTATGGGTATATGATGGCGGTCATGGCACGAGCAGCCACGACGTCCGACGTCTTCAACGCGATCGCCGAGCCACAGCGCCGGGAGATCCTGGCGCTGCTGCGGGCGGGCGAGCGGCCGGTGACCGAGTTGGCCCAGGAGCTGAGGATGACCCAGCCGGGGGCGTCCAAACACCTGCGGGTGCTCCGAGAGGTCGGGCTGGTGCGGGACCGCAAGGCAGGCAAGCAGCGCCTGTACGGCCTTGACGCCCGCGGGCTGCGACCGGTCCACGAGTGGACCGGCGGGTTCGAGCGTTTCTGGAACGAGAGCTTCGACCGGCTGGACGCGTACGTGCAGGACCTCAAGCAGTCACGGCAGGAGGATTAGCTGATGAGCGCGACGGGACGAGGAGCGCCGGCGCAGTCCGCGACGGCCGACCGCGAGATTGTCATCTTCCGGGTCATCGACGCCCCACGGGAGCTGGTGTTCGAGGCGTTCACCGAGGTCCGGCACCTGTCGCGATGGTGGGGACCGGAAGGGTTCACCACCACCACGCGGTCCTTCGAGTTCCGCGTCGGTGGGGAGTGGACCTTCGTGATGCACGGACCGGACGGGACCGACTACCAGGAGTGGATCTCCTGGACCGAGATCGCCCCGCCGGAGCGGATCGCGCTGCGCCACGGTGAGTCCCGCGGCGACCCGAACGCCTTCGAGTCGGTCCTCACGTTCGCGCCCGACGAGGCAGCGACCCGGATCGAGATGCGCACCGTGTTCCCGACGAAGGAAATGCGCGACGAGGTGGTCGATAAGTACCGCGCGATCGAGGGCGGCCAGCAGACGCTGAGCAAGCTGGCTGCCTACGTCACCGAAATCATTCAAAAGGACGTTGAGGACTGATGGCCGGAAAAGTGTTTTTTAGTGTGTCGATGTCGCTGGACGGGTTCATCGCGCCCGGGTCTCTCGGGGAATTGATGGGACGGCAGTGGATGGAGCTGCAGCAGTGGATCTTCCCACAGCGGTTCTTCCGGGAGAACCTGAAGCTTGGCGAGGGCGGTGAGGAGGGGCGCGACAACGACATCGCGCGGGAGACGTTCAAGCGCACCGGCGCGAGCGTGATGGGCAAGCGCATGTTCGACGCGGGCGAGCAGATGTGGCCGGAGGAGGCGCCGTTCCACACGCCGGTCTTCGTCGTGACGCATGAGAAGCGTGATCCCTGGGAGCGGCCGGGTGGAACCACCTTCCACTTCGTCAACGACGGCATCGAGACCGCGCTCGACCAGGCCCGTGAGGCCGCCGGCGACCGGGACGTCCGCATCGCGGGCGGCGGCGCAACGATCCTGGAGTACGTGAACGCCGGCCTGATCGACGAGTTCACGATCGCGCTTTCACCCGTGCTGTTCGGGTCCGGGGTCCGCCTGTTCGAGGGTGTGGACGCGCGCCGCGTGGCCCTGAAGCAGGTCCGCGCGGAGTCCTCTCGGAGGGTGACGCACCTGACCTACGCAGTCCGGGAGCGGTAACTGTCTCGACCTCAGCGCTCCCCCGCCGAGGTCAGCCGCGCGGTGAGATCCTCGACGCTCTGAACATCAGGAAGGGCGAGCGTTCGGGCCGCGATTTCGGCCGCGCGCTCCTCCCGGAGGGCCGAACCACTGGCGAGCTGCTAGTCCGCGTTGCCCGACTGCGGGGTCGTACAGCGGACTTGGTAGCGGCCGGCCTGGTGTAACGGACGGTCGGCGTGGGTAACTGTGAGGCATGACATCGGACGACTTGGTCAACCGCGATTACGTGCGTTACCTGCGGGCCAAGCTCATCGAGACCGAAACCGGCCTGCTCGGCATGAGCCAGAAATACGGCAAAGCGAAAGCCCGCTTCGACCTGAACTGCACCCGCCGCGGCATCACTCCCGCCAAGGACATGATCTCCTACCAGGAACTCAAGGCGCTGCACCCGGAGCTCGACTACTGGTACTCCAAGGTGGAGCACTTCCAGCGGGAGATGGCCGCATATGGGGCGGCGCTGACCGGCATCGAGGCTGCGCAGCGGATGCTCGCCTCGGAGACGGTCACGCGCGCCGTGACCGGCCCACATCCTCGGCGGTGACGATCAACAGCCAGCCCACTCCACATCTATGCGACCGCCATAGCCCGCTCGCGGCACAGTGACCTGCGAAAACCCTTCACCGTCGGATTACGTCGATGAGTTGAAGTCCCAGTCCGGCGCATGCGTCGAGCTCGAGGCTGTAGGTGACGTAGCGGCCGTGTCGCTGCGTGAGGAGCAGTCCGGCGGCCTTGAGCACGGCGAGGTGTCGTGACACCTCGGGCGGGGTGAGTGCCCAGCGCTCGGCGAGTTCGCCGGTCGTGTGCGGGCCACGAGCGAGGGTGCGGCAAAGCCGCAGCCGCAATGGATGTGCCAGGGCTGCGAGCCGGGCGTCCAGTTCATCGACGAGCAGCACCGGACGTTGCTCGCGGCCGGGCCGCGGGTACTGCAGAACTGGTCGCCAACCCGCGGCGTAGACGAGCGTCAGGTGCGGACCGCCGAAGACGCTCGGGATCAGTGTGATCCCCGCCCGCGCGTCGGCGGTGAGGTCTTGCAGTTTGTCGAGCGTGAGGACGCCTCGTTCGGGGTCTACCCGGATCGCGCGGGAGATCCGTTCGAGCGCGCGGATGCCATCGCGGCCCAAGTCGATCCGGCGGCGTTCCGCCTCCTCAGCAAGGGCCGGCCGGACCCGGTCCCATGTGGCGCCGAAGAACGCGGACTCGCAGTCGAGCAGGACACGACGTAGCCGGTCGCGTTCGACGGCAGGGTCGCCGAGGACCCGTGCGGCCCAGGCCGCCTGCCGCGGACCGCGCGCACGGGCGGAGGCCAGTGCCCGCCGTCGGGCGACCGGATCAGACAACGGCGACCACATCGTCGGCGGCTGTGTCACGGCACGATGCGCGGCGAGAGCGGCTGACACCCAAGTTTCGTCGTCGAGGCGGTCGATGTCGTCGAGTTCAGCGCGCAGGCTCGGGCGCGGATCCGGCGGCAGCAGAAAGTCGGCGCCGGCGGACACCCAGAGCAGCCCGAATTCGTCAAGTTCGGCCGCCAGCGGGGCACCAATCGCGGTCGCCATGGACGCGGCCGCCGACGCCACGTCCGGATGGTGCTGCGGCTCCGCGAGCAGGTGCAGCACGGCGGCGAGCTCCGCCAGTGGCGACGGCGCGACCCGGATCCGGTCGGCGGGGACGCCGCCGATGTCGATAGAGGTGACCATCGACCTCATCCTGGCAGGTGCCCGCCCCTCGCGGTTAAACGGATTGACCAGACCGGTCAATCCACCATGGCTCTGCTTGAGGATCTGTACACATCGAGGCACCTTGTGCGCTGCACGGCCACATCGTCGACACCGTGACCACAACGACATTGAACCCGAGCGCCGCGCCGCACAGCGCCGGCGCGACCCGCACGACTCTGCGTGACCTCGCACGTATCCCCGGCGGCGGCCGTTACCTGCTCAGCGCCTCCGTGGAGGCGCTGACCTCAGGTCTGCTGCGCCCGTTCGTCGTGATCTACGCGATCACGATCGGCCTGGACACCACCCAGGCGGGGGTTGCGCTCACCGCCGGCATGCTGCTCGGACTCGCCGCCGTCCCGCTGGTGGGCTACTGGATCGACACTGGTGGACTGCGTACACCAGCGGTCGCCTCATTGCTCGTCCGCGCGGGCGGCGCCGCGACATTGGCGCTGTTTCCCGACGTGCCCGGGTTTGTGATCGGCACCGCGCTCATCGGGATCGGCACTCAGGTGGCACCACTGGCGACCAACGCGCTCGTCGCCGCCCTCAGCGGCGACCGGCACCGGACAGCGGCGCTGGCCGCCGGGCGCTCGATCCGCAACGCCGGCCTGGGCAGCGGCGCACTGCTCGCCACCGCGCTCGTCGCGGGCGGCCCCGGCGTGATCCGGTGGCTGGCGGTGGCAACGGCGATCGGATCCGCGCTCGGCGCGGCGGCACTGATCACGGTGCCGCTGCACCGCGCCGACCCGCCGGCCACCTCTCGGACTGCCCGGCCGACGCCGGTGGGTGCCCAAACGTCCCGCGACGGGCTGCGGGTGGTCACCGTGCTCGCTGTCGCCTGCATGCCGTTGGCGTTCTACGCCGACGTGCTCGAAGTCGCCCTACCGGTGACGCTCGTCCAAACACTGCATGCCTCGGCGGCGTGGTCATCGGGCATCTTCGTCGGCAATACCGTCCTGGTGATCGTCCTGCAGGTGATCGTGGTGGTGGGCCTGTCGAGACTGTCCCACCGGACCGTCCTCGCCGCCTCGGGACTGGTCCTCGCCGGGTCGTACCTCGGCTTCTGGCTCGGCGCGGCCTGGGGTGGCACACCCGGCGCGATCGTCATCGCCGCCGTCGCCCTGCCGTACACCATGGGCGAGATCCTCTACACCGGCAGCAGCGTGCCGTTGGTGATCGAGTCGGCGCCGGCCCACCTCACTGGCCGTGCACTCGCTCGCTGGCAGCTCAGCTACGGCCTGGCCCGCGCGGCGGACCCGATCATCATCACCGGACTACTCGCCATCAGTGCGGCGGCTCTCTGGGTGCCACTGGCCGCGGCAACCCTGCTGAGCGCCGTCGCGATCGCCATGTCCGGTCGTGCGGGCCGAGCCAACGGCTTCAGTCACGGTCGGCCACGTCCGGACCAAGCCCCGGTGGGTCGCCTGCGAAGGTAGGAGCTGCAGGCCGGAGATCTCCGCGAACTGGGTGGCGCCCTTGAGCGCCGAACGACAGAGGCCCATTGAGGAATTCTTTTTGCAGAGTGTCGAATCCGGAGCGAGTCGTTCGTGCATGAGGTGAGAGGCGGCCGGAGCAGGCCGCCGGGACAAAGGAGTCATGGGATGACGCGGTACTTGATCACGTTCGACGACGGCGCGATGGACCACATCCCCGCTGCGGATTGGCCCGCCGTGGGCGAGGCCGCGCACGCGGTGCAACAGGAACTCGTGGACGCCGGCGCGTGGGTTTTTGCCGGCGGATTAGAACGCCAGAGGGCGAGTGTCGTGGCCACCGACGGGATGGTCACCGACGGCCCTTACCCGGAGGTCAAGGAGTTCATTGGAGGGTTCACGATCGTCGACGTTCCCTCACGTGAGGAGGCGTTGGCGTGGGCAGGCAAGATCGCCGCCGGGTGCCGGTGCGCGCAAGACGTACGGGAGATCATGCCCGACCCCGAAATTGACGTGTATCTCCGCCAGGTTGGCGGGCGATGAGGACGTACCGACAATCGGTCCGGGACAGCCGTTACGGCCCGGCTCATGATGCACGGGTTGTCGCCAACGGGGATGGTGACGTCGTCGTTCACAAATCGCCGCCTCCACCTCCGACGGCGTCTCCGCAGGATGGGCCTGCGGGCGGCAACCGAGCCGCCAGCCTGGACAGGTCATGATCGCGATACCAGGAAGCCATCGGTGCAACGATCCCCCAACCGGCACCGCACGCGCCGGCACGGTACTGCAGGCTTGGAAGGAGACGCGGCGGGGATGGCTGGCCGACGATTGGGAGGCACCCCGTCGGCCGGCCGTTTTCGCCACGTTCGGCCGATTGCTCACTGCTGGGGTTCCGCTGGTGCAGTGCGGGGCATCAGGGCGACGATCGGGAGGCTGAGGGCGGTGACGGCCAGGACGACGATAAGACTGACTTTCATCGCATGGGCCAGTCCGGAGGTTGCGGCCTGGAAGAAGATCGACGTCACTGCCGCCGAGCCGATCGCTGAAGCGAGCTGCTGGATCGAGCTGAGCGAGCCGCTGGCGCTGCCGGCTTCGTCAGGTTTCGCGTCGCCGAGAGCAACGGTGGGAATCGTGGTGAAGCAGAGGCCGGTCCCGACGCCGACGACGATCAACGCCGGAGCCAGCGCCCAGAGGCTGACGTTCGTCCCGGAGTGATCGATGACGGCCAGAACCCAACCGCAACCGACGAGGGCGACGGCCAGGCCGATGACGACGAGCCTGCGACCGAGCTTGGCAACCAGGCCACCCATGGCGGCGAACGTGGAGGCGATGAGCCCCACGGTGAGCGGCACCAGGCCGAGCGAGGCGTCCCTCGGGCTGGCGTGCAGCCCCTCCTGCAGGAACAGCGACAGCACGAAGAACAGGCCGGTGCCGGCGGCGAAGACGACCAGGCCCACGAGCATTCCGGAGGTGAATCCCCTGTTCTTCAACAGCGAGGGCGTGATGAGCGGCTCGGTTGCGGTGCGCTGACGGTGGGCGAAGGCAGCGAAGCACAGGACGCCGACGACGATCGAGACGACAGGGACGGCGCTCCAGCCGTTGGTTGAGCCCTCGATCAGGCCGTACAGCAGCCCGAGCATGGTTCCCGCAAGCAGGCCGGAGCCCCAACCGTCGATGACGGTGGACCGGTCGCCGTCGCCGTCACGCGGCAGGATCTTGACGGCCATGACCAGCCCGATTACGCCAAGAATGATGTTTGCGAGGAAGATCGGGCGCCAGGACAGACCGAACAGGTCGGCGCTGATGATGAAGCCGGCCAGGACCGGGCCGCCGACACTGGAGAGCCCGAGAACCGGACCGAACAGCCCGAACGCCTTGGCGAGCAGGTCGCGGTCGAACGCTTTCGTCATGATTGCCATGCCCTGCGGGATGAGGAGAGCCCCAAACGCTCCCTGAGCAACCCGGGCGACGATGAGCAGAGCCGGATCAGGTGAGAACCCGGCAACTGCCGAGGCCAGGGTGAACCCGCCCATGCCGATCAGGAAGAGCCGGCGTTGGCCGAACTTGTCACCCAGCCGTCCGCCGACCACGAGCAGGACACCCATGGCGAGCATGTACGCCGGTCCCAACCACTTGATCAGGCTTTCACCGCCATTGAGATCGCGGGCGATGGTGGGGGCGGCGATGTTCGTGACTGTCGCATCGATCACGTCGAGAGCGTCGGCAAGCAGCACCAGCCCCAGGATCGACCAGAGCAGGCGGCTAGAGCGGCGTGTGGTGACCGCGCCCGGCTCCGTCAAGGTGGTCATGAGGAACGTCCTTCCGTTATTTGGGCGCCCCTCCTGGGCGGCCTCACCCCCACTACGAACACCCCCGACCCGATCCGACACAGCCCGCAAAATTTCGTCGGAATCTGCCGCTGCCCTCCGGGAACGCGCCCGCCTGCGACGGCTCGCTGGGAACTGAGAGACCCATTCGGCGCTGCTTCAACCAACCGCAGCCGACCGAACCCGACCTCAGACAACTCCCGACCAGGCCGTTAGGACGCCTTCAAGAAGTAGTCCGTCACCTATACCGTGCGCGGCCGAACCGGCCGCGCACGGTTGTAGGTGGGTATGCCGAACCCGCCTGCGTTTGACGCGATCCCGGGTCGTGGTTTGTGGCCGGCCTTGTGGGGAACAGAGCGGCTGCAACCGCGTATCGCGGTGGCCGTTTTGACGGTGCGACTCGTCGTCACCGACTGACCGCCGATTTCCTACCTGGTAATGGAGCTTCGGTCCTGGACTTCGGCATCGCTGCCCGGGTCGGGGACCACGACCGGCTCAGCGACGGCAGCATCGAGGGCACGCCCGCCTATCTCGCGCCGGAGCGCCTCACCGGTGAGCCGGTCGGCACCGCGACGGACCTGTACAGCCTGGGTGTCCTGCTCTACCTGAGCCTGACCGGCAGATTGCCGTGGGAGGCCGAGACCGTCCCTCAACTCCTGTTCGCTCACCGCACGCGGAAACCGGATCCGCTGCCATCCATGTCGGGGCTGGCCGCCGAAGCGGCCCGGCTCTGCATGACATGTCTTGATAAGAATCCCGGAGCGCGGCCACCGGCCATGGCCGCGGCACTCGTCCTCGCCACCAGCGTCGATGCACAGGTCTACCTTCCGCCGATCACCCGGCCCGTCGAGCAGCGGACGGAGTCGGGATCCGAACGGTTCAGCGAACCCACTCAGCCCAGTTGGGCCAGCCGAACCACGGCTACGCAGGAACGGTGTCTGCCACGTCGACGGTGAAGATGGCGTACGCCGAGCCGATCACCGGCTGCGCGACGTTGGGATGGCGAGCCGACACTATGAGGCCGAGACCACCACAGGGGTCGGCTGGAGCACCACACGCGTTGCCGTACCGGGTGAAAGCTCGCTCAGCCGCGAGCTGGCGACCTGGGCCAGGACCAGTGTGTCGTCTGGCAGTGCCACGGTGACGCGGCTGGTCGGCCCGAGGAAGCTCGCCGCCAGCACCCGCGCGACGCCCTGCGGGTCGACCTCAAGGTTCACCGATTCGGGTCGGACCATTGCGGTGACCGCCGCGCCGACCGCAACCGCAGAGCTGTCGATGAGTGGCAGAACCGTCCCGAGCACTTCGACCCCACTGTCCGAGACACGGCCGGGCAACCGGTTGGATAGTCCTACGAAATCGGCGACGAACGCCGTGGCCGGACGTCCATAGATATCTTCCGGCGATCCCAGCTGTTCCAGCCGGCCGGACCGCATCACGCCAACCCGGTCGGCCATCGCGAGTGCCTCTTCCTGATCGTGCGTGACGAACAGCGTGGTGGTGCCGACCTCGCGCTGAATGCGCCGTATCTCGTCGCGCAGTTGCAGTCGCACCTTCGCGTCCAACGCCGACAATGGCTCGTCGAGCAACAGCACCTGCGGTTGGATGGCTAGGGCACGGGCCAGCGCCACCCGCTGTTGCTGGCCGCCGGACAGCTGGTGAGGGTAGCGCCCGGAGTGAGCGCCGATGCCGACTAGTTCGAGCATCTCGCCCGCGCGCTGACGTCGCTGCGCAGCACGTTGGCGGCGCAGCATCAGCCCGAACTCCACATTCTCCAGCGCGGTCAGATGCGGAAAGAGGCTGTACGCCTGGAAGACCATACCCATGTCACGGTGGTTGGCCGGACTGTCGGTGATGTCCTTGCCGCCGACCAGCACACGCCCGGTGTCCGGGTCCTCCAGCCCGGCCAGAATGCGCAGGGCAGTGGTCTTGCCGCAGCCGGATGGGCCGAGCAGCGCCACCAACTCCCCCGGAGCGATGTCGAGGTCGAGGCCGTCGAGAGCATGGACGCCGCCGAAGCTGCGTCGCAGCCCATCGAGCCGAACCGCGACGCTGTTCGTGGTGCTGACCAGAGTCGTCACGAGCGCTCTCCTATGGATTCGCTAGCGATCAAGCTTGGCGCCACCGCGGCGCTGGGCTGATCGGACGTGGTGGTGCCGCGCCGCCCACGACGACGGCCGGCGAACGACAGCAGAAAGAGCAGGGCGAATGCGAGGACGAGCGCGGCGAATGAGACAGCGACCGACATGGTGGCGCTGCTCTTGCCGAGGAGGTCGATGGCGACCTGCAGATTTTCCCGGTTAAGCAGTGACGCGATGGTGAACTCGCCGAGCACTAGAGCCACTGTCAGGAAGGACGCCGACAGCACTGCGGATCGGATGTTCGGCAACACCACCCGCCACATCACGGTTGCCCAGCCGGCACCGAGACTATGCGCCGCTTCGGCCAGCGTGCGCACGTCGATCGCGGAAAGGCCGGCATCGATCGCCCGGTACGCGTACGGGAGTACCAGGATCGAGTACGCGAATGTCAGCGTCAGCGTCGAGCCGCCCAGGAAGTACGTGACCCACGCGTACACCGGGGCCAGCCCGACCACCAGCACGATCGCCGGAATGGTCAGTGGCAACAGACAGACGAACTCAAGGAAGCGGCGCATTCTCGGCAGCCGCAGGCGTACCCACACCGCCGTCGGCACGAGCAGCGCCAGCATGATCAGGACGGTGAAGACCACGAGACCGGCGGACGACTTCATGCCTGCCCACAAGCCTGGGTACGTCTCGCTGAGCTGCTTCCAGTTCGCCAGCAGCCGCCACGTCGAAAACGTGTAGTGGCCGTTGGGCTCGCGGATGGTAAACATCACCATGGCGACCAGCGGCAGCAGGAAGAACACTCCGAGGACGAGGACCACGATCCAGCGCAGCACCCGTTGCCGCCGGGCGGCCCGCGCGATCAGCCCAGCCATCGAGACGTCCTCCGTTGCAGCAACGCGTAGAGGCCCATGACGATTGCCACCACGATCACCATCCCCAGAGCCATCGCCTTACCGACATTCTGCTGGCCGAGCACCACCTCGCTGGTGAGCGCACTGCGGATCTGCAGCGGGATGATCGGGCTGCCCTGGCTCACCAGGGCGGCGGCGGTGGCGTACGCGGAGAAGGCGTTGGCGAAGAGCAGCAGCGTCGATCCCAGGAACGCCGGCGCCAGCAACGGCATCGCCACGCGGCGCCAGTACTGCCACGTGGAACCGCCGAGGCTGGACGTGGCCTCGCGCCACTGCGGCCGGATGCCGTCGAGGGCGGGAAGGAAGACGATGACCATCAGCGGGATCTGGAAATATGTGTAGACCAGTGCGAGGCCAGGTAGATCGAACAGCCACACGCCACCGGAGTAGATGTCGATGCCGAGCTGGTCGTGTAGGAACACCGTCACGAATCCGCTGAGTCCGATGGTGGCGATGAACGCAAACGCCAGGGTGACACCACCGAACTGGGCCAGCACGCCACATGCCGAGGTAACGACCCGGCGCAGCATGCCGTTCGGCTTCGCGGTCACCAACGCATACGTCAGCAGTGCGCCGAGAATCGCGCCAGCGATCGCTGTCACCGCTGACAGCACGATGCTGCGCGCGAAAGCGTCCAGGATGTAACCGTTCGTCAGCGCGCTGAGATTGGACAGCGTCGGCCGGCCGTCGTCGCTCGCGAAGGCGCCGACGACCACAACCAGCGTTGGGATTGCGAGGAAGATTGTCACGAAGGCCAGGAACGGCGCCACGCCGAGCAGGACGCCGGCCCGGCGCCAGCGGAACCGCCGTAAGGCGAGCGCTGGCGCCGGAGCCGAACCTGACTCAGCTGATGTCGCATCCGGCTGATGTCCGATTACGTTCATCGCAAAGCTAGCCGATCGCCTTGGCCCAGTTGGACTTCAGGTAATCGGTCGCCTGCTGGGTCTGCGCTTGGGTCAGGAACGCCGGAGTGCCCGTCGTTGCCGGCAGCGACGAGTACGCCGTCTGGTCGATCGTTCCGGCCTTGACCATGGCGTCGGCCTCGACCGGGCGCGCGCCACCCTTGAGCCAGAGGTTCTGGCCGTCGGTGCTGTAAAGGAATTCCTCCCACAACCGCGCAGCGGCCGGGTGTGGCGCGTCCTTGCTGATGGCCTGCACGTAGTAGGAGCCGACTACCGCGTTCTCCGGCACCACCGTCTTCCAGGTGAGCTTGCCGGTCAGCTTCTGGCCCTGAGCGACGTTGAGGTAATCCCAGTCGATGACAACCGGAGTCTGTCCGGACTCGATCGTCGCAGGGGTCGGGTCGACCGGAAGGAAGTTGCCGTTCTTCTTCAGCTGATTGAAGAAGTCGACGCCCTTGGAGATGTCATCGGCCGAACCGCCGTTGCCGAGCGCCGCCATGACGACGCCGTTGAACGCAGCGCCGGCCTGGGTCGGGTCGCCGTTGAGCGCGACCTTGCCCTTGTACGCCGCACCAAGTAGATCGGTCACCTTGGTCGGAGCGGGCACCTTGCTGGCGTCGTAGCCGATAGACATGTAGCCGCCGTAATCGTTCACCCATGTGCCGTTGGCGTCTTTCAGGGCGTCCGGAATGTCGTTCCAGGCGGCGACCTTGTACGGGCGCGTACTTATCGGTGTTAGCCAGCGCTACGGCCGTGCCGAGGTCGAACACGTCGGGCGCACCGCCCTGGCCCTTGAGCTGATTGGCCGCGTTGATCTCGTCTTGGCTGGCGGCATCCGGCTGAGCCGAATTGACCTTGATGCCGTACTTGTCGCTGAATGCCTTGATGATCGCCCCGTAGTTGGCCCAGTCCGGGGGCAGCGCGATGACGTTCAGCGTGCCTTCCTTCTTGGCCGCGGCGACCAACTTATCCATGCCGCCTAGGCCCGCTGCGCTGGTGGCGGTGGCCGCGCCGCTCGAGTCACTATTCTTCTTCTGGGGCGGCGAACACGCCACAGTGGCCATCGCCAGGCCGCCTGCGACAATCAACGCGAGGCCGCGAGTGGATGCGATTCGCACATTTCCTCCTTGATCGGGCTACCGTGGTGCCCGACTACGTCCCCATTGCACTCTCTGCTGGGGAACCCGCCAACATCATGCACGCGGCGTGACGACCGGTCCACGCCAGCGCGATGAACGATTGGCAACGAGAAGCGGTCGGAACGGTCTTCACATACCCTGCTGACGAGCCTAATTAGGCAAATCGAGCGCGACTGATGGCGGTAGAACGCGCAGAGGGGACGGCATGTGCGTTACGACTTCGTGATTGTTGGTGGCGGCTCGGCCGGAAGCGTCCTGGCCAACCGCCTCTCGGTGGATCCGTCCGTCCGCGTGCTGGTGCTCGAAGCCGGACGTCCCGACTATCCGTGGGACGTGTTTATCCATATGCCCGCAGCTTTAACTTTTCCCATCGGCAACCGGTTCTACGACTGGGGATACTCCTCCGAGCCCGAACCCGGCCTGCATGACCGGCGCATTTATCACGCGCGCGGCAAGGTCCTCGGCGGATCCAGCAGCATCAACGGCATGATCTTCCAGCGCGGCAACCCGATGGACTATCAGCGGTGGGCGACCGGCCCAGGAATGAGCACATGGGACTACGCCCATTGCCTGCCGTACTTCAAGCGCATGGAAAATGCGCTGGCGGCCGCCGACACCGACGCGTACCGAGGTCACACCGGGCCGCTGATCTTGGAGCGCGGTCCGGCCCGCGGCCCGCTTTTCGCCGCGTTCTTCGAGGCCGCGCAGCAAGCCGGCTATCAGCTGACCGACGATGTCAATGGATATCGGCAGGAGGGCTTCGCAGCGTTCGATCGCAATATCCATAGCGGACGGCGTTTGTCCGCGGCACGCGCTTACCTGCGTCCGGTCGCCAATAGGCCCAATCTGACCGTGATCACACGCGCACTCGTGACCCGGATCCGCTTCCAGGGGACGCGCGCGGTCGGCGTTGACTATGCGCGACGTGGCAGTTCCGTACGCACGGCCGAGGCAGGCCAGGTGGTGCTGTGTGGCGGGGCGTTCAACACTCCGGCATTACTGCAGTTGTCCGGCGTGGGTGACGCCACCGCGCTCCGGCGCCTCGGTATCGAGCCGGTGGCGCATCGCCCCGGAGTCGGCGACAATCTCCAGGACCATCTTGAGGTGTACGTCCAGCACGGCTCTCGGCAACCGGTGTCGATGCAACCGTACTTGCGTAAGCGCTGGTGGCCGTATGTCGGTGCGCGATGGCTATTCGGGCGCAGCGGTCCCGGCGCGACCAACCACTTCGAAGCCGGCGGATTCGTCCGGTCCAATGAGGATGTGACGTACCCCAACGTCATGTTTCACTTCCTACCCATTGCCGTGCGTTATGACGGTTCGCAGCCCGCCAACGGGCACGGCTATCAGGTGCACGTGGGTCCGATGTATTCAGACGCGCGAGGACATGTGCGCATCGTCAGCACCGATCCCCGACAGCATCCGGCGCTCCGCTTCAACTACCTGTCGACCGAGCAAGACCGAAGCGAGTGGGTGCAAGCCGTGAGGGCGGCCCGACACATCCTCGCGCAGCCTGCCATGGCCACTTTCGACAGCGGCGAGCTGTCGCCCGGCCCCTCAGTGCACAGCGACGACCAAATCCTGGACTGGGTCGCGCGCGAAGCCGAAACCGCGCTGCACCCGTCGGGCACTGCCCGCATGGGCCTAGACGAGGTCGACGTGGTCAACCCAACCACGATGGCGGTGCATGAAGTGGAAAACCTGAGTGTGGTCGACGCGTCAGTCTTTCCGTATGTGACGAACGGCAACATCTACGCGCCGGTGGTGATGACCGCCGAGAAAGCTGCCGACCTCATCCTCGGCAATGCTCCGCTCGCGCCCGAGCCGGTCGAGTATTACCGACACGCCGCTGTGGAAGGTCGGCCGCCGCTTGGCTGAACGTGGCGTCGAAGGTCCGGACCTCGAGTCCGCTTAGCGCGCCGTCTGTTCGTGGTGATGGCGGTGCGAACGAGACGTTCGGCTGGAAGTTGGCCTTGCGGGCGGCCCGTCGAAAGGCACGCTGGCTGCGGAAGAATCGGCGCGGGTGCATGGCGGGGTCTCCAAGGGTGGACGGCCCGGTGCGGAGACCGGTCCCTGGCCCGACGCATGGAATAACCAGCCGGAGGAAGCCGAAATCCGCGCCGTAGACCACGACGACGCTGGGACTAGCGTCCTAGCCAGGTGCTCCGACTCGCCCACACGTAATGGTGGGCCCACGGTTGCGGGTCAGTGCCGGACTTTGACCGGCTTCCCCTGAGTGCGCTGGGACGCCACATCTGCACACACGCTCACAGACAGAGTCAACGCCGCGCGGTGTCGCCTGCGTAACATGCGAGCACCCCCCATTAGGCCAAGTTGACACGGCATCGAAGGCACCCGGCGACGCCATCCGGACCCTGGCCAACAACGGCGGCTCGGCGGCGACGAGTCTTCCCATCTGGCGGGTTGCTCTGCAGATACTGCTGGAAGGGAACTAATCCCGCGTCGGGCGCGACACGCAGCTCGTTACGAAACTGTGGGGTTGCTTTGTGCGTGACCCGATCGCGCACGCAGCTCGGCAAGCCGGCGCTTGGCATAGTCGGGCTCTGGTAGCCAGCAGGTTGCGGTCTCCCACGCCGCCCCTGCGGTGATCAGAGCGTCCATTGGGACCGGCGCGGGGGTTGTGATGGAGGTCGGCATGAAGGCAAAGTCGAACCACGGAACGTCCGAGCGTGCCTCGTCCCAGTCCAACAGCACTACCTGAGCGTCCGTAACGAGGACGTTGCCGGCACCCACGTCGCCGTGGATCGCGCACTCGGGGCCGGTAAGGACGGGTCGCCAGGCCTGACGGACCGCCTGGACTGCATCTTTCGGCATCGCGTCCAGGCCGACGTCCCCGCCGCGATCGATCACGAGTAACTCGCGGGCCGAGGCGAAGCCGGGACGTTGTGGCCACCCGACAGTCAGCTGGTGAACGAGCGTCAGGATCTCGACCACACGTTGCCAGTCGTCGTCGGTACGTGGCGGATAGCCGTCAACGAACTCCTGAACGAGCAGGCCTTGGACGTGGCGACGTCCGTCACTGGCCGGCACGACGCGCGGGACTCCGACGCCGTGCTCGGCGAGGTGTTCCAGCAGGTTCAACTCCCAGTCCAGGGAGGCCGACGACCGGCTGGACCGCCGTACAACAAGGCGCCTGTCACCACGGCGGGCCAGCAGAACCTGGTTACGGGCGCCTCCCGGCAGAGCGTGCAACAACTCGAGGCCCGACCATGCCGCGACAGCCGCCGGATCAATGTCCACCGATGGATCATTGCGCCGCGTCCCGCGTCGAGCAAGCGCGCCAGGCGTACCCAGGCGTCACGTTCGTCGATGTGGCGATCCTTCGATGCAAGAACTCGATGGTCGCCGCTATCACAACTCTGCTCGGATAGCTGGCGGAGTGTAGGTCGAAACCTGCGGTATTCGCCGATCTTGCACCCCGTAGGTTGCGAAGCGTGGTGTGGCCGCCCTCATCGCGGCAGAAGAGTGCACCTGAGACCTTGACCGACGTGTGGCGAGCGGCAAGAGCGCGAGCGGCTATGGACGAGACGGCGTCGTCTGCAGTCGGTAATGTCGTCATTGTGACTGATCATCACGGCGGCGCCCGGACGCTGCGTCAGCGCGACGACGGTCGGGTACTTGCGGATCTCTTCGTGACCGGCGGCGATTTCCCGTGGCTGGACGCTCGTGTCGACCCGCGAGAGGGGATCGAGGAGGTCCAGCCGCTGTTCGCCGAGGAACTGGGGCTGCTCGACGTAATTGATGAGGACATCGAGTCCTGGAGCGCGCATACGAGGCAATTCGTAATGCTGTGACGCTTCGGTATCCGGAGGGCCACGAGGTTCCTGAATTCCTTCTCCACATCGATGGTAACGAGGCGTGGTTGCGGTGGAGTGACGAGCAGTTTGAAGAGGAAGATGTCTAGCCGGCGCGCCCTCGCGGCTACTTAGAGACTGTGCACACTCGACGATGCGCAGCACGTTAGGCAAATGGTGACCAGGCTTGGATCCAGCGGGTCAACGCCTCAGGATCAGCGAGCTGACGATCACCAGCCGGGTCTAAGCGCAGCCAGCCTGGGTGGTAGCCGACCACTAGGAGCGGTCCGGTGTGATCGCCGACAAGCTGGAACGCGAGCGTCGGCCAGCCCATCCAATACACCTCTGTTGGTTCGGGCAGAACCCTGAGGGACTGTCGAAAGTCACTGAGCGCGCCCACGTCGTCGACCCAGGCAGGTGCGACTCCGCGTCGTTGCCGCTTGGTGGGCGGCTCGGGATAGGCAGATCCGGGCCAGATGCGCACGAGGCTGGTGCGATCCAGCGCCCCGGGCAGGTCAGAGAAGGGGTCGTACATGTCGACATGATCTCGCGGTAGAGCGCTCGGGCGCAGCGGTTCACCATGGTCCGCGAGTCTCCTGCCCACGCACACGCGTAACGCCGCTCATCGGCACGAGCGCGCTGTCGGCGGCATGAGCGGATGCCCTGGCCAGTCAGGTTTTGATCTCTCCCTGCCACGTTTTGAGCGTCAGTACTCGGCCATCGAAGTCCAGCCTGAGGCCAATCACCTCGTTGACCTCGTTGCGAATCGGTCCCACTTCATCGAGGGGCCTCGCGATGACTGAGGCGAACGGCGGTTCCGTCGAGGCGTCCCGCGACAACCAACGCCCACCGTCGTAGTCGTAGTCGTAGAGGTCGAGCCATCTGTCGTCGCCCGGATAAGTCTCCACAAGCTTGAGGGTCCAGTCGCTCCGGCCGGCGAGTAAGAGGCCTCGACCGTCATCGAACACAAGTTGCACCGGCCCAACACTGAGATCGTCGGGTTCGTCCGCCCAATGCCAGGCCAGCCGCACGACCTTCACGAGGCTGCGACCGATCAGCGCGTCCATCTGCGACCTTTCCCTGCTGGGGACACATTACTGGCCATGCCGACAGGTGGAGCAGTTCGCGCTCATCGGCAAAGGCGCGCGACCTGCGGCGGATGTGCGCACCCGACCGCCAATAACGCCACGCCTCGGACGCTTTCTCAGACCGCGCGAACTTCGGCGAGCCGCTTGACTGCGTACTCGTCGTCCCAGCAGACGGCGGCTTCCCATGCGGCCGACGCTTGCGCGGCGATGTCGCGCGCGCCGTCGTCGAGGCCGGCGGCGTTGCCGGGCAGCACAAGGTCAAGGTCGGGGACGTCGACGTGTGACTCGTCCCAGTCGATCAGCGCGACCTGAGTCGCGGTCACGCGAACATTGCCAGGGTTGGGGTCGCCGTGGACCACGCATGTCTGACGCCCGGTGAGCCGCGCCCACGCTGCTCGGCATCGAGCAACGCTCTCCGAGGGCATCGCGCCGAGGTCGATCTTCGTCCCGGTCTCGGCGTGCAGGAGGTCGGTCGACGATCGCCAACCTGGGCGCTGCGGCCAGCCCTTCGTCAACCGATGCAACTCGCGGAGCGTGCCGGCCACGCGACGCCAGTCGGCCTGCGTCTCAGGCGGTCCGCCCTCCACGTAGGTCATCACCACCAGACCGTCCGCGAACAGCCTGCCGTCGGTAGTCGGGACCGGCACCGGCACGGTCAGACCTTCACGGTCGAGGTATCGCAGAAGCTCGGTCTCCCACGCGAGATCAGCGTCGCTCCTGGCGCCGAGACGACCAACCGCCAGGTGCCCGTTGACGCGCAAGCTCCACACCTCGTTGGCAACTCCGCCAGCGAGCGGTTCGATGCGAGCGACGTCTTCACCCCACCGCCCGAGTGCCTCCCACCCCACCGGCCACATCCTACGAGGTTCCGAACATCACTGTTCTCGGCAAGTGCACTCGACCTGCGACAGAAGCGTGCACCCACCCATAAGCGCGGGCTCAAGAGGGAAGGCCGGCGGTAGAAACAAGTCGTCTGCGATGCGGTTCGGCTGAAGCAGCTTTCGCCGGGCATTCGAAGGCGACGCGGCATCGTCAAGCTGGAGCGCCAGCGCCGTCACTCATATCCCATAGCCGCGATGACATCGCCGAGTGCTTCTTCGATGAACTCGCGGGTCTCGTCGTCGAATTGGTTGTCGCGGTTCGTCAGCTTGTGCAACTGGAACGTTGAGGGAGTAGCAAAGTCGTCGAGGTCGAGCCGTTCGAACAAGGCGCGGCGCTGCCCGGGCCAGTCGGCTGCGAGGTCTTCTGCTTTCACCTCGATATATCGCCTGCCCGTCAGGTCGACCGTGTCCTTCCAGGTGAGCCATCGGTGGTAGACCGGCTTGAGGTAGGCGAGCGCGCCGTCGACGGTCGGCGGTGCCCATGGCTGGGCCAGGTGGGATGCGAGCACTGAGACCGGGTGACGCTTGATGTGCACGATGGTCGCTTCGGGGACCAGTTCCCAGAGGAACTCCATGCACAGCAGGTTGTACGGTGTCTTCTCGCACCAGGTCGGCTTGCCCGCGTCGGCGGCTGCTCCGCCGAACATCGTGTCGATCAGGCCCCGCAAGATTCTGAGCAGTTCGCGCCGGTCGCTGAAATACCTGGGAACTACCCACCGGCGGCTCAGCGGCTCGAACGGCCCCGCAGGCCGGTCTGCGTTCCCGAAGCCTTCCGCGGGCGCAGGTTCGTCGTATGTGTACGCGATCAACTGCGGCCAGAGCTGTTGCACCGCGTCCCGGTAGCGCCGCTCGCCGACCAGCTCGGGAACGGTTTTACCGCGATCGTCGCGCCGGCCGGGCACTCGTACGGTGAGGAAATCGCTCAGCCGGTGCAGGGCGTCCTCACCGACGGTGGGGTCGTATCGATCGGTGAGCGCATCGGCTAGGTCCCGCAGGCCGCCCGGGTCGATTATGAACTTGGTCTCCATGGGAATCCGATGGATCAGCGGATGTTCGCCGATGATGTCGGCGATCCGTGACGTTCCCGAACGACCCGTACCTGCGACGAAGATCGGTGAGGGGGAAGGCATGGCGAGCAGTCAAACTCTCGGACCGGCGCCTGTGCAAGCCATTTATCCCCTTCATCCGATGCTACGGGCTGAACCCGCACCCGCACCCGCCGCGCCGAGTGCGTGCCGGACGGCAGCCTCCGACAAGCGAGCAACGAATTACCGAGGCTTCCCAACGCGCCGCATCCTTCACACACTGATGCACTGATCTCGGCAAAGTCGTGTGTGGGCTCCAGGAAGATCAACGCACGATGAGGGAATCACGTCTCCTGGGCCGGGTGGTCGGGCGACTGGTCAACGAGGCGAGCAAGCCTCTTGGGCGCCTGTATGCGGTAACTCTCGGTGAGTAACTCTGCTACCTCGGTCCAGTCGGTCTGCGGATCCAGGACCATCCCAACGACGTTATCGCCCCATCCGGGCCGATAGAACGGCAGGCCGGAGCCGACGAGCCCACCGATCTCGTCGGCGTGCGCCCGGAACGTCACCACACAGACAGGGCCGTCAGTCGCGAAGACCCGTGCGTGGGAGGTCCGGTTGTCGGCCCCGACCGTGCAGGCATGCGCGAACGTGCGGCCCCGCACGCGCCAGCGCATGCCGGTCCAGGCCATCTCCTCATAGGTGCCGGGCAGCCCCAGACACACTGCTCGCAACCGATCCTCGACCAGCGGCGGAACTTCTCCCGGTCCAGCCATGGTCTGAAGCTACCGCCGGGGTACGACGAATAAGACGCACTCGATTCGGCATGACAGCGTGGTTCCTCGGCCGCCCGGGCTAACAGGAGCGAGACCGCCTCCGCCTGGCTCACGGAACGTACGGCTGAAATCGGTGTCGCAGGAAAAACAGACGCTGCTGTCCGCCAGCCGCCACGACTTCGGAAGGTGGGCGTTGACGTCGAGCGCTGGTATCGATGGGTCCATTCCGCGGTGTGACACAAGCTGCTCGCGCTTGAGGTCGAGGTCAAATTCCCGCCGCCGCGGCACTCCATCCAACGGACGGAGTCAACTGGCTGTGACCAACATGCCAGGTCCGCGAGCCCACCGGCCTCACCCGCTCGACACCGGCTACCGTCCCGACGTAGCTCAGCAGTGTCTTGGAGATGACCGTGGGACAGATTCAGACGAACACCAGTCAAACCCCCGAACCCACCATCGTCGTACGCGCCATAGGCGCCATAGACCAACCCACGACCGATCAGCTACGCCGCACCCTCGTCCAAACGATCATGTACGAGCGCACCCGTCGGCTGGTCGTCGACCTCGACGAGGTCACTGCGGTGGACCCGCAGACCATCGGCGTCCTACGCGCGGCGGCAGCCACCGCGCACGACGCGAACCGCGCCATCGTCTTCCACACCTCCGGCTCCCCGATGGCCGAGCAACTGCGCAGTGAAGGCATTCTGGACGACCGCATCGCAGGCTGAAACGCCCCCAGTGCGGCTGAGGTTCGGCTACCGCGGGAAAGAGAGCTCGGGTTATCGGAAGGAGGGGAACAATCAATGGCGGGACCCGTAGCTGCAGAGGATTACGCACATGACCGATCAGCAATATGACGCGATCGTGATTGGGACCAGCCAGGGTGGCCGGTTCCTGCCTGTCGAGCTGGCGCAGGCGGGCCGGAAGGTAGCCCTCATCGAGCGTGACCAACTGGGCGGCGTCTGCGTGAACACGGGGTGTACCCCGACCAAGACGATGGTCGCCAGCGCGCGCCTTGCTTACCAGGCGCGCCGTGCCGCGGAGTTCGGCGTGCGCGTTGGCCAAGTGTCGGTGGACTTGGACGCGGTGCGGGAGCGAAAACGCGCCATGGTCGCGGGCGCGCGGCAGAACTACGCGAGCCGGCTGGCGCAGAATGGGCTTGACCTGATCGAAGGCGAGGCCCGTTTCACTGGCCCACAAACAGTCGAGATCGCTTTGACAGACGGCGGGATGCGGCTGATCAGCGCGCCGACGGTGATCATCAACGCAGGCACCCGGCCCAAGCCGCTGGAGATCACCGGCGCCGCCGACGTCCCGGTGCTCAATTCAACGTCGATCATGGAGTTGGACCAACTCCCGGAGCACTTGATCATCCTCGGCGGCGGCTACATCGGGCTGGAGTTCGGGCAGATGTTTCGCCGGTTCGGCAGCGAGGTCACCATCATCCAAACCGCCGCGCGGCTGATGATGATCGAGGACGAGGACGTCTCGGACGAGGTCGCCACTGTCTTGCGCGATGATGGGATCACGATCCTGACCTCGTCGACGCCTCTCCGGATCGAACGGGCCGACGGCGGCCGCCTGCGGCTGACCGTTCGCACGGAGGACAGTGAGCGAGAGCTCGAAGGTTCGCACCTGCTATCTGCCATCGGGCGCATCCCGAATACGGACAGCCTCAGCCTCGAGAATGCCGGCATCCGCCTTGACGACCACGGCTTCATCGAGGTCGACGAGTATCTGGAAACCAGTGTCCCAGGTGTCTACGCGATGGGCGACGTCAAGGGCGGCCCGGCCTTCACACACCTTTCCTATGACGATTACCGCATCCTGCGCGCCAATCTCATTAAGCACGAGAAGGCGAGCATCCGGGACCGGCTCGTCCCTTACACGATGTTCATCGACCCGCAGCTTGGCCGCGTCGGCATGACCGAGCGCGAGGCCAGGGCGCAAGGACGTGCGATCCGCGTGGCGAAGCTGCCGATGAGCGCCGTCATCCGGGCCATTGAGACCGGGGAGACGCGCGGATTCATGAAAGTCATCGTCGACGCGGCCAGCGGTCAGATCCTGGGCTGCGCGGTCCTCGGTAGCGAGGGCGGTGAGATCATGACCATCATCCAGGTCGCCATGCTGGGCAAGCTCTCTTACACCGACATGGCCGACGCGATCTTCACACATCCGCTCTTTGCTGAAGGCCTCAACACCCTCTTCGGAGTGTTCGACAACTAGGTACGACGATCACGGCGTGATCTTGAGCGAGTTGGGTCCATGGCGTGCCGAGGTTGACCTCATCAGGATGGTCACCCTTTTTGTTGGACGGTGAATCCGAGCTTTCCGAGCACCGTGACTGCACCGGTCTTTCCGCCCTCGAAGTCGCCCGATGCCAGGCGCTGGCCAGTCGCGAACTCATAAGCCGTGCCCAAGATGGCTTTGGGCGGGTATAGGTGTTCGTCCCAGACCAGCTCGTAGGTCGTGGTGGGGGCGAAACCATGCTCCGAGAAGAATTGCTCCGGGCCCAGTCGGTCGTATTCGTGAATCGCGCGCACCACGTCACCATGGGTCACGTGGTCCCAAGCCACATGTGTCATGAGGTTCTCCCAAGATCGTGCTGCCAGCACTTCGCGTCCTGTCTCAGCCCAACGCGAGCCAGTGGATCCCCAGCCGTTCGATCTGATCGGACCCGTCTGCGCTGAGCGGCTCTCGACCGGTCACCTTGCACAGGAACTGTGGACGGCGCGCCCTGGGCCAGGATGGGTCGCGGCTATTTCAGTGCTGGGGCGAAGAACTCGGTGAGCAGTTGCGTGACGCGCTCGTGCTCGTCGTGGTGGACCCAGTGCGACGCATCGGGAAGGCGCTCGACGCGGTCGAGGTTCGGCACGTCATCGCGTTCTGGCTCAGCTAGCTCGGTGCCGAGATAGCGATCCTGCTCCCCCCAGATGACCAGCGTGGGCGCCGAGATGGGGCGAATTTGCGCCTCGGCAGTCTTCGGTGACGTGCGCACCGAGGATCGGTAGTAGTTGATCATTGCGGTTGCCGCGCCCGGCTGCGACCACGCCTCGATGTAGCGGTCCATCTCCTCCGCCGTGTAAGGCGGCTTCGCGTCGTGCAGAAAGTGCCGGAAGAAGTGCCAGTCGTTCGCGTGCACAACGCCTTCGGGCAACTCTGGGACGGCGAAGAAGAAGAAGTACCACGACTTGCGCAGCTGTCCCGGATGGTGAAGTCCCTCCGCCAGCTTCCGCGGATGAGCCGCGTTGAGTATGGCGAGCCGGTCCACCACCTCGGGGTGGTTCATCGCGGTGGCCCAGGCGATGCTTCCGCCCCAGTCGTGACCGACCAGCAGTGCGGATTGGGCACCGCGTTCCAGGATCAGGCCGCGGATGTCATCGGCCAGCTTGCCGACGTCGTAGGCAGCCACACCGTCCGGCCGCGACGACAGGTTATAGCCGCGCGTGTCGGGGGCGACGACCCGGAATCCCGCCGCCGCGAGCGGCTGGATCTGCAGACGCCAGCCGTACCAGAACTCGGGGAAGCCGTGCAGCAAAACGATCAACGGCCCCTCGCCGGCCTCGACATAATGCAGCCGCTGGTCGCCGACCTCGGCATAGCCCTCACGAACGTCGGTGCCCAAGAGTTCCGCCGCCGTCATCCCGCCCGCGCTGCTCGGGCCGTCCTCGGGTGTGCTCATCGTGACCTCCCCCGGGTGGTCTCCCGACGACACTAACGCCGCAGAACTGCTCGGGCTGCACGAATCGAGCACCCCGGGCGATCAGCCGGCTGCCCCTTGCCAGAGGCGCACCAGCCGCCACGGCGGTCACACCCTCAACGGGTGACTGGTGCGACGACCGCCTTAGCACGGCAGCCCATCACGCGAGCCCGCGGAGTCAGGGTCGCACTCTCACCCCACCGTCGAGCGCTCGATGTACGTAGTGTCGGCGCAAGATGCGAGTACTCCTGCCGAGCGACAACCGAGCGGCGACACTGGCAGCATGGCTCTGTCATTCGACGTGTTCGTGTCGCCGATCGTGCCGACGGCGCTGACTGACATTCCTCCGGGAGAGACCCAGCGGACCTGGTCGCCGATCTCGTCGACTCTGATCTTCGGCGAGACCGATGCGGTGCTCGTCGATCCACCGATGACTACGTCGATGGCGGAAGACGTTGCCAGCTGGGTGACCGCGTCCGGGAAGAATCTGACCACTATCTACGCGACGCATGGTCACGGCGATCATTGGTTCGGCGCAAGCGTGCTGTTGAAGCAATTTCCGTACGCACGCTTCGTTGCCACGCCGCCGGTGGTTGAGGTGATGAGCCGATCAACTCCGGAGGCGGTCGCCGCGAGCTGGGAAGTCATGTTCCCTCATCAGATTCCGCCCCGGGTTGTCGCCGAACCTTTGGAGAATCAGGCGATCGACCTCGAAGGCGACGATTTGGTAGTGGTCAACCTCGGCCACACCGATACCGACAGCACGACCTGCATGCACGTCCCGTCGATCGGTCTGGTTGTTGCGGGTGACGCGGTCTACAACGATGTTCACATGTACCTGGCTGAGTCGGGTCCGGAAGGCCGGCGTGCGTGGCTTAGCGCACTCGACCAGATCGAGGGGATGGACCCAGCGGCGGTAGTCGCCGGCCATAAACGGCCGGATCGGGCGGACAGCGCCAGCACCATCGGCGAGACACGGCGCTACATCAGCGACTTCGACGCCGTGCTTGAGACGACATCAACGGCGCGTCAGCTATACGACGAAATGAAAGGGCTGCACCCCACGCGCCTCAACCCCGGCATGCTGTGGGCCTCTGCCACGGCGCTCCGTCCCGAGACGACGGCGAACAGCTGAATCGGGTGCCAGAACGTTTCTGGCCGTAGGGTGGCCGCCGCTCGGGCCGAAACGACATGAGTCCGGCCATTGAGTCCATCCATACGCCTTCATTTCAGCATTGTGGGCGCCCATACTGTTGCGTATTGGGGCATACCCGCTTCACGCGACAAGCAATGAATATTGGCGCATCTATGCGCATTGGGTCGTCGACAGCCTGGACTCGAATGCGGCCAATGTGAGAGCAATTGTGGAGGGAGCTGCCATGCAGCAACGACAACGCACTGGGCGGCAGTTGGTTGGACGTTGTTCGCCGCCATCTCAATGCTTCTCATCGGAGTCTGGTGGATCATCGCAGGGCTTGTCGGACTGATCAATGACAACTTCTTCGTCACTACGAGAAATTACGTCTTCAAGTTCAGCACCACATCGTGGGGCTGGATTCATCTGATCACCGGCATCATCGTGCTGCTCGCAGGATTCGGGGTCTTTACCGGGGCGGTGTGGGCGCGCACCGTCGGCGTGATTATGGCGCTCTGGACCGCGCTGATCGGATTCGCCTGGCTTCCGTGGTATCCATTTTGGGCAATCATTATCGTGGCCGTGGCGTTCACCGTCATATGGGCTCTGACCGCACACGGTCGTGACATAGCCACCGAAGTTTGACGCACCCGCGCGGCGCGTACCAGCCGTGACTGCGGCAGGTTTGACAATGCGGGGACCTCCGCCGAGTCACCGTGAGGCGTGCGGATCCAACGAGATGTCGCCTTGCTCGCTCGCAGGAGGCAGCGGCTGCTCATCGTCCTCTTCGGCGTTGGCCCGGTAGCTCGCGCCGGCGGTGGCCAGGACCGGTGCGAGCACCGCTGCCAGCACGCCACCGATCAGCGGCGCGACGATAAACACCCAGAGCTGGCGCAGGGCAGCACCGCGCTCGAAGATCGCCGGTCCGAATGACCGGGCTGGATTGATTGATGCGCCGTCGAGTGTGATCGCCATCAGGTTGGTGGTGGTCAGCACGAACCCGATCGCTAGGCCGGCGAAACCGGCATGCTCGGCGCGGCTGGTCACGATCAGCACAACCAGAACGAGGATGCAGGTCAAGGCGATTTCGATGAGGAACGTCCCGCCGAGGTTGATGTGCCGGCCATAGCCGTTGGTCGCGAGCGTGCCGGTCTGGTCGAAGACGCCGCCCCAGCGAGTCAGGACGAAGAGGCCGAACCCGGCGACCGCGGCCCCGGCGAACTGCGCGATCCAGTAACCAATTGCGCCCACCAACGAGATCCGCCCAGCGATGAGGACGCCCAGCGTCACCGCCGGATTGACGTGACAGCCGGAGACCGGACCGATCGCATACACCAGGGCCAGCAACGTAAGGCCGAAGGTGAGGGCGACCACCACGACACCGCCGGTAACCCGAGCGGCGACGGCCCGCTTAGGGATCGCCGGTCCTCAAGTCGTAGCCGCCACCTGCCAACCAGGTCAGGCTCGCCGGAGTTCAAGGACCGGAATGACGCGAATCCCGGCGGTCAGGCGGGCGTACTCGGCGAAGCCTGGGTATCGACGCGCCTGCTCGGCGTAGATGCGGTCGTGGTCGGCGCCGGTCACCTCGCGGATAGTCACGTCATACGCGTCGGTGCCGCGTTCGATCCGGCTGGCACCGGCATCGGCAAGGTTGTAATACCAGTCTGGGTTTCTGGGTGCCCCACTCCTGGTGGCGAAGATGTAGATGACATCGCCTTCGGTCTCATCCGGGAGATACATCACCGGGGTGACTTGCTCGCGCCCGCTGTGGCGGCCGCGGTGGTGCACCAGGACTATCGGGGCGCCTTCGAAGACTCCGCCGACCTTGCCGTCGTTCGAACGAAACTCTGCGATCGTCTTGGCGTTCCAGTCGAGCGGCTCGCTCACGTCAAACTCCTGTCGTTGACTGCGCTGCGATTGTCAGATGCGCCGACAGGAACTGTCCAGCGCGGTCCAACGCCGCGACCGCCTCGTCAAGGATTGAATGGTAAGCCTGGAAGACGTGCGGTGCCCCAGGGGTGATATCGAGAATAACCTCGACGTCCGCGGTGGCCGCTTGCCGCGCGAGACGGACGGCATCGTCAAGCAGAACCTCGTGCGTTCCGGCCTGGATGAGCACAGGCGGCAGGCCGGACAGGTCGGCGAAGATGGGGCTGATGAGCCCGAGGGCGGCGTCGTGGCCGGCCGTATAGTCACCCACTCGTACCCGCAGTGCTTGCTCGCTGAGCAGTGGATCGACCTCGCGCTTGGTCTTCATGGTCTCCCCGGCGAGCGTGAGATCCACATACGGGGACATGACGTAGGCGGCGGCGGGCAGCGGCATACCGTGGTCACGGGCATTGACCATGGTGGCGATGGCGATTCCGCCGCCGGCAGACTCGCCCGCGAACACGATGTCCGATGGGTCGAAGCCGTCTTGGAGAAGCGCCTCGTAGACGGCTAGGGCGTCATCGACCGCGGCCGGAAACGGGTGCTCGGGTGCGAGCCGGTAGTCGACGGAGATGACCTTGGACTGGGTACGGCGGCCAACCTGCGCGGCCAAGTCGGCGGCCAGAAACGCGTCGCCCAGCACGTACACGCCGGCGTGGAAATACAGGACGGTATGGCGAGTGGCGATTCCGTCGACGGTGATCTCAGCGTTCGGAACACCGCCGAGTGTGACTGCGGCGACCGCGATATCGGCGGGCAACGGCTGGGCCGAGAGCAGCGCGCGTAGCTGTCGGCGCTGCTCGTCGACGTCGCTGTCGGGCGGGAAGGCCGACTGCCGCAGGATTGCGTCGAGGGTTGCTCGCTGTTGAATGGTCATGGATGTCCTCTTTCGAGTTTGGCCAGGTCGAACCGGGCCTGGTCGTCCAGGCGGACGTCGACGGACCCAAGGTTCTCGGCGAGGTGGGTTCGCGTCCGGGTGCCCGCGATGAGCAGGACGTTAGGGGCGAGATCAAGCAGCCAGGCGAGAGCGACCTGTGCCGGTGTAGCGGCCAGCCGCGCGGCCACGGCCGCGAGGCTGGGATGGCCGAGAAGGTGTCGCCGCTGCGCCCCGGGCAGGCCGAGCGGGCAGTACGGCACGAAGGCGATCCCGCGCGCGTGACATTCGTCGAGCACGTCACGCGATTCCTGGTCGGCGAGGTTGAACAGGTTCTGGACGCAGACGATCTCGGTCTGATCGAGGGCCCGGATCAAATGCCCGCGGGAGACGTTGCTGAGCCCCACACCATCGATCAACCCGTCGTCGCGTGCCCGGGCCAAGGCAGCGACCTGTGCGTCGAAGCGGTTGCCGGGTGGTTCGGCCGGATCCATCATCCGCAGGTTGACTGCGGCCAGCCGCTGGAGGCCGAGGGTCGCGAGGTTGTCCTCGATGCCGCGGCGCAGTTCGTCGGGACTGTCGAAGCGCACGAGGGATCCGCCGCTGTCCCAGCGCGCGGCGACCTTGCTGACGATCGCGAGGCCCGCCGGATAGGGATGCAAGGCTTCGCGGATCAGCCGGTTGACCGTGCCAGGGCCGTAATACTGGGCGGTGTCGATGTGGTTGACGCCGGCCGCCGTGGCCGCGCGCAGCACGTCCACGGCCTCGGCCTCGGCCTCAGCCGAGCCGTTGGACGTGCCGAAGAAGTCGTCGCCGGCGAGTTGCATGGCGCCGTAACCGACCCGATTCACCCGCCACGAGCCGACCGGGTACGACCCACCGAGACTCTGGGCATCAACGCTCATGCCGCTTTCCTTTCGACGATCTGAAGCCGGATCCGAGACAAGGAGCCGACTGCGGCGCCCGGCGCGGTGAAGGCGAAGGCGGTGGTGTCGGTGAAATCGGACATGATCGGTGGTGTCAGGGGCCATACGTCGGCACGACCGCACCGCTGATCGAGGCGGCGGCGTCACTGACGAGGAAGGCGATGACATCGGCCGCTGCCGCCGGCCCGATCGCTTGCGCCAGCAGTTCGGGCGGCAGGTATGGCCGGGTCTTGTCGGTATCCAACAGGTTCGGCGCAATCGCGTTGATCCGGATTCCCAGCGGTCGTAGCTCCAGGTCGAGTACGCGAACGAGGTGGACAAGGGCGGCCTTGCTCAGACCGTAGGTGACCATGCCGGCGGTCGGCTCCAGACCGGGGCGGGCCGCGACGTGCACGATCGCGCCGGATCCGCGCTCGCGCATATAGGGCGTGACGGCCTGGCTGAGCCAGAGCGCCGTGCCGAGGTTCACGTCCATCATGAGCCGCAAGTCCTCGGGCGTGGCGCTGGACGCGTCGCCGAGGTGATACGTGCCGATCGTGTTGACCAGAACCTCGGGCGGACCGACCTCGGTGGCGATCTGATCGATCAGGCTGCGGGCCCTGCGTGGGTCGGTCGCATCGCCGATCTCGTACTGGATGCTGTCGCCAAGCCGTTTCAGCGCGGCCTCGCTGCGGTCGATACCCACGACCTGGTAGCCGGCCGCAGTCAGCTTCGGGACCGTCGCCAGACCGAGCTCGCCACCCGCGCCGACCACGATCGCAACCCGCCCGGTCACGGGTGGACCTGCGATCCCGTACCGAGGTCGAGCCGGATCGACTGGAGGATGGTGAACGTGGTGCTGGTGGTGAACGCGGGCACGTCCGCCGCGCCCAGCACACCGGTGTACTTGGCGATGACCGGGGCGGCGGCCTCAGCGGTGACCGCGTCCAGGTAGCCGTTGACGCCCGCCCACACGTTCGCGCCGTACTTGACGAAGTACGGGGTGGGGTCGATCGCGGCGAGCGCCGCGTACGAGCTGTCGACGATGTCGCCGATGTAGCGCTGGTGCAGGACCAGATCGTCGCGGGTGCCGAGCCGGCCGAGGTGGCCGCCGATGTAATGCGTCCACGGATAGTTCAGCGCCTGGCCGGGCGCGTCGATGTAGCCGGGCACGTCCTCGCTGAGGTTGAGGTTGTAGATCGGCACCCAGCCCGAGTTGACGATGTCGATCAGCATCAGCGCATCGTGGTTCGGGAAGTGGATAAAGATGTTGTCCGGCGAATGGTTCGGGCCGTGATAGGCCAATTCGACCCGCTCCCCGCCGACCTCCACGATGTACCGGTCGGTGAATGTCTCCTCCGGAGCCGGCCGGGTCGGGTCGTTGTCGCGCAGCAGCAGCCGCCGGGTCTCCTCGTGGCCGATCCGGATCAGGTCGTCGCCGAACAGGTTTGCGGCGCCGGCGTGGTCGGCGTGGTGGTGCGAGTAGACCAAATGGGTCACCGTGTTGGTGGTGCCCTCGGCCGCGGCGACGTCATCGACCGCGCGGCGCAGATTGTGCCCGATCGTCGGCGGTGCGTCGAAAAGCACCACGCCGTCCGCTGTGGCCAGGAACGCCGACTGGTAGGTGCCGTCGGTGACCCAGAACAGGTTGCGTTCGACCCGGCCCACGAAGTAGCCCTGCGCGTTGAGAGCGGGGCCGAAGGCCGCCTGTGGTACCGGCGCGAAGTCCGGCAGCTGAGAACTGAGGTCCGTTGTCATCACTCGAGCGTCGCCGCCGCCCTGGTGACCAGTCGTCACCGGAATCTGGTGATCTGGCCGTTCCGCATGCCGGGTTAGGCTGGGTAAATGCCCGAACGCCCCGGCGTGCCTGGTGAACCGTTGACCCGGGCCCGACAGACGGCTCGTGCCGCAGCATCCGGGCTGATCGCCCGTCCTGGGCTGCTCGGCGCGTTGGATCGGGCAACGGAGCGAAAGGTGACCGTGATCTCGGCGCCCGCCGGCAGCGGAAAAACCACCCTGCTGCGGGCCTGGACCGACAGGCCGCGCCCGAGCCGCCGAATCGCGTTCGTGACCGTACGACCACAGCAGCAGGACGCGCAGCAGTTCTGGCTGGCCATCCTGGCGGTGCTCCGCAGTTTCGACGGAGGGGCGGAGCCGCCAAGACCATCGCCGGGGTTCAACGGTCCCGCGATGGTCGATCGGATTCGCTCCGAACTCTCGTCGGCCGTCGAGCCGATCGTCCTGATCATCGACGACCTGCACGAACTCGCCTCGGCCGAGGCAGCTGAGCAGCTGACATCCCTGCTGACCACGTTGCCGAGCAACGCTCACGCCGTCGTGGCGACCCGCCGGGACACACCGCTGCGCCTGCACCAGCTCCGGCTCGCCGGAGAACTGGCCGAGATCCGGGCCGGACAGTTCCAGTTCAGCGTGGATGAAACCCGTGCATTGCTCGCCGCCGGCGGGATCGCCCTGGCCGATCCGGCGGTGGCCGCCCTGCACCAGCGCACCGAAGGCTGGGCGGCCGGCCTTCGTCTGGCGTTGCTGTCGCTGGTCGGCCACCCCGAACCCGACCGCTTCGTGGCCGAGTTTTCGGGAAACGACCGGATGGTCGCCGAGTATCTGATCGCCGAGATGCTGGACCGGCAACCGTCGGACGTGCAGCATCTGCTGCTGCGGACCTGCCTCCTCGACCGGGTCAACGGCGAGTTGGCCGACCTGCTCACCGGCTCCGCCGGATCCGAGAAGATCTTGCTGGACCTCGAAGACGCCAACGCCTTCGTCGTGTCCCTCGACCCGGTCCGCACCTGGTTCCGATATCACCACCTGTTCAGGGACCTGCTGCGCCTTGAACTCCGGCGAATAGCCCCGAGCGAGATCCCGGGGCTGCATCGGCTCGCCGCGCAATGGCTCGAAGAGCACGGAGACGTCGCCGACGCCATTCGGCACCTGCAAGCGGCCGGAGACTGGTCGGACGCCGCGGACCGCCTCACCGACGCGGCGGTCAGCCTCACCCTCGACGGACAGGCCGCGACCGTCTCGGCCCTGCTGCGTGCCTTCCCTGCTGGTATCGCCATGGATTCGCCGGGCCTTGCCCTGGTCCACGCGATCGCGGATCTGGACCACCCTCATCTCGATCAAGCCGATGCGCATCTGGCTGCGGCACGGGCGTATGCGGCCACCACCGCACCCGCGCGCAAGCGCCGCCTTACCACCGCGATCGCTGTGCTCGACCTATTGGCCGCGCGCCTGCGCGGGCACTTCGACGGCGTACTGGCACAGGTCGAAGCCCTTCTCGCCATGATGTCCGCGACATCCGGCATCGACGTGGCGCTCGGCGCCGACCTGCAGACGCTAGCCTTCCTGAACCTCGGCGTCACCGAAGCCTGGTCCATGCGACGCGCCGACAGCCGACGCCACCTGGCCGACGGCGCCGCGCTGGCACATGACATCGGCCGCCCGTATCTGGAGGTCGCCTGCCTGGCCCACCTCGGCTTCGCGGTCATCGGCGAATCGAACACCAGGGCCAAGCAGCACTGCCACGACGCCATCACCCTCGCTGCCCGGTATGGCTGGGACAGCGAACCGGTGATCGCACCCGCGGTCACGACGCTGGCGGGCATCCTCATCGTGACCGGCGAGTTCGAACGGGGCGAGCTGTGGCTGGAGCGCGCGCGGCGCGTCACTCCGGCTGCCGGCGAACCCGGGCTCCGGCTCCTCCTTCACATGATCTCCGCCTACCTCCCCGCGATTCGCGGACAGCATGACCAGGCGTTGGCGGAACTCGTCACCGCCGCGCGGGTGCAGCAAGCGATGGCCGGCTCGCACGCGCTCACGCCCCGGGTGATCGCCTGGACAATCGCGACCCTGACCCGGCTGGGCCGGCTCGACGAGGCGCGTGCCGCCCTCGCGGCAGTCACTGCCGAGATGGCGAAGACCGTCGAGATCCGAAACGCATCCGCTACCCTCCGGCTGGCCGAAGGCGACCCGCACGCGGCTCGGCGCGAACTCGCCACCGTTCTCGATGGCCGCGCAAAGGGCACGAACCTCGCCCGGGTGGAGGCCTATCTCCTGGATGCGCTGGCCCGGCGCGACCTCGGCGACGAACGTGGCGCTCAAGACGCCATCGAACACGCGCTGGACCTGGCCGAACCGGACCGGCTGATCCTGCCGTTCGCGATGGTCGATGGCGCATCGCTACTTGCGGCGCAGCCGCGCTGCACCGCGCACGCGGCATTCGTCCAGGATATCCACGATGTCCTCGGCACTGGCGGCATGGCGGCGAAGCCGGCGGCGGCGCTCGTCGAGCAACTCAGCCCCACCGAACTACGAGTCCTACGCTTCTTACCGACCAACCTCACAAGGCCGGAGATTGCCGAGGAACTCTCGGTATCGGTGAACACTGTGAACACCCATATCAGGCGCATTTACACGAAGCTCGGTGCCACCGATCGTTCTACGGCGGTGCAACGTGGCCGCGAGCTGAGGCTGTTGGCCGGGGGCCGCGTGGCCACCACTAACGGGACTGGGCGCTGAGAGTCGCCACGACCGCGGCCGACGCGGCCCGCAACGCCACCATCGTCGTGACCATGGTGACCGACGGCGCCGCCGTGCTTTCCATCGCGCGCGACGAAGGTGCCCTCGCTGCCGGCGAGTGGGAGCGCGCTGTCTCGGCGGGCTTGGACCTGGACCTGACCGCGGTCACCCGGGTACTCGGTGCGCCCGACGAGTAGTAGCGCAGCATGGAGGTCTGGGTGGCGCCAAACGCCACAGGGCCGGACCGTTCGGGCATCCAGCGGCTCGGGCGCGAAGGAGCGCAATCCCGCGTCATCGGGTACGCGCAGGCATTAGCCTGTTGGTTGTGGTCGCGCATGTGACGGCTCACGCGCGTACCGCTCGATTGTTGTCGATCGATCATCTTGCGACTCGCGCGGCATAGACTGCCGCGATTGGTGTCGCATCATCGCTTCGGGGGGTTGCGATGGCCGGTGGAGTCAGCACCAAGAATATCGTTCTCGTCCACGGTGGCTTTGTTGACGGATCAGGCTGGCGTGGGGTGTACGACATCCTCAAACGAGATGGACACAACGTCAGCATCGTCCAGAACCCCACACTTTCGTTGTCCGATGACGTGGCAGCGACGAAACGCGTGATTGACGCGCAGGACGGACCCGTCACGCTCGTCGGACATTCGTACGGCGGAGCGGTAATCACCCAGGCCGGCAACGACCCGAAGGTCTCCGAGCTGGTTTACATCTGTGCGTTTGCGCCGGACGAAGGAGAGTCGGTCAACGACATGATTCAAAAGGCGCCCGCGGATGCGCCGGCGCCGCCCATCCTGCCGCCGATGGAGGGCTACCTGGCCCTCGACAAGTCCAAGTTCGCGGCATCCTTCGCAGGCGACGTTGACGCCGAGAGCGCGGCGTTCATGGCCGATTCGCAGGTCCCGTGGGGCGTTGAGGCACTCTCCCAGCCCATTCACGATCCGGCGTGGCGGAACAAGCCCAGCTGGTATCTGATGACGGGTCAAGACAAGATGATCCCGCCGCCGGTGCAGCAATTCATGTCCAAGCGGGCCGGATCAACCGTGACCGAGGTTGATGCGAGTCACTCGGTCTACGTCTCCAAGCCGGACGCTGTAGCCGCGTTCGTGGAACAGGCTGCGCACGCATAGGTGGCACGGCACCCCTATCTCGTACTCGTCATCGTCCTGGTCGTGCTCCTGGCCGCGCCGTGGAGCCTTGCCGTGGCGCGCCAGCGCCCCCCGGCCGACCCGCCAACCGAGGAGGCCGATACGTGAGCGGCGTACGCGATGATCTCCATGTCCGGGTCCATTCAGCCCTCCGGTTGCTCCCACAGACTTGGCAGGTTGACGACGATGCCTTCCTGGCTGCTCCGGGCGATGATGACCACGGCTTCGTCCGCGCCCGGGTTCTCTTCCCGATGCGGCGTGTAGGGCGGCACAAAGATGTAGTCGCCAGGTTCGGCCTCGATGCGGACCTCCCGGCTGCCCTCGGCGAAAACGAAGACTGGGTGTCCGGAGAGCACGTAGATGGCGGTCTCAGCCTCGCCGTGGTGATGGTCGCCGGAGGAGGTCGCCGGGCTGACGTGGGTCTGGCCCATCCACACCTTCGTCGATCCGACGGTGGCGCCGGAGATCGCCTCTAACCTCGTCATGCCGGTTGTCTGGTTGGTTTGCCCGGAGAGCGTGCCGCCCCTCACATGCCGCAGTGGCGCGTGCCATGTGCCGGCGTCGCCCTGGTCGGCCGGGCTCGCGCCGGAGAGATGGTCCGTCATCGCTGCGCCACCGTGAGGCTGAGCAACCGTGCTGCGGTGCGGCCCGCCAGAACCGGATAGGCAAGGTCGGCCGGAACCGCGCCATGAACGAGATCAGCAGCTCTGGACGTCGACGTGCGGCCACGCAGATGAACGTGGCCGAGCAGACGCGGCGACATCAAAAGACTCCCAGAGGTGTTCATTGTCCGATGGTGCTGGATTCCGCTACCAGCCCAGACTAACCACCGAACCGGATCCGGACTTCCGGCGTACGCGGAACCCACGTCATGCTTCACCAGTGGTTGGCGGCGCTAACGGTCGTACGAGCCGAAGCAAGCACCGCGCTGCCGCAATCACTTGTTGCCGGTTGTGGGTGACGGCAAACTCGTAATCCGAGCTGCCATCGTTGGCGGGCCGCGCCAGCATGGCGCCCGCCGAACCCGGGCTCAGCACGACCGCAGCCCACTGACCGGCGAGTTCATTGTCCGGACCCGGAACTGCGCCGCGGATTCCGGCACCCGGGTCGCTGGGGATGCCCGGTCCCAGGACCGCCGTGATGAGTCCTCGCTGGGCAAATTCGCTGAACCGGGTCCGCTCCGATGCCCCGAACAGTTGCGGACTCGGGAAATACGTGACGAGGATTCCCGGTGGCTCGATCACGCACGACTCGAGACGTTCGCTCAATGCTGCCAACAATGGCGCTGACGCTCGAGCGGTCGCCCCGTCCCGCAACGCATCGAACGGCGACGAGACGGTCGCGGGCGTTTCGACTTGTGGCGGCACAAAAGCGCGGCGTGGTTGCATCGCCGGCGGCAACGGCCCGGGTTCACCGAAGAGGAATCCCTGACCCAGGATCGCCCCGTACGAGCGCGCAGTCGCCAGATGAGCCGCGGTCTCGATGCCCTCGGCCATCAGAGTTGCGCCGGTTCGCTCGGCCTCCTCGTAGACGAGATCGAGAACTTGAGTGACGTGGCGGCTCGGATGATCTTGAATGATCTTCAGATCCAGTTTGATCACGGAGGGAGCGACCAGGGGCAGCAACGACAACGTCATCGGATTCGAGCCGACATCGTCGAGAGCAAATCCCGCGACGTGGTGTCGCAGACGATCAAGCCCGTCGAGCAAGGACGCAGGATCGCGCTCAAGAGATCGCTCGGTAACCTCGAGCACCACTGGAAATGTTCGGAACGCTTGTTCGATATCCACCCACAGTTCGGGAGGACATACGGAGTCCAGCGCTAACGGCTCGATATTGAGGAACAAGAGAACATCCGGGCTCAGGTCAGATTCGAGCGCCGCACGGCATAGAGCCGACCTTGCCAGCCAGTCCAACTCGACTATTCGATCGGCTCCGTACGCCGCGGCCAGCAGCGAATCTACCGATTGCAAGAGCGACCCGACCGGTCCGCGAATGAGACCCTCGAAGCCCACGAGGTCGCCGGATCCAAGGTCCACTATCGGCTGAAAAGCCGTCTGTAGCCGTCGCTCGCTGAGCACCGCGTTCAGCGCGCGGTCGATTTCAGCCGAGTGATCTTCGTTGAGCACTTCTCCCCCGTCAGTGCTTCGAAACCCCGCGCCGCCGTCCGCTCGACGGACGACTTACCGATCTTCCGGGGTGATCGGCAATCCAATTCGGCAATCTGAAGGGACTGCATTCATCCGAGGTGATACCCCAAGTCACAGGGGCCAAAACGACCGAGACGCGGCGTCCGCCGATCGAATGCCGGCCCGCCTAATAATGCATAGGCCGCGTCAGCGCCGCTATCAGCCGAGCACTTCGAGAATCGCGAGGTTTGCGGTGGTCACGCCATCGACGCCGGCGTGAACCACGGCGTTGAGGTGGTTGACGTCGTTGACGGTCCAGGTCACGACCAGCAGATGGTGGCGGTGCAGCCAAGCGACCAAGCTGGCATTGACCAGGCCGTGGAAGACGGACACGCCACCGATGGCGGCCTGCAGTTGAGCGTCGCCGCGCAAGTGATCGACGGCTTCCGGAGATGCCAGAGTGAACAGCAGCCGCACCGTGGGCAGCCGCGGCCGCAGATACTCCAGCGCGTCGGCATCCCGGGTGGAGATCATCACTTGCCGCTCGTGCTGACGGGCGCTCAGGAATGCGACGACTTGATTGAGGAACGCCCGGTCGTCTTGTTTGAGGTCAAGCTTGATCATTGGTGCGGCCGCGGCTGCAGTCCACACCTCCCCGAGGCCGGGGCCCCGGAACAGCCAGTTGCTCAACCATCGAAGCGGCTGGTCGCGACCTGCCACGAGACGGCCGCGGACCGAAATGACGTCGACCTCGATGACGTCGGCGCCGTGGGCAAGCGCGGTCTTCGTCAAATTGAGGCGGTTGCCGGCGTTGTGCGCCACGCCCAGCAGGTTCGGGTAGTCCTTGACGAGCGCCGGATCGAGCTCGCGATGGAACTGTGCCGGGGACGCCCCGGGAATGAAGCCCTGAACATGCGGCCACGCCAGTGCCAAGGTGACGATGATGCCCACGACGACAATCGCCGTCCCGGCGATCCATCGCCGTGCCCGCCCGCTCCGACCGATCTTCATCCGTGTTCCGCTATTGCACCTACCCGGGTGGTCGAGCCCTTCCCAGCTCGCCGTCGCAGCTCGGCTTGTCGGCTCGGCCCACTCCCGTGGCGTGATCACAGCTCACCAGATCGTTACACAACATACGATAGCGGACTTTGACGGGCTGATGATTCGCTGGCGACAAACGGCCTACCGACCGGTAGCGTGTCGGCTCGTGACCACCGACGGTGCCGCGCTCGCGGCCGTGCTGCGTACCGAATCCGGCCGGCTCTGTCAGCTGCTCGGCGCCGGCGCCGATGTCCGCCGGCCGGTGCCCGGCCTGGATTGGACGGTCGCGGAGGTCGCCGCGCACCTGCTGAGCGTCTACGGCGTCTTCGGCTCCGCCGTTGCCGGCGAGGACGTATCAAGCCTGTTCGCGGAGACGCCGGACAGCCCCACACTCGTCGAGCGGATCGCCGCCGTCAACGACTTCGCGGTCGCTCGGCTGACGCTCGAGGACCCGGTCGAGGCGTCGGCCGCGCTGGCCGCGGCCGCTGACCGTCTGGCCACCGCGATCGAGGCACATCCCGACCTCGCACAAACCATCGCCACACCCTGGTACGGCAGCGCGACCACGCACGAGGTGGCGACGGTCGCGGCGCTCGCCGGTTCGGAAACCCTCGTGCACACGCTCGACATCGCCCGCGGCCTGGGTGTCCCGCACCGGCTGTCGGCCATGTCCGCAGCGGTCGTCACGCCGATCGTGTTCGCGAAGATGTTGCCCTACACGGTCGATCCGCGGGCGGCTCGCGGCGTCACCGTGCGTTATGAAGTACGCCTTCGCCGCGCGGCGCGGTTGCGGGTCGCGATCGAGGACGGCGTGGCGGTCGCGGGACCGGCCGGAAGCGGCCCAGTCGACTGCGTACTGTCGATCACGCCGATCGCGGCGTTGCTGACCGGATTCGGCCGACAGCCAGTGTGGCGGGCAGCGCTTGCCGGGCAGACGTTCGCGTACGGTCGCAAGCCCTGGCTCGGCCCGCAGTTCCCGCGCTTCTTCCGCCACCCGTAACGCGCCCGGGGCCGGCAAAACGTCGCTCGCCTCGGCGACGGGCCGCCGCGATCACAGCCCAGGCTCGGGCCGGTACGCACGCAGTCGTTCCCGCAGTCGGTCGTGCGGCACCGCGTACTTGAGATGTCCCCGGAATCCGATCGTCGTCCGGGCCATGAACAACGAATTCAGCAACGCCTCCTCGACCGCCTCGAGTGTCGCGCCGAACACCGGCTCGAGATCTTGCTCCTCGGCAGTCGGGCCGTGCGGGGTGGTGGAGAAAGCTATTGCGTAGTCGCCGCTGCCGCCGGCAAAGTCCGAGCCCACGCGACCCATCGCGAAGACGGCGCGACGGGCGATCCGGCCAAGTTGGCGCGCGTCGAACCGGCCGTCCGTGGCAACCACGATCACGCACGAGTTGCCCGGGCCGTCGGGCACCGCGGCCGGCGCCGGAACCCCCACCGACTCAGGCGAAATGGGCGTGCCGAGAACGCGCAGGGTCCCGGAGAAGTTCGTCTGGGCCAGCGCGCCCACAGTGACACTGCCGGTCGACGTCGTCGCGAGCCGCGACGCGGTTCCGATGCCACCCTTGAAACCCAATGCAGCCGTGCCGGTCCCGGCCCCGACCGCACCCTCCTCCGGGAGGTCAGCGGTGGCCCCCTCCAAAGCCGCGAGGACGTGTTGCGTGGTGATCGGCCGGGCGCGGATGTCGGACAGATGGCCGTCGTTAGTCTCCGCCACCACCGGGTTCACCGACCGGAGGTCTGCTCGGCCGGGCCGACCGAGCATGTAAGTAACCAGCGCGTCCGCCACCCGGAATGTGGACAGCGTCGCGGTCAGCAGCACCGGAGTCTCGATTTCACCCAGCTCGGCCAGCTGCGTCGAACCGACCATCTTGCCGTAGCCGTTGCCGACATAGAGCCCGGCGGGCAACGACCGGTGCTCGTCAAGCCGATCGGCGACGATCGCGGTCACGCCAGTGCGGATGCTGTCTCCCTCGACGAGCGTGGTTTGGCCGACCCGGACGCCGGGTACGTCGGTAATGGCATCAAGCCGACCGGGTGGCCTGGTTCCCACCAGGATGCCGAGCTCGCGGGCGCGACGAGGAGTCTGGAGTCCATCCACGCCGATCTCCATTTACCTCGGAGGGATGCCGGCCGCTATCGGTCAACGCCGCCAGGGACTCCCATGGCGCGATATCCGATGACACGTCTTTGCGTCGTAACCCAATGGTGGCAACCGCGGCGATGATGCCGCCGGCGATTGTCAGCCACGCACCCGAGCGGAGGTCGGTATACCGAAGCTCAGTGGGGCGATAGTAGTGCGCGTTGAGGTAGATCCAGAGTGCGGCGGTGGCCAGTGCAATCACCGAGAACGATCCGGTGAGCAGCCGAGATGCCGCCAGACCCCCGACAAACACGAGGATTCCCGCGGTGGCGACGACGACGGCGAATGAGGTGGCCACCGCCGAGTGGGCGTAAGCGAGGTGGCGAAGTCCGCCAAAGGCGGTGTGGGTGATGCCGGATGCCGGGCGAGTGCCGTTTGCAACGACCCAGGGCAGCGCTGCCCCGGCCGCTATCGCGCCACCACAGAGCGTTATGAGCCCCGCGACGAGGGACCGTCGGGTTGTCATGACGTTCACCTTACCGACTTGGGCGTACGAGTCCACCCGAGGCAGGAATCGGTCTCGATCATTTCCATTCCGGGCTGACTGTCGGTAGCCGACGATGACGGTCAGTGTGCGCAGTGTGCGGTTCTGCAACAGCGGGAGCCGAAGCGTCGGACGGCCGGTGCGCCTTTGAGCACCGGCCGTTCGCACCTCTGGCCAGGGCGCCTGAGGCGCCTGGATCGCGATTCGTGTCAGACCCTGGCGGCCACGGAGTCCTGCTCCTTGACTGGTGAGCCGTCGTCGGCGATCACGCCGGCCGGCCTGCGGATGAACAGCGCTGACAGGATACCGGTGAACGCCAACAGGACCGCGCTCACGGTGAACGCGACGTTGTATCCGTGGATCGCGCCGCTTACCTGCGCCGCCGGCGATGTGCCATGTGTGGCGAGGAAGCCGGCGAGTGCGGTCGTGAAGATGGTGTTCAGCAGCGCCGTGCCGAGCGATGCGCCGACCTGCTGCGTGGTGTTCACCATCGCGCTTGCGACGCCGGCGTCGTGGTTGGAGATACCAGACAAAGCGGTGGCGGACAGCGGCACGAATAGCAGACCCAAGCCGAGACTCATGGCGATGAACGCGGGCAGGATCAAACTCACGTACGACGTTGTCGCCTCGAGCTGTGTCAGCCACACCATCGCACCGGTCGCCAGGATGCCTCCGATCGTCATCAGGATCCGCGGCCCGACTCGCGGCAGCAGCTGTGCCGCGATACCGGCGGAGACGATGACTCCACCCGAGAACGGCAGGTATGCCAGGCCCGTCTTCACCGGGCTGTAGTGCTGCGTCTGCTGCAGGTAGAACGTCATGAACAGGAAGAAGCCGAGCAGGCCCGCGCCGACCAGGATCGAAACGACGTACGACGTGCCACGGTTGCGGTCAGTGATCACCCGCAGCGGCAGCAGCGGATTCTTCACCCGCGACTCCCACCACACGAAGCTGGCGAGCAGCACGGCCGCGATCACAAGCATCGCGATCGTCATCGGTGCCGTCCAGCCGTTCGTCGACGTCCCGTGCGGCTTGGCCGCTTCGGTGAACCCGTAGACGAGGGCGACCAAGCCCACGGTCGCGAGGATCGCGCCGGGGATGTCGTAACGCGTGTTGCCTTGTGCCTTACTCTCGCGCACGATCGGGATGGCCGCGGCCAGCGTGATCAGCGCCACCGGTACGTTGACGAGCAGACACCAACGCCACGACGCGTACTGCGTCAGGACGCCGCCGCAGATCAGACCGATCGCGGCACCACCACCGGAGATCGCACCGAACACGCCGAAGGCCTTTGCGCGCTCCTTCGGCTTGGTAAACGTGACGGTGAGCAGTGAGAGGGCCGCGGGCGCGAGCAGCGCGCCGAACGCGCCCTGCAATGCGCGGGCGCCGAAGAGCATGCCCGCGTTAACCGCAATGCCACCGAGTGCCGACGCACCCGCAAAGCCGAGTAGGCCGATTATGAAGGTGCGCTTGCGACCGGCGTAGTCGGCGATCCGCCCGCCGAGCAACAGGAAGCCACCGAATGTCACCGTGTAGGCGGTGACGATCCACTGCCGGTCCGCGTTGCTGATGTCAAGCGAAGCCTGAGCGTGCGGCAACGCGACGTTCACAATGGTCGCGTCGAGGACCACCATTAGTTGCGCCATCATGATGACCACAAGGGCGATCCAACGGCGGCTGTCGGGTGGCGCCGCACCATTGACGCCCGTCGCCGACGTGGTGGCCACGGCGTTATCTTGCGACATTTCTCTCCTCCAGGGCACGGTGCTCCGCACGCGCTGGCGTGCGCGGGCGCGTTTGTCCCTCGCCGGTCCTCCATGTGGTGGGCCGGCGACCGTTCCAAACTGGGGGTTTATGCGTGCCGGGTCAGAACCGGCAGAAGTACATCGTCCACGACGTGTATGACAAATTCGTCGTCAATCAACGTCCGATCCAACAGCAACTTGGTAAGAACCATCGAATGGAGGACCTCGTGGAGCAGGTCCGCCGAGGTGCCGGCAGGCACCTCGCCGCGGGCTACGGCGGCGTTGAGAATCGCCAGGTGCACCGGGTGCTTCATCTCGTACAGCAATCGATGCAAGGTCCGCGACAGCTCCGGGCTACGGCTTGCCGCGCTCATCAGGCCGGTGACCACCGAGCCTTCCGGGCTGCATGCGACCGAACACGCACCTGTCATGAGCGTGATCAGGTCAGCGCGTAGTGATCCGGTATTGGGAATCTCCGGCGCATCGCCGAAACGGTGCACCAGGGCCTCCGTGACGAGATCCGCCTTGTTCGGCCACGCCCGGTAGATCGTCGCCTTGCTGGCGCGGGCGCGGTTGGCGACCGCGTCCATCGACATCCGGTCGTAGCCGACCTCGCTAAGGAGCTCGAAGACGGCATCACAGATGGCCGTATGGCGGTCTGATCTCGCCGCCGCGACGACCGTGTCCATGACGCTGGCCCCCTCTACCTGCGAATAACTCGCTCAAGCTTGCCAACGTACTCGGCTCGTCGCGTGTACGGAACCGTTTCGTACATTAATTTGCGAAAGATCTTCATCCCGCCGCCAACGCCTCAACAGATCTCGATCACGATCTTGGCCGCGTGCTCGAAGCTGCGCCACGGCAACCGCCCGCGGGGTCAGGCGCGGCGCAGCACCAAGGTCGCGAATCCCAACACGTCGCGATACCCGCGCAGCCACTGATCCCGATGCTCGCGCGCGACCCGAAGCGCGTCGGCCGCATCGGGATGGCCAGGGTTGTCGATCGCCCACTCGGTCAGTGAGCCGACCCAAGACCATTCGTAGTTGTCCCACTCGGCGGCATCACTGACATGTGCGTACACCGGAGTCCAGCCGCCCTGCTCGGCGACATCCACCAACCCGGCGAGATCGGTGAACGCCTCAGCTGTGGTGTCGAGCGCGGCCAGCGCTTCACGGGTCGGCGGGGTCTGCCAAAAGCCCTCGCCGATCAGCAGGATGCCGTCGGCGTTCACATGCCGGCCGGCGGTCTGCACGGTCCCGGCGAATCCGTCGAATATGTGGGTCGACCCGACACACATCACGAGGTCGTAGTCTCCGTCCGGCACGTACGTCCGGGCATCGCGCTCATGCAGCGTGATGCGGTCCGCGAGCCCACGTTCCGCGGCTGCCGCGGCGGCGCGTTCCAGTGCATACCGGCTGGTGTCCACGCCATCGGCGTGCCCATCGGGGTAATGGGCGAGCGCCTGCAGCGCCCAAGCTGCTTCTCCGCAGCCGAGGTCGAGAACGCGTGCGGCTGGTTCCCGGCCGGCCCGGCGGAGGAGCCGGTTGGCGTTGACGCCGAACACTGGTGCGGCGATCGGGTGGTGTGAGTGCGCGATGCTGCTGAGCCGTTGACGATCCACTGTTCATAGTGAACACCAGTGCGAGGGGAAGCCGCACTCCATCACCGTCGATGACGACGTGTCGCAATCATGAGTGTCACCTCGGATATCGGGCCCACTCCGCTGATCATCTCAACTGTGTTGACGCGCAGACCGGCGTTGGCCAGCGCCGCTGCCAGCGTTGCAGGCAGGCGCCCGGATCGGGCGCGGCGCCATCGCGGAATTGCTCCGCGGCCTCGGGAAATGACCGCGGCGAGGCCAAAGACGCCACCGTCGGACAACACCCGCCCGATCTCGACCACTCCGGCGTTCTGATCCGACCAATGCCGATAGGTCAATGTGGCGGCGGCCACATCGAAGACGGCATCGGCAAACGGCAGCCTCTCCGCACGGGCATGCACCAGGCACGCACCTGCTCGCACATCTTCGCCACAGGTCGCAATCGTGGATGCGATCATCTCAAGCATGACCTTCCGTGTCTTGCGGGCCGGCGACCGTGCGCCGGTTCCGTGGCGTAACAGTGGCGGAGTGACACGCGAAGTCGCGACCGACGGCGGCGAGCCGTTTCGGTGGCGGGTGAGCCTCGCTGACGTAGCGTCCGACGGCCCGTTCTCACAGTTCAGCGGGTACACCCGGACCATCACCCTGGTGCGCGGCGCGGGTATGCGCCTCACCGTCGACGGCATTGCGCACACCATCGACCAGCCATACCGCATGTTCGAGTTTTCCGGAGATGCCCGGACCGAGTGCGAGCTGGTAAAGGACGCGGTCGTCGATCTCAATGTGATACGCGCGGGTGCTCCGGCGCGCCAGCGGATCATTGTGGTCAACGGTCCGGTCGAGATCGCCGTCGCGGACACGGCCCTCGCGATCGTCCTGGAGAACACGGTGGTCGCGCGCCGGCACCTTACGCCAGACCTCGAGCTCGGCGAATTCGACGCGGTGCACGCACACGAGTCGTTCGCACTCGTCCCCGGCCACGGTTCGGCGGCCGTGGTGGCGATCGTCGAATTCGACTAGCGGGCGCCCAGTTTCCCGCCTCCGCGGTGTCTTCATATGTGGTCGTTAACGACACCGATGAAGGAGGCTCGAAATGGGAAAGATCGTTGTCAGTGAAAACGTCACGCTCGACGGAGTCATGCAGGACCCGACCGGCGACGAGGGTTTCAAGTTCGGCGGGTGGTTTGACCAGATGACCGACGACGTCCGCACTGAGTGGGCCAAGGTCGAGTTCCAGGAAGCTCTGGATACCGCGGCCTGGCTGATCGGCCGCGGCACCTACACCTGGTTCGCCAAACGATGGGCTGACCGGCCCGGCGAGTGGGCCGACCGGCTGCGGAGCATCCCGAAGTACGTCGTCTCCTCGACCCTCGAAAATCCCACCGAATGGACCAACTCGAGCGTTCTGAACGGCGATGTCATTGAGCAGGTCACGAAGCTGAAGCAGAGCGTGGACGGCGACATCCTCGTGTACGGCAGTGGACCGCTCGTGCAGACGCTGATGGAACACGACCTCGTCGACGAGCTACGCCTGATGACCCACCCGTTCGTTCTCGGGACCGGCGAGCGTCTCTTCCGCGAGACCAGCGAAGCGAAGCCGATGCGACTCGTCGATGTCCGCGTCATCGGCGACAGCATCGCTCTGCTCACCTACCAGCCCATGCGCACCGCCTGACCAGTTAAGTCCGGCAATTGTCGGGAACGACAACTCGCAACGCCCGTTGCCACGACGTCGGCAACGGGCGTTGCGCTTGCGAAATTGCGCGGACCAGCAGGTCTGGCCGCACCGGTTGGTCTACGAGATTGTGAACGGTGCAGACACATCGACGTGATACGGCGTGGTGTCATTCTTGTCGATTTGCACTATGTAGCCGCCCGGCTCGACCGTGGGAGGTCCCGCCGCGTTGATGTCTCCCTGGCTGACGGCCAACGCCGATGCCGGGAACGAGACGTGCACGACCTGCGACTGGCCCGCATCGAGAGTCACTCGAGTGAACCCGACCAGCCGTTGGGGTGGCACGACCACGCCACTGACCGGCTGCGCTACATAGATCGGCACGATGTCGGTGCCGGCCCGAGAGCCGGTGTTCGAAACCGTGAACGTGACGGTGGCATTGCCGTGGCGCGGCACTGTTGGGGTCACCGACAGGTTGGTGGTCTGGAACGTGGTGTAGGACAGGCCGAAGCCGAATGGGTACAGCGGGTTGTAGGCGTGCCCTTGACCGGAGCCGGTGCCCGGCAACTGGTCGAAGAACTTGGGCTGATCGCCGAGCGGCGACGGCGCTGATCCGTCGAAGTCGCCACCAACGGTAGCGGAATCGGATGGCCAGCTCACCGGCAGTTTGCCGCTCGGATTTGTCGTGCCGAACACCACATCGGCAACTGCATGCCCAGCTTCGGTGCTTCCCTGATAAGCCATGAGCACCGCGTTCGCTGTCTTTGCCGGTCCAAGCCCGACCGGCCGACCCGCGATGACGACCACGACCACGGGCTTGCCGGTGGCCTTGAGCGCCGAGATCAGGGCCTGCTGGTCCGCGGGGAGTGCGGGTGCCGGGTTGTCACCCAGTCCTTCGGCGTACGCCTTCTCGCCAACAACGACAACGTATGCCTCAGTGGTACCGGCAGCGGCTAGCGCGGTTGCCTGATCTGGCGCGTACACCGCCGCGGGATCGGCTGCTTGAATCCCCTTGAGCACGGTCGTGCCCGGCGGGATCTGATCGGCCGGGCCCATGCAGCAGACGTGCCCCGCGCCGAATACGCCCTGCCAGCTGACGCTCCATCCGCCGAGTTGGTTGGTCATCGAGTCAGCGCTTGGACCGGTGACGACGACCTTGCTCGACGACGACAACGGAAGCGTATTGCTGCTGTTGCGCAACAACGTGATCGACTCCTGGGCCGCCTTGAGGGTCTGATCGCGGCCAGCGGTCACCGCCGCGTTGGCGGCGCTCGCATCGACACACGGCTTGCTTGGATCGGCCACGCATGGCTGGTCGAACAGACCGAGTTCGAATTTCATGGTGAGGATCCGGCGGACGGCCTCGTCGATGCGCGCCCGCGAGATCTTCCCGGTCCGGACGTCCTGCAGGATCGCGCTTTGCCATTGATCGGGAGCGGAGACCTGCATGCTCATGTCGACACCCGCGTTCACCGCGTCCGCGATCGCTCCGGCCAGATCGCCGGTGATGTGGTACGCGGTCTGCAGCGCCGGCACGTCCTGGTAGTCGCTGATGACGACGCCCTTGAACCCCATCTGCTTGCGCAGGATGTCGGTCAGCAGATAGTGCGAAGCCGTGGCCGGGACCCCGTTGATCGATCCGGAGTCGACCATCACGGCACCGGCGCCCGCGTCGATCGCGCTGGCGTAGGACGGCAGGATCGTGCTCTGCAAGTAGTTCAGGGGCAGGAGCGCTTCGTTGCGATCGTGGCCATTGACTGACTGCGAGTATCCAGCGAAGTGCTTGACGGTTGCGGCTACATCGAGGGCGCCGCCGGTTCCGGCGGTCTGCAGACCCTTGACATTGGCAGCTCCCATCGCTGCCGCGAGCGCCGGCTCCTCGGCCCACGTCTCGTAGGTGCGCCCCCACCTGTTGTCCCGCGACAGGTCTTGAACGGGTGCGAAGTCCCAATTCCAACCGGTCGCACGCAGCGCGTCCGCGGTAATCCCGCCGCCTGCTTGAGCGAGACTCGGATCCCACGTCGCGCCCATTCCGATCGACTGCGGGAACAGCGGCGCCTGCCACGGATGGCCGAAACCGTGCACGGCATCGACCCCGAAGACCAGTGGGATGTGCAACCTCGAGTTCTTGATGGCGAACTGCTGGATGGTGTTGTACTCGTTGGCCCAGTCGAGGCCGGTATTGCCGACACCGCCGTGTCCGGTCGTATCGATGGGGTTGTTCGTGCCGCCGGCGAGCACCGACCCGACGTGCTGGTCGATCAGGATCTTCTGCATGCAGGCGGCGTTCGGCAGATTGAATCCGTTGTCACCGCAGCTTGCGCTGTTGGGATCGGTCAGCGTCGTCACCAGTTGCTGGTCCATCTGGCCGACCTTCTCGTCCAGCGTCATTTTCCCCAGGAGGGTCTGGACGCGGGCCGAGATCGGTAGGCCGGCCTGCAGCCACGGCGCCGCGGTCGGAGTCGCGGCGGCGCTGCTGACGCCCGCGATGCCGGGCACCCCGATCCCCACCGTCAAGACGACGGCGGCCAAGGCGCGGAGTTTGCTGCGACGGGAGAAACGTCTGGGGTGGACTGAGCCGAACATTGCGTGACCTCCTCGGGTCAGCGAAGACGAGGAGGCCAAGGGCCGGTGGAGCGCTCTTAGCTACAAGCGTTGGTTCACATCTCGCGGCACATGCGATGCCGTCATCACAGGCGCGCAAGACTCCTGCCCATGGTGGGCCTCTCGTCTGGCTCCGGTCGAGTTTGTGGGGGACATTCTCTGTCAAGACGGCAGCATTCAGCTTTAGTGCGCATTGCTCTCGGTGTCAAGGACTTGGACACAAAACGGCCGGGCGCCACCGTCGGCAATAGCGTCGAGGTGTCTCATTGAGGCGCTGGGTTCAGGCGGCTTGCCAGCCACGTGTCGATGTCCTTGGACGCAGCCCGTGCCATCGGCGTGGGATGACCGGTGAATCCGTGCGGAGCCTCGGGGTAGACGCGGAGATCGACGTCGACCCCAGCCGCTGACAGACGAGCAGCCATCGCGAGATTGTCCTCAAGGAGCACGTCGGCGGCACCGACGACGATGAGGATCGGTGGGAGACCCGCGGTCACGGCGAACAACGGCGAGAGGTCGGGATGAGAACGGTCTGGCGCGCTTCCCGCGTACGCGTCGAGGAAGTATTCGTCGGCGATCAGGCGCCCAGCCGGTGTCTGCGCGGCAAGGTCGTACGTGCCGAACTGCAGAACACCACCAGCGAACGCCGAGATGTCACGGTCGCGCAGCCGTACGAGCGTGGCGAGTCCCAGCGTTGCACCGGCGGAGAAGCCACCGACAGCCAGCCTGGTCGTTCCGAAACGGGTTTCGGCGTGCTCTGCGAGCCACAGCGCCGCCGTCTCGCAGTCATCAGGCGCGGCCGGCCACGGGTTCTCGGGAGCGAGCCGATAGTCCACGCTGATGACCGCTATCCCCAGCGTGTCGGCAAGACGTCGGTTGCGGGCGTCGCTGTCGGTGGCGGACCCGAGGTAGAAACCGCCACCGTGGATTTCCAAGAACGCGCCGGCCGTGATCCCACTGACCGGCAGGTGAATCCGCACCGGGACGCTCCGGCCGCCGGCGCTGACCGTCTCGACAATCGGCGGCGGCTCGGACTCGGCAGGGGTGGTCGCCGCGCGAGCCCGCAGCGCGTACAGCTCCTCCCGACTTCTCGGGCCTCGGCCGGCCGGACGCTGCGCGTAGAAGGCTCGTGATTCGGCGACCAGCGGCCACAAGTCTGGATCGATGAGTGAGGTCAATGCGAAGCGCACAACCCGAGATTCGACCACATCGCACACGTCGCGACGACCTGGATGTGGCGTGGCAGAGCGAAGAATGTGCGGATATCCTGCGCACATGCCGAGGCTGGCCGGAGGAGACACGGCACCCGTGGGAAAAGGCCGCACACTCCCTCAGATCTATCGGCGCTTCGGCGAGGTCGACGCCGCCAAAACATCGCCTCTGTACGAACGCATCGCCATCGGCCTGAGCGAATCCGTCGAGGCGCTGCGCGCCATCGAAGCCGCGCCAGCCCGGAAGCGAAACCCGCAGCTGATCCTCGCCGCCCTGCATGACCTCGCCCTCGGCGGACGTGCCCCGGCACTCGCCGCGGCCTATGGGGCCGCCAACGGCACCGCCGCCGACAGCACCGCCGCTGACCCTGACGCTGCTGCTCAAGCGGCGATTGAGACGCTGATACGAATGACCGACGAGGTCGTGGCCATCGCTGTGCGACGGAAGACGCGAGCCAACCAGACGGGACACGGCGCCGTGCTATATCCGGCGATTGCCGAAGCGGCGCACCGGACCGGTGCTCATGCGGTCGGGCTGATCGACGTGGGTTGTTCGGCCGGGCTCAATCTCAATGTCGATCGCGTGGGCATCACCTACAGCAACGGGCAATCGCTGGGTGACCCGACATCGCCCGTACATCTGTCCGCCTCGATCGTCGGCGGCCGGCCCGTCCCGACACGGGTCATGACCGAAGTCGTCGCCCGAAGCGGCGTCGATCTCGACCCGGTCGACGTGACCGCCGCCGACGACGCCCGATGGCTGCGTGCCTGCCTGCCGCCGGACCAGCCAGCGGCGGCGGCGCGGTTGGAAGCAGAGATGGCGCTGGCGGTGGCAGACCCTCCCCTGCTACTGCGCGGTGACCCCGTCGAGGTGCTGCCGGACGCCATCGCTCGCGTGCCAGCGGACGCACTTCCGGTCATCACGACGACATGGGCACTCTCGCAACTCGCGCCCGAGAGGCGGCTCCGCTTTCTCCATCGCCTCAAGGAAGCGGCAGCTGGTCGAGCACTGGCGTGGGTTTCCGCGGAAGGGGTCGGCGTCGCACCGGCAATCCCGACCCTTGGTGATCGCCTCGCCTCTGGCCACAGCATCATCGGCCTTGCAGTCTTCGATCACTCGGCGATCCGCGCCGAAGCCATTGGCCGCTGTTGGTCACGGGGACGCTTGCTGGCCTGGCTGACGAACTCGTAGTCGTCTGGCGGCCACGCGGCAGCCCGCGATCAAGGTCGCCGCCTCAACAAAATCAGCAGGTCACGTCATGGACCGTCACGCGTCTCACCTCGCCGACGCCGCCGGATGCGTACCACGATGATCGCCACGATCGCGATGACCGCCACGCTGATCGCGGCATACTCCCCGAACTTTTTCGCAACCATCTGGTACGACACACCAGCGAAGTAGCCGAGCAGCACCACGGCGACACCCCAGACGAGACCGCCGGCGGCGTTGTAGGGGAGGAATGTGCGGTACCGCATCCGTGCGGTTCCGGCGAGGAACGGCATGGTCGCTCGGAGGAACGCGACAAACCGGCCGAGGAAGATCGCCGGGCCGCCCCGCCGCGCGAGAAGTGCACGAGAACCGTCGATCCGCTCTCGGCGTTTAGCGAGAGGTCGCACGTCGAGCAGGCGGCTGCCGTACCGGTGACCGATCTCGTATCCGACGCTGTCACCGGCGATGGCGGCGATCACGACCACGGCGATCATGGCGATCACATTGGTGTGCCCGGTGCTGGCGGTCACGCCACCGAGAATCGCCGCCGTCTCGCCCGGCAGGACGAAGCCGACGAAGAGTGCGTCCTCGGCAAAGACGATCAGACCCACGGTCAGGTAGACCCACCCCGCGGGAAGGCTGGTCAGGTGATCAACGAATCCGCCCATCAGGGCGTCGCGGCCGGCCGGGCGTAGACCATCGCTCGAAGGATGTTGATCACGTCCGCTCCTTTCACCGGCCGGTTACCTACTACACACCAAGTCGTAGTACGTTGTTACGACATTTTATGTAGTAGGGGTGATCAAGTGGAGGTCCGTCGTGGTCGGGGCGCCCTCGGTCCGGAGATTCTTGCGGTCCCGCCGGCCGCCGAGGAGCCGCTGCCACCTGCGCAGGTGCAGGCAGCGCTAGATCCGGGCCTCGCAAGCACCACCGTAATAACGGTGATGGTTGACCTCACGGTTGACGCGTGAAATCGCTCATCAAGCAGCTTCGCGGGAGAACCGGACTTCCCGTGCTCAACCTGGTTGCCGCGGCCGGGTTCGGTGTGCTGACGCTGACATCGCAGCGATGGATCGGTCTTGCTGTCGCGGCGGTTGCCCTGGCCGGTCTCGCCATGCGTTCCCGAGATGCCTCGTTCAACGAGACGACCGGTGCGCAGATTCTCCTGGCATGCGCCTTGCTGGTCGACTATTCCCGGACCACTGCCTATCGCGGCGTCGCGCCGTTCGTGGTGATGGGCCTGTCCATCGGCACACTGACCATTAATCGCCTGCTGGTCTCGCTGATCGACCGGCCGTCGATCCACGCGGTCAACCTGCCCGGCTACCTCGCCCGCCGCGCCACCATGCTGTCCCCGACAAGGCTGAACGTGGCTGGTCTCGGGCTGATCGCAATCATCGGCATCGGCTCGGTCGGGCGCGCCAGCCCGTGGGCGGTCGCGGTGATCACACTCGCCGTGCTGGTTGCCTCGGTCGCTACGGCACTTCAGGCGATTCGCGCCCGGCGCCATAGGCGCAGCGACGACCAGCGCTTACGCGACGCGGTTTTGGCGTTCAATCCACGATTCGTGCTGTATTTCAGCACGTCGCCGAATTCTGAGCACCAGGTCGCCATGTGGTACCCGTACCTCCGCAGGATCGGGCCGCCATTCGTGATCATCGTGCGGGAGCGAGCAGCGCTCCCGATTGTCGCCGCGATGACTGACGTGCCGGTGCTCTACTGCGAACACGAGTCGCACCTTGAACGCATGATCACGCCGAGCATGACGGCGTGCTTCTACACCGCCAACGGCGTGAAGAACGGCCACATGGTGCGGTTCCGGCAACTGAAGCACATCCAGTTGCTGCACGGGGACAGCGACAAGGTCTCCAGCTACAACCCGTTTACCGGAATCTATGACCGGATCTTCGTCGCGGGGCGGGCCGGGATCGATCGTTACGGCGCTAATGGCGTGACGATTCCGGCGCAGAAGTTCGACATCGTCGGCCGGCCCCAGATCGAGGGCATCACGGTCAGCGCCTCACACGTCCGCGACATCCCAGCCAAGGTCGTGCTCTACGCGACGACATGGGCCGGCAGCTACGCCAGCCCGAACTACTGCTCCCTACCGATCGGCGAGAAGATCGTACGAGGGCTGCTCGACGCGGGCGCGACCGTGATCTTGCGGCCCCACCCGTACGCGCGGCGCAACGGCGAAACAGCCGCCCATTTGGCTCGGCTCGAGCAGATCCTCGCGAGCGATAGCGCCCGCACAGGTCGCCGGCACCTCTTCGGCGAGATCGCATCGGAGACCATGTCGCTCTTCGACTGCGTCAACGCCGCCGACGCCCTGGTCTCGGACATATCTGGAGTGGCTTCCGACTGGCTCTACTCCGCGAAGCCGTTCGCGCTCACCAACGTTCGCGGCGCCGGCCGGACCGCCTTCGAAGCCGAGTTTCCGCTGGCACGGGCGGCCTACGTAGTCGATCAGGACGCGTCGAATCTGGACGAGATCCTGGCCGAACTCCTGACGACCGATTCATTGGCGGATGCACGCCTCGACTACCGGACGTACTACCTCGGCGACTTTCCGGCCGAGACATACGCCGATGAGTTCGTGCAGACCGCTCGCAGATACGTCATGACCAACGAGCCTTAGCCGGCCGTGCCAAACCCCCCGGAAATCATGTATCGCGCAGTTCCGCTGTGCCGCCCTACCCCGGCGAGCAGCGAGTGTAGGAGATCGATATGCCGTTGTTGAGCATTGTCCTGCCGGTCCATGGCGTCGCCAGCTACCTGCACGAATGCGTCGACTCGATTCTGGAACAGTCGTTTACCGACTTTGAACTGATCGCCGTTGACGACTGTTCTCCTGATCGCTCGGGCGAGATCCTCGAAGAATACGCACGCGTCGATCACCGGGTGAGAGTCATCCACCTCCCGGAGAACGTCGGTCTCGGCGAGGCGCGTAACGCCGGCATGGCGGTCGCCACCGGCGACTACGTCTGGTTCGTCGACAGCGACGACTGGCTGGCCCGCGGCGCGCTCGGAGCGGTCGCCCGCCGCTTGGCCGAGACCGCACCCGACGTGTTGCTGGTCGAGTTCGCCCGGGTCGGCATCGACCGCGAAGTGCGCCGCGGCAGCCTGCACACCCGCGTCCCGGTCGGGGCGGTGCCGGACGTGTTCACTGCCAAGGACTATCCGGACGTGCTCCGAGTGCTCCACACGGCGTGGAACCGAGTGATTCGCCGCGAATGGTTGGCCGGCCTGGGCATCAGTTTCCGGCGCGGCTGGTACGAGGACGTTTCGCACACATACACCGTGGTGGCGGCGGCGGAGCGAATCAGCGCGCTATATCGGATCTGCTACCACTACCGAGCCGGCCGACGCGGCTCAATTACCGCGGCTCCCGACGACCGGCGGCACTTTCACGTCTTCGACCAGTACGCGATCGCCTTCAACGACCTCGACCGGTTGGGCATCGACGATCCGGCCGTGAGCCAGGCGATGGCCGACCGGATGCTCGCGCACTGCGTGGCGATCCTGGTCAAAACCAAGCGCATTGCTCGCAAGAGCCGCCGCGAATTCGCCAAGCGAATGGCCGCTGACTACGCGCGATATCGCGGGAGCGGCGCCGGAGCCGGCAGCAGCGGCAGCGGCAGCGGCAGCGGCAGCAAGCCTGCGGGCAAATGGGGCATCGCGCGCGGTGGTGAGCTGTTCCGGGTGGCACGGACCCTCGGGCGGCGCGCGAAGCGGCTGCTTCGTCAGGGCAAGCGGTCAGCGGCCGAGACCGCCAAGCGCGGTCGCCGGGGTGTGCTGCACGGCTATTACCACGTGCAGCGGCGTCTCCCGCTGAACGACAACCTCGCGGTCTACTCGTCGTACTGGGGCAACAGCGTTCGCTGCAACCCGGCGGCGATCTACGACGCGGCGAGAGTCCTCGCACCCCACGTCCACGGTGTCTTCCTGGTGAAGCGGAGTGCGATCGAGACGGTTCCGCCCGGTGTCGACTACGCCGTCGTGGGCTCGGCCAAACATCTCAAGCTGCTGGCACGAGCGAAATACCTGGTCAACAACGTGAACTTCGGGCCGCCGTACCGCAAACGCAAGGGTTCGGTCTTCGTGCAGACCCACCACGGCACTCCGCTGAAGGCCATGGGGATGGACCATTACCGGTGGCCGGTTGGCGGCCGCTCGCTGGACCTCGAAGCTCTGCTGGGGCGCTGCGGGATGTGGGACTACAGCCTTAGCACCAGCGCATTCAACACCGAGGTCTGGGGGCGCGCCTACCCGGCAGACTACGAGACCATCGAGTTCGGCTACCCCCGCAACGACGTCCTGGACCGCGCCACACCGGCAGATGTCGCAGTGGCCCGCGCCAAGCTCGGCCTGCGCGACGATGAGCAGGTCGTCTTGTACGCCCCCACGCATCGCGAGTACCAGGCCGGATTCGAGCCGCCGCTGGACACCGATCAATTGGCCGACGTGCTCGGCCCGGGCGTACGCATCTTGCTGCGTACCCATCATTTCGACGCTCCGACGGCGATGAATGCCGGAAGCGGCGGCCGGCACCCGCGGGTGCTTGATGTCTCCGCGTGGCCGGTCGTCGAGGAGTTGTATCTCGCATCGGACGTCCTCATCACCGACTACTCATCGTTGATGTTCGATTACGCGCATCTCGACCGGCCAATCGTGATCTTCGCCCCCGACTGGGAAACCTACAAGCTGACTCGCGGCGTGACGTTCGACCTGTTCCGGACGCCCCCCGGCGTGGTCGCGACGACCTTCAACGATCTGGTCAACGCGTTCGCGATCGGTGAGATCTCCTCGCAGGGTGCCACGAAGGTCAGAGCTGCGTTCCGCGATCGCTTCTGCCCGTTCCGTGACGGGACCGCGAGCGAACGGGTCGTCCGCCGAGTGATGCTGGGCGAACCGATATCCGGTGCCGCCGAGAGCGTCGATCAGCCCGGCATTCCGCGCCAGCCGGATGAGAACCGGGCCGTGTTGACGCGGTGACCGCCGCTGGCTAGGCCGCCCGGTCGACCGGAGCGAGGTGATCCACTACCGCGACGACGCCGTCGATGGACGACGCCAGGAGCACAGCATGCTCTGCTTGCCGACGGTCGGCGGCGTTGCCGACCAGTGTGACAACCCCCTCGGAGACCGTTATCCCGATCTGTCCGCGCTGTTGCCGGAACCAGTCCTCAAGAAGGTCGGCAACGTCCGCGCGGATTGCAACGTCACTGCGCAGGTGCGTACGGAGCAGGTCTCGACGCGAGACGATTCCGATCAGCCGGTCATCAGCATCGACCACGGGCATGCGCTTGACGTGTGCCTCCGCCATCCGCCGGGCAGCCGCGGCGACCGACGCGTCGCGGTCGATCGTCACGGCCGGAGCAGACATCAGCTCGCCGGCCGTGCCCGCGACGGATTTCGCCGCCGCCGCTTGCTGCCGACGAGCGCTCTGCGACTGTCGATGCTGGACCGGCCATACCGCTGCGAACTCGACCTTGGTCGCAAGGTCGGCCTCGCTGACGACGCCGAGCACGCGGTTGCTGTCGTCAACGACCGGCACGGCGCTGATCTCGTGTTCGATGAGCAGATTGAGGACATGCTGGTAGCCGGTTTCCGGTCGGACCGTGATGACGCCGGGCGTCATTACCTCGGCGACTGTCTGGATGGCCATGATTCGCCCCCCCAAGCTGCTTTCGTGAACTCCTGCGGACCCAGCCGTAGCTCGGTCGGTTTCTCCATCACAGCGCCGGCGTCCGGGGCGGGGTAGGGCCATTCGGCACCATAGTCGGCCACATTTGGCCTGCTCAGCGGTGATGCGGCAACGTCGCTCCGGATGCGGTCGCGGCACCTGACGAGCCGCGCAGATTGCGGGTCCTCCGGCCCTACGCACCGGCCCGGCCAGCCGCAACCGTTGACACGAAACAGCCGCTGCCGAGACGAATGGAGCAGATCATGGAGACCTATCGGATCGTGGTCGGCATCGACGGATCAGAGGGATCCGATCGTGGGCTCGAATGGGCCCTTGCCGAGGCGGCCGCACGCATCGGATACGGCCAGCCCGTGGCGGTCGAGGCAGTCACCGCATGGGACTTCGATCCGGACCTCGAACCCGAAAGCGTCGCTGTCCGCCTCGAAGATCCACGCATCGCCGCCGAGCGCACTCTCGACGGCGCGGTGCATCGCGCGATTGGCGCACATCCGGGAGCGGTGATCGCGGCGGAAGCGGTCCGCGGCAAGACGAGCGATGTCCTGGTACGCGCAGCAGACGGTGCTGACCTCCTCGTTCTCGGTAGCCATGGGCACACTCGCCCCTACCACGTTGCCGTGGGCTCGGTTGCCGAAGCGTGTATCCGCTCGGCGACCTGCCCAGTTGTCGTGATTCCGACCGCCCGGACGACGTCCAGCCGCGTAACGAGCACTAGCGTCGCTCAAAGCGGAGCCTGACGATGTGCCCCAGGCCGCCCGGCCGGTTAGGGCCTCTTGGCCTTGTGACATGGCGGGCTGCCGAACAACGCTGACAGTGACGCTGAAGATGGCGACCGCTGCAGCTCGTCAAGGCCCGCAGCGCGGTCGCCGAGAGGTATCCGGACGTAGCCGTTCAAACCCGCGCGGAGCTGGGATCGACGCCGTCGGTTCTGGTCGACGAGTCCCGGACAGCGAGCCTCGTGGTGATGGCTACCCGCGCCACCGCGGGGCTGATCGCACACCTCACCGGCTCGTTCTCGGCGCAGGTCGCGTCGCACGCCGAATGCCCGGTCATGGTCCTGCGGCCGGTCGGCGACTTCGCCGACGATCCCGCCGAATTCCGGGGGGAGCCGGTGGTCGTCGGCATCGATGGATCGCCGGAGTCGCAGCACGCCCTCGCGTTCGCCGTCGACCAGGCGATTGCCCGCACGAGCGAGCTTCAGGCAGTCTTCGCCTGGGATTTGTTCGACATCCACGACGTCGAACCGCTGGTCGACGAGTCCTACTCGGTCACCGACTCGGCCGAGAAAGCCGAACGGCTGGTTACCGAAGCGACCTCAGGCTGGAGTGGCCGCTACCCGGACCTGAAGATCAACAGCTCGGCGGTGCACTCGGCGGACGCCGTCGCGACCCTGGCCGAGATCGGCTCCCGCGCGGGCCTGATCGTCGTCGGATCGAGGGGGCACGGCGGATTCCTCGGGCTTCGTCTCGGCTCCACCGTTGACGGCCTGATCCGCACCGCGGGCGCCCCGGTGGCGGTCGTGCGGGGCAACTACGCCGAGCGCCGCTGACCACGCGGTGCTCAGGCGGCAACCGACGCCGTCGAGGCGGGAGCCTGCAACAGGTCCAGCGAGTTCTGCCACAGCGCGTCCATCTGGGCCGGATCGCTGTGCAGCTTTGCCAGCAGGACGCGGCCCTCAATCTGGGCAACGATGAACCGCGCAGCCTCCCGCGCGTCGACCGACGCCTCGACCAATCTTGGAAGTTCGAAAGCAGATACCCAAATCCCTAATGGCATTGGTCCTGCCAATTCTCACCGTGGCCGTCGCCGTTGGCTGCTTCGCCGAGGTCTTCTAGGACGCTCGGCTGCCGCGCATCTCTTTCTGGCTGAAGCGCGGTGGGCATGAGACGGCTGAGACCAGTTTGTGGGTGGCCGGACGTCACTAAGATCATCCGGGGTGCGGCCGATGAGCACCGCGCCTCGGAGAGGAATGTCCATGGGGGATTTCAGCCGACGCACGCTGTTGCGTGACGGTTTCGCAGCCGCTGCGGGCGCGGGTGCGGTCTATCTCAGCCGTACGATCCCAAAGATCCTCGGGCCGGACCGCCTGCCCATCGACGGCGGCTACGCAGCCACGGCCGACCTGCCGAAGTGGACCCGGCGAGGCAGCGTCGGGATTCACTGGTTTGCGGAGACGACGGACCCGACGGTGGCACTGACGTTCGACGACGGACCGGCCGCGCACTGGACTCCGATAGTTCTCGACGCCCTCGACGCCGCGGCGGCACCCGCCACATTCTTCATGGTGGGGCGGCAGTTGCGGGCGAATCGTACGGTCGTCGAGGGTCGGCTCGACCGGCACGATGTCGGCAACCACACGTGGTCACACGCCGACCTGGCACGACTCGGCCCGGCCGCGGTCCGGCGCGAGCTGCAGGCGGCCCACGATGAAATCGCCGACGTCACCGGCCGGGAGCCGACTCTGTTCCGGCCGCCGTGGGGCCACCTCGGCGGCTCCACCATCCTGGCCGCCAACGACATGGACTACGAAGTCGTGCTCTGGTCCGTCGCCATCTCGTCATTCAACCCGCAGGATCCGGTCGACGGGCTGGTAGAGGCGGTCGTGCCAGGCACCATCATCTTGCTGCACGACGTCGGGGACCCGCACCGCCTGCCCGGGCTGCGCCGGCTCGGCGACATCATCACCGCCCTCCGCGACCGCGGATTCCGGCTGGTGACAGTCTCGGAATTGCTCAGCTCCGAGATCGCGGCAGTCTAGGACGGCCACCGCCGATCCGTGCGGTTGCCGCGATCCGGCAGCTGAGGACCGCTAGCGGCGCAGGGCCTCGACCGGCTCGATGCGCGCGGCGCGGGCCAACCCAGTCACCCACGGACGCCGCTCCAGTCTCGACCTCACAAGGACGCGGCGCTCTCGCCGCAGGCAACGGGATCTCGGCCCGGTCGCCCGAGATACGGTCGACCGATGTCAGATCAAATCGAGTGGGACGGCATCCGGTGAGCGAGCAACTGCCGCCCGGAGGCATCGAGCTTTCACCCGCGGACATCGAGGCCCTCGGCGGCCGGTGGTCGACCTCCTGGACCCCGAGCGCCATCGCACACCGGCTGGCCGGACTCGCCATGCCTTGGTATGTAGCCGCGGGCTGGGCATTGGACCTGTTCCGCGGCTACCAGACGCGCGCTCATGGAGACCTTGAGATCGGGGTCCCGATCGCGAGATTCCCGGAGATCCGCGAACGCTTTTCGGAGTACGCCGTTGACGCCGTCAGCAGCGGCCGGATCTGGGAGAACGCCACACCGGAGGTGCTGGCCGTCACGCACCAGAGCTGGGTGCGCGATCCGGGCACGAACGACTACCTGGTCGACGTGTTCCGCGAACCGCACGACGGCGACACCTGGATCTGCCGGCACGACGAGACCATCCGCCTCCCCTACGATGACATCATCTGCTTCTCCCCGGCTGGCATTCCGTACCTGGCACCCGAATTGGTCCTGCTGTTCAAGGCCAAGCACGCCCGCCCCAAGGATCAGGCCGACTTCGAGGCAACCATCCCGCACCTGTCTCCGGCTCAGCGCGCCGCTCTCGCCGAGCTGCTGGCGCGCGTACACCCGGGTCATCGCTGGCTCACGGCCGTCGGGTCGTGAGCCAGCGATAACCCGGCGGGCTAATCCAACGGCTGCCTGGCGATCGCCGGCGCCTCCCGCCCGGCGAGCAACCAACCGCCGGCGTAGGCGACGATCGGCAGGCCGATGAGGATCGCCAGCAGATTGCTGACGGGTGGATCAGCCAGCCAATGCAGTTCCCGGTGATACCAGGCGAGCACTGCCAGGTAGGCACATGCGGTGCCGACGACAGCCCCGCCGAGCGCCAGCGCGAACGCGGTCGCCGCGGTCAGTGCCCGCCGAGTGCGCCGCCGGGCTCCGGTCGCGGTCAGCGTACGCAGATCCCGGTCCGTCTCACTCCGGATGAGCCCGACGGTCATCGCCAGCACGCCGAGAGTCAAGGCGATGCCGGCGGCGGTGAACTCGTCGGCCAGTCGCGCCTGATCGGCACCGGTCGGGCGGGACTCGATGGTGAGTCCGGCCGCGGCCGCGGCTTCTTGCGCCTTGTCGATCTGCGCCGTGGTCAACGCCTCGGGGGCGTCGATCAGCCAGCCGACTGGAATCGCCGTGAGATGCAACGACGTCATGCCGTGTGCGGTGATCAGCGCGTTGGGAAGTGACGTGTAGCTGGGCAGCTGCACGCGTTGGAGGACCGGCTGCCAGGGCGGGAAGCGGCCGGGAAATGGCTCGTACCCGGAAAGGCTCTGGCGTGGGGTGAGCACGTCGGTGCCGGCACCGACGATCGAACCGGCGATTCGGTAGTGCTCGAGAAGCTCGGGTGTGGCAACGAAGAGCGGAAGCGCCCCGTTGGTGCTGAAGACGACACCGTCCCGTTCGTCAATGTGAGAGGCGCGCGGCTGGCCCAGCATGGTCGGCGTGCGCCCACCGCGTTCCAGCGGACCGGTCGGGTCCACCGCACCGGTGAGCGGCACGACGGACGCGGCGTGCAGGTCAGCAGCCATGGCGTCGACCTGCTGCCGCAGCTGACTCGTCTGAGCTGGCGTGAGCACCTGCACCGGTCCGCCCATCGATTCTGACGAGATCCAGGCAATGATCTGGTCGGCAGGCAGGTTTCCGCCGGCCGGAGCGGCCGCCTTCGCCACGGTGACGGCGCTGCTCAGGGCGATGACCGCCGCGATTCCGACGGCCAGGGCGATCGCCGCCAGCGCCACCCCGGATCGGGCTCGATAGCGCGCCAGATCACGCATGGCCAGCCGGGCTGCCAGAGGCGCGACGTGGGCCAACCGTCCGATGGTGGCGACACCGACCGGAGCGAGCAACAGCAACGCGATCGCCGTCGCCAGCACACCGCCGACGATGAACAGCGACTTGGTCTGGTCGGCCTTCACCAGGCAGACAAGCCCGACAACCAGGAGTGCCGCGCCGATCGCTGCAAACCGGTGAGCGGGGCGCGGCGGCGCCGGCCGGGCCGACAGGGCCGCGACGGTGGGAATGCGGGCGGCCGCTCGGGCCGGCCACCAGGCGGCGATCACAGCGGTCGCGATCGCCAGCAGGATGGCGACGGCCAGCGGCGCCCAGGGCAGTTTGAAGCGGTCGATCCGGTGCCCGAGGACCGACTCAAGTTGCGGACTCAGGACGACCCAACCGGCGATCCCGACGGCGGCACCGGCGAGCGCGCCGACGGCGCCGATGACCGCGCCATTGGCCAGCAGGACCAGCCGGATGTGCCGGTGACTCGCGCCGATCGCGCCGAGCATCCCTAGGGCGCGGAGCCGGCGCTGAGCCATCACCGTGAACCCGGCCACCGCCAGCAGACCAACGAAGACCAATGCGATCGTCGTCAGCATGAGAACCATGACGCTAGACGCGTCGTCGCCGCTGGATCGGATCTGGATCGAGGTTTGGTCCGGGAGCGGCTTGGAAGTGAAGTCGGCCCGCGACGCCTTGACGAGCACGTCGACATGGTCCGGCGCGGCGATCTGACCAGGTGCGGCCAGGGTGAACGAGTCGTTCAGATCAAGTGGATTCTCGACCAGGCCAACCACGGTTTGACGAGCGCCGCCCTCGTCCCACGCAGCGCCGACACGCAGGTGCAAGATTCGAGCGACGCGATCGGTGACGGCAATCTCGCCCGGGCCGTGTGGCCACTGGCCCTGGTCCAGCCGCAACATCACCCGGCCGTACGGCCCATTGGGGTCCTGGTCGCGCAGATCGACACCGTTCGCCGAGCCGCGGACCGGGAGGGTCTGATGGGCGATGACGTCGATGGTGCCGAACGAGCTGCGCAGCTTGGCGATGTCGGCCTGGAGCTGAGTGCCGGTGGTGCTCACCGTCACGAGGTAATCGGCGGTGCCGAACATCGAGGCTTCGGACGGCGCGCTGGCCCCGACGCCGAGCCCGATCGTCGCTGCTGCCACAGCGATCAGCAGCAGCGCAAGCACGATCAACTGCTGCCGCCACTCGCGCCGGAAAAGCCGCCAGGCCCAGCGCGCGACGGCGGTTCGTGCGGGCATCCCGCCGTGGCCGGTGCCGAGCGCCAGCGGTGGATCCTGCACCGCGACGCTCATCGCACCGCCTCGCCGGCGAGCAGGGAATCCGGACCAGGACGTGGGGCGGTGCGATCGACCACGCGGCCGTCGCGAATGAAGACAACCCGATCGGCCCACGACGCGAGCTGCGCGTCGTGGGTCACCACAACCGCCCCGACGCCGACCTTGCAGGCGGCGAGGATCAGCCGCATCACGGCCTCACCGGTGTCCGTGTCGAGCGCGCCGGTCGGCTCGTCGGCCAGCAGCAGCCGACGATCGCCGACCACGGCCCGGGCAATCGCGACCCGCTGGCGCTCGCCACCCGAGAGCTGGTCCGGAAACCGGGCGGCGCGATCGGCCAGGCCCAGTTCGTCCAGCGCCCGCAAGCCGGCGGCGCGAGCCTTCCCGGCCGATAGCCCGTCCAGCTCCAGCGGCAGCGCCACGTTCTCCGCGGCGGTGAGTCCGGGCAGCAGGTTGAAGTCCTGGAACACGTATCCGATCGCGCGGCGCCGGAGCCGGGCTCGGTCATCCCGGGACATCGCCGCTAGCGAATGTCCCGCGATCAGCACGTCGCCGGCGGTCGGGGTCTCCAGCGCTCCGGCGATGGTGAGCAGGGTGCTCTTGCCGGAGCCGCTCGGGCCCATCACCGCGACCATCTTGCCGGGCTCGACCGTCAGGTCGACGTCGCGCAGCGCATGCACCTCGTCGGTGCCGTCCAGATAGGTCTTCGAGACGGCCCGCATCTCCAGCACACCGGTCATCGCCGCACTCCCGCCCGGCGCCGGATCTGCGGTGCCGGCGCCGTCTTGGCGGGCGGCGGCGGTTCCAGCGCGGCCCGCCTCAACCGGCCGTCAGCCGTGTCCAGCCACTTCACGACCGAGTCCAGCCGGTAGAGCTCGGCATCGACGACCAGCGCGAGGCTGAGGTCGAGGTCGCCCTCGTCCTCCTTCAGCTGCGTCCACTGCTGCATCAACTCGACGAGATAGCGCCGGTGCGCCTGAATGACCTCGTGCACATCCACGCCGGGCAGGCGTACGGCGACGAGAATCTTGATCACCAACTCATCGCGGGGCGGCGATGCCAGATCCGGTGGCGTACGCAACCAGCCGGCCAGCTCCTCGGCACCGTCGGCGGTGATCCGGAAGCCCTTCTGTGGTCCGGGGTCAGCGTCATCGTCGGACTCGACGAAGCCGTCACGCTCCAGGCGCTGCAGTGTCGTGTAGACCTGCCCCACATTGAGCGGCCACACCTCGCCGGTGCGAGCCTCGAACTCTTCGCGCAGTTGAAGCCCGTATTTCGGGCCCTCACTCAACAGCGCCAGCAGTGCGTGCCGGATGCTCATGACGCGACCACACTCGATATCATGCGCCGTATAATACTCAGTATCCTAACGGCGGTCTACACCCGCCGGCCAGTGAAGCGGAGGAACCTTGGTGACGTCTAGGCGCGAGCGGGGTACGGACCCTTAACCAGCCAGTCCTCAATGGTCTGCGGGGGCGCTGGGCGGGCATAGAGAAAGCCCTGAGCGGTGTCGCAATCCAGCAGCCGGAGCGTCTCCAGCTGAGCTCTGGTCTCGACGCCCTCCGCGGTGACCGTCAACCCCAGCGAATGCGCAAGGCTGATGAGGGTGCCGACGACCGCCCGGTCTTGCGGATCGGAATCGGCACCCGCGTGCAGGTTGGTGACGAACGGTCCCGCGAGTTTCAGCGAACTGACCGGAAGGCTTCGCAGGTAGGCCAGGTTGGAGTAGCCGGTCCCGAAGTCGTCGATCGCGATCCGCAGGCCCAGGCCGGCCAGGGCTCGCAGGGTGTCCAGCGGCTCGCCGGAACTCGCCATGATTGCGCTTTCGGTGAGTTCCAGCTGGAGGTAAGCGGGATCGATCCCGGTTTCGGCGATGAGACGCCGCACATCATCGGTCAGCTGCGGATCGCGGACCTGGTACGGCGCCAGGTTCACGCTGATCACCAGCGGCTGATCGGGAAACTTCTCGCGCCAGGCGACGGCCTGCTCGCAGGCAGTGCGCAGCACCCACAGACCGAGTGAGTAGATCACGCCGGTGCTCTCCGCGACACTGATGAAGTCGTTCGGGCCTAGCCGCCCGAGTGTCGGGTGCTGCCAGCGCACCAGTGCCTCGACGCCGACCAGCTTTTCGTCCCGGAGCCGGATGAGGGGTTGGTACCTCAGAAACAGCTGGCCCTCGGCCAGCGCGGTCGGCAGTGCGGTGGCGAGTTCGTAGCGCGTGACGTCCTGGGCGTGGCGGTCGGCGTCGAACAGCGCCCACCGGTTGCGCCCCTCTGACTTGGCCCGATAGAGCGTGGTGTCAGCGGCCTTCATGAGCTCAGCGACGGTGGTGTCGGCTGACGGCAGGTCGACCACGCCGGCACTGGCGGAGACCGTGAGGGATCGCCGGTTCAGCCACAGCGGCTCGTGCACTGCCGCCAGCGCCTCCCGGGCCACCGTCACGGCGGCATCGGGATCCGTCCAGTCTTCGACGAGCACCACGAACTCGTCGCCACCGATCCGGGACACCAGGTGAGCGTTGCCGAGCCGCGCAGTGAGCCGGTTGCCGATCTCGATCAGCACCTCGTCACCGGTGGCGTGACCGACCGTGTCGTTGATTGCCTTGAAGCCGTCCAGATCCAGGTAGCACAGCCCGACGCGGCCGCCGCGCACCGCCACCTCCAGCCGTTCCTGGAACATCGTCCGGTTCGGCAGCCCGGTCAGTGGATCGTGCTGGGCCTGGTGCCGCAGCCGCGCATGCAGATCGTGCCGCTCGGTGATGTCCTCCATCATTGCGACCATGTATTTCGGGGCGCCGTCATCGTCGCGCAGCAACGACACGACGAGATCGGTCCAGATCATGCTGCCGTCGGCGCGGTAGAACGGCTTCTCCACCCGGAAGTGGTCGCGGGTGCCGTCGGTCAGCTGGCCGTAGAGGTCCCAGGTTTCGTCGGCGTCGTGCGGGTGCACGAACTCGGTGACTCCGTGGGTGATGAACTCATCACGCGAGTAGCCGAACATGTCGCACATGGCACGGTTGACCTCGAGGATCTGGCCTTGCACGGTGCCGATGGAGATGCCGATCGCGGCGTCTGAGAAGAGTGCCTTGAAGCGGTTCTCGCTGGCGCGGTGGGCGAGCTCGGCGTCGCGCTGCGCGGCGATCGCGGCGACCGTGATGCGTTGCTGCTCGGCGAGTGTGCGGGCGTGGAGGGCCTCGGCGTATCCGGCCGCGAACGCGGACAGCACCGGAAGGCATCGCGCACGGACCGTGTCCGATTCCGAGTTTGTCATCTCATCGCCGAGCAGGGCCAGCGTGCGTTCCAGCGCCGGGGTGATGGTGAAGTGTCCGTGCACCATCGATGCGCCGATGTCGCGGACCGTGGCCAGATCCAATTCCGGCGCCCGCACCGCGGCGCTCAGCCGCGCCGTCAGGTCGTCGAGGAATCCGCGCAGCTCACGGTGATTCAGCGAGACGTAGCTGATGCCGCCGATCGCCTGCGCCCAGCGCCGGGCAAGGTTGGTGACCGGGCGCCGCGGCGGCTGCTGCGCGGAGTCCACGACCTATCCGATCCGTGCCACCCCGGCATAACCGGGATAGCGCTCGGCCTGCTCGCTGAGATCGTCCGGCGATTCCGGGCGCCACAGCGGAATCTGGACCACACCGGGGTCGACCAGCGGCGATTCGCCGAACAGCGCGGCGACCTGGTCGCGGCTGCGCATGGCCATCGCAGCCACCGATTGGTTGTAGAGCGACTCGGTCCGGTGGGCGCCGTCGCGCATCTGATCGGCGCTGGCGTGTGAGATTGCCACGTAGCTGCCGGCTGCGACGTTGCCGGTCACCGCACCGACGATGGCACGAGCTTCCTCGTCGTCCGGCACGAAGTGCAGGACGGCGTTGAGCAGCACGCCGACCGGCCGGGACGGGTCCACCAGGCGCTGCAGCTCCGGATTCGACAGCACAGCCTTCGGAGACCGCAGATCGCCGGCGATGACGGCGGTGTTCGGATTGCCATTCAGGATCGCGCGGCTGTGCGCCACCGCGACCGGATCATGATCGATGTAGACCACCCGGCCGCGTGGATTGAGCGACGCGACGACCTCGTGGACGTTGCCCACGGTCGGGATCCCGGATCCGAGGTCGACGAACTGATCGATGCCCTCGGACACCATGAACCGCACCGCACGGCGGAGAAACGAGCGGTTCTCGCTGATCACCCATCGCATGTCCGGGACCGCAGCGATCACCCGCTCGGCGAACTGCCGGTCCGCCTCGAAGTTGTGCGAACCGCCCAGGTAATAGTCGTAAACCCGAGCCACGCTCGGTTGCTCGATATCCACGCCGCCAGGAACCCAGCTTGGTCGATCCATGCCGCCCAGTCTGGCACAGCTATTCGAACTTCTCGATCGACGAGTTCCGGCAATCGACGATCGGTGCGCTTGTTCGTGAGCAGGCTCACCGCCGCCGGAGCATCGCGAGCGCTTCCGGCGTCCACAGCGTGCGGGGGATGTCCTCCAACGCATCGAGAAGTCGGGTCACGCATGCTAGGTCGTCGGCGCCGGCGAGCTGCGCAAGATCGACGAGTCGCATGCCCGACCAGCAGACCGTCACGGCGAGGTCGCCATCCATCGCGGTGTCCGGCCCGACCTCCGCCGTCGCCCGCTCGAACACCTCTTCGAGAAAGGCCTGCTGCTCGTCGACGTCGGCCACCTGGCCCCACTCGCCGAAGCCATCGAGCAGAAAGCTCACCGCGTGCCGCTGACTTAGGCCGACGGCATCCCACAACGCCCAGCCGACCTGCATCATGCCCGGGCCGTCACGGTGGTGGATACACGAAATTCCGTACCGATAAAGCTCATCCAGATCTCTCGTGCGCACCGGTGACCGGCGCCAAAACGGGGCGGTGCGGGTTCTTCTGCCGAACATGACAGCGCTCCCTTTCCGAAGGGGTAAGCAGTGCGGCGCGAGTCCGGGCCTCCCCAGCCGGGTGCCAGCCCCCACTGGCGCACCCGTGCAGATGGTGCTGGACCACGGGGCATGCAGCCGGTGGCGTTGCTGAGGAGAATGGCCGGTGCAACGGTTATTGACGACAACCTGTCGACGTGCTAGCGGTGCGCCGGATCGAGTGCGCTGTCGCGAACGTGCGCCGGGAGCGCGAGCCACCAAGCTGCCGAGGCGCGAAATGAAGCCGGAACCTCGTGACTGGACCGGATTTGCCGCAACGCCGCATCAGCGTGGGTGATGCCGGCGCCGTAGATGAGTGAATTGAGGGCGGTTCCGGTCACGTCGGTCCACTTACCCGGCGGCGGGATCACCACCCGCAACACCTGAGTCCAGGCGGCGTCGCTGGTCCGGCCGCCGACGTGCCCGATGGTCGCGGCCGCGGCAGCGGTGATCGACCGCGGCAGGCCGGGAGCGACGATCAGCCGCTCGACCAAGCGCCGCTGATCCGATCCGCCGAGGGCCCGGAAGGCTTCCAGGATGGACCGAGTGAAGCCGAGGTCACGAAGAATCCGGCCACCGGCGATCTCGGCCGCAAGGGCCGTCGCGACAGCCGGGCGGTAGGGCGTCGCGTTGATCAGGAATGCCGCGTAGAGGCGGACGTCGAAGACCGGATGGAACAGCATGTGATAGACGACGTGGGGCAAGATGTCGTCGGCGTACTCGCTCGCGTCCCGGGGCATCGCCGCCTGAGTCGCCCGCACGATCCGATCGGTCACCACGCCGGCTGAGCCACGTGCCAGAGCGTCGAAACGGCCCATCGCGTCGGGCCGGTCGACATCACTCCACACCGAGCGGAACCGACCTCGCAGCGCATTGCGTACCTCTGGCGGAGTATGGCGCAGAAGCTCGCGGGCCAGTTCGCGGGCATCGTCGCGAACGTCGGGGTCGCGGAGCAGGTCGAACTCGGCACGGATGAGGGTGTTGATCTGATCCGGCGCGAAGTGCCGGAACCGCACCTTGCGGACCGTGGCCAGCAGGGCGCCATAGCGGGCCGGCTCATTGACGGGTTCCCGCAACTGCCGCAGCACGTGCGCGCTGGCGTCCGGATGGTTGGCTCCGTCCAGCGCGCCGATCACTTCGGTGAACACCTGGTTGCCGGTGTCCCGCGCCAGCGCGGCGCAGGCATCGATGGCGGCGACCTGGGCCCGAGGATGGACGAGCATGCGGTTGAGCGCTTCGAACCGCTGCATCCAGGAGGCGCCGTCGGAGAGGGTCATCTCCTGCACCAGGCGATTGACGACGACCGCCCAGTTGGACCGGGGCACGAGCACCACGCGTGGCTGCAGCGCCAGCAGGGAGGTCATCTCGTCCCAGTCGTTGCCGGACATCAAGGCGTCGGTGACCGCGAGGTCGAGCAGCACCTCCAGACGCGCCTGGACGGCGTCCTCGTCCGGAACCGCCCGTCGCAGCATCGGAGGCCCACTCGTCGGCACCGCGGAATATCGAAGAATCGCGTCGATCGGCGCGACCAACTGGTTGATGCGCAGGCCGAGCAGAGATTCGTAGCGCCGGACAACCGCGTGCGGCGGCGCCGTCACCGCAGTCTCCCAGCGGGAGACCGTGCTCGCGCTAACCGGCTCGGATCGCCGGCCGGCCGAGAACGCCGCAGCGAACGCATCCACCCGCCACAGTGCTGAGTCGGCCGCGAACTGCCGGTTGGTTCGCAGCAGCCAGCCAATGAGATCGGGTGTCCCGGGCCGCCCGGCCGGCGCCGTCCTGCGGCGGGCGCCGAGAATGCCGGCATCCGGACCGAGCATCGTGTCGGCCACGCGCCGAGTGTAGAGCCGAGTGACGAACGGCGACGGACCTCAGGTGCGCCACGCCGCGAGCCGCTTCAGGGCCAAAAGATCGGGGCGCACGGCACTCGCGCCGGGCTCGAAATCGGCCGACCCCGCAACGAGAGCCGACGGCACGATCTCTCGGGCCGCCGGCTCTTTCATCGATGCGTTATGCCAGACCACGCTCGATCGCCGCGATGATCTGCGGGCGGAGGTCTTCGGGCCGGATGATGGCGTCCACCGAACCGACGTCCACCGCTCGCTGAATGCTGTGCACTCCGTCGAACTCGGTCGCGACGGTGCCGACCATTTCGGCCCGCACGCTGGCGCGTACGTCTTGCAGGCGCTGTGCAAGTGCGGCGCGCTCGCCGCCGCTGGCGGCATTGACCTGCGCCTCAAGCTCGACCACGCGAGGATCCTTGGCGGTACGTGCATTGACGTCGCCGGCGAAGACGACGGCCGCGGCCGGGGCACCGCCGATCACCGACGCAAACGAACCGTCCACCGCGAGCACCGTCATGTTCTCGTTGAGTGCCTTGGAGAACACCACGAACGCGCCGCCGTGATAGCGCGAGATCACGCAGAACACGATCGGGCCGTCGAAGTTGACGATGGCGCGGCCGATCTCGGCGCCATATTCGAGCTGCAGCAGCCGCATCGACTCGGGTGAGCCGTCGAAGCCGGAAAGGTTCGCCAGCACGACCACCGGCCGGTTGCCGCTCGCCGTATTGATCGCCCGGGCGACCTTCTTGGACGACCGCGGGAACAGGGTGCCGGCGGTATAGGTGTCCGGGCCATCGGTGGGCGGGAAACCGCGCCGCGGCACCGACTGCGATTCGATGCCGATCAGGCACACCGGCACGCCACCGAGGTGGATGTCCTGCACCACCGCGGTCTCCGCGTCGGCCATGCCGGCCCACCGCTCCAGGATCATGTGATCCTGGTCGGCCAGAGCCCGCATCACCGTCCGGATGTCGAACGCCTTCTTGCGGTCCGGGTTGCTGGCCTTGGCGAAGATCTGGCCGACCGTGGTGAAGTCGCTGTTCGTGGTCGGGTGCGGGAAGGTGCTGACATCCCGGTCGGCCGGGTCAGTGGTGGCGGCCCGGCGCGGGTGCCGCTCGCCGCGGGCGATATACGTGTGGTCGTAGTGCGCCAGCAACAGTTCACTGGCCGCCCGCAGGTCGGGTGCCCAATATTGGGCTTGACCGTTCGGCCCCATCACCCGGTCATAGCCGCCGATGCCGAAGTTGTCCTCGGCCGACACGCCGCCGGAGAAGTCCAGCGACTGCTTGCCGGTCAGCACCATCGCCGAGTCCGGGGTCATCACGAGGATGCCCTTGGTGTGCATGAGCATCGTCGCTTCGGCGTTCCAGTAGGGCTGGGCGCCGACCGTGATGCCGGCGACGACGATATTGATCTCGCCGCCGTCCTGGGTGAACTCGACGATCCGCTTGAGCGCGGCGGCCACCCAGTCCATGTTCTCGGTGCCGGACGTCATCGAGATGCGCGCACCGGACGACAGAGCGAACCAATCCACCGGTACGCCCATCCGCTCGGCCAGGTCGAGCGCGGCGATGACCCGGGCACACTCCGGTTCGGCCAGCGCACCCAGCGACTTGGTGGAGTCGCCGAGCAGCACGACGCGGCTGATGCCCTCCGGGTGCCGCTCGGTCGGCGTGCTGACCACACCGGCCACGATGCCGGCGCGGTTCTGGCCCTTGGGCCGATCCACCGGCACGAGCACACCCTCGGCGTCGAGATCGTGCTCGACGAAGGTGCCGCGGGATCCGGCGAGCATCGCGGTCAGCTCGTACGGATACGTGGTGCCGCGGCGGCGGGCGGCCAGAACCTTCTGCCGGTAGTCGTCCAGTGGCTGGATCGGCTCGACGGTCGGTTCGGTCAGCGACATCCGCATGCCCGAGTCATACGAGACGCGTACGGCGATGGTGCTCAGTTGGCCGGCCACGTCCCGCTGGCGGCCGAGGAACAGCACCTCTTCCAGACCGGCGTCGGCGGTGATCGGCAGCAGCCGCTGCACCACCGAGTTGAGGTCTTCGATGCTGAGGTCGCTCGGCGGCCAGACGTAGATGGTGATCCGGTTGGTGTCGAAGCGGCGCTTCGTCGGGCTCTGCGCCCGGGCCGTACGGATCGCGTCCAGGCAGCCGGCCAGCGCGCCTTCGACCGCGGGCAATGCCAGGATGCGGCCGTCGGCGTCGCGCAGCGGGGTCAGGTCACGCACCTGAGCCATGGCGGCGATCCGCTCGTCGGCCGGGTTGTCCGGGGCGACGCAGTGGAAGACATACACCTCCTCGTCGGCGGAGGGCAGCCGGGTGAGGTTGAAGTTGCGCAGTCGCGGCAACTGCAGGCGCTGCGCGATCAGCGGGTGCAGACCCCGGATCAGCCGGTCCTCGCCGGACCCGGCCCGGAAGGTGAAGTGATGGTGCATGGCGGTGCCGGTGCCACCGGCCATCGACATCGTCACCCGAGCCACCGTGTCGAGGAGCCCGGACCGATCCACGATGTCCTGCAGCGTGGCCGCCATCGCGTCGGAGTCGGGCTGACCCGGCCAGGTCACATAGACGTCGGCGACCGCGTCCGGCGTGGCCAGTTCGGCCACCTGGGCCAGCGCCTCGGGCAGCTCGCTGATGTCGGTCGCGGTCGTGATCAGCCGGAACTGCACGCTGCCGCGGCTGTATTCGGCGGTGAACAGGGTGCGGCCGCCGACGTCCACGCACCGCGCATCGGACAGGCCCCGGTTGCCGTAGTAGCGGCGGCTGAGCACTTCGAGCATCGGCCCGTGCTCGGCGCCGGCCTTGCCGATCCGCTGATCCAGCAGCCGAACCAGCGGCTCCGGCGACGCCACCATCGCGGCGATCCGGTCGCCCCGGTCCGGTGCGGCCGGATTCTCATCGAGGTAACGCAGGTGACTGCGGACGCCGGCATAGACCTCGGCCCGCTTGCGGCGCAGCAACGGCTGCGCGGCCCACCGGAACACGACGCTGCGGGCCAGGTCGCCAACTGCCGGGAAGCGCAGCTGGGTGGCGAAGATCAGGTGCTCCAGCGCCTCGCCGACGAATTCCCGGAGACCCTCCGGCGGCAGCGGCTCGGCCAGCCACTGCCGCAGGAACGTGACGATCACCGAAGCGTCCGACGAGGCCCGCTGCTGTGCCAGGAAGATCCGGAACACCGCCTCTTCCAGAGCCGGTGTGCGATCGAAGTTGTCGATGCCGTAGTGCGCGAACACTCGGGCCAGGCGGGTGCGGAAGCTGTCCGGCAGGGCCGCCCGATCGACATCGAGGCTCTGCAGATAGGCGTGGAAATACTCGCGCGGGCTGTGCACCCGGTTCTCGGCGTTGATCTCCTCGCCGGCCGGCCGGTTGCGGCTGAGTTCGGCCAGGTCGGCGAAGACGGTCAGGAGCTCGACCTCTTCGCGGAGCGGCCGCTGACCGGACTCGGCCCGCGCCGCCAGGTAGCTGGACAGCACCCGGCCCTCGTCGCGCGGATCGACGTCGTAGCCGAGAACGAGGCTGCGCAGATCGGCGATGCCGCGCTCCACCCGCTCCGCGGCCGAGCCGTCGGTCGGCTCCGGCGGCAGCTCCAGGTCGACGGCCTCGCTCTGCACGGACTCGGCCGCAGCACCGTCGCCGACCGGCTCCAGACGCATCAGCGGGGCGCCGGTGGCCACCTGGCTGCCGACGGCGACCAGGCACTCGCGGACCACGGCCTTGACCGGTGCCCGGAGCACCGTCTCCATCTTCATGCTCTCCAGGACCAGCATCGGCGCGCCGGCCTCGACCTCGTCGCCGACCTGAAGCGGAGTCGCCACCACGAGTGCCGGCGCCGGCGACCGGACCACGCCGCCCTCGTCTCGGCCGACGCGGTGGGTGACGCCGTCCACCTCGACCAGGTGGATCGGTCCGTGGGTGTCGGTGACCAGCCGGAACCGCCGGCCGTGCACCAGCATCTGCCCGGCGTGCTCGTCGTATCGGTGCAGCTCGGCGTCGAACGGCGCGGACTGGCCGATGCCGATCCGGAACCGGCGCAGCCCGATCTGCGCAACCTCGACCCGATAGGTCGCGCCGCGAAGCTTGAGGTCGATCGGCCGGCCGCTCTCGTGCTGGACCTGGGGACGGCCGCCATGAGCGGTGGACAACAGCCGTTGCCGCTCGACGACCGCCTCGTCCTCATACGCCTCGATCGCGGCGGCGGCCAGCGCGATGCCGGAGTGCTTGGTGGTGACCAGGCCGCCCTGCTCGCGCACCCGGTCGATCCAGCCGGTGTCGGCGCTGCCGTCGATCACCGCCGGCTGGCCCAGAAGTTCGAGCAGGAAGCTCTTGTTGGTGGCGCCACCCTCGATGATCACCGTGGTCTCGGCGACCGCCCGGCGGAGCCGGCCGAACGCCTCTTCGCGGGTGCGGCCGTACGCGATGATCTTGGCGATCATGGAGTCGAAATCGGCCGGGATCACATCGCCCTCGCCGACACCGGTGTCGACCCGGATGCCGGGTCCGGCCGGCAGCACCAGGCGGACGATCTTGCCGGGCGCCGGAGCGAAGTCGCGATCCGGGTCTTCGGCGTTGAGCCGGGCCTCGATCGCGTGCCCGACCTCGGCCGGCAACTGGTCGCCGAGCCGTCCCCCGGCGGCAACGTGCAGCTGCGCCTTGACCAGGTCGACGTCAGTGGTGATCTCGGTAATCGGATGCTCGACCTGCAGCCGGGTGTTCACCTCGAGGAAGGCGAACAGCCGCTCGCCCGGGTGGTAGAGGAATTCGACGGTGCCGGCGCCGCGGTAGCCGACCGCCAGCGCCAGCCGCTCGGCCGACGACTTCAGATGCTGGACCTGCTCGCGGTCGAGCAGCGGGGAGGCGGACTCCTCGATGACCTTCTGGTTGCGCCGCTGCACCGAGCAGTCGCGTACGCCGAGCGCCCATGCGGTGCCCTGACCATCCGCGATCACCTGGACCTCGACGTGCCGAGCACCGGTGACCAGGCGCTCCAGGAAGACGACACCGCTGCCGAAGGCCCGCTCGGCTTCCAGCCGGGTGCGCTCATAGGCGTCGGCGAGATCGCCGGAACTGCGCACCACCCGGATGCCCCGGCCGCCGCCACCCGCGGTCGCCTTGAGCATCAGCGGGTAGCCGATCTCGTCCGCGGCACGCTGGGCCGACACCAGATCGTCGACCGAGCCGCGGCTCCACGGTGCCACCGGGACACCGACTTCTTCGGCGATCAGCTTGGCGCCGATCTTGTCGCCGAGCTTGCGCATCGCCTCCGGGCTCGGGCCGATGAAGGTGACCCCGAGCTTGTCGCACAGCTCCGCGAAGGCTGGATCCTCGGCCACGAAGCCCCAGCCCACCCAGGCCGCGTCGGCCTTGCTCTCGACCAGGGCCTGCGTCAGGACGGCGTGATCGAGGTATGGCCGCGCCGACGCTGGACCGAGGCAGTAGCTGTCGTCGGCCTCCCGGACGAAGGTCGCGTGGCGCTCGGCGTCGGTATAGAACGCGATGGTCTCGATCGGCTCGGCGCCGGTCTCCGCGTTGAGTTCGCGGACGGCGTGGATCAGCCGCATGGCGGCCTCACCCCGGTTGACAATGGCGATGCGGCTGAACACCGAGCAAGCCTCCAGGCTCGTACAACGACAAACTGAGATGCCCCCATGGAGGGGTCCCGATCAACAACCTTCGTGGCGACCGTGCAGTAAGGAAACCGCCAAAGCCGCCACTGGGCGACAATAAAGGTTGTAGGAACTCTCCAACGTCAACGTACGCCCATCTGACCGGCGTGGCTCGCGTCACGCCCGCTTCACCCGAGACGGGTGAGTTCGGCCACGTTGCCCGGTCACGCAGCAGCGGCCGCCCGTAGCCGGACGGCCGCTGTCGCGTGACTCGATCAGTCGGCGGAGACCAGTTCGCGCTCCGGTGTGGACTCGCGGACCGCGTCGGCGTGCCCCGGCCACCAGGCCGCGTGACCGATCAGCGCGGTCAGGGCCGGCGTCAGGAACATCGCCATCACGAACGCCACCACCGCGATGCCGAACGAAATGGCGAAGCCCATCTGGCTCAACAGGCTGTTGCCGGCCAGGATCAGCGAGCCGAACGAGCCGGCCAGGATCAGACCGGCCGCCGCCACGGTCGGGCCGGCGTGGCGTACCGCCATTGCCGCCGCCTCCCGCGGCGAGCGACCCTCCTGGGCCTCTTCGCGCAGCCGCGCCACCATCAGGATGTTGTAGTCGGTGCCGAGTGCCACCACGAACAAATACATGATCACCGGCAGTATGAAGATCAGGCCGGACTGGCCCTTGATGTGCTGGAACAGCAACACCGTCGCGCCGAGAGTGGCGGCGAACCCGAGCCCGACAGTGAGCATCAGGTAGAACGGCGCCACCAGCGAGCGCAGCAGGAATCCGAGGATCACCATGATCAGCAACGCGGCTACCGGGAACACCACGAGGTAGTCGTGGTTCGTCGCCGCCTTGATGTCGACAAAGATCGACGTGATACCGCCGACGAAGGCTTGCGCGCCGTCCGGGGCGGCGTCGTGAGCGGTGGTACGCAGCGGGCCCTTGACCGTGTTGATCGCCGCATCGGACTGCGGGCTGCTGGCGAGCTCGACCTGGAAATCGGCGACCGTCTTGTCGGCCGACAGCTTCGCCGGCGCGACCTGGCCGACGCCCGGCACCGCCGCGAGCTTTTGCTGGTACGCGGAAAGCTGCTCATCGGTCAGCGGGGTGGACGACTTGAGGTAGACGTCGGACGGCTCGGTGGCACCGGCCGGAAGACCCTTGAGCAGTTCGTTCTGCCAGACCACCGACTCTGACGACTTCTGCGTCGAGCCGCCGCCGAGGTCGAAGGTCGGGTTGAAGCTGAGCGCGAAGATCGCCAGGATCACCAGGATCCCGCCCGAGACGCCGGCGAAGAGCGCGGGGCGCCGACCCAGCGACTTGCCGATCGCGGCGAAGCGGGCGCCCTTGGGCTCGTTCTTCCACGCCTTGGACGGCCAGAACACCTTGGTGCCGAGCAGCGACACGATCGCCGGGATCAGGGTCAGGCCGGCGACCAGCGTGGTGGCGACCGCGATCGCCAGCGCCGGGCCGAGCGACTTGAACAGGCCCAGCGTCGACAGCGTCAGCGCCAGGAACGCGATGATGACGGCCCCGGCGGCCGAGGCGATCGCCTCACCCACCCGGGTCACGGCGCTGATCATCGCGGTCTTCGGGTCCTCGCCGGCGCGCAGGCGTTCGCGGTATCGGAACATCAGGAACAGGATGTAATCGGTGCCGACACCGAACAGCACCACGATCAGCATGGCACTGACCGAGCTGTCGGTCTTCAGGTCGAATGCCTTGCTGGCCCAGGCGATCAGGCCGTTCGCGATCTGGGACACAACGCCGATCACGATGATCGGGAGCAGCGCGATGATCGGGCTGCGGAAGATGACCAGCAGCAGAACCAGGATCAGGCCGACGGTCGCTATCGCAATGATGGCGTCGGCGCGGTTGCCGGACTTCTGCGAGTCCAGCGCCTGTGCCGCGTTGCCGGTGGTGCCTGCCTTCAGATCGGTGCCGCTCAGCTGGGACGGCAACACGTCGCGTAGACCCTGGACGGCATCGGTCTGCCGGGTATCACTAGCCGATGCCTGCTGCGGCATCTGCACCGCGATCACCTGGATCAGCTTGTTCGGCGATGCCGGAGTAGCGACGACCGCGGTGACGTTCTGGATCTGCTTCGCCGACAGGCTGCTGGCGATTTCGGAGACCTTGGCCGAGTCCGCGTCGGTGAGCTTGCCGCCGTCAGTGCGCTCGAACACGATCAGGGCAGCCGGCGAGGCGGCCTGCGGGAACGCCTTCTGCTGCAGCTGCGCCGCCTGGATCGACTCGTAATGCGTGGGCAGGAACTGCGCCTCGTCGGTCGTGGCGGTGAGTTTCGGCGCAAATCCGATTACTCCGGCAGCGACCACGATCCAGGCGACGATCACCCAGATCGGGTGCCGCACGACCATCCGTCCAATCCGAGCAAACACTGCTGACTCTCCCCCCGTGTCCGGCAGTGACCGTCGAGCGCACCGACCGTGGCCTGCCAAGATCTCGAACGCCTGACAGCATACTTGCCGTTCAATTAGTTGATTCGTCGGCCCCGTCGTCGCGGTCGCTTGCCCGTAATTGCAGGGCAAAGTGGCGATATGTCCGGACGTCCTTGGCTGCTGTTTGCTTCGCGCACCGTGCGCCGTTTCCGGTTGCTCGCGGGCGCTTGTCTTGCTCGCAGGCACATGGCTTGTGCGCTCGGGCGGTGTCTCACGCGCTCGGGCGGTTCTTGAGCGCTCGGGCGGTGTCTCACGCGCTCGGGCGGTGATCAGAATGTTGTCGGCAAACTGCGCGACAAATGGAACATAAGCTCGCAGTTTCCCGACAACTCTTGGATCTTGGAGCTGGTTGGCGGGCGCTTTGCGTCCGGGCGCCCGCTTGCACTGCGCACCGTGGATGAGCGCTCGTTTCGGCCGGGTCGCGCGCCCCTTCCACGGCAATGTCGCGGGCCCTATCACGACAAACGTCCGCGGTGCCGCCTGTCGCGGCGACGTCGCACACCCTCGTCACGGCGACGTCGCGGACCCTCGTCACGGCGCCGTCGCGGTGCCGCCCGTCACGGCGCCGTCGCGGACCCTCGTCACGACGCCGTCGCGGTGCCGCCTCTCACGGCGCCGTCGCGGTGCCGCCTGTCGCGGCGACGTCGCGCACCCTCGTCACGGCGCCGTCGCGGTGCCGCCCGTCACGGCGACGTCGCGCACCCTCGTCACGGCAACGTCGCGGTGCCGCCCGTCACGGCAACGTCGCGCATCCCTCGTCACGGCAACGTTGCACGCGTTGCCACCGCGACGTCGCGCGGCTCGGTCACGGCGACATTGTCTGCGGGAGGCCCTTATTGGGGCCGTTTGCCGACATTGTCGGAGACAGTTAGTTCGCCAAGGTGCCGCCAGGGATCCAATTTGTCGCGTTCGTGATTCCTTGGGCCGCACACATCCGTGGAGATGCCGCCGGCTCGTCAAGATCGCGACGTCCGCGGAGTGACGGCAGCATGATCGCGACGTCCGCGGGCGCACGGCTCTCGCACCAGCCGTTTCGCAGCCATGGCTCCGCGATCGTCGCGATCACGCGCCCGGACACAGCCCTCAGATCACGGACGTCGCGATCTTCCGGCCGCGATCGGCTCTTGTGGACTCTGCCTGCTGTCCCCGGAGGCAAATGACAGCATTGAGCGTCCACAAAAGCCGATCCCGACCCTCAGGTGCCACTCATCGCGATCACTCGGGGGGCTGAACTGCACCCATACGTACACGTGATTCGAGCAAGCACCGCCGCATTCGGGCTGAACTGCACCTATACGTACCAGTTATCAGAGCAAGCGCACCCCGGGCTGAACTGCACCCATACCTACCCGTTATCAGCGCAAGCACCGCCGCACTCGAGCTGAAATACACCTATACGTACCAGTTATCAGCGCAAGCGCACCCCGGGCCGAACTGCACCCATACCTACCCGTTATCAGAGCAAGCACCGCCGCACCCCGGGCTGAACTGGACCCATACCTACCGGTTATCAGAGCAAGCAAGGGCCGGTGTGCGTACCGCTGCGGAGGAAGAAGGACCACGGCGAGCCGCCACCTCGCCACGCGGAGATCGTGGCGAGGTGGCGTCGCGTCACTCCGTCCGCAGCGCCTTCGTGGTGCTGGTCCGCGCCGCCCACCCGGCTGGCAACAGCGCGCCGGCAATGGCGATGATCAGGCCGCCGAACGCCAATGGCAGCAACACCGCGAGGTGGTAGACGTCGATGTCGACCTGCGGGATGCGGGTGCCCGCGGCCCGGCCCATCGTCGGCAGCACCCAGTTGTGTAGCAGAATCCCGGCCGGCACGCCGACCAGACCGGCAACGAGTCCGATACCGCCGACCGACGTCAGCACCATCGCCACGGTCTGCCGTGGCGACATCCCGAGAGCTTTGAACACCCCAAGATCGTGTACGCGTTCCCGAGTGTCCAGCACCACCGTGTTCAGCACCCCGAGTCCAGCGACCGTGACCAGCAGAATCGTCAGGATCCCGGCGAGGCTGTCCATCGCCACCACGATGCTGCTGATCTCCCCGGTGTTGACGTCGGCCTGGGCGTTCAGCGACTGCAATGTCTTGTTGAGCTGATCTACGTAGGTCTTGACGTTGGTGCCGGGCTTGAGCCCGATGTGGAACTCGACCGGAGCGTCGGTCGCCTGGTCGCCGAAGGATGCCAGCGACCCGGCATCCGTGATGACCGACTGCCCGTTGTTGCTGAGATCCAGCACCTCACCGACGATCTTCACGGTGGCGCTGTGACCGTCCGCGTTGAGGGTGACGCTGTCGCCGATGCGTACGCCGGCCGCGCGCAGGAAACCGGTCGGCACCACGGCCTCGCCGGGTCCGGCGAACCATCGGCCGTCGATCATCTGGTAACGCCCCCAGGACCCGTCGCCGCTGAACGTGACGACCTGCGTCGACCCGGACAGCCCGGCGACATTGACCTCGGTCCGGTCGGTTCCGAAGTAATGCTCGGTGCCCGGCGCCGCCTGGATCGCGGCGCGGACCGCCGCCATGTCGGTCGCCGGCGGCTCCCGGTCCGGTCCCGGCCCGATCTTCACCGGTCCCGGTCCCGCGCCCTGTGGCGGGATCTGCGTATACACCACGACATCGCCGGCTTCGCGCTGGTTGAGCCCGTGCTGGATGCCGGCGAGCGAGGCGGCCAGGCCGGTGCCGAAGGTGACGCCGAGCGCGCCCAGCATCACCGCGACCGCGATCGTCACGGACCGGGCCGGCCGGGCGAACGGGCTGCCGAGTCCCAGGCTCAGGGACCGCGCCAGCGGCAGCCGCCCGAGGAACTCCCGAACGCGGCGACCCCGCCCAGCGGCCGGCGTACGCCCGACCGCGATCGCATCCACCGTCCGCAACCGGGCCGCCCGCAGTGCCGGGACGAGCGCCGCCAACGCGACCAGCAACAGCGCACCGATCGGGACGACCACCGACACCCATGGCGCGAGCCCACCGACGCCGGTGCCGAAGGCATCACCCTCGTCGCGCAGCACCGGAATCGCCGCCAGGTTGCCCAGCAGCACGCCCAGCCCGGCGCCGATGACCGATGGGATCAGCGCCTGGGCCACGTACGCCCGCGCCACCTGTGACGGAGTGAACCCGATCGACTTCAGGATCCCGATCCGCCGGGTCGATGAGCTGACCGCCCCACTGACGACGATGCCGATGATCAGCACCGACATCGCCAGCCCGAGCACGCCGAACGCGATAACAAACGGCGCGAAGGTGGCCGCGGTGCGTTCGGCACCCTGCTTGACCGTCAAGTAGGACGACGTTCCGGCCAGGCCACCGGCGGGAACGGCAGCGGCGATCACGGCGCGATCCGCGGCGATGTCATCATCGGTGGTCGCGTGAGCGAACCGGTAGAGCATCTGAATGCCGGAGATGACGCCCGGTCCGCGCATCGCAGTCACCTGCGACGGCAGCGCCCACGCCTCGGCGGTCTTCCCGATCGACCGAGCGAGGCCGACCACCGTCAGGGTCGGGCTGCCCGGAGCCGACGGGAACGTCAATCGGTCGCCCACCTGGACCGGCATGGTGCCGTCGGCCCAGACGATCTCTCCGGATTTGGTGGGCCAGCGGCCCTCGATGATGTCCAGCCGGTCCAGGTCTCCTCCGGCGCTGGCGCGTCCGACGATGGTGGCCGACGGCAGGTCCACGCCGACCGGCAGCTCGGGGGCACCGGGTGTGCCCGCACCGCTCGACCGGCCGGCGGTCCGGGGCTGCAGCGTGACGGTGGCGAACGGACCGGTCGCGACCGTGACTCCGCTCGCGTGCGCGGTCGCCGCCGCCTGTGTTTCGGTGACGGTGGCCGAGTCAAACGCGGCCGCCAGGTGCGCGCCCCGCTGCCGGTTGAACGAGTGCTGGAACGGCGCCGACGAGGCCACTACCAGCCCGGCCGCCAGCACCGACGCGGTCACGGCAAGGAGGGTCGTGAGTGTCATCACCACGGTCTGCACGCGGCGCCGGCCAACCCCGGACCGGACAATCCGGCCAAGCCCGCCACCACTGCCGCGACCCACATCCGGATCGCGTACCGGTTCGCGGACCGCCATGTCGCTGGTCATGCCGTCACCATCCGGCCGTCGACCAGCTCGATGGTCCGGGTCGCGCACGACTCGGCGAGCGCCAGGTCGTGCGTGACCAGCAGCACCGTCTGACCATCCCGGTTGAGCTCGGTGAGCAGCTTGCGCACCTCCTGACCGGACGCGGTGTCCAGCGCTCCGGTCGGCTCATCGGCCAGCAGCAGCGGCGGCCGGTTCATCAGCGCCCGGGCCACGGCAACCCGCTGCCGCTCGCCGCCGGAGAGGCGCCCGGGAAAGGCACGCGCATGGCGGTCGATGCCGAGGTAGCTCAGCAGCTCGTCGGCTCGGGCTCGGGCCCGCTTGCGCGGCATGCCGGCCAGCTGGGCCGGCAGCAGCACGTTGTCCAGAACGGTCAGGTCGTCGAGCAGGTTGAAGAACTGGAAGACGATGCCGATCCGCTGCCGCCGGTAGAGCGCCGAGGCGGCTTCGGAGAGCCGGTCCACGCGTACGCCGTCGACGGTCACCGTCCCGGTGCTCGGCCGGTCCAGCCCGGCGACCAGATTGAGCAGTGTCGACTTGCCGCTGCCAGAGGGTCCGAGCACAGCCACGGCCTCGCCTGGATGCACCGCCACGGTCAGGTCATCGAGCGCGGCCAGGCCGTCGCCGTACTGCTTGGTGACGCCGTTCAATTCGATCAAAGGTGTCGTCATGGACGCCGACGCTAGGGACGAACCGGTCACGAGCGCGTCGCCCACGATGGCGGTTCCCGATCATCCCCGGTGCTGATCACCGGTGGCGTCATCATTGCGATGTAGGCACTCGTGGGGACGCGGCCCAGGTCGCGGCCCTGGAACACTGGTGCCGTGGTTCGGAATGAGATAGTGCGGCGCTGGCGATCGGCGGTCGCGTGGTTGCGGCACACCGCGCCGCCGCCGCCGAGGTTGACACTGTGGGGCTGGGCCGCCGACAGCATCCTCGCTGTGCTGCTGACGATCGGTGCGATCACTGGAGCGATGCACGCGGAGTCGCAGGACGATGTCAAGGTCCTGCCGATGGTGATCGACGGCCGCCTGGTGGTGCCGGGCCCGCCGGTCGGACCAGTAGCGCCGTTCGCACCGACCGGCATCCATCTGCACTGGTCGGAGTTCCTCTTGGCGGCATTGACGGCCTTGCCGCTGCTGACCCGGCGTCGATATCCACTGCTGTCGTTCCTGATCATCGCCTTCGCCACGGCGCGGCTGTTCGATCTCAACGGCGCCAACTTCACCTGGACCGTGCTCGCGGTGCTGATCGCCGCCTACAGCGCCGGCACCTACAGCCGGTATCGCAACCTCGCGCTGGTGTGCATCGTGCTGACGGGTGCGGTGATCATCGGCGGCAACGGCGACAACCTGCCCAACCTCAATTCCGGCCCGGTGATCTTCCTGCTGCTCGCGCTGATCGGGCTGGGTGCCAACGCCGTCCATACCTGGCGGCAGCGCGCCCAGACCGCGTATCGCGAGCGCGAGGCCGCGACCGCGCTGGCACTCGAGCATGAACGTGCCCGCCTGGCCCGGGAGCTGCACGACGTGGTCGGCCACAACGTCAGCGTGATGGTCATCCAGGCGGGTGCCGCCCGGAAGATGCTCGACCTCGACCCGGACCAGGCGCGCCAGGCGCTGCTCGCGGTGGAGGCCGGCGGCCGGGCCGCGATGACCGAGCTGCGTCAGGTCATCGGCGTCCTGATGGTCGATGCCGATGGCGTCGATCTGGCCCCGCAGCCGGGCCTCGACCAGCTGCCGGCACTCGCCGCCCGGGTGCGGGAGACCGGCGTTCCGGTCACGCTGACGCTGGACGGCACGTTCGAAGCCCTGCCCGCCGGGGTCGAGCTGGCGGCCTACCGGGTGGTCCAGGAAGCGCTGACCAACACCGTCAAACACGCCGCCGGCGCCGCGGTGGATATCAAAATCAGCGGTACGCCGGACGAGCTGAGAGTCGAGGTGACCGACTCCGGTGGCGCTCCCGCTCCCGCGGCGTCCGGCACTGGGCGCGGGCTGACCGGTCTGCGGGACCGCGTCGCCGCGTACGGCGGCACGCTCACCGCCGGCCGCCGTCCCACCGGCGGGTTCCGGGTGCTCGCGATCACGCCGCTGCGGGCCGACGGATGATGCCGGAGCCGACCACCCGGGCCGAGCCGCTGCGTGTGGTGATCGCCGATGACCAGGCACTCGTACGCACCGGCTTCCGGATGATCCTCACCGCGGACGGCATCGACGTGGTGGCCGAGGTGGCGACCGGCGTCGAGGCGGTGGACGCGGTCCGGCGGACCCGGCCGGACGTGGTGCTGATGGACGTGCGGATGCCGGAGATGGACGGGCTGGAGGCGACCCGCCGGATCCTGGCCGGCACCGAGCCGCTCCCCCGGGTCATCATTTTGACCACATTCGACCTGGACCGTTACGTCTACGCCGCGCTCTCCGCCGGTGCCAGCGGATTCCTGCTCAAGGACGTCACTCCGGAGCACCTGGTGGCCGGTGTACGCCTGGTCCGGTCCGGGGATGCGCTGCTCGCACCCGCGATCACCCGGCGCCTGATCGAACGGTACGCCGTCCGCGACCAGCACACCGCCACGCTGCACCGGGATCTGTCCACCCTGACGCCACGTGAACTGGAAGTCCTGCAGCTGCTCGCCCGCGGTCTGTCCAACGCCGAACTCGCGACCCGCCTGCAGCTCAGTGACGCCACCGTCAAGACGCATGTGGCTCGCATCCTGTCCAAGCTGCAACTGCGCGACCGGGCCCAGGCGATCGTGGTGGCCTATGAGACAGGGCTGGTGGTTCCTGGCGCGAGGCCGGCATGAGACCGACCGCGTACCTTCTCGCCGGACTCACCGGATCCGGCAAAACCACCTTCGCCCGCAAGCTTGAAGCAGAGGGCGTCACGCGGCTCTCCATCGACGAGGAAGTGTTCGCTCGCAACGGCAGGTACGCCATCGACTACCCGAACTACGAATACCCGCAACGAGAACGGCCGGTGGTCGACGAAGTCCGCGCGCGCCTGGTCGAGCTGATCCGCTCCGGTCACGACGTCGTCCTCGACCACGGCCTCTGGCGCCGATCCGAGCGGGACGACTACAAGCGCCTGGTCACCAATGCCGGCGGCCGGTGGCGGTTGATCTCTTCCTCGACCCACTCCGGCTCGCCGAACGCAACCAGCGGGACGACCCGAACGCGCTCCGAGTCCCAGCCGACGAGCTGGACGGTTTCATCGCCCGATTCGAGCCACCGTCGGGCGAAGGCGAGGAACTCCCGCCGCAGTAACCAGGTCGCCGTCCGATTGCCCGACGGCGAAGCGCAGGTCCGCGTTGAACGGGGCGCCACGAACGAGCGCCAACCCGTTAGATTTCGACCGTGAAGTGGGTGGCTCGTGCCGCGGTCGCGGGTGCCGTCTGGGCGGCGATGATCATCATTCTTAGCTACTCCGGAGTCCGGATGCCGCTGGCGGCCCGGATCGTGCCACTCATCCTCCTCAGCGTCGCTCCCTTTGTCCTGACCCAAATCCGGATCTTCCGAACAACCGGCTTGCGCCGCAACTCCGCCCTATCGTGGCGAGCGGACAGGAACGTGGTCATCTACCTGCTTGGCTCGCTGCCACGAACAACGCAGATCCTCGCCGGTATCGGATTCGTCGGATTCTGGCTGCTCATGGCGCTCCAGTTCACCGAAGTGCGAGGCGGCAGCCCGGGCGGCTCCGGTGACCAGTACACACTCACCAACCATCGCACCGTGACTGTCGTGAGTCATGAGACCTACCTGCGCGCCTTGTCCGCGGAGGATCGAATACCCGCTGCCTGCCTCGGCGGTTTCGCCGTTGGCGCCGCCGCTTTCGCCTCCGGGCTGAGCCAGACCCGTACGGCGCGCGAACTCATCGCCATGCAGGTCCGGCCGAGCGCTCGCCTCTGCAAGTTCTGCCGTGAGGACTATCCGCAGCGCTATCGCCGGATCGGCGAAATCGAATGGTTCTGGCTCTGCCCCGTCTGCGACTCGGTCTGTCCGCCCAAGGGCACCATTGCCGAGCCAGTCAACCTCGACGAGGTCGTCCCGGTGCGGCGCGGCGCCAACCCGCGCGATCAGATCGAGCGAGTCCCGGACGACTTCACGTAAGGCGTACGGAGAGGCCCTTGCCGCCGAATTCCTGGCACACGAACGCCGGCTCGGCCGGGGTGCTCAGGGATTGGTCGTGCGCGTAACCGATCTCGCAGAACTCATGCAGTCGACCATCCGTGACCCGCTGCGTCACCAGCCACCGAGCAAACGTCCCACGGGCAATCTTGGCGTGCACCACGATGAACTTCGGGGACTTCGACTTCGGATCGACGGTCAGGAACTTCGGCGTCACCACCCGGTCCGGGTCGACGTATTTCAGCACCGTCTTGGTGTATTCACCGGCGGCCAGATTGACGATCGGCCCGGTCGGCGGCAACTGCTCGGCAATCGCGGAACCCCAGAACTTGTAGAGGTTCGAATACTTGCCCGGCGGCAGCTTGTAACCCATCTCGAGACGGTAGGGCGCAATGCCGTCGAACGGTCGCACGATGCCGTAGAGCCCGGAGAGCATCCGGATGTGGTTGTCGGCGTACTTGCGATCGGCGGCGCCGAATGAGTCGACCTGCAGGCCGCTGTAGATGTCGCCGACGAATGTCTCCGCCGCCGCGGACTGATCAGCCGGATCGGTGCTCCATTCCGCGTACGCCTGCTTGGTCTTCTCGGCGAGCTCCGCGGAGATCGTCATGATCTTCGAGAGCTGAGCCACCGACAGCGTCCGGAGATAGGCGATCAGCTCCTCGGCCTGTGCGAGCAGAGCCGGCTGCCCGGTCGGCCGGTGCCCGGACGCGGGCACCCGCATGGTCTTCGAGCTGTGCATCAGGATGATCATCGCCCGGACAATCTACCGCCTTGCCAAGACGCCAGGCGACGCCCGCCGAGTCGGCCGCCGAGTCGCCGGCCCCGGCAAGATGATCTTGGTTGTAACGAAACGGCGGCCCCGCGGGCGTTTTGTCCAGCCATTTCGTTACAACCAAGATCACGGCCGACACCGGTGACGTTCTCGGTCGGATGCCGAAAGCCCGCGTAGTTACTCCCTACCCGCCCCCGGCGGCTCCAGCAACGCGGTCGCCGCCTCGACCCCGAGCTCGGTCAAGTCGTGGATGTCACCACCGGCCTCGACGATGCTCGCCGTCACCTCGCGCAACCCGCCGAGCAGCAACAGCGCGAGCCCGGGCGTGAGCTTCCGGGTGCCGGCCGACCGGAACGCATCGTTGTCGACCAGCCGCAGCAGCATTGACGTGAACGAGGTCATCGCGTCTCGCTGCAGCACCTGCCCGGCGTCGCCGAGCGCCGGCAGCTCCCGGATCCAGCTGACGGTGATAGCCGGCTGGGAGGCGACGGTGTCGACATATGCGGTGACTGCCTGGCGCACCTGGACCCGCCAGTCGGCGCTGGGCGCCACGGCCGCCTCGATTGCCGCTTGCATCCGGGCGTTCATCACCTCGAGCAGCCCGACGAAACAATCGTCGCGGCTGCTGAACTCGGCATAGAAGCTGCGCCGGGAGGTCTGGGCGTGCCGCACGATGTCGGCGACCGTGGTGTCCCGGTAGCCACGCTCGTTGATGGACGCCGCGAGACCGTCCAGCAGACGCTGGCGATACGACACGGCGACGGCGGTCACTTCGCCACTCGCGCGTGAGAGGTCATGGTGCGCCAATCCAATCACGAGAGGGTCTTGTGACCGAATGGTACGCAGACGTACCGTGGTACGTGAGCGTACCAAGCAAGCGCCACTGAGACCGAGCGTGGCAAGCGCCACGGACACCGAGTGCCACGGAGGCGGCATGGAACCCAAGCTCCCACCCGGCCCGCGGTTGCCGGCTGCCCTGCAAGGGTTGGCCTTCACCGCGTCCCGGCGGATCGTGATGCGGCGGCGCAGCCGGCGCTATGGCCGGGTCTACTCGGGCCGGCTGCCGCTCTTCGGCCCGGTGGTCTTCGTCAATGACCCGGTGCTGATCAAACAGGTCTTCATGACCAGCACCGATCTGGTCGGCAACATCCAGCCGAACCTGGGCCGGGTGCTCGGGCCCGGGTCGTTCTTCAGCCTTGAGGGCGACGAACACAGACGACAGCGCAAGCTGCTGGTGCCACCGTTCCACGGCCGCCGGATGAAGGATTACGAGGAGATCATCGCCGAGGAAGCCGACCGGGAGATGGCGACCTGGCCCGCGGACCGGCCGTTCCCGACGCTGCCGTCGATGATGCGGATCACCCTCAACATCATCCTGCGCGCGGTGTTCGGCGCCGAGGGCGCCGAATTCGAGGCGCTGCGCAAACTGATCCCGCCGATGGTGGAGCTGGGCTCGAAGATCGCACTGGTCGGCAAGCTGCCGGTGCCGCTGGGCCGGTTCGATCCGTGGCGCCGGTTCACCCGCTATCGCCAGGAGTTCGACGAGATCGTCGGCAAGCTGATCGCCGACACGCTCGCCGATCCGCATCTCGACGAGCGCAAGGACGTGCTGTCGCTGATGCTCCTGGCGCGCTATGACGACGGCGAGCCGATGTCCCACTCGGACATCCTCGACCAGCTCACCACCCTGCTCGCCGCAGGGCACGAGACCACCGCGACCACGCTCGCCTGGGCGGTGGAACGGCTGCGCCGGCACCCGGCCGCGCTGGCCCGGATGGCCGACCCGGACTACCGCCAGGCCGCGATCATCGAGGTGCAGCGAGTGCGGCCGGTGATCGACCTCACCGGTCGCCGGGTCAAGACCGACTACCTGCAGCTCGGCGAGTGGGTGATCCCGCGCGGGCACAGCCTGCTGATCGGCATCGGCGCGGTGCACGAGGACGACGGCGTCTTCCCGGACGCCGGCTCGTTCCGGCCGGAGAGATTCCTGGACGCCTCGCCGGACACCTATGAATGGATCCCGTTCGGCGGCGGCACCCGCCGCTGCATCGGCGCGGCCTTCGCGACCATGGAGATGAACGTCGTGCTGCGCCGGATGGTCCAGACCTTTGAGCTGGTCACCACCGACGAACCTGGGGAACACTGGCACAATCGCGGCGTCGCCTACGCACCGGCAAAGGGCGGCATCGCGGTGGTCCGCCGGCGCCCCGCCGAAAGCACTGAAGGGATCCTGGATGCCCCGCTCGCAGCGTAGAACCATCAGCGGTCAGACCGCGATGATCACCGGCGCCGCCTCCGGCATCGGCCGAGCGCTGGCGCAACGGCTGTCGGCGGCCGGCTCACCGGTCGCGATCGCCGACATCGACGAGCGCGGCCTCAAAGAGACCGAGACCATGCTCGCCGGGCCTGCGCTGGTCCGGGTCCTGGACGTGAGCGATGCACCGGCTCAGATCGACTTCGCCAATGACGTACGCGCCTGGATGCCGGCGCCGCTCGGAGCCGTGTTCAACAACGCCGGAGTGGCGGTCGCCTCGACGGTCCGCGACGCCGTCGTCGAGGATGACGACTGGCTCTGGGGCATCAACTTCCACGGAGTCGTCAACGGCACCCGCGCGTTCCTGCCGATCCTGATGGACCAGAACAGCGGCGTCATCGTGAACACCTCCAGCGTCTTCGGGCTGCTCGGAATGCCCACGCAGAGCGCATACTGCGCCGCCAAATTCGCCGTCCGCGGATTCACCGACTCGTTGCGCCAGGAGTTGCGCGGCACCGGAGTGCACGCCGTCAACGTCCACCCGGGCGGCGTGAACACCAACATCGTCCGCAACGGGCGGATGCGCGACGACCTCGACGGCCGCGGCCGCACCAAAGACCAGATGGCCGCCGATTTCGAGGCCATCACCATGACATCGCCGGAGAAAGCGGCCGCGATCATCCACAAGGGCGTCGAGCGCGGCAAGGCGCGGATCCTGGTCGGCCCGGACGCGTATTTCTTCGACACCGTCGCGCGCCTCGCGCCGACCCGCTACTACGACCTGCTCGCGTTCGGGCAGCGCCGGCTGCAGCGGCGGGCGGCCACGAAGTGACCGAGCACGTCAACGTGCTGATCGTCGGGGCCGGGCTGTCCGGCATCGGCGCCGCGCACCATATCCAGAACGCGTTCCCGCAGAAGTCGTATTCGATCCTGGAGGCCCGGGACACCATCGGCGGCACCTGGGATCTGTTCCGCTATCCCGGCATCCGCTCCGACTCCGACATGCACACCTTGGGCTACCGGTTCCGCCCGTGGACGGAGGCCAAAGCGATCGCCGACGGGCCGTCGATCCTCGCCTACGTCCGCGACACCGCCGCCGAGGCCGGCATCGACAAGCAGATCCGATTCCGGCATCGGGTCGTGCGGGCATCGTGGTCGTCGGCGGACGCCCGATGGACCGTGACCGCCGAGTGCGACGGCGCCGCCGCGTCGCCGGTGGAATTCACCTGTGACTTCCTGCTCTGCTGCAGCGGCTATTACCGCTACGACAAAGGGTTCGCACCGAAGTTCCCGGGCGTCGAACGGTTCGCGGGTCCAGTCGTCCACCCGCAGTTCTGGCCGGAGGACCTGGACTACACCGGCAAGCGGGTGGTGGTGATCGGCAGCGGCGCCACCGCGGTGACGCTGGTGCCGGCGATGGCTGAGACCGCGGCGCACGTGACCATGCTGCAGCGGTCCCCGACCTATGTGGTCGCGGTGCCGTCCCGCGACCCGATCGCCAACCGGCTACGACGCGTGCTCGGACCGCGCGCCGCATATCCCATCGCGCGATGGAAGAACGTGCTGATCGGCACCGTGTTCTACCGGCTGAGCCGGACCCGGCCAGAGCTCATCAAGCGGGCGATCCGGCGCGGGCTGGTCCGGGCGCTGCCCGCCGGGTATGACATCGACACCCACTTCAAGCCCCGCTATCAGCCCTGGGACCAGCGGCTGTGCATGGCTCCCGACGGTGACCTGTTCCGGGCGATCCGGCATGGCGACGCGTCGGTGGTCACCGACCAGATCGAGACGTTCACCGCGGACGGTATTCGCCTGGCGTCCGGCGCCGAACTGCCGGCGGATGTCGTGGTCTCGGCGACCGGCCTGAACCTGCAGCTGTTCGGCGGCGCCACCCTGGACGTCGACGGCGTCGCTGTGGACCCGGCGAACACGCTGGCCTACAAGGGCATGATGCTCTCCGGCGTGCCGAATTTCGCCTTCACCATCGGCTACACCAATGCGTCCTGGACCCTCAAGGCCGACCTGGTCAGCGAGTATGTCTGCCGACTGTTGGCCCGGATGGACGAGCGCGGCGCGGCGATCGCCACCCCGATCAACGATGACCCAGTGGTGGAAACCCGGCCGTTGATGGATTTCGCCGCCGGGTATGTCCAGCGCTCCGTGGACCAGCTGCCGAAGAACGGCTCCCGCAGGCCGTGGCAGCTGGGCATGAGCTATGCGCACGACGTGGTCATGTTGCGCCATGGCCGCGTCGACGACGGCGTTATGCGATTCGCCACCGGATCGCGACCGTAACGATTCACGGCCGGAAATCGCCGGGCACACGGCGGATCGGGCGCCTAGGCTGACCAGCCCATGACCGAGGTGACGACGTTGTGGCTGGTCAGCCTGAGCCCGGATCTGGCCGACGCTCACCCTGGCATCGCGATCATCGGCGGCGACGGCGGCCGGGAGCGGCTGGCGATCGATCCTCGCCGGCCGGACTCTCCGGTGTCCCTGGTCGACGTCACCAGCGTGGGCTGGGACGACGCGGTCCAGCAGGCGGACAGCGTGGCCGCATTCGTGACGGCGATCGATGATGGGACATTTTCCATCAGGCGGTAGGGAGGGTTCGGGTGGTGCCGCCGGACCGGGCTTGACATCCTGGGCAGATGGATCAGTACGACGTGGTTGTCGTGGGCGCCGGGCCAGCCGGATCAAGTGCGGCCCTGGCTGCCCGAAAACTCGGCGCGAGCGTGCTGCTCCTGGACCGAGCCGCGTTTCCCCGGGACAAGACCTGCGGCGACGGCATCGCCCCGCACGCGCTGGAGATCCTCGCTGACCTCGGGGTCAACGGCGTCGAGGCCGGCTACGCACCGGTGGCCGCGCTGCATCTGGTCGGACCCAGTGGTGCCTCGGTGCTGCGCAAGCTGGACCGGCCGGACTACACGATCCCCCGCGAGGTCTTCGACGCACGCCTGGTCAATGCCGCGGTGGCGGCCGGGGCTGTGCTGGCCAAACACACGGTACGCACGATCGACGAGCGCGCTGGTTCGGTGGTGCTGGACGGGTCGATCGCGGCGCGTACGGTGATCGGCGCCGACGGCGCGTATTCGCTGGTCCGCCGGACGCTGGGCGAGCCCGGCAATCCGCCGGAGGCGATGGCGCTGGCGATGCGCGGCTACGCCCCTTCGACGACGGCCAGCGTGCAGCAGATCGTGACCGCGGGTGGCACCCAGTGGCCGGCCTACGCCTGGAACTTCCCGATCGGCGACGGGCGCTCCAACATCGGCTATGGCGAGGTGCTTCGCGGCAAGACGCTGTCCCGTGACTATCTGCTGGACCGGATGGCCGGACTGCTGCCCGAAGTGGACCTGGCCGACGCCACCGGCCTGCGCGCCCACCACCTGCCGCTGTCGACGCATCGCCCGATCCCGGGCCGGGGCCGGCTGTTGCTCGCCGGTGACGCCTATTCATTGGTGAATCCGTTCACCGGCGAGGGCATCTTCTACGCGGTCCTCTCCGGTTCGCTGGCCGGTGGCGCGGCCGCCCGGGCCGAGCGCGGAGCGGCTCGCATCTACGCCGCGGCGTTGAAGCACCGGCTCGGCCGGCATCTGCGGCACAGCAAGTTCGCTGCCCGGCTGACCAGCAGCGCCCGGGTTGTCGATGCCACGATCCGGGCCGCCGACGCCGACCAGCAGGTCTTCGACTCGATCGTCGAGCTAGGCCTCGGCGATGGGCTGCTGCCGGCCCGGACGCTCGGGCACATCGCCAAGCACCTGCCGGGCAGCAGCCGCGCGGCAGCCCGGGACGTGTGATGCCGACTCAGGTCGCCGTCTGCGGGCCGAGCGCGTGTTCGCCCGGCGAAGCCCGTCTCGCGTACGAGATCGGGGAACTGCTCGCCGCCGAAGGCGCGACCCTGATCTGCGGCGGCGGTCCGGGTGTGATGGCAGCGGCGGCACGTGGCGCGCACACCAACGACGGCCTGGTGATCGGCATCCGGCCGGACGACGACGCCTCGACTGCGTCGCCGTATCTGTCGGCAGTGGTCGTGACCGGCATGGGCGAGGCCCGCAACGGCATCATCGTGAAGTCCGCGGACGCGGTGATCGTGGTCGGCGGATCCTGGGGCACCATGTCCGAGGTCGCACTCGCGATGCGCCGCGGCGGGATCCCGGTGATCCAGCTCGGCGGCTGGTCCGTCGTTGACGAGTCCGGGAACCCGATGCCGGGAGTGATCCTTGTGCAGACGCCGGAAGAGGCGGTCGCCGTCGCGCTCAGAGCCGAGCCGTCAGGTCGCTGAGGATCGTCGCCGCCGGCTCGTCGGTGCTGTGGCGATATCCGGTGCCGGCCCAGAGGTTGATCCACTCCGGATCGCCGGCCGCCGCCGACGCCTTGCGAAGCGGGCTGGTCAGATGATGTACGGCCGGGTAGCCGAGTGGAGCGAGGGCGTCGTACCGGTCGATGAACGTGTTGCGCAGCCCGCGCGCCGGCCGGCCGGAGAATGCCCGGGTCACCACGGTGTCCCGGTCGCCGGAGAGGGCCGCGCGATAGGGCGCCGACGTGCCGCTCTCCGGCGCGCGCAGCAGCGCGGTGCCGACCATGACGGCCGAGGCTCCGGCGTGCAGCGCGCTGGCGACATCCGCCGGGGTGGCGATGCCACCGGCGGCGACGAGTGGCAGTGACGCCTCGTCGCGTACCGCCGAAAGAAGGTCGATCAGCGGGAGTGGCGACGGCGGCCGATCGGGCGTCAGGGTGCCCCAGTGCCCACCCGCCGCCGCGGCTTGCACGGCGAGCATGTCGACGCCCGCGCCGACCGCGGCCTGAGCCTCCGCCACCGACGTGACCGTCTGCACGACGATCGTCCCGGCCCGCTGAAGGCGGCGAATCGTGTCGACCGGAGGGATGCCGAAGGTGAAGCTGGCCACCGGCACCGGATCCTCGAGGAGCAGGGCGACTTTGGCCGCGAACTCGTCGTCGTCATCGCGCGGCGGCGCGCCACCGAGGTCTATACCGAAGCGGGTGGCGGCTTCCCGGAGAGCATCGCGATAGTCGTCGAATGCAGCCGGATCGACCGCGACCGGGCTGGGCGCGAACAGGTTCACACCGAACGGGATCGAAGCGGCCCGCACCTCGGCGATTTCCGACTCCAGCGCCGCCGGGGTCTTGTAGCCGCCGGACAGGAAGCCGAAGGCGCCGGCCCGCGCGGCAGCGAGCACTAGCGCCGGGATGGTCGGCCCGCCGGCCATCGGCGCCGCGATGATCGGGCTGTCGACGTCGAACAAGGTCACCGTTCCAACCTAGCGCCGGTGCCCGCTTTGACGGCGCGGATGAGCAACGGCGCTCCGGCCGCTGACATGCCCGCGCCGCGCACGACCGCCCGCGCCGCCTCACACGTCGAAGATCTTGCCCGGATTCATGATCAGATATGGGTCCAGCGCCCGCTTGACCGCCCGGTGCATCTCCATCACCGCCGGTGACAGCTCCTGGCCCAGACCGTGCCGCTTGAGCAGGCCGACACCATGTTCCCCGGTGACCGTGCCACCGAGGGCGATGGCATCGCTGATGATTTCCTCGAACGCCAGCTCGGTGCGGTGCCGCTCATCGTCATCGCCGGTCCGCGCGACCAGCAGCGGATGCAGGTTGCCGTCGCCGGCGTGGGCGATGTTGGCGATGATGATGCCGTGCCGCTGCGCCGCCGCCTCGATCCGGGCCAGCATCTCCGGCACCTGACCCTTGGGCACGCAGATGTCTTCGGTGACCACCGGTCCCAGGCGCTCCAGGGCCGGGTAGGCCAGCCGCCGGGCGGCGAACATCGCATCCGCCTCGGCCTCGTCGGTGGATTGCGCGGCCCAGGTCGCGCCGGCCGCGGTGAAGCACTCGACCATCCGCGCGGCATGCTCGTCACCGGCCGGAGCGGGATCGTCGATGCGGCCCAGCAGGATCACGTTGGCATCCACGGACAAGCCCATGTGACGCCAGTTGTCGACGGCGGTCAGACAGTGCCGGTCGATCAGCTCGAGGGCCGACGGGGTCAGCCCCGCCTCGGCGACGTTGCGGACCGCGACGCCGGCGTCGATCACCGAGTCGAAGTAGCCGGCCACGGTTCGGGGCGCGGGTGGCAGCGGCCGCAGGCGTACCGTCACCTCGGTCACCACGCCGAGCGTGCCCTCGGCGCCGACCACCAGCCGGGTCAGGTCGTAGCCGGCGACGCCCTTGGCGGTCGAGCGTCCGAGCCGCACCAGCTCGCCGGTGCCGGTCACCATCTCCAAAGCCAGCACGTAGTCGGCGGTGACGCCGTACTTGACGCAGCAGATGCCGCCGGCATTCGTGGACACGTTGCCGCCGATCGTGGACCAGGGTGAGCTGGCCGGATCCGGCGGATACCACAGCCGATGTTCGGCCGCTGCGGCTCGCAGATGGTCATTGACGACGCCAGCTTGTACGACGGCGAGGCGCTCCATGGTGTCGACGCGCAGCACCCGGTTCATCCGCTCGAGGCTCAGCACGATGCCGCCGTCGACCGCGTTGGCGCCACCGGACAGCCCGGTGCCGGCACCCCGAGGCACGATCGGCACCCGATGCTCGATGCAGGCGCGTACGACCGCGACGACATCGTCGGTGGACTCGGCGCGTACCACCGCTTGTGGTGTTCCGGCGGCGGCGCCGAAGCCCTGGTCCCGGCTCAGCCCCACCATCACATCGGGATCGGTGATGATCCGGTCTCCGGGAATCGCGGCGGCGATCGCGTCGAGCACGCTCACAGCGCTCCCAGGAACTCGATCAAGTCATTACCTCGGTCATGAACCGATGCAACCACGGACAGCGCCGGACCGCTACAGCCGGGTCCGAGCCTCGACGGCCTGCGCCGTGACGGCATCGGCGCCGGATCCGGCGCTCAACGTGTCGGCCTCGTCGAGGAAGTCGACGGCGTCGAACGGGCGTCCGTCCTCGATCGCGACATAGGCGAGACCGACCAGGTTGGCCGCGACGCCGGCATCGAACCCGGCATCGCGACGCAGCGACGTCGACTCCTCGAGCATCGCCTGGGCGTCGTCGAGCCGGCCCTTGCGATGGGCGTGGATGCCGAGGTGCCGCAGAGCGTAGGACCGGATGACACCGGCGTGCGCGTGGTGGGCGAGATCGGCGGAGCGTTGCAGCGACGGCATCGCGGTGTCGTCGTCGTGCCGGATCACCTGGTGATAGCAGCCGATCCAGAAGGCCGCCTCGGCCTCGCCCGCGGTGTCGCCGAGCGCCTGGAACCCGGCCTCGGCGCGCTGGAACAGCTCCAGTTCCTCGGGATCGTCGGCACCGGCAGCCATCGCCCGCAGATGGCGCAACCGGCCCCGGGCGAGAGCGACCTGCGCATCCAGCGCGTCCAGCCCGCGCTCCGCGGCCTCGATCCCGCTGGCGTCGCCGTTGAAGGTCGCCGCGTGATAGGCGTCCGCCGCCGCGTTGAGCCGATCTTGCTCGGTCCCCGTCATACGACCAGCCTAGGTTCTCCATGTCGGCGGCATTGGCCACGCCGCCGCGGCGGAACTCGCCATCGGCTACGGCCGCCGCCTTACGCTGCCGGTATGACTGATCTTCTGCTGCGCCACGTCCGCCCGTGGGGTGGTCCCGTCACCGACCTGCTGATCCGGGACGGCCGCATCGCGCCGGCCGGGTCGAGCTCACCGGGCGGTGGCATGCAGGAGATCGACGGTGGCGGCCGGCTGGCGCTGCCGGCGCTGGTCGACGCGCACGCCCACCTGGACAAGACCACCTGGGGCCGGCCCTATCGGGCCTACTCGGCCGGGTCGTCGCTGGCATCGCTGGTGGACAACGAGCGCGCCGTCCGGGGCAGCCTCGGTCCGGTCGCCGACCGGGCCGGAGCGCTGCTGGACCGCTACATCGAACGCGGCGTCCTGCACGTGCGGAGCCATGTTGACGTCGACACCGAGGCCGAGCTGGATTCGATCGTCGGCGTACGCGCCGCGGCCGCGGACCGGGCCGGCATCGTCGACGTCGAGATCGTCGCGTTTCCGCAGAGCGGCTTGCTGATCCGGCCGGGCACGGCCGACCTCCTCGGCACCGCTGTCGATGCCGGCGCACACCTGGTCGGCGGCATCGACCCGGCGGGCTTCGACGGGGATCCGATCAAGCACCTGGACGCCATCTTCGCCATCGCCGCCGAGAAGGGCGTCGGGCTCGACATCCACCTGCACGACCGGGGCACGCTCGGAGCCTGGCAGGTGGACCGGATCGTGGAGCGTACGCACGATCTCGGGTTGACCGGAAAGGTCACCATCGCGCACTGTTTCGCGCTGTCGACCGTCGACGACGCCCGTCAGAACGCCATGGTCGATGCGCTTGCCGGAGCCGGCATCGCGGTCACCACGGTGGCGCCCGGCGGCACTCCACCGCTGCCGTTGAAGAAGCTGGCCGCCGCCGGCGTCCGGGTCGGCGTCGGGCACGACGGCGTCCGCGACCTGTGGAGCCCCTACGGCACCGGCGATCTGCTGGAGAAAGCGTGGCTGCTGGCCTACCTGGCCGGCTACCGCCAGGACGAGGACATCGAGTCGGCACTGCGGATCGGCACCTACGGTGGCGCCGAGGTGCTCGGTCTCAAGAGCTACGGACTCGAACCCGGCTGCGCGGCGAACCTGTTGCTGATCGCCGGAGCCACACCTGCCGAGGCGGTCATGGACCGGTCGCTGGACCGGCTCGTCATCGCGTCCGGTGAGGTGGTGGCGGGGGCCGCATAGAAGGCAAGACTGTCTGTCGTGGCAAGCCTCGGCGACGTCATCGACGACGCTGAACCCACGTGCTGCTGAACCCATGTGCGGCTGAACCCACGTCAAGACCAGCTACGAAGCTCCGGACGCCTTCCAGTTCATCTGCACGACCATGTGTCGGGCCTGGTCGGCGTGCTCGGCGTCGACGTTGACCGCGTAGCTGCTGGCCTGCAGCTGACTTCGTGAGGTGAAGTCGCGACGGCCACCGGTTGCCGCATGCGCGAGGGCACCGAAGATCGCACCCCAGGCAGCGCCGATCAGCAGCGTGGTGATGATGACGGCGAACCAGTTGGAACTGGTGAAGATGCCCAGCAGCAAGCCGATGAAGAGACCGAACCAGGCGCCACTGGCCATGCCGGCGAGCGCCGCGCGTCCGGTGGTCAGCCGGCCCAGCACGTTTTCCACCAGGCGCAGGTCGGTCCCGACGATCGAGGTGTGCTGCACCGGGAACTGGTTGTCGCTGAGGTAGTCGACGAGCCGTTGCGCTTCGGCGTAGTTCTGGTAGGTCGCGATTGTCACGGTCGGCCGGGACGCTGCCGGTTCGGTGCCGGCAGCGGCCGATGGTGGCGCCACCGGTCCGGACGGTCCGGGCGGAAGCGTGCTTCCCCCGCGCCCAATGCCACCAGGGCCGATACCACCGGGGCCGATGCCGCCTGAGCCGATGCCGCCGAGCCCGCCGCCACCGCCGGCCGGCGGTTCGGCGCCTGGGCCCGCAGGTGCTGGCGTCGTTGACATACGTCGTTACCTCCTTGATCAACCGTACGGCGATTCGCGTGGGGTGGGCTCAATACTCGAAAATTCACGCGTCCCGCTTGGCCCGGGCCCGGCGCTTGCCCTCGTGCATTGCCTGGACCCGCGCGATCGGGATGGCGTGCCCCTCGGCGACCAGATCGTCGGGCAATGCCTGAGCGGGCGGCATCAACGCCCGCCACGGATCACCGTCGGCGATCATCCGCGTGGCGGACCGGATCGTGAAGTCCCCCGGCGACACCTTGTCGAGCTGGTCCCACGCGACCGGAAATGAGACCGGCACTCCGGGCCGCGCCCGCGGGCTGTAGGCGGCGACCACCGTGGCGCCGCCGGCTCGCGTCGAGTCGAGGAACACCCGGTCACCCCGGTCGTCCTTGATGAACGCGGTGGTAGTGGCATCCGGATCGAGACGCTCGGCGCGGGCCGCCACGGCTCGCGTCGCGGCCGCCACATCGGCCATGTCATTTGGGCGTTTCAGCGGCACGAAAATGTGCAGGCCCTTGGCACCGCTGGTCTTGACCGCGGCATCGAGGCCGACATCGGTGAGCACCTCACGGACCAGATGCGCGGCGTGCACGGCGGTGGCGAACGGTGCGCCGGGTGGTGGATCAAGGTCCATGATGAGGTGCGTCTGGCTGTCCCAGCGATCCGACTTTACGAGCGTGACGTGGTATTCCACGGCCCTCTGGTTGCCGAACCACAGCAGCGTGCGGCGGTCGTTGCAGAGCGCGTAGGAGACATCGCGGTGCGACGCCTCGGCCCACATCGACACTGACTTGATCCACTCCGGCGCGTACTTCGGCAGGTTTTTCTGCATGAAACCGGGCTGTCCCGGCCGCACCCGGATGACCGACAGCGGCCGGTCCTTGAGCACGCTGACAAACGGCTTGCTGACGGCGTCGAGGTAGTCGATCAGCTCTCGCTTGGTCGCCTCGGCACCGTCGAACAGCTCCTGGTCGAGGTTGGTGAGCTCGACTCCGGCACGGCTCTCATCGGCCTTGCTCATGGGTCGACTCTACGGCCGATCTCGATATCCAGCGCGCCGTGATGGCCCTCGCTCAGTCCACCACCGCGGTGAGGTCGACTTCGACAAGCTGTCCGGGATATCCCAGCTGCGCCACGCCGAGCAGCGTCGACGCGGTGCTGAAGGCCGCGCCCAGCGCCGACTCGCGAAGCCGCCACCAGGCCGCGCCGAGCTCATCGGCATCGGCGGAGACGACATAGATGACCGACCGCACGACCGCCTCCGGGGTGGCGCTGACCGCACCCAGCGCGGCCATGCAATTGGCGACCACCTGGCCGATCTGCGCGGCCAGGTCGCCCTCACCGACTAGGTCGCCGGCGGCGTCGATCGGGCACTGTCCGGCCAGATAAGCGGTACGCCCACCGGAGACCACCGTGACGTGGTGATAGCCGGGCGGCTCGTGCAGGCCGGTCGGGTTGAGTCGGTCGATGGTGGGAGCCATGCGCCGGATGCTACCGAGATCCGGAGTTGGTGCGCATGTGAGTTAGCGGTACGGACCAGCCGGGTACCTGGATTCAATACCCGGACTAACCAATCAAGGAGCCTGACCCGAGGCACACGTGGACTTTGGGATGTTGCGGTGGCTATGGCGCTCTCAACATCCCAAGATGGCCCTCTCAACATCCCAAGATCGGGTGGTTGCGAGGGCTACTGGATCGCCGTACCTTGTGGCGTCACCAGCGACCACACGCCGCCGAAATTATTGAGGCCCTGTCCGTTGGTGTCGCCCGCGCTGGTATCACCAACGTAGTAGTAGAGCGGGTGTCCGTTGTAGACAACCTGCGTCGAGCCGTCGTCACGCTTAAACGTGGTCAGCATCGAGCCGGTAACTCCCGCGCTGGCGCTCGCGTTGCCGGTGGTCGTCAGCGGTGGCCACGCCGCCGCGCACGGGCCGTTGCACGCCGACTTTCCGCCGCTGTCCGCCGCGAACAGGTAGAGCGACTTGCCGGCGCCGTCGGTCAGGTAGGTGCCGACCGAGCCGGTCTTGGTCATGAGCGTCGCGGCCCCGGTCGCCGCCGCCGTCGGGCTGGACACCGCCGCTCCGCCGCCGTACGGCCCGGTGTTCGAGGTGCTGGAGCCGGTCGAGCTGCCGCACGCCACCAGCAGCGCACCGGCGAACACGATCGCGACCACGGCACGAATCTTCGACCTGGCAGTGGCTCGCTGGATGTTTCGCATGATCCGGCTTCTCCTCCTCGTGAGGACGCGCATCATTGATTGACCCATCCCGCCAACTCTCGACCACCGCCGGAACTCATCGCTGCCAGTCGGCGGATTTGCCCAGGTCGGCCCGCCAGCTTCGTGCCCGGACGGGACCGGAGACCGATTCGGATGCCGAGATCGTCGGCGCACGGCGGGCCGCCGGACCGCCAAACCAACAAGCGCCGGGGCGGCGAGGTACTACTACGCGCGCTGTCGATCGTGCAGGATAGATCGATGTCCGCGCCGGTCGACGCCGCTCTGGCCGCGGTCCGCGCGGTGGCTGCCACGGCTCGCGGGACCGATCGGCGGCTGGCGGCGGTCGACGACGCCGATGGGTTGATCGACCTGGTCGCTTCGCACGCCCGGATCACGCTGAACTTTCATCCGGACCGGCTGCTCGCCGACGGCCGCAGCGTCGCCGAATCACTCGCGTCCGACGGGATCTATCGGTCGCAGTACGAGACCGGGGTGTCCGCGGGCAGCCGCACGGCGTTCCTCGACGGCGACCGGGACACCTGGGAACGCAGCCTCTTCGGCCCGCACCACCACGCCATCGTGAGCCCGGCCGAGCGGCCCAAATACGGCGCGCTCAACCTGGCCCACTGTCCCGACGGCGCGGCGCCCCGCTTCGGGTCCGCGCACATCCGCCTGCGCCCCTCGATGAGCCGGCGCGCCACATTCACGGTCGGTGACAGTCATCTCGGGCCCGTCGATATCGGCACCATCGACGAATTCCGGATGGTCCTCGGCGGATTCCTGCACCGCCCGACCGCCGACGGCACCGAGATCGCGGCCCTTCGAGCGCTGGCCGACGCCGACCGGCGGCCACCGGCCGTCAATGGCCGCCAGCTCGACGATTACATCGAGGCGCAGGTGCACGGCGTGGTTGATCTGCGAACCGATGCCGAGGGCATCGTCCTCGATCCGAGCTACCGGGGCACCGACGCCGAGACGCTGCTCGGCGAGCTGACCGGCGCGCTCGGCATCGGCCTGGACTGGCATCCGGGCTACCGGCTCCGCGCCGACGCCGTCACCGATGATTTCCGGGGGCCGGAGATCCCGCCGTTCGCGCGGGCCGTCGGCGTTCGATTCGGCGATGGCTGGCTGGACGCTCGGATCATCGGGCTGGCCGCCGCCGAGGCCGTCCGGGAGCCCGGGATCTGGGTGCATTTTGGCACTCCGGATGATCTTCTCCAGCACCTCAAGAGAGTCTGGCACACGGTTGTCGCGTTCGGAACGCCCAGTGACGGCGCCATGATCAACCAGCGTCCGGACGGCGCGGCCGGCACTCAGACGTACCCCCGATCTTAAAACCAGCCGACGCGGCACGGGTGTTTTGCGAAGATTGACCGGTGACCGCTCGCGACGGGCCGGCGTCCGGCGGGGTCGCCTCGCGACCCCCGATGAGGCGCGTCTGGGCCTGGTTTGCGGGTGCTTTCGGCGTGATCGCGCTGATTGGCCTGCTCTCCGGCGAGCATGGCCAGCGGATCGTCGCCGGGCTGTCCGGCGTGCTTGGCGTGGCCGGCATCTGGTACGGCATCCGGCGCCACCACCCGCCCCGAGCCGGTGCCTGGGTCCTGCTCGCGTGCGCAGTGGCGGTGCTCGCCGTCGCCGAGTTGGTGCTCGGATTCTCGCTCACCTTCGGAGACAGCTATCCGTCAATTGTCGATGCCGTCTTGGTCACCGTATATCTGCCGCTGGCGGTCGCGGTGTTGTGGATCGGGCACCCGCCACAGCCGCGTCAGCATTGGCCGGCGGTGCTGGACACCGCGGTGCTGAGCGTCTCCGGCACGCTGATCGCCTGGCTCACGCTGATCAAGCCGACTCTGCAGCGTCTCGACCTCACCAACGTCGGGCGCGCCCTGCTGATCTTGGACTGGGTCGGCGACATCGCCATCATCGCGATCGGCACCCTGCTCGTGCTCACCTGGCGACCCAACCGCTCCGCCGTGCTGCTCGGCGTCGCCCTGCTGGCCCTGCTCGGCACCGACCTGTTGCAGAGCGCGGACCTGCTCAACGGAACCGATCGCGGCACCACGGCCGACATCGGTTTTCTGCTGTTCTGCGCGCTCTGCGGGCTGGCCGCGCTAGACCCGGACATGTCCAGGATCACCTCGGTCGGCGAAGCCCCGGAGAACCTCGGCGTGTGGCGGATGGTGGCGCTGGCCGCCGCCCTCCTGATCCCACCGAGCGCACTGCTCGCCGAAGCATCGCCGGGGCCGATGGGGGCTCGGGACGCGATCGCGATCGTGGGCGGCTCGATCGGCATGCTGATGCTGGCCCGGGTGGCGTTCGGCGTGCAGGCCCTGCACGAACGCACGGTCCGAGAGGGCGCGCTGCGCGAGGCGGCCAGCGAACTCGGGGCCGCAACCCACATTGACGACGTGGTCGCTTCGGTGACCTCCGCCGCGCGCTCCATGATCCGCGGACGTCGCGCGTCGGTCAGCCTGCACGCGCCGGATCCATTGCTGACCCGAGCCAAGGAGGTACGCGGACCGGACGGCGTCACCGGGTTTGTCCGGTTCCCGATCTCGGCGGTGACGCTGGACGCGGCCGGAGTCGCTCAGAGCGTCGGCGAGGTCCGCGTCGCCGGCCCGGCCCAGCAGCTGTTCGGCCTGGACAACTCACTGAATGCGCTGGCCAATCAGGCCGCCACAGCGCTGGCCCGGATCAGCCTGGCCGATGCCGTCCGCGATCACGAGCGCGAGAACTACTTCCGCACGCTGGTGCAGAACAGCAGTGACGTCATCATGATCTGCCGCCGTGGCGTGGTGGCCTACGCGACGCCGTCGGCGCGCTCGCTGTTCGCCCGCGACGTCGTCGGCCGCCGGGTCCCCGACCTGATCACCTTCGCCGAGCCGCCGGGTGCCGCCGATGACGACGAGCTGGACCCGGACGATGATCCGGTGGCCGCGGGCGATCCGGAGTCGGTCGAGGCCACCGTCGAGGGCCGCGACGGCATCCGCCGGGTCCGCGTCCACCAGCGGGACCTGACCCGCGACGAGAGCATCCGCGGATTGGTGCTGACCCTGCAAGATGTCACCGTGCAACGCCGGCTCACCGACGAACTCGCCTACCGCGCCAGCCATGACGCGCTTACCGGCCTGCCCAATGGGCAGATGTTCCGGGAGGAGCTGCGACTCATCGGCGAGTCCGCGGCGCCGAACGTGACCAGTGCCGCGCTCTTCATCGACCTGGACAACTTCAAGGAGGTCAACGACACTCTCGGCCACGCCGCCGGCGACGAGCTGCTGAAGGTCGCGGCCGAACGGATCCTCGGCTGCCTGCGCCGCGACCGGGACCTCGCCGCGCGGCTGGGCGGCGACGAGTTCGCCGTGCTGCTGCGTGACCTGCACACGGTCGCCGCCGCGCGGGATGTGGCGGCCCGGCTGGTGGACGCGTTCCGGCACTCGGTGGAGCTCAACGAGGTCGCGATCAACTGCTCGGTCAGCATCGGCCTGGCTCAGGCCGGCACCCCGCAGGAGTACGACAGCGTATTGCGGCGGGCCGACACTGCCCTCTATGCCGCCAAGGCGATCGGCAAGAACTCCTGGCGCGAATACGAGCCCGACCTGCCGGACAGCCCACACGGCGAGATTTCCAGCCCGTACGAGATCGGCGATCAGATCCGGCTCAACTACCAGCCAATCGTTCATCTGGAGTCCGGACGGACCGTCGGTTATGAAGCGCTGACCCGGCTCAACGGCCGATCCACGTCACCAGCCGACTTCATTGCCGAGGCCGAGCACAGTGGCCTGATCGTCGCCGTCGGCGACTGGGTGCTGGCTCAAGCGCTGCGGGATGCGCCCGTGCTGACCCGGGAGAATGACCGCTACGTCAGCGTCAACGTGTCACCCGTCCAGTTGCGGCATGCCGGTTTCGCCGAGCGGATCCTGGAACAGATCGCCGCCGCCGGAGTCGAGCCGAGCCGGCTGATGTTGGAGCTGACCGAGCGGTTGCAACTCGGCCCCAGCTCGGACGCGTGGGAAGAGCTCGCGGTGCTGCACGACGCCGGCATCCGGATAGCGCTGGACGACTATGGCACCGGCTACGCCTCGCTCGGCTACCTGCGGCAACGCGCGATCGACGTGATCAAGCTGGACCGGTCGTTCTTCCGGCGGCCGGAGGACACCCGGCATCGGGCGCTGCTGGACATCGTCGTGGACGTGACCCGTCGCTTGGACGTCGAGCTGATCGCGGAGGGCATCGAGACCGCGCGGGCGCGGACCGTGGCGGTCCAGGCCGGCTTCGTCTACGGCCAAGGGCTCTACTTCGCCGCCGCGATGCCGCCGGACCAGGCCGCCGACTACGTCGGGCCGGTGCGGAACGCGGGACGGTAGGCCGCCACCGTCATTGCGACGCCCGATCAAGCTCGCCCGCCCGGACCTCCGCGCCGTGCTATGACGCGAGCCCGACGGTGTGCCGGAACGACTGCTCGTCATCGATCAACCGCAACATCAGGTGCGCGACATCGGCCCGCCCGACAATCACTCCACCTCGGACATTCTGCCCGTACGCCACCCGGTAGTGGCCGCTCAACGGCTTGTCGGACAGGCGTGGCGGGCGCACCGCGGTCCAGTTCAGACCACTGTCCCGGAGCAGATCCTCCATCCGCGCCAGGTCCCGATAGTGCTCCTTGAACGCGGCCTTGACCAGCGGCGAGAGCACGAACCGCATGACCGGACCATCACCCGGATCGTGCTTCGGAGGATGCGGCCGGCCAGGCGACGACACGGTGCCGACCGGAGCCGCGCTGACCACGATCAGCCGGTCGACGCCTTCGGCGATGGCGGCTTCGATGATCGGTCGGGTGCCCGGCGTGGTGATGCCCGAATCCGCCTTGGTCCTCGGTCCGAGCGCCGAGAGCACGGCGTCGGATCCGCGTACCGCGGATTTGATCGCACCCAGGTCCGGAGCCGCCAGATCGACGCGGACGGTGCGCACCGCGGCCGGCAGGTCCACCGGATTGCGTGCCACCGCAACGACCTGGTGACCGGCGTCCAGCGCCTGTGTCACGAGATGGCGCCCGATCCGGCCGGTGGCCGCGAAGATCGTCAGTTGCATCGTGATCAGCCCTCTCCGAGGTACATTCCTAACTACGAACTTCAGATGTTACGGAGAGCATATCATATGGGTTCCAAAGTATCCCAGAGCCAGGACGCTCGCGCACAGCGCCGGCTGGGCACCTCGATCAAGGACAGCCTCCGCGCGCTGACTGTGGAGTTGTCGCTGCTCAACCACCACGTCGGAGGACACCTGGGGTTGCGTGACGTGGATCTCGACTGCCTCGATCTGATCGACCGGCATGGTCCGCTGTCGCCGAGCGCGCTGGCCCGGCTGGCCGCGCTGCACCCGGCCACCATGACCGGCATCCTCGATCGGCTGGAGCGCGGCGACTGGATTTCCCGAGACCGGGACCCGGCGGACCGGCGGGCGGTCCTAGTCGGTTCGCGGCGCGACCGCGGAGCCGAGGTCTATGCGCAGTACGCCACGATGAACGCCTCGATGGACGAGCTGATCGCCGGCTACGACGCCGGTCAGCTCACCGCGATCCTGGACTTTCTGCAGCGTACGGTCTCCAACGGCAAGGCCGCGAACGAGCGGTTCGGGGACCCGACCTAGTCTTAGTGACCTTATGACCGCGACTCTTGTGGCATCCGGGCTGGCCGCGGCCCACGGCGACCGCGCTCTGTTCACCGATCTCGACCTCGTGGTGGCACCCGGCGACGTGATCGGACTGGTGGGCGCGAATGGTGCCGGCAAGTCCACTCTGCTGCTGACGCTCGCCGGGCTGATCCCGGTCGGCGCCGGCCGGATCACTGTCAGCCCGCCGACCGCGACGATCGGGCACCTCCCCCAGGAGCCCGAGCGGCGACCGGGCGAGACGGTCCGCACCTTTCTGGCCCGGCGCACCGGAGTCGCCGCCGCCCAGGCCGTGATGGAAGAGGCTGCGGTGGCGCTGGGCGCGGGTGCGGCCGGCGCCGACGACGCCTACGCGAGCGCCCTGGAACGCTGGCTCGATCTCGGTGGCGCCGATCTCGACGAGCGTACCGCCGTCACGATGGCCGACCTCGGTCTCGGCGTCGACCTGGATCAAGAGATGACCTCGCTCTCCGGCGGTCAGGCGGCCCGCGCCGGACTCGCGTCCCTGCTTCTCAGCCGGTATGACATCTTCCTGCTCGACGAGCCGACCAATGATCTGGACCTGGACGGGCTGGATCGGCTGGAGAAGTTCGTCACCGGGCTACGGGCCGGGACCGTTCTGGTCTCGCATGACCGCGAGTTCCTCACCCGTATGGTCACCCGCGTAGTCGAGCTCGACCTGGTCCAGCAGCAGGTCAACACATTCGGCGGAGGCTACGCGGGGTATTTGGAAGAACGCGAGATCGCCCGCCGGCAGGCTCGCGCGGACTACGAGGACTACGCCGAGACCCGGGCCGGACTGGAGGCGCGAGCGCGGACTCAGCGTGCCTGGATGGAGAAGGGCGTCCGCAACGCTCGCCGCAAGGCCACCGACAACGACAAGCTCATTCCGGCGTTCCGGGCCGCGTCCAGCGAGAAGCAGGCGGCGAAGGCCCGGCAGACCGAGCGCCTGATCGAGCGTCTGGATGTCGTCGAGGAGCCGCGCAAGGAGTGGGACCTCCGGATGGAGATCGCCACCGCACCGCGCGCCGGTGCCGTAGTCGCCACCTTGCGCGAGGCGGTCGTGCAGCGTGGGGCATTCACTCTTGGACCGGTCACGCTTCAGATCGACTGGGCCGATCGGGTCGCCATCACCGGCGCCAACGGATCCGGCAAGTCAACTCTGCTCGCCGCGATGCTGGACCGGATGGCGCTGACGTCCGGGACCGCCTATCTGGGCCCGTCCGTCGTGGTCGGCGAAGTGGACCAGGCGCGCGGCCTGTTCCTCGGCAACGAGCCACTGGTCGAGGCCTTCGGAGCCGCGGTGCCCTCGATGGCGCCGGGCGAGATCCGGACCTTGCTGGCCAAATTCGGGCTCCGCGCCGACCACGTGCTGCGCCCAGCCGCGACGCTATCGCCGGGCGAACGGACCCGTGCGGCACTGGCGCTGCTGCAAGGCCGCGGAGTCAACCTGCTGGTGCTGGACGAGCCGACGAACCATCTCGACCTGCCGGCGATCGAGCAGCTGGAGTCGGCACTCGCGTCCTACACCGGCACGCTGCTCCTGGTCACTCACGATCGACGGATGCTGGACGCGGTCGCGGTCAACCGCCGGTTGCACGTCGACGCCGGTCAGGTCACCGAAGCCTGACCACACGAGACAGTCGCGCGACGAGCCTCAGCGGTCGCGGCCACCGACGGACTGAGCTAGCGTTTCGGGCGTGAAGTCACCGCAGATCCTCTCGCTCGGCTGGGGCGAGATGCAGGTCGACGGCTTCGAGGGCGGCGTTGTCACGGGCAAGGACTTCAAGCTCTTCCCGGGCGGCGGCCGGCAGTGGGACTGGACCGAGACCGGCATGCGGCACCGGCCCGGCATCCAGCCCGAGGATGTGCAGGAGTTGCTCGATCACGGCGCGACCGTAGTTGTCCTGTCGCGCGGCATGGATTTGATGCTCGGGGTGGATCCGCGCACCATCGAATTCCTTGCGGCTGCCTCGATCGAGACTCATGTGGCCGAGACGCGCGCGGCGGCGGCGCGCTACAACGAGCTGGCCGAATCCGGTGTGGCGGTCGGCGGGCTGTTCCACTCCACGTGCTGACCGCGAAATCGTGGATCTCACTGAACGGGACCAACTGACCACATTCTGGTACGCGAGTAGCGTTGCCGGCATGGCGACCTACACCCACGGACATCACGAATCGGTCCTGCGCTCGCACCGCTGGCGTACGGCGTCGAACTCGGCGGCCTATCTGCTCCCGCACCTGACACCGACGATGACTCTCCTGGACGTCGGCGCCGGGCCCGGCACCATCACCACCGACCTCGCGCATCTCGTGACGCACGTGACCGCGCTGGAGCACTCCGAAGCGGCGCTGGCGTACACCCGCGGCGGCGTTCCGAAGGCCGCGCACAATGTGGACTTTGTCGTCGGCGACGTGCACGCGCTGGACTTCCCGGACGACACCTTTGATGTCGTCCACGCCCATCAGGTCCTGCAGCACGTCGTGGACCCGGTGAAGGCACTCGCCGAGATGGCCCGGGTGACCAAGCCCGGTGGCCTGGTCGCCGTACGCGACAGTGACTACGCGGCGTTCACCTGGTTCCCACAGATTCCCGAACTCGACGAATGGCTGGCGCTGTATCGCCGGATCGCCCGTGGCAACGGAGGCGAGCCGGACGCCGGACGCCGGCTGCTGTCCTGGGCGCGCGCGGCCGGCCTGACCGACATCACCGCGAGCGCGTCGGTCTGGCTGTTCGCCACCGCGGAGGACCGGCAGTGGTGGGGTGGCATGTGGGCGGACCGGATCGTTGACTCGGACATCGCGCGTGCCGCGATCGAGTCCGGCGAGGCGATGCCGACTGATCTGTCCCGGATCAGCCGGGCCTGGCGGGATTGGGCCGGCCAGGCGGACGGATGGTTCTCGATCCTGCACGGCGAACTGATCTGCCGCGTCGAATAGTGCGCGGACCACGCTGAGCCACGACCCGCGTGCGGCCGACGTCCCGGTCTTCGTAATCTCTGGTGATCTTGATTCTCTGACCACGCCGCCACGATGACGTTTCACGACGTCGCGTGGACCATCGACACCACCGTCAACGGGACCACGACTTCGGACTCGGACACCGGCGCGATCTCGGCAAGCCTGACCGTGACCGGACCCCGGCGGCTCGTCGGCCGCGGTCTCGCTGTCATATCGCGACTACGTTACCCACTCGATCGCCACGATCTCAGGCAGTTCGGCGACCAGCCGATCGTCGCGACCATGCCGGCCCCGTAGTTGGCGAGGCCGGATCGCGAGCCGCCGTGCGGTTCGCGATCCCGCCGAAATGTCGTCCGAATGTCGTCTGCCAGCGGCGGAGCCCGGCGTCCATCCAGGGATACGATTCGATGACCTGCCGGGAAGGAGTGCCGATGTCTTACGAGACAAGGCTGGCGGCCGCCCTCTCCGGCGCCACCGTCCGCCAGCTCGAGCACTGGCGCGCTGACAGCCCGAGCAGACCAGCGATCCTAATCCCGGAAGTCAGCTCGACGCGGCCGCTGCTGTATTCGTTTCGCGACATTGTGGCGCTCCGCGCATGCGTGAAGTTGCGGAGCGAGTCCTCGCTCCAGAAGATTCGGCGGGCCCTGGACGCGCTCCGAGTCGACCTCGGCGAGATTGAGCACCTTTCGCATTACACGTTGGTGAGCGACGGCTCCTCGATCTATATGGTCGAGGGCGACGCCGCGACCGACCTGGTGCGGCAGCGTGCCAACACGGTGATCGGCGGGTTGATCGAGGTGATTGCCCCGTTCTACAGCGATGGTCGTCGGGTTCCGGACCTGCTGCGGCCGCGAGCGAACCTGCGCGTCGACCCCGCCGTCCGAGGCGGCGAGCCGGTCATCAAAGACACCCGGATTCCGTTCGCCGATGTCGCCGCTCTGGTCCGCGACGGTGTCCGGCCGGACCAGATCGTTGACTACTATCCCGTTGTCTCTGCGGTTGCAGCCACCGACGCGAGCGACTTCGCCGACTACGTCGACAGCTACGCGCCCCGCCGGGCCGCAGCGTGAACCTGCTGCTGGACGAGAACGTCCCGGCACCACTACGGCACGCGCTCAGCAGCCTCCTCAGAACTCATCGCATCGCACACGTGACCGACCTTGGCTGGTCCGGCGCCAAAGATCCAGATCTCTACCGCCGGGCGGCAGCGAACGGCTTCGACGTCATCGTCACGAACGACGAGCGGCAAATGCAGCGGCGCCACGAGGTTCAAGCGATCGCCGAGTCCGGAGTGCACCGCATTCAGTACACACACCGAAGGCCGGGCTTGGTCGGCCTTGGCATCGCCATGGCGGCCGTCTGCGCCGGGCTCCCGGTCGCGCTCGCCGAACTCGATGGAGTTGAGTCACAGCGACTGATCACTCTCAATGGAATCGACCCAGCGCCGACCGCGCGGCTGCGCGTCACCGACCCAGCGGTTTCCCCGCCGAAACACTGGCCGGAGATTCCGCGACCACGCCGATCGGCAGACGATGGGGTCACATCGGACCAAGGACCAGCCTAGAACTCGTCGGGCATGTCCATCTTGCGCATCACGGTGATCTCCGGCTGGCCCTGGATCCCGCCGGCCGCCATCACCTTGGGGATGTCGGCCTGACCGGCGAAGAACTTCTGGAACGACTCGGCGTCCGGCCACTCGTCAATCACGCATACCTCACCGTTTCCGGCGGCGAACGTGTGGTGGATCGCGCCGGCGGCTTTGCCCTCTGCCGCTATGTCCATGAGTGTCTTCTTGTGGGACGCCGCCCACGACTCAAGCGCCGCTGGGTCACCCTTCGCCCGCAACATCACCATTACCGACATCTCGACCTCCTGGCCGAACCGGGCGCGCTCCTATGCGCGCGCACGATTCCAGGCTAGGGAGGTCGCGGGCGGTTACCGGCCGGTTCGGCCAACCCCGAGACAGCGCCGAACTCGAACTGGTAAACCGGCGGGCGCGACAGTCAGGCGATTCCGGTCCCGGTGCCGGAGTAGAAGCCGTCGATGTGCGCCTCGATCCGCTGCGCCGCGAGCTCCCCGTCGCCCGCGCGGAGAGCCGCGTGGATGGCCCGGTGCTCGTCGGCCAGGCGCGCCGCCACCGCGCGGAAGTCGGAAGTGGACCGGAGCGCGGTCAGCAGGGTCGGGCGCATCGCCGTACGCAGAGCGGTCGTCAACTCGGCGACCAGCGTGTTCCCGGATGCCTGCGCGATCGCCAGGTGAAAAGCGGTGTCCCGATCGTTGAACTCGTCCACCGTGATGGCCGGATCTTCCATCGCGGACAGGTGCTCGACAAGTCCCGCGTAGTCGGCCTCGGTGGCATGGGTCGCGGCCAGCCGGCTGGACTCGCGCTCCAGTGCCACCCGGGCCCGGACGACATCGGCCGTCCCGATCGACGCCAGCATCACGTGCAAGCTGATCAGGTGGGTCAGCGCGGCACCCGGCACCGCGCTCAGGACCGTCCCGGCGTCCGGTCCGGATCCGGTGCCCTGCACCACGGTGCCCATCGCCTCGAGGACGCGGATTGCCTCGCGGACCGCCGGGCGGCTCACCCCGAGTTCGGTGGCGAGATCGCGTTCGGCCGGGAGCCGGTCCCCTGACCGGAGCTGACCACTGGCGATCTGCTCTTCGATCTTGGCCAGCACTACTTCATGGATCCGGCGCCGGCCCGGCTCGGTCGCACCAACGGAACTCATGGACCCTCCCCAAGCATTGCGATCGCGTCGGTCGCAGCCTAACGTGTGGTCTGACCATATGTGGTCAGACCACACGACAGGAGATCATCGTGCCCCTGGCCACCTCGATCCTGGACCGGCTACGCGCGATCGCCGGAGCCGACCACGTGCTGTGGCGCCCCGGTGATCTGGAGCCGTACGCCCGCGATGCCACGCCGCTGCACCGTGCCGTCCCGGACGCCGTGGTCGCGCCCGCCACGACCGGCGAAGTCGCCGCCATCCTGAAGCTCGCGACCGAGACCGGCACGCCGGTCACACCGCGCGGAGCCGGTTCCAACCTGGCCGCGGCGACGCTGGCCGAGCATGGCGGGATCGTGCTGTCGCTGACCCGGATGAACCGGATCAAGGAGGTCAGCGGCGACGAACTGCTCGCGGTCGTCGAGCCCGGCGTGTCGACGGCCGAACTGGCCGCGGCGGCCGCCCGGGCCGGCCTCCTCTACCCGCCGGATCCCGGAAGCCGCACCGTCTCGACGGTCGGCGGCAACGTCGCGACCTGCGCCGGCGGCCTGCGCGGCCTGAAATACGGAGTGACCCGCAACTACGTGCTCGGGCTCGAGGCGGTGCTGCCGACCGGCGAGGTGCTGCACACCGGCGGCCGGCTCTGGAAGGACGTCGCCGGATATGACATCACCCGGCTGCTGACCGGGTCCGAGGGCACGCTCGCGGTGATCACCGAGGTGACCGTCGGCCTGCTGCCGATGCCGCCGACATCGCGGACCGGCATCGCCTACTTCGATTCGCTCGCCGACGCCGGCACCGCGGTGACCGCCATCATCGGCTCCGGGATCCTGCCGGCCACGCTGGAGTTCCTGGATCAACGCTGCATCGAAGCCGTCGAGCAATACGCCCGGCTGGGCCTCGACCGCGAGGCCGGGGCCCTGCTCCTGTACGGCGACGATGGCGCCGAAGACGCCGTACGCGACACGATGAACCGGATGGCGGCCGCCTGCATCGCGGCGGGTGCCCGCGGCATCGAGCTGGCCGAGGATGTCACCACCTCGGAAGAGCTGTTGGCGGCTCGTCGCTGCTGCCTGCCGGCGCTGTCCCGGCTGGCGCCGATCACGATGCTGGAGGACGTGACCGTGCCGCGACCACGGATCGCCGAGATGGTCGCGACGATCGAGGACATCGCGGCCCGGCACGGGGTCGTCTGCGCCACGTTCGGTCATGCCGGCGACGGCAATCTGCACCCGACGATCGTGTTCGATCCGGGCGACGAGGCCGCGCGGGCCGGCGCCGAACGCGCCTTCGACGAGATCTTCCACGCCGCGCTGAAGCTGGACGGGACGATCACCGGCGAGCACGGAGTCGGTGCCGCCAAGCGACCGTGGCTGGAGCACCGTCTCGGAGCCGATCAGATGGCGCTGCTCCGGCGCCTCAAGGCAGCCTTCGACCCGGCCGGAATCCTGAACCCCGGAAAGCTCGGCTCATGACGATCAACGTGTTCGATCAGAAGTCGCTCGACAAGTGCATCTCCTGCGGCTTTTGCTTGCCGGCCTGCCCGACCTACGCGCTCACGCAGGATGAGCGGTCGAGTCCGCGCGGCCGGATCACTCTGATGCGAGCGTTGCAGGACGGCCGGCTCGCCGACGACGACCCGACACTGCGCGAGCAGTCCAGCTTCTGCCTCGGCTGCCGCGCTTGCGAACCGGTCTGCCCGGCCGGGGTGCCCTATGGCGAGTTGCTGGAACAGTGGCGCGATCACCAGTGGCAGGGTCGACGCATGCCGCTGAAGGCTCTTGTCCTGCGGACCGCGCTGCGGGTGCGGGCGGCGCTGGCACTCGGCGGCCGCCTGCGCCGGGCCGCGCCCACCACCGGCGCCGCCGCGCCGGATGCCCCGCACCTGATGCTGGGCTGCGCCGAGCGGGTGCTGTTCCCGAACGTCTCGCGCAGCGCCCGCAAGCTCATCGATCGCGTCGACGTCCCGGCCGGTCAAGGATGCTGCGGTGCGTTGCACGCGCACAACGGCGATTCGGCGACCGGGCGCCGGCTGGCGCTGCGACTGGGCGACGCGATGCCCGGGCAGATCGTCACGACGTCCGGCGGATGCGCCGCGCACCTGGTCGCTCACCTTGGCCGGGACCGGATCAGCGAGTTCTCCGAATTGGTGAGTGACTCCTCGATCCGGCTCCGGCGCCTGGACCTTCGGGTCGCCCTTCAGGACTCCTGCCACCTGCGCAACGGTCTGGGCACCGCGCGGGCGCCGCGAGACCTGCTCAGGCAGGTGGCCAACTACGTCGAGCTGCCATCCGCCGGCGCCTGCTGCGGCGCGGCCGGCACCTATTCGATCCTGCGCCCGAAGGACGCCGCCAAGGTGCTGGCTCCGAAGCTCGATGAGATCGAGGCCGCCGGCCTCGACTACCTGGTGGTGGTCAATCCCGGCTGCCAGCGCCAGCTGATCGCGGGGCTGAGGGCGCGCAGATCGACGGTACGCGTCATCCACCTGGCCGAGCTGCTAGCGATGGCGGCGCACCCCAAATCCTGAAGCGGTCGCACCCCCCGGATGTTGGGGGCTGCACCCCCGGATCTGGCGGCCCCCGGATCTTGGGAAGTTGGCGTGGCGATAGCCCTCCCCACTTCCCAAGATCCGGGGGTGCGCGCGTTTCCTGCGTCGAGCCGGCTCAGTTGGCCTTGCCCGGATCGTGGCGTTTGAGCGCCAGCCGGGCCAGCAGGCCCAGCACGATCGCTTCGATGACCAGGTAGGCGATGGAACGCCACCACGACGACGCGGTGTGGGCCCACTGTGGATCGGTGAAGCCGATCACCTTGTGGACCAGGTCGACGGTCGCGGCGTTGGCGGCCAGACCCCACCGGGCCGGCGCCAACCACGAGATCTGGTCGAGACCCGTCGAGCCGTGCAGCTCGAACAGGCCGCCGGAGAGCACCAGCTGCGCCATCACCGAGACCACCAGCACCGGCGTCGTCTGGTCAATCGTCTTCACCAGCGCACTGACCAGCAGTCCCAGGACCGTGCTGACGAACGCGACCAGCGTCACCGGGATGATGATTTCCAGCATCGGGAAGCTCTTGAACACCAGCGGATCGGCCGGGCCCGGGCGACCCAGCAGCGCCAGCTTGGTGAAGAGCGAGACCTGGACGATGTCGATGATGAGATAGACGAAGAGCTTCGAGCAGAGGTACGCCGTCGGCGACACCCCGACCGCTCGTTCCCGGCCGTAGATGGCGGATTCCTGGACGATCTCCCGGATCGGGCCGGCGATGCCCATGAATGCCGCACCGACGATGAAGACCACGATCAGCCGCTGGGCTTCCAGCGTGAAGTTCAGATCGACGCCCAGGCCCTTGGTGCCCGGCACCGCATGCGTCAGCAACGCCAGGATCAGCGGCATGCCGATCAGGAACCCGGTGTAGCCGAGGTCGGACGCGACCACCGCCATCATCCGCAGCGAGAGCGTGAAGAACTGCCGGAACGGCTGGACCGGGTTGCGCGGCCCGGATCGGCGGGTCTTGGCCACCCGCGCCGCCGGTTGGGGCGCAGTCGGCGGCGGCACGGCGGAGGGCGGTGCGGGCGGCGTCGTGGCGGGCAGCGACCCGTTCGGTCCGGCACTTGCCGCTGGCGGCGGCGCCCCGTTGGACGCGGCAGCGGGATTCGCTGACGCCGTCGCGGTGGAGACGGCGCCGTTGGTCGCCGGTGCCTGCGCTGGCCCTGGCGGCACGGCCTCGGCCGCGGGTGAATCCAGGCCGGCCGGCGCTTCCGGCATGGACAGCACCAGCACTTCGGCGGAGTCGGCGACGTCGGCCGGGCCCGGCTGGGCGGGCACCAGCGGCGCGGATGCGGCACCAGCCGCCGGCAACGGGACCGATGGCGGCGCCACCGGTGGTGCCGGCGGCGACGTCAGCTGCGACACCACTTCGCCGACGTGTTTGCGGTAAGCATCAGAGTTGCGATAGCGCGTCGACCAGCTGGTGGCGTCGTTGGTGATCATCTCAAACACATCGGCGTAGTCGTCGGCGCCGAAGAACTCGAGCACCTCGCCGGGCGGGCCGAAGAAGCCCATCCGGCCGCCGAGGCACATCACCAACACGCGATCGCACATGGACAGGTGCAGCACGCTGTGCGTGACGACGACGACCGTACGCCCACGGTCGGCGAGACTGCGCAGCTCCCGCATCACCTCGCGGTCGAGCGCCGGATCCAGGCCGGAGGTGGGCTCGTCCAGGCACAGCAAGGACGGCTCGGTCAGCAACTCGAGCGCCACCGAGGTGCGCTTGCGCTGCCCACCGGAGAGCGTGCTGATCCGCTGCTTGGCACGATCGGCGAGACCGAGCAGGCCGATCACCTCGTCGACCCGCCGGATCCGGTCCCGGCGCGGGACATCGTCGGCGAATCGGAGCGACGCCGAGAATCGCAGCGCCCGCCGCACGCTCAACTGGCGGTGCAGGACATCGTCCTGTGGCACCATGCCGATGCGGTAACGGAGGTTCGCGTACTCCTGATAGAGGCTGCGTCCGTCGTAGCGGACCTGGCCCTGATTCGCCGGCCGCAGTCCGGTGATCGCTTTGATCAGCGTGGACTTGCCGCACCCGCTGGGGCCGATCACGCCGACCAGGCTGCCCTCCGAGACGGCGAAGCTCACGTCGTCGAGGAGCGTCTGCTTGCCGACCCGCACGGTGAGGTCGTCGGCGAACAGCGACGACGGTCCGATGTCGACATACTCATGCAGGTTCAGGCCGTCGAAGACGAAGTCATGCCGCCCGATCGAGACGCGGTCGCCCTGGCGCACCACGGCCCGGGTCACCTTCTGGCCGTTCAGGTGTACGCCGGTGGTGCTGCCCAGGTCTCGGATCTCGTAGCCGGCATCGGCCTTGCGGATCTCGGCGTGAAACGCCGACGCTCGCAGATCCGGCAGGACGATGTCGTTGCTCTCATCCCGGCCCACCGTGAGCACACCGTCGGTCCAATGGGTCGCGATCGGCTTGCGCCGGATCTGCGCGCCTGAGGGATCTGCCGCTACCGCCACACCGGCATCGTCCGGCTCATCGGGCTGTTGGTTCTGGTCCACCCGGACATCATGCCGACATCACGTCGATAGAGACAGTGGTGCAGGTGAGCAATCACGTGTCGGCGCCGAAGTCGGGGCGATGTGACGACGCACACCCGACCGGTTGGAGAATTCTGGGTTCGCAATCGAGACTTAGGCGATATGCTGCGTCTTAGATCAAGACCCAGGAGGTCGACGTGGTACTTCGCCCGTGGCGATCCGGCGACGATGCGCTTGCCATCGCGTCCGCCGGGCGCCTCTCCGCAACCAGCCTGGACAACCGATTTCTGGCCGGCACCGGCGGCCGGCTTCCGGGGGCCTACGTCCGGCACATCGCGGCCGGTCCCCGCGCCGTCTGGGACGCTCAGGTCGCCGAGGCCGACGGAATGCTGCTTGGCTGGGCCGAGTGGGGTCGCCTGAGCGCCGACGCGGACGTCGCCGATCTAGGCGTCCTGGTGGCCGATCCGTGGCAACGCCAAGGGATCGCGACGACGCTGATCAGGGATCTCTTGCCGCGCGCCTACGCGTCCGGAGTCCGGACGCTGACCGCCGACGTGCTGCCCAGCAACGCCGCGGCGCACCGGATGCTGGCCCGCGCGTTCGGATCTGCCCGCACCTGGGCCTACGTGGACGGCGTTGTGCACTACGAAGTCGATCTCGCGACGCTGCTGACCCCGGTGCCGGCCTGATCGGCTGCCGGCCTCAATCCCTCAGACTCACACACCAACGTCCGCTGAGCGCCGCCCGAGCGCGACCGCGGCGCACGCGACTCATCCAGACAGACCTTTCATCGTCCTCGCCGCCATGTTTGACTCTGTGTAAACCAACATGAATTGACCGGCCCCCAACAAGCCGCCGTGCGATTCGTGCCCGCCGGCCGACGAGGATCACCCATGCTTGCCCACCAGCGACAAGTTCACATCCTGAGCGAGTTGCGCCGCACCGGGGCGGTCCGGGTCTCCGATCTCACGGATCTGCTCGGCGTCTCCGACATGACCATCCGCCGCGATCTGGAGCACCTGGTCACCAGTGGGATCGCCCGCAAGGTGCACGGCGGTGCGGTGCTGGTCGGCCAGGTGGCGCACGAGCCCGGGTTCGCCGCCAAGAGCCAGCTGGAGCAGACGGCGAAGCACGCCATCGCGGCACAGGCCGCCAAGCTGATCCAGCCGGGCGCCGCGGTCGCGCTCTCGGCCGGGACCACCACCTGGGCGATGGCCCCGCTGATTGTCAACGTTCCGGGCCTGACCGTGGTCACCAACTCGACCACGGTGGCCGACGCGATCGCCACTCTGGATCCGGCCAACCAGGTCAGCGTGATCCTGACCGGGGGCGTACGCACACCGAGCGCGGCGCTGGTCGGACCGGTCGCCGACCGCACCATCGCCACGATGCATGTGGATCAGTTGTTCCTCGGCGTGCACGGCATCGAGGAGCGGATCGGTTACACCACACCGAACCTCGCCGAAGCCGCCACCGACCGGGCGCTGATCTCGTGCGCACGCGAGGTGATCGTGCTCGCCGACTCGTCCAAGTGGGGCGTCGTCGGGCTGGCCGACATCGCACCGCTGTCGGCGGCGCACACCGTCATCACCGACGACAAGCTGCCGCACGACGGTGCACGGGTGCTACGCGAACGAGTGGCTTCGGTCGTCATGGTGCCGGCCGAGACCGAGTAAGCCTGGCCGAACCGCCGACCCACGACCGACACCCCCACGACCGACACCCCACCGCCGTGCTCGTTGAGCACGGCGGTTTCGGCCGCGTGCTCCCCACTGTGGAGTGTGCCGTTCCGACCGCACACGCAGCGGTTCACGTCGCCCATAGCGAACCGCAACGAAACAGAGCCTTGACAACAAAACACGACAGCGTTTTGCTTTGAGTGGTTGTGAGGATAAGCGTTGGAAGTTGTTTGAACCCATCGTTGCGTTACCCCCCGCCGCGCGGCTCCCCGCCCCGCTCCTCATCCCTGGAGGCACCGATGCCTGACCGTTCCGACTTCGGCGGTCCGACCGCCGGCACGCCCGAAACCGACTCCGCCATCACGCCGAGTCTCACCCGCCGAACCGCCCTCAAGAGCGTCGCCGGCCTGGGCGCCGTCGCCGCGATCGGCTCCACTTCGCTGCTCGCCGCCTGCAGCTCCGACAAGGCGAGCAACTCCGACAACACCGGGTCGGCGACCGGTCCGATCACGTTCGGATCCAACTACTCCGATGCGGCCACCAAGGATGCGTTCGCGGCTCTGACTCAGGCCGCGACCGTGTCGACGAAGGTGCAGATCACGGTCAACACCACCGACCACAACACGTTCCAGAACAACATCAGCAACTACCTGCAGGGCACTCCGGACTCGCTGGCCACCTGGTTCGCCGGCTACCGGTTGCAGTTCTTCGCCGCGCAGGGCCTGCTGGCACCGATCGACGACGTCTGGGACAAGATCGGCGCCAACTTCAACGACGCCGCGAAGAGCCTGTCCAAGGGCCTCGACGGCCACTACTACCTGGTGCCGATCTACAACTACCCGTGGGTGGTCTTCTACAACAAGAGCGTGTTCCAGGCCAAGGGCTATCAGATCCCGGCGACCTGGGACGACTTCGTCGCGCTGTGCAAGAAGATGAAGTCCGACGGCCTGATCCCGCTGGCGTTCGCGGAGAAGGACGGCTGGCCGGCGCTGGGCACGTTCGACATCCTCAACCTGCGCCTGAACGGCTACGACTACCACATCAAGCTGATGAAGCACGAGGTGCCGTGGACCGATCCGGGTGTGACCGCGGTCTTCAACCAATGGCGCGAGCTGCTGCAGTACTGCCAGAACGGTGCCAACGGCCGGCTCTGGCAGGACGCCGCCAAGACGCTGGAGAACAAGCAGGCCGGAATGATGTTCCAGGGCTCCAACCAGGTGGCCGCCAACTACGACCCGAAGAACCTTGCGGACCTGGACTTCTTCCCGTTCCCGGCGATCAACCCGGCGTACGGCACCGACTACATGGACGCTCCGGCCGACGGCTTCATGCTGCCGAAAAAGGGCAAGAACCAGGACGCCGCCAAGAAGGTGCTGGAATACATCGGCACCAAGGACGCCGAGACCGACTTCCTGAAGACCGACCACTGGGACGTCGGGCTGGCCAGCGGCCTGATCGCACCGACCTATAACGACATCCAGAAGAAGTCCGCCGCCGAGATCGCCAAGTGCAAGAACGTCTCGCAGTTCATGGACCGGGACACTCACCCGGACATGGCCAACGCGATGATCAAGGCGATCCAGTCGTTCATAGACAGTCCGACCGCGGCCACCATCGCGAGCATTCAGAAGAGTGCCGAGGACCAGGCGAAGCCCATCTTCACGAGCTGACCCGGGCCGGTTCTCAATGGTTGCCACTGCCCCACCACGCGATCTGGAGGTTCCGGCGACGGCCACGAGCCGTCGCCGGCGCCGCCTGCGCATGCTGACCCGCCGCGACAAACTCACCGTCGCGGCGATGATCGGCGTCCCGCTGCTGCTGGACGCCGCCTTCGTGTGGATCCCGGCGCTGGCCTCGGTGTTCCTGTCGTTCACCAAGTGGACCGGCGTCGGCTCGCTGCATCTCAAGTCGTGCTCCGAGTTCCCGAGCGCGCCCGGCATCCCGCAACCCGGCTGCCTCTACGGCGTCCAGAACTACAAACAGGCCGTCACGATCTACCCGGATTTCTGGCCGGCGGTCCGGCACAACGCCATCTGGTTGCTGGTCTTCATCTTCATCGCGACACCGCTGGGCATGCTGTTCGCGGTCATCATCGACCGCGGCATCAAGGGCAGCCGCATCTACCAGAGCGTTCTCTACCTGCCGGTGATGCTGTCGTTGGCGTTGATCGGCATCATCTGGGAACTCATCTATGCCAACAACTATGGCCTGATCAACACGGTGATCGGGCGCAACGGCAATGACAACCTGATCGACTGGCTCGGCGATCCGCACCTCAATCTGTGGGCGCTCCTGGTCGAGGCGAGTTGGCGCCAGGCCGGCTATGTCATGGTGCTCTATCTCGCCGGCCTCAAGGCGATCGACCCGTCATTGCGGGAGGCGAGCCTGGTCGACGGTGCCAACCCGTGGCAGACCTTCTGGCGGGTGGTGTTCCCGACGATGCGGCCGATCAATATCGTCGTGCTCGTCGTCACGGTGATCGAATCGCTGCGCGCGTTCGACCTGGTCTACATCACGTCCAAGGGCAATCCGCTGCGTGGGCTGGAACTGCTGTCGGTGGCGGTCACCCAGAACATCGTCGGCGAGACGCAGCGCATCGGCTTCGGCTCGGCGCTAGGCGTGATCCTGCTGGTCATCTCCCTCGTACCAATTTCGGTCTTTCTCTATCAGGCGTTTCGCCGGGAAGAGAGGTAACCGTGGCGGTGACCACCGTGTCCACGGCGGAGCTGGCCCCGCGGGCGCATCCGGTCCGGGGCCGGCGGTGGCGACCCGGCAGCGCCGCCGCGCAGCTCTTCATGATCGTGATGGCGGTGCTCTGGCTGACGCCGATCGTGTTCTCGTTCTACATTGCCCTGCGCCCGAAGTCGGAGACCGACCGGCTGGGCTATGTCTCGCTGCCGCACCATCTGACACTGCAGAACTTCACCGATGCGTGGACCCAGTCGGACATGTGGCAGTTCTTCCTCAACTCGGTCTACGTCACCGTGCCCGCGGTCATCGTCACGCTGTTCCTGGCATCCTGCTTCGCCTACGCGGTGTCCCGGCTGAGCCTCCGATTCAACATCCCGCTGCTGATCCTGTTCACCGCCGGCAACCTGCTGCCGCAGCAGGTCATCATCACCCCGCTCTACCGCATTTACCTGGCTATCCACCTGCCGGTGTGGATGACCGGAAGCGGCCTCCTCTACAACTCCATCCTCGGTCTCATCGTCATCAACACGTCGTTCCAGCTGGGCTTCTGTGTCTTCGTGCTGAGCAACTACATGAAGACCATCCCGCGCGAGATGGACGAGGCCGCAATCATGGACGGCGCCTCCCTGTGGACCCGGTTCTGGCGGCTCACCCTTCCGATGTGCAGGCCTGCTCTGGCCGCGCTCGCCACGCTGCTGACCACCTGGATCTACAACGACTTCTTCTGGGCGATCACGCTGATCTCCACCGGCAACAAACGTCCGATCACCTCGGCGCTGGCCAACCTGCAGGGCCAGTTCGTGACCAACCAGAACATGATCACCGCCGCCGCACTGCTGGCCGCGATCCCGACCCTGGTGGTCTATTTGCTGCTGCAGAAGCAGTTCATCGCCGGCCTCACCCTCGGCTCGACCAAGGGCTAATCGATGCGCGCGGCTCCGGCGCTGGCGGCGGCTTCAAACACGTTGGGCGTACGCATGCCGGCCCGCCCGAACGCAGCGACGACCGCTTGCCGAACCGGGTCGACGGCTTCGGTGTCCACCAGGGCGATCACACAGCCGCCGAAACCGCCGCCGGTCATCCGGGCGCCGTACGCTCCGAAAGCCAGGGCCACGTCGACCGCCAGGTCCAGCTCCGGAATCGTCACCTCATAGTCGTCGCGCAGCGAGACGTGCGACGCCGTGAGCGCCGGCCCGATGTCCCGGAGTCGTTGGTCGCGGAGCAGGTCGACGACGTTCCACACGCGCGCGTTCTCGGTCACCACATGCCGGGCCCGGCGCCGGGTCACGTCGTCCGGCAGCACGCTCAGCGCCGCGTCGAGATCGTGCACGTCGCGCAGGCTCGCGATGCCGAGCGTCCGAGCGGCCAGTTCGCAGCTGCGCTGCCGGTCCGCGTACTCGTTTCCGACGTGCCGGTGCTCGGCCCGGGTGTCAATCACCAGCACGGTCAGCCCGAAGCGGACGAGGTCCAGTGGAATGTGGTCGGTCGCCAGACTGCGGCAGTCCAGGAACAGGGCGTGCCCGGCTCGGCAGAGAATCGAGGCGGCCTGATCCATCACGCCGCACGGCACGCCCACATAGGCGTTCTCGGCTCGACGGGCGACCTGTGGTCGGTCAACCGTGGCGATGTCGATATCGCCGAGGTCGCTGAGCGCCGTCAGCACCGCGCATTCGAGCGCCGCCGAGGACGACAGACCGGCGCCGACCGGCACGTTCGAGGAGATGTCCAGATCCGCGCCGGGGACAGCGTGTCCCGCGTCGGTCAGCGCCCAGATCACCCCTGCGACATACGCCGTCCACCCGGCGACGCGGCCAGGTGCCAGATCGTCGGTGGTCAGCTCGATCGGGTCCGGGGTGGCATCCGACCGGACCCGCCAGGTGCGATCCGGCCGCCGACGGGCCGCGACAACGGTGCGGTGCGGCAGCGCGAACGGCAGCACGAAGCCTTCGTTGTAGTCGGTATGCTCGCCGATCAGGTTGATCCGGCCCGGCGCCGCCCATCGGCCCGATGTGACACCGGATGCTGGCACGAAGTCTCCCTGGTGGTCGGCGGTGCCGCGGCGTGCCGCGGGCGGGGCCGCAAAGCTCGCGCACAACGGGGTGAATCCTGCCAGCGTCTCACACTGATAAACACAATCCAACAGCGCGGTGTCGGCCCGACCGATCCGATTCGCTGTCACGAGCTGCCACCACGCCGGGCTGGTGCTCAGCCCGGCCGAAGGTCCGCAGGTAGGTGCTGTTAATGAGAATTTCTGATCGGTTTTGTTTGTATGCGATTGGTTGGCCCGGTAGTCTTGGCGCGGGCGTACGCCCGAGTGCCGCGATCCCCCGCGAAGGCAAGGACCATGCACAAGACCAGCACCCATCTCGCCGACGGTCGTGACCTGATCTACTTCGACCGGCGCGATACCGCCCGCGAGGTTCCGCCGGATCTGCGTGACCTGGGCCGTCGGCCGGGCGCCTCGGAGCCGAGGTTCGACCTGCGCACCGGTGATTGGGTGGTGGTGGCCGACCATCGCCAGGATCGCAGCTTCCAGCCGACCGCGAGCGACTGCCCACTGTGCCCGACCCGCCCCGGCCGGCCCACCGAGGTGCCGGCCACCGACTACGAAGTGGTGGTCTTCGAGAACCGGTTTCCGGCGCTGTCGACCCCGTCCGGCCTGGCCGGCACCGAGCGGCTGGGCCGCCCGGTTGCGCCGCCGGCGCCACTCTGGTCGGCGTCCGGTGGCGGCCGGTGCGAAGTCATCTGCTTCTCCAGCGAGCACGACGCGTCGTTCGCCGACCTCAAGCCGGATCAGGCACGCCTGGTGCTGGATGCGTGGGCCGACCGCACCGATGACCTGAGCCGGCGTGACGGGGTGGCTCAGGTGTATTGCTTTGAGAATCGAGGCGCCGAGATCGGGGTTACCCAGCCGCATCCGCACGGTCAGATCTACGCGTACCCGTACTTGACACCGCGGACTGCACACATGCTCGAGCGCGCTCGGGCCTACCGGTCCGCGACCGGGGCCAACCTCTTCGACGATCTGGTGGCAGCCGAGACCGCGGCCGAGCGAGTGGTGGCCCGAAACGACGAGTGGATCGCGTTCGTGCCGTTCGCCGCTCGGTGGCCCTACGAAGTGCACGCCTACCCGTCCCGGCGACGGCGCGACCTGACCGAACTGGATGACGGCGAACGCGACGCATTCGTCGCGCTCTACCTGGATCTCCTGGCCCGGTTCGACCGGCTCTTCGACGCTCCAGCGCCGTACATTTCGGCCTGGCACCAGGCGCCGCGGCGGGAGCCCGGCGCCGCTGAATTCGCGCTCCACCTCGAGCTCTTCACGAACCGTCGCGGCGACACGAAGCTGAAGGTGATGGCCGGCACCGAGGCCGGAATGGACTCGTTCTCCAATGACATTTCACCGGAAAAGGCGGCAGCCCGGCTCCGCGAGATCGCCAGCTGACGGAATCGGCGGCTGACGCACGTTTCGGCATGCGTATACATTGGGCACCAAACCGGCGTAAGCCGGTTTTCCTTATCCCCCAAGGAGTACGCACGTGCAGGTGACCGACTATCTCAGCGCCATCATCGTTGGCATCGTCATCGGGGTGCTCGGACGGCTGGTGTTGCCGGGCAAGCAGCGCATCGGTGCGTTCTCGACATTCGTCATCGGCGTGATCGCCGCTCTCCTCGGCATGTTCATCGCCCATGGACTCGGCATTGACGACCACGCCGGCGTGCATCTCTGGAAACTGCACTGGGACTGGGTGGTGCTGGCGATCCAGGTCGGCCTAGCGGTGATCGGCATCGCGGTCGCCAACATGATGACCTTCACTCGGCTCAGCGAGGGCTCGCCGCGGCGGCGCACCCGGACCCGGCGCCGTCGGACCAGCAAGGCCTGACTCGCATCATCGAGGCCGCGTTCGGTGGTGGAAGCGCGACCGGCGGCCTCGCCGTGTCCTTGGTCGACAGCGCGCTCGGCGCGTCCTTGGTAGCGCGTCCTCTGTAGATAGCACGCCGGCCGCCACGAGCCGGGGGGTTCGTGGCGGCCGACGGGTCGGATTGGATCAGCTGATCAGCAGCACCTGCCGCAGCCCCGTGACATCCAGGACGCGGGTCAGATATTTGCCGACGTTGGTGATCACGAGCACGCTCTGCATCATCCGTGCCTTTTGGCTCAGCGTCACCAGCGTGCCCAAACCCTGCGAGTCGCAGAAGGTAACTCCATCGAGGTCCAGGACGATCCGCGGCGGCGCGTCCATCAGGATGCCTTCCACCGCTTCGGACAGCCGGTGCACGGTGCCGCCGTCAATCTCACCGGAAGCGGTGACGACCGCTTCGGTGGGCTTGCGGGTGACCTGGATGGTCAATTCGGCCTGTTCCATGGCATGAAACTACCCGGTCACGGCTCTCCGAAAACCCAGACAAACGACACTTTCTCGAACCGTTCGCCCGAAAGCTACGACAAGATCTCACGATTCGCGAGGTGGCGACCGCCGGTCGGCCGGTCCGTGGTCCGGTCCGTCGGGGCGCCGAGCGGCGTTGGCGGCGGCCGCGTCGGTAACCGCCGCTCCGCCGCCGTCTCCGAGGGATGATCGGGTCGCCCTCGGCCCCAGCTCGGCCGCCGCTCCATCGTCCAGCTCCCCGAACGGGCGGGCTCGCTCGGATGGCTCCACGGCTTGCGAAGCCGGCATCACGATCTGCGGATCCGGTGTGCCGACCACCTCGAAGTCCTTCCCGGTGTAATCGAATCGCGACAGCACCCAGCGCATCGCTTCGACGCGCGCACGCTTCTTGTCGTTGCTCTTCACCACGGTCCACGGTGCGTCGGCGATATCGGTGTAGAAGAACATCGCCTCCTTCGCCTCGGTGTATTCGTCCCACAAGTCGAGCGAGGCCAGGTCCATCGGCGACAGCTTCCAGCGCCGGACCGGATCTAGCTGCCGGATCGCGAACCGGGTGCGCTGCTCGGCGTGCGCCACCGAAAACCAGAACTTGATCAGGTGCAGTCCGCTGCGGACCAGCATCCGTTCCAGCTCCGGCACCTCGCGCATGAATTCCAGATACTCCCGTGGTGTGCAGAAACCCATCACCCGCTCCACGCCCGCTCGGGAGTACCAGGACCGGTCGAACAGCACCAGCTCACCGGCGGCCGGAAGGTGCGCGATGTAGCGCTGGAAATACCACTGGGTCTGCTCCCGCTCGGTGGGCTTGTCAAGCGCCACCACCTTCGTACCGCGCGGATTCAGGTGCTGGGTGAACCGCTTGATGGTGCCGCCCTTTCCGGCGGCGTCACGGCCCTCGAAGATGATCATCACGCGCTGGCCGGTGCGCTTGATCCAGTTCTGCAGCTTCAGCAGCTCGATCTGCTGCGAGCGCTTGACGCGGTCGTATTCTGGGCGGGTCATCCGGTCCGGGTAGGGGAAGCTCTCCCGCCACGTCTCCAGCCGGACTCCGTCCATATTGACCAGATCCGGCTCGCCGTCCAGGTTGTATTCGACGCGATAATCGCCGAGGGAGTCCAGCAGGTCGCGCACCGCCGGCTCGGATCGGTCCGGGCTCATTTTCGGATCAACAGGATCAGGCCGTACGCGGCACCGGCCGCGCAGACAGCGAAGCACAACGAGGCGCCAGCGGTCCGGAGGCCCACGCCCGAGCCAGGACCGGCCGGCCTGGCCAGCAGGCGGACACCGATGGCGAACACACCGGCCAGCGCGACACCGGCGAGCAGGCCGACCAGCAGCACGTCGCGCAATCCGAACCAGTTGATATTCATCAGCTCTCCCTTGAGGTCTCCGATACGCCGACCGGCGCGTCGGCCGGCGCCGGCGGCACGATCGTGTCCTCGACATTGACGTTGTCGGCGGTCACCGGAGCGCGTCGCGAGGCCCGGAAGATCCCGGCCGCAATGGCGATACCCAGAACCAGCACGATGATCTCGCCGCCGGTGCCGTGATCGGCGAGGCTGCCCGCGGCGGCACCGAGTACGCCCGCCGCCGGCAACGTCAGCAGCCAGGCCACCACCATCTGGCCGACCACGTTCCAGTGAACTCCGCCCCGGGCACGCCGCCCGACACCACTGCCGACCACAGCGCTGGAGGCGACCTGGGTGGTGGATAGTGCGTACCCCAAATGCGACGACACGAGGATGACGGTCGCCGCGGAGGTCTCCGCCGCGAACCCCTGTTGTGGCTCCACATGCGTGAGGCGGTGGCCGACGGTCCGGATGATCCGCCAGCCGCCGAGGTAGGTGCCGATGGCGATGGCCACGCTGGCCGACAGGATCACCCACGGAGGCGGTCCGGAGTTGCTGCTCAGCTCGCCGGCCGAGATCAGGGTCAGGGTGATGATGCCCATCGTCTTCTGAGCGTCGTTGGTGCCATGCGCGAGCGAGACGAAAGACGCCGAGACCACCTGTCCGGCCCGGAACCCGCGAGCGGTCGCCTCGGGCCGGCCGCCCCGGGTAATCGCGAAGACAACCGCCGTGCCGATTCCGGCGATCAGGGCGGCGATCAGCGGCGCGGCGATCGCCGGAACGATCACCTTCTCGACAATCTTGCCGAACTTGACCGCATCGCCGCCGGCCGCCACCCAGGTCGCGCCGATCAGCCCGCCGATCAATGCGTGTGACGAGCTGGACGGCAGGCCGAATAGCCAGGTGATCAGGTTCCAGACGATGGCCGCGATCAGTCCGCCGAAGACGATCGCCGGAGTGATCAGCTGGTCGTCGACGATGCCGTTGGCGATTGTCTTGGCGACCGCGACCGACAGAAACGCACCCACCAGGTTGAGCAACGCCGACAACCCGACCGCGATTCGGGGCCGGAGCGCTCCGGTGGCAATCGAGGTGGCCATTGCGTTGGCCGTGTCGTGGAACCCGTTGGTGAAGTCGAACGCCAGCGCCGTCAGGATGACCAGCACGACCGTGGCGCTCATAGCTACCCCCAGTACGTCACGGCGGCGCGCCACCGGCCCGAAAATGGTGCCGGATTCATGTTACTTGTGGTGATTTGCCCCGACGGGCCGTTGTGGAGGTTTGCTCCCCCCTTCGCCGCCAGGGTCCCGCACTGTGGTTCTTGCGAAGTTGGCGTGGCCATGGCCCTCCCAACTTCGCAAGATCCAGAGGAGTGGGCTGGGGTCCCGAAGTCGGGGGAATCCGCGAGCGGCCGATGCGCACAACCACCGCGAATCACCTGCCGCGCGGCGGGCAAACGGCCGCGACGGCGCCTACAGCCGCCGACGAGGATCGACGAAGTCGCTCCGAGGAGGCAGCGAAGGCACCGTCCAAAGCGGCAGTGCCCGCCGCCAGACATAGAGGGCGGGCAAACTGCCGCGACGGCGCCTACAGCCGCCGACGAGGATCGACGAAGTCGCTCCGAGGAGGCAGCGAAGGCACCGTCCAAAGCGGCAGTGCCCGCCGCCAGACATAGAGGGCGGGCAAACGGCCGCGACGGCGCCCACAGCCGCCGACGAGGATCGACGAAGTCGCTCCGAAGAGGCAGCGAAGGCACCGTCTAAAGCGGCAGTGCCCGCCGCCAATGTAAACGTCGCCAGACATAGAAGCGCCGGGCGGCCCCGAAACGGGACCACCCGGCGCTTACCCCCAACCCCGATTAGTGGATCATGGCGGGCTCGGCCGCTCGCGCCGAGTCCACTCCGTCGGCTGCCAGGACCGGAGCCGGCTTGCGAATGAACATGAACGTCAGGACGGTTCCCAGGGCCAGCAGCCCGGCGCTGACGGTGAACGCCACGTTGTAGCCGTGGATGTTCGCCTGCGTCGGGTTCGACGCGTGACTGATCAGGTAGTTCGTCACGGTGGTGATGAAGATGGTGTTCAACAGGGCCGTGCCCAGTGAGCCACCGACCTGCTGCGTGGTGTTCAGCATTGCGCTGGCGACTCCGGCGTCGTGGTTTTCCACGCCGGACAGTGCGGTGCTGGACAGCGGCACGAAGATGAAGCCCATGCCCAGGCTCATCGCGATGAAGGCCGGCAGGATCGCACTCGAATAGGACGAGTTCAGGTCAAGCTGCGTCAGCCACAGCATGGCCGCTGTGGCCATCGCGCCACCAACGGTCATCAGCACTCGCGGGCCGACCCGCGGCAGCAACTGAGCCGCGATGCCGGCGGCGACGATGATGCCACCGGAGAACGGCAGATAGGCCAGACCGGTCTTCACCGCCGAGTAGTGCAAGGTTTGCTGCAGGTAGTAGGTCAGGAACAGGAACATGCCCAGCAGACCCGCACCCACCAGGATCGACACCAGGAACGAGACACCACGGTTTCGGTCAGTGACGACACGAAGCGGCAGCAACGGGTTCTTCACCCGCGACTCCCAGAACACGAACGAGACCAGCAGCACCACGGCAACCGCGAGCCAGGCCAGAGTCACCGGAGCGGTCCAGTGGTCGGCCTCGGTGGCGGCCTTGGTGAAGCCATAGACCAGCGCGCCCAGGCCCGCGGTCGACATGATCGCACCCAGGATGTCGTACTTGGTGTTGCCGTGCGCCTTGCTCTCCCGCACGATCGGCAGGGCCAGGAAGAACGCGATCAGCGCGATCGGGATGTTCACCAGGAGGCACCAGCGCCAGTTCGCGTACTCGGTCAGCACACCGCCGGAGATGACACCGATCGCGGCACCACCACCGGAGATCGCGCCGAAGACGCCGAACGCCTTGGCCCGGTCCTTCGGCTCGGTGAACGTCACGGTCAGCAGGGACAGCGCCGCCGGAGCCAGGATCGCACCGAAAGCACCCTGCAAAGCCCGCGCGCCGAACAGCATCGCGGAGTTGGCCGCGACACCGCCGAGCGCCGAGGCCGCGGCGAAACCGATCAGGCCGATCAGGAACGTGCGCTTGCGGCCGACGTAGTCGGCGATCCGGCCGCCGAGCAGCAGCAGACCACCGAAGGTCAGCGTGTAGGCAGTAACGATCCACTGACGGTCGGCGTCCGAGATGTGCAGCGCTTGCTGCGCGTGCGGCAGAGCGATGTTCACGATGGTGGCGTCGAGCACCACCATGAGCTGAGCAATCGCGATGACCATCAAGGCCAGCCAGCGCCTGCTGTCATGGGGGGCCGCCGCGTCTGGCCCCCCGTACGCCGGTGGCTGGGCCACGGCGGATTCTTGCGACATTTCTCCTCCAACGGCAGGGGTGGCCCGTTTCCCACCCGGCCAGTCGGCCGTAACGGGCACACGTGTCACCAGTCCGGCACCGCACATCGGCCCGGCTTCTGGGTTTTCAAATTTGGGTAGCTCTTATAGATCCGACGAACCGGATCATGAAGTCGTTACAAGTTCATCCGGTGAGGTGCGTCACTGCATCTCCCGGCGGGCCCGGTCGCCTCGGCTCATCTCGGCAGCCAAGCGCCTGCCCACGCTGCAGCACCGGCAGGAGCACATCGTCCACCACGTGTACGACAAACTCGTCGTCCAACGGGCCGGCCCACAACTTCCGAGTGAGAACGAGCGCATGCATGAGTTCGTGCATCAGCTCCGGCTTCGTGTCCGGCGTCAGCTCACCCCGCGCCGCCGCCTGCCCGATGATCGTGCTGTGCACTCCGTGCTTGAGTTCGTAGGTGCACCGGTAGAGCGTCCGCGACAGCTCGGCATTGCGCGTCGCGGCACTCATCAGGCCGGTGATGATCGAGCCTTCCGGACCGTTGGCGAGCTGGCACGCGCCGGTCATCAGCGCGATCAGATCGCCTCGAAGCGTCCCGGTGTCGGGCGCGTCCGGAGTACCGCCGAAGCGATACACCAGCGCGTCCATGACCAGGTCCGGCTTGTTCGGCCAGGCCCGATAGATGGTCGCCTTGCTGGCCCGGGCCCGGGCCGCGACGGCGTCCATCGACATTCGGTCGTATCCGACGTCGCCGAGAAGATCGAAGACCGCGTCGAAGATCGCGGCGTGGCGCGCCGAGCGGACCGGCGCACCGGTCACCTCGTCTCGCGCGATCACCACGTCGACCACGGCCACTCTCCCCCTTCGACGGCCGGCGCTGATCGCTCCCCCGAGCTAGGTCCCGAAGCCGGGCCTACGCCGAACCGGACGTTGACACAAATACGAAACGAAACGGTTCCGTACTCCCGATAAGTTACTCCTCGCCTGGGGTGTACGGAACCGTTTCGCCGAGTGTTCACGAGTGACGTACGCCACGCGGCCGATGATCACGGATCATGGGCGGCGGGCCGGCAGGCAAACGCCCTGATGGGGGTCAGGAGGCGTAGACCTCGAACTCGGAGATCTGCCCGGCCGGCCACCCGGTGTTTCCGGTGACGGTGAGCCGGAGATACCGTGCGGTCGCCGCCCCGAACAAGATGGTCACCGAGTTGCCGGTGTTCGGGTCGAAGACATAGCCCGCGGATCCGACGATGGTGCTGAACGACGCCCCGTCGGAGCTGCCCTGCACCGACAACGTTTGCGTACGCGCACCCCACGCCGCGGCCGGCGGCAGCTTCAACACCACCCGCCGGACCGATGTCGCCGCCCCGAGGTCGACCTGCAGCCACTGCGGAAACGCGTTGTTGTTCGACTCCCAATAAGAGTTGGCGTCACCGTCGACGGTGTTGCCGGATGCGTACGTCTGAGTGTGGCTGGACTCCGCCGTCGCCTTGCCGGCGGCCAGGTTGGTGTTCGGTGCCGCGTCGGTGGTGACGGTGACCGTGTTCGAAGCGGCCGACAGGTTGCCGGCGGCGTCGGTTGCCACGACCGAGTAGCTGTACGCGGTCGACGGGTTCAGTCCGGTGTTGGTGAACGTCGTCCCGGAAACCGTGGCCACCACCGTCCCGGCGCGCCGCACCTGATAGCCGGTGACGCCGACGTTGTCGGTGGCGGCGGTCCACGACAGCGACACCGATGTCGAGGTGTGCCCGGTGGCGGTCAGGTTGCCGGGCGCCGATGGCGGCGTCACGTCACCGCCGCCGCTGGTGCCATAGACCTCGAATTCGGAGAGCTGCCCGGCCGGCCAGCCGGTGTTGGCAGTGACATTCAGCCGGACGTAGCGGGCCGTGGCGGTCGGCAGCGTGATCGTGACGACGTTGCTGGATCCCGGATCGAAGGCGTAGCCGGCCGATCCGACGACGGTGCTGAACGACGATCCGTCGGTGCTGCCCAGAATCGACAGTGTCTGCGTACGCGCGCCCCAGCCCGGCGGCAGCTTCAGCACCAGCTTTCCGAGTGCCGTGGCGGCGCCGAGATCGACCTGGATCCACTGTGGGAAGGCACTGTTGTTGGACTCCCAGTAGGTGCCGGTGTTGCCGTCCACGGCGTTGCCCGAGGCGTAGGTCTGGGTGTGACTGGACTCGGTCGTTGGACGGTTCAACGCCAGATTCGTGGTGCCACCGCCGGATGAGGCGTCGGTGGTCTGCGAGACCGGAGCCGAGTAGGCGGAGATGTCGCCGGCCGCGTCGAACGCGGCAACCGCGTACGAGTAAGTGGTTGACGGGTTGAGGCCGGACGCCGTGTATGCGGTCGTGGTGCCGCTCACCGATCCGACCACCACGCCGTTCTGCTGGATCCGATAACCGGTCACGCCGACGTTGTCGGTGGAGGCCGTCCAGGCGATCGAGATCGACGACGAGGTGTGCGCGGTGACGTGCAGGTTCGTCGGCACGGTCGGCGGCACGGTGTCGCCGCCGCCGGACACCGGCTGAGTGGGCCGGGTGGCGGTGAGCGCGAGCTGGCCCTTGAGCATCCGGCCGCCGTCGCCGGTCAGCCGCAGGTAGTAGTCGGAGGAGCAGACGGTGCCGTCCTCATCCAGGCCAAGCAGGCCGGCGTTGGTCGGGATCTGCGACTGGTTCTCGGCCGTTTTGCAGATCTGGTTGCCCTCGTTGAACTCGTCGAACATCGAGATGTAGATGCCGGCAACCCCGGCCCGGCACACGTTGTAGAACTGCCGCCACATGAAATCGCCGTGCACCCGCTGCCGCGCCGAGACATCGCCGGGCAGGACGCAGGGTTGATAATCGATGCCGTTTGCCGCGCAATCGGCCTGGTCGGGCACGGTCAGATTGGTGTACGCGTCATCCGAACCGGCGATGTTCCCGATGGCACCGACCATCCACGGCGAGATCATGTTGAAGGCGTGGTAGACGCCCGAATATCCGGCCCGGGATCCACCGACTCCGGTGCGCCACTCGCGCGGCACTCCGCCCATCACGTAGCAGCCTTGGGACTTGAACCAGTTGATGACGTCCAGGCAGGTGGCCGCGTCCCACGGATGATTGGTGTCGTTGAATCCGAAGCCCCAGATGCCGACCACCGGCTTGCCGTTCTGCTTGGCATAGGCGGCCGACGCGGTGTAGGCCGACATTTTGGTGGTCCAGTCGTTCTTGATCTCCGACTGCATGTTCGTCCAGCCGGTGACGTCATACATGACATAGAACTTGCGGCCGTAGGTCTCCGCCGAGGTGCGGACCCGGGCGGTCACCGCATCCCGGGTCGGCCCTTCGCCACCGGTCGGGTTGAACCGCTGCAACGCGGCCGTGTCGATGTTGTTCGCCGCCATCGAGGCAAAATGCGCGTCCACGGTCTGCTGGTCATACGACGAGAAGAGGGTGGCCGGATCGCCGTTGCCGAGATTCGCGTACGCGGTCTGGTATTTGTGCGTGTAGTCGCGCATGTCCGGCCAGGCGCGCAGGGTTCCGTTGTTGGACGGCGACGGCGCGGCGCCCCAGTTCTGCGACCAGTGCCACCAGCCGTTGATCGGCGCACCATCGCCGATGCAGGCGAACCAGCCCTGATACCCGACAGTGATTTTGCCGACGACGTCGCCCGGCGGACTGGCAGCCGCGGCCGGATCGGCCATCAGCAGTTCCGCGGCCGGCATGGCGGCGATGGCGGACCCGGCGACGGCGCCGGTGATGAGGGACCGCCGTGAGACTCCCATGAGCACTCCTTCAGGTCATGCCTCGGCGAGGACCCGAACGGTCACGTCGAGACCCGGGATGGCGGTCGCCGCGCTCACGGGACCCACCTCCGCCGCGGCGCATCGGGCCGGTCGGGATGACCGTCCGGTTGGCGGCCAGCGTCATGACCACGGCGCCGGAATCGATGCCACCGCAACGGAAGCGGGCTCCGAGCCCCCTCAGGGCTGCAGACCGTGCCGACATCGTGCCAGTGCCTTGCGCAGTCGCGCAATACATCGATAACAATCACGAAATATTTCTCGCGGGGTCACGCTAGTTTCGCGGTTGAGTCGTGAAAGTCTCCGCAGCACAACGGGCGACCGCCCGACAGCGGCCGCCCGTTTGCGGATAAATCATCGGAGTCAACCAGCCCGGCGCATCTCCACATCGACGCCGGTAACTTGCGCGCCGAGGCCCTCGAGGAGGGTGCGCGCGCGGCATCGCGCGCAGTCACTTGCCATAGAGCTCGTGGGACAGCCGGGCCGCCGCATCGGCATTGTGAAGCGCGGCCAGGGCGATGCCGAGCAGCACGGCATCGAGCACCCACAGCGCCAAGCGCCGCTCCAGCGGCCAACCGATCGTCATCCGGCCGATCCGCACCGAGCCCACCACCGCCGCCAGCACCACGACACAACCCACGAAGATGGCACCGCCCGGAGTGGCGCTATTGATCAGCTCGGCGCGCGGCACGACGCCGTCATGCCAGCCGAACACCGCGCCGGTGACGATCATGCCGGCGACGTAGCCGCGGGCCAGCCACCAGGCCGGCCGGACGGCGCCCAGAAGCCGCTCCAGCGATCCGAACCCCAACAACCCCGCCACTGCCCGACCTGCGTGATCGGCGAGTTCACGCACTTCCCGGCGCAGATGCTGAGCCACTTCCGAGGTCGGTGCCGATGCCGGCGGCAGTCCGGCCGCGGCCCGCAACTCGTCCGCGTACGCGGTCGGGGCACCCAACCGCAGGTCCAGCTCAGCACCCTCGGCCGCCACTTCCCGCAGGTGCGGCATCAGATCCTCGAGAAGGTCGGCGCGCTGCGCCGCGGGCAGATCTCGCAGCGCCTCGGCGACCTGCGCGTAGTAGACCGCGACCTCCGGGTCCAGCGTCTTCTTCATGCCCTGCCTCCCGTGTCGTCGAGCAGCGCGTCCATCGCGGTGGCAAACCCGCGCCACACCTTGGCCGAGCGCTCCAGCTGGGCGGAACCGGTTTTGTTGAGTGCGTAGTACTTCCGGTGCGGTCCCTCTTCGCTGGCCACCACATAGGTGGTCAGGAAGCCGGCGTTGTAGAGCCGGCGCAGGGTGCCATAGACCGAAGCGTCGCCGACCTCGTCAAGTCCGGCGGCGCGCAGCCGTCGCAAGATGTCGTACCCATAGCCGTCTTCGTCCCGGAGGACCGCGAGAACGGCCAGGTCCAGGACGCCTTTGAGCAGCTGGGTGGTGTCCACGCAGTGCAAGCTACTGCGCAATGCGCAGTAGCGTCAACAACGAGCCACCGAGATGGCCCACTGTGCACCGATGCTCAGCGGTCGCGCAGTTCCGCGTACCGCTCCCGGATCGCCGGAGCCGGGTCCGCCTCGAATCGCTGCACCTGCGCGGCGTGCCAGACCGGCGGCTGGGCGGCACCCGAGTGCACCCAAGCGGCCTGTCGCGCGGCACCGTCGGCGACGTATTCGGACGGCTCGGGCACGGCCACCGGCACGCCGAAGACGGCCGGTGCGATCCGCTGCACCGCCGACGACCGAGCGGCACCACCGATCAGCAGCACACGCCGGATCGGGACGCCGGCTGCGCGGATCGCGTCCAGCCCGTCGGCGAGACCGCAGAGCATGCCCTCGACCGCGGCGCGGGCCAGGTTGGCCGGCGTCGCGTTGGCACCGGTCAAACCGCTGATCAAGCCGGTGGCGTCCGGGCGGTTCGGAGTCCGCTCGCCCTCCAGGTAGGGCAGGAGGGTCAGGCCCTCGGCGCCGGCCGGTGCCGCGAGCGCCAGCTCGGACAGCTGGTCCAGCGAGCACCCAACCAGCGTGGCGGCGGCGGACAGCACTCGAGCGGCATTCAGCGTGCAGACCAATGGCAGGTAGTTGCCGGTGGCGTCGGCGAACCCGGCAATTGTCCCGGTGCTGTCCGCGGTGGCGGTCGGACTAACCCCGAACACGGTCCCGGACGTGCCGATCGACACCACCACGTCGCCCACGCCGGCGTGGACGCCGAGCGCGGCCGCGGCGTTGTCACCGGTGCCCGGCCCGAGGGTCACGCCGCCGTGCGTGGTGCCGGCGACGGCGCTCGGCCCCAAGACCGTGGGCAGGCGCGGCGCCTGGCCGCAGGCCAGCTTCAAAAGATCGAGGCGGTACGCATCCCCGGACGGCGACCAGTAGCCGGTGCCACTGGCGTCGCCGCGATCCGTGACGAAACTCGTTCGACCGGACAGATGCCAGGTCAGATAGTCGTGCGGCAGGCACACCGATGCCGTCCGCGCCATCGACTCCGGCTCGTTGGTGGCAAGCCACCGCAACTTGGTGATGGTGAACGAAGCCACCGGCACCGATCCGATCGCGTCCGCCCAGGCTTGCCCGCCGCCCATCTCGGCGACCAGGTCGGCGGCGGCGCTCGCGGATCGGGTGTCGTTCCACAGCAGCGCGTCCCGGACCACCTCGCCGGCCGAGTCCAGGCACACCATGCCGTGCTGCTGACCACCGACCGCGAGCGCGGCGACGTCGCCCAGTCCCCCGGCCGCCGCCACCGCCACCTCCAGCGCGTGCAGCCAGGCTTGCGGATCGACCTCGGTGCCATCCGGGTGCGGTGCGCTGCCGTGCCGCAGCAACGCACCGGTCTCCGCGTCCCGGATCACCACCTTGCATGACTGAGTCGACGAGTCGACCCCGGCGACCATCGTCATCGGGCACCGATCAGGTGCTCGATGGCCAGCTGGTTGAGACGGACGAACCCATAACCGCGCTCGCCGGCGGCATCCGGGTCGAACGCCTCGTCCGCCAGGTGGTCCAGGGATTCGCCGGCGGCGAGCGTCGGTTCGGTCAGCGTCGACGCTCCCGAGTCGGCCAGCGCCTGCTGCACTTCCGGATCCGCGCGGAACGCCTGCGCCCGCTCCTTGAGAAGCAGATACATCCGCATGTTGGCGGCCGCCGAGGCCCACACGCCGGCCATGTCCTCGGTGCGCGACGGCTTGTAGTCGAAGTGCCGCGGTCCGGAGTAGACCGGGCCGCCACCGAGGCCGCCGTGCTCCAGGAGGTCGACCAGCGCGAATGCATTCATCAGGTCGCCGTGGCCGAAGACCAGATCCTGGTCGTACTTGATGCCCCGCTGGCCGTTCAAGTCGATGTGGAAGAGCTTGCCGTGCCAGAGCGCCTGAGCGATGCCGTGGGCGAAGTTCAGCCCGGCCATCTGCTCGTGCCCGACCTCGGGGTTGAGGCCCACCATCTCGTGGTGTTCCAGCGACGAGATGAAGGCGAGAGCGTGCCCGACGGTCGGCAGGAGGATGTCGCCGCGCGGCTCGTTGGGCTTGGGCTCCAGCGCGAACCGGATGCCGTAACCGCGCTCGACGACATAGGCCGCCAGCGTGTCGACCGCCTCGCGATAGCGGTCCAGGGCGGCGCCGACGTCCTTGGACAGGTCATATTCACTGCCCTCGCGACCGCCCCACATCACGTAGGTCGACGCGCCGAACTCGGCCGCCAGGTCGATGTTGCGGCGCACCTTGGCGAGCGCGAACCGGCGCACCGCGCGGTCGTTGGAGGTGAATCCGCCGTCCTTGAAGACCGGATGAGTGAACAAGTTGGTGGTCATCATCGGCACCACCAGGCCAGTCTCCTTGAGTGCCGCCTGGAATCGGGCGATACACCGGTCCCGTTCGTCGGCGGACGAGCCGAATGGGATGAGATCGTCATCGTGCAAGGTGACGCCGTAGGCGCCCAGCTCGGCCAGCCGGTGCACCGCCTCCACCGGGTCCAGCGGCGCCCGGGTGGCGTCGCCGAACGGATCACGAGCCGGCCAGCCCACCGTCCACAGGCCGAAGGTGAATTTGTCAGCGGGTGTGGGCTGGTCAGACATGGGTCACTCCGGACTTCGGGGAATTTTGTAAAGTAGTTGAATTATTTTTCCAGCGAGCTGACGCTGTCAAGCATGGCGACTTCAAGGATGGCAAACGTGATCGCTGATCCGGGTGCGCTTCGGCAGGGTGACCTGCGCGAACACAACCTCGAGCTGCTCCTGCGGCTGGTGCAGCGCGCCCCGGCCGCACTGTCCCGGGCCGAGCTCGCCGCCCGCTCCGGCCTCACCCGCGCCACCGTCTCCACCCTGGTGGACGAGATGGTCCGAGCGGACCTGCTGACCGAGGTGGCGCCGGCGCCGCGATCCGGTGCCGGCCGACCGTCGATGGGCCTGGCCCTGAGCGGCCGGGCGGCGGCCGGCCTCGGCCTTGAGGTCAATGTCGACTACCTCGCGGCGTGCGTGGTCGACCTGTCCGGCCGGGTGCGCCACCACGCCGTGGTCTATGCCGACCAGCGCCCTCGATCCGCCGCCGACGCCCTGGCCCAGCTCGACGATCTGGCGCACGACGCGGCCGCGGCCGCCGACGCCGCCGGCCTGACCATCGCCGGCGCCACGCTGGCCGTGCCCGGCCTGGTGCACGCCGGCCGGGTGCCACTCGCGCCCAACCTGGGCTGGCGCGATGTCGTCATTCCCGAGCGTCTGGGCGGATTTCCGATCACCGTCGACAACGAGGCGAACCTGGCCGCGATCGGTGAGATGGCGGCCAATCCGCAGGCACCGGCGAGCTTTGTCTACATCTCCGGCGAGATCGGCATCGGCGCCGGCATCGTGGTCAATGGCCAGGTGATGCGCGGTGGCCGCGGGTTCGCGGGCGAGATCGGCCACGTGGCGGTCCACCCGGACGGCCCGCTCTGCCGGTGTGGCGCGCGCGGTTGCCTGGAGCAGTTCGCCGGCCAGGACGCGATCCGGACCGAAGCCGGCCGGAGCTTGCCGGCGGATGCCCGTGCCGCCGACTTCGCCGCTCTCGCCGAGTCCGGCAACCTGCCGATGGTGACCGCGCTGGACCGGGCCGGCACGGCCCTCGGTGTCGCCATCGCCGGCATGGTGAACCTGCTCGACATCGACACGGTGGTGCTCGGCGGCTTCTTCGCGCCGCTGCAGGTGTGGCTGCAACCCGCGGTGGATAGGGAAACCCAGGGGCGGGTGCTGGCGGCGCGGTGGACGCCGGTGACCGTGGTTCCGAGCACGCTCGGCAGCGACGCCGCGGTACGCGGATCCGCGTACGCGGCGGTGCAGGCGGTGGTCGCTGACCCGGCCGGGTGGATTGCCACCAGAGCCACCGCAGCCTGACCAGCACTTTTAACCAAACGTGCCGAACTTTGTTTCGTTGCAGTCAAAAGTTCTTTACGGCGCGATCAAAAGCTCGTACAGTTCTGACCCAAGGTAGCCACCCGGTAACGCCTCGCCCCCGCGTTTGGAGTCAGCTCGATGAGCTCGGATTCGCTGTCGTACCGGCTGTTGACGCTGCTGCGCGACGCCGGACCGACATCCCGCGCCGAGCTGGCGGACCGCTTCGGCGTGCCGCGCCAACGGATCCTTGCCGAGATCGACGCGCTGACGAAGGCCTCGTGGATCCGGGAGGCCGGGTTCGCGGCATCCCGTGGCGGGCGACGGTCCACATTGGTCGCGCTGTCGCCGGAGATCCGGTTCGCCGCCGTCGACCTCGGCGCCTCCAGCATCGATGTCGAGGTGACCGACGGCTCGCTGGAGCCGATCGCGGCCTACAGCCAGCCGATCGACATCCGCAGCGGTCCCAAATCGGTTCTCGCCACGGTCAACGAGGTGCTCGGCAAGTTCCGCGCCGAGGGGCATTACGAACGCCTGCACGCCATCGGCATCGGCGTCCCCGGCCCGGTCAGCTTCCGCGACGGCGTGCCGGTGTCCCCGCCGATCATGCCGGGCTGGGATCGCTACCCGGTCCGCGACCTGCTGGCCCGCGAGCATGGCTGCCCGGTGGTGGTGGACAACGACGTGAACATCATGGCGGTCGGCGAGGTCCATGGCGGTGTCGCGCACGCCGCCTCGAACCTGCTGTTCGTCAAGATCGGCACTGGCATCGGGTGCGGCATCTACCTGGGCGGAGAGGTCTATCGAGGCACCGACGGCTGCGCCGGCGACATCGGCCACGTCAAGGTCGAGGACGCCGGTCCGTTGTGCACGTGCGGCAACGTCGGCTGCCTGGAAGCGCTCTTCGGTGGCGCGGCGTTGGCACGCGACGCCCTCGCGGCGGCGCGATCGGGCACGTCCCCGATGCTCGCCGCACGGCTGGCCGACAGCGGAGATATCTCCGCGGTGGATGTCGCCGAGGGCGCCGCGGCCGGCGATGCCGTCTGCATCGGTCTGATCCGCGACGGCGGCCGCCGGGTCGGCAACGTGCTCGCGGGTCTGGTCAGCTTCATCAACCCGTCGATGATCGTCATCGGCGGTGGCCTGGCCGCGGTCGGGCACCTGCTGCTCGCCGAGATCCGCAGCGTCGTCTACCGGCGCTCGCTGCCACTGGCCACCGGGAATCTGCCGGTAGTGCTGTCGGAGTTGGGCCCGCGGGCCGGTGTCGTGGGCGGTGCGCTGCTCGCCTCGAACCTCGCCTACAGCGGTGCCGGAGACCAGCGATGAGGGGGCCGCGATGAGCACGCCGTTCCTGGAGCTGTCCGGAGTGGTCAAGACGTTCCCGGGCGTACGCGCACTCGACGGCGTCGACCTGGACATCGTCCCCGGCGAGGTGCACTGCCTACTGGGACAGAACGGTGCCGGCAAGTCCACGCTGATCAAAATCCTGTCCGGCGCGCATCAGCCCGACGACGGCACCCTGAAGCTGCGCGGCCAGGAGATCAGCTTCGCCAATCCGCTGGCCGCCATGAAGGCCGGCATCGCCACCATCTATCAAGAGCTCGACCTGGTCGACGACCTCAGCGTCGCGGAGAACATCTTCCTCGGCCACGAACCGCGCCGGCTCGGCTTCGTCCAGCGGGGCGACCTGCGCCGCCGGTCCGCGACCATCATGCGGCGCCTGGGCCACCCGATATCCCGGTGACCGCGATCGGTCGGCAAGCTCGCGACCGCCGCCAAGCAGGTGGTCAGCATGGCCCGGGCGCTGTCCCACGAGGCTCAGCTCATCATCATGGACGAGCCCAGCGCGGTGCTGGCGCACGATGAGGTGGCCAATCTGTTCCGGCTGATCCGGGATCTGACCGCCGACGGCATCGCGGTCCTCTACATCTCGCACCGGCTCGATGAGATCCGCGAGATCGGCGATCGCGTCACCGTGCTCAAGGACGGCCGCACCGCGGCCACCGACCTGCCGGCTCGCACCACCCCGCACCGGGACCTGGTCCGCCGGATGACCGGCCGCACCATCGAATATCTGATCCCGCCGCGGGAGCAGCCGCTGGACGAGGCCGCCGCACCGGTGCTCACGGTCACCAGACCTGACCCGGTATGGCGAATTCGAAGACGTCAGCCTGACGGTCCGACAGTGGCGAGATCCTCGGCATCGCGGGCCTGGTCGGATCCGGCCGATCCGAGGTGCTGGAGACGATCTACGGCGCGCGGCTAGCCGACCGCCGGCACCGTCGACGTCGCCGGAACGGCCGTGAAGACCGTCGGTTCGGCGGTCCGGGCCGGAGTCGGCCTGGCGCCGGAGGAGCGCAAGAGCCAGGCTCTCCTGCTGGACGAGCCGATCTGGCGCAACGTGACGCTGGCCGCCCTCCGGCACTACCCGCGGATCGGCTTCAGCAACGCCGGCGCCGAGACCGCGGCCGCCCGGGACGTCACCGCCAACCTCGCACTGCATCCCGCCGACGTGCGCCGGCGGGCCCGCACCCTCTCCGGCGGCAACCAGCAGAAGGTCGTGCTCGCGCGGTGGCTGGTCGGCCGCGACAACACACTCAAGCTCCTGCTCCTCGACGAGCCCACGCGCGGCGTCGACGTCGGCGCGCGGACCGAGCTGTATGGCTTGATCCGGCGCCTGGCCGAGCGTGGCGTGGCGGTCCTTCTGGTCTCCAGCGAGGTTCCGGAGGTGCTCGGGCTGGCCGATCGTGTCGCTCGTCATGCGCGAGGGCCGGATCGTCCACGAAGCACCAGCCGCCGATCTGGACGAAGACGCCGTCCTCGATCTGGTGATGGCCGGCTCGATCACGGCCGAGCCGCCGGCCATCGGATAACCCGGCACCGGGATCCATCCCGCACTCAATCGGAAGGAGGCACCGCATGACCCAGATCGTCCAAACGGCTCCGCCCGCCGCGGCAGCACGATCGCGCTACTGGCGGGACGACGCCAGTGAACCGATCCGCCGCAACGTGGGCCTCGTCGGCGTACTGCTGATTCTCTTGATAATCGGCGCCTTCTCCCGGCCCGACATCTTCCTGGACTTCAGCCGCTTCACCAACAACGAGGTCATCGTGCTGCGGCAGGCGGCCAGCATCGGCGTGGTCGCGGTGGGCATGACGTTCGTGATGATCAGCGGCGGCATCGACCTGTCGGTCGGCGCACTGCTCGCGCTGGCCAGCGTCTGGAGCACGACGCAGGCGACGCAGGGCTACGGCCCCGGCATGGTGATCGTGTCGGCGCTGGTGGTCGGCACCCTGGCCGGCACGGTCAACGGCATCCTGATCGCCTACGGCCGGATGGTCCCGTTCATCGCCACGCTGGCGACCATGGTGGCGGCCCGGGGTCTGGCCCAGAAGATCTCCGGCAAGCTCACCCAGATCGTGCATCTGAACAGCATCAACCGGCTCGCGGTCATCGACGTGGTGGGCATCCCGCTGCTGGTCATCATCTTCCTGGTGGTCGCGGCGCTGGCCTGGATCCTGCTGAATCGGACCACCTTCGGCCGGCAGACGGTCGCCATCGGCGGCAACTCCGAGGCGGCCCGGCTGGCCGGCATCAACATCCGCCGGCACACCCTGATCATCTACGCGCTGTCCGGCCTGTGCTGCGGCATCGCGGCGGTGATGGTCACCTCGCTCTCCAATGCCGGCTCGTCCACCCACGGTGATCTGTATGAGTTGCAGGCCATCGCGGCAGCCATCATCGGCGGGACCAGCCTCGCCGGTGGGCGCGGCACGATCGTCGGATCGGTGCTCGGCGTCCTCGTCTTCACCCAGATCAGCAACCTGTTCGTCGTCAACAACCTGCAGTTGGAATACCAGCTCATCGCTCAAGGCCTGATCATCGTCGGCGCAGTCCTGGTGCAGCAGTTCCGGCTCACGACTCCGCGGCGAGGGCGGCTGGCGTCGTCCGATCCGCCACACCAATCCGGGCCACCACTCGCCGAATCCGCCGCCGGCACCTAACCGGGCACGCAGTCCGCATCCCGGCCAACCACATAGCACTCCTTACGCATTCGTCGCGCGCTCGACGTAGGCGCGGCTCACCACACCCATCATCCAATTGAAATCGCAGTCGACCAGGAGGTCGTCATGGCACAGTCGCAGGCAGATCCGGGTCGCCGCCGGCTATTGGTCGGTGGCGTCGCAGGCGCGGGCCTGCTGCTCACCGCAGCGTGCACATCCAACGGCACGGACAACAATGACTCCGGCCAGACCAAGGTCACCGGCGGCGACAACGCGGCCGTCGGCAAGACCGTCACCATCGGCTTCTCCGCCCCCGCCGCCGACCACGGCTGGATCCGGGCGATCACCGACAATGCCAACAAGCAGGCCGGCCTCTACAAGGACGTCAAGCTGGTGGCCGTCGACGCGGGCAAGGACGCGCCGGCTCAGGTCGCGGCGCTGCAGACGCTGATCGCGCAGAAGCCGGACGCGATCGTGTTGTTGCCGCAGGACGGTGCCCAGCTGACCGCCACCGGCAAGTCCGCCATGCAAGCCGGCATCCCGGTGATCAATCTGGACCGGGAGTTCTCCGACGCGGCCGCCTCCCGGCTGCTGATCAAGGGCGACAACTACGGCATGGGCTACGCTGCCGGCGTCTTCATCGCCGGCAAGCTGCAGGGCAAGTCCAACCCGGTGATCGCCGAGATCGCCGGCATCGACAGCCTGCCGCTGACCCAGGACCGGTCACGCGGGTTCAAGGACGCGCTCGGCACCGCCGGTCTCAAGGTGACCAACCGGGTGGCGGCGCAGTTCACCGTCCAGTCCGGTCAGGACGTCACGGCCAACCTGCTGCAGGCGGCGCCGAAGATCGACGCCATCTGGAACCACGACGACGACCAGGGCGTCGGCGTCCTCGCGGCCATCTCGCAGGCCGGCCGCAAGGAGTTCTTCATGGTCGGTGGCGCCGGATCGCTGGACGCCATGCAGCACATCAAGAGCGGTGACTCGCCGTTGGTGGCGACCGTGACCTATCCGCCGAGCATGGCGTCGTCGGCGATCTCGCTGGCCCGCCTGATCGCCCAGGGCAAGGGCATGTCCGACCTGGTCGAGCTGCAAGTTCCGCAGCAGATCGTGCTGGCTTCGGAGACCATCACGAAGGACAACGTGGACAAATACCTGCCGCTCGGCTTCAAGTCATAGCTATTGCGTACGACAGGGGAACCAATGGTCACCGCAGAACCACCGCAGCTTCGCGTCGCGATGGTCGGATACGCGTTCATGGGCGTCGCGCACTCGCAGGCGTGGCGCACCGTGAACCGCGTCTTCGACCTGCCGATGCGGGCCGAAATGGTGGCGGTCGCCGGGCGTACGCCGGACGCGGTTGCCGCCGCGGCCGGCCGGCTCGGCTGGTCCGAGGCCGTCACCGACTGGCGGGAGCTTCTGGACCGCCCGGACATCGATCTGATCGATATCTGCACGCCGGGCGACTCGCACGCCGAGATCGCCATCGCTGCGCTGCGTGCCGGTAAGCATGTCCTGTGCGAGAAGCCGCTGGCCAACTCGGTCGGCGAGGCGGAAGCCATGGTGGCCGCCGCGGCCGAGGCCCGAAGCTTCGGGCAGCGATCGATGTGCGGCTACAACTACCGGCGGGTTCCTGCGGTGACACTGCTCCGCGACCTGATCGCCGCCGGACGGCTCGGTCAGATCCGCCACGTCCGAGCCGTCTACCTGCAGGACTGGATCACCGATCCGGACTTTCCGCTGGTCTGGCGGCTGCGCCGGGAGGTGGCCGGATCCGGTGCGCTGGGCGACATCGGCGCGCACATCGTCGACCTGACCCAGTTCGTCACCGGGCAGGGCGTCACCGGGGTCAGCGCGCTGACCGAGACGTTCGTCAAGCAAACGGCCGCTGCCGACGCAGTCGACCGGGCTGGCCGCCGACGGCACACGCCAACGCGCCCAGCGGCGCGGTGACCGTCGACGACGCGGCACTGTTCGTGGCCCGGCTGTCCGGCGGGGCGGTGGCCACATACGAGGCCACCCGCTTCGCCACCGGCCGCAAGAACGCGCTCCGGATCGAGGTCAACGGTTCGCTCGGCTCCGCGGTGTTCGACCTCGAACGCCTCAACGAGCTGGAGTTCTACGACGCCACCGCGGCGTCGGAGACCCGCGGGTTCAGTCGCGATCCTGGTGACCGAGCCGGAGCACCCGTACCTGTCCGCGTGGTGGCCGCCCGGTCATCTGATCGGCTACGAGCATTCGTTCACGCACCAGGCCCGCGACCTGATCGAGGCGATCGCGACCGGCACCGATCCGTCGCCGTCGTTCGAGGACGCGCTCGGTGTGCAACGAGTTCTCGATGCCGTGGAACGCAGTGCGCGATCCGGGACCGGATGGGTCTCGGTGACCGACGCGGCCGACCTCGCGACCGTGTAGCACGCGCCGGCGCGCTCGCGGTGACGCCCGCGAGCGCGCCGGGACGCGTACCAGAAAGGAGGTTTGAGAGTGACACGACCGATCACGCTGTTCACCGGTCAGTGGGCCGACCTGCCGTTTGAAGAGGTCTGCCGGCTGGCCTCGGACTGGGGCTATGACGGCCTGGAGATCGCCTGCTGGGGTGACCACTTCGAGGTCGATCGCGCCGTGGCCGAGCCGGACTACGTCGCCAATCGGCGGGCGATGCTGGAGAAATACCGCCTCAAGGTGTTCGCCATCTCCAACCACCTGGTCGGCCAGGCGGTCTGTGACCACCCGATCGATCAGCGACACCAGGGCATCCTGCCGGCCCGGATCTGGGGCGACGGGGAGCCGGAAGGAGTCCGCCAGCGGGCCGCGGAGGAGATGAAGGACACCGCCCGAGCCGCCGCCAAGCTCGGCGTGCCCACCGTCATCGGCTTCACCGGCTCGTCGATCTGGCACACGTTGGCGATGTTCCCGCCGGTGCCGCCGCAGATGATCGAGGACGGGTACGCCGACTTCGCCCGCCGGTGGCACCCGATCCTGGATGTCTTCGACGAGGTCGGTGTCCGGTTCGCCCACGAGGTGCACCCGAGCGAGATCGCCTACGACTACTGGACCACCAAGCGCACCCTCGAAGCCATCGATCACCGCCCGGCGTTCGGCTTGAACTGGGATCCGTCGCACTTCGTCTGGCAGGACCTGGACCCGGTGAACTTCATCTTCGACTTCGCCGACCGGATCTATCACGTCGATTGCAAGGACGCGAAGGTACGCGTCGGCGACGGCCGCCGTGGCCGGCTCGCGTCGCACCTGCCCTGGGCCGACATGCGCCGCGGCTGGGACTTCATCTCGACCGGTCACGGCGATGTGCCGTGGGAGGACTGCTTCCGCGCGCTCAACGCCATCGGTTATGAGGGTCCGATCTCCATCGAATGGGAGGACGCCGGCATGGATCGCCTGGTCGGCGCCCCGGAGGCGCTGGAGTTCGTCCGCAAGCTGTTGTTCCCGCCACCGAGCGCCGCCTTCGACGCGGCGTTCTCCAGCAACGACTGACGCCGTCTGGCGGGCAAGCCTTCCTTGTGGGGGTTGAGGGGAAAGTGAAGCCCGGGCTGGGATTCCAGCCCGGGCTTCACCACGATGAGCATGAGATGAACATCAGAGTCGCTCGGCCGCGACCTCCACCGTCATGGTGAGGTATCGGCCGGCCAGGCCCCTGCCGTAGGTGATGCCGGCGGCGTACCGGTCGACCACCGTGGTGGCGACGCCATGCAGGCCGGTCGCGGTCGGCTCGATCTCCTCGAGCGTCAGCACGATCCGGGTTGGCGCGCCCTTGACGATCAGATCGCCGGCGACGTCCCAGCCGTCGGCCCGAGACTGGATCTCGGTCAGCCGCACCTCGATGGTGGGGTGATCGGCCGCGTCGAGGAATCGCTTCGAAGCGACGTCCTGGTCACGCTTGGGCTTGTCGGTGTGGAACGAGGCCACGTCGATGACGACGGCGGCGGTCGAGGTGAGCGGATCGGCGCCGATCCGGATCTGACCGGACCGGATCCCGAAGGTGCCGGCGACGGTGCCCAGGCCGAACATGTGCTTCGCGGTGAACCCGATCACCGACGCGGCCGGGTCGATGCGGTAAGAACCGGCAGCGAGCACCGGCATGACGGTCGTGGTCATCGCCATCACCGGCTCTCCGCGACGCGGAAAACGTCGACGTGATCGACAATGGGCAGCAGCGCCGGATCCTCGCCGGGCAGCAGATCCATCGAGTTGAGAGCGGCTCCGGCGGCACTGAGCCGGTCCAGATCGGTGGCGAAGCTGACCGCCTTCATGGCCCGGCGCCGATCGTCCCAGAGCACGACGACTCCGCCGATCCCGTCCAAGGTTCGCGCGTAGGGCGTGAGGCGATGCTCGCCGGCGAATTCGGCGGCGGCTCGCGTTTCGTCACTGATCGGTGCCGCGAAATGGACGACGTTGGCGGCGCCGTGCGCACCCGACCGCAGATCCTGGTGAATCACCTCGTAACAGCCGTCTCCGGCGGATTCGGCGTCGTTCCAGAGCGTCAGGACGGTGTGCTCGCCACCGGCGACGTGCGTCATGGCAAAGCCCGCCGAGAAGCCGGGGCGGCCGGCGTCGGCAGCCAGAGCTGGAAGCGGCGACTCGGCGGTGCGCGAGCTGATGTTGGTCAGTTGGGCATACATGATGGGCTCTCTTCGTGGCGATCGGATGGACGCCACCAGGCTCGCCCGCCGCACCGCCTCCGCACCTCCGCGAAGGTACGTAGATGCGGTACTGATGTTCAGGAGATTCCGGCCCGCATAGCCCACGCCGCGAGCTGTGTCCGGTTCTCCGCACCGACCTTGGCCAGCGCGGATCGCACGTGGGTCTCGACCGTCCGCTCGGAGACCACGAGCCGCTCGGCGATGGCGCGATTCGACAACCCGCCGGCGATCAGCCCGGCGATCTGCCGTTCCCGGGCGGTCAGCGCGGCCGGGCCGGCGGCCACCCCGGCCAGCTCGGCGGCCAGGTCAGCGGCCTCGGTGGCGACCCGGTCGGCACCGACCCGGCGGGCGGTCCGGATCGCCTCGTCGCAGCGCCGCAGCGCCCGGTCGCGATCACCGGGGCCACCCCGCATCGACAGCGCCCGGGCGTGTTCCAGGCAGGCCAGCGCCAGGAACGGCAGCGACCCGACCCGGTCCTCCATGCCGACCGCCTCGTCCAGCAACATGTCGGCGGTGTCCAGATCGCCGAACGCGGCCGCCATCATGCCGAGGGAGCGGCTGGCCGCGCCGCGCACACCGGATCCGGAGGTGACAAACATCCCGCGACACTCCAGCGCCAGCTCATAGGCGCGCCGCGCGGTCTCGCGATCGCCGAGATGGGCGGCGAGCTCGCCGGTGGCGAGATAGGTCACCGCGGTGCGCGCATCGATCGGAATCGAGTCGATTTGCGGCCGCAACCGGGCCAGAGCGCGGGCCGCCGCGTCGGTACGCCCGACGACCGCCATCGTCGCACCGTGCAGGGCGTCGATCAGCGGCAGCGACAGTCGCCCGGCATCGGCCCACATCTGGGTCAGGTCACGGGTGTCCGCACCGCGACCGGTGATCCAGTCCAGATTGTCGACGAACGCGATGTAGAGGTAGTCGCTGCTGCGATCCTGCGTGGCGCGGCCGATCTCGCGGGCTTCCTCGGCGTAGGCCAGAGCGGAGGCGAAATCGCCGTTGCGCAGCGCCACCGCGGCCCGGGCCCGCGCCAGGTGCCAGCGGGCCATCGGCCAGTCCAGCTCCTCCACCACCCCGGCCAGTTCCTGGATCTCCCGATCGCTCTGAGCCACCGCACCGATCCGCAGATACGCCTCGATCCGCCAGACGTAGGACCACAGCACCACGTCCGGGCGCCGGGCCACCGGCGCCAGCTCCCGCACTCGCCGGCCGATCTCCAGCACATCCGCGTGCCGGGGCAGGCCTGCGATGGTGGTGTGGCGCGCGTGCAGCGCATCGATCAGCGCGCCGGCGGCTTCGGGATCGTTCGGACCGGCATCGGCGACCAGCCGGTCGGCGATCTCCATTGCCGCGGTGGCACACTCCCGCGCTCCGCCATCGTCACCGGTTTCGGACAGCGCGTTGGCCCGGGCGGCCAGCACCCGGGCCCGGCGGGCGGGATCGGCCGTCGTGCCGTCCGCCACCGACAGCGCCCGCCGGCACAACGCGGCGATCGTGACCGCGGGTTCCCCTCCGACGTCCTGGACGATCAGGGCCGCGTCCGCCGCGAGCTGCGCGTCGCCGAGGCGCTCGGCGATCGCCATCGCGCTGCCGGCCCGGCGCAGCGCCGAGTCGACCTGGGCCAGTCGCTGACGCGCCAGCCCGGACTCGATCAGCACCCGGCACTGTTCGCCGCCGTCCAGTCCGGCCGTGTCCAGCAGCTCGATCGCTTGGTCGAACCAGAAAGCGCCGTCGGCGACCGCGCCGTCGGCGATCGCCGCCACCGCCGCGGCCCGGCACGCGGCGACCGCGGCGGAAGCCGACTCGGCGCCGGTCACCGACCGGACCAGATGCCGCGCTCGATCGCCGGGATCGCGAGCCAGCTTGGCGAGGCGCGTGTGCCATTCCAGCCGGATCGGCCGATCCAGCAGGTCATAGCGCGCCTCACGGATCAGGCCGTGGGAGAAGCGCAGTCGATGCGGCGCGGTGGGATCCTCGGTGATCAGGCCCGCCGCCACCGCCTCGTCCAATGCCGATCGCACCTCGAGTGGGGTGGCCGGATGGGCAGCATCTTCGATCGTCTGAGCCTCGAACTCATCACCGATCGCGCTCGCCACGCCGAGCATCGTCTGGCAGCCCGAGCTGGTGCCGCCGATCCGCAGCGCAAGCAGGCGGCGCAACTCGGCCGGCAGCACGGTGGCCGCTGGTGGTGCCGCGGCCAGGCGCGCGTCGTCGGCCAGCACCCGGGTCATCTCGCGGAGGAACAATGGATTGCCGCCGGTGCGCCGATGCATCTCGACCGCCCAGCCGGCGTCGAGGTCGGTCCCGGCGACGTCGCGCAGGTAACGCTCGACGATGTCCGGTCCGAGCGGTCCCAGGCGCAGCACCTCGACCCCCGACGTGGTCAGAAGCTGCTCCAGAGCGGTCGACCGATCCCGCGCCGGATCCGGATCGCGGACCGTGACAACCAGGAGCATCGGCTGGCCCGCGATGTCCGCGGCCAGGTGCCGGAGCAGCGCGAGGCACGCATCGCCGGCCCACTGGACATCGTCGATCGCGATCACCAACGGCGCCGCAGCGGCCGCGGCGGAAAGTGCGTCGGCGGTACGCCGGACGGTCGAGAACAACGCGGCCGCCGCCGACAGGCCGGGCGTGGCCGGGCGGTCCAGCAGGGCCTCGTCGAACCCGGCCCGGGCCAGCACCTGATGCCAGGGCCAGAAGTCCGGCGTGCCGACGTCGGGACTGCAGCGCCCGGTCAGGGTCCGCACTCCGGTGCTCGCGGCAGCCTCCAGCACCTGGTCGACCAGGGCCGACTTGCCGATGCCGGCCTCGCCGGCGACCGCTACCGCGACACCGCGTCCACCGGCCGCCGCGTCCAGGCGGGCGATCAGCTCGCCGCGTTCCCGGGACCGGCCGACGAACATCGTCAGTGCCAGCCGTAACTCTTCTTGAGAACGGCGGCGACCTTCGCAAACCGAGGGCCGTCGAGGATCGCGCCCTCGCGCCGGATGCCGTCCTCGTCCACCTCCAGCACCCGGTCCAGCCGCAGCCAGCTGGGCCGGTGCTCGCCGTCCCAGGCGCCGGCGCCGAGTGGGAGCCAATTGCGCTGGCCGCCGCGCTCGGAGTTGCTGGACAGCATCAGGCCGTAGAGCGTGCGGCGATCCCGCCCGACCACCAGCACCGGCCGATCCTTGCCCTGCCTGTGGTCCTCCTCATAGGGCACCCAGGTCCAGACAATCTCACCGGGATCGGCGTGGCCGTCCAGGCGGGGTGAATACTCCAGGTGCCGGCCGGGTGGCGGCCCTGGTCGATGCCGCGCGCCGGCGCCGGCCGCGGGTGTTGTCGCGGGTTTCGTCCGCGGCCGGATTCGCAACCGCTCTCGGAGGTTCTGCCAGACAGTCGCCACCGCCTCACGATACTGGCCGGGTTTCCGGAATCCGGTCCGTGGGAACCATCTCCGCATGCCTCCCGCGTTTCTCACCGAAGCTGAGCGCGGCAACCCGCACACCCGGATCGACTCCCGCCGCGGTGACGGTCGCGCTTACACCTCCGGCAACGATGTCCGCGTGCTGGTGCACGGCGCGGACTACTTCCGCGACCTGGCCGACCGGGTACGCGCGACCGAGCCCGGCGATCTGGTGCTGTTCACCGACTGGCGTGGCGACGCCGACGAGCGGATGGACGGCTACGACGTCACCATCGCCGAGTTGCTGTGCGCCGCGGCCGGACGGGGCGTGCTGGTCAAGGGCCTGATGTGGCGGTCGCACTGGCGGAAGCTGCACTTCAGTGCCGAGCAGAACCGTCGTCTCGGCGACCTGATCCAGGCCGCCGGCGGTGAGTGCCTGCGGGACATGCGGGTTCGCGTCGGCGGCTCACACCATCAGAAGATGTTCGTGGTGCGCCATCGCCGGCATCCGGACCGCGATATCGCGTACGTCGGGGGCATCGATCTCTGCCACAGCCGCGGCGACACCGCCGACCATCGCGGCGATCCGCAGGCCCAGCACATGGCGCCCGAATACGGCCGCACCCCGCCCTGGCACGACATCCAGCTGGCGATCCAAGGGCCGGCGGTCGGCGACGTCGAGGCCTGCTTCCGGGAGCGGTGGGCCGATCCGACACCACTGACCCGGCACCCGTTGCGAGTGCTCAGCAACCTGATCCGGCGCGAGGACACGATCAGCCGACCCGCTTCCGGATCAATTCCCCGATCCGCCCTCGACCGGTGGACTGGACGTGCAGGTGTTGCGGACCTATCCGTACCGCCGAACCGGGTTTCCGTTCGCCCCGCAGGGCGAACGCAGCGTGGCGCGGGCCTATGCGAAGGCGGTGACCCGCGCCCGCGAGCTGATCTATGTCGAAGACCAGTATTTCTGGTCGACCGATGTGGTCGACGTGTTCGCCGACCGGCTCGCCGCGAACCCGAATCTCTACCTGGTCGCCGTCGTGCCGATGTATCCGGACCAGGACGGCCTGGCCGGAGCGGCACAGACATTCGGCCGAGCCCGGGCTCTGGCGCTGCTGCGGGCCGCGGCTCCCGATCGGATCGGGGTCTACTCCATCGAGAATGAGGACAGCGTGCCGATCTACGTTCACGCGAAAGCCTGTGTGATCGACGACGAGTGGACCTGCGTCGGGTCCGACAACCTGAATCTGCGCTCCTGGACCCACGACACCGAACTGTCGTGCGCGGTGCACGGCGACGACTTCGGCCGGAATCTGCGGATCCGGCTGCATCGCGAGCACCTCGGCCGGGGTGACACCGACGACCGTGACCTGACCGCAGCGAAGGACCTGTTCAAGGCGTACGCGCAGGCCGCCGCCGACCTGGACGCCTGGCACGAATCCGGCCGGCCCGGCCGGCGCCCGCCCGGACGCCTGCGGCGTTACGACGAACCTCCGGTAAGCCGCCTGCACCGGCTGCTGGCCCGGCCGTTCTACCACCTGATCGCCGATCCGGACGGGCGTCCGCGGGCGCTGCGCAAGGCCGGAGCGTTCTGAGACCGGCACCGGCGGCTAGTGCGCGACGTCCTGGTGCGCCGCGTTGGCGACCCCCCGGACGTCTTGGTGCGCCGCGTTGGCGGCCCCTCGGACGTCTTGGTGCGCCGCGGTGGCGGCCCCTCGGACGTCTTGGTGGGTCGCGGTGGCGGCCCCTCGGACGTCTTGGTGGGTCGCGTTGGCGGCCCGGCGTTGGGCGGCGAACGTCGCCGGGCTGATCGCCTGATGCTCGCCGGCCCGGGCCAACCCGAACCGGGGCATGTTCGCATAAACCGCTTCGTAGCCGCCGTCCTTGACGATGTAGGTCTCGTGCCAGACGCCGACATCGCCACTGGCACCGACCTTCTGGTTGAAGGCCCGCCACGACGCCTGATGCGGCAATGAACTGTCCCGGGCGAACCGCTCCAGGTCGGCCACGCTGCGCCAATACTGCACGAGGAGTGGGCCACGCGGGCTGACCCAGGTGTTGACGGCGAGCAGGCCCAGTTCCTTGTTCTTGGCGAGAACTCGCAGCATCGGCGCCATCGCCCGCGCCACCGGGATCCACTTGTGCAGCTTCCACGCCTTGTTGATCCGCATCCCGATCAGGAACACCACGAAGTCGCCATCCAGGTCTGCGGTCATCCGCCCATTCACCACGCGTGTCATCGGTGCCTCCGGTCGCATAGATAGTGACGCTATCCGTTTCGGATAGTGCTACTATCCATCGCATTCGAGCGCAGCGCAACCGGTTATGCCGTTCTGCGGCCCCACATACTTCTGGATCTTGAACGATCGTTGTCGTATATCAGCAACAGTCGTTCAAGAATCGGGACGGGCTGGGGTCGCGGCCGGGCCCGGCCGGGCGCGGCTGGCGGCGGATGGCCGGGCGCGGCCTGGCGGCTGCGGACTGCTGGCGGCGGATTCTTGATCGGGAGGGGCGACATTGCGGATCGCTGAACTGAGCGCGCGCACCGGCGTCGCCATCCCCACCATCAAGTACTACCTCCGCGAGGGACTCCTGGAGCCGGGGGCGGCCCGAGCCGCCAATCAAGCCGACTATTCCGAACGCCACGTGCAGCGGCTGCGCCTGGTGCGGGCTCTGGTCGACGTCGGCGGCGTGCCGATCGCGGCGGCCCGCGACGTGGTCGCCGCGCTCGGCCGCACCGACCTGCCGCCGCATGACCTGTTGGGCGTCGCTCACGAGGCGGTGGCGCCGGCCCGGCACCCGGACCGGTCCTCGGCGGACTGGCAGCGGGCGCGCGCCGAGGCCGATGACCTCACTGGCCGGCGCGGCTGGCGGGTGAATCCGGACAGCCACGGCATGAACATGCTGGCCGACGTGCTGATGGCGCTGTCCACGCTGGAGGTCCCGGAACTCCTGGCGGACCTCGATGTCTACGCCGACACCGCGCAGCGGCTAGCCACCATCGAAGTGGATCACGTGATCGCTCGCGGCGACCCGACCCGGATGCTGGAACTCGTGGTTCTCGGGACGGTGCTGGGCGAGTCGCTCTTCGCCGCGCTCCGGCTGCTCGCCCACGAGCACGCCAGCGCCGAGCGGTTGGCACCCGGGACGCGGTCGCAGCCGCCCGCGGCGGAGTCGCCGACGATCAGTCGCGACCCTGCCACGTCGTGATGCAGACCTCGTTGCCCTCCGGATCGGCGAGCACCCAGAACGCCGGCGCTTCGGCATCGCCGACGATCCGCCCGCCGGCCGCCACCGCCGCTTTGATCCGATCCGCGGCCTCGTCGTGCGGCACCGAGATGTCGAAGTGGATCCGGTTGCGCTGCGGCCGCGGCGCATCCATCTGCTGGAACCAGATCGACGGGCCCTGACCCCACGGGTCCACCAGCGGATCCGTCGAGCCGCTACGGTCGCCCTCGTCGGCGTACCCGAAAACCGCCTTCCAGAATGGACGGACGGCCGGAATGTCGATCGCGTCAACGGCGATCTCGATGATCTGGACCGAGCGCGGCGCCGCGCCGACCTCCGCTGTCACGGGTCGCGTCGTGCCGTTCAGAGCCGCCGTGATCAGGTGCACGATCTCGATGTCGTCGGGAGTGGTCCAGCCGACCGCGAAGGTCTGCACGGTCACCACGACACGGTCGGCGCGCACGTCGACGCGCACGTGCGAGCCGCCGTTGCGCCCGGCGGAGGCGGTCACGCGGGCGGCGACCGCACCCGCGGCCTCCAGCGACGACACCGGGACTGTGGTGACGAATGCACCCAATATGTACCGCCAGCCCAAATCGGTCACAGCCGCCGAAGCTTCGCCTCGCGTCATCGACTTCGTCACGTTCGCACTCCTGTTCCGTGAATGCCGACCGAACCAGCACTGGCGAGGTCCGGCGCCGACACGTGATACTGCTCGCCGGAGGTTGTCGATGATTCTCGCCGTTGCGCTGAGCCCGAGCGTTGACCATACCTATGTTGTCGATGAGCTGGTCCCCGGAACGATCCATCGTCCCCTGGAGACCGTGCGCCTGGCCGGTGGAAACGGCCTGAATGTGGCACGCGCGGCCCGAGCCCTCGGCGCCGAGGTGGTCGCGGTCGCGGTGGTCGGCGGCGCCAGCGGCCGGTGGATCGCGACCAGCCTGGAAATCGAGGGCATCGAGTTCGGTCCGGTGATCGGTCGCGGCCAGACCCGGCTACGCACCACGCTGACCGACCAGTCCGGTGCGCTCACCGAGCTCTACGAGCCTCCGACCCCGATCGACACGGCCGAGTGGGACGCGCTCGAGGACACGATCGCCGGTGCCATCGTCGAGAGCATGCCGTCGTGGATCGTCGTCTCCGGCATCCTCCCGCCGGGCGCACCACCCGACGCGGTGTCCCGGATCATCGCCATCGCCGCCGAAGCCGGTGCGCAGATCGCCGTGGACAGCGCCGAAGACGGCGTCCGCCAGGCTCTTCACTCCGGCGCCGACCTGGTCACGATCAGCGCGGTGCACGCCGCCGCGTTGCTGCACGCGAGCGATCCGCACGACCTCAACAGCCTCGGCGAAGGGCTGCGGAAGCTGGCCGGATCCGATGACACCGCGATTGTGGTGATGGACGGCGATCAGGGTGCGTGGGCGTCGTTCCCGGACATCGACCCGATCGTGCTGCCGCCGGCGGAGCTCGGCCGCTACCGGCTCGGCTGCGGCGATGCGTTCGTGGCCGGGCTGGTCCGCGCGCTGGAGGAGGAATCGGCGCCGGTCGCCGCGCTGGACATCGCGACCAGCACATCCGCGGCCAACTCGCGGATCCCCGGGGCCGGCCGGCTGGACGGCTTCACGGACTGAAACTCGGTGTTGGGGCGGCGACCGGCCGCCGACGGCGCGTTCCGGGCGATGCTATGCACGAGCGCACCGCCCGCGAGGAGATAGCCCCGGCCACGGCGTCGGCGACAAACCTCGAGGTTGACGGCTAAATCGGACATCTGCCGCCGATACCGGCGACCACGTCGACACAACCGTCCTTTCTGAGTTGCGGACGCGAGAGATCTGCCCGCCGATGTCGGCGCTTAGCCGCGCGGCTTCCGAGCGAGTGCGGCAGACTGCCCCGTATGGCTGTTTTCGCACACGTGACCGTTTCCGTGGACGGCTACATGGCCGGGCCCGACATCAGTGCACAGGAGCCGATGGGCCGGGGCGGCGCCCGGCTGCACGACTGGATTTTCGCCGACAACGAGGTCGACAAGTCACGGGTCCAGGACACGTTCGCCGCCGTCGGGGCGGTGGTGCTCGGGCGCCGCACCTTCGATCTCGGTCTCGACGAGTGGGGCGATACGCCGTATCCGGCGCCGAGCTTCGTGCTCACCCACCATGGCGAGCCGGACCGGGAGATGAAGAGCGCATCATTCCATTTCGTCACCGACGGCATCGGAAATGCGCTGACCCGCGCCCGGGCCGCGGCCGGCGACAAGGACGTGGTTCTGATGGGCGGCGAGACCATCCAGCAGGCGCTGCGCGACGGCCTGGTGGACCGGCTGAACCTGCAGATCGCGCCGGTGCTCCTCGGTGACGGCCTGCGGATGTTCGACGAGACCGGGCACTTCGAGCTCAAGCCGCTGGCGGTGACGGTCTCGCCGACGGTAACGCATATGCAGTATGAAATCGTGCGCTAGAACCATTTTGCGGGTGCTCAAGGGTGGTCGTCGCTGATCGCACGCGGCAGGATCTACCCATGCCCGACACGCCCGGTCACCCCGCCCGCTACCCCGCCGCCGTACGCGTCGACGTCGTCGACGATCTCCACGGCCACCAGATCCCGGATCCCTACCGGTGGCTCGAGGATGTGGCGGATCCGCGTACTGTCACCTGGTCGGCGGCCCAGGACGAGCTCTACGAGACCACCAGGGCGACCTGGCCAGATCGCGCCGGCTTCCGGGATCGGCTCGCGGTCCTGCACGCGGTCGGCGAGGTCGGGTTGCCGACCTGGCGCGGCGACCGGGCGTTCCTCCTGCGCCGCTCCGCGGAGCAGGACCACGCGGTGCTCTACGCGATCGATGGCGACGGGACCGAACGGGCGCTGGTCGATCCGACGGCGGTGGATCCGAGCGGCACCACCACCCTCGACCTCTACCAGCCGTCGCCGGACGGCACCCTGCTGGCCTACGGCCTGTCCGAAGGCGGCACCGAGAACTCGGTGATCCGGGTGCTCGAAGTGACCAGCGGCAAGATCGTCGACGGTCCGATCGACCGGGCCCGGCACACCGATATCGCCTGGGTGCCGGACGGCTCGGCGTTCTACTACGTGCGCCACCTGCCATCCGGATCGGTGCTGGACGACGACGCGTCGCTCTACCGCCGGGTCTACCGGCACGTCGTCGGCGCTGACCCGGACTCCGACCAGCTGATCTTCGGCGACGGCGCGACCCGGTCCACCTACTTCGGCGTACAGATGTCGCATGACGGACGCTGGCTGTGGATCACCGAGGTCCGCGGCACGGACTCGCACAACGACCTCTATCTGGCAGATCTGCACGGATCCGGCGAACTGGTCCCGGTGCAGCGGGGCGTGGACGCGCACACCTGGCTGGAGATCGGCCGGGACGGCCTGGCATATCTGCAGACCAACCGCGAGGCGTCGCGCTGGCGGCTGTGCGTGGCGGACCCGGGCGCGCTCGTCGACGGTGCGGGCTACTCGTCGTGGCGGACTCTGATCCCGGAGGATCCGGCGGCGGTGCTCGGCGACTACGTCGCGGTGACCGGCCCGGAACTGCCGCGGCCACTGCTGGTCGCGCTGCACACCCGGCACGCGATCGGCGAGGTGACGGTCTACGACCTGGTCACCGGAGCGCCGGTGCACGACGTCGCGGTGCCCGGGGTGGGCACCGTGACCGGGCTGTCGGCGCGCCGCGACGGTGGGCACGAGGTCTGGTTCGGCTACACCGACTTCACCGCGCCGACTCGGATCTTGCGCTACGACGCGCGTACGGCTGGAGTGTCGACTTGGGCCGAGCCGGCCGGCGACGCTCGCACATCGGTCGAGGTGGTGACCAAGCACGTGACCTATCGGTCCTATGACGGCACCGAGGTTCGCATGTTCGTCGCCGGCGCCGCCGACCGCCCGGCCGGGCCGGCACCCGCGATTCTCTACGGCTACGGCGGCTTCAACATCAGCCGCCCACCCGTCTACGACCCGTACATCCTCGCCTGGATCGAAGCCGGCGGCGTCTTCGCCCTGGCCAGCCTGCGCGGCGGGAGCGAGGAGGGCGAGGCCTGGCACCGGGCCGGCCACCGGGATCGCAAGCAGAATGTCTTCGACGACTTCCACGCCGCGGCCGACTGGCTGGTCGAGAACGGCTGGACCACACATCGGCAGCTCGGCATCTTCGGCGGTTCCAATGGCGGCCTGCTGGTCGGCACTGCCCTGACCCAGCACCCGGAGAAATACGCCGCCGTGGTCTGCTCGGCACCGCTGCTGGACATGATCCGGTACGAACTATTCGGCCTGGGCAGCAACTGGAACGGCGAATACGGCAGCGCCGCCGATCCGACCGAGTTCGGCTGGCTGTACGCGTACTCGCCTTATCACCATGTGCAGAAAAACACGAACTACCCGGCGGTGATCTTCACGGTCTTTGAGGGCGACACCCGGGTGGATCCGCTGCACGCGCGGAAGCTGTGCGCGGCGCTGCAGCACGCGACGGCGAGTGAGCGTCCGGTGCTGATCCGCCGCGAACTCAACGTCGGTCACGCCAGCCGTGCCGTCTCGCGCACGGTGGAGCTGGCCGCCGACCGCCTGGCGTTCTTCGCCAGCCAACTCGGCGTCACGCAGTAGAGGCGGCCGGCGTCGCGCTGCCGGGTGCGGCGCCGGCTCGCCACACCACGGCCCGAATCGCGGTCTTGCCGGAGCACCGGAGGGCCGGGTAATGTCGTCGCAACGCCCGCCCTGACAGGTTCCCCCGTGCTTGTCAGGCCGGGCGCCTTTCGTTTCCAGGCGGCTCGCTCACGACGGCCTGTTGCTCACCAGGACCCTCCGCCTCCGCCGCCACCACCGCCGCCGCTGAAGCCGCCGCCGAAACCCGACGAGCCCGATGCCGAGGGCGGCGTGCTGGTGATGGACGTGCTGGTCGTTGCCGCGAAGCTGGTGAACGCGTGCGGGAACGCCGCGAAGGTCCAGCCCGGATAGCCGGAATACCAGTACAGGCCGGGGCTGCCATCGGCCTGGACGGCGCCGAGATCACCGAAGATGCTGGCCCAGCGTTCGGCCAGTCCGAAGACCATCGCGTAGGGCAGGTAGGCGGAGAAGATCTGCTCGCGCTCCTCCCACTTGATCTGCTCGGCTTGAGCCGTGGCGACAAAAAGCCGGAAGCCCTGCACTCGTGCCAGGGCCGCGCTGCCGGTTCCGGTCCGCGCCGGGAATCGTCCCGAGGCCAGCAGCAGCGCGATCGAGCCCACGATCAGCCCTACACCGATCAGGGCGAGCTGGGTGAAGACGGCCAGCGCCACCGTGATCGCGACCGAAAGGACCAGGCAGATCACGCCGATCGCGCGAGCCCGGATCCGGGTCTTCTGCGGACTGGCGTGGTACCAGCCCTGGGTCACCATGTCGTCGTAGAGCCGGCTCTTGGTGAGGTTGAAGGATGTCGCGAAGGTGTTCCGCAACTCCGACAGGCGCACCGTGTCGCGGCCCCGGAACAGCGCATCGAACAGTTCCCGCTCGTACGGCAGGAACTTGCTGTCGCCGTCGGTCAGCTTGACCAGTTCCCAGTCGGTGGTCCGGGCCAACGGCAGCTCACGGATCCGCAGATGCTTGCGGACCGCGAAGTCCACGATGGTGGCGACCACATCGACGCTGTCCGCCTTCTCATCGACCAGGGTGCCGACCTGGCCGGGGCGCACGTTGTCCGGTGGCACGAACTCCACCGAGACCGGCGGGTTGCCGAACAGCGGCCGACGCACCTCGGTCCCGGTCTGCCCGTAACCAGGCGTGAGGCCGGGCAGGAATCCTGCGTACTTGCGGTCCCGCCCGACCAGCCACGCGGCCGCCGCCGCGATCACCACACCGACCAGCGCGAAGCCGCCGCTGAGGCCCGCGGTCAGCGGCGTCGGCCGGAACGACTCGACTCCGTGGCGTTGCGCCAGAATCGGCTCGACCCCGGTGACCGCGCCCTTCGGAATCGCGACCACCACGGTGAATGCTTGATGCGGGCCGAGGTCGGTCTGGCTGAAACTCGCGGTGCTCGCGGACTTGTCGGCGCTGGTACACGCGGTGTGGCTGCCGAGCGGGCCGGAGTAGCAGGCTACGTCCTGGATGGTCGCGGGCGCGGTCACGGTCGCCGTCGCCTGGTGGATGGGAACCTGCCAATCCGAGCCGATGACGTTCCAGAACAGCTCGTCATGCTCGGCGAAACCGTTGAGTCCACCCGCCACGGTGTAATCGATTTCGTACTTATGGGTGCCGCTGATCTCCGTGTCCGCGTCGCCGATCTTGAGCTCGAAGAACTGGTCCGGCGAGGATTTCTGGAACGGCTCCGAGTGGCCGTCGCGGGTCACCGTGACGTCGTTGATCCGGTAGATCCGGTCGTGGGTGTCGTTGAACCGGAACCGCACCGGGATGTAGCGAAAAATGCCGTGCTTGCGGTTGCCGCCGAAGTCGTAGTCGATGACCTCCGCGACGTGCAGGTTGCCGTCCGAGGTGATCTGAATTGTGGTCGCATAGGAGGCAATTGATTCCACATCGGCGGCGGCCGCCGGCAGCGCGGTCCACCACAGCAGCAACCCGGACACGACAGCGATCCCGGCGACGGCGCGGAGCGTCTTCATGGTGGCGAGGTTAGCGGCAATGGTCCATCGCGATCGCGATCGCCGCACCGGTGGCGGCAAGGTCGATCGCATCGGCTCCGGCATCCACCCGGCCGGGCATTCGAGCGCGGCTCAGGCGTCCGTGGCTCAGGCGTCCGTGGCTGTCCGTGCCAGTCGTCGAACGCGATGCGGAGCTCGGAGACCCGGTCGGCGCTGAACCCGACCTGCATGGTGCCAGTGCCGCCGCCGTCCCACTCGAACCTGACTCGGGCCAGCCCGGGCGCGATCTCCTCGATCGCTTGCGCGGTCATCGTGCTGGTCGGTGGTTGTTGCTGATAGGCCCGGAGAATCTCGGCGCGGCCTCGAAACGGCCCGATTGGTACGCCGTCGAAACTCATCACGGCATCATCGGCGAACGTGGCGACAAAGTCGGCGAAATCGCCGGACCGCACGGCGTCGTTGAACCGGCTTAGGTGCGCCGCCACCGCGGCGTCGATGTCGTTGTCTGGCACTCCTGCCCTCCGATCCGAATCTGCTCAGCGTTTCGGCCACTGCCACGGTGGTCCGTCGAGCCGGCCCTGCCCGACAACGGTAGTCTCGCCGAATTCCTTGGCGAGCTCGATCAGCGCGATGTCCCCGTCGCGCTCGGCGGCACTGCGATCGAGGGCCGCGGCCAGTGGCCGGGAGTGCGTCACGACAATCACCTGCGTACGCTCCGCGGCGTCCTGGATCAGATCGGCGAGCGGGGGCAACAGCTCCGGGTGCAGGCTCGTCTCCGGCTCGTTGAGAATCAGCAGACTTGGTGGCGCCGGCGTCAGCAGGGCCGCGATCAGCACCAGATATCGCAGCGTCCCGTCGGAGAGGTCGGCGCCGCCCAGCGGCCGCAGCAGGCCGTGCTGATGCAGCTCCAGCTCGAATCGCCCACCGTCGCTCTGGACGGTCACCTGGCTCCCCGGCAACGCTCGGTCAACCGCGGCGTCGAGCGCGGCGGCGTCGCCCAGCTCACGGATTGTTTGCAGGGCTGCTGCCAGGTCGGCGCCATCGTGGCTCAGGACCGGCGTCCGGGTGCCGATCTGCGGCGCCCGCGCCGGCGAGCCCGGATCCGTCCGGACGTTGTCGTAGAACCGCCACGACCGCATTTCGTCCCGCAACGTCAGCAGCTCCGGCGCCCGCTGTGGGTCGGCCAGCTCGCTGAGCATGCTGTCGTAGGGCCGCAGCTGGTCGGTCGCGACCTCCCAGCCGCCGCCGGCTGCGCGCAGCCGCACCGTGACGTTGGCCCGGTCGGTCAGCAACGTGGCCGGGCGCAGCACCGGACCGGCGAAGACCACCTCGCGCTTGATCTCCGGGTCCAGATGGAACGCGGTCGGTGCCAGCTTGGGCAAGCCCAGATCCATCGCATAACCGAACTGATCCGTCGCGAACCCGAGCTTCATGCTGATCGGCCCGGTTCGTGCGGTGCCCTGGACCGGGTGGCTGCCGTCGCGCACCGATCGTCCGATGTGCTCCGGACCAGCCCACAACGTCGCCGGCAGGCCGCCCTGCCGGGCGAGTGCGGACACCACGCCGTTGCGGGAGGCTTCGGAAAGCAGCCGGAGGGCGCGATAGAGGCTGGATTTGCCGCTGCCATTGGATCCGGTGATCACGTTGATCCGCCGCAGCCCGACGGCGAGCTGGCGGAGTGAGCGGTAATTCTCGACGGCGAGTGCGGTGATCATTGGTAGGCCGCCGCCTGGATCGCGTACAGCTCGGCGTATTGACCACCGCGCGCGATCAACTCCTCGTGGCTGCCGAAGTCGACCACCCGAGCACCGTCGAGCACCACGATCAGGTCGGCCATCCGCGCGGTCGAGAACCGATGCGAGACCAGCACGGTGATGCCACCGACCGGATTGTCCCGCCGGGCGCCGGCGGCATAGCGCTCGAAAAGCGCATGCTCGGTCTCGGCGTCGAGTGCCGCGGTCGGCTCGTCGAGCACGAGCAGCAGCGGCTGGTCCCGCATGAAACCCCGGGCCAGCGCGATCTTCTGCCACTGGCCGAAGGACACGTCCACGCCCTCCGGCCAGGTCGGCCCCAGCTGAGTGGCCAGACCACCGGGCAGCGCTTCGACCACGTCTTCGGCACCGGCTCGGCCGACTGCGCTGACCACCGCCGGCTCGTCATCGAAGAGGGGCACGTCACCCACGCCGACCGATTGCCGGGCCCGCAGCTCGAAGCGGAAGAAGTCCTGATATGCGCCGGACAGCCGAGTGCGCCAGCCGTCCGCCGGGATCCGCGCCAGGTCCACTCCGTCGATCAGGACCCGGCCGGAAGTCGGCAGGTAGAACTTGGACAGCAGCTTGACCAGAGTGCTCTTGCCGGCGCCGTTTTCGCCGACGATCGCCACGACGCTCCCGGCCGGAATGGTCAGGTCGACGTCGCGCAGCACCGGCTCAGTGGTGCCGGGATAGGCGAAGGTAACCCGCTCCAGCCGGATCCCGTCGGCCAGCCGATCCGGCACCGGCTGGTCGGTCGCGTCGACAAACGACGACGCATAATCTTCCAGCCACGCGAGCCGCCGCGACCCGTCCAGCCAGATGCCGCGGAGGAATCCGATCTCGCCGACCGTGGCCCCGATATATGCCGATAGCCGAGCCCCCGCGGCGAGCACCAACAGCACATCACCGGGCGACGCATGAATGCCGGATGTCACGTAGACGATCGCGCCGACATAACCGGCCCCGAAGACCAACCACGCGAGTGAGTGCCACACCGCCGACACCGAGCGGGCGTGCGCGCGTTCGGCATACCAACTACCAAACGCGGCGTGGCGCTCAGTCCGCAGGCGCGAGCCGACCCCGGTGACTCGCACCTCCTTGCCGGGCGGTGCCGTGGTTGCGGTGGTGAACAGGTGTCGCGCCAGGCGCAGCCGCGGCGCGGCTCGCTCCATCGCCTGGCGCTCGACCCCCGGACGCCAGCCGGAAGTGAGGACGGTGGGGACCGCAAACAGTGTCAGCAGCGCAAGCACCGGATCGATCGACATCAGCAGCACGATGGTGATGCCAAGACGCAGGATCCAGCCGAGTGTCGAAAACACCGACATATACATGTGATCGAGCACGAACACCTGCTCGCGCAGCACCGCGAGCCGGTCCAGATAATCCGGGCGTTCGTGATGGGTGATAGTGGCGACATCGGCCTGCAATCGCGCAACGTGCGACTCCAGCGCGATGGTCACGCGATCCCGGAACCGGCGCTGCACCCGGGTGGAGAGAATTCGCAGATACCACGTCGCGGTCGCCGACAGCGCCAGGCCACCCATGGCGATGTAGATCTCGGTGTGATTCGGGCCGAGGACGCCGTCGCTCAGCAGTTTGAGCCAGAGTGCGAACAGCGCGTCCGGCACTGCTGCTGCCATCGCCAGAACGAAGGCGATCGACATCAATCGGGGTTCGTGCTGATAGCCCAGTTTGCACAGTCGCCACATCGACTTGAGCGCCGGTGGCATCGGCACCTCGGCAGCGCCGGTCGCAGCTCGCGCCGCCGCGGTCTCAGCTGAGGACGTCATATTCCAAGCCCTCCTCGTCGTCCTCCGGCTGGCCCGCCGCGAACCGCTCGGCCTGTAGGTTGAACATGGTCGCGTAGCGCCCGGCCCGGGTCATCAGCTCGTCATGGCTGCCGATCTCGACGACGGCGCCGTGTTCCACCACGCAGATCCGGTCGGCCAGCCGGACCGTCGAGAACCGGTGCGAGATCAGCACCGTGGTGCACTGCCGCGTCTCGGCCAGGATCCGGGCGAAGATTTCGGCCTCGCCACGGGCATCGAGCTGCGCCGTCGGCTCGTCGAGAAGCACCACGCCGGCGCCGGTTTGCACCGCTGCGAGAGCCCGTGCCAACGCGATCCGTTGCCATTGGCCACCGGACAGATCGGTGCCGCCCTCATAGCCCTTGGACAGGATCGTGTCGAGACCCACCGATCCCCCGGCACCGGCCGCTGCCAGGGCGCCGTGGATCACGTCATCGGGAGCGCCGATCGGTGCGACGTTGTCACGGAGCGGCAGCTCGAATCGGATGAAGTCCTGGAACACCGCGGTGATCCGGCGCCGCCAGTCGTCGACATCGAAGTCCCGGATGTCGACACCGTCGGCTTCGATCGCGCCGCTCTGCGGGTCGTAAAGCCGGCACAGCAGCTTGGCGAGCGTCGTCTTGCCGGCGCCGTTGCGACCCACGATCGCCATCGAGCTGCCCGCCGGGATAGTCAGATTGAACCGCTCCAGCACCGGTCGAGCAGAGCCGTCGTAGGCGAACGTGACATCACGCAGTCGCAGCTCCCGGGCTGGCAGACCGGCGGCCGGGCGGGGTGACGCGGTGGCTGCCAGGGCGCCGGCCCGGGCGATGTCCGGGCCGAGCCGCTCGACCGCGGCCACCGGTGCGGCGGCTCCGTCGAGAGCCCAGTTAAGACCGCCGAAAGCGATCGACGAGGTGCCGATCGCCGCCTGAGCGAATGCCACCGCCGCGCCAAGCGCCAGCGATCCTCGGCTCAGGTTGACGGCGAGCACGCCGAACACCAGCCCGTTAGCTGCCAGCACCAGCACCAGGCAGACCAGCACCGGCCGCTCGCGCAACCGGGTCGCCTCATATTGCAGCTGATGCAGCCGCCGTCGGCGGGCGACGAACCGCTGCAGCACCCAGTCGGCCAGGCCGAACAGCCGGACTTCCTTGGCGGCGGGGGCGTCGACGGCCAGCCGGTAGAGATAGTCCGACTCCTGCTGAGCAGCCCGCACCTCGTCGGTGTTGCGATCGCGCCAGATGCCGCTCTCCCGGAGCAGCCAATGCGTGCCCAGCCAAGCGCCGCCGAGGACGAACGGAGCCCACCACGAGTAGCCGAACAGGACGATCGCGCAGGCGAGCCCGCTCAGAAACCCGACCAGGCCATCCGCGATGAATTCAGTCGAGATCGCCAGATCCGGACCCTGGATGCCGAGGTCGAAGTCGCGAGCGGTGGTCATGTCGGCGGCCAGCGCCGGATCCTCGAGATGGCCGAGGCCGGGCGGATCAAGGCAGGAGTCGGTCAGACGGTCATAGAGATAGGCCGACAGGCTCTCCCCCATGTTTCCGCTGACGGCCTGGTGGATCGGTGTGAGCACCTGCATCAAAACGAACACGACGCCGGTGACCGCCAACGGCGCGGTCAGCGGCCGGCCGGTGGTGACAGCGCCGATCAGCACACCCATCACGACGGCGAACACGGCCGGAAGCACTGACCGCAGCACCACCAGCGACCACCAGGCGATGCCGAGACCGCGACGGGCCTTGACCAGAATCGCGAAGAACTTCCACTCCTTGCGCGCGCGGAGCCGTTGCAGCACGTCCGTCACCTCCCCGACCGGTCTCGTCGGATCCTGTCACGACCGGCCGACAGTTCCGGCCCCGAAGTCACCAATGAGCCGGCGTTCGCCGGCGTACCGCCAAAAGATCTTGGACTGCGGACCGCAAGATTCGTCGAAGCGTCCGCACGGCGCCTTGGTCAAAGAAACGCCGCCAATGGAAGCCTGGGTGATTCCAACTTTGGGACCAGCCAGGGTTTCGCTGAGTAGGCGCACGCCGGCGACGTATGCCGGGCTTGCACACAGCCGGCCCGTAACGCCGCCAGCGGACGCCTGGGTGATTCCAATTTGGGACCAGCCAGGGTTTCGCTGGCAAGGCGCACGCCGGCGATGTGTGCCGGGCTTGCACACGGGCCGGCGAGTAACGCCGCCAGCGGACGCCTGGGTGATTCCAACTTTGGGACCAGCCAGGGTTTCGCTGGCAAGGCGCACCCCGGCGACGTGTGCCGGGCTTGCACACGAGCCGGCGAGTAACGCCGCCAGCGGAAGCCTGAGTGATTCCAATTTTGGGACCAGCCAGGGTTTCGCTGGCAAGGCGCACCCCGGCGACGTGTGCCGGGCTTGCACACAAACCGGCGAGTAACGCCGCCAGCGGAAGCCTGGGTGATTCCAATACAAGGCACAAGCGGGAACCGCGCCCGGTTCCCGCTTGTGGGTCGTTTGCTATTCAGTTGTGCGCCAATTGGCGACTAGAGCCGACGGCGATATCCGCTGCGACCGCCGGAGACCAGCGCTACACCGAGCGCGGCCAAGGCGACCTGGATAATCAGCTGAATCCAGTCGATGCCGGCGGTGTGCCGCACACCGAGTGCACCAGCGATGATGGTGCCGATGATGGCGGCGACAATGCCGACCAGGATGGTGGCGAGCATGCCGATGTTCTGCCGACCCGGCAGCACCAGACGGCCGAGTACGCCAATCACCGCGCCGATAACGATCGCGAGAATGATCGCGGTAAGCGTGATGTGCATTCTGTTTCACCTCTTCGTGGGGGCTCGAAAAGCGTCAACCGCGAAATGCCCGGCAGCAAGACTTTCTAAACGCGAATCCGGCCGGCCGAGGCGTGCCGATAGGGCCGTGATCGGCTGATCCGGTCCCGATGAGAATCGGGATCGCCCGCATCAGCGATCTGGCGGGCTGTGCTCCGGCGCCTTGTGCGGCGTCTTCGCTGCCTTCGCGGACCGCCTTCGGCGATTCTCGGCGGCGACTGTAGACACCGCGCGCCTGTGCACACCCGCGATCGTTCGACCTCAACGCTGTCGACGTGCTGGTCGCACACTGGGTGCGATCACTGCCGGCCACTTCGACCTCATCTCGATCGTGCTGGCCGTGTCCGCGGACGCTGGGGCGGACCGTCCGATGCAGCCGGAGACGGCGTCGATCCTCCGGATGTGCCGCACGCCAATGTCGGTCGCCGAGATCGCCGCTGTCTTGCATCTACCGGCCGGCACCGTCAAAGTGATGCTCGGCGATCTCCTGGCCGCGCGGCTGATCGTCACGCGCGCGCCGCGGACCACCAGATTTTCCAATGAACCTGTTCTCGAGGCGGTCATCAATGGACTCCGTTCACTCTGATACGGCCGACGTCCCGGCCGACGTCGCCGCGGTGGGACCCGTCGCCGCGTCGAGTCCCACCGCCGAGCCGGCCTCGCTGCCGACCGCCGTCAAGATCCTGATCGCCGGCCACTTCGGCGTCGGCAAGACGACGATGGTCGGCTCGGTCAGCGAGATCCAGCCACTTCGCACCGAAGAACTTCTGACCAACGCCGGAGTCGGTGTCGACGATCTGTCCGGTGTCGATGACAAGACCACGACCACCGTGGCGATGGACTTCGGCCGCATCACCATCCGCGACAACTTGGTCCTCTACCTCTTCGGGACGCCCGGGCAGGACCGGTTCTCGTTCGTCTGGGATGAGCTGTCGGTGGGGGCGATCGGCGCGGTCGTGCTCGCCGACACGCGGCGCCTGGACGACTGTTTCAGCTGCATCGACTACTTCGAAGAGCGGGCGACACCGTTCGTCGTGGCGGTCAACTGCTTCGAGAACACCACGCGGTACGCATCATCCGAAGTCCGCGCGGCCTTGGGCCTGGACGGGGATGTGCCGGTCCTGCTGTGCGACGCGCGTCGGCGCGAGTCCTCGAAGGAGGTCTTGATCGCGCTGCTCGAGCACGTCATCGGCCGGCAGCGGCAGCGTGCCGGGGCGATCGGGGGCTGAACCGGCGGCCCGCCGCGCCGCTTGGGGTGTCCCTGTCGGACCTGGCGACTAACGTCAGGGTCATGCGCTTGGCAACCTGGAATGTCAACTCGGTGTCGTCTCGCCTGCCACGCCTGGTCGAGTGGCTCGACCTGGCCAAACCGGACGTCTTGTGCCTGCAGGAGACGAAGACCGCGGAGTTTCCGGCCGCCGAGGTGGAGGCGCTCGGATATCAGGTCGCCGCGCACGGCGACGGCCGGTGGAACGGCGTCGCCCTGCTGTCCCGGATCGGTCTTGACGATGTCTCACTGGGCTTCCCGGGCGAGCCGGGCTATCCGGATCCAGAGACGCGGGCGATCGGTGCGACCTGCGGCGGCGCCCGGATCTGGTCGCTCTATGTGCCCAACGGCCGCACGATCGACGATCCGCACTATCAATACAAGCTGAGCTGGCTCGCGGCCCTCAAGACCGCGATCGGCGCCGAGATCGCGACCGGCGCTCCGGTGGCGATCTGCGGTGACTTCAATGTCGCGCCGACTGACGCCGATGTCTGGGACCCGTCCGCATTCGTGGGCTCGACGCATGTCACCGCGCCCGAGCGGGCGGCGCTTCGAGCATTGCTGGATCTGGGCCTGGTGGACATCATTCCGAAGCCGATGAAGGGCAACAACCCATTCACCTACTGGGACTATCGAGCCGGCATGTTCCACAAGGACATGGGCATGCGGATCGACCTGGTCTACGCGACCGAGTCTCTGGCCGGGCGGGTGACCGGCGCATATATCGACCGGGAGGCGCGCAAGGGCAAGTCTCCGAGCGATCACGCGCCGGTCGTCGTCGACCTGGACTAACTCTGCCCGTCGGGCGCGATGCCGAGGTCGTCGCGGTAACCGCGCTCCAGCTCGGCGAAGCCGAAGTTCATCGCGTCCCGACCCCGGATCGGCGTGACCGGCTCGCCGTCCAGCATCCGCTCGGCGACGCCGAGGCAGAGGTCCCAGCCGGCCGCCATCATCGGCAGCAGCGCCCGATCGCCGTGGGTGTGCCGCAGCGTCAGCCGGGTGCCCGCCTCGATCGGCTCCAGCTCCCAGCGCAGCAGGTCGTCACCCCACGCGTATTCGAGAAGCGTGGGCCGGTCGGCAATCCGGACGTGTGCCTCGGCGCCGACCCGGACGTCGCCGTCGATCATCGTCATCGTGACGTCGCCGACGTGATCGAGACCGCTGTCGGTTTCGAACGGCGCCCACTGCGCCAGCGCCTTGGGATCCGTCAGCGCGTCCCAGACGTCCGCTGGCGGATGCCGCAGCACGCGTACGAAAATCAGCGTCCAGTGCGCGCCGCTGGGCGCGACGGCGACGTCAGCACGGTAGGTCGTCATGACTTCTCCTTGTCGTCGAGATAGCGCTCGAGCGCATCGAGGTGGCTGGCCCACAACCGGCGATACGGCGCCAGCCACTCGTCGACCGCGCGCATCGGCTCCAGGTCGAGCGCATAGATCCGCTGCTGGGCGGAGATCCGCACCGACACGAAGCCGGCCTCGCGCAGCACGCGCAAGTGCTTGGACACCGCCGGCTGGCTGACCGCGAGAGCAACCACCAGCTCGCTGACGCTGCGCTCGCCGTCACGAAGATGGTCCAGAATCCGGCGGCGGGTGGGATCCGCAAGCGTGACGAACGCAGGCTCCATGAGCCTAATATGCCCCTACTCGTATATACGGGTCAAGTCATATGGCGGTAAATTGACGGTGCGCGGGTCATATTTCGGTCGCCAGCGAACTGTTCCGGCCCTAGGTTGGAGCTCATGACGTCCAGCCGCCTGCACTGGCTCCCGATCGCCGCAATCGGCGTCACCGTCGTCCTGTGGGCGTCGGCATTCGTCGCGATCCGGCACGTCGGGCACCACGTCAGCGCCGGCGCGCTGTCGCTGGGCCGGTTGCTGATCGGCGCGCTCGTCCTTGGTGCCTTCGTGTTGATTCGACGCTCCGCGCCGACGACCACGCCGCGCCGGTGGCCCGCCCGGGCCGACTGGTGGCGGCTGCTCATCGTCGGCATCTCCTGGTTCGGTCTCTACAACATCGCGCTCAACGAAGCCGAGCGCCATGTCGACGCCGGGACCGCGGCGATGCTCGTCAACATCGGCCCGCTGCTGATCGCCATCGGTGCGGGTGTGCTGCTGGGCGAGGGCTTCCCGCGAAATCTGATGATCGGCTGCGCGATCGCGTTCGCCGGCATCGTGGTGATCGGCGTCGCCATCTCGACCGGTGGCTCCGACGCCATCGGCATCACGCTCTGCCTGGCATCCGCGGTCTTCTACGCGGCCGGAGTGCTGGCTCAGAAACCCCTGCTGGCAAAGCTTCCAGGCCTCCACGTCACTTGGATTGCCTGCCTGATCGGCGTCGTGGTGTGCCTGCCATTCGCTCCGGCGATGGTCGACCAGCTGGGCTCCGGCTCCGGCGACTCGGTCTGGTGGATCATCTATCTCGGCACGTTCCCGACCGCGATCGGCTTCGCGACCTGGGCCTACGCTCTGGCCCGCAACAGTGCTGGCCGGACCGTTGCGGCCACCTACCTTGCACCGCCGATCACGATCCTGATCAGCTGGGCCTTCCTAGGCGAGACCCCGGCAGCCCTGGCCCTGGTGGGTGGCGCGATCGCGCTGCTAGGTGTCTACGTCGCCCGGCGTACGCCCAGGACGAAGCCGGGGCCGGCCGCCGAGCTCGAGCTGGAGTCGCAGGCTGGAGCGGCGCGGTGACCACCGGCGGTCCGGAGCTGGCCCACTTTGCCGCGCTGTTCGCCGACAGCACCCGGGCGTCGTTCCTGATCACGCTTCTCGATGGACGCGCACGAACCGCCAGTGAGCTCGCCCGGATCGCCGGAGTCGCGCCGTCGACGGCCAGTGACCACTTGACGCAGCTAGTGGCCGGAGGTCTGCTCGCTGAGGAGCGGCAGGGCCGGTGGCGCTACGTACGCCTATCCGGGCACCGCGCGGCGCACCTGGTCGAGGAGATGCAGGCACTGGCCGCACCGGCTCGTTCCGCGACGACGCTCCGGGACAACACCGCCTACACCGCGATGGCGCGCGCCCGGACCTGCTACGACCACGTCGCCGGCCGGCTCGGTGTGCAACTCGCTGACGCGCTGGTCGGCTCCGGCCTGGTCGACCGTGACGGCGGCCCGGCACTGACCCGCAGCGGTCTGACCTGGCTCGCCGACCTCGGCGCTGACGTGCCGGCGTTGCAACGCGCCCAGCGGCCGATGCTGCGCGACTGCCTGGACTGGACCGAGCGCCGGCCGCACCTCGCCGGGTCGGCCGGAGCTGCCATGTGCGCCCACTTCTTCGACGCCGGCTGGATCGAGCGGATCGGAAGCCAGCGCGCGGTGCGAGTCACCGCTGACGGGCAGCGCCGGTTCGCCGAGCTTGGAGTCGCGGTCTGACGGCAGATTTCGGTGCCCGGCCGCGGGTCCGGCGTGACATCGAAGGCGATCACCGTTATCAAGCCGCAATGAGTCCATAAGCCGATCGCGACGTCATGCAGTCCAAGATTGTCAGACCCCGCTGACACGATCGGCGGCATGTCACTGGCGGAAATCGCGTGCGTCACGATCGACTGCGCCGATCCGAAAGCGCTGGCCAAGTTCTATCTGCAAGTGATCGATAGCGAGCTTCTCTTCGAAGACGAGACCTATTCGTTCATCGGCCGACGCGGTGCGGTCAACATCGCGTTCCAGAAGGTCGCCGACTACCGTGCACCCAGTTGGCCCGATGCCGGGTCACAGGCGCACATCGACTTCCGGGTCGAAGATCTCGCGACCGGTGTGGCGAAATTCCTGGACGTGGGCGCCGCCAAGCCCGACCATCAGCCCGGTGGCGACACCTGGGTGGTGCTGATCGACCCCGAGGGACACCCGTTCTGCGTGACGGCGTCCTGGTAGACACTCCTCCAGTTGCCGGCGGGCCCGCATCCTCCGCAGCGGGCCCGCCGGCGGAGGAGATCGCAGTTGGGCCGCCACATCGGCCGCCGCCACCGTCCGCCACCGCTGCCCACGACCGGCCGGCCGGCTACTTCAGCAGCGCGTAGACCAGCACGGCGAGCACCGCGAACGCCGCACCGAGCAGACCGCCACCCCACGCCGAGCCGAGACTTCGGCGCAGGTCGGACAGGCGCGGCCGGAACTGCCGCGACGGGTCCGGCATCGACTCCCGAGGATGCGCCTCGCTGCTCGGTGACCAGTCGGTGCCGCTGATCACCATCACCGCCATCGTGGCGTCATCGCCGCTGCCCTTGAAGGACGCGCACTGCTCGACCCACCGCGGCAGGTTGTCAGCGATCCACTCGGAGCCCCCGACGGCGGCGAGCGCGGCCACGTCCTCGCCGAAGAGGACCGGCCAGTCGCGCCGGGCCTGGGCGTTGCCGTAGCCGTCGGTGGCCAGGACCACCGCACCGGCGGAGCCCGGGGCCAGGGGCAGCACGCCGAACCGCATGGACGCGTAGGCATCGGGCTGGCAGAGGCTGGTGGTCCGGGCACCATCGAGCCGCGGATCGACCTGGACCAGGCGTTGGACCGCGCCCGAGGCACCGATCGCGAACAGGTCGCCATCGCCGATTTGCGCCGACATCAACCACCCGGTGGTGGCGACCGCGACGATCAGAGTCGCCCCGTAGGCGTACACAATCTCGTCGACCGTCGCGTCGGCGCGCAAGCCGCCCGCGGACCGCTCGTCCTCGCTGATCGGGCGGGCCGTGATGTCCCGGGCGACGGCGCTGCGCCAGGCCGCGATCAGGTCCTGGCCGATCCGGGCACGCAGCGACTTCTCGACTCGTTCGATGTCATCGAGCCCCCGGACCTCGCTGGCGAGCTGGCCGCCCAGGGTGGTGGCCAGGTCGACCGCGAGTTCGGCGCCGCGGGCGCTGCGGAAGTGCCGCGCGTGCCCGTGGCCGTCCGCGACGGCGACTGCGACCATCGGCTGGTCGACGGCGTCGGCGTCGCTCGGCCGCACCCGCAGCGCATCCTCGTAAGGCTTGCCCGAGGTTTCGTGCACCGCACCGGTGCTGGACGCGCCGAACACCCGCCAGACGGGACCAGCAGCCATTCCGACTCCTCGATCAGCGTGTGCAGATGGCTGCCACGGTGAGCTCAGCGACATTTCCGCAGCATTGGCCGGCGATCGGCCCCGCGCGATCGACGACCTTCACATGGTCGCCGAACAGCACCCCGTTCGCGTCCACCAAAGGTGTAGCTTTCCGAACGAAATCGCCTTCCCGACCTTCGCGAAGAACAACGCTTGAGCCGGCTCATTGGTCCAGATGTAGACGTGACCGCCGTCGGACGTGCCATAACACTCGACGGTTCCGTGGCCGTCGCCGTTCTCCCAGGACAACCTGCCCTCGGCGCCGGAACCCTTGGGCGGGCAGGTCTTGCCCGCCGACGACGGGAAGAAGTTGTAGGTCACGTTGATCGCGGTGAAGCTGTCCTGCAATGCCGCCGGGGTCTCGAACAGGTAGACGTCCACGTAGCCGCCGGCGATCTGCGAACCCTTGCCCTCGATGCAGTTGAGCTGGTCAGCGAGACCGACGACGCCCTTCGGAGTGGGATCCTTCGAGGCCGCGCAGTCGGCGGTGGGATCGAGATCGGCGGGCAGGATGTGGGCGAGGTCGGCGAGCTTCGGCTGAGCCGTCACCACCGAGCCGCCCGGCGACGTCGACGCGCACGACGATGTGCCGACAACGAGGACCAGCAGCACAAGGACCACTCGGCCCATCCGGCACCTCCGGTCGCAGCCGTTCGCGCCACGGCCAGACTGGCCGCGGACCCATCGCGCTGCATCCGGTCGGCAGCGCTCGAGCTGCGGAGTCTATGATCGTCAACCCATTTGACGAGGGACAACGCCGACGCGGACAGGCCTACCGGCCGTCCGCACAACTTTCGGTAAGCGGTTCGGTTAATTCAGTGATCGACGAAAGTTGCCGACGCGGTGTCGGAGGCCTGACGTATGGTGCGGCCATGGCGGGCGCAAAAACGACGCTGGAGATCGCCGGGCATCAGGTGACGATCACCAATCCAGCCAAGGTTTACTTTCCCGACCTCGGCCTGACCAAGCTTGACCTGGTCAACTACTACCAGGCCGTCGCCGAGGGGGTGCTGCGCGCCGCCGGTGGGCGGCCGATGGCGCTGAAGCGCTATGTCAACGGCATCGATCACCAGGCGTTCTATCAGAAGCGCGCACCCGATTCCCGTCCAGATTGGATCGAGACGGTCGAGCTGAAATACCCGTCGGGTCGCAGCGCTCATGAGATCGTCCTGACCGACCCGGCGCAACTGGCCTGGGTCGTCAACCTGGGCTGTGTCGACCTGCATCCGCATGCGGTCCGCGCCGACGACCTGGCGCACCCGGACGAGCTGCGCATCGATCTGGATCCGATTCCCGGTGTGGCCTGGGCCGACGTGCGCAGCGTCGCGCTCGTGGTGCGCGATGTCCTCACCGACTATGGGCTGGTCGGATGGCCGAAGACCTCCGGTTCGCGGGGCATGCACATCTACTGCCGAGTCCGCCCCGACTGGACCTTCGCCCAGGTGCGAAAGGCCGGGTTGGCGATCGCCCGCGAGGTTGAGCTGCGCGCACCCGACCTCGCCACCAGCCGATGGTGGAAGGAAGAACGGCACGGAGTCTTCATCGACTACAACCAGAACGCCAAGGACCGCACCACCACGTGCGCCTACAGTGTCCGCCCGACTCCGAACGCTCGCGTTTCGGCACCGCTGACCTGGGATGAGGTCCCCGACTGCGACCCCGATGACTTCACCGTGGCGTCGATGCCGCCCCGGTTCGCGCGGCTCGGCGATGTCGCCGCCGGCATCGACGACTCACCCGGCGATCTGAGCGGCCTGCTCGAGCTGGGCGAGCAGTTGGCCGAGAAGATCGCCGACAACGAGTCTCCGTTCTCAGTCAGCAAGGCGCCGCCCAAGGGCGGGCGACGCCAGTCGACGATGCCCCTGATCGAGATCGCGCGCTCCGAATTCAAGGACGACGCCATGGTGGCGTTGGACCACTGGCGGCAGCGCTATCCAGAGGTGTGGCCGCTGCTCGACGACGCGGACATCCTGGTTGACTCGATGCGCGGCCGGAGCAGCACGTGGACACGCATCCGGCTGAACCTGAGACATGTTCCGGAAGATCAACGCCCGCCGCAGGAGCCACTGGAAGTCGACTTCAACCCGTGGGCCGGCCTGCAGGACGAGCTGCGCCGGCAGGAGGCCGGGGAGTAATCCGTCCGGGTGACCGCATTGCCTCGAACGCCGCGACAACTTCACAGCCAGCGGTGAGGATGGCGGTATGACCGAACCAACCTTCTCGCCGGGCATGCCGATGTGGCTGGATCTCGCCAGCACCGATCTGCAGTCCTCGAAGAACTTCTATGGACAGCTCTTCAACTGGGAGTTCGAGGATCTCGGACCGGAGGCCGGCGGCTATAACTTCGCCCGGATCGGCGGCAAGATGGTCTGCGGCGTCGGTCCGGCGCAGGATCCGAGCCGCGGGTCATCGTGGGCGGTCGTGTTCGACGTCGACAACGCCGACGAGACGGTGAGCAAGGCCGAGGCCGCCGGCGCCAAGGTCCTCGCTCCCCCGATGGACGTGATGGGCAGCGGGCGGATGGCGGTGCTGGCCGATCCGTCGGGCGCCGCCTTCACGGTCTGGCAGCCGATGGCGCATACCGGAGCCGAGATCATCCACGAGCACGGGACTTTTACCTGGGCCGAGCTGTCGACCACCGATGTCGGCGCCGCGAAGACCTTCTACCCGAAGATCTTCCCGGTCGCTATGAACGACTACGACCTCGGCGACAACGCCACCTACACGGTCTTCCACGTGGCCGGCAAAGACGTCGCGGGCGCGATGGCCAATCCCAGCGTCCCGCCCAGCTGGGGCGTCTACTTCGAGGTCACCGACACCGACGCGATCGCGGATCAGGCAATCGATCTGGGCGCGACCGAGTTGATGCGGGACGACACCCCGCCGGGCCGGATCGCCATGCTGATCGACCCGCAGGGCGCGCCGTTCGCAATTCTCCAGAGCAACCCGGACTTCCAGATGTAGTTGTCAGCCCCCCACCGACCTCTGGATCTTGCGAAGTTGGCATGCCTATATGGCGACGCCAACTTCGCAAGATCCAGTAGGTACCCAGGTGGCCACAACCGGCACATCCGCGGGGCCCGCACCCGCCCCACGAAGCGCCACCAGCGCGGACCTCGCGACTCTCTAACGACACCCCGATTTGGGACCGGATCCGGCTTCGCTGGCAACGCGCGGGAAGTCGCCGTGTGCGAGTGCACTCAAGACTTTCCGCAACGCCGCCAGCGGAGGCGGAGCCGATTCCAAATCAAAGCCGCTCTAAAACCATGGCCATGCCCTGGCCGCCGCCTACGCACATGGTCTCCAGGCCGAGCTGCTTGTCGTGGAATTCCAGCGAGTTCAGCAGCGTGGTGGTGATGCGTGCGCCGGTCATGCCGAACGGGTGACCGACCGCGATCGCGCCGCCGTTGACGTTCAGCTTCTCCAACTGAATGTCGAGGTCGCGGTAGGACGGGATCACCTGGGCGGCAAACGCCTCGTTGATCTCGACCAGGTCGATGTCGGTCATGGTCATGCCGGCCAGGGCCAGCGCGCGCTTGGACGCCTCGACTGGTCCGAGACCCATGATCTCCGGGGAGAGTGCGGAGACCGCGGTCGAGACGATCCGGGCCAGCGGTTTGATGCCGAGGTCCCGGGCCCGGGTGTCGCTCATGACGATCACGGCGGCGGCGCCGTCGTTGAGCGGGCAGCAGTTGCCGGCCGTCACTCGACCGTCCGGCCGGAATACCGGCTTCAGGCCGCTGACGCCTTCCAAGGTCACCCCCGCGCGCGGTCCGTCGTCGGCCGACACCACCCGGCCGTCCGGCAGTGTCACCGGAGTGATCTCGCGCTGCCAGAATCCGTCCGCGATCGCCTTTTCGGCCAGGTTCTGGCTGCGTACGCCGAACTCGTCCATGTCCTGCCGGGTCACGCCCTTGAGCAGCGCGAGGTTCTCCGCGGTCTGGCCCATGGCCATGTAGACGTCCGGCACGAGACCGTCGGACCGGGGGTCGTGCCACTCGTCGGCACCATTGGCGGCCCGAGCCGCGGTGCGCTCCTTCGCGGGGTCGAAGACGGGGTTGGTGGTGTCCGGCCACGAGTCCGAGTTGCCCTTGACATAGCGGGACACGGTCTCGACCCCCGCCGAGATGAAGGCGTGCCCCTCCCCGGCCCGGATCGCATGCATCGCCATCCGGGTGGTCTGCAGTGACGACGAGCAGTAGCGGGTAATGGTGCAGCCGGGCAGCTGGTCATAGCCGAGCAGCACCGCGACCGCCCGGGCCATGTTGAAGCCCTGCTCGCCGCCGGGCAGGCCGCAGCCGAGCATGAGGTCGTCGATGGTGGTCGGGTCCAGCTCCGGCACCTTGGCCAGAGCAGCTTTGATGATGGTTGCGGTGAGGTCGTCCGGCCGGAGATCGACCAGCGATCCCTTGCCGGCCCGCCCGATCGGCGATCGGGCGGCGGCGACGATGACGGCTTCTGGCATCGGGCGTCCTTTACTTCGAAGAGGTCGTGTATTTGCGGAGTTCGCGCTTGGCCAGCGAGGCCATGTGGACCTCGTCCGGCCCGTCGGCCAGGCGCAGCGATCGGGCACCGGTCCACATGTAGGCGAGCGGGAAGTCCTGGCTGACGCCGCCCGCGCCGTGCACCTGGATGGCCTTGTCGATGACCCATTCGGCCATCTGCGGTACGGCGATCTTGATCGCCTGGATCTCGGTGTGCGCGCCCTTGTTGCCGGCGGTGTCCATCAGCCAGGCCGTCTTCAGCACCAGCAGCCGGGCCTGCTCGATGCGTACGCGTGCCCCGGCGATCCATTCTCCGACGACGCCCTGCTCGGCGACCGGCTTGCCGAACGTGGTGCGGGACAGCGCGCGCTTGCACATGAGTTCGAGCGCGCGTTCGGCCATACCGATCAGCCGCATGCAGTGGTGGATCCGGCCCGGCCCCAGTCGCGCCTGCGCGATCGAGAACCCGTCGCCCTCGCCCGCGATCAAGTTCGTCGCCGGTACGCGTACCCCGGTGAACGTGACCTCGGCGTGCCCACCGTGGCCGCCGTCGTCGTAGCCGAAGACCGTCATGCCGCGATGCACGTCGACCCCGGGCGTGTCCCGCGGCACCAGGATCTGGCTCTGCTGCTGGTGCCGGGGCGCCGACGGATCGGTCTTGCCCATCACGATGAAGATCGCGCAGTTCGGGTCCATCGCTCCGGACGACCACCACTTGCGCCCGTCGATGACGTAGTCGTCGCCGTCGCGGACGATCCGGGTCTCGATGTTGGTGGCGTCGGACGAGGCGACCGCCGGCTCGGTCATGCAGAACGCCGACCGGATCTCGCCGTTCAGCAGCGGCCGCAGCCACGTCTCCTGCTGCTCCGGGGTGCCGAACATGGCCAGCACCTCCATGTTGCCGGTGTCCGGCGCGGCGCAGTTCATCGCCTCCGGGGCCAGCAGCGGGCTGCGACCACTGATCTCGGCCAGCGGGGCGTACTGCAGGTTGGACAGCCCGGCACCGAGCGGGTGGTGCGGCAGGAACAGGTTCCACAGACCCAGCTCGCGGGCCTTCGCCTTGAGCGGTGCCAGCACCGCTGGACGGGTCCACGGCTCGTGCTGGTTCATCTCCGCCTCGGCCGGATAGACGTACTCGTCCATGAACCCGTTGAGCCGGTCGATCAGTTCCAGTGTCTTCGCATCGAATTCGAAGTCCATTACGCCTCCATCGTCGACAGGCCGCGCGCCACGATCTCCGGCACCATCGGCCCGAACTGCTCGAAGCCCTCGCCGAGCGTCTGGCCGGCGACGTAGCGGTAGTGAATGCCCTCGGCGATGACCGCGAGCTTGAAGTGCGCGAATGCTTCGTACCAGGGCAGGTCGCCGAGGTCGGCGCCGGCGCGTTCGGCGTACCGGTTGCGCAGCCGGGCGGTCTCTGGAAGCCCGTCCACCCGCCGTGCGCCGAACATGCTGGTCCGCAGCGGGTTGACCATCTGCTCCCAATACATGAGCATCAGCCCGAGGTCAGTGAGCTGATCGCCGAGCGTGGCCATCTCCCAGTCCAGGACCGCGACGATCCGATCCGAGACCGGGTCGGCGATCGCGTTGTCGAGGCGGTAGTCGCCGTGCACGATGCCGGCATGACCGGTGTGCATCGGCAGCCGCGCCTCCAGTCGCGCATGCAACTCGTCGATCCCCTCAACGTCGCGGCTCCGGGACGAGTCCAGCTGCTTGCCCCAGCGCCGCAACTGCCGCTCCAGGTAGCCGTCGGCCCGGCCGAACTCGGCCAGACCGACCGACGCCGGATCCACCCGGTGCAGCTCCACCAGCACGTCGACCAGATCATCGGCGAGCGCGTTGACGCGCTCGCCGCCGAGTGCCGCGGCCGACGCGGCGGTGCGGTAGATCGCCCCGTCGACGAAGTCCATCACGTAGAACGGCGCCCCGATCACGGCCTCGTCCGAGCAGAGCGCGACCGTCCGCGGAACCGGCACCGACGTCGGCGCCAGTGCCGAGAGCACGGTGTATTCACGCGACATGTCGTGTGCCGTGGACAGGACGTGGCCCAGCGGCGGCCGACGGACGATGAACCGGCGGGCGCCGTCGGAGACCGAGTAGGTCAGGTTGGACCGGCCACCCTGGATCAGTTCGACGGTGAGATCGCCGCAGACGAATCCCGGCACCGCGGCGTCCAGATAGGACCGCAGCGCCGCGGAGTCGAGGCCGGCGCTCACGGAACCACCACCACTCGGCCGACCGTGTCACCGGCGCCAAGCTGGGTCAGTCCGTCCATCGCGTGGTCCAGATCGAGCTGAGCGCCCACCAGGGGCCGGATGGCACCGGAGTCGGCGAGCGCGGTGAGTTCCCGGTGCGCGGCACCGATCGAAGCGGGATCGTGCTTCTGGTAGAGCCCCCAGTGCAGCCCGACGATCGAGTAGTTCTTGATCAGTGCGTGATTCAGGCCCGGAGCCGGAATGGTGCCGCCGGCGAAGCCGATCACCAGGATCCGGCCCTCAAACGCGATGCACTTGGTGGAGCCGGCGTAGGCATCGCCGCCAACCGGGTCGTAGATCACGTCGGCGCCGCGGCCACCGGTGTACTCCTTTACCGCCGCGACGACGTCGTCGGTCTTCCGGTCGATCACCAGGTCGGCACCCAGCGACCGGGCCACCTCGGCCTTCGCCGCGCCGCCGACCACCGCGATCACCCGGGCACCGGCCGCCTTCCCGAGCTGTACGGCAGCCGACCCGACCCCACCGGCGGCGGCGTGCACCAGCAGTGTCTCGCCAGCTCGAAGCCGCGCCCGCCGGTGCAGTCCGAACCATCCGGTCTGGTAGGCGATGAACAGCCCCGAAGCAGCGACATCGTCCAACGACTCCGGAGCCACGAACGCCGATGCCGCGTCCATGACGGCGAACTCGGCGAGCGCACCGTGCGGCAGCACCGGCGAACCGATCAGCCGAGTCCCGGGAGCGAACCTACGCTCGTCCCTCGCTACGGAATCACCCGCGGACTCGCTGGCAGGGCGATGCCTACGCTCGTCCCTCGCTACGGAATCACCCGCGGACACCACCGTCCCGCACAACTCCACACCAGGGGTGAACGGGAACGGCGGCCGTACCTGATATTGGCCCCGGCACATCAGCACATCCGGGAAGTTGAGCGCGGCAGCGCGTACCCGGACCAGGATCTGACCCGCAGCCGGCGTCGGCACCTCGACCTCGCCGAGCTTGCACACCGCGGCCGGTTCGCCGACCTCAAACGCCTGCCAAGCCCTCATCGCCGCGCCCCTCTACAGGTAGATCCGGGCGACGGCCTCGGCCACGCAGACCGGGCGATCGCCGCCCTCGCGTTCGACCGTGACCTGGTAGGTGATCTGGGCGCCGCCCTGCACGTCGTCGACGGAGACGAGTTCGGTGGTGCCGCGGAGCTTGGATCCGACCGGAACGGCGGCCGGGAAGCGCACCTTGTTCAGGCCGTAGTTGACCGCCATCCGGACACCGTCGACCGACAGCTTTCCGTCGACCAGGGCCGGGAGCAGTGACAACGTCAGGAAACCGTGTGCCACGGTCGAGCCGAACGGCCCCGCCGCGGCTTTCACCGAGTCGACGTGAATCCACTGGTGGTCGTTGGTCGCGTCGGCGAACTGATTGATCCGGTCCTGATCCACCACGATCCAGTCGCTGCTGCCAAGGGTGGTGCCGACGGCCGCCTTGAGCTCGTCGAGCGAGGCGAAGTGCATGAGGGGGTCTCCAATCAACGGGGTGTCAGAGCGTGGGTCGTCGGCCCCGCCAGGGACGCGCGGCCTCGACCTGGGCGCAGAGCGAAAGCAGGGCGGCGTCACCGGCCGGGCGTCCGGCGAGCATCACGCCGAGCGGCAGGCCGGTGGCCGAAACGCCGAGCGGCAGGCTGGCGGCCGGCTGGCCGGTGATGTTGAAGCCGGCGGCGAACGGCGTGAAAGCGTGCTGTCGCTGCGCTTCCTCGGCCTGATCGTCGGGGCTCCGGAAGTAGTCGATCGGCTGCGGTGGCAGCGCCAGCGTCGGGCACAGCAGAGCGTCGAACGGCGCTAGCCGCTCCAGTGCGCGGCGGGCGCCCAGCTGCATTCCGACCAGCGCGTTGTAGACCTGCTCGCCGGTCTGCCGCCGGGCTCGCTCGCGCCACCACCGGGTCATCGGCTGCAGCAGCGACTCGGCCGCCGGCGGCACCGGCATGCCCAGTGCCTGCGCGGCCCACAGCACGTTGAAATGGTCGACAAGCTCGTCGCCGAACGGATAGTCGATCTCCTCGACGTCGTGACCGAGGTCCTCGAGCAGCGCCGCAGTGTCCTGATAGGCGGCCCGCACGTCCGGGTCGACCGGGAAGCCGGCATCGCTGAACCGGGCGATCCGCAGCTGCCCGGGGTCGGTGCGGGCCGCGGCCAGGAACGTGTCGCCCTTCTCCAGCGGCGGCGCCCAATAAGGATCGCCGGGCATCGGCGTGGCCAGTGCATCCAGCATCGCGGCGGCGTCGGCGACGGTCCACGCGATCGGGCCCTGGACGCTCAGGCCGGTCACGTCGACGCCGAGCGGCCCACTGCTGACCCGGCCACGGGTCGGCTTGAAGCCGAACACCCCGCACGCGCTCGCCGGAATCCGCAACGATCCGCCGCCGTCACTGCCGTGAGCGATCGGAATCAGGCCCGCGGCGACCGCGGCCGCCGCGCCCCCGCTGGACCCGCCGGCCGACCGGGTCAGATCCCAGGGGGTACGCACACCCGCGGCCACGCCGTTGTCCGAGTAGGCGGACAGCCCCCACTCCGGTGTGTTGGTCTTGCCGAGCGAGATCATCCCGGCCCGCTTGATCAGCGTCACCGCGTTCGCGTCGACATCGGGCACCCAGTCCTCGAAGGCGCGTGACCCGAAGGTCGTACGCACACCCGCGGTCGGCGCCAGATCCTTGATCGCGGTCGGCACACCGAACAGCGGCGAGGCCGCGGCGATGCCCTCGGCGTGCTGCTCCTCGGCGATCTTGGCGGCCCGGCGGGCCTCGTCGGCGGTGACCGTCACGAACGCTCCGAGCCGGTCGCCGTAGGCGGCGATCCGGTCCAGGTGATGCTCGACCAGCTCGGTGGGGCTCACCTCACCGTTGATGATCGCCTGAGCCATCGCCAGCGCGTCGAGTTCGTGCAGTTCGGTCATCAGCGCGGCCCACCGTCCACATAGAGAGTCTGCCCGGTGACGAATGCGGCGTCGTCACTGACCAGGAACGATGCCACTCCGGCGATGTCCTCCGGCTGACCGACGCGACGCAGCGGCAGCATGTCCGAGATCGCCTTCTCGAATTGGTCGAAGGTCACGCCCATACGGCGCGCGGTCTCCTCGGTCATCGCGGTGGCGATGAAGCCGGGTGCGATTGCGTTCACGTTTACGCCGTACGGGCCGAGCTCGATCGCCAGGGTGCGGGTGAAGCCCTGGATGCCGGCCTTCGCGGCGGAGTAGTTGGCCTGACCCCGGTTCCCCAGGGCGCTGGTGGAGCTGAGGTTGACGATCTTGCCGTACTTCTGCGGCACGAAGTGCTTCTGCGCCTCGCGGGAGCACAGGAACGCACCCTTGAGGTGCACGCCCATCACCATGTCCCAGTCGTCTTCGGTCATCTTGAAGAGCAGGTTGTCGCGGATCACGCCGGCGTTGTTGACCAGGATGTGGACACCACCGAGTTCGCCGGCGACCCGTGCGAACGCGGCTTCGACCTGGTCGCTCGCGGCGACGTCACAGCCGATCCCGACGGCGGTGCCACCGGCCTTTTCGATCGCCGCGACGGTTTCGGCGGTGTCCGCCTCGATCCGGTCCACCACTGCCACCTTGGCACCGTCGGCGGACAGGCGCTTGGCCACGGCCGCGCCGATGCCACGGCCGGCACCGGTCACCACGGCGACGCGGTCGTTCAGTCGAGTCATGCTCGGGCTCCCTTGTTCCTTGTCCTTGTCTGCGGGCTGCTGTCGTTCTCGTCGGGCTGCTGCTTTGGGCTGCTGTCTTCGGACGGCTATCTATCGTCGGGCTGTTCTCGTCGAACGGCTGCTGTCGGCCGGCCTGGTGATCGCTCAGCGGGGTGCGAGTCCAGCTAACACGAGGTCGGATAGTTCGGTGGCGAGTTGCTGCGGAGTCTTCGGACCGTCCGGGCGATACCACGTGTGCAGCGACGTGGTCACGCCGAAGATCGCCCAGGACGCCATCTCCGGCGACGCTACGGTGGCGAAGCTGCCGTCGGACTGGCCGCGCCGGATCACCGCGCGCACCGATTCCTGGTAGCCACGCCACCGATCCTGCAGTGCCACCCACCGGGTCTGATCCATCCGGGTGGCTTCCCGGCTGAACACCGCCGAAACCTTGACGTTCGCGGCGGTCACGCCGACCAGACTGTGGATGATCTCGCGCAGTGTCCACTCCGGTTCGCGGTTCATCGCGATGATGTGGTCGAGCGCGGCCATCTGCTCGTCGAAGACCGTCGTGTAGATCTCCAGCAGGATGTCTTCCTTGGCGGTGAAGTAGTGGTAAAGCGCGCCCTTGGTGACGCCGGCCCGCTCCACGATCTGCTGCACCGACGTGCCGTCATAGCCGTTCGCCGCGAACAGATCCACGGCTGCGGCCAGCACCTGCTTGCGGACCGTCTGATCAGGGGCCTTGGCGCGCATCGTCGGCTCGCCCGGCTCAGAACGCGCCGTCGGCGACGTCCATAAGGGCATTGTCGGTGCGCGCCAGCACCGCCCGCCGGGCGGTCAATTCCGGCAGTACGGTGCCGGCGAAGAACCGTGCCACCGCGAGCTTGCCGGCATAGAAGTCGTCGTCGCCGGCGCCCAGCCGCTCCAGCGCGATCGCGGCCTGCCGGGTCAGCAGGTAGCCGATCAGCAGGTCGCCGACGCTCATCAGGAGCCGGGTGGTGTTCTGGCCGACCTTGTAGATCTCCGGGGCGTCGCCGCTGGCATCGTCCGTCCAGCCGCGCATCGTGGTGACCATGGCGCGGATGTCATCGGTCGCCGTGCGCAGTGACTCCACTTCGCCCTTGAGCGCCTCGTCATCGGTGGCGGCGCAGAACTCGTCGATCTCACCGAGCAGCCGGTCGAATGAGACCGACTTGTCCCGGACGATCTTCCGGAAGAAGAAGTCCTGGCCCTGGATGCCGGTGGTGCCCTCGTAGAGGGTGTCGATTTTGGTGTCCCGGATGTACTGCTCGATCGGGTAGTCCTGCAGGAATCCCGAGCCGCCCAGGGTCTGCAGGCTCAACGCCAGCATCTCGTAGGCGCGCTCCGATCCGACGCCCTTGACGATCGGAAGGAGCAGGTCGTTCATGCCCGGCTCGCCACGGTCCAGCCAGTCGGCGGTGTAGAGGTAGACGGCGCGGAGACCTTCCGCGTACGCCTTCTGGAGCATCAGCATCCGGCGCACGTCGGGATGCCGGTCGATGGTGACCCGCGGGGCGCTCTTGTCCATGAATCGTGTCAGGTCCGGACCCTGCACGCGGATGTGGGCGTAGTCCAGAGCGTTGAGATAGCCGGTCGACAGGGTGCCGATCGCCTTGACGCCGACCTGCATCCGGGCGAATTCGATCACCTTGAACATCTGGGCGATGCCGTCGTGCACATCGCCGACCAGCCAGCCGATCGCCGGGATCCCCTCCTGCTCACTGAAGCGCAGCTCGCAGGTTGTGGAGACCTTGATGCCCATCTTCTTCTCCACGTTGGTGGCGAAGACGCCGTTGCGCTCGCCCAGTTCGCCGGTGTCCCAGTCGAAATGGAACTTGGGAACGATGAACAGCGACAAGCCCTTGGTGCCCGCGCCGGCACCATCCGGGCGAGCCAGCACGAAATGCACGATGTTCTCGCTCATGTCCTGCTCGCCGCTGGTGATGAAGCGCTTGACGCCCTCGATCTGCCAGCTGCCGTCCGGGCGCGGCGTCGCCTTCGTGCGGCCCGCGCCGACATCGGAACCGGCGTCCGGCTCGGTCAGCACCATGCTCGCGCCCCAGCGCCGCTCGATCATCCGGTCGGCGACCTTCTTCTGCGCGTCGGTGCCCATTCGGTAGAGCAGGCCGCCGAAGCCGGGGCCACCGCCGAACATGAAGACCGGAGCATGCGCCCCCTGAATCATCTCGACCAGCGCCCACCAGAGCGATCGCGGCGCCGCGGTGCCGCCGGCCTCCACCGGAATGTCCAGGCGCCACCACTCGGCGTCCATATAAGCCTGGTACGACTTCCGGAACGCCTCCGGCATGGTCACCGAGTTGGTCGCCGGGTCGAAGATCGGCGGGTGCCGGTCGGACTCGGTGAACGAGGCGGCGATCGGTCCCGAAGCGAGGCGCTCGACCTCGTCGAGAATGCTGTCGGCGGTGTCGCGATCAAGGTCGCCGAACTCGCCGTGACCCAGCCGCTCGCCCACGCCGAGCATCTCGAACAAGTTGAAACGAAGGTCGCGCAGGTTGCTCCGGTAGTGGTTCATGCCCCGATCTCACTAGCTTGCACTCACCGTGTCAATACCGACCGGTCGGTTTGTCAGGCAGTTTCAAGGGGTCCCGCTCCGACCTTTAGATCTTGCGATGTTGGCGTGGCTACGGTGACGCCAACATCGCAAGATCCACTGCGCACGAGTGGAGGGGCGACGAGCGCGAACGGATCCGCGCCGAGTGCGAGGCACAATGGACCGCGTGACCACCGCACTCGCCGCCGATGCCGATCTTGACGAGGTTGTCGATCTGATCAGCGGCGGCGACGTGATGGTGCTGTCCGGTGCCGGCATCTCCACCGAGTCGGGCATTCCGGACTATCGTGGCCCGACCGGCAGTCAACGGCCGGCCACGCCGATGACCTATCAGACCTTCACCGGTGACCCGCTGGCTCGACGACGCTACTGGGCCCGCAGCCACATCGGATGGCAGTCGATCGCCAAGGCGAATCCGAATGCCGGGCACGCCGCCGTCGCGACGATCGAGGGCGCCGGCCTTCTTTCCGGCATCGTCACGCAGAACGTCGACGGCCTGCACCAGAGCGCCGGCGCCGAGACCGTGGTGGAGTTGCACGGCAGCCTGGCCCGAGTGATCTGCCTGGACTGTCAGAACACACTCGATCGCGATGAGCTGCACACCCGGCTCCGCGAGGCGAACCCGGATTTCGATGCCGCGATCCTGGCCGTCAATCCGGACGGCGACGTCGACCTGCACGACGACGACGTGGCCGGCTTCCGGATCGTGGGCTGCACCGTTTGCGTGACCGGGATGCTCAAGCCGGACGTGGTGTTCTTCGGCGAAAGCGTGCCGGCCGATCGCGTGCAACAGTGTTTTGGCCTGACCGAAAGATCAAAAGCTCTGCTGGTACTCGGATCCTCGCTCACCGTCATGTCCGGACGCCGCTTCGTCCTCCGGGCGGTGAAGCACGGAATCCCGGTGGTGATCGTCAATCAGGGCCCGACCCGATCCGACGACGTCGCGACGCATCGGATCGACGCGCCGCTCGGCCTCGTGCTGCCGGCCCTCGCCGCCCGGCTCGGCTAGGAGCCGTCGCAGTAACGAGCCGGCTCAGCCGGCCGCCGGCTGGTCCGGCAGCACCAGGATCACCGGGGTCTCCTCCTCGAGCGCGGTGCTGACCGAGCAGGACTTCTTGTGTACGCGCTCCGCGACGTCGTGGAAGATCGCGTCAGCTTCGGCGTCACCGGCCGGCATCTCCACGTCATATGTCAGGGTCACCGGGCCGATCTTGTTCGGCCTGATCTTCTCCGCCGTCATCGTGGCGGCCAGCTTGGTCAGGCGGTGCCCGCGCTGCGCGGTCAGCGGCTCAACGGTCACGATGTTGCAGCCACCGAGCGCCGCCAGCATCAGCTCGACCGGGCTGAACGTGCCCTCGGTCCCGAACTCGATGGTGGCGCCGGAGGCGTTGGTGGCCCGATAGCCGGATTCGGTCCGCTCGACCGTCACGTGAAAGCCCATGACCACATCTTGCGCGTACGGCCGCCAGTCCGCGAGGACGCACCCCCGAGGCCGGCCAGATGTGGTCCTGGTCACCTGACGCACCGCAGGCCACTCGGATCAGACCCGCCACTACCGGCTCGGATCGGCCGAACGCCGCACTTTTGTCACAACCACCTGTTAAAAAACGTCATTGGAGTAGGGGAACTCTGACGTAGCTCACAGCGTTAATGCGTGGACCAGTAGTTAGTGTCGGGTTACGCTGTGACCCGTACCGACCGTTCAATTAATTGCAAGCGAACGCTGTTCGGTCTCTTGGGGGGTGAGTCGGCCGCATGAGCGTCATGCCATGTCCCGCTCACCGTAACCGGGAACTTCCTGCCGATCTTGACTCGATGCCGCCGCTGAATGTGGTGGCTCCGGCCGATCGGTCTCCGGCACCGCCCGCCGGCAACGTCTCGGCTTCCGCGATGCTGGTCCCGACGTCCCGGCCGGTGCCGTCCGAGTCGGCCGCCGCCTCCAAGCGGGGCCTCCGGGCCAAACTGTGGGCCGGCGTGGCCGCCCTGGTCGCTCTCGGCCTGGTCGTCTTCACGCTCCGCGGCAAACTGCCCAGCGTGCACGCGATCAGTTCCGCCATCGCCAATGCCGATCTGCGCTGGGTCGGCGTCGCGGCCGTGATGGAAGCAGTGTCGATGGCGATGTTCGCCCGGCAGCAACGTGGGCTCCTCCGGGCGATGTCGGTCCGGATGTCGATGCCGCGAGCAATCGGCGTCACGTACGCCCGATCAGCGATCGCGATCAGCATGCCGGCCGGGTCGGCGGTCTCGGCCGCCTTCGCGTTCCAGCAATACCGGCGCAGCGGCGCCAGCCGGGACACGGCGGCCGCCGTCATGGTCCTCTCCGGCGTCGTGTCGTTCCTCGGTCTCGGCCTGGTCTACGTGCTGGGCCTGGCCGGAGTCGTGGCGGTCGCGCCGAGCGAAGCCTGGCACGAGCACTCGGCTCTGATCGTCACGGCAGCCGTCGGCCTGCTGGCGACGGTCGGCGTCTGGGCTTTCCTGCGCGGCCGGCGATCGGTCGTCCACCCGACCAGGGCGGCGATGGTGATCCACCAGCCGCAGTCGAACATCCGGCGCTGGACGACGACCGCGATGGTCAGCGTGCGGCGCAACGTGTCGACCTGGCGTTCGGTGCGACCGCGGCACTGGGCGTTCGCGCTCACCTTCGCCGGACTCAACTGGCTCACCGACCTGCTGTGCCTGGCCGCCGCCGCGCGCGCGTTCGCGCTCCCGGTCGGGGTGCTGACCCTGGCGAGCATCTATCTTGGCGTTCAGCTGGTGCGGCAGATCCCGCTCACGCCCGGCGGCATCGGCCTGATCGAGACCGGATTGCTGGCGGGCCTGGCTACCGCCGGTGCCGGGGCGGCCGCGGCCGCCGCGGTGGTGCTCACCTACCGGCTGCTCTCCTGCTGGCTGATCATTCCGATCGGTGGTGCCTCCTGGCTCGGCCTGCGGTCCCGGCCTGCGCGGCCGCTCACCGCCGGATCGATCCCCGCCATCGAAACCGAGCCGGTTCCGGCTGACGCCTGACGGCGCCACTCGACATTGTCGATTCGCCGCCCGCGCGCGGGCGGGCCGGCGCCGAGCCCAAGACGTAGAAGCGGCGCCGCAATCGCGACGCCGCCTGCGCAGTTCGTTTCGTTATCGGGACTGGTTGCCCTTCTTCGTGATGCGAGCCTGCTGGCGCGCCTCTTCGGAGTCCCAGGCCCCGCTGTCGGCGGTGGTGCCCTCGTCGGTCACCAGCCGGCCTTCGGCGGTCTCGTCCGGCAGCGCATCCAGGTACGCCTGCGCCTCGTCCTTCATCTGCTGATTAGGGTCTTTGCGCTTGGCCATCTTCGCTCCTGTCCGGCGGCCCGGCCCGCGGTCGGGCACCCCGGTTGTCGGCCCAGCTATGGGCACGGGAAACCAACAAACCCACGCTAGAACGGCGACCAGCGGATGGCGCGGCGTAAGAGCCAATTTCCCGATTTATCCTGATTGTCCAGCGGGCGCTACCTGACGGACGAAGTTCCGCCCCGCGCCGCCGCCGAATTGAGCAGATTGTCGAAGCTGTCCGCCGCGTAGACCGGAGCCGCTGCCGTCGCGACCAGAAGCACCGACGTGGCAACGGCGATCGTCCAGCGCGGTCGAGGCGGTGCCTGCATCAGGGCGGCGACCCGCTGACCGACGTCGCTGGCGGTGTGCGCGAGCGTCCCGCGCGGTGCGGTCTTCCGGCTGGCGCCGGCGAGCGCGGCCCGGACCAGCGCGCGGGCGACCAGCGTACGGTCGCCGACGGTGGCCGCCGTATCCTCGTCGGCCCACCGCTCGACGGCCAGCGACGCCACCGGGATGCACTGGCGGAGCAGTGGATTGAGCGCCGCGGCCACCCGGATCACTCGCAGGTGGACGTGGTGATTGCTGCGCAGGTGGGCGGTTTCGTGGGCGAGCACCGCCCGGCGCTCGTCGGCGCTGAGTTCCCGGAGCAGGCCACGGGAGACGACGATGCGCCCGTTACGCCCGCCGACCGCGTACGCGTGCGGGTTTTCATCATCGACGACCACCAACCGGTCGTTTCCGGACATCGCCCGCACCAAGCGGCGTACGCCGACATGGGCCGAGACTTCCCGCCAGACGCCCCGCACGAAGAGGGCCAGCCCAGCGGTCAGGACGATCGCCGCCAGCGTCGCCGCCCACGCCGCGATCGGATCGACGTGTCGCCACGCCACCGCCGAAACGTTGCCCTCACTGGCCAGGTATGGCACTCGGGCAGCGCCGGTCAGCGCGATCATGCCGACCGTGCCGAGCATGCCCGCCGCGCTGGTCACCGCCGCGGCGCTCAGCACCCAGACGCCGGTCCGGGGCGGCAGCGTCCGGGCGATCCACGGCGCCGACAGAGCCACGACGACTCCGAGGAACAGTCCGAGATACACCCAGAACGCCACGTCAACGCTCCTGCAGGTCGCGCATTAGCGACTGGAGAAGCGCCTCCTCCTCGCTCGACAGCTCATCGACGAACCGGGCCAGGACCGCCTTGCGGTCACCGCGGCGGATCAGCAGCGAGTGCATCTCCTTGGCGGTGTGCGCGGCCGCGTCCATCGCGGGTGCGTAAAGGTGGCCACGTCCGGCGGTGCTGCGGACCACCAGCCCCTTGGCGCGGAGCCGGGACAGGATCGTGGTGATCGTGCTGTAGGCGAGATCGCCGCCGAGCTCGGCCTGCACCACTCCGGCAGTGACCGGTTCGGGCGCGGCCCATAGCGAGGCCAGCACCTCTTCTTCGAGACTTCCCCAGGGTCGCCGGCCGGATCGGATCTTGACGTCGTCCATTTCAGGCACCTCCGGTCTGCGGACGAGATTCTCGCGATACTACAGACTTTGGCGCAAAACGACTTCTTGTCGCAGCTCGGCTAGCTCGTTCAATGCGGACAGTAACGGCAAAACTCACAGCAATTTGACAGCCAGATCAGGCCGAAACCTCCGAATAGACACTCGGCTCCTCGGCCGTTTCGTCGGCCGCGCCGGTCCGCAGCACGGTCGCGCCCAAGCACACCACCGCTACCAGTACGGTGATCATCACGAACGATCCGCGCAGCGACGTCACGCTGGCCAGGCCGCCGATCGCTCCGGGCGCCGCCAGCCCGGCCCCGTAGGCCACCGTGGCCAGTCCGGCAATCGCCGAACCGGCGCCGGCCTGGCCGCCACCATTGGCCGATCCGATCCGCCCAGCGGCCGCGAATGCCAGCGGCACCACGATCGCGATGCCGACTCCCATCAGGCCGAATCCGATGATCGTCACGGCGCCGTTGATGGCCAGCACGATCATCACCGCGCCGACGGTGCCGATCGCCGCCATCGCCCGCACCGCGGACGTCGGTCCGAGCCGGCGCACCAGGCCGTCGCCGCTCAATCGGCTGACCGCCATCAGGACCGCGAAGACGGCCACGCCGATGGCCGCCTCGGCATGCCCGCTGTGGCTGACCTTGCGGAGGTAGACGCCGGCCCAGTCAGAACCGGAGACTTCGACGAAGACAGCGCAGAAGGCCACCAGGGCGATCAGCAGCACCGGGCCGCGCGGCAGGCTGAACCGCGGTGGCTCCGGCTCGGCCTCGGCAGCGCCGGGCGCCCGCACCGGAATCGTCCGGCAGGCCACCTGCCCGATCACCAGCAGCACCACGGCGACCAGGGCGAAGTGCACCCGGACGTTGACGTCCCACGCGGCGGCGATGGCGCCGATTCCGGCTCCGATGAAGACTCCGATGCTCCACATGCCGTGCAGGCCCGACATGATCGACCTGCCCATGCCCTGCTCGACCGCGGACCCGTGCGCGTTCATCGCAATATCCGCCAGGCCGGCGCAGGCGCCCATCAACGCCAGGCTCAGGCACAGCGTGAGCAGATTCGGCGCCAGGGCCGGCAACACCACGGCGACGGTCCAGGCTCCGAGCATCAGCTGCGTGGACCGGCGCAACCCGATCCGGTGGATCAGCCGGCCGGCCAGCGGCATCAGGCTCAACGACCCGACCGACGGCATGAACAGCGCGAGACCAAGCAGGCCGGCGCTCAACGAGAGATTCTCCGAGATCGCCGGAATGCGGGCGGCGAACGTGCCTTGCACCATGCCGTGGATCGCGAAGATCACGGCAATTCCCCAGCGTTGCGCGCGGTACATCCACTCTCCCAGATAATTCGCGACTCGAACAAAGCCTTCCGGACGACGGCGGCCGGCGCAAGAGCCAACCCACCCTCGCGCGGATCGGTCCGGTGCGGCAAATTGAAGCCCGTGCCGGATGCCCAACCACTGACCTCGACCGAACTTCCGCTCGCGCCGGGCGGTGCCCTGGACGGGCTACTGGTGGCGGACTTCTCCCGGGTGCTGGCCGGGCCACTGGCCGGCATGACGCTGGGCGATCTGGGCGCCACCGTGATCAAGGTGGAGAGCCGGTCCGGCGACGACACCCGGCGCTGGCAGCCGCCGACCAGCGCCGACGGCGAATCCACCTACTTCCTGGCCGCCAACCGCAACAAGCGCAGCATCGTGCTCGATCTCAACGATCCAAAAGATCAAGAACTGGCGGTACGCCTGTCCGAGCGCGCCGACATCCTGATCGAGAACTTCGCACCGGGCACGGCCGAGCGCTTCGGCATCGGATACGAGCAAGTGGCGGCGCGTAATCCGGGAGTCGTTTACGCCAGCGTCACCGGGTTCGGGCGCGATGCCGGTGCCGGGCTGCCCGGCTACGACTTCCTGATCCAGGCGGTCGGCGGCCTGATGTCGGTGACCGGTGCGCCGGACGGCGAGCCGACCAAGACCGGCGTCGCGCTGGTCGACGTGCTCGCCGGTCAGAACCTGGTCAGCGGCGTCCTGGCGGCGTTGTTCGCGCGCCAGCGCACCGGCCGCGGCCAGCGAGTGGATGTGTCATTGCTGGGCACGCTTCTGGCCGCTCTGGCGAACCAGGCCTCGGCGCACCTGAACGCCGGGGTCACGCCGCACCGCATGGGCAACCGGCACCCCAGCATCACCCCGTACGAAACCCTGCGGACCGCCGATCGCCCGATCGCCGTGGCGGTCGGCAACGATGCTCAGTTCCGCCGATTCGCCACCGCGATCGGGCTGCCGATCGACCCGGCGATCGAGACCAACGCCGCCCGGGTGCAGCACCGGGACCGGCTGATCACGGCCATCGAAACCGTGCTCGTCATGCGGCCCGCGGCGGACTGGCTGGCCGAGTTGACCCGGGCCGGGGTTGCCTGCGGCCCGGTCAACACCGTCGGCGAAGGCTTCCAGCTCGCCGCCGACCTGGGACTGGATCCAGTGGTCCGGCAGGACCGTGACGGCACTCCGGTACGCACACCGGCCTCGCCGATCCGGCTCTCCGCCGCGCCCGCCAGTTACCGGCATCCGCCACCCCGGCTCGGCGCGCACACCGCCGAGATCACCTCGTGGTTGCTCGACGACCCGGGGGTTCGGCTGCCCGCCGCTAGCGAGTGATCAGCACCAGCGCGCCGGAGCTGTATTCGTTGGCGTGCAGGTCGATCTGGGTCAGCTTGACGCTGGTCGGGATGTCGTAGGCGATCGTGTAGGTGGCCTGCTCGCCGGGCTTGAGCGCCGGCGCCACCGGCGGCGTGAGCGCGGCTTCCTCGGTGTGCTTCGGGTCGCCGATGTCCGGGATGGTGTCGCTGTGCTTGTTCAGGATCGCGTCGGCGGCCGGATCCGGCACGTAGAAGCCGCCCTTCGAGCCCATCGCCCGTTGCGAGATGGCATTGAATCGCAGCGGCACCGGACCGTTGTTGCGCATCGTGATGCCGACCTGGCAGAACTGACCGTGCTGGGACTTGTGCCGGCCGATCGCCGTGGCTCCACACTGGACCGGGTCGATGGTGAACGAGACGACGCCGTCGTGCACGAGCTCGCCCGGATGGTTGGCGTGCACGAAATTCTGGTTGTCCTGGTGGTGCTTCGCGCCGAGTCCGGCCTTGAGCAGCCAGAACGGCGCGGCCAGCAGGCCTAGGAAGGTGACCACCGCGACGATTCCGGCGACGATGTTGCCCTTGGAGCGCTTGCGGCGCCTGGGTGGCGGCGGCCCGTCCGGCGCCGGTGACCCGGCCGGCGCGGCCGGCACCGAGGTGGAGCCCGACGACGATTTCCCAAGCACCTTCATGTCTTCCTCCCGCAACGGAACCCTACAAAAGTGGGCTCATGTTTCGGGCGGTAATGACGGTATTCAAGGTATTTGCCGGAACCCTCGTGCGGACGGTCTCAGCCGTAATCCCGGTATACGGCGATTGACGGGAACGGCTACCGTAACCCGGGCGCGGCGCGGTCGGCCGCGCAGAAACTGGGGGGATGCGTTGGTGATCGCGAGCGGCTCGCCCGCGGTGCCGGCGACGCATGCTTCCACCCTGATTCCGATGCAACTTGGCGCGATCAGCACGCCGGTGTCGGCCGATCGCCCGGCCGCCGGCCGCCGCGCCCGGGCTCGCGCCACTCTTACCAGCACACCCGGGCGATTCGCCGCGGCCATGGTGGCGATTCTCGCGATCGGCCTGGCCTACGCCGCCGTCGCGCTGGCCGGAGCCGTGCAGCGGGACAACGCCGTTGACCGGATGCGGACCACCAGCGGGCCGCTCACCGTCTCCGCCCAGTCGCTTTACCGATCGCTCTTCGACGCCGACGCCACTGCCGCGGCCGCGTTCCTGTCCGGCGGCACGGAGCCAAAGGAGCTGCGGGACCGCTACAACAACGACATCGCCGCGGCCAGCGCCGCGCTCGCCGATATCTCCGGCGACCCGACGGCCAACCGGTCGTCGATCAATACGCTGACCGCCAACCTGCCGGTCTACGCCGGTCTGGTGGAGACGGCGCGGGCCGACAACCGCGCCGGTCTCCCGGTCGGCGCTGCCTACCTGCGCGAGGCTTCGGCACTCATGCACTCCACGCTGCTCGGCGCGGCGACGTCGGTGAACCGTGCGGAGTCCGACGGCATGGAAGCCGACCGCGCCGCCGGGGCCGGCTTCCCGTGGCTGGCGCTGCCCCTCGGCGTCGCACTTCTGGTGGTTCTGGTTGTCACCGCGCGCCTGCTCACCCGGCGTACCAACCGGGTGTTCAACATCGGGGTGACCACCGCGCTCCTGGCCGTGGCGATCTCGATGATCTGGATGGTGGCGTCGTGGGGTGCCGCGACGACCCACCTCAGCAGGGCTCACACCGACGGCTCGGCGCAGGTCAAGAACCTGGTGACGATCCGGATCGCGGTGCTCGAGGCCCGCGCCGACGAGTCCCTGACGCTGGTGGCACGCGGCAGCGATACCGAGTTCGAGCAGGACTTCCAGCAGGTGCTGACGCGGATCCTCGGCAAGACCAACGCCACCGGCTTCCTCACCTCGGCCCAGGCCGACGCCACCGATCCCGCGGTCCGCAAGCTGATCAGCTCGGTCTCCACCGACCTCAAGGGCTGGCAGGCGGCGCACAAGACGCTGCGGCAGCTCGACGACGCCGGTGACTACCCGCGGGCGGTGCAGATGGCGACCCAGGACCGCGCCGGCGACACCACGCCGTATTTCGATCGTGTCGACGGCAATCTGGCCCGGGCCATCGATCTGACCAGCAAGCAGTTCACCGCTCAGGGATCGGCGGCCGCGTCGGCGCAGAGCGGCGAGGCCGCCGCGGTCACCGTGCTGATCGCTCTGGCCCTAGTGGCGGCGACGATCGGCGTGCAGCGCCGGATTGCGGAGTACCGATGAAGCGCCTCGTGGTCGCCGTCGCGGCGGTGTCCGCGCTGGCCCTGGCCGGCTGCGGCTCGGCCGCCGCGCCGGCGGCCGGGCCGGTGCCGGCCGCGTCCATGCCCCAGCCCAAAGGCGTCGTCGACCCGGCCAAGCCGTCCAGCGCGGCCGGCGGCGCCGACGACAGCTGCGACCCGTACGCGAGCCTGACGCCGAGCACCCTGCCGGCACCCGGCTCCATGCCGTCCGGCTCCACGATGGCGAAGATCCGCCAGCGCGGCCAGCTGATCGTCGGCGTTGACCAGAACACTTACCTGTTCGGATACCGCGATCCAGCCACCGGCAACATCGTCGGATCCGACATCGACATCGCCCGTGAGGTGGCCCGGGCCATCTTCGGAGATCCGGACAAGGTGCGGTGGGTGGCGATCACCGCGGCACAGCGGATCCCGGATGTGCAGAACGGCACCGTCGACATGGTCGTGGACACCATGACGGTCAACTGCGACCGGCTCAAGCAGGTCCGCTTCTCATCCATCTACTACGACGCCGGCCAGCGAGTCCTGGTCCCGGTCACATCGAAGGCCGGCGGAATCGAGGGGCTCGGCGGCAAGAAGGTGTGCGCGGCGGCCGGCAGCACGTCGATCGCGAACATCGCCGCGGCCAAGTCCAAGCCGATTCCGGTCTCGGTCGCCGACTGGACCGACTGCCTGGTGATGCTGCAGCAGAACCAGGTCGACGCGATCTCCACCGACGACACCATTCTCAACGGCCTGCAAGCCCAGGACCCACAGACCAAACTGGTCGGGCCGGCCTTCACCGATGAGCCCTACGGCATCGCGATCGCCAAGGGCAACACCGACTTCGTCCGGTTCGTCAACGCGGTGCTGCAGAAGATCCACTCCAACGGACGGTGGGCCGAGATCTACCGGACCTGGCTTGGCCCGGGTGGCGTGCCGAGCCCGCCCCGGGTCACCTTCGAGGGCTGAGCCATGCATCGCGACGACGCCGAGCGGCTGCTCACCGCGATCCGGTCCGGCCAGGGCCGGATCGCCTCCGCGATGTTCACCGTGGACAGCCATCCCGGGCTGGGCTTCCTCCGGTCCGGCGGGATCCGGGGCCGGACCCAGGCCGCGTGGGCGTCGATCGGCCCGGACATCGATTCCCTGTGGACCCAGTTCAACGCGCTGAACGAGCAGATCGACGAGGTCTCCGCGGTGTCGGCCCGGCGGCTCAGCGACACCGAGGCGGCGAGGCTGCGCGCGACCGCGGATCTCGCCGCCGGCCTGGAACCGCGGACGGCGGCGGTGGTCGCGCAGCTGGACGCGGTCAACGCCGGATGGACGGCGTGCGGCGCGGCGATCGTGCCGGTGACCGATGCGCTGACCGCGCTGACCACTCTGGCCGCCGGACTCGGCGAGGCCGCGTCGGTGGCCGCATTGAACCAGCGCGGTGCCGCGATCCGTGACGCGCTGCTGAGCGATCCGCTCACCGCGGCTCCGTCGGGCGCGCTGACCGACTCGGCACGCGCCGACATCGGAGCGCTCACCGACGCGGTTGCTGCCGCGTCCGCCGGCTTGACCGCGCAGGCATCGGTCCGCGACGGCTTTCCGGCGCGGGTCACCGCTCTGGAATCGGCGATCGACGGGGTACGCACCGAAGAGGCACGCGCCCGCACGGCATTCCAGCGGGCCACCGAGAAGATCAATGACACTCAACTGCCGCCCGCCCCGGCCGCTGCCGACGTGCTGCGGGCGCGGGTGATCGACCTGGACAAGGTGCGTCAGCGCAAGCAGTGGCATCGGCTCACCGATGACGTGCAGGCATTGGAGGCGTCGATCGTCCGGGCCCAGGCTCGTGCCGCCGAGCTCCGGGACGCCGCCGACGGTCTGCTGGCCCGGCGCGACGAACTGCGCGGCCGGCTCGAGGGCTATCGGGCCAAGGCGGCTCGCCACAAGGTGGATGAGGACGAAGAACTGGCGACTTTGCACACGGCCGCCCATACGCTGCTCTACACCGCGCCGTGCGATCTTCCCGACGCCACCCGCGCGGTGTACGCCTACCAGACCGCGGTCACGGCCCGAACCTCGGCCGCCCCCAGCCAGCCCACCGGATCGGAGGATGCCCGATGACCGCCTGCCAGCGCCCCGGATGCAGCGGGCATTACGCCGCGGACGGGTATTGCGACGAGTGTGGTCATAAAGCACCGGCAGCATTGCTCGGCGTGCTGGGTCAGGGGCCGGGCGGCCTCGGCACGGTCAGCGGTCCGGCCACCAGCCCAGTGGTCAGCGGCCTGACCGCCTCGGCCCACTCCGGCGCCGGATCGCGAGCCAGCCGCAGCACTCGCGGGCGGCTCGGAGCCAACCTGGTCGCCGTACCACCGGTGCCGCGGCGCGATCCGGCGACCGCGGTGCTCGCCGACCCTCAGGTCCCCGAGTCGCACCGGTTCTGCGGCGCCTGTGGCGACCCGGTCGGCCGTGGCCGGGACGGGCAACCGGGCCGCCCCGAAGGCTTCTGCCCGCGGGACCGGACGCCGTTCTCGTTCGTTCCCAAGCTGCAGCCCGGTGACGTGCTGGAGAAGCGGTACGAGATCCTGGGCGCCCTGGCCCACGGCGGCCTGGGCTGGATCTATCTGGGTCGGGACCGCAACATCAGCGAGGCCGGCACCGACCGTTGGGTGGTGCTCAAGGGCCTGATCAACGCCGGCGATCCGGACGCCGCCGCGGCCGCGGTGGCCGAACGCCGGTTCCTCGTCGAGGTGGACCATCCCAGCATCGTCAAGATCCACGACTTCACCCAGCAGTACGACAAGGACACCGGCGAAGCCACCGGTTACATCGTCATGGAGTATGTCGGCGGCCGGTCGCTCAAGGACCTGGCGCTGACCCGCCGTGGCGCGAACAGCGGCGCCGGCGCGCCAGTGCCGCTTGCGCAGGTCCTCGCCTACGCCGTCGAAATCCTTCCGGCACTCGGCTACCTGCACGACCACGATCTGTTGTTCTGCGACTTCAAGCCGGACAACGTCATCCACTCCGAGGACCAGCTCAAGCTGATCGACCTCGGCGCCGTACGCCGCATCGACGACCAGGTCTCGGCGCTCTACGGCACCCCCGGTTACCAGGCGCCGGAGCTCGCCACGCTGGGGCCGTCGGTGAGTTCCGACCTCTACACCGTTGCCCGCACGATGGCCGTGCTGAGCTTCGACTTCCTCGGGTTCAGCAGCCGATTCGCGGCATCTCTTCCGGATCGCTCGACGGTGCAGTTGCTGGCCCGCGAGGAGTCGTATTTCCGGTTGCTGGCCCGGGCCACGCACCCGGACCGGGACCGCCGATTCGGCTCGGCCGCGGAGATGGCCGACCAGATCCTGGGCGTGCTCCGCGAGGTGCTGGCCGCCGAGGACGGGCTCGCCCGGCCGTCCGCCTCGGCCAACTTCACTGGTGAGCGCGCCACCTTCGGGGCCGACGCCCACGTCCCGGGCGGCCCGGAGATCGCCGCGGCGCTGCCACTGCCGCTGGTCGACCTCACCGATCCGGGCGCCGGACTGCTGGCGACGCTGAGCGCGAACGACCCGGCCGGCGTGATCGCGGCGCTCTCGGGGATCACGCCACGCAGCGTCGAGGTCAGCCTTCGGCTGGTCCGGGCACACCTGGACGCCGACGACCCGGACGCGGCCGCCGCGGAGCTGGCGTTGACCACGGCCGCGATCCCGAACGATTGGCGGCTGAACTGGTTCCGCGGCCTGATCGCGCTCCACCACACCGATTTCAGGACCGCTCTGGATTCGTTCGACCAGGTGTATTCGGACCTGCCGGGTGAGGTCGCGGCGCAGTTGGCGGTCGCGGCCGCGGCCGAGATGTCCGGCGATCAGGTCTCCGCGGCCCCCCGCTACGCCCGGGTCTGGCAGGTCGACCGTGGCTATCCGAGTGCCGCCTTCGGTCTCGCTCGAACCCGGGGCGAGACCGGCGACCGGGCCGGCGCCGTCCAGGTCCTCGACGAGGTGCCGACCAGCTCCAGCCAGCACACCGCGGCCCGGGTCGCGGCGCTGCGGGCCCGGCTGTCGACCGACATCGGCGCGTTGTCGGAGAGCGATCTGACCGACGCGGCGCAGCGTCTCGAGCGTCTCGGACTCGACGCGGCCCGCCAGGCCCGGCTGTCGGTGGAGATGTTCACCGCCGCGCTGGACTGGCTCACCGCCCGACGGGTGTCGCCGGCGCTTCCGGCGCCGCGGATCGGGGCCGGCCTGACCGAGCGCGAGGTCCGTCTCGGTCTGGAACGTTCGTACCGTGTCTTGGCCGGCCTGCAGACCGATAACCTGGCTCGCTATGAGCTTGTCGACCGAGCCAACGCGGTCCGTCCGCGAACGATGATCTGAGACCGTGCAGCACAACGATCGGTGGTGGCGTGGCGTGTCCGACTCGACGACGGCAAGGCCGAGGGGCTGCGGCTCCCGGATCGGTGGGTTCTGATGCCGTCGGAGTGGCGGACTTCGGCCGGCTCGCCGGACGAGTGTGGGTCCTGCGGCGGCACCGAGTTCGACAATGACAACTTCTGCGTCAACTGTGGCACCCGGCGCCCGGCCTCGCCCCGGCATAGCGACATCGACCTGGACTCGATCGCCGGATCCAGCGACATCGGCAAGCGGCACCACAACAACGAGGACGCGATGGGACTCGCGGTCGCTGACGTCTGGTGCGCCGCGATCGTCTGCGACGGTGTGTCCACGTCCAGCCGCCCGGATACCGCGTCCAGCGCGGCCGCGGCGTCCGGCATCCGCACGTTGAGCCGGGAACTCGACAAGGTGACCGACTTCGACGAGGCCGCCGTGACGGCGGTGCTGAAGCGCGCGGTCGGCGCGGCACAGGCCGGTGCGGCGTTGGCGGCCGGGTCCGAGGTCGGCGCGAATCCACCGAGCACCACGCTGGTCTCGGCGATCGTCAGCCCGGTCGGCGTGACGGTCGGCTGGATCGGTGACTCTCGGGCCTACTGGGTGCCGGACGGCGACATCTCCGGCGCCGGGGTCTTGACCGTCGATGACACCCTGGCGGGGCAGCTGGCCGCGGCCGGGGTGCCGATCTCCGACGACGCACCGAACGCCGGGGCGCTGCTGCGGTGGCTCGGCGCCGATGCCACCGACACGCAACCACACATCCATACCTTCGTTCCGGATGCCCCGGGCCGGGTCCTGGTCTGCAGCGACGGCCTCTACCGGTACGCGCCGGAGCCGACCGAGCTGGCCGCGATCACGCACACCGGCACCGCCATCGACGTCGCGCAGGCGCTGGTGTCGTTCGCCATCACCGCGGGCGGGCACGACAACGTCACGGTCGTGGTGCTCCCGTATACCGGGCCGTTCGCGGAACCCGGCAGCCGGCCGGAGCCCGGCGCCGTGACGGTCCCGCAGGACGCTCAGGCGACCGGGGTGGCCGAGGCGACCAAGGCGACCGTGGTGCCACCGGATCCAGCCGACCGCCCGGCACCGCCGGGCAACGATGCACCGCAGTCATCCGAATAGCCCGCCCCGATAAGACCGACGCCCCGTTAAGGACACCCCTCATGACGCAGCCGGCCTTTGCCGCCGAGGTTTACCAGAACCAGTACCTGCCGGCCGGCGGCGACGTGGTCGACGCGGTCGTTACGGTGACCGCGAGTGGCACCGGAGGCAGCGCGACATCGACCAGCGCAGCGCAGATCATCATGGTGGACTGCTCGGGTTCCATGTCGACCCCGCCGACGAAGATCGCGGCGGCGAAGATGGCCTGTTCCACCGCCATCGACACGCTGCGCGACGGCGTCGAGTTCGCCATCGTCGCCGGGACGGCGACCGCCCACATGGTCTACCCGGACGCTCCGGCACTCCGGGTCGCCTCGCCGCAGACCCGCGCCGACGCGAAGGCCGCGGTGGCCCGGCTAGTGGCCAACGGCGGCACCGCCATCGGGACCTGGCTCGATCTGTCCCGAACCATCTTCGAGCGCAGCTCCGCCGAGGTGAAGCACGCCATCCTGCTGACCGACGGCCAGGATCAGCACGAGACCCGGGAGCAGCTGCTGGAGTTTCTCCGGCGGTGCGAAGGCCGGTTCGTCTGCGACAGCCGCGGCATCGGCAACGACTGGGTCGCCGACGAGCTGCGCCTGGTGGCGTCGACCTTGCTGGGCACCGCCGACGGCCTGGAGAATCCGAGCGAGCTGCCGGCCGCGTTCGAGGCGATGACCAGCGCGGCGATGGGCAAGGCAGTGGCCGATGTGGCACTGCGTGTGTGGGCGCCGGCGGGCTCAGTCATTCGATTCGTCAAGCAGGCGTTCCCCCAGGTCGAGGATCTGTCCGGGCGCGGCACGAAGGTCAGCGAGCGGATCACCGACTTCCCCACCGGCGCCTGGGGAGACGAGAGCCGGGACTACCACGTCTCGGTCCAGATCCCGGCCGGCGCGCTCGGCGAGGAGATGCTCGCCGCCCGGGTCAGCCTGGTCAGCCGCGATCAGGTGCTGGCTCAGTCGCTGGTGCTGGCCACCTGGACCGACGACAACGCGCTGTCCACCCGGATCAACGAGCGCGTCGCGCATTACACCGGGCAGGCCGAGCTGGCCAGCGCCATCCAGGAGGGCCTGGCGGCCCGGGACGCCGGCGATATCGAGACCGCGACCGCGAAGCTGGGCCGTGCGGTGCAACTGGCCGCCGAGTCCGGCCACACCGACACCGCCAAGCTGCTCGGCAAGGTGGTCGAGGTGGTCGATGAGCGGACCGGCACGGTGCGGCTCAAGCAGCGAGTGGCCGGCGTCGACGCCGAGATCGCCAACGTCCGCTCGGTGAAGACGATTCGCGTCACGAAGGGCTGACATGCACACCTGCCCGAAGGGTCACCAATCCCGATCCGGCGACTACTGCGACGAGTGCGGCGCTCCGATCGGCGCGGCCGGCTCATCGGCGCCGGCGGGCGCGTCCGGATCTGTGGCGGCTTCGGCGAGCTCGGCTCCGGCGAGCGTGGCACCGTCCGGCGACCCGTGCCCGGACTGCGCTACGCCGCGCAGCGGCCGGTTCTGCGAGGTCTGCGGCCACGACTTCGTGCTCGCCGGATATCAGCCGACAGCCGGCGAGCCGGCTCAGACGGCAGCCGGCGGGCCGGCTCAGTCAACCGCTGGAGGGCTGGACCCGGCGCCGGCGACCAGTGCCGCGGGTGCGACCGCTGCCGGTCCGGCGGACCCGGACGATCCGAACGCCACGGCGGTCAAGCCGGTGGTCCCCGGCCCACGCGCCGCGGCCGGCTCGTGGCGGCTGGTGGTGACCGCGGATGCCGCGTACCACGCTCGCATGCAAGCCCAAGCCGATCCGGACGCCGAACCGATCGCGCTGCCGGCCTTCATCCCGGAGCGGCGGTTTCTGCTCGATCGCCCGCGGATCCTGATCGGGCGGCGGAGCCGCTCGCGTGGCATCGAACCCGAGGTGGACCTGTCCGGGCCGCCGGGTGATCCGGCCGTCTCGCACGCGCACGCGCTCCTGGTGCAGCAGCCGGACGGCGCCTGGTCGGTGGTCGATCTGGATTCGTCGAACGGGACCTACCTCAACGACAGCGCCGACGGGCTCCCGGCGAACGTGCCGACCAGCCTGGCCGACGGCGACGTGCTGCATCTCGGCGCCTGGACCGCGCTGACCATCCGATCCACCTAAAACCGACACAAGCCGGTCAAAACTACCGATACTGGGGTCGTCGGTATCGGGGGTGCGGCATGACGAAGAAGATCATCCTGATCGTGCTCGGCCTGCTCGGCCTGCTGATTGGCCTGGCACTGGCGGCATTTGGAGGGGCCGGTCTCGCGTTCGGCGGCAGCAGCGGCGTGGTCCAGACCGGCTATCACTCGATCAGCACGCCGACCACGGGTTTCGTGAGCAATCCCGGCGACATCCAGAACAGCAACGACGTCGGAAGGAACGGCGGGTCGGTCACCCTTCAGCTGGACGGCCGCGACTCCAGCAAGCCGGTGTTCCTTGGCATCGGCCCGGCGGCACAGGTGCAGGCCTACTTCAACGGCGCCAGCTACGAGCAGGTGACCAAGGTCGACTTCGGTGACTTCCGGCTGATCACCACTCGGATCGACGGCACGACGCAGCCGGCCGCGCCGGGCGACCAATCGTTCTGGGTGGCGTCGGCCACCGGCACGTCACCGCAGCTTCGGTGGCCGATCGCCAACGGCGACTACCGGCTGGTCATCATGAACGCCGACGCGTCGCCCGGGGTCAGCCTGGACGCCCGCGCCGGCCTGAAGATCAAGGGCTTGTTCGGGCTCGCGCTCGGCGCCACCATCTTCGGCGGACTGCTCGCCCTGCTCGGGCTCGGATTGTTGATCTGGGGCATCGCCGCCAAACGCCGCCGGGAGATCACGCCGGCCTATCCGGGCGGTTACCCGGCGGGCTACCCACCATCTGGTACGCCGGCCAACCAGCCCGGCGGCGGGTGGCAACCGCAGCCTGGCGGATATCAGCCGCCACCGGGTTCGGCTCCGCCGCCGGGGCCGACGACGCCGATGTATCCGCCACAGCCGCCTCCGGGCCAGAGCATGCCGACCTACCCGCCGCCACCGCCCAACCCGCCGCCGCCGCCTCCACCGCCGCCGGCGCCGCCGCCGCCTCCACCGCCGACCAACCCTGGATCTTGAACGATCATCGCTCTATAACAGCGACAAATATTCAAGATCCAAGGGGGTCGGGGACGGCGCCGAGCTACATCCGGACGACGAGGTTCTGCGAGTCGACGAACCGGCCGACATCCGAGGCGAGCATCGCGATGACGCGTGCCACGTGCTCGGGCTGCATGATCGTCGAGGGGTCCTCTTCCGGCGCGAGCGTCCGGCGCAGATCCGTCGCGCACCGCCCGGGCGAGATGCACACCACTCGGGTGCCGTAGATGGCCAGCTCTTCCTTCATGACCTCGCTCATCGTGATGAGAGCGGCTTTCGAGGAGGAGTAGGTCAGCCAGCCGGACCGGCCGTTGATGCCGGCCGTGGAGGCGATGTTCACGATCAGCTCGAAGGTGTTCCCGATGTGCAGGAGCGACTGCACGATCGTGAACGGGGCATAGAGGTTGACGCCGATGGTGCGCTCGAAGTCGCCGAAGTCGATCTGGTGGATCGCCATCGGAGCGGTGTAACCGGCGTTGTTGATCAGGATGTCGACCTTGCCGTGGGCGACCTTGATCTCCTGCATCAGCGACACCAGCGCCGACCGGTCGAAGAGATCGATGTGGTACGGCGTGAGCGACTTGCCGTACGGGTTGTTCTCGGTGAGTTCCTTGATCACGATCTTGAACTCATCCGACTCGCGGGAGAGCAGGATGAAGTCGGTCACGCCGTTGTCGGCGTAGAAGAACTCGCGGACGGTCTTCAGGCCGATGCCCTTGGACGCTCCGGTAACCATGATCGACTTACTCATCGCTCGCCTCCCCGCCCAGCAGATAGCCGGCCAGCTGGACATCAATCGGGGTGGTGACCTTGAAGTTGCTGTCCTTGCCCTCGAGGAACCGGACGTCGAAGCCGGCGATCGCGCAGAGGGTCGCGTCTTCGGTGAAGTCGACGCCCTCGCGGGCTGCGTAGTCATGCGCCGCGACCAGCGTGGACTTGCGGAACTTCTGGGGCAGCTGGACATTGCGCAGCTTGTCCCGCTCCAGCGAGCCGGTCACGTGATGGGTCGTCGGGTCCACCGGAGCAACCGTGAACGGGATCTCCAGCATGTAGCTGACGTCCGGGTGCTCGTGGGCGATGATCCGCGCGAAGTCGGCCGAGGTCACCAGGGGGCGGGCCGACTCGTGGATGATGACGTGCTCGTTTTCCAGATGCGGCAGCATCAGGTTGACCGACTCGTGCCGCGTCCGGCCGGGCCGCACGTAGGTGATCGGCGTCTTGATCGCGTAGTCGGTGACGATCTTCTCCACCGCGTCGCGATAACCGTCGGGATAGTTCAGAACGATCTGCGAGATCGAATCGACACCGTCGGCCGCGACCAGGCTGTAGACGATGATGGGGAGCCCATTCACCGTGAGGAACTGTTTCGGCTGGCCAGCGGCTACCCGTGTTCCTACGCCGCCATTCAGTAGCGCGAGGCTAAACACCAAACCGTCCCCTCCTGTGAACTCGAACGAGCCCGGAAAGCGTACACGGCCGCAGCTCAGGCGGTTCCGGCCGATCCGCCCATTGCACCGCACCCGGCTCTGTCTGTCACATCTGCGGCTCCTGCCCCGGATCTCACAGATGTCCAGCGTCTGACAGATGTCACAGTCATTTCGTGATCAACGGTTCTAACCGCGTCAACCTGTAGCGGTCAGACTCGTAGCTATGCAGACATTGGCAGTCGACCTTCAGCGGGTGACCAAGAAATTCGGGTCACTGACCGCCGTGGACGACCTCACCCTCGCCATCGAACCCGGTGAGATCGTCGCCTTCCTCGGCCCGAATGGCGCGGGCAAGACCACCACCATCGACATGCTTCTCGGCCTGTCCCGGCCGAATTCGGGCACGATCTCGATCTACGGCGGCAAGCCGGATGACGCTATCGCCAACGGCCGGGTGTCCGCGGTGATGCAGACCGCGGGCCTGCTCAAGGACCTGACGATCAAGGAAACGGTACGCCTGACCGCCACCCTCTTCCCGCACGCTCGTCCGGTCGGGGAGGTGCTGGAGCGGGCCGGCATCGAAGAGATCGGCGACCGCCTCGTCGGCAAGTGCTCCGGAGGCCAGCAGCAGCGGCTGCGGTTCGCCCTGGCGCTGCTGTCCGAGCCCGAGCTGATGCTGCTCGACGAGCCCACCGCCGGCATGGACGTGGAGGGCCGGCGGGACTTCTGGAGCGCCATCCGGGAGGACGCGATGCGCGGCCGCACGGTGATGTTCGCGACCCACTACCTCGAGGAAGCCGACGCGTACGCGGACCGGATCGTGCTGATCCGCAGCGGCCGGATCGTCGCCGACGGCACCACCGCCGAGATCAAGGCGATGGCCAGCGGCCGCCAGGTGCGCGCCACTCTCCCCGGCGCCGATACCCGGGCGCTGGCCGACCTGCCCGGCGTCGAGGACATCGAGCTGCGTGGCGACACCGTGCTGATCCGCGGCAACGACTCCGACGGCGTGGCGCGCTACCTGCTCAACCAAACCGCCGCACGGGATCTGGAGATCACCGCGCACAACCTCGAAGACGCCTTCATCGCCCTGACCAGTGGCGACACCAACGGCGTCGCAGCTCTGGAAGGGAGCACCCGATGACCGCCGCGAGCACCACGGTGGCGCGCACCACCCCGGCCATGGGCGGATTCAACCTGACCTTCCTGGGTCTGGAAGTCCGCCGGATGCTGCGCAACAAGCGCACGCTGATCTTCACGATCGTGATGCCGATCGTCTTCTTCGTGGTCTTCGGACTGCCGCAGAAGGACGCCCTGATCGACGGCTCCAATGTCACGATCCGGGCCTACTACATGGTCAGCATGGCGGTTTACGGCGCGATGAGCGCGTGCGCGAGCGGCGGCAGCATGGTGGCGGTGGAGCGTGCCCTGGGCTGGAGCCGGCAACTGCGGCTGACCCCGTTGCGGCCGGTCGCTTACGTGGCGATCAAGATCTTCACCGCCATGGTGCTCGGGCTGATCCCGGTCGTGACGGTGTTCGTCGTCGGCGGCGTGACCGGCGTCAGCCTGGAGATGCACCAGTGGATTCTGTGCGGGCTCGCCGCCTGGCTGGGCGCCCTCGTCTTCGCCGCGCTCGGGCTGTTCATGGGTTATCTGCTGCCGTCGGAAAATGCGATGCAGGTGCTCGGACCGGTGCTCGCGGTGCTGTCCATCTTCGGCGGCATCTTCTACCCGCTCACCGGAGCGCCGCAGGTCCTGCAGGACATCGCGAAATTCATTCCGGTCTACGGCGTCGGAGAGCTGGCTCGCGCTCCGCTCGGTGGCGCCTTCCATTGGACCAGTGTGCTGAACATCGTGACCTGGACCGTGGTCTTCTCGATCGGTGCCGCGCTCGCGTTCCGGCGCGACACCAAGCGCGTCTAGTCCGTCAGTTTGCTGCGGGGAGCCGGCGGCGTCGGCCACGTGATCATGTGGTCGGCGCCGCCGTCACGCCATCTCCTACGCGAGGCGCGCGTCGGCGGCGCTCGGAACGGGGCCGGCGGCCGTCACGAAGATCGCCATAATAAATACGGCAATACATCGCAAACGCTACGTCATGGTCTGCTCAACGATTGACCCGTCGAGACGTCGGCGGCGAGACAGAATTCGCCAGTAGCCTTCCGTGCATGAGCGTTGCGAGCCGGGCCGTTCAGCGACTCCTCGGACTCCCTCCCGCCGTCACCCGGCGGGTTTCGCTTCAGCGGAACATCCCGGTGCGTACGCGCGACGGCGTCGCCCTGATGACCGATCACTATGCACCCGACGTCCCGGACGCGGCCACCGTCCTGATCCGCTCGCCCTACGGACGGCGCGGCATGGTCGGTCTGATGATGGGGCGGGCGCTCGCCGAGTCCGGGTTCCATGTCGTGCTGCAGAGCTGCCGAGGCACTTTCGACTCCGGCGGCGATTTCGTCCCGATGCGGCACGAGCACGACGACGGGATGGACACCCTGGACTGGGTCACCGCTCAGCCGTGGTTCACCGGAAAGCTGTTCACCTACGGCCCCAGCTATGTCGGATACACCCAATGGGCGATCGCCGCGGACGCGGGCGACCGGATCAGCGGCATGCTCACCGCCGTGACGGCCTCATCGTTTCGTGCGCCGACTTATGCCGGCGGATCGTTCTCGCTGGACACCATCCTCAACTGGGCGACTCTGGTGCATAACCAGGGCGGCTCGTTGCTGTCGTTCATCATCAAGCAGGCCCGGCGGCGGCCGTACCTCAAGCGCGCCTGGACCCATCTGCCGCTAGGCGAGGCCGACCTGATCGCCGCGGGCGCCGAGATCGCATTCTTCCGGGAGTGGCTGGCCAGCGCCGAAGACGAGGATTACTGGCTGGGCCGGGGGCACGGTGACCGGATCGAATCAGTGACGGCACCGATCTGCATGGTCGGCGGCTGGATGGACATCTTCCTGCCGTGGCAGCTGGCCGACTACGCACGGATGCGAGCTGCCGGCCACCATCCCCGGCTCGTCATCGGTCCGTGGACGCATGCGTCTCAGGAACTCTTCGCCGCGTCGATCGCCGAGGGGGTCGACTTCTTCAACGTCCAATTGGGCCGCCGGCCCGCACCGGTGAAAGACGTGCACGTGTTCGTCCAAGGCGTCGACGAGTGGCGCGACTTCGAGACCTGGCCGCCCGCCGGGCGTACCACGGAATTGGCAATCCGGCCCGGTGGCGCGCTTGACTTCGGCACCACCGCGGCGATCGCGTCTGGTCCCAAGTCGGATCGATTCCGTTATGACCCGGTCGATCCCACGCCCTCGGTCGGCGGCGCGATGTTCACCACCGGCGGCGGCCCGGTCGACAACCGCACCCTGGAGGCCCGGCCGGACGTCCTGGTTTACAGCAGTGAACCGTTGACCGACGCGATCGATGCAGTCGGTCCGGTGGCCGCGACCATCGCGGTGCGCACCTCGTCGGAGTTCTTCGATCTCTTCGTCCGGCTCTGCGATGTGCACCCGGACGGCCGGTCCATCAACGTCTGCGATGGGCTGACCAGGGTCGATCCGCACGGGTCGGCGTTCGCGACCGAGTGCCCGCCGGACGCCGACGGCATCCGCCGGGTGCCGGTCGAGCTGTGGCCGACGGCCCACCGGTTCCAGCCCGGCCATCGGCTTCGGGTCCAGGTCAGTGGCGGTGCGCATCCGCGCTGGGCGCGCAATTCCGGCACCGGCGATCCGATGGCGACCGCCTCCGTGCTGGTGCCGGTGGACGTCGAAGCGTTCGAGTCGGGGCTGGCGATTCACCAGATCGACGTCGACTGAGTCATGGCACCCGCTCGCGCCACAGTTGGCGTGTGCCGGCAAGCAGCGTCACTAGTGAAAATCGACCAGCCAGATTTGGGACCGGTGGCGGTTTCGCTGGCAAGGCGCCCGACCGCGACGTGTGCGAAGCGCACTCGAGCGGTCGAGCAACGCCGCCAGCGGAAGCGCCGGCGATTCCAAATCGATTTGGGGCCGGGGGCGGTTTCGGTGACAAGGCGCACGACCGCGACGTGTGCGAAGCGCACACGAGCGGTCGCAGCGTCACTAGTAGAAATCGACCAGCCAGATTTGGGACCGGTGGCGGTTTCGCTGGCAAGGCGCCCGACCGCGACGTGTGCGAAGCGCACTCGAGCGGTCGAGCAACGCCGCCAGCGGAAGCGCCGGCGATTCCAAATCAGGCGGCAAGGCTTTCGGTGACCCATTGAAGATAGGCCGTATTGGAGCCGCGCTCGTCGACGACCGTGGCGATCACCTCCGGTGTGACGTACGGGTGGTTCTCCCGGATGTGCTTGGCCAGCAACGGAGCCATCGCATCGGTGGTCTTGAAGCTGATGCGCCACTCGTCCGCGGTCTCGACCGTCCCCTGCCACCAATAGGTGCTCTGAATCGGGCCGGTCACCTGCGCGCAGGCCGCCAGGCGCCGACCGACCGCGGATCGGACGAGTTCGTCCGCCGCGGCCAGATCGTCAATGGTCGTCGTCACGATGAGGAACACGTATTCACGTTCTCACGCTGAGCCCACATCCGCGTGCCATGGGCGGGAGGGAAACCCGGGGTGGGAGGGCCGGGCAACGGCCTCGTCAAAGCAGTGCGAGTGAGTGGCCCGGCGACCAATCATCGTCGTCGAGTGTCCAATGGGCATCCCAGAACAGCTCAAGCGGGGTGTCGGGAATGTCCGACGAATCGGGGATGTCACTCGTGATAACGATCGTCTCTTGCGAAACTTCCATACCGCTATCCTCCGCCATCACACCCTTGTCGGCACATGCCGGGTTTCATTGTTGGCGCGTCTATACCCCCGAATGGCCTATTCCAAACGCCCCGTTGGGCAGACGGCATCAACCCGCTAGCTCGGATCGCCGGCGCGGACCTGCAGCCGTTCGTGGTGGGCCAGGCTGACGCTTCGGCTCAGTCGGGGTGCCGGAAAGGCCTCTTAGGATGTCTGCGTGAGTTCTCGCCATATCGCCGCGATCGATCAGGGCACCACCTCGTCGCGCTGCATCGTGTTCGATGCGCAGGGCCGGATCGTCGCGTTCGACCAGCGCGAACACGAACAGATCTACCCGCGGCCGGGCTGGGTCGAACACGACGCCCGGGAAATCTGGCACAACGTCGAGGCGGTCACCCGAAACGCCTTGGACTACGCGGGTCTGGCGCGCGCCGACATCGCCGCGGTCGGCATCACCAACCAGCGCGAGACCACCCTCCTATGGGACGCGAAGACCGGCGACCCGATGCAGAACGCCATCGTCTGGCAGGACACTCGCACCGACCATCTGATCCGGGACATCGCGGCCGGCGACGCCGACCGGCTTCGGGACCGATGCGGGCTGCCCCTGGCTACCTACTTTTCGGCACCCAAAATCCGCTGGCTGCTGGACCGCGACCCGGATCTGCGCAAGCGCGCCGAGAATGGCGACGTGCTGTTCGGCACCATCGACAGCTGGTTGATCTGGCAGCTCACCCGCGTGCACGCCACCGACGTCACCAATGCCAGCCGCACCATGCTGATGAACCTGACAACCCTCGACTGGGATGACACGCTGCTGGCCGCGTTCGACATCCCGCGCGCGATGCTTCCGGTGATCAAACCCAGCGCGTACGCCTACGGGGAGGCCCGCGCCGGCGCGCTCGGCGGCATCCCGGTGGCGGGGGTGCTCGGCGACCAGCAGGCCGCGCTGTTCGGTCAGGCGTGCTTCGCACCGGGCGAGGTCAAGTGCACCTACGGCACCGGATCGTTCCTGCTTCTGAACACCGGCACCACGCTGGTGGAGAGCACTCGCGGTCTGCTGACCACGGTCGCCTATCAGGTCGGCGCATCCGCTCCGGTGTACGCACTGGAGGGCTCGATCGCGGTGACCGGCGCGCTGGTGCAGTGGCTCCGCGACAACCTGGGCCTGATCCAGACCGCGGACGAGATCAACGCGCTCGCCGAGAGTGTCCCGGACAACGGCGGCTGCTACATCGTGCCGGCCTTCGTCGGGCTGTTCGCGCCCTACTGGCGCCCCGATGCGCGTGGCGTCATCGCCGGCCTGACCAGCTACGTGACCAAAGGCCACCTGGCCCGGGCGGCCCTGGAGTCAACGGCATGGCAGGTGCGAGACGTAGTCGAGGCGATGGCCGCCGATTCCGGTGTGGACATCATGGCGCTCAAGGTCGACGGTGGCATGACCGCGAGCGAGCTGCTGATGGGATTCCAGGCCGACGTCCTCGACGTCCCAGTCCTGCGCCCGACGATCGCGGAGACCACCAGCCTCGGAGCCGCGTACGCCGCCGGCCTGACGGTCGGCTTCTGGCCGGACCTGGACGCGCTGAAGGCTCACTGGAGCGTGGATGCGCGCTGGACGCCGACGATGGCCGCCGAGGAACGGCAACAGGGGGCTCGGCTGTGGGCCAAAGCCGTGTCGCGGTCGTTCGACTGGGCTGAGTAGTCAAGTCACGTGACGGACGGCGCGCTCGAGTTCGCGAGTATGGGGATATCGCTGCTACGGACGGCCGAATGACAGCAGTTTCCCCGTAGTCGCACGACGGCGGCACGGCAACCGCGCACAAACGGCGACCCCCTCAGGTTGAGGGGGTCGCCGTTCTATATGGAGGAATCAGGCGCGGTTATTTGGACTCCTGCAAGGTCGCGTTGACGTTCATGGATTGCCCGTCGCGGCTGATCGTAATGGTCACGGTCTTGTTGACGTCGCTGCCCTGCACATCGTTGATGAGGTCATCGGAGGTGTGCACCGCAGTGCCGTCGAAGGCGGTGATGACGTCGCCGGTCTTGATGCCCGCCTTGTCCGCCGCTGTGCCGGAGCTGACCGTGCGGACCAGCGCACCGGCGTTGTTGTCGGCGGTGGTGACCTCGACACCGAGCTGCGGGTGCGAAACCTGCTTGCCGGCGATGATGTCGTCGGCGACCTGCTTGGCCTTGTTCGCCGGGATGGCGAAGCCGACACCGATGTTGCCTTCGCTTCCACTGCCCGAGGTCGCGATGGCGGTGTTGATGCCGATCACCTCGCCCTTGGTGTTGACCAAGGCGCCGCCGGAGTTGCCCGGGTTGATCGCGGCGTCGGTCTGGATCGCACCAGCGATCGTGGCACCCGAGCTGGACTGGCTGCTCTGGTCCGGGTTGCCCTGATCGAACGGGTTCTGTGGCTGCTGCGGCTGCGAGTCCGAGGTCTCGTCGATGGTGCGGTTCAGAGCGCTGATGATGCCGGAGGTCACCGATCCGTCCAGGCCCAGCGGGCTGCCGATGGCCAGAACCGTGTCGCCGACCTGCAGGGCCGCGCTGTCACCGAACTTGGCCACGGTCAGGCCGCTGACGCCGTTCGCCTTGAAGACGGCGAGATCGGTCTTCGGATCGGTGCCGACCAGCTTGGCCTTTGCGGACCTGCCGTCGGCGAAGGTGATGTTGACGTCGCTGCCCTGAGCCGTCGCCGCGACGTGGTTGTTGGTCAAGATGTAGCCATCGGCGCTCAGCACCACACCGGAGCCTTCGGCGCTGGACGTCGTGATGGACACCACGCTCGGCCGCACCGCCGCGGCGATGCTCGCCAGCGAGGACCGGTCGATGATCGGGGCGTTGCTGATCACCGTGGTATTGGTCCCGGCGATGCTGCCGTCCTTGTCCAGGTTGTGCGTCACCAACGCGCCGACCAGACCGCCACCGAGCGCCAGCGCGACCGCGAGCGCTCCAACAGCGATGTACTTGCCGGCACCGCCCTTACGCGGCGCCGTCGGGTCGCTGTAGCCGGTCGAGGGGTAGGCCGCGGTGGCGTAGTCGCCCGGGGCCCAACCCGCACCAGTGGTGGGCGCTCCGGTGGTGGGCGCTCCTGTGGTCGGCGCGGGCGCCGGGTAGGAGCCGGCATAGGGACCGTGGACCGGAAGCTGAGCGGTCGCCATCGCCGGCTCGGCCGGGTGCGAGGCGCCCGACTCAGGAGGCGCCGGCTGCCCGGCGGCCGACTGAGGAGGCATCGGCTGCGCCGCCGCGGGCTGAGTGGGCGCCGGCTGGGAGGCCGGACCCGGCTGCGCATCTGGCACAGCGTCTGGAGCAGGCTGGGGGGATGAAGCGGCCGGGCTCTCGTTACCGGCCGATGCGGCTGGTGCCGACCCCGGTTCAGGAGACCCGACTGCCGGCACCTCGGGGCTCGCCGACGCCGGCGGCCGCCACATATCCGAGGACTGGTTGACGTCGTTCTCGTGCTCGTTCATGCGATACAGGTTTCCTTACCGGACTTCGCCAACCCTGGAACTCGTCTGTAAGTTCGCTGAGAATCAACGGGATATCTACGACATAGCGGATATATCGGTGTCTACCGGGCTCGAAATTAGTGGGAGATTCACCACAAACGTGGCGCCACTGCCCGGCGTCTTCTGAACTTCAACAGTGCCACCGTGAGCCTTCACCAGCGCCGCCACGATCGCCAACCCAAGTCCGGTGCCGCTGGACCCGCGGTCGGCGTCGCCGGCCCTGCGGGTTCGGGCGGAGTCGGCCCGGTAGAACCGCTCGAAGACGCGCGCCGCTTGATCGTCGGACAACCCCGGCCCGTGATCGATCACCGCGATCTCGGCGAAGCCGGACCGGTCGGCGCTCAGCCGGAGCGTGACCTGCGACGCCGGCGGCGTATAGCGCAGAGCATTGGCCATCAGGTTCGTCACGACCTGCCGCAGCCGCAGCTCATCTCCGCGTACCACCAATGGTCCGGCCTTGGCCGCGATCTCCAGATCGAGCGGCCGATCCGGGTCCAGCGCGCGGGCATTGACCACCGCGTCGGCCGCCACGATCCGCAGGTCGACCGGCGTGCTGTCGAGCGGGCGCTCCTGATCCAGCCGCGCCAGCAGCAGCATGTCCTCGACCAGAAGACCCATCCGGGACGCCTCGTCTTCGATCCGGCGCATCAGCCGTGCGGTCTCGTCGGGCGACCGCGCGGCGCCCTGACGGAACAGTTCGGCGAAGCCGCGGATGGTGGTCAGCGGCGTACGCAACTCGTGCGACGCGTCGGCCGCGAATCGGCGCATCCGTTCCTCAGAGGCGACCGCCCGGGCCTCGGATTCCTGAGCCGCGGTCGCGGCGTCCTGCGCCGCCGCCTCGGATGCGGCACGCGCCTGGAAGGCGGTTTCGATCTGCCCCAGCATGACGTTCAGCGACCGGGCCAGATGGCCGACTTCGGTCTGCGGCGGATCCGGACCTGGTTCGAATTCGGGTACGCGTTCGGCCAGGTTGCCACCGGCGATCTCGGCCGCGGTCTCCTCGATCCGGGACAGCGGCTTGAGATTGGCTCGCACCAGTGCGGCGCCGATCAACGTCACGGCGATCAGCGTGATGCCACCGATCAACAGCATTCGCGAGACCAGCTCGTCCTCGGAGCTCTGGATGTCGTCCAGGTTCTGACCGACGACGCCGAGCTCGCCGTTGGGCAGGACGGTGATGTTCATCCGCCACAGGTGCTTTCCGTCGACCGACCGCACCGTGTAGGGCTTGCCCGACAGCTTCGCGACGTTGGGCGCTCCAGTCGGGAGCTTCGGCAGATCACCCGGGTCCAAATACTGCGGGAACAGAGTGCCGTGGCCGTAGACGTCGCGGATGCCGACCACGTAGTTGGTCGGCGGGACGTAGCTGGTCATCGGCTCGGTCGGCACCAGCCGCCAATTCACCGGCGCGGTGATCTGGTTGTCCACCCGGCTCAGCAATGCCGTCCGCACGGCGAGACTCGTTGCCACGCCGATCGCGGTCAGGGCCACGGCGGTGAGCAGGAAAACCGTGGCAACCAGCTTTATCCGCAACGGCGTGCGGCGCAGCAACTTTCGCATGACGAGCTCAGACGGGCAGGCGCATGACGTATCCGACACCGCGCAGGGTGTGGATCAGCCGCGGCTCGACCACGTCCACCTTGCGGCGCAGATACGAGATGTAGGACTCGACGATGCTGTCGTCGCCGCGGAAGTCGTAGTGCCACACGTGGTCCAGGATCTGCGGCTTGGACAGCACCCGGTTGGCGTTGGCCATCAGATAGCGCAGCAGCTTGAATTCGGTCGGCGACAGCGACACCCGGGTGCCGGCCCGCCAGACCTCGTGCGACTCCTCGTCCAGCTCCAGATCGGCGAACTTCAGCCGGGCCGGGTCGGCCTCGCCCGCGGTGCGGCGCAGCACGGCGCGGATCCGCGCGGTCAGCTCCTCAAGACTGAACGGCTTGGTGACATAGTCATCGCCACCCAGCGTGAGACCGCGGATCTTGTCGTCGGTGGTGTCCCGCGCGGTCAGGAACACCACCGGCGTGCGAGTGCCGCCTTCGCGCAGGCGCCGCAGCACCTCGAAGCCGTCCAGGTCGGGCAGCATGACGTCGAGAACGATCAGATCGGGGCGGGCATCGCGGGCAGCTTCCACGGCTTCCGTGCCGCTGCTTGCCGCGGTGACGTGAAAGCCGGCGAAGCGCAGGCTGGCGGAGAGCAGCTCGACGATGTTCGGATCATCCTCGACGACGAGCAGCTTCGCCTCTGCCTGTGCTCCACCGGCGGGCGCCACGCCCCCGGACCGCGCAGCGCTGTCACGTACCCCCATGACCAACATCCTTCCTCGAAAGCCTCCAGGTTGGCTGGAGTGTCGCTGAAAGAATGCTGAAAGGTTGTTGTGTCGCCGCACGGCCCGCCGCAGCCGGGCCACGAGGTTTAGGAACAGGCTCTAAAAGGTGTACGCCTGCGCCAGCGTCTCGTAGTCGAACTGCTCGGCCGCGCCAAACCAGAGATCGACCTCGTACTTCGCCTCGTCCAGCTTTCCGGACGCGTGCAGCAGGTTGGCGACGCCCTTGCCCTGGCTCATCGCGTAAGCCCGCGACTGGTGGGCGAAGTCGCCCCTGATGGTGCCCGGAGCCGCCTCGTTCGGATAGGTCACGCCGACCATGCGGCGCACGTTCGCGACCGCCTCGACGCCCTCGAGCACCATCGCCACCACTGGCCCGCGCTGCATGGCCCGGGCGTTGGCCTGATAGACCTCGGCGCCGAACCGCTCCTCGAGATCGAAATAGTGCTTGCGGGTCATCTCATCGTCGAGCTGCGCCATCTTGACCCCGACGATCTTCAGGCCGGCGTCCTCGAAGCGCTGGATGATCCGGCCGACCAGGCCGCGAGCGACCGCGTCCGGCTTAAGCACGACGAGGGTCCGTTCCAGAGTGGTCACAAAACTGCCTTTCCGAACATCAACAAAGCGAAGCTGGATAACAGTCTCGCATCCGGCCGACAGGACGCGGCCGGGCGGCCATGGATCCGCCAGCCGATGCCCGCTATCGATGCTTGAGCAAGCGCTTCAGCTCGGTGAGCGCGCTCACCACGACCGCCGTCGCGGACCGCAGCTGAGACTCGGTGACACCGTGCTGGCGGGCCAGCCGGCGGACGTCGGCGGCGAGCTCGGCGACCACGCGATCCAGATCCTCGAGCGCCGGCTCGCGGTCATCCTCGTCGGTGTCGGCCCGGTGCCAGGACCGCTCCGACTGCCACGGTGGCCGGGTCGGCGTACGCGCCTGGCTGCTGGCCTCGCGCAGCTCCCGCTTGATGTCCCGGACCGAGCCGCTGACCTCGCGCTCGATGTCGTTGGCCAGGGTGGTCAGATCGGCCACTGAAGCGTGGATCTCGGTCTCCAGGGCGGCCAGCTCACCCGCGCGGGCGGTCAGCTCGGCCCGGCCGGCGTCGGTAATCGAGTAGACCTTGCGGCCACCGGCCTGGGTGTGGCTGACCAGACCCTCGACCTCCATCCGGGCCAGCCGTGGGTAGATGGTGCCGGCCGACGGCGCATAGAGACCCAGGAACCGGTTTTCCAGCAACCGGATCAGCTCGTAGCCATGCTTGGGGCCTTCGGCCAGCAGCTTGAGCAGGTAGAGCCGGAGCCGGCCATGGCTGAATACCGCGGTCATGCGCTGTCCCCAAAATCAGCGGTGGTCCCGAAATCGGCATCGACGGGTCGTCGGAGCAGCGAGATGTTGCCGCCGACGGCATTGGCGACCAGCCGGCCGGAGCCGGTGCCGAGTGTGCCGTTGACGTTCGATCCCCACTTGCTGTCCACCGACATGCCCGGAAAGTCGCTGGTCACCCGGCCGTGCGCGGCACCGAGCGCGACCTTCAGGTCGCTGTCCTCGCGGACCCGGATGGTGATCTCACCGCTCACCGTCTCCAGCCGGATCTGGCTGTTGTAGGGCGGATTGTCCAGGTCGGCGGTGAGCGACCCGGACACGGTCTTGGCATGCACCCGGTCGGCCGCCGAGTCGGCGAGCGTGATCTCGCCACTGACGGTTTCCAGCTCGATCTCGCCGGCACAGCCGAGCGCCTCGATCGGCCCCGAGACCACCTTGCCGCGCAGCCGCCCGTCCAGGCCGAAGAGCGTCATCCGGCCGCTGACTACGTCGGCCGTCACGTTGGCGTGCACCGACGAGGCAACCAGCGACCCGGAGGCGACCCAGAGCTTGCACTCGGCGTCGAACGGCACCGCCACGGTCACGTCGACGGTGAATCGCCGGCCGCCGTTGATGAGCCACCACAACGGCTTCAGGATCCCCGGCCAGGTGCGCACATCCTCATGCACGATCTGCAGCTCACCGTTGTCGAACCGGACCTGGATCGGCTCGTCGCCGACGCGGCTGATCTCGACCCGTGCCGGCCCGTCGGTGCCGACCACGCTGAGCCGCCCGGAGACCAGATTGACCTTGAGCTTACGGACACTGACGTCGTCCAGCGCGATGCTCTCCGGTTCCCGGATGGTCCAAGTGTTCATCGTCCACTCTCCTTGTTCCGACGACTATCGAGTGCCACTTGACGTCACGACAATGTCGCGATGTATCTTGTCTCAAACACGATACATCGCGATACACCAGAGTGCCAGCGCCGGGCGATCCACGGACTCGGTCCCCAACCGGCCGGCAGCGGTCATCCCGGCACGAGCCGGCACGGCCGGCAACCGGCGCTTCGGGGCGACGCGCCGGGCCGCCTGGGCGGCGTGCCGCGTCCTTCGTTATTGAGGCGACTTGACGTCCTGACAGGACGGCAACCCTCCTCGATCCCGCATCGCTGGCCGTTCCACCTCACAGCAGGTAGGGAAAAGCACCGCACGGGTGCAAACGGCTACCGCGTGCCGCTTCGCCCCGCGAAGACGCATCGCTGGAGATCGCTGCCACCCGACCGCTCTACGCTGTTGGCCATGGCCGGCTATTCGGGCACGCCGCTGAGCACCAAGCTCGGCATCACTTCCGGCTCCGACGTGCTGTTGGACGGCGCGCCGGACGGGTTCGATCTCGGCGACCTGCCGCCCGGTGCGCGGGTGCAGCGGCGGCCGGGCAGTTCCGCGTACCCGGTGATCGTCTGTTTCTGCCCGGACCGCAAGCGCCTGGTGAGCAGGTGGCCGGCGTTGCATCAGCGCACCACCTCGGCCGGCGCTCTGTGGATCGCCTGGCCGAAGCGGAGTTCCGGAGTGGCCACCGATCTCGATGACCACTTTGTTCGCGAGTTCGCGCTGGCCAACGGCCGGGTCGACGTCAAGGTCTGCGCCATCGACGAGGTCTGGTCCGGCCTCAAGAACGTGATCAGAAAGGCTGACCGATGATCATCGAGGGTCGCTACAACGGGCCGGCCGACTCCGGAAACGGCGGCTGGACCGCGGGCACCGTCGCCGGAGTGCTCCCGGATGCCGCAGCGGTCGCGGTGACGCTGCGCATCCCACCACCGCTGGACACGCCATTCTCCGTCGTGGCCGAGGCCGAGACGATCAAGGTGTACGCGCACGGCAGCACCCTGGTCGCCGAGGCGCAGCCGGCCCAGGTCGACGACGATGACGTGCAGCCGGTGAGCTATGCCGAGGCGGTGTCGATATCGGCCGGCTACCCCGGATTCGCCGCGCACCCGTTTCCGACCTGCTTTGTCTGCGGTCCGGACCGCGCTCCCGGAGACGGCATGCGGATGTTCCCGGGCCGGGTCGTCGATGGTGTCACCGCGACGCCGTGGATCGTGCCCGGCGACGTGTCTGCGGCGATGATCTGGGCGGCGCTGGATTGCCCGGGCGGCTGGGCGGTCGGCATCGAAGCGCGGCCCTACGTGCTGGGCCGGATGGCCACCCGAATCGAGGCGGTTCCGGAGCCGGGCAGCGACTGCGTGGTGATGGGGCACCTGCGGGGACTCGACGGCCGAAAGGCATTCGTTGCGAGCACCCTGTTTGGACCGGATCGCACCGTCCTGGCCGTGTCCCGGGCCACCTGGATAGCCATTTCTTGACGTTTCGGGCGCGATCATCATCGATCGGTTGATCATGGCCTCGAACTCGCCCAGAGTGTGAGGCACGAGACTGCCGCGCGGGCGACGCCGATTCGGTCACAGGTGATGCGAACGCGTAGCCTTGACACGCACTCAGACGACCGCGCCATTCGCGGTTGAGCACACGCGTGGAGAGACGAGAGCTGGCTGTGTCGACTCAGCAGACTTCGCAGGAAAACCCTCTAGCAGACTTCGGTCCCAACGAGTGGATCGTCGAAGATATGTACCAGCGGTACCTGACCGATCCGGCCAGCGTTGACGCTGCCTGGCACGAGTTCTTCGCCGATTACAAGCCGTCGATCGAGATCCACCCGGCACCGGCGGCCAGCGCGGCCCGGCCTCGCTCCGGTCGCCACCGCTCCGCCCACGCCCGCACCGGTCGCTCCCACTGCCGCTCCGGCACCCGCCGCTGCTCCGCACCCGCCGCTCCGCCACCGCTGCTCCGGCCACCGCTGCTCCGGCCACCGCTGCTCCGGCGCCCGCCGCCGCTCCGGCCAAGCCCGCCGCGAAGGCCGCTGCGAAGCCGGCCGCGACCCCCCCGGCCAAGGGTTCCACCACGCCGATCCGCGGAGTCGCTGCGAAGATCGTCCAGAACATGGACGCGTCCCTCGCGGTCCCGACCGCGACGAGCGTCCGCGCGGTGCCGGCCAAGCTGCTCGCCGACAACCGCATCGTGATCAACAACCACCTGGCCCGCGGCCGCGGTGGCAAGGTCAGCTTCACCCACCTGATTGGCTGGGCGCTGGTCAAGGCCCTGGCCGTGCACCCCGAGATGAACAACTCCTTTGGCGAGGTCGACGGCAAGCCGGTGCTGGTCGCGCCCGAGCACGTCAACCTGGGCATCGCGATCGACCTGGCCAAGGCCGACGGCTCTCGGACGCTGGTGGTGCCGAGCATCAAGGGCGCCGAGACGCAGGACTTCCGGGGGTTCTGGCAGTCCTATGAGGAAATCGTCCGGCGCGCTCGGAAGAACGAGCTGACCATGGACGACTACGCCGGCACGTCGATCTCGTTGACCAACCCCGGCGGCATCGGCACCGTGCACTCGCAGCCGCGTCTGATGGCCGGCCAGGGCACGATCATCGGCGTCGGAGCGATGGAATACCCCGCACCGTTCTCCGGCATGAGCGAGAAGCAGCTCGCCGAGCTCGCGGTCAGCAAGATCATCACGCTCACTTCCACCTACGATCACCGGATTATCCAGGGTGCGCAGTCCGGCGAGTTCCTCAAGGTGATGCACGAGCTGCTGCTCGGCGAGCACGGCTTCTACGACGAGATCTTCACGTCGCTGCGGGTGCCGTACGAGCCAGTGCGCTGGACCCGGGACGTGTCGCTGAACTCCGAGGGCCAGATCGACAAGACGGCTCGGGTGATCGAGCTGATTCACGCATACCGGGTCCGCGGTCACCTGATGGCCGACACCGACCCGCTCGAGTTCCACATGCGCAAGCACCCGGACCTGGACGTGCTCGAGCACGGCCTGACCCTGTGGGACCTGGACCGGTCGTTCCCGGTCGGCGGCTTCGCCGGCGCGCAGAAGATGAAGCTGCGCGATGTGCTGGGCGTGCTGCGGGACTCATATTGCCGCCGGGTCGGCGTGGAGTACATGCACATTCAGGCTCCGGAGGAGCGGCGCTGGATCCAGGAGCGGGTCGAGCGACGCTACGAGAAGCCCACTGAGGACCAGCAGAAGCACATCCTGGGCCGGCTCAACGCGGCCGAGGCGTTCGAGACGTTCCTGCAGACCAAGTTCGTCGGCCAGCGCCGGTTCTCGCTGGAGGGCGGCGAGTCGCTGATCCCGCTGCTGGACGAGATCCTCGGCGACTCCGCGACCCACGGGCTGGACGAAGTCGTCATCGGCATGGCGCACCGGGGCCGCCTGAACGTGCTCGCGAACATCGTCGGCAAGCCGTACGAGAAGATCTTCAACGAGTTCGAGGGCCACCTCGACCCGAAGATGGCTCAGGGCTCCGGCGACGTGAAATACCACCTGGGCCAGGACGGCAAGTTCACCACCGCCGACGATCACCACACCATCGCGGTCTCGCTGGTGGCCAATCCGTCGCACCTGGAGGCCGTGGACCCGATTCTGGAAGGCATCGTCCGGGCCAAGCAGGACCGGATCGACCGTGGCCTGGAGGGCTACACGGTGCTCGCGCTCGCCATCCACGGCGACGCGGCATTCGCCGGCCAGGGCGTGGTCGCCGAGACGCTGAACCTGTCCCAGCTGCGCGGCTACCGGACCGGCGGCACGATCCACGTGATCGTCAACAACCAGGTCGGCTTCACCACCGCGCCGGAGTATTCGCGGTCCTCGCTCTACAGCACCGATGTCGCGCGGATGATCCAGGCGCCGATCTTCCACGTCAACGGCGACGACCCGGAAGCTGTCGTGCGCGTCGCGAGGCTGGCCTTCGAGTACCGGATGGCGTTCAACAAGGACGTCGTCATCGACATGGTCTGCTACCGCCGCCGCGGTCACAACGAGGGCGACGACCCATCGATGACCAACCCGGAGATGTACCGGATCATCGACGCCAAGCGTTCGGTCCGCAAGCTCTACACCGAGGAACTGATCGGTCGCGGCGACATCTCGCTGGACGCCGCCGAGGAGTCGCTGCGGGACTTCCAGCAGCAGCTCGAGACGGTGTTCAAGGCGACCCGGGACGCGGCCGGCCCGGTGAAGACCACCCGCAGCCGGGTGGTCGAGCCGGATCCGGTGGTGAGCACCGCGATCGACGCGGCCCTGATCAAGCGGATCGGCCAGGCGCACGTCGACCTGCCCGCCGGCTTTACGCCGCACAAGCGCGTCCAGCAGCTGCTCGACCGGCGCGCCAAGATGGCCGCCGAGGGCGACATCGACTGGGGCTTCGGCGAGATCCTCGCCTTCGGCTCCCTGCTCGCGGATGACGTCACCGTCCGGCTGTCCGGCCAGGACTCGCGGCGCGGCACCTTCGTCCAACGGCACGCCGCGGTGGTGGACGCCGTGAACGGGACCGACTTCCTGCCGATCACCGCGGTGGCCGGCGAGGCCGGACGGTTCTTCGTCTACGACTCGCTGCTGTCGGAGTATGCCGCCATGGGCTTCGAGTACGGCTACTCGGTAGAGAACACCGAAGCACTGGTGATGTGGGAGGCGCAGTTCGGCGACTTCGCCGACGGCGCCCAGACCGTGGTCGACGAGTTCATCTCGTCCGGCGAGGTCAAGTGGGGCCAGAAGTCGGCGGTGACGCTGCTTCTGCCGCACGGCCACGAGGGCCAGGGGCCGGACCACACGTCCGGACGACCCGAGCGCTACCTGCAGATGGCCGCCGAGGACAACATGCGAGTCGCCATCCCATCCACCCCGGCCAACCACTTCCACCTGCTGCGCCGGCAGGCGCTCTCGCCGAAGCGGAAGCCGCTGGTGGTGTTCACGCCGAAGTCGCTGCTGCGGCACAAGCTGTGCGTGTCCAGCATCGCCGACTTCACCACCGGCACGTTCGCGCCGGTGCTGCTCGACGACGGCATCCACGGCACGCCGCTGACCCCGAGCGCGGTCAAGAAGGTACTGCTGTGCAGCGGCAAGGTCTACTACGACCTGCTGCAGGCTCGGGCCGAGCGGGGCATCACCGACACCGCCATCGTCCGGGTCGAGCAGCTCTACCCGCTGCCGGTGGATGAGCTGAAGGCGGCGCTGGCGACCTACCCGAACGCCGACAACTTCGCCTGGGTCCAGGAGGAGCCGGCCAACCAGGGCGCCTGGGGCTTCATCATGATGAACCTGCTGGAGCACCTGGGCGGCATCTCGCTGCACCGGATCTCGCGGCCGGCCGCGGCCGCACCGGCGGTCGGCTCGGCCAAGCTGCACGATGTCGAGCAGGCCGCGTTGATCGAGGCGGCTCTGCCCCGTCCGTAGTTCGTGGGTGGTGGCCGGTCGCCCCGATTGAGGGGCGCCCGGCCACATCCTTGTCAGGGGGTAAGCGTGTACTTCACCGATCGTGGCATCGAGGAGCTGGCCGATCGGCGCGGCGAGGAGACGGTGACGATCGAGTGGGTCGCCAACTGCCTGCGCGATTTCGTCGACGCCAACCCGGAGTTCGAGACACCGATCGAGCGCTTCGCGACCTGGCTCGCCCGGCTCGATGACGAGGACGACGAGTAGGACCTCCTCCAGCGGCGCCTTCGTCATGCTCTGGCGCTCCCGCTGCCCGCTCACGGCGGGCTCGCCTCGCTATGCGAAATTGAACATGCGACAGCGCCACTGAGCCCGCCGTAAGGCCGCTCAGTGGCGCTGCTGGTTAGTGGTGGCGTCGGTCCCGCGTACGGCCTATTGGGTCGCGAGAAGGATGACCACGGCGAGGACAATGACCACCGCGGCGGCCGCGGCGATGATGATGCCGATCTTTGATCGGCTGCCGGTCAACTCAGGGTCACCGGACACGGTGTTCCGCGCGAATGCCTGGAACGCCGCGGTGTTGGCACTTGGGTCGTTCTGCTCATCGGACACGCCGAAGACCATAGCGCGAGCGGTCAATGACACGAGGCCGGACCCGCCGGGGCCCGGCCTCGTCTCCGATTCGTGACCGCCACGCTGCCGGCGTGACGGCCGCCCCAACCCGATCTTGAACGTTCAGTGCTGCTATTCAGCAACATTCGTTCAAGATCCAGCGGGCGGCACGCAACGCCGCAGGCGTGCGCCGCAGGCGTGCCGGCTGGCGTGCGCCGCAGGCGTGCCGGCTGGCGCTCCCGTTCAGCCCATGTGCGGGTAGGTGTGCTCGGTCGGCGGGACGAAGGTTTCCTTGATCGTCCGCGGTGACATCCACCGGACCAGGTTCTGCCATGAACCGGCCTTGTCGTTGGTGCCAGAGGCGCGCGCGCCACCGAACGGCTGCTGACCCACGACGGCACCGGTCGGCTTGTCGTTGATGTAGAAGTTGCCGGCGGCATACCGCAATGCCGACGATGCCCACTCGATGGCCTTGCGGTCGGTCGCGAAGATCGACCCGGTCAGGGCGTAGGGCGACACCGACTCGGCCTGCTTGACCACCGACTCGAACTTCGCGTCGTCAAAGACGTGGACGCCGAGGATCGGGCCGAAATATTCGGTCTTGAAGACGTCGTTGTCCGGGTCCGAGCATTCGACCACGGTCGGGCGGACGAAGTAGCCCTCGCTGTCGTCCGCGGTGCCGCCGGCAAGGACCGTGCAGTCGTCGGAGGCGTGGATCCGGTCGAGCGCGTCGCGGTGCTTGGCGAACGCCCGGTTGTCGATCACCGCGCCACCGAAGTTGCGGAAGTCGGTGACGTCGCCGTAGGTCAGCGAGTCCGCGGTCGCGGCCAGCCGGTCCCGAAGGCCGCCATCCCAGATGGACCGCGGGATGTAGGCACGCGAGGCCGCCGAGCACTTCTGACCCTGGTAGTCGAAGGCGCCCCGGGTCAGTGCCGTGAGCAGGGCGTCGACGTCGGCGGTCGGGTGCGCGATGACGAAGTCCTTGCCGCCGGTCTCCCCCACCAGGCGCGGGTAGCTCCGGTATTTCGCGATGTTCTGGCCGATCTGCTGCCACAGCATCTGGAAGACCCGGGTGGACCCGGTGAAGTGGATGCCGGCCAGGTCCGGATCGGCGAGCGCAACATCGCTGACCGCGATGCCGTCGCCGGTGACCATGTTGATGACACCGGCGGGCAGGCCGGCGGCCTCGAACAGGCGCATCAGGAAGTGCGCCGCGAACTGCTGGGTGTGCGCCGGCTTCCAGACCACGGTGTTGCCGAGCAGGGCCGGCGTGGTCGGCAGGTTGCCGGCGATGGCGGTGAAGTTGAACGGCGTGACCGCGTAGACGAAGCCTTCCAGCGGCCGGTGGTCGAACTGGTTCCAGATGCCGGGAGCCGACTGCGGCTGCTCGGCCAGGAGCTTGGCGCCGAACGCGACGTTGAACCGCAGGAAGTCGATCAGCTCGCAGGCCGCGTCGATCTCGGCCTGGTAGACGGTCTTGGACTGGCCCAGCATGGTGGCACCGTTGAGGGTGTCCCGCCACGGTCCGGCGAGCAGGTCGGCAGCGCGGAGGAAGACCGCGGCCCGGTCGGCGTAGGACATCTCCCGCCAACCGGGTGCCGCCGCCTTCGCAGCGGCGACGGCTGCCTCGGCATCCGCGTGGGTGGCGTTGTGAGTCACGCCGAGCACGTGCGCGTGCCGGTGCGGCTGGACCACCTTGGTCGCGTCTCCGCCGGCCATCCGCTGCTGACCGCCGATGGTCATGGTCAGGTCGATCGGTGAGCTGGCGAGCTCGCCGAGACGCTTCTGCAGGCTGATCACCTGGGGGCTGCCGGGGGCGTATTCGCGGACGACTTCATTGCGCGGATCGGGGACGTGGAAAAGGGCATCCATCGTTGGACTCCTCGTGGCCAGAACGGTGGCGCTGATCATGGGTGGATCGCGACGTGTGTAGGGACGCGGTCCGCGTCCTCATTCATCCTGCCACGCGAAAGTGCGTACCGGCGCTGGCACCGGACGGCGGGATGATCACCGACACAGGTGCCGTAGGCTGGCGCACCGAGCGGCCCGCGTGCGACGCGAGCGACGCTCCGCAGGACCGGGCGCAGGAGTGATGAGTGAGCGAGACGGTGAGCCCTCCGGAAGAGACCACAACGACGCCATCGCTCGCCCCAAAGAGGCGATTTGCCTGGATTGCGCCGACGATCGCGCTGATCTGGCTGCCGATCATGCTCTGGGCGTCGTACGGCTCGATCCACTCCAGCGGCGGCGGTTCGATCGCCGTCGCCACCGCGGCGCAGGCCCTCCCCGGAGTGGTGCAAGCCACCTTCGCCGCGGCGATCGCCGCCGGACTGCTGGCCGGTGGCTCGCGCGCGGCGTCGACTCCCCGGTGGCGGTGGATCCTGGCGATCGCCGGGGGCCTGCTGATCGGCCTGGTCGCGGCCGCGGTCATTTTGATCGTGTACGGCCACGGCGGCGGCCTGGCCTCGGTGGAGATCACCGTGGTCGTGGTGGGCCTGCTCGGCGGCGCGCTGAGCGGGCTGGGCCGGCTCCGGACCACGGTCCTCGGCGGGCTCGCCGGATTGATCACCGCGCTGATCGTCTACCGGATCCTGGTGGCCCGGAATGTGCTGACCCACACCATCAAGTGGTTCGGCGCCGGCGACACCGTCCAGTCCTTCCTGACCGCCAGCACCCGCGTGGCGTACGCGAACTCGGCGGTGGCCGGCCTGCTGGCCGGCTGGGTGGCGTACCGGGTGCTGCGGCACTGGGACCCGGCCGCACGGTTCCCGAAGTATCAGCTGGCCGGCGCCTTCGCGGGGCTGGCGCTGCTGGTCTGCGAACTCGCCACCCGGCTCGGCGGCGCCAACCTGCTGGACGTGGTGAAGTCGATCAGCCCGGAGGACCGGACGCTGTTCGACCTGGTCCGCCCGGCCAACATCAACAATGACCTGATCGTGGTGTTCTTCGGTGCGGTGGTCGCGCTGATCGCGTTCGGACGGTCGATGCCCGGCCGGTCGGCCGTGGTGGCGGAGTCGGCGGCGGACCCGGCGGCGGACGTGGACGAGCCCGTCAGTGCCGATGACGCGGAGCCCGGCGGCGACGGCCGGTCATCGGATTAGCTGGTCGACTTCCGTTACGTCGTACCACTCCAGCTCGTGATCCTCGGCGCCGTCGACGGTGAACTGCGCGTCCGGGTCGCCGGCGATGGCCTCCTCGACCACATCAGCGGCCGCGGTCACCTCCCGCTCGGCGTCGACGCCGTCGACGTGGATGGCCGCCACCGCTCGGAACGGCAGCGGGCTCGGCACGCGTACCAGGCTTGAGCCGAGCTCGACGTCGACCATCTCGATGGCGCGGTCCGGGACGTCCGCGGAAATGACCACGCGCCGGCGCGGTGCCGCCGGATCGGCGCGCAACAACTGCAGAGCGGCCTGCGCAGCCCGGGTGAAGGCGACGTATTCGAGCTCCTCTTCGTCACCCTCCGCATACCACTCCCGGAGCAGCGGCGTGACCGAGTGAGCGGTGAGAAAGCCGTGGCTGTCGGCCAGATCCAGCCGGTCGCCGAACGGCGCCAGCATGGTCAGCGTGGCCGGAACATAGATGCGCACCTGGGCTCCTGCCGGCGGCCTGGATGAACCGGCCTGCGCCGGCGCCCGCCGTTGTCAGCAAGACCATACCGTGTCCGCCTGCCGCAAACTCGCACACGACAACCGAAGGCGGTCGGTGGCAAACTGAAGCAATGCCCGCGCGCTTCCTCCAGCTGTCCGACGTCGCCGACGAACTCGCGGTGTCGCTGTCGCAGGTCTACCACATGGTGCGCAGCGGCGAGCTGCCCGCGATCAAAGTCGGCGGCCGTGGCCAGTGGCGGGTCGAGCGCGCCAAGCTCGAGGCCTATATCAACCAGAAATACGCGGAGACTGCCGACTGGGTGCGGGACAACCCGCTGGTCGGACGCGACTCAGAGGAGATCGGCGAATAGCTCCCCCAGGCTGCGGCGCCCACTCGGGACGCCACTTCTTTTGGGTACGCGGATCCGGCACCTTGCCCCGCGGACATCGATGGGTTTATAAATATCGAAGGCAAACGAAAGCAAACGAAGGCATTCGAGACCCAACGACGGAGGCGCCCCGATGTCAGCCACGGTGATTTCCGAGCACGTCAGCGCACCGGCGCAGCGGTGGGGCTTCCGGGTGCGGTCAGCGCCGCAGCTTGAGGCCCCGTTTGACGACGATCCGGGGCTGCCGCGGGTCGAGGCGGCGCCGCAGCTGCCGGCGCCGGGCGGGCGACAGACCGGCGGGCTGGCACCTGGTTCGTCGGCACCGGCCGCGGCTCGCTATGTGCAGGTCTGCCTCGAGGTCCTCAACGGCTTCCGGCCCACGAGCCATCTGCGCACGCTCACCGGTCCGGTGGAGTTCGACGATGTGCTCCGGCAGCTCCGATTCCGGCGCAACGCGCCGCGCCGGCGGCTGGACGCCGACGCCGCACGGGTCGCACCAGCGGCGACCACGAATCTGCCGCCGCCGAGCGCCGCGGGCGTCGGCGCCCGCGGCGCCACCAAGACCAACGCGGCCCGCGGCGCCACCATCGTCGGCACGGCCCGCAACACCGGCGTGGTTCGCAGCGCTCGGGTGGCACCGGGCGACAGCGGCGGCGCACCACCACACGGTCTCACCGAGCGCAATGCGGGCAACGGTCGGCAGGTCTTCCGGTTGCGCCGGCTGAGGGTCGCTGAGCCGTTGCCGGGCATCGCCGAGGTGGTGGCCGTCCTCGACCACGGCGACGGGGCGCTGGCCCTGGCGATGCGCTTGGAGGCGAGCGCCGGGCATTGGCTCTGCACGCTTGTCCAGGTGGTCTGAGACTGCGCCAGTCGTGAACGCCGCCTCCGGCCGAGACCGAAACGGCGCACGTCCCCGATCGGGGACGTGCGCCGTTTTACGTGTATCGCCGGCTGCCTAGCTGGGCGCGCCGTGGCACCGCTTGTACTTCTTACCGGACCCGCACGGGCACGGTGCGTTGCGCGACGGCCCGTTGCCACCGACGACCTGACCGGGAGCCGGCATCTTGGCACCGGCCGACATCGGCGACTGCGGCCCGCGGCCGAGACCGAGCGCCGGTGCCGACTCGACCACCGCGGTGCCACCGGCGCCCGCGGCGCCATCGAGTGCCGGAGCTGAGTACTGCAGGCCGCGCTGCTGACCGGCCTGCGCCTGACCCAGGCCCTTGGCCTTGACCTCGACCGGAGTCTGGCTGGTCGGCAGCAGCCGGGCCGCGGTGGCGTCGATCACCGGTGCCGGAGGCGGCGCCTCCTCGACCTGGACCTCCAGGTTGAAGAGGAAGCCGACGACCTCTTCCTTGATGCCGTCGAGCATCTGGGCGAACATGTCGAAGCCCTCGCGCTGGTATTCGACCAGCGGATCGCGCTGCGCGTGTGCCCGCAGGCCGATGCCTTCCTGCAGGTAGTCCATCTCGTAGAGGTGTTCACGCCACTTGCGGTCGATCACCTGGAGCAGGACCAGGCGCTCGAACTGGCGCATCGCGTCCGGGCTGAGCTCTTCCTCCCGGGCCTCGTAGGCGCGGTGCGCGTCGTTCAGGAGCGTCTGCTCGAGGAACTCGGCGTCCATCTTGTCGCGGCCGCCGACCTCGTCCTCGACGTCTTCGATCGTGACGCCCACCGGGTAGAGCTGCTTCAGGCTGGACCACAGCTGCTCCAGGTCCCAGTCCTCGGCATAGCCCTCGGCCGTCGCGCCCTTGACGTACGCGCTGACGACGTCGTTGACCATCGTCGAAACCTGGTCGCTCAGGTCCTCGCCGTCCAGCACCCGCTTGCGCTCGGTGTAGATGACCTGGCGCTGCTTGTTGAGCACCTCGTCGTACTTCAGAACGTTCTTGCGGATCTCGGCGTTCTGGCCCTCGATCTGCGTCTGCGCGCCCTTGATCTGGCGGCTGACCATCTTCGACTCGATCGGCACATCCTCGGGGATGTTGAGCCGCTCCATCACGGCTTCCACTGCCCCGGACCGGAACCGGCGCATCAGCTCGTCCTGCAACGACAGGTAGAACCGGGACTCGCCCGGGTCGCCCTGCCGGCCGGACCGGCCGCGCAGCTGGTTGTCGATGCGGCGGGACTCGTGCCGCTCGGTGCCGAGCACGTAGAGGCCACCGGCGTCGATCACCTCGGCGCCCTCCTCATCGCACTGCTTCTCCCAGCGCGGCAGCGTGTCGTCCCAGGCGGTCGAGTATTCATCCGGCTGCTCGTCCGCGTCGACGCCGCGCTGGCGCAGCTCGGCGGCGGCCAGGAACTCGGCGTTGCCGCCGAGCAGGATGTCAGTGCCTCGACCGGCCATGTTGGTGGCGACCGTGACGGCCGACGCCTTGCGCCCGGCCTGGGCGATGATCTCTGCCTCACGAGCGTGGTATTTCGCGTTCAGAACCGAGTGCGAGATGCCCTTGCGGCGCAGCATCTGCGAGAGCAGCTCGGACTTTTCCACCGAGACGGTGCCGACCAGGACCGGCTGGCCGAGCGCGTGCCGCTCGGCGATGTCCTCGACGACCGCGTTGAACTTGGCCTTCTCGGTCTTGTAGATGACGTCGGACTGATCCAGCCGGACCATCGGGCGGTTGGTCGGGATCGACACCACGCCGACGCTGTAGACCTTGTTGAACTCGGCCGCCTCGGTCTGGGCGGTTCCGGTCATGCCGGACAGCTTCTCGTAGAGCCGGAAGTAGTTCTGCAGCGTGATCGTCGCAAGAGTCTGGTTCTCCTGCTTGATCTCGACGCCTTCCTTGGCCTCGATCGCCTGGTGCATGCCCTCGTTGTAGCGGCGGCCGTGCAGGATGCGGCCGGTGAACTCGTCAACGATGAGGACTTCGTCCTCGTCCGAGACGATGTAGTCGCGGTCCCGCTTGTAGAGTTCCTTGGCTTTCAGTGCGTTGTTCAGGTATCCGACCAGCGGAGTGTTGGCCGACTCGTAGAGGTTGTCGACGCCGAGGCGGTCCTCCACCCGGGACACGCCGCGCTCGGTGATCGCGACCGTACGCTTCGACTCGTCGACCTCGTAGTCGTCCTCGCCGTCCTTGCCCGGCTCCAGGCGCGCCACGATCTTGGCAAATTCCTGGTACCACCGAGCGGACTGCTCGGCCGGGCCGGAGATGATCAGCGGCGTCCGCGCCTCGTCGATCAGGATCGAGTCGACCTCGTCCACGATCGCGAAGTGGTGCCCGCGCTGGACCAGCTCGTCGGCTGCCATGGCCATGTTGTCGCGCAGATAGTCGAAGCCGAATTCATTGTTGGTGCCGTAGGTGATGTCGCACTCGTAGGCCTCGCGGTGGCCGTTGCCGACCTGGTTCGGCAGCACCACACCCACGGTCAGGCCGAGGAAGCGGTGCACCTGCCCCATCCATTCGGCGTCGCGCTGGGCCAGGTAGTCGTTCGTGGTGATCACGTGAACGCCCTTGCCGGTGAGCGCGTTCAGATAAGCCGGCAGCGTCGAGACCAGGGTCTTGCCCTCACCGGTCTTCATCTCGGCGATGTTGCCGTAATGGAGGGCCGCGCCACCCATGATCTGCACGTCGTAGTGGCGCTTGCTGAGAACCCGCTTGGCCGCCTCACGGACGGTCGCGAACGCCTCCGGCATCAGGTCGTCGAGCGACTCGCCATCCGCGTAGCGCTGCTTGAAGACCTCGGTCTGCTCGCGCAGCTCCTCGTCGGACAGGTCCGCATAGTGATCTTCGATCGAGTTGACGGCGTCGGCGATCGCCTGAAGCCTGCGGAGCATCCGCCCCTCGCCGGCGCGGAGAAGCTTCTCAAAAATGGCCACGGTGAATTGCGCTCCCTCAACTTATCTGCCGACCCATCGTAGGCGGAGACGGTTTCCGTGTGTCAGCCGTGTCGGTAGGCGTACACGCACTGACGCGGGATCGTGATTGATCACGATGCGACCGCGCACACACCTCGACGCTTGCAAGCGTATTCGGCGCTCAGGCATTCCAACAAAGGCACCGGTGACCGGCCCGGGGCGCCGCTTCCCGCGGGTCCCGGCCAACCGGGTGGCCGATCTCATAACGATCCGGCACGATGCGCAGATGGACCCGCAGCGTGCCCGGCAACCGACGATGCGCCTGATCGACCCGAAACCGGACGGTTGGCTGCGCCCTTTGGCCGAACGCGACATTTCCGCACTTACCGCCACTTGCCAAGATCCGGAGTCGGCGGAGTGGACAACGGTGCCGGTCCCCTACCGGACCGAGGACGCGGTCCAGTTCGTTCGTGCGGTCGCGCCGCAGATGTGGTCCGACCGGCGCGGGGCGATCTTTGCCATCAGCGCCGCTGACGACGCCTACTGCGGCACCATCGACCTGCGCCTCCTCTCCACCGATCCGAGCGCCGCTGAGGTCGGCTTCATGATCAGCCCGCAGGCGCGGGGCCAGGGATTCGCGCCGAGCGCTCTCCGGACCCTGAGTGTCTGGGGGTTCAAGGCGCTGGGCTTGCAGCGCATCATCTGGCGCGCACACGTCGGTAACGACTCCAGCCGCCGGGTCGCCGTCAAGGCCGGGTTCGTCTACGAGGGCATCCAACGCAGCGGGGTGCCACACCGCGGCGAGCGCCGGGACGCGTGGGTAGCCTCACTCCTGCCGTCGGATCTGCCGATGGCACTGCAGCAGGCGACATTCGAAATGCGGACGGAGGCGTGACGGCGGTGGGGCATGAAGCTCAGGTGATCGATCCGAGCGGCGGACCGGTCCGGCTCCGGCCGCCACGACCCAGCGACGCCGACGGTGTCGTGGCCGCCTGCCGCGACGAGGTGACCCAGCACACGCTCGGCACGATTCCGGCCGACTACTCGCATGCCGACGCGCTGGAGTGGATCGCCGCAGCGCAGGCTCGCGGTGGCACCTGGGCGATCGCCGATCAGGGAAATGATGACTTCCTCGGCTCCATCGCGCTCTCTCCGCTGAGCAGCCACGCACGCAGCGTCGGCTATCTGGTGGCGCCCGAGGCCCGCGGCCGCGGCGTTGCCACCGCGGCGCTGCGCCTGCTCACCGGTTGGGCGTTCAACGAGGGCATCCGCCGGGTCGAGCTGACCCACCTCACCACCAACGTCGCCAGCATGCGGGTGGCGATGGCGGCCGGCTTCAACCACGAAGGCGTACGCCGCGGCGGTAACGTCGGCCGGGACAACTCACTCCGGGACACCGCGGTCTGGGGGCGCCTCGCTACCGACTCCGGTGACCCTGCGGTCCGTGTCCTGCCGGACCTGGCCGGCGGCGCGCTGACCGACGGGATCGTCGCGCTGAATCCGCTGCGCGCCGAAGACGCCGACGACATGTTCGCGATCTCGCAGCTGCCCGAAGTGATCGCGACGACCGTGGCACTGACCCCGCCGACGATCGAACGGTGTCGCAAACGCTGCGCCGAGGCCGGATATCGGTGGCTGCTCGGCCAGGAGGCCCAGTTCGTGATCCGGGACGCCGCGACCATGGCGTTCGCCGGTCTCATCGGACTGCACGGCGAGGGCATCACCCGGCAGTTCATGTTCGGCTATGACGTGGCTCGGACGTTCCGTGGCCGCGGCTTCGCGCCGCGCGCCGTGCGCCTGCTCACCGACTGGGCGTTTGACGAGGTGCACGCGGCGCGCCTGGTGGCCGGCACCGCGCCGGACAATCTCGCCTCGCAACGGGTGATGGAAAAGGCCGGTTTTACCCGCGAGGGCTTCGAGCGGGCCCGCCTCCCCCGCACCGACCGGCCCGGGCGCGTCGACAACGTGGCCTGGGCACTGCTGCCGGACGACCCGCGCTGACGCGCTGCCCGTGCCGTGCGCGCGCCGGCCGGCCGCTGCCGTCGACTCCTGCCAGAACCCGGCGCCGTCTGGCCCCTCATGAGCCGTGGGCCGTCTAGCCCCACCAGAACATCGTGGCGATGATGGCGTAGAGCGCCACGAGGATCACGCCTTCCAGCCAATTCGATTCGCCGTCGTTGACGATCAGCGCGATGACGACCACCGAGACCACGACGCAGATGACCAGCAACGGTGAGAACACCAGCGTCAGCGTCGTCGCGGTAAAGAAGCTCAACAGCACCAGGACCGGCGCCAGCACCAGAGCGATCTGCAGCGGGCTGTTGACGATCACCGATAGTGCATAGTCCGCCTGGTTGCGCGCGGCCAGCTGGATGCCGACGAAGTTCTCCACGGCATTTCCGGCGATGGCAACGATCACCAGACCGGCGAACGCCTGAGAGATGTGCAGCGACTCCATGGCCGGCTGCAACGCGTCGACGAACCAGTCGGAGACGAGACCGGCGATCACACCAGAAACGGCCAGCAGGACCACCGCCAGCCAGATCGGCCAGTGTCCCTGGTGATGCGTGGCGTCCTCGTGACCGATGGCTCGCACCGCGTTGCCGACCGAGGTGTCCGGGTCGGACCCGGACTCGGTCTGCCGTCGCAGCGACGCCGGCAGCGACAACGCGAAGACCGCGAGCAGCACGATCGCGACGGCCACCGACAGCGCGGTGAGGTGGTGGGTGGCAGGGGAGCTGGTGTGCGCGGCGAAACTGGGCAGCACCAGCGCCGCCGTGGCCAGCGCCAGCAGCACCACATTGGTACGCGCCGGCCCGGCCGAGAACCGCTGCGTGCCGTGCTTGAGGCCGCCGACGATGAACGCCGCACCGAGCACCAGCAGCAGGTTCGCCAGGATCGAGCCGATGATCGCGGCCTGCACCACCGACAGCAGGCCGGCCCGCAGAGCGAAGAAGGCGATGAACAGCTCGGGCAGGTTGCCCAGAGCGCTCTGCAGCACGCCGGTTGCGCCGGCACCAAGCCGGTCGCCGAGCCGCTCGACGCAACGTCCGACCACCGACGCGAGCAGCGCGATCGCCGCCGCCGAAATGACGAACCTGAGCACCGGCGGCCCGGCCGCGTAGTGCGCCGCCCCGGCCAGCACCGAGGCGAGCGCGGCGAGCCCGAGGATGATCAGGTCGGAGCGACTGAAGACACGGCTCGCGCCGGCCGAACCAGGGGGCACGGCCGGCGCGGTAACCAGAGCACTGTTCGGCATCCCGAGATCATCGCAAACACCAGCAATGCTGGGAAGTCGAAACTATGCGTGAGCTATGAGGCGCTCTCGGTCACGCCGCATTCGCGAGTGTGATGACTCCGTAGTCGTAGGCGTGCCGGCGATAGACGACGCTGGGCCGGCCGGAATCCTTATCCATGAACAGGTAGAAGTCGTGCCCGACCAGCTCCATCTGGAACAGCGCGTCCTCGACGGTCATCGCCTCGGTCGGATGCTCCTTCATCCGGACGATGTGCCACGGCTGGTCGTCGTCTTCTTCGGAGAGCGCGGGCACGCTTCCATTGCTGGTGTTGCCGGCTCGGCGGCCGTCGAAGCCGTTGATGGCGGCGGTGCCGGCGAACGCGTCAACCAATTCGCGCCGGCCCGCGGCAAGAGTCTCGTCCACCGTGTCCTCGGTGGCGACGGCGAGCCCGGACGTGGCAGCCGACACCGACATCGGCGCCCGGCGGCCGCGGTGCACCCGGCGACGATCGGCGCTGCGCCGCAACCGGGCGTCAAGCTTGGTGATCGCGGCATCGAGCGCGCTGTAGAAATCACCGGAGCAAGCCTCGGCGCGCACCAACGGTCCCCGGGACACGCAGGTGATCTCGACGCGCTGGCAGCGTTCCGATTGTCGTGGGTTCTTCTCGTGGAACAGTTCCACGTCTACCCGAATGATCTTGTCGTCGTATCGTTCGACCTTCTGCAACTTCTCCGAAACGTGCTGCCGGTAGTGATCCGGCACTTCGACGTTGCGGCCCTTGACGACGATTTCCACTCCTGACCTCCCCCAGTTGAGGTTTCTCTGGGCGCCGACCCCATCAGCGCGTCAGTTCTCAGTTAATGACATGCTCGATGGTCGTTTGGATCAAACGCGGAATCGGTCGGCCATGCCTCGCGGGCGAGCTTCGAGCCTGGTGGCTGCGACCGATCTTCGGGCGATTCCCCCCTTCGGTAGAACGACCGAGCCGGCGTCTCCGCCGCTCGCGTCCGGCACCTGAGTGCGGGAGCGCCTTGGCCGCCGGGTCGGTGGCGATATGTGTTGATGCTTTTTGACGCTAGACCGTGTCACGGCGCCCGTCACCCCTCGTTCAGAAGAACGTCATGGTGAGATTTGCCCACCTGGCGCGGTAGGCCCCCGTACCGGACGAATCTCTCTCTAACGGGTGCTGTCCGACACTCTCAACAAATGGGATGGGGCCACGGAGCGGCGCACCGTGGCGGCGATCGTGGCCGCCGCGGAGACGCGTACGCCGGCCCCCGCCAGCACATCAGCCGCCGCCGCCAGGGTGGCTCCGGTGGTGACGATGTCGTCGACGAGTATTACCGCCGCGCCCGCTCGCTGGACCGTCGCCAGCCGCCCGGCCGGCCCGGAACGCACCCGGAACGCCGACGCGGCGGCGCGCGCTCGGGCGGCCGCGTCCAGATGGCTGGAGTCCGCCTTGGGGCGGGCGCTCAGCGCCGGGGCCAACACGGCCGGGTGGCCGGTGGCGCGGATCTGGCGTACCGCATGTCGGGCCATCCGGGCCATGTGATCCCCGTGCCGCTGGCGAGCAGCGGCGGATGTGGACGGAATGGCGACCAGCGCGATCGGCCGTCCCGGATCGCCCACCGCGGCGATGACGGCCCGCGCGAGCGCCGCGCCCAGCGGCGCTGCCAGCCGATGGGCACCGCGTTCCTTGTAGGCCAGCAGCCAGTCGCGCAGAGCGCCGTTGTAGTTGCCGACCGCTACGCAACCGGGCAGGCCCGGCGGCGCCGGAGTAGGCCGGGCCACCCCGGGCTGCAATTCGTCGAGATCGGCTCGGCAACCGGCGCAGAGGAGACCTCCGGCCCCGCCGCAGCCGGCGCACGCAGCCGGGAAGACGAGATCGATCAGCGCGGAAATAGACACGGCACCACCATCGACGCGAGCACGGGCGGGCGCGCCCGCCGGTCAGTCCGCGAAGAACGGTGACGTAGGCGTGCCCCAGTCGGTGTTGGAGGCGTTGCCCCAGGACACCGCCTGGGAGTCGGAGTCGAACGAGCTGATCCGACGTGCACCGTCACTTGTCACATACATGACGGCGTTCTTCGACAAGGAATCGATGGGATTATATGGGTAGGCCTCGACATGATTAATCGGTGACCTGCTGACCTGCAGTTCTTCGCCGGATGTGCCGTCCGGGTTGACCTTGTCCGACGTGCCATCGGCGTTGACCTTGACGACCGCGTAGTCGTTGGTGACGTTCCGATAACCGGACAGCACCAGTTCGTTCTGCCCGGCCCAGGCCACCGATGTGACCCTGGCGACGTCCGGCCAGGCCGGCCACGCCGGGGTCGCGAGATCCGGGCCGGACTGCCAGATGAGCGTCGAGGTGAACAACTGACCGTTCGAGTTGACGAGTGCCAGCCGCCGGTCGTCCGGTGCCACCGAGACGTCGGTCAGCTTCCCGGAGTTGGCCACCGGGACAGTCCGACTCTTGCCGGTCACGACATCGACGAGCTTGAGACTGCCGTCGGCAACCACCGCAACGGTGACGTGGGGTTTGGCAATCATGGTCGGCCGGCTCATCGACGAAGCGGTAAGCATCTTCTTGAAGGCACCGCCGTTGCCGCTGCGCACGAACAACTGATCTTCGCCGTCAATGTGGCGCACCAAGGCGACCGCGCCGCTGGCCGGACTGGTGTCAGTGCTGACGGCGGCGGAGACGACGTTGGAGTTGGCTGAGTTCGGCGGAAGGTCGCGCAACAACGGCGGCAACTCGGCACCGTCGAGCGCCCGGACCTTGCCGCCGCCGATGGCGAACTCGCTGGGCTCGTTGTAATGCGAGATCGGGTTCGACGGGTCCGTTGAGGTCCGCTCCAGCGCCGGCTGGTTCTGACGCTCCACCTGCAGCGCGACCACCGGCAATGAGCCGAAGTCGGGGCTGTTCAGTGACCACCGAAGCTCGTCGGTGAGCTTGAGACCATCGGTCGCCTCAAAGTTGCGGGTCTGCGCCAGGTCGACCACTACCTTGCCGTCAACCTCGCTGACCACCGGGTCCAGGAGTGTGGCGTTGACGATGTGGGTGGCTGCGGTGCCCAGCGCATCAGAGGGCCCAGCGAGCACCCAGTTCACGATCATGGTGAGGCGTTGCAGGCGAGTCACGGTGAGTGGGGCGTACCGCGTCTCGGCGATCAGTACCTCCTTGCTCGCATCCCAGAAATACACCGGCTGCTGCCGGTAATAGTCGGTCAGTCCCTGCTCGGACAGGTACAGCGCCTTGGTGGGCATGGTCCCCACGAACTGCAGCCGCTGCGGCTTCGTCGCATCGAGCACCGGCCCCATCTTGAAGTCCAGCGTGAAGATTGATCGGCTGGTCGCGGGCCGGAGCGTTCCGTCGCCCGGCGAGAAGATCCCCAGCACCTGATATTGGCGGGAGTACTTGTAGCCACCGGTGAGGTACGACGAAATGTTCGCCGTTCCGAGAGGGCGGATAACGGTGATCGTCTTGTCCGGCGTCCAGGCGCTCGCGGTCGGCTCGCTCATGAACGCGGCGGCCGCGTTGTACAGGCTCTTCTGGTCCGAGTCGGAGCGCCCGGCGAGGGCCTGCAAGTAGCCGTTGACGAACGCTTCCGGAGTGCTGACGCCGTCCGGGCCGGGAGCCAGCTCCTTGATGGTGGCGTCCTTGCCTGCGCCGCCCTTGTCCGCGGACCGGTCCGTGATGACGCCGCTGGACCACGGCACCCCACACCCCGCCACCAGGGCAGCGGCGAGGATCAGGACGGTCGCGAGCAGCGGCAGCCGGCGGCGGTTGTTACGCATGTGCCGCCTCCGACGAGGACTGGTCAGCGTCCACCTTTGGCTGGCCGCTACCTCTATGCGGGTCGTTGCCAGTGGCCTTCGCGTCGTCTGCGGGACGTTCGTTGTCTTCGGGATGGCCGTTGCTCGCGACCGGGCTGCTGCTCACCGCACGGCTGTTGGTGGCCGGATGGCCGTCGCTGTTGATCTGGTCGCCAACGTCGTAGGCCGGCGTCTCCGAATCCGGCGGCTCGGCGCGCCGCACGACAGCAGTCGAGGCCACCGGAAGCTCGTTGCTCTCCGGCGCCAGCGGCAGCGGCGCACTGTTCAGGCGGCCGCCGGCGCGCAACGGCAGCACCAGCCGGAACTGTGCGCCCCGGCCGGGCTCACCCCACGCCTCCAGCCAGCCACCGTGCAGCCGCGCGTCTTCCAGGCTGATCGACAGGCCGAGGCCGGTGCCTCCGGTCTGCCGGGCGCGCGACGGGTCGGCGCGCCAGAACCGATTGAAGACCAGTTTCTCTTCGCCCGGCTTGAGCCCGACGCCGAAATCTCGGATGGTCACCGCGGCCGCACTCTCATCGGCGCAGAGGGTGACCACGACCGGCTGGCCCTCGCCGTGCTCGATGGCGTTGCCGACCAGGTTGCGGAGCACCCGCTCGACCCGGCGCGGATCCACCTCGGCGATCACCGGATGGTCGGGGGCGATCAGGCGAACCGAAATCTCGGCGCGCTCGGCCACGCTGGCCAGGCGATCGACCACTCGGTCCAGGACCGCGACCAGATCGGTGGGCTCGGCGTCGAGCGCCGCGAAGCCGGCGTCGAAGCGGCTGATCTCCAGGAGGTCGGTCAGCAACTCCTCAAACCGGTCCAACTCGGCGTGGAGCAGTTCGGCGCTGCGAGACATCAACGGGTCAAGGTCGTCTCGGCTGGTGTAGAGCAGGTCAGCCGCCATCCGTACGGTCGTCAGCGGCGTACGCAGCTCGTGCGAGACGTCGGACGTGAACCGCCGCTGCAGCCGAGACATCTCCTCCAGGCGGACGATCTGCCGCTGTAGGTTCACCGCCATCTGGTTGAAGCTGGCCGCCAGCATCGCCAGGTCGTCCTCGCCCCGGACCGCCATGCGCTGGTCCAGAAGGCCGGCCGAGAGCCGCTGAGCGGTCCGGGCGGCGTCGCGGACTGGGTTCACCACGAGGCGGGTGATCAAAGCGGCCATCACCGCCAGCAGCACGACCAGTGCGATACCGGTGATGATCACGGTGTTACGGACCAGGTCCGCGCTGGCCGCCTCGTGGTCGATCGGCAGCACGTAGAAAAGCTCAAACGTGCCGACCGCGACGGTCACCGGTATGCCGACCACCATGCCGGGGCGTTCGGGGACCCGATTGCCCTGCGGGTCGGTGGTGGGCGGCAACGTCACGAACTGGTGTGCGATCTGGTTGTCCAGGACCTTGGACTGCAGTTCCGGCGAGATCAGCAACTGGCTGCCGCCCAGCCCGGCCGCGGCCGGTCCGAGGCCACGCAGTGCACCCCCGCCGAGGATCACCACACCCGACTCGCCACCGGACCCGTAGAGCTGGGACAGATTCTCCGCGACCGCCTCCATGGACCGCGGAAGATCGTAATCATCGGCCCGGTTGAAGGCGCCCAGCTGATCTTCGACGTAGGAGTGGCCGTTGTTCAGCTGGCTGATCGAGGCCTCGATGCGCGATTGCAGCAGGCCGTCCTGGATCCGGGTCGCCACCACGACTCCGAAGATCGAAACCAGGATCGACGATGCGATCAAGGTGTACGCGACAATCCGCAGTTGCAGCGACCGCCGCCACCGCCGGTGTCCGATCGCGGCGAACGCGGCGATCTTTCGGCCTAACCCACGGACCATCGACCGGAGCGCTTCGGCGCGGACCGGTTCCTGGTCGGTAGAGAGGTCGATGATTGGCATGGGGTGCGCCGATTTTAGCTGGTTCCGGCCTTATAGCCCACGCCGCGAACGGTCAAGATGATCTCCGGACGCTCCGGGTCCGCCTCAATTTTCGCCCGCAGTCGCTGCACGTGCACGTTGACGAGGCGGGTGTCGGCCGCGTGCCGGTAGCCCCAGACCTGCTCCAGCAGCACCTCGCGGGTGAAGACCTGGCGAGGTTTCCGGGCCAGCGCCACCAGCAGGTCGAACTCGAGCGGGGTGAGCTTGATCTCCTCGCGCTCTCGGGTCACCAGATGGGCCGGGACGTCGATGGTCACCTGGTTGCCGCCCGGGCCGATGGTCAGCACCTCGGGCGCGGCGTCCTCGCCGCGGCGCAACCGGGCCCGCATCCGGGCCACCAGTTCCTTCGGCTTGAACGGCTTCATCACGTAGTCGTCGGCGCCGGACTCCAGGCCGAGCACCACGTCGACGGTGTCGGTCTTGGCGGTCAGCATCACGATCGGAACGCCGGACTCGGCGCGGATCGCACGGCAGACGTCGATGCCGCTCATCCCCGGGAGCATCAGGTCCAGAAGGACGATATCGGGACGAACATCCCGGAACGCCGCGAGAGCGCGCTCACCGTCGGCCACGAACGCAGGCGAGAAGCCCTCGCTCCGCAGCACGATGCCAAGCATCTCGGCGAGGGCGGGGTCGTCGTCGACGACCAGAACACGCGCTCTCATAGCGTCCAATATTCCATCTCCGGTGTGAACGCTGGGACCCCTGTGACGCCGAAGCGCGTAGAAGATCCCAAATCTTCCCTATAGGTCTAACCCACTGATGCCGGAGGATCTAGTCGACCCTCCGGCATCAGTGATGGTGCTACATGTTCTACTTTTCGCGCTAGACGAGCGCCAGCGGCTCCGCGAAGTGGCAAGCCGTTGGGTGGCCGACATTGCGATCGGTCAGCACCGGCAGCTCGTTGATGCACTTCTGCTGGTCGGTGGCGGACAGCGCGGTGGCGAACTTCGGGCACCGGGTGCGGAACCGGCAGCCGCTCGGCGGATTCACCGGGCTCGGCACGTCGCCGGTCAGGACGATCCGCTGGCGGGACCGCTCCTTCCGCGGGTCCGGCAGCGGGATCGCCGAGATCAGCGCCTGGGTGTAGGGGTGCGCCGCCTTGGTGAACAGCTCTTCGACCGGTGCCGTCTCGACGATCCGGCCCAGGTACATCACCACCACGCGGTCTGCGATGTGCCTGATGACCGAAAGGTCGTGCGAGATGAACATGTACGACAGGCCGAGCTCTTCCTGCAGATCCTCCAGCAGGTTGATGACGCCGGCCTGGATCGACACGTCCAGCGCGGACACCGGCTCGTCCAGCACCAGCACGTTCGGCCGCAGCGCCAGAGCGCGTGCGATGCCGATGCGCTGCCGCTGGCCACCGGAGAACTCGTGCGCGTAGCGGTTGCCGTGCTCCGGGTTCAGACCCACGGTCCGCATCAGCTCGCGGACCTTCTCCGCACCATTCTGTCGAATACAGACCGTGGATCCGCAGCGGCTCGGCGATGATCTCGCTGACCGACATGCGCGGGTCCAGGGACGCGAACGGGTCCTGGAAGACGATCTGCAGGTCCCGCCGCAGCGGCCGCATCTCGCTGTTGGAGATCTTGGTGAGGTCCTTGCCCTTGTAGTGCACCCCGCCCGAGGTCGCCTTGATCAGGTTCAGCATCAGGCGGCCGGTCGTGCTCTTGCCACAGCCGGACTCGCCGACCAGGCCAAGAGTCTCGTGCTTGAACAAGTCGAACGAGATGTCGCAGACCGCGTGCACATCACCGATGCGGCGCCGAATCAGGCCCTTGGACTGCACCGGGAAGTGCTTGACCAGGTTGCGGACCGAGACCACCGGTTCGCGATTCGGGCTCCGGCGCCACCGGCGTGTCGACGACTGCTTCGAAGGTGTTCGTCATAGCTGAGCCTCCAGGTCCGCGACCGACTCCACGTCCGCGGAGGTTGGCTTGAACAGGTCCGCGGCGGTGACGCCGGCGAGCTGGTCCTGGTAGTGGCAGGCGGCGAGGTGCGCCGCGCTGTCGCGTGACGACCAACTCCGGCTCGCTCTCCTCGCACCGATCCTGAGCCAGCGGGCACCGCGGGGTGAACGGGCAGCCCGGCGGCAGGTTCAGCAGCGACGGCGGCGCTGCCGACGATCGGCGTGAGCCGCTCCCGGCCGGCCTCGTCGAGACGCGGCAGGCTGCCAAGCAGACCCAGCGTGTAGGGCATCCGGGGCCGGTAGAAGACGTCCTCGATGGACCCCTTCTCGACCAGCTTGCCGGCGTACATCACGCAGATCCGGTCGGTGTGACCGGCGATGACGCCGAGGTCGTGGGTGATCAGCACCATCGCGGCACCGGTCTCGGCCCGCGCCGCTTCCAGCGCCTCGAGCACCTGCGCCTGAACCGTTACGTCCAGAGCGGTGGTCGGCTCGTCGGCGATGATCACGTCCGGGTCGTTGGCCATCGCGATCGCGATGACGACACGCTGCCGCATGCCACCCGACATCTCGTGCGGGTAGTTGTGCACACGCTGCTGCGGGTGCGGGATGCCGACCTTGTCGAGCAGGTCGACGCCCGGTCCAGGGCCGCCTTCTTGGAGATGTCGTGGTGCGCCAGGATCGCCTCGGAGATCTGGTAGCCGACGGTGTAGACCGGGTTCAGCGAGGTCAGCGGGTCCTGGAAGATCATCGCGATCTTGCTTGCCGCGGTATTTCGCGTACTGGTCCTCGGTCAGGCCGATCAGCTCCTCGCCACGGAACTTGGCCGAGCCGCTGATCTGGGCCGTCTTCGGCAGCAGGCCGAGGATGGCCAGCGAGGTCACCGACTTGCCGGAACCCGACTCGCCGACGATGCCCAACGACTCGCCGCGATGCAGCTGGTAGCTGACGCCGCGGACCGCGTTGACGACACCGTCGTCGGTGGGGAATCCGACCGTGAGGTTGTCCACCTCGAGCAGCACATCGGAGTCTTGCTGCGGCCGGCTGGTTGAGGGAGATCTCCATGTATTTCGTCACCGCCGCTGTCGGGTCTGTCGTGGGTCGAACGCGTCGCGCAGACCGTCACCGATGAAGTTGATGGTCAAGGCGATCAGGATGATCACCACGCCGGGCAGGTAGAACAGCCAGGGCAGCGTGTCCACCGAGGTGCGCGCCTGGTTGATCAGGAGACCCAGCGAGGTGTCCGGCGCCTGCACACCCAGACCCAGGAACGACAGCGCCGCCTCACCCAGAATCGCGCCGGCGATGTCCAGTGTGGCCTGCACCAGGATCGTACCTGTGGCGTTGGGTAGCAGATGCCGGAAGACGATTCGCCAGGTGCCCGCGCCCATGGCTCGGGCGGCTTCGACGAACTCCTGCTCGCGGAGACCGAGCACGACGCCACGGACCTGGCGAGCGTTGACCGGCCAGCCCAGAAGACCGAGCACCAGGGCCACGATCAGAACGGTGTCGACCGGAGTGGCCGGACGCCAGCGCGGCCGCCACCACCAGCAGCGGCAGGACCAGCAGCAGGTCGCACAGAGCGCATCATGATCGCGTCGACCCTGCCGCCGATGAGACCGCTGATCGCGCCGTACGGAGCACCGATCGTCGGTCGACAGCAGAGCGACGATCGCGGCGATCTTCAGCGACTGCTGGGTGCCTCGGAAGACCCGAGCCATGTAGTCGTGACCGGCGTCGTCGGTGCCGAACGGGTGCAGCCAGGTCCGGCGCACTGCGGAACGCGTGGTCCGGCGTGATTTGGGTAGCGGAGTACTTCCAGAAGTGCGGTCCGACGTAGGCGATGAGGATCAGCAGCACCAGAACGATGATGCTGACCATGGCCATCCGGTGCCGTGTGAAGCGACGCAGGATCAGCTGCCACTGCTTACGCTCGGCAACAGTGAACTCGCGCTCAACCGTGCCGCTGCCGCGCTGCGCTGGTGCTGTGGTGGGCACCTTCGTGGTCTGAGTCTTAGGCATAGCGGATCCTCGGGTCGAGCACGGCGTACAGGATGTCAGCGACGAGATTGCCGATGATGACGATGAAGCCGGTCAGCATCAGCGTCGCCAGCACGATGTATTTGTCGTGACTGCTGATCGCGTCGATGGTGTAGACACCCATGCCGTTCCAGTTGAACACCGTCTCGGTGATGATCGTGCCGCCGAAGAACACCGCGATTGTCAGGGCGGTGGCGGTCGTCATCGGGATCAGCGCCGTCCGCAGCATGTGGCGGGTAAGCACGCGCCGCTGGCTGATGCCCTTGGCCCGAGCCAGGCGGACATAGTCGCTGTTCATCACCTCGAGCATCGACGCGCGCTGGAACCGGCTCAGCGCCGGCGTAGGTGATCAGGGCCAGCGAGATGGTCGGCAGCATGATGTGGCCTGCGTAGTCGTAGATCCGGTTCCAGAACCCATCCGGCTGCGGGATCGAGTAGGCCCCGAGAGTGCCGAAGAAGTGCGTACCGGTGGAGGTGTTGAAGTTGACGGCGATCGTCTTGAGCAGCTGCGCGATCCAGAACGTCGGCATCGACAGGAACACGAAGCCGAGGAACGTGAACGTGTAGTCGCGAACGCTGTACTGCTTGATCGCACTCATCACACCGGTGAGAACGGCCAGCACGATAGCGACGATCAGGGCCAGCACGATCAGGCGTGTGGTCACCCCGAAATGCCGCAACATGTCGTGGAAGATGTTGGCGTTCTTGTCCAGGGCCGGGCCCCAGTCGCCATGGAAGATGCCCTTGATCCAGTCCCAATACTGAGCCCAGAAGCTCTCATCGAGACGGAACCGGTGCAACTCGGCGTCGATCGTGCCCTGCGGCGGCCGGGGGTTGCGGCCGGCGAATTCGACCGTCACCGGGTCGGCCGGGATCGACATCAGCCAGAAGGTGAGGAGCGAAGCTCCAAAGAGAATCGGGATCGCCTGAATCAACCGGCGAATAGTGAAAACGAGCATGCTGTTCCTCCGCGAACACACATGGTCTCGGCGGGCCGTAGGCCCCGCAGTGGGATGCTGCGGGGCCCACGGTTTGGTACCGAGTTGAGCGACTTTTACTGGGCGTCGGCCTTAAGGCCCCAGTCCTGCATGTTGTAAGCAGGTCCAGCGCTGGTCGCGTTGTTGCGGATGTTGACGAACTGGCTCGACACCGCGATGAAGACCGGCTTCTGGTACAGCGGGAGAACGTTGGCGTCAGCGGCCATGATCTCGTCCGCGGCGTTGAAGTCAGCCGCCTCCTGGGTCGGGTCCAGGTCCTGCGCGGCCTTGGTCAGCAGCGTGTCGGACTGCGGGTTCGAGTACTTGTTGAAGTTCGAACCGCCGTCGGTGATCCACAGGTCCTTCGAACCCGCGACGAACGGCGAGCCAACCCACGCGAACACGACCATGTCGTAGTCGCCACTGCCGAGGAACGACAGGTCCGGCTTCGGAACCAGGGTCACCTTGACACCGATCTTGGCCAGGTCGGCCTGCACCAGCTCGGCGGTGGTCTCACGCAGCTTGTTGCTCTGGGTGTAGCTGAAGCCCAGGGTGACGGCCTCGCCGTTCTTGTTCTTCAGGGTTCCACCCGGCTCAGCACCGGTGTAGCCGTTGGACTCCAGGAGCTGCTTCGCCTTGGCGATCGCAGCGTCGTCGCCGACGCCCTGACCGGTCGGGGTGATGACGTCCTTGTAGCCCGCGGTGCCCGGCATGTAGTTGTGGTTGTTCAGCGGAGCAGCCGACGGGAAGAACGGCTTGACCGTCTTGTCGATGATCTCCTGGCGGTTGATCGCAAGGAAGATCGCCTGACGCAGGTTCTTGTCCGCGAGGAACTTGTTCTTGTTGTTCAGGTCGATGTGCTCCCACACCGGGCCCTTGGAGAGGTTGTAGTTCACGTTCTGCATCTGCTGCACGGCGGCGATCAGGTCGCCATCCGGCTGCGCAACGGAAACGTTGACCTCACCGTTCTTCAGAGCCTCGGTCTCCTGAGCCGGGTCGAGGATGATCTTGTAGATGATCTTCTCGAGCGACGGCTTGGTCGCGCCGTACCACTTCGGGTTCGGCGTCAGCGTGACGGAGACGTCCTTCTGGTAGTCGGAGATCTGGTAGGGGCCACCGGACCACTTCGGGAACGGAACCGCGCCACCCTCGGAGAGGAAGCCGGCGTAGGCCTTCTTCAGACCACCCGCGGCGTAGATGTCGCCACCGGCGTAGGTCTTCGCCACGCTGGCCGGGAACAGGGAGAACAGCGCCTGCCAGTCCGGGTACGAGTTCTTGAAGACGACGGTAACGGTCTTGCCGTTGTCGGAACCGGTGACCGTGTCGATCGCGTCGTAACCGGTGGTGCCGGCGACCGGGCAGTCCGCGGCCGAGCAGGACTTACCGTCCTGGAACTTCCAGTTGAAGATGAAGTCGTCAGCCGTGATCGGCGAGCCGTCCATCCAGACCGCGTTCGGGTTGATCTTGTAGACAACCGTCTCCGGGCTGCTGCTGGTCAGCTCAGCCGAGGTCACCAGGTCCTTGTTCAGCGTGACCGAGAGGTCCGGGTTCAGGATGAACGGCGACGGGATCAGGCCGGACATGATCTGAGCCTGGTCGTAGGTGTTCGACGCGGCGTCGGCGGTGAAGAAACTGGTGATCTTCTTCTCGTCGGTCACCAGCATGGTGCCGCCCGGCTTGGTCGGGCCGCTGTTGCAGTTGTTCGGGTCCTTGTCACAGGTGGACCAACCCTGGGACGACTGGCCCGGGCCCGAGCTGCTACTCGTGCCACAGGCTCCCGCGACCAACAGCGTTGCCGCTGTGATCGCAACGAGGCCCGCGAGCCTCTTGGATCCAGAGCGCATGATTCCTCCAGTTAGCTACCGCAGCCGCCAAGGGGGATTACCAACCGCACGAACGGCCGATGGATGAGGGCTGCCCAGTAGTGGTTAAAGGAAACGACGTCCTGCGCCCACTGCAAATAGTCGAGCGGGTTTCGTGACTGTCCCGTTATGCGAGCGTGGCGCTGCAGTAACAGAACCGGTTCGAACGGGTAAAACGACCCAGCCGAATGGCTGGTTTTTCGCGTCGAACCGCCGTTTCCGGACATCTCGATCAACGACCATGCGTGGCCGTGGTGACCTGCACCGCAATCCCGCCGAGACGTGCCTCACGCTGCTTTGGCTCGCATCGGAACATCGATGAATTCGGTTGCGAGCGAGTCTCATGTGGACTAAGGCGCGGCGTCGTTGCGTGACGCCTTTATATATGGGCGAACCAGATATCGATACCCTACGAATCGCTTTTTCGGATCGAGGGTCCGCCCGATTCGCCGCGAATCGTCACGGTCGTCGACGGGCCGTATCGACACCGATACTCATGGCGCAGTTCCAGGCATCGATGGCCGCCGCCGGTCCGCGGAACGGGCGCCGCGCGCCACCGTGATCGCCGCCGCCGGCCCCCGGGTCGACCTTCGCCCCGCCATCGTGATCGCCGCCGACGGCCCTGCGGCACGGGCTCGCGGGCCACCGGACCGAGCCGATCGTTGATTCGTTCATCGCACCCGATCAGTCAGATACCGCCTGATATTAACCATAAGTCGGCATCGCGGATTTCCTCCGGATTGGGTTGACAAGATGACTGCGCGGTGTGATTGTTTAAACACGCAGCGTTAGCAAGGACCTTGGGGTCCGCGCCACGCAGCGGGGAACCAAACCGGGGGGAGTGCGGGGCGGAGATCCGCGATTGGAAAGTCCAGTCGCGAAGATCCCGCCCCGCACATATATCTGTGTCCGCAGCGCCGGCCCCGGGCTGAGGGACCAATCCCCACCGCACCGCCCCACCGCACCGTCACGTCGATGACAGGTCGAGATGCCGCCGCCGGTACCCTGATAAGTCGCGCGAACGTCAAATCGGACAGGGGTTTAGTTGATGACAGGCACCATCGGGACCGACTTCAAGGTTGCCGACCTTTCACTTGCCGGCTTCGGCCGCAAGGAGATCCAGCTGGCTGAGCACGAGATGCCCGGGCTGATGGCGCTGCGCCGCGAGTTCGGCTCGTCGCAGCCGCTGCGGGGCGCGCGGATCTCCGGCTCGCTGCACATGACGATTCAGACCGCGGTGCTGATCGAGACGCTGGTGGCGCTCGGGGCGCAGGTCCGCTGGGCGTCGTGCAACATCTTCTCGACGCAGGATCACGCGGCGGCGGCGATCGTCGTCGGCCCGGACGGCACCGTTGACGCGCCCGCGGGTGTGCCGGTGTTCGCCTGGAAGGGCGAGAGCCTTCCGGAGTACTGGTGGTGCACCGAGCAGATCCTGAACTGGCCGGACGGCCAGGGACCGAACATGATCCTCGACGACGGCGGAGACGCCACGCTGCTCGTGCACAAGGGTGTCGAGTTCGAGGCGGCCGGCGCGATTCCCGCGACCACCGAGAACGACAGCGAGGAATACCAGGTCATCCTGGAGACACTGCGACGCAGCCTGGCCGATGACGCCAAGCGGTGGACCCGGATCGCGGCCGCGATCAAGGGCGTCACCGAGGAGACCACCACCGGCGTGCACCGGCTCTACGAGATGCAGCAGCAGGGCGGCCTGCTGTTCCCGGCGATCAACGTCAACGACTCGGTGACCAAGAGCAAGTTCGATAACAAGTACGGCTGCCGCCACTCCCTCATCGACGGCATCAATCGGGCGACCGACGTGCTGATCGGCGGCAAGGTCGCGGTCGTCTGCGGCTACGGCGATGTCGGCAAGGGCTGCGCCGAGTCCCTGCGTGGTCAGGGCGCCCGGGTGATCGTGACCGAGGTCGACCCGATCTGCGCGCTTCAGGCCGCGATGGACGGATACCAGGTCGCCACGCTCGATGACGTGGTCGGCACGGCGGACATCTTCGTGACCGCCACCGGCTGCTTCAACGTGATCACCGCCGAACACATGGCCCAGATGAAGCACCAGGCCATCGTCGGCAACATCGGCCACTTCGACAACGAGATCGACATGGCCGGCCTGGCCAAGCTGCCGGGCGTCACCAAGACCAACATCAAGCCGCAGGTCGACGAGTGGTCGTTCGCCGACGGACACGCGATCATCGTGCTGTCCGAGGGCCGGCTGCTGAACCTCGGCAACGCCACCGGGCACCCGAGCTTCGTCATGTCCAACTCGTTCACCAACCAGGTCATGGCGCAGATCGAGCTGTTCAGCAACCACGACAACTGGCCTCTGGGTGTGCACGTGCTGCCCAAGCACCTGGACGAGAAGGTGGCCCGGCTGCACCTGGGCGCGCTCGGCGTCCGGCTGACCACCCTGACCAAGGAGCAAGCCGGCTACCTTGGGATCGCGGTCGAGGGTCCGTACAAGCCGGACCATTACCGCTACTAGCCACATATCAAGGGCCGGCCCGAAGAATCGGGCCGGCCCTTTGTTATGCCCGTCCTGGGAGGGACCAGGACGGGCGAGTCAGGCAAGCGGACGGGTTGCGTGCCTGACCCCCCGTCCCCACCACTATGAGGCACCCGCCTTACCACTTCCTTACCATCGCCGGACCAGGGCGTTGATGCGGCTTGGAGCTGCCTGTGTGCGGTCGATAAGCTGCGCCCCTGATGAGAGTTTCGGTTCTGGGAACGTTCCAGGCGCAACACGACGGTCGCCCGGTCGATTTCGGTCGGCGCCAGGAGCGTCTGCTGCTGGCGCTGCTCGCCGTCGAGCCGGGTCAGGTCATCTCGATCGACCGGCTGCTGGACCTGATCTGGGACGGGCACCCGCCGGTCTCGGCCCGGGCCGCCATCCACACCTACGTCGCGCGACTGCGCTCCGCGATCCGGCCGGCGGGCCTGACCATCACCAGCCAGACCACCGGTTACGTGCCGACCGGCGCGGTCACCGTGGACGTCGTGGAGATGCGCGAGCTGGCCGCACGCGCCGATTCGGAGCCGGACCTCACCATTCGGGCGGATCTGCTGCGCGAGGCCCTGGAACGGTGGCGCGGTCCGTTCCTCGCCGACGTGGCGAGCGACCGGCTTCGGGACCGCCTCGGCCGCCGGTACGCGGACCTGCGTACCGACATCCTGATCCGGCGCGCGGAGACCATGCTCGCGCTCGGCCGTCCAGACATCGTTGTCCGGGAGCTGGCCGCCGATGTCGGCGAGCCACTGCCCAACCAGACCCTCGTGCACCACCAGATGCAGGCACTGCACCCGCACCCAGCGCAGCGCCGAGGCGCTCGACCTGTTCGATCGGGTCCGCCGCGAGTACGCCGACGCGTACGGTCTGGATCTCAGTCGCCAACTCGCCGAGGCGCAGGTGGAGATCCTGCGGGATCAGCACGTGGCCGACGCCCCCGGCCCGATCGAGACGCCCGGGCCGAACCAGCTGCCCCGCGCGGCGACCGACTTCGTGGGCCGATCGGCCGACCTGGAGACCCTGGACCGGCTCTTCGACGAGGCGCACGGGCGCCTCGGCCGACCTGGCACGGTCCCGCACCCTGCCCCGGCAGTGGGCCGACGGCCTGGTCGGCATCGCCCGAGCGCGGTTAGCCACGGGTGACCTCGAGGCCGCTCGAGTCGTCGCCGATCAGGCCCGCAAGCTCGCCGAGGAGCACGGCATGCCGCTCAGCCGGGCCGATGCGCTGTTGGCTCAGGCCGAGATCGACGCGACCACCGACCCGGCCGGAGCCGTGCCGACCGCGGAAGCCGCGTTGAAGCTCTACCAGGATGCCGGGGCAGCGACCGCGGCCGCTCAGGCACGGGCGCTGCTGACCGAGCTGACCGACGCCGCTTATTCGGCCTGAGCCGGCTCCCGATCCACGTCCGGCTCCAGGTAGATCACCCGGGCGATCGGCACCGCGGTGCGGACTCGCTCCTCCGCGTCGTCGATGGCTCGGGAGACCGCGGCCATCTCGAGGTTCGGAGACATCGCGACCTTGGCACCGAGCAGGACCTCCTCGGGGCCGAGATGCATCGTCTTCATGTGGATGATCCGGTCTACGCCGGGCGTGGCGAGAAGCGCCGCCTCGATCTGCCGCTCGTTCTCCGGAGTCGCCGACTCGCCCAGCAGCAGGCTCTTGGTCTCCATCGCCAGGACAATCGCGACGCAGACCAGCAGCGCACCGATGCACACTGTGCCGGCGCCATCCCAGATGCCGTTGCCGGTGATCAGTGTCAACCCGACGCCGAACATGGCGAACACCAGACCGATCAGCGCCGCGAAGTCCTCGAGCAGCACAACCGGCAGCTCCGGGGCCCGGGCATGCCGGATGAAGTCGCGCCACGACGCCCGGTTGCGGACGTGGTTGGCCTCGCCGATCGCGGTCCGGAACGACATGCTCTCCAGGGCGATGGCGATCACCAGGACGGTGATCGGGACCCACTGCCACTTGTCGATCGGTTCCGGATGCCGCAGCTTGTGGATGCCTTCGTACAAGGCGAAAAGACCGCCCACGCTGAACAGCACGACGGACACGATGAACGCGTAGATGTAGCGCTCCCGGCCGTACCCGAACGGGTGTTGCGGCGTGGCGTCCCGCCGCGCCCGTTTGCCGCCGACCAGCAGCAACACCTGATTGCCCGAGTCGGCGACCGAGTGGATCGCCTCGGCCAGCATCGACGAGGACATGGTCAATGCGAAGGCGATGAACTTGGTCACTGCGATGCCGAGGTTGGCCAGAAGTGCGGCGATGACCGCCCTGGTGCCTCCGGAGGCGCTCACGGTTGTGACAGATCCTTCATCTCTTGCACGGCGGGGACCGCCATCGGGTCCAACCCGTGTGCCATGGCCAGGTATATCGAAGCGAAGTCGGGCACCGCGACCAGCGACGCCAGCCGCTCCAGCGCCGAACCGCCCTCGGCTTGAATGACGCTCACCCGCACACCGCGGGCCTCGGCCAGCGTCTGCAGGGCATCGGCACGCCGCTCCTCCACCGCGGCCGGCTCGGTGTCGGCCCGGCCCTCATCGGAGATGCCGCCGTCACGCAGCAGCACCACTCGAATGCGGGTGTGCTGCTCCTCGTCGTCCGGATCGGCGAAGATGTCGCGGCCGGTCTCGGCCAGAGCGCCGAAGACGCCGTCCAGCAGGCCGACCCGACCCCGGCCGGCGTCGCCCAGAGAACCGCCGACCACCGGATAGCGGGCGTTGGAAGCCAGGGTGTCGGCGAACCGCCGAGCCGCGACGGTGGCCAGCGGCGACGATCCCCAGACGATCGGGATGGATCCGGCCAGGTCGAGCGCGAGCGTCTTGGCCGGGTTGACGAACGACTCGGCCGACGGACGGCAACGATCGGCGTCCGCGTCCAGCCGGACCGCGGTCTCGGCCAGGTCCGCTTCATTGACCTTGACCAATCCGAGAGTACGCGCGGCCAGGAGCACCGGCACCGTCAGCGCCCAGATGCTGGCTCGTGCGGGGGCGCGCCGAGGCACCGGAATGAACGGCGCCCGGGCGCGCTCGGCAACCGACTGCAACTGCGAGTCCGGCGCGCCGATCGCGACCAGGCGGGCGCCGCGACGAGCCGCGGCCTCGGCCGCACCGAGGGCCTCCGGGCTGCGTCCGGACGCGGAGACGGCGATCACCACGTCGGCGGCACCGACCCAGCCGGGCACGCCGGCATTGCGATGCACGATCACCGGCATCGGCGCGCGCGTCCCGGCCACCGTGGCGAGCAGCTCACCGGTCCGCGCGGCGGTGCCCTGACCAGCCACGATGACCGCTCGGGCGCGGCCCTCCTCGGCGAGCGAGGAGAGGTTGGCCTCGGCCGCCAGCGCGGCCATCTCACGAACCTGCGCACCGGCGGACGCGGTCGCGCGCAGCATCTGTGCCGGGTCGGCCCGCTCCATCGCCGCGACGTCGTCGAGGAGTGCCTCGTCGATGGTGCGGCTGCCGCGCACGCCGGCAGTGGGTTCCGGAACCATCAGCCCTCCTGGGCGGCGGTGTCGTCGGAGCCGGACGCGCTCGGGCCGCCGGTCGCCTCGTCCAGCAGCAACACCGGGATGTCGTCGCGGATCGGGAACACCCGGGCGCACTCGGTGCAGGTCAGGGTCTGCGCCGCGGCGTCGTAGGTCAGCGGTGCGTGATGCGTGTCCGGACACGCGAGGACGTCCAGCAGAAGCTGATCAATGGCCACCGTGCGCTCCAATCAGAGTGTCTAGCCCCGGATGATGGCCAGTGCCGCGTCGCGTACTTCTTCCATCCGCGCCTTGGTCGGACCTTCGACATTGAGTCGAAGCAACGGTTCGGTATTCGACGGGCGCAGGTTCAGCCAGGCGCCATCGTCAAATCGTACGGTCAAGCCGTCCAGCTGATCGGTCTGCACGCCGGGAAGCGCTGCCGCCACCTCAGCGATCTTCGCGGCGGTGTCGGCCACCTCGGAATTGATCTCGCCGGACGCGACGTAACGCTCGAACTCCCGGGCGAACTCGGACAGCGGCCGATCCTGCGAGCCGAGGGCCGCCAGCACGTGCATGGCGGCGAGCATGCCGGTGTCGGCACCCCAGAATTCTTTGAAGTAGTAGTGAGCCGAGTGCTCGCCACCGAACACCGCACCGGTCCGCGCCATCTCACCCTTGATGTAGGAGTGCCCGACCCGGGTCCGCACCGGATGACCGCCGCGCTCGGTAATGATCTCCGGCACCGCACTCGAAGTGATCAGGTTGTGGATGATGGTCGCGCCCGGGTGCTTGGCGAGTTCCCGGCTCGCGACCAGGGCGGTGATGGCGCTCGGTGAGACCGGGTCGCCGGACTCGTCGATGACGAAACACCGATCGGCGTCGCCGTCGAAGGCCAGCCCGATGTCGCCGCCGTGCTCCACGACCGCTTTCTGCAGGTCCACCAGATTGGCGGGATCCAGCGGGTTCGCCTCGTGGTTGGGGAACGTGCCGTCGAGTTCGAAGTAGAGCGGCACGATCTCGAGGCGGCCGCCGACCGGCGATCCGGCGCCGAGCACCGCCGGAACGGTGTAGCCGGCCATGCCGTTGCCGGCATCGACCACCACCTTCATCGGCCGCACGCTGGACAGATCCACCAGGCGGTGCAGATACTCCGAGTACGCGGAGAGCAGGTCCCGGTCCTCGACCGCGCCGGCTGCGGTGCCGAGCGCCGCGCGGCCGTCCAGAATCGCCTGGGCCTCGTCGCGAATCGCCGCCAGGCCCGACTCCAGGCCGATCGGCAGCGCCGCGGCCCGGCACATCTTGATGCCGTTGTACTGCGCCGGATTGTGGCTGGCGGTGAACATCGCACCCGGAACGTTCAGCGATCCGGCGGCGAAGTAGGCCATGTCAGTCGAGCCGAGCCCGGCCATCACCACGTGTACGCCGTCGGCCGCCGCCCCGTCGGCGAAGGCGCGCGCCAAGGCCGGCGACGATGGACGCATGTCGTGCGCCACGACGATCTCGTCAACGACGCCCTCGGTCCGCAGCACTCGCACAAACGCGGCCCCGAACGCCCGCGCGACGTCCTCGTCGATCTGATCCGGAACCGTGCCCCGAACGTCGTAGGCCTTGACGAACCGGCTCAAATCCCGCTGTGGTTGCGACACGAGCAGCAGCTTACTGGCTCTCACAGGTGGCCCGAGCCGCGCCCGTACCCAGGAACTGCTCAGTACGGCCCCATCTGGTCACGCGCTGCAGATCAGAGGTTGAGGCCGGTGAGCACCATGACGCGGATGTCGGTGTAGTCGTCCATCGCGTAGCGCAAGCCTTCGCGTCCGACACCGGAGCCCTTGACGCCGCCGTATGGCATCTGGTCGGCCCGATAGCTGGGCACGTCCCCCACGATCACCCCACCGACTTGAAGCGTGCGGAGTGCCGTGAACGCGGTCTGCAGGTTGTGGGTGAACAGCCCGGCCTGCAAGCCGAAGGCCGAATCGTTGACGGCGGCCAGCGCGGCGGCATCCGACTCCACCGGCGAGACCACGAGCACCGGGCCGAACACCTCTTCCACGCACACCTTGGCGCCGGCCGGGGCATTCTCCAGAACTACCGGGTCAATGCTGGTGCCGGACCGGTTCCAGCCGGTGAGATTGGTCGCGCCCGCGGCTTCGGCTTCGCGCACCCAGGCTTCAATTCGATCCGCGGCCGCGCCGTTGATGACCGGGCCGACCTCGGTCGTTTCATCCAGCACGTCCCCGATCGGGAGCGCCTTGACCTTCTGGAGCAGCTGGGGCACGAAGGAGTCGTAGAGATCGGCATGTACGAACACCCGCTGCACCGCGATGCATGACTGCCCGGCCTGGTAGTTGGCGAACGTCGCGATCCGGGTCGCCGCCCAGTCCAGATCGGCGGGCGAAGACCAGTCGGAGCAGACCACCGCGGCGGCGTTGCCCCCGAGTTCCAAGGTGACGTGCTTGTGCGGCACCGCCGCCTGGATCTGCGCTCCGACCGGGCCGCTTCCGGTGAACGACACCACCGGCAGTCGCGGATCGGCGACCAGAGCACCGGCCCGCTCGTTCGGGATCGGGATCACCGAGAACATGCCGGCCGGCAGGCCAGTGCCGGGACCATCCGGCTCGGTCACCTCGGCCAAGATCTCGCCGAGCAGCAGTGCCGAGAGTGGCGTCGCGGGCGCCGGCTTCAGCACGATTGGCGCACCCACGGCAATTGCCGGAGCCACCTTGTGCGCGACCAGATTCAGCGGGAAGTTGAATGGTGAGATGCCGAGCACCGGCCCCTTCGGGACCCGGCGGGTCAGCGCCAGCCGGCCGGTGGCCGCGGCGTCGGTGTCCAGCCGCTGCATCTCGCCGGTGAACCGGCGGGCTTCCTCAGCGGCCCAGCGGAAGGTGGAAATGGCCCGGCTCACCTCGCCCCGCGCCCACTTGATCGGCTTGCCGTTCTCGGCGGTGATCAGCCGAGCCACCTCATCGGCGCGCTCGCTCAGCCGGCGGCTGACGTGATCGAGGGCCGCGGCACGGACGTGCGCGGGCAGTGCGGCGGCGGTGTCGGCGACCGCGGCAGCGGCGGCCACCGCACGTTCCACCGCGGCTTCACTCGCATAAACCGTCCGGCCCACGGTGCTGCCGTCGGCCGGCGACGTCACCAGCAATTCATCACCATCGGTTTCGGGCCGACTGGCGACGTAACAAGGCATGATTTCCACCGGTACCTCCGTTGCTGGCGCAGGTTCTTGCTCCTACCCTATGCCAGGCCACCCGTAACGGAAACAGTCGGCGTAAGCCTTGTCCGCAACGGATCCGGTTGCCAAGATGGCCTTGAATAGTGCTTTCCATTGACACGAGTCAGACAAACCCGACACCAAGGTACGGGAGATCATCATGGAGCGGTTGCAGAACTTCATCGACGGCGAGTTCGTCGACCCCAAGGACGGCGGCTACGCCGATCTGATCGACCCGACCACCGGCGAGGTCTTCGCCACCGCCCCGGTGTCCGGCGCCGCTGACGTGGACGCCGCGATGTCGGCGGCGTCGACCGCGTTCGAGTCGTGGCGCGACACCACGCCGTCGGAGCGGCAGCGGGCGCTGCTGAAGCTGGCCGACGCGATCGAGGAGCGAGCCAGCGAATTCGTCGCGACCGAGAGCCGCAACACCGGCAAGCCGATCGGCCTGACCATGTCCGAGGAGATCCCGCCCGCGGTTGATCAGATCCGGTTCTTCGCCGGTGCCGCCCGGATGCTGGAGGGCAAGTCCGCCGCCGAATACATGGCCGGCCACACCTCCTACGTCCGGCGCGAGCCGATCGGCGTCTGCGCCCAGGTGACGCCGTGGAACTACCCGCTGATGATGGCGATCTGGAAGATCGCCCCGGCGCTGGCCGCGGGCAACACCGTGGTGCTCAAGCCGAGCGACACCACGCCCGCCTCCACGCTGCTGCTGGCCCAGGTCGCGGCGGAGTTCTTCCCGAAGGGCGTGCTCAACGTCGTCACCGGTGACCGGGACACCGGGCGGGCCCTGGTCGCCCACCCGACGCCTTCGATGGTGTCGATCACCGGATCGACCCGGGCCGGGATGGAGGTGGCCCAGACCGCGGCTCTCGACCTCAAGCGCACGCACCTCGAACTCGGCGGCAAGGCGCCAGTCGTGGTGTTCGACGACGCCGACATCGAGGCCGCCGCCGAGGCGATCGCGGTGGCCGGCTATTTCAACGCCGGGCAGGACTGCACCGCGGCCACTCGGGTGCTGGCCGGTCCAGGTGTCTACGCCGACTTCACCGCCGCCCTCGCCGAGCAGGCCAAGAACACCAAGACCGGCCTGCCGGACGACGAGGACGTGCTCTACGGCCCGCTGAACAACGCCAACCAACTGGCTCGTGTCGCCGGCTTCATCGACCGGCTGCCGGACCACGCGGTGCTTGGTTCGGGCGGCGCCAAGGTCCGCGACCGGGGTTACTTCTACGCACCCACGGTCGTCTCCGGCCTGCTGCAGTCCGACGAGATCATTCAGGATGAGATCTTCGGCCCGGTCATAACGGTGCAGCGGTTCAGCGACGAGGACGAGGCGGTGCGCTGGGCCAACGGCGTGCAGTATGGTCTCGCCTCCAGCGTCTGGACCCGGGACCACGGTCGCGCCATGCGGGTGTCCAAGCGCCTCGACTTCGGCTGCGTCTGGGTCAACACACACATCCCGCTGGTCGCCGAGATGCCCCACGGCGGCTTCAAGCGCTCCGGCCACGGCAAGGACCTGTCCATGTACGGCCTGGAGGACTACACCCGCGTCAAGCACGTCATGCACAACATCGAGGTGTGAGATGTCATCAGATGATCTGCACAAACGCCGGATCGCCGCGGTCGCGCGCGGGGTCAGCTCGACCATCACGTCCTATGTCGACCATGCCTCCGGCGGGACTCTGACCGATGTGGACGGGCGCGAGTGGATCGACTTCGCCGCCGGCATCGCCGTCACCAGCGTCGGCAACTCCGCGCCGCGAGTCGTGGAAGCGGTGCAACGCCAGGTCGAGCGGTTCACCCACACCTGCTTCATGGTGGCGCCCTACGAGGCCTACGTGGAGGTGTGCGAGCAGCTGAACGCACTCACACCCGGCGACCACGAGAAGCGCTCGGCGCTGTTCAACTCGGGCGCCGAAGCGGTCGAGAACGCTGTCAAGATCGCCCGCAAGGCGACCGGCCGCCAGGCCGTGGTGGTCTTCGACCACGCCTACCACGGCCGGACCAACCTGACCATGGCACTGACCGCGAAGAACATGCCGTACAAGGACGGCTTCGGGCCATTCGCCGGTGAGGTCTACCGCGCTCCAATGTCGTACCCGTTCCGGGACGGCCGCACCGGCGCCGAGGCGGCGGCCGTCGCCATCGACATCATCGAGAAGCAGGTCGGCGCCGACAACGTGGCGGCCCTGCTGATCGAGCCGGTGCAGGGCGAGGGTGGTTTCATCGTGCCGGCACCCGGATTCCTTCCGGCGCTGGCCGCCTGGGCCAAGTCGGCGGGCGCGGTCTTCATCGCCGACGAGATCCAGACCGGCTTCTGCCGGACCGGCGACTGGTTCGCGTCCGAGCACGAAGGACTGGTGCCGGACCTGGTCACCACGGCCAAGGGCATCGCCGGCGGCCTGCCGCTGGCGGGCGTCACCGGCCGCGCCGAGATCATGGATGCGGTGCACGTCGGCGGCCTCGGCGGGACATATGGCGGCAACCCGGTGGCGTGCGCCGCCGGGCTCGCCGCTATCGAGACGATGCGCGAGCTGGACCTGGCCGGCGCCGCCCGCACCATCGGCGCCGTCATGCTTCCGGCACTGCGTGACCTGGCCGAGCGCCATCCGGTGATCGGTGAGGTGCGCGGACGGGGCGCGATGATCGCGGTCGAGATCGTCAAGCCGGGCACCACCGAACCGGACGCTGCCACCGCCACCGCCGTCTCGAAGGCCTGCCACGAGGCCGGCCTGCTCACGCTGACCTGCGGCACGTACGGCAACATCCTGCGGTTCCTGCCGCCGCTGGTGATGCCGGAGGACACCCTGCGCGCCGGGCTGGCGATCCTCGCGGACGCGTTTGCCACCGTGTAGCGATGAGCCGTCGCACTCCCCGATGGGTGCGACGGCTCACCCTTCGTTGATCAGAATCGCTCTGGTGTAGAGCAGGTCGAAGCCCTGCTTCTGGACGTTGCGCTGAGACTTCGAGCCGGGCTGGGTGGTGACCACCGCGACGTCGCATCCGGCCGCCGCCGCGTCGGCGAGCCGGGCCGCCAGCAGCGCCGACTGCACCCCATGGCGCCGGTGCTCGGGAATCGTCGCGGCGCCGGTGAGCTGCGCGATGCCGCTGGCGATCCGCATGCTCGCACCGCCGGCCGGGCGACCGTCGCGGCGGGCCAGATAGCACCGGGCCCCGGCAACCACCAGGTCACGTTCCGCGTGCGCTAGGACCTCTGCCGGGAAGTTCTCGTGGGACGGAACTCCCTGGATGTCCGGCGCCGCGACCCCGGCGACCACCAGATCGACCCAGGCATCCAGCTCGGTGGCGCCGATCGCCTCGACAACCACATCCGGAGGCGGTGCCGGGATCGGCTCCAGCGCCCGGCCCAGCACGTTTTCAAACGACTCCAGGCGGTAGCCGCGGCGGGTCAGCCCGGCGGCGAGGCTCGGGCTCGCCAGGTGTGCCAGCTCGATCTGCACCGGGGCGGCGACCGCCGCGAACGCCGCTTCCACCGCCGCCAGATCGGCATCCGCCGGATCACCGTCAAAGCCCAGACCGGCCACCTTGTTGAACGGCGAGCCGGGTTCGGCGAAGGTGGCGACGCCACCGGCGATCGGCACCACGAAACCGGCCGGGAATCGAGCCCGCGCCGCGGTCGCCGCGCCGGTCATCAGATCGGCCTCGGCCCGCTCGATCCGTGCGGCCAACTCGATGTCACAGAACAGGCGGGCGCTCATCCGCCGACGATAGCCCGGGCCTGGGCGGTCAGTCGGCGTCTACAGCACTCTGTGCCCGCTCATCCGACGACACGGTGGTCTCCGCGCCATGCGGCAGCAGCGTGAACGCCAGCACGCTGCCGGCGGCGAACAGGCCGACGCAGATCCAGAGCGCATGCCGGTAGCTCTGGGTGAACTCAGCCGGTGCGTTGTACATCGCCGCGGTGAGCCCGGCGATCAGCGGCAACGCGGCAACGGCGAGCAGACTGGCCGACCGCGCCACGGCGTTGTTGACGCCACTGGCGACTCCGGTGTACTCCTGCGGCACCGCCGCCAGCACCGATGCCGTCAACGGCGCCACCAGCGTGGTCATGCCGATGCCGGTGAGGGTGACCGGGCCGAATACGTCGCGCCAATAGTTCGCGTCCGGACCGACGCGTACCAGCAGAGCCACGCCGACCGCGGCAATCGCCGCACCGATGGTCAATGGCAGGCGTGCCCCGATGCGCTTGCCCAGCGCACCGGCGCGGGATGATCCGAGCAGCAGCAGGATGGTCATCGGCAAGGTGGCGGCTCCGGCCTGGAATGCCGAGAAGCCGGAGACGATCTGCAACTGCAGCGCGAAGAAGAAGAAGAAACCGCCGACGGCGCCGTAGACCAGGAAGGTCACGCCGTTGATGACGCTGAACGTGACCGAGCGGAACAGCCACGGCGGTGTCATCGGGTCGACGAAGTGCCGCTCCCACAGCACGAAACCGACGAGGATCAGCAAGCCCAGCGGCGCCAGCCACAGCATGTCTTGCACCAGCGCGAAGGTGAGCACGCCCAGGCCGAGGCCACAGAACACGGCGCCGAGCATGTCGAACGGTTCCGAGCGCTTGCCTTCGTCCTCGCTCTCCGGCACAAACCGCATCGTGAACAGGATTGTCACGAGCGCCAGCGGGACGTTGATGAAGAAGATCCAGCGCCAGTTCAGCGTGTCGATGATGTAGCCGCCGAACAATGCCGCGCCGGCGCTGGCCACACCGCCGAGACCGGCCCAGATCCCGATGGCCCGGGCCCGGTCGTCGGGGTGCAGGCTGGACTGGATCAGCGCCAGCGAGCCCGGCGTCAACAACGCCGAACCGAATCCCTGCAAGGCACGCGCCACGATCAGCAGACCGACGCTGGGCGCCAGACCGCAGAGCACCGAGGCGATCGTGAACCAGACGACGCCGAGCAGGAATATCCGCTTCCGGCCGAAGCGGTCGCCGAGCGCGCCGCCCAGCAGCACGAACGCGGCCAGCGGGAGCAGATAGGCGTTGACCGTCCACTGCAGGCCGGAGATGCCGGCGTTGAGGTCGTCGCCGATGTGCGGCAGCGCGACATTGATGATCGCGCCATCCAGGAACGCCATCGACGAGCCGAGGACCGTGCCGAGCACCACGCCCCTGCCCGCGGTCGTGCTCAGGCGGATCCAGCTGCGAGCCGCGGGTGCGGGTTCCGACGCCATCGACCCAGCCTGACATATCGCGATGGCGGCCCTCACGGCCCCGGGGGGCAACTGCCGGTCGCGATCAGTCCTCGCGGATCCCCCACGGTGAGCCGTATTCGACGAGCTTGTCCAGGAACGGCACCGGATCGAAGGCCTCCGGGCCGAGCACTCCGGCTCCGCTCCACCCGCCGGTCGCGAGCAGTTCCAGCGCGATCACCGGATTGATCGCGGTCTGCCAGACGACTGCCTGATGGCCGTATTCCGCCATCGACCACTCGTTGTCGACCACGTGGTAGAGGTAGGTCGAGCGGGGGCTGCCGTCGGTGCCGGTGCCCCGGACCCAGGTGCCGGCACAGGTTTTGCCGGTCATCGCCGATCCCAGGGTGGCCGGATCCGGAAGACACGCCGCGACCACATCGCGTGGGGCAACCGAGACACCGCCGACCCGCACCGGCTCGGTCCGGTCCAGGCCGAGCTTGTGGAGCGTACGCAGCACTTCGATGAATTCGCTGCCGAGCCCGTATTTGAAGGTCACCCGGTCGGCGTCGACCCAGCGCGGGATCAGCAGCACCTCCTCGTGCTCCACATTGACGCACTCGACCGGCCCGATGCCGTCCGGGAAGTCGAACACCTCCGGCTCGGAGAACGGTTCGGTAGTGAACCAGCCGCGATCCTTCTCGTAGATGACCGGCGGATTCAGGCACTCCTCGATGGTGGTCCAGATGGAGAACGACGGCGCGAAGTCATAACCGGCGACGGTCAGGTTGGAGCCGTCGCGTACGCCGCACTCGTCGATCGAGCTGAACAGGTGATCGGCGGCGTAGCGGGCGAAGACATCGGAGAGTCCGGGTTCTACGCCGATGCCGACCAGCGCCAGCCGCCCGGCCGCAGTCCACTTGTCGGCCTCGGCGAACTGCTCGTCGCCCAGCTTCACGCCGGTCTTCGCGTGCGGCTCGGCCGGATGAGGGCGCGACAGCGACATCGCCATGTCCAGGTAGTCGGCACCGGCGGAATACGCGCCGTGAAAGATCGGCATGACGAACCGCGGATCCACCGCGTTCAGGACATGCGTGATCCGGTGCTCCTGGCACAGCGCCCGGACGTCGTCGGGGTTCGAGGCGTCCAGCCGCGCCGCGACGAACCGGGGGTCGCCGGTGCCGGCCGCCGCCCGGCGAGCCCGATCCAGGTCGTAATCCGCGACGACCATGTGCTCGAAGAACTCGCGGCGGGCCGCGATCGCGGCCGCGGCCGAGCCGACGCCACCCGCTCCGACCAGCAGAACCCGCATGGCGCCACCCTCCAAGAGATCAAATTGCCCATCCGGTACGCAGCCCATCCTCAGGCTCTACTCTAAAAGTGGAAACCCAAGCCGACGGGCCGTAATCAAACTGAAACCGTGTTCAGGAGGCTGCTGCACGACTGAATCATTTGCAACGAGGCTCGACATCTGCGATAACCGCAGGATCGGGGCCACCCGAGATCGCGCTGGATGCCCGGCGCGGGCGGTCGGTATGCGACTCGCACTCGCGGCACCAGATGCCGGGCGGCCGGCCTGCCGGAGTCCCCGGAGTCGCCCGAGTCCCCGGATGGACTAGCGCCTCACAGTACGGATTCCATCGACAGCGTGTATTTTCCCAACTGAATTAGTTGCAACGACCGTGGTCCTGTATAAGAATCCATGGCGTGACCGAGCCACCGATCCTCGATGATGTCAACAAACGCATCATCGAGCAGCTGCAGCGCGATGGCCGGATGTCCTATGCGACGCTGGCGAAGAAGATCGGGCTCTCCGAGGCAGCGGCACGGCAGCGGGTGCAGCGCATGCTCGACTCCGGCGTCATGCAGATCGTGGCCGTCACCGATCCACTGACCTTGGGATTCCATCGCCAGGTGATGATCGGCATGAAGGTCGAAGGTGACATGCGAGTGGTGGCCGATAAGGTCGCGGCCATCGCGGAGGTCGATTATGTAGTTATTTGCGCCGGATCTTACGACGTTCTGGCCGAACTCGTCTGTGCCGACGACGAACACCTGCTCAGCCTGCTCAACGACAAGATCCGCGCGATCCAGGGCGTAGTCAGCTCGGAGACCTTTGTCTATCTCAAACTCGCCAAACAAACCTACGCCTGGGGGACTCCATGAGCCTGACCAACGACCAGCTCGATGACGCCGCCCGCGATCATCTCTGGATGCACTTCACCCGGCTGTCGGCCTATGCCAACTCTCCGGTCCCGATGATCGCGCGGGGCGAGGGCGCCTACATCTGGGACACCAACGGCAAGCGCTACCTGGACGGCTTGGCCGGCCTGTTCGTGGTCCAGGCCGGACACGGCCGGCACGAGCTTGCCGACGCCGCCGGCAAGCAGGCCAGCGAGCTGGCCTACTTCCCGATCTGGTCGTACGCGCACCCGAAGGCCGTCGAGCTCGCCGACCGCCTGGCCGATCTGGCCCCGGGCGATCTGAACCGGGTCTTCTTCACCACCGGCGGCTCCGAAGCCGTCGAGTCGGCGTGGAAGCTCGCCCGCAGCTACTTCAAGCGGGTCGGCAAGCCCACCAAGGTCAAGGCCATCTCGCGGCACATCGCCTACCACGGCACCTCGATGGGAGCGCTGTCGATCACCGGTCTGCCGGGGATCAAGGCCGATTTCGAGCCGCTGGTCCCATCCACCCAGCGCGTACCGAACACGAACCTGTATCGCGCACCGGCCGGAACCGCCGGCCCGGACGGCACCGACGCCGAGGCATTCGGCCGCTGGGCCGCCGATCGGATCGCCGAGGCCATCGAGTTCGAGGGTCCTGACACCGTGGCCTGCGTGTATCTCGAGCCGGTGCAGAACTCGGGCGGCTGCTTCCCGCCGCCGCCCGGTTACTTCCAGCGGGTCCGGGAGATCTGCGACGAGTACGACGTGTTGCTCGTCAGCGACGAGGTGATCTGCGCGTTCGGCCGATTGGGCGAATACTTCGGCGCCCAGCGGTACGGCTACCAGCCCGACATCATCACCTGCGCCAAGGGCATGACCTCGGGCTACATCCCGGCCGGCGCGATGATCGTGAGCGACCGCCTGGCCGAGCCGTTCCTCAAGGACACCAACTGGTTCGCCCACGGCATCACCTTCGGTGGGCACCCGGTCGCGGCCGCGGTGGCGATGGCCAACCTGGACATCTTCGAGCGCGAGGACCTCACCGGTCACGTCCGCAAGAACTCGCCGCTGTTCCGGTCCTACCTGGAGAAGCTGCTCGACCTGCCGATCGTCGGCGACGTCCGCGGAGATGGCTACTTCTTCGGCATCGAACTCGTGAAGGACAAGGCGACAAAAGAGACGTTCAACGACGACGAGTCCGAGCGCCTGCTTCGTGGCTTCCTGTCCAAGGCGCTGTTCGACGCCGGCCTCTACTGCCGGGCCGACGACCGGGGTGACCCGGTGGTCCAGCTGGCGCCGCCGCTGATCGCCGACGAGACCCAGTTCATCGAGATCGAGCAGATCCTCCGCAGCGTCCTGACCGAGGCGTGGACGAAGATCGATCACGTGGTATCGCACACCGATCACGTGCACCGCGATCTGGGCTAGCCACAGATGAGCGACGGAGTCGCCCGCTACCGCACGTTGTCACATTGGTTCCACACCATCGACGACGATCTGACACCATGCCCATCCCTGGACGGTGACATCGACGTCGACGTGGCGATCGTCGGTGCCGGCTTCACCGGCCTCTGGACGGCCTACTACCTGGCGACCTCCGACCCCAGCCTGCGGATCGTGGTGCTGGAGGCGGAGATCGCCGGGTACGGCGCCTCGGGCCGCAACGGCGGCTGGTGCTCGGCGCTCTTCCCGAAGAGCATCGGATCGCTCGCGAAGATGCACGGCCGGGAGCCGGCGATCGCCATGCACCGGGCCATGCAGGGGTCGGTCGACGAGGTCGGCCGGGTCGCGGCCCTCGAAGGCATCGATTGCGACTACGCCAAGGGCGGCACCGTCGTGCTGGCCCGGTCCGAACCGCAGCTGGACCGGGCCCGGGCCGAGGCCGCCGAGTCCGAGGACTTCGGCCTGGGACTCTCGCTGCTGTCCGCCGAAGAAGCTCAGGCTCGCCTGAACGCGACTCGGGTGGTCGGTGGCACCTACACCCCGGACTGTGCCCGGATCCAGCCGGCGAAGCTGGCGCGTGGCCTGGCCGCCGCGGTGCGCCGAGCCGGAGTGCAGATCTACGAGAAGACGCCCGCGACGGCGCTGGCGCCGCGCTCTGCGGGCGATGCCACGACGGATCGCTCGGCCGGCGCCACCGTCCAGACTCCGCACGGCACGGTCAAAGCCCGATTCGTGGTACGCGCCACCGAGGGCTACACCACTCGGCTGCCCGGGTTGAAGCGGGCCATCGCGCCGGTCTACTCGCTGATGGTGGCGACACCCCCGTTGCCGAAGTCGTTCTGGGACGAGGTCGGTCTGGCCGACCGCGAGACCTTCTCCGACTTCCGGCACCTGATCATCTACGGCCAGAGGACCGCGGACGACCGGCTGGCATTCGGCGGCCGAGGCGCGCCCTACCACTTCGGCTCCCGGATCTCGCCCAGGTTCGATCGGGACGGCCGCGTCTTCGACGAGCTGCGCCGGGTGTTGGCCGATCTGTTTCCAGCGCTCGGCGACGTGCCGGTCGACTTCGCCTGGGGCGGCCCGCTGGGCGTGCCCCGGGATTGGTACGCATCCGTCGGCCTGGACCGGAGCACCGGATTGGCCTGGGCCGGCGGCTACGTCGGCGACGGCGTCAGCACCACCAACCTCGCCGGGCGTACGCTCGCCGATCTGATCCTGTCCCGGGACACCGAGTTGACCGCGCTGCCCTGGGTCAACCACCGGTCGCCGAACTGGGAGCCGGAGCCGCTGCGCTGGCTCGGCGTCAACGCCGGCCTGATGGCGATGTCCGGTGCCGACCCGGAAGAGAGCCGGACCGGCCGGCAGTCCCGCCGGGCCGCCTTGTTCAGCCGGTTTCTGGGGCACTGACGGCGGGCAGGTCCGGCTCCGGGCCGGGATCGCGCCGCGGAATGACCGTTGAAATCGTGGCCGCGATGACCGAGAGGACACCAAGAATCAGCACGACGATCGCCGCAGCACGGTTCCACTGCTCCAGGTGCAGCGGCGGGATCCAGTAGGTGATCGCGGCGAGAACCGGGCCGGCGATGGCAGCCCGGAACGGACCCGTGCGAGCGGCGATAACCACCAGCGTCAACATGGCGACCGCGCACGGGACCATGGCCGGCAGGTGATAGTGCGCGATGTCGTAGGGCAGCCCGGTCCACCCATACGCTGCACGCTGCGCGTCATCGAGCCGGTCCAGGCCGAGCGTTTCGACCATGCCCGGGTAGAACTGCATCGGTTTGGCAAAGGCGAGAGCCAGCACGCCCAGGAACCAGAGGCTTGAGGCGTACGCGACGACGCCGACGCCGACGAATCGGCATGCGTACACACAGCCGGCCCCGAGAACCACGCCGCCGAGCACGGTGACCGTGAAGCCGACCCGATCGGTGCCGGCCAGTGCCACCACGAACGGGAGGGCGACCAGGCCGCCGACGGCGCCACTTGCGGTCGCGCGTCCCTTCGGGGCGCCGTAGGCCCGGGCGAGAGTCGCTCCGGCGATCACCGCGACCGCGACGAACCACCGCAAGAGCGAGTAATTGACTCCGAACGTGCGGTCGTCGCCGCCGCCGGTCGATCCGCCCAGATGGGTGAACCCGAACACCTCGGCCAGCCCGACCTGGACCAGCACCGCCACGACAGCAGCAGCGAAGCCGAGCACGGCTGCGCTTGTGGCGGGACCCATCGCTGGTCGGGCGATAGCCATCTCTGCGACGGTAATTCGCATGGCCGGGCGAGTCCAGGCTCCGGACGGCCATATGCTTTCGGGCCGCCGGACCAGCCTGGTTGGCCCGAACCAACCCGGGTGTGCCACCGTTACCTGGTGACATCTGTATACGAGGAGGCCTACGGCTACGAGATCGCGTTCTCCTACCGCGATGTTCCGGACGAGGTCGACTCCCTTATGAGGCTGGCTGGCACCACACCGAAATCGGTGCTGGAGATCTGCTCCGGGCCGGCCGACCACGCCATCGAATGCGCCCGCCGGGGCCTGTCGGCCACCGCGCTGGATCTATCCGAGAGCATGTGCAAGCGGGCCGCCGAGAATGCCACCACCGCCGGCGTCGCCCTCGACGTCATCCACGGCGACATGCTCGACTTTCAGCTGCCGTACCAAGTTGATCTGGCCTTTTGCATGATCTCCTCGATCTCGCATGTGCTGAGCCTGGACGCGATGCTCTCGCACCTGGCCGCGGTCAAGGCGGCGCTCACGCCCGGCGGGGTGTACGTCATTGAAGGCAGCCATCCGACCGAATACCTGGGCGGCAAGGCGACTCAGGGCGAGTGGGACACCGAGCGCGACGGCATCAGCGTCCACCTGATCTGGGGCACCGACGACAACATCATCGACCCGGTGACCCAGGTGACGCAGATCGACGTGACGATCGCGATGACGCATCCGGACGGATCGGTCACGACCGTGACGTCCAAAGAGGACGACCGGTTCTGGACCGCGACCGAGATGGTGGCGGCCGCTCGGCTGGCCGGGCTCACGGTTGTCGGCCAGTACGGCGATTTCGACGGACGCGGTCTATCCGACGAGGACGCGTGGCGAATGATCACGGTTCTGCGGAACGACTAGCGCGCCCGCAGTTTTGCTGCCTCAACTCGCCAAGATTTCCGATCTTGGCGAGTTTCGGCACCCGCTCGCCACTTGGCGTCGACTTCCGACGAGATCTCGTCACAACTCGACTGCTAGTCGGCTCGCCCCGGCCGCCGAGACCACTCGCGGATCTGGCGCGCCGAGATTTCTGATCTTGGCAAAGTAGGACAGGACGACCCGGCGGCCCACCGACTTTTCCACCGCGTCGGGGTACAAATTGGACATCCGACCCCGGTTCGGTTCAGACACTGTGGATCACTGCCCCGAGGCACCGGGATCCCGGCGGCGTAAGGCACCAACTGGGCGTGGTTCGACCACGATCACGTGCGTCGAACGTGCGAGTGGCAACGGACGGATCCTGCTCGTACGGATTGACGCCGTTTATGGGGTTGTTGCTGCTACCGCGACCACCGAAGCAGCAGCAACCCCATAAACGCGAGCGCTCGACGGCACCGATGAGGCTCGCCGTGATCAAGTGCGCCAACACGTGCAAGATCCGGTGCGGCGGGAGTCGCGATAGCGGCCTCAGTGCTCAAGATCGTGCACTTGATCATGGAAAGTCCGGGCCGGCGCCGCACCCGGCGTGCCCTATTCAGGCGCTCATCACTTCAGCGCGACGGCGGCGGGATCACCCGCAGATGGCCTCTCCGGCCCACCTGGGCGTCGATGGCGGCGACCTCCTCCGGCCGCGGAGCGGGTCGCGCCGCCTCGCGGACCGCCTCGGCCAGCGCGACCAGATCGTCAACGCTGTGCGGGGCCGGATCGAACTCACCGTCGTGCCGGACCAGATCCCAGCCCCGGGGGGCGGTCAGCCCACGCGCGTGCTGCTCGCAGAGGTCATATGAGTGCGGCTCGGCGAAGGCGGCCAGGGGTCCGACGACGGCGGTCGATTCCGCGTACACATACGTCAGCGTCGCGACCGCCAGCCGGGGGCAGCCGTTGCGCGAACAACGCCGTGGGGACCTCACCGCCGCACGGTATCTCCGCCCGAGTCAAACCGGTAGATGCGACACGCCGGAAAAGGTCTGCCGCCGCCACGGACGATAGTCTGGACGGATGACCAGCCCTAACCGCCGCCGCCCGGCCAGCCGCTTCGGACGCACTCGGCGGGATCGGCATGGGCGGGGTCTGCGCGGTCGCCTGGTGCCGGCAAATGTGCCGCTATTTCGGACGAAATCGGAGGTCTTCGATGACCTCGTCCTGGATGCGGTGGACGGGCTTGAGCGGCAGTACGGCAAAGAGCTGGCCGGCGTCGAGTTTGCCGTCGAGGATGTCCCACCGGATCTGAATGTCTATGACTCCGACGTCCTCGAGGACGGCGAAGTGCCGCTGGCCCGGCTGCTCCCGGGCGGCGCCGGACGGCCCAACACCCCGGCCCGGATCGTCCTCTACCGACGCCCGCTGGAGTTTCGGGCGCTCGACAACGAAGACCTGGCCGACCTGATCCACGACGTGATCATCGAGCAAGTGGCCAACCTGCTCGGCGTGGACCCGGAAGACCTGGACTAGAAAGTCCCAGAAACTCCGGAACCAGCGCCCTCGAACCAGCGCGCGAGCCGCAGGAGACGAGGCTCGCGATCGCGAAGTCTTGACATGCTGGTGACGCGCACCGGCCGGACGCGCGAACGGCGCCGGCCGGTGGTGCCGCAACGCCTAGGCGGCGCGGCGCTTGAGCTTCCGGCGCTCCCGTTCGGACAGTCCACCCCAGATGCCGAACCGCTCATCGTGCCCGAGAGCGTATTCCAGGCATTCGTCACGGACCTCACAACGCGTGCAGATGCGCTTAGCTTCGCGGGTGGATCCGCCCTTCTCCGGGAAGAACGCTTCCGGATCGGTCTGTGAGCACAGAGCGCGCTCTTGCCACTCCGGAGCGTTACCGAGCAGGTCGGCCACAGCGACTCGGCCTTCCATATGTGTTGCCTCCTTCATGCGCACCAGCCGCGACGCCAGTGCTTCCCCCAACAGGCCAGATGAAACGGTGGCCTGCGATTGTCCGAACGGTGGCGATTTGCAATACCCCGGTCGAACAGCCCCTAGGAAATTACACGCGTGTAATGCGTGACTCGTCAAGCGAAACCTGATAAGTGGGGCTGTTCGGAGGACAGCTCACCCGAACCGGCCACCCGGAGCCATCACTGACTCGCTGATTCCCTATCGATTGATGGGCAAGGGAGGTAACGCCCTCTCGGCGCGTCGCGTCCAAAATCCTTGCGTTGGCCGCCTGAACCTATGAAAGTTCGGCAAACCTCTACCGCGCACGGCAATCGGCCGCTACGGTGTCACGCTCGCGTAGGTCGTCGTGCGTTGCCGAGCCGGCCGTCCAGCCGCGGCCGCGATGTCCCTGAGCTGTGCAACCGTGCGTGCGGATCCGAATTCTGAGCCGGCCATCCGGGAAATCGTCTCCTCCATCAGCGTCCCACCCAGGTCGTTCGCGCCGCCCTGAAGCATCTGCACGGTTCCGGCGTCGCCGAGCTTCACCCACGAGCACTGGATGTTGCTGATGCGCCCGTGCAGCAGGATCCGCGCCATCGCATGAACCGCTCGGCTCTCTCGCCAGCTGGCACCGGCCCGGGCAATACCCGCCAGATAGATCGGTGCGTTCGTGTGGATGAACGGCAACGCCACGAACTCGGTGAAGCCTCCGGTCTGATCCTGAATCCCAGCCAGCACCCGGAAATGCCCGAGCCAGTGCGCCGGATGGTCGACATGGCCATACATCATCGTGGCGCTGGACCGGATCCCCAACCGATGCGCCGTGGTCACTACGTCGATCCAGGCGGCCGCGGGCAGTTTGCCCTTGGTCAGCACCCACCGCACGTCATCGTCGAGAATTTCGGCCGCGGTGCCGGGAATGGTGTCCAGCCCGGCGTCTTTCAACGAGCCCAGCCAGTCCGCGACCGAGACTCCGGCCTTTGACGCCGCGGTCACGATCTCCATCGGCGAGAACGCGTGCACATGCATGCCGGGCACTCGAGCCTTCACCGCGCGCACCAGGTCCGCGTACCCGGAATTGGGCATCTTCGGGTCGATGCCGCCCTGCATGCAGACCTCGGTGGCGCCATCGCGCCAGGCCTCCTCGGCGCGATCAGCAACCTGCTCCACCGACAGGCGGTAGGCGTCGGCGTCGCGCTCGCGCTGGGCGAACGCGCAGAACCGGCAGCCCACATAGCAGACATTGGTGAAGTTGATGTTGCGATTGACGACATAGGTGACGTCGTCCCCCACCGTGTCGCGGCGCAAACCATCGGCGATGCGGGCGAGCTCGTCGAGCGCCGGACCATCGGCGTGGAACAGTGCCAGTGCCTTGTCCTGGTGGCGCGGGTCAAGCAACGCCGCCGGGTCGTCGGCCGCCAACCGGAGTCCCGCCGCCAGGTCGTCGGCGGCGAGCAGAGCCGGATCGGCGGCGGCCCGGACGTGCGCGGCGACCTCCTCCCAGTCTCCGTAGACCGAGTCGAAATCCCCGCGCCGGTCACCGGTGCGACCGACGGTGTCCACTTCGGCAAATAGATCGGTACGCCCGCCCGGGGCGTAAGCATCATCGGGCTCCTGCCACGGCCGGCCCACCGGGATCGAATCCTCGACGGCGAGTCCGGTCTCCGGATCGGCGAGCGCGGAAACGTGCGCGGCCAGCCGCGGATCCAGCCACGGCACGCCCCGGCGCACATATTCCGGGTAGATCGTGAGCCGCTCGGCCAGATGGAATCCGGCCGCGGCGGTCCGCTCCGCCAGCTCGTCGATGGCCGGCCAGGGCCGCTCCGGGTTGACGTGATCCGGCGTCAGCGGCGACACCCCGCCCCAGTCATCGATGCCCGCGCGGAGCAGCAATGCGTATTCATCGTCGATCAGATTCGGCGGCGCCTGGATCCGCATCCGTGGCCCCAGGATGATCCGCGCGGTCGCGATCGTCGCGGCCAGGTCGTCCAGCTCCGCGTCCGGCATGCCGCGCATGGCGGTGTCCGGCTTGGCGCGGAAATTCTGCACGATGACTTCCTGGATGTGGCCGAACTCGCGCATCGAGTGACGGATCTCGAACAGCGCGTCGGCGCGCTCGTCCGCGGTCTCGCCGATGCCGATCAGAATGCCGGTGGTGAACGGGACACCGACGCGGCCGGCGTCGGCGAGCACTCGCAGGCGCACTGCCGGCTCCTTGTCCGGCGAGCCGAAATGCGGGCCACCGGGCTCGCTCCACAGCCGCGTCGCGGTGGTCTCCAGCATCATCCCCATGCTCGGTGCCACCGGCTTGAGCCGCTGCATGTCGGCCCAGCTGAGCACCCCGGGGTTCAGGTGCGGCAACAGACCGGTCTCTTCCAGCACCGCGATCGCGCAGGCGCGGACGTAGTCCAGGGTGGATTCGAAGCCGGCCGCGTCCAGCCACTCCCGGGCCGGTGCCCATCGCTCCTCGGGTCGGTCACCGAGCGTGAACAGGGCTTCCTTGCAGCCCATCGCCGCGCCCTGACGGGCGATCTCGAGCACCTCATCGCGGCTCAGGAACGGAGATTCCAGACGGTGCGGCACGGTGGCGAAGGTGCAGTAGTGGCAGCGGTCGCGGCAGAGCCGGGTCAGCGGGATGAACACCTTGCGGGAATAGGTCACCAGGCCGGGTCGGCCGGCATCGCGCAGACCGGCGTCGCGGATCCCGGAAGCGATGTCCAGCAACCGGTCCAATGCCGGGCCGCGCGCCCCGATCAGCGCGGCGGCCTCGTCGCGATCGATGGATCTACCGTCGGCGGCGCGATGCAGCGCCCGACGCACGAACGCATCGCTGATGTCACCGTCAAATGTCGCAGCCTCGTTGGAGATCCCCACGTTCGCCAGCCTAGATCCTCGGACCGACATCGCCGACCGGGCACCTGGATCGCCCACATGCTGCCGATGTGATCTTCGCCCGCCACCGGCGGACCGCACGCGCGGGCGATCGGGTCATGCGCGAGGATGGCGACATGCAGATCGTGGTCCTGGCCGGCGGCATCGGCGGCGCGCGCTACCTGATCGGCGTACGCGAACTGGCCCGGCAGATCGACGCTGAGGTGACCGCGATCGTCAACGTCGGCGACGACGTCACCATGCACGGCCTGCGCATCTGCCCGGATCTGGACAGTGTGATGTATACCCTGGCCGGAGCCGCTGACACCGAGCGCGGCTGGGGCCGCACCGGTGAAACCTGGGTGGTGAAGGACGAGCTGGCGAAATATGGCGCCGAGCCGACCTGGTTCGGGCTCGGCGACAAGGACATCGCCACCCACCTGGTCCGCACCCGGATGCTGGCGGCCGGGAATCCACTGACCAAGGTCGTGGAGACCCTGTGCGAGCGCTGGGAAACCGGCATCAAGCTGCTCCCGGCCACCAACGACCGGCTGGAAACCCATGTGGTCGTCGAGGACCCCGAGCGTGCCATTCACTTCCAGGAGTGGTGGGTGCGATACCGGGCCGAGATCCCGGCCAAACGGTTCGTCTTCGTCGGCGCCGACTCGGCCGCCCCGGCGCCGGGCGTTCTGGATGCCCTGACACACGCCGATGTCGTGCTGATTGCCCCATCCAACCCGGTTGTCTCGATCGCCCCGATTCTCGCGGTGCAGAAGCTTCGCGATGCCCTCGCTCGGGGGCACGCCAAGGTCATCGGCACCTCGCCGATCATCGGCTCCGCGCCGGTCCGTGGCATGGCCGACAAGTGCCTGGCCGCGCTCGACGTGCCGGTCAGTGCCGCCGGAGTCGGTAATCTCTACGGGTCGCGCAAATCCGGCGGCATCCTGGACGGCTGGCTGGTGGACTCCACCGACGCCGGCACCTCGGTCGACAAGGTCGAGGTGCGCGCCGCTCCACTATGGATGACCGACGAGAAGGCCACCGCCGAAATGGTGTCCGAAGCCCTGAAGCTAGCTGGAGTTCGATAGTGACCGACCTGATCATCAAGCCCGTCGTGGGCATCGGTGACGTACAGCCAGGCGATGACCTGGCCGCACTGATCACCACCGCCGCGCCATGGATCGTCGACGGTGACGTGCTGGTGGTGACCAGCAAGATCGTGTCGAAGTCCGAGGGCAACCTGGCCGAAGTGCCGCGCGAGGGTCCCGAACGCGCGGCGCGTAAGACCGAGATCCTCGCCGCCGAGACAGCGCGAGTGGTGGCAACGCGTCCGGGCATCCGGATCGTCCAGACCCACCACGGATTCATCATGAACGCCGCCGGGATCGACGCGTCCAACGTCGATGCCAGCCACCTGGTGCTGCTGCCCAAGGACCCGGACGCGTCGGCCCGAGCTCTACGCGCCGATCTGCGGGAACGGTTCGGCCTCGACGTTGTCGTGATCGTCTCGGACACGATGGGCCGACCCTGGCGCACCGGCCTGACCGATGTCGCGCTCGGCGTCGCGGGGATGGACGCGATCCGCGACTATCGTGGCGAATTCGACCCCTACGGCAACGAACTCCACGTGACCCAGATGTCTCCGGCCGACGAACTGGCCGGCGCCGCCGAGCTGGTCAAGGGCAAATACGACCAGGTGCCGGTCGCGGTGATCCGAGGGCTGGACATCACCGGTCAGGCCGATGGTGCGGGCGCAGCGGTGCTGATCCGGACCACCGACACCGACATGTTCTCGATGGGCACGGACGAGGGCATCGCAGAGGGTCTGCGCCGGGCCGCCGCGCTCACTGCCGACGGCACCGCGGTGTCGTGGGTGGAGACCTCCGACGGCGCGATCGCCTACGTTCCTGTCAATGCCGGTGCCGATCAGCTGGTACGCGCCGGTGCCGCGATCGCCGCCAAGCGCTGTGAGCTGGCTGCCGACGCCGTCGACACGGTCTGGGAAGCCACCGTTGACCTTCCGGAACGCACCGGCTACCAGGCTCTGGGCCGGATCCGCCCGCAGGTCTAGGGTGGCGCCGTGCTGGACGACACCGCGCTCTTCGACGACTCGGTCCGGCTCCTGACCAACTGGGTGGCGCCCAGTCAGGAGCAGGCCGAGCTGCGCAACCGTACGCTTCGCCTGCTCGGCTCCGGTCCCGAGGCGCTGCGTCGCGAGCACTTGGCCGGCCACCTCACCGCCAGTGCCGTCATCGTCTCCGCCGACCGGTCTGCCGTGCTGCTGTGCCTGCATGGGCGGATGAACAAGTGGGTGCAGGTCGGCGGTCACTGCGAAGACACCGACCGCGGCCTGGCCCCGGCGGCGTTGCGCGAGGCCACCGAGGAATCCGGCATCGTCGGACTCACTATCGATCCGATGCCGATCGACATCGACATCCACCCGGTGACCTGCTCGGCCGGTCCGTCCCAGCACTTCGATGTCCGGTTCCTGATCGCTGCGCCGCCGGACGCCCAGGAGAAGGTCAGCCACGAGTCTCACGAACTCGGCTGGTTCGCTCCGGACATGCTGCCGGAACCGCTCGCGGCGGCGACCGGCCGGGTCGTCGATGCCGCGCTCGCCCGGCTCAACGGCCGACACCCGAATTCGTAGCCGCGAACCGGACCCGGCGACGCTCATCGTCGCAAGATCGCGGAATCGGGCCGACCGTCAGGTGTAGCGGGTCTCGCCCCGCTCCTTCAGCGCGTCGACCACGCCCTTGACGTCCTGAGCACGCTCTCGCGGGCAGACCAGGATCGCGTCCTGCGTGTCGACCACCACGACGTTGTCCATGCCGAGGACGGCGACCAGCCGGTCGGTCTGTGAGACGACGACCGACTCGGTCGTGTCGATCAGCATGATGTCGGGTTTGTCGCCCGCCAGGGCCACGACCACGTTGCCATTGGCGTCGGCCGGAAGCACATCGCCGAGCACGTTGAAGTCGCCGACGTCGTTCCAGCCGAAGTCACCCGGGACGGTCGCGACCCGCCCATCGGCTGCGGACGCCTCCATGACGGCGTAGTCGACCGAGATCTTGGTCAGACCCGGCCACACCTCGGCCATCACCGCGTCCTGCCGGTCGGTGCCCCAGACCTCGGCAATCCTGCGCAGGCCGTCGTGCAGGGCCGGTTGGGTGCGGGCGAGCGCCTCCAGGAACACCCGGACCCGCCAGACGAACATGCCGGCGTTCCACAGATAGCGCCCGGAGGCGACGTAGGCCTCGGCGACGTCCTGCGGTGGCTTCTCCTTGAACTCCTCGACCCGGCGCACCGGTCCGTCGCCCTCGACGGCTCCGCACTGCAGGTAGCCATACCCCGTCTCGGCCCTGGTCGGGGAGATGCCCACGGTCATCAAGAACCCGCTCTCGGCACCCCGAACGGCCTCCCGGAGCACCTCAACGAACCGGGCGCTGTCCGCGATCAGGTGATCGGCGGCGAACGCTCCCATGATCGCGTCCGGATCCTGCTCGGCGATGATCGCCGCGGCCAGCCCGATGGCGGCGCACGAGTCGCGCGGTGACGGCTCGACGATGATGTTCGCCTCCGGCAGGGCCACCGCCTGGCGTGCCACGGTTGCGGCGTGCGCGGCGCCGGTGACCACGAACGTGCGGCTCGGCTCGGCCAGCGGAGCCACCCGATCGATCGTCGCCTGCAACAGCGTCGCCGGCGTGCCGGTCAGGGCGTGCAAGAACTTCGGATCACCGGAGCGCGACAACGGCCACAGCCGTGTGCCGCTGCCGCCAGCCAGAATTACCGCGTAAAACATCCGCTTATCATGCCGATCTCGTGGTCCGCTGGTGCCATGTGGGTCCCGATGCTCACACATCCGCGCACGTCGCGCCACTATTGACGGATTACAGTCACATCGCGGCCGCGCGTGTCCAGGCGGCCAGGTGGACCTCGGCGCTGGACTCCCAGGTGAACTCTCGGGCGCGCTCAGCGCCGGCTTGAGCGAGCGCTTGACGACGGGGTTCGTCGGTCAGCAGCGCCCCAAGATCGCGGGCGATCTCCTCCGGGCTCTCCCCCGTATACGCCACCGCGTCGCCGCCGACTTCCGGCAGGGACAGCCGGGGTGTGGTCAGGACCGGCGCCCCGCATGCCATCGCCTCCAAGATCGGCAGGCCGAAGCCCTCGCCGTGGGATGGATAGGCCGCCACCAGCGAGCCGCCCAGATATCCGGGCAGATCGGCGAAGCGCAGGTAACCCGGGCGCAACAGGCGCAGATTCGCCGGCACCTCGGCGGCGGCCTGGTCGATGTCGTCATCGTGACCGGACCCGCCGGCGATCACCAGAGCCGGCGGCTTATCCATGTCCCGCACCGCGGCCACCCAGCCCCGGATCAGATTGGGCACGTTCTTCCGCGGCTCCTTGACGCCGAGGAACGCGACGTAGGGCGAGTCACCGAGACCGAGCCGGGCCCGGACCCGCGCCTTGTCATCCTCGGTGGGCGCGTGGAACGCGGCCGGATCGACACCGTGATAGGCCACGTCAATCCGGGTCGGGTCGGCGTCCAGGAGCCGGATCAGCTCATCTCGAGTCGCCTTGCTGGGCACGATCACCCGGGCCGCGCGGCGCAGCGAGGTCTTGATCGCGGACCGGAAGAACGTCCGCTTCAGTTTGTCGTAATGCTCCGGCTCGGTGAAGAAGGTCGCGTCGTGAACGGTCACCGTCACCGGGCACGCCGCCCGCAACGGGCAGGTGTAGAACGGCGAGTGCAGGACCTTGGCCCCGATCTGCGTCGCCAGCAGTGGCAGGCCGGTCTGCTCCCAGACCAGCCGCTCCGGCCGGTGCGCGATCGCCGCCGGCGCCGGAATCACCGCCGCGTGCGGTAGCAGCCTCGAATAGCGCTCGTGATCGGAGCGCTGCGCCACGACCGCCACACTGGCACCCATCGCATCGAGCGCGCCGAGCAGACCGTCGACGTATCGCCCGACGCCGCCACGGTCCGCCGGGACGCTGGTCGCGTCGAACAGGACCAATGGGTTTCTGTCGGCGGGTGACGAGGAGCCGACCGAGCCAGCTCTGTCGGCGGGTGACGAGGAGCCGACCGAGCCAGCTCTGTCGGCGGGTGACGAGGAGCCGACCAAACCAGGACCGTCGGTCAAGACCTCTACGTCCTTCCGAGAGGCGATATCCATAACACCGCCCAGCCTACGCCCGCGGGGCGGTAGTGCCCGCCCCGCAACGCCTTCCATTGGCAAGCCAACCGGTGAAATTTCAGTGGTCATTTACCAGGACCGGGCCGACTTCAAACCGGATAGCCTGATGATCGTGATTGCACGCACGGTCAGCGCGATGTTTGCCGCGGCGGTGGCGACCGATCCGACCCGGCCCCTGCTCACCTACTACGACGACAGTTCCGGAGAGCGCACCGAGCTGTCCGGTGCCACGCTGACCAACTGGGTCGCGAAGACCGCCAACATGATCGCCGATGATTGCGGTCTCGGCATCGGCAACCGGGCGGCGGTGGGCTTGCCGCCGCACTGGCAGTCCGCCGCGGTCCTGCTCGGTTGCTGGACCGCCGGTCTTGATGTAATCACCGCGCCGGATCCGGCCGAGGTCGCGTTCGTCTTCGTGGCCGCGGCCAACCATGACTGGCCGGCCGCCGAGCGCTACGCACTCGGCTTACACCCGATGGGACTGCCGTTGCGGGCGGTTCCGGACGGTTATCTGGACTTCAACACCGAGGTGCGGGCACACGGTGATCACTTCTACCCGGCGGCCCCGGTCGCTCCCGGCGATCCGGCGCTCGGTGGGCGTACCAACGAATCGGTCTGCGCCGACGCCGCCGCCCGCGCCGATGCGCTGGGCCTGCGCGGAGGCCGCGTCCTAATCGACGCCGACACCCATTCCGATCCGCTGGATTGGCTGCTGGCGCCGCTGGCCGCCGGATCCTCGATAGTCCTTTGTAGAAACCTGGACGAGACGAAGATCGGCGGCCGAGCAGCGGCCGAGCGGGTCACGCAGCAGCTTATTTGACGATCAGTGGTGGTTCGGTGGCTTTCTGGACGTCGTCGGTGGACACGCCGGGGGCAGTCTCGATCAGCACCAGGCCTTCCGGGGTGACGTCGATGACCGCAAGATCGGTGATGATGCGCTGGACCACGCCCCGGCCGGTGAACGGCAGGGTGCACTGGTTGACGATCTTGTAGCTGCCGTCCTTGGCGACGTGTTCCATCAGGACGATCACCCGCCGCGCACCGTGGACCAGGTCCATCGCGCCGCCCATGCCCTTGACCATCTTGCCCGGCACCATCCAGTTGGACAGGTCACCGGCGGCGGAGACCTGCATGGCGCCGAGGATTGCCACGTCGATGTGGCCGCCCCGGATCATTCCGAACGACGTCGCGGAGTCGAAGTAGGCCGCGCCCGGATTGACCGTCACGGTCTCCTTGCCGGCATTGATCAGATCCGGGTCCACGTGATCCTCGTCCGGATATGGTCCGGTGCCCAGGATCCCGTTCTCCGAGTGCAGCACCACGTGGATGCCTGCCGGAAGGTAGTTCGGGATCAGCGTCGGCAGGCCGATGCCCAGGTTGACATATTGCCCGTCCTCCAGCTCGGCGGCGGCACGAGCGGCCAGCTCATCACGGGTAAGTGCCATGGCTCAGCCCTCTTTCCGAACGGTCCGGCGCTCAATGCGCTTCTCACCCACACCAACCGGCACCACACGCTGCACGAAAATGCCCGGCAGATGGATCGAGTCGGGAGCCAACTCGCCCGGGCCGACCAACTCTTCGACCTCGGCGATGGTGACCTTGCCGGCCATCCCGCAGAGCGGGTTGAAGTTGCGAGCGCTGGCGTGGAAGACCAGGTTGCCGTGGATGTCGCCCTTGGCTGCGCGGACCAGCGCGAAATCAGTGACGATGCCCTCTTCCAGCACGTACGCCCGGCCGTCGAAGATCCGCGTCTCCTTCGCCGGAGAGGCGACCGCGATGGTGCCGTCCTGGTGATACCGCCACGGCAGGCCGCCGTCGGCCACCTGGGTCCCGACCCCGGCCGGGGTGTAGAACGCCGGGATGCCACAGCCGCCGGCCCGCAGCCGCTCCGCCAGCGTGCCCTGCGGGACGAGTTCCACCTCGAGCTCGCCGGACAGGTACTGGCGGGCGAACTCCTTGTTCTCCCCCACGTACGAACCAACGGTGCGAGCGATCCGGTGCGCACCCAGCAGGATGCCGAGCCCCCACCCGTCGACACCACAGTTGTTGGACACGGTCTCGAGCCCGGAAACACCGCGTTCGTGCAACGCGGCGATCAATTCGGACGGAATGCCACAAAGCCCAAAGCCGCCGACCGCAAGCGACGCCCCACCCGGGATGTCGGCTACGGCTTCGGCCGGTGTGGCGACGGTCTTATCCACAGCGCGCCTCTCGTGTCGTCGTTGACTCGCGAATCAACTTACCGTCCGCCGATCGGCGGACGACAACCCTGGTTGGACACATATCGCGGAGCTGGATATGGGCTCGCGCCCTATCCCGCCTGGATCACCCGCGACTCGCTGATCGCCCGGCGCTTGGCCAGCCGATGGGTGCGGCGGATGTCGGCCTCCCGCATCCGCTGCTCGTCGATGTCGGACTCGGGGATGACCGGCCGCACCGGCCGCGGCCCGCCGTCGGCGTCGACCGCCACAAAGACGAGGTATGCCGTAGCGACGTCAAGCGGCTCCGAGTCGGCGACGTCCCAACGCTCGGCGACCACTTTGCAGCCCACTTCCATCGAGGAGGTGCCGGTCCAGTTCACCTGGGCGTGGGCGTGTACGAGATCGCCGACCCGGACCGGCTCGAGGAATGCGATCTCGTCGATGGCCGCGGTGACCGCCGGGCCGCCGCTGTGCCGGGCCGCCGCGGCACCGGCCACGTCGTCGACGAACTTCATGATCACTCCGCCGTGGACGGTGCCGTAGAGGTTCACATCCACCGAGGTCATGATGCGGCTGAGAGTCACTCGAGAGTAGGACGTCGGTTTACCTGCGGCGCTGACCTCGTTCATGGCCATCACCCTAATCTGGCAACGATCCGGCGCCGCCCGCCCCTCGCCCCGCGCCGGGACATCGCGAGGGGCATCGCGAACGGGCCCGGTCCCAACCATTCCGTTTCGGCCGAACGAACCACGCCGAAACCGCTCCGGACGTGCTCTGGCCAATCGTGGGAGTTGGCCGGATAGATGATCGCGGTACATTCCGCGTCGATTACCCCCAAACCCCGGGAGGCTCCACATGCGCCACCTCGGTTCCATCGTGTTGGCGATCGTTTTCGCCCCACTGATCTACCTTCTCGCCGGCGTCGGCCAGGTCAAGTTCGTGGCCGGCACCGCGGGCGCCAGCACGGACTGGGCCGCAGTCGGGATCGGCATCGGCACTCTCGTCGTCGCCGCCCTGCTGTATTCGGTTCTGGTCATGACCCGCATTTCACCGCTCGGGCCGATCATCGCTGCCGCGCTGCTGATCGCTGTCGAGCTGTGGGCGGTCTTCGACCAGGCCGGCCTCGTCGACAAGCTGGGAGCGTCGACGCTCGGAGTGCACGGCGCACAGGAAGCTCCACTGTCCGGCCTTGCGCTGTTCATCGCCGTACCGCTGATCGTGACGATCGTCAGCCCGCGCCGCTGGCGCGGCACCGACAAGCCGGCCACGGTCTATGGCAGCACGACGCCGATCTACGGCACGCCTGGATCGGCCGCGCCGACCTATGCGCCGCTGCAGACCTCTGCCGACACCGCGGCCGACAGCACGGCCGACAGCGACGCTGAGGAGGAGGCCGAGGAGCGGGCCGACGAGAGCGCGGACGCGACCGTGGCAGCCGATTCCCCGGATGCCGAGAAGTCCGGTGGCGAACCAGCCGACAAGGACTGACCGCCTGCGACGAGCCCCCGCGACCGGTGGTCGCGGGGGCTCGCTGCGTTTCTGCGTTTCTGCGTTTCTGCGTGGAGCGGTGTCGAAGCGGTGCCGGTGGCCTAGAAGGCTCCGACGCCGTTCGGCGTGCCGAGGCCGGTCGGGCCGTCCCAGCCCACCCGAGCGTTGCACCACTGCGAGGTGGTGCAGGTGCCGTTGCTGCCCGACGTCACGTCGAACAGTGAGGTCGAGTGGGTGTACGGGTAGTTGTTGTCGATGCTGCTCGCGTTGCCGGCCAGAGCGTAGACGCTGGCAATGATCGGCGACGAGACACTGGTGCCGCCGAACACCAGCCAGCCGGAGAGACCCTGGTACGCGGTGCTGTCATAGACCGCGACACCGGTGTTCGGGTCAGCGACCGCGGACACGTCCGCGACCGCCCGCATGGAGCACCCCGTGCCGAATGATGCGGCGCCGGACAGCGCGGTGTTCTTGGTCGAGCAGCCGCTGCCCGCACCGGACCATGCGGTCTCGGTCCAGCCGCGCGAATTGCTCGCCGTGCGCAGCGAGGTGCCTCCCACTGCTGTGACGTAGTGCGACGAGGCCGGGAACTCCACGCCGTAACCGTTGTCACCCGTACTGGCCGTGATGGCCACACCGGGGTGGTTGTAGTAGGGAGCGGAAGCGTCGGTAACGTCGCCGCCGCCATAGCTGTTGCTCACTGCCTTGGCGCCGAGCGCGACCGCTTCGTTGACGGCCGTGCCGAGGTTGGCGGTGGTAGCGGAGGTGGCCTCAACCAGAAGGATGTGGCAGTTCGGGCAGATCGCCGAGACCATGTCCAGGTCCAGGGAGATTTCCTGAGCCCAGCCGCCGTTCTTGCGCGGATAGCTGGTGCCGCCGGTCTGGTTGACCTTGCGGAAGCAGCCATTCGCCGTGGTGCAGGCAGGCAGACCGAACTGGGCGCGATAGACGCCAAGGTCGGCTTCCGCTGTGGGGTCGTCGTAAGCGTCCACGATGGCCACGGTCTGACCAGCACCTGCCGTCGCCGACGGTAAGTTGTACGCCGCCTGCAACTGGGCCGGGAACAGCCCCGATGGCGTGGCGGCGTTAGGCGTCACGCCATTAGCCAGATGACCGCCGGTCACGACACGGGCATTGCAGTGGATTTGGCCGACCACGTGAGCGCACGCAAACCGGGTGGTAAGCGCCGATCCTGTGCTTGCGTCCGCGGTCGAGCCTGACATGGCGATCCCGATGACTGCGGTGGTGACCGCAACGGCGAGCGCCGCGATGCGTCCAGGGCGCATCGATCCTCCTTTTGGGGGTAGGGGGAATAAATTCAGGGGAGCGTATCGACGGCGATGACCGACGACAAGATGTCAATCCTTTGCGGTAGGGGTCGACAGGGTGGGGGTCTTTCAACCACACGCCCTGCCACAAATCGCTACTCGTGCTGGTACGTGATGGAGAAGGCGGTGCCACCGCTGAGCGCGCTGGTGTGCGCCTCATAGACACCGTTGGCGCTCGGGTCCATCGCGACCGGGCCGAACGAACCCAGGCTGGCGCCGTTCACCGTCGCCGCGGAGAACGAGACCGTGCCGAAGTTCGGGTATTTGCCGGGCGGCGACTCGATGATGACCTCGGCCGACGACCGGCGCGCCGAACGCAGCGTCTTGGTCGTGGTGAAGGTCCAGCCGCGGCTGACGTTCTGCAGCGTCAAGGTGAACTTGTTGCTGCCGGCGTAGACCACCGAGGCGTGAATGGTGTTGCCCGCCGACACCGGGTAGGTCCCGGTGTTCAGATACACCGGCGCGGCCGGGTACATCTCGTACCACGGCTCGTTGACCGCGGTCCCGCTCGAGCAGTCGGTGGCGACACCGGTCTGCTCAACCGTGGACGATCCGTAGCCGTCGAGGCCGACCCACGGCGCGTAGAGATCCGTGGTGTGGGAGCAGGTGGCCGATGGCTGCACCCAGGTCGCCGAGACCGAGGTGAAGCCCGAGCCGGTGGCCGCGTAGCCACCCCAGTTGTAGCCATTGATGTTGAAGCCGCGGCCCTGTGCGGCTTGCACGTGACCAGCGCGCGCGTGGGTCGGCGCGAAACCGGCGGGTGAGGATGCGGCAGCGGGTGCGGCCAGCGCGGTGGCGGTCGCGAGCGCAGCCGCCAGCGTGGCGAGTGCCTTGCGCATTCGATCTCCTTGGACTATTGGGGGATTGCCGAGGATCGATCTGTGGTGCGCGCACAGCATCCGTCATTCGTACGATGCGGTTCAACCGTTCGGGCTAGGACAAGGGTCTGGAAAGGGAATCCCTACATCTCGTCGCGGAATCGTGTCCGCCTCGCAATCTGGCTGGTCAAACGCACAGAAAAGCCCGGCACCATCCACTATGGATAGTGCCGGGCCGGAAGCGCCCCAATCAGGTGCGCGTCAGTCGCCGAGCAGCTGCCGCGCCATCACGATCCGCTGCACCTGGTTGGTGCCCTCATAGATCTGGGTGATCTTGGCGTCCCGCATCATCCGCTCCACCGGGTAGTCCCTGGTGTAGCCGTAGCCGCCGAGCAACTGAACGGCGTCGGTGGTGATCTCCATCGCGGCGTCCGAGGCGAAGCACTTGGCGGCCGCGCCGAAATACGTCAGATCGGCGTCGCCGCGCTCGGACTTGGCCGCCGCCACGTAGGTGATCTGCCTGGCCGCCTCGAGCTTCATGCCCATGTCCGCGATCATGAACTGCAGGCCCTGGAACTCCGCGATCGGCTTGCCGAACTGCATCCGCTCCTTGGCGTACGCCTTGGCGAAGTCGAGCGCGCCCTGCGCGATCCCGACCGCCTGGGCCGCGATGGTGACCCGGGTGTGGTCGAGCGTACGCATCGCCGTAGCGAAGCCCGTGCCCTCGTCCCCGATCATGCGCGACACCGGAATGCGTACGTTGTCCAGATAGACCTCGCGGGTCGGCGAGCCCTTGATGCCGAGCTTGCGCTCCGGGGCGCCGAAGCTGACGCCCGAATCGCTCTTCTCCACCACGAACGCCGAGATGCCGCGGGTGCGGGCGCTCGGTTCGGTGGAGGCGAACACGGTGTAGAACTCGGACTCGCCGGCGTTCGTGATCCAGCGCTTTGCGCCGTTCAGCACATAGTGATCTCCGTCACGCACGGCCTTGGTGGTCATGCCCGCCGCGTCACTGCCGGCGCCGGGCTCGGACAGGCAGTAGGAGAACATCGCTTCACCGCGCGCCACCGGCGGCAGATAGCGCTGCTTGAGCTCGGCCGAACCGGAGATCAGCAGCGGCATGGTGCCGAGTTTGTTGACCGCCGGGATCAGCGAGCTGGACGCGCAGGCGCGGGCGACTTCCTCGATGACGATGGCGGTTGCGAGCGCATCCGCACCTGCACCGCCGTATTCGGCCGGAATGTGCGGTGCGTGGAAGTCGCTGGACCGCAGCGCGTCGTAGGAAGCCTGGGGGAACTCGGCCCGCTCGTCGGCGGCCGCGGCGTTCGGCGCAACCTTGGCGGTGCACAGGTCACGAACCGCGGCACGGATCGCGTCGTGCTCCTCGGTCAGCTGGTAAACATCGAAGTCGGCCACCGCGAACTCCTCGATCGATCCGTCACATCTGCTGGCAGGGTGGGTATCCGATGGCGAGAATACTCACCGGTAACTTTCCCGCGAGGTGCGGGGCCGACCCATTAGGCACTATCCTCGCCGGGCGAGTGCTGGCCAGAGGTACGCAAGTGACCAAGGCCTCCCCCAACCCCCCGCACCCCCATTCGCGACCGGAGGCAAGGCGTGACCATCGCGTTCCCAAGCACTTCCCTGCAGTCCCAGGCCACGCTGCCGTCCGGCGCCCCGCGCCCGCGACTGACGTTCATCGGCACCGGCTATCTCGGATCGACGTACGCCATCTGCTTTGCCGAACTGGGCTACGAGGTGCTCGGCGTCGATGTCGATGTCGACAAGATCGCATCGCTGAACGCCGGCGAGGTGCCGATCCACGAGCCCGGTCTGGATGATCTTCTGCGCAAGAACATCACCGCCGGTCGGCTGCGGTTCACCACGGATTACCGCGAGGCCGCCGAATTCGGCGATGTTCACTTCATCTGCGTGGGCACTCCGCAGCGCGCCGACGGCATGGCCGCGGACCTGCGCTACGTCGAGGAAGCCGTGGTCGGTATCGCCAGCAAGCTCAACCGCAAGGCGCTGATCGTGGGCAAGTCCACCGTCCCGGTCGGCACCGCCGAGTGGGTCGAGCAGCTGGTCGCCAAGCACGCCGACCCGAACCTGGGCGTCGAGGTGGCCTGGAGCCCGGAGTTCCTCCGCGAGGGCTACGCGGTCGAGGACGTGATCCGGCCGGACCGGGTGGTCTTCGGCGTCAAGTCGGACTGGGCTCGCGACCTGCTCTACGCCTCGCACAAGGGCAGCTTCGATCTGGCCACGACGGAGGACCGCGAGGTGCCGGTGGTGATCACCGACTTCGCCACCGCCGAGCTGGTCAAGGTAGCCGCCAACGCGTTCCTGGCCACCAAGATCTCGTTCATCAACGCGATGGCCGAGGTCTGCGACGCCGCCGGCGCCGACGTGACCCAGCTCGCCCGCGCCATCGGCTATGACGACCGGATCGGCAAGAAGTTCCTCCGGGCCGGCGTCGGCTTCGGCGGCGGCTGCCTGCCCAAGGACATCCGCGCGTTCCAGGCCCGGGCCCAGGAGCTGGGTGTCGGTGAGGCGCTGCGGTTCCTGCACGAGGTCGACCTGATCAACCAGCGGCGCCGCCAGAAGGTCGTCGAGCTGGCCGCGGAGCTGCTGGCCCGGCCGTACGGCCCGGCCGGTCCGGACCTGGCCGGTCTGCGGATCGCCGTCTTCGGAGCGAGCTTCAAGCCCAACTCCGATGATGTACGCGACTCGCCGGCCCTGTCCGTGGTCCGCCGCCTGGTCCGCACCGGCGCCGACGTGATCGTCTATGACCCGGCCGGAATGGCCAACGCCAAGCGGGAACTGCCCGACGTCCGGTTCGCCGACAGCATGACCGCCGCCGCCGAGGGCGCGCATCTGCTGTGCGTACTGACGGAGTGGGAAGAGTTCCGCAACGCGGACCCGGTCGCCCTCGCCGCGACGGTCTCCACCGCGAAGGTCATCGACGGCCGGAACTGCCTGGACTCGTCGGTGTGGGCGCGCGCGGGATGGGAATACCGCGGCATGGGGCGGGCTTCGTCCGAAAAGCCAGCAACCGCCGAATAAAACCCCATCAATGCTCGGATAACCAGCCAAAAGAGCGACTGATCAAACTCGTCGCGGCCAGCCACTAGCGCCTAAGCCGGACAGTCGGCATCCTTCGGGTAGGAAATCTCTGCCCGAGGGGGGCCTGGCTGTGGCCACTTATCCGTGCTCGAAATGTGGCGCGGTCGCGGACACCCACACCGGGTGCCCGAAGTGTGGCAGCACCCTCGATCAGGAGATCTCCGAGCTCAGCCGGACCATCCTGTCGATGCAGCAGCGCAACAAGGCGATGGTCGATGACCGCACCGCCTTGATGGCGCGGCTGCAGGGCGCGATCGCCATCCGGTCCCTGCTCATGCACGCGCGCGACGTGGAGCGTGGTCCGTCCGGCGGAAAGGGCCGGCTGGGTCGGGTGGTCGGGGGCACCGGCAAGCAAATGGCGATGCCGGTCGGACCCCGGCGACGCTGGCGCAAGCCCAGGTCCGCCGCCGCAGCCGACGTTCCGCAGCAGGCCACGGCGGCGGAGGACAAGCCGGACGAGACGGTCGCCGCTTCGGCGGCGACTCCCGAGTCGGCGGCCAAGCCACCGGCCGCATCGAGCGAGCCGGGCGGGGAGGCCGAAACCGCCGCCGCCGCTTCGACCGCGGGCGCCTCGACCGGCACCGCCACGGACACCGACTCGGCCGCGCCCCACCCGGCCGGACCGCGCCGAGCCGGCGGGCCGGTCGGCAGCACCACGAGCCAGGGGCCCCGTCGATCGGGCCCACCGCGCCAGGCGCGGTCCGGCGCAGCGGCCCCGCCGCCATCGCCGCCGCCGGGCAGTGGCCATCACGGCGGCGATCCGCACGCGCATCATCCGCCGGAGACGACCCGGCGCTCGATGCAAAACCTGGTGCTCGCCCTGGGCGCGATCGTCGCGGTCGGCGCGATCGGCCTGATTCCGTATTTCTACAGCGGGCTCGGCTCGCAGGCCCGGTGGACCGGCTTGACCGTGCTGACCGCCGCAGGCGTGACGCTGCCACTGGTGCTCGGCCGTCGAGGCCTGATCACCACCGCCGAGTGGCTGACGCCGATCCCGCTGATGTTCCTGCTGCTGGACGGCTGGGCGCTGTGGCACGCGCAGATCCACGGACTGCTGCCCTGGTTCGTCTATGCCGGGCTGGTCTTCGCCGTGGCCGCGGGTGCCGCCGCGATGCTGGCCGCGCTCACCGATCTGGCGGTGCCCCGGTTCAGCTCGATCCTGCTGATCCAACCGATCCCGGCGCTCGTGCTCTACCACTACCTGCACGACGCCGCCGCCTGGGCCGCCGTCCTCACCGCGACCGCGGCGGTCGATCTGGTCATCGCCGATCGTTCGCACAAGCAACACACCCACGGCCGCTACCTGAAATTCGCGATCCGCCGACTGCAGGAGCTGGTCAACCTCGGCGGATTGGTCTACGGCACGATCGCCCTGGTCAACGCCTCGGACGCGGCCAGCTCGTTCCGCGCCGGCGCCACCGTCGTCGGAGCCGCGGTCGTCGGCCTCGGCTCCGGCCTGCTGTTCAAGCAGCAGCCGCTGCCCCACATCGCCACCGGCATAGCCACGCTGGCCTCGATCGGCGGTTTCGCCAAGATGGCCGCGTACGCGTTCCCGGGCTCGGGACTGCTCGCGGCCGCGGCCGCGATCACCGCCCACGCGTTCACGGTCCGGCTGGTTCCGAAGTATGCACAGCGCGGTGCACAGTACGCGGCCGCGGCCGCGGCGACGCTGACCGCCGCGGTCACCGTCCAACGTGGATGGAGCGCGCTCACCTCACCGGTCCGGGCCGCGATGCCGGCCTGGTCGGCAGACCTCGACGTCTACCACGCCATGGTTGCCGCGCACAGCACCCGCGCGACCACTGTGCTGGTCCCGGCGACGTTGCTCCTCGCCGCGGCGTCGTGGGTGATGCTGCCGCGCACCTGGCGATCCGACGGTGTGATCATCGGCTTCGCACTCGCGACCATCCTGGTGCCCGGCGCGTGGGCCACCTCGTGGACCGCCGGCATCACGCTCTGCCTGCTGGTCAGCCTGCTGCTCGGATACTTCGGCCTGTATCTGACCGCGACCCGGGAAACCTGGGTGTGCATCGGGAGCGCGTTCGCCGTCGGTGCCTACGCGGTCGGCATCGCGATGGCGCGTCCCGGCGGCATGGCGACCGCGCTGTTCGCGATCGCGATCGGCGGCGCGCTGATCGGCGCCCACGGTCTACGGTCCGCGGCGGTCCCGGCCGCCGCTCCGGAACCACCCGGCCTGCTCGGCCGGCGCCCGGTCAACGTGCGGGTCGCCGAGGCCGGTTGGGGCGCCGCGGCACTGGCATTTCCGGGTGCGGTGGCCGCCACCACCGCCGCGGTCGCGCCGCATCACCAGCCGGACGCCACCGCGGTTCTGGCGGCGACTTTCGTCGCGCTGGCCGGCGCGCTTACCGGCGCCGCGATGAGTCAGGTGGCCCGGCGCCGGAAGAGCGCAATGATCGCCGGCGGCGCCGCCCTCGCCAGCATCCTGGTCGCGGTCGCCGCCAGCCGGACCGACGGCGTGTCCCGCTACGACATCGGCGTTGCGTTTCTGCTGCTGATCAGCGCGGTAATGCTGTGCATCCCGGCGTTCGCCGGGCCACTTGCCGATCTGCAGACCCGCCGCTATCTGAGCCTGGACGCCAACGAGTTCGCGGCCGCGGCGGTGACCGCGGCCGCCATCGCCGCGTTGTCCCGTGTCGGTGCGCTGGTGGTCGGTGGCTCGGTCCCGGTCGTGATGGCGACTCTCGTGCTGCTGCTAGCCATCCTGACCCGATCGATGCCGGCCGCCTGGCGTCGCGGGCCGGTTGCCGGCGGCACTCTGATCGGCAGTGTCGTCGCCCTCGCCATGGGCGTTGCCGCGGTCAATGCCGCGGTCGCGGTCATTCGTGCCAACCGGCCGGTCTGGCACGTGGTCCTGTCCGGCTGGGCAGATCGCGTCGACGGCTTCGCCGGCGCCGCCGCCAAGAGCCCGACCACACCGGTGACCCTGCTGCTCCTCGCCGCGGCCGCCGCCACCGTGCTGTCCCGGCGCAACATCCGGATCGCGCTCGTCATCACGGTCGGCTTCGTCGCTCTGGTGGCTCCGGTCAGCCTGCACACCGGATGGTGGGGACCGGGCATTTTCAGCGGCCTGACCGCGACCGTCACCGGGCTGGTCGCGGCGCGGACCAAGGATCGCGGCTCCAGCATGGTGGCCGCCACGGTGGCGACGGTGCTGTTCGCCGACACCATCGCAACGAGCCTCGTCAGCGCCAGCAATACGGCGGCGGTGCTGATCGCCTCGGCCGCCATCAACGCGGCGGTGTGCTGGACCGCCGCGCGTACGGTCCGGCTCGCCTCGTTTCCGTCCGATGGCGCGGCCACGATCAGCGCTCAGCGCTCCACCGCGACCGCGCATCTTCTACTGATCGGGGGCGGCGCCCTGTCCGGCGCCATCCTGACGCTCGGCGCCGGCGGCGCCACCCTGGCCGCAGCGGCCGGCGCCGGCCAACCGCTGATCCTGACCTGCGCCCTAGTCGGCCTCTTCACCGCCCTGGCCCTGGTTGCCTCCGGCCGCACCGAACTCGAACCATTCCTGCTGCACGCCACCGTGGCACTCAGCGCCGGCGGCCTGACGGTGGCATTGATCGCCATCCGGCTGCCCAACTACATCGGCGTCTACGCCGCGTTCGCCGCGCTGCTCGCGGTGCTGGCCGAACTCGTACGCGCCTCGAAACGCAGCCGGCCGCCGGTGGAGCGGTGGCTGTCCCGCCGATCGGTGGTGGTGGCCGCGGCCGGGCCGGCCACCTTCGTCGCGATCGCGAGCGTGGCACCGACGCTGTTCGCCGCGCTCGCCGGGCCGTACCACTGGATCACCTCGGTGTGGTCCGGCGCTCCGGCGGACTCGCGCGGCGAGCTGGGCAAGCTTGGCGGCCTCACCCACAAGCCGCTGGACATCGTCACCGCGATCGTGATGACGACGGCGCTGACGCTCGGCGCCATCGGCTTCCGGGGTAGCCGGACCGCTGTGGTCGGACGGGCCGCCGCGGTGATCACCCCGGGCGTGGCCGGAACGCTGCTGATGTGGCCGTTCGTGCTGGACTGGCCGTGGCCCGGCGGTCCGGTGTTCGCGCTGATTGTGGGCAGCATCAGCGGCCTGGCGATCGCGTTGACACCGGAGCCGACCAACGAGACCGACACCGCGGTCGCCGCCGCACGCAAGCTGGTGCTCGTCATCTGTGTGCTGGCCAGCCTGGCCGGGCTGACCGGCAGCCTGGCGACCCGGCCGACCACCGCGCTCGGATTGGCGATCGCGACCGGGACCGGACTGATCGCGGCGCTTCGAGGGCGGCTGCTCGCCAGCCGGGTGGCCGGCTGGATCGTGACCGCGGCCGCGGCCGAAGGACTCGCACTGGTGCTGAGTGTCATCGCCGGCGTGAGCGTGCCCGGCTCGGCATTCGCTGTCGGCGGCGTCGCGGCGACGTTCCTGCTGCTCGGTGCTCTGCTTCCACAACTGCGGGCGGCCACCAGCACCGAAGCGGTCACGGTGGAGGCGAGTGCGTACGCCGGCGGTGTGATGGGCCTGGTGCTGGCCATCCGGTCGCCGTTGCACCTGGCGATCTTCCTGGCGGCCTGGGGCGCAGCTCTCGGCGTCGCGGCGGCCCGGGCGCAGCGCCCGCACCTCTACCGCAGCATCCTGCTGTGGACCGCGGCCGCGCACGAGCTGGCCGCGTGGTGCCTGTTCGTCTCGGTCACCACGAGCAACGTGCCACCCGAGGTCTACACCCTCGGCGTCGCGGTAGTCGCGATGCTCACCGGCTGGATGGAGCTGCGCTGGAATCCAGACCTGTCGAGCTGGGTGACGTATGGCGTGGCACTGGCCGCGGCGCTCGGCCCGAGCCTCGCCATCACCATCGCGGCCGACCACGCCACCGTCCGGGACCTGCTGCTCCTCGCGGGTGCCGCCGGAGTGACCGTGCTCGGATCGCTGCTCCGGCAGCAGGCGCCGACGATCATCGGCGGGATCGGCCTGCTCGGCACGCTCGGCAACAACATCGCCCGCTACTCCCCGACCGGATCGCTGGTGGTCCTGATGGCGATCATCGCCGCGGTGCTGATCAGCATCGGCGCCAACTACGAGAAACGGCGGCGTCGGCTGGAGCGGATGCGCGGCGTCTTCAACCGGATGCAGTGATGTTGGTCGGGCCCGCTTCGCCGGCGCTTTAGTCGCCATCTTCGCTGCCTCCTCCGAGCGACTTCGTCGATCGTCGTCGGCGGCTGTAGACGGCGCCGCGCCGGCTTCGCGACCCTCCGCGGCCCGGCGTTCATCGGGGATCCGCCGGTCGGCCACTCACGCCCCACTCCCTCCCGCCGGAGAGCCCGTGCCCTAGTCCCGCGAGGGCCACGGCTCGCCCCCACTCCCAGTGGATCTTGGACGATTGTTGCTCCATAAGAGCGATAATCGTTCAAGATCCAGAGGGTACGACGGTGAGCGCTGATCCGAGTGGCCGGCGGCGCCGTCGGAGACGCAGGCCGGGCCGCGACGGGTCGCGAGCGGGCGCGACGCCGTCTACAGCCGCCGACGAGCATCGCCGGAGGCGCTGCGAGGAGGCAGCGAAGACGGCGTCAACAGCGCCCGCAGAGCGGGCCCGTCCTTACCTCCAGCCGACGTCGATCCGCTTTCCCCACTCGTCGAAGAAGTGCGCCTGGTCAAGTGTCACCGACACGGCCATCGCCTGGCCGGAGGCGCCGGCCGGATAGGGCGCGAGCCGGACCGCGAACTCGGCCGGCCGCCGATGGCGGTGCAACGGGTCACCGAACACCGATTGCGGCCCGCGCGGCTGCGGGGCGGTACGCGTACCCCGGCCCGACGACCGTCCAGTGGCCGGAGTCCGTCCCGGACCGTGTCCACCGTCCCGGCCGGTAACGCCCCGCAAGACTCGTCCAAGGCGGTTGCTCGACGAGGTCTGCACGTCACCGTCGGACGGCATCTGGCCGAGATCGTCGATCTGGATGGCGGTGGCGCCGATGTCCAGGAATGCCAACGATTCGTGACCGTGGTGCTCGATGTAGCGGATGTTGCCGCGCAACACCTGCTCGGTCGAGTCCAGCGGCACCGGCATCAACGCCTCGGCGCGGAGACCGAGCACGATCCGCTCGCCGTGGTAGTGCGCGATCGCCCGGGCCCGAAGATCGTGCCAGGGGATGTAGAGCGCCTGACCTCCCACGTGCAGCGCCACGTGCCGGTCCAGACTGACCCGGACCGACGCCTCGACCAGGTTCATCCGCGGGCTGCCCAGGAATGCCGCCACGTAGAGCGTCGCGGGGCGGCCGTAGACCTCGGCCGGCGTACCGACGTCTTGAAGCACGCCGCGGCGCAGGATGGCGACCCGGTCGGCCATGGTCAGCGCCTCGGTCTGATCGTGCGTCACGTAGAGCGTGGTGACGCCGAGCTCGCGGACCAGCGACGAGATCTCGTTGCGCAGCTCGGCCCGCAAGCCGCTGTCCAGATTGGACAGCGGCTCGTCCATCAGGAACAGCCGCGGGTGCCGCACGATCGCCCGGCCCATCGCGACCCGCTGGCGCTGGCCACCGGAGAGCTGAGCCGGCCGCCGGTTGCGGACCTCGGCGATGCCGAGCGCGCCCAGCACCTCGTTCACGCGTTCCTGGATGTCCGGCGGCGTGAGACCGGCCATCCGCAACGGGAAACCGATGTTCTCGGCCACTGTCATATGTGGATAGAGCGCGAAGTCCTGGAACACCATGGCGACCTGGCGATCCCGTGGTGTCAGGAAATCGGCCGGCTCGCCATCGATCAGCACCTCGCCGGAGGTGAGTGGTTCCAGGCCCGCCACCAGGCGGAGGATCGTGGACTTGCCGCAGCCGCTCGGGCCGAGCAGGACCATGAATTCGCCGTCGCGGACTTCGAGGTTGAGGTCGTCGACGGCGACGGCGCCTTCCGGGAAAGTCTTGTTGACGCCCTTGAGTTCGACTGTCGCCACCGGGGCCCCCAGGATGTGCATCGCCGCGCTACGCGGGAGATACATGGGCAGAAACAGCGCTCAGTTTCTGGTGGCGATCATCACATTGCTATCGGGTGAACATACGGTTTCTACGTCACGTCGTGCTCATGTCGGGGTGGCGCCGCGGCAGCAACGCCTACAGCGACTCGCGCAGCGCCCGATCCTTCTCTTCGACCATCGCGGCGAGGCTCTCCTGGAATTCCTCGACCTTCACACGAAGGTCCTGGTCAGACGCGGCAAGAATGCGTACGGCAAGGAGCCCCGCATTGCGCGCGCCACCGATCGAGACGGTGGCCACCGGAATCCCGGCCGGCATCTGCACGATGGACAGCAGCGAGTCCATGCCATCCAGATATTTGAGTGGAACTGGCACACCGATGACCGGCAAAGCCGTTGCCGAGGCAACCATTCCCGGCAAGTGGGCGGCGCCCCCGGCTCCAGCGACGATCACCTTCAGACCACGGCTCGCGGCCGACCGCGCATAGGCGATCATCTTGTCCGGCGTGCGGTGTGCCGAGACGACCGAGACTTCGTATGCGACTCCGAACTCGTCGAGCGCATCCGCCGCGGCCTTCATCGTCGGCCAGTCCGAGTCGCTGCCCATGATGACGCCGACGATCGCGCTCATTCCGGGTCCCCTTCGATGTCGGTGCCGGTGACCAGCCAGGCCGCGGCGCGCCGGGCCCGGCGCCGGGTGTCGTCCAGATCCGAGCCGAGGGCGGTCACATGCCCGATCTTCCGGCCCGGCCGCACCTGCTTGCCGTAGAGGTGAATCTTCACCCCCGGCTCCGCCGCCATCAGGTGATGGACGCGCTCGTCGATCGACATGCCGCCGTCGGCACCACCGAGCACATTGGCCATCACCACCCACGGCGCAGTCAATCCGGTGTCCCCCAGCGGGTAATCCAGGACCGCCCGAAGATGCTGCTCGAACTGCGACGTGCGGGCACCCTCGATGGACCAGTGCCCGGAGTTGTGGGGACGCATGGCCAGCTCATTGACGAGCAGACCGGTGTCGGTCTCGAACAGCTCCACCGCCAGGATGCCGACCACATCGAGCTCGGTCGCGATCCGAATCGCCAGCTCCTGGGCCTCCAGCGCGCGATTCGTCTCCAGGTTCGGCGCCGGCGCGATCACCTCGACACAGATGCCGTTCTGCTGCACGGTTTCCACGACTGGAAAGGCGGCCACCTGACCGAACGGCGACCGGGCCACCATCGCCGCCAGCTCGCGCCGCAGCGGCACACGCTCCTCGGCGATCAGGTCGATGCCGCTGTCCACGACCGCCGCCGCCTCCTCCGGGCTGGACACCATCCAGACGCCCTTGCCGTCGTACCCCCCAGTGGTGGCCTTGAGCACGATCGGCCAGACGCCGCGACCGCTCGCCCCCGGGTCGAGGCTCGCGGCGAAGGCCGCGATGTCGTCGAGAGTTCGCACTCGCGCCCACCGCGGTGTCGGCGCGCCAAGAGCGCCGAGCCGCTCCCGCATCGCGCCCTTGTCCTGCGCGAACTGGAGTGCCGCCGATCCGGGCGCGATGTTGACGCCGTCCGCCTCAAGGGCCCGGATGTGGGCGTTGGGCACATGCTCGTGGTCGAAGGTGACCACCTCGCAGCCCTTCGCGAAGCGCCGCAACGCCTCCAGATCGGTGTGCGAACCGATCTGGACATCCGCGGCGACCAGCGCGGCGCCGTCGTCCGGCGAGACGGCGAGCACGCGCAGCGACTGTCCGAGAGCGATCGCGGCCTGATGGGTCATGCGGGCTAGTTGGCCGCCGCCGACCATGCCGACGATGGGGAGGCCAGTGCGGTTGTCCATGGTGCTGCCAGCGTACCCGTTATTCTGATCTTGCAAGCTGCCCGGCCAGGGCGCCCGCTTCGGTCACCGGGCGGTCGCAGACGAAGCCCCGGCAGACATACGCGGTGGCCACGCCGTTGATCAACGGCCGGTCGGCGAGCAGCGGCTGGCCGACCGCGTCCGGCGCACCGGCGACGATCACCGCGCCCGGCGGAGCCAGCCGCCATGCGGTGGTGCGCAGATCCGCTCCGGCGCCGACGATCGCCACCTCGACCGGGCCGGCGAGCAGTGCCTCGGCCACCGCGCAGGCCATCCCGGCCGCTCTCGGGAACCGATCGATAATGGCCGCGACCCGGCCCAACGCGGCCTCGGCAGCGCTCCGGAAGCGAATCTCGCCGGTCAGCGCGGTCACCGTCACCAGCGCCTCGCAGACCGCCGAACTGCCGCTCGCGGTGGCGCCGTCGGTCGGGTCGGCCGGCCGCATGACCAGGGCTTCCGCGTCGGCCGCGGTGTCGAAGAAGCCGCCATTCCCGTCGGCGAACCGCTGCACCGCGACATCGCACAGGCCCACTGCCCGGCGCAGCCAGTCGGCATCGCCGGTGACCTGGTAGAGCACCGCGAACGCCTGCGCCACCGATCCGTAATCGGCGAGAACTCCGCCGGGCTCACCGGCGGTGCCGTGCCGCGACGCCCGCCGCAGCCGGCCTTCCACCATGTGGGTACGCACCAGCAGCTCACCGGCCTCGACGGCGGCGGTGCGGGCGTCCTCGGCGATCTCGCCGACCTGGATGCCGGTGAGCCCCGCCATCGCGGCGGCGATCTCGTGGAACTCGGCGAGCGCGGTAATCGCCAGCCCGTTCCACTCGGCGATCACCTTGTCGTCCCGGCCCGGCTGAGGTCGGGTGGCCCGTTTGATCGACAGCAGCGTCTTGACGGTCTGCCAGCGCGTGCGCACCGCTTCGTCGGCATCGTCGATGTCTCGGGCCAGCCGCAGCACCGAGGTGCCGTGCTCGAAGGTGCCGGCTTCGGTCACGCCGAAGAGATCCGCGGCCCACGGCCCGTCCTCGGTTCCGAGCGCCTCGGTCAGCTGTGCCGGAGTCCAGGCATAGGTCAGCCCTTCGACGCCGTCGGTGTCCGCGTCCAGCGAGCTGGCGAAGCCGCCCTCGGGCGTACGCAGGTCGGTCAGCAGGAACCGGGCGGTCTCCACGGCGACCCGGCGCGCCATCGCGTCGCCGGTGAGACGCCAAAGATGTGCGTACGCGCGCAGCAGCAACGCATTGTCGTAGAGCATCTTCTCGAAGTGCGGCACGGTCCACGTGTCGTCGACCGAATACCGTGCGAAGCCGCCGCCGATCTGGTCATAGATCCCGCCACGGGCCATCTGCTCGGCGGTGGCGCGGACCATCTCCAGTGACCGTTCATCGCCGGTGCGCTGGAATCCCCGGAGCAGGAACAGCATCACCAGGTGCGGTGGAAACTTGGGGGCGCCGCCGAATCCGGCGTACCGCTCGTCGAACTGTGCGGCCAGGCCGGCGACGGCCTGGTCAAGCAAGTCCGGAGTCAGGCTTCCGGTGCCGGCCACGTTTGGTGCGCTGATCGCCTCGACCACCGCCGCACCTTGCTTGGTGACCGAGTCCCGCTCGTTCTGCCAGGCATCCCGGATCGCGTCCAGAACCCGCAGGAAAGCCGTGGCCGGGAAGTAGGTGCCGCAGTAGAACGGCTCGCCGTCCGGCGTCGCGAACACCGTCATCGGCCAGCCGCCCTGGCCGGTCATGGCCTGGGTGGCGGTCATGTAGACGGCATCGACGTCGGGCCGCTCCTCCCGGTCAACCTTGATGTTGACGAAGTTCTCGTTCATCGCGGCGGCGATCGCTTCATTCTCAAACGACTCGTGCGCCATCACGTGACACCAATGGCAGGCCGCATAGCCGACGCTGATCAGCACCGGCACATCCCGGCGGCGCGCCTCGGCGAACGCCTCCTCGGTCCACGGCCACCAGTCCACTGGGTTGTCGGCATGCTGGAGCAAGTACGGCGAGGTCGCGCTAGCCAGCCGGTTCATAACTCCACCCTGCCACACCCGCCGACTCGAGGCGGTTGCGCCGTTATGCGCCCGACGGCTGTGCTGGGGCGCGCTCTAGGAAGAAGGCCGCCACATCAACCTGGAGCGCCGGCGACCCCGGTCCACCGAGTGCTTTGACCGCCGGGCCTCATACCGCGGCCCCCGCAGGGATTGCCACGGCCACGGTCGCGGTCTCGGTCTCTGGTGTTACGTCTGGGACCTCTGGCGCCGGCCGGCGATACCAGTCGAGGATTCCGAGGATCGTGCCGAACACGACCAGGTAGACAAGCAGGATGATGAGCGCTTGGGCGGTCCCGTTGCCGCCGAAGTAAACCGTGTTCCTCATCAGGATGAACGCGTTCCGCGGCGGCAGGTAGGGGCCGATCGCGGTCCAGAACCCGGGCAGGTAAGGAACACCATTCGCGCCTCCGGACGACGGTTTGCCGAGCAGGATGATCACGAACACGCTGAGGAGCGTGCCGAAGGCTCCCAGCAGCCGCTGCATGACGGCAGCCAACAGCGCCGCGACGCTCATGGTGAGCGCCATGATCGGCCACAGGATCCAGAACTTGCCGCTCGGTACGCCACCAAGCCAGGGGCCCGCGATCAGGTCGAGCACCAGGGTCGCGACGAACGCGAAACCTATCAGGACCACGCCTTGCAGCGGCGCCGCCGCTACCTTGGTCGCCGATTTCAGCAACGTCGACGACATGTAGCCGCAGAGGAGCAGCGGCGTGAGCAGGATGGCGAGGACGAGACCGAACGGATCGCCTCGGGGCAGCGGCGTCGGCGTGTATGGCGTGACCATGATCTTCTGACCCTGGCTCTTCGCCGCAGCCTCGAACGACATCCCAAGGGTGTAAGGCGCCAGGTCGCTGATGCTCGGGACGGTCAGCAGCGTGTTCGGGCTGCCCGGGATTAATGCGCCCCAAGCCTTGGCCTGGCCAATCGCGGACTTGGCGGCAGACTCGCTGGAGTACGTGCGGACATCGAGCGACACCTGCTTCTGGACGGCGCTCGTTAGCGAGGAGCTGCCAGTCACGGCGAACGGCATGTTGTGGGAGACGGGGTTGTGGCCCGAGCTGAGGTAGGCGGTCCCGAACGCGGCCTGGTAATAAGCGCTGATCAGGAGGACGGCGATGACAACCCGGCCGGGACGCGACCCGCGTTTGCCCGCTTGGGACTGGCCGGTTTGCTGGGCAGCAGCGGTAGCCCTGCGCGGAACGATCCACTCCACGTAGCCGAGTACCGCCGCCGCCGCCAGGGCGTAGACCACCAGCACCACGATCGGGGTGGTGATGTTATTCGACGAGAAATAGAGGATGTTCTGAATCACGCTGCTGCCGTAGCGTGTCGGCAGCGCACCACCGATCACCTGCCAGTACGTCGGCAGCAGCGCGACGCCACCCGCTGTGGTCAGCCCGATGACGATGAACACGATCGCAACTACCAAAATCGCCAGCAGAGCCCGCGACACCGCCGCAAACACCACCGCGCCGACCAGCGCGGCAACGACGGTGATGAGCCAAAGACACGGCAATAGCGGCCAGAACTTGTCGCCCCCGTACGCCCCGATCAACGGTCCCGCGATCACGTCGGTCAGCAGCGCGCCGACCACCGAGGTGCCCAGGAGAATCGCCGTGCGCCAGCGCTGCGCCCGCAAGCCGGTCAAGGTGAAGATCAGAATTGCGGACACCATCCCGCCGACAATCGCCGAAAGCAGCACCGAGCCGGTGACCGTGCCGGTCGGATCCTTCCCCGCTGGCAACTGCTTGACCACCTTCACCTGCAGCGGCCGGCCCATCTTCGCCGCCGTCTCTGCAAACAGAGGCACGATCTCCGTGTACGCGAAGAAGCTCTTCGCTTGGCTGCTCAGCAGCGTGTCGCTGGTGGTCCCGGTGATGTAGGCGCCGTAGATCTTCCCCTGGTTGATCGCATCCATCGCGGCGGTCTCGTTGGGGTAGACCGTGTTGACGAATGACACCTGGTAACCGGAGATCTTCTGCGACTGGGCGGCCGTCACTACCGGGGAGGCCCCCGTCACGCCGAACGGCATGTTGCGCGGCACCTGCGCCTGCAGGATGCTGATCCACCCAGCGCCCAACGCGCACATGAAGACTAGGAGGACAGCAAGCACGCCCAACGACCGCTTCCCCAGCAAGCCGCTCTGAGCCACGCGCTCCCTCAGCAGCCGGACGGAGTGGGTCACCAACGACACCTCGCTCGTTTGTAGACCATCAAGCCGCGCGCTATGGCTATGCCCCGGATAGTTCGCAGCCCGCCATGCGGGCACACAGAAATCACACGAATCGGGCGACGCGTGCCATACCGGCTTAGCGTACGGCAGTTTGACGACCGGCAATCCGCAATCGGCCCATTTCGTCGGCTTACTCCGGAGCCGATCCGTCAAGCGTCTGACGCAGTGTTGCGAGCACCGCCTCCCCCAGCTCCGGCGCCGCGCAAACCAGCCTCTCGCAGAGCGGCTCCCGGCCGGTCACGACGGCCGGGTCAGCGCCGCCCGGGCCGGCACCCAGGCGCCAACCGCGGCCAGCGCCACCACGCCGGCGGTGACCGTCACCAGCACCGCCGGCTGGGCCCAGACGTGAGCGGTACCGCGCGTGATTCCGCTGGCGTACGCGGCCAGAACCGCGAGTGCGATGCCGACCCCGAGCACAGTGGCGGTCACCACGGCGACTCCGGTCTCCCAGCCGATCATGCGCATTACCTGACGCTTCGTCGCGCCGGTCCGGCGGAGCGCCGCGAACTCGCGGGTCCGCCCGGTGGGCCGCCACCAGGTCGTGGTCGAGGGTCAGGTCGCCGAATCCGAGACCTCGGCGCGGCGACCGTGCCGGGGTGTGGCCCACCCCGGCACGGTGTCCGTCAGGCCGGCCGGACCGCCCGCACGATCGCATCGTGCAACGTGACGGTGTTGCCGTCCGGGTCGACGAACGGGCGAGCGGGATTGCTCGCCTCGACCTGCCAGCCCGCGCCGTCGATGGTCTCGGCCATCCGCTCGGCCGGATACATCAGTGCCGCCACGTGCCCGGGCCGCGGAATCGCCGCCACATCGGACGGATGATGCCCGACGATCAGCAGCGTGCCGCCCGGACGGACCGCAGTGGCCAGGCGCCGGTGCAACCGCTGCAGGTCGTCCCACGGCAGGTGCATGAACTGAGCCGACACCAGGTCGTAGCGGTCCGGATCCGGTGCCCAGGACAGGACGTCGGCTTGCTGCCAGGTGACCAGGTCTGCGAGCCCTGGTCCGGCCGCGCGCGCCGCGCGCTCGGCTCGCTGGAGCGCGACCGTGGACACGTCGACCCCGGTCACCCGCCAGCCACGTGCGGCCAGCCAGACCGCGTCGGCACCCTCGCCACAGCCGACGTCCAGCGCGGTGCCGGGCCGCAGTTCTTGTGCGACCGAGACCAGGCGCGGGTTGGGATTGCCGCTCCAGATCGACTCGGCCGACCCGTAGCGCTCGTCCCAGTACTCCGCGGTGAACATGATCTCGTGATCGTGGGTCTCATGACTCATGACAACGACGATGCACACCTGGGACGGAGATCGGCAACGAAACTTGCCAGATCGGCAATGCCGATGATCATTGCCGTCCCCGGTCTCCGATCTTCGGTACGCTGCGTCCGACCTACCGAAAGGACGCACGTGTGACTGAAATCCGACCGGCCCGACCCGACGAGCTTCCGGCACTGACCACAATCGCCGGTGACGACGAACGCAACGCCGCCACCGCCGCCTATCTGACCGGGTTGCTCGAGTCCGGCGCCACTCGTCGCGAGTGGTGCCTGGTCGCCGACCCGGGCACTGGCATCGCGGCCGGCAACGTCGTGCTCTGGGCACCGCCCGGCCGCGACGTCCCCACCGACTTCGTGCTGTTCGAGCCGGTCGACGCCGGCACCGCCGAAGCACTGCTGGAGGCGGCCGGAGACCTGGCTCGGGGCCTCGGCGCGGGCCGTCAGGCGCATGTCCTGGATCAGCCGGCCGCCGCGCCACAGTTCCAGCGCGACCCCGACCTCCGCGGCAAAGTGTTGTCGGCGGCCGGGTTCGGCCTGGACCGGGACGGTCGCCGATTCAGCTGGAGTGCGGCGGCGGGCGTGCCGCCCACCGATCCGCGGCTGTCCTGGCGATCGCTGGCCGAGCTGGGCAACCAGCCGTTTGTGGACTTCCTGGAGGACGCGTTGCGCGGCACCGCCGACGCCATCTTCCGGGCCGAGATCGATGAGCACGGCCTCCGCGGCGCGGCCGAGCTCAACTTCGCCGATTGCCTCGACTTCGATCATCAGCCCGAGTCGTACGAGATCGGCTACACCACGGACGGCTCGCCGGCGGCGCTGAGCCTGGCCGCGCACAACGGGGTCGTTCCGATCGTCGCTCTGATCGCAGTGTCGTCCGCCCACCGTGGCCAGGGGTTCGCCACCGCGGCACTGTCGCGCTGCACCCAGATGCTGGCCGGCACGGGTGCGACTGCTATCAGGGGCGACTGCGATGTCGCCAACACGGCAATGGCACGGGCATTCGAGCGGTGCGGCTACGACAATTTCGCCAACCGCACCATGTGGAGCCGCCCGCTCTAGATGGCGGGCCCGCGTCGGGCTAATTCCCGCCGTCGGAGATCAGCGACTTGAGGATCGGCACGGCGTCGGCGGCGTCGAACGGGGCGATGAAATGCCGGCCCTGCGCGGCGCCGCAACCAAGTGCGGCCAGTGCCGCGCGTTGCGCCGGGGTCTCCACACCCTCGGCGACGACGCGTACGCCCAACTGCCGCCCCAGATCGACGGTGGTGCGGACGATCGCCGCCGCCTGGGGCGAGTCGACCATCGCCCCGACGAAGCTGGAATCGACCTTGACCTCGTCCACCTGGACCCGGGCCAGGAACGACAGCGACGAGTACCCGGTGCCGAAGTCGTCGACGGCGAGTTGGACGCCGAGCGTACGCAGGGCGGCCAGGACCTCGCCGACCACCCGCTGGCCCGGCGGCACCGCCATCTCGGTGATCTCAAGGATCAGCATGGGGGCCGGCACGCCGTGCGCCGTGAGCAGTGCCATCACCGTGTCCGGCAGGCTCGGGTCGATCAGGCTCCGGGGCGAAAGGTTGACCGAGACCGGAAACGGCACACCGGCCGCGGCCCAGTCGGCCGCGAGTGACAGCGCGCGATCCAGAACGTAACGGGTGAACGGCACCACCAGGTCGCTGCGGTCCACGACGTCGATGAATTCCCGTGGCGCCAGCGCTCCTCGCCGCGGATGCCGCCAGCGAATCAGCGCCTCCACACCGATCGGGATGCCGGTGGCCAGATCGATCGCCGGCTGCACGGCGAGCACCAGCTGATCCGAACAGTCCAGAGCCTCCCGCAGGTCGGCGAGGATGGACAGGCGTTCGGTGCCCTGCTCCGGGTCGGTGGTCCGGGAACCGTAGACCGCGACCGCGTTGGCGCCCCGTTTGGCCTCATACATCGCCAGGTCGGCGCGGCGCAGCAGCTCCACCACGTCAATGGCGCCGGCGTCGGCGATCGCGACGCCGATCGACGCCTCGACCGCCAGCGGCACGTTGGCCAGCTCGGTCGGCACCGCGAGCTGATCAGCGAGCGCCTTGGCCCACTCCACCGGATCCGGCCGCTGAGCGACCGAGAGCACCGCGAACTCGTCGCCGTTGAGGCGGGCGATCAGGTCGCCCGGGCCGACATAGGCCGCGATCCGGCTGGCGGTCACCCGGAGCAGGTCGTCGCCGGCGGCGTGGCCGAGGGTGTCGTTGACTTCCTTGAACCGGTTGAGATCCAGGACCAGCACGCACACGCGCTGATCGATCGGGCACCGGCGGAGCAGCTCGGCGCCGTTGCGCTCCAGTGTGAGCCGGTTGGCGATGCCGGTCAGGACGTCGTACTGCGCGTCGTGGACGCTGCGGGCCGCGAGCGCTCGCAAGGCCCGGTGCGCGGCGGCATCGTGCAGCGCCGCGGCCAGCGCTTCACAGATCGCGGAGAGCACCATTTCTTCGCGGCCGCCGAACGAGATGCCCGGCGGAACCCAGATCCGCATCTCCCCGACGCGTACGCCGCCGATGCTCAACTGACGGGTGGACGCGGCCAGGCTCACGTCCGGATGGTGCTCCGGACCGCGCATCTCGGAGAGTTCGATCTCGGTCGGCGTCACCGTGCCCCGATAGCCACGAGATGGCCCGGCCAGACGGTCCACCCAGACATCGACGACACTCGCGGAGAAGAGCGACAGCGCGCCCTCCACCGCGGCGACCGCGACGCCCCGCTCGTCCAGCTGGTTGAGCGAGCGCGCGATGTCGGCGAACTCGCGCCACATCCGGCGCTCGTCGGCGGCGGCGGTTTGAAAGACGTAGGCCTGATAGATCAGCACCAGCAGTGGCGGGAGCAGCAGCAACCAGAACGGCCGGCGGGCCAGGAACAGTGCCGCGATGCACCCGACGGTGATGTTGCCGACGATGATCAGGAGCTTGCCGTTGAGCGTCCGGATGGTCCGGTGGATCACGTCGCCGGTCTCGAAGACGGCATTGATCAGGAACGCGCCGACGATGGTGTAAGCGCAGGCACCGGCGACCAGCGCCGCGATCGGGCCGGTCAGGCTGGCCTGGTCGACACTGACGTGGGGATAGAACGCGTGCACGGTCCAGGCGCCGGCCAGGCTGGCGAGCCCGGCATTGGACGCGCTGACCAGCATCCGGAACTCGAACGGCCGGCCGATCCGCCAGCGCCACAATGCATTTCCGACGAGCGCGCCGATCGCCATGACACCGGGGATGGCGGCGGTTGGCAGCAGCGAGGCGGTGATGATCAGGGCCGCTTCGCCCCAGGCGAAATAGATGGTGCGGTTGCCCTGCTGGAACTTCATCGAGACGGCCTGGGCCAGGACGGCCGCGCAGAATCCGAACGCCAGATGCTTGGGGTCGATGTGACCGACCGGCTGGAGGAAGCCAACCAGGGCGGCGATAATCGCGGCGACACAGACCAGCACCTGTGCGGTCCGCGGCGCCGGGCGACTGCTGTCGCTGGCCATCCCGCCCTGCTCCCCTCGCCGAGGGCAGCGGGCGTTGCCGACGTTGCTCCCCCCGACCGCGCCCGGTCAGGTGGCGTATCGACGCACGCTGGTTCCCCTCGGCGGAAACGCTAGGGCAAATCGAACGGCGGCGGTACCCATGATTTCGCCTAAAGGGGTGGTATGAAGGGTCAGTCCTTGTCCGGCGCGTCGGTGGTGGAATCGCTCTTCCAGGCATCGCCGGACGGCGGTTTTTCGTCATCGTCCGGCCGGTGCTCGGAGGCCGGCGGGAACTCCTGCGGCAGCCGTCGGATCCGGCCACTCATGTTGCGGATCAGCAGCACGGTGGCGATCACCAGCAGAACGATAATGAGGAGCCCGAGCGGGCCGGCGACGCCATCGGTCTGGGTGTCGCCGAAATCGTTGTCGGCCAGCGGCAGAGCCGCCGCAATTGCGCTGATCATGACTATCCCCTCGCACCGCGTTTCGCCTCGTAGGCTACGCCTGTCCGAATTGCGGCGGCCCGCGGCGGGTCGGCTCCCAGCGGCCGCCGCCCGGGCGGGCCCGCACGCCCAGTCGTCCGAGCAGCCGCCCGCCGATCAGACGGACACGGTCTCCCGCACCCCGGAGAACAGGTCGTCCTCCGGAATCTCGGTGTCAACAAGAGACCGGGCCAGCTCGAAGTCGTCGGTCGGCCAGATCTCCCGCTGCACGTCGAGCGGGATCCGGAACCAGAAGCCGTCCGGGTCGACCTGGGTGGCGTGCGCCCGCAGCGCGTCGTCGCGCACCTGGAAGAAGTCGGCGGCCGGGATCCGGGTGGTGAGCCGGTCGGTGCGGTCCTGTCGACGGCTGTCGCCGTTGTCCCACTCCTTGATCCACTCCGCGTACGGCGACTCCAGGCCGCGAGCCAGCATGCCCTCGTGCATCGCGAGCACCTTGGCCTTGCTGAAGCCCATGTTGTAGTAGAGCTTGAGCGGCTGCCAGACCTCGCCGGCCTCGGGGAACTTGTCCGGGTCGCCGGCGGCGTCGAAGGCCGCGACCGAGATCTTGTGGCACATGATGTGGTCCGGGTGCGGGTAGCCGCCATTCTCGTCATAGGTCGTCATGACGTGCGGGCGGAACTCGCGGATCTGCTTGACCAGAGCGCCCACCGCGTCATCCAGGTCGGCGAGGCCGAAGCAGCCCTCGGGCAGCGGCGGCAGCGGGTCGCCCTCGGGCAACCCGGAGTCGACGAAGCCCAGCCAGGCCTGCTTGATGCCGAGGATCTCCCGGGCCAGGTCCATCTCCCGGCGCCGGATCTCGGCGATGTTCTCCCAGATCTCGGGCTGGTCCAGCTTGGCGTTGAGAACGCTGCCGCGCTCGCCTCCGGTGCAGGTGACGACCAGCACGTCGACGCCCTCGGCAATGTATTTCGCCATGGCCGCGGCGCCCTTGCTGGATTCGTCGTCTGGGTGCGCGTGCACCGCCATCAGCCGGAGCTTGTCATCAGTCACTTCGAGCATCCTCATTCGCGGGACAAAACGGTGCCAGCTTACGATCAGGGGGAGCCGCGATCGCGCGCGCTCGAGCCGCGGCTCGCAGCACGGCGGTTGATCTGCGGAACCCGAAGGAGACATTGTCCCCGACGGGTACGACATCGGATCGAGGGCCAGCAGAGCGTGACACAGACCTCAGACCGGGTGCCGGACGTCCCAGGCGAGTCAACGACGCCCGGCGGGGCGATGTTCCCACCCGGACGGTACGGGCGCCGCCGTGACCCGAAGGCCCGGCGGCCGCGCTGGGTGGTGCCGGTGATCGCGGTCGCGATTCTCGCGATCATGGGCGGTCTTACCGTCAAGCTCTACAAGCAGTACGGCAACCCGCAGTACACGCCGACTGTGATCAAGCTGACAAATGTGACTGACTCGTCGATCGACGTGACGTTCCGCGTGTCGAAACCCGACGGCGCCGCGGCGATCTGCACGGTGGACGCCCTGACCAGCGCCGGGTCCGCTCTGGGCAGCGCCCAGGTGCCCGTGCCGGCCGGCACGAACGTCCAGGTCACCACGACGATCAAGACCACCGCCCGGGCATATATCGCACAGGTGCCGTCCTGTCACTCAGCTGACTGACGGGGCTTCTGAGCCGTCCCGGTCGGGCACTGCGAAACCTTCGCACCGGCAAGATCACGCCACGCACTGGTACCTTGGACGTTTACCTCCGTAACCGTGCCTGTATGTCAGGAGATCACGCTGTGTCCACCTCCAACTCCGAAACCACCTGGCTGTCGCAGGACGCCTATGACCGTCTGGCCAAGGAGCTCGAGGAGCTGATCGCGCACCGACCGGCGATGGCGGCCGAGATCAACGCCCGCCGGGAAGAAGGCGACCTGCGCGAGAACGGCGGCTACCACGCCGCTCGCGAGGAGCAGGGCAAGCAGGAGGGCCGGATTCGCTACCTGCAGGAATTCCTGCGGACTTCAGTCGTCGGCGAGGCCAAAAAGGCGGACAAGGTGACCGCCGGGTCGGTCGTCACGATCTACTTCGACAACGACTCCGACGACACCGAGACGTTCCTGCTCGGCTCCCGGGAGATCGCCGCCACCACGGACCTCACCGTCTACAGCCCGGAGTCGGCCGTGGGTCAGGCGATCCTCGGCGCCCGGGCCGGCGACACCGTCTCTTACACGGCGCCCAGCGGCGCCGAGATCAAGGTGACCGTGGTCAGCTTCGAGCCGTTCGCCGGATAACCACAGACCATTTCGGCCCCGGCGAGCGCGCTCGCCGGGGCCGGATTCTTTGTGCGTACGCGCGATCAGGTGTTCTGAATCATGTAGCGGTACGGCTTCGCCAACTCGGCGTCGATCGCGGCCGAGGCCGACTCGGTGAGCACCACCGCCGGCGCGAGGTAGGGACGCGACTCCAGCATCTGCGCACGCAGCCCGCTCGGCGGGTGCGTGTTGAACAGCGACGCCGAGTCGCGCTTGTCCAGCTGCCGCAGCCGGGGAATGCGGGAGGCCAGCTGAGCCTGCGCGGTCCAGCCGGCAGCGACCCAATCGGCGGCATGGTCCGAGCGTCGCGCCGCGGCTCGCACCATGGTGTACATGCCTTCGGCCAGCAACGCCACGTCCAGCAGACCGATTGCCGCCTCGGTCCCGCCGGCCCAGGCCGACAGCGAGTCGGCGTAATACTCGGCGCGCTGCCGCGATCGCAACGCCATCGCGGTCATGCACATCTGTGCCGCAGCGAATAGTTGGTGGAAGATTGCCATCAGCATCGCCGGCCAGCCATTGGAGCACGCCGCCGTGCCGCGGCGGGGTGGTGATGTCGCTCAACACCGCGAACGTGGTGAATGCCATCGAGTTCAGCGGCGACGTTGCCGCATCACCGTTGACGAAATGCCCGAGTTCGTGGCCGAGCAGGGCGACTCGCTGCTGCGGTGTGAGTGCCGCCCACAACGGCATACCGAGTCCCAGCACCCGTCGCCGCCGGATGCCGTACGCGCGGGCATACGCATTCATCCGATGCATGGCGAGGACCACGTGCGGCGGCTTTGTGCCGATCGCCGCGGAGACCGCTTCAATCAAGCGAAACAACTCCGGTGCATCGGCCCTGTCCAGCTCACGCGCGTGCTTGTCGAGCTTGCCGAACCGCGGCCGCAGCGCGATCGCGATCAGCACCAGCACGCCACCGATCACCCATGGAAAGAAGATCTCGGTGAAGAACGCCACGTAGACGCCGAGGATGGCCAGCCCGATCACACCGAGCAGCATGACCACCGAGACCGCCGTGACAAACAGATCCGGCAGCGACAACGATGGCGGCGTGATCGGACCGCCGCGCAGATCGGCGAACTGCCGCCGGTTCATCCGGAACGCCACCCGAAACGCGAGCCGGTCCTGCCAGCGCCAGCTCATGTCCGGCTTCCGGCGCTCGGTTTCGTAGCACTCCAGGTTCCATTCGCAGGCCGGGCACCACGGCTGCGCGCCGCGCTCGGTGACGAGGGCGGTGGCGCATCGCGGGCATCCCGTCGCGGACGCGATGATGGCGGTCACGGCCGGAAATTCTGCGGCACCGGACCACCCTGCCGCTACCCCATGTCGTGCTGACTTCGCTAGCGGACGCGATAGGACCCACTCGTGCCGGACATCGTCACGGTGTATCCGTTGTTTCGCAGCGCGGTCAGCAGCCGATCCGAGTGCTCGGCGCCGCGCGTCTCGACCGACAACGACACCTCGACCTCGCCCAAGCGCAGCCGCGGGTCATGCCGCTGGTGCTCGACGTCGTCGACGTTCGCGCCCTGGGCCGCGATCTCGGTGAGCAGCTCGGCCAGCTGCCCCGGCCGGTCCACGCACCGGACGGTGAACCGCAGGTAGCGCCCGGCGGCGGCGAGGCCGTGTTCGATCACCTTGACCAGCAGGAGGGGGTCGATATTGCCGCCGGACAGCACCGCGACCACTGGCGGCTCGGCGTGCGCCACGCCGGCCAGCAACGCCGCCACCGCCGCCGACCCGGCCGGCTCGGCGACCAGCTTGCACCGCTCCAGAAGCATCAGCAGGGCCCGTGAGATGTCCTCGTCCGTCACCGTGACGACATCATCGACCAGCGCGTTGACGTGGGCGAACGTAATGTCGCCGGGGCGCCCCACGGCGATGCCGTCGGCGACCGTGGCCAACCGATCGATCCGCACCGGCTTGCCGGCGGCGAGCGACGCGGCCATCGAGGCGGCCCCGACCGCCTGGACTCCGATCACCCGGATATCGGGCTTGAGTGCCTTGGCGGCGACCGCGATCCCGGAGATCAGCCCGCCACCGCCGATGCCCGCGACGATCGTCTTCACGTCCGGCACCTGCTCCAGGATCTCCAGCGCCACGGTGCCCTGACCGGCGATGACGTCCTTGTGATCAAACGGATGAATGAAGATCGCGCCGGTCTCGGCGGCATACTCCGCCGCCGCCACCAGGGATTCGTCCACTGTGCTGCCGACCAGCTGGACCTTGGCGCCGTAGCCCTTGGTGGCGGCCACCTTCGGCAGCGGCGCCCCCAGCGGCATGAAGACGGTCGCCTGGATGCCGAGCAGGCCGGCGGCGACCGCGACGCCCTGGGCATGGTTGCCGGCGCTGGCCGCGACGACGCCGCGGGACCGCTCCTCCGGGCTCAGCCGGGACATCCGGACCAGTGCGCCACGCACCTTATAGGCACCGGCCCGCTGCAGGTTCTCGCACTTCAGCCAGGTCGGTCCGCCGAGCTTGCCCTCGAGCGGGCGGCAAGGCTCCATCGGCGTACGCCGGACGATCCCGTCGAGCAGCTCACGGGCGGCGTAGATGTCGTCCAGCGAGACCAGGTTGTCGGTGTCCACATGCTGATCGTCGCACTACCGGCGGCGAATCGCCGAGCGGGTCATGTCCGGTGCCGCGCCGGTCACCCGGCCGACGGTCACAGCGGGTGCGGCCAGCCGGGGGCGTGCCGCAGCCACGGCGACGCCTGCTCCAGCTGCCCGGCGACGGCGAGCAAGGTCAACTCCGAACCGGGCGGGCCGACCAGTTGGACGGCGACCGGCAGCCCATCGGTGCGTACGCCCATCGGCACCGCCATCGCGGGGAATCCGGCGACGTTCCACGGTGCCGCGTACGGCGCAAATCGCATGCTGGCCATCACGTTCGCCAGCCACGACCGGGGCGCGTACTGGCCAGCGGCCGGGGGCGTTGAGGCCAATGCCGGAGTGAGCAGCACATCGACCTTGTTGTCGGCGAACCACTGCTGGCACTGCTCCCGATACGCCTCACGGTGCCGGTCCTGGACGAAACCGCGGCGCGCCGCCCAGGCGCCGATCGAGGCGTGCCGCCGAGTTCTGGGCTGCAGCTCCCGACGCGGCATCGCAGCCGCGTCCACGTCCCGATCGACGGCGGCGCACCAGGTCGCGATCACTCGCGGGCCGAGCGCCGTCGGATAGGCGGGGTTCCGGTTGATCGCGTCGTGCCCGGCACTGATCAGCAGCTTGGTCGCCAACGCGACGGCGGATCGAGCCGAGACATCCGGGCGTACGCCCAGCACCGGGCTCTTGGTGGAGATCGCGATCCGGAGCGGCTCCGGCTCGACCAGTTGCGGCGGTGCCCAGCCGGCCAGCACGGCAAGTCCGACCGTGGCATCGGCCACCGTGGTGGCGAGGATGCCGTGCTCGGCCAGGCCGTACCAGTCGGTGGCGCCCAGCTGCGACGGCACCACCCCGCGACCGGGCTTGATGCCGACCAGTCCACACGCGGCGGCGGGTATGCGGACCGACCCGAGGCCGTCGTTGCCGTGCGCGATCGGCACCAGCCCGGCGGCGACCGCGGCCGCCGACCCACCGCTGGAACCACCGGGCGTCCGGTCGGTCCGCCACGGATTGCGGGTGACCGCCTCGGAGTCGTCGGTGAACGCCCAGATGCCCAGCTCCGGCATCCGGGACGTGCCGACCACCACGGCACCGGCCCCGCGCAGCCGGCGAACCACCTCGTGATCGGCACCGGCCACCTGCGATCGTGCCGCGGCCGAGCCGTTCCAGGTCGGGACCCCGGCGATCGGGGTGTTCTCCTTGACCGCGATCGGCACTCCGGCAAGAGGCAGATTCTTCAGATCCTCCTGCGCGTCGACGGCGGCCGCCTCGGCCAGCGCGGCGCTGCCGCGGACCACCCGGAACGCGTTGACCACATCGCCGCGCTTGGTGATGTGGTCAAGGTGCTCGGAGACCACCTGACCGGCCGACGCGTCACCACGCCGGACCGCTCGCGCGATCTCCTTCGCCGTCGCACCGACCCAGACGCCGGCGCTGTCGTCGGCCACCGCAACCTCCCCAACCGTCGGCGACGAGAGGCGCCGCCGGTTGGATGTCACCGCGGAAACCGGTGACTACGCGAGCGCCTGCTCCAGATCCGCCAAGAGATCATCTACCGTTTCGATGCCCACAGACAAGCGCACCAGATCCGCGGGAACCTCCAGTGGCGAACCGGCCGCACTAGCGTGGGTCATCCGTCCTGGATGCTCAATCAACGACTCGACGCCACCCAGCGATTCGCCGAGCACGAACAACTTTGCGCGATTGCAGATCTCGATGGCGGCCGACTCGCCGCCGACGGCCCGGAAACTGACCATGCCGCCGAACCGCTTCATCTGCTTGGCCGCGACCTCGTGACCCGGGTGCTCCGGCAGGCCCGGGTAGAGCACCGAGGCCACCTTCGGGTGATGCACGAGGTAGGTGGCGATGCGCTCGGCGTTGTCACAGTGCCGGTCCATGCGTACCCCCAAGGTTTTGATGCCCCGGAGAGTCAGCCACGCGTCGAACGGGCCGTTGATCGCGCCCATCGCGTTCTGGTGATAAGCCAGCGACGCACCCAGCTCATCGTCGTTGACGATGAGCGCGCCACCGACGACGTCCGAGTGCCCGCCGACGTATTTCGTGGTGGAGTGCACCACCACGTCGGCGCCCAGGGTGATCGGCTGCTGCAGATAGGGCGAGGCGAACGTGTTGTCCACCACCAGCAGCGCACCGGACTCGTGCGCCACACCCGCGAGCGCGGCGATGTCAGCGATGCCGAGGAGCGGATTCGTCGGTGTCTCCACCCAGATGATCCGGGTCTCCGGCCGGATCGCGGCGCGCACCGAGTCCGGGTTGTGCACCGATGCCGCGGTCCAGCTCAGACCCCAGCGCTCGGCCACCTTGGCGAACAAACGGAAGGTGCCGCCATAGGCGTCATCCGGGATCACCACGTGATCGCCGGGCTTGCACACGGTTCGGAGCAGCACATCCTCGGCGGCGAGGCCACTCGCGAAAGTGAGCGCGCGCCGGCCGGACTCCGATGCCGCCAGACACTCCTGGAGCGCATCGCGGGTCGGATTGGTGGTCCGGCTGTATTCGTAGCCGAGCCGGGGCGCACCGACCGCGTCCTGCGCATAGGTAGAGGTCTGGAAGATCGGAGTAACCACCGCGCCGGTGCGGGGTTCAGGGTCCTGACCAGCGTGGATTGCGAGAGTCTCGAAGCCGTGGGAAGTCACCAGCAAAGGCTAGCGCCCGCCCTCCGACGGTCGAACACGCCGGGCGGTCCGAACGCCCGCTAGTGTCTAGCTTCGTGACCTCGTGTGTGTTCTGCGCCATCGCCGCGGGTGCTGTCTCCGCGCACATCGTGGCCGAATCCGACCAGGCCATCGCGTTTCTCGACACCCGTCCGGTGTTTCCCGGCCACACCTTGGTGATCCCCCGCGATCACTACGAGACCCTCGCCGACCTCCCGGTGGAGCAGCTGGCGTCGTATTTCGGTTTCGTACAGAAGATCGCCGTCGCCGTCGAGTCGGGTATGTCCGCTGATGGGACGTTCGTCGCGATCAACAACAAGATCAGTCAGAGTGTTCCGCACCTGCACACTCACGTCGTGCCGCGGCGGCGTAAGGATGGGCTGAGAGGGTTCTTCTGGCCGCGTACCAAATATGCGACCGACATCGCCGCCGAGGCTTGCGCGGACAGTATCCGGGCGGCATTCGCGGCGGCCGCCCGTGTCACTGCCTCGTAAGAACTCTCGGGATGGTCCGGACGGCCGGATGCGTTGTGTCGCGTGGATGGTTGGTGCGCAAGCCATGAGCGCCGCCGGAAAAGGAGATGGACGTGTTCCTCCGATACAAGAAGCTGGACCTGCCCACCTCGGCTGAGGCGCTGCCCGGCCGGGCCACCCCGCTGACGGTGCCGCAGACGCATGCCGTGCTCGGCACGCCGCAGCAGGGTCCGTGGCCCGAGGGCATGGAGATCGCCGTCTTCGGCATGGGCTGTTTCTGGGGCGCCGAGCGGCTGTTCTGGAAGGTCCCGGGCGTCTATTCGACCTCGGTCGGTTACGCCGGCGGCAGCACGCCGAACCCGACCTACGAGGAGACCTGCAGCGGCATGACCGGCCACACTGAGGCGGTCGAGGTGGTCTACGACCCCAAGGTGGTCTCCTACGAGGCGCTGCTCAAGGTGTTCTGGGAGAACCACGACCCGACCCAGGGCATGCGGCAGGGCAACGACGTCGGCACGCAGTACCGCTCCGCGATCTACACGACGACCCCGGAGCAGGCGGCCACCGCGGAGAAGTCGCGGGACGCCTTCAGCCCGATCGTCAAGACCAACGGTTACGGCGAGATCACCACCGAGATCGCTCCGTTGCGCGCGTACTACTACGCCGAGGGCTACCACCAGCAGTACCTGCACAAGAACCCCAACGGGTATTGCGGCATCGGGCCGAACGGCATGTCCTGCCCGGTCGGCGTGGCATCGACTGAGGGCTGACGCCGAAGGGTGTGCACCTGATCCGTCCCGGCTCGCATCTGCGGGCCGGGACGTTTTGCGTCCTGGGTTTCGGCTGCCGGGTGCCGGGGTTTGCCGCCTCGGCTCGGAGTTGATCCAGAGTTTTGAAATGGACCGGGGTCGGGTGTCCGGTTTGCACCCCAGTTCGGTTCTAAAACTGTGGATCTCCACGACTCGGCGGCCGCCGACCGCCAACCGCCAAGATTTCCGATCTTGGCAGGCAGCCCGGTCGCATGCCGCACCATGATCGCGACGTCCGCGGCCAGATGGCTGCCGATTGGGCCGTGATCGCGACGTCCGCGGACCCATGGTCGTCTTCCGGCCCGATTTTCAGCCGTGGGTCCGCGAACGTCGCGATCATGCTGCCACCGCTCCGCGGACGTCGCGATCATCCTCGTGCTCGGACCAACCGTGAGGAGATAGTTTCCATGTTGATAGTTTCCATGTAATCTATCGATGTGAACGAAGATCTCCCGATCGGTGCCCTGCTGTGGCGACTCACGATGCGCTGGCGAGCGGCGGTTGATCGGGCCCTGGCACCGGTCGGCCTGACCCACGCGCAATATTCGCTGCTCGCTTCGCTCTACGGCCTGAGCCGGTCGGGCACCGCGCCCAGCCAACGGCAGCTCGCCGACTTCGCCGAGCTGGACACGGTCTACGTGTCGAAGCTGATCCGCCCACTGGTGGCGGCCGGCCTGGTCACCCGCGGCGAGCACCCGGACGACACCCGGGCGGTGCAGCTGCAGTTGACCAGCACCGGCAGCGACACCATCCAACGCGCCATCGGCATCGTCCGCCAGCTGCACGAGGAGCTCACCGCACCGATCGGCGGCCCGGCCGGTGTGCGTAGCCGGGAACTCGCACAGACCTTGCGCACCCTCCTGGGCGCGCCCTACGAAGGAGAGCGACCATGACCGCACCAACACTGACCGGACAGGACATCGCCGAAGCCCAAGGCGCGGTCCGCGGCCTGCTTGAGCGCGTGCTCGCCAGCACCGGAGTGACCGGCAATGAGTATGTTCTGCTCCGCGTCCTGTCCCAGCGCGGCGGCTCGATGGCGAGCGTCCGCGAGTTCCTGGTCAGCCAGCGCCAGCTGAACCTGGACGCGGCCGAGGCCGACGCACTGGTTCAATCGCTGAGCGACCGCGGCCTGGCAATCGACGACGAGGACGAACTCATCATCACCGACCTCGGGCGCGCGACCTATGACCAGCTCGTCACCGCTGTCACCGACGTGACCCAGAGGCTTTACGGCCCCATGGATCCGGACGATCTGGCAGTCGCACACCACGTGCTCTCCGAGGTGACCCGGCGGGCCGCCACCATCGGCACCATCTGAGAGCAGCCCGGTCTCGCCGCGGCCGTGGTTGGCCGCGGCGAGGCCGGCCGTCACTACCGAGACAGCACCGGCCGGCGCTGCCGCGGCACGACCAGCCGGCGCCGCCGAGTCAGGACCAGCCGGCGCCGCCGAGACAGGACCGGCCGTCACTGCCGAGGCAGGACCAGCCGGCGCCGCCGAGGCAGGACCAGCCGGCGCCGCCGAGACAGGACCGGCCGCCGCCGCCGCGAGACCGCGCGCCGGACGCAGCGGCGACCGGACGAACTCAGTAGGTGCCCGAGCGCCGCATCGAGTCGAAGTAGTCGCGGCTCGCCGGCAAGTTCAGCAGGATGATGATCGCCAGGCTGACCAGCGGCACCGCGACCGCGGCGAAGCCAACGAACGCCTCGGCGCCGACCAGTTCATGCGCCCGCTGTTGCGCGATGAGTTCGGTCATGTAGCGCCGGTCGAGCGTGTCCGACTTGACCATGCCGGTGGACAGCACGGTAGCGCCCCACATCTTTGCCGAGATCAGGCAGCCGATGGACAACACCACGGACAGCACGACCGTTGTCGTACGCCCGCTGGTGCTGCCTCGATAGAGCCTCTGGTTGGCGCGAACCATGACGACCAGGAAAACGAGTCCGGCAACGATCGTCAGGACGTCGTGAACGTAGAGCGAGACCTTCTTGATGCCGATCGGCACCAGCCGGGTGTCCGCGGTCGCGGTGGCGACGTCGGTGTGGAACGACGCGAGATGGGTGATCGCGAGCAGCACCACACCGAGCAGAACCAGGATCACGCCGCTGTAGAGCACGGCGGCGGCGAGAACGATCGGTGAACGGCGCGGGCGCTCGTCGGCATCGCCGGCCGTGGTGAGCGTGAAGAGGTCGGTCATGGCGGAGAAATATAGGTGACCCGCGACAACTCGTGGAGCCCCGAAATTGCCCGGCTCGGCGGGCACCGTGGATCGATCACCACGGCTGCCCGCCGAAACCGGGATCAGCAGCTGAGCTTCGTGATTTTCCGAGTGCTCCGGTCATAGGTGAGCTTTCCGGTCCCGACCTCGGTGTCGTCGGCGTCGAGAAGGATCACCTTGAAGGTCACCGCGGACCCGCTGGTAGTCGGTGCCGACGATGCCAGCGTCAGGTCGACGTACGGCCGCGGGCTGCCGCATCCGGCCGGTAGCAGGCCCTTCTCGTCGGTCCACGCCTGGTCCAGCACTCCGTCCGCGAAGTAGCCGGCCAGCAGCGGTCGTGGCGGGCGAATGCCGCGCCAGCCCCATGCGACTTCGTACGCGGCGACGAACTGCGTCAGGAACGTGCGGGTGGCCGAGACAGTCGCCGACGCCGGCACCGGCGGGAGCGGCTCGCAGTCGACGAACGAGACCTTCTGCTGCGCGGTGTCGACGGTCACCGGAACGATCCGGGTTCCGAGCGTCACCAGCACGTTCGCAGAGCTGCCGGCCACCGACACCGATCCGGCCACCCAGTCGCCCGGGTCGTCTTGGCTGCACACGAGATGGTTGAACTGCTCCATCTCGTCGTGGCCGTCCGGGCCGGCCGCGAATTGCGGCGTCACCGCATCATCCGCGGTTGACGATTTGCCACCCAGGTATGGCCCGTAGAGCGCGACCACCGCATCCCGCGCGGTGCCGACCTCGGCCGAACCGAGATCCGCCCGACCGGTCTGGCAGTCGATCGCCGCGACCTTCATCGAGGCACGGTTCAGCCGGACCACCGCGTGCTTCTTCGCCGGAGTTGCCGCCTTGAGAAGCTCGACCGGGATCAGGACGGCGGTGCCCGCGGTCGTCGCATCGCCGAGGACGGCTCCGTCGAAGGTGGCCCCACACGCCATCGGTGCGCTCGGAGCCGACCCCGAGCCCCACGCCGTGGTGTACGCGTGATGGCCGGTGAAGTAGCTCGATGCCGAACCGGTCTGCATGGTCAGATGGTTCTCGAAGATCGAGTAGACCTTGGTCACCACCTCGGAAGCACGGCGCGATTCCGCCGCCGAAAGTGGCCCAGCACCGGGTGATGTCGCGGGCGCGCTGGTCGGCACGGGGCTCGATGGCCCCGGGGCCGGCTGGGTCGCGATGCCATTGGGCCGGTCGGATCCGCGTACCGCCAAAGTCGCGGCGAATGCGCCGCCGGAGATCAGCAGCACCGCCGCGGCGGCCGCGCCGGCGATCGTCCAGGTCCGCCGCCGCGCCTTGGCCAGCATGCCGCGACCGTCGAGGGAGCGGGCCGGCCGGGTCTGCGTAAAGTCGCCCATCGCGGCCTTCAGTTCCTGGGCCAGGGTGAAGTCGTCGATCGGTAGAATCCTGTGGTTCATGCCGCTCCCCCAAACTGCGCGTGGATCACGTTTCCATCGCCGCCGAGGTCGGAGCGGAGCTTGGCGAGACCACGAGCCGCCTGCGAACGCACCGAGGTCGCGGTAATCCCCAGCATGGTGCCGATCTCCTCGTCGTCGACGCCGTCGAAGTAGCGCAGCACCAGCACGCTGCGCATGCCGATCGGGAGCCGGAACAGGCCCCGGATCAGCAGGTCGCGGAGATCCAATTGGCCGTACGGCTCGACCGGAGCGTCATAGTCGCCGATCGTCACCTCGGGTCGCTGCTTGATCCGGGACCACCGGTCGTTGGCCAGGTTGACAACGATTTTGCGGACGTAGGCCTCGGGCGAGGCCGACCGGCGGATCGACTCCCATCGGCGGCAAGCCTTCTCCAGCGCCGCCTGCACCAGGTCCTCGGCCGCGTGCGCATCCCCGACCAGCAAGGTCGCGGACCGCACCAGCGCGGCGGATCTGGCACGTACGAAGCTGACGAAGTCCTCGTCGGACTCCCTGGACATAAGCGATGTCCTCCCCGTGTTTGTGCGATGTGCCGTGATGACTCCGGGTCAACGGCATTCGCTGCACGGGGCAGAAGTGACGTCGGTCACATCCACGATCGATGTCGGCGCGGTTTCCGGAGGGTCGGCGCGGACACCCTAACTGACCTCGGATAACTCGACGAGGCCGGAATCCGGTCGGGCGGGGCACGTGATCCATGTTTTCGGGGGAACCGGATTCATGACCACGTACGCCCGCCCGCCATGCTCGTTCGCTTCCGTAACGCCTGGCCGGAGGCGTTTGCTGGCGGAGGCGTGCCAGCGTTCGGGGCGATTGAGCGGTGCGGGACTGCCCGCGCTGGCGGGCGCTTGATGCAGTCACCGCGGATTAAGACTGGTGGGGTCTCACTAGACAAGCGACCCGCGGCTACGCACTGCGGCCCGCCGGACGGTCGCCACGCCAACCTGCCGCCGCTGTCGCGCTCTGCAGGTCAAGGCGAGCCGTCCACACCTCGTTCCACGGTTTGAACGCGGCCACTTGGGCGCGCTCGCCGGTCTTCCGCACGATGCACGGCCAGGCCCGACCGCAAGCGCGGCAGCGCTCGCTATCCGGCGTTGCCACGTGGTGGTCGAGGACCACCTGCGCGTCCCGCCAGAGCTGCCGATCGAAACCCTCGACCGGGTCGGTGCCAACCGGGTTGTGCTCGATCGGTTCGACGCTGACCAATCGTTCCTCCTCGGGCCGGAGTCCGGGGCGCCGGCAGACGTCCCGCATAGTTCACCGCCCGACAACAAGGTAGGCAACCGGCAACCGTCCGGATCGGACGAAATGTGCGATCTTCAAGTGACACGAAATCGTTCGCCACCGGCGAAACCGCCCCGGGTATAGGTGCCTCCGCCCGGGGCGTTTGTCATGTCATGGCAGTCGATGAAGAGCCTCTGGACGCCTACAGCCGGATTGTGACCTCGGTTGCCGCTCGGCTGCGCCCGTCGGTGGCCGCGTTGTCGGTGACCGGACCGCGCGGCAGCGGCGCCGGATCCGCGGTCGTCTTTACCGCCGACGGGTTCATGCTGACCAGTGCCCACGTGGTGTCCGGCGGATCCGCCGGAAAAGCAAACTTCAGCGATGGTACGGAGGCGGCCTTCGACGTCATCGGCGCCGACCCGCTCTCCGACCTGGCGGTTCTGCGCGCCCGCGGGGCCGGCGCACCAGCTGCCGAGCTCGGCGATGCCGACCGGCTCCGGATCGGGCAGCTGGTCGTGGCGGTCGGCAACCCGATGGGCCTGTCCGGTTCGGTGACCGCTGGAGTCGTCAGCGCGCTGGGCCGGTCGATCCCGACCCGGGATGGCCGGGTCACTCGGCTGATCGACGACGTGATCCAGACTGACGCCGCGCTGAATCCCGGCAACTCCGGTGGCGCGCTCGGTGATGCCAGCGGCCGCGTGGTCGGCATCAACACCGCTGTGGCGGGTTACGGCCTCGGGTTAGCAGTGCCGATCAACCCCACGACCCGGCAGATCATCTCGGAGCTGACTACCAACGGCCGGGTCCGCCGCGCCTGGCTCGGGGTGGCCGGCCTGCCGATCCCACTGCCGCCGTCGTTCGCCGAACGCCTCGGCCAGAAGCTGGGGCTGCGGGTGGTCGAGGTGATCCCGGGCAGCCCAGCCGGGCTCGCTGGGATCTACCTGGGTGACGTGATCGTGTCGGCCGGTGACACGCCGATCGACGACGTGCAGAAGCTACAACGGCTGATGCTGGGCACCACGATCGGCGCGCGGCTGCCGATCACTGTGATCCGGCGTAACGCTCTGGTCGACGTCATCTCGGTGCCGACCGAGTTGACACTCTCCCGCTGAGGCTCACCCTGTCCCGCGGGGCTTCCCGAGTCCCGCTGAGGTTCCCGCGTCCCGCTGAGGTTCCCGCGTGCCGCTGAGGATCGTCGGCGCCGTTGGCCCGTGACTTTGTGGATCTTGCGAAGTGGGGAGGGCTATAGGCCGCCGCCCAGCGTCGCAAGATCCACGGGAGAGTGCCGCGAAGCCAGCGCGCGCGTCAGGTACCTAGGTGTGCGAGCAGGTCCTGCCGGGTCAGCACACCCTTGGGCTTGCCGTCGACCAGGACCATCGCCGCGTCCGCGGTCTCCATCAGCTCGACCACTTCGGTGACCCGCTGGCCGCCACCGATCATCGGCAGCGACGGCGCCATGTGCTTCTCGATCGTGTCGTGCAGATGTGCCTGACCGGTGAACAGCGCGTCGAGCAGCGTCTTCTCGGCGATCGATCCGGCCACCTCGCCGGTCACCACCGGCGGCTCGGCCTTCAGGACCGGCACCTGGGAGACGCCGTATTCGCGCATGATGTCGATCGCGTCGCGGACCGTCTCGGTCGGGTGCACGTGCACCATCTCCGGGAGCGAACCGACCTTGGTGGCCAGCACGTCGGCGGCGGTGGCTTCGCTGCCGGCCGAGTGCATGAAGCCGTACCGCTGCATCCAGCCATCATTGAAGATCTTGGAGAGGTAGCCGCGGCCGTTATCCGGCAGCAGCACCACGACCACGTCATCCGGGCCGGCCTTGCGGGCGACTTCGAGCGCGGCCACGACCGCCATTCCGCACGAGCCGCCGACCAGCAGGCCCTCCTCGCGGGCCAGCCGCCGGGTCATGTCGAAGGAGTCCTTGTCGGAGACCTCGATGATCTCGTCGGCGATGGTGCGGTCGAAGGTCTCCGGCCAGAAGTCCTCGCCGACGCCCTCGACCAGATAGGGCCGGCCGGTGCCGCCGGAGTAGACCGAACCCTCCGGGTCAGCGCCGATGATCCGGACCTGTTCGTCGGAGGCCTGCTTCAGGAACTTGCCGATGCCGGAGATGGTGCCGCCGGTGCCGACGCCCGCGACGAAGTGGGTGATCCGGCCGTCGGTCTGCTCCCACAGCTCCGGTCCGGTGGACTCGAAGTGCGAGATCGGGTTGTTCGGGTTGGTGTACTGATTCGGCTTCCAGGCCCCCGGGATCTCCCGGGCCAGCCGATCCGAAACGTTGTAGTAGGAGCGTGGGTCTTCCGGCGCCACCGCGGTCGGGCAGACCACCACCTCGGCGCCGTAGGCGCGGAGCACGTTCTGCTTGTCCTCGGAGACCTTGTCCGGGCAGACGAAGACGCACTTGTAGCCGCGCAACTGGGCCACCAGGGCCAATCCGACGCCGGTGTTGCCGCTGGTCGGCTCCACGATCGTGCCGCCAGCCTGGAGCAGGCCGGACTTCTCCGCCTCCTCGACCATCCGCAGCGCGATCCGGTCCTTGACGCTGCCACCGGGGTTGAAGTATTCGACCTTGGCGAGCACCGTGGCGGAAATGCCCTCGGTGACGCTGCGCAGACGAACCAGTGGGGTGTTGCCGATCAACTCGACGACATTGTCGTAGTAGCGCACGGTGGCCTGGCCTTCCTGGTGACGCGGCCCGCCGCCGCTGGCGGACGAGGCCCAGCCTATCGGGTGCGCAGCGGCACGAACGCGCGCCTCGGCGGCCCAGCCGGCGGCACCGAGCGGCTCGCCTCCCACTCCAGGAAGCGCTCAGTCTCCGATAGCACGGCCCCGGCCAGCCAGACCAGAACCACGGCGTCGTCGATCAGGCCTACGAGGAATAGGAACGCCTCCGGGATAAGATCAATAGGCGAGACAACGTACGCGGTGGCAGCACCCATGAGCAGCAGGCGCCACTTTCCGTCGTACCGGCCCGTCAGGGTGTGCCAGAGCATCCGGGGCAGGGCGGCGAGGCGCTCGCCCAGCGAGTGGCCGCCGCGCTGTTGCGCCCGCATAGCCGACCACAACGCCACGAGAGCCGCCCGTCGATTCAGCCTTGCCGCCATGATCAACCTCCCGATCGGCCACGCCTGAGTGAGTCGCAGGTATCCATGATGCCCGGCCGAGTAAAGGTACGGTAATTGTCTGAATGAGTGGGGTTCGTAGTAGTCGGTTGCGGTTTAGCTTCGAGGGCAGGGAGAGGGAATGAAGCCTGACGCGAGCACCCCGTCCGCCATGGCGGCCACCGCCACCGACCGCGCCCGCAAGATCATGCGAGCGACCGCGTACGGCGGCGGAAGCGTCGGCATCGTGGGCGCGCTGACCGCCGGGCTCCTCTTGGGCCAGGCCGAGCTGGCCCGGCGCGCGATCCCGCTGGCCGACGCCCCGCCGCCCCGGTGTGACGGGCGTTACGGCGTGGAGTTCGACACACCCGGAGTTTCGGACATCCGGCTCGCCGTCATCGGTGACTCGTCGGCGGCCGGATTCGGTGTCGAGCGGGTCCGGGACACCACCGGCGCGCTGCTCGCGGCCGGCGTCGCAGAGCGTATGCGCCGCAGCGTCGACGTGCGCTGCCACGCCGTGGTCGGAGCGACATCGGCCGCGCTCGGACCGCAGGTTGATCGCGCGCTCGCCGGCCGGCCCGACATCGCGGTGATCATGATCGGCGCTAACGACGTGACGCACCGGGAGCGCGTACCGGTGGCGGTGCGGCACCTGGCCAAGGCGGTGACCCGGCTCCGCGATGCGGGCGCCCACGTGATCGTCTGCACCTGCCCGGACCTGGGCACGGTGCGCCCGATCCGGCCGCCGCTGCGATGGCTGGCCCGGCGCTGGAGCCGGGAACTGGCAGCCGCTCAGACGGTCGCGGCGGTGGACGCCGGCGCCCGGACCGTCTCGCTCGGCGACCTGATCGGCCCGCAATTCGACTCGGCTCCGGAGCGGATGTTCTCCTCCGACCGGTTCCACCCGTCCGCGATCGGCTACGCGGCCGCGGCCGGTGCGATCCTGCCGACGGTGCTGGCCTCGCTGCGGTCCGGCACCCCGGAGGCCGACGGCGTGCTCCGCGACGGGGTCGGTGTCCGGTCCTTGATCAAGGCCGCCACCGAGGCCGCCACCCAGCCCGGCACGGAGGTCAGCGCGACCGCGGTCTCGGCCACCGGCGACCAGCCGGCCAGCCGCTGGGCACAACTCCGGCACCGGGTCCGTCAGCTGGTCGAACGTCCGCACGATCCCACCGTCGCCCCGAGCGCCGTAGGCTTGCTGGACCGCACCGAGTAGCGGGCGACGCCACCTTTTGCAAGTATTCCTAGCAGCGGATACTGGCAGGGGCGCCGGCAGCGGCCACGATCCCCGGCCGACGGCGTTCCGCACACCAGCAGGATCGGACTTACGGCATGGGTTTGGCAGGGCAACTGCCGCGGCGGGTCTCGCGGGCGGCGACGCTCGCGTTGATCGCGGGCACCATCGGCGGCGCCGCCGTGCTCGCCACCGAGGTGGCACTGGCACGGGCACGGGAGTACGCGAAACCGGACCCGCGCCTGGCGCTGCGCACCTCGCATGGCGAGGACGACGCGCCGGTGCTGCGCCTGACGCTGCTCGGCGACTCGTCGTCGATCGGTGTCGGGGTCGAGGAAGTTTCCGAGACCGTCGGCGGCCGGCTCGCCGAGCTGCTCGCCGCCCAGGGTTTCCGAGTCGAACTGTCCAGTGTCGGTGTGTCCGGATCGCGTAGTTCGGACCTCGCCACCCAGGTGGCCCGGGCACTGCTCGGACCGGCCCCGGACGTGGCCGTCGTCCTGGTCGGCTCCAACGACGCGACCAGCCTGCGACGCCCGGCCGAAGCCGCCGCGGCGCTCGGCACCGCGGTCCGCCGGTTGCGGATGGCCGGCGTCAGCGTGGTCGTCGGCACCTGTCCGGACCTCGGCGCCGCCCGCGCCATCGCGCCGCCGCTCCGCCAGATCGTCGGGCTGCTCGGCCGCCGGGTGGCCCGAGCCCAGACCGCCGCCGTGATCGCCGCCGACGGCGAGCCGGTGGACCTGGCCGGGATCACCGGCCCGGTGTTCCGGGCCGATGCCGGCACCCTCTCCGCGGACGGCTACCACCCGTCCGCCGACGGCTACCGCATCTGGGCACACGCCCTCTTGCCTGCGGTGATCGACGCGATCGGTGTGCCGGACCACAGCTGAGCCCCATCGACCGCGCAGGTGACGCGACGGTAGCTTGGGGACATGCCCGAAGCCGTCATCGTTGCCACCGCCCGCTCGCCGATCGGCCGCGCCGTCAAGGGATCGCTCAAGGATCTCCGCCCGGACGACCTCACCGCCACCATCATCGAGGCGGCTCTCGCCAAGGTGCCGCAGCTTGACCCGCACCTCGTCGAGGACCTCTACCTCGGCTGCGGCCTGCCCGGTGGTGAGCAGGGCTTCAACATGGCCCGCGTGATCGCCGTCTCGATGGGGCTGGACCGGCTTCCCGGCGCCACCATCACCCGCTACTGCTCATCCTCGCTGCAGACGACCCGGATGGCGTTCCACGCCATCAAGGCCGGCGAGGGCGACATCTTCATCTCGGCCGGTGTCGAGACCGTCTCCCGCTTTGCCCGAGGCAGCTCCGACGCGCTGCCGCCGGACGCCCAAGCTCTGGTCGGCGGCGGCTGGCAGAACCCGAAGTTCGCGGAAGCGCGGGCCCGCTCCGTCCACCGCGCCGAGGGCGGCGCCCCGACCTGGCACGACCCGCGCACCGACGGCGCGGTGCCGGACATCTATCTGGCGATGGGCCAGACCGCAGAGAACCTCGCCCAGGTAGAGAATGTCACCCGCGAGGAAATGGACGAATTCGGCGTACGCAGCCAGAACAACGCGGAGAAGGCGATCGCGGACGGCTTCTGGGCGCGCGAGATCACGCCCGTCACGACGCCGGATGGCACAGTCGTCAGCACCGACGACGGCCCGCGCGCCGGGGTCACCATCGAGGGTGTCCGCGACCTGAAGCCGGTGTTCCGGCCGGACGGGCGGATCACCGCGGGCAACTGCTGTCCGCTCAACGACGGCGCCGCGGCGGTCATCGTCATGAGCGACACCAAGGCTCGGGAGCTGGGCATCACCCCGCTGGCCCGGATCATCTCGACCGGCGTCACCGCGCTGTCTCCGGAGATCATGGGTCTCGGGCCGGTGGAGGCCTCCCGGATGGCCCTGGCTCGGGCCGGCATGACCATCGACGATGTCGATCTGGTTGAGATCAACGAGGCGTTCGCGGCCCAGGTGATCCCGTCCTACAAGCACCTCGGCATTCCGCTGGAGAAGCTCAACGTCAACGGTGGAGCGATCGCCATCGGGCACCCGTTCGGGATGACCGGAGCCCGCATCACCGGCACCCTGATCAATTCGCTGAACTGGCACGACAAGTCGATCGGCCTGGAGACCATGTGCGTCGGCGGCGGCCAGGGCATGGCGATGGTGCTGGAGCGGCTCGTCTGACCGCGAGCCGACCGGCTCAGTCGCGAACCAGCTCGTCGGCCTTCGCCGTGCGCAGGTGCACGGCGGTGCGGCCGGTCCGCTGCGTGCGCACCAGACCGGCGTCCCGCAGCACTCGCAGGTGCTGGGACACCGCTCCCGCGGTCACCCCGAGCTGCGCCGCCAGGCTCGGGGTGTCGCGCAGCTCGGCCAAGGCCAGCAGGATCTGTGCGCGGGTCGAACCGAGCAGTTCCGCCAGCGCGGCGATCGGTCGTTGCGCGCGGCGCTCCCACAGCGTGCCGATGCCGCGCGCCGGATAGCGCACCGGCGCCGCTCCGGTCGGCCGTGCCGTCGACGTGCACCGGGGCCAACCGAACACGGTCGGCGCCAGGATCAGGCCGGCGCCGGCGGTGGTGACCTCCTCGCTGAGCTGGCTGTCGTTCGGCCACACCAGCACATCGCCGTCGTCCCAGGCGACGTCCGGATGCAGCCCGCTGATCACGGTTTCCACGCCGTTGGCGGCCAGGATCCGGGCCCGGTGTTCGATGTCAGCCTCGAGGATCACCCGCATCCGGGGCCAGTGCGGCGCGATCAGTTCCCGGTGGACGTGGTCGATGACCTCGGCGAGGCGGGTCAGCACGGTGGTCGGGTCCGCGTACGTCTCGGACAGCCACGGCCGCGCTCCGAAGATCATGTCCAGGCTCATGCGGACGCGATCGGGGTTGGCCTGACGCACCCGGCGCAGCTCGTGGGCCAGCGACGGCATGTGCGAGTCCGGCGGTGGCACCAGGCCAACCGGCACCGCCGCCCCGGTCACCAGGCGCCGCAGCAATGTGACGTCCGGGCCGGCCGGTCCGCGCCGTCCGGCCCACCGCACCCACGGCAAGTGGATGGCGTGCTCGCCGGGGTTTTCCAGGACCCGGAGGCACCGGACGGTCTCGTAGAGCGGGGAGATGCCGAAGCGGACCCGGCCCAGGTCAGCAGTGCCCAGCCGGATCCGGATCGTCATTCGTTTAGCTTCCGCTAAATGGTGGCTCTGCGCCAACTCGTCGATGCAGGCTGTCGGTCATGACGTCGCCCGTGTCCGCGCGCCTGGGTTCCAGTTGGCGGAACCTATGGGCGGCCGGCGGCATCTCGTCCCTCGGCGACGGCGCGTATTTCGCCGCCGTACCGCTGCTGGCGGTGTCGTTCAGCACCAACCCGAGGCTGATCGCCGGCGTTGCCACCGCCGCGTTCCTGCCCTGGTTGCTGTTCTCACTGCATGCAGGTGCGCTGGCGGACCGGCACGACCGGCGCCGGCTGATGTGGACGGCTCAGATCGTCCAGGCGGTCGCCGTCGCCGCGGTGGCCGTGGTCGCGACTGCGCACCTGCACCAGATCTGGGTGCTCTACGTGGCATCGTTCGCGCTCGGCTCGGCCGAGACCGTGTTCAGCAACGCGGCCCAGTCGGTGTTGCCGAGCGTGGTGCCGACGGCGCTTCTGGAGACCGCCAACGGCCGGCAGTACGCCACCGAAACGGTCACCAACCTGTTCGCCGGACCGCCCCTGGGCAGCGTCCTGTTCGCGATCGCGCCGGCGCTGCCGTTCTGGCTGGACGCGGCGTCGTTCGTCGTCTCGGTGCTGCTGCTCACCCGGGTCCGTTACCGGCCCGACTTCGAGCCACCGGCGGCCCGGGAACGCCGGCCGATGCGGCACGAGATCGCCGAAGGTCTGCGCTGGCTCCTGCGCCATCGGCTGCTGCGTACGCTGGCGGTCCTGCTGGCCATCACCAACATGGCAGGCAGCCTGGCGAACTCGACGTTCGTCCTGTTCGCGCACAATCAGCTGCACGTGGGCAGTCGGCTCTACGGCGTGCTTCTCGCGACGTCGGCGATCGGCGGAGTGCTCGGTGGCATCTCCGCACAGCGGACCGTACGCACGCTGGGCGCACGGCACGCCATCGTCGCGGCGTCCGGACTCGGAGCCGGATCGGCAGTGTTGGTCGCGCTGTTCGCCCACAACATCTACGTGATGGGCACGTGTCTGGCTTTGGCCGCGTTCAGCGCCACGAACTGGAACGTTGCCACGGTCTCGATGCGGCAACGGATGATCCCGGACTACATCCGTGGGCGGGTCAACAGCACGTACCGATTGGCGGCCTGGGGATCACTCCCGATCGGCGCGCTGATCGGAGGTTTCGTCGCGGCGGACTGGGGACTTCGAGCGCCCTGGTTCGTGGCGGCGGCAATGCGCCTCGCGGTGTTTGTCACGGCGGCTTTCATCCTCCGCGCCGCCGACTTCACCGACGCCGAGGCGGCTCGGCAACCGGAGTCGGCGCCGGTAGCCGTATGAGCATGGGATAGCCGACCGCTGGGAGTGGCACGCCGTATCAGGACGGCGCGCCACTCCCAGTTCATTTACGGCTCAATCAGTTCCAGGACCAGAGCCGGGTCAAGCGATTTAACGACCTCGGCAGGTCGGTAAGTGGCCAGCTGGATCTGCCGGTTCTGCGCCTCCACTATGCACTGCGCAGTCTCGAGCGCGTGCAACGCGAGCAAGCTCGCAACCGGCAACGCGTCCTCTGCCGCAAGTGACAGCAGGACCGTCGCCCGGCTGGGGTCGGCAGCCAGCTCGATCAGGCGATGGCGTTCGGTCGGTCGGGTTTCAGCGAACGCAACCAGAAGCTGGCGACCGGAACACCGAGCAACTGGCCATTGGCTTCAAGCTCGCCGACAAGCTCACCCAGCGCCAATCCGTCCATGCGCGCGTAGGTCGTGAGCGCATTCAGCGTCGACGATCACGTCGACTTTGGGAGCGATCACAACTCACCTGCCGCGACCCGTCGAGCGACCTCGCGCTTCTTGGCAGCCAGTCGCTCGCCCATCCGACGCATGCCTTCGTCGGTTACGTGATATCCCTGGCGGGCGAGGAAGTCCTTGACGTTCTCGCGCTTCTGGCGAAGCCGAACCGACTCTGCGATGTACGCAGAGGCGTTTTCTTCCTGGTCGAGAATCGCTGCCACATCGTCCGGGACAGTGATGCTGAGCTTTCGCGTCACGAGCAACATGCTACCGCCAATCGCCTTAGATCAATACGACTATGCGTAAATATTCGTAGCACGCCTGACCTAATCGATGTAAGCCGCTGCCTCAAAACGTCGGCCGAACGTCGCCCACTCGTCACGGGCTCGCGCGGTCGACTCGACGGCATGATCCACTACCGCGGACCCATCCGGCAGCGACCGGCTGCAGCGGACCGGTTCCACGGACATACGGCGAAAGGAGTCCGTCCAGGACATCGTCAGGTGGACGCGAGGGCGGCGGCGGTTTCGCGTACCAGATTGACCAGATCGGGCGAGTCGACACCCGCAGCCGCCGCGTCGGCGCCGAGCACCCGCAGCTGATCCGGGATTGCCAGGTCGTTGTCCAGGCGCGGCACCGCGCGGCGGACCTCGCCGGTCGCGTCGGCCGCCGCGTCGGCCAGGGCTTGGAGCAGATGGTGTACGCGGGCACCGCGGTCGTCCCGGACCCACCGCGCCGGCGTCCAATGCTGTACCTGGCGGACCAGCCGATCCACGGCGGCGGTCAGGTCAGCCGCCTCCACAGAGGATGTCAATTTCGCAGATACCCCAGCAATCGCAAGATCTGCCAGTAAAGGTAGATCAGGCCGACCACCATGCCGAAGGCGCAGTACCAGGCGAACTGCTTGGGCAGCCCCATCGCGATGCCGCGCTCGACCTGATCGAAGTCGAGGATGAAGGTGAGCGCGCCGACGCCGATGCAGATCAGCGAGAAGATGATGGCGACCGTGCCGTGGTTTTGCGTCGGCGAGTAGTACTCGATACCGAGGTTGTGACCGAACAGCGACAGCACCCAGTTGATCAGCGATAGACCCACGACTCCGATCAGGGCGCCGATCACCCAGCGGGTGAATCGCGGCGTGGCCCGGATGACCCGGAATTTGTAGAGGATCGCCATGCCCAGGAACACCGCCATGGTGGCCGCGACCGCCTGGACCACGACGCCCGGATAGGCGCGCTCGAATTCCCGGCTGACCACGCCGAGCAGGACGCCTTGCAGGATCGAGTAGGCAGCGATCAGCCACGGATTGACGATCCGGCGGAACGAGATGACGAAGACCAGGACGAGGCCGGCGATCGAGGCGCCGACCATGGCCAGCGTCGTCCAGCCGTTGTCGGTCTTGAGCAGGTTCCAGGACAGCGCCGCCGTGATGATCACCAGTGCGACCAGGGCGGCGGTGCGCACCACCACATCGTCGATCGTCATCCGGTCGGTGTCGCGCAGGTCCTGCACCGGGCCGCCGTAACCCGGGCCGCCGTAGCCTGGAGCGCCGTAGCCTGGTGCGCCGTAGCCTGGAGCGCCGTAGCCGGGACCGGCCGTGCTGATCGGAGGCGGCGGCGCGTAGGTCGTGGTGCCGTAGGCCGACCCGCCGGTCCCGGACCGCTGCCGGCTCGCGTTCTCGTCGTCGAACATCCGCCCGAGGACCGGATTCGAGCTGCGCATGACGGCCTCCCTAGGGGATCGCCGCCGACTTGGCCACCGACGCCGGAAACTCCCGCAACGCCAGACTAATCGCCGTCAATGTGCACCGTGTCCGGAACGGGACTCGAACCCGTACGCCTTTCGGCCGCCGCTTTTAAGGCGGCTGTGTCTGCCATTCCACCACCCGGACGCGCCGGGAACGCTGGCGTTCCCAGAGCCCATACGGTAACCGGTGAGTGCCGATTTAGCGATCAGCGCTGACGGCGGGAGTGACGTCGGTGAATGGCTCGCGCGGCTGGTGCAACTCGCCAAGCGACACCACCTCGCGCTTCAGGAACAGCGCCAGGGTCCAGTCGATCACCACTCGAACCCGCCGGTTCCAGCTCGGGATCCGCGACACGTGGTAGGAGCGGTGCATGAACCACGCCGGGAAGCCCTTGAGCTTGATGCCGTAGACCTGAGCCACACCCTTGTGGAGGCCCAGGCTCGCCACCGAACCGGCGTACTTGTGCCGATAGTCGTGCACCGGCCGCTGCTTGATCACCGCGGCGATGTTGTCGGCCAGCACCTTTGCCTGGCGTACCGCGTGCTGCGCACTCGGGCTGCACATCGTGCCCGGCTCCTCGGCGGTCAGGTCCGGCACCGCGGCGCAGTCGCCGGCACTCCAGGCACCCTCCACGACGTCGCCCGCTGGGTCGACGATCTGCAGCGTCGGCAGTGCAGGTGACCCGGCCCTTCTCGTCTCGCGGCAGGTCGGTCTGGTCGAGCACCGGGTGCGCCTTGACGCCGGCGGTCCAGACGATGGTGTCGGCTGGATACGAATCACCATCGCTGAGCTTGACCACACCGTCGACACAGGACTCCAGCCGAGTGCCGAGGCGGATGTCCAGGCCCCGGCGAATCAGCTGCTCGGCCGCGTAGGCACCGAGGTCTCGGCCGACTTCCGGCAGGATCCGCTGCGATGCCTCGATCAGCATCCAGTGCATTTCGTCCTTGCTGAGCTCCGGGTAGTAGCGCAGCGCGTCGTGGGCCATGTCCTCCATCTCGGCGAGCGCCTCGATGCCGGCGTAGCCGCCGCCGACGAACACGAAGGTGAGCGCCCGCTTGCGGGTCTCCGGGTCGGTCGTGGTGGCCGCCACGTCGAGCTGATCCAGCACCTTGTTGCGCAGGTAGATGGCCTCGCCGATGGTCTTGAATCCGACCGCGTGCTCGCGCAGACCCGGAATCGGCAGGGTCCGCGAGACGCTGCCGGGCACGACGACGATGTGGTCGTACGCGACCTCGCGCACCGGCCCGACGATCGGCGCCACGGTGGCGATCTTGCGGGCGTGCTCGATCTTCGTCACCTCGCCCGCGAGGACATGACACTTACGCAGCTCGCGCCGCAGCGGCACGACCGAGTGCCGGGGCGAGATGTTGCCGGCCGCCGCCTCGGGAAGGAACGGCTGATAGGTCATGTGCGGCTGAGGGTCGACGATGGTGACCTCGGCCGTACGCCGACCAAGCTTGCGGGACAGGCGCATGGCGGCGTATAGACCGACATGACCGCCGCCGACGACCAGAATGCGAACCGGCTGCATGATCACGTCATGAAGCTTAGTCCGATTGGCCGCCTTCGACCCGGGTCGTGTGGCGACCAGCACGTGTCTGTCGACGTCCGAGCATCGTCAGGTAGCCGGCTATGGCCAACGTCACGCACAGGCCGATGATCGAAGCCAGCACCTGCCGATGCCCACCGATCAAGCCGGGCATCTCGGCAACCGCGAACGCGACAAGTCCGGTGAGGGCCGCCACCAAGGCGGCCCGGCGCAGCCAGGGCTGGAATGTGCCCGCGGTCACCAACGCGTCGTAGGGCAGCACCGCGGCCATCGCGGCCGCGGAGTGCACGGCGTAGAGGAGAACCGCCAGGGCCCAGAGGCGGAAGAAACCGCTCGGCGCGCTGTAGTCGCTGCCGGAGATCAGCCAGCCCACCGCGGACACCAGGATCACCGCCGTCGGCATCAGGGTTCGCGGCGCCAACGCGGTAACCAGGCCGACCGCCACGAGAATGCCGTACGCGCCCGGAGGCATCCCGGGGCGGGCGAAGCCGAGGCTCAAACCGGCAACCGCTGCCAGGCCCAGGGCGGTCCGGAGCAACGCCGGCACCGCGGTGGTCCGGCGCAGCATCCAGATCCGGTCGTTGACGGCAGCCAGCGCCCCGCGCCGGGCGCTCATCGCCGCACCGCCGTCGGCGCCGACGCCATCCGGGACACCTGCTGCAGCACCTCGTCCAGGCTGCCGGCGCCGGTCCAGGTGACCACCGGAACGCCATGCTCGCGAAGCTGCCCGATCAGGTTGTCGCGCTCCAGCCGGACCACCGTCACCGCGGCCGGCGTGAACGGTGTCTGCGGCATCCAGTCGCCCGAGCCCGGGCCGGACGCCGCGTCCCACAGCTCGGCCGGCAGCGTGTCGACCGCGATCACGGTGCGGCCGCTGCGGGCCAGGCGGGCGAGCATCGCCGCGCTGCGCGGGTCGATCAGCGGTGTCAGCACGATGACCAGCGCGTTCGGCGACATCGTGTTGGCACCGAACAGCACCGGCGGCGACTCCATCCCGCTGCGGGTTCGCACGTCCAGAAGCCACTCCAGCGCCGCCATGAAGTGCCGGTGGCCGGACGAGGCGCGCAGCCGCCGGGAGTAGCCGCCATACTCCACGAACGACACTCGGTCGCCGCGGTGCAGGTAGTGGTTAGCGATGCCGGCCGCCGCCCGGACTGTCAGGTCGAGCACCGACCGGCGCCCGAAGACACCGCCGGATCGGCCGGACTCGTGCAGCACATCGAGCAGCACTACGATCTCCGCGTCCCGGTCCGAGAGCGTCGCCGCGACGTGCAGCTGCTGGGTCCGCAACGAGACCCGCCAGTCGATCCGGCGGAGCCGGTCACCAGGGCTGAAGACGCGTACGCCGGCCAGCTCACCACCTTCACCGGGGCGGCGCGAACGATGGAAACCGACCATGCCGGCCGCGCGCGGCATGGCATCGCTGGCCTCGAACGGCTCGGTGATCGGGTACACCTTGACGTCGACTCCGGGATCGATGCCGACCGGGCTGACCAGCAGGCCCTCGGCGGCCACCGCGTGCGCGGCGACCGGACCGACGCGATGTCGTCCCCAGCGCAGAGCGTGTCCGGGCAGAGCGATCTCGACACCGGTGCCGGGCGCGATCCGGGTCGCGAAGGGCCGGTTGACCGATCGCAATCGCAGCCACGGGACCGTCTGCACCCACGCCACCACCAGGTCGTATTGCACCGGGTCGTCGTTCCCGATGTCCACCGTCGCGGTCAGCTCGGTGCCCTCGCCCAGGGTGTTTGCCGGCATGTCGAGCCGGACCACCGGGGCCGCGTGCGGACGATGCCACAGACCCAGCGCGGCTCCGATCGCGATCGGAGCCGCCAGCACGATCAGGTCCACCCGGCGAACGAAGATCGCGACGATCAGCAGGGTTCCGACCACCAGCACGGCCCGGCCGAACGCCCGGGTCGGCGTCCACTGCGCCGGAACCGGTTCGCCGGGCCCGTTCGGGCTCGTCGGCCCGGGGTCTGCGGAGTTCACGATCTCAGCGCCGATAGGCGGCGTCGTCGTTGTCGGTGGCCCGCGGCCGCGGTCCGGCCTGCGGCGTGGTGCCGTAGGTCGGCAGTGCGCCACTCGTCGGCGCCGGCGTCGCGGCCAGCACCTCGTCGATGACCGCACCGGGATCCACTCGGCGCAGCCACACCTCGGGCTTCAGGGTGAGCCGGTGCGCCAGCGCCGGTTTGGCGACCCGCTTGACGTCCTCCGGGATCACGTAGTCGCGGCCGTCCAATGCGGCCCGTGCTCGGGACAGCAGCATCAGCGCGAGCGATCCGCGCGGCGACGATCCAACCAGGACGTGTGGGTGATCCCGGGTGGCCGAGGCGATGTCGACCATGTAGCGGCCGATCGAGTCCTCGACCGCTACCGTCTCCATCGACGCCTGCATACCGAGCAGCGCTCGGGCATCGATCACCGGGGCCAGCTCGGCCTCCTCCCGATGCCGCGCGATCCGGCGCTGGAGCACCTCCCACTCGCCGTCCCGGGTCGGATATCCGAACGAGACCCGCAACAGGAACCGGTCCAGCTGAGCCTCTGGCAGCGGGTAGGTGCCCTCGTATTCGATCGGGTTCGCGGTGGCCAGCACGTGGAACGGGGCCTCCAGGGCGAATGTGGTGCCCTCGACCGACACCTGCTTCTCCTGCATGGCCTCCAGAAGCGCCGACTGGGTCTTCGGTGGCGTCCGGTTGATCTCGTCGGCGAGCAGCAGGTTGGTGAAGATCGGTCCGGGCCGGAACGCGAAGTCGTGGTTGCGCTGGTCGTAGAGGAAGGATCCGGTGACGTCGGCCGGCAGCAGGTCCGGCGTGAACTGCAGTCGCCGGAATCCGATGCCGAGGACCTGGGCGAACGACCGTGCGGTGAGAGTCTTGCCAAGGCCCGGCAGATCTTCCAGCAGCACGTTGCCACCGGCCAGAATCCCGCAGAGGACCAGCTCCAGCGGCTCCCGGTTGCCGACCACCACGCTGTTGACCGAGTCCAGAATTTGCTCGGACAGGTGGCCGACCTGGCTCACCGGAATCAGATCGGTCTCGGACATGGTCACAGGTCCTCCATAAGAGTTGCCAGCGCGGCCAATTCCGGCCCGCTCATCCGGCGGTTCACCGGCTCCGTCACGAATTTGTAGAGCACCGGCCCGAGCAGCTCGCGGGCTCGGCCTGGATCGACCCGCCGGTCGATGCCGTGGCGGACGCGCAATCGCTCGTCGATGATTTCAACGAGCGCCGGCTGGGTGGCGCTCGCGAATCGATTGCCCTCCCGGCCGGTCCAGTCCAGGCGCATCTCCCAGTGCCGCACCGTGGACTGCATGCCGTCATCGTCGGCGTAGCCCCACGCATGCGGCGGGAGCCCAGCCCGCAGCGTCTCCGGCAACGGCCGGGCACCGACCTCACGGACCAGGACGATGAGCGTGACGACGGCCAGCAGTGCAGTGAAGACCAGCGCGAATGGTGCGGCGTACCCGGCGGATCTGAGCAGGATGAGGAACAGCCAGGCCAGCACGGCGCAGGCGGCCACTGCAGCGATCACCCGCGGCGGCCGCATCCGCGGCTTGGGCTTCGGTGCCGGGTTTGGCTCTTCGTCGTAGTGCAGAAGATCGTCGAGCGCCATCACACACCACCCACTCGAGGCCGCGGTCGCTGGTGGGCCGCCGGGACCGGGTCGGCCGCCATCGGGCCGGATCCGGAGACGGCCAGCTCGGCCCGCAACCGGCCCAGAGCGGCCCGAGCCTGATCCCGCATCGACGCGGGAATGTCGTGCCGGCTGAAGCGCGCGGTCCGGTAGAGATCGGCGAGCGTGGCGAGCATCGGCCGGCTCACCTGATGCGCCTGCAACAGCCTGGTCACCAGCTCGGTCGGGGAATCGCCGGGATTCCTCGGGGTGCCGGCGGCGGCGGCGATCTCCTCGAGGCGTACCCAGCAGAGAATCACCGCGGACCGGGGATCGCGCTCGTCATCGGCGAGTTCCTCGATGGTGGCGTCGACCGCGGCCAGGACCGCCTCGCGCCGGGAGACCACCGGCTCGATCGCGTGAACACTGAGGTCAGATCGCGACTCGCGAGCGTTGCGCAGGGCGTAGACGATCACGGCGACGAGGAACGCCAGCGCGATCGCCGCGAGGACCAGCAACACCAGCACCTTGAACCAGTGCGGCACCACGATCAGCGAATGCTCGCCGCGGGCCGCCGCCGATGGTGACGGTGCCGCACCAGACCCCGACGTGGCCGGCGACGGGCTCGGCGAAGCGGTCAGCGACTCCAACGGCAGCGGCACCCGGTGGACGCCGACCGACGACCACGAGGCGGCCACCGCCGCGGCGGCCAGCAACCCGCCGACCACCAGCAGCGGCAGGACTCGCCGCCATGCCTGGGTCACCATCGATCAGCCCTATCCCCATTGTCGATCCGGAACGCGGGCCGGCGGCCCGCGGTGCAGGCTCACCCGGCCAGGTCGATCGCCCGCACCAGGACGTCATCCAGCATGGCCGGTGTCAAGCGACCGGTGAACGTGTTCTGCTGGCTGACATGGTAAGAGCCGAGCACGGCCGGCAGGTGCCCGTCACCGCGCCAGAGCGCGCCGTGACCGAATCTAGGGAGCGGGCGCGGCGCCGGCGTGCGGTAGACCGAGCTTAGCGTCGGCCACCAGGCCGACCAGGCGAAGGCACCGAGAGCGATGACGACTCGCAACGTGGGACGGATCAGATCCACCTCGCGGTGCAGCCACGGCGCGCATTCGTCGCGTTCGGCCGGAGTCGGCTTGTTGTCCGGCGGCGCGCACCGGACCGCGGCGAATATCCGGGTGTTGCGCAGCTCCAGACCATCGTCGGCGGCCACGCTGGTCGGTTGATTGGCCAGGCCGACCCGGTGCAACGCGGCGAACAGCACGTCGCCGGAGCGATCGCCGGTGAAGATCCGTCCGGTGCGGTTGCCACCGTGCGCCGCCGGCGCCAGGCCCAGGATCGCGATCCGTGCGTCGGCCGGACCGAACCCCGGCACCGGGCGACCCCAATAGGTCTGATCGGCGAACGAGGCCCGCCGGGTCGCGGCCACCCGCTCCCGCCACTCCACCAACCGCGGGCAGGCCCGGCAGTCACTGACCGCTCGGTCCAGTGCCACCAGGTCGGTGCAGTCGGGCGCCCGGAGCGCCGGGTCGCCCGGACCGATCGGTCGCGCCAACGTGTCAGCCCAGGTGGTCGCGAAGGAAGCTGAGCGACCGCGCCCACGCGGTCGCGGCCGCTGTCGAGTTGTAGACCTCGGGCCGGTCGTCGTTGAAGAACGCGTGATCGGTGCCCGGGTAGTCGTAGAGAGTGCAGTCGCCGCCGGCCGCCTCGATCGACCTCTTGGCCAGCTGAATGCCCGGCGCTGCGCTGGTGCCGTCATGCTCGGAGCAGTGGATCAGCGCGCTCTTGCCGGCGTAGTCGGCCCAGGACGGATTCATCCGCTCCCACGGCACTGGCGGGTAGAAGCCGATGGTCGCGGTGATCTTGTCGGACAGCGTCGCCGACCACAGTGCCAGACTTCCGCCCATGCAGAACCCGATGGCGGCGACCCGATCCGAGCTCACCGAGTCCTGCTCGGTCAGGAACGCAGCGGCACCCGCCATGTCCTTGGCGGCCTGGCCCATCGCGAGACCCATCATCAGCTTGCCGGCCTCGTCCGGCTCGGCAGTGTGCTGGCCGTGATAGAGGTCCGGCGCCAGCGCCACGAACCCGGCATCGGCGAAGCGATCCACCAGCGACGTGATGTGCGGGACCAGACCCCACCACTCCTGGATCACGATCACGCCAGGTCCGGACCCGGACGGCGGTCGCGCCAGGTAGCCCTCGCTCTGGCCACCGTTGCTCCGGTAGCGCACGATCTCGCCCATACTGCTCCCTGTCAGTCGCCATTGGCTGCGGTTAGCGGTCGGTGCTATGCGTGGTGCGTTGGTTCACCCATATGGTCGCGGTTTCCGGCGACCCGCGCCATTGCGCGATGAAACTTATGGCGCTCGGCGCCACGTCCTGATTGGTGGTTCGCCCTCGCGGTCGGCGCGAGGAGGTAAGAAAACCACGGCCGACCGGACACTCGGAAGGGGCTGTGCACGTGGTGAAGATCGCAGCTACGCAGACGCGAGCGACCAGGCGATGCCGTCGAGAATGTCGTGTTCGGAGGCGATCACCGAAGAAATTTCGGTGCGCTCCATGATGGTCCGCAAAATCAACGCTCCCGCGCCGATGACGTCGATGCGGCCCGGATGCATGCCGCCGATCGCGGCGCGCTCGGCGTGGGTCGCCGCGAGCAGGTCATGGGTCACGGTGGAGACCTGCTCATAGCTGATCCTGGAGCCGTGGATCCGGATCGGGTCATAGTCCGGCAGTCCGAGCGCAATCAGCGCGACCGTGGTCACCGAGCCGGCAAGGCCGATCAGCGTGGCGTCCGGCGCCGGATGGACCAGAGTCAGCGCTTCGTCGACCGCCTTGGTGATGTCGGCGGTGGCGGCATCGATCTCGGCCCGGGTCGGCGGATCGGATCGCAGGTGCCGCTCGGTCATGCGGACGCACCCGATGTCGACCGAGTGGGCCGCGTCTACCCAGGCGGACCCGGACACGAACTCGGTCGAGCCACCGCCGATGTCGACCACCATGTAGGGCCCCGGGTTGTCGGCACCGACGCCCCGGACCGCACCGATGAACGACAACCGGGCCTCCTCGTCGCCGGTGATCACTTCCGGGTCATGCCCGAGCGTGGCCTGGACCATCGCCCGGAAGTCGTCGGCATTGGCGGCATCGCGGCTGGCCGACGTCGCGACCATGCGGACTCGCTGGGCGCCCAGGTCCGCGATCTGCCGGGCGTATTCACTCAGCCGCAGCCGGGTGCGCTCGATCGCCGCCTCGGAGAGCCGGCCGGTCCGGTCCACGCCCTCGCCCAGCCGGACGATCTCCATCCGCCGGGCCAGATCGGTCTGGGCCTCGCCGTCCAGGTCGGCGATCAGCAGCCGGATCGAGTTGGTGCCGCAGTCGACCGCGGCCACCCGCTCCGTCATGACATCTCCTCGGCTCGTGGCATCGCCAGATGCAGCAGCATTCGGGTGTTACCCAGGGTGTTCGGCTTGACCCGTTCCAGGTCCAGGAATTCGGCGACACCCTCGTCATATGAGCGCAGCAGTTCTTCGTAGACCTTCGGCGGCACCGGGGCACCGTCGATCTGGCGGAAGCCGAAGCTGCCGAAGAACTCGGTCTCGAAGGTCAGGCAGAAGACCCGGCGTACGCCCAGATTGGCGGCGGTGGTGAGCAGCTCGGTGACGAGCCGGTGGCCGATCTTCTGGCCGCGTACCGACGGATCGACCGCGACCGTGCGGATCTCGGCCAGGTCTTCCCACATCACGTGCAGCGCTCCGCAGCCGACCACGGAACCGTCCTCGGTGACCGCCACCCGGAAATCCTGGATCGACTCGAACAGCGCGACGGTGGCCTTGGACAGCAGCCGCCGCTCCGCCGAGTAGGTGTCGATCAGCCGGCGCACGCCCCACACATCCCGGGTGTGCGCGCGCCTGATCGTGACGGTCATGTCACGAGGCTAACGAGTGACATTCCGGGCGTCGTGGGCACGGTCATACCTTCGGTGGAGTGGTCCTGTCCGCGTACCGACAGTCACTTGCTCGGAGCCGGTCGTGCCCTACAGCATGTCGGCCATGACCCCCCGTATTCGTGTAGTCACCTATGTCACTGCCGCGACGCTGGTCGTCGCGACCGGTGTTGGCTGCGGCGTCATCGGTGCTGCCAAGAAGGTGGCGAGCAACCTCTCCACCATCACCGACTTCAGCGAGAAGCTGCAGAACGGTCTGAAGCTCACCTACCGCGCCGAATACACCGACACCGACGGCAAGAAGGTCACCGTCCAGCAGCAGCCGCCGAACTCGGTCTACCTCGATGACACCGGGCCGCTGCTGATCACGGCCGACGCGATCTACGCCTGCGACAACTCCAGCGGCACCATGACCTGCACCAAGTCGCACCTGAACAGTCAGGACGACGCCACCGCCGCGCTGGCCGCATCGAGCTTCGGCACCGGCGGTTTCATGGCCGGCGAAGTCGGCGTGGTGCTGCTCCTCGCGGCCTCGGTGGTGCCGCAGGCGAAGGTCACCAAGTCGTCCAAGAAGATCGCCGGCCAGAGTTCGGACTGCGTGAAGGTGGACAACCTGCAGGGCACGTCCGACGGCGACACCGAGCTCAAGACGTTCACCATGTGCATCACGGACCAGGGTGTGGTGAGCGAGTTCCAGGGCACCGACACCAGCGGCAAGACCGCCGGCACGACGATGACCAGCTACAGCACATCGATCGACCCGAGCCTGTTCAACCCGCCCGCTGGTGCGGTCATCAACGACCTGGACAATCCGTCCCCGCAGCCGTCGGCACCCGCGTCCGGCGAGCCGTCCGCCCCAGCGTCCGGCGAACCGTCGGCGAGCCCGAGTTCCTGACCGCTCTCCCATCCGGATCTTGAACGTTTGTCGCTCTGACAGGGCAACAAGCGTTCAAGATCCGCGGGAGGCATTGGGCTGGCGGCGTTCCGCGGGAGGCATTGGGCGGGTGGGCGGCGTTAAGCGGGCGGCATCTCCACGCACGGACCGTCGGCCCACCAGGGCTCGATCAGGTCGCGAACCTCATCACCGAACGGGTTGACCCCCTCGCCCACTGCGAGGGCGTGCCCGAGGTGGACGTGCAAGCACTTGACCCGGCCCGGCATCCCACCGGCGCTGGTCCCGTCGATCTCCGGGACCTCCATGATGGCGGTACGCCGATCCAGGTAATCCTCGTGCGCCGCCAGGTACGCCGCGGCCAGGTCGGAATCGTCGGCGAGCCGGGCCATCATCTCCTTCATCAGGCCGTTGGACTCCAGCCGGCTGCACGCCGCGGTGGCCCGTGGGCAGGTCAGATAAAAGAGCGTCGGGAACGGCGTGCCGTCGGCCAGTCGTGGCGTCGTCTCCACCACGTCTGGCAGCCCGCACGGGCACCGATGCGCGACCGCACGGGTGCCGCGCGGCTCGCGCCCCAGCTGGGCATGCACGACGGCACGGTCCTCCGGCGTGGCCGGCTCGAAGTCACTCACTACTCGTCGCTCCGGATGCTGCCCCACAGTTTCGAATACCAGGTCTGCTCGGCCGGTTTGCCGCTGGCGGCGGGCGTCGGGGCGACCGGATCGGGCAGCACGATATAGCCCTTCACGCCGGGCGCGACCATCTGGAATCGAGCGCGAGCGAGCGCCATCAGATAGGCCTTGTCGTGGTATTTCGCGGACTCGTTGGAGAGCGCCCTGATCTCCGACCGCTGGGCCGCCTGAGACGCCTGGATCCGCTGAATCTCGGCTTCCTGGTTGAGGTAGAGACGCAGCGGATAGCCGTACGCCAGGACCAGTGCCAGCAGCACCAACGCAAGTGCCCAGGCCCGCCCGGACAGTCCGCCGGTCTTGGGTGGCGCGGTCCGGGTCGTGGCACCGGGCGTCCCGGCCCGGCGAGCCGTCGCCGGGCGCTTGGCGGATCGCCCGGACTCGGGGCGAATGCCGACGGTCGGGCGCTCGGAGGCCGGTGTGACCCGGGCCGGAGCTGCTCGACCGCCACTGACGCGCGCCGGACCGCCCCGCCGCCCCGCAGATTGCCGGGGACGGCCGCTAGGCCCCTGCCCACTGGGCGACCGGCGCTGCGTCATGCGAACTCCTTTACGCGGAACGGTACCGCGGGAAGGCGCCGGCACCGGCGTAGCGCGCCGCGTCACCCAGCTCTTCCTCGATCCGGAGCAGCTGGTTGAACTTCGCCACCCGCTCGGAGCGGGCCGGAGCGCCGGTCTTGATCTGCCCCGAGCCGACCGCCACGGCGAGGTCGGCGATGGTGGTGTCCTCGGTCTCGCCGGACCGGTGGCTCATCATGGTGCGGAAGCCGGCCCGGTGCGCCATGTCGACGGCGTCGAAGGTCTCGGTCAGCGAGCCGATCTGGTTCACCTTCACCAGAAGGGCGTTGGCCGCCTGCTCCTGGATGCCGCGGGCGAGCCGGGTCGGGTTGGTGACGAACAGGTCGTCGCCGACGATCTGCAGCCGGCCGCCGAGCTCGCCGGTCATCGCCGACCACGCGGCCCAGTCATCCTCGGCCAGCGGGTCCTCGATCGACACGATCGGGTAGGAGTCGACCAGACCTGCGTAGTACTTCACCATGTCGTCGGAGGACTTGGCGACACCCTCGAAGGTGTAGGCGCCGTCCTTGTAGAACTCGGTCGCCGCGACGTCGAGCGCGAGCACGATGTCGGTGCCGAGGGTGAAGCCGGTGGTGGCGATCGCCTCCGCGATCAGGTCCAGCGCGGCCGCGTTGGTGGGCAGGTTCGGCGCGAAGCCGCCCTCGTCACCCAGTCCGGTGGACAAGCCCTTCTTCTTCAGCACCGACTTGAGCGCGTGGTAGGTCTCGGCACCCCACCGCAGCGCCTCCCGGAATGTCGGGGCGCCGATCGGGGCGATCATGAACTCCTGCACGTCCACGTTGGAGTCGGCGTGCGCGCCGCCGTTCAGGATGTTCATCATCGGCACCGGCAGCACATGCGCGTTCGGGCCGCCGAGGTAGCGGAACAGACTCAGCTCGGCGCTGCCGGCCGCGGCCTTGGCGAGAGCCAGCGAGACACCCAGGATCGCGTTGGCGCCGAGGTTCGACTTCTCCGGCGTCCCGTCGATGTCCAGCATCTTCTGGTCGACGGCGCGCTGATCGCTGGCCTCGTAGCCGACGATCTCCGGGAAGATCTTCTCTTCGACGTTGTCGACGGCCTTCTCCACGCCCTTGCCGCCGTAGCGGCCCGAGTCGCCGTCACGCAGCTCGTTGGCTTCAAAAGCGCCGGTGGAGGCGCCGGACGGCACGGCGGCGCGCGCCGTGGTGCCGTCGTCCAGGCCGATCTCGACCTCGATGGTCGGGTTGCCCCGCGAGTCCAGGATCTCCCGGGCGACGATTGCTTCGATGGTGGCCACGATGATGCGCTCCCTCACCAGATGCGGTACCGATTTGGTCGCGGCGGTGCGATCCAAGAAACGACTGCTGAGCCTATCGAGGCCGGCACGGACCAGCGCGACCGGGTTAGATTCACTCGTGGTCGATCTCTTCCCGCCGACGCTGGCAGTCCTTGAGACGTTCCGTGCCATCCCGGATGCGCACGGCTGGCTGGATCGGCTGCCGGATCTCGTCGACCGCTATCGCGAGCAGTGGCGGCTGGAGCTCGGGGCCCCCTACGAGGGCGGCAGTTGCTCCTGGGTCGCGCCGGTGACTCGGGACGACGGATCGCCGGCGGTTCTGAAGATCACCTGGCCGCACCGGGAGGGCCGGTCCGAGGCCGAGGGCCTGGTCCGGTTCGGTGGGCGCGGCGCCGTCCGATGCTTCGCCTACGACGCCGACGACGCGGCCTATCTTCTGGAACGCGTGGAGCCCGGCATCAAGCTCGGGGACTCAGATCACCTTCCGGCTGAGGATCGACTGCGGATCGGGACCGCCCTGCTGCGTGAGCTGTGGAGCGCGCCGGTGCCGGCGCCGGGGGCGGACACTCTGATCGAGAGCCTGGAAGCGATCATGGACTTCTGGACCGATGAGGCCGAGGAGCGCGACCAGCGGCTCGACCACGGTTACGACCCCGGTGTGGTCGCGCTCGGCCTGGACGTGCTGCGCAACTACGCGAAGTCGGCCAACCGGCGGGTGCTGCTGCACGGTGACTTCAACCCGGGCAACATCCTGTCGTCGCACCGGGAGCCGTGGCTGACCATTGACGTCAAGCCGATGATCGGCGATCCGAATTACGACCCGTGGCCGCTGGTGGAGCAGATCGACGATCCATTCCGCGCCGGCGACCCGGCGCTGGTGCGGCGCCGCTTCCAGATCGCCGCCGACGATCTCGGCCTGGACCTGCAGCGGATGCTGACCTGGGGGGTCGGCCGCAAGACCGAATACGCGCTGACCGCCGCCGACGAGGACCGCCACGGCGGCGCGGCGCACCTACGAGACGCTCGCCTGCTGGCTGACCTCGCCGGTCTGTAGCGACGCCAGGCTATCCGGCCTCGCCGCGCGCCACTGTGGCCATCACTTCCGGCCGCATCGCGTGCGCCAAAGGATCGGCATGGCGGTGCACGAGCAGCCACTGCTCGCCGTCCCTGCGGAAGACCAGCGTGACCCGCAGCGACCAGTCCTGCTCCGGCAGGCCGAACGCCACGCCGCGTTGCCGCTCGACGCCGGTCAGCACCGCCAGGTCTCCAGAGACGTAAGACTGGTCCAGGTCGAACGTCGCGTCGCCACCCCGGAACGTCTCGGCGTTCGCCGCTAGCGCCTTCTCAGATCGGTCGAAACCACGGCGGATGTCGCCGCCGTATGGCGCCATCAGCGTGTAGTCCTCGGCATGGGTGATGAGGTCCATGTATGCAGCCATGTCGCCGCGAATGAACGCGACCGCCGCCTGCGACACTCGCCGGGCCAGTTCCGCCACTTCATCGTCATGGATGTGGTCGTCGGTCATTCCGGAATCCTCGCGGCTCCGCGACGCCGCTATCAACCGGTTTCGGGTTAACGGCCCAGTCGTACTGGCTCAGCGGGACGACCGGACGGCAGTGCGGAAGACCGCTCACTCACCCGATATTTGGGCGATTTGCCGGATTACCCGTCGTCGCAGCGCTGCCTCGGCATCGACGTCCCCGGCCGCCGCCACCAGATCCCAGAGCCGCTGGCCGATCTCCTCGGCGGTGAGGCCGGACGGCGCCGCCGCCAGCGGGATCCCCGCCGTGGCGGCACGAGCGATCACCTTCGCCGCCAGCGCCAGCGCGGGTTGCGACAGGGCCACGCCCTCGGTCACGCCACGAGTCGGCTTCTCTGCCGCCTTGATCTGCTCCCACTGTGCGGTGATCTCGTCGACCGTCTCCGCCGCGGCGTCGCTGAACACGTGCGGATTGCGCCGGATCATCTTGGCAACCAGACCGCCGGCGACGTCATCGATGTTCCAGGCCTCGTCGCCGGGCAGGTTCTCGGCCATCCGGGAGTGCAGGACCACTTGCAGCAGCACGTCGCCGAGCTCGTCCCGGAGCGCGTCGTAGTCCTCGGCGTCGATGGCGTCGAAGGCCTCGTACACCTCTTCGATCATGTATTTCGCCAGGCTCTGATGGGTTTGCTGGCGCTTCCACGGATCACCGCCCGGGCCGGCGAGGCGATCGATCACGGCCACCGCGTCGAGCAGCCGGGCACCCGGTGGATCCCAGGAGCCGTACATCAGCTCCAGCTCCGCGATATGCGGCTCCCGGGTCAGCCGCAGACCCAGCGTACGAGCAAGATCTTCATCCCCGGTCGGACCGGCCAGCCAGATCGCCGTGCCGTTCGCGGCCACCGCGGCGAGCAGATCCGCGACGCCGTCGCCGGTGATGGTCACCCGGACGCCCGCGTGCCGCAGGGCCGCGGCCTGGTCACTCTCCGCGGCGGCGAACACCTCGGTGGTACGCACCAGATCCCACGCCTGCGCGGTCAGCAACCCGGCCGGCAACCGGGGCGAGGTGACCAGCAGAACGATGCGCCCGGCCACGGAGCCGTCAGCTCTGAGCCGGAGCGCTCGCTACCGCCGACGGCAGGTCGACCACGGCCGGGCTGGCGTTGCCCTTGGTCAGCGGCAAATTCACCACCGTGATCGGGCTACCGTCCTGGCCCTGCACGCTCACCAGCGGCACGGTTGGAGACGCGCACGGCGCCTTGGTGCACTTTGCGGTGTACATCGGGCTGATCGAGATGTCGTAGCCCTGGAACGCCTTCTCCAGCCCGTTGCGCAGCTCGATGCCCTGCCGGACGTTCGGCACGTTCAGCAACGTGGGCTTGGCCTGATCAAACGTGGTGCCCTCGGGGAAGTCGGCCTTCAGCTCGTTGAACAGCCGCATCAGGTCGGCATCCGACGGGGTGCTGCCCGGCTGCGCCTTCAGCAGATCCTGGGTCCAGTTCGCGACCGACGCCTCGAAGTCGATGAACTTGCGGTGCGCGGCGTCGTTCGGGACCTGGTATGCCTGCGCGTACTGCGCCCGGGTGGCGTCGTCGACCGGCGTCAGCTTGATCTTGTTGGCAGTCGCGTATTTCTGCACGGCGGCCAGGTAGACCAGATCGTTGACCACCTCTTGGCGGGCGCCGGTCAGGTCGGCGCCCAGCTGCGGCGCCGAGTCGATGATCGCGTTGACCTGGTCAGTGGTGATCCGGGTGTTGCCGACGTAGGCCGCCGAGCCGGCGTCGGTCCGGCAACCGGCGAGCGCGCCGACCGCGAGCGCACCCATAACGGCGATGGCCGTCAGGCGACGGCGCGGGCTACGAATCACGATCAGACCTCTTCTTCGCGGTGTCGGCCGGCGGTCAACGCCCGCAACTCTCTCATGACAGCCGAGACGGGATGTCACGACCCCGCCGGTTGCTCGGCACCGCTGCCGACCGCGACGGCGGCACCAGCACGGGCGGGCGCCGGCGGATCACCGAGCACCGTACGCAGGAACTCGGCGCACCACGCCAGCATCTCGGCATCCCGGAGTGGCTCGCCACCGACCCGGCGGGTGGTGGGCCGGGGCAGTGACACCTGATCGGCGGCCGGCTTGTAGACCGACTCCGGGTAGAACCGCTTGAGCCGCATCTGCTTGGAGTCCGGCAGAGCCATCGGTCCGAACCGCACGTGCTTGCCCTGGAGCGACACATCGTGCAGGCCGTAGGCCCGGGCCAGGAGCCGGAATCGCGCGACCGCGATCAGGTTCGCGACGGTCTCCGGCGGTGCGCCGTAGCGGTCGGTCATCTCGGCCACCACTTCGTCCAAGGTCGTCTCGTCCCGGACGTCGGCGAGCTTGCGGTACATCTCCAGGCGCAGCCGCTCGACGCTGATGTAGTCGTACGGCAGGTGGGCGTCGACCGGCAGGTCGACCTTGACGTCCGCGACCTCCTCGGGCCGCTCGCCCTTGAAGGTGGCCACCGCCTCACCGACCATCCGCACATAGAGGTCGAATCCGACGCCCTCGATGTGACCGGACTGCTCGCCGCCGAGCAGGTTGCCGGCGCCGCGGATCTCCAGGTCCTTCATCGCCACGTACATGCCGGCGCCCAGCTCGGTGTGCTGCGCGATGGTCGCCAGCCGCTCGTGGGCGTGCTCGGTGAGCGGCTTCTCCGGCGGATAGAGGAAGTACGCGTAGGCGCGCTCCCGGCCCCGGCCGACCCGGCCCCGGATCTGATGCAGCTGGGCCAGGCCCAGCATGTCGGCCCGCTCGACGATCAAGGTGTTCGCGTTCGGGATGTCGATGCCGGACTCGACGATCGTGGTGCACACGAGGACGTCGAACTCCTTCTCCCAGAAGCCGACCATGATCTTCTCGAGCGCGTCCTCGCCCATCTGGCCGTGCGCCACCGCGACCCGGGCCTCGGGCACCAACTCGCGGATCTTGCGGGCCGCCTTGTCGATCGACTCGACCCGGTTGTGCAGGTAGAAGACCTGGCCGTCGCGCAGCAACTCGCGGTGGATCGCGGCGGCGACCTGCTTGTCGTCGTGCCGGCCGACAAAGGTGAGCACCGGGTGCCGCTCCTCCGGCGGCGTCGCGATGGTCGACATCTCCCGGATGCCGGTGATCGCCATCTCCAGCGTCCGCGGGATCGGCGTCGCCGACATGGTCAGCACGTCGACCGCGGTCCGCAGCTGCTTGAGCTGCTCCTTGTGCTCGACGCCGAAGCGCTGCTCCTCGTCCACGATGATCAGGCCGAGCTGCTTGAACCGCATCGAGTTCTGCAACAAGCGATGTGTGCCGATGACGATGTCGGCAGTGCCGTCAGCGGCCTTGGCGATGGTCTCCTGAGACTCCTTCGGGGTGGCGAACCGGGACAGCTGCCGGATCGTCAGCGGGAACTGGGCCATCCGCTCGGAGAATGTGTTGAAGTGCTGCTGCGCCAGCAGGGTGGTCGGGACCAGTACAGCCACCTGCTTGCCGTCCTGCACCGCCTTGAACGCCGCGCGGACCGCGATCTCGGTCTTGCCATAGCCGACATCGCCGCAGATCAGCCGGTCCATCGGGATCGCCTTGTGCATGTCGCCCTTGACCTCGTCGATGGCCGACAGCTGGTCCGGCGTCTCCTGGAACGGGAACGCGTCCTCAAGCTCGCGCTGCCACGGCGTGTCCGGGCCGAAGGCATAGCCCGGCGAGTTCTGACGGGCGGCGTAGAGCTGGATCAACTGCGCGGCGATCTCGCGCACCGCCTTGCGGGCCCGCTGCTTGGACTTGGCCCAGTCGGAGCCGCCGAGCTTGTGCAGCGTCGGCTGCTCGCCTCCGACATACCGCGACAGCTGGTCCAGCTGGTCGGTCGGGACGAACAGCCGGTCCCCCGGCTGCCCGCGCTTGCTGGCGGCGTATTCGATCACCAGGTATTCCCGCTCGGCACCGTTGACCGCGCGCTGCACCAGTTCGACGTAGCGGCCGATGCCGTGCTGCTCGTGCACCACATAGTCGCCGGCCTTGAGTTCCAGCGGGTCGATGGTGTTGCGGCGCCGGCTCGGCATCTTGCGCATGTCCTTGGTGGACGAGCCGCGGCCGCCGGAGATGTCGGTGCCGGTCAGGATCGCCAGCCGCGCGGTCGGGTCGATGAACCCATTGCCGAGAGAGCCGCAGGTGACCACTGGCGTGGTCCCGGGCGCATCGGTGAGGCGGTCGGCCAGGGTCACGCCGATGCCGGCGTCACGGAGCACCTCGGCGGCGCGCTTGGCCGGACCGTTGCCCTCGAAGACCAGCGCGACCCGCCAGCCATCGGCGGCCCACTGCCGGACGTCCTCGACGACCCGGGCGGTTTCGCCGTGATAGAGGCTCGCCGGCGCGGCCGAGAGCGCCAGCTGGCGGCCCTCGTCCGGAGTCACGTCCGAGACGCTGGGCAGCTCACCTTCGAGCCACGGTGCATCGGCGTAATCCGGCTCGGTCGAATCCTCGACCGCCACACCGAAGGGCGACACCGACCACCACGGCAGATCCAGGCCGGACGCGACCGCCCGCACCTCGGCGAGAGTGCGGAACGCGACTCCCGCGACGTCGATCGGGGCTTTGCCGCCGACCGCGGCCGCAGCCCAGCTGGCCTGCAAGAACTCTTCGCTGGTACGCACCAGGTCATGCGCTCGGGTGCGAATCCGCTCCGGGTCACAGAGCAGCACGTGGGTGTGCGCCGGCATGCAGTCGAGCAGCAACTCGAGGCTGTCGGTGCCGTCCAGGAGCGCCGGAGCCAGCGACTCCATGCCCTCGACCGGGATGCCCTCGGCGAGCTTGTCCAGGATCTCGGCGATCTCCGGGTGCTCCTGCAAAAGTTGCGCAGCCTTGCGCCGGACCGGTTCGGTGAGCAGCAACTCGCGGCAGGCCGGCGCCCACAACCGGTCGACCTTTTCGATGGTGCGCTGGTCGGCGACCGCGAAGGTGCGGATGTCCTCGACCTCGTCGCCCCAGAACTCGATCCGGACCGGGTGCTCGTCGGTGGGCGCGAAGACGTCCAGCAGACCGCCCCGGACCGCGAACTCACCGCGCTTGGTGACCAGATCCACTCGTGCGTAGGCCAGATCGGACAGTCGCCGGCCGATCGCCTCAAGATCTGCTTCGGTGCCCGCGCGCAGCTCCACCGGCTCCAGGTCGCCGAGGCCCTTGAGCTGCGGCTGCAGCACGCTGCGGACCGGCGCGACGACCACCTTGACCGGGCCTCGGGCGGGATCGGTCTCGTCCGGGTGCGCCAGCCGGCGCAGCACCCCGAGCCTCCGGCCGACGGTGTCCGATCGCGGTGACAGCCGCTCATGCGGCAGCGTCTCCCAGGCCGGGTAGACCGCGATCTGCTCGGCCGGGATGAAGTCCCCGATCGCTGCCGCCAGGTCCTCGGCCTCGCGGCTGGTCGCGGTGACCGCGAGCACCGGTCGATCAGCGCCGTCGCCGGCGGCGGCGATCGCCGCCACGACGAATGGCCGGGTGGCGGGCGGCCCGGTCAGGTCGAGTTGCTCGGCGCTGGCCGCTGGACCGCCGGCGCGTGCCAGTCGGGCCACGGTCGCCAGGGCCGGGTCGTCGAGTGCGGCGCGGAGCAGGCCACGCAGTTTCATGAGTTCTCCCGAGCGTCTTTGGTGCGTTGTTTGCTGCGGATCGGTGCGGTGCATATCAGAGCGGTGCATATCGGTGCGGTGCATGTCAGAGCGGTGCACATCAGAACCGTGCCGAGCGCTGGTGAAGGCTGGTGGGCCGCTTCAGCTGGCCGTGTCTCTGGTCTAGGTCGGTGGCTGCGGTCTCTGGTGAAACTCGGCCGTCATGGTGGCGGCGTCCACATGGCGCTGGCGGCATCGTTACCGCCATTAGCGGCGTCGCCGCTGTCGCTGGCGGCATCGTTCGGCGCTTGCTCCCGGAGGGCCGCCAGTGACCCGGGCGCACGCTGACTAACCCCGAACGCCCAGTGGGCGGGGGTAACAGCGACAAGCCTAGCGCTCGCGTCCGACATTCCCGCGGGAGGTGGCCCACCGTCCGGCGAATGGCTGACCCGGCTGACTCGACACCGAACTCGCAAGCGTCAAAACGCCGGAGAGGCGAGATCAATTCCGACTCCCCCAACCGAGCCCGTCAGGAGACGAATCCGGCATAAGCTGACGAATAACTCGTAATGGGAGTAGGCGATGACCGACAAGAGCCGCGTCTGGGCCGACGATGATCCACGCCGACGCGTCGACGAGGCCGCCGACCAGGATGTCGCGGCCGCGGAACAGGTCAGCGCCGCTGACGATCAGCACGGCGCCCGCGAGCAACCGCATCCGGCGACCACTCCGCCGGGCGTACTCAATGATGATTCCGCCGCCGACGCGGAAGCCGCCGATAAGACCAGCCCCGATGTGGATCCGCTCAGTGAGCGGATCCACGCCGTGGATCCGGACTTTGATGCCGGCTCACTCGGTCCGACCTCGGACATGCTCGCCGAGGACGAGCCGGACCTTGGCGAGAAGGCCGGCGCGGCGGCCCCCGTCGGCGCCTACGTGGGGACCCGGCGGGCTCCCGGCCGTGGCCTGGGACACGTCGCCGAACACGACACCGACGACTGGTGGCGCACCTGGCTGGGGCGCACCGTCGCGGTTCTCGGCGCGGTCCTCGTGCTCGCCACCGGGATGATCTGGGCGTGGATCGGCGGTCTGCACTCGCCGCAGGCGAAGAACATCCCGGTCGCCGTGGTCGCATCGGACCCGGTCGCCCGGGCCGCGCTGGTCGCGGTCCGGCAGAACACCGATGTGCTCGAGGCGAAGGTCTACAGCAGCGCGGCGGACGCCTCCAACGCCCTCAACAAGCACCAGGTCGACGCGATCCTGGCGTCCGACGCGACGCTGCTCGGTGGCCTCAACCTGACCGTGGCCAGCGGCAGCGGGCCGGGCGTGGCGGACACGGTCGCCACCACCATCGGCTCGGCCGCGCAGAACGTCAACGTCCCGCTGGCCATCGAGGATGTCTACCCGCTGAGCGCCGGCGACTCCCGTGGGCTGACGCCATTCTGGCTGACGTTGGCGTGGATTCTCGGTGGCCTGCTGGCGGCGGTGGCACTCGGCATTGCGATCGGCACGGTCCCTCGCGACCTGGACCGGCTCGGCATGCGGCTCGGCGCGCTCGCGGTGTTCTCCCTGCTGCTGGGCCTGCTCGGCGCGGTGTTCGCCGGACCGTTCCTGGGTGTCTGGCACAAGCACACGGTCGGGCTGTGGCTCGCCGGCTCACTGATCACCTTCACCGCCGCGCTGATCGCCTCGGCCCTGCAGAGCTGGCTCGGGTTGTGGGGGGTCGGGCTCGCCGCCGTCCTGATGCTGGTTCTCGGCGTCCCCGGTTCCGGCGGTCCGGTCGCGGCGCCGTTCCTGCCCGGCTTCTTCCGGGGGATGCCCAGATGGCTGCCGAATGGGCTGGGCACCGATCTGGTCCGCGGCGTCGAATACTTCGGCCGGAACGCCAACACCTGGTCGATCACCGGCCTGACGCTATGGTCGCTGGCCTCGATTCTGGCGCTGGTAGGCGCCACCGCGGTGCTTGGCCGGCGAGCGCGAACCGAAGCTCACCAGCGGGCCGCACGGGCCGCACCCGCCGAGGCGGCGGCCGGCTGATCCAAGCTGGCGGGCCCCACCCGTGTCGGCGCCCAACTCAGTCAGCGCCCGCCCAGTCGCGCGGCGACGTCAGCCAGCCGCTCGACCGCCGCCGCGGTCCACGGGCCGGTGGTGATGCACACCACGTGGTCGATGCCGAGCGCCTGTAGGTCGCGGCAGTGCTGCACAAACGCATTGAGAGGCTGCGACGGGTCGAAGCGCGTACTGATGGTCTTGTCGATCTCCTCGAACGGCCGGCCCGCCGCCGCGCACAGATCGGCGAGGACCGCCAGCTTGCGCGCGACGGTCCGGCCGCCGTCCGGGATGTCGAACAGATTGCAGGCATCGGCGAACCGGGCCACCAGCGGCAGCGTGCGCTGCTCACCCATGCCGCCGATGAGGATCGGCGGATGCGGCTTGGTGGTCGGAAGCGGGGAGCCGACCGGGTCGTCCATCGCGACCGCGGCCCCCTGGAACGCTCCGCGCTCGCCGGCCCACATCTGCCGCGCCAGCGCCAGCGTGTCGCTCAGGACCTCGAATCGGGTCCGCCGGTCCGGAAGCGGCAGCCCCATCGCGTCGGCTTCAGCGGAGTGGTAGCCGGCGCCGACGCCCAGCCACGCGCGTCCGCGAGACAGCACGTCGATGCTGGTAATGGCCTTGATCAGCAACGCCGGCGGCCGGAACGTGACGCCGGTGACCATGGTGCCGAGGCGCACCCGTTGAGTTTGCGACGCGAGGTAGCCCAGGACCGCGTACGCCTCCAGCATCGGCTCATCGACGGTGGTGCCGGGCTCGGCCTGCAGCAGATGATCGTTGACCCAGAGCGTGTCGATCCCACCGTCATCGGCGGCCCGGGCCACCGAATCCAGCGCCTCCGGCAGGTCCGTCGAGGTCCAGCTGTAGTTCGTCACGTTCACACTGACCCGCATGATCGCCTCCTCAATATTAGAGTCGCTCTAAATTTAGAGTAACTCTAACATTGCTGTACGCTGATCGCACCCGTGCCGGCCAGCGCACCCCGCGGGTGCCGCCGGCGCCTTGCCGCTGTGCCGGTGCCGGTGCCGGCCGCGGCGCCGGAGCCGCCGGCACCGGCCGAGGCCTTGAGATCGGGAGGTCGGATGTTGCGCGAGGAGAAGAAGCTGCGGACCCGGCAGGCGATCACCGAGGCCGCGTTTTCGCTGTTCGCCGCCGACGGGTTCGACGCGGTGACAGTGGCAGCGGTGGCGCGCGCCGGCGGCGTCTCCGAGGCGACCGTCTTCAACTACTTCAAAACCAAGGAAGACCTGGTCTTCGGGCGGCTCGAGGAGTTCGAGGCGGGGCTGGTCGAAGCGGTACGCAATCGGCCCCCGAGGCAATCCATCGTCACCGCGTTCGGCGGATTCCTGCTGCATCGCCACGGATTGCTGGGCAGTGCCCGGCCGGAGGACCGGGACCGCCTGGTCACGGTCAGCCGCATGATCAACGAGAGCCCCGCATTGAGGGCGCGGGAGCGGCAGGTCTACGACGACTCGACCCGAGCCTTGGCGGCCCTGCTCGCCGACGAGTCCAGCGCCGACCCCGGGGACGTACGCCCGCAGGTGATCGCCAACGCTCTGATCGGCGTACACCGGGCGGTGGTCGGGCTGGTCCGAGCCGAGGTGCTGAGCGGGAGCACCCTGGACGATCTTGGACCCCGGGTCCGTACCCAGGTCGAGTCCGCGCTCGCCCTGCTGGAGCGGGGTCTCGCCGCGGCGTAGCCGATTCGGTCACGGCGCCCACGAGCTGCGAATCGGCGATCCGGATGCCCGCCGGGGCGCAAGCCGAGCTAGCATTTCGGCAGCACCGGACAGCGCTGTCCCCCGCGACACGCCTTCCGCTAGGAGTTACCGGTGACCGATTTGACCGAACCCCGGCTCAGCCCCGATAACCACCCCAGCGCCGATCGGGAACTCAGCCGCGATCCTCGGGAACTCAACTTCGACGAAAGCCCCGGCGATTCCGAGGCTGACGCCGCGCTGCGGGCCGACATTCGCCGTCTCGGCGCCCTTCTGGGTCAGACCCTGGTGCGCCAGGAGGGCCAGGCCCTGCTGAACCTGGTGGAACAGGTGCGCGCTCAGGTCCGGGCCGACCCGACGGTCGCCGCCGAGCGCCTCGCCACCCTGGACGTGCTCACCGGGACCAAGCTGGCCCGAGCCTTCTCCACCTATTTTCACCTGGCCAACATCACCGAGCAGGTGCACCGGTCCCGGGAGCTGAGCCGGCGCCGCGCCCGCGACGGTGGATGGCTGGACCAGGCGGCGCGGATGATCGAGGCCCGCGGGGTGCCGGCCGACGACGTCGCGGCGGTCTCCCGGCGGCTGGCCGTACGCCCGGTCTTCACTGCGCACCCGACCGAAGCCTCGCGCCGGTCGATCCTCTCCAAGCTGCGCGCCGTCGCCGACGAGCTGGACGCCGAAGCGATGCGCGGCGCGCTCTACGGTGCTCCGCAGGCCGCCGACAATCGGATCGCCGAGCTGATCGACGTGCTCTGGCAGACCGACGAGCTTCGAGTCGACCGTCCGGACCCGACCGACGAGGCCCGCAACGCCATCTACTACCTGCGCGACCTGCATGCTGACGCGGCGCCGCAGGTGCTCACCGATCTGACCGAGACGCTGAAGGCGCTGGGCGTGCAGACGCCGCCGACCGGCCGCCCGCTCACCTTCGGCACCTGGATCGGCGGCGACCGGGACGGTAATCCGTACGTCACCGCCAAGGTCACCATGGACGTCCTGCGGATCCAGCTGGAGCACGGCATCCAGGCCACCGAGAAGGCGCTGGACAAGGTGATCGACGAGGTGTCGGTGTCACGCCGGCTGCGTCCGGTGAGCCTGGATCTGAGCGCTTCCCTCGCCACCGATCTGGACAACCTGCCGGAGCTGTCGGAGCGGTTCCGTCGCGTCAACGTCGAAGAGCCCTACCGGCTCAAGGCCCGCTGCATCAAGGCCAAGCTCGCCAACACTCGCGCACGACTGCAGAACGGTGCGGACCGCCAGCCCGGCCGTGACTATCGCGGCACCGCCGAGATCATCGCCGACCTCGAGTTGATGCGGGCGTCGCTGGCACGCAACGCGGGTCAGCTGACCGCCACCGGCATCCTGGCCTCGTTGATCCGCACCATCTCGGCCTTCGGTCTGCACTTGGCCACGCTCGACATCCGCGAGCACGCCGATGCCCACCACCAAGCCCTCGGGCAGCTGTTCGAACGGGTCAGCGAGGCTCCTGACTACGCCCGGATGTCCCGCGCCGAGCGCACCGACCTGCTCGCCGAGGAGCTGGCCGGGCGCCGTCCCCTGGCCGGCGTCAACAGCAACCTGACGGACGCTGCCAAGCGCACCTTCGATGTCTTCACCACCATCGCCGAGGTGCACGAGCAGTTCGGTTGCGAGGCGATCGAGTCCTACATCATCTCGATGACCAAGGGTGTCGACGACGTCCTCGCGGCGGTGATCCTGGCGCGCGAGGCCGGCCTGATCGACGTCGCCGCGGATCGCGCCCGGATCGGTTTCGTCCCGCTGCTGGAGTCGATCTCCGAGCTGGACAGCGCCGGCGACTTCCTGGACGCGCTGCTGTCGGTTCCGGCATATCGGAAGATCGTGCACGCCCGCGGTGACATCCAGGAGGTCATGCTCGGCTACTCCGACTCCAACAAGGAAGCCGGGATCACCACCTCGCAATGGACCATTCACCGCGCTCAGCGCGCGCTCCGCGATGTCGCGGCCAAGCACGGCGTACGCCTGCGGCTGTTCCACGGTCGCGGCGGCACCATCGGCCGCGGCGGCGGTCCGACCCACCAGGCGATCCTGGCTCAGCCGCACGGCACCTTGGACGGCCCGATCAAGGTCACCGAGCAGGGCGAGGTCATCTCCGACAAGTACACGATCCCGGCCCTGGCCCGGGAGAACCTCGAACTCACCGTCGCCGCCGTGCTGATCGCGACACTCCTGCACACGTCGCCGCGGCAACCGCAGGCAGCCCTGTCCGCCTGGGACAGCACCATGGATGTCGTGTCGCGGTCGGCCTTCGACGCCTATCGCGGCCTGGTCGAGGACCCGCACCTGCCGGCCTACTTCTGGGCCTCCACGCCGACCGAACTGCTCGGCCAGCTCAACATCGGATCCCGGCCGTCGCGACGGCCCGACTCCGGGGCCGGGCTCGGCGGGCTGCGGGCTATCCCGTGGGTGTTCGGCTGGACCCAGTCGCGGCAGATCGTGCCGGGCTGGTTCGGTGTCGGATCCGGGCTCGCGGCCGCGCGCGCCGCCGGCCACGGCCCGGTGCTCGCCGAGATGTATTCCAGCTGGCAGTTCTTCCAGACGTTCCTCTCCAACGTGGAGATGATGCTGGCCAAGACCGACCTGGCGATCGCCGAGCGCTATGTCCGCATGCTGGTCCCCGCCGAACTACAGCCGCTCTTCGAAACCATCAAAGCGGAGTGCGAACTGACTCGCGCCGAACTGCTCGCGATCACCGGTGAGACGCGTACGCTCGCCGGCCAGCCGGTGCTCAAGCGCACCCTGCAGATCCGGGACACCTATCTCGAGCCGCTGCATCACCTGCAGGTCGCGCTGCTGGCGAACTATCGGGCGTCGCTGTCCGAGCCCGGCTCCGGAATCGCTTCGACCACCGATCCGGCACTCGAGCGCGCATTGCTGACCACGATCAACGGCATCGCCGCCGGGATGCGCAACACCGGCTGACGTCGGCTTCTCGGGCCGTCGGCGCTGCGGATCGCGGCCCGGCGGCCGGTTTCCGGCGTGCCACCTGCCTCGCCCTCACGACGTCTCGCCGGCCAGCGTGAAAGCCCTCAGCCGCTGAATCGCGATCAGCGTCGGCACGACCACGAACAAGCAGCTCATCACGATTGCGGTCGGCAGCTTCACATGCGTCGGCAGCATGATCGTGTCGGCCATCCTGGCGGCCAGGGTCAGGCCGATCTGCTCGATCGACAGGTTCCGGGTGCCGGTCAGGAGATTGCCCAGCAGGCTCTCCCACACCACGATGTAGAGCAGCCCGAACAGCGCGGGGCGCCGGGTGACCAGGCTCAGCATCACGAACAGCGCGGAGTAGCAGACCGATGCGACCGCCGCACCGAGACCGACGCCGACGGCGAACCGGGTGGACACGCCGATCAGACCGCAGACAAACATCGTCAAGCCGCTGACCAGCGCCGATGCGATCGCGGCGACGGCCAGCTTGGCCAGGATGATCTCGGTACGCGACAGCGGCTTGGTCAGGACGTGCACGATCGTGCCGTCGTCGATCTCGGAGCCGACCACCGAGGTCCCGATGATCAGTGCCACGATCGGCACCACGACCGCGAAGCCCAGACCACGAATCAGCGGATCGACCCACTGCGTCTCGCTGTTGGCGACGCCGTTGGCGAGCACCGTCAGGCCGATCATCAGCACCGGAATGGGCAGCAACAGCAGCGCCCGCTTGCGACCGAAGAGACCGCGCAGCGTGATGCTCGCGACGGTGGGGTTCAGGATCGTCATTGCGCCACCAAGTAGGAGAAGACACTTTCCAGGGACTCGTCCGAGGGGCGCAGTTGGCGTACGCGTACGCCCTCGGCGATGGCAATGCGTGGCAACGCCCGGGTGAAGGCGCCGTAGTCGCTGGCTCGCACCGACAACTCGGACCCGCCCACATCGAGCCCGGCCACCGAGTCCTCGCGCATCAGCGCGACCGCGAGCCGGCGGTTGTCGGTCGATGAGATAGCGAAGACGTGCGGACGGGCGGTCATCAGCCGGCGGATGGTCCGGAAGTCACCGGACGCGGCCAGGCGACCCGCCACGATCACCTGGACGGTGCCGGACACCTGCTCGACCTCCTCGAGGATGTGCGAGGAGAAGAGCACGGTCTTGCCGGCCTGGCCCATGGCGTGCAGCAGGTCCATCATGTGCATCCGCTGCCGCGGATCCATCCCGTTGAACGGCTCGTCGAGCAGCAGCACGTCGGGCTCGTGCACCAGCGCCGCGGCGACCCGGATCCGCTGCCGCATGCCCTTGGAGTAGGTGCCGATGGTGCGTCCGGCGGCATCATTCATGTCGACCATGTCGATCGCGGCGCGGGCCGCCGCCGCCGGATTCGGTAGCTTCTGCATCTTGGCGCTGTCGACGACGAACTCCCGACCGGTCAGGAAGTTGTACGCCGCCTCACGCTCGACGACCAGGCCGAGGTTCGCGTACACCGAAGGGTTCTTCCAGGAGGGCTTGCCCCCGACGGTGACCGAACCCTGCGAGGGCGGCAGGAAACCCGCCATCATGTGCAGCAGCGTGGTCTTGCCGGCTCCGTTGGGGCCGAGCAGGCCGGTCACCCCCTGACCGAGCGTCATCGTGATGTCGTTGACCGCGACGACGTTGCCATACCAGCGAGAGACGTTGGTGAGCTCTACCGGCGTCATGCCTCCACCTTCCGATAACGCAGCAGGAGCGCGCCGATCCCGATCCCGACCAGGACGATCGCGGACGTCAGATACCACCAGCCGTAGGTGCCCGCGTCGAAGTCCGTGGTCTCGCCGACCACCCATTGCTTGACGCCTTCGAGCATGAACGCGGGATTGATCACCAGGGTGTAATGGAACGCCGGGCCGTTGCCCTGGGTGATTCCGCCGACCACACCGGCGATCGCGATCGTGACCAGGAAGTAGCCGACGATCACCGCGGCGGCGACCACCCGGCGGCTGAACAGCGACGACAGGAACGTCGCGATGGTGCCGTAGAGAATCGCGCAGATCGCGGCGATGCTGAGGCCTTGCAGGAAATGCCCGGTCTCGCTCCAGGCGTCACTCGCGTGGTCCAGCGAGAACGCAGAGCAGATGAACATAAACAACATCGGGCCGGCCAGGATCAGGAACGCCGCGGTGAGCACCGCGGTGAGCTTCGCCAGCGCATAATCGGTCCGGGTGACCGGGCGCGAGAAGTAGAGCGGCAACACCTTCGACCGCAGGTCCCGGGAGAGCAACTCAGGCGCCGCCGAGCAGAGGAACAGCCCGGTCAGCAGGCCGCCGGACCGGGAGAAGTCGACGTACGACGGAGAAAGCTGGTGAGCCGGGCTGAGCGTCCGAACCACCACCGAGACCACGGCGATGAAGAACAGGATGCCGATCACCAGCCACGGAAAGATCTTGGCTTTGGCACTGCGGCCCAGGCCGAACGCGCTGCGCAGCCCGTGCACGTAGAGCGACCGGACGGCGTACGCACGGCCGAGCCGGGGGCCGGTGTAACGCTGATATCCGATGTCGTGAATGACACCGGCGCGGGCGTCAGTTGACATGGCCGGCCTCCGTCATGGGTGCGGTCTCGAACAGTTCGGCCACGTTGTGGCGCCGTTGGTCCAGGCGGTGCAGCGGCAGCCCGAGGTCGGCCACGGCACGCATGATCAGGTCGTAGGTGTCGTCCGATTCCAGCGGCACCACCAGACCGCGGCCCTCCGTCGTCACCTTGAGGCCGAGGCCGGCCAGATGCTTCGCGAGTTCCTCGGTGCCCTCGTCGACCTCGACCGCGAGCACGTCCCGGCGGGACGTCATCGCATCCATCCGGTCGGCCCGCAGGAGCCGCCCGCCGTCGATCGCGACCAGTGCGTCGCAGATCCGCTCGACCTCGCCGAGCAGGTGCGAGCAGACGATCACGGAGATGCCGAACTCGTCGCCGATCCGGGCGATCAGGGTCAGCATCGCGTCCCGGCCGGCCGGGTCGAGGCCGTTGGTCGGCTCGTCGAGAAGCAGCAGGTCCGGGTCGTGGGTGAGAGCCTGGGCCAGCTTGACCCGCTGCTTCATGCCGGTCGAGTAGCCGCCGATCTGGCGATAGCGCTCTTCGTAGAGCCCGACGTGCCGGAGCGTCTCCGAGGCCCGCTCGCGTGCCACCGCCTTGGGCAGGCCGCTCATCCGACCCATATGGGTGACGAACTCAGAGGCCGAGAGATCCACCGGGAGCGCATCCGACTCCGGCATATAGCCCACCCGTGCCCGGATGGTCTCGCTGTCTGTGGACGGATTGAGACCGAACACCCGGACCTGACCGGCGGTCGGCGTCAGAAGCCCCAGCAGCAGCTTGATGAGCGTCGTCTTGCCGGCGCCATTGGCGCCGACGAGACCGATGACGCCCGGCTCGACGGAGACCGTCAGCGAGTCCAGCGCGGTCACCCGGCCGCCGTAGCGCAGGGTCAGTGCCTGCGTATCGATCATTGCCACGAACCGACGATAGGGGTCAAGTCAACTCCGTGGGGGCCCGGGCGACCCGGAAAGAACCCGGAGATCTGACCTGGGTGGTTCGTGTAGAGCTTGTTCCTAAGCCTTCGGTCGGGGCGAGGGCCCGCCGCAGCCCGGCCACGAGGCTTAGGAACAAGCTCTAGGGTGGACCCAGCCCGGCGATCGCTGTAAGACTGATCGCCTTCACACCGAATTTCCGTGCCGCCCGCGCAGCGTCATACCCGCTCGCCGACCGGCTCGATGTCGACTTCCGAGGGAGATCATGGCGGAAGATCTGCTGCGCGACGCTCCGACCTGGGCACCCAACGCGGCCGAACTAGCCGATCTCGAGCTGCTGCTCTCTGGCGCCTACGCACCGCTGACCGGGTTCCTGAGCACTGCCGATGTGGACAGTCTGGCCGGCACTGGTCGGCTCACCGACGGCACCAGTTGGCCGGTGCCGGTGACCCTGACGGTCTCCGCCGCGGTGGCCGAATCGGTCGCGTCCGCTGACTCTCCGCTGATCCTGACCGATCCGGAAGGCGCACCGCTGGCGGTTCTGGACGTCACCGAGCGCACCCCGGTGGCCGGCGGCCGGGTCCGGCTGGCCGGCCGGGTGCGCGCGTTCGGCGATGGCAAGCACGGGTCCTACCAGCGACTCCGGGCACGCCCGGCGGACGTGCGAGCGATGCTGCCGGAGGGCCGGGTGCTCGCCGTCATCGCCGACCGCCCGTTGCACCGGCCCCAGCTGGCGCAGATCGCGCACTCGGCTCGGGCCATCCACGCCCACGTCCTCGTGCTGATCCCGGTCGGCGGTCCGAATCAGGACGGGCTGCCGCCGGAACACCTGATCCGGACCATCCTCGCCGCCGCCGATCGGCTGCCGCCGGCGACGCTGGTCGCGGTGCCGATCGCGGACCACGGCGACGAGATCCGGGACGCACTGCTGCGGGCCCGGGTGGCCGCCAATTACGGCGCCACACATGTGCTGGCGACCTCCGAGATGCTGACCTCAGGCGGTGGGCCGCGGGTGCTGGTCCCGCGCGACCTGGCCTACGACACCCGGGACGGCCAGTGGCGGGCCAGTGACGACATTCCGCCGCGATTCCGGCGCCTCGCGATGACCGCCGCCGAGATCGACGAGCTGCTCGACGACGGCAGCCAGCTGCCGGAGTGGCACACGCCGCCATCGGTCGCCCGGGAGCTTGCCAAAGCCCGGCCGCCCCGCCGCAGCCGCGGCCTGGTCCTGTTCTTCACCGGCCTGTCCGGCTCCGGCAAGTCCACCATCGCCCGCGGAGTCGCCGACGCGCTTCTGGAGTCCGGCGAGCGTACCGTCACCTTCCTCGACGGCGATGTGGTGCGCCGGGAACTCTCTGCCGGTCTCACCTTCAGCAAGGCCGACCGGGACATCAACATCCGCCGGATCGGCTGGGTCGCCGCCGAGGTGGCTCGGCACGGCGGCGTGGCGATCTGCTGCCCGATCGCGCCCTATGAGGCGGCTCGGCAACGGGCGCGGGCCCAGGCCGCGGCCACCGGTGGCGGATTCGTGCTGGTGCACATCTCGACCCCCCTGGAAGTCTGCGAGCAGCGCGACCGCAAGGGTCTCTACGCGAAAGCGCGGGCCGGCCTCCTCACCGGGATGACCGGGATCGACGACCCCTACGAAGAGCCCCTCGACGCCGACCTGACCATCGACACCTCCGACGCGTCTGCCGATGACGCGGTCGAGCTGGTGCTCGAGAAGCTTGCTCTGGACGGCTGGCTGGACCCGCGCTAGGGCGGGCCCGGCCCGGCGGCCCACTTGGTGGGGCGCCCGATGGCCCCGCTCGCCGCGGCGGCGGGCCTGGCCCAGCGGCCCACTTGGTGGGGCGCCCGATGCCCCGCTCGCCGCGGCCCCCCGCTCGCCGCAGCTTCCGCTGACTCCCGCGCCTGCTGGCCCCGAGGCCCGCTGAGGCCGCCGCCTCCCATGATCAACCGAATTCGCCCGCCAGTCTGGTTCCGGAGCGCGCGCGGCCAGACTGATGGGCGAAATCCGTTGATCATGGAGAAATTCGCAGCGTGATCAAGGCGAATAAGAAGAGCACGGTTGATTCCCACCATTCCGATCGGGATACTTCGACGATGGATTGGGCACTCACCGCGGCCGGACTCTTCGTCGGAGTGATCGTCGGCCTCACCGGCATGGGCGGTGGCGCCCTGATGACGCCGGTTCTGGTGATCTTCTTTGGGATCCCGCCGCTGGCTGCGGTCTCCAGCGACCTGGTCGCCTCGGCGGTGATGAAGCCGTTCGGCTCGCTCGTCCATATTCGGGCGAAGCGGGTGGACTGGCGCCTGGTCGGCTGGCTCTGCATCGGGTCAGTGCCGTGCGCGTTCGCCGGCGTGCTGGTGGCCCGCGCCATCGGCGGCGACCACCTGCAGGCTGTGGTGAAGACCGCGCTCGGCGTGGCGCTGATGCTCGCGGTCATAGGTCTGGTCACCCGCGCATACATGCAGATGCGAGAGCATGCCGCCCGCCGGGCATCGGGTGCGCCGGCGGCTCCGGCATCCGACGGGACCATTACCCGGGTACGCGTAAAGCCGCTCCCCACGCTCGTGCTCGGTGCCGTGGGCGGCCTGGTGGTCGGCATGACGAGTGTCGGTTCAGGGTCGCTGATCATCGTCGCGCTGCTCGCGCTCTATCCGATGCTGCGCCCCGGCGACCTGGTCGGCACGGATCTGGTCCAGGCGGTCCCGCTGGTCGCCTCGGCGGCGCTGGGCCAGCTGCTGTTCGGCGACTTCAAGCTGGACGTGACCGCGTCGCTCCTCCTCGGCGCCATCCCCGGCGTGCTGGTCGGAGCCCAGATCTCGGCCCGCGGCCAGAACGGCCTGATCCGCCGAGCACTCGCCATCGTGCTGTTCGCCAGCGCCTTGAAGCTGCTCAACGCCTCCAACGCGGAACTGCTCGGCGGCGTCATCGCGGCACTGGTCGCGGGCACCCTCGGCTGGGCCGCGGTGCGTCGCGCCAACGGCCTGCCGGCGTTCGCTCGGTGGGACCGCGGCACGTCGGTGCCGGCACCACCCGCCCCGGCGACACCGGCGCTGCCGGATCTAGTAGCCGACCTGGAACCTCGGTAGCGGGGACATCGCCCTGGTACGCCGCGAGCGCTCCGGGGTTGCGCTGATCGGGGTGCTTGCCGTCGTCGTTGTGTGTCGAAGCAGACCAGAGCCTCGATCCGCCGGAACGCCGCCAGCTTCGGCACCAAACTGCGGCCGACGATCGCGTTGCTGAAGCCGTTCCTGCGTTGGGCGGCCGGGCATCGCAAGCTGGCCATGCGGGCGAGTTCGCGCACCCGGAGCCGGCGGCGTCAGCTGAAGAACTCGCGCAGCGTCGCGGCCACACGGACCGGGTCACCGTCGTTGTCGGGGCCGGAGTGGCCGAGATCCGGATAGGTGACGCGGCGCGATCGAGGCAACGTGGCCGCCAGCGCATCCAGGCTGTGCCCGAGGAAGCGTGGGCTCCGGCCGCCACCGAGAAGTAACACGTCGGCATCCAGAGCCGCATAGTCATCCTGGGTATCGGCCATTTCGCGTACCAGCGCCATGTCGAAATGCTGAGTCGGCACCAGCTCGGCGACGGCGACATCGCCGGGCGGCGGCGCTGCCTGCAGCCGCAGTCCGGCCATCAGCAGCGGGGTGAGGATGAGGCGGGGAATCCGGGCGAACAACGGCTCCACCCGGAGCCCCCTGAACACCGTGACCAGTGCGGCGGCGGTACGCCCGGCGGCGATCTCGCCGTCATACCGGTCCACCCAGTCGACCGGCACCGATCCGGCGACCGACAGCGGCGGCTCGTAGAGCGCCACCCGGTCGAGTTCCGGCGTGTCCCGCGCGGTCCGCAGCGACGCGAGCGCCCCGGAGCTCAGGCCGAAGATCCGGCGTGCGCCGGCGGCCCGCACCACCGCGGCCAGGTCCTCGGCTTCCCGATCGGCGCAGTACGCCGCACCGTGGCCGCCGGAGCGCCCACGACCCCGCCGGTCCGGCAGGTAGACGGTGAAGTCGGCGGACAGCGCGGCGCCCAGTTGCATCAGATGCTGTGCGGCCTGCATCCCGCCGTGGACGGCCACGACCGCCGGGCCGCGGCCGAGGACGCGGAATCCGATCGGGATCTGGTCCGCCGAGACGACAGTGCCGGTCTGGTAGTCGGTCATGAGGTGACGCTAGGGTCGCCCTCTGATGCGACCCTGATATGGCGCTGACACCGCCGGCCGCCGCGACTGGTCAGAGCTCGAAGATGATCCGATAGTCGACCAGCCCGGTCACCTCGTCGATCTCCGGCGGGGTTGGCGACTGCCGAGCGCCGATCCGCAGGTAGAACTCCACCGCGGAGTCCCGTGCATCGGCCCAGAGCAGCTGCTCGCCCTCGATCCTGGACCGCCGGGCCAGTTCGTCGAGCAGCATCCGGCCAAGACCCTGCCGCTGCCGGGCAGCGTCGACCGCCATCGCCCAGAAATACCGAGCCGGCGCCGCGGGCTCGTCCGGACATGGCCAGTGAGCGTGCGACAGCACCGCCACCGGAGTGCCGTCGTCGACGAATGCAAGGTGTCCGGCATCATCCGAGTCGATCCGGCACAGCGGAGGATCCCAGCCCAGCACGGTACGGCGCAGAGCGAAGGTGTCTTCCAGACGGATATCGGCGAGTTCCGGCACGCACCTGACCCTAGCGAGACCGGCGCGCGAATTTCGGCCGCGGGGCGGGGATGGCAGTCGTCAAAGGAGCCGCGCGCGGCAACCGCGATCGCGGTGGCGCCCGGACTGGTGAGTGTGGACCGGGTGCTCTCGGCGCTGCACCGTCAAGGACGCCCTTCTCGAGCGGCGCCGGACCGCTTCTGTCGGTGTGCGCGGTTACGGTAGTGGGCATGGGTGGCGAGGACCGGTTTGTCAGTGTGGCCGATGGCGTGCGACTGCACGTCCGCAGCTGGCCGGGTTCGCTCCGGCCGTTCATCCTGGTCCACGGGCTGTCGTCCAACTCTCTGCTGTGGGACGAGGTGGCCGACTATTTGACCGACGCGCGCCACCCCGTGCACGCGATCGATCTGCGCTCGCACGGCACCAGCGACGCGCCGGAGTCCGGCTATGACACGGCGACCGCCGCCGAGGATGTTTTCCAGGTCGCCGAGCAACTCGGTCTCGACCAGGCGGTCGCGGCCGGTCAGTCCTGGGGCGGAAATGTGGTGGTCGAGCTCGCGGCCCGGCACCCGACGGCGGTCGCGGCGCTTGCCCTCGTCGATGGCGGCTGGTTCAGCCCGGCCAGCGACTTTCCGGACCGTTCGGCGTGGGCGACGGCAGCCCGTCCACCGGCCATCGACGGCCGCCGGGCCGATGACATCCGCGCATTCTTCACTCGCAACCACCCCGACTGGAGCCCGGCCGCGATCGACGCCACGATGGCCAACCTGGCCGTGGCGGCCGATGGCACGGTCGCGCGCCGGCTGTCGATCGACCACCACATGCAGATCGCGCTGGACATGTGGGACTCTCCACCGCAGCGGTCCTACGCTCACGTCCAGGTGCCGGTGATGCTGGTGCCGGCGCTGCCCAGCGACGCCACGGCGGCGTCCCGCCGGCGCGAGCGGATCGCCGAGGCTGCCGCGCAACTGGCCACGGCGACGATCCGGGAATACGTCGGCGGCGACCACGACCTGCATGCTCAGCATCCGCGAGACCTCGCGATCGACCTGCTCAATCTGGCGGCGTCGGTGGACGTGGCGGCACACCGATGAGCCGGCTCCTGGTCATCATGGGCTCAGGTGAGACCGCGCCGACCATGGTCAAGCCACACCGAGCCATCTTCGAGCGGGTCGGCGCCGGGCGCGCGGTGGCGGTCGACACGCCCTATGGCTTTCAGGAAAACGCTGACGACATCTCCAGCCGCGCGGTGGGTTACTTCTCGGCCAGCGTCGGCCGCGCCATCTCGGTGACGTCCTGGCGTTCGGCCGATATCACCGGCGTGGCGCGCGAGCGGGCTCTGGCCGATCTGCGCGCGGCGACCTGGATCTTTGCCGGACCGGGCAGCCCGACCTACGCACTGCGGGAGTGGCGCGACACCCCGATTCCGCAGTTGCTCCTCGACCGGCTCAGCCGGGATGGCGTCGCGGTGGTCTTCGCCAGTGCTGCCGCGCTCACGCTCAGCTCGCACACCATTCCGGTGTATGAGATCTACAAGGCCGGCGAGCCACCGAAGTGGGTTCCCGGACTCGACCTGGTGCGCTCCGTGACCGGGCTGCCCGCGGTGATCATTCCGCACTACGACAACGCCGAGGGCGGCCACCACGACACCCGCTTCTGCTATCTGGGCGAGCGCCGGCTGTCCATAATGGAGCGCACGCTGCCGCCGGAGGCGTTCATCATCGGCGTCGACGAGCACACCGCGGTGGTCTTCGACCTCGATGCGCGTACGGCTTCGGTGCTCGGCAACGGCACCATGACGATCCGCCGAGACGGGCACAGCATCGTGCATCCCAGCGGCGACGTGGTCGCCTTCGACGATCTGCTGACCGAGGATTCGGTCTCCGCGAGCACCACGGTTCCGGCGGTGCAGGAGGCACCGCTCGCACATGTCGAGGCATCCCTCCGCCTGGACACGGCACACGCGCGCGCGACGTTCGATTGTGCGCTGGCGGTGCGCGATGTGGACGGCTGCGTCAACGCCATCCTCGAGCTGGAACAGGCAATGGTCGATTGGGCCGCGGACACCGACGAGTCGGACGAGCGGGATCAGGCGCGAGCCGCCATCCGCGACATGATCGTGCGGCTGGGCGATCTGGCCCTGGACGGTGATCCGGGTCGGGAAGGCGCGCTTCTGGACCTGATCGTTGGCGAGCGTGCCAACGCCCGTGCCCGCGGTGACTACGCCGCGTCCGATCAGATTCGGGGTGCGCTCGCTGATCTTGGCGTGGAGGTCCGAGACACGGCCGAAGGCGCCGTCTGGCAACGGTCGCAGTAACCGGCCGGGCCAATCCGCCGCGGCGCTGCCCGGTCCGCGCGAAACCCGCGGGCGTCGGCCAGTGGCATCTTCACCTCGCGTCGGTCCAGCGGATGCGCCGTCCCGACGGCGTGAAGGAAAATAACGGGCACTCACTGCTGTGATCTTGGCCAGTTCACAGCAGTGAGTGCCCGGTACTTTCGGCGCAGCGGTGACCCGGTCCACTGGGCCTCGCGGAAGCGGTCGGGGTCGCGTACCGCTAAAAGTTCTTGAACATGGGGAGCGGGGGGTCCGGCCGGACCCCCCGCTGGGAGGGACGCTGGGGCGTTGACCCCAAACTGTGTTCACTCGATCTGAGCGCGCTGACGGTGACCCATCAGGTTCTCGGGAGACCCAGATCTCCTTCATGTGACCGATTCCAGGCTCTCGCGAACCGGGGACCTGCACGTTTCGTACAGCGAAATCTTGGCCATTCGGGTGACGGACAAATGCTCATATAACCATCGCAACACCGCCAAACGTCAGCATGAGGTGATCACCAAAACGCGGGCCGGACGGCCCGAGAAGGGGCCGGCGTGTGTCGCACCCAGCCCCGGTTAGGAGCGCTCGACGGATTGCAGTACGCTCGTACTGCTTAACGGACCCGAGAGGAGCGCCACGGGCATGGCGAAGATCAAGGTAAACAACCCCGTCGTCGAGCTCGACGGCGACGAGATGACCCGGATCATCTGGAAGCAGATCCGCGAGCAGCTGATCCTGCCTTACCTGGATGTGGATCTCGAGTACTACGACCTCGGCATCGAGCACCGCGACGCGACCGATGACCAGGTCACCATCGATTCGGCCAACGCGATCAAGCGGCACGGCGTCGGCGTCAAGTGCGCCACCATCACGCCGGACGAGGCCCGGGTCGCCGAGTTCGGCCTGAAGAAGATGTGGAAGTCGCCGAACGGCACGATCCGCAACATCCTCGGTGGCGTGGTGTTCCGCGAGCCGATCGTCATGTCCAACGTTCCGCGCCTGGTGCCGGGCTGGACCAAGCCGATCGTGATCGGCCGGCACGCGCACGGCGACCAGTACAAAGCCACCGACTTCGTGGTGCCGGGTCCGGGCCGCGTCACCATCACCTACACGCCCGCCGACGGTGGCGAGCCGATGGAGCTCAACGTCGCCGACTTCACCGGTGGCGGCGTCGCGATGGGCATGTACAACTTCGACGACTCGATCCGCGACTTCGCCCGCGCCTCGCTGCGCTACGGCCTCGACCGTGGCTGGCCGGTCTACCTGTCGACGAAGAACACCATCCTCAAGGCCTACGACGGCCGGTTCAAGGACATCTTCGCCGAGGTGTTCGAGAACGAGTTCGCCGCCGACTTCAAGGCCGCCGGCATCACCTACGAGCACCGGCTGATCGACGACATGGTCGCCGCCGCGCTGAAGTGGGACGGCGGCTTCGTCTGGGCCTGCAAGAACTACGACGGTGACGTCCAGTCCGACACGGTGGCCCAGGGCTTTGGCTCGCTCGGCCTGATGACGTCGGTGCTGATGACGCCGGACGGCCAGACCTGTGAGGCCGAGGCCGCGCACGGCACGGTCACCCGGCACTACCGGCAGTGGCAGAAGGGCGAGAAGACGTCGACCAACCCGATCGCGTCGATCTTCGCCTGGACCCGCGGCCTCGCGCACCGCGGCAAGCTGGACGGAACCCCCGAGGTCACCAGCTTCGCCAACACCCTTGAGCGAGTCTGCATCGAGACGGTCGAGGGCGGCCAGATGACCAAGGACCTGGCACTGCTGATCGCGCCGGACGCGCCGTGGCTGTCCACCGACGAGTTCATGAACGCGCTGAACGACAACCTGGCCGCCAAGGCCGGCTGAGGTTCGCACTGACGCAAACGGTCCGCCGGGCTTCCGGCGGACCGTTTGCGCGTACGCGCGCCCGAATCGCACTCGGATCCACAATCGGACAGACCGGTTCCGAAACGTGCGGTCGACGCCTATCTTTGTACGCCGGCGGTACGCCCCAATTCCCTCGCGCCCGATCGTGGCAGCCGCCTATCGCAGTGGTCGCGCCGACCCGGCTCCCAGCCTGGTCACGCCACCAGGAGGTTCCCCTGACTGAAGCATCGTCCAGTTTCGACAACGGGCCACGCCGAGCCGTGCCGACCCCTCAAGCGTTCGCCGACCTGAGCGAACGCTGGTCAGCCAGCACCGGAGTCCGAGTCGAGAGCGTGCTCGACGCCGAACGTCTGGACCCGGATACCGCGGATGCGCTGATGTGGATCCTGCGGGAGGCGCTGCGCAACATCGCCTCGCACGCCTCGGCAGTCAACGTCAGCGTTCTGCTGCGCGCGCAGGACGACGTCGAGCTGCACGTGGCCGATGACGGTGTCGGTTTCGCCGTACCCCGATCGTTGGGTTCGCCCAGCGCGCCCGACCGCGGCCTGGCCGGAATGATCCGGCGGTGCAAAGCCCTGGATGGATCGCTCGAGGTGCGGTCGGCGCCGGGCGCCGGGACCCGCATCATCGCCCGCATCCCGAACCGGATAGCGCCTGCGCCGCAGGCCGCTGCCACCCACCGCGGCCGGATCGCGGCTGTCAGCGCCGTTTGCATTGGAGTGCTCGCTGTGGCCGCGTTCATCTGGTGGCCCGGCTCGTCGAGCCCAACCACCGAGGCCGGCTCCGGTGCGACCACCTCCGACACGATCTCCACGCAAGCTCCTGCGCCGGCTAGCGGTTCATCGCCGTCGCCCTCCCCCACGCCGGCCGACTCGTCACCCAGCCCAAGCGCGTCGCTTAGCCCCAGTTCGCCGGCGCCCGCTGCAACCACCCAGCCGGCCGGAACCGGCGTCCGGTCAACCGCCGCGTGCACTGTGGAATACGTCGTGCATAAGGGTTCGGGCCGCAGCTTCTCCGCTGACCTGCAGATCACCAACGGCAAGTCCACCAGCCTGAGCGGTTGGGAGTTGCGGTTCCGCTTCTCCGATGGTCAGAAGGTGACGGGCACCTCGTCCGGCATCGCCGCGACCCAGCACGGCCCGAAGGTGTCGATCAGCGGAACCGGTTCGAACGCAACGCTGGCCGCCCACGACGCCATTGACGTGAGCTTCCAGGGCACAGCAGCGGGCCCGAACGGGACACCGTCGTCGTTCACGCTGAGCGGTGTCACCTGCAGCATCAAGCGATAACTGTCAGATGCGGTACTCGGCCGGCACGATGCCGCGCCCTGCAAGGAAAGTGCGCAGCTCGAGCAGGTCCTCCGGGCGCATGCAGTCCTGCGGGATGATAACGGCGGGCAATTTGGCCTTGTTGAGGCAGATCCAGAAACCGTTCACTTCGCGCACCGAGACGAATCCGGGCCACCGGAACGTCTGCGTGTAGGCCTCGGTATCCACCGTCACGTCGGCTTCGGTGATGGTGTAGGTGGCGGTCTCGGCGAAGAACGGCCTCACCCGGCGCACCTGCCGGGACACGGCCCACCAGGGCAGCAGCGAGTAGGCGACGGCGATCCCGATCAGCGCGGCGCCGAACCCCCAGCCGTTCGCCACGAACAGGATCCCTAGCACCGCGAAGACCCCCGCCATGATCCAGATGCGGCGCAGGTTCTTGCGGGACGCCGCCCAGACCATCCGGCGTACGCGGGAAATATCGCCATCGCGTTCGAAAGTGATGTGCACGAGTGGAGATGGTATTGAAGAATGGCCGGCCGGAGTGTCCCCCGGCCGGCCGTGATGAGGTTCGTGGCAGCCGCCGCCAAGATCGCGACAGGTGTGAGATAGCGGCGGCCCGCCCGCGCAAGATCGCGACAGCCGTGAGACCAGGGCACTCCGAACCGGGCCTCGTCAGCCGTCACCTCACACCTGTCGCGATCTTGGGATGAGCGGAAGCCACCAGCCCACACTTGTCGCGATCTTGGCGGCGGACTGCTCGCGCTCCGGCCCGGCCTTGATCAACGGATCTCACCCGGGAATCTGGTTGTCAGCTAGTCCACACCAGACTGACGAGCCGAAATGGTTGATCAAGGGCCGTCACGGAGCACTACCAGGTCAGAGCCGGAACTCGGCGGCCCCGGACCCGCGCGCCACAAGGGAAGTCCGCAACTCGTGGGCGTCAGTGATGTGCACGAGCGGAGATGGTATTGAAGAACGGCCGGCCGGGGTGTCCCCCGGCCGGCCGTCATGAGGTTCGTGAACTACATGTTGGCGACGTCGGCCTGCTTGGCGCGGACCGCCGCGGCGGCCTCCTTCAGGGCGGCCAGCTCACTGTCGGTCAGCGGCGTCTCGACCACCTTCTGCACACCGGTGGCGCCGATCTCGGCGAGCACGCCAAGGTAGACGCCGGAGATGCCGAACTCGCCGTCGACCCACGCGCACACCGGGATGACCTCGCCGGAGTTCTCCGCGACCGCCTTGGCCATCCGGGCCGCGGCCGCCGACGGGGCGTAGTACGCGGAACCGGTCTTGAGCAGCGCAACCACCTCGGCGCCGCCGTTACGCGTACGCACCACCAGCTCTTCGATCTTCTCGGCCGCCATGACGTCGGACAGCGGCTTGCCGTCGACGAAGCACTGCGACGGCACCGGCACCATGGTTTCACCGTGCGAGCCCAGGGTCAGCGTCTTCACGCTCTTGACCGGCACGCCGAGTTCTTCGGCGACGAAGTTGGTGAACCGCGCCGTGTCCAGCACGCCGGCCTGGCCGAGCACCCGGTTCTTCGGGAATCCGGTGGCGATCTGAGCCAGCGCGGTCATCTCGTCCAGCGGGTTGGAGACCACGATCACGACCGCGTTGGGCGCGTACTTTGCGACGTTCTCGGCGACACCGCGGACGATCTTGGCGTTGGTGCCCAGCAGGTCCATCCGGCTCATGCCCGGCTTGCGTGGCAGGCCGGCGGTGATCACCACGACGTCGGAGCCCTCAATGGCTTCGTAACCCTCGCCGTCCGGGCTCGTGGTGACGCCGACGACCTTGGTCTCGAAGCCCTCGATCGGGCGGGACTGGTTCATGTCCAGGGCGATGCCGGCCGGCTTGCCCTCGATGATGTCGGTCAGCACGACGGTTTCGAAGACGTCGTACTCAGCCAGCCGCTGCGCGGTCGTGGTGCCGTAGAAACCGGCGCCGACGACGGTCACCTTTTTGCCCATGGAACAACTCCTGAGTGAAATCGACTTGGGTGGACGTCCCGCACCATAACCCCGCAGGCACAACCTCGCTGCGGCGCGGGGTCACGGTGTGAACCGGGGCTCCTAGGACGGCGTCACCGCGGCCCGCTCGGCTAGCTCAACGACGTTGGTCAACAACATGGCGCGGGTCATCAGCCCGACCCCGCCGGGCATCGGTGCCACATAGCCGGCCACCTCGCGGACCTCCGGCGCCACGTCGCCGACCAGCTTCGACTTCCCGTCCGGGCCGTCGACCCGGGAGATCCCGACATCGAGTACGGCGGCACCCGGCCGGACCATGCCGGCGGTGATCAACCCGGGCACGCCGGCCGCGGCCACCACGATGTCGGCGCGCTGCACTTCGGCGGCAAGATCACGCGTACCGGTGTGGCACAGCGTGACCGTTGCGTTCTCACTCTTGCGCGTCAGCAGAAGACCCAGCGGCCGGCCCACGGTGGTGCCCCGGCCGACCACCGCGACCTTGGCGCCATTGATCGGGACGTCATACCGCCGGAGCAGCTCGACGATGCCACGAGGCGTGCACGGCAGCGGCGCCTCCTTGCCCAGGACCAGCCGGCCCAGGTTCATCGGGTGCAGTCCGTCGGCGTCCTTGTCCGGATCGATCGCTTCCAGTACGCGTACCTCGTCCAGGCCCTTCGGAAGCGGCAACTGGACGATGTAGCCGGCGCAGGCCGGGTCCGCGTTGAGTTCGGCGACGGCGGCCTCGACGTCGGCCTGGGATGCGTTGGCCGGCAGGTCCCGGCGGATCGAGGCGATGCCCAGCTCGGCGCAGTCGCGGTGCTTGCCGGCGACATAAGAGTGCGATCCGGGATCGTCGCCGACCAGGATGGTGCCGAGCCCGGGCATGATCCCGGCGTCGGTGAGGCGCTTAACGCGTACGCGGAGTTCGTCTTTGATCTTGGCAAGAGTGGCCTTGCCATCCAGGATCGTCGCGGTCACGTAGGCAGATCTTACTGGCGCTTCATAGCGGCCTCGGATCGGGACGCAGCTCACAATCCGATACCCCCGGTTGCGGGCCGCATTACGCCTCAGCGCCAAAATCCCAGGTCAGAGCCGGTGTCGTAATGACATGCGGCATACTTCCGATATGTCCAGCTACGGACGTTCGTCCGCCGCAAAGCGGGGCTGTGGACCCGCGGGGAGTCCCGCCGTCCGTCCGCTGTATGCGCATTTATGAGGGAGAGACTCATGCATTCTCGTAGGCTGACCGCAGCTGTTGCGGTATCGGCCGTCCTTGCCTTGGCGCTGGCCGCCTGTGGGACAGGCAGCTCGTCGTCGTCGTCCGGAGGTCCGGCCAACCCCGACGGAATCGTGAGCATCGGCATCGGCGAGCCCCAGCACCTCCTCCCGTCCAACGCCACCGATACCAACGCCTACCAGGCGCTGGTCGGGCTCTTCGAGCCGCTGATCACATTCGACAAGAACAGCAAGCCGGTCATGGCCCAGGCGCAGTCGGTGGAGACCAAGGACGGCGTCGCCTGGACGATCAAGCTGAAGCCCGGCTACACCTTCACTGACGGCACGCCGGTGACCGCGCAGGACTACGTCAATGCGTGGAACTACGCCGCCTACGGTCCCAACGGCCAGGCGACCAACTACTACTTCTCGACCATCAAGGGCTACGCCGACATGAACCCGGCCGACCCCAATGCCACGCCGAAGGCGAAGACGCTTTCCGGCCTCAAGGCGGCTGACGCGAACACCCTTTCGGTGACCATGTCGCAGCCGTACATCGGCTTCAGCACCGCCATCGGCTACACCGCGTTCCTGCCGCTGCCCAAGGCTGCGTTCGACGCCAACGGCACCGTGAAGGCCGGCTTCGAGGACCACATGATCGGTGACGGTCCGTTCAAGCTGACCGCCGCGGGCTGGCAGCACAACAAGGAAATCGACATGGTCCGCAACGAGACGTTCGCGGGCACCAAGCCGAAGATCGGCGGCGTCAACCTGAAGAGCTACCTGAGCCTCTCCACGGCGTACCAGGATGTGCTCTCCGACAAGCTGGACGTGCTCCCGCAGCTGGCCACTTCGGACCTGGGCACCGCCCAGGCCGACTTCGGTGACCGCTACCAGCACAGCCCGATGTCCGCGTTCCAGTTCCTGGCGTTCCCGACCTACGACAAGGACTTCTCGAACGTGAACGTCCGCAAGGCCATCTCGATGGCGATCGACCGGGACGCGCAGGTCAAGGTGATCTTCGACAACTCGCAGACGTCGGCCCGCTCGTTCGTGTCGCCGGTCGTCCCGGGTTACCGCCCGGACGTCTGCGGCGACGCGTGCCAGTACAACCCGAGCGCGGCCAAGCAGCTCTACGACGCCAACAACGGCCCCAAGGTCATCCAGATCACCTACAACGCGGACGGTGGCCACAAGGAGTGGGTCGAGGCGACCTGCAACGAGCTGCAGACCAACCTGGGCGTGCAGTGCACCGCCAAGCCGGAGGCGAAGTTCGCCGACCTGCTGACCAAGGTCGAGGCCAAGACACCGGGCGTCGGCATGTTCCGTCTCGGCTGGGTGATGGACTACCCGTCGATGGAGGACTACCTGGGTCCGCTCTACACCACCCACGGTTCGTCGAACTACTACGGCTACTCCAACCCGCAGTTCGACAAGCTGGTCGAAGAGGGCAACGCCCAGTCGACGCTGGAAGCAGCGATCGCGAAGTGGCAGCAGGCCGAGGACATCCTGGCCAAGGACATGCCGGTCGTCCCGATGCGGTTCGGCCAGAACAACTTCGTGTTCTCCAACTTCGTCAACAACGTCACCGTCGACCTGTTCTCGGCGGTTGACCTGAACACCATCACCACCTCGCGTACCAGCTAGTCGCGCAAGCGGCGGTGGCGCCATGGCCGATCTCGGCGATGGCGCCACTCCGCTAGCGGCCGGGTGATACGACAGAAGTTGCGAAAACTAACTAAAGCTGAACGATTCGGGAGTGACGGACATGTTCCGGTACCTGGTTCGGCGGATCCTTCAAATGATCGTGGCGTTCTTCGGAACGACGCTGATCATCTACGCGCTCATTTTCGCCGCCCAGAACGACCCGATCCAGGCGCTCGCCGGCGAGAAGCCGGTCAGTGCGGCCCAGCGGGCCTACCTGACTGAGAAGTTCCACCTCGACAAGACCGGTATCGGAGGCTTCTTCTACCGGTACTGGGACTATGTGAGTCATCTTCTGCGCGGGGATCTCGGACAAAATCTCAACGGCCGGTCGATCTCGGACATCCTGGCTTCCGCCTGGCCGTACACCATCCGCATGGCCTTATTTGCGATGGTCTTCGTGATCCTCTTCGGGGTCACGGCGGGCGTGATCTCCGGCATCAAGAAGGGCGGCTGGTTCGACCGCACCTCGTTCCTGCTCTCGCTGCTGCTGATCGGCATCCCGGTGCTGGCGCTGGCCCTGATCCTGCAGTACGTCGTGGGTTACAAGCTCGGCTGGTTCCCCGCCAGCTACACCGACGACCAGCCGATCGCCTCGATGATCCTGCCGGCGTTCGTGTTGGGCGCGTTATCACTGGCCACCGCCCTACGTCTGACCAGCACGTCGGTACGCGAAAACCTGGGCGCCGACTACGTCCGGACGGCGACCTCGAAGGGCCTGTCGCGCAACCGGGTGCTCGGAGCTCACGTCCTGCGGAACTCACTGATTCCGGTGATCACATTCCTCGGTGTGGAGTTGGGCAACCTGATGGCCGGCGCGATCATCACCGAGAACATCTACAACGTGAAGGGCGTCGGATTCAACCTGGCGCTGGCGATCAAACAGGAGGACGGGCCGACCGTGGTCGGAATCGTCAGCGTCCTGGTCGTCATCTTCCTGGTCGCGAACCTCATCGTGGACCTGCTTTACGCGGTCCTGGACCCGCGGATCCGGTACTCGTGACGCGCCGACTGAGCACGACCGGATACCGGCCGTTGCCATTGAGGAGGGTCGGGCGATGACCGACTTCGAGACGCTCGCCGCCAACGAACTGCCCAGCGCGAAGCCGGGCATCGAAGGCGACATCAACACGCCGGGCCAGCCGAAGGGCCTCGGCGACAGCAACAAGCCGCGCAGCCTGGCGTCGGACGCGTGGCGGGACCTGCGGCGCAGCCCGATGTTCTGGATCGCGGCGGTGCTGGCGCTGCTGTTCATCGTGATCGCGCTGTTCCCGAGCTGGTTCACCAGTGCCAACCCGAATGCCTGCGAGCTGTCCAACAGCATCAAGGAACCCAGCAGCAGAGCCATATTCGGTTACGACTTCCAAGGCTGCAACGTCTACGCCCGGACCATCTATGGCACCCGCAACTCGATCGGAGTAGGCATCTTCGCGACGATTCTCGCGGGTGGTATCGCTTTCATCGTGGGCATGCTGGCCGGGTACTTCGGCGGCTGGGTCGACGCCACGCTTGCGCGCCTGATCGACATCGTGCTCGGCATCCCGCTGCTGCTTGCCTCGATCGTGCTGCTGCAGCGACTGTCGAACAGCCCGCACAACTACGGCATCTGGCCGGTGGTGTTCACGCTGGGCATCCTCGGCTGGACTACCGCGGCGCGAGTGGTGCGGTCGTCGGTGATCTCGGCCCGGCAGCAGGACTATGTCCAGGCCGCACGCATGCTCGGCGCCAGCGACGGACGCATCATGGTGCGGCACATCCTGCCGAACGCCATGGCTCCGGCGATCGTGGTGCTCACCATCGCGCTCGGTGCCTTCATTTCCGCCGAGGCGGCGCTGTCGTTCCTCGGCATCGGCATCAAGCCGCCGGCGATCTCGTGGGGTGGGGAAATCTCCGACTCGGCCAACCGGTTCCGGCAGGCCTGGTGGCCGCTGTTCTACCCGACGTTGTTCCTGACCCTGACCGTTCTCGCATTCATCATGCTGGGTGACGCCATCCGCGCCGCCTTCGACCCCAAGTCCCGGTAGGAGGTGGCATGACTGACCAGCGCACGGCTGATGTGTCCCTGCAGCGCGATGTGCCGAAGGGTGCACATCTGCTGGAGGTCAAAGACCTCTTCGTCGAGTTCCGTACTCGCGACGGCATCGCCAAGGTCATCAACGGCGTGTCCTACTACCTGGACCAGGGCGAAGCGCTCGCGGTGCTGGGTGAGTCCGGCTCCGGCAAGTCGGTGACCGCGCAGGCCATCATGGGCATCCTCGACATACCTCCGGGCCACATCGCCAGCGGCGAGATCCTCTTCGAGGGCCGGGACCTGCTGAAGATGTCCGAGGGCGAGCGCCGCGCCACCCGCGGCCGCGACATCGCAATGATCTTCCAGGACGCGCTGTCCGCGCTCAACCCGGTCTACAAGGTCGGCTACCAGATCTCGGAAACGATGCGCCGGCGCATGAACATGAGCAAGGACGCCGCGATGAAGCGCGCCATCGAGCTGATGGACCTGGTGCGGATTCCGGCCGCGAAGCAACGTGTGAACGACTATCCGCACCAGTTCTCCGGCGGGATGCGGCAGCGCGTGATGATCGCGATGGCGCTGGCGATGAACCCGAAGGTGCTGATCGCCGACGAGCCGACCACCGCTCTCGATGTGACGGTCCAGGCCCAGATCATGGACTTGCTCGCTGACCTGCGGCGAGACCTGAACATGGGCGTCATTCTGATCACCCACGACCTGGGGGTCGTGGCCGACGTCGCGGACCGGATCGCGGTGATGTACGCCGGACGGATCGTCGAGCACGCCGACGTGCACGCCATCTACAAGGCGCCGGCGCATCCCTACACCAAGGGTCTGCTGGAATCCATTCCGCGCCTGGACACGAAGGGCACCGAGCTGGCCACCATCAAGGGCCTGCCGCCGAACCTGATGCGGATCCCGGACGGATGCTCGTTCAACCCCCGATGCCAGTACGCCCAGGAGATCTGCCGCACCACCGTGCCGCCGAACAAGGACCTCGGCGGCGGTCGCACCAGTCGCTGCCACTTCGCCGAGGAGGTGCTCAATGGCGATGTCTGACGCACCTAGTAGAGCCGAGCCGATCATCCGCGTCGAAAACCTCGTCAAGCACTTCCCGATCACCCGCGGCATCGTCTTCCAGAAGCAGATCGGCGCGGTCCGCGCGGTCGACGGCGTCAGCTTCGAGCTTCAGAAGGGTGAGACGCTCGGCGTCGTGGGCGAGTCCGGATGCGGCAAGTCCACCCTGGCCAAGCTGCTGATGAACCTCGAGAAGCCGACCGCGGGCAAGGCCTACTTCGAAGGCCGGGACATGTTCGCCATGTCCGCTGGCGAACTCCGCCGGTTGCGCCGCGACATCCAGATGGTCATGCAGGACCCCTACACGTCGCTGAACCCCCGGATGACCGTCGGCGACATCATCAGCGAGCCGTTCGAAATCCACACCGACGTCGCCCCGAAGGGCTCGCGCGAGCAGCGCACCCGGGAACTCCTCGACTATGTCGGTCTGAACCCCGAGCACATCAACCGTTATCCGCACCAGTTCTCCGGCGGCCAGCGGCAGCGCATCGGCATCGCCCGTGCGCTCGCGCTCAAGCCCAAGGTGATCGTCTGCGACGAGCCGGTATCGGCCCTCGACGTATCGATCCAGGCCCAGGTCATCAACCTTCTGGAGCAGTTGCAGAACGAGTTTGACCTGTCCTACATATTCATCGCCCACGACCTGTCGGTGGTACGGCACATCTCGGACCGGGTCGCGGTGATGTACCTCGGCCGGATCGTCGAGGTCGGGACTGAGGACGAGATCTACGAGCGACCGACCCACCCGTACACACAGGCACTGCTATCCGCCGTACCGGTGCCGGACCCGGACGCCCGCGCCGCCCGCGACGTGATCCGGCTGGAGGGCGATGTGCCGTCGCCGGCCGACCCGCCGTCCGGATGCCGGTTCCGGACCCGGTGCTGGAAGGCGCAGGCCCTCTGCGCCGAAGAAGACCCGCCACTGGTGCCCCGGGACGCCGACCCGCACCCCTCGGCCTGCCACTTTGCCGAATTGCGTCATGTTGTCGCGTAGAGAGCCGGGAAACCGCTGATCAGGACCGGCTTCCTAGGCTATTGACGAGGTTCCCGGCGGGCCCTAAATTCCTCCCTGCTTGATCACCGTCAAGCACATACAACGGGAGGACCCCCTCATGAACTGGTACCTCAGTGTTCTCAAGAACTACGCCGGCTTCGACGGTCGTGCGCGCCGCAAGGAGTACTGGATGTTCGCGCTTTTCAACGCGATCATCACGGTAGTTCTGGATGTGCTGTACGCCTCGACGAACTCCAACATCGTGATGATCCTGCTCTTCGTCTACGTCCTGGCAATCTTCGTCCCGGGCCTGGCCGTTGGCGTACGCCGCCTGCACGACCTGAACAAGTCCGGTGCCTGGCTCCTGATCGCCTTCGTTCCGTTCATCGGTGGCATCTGGCTGTTCGTGCTCACGTGCCTGGCCGGCACCCGCGGCCCGAACCAGTACGGCCCCGACCCCAAGCTGGCCGCCGCTTAGGCCGGAGCGTTTGGTCACTGGCCGGGCAGCACGTAGTGCGCCCGGCCAGTATCTTGTCCACGGCACCTCCCCTCGACCCGGAAGGAAGCATCGTGCGCTGGTACTTCGCGCCGTATCGTCAGTACGCGAGTTTCTCGGGCCGCGCCGGCCGGGCCGAATACTGGACGTTTGGCCTGGTCAACCTGGCGATCTCGATCGGTCTGCGGGTCCTCTCCGACGGGTCGACGACGTTCCAGGCGATCGACCTCGCGTTCCTGGTGCTGACGTTGTTGCCGGCGATCGCTGTCACCGTGCGCCGCTTGCACGACACTGACCGATCCGGCTGGCTGGCGCTGCTGGTGCTGGTGCCGATCCTGGGCTGGTTGCTGCTGCTGGCCATGACGCTGCAACCGAGCGACGACCAGAATCGGTACGGCAACCGGGCCGGTCAGGAAGCCATGGGCCCGCTCGATGATCGGGCGGCCGCCCGAAAAGCGGCCCGTGACCTGGCGGAGTGGCAGGAGTAGCCGGCGCAGCCACCCGCACCGCGCGCGATGGCCCTTACCGACCCGCACGCCGCCGCGCGCGGCCCGCACAGCAGCGGCGACGGCGTCTGGATTGCACGAGGAGTATCGACGAGACGGGAAGACGTCGGCCCGAGCCGAGCGGTGACCGCGACGCCAACCGCGACAGACGCGCACGCCGCCGCGCACGGGACCAGCGCCGGCGACGGTGTCTACAGCCGCCGATGAGGATCGCCGAAGGCGCTCCGAAGAGGCAGCGAAGACGCCGTCAAAAGCCGGCGCAGTGTCCCGCCAATTTAGTGGAAGAAGTGCCGGGTCCCGGTGAAGTAGAGCGTCACACCAGCCTTGGCGCACGCCGCGATCACGTCCTCGTCCCGAATCGAGCCGCCAGGCTCGACAATGGCCTTGACGCCGGCCTCGATCAGCAGCTCCGGACCATCGGCGAACGGGAAGAACGCGTCGCTGGCGCAGACCGCGCCCTTGGCCCGATCCGCGCCGGCGCGGGACACCGCGAGCCGCACCGAGTCCACCCGATTGACCTGCCCCATCCCGACGCCGACCGCGGCCCGGTCGGAAGCGAGCAGGATCGCGTTGGACTTCACCGAACGCACCGCGCGCCAGGCGAACTGCAGATCCTTGAGCGTCTCGTCATCGACGTCGGATCCGGCGACCAGGGTCCAGGTGCGCGCGTCGTCCTCCGGCTCATTGGCGCGATCGGCGGTCTGCACCAGCGTGCCGCCGGAGATCTGGCGCTGTTCCACGGTCTCCGGCGCCCACGCCGGCGCGACCAGCACCCGCAGATTCTTCTTCTTCGCGAACAGCGCCAGCGCGCCGTCGTCGAACGCCGGCGCCACGATCACCTCCGTGAACACGTCGGCAAGCTGGCCGGCGAGCGCTTCGGTGACCGGACGGTTGGCGGCGACGACACCGCCGTAGGCGGAGACCGGATCGCACGCATGCGCCTTGCGGTGGGCCTCGGCGATGTCCGAGCCGACGGCGATGCCGCACGGGTTCGCGTGCTTGATGATGGCGACGCACGGGTCGGCGAAGTCGTTGGCGCTGCGCCAGGCGGCGTCCGCGTCCACGTAGTTGTTGTAGGACATCTCCTTGCCCTGCAACTGCTCCGCCTGAGCCAGGCCGGCCGGCCGGGTCGCGTCGACGTAGAGGGCGGCCTTCTGATGCGGGTTCTCGCCGTACCGGAGGGTCGCCGAACGCGTCATCGCGGCGCCGCCGAACTCCGGCCACCAGCCGCCTTCGCCGATCGCGACCTGCACCGACATCCAGTCGGCGATGGCCACGTCATAGGCGGCGATGTCCGCGAACGCACGGGCCGCGAGCGCCCGGCGCTGGTCATCAGTGAGACCTCCGCGCTGGATGGCCTCAATGATCATCGGGTACGCATCCGGAGCAGTCACGACCGCGACGCTGGCGTGGTTCTTGGCGGCCGACCGCACCATCGCCGGGCCGCCGATGTCGATCTTTTCGACGCAATCCTCGAAGCCGGCACCGGAGGCGACCGTCTCCTGGAACGGGTAGAGGTTGCTGACCAGCAGGTCGAACGGCGCGATCCCGAGTTCGGCAAGCTGCCGGGTGTGGCTGTCCAGCCGCAGGTCGGCAAGGAGGCCGGCGTGGATCGCGGGGTGCAGCGTCTTGACCCGCCCGTCGAGGCACTCGGGGAACCCGGTGACCGACTCGACCCGGGTCACCGGCAGGCCCAGCGACTCGATGTGGGCCGCGGTGGTGCCGGTGGACACCAGCTCGGCACCGCTTTCGACCAGTGCCCGTGCCAGGTCGTCGAGGCCGTCCTTGTAATAGACGGACAGCAGCGCCCGCTTGATCGGCTTCACGTCGGTGCCGCTCATGGAATGGTTACCTTCCGTCCCTTGATGGTCCAGCCGTCGCGGACCATCCGGCCTACCACGTCAACGAGTTGTACGCGTTCGGCCGCCTTGATCCGCTCGGTCAGCGTGTCTTCCGTGTCGTCGTCGAGGACCGGCACCGCGACCTGCGCGATGATCGGTCCGGTGTCGACTCCGCTGTCGACGAAGAAGAGCGTCGCGCCGGCGACCTTCACCCCGGCCGCGAACGCGTCGCGCGGGCCGTGCATGCCGGCGAACGACGGCAGCAGCGAGTTGTGCGTATTGATGTAGCGGTCACCGAACGCGTCCAGGAACGCGGCACCCACGAGTTTCAGGAAGCCGGCCGACACCACCAGGTCCGGGCGGTGCTCGGCGACCGCCTCCGTCAGCGACTCGTCCCACGCTTGCCGGGTGTCGAACGCCGTCACCGACCGGACGAATGTCGGCACGGTGGCCTTCTCGGCCCGGGCCAGACCCTCGACGCCGTCGCGGTCCGATCCGACGGCGACGACCTCGGCTCCGTACGACCGATCCGCGCACGCATCGAGCAGGGCTTGGAGGTTGGTTCCGGTGCCGGAAATGAGCACAACGAGGCGCGCGGTCACGCACGGGACTTTACAGCTTTGCCCTGGTCGCCCGGCGCGCGACCCGAGTGGTCGGTTTCGCGGAAGACGCCCGATAAGAGGTCGGTAAGTCGGATATTAGCGGGAGAGGCGACAGGACAGGAGGCGTCGCGGTGACCACACCAGGAACTCCCGGGGTCCCCAACCCCGAGGACGAGTCCCAGGGCTGGCAACCCGATGGCGGCGAGACCTCGTCTCCGGAGCCGACCGGCGCACCCGGCGACGGCGCCCCCAGCGACTATCCGCCGCCGGCCAGCACGCCGCCGCCGGGTCCGACCACCCCGCGATCCAGCGATTACCCCGGCGGAACCGGCACCGGATACCCGCCGCCGTCCGGTGGGTCAACGTCCGGTGTCGTGGGCGATCAGCAGCCCACCGGGTTTCCTGGCACTCCGCCACCACCGCCGCCACCACCGCCACCAGCACCGCCACCACCCGGCGGGACGCCGGGCGGCATACCGGCCGGCCCTCCCGGTTGGTCCGGTGGCGGCACGGGTCCGGTGCCGCCGGCCGCCGGCGGAGCAGGCGCGGGCGCGGCGGCATCGTCAACCAGCTCGGCGGTCAGCAGAACATGCTGGGCATCCTGTCAACGGTGTTCGGCGTGATCACCCTGTGCTGCGGGCCGTGTCTGGGCTTCGGTGGTCACGGTGGGACGTTCCTCTTCGACATCCTTCCGGCGCTCGTGGCGATCGCCACCGGAGTCATGCACCTGCAGCGGATCAAGCAGGGCCGGGCCACCAACAAGAACCTGGCCACGATCGGCATCGCGCTCGGCGTGGTCGGCCTCGTGCTCGCGATCTGCCTGGCGGCGACCAACTCCGGTATTCGGTGGCACAACGACATCACCTGATCGCTTGCGAGCCGACGGCCTCTCCGCATCCACGCGAAGAGGCCGTCTCACGTCGCACGTCAAAATGACAAAAGGGCCTGCCAGACCATTGCCGGGCCAGGCGGCGGCGCGGCGGATGCCCGTCATGGCGGCGATCCGCCACGCACCGAGTCGCGCCGTGGCCGCGGTCAGAGGCGGCGGCGAATCCCGACCACCCGCACCACGATCAGACCCATGAGCACGCCGGCCCCGACACCGATCCCGGTGATCGCCGGATATTGCCAGCCGACCTGACCGATCAGCAGGTCGGTGCCGAGCGAACCGGCGGCCAGGAAGCTCAGCGCCGCCAGCCCGGCCGCGGTGACCAGACCAGCAACGACGGCCATCGGCAGGATCCGGCGCCAATCACCGAGCACCCGACGGGCGACCGCGGGTTTGCGGACCAGAGCCGCGCCACCGGCGGCTCCGGCAATCAGCGGGACGGCGAGCAGCAACTGCCCGAACCCGGTCACCGCCCGGCCCGGCAATCCGGCGAAGACCGGCAGTGCGGGGACCACCGTCAGAGTGAAGCCCGGTCCGGCGATGAAGGCGCTCGCCCAGACCGCGACGTTCGGCGAATACACCAAGCACAACGCCACCAGACCGGCTTGGCCGGCGACCCCGGCGTGATAGCTGACCAGCACGTCGTCGGCCTCGCCACCGGACACCGCGATGGCGATTCCGGCCGCCAGCGCGCCGATCGCGAGCAGCAGATACGCCGAGATGACCGCGCCCCGGACGCCGTCGCGGATCACCGCCGGCACGTGGTCCCACAACCATCGGGTGGCACCGGTCGCCGATCCGGCGCCGAGCGCCGCCGCCACGCCACTGAAGACCGCGAGCGTCAGGCCCGCACGCAGCGGCGCCGCCAGCGACCCGAGGTCCGGGATGGCAAGACCGGACCCCCGCATGAGTACGCCCGCCAGAAGCCCGAGAATGCCGTAGGTCAGCGCGACGACACCGCCGACACCGGCCACCGTGGACCAGTTGCGTGATCCGCGTCCGCCGATCGCCCGGACCGTGTTCCGGCCGGCACGCAGCAGCCGCCACCAGATGAAGGCCGTGAGCAGCAGCGGGATCACGGCCAGCGGCGCACCGGCGATCCGCAGCGGAACGCCGTGCGACAACAACCACGCGGCTAATGCGTACCGCGTGGTGTCGCCGAGCGGCGGCCGCGCCGGGCCGACCAGGGTGACCGCCGCGACGATGCCGAGGATTGGCAGGAAGCCGAGCAGCGCCGCCCAGCTCGCGTTGATTGCGGCGGCCACCGCGAGCGGTGCCCGGCGCCGTGCCGGGTCCGAGCGCGCCAACCGGCCGCGCTGAGCCGGCAGCGCCACCGTCGGCCGGTTGCCGATGTCGTCCCGCAAGTCGGTCGATGCCTGGTCCGCGGCGGACGCGCCATCCGAGGAACCGCCGTCGAGCGGTTCATCGTGACGGGGCTCGTCCGAGGCTGGCATCGTCTTCGACTCTCTCAAAAGACGGACGACCGGTCATGCCGACCGGCCGTTCCGCTGTGATCATTTAATTGTGGCTGATCGTACGACCAGGCGTCGCTCAGAGCGACTGCATGATCTCGCGCATCAGCTGTGCCGTCTCGCTCGGCGTCTTGCCGACCTTGACACCGGCCGCCTCGAGGGCTTCCTTCTTGGCGTCAGCGGTGCCGGCCGACCCGGAGATGATGGCGCCGGCATGGCCCATCGTCTTGCCCTCCGGCGCGGTGAAGCCGGCGATGTAACCGACCACCGGCTTGGTCACGTTCGCCTTGATGAACGCCGCGGCGCGCTCCTCGGCGTCGCCACCGATCTCGCCGATCATCACGATGGCGTCGGTGTCCGGGTCGTTCTGGAACGCCTCGAGCGCGTCGATGTGAGTGGTGCCGATGACCGGGTCACCGCCGATGCCGACGGAGGTCGAGAAGCCGAACTCGCGCAGCTCGTACATCAGCTGGTAGGTCAGCGTGCCGGACTTCGACACCAGGCCGATGCGGCCGGGCGGCGTGATGTCGGCCGGGATGATGCCGGCGTTGGAGGCGCCCGGCGAGGCCAGGCCCGGGCAGTTCGGCCCGACGATGCGGGTCTTGCTGCCGGACGCGACGTTGTGCGCCCAGAACGCGGTGGAGTCGTGCACCGGGATGCCCTCGGTGATCACCACCGCGAGGTCGATGCCGGCGTCGATCGCCTCGACCACGGCGCCCTTGGCGAACTTCGGCGGAACGAAGATCACCGTGGTGTCGGCACCGGTCGCGGCCATCGCCTCGGAGACCGAGTTGAACACCGGAACCTTGGCGCCGTCGAAGTCGATCTCCTGGCCGCCCTTGCCCGGCGTCACGCCGCCGACGATGTTCGTGCCGGCCTTGAGCATGCGGCGGGTGTGCTTCGAGCCCTCGGAGCCGGTCATACCCTGAACGATGACCTTGGAGTCTTTCGTCAACCAGATTGCCATGTCATGCCCCCGCAGCAGCGAGCTCGGCCGCGCGCTTGGCGGCACCGTCCATCGTGTCGACCCGCTCGACCAGCGGGTTGTTCGCCGTGTCGAGGATGTGACGCCCCGCCTCGGCGTTGTTGCCGTCCAGCCGGACGACCAGCGGCTTGGTGACCGCCTCGCCGCGCTCGGCCAGCATGCCGAGTGCGTGGATGATGCCGTTGGCGACCTCGTCGCAGGCGGTGATGCCACCGAACACGTTGACGAAGACGCTCTTGACCGCCGGGTCGGAGAGCACGATCTCCAGGCCGTTGGCCATCACGGCCGCGCTCGCGCCACCGCCGATGTCCAGGAAGTTGGCGGGGCGGACCCCACCGAACTGCTCACCCGCGTAGGCCACCACGTCCAGCGTCGACATGACCAGGCCGGCGCCGTTTCCGATGATGCCGACGGTGCCGTCCAGCTTCACGTAGTTCAGGTCGCGCTCCTTGGCGCGCTGCTCCAGCGGATCCACCGACGCCTTGTCTTCCAGCGCGTCGTGGTCCGGGTGTCGGAAGCCGGCGTTGCCGTCGAAGGTGATCTTCGCGTCCAGCAGCAGGACCCGGCCGTCGGCGACCTTCGCCAGCGGGTTCACCTCGACGAGGAGCGCGTCCTCGGAGACGAACGTGTTCCACAGCGAAACGGCGATCTCGGCGATCTGGTCGGCGACGTCGGCCGGGAAGCCGGCGGTGGTCACGATCTCCCGGGCGGTGGCGGCGTCCACACCCTTGTTCGCGTCGATCGCGACCTTGGCGACCTTCTCCGGGGCCTCGTGGGCGACCTGCTCGATCTCCATACCGCCGGCGACGCTGGCGATGCACAGGAACGTCCGGTTCGCGCGGTCCAGCAGGTAGGAGAAGTAGTACTCCTCGAGGATGTCCGCGGTCTCGGTGACCATCACCTTGTGCACGGTGTGGCCCTTGATGTCCATGCCCAGAATGTCGGTCGCCCGCGCCTGCGCCTCGTCGGCGTTCGCGGCCAGCTTCACGCCGCCGGCCTTGCCACGGCCGCCGACCTTCACCTGAGCCTTGACGACCACGCGGCCGCCCAGTCGCTCGGCGATGGCCCGAGCCTCTTCCGGAGTGGTGGCCACGCCGCCGTCCAGCACCGGCAAGCCGTGCCGGGCGAACAGGTCGCGCCCCTGGTACTCGTACAGGTCCACGTAAGCGTCCCGTTCTGTCATGTCTGCTCTGCCGGCACCCGCCGGCCAGAGTCGGTCTTGGGTTTGTGGCGCCGTCGCACCGCGTCGTTTCCAGCATCGCGCGTCGTACGCCGAACCAGGCTTACTTCGCCCGCAGCTTATCGACGCTTCGAGTGGCCACAAACCCAAGGGTGCGCCGTGTGTGATAACGCACAGCCATCGACGTTCGCCTGGGTCAATACACCCATTCGGGTTGTAAATCTCTAGATCGGCCCGCGTAACCAGCCCGCGCAGGCATCGTTGAGTCAAATGTCGGCCAGGGAGATCGGGTCGGCAACAAGTACGGCCGATGCCCTGTCGGTCGAGGGGTGGCGGCGGGGCATCGTGCATCGAGGGGTCGGGCCTGTGAGGGGTGGGTCCGACCCCTCACTATGTCTTCCCGCGTTTCGCGTTGGTTCGGCATCGCGCCGCGACGCTCGCACCGTCGGTCCGATTACCTGACTCGGCGACTGCACTCCGCTTCGCTCGTGCTTGAGGTGGCTCCCGTCAGGTCCTCAGCCCTCTTTATCGGGCATGAGGACGCAAGTCTCGGTCCGACCGCGTGGCCGGCCTCATCGTGCGCCGGGTTCGTTGAGCAAGAGCAAATGGAGTCACGTGGTCGCGGAAAGCGGCCGTGGCGACGTTCCCGGGTTGCGAACCTTGAGCACGGGCGGCGAGGGTTGGCGGGCTGGTTGGAGTTAGCCGACCGGGGTGGCTACGTGACCGCGCACCCAATCGACGATCGACTGCGTCGTCGCACCCGGCGTGAAGATCTTGGCTACACCGATGGTGGTGAGCTCGGGAATGTCCGCGTCCGGGATGATCCCGCCGCCGAAGACCACCATGTCGGCCGCGCCGCGCTCGTTGAGCAGCTCGATCACCCGGCGGAACAGCGTCATGTGGGCGCCGGACAGCACCGACAGCCCGACAGCGTCGGCGTCCTCCTGGATTGCGGTCTCTACGATCTGCTCCGGGGTCTGGTGCAAACCGGTATAGATGACCTCCATACCGGCATCGCGCAAGGCCCGGGCCACCACCTTCGCGCCTCGGTCGTGACCGTCAAGACCAGGCTTCGCCACGACGACCCGAATGCGTGAGCTCATCGATGAGACTCCTTTGAGAGGAACGTTCGCCAACTCCTGAACGAACGGTAACCCGTCGACCCGATCGCGCGCCCTTCGGGACAGGCATTCGAGCTGGCTAACACGTAGCTACCACACGTCCTGCAGGTTGAGGTGGCATCATCCGTACGACGCACAATCGCACTGACTTGGGATTTGGCCCGCGGTGCGGCTTGCCTTCGCCATAACGGATTGGCTACGGTGTCGTGGTTGTCATCTGCGCGACACCTGGATGACAGTGCGGGCCCCACCCCCACAGCGGTCCCCCAACCGCTCGGTGCCCGCAACCACCGACTTCGGAGGGTGTGCGTGAGTTCTCGGAAAGAGCGGGACCGATATAGAGGTCGCCGCCGGGTTCCGACCCCGCCGCGGAGCAGATACGCCGCGGTTGCCACCACAGCTCTTGTTGGTGCCGGCGTTGTCGCTCTAGCGACCGCCGCCGCGATGCCCGACATGAAGGTCGACTCGGGCAATCTCGCCGCACTCAGCGGCACCTCGGCTTCGCGAGCACAGGCCATCGATCGGCCCAACCGATCGACCGACCGCACCGACAGTTCGGCCGCGGTCACTTCGGACATCTGGCTCCTGCCGATGACCAACTACAAGATCACCACCGCGCCCTGGGGCGAGCGTCCGGGCACTCTGACGTCAGCCAGCCTGGAGCTGGCCGCGCCGGAGGGCACTCCGTTCTACGCCGCCCACGGGGGCAACGTGACGCTTGCTCGGTGGTATGGAGCTTACGGCTACACCGTGATCATCGACGCCGGCAACGGCCTTGAGCTGGTCTACGGTCACGCCTCCAAGCTGATGGTGAAGGAAGGCGACACGGTCGAGGCCGGCGATCTGCTGGCGCTGACCGGCAACACCGGTTATTCCTTCAGCCCGCACGTGCACTTCGAGCTGCGCAGCAACGGCAAGGCCGTGGACGCCACCAAGTTCCTCTTCGAGCACGGCGTCAACGTCACGATCAAGCAGGATTCGCTGACGCCGTAATCACCACGATCTTCAGCCAAAAGCACCGGCGATGATCGCCGGTGCTTTTGCTATTCCGACGCGCCTCGACTCCGCTGCGAGGCGCCGGACCGTCAGATCTTCTCGATCGGGGCGTGCCGCAACACGATCCACATCGTCTGGTCGCCGAAGTCGATCTGCGCCTGGGCCCGGACGCCCGAACCCTGCACGGCGACCACTCGGCCCAGACCCCAGCGCTGGTGATTGACCCGGTCACCCGGGGTCAGCGTGGGCACGTTGGTGCTGAGCTCGCTCGCCGTCCGCAGCTGGCTCGCCGAGACACCGATCCGCTCGGCGATCTGCGCCGCCTTCGGTGTGCCACCGGTGAAGCCGCTGGCGGCCCGGCCACCGACGCCACCACCGGTGCCGCGCCAGGATGTGTAGGCGCCCTCGGTGCGCTCCCAGCGAGTCAACGGAATCGGCAGCTCGTCGAGGAACCGGGACGCCGGATAGAACTGCGGTGAGCCCCACGCCGTCCGGGTGACTGCCCGGGAGATGTAGAGCCGCTTGCGCGCCCGGGTGATGCCGACATAGGCCAGCCGGCGCTCCTCCTCCAGCTCCTGCGGATTGCCCAGGGACCGCTCGTGCGGGAAGATGCCCTCTTCCATGCCGGTCAGGAACACCACCGGAAATTCCAGGCCCTTGGCCGTGTGCAGCGTCATCAACGTGACGACGCCCTGGTGGTTGGGGTCGTCACTGGGCACCTCATCGGCGTCGGCCACGAGTGACACCTGCTCCAGGAACCCGGCGAGGCTCGGGATCGGCGGCGGCGCGTCGATGTCGTCGTCCTCGTCGGCCGGCCCGAAATCACTGGCCAGGATCCGTTCGGTGTATTCCCGGGCGACCGAGACGAGCTCGCGGAGATTCTCCACCCGGCCGGCGTCCTGCGGATCCAGGCTCTCCTCCAGCTCCGGCAGGTAGTTGGTGCGAGCGAGCGCAGCCTCCAGCACGTCTTCCGGAGTCGCCGTCTCGGCCATCTCGCGCAACTCGTCCATGAGCGCGACGAACTCGCCGATCGCCTTCGCTGATCGCGGTGCCATGCCGGGCGCGTCGCTGGCTCGGCGCAGCGCGGCGTTGAATCCGACCCGATCGCGCGCGGCCAGAGCCTCGACGCAGGCCTCGGCGCGGTCGCCGATGCCCCGGCGCGGAGTGTTCAGAATCCGGCGCAGGTTGACCGTATCGTCCGGGTTGGCGATCGCGCGCAGGTAAGCCAGCGCGTCCCGAACCTCCTTGCGCTCGTAGAACCGGACGCCGCCGACCACCTTGTAGGGCAGGCCGGTGCGGATGAACACTTCTTCGAAGACCCGGGACTGAGCATTGGTCCGGTAGAACACCGCGACATCGCCGGGCCGGGCCTCCCCGGCATCACTGAGCCGATCGATCTCGCGGGCCACCCAGTCGGCCTCGGCGTGCTCGGTGTCGGCGACATAGCCCACGATCTGCTCGCCGTCGCCGGACTCGCTCCACAGCCGCTTGGGTTTGCGGGCGGTGTTGCGATCGATCACGGCGTTGGCCGCGGACAAGATCGTCTGCGTCGACCGGTAATTCTGCTCCAGCAGGATCGTGCGGGCAGTCGGGTAGTCGCGCTCGAACTCCAGGATATTGCGGATGGTGGCACCGCGGAACGCATAAATCGACTGGTCGGCGTCGCCGACGACGCACAACTCGCCGGGTGGCACGGCACCGCCGTCCGGCCCCACCAGCTCGCGGATCAGCACGTATTGGGCGTGGTTGGTGTCCTGGTATTCGTCGACCAGGACGTGCCGGAACCGGCGCCGGTATTTCTCAGCCACATCCGGAAACGCCTGCAGCAGATGAACGACCGTCATGATGAGGTCGTCGAAGTCGAGCGCCTGAGCCTCGGCCAGCCGTCGCTGATAGAGGACATAGGCCTCAGCGATCGACCGCGCATGCGATCCCTGCGCATCTCGGGTCGCGGTCTCCGGATCGATCAGCTCATTTTTGAGGTTGGACACGGCCGCGGCCAGGGTGCGCGCCGAGAACCGCTTCGGGTCCAGGTCGAGCTCGCGACCGACCAGGTGCATCAGCCGACGGGAATCGTCGGCATCGTAGATCGAGAAGCTGGACTTGAGACCAGCGTGCTCGTGCTCGGCCCGCAGGATCCGCACGCAGGCAGCGTGGAACGTCGACACCCACATCATCCGGGCGCGCGGGCCGACCAGGGCCGCCACCCGCTCCTTCATCTCGCCGGCCGCCTTGTTGGTGAAGGTGATCGCGATCACCTCACCCGGATGCACGTCGCGGGCCGCCAAGAGATAGGCGATCCGGTGAGCCAGCACCCGGGTCTTGCCGGAACCGGCGCCGGCCACGATCAGCAGCGGCGAACCTTCGTGCACCACCGCCGCCCGCTGCTGGTCATTCAGACCGATCAGCAGGGCTTGAGGGTCCAGAAACCGGGACGTCGGGCGGGTCGGGCCGGGACCGGACCGCACCGCATCGGTGGGGCGTGGCGCATTGTCCGGCCGCCCGGAGCCGCTCGAGGAAGTCGAGCCCGAACCGGGTTCCGGTTGATCCGCTGGGATTTCGAAGAGAGCCTGCATCGCGCTCGCGAGTCTATGCCGCGGGTCCGACAACCGCCGGAATCGCGGCCGCCTCGGAACCATCCCGGCGCCTCGGACTCATCCCGGCTCCTCGGACTCATCCCGGCTCCTCGGACCCATCCCGGCGCCTCGGACTCATCCCGGCTCCTCGGACCGATTCCGGCTCCTCGGACCGGATCCGGTTAGGTCACCGCACCGCGTGCTCCACGGTCCACGCGGGCAGGTGTCGTATGGTGTGCGCCGTGCCGGAATTTCTCCGAATCGCCACCGCGGTGGTGGCGCTCCTGCTCGCGGCCTGGGCGATCTACCTGGTGATCCGCAACCGCCCACCGCGGCCCGCCGTGTTCGCCGGGGTGGCCGTGCTGGAACTCCTCGCAATTGCGCTGGTGATCACGGCGCTGGTGCGGATGGCCGACGGTCACAAGGCACCGGACCCGGCCACCTTCATCGGCTACATCGCCGCGTTTCTGGTCGTGCCGCCGGCCGGGTTTGCCCTGGCCCGGATGGAGCCGACCAAATGGGGTTCGGCGATCATCGCCGTGCTTGGCATCGTCGAGGCCATCCTGGTGGTGCGCCTTCAGCAGGTTTGGACGGGCGTTTAAATGATGGACGTGCAGCAGCAACCGGCACCGGCACCAGCCCCGCGGCGCATCAACGCGGGCATCGGCCGGGTGCTGATCTGGGTCTACGGTCTCTTCGCGCTGTCCGCCGGCGCCCGGGCGGCAGTGCAGATCGCGACCAAGTTCCACGTCGCCCCGCTCGCCTACACGCTGTCCGCCCTGGCCGCCCTGATCTATCTGGTCGCGACCGTCTGCCTGGCCAGATCCACGGCGGCGTCCCGGCGACTGGCGATCATCTGCTGCTCGATCGAGCTGGCCGGGGTGATCGCGGTCGGCGCGGCCAGCATCATCTGGCCGGCGTCATTCCCGGACGCCACGGTCTGGTCCGACTTCGGCCAGGGCTATGGCTACGTGCCGTTGATCCTTCCAATGATCGGATTGTGGTGGCTGCTGCGCCGGTCGGCGGCACCGGCCGCGCCATCCGAGTGAGAACCGCGTCCCACATCTCGGCATGGTGCTTGGATTCGGCGCGACCCCTGGCATACTGGCCTGCGTGACGAAGCTCAGCGCGCGATTTTATGGCTATGGATCCGGGAGTCCGGCTTCCATAGGTCACGCCTGAGCGTCTAAGACCTCGAAAGCCCCGGGCTCACTGCCCGGGGCTTTTTCTGTGTCCCGTGGCCGGCCCTCAAGACGATGAAGACACTAGCGAGCAGGAGCGGGACGATGATTACCATGAGCACGGAGAGCGCCGCGGAACAGATCTCCGATCTTCGGAACCGGATCGACGAGATCGACAGCCAGCTGATCGAGCTGTGGCGCGAACGAGCCACGATCTCCGGCGAGGTCGGCCGAGTGCGGATCGCATCCGGCGGGACCCGGCTGGTGCTCGAGCGGGAGCGGCAGATCGTCGATCGCTTCCGCGAGGCGCTTGGAGCCGACGGCGTACAACTGGCGCTGTTGATCTTGAGGGCTGGTCGTGGTCCGCTGCTTTGATCCGCGGAACCGCAGGTCAAAAATCATTTGACAGCGCGGATACGGTGATCGAACAAGCTGGGCGAAGACTCCGTTTCGCGGGCGCTTAAGCTGATCCGCTATGAGCTTTCCGCCCTCACCCGCCCCGATCTCCGACGTCGAGCGCATCCTCTGCGTCGCTGCCCACCCGGACGACCTCGACTTCGGCGCCGCCGGCACCATCGCCGGCTGGGTCGATTCCGGCATCGAGGTGTCTTATCTGCTGGTCACCCGGGGCGACGCGGGCGGGTTCGACGACACCCCGCGGGATCAGATGCCGATCTTGCGGGAGGCCGAGCAGCGGGCCGCTGCCGCCGCCGTCGGGGTGAAGCAGGTGGAGTTCCTCAATGGGTACGCGGACGGTGTGCTGGTGCCGTCGATCGAGCTGCGCCACGACATCACCAGAGCGATCCGCCGAGCCCGGCCGGACCGGGTCCTGACCAACTCGCCGCTGCGCCGCTGGGAGCGCATCTCCGGTCCGTCGCACCCGGACCACCTGGCCACCGGCGAGGCGGTGACCTGCGCCGTCTATCCGGACGCTCGCAACGAGTTCGCGTTCGCCGATCTCTACCTGCGCGACGCTCTGGAGCCCTGGGTCGTCCGCGAGATCTGGTATATGGCCGGTCCCAATCCAGACCACGCCGTCGACGTGACCGACGCCTACCCGCGCAAGCTCGCCGCTCTGGAAGCGCACACCACCCAGACCTCGCATATGGACCTCGACGCCCGGCTGCGCACCATGCTGGCGGCGAACGCGACGGCCGCGGGGTTGCCGGAGGGCCGCCTGGCCGAGCTGTTCAACATCATCGGCACTGCCTGACCGGCGAATCGATCGCAACCGACGCGCACGCGAACGAGCCGATACTCGCCATCAACCGGGCCGCCGTCGTAGCGTCTCCGCCATGGAGACTTCCGAGCAGCTGGCCGCCGCCGTGCGCGACTTCGTGGCCCGGATCGACGACCTGGACCCGACCGCGCCAGTGGTCGCCGACGTCAGCATCCGGATTGGATCATCGGAGATCAGTTTCAGCTGCCGCGAGCCGGTCGCTGACGCGCTCGTCGCCGCCCTCCGCGACTACTACGATCCGCGTGATCAAGGGCCGTGCGACCACTGCGGCAGCCGCCGGATGGACGACAACTTCGTGTGCCGGGATTGCGGCCAGGCAAACGGCGTGTTCGGCCGGATGCTGGCCGAACGCGCCGGCCGGTTCGTCGAGTCGCCGGCGCTCGACGACGGCGCCTAGACGGCGACGGCGACGGCGACTAGACCAGGCGCCGGTCGGCGGCCCACCGGGACAGCTCGTATCGATTCGACATCTGCAGCTTGCGCAGGACGTTGGAGACGTGGGTCTCCACCGTCTTGATCGAGATATAGAGCTCCTTGGCGATTTCCTTGTACGCATACCCGCGCGCGAGCAGCCGCAGCACCTCGCGCTCCCGGTTGGTCAGCTGGTCCAGCTCCGGATCGGCGACCGGCACGTCCGGCCGGGCCGCGAACGCGTCCAGCACGAAACCGGCCAGGCGCGGCGAGAACACCGCGTCGCCGTCGGCCACCCGACGGATCGCCGCGGCCAGATCGTCGGACGAGATGGTCTTCGTGACATAACCCCGGGCGCCGGCCCGGATCAGGCCGATCACGTCCTCCGCGGCATCGGAGACCGACAGCGCCAGGAACTTCACGTCCGGGGTGGTCTTGCGGGTCGCCTCCAGCACCGCGCGACCGCCTCCGTCGGGCATGTGCACATCGAGGAGCACGACGTCCGGATGCTGCGCCGCGATGGCGCTGATCGCCGATGCCACCGTGCTCGCCTCGCCCACGACGTCGACGTGAGCACCCAGCTCCGAGCGCACGCCGGCCCGGAACATCGCGTGGTCGTCAACGAGAAACACCCGCAGCCGCGGGGCCGTCTCGCCCATTGGTGTCGTCATATCCTCGCTCCTGCGCCGATCGGCATGGTCAACCGTACTTCGGTTCCCTCACCGGGTTCGGTCTTGATGTCCGCCTTGCCGCCATGGCGTTCCATGCGGCCGATGATTGATCCACGTACGCCGTGCCGATCGTTGTTCACTGTGGAGATGTCGAATCCGGCGCCACGATCCCGGACAAACGCACTGACCTGGTCCGGCTCGACTTCCGCATACACCGAGATGGTCGCGACGCCGGCGTGCCGAGCGGCGTTGACCAGGGCCTCGCGCGCCGCGGCCACCAGCGCACCAACGGCATCGTCCACCTTCGCGTCGCCGACGACGACCGACTCGACCGCGACCGCATAGGTGTCCTCGACCTCGGCCGCGATCTGTTCTATCGCCGCGGCGAGCAGCTCCGACGCCGATCCGGTCGGCTTGTAGAGCCAGTTGCGCAGACTGCGTTCCTGACCTCGGGCCAGCCGCTGCACGGTCTTGGCGTCGGACGAGTTGCGCTGGATCAGGGCCAGGGTGTGCAGCACCTGGTCGTGCACCATGGCGGCAAGCTCGGCGCGCTCGGCTTCCCGGATCCGGCCGACCCGCTCCTCGCGCAGCTGCGCGAACATCCGCCAGATCAACGGGGCCAGAGCCAGTGCCACACCGACCAGGGCCACGAGCGCGAACAGCATGCCGGAGATGACCGCACCGAATCCGGCGCCGGAGACCGGTGCGAAGACCGCGATCACGCCGATGATCCCGGCCACCACCAGCGCCGCGCCGCCGATCAGCCGGATCAGGTAGCCGCGCCGGTCGCCCTCGTCCAGCAGCGCGCCGAGCCACGGTGCGTTCGGCACTGTGCGACTCCACCGGCGGCGCCGATCCGCATCGGCGAGGTGCCAGATCAGGCCGGCGCCGACGCCGATCACGGCGATCGCCCAGCCCAGCCACGAGGTGAGGCTGCCCAGGCCGGCGAGCGAGACGATCAGCAGGATGCCGATGCCGAGTGCGGCGTACGGAATCAGGTCGGTGATGCTGCGCGATCGTCGTGGCGGCGGCTCGGTAGCGGCCACCAGGGGGTCCGGGTTCGGATCCACCGGCCGCGTCGGCAGCACCACCCAGAGAGCGACATAGAGCAGCGCGCCGACGCCGTTCAGCGGGAGCAGCACGATGAAGGCGGCGCGGACCACGGCGACCCTGAGGCCCAGGTGCTCGGCCAGGCCGGCGGCGACGCCAACGATCAGGCGCCGATCCGGGTCGCGGTACAACCGGCGTACCGCGTTGCCGGTATTCGGCTCCACAACGTCTCCTTCTAGGTTCGGCAATCTCGTTTCGGCGATCTCGATTCCGGCGATCTCGATGCCGGCGATCTCGGGGTGTGGCGATCTCGAGGTGTGGCGATCTCGGCTTCGGCGATCTGTGTCCCGGCGATTCCAGGCACCGGTGACATTCTGCTGGTTCGATCGTCACACGTATCGTGGCCAGTGCACTCCGGGGAAGCCCCGGAGTCGGCGCGATCGACGAACTCAGGGTTGGATCAGGGTCTGCGCCGGAGGAACCTGGGGCCGCACAGCGGCCATGATTTGGGCATGACGAACCCACCCGTGGACGACGCCGCGAACGAATCGCGTGCCGCGCGCCCGGACGAGCCGCAGGACTCGCAGTCCGCGGCCGAGAACTCGACTGCGGAAATCCGCACCGATGAGACTGCCGCGGCGCCTGAGGCCGCCGATGCTGATGACACTGATGGGGCCGCCGATGTGGCGGAAACGGCTGGGGCCGCCGATGTGGCGGAGACGACCGCCGGGACCGGCGCCGAAACCACCGCCGCGCTGCCCCCGGCCGCGGGCATCGACACCGCGGGCACCGACACCGCGGCCGCCGTCGAGACGGGCGCCGACGCGGAAACCACCGACGCCAGAACCGACCGGAAACCACCGACGCCGAGATCACCGACGCTGGGAGCGCACCCGCACCCGACCCGACGGTCGCCGCGCGCGATGGCGAGACCGTCGCCGAGACTCCGTGGGGGCCGGAGCCGCAGGACGACCTCGCCCCGGCCGCTGAGACGCCCGCAGAGGCGAGCACCCCCGATGGGATGGCTGACGAGACACCGGGCGATGCCCCGAAGCCCCAGGACGCCGCTGCGGCCTCCGAGGGCAACACACCCGGAGGCGGCACACCCGGCGGCCCGCAGCCAGGTCCGCAGGCCGGTGGCTACGCCGCCCAATTTGGCCTGGTACGCCCCGTCGAAGGGCGTTACATCGCCGGTGTCTGTGCGGCATTGGGCCGGGCCACCAACACCGATCCGGTGCTGTGGCGCGTGGTTCTCCCGGTTCTGACCGTCGTCGGCGGCCTCGGCGGCCTGCTCTACCTGCTGGGCTGGGTGCTGATCCCGGCCGAGGGCGACACCGCCTCGCCGTTCGAAGCGCTGATCGGCCGCGGCCACTCGTCCACGTCGAAGGCCTGGACCATCGTCTTGTCGGTGGTCGCCCTGTCGTTCCTGATCGGCGGCTTCACCAGCGGACCGGGCAGCCGGTTCCTGCTGTTCGCGGCGGTCATCGGCGGCGCCGTGCTGCTGATCACCTCGCGGGATCCACGATCCGGCTGGCGCCGACCGGATCCGAGCCGGCCCGCCTTCACGCCGCCGACCTGGACCCCGGCGATCCCGCCGGCCTGGTCTCCGGCCACTCCGCCGAGCGCGGCGCCGTGGTCGGCCACCACGGTCGCGGGTGCGACCGGCACCGAGATGCCCGCCGCCGAGACGGCCTACCAGGCGCCGTTCGCCCCGCATGGCCCATTCCAGCCGGCCGGCACCTTCGCCACATCGGTCATCACGCCGACCGAGCTGACGCCTCCCGACCTGCCACCGTCGGTGCCGCCGGCGCCGCCGGCGCCGAAACCGGTCCGGGCCCGGCGCGCGATCCTGTCCGCGGCCGTGCTGGCCGTCGGCCTGATGGGCGGGCTGCAGGCGACCGGCCTGGCGGATCCAACGGTGGCGGCCTACTTCGCGGTGGCGCTCGGCGTGATCGGCGTCGGGATGATCGTCGCGTCACTCTTCGGCCGGGTCCGCGGGCCGGTGACGCTCGGCATCCTGCTGGCCATCGGTCTGCTGGTGAGTTCGGTGGCCGGCAACGTGCACGCGCGCTTCTACGGCGACCAGACGGTCTACCGGCCGACGTCAATCGCGGGCCTCAGCACCGGCTTCGACACCAACATCGGCAAGACCACGCTGGACCTGCGCCAGCTGGACTTCAGCAAGGCGCCACCGGAGAGCATCTCGATCCGGGTGAACGTCGGCGCCATCCGGGTGCTGCTGCCGCCGAACGTGGACGCCACCATCACCGGCCAGGTCGATGTGGGTGGGGCCGACATCTTCGATCACCACCTGGGCGGCATTGGCAACAACCCGTTCAGCTTCACCGACACGGGCGCCGACGGAAAAGGTGGTGGATCGATCTCGATCGACACGAATGTCAATGTGGGGAAAGTGGAGGTGACCCGATGAGCGAGCGCCGCGTTGATGGTTCTGCGCTGGTTTTCGGCATCGTGTTCGCGGTCATCGCCGGCTGGTGGCTGCTGAATCGACTGGTCGACTGGCATCTGCCGAACGCTGGTTGGATCGTCGCCGGAGTCCTGATCCTGATCGGCGCCGTGGGGGTAGCCCGATCGGTCAGGTCGCGCGACTGAGGATCCGGCCAGCCGACCGGAAGGGGGGCCGACGGCCGCCGTTTCGCCGCCACTCGATGGCGTGCGGACCGGCGGCCGTCGCGTTGGCCTAGGCTGAGGGCGAACCCGGGCGGCGCGGATAAGCCCGCCGATCCCTTAGACCTTCGTCATTAGGAATCACCACGCGATGAGCCAGCCGACCTCTGGACCTGCCCGCCTCAGCGATCTCGCGGTGGCGGCGCTCACCACCGAGTTCACCCGCCATCTGGGACCAAAGACCGGGCTGCTGATCGGCGCCCGCCCCGACTCGGCAATGGTGTTGGCGATGCTCGACGCGCTCACCCCGGATGACCAGCTCACCCTCGTCGCCGCCTCCGATCCCGCGGTGCTGCGGGCCGACATCGAGGCCCGCGGTGCGTGGGTTGCCGAGCGCGTACGCGTCACCGGCTCGCTGGCCGAGGCCGACCCGGTCGACGTCGCCGTCTTCGCCGAGCCGCTGGCCGGCACCGCCGAGGCCGCCCGGGCCCTGCTGGACGAGGTCGGCAAGCACCTGAACGAAGGCGCCGTGCTGACCGTCGCCACCCTGGCCGGGCCGGGGCTGGCCGATGGCGCCGCTGCCGAGCTGGGCCGGCAGTCGACCTTCTATGGCGTCGGCAGTGACCTGGTGATCCGCAACCGCCCGCCGCTGCGCGTGCATCGGCTGCGGTTCTCCGCCGCCGCGGCCGCCACCGCCGAGCGGCTCAAGCCGGCGCTTCGACCGTCCAGCATCGCGCTCACCCGCTCGATGAATATCGACTCCAACGGAGTGGCCGCCGCCGGGATCGCGCTCGGCCTGGCCGTGGCGGCGAAGATCAGCCGGCCCAAGTCCAAGCTATGGCTCGCTCCGGCGCTGCTGGCCGGCCCGGTCGCGGCGTTCTTCCGGGATCCGGAGCGGGTGCTGCCGGAGGATGAAAACGCGGTGGTCGCATCGGCCGACGGCAAGGTGCTCTCGGTCGAGCGGATGGTCGACACCCGACTCGGCGACGGCGAGTTCCTCCGCGTCGCGGTCTTCCTCTCGGTGCTCGATGTGCACGTGAACCGATCTCCGGTGGCCGGCCGGGTGTCGGACTACTTCGTCGAAGACGGTGGCTTCGCGGCCGCCATGAAGCCTGAGGCCGAGCACAACGTCGCCGCCTACACCGTGTTGGACACCCCGCGCGGCACCGTGGTGGTGGCGCAGCGGACCGGCCTGATCGCCCGGCGCATCGTGCACCGCGCCCCGATCGGCTCGATGCTGGCTAAGGGCGAACGATTCGGCCTGATCCGGTTCGGCTCCCGCACCGACGTCTACCTGCCGGCCGCGGCCGCCGAAGCGACCGTGACGCCGGGCGACAAGGTGCGCGGCGGTTCCACCGTCATCGCTCGCTGGCTCTGATCCACCGGCGGCCCAACCAGCAACGTCCTCAATCGTGAACGTCTGTCGTCCGATCAGCGCGACCGGCGTTCACGATTCAGGTCGCGAACGCGAATCGGCCCACCCCGCAACCCGGGGTGGGCCGATTTTCGCTTGCGCGGATCAGACGGCGGCGGCGTGCTCACCACGCTGGCGCAGCCACAGCAGCGGGCCGCTGACCAGGTAGAGCGCGACGCCGACGGCGAAGGTCAACTGGGGTGCTACCAGCAGTCCAGCCAGCGGAGCGGCGAACAGCCACAGTGGCAGCCGGGCGATCCGGGACAGCTTCGCATACGGGAAACCGGACACCATGGCGATCGCCAGCACGGCCACCGCGACCACCGCGAGCAGGCCCGGCAACTGCAGGCCGATCAGCACCGACAGCGCCATGACAGCGGCCGTCATCGTCGTCGGAACGCCGGAGAAGAACCGGCCGTCCTTCGGCGACACGTTGAACCGGGCCAACCGGATCGCAGCGCCGGCGGCGATCATGCCGCAGGCGACGGCAATCAGCGGCGCCGGAGCGTGACCGTGCAAGGCCGCGTAGAGCACGACCGGAGCCGCGATGCCGAACGAGCACATGTCGGCCAGCGAATCCATTTGCGCGCCGAACGGGCTCGCCACGCCCATCTTGCGGGCCACCGCGCCGTCGACACCGTCGAAGATGACGCAGCCGAGCAGCAGCAGCGCAGCCAGGCGCGGATCGCCGTGCATGCTGATGAACACCGCGCTCATACCGAGCATGATGCTGGCCAGAGTGCAGGCATTGGCGAGGCCGAACTTGATCCGGCGCGCGACCGTCTGCTCGCCTGGGAGCAGCGGGATCGTCTGCGGGATCGGCGCGTCCAGGTCGTCCGCGCCGGCCGGGCGAGTGCCGGTGCCGGGCCGGTTGCTGGGCATGGTGGCGGCACCCGCGGGCGCCGGGCTCACCGGGATGACCATGTCAATCGTCTCGACTTCGGGTCGGCCGTTGCGGATGCGATCGAAAGCGACCGTCATGACCCGGCGCCGACGCCCGTGATCGATTTCGTCAAACGTGTGGGTGGCTGAAGGCCGACGGCCCACTCGAATTGTCAGCGCCCTGCGGGCCAGGTTGCCGCTGCTGCGACGAAGACGTCCCGTCCATCGCCGCCCGGCAGGACCGGGGCTATCTGTGTTACGCCGGCGCCATGGGGCTCTCGGCACTAGGTTCCTCCATACGGAGCCAGCACTTCTGCCGGCCCCCCATCGGGGCAAGGTCACTACAGCGCGTTGCATTGCGGGTTGGTTTCCCGCCGTAATCCAGCGCGTGCAATGCGTAAACCGCCACTGGCTGTAACCTCGGCGGCTTGCGGCCTACACGATTGCACACCCGGGGCCGCCTTGGATACGCCCCGAACGCGAAATCTTCTGTTCACACAGGTGCCGCTCGACGTTACGAATCCATTGTACGGAAACGCGCATTGATCGGAACTGTGATGTGATTCAGGCATCACTGCATGTATTTAGCAATAATGCCGCGAGCGAGCCTGTTCAGGGGCAATTTTCGCAGCTCAGCGACGGTTAGCCAAGCGGCAGAGTCGGTAGAGCCGCCGAGCTCGTGCACCCTCGGTGCAGTGGGCTCGGTCACTGTGACCCGGAAGATCGCTCGCACCGTATGCCAATCGATCGGACGCTTCTCGGGTCCGTAGGCGGTCGGGTTGTGGGCATGCTCGATAGCGATCAACTGCCCGACCTGACCTATTTGTCCAGTCTCCTCCCGCAACTCCCGATCCAGTGCCGAGGCCGGGCGCTCGCCGAAGTCGATCCCTCCGCCCGGCAGATGCCAGGTGCCGGCGCCCGGATATCCGTCCGAGATCCGGGTCAGCAGGATCCGCCCGGCCGGATCGGTGACCAGTCCATAGGCGCTGAACCGCTGGACCCGCTCGACCGGCCCGGACGCCGGCTGCGACGGCGGCACCGCGGGGACGTCCACGATCGCGGGGCGATCGGACAGCACCGCTTGCACCCACGGATCGGCCTCGGTCACCGCGTGCCCACCGGCCGCCGGCCGGATCGCCACCGCCGAGCGCGATATCGAAGACGATGCGATCGACCTGCTCGACGACGGCATCCGTGACGGTCACCGCCGCCACCACGTCAAGTGGGGCGCCGACGTCAACCCGGAGACCGGTCAGACTGGCGATCGCGCGGCGTACGGTCTCGTGCGGATCCTCGCCGTGCCGCACCACGTCACCCGGCAACGACGACCCGGTCAGCAGCACCCGATCCCGATCGGTCGCGACGCCGTAAGCCTCCAGTCGCCGGATCCGAGCCCGCATCGTCAACGCTGACGCTGCCGGGGCAGTGCGGCCAGCGCCTCGACGGTCACCTCGGTGAGGGCCTCACGGTCGCGGAACGCGTCCACCTCGCCCGGTGTGAACCAGCGCGCCTCGACCGTGGACCCGCCCACGTCGAACACTTTCGGCGCGCTGGCCTCGTCCACCTGCACCAGGTAGAACGCGCGCACACCGTGCCAGTCGATGGGAAAGCCCTCAGGTCCGATCTGGGCGGCATCCCGATGACTCGCGACGCCGAGCAACGACACCAGCCGGCCGTGCTGGCCGGTCTCCTCCTCCAACTCGCGGAGCAGCGCCGGCCCCGGCGTCTCGCCGAAATCGGTGCCGCCACCGGGCAGGTGCCACAGCCCGGCGCCGGGATAACCGTCGGCGATGCGAGTCAGCAGCACTCGACCGGCCGGGTCGGTAGCCACCGCGTAGGCGGCGAACCGCTGCGCCCGGTGCAGGCCGTCCGGGCCGGGCACGGCCAGGAACGATGGCACCTCCGGCGGGTCGTCCGGACGCAGGTCGGCGGCGGCCGCCGACAAGCCCAGCGCAACCGCGGTGAACGGCCGCAACGGCATCGTCCCGGCATCGGTCAGCCCGACCCACTGCACCAGATCGGTGGGCTGGTCAACACGGGGCTTCAGGGCTCCGCCGCGGACCCGGACGGTGTAGATCAGGCGGTCGGTGTGAATGGTGATGCCGCGGTCCGGCAGCGCTCGCATGTCCGCCACCACGTCCTGCAGCCCGGACACGGCCACCGACAGCCCGGTCTCGGCGGCAGTTTCGCGTACCACGGTGTCTTTGGGATTCTCCCCGTGCGCAACCGCCCCACCTGGCAATGACCACGCTCCGGGCGTGCCGGATTTGTTGCTGGCGCGGACCAGAAGGACCTGATCGTCCTGGTTGCGGCAGATGCCATAGGCCGCAATGCGGCGGACCGGTTCCACGTGCGTCCATCCAAGGGGAGGTGGGTGTGGCGGCTAGATCGACAGACCAAAATCAGGGTACGCATCCGGGCAGTCACTGAGGCGCTCGGGCACGCCCGAAGCGCAACCTGAACTCATGACAAGCACACAGTCACCGTTCCAGCCGCAGAGCAAGGTCCGTCAGCTCCGGCGCTCGCAGACCGACCGCAAGCTCAGCGGTGTCTGCGGTGGCCTCGCTGACTACCTGAACATCGACTCGACCGTGGTCCGCATCGGCGTCGTGGTGGGCACCATCCTCAGCGGTGGTTGGCTCGCGCTCGCCTACATCGTCGCGATCGTGGTGATGCCGGACGGCAAGCAGCCACCGGTGTGGAACTACCCGACCGCGCCGGCCGCGACCACGCCGCCGGCCGCACCGACGACATCAGTGCACTCCGAGCCGCCCGCGGCTTGACCGACCCCCGGCCGGACCCCGGGCCTCGATGACGAGGGCCGGACCGGCCGATAGAGCGGCGCCGCGACGGTACGCGGACGGCTGGCGCCGTGCAATAAAACGTGACCCCGAGACCGATGCCACGTCGGCGGGGCGCTCCCTGCGGGCCTCGTCCCTCGCCCAGGGAAGCACCCGCCCCGTTCGGACTCGGGGTCACGCTTTGCGTTCGGCTACTCCCACTCGATGGTGCCCGGCGGTTTGCTGGTCACGTCCAGCACCACCCGGTTCACCTCGGCCACCTCGTTGGTGATCCGGGTGGAGATGCGGGCGATCAGCTCATACGGCAGCCGGGACCAGTCCGCCGTCATGGCGTCCTCACTGGACACCGGGCGCAGCACCACCGGGTGCCCATAGGTGCGGCCGTCGCCCTGAACCCCGACGCTGCGGACGTCGGCGAGGAGCACCACCGGGAACTGCCAGACGTCCCGGTCCAGTCCGGAGTTGGCCAGCTCGTCGCGAGCGATCTGATCGGCGGCGCGGAGGACGTCCAGCCGGTCGCTGGAGACCGCGCCGATGATGCGGATCGCCAGACCCGGCCCCGGGAACGGGTGCCGCCAGACCATCGCCTCGGGCAGGCCAAGCTCGGTGCCGATGGCGCGGACCTCGTCCTTGAACAGCAGGCGCAGCGGCTCCACCAGCTCGAATGCAAGGTCGTCGGGGAGCCCGCCAACATTGTGGTGGGACTTGATGTTGGCCGTGCCGGAGCCGCCACCGGACTCCACCACGTCCGGGTAGAGGGTGCCCTGGACCAGGAACTCGACGTCGCCGGCCGAGGCCACCTCGCGAGCCGCCTGCTCGAAGACCCGGATGAACTCACGCCCGATGATCTTGCGCTTCTGCTCCGGATCGGTGACGCCATCCAGCGCGGCGAGGAACCGCTCGGAGGCGTCGACCACCTTGAGCTTGATGCCCGTGGCCGCGACGTAGTCCTTCTCCACCTGCTCGGCTTCGCCCGCGCGGAGCAGCCCGTGGTCGACGAAGACGCAGGTCAGCTGGTCGCCGACGGCCTTGTGGACGAGCGCCGCCGCGACCGCCGAGTCGACGCCGCCGGAGAGGCCACAGATGACCTCCTTGCTGCCGACCTGAGCCCGGATCGCGGCGACCTGCTCGGCCACGATCGACTCCGGCGTCCAGGTCGGCTCCAGCCCGGCGATGTCGTAGAGGAAGTGCTCCAGCACCGCCTGGCCGTGCGTGGTGTGCCCGACCTCGGGGTGGAACTGGACACCCGCGCGCCGGGACCCGACGTCCTCGAAGCCGGCCACTGGTGCGCCCGCGGAGCGGGCCGTCACGGTGAAGCCGGCCGGCGCCTCGATCACCGCGTCGCCGTGGCTCATCCAGACGTCCTGCTCGCCGGGCAGACCATCGAAGAGCGTGCCGGCATCGGTCACCATCAGCGGCGTGCCGCCGAATTCGCGCAGGCCGGTCTTGTTCACGGTGCCGCCGAGCGCGCGCGCCATCAGCTGGAAGCCATAGCAGATGCCAAAGGTCGGAACTCCGGCGGCGAACAGCGACTCGTCCACGCTCGGCGCACCCGGCTCATAGACGCTGGAGGGCCCGCCGGAGAGGATGATCGCCGCCGGATTCTTGGCGAGCATCTCGGCCACCGGCATGTCGTGCGGCACGACCTCGGAGTAGATCCGGGCCTCGCGGACCCGGCGGGCGATCAATTGCGCGTACTGGGCACCGAAATCAACGACGAGAACTGGGCGCGGCAGGCTCATGCGGAAAGCCTAATCGCGTGACGGTCCAGGCTCCCGCAGACCCGGCCTGGGCGTGCCCCGGATCTCACGGACTCCAGTTGATGATCACGCCCGACACCGACCGCAAAGATCAGTTGACTGCCAGGTCGTACACAAGGGACAGACAGCGTCCGGCAAAGTGCGCTACAAAGACGTGTGTCGAAGTTTCGAATGAGGCTGGAGTGGACGGCGGGGACCGCGTTCGTCGCGGTGCTGTGTGCCATTGCTGCTCTGATCGGCGGCTTCCGCGCCTATACCAGCTGGCACTATCTGCCTCCGACCACCAATGCGTGCGGGCTGGTCCGCTCGGAGATTGTCGACACGCTCGTCCCCGGACACGATCCGGCGCGGCCGCTGGCGATGAGTCTTATCGGCGGCACTGCATACGAAGCTCCGGATCTTGTCTTCCGCCACTGTGAGTTCGAGTCCGCGACCACTTTCCTCGGCATCGCAATCTGGCACCTGGGGCAAGGCCCATCGGGCAGCCCGCTCAGCCAGGCGCGGACGACCTACGCCGAGCTTCGTCAGTCGATGATCCGCGCGGGCGCTCGCATCCCTGGCGATCTGGGCGACGAATCGATCGCCGGGCCGATCGCGGCCCACACCGGTGGTTTTGTCTTCCTCGGGTACCTCAATGACCCAGACTTCCCGGTCGTTGCGGCCTACGGCGGCCGGCTCGGAACCTACGTCGTCCAAGTGGTGTTCGGATCAGATGATCCAATCACTGGCGACGCGGCTGTGATCGCCGTTCATACCGTGTTCCAGGAGGTGCTGTCGCACCTATGAACAGGCTGAACCCGATACCTGTACGCACCATCCTGCTCGGCGAGCCGGATAATTTTCCGAAGATCCCGAAGCATCGCGCGGTGCTGGCGATCATCGTGATCGTCCTCAGCGGAGCGCTCGGCTGGGGCGGGGTGCGCCTGGTCGAAGCCGTCAATTCTCGGATCGCAGTCAAGATCGCCGATCACGGCAGCCACCGCCCGCCACCGCCGCCGTTGCCGACATCGCCGTTCCGCTGAGCCGACTGCGGCAATCCCGGATGATCACCACCAGGTTGAATGTCGGTGCAATCGGGGAGAATGTATCGATGAGCACCGAGCACGGCGAGATCCGCATCGGTACGGCGTCGTGGACCGACAAAACGCTGCTGGAGAGTGGGTGGTATCCAGCCAGCGCGGACACGCCGGAGAAGCGGCTGGGCTATTACGCCACGCAATTCCCGCTGGTGGAGGTCGATTCGACCTACTACTCGCCACCGTCCGAAGCGACCGCCGGGCTGTGGGCGCAGCGGACACCACCGGACTTCATCTTCAACATCAAGGCGTTCAGCCTGCTGACCGGACACCCGACCCAGCCCGCGAAGCTCTACAAGGACCTGCGCCCGGAGACCGACAAGAAGAACATCTACCCGGACGACCTGTCCCCGCAGGCCTACGAAGACGTTTGGACCCGCTTCCTGTCCGCCCTCGATCCCCTGGTCGAGGCCGGCAAGCTCGGCGCGATCCTGTTCCAGTTCCCGCCGTGGTTCGTGATCAAGCACTCGAACAAGCAGTACCTGACCGAGGTCGCCAAGCGCTGCGCTCCGCTGCGGGCGGTGATCGAGTTGCGGCACGAGAGCTGGTTCCACGGCGACAACCAGACCGAGACGCTGGACTTCCTGCGCAAGCACAATCTGCCGTTCGTCAGCGTCGACATGCCACAGGGCCACAAATCGTCGATCCCGCCGGTACTGGAAGCCACCAGCGACCTGGCCATGGTCCGGTTCCACGGGCACAGCGACAAGTGGACCAGCAAGAACATCTACGACAAGTTCGGCTACCTCTACTCCGAACCGGAGATGGCGGAGTGGGCGCCGAAGCTCGAGAAACTGTCTCAGTCCTCGGCCGCGCTGCACGTCCTGATGAACAACTGCCGGTCTGACTACGCCCAGCGCAACGGCGCCCAGCTGCGCAAGCTCCTGGAGGTGTAAATGCGGTGCCGCCGGCCCGGCCGTGTGCAACCGTAAGCGCATGATTTCGCGCTGGCCGGTGCTGGAGCACCACGACGTGACCGCCCACGACATCACCCGCGACGGCATCATCACCGACGACGCGCTCGAATCGTGGCTGATGCACGCGCGCGAGCTCTACATCGCACAGAACCACGTCCTGCACGGGCTGCTCGCCAGCGGAAACCACCTGGAGCCGTCGCTGACCGCGCCGGCCGGCGCGTGCGAGCGGCTCGGCCCGGCCGAAAAGGTCGCGGTCTCGGCCGGCATCGCCGAGGTGCAGCCCGAGTCGTTCACCCTCAACCTGCGCATCCGGCCGGCGCCCGCGGATGACGACATCGTCGTGAACGTGCGAGCCAAGCTGCGGATAGTCAGCGACAGCGGCACGCTGGTGCCGATCTCGGCCGAGCTGCGGGACGCGATGATCTCGCTGGAACACGACGCGCGCCACTACAACTAGGCAATCCGCCGACGCTGCCTGTGCTGCCGGCTGGGCCCGTGCCGCCGGGAGCGGCCGTGCCGCCGGGAGCGGCCGTGCCACCCGTCGATCTTACGAAGTTGTGAGGGCCATGGCCACGCCAACTTCGCAAGATCCACGAGTCACGGACATAGTGCGGGCGGCGCGGGGCGACGGGGCGCGGGTCCGCGTACCGCTGAATCGGAACCGCGGAGGGCGACTAGCGGTCCAGCAGCAGCCCGACCTTCTGGAATTCCTTGAGGTCGCGATAGCCGCACTTGGCCATCGCCCGGCGCAGCCCGCCGAACAGGTTGAGGCTGCCCTCGGGGTCGTCGGACGGGCCGAACAGCAGGCGCTCCATCGAGCCCAGCGGCTCGTCCCGATCGCTCACGCAGAACGCGCCGCGCGGCAGCTTGGGGTGGCTGGCCGAGCTGTGCCACCAAGCTCCCCCGGCCGGCGCCTCGGTGCAGGCCGACAGCGGTTCACCCAGCATCACCGCGTCCGCCCCGCAGCCGAGCGCCTTGGCGATGTCCCCGGAGGTACGCACATCTCCGTCGGCGATCAGGTGCACGTAGCGGCCGCCGGTCTCGTCCAGGTAGTCACGGCGGGCCGCGGCGGCGTCGGCGATCGCGCTCGCCATCGGCACGCGGATGCCGAGCACCCGATCGGTCGTGGACCACTCGTCGGCACCGACACCGACGATCACGCCGGCTGCTCCGGTACGCATCAAATGCAGCGCGGTCTGGTAGTTGGTGCAGCCGCCGACGACGCACGGAAGGTCCAGGTCGGCGATGAACTCCTTGAGGTTCAGCGGCTCGTCCACCGTGGACACGTGCTCGGCCGAGACCAGCGTGCCCTGGATGACCAGGATGTCGACGCCGGCGTCGAGAATCACCGGTGCCAGCGCGAGCGTGTGCTGCGGACTCACCCGCACGGCGACGGTCACGCCGCCCTCGCGCATCACCCGGACCCGTTCGGCGATCAGTTCCGGGCGGATCGGTTCCGCGTAGAGCTCCTGAAGGCGACGCGTGGCGTGCTGCTCGACGTCGAGCGCGGCAATCTCGGCCAGCACCTTGGTCGGGTCTTCATAGCGGGTCCAGAGACCCTCGACGTTGAGCACGCCGAGGCCGCCGAGCTGGCCCAGCGTCACCGCGGTGGCCGGGCTCATGGTGGCATCGGACGGGTGCGCGACACACGGGATCTTGAATGGGTATGCATCGAGCTGCCAGGCTGTGGACACGTCGTCGACATCACGAGTGCGCCGGCTCGGCACGATCGCCACGTCGTCCAGGTGGAAGCCGCGTTGTGCGGTCTTGCCCATGCCGATTTCCACGACGTCCCGCATGAGTGCTCCTCGTTGAATGCGTCGCGAGACGGTCCCAGCCGGCCGCCGGCCGCGACACGGGTCCGGCGCGCCGCGGGGGCGATCAGCGCGAGTGGTAGTTCGGTGCCTCGACGGTCATCTGGATGTCGTGCGGGTGGCTCTCCTTGAGGCCTGCCGCCGTGATCCGGACGAACCGCCCGCGCACCTGCAACTCGGAGATCGTACTCGCGCCGGTGTAGTAGAGCGCCTGTCGCAGGCCGCCGACCAACTGGTGGGCGACATTGGCGAGAGGACCGCGATAGGGCACCTGACCCTCGATGCCCTCCGGGATCAGCTTGTCTTCGCTGCTCACTTCGGCCTGGAAGTAGCGGTCCTTGGAGTAAGACTTGGACCCGCGCAGGCCGGACAGGGCGCCGAGCGAGCCCATGCCGCGGTAGGACTTGAACTGCTTGCCGTTGATGAAGATCAGGTCGCCGGGGCTCTCTTCGCAGCCGGCCAGAAGCGAACCCAGCATCACGGTGTCGGCGCCGGCCACGATCGCCTTGGCGATGTCTCCGGAATATTGCATGCCGCCGTCACCGATCACCGGAACGCCGAAGTCCCGAGCCGCCCGGGCCGCTTCCATGATCGCCGAGACCTGGGGCACGCCGACACCGGCGACGACACGAGTGGTGCAGATGGAGCCGGGTCCGACACCCACCTTGATGGCATCCGCGCCGGCCTCGACCAGCGCCTTGGCACCGGCGTAGGTGGCGATGTTGCCGCCCACCACCTCGACCGAGGTCTCGCGCTTGAGCTGCTGAATCATCCGGACCACGGCACCGTTGTGACCGTGCGCGATGTCCACCATGACGACGTCGACGCCGGCGTCGATCAGCGTCCGCGCCCGCTTGTAGGCGTCCTCGCCGACACCGATGGCAGCCGCCACCCGGAGCCGGCCGGCGTCGTCCTTCGTCGCATTCGGGTACTGCTCGGACTTGGCGAAGTCCTTGACCGTGATCAGGCCACGAAGCCGGCCCGAGTCATCGACCAGCGGCAGCTTCTCGATCTTGTACTGGCGCAGCAGGCCGAGCGCCTCGTCCTTGCTCACCCCGACCTTGGCGGTGACCAGCGGCATCGGCGTCATCACGTCGCGGACCAGAGCCGACTTGTCGGCCACGAACCGCATGTCGCGGTTGGTCACGATGCCGGTGAGCCGGCCGTCGCCGTCCACCACCGGCACACCGGAGATGCGATAGCGGCCGCAGAGCGCGTCCACGTCGCGGATCGTGTCGTCCGGCGAACAGGTCACCGGGTTGGTGATCATCCCGGCCTCGGACCGCTTCACAAGATCGACCTGGGACGCCTGGTCCTCGATCGACATGTTGCGGTGCAGCACGCCGATGCCGCCCAGCCGAGCCATGGCGATCGCCATCCGCGCCTCGGTGACCGTGTCCATCGCGCTGGACACCAGCGGGATCGACAGCTCGACGTTGCGGGTCAGCCGGGTGGTCGTGGTGGCCTGGCTCGGATCCAGGTCGCAGTCGTTCGGCAGAAGCAGCACGTCGTCGAATGTGAGGCCGAGCGGCAGACCATGATCCATCATGCCGCCGGTGGCAAACTCGCGCTGCGCATCGAATTCTCGGGCGGACGGATCGACGGGATTGACCTGGTCGATGGGCAAAAGATCCACTGTGCTGTCCCCTCGGCTGCGGTGTACCTATCGTACCTACCGCGGAGATCAACGCCCCGGCGCCATGGCCGGGCTCACGCCCGGCTCGCACACCCAGTCCGGTCGGGCCCGGACATCACGCCGCTTCAGGCCCGGAGACAGCGCCGCTTGGCGCCCGGACATCACGCCGTTCGAGGCCCGAGGATCAGGTCGTTTGAGGCCCGAAGATCACGCTCTCCGAGGCGCGGAGTTCACGGTCGGATGAGAACCAGAGACACCACGCGGAGGTTGATCGCCCTCACTCGCGGTTAGGTGCCCACCGCGACTACGGTGGAGTTGTGCATGACGAGCCGCTTGATCCGTTTGCCGGAGATCCCGCCGACCCGGCCTCCGAACTCGCCGGCGTCGAGGGTAGCGAGGACGAGAGTGCGGTGGACGCGGACGCTCTCGACCCGGCCGAGCGCGAGGATGTGCTCGAAGATCTTGCCGACCTGGAGATTTACAAGGCTCTCCTGTCACCGGTCGGCGTACGCGGCCTGGTGATCGAGTGCGAAGACTGTCACGAGCCGCACTACTTCGACTGGGACCTGCTCGGTTCAGAACCTCCGCCACTTGCTCACCTCGGGCCGCCCACGGGTGCATGAACCAGCCTACGACCCCGACCCAGAGCACTATGTGACCTGGGAATATGCCCGCGGTTACGCGGACGGGGTGCACGACACGATCGGTGAAAACGACAGCTGAGCGCCGGGTCGCGGTCCCGGCGGTCAGTGCATGATCGACCGAATCGTGCGGTGCCGACCCGGGATCAGCCGACCAGCCCCGCGCGGAAGCCGGAGGCCACTGCGTGGGCCCGGTCCCGAGCACCCAGTTTCCGGAACAATCGCCGGGCGTGCGTCTTGACCGTGTCTTCCGAGACGAACAGATCCCGACCGATCTCGGCGTTGCTCTTGCCGTCGGCCATGCCGCGCAGCACCTGCAACTCGCGTTCGGTCAGGTTGGGCGCGCGGACCGCCGGCGCCAGATCCATCCGCTGCTGCGGCACCAGCGTCGGGGCCGCACCGTTGGCGTAGGCGAGCATCGGCTCCTCCGGCACCGGGACCCGGGACACCGCGAAGCTCGGCCCGCCGTTGCGGGCGTCGAGAGCGCTGGTGGCACGGTCCGAGCCGGTTCGGCCGGGCAAGTTCATCTTGGTGGCGAAGCTGGCGCGCGAGGACGCCGGGTCGGCGGCCCGGTCGGCTCCGGCACGCCCGGCCGTGGGCGCGGTCACGCTGCTGGTCATGCCGAGCAGCAGGACGGTCTTGGTCACGGCGGTCACCAGATCGGTGTCGCCGCCCCGGATCACGCCGCGCGCACCGGCCTGGATCAGGGCACTGGCCACCGAGGGTTCCGGAAGGCCGTAAACGATCAGGGTGGCACGCGGGGCATATGCCATCGCACGCCGGACGAAGCCAACTGGATCTGGCCGGGTGAGTGGGCCGTCTACAACCACAAGATCGGCACCACGCTCCGCCAGCCGGGCAATCGCTTCGACCGCGGTGACCGCGGTTCGCACCGAAGCGCTTACTCCGAGCCGGTCGGCGCATACCGCGATAGCCCGCGCAGCGTCGGGGGTACGTACGCACGCCAGAACCGTCAGCACGCTGTCCCCTCTCAAGCTCAGTCTGAAATTGCCGAGGCTCAGTGGTGGTCGCAGAGCCTCAGCGGCGATTCCTGAAGCGAGCACAACACGAAAGTGGAGCCCGTACGACCACTTTCAGTGGAACTGGCGCTAAAAAGCGCACAGGGCGTGCGAGTCCAGGACGCCAACCTGCGGGTGCATATACCGCGGAGGACTGGGTACAGCAACCGAAACCCGATCTACACGACCGCCGCGGAGGGTTCGTCGATGAGCAACGTGCAGCGCCTGCCAGGACCTTTAGCGGACGCATGGGATTGGCAGATGCACGGTCTGTGCCGCGGACGCGACAGCGCCCAGTTTTTCCACCCGGATGGCGAGCGTGGATCCGCTCGCATCCGCCGGGAACTGGCTGCGAAGGCGTTGTGTCGCGCCTGTCCGGTACGTCCCGAGTGTGCGGCCGCGGCGCTGTCGGCGCGCGGAACCCTACGGAGTCTGGGGCGGCTTCACCGAGACCGAGCGAACCCGCCTGCTGACGCTGGGCTGGCAGGACGCCACCAGCCGATTCCGGCGCCGGGTCGACGTCGTCAAGCTCGAGGCCAAACTCGGCCGCGACCGGCTCCTGGCCGACCTGCGCGAACCGGCGCTGGCCGGCTAGCTGATCTTTACCTTGATGGTGTGATAGCCGCTGGCACCGTTGGGTGGCGGCGGCGCCTCTTCGCTGGTCTGCACCGCCCCCGCGTTGTCCGTGGCACGGACCTGCAGGCGGTGCTCGCCGGGGGTGGCGTCCCAGGTCAGGTGCCACTGCCGCCAGGTGTCGATGGACGGCACCGGATCCAGGACGGCGGTCTTCCACTCGCCGTCGTCGACGCGTACTTCGACCTTGCTGATCCCGCGCCGCTGCGCCCACGCAACTCCGGCGATCACCACCTGACCGGCCGGCTTCTTGCTGCCGTCACGGGGCGTGTCGATCCGCGACTCGGTCTTGATCGGAGCCTGCTGCGACCAGCCACGCGGCACCCAATAGGCGTCGAAATCCGCGAACGATGACAGCTCCAGCTCGGTCACCCACTTGGTGGCTGACACATAGCCGTAGAGCCCCGGCACCACCACCCGAGCCGGAAAGCCGTGCTCCACCGGCAACGGCTCGCCGTTCATGCCGACCGCGATCATCGCGTCCCGGCCGTCCATTATCGCGGCGGTCGGCGCCCCGGTCGTGAATCCATCGGCGGACCGGCCGATCACCTGGTCCGCCGCCGGGTCCGGGCGGGCTTCCTCAAGAAGATCCTTCAGCGGTACGCCGAGAAACCGCGAGTTGCTGATCAGGTCACCGCCGACTTCGTTGGAGACGCACGCCAGCGTGATGTAGCGCTCGATCATCGGGCGTGCCAGCAGTTGGGCGTAGGTCAGCTCGATCGGCTTGCCGACTCGGCCGTGGATCCGCAACGTCCAGGTGTCCGGGTCGACCTGCGGCACGATCAGCGCGGTGTCGATCCGGTAAAAGTCGTCGTTGCTGGTGACGAAGTGCGTCTGGCCGGCGACCGCGGCGTCCGGCGGCAGCGACGGCGCGGGCGACGCCGGCACGGGAAGGGTCACCGAACTGCGGGCGGCACTGACATTGCGACGCTCGCCGAGGGACCGGCCGACGAAGCCGAGCACGGCTCCACCGGCGATGGCGATCAGGGAACCCACCAGCAACGAACGCCGCTCCGGCGCTCCGTCGAGCGCCGGTCTCGGGTCGCGCCAGCCGGTAATCAGCCAGGACAGCGCCGCGGCACCGGCCAGTGCGCCGATGATCGACGGCAGGGCCGCGCCGATGCCGGCGTGTGGCCGGGTCCACGCCGCGGCCACACCGATCACGCCGAATACGGCGATTCCGGCGTACCCGAATCGCATGTCCCGGACGGCGAGCGCGCCGACGACAGCGGCGAAGACGGCGAGCAGGATGAACGTGCCCATGATCAACGCGGTCTTGTCGTGGGTGCCGAAGACCGACACGGCGAAGTTCTTCACCGACCCCGGCACGTTGTCGACCACGACGTCGCCGACCGCGATGATCGGCGCCGACTGCGGGCCGGCCAGCACGGCGATCAGTTCGGCGACTCCGAGTGCTACCGCCGCGGCCGCGATGCCGGCCACGGCACCGAGAAGCCGCAGCCGCTTATCCACGACTGCCACACACCAAGTCTTGCCGTTTTGGTTGCGAGATCAAGTGGCGTAAGCGAGCGGTAATGAAGTCCCGAGCCAATCCTGAGGCAGCCGACCCGCGCGCTGGTGAATCAGAGTCGCTTGACCGGAAGCGTAGGGTGCCCGGTCGTGCCCTGCTCGCGGAGCTCAATCCGAAGCGCGAGCGGGCGCCCGCACCCGGAATGCGAAACGGCCGCTCGCGAAGTCCGCGAGCGGCCGTTTCGTACCGCGAAATGATCTTGATTTAGAGCCCGCCCCCGATTTGGGACCGGATCCGGTGTCCCTGGCGTCCGCGCCGGAAGTCGCCGTGTGCGAATGCACTCAAGACTTTCGGCGCGGCCGCCAGGGACGGCGGAGGCGATTCCAAATCCAAATCAGAAGCCGGGGCCGTGCTGGTGGCCGTGGCCGTGGCCATGTCCGCCCGCGCCCGAAGCCGGGGCTTCCTTCTTCTCCACCACGATGCCCTCGGTGGTCAGCAGCAGGCCGGCGATCGACGCGGCGTTGGCGACCGCGTTGCGGGTCACCTTGACCGGGTCGACGATGCCGGCCTTGACCAGGTCGACGTATTCGCCGGTGGCAGCGTTCAGGCCCTCGCCCCAGGCGGAGTCGCGGACCTTCTCCACCACCACGTAGCCGTCCAGGCCGCCGTTCTGGGCAATCCACCGCAGCGGCTCGACCAGGGCCTTGCGGACGATCTCGGCACCGGTGGCCTCGTCGCCGGACAGGCCCAGGGCGTTGTCGGCGATGACCGCGGAGATCTGCACGAGAGCGGCACCGCCGCCGGGCACGATGCCCTCCTCGACCGCGGCCTTGGTGGCCGAGATCGCGTCCTCGATGCGGTGCTTCTTCTCCTTGAGCTCCACCTCGGTGGCGGCGCCGACCTTGATCACCGCGATGCCGCCGGACAGCTTGGCGAGACGCTCGTTGAGCTTCTCCTTGTCCCAATCCGAGTCGGAGGCCTCGATCTCCTTGCGGATCGCTTCGACGCGGCCGGCGACGTCGGCTGCTTGAGCCGCCGCCGTCGACGATCACGGTCTCGTCCTTGGTCACCACAACCCGCCGGGCGGTGCCCAGCATCTCGAGGTTGACTGCCTCCAGCTTGTAGCCGAGTTCCGCGTTGATCAGCTCGGCGCCGGTCAGCGTGGCGATGTCCTGCAGCTGTGCCTTGCGGCGGTCACCGAACGCCGGCGCCTTGACGGCGACGACCTTCAGGGTCTTGCGCATCGCGTTGACGACGAGCGTGGCCAGAGCCTGGCCGTCGACGTCTTCGGCGATGACGAACAGCGCCTTGCCCGCCTGCAGCACCTTCTCCAGCACCGGGATCAGCTCTTCGATGGCGCTGATCTTCTGGGTGGTGACCAGGACGTAGGCGTCCTCGAGCACCGCCTCGCCGGCCTCCGGATCGGTCATGAACTGGGGCGAGATGAAGCCCTTGTCGAACTGCATGCCCTCGGTGACCTCAAGCTCGGTCGCCATCGTCGAGCCGTCCTCGACGGTGATGACGCCGGCCCGGCCGACCTTGCCCATCGCCTCGGCGATCAGCTCGCCGACCGAAGCGTCCTGGGCCGAGACGGTCGCCACGCTGGCGATGTCGGCGTCGCCGGCGACCTCGATCGCCTTGGCGAGCAGCGCCTCGCTGACCGCGGCCACGGCCTTGTCCATGCCGCGCTTGAGGCCGGTCGGGTTGGCCCCGGCGGTCACGTTGCGCAGGCCCTCGCGGACCATCGCCTGGGCCAGCACGGTGGCCGTGGTGGTGCCGTCACCGGCGACGTCGTTGGTCTTCGTCGCCACTTCCTTGACCAGCTGGGCGCCAAGGTTCTCGTACGGGTTGTCCAGGTCGATCTCCTTGGCGATGGTCACGCCATCGTTGGTGATCGTCGGGGGCGCCGAACTTCTTGTCCAGCACCACGTTGCGGCCCCTCGGGCCGAGGGTGACCTTGACAGCGTCAGCGAGCGTGTTGACGCCGTGCTCCAGCAGGTGCCGCGCGTCATCGGAGAAGCTCAGAGTCTTCGCCATGGCTTATCGAAACTTCCCTTCGCAGAACAGCGAAAACGGGCGCTGTCGCTAGTCCCGGAGCAGGTCCGGGGCAACGACAACGCCCGTCGTTGAGATCACTTCTCGATGACAGCCAGCACGTCACGAGCGGAGAGCACCAGGTACTCCTCGCCGCCGTACTTGACCTCGGTGCCGCCGTACTTCGAGTACAGGACCGTGTCGCCGACCTTCACGTCAACCGGAATGCGGTTGCCCTTGTCGTCAACCCGGCCCGGGCCGACAGCGAGGACAGTGCCCTCCTGCGGCTTCTCCTTGGCGGTGTCGGGAATAACCAGGCCCGAAGCCGTCGTCGTCTCGGCCTCGTTGGCCTGAACGATGATCCGGTCCTCGAGCGGCCTGATCGCAACCTTCGTCGCGGTAGTCACGGGCATACCCTCCTGGGGTACTTGATTGCTTGTCTGCCTCATGTCCACCGGGCGGCGCCGTCGTCGCGGGTGCCGGTCCGCCTGGCGTTATCGCCCTTCGGACCAGGCCCGAAGAGCTAGCACCCTCGTGCTGAGAGTGCTAATCGGACGTTAGTCGGCGTCTAGCACTCCGTCAAGGAGACTGCTAACGACGCGTCGAACGTCACGCTTACGGCGGGTCGGCCACCTCGCCTATTCGGGCGATATCCCCCACCGGAGGTATAACCCGAAGATAGACGAATGTCCGCCCGCCCCTTCGGACGCGCCGCCGCCATCGCCATGATCTTGATTGGCGCCCTGGCCGGCTGCGGTCACTCCAAGCCCACCGCCATCACCGGTCTCGGCGACGTCAGCCCCGGGCCGACCGCTGCCGCGTCCCCGTCGGACACTCCGACGCCAACGCCGTCGGCGTCGTCCGGCACGTCCACCACACCCAAGCCACCAACCTTTCCCAGGACCGCTCAGGGGTACGCGCAAGCCGGACTGGACGCCTACGGCAAGCGCAACACCGCCCGCCTGGTCGACCTGACCACCGCCGCTTCCAAGGCCCAGTTCGACGACGTGCATCCGAGCAACACCCACTGGCATTACCACGACTGCAACGGCGCCGCCGGATCGTCCTATTGCACCTTCGACAACGACAACGGCGACCGGTTCCAGATCCAGATCGACAACAACGCGCTCGGCTCGCCGCACGGCATCGTCAACGTGAACATCGACGCGACGATCCTGTTCCCGACCGCCGACGACTACGTGCGCACATTCATGCAGGCTTGGCATGATGGCAACGTCGTCCGCATGAAGGCGCTGTCCAACCCAACTGTGACGAGCTACTTCACCCACTTCACGCCGCAGGAGGCGTGGACACTGTCGGAGGACGGCGCGGCCGGCCACACGTACGTGCACATCACCAATGCCGACGGCTTCGACCAGTATGTCGAGGTCGAGAACGACAAGCTGGGTCACCAGCACGCCATCGTCGACCACTGCGACAACTCCACCTGCAGTTAGGCCGCATCAGGCCCGGTCCGTGGCCGCTGCGGTGCTGGTCACCTGCGAGGATGGCGGCGTGAATGTCGATGTGCTGGCGCGGCTGCAGACCCCGGAGGGTCGGGCCGCGCTGGACGTCGCGGCCGGCCTGCCGGCCGAACCGCTTGCGGCCGCGTCCGGCATGCGCGCCCGTGGCTTCGACCCGGATCTGGCCGCCGGCGCGTTGACGCAGGTCGAGTTGCGGCGGCGCGCGACCGCCAAGTTCGGACCGGACGCCGCCGGCATGTTCTTCACCCGCGCCGGGTTGGAGCAGGCCACGCGGCGTCCGGTGGCGGACGCCCGGGCGGTGCGGCTGGCGGCCGCGGGGGTCGCGAGCATCGTCGACCTGGGCTGCGGGATCGGCGCCGACAGCCGGGCCTTCGCCCGGGCCGGTTTGGCGGTACGCGCCATCGACGCGGACCCGCTGACGGCGGCTGTCGCGTCGGCGAATCTGGGCATCGACGTCGGCTGCGCCCGAGCCGAGGACGTGCCACTGGACGGGGTCGACGCGGCGTTCTGCGACCCGGCCCGGCGCAGCGGCTCCAGCCGAATATTCGACCCGAACGCGTTCTCGCCGTCCTGGACATTCGTGTCGCGCCTGTTGACGGCGGTTCCGCGTACCGTGGTGAAGCTCGCCCCGGGCATCGACCACGCGTTGATCCCACCGGCCGCGGAGGCCGAGTGGGTCTCGGTCGACGGCGATGTCGTCGAGGCGGCGTTCTGGTGCGGCCCGCTGGCGTCGGTGCCGCGCCGGGCCACGCTGTTCGGCTCGAGCGGGGTGGCCTCGCTCACCGGGACCGGCACTGAAGCGGCACCGCTCGGGGCGGTCGGGTCGGTCGTCTACGACCCTGATGGCGCGGTGGTCCGCGCGCACCTCGTCGCCGAGCTGGCCGCGGAGGTCGGCGGCGCGATCGCCGATCCGACGATCGCTTACGTCTACGCACCGTCCTACGTTGCGACGCCGTTCGCGCGCGGCTACATCGTCGAAGACGTGATGGGGTTCTCGCTGAAGCGGCTGCGTGCTGAGGTCCGCCGCCGCGGCATCGGCGTGCTGACCATCAAGAAGCGAGGATCGGCGCTGGAGCCGGAGACGCTGCGGCGGCAGTTGCGCCCGTCCGGCACCGAGACCGCGACCATCATCCTGACCAGGGTCGATGGGGCTCCGACGGTGCTGTTCGTGCGGCCGGTCTAGTCTCACCTCTCGTGGCCGGTCAGGGGACTCCCGCAACGTCGCTGCTCAACAAGCAGAAGGTGGCGCACACCGTGCACGCCTACGAGCACGACTCGCGCAAGCAGGCGTTCGGGCTGGAGGCCGCGACCGCGCTCGGAGTGCCGCCGGAGCGGTGCTTCAAGACGCTGATCGCCGCCGTCGACGGCGTGCTGACGGTCGGCGTGGTGCCGGTCAGCGGATCGCTGGACCTGAAGGCGCTCGCGGCCGCGGTCGGCGGGAAGAAGGCCGTGATGGCGGATCCGGCCGAGGCCGAGCGCTCGTCCGGCTATGTCCGCGGCGGCATCTCGCCGCTCGGGCAGCGGCGAAAGCTCCGCACGGTGATCGATTCGTCGGCGACCGGCTTTCCGACGATGTTCGTGTCGGCGGGACGGCGCGGGTTGGAGATCGAGGTGGCGCCGGCCGACCTGGGGCGGCTGGCCGATGCCCAGTTTGCCGTAATTGCCGCCCCGTAACGGCCGGAGATCGATGATCCGGTAGCGGTTAATACCTATACGATTACTTTCGCTACTGGATCACGCAGAACTCTCGACGGCAGCGTTTCGGAAGTCCGGTCCAGCCCCGCACCGCGAGCACGCGTCCGACTTGCGCGGCCACCGCACACGGCTGGTCGACCACATCCGACCAGCCGTAATGCAGCACTGAGTCGCCGCGCTCGGCGGTCACGTTGTCGCGGATCAGATCTCGGAGCCGGGAGCGGGCCGGATGGGCGACGCGGCCGTCGAGTTCGACGACGAGCCCGAACTCCGCATAGTTCACGTCGTCATAGATGCTGCCGCCGCGTCGGGCGTGCCGGACCTGCCGCGCGGCTCGGGGAAGACCGTGATCTCGCTCAACGTCGCGGAGGTAGCGCAGTTCCAGCGGTGAGACCGCACCGGATCCAACCTCACCGAGTGCCACGGTCAATTCCGGCCGCCATCGCGACCGACGGCGGTCATCCAACACCTCAATCAATCGACTCACGGTGGTCAGACGACGCTCGACGGCCGCGGTGCACCAGGCGATGCCGACGTCCGCGGACACCGCCAGATCGGCCAGGTCAAGGACCGTCTCCTCAACCCTGGTGCGGAATGGCCGGAGCGTCGGATGCCGAGCCAGGTCGAGTCTGCTGGAGTGATGGACGACAATCCCGTCCAGCGGCCCGATCCGCCGGTCCGCCGGAATGGTGACATGCACGGCACCGTTCCGCTCGTCCGCGATGTTCCACAGTTCGGCAGCGGTGTGATGGCTCAGCGTGGCACCGCGGCCGGCCGCGAGCGCCGCGGCCCACAACACGCCGGACCGGGGAACCGGGCCGTCGAAGGTCGCATACACCGCACGGTGCACTGGCCGCCAGCGCCCGCGCCGAACGTTGCACTGGATCATCCGCGCCGTCACACCGGCAGCGAGTGCCTGCTGACGGGTCAGGATGCCGGCTTGGCGACGGGAGGCTGGGTGCACGAACGAATCCTCGGCCGACCCGACGGCTGCCGCGACTGCCTACCCGGCGATTTGTGGATGACGAGGGTGGTTGTGGATAACCAGTCGGTAGCGAAAAGCACCGCTGAGGTGCATTGCGCTACTGCGTGGCGCCCGAATCCGGGGTGGTGGTGCCGTGCCAGGAGTTCCACAGCGCGGCATAGGAGCCGCCGGCCGCGACCAGCTCATCGTGCGACCCGAGCTCGGCGATCTTGCCGTCCTCGACCACGGCCACCCGGTCCGCGTCGTGCGCGGAGAAGAGCCGGTGCGCGATCGCGATGACGGTACGCCCCTCGAGCACTGCCGCCAGCGACCGTTCGAGGTTCCGGGCCGCCCGCGGGTCGATCAGTGACGTCGCCTCGTCCAGCACGAGGGTGTGCGGGTCGGCGAGCACCAGGCGCGCCAGTGCCAGCTGCTGGGCCTGCGCCGGAGTCAGCTGGTGGTTGCCGGTGCCGACCAGCGTGTCCAGGCCATCCGGCAGCTCGGTCACCCAGTCCATCGCGTCGACCGCGTCGAGCGCCTTCACCACGTCCTGATCGGTGGCATCGGACCAGGCCAGCGCCACGTTGTCGCGGAGCGAGCCGAGGAAGACGTGGTGCTCCTGGGTCACCAGGGCGACCTGCCAGCGCAACTCGCTCAGTGGCAACTCGACCAGCGGCGCCGATCCGACGCTGACCGTCCCGGTACGCGGCGCGTCGATACCGGCGATCAGCCGGCCAAGCGTGGACTTGCCGGCACCGGACGGGCCCACGATCGCGAGCCGCTCGCCCGGTTCCAGGGACAGCGACACCCCGTGTAGCACATCCCGCCCGGAGCTGTACGCGTACCGGACGTCGTCGACCGTCAACCGCTCGCCGTCGGGTTGCACGCCGGTGGCGAACCGGTCCGGCGGCACCTGCGAGATGCCCAGCAGCCGGGCCAGCGACGCGTTACCGACCTGCAACTCGTCCAGCCAGGACAGCAGCCGGTCGAGCGGATCGATCAGTTGCTGAACGTAGAGCGTGGCCGCGGTCACCTGACCCAGCGACACCCAGCCCTCGACCGCGAACCAGCCGCCGATGAGCAGCGTCGCGACCACCGGGATCACGTAGGACACCTCGGTGATCGGGAACCAGACGGTGCGCAGGAACAGGGTGTAGCGCTCGGCCGCGTACGACCCGGCGATGTCCCGGTCGGTCCGATCGATCCGCGATCGGGAGTTGCGCAGCGCCTCGACGGTCCGCGCGCCCTCCACGGTCTCGGCCAGCCCGTCGGTGATCTCCGAGTAGGCCGCGCTCTCCCGCAGGTAACCGGCCGGCGCCCGGCGCAGATACCACTTCGTGCCGAAGAACAGGATCGGCACCGCGATCAGGCACGGCAGTGCCAGGATCGGCGACACCAGCGCGATGGCACCGACCGTCAGAGCCGCGGTGACGATCGCGATCAGCGTCTCCGGCATCGCCGACCGGACGCTGTAGGACATCGCCGAGACGTCGCGGGATGTCCGCGTCAGCAGGTCGCCGGTGCCGGCCCGCTCGACGGTGGAGAGCGGGATGTCGACCACTCGGTCGACGAAGTCCTCCCGCAACTCGGCCAGCACCTGCTCGCCGAGGCGGGCCGAGATGAAGATGGCGAACCGGGTCAGAATCGACTGCGCGATCACGAATCCGGCGATCGCCAGCGCCACCTTGTCGACCGTGGTCGTGGTGGTGCCGTTCTGAATGCTCTGCACCAGGTTGCCGAGCAGCCGCGGGGTCGCCAGACCGGCCACCGCCGCCAGCGCGTGCAGGGTCAGCGCGAACGCCAGGGTGCGCGGATGCCGGCGCATCAGAGTCAGCGCGTAGCGCCGAACCTGCTTGCCGTCGGCGACCGGCAGCATCACCCGGGCCATTACTCCTCCCCCCGGGTCACCGCGTCGGCATACCTCGGTTCCGACTCCAGCAGGTCCCGATGCCGGCCCTCGGCGATCACCTTGCCGTCTTCGATGTAGATGACGTGATCGGCACGATCCAGCATCAGCGGGCTGGTGGTGGTGACAACGGTGGTGCGCCCGGACCGGGCCGGACCCAGCCGCTTGGCGATTCGCGCCTCGGTGTGCGCATCGACGGCGCTGGTCGGCTCCACCATGATCAGGATCGGCGGATCGGCGATCAGTGCCCGGGCCAGCCGCAGCCGCTGCTGCTGCCCGCCGGAGAACTCCCGCCCCCGCTCGGCGACGAACGCCGCCAAGCCATCCTCCAGACCGTCGACGATGTCGGTTGCGCTCGCGGCTTCCAGCGCGGCCAGAAGATCCGCGTCGGTCGGCTCCGGACGACCCGCCCGGCCGGCCGCCAGTTCCTCGCGCATCGACCCGGTGAACAGGCGTGCGTCGTTGTCGGCCACCAGGATCAGCGTGCGCACCGTCGCACGATCCAGGTCCTTCAGCGGTACGCCGGACAGCGTCACCGGGCCGTCGGAGTAGCGACCCAGCCGGTCGGCGATCAATGATGCGTCCCGAGGATCGTCGGCGGCGATCGCGGTCACCATCCCGGGCCGGATCACCACGCCGGACTCGGCATCGACGAGGTCACCGTCGGCGCTCGGCGCAGCGGTCGCGACCTGCGGGTCGGTCAACTCCGGCTGCAGGTTCAGAACCCGCACCACACGCCGGGCCGCGACATGCGCGCGGGTCGTCTTGTCCACCGCCTCGGTCAGCGTACGCAGCGGAAACACCAGGAATGCCGCGTAGCCGTAGAAGGCCACCAGCTGTCCGGGTGAAATCTGCCCCTGCACCGCAAATCGGGCACCGAGCCAGGTCACCAGCACCACGAAGATGCCCGGCAGCAGAACCTGGGCTGCTTCCAGATAGGACTCGACTCGGGCCACGCGTACCCCGGCATGTCGAAGGTCTTGCGAATGCGCGCGGTAACGCGCGGAGAACACCGCTTCGCCTCCGACGCCGCGCAGGACCCGCAGCCCGGTGACGATGTCGGCGGCCCGGGTGGTCAGGCTGCCCTGCTCGTCGCGGTAGGCCTGCTGGCGCTTGTGCAGCGGCCGGATCAGCAGGCTGACCACGGTCATCAGGACCGGTACGCCGAGCACCACGACCAGGCCCAACGGCAGCGACGAAAGCAGCAGGATCACGGCGACCGTGATGATCGCGAAGATCGCGCCGGCACCGCGCGCGGTGATGTCCAGCGCGTTGCCGATGTGGCTGATGTCGCTGGTGCCGATGCTGACGAGTTCCCCGGAACCGAGGCGTTTCGGCAGCGTGGCACCGAGGTGGTTGGACTGCCGGACGGTGACCTGGATGGTCCGGTAGGCCGCGGACAGCCAGTTGAAGACGGCGAGCCGGTGCCGCATGATGCCGGCCACCGCCTGGGTGATGCCGAGAATCAGCAGCGCGCCGGCCCAGAACGTCAGGCGGGAGGTGTTGTGACCGGCGATGCCTTGATCGATCGCGCGACCGATGACGGCCGGCATGAGTGCCTGGCTGACCATCCAGATGATGCCCATGACCATGCCTGCGGTGACGGTCCGGATCTCGCTCCGGGTCAACCACATCAGGTATCGGACGGGCGACCGGCTGTCCGGCGTGCCCGGATCCGCCGCGGGTAACGTACGCATGGCGGGCTAGACCTTACCGGTCGGCAACTGCCGGTCGCGATTGATTTTCCCACTTCAGTGGCGGTCTGCGAGGCGGATCACCGGCGCCCTGCCGGGAACCGCTTGGGAATCAGCGGCTCAGATTCCGACTGATGTCGTACGGTGTCCGGGTGCTGCGCGCCGTCGTCTTCGACCTCTTCAACACCCTGGTCGACGACCTCTCCGACGGCCGGGTGGACGTGCTCCGATTGATGGCCGAGGACCTGGGGGCCGACCCGGACCGGTTTGTCGCGCGGTTTCACGAGATCTATCCGCAGCGCATCATCGGAGTCCCCGCGACGCTGGCCGAGCAGTGCCGGCAGACCGCCGAATACCTCGGCGGGCGGCCCAGTCCGGCCCAGATCGACGCGGCGGTGCAGCGGCGGCTCGCCTTCAACCGGAAGTTGTTCACCGTGCCGCGGGCCACGTTGCGGGTGCTGCACCAGCTCCGGGACGACGGTTTCGCGGTCGGCATGATCTCCAACCTGACTCCGGACAGCGCCGCCGTGCTCCGTGAGACCAGCCTCCCAGGGCTGATCGACGCGCTCGCCCTCTCCTGCGAACTGGGCGTGGCCAAGCCCGACCCGGCCATCTACCGCACCGTCATCGACCAGCTCGGTGTGGCGCCGCAAGAATGCCTGTTCGTCGGCGACGGCGCCGATGGCGAGCTCCGCGGCGCCGAAGCGGTCGGAATGGGAGCCCTGCAGATCTGCGAGTTCGCCGACTCCGACCCGACCTGGGACGGTCCGACCATCGCACGCCTGGGCGAGCTGGTCGACCACCTGTAGGGCACGGCTGCCGCTCCCGGACCGGCCCACGCCGGCGTCCGTGACCAGATCGCGTTCGACCGGCCCGATTGATAGCCGACGGTCGATATCTTGCGGTGTGACAATTGCGGCTCGCCCGGCGCTGAATCAGTGACATCCACGATCGACGATCAAACCGACGCCGGTCCGATGCCACTCATCCCCCAAACCCGGGAGGCTTCCTTGCGCACCACGCTTCGCGTGCTCGCGGTGGCGGCGATCGCCGCCAGCGCGCTCGCAGTCATCGAACCATCGGCATCGGCGGCACCATCGGCGAACGGTTCCGCCCACCGCGCGACTCGAGTTTGCGCGGCGACGGCCGGTGCGGCCGCCTGCCACGCTTACCTCCGGACCGATCTCGCCCCGGCGGCGACGCCATCCGGCTTCGGCCCGGCCGACCTGCGGTCGGCGTACAAGCTGACGACATCCGGCTCGGCCAGCCAGACGGTTGCGATCGTCGACGCCTTCGACGCCGCGACTGCCGAGGCCGACCTCGCCGCGTACCGCACGCAGTTCGGTCTGCCCGCGTGCACCACCGCCAACGGCTGCTTCCGCAAGGTCGACCAGAACGGTGGCACCAACTACCCACGCAAGAACGCCGGCTGGGCCCAGGAGATCTCCCTTGATCTCGACATGGTCTCGGCAATCTGCCCGAACTGCCACATCCTGCTGGTCGAGGCGAAGACCAACTCCTTCGCCAACCTGGGCGCGGCGGAGAACCGGGCGGCGACCATGGGCGCCACCGTCATCAGCAACAGCTGGGGCGGATCGGACGCATCCGACTCGACCTACGGCTCGTTCTTCAACCACCCCGGCATCGCCATCACGGTGAGTTCGGGTGACAACGGCTATGGCGTGGAATACCCGGCCTCGTCGCACTACGTGACCGCGGTCGGCGGCACCCACCTGACCTCGGGCGGCGGGACTCGCGGCTGGACCGAAACCGTGTGGTCCGGAGCCGGCTCCGGATGCTCGACCCTCAACACCGCCCTGTCCGGCCAGGCCTCGGTCGGCACCGGCTGCGCCAAGCGGGCGGTCGCCGATGTTTCGGCAGTTGCCGACCCGAACACCGGCGTCGCAGTTCGTTATAACGGCAGCTGGCTGGTCTTCGGCGGCACGAGCGTTGCGGCGCCGATCATCGCCGGGGTCTACGGCCTGGCCGGCAACGCCGGAAGCATCGACAACAACTACCCGTACGCGCACGCATCCTCGCTGTTCGATGTCACGTCCGGCAGCAACGGCTCGTGCCCGACGTCGCAGTGGTGCACCGCCCGAGCCGGCTGGGACGGCCCGACCGGCCTCGGAACCCCGAACGGCACCGGCGCGTTCTAGAACGCGCCGGACACATCGTGGTGGAGCTGGGCGGCCCACAGCGCCCAGTTCCACCACCGTGACGGCGATCATTGCGGTGTGACAAATACTCGAGCGGTGGCGCTCTACCAATGACGTGACTCATCGGGGAGGCTGCGTGCAGGATTCGACCATCGCCGCGGCTATCGGTGCCGTTATCGAGTTGCAGGAGCACGAGTACGAATACGGCATCGGGCTGCTGCGGATCCGGATCGAGCGGATCGATGTGCTCCGGGTGGATCGCGGCTGGGCGGTGCTGCGCGGCACCCAGATCGACCATCGAGGTCAGGACGTGCGCGTACGCGAGGTGACCGTGCCGATCGCCGCATTGATCCGGGCACTGCCGGCGACGGACTCCGACTAAGGCGGGGGGCAGCGGGGCGGGCGGCATCCGGGGACGCCGCCCGCCGCCGCGCTTACGTGGTGCGATTGATCCAGCAACCGCCGGGTCCGGTGTAGTTCGGGCCCTCGCCCCAGATCGCCAGGGTGGTGCCGGTGGGGGTGATGTCGATCTCGCCATAGTCGCCGTACGGTTCGCCGAACCCGTTCGCGGTGACGTAGGCCGGTCCGGACGTGGCATCCGAGATCTTCACTTCGGCATCCCATGTCACGCCGCCGTTGGTGCTGCGGCGATACCAGGTGTTCCAGGCATCGGCACCGTTGCGCGCGTCCATGAAGAACATCCGGAAGTCGCCGGTCCCGGTCGCGGCGATCGCCGAGAAGTTGGCATTGGCCCCCTGGGGTCCGCCCAGATCAGTCGGCGCCGACCAGGTGGCGCCGCCGTCGGTGGAGCGGATCGCATAGACCCGCTGCGGCCCCTGTGCCACGGTCGGCCCGGTGTAGGTCAGCACCAGTGTCCCGGCGGCGTCGGCGGCGACTGCCGGAATCGTCCCGTAAAAGTCCACCGGGCACCCAGTCGCCACACAGGTCGGCTGCTGTGGCGTGGACGCGACCTGCGTCTGGGTCCACGACGCACCGCCATTGGTGGAGCGGATGACGTGCACGAACACCGGTCCGGTCGAGGTCTGGGTGAAGCTCGAATCGGTGAAGACGATCGTCCCGTTCGGCAGCACCGCTCCGCCGCCGGCAAAGTAGTAGCGGCCATCGGTCCCGTTGGACTTCACCGGCGCGGAGAACGAGGCGCCGAAGTTGTGGGACGCCACGAAGTAGTTGTCCGAACTGTTGAAGTTGATGTAGACATCCTGACCGCTGGGCGAGATGGTCAGGATCGGCTTGTCGGTGAACTTCATGCTCTTCGCCTTGACGGCGAGCGGCGCCGACCAGGTGACGCCGTGGTCGGTGGACCGGGCGAACACCACGCCCGGGTTGTAGTCGTCCATCCAGACCGCGTAGACGGCGCCGTCGGCGGCGACCTCGATCTCCGGATCGTTCTGCGAGGCGGTGCCTGGGCAGTTGCAGATCCGGCTAGGTGTGCCCCAGGTCTGGCCGCCGTCGCTGGACCGATAGAGCCAGATCTGGGTCTTCGGGCAGTTCCCGCAGGCTTTGGGCTCGGAATAGCGGGTGGTCAGGATGTAGGCGTAGGTCCCGTGCGGATCGGCGGCGATGGCCGGTTCCCAGTCGTCCTGAGTCGGGTCCATGACCGATTCGCCGGTCCAGCCGGGCGCGGCAAGATTGGTGATCGCACCGACCTGCGCTCCGGCCGGCCAAACCTGGTTGGTCGGGCGCCCTGGACGCGCCTTGGCCTCGGCGTCCTGGTCCCCATCCTCATCACCGTCGCCGTTGACCAGCTCGCGCTCGCCGCGCATCAGCGGTTTCGACGGTTCGCCGAATATCTTCTCGTGTATCTCCTTGCCGGGTCCGATCTGTAGACCGACGACGGCAACACTCACACTCAGCAACGCCACCACCGTGGCCGCGACCGCAATGCGGGGTGTCCTCATGGCGGTCAATGTTTTGACATCCCGTAGGAACCGGCAATCAGCCGTTCGGCTACTGACTGAGCGCTCGGTCAGTAACGCACCGGCCTGCGACAACGCTTCGCCGTCCCGCTGTCGATCGGGCGATCGAGACGGGTCTGGCGACTACTGGTCGATCGGGCTGCGGTCCGGTGTTCCAGTCACCTCACTCACATCGGTGGGCATCCTCACGGACTGCCGCGACGGACTCTGATCGGCCGGCCCGCCGGAGTCGCACTCCTGCGGGCCGGCCGATCACCCCCGGTTAGCTCTGCCGGAGCGCCGGCATCGGAATCGGGACCTGGTACGCGGTGGCGCCCGCCCCGACGCCGCCTTCGCAGGTGTTCGGCGGCGACGTCGTCACGCCGCGAGTCGACGGCTTCTCCGCGGCCCAGAACATATAGCCGAGAAGTCCGGAGCTGGTTCCGGCGCCGTTCGGCACGGCCGATTGCACCCAGCTTCCGGAGGCGTTCTGCACCGACGCCGAGAAGTTGTTGCATTCCGGTCGCACCTTGCTGCCTTCAGCGATGTAAAGGCTTCCGGTGAACTTGGCCGGCGCCAGCGGTGGGATCGGCGGGTTGTAGTTGGACTTGCCGTCCAGGTGCTCCTGCCAGTTGGCCTCGGCTCCGGACGCGGTCGGCTGCTTGGACGGCACCATCGCATTGGCGTAGTCGAGCACCGGGGACGCGGTGTTGAGCCAGTCCGCGGTGGCCTTTTGAGTGATGCCGATCAGCCACCGATCGCCGGCGGCAAGGTCGATCGTCAGGCGGGCGGCCGGATTGGTGCCGGCGGCATCGTAGGGCAGGAGCGATCGGTAGGTGCTGACGAAGGTCTGCAAACCAGTCAGGTTCGGCGAGTTCGAATTCTCGTAGTCAATCTCGATTCCAACACCGAGCTGCTGCGCCAGCGCCGCGGCATTGCGCCCGAGCTGGGCCGGGTTGGCGGCGAGCGCCGCGTCCCAGTCGTTGGTGTAGGTGATGCCGCCGATCGACAGCATCACTCGGATGCCGTGGCTGGTGAAGTACTGCACTACAGCCGACGTCATCCCCTTCGGCACGCCGAGCGTGTCACCCGCGTCGGTGGTCTGGTTCTCCAGCTTGAGTGGGTTGACGAAGCTGAGGATGACCAGGTTGACCGAGGGCTGGCCGGTGCCGCGATCGATCAGCCAATGGTTGTTGGCATCGAAGTCGGCCATGTCGCGCACGGTCGACCAGGTGCACGCATCGTTGCCGCAGTGCCAGGCACCGTAGACCTGCATCCCGCCGGCCACCGCGGGAGCCGCGACGGCACCCGCCCCGGCCGGTCCGCCGCGGGCCGCGACTCCGCCACCGGCCGCGAGCCCGTTGCCGGCAGCCGGGGTGGCGACACCGAGCGATCCCACCAGAAGTAACGCCACGAACGTTCGGAGCATGCGCCGCATGGTGCCTCCAGGCGTTGAATGAGAAACCTTCCTAACTATTAAGCCGCAGATTAGTCCATACATCCTGAAGTTTCAATATATGGATCTGATGTTGCCCTCTGGCGCTCAAGCCCCGTGTGCCGTGACCGGCTGATGGCGAGCAATCGGGCAAATCCGCATATGACCTGGTTAAACCCGTGCAGTGGTACGCCTCTGGTGTCAATAACGTCAGCGCCGTCGAGGCCACAGGTGTTACACGTCGGCGCATGGTGGCCCTCCCGCCACCCGGTATGTTTCGATAGGCCGCCGGCCCTACCGGAGTTCGGGTCGGCGGGAAATAACGACGACGGAGGCACGTTGACGGCGGCCGAGGAACGGATCGGCGGTGCGGGTGACCTCTCCGCCACGATTCAGGCTGCCCAGCGAGGCGACGAGGATGCGTTTCGGCGCATCTACCGGCGGATCCAGCCATCGTTACTCCGCTACGCACGGGTGCTGGTCGGATCCGACGCCGAGGACGTGACATCGGAGACGTGGCTGCAGATCGCCCGCGGTTTCGGCAGCTTCACCGGCGGCGAAGATGAATTTCGGGCCTGGTCGGCGACGATCATGCGGAACCGAGCGCTGGACCATCTCCGGCAGGCGCGGCGGCGTCCGGTGATCGCCATGCCGGATGAAGTCCTTGCCGAGCTGAACACCTACCCGGACGCCGCCGACCAAGCCTTGCGTACGGTGGCGTCGCAGCGGGCACTGCGCATGATCACGTCGCTGCCCCCGGATCAGGCCGAGGCCGTGTTGCTGCGGGTCGTCATGGGCCTGGACGCCAACTTCGCCGCCCAGGTGCTCGGCAAGCGGTCCGGCGCCGTGCGCACCGCAGCCTATCGGGGGCTGCGCCGGCTCGGCGAAATGCTGCACGCCGAGCAGCTCCGGGACATGATCCCGGAGCAGCGTGACCCACGTCACGGAGGTCAGGTGTGACAGCAGCCGGGGTCTTGACGCTTAGAGGGATGACATGAGCAAGCATCGGCAAGATCGCATCGATCGCGCCGGTGCCGAACGCCTGCTCGACAGCATCGCGCGGCAATCCGCGCGGACCACCGACCCGTTGGCCGACTTGCTGCGAGCAGTCGTTCCGGCGCCGGAGCATGATCGTCAACTCCCCGGCGAGGCAGCCGCCGTGGACGCGTTTCACAGTGCCGTCACGATGCCTGGTCAGATGGCAGGGCCCGCGACCGCCGCGGACGCGGAGACGTCCGCGACGTCGATCCCGGCCGCTGCGCCGAAGCCGCGCCGCTCACTGCGGCCGATCTCGTTCGCGGTAAGGGTGATCGCCGCCACCGTGGTGCTCGCGAGCGCGGGGGTCGCGGTGGCGAACGCCGCCGGAGTTCTCCCCGGACACCGCGACGGCACCCGACCGCACAGCTCGGCATCCGCGACCGCGCCAACGTCGAGCCGCACCGATCACGGCAGCCCGACCACTCAGGTCCCACCGACCGGGGGTGCGACCGACGGTGCAACTCCGGGCAGTCCCGCGGTGCCGGGTCAGAGCCCGGGCTCGACCAGCGGCCCGAGTTCCAGCCCAACTCCCGGCGGCAACTCGGTGGCCGCGCTCTGCCACAAGTTCCTGCGCGACGACGATGCGGTGCGGGCCAAGGACCTCCAGACACCGTCGTTCCAGCGGGTAATCGACGCGGCCGACGGTTCCCGCAACGTCGCGGACTACTGCGCCACGAATTACCCGCTGGCGCCTGCGCAGACGACATCGCTCGCGCCTGCGCAGACGACATCGAAAGGCGCCACAGCCGTCGCACTCACCCAAGCCCGCCAAGACCAACGGCAACAGCGCGACCAGCAAGAGCGCCACCAGCAAGACCAACAGCGCCGCTAGCAAGAGCAACAGCACCAGCACCAGCAACGGCGCCAACGGCAAGTCCGGCAAAAGCTGACCATGACTCGGCGGCGGATCAGGTGAACCGGCTGACGGTGATCGGTCATGGGTAGGCATGGCCGAGTCGGCGATGAACCGGTGTTCGTGGACAACGCCGGACACCGGCGCCGGTTGCTGGCAGGTGCCGGCGCCGCGGCCGCCATCGTCGCCATCATCGGGATCGCGACGCTCGCGATCGGCTTGATGGGCGGATCAAGCACGGCGCTGCCGAACCTTCCGCACAAGCCACGACCGGCCTCCACCGGCTTCCAGCCCGGTGTGCAGACCGCGACTCCGATGCCAGCCCCGGGGCCGAGCACGTCGGGGACCACCACGCCGGGCACCACCCCGACCGCGTCGACCACAACTCCGACTGCGACCCCGACCAGCACCCAGTCCCATCCTGGAAATCCGCACTCCCCGACCCGTAAACCCAGTCACGGACCCAAGAACTGAGCCATGCGACAAGAACCCCGAGCGCATTGGGTCCTCATCGGCCTGCTCCTGATCGCCTTGCTGGGCGAGTTGTGCCTGCACGGATACGCGGCCGGCGCGGGTGCCGACGGTCCCGCGCACGCGACGACGATCGGGCCAAGCATCCCGGCGATCGAGGCGGGTGGTCCGGTGCTGCGGCTGTCCGCCGACTCCCAAGCCAGCGTCCGCGTACCCGTGAAGACGATTGCGCTGACATTCGATGACGGGCCGGACCCGGAGTGGACCCCGCAGGTGCTCGCGGTGCTCAAACGGTTCGGCGTGCACGCGACGTTCTTCGAGATCGGATCCGCGGTCAATGAACATCCCGACCTGACTCGGGCAGTCGTCGACCAGGGCAACGAGGTCGGGATCCACACCTTCACGCATCCCGATCTCGGCGCCGAGCCGGCCTGGCGGCGGTCGCTGGAGATCAGCCTGAGTGCGAACGCCATCGCCTCGGCGTCCGGCGTGGCGCCGCGGCTGATGCGACCGCCGTTCTCGGCGACGCCGGCCGCCGTCACGGCGCCCGAACTCGACGCGATGCGCCAGGTCGCCGGCATGGGTTACCTGATCGCGCTGGCCGACCTGGACAGCGACGACTGGCGCCGGCCGGGCGTCGACAAGATCGTCGCTGGGTCGACGCCGGCTCGGGGTGCCGGTGCGATCGTCCTGATGCACGATGGCGGAGGCAATCGCGCCGAGACGGTCGCGGCCCTGACCCAGCTGATTCCCCGTCTGCAACGGGCCGGTTACCGGTTCGCCACGGTCTCCGACGCCGTCGGCCTGGCCGGTCCGGCGCCGGCCGGCTCGGATGCCCGGTTGCGCGGCGCGTTCGTACGCATCGCCCAGGTCACCGGAGACAAGCTCGCCACCGCGATGACCTGGCTGTTGCTGATCGCCCTGATTCTCGGACTCATCCGCCTGCCGGTGCAGGTGGCTTTCGCCGAGGCGCACCGACGCCGGCACCGGCGGTCCCGGTCCCGGCGCTACCTGGGCGGCGTGTCGGTGATCGTGCCGGCCTACAACGAAGCGGCCAACATCGCCGCCACGATCGGATCGCTGCGCCGCAGTGACTACCCGGAATTCGAGATCGTCGTGGTCGACGACGGGTCGACCGATCGCACCGCCGAGATCGTCGCCCGCCTGGCCGGCCCGGATCTCCGGCTGATCCGGCAACGCAACGCGGGCAAACCGGCGGCGCTCAACACCGGAATCGCGGCCGCCCGCTACGACTTGCTGGTCCTGGTCGACGGCGACACCATCTTCGAGCCGCAGGCGTTGGGACGGCTGATCCAGCCGCTCGCCGATCCCGCCGTCGGTGCCGTGGCCGGCAACACCAAGGTCGCCAACCGCAGCGGCTTCCTGGGGCGCTGGCAGCACCTCGAATACGTGATCGGCTTCAACCTCGATCGCCGGATGTTCGATCTGGCTCGGTGCATGCCAACCGTCCCGGGTGCGATCGGCGCGTTCCATCGCGAGGTTCTCACCGATGTCGGCGGCGTGTCATCCCAGACGCTGGCCGAGGACACCGACCTCACCATGGCGATCGCTCAGGCCGGCTGGCGAGTGGTCTACCAGCCGGACGCGATCGCTCATACCGAGGCTCCGGACTCGCTGAAGCAGCTGTGGCGGCAGCGATACCGCTGGTGCTACGGCACGCTGCAGGCGATGTGGAAGCACCGGGCGTCGCTCTGGCAGCGCGGCAGCGCCGGGCAGTTCGGCCGCCGCGGCCTGCTCTATCTGGCACTGTTCCAGGTCCTGCTGCCGCTGTGCGCGCCGGCGGTGGACATGTTTGCCATTTATGGACTGATCTTCCTGCCACCAATGCATGTCCTGGCGGTGTGGTTCGGCTTTGTCGCGCTGCAGGCCGCCACCGCGGCCTATGCCCTGCGGATCGACCGCGAGCGCATCGGCAGCGTCTGGGTGCTGCCGTTCCAGCAGTTCGTTTATCGCCAGCTGATGTATCTCGTCGTGGTCCAGTCGGTGGTCATGGCGGCGATCGGCGGCCGGTTGCGCTGGCATCGGATGTCCCGCAGCGGGGCGGCCGCGACCATGCTCGCCGCATCGGGCGCCAACAGCCCACAGCGATGAGGTCCGGGTGCGTCAACAGCCTCCGGTCCCACGCGTCCACGGCCGTCCACGGCCCGTGAGGTCCCCACGCGTCAACAGCCGGAGGTCGCCACTCGTCAGCGGTCCACCGCGGTGAAGTCCCACGAGTGCGGTGGCCGGGCAACCAGATAGCGCGGCGGATCCTCGATCGTCAGGGGCGTGTTCCGCCACTTCGAGATCACCACGATGCGGTTGTCCGTCGAAGTGAACACCTCGCTGGACACGTGCAGCGGATCCTGCTCGATCTGCGGCAGGCCCGCCTCGCACACCCAGGACAGCAGGTCACCCATCGCCTCGGGGTGGGCCGTGACCTCCCACATCCGGACGATCATGACGCGATCCCGGCGAGCGCGACCGGCGAACCGACCATCACACGCTCACCAGCGTCAGCGGCATTGCCGAATCCGCCGGCAGATCCAGTGGCGATGCGGCCACACCGGCGGCCACCAGGTGCGATCCGAGCGCGGCGACCATCGCACCGTTGTCCGTGCACAGACCCGGCCGGGGCACCCGCACGGTGATTCCATAGCGCCCGGCGCGTTCGGCGGCCATCGACCGGATCCGCGAATTCGCGGCGACGCCGCCGCCGATCACCAGCGTCGAGATCCCGCTGTCGCGGCACGCATCGATCGCCTTGGCGGTCAGCACATCGCAGACGGCTTCCTGGAACGACGCGGCGACATCGTGCATGGGAACTGGCTCACCGGCGCGCTGACGGGCCTCGACCCAACGCGCCACGGCCGTCTTGAGTCCGGAGAACGAGAAGTCGAACCGGTGCTCGGCCTGATCCCGTGGACCGGTGAGACCACGCGGGAAGGCAATCGCGGAGCCGTTGCCCTCGCGGGCCGCCTTGTCGATCGGCGGGCCACCCGGGAATGGCAGGCCCAGCACCCGGGCCACCTTGTCGAAGGCTTCGCCGGCGGCATCGTCAATGGTGGCGCCGAGCGGCACCACGCCGCTGGCCAGGTTGTCCACCCGCAGCAGCGATGAGTGCCCGCCGGAGACGAGCAGCGCGATCGCCGGCTCCGGCAGCGGCCCGTGCTCCAGGGTGTCGACCGCGACGTGCGCGGCGAGATGGTTCACCCCGTAGATCGGCTTGTCGGCGGCCAGCGCGTAGCCCTTCGCTCCGGCCACTCCGACCAGGAGCGCACCGGCCAGGCCGGGCCCGGCGGTGACCGCGATCGCGTCGATGTCGGCGAGCGTGACACCGGCCGTCGACAGCGCCCGGTGCATCGTCGGCACCAGCGCCTCCAGATGCGCGCGGCTGGCCACCTCGGGCACCACGCCACCAAATCGCGCGTGCAGGTCGACGCTGGACGCGATCGCGTCGGCGAGCAGCGTGTGCCCGCGGACGATCCCGACGCCGGTCTCATCGCACGACGTTTCGATCCCCAGGATCAACGGCTCGTCCCGCGCTGCGCGCCGGCTCGGCTGGTCAGTCATCTCGCCTCATCACCAGGGCGTCGGTGTTGCTCGGCTGGTAATAGCCCTTGCGGATCCCGACACCCTCGAATCCGTAGGACGCGTAAAGCTTCTGCGCCGCCTCGTTGTCCACCGCCACCTCGAGGAGAACGCTGGGCACCGCCTGCCGGGCCGCCTCGGCCAGCAACTCCTCCAGCATCGCGCGGCCGCGGCCGAGCCGCTGCCGGTCTCGGCGGACGGCGACGTTCTGCACCCAGGCTTCATCCGGAGGACTGACCGCGAGCCCCGCGTATCCGCCCACGGCACCCTCATCGTCGAGATCCACGACGTAGTGATGACCGTTGGCGAGTTCGCTCCAGAACATCGCGTCCGACCACTTCTCGGCGCCGAACAGATCGTCCTCGATCGGCAGCAGCTCCTCGATGTGCCACCAGCGCATTTTGGCGATCGTCACGGCGCCGGCCCGATCGGCGGAGCCGGTTGCGAAACGGTCTTCCGAGCGGCTGGCTCGACCGCGTCCGGGCGGCGCAGATACAGCGGCGTCAGCGGCTCGCTCGGAGCGCGATCAAGCACTCGGCGCGCAGCGAGCGCGGCGAGATCGGCCGCGGGTGGATACAGAGCCGCCGGTACGAGCGGCAGGCCGAACACCTCGCCGTAGATCCGGGCACCATCGCCGGCCGCGGCCACCACATCATCGGGCAGCACCAGATCGGCGGGTTTGCACACCGACGGGCCGTCAACGCGGGCGCCCTTGTCGTAGAAACCCCAATAGACCTCGCGGCGGCGGGCATCGGTGGCCACCAGCACCTTGCCGTGATCGGCCACGGCCAGCCCGATGGCGTCCAATGTGCACACGCCGTAGGCCGGAATTCCGGTCGCGTCGGCGATCGCGGCCGCGGTGACCAGGCCGACCCGCAACCCCGTGAACGGGCCGGGTCCGAGACCGACCACCACCGCGTCCAGATCACGCGATGTCAGACCGGCTTCGGCGAGCGCCGCGTGCAACGCCGGAGCAAGAAGCTCACCGTGTGCGCGGCCGTCCACGGCAACCCGCTCGGCCAGGACCTTGACCGACTCGTCGTCGTCGATCACGGCGACCGCGGCGGTGATCGCCGGCGTCGCCGAATCGATTACCGCGACACGCATGACGGCTCCTCCAGCGTTGCCAGCCGGGCGGGCCAGTCGCCGCCGTGACCGGCCACCGAGACCTCACGAACGTCATCGTCGCGCCGGTCGATCAGCACTTCGAGGTAGGCCTCGGAGAGCTGCTCGACCATGCCCTCACCCCACTCGACCAACGTCACCGAATCTTCCAGCGACGCGTCCAGATCCAGATCGTCGACTTCGGCTCGGGGATCGGCCACATTTCCCAGCCGGTAAGCATCCACGTGCACCAGAGCCGGACCACCGACCGCGGATCCGCGGTGCACCCGGGCGATGACGAAGGTCGGAGACGTGACCGTCCCGGTCACCTCCAGCCCGGCGCCGATGCCCTGGGCCAGAGCGGTCTTTCCGGCGCCCAGCGGCCCAGTCAGCAGCACCAGGTCACCCGCCTTGAGCAGGCTTGCCAGTCGCCGTCCGAAGTCCTGGGTGTCGGCGACCGTCTCCAGCACGTACATCTAATCGATCTCTTTCAGGAAAGTCTCGATCGCGTCGTTGACGACCTCAGGAAATTCTAGAAGCGCGACGTGACCGGCTTCGGGCACCACGACCAGCTTGGATTCCGGCAGCACCCGGGCGATCTCTTCGGAATGCGACAACGGTGTCAGCTGATCCTGATCGCCACAGATCGCCAGCGTACGCACCTCGCTTAGGGCCTCGAGCGCGGGGAACCGGGCGTGCGTGTAGAGCGCCCGCAGGTATCGCGCCACCACCTCGGTGCTGGTCCGGCCGTTCATCCGCTCCACATAGGACACCAGCGCGGGGTCGGCTTTGCGGCTGCCGAAGCCGTATTTCCGGGTCAGCAACCAGGCAAGATCGCTGGAGGCGCGGCGGGCCGCGTCGATCATTCCGGCGGTGGCGCGTCCGGTGGTGGTCACCAGCGGCAGCAGGTGCCGGCTGAACCGGGACAGCACATCGGGCATGCCGAAGTTGACTTCATCCAGCTTGCCGGCCGAGGTGGAGACGAAGACGACGCCGCGGACCCGGTCACCGAAGAGCTCCGGATATTCCTCCGCCAGCGCCATGATGGTCATGCCACCCATCGAGTGGCCGACCAGCACGATCGGGCCGTCCGGGACGGTCTCCTCGATCACCGTGTGCAGGGTTCGCGCCAGCATCGGCAGCGTGTATTCACCCCGGGTGAGGCGCCCGGACCGGCCGTGCCCGGGCTGGTCGTAGAAGACCATCCGGTATTCGCCCTGCCGGGTCAACTCTTTACGCTGGAAGTGGAACGTGCCCATGTCCAGGCAGAAGCCGTGCACGAACACGAGCGTCGGCTCGTCGTGGCTGGTGATGCCGGGGGGCTGATAGTCATCCGGCAGGTCGACCCCGTCGGCCGGCTCCACGATCTCCACGTGGATGTCCACCCCGTCGGCGGTCGGCAGGGTGAGCGATTCATCGAACGGAAGGCGGCCGAATGGCTCGCTCGCGAGATCCGTGTCAGCCATCCTCGTCCGTCGCAGAATCAGCCGCTCGGCCGCGACGCCGGCGGCCACGCCCGCCGCGGTCACACCGAGAACAGCACCGATCAGGCCGGCACGGCGCCGGCGTGAGTTACTACCCGCCTCGGTAGCTTCCAACGCGCCGGAGGAGGTCACGACATCTCCTGAACGCCCGGCAGATCGTCAAATGTTCGCAGCACCCGGGAACCGCCGATGCGCGTGACGATCTCGTAGTTGATGGTGCCGCAGGCAGCGGCCCAGTCGTCGGCGGTCGGCTCGCCGTTGGTCCCGGGGCCGAACAGCACCGCGATATCGCCGGCCCGGATGTCGTCATCGCCGCAATCGAGGACGATCTGGTCCATGCAGACCCGGCCGGCGATGGTCCGGACCCGGCCGGCCAACAGCACCGGGGCCGTGTTGCTGGCATGCCGCGGGATGCCATCGCCGTAGCCCATCGGGATCAGCGCCAGATTGGTCGGCCGCGGGGTGGTGTAGGTATGCCCGTAGGAGACGCCCTCACCGGCCGGCACCCGCTTGGTCAGGATCGCCCGAGCCCGCACCGTCATTGCCGGCCGCAGGCCGAAGGTCTCGCCGCTGATCGGCGACAGGCCGTAGATCGCGATCCCGGGCCGGACCAGATCGAAGTGTGTGTCCGGACGGGTCAGCGTGGCGGCGGAGTTGGCCATGTGCCGATAGCGCGGCTGGATGCCGGAGCGAGCGGCCTCGTCCAGCGCGGTCCGGAAGTTGGCCAGTTGCCGGTCGATGCTCTCGTTGCCGGGATCGTCCGCGCAGGCAAAGTGGCTCCACACGCCAACCGCGTCGATGTCACCCTCGGCCTGCGCCTTGGCCGCCGCCTCTACCAGCGCCGGCCAGTCGGTCGGCCCGGCGCCGCTGCGACTCAGGCCGGTGTCGATCTTCAGGTGTACGCGAGCCGGCCGCTCCGCCGTCGCGACCGCTTCGACCACTTCGTCCAACTGCTCCAGGCTGGCCACCGAGAGGTCAACGTCGGCGGCGATCGCGCTGGCCAGGGCCGCTCCGGGCGCCCACAGCCAGGACAGGATCGGCGCGTTGATGCCGGCGCCGCGCAGGCCGAGTGCCTCATCGACGGTGCACACGCCGAGCCAGGTGGCGCCGCCGGCCAGGGCGGCCCGCGCCGAGTCGACCATGCCGTGGCCATAGGCATTGGCCTTCACCACTGCCATCACCTCGGCGGCGGTCCCGGCCCGCAGGCGCGCCACGTTCTCGGCGATGGCGCTCAGGTCGACCCGGATCTCCGCCTGCCACATGGTGCAAGCCTACCGGCCAGTTAATTAGAGAGCCGAAACCATCGCCTGAAGGGCCGCGGCAACATCGACCGAGGTGATCGCCACCGGCCCGGAGCCGTCGCCGGCCGCGGCCCGCCCGGCGAGACCGTGCACGTAGGCGCCTGCGATCGCGGCCCGCTCCGGCGGCAGTCCGGCGGCGAGCAGCGAGGCGATCAGGCCGGACAGGATGTCGCCGGTCCCCCCGGTGGCCAGCGCCGGCGAACCGGTCGGATTGACCCAGACTGTCCCGTTTGGCGTCGCTACCACCGTACGCGAGCCCTTCAGCAGCACCGTGGCTCTGGTCTTGGCGGCCAGATCGAGGGCGGCCTCGACTCGGTCCGCGCCGGGCGGCGCCCCGGCCAACCGGGCGAACTCCCGGTCGTGCGGCGTCACGATCACCGGCGCCGACCGGGATCGGAGCAGGTCAGCCGTGTGCGGCGTACGCCCGTCGGCCAGGATGGTGAGCGCGTCGGCGTCCAGAACCACCGGCACCGGAGCCGCCAGCACGGCACGGACCTCCGCCACCGCGTGATCATCGGTGCCCAGACCGCTGCCGCAGGCCCAGGCCTGCACCCGGCCGGCATCGGCGACCCGATCCGAGACGACCACGTTGGGATGAGCGGCGCGGACCAGGTCAGCAGCCCCCCCGGCGTAGCGGATCAAGCCGGTCGGCCCGGCGCCGGCGCCGGCCACCGATAGGAGCGCGGCACCGGTGTAATGCACCGATCCGGTGGCCAGCCCGACCACGCCGCGGGTGTACTTGTCCGATCCCTCATCCGGCACCGGCCACCACGAGACGACATCTTCGTGATCGACGACGCGGACGGCGGGATCCCCGGACAGCCACGGTCCGAGACCGATGTCGACCAGAACGACCAGCCCGGCATGAACCGCACCGGCGCCGACCACCAGACCCGGCTTCAGGCAACCGAAGGCGACCGTCACGTCCGCGGTGACGGCCTCGCCGGTGACCGCCCCGGTGTCGGCGTCGACTCCGGACGGCAGATCCACGGCCACCATGATCGGGCGGCCGGCGTCGGATCCGCGTACCGCGGAGAGAGCGGCGATCGCCGCGGACGCCGCCGGGCGCAGACCACCGCGACCACCGATTCCGGTGATGCCGTCCACGATCAAGTCCACCGTGGCCGCCGGTCCGGTGACGATCCGGCCGTAAGCAGCCGTCAGCGCCGCCAGTCCGCCCGGGTGAGCCTTCTCCGGGTCAAGAAGCTGTGCCTGCACGCGAACCCCGCGCCGGGCCAGCGCCGCACCCGCGAACAATGCGTCGCCACCGTTGTCGCCGGCCCCGATCAGCAGGTGCACGCCGCGGCCATAGACCGACCCGAACCGGTCTTCGAGCAGTGCCGCGCAGCGGGTGGCCAGGCCACTCGCGGCGCGCGCCATCAGGGCTCCGGGTGGCAGTGTCGCCATCAACGACGATTCGGCGGCCCGCACCGACGCCACCCGCCAGGCTCCTCGAGACATCGGCTACGCCTCCGCGACGACCATGGCGGAGGCGATGCCGCCGTCATGGGAGAGGGACAGGTGCCAGCGGGTCACGCCGCGCTCGGCGGCGGCGGCCGCGACGGTGCCGGAAACGGTGAGCCAGGGCCGCCCGTCCGGGTCCGAGACGATCTCGCAGTCATGCCAGGACAATCCGGTCGGCGCGCCCAACGCCTTGGCCACCGCTTCCTTGGCCGCGAACCGGGCCGCCAACGAGTCCGGCGAACGCGGGTTGCTGGACGCGGTGGTGCGCTCGGCCTCGGTGAACAACCGCTCGGCCAGCAGCGGGGTGCGCTCCAGCGCAGCGATGAACCGCTCCACCAGGACCACGTCGATTCCGACTGCGACGATCACCGGATCACCTTATGCGTTCGATCCAAGGACGCGCCCCACTGCGTCCAAACGCTGCACCCGTTCATGGGTGTCAACGGGTGTGGATAAGTGCGCGGGTGGGGTCCGCTGCCTCTGTCCACACCTCTTCTGCGGTCGGCGGGCAGCTGCGAATCTGGGGCGGTGACCGAACCCATGACCGTCGCCCTCGACGAACTCCGGGCCGCCGCCGCCGATCTGCACGCCATCGCCATCCGGTTGCGAGCCGACGTCGCGGCCTTCGAATACGCCTCGATCGCGGACGGCTGGGCGACCGCGACTGCCACCCGCCGGTGCGGCAGCACGGTCGCCGGCCGGCTCACCGCCGTGATCCGTGATCTGGAGCAGGACCGAGCCGCGCTGGACGAGGCCGCCGCGGCGTATGTCGCAGCCGACGATCGGGCCATCCGGCGAATGCCCGGTGCCGCCGCACGCTCATGGTGACCGTCGCGTCGTTGCTGGCCACCGATCCGGATCAGGTCCGCGAGGTGGCCGGTTATTACCGCTCTGCGGCCGCTGCGGTCGCGGTCCGCGGCGATGAACTCGATGCCACCAGCCGGTCGCTCCGTGGTGGCTGGTCCGGACCGGCGCAGCGATCCGCCCAGGCGGCGTTGTCCGGCGTGCGCTCCCGGCTCCGTGCCGCGACCGGAGCGCTGACCTCGGCGGACCAGGCCCTGTCCGAGTTCGCCGAGGCGATCGCGGTGACACGGCGGCTGGTCGGCGACGAATCGCTCGGATCGGTGGGCCGGTCGCTGCGGATGGCGACCGCCGCGGATGCCGATGCTGCTCGGCGCCTCGCCGAGGCCGGCACCTGGTTCACCGCCGCCGGCGATCGGCTGACGCTGCCGACGCCCGGGACCGACCCGGCGTCGGTCTGGGCATGGTGGTCCCGCCTCACTGATGCGCAGCAGGCGACTCTGATCACGACCAGGTCGGCGGATCTGATGGCGCTCGACGGCATACCGGTCGATGCCCGTGACAACGCGGCCCGGATGACCCTGCACGCCCAGTCGACGGATCTGCGAGCGCGCCGGGCCGGACTCGCCGCTGACGGCCTGCCGACCGCCGATCTGGACCGGAGCATCGCGGGGCTGGACGAGATCGAGCGGCGGGTCAACGATGCCGGTTCGGCTACCCGTGACTACCTGCTTGATCTCGACGCCAACCGCAACCGGGCAGTGGTGTCGATCGGCGACACGGACCGTTCCAGCGACGTGGTCACCGTCGTCTCCGGACTCGGGTCGGGACTGCCCGAGGCATCCGCGGATCTGGACGCCGCGGCACAGATTCGGGCGGCCGGAAGCGCCGCGGCCGGCGCCGGCCATGACGTCGCGGCGGTGGCCTGGCTGGGCTATGACGCACCGCGCACGCTGCAGGACGCGATGGGCGCCTCGGATGCGCGTACGGCGGCGGAGCCGCTGACCCGTTTCGTCACCGGCGAGGCCATCACCCATCAGGGACCACCGGCGCACGAGTCGCTGCTCGGATACAGCTACGGCTCGACGGTGGTCGGTGCCGCCGCCAGTTCGCAGCACCTGCCGGTGTCCGACATCGTGCTGGTGGCGAGCCCCGGGGCGACCGTCGATCACGCCGCCGATCTGGGCATCGACCCCAGCCACGTGTGGGCCACCACCGCCGCCGCGGATCCGGTCCGGCTCGCCCACAACCCGCTGGACACCGCCGGCGATCTGCTGACCGGTCACCGACCGGACCATCTCTGGTTCGGCACCGACCCGACATCGAGCAGCTTCGGCGCACAGGTCTTCGACAGCGCCTCGGGCAGCTGGTGGCATCCGATCGCGACCCACACCGGCTACTTCGATCCCGGCACCGAGTCGCTGGAGAACGTCGGCGACATCGTGGCCGGGCGACCGCCGGCGTAGGGTCCCCGCGCCGTCAGCTCATCCGCGGACCGGGGCGGTGTCCTGAGGCCCGGTGGCTTCCGCCGGCCGGGAGGCGTTCCGCGGGCCGAGGCCGCCAAACCTCGGCGGACGGACGCTGCCTCACGCGGCCCGGGACAGTGCCAGCTTCAGGCCGAATCCGACGAAGACCACGCCGGTGAGTGCCTCCAGGCGGCGCTGCACCAGCGGCCTGGTCAGCAACGTCGCGGCCCGGCCCACTACGAAGATCAGAAGAGCGAACCAGATCAGGCCTTCGAGGTCGTGCACCAGGCCGAGGGCCAGTGATGCCGGCAACGCCGGAACGTCCTTCGGCAGGAACTGCGGCAACGCGGCCAGATAGAAGACGCCGACCTTCGGATTCAGCAGGTTGGTCAACAGGCCCACACGGAATGCCGCGGCCGGCCTACGCACCGGCACCGCGACCTCCGGCAGGTCCGTGCCACGCCGGCCGAATGCCGCTCGCAGGGCGCGGATGCCGAGGACGAACAAGTAGGCCGCACCGGCCCAGCGGACCAGGTCATAGCCGACTTCGGAGGCGGTCAGCAACGCGGTGAGGCCGAGACCGCCGGCCGCCGCCCAGCCCAGGCAGCCCAGGCCGATGCCGAACGCGGCGGCGAACCCGGCCAGCTTGCCGCTGACCGCCGCGGTTCGCACCACGACCAGAGTGTCCAGGCCGGGGGTGATGGTGAGGAGTGCGGCGAAGGCCGCGAAACTCAGCAGGGCGGCGACCATGCCCGGACGCTACTCGACGGTCACCGACTTGGCGAGGTTGCGTGGCTGGTCCACGTCGTGACCCCGGGCAGCGGCGATGGAGGCGGCCAGCACCTGCAACGGGACGGTGGTGAGCAGCGGCGCGAGCAAGGTCGGCGTACGCGGAACCGTGATCAGGTGGTCGGCGTACGCCTCGACCGCCGTGTCTCCCTCTTCTGCGATCACGATCGTCCGAGCGCCCCGGGCGCGGACTTCCTGGATGTTCGACACGATCTTGTCGTGCAGCATGCCCCGGCCGGCCGCTGACGGCACCACGCAGACCACCGGGGTGTCCTGCTCGATCAGCGCGATCGGCCCGTGCTTGAGCTCGCCGGCAGCGAACCCCTCGGCGTGCATGTAGGCCAGCTCCTTCAGCTTGAGCGCACCCTCCAGCGCCACCGGGAAGCCGACGTGCCGGCCGATGAACAGCACCGTCCGGGCGTCGACCAGGTCCTGACCCAGTGCCCGCACCGGTTCCATCGTGGCCAGCAGGTCGTCCAGCTTGCCCGGGATCTGCTGCAGCTCGGCCACCACGGCGGCGACCTCATCCGCATACTTGACTCCGCGGACCTGGGCCAGGTGCAGGCCGACCAGATAGCAGGCCACCAGCTGGGTGAGGAACGCCTTGGTGCTGGCGACCGCGATCTCCGGCCCGCCGTGGGTGTAGAGCACGGCGTCGGATTCACGCGGAATTGTGGAGCCGTTGGTATTGCAGATGGCCAGCACCCGGGCCTTCTGGTCCTTGGCGTGCCGGAGCGCCATCAGGGTGTCCATCGTTTCACCGGATTGGGAGATCGCGACCACCAGCGTGGACCGGTCCAGCACCGGGTCCCGGTAGCGGAACTCGCTGGCCAGCTCGACTTCGCAGGGGATCCGGGTCCAGTGCTCGATGGCATACTTCGCCACCATTCCGGCGTGGAAGGCAGTGCCGCAGGCCACGATGAAGACCTTGTCGACATTGCGCAGATCCTGGTCGGTGAGCCGGACCTCGTCGAGCATGATCTCACCGGAGTCGGTGAGCCGGCCGAGCAGAGTGTCGGCGACCGCGCGCGGCTGCTCCTCGATCTCCTTCAGCATGAAGAACTCGTGGCCGCCCTTTTCCGCGGCACTCGCGTCCCAGTCGATGTGGAAGTCCTTGCCGACCGCCTCGACGCCGTCGAAGTCGGTGATCTCGATGGAGTGCGGAGTGATCACCACAACCTGGTCCTGGCCGAGCTCGACCGCTTCCCGGGTGTGCTCGATGAACGCCGAGACGTCACTGGCGAGGAAGTTCTCCCCGGAGCCGCGGCCAACCACCAGCGGCGAATTCCGCCGGGCTCCGACCACCGTCTCCGGCTCCGACGAGTCGACGGCGAGCAGCGTGAACGCTCCCTCGAGGCGCTTGCAGACCCGGCGCATCGCGTCGGCCAGATCCTTGGCACGGCCATCGGCGAGCTCCCCGGCGAGCAGGTGCGCGACGCTCTCGGTGTCGGTGTCACTGGCGAAAGAGACGCCGGACGCCTCCAGCTCGGCGCGCAGCTTGGCGAAGTTCTCGATGATCCCGTTGTGGATGACCGCGATCCGGCCGTCCGAGGACTGGTGCGGGTGGGCGTTGCGGTCGGTCGGCCCGCCGTGGGTCGCCCACCGGGTGTGACCGATGCCGGTGCCGCCGGTCACGATGCCGTCCCGGGCACCGCGCTGGTCCAGCGCCGCTTGGAGGTTCGCGAGCTTGCCGGCGCGGCGCTCGGTGCACAACATGCCGTCGGCGAGCACCGCCACCCCGGCCGAGTCATAGCCGCGATACTCCAGACGGCGCAAGCCGTCGACCAGAATGCCGAGCGCCGGACGCGGACCGGCGTAACCCACGATTCCACACATGGACAGCACTCTAGCGGCTTTCGCGCAACACGCGTGCGCGAAGATGAGATTACTAATCACGTCTCATGCGCGAACAGCGAGTGGCCTGTGACTCAGGACACTGCCAAATCGGGTCAGAACCACCCGGCGAGGGCTGCGTGCCGACCCAACTGCAGGCGAGTCTGGACGCCGGCGAGGTCCATCAGGTGCCGCACTCGGCGCGCCACCGTACGCATCGAGATGTCCAGTTGGGTGGCGACCGCCCGGTCGGTGAGGCCGGCGAACAGCAGCGCGAGGATCTTGAGGTCCAGCGGCTCGATCGCTCCCGGCACGCCGTCCTCCACCACCGGCCGATCCGCGTCGTTCGACAGCCGAAGTGGGATCGCCCGAGCCCAGATCGCCTCGAACAAGGCCACCAGGGCGTCCAGGAGCCCGCTGGCGTGCACCACCACGGCACCTGGATCGCCGGAGACGCGCAGCGGCACCAACGCCGTCGTCCGGTCGGCGATCAGCAGCTTGTGCGGCACCCGATCGACCACTCGCAACTGCTCACCGTTGTCCAGGGACAACGCCATGATGTCGATCGCGCCCGGCTGCTCGAGAATCGCCCGCTCGATCAGCACCCGGTAGGTCACGCCGCGCTCCACCGCGGCCGGCTCGACATCGTTCTGCTCCCGGCTGACGGCCAGCGTGTCAGCGGTGACGAACGCCATCACTTCGCGCTCCGCCGTGCTCTGCACCTGCACGAATCGATGCCCGACGGCCTCGGTGCCGGTCACCACCTCGATCAGATCGCGCGCCGCCCGGCCGCCGGCCGCAGTGCGGTATAGCTCGACCATCTCGGTCACGGAGATCTCCGCCTGATGCAGCCGGTTGCGGCGATCGTTGATCAGCGAGCCCAAAGCCACCGCCGGCGACGCCGCGATGAACCGGCTGCGGTCGGCGTCGTCGACCAGCGCGAGACCGAATGCCATCAGCGCATCCAGCGCCGCGCCCACCTCGGGCTCGGTCAGGCCGAGGTGCGCGGCGAGTTCACCGGCGCGCACCGGACTGATGTCGACAAGCCGGCGATAGACCTGCTCGTAAACCGCGCTGACGCCAAGCGCTTCCAGGGTCACCGGCACCTCCTTGCGGTCGTGGCCTGGCGAGTATCGGCCATGGCACAAAGCTGCCGCAATCCTTCGGGCGTCGACTTGGCGGATCTCTGCCACTGTCGATCCGAATCTCGCCGCCGGTCGCACCCCTCAACCTCGCCGGCGGCGGGATTTGGAAACGTCTTCGATGTCCCTGGCGGCGTTGCTCCCCGGCGCACAGATGCAAACGGTGGCCGGCCTCCACCATGGGAGGCCGGCCACCGGTGCGTTCGAGACGGGTCAGGCCACCGGGCTCACGGTCCGGACCACGTCCGCGATCGTCGTGGCGGTCGCCTGCGCCAGTTCCTCGGTCGGCGCCTCCACCATCACGCGTACGAGGGGTTCGGTGCCGGACGGACGTAGCAGAACCCGACCAGTGGCGCCGAGATTCTCGGACGCCGCGTCCACCGCGGCCTGGACCGATTCGTCGGCCACGGCATCGTTGCGGTCGCCGACCCGCACATTGATGAGCACCTGCGGAAGCCGCTGGACCACCCCGGCCAGATCCGACAACGACCGGCCCGTGGCCGCCATCCGGGCCATCAGCCGCACCGCGGTCAGCACACCGTCGCCGGTGGACGAGACCGACGGCAGGATCACGTGGCCGCTCTGCTCACCGCCGAGCGCGTAGTCGCCGGCCTGCAATGCCTCCAGAACGTAGCGGTCGCCGACCTTGGTCTCGACCAGCTTGATGCCGGCGTCGGCCATCGCGATCTTCAGGCCGAGATTGCTCATCACCGTGGCGACCAGCGTGTCGTCGGTGAGCTCGCCGCTCTCCCGCATCGCCAGCGCCAGGACGGCCATGATCTGGTCGCCGTCGACGACGTCGCCGTTCTCGTCCACCGCAAGGCAGCGGTCCGCGTCGCCGTCGTGGGCGATGCCGACGTGGGCGCTGTTGGCCAGCACCGCGGCCCGCAGGGCTTCCATGTGAGTGGAGCCGCAACCGTCGTTGATATTCACGCCGTCCGGCTCTGCGTAGATCGAGATGACCTCGGCACCGGCGGCCTGATAGACGGCGGGTGCGACGGTGGACGCGGCGCCGTTGGCGCAGTCGACGACCACCTTGAGGCCGGCCAGCGAATTCGGCGCCGAGTCGACGAGGTGGGTGGCGTAGTGCTCGGCCCCATCGAGGAGATCGTGCACCCGGCCGACCCGGTCGCCGGTCGGCCGGTCCCAGGCGAAGGTTCCGGCCTGCATCGCGAGGATCGCATCGCCGATCTCGTCTTCGATCTCATCGGCAAGCTTGTGCCCGGTCGCGGAGAACAGCTTGATGCCGTTGTCCGGCATCGGGTTGTGCGACGCGGAGATCATCACGCCGAGGTCGGCGCCGGTCGAGGTGACCAGATAGGCCAGGCCCGGCGTCGGCAACACGCCGGCCTTCACCACGATGGCACCGGTGCTGGTCAGCCCGGCAACCACCGCCGCCTCCAGCATCTCACTGCTGATCCGAGGATCCCGGCCGACAATCGCCACCGGCGGATGGGTCCGGTCGTGCTCGGCCAGAGTGTGCGCGGCGGCGATGGCGATCTGCATCGCGAATTCCGGCGTCAGGTCGGCGTTGGCCAACCCGCGTACGCCGTCCGTACCAAAGATTCGAGCCATCCAGCAACCGCCTGTTCTCACCAACAAGTGACAACGCGACCGGGTTTACCCCCTAAGGAGCAGGGCAGACCCGGTCGCGTCGGCTGTCCAGTCGCGCCGGCCGGCAACGCATTGCCAGCGGGCGCACCCGTCATTAGCGCTTCGAGTACTGAGGCGCCTTACGAGCCTTCTTGAGACCGTACTTCTTGGACTCGGTGACGCGGGCGTCACGGGTCAAGAAACCAGCCTTCTTGAGCGCGGGACGGTCGTCCGGGTTGATATCGGTCAGCGCCCGAGCGAGCGCGAGGCGCAGGGCTCCGGCCTGACCGGTGATCCCGCCACCCCGGAGGTTCGCAAAGACGTCATACGTCTCGGTGTGCTCGGTGATCACCAGCGGCTCCCGGATCAGCTGCTGGTGCAGCTTGTTCGGGAAGTACGACTCCAGGGTGCGGCCGTTCAGGGTGAACTGGCCGGTGCCCGAGACCAGGCGCACCCGGACAATGGCCTCCTTGCGGCGACCGACCGTCTGGGTCAGGTGCGAGCCCTTGCCGCCCTTGGCCGAGCGGGGCTTGGCCGCCGGAGCAGCCGGCACTGCAGCCGGAGTCTCGGCGGCCGCAGTCTCCGCAGCCGGAGTCTCGGCGGCCGGGGTCTCCGCAGCCGGGGTCTCCGCAGCCGGAGTCTCGGCCGTCGGGGTCTCGACGATCGCGGCGTCAGTGGCGACGGCCTCGGTGAGCGGGGCCTCGATGTTCTCGGTCACGTTGTTTTCCTCGGGCGTCGTCACTGCGCCACCTGCTTGATCTCGTACGGAACGGGCATCTGAGCGGCGTGCGGGTGCTCGGCACCCGCGTACACCTTGAGCTTGCCGATCAGCTTCCGGCCCAGCCGGTTGTGCGGCAGCATGCCCTTGACAGCGAGCTCAACGGCCCGGTCCGGGCGCTTGTCGAGCAGCTCGCCGTAGCTGACCTGCTTGAGACCACCCGGGTAACCGGAGTGCCGGTAGGCCATCTTGGTCTGCCGCTTGTTGCCAGTCAGCGCGATCTTGCTGGCGTTGATGACGATCACGAAGTCGCCGGCGTCCACGTGTGGGGCGAAGGTCGGCTTGTGCTTGCCACGCAGCAGCGTGGCAGCGTGAGTGGCCAGGCGGCCGAGAACGACGTCAGACGCGTCGATCACGTGCCACTGGCGCTCGATCTCGCCCGGCTTCGGGCTGTACGTACGCACAGGGTTTGCCTTGTCTGTTGTGGGCGCTTCAGGGCAGCGCCCGAACGGATCTTGTCTCTGACGCCGGAGCAGGCACAGAGCACTCCCGCACCGGCGGATTTATGTCGATTGCGCAAACTTTGCGGCGCTGTTGGTCGAATCCCGAGTCAACGGCGCGTTCGCACGAACCACCAGCCTACCCGAGCGGGAACGCCGGGACGGCATTAGCGGCGCGCACAGAATACGCGTGAGCACGGGAGTCGGTCAAAACGCCCGGCGTGCTTGATCGGATGTGCCGGAGATCACCAGCCGGCACGCAGGAGTAATCGACCTTCGCGGCTGCGAGTCGCACAGCCTGCCCGTCGCGAAATCTACTCACGGTGATTGTCTGCGTGCAGGGAGGCACCACATGACACCACCCGTCGCGCTCACGATCAGCGGCACGGATCCGACCGGCTGCCGGGGCATCGAAGCCGACCTGAAGACATTCGCGGCTCACCAGATGCACGGCACCTGTGTGGTCACCGCCGCGGGCGGACCAGCGGAGATGTACGCGCTGCCGCAGACCGCCGTCGGCGGTCAACTGTCGGTCGCGCTGAACCACATCAGCCCGGCCGCGGTGAAGGTCGGCATGCTCGGCAACGCCGAGATCGCCGCCGCCATCGCCACCCGGGCGCGCGCCGGTGACCTGCCCAACCTGGTGCTCGATCCGATCCTGGAGTCGATGGTCGGCTATCGCCGCGGCGTGATCGCCGCCGTGCTGCGCCTGATCCCGTATGCCGCGGTGATCACGCCCAACGTCGAGGAAGCCGCGGAACTGGTCGGCTGGCCGATCGCCAACACCGCCGACATGGCCGGCGCGGCCGCTCAGCTCGCCGCCAACGGTGCGAAATATGTCGTCATCACCGGCGGCAAGCTCGGGGGCGATGAGTCGGTGGACGCCGTGTGGACGCCCGGCGGCGTGCGATTCCTGCACGGTCCCCGGATCGATACGCCGAACGGCCTCGGCGCCGGCTGCGCCTTCTCGGCCGCGATCACGGCGCAGCTGGCACTCGGCACGTCTCCCCCGGACGCGGTGCCGGCCGCCAAGGACTACATCAGCCGAGCCTTGACCGGCTCGAAGGCATGGGATGTCGGCTATCACGGTGGGCCGGTGGATTACTTCGGATTCACGCCGCCGCCGGTGCGGCCGCTGGCCGCTGCCCACTACGCCGCCTAGCCCCGGCGCCCACTTGTGGATCTTGAACGGTTGTCGCTGAAATACTGCAACAGCCATTCAAGATCCACGGTCTAATCCCAGACCGGATGTGGGGTTTCGGATACTTCGCCGCCGTCGGAAAAGTGCACGAACCGATCGAACGAGCGAGTGAACCAGCGATCGTGGGTCACCGCGATCACCGTGCCCTCGAACCCGCTCAGCCCCTCCTCGAGCGCCTCGGCCGAGGCCAGATCGAGGTTGTCGGTCGGCTCATCGAGCAGCAGCAGAGTCGCGCCGCCGAGCTCCAGCAACAGCACCAGGAACCGCGCCTGCTGACCCCCGGAGAGCGTCTCGAATCGCTGATCGCACTGGGCCGCCAGCTCATACCGGCCGAGTTTCTGGATGGCCGCGGTGCGATCGAGTCCGGCCCGCCGGTCGTCGCCTCGCCACAGGATCTCCACCAGCGTCCGGCCGATCAGGTCCGGACGATCGTGGGTCTGCGAGAAGTGGCCCGGAATCACCCGCGCGCCGAGACGCGCGACACCGTTGGTGGCGACCCGCGCCAGCCGGGTCGCATCGTCCGGAACCACCGCCGGGTCCGGATCGGTGCCGCCCTTGGCCAGCATCCGGAGGAAGTGCGACTTGCCGGTGCCGTTGCCGCCGAGGACCGCGACCCGGTCGCCATACCAGATCTCCAGATCGAACGGATAGGTCAACCCGTCCAGCTCGAGCTGCTCCAGGATCACCGCGCGCTTGCCGGTCCGGCCACCGGCCAGCTGCATCCGGATGTCCTGATCTTTCGGCGGCAGCGGCGGCGGACCATCGGCTTCGAATTTCGCCAGCCGGGTCACCGCGGCCTGGTAGCGCGAGGCCATGCTGTCGTTGTAGGCCGCCTTCTGCTTATACATGAGCATCAGCTGGCGCAGCTTGGCGTGCTCTTCATCCCACCGGCGCCGGTTTTCTTCCAGCCGCCCGTGCCGAGCGGTGCGCGCCTGATGCCAGGACTCGAAGCCGCCCGGATGCGTCCACGCGGACCTGCCCTCCACCGTCACCACCCGATCCGCGGTCCGGGCCAGCAACTCTCGATCGTGCGAGACATAGAGCACCGACTTGTTCGACTCGATCAGCCGATCCTCGAGCCAGCGCTTGCCGGACACGTCCAAGAAGTTGTCCGGCTCGTCGAGCAGCAGCACCTCGTCCGGGCCACGCAGCAACAACTCGAGGGCGAACTTCTTCTGCTGACCGCCGGAAAGCGTCCCGATCGGACGGTCGCGCACCGCCTCCCACGGCTTGCCGAGCACGGTCACGGCGACGGTGTCAAAGAGCACCTCGACGTCGTAGCCGCCGGCTTCACCCCAGGCGTGCAGGGCGTTCGCGTACCCGATCTGGGCCTTTTCGGAATCTGGCGCCGCGTGCATCGCGGCCTCCGCGCGGGCCAGGCGCTCGGCGGCGGCCGAGAGGCTGGACGGGGCCAGGCTCAGTGCCAGTTCGTTGAGGGTACGCACGTCCGACGCGCCGCGTTTGACGATGCGAAGTTCTTCGGTGAGTTCGGCATCGTCCCGGCCCAGCATGCCGATGAACTGCCGCATCACGCCCAGTCCGCCGGAGCGTGCGATCGCGCCCGACTGCGCCGTCAGGTCACCCGCGACCATCCGCATCAGGGTCGTCTTGCCGGCGCCGTTAGGCCCGACCAGCGCCACCTTGGCACCCTCGCCGACGCGGAACGACACATCGGCGAACAGCACACGGCCGTCCGGCAGCGTGTGGCCGGCTCCGGAAACGTCGACGTAACCCATAAGCAGGAGATTGTGCCGCTAGACCGGGGTGCCTGTCGTCTCGATTTCGGGGCCGGCCGGAGATTCGTCCGAGGTGTCCGGGCGAGTCACCTGCAGCACCCGGAAGCCCTTCTGAGACGCGTGCCGGCGCACCGACCAACCGGTCTCCTCCAGCCAAGCCTGCAGCGAGTCGCCGCCCAGGTGCTTCGCGATCACCAGCCAGGCCGACCCGTCCGGCCGCAGCCGCGGCAGCCAGGTGGCCAGCAGGTCGTGCAGCTCCGACTTCCCGACCCGGATCGGCGGATTGCTCCAGATCTCGTCGAACTCCACGTCGTCCGGAATGCCGCTTGCGGTCGTGGCGATGACACGGTCCGTGACACCCCGGGTCTCGGCATTGCGGCGCACCAATTCCAGCGCGCGCGCGTTGACATCCAGCGCGTAAACCGTCGCCCGATCGGAGGAATCGGCCAGGACGCAGGTGATCGGCCCGTAGCCGCAGCCGAGGTCGAGGTAGACCCCGCCGCGCGGGCTCGGCGCCGGCGCCTTGCGCAGCAGCACCGCGGTGCCCGGATCGAGACGCTCGGCCGAGAAAACGCCCGCCGCGGACGCCAATCGGTAAACGCGTCCGCCCTGCATGAAGGTGACTTCATATGGGCGCGCGACGGCGCTCGGATCGGCGGAAAAGTAGTGATCTCCGGTGACCTGCTCACTCACCGGATCATTCTCGCTGATGTGTCCGATGCGGCTGCGTTCCGTTACGGTGTCGGCTATGACGTACGGGTACGGCGACGAATCGCCTCGCGGGCGGTCGGCGCACCGTTCGGACGAATCGGACGAAACCAACCAGGCGGCACCAGGAACCTACGGTGACCGTCGGTATCCGCCACAGGCATACGAGGCCGCCGACCCGGCAGCCGCGCGTAATAGCGCCTATCCGCAGTCCGGATACCCGCAGACCGGCAACCAGCCAGGTGACTACGGTCACACTCCGGCACCGGATTACGGCCAGAGCCCACAGGTGCCGCGGCAATATCCGGCCGGGCAGTACGCGCCCGATGGTCAGTACATCGTCCGGTGGGCAGTACTCGCCCGGTGGTCAGTACTCGTCCGGTGGTCAGTACTCGCCCGAGGGGCAGTACCCGTCCGAGGGGCAGCACCCGTCCCGGTGGTCAGTACGGTCCGGGTCCGGCGCAACCGGCCGACGGCCCCTATCCGCCGCAGCCAGCCGGCCCGTACCCGCCTCAGCCGGCCTACGGGCGCCCGACGTCCAGCCCGGGCACCTACGGCGGGCGGACCGGCACCTTTCCGCCGGCGCAGCAGCCCGGATACGAGCAGGGTTACCCCCAGCAGCCGTACCAGCCTCAGACCTACCAGCCTCAGGGGCAGCGTCCGGGCAGCTACCGGCCGACGTCGCACCCGGGCGCCGGCGGCTACGCCGACCCCGGCTACCCGCCGCAGCGCGGTTATCCGGGTCAGCAGGGCGGCGACACCGGCTACTCGGCCCGGCAGTACGCCGACCCGTACGCCGATGGCAATCTCAACGACGAGGATCCGGCCCCGAAGAAGTCCAAGCGCGGCCTGATCATCACTCTGATCGTCATCGTCCTGCTGGCGGCCGGCGGATTCGGGGCAAAGGTCCTGTTCTTCGGCGGTGACGACACCGCCACGATCAGCGGGCAGGTCAACAAGCCGACTGCGGACCAGGCCAAGCGGGTCGAGTCGCAGTCGACCGATGGCACACCCCTCACCGCGGCCGAGGTGTTCGGCGCGGCCACCATTCCCAGCAGCGCCGGTGGCGGCGCCTACAAGGTGGTCAAGTCGCAGCTCGCCAGCGACTGCAAGTCGGTGGTCGGCGGGGATATCGGCACCGCGCTCAGCACTGCCGGATGCACCCAGGCCGTGCGCGCCACGATGACCTCGCCGGACGGCAATTACGTCATCACGGCCGGCATCTTCAATCTGGCCGACGCCACCAAGGCGACCGCGGCTCAGTCCGCCATTCGCAACGCCATCGATGCGCGCAAGGGCCGGTTCAGCGGGTTCGCCGCCGGCGACGGCACCGACGTGGTGGCGCAGGCGGCGGCCAACATCGCCTGGGATTCCCGCGGGCACTACCTGATGTACTGCGTCATCGTGCGGGCCGACGGCACCGCTATCGCCGCGGACGACAACCGCACGCCGGTGATCGTCAGCGACGTGGTCGAGAGCTACCTCGGCGGCACCGTGATCCACAAGCGGGAACTCGCCAGCGGCGCACCGCAGCCGTCCAGCTCCTGACGGCTTCGGTGATCCTGACGCCGGCCGACGCCGGATCACCGGACCGCGTCTACATCTGGCGGATGTTGCGGGTGAGCAGCGCGCGCTGGGCGTAGTCGCTCGGTGTGTGCGGGTAAGCCACCGCCACCAAGGTCAGTCCATGCGCCGGAGCCACCACCACATCGCTGGCGCGCTCGCCGCGGCTGAGCAGGTCGTGCGGCCAGGTCGCGGCGCGGCGGCCGTCACCGACCGCGAGCAGCGCGCCGACCAGGCTGCGCACCATCGACCAGCAGAAGGCGTCGGCCTCCACGGTGGCGATCAGGATGCCGTCGTGGTCGCGGTGCCAATCCAGCCGAGCGATCGCGCGGATCGTGGTGGCGTGCTCCTTGCGGCGGCAGAACGCGGCGAAATCGTGGGTGCCGACCAGCGCCGCCGAGGCCACGTTCATGGCGGCCACGTCCAGGTCCCGGGGCCAGGACAGGGTGTCCCGCGCACGGAGTGGATTAGTGCCGTACGGCTCGGTGGAGACCCGGTATTGATAGCGGCGGGACAGCGCCGAGAACCGGGCGTCGAACTCGGGCGGCATCGGGCTCACCGCGATCACCCGCAGGTCCGGCGGCAGCAGTCCGGACAGCCGGCGGATCAGCGACCCTTCCAGCCGTGCCCACGACTCCGCGGTGACGTCGATGTGCGCGACCTGACCGGTGGCGTGCACGCCGGCGTCGGTACGCCCAGCGACCGTCAGGCTCTGCGCACCGCCGGCGCCGAAGATGCGCTCCAGCTGCTCCACCAGCACGCCCGCGACGGTGCGCCGGCCCGGCTGTGCCGCCCAACCGGAGAAGTCGGTGCCGTCGTAGGCGACATCCAGGCGTACCCGTTGACGTGAAGCAGTGAGCTCAGACGAGTTGGGCCCGGCATCCCCCGTCTGGGGAATGCCGGGCCCAACCTCGTGGATCAAGAGAACTTACTTGTCGTTCTCGGTCTCGTCGGCCTCGTCGACGGTGACCACGTCGACGTCGGCCTCGGCGACCGGAGCGGACTCGGCGACCGGAGTCGTCTCGTCCGTGTCGTCACCCGCGAGCGCGGCCACAGCCTCGGTCTTGGCGGCCTTCTTGGCCGCCTTCTTCGCCGGCTTGGCGGCCGGCGCGACCGTCATCTCCTCAACCAGCTCGATGACCGCCATCGGAGCGGCGTCACCCTTGCGCGGGCCGGTCTTGGTGATCCGGGTGTAACCACCCGGGCGGTTGGTGTACCGCGGCGCGATCTCGTCGAAGAGCGCGTAGACCACGTCCTTGTCCCGGACCACGGTCAGAACCCGACGACGCGAGTGCAGGTCACCGCGCTTGGCAAAGGTGACCAGACGCTCGGCCAGCGGACGCAGCCGCCGTGCCTTGGTCTCGGTCGTGGTGATCCGACCGTGCTGGAACAGCTGGGTGGCCAGGTTGGCCAGGATCAGCCGCTCGTGCGCCGGACTTCCGCCGAGGCGGGGACCCTTGGTGGGCGTGGGCATTTTTGGTGCTCCTCATAGTGATTGGCCGTCGACCTCGTAGGGCGAGGCACGAGCCCCGTAGAGGGAGACTGGTCGACTAGCTCAGTTCTAAAATCTGCTGTTAGCGGACCGCTAAACCGTCAGAGCTGCTCGGTCTCGCGGTAATCGTCGTTGTCGTAGTCGTCGTCGGAGAAGCTGTCCACGACGTGCGCCGGGTCAAAGGTCGGGGCCGAGTCCTTCAGGCCCAGGCCCATACCGGCCAGCTTCATCTTGACCTCGTCGATCGACTTCTGGCCGAAGTTGCGAATATCGAGCAGATCCGCCTCGGTGCGGGCGATCAGCTCGCCGACCGAGTTGATGCCCTCGCGCTTCAGGCAGTTGTAGGACCGAACGGTGAGGTCGAGCTCCTCGATCGGCAGCGCCAGGTCGGCGGCCAGCTGCGCGTCCTGCGGCGACGGGCCGATGTCGATGCCCTCGGCCTCCTCGTCCAGCTCGCGAGCCAGGCCGAACAGCTCGACCAGGGTCGAACCGGCCGAAGCCAGGGCGGTCCGCGGCGAGATCGACGCCTTGGTCTCGACGTCGATGATCAGGCGGTCGAAGTCGGTGCGCTGCTCAACACGGGTCGCCTCGACGCGGTAGGTGACCTTCAGAACCGGCGAGTAGATCGAGTCCACCGGGATCCGGCCGATCTCGGCACCCGAGTTCTTGTTCTGGGTCGCGGTCACGTAGCCACGGCCACGCTCCACGGTCAGCTCCATGTCGACGCGAGCCTTGCCGTTCAGCGTGGCGAGCTTGAGGTCGGCGTTGTGCACGCTGACTCCGGCCGGCGGCTGGATGTCACCCGCGGTGATGTCACCGGGGCCCTGCTTGCGCAGGTACATGCTGACCGGCTCGTCGTGGTCCGAGCTGACGCACAGCTCCTTGACGTTCATGACGAGCTCGACGACGTCTTCCTTCACGCCCGGGATGGTGGTGAACTCGTGCAGGACGCCATCGACCTTGATCGAGGTGACCGCGGCACCCGGGATCGAGCTGAGCAGGGTGCGCCGCAGCGAGTTGCCGAGCGTGTAGCCGAAGCCCGGCTCCAGCGGCTCGATCGTGAAGCGCGAACGGGTCTCGGTGATCGGCTCTTCGGTGAGAGACGGTCGCTGTGAGATGAGCACTTGCTTCTCCTAGTTGTATGGGCCGCCCGCTATTTGACGGCCTGTACAGGGTGGTTCTTTGTTGCTATTTATCGCTCTGAGCTGTCAAACCCTCAACGCAATTTGGGACCGGATCCCGTACTCGCTGGCAAGGCGCCAAAACCGCCGTGTGCGAATGCACTCAAGGTTTTGAGCAACGCCGCCAGCGAGCCGGGAGGCGATTCCAAATTACTTCGAGTAGAGCTCGACGATGAGCTGTTCCTGAACCTGGGTGTCGATGACGGCGCGAGCCGGCAGCGAGTGCACCAGGATCTTCATCTGAGTCGGGATGGCCTCGAGCCACGCCGGCACCGCGCGGGAACCGGCCTCGGCGGCCGCGACCACGAACGGAGTCAGCTGGCGGGACTTCTCCCGAACCTCGACGATGTCGTGCTCGCTCACGCGGTACGACGGGATGTCGACCTTCTTGCCGTTGACCGTGATGTGGCCGTGCTTGACGACCTGGCGAGCCATGTCCCGGGACTTGGCGTAGCCGGCGCGGTAAACGACGTTGTCGAGACGCGACTCGAGGATCTGCAGCAGCACCTCACCGGTCTTGCCGGGCTTGGCGACGGCTTCCTCGTAGTAGCGACGGAACTGCTTCTCCAGCACGCCGTAGACGCGGCGGGCCTTCTGCTTCTCACGAAGCTGCAGCAAGTACTCCGTCTCCTTGAGCCGGCCGCGGCCGTGCTGACCGGGCGGGAAGGGACGCGACTCAAATGGGCATTTCGGCCCATCGCACTTGCTGCCCTTGAGGAAGAGCTTCATCTTCTCGCGGCGGCAACGGCGGCAGTCAGCACCTGTATAACGAGCCATTTTCTATTCTTCCCCTTAGACCCGGCGACGCTTCGGCGGACGGCAGCCGTTGTGCGGCTGGGGCGTGACGTCGGCGATCTGGCCGACCTCGAGGCCCACGGCCTGCAGCGAACGGATGGCGGTCTCGCGACCGGAGCCCGGACCCTTCACGAACACGTCCACCTTGCGCATGCCGTGCTCCATCGCCCGGCGCGCGGCGGCCTCGGCGGCCAGCTGTGCAGCGAACGGCGTCGACTTGCGCGAACCCTTGAAGCCGACCTGGCCCGCGGAGGCCCAGGAAATAACGGCCCCGGTGGGGTCGGTGATGGACACGATCGTGTTGTTGAACGTGCTCTTGATGTGCGCCTGCCCGTGGGCGACGTTCTTGCGTTCCTTGCGCCGGACCTTCTTGACTGGGGCCCCAGCGCGTGCCTTCGGTGGCATATCGGTATGCGCTCCTAGATCCGCTGCTTCGATGTCACTTCTTGCCGGCCTTCTTCTTGCCGGCGACGGTGCGCTTGGGTCCCTTGCGGGTACGCGCGTTGGTACGGGTCCGCTGACCGCGAACCGGCAGGCCACGGCGGTGACGGATGCCTGCGTAGCAACCGATCTCCACCTTGCGCCGGATGTCGGCCGCGACCTCGCGACGGAGGTCACCTTCGACCTTGTAGTTGGCCTCGATGTGGTTACGGAGCTGCAGCAGCTCGTCGTCCGTGAGGTCCTTCGCGCGCTTGTCCGGAGAGATGCCGGTGGCTGCGAGCGTCGCGCTCGAGCGCGTCCGGCCCATGCCGAAAATGTAGGTGAGCGCGATCTCCATGCGCTTTTCGCGCGGGAGGTCAACGCCGACTAGACGTGCCATATGTGGGCGTACTCCTCGTGGTCATGAAAGAGGTCTGCGCCCGTTCCGCCCCGCCTGCCCGGGCGGGCCCTGGCCTCTCACCAGGGGTATGACCACGAGTTCGCGAATCGGCACACTGGGGTGCCGGTCGGCTCGTCGCGGCTGGAACGAGCTTTTCAAGTTGTCGGTGCCTGCTCCGCACAAGTGCGAGCGCGAACGCTCAGGGACTAACCCTGGCGCTGCTTGTGACGCGGGTCAGAGCAGATGACCATGACCCGCCCGTGGCGCCGGATGACACGGCACTTCTGGCAGATCCTCTTAACGCTCGGCTTGACCTTCACGGTTTGCCTTTTCTAGTAAGCAGCACGACGCGCGCGTCATGCTTGTAATCCAGCGACGTGAACGACGCCGTCACTTGTAGCGGTAGACGATGCGTCCGCGAGTCAGGTCATACGGCGAAAGCTCGACGACAACCCGGTCCTCCGGAAGGATCCGGATGTAGTGCTGGCGCATCTTGCCACTGATGTGTGCCAAGACCTTGTGTCCGTTGGCGAGTTCCACCCGGAACATGGCGTTCGGGAGTGGCTCGATTACCCGGCCCTCGATCTCGATGGCCCCATCTTTTTTCGGCATATCCTCCGCTACCTGACGTCAGGTCTATTGACTAGCTCGCATTGCCCATTCACGATCAGCGGAACAACCGCATCTCGTGCCAGCCGCGGCTCTGCCGCTCCCATAGAGGTGAGGAGCGCCCGCTCAGATCGAGGCGATCCGATGGCAGGCATAACAGAGTGGACGCTGCGCGCCGAATTATGAGTGTACGCGTCACCGCGGAGATCGAGCAAACCCGCCCCCCGAGGTCGGGCGTGTCGTACGCCACTCGCCCCGGATCCCCGGAGATATGTCCGGTTGGTTACTGCTCGTCCCTGCGATCCCGCCGCTCCTGACGGTCCACTTCCCGGCGCTGGCGGCGGTTCGCCTCCCGGCGAGCACGTCGCTCCGCCTCGGCCCGGGGCTGGCCCTGGGCCAGGCCGCCGATCGTCGAGGCCAGGATCACCGCGCCCCACGGCCCGATCACCCAGATCGGCCAGAAATACGGGATATTGTCCACGCCGCCGGCGATCCAGGTGGCGAACCAGATCGCGGTGACGATCAGGCTGGTCGACAGCCAGCCACTCCACATGCCGACGACCCATTTCCGGGTCATTCCACGGGTGTGCGCCGGCGTCACGGCGGTGGCACCGGCCGGCTCGACCGCCGACCGGGCCGCCGGAGCGACCACCGGAAGGTCGGCCAGCGGCACTTTCAGATCCGCGTAGGTCTTGGCGGCGTAGACCTGCTGTAGACGATCGTCGTATTCGTCCAGCGCCAACCGGCCCTCATCGAGGGCGGCTTTGAGCTGCTCGGCGACGAGCTGACGATCAGCATCCGAGGCACGCAGGTTGTCCGATGGATCCACCACGAATACGAGAATGCCATTCCGGATCTAGCCGCCGCCACTCCGGGTCGGAGTTCAGGCGGCGTGCTTGGAGATCAGGCCGCCGAGCCGGTCCGCGCCCCCGTCGGCGGCGGTGGTCACCACCACGCCGTCCTCGAAGATCGTCACCGTGTGCTCGACGTGTACGGCGATCGACCCGTCCCGGGTCACCACGGTCCAGCCGTCCTCGAGTTCCACCGTCCGGGGCGAGCCCAGCGTGATCATCGGCTCGATCGCCAGCGCCATGCCCGGAACCAGGGCCGGGCCCTTGCCGCCGCGGCCATGGTTGAGCACGTGCGGGTCCTGGTGCATCTCGGTGCCGATGCCGTGGCCGCCGTAACCCTCGACGATGCCGTAGCGGCCGGCCTTCTTGATCGAGGTCTCGATGGCGTGCGAGATGTCGGTCAGCCGGCCCGTGCCGGAAGCGGCGCCCCGGGCCATCGCCTCGATGCCGGCCCACATCGAGTCCTCGGCGACCTCGGCCATGCGTACCAGCTCTGGCTTGACCGCACCGACCGGGACCGTGATCGCGGAGTCACCGTGCCAGCCATCCAAGATCGCGCCGCAATCGATGGAGATCAGGTCGCCCTCGGCCAGCACCGTCCGATTGCTCGGGATGGCGTGCACCACCTGCTCGTTCAGCGACGAGCAGATGGACGCCGGGAAGCCGTGATAGCCCTTGAACGACGGGATCGCCCCCGCCGACCGGATCGTCTCCTCGGCGATGGCGTCCAGGTCGGCGGTGCTGACGCCGGGCGCGACCGCGGCCCGCATCTTCTCCAGCGCCGCATGCACCACCAGCCCAGCGGCGCGCATCTTGATCAGCTGTTCTGGGGTTTTGTACTGAATGTGGAGGTTGGCAGTTCGCACACTACCCACCGTACGAGCGGAGCGCGTCGATCGCCCGGACTGTGATGTCTTCGACCAGACCGGTGGCGTCGATGCCGACAAGCTTGCCCTGGCCACCATAGAAGTCGATCAGGGGAGCAGTCTTCTCGGAATACTCCTCGAGGCGCTTCGCGATGGTCTCGGGCTTGTCGTCGTCGCGCTGGTAGAGCTTGCCGCCGCAGCGGTCGCAGATGCCGTCGGTAGCCGGAGCGTCGAACTCCACGTGCCAGATCTTGCCGCAGCCCGGTGTCGGGCAGGTGCGCCGGCCGGACAGCCGCCGGATCACCTCGTCGCTGTCGACCACCAGCTCCAGCACCACGTCGAGCTGGGTGCCCAGGTCGGCGAGCATCTTGTCGAGCTCGACCGCCTGCGGCACGGTGCGTGGGAAACCGTCGAGCAGGAACCCGTCGGCGGCGTCCGGCTCGGCCAGCCGATCCCGGACCATGTTGATGGTCACCTCGTCCGGGACCAGCTTGCCGTCGTCCATGTAGCGCTTGGCCTCGAGGCCCAGCGGCGTGCCCTGGCTGACGTTGGCCCGGAAAATGTCGCCGGTGGAGATCTTCGGCACCGAGAGGTGCGCGGCGATGAACTCCGCCTGCGTACCTTTGCCCGCGCCTGGCGGGCCCACGAGAACGAGTCTCACCGGACCCACCTCCTCCACTGTCGACTTGCGAAAGCCACGTTCACTATCGCCGGCCGCCCTACCGCAGGAACCCTTCGTAGTTGCGCTGCAACAGCTGGCTCTCGATCTGCTTCACGGTGTCGAGGGCAACACCGACGATGATCAGCACGGCGGTGCCACCGAACGGGAAGTTCTGCTTGTTGCCGCCCACCAGACCGATGAACAGGTTCGGCAGCACGGCGATGATGCCCAGGTAGAGCGCGCCCGGCAGGGTGATCCGGCTGAGGATGTATTCGAAATACTGAGCGGTCGGCTTGCCCGGGCGGATGCCCTGGACGAACCCTCCGTATTTCTTCATGTCGTCGGCGACCTGGGTCGGGTTGAACGTGATCGACACGTAGAAGTAGGTGAAGAACAGGATCAGCAGGAAGTAGAGGGTGATGTTGACCCAGCTGGACGGCTGGGTGAGGTCGTTGGCCAGGAACCGGGCGAACCAGTTGTTGGTGTTGTTGCCCATCAGCTGGAGTGCCAGCGTCGGCAGGTAGAGCAGCGAGGACGCGAAGATCACCGGGATAACACCGGCCTGGTTGACCTTCAGCGGGATGTAGGTGGACGTGCCGCCGTACATGCGCCGGCCGACCATGCGCTTGGCGTACTGCACCGGGATCCGGCGTTGCGCCTGCTCCATGAAGACCACCGCGGTGATGACCAGCACGCCGATCAACATGATCACGACGAACAGGGCCCAGCCGGTGGACGCCTTGATCTGGTTGCCCTCGGCGGGAAGGCGGGCCGCGATCGAGGTGAAGATCAGCACCGACATGCCGTTGCCGACGCCGCGGTCGGTGACCATCTCACCCAGCCACATGATCACACCGGTGCCGGCGGTCATCGTGATGACCAGAACGGTCAGGGTCAGCCACATCGGGATGCCCTTGGTGTGCGGCACGATGTCCTGGCTGCAGGCGTTGTTGAAGAGCGCGCCGGTGCGGGCCAGGGCCACGAACGCCGAGGCCTGCAGCACCGCGAGACCCAGGGTCAGGTAGCGGGTGTACTGGGTGATCTTCGCCTGGCCGGACTGGCCTTCCTGGCGCAGCGTCTCCAGGCGCGGGATCACCACCGTCAGCAGCTGCAGGATGATGCTCGCGGTGATGTACGGCATGATGCCGAGCGCGAACACCGACAATTGCAGCAGCGCTCCACCGGAGAACAGGTCAAGCAGCGCGAAGACGCCGTTGCCGCTCTTCGGGAGCTGGTCGAGACATGCCTGGACGTTCTTATATGACACGCCCGGGCTGGGCACCGTGGCGCCGAGCCGGTAGATGGCGATCATTGCGACTGTGAACAGCAGCTTTTTGCGCAGGTCAGGCGTCTTGAACGCACTGACAAAAGCGCTGAGCAACACTTGCTTCCTCCTGCGCGGAGCGGCCGAATCACGGCGTTGGGGGCGGTTGTATATCTACACGTACTGTTTGGCGGACTCTAACAGCCGTGCCAGGCAATGGTGTCGCCACCATCCCTGACCAGGCCAGACGACCAGGACTCTCGCTTCGTGCGCGAGAATCCTCGGCGCCCAGGTTACCCGGGGCGCACGGCCACGCTAGAGCGCCGCAATGCGGCGTGTGGAGCCTAGATTAGGTGCAATCGCGGCGCCCGGCCAGTTGTCGTGAGCAACTGAACGAGCGCCGCGAGATGTCTTGCCTATTTCGTTATACGAGCACCGTGGCGGAACCGCCGGCGGCCTGGATCTTCTCGACCGCGGACGCGCTGAACGCGTTGGCCGTGAGATCCAGTTTGACGCCACCGAGATCGCCGGTGCCGAGCACCTTGACCGGCTGACCCTTGCGGACCGCGCCGGCATCCACCAGTTCGACGATGCCGACCGAACCACCCTGCGGGAACAGCTCCGCGAGGCGGTCCAGGTTGACGACCTGGAAGGTGACCTTGAACTTGTTCTTGAAGCCCTTCATCTTCGGCAGGCGCATGTGGAGGGGCGTTTGCCCACCCTCGAACGCCGCCGAGACCTGGTAGCGGGCCTTGGTGCCCTTGGTGCCGCGACCGGCGGTCTTGCCCTTCGAGCCCTCACCACGACCCACGCGGGTCTTGGCGGTCTTGGCTCCGGGCGCCGGGCGCAGGTGGTGAACCTTGATCACCATTAGTCAACCTCCTCGAACTTCACGAGGTGGCGAACCGTAAAGATCATGCCCCGAATCTCGGGACGGTCCTCCTTGACCACCACGTCATTGATCCGCTTCAGGCCGAGCGAACGCAGCGTGTCACGCTGGTTCTGCTTGCGCCCGATCTGGGAACGGAGCTGAGTGACCTTAAGGCGTGCCATGAGATTTCCGCCCCCTTACTTCGCTGCTTCGGCGCGCGCGGCCAGCATGGCGGCCGGCGCGACATCCTCGACCGGCAGACCACGGCGGGCCGCGACCTGCTCCGGCGACTCCAGCATCTTCAATGCGGCGACGGATGCGTGCACGATGTTGATCGGGTTCGACGAGCCGAGGCTCTTCGAGAGCACGTCGTGGATTCCGGCGCACTCCAGCACGGCACGCACCGGGCCACCGGCGATAACACCGGTACCGGGACTGGCCGGCTTCAGGAGCACGACACCGGCGGCAGCCTCACCCAGAACCGGGTGCGGAATGGTCGCGCCGTTACGCGGCACCTTGAAGAAGTGCTTCTTGGCCTCCTCGACGCCCTTGGCGATCGCCGCGGGCACCTCCTTGGCCTTGCCGTAGCCGACGCCGACGGTGCCGTCGCCGTCACCGACGACGACCAGGGCGGTGAAGCTGAAGCGACGACCACCCTTCACGACCTTCGCGACGCGGTTGATGGTGACGACCCGCTCGATGTGCGGGGTCTTCTCCACCGGTGCGCGGTCGCGGCCGCCCTCGCGGCGGTTACGACGCTCGCCCTGGCCGCCTTCGGTGTTGCTTCCGGACCCGGCGCCCCTGCGCTGTGGACCTGGCATTAGACGCTTCCTTCCTAGAACTCGAGTCCGGCTTCGCGGGCAGCATCGGCAAGCGCGGCGATTCGCCCCGCGTACCGGTTACCGCCGCGATCGAAAACGACCTTGGTGATACCAGCGGCCTTGGCCCGCTCCGCCAGGAGCGCGCCGACCTTCGCCGACAGGTCGCCCTTGGCGCCGTCGGTGCCGCGGATCGAAGCGTCCAGCGTGGAAGCCGAAGCCACCGTACGGCCGACGCTGTCGTCGACGATCTGAGCCACGATGTGGCGCAGCGACCGGGTGACGACCAGGCGCGGACGAGCCGTAGTGCCGACCACGGACTTGCGCACGCGGAAGTGACGGCGCGCCTTGCCGACCCGGCGAGACGCCGAGATGCCACCGCCATTGCGGCGCTTGAGCAGAGTCGCGCTCACTTCTTACCTGCCTTTCCAGCCTTGCGACGGATGACCTCGCCCTGGTACCGAACGCCCTTGCCCTTGTACGGCTCCGGCGGACGGATCTTGCGAATGTTCGCGGCGATCTCACCGACCTGCTGCTTGTCGATGCCCGACACGTGGAACAGCGTCGGACGCTCCACGCTGAAGGTGATGCCCTTCGGCGGGGGGACGACGACCGGGTGCGAGAAGCCCAGGGCGAACTCGAGGTCCGAGCCCTTGGCGGTCACGCGGTAACCGGTGCCGGCGATCTCCAGGGACTTCTGGTAGCCCTCGGTGACGCCGACGATCATGTTGGCGACCAGGGTGCGCGACAGGCCGTGCAGCTCCTTGGCCTTGCGCTCGTCGTTCGGGCGCACCACCACGAGCTCGCCGTCGTCGCCATGCTCGGCGGTGATCGGCTCGGCCAGCGTGTGCTGCAGCTCGCCCTTCGGGCCCTTGACCTTTACGGTCTGGCCGTCAATGACGACGTCGACACCCGCGGGCACCGCGATTGGTTTACGTCCAATTCGAGACATAGCAGATCTTCCTCTACCAGACGAAGGCGAGGACTTCCCCGCCTACGCCTCGCTTGCGGGCCTGCCGGTCAGTGAGCAGTCCCTGGGACGTCGAGATGATGGCCACGCCCAGTCCGCCGAGGACGCGCGGAAGCTCCGGCGCCTTGGCGTACACCCGCAGGCCGGGCTTGGACACGCGGCGGATGCCGGCCAGGCTGCGCTCGCGGTTGGGACCGAACTTCAGCTCGACCACCAGGTTCTTGCCGACGGCGCCCTCCGCGGGCTCCTCCACCGACCAGCCGGTGATGTAGCCCTCGGCCTTGAGGACCTCGGCGACGTTCGCCTTGATCCGCGAGTACGGCATCGACACCCGGTCGTGGTACGCCTGGTTGGCGTTACGCAGACGCGTAAGCATGTCTGCGATCGGGTCAGTCATTGTCATGAATCAGTCTGCCTTTCTCGCCGTGGTTCCACGCGGCGCGTGGCCTTCGGCGAAGAGGAATTCAAACCTGTTACCAGGAAGCCTTGGACACGCCGGGCAGCTCACCGCGGTGAGCCATCTCCCGGATACACACGCGGCACAGTCCGAACTTGCGGTAGACGGCCTTGGGCCGGCCGCAACGCTGGCAACGGGTGTACGCACGCACCGCGAACTTCGGCTTCGCGGCCGCCTTGATGTTCAGCGCCTTCTTGGCCATGGATCAGTTCTCCTTGAACGGGAAGCCCAGGAGCTTCAGCAGCTCTCGGCCCTCGTCGTCAGTCTTGGCGCTGGTCACCAGCGTGATGTCCATACCGCGCGTCCGGTCGATCCGGTCCTGGTCGATCTCGTGGAACACCGACTGCTCGGTGAGACCGAACGTGTAGTTGCCGTTGCCGTCGAGCTTGCGGCCGTCGAGTCCGCGGAAGTCGCGGATACGCGGCAGTGCGATCGACAGCAGCCGGTCCAGGAACTCCCACATGCGGTCGCCGCGAAGTGTGACCTTCGCACCGATCGGCATGCCCTCGCGCAGCTTGAACTGCGCGATCGACTTGGTAGCCCGGCGGACCAGCGGCTTCTGGCCGGTGATCGCGGTGAGGTCGCGGATTGCGCCGTCGATGAGCTTCGCGTCGCGTGCGGCCTCGCCGACACCCATGTTGACGACGATCTTCATCAGACCCGGCATCTGCATTGGGTTCGCGTAGTTGTGCTGCTCCTGCAGCTTCGCCACGAGCTCGTTGCGGTACTTCGCCTTCAGCCGCGGCATGGTCTTTTCAGCGGTTGCCGTCGTCATCACAGATCCTTACCGGATTTGCGGGAGACGCGGATGCGGTTGGTCTTGCTACGGCCATCCGGCCGCTCCACCGTCTCCAAGCGGTATCCGACGCGCGTCGGCTTGCCGTCGGAGTCGACGACCTGCACGTTCGACACGTGGATCGGGGCCTCCTGCGTCACGATGCCGCCGGTCTTGGCGCCCCGCTGGGTGTTGCGGATGCGCGTGTGCTTCTTGACTCGGTTCACGCCTTCGACGAGGACCTTGTCGAGCGTCGGGTAGGCCGCGATGACCTTGCCCCTGAGCGCCCTTGTCCCGGCCGGCGATGACGAGAACCGTGTCGCCCTTCTTAACCTTCACGGTCTACAACACCTCCGGTGCGAGGGAGATGATCTTCATGAACCGCTTGTCGCGCAGCTCCCGACCCACCGGGCCGAAGATGCGCGTACCGCGCGGGTCTCCACCGTCCTTGATGATGACGGCGGCGTTCTCATCGAATCGGATGTACGAGCCATCCGGACGACGCCGCTCCTTGGTGGTGCGAACGACGACCGCCTTGACGACGTCGCCCTTCTTCACACCGGCGCCGGGAATGGCGTCCTTGACCGTGGCCACGATGACGTCGCCGATGCTCGCGTAGCGCCGACCCGAGCCTCCGAGAACACGGATGCACAGGATTTCCCTGGCACCGGTGTTGTCGGCGACGCGAAGTCGCGACTCCTGCTGGATCACGTCAGTCTCCTGATTGTCTGCCAGTCCTCCGGCTCGGCCGGAGCTTGGAAGAACCTCCCCCCTCTGCACCGGCGGTCGCCGGCGATCGGGGGCTTTACGTCGTGGCGGGTGGGCTGGCCACCCGCCGGATTACTTGGCCTTCTCGAGGATCTCGACGACGCGCCAGCGCTTGGTCGCCGACAGCGGCCGGGTCTCCATCAGGAGGACGCGGTCGCCGATGCTGCACGCGTTGGCCTCGTCGTGCGCCTGCAGCTTGCTGGCGCGACGCAGAACCTTGCCGTAGAGCGGGTGCTTGACCCGGTCCTCGACCGACACGATGACGGTCTTGTCCATCTTGTCGCTGACGACGACACCCTCACGGGTCTTGCGACGGCTGCGGTCGCTCGTCTCGTTGATCTCGCTCATGACGCCACCTCAGTCGGCGCGACCGAGAGACCCAGCTCGCGCTCGCGCATGATCGTGTAAATCCGGGCGATCTCGCGCCGGATCACCTGCAGCCGACGGTTGTTGTCGAGCTGACCGGTCGCGCCCTGGACCCGCAGGTTGAAGAGCTCGGCCTTCGCCTCGCGCAGCCTGGTGACCAGATCGTCGTCGGACAGCTCGCGCAGCTCGCCGGCCTTCACGTTGGCTGCCATCAGATGTCACCCACTTCACGCTTAACGATGCGGCACTTCATGGGGAGCTTGTGGATCGCGCGGCGGAGCGCCTCGCGGGCCACCGCCTCGTTCGGGAACGCCATCTCGAAGAGAATGCGGCCCGGGTGGATGTTCGCGACCCACCACTCCGGCGAACCCTTACCGGAACCCATTCGGGTTTCGGCCGGCTTCTTGGTGAGGGCGTGGTCCGGGAAGACCGTGATCCACACCTTTCCACCACGACGGATGTGCCGGTTCATCGCAATACGAGCCGCCTCAATCTGGCGGTTGGTCACGTACGCCGGCTCCAGAGCCTGGATACCGAAGTCACCGAATACCACCCGAGTGCCGCCCTTGGCCGCACCCGTTCGCTTCGGGTGGTGCGGCTTGCGGAAGCCCTTCGGGGGCTTACGCGGCATCAGCATTGATCAGCCCTCCTGCGCTGTGGTCGTACCGGCCTCGGCCGGCGTGGGCTCCGCCGGCACCGTGGCGGCGGCCGCGGCGCGACCTGCCTCAGTGCCGCCCGCCGTCGTGCCGGACGAACCGGAACGCGTACGGCGGGGGCGGTCCGGCCGCTCGGCCCGGCGCGGGCGACCCGCATTCGGGTCGACGGCGGGCTGCGCGCCGGCAACGGCGTCACCCTTGTAGATCCAAACCTTCACGCCGATCCGGCCGAAGGTGGTACGCGCCTCGAAGAAGCCGTACTCGATGTTGGCGCGAAGCGTGTGCAGCGGCACCCGGCCCTCGCGGTAGAACTCGGTGCGGCTCATCTCGGCGCCGCCGAGACGGCCGGAGACCTGCACCCGGATGCCCTTGACCACCGGGTTCTTCATCGCCGACTGGATGGCCTTGCGCATCGCGCGGCGGAAGCTGACCCGGCTGGACAGCTGCTCGGCAACGCCCTGGGCGACCAGCTGCGCGTCCGACTCGGGGTTCTTCACCTCGAGGATGTTCAGCTGCACCTGCTTGCCGGTGAGCTTCTCCAGCTCGCCGCGGATCCGGTCGGCCTCGGCACCCTTGCGGCCGATGACGATGCCCGGACGCGCGGTGTGGATGTCGATGCGGACCCGGTCCCGGGTGCGCTCGATGTCCACCTTGGCGATGCCGGCACGCTCCAGGCCCCGGGACATCATCTTGCGGATCTTGACATCCTCACCGATGTAGTCCTTGTAGAGCTTGTCCGCGTACCAGCGACTCTTCCAGTCGGTCGAGATGCCGAGCCGGAACCCGTGCGGGTGAACCTTCTGGCCCATTACTCGGCCCCTTCCTCGGCAGCGGCGGCCTTCTTCGCAGGCGCCTTCTTCGCGGCCTTCTTAGCTGGTGCGGCTTCGGTCGACGCGGCGGCATCGGCCGGAGCGGCCTCGGTCGCCGGAGCGGCCTTGGTCGCAGCCTTCGCCGGGCGAGCCGGCGCCGCGGTCACGACGCTCTCCACCGCGATGGTGATGTGGCAGGTGCGCTTGCGGATCCGGTACGCGCGACCCTGAGCCCGCGGCCGGAACCGCTTCAGGGTCGGGCCCTCGTCCACGTACGCCTCGCTGACCAGCAGCGAGTCAGGGTCGAGCCGCTCGTTGTTCTCCGCGTTGGCGATCGCACTGGCCAGCACCTTGTAGACCGGCTCGCTGGCGGCCTGCGGCGCAAACTTCAGCACCGTCAGGGCCTCCTTCGCGGGCAGCCCGCGGACGAGGTTCACCACGCGGCGCGCCTTCATCGGCGAAATGCGGACGTGCCGCGCGACGGCGCGTGCGCCCGGCAGCGTTGCCGCGTCGCTCTTCGTTGGCATCGGGATATCCCCTTTGATCCTTCTCGTCAGTTCCTGGCTAAGACGGCCACCGACTAGCGGCGGCGCGCCTTCCGGTCGTCCTTCTCGTGACCCTTGAACGTGCGGGTCAGAGCGAACTCGCCGAGCTTGTGCCCGACCATCGCCTCGGACACGAACACCGGCACGTGCTTGCGACCGTCGTGCACGGCGATCGTGTGACCGAGCATGTCGGGCACGATCATCGAGCGCCGCGACCAGGTCTTGATCACGTTCTTCGAGCCCTTCTCGTTCTGCACTTCCACCTTCTTCATCAGGTGGTCGTCGACGAACGGGCCCTTCTTCAGGCTGCGTGGCATCTGGCTCTATCTCCCTTAGCCGCGCTTACGCGTGGCGTAACGACGGCGGACGATCAGGCGGTCGCTCGGCTTGCCCTTGGTCGGGTCCGGCCCTCGGGCTTACCCTGCGGGTTGACCGGGTGGCGACCACCGGAGGTCTTACCCTCACCACCACCGTGCGGGTGGTCGACCGGGTTCATCGCGACACCACGGACGGTCGGGCGCTTGCCCTTCCACCGCATCCGGCCGGCCTTACCCCAGTTGATGTTCGACTGATCCGCGTTGCCGATCTCGCCGACCGTCGCGCGGCAGCCGACCAGCACCCGCCGGATTTCGCCGGACGGCATACGCAGCGTGGCGTAGTCGGCCTCACGACCGAGCAGCTGGATGCCGACGCCCGCAGAGCGGGCCAGCTTGGCACCGCCGCCGGGACGCAGCTCCACACAGTGGATCGTGGTGCCCACCGGGATGTTGCGCAGCGGCAGGTTGTTGCCCGGCTTGATGTCCGCGCCCGGGCCGGACTCGACCGCGTCGCCCTGCTTGAGGTCCTTCGGCGCGATGATGTAGCGCTTCTCGCCGTCGGCGTAGTGCAGCAGCGCGATCCGAGCGGTGCGGTTCGGGTCGTACTCGATGTGCGCGACCTTGGCCGGCACGCCGTCCTTGTCGACCCGCTTGAAGTCGATGAGCCGGTACTGGCGCTTGTGGCCACCGCCCTGGTGCCGGGTGGTGATGCGACCGTGCGCGTTACGACCGCCCTTGCTGTGCAGCGGAGCGAGCAGCGACTTCTCCGGCGTCGACCGAGTGATCTCGGCGAAGTCAGAGACGCTCGAACCACGACGGCCCGGCGTCGTCGGCTTGTACTTACGAATACCCATTGTCTATACCCCTCAGCTGACCGGGCCGCCGAAGGCCTCGATCCGGTCACCCTCAGCGAGTTTGACCATCGCGCGCTTCGTGTCCTTGCGCTTGCCCATACCGGTTCGAGTGCGCTTGCGCTTGCCCTCGCGGTTCAGGGTGTTCACCGTCAGAACGCGGACGTTGAAGATCTGCTGGATAGCGATCTTGATCTCGGTCTTGTTCGCGTCCGGGTGAACCATGAACGTGTACCAGTTCTGGTTGAGCTCGCTGTAGCTCTTCTCGGAGACGACCGGCGCGAAGATGATGTCGCGCGGATCGGCGATGGTGCTCACTTGTCGGACTCCTTGTCGCTACCGGCCGGCTCGCCGAGGAACTCCTCGAGCGCGTCGGTCGTGAAGACCACCTCGTCGGCGACCAGCACGTCGTACGTGTTGAGCTGGCCCGCCTCGATCAGGTGCACGGTCGGCAGGTTGCGCAGGCTCACCCAGTTGAGCTCGTCGGTCGAGCCGAGCACCACCAGAACCCGGTGGACTCGGTCGCCTTCACCAGCGTCGTCGCCGCGGCCTTGGTCGACGGCTTCTCACCGTCGACGAAGGCCTCGACCACGTGGACGCGGCCGTCGCGGGCCCGGTCCGAGAGGGCGCCGCGCAGAGCGGCCGCCTTCATCTTCTTCGGGGTCCGCTGCGTGTAGTCGCGCGGCACCGGGCCGTGGACCACGCCACCGCCGGTGAACTGCGGCGCACGCGTCGAACCCTGGCGGGCGCGACCGGTGCCCTTCTGCTTGTACGGCTTGCGGCCACCACCGGAGACCTCGCCGCGGGTCTTCACCTTGTGCGTACCCTGACGGGCCGCCGCGAGCTGGGCCACCACGACCTGGTGCATCAGCGGGATGTTCGACTGCACGTCGAAGACCTCGGCCGGCAGCTCGACCGAGCCGCTCTTGGCACCGTCAGTCTGTGATCACGTCGACCGCGGTCACTTGGCACCGCCCTTCTTACCGCCCTTGGCGGCACCACGGACCAGCACCAGAGCGCCGGCCGGACCGGGGATCGCGCCGCGAACCAGGATCAGGTTCTGCTCGGTGTCGATCGCCTGGATGGTCACGTTCTGAACGGTGAAGCGGCGGGCACCCATCCGGCCGGCCATGCGTACGCCCTTGAAGACGCGACCCGGGGTCGCGCAGGCGCCGATGGAACCGGGCGAACGGTGCTTGCGCTGGACACCGTGGCTAGCGCGCAGGCCGTGGAAGCCGTGCCGCTTCATCACACCCGCGAAGCCCTTGCCCTTGGTCTTGCCGGTGACGTCGATGAGCTGTCCCTCGGTGAACTGCTCGACGGTCACCTCCTGACCCAGGGTGTATTCGCTGGCGTCGGTGGTCCGCAGCTCGACGATGTGCCGACGCGGCGCCGCACCCGACTTCGCGTAGTGGCCGCTCACCGGCTTGTTGACCTTACGCGGGTCGATCTGGCCGAAGGCCAGCTGCACGGCCGAGTAGCCGTCCTTGTCTGGGGTGCGCACCTGGCTGACGACGCACGGGCCGGCCTGCACCACGGTCACCGGGACAACCTTGTTGTTGTCCCAGACCTGGGTCATGCCGAGCTTGGCGCCCAGGATCCCCTTGACTTGCCTGTCCATTAGTCCCGGTCCCTACAGCTTGATCTCGATGTCGACGCCCGCCGGAAGGTCGAGTCGCATGAGCGAGTCGACCGTCTTCGGGGTCGGGTCGATGATGTCGATCAGACGCTTGTGCGTACGCATCTCGAAGTGCTCGCGCGAGTCCTTGTACTTGTGCGGCGAGCGGATGACGCAGAAGCGGTTGATCTCGGTCGGCAGCGGCACCGGGCCCGCGACCTGAGCACCGGTACGGGTCACCGTCTCGACGATCTTTCGTGCCGAGGAGTCGACGACCTCGTGGTCATAGGCCTTGAGCCGGATGCGGATCTTTTGTCCCGCCATGGTGGCTTCTGTTCCTTCTTCTCGATACCGCGCCGTGCGAGGGATGCCTCGCATACCCCGCAGTGACTGGGTTGGTCCAGCACCGCGGCCCATTGTTCGACCCCCGCGGTCGGGCGTGTCGCACTCAATAACCAGGCTCCGCCATGAGCAATCGGCGAACTACCGGCTATCGGGCGTACGCGCCCGGGAGGTCCAGGACGGCGCCCGGCGCACATCGCATCGAGGCGATACGCACACGAAGGCGCCATGCGGGCGCGATGAGCCGCTCGGATCTCTCAATCCGCGCGCGACTCACCGCGCCGCGCAAAACGCAACCTGTCCATTATGCCGTAGATACCTACGGCAAGGGAAATCAGGGTTACCTAGTTCACTTCAGGATCTTGACAACGCGACCGGCGCCGACGGTCCGGCCACCCTCACGGATGGCGAACTTGAGGCCCTCGTCCATGGCGATCGGCTGGATCAGCTTGACCGTCATGGCGGTGTTGTCGCCCGGCATGACCATCTCGGTGCCCTCGGGCAGCGTGACGACACCGGTGACGTCGGTGGTCCGGAAGTAGAACTGCGGCCGGTAGTTCTGGAAGAACGGCGTGTGACGGCCGCCCTCCTCCTTGCTCAGGATGTAGACCTGGGCCTCGAACTCGGTGTGCGGCGTCGTGGAGCCAGGCTTCACGACGACCATGCCGCGCTCGACCTCTTCGCGCTTGATACCGCGAAGAAGCAGGCCGACGTTCTCACCCGCGCGCGCGTCATCGAGAGTCTTGCGGAACATCTCGATGGCGGTGACCTTGGTCTTGAGCGACTTCTCCTTGATGCCGACGATCTCAACGTCCTCGTTCGGCAGCAGGACACCCCGCTCGCAGCGGCCGGTGACGACGGTTCCACGACCAGTGATCGTGAAAACGTCCTCGATCGGCATCAGGAACGGCTTGTCGATCTCGCGCTCCGGCTGCGGGATGCTGTTGTCGACCGCGGACATGAGCTCCATCAGAGCGTCGGCCCACTTGTCGTCGCCCTCGAGGGCCTTGAGCGCCGAGACGCGCACGACCGGCAGGTCGTCGCCCGGGTACTCCTGGCTGGAGAGCAGCTCGCGAACCTCGAGCTCGACGAGCTCAAGGAGCTCCTCGTCGTCGACCATGTCGCTCTTGTTCAGCGCGACCACGATGTACGGAACACCGACCTGACGGGCGAGCAGCACGTGCTCACGCGTCTGCGGCATCGGACCGTCGGTCGCCGCGACCACGAGGATCGCGCCGTCCATCTGGGCCGCACCGGTGATCATGTTCTTGATGTAGTCGGCGTGACCCGGGCAGTCGACGTGCGCGTAGTGCCGCGACTCGGTCTGGTACTCGACGTGCGCGATGGAGATCGTGATACCACGAGCCTTCTCCTCCGGCGCCTTGTCGATCTCATCGAACGGCGTGTACGGGTTGATGTCCGGCATCTTGTCGTGCAGGACCTTGGTAATCGCCGCGGTGAGCGTGGTCTTGCCGTGGTCGATGTGACCGATGGTGCCGATGTTGACGTGCGGCTTGTTCCGCTCGAACTTAGCCTTCGCCACTGGTTCCTCCTGTGGACTTCTTGGTTCTTACTACGTCGTGTCAGGTGGTCGGCCGGCTTAGCCGGCCCACCCGCCCAGACTTACCTTTTTGTTCGATTCCGGTGCCCCCGCGACTGGCACGGGAGCACCAAGCATCGGTGCTACTCGCCGGTGGCCTTGGCGATGATCTCCTTCGCCACCGACGCCGGCACCTCCGCATAGGAGTCGAACTGCATGCTGTAGCTCGCCCGGCCCTGGGTCTTCGACCGCAGGTCGCCGACGTAGCCGAACATCTCCGACAGCGGCACCAGGGCCCGGACGACGCGGGCTCCGCCGCGCTCTTCCATCGCCTGGATCATGCCACGACGGGAGTTAAGGTCGCCGATGACGTCGCCCATGTTCTCCTCGGGCGTGACGACCTCGACGGACATCATCGGTTCGAGGATGACCGGGTCGGCCCTGCGAGCCGCCTCCTTCATCACCATCGAGCCGGCGATCTTGAACGCCATTTCGGACGAGTCAACCTCGTGGTAGGCGCCGTCGACGAGCGTCAGCTTGACACCCACCAGCGGGTAGCCCGCGAGCACGCCGTACTGCATGGCGTCCTGCGCGCCGGCGTCGACCGACGGAATGAATTCCCTCGGGATACGACCACCGGTGACGGCGTTGACGAACTCGTACGTCGCGTCGCTGTCCAGGGGCAGCGGCTCGAGGTTGACGAGCACCTTGGCGTACTGACCGGAACCACCGGTCTGCTTCTTGTGGACGTACTCGGCCTTGTCCACCGTGCGGCGGATCGTCTCGCGGTAGGCCACCTGCGGCTTGCCGATATTGGCCTCGACGCTGAACTCGCGGCGCATGCGGTCCACCAAGATGTCCAGGTGCAGCTCGCCCATGCCGGAGATGACCGTCTGACCGGTCTCCTCGTCGTTGCGGACTCGGAAGGTCGGGTCCTCTTCGGCCAGTCGCTGGATCGCGGTGCCGAGCTTCTCCTGGTCGGCCTTCGACTTCGGCTCGATCGCCACCGAGATGACCGGCTCCGGGAACGTCATCGACTCGAGGATGACCGGCTTGGCCGGGTCACTCAGCGTGTCACCGGTGGTGGTCTGCTTGAGACCCTGCACCGCGATGATGTCGCCGGCGTGCGCCGATGGGCGCTCCTCACGCTTGTTGGCGTGCATCTGGTAGATCTTGCCGATCCGCTCCTTGCGGTCCTTGGTGGAGTTGACCACCTGGGTACCAGAGTCGAGCGTGCCGGAGTAGACCCGGACGTAGGTCAGCTTGCCGAGGTGCTTGTCGGTCTGGATCTTGAAAGCAAGACCCGAGAACGGCTCGGTCATCGACGGCTGGCGCATCAGCGGCGTCTCGCCGTCGGTCGCCGTACCCTCGATGCCGCCGATGTCCAGCGGCGAGGGGAGGTAGTCGACGACGGCGTCGAGCATGGGCTGAACGCCCTTGTTCTTGAACGCCGAACCACACAGGACCGGGTTGGCCTTGCTGGCGATGGTGGCGCGGCGAATGCCGGCCTTGATCTCGTCGACCGAGAGCTCCGCGCCTTCGAGGTACTTCTCCATGATCGCGTCGTCGACGTCGGCGAGCGTCTCGATAAGCTTCTCGCGGTACTCGTTGGCCTGCTCGACCAGCGCGGCCGGGATCTCCTCGATCGCGTAGTCGTCGCCCTTCTGGGTTTCGCCACGCCAGGTGAGGGCTCGCATGTTGATCAGGTCGACAACGCCGATGTGGTCGCCTTCGAGCCCGATCGGGATCTGCAGGACCAGCGGCGTCGCGTTCAGTCGGGTCACCATCATGTCGACACAGCGGAAGAAGTCGGCGCCGGTGCGGTCCAGCTTGTTCACGAAGCACATCCGCGGCACGTGGTACTTGTCGGCCTGACGCCAGACGTTCTCAGTCTGCGGCTCCACGCCGGCAACACCGTCGTAGACCGCCACCGCGCCGTCGAGCACGCGCAGCGATCGCTCCACCTCGACGGTGAAGTCGACGTGGCCCGGCGTGTCGATGATCTGGATCGTGTGACCCTTCCACTCGCACTTGGTGGCGGCGGAAGTGATCGTGATACCGCGCTCCTGCTCCTGCTCCATCCAGTCCATGACGGCAGCGCCCTCGTGGACCTCACCGATCTTGTAGGTGATACCGGTGTAGAAGAGGATCCGCTCGGTCGTAGTCGTCTTACCGGCATCGATGTGCGCCATGATCCCGATGTTGCGGAGCTTGGCGAGCGCGTTGTCGGCGGAAGCCACGATGTCCCTTCTTCCTTGCTTAGAGGTGGGCGCGTAACTCGTGCTACGCGCTCACTGACAATCAGCCAGCGGCTGTGCCAGCTGATCGCTGGGTGACTTGGTCACCAGCGATAGTGCGCGAAGGCCTTGTTGGACTCGGCCATCTTGTGGGTGTCCTCACGACGCTTCACCGCGGCGCCGAGGCCGTTGCTCGCGTCGAGGAGCTCGTTCTGGAGGCGCTCGATCATGGTCTTCTCGCGGCGGGCCTTCGAGTAGCTCACGATCCAGCGCAGACCCAGCGTGGTGGCCCGAGCCGGACGAACCTCGACCGGCACCTGGTAGGTCGCGCCACCAACACGGCGGCTGCGGACCTCAAGGGTCGGCTTGACGTTGTCCATGGCGCGCTTCAGGGTCACGACCGGGTCGGTGCCCGACTTGTCCCGGCAGCCTTCCAGAGCGCCGTACACGATCCGCTCGGCCAGGGACCGCTTGCCTTCGGTGAGGATCTTGCTGATCAGCTGGGTGACCAGCGGCGAGTTATACACCGGGTCAGCGACCAGCGGGCGACGCGGAGCGGGGCCCTTACGCGGCATTAGCTCTTCTCCTTCTTCGCACCGTAACGGCTACGCGCCTGCTTACGGTTGCGGACGCCCTGCGTGTCGAGCGAGCCGCGAATGATCTTGTAACGAACACCCGGCAGGTCCTTAACACGGCCGCCGCGGACGAGCACGATCGAGTGCTCCTGCAGGTTGTGTCCGACACCCGGGATGTAGGCGGTGACCTCAACCTGGCTGGTCAGCTTGACACGGGCGACCTTGCGAAGGGCGGAGTTCGGCTTCTTCGGGGTCGTGGTGTAAACACGCGTGCAGACGCCACGGCGCTGCGGGCTACCCTTCAGCGCGGGCGTCTTCGTCTTGCCGGTCTTGGCCATCCGGCCCTTTCGGACCAGCTGCTGGATTGTGGGCACCGGGCCTCTGCTCCCTGTGGTCTGTGGTGGTGTAACGGATCTTGCGATCCGACCCCCGCGGTCGGGCGTGTCGCCGAGTTCACGGGTTGCGGCGGCAGCTTTCGCGTCGCCGGCTTTTGTCATCGGCACCTGCGAATGGGCGGGACCTAAGCCCAGCGCCAACTCCGCGCGCGCACGATGGGCCCGGGCGAGCCCGGGCACGAAGGACAAGAATACCCACTGTGTGCGCGCAGGTCAAAACGACCGATCCCCACAGCGGCCGACGTGTGCCAACTCACCACAGGAATCCGCTCGATCTGCACTGAGCTTCTGCGCCCAAAGCGGACAGCCTCTTCCGTAACTAGTCTACCTGTCCGCACTGCCATTTATCGCATCGGTGCCAGGTCCGCCCAGCGGCGCGGCCGTGATGCTGGGCACTCCCGCCCCGCAAGATCCTCTTCTGGTACGCGAATCCGCCCGTCGCCGGCGGCCCGGCCGTGCGGGGCGTTCCCACCATTGCGGCACATGGTCCGTCGCTCCCGTGTCCCCGGCCAGTCCATGCGGCGTCCAAGATCCACTGCAAGCACGCGACAGGTGGACGCCCCGATGTGGCAGTGGTCCGGCGGAATGGCGGCAGCCGCCGATCTGGGAGCGGTCGGCCGCCCAGGACGGCACACCACTCCCCGATCCCAGCCCTACCCGCGGACGTCACCGACCACGCTGCCGCGGTCCGCGGACGTCGCGATCACGCTGCCGCAGGTCCGCGGACGTCGCGATCTTGACCAGTCGGTCCCCGGAGCAGGGCCCAAGATCGCGACGTTCGCGGGCTGGTGGCTGTTCGCGCAGCCATGATCGCAACGTCCGCGGAGCAGCGGTCGTCGCGCCAGCCGCTGGGCAGCCGTGGCTCCGCGAACGTCGCGATCACACTGCCACAGATCCGCGGACGTCGCGATCTTGACCAGTCGGTGCCCGGATCCGGCCCAAGATCGCGACGTTCGCGGGCTGGTGGCTGTTCGCGCAGCCATGATCGCAACGTCCGCGGAGCAGCGGTCGTCGCGCCAGCCGCTCGGCAGCCGTGGCTCCGCGGACGTCGCGATCACACTGCCACAGATCCGCGGACGTCGCGATCTTGACCAGTCGGTCCTGGGAGCGGGGCCCAAGATCGCGACGTTCGCGGGCTGGTGGCTGTTCGCGCAGCCGTGATCGCAACGTCCGCGGACCAGCGGTCGTCGCGCCAGCCGTTCGGCAACCGCGGCGCCGCGGACGTCGCGATCACACTGCCGCAGGTCCGCGGACGTCACGATCTTGACCAGTCGGTCCTGGGAGCGGGGCCCAAGATCGCGACGTTCGCGGGCTGGTGGCTGTTCGCGCAGCCGTGATCGCAACGTCCGCGGACCAGCGGTCGTCGCACGAGCCGTTCGGCAACCGCGGCGCCGCGGACGTCGCGATCACACTGCCGCAGGTCCGCAGACGTCGCGATCTTGGCCAGGCGACCCTGCACATCGCAGGAGATCGCTACGAGCGCCGCCCACCCAAGCCGATAACCGTTGCCTCGGGCCACAGGGCAAGCGCCAGCGGCGCGCCGGATCCGTTGCGATGGACGTCAGCGCCGTTGATCCACCATGGTGAACAGAAACCGTCGCCATACGGGCCAACCCCGCCTCCGCAGTTGATCACCGCGGGGACGTCCACCCACGTAGACACCGCCGCCCTGATGCAGCCGCGAGTAGACGCCGATTGGAAGAGATTTGCCCCCAGAACGGCACACCGCTGCCCGATCGGCGGCAACTCGCAAAAGCCGGAATCAGTCGCGCCCAAGATCCAATCCCCAAAAGGTCGGCGCATCCTCGGTAGAGCATCCGAACTGGGAGCGACCCGCCGCTGAGAACCGCTCCCCGATCCCAAACGACCCGGAACCGCCGAGGCCGGTAGCGCCCCACGGTGAACCCGGCCAGCCGGCTAAACGTCGCCGAAGCTGCCCACCCCAACCGGCTGCCCTCCGACCGCGCACCCATGAGTTCACGATCGGGAAGCGAGCCGCCGCTGGCAGCGGCACGCGGCTCCCGACTCCCATCCGACATCGGATTTGTCGGGCATTGCGGCAGTCAGGTTCCGCTGAAGAAGACTAACGGGCACTCAGTGCTGTGGCTGGATGGCTCCGGCAGCACTGAGTGCCCGTTGCTTTTCGCCAATGGACACAGTCGACAATCGCCGCGATCATCGGCCGCCCGCGAGCCAACGAACCCCCGGCAAGCCATCTCATGATCAAGTGCGGCAGCAGGTGCAAGATCACGTGCAGGCGCGGTCGCCAGGGCGTCCTCAGTGCTCAAGATCGTGCACTTGATCATGGAGGCGGGGTCGAGGGCCGGCGGCGAGGGACCAACCGCTATGAAACGGCAGTCGCTAGCACCGCGCCGGCAAAACCGAGCACGGCCAGCCCGGCGCCGCAGAGTCCACAAATCAGTCCCGCGAACGCGATGCTCCCGCCGTCGATCGCCCCGGCCGCTCGCTTGATCGCTCGCCGTGCCGACGTGGCCAGGACTGCCGCGCCACTGCCGAGAACGAAAGCCAGGATCGCGAATGCCCCCGCGACCAGCGGACCCCAGCCCTTGACCGACCCGGTCAGACCGAGGCAGATCTCGAGCCCGGCGACCAGGATCGACGCGATGCCCACGATCAGCGATCCGATGCCAGGACCGGAGCGCACCGGGGCCACCCGGGCGTAGGCAAGGCCGAAGTCGGTGCCGGCCACCGGCTCGATCCGAACCTGGCCAACCTGGGCCATCGTGGCCCGCGGCGGACCAAAAGGTGCCGGACCAAAAGGCGGCGGACCAAAAGGTGCCGGACCAAAAGGTGCCGGACCTAACGGCGCCGGACCCGACGGCGGCGGACCTGACGGCGCCGGACCAGAAGGCGCCGGACCCGACTGCGCCGGACCCGACGGCGCCTGACCCGACAGCGCCGGACCTAACGGAGCTGAATCGAAAGGAGCTGAACCGAAAGGCGCGGGCGGTCCGAGCGGCGGTGCCATGGAAGGTGGGGGCGGCAACTGCGGCTCGGTCACCCGATCACATTAGTTCGTGCCGGGCGCGAAGTGCGTTCCGGCGGGTGAACTCGCGACGTCCAGAATGCCGATCACTGACGCGATCACCAGGGCGACCGCGGCCAGGATGATGCCGGCCCAGGCCAGGCGTGTTCCGGTCTGGAGCATGCGTACGCCGGTCAGATAGCCCTTTGCCGCCACCATGTCGGCCTTCGCCGATCGCGCAATGACCAACGCGATGGTCGCGGGAATCAGCCCACCGACGAAGAATCCGGTGAGCGTGGCGACCGCGCCCAACGCCAGCACCACGACCGCCTTCGTCGAGCGGACCGGCTCCGGATCCAGCGGATGCCGCAGCTCGGGCGTCTCGGTCACGGTGGTCACGCCCCCAAGCACATCACACAATCACCGTGGGCCACCACAGAAACGGCGACCACACGGCAAAACGACGGCGGCGCCCCCGATTGGGAGCGCCGCCGTCGTGGAAATTGCTTACCGGTACGACCCGAAGTCGAAGTCGTCGAGCGGGATTGCCTGACCGCTCGCCGGCCCGAAGCCGTAGTCGCTCTCGGTGTAGCCGGTCATCGAGTAGACCTTGGCCTTCGCCTCCTCGGTCGGCTCCACCCGGATGTTGCGGTACTTGCTGATGCCGGTACCGGCCGGGATGAGCTTTCCGATGATGACGTTCTCCTTGAGACCGATCAGCGAGTCGCTGCGCGCGTTGATCGCCGCGTCGGTGAGGACGCGGGTCGTCTCCTGGAACGAGGCCGCCGACAGCCACGAATCGGTCGCGAGCGACGCCTTCGTGATACCCATCAGCACCGGACGACCGGCCGCGGGCTCGCCACCCTCGGACACCAGCCGGCGGTTCTCCGCCTCGAACTGGGCACGGTCGACCAGCACACCGGGCAGGAACTCGGTGGAGCCGGAGTCGATCACCGTGACGCGCTTGAGCATCTGGCGAATGATGATCTCGATGTGCTTGTCGTGGATCATCACACCCTGCGAGCGGTAGACCTCCTGGACCTCCTGGGTCAGGTGGACCTGGACCGCGCGCGGGCCCATGATGCGCAGCAGCTCGTGCGGGTCGATGGTGCCCTCGGTGAGCTTCTCGCCCACCTCGACGTGGGCACCGTCGGCGATACCCGGGCGGAGGCGGACACGCTTGGAGATCTTGTCGTGCACGATCTCTTCGCTGCCGTCGTCCGGAACGATGATGATCTTCCGGGAACGGTCGCCGTCCTCGATCCGGACCCGACCCGGAGACTCCGCGATCGGCGCCTTGCCCTTGGGCACACGCGCCTCGAAGATCTCCTGGACACGGGGCAGACCCTGGGTGATGTCGTCACCCGCGACACCACCGGTGTGGAAGGTACGCATCGTCAGCTGCGTACCCGGCTCACCGATGGACTGCGCGGCGATGATGCCCACGGCCTCGCCGATGTCGACGGTCTTGCCAGTCGGGAGCGAGCGGCCGTAGCAAGCGCCACAGACACCCAGCTTCGACTCGCAGGTCAGCACCGAACGAACCCGAACGATCTCAGTCCCGGTCTCGACGATCTTGTCGATCAGGATCGAGTTGAGGTCGGCACCACGCGGGACCACCACGTTGCCGCTCGAGTCGGTGACGTCGTCGGCGAGCGTACGCGCGTGGACGCCGGTCTCCGCGTGCTCGTGCACGACCAGCTGGCCGTCCACGTGCTGGCCCACGGTCATGGTGATGCCACGGTCGGTGCCGCAGTCTTCCTCGCGGATGATGACGTCCTGCGAGACGTCCACCAGACGACGGGTCAGGTAACCCGAGTCGGCGGTACGCAGGGCGGTGTCGGCCAGACCCTTACGGGCACCGTGGGTGGAGATGAAGTACTCCAGCACGGTCAGACCCTCGCGGTAGCTCGACTTGATCGGCCGCGGGATGATCTCACCCTTGGGGTTGGCCACCAGACCACGGATCGCCGCGATCTGCCGAAGCTGCAGCATGTTGCCTCGGGCACCCGAGAAGATCATCTGCCACAGCGGGTTGCTCTGCGGCAGCGACGTCTCCATGTCCTTGGCGACCTCGCCGGTGGCCTTGGTCCAGATCTCGATCAGCTCGCTGCGCCGCTCCTCCGCGGTCATCAGACCACGCTGGAACTGCTTGTCGATCCGCTCGGCTTCCTTCTCGTGCCGCTCCAGAATCGCGCCCTTGTTCGGCGGCTGGATGATGTCGGCCATACCGATCGTCACACCGGACCAGGTGGCCCAGTGGAAGCCGGCCTCCTTGAGTGCGTCCAGCGTGGCGGCCAGGGCCACCTTCGGGAAGCGCTCGGCGAGGTCGTTGACGATCGTGGACAGCTGACCCTTGCGGATCTCGTAGTTCACGTAGCGGTAGCCGTCCGGCAGCGTCTCGTTGAAGAGCACGCGGCCGAGCGTGGTGTCGACGATCAGCGGCTCGCCCTCGGTCCAGCCCTCCGGCTCGGTCCAGGCCGCGCCGCCGGCGCCGTTATCCACCGAGACGACGTTCTCCAGCCGGATCCTCACCGGCGCCTGCAGGTGCAGCTCACCGTTGTCGTACGCCATCCAAGCCTCAGCGTCCGAGCTGAACGCCCGGCCTGCACCGGCACCACCGTCACGCTGGTGCGTGAGGTGGTAGAGGCCGATGACCATGTCCTGGGTCGGCATGGTGACCGGCTTGCCGTCGGCCGGCTTGAGGATGTTGTTCGACGACAGCATCAGGATCCGCGCCTCGGCCTGGGCCTCGGAGGACAGTGGCACGTGAACGGCCATCTGGTCACCGTCGAAGTCGGCGTTGAACGCGGTGCAGACGAGCGGGTGGATCTGGATCGCCTTGCCCTCGACCAGCTGCGGCTCGAAGGCCTGGATGCCCAGGCGGTGCAGCGTCGGCGCACGGTTCAGCAGAACCGGGTGCTCGGCGATGACCTCTTCCAGCACGTCCCAGACGACCGGGCGCTGACGCTCGACCATCCGCTTGGCGGACTTGATGTTCTGTGCGTGGTTGAGGTCGACCAGCCGCTTCATGACGAACGGCTTGAACAGCTCCAGAGCCATCTGCTTGGGCAGACCGCACTGGTGCAGCTTCAGCCGCGGGCCGACGACGATGACCGAACGGCCCGAGTAGTCGACGCGCTTGCCGAGCAGGTTCTGGCGGAACCGGCCCTGCTTGCCCTTGAGCATGTCGGACAGCGACTTGAGCGGGCGGTTGCCCGGTCCGGTGACCGGACGGCCGCGCCGGCCGTTGTCGAACAGTGCGTCCACGGCCTCCTGGAGCATCCGCTTCTCGTTGTTCACGATGATCTCGGGCGCACCGAGGTCGATCAGACGCTTGAGACGGTTGTTCCGGTTGATCACGCGGCGGTAGAGGTCGTTCAGGTCCGACGTGGCGAACCGGCCACCGTCGAGCTGCACCATCGGGCGCAGGTCCGGCGGGATCACCGGGACGCAGTCGAGCACCATGCCGAGCGGCGAGTTGGTGGTGTTGAGGAACGCCGCCACCACCTTGAGCCGCTTGAGGGCACGGATCTTGCGCTGGCCCTTACCGGAACGGATGGTCTCGCGCAGGTCGTCGGCCTCGGCGTCGAGGTCCATCTCCTCGATCAGCGACTTGATGGCCTCGGCGCCCATGCTGCCGGAGAAGTACTCGCCGAAGCGGTCCCGAAGCTCGCGGTAGAGCAGCTCATCGGTGATCAGCTGCTTCCGGTCCAGCTTGCGGAACGTGTCCATGACCTCGTCGAGACGGTCGATCTCGCGCTGGGCACGGTCGCGCATCTGGCGCATCTCACGCTCGCCAGACTCCTTGACCTTGCGGCGCACGTCGGCCTTGGCGCCCTCCGCCTCCAGCTCGGCCAGGTCCTGCTCGAGCTTGGTGGCGCGCTTCTCGATCTCGTTGTCGCGAGCGCTCTCGGCGTGGCGCTTCTCGGCACCGATCTCGGATTCGAGGGTGGCCAGGTCGCGGTGACGGGCCTCGCCGTCGACCTTGGTGATCACGTACGACGCGAAGTAGATGATCTTCTCGAGATCCTTCGGCGCCAGATCCAGCAGGTAGCCGAGACGGCTCGGGACACCCTTGAAATACCAGATGTGGGTGACCGGAGCGGCCAGCTCGATGTGACCCATCCGCTCACGGCGGACCTTGGCACGAGTCACCTCGACGCCACAGCGCTCACAGATGATGCCCTTGAACCGGACTCGCTTGTACTTACCGCAGTAGCACTCCCAGTCGCGGGTCGGACCGAAGATCTTCTCGCAGAAGAGCCCGTCCTTCTCCGGCTTCAGAGTGCGGTAGTTGATGGTTTCCGGCTTCTTCACTTCACCGTGCGACCACTGACGGATGTCGTCAGCCGTCGCCAGGCCGATTCGCAACTCATCGAAGTAGTTGACGTCAAGCACGTTATTTCCCTCGCGTAGCTTCGCGCTTAATCACAGGACTCTTAGTGATCTGGCAGTCCCCCACCGCCGCCGCGGAACGGCGGCGGTGGGAGCACAAGCTAGATCTCATCAACGCTGCTGACACCCTCGTTCGGGCGGCGGGACAGGTCGATACCGAGTTCCTCGGCAGCCCGGAACACCTCGTCGTCGGTCTCCCGCATCTCCAGGGCCACACCGTCGCTGGACAGCACCTCAACGTTCAGGCACAGCGACTGGAGCTCCTTGAGAAGCACCTTGAACGACTCGGGGATACCCGGCTCGGGGATGTTCTCGCCCTTCACGATGGCCTCGTAGACCTTCACGCGGCCGAGAACGTCATCCGACTTGATCGTCAGCAGTTCCTGAAGCGCGTACGCCGCGCCGTAGGCCTGCATGGCCCAGCACTCCATCTCACCGAACCGCTGGCCACCGAACTGCGCCTTACCACCCAGCGGCTGCTGCGTGATCATCGAGTACGGGCCGGTCGAGCGAGCGTGGATCTTGTCGTCGACCAGGTGGTTCAGCTTCAGGATGTAGATGTAGCCAACCGCGATCGGGTCCGGAAGCGGCTCGCCGGAGCGGCCGTCGAACAGACGCGCCTTGCCGTTCTCCCCGACCAGCCGCTGACCATCACGGGTCGGCAGCGTCGACGAGAGCAGACCGGCGATCTCCTCTTCGTGGGCACCGTCGAAGACCGGAGTCGCCACGTTCGAGTCGGGGTTCGACTCGTGCGCGCTGATCGACTTCAGAGCCTTCTTCCACTCCTTGTCATCGCCTTCGATCTTCCAACCGGTCTTGGCCACCCACCCGAGGTGGGTTTCCAGGACCTGGCCGACGTTCATACGACCGGGGACACCGAGCGGGTTAAGCACGATGTCGACCGGCGTGCCGTCCTCGAGGAACGGCATGTCCTCGACCGGAAGGATCTTGGAGATGACACCCTTGTTGCCGTGTCGGCCGGCGAGCTTGTCGCCGTCCTGGATCTTGCGCTTCTGAGCGACATAGACGCGAACCAGTTCGTTCACACCCGGGGACAGCTCGTCGCCGTCCTCGCGGCTGAACGTACGCACGCCGATGACCGTTCCGGACTCACCGTGCGGCACCTTCAGCGAGGTGTCCCGGACTTCCCGGGCCTTCTCACCGAAGATCGCGCGCAGCAGGCGCTCCTCCGGGGTCAGCTCGGTCTCGCCCTTGGGCGTGACCTTGCCGACCAGGATGTCACCGGGCACGACCTCGGCGCCGATCCGGACGATGCCGCGCTCGTCGAGGTCAGCGAGCATTTCCTCGCTGACGTTCGGGATGTCGCGGGTGATCTCTTCCGGACCGAGCTTGGTGTCGCGCGCGTCGACCTCGTGCTCCTCGATGTGGATCGAGGTGAGGACGTCGTTCTGCACCAGCTTCTGGGACAGGATGATGGCGTCCTCGTAGTTGTGGCCCTCCCACGGCATGAATGCCACGAGAAGGTTGCGACCGAGCGCCATCTCACCGTCGTCGGTGCACGGACCGTCGGCGATGACCTGACCGGTCTCGACCCGGTCACCCTCGAACACGATCGGCTTCTGGTTGACGCAGGAGCCCGAGTTCGAACGACGGAACTTGTGCAGCAGATAGGTGCGACGGTGACCATCGTCCTGGGCCACGGTGACGTAGTCCGCGGACATGTCCTCGATGACACCGCCGACCTCGGCCACCACGACATCGCCGGCGTCGACCGCGGCGCGGTACTCCATACCCGTACCGACCAGCGGCGACTCGGCCTTGACCAGCGGCACCGCCTGGCGCTGCATGTTCGCGCCCATCAGGGCGCGGTTGGCGTCGTCGTGCTCGAGGAACGGGATCATCGCGGTCGCGACCGACACCATCTGGCGCGGCGAGACGTCCATGTAGTCGACGCTCTCCGGCGTCACATAGTCGACCTCGCCACCCTTGCGGCGCACCAGAACGCGGTCGTTGCCGAACCCGCCGTCGGACTTGAGCGGCTCGTTCGCCTGGGCGATGACGTGCCGGTCCTCCTCGTCCGCGGTGAGGTAGTCGATCTGGTCGCTGACCTTGCCGCTGGTGACCTTGCGGTACGGCGTCTCGATGAAGCCGAACGGGTTGACCCGCGCGAACGTCGAGAGCGCACCGATCAGACCGATGTTCGGGCCTTCCGGAGTCTCGATCGGGCACATCCGGCCATAGTGGGACGGGTGCACGTCACGAACCTCGAAGCCGGCCCGCTCACGAGACAGACCACCCGGGCCCAGAGCCGACAGGCGCCGGCGGTGGGTCAGGCCCGCGAGCGGGTTGGTCTGGTCCATGAACTGCGACAGCTGCGACGTTCCGAAGAACTCCTTGATCGCCGCGACCACCGGACGGATGTTGATCAGCGTCTGCGGCGTGATCGCCTCGACGTCCTGCGTGGTCATGCGCTCGCGAACGACGCGCTCCATGCGGGACAGACCAACCCGAACCTGGTTCTGGATCAGCTCGCCGACGGTCCGCAGACGACGGTTGCCGAAGTGGTCGATGTCGTCCGGCTCGTAGCCCTCTTCGCCCGCGTGCAGACGGCAGAGGTATTCGACGGTCGTCACGACGTCTTCCTCGGTGAGGACGCCAGTCGTGATCGGCACGTCGATCTCGAGCTTCTTGTTGAACTTGTAGCGACCGACCTTGGCTACGTCATACCGCTTCGAGTTGAAGAAGAGGTTGTCGAGCAGGTTCTGGGCGTTCTCGCGGGTCGGCGGCTCGCCCGGACGCAGCTTGCGGTAGATGTCAAGCAGGGCCTCGTCCTGGCCGCCGATGTGATCCTTCTCGAGGGTCGTCATCATCAGCTCGGACCAGCCGAACCGCTCGCGGATCCGCTCGTCGGACCAGCCGACCGCCTTCAGCAGGACGGTGACCGCCTGGCGGCGCTTGCGATCGATGCGCACACCGACCGTCTCGCGCTTGTCAATGTCGAACTCCAGCCAGGCACCCCGGCTCGGGATCACCTTGACGCTGGTCAGGTCGCGGTCGGAGGTCTTGTCCGGCTCCTTGGTGAAGTAGACGCCCGGCGACCGGACGAGCTGGCTCACCACGACGCGCTCGGTGCCGTTGATGATGAAGGTGCCCTTCGGCGTCATCATCGGGAAGTCACCCATGAACACCGTCTGGCTCTTGATCTCGCCAGTGGTGTGGTTGGTGAACTCCGCGGTCACGAACAGCGGCGCACAGTATGTCAAGTCCTTCTCTTTGCACTCCTCGATCGGAGCCTTGACCTCGTCGAAACGAGGCGCAGAGAACGACAGCGACATGGTGCCGGAGAAGTCCTCAATGGGACTGATTTCTTCGAGAATCTCAGCGAGACCAGAAAGAGCATTGGGGTCATCACTAGACCGAGATGCCCAAGCCTCATTGCCCACGAGCCAGTCGAACGACTCGGTTTGGATGGCAAGAAGGTTGGGAACCTCAAGGTGTTCGGTGATCCTGCCGAATGAAACTCGGCGGGGAGCGAAAGCACTCGACGTGCTACTGGTCTTCGCAGGGCGGGAAGCTGCCAAGATGCGTCCTTCCGAGGACCTGTGGTGCAGAACGGCCGTTTAGCGCGCAGCCCAACCGACCCGTGTCGAATGTCTAAAAACGGACATAGTTGACGGGCAGGCAAGTAGGAAGCAGCGCAAACTAGCAGTGTAGCCGAAAGGCTAACCGCTGTCGAGCGGCACCACAAAAGTTTCCCGTGGTGCGTGGGCGGCACTCGACTCAGAAGGCCGTTGGCCGCCTCACCTCGTTACGCGGTGGCCGTTCTCCTATCCGCGTCCATCGGAGGGTGTTGCCGTTCAGCGTGCCCGCAGAAACGTCACTCGTCAAGGGCTTCCCGGCACTGTCGCGAGATGTTCCCGTCCTGTGACGCATAGCTCAGAATCTTTGGGCCGCCCGGCGCAAAGATTGGCCAGAGCGTCCGGCGATTCGCGCTTGCGCTGGTCATTTCGGTGCCCACCTGGAAGAACATTCAAGATCAGCGGTACGCGAATCCGCCGCCCCGTCATCACTAGATCGGCTCCGTGATCGCCGGTTGGTCGGTGGACTGCCATGGATGTCTGGCCGTGCTCGGACTCGCCGGCACAGTGATCGCGACCGCCATTTCGCGGCGTTCAGTCCCCGCGCCGCCGGCTCGCAGCCCGCGTCTCGCGCCCCTCGCTCGCGTCTCGCGCCCTCTCGCTCGCGTGGCCCTCGCCTCCGGCTCGCGTCCTCGCAACTCGCGTCCCCCCAACTCGCGTCCCCTCAACTCGCGTCCCCTCAACTCGCGATCAACGGCTCGCGACCTCCCCTCCATGATCAAGTGCACGATCTTGAGCACACGGGACGCCCTGGCCACCGTGCCTGCACGAGATCTTGCACCTGCTGGTGCACTTGATCACTCGAGCGCCAGTGCGGCCGCGGTTGATCCGCCGCGCCGGCCAATCTCGCCGGAGATCAACGTCAGCGGCCCGCACGCGGGCGGGCTCAATATCTGGTTGCAACATCTTTCATGCTGATCATGGAGGTGTTGTATGGCGTCGCGGTTGTCGGATGCGGAGCGGGATGAGATCGGGTTGGGTCGGGCGGCGGGTGAGTCGCGGCGGTCGATAGCGGCCCGGTTGGGTCGGCATCCGGCGACGATCGGGCGTGAGGTGGCCCGGTTTGAGAAGTGGGGGCCGCGGTATCTGCCGTCGGTGGCGGTGCGGATTTCGGCGCAGCGGCATGCCCGGCGGGGTCGGGGGCGGCGGCCGAAGCTGGCGGCGGGTACCGAGTTGCGGCGGGTGGTGTTGGATCTGTTGGAGCGGCGGTATTCGCCGCAGCAGATCGCGGGCTGGCTGCGCAGCGCGCATCCGGACGAGCCGGGGATGTGGGTGTCACACGAGACGATCTATCAGGCGATCTATGTGCAGTCGCGGGGCAATCTGCGGGCCGAGTTGTCCCGGCAGGTGGCGTTGCGGTCCGGGCGGGCGGCGCGGCGGCCGCGGCCGGCGGCGGGTGGGCCGGTCCGGTCCGGGCGGCCGTGGCTGGGTCTGAACATCTCCGAGCGGCCGGCCGAGGTCGCGGACCGGGCGGTGCCCGGGCACTGGGAGGGTGACCTGATCGAGGGCGGGCATCGCCCCGGCTCGGGTGGGGCGATCATCACCCTGGTCGAACGCGCCACCCGCTATGTCATCTTGATCGCGCTGCCGGACGGGAAGCTCTCCGAACACGTCGCCGCGCAGCTGACCGCGGGCATGGCAGCGCTGCCCGGGCAGCTGCGCCGCACCCTGACCTGGGACCAGGGCAGCGAGATGGCCCGACACGCCGATTTCAGCCTCGCCGCCGACTGCCCGGTCTACTTCTGCGACCCGCGCTCACCCTGGCAGCGCGGCTCCAACGAGAACACCAATGGGCTGCTCCGCGAGTACTTCCCCAAAGGCCGCACCGACTTCCGCAAACTCACCCAGGCCGATCTGGACGCGGTCGCCGACGAACTCAACGACCGGCCCCGGCAAACCCTGGGCTGGGCCAAACCCAAAGAAGTGTTGGCCCAGCTCCTAACCGGTGTTGCAACCAAACCTTGACGCCGCGCCTGCCCCAGCCGACCAAGATTTCCGATCTTGGATGCTCCAGCTCAGCTATCAAGCCGGGCGCTCGCGATGATCCGCCAACGCCGCGAGTTCGGTCAGCATTTCGACGCCAACTCGCGGCGCTGGTGGGGCACCATCACACGCGTCTGCCTCAGGCGACCAAGATTCCCGATCTTGGACGGTCGGAGCCACACCACAACCGCGATCGCGCGACGATCACGAGGACAAGATCGAGTTGTGCCCGACAGCAGCCGCCGCACTCACCGCCGGGCGTCGCACAACAGGTGACCAAGATCCGAAATCTTGGCAACGGGGGCAACGCCGAACGACACCCAGCCGCCAAGACGACGCGGACGTGGCTTAACCGTCGACTATTCGCGATATCCCGTCATAACTCGACGATTAGCGCCGGCCCGCGACCCGCCGCCCCGTGACCCAGCGCCCGGGCAGACCCGGCGCGGCCCGGCGACCCGGCGCCCCATGCCCCGAGGCCGGGTCCCCGAGCCCCGAGCCCCCGAGGCCCCGAGGCCCCGAGGCCCGGAGGCCCGGAGGCCCGGAGATCTTGTGAAGGTGGGCGGCCACAGCAACGCCAACTTACCAAGATCCAGTGGCGCGAGGCTGCGGCCGAATAGAGCGGCGACGGCCGAATAATAGGAGGTAGATGGCGGGCGGGCGGGCGCGCGTACCGCTAAATCCAAACGCGAAGGGCGCCACCCCGAATCGGGATGGCGCCCCACGAGCGCAGTAAGAAGAACTTACTTGAGGGTGATCTTGGCGCCCTCGGCCTCGAGCTTGGCCTTGGCCTTCTCGGCGTTCTCCTTGTTGGCCTTCTCGAGGACGGCCTTCGGCGCGGCCTCAACCAGGTCCTTGGCTTCCTTCAGGCCCAGGCCGGTCAGCTCGCGCACGACCTTGATGACCTGGATCTTCTTGCCGCCGTCGCCCTCGAGGATGACGTCGAACTCGTCCTGCTCCTCGGCAGCCTCGGCGGCAGCGCCGGGGCCGGCCGGGCCGGCGACCATCATCGCGGCCGGGGCCGCGGCGGTGACCTCGAAGGTCTCCTCGAACTGCTTCACGAACTCGGACAGCTCGATCAGCGTCATCTCCTTGAACTGGTCAAGAAGTTCAGCAGTGCTCAGCTTCGCCATAGTGGGTCCGCTCCTTTCGGTTACTCAGAGTCGGTGGCGCCCGCGCCACCATCAGTGTCAGAAGCGGGGCTTGCGGCACCGCCGTCGGTCTTTTCGCGCTTGTCCTGCAGAGCCGCGGCGAGACGCGCGGTCTTCGAAAGCGGTGCCTGGAACAGGGCGGCAGCCTTGCTCAGGTTCTGCTTCATGGCGCCGGCCAGCTTGGCCAGCAGCACCTCACGGGACTCCAGATCAGCGAGCTTGGTGACTTCCGCCGCCGAGATCGCCTTACCTTCGAACACGCCGCCCTTGATGACCAGCAGCGGGTTGGCCTTCGCGAAATCGCGCAGGCCCTTGGCTGCCTCAACCGGGTCGCCGGAGACGAAGGCGAGCGCGGTAGGACCGGTGAACAAAGCGTCGAGACCGTCGATGCCGGCGTCCGCCGCAGCGCGCTTCGCGAGGGTGTTCTTCGCAACCGCGTACGTCGTGGTCGCTCCGAGCGCGCGACGCAGCTGGGTGAGCTGGGAAACCGTCAGGCCGCGGTACTCGGTCAGCACGGTCGCCGGCGAGTTGCGGAAGTTGTCGGTCAGCTCGGCAACGGCAGCGCCCTTGTCGGTCCGAATTTTGTCCGCCATGTCCCTCCTCTCTCGTTGCTTGTGGCCGGTCTGGCTCGCAACAAGAAAACGCCCCGGCGCAAGGGCGCACGGGGCGGACACGGCCGAATCGGCCGATCAGCATCCGTTTCACTCCTGCGCGGGCCATCCGCTCGATGCGGAACCTTCGACCTCGCCGCTTGCGCAGCTCGGTGACCGGCGGTCTTCGGGTGGAACTTCGCTCAACACTCTACGTGACCCACTGCAAGCGCTCCAAATCGACGCGCTTCAGATCACAAACCCTTCAGCGGTACGCACATCCGCGCGCCCACAAGCGTTCGCGTCAACGCCCACCCGTGCGCCGGGACCATGTACGCCGGCCGGCGCACCCGCGGGCGCCAAGTGATCCAGTGCATCAACCAGTGCACTCGTGGACGCCATAGCGGCTCAAGCGCTCAAGATCGTGCACTTGATCATGAGACGGTGACCGCCAGACGCCGACGCGACACAACGGGAACGGGAACGGGAACGGGGCGCCACGCGATGCGTGACGCCCCGTTGATGTCCGGGTCTTACTCGGCGCCCTCAACCAGGTTGCGCGTCACGTTCGGGTCGATCTGGATGCCAGGACCCATGGTCGTGGCGACAGCGACCTTCTTCAGGAACTTGCCCTTGGCCGCGGACGGCTTGGCGCGCAGCACCTCGTCCAGCACCGCGGCGTAGTTCTCGACCAGCTGCTGCTCGCTGAACGACACCTTGCCGATGATCAGGTGCAGGTTGGAGTGCTTGTCGACGCGGAAGGTGATCTTTCCGCCCTTGATGTCCGAGACCGCCTTGGTCACGTCCATCGTCACGGTGCCCGTCTTCGGGTTCGGCATCAGACCGCGCGGGCCCAGGATCCGCGCGATACGACCGATCTTGGCCATCTGGTCCGGCGTGGCGATTGCCGCGTCGAAGTCCAGCCAGCCTTCCTGAATGCGAGCGACCAGGTCGTCCGACCCGACCACATCGGCGCCGGCGGCCTCGGCCTCGGCGGCCTTGTCACCCGTGGCGAAAACGATCACGCGGGCGGTCTTGCCGGTGCCGTTCGGCAGGTTGACCGTGCCGCGGACCATCTGGTCCGCCTTGCGCGGGTCAACGCCGAGTCGCATGGCGACCTCGACCGTGGCGTCGAACTTGGTGGTGCTGGTCGCCTTGGCGAGCTTGATCGCCTCCGCCGGACCGTAGATCTTCGTCTTGTCGACCTGTTCCGCGACCTTGCGATAGGCCTTGCTGTGCTGCATAGCTAAATCTCCTGTGGTTGATGGCGGACGGTCGATGCCGTCCTCCCACGGTTGACGTTCCACGCCCGGCGCACGCCGAGCCGGCGACGTCATGCCTTGATGGTGATGCCCATCGAACGAGCAGTGCCCTCGATGATGCGCGAAGCCATCTCGATGTCGTTGGCGTTCAGGTCGGCCATCTTCTTCTCGGCGATCTCGCGCAGCTGGGCGCGGGACACCGAACCGACCTTCTCCTTGTGCGGAACACCGGATCCCTTGGGGATGCCGGCCGCCTTGATCAGCAGCTGAGCTGCCGGCGGCGTCTTCAGCACGAAGGTGAACGAACGGTCTTCGTAGACGCTGATCTGAGCCGGAACGATGTCGCCACGCATGGACTCGGTCTGGGCGTTGTACGCCTTGCAGAACTCCATGATGTTCACGCCGTGCTGACCGAGCGCGGGACCAACCGGCGGAGCCGGGGTCGCCGATCCGGCCTTCAGCTGCAGCGTGAAGGTCTTGAGCAGTTTCTTCTTGGGAGGCATGTCTCTTCCCTGGGCTGATTGGACATACGGGCGCTGATCACCATGCGCGGTTGATCGCGACGATGGTCAGCGGTTGCGCGTGAGGCACGCACAACGGCGCGCACGTAAACCGCGCGCGACGTTCAAGAGTAACGCAGAGGTCGCCGCAGGGTGAAAAGGGTGGGCCGACGAGCGACCCACGACACCCCTCGATACGACTAGATCTTGGAGACCTGGTTGAAGTTGAGCTCCACCGGAGTCTCCCGGCCGAAGATCGACACCAGCACCTTGAGCTTCTGCTGGTCGGCGTTGATCTCGCTGATCGTCGCCGGCAGCGACGCGAACGCGCCGTCGGTGACAGTGACCGAGTCGCCCACCTCGAAGTCCACGACCTTGATCTCGGGCTTGGCCTTCTTGGCGTCGGTGGTGCTCGCCGGAGCCAGCCACTTGAGCACCTCGTCCAGCGACAGCGGAGCCGGCCGGTCGGCCCGATCGGTGGCGCCGACGAACCCGGTCACGCCCGGCGTGTTGCGCACGCACGAATACGACTCCGGGGTCAGCTCCATCCGGACCAGGATGTAACCGGGGAACACCTTGTTCTGGACCTGCAGGCGCTTGCCGTTCTTGACCTCGACCTCGTCGCGGGTCGGCACCTCGACCTGGTAGATGAACTCTTCCATGTCGAGGCTGGTGATGCGGGTCTCGAGGTTGGTCTTGACCTTGTTCTCATAGCCCGCGTAGCTGTGGACGACAAACCAGTCGCCGGGCGCAAACCGCAGGGCGGCGCGCATCTCGGCGACCGGGTCAGATTCGTCTTCTTCGAGGGTCCCGACCGCGGCCGGACGCTCGGTGACACTGGCGGCCTCCGCCGACGCTTCGCCGGCCGGCGCCAGGGCACCGTCCAGCTCGTCGGAAGTACGGTCGAATTCGTCGTACTCAGGCACGCTTTTTCTCTTCCTGATAGATCGCGCGGTCTACTTACCGCCGAAGACCTTGCCGACCCCCCAGGCGAACGCGTAGTCCAGCCCGGCGACGATCAGCATCATGACCACGACGAAGATGACGACCACAGTGGTGTAGGTGAGGAGCTCGTTGCGCGACGGCCAGTTGACCTTGCGCAGCTCGGCGACGACCTCGCGGAAGAACCGCGCGATCCGGCCGAACAGACCCAGCGACTCATCCGTGGTGGCCGGAGCCTTGGCGCGCTTGACACCCTTGGTGTCGAGCACTCGAGAACTGGTGGCGGCGGAGGAGCGGCTGGACCGAGATCCGACACCATCCGACAAGTCGTCGGCGTCCTCGTCCCCGAATCCGTCTTGGGTGTCGTCGTCGACAGCGTCGACGAACGCCTCATCGAGGCGCTCATCCACGGCGTCCTCGCCGTGTCGCTTGCTCTCGGCCACTTCGCCCTCTTCCATCTTTCGCGGGGGTGGTATGCGGCAGCACCCTGCCAGGTCTTGCTCGCGCGGTCGACGCCCTCACAGGGGTGGCGCCAGGTCGTGCGGCCGGATCGAAACCCGGCGGGCCGCCTTACGGCGACGCTGCAGGGGTGACAGGACTTGAACCTGCAACCTGCGGTTTTGGAGACCGCTGCTCTGCCAATTGAGCCACACCCCTATGTGGGAGACCGCTCCCCTGGGTCAGACGCTACCGCTTAACCTCACGGGCACGCCAGACCAGGGGTAGGTAGACCCACCGGCCGACCAGTGTACGGGCTGGGACTGCAATTCCCCAACCCGGCGCCCCGCCGGATCTCGATCGAATCAGGACGGCAGGGCCGACGCGCGAACGACCGCCTTGGCACCGGCCAGCACCTTCTCACCGGCGCATACGGCGGTGACGTCGATCTGGGCGAAATCACCCTCGAGCGGCTTGATAACGCCGGTAACGGTGAGTTCGGCGCCGTTGTCGTCGTCCGGGACCACGATCGGCCGGGCAAACCTGGTGGTGAATTCGGTGATCGCGGACGGGTCACCGGAGACCCAGGCGGTGACCGCGCGGCCGGCCAGGGCCATGGTGAACATGCCGTGGGCGATGACGCCGGGCAGCCCGACCGAGGTGGCGACACGATCCGACCAATGGATCGGGTTGAAGTCGCCGGAAGCGCCGGCATAGCGGACCAGGTCGGCCCGGGTGATGCGATAGGTCTGCGGTTCCAGGCTCATGCGCGCACCACCAGCTTCTGGGTCGCGGTGACGACGAGCTCGCCGAGCTCGGTCTTGATCTGCGTCGTGGTGGTGAGGAAGCCGTTGCCGGCGCGTTCGGTGATGTCCGTGACGGTCGCCTCGCACACCAGATGGTCGCCGGCCTGGATCGGGCGCGCGTACGCGAACTTCTGCTCGCCGTGCACCACCCGGCTGAAGTCGAGTCCCAGCTCGGGGTCGGCGATCATCTGCTCGACCGCGGCGGCGGTCAGCGCGATGGCAAAGGTGGCCGGGGCCACCACATCCAAATACCCGGAAGCCTTGGCGGCTTCCGGGTCATGGTGGATAGCTTCGGTCGCGCCGATGGCGGTCGCGAATTCTCGGATCTTCTCGCGGCCGACCACATAGACGGCGGTCGCCGGATAGGTATGCCCGACGTAGCCGGGGTTCAGACCCATGACCTCACCAACCTCCCGGAACGGGCGTCAGCAAGGCCGGCCCGCGAACCAACCGAAACGACGTCGGGCAACCGGACTAGCGGGTCTCGCGGTGCGCGGTGTGCTTGCCACAACGCGGGCAGAACTTGGTGAGTTCGATGCGGTCCGGGTCGTTGCGGCGATTCTTGCGCGTAACGTAGTTGCGCTCTTTGCAGTCCACGCACGCCATCGTGATCTTGGGGCGGATGTCGGTTGCCTTTGCCACGGCGGAGTGCCTTTCTAGCGGAAACCCTGCCCCGAATCTCGGGGCGGACGACTAGCTAACGTCAAGGATAGGGATGCTATTCCTGGACATGCAGATCGGGCGCCTGTGGCGCCCGTCGCAACGTAGCGGTGGCCGGACTTGAACCGGCGACACAGCGATTATGAGCCGCTTGCTCTACCATCTGAGCTACACCGCCGCGGACCACCGGCCAACGTAGAGCCGCCGGAACGAGCCGAGCTAAGACCTAGCTGAGCCCCCTTACGGAATCGAACCGTAGACCTTCTCCTTACCATGGAGACGCTCTGCCGACTGAGCTAAGGGGGCGTGAACACGTCCTGGACCAAGCGGTCCGTGCGCGCGCACCGGGTAAGAGTACACGGCTGATCCCCGCGAAGCTAACCGGGTTACGGCACGGCGCGAAGGCGCCTCACCTCACCCTTTGCGGACTGTTCCGGATCGGTCTGGGCGGCCAGCCACGCCTCCAAACGGTCGTACGGCAGCGGCCGGCTGAACAGGAAGCCCTGCCCTAGGTCGCAGCCCACATCGGAGAGAAGCGAGAGGGTCAGCTCGCTCTCCACACCCTCGGCGATCACGGACAGACCGAAGTGCCGGGCAAGATCGACGATTGCCCGGACGATCGCAAGATCGCCGGGATCGGTCGCCATCCCCTGAACGAACGACCGGTCGATCTTGATCTCGTCGACCGGCAGGCGGCGCAACTGAGACAGCGACGAATAGCCGGTGCCGAAGTCGTCGACCGACAGCCGGACGCCGAGCGCGTGCAGGCGGTTCAACGTCGGCCACGGCCGATCCGCGTCACTGACCACGCCGTCTTCGGTGATCTCCAGGGTCAGCATGTCCGGGCGTACCGCGAATTCCACCAAGAGCCGCTCGATCCGGTCCGGGAACTCCGCGTCCATCACACTGCGCGGCGACAGGTTCACCGAGATCGGCAGCGGCCGGCCGGCGGCGGCCCAGTCCCGGCACCGGCGCAGGCCTTCACGGAGCACGAAGTCGGTGAGCCGGCCTAGCTGACCGGTGTGCTCGGCGACCGCGACGAAGTCTTCCGGACTGACCGCACCGTGCACCGAGTGCTCCCAGCGGGCCAGGCACTCGACGCCCAGGATCTCCCGGCTGGTCAGTGACACCTTGGGCTGGAAATAGACCTCGAGGGCGTCGTTGTCCAGCGCCCGGCGTAGATCTCCGGCCAGACCCAGCCGGCGCACCGATCGGGATTCCAGGCTGGGGTCGAAGAGCTGCAACGCCGTCGCCTGGGACTTGGCCGCGTGGGTCGCGACGTCGGCCCGCTGCAGCAGGACCGCGGCATCGGAGCCGTGCACCGGGTGCACGGCGATCCCGATCGCGGCATCGACATCCAGGCTCAGCGATCCAATCTCCATGGGGCGCCGCAGCGAGTCGCGCAGCTCCGTTGCCAGGGCCACCGCGGCATCGGCGTTGGCGACCCGAAGGATCACCGCGAACTCATCGCCGCCGACGCGGGTCACCAGCGCCGCGGCCGGCGACAGGTCTCGCAACCGGGTGGCGAATTCGGCGAGCACCTTGTCTCCGGCCGAGTGCCCGAGCGAGTTGTTCACCTCGCGCAGGCCATCGACGTCGAAGAGGATGACCGCGACCACGTCGTCGGGAGTCTTGACCTTGATCGCATCTTCCAGCGCGGCCAGCGTGCGGCGCCGGTTCGGCAGGCTGGTCAGCGAGTCGTGATAGGCGTCGAACCGCAGCCGGTCGACCAGGCGGGAATTCTCCACCGCGACCGAGGCGTGCGCCGCGATCGTCTCCAGAAGCCGCACGTCACCGTCGCGGAACTCGGACGACTCGTGCAGCTGGCCAGTGGCTTCGAGGGTGCCGATAACCACCCCGCTGGACCGAAGCGGCACCACGATCGCACCCTTGACGCCGGCCAGGCGCAGTGCGGTCCGGGCTTCCACCGAGTCGCCCAGCTTCGGGCCGGCGGCCACCGTCTGGCCCGAATCGAATGCCTGGTTGCGCAGCAGAAGCGGCGTCGCCGAGTGGTCCAGGAGGCCATCGTCGTCGACCCGGGACGACAGCAGGGACTGCGGATACCGGCCCTGGGCCGGGAGCCAGAGCGTGACGGATTCGGCGTGCAGCAGGCCGCGCACCCGATGCAGAAGGACATCGGCCAGCGTCCCGTCATAAGGACTCTCCGACATCGCCTTGGTCAGCTCGTAGATTTCGGCGAGGCTGCGGTGCTGGCGCTGGAACTGGGCATAGCCGCGGTAGATCACGGCGATCGCGGCGGCCAGGCCGGCGATGAGGATAATCGCCCACCAACTGGACTGGACAATAAGCAGAACCGCCAGGCCGACGACCGTGTTGATAGCACCGACGACGACACCCGGGACCCAGGTGTTGAGCAACTGCGGCGTCGACATCGGCCCTTGAACCAGCGTGATCACGCCGATCACCGACGACACGCTGATCAGGGTGGCCACGAAGGTGGCACCCATCAGGATCAACCAGGTCCGCGGACCGATGTCAGTGTGCGGCTGGTAGTGGGCGGTCGGGCCGGCCGAGGCCACGATCAGGCTGGCGGCCGCGGCGGCGGTCGCGTGCATGGCGACGTTGAAGACGATCTTCACTGGCGCTACCCGCCGGATCGCCATCACGATGACGCAGGCAAGAGAACGCACCATGACCGTGGTGACCGGCCGGATGTAGAACAGCGCCAGGAGAAGCGGAACCTCGGTGACCGACATGGTCAGTGCGTAACGACGCACTTCCAGGTTCAGCGTGGTGGCCTGACCGCCGCAGAAGAGGCCGAGAAAGAGGACCGAAATCCAGAAGCCGGACAGGTATGGCGAGCCATATTTGGTGGCCGCGATCGCTGTCAGGCCGATGGCAGCCAGAATCAGCGGACCAGTGACCGCCCACGCGAGTTCCGGGGACCGCCGCCTGGGCGCTTTAGGCCGCCCCATTCGGCTCTCCTCTGTAGTAACCCTAGAGGGTCAGCAACGACCCCTAGAGGGTCCAGCTGCCTTCCATCAAGGCCCTGGCGACGTGACCAACCGAACCGACGGAGGTGGCCGATGTGTCCGAGCCGATCGCTGTCACCGAATTGGTCCAACTGCCCTCGGCAGTCCAGCTGCCTTCATTGAGGGACGCGGAGGTGACGCCGGCACCGACGAGGGCGAGGCCCACGCCAATGGCAACGGCCACCACGATGCGGCGCCACTTCGATTGCTCGCGCATTCGCCCTCCCTGTCTTCAAGTTTGGATGTGTACAAGCAGATAGTGCCACAGTTTAGGAGGCCAGCAAACCACGCACCGGCGCCACGCCCACGGTAAACACGATCGGACAATTCGCCCTCATCCGTTTAGATGATGGGCGATTGCGAACCTGTCCGAAAAATCGGGCGCCAAGCAGTTTCCCCAGCTACGCAGCCTCACGCACACGCAACAGACGCATAGTAGGCCGGAATCCGAGCAAGGTCACTAGCCGTACGGGTGAGAAAAAATCATTCGGTGCGATAGTCCCGGTCAGGACTCCGAGGAATCGATCGATACCAACTTGATTCCCCGAAAGAGTTTCGAAGAGCGCATCGCCTTGCGGATTCGTCCGAAACGAACTGATATCCGATGTCATTTCGTACATTTGCTTCCGGCGCCGATCGCGCTGCTTTTGAAAGCGCTTCAATTGTCGCGTCAGATTGCCGCCATGAAGCCCCGATACAACCGCCTCGACGAGGGCTTCTGCATCCCGCATCGCATTGCCGATGCCCTGGCCGGTAATCGGATCCATCACCAGGCCGGCGTCGCCGACCAGGGCCCAGCCGGGCCCGAATGGCGTACGGAACACGTTGGGCAGATCCGGCGTCGCCCGGATTCTCTCGACCCGCTTCGCGGAATCGGCACGATCGCCCAGGTGCTGCCGCGCGAGACCAAGGAACCGGGCATCGAGGTCGGCCCGGAACTCATCGAACCGGGCCGCCGGCACCGCGACGAAGGCGAGCGTGAGCCCGTCATTGGTGGGCCAGTAGCCGGCGACGTGGTCGCGTGCGGCGTACATCTCGCCGGCCGGGCACGGCACGCCGGCCAGATAGGTATATAAGGACGCGGACCCGGTCGGGCGCTTGGCATATTCGGCGGCGCCGACCCACTTGGCCACCTTCGAGTGCTTGCCGTCGGCACCGATCACCAGCCGGGATCGGAAGGTCCGCTCGGCCGAGCCTTTCTCGGTTCCGCGTACGCCCACGACGCGCTCGCCGTAGAAGATCAGACCGGTCACCACGAAGCCCTCGATCACCTCGGCTCCGGCCTGTCGAGCGGCGTCGACCAGCAGCGCGTCAAGAATGAAGCGGCGTGGGCTGTAGACCGCGTCGACGCCCTCGAACTCCGGATAGCGGCCGGCCAACCGCACCGATCCGGGCGCGAAGACCGCCTCCCGGGTCGGCGGCGCGTTGCTCGCGATCACCTTGTCGAGCAGTCCCCAGCGGGCCAGGCACGCCACGCCGGGCAACTGGATCTGATGCGTCGACAGAGTGTCGCTGGGAAACCGAGCCTGCTCCAGCACCAGCACCCGGAGGCCGCGCCGGGCCAGCAACATCGCGGTCGCGGCGCCCGCCACCCGCGCACCGACGACGATCACGTCGTACTCCATGGCCCCTCCCGCGCGGTTACGTTACAGCGTTACGTTACTTCGTAACGTAACGCTGTTCCGCTATTCTGTAAAGATGGGCCGCCCACGAGAACACGGATCCGCCACCTACGACGCGCTCCTGGCGGTGGCCGGCACGATCCTGGGGTCAGATGGCGTGGACGCCGTGACGGTGCGCCGCGTGGCCGAGTCGGCGGGCACGACCACGCGCGCCGTATACACCCTCTTCGGCGACAAGAACGGCCTGCTCCGAGCGGTGTTCCGGCAGATGGCCGAGGTGATGCGAAGGCATCACGAAGGCGTACCGGAAATGGAAGATCCATTCGAGGAGATCCAGCGCCTGGCGGCGGCCTACCGCGCGGCGGCGCGTGAGCAGCCCAACCTGTACGACTACTACTACCGATGCATGGCGCCGGACGGCGTGATCACCGAAGACGATGTGGCGCTGGCGTTTCGGAGTTTCGACCGGGTGCTTCGGACGCTGCACCGGATCATCGCCAGCGGCGCCTTCGGGGCACGGACCGAGGAGCAGACCGGCCGGCAGCTCTGGGCTCTCGTGCACGGTCTGGCCGCCATCGAGTTGCGTGGCTTCCTGGGCAGCTCCGAGGAGGCGTGCCGGCGTGCCTGGCGGTCCGCGGTGGGAGCGATCCTGATCGGATTCCAGCAGCCGGAGCCGGCGGAGGCGATGGTCGCCGCGTGACGGAACCGGTCCGGCGCCTGCGTGCCGGTCAGAAGCGGCGGCGCTGACACCTCGACATCGCGGCCGGAGACGGACTGGACGCCGGCCCGACATCGGCAACTGGTGCCGGCCGCCGTGGGTCTGGCGCGGCTTGCGGTTCTCCCCTACTCTTGCGCCACTTTCGCAGTCGCCGGAATCGATGGGCACGAAGGCGATGACCGCTCACCGCGGTCCGCCATCCTGACGTCGGCCCGACGACGCGAGCTCACACAACGGGGAGAGGCCATGAGCATCGCCGATGAGCTACTGAAGCTCCAGCAACTCAAGGACGCCGGTGCGCTGACCGAATTCGAGTACGACACCGCGAAGGCCAAGCTCCTCGCCGACCCGACGCCGACCTACTCGGTGCCGGTCGCCCCGGTCTACCCGGTCTCGCAGTCCGGCAATAACGTCACGTTCGACATTGGACCCCGGGCCAACCGCTTCGCGAACTACCAGATCGTCCTCGGCCTGATCGGACTCGTCATCTTCCTCGTCGTGCTGTGCACGGTGGTCATTCCAGCGTTCAACTCGGCATCAGAGGACCCCGGATTCCCGGGCGGTACCATCACCTGCACCGGGCCGGACATGAACGACTGCCAATAACCGGCTACTTCTTCGGCCGCAGCGTGTCGACCCGGGCCACCGCGGCATCGATCTGGGCCTCGGTCAGCGTGCCGTTCTTCACCAGCTTCACCGCCGCGTCCAGGGTCTTCTCGACGATCCCGGCGTCGTACTGCTGCTGATTCGCATAGACCAGAAGGTCCATTCCGGCCTGCAACGCGAGGCTCAGCGCTTCGTCATGGCCATATTTCTTGGTGATGCCGGTGGCCTGCATGTCGTCGCTGACCACCGGACCCTTGAAGCCGAGCTGGCCGCGCAGCAGGTCGGTGATCGCCTTCTTCGACAAGGACATCGGCCGGCTCGGGTCGATCTGGGTGTTCAGCAGGTGGGCCACCAGGACCGAGTCGGCCGTTCCGGTCTTGATCAGACGCTGGAACGGCTCCAGCTCGGACCTGCGCCAGGACTTGCTGACGTCGACGACCCCGAAGTCGGTGTTGCCGGTGGCACTGCCGAACCCGGGAAAGTGCTTGATCGATGTCTTGATTCCGCCGGCCCGGTGGACCTTTATCTCCGTGGTGGCGTTGCTGACCACCACGTCCGGGTTGGCCGAGAAGCTGCGGCCGAGTTTGGCGATGGCCGGATTGTTCTTGTTGATATTCAGATCGACGACCGGCGCGAAGTTCATCGTGACGCCGATCGATTTCATGCTCTCGACCATGCCCTGCGCCCAGGCTACGGTCTGGGCGGTCTGGTTGATCGCGCCGATTTGGGCCTCGGACTTCGTCGCCGGAAAGCCGTTGCTCGGATTGAGCCGGGAGATCAGGCCACCTTCCTGATCGATCGAGACGATCAGCGGACCCGGTGCGGCGTTCCGCAGCGACGTGACCAGCTTTTTCACCTGCGATGGCGAGATGATGTTGCGCTTGTTGCCGGTGAGCTGGTCGCGATCGAAGAGGATGATGCCACCGAGGCCGTCGTCCTTGATCGCCTTCACGATCCAGTCGTTCGAGCTGACCGACTGACCGCGGAATCCGACGACCAGCAGACTGGCGATCTTCTTGCGCAGAGCCGCCTCGTTCAGCGTGGGCTTCGGCGATGCCGACGGAGATGACGGCGGTGTGGTCTGCTGCGCCTGTGGGGTCGTGGACTTGCCGGATCCGCAACCGGCCAGCCCGGCGGTGGCGGCGAGACCCGCGCCGGCGAGCAGCTGGCGACGGGTGAGCCGATCGCTCATCCCACAAAGCTACTGGTGTGGGCAGGTCAGCGGGCCGGTTCGGCAATCTGCGGTGCGGCCGGCAGCGTGCACGTCATCATCAGAGGTCGGCATCATCAGACGTCGGCAGACTTGCCGGGCCAACCCACCGCGGCGAACGCGGCGACGATTGCCGGCACGTCGGCCCGGTCCATCGAGCGGATGTCGGCCGTCATTGCACGCAGAACTCGTTGCCCTCGGGGTCGGCCATCACGATGCAGCGGCCGTGCGGCTCATTGACCTCGCGAGTGACCGTCGCTCCGGCCGCGGTCAACCGATCGACGTGTGCCGTCACCAGCGCCCACCCATCCGGCCCGTGGCCCTTACCCTGGCTGGCATTCACATCCAGATGAACGCGATTCTTCGCGGTCTTCCCCTCCGGCACCTTCTGGAAGAACAGCCGCGGCGCGTGCCGATCCGGCGCCACCACGGCGGAGAAGTTGTTCCACTCACTCTCCGGCAGATTGATGCTGCGAGCGAAGGCCTCCCAGGTGGCGAAGCCGGGTGGCGGCGGCTCTTCCTGATAACCGAGCGCGAGCGCCCAGAATGCGCCCAGCGCGCCCGGATCGTGCGCGTCGAACGTCACTTGAAACGGCTGCGTCATGCCCCCATGCTCCCCCCACCCACCGACATTTAGGTTTCTCGTCCGGCGCCGTGGGCAACCACCCGCCCGCTCGAGGTCGCGCGGCAGCAGCCGGCGCCGGGGCGGCGAGCTAGCGTTGCGGTCATGGATGAGCTGCGATTGGTCCCGGTCGGATGGGTGCCGGAGGCGTGCACGCTGCCGACCGCGGAGCAGCCGGTGCGCCGGGCCGAATTCGACAATCTGTTCACCGCGGTCACCCGGGTGATCCGCAACGACCCGCGGCACGCCCGGTTCGCGTTCGCCGCGACCTCCGACGATTTCGCCGATCGGGTACGCGATCTCGCGGCCCGCGAGAGCGAGTGCTGCTCGTTCTTCGGCTTCACGGTGTCCAGCGAGACCGATGGCGTGCTGCTCGACGTCACTGTGCCGGACGCGCACGTGGGCGTGCTCGATGCGTTGGTGACGCGGGCGGACTCGATCCGGGCCGGCAGCTAGCCCGAAGGCACGGTCCGCTAGATGCTGCCGTCCCCGAGAAACTTCCGCAGCACCACCGCGGAGGTCGGCGACATGTCGCGGTCCAGCAGCTGGTCCCGCGGCACGAACACCATGGCCAGCCCCTCGCCGACCACCACGTCCTCGGGCCGCGCCTCGGTGGTTCCGAGGAACGTGTGCACCGTGACCGTGTGCGGAAAGCCGGCCTGGAACGGTCGCGGCCCGCTGTGAAAGAGGCGCAGCTCGCCGGCGGTCAGACCAGTCTCCTCCCGGAGTTCGCGGCGGGCCGCGGCCTCTGGCGATTCGCCGTCCTCGACCCGGCCGCCGGGCAGGCTCCACTGATTCGGCGACACCGGCGCATGCTCGTCCCGAAGCTGAAGAAGCACCGCGCCGGACCGGTCGATCAGGAGGACGATCGCGACGTCGTAGGTGGCCACGCCCGAGATCATGCCACGACCAGGCCAGACACCCGCCGACACGCATCGGCGGGCCACCGAGCGGACGGCAGCCGGCACGGCCGTGGGCCGGATCACGTCCGGACTTTCTCGGGCATGCTGTCGATGAGGCGGCACCTCGCACGTCGACTTCGCACACGGTTCCGCACGGAACCTCGACCGATGGGACGACTGACATGGCGAAGTACCTGATCCTGATCTATGGCGAGGAGAAGACCTGGGAGGCGATGACCGAGACCGAGTGGGCCAAGATCGACGGCGGCCACCGCGCCCTTCATGAGTCCGCCGAACGCACCGGCGTCACCATCGTGAGCGCCGGCCAGCTCGAGTCCGCCAGCACCGCCACCACGCTGCGGGGCGGGGAGCCGGGACGGCCGGTGCCGACCGACGGCCCGTTCCTGGAGACCAAGGAGGGTCTCGGGGGTTTCTACGTGATCGAGGCCGCTGACCTGGACGCCGCCATCGCCGTCACCAGCAACCTGCATGAGATCTACGCCGGGCACAGCGCAGTTGAGATCCGCCCGCTGATGAGCCGCTGACCATGCGACCGACCGCCGCTGTGGTGGCGGCCGTCGCCGAGGCGCACCGTCGTGAGTGGGGCCGAGTCCTCGCCGCGACGGTGCTCCTCACCCGCGACCTCGACCTCGCCGAGGAGTGCACCCAGGACGCCTTCACCCAGGCGCTGCAGACCTGGGACCGGTCCGGGGTCCCGGAGCGGCCAGGTGGGTGGCTCACCACGGTGGCCCGCAACCGGGCCCGCGATCTGCTGCGGCACGAATCGGTGGTACGCCGGACCCTCCCGCTCCTGGTGATGGATGACTACCAGGCCGGGCCGGGCGAGGCCGACGAGTCGCCAGCGGTCGGCGACGATCGGCTCCGGCTGATCTTCACCTGCTGCCACCCGGCACTGTCCCGCGAGGCTCAGGTCGCGTTGACGCTGCGCCTGCTGTGCGGGCTGTCCACCGCCGAGGTGGCACGGGCGTTCCTGGTTTCGGAAACGACGATGGCGGCTCGCGTCACCCGCGCCAAGAAGAAGATCGCCGCGGCTCGGGTGCCATATCGGGTGCCGGCCGCGGTCGACCTGCCGGTCCGGGTCAGTGCCGTGGCCGAGGTTCTGCATCTGCTGTTCACCACCGGACACACGGCACCCGTCGGTGAGCAATTGATCCGGCGCGACCTGGTGGACTCGGCGATCGACCTGACCCGGCTGCTGCACCAGCTCCTGCCGGACCAGGCCGAGGTCTCCGGCCTGCTGTCGCTGATGCTTCTGATCGATGCGCGCCGGGACACCCGCCATGCCCCGGACGGTCGCCTGCTGCTGTTGTCCGAACAGGACCGGGCCGGGTGGAATCGCGATCTGATCGACGAGGGGACGGGGCTGTTGACGACGGCACTCGGTGACCATCCACCGAGCCGGTACGCCGTCGAGGCGGCGATCGCCGCCGTACACGCCGAGGCACCATCGTGGGAGTCGACCGACTGGACCGAGATCGTCGGTCTCTACAACGTGCTGCGCACCCTCTGGCCGTCGCCGGTGGTGGACCTGAATCGCGCCGTCGCCATCAGCTTCCGGGACGGGCCGGAGGCCGGCCTCGCCGCCGTCGAACCGCTGCTGGACGAGCCGGTACTGGCCACCTACGGATATCTCGCGGCGACCCGGGCGGATCTGCTGCGCCGGTGCCGGCGATGGGCTCCAGCCGCCGACGCGTACGAGGAAGCATTGGCCCTGACCGACAACGTCGTCGAGCGCGAGTTCCTGTATGGCCGCCTGGCCGAAGTGCGGCGCCAGCTGAACTAGGGTGCGTTTCAAAGCTGCCGGTCGGCTGCGCCGGGGCCCAGGCCACGACCCGGCCGCGTTTGATCTCTTCCTGGTTACAACGGCGGTAGCCAGGAAGAGATCAAGCCGAGGCCGGTTCGCGCCCTGGGCCGCGGCTCGCGCGACCGGACTTTGAAACACGCCCTAAGGTGTGCGGGTGCAGCCGTTCACCGATATCGCCTGGGACCGGACCGCCGGATGGCGGGACGCGGTGGAGCGGATGCCGTTCATCCGCGCGCTGGCCGACGGATCACTTCCGGCCGACGCCTTCGGGTTCTATCTCGCCCAGGACGCGTCCTATCTGGTGGAGTTCTCCCGGGCGCTGTCGATCGCCAGCCAACTGGCGCCGGACCGGATCGCACAGTCGTTCTTCGCCAGTTCGGCGCATGTCGCCGTCGAGGTCGAGGCCGATCTGCATCGGACCTGGTTGGCCGCTCACCCACCGCCGTCCGAGTCCGCGGAACCGTCGCCGGTCACCGTCGCCTACACCGATCACCTGTTGGCGACCGCGCTCGGCGGCTCGTTCCCGGTGCTGGTGGCCGCGGTTCTGCCGTGTTACTGGCTCTACGCGCACATCGGCGAAGTGCTGCTGCGCCAAGCCGGATCGCTGGACGGTCATCCGTACCAGGCATGGATTTCGACGTATGCGGACCCGGCGTTTCAGGAAGCTACGGCGACCGCCCGGGCGATTGCGGATCGCGCTGCCGCCGGCGCCGACCCAGTCACCACGGACCGGATGCTGGCTGCCTTCGAGCGGTCCAGCATGCACGAATACCTGTTCTTCGAACAGGGTCTGACCCGGCCTCGATGGCCGCGCGCGTCGGACTTCTGAGGGCGGGCATCAGGCGCGGACGACGTCGTGGGCCGGTCGCCCCGCGGCAACCGGCCCACGCCCCCGATGCGTACCCGTTAGTTGTTCGACGCCGGCGCGGCCCCAAGGGTGACGGTCAGGTTCTGCGTCTGACCACCGCGAACCACGGTCAGCGACACCTTGGTGCCCGGGTCGAGCGCGCGGATCTGGCCGATCAGCGAGTCCGCACTGGCGACGTCCTGGCCGTTGATCGCGATGATCGCGTCGTTGGCCTTGAGCCCGGCGTTGGCCGCGGGCGTCCCGCTCTGCACCGTGCCGACGATCGCCGCGTTCTGCTTGGCGCCGCCGACGCTGGCGCTGCCGTCACCAATGGTGACGCCGAGGTATGCGTGCTTGACGGTGCCGCCGGCGATCAACTGGTTGGCAACGTCCGTGGCCTCGTTGGACGGGATCGCGAAGCCGAGACCGATGCTGCCGGACTGGCCGCTGCCGCCGCTGTCCAGCGACGCGATCGACGACGTCACGCCGATCACCTGACCGGCCGAATTGACCAGCGCACCACCACTGTTGCCGGGGTTGACGGCGGCGTCGGTCTGGATCGCGTTGGTGACCACCTGCTCGGCCGGCTGCTGCTGTTGCAGGGCACCGTTGCCGAACGGGTTCTGCTGCTGTTGCTGGTTGTTCTGCTCGACGGTGGTGGTCACCGGCCGGTTCAGGGCGCTGACGATGCCGGTGGTGGCGGTGTCGGACAGGCCCAGCGGGTTGCCGATCGCCATCACGGCGTCGCCGACGCTGACCTTGGTCGAGTCCGCGAAGGTGGCGGGCGTCAGGTTCGACGGCGGGTTGCTGAGCTTGAGCACCGCGAGATCGGTGGATGGGTCGGTGCCGACGACGGTGGCGTCGTAGATCTTGCCGTTGGACAGCTCCACGGTGATCGAGCCGCCGCTGCCGGCGCTGGCGATCACGTGGTTGTTGGTCAGCACGTGACCCTGCTTGTCGAGCACGATGCCGGAGCCCTGGTCACCGCTGCCGTTGCCGAGATCCACGCTGACGGCGACGACGCTCGGGGCCACCTTGGCCGAGACGCCGGTCCAGTTGATGTTGCTGCCGCTGCCCAGATTGAGCGGCGCCGAATCGCTGGACTGGGTGGTCGAGTTGCTCGTCGGCGGATTCGAGTTGCGGTCGAAGACCGCCACACCACCGGCGGTCAGCGCGCTGGCCAGCACCGCGGCGGCCGCCCCGATGGCGACCGTGCCGCCCCAACCGGGACCGCGGCGCGGCTTCTCCGGCGCCGGACCTTGCGGCGCGGAGCCGAACGGCGGCGTCGGGTCGGAGGGCGGGGCCGGGAGGGTCGCGGTGGCCGACGCGTACGGGTAGCCGGACTGGAACGTCTCCGGCTCGGTGTGGGGTTCGGACATGACTCGCAACCTCTTCTCGCCTGGATCTTCGTGGCGTTTCCGGTACGCACCCCATAGAAGCTCGCGAGTCTGGAACGTTCCTGGAACGAACCGGGAGAACCGCTGCGGATTCCCTGGGTATTTCCTGAGTGCCGCGCGGTCGCGGCGGCCCGCGCGGACGTCCGGCGACGCGGCCGGCGGCGCGGAGGTCGCGCTGCGGCCCGGCCGCCTGCGGGGCGCGGAGGTCGCGCTGCGGCCCGGCCGCCTCCGGGGTGCGGCGGCGCGGCCGCAACCCTGATCTCACCCTGAACTATTACCTCAGGGTATTCTCTCGGGTGATAGTGGCGTCGTAGCGTCATCGGTGTGAACGTTCCCACCACACTTCTCGGCCTGCTGGAGCCCGCTCCCAGCCATGGCTACGAGCTGAAGCGCGAATACGACGACCTGTTCGCCGACAACGGCCGGCCGCTCTCCTTCGGCCAGCTCTACGGCACGCTGTCCCGGCTGGAACGGGACGGCCAGATCGCGGTCCTCGGCGCGGCGCCGGGCGAGGGTCCGGACCGTAAGCGCTACGCGATCACCGAATCCGGGGTCACGCAGCTGGATCGCTGGCTGGCCGAACCGGAGAAGCCGGAGCCGATGCTGCAGGCGACGCTCTTCGTGAAGGTGGTGCTCGCGCTGCTGTCCCGGCGCCCGGCCGAGCAGTATCTGGAGGCGCAGCGACAGGCGCACCTGAGCCGGATGCACGAGCTCACCGCGATGCGCAAGGCCGGCCCGCTGGACCGCACATTGCTCGCCGACTACGGCCTGTTCCATCTCGAAGCGGATCTGCGCTGGATCGACGTCACCACCGCACGCCTGGACCAACTGCGAATCGAGATCGCGCGATGACCATCCTGCAAGCCGACGGCCTCACCAAATCATTCGGTGCCACCCCCGCGCTGGCCGGTGCCAGCCTCACCGTCGACCGCGGCCAGATCATCGCGGTGATGGGCCCGAGCGGATCCGGCAAGTCCACGTTGCTGCACTGCCTGGCCGGCATCTTCGCACCGGACCAGGGCACGGTCACCTTCGACGGCCGGCGGCTGGACTCGATGTCCGATCGCGGCCGGACCAGGCTGCGGCGGACCGCGTTCGGGTTCGTCTTCCAATTCGGCCAGCTGGTGCCCGAGCTGACCGCGATCGACAACATCGCGTTGCCGCTCCTCCTCGGCGGGGTGCGGCGCCGAACCGCGTACGAGCGCGCCGCGGGGTGGTTCGGCCGGCTCGGTCTGGACGGGCTCGAGGGCCGCCGGACCGGGGAGCTCTCCGGCGGCCAGGCGCAGCGGATCGCCGTCGGGCGCGCCCTGGTCACCCGGCCGGCGGTGCTGTTCGCCGACGAGCCGACCGGCGCACTCGACTCGCTCACCGGAGAGCAGGTGATGGACCTGATGATCGACAGTGTTCGCGCCGAGGGCACCGCGGTGGTGCTGGTTACCCATGACGCGCGGGTCGCCGCGCACGCCGACACGCAAATCACGGTCCGCGACGGCAAGGTCATTTCGGGGGTACGCGTCTAATGCTCCGCTTCGGTCTGCGGCTCACCCTGAACAGTGGCCGGGAAGCCCTGGTTCGCCTGCTGGTGACGGCCGCAGCCGTCGGCATCGGTGTCGGGCTGCTGCTGTCGGTGCTCGCCATGCACCACGCCTACGAGTCCACGATCAGCCGGTCCTGCTGGCAGTGCACCCAGCAACAGTCACCCGACGGCTCGCTGCTGTGGAACTACAGCGAAGACGTCTATGGCGGCAAGACGATCGAGCGCGTCGACGTGACCGCGCTCGCACCGGACGCGCCGACGATCCCTGGCCTGCATCGGATGCCCGCCGCCGGCCAGTTCTACGCCTCCCCCGCTCTGGCCCGGCTGCTGGCCACGGTGCCCCGCGACCAGCTCGCCGCGCGGTTCCCCGGCACGCTGGTCGGCACGATCGGCGAAACCGGCCTGCAGAGCCCGGATGAGCTCGCCATCGTCATCGGGCGCGCGGCATCCGACCTCGCGCCGTTGCCGCGCACCCAGCGCGTCTCGCAGATCCAGACGACGCCGCGTGGCCTCAGCACGTCGCAGTTCTACCAATTCGGCTTCGCCATGGGCGCGGTCGCGCTGCTTGTCCCGATGGTGGTTCTGATCAGCACCGCCACCCGGATGGCCGCGGCCCGCCGGGAGGAGCGTTACGCCGCGATGCGCCTGGTCGGCGCGACGCGAGGGCAGATCAGCGCGATCGCTTCGGTGGACGCGATGATCGGCGCGGGCATCGGCGCCGGCCTGGGCGTCGCCGTCTACGCCGGGCTCCGGCCGCTGTTGTCGCGGCTGCCGCTGCTCGGCTACCGGTTCTTCGACAACGAGATCGCCCCGCCCGGATGGGGTTTCGTGGTGGCGGTGGTCGGCGTACCGGTGGTGGCCGCGCTCGTATGCCTGGCTTCACTCCGCCGGGTCGGCATCTCGCCGCTGGGAGTGGCGCGGCGGGTGACGCCGCCGGCGCCACGGCTCTGGCGAATGTTGCCGCTGGCGGTCGCGCTGGCGCTGTTCTGCGTACCGCTGCTGCGCAACCCGGCAGCGCAGCGACACTCGCCTGGACCCGCGGTCCTCAGCCTGATCGCGGTGATGGTGGGGGTGATGATCGCCGGACCGTGGCTGACCGCGGCATCGGCGCGACTGCTGGCCCGATCGACCCGCAGCGGCTCGGGCCTGCTCGCGGCTCGGCGGCTGGCGGACAACCCACGGGCCGGATTCCGCGCGGTCAGCGGGCTCGTGCTCGCGGTCATGGTGGGCACGGCACTGGCCGCGGTGGTTCCGGCCGCCGTCGCCTCGGAGACCACCTCGGCCGGTGGCGGCCTGACCAACGTGTTACGGGTGGGCTTCGACAACGGCAACCGTGCGATCAAGCCCTCGGCACAGACTCAGGTCGGGTTGCCGCCGGAGGTGGCCGCTCCGGTGCTGACGTCGATCGCGGCGATCGGCGGTACGCATCTCATCCCGCTCTACCATCCGTCGCCGGCCGATGATGCACTGCCGCTGGTCGGGCCCTTCCGGGGCGGTGAGTCGGTGATCACCTGCACGGACCTCCGGCTGGTGCCGGCGCTCGGCACCTGCCCGGCCGGCGCGGCCACGGCCCTGATCGACGCCAGCATGCTCTACACCGACAACATCACCGCGTTCAACAACTCACTGCCGTTCGTCACGCCGAGCAGTCCGGCAACTCACGACGACGTCTCGACGTTGCTGGTGTCGGATCTGATGGTCACCACGGACAGCGGGGCGACTTTGGAGCGAGTGCGCACCGCCCTGAGCCGGTACGCGAATCTGATCGACCCGAACGAGTCGCCGCTGACCTTCGGTGAGGTCGGGCACCTCCGCGCGAGGCTCTATCTTGAGGTGCAACGCGTCGTGACGATCATTGCCGGGGTGACGCTGCTGATAGCGGGATGTGGCCTCGCCATCGCGGTCACCAGCGGGCTGATCGAGCGGAAGCGGCCCTTCACGTTGCTCCGCGTCAGCGGGACCGGCACCGGCGCGCTCTATCGGGCGGTGCTCCTGGAGACGGTGTTTCCGCTGATCGCGGCGACGATCGTGGCGGCCGGGGTGGGGCTCCTGCTGGCCTATCCGATCGCCCGCGCGCTGGCGCCTGATCGGCACTCGCTGGTGATCCCCGAGGCGAGCTACTACCTGACCGTAGGCACGGGTCTGGTCGTCTCACTCGCCGTCATCTGCTGCTGCCTGCCGATCCTGGGCCGGATCACAGCGACCGAGAGCGCCCGCTTCGAGTAGAGCTGGCTACTACCATTTCGGTAGGAGGTCACCAGCCCTTGATGATCCGTCGTCCACTCGCGGCGCTTGCCGCCCTCGCAGTCGCAGTGCTCAGCCTGGCCGGGTGCGGCGGTACGTCACCATCCGCACCACCGCCCTCGTCCGGTGCATCGCCCCCGGCTGCCGGCACGTCGCCGCCGGCGTCTGGCACGTCGCCGTCCACCGGCCGCGCCGCCACGGCGCGGCCCGATCACATCGTTGTGGCGATCTTCGAGAACAAGGCGTATTCGCAGGTGATCGGGGCGGCGCCGGCCTTCGACCAGCTGGTGGCGTCGGGCACTTCCTTTACCAACGCCCGGGCGATCACGCACCCCAGCCAACCCAACTACCTCGCGCTGTTCTCCGGATCGACACATGGCATCACCGGGGACTCGTGCCCGCACACGATCCACGCCGGCAATCTGGCCCAGCAGTTGATCGACGCCGGAGCGTCGTTCACCGGGTACGCAGAAGACCTTCCACACCCCGGCTACGCGGGATGCTCCAGCGGTGGCTATGCCCGCAAGCACGCTCCGTGGACGAACTTCGCCGGCCTGCCGGCCGCGGTCGGCCAGCCGTACTCCGCCTTTCCGGCGGACTTTTCGCGGCTGCCGTCGGTCGCGTTCGTCATCCCGAACCTCTGCGACGACATGCACGACTGCCCCGTACGCACCGGCGATGCCTGGCTGGCGCAGCACCTGCTTCCCTACGCATCCTGGGCCCGAAGCCACAACAGCCTGCTGATCGTCACGTTTGACGAGGACAACGGCACGGCCGGCAATCAGATCCCGACGATCGTGGTGGGTGCCGGGATCCCGGTTGCCAAGGACGGCATGCGGATCAACCAGTACTCGATCCTCCGAGCCATCGAGAACTGCTTCGGCCTGCCACCGCTCGGCCAGGCAACGACCGCGAACGCACCACGTCTGTGCGGCTAGCCCAGGCTGTTAAGCCGGTCGGTCAGCGCGCGGACGTCGGCGGTGCCGGCGTCGAATTCGGTGGCGGCCCGCGCGACCAGGCCGTAGTCGTGCGAGTCCGCGCCGTGCGCGCATTCGATGCCACCACGGGCGTACGCGTCCAGCGCACGGGTCCACAACTGCTGCGCCGCCGGATCCGGGATGTTCGCGTAGGTTCGTGCCGTACCGACGTCGACCAGCAGGTGGTAACAGCCCTGCGCGACCTGCCAGTCGGGTGCCGCGCGCAACCGCGCCATGGCCGCGAAGTCAGCGGCGAGCGTCTCGATCTGGCTGCTGCCCCCGGCGACGCGCCAGTGTGCGACGGCGGCGCGAACCTCCGGCACCGCGCCACTTGGACGGGCAACCGGTCGCGCCGGTGCCTCGCAGCCGGCCACCAGCACACAACCTGCCGCCAGGCCGCTCAGAAGGCCGCCCGCGATGGCCGAGTGCCGCCGGGTCGCCGGTGTTCGCATGAGCCAATACTACGATTTAAGTAGTAGGCGTGATGGGAAGTCTTGCTTGCTGACACGACTTGTGAGGCTGGCCTAAGTTAGGTTAGCCTGCCCTCCGACAGCGTGTAGGAACTTTCTAGGGAGCGAGCATGTCATCGGGTCAGGTCGCGTGGCTGGGAGCCATCGCCGGGTTCACTATCTTCCTGGGGCTGCCCATCGGTCGGGCACCTGCTCGCCTGCAGACCACCAAGGCGGCGCTGAACGCGGTTGCGGTCGGCATCCTGCTGTTCTTGCTGTGGGACATCCTTGCCCACGCCTGGGAGCCGATCGACAGTGCCCTCGCCGACGGCCGGTTCGGCACTGCGACCGGCTATGGCGCGGTGCTCGCGGCCGGGTTCGGATTCGGGCTGATAGGTCTCGTCTGGTTCGACCGCCGGATCGCCGCCCGGGCGCCGAAGGCGGACACCTCAACCGACTCGGGCGCGGTCGCGGCCCGCCGGCTCGCGCTGATGATCGCCATCGGCATCGGCCTGCACAACTTCGCCGAAGGCCTGGCGATCGGCAACTCGGCGGCGGCCGGTGAGCTGTCGCTGGCGTGGCTTCTGGTGATCGGGTTCGCCGCCCACAACGCGACCGAAGGGTTCGGGATCGTGGCGCCGCTGACCGCCGCCGGAGTCCGGCCGACGTGGTGGCAGCTCGGGGCGCTCGGACTGATCGGTGGCGGTCCGACCCTGATCGGCACGCTGGTCGGCCAGCAGGTCACGGCGGAGATTGCCGGCGTGGCGTTCCTCGCGGTCGCGGCCGGTTCGATCCTCTATGTCGTGGTAGAGCTGCTCGCTGTTCTGCGTCGGTACTCCCTGAAATACGTCACCAGCTGGGGACTCTTTGCGGGCCTGGTGCTCGGCTTCCTGACCGACGCGGTCCTGACCGCCGCCGGAGCCTGACGCCACCAACCGATCGACCGAGGGGGTCGCTTTCCCCTCCAGTTCTGTCGTAGGCCGGGCATAGGTTGACCGCATGGACTGGAAGATTGAACTGGTAGCGATCCCCGTGTCCGACGTCGACCGGGCCAAGTCGTTCTATGTCGATCAGGTTGGCTTCAACGCCGATCATGACCATCGGGTGCACGAAAATCTGCGCTTCGTTCAGCTCACCCCGCCCGGATCGGCGTGCTCGATCGTGATGGGTGTCGGCGTCACCGAGATGCCGCCCGGGTCGCAGAAGGGCGTCCAGATCGTGGTCGCCGACGCGGCCGCCGCCCGCGAGCATCTGGTCAGCCGCGGCGTCGATGCCAGCGAGGTCGATGACCAGCCGTGGGGCAAGTTCGTCTACTTCGCTGATCCAGACGGCAACAGCTGGGCACTGCAGGAGGTGCCGCCGCGACCGTAGTCAGCTGAGCCCGGCCTCGCCGTGCGCCGGCCCGTCGCTGGTCGGCTCGTCGTTGGCCGGCTCGTTGCTGGTCGGCTCGTTGCTGGCGGCGAGCAGCCGGTGGGCCACTGCACGCACGGTGTGACGCAGCTCCGGACATTCGACGATCCGATAGCTGGCCGGCAGGCGAGCGAGCTGTTCGGCGTACCACCATGGGTTGCTCGTGCTGCCGATCAGCTGGCAGCGCTCCGCGTCGATCTCTTCCAACCGGCCCATCGGGGGTGAGACGCACCAGCGCACCGATTCGAGCGGCGCGTCGATCCGGACGTCGACCTGGAATTCCCAGCCGACCGCGAGATGCTCCTCGAGCACCGCCACCGGATCGAGGTCGCCGGGCGGCTCGAACCACGCGTCGAGGAGGTCGACCGAGCGCACCCGGTCGACACGATAGGCACGCCGGGCGTCGGTGGCTGGGATGCGGCAGAGCAGATACCACCGCCCGTGCCGAACGACGACCGCCCACGGCTCCACATCGGTCTCCCACTCGGTGCCGGCCTCGGAGCGGTAGCCGATGCGGATCAGCCGACGCTGGGCGCTGGCCTGCACCAGGACGCTCGTGGTGCCCGGGTCCGGGCGCGCCGCCGCACGATCCGGCGCTGGTGCAGTTGCCTGGCGTACGGCTTCGGCCTGCGCCGCCACCGGCTCGGGAAGGGCCCGGACGATCTTGCCAAGTGCACTGCCCACCGGATTCGTTGGATCGCTCGCGTCGTGGTGACCGTCGAGCACCGCCATGACGAGGCCGAGTGCTTCGGTTGCGCTGAACATCAGTGGAGGCAGTCGCAGGCCGCGGCCGACCCGGAAGCCGCCATAGCGACCCCGGATCGAGTCGACCGGGATCCCGGCCTCACGCAGGATCTCCACGTAGCGGCGGGCGGCGCGCTCGGTGACGCCGAGCTTGTCGGCGAGTCGCTCCGCGGTGATGCCGGGGGTGCCCTGGATGAGTTCGAGGGCCAGAAGAGCGCGTGCGGTCGGGCTGGATTCGGTCATGGTGTCGGCCTTGGCACTAATCCGGAAGGGGAACGTCCGGATTTGACCCTAGCATCCGTGCCATGACTGTTCTGAGCACTGCCATCAAGGAGCCGTCGATGGCGGCCGACGAAGCCGAAATGCTGCAATTCGCGCTCGAGCGCTCGCGGGCGCAATTCGCCTGGAAGGTCGGCGGCCTCGACTCCGCCGCGCTCAATCGGCCCCATCCGCCGTCCACCATGACCATCGGCGGCCTGATCAAGCACCTTGCCCTGGTTGAGGACCGCTATACCGCCGAGTTCCTGACCGACGGGCCGATCCAGGGTCCGTGGCGGCGCGAGGACTTCGACGCCGACCCGGAGTGGGATTGGCATACGGCCGCCTACGACAGCCCCGACTACCTCTACGGCCTGTGGCAGGACGCGGTGAAGCGGTCGTTGGCCGCGGTCGCGGATCTGCTGGCGGCCGGCGGGCCGGGGGTGGCGTCGAAGTTCACGACCAGTTCCGGGGAGCACCCGAATCTGCGGCGAGTGCTGACCGATCTCCATGACGAGTACGCACGCCACGTGGGACACGCGGACCTGTTTCGGGAGGCGATCGACGGCCTCGTTGGCGAGGATCCGCCGCAGGCCTAGCTGCCGATTCCGCACGTCAACCCGCCCCCATCCTGGATCTTGAACGTTTGTCGCTGAAATAGAGCAACGATCGTTCAAGATCCACGGGGTGGCGGTGCGCGGACCACGTGTCGTCGGAGGGCATTCCCTGTCGCATAGGCTGTTCGACGACTGGGTGAGCGCACCGAGAAGCGGTCGCCACAGCGAAGGAGAACAGCGATGCGTTACATGATGATTTCTCTGGCCGACAGCAACGAGCCCGACGAGGCGCTGTTCGCGGAGATGGGCAAGTTCATCCAGGAGATGACCGCGGCCGGGATCCTGCTTTCGACCGGCGGCCTGGAGCCGGGGGGCACCCGGATCATCTCGCAGGGCGACGAGGTCACCGTGGTCGACGGCCCGTTCGCCGAGGCCAAGGAGGCGGCGGCCGGTTTCGCGCTGGTCGAGGTCGAGTCGAAGGAGCAGGCGATCGAGCTGGCGCGCCGGTTCCGCAAGATCGTCGGCGACGGCACCAGCGTGATCCAGCAGGTGTTCGGTCCCTGATCCGCTGATGGACGTGGGGCGGACCGTCCAGGCGGTCTGGAAGCTTGAGTCAGCCCGGATTGTTGCCGGGCTGACAAAGCTCGTCCACGACGTCGGGCGAGCTGAGGAGTTCGCCCAGGATGCCCTGGTCGCGGCGCTGGAACAGTGGCCTCGAACCGGAATCCCGGACAACCCCGCCGCGTGGTTGATGACGACCGCGCGGCGTCGCGCGATCGATGACATCCGGCGCTCGGCTCGGTTCGACGAGCTCGCCCCCGAGATCGCGGCGCCGTCCGATGCGTCGGACGGCCTTGACGAGCCGACCGGTGACGACGTTCTCCGGCTGATTTTCCTCACCTGCCACCCGCTGCTGCCCTCTGTGGAGCGGGTGGCGTTGACGTTGCGCCTGGTCGCCGGTCTGACGGCAGCCGAGATCGCGCGAGCATTCCTGACCCACGACGTGCAGATCAACCAGCGCATCAGTGCCGCCAAGAAGCGGCTGGCCGACGCGGGCGCGGCGTTGGACGAACCAGTCATCGACGAGCGGCTGCCGTCGGTGCTCGGTGTGCTGTACCTGATTTTCAACGAGGGCTATTCGGCGACCGCCGGCGACGAGCTGATCCGGGCCGACCTGTGTCGCGAGGCGCTGCGGTTGGGCCGGATGTTGGCCGAGCTGGCTCCCGATGAGCCAGAGGTGCACGGTCTCGTCGCGCTGATGGAGATCCAGGCATCACGCGCGGCGGCTCGGACCGACGACTCCGGCGAGCCGATCCAGCTTGAGGATCAGAATCGCGCCATGTGGGATCCGCTGCTGATCCGGCGGGGTTTTACCGCCATGCTGCGGGCTCGCGATATCGGCCGGCCACCTGGACCGTACGTGTTGCAGGCGGCGATCGCGGTCACTCACGCTCAGGCGCGGCGAGCGTCGGACACCGATTGGGCACAGATCGCCTCGCTCTATGACGCGCTGGTCACGTTGTTGCCGACCCCGGTGGTCCGGCTGAATCGCGCGGTCGCGGTGGGCCGCGCCCGCGGTCCGGCTGCGGGTTTGGCGCTGGTCGACGACCTCGCCGACGACCCCACGCTGCGCGACTATCACCTGCTGCCGAGCGTGCGGGGCGATTTGCTGGTACGTCTGGAACGCGCCGCCGAGGCTCGGCGCGAATTCGAGCGCGCCGCCGCGATGGCGACGAATGCCACCGAGCGCTCGTTCCTGTTGCGCCGCGCCGCTGCCCTTCCGGTCACTGACGCCGGCCGGTCCCTTGGTTCGGCCGTCGCGGACTTCCTGGCTCGTGACGACCTCGGCGCCGAGGCTCGGCGGTCATATACCAAGACACTGGGGCGGCTCTCGCTGAGCCTCGGTCCGTCGGTCGCACTGCCGTCGTTGACGCCTGTGGAGATTGAGCGGGTTTTCGGTGCTGCGTACGGGCACACCGCACCGAAGACGTGGAACCGGCATCGGTCGGCGTGGCGATCGTTCGCTGACTGGAGCGGCGAGCCTTCTCTCGCCTCGCTGGTCGCGCGACGCCGCGAGTCGTCGGCGCCGGTCGCGGCGATCTCGCCCGCATCGCTGTCGGCGCTGTGGTCCCTTCCGATTCCGGCCCGCGAGCGGGCACTGTGGCGCCTGATCTACGAGTCGTCGGCGCCGGTCACCGCAGTTCTGGCACTCGACGTCCCGGATCTGGACCTGTCGAATCGCCAGGCCGTGGTCGGGCGGCACGTCATTTCCTGGCGGTCGCCGGCATCGTTGCTCGCGCCGGTGATCAACGAGCGGGTCTCCGGCCCGCTGTTCCTCACCGATCGGCGACCGGGGCCGGCGGTGGCCGGTCCTCCGGCCGACCGGTGCCCCGAAACGGGTCGTCAGCGCTTGTCCTACGAGCGGGCCGAGTACATCTTCAAGCGCACGACCCGGTCGATCGATCCGGCCGGACACGGGTTCACGTTGAGCCAGCTGCGGGTGTCTCCGCTGCCGTAGACGTCGTACCCATCGGGTGCCCGGACCTCGTACCTCGTGTCTCGCACCTCGTGCCACGCATTGCGTCTGGCGCGCGGCGTGCGCGTGCTTACATCGCGCCTCGCGCATTGCTCCTTGCCGGTCGCGGGCCCGCCACCGGCTCGCCGTGGAGTCTCCCGCCCTCCGATGATCGACACCCTTCGACGTTTCGGCGGTGTCAGACCACTCCGGACGTCGTTCTGACAACACCCCGTTTGCCCTGGCAGCGAGCGCTCTGACAGGCCTGGCCGGCATTCGGACAGTGCGCGGTCTTCCGGACACGAACATCGAGCCTCCACAGTGGTCCTGTCCTGGGATCGGCCACCCTCGCCGACGACAGGCCAGCGTCGACAACCACTGACTGGTCCTGAAGGGCCTCGGTGGTCATGCCACTGGAGGACTGATGAAGCTTCGAACCCGCCTCGCTACGACCACTGCAGCAACTGTGCTTGCAGTGGTCGTCGTGTCGACCGCCTGGTTTTCCCCGGCGGTGGCTCAGCCGGCAGCCGCGCCGGCGGCGGCTCTCCCCAGCGTCAACATGGAAGCCACCGTCAAAGCCGCCCAGATCGACCCGCGACGGGCGGACAGCACCCTCACTCCGGGCGCGAAGAGCAGCGTCCTCCTGGTTGAGCAGGCCCTGCAGGCCAAGCATCTGCTCGACGCGCAGTGGGTCGACGGCTACTTCGGCACCAAGACGATCGACGCCTACGCGCAATTCCAGAAGTCCCTCGGCTACACCGGTCTCGACGCTAACGGACTGCCCGGAAAGACGTCGCTCACCACGCTCGGCCAGGGCCGGTTCACCGTCACCAACGTCATCGGGCCGGGAAGCCGGATCGACCTCGGCGGCGGCATCACCATCAACGCTCGCACGCAGGACATGCTCGCCGAGGCTTCGCGGCTACTCGGCCGCGCTCTGACGCTGAGTCAAGGCTCGTACAACCCGGGCGGCGACCCCACTTCAGCCGGCACCCACGACGGCGGTGGGGTCGTCGACATCTCGGTGGACGGCATGACGGCGGCCACGCGTACGTCGGTGGCGCGGGTCTTGCGCGAGGTCGGCTTCGCCGCCTGGGTTCGCAACCCCAGCCAGGGCGATTGGCCGTGGCACATCCACGCGGCCGCCATCAGCGACACGGATCTGTCCACACAGGCCCAGAACCAGGTGGGCGACTACTACCTCGGCATGAATGGCCTCGCCAATCGAGGACCGGACGACGGCCCGCAGGTCCCGATCTGCACCTGGGAGGAGTACCAGCGCGCGTGACCACCGTCCGCGCGCGGGATCGCAATCACGGCAACCCGGGATCGCAATCACAGCAACCGCTGGAGACAAGAGGAGAACAACGAATGAGAGTGCTCAAACGCATCCTCACCGCGGCGACGCTCATCCTGGCCCTCACCGCCCCCGTACTGGTCTTTGCCGCACCGGCCAACGCAGCCTCCCGCGACGGCGTCTGTGACACCGGCGAATTCTGCTACTACTACAACAGCGACGAAGCCGGATCCGTCTCCGACTTCACCGGATCCATCAGCGATTACGGCACCACCGAGCCGACCTGCTACGACTTCAAGGGCCCGGGCGCCGGCAAGGGCATCTGTGTCAAGAACAACGCCGCCTCGGTCTGGAACCGCAGCAGCAAGACGGTGCGGGTCTATTTCAACTCCGGATATGCCGGCGCATCCCAGGACTTCGCGCCCGGCGCCAAGGGCAACCTGAATGCGACGCTGAAGAACAACAACGCCTCACATCAGTTCCTGTCCGCGGCACCCGGCGGTTGTTCGACCGACGGTACGAACACCACGCTGCCCACCACAATTCTTGTGTATCGAGTCTCGCTGGACCGCGTCGATCGCGTCGACTTCAAGACCTACGTCAAGAACGTCCTGCCGAACGAGTGGATCTCGAGCTGGCCGGCGGAGTCGCTCAAGGCCGGTGCCATGGCGACCAAGAGCTTTGGCTGGTACTGGGCACTGCACTCGACCCGCAAGACGTCGTTCGGCGCCTGCTTCGACGTCTACGACAACACCTCGAGCCAGGTTTACGTGCCTGGATCGGCGACCACCGCAACGAACTCCGCGGTGGACGCGACGTGGGGAACCCGGATGACGCGCAGCGGGGAAATCCTGCAAGCGCACTACTGCTCCACCACCACCGCGTGCGGCGGCTGGGTCACCGGGGACTGGATGTCGCAGTACGGGTCACGCGACCTGGCCAACCAGGGCGACGGTTACTCGACGATCCTGCATTACTACTACTCCAACATCACGTTGACGTAGACGCTCGACAGCACGAACGATTTGAGAGTCGTCGGTCATGGAGCTCGTGGAGCTCCTGGCCGGCGGCTCTCCGGCATGCCGAGCACATTCACGATTGCCAATCAAGCCCTACCTTGCCGCCCGGATCAGCGGTAACGTCTCCACCGCCTGTTGGCGTTTCTCGCAACTCGGGGCGTTTCTCGCAACTCGGGGGCTGCGAGCATCGACGAGCGGTGGGGGGAGCAAGGGCGTGGTCGACCGGGTGGCGACGGGACGCGCGGAGGCGATCGAAGAGTTCGCAGATGTGCTTCGCGCCGTCCGCATCGCGGCCGGCTCGCCATCGTTTCGGACCATGTCCGGTCGCTCGCACGCGATTTCGCACACCACGTTGCACGAGGCGGCCCAGGGTCACCGTCTGCCGAGTTGGGCGACGACGGCCGAGTTCGTCAAGGCCTGCAACCGGGATCCGGCCGAGTTCCGCGAGCGATGGGAGCTGGCCAACCGGGCGATCCGCTCGGTGGCCACGGACTCCTCTGCGGTAGCGGACCCCTCGGCGGCCGCGGACCCGGATCCTCCGCGGACGCGCGATGGTTCCGCGAACCCCGCCCCCATTGGGCCGGTGGTCCACGTGCCCAAGCGCTGGCTTCGGCACGTCGTTCTGGCTGCGGTTCTGGTTGGCGTACTGGCGGTCGGCTCGGTGATCATCGATGTGATGGGGTCCAGCGGCGACAGCGCCAACGGCCGGCAGGGATTCTCACCCCAGTCATCCGCGGCCCAGCGCCTCACCTCGGCGGACTGTCCGGTGCAGCAGTCCAACCCGCCGCACGCGTCGCCCGTCGACCTGGGTGACGTGGGCGTCTTCGTCGGGGACATCAGCCTTCCGGACTGCACACACGTGGCCCGAGGAAGCACGGTCACCAAGGTCTGGCGATTCAAGAACGCCGGGACGGTGCCATGGCACGGATACGCACTGCACCGCATCGACACACCGCAGCAGCGGGACGAATGCCAGACCATCACTGACACGCCGATCAAAGACACCGAACCGGGCCAGATGGTCGACGTTCGCGTGTCGGTCATGGCGCCGAGCAACCCCGGCTTCTGTTTCGTACGGTTCAAGATCGAAGATGCCGAGGGTCGGATCGCGTTTCCGGGCAGCCGCCCGGTGAACTTTCAGCTCATCGTCGACTAGCTCCTTCCGGCTCGTCACAGATTTCGCCGTCGACGCCACCGCCCGGCGATCGCGCGGGCGGGCCGCCGGCGCCTGTCTGATTTGGTACCTGTCCGGGCGCCGTCCTTCGGTGGTGGCGGATGGAGCTCGGTGCGTAGCCGATCCAGGTGGGTGACCAGCTCACCGCGGAGCGGCCAGGCCTTCGACGGGACAGTGGGGTCAGCGCGCAGGATGTCGGTGACGACGCCCTGGTGCTCTCTGGCCGCGGCAAGATGTTGATCGACTGCCGATTTCAACGATCCGCGGTCGACTGACTTCGACCGTGCCAGCCGCCCGTATGCGCGCAGTGCAGCGGCCAGCTCGCGGAGCACGTCCGCGACCTCGGTTGCCGCGTGCTGGTCGCGCACTGGGTTCACCTCATCAGTGACTCCGGCGCTGTCGTTGAGCGAGCGCGCAATACCCCGAATGGTGAGAGTGGCGTGCTCTAGCGCCTCCAGGCGACGCCTGAGGTAGACCCGTGGATCAACGACGAGTGGGCCGCGCGGGTTGAGACGTACGCTCTCCTCCGCCTGCCCCAGGGCGTGCTCCACCTGGTCGAATTCCGCCGTGAGCTGGCGCGCCCGGGCAACCCAATCGCCAGTGCGGTCAGCACCCGATCCATCGGCCAGATCGGCGGACATCTGGTCCAACAAGTCGGCCAGCCGGCGACTCATGTCGTCAATGGCCTCCTCGGCCGGCTGCACCCGAAGCGGCGCCATGACCAGGTTCGAAACCAGCCCAACCGCGGCACCGATCAATGTCGCCACAATCCGCCCCGCCACCACTGCCTCGGTCGGCAAGGAGAGGATCAGCATCGCGCTGATCGGCACCTCCAGGATGCTGTCGCCAAGGCGAAGGGCAAACCCGATGACCAGAGCCACTGCGATGGTGATGCCGAGGCTCCACCAGTTGAAGCCGAAGGCACTGGACAGGCCAAGCGCCACCAGCACACCGGCCACCACGCTCAACACTCTTTGCAGTGCGCTTCGGAACGTCCGGTAAAGGGTCACCTGGACGACCAGCAGCGCAGTCAGCGGCGCAAGGATCGGATTCTGAGAGCCAGTCACCCAGCGAGCGACCTCGAATGCCACGACGGCCGTGACGGTGAGGCGGACGATGGTCACCGCGATGGGCTGGGTCCTGCGGCGCACCAAGGACGCAGTCTCCTGCGCGGATCGCCGAGGTACCCGACCCGTGAGACGGTCCCGAACGCCGCGAAGGACGCCGACGGGTCGGGCGATAAGGCGCATAGCTGGGCAATAACGTTACCCAAGACGCACCCGCTAACAAGAGCGGACCGAAATTTGATCATCGCTGGTGTGGGAATTCAGCGAGTTCCCGTGATGCCGAATCGGGCAAACCAAATCAGCAAGTCGCTGATACTGGGCACATGTGCGGTGCCCACCTGATTGACGTGCCCCGGCGGCCGGTTGCCGCTCTCGAGGATGTGATCGGCCTGCAGCGGACGACCGACCTGCTCGCCGCCGCCGCCGACTTTCGGAAGCTTGCCGGCGACCGCACCATCTGGAACGTCAGCTCCACCGCCAGCGGCGGTGGTGTAGCCGACATGCTTCAGGTCGTGGTCGGCTATACGAAGGACCTCGCCGTCGATATCCGGTGGCTGGTCATCACGGGAGACTCGGAGTTCTTCCGAATCACCAAACGTGTTCACAATCGAATCCACGGCCAAGCCGGTGACGGCGGCGATCTGGGACCGAAGGAGCTCGATCACATCCGCGAGGTGATGGGGGCAAATGCCGAGAGCATAGGCGACTCCGTCAGTCCCGGTGACCTTGTGCTGCTGCACGACCCGCAGACAGCGGGCCTGGTCGCCGCGATGGCGTCACGTGGGGCCCATGTGGTGTGGCGGTCACACATCGGCATCGATGACCAGAATGATCTGAGCCGATCCGCATGGGACTTTCTTGCTCCCCTCATCCATGATGCCGAGGCGTATGTATTCACCCGCCCGTCGTACGTGCCTTCGATCGTTCCGCCGTCACAGGCATGGATCATTCCACCGTCAATCGATCCGTTCTCGCCAAAGAATCAGGCGATGGATCCGGCTTGCGTTCGGACGATCCTCACGCAGATCGGGCTCTTCTCCGGCGCAGCGACCGACACGACGTGCGAATACACCCGCCGCGATGGTACGGCTGGCACGGTGACCGAGGCCGCTTCCATCGTGGCGGAAAGCATGCCTGGACCCGACGATCCGATAGTCCTCCAGGTTTCCCGGTGGGATCGTCTCAAGGACATGCTCGGCGTGATGCGGGGCTTTGCGACCCATGTCGCACCCAACGGACCGGGGTGGCTGATTCTGGCCGGACCATCGGTGGAAGGCGTGACCGACGATCCGGAAGGCTCGATGGTCTTGGCGGAAACCCTGGCGGAGTGGTACAAGCTGCCGGCCGAACAGCGGAACCGCGTGGTCCTGCTGACCCTGCCCATGGCGGATATTGACGACAACGCCGCCATGGTCAACGCGTTGCAGCGGCACGCCACGGTGGTGGTGCAGAAGAGCCTCGCCGAGGGATTCGGCCTGACCGTGGCCGAAGGAATGTGGAAGGGGCGACCGGTGGTGGCCTCCGCGGTCGGCGGGATTCAGGACCAGGTCGTCGAAGGCACCGGAATCCTGATCGCCGACCCGACCGACCTCGCCAGTTTCGGAACGGGCGGTGCGCTCACTTCTCGACGACCCCGAGCGCGCCGATCAGATGGGAGCCGCCGCGCGCGAGTACGTTCGCGAGCACTACGTCGGTGACCGTCATCTTCTCCGATACGCCAACCTCTTCAATACCCTGATCTCCGAAGAACGCGCACCAACGGCACGTCTAGCGGCGCGGTGATCTTCGCCCGCTCGTCGATTGCCGGCAGTGCTGGATCGCTTGCCTAACGGCAGATCTCGGCGCCCGTGCCGCTGGGCACGGGCGCCGGAAAGTTCAGGCTTCTGCTTCGTACGGTTTCAAGATCGAGGACGGCGCAGGTCGCATCGCCTTTCCCGGCAGCCAGCCGGCGAAGTTCCAGCTCATCGTCGACTGAGCGACCCCCACCGGGGTGAGGGCCGCTCCGACCGGGTGATCCGGCGTCAGTCGCAGCCGACTCCGTCTCCATCGCGGTCCAGGTCGTAGATGTCGACGCCGATGACGTACACCGGGCCGTCCACGTACGCGGGGCCGTTGCCGCTGCCGCCCGCACAGTCGACGTCACTGGCGATCGGCACGCATGGCGTGTAGTTGGGATCGCAGTTGCTCTTCGGCTTCGTCCCAACCGCGATCACCTTGGTCACCGGCTGCTTGGTCACCTTCTGGCTGACCAGCGTCTTCGATGTCTGCGTGCCATTGGCGAAAGTGACCTTGTAGGTCAGGGTCTTGACCCCGTTGACGCCCGGCGTGCGCACCCTGGTCTTCCCGACCGTCAAAGTCGGGTCGTTCACCTTCTTCGTCGAGTACGGAATCGACTGGGTCTCGGTGATCGTCTTGGTCACCGTCGTCGCGCTCGGCGCCGACGTCGGGGTCGGAGTCGGAGTCGCGCTGCTGCCGTCGGTTGGATCGGTTCCGCCGGTTCCATCGGTACCATCGGCCGTTCCGCCGGCGACCGGATTGCCCGCGGGCGGCTCGGCAATGGTGCTGGCCGAGCTCTTCTCCTTGGTGTCAGTGCCACCGAAGGCGTTGATGGCGGCGCCACCGCCGCAGCAGAGGACGAGGATGGGCACCACGATGAGCGCTACCTTGCCAACGGTGGGCAGCTGCTTCCACCACGAGGCCTGCGGCGGCGGAGGTGGGATCGCCGGGTAGCCCGGGTGGCCGGCTGATGGGTACTGGTGGGGGCCCGGTGCCTGCGGCGCAGGCTGGTAATGCCGGGGATCGCTCTGGGGGTCGTAGGTCACCCGGGCGAGTCTGGTGACATATGCCCGCGATGGGCAGCGTTCGATCGGCTCCCATCGGCGCCACGACGGCCGGTGATCAGTGTCCGCTGTGAGCCCGGTGTAGTCCGGCTGTCCACGGCCGATAGCTGAGCGGTCGTACCTAGGTGAACACCCCGCTGGTTGTCGGGCGACCAGGTCTGGCCGTTCGGCGCGTGCGATATCCGACGAAAAGTAGCGCAGCGGGCCTGGACCCGCCGCGCGCGAGTACGTTCGCGAGCACTACGTCGGTGACCGTCATCTTCTCCGATACGCCAACCTCTTCAATACCCTGATCTCCGAAGAACGCGCACCAACGGCACGTCTAGCGACGCGGTGATCTTCGCCCGCTCGTCGGTTGCCTGCAGTGCTGGACGGTTGCCTGACCGGCAGATCTCGGCGCCCATGCCGCGCGGGCACGGGCGCCGAATCGTGGGTGGCCACAAGGACGCTTCGGGCAGCCGTTAGTCGGCCTCGGGAACGTACGGGAACCGGCTGGACGGCTTCGCCGTGATGGAGTCCTTTGTCAGGCCGATCGTGAAGGCGGTGTTGGTCGCGAGCGAGAACATGACGTCCGGCGCATTGTCGATGAGCGAGCGCCCGTTCAACTCGTTGAATCCGTACACCGCCGGCGTTCCGACCGTGTACGGCAGAACATCCGGGAGAAGCCTCGCAGCGACCGCGGCGCCGTACGCCTGCGGGTCCTCGGCGGTGCCGTACGCGGCGACGACGGCCGCCACCGCATCGGACACGATCTTTCCGTAGTTGACGACGTCATCGACCGGTGGCGTGGAGTTGAGCCGATCGCCGAGATCCCCGTCGTTCTGCGTGAAGAGTGGCTGGATCATCGGGTGGCCGACGCGGTTGATTGGACGCCAACCACCGGCGTCAGTCGCGAGGCTGGACAAGGCCCACACGTTGATGTGCTTGCTGGGCCCGACAAGCGGCAGCAACTCGTGGTCCGGGAGTTCCACGACGATCGAGTAGACCGTGTGTCCAGCGAAGAAGTTCTTCGCCTCACTGGGACGCCAAGACGAGAGGTCGGCAACGGTGCCGTCGGTAAAGGCGTGACCGATGGCGTGCAAGACATCGGGCTCGATCCAGAACGGATCCCCGGCCTTGCCGGCCCACACCCGGAGCCCGTCCTCGGTGGAGATTGTCGAGCCGGTGGTGCCCTCGGCGACGAGAGTTCCGCGCGCCTCGTCGTCCGACGCTGATGCACCGATCAGCCGGCGTAGTTCCAGCCTCTGCGCGCCCGCACCATCAAGCTCGCCGAACGAGAGGCGATAGGTGAGGTCCTCGATGGCATCGCCATCCAGGTCGACCTTGAATTCGTATTTGGCCTCTGGATGGAAGCCGGCTGGGTCCGTCCTACCGGTGATCTCCGGGGCGATGGAATGGTTCACGTTCATCGTGAAGACCGTCCCGCGTTCGCCACGGAACACGTAGAGGTCGCTGATGTCGAGCCGGACATCTTGGCGAGCGAGTGGAGAGTCCAGGTGGTGCGACATTTCTATTTCTCCTTGCGTTGACTTGCTGGTTCTGCGTGGGTGAGGCCGGGTCGGCCGCGGCCTGCGCCGTTGTTCTCCTCGATGTCAGCTCTCGCGGTCGCGAGAGCATGGCTACGCCAGCGCGGTTCGGCGCGCTGCCGATCTGGATTTGCGGGCGATGTCGCTCGTCGTTCGGTAGCCGGTTGTGGATCACGACGAGCGTGATCACGAGCCGAGGGTTCTACCGCCGGCGGCGCCTGGCTCGATCACTGCCACGTCGGCCGGCGGGTGCTTTGCCAGTTAAAGATCCGCTACCTGCGAAAAGTCCGCCCAATCCGTTCGCGTCCCAGCATCACCCGGGGACTGAGGCGGTGTCCAAGACGCGTTTCCGACCAAGTGATAGGCCGCGCCTATCGCGTCAGTTCGTCGTACCCGTTGATTGGGGGTTGAAGAGGTCGTCCATGTTCAAGGTCGCCGCCACCGCGGCGAGCGCTCGCCCCATCACCGATCCGGGCTCGGCGGCGGACGTGACCAGCCCGACCGAGGAGACGACGACCTCGCCCGCGATCGGGATCACCCGAAGACCGGCTGGCAGGCGGAAGCGATAACTCCACGGATGCGGGACCAGGCTCGCCCATCGCCCCGTGCTGACATGCGCATACAGCGCGTCGACCGAGTCGGTCTCGATCTGCGGCGTGATGCTCAGTCCGTTTTCGGCAAGGGCCCTGTCGACCGCTTGCCGGCCCCGCATGGCCGGCTTGAGCAGGCACATCGGCAAGACAGTGAGTTCTTTCCAGCTCAACTGCTTCGTCGGCGCGGCAAGCAAGGTGTCCGAGGCGATCAGCACCATCCGCTCCTGGTACAGCGGAATGACCATAAGGTCGGAGGGGTCGTCGCCGCTGAGGTAGATGACACCGGCATCCAGTTCGAACCTTTGCAACCGCGCCACGATCTCCGAGCTCGGCAGGCCGCTGTCGATCTGGACGCGAGCCAGCGGGTGACGGGCGCAGAACTCGTCAACGAGGAGCGCCGACGTGGTCGACGCGGCTGCGATCAAGCCCAGCCGCAACTGCCCGGCCAACCCGGACTTCAGAGCCGTGATCTCGTGCTTGAGGGCGTCATGATCAGCCATGATGCGCCGCGCCCACAGGACGAGGCGCTCGCCTTCGGGCGTCAGACCTTGGAACGTGCGGCCGCGACGCACGAGCGGCACGTCCAGCTCTTGCTCAAGCTTGCGGATCGCCTCTGACAGCGCCGGCTGCGACACGTAACAGGCCGCAGCCGCTCGCGCGAAATGCTGCTCCCGAGCCAGCGCGACGAAATACTCAAGCTGACGAAACAACATGCCTTCACAGTGCCAGAACACGGCGCGCTGCCCACGGGCTATGGGACCGGTCCTGAACCTGGTCAAACCTGGTTGCAGTGCGCAACCAAAAGAACTTACGGATCCCGCCTAGGCATCGTCAGACTCAAACGAGTGCGGATCAAGCTCCGCTGCCTCGGCGGCATATGCGGACCCTGATCTTGCACTCAGATTGGCAATGCGAAGGCCCGCTCCAAAGCAATCCCAAACGCTTTGGGGATACAGATACCCGTACTCTGTCCAATACTCGCGTAGCGCCGGACTCCGAGCAAAGACGTGTCTGAAGTATTGATCCCAATCGCCTGCTTGGCGGGCACCAAGCACATCCGCAGTTGCGACGCAACTCTCCGCGAGGTCTGCCATCAACTCTGCCGCCGCGATCACTTGCTCACGATCTCGTCCGGTCGATGGCTGCTGCTCGTCGCGGTAGAAAAACGGCCGAAGGTGCGGATTCTCGACAAAAATCCGGTCAAGCTGGATGAATTGTTGAGCAATCTCTTGGTACAACTGGGAGCGGCTTACATTCTCGCCGTGACGAACCTGTCTGCGGAGGAGAACCCCTTGCCACAGCGTGGCAAGCATCGCGAATACCGCGACGAATACGGTGAAGTCGTTGGACACGTTTGCCTCCAACTCGTCGAATCACCCTGCCCTGCAAGGACTTCCGAGTACCTCCATTGTTGAGTAGCCGATGAGACAATGGAATCGACGTATGTTCATATATGTTTGAACATCGGTCTCTGGTCACCTAACGCAGTGGACGCGATCTCAGCTGATCGTTGCTTTGCCGCCTCCGCTGCATCTGGCATCTCGCAGCTTTCAGCAGTGACGATGGCCGTCGATCCGAGTGTCCAAGCTGGACGGCGCCTCATAGCCCGCTGTGACCTGGATGCTGCCTCACAGCCCGCTGTGACGACGAATCGCGGAGTCGACACAAGTTCATCTTTCGTACCGTCCAGCGACACCGTTGCGTCAACGGCGCGGACGTCCTGCGTCCCTAGTCTGCGATCGCATCGGCGTGCTCGCCGAGGTTTCGCTCCGGACAGCGGGAGAACTCGTGACTGCAGCAACTGGGAAGCGACTCGGGACGTGGGGCGCGGCACTGGCGCTCGTCGGAGCGCTATTCGTGGCGATGCCTCATGCCGCACACGCAGACTCCGGTGGCCTCGACCTGTCGCAGTACAGCCTCGTCGCGCGGTATGACCTCCCGGAACCGACGCGTACCACCGCGCCGGCCGGATCCCTGCTCGCGCAGGAGGCGTCCTCGGTCACCTACGACTGGGACACCGACACGCTCTTTGTCGTCGGTGACGGCGGCACCTCGGTGGTCCAGGTCTCGAAGTCCGGCAAGCTGATCGACTCGATGAGCCTCGCCCCTGGCGACAGTCCACAGGGCACGACGTTCTACGACACTGAGGCAATCACGTACATCGGAAGTGGCAAGTTTGTCCTCGGCGAAGAGCGTTATCGCCAGGTCAACCTTTTCACCTACGTCGCTGGCGGCGTACTCCAAAGAAGCGATGTCCAAACGGTGAAGCTCGGCACGACCGTGGGCAACGTCGGCATCGAGGGAATCACCTATGACCCGCAGACGTCTTCGTCCGACGGGCCTGGATTCGTCGCCGTCAAGGAGGTGACTCCGGAGAGCATCTTCCAGACGAACGTCGACTTCGCGGGCGGCACGGCGACGAACGGATCGCCCACGACCGACGAATCGACTGACCTGTTCGACCCGGCCCTGGCGGGCCTGAACGACTTCTCCGATGTGTTCGCGCTGTCCAACGAGCCCACCGTCGCCGGCGCGGACGCCGGCAACCTGCTCGTGCTCAGCCAGGAGTCCGGCAAGATCGAGAACATCGACCGCTCCGGCCACGTCGTCAGCTCGCTCTCCATCGTCGACCCGACCAGCGGCATCTCGGTCCAGGAGGAGACGCACGAGGGCCTCACGATGGACCGATCGGGCTACCTCTACACGGTCAATGAGGCCGGCGGCGCGCTCAGCAAGAACTCGCATGTCGCCTTCGAGCGATCGGATCTGAACAAGCGCGGCTCGAGACTGATCAACAGCCGCCACTAACTCGCTCACGCGCCGACCTAGCTCCCAAGCCCCGAGCTTTGACGAAACAACGCCCGCAGTTGATGCTCTGGGTCGCGTGGCGTCATTATGGCGGACCATAAGATTGTCGGCGATGAGGTGCTGTTGATTCGGCGCCTGGTGAGGCTGATCCGGGTTCAGCATCAGATGGTCGATAGACAGCTCGCACGCCTTGTCGATATCGACCCGGCCGAGGTGTGGCGACGCCTAGACGCCGAGGCACGGGATCTGAGCGACATCCTCGACGTGGCCAACCGTGTGGCCACTGTGGATGGCTGTGGGGCCACAGCAACCGGCACCGAGCCAGCATGCCTGACCGGCCGCAACGCCATGACGGTCTGAACCTCCTGCCGGGCGAGGGCTCCTGTGGTCAGGCAGCCCGAAACTCCCGCCGATCAACCACCTCAACTGACGTCGCCGACGCCCAGACCCGACATAGCGCACTGGAGACAAGCAGGTTTTGTCACCGAGCGCAGTCTGGTGCACCGATCCCGCTTGGGTCTGATAGGGCGGCTGGTCTACATGTGGGACTGGACCCGCTCGGGTTGAGTTAACCAACGGCGGAGCAGTCCGTTGGCCTATGCGACCAGCGGCACGTTGGTGCCAGCCGGTGTTGCCTGTCCATATGCGTCGTGTACCTGATTGAGCTGGCTTTGGTAGTAGAACACGCCGAAACCGAACAGCAACATCAACAATGCACCGGCTAATCCACTGCATCTCTGTGGTAGGCCTGCCGCGCGCTGAGCGTTGGCGATGCGATGACCGCAGTTGTAGTACGAGATAAACGGGGCTATCAGTGTCCAGCCTAGGAAGATCAGAACCAGAACTGGACCGATGTCGGGTACGTGGCGGCGAGGGTCGAACTCGCCCATTTCATGATGGATCTTGTAGTACCAGACGTAGTGATAGATGCCGAGCGTGATGAGCGGCAGTCCGATCCACGCGGCGAGCGGGTTCCGTCTCTTCATCTGCAGGCCGTAGGCGACTGGGGCGGCGGCGGTGTTGGCCACGACTGCTGCCTGTTCTGCTGGCACTACAGGCGGCGGCGTGTTGCGCTGCGGATCAGCCGGCGTCTGCGGCCTCTCTGGAGACGTTCCGTCACTCATGTCCTCACATCCTCGCCACGTCTCTGTGATCGTTTCGGCAGGCGAGCGCGCTTTCAAAGTTGGCTTAGCGCGTCGGCGACGCCACAGTCCAACTCCGTCATTCTCCTAGCGCCAGGTTTGGAATGTTTCTCCTTTGGCAAACGCACGAGCCGAACTGATCGAGCAGGCAATAGCGGATGAACGTGATCACGCCAGCAGGACCCGCTGGAGGTTTTGTTGCGCCGGTTCTTCTTCCTCGATCATTCGCGAACGACGTGATCACGGTGTTGGCGTAGGCATTGCGTCGGGGATCTGCGCCAGTGCCGCATCGAGGACGGCGATGTGGTCGGCGGTCGTGTTCGACCCCCGCCCGGCCCGAACCGCATGAGACGGCCGACGATTGCGCCACCCGGGTACTGGTTTGTCTTGGCTCATCGACGTGGTCCCAGACGATGGTGCCGAACATTTCTAGGTACGCTAGCGCTCGCAACACGAGTACATCCGTCGTGCGCGATTTGCGCGGTTTCGCCCCGAGGCATGCACTCTAGGTAAATGTGTGTAGTGTCCACCACGCCCGTGCGGTCCGGGAGTTGTCGATCTCAGTCGTGTCATCCGGCTCTCAGGCTTTACGCCAGCGGTAGCGCGAGTCGGATGCCGTCGTCGTGCATCGCATCAGCGTGCCATCGTCGGTAACCCCATATGCGCCGTGCTGGGAGCAAAACGCACCGGGGTGAACGCCCTGGATCGTCGGCGGCGCTGACGACGGCGATTTCTTCGTAGCGTTCGGCGTCGGCGAGGGTTTCCGGGTCGTCGGGCGCGAGGTTGGATTTGTCTTCGCGGCCGTCGGCGTCGGCTTCTTACTGGTGCCGGTCGGTTTAGGGGCGATCGTCGTTTTCGCGGTAGGCGACTTTGTGGTCCGCGGGCAAGACTCGTCGAGTTTGACGACCGAGAACGTGATATCGGCGTCGTGGGAGACTCGGTTGCCTGGTGCAACGTTCTGACCGCACACCTGCCAATTGCTGTCGAGTACCTGGAAGCGATCCTGTCCCGTCGCGTCGACCGAGTGCGTTATGAAGTCGGATCGCCCGATACTCGCTGGATGTCGTCCTGAGCGTCTTGGAGCACCTCGCCGACCTCGTTCGGCATGATGAAGATGTCACGGCCAGCGCTTGTAGAACTAGCCGGAGGCGCTGCGGTACGAGACTCGGTGTAGTACGAGGCGGCGACGTGGCAGGAGGCGGCGGCGCGGTGGTCGGTCGAGGTGCCGATTGACTGGGAGTGATCGCCGGTGTTCTCGGTCCACCGCCGCTGCTCTGGCAGCCTGTTACCAACGTGACGGCCAGCATTGCCGCGACTAGCCCGCCGAACGATCTTGGCTTCATGGCACCCCCTTCAGGCCTCGGCCATCTGGTTGCCTTGCCGGCGTTTCAGGTCAGACGCTAGCCCAGCCGAGGCGATTTGACGTCAAAGCTGAAGTCAGCAGGCGGACCGCGCTCGCGAGCTCGGCACCTCGCCAGAGTTGGTGCCCAACGGGGTGGCACTCCTATTTGACGGCCACCGCGCGCGCACGGCAGCCCGCCTGCGGGTGGGGGCAACTTGCGGCCCCGATCGTCTCAGTATCGTTCTGGTCTGTTTGATGACTATCCTAAAGAGACAATTGGAGTCCCAGCCGTCCCGAAATGCCGAACCCAGCGGCAAGTCGCGCGGCTCGTGGGGCTGTGACCGGGAAGTGTCGGTCCACTTTTGACCGCAAATCGAACCGCCATTGCTGCTCGTCGCGGCAGCAATGATCGCGACGCCGCCAGAATACGCGCGTTCGTGATCGCTGGGATTAAAACGCGGATTCCACAGTCGAAGCGCAGATTCAGGTCGACCGTTGAGGGCTCAGGCGCGACGAGGCAGCGGAATTCAGGTTCATCATGGCCGGTAAACAACGATCGCAGGGTTCATTTCCCGGTGGCCCAATTCCACGCGGGTCGCTGCCACGCCAGGCTGGATCGCCGCCGCTAACGCAGCCGCCACTAGTGTCGCCCTGTTCGCATCCCAGCGCTTCCGCTCCCGCCGAGAGAAGGCGCAAGGACCGCCGTTCGATGAACGCCGTGGCCGTTATGGCAGGACTTTGCCTTATTAGCGGGATCGGCGCGGCAGTCGCTGGATGCGGGAGCGGCTCGACGTCCACCAGCTCGAAGCTGAGTCAGCCAGAGACGAAGAAGTCAGCCGCCACGGCATCTCCAAGCACGGCCAAGGCCGCACCAGGGCTCGGCGACGCGGTACGCGACGGCAAGTTCGAGTTTGTAGTGTCCAGGGTCAGTTGCGGACACTCGAGTGTCGGTGATACTTCCATCGGCCTGGGTGAGACCGCGCAGGGCCAGTTCTGCCTCGCGAAGATGACGGTAAAGAACATCGGAGATGAGGCCCAGACCTTCGATGACACCGCGCAACTCGCGTTCGACGATGCCGGCAAGCAGTACAGCGCGAACACAATGGCTGACATCGAAATCAACTCGGACAGTTGGCAGGCGGACATCAACCCCGGCAACAAGATCACCGGAACTGTCGTATTCGATATTCCCAAGTCCAAGAAGATCGCAAAGCTGGAGTTGCACGACTCGATCTTCTCTGGCGGCGTCACCGTCAAGAACAGCTAGCTCAACCGCCGTCGGCCGGCGCGACAAGGACGGCAGGCATCTCAAAGGCTGTCGAACGGCACGACCTGTTGTCGGTAAACCAGCCGCGACCAGCTCTGATCAACAGCCCGGCTCGATTAGGAAGCGTGAAGATCAATGAACGAGGAACGCATACCCGAAGCGGCCCGGAAAGTCCCGATTGAAGTAACGACGGCACCTTAACGGCTGTCGCTTACGCCGGATGCCACGGTCCAGCCATACGTAGCCCGAACGTCTGTTGCCCAAGGCTACAGATAAGGAGGCGGAATCCCGCCGCAGTGTTGTTGGGGCTGCCGCTGGTTACTTTGGGATCTACGGCTGCCGACCTCGTGGACCATGTCAGTGGATGCGATTCTGGCCGGTCGTGTGATTTGTGCTCACGACTGGCTGGCTACGTTAGACAATTGATCGCCGTGAACTTCCTACGCGTCGAGCGCGAACCACGAGCGGTCATCCGTCGGAGACAGTTCGATGAGTAGATACGATCCGCTTCGCGCGTTCCTCGCGCGCTGTCCAGAAGCCCAGCAGGAAGTACGCCTCACGTTTGCTGACCTAGAGAACCTCGTCGGTCCCTTGCCTGCATCCGCCCGGAACCACAGGCCGTGGTGGGCAAACAGCGTGAATGTGCAGGCCCAGTCCTGGCGCCAGGCCGGATGGATCCTCAACGCCGTCAACCTCACCGCTGAGCACGTGGTGTTCACTCGGGACTGGGCTCAACGCGCGGGCGCGGTTCGGCATGACGGTGTTTACGCTCGAGAACACCCAAGGGCCGCGAGGGGACCGGAAGAAGATAACTCCGAGGCCGCCGTGCAGGGTCGAATCGTGACCCACCTCGCTAACGACGGATGGCAGATCCAGCGAGTGGCGGACACCGCGAGCCGCGAATCCGGCATAGACATCCTCGCTACAAAGGCGAACCGGGTCCTTGCGGTTGAGGTGAAAGGGTTCCCGAGTACCGGATACGCCGATCCCCGTCGGGCCGCGGAGGTCAAGCCGACGATTCCGGCGACACAGGCGCGGCACTGGTATGCCCAAGCGCTCCTCAAGGTCATGCTGACCCGCGATGAACATCCAGAATACGAGATCGCGATCGGGCTACCCGAGGCGCCGACGTACCGATCCCTCGTCCGGCGAACGGCGCGAAGCCTCGAGAGACTCGGCATTCAAATATTGTTCGTCGCGCACGACGGGCGCGTGCACGAGGATGAAGCAGCGATCGGTGGGTGACGGCGGAGCCGGGCCAAGGCCTAGGTTCGTCCATCGACAGTCCATCCAGCGACCCGCTGAGCCGGGCCACCGACCCCGCTCAGCAATCACGCCGGCGCAACCCAGGACGCCGACCGCACGGGTACTCGGGGGTCATGTGTGCGCCTATGATGCTCAGCGCTCGGCTGTTGTCGACGGGCAGCTAACAACGCACACCAAACAGCGGATGGCATGCTTAACTGCACCAATGGACCGACTGGATGAGCTGTCTACCGCCGTCCGACAATTTGCACGTGATCGGGACTGGCAGCAGTTCCATACGCCGAAGAATCTTGCGATGGCACTGGCCGGCGAGGTTGGCGAACTGGTCGCGGAGTTCCAATGGCTGACTCCTGAGGAATCATCCGCCGCTATGGCGGACGAAGAGCTGAGCCAAAGGATACGGGCCGAAGTCGGAGATGTCATGATCTATCTTCTGCGGCTGTGCGACGTCTTGCGCCTTGATCCTGTTACCGCAGCGGCCGACAAGCTCGCCAATTCCGCCGATCGCTACCCCGTGGAGACATCGCGCGGCTCTGCGGCTAAAGCGCCGCATTAGCCTCAAGGCACAGCGATCGCTAGAGTCATCGCGTTAACACGCGGTCCGACGGGCTTCCAGTACCGGGATATGCCCCCCATCCGCACGATCACATCGTGCTGCCCGGGGGCGTTTCGGTTGTCAGCGTTCCGAACATCAGCAGTCGGTCTTTCCCGCCTCGTCGATTCAGGCCACCTCGTCGACCAACTCGCTTCTCGCATGCGCATGATCGGTGTCGGCGTCAGCCCATCCGAGCGCGCCTCATGGGCGAACAGCCTCAGGGTCTTGTCCCAGGACCTTCTAGATGCAGGACTCGGCGAGGTAGAGGTCATCGCTGAGTACCAGCTACCGCTAAGCAGCAAGCGAGCCGACGTGGTTCTCGCCGGCGTCCACCCGCATACCGGACACGACTCGTACGTCGTGATCGAGCTGAAACAGTGGTCGTCCGCGTCTGCGTACGACCAGACCTCGGAACTGGTCACCGTCGGCGGCGCCTCCGGTCTGCGACTTCATCCCGGTGCGCAGGTTCGCCAGTACTGTGAATACATTTGCGGGTACGTTGCGGCGCTCGACGGGACCCGCGATGCTCTCCAGGGCGCTGCCTACCTGCACAACGCGACTGACGAAAGTGTGCGTGAGCTCTTCCGTGCACAGCCCACGGAATCGAGTCGCATCTTTACCGGCCAACGTCGTGGCGAGCTGATGTCGTATTTGCAGTCGCGGCTGGCACCGAAATCAGGAAGCGCGGCGGCCGACCGATTGCTGACCAGTGCGATCCGGCCAAGCCGGCACCTTCTTGATCACGCATCGGGAATCCTTCATCACCGAGACCAATTCACGTTGCTTGACCAGCAGCGCGTCGCGTACGACCTGGTACTGAAGTCAGTCGATCTGGTCCGTGCGTCAGACAATAAGACCGTTGTGGTGATCACCGGCGGCCCTGGCACCGGAAAGAGCGTCATCGCGCTGTCCGTGCTCGCGGAGATGGCGCGGCGGGGATACCCGGCGCTTCATGCAACCGGATCCCGCTCCTTCACCCAAACGCTGCGCAAGTACGCGGGTAAGGGTTCGACGAAAACTCAAAGCCTCTTCAAGTACTTCAACAACTTCATGGAGGCCAAACGGAACGACATCGACGTGCTGATCTGCGACGAGGCGCACCGAATTCGTTCGACATCGGTCAACCGCTACACCAAGAGCGAGCTGCGCAGTCACGGCCGGCCGCAGGTGGACGAGCTGATCGCGGCCGCCAGAGTCCCCGTCTTCCTTCTCGATGAGCACCAGGTCGTTCGACCGGGTGAGACCGGGACTGTCGAGATGATTCGAAGTCACGCAGCTCGCCTCGGTGTGGAGGTTGAAGTCGTGCCACTGCACGGACAATTCCGTTTAGGAGGCAGCCTGGCATACGAATCGTGGGTGCTCGGGTTCCTCGGGCTAGACGGTTCGCCGGTTCCGACCTGGACCGGAGACGGACTCGTAGACATAAGGGTCGCCGAATCTCCGGATGAGATGGAGACATTTCTAGCCGCCCGCCAGAGCATGGGCGAGACCGCGCGAATGAGCGCCGGCTTCTGCTGGCCGTGGAGTGATCCACGCGCTGACGGCTCCTTGGTATCCGATGTCAAGATTGGCAACTGGGAGCGTCCATGGAACGTCAAGGGCGATAGAGCAGTTGGCGAGGCGCCGGCGAGCGCCTTCTGGGCGACGGACCCCTCAGGTTTCGGCCAAGTCGGATGCGTATTCACGGCCCAGGGCTTCGAGTACGAGTGGTCCGGTGTCATCCTCGGCCCGGATCTCGTCGCCCGCGACGGTCGCATCGTGACGCGCCGATCGGAGTCGCACGACCCCGAACTCCGAAAGCGCACGGCAGTACATGATGACGACGCTGACAAGCTGATCAGAAACGCTTACAAGGTCCTGCTGACCCGCGGTATGCGCGGCACCATGATCTACTCGGTCGACGAGGAAACACGCAATTTTCTGAGAACGCACGTGCGACCTGATCATGCACTTGAAATCCGATACGAACCGGCATCACCGAGCGTGTCTCCTCGGACCAGCGTCGGGGCTGGTGTCGACTCTCAGCTGCGCTGATCGTCGGTCAAGAACCACGTCGACCCACACTGATACACGGTCGACAATGCGCACGGGGTGCGCCTCGACGATCTGCAGCGCCCCACCGCGTCGTGGATCTCTACCAGCTCGTTTTGCTGCGATTCGGCCGTTTGGTTGCTGCTTGAGCAGCGCGTCCGGGCCGGTCAACGACAAGCCCCTGCGCCCTGGCCACCCGCAGTAACTCGGCCGCGGCCCGCTGCTCCGCCGACGTCTCGGCCGATTTCCTCTTCGTCACGTCGTTCAGTGTCGCGGTCATATCGGCACCTCCCCCACCGGCCAGACGGCCGGTGCGTCGGGCCAGAAACCCCGGATAAATACACGGTCCCGAAGCATCATCCGCATCTTTGCCATATTTACGTGTGAACAGGGTGCCGAGCGTGCTCTTGTAGTCGATGGAGACGCGAGCAAGTTTGGTGTACTCGTGGGTTCCGCGGATGGCGCTCACCCACCCCACAGCCGGTCGGCGCGGTGGCAGTTGCGGGAGGGTCGTATCCCTCGTTCGGGCCTGATCATGACGGGCGGCGTATCTGCCTACCAGCGGTTTGTGGATCACTCAAGTCACCGTGAAAGCAGCGATTTCTCAGCCTGGTCGAAGGCCTCGGCGACAACCTCCACCACGTCGGAGTCACTAAGAGAGTGGTACGAGAGGAACGCATGGAGTCGGCGTATCCGCTTCATCGCATCACGCATGATCTCTGTGCGCTTCGGGGAAGCCCCGAAGCGCGCCACGTGAGTCTCCGCGATCGTCCTGGCGAGTTGCCGGTTGCCACCGATGGCAGTGCGCTCAAGGATAGCGACTGCCTCGTCCTCAAAGATCTGCGTGCCGACAGACCCACCCTCGGTTCCGAACACGTAAGAGCGCCACCATAGTCGCCGGAACACGTTGCGCGGATAACCGAGAATCCGCTCATAGTCGTCGCGCTGCTTCGTGTTCGGCCAGCGCCAGAGGGCTACGTCCGGCAAGACGATGAGGGAGAGGAACGACCAGACACCCTCTTGGGCCGCCTCGACCGGCAGCATGGGGGCAACGTCTTGGATGATGCCGACGACCTCCCGATCGAACCGTCCCCGTGCAGAATCTCGTCCTGCCAACTGTCCCGGGTATCCGTGCTTCGAGGCGATACCCCGAATGGTCGCCTGGAATGAAGCGATCACACCTGTCGTGGCCTGCTGGCCGGATGGAGCTGTCGGGTAGAAGAACGATTGGGGATTCTCCGATGCTGCACGATCCAGCAGCTGCGGCACGGTGAGATCGCTGTAGTCCGCGAGAAGGGCTCGTGCCGTCTCTCGCTGGAGCCGGGGAAAGTAAAGGCGGCTTGACATCCGTCGCTCACAACTGGAAAAAGCGCTGTAGTTCCACGTCAAGATCACTTGGCGACATGGCCCACCTCGCCCTCAGCGGTTCGATTGCATCACCTTCATCACCGAAATAGTCGCGGAGCCTAGCTCTCAGCACATTCCCTAAAGATGCTCGTTCGTAATCCACCATGGCAAGTTCCTCCTGAGCGAGGGCAGCAACCACAAGCTGACGTGCCACGTCATATGCCAGGAATCGCTGGGTTAACTGGGACCCGGGGCTGTCTGGGTCCGCGGCGAGGCGTCCGTAGACCTCGTTGTCGGTATTAAGGATGATCCGCACACACGACAGGGCCGAGGCATCCAGATCGGATGTGTCGACCTTGAGTCGCCACGCCACCTCTGGCCCACCGAGACCAGTGGCGGAGAAACTCAGCGCCTCGGTCGGGAAGCGACTGGCATCTCCCTCAAGATCCGTGGTGAACTCGTCCGACCAGAGTATCGAGCCAGGGCGATGAGCTGCGAGCGGGTGTCTGTCGGAGTGTGGGGCAAGCGCCGCGGTTACAACGGTCCGAAGTCGCAGCGATCCACCCGTCTCTGTTCCCGGCACAGTGACGGACAGATGGTTCTCGCCACCTTCGATCTGGTAGCGCTTTGAGCACCCCTGCAATCCAGTGGCCGAGGACATCCAAGTAATTACGCACTGTATGTGATCCGCTTCGGCAAGCGCAGTCCCCTGTCGAAGCTGTTCGAGGTCGACCGTGAGAGTCCGCTCAACGACGAGGTCTGTGCTGTACTGCCAGCCTGGCATGTTCGGTGGGTTCGCCATGAGTTCATGTCCGACCGGGCCGATCAGCCACTCGGAAGCGCTGATCGACTCTGGCGGCGCCATCAGGTAGCCGACACTGACGGGCCTAGTCAAGGGCCGCCTCCTTCACGTTAATCGCGACGGTGACGGCGACATCGCGCGGTTGGTCGACCAAGAGCAGCACTTCGTCGGTGCCGGGGCCTAGCCTTAGTTTGCTGCGATCGGACAGCACCTGACCTTGTAGGCTCTCCCAGCCTACGACGATCGGCAGCGACGCACCCACGGGCCTGTCGTCCTCAGACTCCAGACCGGTGTCAAGGACCACACGCGTTTCAGCTTGGAGAATGACAGAGGAATCTGGGCTTCGTCGCGTTAACCGGATCGGGAATGCCACTTGCACGTGGCCCATCGAGCCGCCCCGCAACTGTGGCTGCAGCACGGTGGCACGGCTCGCCTTCACTAAGCCACCGCCGCGACGACCCAATCCGCCGCCGCCGAAGCCACCAAGGCCAGCACCACCGCCGGGACGGGCCGGTGGACGCCCCGCCCGACCCCCGAAGCCTTGCGTATCGGAAACCATCCCACCCAACAGATCGCCGATGACCGGTGCGATGCCCTCCGCGTTCCCCGATGTCGCGCGAAAAGAGTGCACACCGACCGACGCCTTCACTGCCTGACGGATTTTGTCCAATGCCTGCTTCACCGGGTTGCGCTCATACTTCGTCGAAGCGATCTTCGCCGGGATCCAGTCGTCGTGCGCGACCGGCTCCGACTCCGCGAACTGCTGGTCGAATGCGCTGTCGGCTATGAAGACACCCACGGTCGTTGAGCCCATCGGGTGCTCTGGGACCCGCATGTACTTCACAACGGTCCGGGGTTCGCGCATGAGGGCGATTGAGGCCTTGGGAATCGACCGTTCCTCACTAGCCTGAGAGACATCGTTTGTCGGCGGGAAGTGGCGGAAAGCTAGCCGGCCGAGAGGGATTGCTAGGGCACGGCCGCCACCGAACATGATGTCGTTCTGATGCCATGAAGTGGGTCCGTTCTCGGACGATCTGGCTTGGAGGAGCTTGTACGCCTCGACGAAGCCGCGGACAGGACTATCCAGAGCATCGGGAGGAATGGGCTTCCATGATTTGCCGGCATGCGCAAACTCGAACAGGACCTCGGGGCGGTTGTGGCGTCCGATCATGAGCGGCCAACCGTAAAGGCGTGCCCCGTCTATCATCGCGTCCAGAGCCTCCTCGAGCGTGGCCCTGTCGTCGCCTGTATGTGACTCTGGAATGCGCGGTGCCACGATCATGATGGCCGTACCAGTCGTGTCTTCAGGGATGAGGTCGAGCCCGAGACGTGCAGCAAGGCGTTCTGCAGCACCACCTGTCAGCGGTTCGGGCCAGGTTCCCTGAGGCTCAATGCACCACCAGTGGCGTCCCGTGAACTTCTTGCGCTCCTGGGAGAAGGAGTTCCCGATACCCATGGCCATTATCCGGGCCAGTGGTCGGCCCTCCGACCGGGTGCGGGTAAATACCACGATGGACCCGGCCTCGCTGATCTCAAAAAGCACACCTCGGCCAAGACCGAAGGTTCCTCCCTGGTAGGTCTTGGCTTCCTCCCGACCCACGTTCAGGAAAAAGTCTCGGAAGTCAGTCCGCTCGTCCACCTCCAAATCCGCTCGCGTGGGTCCGCACAACCCACTCGTTTCCCAGTCCGCAATGACCAGTAGGGGCAGCGAGTCCCGGGCAAGCACTTCCGTGAGGCGAGGTAGGTGGTCTGGGATCTCCGTGAAGACGCTGTTCCTCAAAGCCTCCTTCTGAACACGTGTGGCATCGTCCAAGCCGACGTAGTAGTGGACAGGCTTCGAAAGGCTCAACCGGGCGTCCACCGAGTTCTGAAGAGACTCCCGCAGCAAGACGGCCCACTCATCGAGTGCGGTGTTGCGCACCGCTCGACTGAGAGTCGAGGCGACCATCGACCCGAACGGCGAGTACGGCTCTGACATCGGAGTCAACCTCATGCAGGCTCCTTGCCGGTCCTCAGTATGCGGTCTGGCAGTGCGTCCAGATCGGATTGACTTAGCGGAACAGGTGGTTGCGCCCCGAGGTCGAGCCAGTACTCCACCCCGGAGATTCGGTCCGCGGCAGGCGTGCCGTGCAAGGCGCCGGGTACGAGCCGTGGAAATTGGTCATCCACCACGTAGAGACGACGCTCCAAGCGAGCGAATCTCAGGACGCGGTAGGCATCGAGATCAGCGGGGATAACGCCTATCTTTCGGACCGCGTGGAGGATGGCGAGCTTCGGTATCCCAGCCTCTACCAGGCGATCTAGGGCATCTGAAAGCGAGTCCCCACCCGTTGGCACACGCTCAAAGCGCTCCACCAGGAGGTACAGAGCGCCGCCTTCTGCCGGAGGTTCCAGCTGTCTGAACCCATTGATATGAACTCTCACCACCTCCGCGGCTGTGGACGCTTTAACCTCGACTGACAGCCCCGCTCCGGAGAAGTCGTGCCTGGACTTATCGACGCCGGTCCACAGCAGTAAGGCCTCGTCGGGAGAACGCCGCGCAATCTCCTCTAGAAGGTGAAGTTCAGCCAGCAATCCCTTGATGGTCTGCTCTGAAATGAGGCTCGAGGCGGAGGGGCCAAGAAGGTCGCGCCATCGATCGAGAACGACGTTGACGACGAGTCCCGGCGCATCGCCACTCGCTTCCAATCGGTTCAGCATCTCGTCGGAAAGCGTCGAGAAGAGGTCCCTAAGCGACCTCTCCTCACACTTCACGTCGATGAAGCGGCGTTCCACGTCGTCCGCGCCGGCTGATAGAGTCCTTGTGGTGACCGTGACCCCCTTTGATCGGGTGTCCTCGAAACGTGGCGCTTCTTCCCCCACAGGGATGAGGAGATGACGCGAGCCGTGTTGATCCAATGCGTGCAACACGGTGCCGGCGACGACCTCGATACCGCTGTCACGTGTCGTGAGATCATGAAGTGGCGCGTTCTCCAGCAGACGCCATGCCTGTTCGGACTGTGGTGTCATCGCGTATCCCCAGTGAGGTCGGGGCCGTCGCCCTCGCCTCGGTCAGCGGGACGCTGTTGCAGCTGCCCTTCGTTCAGGGCATCGCCCGATTCGTCCTCACGCTCCGCGGCCCTTTCGTCTGCTTCCTCGATGTCGTCAATGTCGTCGAAGTCTTCCTCCATCGGAACCTGAATATCGGCCGATTTGTACTCCACCACTGGGTCGCCGACCGCTTTCGGAAAGAAGATGCCAAGTCCGATCACATGATTCTCAGCATCCAGATCCGTGCGGGGATCCCGAGGCGAACGCCGCCCTGCCTCTTGAACAACCTTACGTACCTTCGAGTCCTTGTCGATCGGATAGAAGACGAGAAGGCCGACGCTACCGAGAGCATCTTGCCGGAACTCGGCCAGCGACTTGTCGTCTTTAGGGTCAACGTTTTTCGGAAGGCCAGCTACCCCAACCCCCGTATCTGCTATTCGATCGATTGTTGACACCAACGATTTGATGTTCGCGTAAGCGCTGTATCTTTCAAGCCGGCTGCGCTCGACCGTACGAATCGACCTGCCAACGCCGAGGTCTACCCCTTCCACGGGCTTCCGCCGCGGGTTCTCCAAGAGCACGAGGTTCCAGGTCAGGAGGCCGCCCTGATCCATCTGGTGCTTGATGTAGCCGGTGATCAGATCAGTGCGCAGGCGGACGGCCTTGGGATGCATCTTGTACTCGCCGAAGAACTCGAGCACGCGCTCCCCTGGTACACCCTTGACCAGAATGCGTCCGTCCGGCTCGTTATCAACTGCACCCAGCGCGGAGATCGAGGACTCGAATAGCCGACGTGTCGCCTCGATGTTGGCTTCCAGCCAACCTTCGTCGCGGTGCTCGAATACGATTGTCTGCTCTCGACACATGTTGTAGTCCACAGACGCATCGACAGCGCCGCGCATCTTGGCAGCTGAGGTGATCATCATGCTGGGATGAACTCGTATCCGCACAGCGACGTCCCTCGGGGTAACGTCTGGCCCATACGACCGGATGTCCCTACGGATCTCCTCCTCCACAGTGGCAAGGTCTTGGAACCAGCCGGCGAGCTCCTCAGGCATCCAGATGCGGGGCAGGTCCTCGTAACCCCGTCGGTAGCCGAACCAACGACCCATCTGCAGAAGCGTGTCGTAGGCTGAGGCGGCACGGACAAAGTAGCTGCTGACGAGGCCTTCGAGGGTAAGACCACGCGACAGGGTGTTACCGCCGATGACGATGACCGTCGCAGGATCCCCCTTCTTGTAGTACAGACGGTCTTGGGATGTGTAGTTGTCCACGATTACACGCACTTCAGAGAGCACTCCCGGAAGCGTCGCTTCGATGTCCGGCCAGGAGATGTCTGCAAGGCCCATGCTGACCGCTGGGACGGCCTTCGACTCCTCCTCCCATAGTCCCTTGAGGCGCCCGCTCAACCGCCTGTCATCGGAGAACCGCCTCGCGATCGCCCTCACTTGCGCCTCTACAGGGTCCTTCAGACGGTTGTGCGCCTCGGACAGCATCGAGTTGTGGATGAGCATCGTCGAGTGACTACTCTCAGCCCAGCGTGCGCGCCGAGCCGCGGTGGCCACCAAGAACCAGTCGACCGCGTCACTCAGAGCTGGCGTGACCGTCGGCGTCCAGCCATAGACGGCGCCCCTGCCTGAAGGAGGCTTGGCCATCGCAGCTTCCGCATCCGGGATGATGTTGATTACGTCAAGCCCCGCGCTTTCGAAGTCATCGCCCTCCCCTGAGAGCGCCTCCCTGCCAAAGAGTTGTTCTGGGCCGAAGTATCCGTAGGGCTCCTTCAACTCCACGATGAAGTCGTCTGGATAGAGGCTCTCGTAACGGCTCACCTCAGTAAGCAGGTTCGCGAAGGGGGTTGCCGTATATGCGACATAGGCGCTGCGCGGGAGCCCGATGATTTGACCGATGAGACCGTTAATGCGGGTGACGTGGCCACTCCTACTAGCGTTGAGGCTAGCTTGGTCTGCCTCATCATCAATAAGCATCAGGGGCAGGCCCTTCAGCACCTCGCTGCCTGCCGAGTTGATCCAGTCCTTAAGCCGCCTTAGCCTGAAGCCGTTCTTCTTCACAACGGCGATAAGGCGCTTGGACGGATCGTTGAGCAGATTGGCGGCATTCGCAGACATCGAGAAGTCGCGCTCGAGATCCGTCAAAAGGTACCAGCGCTCCGGGTGCTCTCCGACGAGAACCTCTTCTATCCGTTCTTGAGTTTGAGACCGCAGGTTGTCTGTGATACCGGAGAGGACGATAAAGAGCCTGTAACCCGCATCCGCAGCCTTGGCGATCAAGCCCATGAAGTTGGTGGTCTTGCCACTCTGCACATAGCCAAGGACGAGGCCCTTGGTTTGAATCGTGGGCCAACCAGGTGCACCAGCGAGATCCAGGACCCGACTGGTTGCGTCCCCTATGTCCTGCACTGCCTTGTCAACGACGTCCGTCGGAATGGTGGCGTGGACATTCTTTAGGAACTCCCCCCAATAGACCGCGTTGTGTCCAGGGCCGCCGTACCATCTGCGCTCCCGACTTGCGGCAACTACAGCCACAGGCTCCTTCAGGTGTCCGATGATGCCAACGCGCTGCTCAAATAGCGCTCGGCCGAAAGTGACAACCTCGGGCGAGAGCCCGAAGCGGACCAGCATCTGGTAAGCCTCGTCGGCCGACTTACCGCCGGCGACCATTGTCTGGATGGCCTCCGCGGCTTCTTCGACCTCGCGATTCACGGCCACTTTCCCGTCCGCCTCCTCCGGTTTTCAGCTCCCGGCCTCATTCATGGGGCCGTCCGCGGGTCTACATTTCATCAGCCACTTCGCTTAGCATCTGACGCGACGAGCTTAACGGTCTGTCGAGCACCCTGTGTCACCGTCTATGTGCAGGTGCACGCGGCAGGACCTTGGTGAGTGGACCCGGCCCTTTCGACATCTCGGTCCAGTGCACGTAGTGCGGTCTTCGATCGTCGGCCGTACGGATAGGCGCCGTATTGTCCTCGACAAGGCCGCCGGCTAGATGAACGCACCAGTCGTGGCGATCCTTCTGCATTCAGTTCTCGACACCGGGACATTCCATATAGGCAATGAACAGCCTGTCGAGCCGACGGAGTTGATCATCGGATTCACCGTGCTGGCACCGCTGAGCACCGCATCGGCCGATGGAAAGCTCACCATTGGGAGACGATCAGCAGCGATGAATCGGCTGTCGTCCTCGACTCAGTGCCGCCCACATCCGGATGATCTACCTTGATTTGACGGGGAGGAGGACGCGATCGACGCGTTAACGTCTCGGCTCAAATGCGAGTGAGTCTCATCATGTTGAGACGTAACGGCTGCAGACCGCACCACTCCCAGCGGAGATCGAGGCATATTGTTCGACCTTGATGGTTGTGGCAGGACCGGGACGGTACGGCGACTAGGTACCGTCCGACGCAGCTAGTATGGTCCATTCTCGTGCAGGCCTCTGAGGATATGAAACCGCGACCGCGTCGTACTAACACGTATGGCGTCAAGCTTGTCCGCGGTCCGTTTGTCCGGCTTGCGCCGCATCCAGAGTCCACAGCCGACGTCCCGTCGTTGCTGGCCTACACGGAAGCGCTAAAGAACAGCGGGGCGCGCCTGGCCGCTGACCTGTTCAGCGGTGCGGGCGGCCTGAGTCTTGGGCTTGAAGATGCGGGTACAGGGTCGTGCTGTCCGCCGACCACGATCGGGAAGCAGTCGAGACCCACCGCCATCACTTCGGCGGGCTGGCCCTGGACTGGGACCTCGGCGATCCCGACAGTGTCGAGAGAGTCGCCGACCTGATCTCGGCCGCCGGAGATCGAGCTCCTGGCTGGCGGGCCGCCGTGCCAGCCGTTCTCCAAGGCCGGCCGGAGCAATGATCCGGCACCGTGTCCGCCACGGACTGCGCGAGGCCCACGACGAGCGCCGGGACCTGTGGCGGTCCTTCCTCGAGGTCATCCGGCTCGCCCGGCCGCCGGCCGTGGTCATGGAGAACGTCCCTGACATGGCGCTGGACCGGGAGATGTTCATCCTCCGCACGATGGTGCACGAGCTGGAGACGCATCGGCTACTGCGTCGAGGAACGCGTCGTCGACACCTCGCGTTACGGCGTTCCCCAGTTCCGGCAGCGGCTGATCCTCGTCGCGCTGCGGGACGGGACGGCGTTCCGCTGGCCGGCAGAGACGCCGGACAGGATCACCGTCTGGAACGCCATCGGTGACCTGCCCGAGGTCGAGGGCGGCTGGCGGCCGGAGGGCGGCGCCGACGGCTGGGCGGACTACGACGAGCCCGACGAACGCGTTCCAGCAGCGGATGCGGGCAGGTATGGACGGCGACGGACGCGGGTAAGGTCTACGACCACATCACCCGGCCGGTGCGCGAGGACGACAAGCGGCGTTCGAGCTCATGGACGCCACGACCCGGTACTCGGATCTGCCCGCGGAGATGCAGCGCTACCGGGACGACATCTTCGACGACAAGTACAAGCGGCTGGACGAGAACGGCCTGTCCCGGACCATCACCGCGCACATCGCCAAGGACGGCTACTGGTACATCCATCCCCGGCAGAACCGCACCCTGACGGTCCGCGAGGCGGCCCGGCTGCAGACGTTCCCGGACCGGTTCCGGTTCGCCGGGCCGCCGTCGGCGGCGTTCCGCCAGATCGGCAACGCGGTCCCGCCCGCTGCTCGGCGAGCAGCTGGCCGGGCGGTCGCGCCAGCCTGGACGATCCGCACCGGCAGGGCCGTTCACACGCAGGAGGTCGCCGCGGCTGCTCGCCGGATGGTTCGACGTCGGTGCCCGTCGCGGCGGTGCCGTGGCTTCAGGCGGCGACCCGCTGGCAGGTGATCGCCGGCGGAGATCCTGCTGGACCGTCTCGCCGATCGAGCAGGTCCGGTCGCTGTGGCCGCTGCTGGCCCGCTGGGACACGCCGGCGGCGACCCTGGCGCGCCGAGACTGAGCTGCGCGAGATCGGCGAGTGGATCGGCCGGGAGGGCCGGGCTGAGCGGATCCTGGACATCGCCGGCCAGCTGGCCGGCAACCCGGAAGAGCTCGACGACGACGACGCCGATCCGCCGGATCCCGGGCGTCAACGAGGCGGTCGCCGATCTGGCCGTCCTCGCTGTCGCCGACAGGCGCGGAAGACGACTCCGAGGAGCCGGTGCTGCGCCGGGCGCGGGGTGCTGCGGGTCGTGGCCCGCTTCACCGGGGAGCGGGTCGACCGGCGGAACAGGCTGACCGACGGGCGGCTGGGGTCGCCCGCATGATCGGCATACGGCAGCGACGCCCGCGAGCCCACCTCGGCCTGATCGAGCTGGCCGCAGCCGTGTGCCGGCCGTGAGCCCGTCTGCGTGGACTGCCCGCTGGCCGAGCTGTGCCGTAGCCCGAGCGCGATGCCCAGCGGGACCGGTCCTGTTCTGAGCCGGCTGGACGATGACTCGGGCGTCAGAGTGAAGGCCCAGCGCCGCGGCGACTCCGGGTGCCTGATCCGTCAGGGTCGTCGATGATGCGCCGGAACGCCTCGTACTCGCCGGCCTGCATCGCCGCCGCCCGCAGGGCGAGCCCGCGTCGCTCGCGCTGCCGCCCTGGCCGAGGCTCCGGTCCGGTCCGGACGCGGCCTGGGTCCGGCGCTGGCGACGCCGCGGCTCTGCTGGCGTGGCGGGAGGTCTTGCGGTATGCGTCGTCCGCCTGGACGCACAGCTCGTTGATCGGCCGTTCAAGCATCTGGCGCAGCTGCGGGGGGATGCGTCACCCGCATCTTCGCCACGTTGATGTTGAACGCCGAGTCGAGGTCGGTGTCGAAATCGAGCGCGGCACGCGCCAGTTTGGTGTGCTCGTCGATGCCGCGGATGCCGTTCCAGCCGCCCCACTGGACGAGCCGGTCGGCGCGGTAGATGTACAGGCCCTGCTGCCTGTTCCAGTTCAGCGGCCCGGACAGCCTCTCAAACTCCGCAGCGGAGCTGAAATTGGTCCCGCGACGGCAGGACGTACCGCTGCAGCGTCACTGTTCCGGCGACTCGCCGACTGCCATCTCGAAACGCTGCGGCGGCAGCTCCACGCGCGCCGGCTTCCTCCGGGGCGAACGGATTCCACGGCCGGACCTTCTCGCCGTTGACCGTGATCACCAGCTCACGTCCTGCAGTGCCCTCGAGAAGACGGTGGAACACCATCCCGAGATGCTCGGCGGTCTTGGCGGCCAGCGCCTCAAGCCGCCGGCGGGCCCAGCCGCCGTCGGGTCGGTTCTCCGGCAGCACCCTGTCGAGGTTCCGCCAGATCACCACGGTTCCGGACACTCGGCGAGCCAGCCGCGGCAACGCTCCAACACGGAGCCTCGCATCGGGGCTCGACGACCAGCCACTCGTCCCACTCGGCGATCAGGTCGAGATCGAGGTTCGCGCCGCTACATCGCGCGTGACTCCGTCGAACTGCGGGTGACCACAGTCACCGACCGGCACTGCGACAGCGACGCGGTCTTCAGGCCCAGCCCGTAGCGGCCGAGATCCCCGCGCGCGTACGCGCGCCGGCTGCCGTAACGCAGCGCCTCGACCAGCCCGTTGGCGGTCATCCCGATACCGTCGTCCGATGACAACCACACGGGAGTCCAGGCCGTCGAACTCGATCAGACTCCACCCGCGTCGCGCCGGCCATGATGCTGTTGTCGACGATGTCGGCCACCGCGGTGGGGAAGTCGTAACCGATGTCACGCAGCGACTCAGTCAGCCGCGCCGCCGACGGCGGTACCTCGAACCAGGTACGTCGTGCCATGTCTCCACCTTTCACGGTGATGTCGAAGACCAGGATGCCACACCAACCGTGATCACGAAACTGAGGGCGCACTCCACCCGATGCGCCGTCGCCACAGCGCCTCGATGCGGTCGCACGCGTCGCTCGGGCTCTCGTGCTCCCATACGTGAACGACCGTCCAGCCGAGTTCGTGGAGCGCAGCGTCCTTCTCATGATCCCGATCGACGTTGCGGTTGAGCTTGGCCACCCACCACTCCCGGTTGTTCTTCGGGGTGCTGCTGTGCTCGGGACATCGATGCCAGAAACAGCCATCGACGAATACAGAGACCTTCGCGCGCGTAAAGGCGAGATCTGGCCTGCCGGGCAGCTTTGGATGGTTCACACGGAAACGCAGACCTCGTCGATGGAGCTCACGGCGGATCGCGAGCTCCGGCGATGTCCCTGCACGGGGCATCCGGCTCATCTGAGATGACACCATCTCATCTAGCGCGGGAGGCTTGCGCCGCTGCGTGTTCACAGATCCCTCCAGACGGCACGGCGACCACCGACTTAGCACATATGTATGCTAGTCGCTTAATGATTGACTCCGCGTCACCTGTGGGACCGAACCGAGCCCGACTTGGCTGGCCGATCGCGCGGCTCGCCGTCGGCCGGACACCGTCGTGCGGTAGGTCAGAAGACTGTCCACACTTTGTGCTGCCTCGGCGGAAGCCCCGATCAGGGTCTCGTCAGGTCGCCGTGCGAGTGAGCGCCCAAAGTCGCATCAACCCCCACCTGAACGAAGTTCAGGAAAAGCGTCCGCGATGATGCCAATGAGCATTCGTGCTCGGTCGACATCCAGCTGCAGCTGTTGACTGGCCTTTCGCTTAACTTCACGATCATCGCTGCCGAAGGTCGCCAGATGGAGCAGCCGGTGCTGACCGTGGTCTACGACGGCGTACTCGCAGTCAACCTCCGTAGGATGAACTGTGACGTGCTGGGTTGACGGACTGAACGTACGCACGCGCGCCATTCGTTTCTCCGGTGTCTGTTGCATACCGTGGATGGCTATACAAACGTTGTGATGGTTATCTGTACGCATGGATGACATTTCGTGGGCAAGCCGACTCATACCTGGTCGGCGCGCGTCGAATTCGCTTCGCTGGGCGGCCCGTCTACCGATGTCGCCATGGAAGAGCGTGTCACGCGCTCTCGTAGTCGTAACCATTTTCTGACGCCCGCCGTCGGAGCTCCATGAGTCGCGCTGCCTGCCTCTCCGATGGAATCGCCAGACTCGGCCGGGTAACCAGCGCCAAGATCCCAGCCTCTGTCGGGCCGAGCAGCCTGCGCTGCTGCGCGAATCGCTGAATTGCCAGCCACTCGTCACGCGGAACGGCCAGAGCGGCAGCTTGGACTTGGATGCCGTCATCCACTCGCTGCTGCACGCGCGCCGTCTTCTTTATCGATCGAACCTGGTCGCCAGAAACGAGCTCCTCAACAAAGTCCTCGGGCAGGGCATCGGCATTGCCTGCACCGTCTCCCAGCACTGCTCACGCTTTGCCCACTCGGTGACGTTTGCGACTGGGCGGTTTTCTGAGATGAGTACCTGCAGTACCTGTTCTGCGACCTCCAGCGCGAGTTCTCTGTCGGCTCCGAGATGTCCTGGCGCTGCCATACGGCGTCGAAGTCGAACTTGCCCCTGCCGGCCTTGGCGACCGCGTCACGAGATCTTCGCGATCGTGTACGTGACAATGTTGGCGAGATAACCGCTCTGATACCAGGGCTGCTTCGGCGACCGCGGCGCGGATCGAGTTGTACAGGATTGCCTGCGCGACCAGGTCCTTGAAGTAGGATTCGTTGAACGACTCGCTGGACGACTCCCACTTCTCCGCTACCTCATCGGCGAATGCGACAAAGTTCTTCTGCGCGCCGGCGCTGACAAGGTGTGGCTTGCGCGCCCACGACACTGCGTACTTGGCGGCATCGGTCTTCGTGATGACCTGTCTGCGCGGGAACGTCGCGGCGAACTTCTTCTCCTCCGCCGAGTTTGCCGAGCTTCGCCTTCTCGTTGGCGTACTGCCCTCGCGCTCGTTCGTAGAACCACTTGCTCTGGTAGGTCACGCCAGGACGCGTGGCGGCGTCAGGATCCGGCGTGAGAGTTCTTCAAGGCGGACGTGGAACGGGCTGTTGGAGAAGAAGTCCGCCTCGTTAACCTTGTTCTGGCTGTTCGCGAACCTGGAGATGTTCGGAACCAATTCCTGCGCCATCCGCTGGCGATACGACGACGAGCTTGGCTTGGACGTGGGCCTCGTCGAACTGCGCGGCTTGCTTGCTTGTCGCGTTGGGCGTAGAAGAGCGATGCGGTCGTCTGGCCGCCATTGACGATCTGCAGGTCCGTGACCTTTGCGATCGATGCCCTCGTCACCGATCGACGGCGGTGGCCGTCGCTGTGATGCCGTTGTTGTACGCGAGGAAGCAGTTCGGGCTTGGACATGACGCGTCTCGCGGATGCCGCGGTTCACTTTGCCCCGATTGCTCAGATACGAGCGAACGTTGCCCTGGAGAAGTCGGCCGCCGTAGCGTCCGTACAGGTCGGCCATCAGCCGGGCGGGAAGCACGCACAGATAGGTCGTCGTCTCACCGTCCGCCGCCGGCGCCTTGAGCGCGGGTATTCCGGTCGGGTGCCCACTCCGTTAGGTCGATGTGAGCTCCTCGCGACCGAGCGCCGACTCGAATACGTGCCGGAACCGCTCGATGTCCCAGACGTGGAACTCGACAGGAATGCCTGTCGACTGTATCGGACGGGAAGTCCTTGGCCCGGGCGGACAGCGCCTTGTTGGTGAGCAGGTAGATGCGGTACCGCGTCACGCTCCGTCCTCGCCGGCGAAGCTTTTCGGCTAGTTGGTACTCTTCGGTGCTCTCTTCGCGCCCGACCTGAAAGGAGCCGTTCAAGGACTCCTCGATGTAGTTCTGAACGGCAGCGAACTGGCGCTTAGCCTCCGTCTCGCTGAGCGTCGCGACTTGTGGCCGTCCTCGAAATGGAGGACGGCGAGAGCGATGGAATCGTCGGAATCGTCCATGTCGTACGCGCTCACCGCGAGTCGCCGGTTCCGGGTGCCGCTGCCCGTGAAGTGCACTGGGGTCAGCGTGCCGACCTCCTCGGCATCGACAAGTCTCGTCCGTCACCTCCTGCAGGAACGCGGACTCGGTGAAGTCGCTGTCGAGCTTCGGCGCGAGCGCGAACATTGTTCATCAACTCTTCGTAGAACTGCTGGCTATCCATCGCGAGTCGCCACTTCCGTGCGAGTAGTTGATGTCGAGCACGACGAACTGCGGGAGATGCTGAACGTCGATCCGGTAGGTCGTGCGGGCGATTGCCTTGGGAAGCTCGTGAACGCCTGAGCGCCGGGAACTCTTCGCTGACGTCAAAGATTTGAAGGCGGCGAACCGACATACGCCTGCTCTGAGTACCACGGATCGTCGGAGGGTCAACGAGCAGCCGGGCGAATCGACGGTTGAATTCCGCCCGGTCCGCGCCATCCTTGAGGCTCGAGCGGATGGACGTGACGAGTCCGAGCAAAGTGATGCCCGTCGGAAGGGAGCGGCGACCTCCTCGACGGTGACTACGGCGAGCTTGATGTTGTCGCCGTCCAGCTGCTCCTCCGAGCTGATCTCGACGCTCGTCCGGCTCGGCCGCAATGACTTGACCTCGAAGTGATGGCCAGGAGCGGGGAACTGGAAGTCCTGGGCGCCGCCAAACGGGCCCGCCCACGCACGCGCGACTTCGGCAGAGGATGTCCGTGCGCCTCCGACTCGAAGCCGAACCAGAGCTCCGCGATCAAGCCGCGAAGCGCGCTTTCAGAGAGACGTCGGCGCGGGCGGTGAGAAGCTCCTGCCATTCGGCAAGCGTCTTCAAGAAGATCTCCAGCGCCGCGCTCGCTCGCTGCGCCGCGCTCTTCGCCGCCAGGTCCGACACGAGCGAGATGAACGCATCTGTGAGCGCCTGGGACCTGCAGCTCGAGCGTCAGTGTCCAGCGACCGTCCGTGGTCCGCTGACGTCGCGTGACTTCGATCGCGCTCGTCAGATCGGGAAGTCCCGGCTTCTGCGAGACGATCACCGCGAAATACGGTCGGCCGACCGGGCTGACCCCTATCAGCATCCGCAATGGGCTCTCCGCGTCGACCTCCCGCGACTCGGGTTCGCCGCGGGCCAGGAGCGCGCGCCAGCGACTCTCGACAGTCTCAGTCATCGACGATCCTCGTCATCGGCGCCGCTGAACTCGGCGAGCCAGTTCTGCTGTGCCACCGTGTTGATCACGTACGTGACGTCGCCTTCGTCGTCGCGCACCTTGGTTGGGTCTCCAGGGATAGCTACCTTCAACGCGACGAGGTAGTCATCTTTGCCGATCGCGACATTATCGTGCTCGTCAGTCTCTGCCGCGCCCTCATGGGCCCGCGGACACAGCGGGTAGATGATCAGGGCGGGCCGGTCCAGATGAGGGTAGTAGATCCGTTCCGGCGGACCCTTGTCCGGTTCGTGTGTCCTGTAGTCGGCCTCGGCCCGTTTGCGGGTTGCCGGTCGAGCATGCTGCGCCAGATCCGTCGGCCCCGCGAGACGCTTCGGCTGCTGCCGGAGACACGCATCAGGTCGCCGTCGCGACGGATCAGACGTCTCGGGAGCAGGAGATCTCGTTCCGCCGAGTGTGCTGCTGCTCGAGCCTTTACGACCGTTCGCGATGGCGATGTCCCACCGAGCGAACCGTCTGCCTTCGCGTTCCTGACCCACCGCTGAGCGTGTCCCCAGAGAAGATCGGGTCCGCATCGGGGGCGCACTCGCCGTACCGCTCCAGGAACTCGGCGACGAATTCCGCTGTCGGCACCGCGCCACCGGTGCCATCCACCAGGCGCCTGTGCGTCGTACTCGGCGCTGTCTCGATCGTCTCGATGAGCCAGTTCAGGTCGGCTCGGTTCTGCGCGTGATCGGGGAGCAGCGTCGTCGTCTCGAGGCGTCGACCCGCCAATCCGATCGTCCGGCTGACCTGTTGCGCGCTCTTCATCTTGTTCCGTGCTGTGATCAGCAGCGCGCCTGGATGCTTCTTCACGGCGAGGCCGAAGTCCTCGGGAGTGAGGCCCTGCCGCAGCATGAGCCGCAGGTCTGTCCTGAGTTCCTCGATCGAGTCGGCAGAGAATCGGTAGTTGTCGGCCGACTCGGCGTTGATCCAGATCCGGCAGAGGTCCTCGTATCCGTCGCGATAGCCGAACCATCTCGCCATCTGCATCAGTGTGTCCGACGCAGTAACGCGGCGATAGAAGTAGCTGACGCACAGGCCGTCGAGGGTGAGCCCGCGGCTAAGGACGTCACCGCCGACCGCGATCAGGCGAGCCGGGCGGTCCCATTGTGCGTCCTCCTCTAGCCAGGCGTTTGTCGGTATCGGAGTTGAACAGCTTGACGCGAACGTCGGATATGGCCTTGGGAAGCTGCTGGAGGACATCCGGCCCATGTTACGCCGCATCGCGGCGTATTCCTGCCTCGAAGCGCTTCTGGAGGCGCCGGATACTCGAGTGTTGAGTTCTCTGGGTCCGCATAGTGGAGCTCGATCGCCGTCCTTGTCTTCGCCACCGCCTCGCGACAGCAGCTCGAACACCTGGCGCTGCACGGCCTTGTAGCGCGAGACGTTGACGAGCATCGCACGCGGCTGGTCGGTGTCGCCACGAAGGTCGCGGATCGCATTACTGAGCAGGAACGTGTCGGCGGCATCGGTCAGGCTGGCGGGAGTCCGGTGACCTGCAGCGACGACTTGTGGCCGAGCGGGATGAACTCCTCGACATCGTCAGTTCCGTCATGCCGTCGGTTCTGACCGCCTCCGTCGTTCCGAAAGTCTGCGCGCTGCCGACATAGTTCGTGGGCGCTTCGAGCGAATAGACGAAATCCCGCGGGAACAGGTCGTTTTCGACGCCGTGATCGATGAAGATGTTCGCGAACGGAGTCGCGGTGAACGCGACGTACGAGCTTCGCGAGAACAGCGCCGAGCACGTCGCGGATCGCCTTGTTGATCGCAGTCGGGTCAGTCTTCGGAATTCGTGTTGATCGACGCGTAGTCAGACTCGTCGTCCAGCATCATCACGGGTACTGACAGCTTCCCGCCGGACGCTGCCGCCTGCTCCTTCAACCACGCTATCAGCGCCTCGAGGACGTGCTTGTTCTTCTTGACGACGAATACGTACGGATGCGCCGCGTTGGTCTGGATCGTGATGTTGGACGCCTCATAGCTGCTACGGCGGAAGTCTCGAAGGACGGTGGTCATTCCCGACGCCTGCGCGAGGTCCTTGCGGATTAGACCGACACCGATGTGCTTTCTTGGCGTGACGTTGGTGCCCTTGCGCAGGATGAGCTGGACGAGTCGCGCCCGATGAATGCCTCGTCGACGCGCGCCTGTGTCTGCTGGCGCAGAACCTCGGTATTGCCCGCCAAGCAGGATGAAAAGTCGGTATCCGGCGTCCGCCGCCTTGTTGAACAGCGCCAGGTAGGTGCCAGTCTTGCCAGACTGGACGTCACCGAGCACCAGGCCGCGGCGCTTCCACGATCCGGGCTTGTGTCGGATCCCCGGCGAGGTCGAGGATCTTGTCCGTCAGCTCGTCGGTCTTGTCGATCACCGTCGAGCGCGCGGCCGTTGCTTGATGAGCATGTTCTTGTAGGCGAGCCATCTACCCCAGTCGATGTCCTGCTTGCGACCCTCAAGCCACGGTTCGTGGTCCTTCGAGGTGATCACGGAGCCGAGATCTACGTCGATCGCGAGCCTGTTCAGCAAGCCGCCGAGCGACCGTCTCAAGGTCCGACTCCGGAAGGGCGGGCCGTCACAGCGCGTTGAACGTCGCGGAGCCTGTTCAATGAGCTCGGCTTCGTCGATTCGCTCGTCCTGCATACGAGACTGTGACTACTGCTCAAGGATCGTCATTGCCTTTTTGCGCTCGGCGGGATCGATCGAGTCAGGCACCGAGAGCCTCCCTCAGGAATGATTCCAGGTCCTTGATGCCGCTGAACGGTTCGATCAGCGCGAGCCGTTGCGCGAGCAACCTCGACGCTCTCACCTAGCGACTTATAGAACACTTGCAAGTTCTACTAGCTCTGCCGACTCGACGGTCGATGGCGTGTGCGAGTTGTCACTACCCAGACGGTTGTAGGCGTCTTCGACCGGGAAGGTCGCCTCGACGCCCGTCAGCAGGTGTGTGAGAGCAGCTTGGCCGGGACCGTCGAGCGATTCCGAGAGTGCCACTACCAGTGGGTGATCACGGTTGATCTCGTAGCGGAAGGTGTCGCGATCTTCGATGAGTTTCCAGAAGCCGCTCCACCTTGTCGTGCTCGAGGCGTCGCCCCCGGTACTGTGCACTCGGCGACTGGGCCGACGATCTGGCCCGCGATCCGCTTCGAGTCGTCGTCTTACCTCCGGTGGAGGGGAAGCAGAAGACTTCTTTGATGTCCAAGTGCCCAGAGGTGGTCCAGCGCGTTCGGGATGTCGACCTGCACTCGGGCGAGCTTCCCGAGCTCGTCCCTAGGCATGATCCGGAACCAGGTTCCCCATTGCACTAGCCGACCGGCACGATAGATGTAGAAGCCTTGCGAATCACGCAGCGGCCCGGCGACCTAGGGCCGCCCGCCGGTCGGCGCGCACTAAGCTTGCTGATGTATGGGAGGGTGTACGGCTGGACCGTGACCAGGGATCGCCGACTTCGATGGTCTCTACCGGTCCTCGCTGGGTCCCGCGGTGTTGTGTTAGGAACGGATCGACCCGCGGTACCGTGGCTCCGTTGATTCGCAGCGACAGGGCTTGCTGAGCGGCGGCATTGTTGAGCCGGTGAAGCGATGGAACACCAATCTGAGGTGATCGCGCACCTGCTTCATGAGCTCATCGAGCTGGCTCTCGACTAGCTCCGGATCGCTATGGAGCTGATCCAGCTTCTCCCAGAGTACCAATGTCCCGCTTGTCGTGCTGATTCGAGGCTCTCGATCCAGGGCAGCGTACGGATCTCCATGTCGTCGAGTACCTGCAGCGACCACTTGCACGTCTCGCCAGATGGTCGAGGTCCCATCGGACCGCCCGCAGTTGTGGCCCTGCTTGGTGACTACTGTCAGGGACCTTGCCTGAGACAAGCTCGCTGTCTTCAAGCCGAGGCCAAAGCGTCCGAGATCATACGGCTGACGGTGAGCGACGGCGGCCGACCTGCGAGCTTCATTGCCTGCACCAGCGTCTCTTGGTCCATGCCCGAACCGTTGTCCACGATGGCGATTCGAGGCTCCGGGATGGCGGTGAACCGAACATCGACTTGGTCGCCACCTGCGGTGATTGAATTATCGATGATGTCCGCGACCGCAGTCTCCAGGGTATAGCCGACCGCGCGCATCGACTCCATGAGTTGAGGATCTGGAGCGACTTCCGTGTCCTTCACGGTTGCTCCTGGTAGCGACGCGGGGACCGAGCTCCATGTTGTCCAAGACCGGGTCGAGATTCGGCTTCGTCTTCATTGCGGAGGCTGATCGACAGGGTCGGGGGGCGGAGGTCGGGTTTGTAAGGGTTGTGCGTCGCGGAATCCGTGTCTTCGAAAACGATCATCGTTGATTGCCTTTGTCTGAGGGCTGACTGCGGGCGAGCACCGAAATTCGGTTGACTAGCTGCGGATCCGATGAGAAGCGAGATGGGCCATCACGGCATGATTGGCTTCCCATCCGTCCGGGAACTTGGCCGGCACGTTCAGATGCACTGGCTCCGTCGACGGATGCGCGTCGAGCAGCTCCGCGATCCCCGCCCGCGCCACCACGATGCACGCGTGCCGGTGCCGCGAGGCCAGCACGCACAACCGCCCCGCCTCGAGGTGGAACGCCGTCGCGTCCCTCCGCCCCGACAGCGGATGCAGCACGATCGTCACGTCGTACTCCCGCCCCTGCAGCCGGTTAGCCGTGTCGACCGTCACGGCGCACACGCCGAAGGGAGAAGCCGAGCGGATCACCGCGGCCTGATCACGGTGCGCGGCGCCGATCGCGATCCGGTCGGCGGTCACCGGAGCCCCGGAAGGCGAGCGCTCCGAATGCGCCACCACGCCGCGGTGCAGCAGGCGTACCGCCAAATCGGCGCACGCCTGCGCCGCCTCGCGCATCCGTTCGGACCGCGTGCCGCGCGGGCAGCTCGTGCAGCGCCCAGCCGGTTGCCGCGGCCAGCGACAGCGTCTCGTCGAGCGGCGAAACCCGAACGCGGCGGTCGAGAAGGCCAGACGTCGCTCCCCCGGCGCCGGTGCCGGCGTCGAACCCGGTGAACGGGTAGAACGCCTCGGCAACGACGGGCACCGCCGACGTCGGCAGCCGCCACGACACCGGCAGCCGGTACACCGGCATGGACGGGTTGTGCCGCAGCATCACGGCGACCGCGCTCTGCATCGGATCCCAGGTCAGCCCGATCCATCGGTCGACCTCGACCGTCGAGAACGGATCGAGCTGGCCCGGATCGCCGACGAACAGCGCCCGGTCGAACCGGCCGGCGATTCGCAGCAGCATGTCCGAGCGCATCTGGTACGCCTCGTCGACGATCGCCCAGGGCCAGGTGCGCTCGGTGACGGTCGCCCATTTCGCGGCGGTACCGATGATGACCCGGCTTCCGGGCATGTCACCGGGCTTGGTGGACGACCGTGACGTTCGTGAGCCCCGCGATGCGCCGGGCGGGCTGGTAGTCCTGCGCGGACAGACGCCCGATGCGACAACTCGGGCGCCTCGGCCGCGAGGCGTACGACGAGGTCGTCGACCTGCTCGTTGGTCTGCGCGATCACGATGAGCGGATCGCCGGACCGCGCGATCTCGATGGCCGCCCGCACGACGAGCGTGGACTTGCCGGCGCCGGGCGGGGAGTCGACGACGACGCCCAGGTGCCCGCCGCTGCGCAGGTCGGCGAGGACCTTCGGCAGGATGTCGGCGGTCATGACCACTCCTCGTGGGCGTCTTCGTCGGACGGTTCGTAATACCGGTGGCGGCCCTCCGTGCGTCCATGGGGTGTCTTCGCGCGCCGGGAATGTCGCCACCGGCTGGTAGCCATCGGTGATGCTCGAATACAGCAGCTGCTCGCCGACCGCGGGCATGCGTCGTCGGATCGGGCGTCAGCGTTCGTCCCATGCCACCGGACAGCTCGAGCACGAGCTCGCCGGAGTCTCCGACGGAGATGATCGTGGCGGTCTGGCCAGGTCGGGTGGTTGCGGTCAGGACAGTTCGGGCGGCAGGCGTACCGGATCGGTCGGTGACCACTGTGACCAGCGGCCGTAGCTTGCGGCTTCGACCCTCGCCGACGACCCGGTTCGGCTCGATCTCGGTCACGGTGCAGGCGAAGGCTTCGCCGGTCATCTGGTACTCGGCGAACACCAGCGGATCGTCGAACGCCCGCTGGGCGGCGTAGATCGCCTGCTCACGCTCCAGCCGGTTGAGCCGGCTGGCGGCAGCGACGGCACCGTCGCGTCGCGCCTGCGGCAGGCCGCCGTCACGCAGGTACATCAGGTAGTTGGTGTACGCGTCCTTGTCCTCGTCCCACCGGGCCGCCACGCGACGCACCGGCGGTCAGGCCGCGCATGCAGATCGACCGCGCGCCACATGAGAGACCACGTGGGTTCGAGCTGGCCGGCCAGGGCACGTTCGAGTCCCGGCACGTTCGGCGGCCCGGATGAGCGGGGCGAGCACCTCGTTGTCGAACGTCGGGTCGGTGGTCGGCCCGGCGGGCGGCCAGGTCAGCGGATCTTCGGCCGCGGCCGCCGCCTCCGGGCCGGTCATCCCGGCCGGCGGATCGATCCAGCCCAGCAGCGCCGCGAGATTCTGATCCTCGACTGCGCTCTGCCCGCTGGCCCAGTGCATTGCGAGCATGTCGGTCGCGGCCAGCAGCAGGCTGGATCCGGGGTGTTCGGCGCGCTCGGCCAGGAACGTCAACCAACGACCGAGATCGGGTACGGTCGGCGCGACCGCGTACTCGCCGTCGGTACGGCGGAACCGGGTGGACCGGCCGAACAGCTGGACGAAGCCGATGCCGCCTCGGTTGGGCACGAGGACCTGCGGCGCGTCGGTGAAGCGGACCCGGATCTCCTTGCCTCTAGCAGCCGACACGGATTCGACGTCGCGGGCGAAGCTCTCGATATAGGCCAGGACGATCGTCGGCGAGTTCTGCCGCGAACGCGAAGCGCATGTCGCGGTTGCGTGGTTGCGGCACGACGAGCAGTCGCGGATTGTCACGGTCGTCGCCGACCATCGCGGCCAGGGGCGCGTTCGCCTCGCCGGCGAGGGTCAGCGGCACGAAGACCAGCGGCCGTTCGTGGATGTGCATGTGCCGCACGGTGGCGATCGGCTGCGGCGATGCCGGCGCGCACGGCCTCGGCGCGGGCGAGCGACGTCAGCGTTGTCATGCCGCACCCGACAGGCAGGCGCGGCGCAGCCGGGCCGCGGCACGCAGGATGTCGGCGGCCTCGATCTGGTCGGGCGCGGGCGTGCGCACCCCGTCAGCGAGATCGAGTACGGCGTCGATGCTTTCGATGCCGCCGAGCTCGTCGCGCACCGATCGGCCGAGCGAAGCTGTGTCGTCGCGGGACTCCTCCCGGCAGAAGTACGCCATTTCGCATGCGTCCAGGCACTCCGGTGCGTATCGCGAGGGGATCTCGTGCAACGCCTCGACGATCTCGCCGACCGGTCGCTGCGGCACGCCGTAGTCGTCGACGGCCAGGTCGAAACTCAGGTCCGGCGGAGCGTCGCGGCGACGAGCGTGTCGATGCGGGCCAGCCGGGACAGCTGCCGGCGCAGGACCGTCAGCTGCTTGCGGATGTCGACGAGCACCGAGGTAGCCCGGTTGGAGAAGTTCTCCGGGCAGACCAGGACGACCTCGTCGGCGACGCGTCTCCGGTCCGTACCCGAGCTCTTTGAGCAGCTGGCGCAGGGCGAGCACGTACACCGCGGCCTGGGTGACCGCGGCGGCGACCTTGCCGCCGTCGGCCTGGCCGTCGATGATCGCGAACGACTTGATCTCCACGACGTGGAACCGGCCGTTGAGCTGGAACGTGATCAGATCCGGCTCCAGGAACGCCGCGCGGCCGCCGACGTCGACCTGCAGCAGCGGGTGGTCGAACAGCGTGCCGGCGTCCGGTCCGGACGCGGCGGCCTGGGCGAGGACCGCCCGGGTACGCGGCATGCCGAAGCGCGAGGCTCTCGTTGCCACCGACGAGCTCCAGATCGGTGTACGCGACCTGCGGCAACGGCAGGTCGAGCCGCTCGCGCAGCAGCCGCAGCAACTCCGCGCAGCCGTTCGCCTTGACCTGCGCCTCGAAAGCGTTGCCGCGCGTGATCGCGAACGACGACTGGCCCACCTTGGCGGGGAAGCCGGCGTGCGAGGCGACGCGCTGCTTGTCCACGCCGGCGGCGTCCATGATGGCGCGGCGCGCGCACCCGGGATTGCGGGTCAGCGCGGCGATGGTCCGGGCCGTGTGTGGCTGCGGCGGTACGTGGCCGCGAATGCGGCTCAGTTCTGCTT
>CAWIKR010000002.1:740000-2826176 GCA_963836775.1 uncultured Actinomycetota bacterium | reverse complement strand
GCGAGCACGTTCTCGACTCCACCAACGCCTTCGAACTCGTCCTCACCAACGAAGCAACACTCGCCGGACTGCCGCCCATGGCAATCGCCAGCGCGCGCGAGAGCGCGCAGCGCAAGGGCCTGGAAGGTTGGCGCTTCACGCTGCAGGCGCCGGATTACCTGGCAGTGATGACCTATCTTGACGACACCGCCGTACGCCGCAAAGTCTACGAGGCCTTCGCGGTTCGCGCCGCCTCGGGCCAGTACGACAACCGCCCGATCATCGTGCGCATCCTCGAACTGCGCCGCGAGAAGGCGGCCCTGCTGGGCTTCGCCAACTTCGCCGACCTCGTGCTGGAAGACCGCATGGCGCATACCGGCGATCACGCGCTGACCTTCCTCGAAGACCTCAAGTCCAAAACCGAGCGCCGCTTCCACGAAGAGAATCAGGAACTGCTCGAATTCCGCCGCTCCCTGGAAGGCGCCGGCGCGCCCGAGCTCGCACCGTGGGACGTCGCCTACTACGCCGAGAAGCAGCGCACTGCGCTCTACGATTTCGACGAGGAGGCGCTGCGCCCCTACTTCCCCATGGAACGCGTGGTCGCCGGACTCTTCGATCTGGTCCACCGTCTCTACGGAATCCGAGTGGAAGAGCAGATGGGAGTGCCCGCCTGGGACGCCGGCGTCCACTATTACAATGTGCGCGACGAGGAAGGCGTCTTTCTGGGCGCCTTCTATGCCGACTGGCACCCGCGCGAAAACAAGCGCGGCGGCGCCTGGATGGACGGCCTGATCACCGGCGGCCCCGTCACCGATGGCTTCCGTCCCCATCTGGGATTGATCTGCGGCAACCTCACGCCTCCGGTGGGAGGCAAGCCCGCCCTGCTCACGCACCGCGAAGTGGAAACCATCTTCCACGAGTTCGGCCACCTGCTGCATCATCTGTTAAGCCGCGTGGAGATCCGTTCCCTGGCGGGACCAACGTGGCTTGGGACTTCGTCGAACTGCCCAGCCAGATCATGGAAAACTGGTGCTGGGAACGCCAGGCGCTGGATCTGTTCGCGCGCCATTACGAGTCCGGCGATCCCATCCCCGACGACCTGTTCCAGAAGATGAAGCGCGCGCGCACCTTCCGCGCCGCCAATGGGCAGATGCGCCAGCTGGGCTTCGGCTTCATCGATCTGCTGCTACACGTGCGTTACGACGCGGCGCGCGACGGCGATCCCGTGGCTTACGCGCGCGGCATCCTGCAGGAGTTCAGCCCCGCGCCGCTGCCCGCCGAGCACGCCATGATCGCCGCCTTCACACATCTGTTCGCCGCACCGGTGGGCTACGGCGCCGGATATTACTCCTACAAGTGGGCCGAGGTGCTGGAGGCGGACGCGTTCACACGCTTCCGCGACGGCGGCATCTTCAGCCGCGAGATCGGCGCGGCGTTCCGCGGCAACATCCTGTCGCAGGGCGACAGCGAAGATCCGGCCGAGCTGTACCGCCGCTTCATGGGGCGCGATCCGGATCCGAGCGCCCTATTGGTGCGTTCCGGGCTGGCTTAGGTCTTCCATTTACGGGCTTTCCCGTGTAATCTGTGGTTGGAGCAATTGACGATGACACAGACAGGCTCAGCCAAAGTCGAGTGGAATCCGGAAAAGAAGCACTGGCAGGTGGTGATCCAGGTGGGCGCCGAGGTGATCCGCCGGCAGTGCGCCAAGACTCCGCAGGACGCCGGCGATCCGGAGCTGCGAAGCCTCGCGATCCAGACCGCCCGCGACGAGGGCTATACGCTCGACGAGGCGCACGTCTCCATTGCCCACTGATGGAGTGGCATCAGATCGTCGATCCAAACAGCTCCGAGCTTGACCGGCTGGCGGAGCGCTACCACCTTCACCCGCTGCACATCGAAGACTGCCGCCACCGCAACCAGAGCGCGAAGATCGAGGAGAGCCCCGGCTACATCTTCACCGTCATGAAGGGCGTCCGCCTGGACGAGAAGGGCGCGCTGCTCACCGCCGACCTCGACATTTTCATCGGAACCGACTTCGTCATCACCGTCCTGGAAGACCGCTGCCGCGAGCTCGAGACGATCGTGGAACAGGTCAGCAAGACGTCGGATATCGCTCCGCGCGCCGACCAGATCTATTACCGCATCCTCGACCAGATGGTAGACACCTACCTGCCCGTGCTGGATCACTTCGACGAGACCATCGACCGGCTCGAAGACCAGGCGCTGGAAGACCCGACGCCGCAGACGCTGGCCGATATCTTCGAAAACAAACGCAACCTGATCGTGCTGCGGCGCGTGCTGGTGAATACACGCGACGTGGCCAACCACTTACAGCGCACCGAGTCGCCCTTCATCCAGCGTGACATGTGGCCCTTCCTGCGCGACGTCTACGACCACGTGGCGCGCAACCTGGACACGGTGGAGATGCTGCGCGACCTGCTCACGGGCAGCCTGGACGTTTACCTTTCGAGCGTGGCCAACCGCACCAACCAGGTGATGAAGGTGATGACCATCCTGGGCACGGTGGCGCTGCCGGCGGTGGTCGTCTCCGGCATCTACGGCATGAACGTGAAAGGCCTGCCGGGGGCCGAGTCCGAGCACAGCCTCGCCATCGTCTTCGCTGTCATGGTGGTGACCACCGCGGCGCTGCTCTGGTTGCTTAAATGGTTCCGCTGGCTGTAGGCCGCCGGATCAAAAGCTGTACTTCAGGGCGAGCTGCATTTGCCGCATGGAAACGGCGGTTCCGGTGATGGTGCCGAATCCGCTCGAGAGCACGTTGATATTCGGCGTCGCCCATACCGGGTGATTCAGGACGTTGAAGGCTTCCAGCCGGAACTGCAGCATATGCCTCTCGAGCTTCGGCATGTGGAACTCTTTATGCGCGGAGAAATCGAGAGTCAGCATACCGGGTGAGATCAGCGAATTGCGCCCGGCGTTGCCGAAGGTTCCGGGGGCATTGGGGCTGAAGGCCTGGAGGTTGTACCACTGGCCGGTGGAGTGGTTCGCGACGTTCGGACTGACGCCGGTGGCGTTGGGGCGGTCGAAGAGCGCACCGGTTCCGGAGCGGTCGGCGCCACCGACGGTGGGCGTGACCGGGAAGCCGCTCTGCACGGTCCAGATGAAGCCGGCCTGCCAGCCGCCCACGGCTGCGTTCAGGAACGGGTTCACGATGTTAACCTGGCGGCCCTTGCCGACGGGAATGTCGTACAGGCTCGAGGTAACGAAGCGGTGCCGCGTGTCGAACGCGGAGAGCGCCCATTCGCATTTGCGGCAATAGCTGTTTTGCGGGAAGAGCGTGTCGAAGCCCTGGACGCGAATGCCGCTGGAATCGTCCTGCGAGCGGGAGAAGGTATAGGAGCTGAGCAGGGTGAAGCCGCGGCTGAAGCGCTTGGTGAGTTTGATGCTGCCGGCGTTGTAGGCTCCGTTGGCCGAGGGGTCGACCAGCTGAATGCGCCCGAAATTCGGGTATGGGACGCGGGTTTGCGCGCTGCCCACGGTTCCGGGAACGGCCTCATTGATGGCGCGAAGGTACTCGAGCTTTCGACTGATGGAACCGAGATAGCCGGCTTCGAGCGACCAGTTGTTGCCCAACTGGCGCTGGACGTTTAACAGGTACTCGAGCGTATAGGGCGTGCGGCGATCGTATTTATTGGCGAAGGCGTAAGGCAGGGTGATGTTGGCGACGCCGCCGGAGATATTGGACAACGCGTTGCTCCAGAAGAGGGTGGGGTTTTGGAGGTCGGAGTTGACGCGGATGCGGCCGGCGATGTTGCGCGCCATATCGAAGCGCGGGTTGCCGCTGTCCTGGTTGTAGAACATCCCGAGGCCGGCGCGGACGACCCATTTGGAGCTCGGCGAATAGGAGATGCCGATGCGGGGCGCGAAATCGTTGTGGTCGGTCTGCACGAGGGCGTCGCCTAGACGGCCGTCGCAGAGCGTGCCGATCTGCGGCCAGCGGATTGGGATGCCGGCATACGCGTCGGAGCACTTGCCTTCGCGGATGAACTGCGGATAGCGGCTCTGGTCGGCGACGTTGGGCGTGGTGTCCACGTACGGCATGTAGACCGAGAAGACGTTGCGGGAGGTGTCGTAAAAGGGCGGCGTGAGTTCGTAGCGAAGGCCGAGGGAGAGCGTCAGGCGGCGGGTGACCTTCCAGGTGTCATCGATGTAGAAGGCCTCGCTGTTGCGCAGGAATTTGGCGCTCGGCGATGGAGACGGCGGCTTCGGACTGGTAGAGATCGCCGAGCAGGTAATCGGCAAAGGTGTCGCCGCCGGTCTTGGTCACGGGATTCTGGGTGGCGTTGGGTTGGAAGGTGAACTGGCCGCGGGCAAACTGGTTGCCGACCTGATTGTAGTGCTCGCGGCGGAACTCGCCTCCGAAGCGGAAGGTGTGATTGCCGCGGATCCAGGAGAAGTTGTCGATGAACTGCAGCGTATTGTTGTCGTTGGCGTACGGCCCCTCGGTGCTGTCGCCGATGCCGCTGTAGTTGGCCAGCGTGACGTTGGGAAGGCCCCACTGCACGGGATCTCCGCTCTTGAGGCCGGGAATGCCGATGGCGCCGACGGCATCCTGCGTGAAGGCAAGAAAGGTCCCGATGGAATTATAGAATCGCGTGTAGCCGAAGCGCACTTCGTTGACCGTGTTGGGGGTAAAGACGCGGGTGTTGGAGCCCATGTACTGCTCGAAGTTGGTGAGGATTTTGGTGCCGTCGAGGGTCAGGCCGCTGTTGGCCTGGTTCTCGTCGCCCCAGCTGTAGCGCCCCGACCACTGCGACTTGGGGGACTCGACGAAGTCCATGCGTGAGATGAACTGATCCTTATTGATCGGCGCGTTGCCGACGCGCTGGTAGTTGCTGGACAACCTGGTGGTGACGAGGTTGGCGGGCGCGTAGTACTGCAGGAGCTTTTTGGAGATGGGATCGATGCGGTTTTGCGGGATGACGTTGTTTGGGAAGGGCGCCTTGGTGTTGGGGTCGTAAATGATATTGGCTACGGCGGAGAAATCGCCGCCGAACATGGCGGCGGTGGGCACGGAGTAAATGCCGTTGAAGTTGCGCCGCTGGCGGAAGGATTCGTAATTGGCCAGGAAGAACAGGCGGTCTTTGCCGTTGAAGATTTTCGGGATGCGCACCGGCCCGTCGAGTTCAAACCCGTACTGGTTCCACTTGAAGGGACTCTTGACCGGCGGATTGGCGGTAAAGGCATAGGGCTTGGCATCGAGCTGATCGTTGCGCAGGAACTCGAAGAGCGCTCCGTGGAACTGGTTTCCGCCGGACTTGGTGGACACGTTGATCTGAGTGGCGTTGTGGCCGAACTCGGCGGGATAGACGCCCGTTTGTACTTTGAATTCCTGGAGCGCGTCGATGGACGGCAGCACGACGTAGGTATTGAAATTGGGGTCGGTGTTGTTGACGCCATCGAGCGTGAAGTTATCGAACATGATGCGCTGGCCGGAGACGGAGATCGATTGATTGGCGCGGTCGCCGCCCTGGCGCGAGCCGGCCTGTCCGGCGGACGAAGACATGGTGGTGGCGTTGGGCGTGAGGGCGACGAGTTGCAGGTAGTTGCGGCCGTTCAGCGGCAACTCGATGATGCGCTTGTTGTCGATCACGGTGCCCACGGTGGCGTTTTCGGCCTGCAACTGGGTAGCGCTGGCTTCGACGGTGATGGACTCCGACACCTGGCCGACGGTCAGGCTGAAATCGAGGCGGACGGTCTGTTGGACGGTGACCTCGACATCGCGATTTTCGGCGGCCTTGAAGCCGGGGCGCTCGACGCGCACGGTGTAGGTGCCGGGCGGCAGGGACGGAAAACTGTAGTCGCCGGTGGGCGTGCTGACGGTTTGCCGTACGGCGTTGGTGTTGACGTTGCTGGCTTTCACGCTGGCCGAAGGAACGGCGGCGCCGGAGGCGTCCGCGATACGGCCGGTGATTTCGCCGAAGGTCTGGGCGTGGACGGACAAGGTCAACGCACCAAACAGAAAGGCAGAGCAAAGTTGAAAGACGTGTTTCACGCTCACCCCCGTGAGAGTTAATTTCGTAGGTGAACTATATCCGAGGTTCGTGGTGAAGTCAAGGAATAAAGGCCTTGGGTTCGGTGGGTTCATTGGGTTCATTCGTAAAATGGATCTACTCTGTAAATAAAAGACTTCCTGGGTTGACCCACGATTTCTCGGGGACAATGCCGCGGTGCGGGGAGAAGCGTGGGAGGCCCTGCTATCCGAGAGATAGCACGGACGGGGGATGGAGTCTGAAATTCAATGGAGCTAAGTACTGGATTCAGGTGAAGTTATATTCGTGAACTCACGTGATTGTCGTGGCGGTTCAGATAGTGTGGCCTCAGTTGGATGGTACGAGTTACAAGGTGTTTTGCGGGAATAATCTCCCTGAACGTCTCCCGCCACTGTACGAGTGGGCGATGCGCTCGGTGCGCGGCAGGCTTCCAGCCCGACCGAATTGCAGGTGGGAAGGGCTGTTATCGACGGGAATAACTTGTTGCATTAGATCGGGTCAATCCGCCTCGTTGCAGACTGTAAGCCGCAATGCGCCGCCGGTCGTTTCCATGGGCACCGGCTGTGGCATAAAGTCCGGAAACAACCAGCCAAGGATCAGGGCAGTGGCGGCCAGGTTGTCGAAGGACGTTACAAACGGGGCGCACCAAGATCTGAACCGTGCCAACGAAGGGCTGGAATATCGCCGTAACGGCAATCCGTTTGCCCAAATTGCAGGGGCCGTTTCTAATAATCAGCATTTCCACGGGGCCTGGTGCCGTCACCTGCTGCAAAACTCATGTAGTGGGGGCCATCACGGCATCGCTTGTTCTCGCCTTTTTCCAGCGCGAAGTATACTGGAGAGTCCATGGCCGATAGCCAGAAGATTACGCAACTGCTCCATAACGTGCGAGCCGGCAATAAGGAAGCCGAATCGCTACTGATTGAGGCCGTGTACCCGCAGTTGCGTCGGATCGCGGGACGGTGTATCCGCGGAGAGCGGCCCGGCCATACACTGCAAGCTACAGCGCTGGTGCATGAAGCCTATTTACAACTGGTGGGCCAGACGGATAAGGAATGGCAGAATCGCGTGCACTTCTTCGCCGTAGCCTCCCAGCTGATGCGGCGGATTTTGGTGGACTACGCGCGCCAGAAAAGGGCGGGAAAGCGCGATGGCGCACGCCGTCGCGTGGAACTCACCGAGGCGCTGGCTCTTTCCGAGGACAGACTGGACGAGATACTGGCCATCGATGAGGCTCTCAACCGCTTAGAACAGTGGGATGCCCGCCAGTGCCGCGTCGTCGAGATGCGTTTTTTCAGCGGCCTCACCGAAGAGGAGGCCGCCGAAGTCTTAGGTATTGCGTCGCGCACCGTCAAGCGTGACTGGAACCTCGCCAAGGCGTGGCTGCATGGAGAACTGAACGGGGCGCAGTAGGACGCTTTAGACGTATGTCACGGTGACGATCGCGGCAAGGTTGCCTGTGAGTGGATGGGAAACACCATTCACGACAACTGACCTGATGATTGCGTTCTTGCCCGTCTTGTAGGCATGCGCCTTGGGTTTTGTTAATGCCTCGGTGCTGGATACGAGAACGTCCCTTCCGTCGTTCTCCACTGTGAAAGTCACGTCGTGAGGCGGGTGCGTATTTGCTCTGCCAATCACTGTCACGTTGGTAGGGGAGGTCTGGGATACCACCGGGGTGCCACCTACGGTAACAGTCACATCGTTGATCAGCTTTCTCTGAATCCTATGTCCGAGCATAGCCGGATCCTTGAGCTCATCCATGGGTATCTGAGTTACACCAATAGGCTCCTCGCGTCGGATCCCCATCGGACCCGCCGCGCTAAGGGCGTTGGGGTCTCGCACACCGCCGTTGTCGTCCATGATCACCGCGTCTGCCATCTGCTTGCTCCTCAGTTGAATTTGACTGCTATCCGAAAAAGCGGGCTTGCCTAAGAAAAAGGGTCACGAAGTCGCTAGTTTCTTGAGATCGGGACGCTCGAGGTAAGGCCGCACCATGTCGTCGGACCACGACCGCTTCAATTCCGCGAGCGCCGCCCGCGCAGCGTCATTCTCGCCCAGAATTCTTTGGCACCGCCAGACCGCTTCCCAATTACGCCGGGGTCCGAAGAATGCCAATGACTCCTGGGCCGCTGGAGCAGCCTCGTTCGAACTCCGGCTTTCCTGCAAGGCCTGGGCTAACAAAAGTCTCCCCCAGGCAGCCAGGTACGGCTGCGATTTCTCCTGGCTCTGGCGAATTGCACGACCGCAGGCCGCAAGGCCCTCCCGAATGGAGCCGGTGCGAATCATCGCGAGACCGGTCAGCGCCTCCGCTTCTGAATTCTCATCCGCACCACCATCCAGTGCGGCCGCCTCGCGCGCCCACCGCAGAGCTTCCGCCCAATGCGTATGGTAGTAGGCGATTTCCGCTTCACCCAGCGCCAGCCGCGCTCGCAACTGGGCCTGCTTGCCTTGCAGCTTTTCGACCCGGGCACGGGCCTGCTCGAGGTCCACCGATGTTTGCTGGAATCGCCCCATTTTGGCCCATAGCCTGCCGCGCGCGGCCAGAGTATTGGCGGCACGGTAACCGCCGCGCATCTCGCCGAAGATGCTTAGAGCCTGAGTCTTCTCCACGATTGATTCCGGCCAGCGGCCGGTTTTCTCCCACACCGAAGCGAGGAAAGAGTGGGCCAGGGCGGTATTCTCAGCATCGTGAATCTGTCCGGCCAACCCAATGGCATCGCGTTGTGTCTTCTCGGCATCCTCGAATTGCGCCAAAGACTCCTGCGCGCCGCCGAGAACCAACAGCGACTGCATGGCTTCCCGACGATTGCCGGTGCTCTGGAAAAAAGCGAGGGCGGGCTGGACGTACTTCGACACCGCGAGCGGTTGGCCGTACTGGAGGCTCAGTGAGCCCAGTGAAAACCGTGCCCGAGCTTGGGTGAACAGCGCCCGGCCGCGGGTTGCGAACTCGAGCCCCTGCTGGAAATAGCGCTCGGCGGATTCAGGCTCGCCGCGAAGCTGATAGGCGGCCCCCAAATCCAGAAGACCGATCGCCGCGGGCGTGTCCATCCTATTGTTAACCGCTATTTTGGCGGCGCTTTCCGCAACATCGCGTGATTTGGCGGTTTCTCCCTGATTTCGGTATGCCAGCGCCAGAGCTAACTGGAGGCGGATCTGATGATAAAGGTCACCGGTGCTGGAGGCCAGCGGTAACGCTCGATTGATGAGAGCCTCCGCCTCAACCGTTCGGTTGGCTCGCGCCAACGAGATGGCCCGTTGCAGAAGAGCCTCGCCTACTCCTTCATAGTTGCTGGAGGCATTGAATAGGGATTCGGCTTCCGCGAACAATTTCTGTGCGGCATCTCTCTTACCTTGGCGATCCACAGCGACCGCCAGCCGCAATTTGGCTCCCGCATGGCCGGGGTCGAGTTTAAGCGCCTGCTCCAGAGGCGGGATCATTCCCGGATTGTCTTCTCGCTTGAGAGCCAGCCACGCCAGATCCACATACGCTCCGGCCTTCTCGCTGCCGGAAGCTTCGGATTGCAACTGTTCAAATAACGGTTGGGCTCGGCCGAAGTCGCGCGAGATGACATACTGCAGGCCTTTGACGCGAAGGGCGTCCTGCTCGTGCAAGCGCTCGTCTTGCGCCACCGAGACGGCTTTGAGCATCGTCTCGTGGGCACGTTCCGACATGTCCAGATCGCCGTACGTAGCCGCCAGGTAGGCATAGGCCGGCGCATAGCGGGGATCTGTCTCGATCGCCTTTTCCAAAGCGCGCCGCGCCGCTTCGTAGGTCGCTGCACGGACGCTATCCACGCCCCTCTGGTACCAGATCAAAGCGTCGGGCCTCGGCTCATATGGGCGGCGTGAACGGAACCAAAACCAGCCGCCGATCGCGACCGGAGTGACTGAGGCAGTCGTCCACAACCACCACTGACGCCGCGTCCAATAAAGTCTTGGAAGCCGCCATACCGCATCCCGAAACAGACCTGCCACTTCGGAAACAGATTGAAGACGCCGCGACGGCTCGATTTCCAGGCAGCGCCGGATCGCAGACTCCCAGCGCGGATCGATATCGGGCGATAGGTTACGGACCGGCGGAATCTGTCCTCGCGCACGCTGCATCGCGGACTGGATTATATGGCTTTCCTCAAACGGCAGCCGGCCGGTCGCCATCTCGAACAGGACGATACCGAAGGAATAGATATCGGAAGCCGTGGTCACTGGTCCCCCGCTCATCTGTTCGGGCGACATATACGCAACCGTGCCAGAGATCCTTGCCTCGGCTGATTCGCTTTGCGGTGAACCTGCCGAGGCCAGACCCTGATCTAGTGCAGCCAGGCCGAAATCCGTAATCACGGCGCGACCATTCGCCAGTATTACATTGCCACTCTTGAAGTCCCGGTGGATGATGCCCTCCGCGTGAGCTGCCTGAAGTCCTTCCGCCATATGCACTATGAGCGGGAACGCCTCTTCGGCGGAGAGGCGGCCGTGACGTTTGATGCGCAGCGCGAGCGTTTCCCCCAGGAGAAGCTGCATGGTAAAGAAGTGGAGAGGTGGCCGGTTACTACCGGTAAACCTGTGAACGCCTACCTCAAATACACGACAGACACTGGGATGAGTCACTTTGCGGGCAAGCTGGATCTCCATTTGAAAACGGCGCAGCAGTCTCTCGTCGTAGCACAGATCGGCGCGGAGTGTCTTGAGGGCCACCGGTTCGTTTAGGAGTTCGTCCATTACTTGATAGACTTCGCCCATACCACCGCGGCCGAGCAGTTGAACGACCCGGTAGCGGCCGGCAATGAGCTCTCCGGTCGGCAGGGAGTAGCTCAGGCAGGCCACCGGTTGTCCGAGAAAGGTTTCGGTTTTCTCGAACTCCACGAGCAAGCGGCTCACTTCTGCCCGCAGGCCCTCGTCGCCCATGCAAGCGTTCTCCAGAAATGAGGGCCGGCTCCCGGGCATGACGTTCAGGGCCGAGTCAAAAACCGCCTTGATCCTCTCCCAGCGCTCTGCAGTCATTTGATTTAGAGTATTCTACCCTGAATTGTTCACGTGCGCGGCTAAGTGCCCACCCGAGCGGCCAGCTACGCTTACGTTGCCGTCACGCGATTACTGGCGCGAAATCCCCTTTGCACCAGTTAAAGCCCGCGCAAACCCGCTCGTCGACTTTGGCCTGGCTGATTATGCACTACTCGGAGAGAGCGGCTTCCCGGTTCCCATGCTCCATTAACACCTGAACTTAAGTTCCGTGATTGGCCCCAAGTCCCATTCCGAAGTTCGGGGCAAAAGGGGTTCGGAAAGAAAAGGGATGGTGTTGTGGTGATGGGAGAAAGCGGATTTCTGCTGCGATAGACTGATTCCGATGCGGTTGCTCTCCAGCTTCGTACTGTTCCTGAGCGGACTGGCGGTCTTTGGACAGATGAATACTGGGGAGATCTCAGGCAGCGTTCAGGACCTCTCCGGCGGTGTACTTCCAAACGCGAGAATTGTCGCTCATCACATAGCCACGGGACAGGATTTTCCCGGCGTCTCCAACCGTTCCGGCGAGTATTCGCTGGTCCAACTTCCGGCCGGCCTGTATTCGTTGAACGTGAGCGCCAGCAACTTCAAACAGGCGTTACTGCCCAACCTCGAAATCCACGCCAGCGACCGGCTGCGGTACAACTTCACGCTGGAAGTCGGCGAGCGGACGGATGTGGTGACGATCGTGGACGAGGGGGGCGGCGCGCAATTGGAAGCGGCGGATATACGGGATGTGGTCGGCCGCGAGCAAGTGACTGAATCTGCCTCTGAAGGGGCGCCAGTTTCTCGATCTGGCGATGCTGAGCCCGGGCGTGGTGCGGCCGCCCGGGGAACGCGCGGGGATGCGATGCAGCAGGCCGGCAACCTGGTCAACGTTCTGGGGCAGCGCAGCGGGCACAATCTGTACCTGATGGATGGTGTGGCCATCACCGACGAGCACTTCAACAACATGGTGATCGCGCCATCGGTGGACGCTATCGAAGAATTCAATATCGAGAAAACATCGTATGCGCCGGAATTCGGAGGCAAGTCCGGAGCGGTGATCAACGTGGTCAGCAGGTCGGGATCGAACAGCTTTCACGGCAGCCTGTTCGAGTTCGTCCGCAACAGCGTGTTCGATGCCAAGAATTTCTTCGATTCCGCCGCGGCTCCGATTCCCCCGTTCCGGCAAAACCAGTTTGGCGCGAAGCTTTGGCGGCCCGATCCGCAGGAACAAGACCTTTTTCTTCCTGAGTTATGAGGGGCAGAGAATCCGGAAGTCTCTCACACAAACGTTCTCCGTCCCCACGGACCCGATGCGGAGCGGCGACTTTTCCGGCGCTGGCGGCGATTTACGATCCCGGCACGGCGTGCCAACGGACAGCGGCAGCCGTTTCCAAATAATCGAGTGCCGACGCCGCCGGACCCGGTGGCAGCCGCCCTGATCGCCCTGATTCCTCATCCCAACTTGCCGGGAGTTGCGCAGAACCTGCGCGCGACCGGGGACCAGCGCATCAACGGCAATCAATACACGGCACGGTTCGACCACCGGTTTTCAGAGAAGGACGGCACTTACTTTCGCGCTTCCCTTTTCGATGCACGGCAAAGTCGATCCGTTCGGGTCCGGTGTGCTGCAGGAGAGTTTGCTGCCCGGTTTTGGGCGCAATCTGAGCACTCATGCGATCAATGGGGCGGCGGGCTGGACGCATGCCTTCGACGCGAATGTCCTGAATGAAGTCCGCTTCGGGTTCCTGACGGTTGCGGGCGGACAGACGGACCCCAACGCCGGAAATCGCTTTTGCTGCGCGGACGGGCCTGCAGGGTGTCACGACGAATCCGGCGGATATGGGGTATCCACAGGTTTCGTTTGGCGGCCAGTTCACGACCATGGGCGACCCAGCGTTGTTCACGTTTCGTCACAACCGCGACTTTGAGTTTTACGACAACGTGACCTGGCATAGCCGCAGCCACACGATTAAGTTCGGCATGTACGCCATGCACTACGACTTGAGCCCGTGAATCCGAACGGAGCGCGCGGAATCTTTTCGTTTACGCCGCGATGGACTTCGTCCGCGCCGGGCCTGGCGGATGGGAATGCGTTCGCCGACTTCCTATTGGGATATCCGACGACCGCGCAGGTTGGCCTGGGCCGGGCGGCGATGGAGGCGAGCACGAATTGGGCGCACTTCTACATTCAAGACAACTGGCAGATCACTCGAGATCTGAAGATCGACGTGGGGATCCGGTACGAGTACAACCAGAATATGACCGAGGCGGGAAACCGGATCGCGGCCATCGACACTTCGATCGCGGGCGGCCGGTTCGTGGTGGCCAGCGACGACTCGCGCATGATTTCCGCGGCTGCCAACGCGCTGCTTCCGTACCTGCCGATTCCGTATATCACCGTCGGCGGCAGCGGGCTGGAATAACAGCCTGTTGACGCCGAGGCCGCTGCGGCTGGCGCCCCGCGCGGGACTGGCATGGCGGGTGCCCGGCGGATGGAAGACCGTAGTCCGCGCCGGCTACGGCATCTATCCGAATCAGGCGGCTTACAGCATTGTGACGAATCTGGCGCAGAACCTGCCGTTTTTTGTGACCAAGACGGTCAACTCCGCGGCAACTCTCTCGCCTTCGTTCACGACGGAAAACGGGCTGACGGCGAATACGGTCGGGACGGCAGGAGGGAGCAATCTCGACCACGATTTCAAGATCGAATACAACGAGGTGTGGAATCTCAATCTGGAACGCGAGTTAAATGCGGGGACGATGCTCTCGTTGGCCTACATCGGATCGCGCACGGTGCATGCCGATAGCGGGACGCTGCTGAACGTCCCACTGCCGGGGCCGGGGACGATCGCCGCGCGGCGGCCGATTCCGCAATTGAGCCAGATCAGCGACATTCGATGGAACGGGTGGGCGACGTACCACGCGATCAGCGTGAGCGCAAAGCGGCGCTTCGCGAAGGGACTGATGTTTGACGCCAACTGGACATGGTCGCACTCGATTGACGATGCGTCGGACCCCGGCGCCACGTTGAACGAGGCGAATCTTCCGCAAAATGTCTATGATCTGGCGGCCGAGAAGGCGAGTTCCAGTTTCGATCACCGGCATCGCGTGGTGGTGAGTTTTATTTACCGACTGCCGGTGCCTGATGGCCGCGGGGCGGTGCATGCGATATTCGGACAGTGGCAGGCGGCCGGGAGTTTCACGGCTCAATCGGGGGCGCCATTTTCGGTAAATATCGCGAGCGATCCGGCCAACATTGGCGCCGGGCCGGCACAACGTCCCAATCTTTCGGGCGATCCTAACGACGGGGCTAAGACGCCTCAACAATGGTTCCGGACTTCGGTGTTTTCCTTGCCGGCACTTTATGGGTTCGGGAATGCTCCGCGTAATGCGGTGATGGGGCCGGGACTGCAGGAGTTCGACCTTTCGCTGCAGAAGGAGTTTCGATTGAGTGAGGGCGCGAAGGTGCAGTTTCGGGTGGAGGGCTACAATTTGTGGAATCACCCGAATTTCAATATTCCTAATCGGATCGCGTTTACGGCGAACTTTGGGAGTATTTCTAGCGCACAGGATTCGCGGCAGTTTCAGTTTGCGGTTAAGGTGGGGTTTTGAAAGTGAGGCCTCGCATTCAACGCTGAGGCGCAGAGAACGCAGAGGAAGCGCAGAGAAGAAAGCCTTGTTTTGTGGTCGTTGCAATGCCGAGGCAGGCGGGATGCCATCCCGCCGCAGGCTGCCAGCCTGCCCCACTTCGGATTAGTTTTGGCGGATCGGGATGGATTCGATGAGATCGAAATTCTTTCCGTTTTCCGCTCCTCCGATTACCAGGATGGAGTTGCCGTCCGATGCGATTCGGTGGGCGAGGCGGGGGGTGGATTTTCCGGCGTTCTCCCACTGTTGGGAAGTTTTGTTGAGGCGGTATAGGGTGCCGTCGGAAAGGCTGACGTACAGATCGCCGTGGTGCACGGTGGCGGCGGGGGCAAAAGATAGGCCGGGGCCATCGGGCAATTGGGGGCCCTGGCTCCATGTGTTGGTGGCGGGGTCGTAGATTGATACGTCGCGCACGATCTCGCTCTTCTCGTCGAAGCCTCCGATCACGTACATCTTGCCGTCGAGGGCGGCCGCCATCAGGGCACGGCGGCGGAAGGGTTGCTTCGCGGTGGTCCACGCGGGGTTCTGCGCCGAGAGGTCCAGGATTGCGAGGGTATCGGCCCAATCGGTGCGTTTTCCGCGAAGGGCCCAGCCCCCGGTGACGATGATCTTGTTGCCGATGACGACTACATCGTGCGAGGAACGCGGATCGGGCAGCGGGGGTAGGGTTTCCCACTTACCGGTGGCGGGGTCGAACCTGGCATTATCCGCGGTCGAGTAGGTATCGGCCGGAGCACCCGGGCTGTTGCGCGGGGACATGCCGCCAATGCGGTATATCTTGCCGTCAAGCGCCGCCAGGTTCATGCCCTGCATGGGGGCTCCGCCCGGCAGTTGTTCCCATTGCGGGTTGCCGGTGAGGCGCAGGCGGTGGAACTGTCCGGATACGGCAGCGGTGGAGTAGGAATGCGTCGGCGCGATGTGGCCGCCGTACACGTAGAGCCAGCCGTCGCTCGCCACGGAGCCAAAACTGGAGGCCGCCTCCGGAAGAGTAGCAAATCGGGTTGCGGCGACACCGCCCGCCGTGGCAGCGGAAGCCGCGGAAGCATCGAAGACCAGGGTGGCGTAATGGCGAATCTCTTCGTATTTCTTGCCGTCACGCTGGCCAGCGGTCTGTTCCCAGGATCGTGCCCACGCACCGTAGCGCCCGGTTTCGGTGAGAAGATCCGTCTGTCCCATAGCGTCGGTCTTGAGTTTCTTCTGTGTGTTGTCCGGCAGGATGACGGTAATCTCCGAATCCGGCTGCGGCTTGCCGCGCACGAGCAATTGCAGTTTGAGCGCGCCCGGTTTTCCTGAGGGCACAATTTGAACCGGCGTTTGATCGGGGAGATTGGACTTACCGTCGAAGGCGTTACCGAGAATCGACTTGGGGTAGTAGATCAACAGGTAGGGCTTGGGCCCGCGGCTCTGAGTAAGTCCCAAGTCTACGACGCCATGAATGACGCGCGTGCCTGTGCCCGAGAGCGCCACGGTATACGCGTCCGCGCCCTTCAGCATAGGGAGAGAGACTTCATGCCCGGCGGAATCCAGCAGGCGCAGTTTGGCGCCGCTGATGATACTCAGGTCGACTTCACCGGTTGGCTTGAGCTCCTCACTGATGAACACCTTCGCGGTTCCGCCGCCGGCGTCCGGCACGACGAAGACGAAGTGAGCCTGGGCCAACGCGGCGGAGGTCAGTAGCAAAGAAATCCGGCAGAGAGTTTTCTTCATGTCGCTCCTTCTCGGCTTGTAGAGTTTAATCCACTCCGTAGCCGGGCATTTCCCGATCAGACTCGAGAGTCTTGCGGTGCTCCATCCACATTTCGAAGTTAGCCGCGCTGGTGGACAGCATGGCCACCAAGTCCAGGTAGGCAGGCGGGGATAGCGAAAGGCTTACGGGTCCCACGCAGACGTGAATGTTTCCACAAGAGCCGCAATCGTAGACCTGCCCGAAGCCGTCTTGCGACGCCAGGCACATTCCATTTTGCTTCATCGCTCATTCCTCCTTCGTGTTGACAACCGGTCGGATGGCCGCTATCGCGCGACAAGTTCGACGGCGCGACTGGCATTGCGACGGCGGCCGATGGCCGCCCAAAGCCGGCGTATGGCGAGAGAGATGCCGGTCCAGACGAGAAAGCAGGCGCCCAGAGACGCGATGGCGGCGATGGTTTCCCCGGGGATGCCGCCGGCTTCGCCGGTATGCGAGAAGCGGATCCAGGATCGCAGACGGCGTCCCGCGCTGTTGGCGCTGAAGGGCTCCCATTTTACGAGATCTCCGCTGCCGCGCTTGAGGGTGAGTTGGGCGCGAAGGTCGGGACGGCCACCGTCGCCCGAATCGATGGTGAAGACCAGGGGCGCCCTGGCATTTGCGGGCACGCGGAGGGCAATCGTTCTCCAGGAGGGGACCTGCGTCTCGGCGCGTTTCCAGGCAGGATCGATGCCGGCGAAGGAGACCTCGGCGGATTTGGGCGCGTCGCCGCGTGCGCCTCCGGCGCGTCCTCCGCCCCCAGCCGCCATTCGGCTGAGGCAGTTCGCTGCCGGTGATTCGATAGACCAGATTATTGGCCCACGGATAGGACATGACCACGCCCGACGCTACGATGACGAATAAGGGCGCGACGCACCAGATGCCGATGACGTTGTGCCAGTTGAAGTCGCGGGCCTTGCCGCTCACTCCACGGCGGAACCAGGTGGTGGAGCGCAGGTACTGGCGGCTCCAGATTCGCGGCAGCCACAGATAGAAGCCACTGAGGAGAAGTCCCAGAAAGAGCAGGTTGGACGCGCCGGTGACGCCGCGCCCGGTGGCTCGGGATTCCAGCCCGGCAGCGAGCCAGCGGTGCCAGTCTTCGGTTTGGCGAAAGAAGGCGCGAACCGCCGGGGAGCCTTCGCCGAGGACCTGGCCGGTGGCGGGATGCAGGTAGACGACGCCTGTTGCGGCCAAACTCGGCGGAGGCGGGCTCTGCGGGATCGGCGCGCAAGGTGAGGGTGGTGGGGAGCGCTTGCCGCGCCTCCACGACTTTCGCGAGCAGGGTCTCGGGCGTCGCCCTGGCAGGCTGCGAAACAGCGGCAGGCTGCCGGAACTGACGATCGGCGTAGTGGATGATCTGGCGCTGCCAGGCGAGCAGGACGCCGGTGATCGACATGATGAGAATGACGATGCCGGCCAGCGACCCGGCAGCCGAGGTGCAGCCAGAAGAAGATTTTGCGAATCATCAGGCCTCCGCCCATTGCCGCAGCAGGTTGTGATAGACGCCGGTGAGTTGAACGGCCGACGGATGATCGGGGTGATCGGCATTGAGACGCTGGATGGCGACGTCGAGATCGAAGAGGATGGTGCGCCGGCCGTCGTCGCGCACCATGCTTTGGATCCAGAAGAAGGAGGCCACGCGCGCGCCCCTCGCCACCGGCCTGACGTGGTGCAGGCTGGTGGCGGGATAGAGGATCATGTGGCCGGCGGGCAATTTGATGCTTTGCGCGCCGTAGGTATCTTCGACCACGAGTTCGCCGCCCTCGTATTCATCGGGATTGGTGAAGAACAAGGTGGCGGAGATATCGGTGCGAATGCGCTGGGCGCCGCCGGTGACCTGGCGGATGGCGTTGTCCACGTGCGTGCCGAAAGACTGGCCGCCGGAGTAGCGATTGAAGAGCGGCGGGAAGACCTGCAGGGGGAGCGCGGCCGAAATGAACAGGGGATTCTGCCCAAGCGCGCCGAGCACGAGGTCGCCGAAGCTCGCGCGCGGCGGGCGAGCTTTCGGGCAACTGGACGTTGTCTTTGGCGCGGGCGGATTGATGGCCGGCGGTCACCCGGCCATCCACCCAATCCGCGGAATCGAGGAGTTGTCGCGCGTGACGCACTTGTTCCGGCGTCAGGAGATCTGCAATGGGTAGCAGCATATGCGTTGGAGTTAGAACCGGAACCGGATACCGATCAGGGCATTGCGCGCCGGGCCGAGCACGATGTGCGACGGGATGCAACTGATCGTAATAGTAGCGATCGGCCAGATTGTAGACGTTGGCGTGCAGGGTGGCGTGTTCGGTGATCGGCCGCTCGACCATGGCATTGAAGACCCAGTAGCCGGGAGCCTGCTTGACCAGGCCGGTGATGGGCTCGATGGGCACGGTGGAACTGGCGGTTCGAGCGCCCACGAAGCTGCCGCCGGCACCGATGCGGAACGACGGACGGCAGCCGGTAGGTCTGCCAGAAGGTGAGGGTGTGCCGCGGGGACGTTGGCCAGGCGGGCGCCGATCGGCGGCCGGGTAGAAGTTCGACGAGCGGAGCGTTGCGTCGAGATAGGCGTAGCCGGCCTGGGCGTCCCACTTTGCGGTGAGGTGTCCGCTCACTTCGGCCTGGAAGCCCTGCACGCGCTGTTTGCCGGCGAGGACATTGAGCAGGGAATTGGTGGGATCGGGCTCGCGGGCGTTGAGCTTGTCGGTTTGGAAGAGGGCGGTGCGCAGAGAGAGGCCGGGGTGCGCGAGGTCCCACTTGGCGCCGAATTCGTAGGTGCGATTCTTCTTCGGGCGGAAGGCTGGCGGTGCTGGCGCTGAGCGAGAGGGATTCGGCGGACGGGTTGAACGAATTGCCGACCGACGCATAGATGCTGACCGGCGTGACGGGCTTGTAAACCACGGCGCCGCGCCAGGAAGGCAGGTGATCCAGGCGGTTGAACGCGGCGACCGGAGGCGACGGCCTGCGTGTAGTGCGAGTTGAAACGGTCGAAGCGGAAGGAGCCGTTCAATTCCCAGTGCGAGCCGAGTTTGGCGGTATCGATGACATAGGCGGCGGCGCTGTTGGAGCGGGCGTGGACAATCGTATTGATGGTGGCGACTCCGGCGAACTTCTGGCGTGTCGTCCGGCGCCAGCAGGCTGGTGGTGGGAACGCCGGTGTAGCGGGGACGGGTGGGGTCGGAATCCTCGCGGTCCAATTCCATGCCAACGACGGCTGTGTGTTTGACGGAGCCGGTCTGGAACTTGCATGGTGACGTCGGTCTGATTCGCCAGAAAGCCTTCGACGCTGTTGGAGACGAGCTGATTGCGGTTGATCAGTGATGGCCGAGAGCGGCGTGGCGGGCGTAACGGTGCCGAGGACCTGCGGTTCGGTGATCTGGACGTCGCGGAGGTAGCGGGCGTAGCGCGTCTGGTTGCGGACGGAGACGTGCGAGGAGAAATCGTGTTCCGCGCGCAGGGTGGCGATGTTGTCCTTGGTGCGGAGATAGTTGCCGTCGCGGAAGCCGTAGTAGTTGTTGCGGGCGACGGGCGCGGGCTGGTTGAAGAGCCAGGGAATGCCGTAGTCCGGGATATCGTCGGCCTGCTGGTTGAGATAACTGAGCGTCACGCGGGTGGCGGTTCCCAGTGCCGAAGGAGAGCGAGGGCGCGACGCCGTAGCGGCGGTTGAAGGCGACGTCGCGGCCGGCGACTCCGCCTTCGGTGCCCATCACGTTCAGGCGGAAGGCGGCGCCTTTGCCGAAGGCGGGGAGGGGCACATTGACGTCCGCGGTGGCGCGGCGGGTTCCATCGGTACCGCCATCGAAGGTGCCGGAGAAGGCGCGCAGCAGGGTCGGGCATTTTGGTGGCCTGGTTGACGACGCCGCCGGTGGAGCCGCGGCCGAAGGTGGCCGCGGACGGTCCCTGCACGACATCGACTTCCTCCAGGTTGAAGGGGTCGCGGTAGTAGCTGCCGAAATCGCGCATGCCATCGATGTACAGATCGTTGCGGGCGCTGAAGCCGCGGATGGTCAGGTTGTCGCCCTGGGCGCCGCCTTCGCCGGCGGCGATGCTGATGCCCGCGACGTTGCGCAGCGCATCGCGGAGCGTGGTGGTGTTCTGCTCGCGCCATGACCTGCTGGCCGACGATGTTGACGGTTTGCGGCGTGTCGCGAAGTGGTTCGGAGTATTTGCGAGATGGAGGTGGGCAGGGCGGAGGTGGAGGCGGAGACGTCGACGCTTTCGGCCACGCTGTTGAGTTCCAGCATCACCGAGGTTGGCGCCTGTGAAACGGCAATGGACGCCGGTATTCTTGAGCATCTGGTCGAGGGCCTGCTGCGGCGTAAGGAGTGCCGGAGACTCCGGGAGTGGCAAGCTGGCCGATCCCCTCGTTGGTCATGCCGACTTCGAGATTGGTGGCCTTGCGGAAGATCTGGGCGGCGTCCTGAATGGTGCCCGCCGGAATATCGAAGCGCTGCGGGGGCAGCGCGGCGGCCGCCTGGAATGCGAAGCGGGCGGGACGGGTGCGCACTGCGGATGGAGAGGCGCGGCTTCCACCTTATGGCAGCCGATGGCGGTGTAGACGACCAGTGTTCCGGTGGCCAGCCAGCGATAGGTAGCGGGCCAGGAACCTTCGGATTGTTTATTGGGCACGGGCTTGCGATGACGCACGAGACACTCCTCCTTATCTCTCACATTGAAATTGCAAATGGAATGCAGCAGGGCCCATAGCGTCCGTCGGGGGGCGCTGGGACCTGTACCCAGGTTCCGGTTTATTGCCAGCATTTCCGGTCACATCAGAGCGGAAAGGTTGCCGGTCAAGAATCAGAGTAAAGCGGCAGGAGATGGTTGTCAAGAAATTATTGCAACTGAATTGCAGTTGTCGTTGGAAAGATCACGTAGAGCTGGCTGGGGTTCGGATTTGGCGAGTTGGCGGTGCAAGTGATTTGCTGATTTGCGTTCAATGCTTCTCTGCGTCTTCCTCTGTGCCCTCTGCGTCTCTGCGTTTGAATACACGGCCTCGCTGCATGAAAGAGCAATCAGGATTGGAGACTTTCTATTCAACGCAGAGACGCAGAGAACGCGGAGGAAGACGCAGAGAAGACAGGTGAATGGATCGATTTGTAATTGATATTGAGTTGCAATACCAAAAACAAGGGAACCGGTCTGCCGCTTGAGTGGCGGCAGGCCGGTTCCCTGGGTATTGCCGGATTAGGGTGTTGCTATTTGGGGCAGCCCAATCCGCTGACGGAGGTCGCGCTGGCGGCCTTTGCATCCGTCACGGACGGGGGCATTTGCCCGCCGGCGGGACGAACCAGACCACTACGCGGCGCTCTCCGACATTTGCGCCACCGCCCGCGGAGGAGGCGCAGAAGGCGGAGTCGAAGCTGACGCCCTGCTGATCCGTACCGGGCGCGCTGACCTGCACCTGGGACTGCGGGATCGACAGGCAGACTCCGCTACCGGCGGTAATCACCGCCGCCGCATTGAGAGCGCGCTGATCGGACAGGTTGGCGGCCTTCTCGGCGGCCGACTGGTGACCGACTAACACTACGGTGCCGGTGTTGTCGCGTTCGTAGTAGGAGCGGAGCTGTTCCAACAGGACGCGCTTGCCGCAATTGTTGACGCGCGCGCTGTTGGGGGAGAAGAGAACGTCGGGAAGGCGGATGGGGGCGACCATGGCCTTCTTGACTACGTCGATGGTGGTTGTGGCGGTTCCTTCACTCTTGCTGTCGGACGCCTTGGCGGTGATGGTGATGGTCTTGTGCTGCTCCGCGTTATTGGAAGAATCCCACTGGAGGGTGGAGGAGTCGAACTGGTCGCCCTCGATGGAGCCTTCGGAAGCCATGTAGCGGGGGGCCTGGATGGGACCGCCGCACTGGCCGTTGAAGTTGGCGGAAAGGGATGACTTATCGCCGGCAGGGATCTGGGCGGGATTCGCCTGGACGGTGCCGGTGGGTGCGACATACTCTTTCACGACGATGGTGGTATGGGCGGCTGCCGGGCTGAATTGGTTGCCGGAAGCGTTGAGGGCGATGTCGTAGGTACCAGGGGTGGTGGCAGTAAATACGCCGGACTTGTCCTGGCTGTAAGGCTGGCCATTTAGGGTCCAGGCGAAGTTCAACTGGCTCATGCTGGCACCGCCGGTGCCGACATTCAACTGGGCGGTTTCTCCCTGGCACAGTTCCGCCGGAGTGGCGGAGAGCGAGAGCGAGAGGTTCATTTTCGGACAGGAGGCGGTCATGGCGACCACGCTGCCATCCGGGCACTTCTTGGTTTGCGGCGCGGGCGGCGGAGGCGGCGCGGGCTTCTCACCACCGAACATCATGTTGATGCCGGCCGAGTAGCGCAGATTGTTCTGGCTGTTATCGCCAGGCGCGCGGAGGTTGCCGATGCGGGTGTAGTAGTAATCGATCGCGCCCGGACGGAAGGCGAGGTGCCGGGAGATCTTGATGTCCAAGCCGAAGCCGGCCGCCAAGGCGAACTTGGTCTGGCTGTTGCCTACTTCGCCGACTACGGTTGTGCCGTCGAGAATCGGGAAGCATGGTGTGACCAAGGTGCCGGTGAACTGGGAACTGGCAGTGTAGTAGACGCCGCCGAACACGGCCTGGAAGTACGGCTTAAAGCGGCGTCTTGCGGAGCGAGAAGCGCGGTCCGCCCATGAAAAACACTTGGGTATTGGTGGCACTGAAGCCGGCGAAATTCTGATTGGTGACGGCACCGGCATCCAAGACCACGCCCAACCAGCGCTTGGGATTCACAACAAACTGTCCACTCCCACCGTTGGCGCTGAACGCCGGAACGTTGCTTTGCGGGTAGAACCGTACATAGTTGTAACCCAAGAACGTTTCGAACTTGGGATAATCGTCGGCGACCGCTGTCCCCGCGAGCAGCGTAGCGCAAGCGATCGTTGTAATATATCTCTTCATTTGCGAGATTCACTCCTTGTTTTGGATTCCTATTGGACCGATATGAGATCCGGTTTGACCCCTAGCCACGTCGGATGAGGCGTGGTGCAGATCGTCGTTTTTTTTGGGGATACGCGGGAGGATTGCGGTGTGTTTGAGAACTGCAGGATTTGCCGAGCGTGCACGGAAAACGGGCAGATCACTTGGTCATCTGCGTTTATCTGCGTTTATCTGTGGCCAGTTAGCTTTCGGGCGAGTCTAGGAAAGAATATGGGCCGCAGATAAACGCAGATGAACGCGGAGATCGAACTAGCAGAGTGAACTAGCATGACTAGCGGCCGCCGCGGCCGCGGCCTCCGGTTTGTTGCTGCTGCGACTGGGTTTTATCCGCGGCCTGCTTTTCGCGGTTGATTTCCCACATGTCGATGCTCTGGTCGTAATCGCCCAGCAGGTGTTTGGCGAAGTAATCGGCGCGCAGCCAGGTGACATATTCTCCGGCGGTGGTGTATCCGTGACGCTGTCCGGGGAGGACCATCATGTCGAAGCGCTTGTTGGCTTTGATCAGGGCGTCGGCGAGGCGATAGGTGTTGCTGGGGTGGACATTGTCATCGATATCACCGGTGATCAGCATGAGGTGGCCCTTCAGGTTTTTGGCGATCTCGCTGTTTTTGTCGATGGCGTATTCGAAGGCGACCTTGCCATCCTTGTCGGCGGTTTCTTTCACACCGTGGTGTTTCTCACTCCAGGTGTTGTTGTAGATATTGTTTTCGTGGTTACCGCTTTCGCTCCAGCCGACCTTGAAGAAATCGGGATAGATGAGTAAGGCCGCGGCTGTCATGAAGCCGCCGCCGGAATGTCCCCACATGCCGACGCGATCGATATCGATCCACGGGTGGCGGGAGGCGAGTTGCTCGATGGCGGTCTTCTTGTCGGCCAGACCGTAGTCGCGCAGATTGCCGTAGCCGAAGGTGTGATACCACTTCGAGCGGTGGGGGTTTCCTCCGCGATTGCCGATTTCGATCATGATGAAGCCGAAGTTGGCCATGAACATCTGGTTGCTGGCCTTGGTGAACGTCTTGGTGACGCTTTCCTGCTGCGGCCCGGGATAGACGTACTCGATGATGGGGTATTTCTTCGCGGGGTCGAAATCGAACGGCTTGTACATAACGCCGTAGAGATCGGTGATGCCGTCGTCGGCTTTCACCTGGAAGGGTTCGGGGAAGCGGAATCCGGCCTGCATGGCGGCGGCGAGGTCCACCGTCTCGAGGGGCATGACGGGAGTGCCGGCGGCATCTTGCAGGACGCTTTTCGGCGCGGTATTGACCTTGGAAAAGGTGTCGATGAAATAGCGGCCGGAATCGCTGATGCTGACGGCGTGCGAGGCATCGCCGGGATCGAGAATCTTGTTTCCGCTGCCATCCAGTTTGACGCGATAGAAGTGCAGGAAATAGGGGTCTTCGCCGTCTTCGCGTCCGCTCTCGGTGAGAAACATCTCGCGTGACTTTTCGTCGATGTAGGAGATGTCTTCGGCGACAAACTCGCCGTGGGTGATCTGATTTTTCAACGTGCCGTCGGCACCGTAGAGGTAGTAGTGGCCCCAGCCGTCGCGTTCACTCCAGAAGACGAGCTCGGTACCGTTATTGATGACCTTGAGCGGCTTGCTCTCGATGTAGACGTTCATGCGCTCCTGAATGAGCGGCTTGACCTCGCCCGTAGTGGTGTCGGCCACGCAGACATCGAGCCGTTTCATGTCGCGGCTAAGGCGGTTGAAGTAGAGCTTGTCGCTACCGGGCCCGGTCCAGAGGGGCTCCGTCTTTTCGTGTTCGCGCTGGCGGCCCGCGGGGCGATCGACCTCGATCTGCATGGTCTGGTCTTTGAAGGCGTCGACCTTGGCGAGGACTTTGGCTTTGGATGCGACGTCGAAGATCTCGAGCTGGGCTTGCGGCGTGTTGGCCTCGCCGGGCATGGCGTAGCTGTAGGTTTCGAGGGCCGGCCGGGGATTGGCGAGGGCGTTGATGACCCACAGTTTGGGAATCTTGCGCGAATCGCGGCGCACAAGGGCGAACTTCTTCGAATCGCGCGACCAGGCGATGTTGCCTGCCGACACGCGGGCGCGGGTGTTGTCCTGGCCCTGACCGGCCTGCCCCTGCTGGTTTTCTTCCTGCTGGCGCTGCTGCTCCTGCTGTTGCTGCTGCTGATCGCCGCCGGCGCCGCGCCCTCCGTAGCCGAAGTCCTCGACACCGTCGGTGGAGAGCTGGGTTTCGTGGATGGACTTGTCGTCGGCGCTCTTGAGGGCTTTGGCGTAGTTTTCGGCGTCCATCATGTAGAGGTTGTGATTGCGCGCGAAGACTACGCTTTTGTCGTCGGGCGAGATGGAGGCCCAGGCGGGCTTGCGTTTGGGCGCGTCGTCAAGGAGGGCCAGTTTGCCGGAGGTCAGTTCGTATTCGAAGGCAAGCTGCTTCTGATTGCGGGCCGGGGGCGGCGCGAAGTTGCTGCCGCCGCGTCCACCCAATTGTTGCTGGGGCTCGTTGGCGGCGTCTTCTTCGCGTCGTCCTGCTGCTGGTTGGCGGCGCCATCGGTGGTGGCGGCGGCAGTGCCGGTGGGCTTCTTTTCGCCGGGGATGGCGGCGTCGCGAGGGACGTTGACTTCGAACTGAATGGACGCCTCGTTTTTGACGAAGCGGATGACGGTGATGGGAAGGTGCTGGGAGTCGTAGGGAAGGCCGGTGGCGGTGGTGAGGGAGGCGGCGAGTTTCGCGGGATCGAAGACCGTGGACTTGGTCTTTTTGGCGGGGTCCACGATGTAGAACCTGCGTCCGGCTGAGCTTTCGAAGCTATACCAGAAGCGGTCGCCGGAATCCATCCAATGCGGCGTGACGGCGGTATCGAAGATGATTTTGCCGACTTTGGCGGGGGTCCAGCGGGCCGCCAGTTCGTAATTGGCTTTGACGGGTTTGGGAGGCAGGGCGTCGGCGCCCACCCCCGGGATGGAAGTGGCGACTAGCGCCAGAAGGCTGCCCGCGGCAATGCCGTAGCGCATTCCGTGTTGCATATTGATTCGACTCCTGTTTGAGACATTGTGGCATATGGTTCGTGAGGATGCCGGAATTTGGTATGAAACTCGTGAAACTGGGGTGTGTGCGGTGGCGTCAAAGGGAGGATACATGGCATTTTTAAGCGCGGTTCGCAGGTGGTGGGGGGAGTCTCCCGTGCCGGGGTTGAGCGCGATCACGGCGGTGGCGGTGCTGGTGCACGGCTATCACCTGGGTGTGGACGACAGCGCGATTTATGTGCCGGCGATCAAGCGAGTGGCGGACCCGAATTTGTACCCGTTCGGCGCCGAGTTCTTCATGTCGCACGCGCACCTATCGATTTTTGCGGGGCTCGTGGGGGGATCCGCACGGCTGACGCATTTCCCGATCGATACGGTGATTTTCGCCTGGCACGTGGCTAGCATTTTTCTGCTGCTGCTGGCGGCGTGGCAGCTTCTGGGTACGTGCTTTAAGGGCAGCCACGCGCGATGGGGCGGGGTCGCGGTGCTGGCGGCAACGCTGAGTGTTCCGGTTACCGGGACGGCGCTGGCGATCATGGATCCGTACCTGACGGCGCGGTCGCTATCGACCCCGGCGTCGCTGTTCGCGGTTGCCTGCTACCTGGGGAACCGGCCGCGGCGAGCGGTGGCGTGGCTGTTATTGACGGCGGCCGTGCATCCGCAGATGGCGGTGTACGTCTGCCTGTTTGTCGGGTGTATGGAGGTGCTGCAACGGCGGCAGTCGATCGGGGTGGCTGGGAGCTGGGTGCCCCTGCCGTTCCTGATGAATTTTGCGCCGGTGACGGGACCGGCACGCGACTGTCTGTTGTCGCGTACCTTCTTTTTCGTTACGACGTGGACATGGTACCAGTGGATCGGCGTGTTCGCGCCGCTGGCGCTGCTGTGGCGGCTATCGGTGGCGGGTCCGCGGCGCACGCTGCCGGCGTTCCGCAGGCTGGCGAGCAGTCTGATTCCGTTTGGCTTGCTGTTCACGATGGCGGCGGCGATGCTGGCGATCCCGGGCCTGGAGGGGTACAACCGCTTGCAGCCCATGCGGAGCTTCCATCTGCTATACCTTATTTTCTTTATTCTGCTGGGCGGGCTGATTGGAGAGTACTGGATCCAGTCGATCCGCTGGCGGTGGGCGGCGCTGTTTGTTCCACTGGCGCTGGTGATGATGCTGGTGCAGGAGACGACGTTTCCTGCATGGCCCTGTGCGGCGCCTGGTGCTCAGCGTCGAAGGCTGGGCGGATCATCCCCGCCATGTCCGGGTCGGGGACCGAGTGATCCGCCTCGCCTTCGTTGACAGTCAGCCAGCTTCGCGAGTGACCGCCTCGTGTGAGGGCGGTCTCCGCATCGACTTGTTAGTGGTCGACCCAGGCGAGCAATCCTCGACTGCGGAAGCGGCGATGACAATGGCTGCGACGAGCCATAACGCCGTGCCGGCCCAAGACATCGCGGATACGGTGAGTATCGCGCCGGCGGGGCCGGACACCGTCGACCCAGGAGGCAGCGGATCGTAGAGACCGTACGCCTCGTGACCAGACCCGCACCGCTGGATAGCTAGGGGTCGACCGGCCACCTGCGCGTCGAATCGTTCACAGACGGCCGATCGAGCAACGATTGTTGAGCGTCCAGTTGTCGGGATGACCGGGGCCGTTCAGGTGGACTCTCGAAGTCATCTCCCTCGCAGCGGAGGAGGCTGTCGCCATGACCGCGGAGCAACAGGTAGGGCCGGTTTAGGACCTTCCGGCAGGGACAGTGATCGGCGTAGGCCGGTACGCCGTCGGCAATGCAGCAGGGGAGTTATTCGCTGTCAGCCGCCGATGCCGCCATCTCGGAGCCGATCTGGCCGGCGGCGGCATCGACTCGGAGGGGCGGCTGGTCTGCCCTTGGCACCAATCGGCCTACGACGTGCGCACCGGTCGTATGGTGCGCGGCCCGCAGGGCATATTCGCGAAGATTCCCGGCCTCGGCTGGGCTTATCGTGCACTGACTCGGGTCCTGCCACTGCGCCGCGGCCAGGTCGTCGAACGCGACAGCTGTCTCTGTGTGCGCTGAGATCCGGGACGCAGCTCAGCGCATCACCCGGCCACGCGGAGCCACATGATCACCGACCGCCGAGCCACATGATCCCCCACCGCCACGAGTGATCGCCGACATACCTCTGTGTCGCGAGATTCATCCTTCGCCAACGAGATCGGCGGCCCGGCGAATCGTTTCGGCGAGCGCTGCCGCGGCGGGGTCTTCGTTCGTGTATGCGGCATCGTCGGCGATCGCTGCCAGATCGGCCAGTTGCACATGCGTGCCGTATGGGCTGCCTCGGAGAGCTTCGGCAAAGAACGCAGCGGCATAGCACACCTGTATGCCCACTGCGGCGACCTCGAACGGCACGTCCAAATCGGTGGTGTAGACGGTGTCGACCGCCTCGTCCGGCAGGTGACTGGCCGGATCGAGCCAGCGTATCGCGGCTGTGGCGACCTCACCGTACGCATTGGGCTGCAACTGCACCGCGTACAGTGCCGTGACCTGTTGGCCGGCATCGACCTCGCCGCCATCGACGTGGTCATTGGTGAACGACGAGTCCGCGATGGCGCGATCGTCATAGCCGACGAGCCGATACGAGACAACCGTCTGCGGATTGAACGTGACCTGAGCCTTGGCATCGAGAGCCCGCAGGCTGGCGGTCACGAGTAGTCGCGGGATCAGCACCTCGTGCGCCTGCGCAGGCGAGCTGAGATAGACGACGAAACCGTCCGCGTGGTCGACAAGCTGTTCCATCAGCGTATCGCCGTAGGTGCGGCCGACACCGACTCCGATCAGCGTGATCTGTTTGCCGGCCTCGGCGCGGACCTCGGACGCGATCGCCGACGCAGAGGTTTTGCCAGTCGTGGGCAGGCCGTCGGAGAGAATCACGACGCGGTTGGTCGCCTCCGGCTGGAAGCCGGCGCGTGCCACCTGATATCCCGTGGTCAGCCCATCGGCGAGGTTGGTGGAGCCACCGGCCTGCAAGCTGTCAATGGCTGAAAGCAGCCGTTCGCGCTTCGAGGCCGAGGTCGCGGGAACCACGACGCGGGCGTGCGAGTTGAACGTCACTATCGCGACAGAGTCGCCAGGTCCCAATTGGCTGACCAGTTCCGACAGTGCGCTCTTGACCAGGTCCAGCTTTCCTTGGCTACGCATAGAGCCGGACACGTCGATGACGAAGGTCAGCGCGGTGTCAGGTTGATCGAGGCGATCGTTCGGCCGGGTCTGTAACCCGACCCGCAGCAGCCGCATCGCAGCTGGTTGCGCCTCGATCTCTGGCATATGCGCACCGTCGAGGGAGACCGAGAAGCCATCTCCGGGCGGTGCCGGATAGTCCTGGGTGAAGCGCGTTGATGAACTCCTCCGGGCGCACTGAGCTGGGCGTCGGGAGTCGCCCCGCGTCGATCTGAGCCTTGGCGTAGGTATACGAGGCGGTGTCCACATCAAGGCCAAACGTCGACTGTGGGTCTTGACTCGCAAGCGTCGGCTGAGCGAAACGCGGAAACGCCTGCATGCCATCGGCTGGTCCGGCGGCCTTCGCCGCGCCGGGTGCGCCGCCTGTGCCCGGCACCGCATGCCCACCCGATGCGGAGTCCTGCGTCAAAGGGCCGCTGGCCGCACCGGTGGCCCGGACCGCAGTGCGCGACGGCTTTGCCGCATGCCCACCGCTGCAGGCGGACAAGACAATGACCGCCAGCACCGCGACGCTTGCGCTCGCTGATCGACGCACGGTTGTGCCCATGCCGTCCTCCAATTCCCGGGTACGCCAGTCAGACGCGGCGCGAGGCGATCTGGATCCCCTCCGGCCCAGCGAAAGCGCGAGCTGGACCTCGGCGTCACGGCGGGCATGGTGAGCGGCACAAGCGATCAGACTGCTACTCCTCCCGCACTGGCCACCTACGCCGGAGGAGAAGAGTGCCGTCGCGGTCGATGTCGACGCGCGAACCATAATCGCGGCTGCATCGGTCGAGCACTCCTCGCAGCCACTCGCGATCGGTGCGCGCGGCGTGGCGCAGCCGCATCTGCCGCGCCTGCATCGGCACCATCCGCAGGTCGACGAGTCTGCCGCTGTCGACCTCGATGGAGGCTTGATACAGCAGGCGCAAGTCGCCGCGGTACTCCTCGCGCCCTCCGATGCCTTCGTAGTCGTTGATGAAGTCGCCGCATCCGTAGAGGATGACCCGGTCCCGGTAGACCTCGATCGGTCGCGGGTGATGCGACGAGTGCCCATGTATGAGGTCGACGCCGCCGTCGATCAGCCGATGGGCAAATGCCACCTGATCTCGAGAGACGTCGTAGCCCCAGTTGGATCCCCAGTGAATAGACGCGACCACGAGGTCGCCGGCTCGCTTCACACGCCGTACACGTTCTGAGATCTCGACGGCCGCGGCGTCAGTGGGCTTGGCGACGAAGTCGACGCCGGCGCGGTCGTCGGTTGCGGCCCATGCGCCGGGTACGCCGCTGGACGGCATTCCGAACGCGAAAATCAGGACCCGCGCTCGTTCCCCGACCGCGATGGTCGCGGGTCGCTGCGCTCGAGCCCGGTCACGGCCGGCCCCCGGAGCGGACAAGCGCGCGCCGGACGAGGGTGACAACGCGTCGAGTGTGTCCTGCAGTCCCCGGCGCCCGAAGTCCAGCACGTGGTTGTTTGCCAGCACTGCCGCGTCGGGCCTGGCGGCAAGCAGACAGGGAACGTTGGCGGGACTCATCCGGTAGTGGATGCGTTTGCCGGCCGCGAAGCCATGGTGGCTCGTGATGCTCGTCTCCAGGTTCAGGATCCAGACATCCGGCTCCGAGTCAGCGAGGACCTGGAGGGCATCTCCCCACGGCCAGGCGAAGTCGACCGGGCGGGGAATTGGACCGTTGACTTGTTCCGCAAGTTCGACATACGTGCGCGCATCGTGAACGTCCGGCTCCCGCAGAGCCGGGTCCCCGGCGTTCGGCAAGATCTGGTCGATGCCGCGACCGAGCATCACGTCACCGCAGAGGCACAAGGTCAGCAGACCGTCGCCCATCTAAATCAGCCTAGGTCGAACGGCGCGTTGCTCAACTACGAATCGGTCGGGTGATAGAGGCGTTGAGGATCTTGTCGACCGGGCCCGGCGCGCGGGCGCCGCATGCCACATGCGCGGCTCCGGCGAGAACAGTCCCGAGCGAGACCTTCGCCAATCCGGCACGCAGCAGCGGTCGACATTCGTATGGTGGGTCGAGCGGGGCTCACGCTGCCCCCGGGAGGCGGTAGTGCGCGGACGTCTGGTCACCGGCCTCGCCGCTGTACTAGCCGCAGCCGTGCTTGGTGCTGGATGTTCGCCGTCATCCGAAACCCGCGCTAACCACCGCGCCGACGCGACGCCGGCATTCACGGACCGACCGAATACATCGACGCCAGCGCCGAGCAGTTCGCAACGAAGTGGGTCGAGCGGTCCAGCCCCGGGCTCGCCGAGTTCGGGCGACTCGCTACTTCCTGACCAAGGCAACGGCGGTTACGACGTCACGCACTATGCGATTGCGATCGCGTACGACCCGACGACTCGGATTCTGACCGGCACAAACAAGATCACTGCGACCGCGACCCAGGCGCTGTCCCGCTTCGACCTGGATCTACACGCTCTGGCCGTCACGTCTGTGACTGTCAATGCGAAGCCCGCGAAGTTCAGCCTCGCTAGCGACAAACTCATGATCACTCCGGCACGTCCGATCAAGAACCGCGCGAAGATCACGACCGAGATCAAATATGGCGGTGTTCCCCAGCCGTTCAACGACCATGCCTTCGGCCCGCAGGGGTTCATTTCTCAGCCTGACGGAGCAATCGCCCAGGGCCAGCCCCGTGGCGCTTCGACCTGGTTCCCGGTCAACGATCGCCTCACCGACAAGGCAAGTTACGAGATCGCCATCACCACGCCGACCGGGCTCGCCGCGGTGTCGAACGGCAGGTTGGCCAGTGAGCGAGTCAACGGGTCGCTGACCACGTGGCGCTGGGTCGAGACGGCGCCGATGGCAAGCTATCTTGCCGTCGCCGCGATCGGCAGATTCCGCGTAGCCACCACGACACACAACGGCCTCCCAGTCGTGCTCGCCGTCGCGGACGCGTTGCCGCCCACGGTCGATGCCGAACTGGCCAAGACACCGACAATCGTCGACTTCCTAGCCACCCAGTTCGGGCCCTACCCGTTCAACTCCATCGGCGGCATTGTCCACACGGAGACCAGCCTCGACGCGTTGGAGAACCAGACCCGACCGGCCTACTCATCCGACGACTTCGACTCGGCCGATGACGCCGACGACACTATGGCGCACGAGCTCGCGCACCAGTGGTTCGGCGACAGCGTCACCGTCGCCGACTGGTCAGACATCTGGCTCAACGAGGGCTTCGCCACCTATGCCGAGTGGCTCTGGTCGGAGCATGTCGGGGGCCGGACGCCGAAGCAGTCCTTCGACCGGCTCTACAACAAGGGCGACGACCTGCCACTCGATCCACCGGCGCGGCCAACCCTGGACTCGCTATTCGGCGACTCTGTGTACGACCGTGGCGCGGCCACGCTCGAGGCACTGCGGATAACGGTCGGCGACGACATTTTCTGGCGGATCATCCGCGGCTGGGCACAGGTTCACGCCGGCGGCGACGCGACCACAGCCGAGTTCATCGCCTACGCCGACAGCGTGTCGGGACGTTCACTCGACACCTTCCTGCGTACCTGGCTCTACACGCCGGGCAAGCCGCCCTATCCCCAACCGCTGCGATGACCTGGGTCGGACCGATTGGGAAACCCGGTTCCGTATCAATGGGGAACAATGATGCCGTGGCACCGCAGGATGGATCGCCTCTTGATCGATCGGCCCTCGCCGAGATCGGGCACGCGCGTGCCGAGGAGTTGGCGCGGGCTGGTGTAGCCGCCGTGGCTTTGACCTGGGTCGACAACGTCGGGGTGACTCGGGTGAAGGCGGTGCCGATTGCGCGTTTCGCGCACGCGGCCGCGTGGGGCGTGGGCATGTCCACCGTGCACGACGTCTTCCAGGTCGACGATACGATCACCAGCGGCCAGTTGGTCGGTGGGCCGGTCGGCGATCTGCGCCTGCATCCCGACACCGAGGCGCTTGACCGTGCTGCACTGCGAGCCGGGCTGGGCCTGGGCTCCGGTCGATCGGTGGACCCAGGACGGCCGACCCTACCCGCTCGACCAGCGCACCTTCGCTCGCCGCATGGTTGCTGCCGCGGAGGAGGCCGGTCTGCTTTTGCGGATGGCATTCGAAATCGAGTGGTACCTCGCAACCGCGGACGGAGCGGCCGCGGACGGAACACCAGCCGCGAGCGGATCCGCGTACGGCATGACCCGGCTCATGGAGGTCGCAGACTACGGCCGTGACCTACTCGAGGCGCTGGCCGCGCAGAACGTGCCGGTCGAGCAGTATCACCCGGAGTACGCGGTCAGCCAATTCGAGTTGTCGACCAGCCCGGACGATCCGGTCGTAACCGCGGATCGAGTGGTCCTTGTCCGCGAGACGATCCGCGCCGTTTCGCGGCGGCACGGTCTGCGGGCCTCGTTCGCCCCGATCGCTGTGGCCGGCGCGGTTGGCAATGGCATGCACCTGCACATGTCGGTGCTGGACCACAGCGGGCGCAACTTGCTTGCCGACGGCTCGGGTCCGGCCGGGCTGACCGTATCGGGAGAATCGGTGCTCGCTCGTCTTCTCGAGCGCCTGCCGGCGTTGAGCGCCATCACCGCGCCGAGCGTGTCCAGCCATCTGCGCTCGATTCCGCAGCGCTGGGCCGGTGCTTATCAGTGCTGGGGTGTGGAGAATCGCGAGGCCGCCATCCGGTTGATTCCCGGCGTCGTGGGCACCGGCCAAGCGTCGGCCAATGTCGAGGTCAAATGTGTTGACGGCTCGGCCAATCCATACCTCGCCGTCGGCGCGGTGTGCGCGATCGTGGCGCAGGGCGCGCATGACGGCGCGACGCTGCCGCCGAGCTTCGATGTCGATCCGGTGACGCTGCCCGCCGATCGCCAGCCGCCGCGCCTGCCCGAGTCGGTCGGTGCCGGTCTCGCCGCGCTCGCCGAAGACGACCGGCTGCTGGCTGTGCTCGGGCCGGAACTCGTCGATGCATTTCGGTCGGTTCAGATGGCCGATGCGGCCGCGGCCGAAGGACAGTCAGCCGAGGACATCGTCAACGCCGTGCGCTGGCGGTATTGATCGTGGTGGACCTCAGCGAAATCATGCTCGTTGACGGCCACTCCCATCAGGTGACGGTCGAGCCGGTCTCGAACGACGAGTTCGCGCTGTGGTGCACCGAGGCGTCATATGCGAGCGAATCGTCCTTGGACAGCCAGCTCGGCTTGGCGATTCGCCGCTGGTGTGCTCCGGTGCTCGGCCTGCCCGCCCACGCAGATATCCGGGACTATCTCGCGGCCCGACGTCAGATCGGTGCCGCGGCGGCAACGCGGGATCTGTTACGCGCGGCGAGACTGTCCACGATGCTGATCGACACCGGAACACCTTCGGCCGGGCTCGCCGGGCTCAAGCAGATCGCCGAACTCGCCGCTGCCGACGCACACGAGGTGGTACGGCTGGAAGCGCTCGCCGAATCGGTGGTCGACGAGGCCGGAGCCACTGGATTCGCGGATGCCGTACGCGAAAGTCTTGATCGTGCTTATGCCGGCGGCGCTGTCGCCGCGAAGTCGATCGCTGCCTATCGGCATGGTCTCGACCTCGCCCCGGAACGACCGACCCACACTGAGGTCGAGGCGGCAGCCCAAGAGTGGCTGCTCGCGCGGTCCGCTGGTTCGCCACGACTGACCGATCCGGTGCTGCTGCGCCATCTGTTGTGGTGTGCGGTCGACGCGGGACGGCCGATCCAGCTGCACACCGGGTTCGGTGACGCGGACGCAAACCTGATCCGCGCCGATCCGGCCTGGCTGCAGCCGTTCTGTGCGGCGACGCAAGACCGCGGAGTGCCGCTGGTTCTGCTGCACTGTTATCCGTTCCACCGCAACGCAGGCTGGCTCGCTCACGTCTACCCGCACGTCTACGTGGATGTCGGGCTCTCGGTCGGTTACCTGGGTACGCGCGCCACGACGCTGCTCGCGGAGTTCCTCGAGTTGGCGCCGTTCGGCAAGGTCATGTACTCCTCAGATGCGTACGGCCTTGCCGAGCTTTATCTCGTCGGCGCGGCTCAGTTCCGTCATTCGCTCGGCCGAGTGCTCCAAGACTTCATCGACGACGGTGCGGTGAGCACCAAGGACGCACTCGCCATCGCCGCTGCAATCGGATCCGGCACGGCGAGCAGGCTCTACGGTCTACAGCGCTGAGCGGATGCTCGACGGCGTAAACAGACTCTCACCGCGCTCGTCCGCGCGGAGCAAATCCCTCTCTGCGCACAACGGTCCGTTTGCCTTTGATGGTGCTGTTTCGAAGTGCCTCGATCACCTCGTCCGCCGCTGACTCAGGCACCTCGACCAACGAAAACCGGTCGGAAATCTCGATTGCTCCGATGTCGCGCCCGCTGAGGCGGGACTCGTTGGCGATCGCGCCGACGAGGTCCTGCGGACGTATGTTGGCGCGCCGGCCCACGCCAAAGAACAGGCGGGTGGTGTCGCCGTCTGAGCGACTGCCGCGCCGCCCACGCTCGGGCCCTTGGTGCTTTCGGGTGATCGAATCGGAGTGGTCCGGGATCTCGCGTTCGTCGATCTCAGCGCCGTTGGATTCGTGCGCCAGCTTCACCGCCGCGAGCGCGATGTCGACGATGTCGAACTCGTCACCGAGCGCCTCGATCACCACACGGAACTGATCGAGGCGGTCACCAGCGAGGAGGCTCTCCTGCAGGGCGGCACGGGTCGTTTCAAGCCGGCGCGTACGCAAGTCCGCGACCGTCGGCAGCTTCTCGATCGTGAATCGCTGCTTGGTGATCTGCTCGATGGTTTTGAGCATGCGATGCTCGCGCGGCTCTGCCAGCGTAATCGCCACGCCTTCGCGGCCGGCTCTACCGACGCGTCCGATGCGGTGGACATACGCCTCCGGCGCCGACGGCACGTTGTAATTGACCACGTGCGTCAGCTGCTCGATGTCGAGCCCCCGGGCGGCAACATCGGTGGCGATAAGTAGTTCGGCGGTGCCGTTGCGCAGGCGTCCCATCACCCGGTCGCGTTGGTCCTGACTCATCCCGCCGTGCAGGGCCTCAGCGCGGTAGCCGCGACCGTTGAGGGCCTCGGTCAGCTGGTCTACCTCTTCCCGCGTCCGGCAGAAGACGATCGCAGCCCCCGGCGCCTCCACATCCAGGATCCGGCCGAGCGCCGCCGGCTTGTGCGCCCGGGTGACCACATAAGCACTCTGACGGACCTTCGGGGCCTCGCCGCTCGGCGTCTCCGGTCGGCCCATCTCGATACGCATCGGATCGCGTAGGTGACGACGGGCGATCGCACTGATCCGCGCGGGCATTGTGGCGGAAAAGAGCACGGTCTGCCGCTGGTCACTGGTTTCGTCGAGGATCGCCTCGATGTCCTCGGCGAAACCCATGTCGAGCATCTCGTCGGCCTCATCGAGCACTACGGAAGTGATCTCGCGGAGGTCGAGCGTGCCTCGACTGATGTGGTCGAGCGCCCGCCCGGGCGTGGCGATGACGACATCGACGCCGCGGCGCAGTGCTTGCAACTGGTGGCCGATCGGCTGGCCGCCGTATATCGGCAACACCCGTACGCCAAGCTCGCGGCCGTATCGGTGGAAGGCCTGTGAGACCTGAATCGCCAGCTCCCGAGTCGGCACCAGGACCAGGGACACCGGGTTGCTCCCCCTCGCGCCGACGGCGAAACGCTGCAGTATCGGCAAGGCGAACGCCGCGGTCTTTCCGGTGCCGGTAGCCGCTTGGCCGAGCAGGTCACGACCATCCAGGATCGGCGGTATCGACTCGCGCTGAATCGGCGTCGGCTCCTCGTACCCAAGATCCGACAGCGCCTTGAGAAGTTCGGGACGCAGTGCCAGATCGGCAAAGGACGCAGCCTCCGTGGACGGGACCATGCCATCAACTCCTGCTCAGGTGACTCCTCCTAGACCATTGTCCCAGGTCGTCCGACACGGCGCCGCAGCGCGCTAGGCGTTAGGCGTTCTCCAGGACGCTCGACCGGAAGACTCACCCCGCCATTCAGGCCCGGCTGGAGATCTGTTGGACGGCCCACGAGTTGCCGTCGGGGTCGTCGAAGAACACGAAGCCCACGTTGTCCAGCTCGTGCCCACCGGGCACCGGGTTCTCGCCGAGCTTGGTCACCTCGCCGACCTCGACTCCGTGCTCGAGCAGTTGGCCCCGAGCCTTGTGGATGTCGGCGACCACCAGTTGAACGCCTTTCAGCGAACCGGGCGCCATGCCCTCGCCCAGTCCTTTGGAGATGACGATGGAGCAACCCGAACCGGGCGGGGTCAGCTGCACCACCCGGACAGCGTCGCTGACTGTGGTGTCGTGGTCGACATGGAAGCCGAGCTGATCGGCGTAGAACGTCTTGGACCGGTCCACATCGGACACTGGGACCATGACGACCTCGAGGGTCCAGTTCATAACCGTTCCTCTCTGTACCTCGGAGATTAGTTGTTCGAGCCGGTCGCCGGCCTCGCCGACGCCGCGTGCCATCGGGTAGCGCAATACGGCGTCGCGACCATCCGGCGTGGCGTACAAGACGGTGGTGGTGACGGTCGTCAGTCCACCGCGCTCAGAGAACTCGTGCGTGATCAGAGTCTCGCCCGGATAGGACTGGTCTTCGAAGCGCTCGGTGAGCGCCAGCCGGACCGGCGCCTCGACGAGTTGGACGGTGCCGGCCTGGACCATCGTCTCTCCGGCCGGACCCCGGGACTCGAACCGGTACCGGCCGCCCTCGCGAAGGTCGAAGTCACATCCGACCAGGTGCCAGCCGCGTGCCCCGTACCACTGGGTCAGCAGCTCGGGCCTGGTGTAGGCGTCGAAGACGAGCCGGCGGGATGCGGCGAAGGTGCGCGTGAGCACGATCTCTCGGTCCGTCGGGGTGGTCACGGTAAGGCTCATGATGGGTCGTCCTTCCGCAGCGACTCGAGCAGTGCGTCGAGCCGTTGGAAGCTCTCTTCCCAGTACAGCCGGAAGTCGGCCAGCCAGGCGGTCGCATCGCGCAGCGGCCCGGCCTCCAGCCGACACGGCCGCCGCTGGGCGTCGCGACCGCGGGAGATGAGCCCAGCCTTCTCCAGCACTCTGAGGTGCTTGGAGATGGCCGGTTGGGACATCTGAAACGGAGCGGCCAACTCGGTCACGCTCGCCTCGCCAGTGGTAAGCCGGGCCAGGATGGCCCGCCGGGTCGGGTCAGCGAGTGCGTGGAAGGTGGCGTCGAGCACCGCATAACCACCAGGTTCCATAACCAGATGGTTTCCTATGGCGCGCGCAATGTCAAGTGTTGGTTGCTCAGCGCGCTATGGCCTGCTTGATAAGCGACTTGCCGAAGTCCCAGATCAAGCCACTGCCGCTGTGTGCCTCCTCCATGACATCGGTAAACGCTTCGATGAAGCGATCAACTTCGCGCTCGCCGATGATCAACGGTGGAATCAGCTTGATGACCTCAAGATGGTCACCCGAAACCTGAGTCAGGATCCGGTGCTTGTGGAATAGCGCGTGTACGACGGTCTGCGCGAACAATCCTTTCCGCGCAGACTGCAGCGCCATCCAAGCGGGGCGGAGCCGCCACGAACTCGGCCGGTCGAACTCGATGCCGATCATTAGCCCGCGGCCTCGAACATCGGAGATCATGTCGTACTTGTCCGCTACCACACGAAGTCGCGAGGCCAGCTGTTCGCCTATCCTTCGGGCGTTGGCAACGACATCCTCGTGCTCGATGACGTGCATCGTCGCCAGGCCGGCCGCCATCGCCTGGGCGTTCGAGCCGAACGTGGAATCGTGCACCAGCACCCGGTCGATGGAGGAATAGACCTTCTCGAAGACGTCGCTGCGTGCCATCGTCGCGCCGATCGGAACGTATCCGCCGGACAGTGCCTTCGCCACAGTGACGATGTCCGGCTGAACCCCGTCGTTCTCGTACGCGAAGAAGTCGCCGCTGCGCCCCATCCCGCACTGCACCTCGTCCGCGATGAGCAGCGCCTTGTGTTGGTGGAGTAGGTCCAGCGCGGACGCCAGGTATCCGGGTGGACACACCGCGACGCCCTTGCCCTGGATCGGCTCGACGAGGAACGCCGCAACATCCCCCTTGTCCAGCTCGCGCTTCAATGCTTCAAGATCACCGAGGGGTACGGCGGTGTCCGGCAGGAGGGGACCGAAGCCCTTACGGAACTCCTCGGCGCCGTTGACCGACAGCGAGCCTGCGGTCAGACCATGAAACGCATGGTCGGAAAAGATGACGCGGGTGCGACCGGTGGCGTAACGCGCGAACTTCAGTGCCGCTTCAACGGCCTCCGTTCCGCTATTGCCGAAGTAGACCCGGTCCAGATGTGGCGCCTTGGCCAGCAGCTTTTCGGCGAGTAGGCCGGCCAACGGGGGTGCGTCGAACTGGGTCAGGTCGGCCAGGCCGGCATCGATCACGTCGTGCAGAGCCTGGCGTATCACCGGATGGTGGCGGCCTAGCGCGAAGACTCCGAATCCCGCGAGCATGTCCAGGTAGTCGTGGCCCGCGTCGTCGTAGAGATACGCACCTGATGCACTTGTGTAGATCTTGTCGAATCCGATCGTGCGCAGCATGCGCGGGAGCTGGTGGTTCATGTGGCGGGTATGAAGCTCGTACCGTTCCCGGCCACGATCGGCCAACAGCTGGTGCAGCATGAAGGGCTCAGAGCTCACGAATACCACCTGACTCCCGCGCGCGGCGTTGCCGTTTGATCTAAAGGTTATGCGGACTGATGATGTCGCAACGGCTCACCACGCGACAGCCGCCGCGAGGCGTGAATCAGTGCACCGTGCGGGAGGGGCGACGAGGTTACGGGATTGTCGGCGTCCGGAACTCGCCCTTGATCTTTCCGACGTGTACACAAATAGGTGTACACTAAGGCCATGGCCGACAGCATCACCGTCCGCGACGCCCGAACGCACCTGGCCGAACTGATCACCTCCGCCGAATCCGGAACCCCGACCGTGATCACGCGTAACGGAACACCGGCCGCGGTGCTGGTGCCGATCGCCGACTATCAGGCGCTTGAAGATGCCGCCGACATCATCCTGGCGCGGGAAGCCGCAGCGGCCCTGCGGGACGAGGGCGAGGGCCGCCGCTACTCGCTGGCCGAGGTCATTGCTGACGTGTTCGCCGAGCGATCCGACCCGGCGTGAAGCAACAGTTCGCATTCTTGCCGTCGGCGCGCCGTCAGCTGATGGCCATCGAACAGCCCGTGGCGCTGCACATCCTCACCTGTTTAGCGCGACTCGGAGACGACCCCTACCGCGAGGACGCTGACGTCGAGAAACTCGCTGGCGCGGAAGGTATCTACCGGCTGCGTGTCGGCAACTACCGGGTGGCCTACCAGATCGACAACGGCCGGCTTGTGGTCCTCGTCGTGAAAGTCGCCCATGGGATCCTGAGCGCCAGCTGAGCGCCGGTGGGGTATCAGCGCCAGAAAGCTCGGAATCGACATGTTGTCTGTCTATAGTCGTGGCTTTGCGGATCCGCAGTGATCACCGCGAACTGACCACCGACGACGAGATGGGGACAGCATGCAGGCTGCCACCGGCGTACCGCCGCGCCACCGACGATCGACGCTGGCGAAGGTTCCGGAGATTACCGCACTGTTCTGGTTGATCAAGGTGCTTACCACCGGTATGGGTGAGGCGACGTCGGACTACCTGGGCCAGAAGAGCATCGTGCTGGCCGCCGGCGTCGGAGCGGTCGGACTGATCATCGCCCTGTGGTGGCAGTTCCGCACCAGCCGCTACATCGCTGCGGTGTACTGGTTCGCGGTCGTGATGGTCGCGGTCTTCGGGACGATGGCCGCCGACGGCTGGCACAAGCTGTTCGATGTCCCTTACAGCGTTGAGACGGCCGGGTACGCCGTCGTCCTCGCCGTCGTTTTCTACCTTTGGCGGCGTAGCGAACACACGCTGTCGATCCACAGCATCGTCACGCCCCGGCGCGAGGCCTTCTACTGGCTGACCGTACTGGCCACGTTCGCGCTCGGCACCGCGGCCGGCGACCTTACGGCAACGACCATGCATCTGGGATTCTCCGGCTCGATCGTGCTCTTCGCAGCACTGATCGCCGTACCAGCTATCGGGTGGCGCCTCGGCCTCAACCCGATCGCTGCCTTCTGGATCGCGTACGTGCTGACCCGGCCGCTGGGCGCATCGATTGCCGACTGGTTCGGTAAGCCGCACTCGTTTGCCGGCGGACTCGGCTACGGCGACGGGACCGTCGCTGCCGTTGCCACGGTGCTCATCGCCGCGCTGGTGGGATATGTGTCAATCGCTCGCACCGACATCCAGCGTGAGGCGCCCGCTGTAGTGCCACACGGAGCGGATCGACCAACGAGTGAGCTGTCCCGCGCTGAGGTATCGCCTTAGCCGAGCGGGGCGAGCCGACGAAGCCACCCGAGCGGGATCTGGGAGCGGCGAGGGCGTAGGCGTCGAGCACCCCGGCACAGCTCGGACATTCTCAGGTGGTCTCGCTCAGCCGGAGGCCAGCTTGTGCCGTACCGGGCTCGTTTCCCACATGACGGCAAGCAGCACAAGACAGCGGTCTTGATGATCACGCAGGTTGAGGCCGGTGAGCTTTTCGATCCGGTTGACCCGATGCAGCAGGGTGTTGCGATGCACCGGAAGCGCGGCGGCAGTCGCTGTGCCGTCGAATCCGTGGGCGGCGAGACTGCGCACGGTGTCCGCGAGGTCGCTGCTGTCGCCGGTGAGCCGGCCAAATACTTGCTTGGTAATCAGCGGCCAGCGCGGTCGAGTCCGCCAGCAGAAGCCGTCTACAGCGCTGAAAGGGTTTTCCGCGCCGGCCCGCCAGGTGACGTTCGTTGACTGCCCGGCAGGCCATGCATGGCACCCGCGATGGTTTATGGGCCAACCGGCCTGGGTAGGCGTGCTCCGCATCGCGTCAGACCGACGGCGCCGCCAGCGCTGAGTCCGTTGAACGGAGTGGGCCGGTGACTGAGCAGACCGGAGTGGCACGTCAGATGTGGGACGCGGTTTACACCGGTCCAGCGATCATCGTGCGACCGGACGGCGTGCGGGTGCGAGTGGATGCTGATCTGCGCAGCGTCACCACCGGCGCGTACGACGACTGGATGGGCTGGGTGAAGCAGACCAGCGGGCACCGGTGGGCGGACATCGACCCCGACGCCAGGTATTTTCTCGAGTTCGAGGGCCGGCGTGACTCGATCTCCTTCGTCGGCGACCGCCGCCCGGGCAAGGGCAAACGGTTCTATCTGGTAGGCCTGGGTCCTCGCCTGCCAGGCCCCTGTGCGAACCCTGGGTGATTTCAGCGAAGCCCATTGATCGAGGGTTATGCTCGGCGGTAGGACCCACGCGGTACCGCGGAGGAGTCATGGCCCAGCAGCTGGCACAGCCTTCGACAGTGGAAGCCGCCTTCCACAGCATCCTCTCAGCGCGGTTGATCAATTGCGTGTATCAGCCGATCGTGCGCCTGGCCGACGAGGCCGTGGTCGGATTCGAGGCGCTGGCGCGCGGTCCCGCCGGGACCACCTGGGAGCATCCGATCACGCTGATCCGGTACGCCGCTGTCGCCGGCCGGTTGCCGGAACTGGACTGGGTATGCCGGGCCGCGGCCATCCGGGGTGCTCTGCTGGCCGAGCTTCCCGCGCAAATACCGCTGTTCATCAACATCGAACCCGTCAGTTCCCGCAGCGCCTGCCCACCGGACCTGTGGCCGATCATCGACGCCGGAGTCCACCGACTGCAGATCGTGGTCGAGGTGACCGAGCGGGCAGTCGCCGCCGACCCGGCCGCGCTGCTCGCCACGGCGACCCGGCTGCGCCACGAATACGGGAACCTGGCGCTCGATGACGTCGGCGCGGACGCGGCCAGCGAAGCGTTGATGCCGCTGCTCAATCCCGACATCATCAAGCTCGACCGGTCGATCACCCAGGCGGCGTCCAGTTCCCATGCGGTCCAGGTGATCACGTCGGCGCGCCGCCAAGCCCACCGCACCGGTGCGCTCATCCTCGCCGAAGGCATCGAAACCGCAGTACACCTGGCTGCGGCACGGGCGCTGGGCGCTGCGCTCGGCCAGGGATGGAGGTGGGGTCGGCCGGCTCCGCAGCCCCTGCCGACTCCGGCGATAAGCCTGGACCTGCCGCACCTGGCGACCCCGGTCTCGGTCGCTGACACGCCGTTCGATACGGCCCGACGCCAACTGACCACGGTGACCGCCCACCGGACCGAGGTCGAGGCGGCCCGCCGCGGCGTCGAGAACCACGCCAGTCGCGTGCCGGAACCGAAGGTTCTGCTGGCCACTCTCACCGCCGGTGAACACACGCGCGAAGACCACCGCTACCAACGCCTGGCGACCCGGACCGCGATCACCGGACTGTTCGGGCCCCATCTCGCCGACCACAGCGAGGCGCGCTCCCGAATCTGGACGATCCGTACCACCGGCGTCCTCGCCGATGAGCTGGACACACTGTCCATTGCGAGCAGCGGCATGATGGCTATGTTCGCCCGGCCGACGCCCGATAACGGCGATGAGCAATACGACATGATCACCACAACGGATCCTGACCTGATCGTCCAAGCCGCTCAGCCGCTCCTGGGCCGGCTCCAAACGGCTCCACTGAACGACTGACCGCGTGGTCGAGACTGTTGTCGACCGCCTTGAAATCGTGGAGGTGACCGAACGATGCGGATCCTGGCGGATTGGTCCGCCCGAGGCGCCCGACGAGATCGATGACCTGCGCCGCGGCGGTAAACTCTGCGGGAATGATCGCCGCGGTGGTCGATCACCGTGGGACGTCGATTAACTCAGTCGACTGGGTGATCACGTGGTGGAGCGGGACGACCTAATGCGACGCGCATACGTGCTTGCGTCGATTGCGCTGATCGGGGCGTACCCGCTGTTTTCCGAACGTGGCCGCGCCGCCGTATTGCTGGTCATGTCCATCGGCGTCTTGGCCCCACTGATTGTGGGCCTTCGCCGGGTCGACCCGGGGCGCAGGCTGCCGTGGCAGATCCTGGTGTGCGCCGTGGTCACGATAAACGTCGGTAGCTGTCTTCGGCTCGCGTTCAACGAGACCACTAGTACCCCCGGAAGCCTGTTCGATGCGGCGGGCAACGCCCTCGTGCTCGTGGCGGCGCTATCCCTCGTGATGCGCAGGGGTCGAAATGATCTCGGCGGCATCATCGACGCGACGATCGCGGCGGTGGCTACGGGCGGAGTGCTGTGGGAGGCCGTGATCCGGGCCAACATGGTCGACGCCTACCAAGGAGGCGCTGCTCAGGTCGACATATTCGTCGCCGTCTTCGCTCTGTCCGGCGTTGTGGGAGCTTTGGTCCGGCTCGTGCAGGCGAGCCCTGACTCTGCCTCCGCAGTGCGCCTGCTCATCGCGGCGTTGGCCCTCGGCATCGGTGGCAACCTCCTCTACGTCACGCAATCCGATTCGTGGCCGCACACTCTCAGCGGCATGATGTTCCTCGGCACGTACACGTTCCTCGGCCTTTTCGGACTGAATCGCACCGCACCGCTGCTCGCCGAACCAGCGGCTGCGCCGCCCCACGACGCCATCTCCGTGCGGCGGCTGATGTTGCTGGGCCTCGCGGTCTGCGTCATCCCCGTGACGGTGGGCGTCCGAGCCCTGCAGGGAGCGACGACCGATGGGTTGATCCTGATAGCCGGCTGCGGGTCGATCGCCGCGTTGGTCATGGCGCGGATCGGTCTGCTGGCGGCCGAGCGCGAGCGCGCAGAAGAGGCCCTCGCCCATCGGGCCACCCACGATCCACTAACCGATCTGCCGAACCGACGACGCTTCACCGCCGACCTCGACGACCGCATATCGCGGCATAAGCACAGCGTCATCTTGTTCTGCGATCTTGACGAGTTCAAAGCCGTCAACGACCGTCTCGGCCACGCTGCCGGAGACCAACTGCTCGTCGCAGTCGCGCAACGGCTACGCACCTGCGTACGCGACACCGACATGGTCAGCAGATTCGGCGGCGACGAGTTCCTCATCCTGGTGGACAACGCGGTGCCCGCCGACGCCGAGATGATCTGCCGGCGAATCGCGAGCAGCCTGTCCCGACCGTTTTATGTGCTGGGTGAGCAGATAACTGTCGGCGCAAGTATCGGCACAGCGATCGCCGCCCCCGGTGTCGACGCTGAGACCACCATCAGACGCGCAGACCAGGCGATGTACGCGGCCAAGAGGGCGGGACCCACCCGCGATGGCATTCACATGACCTCGCCGCTATCCCTGGACATCCGCGAATAGCCGGTCCCCACCCTAGGCTGGCGTTGGGCGGGCGACCAGTCGCATGGCCGCCCACTCAAGGTGGTGCTGCGCTGAACCGCTAAGACACCGGGACCCCACGAATGACGACCGGCCCCTGAGTCGGGTCGAGCTCATCCGATTGGCTCACGCCGGTCGGTGTGAGCACGTCCATGGCCTTCGGCACCGTTGCCGGGTCGATGGCACAGATCGGCGACGAGCCGCCCGGCGCGCAGACGCCGAAGTTGAAATCGCCGGGCGTCGTTGTGAATCCTCGCGCCTGGTCGCTGCTGAATCCGTCCTGCCCGGTGAGCACGACCGTGAACGACCATCCCGACGTCGGCGTGCCGAACTGCGCCTCGGGCAGTGCGACAGTAATCGTGTTGGTCACCGTTGAGGAGACGACGGCGGTGACTGAACCCTTTCCGGTGCCAGCCGCGTCAACCCAGACCGGAGCGGCGAAGCCTTGCACTTCGAGACGCTCGCTGTAGGCGTCCTGGCTGGCGATGGAGTAGTTGCGGCTGCCGAACGGCGCCGCGGTCGATGTCGGCGAGCCGTCGTTGGTGTGCACGTACACGTCGAGTAACTGCGCACCGATGGTGTTGCCGAACGTCGGAGTCAGCTTGTTGAGAGTGGTACGCAGATACACCACACCGTCCTTCGTCAGCACCTGGAAGCGGGTGATGTCGAAGGAACCGGCCGAAAACGCGGACGAGTTCGGGTACGCGTACGTGCCGGGGCCGTTGTCGTCGCCGGTTGGATCACTGGTGTCGAGAACGGTCACACCGCCGACGAGATCGCCGACGACCGACGTTCGCGCGACGCCGGTCCCGGAACTGGTCGTGGCGGCGACGGTGATGATGTTCGTACCGAACCCGACCGGCACGGATACCGAGAACGCGCCGCCGCTGTCGGCGTTCGTACTCACGGTCGACGAAACGCCCGCGACGTCCTGATCGATCGAGCTGATCGTGACCTGTGCATTTGCGGCCGTGGTGCCGGTGACGGTGGTCGAGCTGCCGCCGACGGCGGTGCCCGGAGCCGGTGAAGTGATGGTGACCGTGACGTTGGCGGGCGCCGGGTGCCGCACGTACCGATCAGTCGTTATCTTCGGCTGGTCGACCAACCCGCCTGCACCGAGATTGGTGATCAGCCGTAGCTCCTGGGCTTGAGCCCAAGTCAGCGGCGCAGCCGAACCGGCGGGCTTGCCGTTGGCGAAACCGATCGAGGCGGTCGTCGGGTCACTGCCGTAAGGCGCCGCAGCCAGTGCCGGGTTCTCCCAGACCTGCTCTGGCACGAGCCCTTCGCCGGATGCCGAGTCGACCATGAACGTGAGCGCAGCGCCGGCCTTGGTTGCGTTCCCGGTGAGCAGATCCGACTCGGCGCGCTCGCCGGACAGGACCGGCCACAGGTGGCCGGTGCCCTGACCCGTGGTCGGCCACGGTTGCCCGATGGTGGCGCAGGTCGATTGACTGGGCTGGTAGCAGTCGCCATAGCCGTCGGCGCTGCCGTTCGCCGCTGACGTGCCGTAGCGGTAGTAGCCGGTGCCGGTCGATGTGTTCACCGAAATCTGGTGGTCGAGAACGGTCAGCGAGTTCAGGTAGTCGGGATCGGTCGGCGACAGCTCGCCGAGGCGTACCAGCTCTTGGAATCCGCCGTCGACCACCGCGCGCTGGTCAAAGTCTGGCTGCACCCCGTTGCCCAGGTTGTAGGAGATGGCGGCGTTGGGGTCGCCGGTCTTCGACAGCCGGATGAAGTACGGATCTGATGAGTACGGACCTGTGGTGGTGACCGTCCAGGTCTTCACGTTGCGTTGGAAATCGTCGGCGACCGCCTGGTAGAGGCGCGCGTCAGCCGCATCACCCTGGACTGTCGCGATGCTCGACGCCGCGGTCAGGCCGGCAATCTCGGCGGCGATCGTCGACGGCGAGTAGCCGTTCTGTTCTTCCCATCGCTCGACGCCGAACGACGGACCGTGAGCCACAACGAAGTCAGCCGCGGGCTTGATGTGATCGGTCCACAGCGCCGCATCGCCACTAAGGCCGGAAAGATAGGCCATCAAGATCGGGTACGACGTCTCATCCAGCTGGTCGCCGCCGGTGTCGGGTGCGACCTTGCCGTTGACGAGCGAGTTGCGGGGGATCTCGCCGGTCGGCAGCTGCTGCTTCTCGAAAAGGAACCGCGTGGTCGCCTGGGCGGTGGAGACGTCGCCGTCAGCAAGGAAGCCGGTGAACGCCTCATACAAGTCGCGGGCGAAGACCTCCCGGTACGAGCCGAAGTAGACCGGCTTGCCGCCGACCAGGGCACCGGCGCTCACCGCCTGCCCCCAAGGGCTTGCAAGGGACGCTACGACGGCACCCGGGAACGTCTTGTCTTCGCTCGCCTTCAATACGTTCGCGCTCAGGTAGTAGCTGCGCACGGCCTGCGACGGGCTCAGCCCGGGAATCTTCGCGTGCGGCGCTGTGAGGCCGCTGTCGTACCTGGCCCAGCCCGCCAGGTAGCTCACCAAACTTGCGGCGAACGAGTGCTTTGGCGTCGCGGTCGAGACCGCCTGCGCCTGGTTGCGGCCGAATCCAAGGCTCAGGTCGTACGCGCCGCTCGACGTTCCGTTCCGGCGAAGTTGCTCGGTCAGGACGATATGGCCGTCAGGCGCGCTGTCGTAGACCGCCGACAGGGCGTGGCCGCTGTCGAGTTGGGCGAGGCCGTCCGAAGCGCTGCCGGCGTACCCGACCGTCGCCCGCTGCAGCTGCGGTGACGACAGCGCCATGTAGGTCGGGACCGCGTAGTCGCGGTTGGTCGCCTGACTGACGGTCGCTGCGTCACCGACGACGCCGACGCCGCTGGCGTCAACGGTGCCGGTGTCGGAGCCGCCGTTGTCCGCGCCGCCACCGCCGTTGCCATTCACGTGCGCGTCCAGATATGCGTACAGCTGGAGTTTCTTGATGTTCTTGCCGGTGAGCCGCGTGTGCATGAGCACCGCGTCGCGCTCGGGATCGGCGATGTAGGTCGTGACAAGCTGATAGCCGTGCGTCGCGCTTGTTGAGGTGATGGTGCAGCTCATGCCCGTGGCGTCGGACCCGACCGAATACGTCATGTCGCGCGTCTGCAGATCAGTGAAGGAGCTGCCGTCGGTGACGACGTATTGGAGGGTCTTGACGTTGGTGTTGTCGATCGTCGGCTCGTAGACATCGGACAGGACACCGTTGGCGATCGTGAACCAGACCTTCGACGTCGAGTTGCGAGCGGTTCCGACGCAGTCTTTGCGCGCCAGGTCGAAGTAAGAGGTCACGCCCGGTGACCCGGGAGCTGCGCTAGCGCCGGCCGCGTGGGATGTTGCCGGCGCCGCCAGCTCGGTGGCCATGAGCACAGCGGTGGCGAGCAGGGCGGTGGCGGCAAGCTTCTTGCCAGGGGACACGACCAGGTAGGACATCGTTGCCAACTCCCGTCGAATGCGCTCAGGCACATCAAGCCATCACGATTCTTCGCAGATAGCGACAAAGGCGTCAAGCACGCGGGCACGTTGTGGGACAGAGTGTCGCTCAGGCGGGTCATTGAGGCGATCGGTCCGCGCCGGCTCCGGTGACGTTCGTCCGCGAAATACGGCGCCTGATCGTCGAGCGGGCCGGGGCGATGCCGCACGCGGCGCAAAGATCGCGACAAGTGTGAGCTCGCGGTCCAAGCCCATCCCAAGATCGCGACAGGTGTGCGCGACATGCGGCGCCCGATCGTCGAGCGGGCCGAGGCGATGCTGCACTCGGCTTAAAGATCGCGACAAGTGTGAGCTCGCGGTCCAAGCCCATCCCAAGATCGCGACAGGTGTGCGCGACATGCAGCGCCCGATCGTCGAGCGGGCCGAGGCGATGCCGCATCGCCAAAGATCGCGACAGGTGTGAGCTGGTGGTCCAAGGTCATCCCAAGATCGCGACAGCCGTGAGCTGACGGTTGGCCGAGCCGGGCCAGGAATGCCCTGGTCTCACGGCTGTCGCGATCTTGCCGGTTCCGGCAGCCGCCAGCTCACGGCTGTCGCGATCTTGGAGGGCGCCGCGCTTACTCCCAGTGCGCAAAGCAAGCGGCGCTACTCCCGGTGCGCAAAGCAAGCAGTGATCAACACCGGTGACGCCGACGCCCGCAATCGGTCGGCTCCAGACAACCGACCGATGGGGCTGTCGCGCCTCCGGGAATCCGGCCGTCCATGCCTCAGCCCGGATCGGTGGCAGCGCGTTGCTCGCAGCCAGCCGTTCACCGGGGAGCAGGCCGCGCAGGCGCAGCGCACCACCGCGGTTGGTCGCGGCACCGATCCGGCGATGAGGCCCGTTACCCGAGAGGCAACCTCAACTCGTCCTCGCCTGACCACATGCCGCGTGCGCACCCATCGTCGTGTGGGGCAGTCCCCCCGCACACGGAAATCGGAGGTTTACCGCGGCGAGTGCATCCACGGTTGCTTGAGGTCGAAGAAGTCCGGAACGCCGATGTTCAGGGTGTTCATCTCGTCCATCTGCGCCTTCAGCGCCGGTGGCGGCTCCTTGCGTTCGCCTTCGCGGGCCGCCTCTTCGGAGGTGAAGTACAACGCGACCGTGTAACGCCCGCCGTCATGCAGGGCCGTCACACTGCCGACGATGTCCGGGCGGAATGCCGCCCACTCATCCGAATCCTGCGACATGAGCTCCTTGGCGCGTTGCGGGTCGCGACCGGCGCCCTGCATGACCTGGACGAAGCCCGCGCGGTCCGGGTCGCCGACGATATCGACGATCACCTCAGTGCTTTCGCTGAAAACCGGGTCATCGGCGAACAACGTCGCCGTCTCCGCCCACCACCGACCCTGGTCGGGCCGGTCGCTGTTGCGTCGGGCTGCTTCCTCGGACTCAAACCGTACGACGGCGATGAACCTGCCGTCATCGGTTACGCCGGCGGTCGAGCCGAGCCAGCCGGTGGCACCCGGCGCAAGTTCCTGGACCCATCGGTCAAGTGCCGCGCGCGCCTTGCCGGCGTCCGAGACAGTTCCCTGAATCACCTGAACAAACACAACGCGCCTCCCAACGAGACACACATTCACCTGGTGCTACTTCAAGCGCTCGCTCTCTGCGGTCGTTGACGACGATACCGGCGGCGACCGAGGCCGGCGGCGGTTCGCGACAACGCCAGGCGGTGCCGGTTCGAACCTGCCGTGATTGGACTACTGCTGCATCGCGGATCGAACCTGCGGCACGGCCGTCTCCATCTCGACTGACTCGGCTCCCGGGACCTCCGACGGGGCCGCTAGCTCAGCACGCGCCGTCGCTTCGGCCAGCGCCGCTTCGGCCGGCGACGCTCCGGCGGGCGATGGTTCAGCGGGCGGTGACTTGGCCGGAGCGGCCTCGGTTGGAGACGGGTTCGACCGGTCCAGGAAGCGCAACAGCTCGACCGGGAACGGCAGGACCACGGTGGAATTCTTCTCGGCGGCCACCTCCACGACGGTTTGCAGCAGGCGAAGCTGCAGTGCCGTCGGTGTGTCCGCCATCGTTGCCGCAGCCTGTGACAACTTGTGAGACGCTGCCAGCTCACCGTCCGCGGTGATGATCCGAGCGCGGCGCTCCCGCTCGGCCTCGGCCTGTCGCGCAATCGAACGCTTCATCGACTCCGGCAACGCGACGTCCTTGATCTCGACCCGGTCGATGTGGATGCCCCAGGCGAGCGCGGGGCTGTCGATCATGATTTCCAGGCCTTGGTTCAGGCGCTCCCGGTTGGAGAGCAGATCGTCGAGCTCGCTCTTACCGATCATGGAGCGCAGCGATGTCTGCGCCACCTGTGACACCGCGAATAGGTAGTCCTGCACGTTCACGATCGCGAGGTACGGATCCAGCACCTTGAAGTACACGACGGCGTCGACCTTGACCGTCACGTTGTCCCGGGTGATGCCGTCCTGGGCGGGCACGGGCATGGTGACGATCTGCATGTTGACCTTGTGAAGTCGGTCCGCAATCGGAGTGATCATGGTGATGCCAGGCCCGCGGACCCGATCTTTGACGCGTCCGAAGCGGAAAACCAACCCGCGCTCGTACTGCTTGATGACGCGCACGCTAAGGCCGACCCAAACCAGGCCAATACACAGCGCTGCGACCACTACACCGATCAAGGCGCCCATGGCAGCCTCCCCCAGGCGACGGCGTTACCCGTCATCTTCGGATCGTAACGCCGCGGCTATCGGAGGGATCCTCGCAGGTGGGCCGCCTTCGAATTCGGGTGCGGCGGCACCCCGCGCGGGGCTTTGCCGGGCCCTGACACGTGCACTGATCTGCTTGGCCCGGTCGATTGCGGCAATATCTACCTATCTGGCCCATATTATGAAAAACGGCGCCGAGAGCCCAGTTCGCTACCGGCGCCCGACGCTCGATGTTGATCTCGATCCGGCAGGGGGCGAACCGGGGATGGCCGACGTAAATGCAAAGCGCATCGCCACACTCATCGAACCGCTGCGCGTCGAGCCGGGTTCGAAGGTCAATCTGGCCAAGGACTTCGACCCGGGCTACAAGGCGGAGTTCCTGAAGAAAAAGGACGGCGTCGGAGTGCTCAAGACCGGGGTCGCGCTGCTCGCCGACTATCAGGCACGGTTGGCGGCGCAGGACACCCGCGGCGTGCTGGTATGCCTGCAGGCGCTGGACGCCGGCGGCAAGGACGGGACGATCCGCCATGTGATGAGCGGCGTCAACCCCCAGGGTGTACGGGTCACCGGCTTCAAAGTGCCCTCGGCCGAGGAACTCGACCACGACTATCTGTGGCGCTACGCGCGAAATCTTCCGAGACGCGGGGAGATCGGCATCTTCAACCGCTCGCATTACGAGGAGGTCCTCGTCGTGCGCGTGCACCCGGAAAACCTGGACCGCCAGAAACTGCCGCCCAAGGCGAAAGGCAAGTCGGTATGGGACCGGCGCTACCGCGAAATCAACGATTGGGAGCGCTACCTCTCGGACAACGGATTCACGGTCGTGAAGCTGTTCCTGAACCTGTCGAAGGAGGAACAGCGTATCCGCTTCCTCAAGCGGATCGACCGGTCCGAGAAGAACTGGAAGTTCTCCGCGGCGGACGTGCGCGAACGGGGGCACTGGGACGCCTACCAGCGGGCGTTCTCGCAGATGCTCTCAGCGACGAGCACGCCGTGGTCACCGTGGTATGTCATTCCGGCTGACCACAAGTGGTTCGCGCGCATCTGTGTCAGCGCGATCCTGGCTCACACGCTCATCGAGCTCGATCCGCGCTACCCCACGGTTAGCGCTGCGAGGCGGCAGGATCTGCAGGTCGTCAGGGCTGAGCTTGAAGCCGAGGCGCCCAAGGGCGCCGCGCCGGACCCGTACTCGGCGGCCGGCCGGCACAAGCGGGCATAGGCAGATCAGAGGCAGCGACGAATGACCGCGCAGACAGATACGCACGGCGGCGGCCCAGACCAGACCACGAGCTGGTACGCGCGCTCTGGCGAGCAGGTCGCCGCGGACCTTGGTGTCGATCCTGCGGTCGGCCTCACCGAAGCGCGGGCCGCGCAGTTGCTTGCATCCAACGGGCCGAACGCGCTGCCGGAAGAGAAGCCCACGCCGACCTGGCGCCGATTCCTCGACCAGTACCGCAGCTATATGCAGATCATCTTGATCGCCGCGGCGGTGGTGTCCCTTGCCATAACGGCGTGGAGCACGGCGATCCTGCTGCTGGTCCTCACCGTGCTCAACGCGGTCATCGGGATGCGACAGGAGGGCAAGGCCGCCTCCGCGATGAACGCCCTCAAGTCGATGATGAAGGCGACAGCGCGGGTACGCCGCGACGGGTCGGAGTCCGAGATCCCCGCCGAGGAGGTCGTGGTCGGCGACGTCGTGCTCATCACCGCCGGCGATGAAGTCCCGGCCGACGGCCGCATCGTCGCCGCCAGCGCCCTGCAGATCGACGAATCGGCGCTGACCGGCGAGAGCACACCCGCGGGCAAGGACGCGCAGACGCTGGCCGGCGACGATCTGGGCCCGGGCGACCAGACGAACATGGCGTTCATGAACACCCCGGTCACACACGGCAGCGGCACCGTCATCATCACCGGCACCGGATCAGCGACCGAGCTCGGCAAGATATCCGGAATGCTGTCGGCGACCGCGCCGGGAGGAGTCGCCGCTCACCAAGGAACTCGACCGGCTGACACTGTGGATCGCGAGCGCGGCGGGCCTCACGATGATCGTGATGTTCGTCCTGGGCCGCGCCCGCGACCGCGCCTGGGATGACCTGTTCATCGCCGCCGTCTCGCTGGCGATTGCCGCGATCCCCGAGGCGCTGCCGACCGTGACCCAGACGATCCTGTCCCTCGGCGCCATCGACCTCGCCAAGCGCAACGCCATCGTCAAGGATCTGCCCTCGGTGGAGACCCTCGGGTTCACCTCGGCGATCAACTCGGATAAGACCGGCACGCTGACGATGAACCAGATGACCGCTGTCGAGGTGGTCGACCCGACCGACAAGTACTCAATCTCTGGCATCGGTTACGGCCTGAACGGCAGCATCCAGCGCACGGCCGGCTCTACCGACAGCCTCGAGGCTGCGATCCTGCCGTATCTGATCGCCAATGACGCGAAAATCGTCGACGGAAAAGTCGTCGGCGACCCGACCGAGGGCGCCTTGCTCGTCCTTGCCCACAAGGCCGGGCTCGACATCGACTCCAGCCGCGAGGCGCTACCGCGACTGGCGACACTGCCCTTCGACCCTTCGTACAAGCTCATGGCCACCTTCAACAAGGCCCTCGATGCCGCCGGAGCGCCGGTGGTGCGCTGTTTCGTCAAAGGCGCCGCACCGGCGGTCATGGCCCGCGCGGCCACCGCGCTTTCCAGCGGCACCAGCATCCCCTGGGATGACGATCTCGCCGGGCGCGGGCGCGCCAACATGGAGCGCATGGAGGGCAACGGCCAGCGCGTCATGGCCGCCGCCATGCGCGATCTGGACCCGAACACGTTCGACCCGGACGGTGATCTGCTCGGCTATGTCACCGACCTGCAGATGACGAGCCTGGTCGGCATGGTCGACCCGCCCCGCGACGAATCCCGTGATGCTGTCGCCGCCGCGCAAGCCGCCCACATCCGCGTACGCATGGTGACCGGCGACGACGTGATCACCGGCGCTGCGATCGCCAAGCAGGTCGGCATCCCCGGAGAGGCCATTCTCGGCGCCGAATTCGCGAAGCTCTCCGAATCCGAACGGATCTCGCGCATCGACGACATCGGCGTCGTCGGGCGGGTCGCACCCGAACACAAGGTGCTGCTCGCCGAGACATTGAAAAAGAAGGGCGATGTCGTGGCCATGACCGGCGACGGCGTCAACGACGCCCCGGCCATCAAATCCGCCGACATCGGCATTGCCATGGGCGCCGGCACCGAGGTCGCCAAGGATGCCAGCCGGATGATTTTGTCCGACGACAACTTCGCCACCATCGTCTTCGCGGTCGAACAGGGCCGCAAGATCTTCGACAACCTGACCAAGTACATCCGCTTCGTTCTCGTCTTGCTGGTCGTTTTCGTCCTGACGTTCCTCGGCGCCACCCTGTTCAACATCGCCGCCGGCGAACCGTTCAACCCCGCGCAAGTGTTGTGGATCCATTTCTTCGTCAACGCAGCGTTTGGTTTCGCACTCGGCTTCGACCGGCAAAGTCCCGGGCTCATGGCTCGCAAGCCACGCCCGCGCGGCCAGCCGTTGCTGACCCGAAGCGTGATGATCACCGTCGGCCTGGCCGGGCTGGCCATCACCATCGGTCTGTTGTTGATGATCGAACTCGGCACGAACCGCTTCGGCAGCGAGGCGATCGGCAACTCGATCGCGTTCACCTCGTTCGCGCTGTGCCTCATCGTGGCCGCGGTCGAATGCCGCAGCGAGACCGCTACGGTGCTCACACCGGACACCTTCGACAGCAAGCAGATGAACTGGGCAATCCTTGGTGAGTTCATTCTCGCGGTGCTGGTCACCCAGATGGACGTCTTCCAGCGTCTGCTGGACACTACTGCGATAAACCTGCGGCAGTTCGGGTGGGCGCTGCTACCCGCCGTAGCGCTGCTGATCCTGTGGGAAGTCGGCAAGCTCATCGCTCGTCGCCGGCACCCCGCGGTCGCCGTGCCGGCCGTGCCGCCGTTCCAGCCCCAGACCGATCGGATGTGAGATGGGTTCGCAGACAACAGCGATGGCGTGGCCACGGCTGCGGGTGGCCGACTGGGCCGATACCCGGGACACGCTGCACCTGTGGACGCAGATCGTCGGCAAGGTCCGCATGGCTCACGCTCCCCCGATCAATCACTGGTGGCACGTCACCCTGTACGCGAGCGCCCGCGGCCTGACCACCTCCGCGATCCCATACCGCGACGGAGCGTTCGACCTCGAGTTCAACTTCATCGACCACCAGCTGCAACTGCGGACCAGTGACGGCCGGCGCCGCCAGATCGCCTTGGCCCCCAAGTCGGTGGCAGACTTCTACCGCGAGACCATGCAGATGCTGGCCGATGTCGACATCAATACGCGGATCCACGCAGCCCCCAACGAGGTGGACCCGGCGATCCCGTTCGCCGACGACGACCAGCACGCCGCCTACGACCCCCACGCCGCCCAGCTGTTCTGGCGGCAGCTGATGCAGGCGAACCGGGTCATGACGATGTTCCGATCCAGGTTCATCGGCAAGGTCAGTCCGGTTCACTTCTTCTGGGGCGGGATGGACCTGGCCTGCTCGCGGTTCTCCGGGCGACCGGCGCCACCGCACCCGGGCGGCCCCCCGAACTGCCCCATCTGGGTGACGCGGGAGGGTTACTCACACGAGTTGGCAAGTTGCGGATTCTGGCCGGACGGCGGAGAGGAAGGCGCGTTCTACGCCTATGCCTATCCGGAGCCGCCGGGCTACGCGGAGGTCTCCGTCCGTCCCGCCGACACCCGCTACGAAGGGGGCGAATACCTGCTCCCGTACGAGACCGTTGCCAGCGCCAGCGACCCGGACCGCATGCTCACCGAGTTTCTCGAGACGACCTATGCGGCTGCGGCCGATCAGGGTCACTGGGACCGCGCCGCGCTCGAAGTAGCCGGCCTGCTTCCTCGCGATCCGGCGCGCTGAGCGTCGCGACATAGAGCCCGCAACGCCCCAGGTCGCTCTGCTTGATTCAAGCGCTCGCGTCGTCGATTCGACCTGCGCGTCATGCCCACGTCGTAGTCGCGGATGCCTCGATGCCCTACGAACCAACGCTTCTCGCGATGCGGCACGACGACCCGACGATCGCCGAGTTCGCGGTCGAGTTGGCGCGCATGCTTGATCCTGGCCTGGATGGCTCGACTGGCACGTGGACAAGCTGGCGCACGCACCGTGAACAGGCCGTGACCAGGGCCGTCGCCGCTCGCGTGGGCCGGGAAGTCGTGTACGTGAACTCGATTGGCGCGACTGACGGATAACAAGCGACCGATGCGACTGGGAGGACCATGAATGAATCCGCAGCCCACGTTGACGCCGCTACCGGGGGGCGGCACCGACGACGCCACGATCATTGTGCAATCAGTCCGGATTCCGGATCGCTTCGCCGAGATCTTCGATCGCCACGCTCCGCACATGCACCGTTATCTGGCTCGCCGCCTCGGCAAGCAGACCGCGGAGGACCTGGTCGGCGAGGTGTTTCTGGCGGCATTCCGGAATCGCCATAAGTACGACACATCGCGGCCGGACGCGCGCGCCTGGCTCTATGGGATTGCGACACACGTCGTCGCCCAGCATCGCCGCGATGAGGCTCGCCGCCTCAAGATCGTGCAGGCGACGGTGCCGGAGTTCGACTCACCGGGACATGCCGACCGCGTTGCCGCCAAGGTGACCGCACACTCCGCACGGCCGGCGCTCGCCCGAGCGCTGGCTCGCCTCGCCGGGCGCGACCGTGACGTGCTGCTCCTGGTGGCCTGGGAACAGCTGAGCTACGAGGAAGTCGCCACCGCGCTGAGCATCCCGGTCGGCACAGTCCGCTCTCGGCTCAACCGTGCTCGCACTCAGATCCGAGCGGCGCTGGGCCCGATCGACCCCACCACGGCTTTCTGAAGGGACATCGTCAATGATGAACGAAACCTTGCTGCGTGAAATTGCTGGCGACGCCGAGCTGGTTCGGGTCGAGGAACTCGCTACCGCCCGGACGCGGCTGATGGCCGCGATCGAATCGGAAAATCCACAGTACGCATCGGCGCGGCGCAAGTCAGGATCGTGGCGCACGCTGACGAATCGCCGTTCGCTGCTAGCCGGTGGGTTTGCCTCGGTGGTCGCCGCCGCCATCGTCGGAACGGTGGTTCTGATGCCGAGCTCCGGTAACGATGGCGCCGCACAAGCAGAGCCGGCACTGATCCTGGACCGGGCGGCCGCCGCGGCGCAGTCGACGCCCGCTCCACGGGCCAACCAGTTCCTCTACGTCAAGGACTCCAGCGGCGAGTCCTGGTACTCCATCGACGGCATCCACGACGGTGCGGTGGACCGCGATGGCGTACGGCTCCCGATTCCGGGCTGCCGCAACGGGCGGCGTGCAACCGTCAAGGGGGAGACCATCGTTCCCGGAGTCACCGAGGCGTGCACGGCGGATCCCGCGTATCTGCCGGATGCGCCGACCGACACCGCCGGCATGACCGGGTTCCTGGCCGCTCGCGGTGGCAAGGGCGCTCCGAACTCGATCGGCAAGGCCGCCGTTGACTTGCTGAGCAACCACCTCCTGCCAGGTGCTTCGAAGGCCGCACTGTTCCACGTGATCGCGGCAATGCCCGGCCTGACGATCGTGCACGACGCAACGGACGCGGCCGGTCGGTCCGGGATCGGTGTGGCCTGGACCTTCTACGGTCAAACCGAGGCGATCATCTTCGACGCGCACACGTACGCCTACCTGGGTATGGGCAGCGGGGCCACCGGGGCGGACGTGTTGGTGACCTCGAAGGTCGTCGACCACATCGGCGACCGGAAGTAGGAATCGCATAAACACCGAGCGTCGGTGTCGACGAAACAGCAGTGCGCCGGCTCACGGGGGCCGGCGCACTGCGGCGTTTGGTGGTCACCCCCGGGCGAGGTGCTCGGTCGTTGATCGTGGAGGTCGCGCGTGGCCCCTTCGCCGCGATCCCGCGCGCTGAGCGTCGCGATCTCGACGCTGCAACGACCCAGGTCACGACCGATGACAGACGGGGGCTGTGCCATTAGGCTCCCCGATCACTATGACCTCCGCCGTTGATTTCCGTCGCCCCGAGCGCCGAGCCGCCACCGCCGCGCTGGCCGTGCTGTTGATCGCCATCACCGTCCTTGCAGCGCTCGACCCGTCCGGTCTGTTGGCGCCCTTCGGTGGTCAGGGCCTGCCGCCGATGGGCACCGGCGGCGTCTACCAATGGGTGCCGCTGCTGGTCGGAGTGCCGGTCCTGCTGCTGGCAAGCGCTGCTCCGATCTCGCTCCTGACGCGATCGCCCCGCTCGGCGTGGGCGGTCTTCGCGATCACCTGGGTGGCGGTTGTCGGGGCCGAGGCGCTAAGCGTCACCGTCACCGGGTTCGCATCGGCCGTGCCGCTGCTGGGCAGCCATCTGGGTCCCTCTCTCGCGCTGCATACTGCCGCGCAGACCAGTGGGCTCGCCGCCGTCAAGTTCGTGCTCCTCGGCGCGCTCGTGGCCGCCGCGGCCGCCATCGCGTACCGCGTCGGCTCGCGGCCCGTGACCCCGGCGGAAGGTCAAGCGCCGGTGAACATCGCCGCTCTGGCGCGCACGGCAACCGCGATCGTTGTTTTCCTAATGACCTTGGCCGCGCTGGGCATCGGCGGCACCTGGTGGCGTGGCGGACTCTTCGGGTACGCGTTCACCGGGCACCTCATTGCTCCGACGCCGGCCGCTGGTGTCCTCGGCTACGTCGCCGGGCTCGTCGTATTCGGCGCCGCTTTCCTCACTGCCGTGCACTGGATCGGCGGGAATCAGATCAGTTTGTCGCAGCATCCAACGGCGGCAGTCGCGGCCGCGGTGTGGACCGGATGTATCGCGGCCGGCGCAGCCCTCGGCGTCGTGCAATCGCTAATCGGCACGGCAACGCTCAGCCCGGCCGGACCGGACCAGTGGTGGATCGGCAACGCGCTGCTCAGCATCGCCGTGGGGCTCGCTTACGGTGCCACTATCGGCGTGTTGGCGACTGCCACCACCGTGCTCGTCTGGCGGTACCGCGGCCGCGGCCGCACCCGACTGAGCGCCCGATCGCGGATTCAGGTCGGCGCAGTTGCCGCCGTCGTACTGGTGATCGCACCGCTCCTGGTCGGGCCGGGCGCGGCACCCGAGCCGCCGCGGCAGCAGCCGGTCCCGGCGACCGGCGGAATGCCCCGGCTTCAACTGCTGCCCGCAGATCCGCCGGTGATCGGCGACGAGACCGGCCGGCAGGTGCTGTTGCGCGGCATCAACGTCAACCAGCTCATCGACTACTACCTGCGGGACCCGGCGGTGCCTGCGAACCAGCCGCTGACCGCCGACGACTTCGCGCAGATGTCCGCAACCGGATTCAACGTGGTGCGGCTCGGCATGTCATGGTCCCGGCTCGAACCGCAGCGGGGTGTCTTCGATCGGGCGTACCTCAGCCAGATCCGCGTGGCTGTCGCACAGGCCCGCTCGCACGGCATCTACACCGTGCTCGACATGCACGAGGACGCATGGGGCAACGCGCTGGCTAGCCCCGGGAAGAACTGCCCCGGCGGTACGTCCGCGACGACTGGCTGGGACGGCGCTCCCGCTTGGGCGACCATCACCGACGGGCGGCTGCGGTGCCAGTTCATGGCCCGTGATCTCGCGCCGGCCGTCGCGGCAGCGTTCAGCAACTTCTACGCCGACCGCGACGGCATCCAGACCGAACTGGACCGGACCTGGGCGTTCGTTGCTTCCGCGTTCGCGGGTGACAGCTCGGTCGCCGGGTACGACCTGCTGAACGAGCCCGGAATCGGCGCCGATCCACCAGTCAGCTCGGCGCTGCTGCTCGGCCGGTACTACCAGGGCGCGATCGCGTCCATCCGCGCGGCCGAGCGTACTGCCAACGGGTTTTCGCATTTGATCTTCTTTGAGCCGAGTGTGCTCTGGTCGGGTCTCGGCTTCGATGCGACACCGCCGCCCGGTTTCACCTCCGACCGGGAACTGGTCTTCGCCCCGCACCCCTACAGCGAGTCGATCTCGATGGACCAGAGCCTCGGCCTGACGCTGGTGTCGATTGAACGGAACCTTGCGATGGCGTCCCGCGCCGCCGCGACATACGGGGCCGCGCTCTGGCCCGGCGAGTGGGGGTGGTTCGGCGATCCGGCGTCCGACGCGGCAAAGGTCGGGCGCTTCGTCGAGGCCCAGGACCGACTCGGTATCGGCGGCGCTTTCTGGGTCTGGAAACAGGGTTGCGGCCACCCGGAGACCGGCGATCACGCTACGACGGCGGGCAACTTCATCGGGCTCGTGTGCGCAACCGGCGCGAACGTGCCCGCGCCGGCCGCGTTCTCGATTCCGCTGTCCCGGGCGTACCCAATGGCGGTACCGGGACGGCTCAGGTCGCTCACGTCGTCGCTGGCCAGCCGTTCCATGGCGTTCACCGGGACCATCTCCGCGCCGGGCGTCAACTGCGCGATCGACGTGTGGATACCCGGTGCCGCGCGGCCGGTGGTCACGTCGGACGGCGTCGGCGACCTGGCCGTCACCCAGGTGCCTGGTGGCTGGCGGATCGGCGGATGCGCGCACGGCACATACACCGTGGCGATCACGTAGCGGAGGGCTTCCAATCGCTTGAGGTCGCCGGCGTTACGCCTTGCGCCACCGGAAGCGAGAGTCCGTTGCGGACGGCTTGCATCTCATGAGGGTTCCGGCCTTGCTGAAGCCGTATGCCCACTGCGGCGAGCAAGGCGCGTTCTGATGAACTACGCCAGCTACCGTCGGGTCCGGCGTCGGTGTGGGTGCTGTCGGAGTCGGCATCGGCTTCTGTGTCGGCGCCGGCGCCGGTCCCGGTTTCGGTGTCCGCTCGAGTGACGGCGACAGTGGCTTAGCCGTCGCCGTCGGCTTGGGCGCGGCAGTAAATGTGAGCGACGGCTTTGGTTGTGCGGTTGTCGCCGACGAAGTCGGGGACGCATCGGTCGTTACGGCAATCGGCGTTCGGATGGTCCTGGTCGCCCTGGACGGCCTGGATCCGTCACTGATCGCGAAGATGACACCGAAGCACGCGAAGAAGCAGCCGGTAACCATGATCACGAATACCAGACTGGATAGCCAGGTCGGTCCCTTGCTGAACCACTTGATTGGAGCCATCGATCGAAAGGTATGAAGCACCTGTCATGACCACAATGCGCCGAACGGCTCAATCAACCGATCGCCGAGCGCGTTCGACCGCGTGGAGCACCCCGCGGGTTCGACCACGTCGCTGAGCTCAGCGAAGCCGCGTGAGAAACGATTGGGCTCCATGAACGCCGCCGGCTAACGCCGGCGGCGCCGAGCCTTCGGTGAGCGGCAGAACGTTCCACATCAGTACGCCGCCGGTTGCGGTGGGCTGGCCGAACCATTGGTAAAGCAGATCGATCGTGGCCGATTGGTCGGCTTCGACGGGCACGAGCACGACCGCTGCCGTACGCCAGTAGCGCAGGTCGGCGACCATGTTGATGGTTTGCGCAGCCGTCGGCTTATGGAAGTTGCCTTTCTCGACCCACCCGAGCAGGTTCTGCGTCGGCCGCGGTGTCGGGCCGTACCGGGCTCGGCCCGACTCGTCCGGAACAAAGTAATACCCGGCCGCCACCGGGAGTCGCAGCCCGGTTGCTACGGACCACCGCAGTGGGGCCGCCTTGTCGTTCGGCTCGGCTGGGAGCACGGTGTATCCGGTGGGCACGTAACGATGCCACTCACCGCTGGTGAAAAACGCCGGTGCCGGCTGGACGTCCACAGTCGCTATTGGACGCGGAATGATCGTGATCAGCGCTGCCGTCACGACCGCCAGACTGACCGTCGCCGCAGCACGCGTCAAGATCACCGGCCGGCCATCGGCGGCCAGCATGGTGCGCGCCGCGGCGATCGCGTAGGCGAAGAGCAGACCGATCACGGGCAGTACGACCAGCCCGAGTCGCGTGGCGAGCACAGAATTGAACAGCGGAATCGTTTCCAGATGCTGCCAAAGGGAACCCTGGGTCGTCGACGTGGCTGCATCGATGTGGATCTTGCCGCCGAGCGAGGCCCATGTGAACAGGAGCGCGACGATTGCCAGCGGGCGCACGACCGGCATCCGACGCCAGAGCGCCACCACAATGAGGAACGCCACGATCACGACCGGCCAGCCGAAGAACGAGTTCTGCTCGGAGGGACCAGCAAGCAACGCCGCGGAGCGGGGATCGCCGAGCAGGGACCCGGCCGGCAGCGTCACGTAGTCGGCAAGCGCGGCGGTATACGGGAAGTTCGACTGGTACAGGGGCAGCCCATTGACATGACCGGGCGCGGTGAACTCCACCCACAAGGGGAAGGCGAGTATCGCTGCCGACGCGAACGCGGCCACGCCGAGACCGCGGGCCATCGGCGCGGCGTACCGGATCGCCGAAGGCCGGAAGATGACGTAGGCCACGACGAAGACCCCACCGCCGAGCGCGATGTCGAGCAGGATCTCCTCGGCGATGAACGCCTGCACCACAACGAGCGCCGCAATGATCATGCCGTCCTTGACGGGCCGGACGCTGTGGCGCAGATCGAGCACGCGGGCCAGGATCAGCGGCACCAGGAACTGACCGACCAGGTTGGGGTGGCCGTTGGCGTGCGCGATGAGGCCGGGACCGAAGCCGCAGATGGCACCGCCGACCACTGCGGCGGCGCGGTCGCCGACGAAGTGCCGGTACATGACGTAGTACCAGGCGTACGCGGTGCCGGCGAGGCCTAGCGTGATCAAAAGGACGAAGACGACCTGGGGGCCGAGCCACGCCGTCAGCGGTGCCAACGGAAGTGCATAGGACAGGATGCTCGTGTTGGCCATCAGATTGACGCTCGACGGCACGTTCAGCATCGAGGTCGTGAATGGATTCGCGCCATGGGTGAACACGTCGACCCCGTGCATCAGCATCCAGGCGAACAGGCTCTGGTCGCCGCGACCGTAAAGCAGGCCGTGTTGGTTCGGGCTCTCCCAAAGTCCCTTCATGATGACGACGGCGGCGAGCAGATATGCGAAAACGATGACGGTTTCCACGCGCGCGAACACGGACATGCGCGGGCGCCATCGCCGCCATTGTCGTGTTGAGGCCCTCGGCAACGTGCTAGTCGTCGCGGGCTCACGCAGCGTCATCCAGGCTCCGGGCCGGTCTATTCAGGCGGAAACAGGTCAAATCGATTGAACCGTACCTAGCCGTCGTCCGGTACGCGGCGGTAGTCAGGTTTCATGTCACCTCACGGGTGACCTGTTCTCAGGCCCGTCGCAGCATCGGGGTCACGAAGCCCAGCACGTCGCGGTACCCGCGCAGCCATTTATCCCGGTGCTCGCGGGCGGTCGTGAGGGCATCGGCGGCATCGGGATGGCCAGGGTTGTCGATCGCCCACTCGGTGAGCGAGCCGATCCAAGCGAGGGCAAGCAGCGCCCATGAGGCCTCCCGCAGCCGGGGTCAAGGATGCGTGCCGCCGGCGTTCAGATGTCGACCCGAAGGGCTGGCATCGCCCGATTCGTCCGGAAAAGCCCGCATACCATGCGTAACGTGATTGGGTCGTCTCTGCTCAGATCGGAGCACGCATCATGCAATCGAGGTCCCGGCTCTGGCTCGTCGTTTCGCTCGGCGTGCTCGGGCTGCTCTGTCTAGCAGCAGCGGGCATCCTCAAATGGGCCGTCGTGCCGAACGGGGCAAAGTTGCCCTCAGACGAGAACGCCACGCGCCAATACGATGGCACCGCGAAGATTCTGCTCAATCCGCAGGCCCTCAGCACCGGTGATTTGAGCACTGCGCTGCTGGCCAATGTGCCAGTTGCGGCCACCCGCAATGTCAAGACAGTGGCTACCAGCGGCGGAGTTGCGCAGGTGCAGGACACCCGCACGCTGACCACGGCCAACGGCCAGCCGCTGGGCACAACCCAGGCCAGCTATGCCGTAGACCGCAAGACATTGGAAGCCACGTCAGACCACCCATCCGATTGGCAGGTAACGGCCGCGAAGGGGCTCACGGTGAGCTGGCCGATCGGCGCCGAGAAGAAGGACTACACCGGCTGGGTGCAGGAGACCCAGACCACCACAACGCTGAAATACCTGCGCCAGGAGACGAAGCAGGGATTGACCACCTACGTCTACCAAGCCACTACTCAGCCTGCGCCGATCAAGGACCCACAGGTGCTCAGCGCTCTACCCACGGCGCTGCCGGCCAGCGCGTTGCAGGCACTCTCGTCACTTCTTCCGCTGCCACCGGCCGTCAAGGCCCTGCTGCCGCAGCTGACGCAGCCGGTGCCGGTGAGCTACACCTACCAGGTCAACTCCACCTACTGGGTGGAGCCGACCACCGGCCTCGTAGTCGACACTCAGCGCGAGGACATCCGCGCGGCGAGCCTTTCGGTGGCTGGCCAGACAGTCGTCTCAGGATTCCGGGTCTTCGACGTCGCCACGGCGTTCACCTCGGCGAGTGTCGCCAGCGCTGCTAGCGACGCGAAGGACAACAAGAACACAATCGACCTGTACAGCTCGACGCTGCCACTGATCCTGCTCATCGTCGGGATCGTCGCCCTGCTCGCCGCAGCGGTGGTGTTCCTGTTGTCGCGACGTTCGCCGCAACCACCGGACGCAGACACGACCCCACCACCCGCCATGGCCGGCTAGTGCGTGTCTCGAAGTACTTGGAGCCATTCGTTGATCGCGGTGATCTCGATGGTGGCCTGGTAGCGGACGGCGAGCTTGTCGTACCTGGTGGCCAAGGCCTGGTGGCGTTTGAGGCAGTTGATGCCGCACTCGACGGCGTGGCGTTGCTTGTAGATCTCAGCATCGAAGGTCGGCGGCCGGCCATTGCGTGACCCTCGGGTGCGTCGGTTGGCGTCCTGGTCGGCCTTCGACGGAATGGTGGCCTTGATCCCGCGTCGGCGCAGGTAGCCGCGGTTGGCCTTGTACGTGTACGCATCAAGACTTATCCGGCTCCGTCCACTGGCCTGATGAAGTGCGGCGACGAGCCCCTGTCCGGCGACACCGGCACGCTCTCGTTGGGCATTTGTCGTGTGGCCGACGACAGGTCATGCGAGCGGCCATCCCAGGATTCGAAAGCTAGCTGCTCGATGCGGAATAGACGATCGGCGGGAAGACGGTGGCCCAGTCGTCCCGGACGCTCACGGTTGTAGCGTGTTCCAGATCTGAACGTCGCCGTAGCTCAGCGACGCCAGGTGCCGACCATCCGGTGACCAGGTCAGCGAATATACCGACTGGCGGTAGGCCGCCCGGATCGCTTTGATCAAGGCGCCGGTGTGGGCGTTCCAGATTCGAACTGTTCCGTCCGCGCTGCTGGTGGCCAGCCGATCGCCACCCGGTGACCATGCCACAGACACGACGGAGTGCGAATCCACGACGATAGGTGCGATGTGGTCGTCGGTGTTGGGCGTGAAGAATCGAACCTCACCGTCGTCGCCACCGGCCGCGATTACGCCCGTCGGTGACCAGGCCACCGAGATTTCCTGCCCGGCGAACATCGCTCCCGGCGCCAACTGGGCCGGCTCGATTGACTTCCCCCACCGCCAAGCCGCCTCAATCTCGCCGCTCGCGATGTTCCAGATTCGGGTCGTTCCGTCGTCGCCCGCAGAGACGAGCCGCGTGCTGTCCGGTGACCAGGCCACCGATATGACCGGGAGGGTGTGACCAGATAGAAGGCAAATGCGGGCGCCGGTATTCACGTCCCATACCCCGATGACATCGTTGACGCTGCCCGCTGCGATCTTGCTACCATCCGGCGACCAGGCGATCGACAGCGGTTCCTGGATGCCGGAATCGATCGTACGAATCACGTCACCGGTGGTGGAGTTCCAGATCCGAATCGCTGACCCGAAATCCGACGATGCGAGCCGGTCGCCGACCGGTGACCACGCAACTGACTCCACGTTCTCGGTATGGCCGTTGAGCGTCAGCAACACGTGGCCGTTGGCGGCGTCCCAGATGCGCACCGTGTGGCCTGGGCCGGCCGTCGCTACCCGAGTTCCGGCAGGCGACCACGCCACGTCCCACAACCAGGTCTCATCGACACTCATCGTCCGAACCGGCCGATCGGTGTGATCAGATCCGAAGCCGTGAGACGCCGCAAAGATCAGTACCGGCCAAATCAGCAGCATGAGCAGCAGAAGTCTTGACCTCCGCGCACGGACACGCTCCGCAGACGCCACTGGTACGCCTGCCAATGCGGACTCGGTATCGTCTGCGGCCACGACGGCAGTGTAGGGGTGGGGCGCGGTTCGCAACCGGCCCGGACGAAGCCACCCGTGCCGGTCCGATCAAGGCCGCACGGCCGGACCTATGGCAGAGTCCGACGCGTGACGAATTCGACGGAGCCACTCGTAGAAGCGCTAGGGCCGCAACTCTTTTCCTGATGGCCAGCCACCCATAGATCCAAACGTGCGGGAGCCAGTCCTTCGTGTCGAAGGGCTGGCTTCGGCGCTTTGACAGCCTGCCCGGTGTCACTTCCCACCGCCACGCGTTGCGTGCCGCGCGCTCATTCACAGGAGCCCGACAGCCCAAGCAGGTAAGTGCCCGTCGCCGTACGCGGTGGATTTTCAGTCGGTGGACTTCGTCTTGGCTCCCTCGCGGACCAATGCCGGCACTGGATGCGCGGCGCCGTCGGTCTCGCCGCGAGCGACGGCGCCCGGCGCGGTCTGGCGATCGATGCCGACTGCGGCGTACGCATCTTCCTCGTCCAGCGTCTCGGTCTCGAGGAGCCGATGGGCAAGCCGGCTGAGCTGTTCACGGTGCTCCTGAAGCAGCTGTACGGCTTCGGCGTAGCACTCTTCGACAATCTTGCGAACCTCGCTGTCCACGAGTTCCTTGGTGGCCGGCGCCAGGCCGTCGAGGCCGAGCGGCGACTCCGTGCCGGGCGGCGGCAGCACGGTGACCGGACCGATCGCCTCCGACATACCCCACCGGCCGACCATCTGCCGGGCAATGTTGCTGACCTGGTCGAGATCGCTCTCCGCGCCGGTCGTCATATCGCCGTAGACGATTTCCTCGGCGGCGCGACCACCGAGCGCGCCGACGATCCGGCCACGTAGGTACTTCACTGAGTAGCCGTAGCGATCAGTTGCCGGGCTCTGGAACGTGACGCCGAGTGCCTGGCCGCGCGGGATGATCGAAATCTTCCGTACCGGGTCCGCTCCCGGTATGAGCATTCCGAGCAGGGCATGCCCGGACTCATGAAAGGCCGTGCGTTCCTTCTCTTCCGGCGTCAGCATGATGCCGCGTACGGTCCCCAAGACGATCTTCTCCAACGCGTCGGTGAAGTCGTTTCGCTGCACCATCTCGTGCGTACGCCGGGCAGCCAGCAACGCAGCCTCGTTGACCAGGTTCCTCAGGTCCGCGCCGACCATTCCTGGGGTGGCGGCGGCGAGATCGCCCAGGTTGACCTCGGGTGCGACCGGCACCCCACGGGTGTGCACCTCGAGGATCATGCGACGGCCGGCCAGGTCGGGCGGGCTGACCGTGACACGCCGGTCGAAACGGCCCGGTCGCAGCAGAGCCGGATCGAGGATCTCTGCCCGGTTAGTGGCGGCCAGAACGACCACACCCTCGTTGCCGGTGAAGCCGTCCATTTCGGTCAGGATCTGGTTGAGCGTCTGCTCGCGCTCATCGTTGCCGCCGAGGGCGTGGCCGCCACCGCGGGCACGGCCGATGGCATCGAGCTCGTCGATGAAGATGATGGACGGCGCGACCTTTTTCGCCTGATCGAAAAGGTCGCGGACCCGGCTGGCGCCCACGCCGACAATCGCCTCGATGAACTCGGATGCGGAGATGGAGAAGAACGGCACCTGAGCCTCGCCGGCTACGGCTCGGGCGAGCAGGGTCTTGCCGGTTCCGGGCGGTCCGGAAAGCAGCACGCCATGCGGGATTTGAGCGCCCAGCCGACGGTACTTCTCCGGCTCGCGCAGGAAGTCGACGATCTCGGTGACCTCCTGCTCGACTTCTTCGATGCCGGCGACATCAGCGAAGGTCGTTCGGGGACCGCTCTCCGGCTGGTAAAGCTTCGCGCGCGACCGGCCGAAACCGCCGAGCCCGCCGAGACCTCCGGCCCGCGCCGCCACTCGCCGACTCACCCAAACCAGCAGACCGACAAGCAGCAACGTAGGACCCAAGCCAACCAGGATCTGTCGCCACAGCGGCGCGGGCCGATCCGGCGGGTTGGCGTTCACCGGCACCGCGTTGGCCTGGAGCATGGCGAACAGATTGTCGTCGGCAAAAGTCGGACGCTGAGTGGTAAACCGGTCGACACTCTCGGCCTTCTTCCCGCCGACCGGGGTGTAGGACGCCTTGGTCTTGAACGAGCCCTCGATGGTGTCGGCGGTCGAGGTGATCTCCGCGACGTTGGCGGCCTTCACCTGGCTGACGAAGAAGGTGTACGAGACCGGCGTTCGGGACGCCGGCCCGAGCATCACAGCCGAGATGATCCAGTTGAGAGCCAGCAGCACCAACAGCACCCAGCCGAAGCGAAGCCACAGCGGTCGGCGCTTCGGTGTGTCAGGCGCGCTCCCACCCGGGGCCGGCGGCGCTCCCTCGACCCGCCATGGTGGCCGATCGGGTTGGTCCGCGGGTCGCTGCCTATTCGCGCCAGCCGCTTCGTTAGGCACTCCCCGAAGTTACTGCCTCCCGGGACGTGCCGAGGACTCGACTCGGCAGTTCGCCGGATCGGCTCGCAGTCCGGCTCCCCGGCCCCAGACCGATCGAAGCTGAGCCGCCGTCACCGGCGATCAACCACCGGTGGCACGTCACCTCTACGTCAGCCCGCGCGGCCCGACCACCTCGGCGATCCCGTACCGCGACGGCGCTCGCCGTAGGCTGGTCATGTCCCAGCTGGACGGGCCGCGGGGGTGAATGATGAAGCCGCGAATCGACGAAACCGAGTTCGGCTCGATCACGGTCGGGGGAACCGTCTTCGACCACGACGTGATCATCCGGCCCGATGGACAGGTGAAGAAGCGAAAGAAGAAGCTTTCGAAGGCGATCTACGGCACTTCGCACATGATTTCGCTTCAAGAGGCCGAATACGTGTGGGGGCAGGGAGCGGAACCAGAACGCCTGATCGTCGGCAGCGGTCAGTACGGCAATGTGGACCTCTCGCCGGAGGCCTCGGCGTACCTGGAACAAAAGGGGTGCCCAGTCGAGTTGCTGTCGACGCCCGAGGTGATCAAAGTCTGGAACCGGGCGAAGGGCAGGACGATAGGGCTGTTTCACGTCACCTGCTGACTGGGGTTGACGGCGCGCACACCTGCTCTGTTGGGCCTTCCAGCGGTTCTTCGTCCAGGGCGTGATGGCGGGGTCGGTCAAGTAGGCGACGACGCGCGGACAATCGCCGTCGCGGCGCCTGCTGCGGGCTAGTGACCGCGCGGCAGCTAGGTCATCGGCGCTGACCATTCCGAGATTTGCGATCGCCGGGCCGTTGATCGGAGCAGGCCAACGCCTAGAGGTGGCGAGCTGTTTGGCGGATGCTCGTGCCGATCAGGCGTACCTACACTTCTTGGCAATTTCAAGCCTGGGAGGGCCTGCATGAGCGAGACGACAGACGACAAAGCGCGCGCCGCCGCCGGGAGTCTCATGCGGGGTGGCCGGCTGATCAATGAACTGATCGGCATCGTCTCAACCATCATCTCGGCTGGTGCCGCAGTCGTTTCGTTCATCAAGGGCGTCGGCGGCCCGGCTCAATTCCTCGTCGAGGTGGCCTTCTATGGATTCGCCTGCTACATCGCTTGCTTCGTGACACTGCCGATCGCGCTGTTCGTAATCAGCTCGATGGACCGAGCGACCAAGCGGGAGAGCAGCACAGCAACCCTCGCCGTCGTCGTTGCGATCGGCGTCCTAGGCGGCGGCGCGCTTTTCCGTTTCGGTCTGTTCGCCAAGGATGTCACCCACAATCTCGACGGAATCGGGACCGCATTCGGTGTGATTTGCGGCCTCGTTATTCTGCTCATCCCGGTGGGCGCCTTCTGGTACCTCAAGGGCAGCAAGCCGGCAAGCTGACCAGCGGCCACGAGCGGGCCAGAACGGCGACATTCAGCGATGCGCCTGCGATCATGTAAGAACTCAGAACGGCCCCCCGGCTCGAAGCCGGGGGCCGTTCGTGTACGTGGCGGGTGAAGGGTTCGAACCTTCGTAGCTTTCGCGACGGATTTACAGTCCGAGACGCTGGCCGGTCCTGACTTCGGTCGATCTGCCGAGCAACTCCCGCCTCGCCGTTCATTTGTCGTGAGGCCCCTTCTGCCGCCCGACGTGCTTGAGCATGAAGCGTGGTGGCCCAGATCAGATCGCGGGTCGCACGAACGGCCGCAACTCACCGGGGTTGAGCAAGTGCAAGAACGCTTAGCCCGTCCGATGTTTCGGTGCACCTGCCGCCGTGGGGTAACTTCCGAATTTCTCGATCATGAAACGCCAAAAGCGGGCGCTTCCCGGAATCGACGAACGCGGCAGCCAACGCAAGGGCTGGCGATCATGGGCTACGCGCGTACCTTCAGCTCACTCGCGCCACAAAGGCTATGTCCGGTGCTGGGCCCGCCGGCATCGCTCTTCGATCCACGTCACGAATTCGGTTCCGCGATTCGCCGCAGCGGCGATGTCACCCAAATCCTCGGCGAGGCCCTTCTCGGCCAGGAGCAGCGCCATGGCTGTCCAATCATTTGCCAAACGTGCCACGCTCAGAAATCTGTCGTGATCCAACCTGTCTTCAATCCAATGAAGACCCTCGGTCTCCATTCGTAACGTCACCGCGCCAACGAGGTCGCGCACCGCAACAGCGCCTTCGATAGCCCACGATCGGTGGCCGCCATCGTATTCTGCGGTTGGCGATAGGCGGCTCCGCCACGGCCCGATCACCTCAGTCGGTCTGTCCAGTCCAGCGAATGCACGGAACTCAGCCAAGTTTACAGAAAGGTTGATGTAGAACCGCTTCGGCAAAAAGTCGTACCAGACTGCCGACTTTTGCAATTCGATGATGGCAATGTCCGAATTGCTTGATTCGAAATAGAACGTGCCATCGCCGCTTGACTTGTAGCCACGTGGCGCAAGCACTTTTTCCAACGAGTTCGCAACTATATCAAACAGGTCAGACATACAGGTCCAATCTAAATCGCCGAGTCCTTCACGCATGGACCGACTACGACCGTTCACGACCGGCACTGGCACCAGCTACTTGCCCATGGATGGCCCACCCAATCATGGTTGCTTCGGTGCAGGCGCTTCGCCCATCGGACATGAGGCTTTCCCGGAGCCGATGCACCCATCGCGGCGGCGCGACGCAGTCCAAGCCTGATGCGCGGCATAGATCCGATTCAGGCCATCGGGTTCCGCACGAAGAGCGAGGAACTCATCCAGCAGGGCGAATAAGACCGCGACAGCCGCGGAATCATGCTCGGGGTCATGTCGCTTACCAACTCTGGCTGATCCTGGCCGGCCAGATTGCGAACCAGCGCCCACCACACGAGGTTGTCACCGCATCCGTTCTTGTGACCAGCCACTCGCGGAATCCAAGCAGCAACGATTGTGCGTTGCCCTGGTCGCAACCCTCGACGAACGCGACGACTGTGAAGTAGTCATCTCGTGGCAGGTACATGCGCGTTCGCCTCTGAACCTGGGCGAACAAGGCTCGATAGTCCGAGATCACGACGCTGCACCACCGATGCCGACGATGACAACCTCGTCCAGCTATACGCGTGCGGTACCAGGTTGTCCTGGTTCACGCTTGTATCCGCGCAGGCTGCCGGCCAACGTCGATGAACGAGGTAAAGACCCGCTCAAGTCCCAAAATGAGCCGGACAAATTTCTGCCGATCGACGTTCAGGTCCATGCGTACCTGTGTGGGAACCTCAAGAATCTCAACGGCTTCCGCGGTGAACTCAAGCAGAATCAGTGAACGTTCCGCGTCAGCCGACCAGCGGGTAACCCCTTCGTAAACGGTCCCGCCGCAGTGATCCACGACGCAGTAGCCATCCTGTTTCAGTCGCCGGTCCTGGTCGTCGGGTTCTTCCAATCCGACCTCGAACCCCAGCGAGAATTGCTCGCCGAACTCGTCGACGGCGAAAGCAACGATGAACGTTTCTACGTCGTCGAGTTCTACCGCCTCAGCCGTGATGATCGTGAGATCCAGGGTCTCTACGTCGCTGCTGAACCAATCTCCCGGCATCAACACTCCATCAAGCACCATGCAACCCGACACTGCGGCGCGCAGCCATGCATCAGTCGATACACCGTTACCTTGCGCGATCAGCCGAAACTAGCAGCGGCAACTTCTCCTCACCACACTAAATCAGTGCGGTCATTTGCCCGTCTGCCGTCGACCCACCGTCATCGGGAGTGGGCCTGCCTGACCTGGTCAAGGTGGAGCGCCCTACCGTCTGAATCTCAATGTCGTGTCAAGCCGTCCACAATCGCGCCAGCCAACTCACACGATCAGTTTGGAAGATCATGACGGGCCTCTACACGAACAGCGAAGACGCCAGTCGCGCTCACATTCGTGCGGCCCGGAGCGGACTCGTTGACCCTCTGGAAGCCCGGAGATCTGGCACGTTGCTGGCACGGTGCCACACGCCCTATGCGTTCGTCGCAAGTTCTCGTGGAAAGCGCGCGTACAGGCGTGGCAACCGCGTTGGGATAGCTGGAGCGTCGGCAGGGCCGAAGACGCCTGACCAGTTGCCTGCTGGTCGTCTGGCGGCGTCGGCGCGATTCTCCCAGAACCCTTCATCGTCGCCTGTCTTGGCCGCGTAGGCATTGGCCGCGGCGTACATCATCAGCTCGCCATGAAGGGTGAGTGGACTCGCTCCGCCCTCCCCGATTGCCTCGACGACGGGAAGATCGGCTAGACCGTCTGGGTTGCGGACGATCGTCGTGAACACGTCACGCCCCAGAGCGACCAGCCCGGCCTTGAAATCGGTGAAGCCGTCGTCGGACAGGTAGCCCGAGATGAGGAAGCAGGCTGCGCAGAGTTCCCACTGATCCGCTTCACTGGCGACTTTTCGGAAGATCGCGTCGAACTCCAGCACATCTGCTGGGCCGTCTGCTGGCCACGGAGTCGTTTCCGGCGACAACTCGTGGCTACGCCCGGCTGGCGACCTGGGCCGAATCGTTCGGAACGGTGGACAAGGTCGGCATGGAAGGCACCGGTCATTACGGCGCTGGGCTGCTGCGATTCTTAGCCGACTATGGCATGACCGTGATTGAGGTCGACCGGCCTGACCGATCTGCGCGGCGCCGTAATGGCAAATCCGATCCGCTGGACGCAGAATCAGCTGCCCGCGCGGTGCAATCCGGACGCGCCAGTGGCACGCCCAAGTCCCGTGACGCCCAGGTCGAGATGATCCGGATGCTGCGGGTGGCCCGGCGCAGTGCCATGAAAGCCCGGATCCAGGCGGGCCAGCAGATGGACGGCCTGATCGTGACCGCCCCAGAGGCCGTGCGGGGGATGCTGCGTCGGTTGACCACCAAACAACGCGTCCGCGCCTGCGCCGGCTTCCGCCCGGGAGATGCCCTCGACGCATGCTCGTGCGTCAAACTCGCGCTGCGATCGCTCGCCCGTCGCTGGCAAGCCCTCCAGGCAGAGATCGACGAACTCGACAAGCACCTCACTGCCCTGGTTTCTGCTGCCGCGCCTGAGCTGCTTGCGCTTCCCGGCGTTGGCGTCGACACCGCCGGGCAGCTGCTTGCTACGGCCGGCGACAATCCTCAGCGCCTCGGCAGCGAGTCCATGTTCGCCCGGCTCTGCGGAGTCGCCCCCATCCCAGTCTCATCCGGTCGCACCGACCGCCATCGGCTCCACCGCGGCGGCGACCGGATGGCCAACAGCGCCCTATGGCGCATCGCTCTGGTTCGCATGCGATGCCACCCGCCGACCAAGGACTACGTCGGCCGCCGCACCGCCGAAGGCAAGACCAAGACCGAGATCATGCGCTGCCTGAAACGCTACATCGCGCGCGAGATCTTTCCGCTGCTCGTCGCTTGACCTCGCCGACTCGGCGCTGTGCCTGGCGGGGCACCAGATCAGCCTGCCGTCTCCCGTCCCGGCTCTCGCCGGGTATGTTCATGATCCGTGAGTCTGCATTACGAGTGGACACTGTCGTTGCGGTTTCGCCGGGACGTGCCGGAATCGTTTCTTGATGAACTGCGGTCTGATTTTGGAATAGGCCGCCGGCTCCTGCCCCACGAGGATGGCTCGGAGCTGCCTGGAGGCACGGTCACCAACCTGGTCCGCCAACAGCTTTCGGCCGACACCTGGCTGTGGGGGCTTTTCGTGCGGATTTTGGTCCTCGATGACGAGATGTATGAGTTGATCCAGACCGTGCCGCCGCGGCTGGCTCGCTGGTCTGAGACTCAGGGATGGATCGGCTTCGCGCGCGAGGAGATGAGCCTCGGCGTATGGCTGAACTTCTACGTCCAAGACGGACATGCTTACCTCGCAAGCCCCGGAGAGCAACCCCATCCGTACTCGGATGATGCGGCCCCATTCACACTGCGCCACACCATTGATTGGTTCCCGACCGCACCCAGCACGGCCCCGTGCACCGATTGACAAGAAATAGGCGCGTCGCAAGTCGCCCGACAAGTTGTTTGCGAACACCGGTTGAACCCGCCCACTTCAGTCCCACCTGATCCTTTACAGATGATCTAGGTATGACAGGTTCGGTTCGATCCGGCAGGAGCCTGCTTCAGGCCGACTAGTGCCGCCCTTCGCTTAATCGAATTGCTCCGCTCCTCCGGCCTATTGGGAGTTGGCGTGCCCGAGTTCGGTTTGGAAGTCGGCGAGGTAGTGCTCGCTTGCCTCGTCGTTGGCGACCCGGCGGGCTAGAAAGTCGGTCAACTCTTTGTCGCCGGATAGCAAGGCTGCGTATGCCGCAGCCTGGAGTGGCCCGGTGCCCTGTGGAAGCACAGGCTGGAACTGGCCCCACCAGCCCGGATGCTGGTCTCCGAGATAGATTCGCTGGGCCCAGAGGACGAACTCGCCTAGGCCGTCGGCTTCTAAGAGGAAGTCCACCGCCGGGCCGGACACGTCAGCAACCAGTTCTGGGGGCAGATCCTCGTCCGACCGCGGCCTGAGATAAGAGTTCTTGCCCTTTGTCCGCTTCGGCGCTCCCCACAGCGAGTCATGCCGATACTGCGTGACTGGCTCCGGAAGTCCGACCAGGCGGATCTGCGCGAGCATCTGAACCTGTGGTGACGTCGAAGCCAGCCCGTAGAACCGAATTGTTCGCAACAGCGGGCCGTCCGAGCGGACACAGGTGTTGCCCTGACGGTGGAACCCAAGAGGTTCGAAGACCTTGCGATGCAGGCGGCTTGCGATCCGCGCAACTGTCCAATGCTCCGGCACTCGGCAATTATCAGCCAACGCCGAGCGTCAAGCATCTGGTGGGACAGGAAGGTCGAGCATCTACCGTGACAGGACAAGTCGCCCGACAAGTGTCGCCCGACATGGTCGAGCCCTCGCGAACGGGCAGCGATCGTGTCACGATCGGGCTGTGCTTCGCTCCGCCGAGGTGAGGGCAACCCTGGTCCTGCCCGACTCACCGTTCCACAATTTGCATTGGGTTCCGAACCTTGAGTTCAGCCTGGACTGCTTCATCTGCGAGCGGACCGAGCGGACTGTCAAATTCGAGCACGGCGCCGAGCGGGCGGTCTGCACGGGCGACTCGGATACCGGACCACACTACGCCGCTGCGCGGATCGCTTCCTTCGACCACACGAGCCAGAAAGAATGGACAGCCCTTCTTGCCGTGCTCGATTACTGGTGGGCTCCCTTTCAAGACGCCAAACGCGATCGTCGTGCCGGTTCGGCGCTTGCCCGGACTCCGTGGGTTCGACTGAACCTGGGGTACTACTGCCCGGAGCAAGGCCAGTCCGGCCAATTCTCCACTCAGACGAACTTGGTGCGGCCCGCGACCAGTTCATGCAAGCACTGCTCCGCCGAGGTCGCGCGCAGCGACGAGACCCCGCGGATCCGACTGCTGACGTGAAGCTCACCCATCGCCCCTTGCGCGAAATAGGAGCGTCACGGCGAGGTCCACAAGACCGGAGAGTGGTGGCCTGACGGCCCGACCCAGGCCTACCTCGATGCTGCAATACGTTGTCGACAGACCCCGACCCCACGATCAGCAGCGGCGCCGAGCACCTACTCGAATGGGCGCAGCCCTGGCACACAGACGCGGATCACCAAAGCCAACTACCCTGACCGCAAAGATCGTGGTGTGCACTCGCTAGCTGGTCGAGTACCTAGCGGCTAAGCGAAATGCCCCGCCGGGTTTCTGGGCGGACGCCTATTTTGGTCATAGCGCGCGGGTCGGCTTATGTCGGACGAGCAACTTGAACTGTTGATCCATCACGATCACCGCCTCTCTCATCGGCAGCCCGAATTCTTGACTCACCGCTGCGACGGCTTGGTCGTAATTGTCTGCAGCCTGAACGATATCGACCACGGTATGGGCGTGTTCGCCCAGGACCCGCTGGATCAGGTTCTGTACTTCGTCAAGCGTCAGGTTGCGCTCCATGAGCCGACGATAAGCGAGAGTCGACTTGGCCGGCTGAAAGTCATGTGGTCAGGCCCGAATTATGCCGGAAACCATCCTTCGCTATCGGCAATGTGGAGCCATTTGGGGAGTTCGATCCCGAGCGCGCGCACTCGCCACGAATGGAGTTGGTGTCGGTCTGCATCGTTCCCGCCGAGCTCTTTCATCGAAGCGGTTATCTGCGCGTAGACCTCAATAACGACGCGAAGCGGGCCGTCGGCAGCGGCTATCTCTACCTTGTGAGCGTCGATCTTTATCAGTTCCGACGGATAACGGGCGGTCTGGGCCTGCGACCATCTCGCGTCGTCGGCATTTCGCTGTCGGACATAGACGCACACTACCCGTCTCGGGCTGCGCGGGCCGGATGGCAAAGTCCTGCACTACACACGCTGCAGATCCAGCTCAAGCGATGCGGCTGGCAGAAATCACTACCAACCTCCATGAGCGACTACTGGAGGCAACCGCCCGCGGCCGGCCCGGCGAGGTCGAAGGACTCCAGGTCAGCCTGGCCGGGGCACGCCAGAAGCTTAGCCACATGCGCAAAGTCCGAGTGCAGGCTTCGGTGCCACTGCCCTCACCAATACGGCGACCGCAGTGAGGGGATTCCTAACGATCTTGCGACCAGGGATCGATTGTTGGACTGAGACAACGCGACGGCGAAGGCTCTGTGGCGCGCAGGCCGGTTGTCGACGGCAGGAGCACGTGGGATCCGGCGGGCGCACGGGTTCCGGGATTACGGTTGGCGCCGCGGCAGGTCGAAATGGCTGGTCCGCTTGTGGATCTCGAAGGAATGCCGGTTCAGCTCGAAGGCGATCCGACCCATCGACCATCCAAAGTGCTCAGCTCGCGCAACGCTCGTCCACCGCCACCCGACCCCACCATTTATGCAACCTGGGCCGGTATCGCTACGCAATGTCGTCGGGGCTTGACGCCTCGATAGGCCGGCGGCCCTACGACCTTCGGCACGCCCCGTATCGCTCTGGCTGAATGCCGGCGTCCCGGCGACTCAGGTCGCGGAGTGGGCTGGCCACAGCGTGAACGTTCTGATGCGCGTCTACGCCAAATGCGTCGACGGTCAGGACGAGGCCGCCAAGCGGCGAAATCGCGGCAGCGCTCAAACCAGACGTCACGGAGAGTTAGCTCCCGGACGGACCAAGATCATCCCTTGCCACGTATTTGCCATGGCGACCGAGAATCAGCGGCCACAATCGGGATCCTGTGAGACCCGACAAACGGCCTCCGGTTCGCGTTTCCGCTGGCCGGAGGCCGTTTCTAGTGTACGTGGCGGGTGAAGGGTTCGAACCTTCGTAGCTTTCGCGACGGATTTACAGTCCGCTCCCATTGACCGCTCGGGCAACCCGCCGTACACAAGCCGTCGACACCCAGGAATCCCAGGCCTCGGCGGCATCGCAGTAGAGGATAACGGTATCCCCCGGGGGTTGTGCAAACGGGTACCCGCTCACGCCCCGCACACGGCAGGATGGCAATCTGGTCAAACAGACGTGAACAAGACTTGGCGGCCCGATCAGGCCCAACACGCCACACTCAAGATCGGAAAAGGCCGCCGACGACACGCGAAAAAGAAGGAGACCACCGTGGCGGACGCATCGTTCGACATTGTGAGCAAGGTCGACCGGCAGGAGCTCGACAACGCGGTCAACCAGGCCAGCAAGGAGCTCGGGACGCGATTCGACTTCCGCAACACCGGAGCGAGCGTGACGCTGAGCGGCGAGTCCTCGATCGCGCTGCAGGCCGAGACCGAGGAGCGCGTCCTCGCCGCCCTCGAAGTGTTCAAGGAGAAGCTGGTCAAGCGCGACATCTCGCTGAAGTCGCTGGAGGCCGGCGAGCCGAAGCAGTCCGGCAAGACCTACAAGATCGACTGCACCATCCAGCAAGGCATCTCGTCGGAAAAGGCCAAGGCGATCAGCAAGAAGATCCGCGACGAGGCCCCCAAGGGTGTCCAGGCTCAGATCCAGGGCGATCAGCTCCGCGTCACCGGCAAGAAGCGCGACGACCTCCAGGCCGTCATCGCCCTGCTCAAGAACGCCGACCTCGGGGTGGCCCTGCAATTCACCAACTACCGCTAAGACCGCCGAGCGCCAGGATCAACACGGTCACAACACCGACAAATCAGCGGTACGCCTGCCCAGGTGGCCGTGACCAGCACAAACACGACGGGTCGCCGGGAGCCTCCGGCGGCCCGTTTGCCACGATCGGCTGACCAGCGGTTGTCGGCAGCATAGAGATCGCCAACACTGAGCAGAGTTGACCTCGCTTGGATGGTGGTGCCTGGATGACGCTGAGATTTCACGATGTGTCGCACTATCAAGGCAACTACCATCCGAACGGCCCGACGATCGCCAAGGCCACCGAGGGCACCGGCTTCACCGATTCGCAGTATTCGACGAATCGCTCACGCACTCTGGCCGGCGGCTGGCCGTTCGCCGGCTATCACTTCCTGACCACCGAGGACGCGAGCGCCCAGGCCCGGCACGCCCACGCGGTCATCGGCTCCACTCCGGCGATGCTCGATGTGGAGTCCGGCACCTCTGGCAACCCGTCGCTGAGCCGTGTGCAGGCCTTCATCGACGCCTACGGCAAACTCGGCGGCGTGCTGCACCTGATCTACCTGCCGAAGTGGTACTGGTCCGACGCATGGGGTTCGCCCAGCCTGACGCCACTCAACGACCGCGGCATGCGGCTGATCTCGTCGCAGTACACGACCTATAGCGACACCGGGCCGGGCTGGGACGCTTATGGCGGCATGAAGCCGGTCATCTGGCAATACACCGCCACTCCAATCGACACCAACGCATTCAAGGGCACCCAGGCCGAGCTTGGGAACCTCTTTGCGACCGGCACGACCGAAGGAGACGACATGACCCCAGCCGAGTTCCTGACGATCCTGAAGGACCCGAGTGTCGCCGCCTACATGCGCGCCTTCCCGTGGCAGTACACCGGAGGTGGCATTGACGCCGCCAGCACGCTGGCCGCCCTGAACGACGCCTCCCATGCCGCCCAGGCCGATGAACTGGCTGCACTGTCAGAGCAGGTGGACGCGATCGCCGCCGCGGTGGGCGCACTGTCCACCACCACGCCGGCCCTGTCCGACGCCGATAAGAACGACATCGCCAAGCGCGTCGCCGACCTGATCGCCGGCCGAACCGAGCAGTAACCGGCGACGAAACAAACAAACGAAATGGGAGGCCCGGCCGGGCCTCCCATTTCGAACAGAGCGTGAATCTATTTCTTACCTACACGCGACCACCGAGATCGGTTTAGCGCATGAACTGAATCGGGCCGGAGTTGGCGGCCATCCGCTCCAGCCGCTCGATGCGCTGTGCCATCGGCGGGTGGGTCGAGAACAGGTTGGCCAGGCCCTGGGGCCGGAACGGGTTGGCGATCATCAAGTGCGACGACGTCGCCACCGGGCTGTCCGGGCTGAGCGGCATGGCACGCGTACCGCTATCGATCTTGCGAAGCGCGCTGGCCAGCGCGAGCGGGTCATCGGTGAGCTTGGCGCCGGACTCGTCGGCCTGGTATTCGCGGCTTCGGCTGATCGCCATCTGGATCAGCGCGGCCGCCAGCGGACCGAGGATCAGCATCATCAGCGCGCCGATCAGGCCCGGGCCGTCGTCGTCGTCGCTTCCGCGGAAGAACAGCGCGAACTGGGCCAGGAACGTGATCATGCTGGCCAGCGCACCGGCCACCGACGAGATCAAGATGTCCCGGTTGTAGACGTGCGACAGCTCGTGCCCGATGACACCACGCAACTCGCGCGGAGTCAGCATGGCGACGATGCCATCGGTGACGCAGACCGCGGCGTTCTGCGGGTTGCGGCCGGTCGCGAATGCGTTCGGTTGGGGAGTGGGGCTGACGTAGAGCCGCGGCATCGGCTTGCCCGCCGACGACGACAGCTCGCGCACCATCGCGTAAAGCTGCGGTGCCTCCTGCTCGGAGACCGGTCGCGCGCCCATCGAGCGCAGCGCGATCTTGTCCGAGAAGAAATACGACACACCGTTCATCGCCAATGCGATGAACAGCGCGATCACCAGACCGCCGGTGCCACCGAGCGCGTAGCCGATCAGGAGGATGATCGAACTGAGCAGACCCAGCAGAGCGGCGGTCTTAAGTCCGTTATGAGATCGGTGCACTTTTTCTCCTTTAACGCCGACCCGTACGTCGATTTCAACATCCGCTCAGATGTCCAGTCTTCCCGCAGTAACCCGGGATTAAGCTGTCACGACCCTGAGAAAACCCTGAAGATCAACACTTGAGGTCACCGCGACGTCGCCGCCGAGGCAGCCGCGACCTCCGCTACTAACGCAGCGCCGCCGTGTCGACGACGTGTAGCACTAGCTGCGGTGCGAGGCCGATCACGAGTCCGGCCAAGGTCACGATCGCGAGCGTAGCAACGACGGTCCACGACACCTTGCCGCGAGGTGCCGGCACCGACGTCAATGTCGACGGCGAGGCGCACATCAACCCGATCACCCGCGCGTAGTAGGCCAACCCGATCACCGCATTGAGCGCGACGATGATCGCCAGCCACGCCGACCCGCCGGTCAGCAGCGAGCGCACCACGATGACCTTGGCGAACAGCCCGGCGATGCCCGGCGGCAACCCGGCGAGACCGAGGAAGGCCAGCACGAACGCCGCGCCGATCCACGGCCGCCGCCGCGCGACGCCGCGATAGTCCGAGATCGGCCCGCCATCGTCCCCGCCGCGAACCGCGATCACCGCGGCGAATGCTCCCATCTCCAAGACGACATAGAAGATGGTGTACGCGAGCGTGGCCGCCACCGCGACATCGATGTCCGCATCCGAGCGCCCACGGGCCAGCGCAAACGCACCGAGCGGCGCGAGAATGTAGCCGGCCTGGGCGATCGACGACCAGGCGAGCAGCCGCACCATCCGGTCCTGCCGCAGTGCCGTAATGTTGCCGACGGTCATGGTGATCACCGCGAGCACCGCCAGGATCGGACCGGTCACCGGCAGCGCGGGACGCAGGGCCTGCACCGAGACCAGCACGATGGCGATCACGCCGCCGAGCTTGCTAGCCGTCGAAAGGTACGCGGCAATCGGCGTCGGCGCCCCGTCATAGGCGGCCGGAGCCCAGGCATGGAACGGCACCGCCGCCACCTTGAACGCCAGCCCGGCGATCACGAGCACCACCGCGACCCGGGTCAACGGCAGATCCCGCAGCGCCGGGTTGGCAGCCAGCACCGCGTTCAGCGACATGAAGTGCAGCGCCCCGGTCACGGCGTAGAGCAGTGCCGCGCCCATCAGCGTCACCGCCGACGAGACGACGCTGACGACGAAGAACACCACCGCGCCCTCGGCACTGGAGACCCGCCGCCGGCGCAGTGCCACCAGCGCGTAGAGCGGCAGCGTCAGCGTCTCCAACGCGATCACCAGGGTGATCAGGTCCCGGGCATAGCCCAGCACCACACCGCCGGTCATCGAGGCGGCCAGCAGGAAGCAGTACTCCCCCGGCGGCAGCCCGGCCTTGAGCACCGCCGGCGACAGCAGCAGCACGGCCAGCGTCAGGAGCGCGAACAGTACGGCGATCAGCGCCCCGGTGCGGTCGGCGACCAGGGAACATCCTTGCGGTACGCAGAATGCCGCGCGCGGATGCCCGGCACCGATCACCCACGCGGCCACCGCGGTCGCCACCGTGCCGAGGCAGGTGGCCGCCAACAGGGGTGCACGGCGACCCGGCACGATCAGGTCCACCAGGAAGGCGACCAGGGCGGTTCCGGCGGCCAGATAGGCGGGAACCAGCGCCACCTGATCCACCGTCGCCGTCATCGACCCACCACCGCCGACGCCAGTGCCGCCACCGTGGGGCGCGCCATGCTCAGCACCGCCGCCGGAATCAACCCGACTGCCAGGGCCAGCAGCACCAGTGGTGCCCAGGCGATCCACTCGCCGCGGGCAATCGCGGGCGCCACACCGGACACGGACGAAGACGCCGGCCCCTGCGTCACCCGGCGCAGCATCCGCAGGAAGTAGGCCGCGGTCAGCACGCCGCCGATCGCCGCGAGCACGCCGAGCACGGTCCACAGCGGCTGGTTCCGGCTCAGCGACGCCACCACGGCGAATGCCTCACCCCAGAAGCCGGCCAGGCCGGGCAGGCCCAGCGAGGCGATCGCCGCGAACGCGAGCAGGCCCGCCAGGGCCGGGGCGCGTTCGCGGAGACCGCCGAGATCCGTCAGACGGCCGGTATGTGTCCGGTGCTTGACCGCGCCGGCCAGGAAGAACAGCAGGCCGGTGATGATGCCGTGGGCGATGTTGCCGATCAGGGCCGCGGTGAACCCGATCGATGTCATGGTCGCGATGGCGAGCAGCACGAATCCCATGTGCCCGACGCTGGAGTAGGCGATCAGCCGCTTCAGCTCGTCCTGGGCGAGGCAGACCAGGCATCCGATGATGATGGCGGCCGCCGCGAGCACGCCCAGCACCGGCGCAACCCGGCGAGCGGCGTCCGGCAACACGCCGACCGCGACCCGGAGCAGACCGTAGGTGCCCATCTTCAGCAGCACGCCGGCCAGGATCACCGAGCCCACCGTCGGCGCCTCGGTATGCGCATCCGGCAGCCAGGTGTGCAGCGGCCACAGCGGGCTCTTGACCGCGAACGCCAGCCCCAGCAGCACAAACGCGGCCAGCTGGGTGCCGCTGGACAGCGCCGCGCCGCGACCGGATGAGAGCACGATCAGGTCCGCGGTCCCGGCCTTGGTCACCACCAGGAACACGCCGACCAGCAGCAGCACCGACCCGAACAGCGTGTAGAGCAGGAACTTCACCGCGGCGTGCCGGCGCCGCTCGCCACCCCAGCCGGCGATGATCGCGTACATCGGGACCAGCACGACCTCGAAGAAGATGAAGAACAGCACCAGGTCCAGCGAGAGGAACACCCCGGCGATGCCGACCTCGACCGCCAGCAGCAGCGCGATCAACAGCTGCCCACGCGCGGCGTCCTCCACCCGGAACAGGACGTAGAGGCAGCACAGCAGGGTGAGCAGCGCGGTCAGCACCACCAGCGGGTAGGAGATTCCGTCCACCCCGATGTGGAAGCGCAGTTTCAGGGCGCTGACCCAGGGCTCGTTGACCTGGTGCCAGGGCCGGATGGTGCCGGCCGCCGGAGCGTGCCGGTCGAACCCGAGTGCCACGCCCGCGATCAGTGCCAGGGCGGCTGCCGCCGTACCGGCAAGGGATCCGGCCCGTTCGGAGCGCGTCAGGCCGGCGGCGAGCGCGCCCAGCGCGGGCAGCGCCAGGACCGCGACCAGAACGACGTTCATCGGAGGCCTCCGACGAACAGCGCGATCAGCGCGATCAGCACCGCACCACCGAAGACCGCGGACGCGGCCCGCGGCAGTGGACCGCGCTGGAACGTGTCGGCGTTGTCGCCGAACACCTCGGTACGCCGGCCCACGCCCTCAACCGCGCCGTCGACCACCGCCTCGTCGCCCCGGCGCACCAGCCGCGCCAGCGCGGTGACCGGCCGTACCACCAGCGCGTCCTGCACCGCGTCGAAGTAGAACGCGTTGGCCACGGTCTTCTTGGACCGACCGAGCACCCGAGCCGGGTCTGCCTTCGGAGCGGTCCGCCAGGTGTAGAGCGCGGACAGGAAGCCGAGCACGACCAGCAGCAGTGACACCACGGTCGGACCGGTCCCGAACTCGAACGGCTCGAAGCTTCCGATCCGGACCGCGAACGTGTCCGACAGCGCCGCGAATCCGAGCAGGGTCGTCGGGATCGCCAAGATGATCACCGGCCACCGCATCAGCGGGGGCGCCTCGTGCGGGTGCTCGCCACCAGCGCACCGCCGCGGTAGTCGCCGAAGAAGGTGCGTAGCCACAGCCGGGTCGCAATACCAGGCCGTCAGCACCACCGTGGTCAGCAGGCCGACCAGCACCAGGACGCCGGTCCAGCGCGGCACGTGCGCCAGCCGGACGAACCGTCGGCGACCTTCCACGCCTGGTCGATGATCACGTCCTTGGAGAAGAATCCGGCGAACGGCGGCACGCCGGCCAGCGCCGCCAGCCCGATCGACATGGAGATGAAGGTGACCGGCATGGTCCGGCGGAGGCCGCCCATCCGGGTCATCGAGTTGGTGCCGACCGCGTGGATCACGCAGCCGGCCGCGAGGAACAGCAGCGCCTTGAAAGCGGCGTGGGTGAGCAGGTGGAACAGCGCGGTGCCGGGAATCCGACGGCGAACCCGGCGAACATGAACGCCACCTGGCTGACCGTGCTCCAGGCCAGCACCCGCTTGATGTCATCCTGAGCGGTCGCGGCCAGGGCGGCCAGCAGCATCGTGATCACCGCGATGATCGCGATGGTGATCATCACCGAGGTCGACGACCAGAACACCACGAACAGCCGCGCCAGCACGATGACACCCGCGGCGACCATGGTGGCGGCGTGGATGAGTGCGGAGATCGGCGTCGGGCCGGCCATCGCGTCCGGCAGCCAGGTGTGCAGCGGGAACTGTGCGCTCTTGCCGATGGCGCCGAGCAGCAGCAGGAATCCGATGACGGTGAGCCGGGCCGGTGAGATCAGGCCGACGGTCTCGTAGAGCCGGCCCAGCCGGAAGCTGCCGACACTCAGACCCAGGAGTGCGATGCCGAGCATGAAGCCGACGTCGCCGAAGCGGGTCACGATGAACGCCTTCACGGCGGCCGCCGGAGCCTCCGGGAGTGTGCGGTCGTGGCCGATCAGCAGGTATGAGCAGATGCCCATGACCTCCCAGCCGACCAGCAGGCTGATCAGATCCCCGGAGACCACGACGATCAGCATCGCCGCCGTGAAGAGGCTGATCTGGGCGGCGTAGGGCGCGAATCGCCGGTCGGTGTCCAGGTAGGTCACCGAATAGACCTGCACCGCCAGAGCCACCACGCGCACCGCGATCGCCACGTAGGCCATCGCAAAGGTCAGGAACACGCCGAGCGTCACCTTCAGCGGCCCGAATTCGACCCAGGTCCAGGACCGCTCGGCGGTCACCCCCGAGGACAGGGAGAAGGTCAGCACGATCGACGCCACCAGGGCGATCGCCGCCGCGCCGACGCCGAGGATCGCCGCCGGACGCTTGGCGTTGCGTGGGAACAGCAGCCCGATCAGGCCGGCCGCGGCCGGCGCCGTCACCATCGTGATGGCGGCCGGGACCGCGGCACTCACGAGGCGCTCATCGGCGTGTCAGTGGGAGCCACGTCGTCTTCGGGGATCCGCTCACCCAACGGCACCGCGTCCGCCGCGATGCTGCCCCGCAGCCGGTAGAGCTGCAGCACGATGGCCAGGCCGACACCGATCTCGGCGGCGGCGAGCACGATCACGAACAGCGCGAACACGCTGCCCGAGTGCGGCAACGTCGAGGTGACCGTGTTGTCGGCGGTGACCAGGACCAGGTTGACGGCGTTCAGCAGCAACTCGACGGCGGCCAGCAGCAGCACCGCGTTGCGGCGCACCAGGACGCCGTAGATGCCGAGCCCGAACAGGACCGCCGCGACGAGGTATGGAATGACCGGGTGCATTATTCCGTCCCCCGAACCGGGCGGGACACCACGATCGCGCCGACCAGAGCCGCCAGCAGCAGCATCGACAGCACCTCGAACGGCAGCGCCCAGGTCCGGAAGACGGCGGCACCGACGTTCTCCGCCGAGCCGGACGGGCGCTGCGGCACGTAGCACCAGTGGAACGCGTCCACCAGCAGCGCGCCGAGCCCGAGCCCGGCGGCACCGCCGATCAGGGCGCCGGTGGTCTTCGGCCGGTCCATGTCCGGTGATGAACCGATCGGTGCCCGGGTCAGCATCACCGCGAACAGCAGGAGCACCACCACAGCACCGACGTAGAGCAGGACCTGCACCCAGGCGACCAGCTCGGCGCCCAGGACCAGGTACATCCCGGCCAGCGACGCCAGCGTGACCACCAGCCACAATCCGGCGCGTACGAGATGGGTGGTTGCCACCACCCTGATGCCGGAACCGATCGCGAGCGCGCCGAGCGCGAGCAGCAGCACGTCCGCAGTCGTCATGCGTCCATCGCCTTGCGCGCCGCGGTCTCTTCCTTGGCCGGCTCGCCCTGCGGGTCGTGCGCCGGCGGCGGCGGCACCGTCCACATCCACTCGCGCAGCGTGCCCTTTTCATGGAGCAGGTCGCGGATGTCGTATTCGGCGTATTCGAACTCCGGCGTCCAGAACAGCGCGTCGAACGGGCAGGCCTCGATGCAGATGCCGCAATACATGCACAGGGAGAAGTCGATGGCGAACCGGTCCAGCACATTGCGCTGGCGCGGCCGGGCGGCACCGGGGACCTGCACCTCTTCCTTGTGGGAATCGATGTAGATGCACCAGTCCGGGCACTCCCGGGCGCACAGCATGCAGACCGTGCAGTTCTCCTCAAGCAGCGCGATCACGCCCCGGGAGCGCGGCGGCAGATCCGGCTCGACATCGGGATACTGCTGGGTGTGCGCCGGCCGGAGCATGGTTTTCAGCGTGACCGCGAGACCCTTCGCCAGGCCACTACCGGGAACACCGCTCATGCCGCTCACAGATGACATCATTCCGTGTTCCGCACTCCAGGGCGAGAACCGGGGGTCGATCTCCGTCGTGACGGCTGCGGCTTCAGATCGATCGGTGGTACGCGAGCCGGTCCAGCAGGGCCGCGGCCACCCGCAACATCTCCCGCTCGGCCGGCGTCAGTTCGGCCTCCATCGCCTCGGTCAGCCAGGTCACCTGGGTCCCGGCGTGCGCCTGGAGCAGCCGGACGCCGTCGCCGGTGATGGACAGCAGCACCTGGCGGCCGTCATCCGGATCGGGCCGCTTGGCGATCAGGCCCCGCTCCTCCAGCTGCGCGAATGCCCGGGTCAACGTCTGCGGCTGGGTGCCCTCGGCGTCGGCGATCGCCTTGCCGGTCGCCGTACCATCGCGAAACAGCCGGGCCAGGACCGCGATCCCGGTCGGGCTGATTCCGTGCTCCTGGCGCTGGCTGCGCAGCTTGCGGGACAGCGTGACAACGCTGTCGCGCAGGTCCCGGGCCACTTCCCGATCCGTCGCGCTCCACGACAGCCGCGCCCGCCGATCGCTCATTGCCGGGCTAAACCCGCGTAGGTGCCGCCGGCTCTGAGCAACTCGGCGTGGGTGCCGCGCTCGACGATGCGGCCGTGGTCAAGGACCAGGATCTGGTCGGCGTCCGCGACCGTGCTCAGCCGATGGGCGATCACGATGCTGGTCCGTCCCTTCGCCAACTCGTCGAGGGCCTCTTTCACGGCCCGTTCGGTACGCGTATCCAGAGCGCTCGTGGCCTCGTCCAGCACCAGCACCGGCGGGTTGCGCAGGACGATCCGGGCGATCGCCAAGCGCTGCCGCTCGCCACCGGAGAACCGGTAACCGCGCTCGCCCACCATGGTGTCGTACCCATCAGGCAGCCCGTCGATCAGGTCGTGAATGTGCGCCGCTCGGGCCGCCGCCTCGATGTCGGCGTCGGTTGCCGTCGGTGCCACGAGGCGCAGATTGTCGCGTACCGAGGCGTGCAGGAGATAGGTGTCCTGGGCGACCAGTCCGACATTCGCCGCCAGCGAGTCCAGGGTGACGGCGCCGATGTCCTGCCCGTCGATGGCGATCGTGCCGGAATCCGGCTCGTAGAGGCGGGTCACCAGGTAGGCGAGACTCGTCTTGCCGGATCCGGTGGCGCCGACGATCGCGGTCATGGTGCCGGGCGCGGCGGTGAACGAGATGTCGACGAGGGCCGGGCGGTCGGCGGCCCCATAGGAGAACCGCACCCGGTCGAACCGCACCTCGCCGCGGTGCACCCGCAGCGGCGCTGCCGCGTCGGCGTCGGTCACCTCGACCGGCAGGTCCAGCACCTCGAAGATGCGGCCGAACAGCGCCAGCGAGGTGGAGACCGCCTGGCCGATCCCCTGCATCGAGCTGACCGGAGCGACCAGGCGGTTCAGCATCGACGTGAAGGCTACGACCGTGCCGAGCGTGGTCGGGGAGCCGCCGTGGATCAGCTCGACGCCGGCGATCCAATAGGCAATCGCCGGAATGATGGTGAGCGCGGCTCCCCGGGTCGCGATCCGCCAGCGGCCGGCCAGCGCGGAGGCGGTTTCGTACCCGGAAATCTCCTTGGATTGCGCCGCGAACCGCCGCTCCATCTCGGCCGACAGCCCCATCGTCTTGGCCAGCAGGACGCCCGGCACGGACAGCGATTCCTCGACCGAGGCGGTGAGCGCGGCGAGGCTGCGCTGGCGGCCGCGGGCCAGCCCCCGGCGTTGGCCGCCGAGGCGGAACGTCACCAGCAGGTAGACCGGGATCACGATGAGCCCGACCATCGCCAGCCGCCAGTCCATGATCACCAGTGCGACGGCGATCGCGACCGCCTGCGTCGACGATTGAACGGCGCTGGTCGCGGTGCTGGTCAGCACATTGTCGACGCCGCCGACGTCGTTGACGACGCGGGACAGCACATCGCCGGTCTTGGTGCGGGTGAAGAACCGCAGCGACATCCGCTGTAGATGCCGGTAGACCGAGACGCGCAGGTCGTGCATCACGTGCTGACCGATGACGGTGGCGAGCTGACCGGTCCAGACGCCGAGTGCGCTCGCCGCCGCCGACGCGGCGATCATGCCGAGGGCGAGTTCGCTGACCAGGCCGATGTCTCGCTGCGGGAGGCCCTTGTCGAGGATCTCGCGGAGCAGGAACGGCGAGATCACCCCGGCGATGCTGCGCAACAGGACCAGAGCGAGCAGGCCGATCATCATGCCGCGGTAGGGCTGGAACAGCCCCGCGATCCGGCGCAGCGGCACCTTCCGGGGTGGCTCGTCGTCGGCGGGCAGTTTCGAACGCTGAGCCGGAACGGTCGCCGAAGTCATAAGCAGGATCTTATTATTCCGCTGCTGTCCTCGACTAGCCCGCCGTTCTCCGCTAAGTCTCAGCTTAGCTTCGTGTCTCCTGATCTTCTGGTCCCGCCCGCTCGTCGCCCTCGGCCCACTCCCGCCGATTCGCCCTCGGCCCTCTCCCCAGATCAAGTGCACGATCTTGAGCACGGCGTCGCCATAGCGACCGTCAACGCACTGGGTTTTGCACTTGTTGACGCACTCGATCACGGATCACTGCGGCAACGCCACGTTTGCGGACCTCCAACGGCGCCGCCGCGATGATCGACTAGACCGGACCGAACCAGTTGAATCGAAACCCGCGTTCTGTCGAGAAACTGCGAGCATTCGCCCCATTTGTCGCTCAGTTTCCCGACAACTCAGGACCGGCGACCGGCGACCGGCGACTCAGGTAATGGCGATCTTGACGGCGGCGGTCAGCACCAGCTGGGCCAGCGACAACGGCACCAGGACCAGCCAGCACAGCCGCTGCAACTGGTCCTCGCGCAATCGCGGATACGACACGCGCACCCAGATGATCACGAACGCCACCATGAACACCTTGATCAGCGTCCAGAGCCAGCCGAGCTGATCGTCGAACGGGCCCTTCCAACCACCGAGGAACAGCACCGTGGTGAGTGCCGCGATCACGACGATCCCGACATACTCGGCCAGCAGGAAGAACGCGAACCGCAGTCCGGTGTATTCGGTCATGTAGCCGAACACCAGCTCGGAGTCGGCAATCGGCATGTCGAACGGCGGCCGCCGGATCTCGGCCAGCCCGGCGATGAAGAAGATGATCATCGCGGGCAACTGCCAGAGCAGCCACCACGGCTTCCACGCGTGCACGATGCCGGGCAGCGACAGGGTGCCCGCGGCCATCGCGACACTGGCCGCCGACAGCACGAACGGCAGCTCATAGCCGAGCAGCTGAGCCGCCGCCCGCAAGCCACCGAGCAGCGAGAACTTGTTCGCCGACGCCCAGCCGGACATGAGTACGGCGACGACGCCGATGCCCACCACCGCGAGCGCCAGGAACAGTCCGATGTCGAGCGGCTGCGCCACCAGATAGTCGTGCGGTCCCAGCGGGATGACCAGCAGCACGATGAGGTAGGGCACCAGAGCCACGATCGGCGCCAGCCGGAACACCGGCCGATCCGCGTCCCGGGGCGTGACATCTTCCTTCTGCACGAACTTCACGCCGTCGGCGATCAGTTGCGCCCACCCGTGGTAGGCGCCGGCGTACATCGGGCCGAGGCGGCCCTGCATGTGCGCCATCACTTTGTGCTCGGTCTGGCCGACGATCAGTGGCAACGTCAGGAACGCGACGACAACGCCGGCGACCCGGACGATCACTTCAAGCCACACCGGCATGGTGGCAGCATACGGCGTCGGGCCGGTTGGCCGGTCAGTCCCGGGTGGGGCCCCACTCGCCCGGAGCCGGCACGCCCGGCGGCCGCATCGGCGCCCGCTTAGCCGCGGTCGGATCGTGCGACTCGCCCGGTTCCTTGGCACCCGGCCACGCCTTCGCGACCCGCGACGCCAGCACGAAATCCTTCCGCAACGGATGCCCCTCGAAGTTCGGCGGCAGCAGCAGCGGCTTCAGCTCGCCGTGGCCCGGGAAGTCGATGTCGAACATCTCGTGCGTCTCGCGCTCGTGCCACGCCGCGCCCGGATAGACCGAGACGACCGACGGGACCGAGGCGCCGTCTCGGGGCACCGAGGTGCGTACGAGCAAACCGTGCTTGTCCCGCGTGGACCAGAGATGGGCGACGACCGCGAATCCGTCGTCCAGATCGTCGACCGCGGAGAGCCAGTCGAAGAAGTCCAGGTCCAGCTCGTCGCGGGCGACACGGAGCGCATCGGCCCACAGCGACGCGGGCACATCCACGGTCGCTCGGGACCAGGCATCGCCCCCGGACACCGATGCATTGGTCCGGTCCGCGCCGAACACATCGGCGAACCGGGCGCCGAGATCGGCCGGAGTAAGCGTCACCGGCCGATATTAGCGCTGGCAAGATAGGGGAATGCACGCACTCGTCGCGGAAGCGATGCGCAAGGCCGCCATTGCCTGGATCGGAGTGGGCGGCGGGGAGGCGTACCCGGTCTGGTGTTTGTGGGTGGATGACGCCCTCGTGCTGGTCACCGGCGACGGCGAGCAACCGACCCCGGGCCTCGCCGATGCCGCGACCGTGACCGTGTCGGCCCGCGGCGACCACGGCGGCCGGATCGTGTCGTGGACCGCCAATGTTGCCCGGGTGATGCCGGACGACGAGGTATGGGCCGAGATCGCGCCGCAGCTCGCCGGCAAGCGGCTGAACGCGTCCGGGACCAACGAGGCGCTGGTGGAGCGCTGGACGACGACCGCTGCGATCTATCGCCTCACGCCCGCCGACGACGACCTCGTGGCGATCCCGGACGGGTCACTGGCGACGCCGCCGAAGCCGACGCCGGCCGCGCGCCGGACCGCGAAGCCGTTCCGTTTGCACAAGGTCAAGAAGCGGTAGCTGGTCGGCGCCACAACGGCCAACTCAGGCCGGGGGGATGATGCTGCCCCGTGCGACGGCCTGCACCGCGCCGCGGACCGTGGCCTTGGTGACCGCGCCGCCTTCGGCGGTGACATGGCATTCCAGCACCGATGGGCGACCCATCTCCACGCCCTGCGTGATGACGTAACGGGACTCACCGTCCGCGGGCAGCAGCCCGCTCGCCACCAGCCAGACCCCGAATCCCAGGGCCGCGGATCCGGTCGCCGGATCCTCGGGGACACCCTTTCCAGGGACAAATGTGCGGGTACGCGAGGTCCGGGTGGCCGGATCCCACGCGGTGACCACCACATCGTCCAGCCCGAACTTGCGGGCCAGCGCGGCGTCGGCGACCGCCCGGGCCAGGGCTTCCGGGCGTACTGACAGGTAGGCGAACTCCAGACCGCAGCCGGCCATCCGGGGTGCCGGACCGACGTAGTCCTCGATGGACAGATCGACGGCCGCGAGCAACGGAGTGGGGTCGAGTTCCGGGCCGACCGTAGCGGTCCCGCCGGTCAGCCGTGCCCACCCGTCGCTGCTGACCTCGATCGGGAGCAACCCGGCACCACACTCCTGGATCACCGGCCCGGCCTGGATCAGACCGCGGCGCAACTGGGTGACGGCGGCGCCGACGCTGGGGTGCCCGGCGAACGGCAGTTCCGCCTCCGGTGTGAAGATCCGCACCCGGTAGGTTGCGTCGGGATCGGTCGGTGGCAGCACGAAGATCGTCTCGGACAGGTGAAATTCGTTCGCGACCTTCTGCATCTGATCGGTCCGCAGCTGGTCGCCGTCGAAGACCACGGCCAGCGGGTTTCCGGCGAACGCCCGGTCGGTGAACACGTCGACGATCTCATAGGGCAGCGGCTGCATTCGCGACACAATACCGGGCGATTCGTGCCGTCCAGCCTGGTGATCGGACCACCGATGCCACACCAGCCCCGCTGACAACTTAGGCTTGAATCATGACGGCGACGACTCGGGTCTACATCGCCCGCCTCGCCGGCCTAAACGTCTTCGATCCCAACGGAGACCAGGTCGGGCGGGTGCGGGACGCGGTGGCGCGGGTGCGTACCGCCGGAGCGCCGCCGCGCGTCGTGGGCCTGATCGCCGAAATCGCGATGCGCCGCCGGATCTTCCTGCCGGTCGGCCGGATCACCGCGATGGAGTCGGACGCTGTCGTGCTCGGCACCGGCACACTCAACCTGCGGCGGTTCGAGAAACGGCCGGGCGAGATCCTGGTGCTGGAAGAGCTGCTGGACCGCCGCGTCACCATCGACGAGTCGGGCCGGCCGGCCTCGGTGGTCGACGTCGCGATGGAGTCCGACCGGTCCGGCGAGTGGTCGCTGACCCGGGTCGCCGTACGCGAAGGGAGTAGCCGCCTCGGCCGTCGCGGTCACTCGCACCAGCTGGAGTGGTCCGAGGTCACCGGCCTGATCGGCGAGGCCGACCTGCAGGGCACCGCATCGATCCTGGCGGTGCTGGACAACATGCGCCCAGCCGACCTGGCCAACGTGCTGCAGGACCTCTCCGACGCCCGCCGGGTCGAGGTGGCCGCGGCGCTGGACGACGAACGCCTCGCCGACGTGCTCGAAGAACTGCCGGAGCACGACCAGGTGGAGATCCTCTTTGCGCTGGATCCCACACGCGCCGCCGACATCCTGGAAGAGATGGACCCGGACGACGCCGCCGACCTGCTCGCCGAGTTGCCCAAGCGGGACCAGGACGTGCTGCTGGACCTGATGGAGCCGGACGAAGCCTCACCGGTTCGGCAGTTGCTGCACTACCAGCCCGGCACCGCGGGCGCCGTGATGACGTCGGAGCCGATCATCCTGACCCCGGACGCCACAGTCGCCGAGGCGCTCGCCCGGATCCGGGAACCCCATCTGGCTCCGGCGGTCGCGGCGGGTGTCTTCGTCGCGCGCGCGCCGATGGCCACGCCCACCGGCCGCTACCTCGGCATGGTGCACTTCCAGCGGCTGTTGCGCGAACCCCCGTCCTCCCTGCTCGGCGGCGTTGTGGACAACGACATCGATCCGCTCGACCCGGCGACGCCGCTGGCCGAGATCACCCGCCGGATGGCGACCTACAACATGATCTCGATGCCGGTGGTGGACGCGGTCGGCCGCCTCGTCGGCGCCGTCACCGTTGACGATGTTCTCGACCATCTGCTGCCGCGCGACTGGCGGGACCGGGATCAGGACGTAGCCATCTTCGAGGGCGCGCGTCATGGCTGAACCGCGTCGGGACACGCGCCTCGACCAGCCGCGCGAGCCGGGGCGGCTGACCCTGCCACGGTTCGACGCGGAGGCCTTTGGTCGCTGGTCGGAGGTGATCGCTCGGTTCCTGGGCACGGCCAAGTTCCTGGTCTACATGACCGTGGTCATCGTGGTCTGGATCGGCTGGAACACGCTGGCGCCGCGTGGGCTGCGTTTCGACCCGTACACGTTCACATTCCTGACCCTGCTGCTGTCGGTGCAGGCCTCCTACGCCGGACCGCTGATCCTGCTCGCACAGAACCGGCAGGCCGACCGCGATCGGTTGGCCATGGAAGAGGACCGGCGGCGGGCATCGATGCAGAAGGCCGACACTGAGTACCTCTCCCGAGAGATCGCGGCGCTGCGAATCGCGGTCGGCGAAATCACCACCCGGGACTTCATGCGCTCCGAGCTGTCCCGGCTGGCCGAGGAGCTGGACGATGCCGCGCACCGCCGGCACAAGGTGGAGCGCAAGGAACTGCACAAGGATCAGCAGAAGGCGGCCAAGCGAGCCGAGCGCAAAGCGGCCTCGGACGGCGGCGGCATCGACCAGCCGCTCGATCCGGACGAGAAACTCGATGACGATTTCGCGCCGCCGGCCGAACCGTCCGGAAAGCCCGGGCACCAGTCCCGCTGAGCTCTTTTCTGGCCGCCTTTCTCTGGATCTTGAACGATGGTTGCTGCTACGGAGCGACAAACGTTCAAGATCCAGAGGGGTCGAGGTTCGGGAGCGGCGGCGCTGGGCGCGCGGGCGGACGCGGGAATGAATGAGCCGCGCGCCTCAAGGGGTTCGCAGGCGCGCGGCTTTACCCAACGATCGTCGCAAACGTTCCGGTACGGCGTCCAGTCCCGCGTTTCGGCGCGTCGGCTCGGACACCTTGAGTCGGCTCAGCCGGCGGACGGTCGGAGTCCGAGCGGCTTGCCGACCAGGGACTCCCGGCGGACGGCCAGGCGATCGGCGATCGCGGACATTGCCGCGGCGGCCGGGGCATCCGGGTCGGCCAGCACGATCGGGGTGCCGTCATCGCCGGCCTCGCGTACGCGGGTGTCCAGCGGGATCTGACCGAGCAGCGGCACCTGGGCACCGATCACCCGAGTCAGCGACTCGGCCACCGTGGCTCCACCGCCGGCGCCGAAGATCTCCATCCGGTCACCGTTCGGCAGCTCCAGCCAGGACATGTTCTCCACGACACCGATCAGGCGCTGATGGGTCTGCAGGGCGATCGCGCCGGCCCGCTCGGCGACCTCGGCGGCGGCCATCTGCGGGGTGGTCACGACCAGGATCTCGGCGTTCGGCAACAACTGGGCCAGCGAGATCGCGACGTCGCCGGTGCCCGGCGGCAGGTCCAGGAGCAGCACGTCCAGATCGCCCCAGTAGACATCGGCCAGGAACTGCTGCAGCGCCCGGTGCAGCATCGGGCCGCGCCACACCACCGCGGCGTTGCCCGAGGTGAACATGCCGATCGAGATGACCTTCACGCCGTGTGCCTGGGGCGGCATGATCATGTCTTCGACCTGGGTCGGCCGGTCCGAAGCGCCGAGCATCCGGGGCACCGAGTGGCCATAGATGTCGGCGTCGATCACGCCGACCGCGAGTCCGCGCTTGGCCAGGGCGGCGGCCAGATTCACGGTGACGCTGGATTTGCCCACACCGCCCTTGCCACTGGCGACGGCGTAGACGCGAGTGCGGGAGCCGGGCTGAGCGAACGGGATCACCGGCTCGGCGGTGCCGCCGCCCCGGAGGCTGGTCTGCAGATCCTTGCGCTGCTCCGGGGTCATCGAGCCGAAGTCGATGTGCACCGAGCGGACGCCGTCGACGGCGCTCACCGCCGCGGTGATGTCCTGGTGCAACTTGTCCTTGAGCGGGCAGCCAGCGATCGTCAGCAGGATCTCGACGCGCACGACGCCATCGTCGACAGCGACCGATTTGACCATGTTGAGGTCGGTGATCGGGCGCCGGATCTCCGGATCTTCGACGGTGGCGAGAGCCTCGCGAATCGCGGTCTCGAGTGACACTGCGGGTGCTGACATGCCTGCAATGCTACGGCGGCGTCACGGGTGAGCCAGCTCTCAGGCCATCCTCAACTCGATCTTGCGATGTTGGCGTGGCCAGAACCCGCCCAACTTCGCAAGATCCACGGAAAACGACGAAGCGGGGGCGGTGGCCGGAACGCGGCCTGCGAAGACGTGCGGAGGCGGGAGAACGAGGACCCAGGCTCAGGTGGCGTCGGAGTCGTAGAGCTCGGCAGCCACGCCGGGCTTTGGCTGCTCGGTCGGTCCACCCGCACTGACCGCCTTGGTCCCAGGATTGAGATCGCGTACCGATTTGGTCAGATCGGCCTTGGCGCCAGTGATGTCGCGGCGGACGCCGTGGTAAAGCTCCTCGATCGGCGCGCGCAGTGCCCGCTCGTCTTCCTCGCTGAGCAGGTGCTTGCGGAGCAGGGCCTTGGGGTTGAGGTCTTCCAGCGCAATGTCGGTGCCGAGCTCGCGGCCCAGATCGTCGGTGGCACTGCGGGCCATTTGAATCAGGTTGCGGGCCATCCGAACGCCGTCGCTGATCGCCTTGGGGAGCCGGTCCGGACCGAAGATGAACATCGCGAGCAGCAGGAGAACAATCATCTCCCAGCCGTTGATCCCGAAGAAGTCCACGGCGGCAAGGCTACCCCGCGTCGGCCGCCAATTTCACCTGCACCGTGTGGCTGGATCCGGCCCTCGTGTAGGTGACCGGAATGACCGTTCCGGGTGCGTACTCCCGAACCAGAGCAGTGAGGTCGCCGGGCGCGTCGATGATGCCGCCGCCGACGTCCAGCACCACGTCGCCGGCCTTGAGCCCAGCCACCTCGGCGGGCCCGCCACCGGAAACGGTGGCCAGCTTGACGCCGCCCGCGGCGGCACCGGAGTCGGCGACCGTCACGCCCATCACGGTGTGCGGCACCTTGCCACTGTTGATGATCTGCTCGGCGACCCGCTTGGCCTGGTCGATCGGGATGGCGAAGGCCAGGCCGATGTTGCCGGCGTCCTCGCTGCCGCTCATCGACTTGATGACCGCGTCCACACCGATCACCCGGCCGGACGCGTCCAGAAGCGGACCGCCGGAGTTGCCGTGGTTGATCGCGGCGTCGGTCTGGATCGCCGCGTAGTAGCGGGTCTGACCGCCCTCGGAGACTTCCAGCGGACGGTGCAGCGCGCTGATGATTCCGTAGGTGACCGAGTTCTCCAGGTCCAGCGGCGCGCCGATGGCCAGCACCGGGTCGCCGACCGCGACCCCGCTGGAGGTCCCGAAGGTCACCGGCTTGAGCCCGTCCTTGTCGATCTTCAGGACCGCGATGTCCGACTCCGGGTCACTGCCGATGAACTTGGCCGGCGCCGTGGTGGCGTCGCTGAATCGCACCGTCGGAGTCCCGGACAAGCCGCTGACCACGTGATCGTTGGTGATCACGTAGCCGTCGGCGGAGACGATGAAGCCCGACCCGATGGCCTCGCCGAGTTCCGTCTCGGCACGCACCGTGACGACGCTGGGCAGCACGTTCTTCACCACGCCCGCGAGCGAGTCGGGTGGGCGGTTGGTCAGCCCGCCGCTACTCCCACTGCCGAGCACCGAGCCGCCGGCGCCGGATCGGACCGCGGCCAGATAGCCGAGGGCGCCGCCGAGACCACCGGCCAGCAGCGCCGCCAACAAGCTGATCATGATGACCTGCACCAGGCTGGTACGCCGCTGCTTGGGGCTGAAGTCCGGCTCCGCAACAGCTTCCGCGGCCGCCGCCGGGATCACCACCGCCGCGGCCGCGCTCGGATCCCGCCACGGATCACTGGTCGCATTCGACCACCAGGCCGATTCGTCGGCCCGAGGTCCGCGAGTCAGGGGCTGGGATCGCGGCGCGCCGGGGACGTTGACGGGCGGTGTGGAACTGCCGTCATAGAGTGCGCCGGATGACGGGATCGCCGATTGCTCAGACGACCAAGCGGAACGTTCCGTCACTACGCACCTCCCGTCCCACTACGCTGCGCCCATCCATTCCCGCTCATCCGCTCCAGCATTGCACGCGACAGCGCTAGATATGACAGGTCTTCGGGACGCCGATGCTCTTGTGCGGGCGCGATCCCTGGCCACGGCTGCCGAACTGAGGAGGCGAAAATGTCCGGCATCGGCCCACGCAGTGCGCAGATGCTCGACTTCGCCGAGGCGTACGCGGCCGAGGACGACCTTATCGACGTGGCTCGACGGGTTGCCGAGGAGTTCGGGCTGACTCCGATCTCGCCGGCGACCGGAGCGGCGCTGAGCCTGCTGACCGCCGCCGGTTCGGCGAAGGCGGTGGTCGAGATCGGCACCGGCACCGGGGTCAGCGGGCTGTGGCTGCTGCGCGGGCTGCGCCCGGACGGTGTGCTCACCACGATCGACGTGGAGGCCGAACATCAGCGGGTAGCGAAGCGGATCTTCCTCGAAGCCGGCTACGCGCCCTCGCGTACCCGGGTGATCGCCGGCCGCGGCACCGACGTGCTGCCCCGGCTCTCCGATCACGGCTACGACCTTCTGTTCCTCGACGGCGACCGGGCCGACTATCTGACCTGCATCGACGAGGCCGCCCGCCTGCTCCGCGCCGGTGGGGTGCTGGCGGTCAACGGAGCGCTGGTCGGAGGCCGGGTCGGCGATCCGACCGCACGCGATCCCTACACCGTGGCGATGCGGGAGGTCGTGCGTACGCTCCGCGACGACACCAAGACCTGGCGCAGCGCGCTGATGCCGGTCGGCGACGGGCTGCTCTGCGCCGCCCGCTGCTAATCGACGGCGGCGCTAGTCGACGGCGGCCGGCGCCGGTTCCAGCGTCGCCAGCCATCGGACCAGCGTGCGTACGCCCCATCCGGTCGCGCCCTTGACCAGCTCACCGTCCGGGCCGTCGGCCCAGGACGGCGCCGACATGTCGATGTGCGCCCAGGAATCGCGCCGATCACCGGTGAACTCGCGCAGGTAGAGCGCAGCGGTGATGGAGCCGCCGCCGGTGTCCGAGGAGTTCGCGATGTCGGCGATCTCGCTGCTGATGTCGCGGACATAGTCGTCCACCAGCGGCATCCGCCAGACCTTCTCACCGGCCGCGACTGCGGCATCGGCGAGCGCGCCGGCCAGGTCGTCGTTGTCGCTGTAGAGCGCGCCGGTGCGCTTGCCGAGCGCGACCGCGTTGGCGCCGGTCAGCGTCGCGAGGTCGACCAGGTAGTCGGGTTCTAATTCGGCGACAGCGTAGGCGAGCGCGTCGGCCAGCACCACGCGCCCCTCGGCATCGGTGTTCAGCACCTCGGTGGTGCGACCGCCGTAGTGCGTCACCACATCGCCGGGACGCCAGGCCGATCCGCTGGCCATGTTCTCGGCGAGCGGCGCGAGCGTGGTGATGCGTACCGGCAAATCCATCTCCGCGGCGGCGAACGTCGCCGCGATCACCGCCGCCGCTCCGCCCATGTCCTTGCGCATCAGCTTCATGCCGTCGCGGGGTTTGATGCAGATGCCGCCGGTATCGAAGGTGATGCCCTTGCCGACCAGCACCACGTGCGCGGCGGCGCGGTCCGGCCGCCAGGAGAGTTCGACCAGGCGGGGCGACCGGGCTGATCCAGAACCGACCGCGACGATGCCGCCGAAGCCATCTTCGGCCAGCGCGTCGTTGCCCCGCACCGTGACCGTCAGCGCCGGGTTGCCGGCGGCGACACGGGTGACCTCGGAGGCGAACCACTCGGGGGTCTTCTGCTCGCTTGGCATGTTGGTGAGATCGCGGGCGAATCGTGTGGCCACGGCGGTCGCCCGGGCATCGTCGAGCGCGTCGTCGACAGCGTCCGTCCGCAGCGTCACGATCGTGACGTGGCTGAGCTTCTTCTCCTCGGCCGCGGCGTCGACCTGCTGCTTGAGCCGGAACGTGTAAGACGCCAGCCACAACCCCTCGGCCAGGCCGCGGACCGCCTCGACACCGGCTCCGGCCGGCATCAGAACGGTGATCGCTCCGTCTCGAGCCGCGGCGCGAGCCAGCCCGGCGCCCGCGGCGCGCCATCCGGCTTCGTCGGCGGTGCCGGCTCCCACCAGGAGTACGCGGCGTGGCGTCGCCAGCGGCCGCGGCAACGCGTGCGCCGAACCGGCCCGGACCGGCCCACCCGCGAACGCCTCTTCGGCAAACGCCGTGAGCTGTGCGGACAGCTCCGCATCCAGGTCGACGGCTAGCGGCAGCGGCAATCCGGTGTCTGCGGCCACGGCCATGGCGACGACAGCCGGATTGTCGGAACGGTCTGAGACGGTTATTTCAAGCACTAACGCTCCGATTCATCGCGAAGGCCGACAATCTACGCCTGGATCGGCCCGGCAAACCTGGGCTGTGGCGATTCCCACAGCCCAGGTCCACGATATTCACACGGCCAACAGCGAAGTGCACCCGGCCACAGCGGGCAATCAGGTCTGGCGGTGCCGCCGGCACACCGGCCGGCGGCCGGGGTGACGGTCAGCCGACCGCCGCGCGGAGCGCTTCGCCGAGGGCCGTGGCCTCGTCGGGAGTCATTTCGACGACGAGACGGCCACCGCCCTCCAGCGGAACCCGCATGACGATCCCGCGGCCTTCCTTGGTGACCTCCAGCGGACCATCACCAGTCCGCGGCTTCATCGCCGCCATGTCATCTCCCCTCACATTTCGGCCGCAACACCTCGCGGCCGCTCACGTCTGCCGGGCCGCTATGCGACACCGTCTAATGATTTTCCCTGATGACATGCCCAAGACCCAAACCGGCTGCGGATTAGGTATGACACGTCCCTAGCACCGCGGCACGAACGATGTCACAATGAGCAGCATTTCTGCGGGTGACGGCCACCAAAACCGATCTTGAGGGGTGGGTGATCGGACGGCATGCAAGCCCGATCTGCGCTCTTCGACCTCTACGGTGATCATCTGCGTGCGCACGGCGGGCGCGCTCCGGTCGCCGCCCTGGTCCGGCTGCTGGCTCCGCTCGAGATCGGCGCGCCGGCGGTCCGCACCGCGGTGTCCCGGATGGTCCGCCAGGGCTGGCTGCACCCGCTCCGGCTGGCCTCCGGCCCGGGCTACTTGATCACACCGAAGGCCGCCAAACGGCTGGACGAGGCGGCCGCCCGGATCTACCGGACCGATCCGGTCGCCTGGGACGGCACCTTCGACGTGATCATCGCGGAGCCGATGCTGCGGTCCGAGCGGCTCCGGGTCGCCAACAACCTGGCCTATCTCGGTTACGGCTCGATCGCCGACTGCACCTGGGTGGCGACCAAACCGTCCAGCGAGGCCGAGGCCGTGCTGGAGGAGTCCGGCGTCGAGTTCGAGCGGTTCACCGCCACCCACGCCGGCGGCGAGCCGGGTGCCAGCGCGCTGATGACCCGGGCCTGGGACCTGGACGCGATCGGCCGCGAATACCAGCAGTTCGTCAAGACCATGACCCCGGTCGTGGCCGGCGTCGACGAGCACGGTGACCCGGAGACCGCGTACACGGCCCGGTTCCGGCTGGTGCACGCCTGGCGCACATTCCTGTTCCGGGACCCGGCACTGCCACCGGCCCTGCTGCCCCGGAACTGGTCCGGCCATGAGGCCGCGGAATTCTTCGACGCCCACGCCGGCCGGTTGCGCCCGGCCGCGGATCAATTCGTCGAGGATTGCCTGAACGCGCCGATCGGCGCCAACCCCAAGGCGGTACGCCCATGACAAGCCCGCTCTTCGTCGAGCACGCCGACGGCGTCGCCACCGTCACGATGAACCGGCCGGACTCGCTCAACTCGCTGAACGTGGAGTTGAAGGAAGCGTTGCGAACGGCGTTCGCATCGCTGTCCGCCGACGAGTCGGTGCGAGCCGTGGTGCTCACCGGCGCCGGGCGCGCCTTCTGCGTCGGCCAGGACCTGCGCGAGCACATCGCGTCGCTGGAGGCGATCGACGCCGGCCAGGACGTCGGAGCGGCCGATCCGCTGGCCACCGTACGCAAGCACTACAACCCGGTGGCCCTGCTGCTGGCCGAGATGCCGAAGCCGGTGGTCGCCGCGGTCAACGGCATGGCCGCCGGGGCCGGGGCCGGGCTCGCATTCCTGGCCGATTTCCGGATCGGCGGTCCGAAGTCCGGGTTCCTGATGGCGTTCGCCAACGTCGGGCTGGCCGCCGACACCGCCACCTCGTGGACGCTGCCGCGGCTCGTCGGTCATGCCAAAGCCACCGAGCTGCTGATGCTCGCCGAACCGGTGCGCTCCGAGGACGCCGCGCGGATGGGTCTGCTGACTCAGCTCGTCGATGACGACGCGAAGGTCCTTCCGGCCGCGCAGGAGTTCGCGGCTCGACTGGCGGCCGGACCCACGGTCGCGTACGCCCAGATCAAGCGCCAGCTGCGGGACGGCTCTCGGCTGACGTTGGCCGAGGCGCTGGAAGTCGAGGCGGACGCACAGACCGTTGCCGGAGCGACGAAGGATCACCGCGCCTCGGTCGAAGCGTTCGTCGCCAAGCAGCCGATCGTCTTTACCGGCCGGTGATCCGGCGGGCGATTGCGCCCGTCGTCTCGGCGCGCGATTGAGCCCCGTCGTCTCGGCACTGTCGCCTTGTGGATCTTGAATGTTTGTCGCTCTCATGTGACGATGGACGTTCAAGATCCACGGCGCGGGTCAGTCGTCCGACTCTTCCGGATCCTGGTTGGCTTCGTCGCCGAAGACGAAGGCCTGCATCGCCAGCTGGTTCTCGGTCGGGCTGACGTAGGCCGGCAGTTCCTGGGGTCCGAGTTCGCGCAGGTAGGACCAGTATTGGCGGACCGCGTCCGCCGGCGTTGCCGCCTCGATCGGCAGATCCACACTGACCAGCCAGCTGCGGCGGGCACCGGCCGGCCAGGGCAACCGCTCGGACAGCGCCCGAAACGCCTCGGCCTCGACCGGCTTCGCGTGCTCACCGGTGCCGGCCACCGGGATCAGGCCGTCCGCCGGGATCAGCTGGTCAAAGCAGCGCCGCGTGTAGGCGATGACCGCGCCCGGCTCGTCGTCGATCGGGTCCGGCTCGTCGGCGCCGATCTCCGGACGGACGCTGCGCACCTCGCCCAGCGCGAACACCACTGGCGGCTCAACGGCGGCCACCAACGCCACCTGGTCACCCGGGCGAGCACCTTCGGGAACGGCGAGTTCGAGCACGTCATGGTCGTAGAGACGCTCCGCGGCGTAGCGATCTGCGGACACCGTCACCGACCAATAGCGCATGGCCTCATCTTCCCACGGGCGCCACGAAGCAGTCCGCAAGGTGATCGTCAACCATGCCAGTGGCCTGCATTAACGCGTACGCCGTCGTGGGTCCGATGAACCGGAACCCGAGCTTGCGCATGGCCTTGGCCATGGCAGTGGACTCTGGAGTGCTGGGCGGCACGTCCGCGAACGTCTTCGGGCGCGGCCGTGGCTCCGGAGCGAACGACCAGAGCAGGGCGGCCAGCCCGTCCGGAAGCTCGAGGGCGGCCCGGGCGTTCGCGATCGCGGCGTCGATCTTGGCGCGGTTTCGGACGATGCCGGCGTCGGCCATCAGCCGCGCCACATCGTCATCACCGAAACCGGCCACCTTCTTGATCTTGAAGTTGCCGAACGCGGTCCGGAACGCCGGACGTTTACGCAGGATCGTCAGCCAGGACAGGCCGGACTGGAAGGCTTCCAGGGTCATCCGCTCATAGAGCCCGTCGTCGGTGCGCACCGGCTGACCCCACTCGGTGTCGTGATAGCTCACGTAGTCCGGTGTGCTGATGCCCCACGCGCAGCGCAGCCGCCCGTCGGGTCCCGCGACCAGCCCCGAGTTTTCATCCATGCCCTGATCCATGGCGGCAGCCTAGGCGGACCATACGACACTGTGGCCCGGACCGCACGGCGGGTCAGTCGCGTGCCTAACGTAATCGCGAGTCTTGAGCTCCTGAGGGGTCGAATTGCCTAAGTGCCAGGTCCGGGCGTCGTCGGGGCCGGTATGGACTGTGGTTTCGCGGGGCTTTGCTTTGCATACAAATACGCACCACTAACGATCCGTGAGGTGCTACCGGGAGTGTGCAAAGCAAAGCCCCTCACACCATGTCCCGGACCGACCTCAAAGCGACGCGCGCCGTCCAAACCACATGCATATGCACTGGAAATCGAGGGTTACCGGACGGTAGTCAAGGTATTGCCGCCCGATAACCGGCCCGCTTAGGGTGCTCGACTATGAAGGACCTGCCCAACATCATCACCTGGTCGATTCCGGCGTTCATCCTGCTGCTGGTCATCGAACTCGTCTCGTTCCGGCTGCACGCCGACGACGATGAACTCGGTTACGAGTCCAAGGACACCGCGACCAGCCTGTCGATGGGCCTGGGCAGCGTCTTCACCGACGCGGCGCTAAAAGTGCCGCTGGCTCTCGGGTACGCCGTGATCTCCGCAATCACCCCGCTGCGCCACTTCTTCACCGACGACCTGCTGTTCACCATGCCCACCGCGGTGGTCGTCTGGCCGGCCCTGCTGATCGTCCAGGACCTGTCGTACTACTGGTCGCACCGCTGCCACCACGTCATCCGCGTGCTCTGGGCCTCGCACGTCGTGCATCACTCGAGCACCCGCTTCAACCTGTCCACGGCACTGCGCCAGAGCTGGACCGGGTTCACCAGCTTCCTGTTCTACGTACCGATGATCGCCCTCGGCGTGCCGCCGTACATCCTGGTGATGCTGTCCTCGATCAGCCTGCTCTACCAGTTCTGGATCCACACCGAGCGGATCGACCGGATGTGGGGCTGGTTCGAGGCGGTCTTCAACACCCCGTCGCACCACCGGGTGCACCACGCATCCCAGGGCTCCTATCTGGACCGCAATTTCGGCGGAATCCTGATCATCTGGGACAAGCTGTTCCGCTCGTTCGAGCCGGAGGTGGAGCGGCCGATCTACGGCCTGACCAAGAACCTCACCACGTATAACCCGGTGCGGGTCGCGTTTCACGAGTGGACGGCGTGGGGCGCGGACCTGCGCCGTTCGCGGAGTCTGGCTGAGGTGTTCGGATACACCTTCCGGGCGCCGGGCTGGCAGCCGGCCGGCTCGTCGGGCCGGGATGGCGGTGCGAGTGTGGCCGCCGAACCGGACACTGCCAGCATCGCGGCGATCAGCGGAGCCGGCGCCACCGCTATGGCAGCGTCCCTGCCTCGACCAGCCGGGCAAACCGCTTGAGCGCCTGAGTCAGGCTGGCCTTCGAACCCGGCCACAGCACTGGCCACGCCACCCGCCCCAGCACGCCGGCCGGCAACTGGAACCACTCGTGCCAAACCACCTGAGTGCGATCCGGCCCCATCGGGGTGCAGCGCATCACGCCCGGGCCACGGAGGATCTTGCCGCAGTGCACGACCCGCAACTGGTACGGCGGATCAACCTTCTCCACCCGCATGACGTCGACCAGCGTGGCCGGGCCGACGACGGTGATCGCCTCGATCGTGCTGCCCTCGCCACCATCTCCGTCGACCAGTCGGACCTTGGTGAACGGGATCCACTCGCCCTGCCGTTCCCACGCGGTGAACGCAGCGAACACCCGGGCGGCCGGGGCCTTGATGATGGCGCTGGCGGTCACCTCACCGGTGCCGGCGCGCGCGGAATCGTCGGCCGGGCTTTCGGTGCTCACTTGGAGCCGTTGGCCGAGTTGACCCGGCCGTTGACGTCGGCATCGGTGTCATCGGACGCGTCGGCCCGGCTCGAACCCGCGCTCGACTTCGCGGCGCCGCCCGGCACGTCGCCGGACTCCGCCGAGTCGCCCTTGTCGGCCACACCGGTCGATGCCCAGGCCTGGTCGGCGGCTGACGTCGCAGGCCGTTCCAGAGGTTTCGGCTCGGCGCCGAGACGGGCTCGACGCAGCGCCTCGGCGTCGTCGTCGCGGCCGTCGCGCAGTGCCTCGACCTCGGCTTCCAGGACGTTGATCAGCTCTTCCTTGTAGCCGATGTCGTAAGCAGCGCGACGCAGCGCCGCATCCACCTGGCCCATCCGGTAACCGCGCATGGTCGTGTCGAACCGGACATCCGCCACATCACCCTCATTCAGCGGCCGATTGGACGGCAGCGGCACCGCGATCCCGTCCGGTTCGGCCGTGGTGATCCCCTGGTCGCGCCCGGCCACCAGCCAGGTCACGCCAAATCCGATCACTCCGACGACCGCGGCGCCTACGAGGGCGAGAATCAAACCCATGCCGACGATCGTGGCATGTCCGCTGTTGCGAGGCGAGCCCAGGCACGCCATGCCCGATGGTTGGCCATGATCGGCTCGGCTAACGTCGGACCGGTGAAGTCACCATTTCGCCTCGGTCAGCGAGTGTTCGGCGAGACCGAGCTGGCGGTCATGGCGATCGTGAATCGCACTCCCGACTCGTTCTACGACCGCGGAGCGACGTTTGCCGAGGATGCGGCGCTGGCCGCGGTCGACCGCGCGGTCGCCGAGGGCGCCGACATCATCGATATCGGCGGCGTCAAAGCCGGACCTGGCGCGGTGGTCGATGCCGCGGAGGAGATCCGGCGCACGATTCCCACGATCGCAGCGGTACGCGCAGCCTTCCCGCACGTGGTGATCTCGATCGACACCTGGCGCGCCGAAGTGGCCCGGGAGGCCGTGGCGGCCGGCGCCGACCTGCTCAACGACACCTGGGCCGGTGCCGATCCGGGGCTGGCTGAGGTGGCCGCGGAGACCGGCGCGGCGCTGGTGTGCTCGCACGCCGGCGGCCTCACGCCCCGGCACCGGCCGCACCGGGTGGGCTTCGATGACGTGGTCTCCGACGTCATCACGACCGTGACGGCTCTCGCCGAGCGCGCCGTCAGCCTGGGCGTACGCCGCGACGGCATCCTGATCGACCCGGCCCACGACTTCGGCAAGAACACCCGGCACTCGCTGGAGATCACCCGGCGGCTCGGCGAGATGGTGGACACCGGCTGGCCGGTGCTGGTGGCGTTGTCCAATAAGGATTTCGTCGGCGAGACGCTGAACGTGCCGGTCGAGGAGCGGGTCGACGGCACCCTGGCCACCACCGCGGTGTCGGCGTGGTTGGGAGCCCGGGTGTTCCGCGCACACCAGGTCCGGCAGACCCGACAGGTGCTCGACATGGTCGCGTCGATACGTGGCGAGCGTCCGCCGGCCGTCGCCCGGCGCGGACTCGCGTAAAGTTCTGCTCGTGCACGGATATCTGGGCTCCTACGCGACACTCGGCGTGCTGCTGATCGCGGCAGTGCTGGTGTTCGTCGGCGCGTTCAGTGCGAACAAGCTGCTCAGTCCGTGGACACCGGCCAGTCCCCCGAGCAAGTTCGACACCTACGAGTGCGGCGTCGATCCGGTCGGTGGCGAGTGGGCGCAGGCGCAGATCCGCTACTATATCTACGCATTCCTCTACGTTCTGTTCGCGGTCGAGAGCGTCTTCCTGTTCCCGTGGGCAGTCATCTATTCGCTGCCCGAATTCCGTACGACATCGGTCATCGAGATGGCGATTTTCATCGCCGTACTCTCTCTTGGTCTGTTGTATGCGTGGCGCAAGCGTGTCTTGCGCTGGGTCTGAACTATTTTCGTCGCATGGTGAGCCAGGTCGTGGAGATCTACACAGACGGTGCGTGCAGTGGAAACCCCGGACCCGGCGGGTGGGGTGTCTACCTGAAATACGGCGCGCATGAGAAGGACCTATGCGGCGGCGAGCCGTCCGGCACGACCAACAACCGGATGGAGCTGATGGCGGCCATCATGGCGCTGGAGAGCCTGACCCGGCCGGCCGAAATCAAGCTGCACACCGACAGCGTCTATGTCCGCAGCGGCATCACGTCCTGGATGCACAACTGGAAACGCAACGGCTGGATGACCTCAGATCGCAAGCCGGTCAAGAACGCGGACCTGTGGCAGCGACTCGACGCCGCGGTGGCGCGCCACAAGGTCGAGTGGCTGTGGGTGAAGGGTCATGCCGGCGATCCCGGCAACGAGCGCGCCGATGCGCTGGCCAACAAGGGTATGAAGGCTGCCGTCGCAGCGGGCTGATGCTGGCGAGCGGTGCGCTGTGAGTCGACTGCGTAGACGATGCGGGTGCGCACGGCTGTTGCGCAGATGACGGTGGAGCCGGGCGACGTCACTGCCGTCGGCGCGCGCGATGGCCCCGGCCAGCGGTGCCCCGGCGACCGTGTCGATGGTGATCCGATCGGCGAGCGCTGACGCGTCAGCAGCCCGATCAGGCTTGAGCTGCAGACCCCGCCCGCCTTCGCTTGCTCTAATAACCTTGATCGACTGCGTTGCCGCTGCCGCTGCCGCTGCCGCGACCGCTACCGGTGACCTCGCGACCGCTACCGGTGACCTGACGTCGCGTCATGGCTCGACGGAACGCATGATCAACGGCGATGTGCCTGGATGGCTGTGATCATGGACCGTCGGGAGCCCTGGACGCACATTGCGGATGATCGTGGAGCGCGCGGAACAGCGGCGGTCGTTGCGCGTGATCGCGACGAGCAGCCGGCCCCACGGACCAAGATCGCGACGTCCGCGGAGCAGCGGCAGTCTTCGCAAGCGTGATCGCGACGAGCAGCCGGCCCCACGGACCAAGATCGCGACGTCCGCGGAGCAGCGGCAGTCGTCGCGAGCGTGATCGCGACGTCCGCGGAGCCATGGCACTTCCCGAGGCCGATTGACTGCCCTCAGCCCGCGGACGTTGCGATCTCACAGCCGCCAGTCCGCGGACGTCGCGATCTTGAACCCACTACGCCGTCCACAACTCGCCAAGATCGAAAATCTGGGGCAGATCCGGCGCGCGACCCGTCCGAACCCCTCCCGGAGCCTGTTGCGCTCTCGGGTCGCATGATCACGAAGACCGCCCCACGTCATAGCGTGGCGATCCCTTCGTGATCACTGGTTGGTCGACCACGCCGCCCGTTCAACCGTCGAATAATCACGAGATCTGGTCATTGCGAGACGCTTAGCGATGCCGCCGCGCTCCCGGCCGCCCCGCCCGCCGGCCATGATCCAGTACGCCAGCAGGTGCAAGACCACGTGCACCCGATGTCGCCATAGCGCACCCAGGAGCCAAGATCATGCACTTGATCATGGACGCCTGAGATCCGCACACAAAGTCCGACAAGGCGTCGCAGCGACTGGTGCATTTAGGTACGCAAAGCAAGCACCCACTATCTCGACAGGTGATCAAGCCGACCGGGAGGTGGACCGCGAGCCGGCTCGACGTAGGCTGGCGACGTAGGCGCTCGTACTCAAGGAGGCCAGCGCACGTGACCAAACAGGTCCGCCAGCTCGACCGCGTCGTGATTCGGTTCGCGGGCGACTCAGGCGATGGCATGCAGCTCACCGGCGACCGGTTCACCTCGGAAACCGCTCAGCTCGGTAATGACATATCGACGTTGCCCAACTTCCCGGCCGAAATTCGAGCGCCAGCGGGGACGCTGCCGGGAGTTTCGAGCTTCCAGGTGCACTTCGCCGACTTTGACATCCTGACGCCCGGTGACGCACCGAATGTCCTGGTCGCCATGAACCCGGCAGCGCTCAAGGCGAACATCGACGACCTGCCCAAGGGCGCTGAGATCATCGTCAACACCGACGAGTTCACCAACCGCAACCTGACCAAGGTCGGTTATGCGGCGAACCCGCTCGAGGACGGTTCGCTCGGCGGGCTACACCCTGCACCCGGTCGGCCTGACCAGCATGACGCGCAAGGCGCTGGAGTCCTTCGACATCTCCAAGAAGGATGCCGAGCGCGCCAAGAACATGTTCGCCCTTGGCCTGCTCTCCTGGCTGTATTCGCGGCCCTACGAGTCGACCCTGGACTTCCTGGCGAAGAAGTTCGCCAGCCGGCCGGTGCTGGCCGAGTCCAACGCGGCGGCGTTCAAGGCCGGCTGGAACTTCGGCGAGACCACCGAGGACTTCGCGGTTCGCTACGAGGTCAAGCCGGCCAAGATGAAGCCGGGCAATTACCGGAACATCACCGGCAACATCGCGCTGTCGCTGGGCCTGGTGGCCGCCGGCGTACGCAGCAAGCTGCCGGTGGTCCTCGGCGCCTATCCGATCACTCCGGCCAGCGACATCCTGCACGAGGTCTCCAAGCACAAGCGGTTCGGCATCACGACGGTGCAGGCCGAGGATGAGATCGCCGCGATCGGCGTCGCGCTCGGTGCCAGCTACGGCGGGTCGCTCGGTGTCACCACCACCAGCGGCCCCGGCGTCGCGCTCAAGAGCGAGACGATCTCGCTGGCGGTGACACTGGAGCTGCCGCTGGTGATCGTCGACGTCCAGCGGGCCGGACCGAGCACCGGCATGCCGACCAAGACCGAGCAGGCCGATCTGCTGATGGCTCTCTACGGGCGGCACGGCGAGGCTCCGGTCGCCGTGGTCGCGCCACGGTCGCCGGCCGACTGCTTCTACGCGGCATTGGAGGCGGCCCGGATCGCGCTGACCTACCGGATGCCGGTGATCCTGCTGTCCGACGGTTATGTCGCCAACGGCTCCGAGCCGTGGTTGCTGCCCGATGTCAACGAGCTGCCGGACCTGTCGGTCGAGTTCGCGAGCGCGCCCAACTCACCGGACGGCAGCACGTTCCTGCCATACCTGCGCGATCCGGAGACGATGGCCCGGCCGTGGGCGATCCCCGGCACTCCGGGCCTGGAGCACCGGATCGGCGGTCTGGAGAAGGCCGACATCACCGGCAACATCTCCTACGACCCGGCGAACCACGACTTCATGGTGCGTACCCGCGCGGCCCGGATCGAGGCGATCGACGTCCCCGACATCGAGGTCGACGATCCCGACGGTGACGCCCGGGTTCTCGTGCTCGGCTGGGGTTCGACCTATGGCCCGATCGGCGCCGCGTGCCGCACGCTGCGTCAGGCCGGCGCCAAGATCGCGCAGGCGCACCTGCGGCACCTGAGCCCGATGCCGAAGAACCTGGGTGCGGTGCTGGCCGGCTACGACAAGGTGGTCATCCCCGAGATGAACATGGGTCAGCTGGCCTCGGTCATCCGATCCAAGTTCCTGATCGACGTGATCAGCTACAACCAGGTCCGCGGTCTGCCGTTCACCGCCGCCGAACTGGAGACCATGCTCGGAGGGGTGTTGAGCAGCCATGTCTAGCGTTCCGATCCAGCTCACCGCGAAGGACTTCAAGACCGACCAGGAAGTGCGCTGGTGCCCGGGCTGCGGCGACTACGCGATCCTGGCCGCGGTCCAGAGCTTCATGCCGGAGCTGGGCATCCCTCGCGAGAACATCGTGTTCATCTCCGGCATCGGCTGCTCCAGCCGGTTCCCGTATTACATGAACACCTACGGCGTGCACTCCATCCACGGCCGCGCACCGGCGATCGCGACCGGCCTGTCGGTGTCCCGTCCGGACCTGTCGGTCTGGGTGGTCACCGGTGACGGCGACGCGCTGTCGATCGGCGGCAACCACCTGATCCACGCGCTGCGCCGCAACGTGAACCTGAAGATCCTGCTGTTCAACAACCGGATCTACGGACTCACCAAGGGTCAGTACTCGCCCACTTCGGAGCTCGGCAAGATCACCAAGTCCACCCCGGTGGGCTCGGCGGACGCGCCGTTCAACCCGCTGTCGCTGGCGCTCGGTGCCGAGGCGAGCTTCGTGGCGCGCACCATCGACTCGGACCGCAAGCACCTCACGTCGGTGCTCCGGGCCGCGTCCCAGCACCAGGGTTCGGCGTTCGTCGAGATCTACCAGAACTGCAACATCTTCAACGATGGGGCGTTCGAGGTCCTCAAGGACGTGAACACCCGGGACGACTTCCTGATCCGGCTGGAGCACGGCCGGCCGATCACCTTCGGCGCCAACGACGACTGGTGCGTCACCCACCCGCCCGGTGGCTTCGGCCTCGAGGTCAAGCCGACCGCCGACGCGGAGCACGTGGTCACCCACGACGAGTCGGTGGCTGATCCCGCGTACGCCTTCGCTCTCAGCCGTCTTCCGGCCCTGGACCTGCGCTACACGCCGATCGGCGTGTTCCGCGACGTTCCGCGGCCAACCTACGACGAGCTGGTCAACAAGCAGGTGGAGACCGCGAAGAGCCAGCAGGTCGCCGAGCCGGAGACCGAGCTGGCGAATCTGCTCAATTCCGGCGACACCTGGACGATCCTGTAATCGCGCCGAGCCGGCCGGGGTCGCTCATCGCGGCTTCGACCGGCGCAGGCCGCGCATCTGATCCAGGAACGCGGACCGCTGCGCCGGCGTCATCTGGTCCAGCGCGTCGCCCACCGAGGCCGCGTCGTGCGGATCAGACAGGCGGCCATCCGGCAGGCGCGGCAAGACTACGGTGAATCGGGCCACCAGGTCCGCGGGCACGGCATTGACCACGTCGGCAAGAGCGTCGAGGGTACGCGCCAGCTCCGCCACACTCGCAAAGTCAGAATGCCGTACGCAGATCAGCCGCCCCGAGGCGAACTCGACGGCCCAGTCATCGCGCCGCCCGATCGCGGCGGCCACCTCCGGCGCGGTCTGCACCGAGTGGCGCCGGGGCAGCAGGTAAGGCAGGGTCACCGCCACCACTCCGACCCGGAGCTCGGCGTCGTCGGCCGTGGTGACCAGCGCGTTGCCGATCAGGATGCTCATCCCCCGGTAGTGACCGGTGCAGGCGTAGGTGAGGCTGATGTTGGCGCCGTCTCGATCGAGCAGCTCGCAGACCGTCGCCATCTCCTCGCGGTCGAGCCGGAGATCGTCCCGCGGTCCCGACCAACCGTGCGCCACCGCGAACTCGGCGAGGCCCGGAAAGCCCAGGTCAAACTGCCGGGACTGAACCACGCGCCGGCCCGTGCGCACCCGTCTTCGGAAGGCACGAACGGCCGCGAGCGCCGCCACAATGACGACGCCTGCGATTGCGAGATAGCCGACGGGACTATCCATCGGTCCAGTCTGCCGGATCTGCCCGATCTCGCCAATCGTCCAGGCTCGGAGTCGGCTTTGATTCCGGTACGAACTCGCTGCGGCCCGGCCACCGAACGCGGCTTATTGCCGGCGAGGCGTGCCGTGCTGGCGCAGCTCAGCCGGTGGTGGTGACGTCGGCGAACCGGTCCGAACCGACGGCCAGATCGGGGTGGTCCACGGATAGCGCGACGGTGACCGCTTCGTCCAGCGTCAGCGCTGATCCGTGGGCGTACCGCTGATCGAAGGTGCTGTCGCCGAGCGCGGTCCGGATCCGCACCTGCTGCTCGATCCAGAACGGCACGAAGAGCGCGTTGGCGCCGCGGAGCCGGCCCTGGGCAGCCTGCGCCGCGCCGAACAGCGTCGCCGCCGTGGCCTGGTCCCCGCCCTGGGCGCAGCGGGCCGCGAAAGCGTTGAGCAGCTCCGACGCGCCGGAGTGATAGCCGAAGTTCATCCGCGACCGCAGCGCCACCACCAGGTGCTCGTGCGCCGCAACGAGGTCGCCCCGGGACAGCGCGACCATGCCCAGGATCATGTCGATGGTGCGCCGGCCGCGTTCGGCAGGCCGCGCCGCTTCCACCGGGCGGGCGGTGGCCAGCAGCTCGGCCGCCTCGTCCAGCGCGCCACGCCGCCACAGCAGCTGCGCCAGGCAGTAGACCGCGTCGAGCGCGTCCGGGGTGACACCGTGCGCCGCGGCCCAGGCCAGCACGTCCCGGCACGCGGCCTCGGCGGCGGTGGCATCACCCATCTCCAGCAGCGGCACGGCGCGCGCGGTCCGGACCCGGGCGATCAGGCCGGAGTCGCCGGTGCGCCGGGCCACCGCCTCGGCCCGCTGAGCGAAGCGCAGCGCCTCACTGGGCTCGCCGTCGGCGCCCGCGTGCAGCGCGTGCATGTGGTAGGCGGCGGCCATGTCCGCTTCGGGCACTGCCTCACCGGTCGTGGCAATCCGCTCGTAGAGCCGGAACAGCCAGAGCCGGCCCTCCCGCGCCAGACCGCGCTCGCGCCACCACTGATCGAGACCGGAGGCGAGAATCATGCCGTCGTGGGCGAGGCCGTCGGATATCGACCACTTGAGCCCAGCCCGGACTTCGTCGGCGAGCGGGTCGATCGCGTACATGGAAAGGGTGGCCAGGCGGCCGTCAGCACTGCGACGTGCCTGATCCAGCGCGTGCTTCGCCCAGTCGACATGGCGGGCATGCACCGGCTCGTCCTCGCCCTCGGTCCGCAGCCGCCGGCCGGCGTAGGCCCGGATCGGGTCGAGCATCCGGTAGACCGTGCCCTCCTGGCCCCGCTGTGCGGACACGAGTGACTTCTCCACCAGGATCGACAGCGGCACCAGCGGATCAGTGCCGGTCAGCCACCCGATCGCGGCCAGATCCACCCGCCCGGCGAAGACCGACATCCAGCGCAGCAGGCGGGCCGGCTCGGCGCCTAAGGTGCGATAGGACCACGAGACCGTGGCCTGGATCGTGGCGTGCCGGTTGGCGGCCACGTCAGCGGCATCGACCTCGCCGGAATCGTCGAGAACGGCCGCACCGTCGAGAGCATCGACCGCGGTCTCCAGCCGGGCCACCAACTCGCGCACCGACAGAACGCGCAACCGGGCGGCCGCCAGCTCCAAGGCCAGCGGCAGGCCGTCGAGTTTGCGGGCCACCTCGTCGAGTTGTGCCACCTCGGACGGCAGCACCTCGTCGCCGCGGGACGCCGCGGTGCGCTCCAGCAGCAGAGTGACCGCCTCGCTGGGGGCGCCGTCCCGACCGGCCGACTGGGACATCGGCGGGATCCGCCACACCACCTCGCCGGGCAAGTTCAGCGGTTCCCGGCTGGTGGCCAGCACCCGGCACGCACTTCCGCTGGTCAGCAGCTTGCTCACCAGCAGAGCCACCGCGGCCGACTGGGCGTCGCAGGTGTCCAGCACGAAGAGACAGATCCGATCCGTGGTGAATTCGCGCAGCGTGTCCACGACCGCACGGCCGGGTTCCGGGCGCAGGCCGAGCGCTGCCGCGACCGACACAGCGACCAGGCCCGGGTCGGTGACCGCGGCCAGGTCGATGAACCAGACGCCGTCCGGATTGTCCGCGATGTGGTTGGTAGCCACCTCGAGCGCCAGCCGCGTCTTGCCGGCGCCGCCCGGACCAACCACCGTCACCAGGCGGTTTCCGGCGAGCATTGTGGACAGCGTGGCCCGCTCGGCGGTCCGGCCGACGAACGATGTCGCCGGCGCCGGGAGGTTGTGCGGGCCGGTAGCGATCGTCCGCAGCCGGGGGAACTGCCGGCCCAGACCGGTGGCGACCAGCTGGAACAGGCGATCCCGCTCGTCGAAGCCGCGGAGCCGATGCAGGCCCAGATCCAGCATCCAAGAGCCGTCGGCCAGCTCGCCCGCGGCCCGCATCGTGGCCTCGGAGCAGAGCACCTGCCCGCCGTGGGCAGCGGCCGCGATCCGGGCCGCACGATGCACTTCCGGGCTGGCGTATTCGCCATCGGACGGAATCGCGTGCCCGGTGTGGAGGCCCATTCGCACGTGCGGTCGGGAGTCCGGGCCGGCCCACTCATGGGCGGCCAGCGCTCGCTGGCCATCGGCGCAAGCGGCGATTGCCTCGGCGGCATTGGCGAAGGCCACGAAAATCGAGTCGCCCTCGGTGAAGAGCGGCACCCCACTACGGGCTTCGAAGAGGGGCAGCAACAACCGACGATGCTCGTTGAGCATCACCCGGTAATCAGCACCCAGCGTGCGGGCCAGGCGGGTCGAGCCCTCAATGTCAGTGAACAGAAACGTCACTGACCCGCTGGGAAGGTTGCGTTGCGACACGTAAACCTCCGCCCCCCTGGAAGTCACGGTTATGGTGCCCCAGCACCGCAAACAGCGACATCGGGGATTCGGGCAGGCCCAGTCGCCACAACGATGATCAGCCTGAGGTAACCGGGCGCCCCGGCCGAGCATGCATCGCCGCGAGATTGGGAAGCATTCATTCGAAGGCGCTGTGGCATTTACCACGACGCGTTCAATTAACCCATATAAATTATTGCTAATCGGACACATCGGAGGGTCAGCCGTCGGAAGTTTGCCAATACGCCATCCGTATCTCGGGTACCCGCACTTGCCGCCCGACCCGTACGGTGGGCGCAGTCGGAATTTCCACCGACCGACGCAGGCAACCCAGTTATCCACAAGTGGGCCCTGGACTGGCAGCCCGAAGGGAGCGATAGGATGCCGGTCCACCGCAGGAAGCGTGCCACTGGCCCGGATGCCTCGAAGTCGAGTCATTTGCCTGGCACTGAGTTGCTGCTTGTCTGATTGATCGGGCGGAACGTACGGCGGTCGCGTTAACCAATCTCACCTAACGTGATCGCCGCTAGTTCGTTTTAGTCACGCCCACCCCCGCTGCACGCTGAGAAGGGAAAGTCCAGGTTGAGAGACACGACATTCAGCCGCGCCTCCGGCCGGATTGAGAGCGCATCCGGGCGCCGCTCCTATCGGGTCAGCGTCATCGTTCCCACGCTCAACGAGGAACGCAATCTTCCGCACGTCCTCAGCCGGATCCCGTCCGACGTCCACGAGGTGATCCTGGTGGACGGCCGGTCGACCGACAACACTGTGGCAAAGGCCAAGGAGTTGATGCCGGAGATCGTGGTCGTTCACCAGACCCGATCCGGCAAGGGCAATGCCCTGGCCTGCGGTTTCGCTGCTGCCACCGGCGACATCATCGTGATGATCGACGCCGACTGCTCGACCGATCCTGCCGAGATTCCGGCGTTCGTGGCGGCTCTGGTCAATGGCGCCGACTTTGCCAAGGGATCGCGGTTTCGCCCCGGCGGTCACAGCCACGACATCACCCGGTTCCGGCGGCTGGGCAACTACTTCTTGAACGCCACGGTCAATGTCCTGTTCAAGACGCAATTCACCGACCTCTGCTATGGATACAACGCGTTCTGGCGCGATGCCCTGCTGGCGATGGATCTGCCGGATGTCGACGCGCCCCTGGCGCCGAACGGCGAGCGTCTCTGGGGTGACGGTTTCGAGGTGGAGACGCTGATCAACGTCCGCGTCGCGACCCGCGGCCTGCGCATCACCGAGGTGCCCAGCGTCGAAGAGGCGCGGCTGCATGGGGTCAGCAACCTCAACGCCTTCGGCGACGGCGGCCGGGTGCTCCGCACCATTTGGTGGAGTTCCGGCGGCACCGGCAGTCCGTGAAGCAGGCATCGAGCAACGCCGCCACCACTGAAATGCCGGTAGTCCGCGCACTCGGCCGTGGAGGCCGCGTGGGAGTCGAAGATCGATGCGATCAGTGCTCGCCGGTGCGAGCGCGGCAGACCCGGTGCCGGCGGCGGCAGTACCGAATAAAAGTGGTGAAAATGCACGAGGTCAGCGTCGTCATACCCTGTCATACCGAGAAGCGGCTAGATCACCTGATTCAGACGGTCAAGTCGGTTGTGAGCAAGCCATCACGCCCGTGGAGATTGTGATCGTCGTTGACCACAATGGCGCTCTCTACGAGCACCTCAAGCTCACCTTGCCGGGTGTGACGGTGCTGGCCAACCTCTTTGCCCAGGGCGTTTCCGGCAATCGCAACACCGGTGTCCTGCATACCAAGACGCCGTTGGTCGCGCTCCTGGACGACGATGTGAGCGCGCACATGACGGCTGGCTCGACCGGATGCTGGAGCCGTTTGCCGACCCGACGGTGATCGGAGCCGGCAGTGCCATCGTGCCGATCTGGGAGAAGAAGCGACCGCCATGGTTCCCGGACGAGTTCCTGTGGGCCGTTGGCGGCTCCTACACCGGGATGCCGGAAACCACCGCCGAGATCCGCAATGTCTGGTCGGAAGGAATGGTCGTCCGCCGCGATGCCTTCCTCGCGGTAGGTGGCTTCCGGGTCGGCTTCGGCAAGCTCGGTGACGTCAACCGGCCGGAGGACACTGACCTCTGCCTTCGGATGGCCAACGCAACTGGCGGCCGATGGATGTATGTTCCGGATGCCTGGATCGACCATGCCGTGATGGCCCGCCGCAGCACGCTGCGCTTCTTCCTGGGCCGCTGCTTCAATGAGGGCCGCGGCAAGGTCGAGCTGGGCCGCCTCAACGATGGCCGGGAGAGCCTTCAGTCGGAGCGCGACTATCTTGCGGAAGACTCTGCCGCGCGGGGTGTGGCGCGGGTTTTCTGACGCGGCTTCGTGGGCACGGTCTGAGGCGGGCCGCACAGGCTGTCGCGATCATCGTGGGTGCCGGATTCGCCGCCGCCGGCGGTCTCGTCGGCATGCTCGCACGGCCGCCGGAGCACCGCCACCGTCGCCCCGGATCGCGGACCTCGGCCCGGGTCCGGCCGCCGGACGCGAGCTGGCTCCGACCGTCGCTGGCCGAGGAGACGGTGTGACCGCCGGCGCCGCGGTGCGGGCTCGACTCGATATTACCATCCCCGGTGTCGTACGCGACCTGGAGCTGGCCGAACCGCTGCCGGCCGCACCACCGTCCGACCCGGACGGGCGCCGGCTCGGCCAGGCTTGGTATCTGGTGCGCCTGTTCTCCGAGCCGCTCGGCTTCCTGGTGCGCGCGATCCCGGACGACGGTCTCACGCCAGACCAGCTGGCGGTGGCGGTCGACGCGGACTACGGCGACCAGATCGCGACGCGGCTCGCCGAGGCCGGCCAGCCCTACCAGGGCATGCCGGTCTCCGGCATCACGGTGACCGGCCGGCCGCCGTTCCTGGCTCGGCGCGAGGAGGTGCTGCGGGACGCGCCGCCGATCACCGTCGTCGTCTGTACGCGCGAACGCGCCGATACGCTCCGCATCGCCCTGGATAGTGTGCTGCGGCAGGAGTACCCACGCTTTCGCGTGCTCGTGGTCGATAACGCACCGGTGAGCGACGCGACCTGGCGGTGGTGCAGGAGTTTGCCGAGCGCGGCCCGGTCGACTATGTCGTCGAGCCGGCCCCGGGCCTGTCCCGGGCCCGCAACCGAGCGGTCGCGACGGCTCCTGGCGAGATCCTGGCCTGGATCGATGACGACGACGAAGCGGATCCGCACTGGCTCAGCGAGATCGCCCGGGCCCTGGCCGATCATCCGGAAGCCTCGGTCGTCTCCGGCGTCATCGTCCCGGCCGAGTTGCGTACGCCGGCCCAGCTGCTGTTCGAGCAGTTCGGCGGCCACAGCAAGGGCCGCGGGTTCACGCCGGACAAGTTCAGCCCAGCCACCGCTCGGCGGCAGAGCCCGCTCTACCCGCTGCCGCCGTTCGGCACCGGCGCCAACATGACGTTCCGGCCTGGCGTCATCGAGAGCATCGGCGGGTTTGACGAGGCGCTCGGCGCCGGCACCCGGCCATGGGATCCGAGGACACCGCCGCGTTCACGCAGGTGCTACGCTCGCGGCGGAACATCGTCTACCAGCCCACCGCGATCTGCCGCCACTACCACCGCGACGATCTGCCGGGCCTGGAACGCCAGATGCTCGGATACGGCGCCGGCCTGACCGCCTCCGTACACCAGCTTGGTAATACGTAACCCATTTCTGGTATTCGCCCTGATTACGTCTTCTTCCAACCGCCTGGCGTGACCTGACAAAGGACGGCAGCCTGCGCAACGCCGGCATCAACAACGACTTTCCGCCAGAGTTGATGGCCGCCAACAGACGAGGCATGCTGGTCGGGCCAAGCCTTTACCTGCGCGGCAAATTTGGTGGCCGGCGCGCACGCCGCGCAGCCACACGCACATGAACAACGACGACCACGCTTCGACCGCGCGCACCCTGGTGCGGCCGGAGCCTTCGACTGCCACCCAGTCGGACTTGATTGCCGCATCTGGCACCGATGCGGCAATCGGGCTTGACGTGGCGGACCGATCCAACCCGGAGTTAGCAATCCCGCGTCACGAAGCCCACCACAGCGGCGCCCCTGGATGAGGCGACGCCAGCGCACGGTGCCCTGATCGTCGAAGATGCGACCGCCATCATCCCGGCAATCAGACCCCACGACGAGCGCCCGCCGACAACAGCCGACCAGACCGCCATCATCCCGGCAATCAGACCCAACGACGAGCGCCCGCCGGCAACAGCCGACCAGACCGCCATCATCCCGGCAATCAGACCCCACGACGAGCGTCCGCCGGCAACAGCCGACCAGACCGCCATCATTCCCGCGATCAAACCTGACAACGAGCGGCCGCCGAGAACAGCCGACCAGACCGCCATCATCCCGGCAATCAGGGCGAACTTGGCCAGGGTTCGACCGTCAGGCTCGGCCAAACTGGAAGTTCGGCCATCGCGCTTGGGCCGGGCCCCGATGACGTTGGCCGCCTCGGCGACCGGCGTGCTGATCGTGGCGTTCGCGTACGCGGGCGGGCGATCCGGCGCGTCATGGTCGACCACGGCCTTCTGGATCGGCCAGTTCGTCGTGTTCGCACCCGTCGCCGCACGGTGCTTCTTCGGCCGGCTGGCCGGGTCCACCGAGTCGTTCGTGCTGGTCGTCGGCTTGGCCGTGATGCAATACATGCAGAAATGGCTCTACAGCCCGGACCAGTTCAAATTCCCCGACGAGCTGCAACACTGGCACGCCGCCACCATCCTGGTCGAGTCCGGCAGGCTGTTCCAGCCGAACCGCTCCCTGCCCGTCGCGGTCCACTTCCCCGGGCTCGAGGTGATGACCTCGGCAGTGGTCGGCCTGACTGGGCTCTCGGTGACGCAAGCTGGATTGATCATTGCTGGCGTCGCACATCTCGCGTTCATCGCGGCCCTTTTCGCGACGATCCGGCGTGCGGGTGGCAGCCCCGAGATCGCCGGGGCCGCGTGCATCATCTACGCGACGGCCCTGCACTATGTCTTCTTCGACTCGATGTTCATCTACCAGACCGCGGCTTTGCCATTCATGATGCTGGCTATCTGGGCATCCCGGCTGTGGCACCACCGAGACCGAGCCAATTGGCCGGCCGCCGTACTGATTGTGTTCGCTCGTCGCGACCACAGCCTCACACCATGTCACCGCGGGTGCGCTGGTCGGCGCGTTGGCCTTGATCGGCATCGGCGAGGTGATCTTCGCCCGGCCGCGGCGGTGGGGCACGCTGATCATGGCCGGCGGTGCGGCGGCCATCGCGACGACTGGTTCGTCTCGGTCGCGCCGGAGGTTTTCAGCTATTTGGACGCGCCGCTACGGGGCATGGTTTCCGGTCTGAAGGGTTTGCTTGGCGGCGGCAACAGCAGCGGCTCCGGCGCTTCCGGCCAGGCCGCGCCGTTCTGGCAGCTCGCGGTTCAGGCGCTCGGCTTGATCGTCCTGCTGTTCCTGCTGGTCCGGGCGAGCCTCGCGATCTGGCACGCGCCGGGCCGACTCGACCCCTGGCAGATCGCGCTGCTCGTTGGTTCGTTCGTATTCTTCGCCTCGACCGGCGCGCGCTTCCTCGGTGCGCGGGGTCCGGAGCTCGCCGGACGGGCCTCGACATTCGCTTATATCCCGATATCGATCGTGGCGGCCGGGGTGCTGGTCGGCTGGCGACCACGGCCGCGCGGCCCACGCCTGCTGCGAATGGACCCCTTCCGGCTGAATTTGCGGGTGCCCCCGATCGTGCACGGCACCGCGATCGCCCTGCTGCTGATGCTCGGCGCCCGCGTCGGCGGATGGCCGCCGCTGTGGGATGCACTGCCCGGTCCTTATCTCGCGTCCGGCTATGAACGCGGCGTCGACCGCCAGGGTGTCTCCGCGGCGATCTGGGCCAGGAACTGGCTTGGCATCGATCACCGCGTGGCCGCGGACCTGACCGGTGTCACCCTGATCTCGACCTACGGCCGCCAGGATCCGGTCGGCGAAGCCTCGCAGCTCTGCTATGACGCCACCTGGAAACTCAGTGACGAATTGCTCCTGCAGTCACTCGCCATCGATTACCTGTGGGTGGACACCCGCTTGACGACTCAGGTTCCGGTCTCCGGCTCGTACTTCCCGGTAGACCCTCAAAACGGAAAGCACCTGGCGCCTATGCCGGCCGCGGACATCGACAAATTCGACGGCGTTACGGGGATCAACCAGTACTACGACAACGGCAGCATCAGGATCTACGACATGAGAACCGCATGAGAGCCGTCAGCCCTCGGCGGGCGATCACCGAGGTCGTCGCCGTCGTCGTCGCGACTCTGATCGCGTGGTTGCTGACCAGCCAAGACTCTGTCGCTTCACTGCGCATCGGGGCCGGTCTGGCACTCGCCTTCGTGCTCCCGGGTTACGCGGCTGCCGGCGCCCTGTTCGGCACGATCAAGATTTCACGGATCGAACGTGGTGTCGTCGCCGTCTGCGTTGGCCTCGGCTTCCTGGTCATCGGCGGCATCATTGTCTACGTCGCCGGCGCCCGCTTGACACCCACCACGTGGAGCACGCTTACCGCTGCCGCCACAGTGGTGTTCTCGGCCGTGGCTCTGGGACGGTGGTACCTGGCCTATCGGGACTTCGGCACCGTAGCCGAGGTGCACCAGGATGACATCGAGCCGGCCGCCGTTGAGCAACTCGCCCGGCCAGGCCGATGGGTGATCGCCGCCCGGCTGGCACCGTTCGTCCTGGTCGCCGTACTCTCGGCGGCGCCTCGTGGGTCGGCTGGCATAGTGCCACCAAGCCGGACGGACATCCGTTTACCGCGCTATCGATGATCTTGACTGGTGATAACAACAGCGCCGACGAGCTCCGGCCGGTGGCACTGGCGGTGGAGTGTGAGGAGAAGACCCGGACCAGCTACACGCTCACGCTGCACGGCCCGACCGGCACTCTGATCCGGCAGTACAGGTTCACGCTGCAACCGGGTCAGATCTGGAAGGAGTCGCTGGAAGTCAGCACGACCGAGTCGGCCACCGCCGACCTGTTCCGACCCAACGACACCGCACCATACCGGTCGGTCTTCGTCTCGGCGCAGCCTCAGCGATGACCTTCTACCAGAGCCCGAACGCAGCGAACCAGGACGAGGACGGGGCCTCTTCGGAGGGCACCCTCCTGGTCGAACGTCTGCGATGGATGACGCTCTACGAGAGCGCGAACGCCGCCACGCCCCGCAACCGGATCCAGCGGGTCGTCAAGCGCAATGGCGAGTTCCTCGGCAATTCCGGCGCGCTGTTGGCGACCAGCGTGCTCACGTCGCTGCTCGGATTCGCGTACTGGTGGGTGGCGGCGCGGTCGTTCCCGGCCCGGATTGTCGGCTCCGCGTCGGCCGCGGTCTCCGCTATGACGCTGATCAGCACGCTCGGCATGTTCGGCATGGGCACTCTGCTGATTTCGCAGCTGCCCAAGCTCAAGGCGGCCGCGGCAGCTGATCGTCAGCTGCGTGATGGTGTCGGCGACCGTCTCGGCGATCGGCGGCGTCATCTATACGGTCTTGCCACCTTCGGCATACCCGGGCTGCGCCGCGCGCTCGGATCGCCGATCGGCATCGGGCTGCTGATCCTGGCGACCTGCCTGAACGCGGCGACTCTGGTCTTCGATGAAGGCCTGATCGGCTTGATGCTGGGCCATCTCCAATTGCTGCGGAACGCGTACTTCGCGGTCGGAAAGCTGGTCCTACTCGCGCTCCTGGTATTCCTGCCGCTGCGAGTCACCGGCTCGGAGGTGCTCGCAACCTGGGTCGGCGGAATCCTTCTCTCGTTGCCTCTGATCACGTTCTCGTTGCGACGGCGCGGCCTGGGACCGATCCGCCCGAGCCTGACACCTTTGAGGGGCCTCGGCCGCAGCGCCCTCGATCACAACCTGCTCAACATCGCACTGTTCCTGCCGCGGATCTCGCTGCCTCTGATGGTCACGGCCGTCGTCTCGATCGAGGCGAACGCTGCGTTCTACACCGCCTGGATGGTGTTGTCGTTCCTGGCGATGATCCCCGGCAGCATCGCCACCACCCTGTTCGCCGTCGCCAGCGGGGACGCGGCGGCGCTGCGGGCCGTGTGCGCGTCGGCCTGGCGGTGGCTCTTGGTCTCGGGGTGCCGATCTCCACCGGCATCGCGATCATGGCGCATCCGATCATGAGCCTGTTTGGCAGCGAGTACGCGCGAACCGCCGCAACCGCGCTCACGGTGCTGGCGCTCACCTACTCGGTAGGTGTGTTCCGCCAGTTCTACGTGGTGATCTCCCGGGTCCGCAACCAGGTCCGGCGCACGAGCTTCTACGCGGTCTGCATCGGCATCATGGAGCTTGGCGCCGCGTGGTATGGCGGCAGCCAGGGAGGTCTGCACGGTCTGGTGATCTGGCTGGCCGGCGCATTCGCCGTCGAAGGTCTCCTGATGGCGCCAGCCGTGCTGACGGTGGCACTCGGCCGAGTGCCGGCAGGTCAGGCCACCCCGGCTTCGATGCCGGCGATTGCGGCGGGCGCTGACGGCGAGACCACCACCGGCTCCTCGACGGACGCCGGCGCGGTCTCGCGTACGAGCGCGCCGGAATCGGTTGGCGGGGGTGCTGATGCAAGCGCCGAGACCATCGTCATGGCACGGATCACCGACGAGACCGCGGTGATCCAGCGGATCGCCGACGACACCGCGATCATCCAGCGGATCGCCGACGAGACCGCGATCATCCCGGCGATCCGCGACGAGGTGATGGTTTCGAGCGTAGCCGGCACGCCGGCGGTCAACGGTGCGTCCGCTACCAACGGCGTGCCCGGCGGCAACAGCGCCGACCGGGCCGGCGAGACCGCGATCATCCCACGCGTCACCACCGACGAGACGGTAGTGATCCGACGTATCAGCGCTGACGAAACGGCGGTCCTTCCACGCGTGTCAAACGAGGCGCCGTGACATCCCGGTCGCTGATCGCGCATGACCGGGTGGCACACCCGGCCATGGGCCGTCGCTACCGACCGTCTCAGCGGTTATCGCCACCTACAACCGACGGCATCAGCTCGAAGAAACGATCACGGCGGTCGGAGCCGACCCGGCGGTACGCGAGATTGTGGTGGTTGTCGACGGATGCAACGACGGCTCGCTGGAACTGGCCAACGAACTCGCGACGGTTGATCACCGGATCCGGGTGGTCTGGCAGGCCAATGGCGGCGACGCGGCCGCGCGACAGGCCGGGATCCAACATGCGACGTGCGACGTCGTGCTGCTTCTCGATGACGATGTGGTCGCCGGTCCGGGCCTCGCGACCGGCCACGCGCGATGGCACGCCAAGATCAGCAATGCGGTGATCCTCGGCTACATGCCGGTCGATCTGCCCATACAGAGGCGTCCCGGGGCGTTCGCCACGTATCTGTACGCCAGCGAGTATGAGTGCCAATGCGCGAAATACGAGTCCGATCCGTCCCGGATCCTCAACACGCTTTGGACCGGCAACTTGTCACTCCGCCGCGATGACGCGATGCGGATCGGCTTCCAGAGCGACGGCGAACGGCTGGCGTACCACAGCGACCAGGCATTCGGTCTGCGATGTCAGCGGCAGCAGATGGTCGGCGTCTTCGACCGTCAACTGGTCGCGATTCACCGCCATGACCGGGACATGGATTTGTTCATCCGGCAGTCCCGGATGCGCGGATCAGACCGGCGCATCCTCGAACGCCGGTACGCGGATCTCACCTCAGTCCGCGATTTGCACGACGTCCTGCCGCTGCCGGTACGCGCTGCCGTCGCCGCCGCCGCGGCACCGTGGCTGCACCCGCTCGTCACCGCAATGATGCGATGGCACACCGTCCGCGCCGGGCAGGCGCACTTGTGGCGGTTGGAAACCGCGCTGGCGCGGTGTATGCGACAGGTGGAATTGCGCCGTGGCTACCGGGAGCGGTCCGCTCGGTGATCATCCGCCGCCCTAGGTGAGTGCGCCGGGCGGCATCGAGGCAAGGAGATGCGTGGGCATGCGGATATCGGTACGCGACGCGAATTGGCTGTCCTATGACCACCTGCGGGTCGTGGGTCCGTTCCGAGACGTCGATGCCGCCGGAGTACGCCAGACGCTGGTCGCGTTTCATCGGCGATACCCCAACCACCCGTTGTTTAGCCGGGTGAACCGAGCGCGACGGCGATGGGAGCGCATGACGCCATCGGACTTCGCCGCGATGGTCGACCGAACTGTTGTCGAATTCGTCAACCAGCGGTCGGACGAACCGGGGCCGTCCTCGGCCGACCCGGCCGAGAGCATGCGCGCGAATCTCCTGGCAACGCCGCTCGAGGATGTTCCGATGCGGCTCGTCGTCGCCGACGGTTATGTGGGAATCCGGATGACTCACGCGATCGGCGACGGCCGCGTGTTCAACGCCGTCCTGCCGGAAATCATCGCGGCCACCGCGGCGCGGCGCGAGCCGCGGCTTCCCGAGGCCAGGCCCACCAGGCTCCCGTTGCTTCGAGCGAGTCTACGGTTCTTCGGATCCTCGCCCGGGAACGTCCGCAGGCTGCTGCGAGTCGAGCGGCCGGTGCTCCCAGGACCGGTAGAGCCGACTCGGCACTGGGATCCGGGCACCTGCTCCTTCTATGCCCACTCCGATTCCGGTCTGGTTGACGGTGTACGCCGGTGGCGGGATCAATCGGCGCCCGGCGTCTCGGCCACCTCGCTACTGTTCGCGGCCACCTGGGCGGCCTTCGGCGAGGCCGGGATGAACCCCGATGACTCAGGCATCATGATCCTCGTCGACGCACGTCGCTACCTGGCCAAGGGCGCGCTGGTCGACGGCAACTTCACAGCCGCACAGTATGTTCGGCCCCGAGTCCCGGGCAACCCGCGCGCGATCCAGGACGCGATGGACGCGGCGATCGACGCCGGGCGGCCGCTGAGCACGCTGGCGCTTGAGGATGCCCGGCTGCTCCGCGGCGGCCATGGCGACCGAGCGCCGCGCCGGGTCAGCCAAACCCCTCGGCCCCAACTCACCCTGACGCACGTGGGACGTCTGCCGATGTATGCAGCCCTGCCCTGGCGTACCACAGAACGGGTGATGATCAGCGCTCCGACTCCCGGTGGCCCGGAAGGCGTCACCATCTCGTTCGCGGAAGTGGATGGCGCGATCCACATCAACGTGAGCTTTCACTCATCGACGTTCCCGGAGGCGCAGATCCGCCAGATCGCCGCGCAGATCTGCACTGATCCGCTCGGGCTTGTCGAACGCGCAACAGCCCGAGCCGAGGCCACGCAGACGGCTCAGCTGGCCCGGTAGCCGCGCAGCAGCTCGATCTGGCGCAGCGTACGGGCGAAACCGGACTCGGCTGCGTAGAAGCGAATCCGGCCGGAGGCCCGTACCGAGCCGCGCAGCGCCGCGGACGCCAGCGGGTATACACCGGAGGCGGCGGCCATCCGGATGCCCAGCCGGAGCTGCCGCGGCACCCCGTTGGTCGGATCGGACCTGGGAACCAGGTCCGGGTAGGCCGCCGACAGGTGGCTGCGAGCCATGCCAGCTAGCCGTGCCTGGCGCACGAAGCTGTCGAAGTCGCGGCTGTGCGAGTGCACTGCGGCCAACTTCCGGTCGAACACACCCACCAGCCCGGCCCGCGCGCACCGAAGACCGAATTCCTGATCATCGTGGTAACCGAGACGGCGCTGACCGGACATGCCGACGCGGAGCGCGTCGACTCGGCGGAGCGAGATGTTCCCGGCCCACAACGACGTGATGATCTCATCCGGTTCCGCTTCGTAGCGCTCGCAGGCCCGCTCGTACTCATCCGCGTACAGCAATGTCGTGAAGTCGCCGGGCCGGCGCTTCGCCAGCCGCACCGTCGGCATGTAGCCGAGAACGACGCTTCTCGACACCCGCTGATGGATCCGCGCGTGGCCGGTCGCGAGCCCAGGCCCGGCGATCACATCGTCGTCGAGGAGCAGGACCACCTCACCGGTCGATGCTTCGACGCCGGTCTGGCGGGCTGCGCCCTCGCCACCGTTCTCTCGCCACACCGGGCGGAGCCGTGGCTCTTTCTCGGCAAGCTCTGTGAGCAGCTCATATGATCCGTCGTCGCAGCCATCCACGACAACGACGATCTCATCCGGGTGGGGATCCGCGGCGATGGCGCTAACGGTCTGTTCCAGAGAGTCCCGGCGGCGGTAGGTCGTGATGACCACCGAGACGCTCGGCAGGTCGGGGCTCACGAACGGATGTCCTTAGTGGTCCGGCTCATCAACCCGCGAAGTGTGGGTCGTTGGCCAGCGTCTTGTACGCCGCCAGGGATCCAGGAGTGCTGTCGATGCGCCAATTTTTGCCATTCCCATGATCATTGTCCGTATCAAACCAGAGGAGAGCTTCCACCGCTGGATGAGCGATGATCCATTCCTGCAGCTGACCGATCCAGTCGGACTTGACGGAGCCGCCGTGCTCCTGTGCGCCGGTTTCCGCGATCATCAACGGTTTCCGCTCGCCGTAGGCCGCCCACTTGCCGAACAACTCGTCCGGAGTCTGACGCCCGGAGAAGTAGCCGGAGATGCCGACCCAGTCCACGTAATCATCGCCTGGGTAGTACTTGGTCATGTCGTTCCACGGCTCGGTCGGATATGACTTCCAGTTTGGCGCCCAGACGAAGGCGACGTTGTCGGCCTTCTGCTTTTCGAAGATGTCGTGTATATGGCGCCAGGCGGCGATGAATTGCTGTGGCGAGTTGCCGTTCTTCGGGCCGCCCCAGTCGTACCAGCTGCCGTTCATCTCCCAGGCCCACCGGAGGAACACCGGCTTGTGGTAGGCCTTGAGGTTCTTCGCAGCCTGGGTGATGAGCGTGTCCTGGGATCCGTTGAGGATCTGGTTGTATTTCACGCCATCCCAGGAAATCAGCAGCGTCGCACCGGACGGCAGCACCTTCGGCTGCGTCCGCGGCATCGGCTGCCGCCAGCCGTAATACTCATGGAGGATGCTGAGGCCACGGCCCAGCTGCTGCTTGCGCAGCGCCAGGCTCTGACTCTCCGACTTGCCCGCCAAATTGATGTACGCGCCGAGCATGACTTCGCCGGGCTTGGACTGCGGCTTATTGGGGTCGACCGCCGCAGGCACCGGCGCCGACGACGGTGAGCCGGACGGCGAGACATTTCCCGCCGGTGAGGTGCTCGGCGCCGTGCCGCCCACCCACGACGGCCGGTCGCTGCTGCATCCGCCAGCCATGCCGACACCGACCAGCAGGGCCGCGGCGAGGACGGCGCGTACGCGGCCGCGTACGTCGGAACGGATCACGTGAGCCTCCAATTGATTACCCGCAGGGCCGCCGCGCGAGGAGCCGCCAGCCGGGTTGTGCTACCCGCTTGAGGCGGGGAATCAGTGACGACTCGCCACCGCGGACCATCCGCGGCAGGGCCTCGCCGTCGTGGTCGGGCGTGGGCTGGTACCGAGAAGCCTGATGACAATAACCTGACACGATGAGAGTCGCCTGATCTTGCGTCGTATTCGCGACACGCACCCGTCCGCCCGGCCTTTACATTTCCGCACGGCACGGATCGGGTTCCGTGATGAGGAAACCCGATCCGTGGCGGGAAGTTGTCCGGCCGATGGGATGAACTGAATCAGATAGGACATTTACGGCCGACGAACGGAGGCATCCGTTCAAGTGCTGGCTAAACGTCATCGTCTGGTCGTCAGGCACACGCGGACCATTTGGGCGGTTCGATGGGATCGTGCATCCGATATTGTTCCGGGCCTGTATAAATCCTTTGAGGACAAGCAGGTCGACTCATTCGTGATCACTTCGCGGACAGAACGTTCCGGGGCGTACCGCCTCAGACTTCTTGATTGCCATTGATGTGAGGGGAACGCGGTCGTGCTGGAAACGCTTGTGGCACCGAGGATTGTTGGGATCGGCACGTCGAACCCGGCGAATACATACACGCAGGACGATCTGCTCACTCGGTTCAAAATCGTAGACCCACGGGTTGCCTCGATTTTCAAGAACAGCCACATCGACCGGCGCCACCTGATCCTTCCGGAGCTGGACGCGGACGGGAACACCATCGATGAGAACCAGGGCGAGCTGCTGCTCAAGCACCGCTCCGAAGGCATCGGTCTGGCCGCCGAGGCACTGCAGCGCTGCCTCAAGGACGCCGGCAAGCAGCTCGACGACGTCGACTACCTGTGCTGCGTGACGTCCACCGGCTTCCTCACTCCGGGCTTCAGCGCCCTGCTCATCGACGAGCTGGGCATGCGCCGCGATTGCCACCGCGCCGACGTGGTCGGCATGGGCTGCAACGCCGGCCTCAACGGTCTGAACCCGGTCACTCACTGGGCCCAGAGCCACCCCGGCAAGCTGGCCGTGATGGTCTGCGTCGAGGTCTGCTCGGCCGCCTACGTCTTCGACGGCACGATGCGGACCGCCGTGGTGAACAGCCTCTTCGGCGACGGATCCGCCGCCGTCGCGCTGATGGCCGGCCCGGAGGCCGAGTCCGGCCCGGCGGTTCTCAAATTCGCCAGCCGGCTGATCCCCGAGGCGATCGCCGCGATGCGCTACGACTGGGACTTCGATCAGAGCAAGTTCAGCTTCTACGTAGACCGCGATGTGCCCTATGTGGTCGGCGCTCACGCCGAGGAGGTGCTGGACACGCTCCTGCGGGACACCGGCATCGCGCAGAGCGACATCGACCACTGGATCGTGCACTCCGGCGGCAAGAAGGTCATCGACTCGGTCCGGGTCAACCTCGGCCTCACCGTGCACGACCTGCGGCACACGACGAACGTGCTGGCAAACTTCGGCAACCTCTCCAGCGGCTCCTTCCTCTTCTCCTATCAGCATCTGGTGGACGAGGACGTGGTCAAGCCCGGAGACCTCTGCGTCTTCATGACCATGGGACCCGGCTCGACCATCGAAATGGCGCTGTTGCGCTGGTAACCGTGGGCGAGGCCACATCTCGTCGCCACAGCTTTGATAGACAGACTTTCCAAGGAGTGGGTTGTGCCTAGCTACTCAGAACTCGCCGACGTCGTGCTGACCGTGAACGGAAACGCCGTGCTCTCGGCCGGGCTGGTCAAGCAGATCAACGACGTGTGTGCCCAGCTTGCGGAGGATCCGGGCACGACCCGCACGCTCCTCGTGCACATCGACGGCTCGCAGCCGGCGGCCGCCGACGATCCGTGGCCGTCCGCGGTCGGAATTCACCTGGTCAACCAGTGGGAACGCGCACTGCGCAAGCTGGAGCGGGCACCCGCCCCGGTGCTGTCGATCGTCACCGGCACCTGCCGTGGACCAGCATTCGACGTGCTGCTCGCCACCGACTACCGGCTCGGCACCAGCGATGCCTGCCTGGAAGTGGTGTCGGTGGCCGGCGGATCGTGGCCGGGCATGGCGCTCTACCGGATGGCGACGAAGATCGGCATGACCACCGCTCGTCGCATGACCGTGCTCGGCGAGCCGGTTCTCGCCCCGGAGGCGATTGCGCTGGGCCTGCTCGACGAGGTCCCGGACGACCTGCGTACCCGCGCCGCGACGCTGCTGGACAGCTTCGGCCGGATGCCCGGCAAGGAGTTCGCGATCCGTCGCCAGCTCCTGGTCGAGACCGCCACCACCAGCTTCGAGGACGCCCTCGGCACGCACCTCGCGGCGTGCGACCGGGCGATGCGGCGGAACGCGCCGGTAGTGCCGGCCGCGCGCTCGGACGCCGAGTCCACGGGCGCCGAGGTGGCCGGCTAAGACCCGGTTTGTCGCGGCACCGGCGGCGCGGACGGTCTAACCGATCGCGCTCACCGGTGCCGCGATTGTAGGTAGTCCCGGACGCCGGCGCCGTAACCGGTGGGGTCGCCGGAGTAGTCGGAGACCAGAGCCGGACCCTTGTTGCAGTCCCAGGTGTTCCACGTCCACGCGAGGAAGCTGACGCCGTGCGTGTCGGCCCACTGCATCATCGGTCGCACGCCGTTCGAGCTGCAGTCGAACTCCCCGATCTCGCTGGCGATCAGCGGCACCGAGACCGACTGCAGCTTCTCGTTCCAGCACGAGGCGTCCCGGCACGACGAGTTGTTATACCAGTGCCAGCCGACGACCACGTTGCCCAGCGGATCGTGCAGCTGATGTGACGCGTACTGGTCGACCTGCTGGCCATAGCTGTTGGCGGTGGCAATCACCACGTTGTGCGCGCCGACCCCTCGGACGGCGTCGAGCATCTGCTGCATGCCGGCGGCCGGGAAGGTCACGCCCGGGCACGCGTCGCCACCATCGCGCCAGCACTTCCACGCCTGTTGTTGGCTCATCGTGTGGATGTTGGTGCTGAATGGCTCGTTGAAGAGGTCGAAGACCACTGACTGGTCGGCCTTGAAGGTGTCCGCGACCGACGACCAGAAGTCCAGGCTGTGGGCTCGATCAGGCATCGGCTTCTGGCAGGTCGCGATGTAGTCGGAGCACTGGCTCTCGGCACCGGTCCAGACGCCGTCGGTCCAGTGCAGGTCCAGGATCGGCACCAGGCCCTGCGCCTCCAGGCGGGCCACCGCCCCGGCCACCGCGACCCGGTAGGCCGCCCCGTTGCTGTCCGGGTGCCGGCTGTTGAGACCGAGCCAGCAGTCCTCGTTCAGCGGCAGCCGGACGGTGTTGACGTCCCAGCTGGCGATGGCGGCGATCGACTGGTCGTCCATGGGGCCGTCCCAGATGCTGCCGCCCTTCACACAGGAGAACTCGCCGCCGGATCGGTTCACACCGGCGAGCTGCACGGTGCTGCCGCCGGCGTCGACCAGCTTGCGGCCGGAGACTTTGAGAGACGGGGTCCGCGCCGGACCAGCCTGGATGGGTGTGCCGTCGGCACTGGCCGTCACCCGGCACGGCACGCCGTTGAGGGTGAACTGGCTGGGCGCGGCCGTCGGGTTGCCGGTCGCGTTGAAGCCGATCGTTGCCGGCGTGTGCGCAGCCAGCGCGGCGTCTTTGACGACCGCCGTGACCTGGGTGCCGGACTGGGTCCAGTCGGCGCTCCACCCGTGCGATAGGCGCTGATCAGCGGCGCCGAGGTCGAACCCGACCGTCCACGGGGCGATGTTGCCGCCGGCTTCGGTGACGGTCACGTCGGCGGTGTAGCCGGCCGGACCGACGGCGGCGCGGTAGGTGACCTGGCACGCGCTCGGAGCCGCCACAGTCGGACCGGTGACTGTCGGCTCGCCGGTCCCGGGGTCGGCCGCGGCCGGTCCGTCGCACGCGGCCAGGGCAAGCGTCAGAACCGCAGCGTGAAATGCGATGACTACCTTGCGACGTGAGGTTGATACCCGGGGCGCGCGCATTGCGCCATTATGAGTGGCCAACCTCAAACCTAGCTGCAACACGCTCCGCCGCAGCAGCCGCCGCCGGACTGGGCCGCAGCCGGTGCACCAGCGGATCGACCACTGACCGCCACGGTGGAGAGCAGCTTGACCGTGTCGGTGTGCCCGTCGGGGCAGACGGCCACCGCGCCGGAATCACTCATTGGGCGGTTGACCTCGAATTTCTCGCCACACTGGCGGCATCGAAAGTCGTATCTCGGCATGCAGCGAGAGTAGCTGAGTCACTCGGCAATTCCGTTATAAGGGCAGGCTGTGAGCGACGTCTCAACCGACGGTTACGGCCTGTTTTCGCTTAGTTAGAATTCATAACGCCGTTCCTACTTCCGCATCGCGCGCTTTGTCGGCAAGCTGGACCAGTGATGGTTCGCGAGTGGGATCCCCAGACCGCGCCGTCCGACGAGATCGAAAGCGTGGTGACATCCCTCAATGAGATGTTGGCTGCCGATCTGCCGGATGATCCGCCGTGGCGCTCGGATGCCTTCCGCGAATACATGTCGGTGACGATGCCGGGCGAGCGTCGGGTGATCTGGGTCGCCGAGGACGACGCCGGCAAGATCGTCGGCCAGTCCAACCTGCTGCTCTTCGGGGACGTTGGCGGTGCTCGAGGTGCTGGTCGCGCCGAACGCGCGGCGCAGCGGCGTGGGCACCCGGTTGATGGCCGAGGCAGTGCAGCGCGCCCATCGGGAGGGGTTCACGTCGCTGGGCGTCGAGGTCATCGGCGGCACCCCCGCGGTGCGCTTCTACGAAGACGCCGGCTTCGATTGTGCGTACACGGAAACTCGCAGTGTCCTCGATCTGGCGAACGTGGACTGGCTGCGGCTGGGTGAGATGGCGGCGGGCATCGGCGCTGGATACCGGGTGGAATACCACCCGGGTGGGCCGCCCGAGGAGCTCTACGAAACCTATGCGGCCGCCAAATACGTCACCCGCGGTCAGGGCGAACCGGCCGACGCATTCCGGCCCAGCTCGCTTAATGCCGAGCGGCTCAAGGCCAGCCTGGAGACGCTGCACATGCGTGGCCTCAAGCCCTACGTGGTGATCGGTGTCCACGAGGGCACCGGCGAGGTGGCCGGGCTGACCGAGGTGGTGGTCGCGGCGCAGCATCCCGATCGCGCCGATCAGTACGACACCATCGTGGTGCCGGAGCACCGTGGCTACGGTCTCAGCCGCGCATTGAAGGCGCGAATGCTGTTCGAGCTGCGGTCCGCCGAGCCGAGCCTGAAGTCGGTGCAGACGTGGAACTCGTTCGACGCCGACAGCATCCTGTCGGTCAACACCGAGCTGGGTTTCAAGGCCGACCGGGAGTGGCGCGAATACGAAGCCGAAGTGGCGCCGCTGGCGCGACGCCTCGACGTGGCCTGATCACGCCGCCGGCTCGGAAGCGGTCGAACCTGCTCAGTAGCGGTCGCGCAGCAGGCGCGCGGCCTCCTCGGCCCAGTAGGTCAGGATGATCGAGGCGCCGGCCCGGCGGATCGAGGTCAGCGTCTCCAGGATCGCCCGGTCCCGATCGATCCAGCCGTTGGCGGCGGCCGCCTCGACCATCGCGTACTCGCCGGAGACCTGGTAGGCCGCGACCGGCACGTCGACCGTGGCCGCCACCGCGGAGACCACGTCCAGGTACGGCAGAGCCGGCTTGACCATCACCATGTCGGCGCCCTCGGCGACGTCGAGAGCGACCTCGCGCATCGACTCGCGGATGTTCGCCGGATCCTGCTGGTAGGTGCGCCGGTCGCCCTGCAGCGCCGACTCGACCGCCTCCCGGAACGGCCCGTAGAAGGCCGAGGCGAACTTGACGGCGTACGCCAGGATCGCCACGTCCTGGTGCCCGGCCGCGTCCAGCGCCGCGCGTACGACGCCGACCTGGCCGTCCATCATCCCGGACGGCCCCACCACGTGGGCGCCGGCGTCGGCCTGCGCGACAGCCATCTCGGCGTAGAGCGTCGAGGGTCGCGTCGTTGTCGACCGAACCGTCGGCGCGCCAGCACGCCGCAGTGGCCGTGCGAGGTGAACTCGTCCAGGCACAGGTCGCTCATCACCACGGTGGCGTCGCCGACCTCGGAGATCACGTCGCGGATCGCGACGTTGAGGATGCCGTCCGGGTCGAGCGCCGCCGGAGCCGACCTCGTCGCGCGTCTCCGGCACGCCGAACAGCATGATGCCGCCGACGCCGGCCCGGACCGCCTCGGCGGCCGCCTTGCGCAGCGACTCGCGGGAGTGCTGCAGCACGCCGGGCAGCGACGCGATCGGGCGCGGCTCGGCCAGCCCTTCCTGCACGAACATCGGCAGGATCAGCTGGCTGGGCAGCACGTGCGTCTCCTCGACCAGCCGGCGCATCGCCGGCGTGGTCCGCAGCCGGCGCGGACGGATCTGCGGGTACGACATCGGGACGCCCCTTCCGGGGTTGACGAATTACCGGTAGCGCAGAGCCGTCGGCCCCTGCACCTTGGATCCGCGACGCGACTTGGCCGGCATCGCGGCGAGCTTCTCGCGGAGCTCGACGGCGTACTCGGCCAGCGCCTCGACCAGGTCCGGCACGGCGGCGTGGTCCGGCTGAGCGTCGACCCGCAGGCCGAACTCGACCGCGGTCTCGGCGGTCTTCGGACCGATCACCGCGACGACCGTACGCGCGTGCGGCTTGCCGGCGATGCCGACCAGGTTCCGCACCGTCGAGGAGGACGTGAACAGCACCGCGTCGAAGCCGCCCGACTTGATCGCGTCCCGGATCTCGGCGGCCGGCGGGGCCGCGCGCACGGTCCGGTAGGCGGTGACGTCGTCGACCTCCCAGCCGCGCTCGGTCAGGCCGGCGGCCAGCGTCTCGGTGGCGATGTCGGCGCGCGGCAGCAGCACCCGGCCGACCGGGTCGAGCATCTCGTCGTGCGGTGCGAACTCGGCGAGCAGGCCCTCCGACGACTGGTCGGCGGCCGGCACGAGTTCCGGCTGGATGCCGAAGGCGCGCACCGCCTCGGCGGTCGCCTCGCCGATGCAGGCGATCTTCACGCCGCCGAAGTGGCGGGCGTCGAGACCGTGCTCGGCGAACTTCTCCCAGACCGCGCGGACCGCGTTCACCGAGGTGAAGATGACCCAGGCGTACCGGCCGTCGACCAGGCCCTTGATGGCCCGCTCCATCTGCGCCGGCGTACGCGGCGGCTCGACCGCGATGGTCGGCACCTCGCACGGGATGGCGCCGTACTCGCGCAGCCGGGCGCTCATCGCGCCGGCCTGCTCCTTGGTCCGCGGGACCAGCACCTTCCAGCCGTACAGCGGCCGGTTCTCCCACCAGCTCAGCTTGTCCCGGTGGCGTGACGCCGGCGCCGACGGTCAGGACCACCCGGCCGGTGAAGCCGAGCGCCGCGGCGACGACGCTGTCCACCGTGGACGTCGTGGTGTACTGCGTCTCGCCGGTGCCGTCGCCGGTCACCGCGACCGGCAGTCGAGGCGTCGACTCCGGCGGCGAGCAGGCCGTCGCGTACCGCCGCAAGATCGCCGGCGTCCAGCGCCAGGGCGATCGAGCCGCGGACGGCGGCCGGCGCGAGCGCCTCGAAGTCGACGCTGTTGACGTCGTCGATGTCGGCCGACGTGCGCACGCCGGTGAGCGGCACGCCCGCGTAGGTGGCCACGCCGGCGGCCTGGGCGACACCCGGAACCACCTCGAACGGCACCGCGGTGCGGGCGACCGCCTGCACCTCCTTGACCACCGACTCGTGCCCGAACGGGTCGCCGGCGACCAGGTGCACCGCGCGCAGGCCGGACCGGGCCGCCGACAGCAGCACCTTGGCGACGTCGCCGGGCGCGCCCTCGGCCGGGCTGAACTCGGCTTCCTCGGGCGTCATCTCGCGTGATCGCGGCCAGCAGCGTCTCCGGAACACCGCGGTCGATAGACCACGTGGTCGACCGCGGCCAGCGCCTCGTAGGCGCGCTGGGTCAGCAGGCCGGGGTCGCCGGGACCGGCCCCGACGAAGCTGATCCGGCCGGTGGACTTACGGGTGCGGGTCATGCGGTACTCCCAGTACGGTGTCGGCACCGGCACGGAGCAGATCGTCGGCGAGGAGCCGGCCGATCTCCGCCGCGTCGGTGAGCGTTCCGGAGCGAGCTCAGTCGGAGGGCCACACGGCCGTCCGGGCTGAACACCGCCCCGCGCAGATGGATCATCTTGCTCGTCTATCACCTCGGCGAGGCCGGCGACCGGGCGCTGAGCAGCCGGCCTCAAGCGTGGCCAGCAATGCCCGCTCAGCGGTCACCGCGGCACGCGTAGCTTGATCGTCGAGCAGCGCGAGAGCGTCGATCGAGATCGGCGTCCTCGTCCCGGCACTCGACGGCCAGTGCGCCCTGAGCAGGCGCGGGAAGCATAAGCGACGGATCGAGGATTTCGGTAACTTCGGCGTGCCGGCCGAGTCGTGCCAGCCCGGCCCGGGCCACGACGACCGCGTCCAGATCGCCCTCGGCGACCTTGCGCAGCCGGGTGTCGACGTTGCCGCGGATCGGGACCAGCTCGAAACCGAGGCCGAGCGCGTGCAGCTGGGCGATCCGCCGGACCGCACCGGTGCCGATGCGGGCGCCCGGCCGGCAGCTGGTTGAGCGTCCGCCCGTCACGGGCGACCAGGGCGTCGCGCGGGTCCTCGCGCACCGGAATCGGCAGCGATCGTGCAGCCCGTCGGCCGGCCGCGGTGGGCAGGTCCTTGTACGAGTGCACGGCGAAGTCGATCTCCTTGGCCGCAAGCGCGTCGCGCAGCGCCGAGACGAACACGCCGACGCCCAGGTTCGCCACCGGGCGCTGGATCGGTCGCCGCTGGTCACGATCTCGACCAGCTCGACGTCCTGACCGGTCGGCGCGGTCGACCTCGGCCGCGACCAGACCGCTCTGCGCCAGCGCCAGCTCGCTGCCGCGGGTCCCCAAACGAAGGGTCATCGCTCGTCCCCCACCGTCGGCGGAATCTCGACCACCGGCGGAATGTCCGCCACCGGCTGACTCTCCACCGCCGCCTCCACCACCGTTGGAATCTCCGCGTAGGTCGCGACGACCGGCGGCACTTCCAGTCCGAACAGGTCCCGCAGCAGCTCGGCGTAGCGGTCGCCGCCCGGCTCCGCGGCCAGCTCGCGCACTCCGCACGCTCGGCGTGTGCAGCAACCGCTGGACGATCCGGTGCACCGCCTGGGCCACGTCGGCGCGCTGCTCGTCGGTGAGGTCCGGCGGCGCTTGGTCCGCAGCTTCGCCAGCTCCGCCGCGACCACGTCGTCGGCGCGGGCTCGCAGCGCGGCCACGGTCGGCGCCACGTCGGCGCCGCGCAGCTGCAGCCGGAACGCGTCCACCTCGGCGGCGACGATGTCGATGACGGCTTCCTCGGCGGACTTCTCGGCCTTGTCGGCTGCCGCGGCGGTCGCCAGGCGGGCCATGTCGATCAGGGTCACGCCGGCGACATCGCCGCCACCGCCGGATCGACGTCGCGGGGCACGGCCAGGTCCAGAATCACCGTCCGGGCCGGTGACGTGCTCGCGCGGTCAGCACGTGGCCGTCCGCGGCGGTGGCGCAGATCACCAGATCGACCTGGTCGACGGCGGCGCGCAGATCGGTCAACGGCACCGCGGTGGCGCCGTGCAGCTCGGCCAGCCGGGCCGCCCGCTGCGGATCACGGTTGGTGACCAGCAGCTGCCCGGCACCGTGCCGGCGCAGCGTCGCCAGTGCCAGGCCGCCGGTTGAGCCGGCGCCGACCACGAGTGCCGAGCGGCCCGGAGATGCTGCCAGTCGGCGAATTCCGCGCCACCCGCAGCCGCAGCGCCACCTCGACAACGTTCTGACCGGCCTGGTCGATGGCGGTCTCGGCGTGCGCGCGCTTGCCCACTCGCAGCGCCTGCTGCATCAGCTCGTGCAGCAGTCGGCCGGCGGTGTCCCGGTCGGTGGCTTGCGCGTACGCGTCGCGGAGCTGGCCCGAGGATCTGCGCCTCACCGACGACCATCGAGTCGAGTCCGGTGGCGACCCGGAAGGCGTGCCGCGCGGCCTCGGTGTCGAAGTGCACGTACATGTGCGGGGCGAGCTCGTCCGGCGTCATGCCGGTGCCCGGCCGGCCAGCACCTCGGCGATGTCGGCCAGGCCGCCGTGGAACGCGGAGACCACCGCGTAGACCTCGACCCGGTTGCAGGTCGACAGCACCATCGCCTCGCTCACGTACGGCCGGGCGACCAGGTCGACCAGCACCTGCGGCGACTCGTCCGGGCGCGACCGCCAGGCGTTCCAGCAGGTCGACCGAGGCGGTGCGGTAGGAGACGCCAACAACTAGATCAGGTTCACGACCCGACCGCCTCCGAATCTGGGAGCCCGGCCGGGCACCGGCGCCGGGAAGACCATCGGCAGCGCTGTCAGCGACGCCTTGCGGTGCTCGTGGAACGACAGGATCTGCAGCTCGATGGCGAGATCGACCTTGCGCACGTCGACACCGTCCGGGACCGTCGAGCACGCACGGTGCGAAGTTCAGGATGCTCGTCACGCCGACGCCGACCAGCTGATCGACGACCGCCTGAGCGGCGGGGGCCGGAGTGGCGATCACCGCGATCGCGATGTCCTCGGACTTCGACCACGGCGGTCAGATCCTCGATGTGGTGCACCGTGAGCCCGTTGATCTGCTCGCCGACCCGCATCGGATCGGCGTCGAACAGGGCCGCGATCCGGAACCCGCGGCTGGCGAACCCGGCATAGCCGGCCAGGGCGTGACCGAGATTACCGACACCGACCAGGGCCACCGCGCGGCGCTGGGTCAGCCCCAGCACGTGCTCGATCTGCTCGATCAGGAGCTGGACGTCGTAGCCCACGCCGCGCGTGCCGTAGGACCCGAGGTGCGAAAGATCCTTGCGGAGCTTCGCGGAATTCACGCCGGCGGCCCGAGCCAGGCCCTCGCTGGACACCGTGTCGTGGTCTCCGTCGGCGAGGGTGTGCAGGGCGCGCAGGTATTCGGGCAGGCGCGCAACGGTGGCCTCGGGCAGATCGGGAAAGTCCGAGCTGCCAGGCGTGTTCCGCTGCTGGCTCATGAGGCTCCGTGCTGCTGTGCTGACAATCCGGAATGCTGCGATGCCGCTGGCACCAACCTGCTGGTGGGGCGCCGCCTACGGGCTTCATACCTCGACCCGTCGGAACCACCCGCACCGTTACGGTCCGTGTTAATTGGGCTCGCCGCAGTCACAGAGTATGCGCTTGTGAAGGCGTGCACAAATCGCGATCTTGGACACGCGACCTCACGCCGTGAGGTAGTGATGCCAGCCACTTTCTCCCCCGGTCCCGCGGCTCAGCTGTGTGGCGATTATTGCTCAACTCGGACTAACCTGACCACTTGTTCGATATCGGCGCGCCGATCGCTCATGCGGATTTCCGCCCGGGCGAATCAACGGACGTGACTGGTGGGGTTAGCCCCACCGTCAATGACGCCGGTGGACCGGCTGGGGCGCGGACCCGCGTACGCCTAAGTTTTGATCTCATGACAGCGATGACCATGCCGCAGAATCCTCCCTCGGCCACGCGCCAGTCAAGCGCGGATTCATCCGCCAACTCGGCGTCGACTCGGTCTACTCGATCTTCGGCCTCGTGCTGGCCGTGGTGTCGTTCACCCTGATCATCACCGGCCTGGCGCTGGGCATCGGGCTGCTGATCACCTTGATCGGTTTCGCCGGTGCTGGCGCTGACCATGCTGATCGCCCGCGGGCTCGCCGACATGCACCGGATCGGCATCGGCGGCGTGCTGGGCCGCCCGTCACCGCGCCCGGCGTACCGCAAATCCCGGCCTGGCGACCGGCTGGTTCCGCAAGCACGCTGACCCCGCTCCAGGATCCGCAGTCGTGGCTGGATGTGCTGGCCGGCATCATCGACCTGCCGTTCGCGATCTTCGCGTTCGTGGTCGCCGTGGCCTGGTGGGCAGCCGGACTCGGCGGCATCACCTACGGCCTCTGGGACTGGTCGCTGCCGCATCCGCCGGACAACAAGAACCTCAATGACTTCCTCGGCCTCGGCCACTCCGCAGCAGCGCGGATCTGGACCAACGAGGTGATCGGGGTGATCTTCGTCCTGACTCTCCCGTTCGCCATCCGGCGGCGCCGCGATGCTCCGGGCGATCATCGCGCGCGCGCTGCTGTCCGGCATCGCCGAGATGCGCCACCAGATCGTCGGCCTGCAGGAACAGAACAAGGCCGCGGCGTCGGCGGAGGCCACCGCCCTGCGGCGGCTGGAGCGCGACATTCACGACGGGCCACAGCAGCGCTTGGTACGCCTCGCGATGGATCTGGGCCGGGCCAAGCAGCAACTCGACACTGACCCGGTGGCGGCTCGGGCGACCATCGAGGAAGCCCTCGGGCAGACCCGGGAAACGCTGGACGAGTTGCGGGCACTGTCGCGCGGGATCGCACCACCGATCCTCGCCGACCGCGGCCTGGAGTCGGCGCTGGCCGCCCTGGCCGGACGCAACCCGGTGCCGGTGGATCTGGCAATCGCGCCGGACCTGGGCAAGCTCACGGCAGTCGGTCGAGACGACCGCATACTTCGTGGTCGCCGAGGCCCTCACCAACACCGCCAAGCACTCGGCGGCGCAGGCCTGCACGGTCACCGTCGCGCGCAATGCCGGCCTGGTCGGCGTCGTGGTAACCGACGACGGGCAGGGCGGCGCTCACGTCGCGAAGGGACATGGGCTGGCCGGCCTGGCGGACCGGGTCCGCGCCGCCGGTGGCACTCTTACGGTCACCTCGCCAGTTGGCGGGCCAACCGAAATCCGTGCGGAGCTTCCATGCGAGTGATCGTCGCCGACGATGCGGTTCTCCTCCGGGAGGGGCTGATCCGGCTCCTCTCGGAGAACGGCCATGAGGTGGTGGCCGCGGTGGGCGACGGGCCGTCGTTCGTCACGGCGTGCCTGGCCTTGACGCCGGACGTGTCCATCGTGGACGTACGCATGCCGCCGTCGCACACCGACGAAGGGCTCCGCGCGGCGGTGACGGTCCGGCAGTCGCTCCGCGGGTCGCCGATCCTGGTGCTCTCGCAGTACGTCGAAGTGTCCTACGCCGACGACCTGCTCGCCGACCGGGCCGGTGCGATCGGTTATCTGCTCAAGGACCGGGTCGCCGACGTGGCCGACTTCCTCGACGCGCTGAATCGCGTGGCGGCCGGTGGCACGGTTCTGGATCCTGAGGTGGTGGGTCAGTTGGTCGTACGACGGGGGCGGGCGCCACTGGATTCGCTCACGCCACGCGAGCGCGAGGTGCTGTCGTTGATGGCCGAGGGCAGGTCGAACACCGCGATCGCCCGGCAGCTCGTGGTCACCGATGGCGCGGTGGAGAAGCACGTCAAGAACATCTTCACCAAGCTGGACTTGCCACCGGACGAGGAGCAGCATCGACGGGTCCTGGCGGTGCTGACCTACCTCCGCGGCTGAGCGGCAGCTACGAAAGCGTGCGCGACTTCGGGGTTATGGCTGGGTGCGAGACGCCCGACCCAGCCATAACCCCGAAGTCGGCGCACGGTTCCCCACTCGGATCCACCGTCACCTGAGAGGCGGCGACGTTAGCGAAAAGGGTCGGTAGGTACGCGTACTGGGTGGGCTTGATCACACCGAGGCGACGCAAGCCGCCGCCGTGCTCACCACCATCAAGCCGTGGCTGATCCGGAACGTACCAGTTTGACCGCGTCCTCCAGGGTGTCCACCACCGGCACCCCGACGGCCCGCAGCTTGTCGACGTGGGTGAAACCACCGCTGTAGAGGACGACGCCGGCACCGACCGCGGCGGCCGCGTCAGCGTCGTCGACCGAGTCGCCGATCAGCACCACATCGGCCGGGTCCAGGCCCATCTCGGCGAGGTGCTCCTTGAGAAGCGGCGCCTTGTGCCCGCCACCGACCGTCGCACGCAGCCCGTCGACCCGGCGGAAGTAGTCGGACAGGCCGTGCCGCGACACCGCCGGGACCAGGTCCTTGTGGAACCACATCGACAGCAGCGACTGGCTCGACCCATAACCGGCGAGCAGATCCGGCACGCCGAGGGTGAGACCGAGGTGCGGGGCGCCGGCGTTGTAGGCCGCGTGGAACTCGCGATCGAGGTTCTCGAATTCGGCCACCGAAATCGGGCGCCCGATGACGCCCTCGTAGTAAGCGGTGATCGGCCGGATGAAGTCGCGCCGATGCTCGTCCGCGGTGACCGGACCGGCCCCGAACAGCGCCAATGAGGCGTTGGTGGCGTCGACAACCAGACCAAGGTCATCGAGCAGAGTGCCGTTCCAGTCCCAGACGATGTGCTTCACCCGGGCAGTCTAGCCAGCGCCAGCCCCAAGATCGCGCAGATTTTCCCGGTGCCGCCGACCCAGCGATCTTGGACCGACACAGCTCCGATCCCAGCCCTCGTGGATCTTGCGAAGTTGGGGTGGCTATTACCCTCCCAACGTCGCAAGATCTACGCGGAAGGCGGCGGCACGCGAGGGATCAGCCGGCCGCGAGATCGCGGATCAGCCGGTCGGCTTCGACCCGGAAGTAGCCGTGCTCCTTACCGTCCAGCATGATCACCGGAAGCCGCTCGCCGTATTCGCGCTCCAGCTCGATGTCGCCGGCGACACTGATCTCCCGCCACGGCTCACCGATCTTGTCCAGCGTCAGCTTCGCCTCGTCGCACAGGTGGCAGCCCGGGCGGGTGTAGAGGACTATCCGCGGCTGCATGTCATTCGACGGCATAGCGCAGCTCCCCCTTGCGGACCTTGCCGATCGCCGAATGCGGCAGTGACGTCACGAACTCGAACGCCGACGGGCATTTGAATCGAGCCAGATTGCGCTCGCAGTGCCGGACCAGTTCGTCCTGGCCGATCGGTTCGGTGGCCACCACATAAGCCTTCACCGACTGGCCGCTATACGGGTGCGGAATCCCGAGAACCGCGGCCTCGGCGACCGCCGGATGCGCGGTCAGCACCTTCTCCACTTCGGCCGGGTAGACGTTGAAACCGTTGACCAGGATGAGTTCCCGGACCCGATCGACCAGGAACAGATCGCCGTCGGCGTCGGCATAGGCCACATCGCCGGTGTGCCACCAACCATCCGAGTCGGGACCGTCGCGGCGGTCCGGCCAGTAGCCGACGAACAGGTTGTCACCGCGGACCACGATCTCGCCCGGATCGGTGCCGGGTGAGCCGGACGCGTCGTCGTCGAAGTCGTCGGCGTCCCACTCGTCGAAGGTGTTCCAAACGTCCTCTCCGGACGGTGCCACCAGCCGGATCTCGACGCCCGGCAGCGCCCGGCCGATGGAGCCGGTCTTCGGTGTCGGCGAGGCCAGCGTGGTGGCCACCACCGGAGCGGCTTCGGTCAGGCCATAGCCGATGAAGACCGGGTGCGAGGTGGCCCCGGCGAACTGGTGCGCCGCCGTGATCGGCAGCGGTGCGGCTCCGCAGACCGCCACCCGGACACTGGCGAACGCCTCGCCGAACTCGGGCAGCAATGACCATGCGACGAACATCGTCGGCACACCCACGACCGCGGTCACATGATGCGCCTCGATCAGGCGCAGCGTCTCGGCCGGCTCGAAGGTGTCGACCAGAACTCCGGCGGCGCCGTGAAACGCCACCGCGCCGAGCCCGGCGTTGAGGCCGTAGGCGTGGAACATCGGGATCGCCAGCAACAGCACGTCGTCGGAGCCGACCGGAGCCGGGACGATCGCGTCCAGCTGATGGTGATTGGCGAGCAGCGCCCGGTGCGGGAGCATCGCGCCCTTCGGCGAGCCTTCGGTGCCGGAGGTGTAGAGCAGCACCGCGAGATCGTCGCCGCCGGTGCCGGACTCGACCGGATCACCGCCGTGCGCCAGCTCCGCGAGCGGTCTCGCGCCGTGAGTGGTTTGCGACCCCACGTGGTACGCGTACGAAAGCGCGACATCGGCGGCGGCGGCAACCACGTCCGGCGTTCCGATCAGCACAGTAGCGCCGCTGTCCCGGAGAATCTGGCCCAGCTCGCGAGCCGTGTAGCCCGGATTCACCGGCACCGCGATGAGTCCGGCCCGCAGCACGGCGAAGTAGACGGCGGCGAACTCGGGCCGATTGGGCACCGACATCGCGACTCGAGCCGGGTGTCCCCCGGCATCTCCGGGGAGTTCGAGCGCGATCAGGCCGCGGGCATAGCTGTCCACAAGCGCATCGAGCGCGCCCCATGTGGTGCTCTGGTCCTGCCAGATCAGCGCTGGACGGTCCGGGGTGGCAACGGCGTTGCGCCGAACCAGATCGGCGACGTTGCGGATGGCCTGCACGGCATCCGAGTCTGCCACAGCGAATGTGCCAAATGACATCGCCGAATCGACGGTCGGCACGGCAAACGTGAAATCCTTGCGCGACAGCTATTTCCGCAACTGGTTCGTCGCGTCCGCGCAATCGGCACGGACCGCGCGAGACGGCGTGGCATCGAGCGACACGCCGAGGAGCGCGGCCCGCGTGTCGCGATGGTGTGGCGTGTCGAGCGTTTCGATCACTCGGCGTGTTGGAGCATAACCGCACCGTGTGTGCGACACCTGAAACTGAGTCCAGCAAATACTTCTGGCCTGAATAACGGACTTTCCACGCGCGGGTGGTGTTGGCCCTATCGCTTCTTGGGCCGGCTCACCCGTTTTGATGCGAACGACACCCCTCATACAGAGGAGGCCGCAGTGCCTTTTAAAGCGCGGCTACACCACCTCATGGGCGTTCGTCCCATTCGCCACCGTGGCGGGACGTCCACTCCGCTTCACCGTGGCGGGACGTCCACTCCGCTTCACCGTGGCGGGACGTCCACTCCGACTCTCGGGACCAGTCCCGACCGAAATCGCCGAGGAGTTCCCGCGTGAGCGGGTTCGGGCTGGCAGCAGGCCCGTTCGGAAGCCCGCGGACCGCGGTCGACCCGGTGACGCGCGAGGTTCTCGCCGCGCGTGTCGCCTTGGCGCGAGGTCTGGATGCGTTGCGCAGCTCGATCTACGAGATGCGCAGCATCGGCGCTCGGCCAGACGGTGGCAGCACCTCCCAGATCCGGACCCGGTTGCACGGCAACGACGGATCCACCTGGCACCAACCACCCGGCACCGGCAAGCCGGTCGGCGGGCGGGTGCCTCAGGGGCGCCAGCCGAGCCCGTTGGAGCTCGACGGCCCGACCGGCGGTCTGGTCACGGCGACCGCCACGGCGGCGACCGAGAACCTGGCGGACACCGGCACCGGCCACTTCCCCAGCCGGCCCGATCCCGGTGACCCCGCCAACGAGGTGTGGTCTCTGGTCGAGCGGGCGCAGAACGGCGAGGTCGAAGCCTTCGGCCTGATCTACGACCGCTACATGGACACTGTGTTCCGGTTCATCTACTTCCGCGTCGGCAACCGGCAACTGGCCGAGGACCTGACATCGGACACGTTCCTGCGGGCGCTCAAGCGGATCGGCAGCTTCACCTGGCAGGGCCGCGACCTCGGCGCCTGGTTGGTGACGATCGCGCGGAACCTGGTCGCCGACCACTTCAAATCCGGGCGCTACCGCCTCGAGGTGACCACCGGCGACGTGCTCGATGCCGACCGCGAAGACCGGGGGCCGGAGGGCAGCCCGGAGGCCGCCGTCGTCGATCACATCACCAACGTCACCCTGCTCTCGGCGGTTAAGCAGCTGAACCCGGAACAGCAGGAGTGCATCGTGCTCCGGTTCCTGCAGGGCTTCTCGGTGGCCGAGACGGCGCAGTCGATGGGCAAGAATGAGGGCGCGATCAAGGCGCTGCAATACCGTGCCGTACGCGCCCTCGCGCGCCTGCTCCCGGAGGGCTTCCAGCCGTGATCGCCGGCACGCCGCTCGCCACCATGGTCACTGATCGTGACAATTTCGGCCGCGAGGCCGTAACCGACAGCTCCCCCACACCGTTGGACGAGGTGCATCGGTCTGCGCGAAGGCGCGCCGACGTCTACAGCATTTCAGCGGGAAGAGAGCGTGCGAGGTGAATTCCGCAGTCATGAGCAGACGGAAGATCGAGCGCTACGCACAGCTCCTCGACGAGGCGAGCGGCGGTCCTCGTCATCACCTACGGTCACCACTCGATGACGAACTGTCAGATCTGGTCGATCTCGCCGATCACGTCCGCGCGGTTGCCTCTGACGTTCGCCCGTCCGAGTCATTCCGGGTCGATACCCGGGCATTCCTGATGGCGACGGCCGCGCGCGAGGGCATCGGCCGGACCGCGGTGGCGCCCGAGCCGGGTCGCGCCGTCACACCGATCCGGACGCGTACCACCGCTGTCGCCCAGGCCGGGCGGCGCCGGATCCGCGCCCGCGGCGCGATCCTGGTCGGCCTCGCGGTCGGCACGCTGGCGCTGTCCGGGATGTCAGCGGCCAGCGGCTCAGCGATGCCCGGCGACCCGCTCTACGGGATCAAGCGCTCGCAAGAGGGCGCGCAGCTGGCCCTGGCGTCCTCGGATGCCGGCAAGGGCAAGCTCTACCTGGAGTTCGCTCGCACCCGGCTGGGCGAAGCCGAAGCCATCAAGGCCGACCCGTCGCTGCTCAAGAGCACGCTCGCCGACATGGACAAGGAGACCAGGCAGGGCGTCTCGCTGCTGACCTCGGATGCGGTGGCGCACAAGAACCCGGCCGCGCTGTCGACCATCGACCAGTTCGTCGACCGGCAGTCGGGCGATCTGAACCAGCTGCTCAACGGTGTCAGTGACGATGAGCGCAGCATGGTGGCGAGTTCGGCCAGCACGGTCGGCAATGCCGGGCTGCGCTCCGCCGACGTGCGCAAAGTGCTCGACTGCGACCGGGTTCCGACGGTCGGCACCGACCAGTTCGGGCCGAAGGTCGGCTCGGCCTGCACCGAGGCGGTCCGGATCGACACCAAGTCGCCGTTCCAGCCCGAGTCGAGCGGTCCCCGGTCGTCCAACTCCGGCACCGGCGCCGCCGCCATCATGTCAGCGGATGCGACCGCTGACGAGTCGGCCTCATCGCCGGGCGTGCTCGCCGATATCAGCCACCTGCTGGGCGGGCTGCTCGGCTAGATACAGCGAAGCGCCGGCCCGGATGCCTCAAGCATCCGGGCCGGCCGCTGTCTGGACTCCCATCGGATGCGGCACTCACCACGAAATGTCGGTGCCCGTCGATACCGTGCCCGCATGGCCAACAACTTCGACTTCTTTGTCGGCACCTGGACGTCCCGGCAGCGACGGCTGCGTGAGGTGCTGGTCGGCAGCGACGACTGGGACGAGTTCGGCGGCTTGACCAAGTGCTGGAGCGTCTTCGATGGCGCCGGCAACATCGACGAGGTCACCTTCCCGGAGAAGGGCTTCGGTGGCGTGACCCTCCGGCTCTACGACAAGGACACCGACCTCTGGTCGCTCTACTGGGCCAGCAGCAGCGCCGGCCTGGCGATGCCGCCGCAGGTGGGCCGCTTCGGCGACGACGGGCGTGGCGTCTTCCTCGCCGACGATATCTATCGTGGGACGCCGGTGCGGGTGTCCTACGTCTGGGTCTCCCATTCCCCTGACTCCTGCCGCTGGGAGCAGGCGTTCTCCACCGACGGCGGCGCGACCTGGGAGACCAACTGGACCGCCGACTTCTCGCGGACCGAGTGATTGCCCACTGCAGGAGCGCCGCGGATGATGCTGACGAGTGGTGACTTGCGGACGTAGCGGTCTTTTCGGTGGTGATGGTGGTGCCGCGTCGCGCCGTCGCAAGGATCACCAGGTTTCTGATCGACCCCGCGCACCAGGAAATTCACCCGCCGGACGCATGAGCACGATTGCACGTTCGATGAGACGACGGCCGCTGCGCTCTAGACTTGGCCGTATGGGACACCCGGCCGCCTTCGAACCGCCCGACGGCACCACCGTGCTCGAGGGCCCGGTGGTTGCCGGCTATACCAACGCCGAACTCGAAGCCGCCCTGACCACCCCCGCGGACCCGTTCGGCGCCGCCTTCTTCGACGTCGACAACACCATGCTGCGCGGCGCTTCGATCTACTGGCTCGCCCGCGGCCTCGCCTCCCGGGACTACGTCAGCACCGGGGACATCGCCCGGTTCGCCTGGAGCCAGCTGAAGTTCCGCCTGCTCGCCTCGGAAGATCCGGACGACGTGTCGAAGGCCCGCGAAGACGCTTTAGCCTTCGTCAAGGGCTGGCCGGTGGAGAAGCTCGAAGCACTCTGCCAGGAGATCTTCGACGAGCTGATGGCTGAGCGGATCTGGTCCGGCACACACGCCCTGGCGCAGCTGCATCTCGCCGCCGGCCAGCGAGTCTGGCTGGTCACCGCGGCCCCGGTGGAGCTGGGCCGGGTGATCGCCCACAACCTCGGTCTCACCGGAGCACTCGGCACGGTCGCCGAGATCCAGGACGGGAAATACACCGGCCGGCTGGTCGGCGATCTGCTGCACGGCCCGGCCAAGGCCGGCGCGATCACCGAGCTGGCCGAGATGCACAGTCTGGACCTGAGCCAGTGCACCGCCTACAGCGACTCGATCAACGACGTGCCGATGCTGTCCGCGGTCGGTTACGGCGTCGCCGTGAACCCGGACTCCAAGTTGCGTCGCGAGGCTCGGCGCCGGGGCTGGGATGTGCGGGACTTCCGGACCGCGCGCAAGGCGGCCAAAATTGCGCTGCCGGCGGCCCTCGGCGTCGGCGTGGTCCTGGGCGCGGCCGTGGCGACCGCCGCCCTCCGCCGCCGCGGCGTCAGCGGGTCGTAAACGCGCCGGGCCGGCGCTGCAGCAGCTCGTGCAGCGTCGACTGGATCGATTCGCGCACCTGATCGGCGAGGTTGAACACCACCATCGGATCGTCGGCATGATCCTGAAGGTGCTCGGTCTCGATCGGTTCGCAGAACTCGATCAGCCACTTCGATGGCAGCGGGATCGCGCCCAGCGGACCCAACCACGGGAACGTCGGCGTGATCGGGAAGTACGGCAGCCCGAGCAGCCGGGCCAGCGGCTTCACGTTGCCGATCAGCGGATAGGTCTCCTCGGCGCCGACGATCGCCACCGGGATGATCGGCGTACCGGTGGCAAGCGCCGCCGAGACGAATCCGCCGCGGCCGAATCGCTGCAGCTTGTAACGGTCGCGGTAGTGCTTACCGACGCCCTTGAAGCCCTCCGGGAAGACACCGACCAGCTCGCCGCCGCGGAGCAGCCGCTCGGCGTCCGGCGCGCATGCCAGGGTGCCGCCGGACTTGCGGGCCAGCTCGGACAGGAACGGCATCCGGAACACCAGGTCGGCGCCCAGCAACCGGAGATAGCGCGGGGACGGCAGCTCGTCGTGGATCGCCACGGTCAGCATCACCGCGTCCAGCGGAAGCGTCCCGGAGTGGTTGGCGACAACCAGACCGGAACCCTCGGTCGGAACCCGTTTGGCACCGGTGACCTCGACCCGGAACCAGTCCCGATAGAGCGGCCGCAGCAGCGGATGGAAGACGCCGTCGGTCAGCTCCTGATCGAAGCCGAACTCGTCGACCTCGTAATCGCCGGTCAGGCGGCGGCGCAGGAACGCCAGCGCGCCCGCGACCCGGGCATCCCAGATGTCCGGTTCGGTGTCGTCGGTCATCCGTTCCCCCTCGGCTCGGTGACGATCGCGCCGTGAGCGAGACCGGCGGCGGCCGCTGCGCCGGCGCGGACCGCCCGGATCTGCTCGAGGATCGCGGTCTCGGCGGCGTGGATCGCATCCTTCGGCAGCAGGCCTACGGCCAGCCCGCGGAGGAAGTCAGCGAACGCCGCGGTGGTACTGCGCGGCTCGAAGCCAAACTCCCGGATCAGTCGGGTGGTGTCGACGACCCGGCCATGGACGAAGAGGTCCAGCTGATCGAGGCTGAAGTCCAGGGGCCCGACACCGCGGGCGAAACCGGCCAGCGCCGACATGGCCGGTTCCAGCACTGGGATAGCTACTCGCCCGGCACGGCGTACTGCCTGGGACAGGGTGATGGTCCCCGCGCCGGCGACGTTGAACGTGCCCGGGTGTTCTTCGGTGACCGAGCGGTAGAGCACCTCAAGTGCGTCGTCGACGTGCACGAACTGCAGTCGTGGGTCGCGGCCCAGCACGGTGGGCAGGGCTGCTTGGGCGAAGTAGCGGGTAAGGGTCGTGTTGGCGCCCTCCCCGATGAACGGCGCGAACCGCAGCGTCGTGGTCTTCACGTCGGGCCGGCGGCGCCGGAATCCGCGCAGGTAGCCCTCGATGTCGAGAATGTCCCGGGCGAACCCGCCGCGCGGCACCTCGCGCGGCTCGGTGGACTCGGTGAACACCGCCGGATCGCGGAAGCTCGCGCCGTAGGCCGCGGTGGACGACCGCATCACGATCTTCTTCAGCCCGGGCACCTGCTGGCAGGCCGCCAGCAGCTGCATCGAGCCGATGACGTTTTGCTCTTTCATCACCGAGCGGCCGCCGGCGTTCTGGTCCGCGGCGGACACCACGGCCATGTGGACGACCGCTTCCGGGTTCGCGGTGAGGATCTCTCGAGCGGATTCCGGCGAACGCAGATCCGCCTGCACTACCTCTACACGGCCGGGCAGGAACGCGGCGGTCTCGGCCGACAGCGCGGCACCGTCGATCCCGATGACGCGCTCGATCCGATCGTCACCGGCCAACCGGGCGGCAACGGCCGCACCGAGGAACCGCGCCACGCCGGTGACGACGACAACCCGCGGAGCGTTCTGCTTGGCCGCGTCTGGCACGTGTGCCTCCGGATGTGGGAGGTAGCACACCGGGCCGCCGGGCTACGCGGGCACCGACAACCCGGTGTGGCTAATGGCCCTATACGTTAGGGCAATTTGGAACCGCTCGGGCCTCGTCGGCTGGTGCCGGTGGGCGCGAAAGCAGCTCCAAATCGGCTACTTGCCGAGACGGCGACGCTGGACGCGGGTCTTGCGCAGCAGCTTGCGGTGCTTCTTCTTCGCCATCCGCTTGCGGCGCTTCTTGACCACGGAGCCCATACGACTGTCCCCTCAAAGACTTGCGATTTCGTCGGGCTCGTTGGGCCCGAGTGTCGAATCGATCATCACCACCGGTCCGGCCGCGCCAACTCCGTCAGACGGGCGTGCAGCAGCGGTGGTCGCGTGATGACCGAAAACCAGACTAGCCGTACCGGCACTGGAGGGCCAATCTGGGGTGCCGCGTCCGCAACGTGCCATCAGGCCCGCCGCCCGCGGACGATCTTGGTCGTCATGGCGGTACGACAGTATGTCCGAAAAACCCGTTCCGTGTGCACAACTCATGTTTTCCTGATCGATAATCGCGAACATTCGCCCAGGTCACATCAGCCCCGGTACCGTTCTAGATGAACGGTTGTCGCAGCCAGTCTGCGCAGCGATGCGGCGCAAGGGATGGGGAAGCCATGCCTGGATCACCACGGTCCGACGGACGTTTGTCCGAGGTCAAGTTCCTGACCGTTGCCGAGGTCGCCGAACTCATGCGCGTGTCCAAAATGACGGTTTACCGGCTGGTCCACTCGAACGAGCTGACGGCCGTACGCGTTGGGCGCTCGTTCCGGGTCCCCGAGCATGCGGTGCACACCTACCTACGCGAGGCCTTCCAAGAGACCGCGTAGTCGGCCGGCATCCAAGATCACGTGACAATCCATGCCACGTGAGCCCCCCACTGCCACGCGAGCCCGCTCGATCAACACCGCCACGTTGACCTTCCCAACGCCACGTGGCCCCGCTCGATCAACATCACCACGTGACCTTCCCGCTGCCACGTGACCCCGCTTGATCAACCACAGCGGCCGCCGGGCGCGTGCGCAGGCGGAACCCGTGGTTCGCGCGCCCAGAACGGAGTACAGCGCCTACTTGGTAGAGGTAAAGGACCTCAAGAAGAACGCCAGATTCGCCGGCCGTTCAGCGAGCCGGCGCATGAGATATCCGTACCACTGGTCGCCGTAGGGCACATACACCCGCACCGTGTAGCCCTTAGCGGCTAGCCGCTTCTGCTCCTCGGGCCGGATGCCGTAGAGCATTTGGAACTCGAACTCATCCGGAGACCGCTCGAACCAGCTGGCGCGATCTTCGCCGATGGCGATCAAGCGCGGGTCATGGGTGGCCAGCATCGGATAGCCGGGGCCGGACATCAGTAGGTTCATGCACCGCACGTAGGACTTATTGACGTCCGCCTTGGACTGATATGCGACGCTCTCCGGCTCTTTGTAGGCGCCCTTGCAGAGGCGCACGCGCTGGCCGGACAACCGCAGCTCGCGGCAGTCGCCCTCGGTCCGCCGCAGATAGGCCTGCACGACCGCGCCCACCATCGGGAAGTCGACGCGCAGCCGCTCCAGCATTTCCAGCGTCGAGTCGGTGGTCGTGTGATCTTCCATGTCGAGGGTGACCGTGGTGCCGGCCGCGACCGCGGCGGTCAGGATCGCCCGGGCGTTGGCTTCGGCCAGCTTCTCGTCGAACATCTGCCCGAGCGCGCTGAGTTTCAGGCTCACCTCGGCGGCCGGCGTCAGACCGGCGTCGGCGAGCTGCCGCAGCAGCCGCAGGTACTCCTCTTTGGTGTGTTCGGCCTGGTCTGCGTTGAGCGTGTCCTCGCCCAGATAGTCCAGCGTCACCTTGAGACCGCTGCCAACCAGTTCTTTGGTCACGCGCAGGGCGTCGGTCGTGCCGGCCCCGGCGACGAACCGCTTCACCACACTGCGGCTGACCGGCGCAGTCTCAACTAGACGCGACACCCGCTGCGACCTTGCAGCGGCCAGGATTACCGAACGGAGCATGGTCGCAGCGTATCGCCCACGGGCCGGGACGTCGCCGCGAGAGGTGTCCTCTGGCAGCGCGTCACGCCAACCACAACCTTGGACTGCCGGAACGGGTCGTTACCGACTACCTTTGACGAGTGAACTTCGACGCTTACGCCCAACGCGCGGTCACTCTGGTCAATATGCCGCTCACGACCGTCGACGACCTTGGGGCGGTCTTCGAAGTCATCGGCTGGGAGCGGCGGCATGCCGACGAACGCGATCTTGCGATCTTCCGCAAGGCTCAGCGCCGCCTCCGCGAGGTCTTCGACCTCGGCGCGGCCGGCAAGGACGAGGACGCGGTCCAAGCCTGCAACGGGCTGCTCGAGTCACACCCGGTCCAGCCCCGGATCACCTCGCATGAAGACGGCGGCGAGTGGCACATGCACGTGACCGGTCGGGGCGCCTCGCCGAGCGCGGAATATCTCGCCGGTGCCATCTGGGGCCTGGCGGTCTGGATGTGCGAATACGGCAGCGGGCGGTTCGGCGTCTGCGCCGACGAACGCTGCGGCAACGTCTACCTGGATACGTCGTCCAACTGCTGCCGCCGATTCTGCTCCGAGCGGTGCGCCACCCGCTCGCACGTCGCCGCCCATCGGGCCCGCAAGCGTGCGGCGCCCGAGATGGTCGCGACCGCCGGCTAGCCGGCCTCTACGGTCGAGCCGGTGTCGGCCCCGGCCAGATGCCGGCGGGCGAACGCCAGAGCCTCGGCCAGGTCGGCCTCTCGATCCGCCCGGCTTCCGGAGCGGCGGGTGCTGACCTCGACCGCGATGGCACCGCTGAATCCGCGCCCCGCCAGCGATTCCAGCAGCTCGCCGCAGGGCTGGTTGCCACGCCCGGGAACCAGATGCTCGTCGCGCAACTCGCCGGTGCCGTCACCGAGATGGACGTGCTTGAGCCCGGCCCCCATCGCATCGGCCATCGCCAGCGCATCCCGCCGGGACGCCGCACAATGCGACAGATCCAGGGTGTACGCATCAAAGCCGACCTCGGTCGGGTCGAAGCCGGGGGCGTACGGCACGAACTGGCGGCCGGCCATCTTCACCGGGAACATGTTCTCCACCGCGAATTCGATGGAGCCGTAGGCCATCCGCAGTTCGTCGATGCCCTCAACGAACCGGCGCGCGTAGTCGCGCTGCCAGACGAACGGGGGATGCACCACCACGGTCGGGGCGCCGAGAATCTCGGCGAGATCGGCCGATCGGCGCAGCCGCTCCCACGGATCCGGGCTCCACACTCGTTGCGTGACCAGCAGGCACGGCGCGTGCACCGATCCGACCGAGACGCCGTAGTGCTCGGAGAGCCCGCGCAGTGCCGAAACGTCCTGGCTGACCGCGTCGGTCCAGACCATCACCTCGACACCGTCGTAGCCCAGCGTCGACGCCAGTTCGAAGCCGGCTGACGTGGGTTCCGGAAAGACCGAAGAGGTGGACAGGAGCACGCGGGTCACTGTGCCAGGGTAATCCCTGCCGGCCGCCAGCCATGGTGGTCAAGACTCCAGCACGTCCAGGCGTCGCAAGATCACGCCTTCGCGCAACGCCCACGGACAGATGTCCAGCATCTCCAGATCCAGCCGGCGCATCACCGCTTCCGCGACGATCGCGCCGGACAACAGCTGACGGGCGCGGCCGGCACCGACGCCGTCCATCTCGGCGAGGGCCGAGCTGGGGATGTGCCGGATAAAGCCGAGCACCTGATGCAGGCCGGTCCGAGTCAGTTGGCGTACGGCTCGGGGACCCTCATTCGACGGTGCCGCGCCGGCCAGCCGCGCCAAAGTCCGGAACGTCTTCGAGGTCGCCGCCACCTTGTCCCAGTTGCCCAGGTCCACCTGGGCAAGCGCGGTGTCCAGCGTGGTCTCGACATATTCGGTGAGAGCGTCGATCTCCGCCGCCCTGGGCGGGTCGCCGGAGAGCTTCGTCCGGGACAGCCGCCCGGCGCCTAACGGCAGCGACAACGCGGTGTCCGGCTCTTCGTCGATGCCGACGGCGAGTTCCAGCGAACCGCCGCCGATGTCGAGCACCAGCACCCGGCCCGCGCTCCAGCCGAACCAGCGGCGTACGGCCAGGAACGTCATCCGGGCCTCGCCCTCGCCGGAGAGCACCCGCAATTCCACGCCGGTCTGATGGCGAACCCGGGACAGCACGTCAGCCGAGTTGGTGGCGTCGCGGACCGCGGAGGTGGCGAATGCCAGCAGATCATCGACCTGCAGTTCGATCGCGGCCTTTCGGGCCGCGGCGACCGCGTCCACCAGCGCGGTCGCGCCGGTCTCGGAGAGCTGGCCACCACCGCCGATCCGCTCGGCGAGGCGCAGCACGTTCTTCTCCGAATGCGCCGGCCATGGGTGCGCACCGAGGTGCGCGTCCACGATCAACAGGTGAACGGTGTTGGAACCAACGTCGAGGACGCCAAGTCGCATGGGTGTAACGGTATCGGCCAGCGCGGCACCGGGGTCCGGGAGACCCAGCGGTCGTAAGCTGAGCGGATGGGTATAAAGGCCACGTCGAGCCCCAGTAACGGCAAAGCCAGTGAGGACGACCCGCGGAGTCGCGAAGTCGCACTGGACTTTCCACGGGAATTCGTCGAATTTTTCGACCCGGACAACGACGAGCATCTCATCCGGGCCGATCTCACCTGGCTGAATTCATCGTGGACCTGCATCTTCGGCCGCGGCTGTCACGGCATCGTGGCCGGGCGCGGCGACGAGGGCTGCTGCTCGCACGGTGCCTTCTTCACCGACGCCGACGACGAGAAACGCGTCCGCGCCGCGGCCAAGCTGCTCACCCCGGAGACCTGGCAGCACTTCCGCAGGGGCTTCAAGAACTACACGGAGGTGGACTCGATCGACGGGGACGCGCCGGCTCGGCGCACCGCGACTCGATCAGAGGGCTCCGGACCGTGCGTGTTCCTCAACGACGCCGGCTTCCCGGGCGGCGGCGGCTGCGCGCTGCATGGCCAGGCCCTGCGCGACGGCAAGCACCCATTGGAGTACAAACCTGACGTGTGCTGGCAACTGCCGGTGCGGCGGGAACAGGAATGGACCAAGCGGCCCGACGGGACCAAGGTCCTGCTCAGCGTGATCAGCGAGTTTGACCGCCGGGGCTGGGGCGAGGGTGGCCACGATCTGCACTGGTGGTGCACCTCGTCGCCGGAGGCGCACGTCGGCACCCAGCCCATGTACGAGGAGTACGGCCCCGAGCTGGTGGCATTGATCGGCCAGAAGGCCTACGACAAGCTGGTCGAGCTGTGCAGGGCCCGGATGGACGGGGCCATGATCGCACCGCATCCGGCCACGGTCGCGGCCGAGGCGGCGAGCGTCGGCGCGCGTGCCCCGCGAAAGGCGTCAGTGGCGGCCTCACGGAAGGCGGCCCCGCGGAAGGCTGCGGTGGCCCGGAAAACCTCAAAGCGATCTTGATACCACCCGAGATATCATCGTGGCATGGCGATGACTCTCCGGCTCGACGAAACCCGTGAGGCCAACCTGCGCGCGCAGGCCGCGGACGAGGACCGATCGATGCACGCGGTGATCGTCGCTGCCATCGACGAATACCTGGCCCGCCACGACAGCTCGCACTTTGTGAAGCTGGCCGACGACGTCATCGAGCGGCACGCCGCGCTCCTCGACCGTCTCGCCCAGTGACCTATTACCCCACGCTGATCGACGTTGCCGCCATCGCCCGCCGGATCGGCGCACCAGTGCGTGACCTGGGCTTGATCGAGTCAGCACTGGCTCGACCGCGGACCAGTCTGTTCGGCGAGGATGCGTACGCCGACGATTGGCGGAAGGCAGCGGCCCTGTTGCACTCGTTCGTCGCCAACCACCCGTTCGTCGACGGCAACAAGCGCATGGGCTGGGTGATGGCGATCACGTTCCTGCGGGCCAACGAGGTGATCAGCGATCTTGAGGTGGACCAGGACGCGGCCTACGACTTGGTGATCGCGGTGGCGTCGAGCCAGCTTAGCGACATCACCGAGATCGCCACCCGGCTGCGCAAACTCTTCGCCTGACCGGCCGAGTCCGGACCCGGCACCAGACTCCCGCAAATTCGGCGCGCGCCGATGTCACGTTCCGCGTGCCGGTGTCGTCTGCCGGGCATGACGAACAATGGAACAGTTCTGCTAGCCGGCGCCAGCGGTGTGTTCGGCCGGCACATCGACCGGGTCCTGACCGAGGCCGGCTACACCGTGCTCGGGCTTGGGCGGGGATCGTCCAACGCACTTCGGGCCGATCTCAATGATCGCGATCAGGTGCTCGCCGCAGTCGCCGGCGTGCATGCCGACGTCGCCGTACACGCCGCGACGGCGCTGGCGAAGCCGCCGATGATGCAGCGCGACATGGACGCCACCGATCGACTCCGGACCGTGGGCATGCGCAACTTCGTCGAAGCGGCGCTCGCTGTCGGAGCGCGCAAGCTGATCAGCGAATCGATGATCTTCGGGTACGGCTACGGCCCGCACGGCCATTCGGTGCTGACCGAGGACACCGCCCCCTGGGCTCCGCTTCAGCAGCGGGCACACACCGAGCAGCATGTGGCGGCTATGCGTACGAAGGAGGAGCTGACCTTCGGCACCCCCGGACTCGACGGAGTCGCGCTGCGGTTCGGCCTCTTCTACGGACCGGGTGGAACGGAAGCGCTGATCGGGCCGATGCGCAAGCGGATGATGCCGGCACCGAAGACCGACAACCTGCTCCCGTGGGTGCACCTCGAAGACGCGGCGGTCGCCGTGCTCGACGCGATCGAGCAAGGCGCGCCTGGGCAGGCGTACAACATTGTTGATGATCGCCCGCTGAGCTTCGCCGACCATCTGCGGGCGACCGCGACGGAGTTCGGATTGCGCAAGCCGATGCCGGTGCCGACGTGGCTGCTCAGCCCGATGGGGCTGCTGAGCGAGATGTTGCGGACTGACATGCGGTTGAGCAACGCCAAGGCCCGCGACGGGCTGGGCTGGGTTCCCCGGTTCCCGACCGTGATGGACGGATTAGCGGCCATGCGGGCCGATACGGTGAGGTCGTGACCTCATCAACCGACGTCTTCGCCGAGCACCGCAACCTGTTGTTCTCGGTCGCCTACCGGATGACCGGAAGCGTGGCCGATGCCGAGGACATCGTGCAGAACGCCTGGTTGCGGTGGTCGGCCGCGGACACCTCGACGGTCGCCACACCGGTGCCCTACCTGGTGCGGACGGTGACCAATCTGGCGCTCGACGAGATGGGATCGGCCCGGGCGCGGCGCGAGACCTACGTCGGTCCGTGGCTGCCGGAACCGCTGCTGACCAGCCCCGACGCCGCGGATGAGGTGACGATGGCGGAGAACCTGTCGCTCGCCATGATGGTGGTGCTGGAGACCTTGTCCCCATTGGAGCGAGCGGTCTTCGTGCTCAGTGACGTCTTCGGGTTCTCGCTCACCGAGGTCGCCGGGATGCTGGACCGGGATGCGTCCGCGGTGCGCCAGCTGGCGCACCGCGCCCGGCAGCATGTCCAGGCGCGCCGGCCGCGCTACGAAGTGGATCCGACCACCCGCGACGAGCTGGTCACGAAGTTCCGCGACGCGTGCCTCGGCGGCGACATCAACGCGATGATGGAGATCCTGGCCCCCGACGTCACCGCGTGGTCCGACGGCGGCGGCGTGGTGACCGCGGCCCGGCGCCCGGTGCAGGGCGCCGACAACGTCACGCGCTGGCTGTTCGGCGTCCTGGCGAAGCCACAGGCGCAGGGCATGGAGGTCGAGATCGCCTCGATCAACGGCGAGCCGGCCCTGCTCGCGTCCTTCGGCGGCGAGGTGGCCGGCTCCGTTCACCTGGAAATCGACGGCTCCACAGTGGTCGGGATCAGGATGGTGCTCAATCCCGAGAAACTGGATGGCCTGCGGTGACCGCCGCCGCCACGCGACCCCGGAAGGTCCGCCGGTAGGCCATCGGTGCCACACCGATAGCCGCGTGCAGATGTTGGCGCAGTGACACCGCGGTGCCGAATCCGGCCGCGAGCGCGACCCGATCCACCGGCATGTCGGTCTGTTCCAGCAGCCGCCGGGCGTGGTCCAGCCGCTGCCGGGCGAGCCAGCGGCCCGGGCTCATGCCGGTGTCAGCGCGGAACCGGCGGGTGAAGGTGCGTACGCTCATCCGCGCATGCCGCGCCATCGCCTCCAGGTCGACGTCCTGGTCCAGTCGCTGGATCACCCAATCTCGGGTCGACGCGGTGCTGGTGTCCCCCGCCTCCGGGAGCGGCCGGTCGATGAACTGGCACTGCCCGCCATCCCGCCATGGTGCGACAACGCCCCGCCGCGCGGCCCCGTTGGCGACGTCGGCGCCGAAATCGGATCGCACCACGTGCAGGCACAGGTCGATGCCGGCGGCCACGCCCGCGCTGGTGAGGATGTCGCCGTCGTCGACGAACAGCACATCCGGGTCGAGCTTGACGTCGGGAAATAGCAGACGGAAGTCGCCGGCCCAACCCCAGTGCGTGGTGGCCGGGCGGCCGTCCAGGAGACCGGCGGCGGCCAGCACGAACGCTCCGGTGCAGATGGACATCAGCCGCGCCGTCGGCGGCCTGCGGTCAAGCGCGGCCCGCACGGCCGGTGTCATCCGCGAATCGATCTCGCCGTGGTCGAAGTGGATGCCGGCCACGATCAGCGTCTGTGCCGTGCCGATCACCTCGGGGCCGACCTCGGGCGTCACCAGGAATCCGGCCGACGACCGCACCGGCTGCCCATCCGGCGTCGTGATCTTGACGTCGTAGTATCGGTTCTGGTCAAGATCACGAGCGCCGTGGAAGATCTGCGTCGGCACGCCGAGGTCGAATGCCACCACGCCATCGAGCGCCAGCACCACCACGCGATGCAAATCCGGAACCGTCATGGCTCGATTCTTTCACATGATGGCAGTTCGGCCACTCGTCACCTTGTCGCGCCTGGAGCAAAATGATCCGGTGACGACGCTGCAAGAGGCCCCGCCCGCCACCGCGAAGACCCGCAAGCTCCACCGCGCCTGGCTGGTGGCGATCGCGACGCTGATCGCGACCGTCGGCGCCGCCGGGTTCCGGGCCACACCCGGTGTCATGATCAATCCGCTCCAACAGGCGTTCGGCTGGTCGACCGCGTCGATCTCCGCCGCCGTCTCGGTGAACCTGCTGCTCTACGGGCTGACCGCGCCGTTCGCCGCGGCGTTGATGGACCGGTTCGGTCTGCGCAGAGTGATCGGGAGCGCCCTGATCCTGGTCGCGGTGGGCAGTGGGCTGACCGTCTTCATGACCGCCAGCTGGCAGCTCGTGCTCTGCTGGGGCGTCCTGGTCGGCCTCGGCACCGGCTCGATGGCGCTGGCCTTCGTCGCCACCGTCACGTCACGCTGGTTCGTCGCCCGGCGCGGGCTGGTCACCGGCATTCTGACCGCCGGTGGCGCGACTGGTCAGCTGATCTTCCTGCCAGTGCTCGCCCAGGTGATCGCGGCGCATGGCTGGAGAGCGGCGGCCCTGACCGTGGCCGGCGGCGCACTTCTCGTCGCGCCGATCGCAATCTGGCTGCTCCGGGACTATCCGGGCGACATCGGCCTGCAGCCGTATGGCGGCAGCACCGCACAGGCCGCGCATCGCCAGCCTCGCACCGAGGGCACTCCGGGGCCGGCGACCCGAGCCCTGTCGGCCCTGAAGATGGCGTCCTCCAAGAGCGCTTTCTGGTTCCTGGTCGGTGGCTTCGCGATCTGCGGTGCGTCCACCAACGGCCTGATCGGCACGCACTTCATCCCGGCGGCACACGACCACGGCCTGCCCGAGACCACCGCCGCGTCTCTGCTGGCCCTGGTCGGCATCTTCGACATCGCCGGCACCATCTTCTCCGGCTGGCTGACCGACCGCTTCGATTCCCGGGTGCTGCTCGGGATCTATTACGCCCTGCGTGGCCTGTCGCTGATGGCCCTGCCGAGCCTGTTCGGCGGCAGCGCGCACCCGTCGATGCTGGTCTTCATCATCTTCTACGGCCTCGACTGGGTGGCCACCGTTCCGCCGACGATCGCGCTGTGCCGCCAGCACTTCGGCGACAGCGGCTCGATCGTGTTCGGCTGGGTGTTCGCCTCACATCAGATCGGTGCGGCGTTCGCGGTCACCGCGGCCGCCGTCGTGCGCGATCACTACGGGGCCTACGACTTCGCGTTCTACGCGGCCGGCTTGCTGTGCCTCTTCGCGGCGATCTTCTCCATGCTGGTACGCGCACCCGGAGCGGGCCGCCGCCGGTGGGCGATCTCGGTCTGAGCTTCCCGGGGCCCAACCCGGACTGCCGGCGGCACGCCCTCGGTGTCCACGGGCTCGGCCGGTCTCGCTCGAAGTTTCGGTCATTTCGAAGATCCACCGGTAAAGTCGCCGCCGGGCCATGCTCACCGATGAGGCCCGGCGGCCGCGCACCCGGGGCGCGCGGCCCGAGGTGGAAGGCGCCGATGACTGGCTCACGCGTGATCGCTCTCGGGCACTATCTGCCCGAGAAGGTGCTGACCAACGCCGATCTCGCCACGATCGTGGACACCAGCGACGAGTGGATCCAGAGCCGGGTCGGCGTCCGCGAGCGCCGGGTCGCCGGCGATGAGGACACCATCGACATGATGGCCGCGGCGGCTGCCGATGCGGCGCTGGCCAAATCCGGGCTGGCGCCGGAGGAGATCGACTTCGTCATCGTCGCGACCTGCACCGCATTCGACCGGAGCCCGAACATCGCCGCCCGGGTGGCCCGCCGTCTCGGTTTCACCGCGCCGGCCGCGATGGACGTGAACACCGCCTGCTCCGGGTTCACCCACGCCCTGGCCACCGCCGACCTCGCCATCAAGGGCAACAGCGCCAGCAAGGCGCTGGTGATCGGCGTCGAGCGGATGACCGACATCACCGACTGGGCCGACCGGACCACCTGCGTGCTAGTCGGCGACGGCGCCGGCGCCGCGGTCGTCGTGGCGACCGATCAGCCCACCGTGTGGCCGGTGGTCTGGGGATCGGTGCCGGAGATGGGCGAGGCCGTCGTCATCGAGAACGACACGTTTTCGCAGGTCGGTCAGACCGTCTACCGCTGGGCCACCACCGCGCTGCCGGAGGTGGCCAAGAGGGTCTGCGAGACCGCCGGCGTCCGGCCCGAGGATCTCGACGCGGTGGTGCTGCATCAGGCGAACTTGCGCATCGTCGAGCCCCTGGCACAGCGGCTTGGCGCCGTCAACGCGGTGATCGCGCGCGATGTCGTGGAGTCCGGAAACACGTCGGCCGCGAGCATCCCGATCGCGCTGTCGAAGCTGATCGAGCGCGGCGAGGTGGCGCCGGGCGCGTTGACGTTGCTGCTCGGATTCGGCGGCGGGCTGACCTACGCCGGTCAGGTCATCCGCTGCCCGGAGTAGCCCGCTCGGAGTCGCCGCCCGCCCACCCCGCCCACCCCGCCCGCGTAGATCCGACCGCCGCCGCGCCGCCGGCGGCGTACCGCCAATTTTGGATCTTGAACTTTTGTCGCTGAAATAGAGCGATGAACGTTCAAGATCGGGTGGTGGCGCGGGGCCGGCGGCTCCGTGGAGTGTTGGCGAGCGCGCCGCTGGGCTAGAAGCCGGTCACTCCGTCGACCTGCTGCCGCACCATGTCGGCGTGGCCGTTATGGCGCGCGTACTCGGCAATCATGTGGCCGATGGTCATCCGCAGTGACATGAGGTCGCCGCTGGGGTGCATGAAGGTCTCGTCCATGCCGGCGCCGTCGATCGCGGACCGGGCGATGCGCTGCTCATCGAGCAGCGTCTGGTAGGCGTCCTCCGCGGTCGCCGGATCGAGCACCTCGAAGTCCGCGTCCTTGTGCTCCGGCGTCGAGTAGAGCATCGGGACGTCCTCGCCACCGAACCGGATCCGGAACCAGATCCGCTCCACCTTGGCCATATGCCGCACCAGCCCGAGCAGGCTCAGATTGCTGAGCGGCACCGGCGTTGACGCCATCTGCTCGCCGGTCAGACCGGCGCACTTGTGCAACAAGGTGGCGCGCTGGAAATCCAGCAGGCCACGGAAGAGCTCGCCCTCGCCAGCGGTGAGCGAGCCGTCGGGTCGGTTTACGTCTGGAGCGGTCCAAGGCATCCGGCCACTATGCCATTGGCGCTGTTACGGCTCGAACTTGTACCCGAGTCCGCGAACGGTGATCAGGTAGCGCGGGGCGCCCGGATCCGGTTCGATCTTCGACCGCAGCCGCTTGACGTGAACGTCGAGGGTCTTGGTGTCGCCGACATAGTCGGCGCCCCACACTCGGTCGATCAGCTGACCCCGGGTCAGCACCCGGCCGGCGTTGCGCAGCAGCAGCTCGAGCAGCTCGAACTCCTTGAGCGGCAGCGGAACCGCCGCACCGGCGACGCTGACCACGTGCCGTTCCACGTCCATCCGCACCGGACCGGCGGACAGGGTGGGGGTGGCCACCTCAACCGCCTCCGGGGCGTTGCGGCGCAGCACGGCGCGGATCCGCGCGACCAGCTCGCGGGGGGAATAGGGCTTAGTGACGTAGTCGTCGGCGCCGATCTCCAGCCCGACCACCTTGTCGATCTCCGCGTCCCGTGCCGTGACCATGATGATCGGCACGTGCGAGCGGGTCCGCAGCTGCCGGCAGACCTCGGTGCCGGACATCTCTGGCAGCATGAGATCCAGCAGCACGATGTCGGCTCCGGACCGGTCGAACTCAGTCAGCGCTTGCGTGCCGGTGGCCGCGACGGAGACCTCGAAGCCCTCTTTGCGCAGCATGAAGGAGAGCGCATCGGAGAACGACTCTTCGTCCTCCACCACGAGAACCCGGGACACTAATGTTTTCCTCTCGTTCGACCGTCGGTGCTGGTCATTACTTCAATCGACTCAGGTAGCGGAAGTGCGTCGGTCAGTGGTCGGGACGGCAATCGCAAGGTGAACGTCGAGCCGACGCCGACTGAGCTGCGGACCTCGACGCTGCCGGCGTGGTTGGTGGCGATGTGTTTAACAATCGCGAGGCCCAGGCCTGTTCCTCCGGTGGCCCGGGAGCGGGCCCGGTCGGCGCGGTAAAACCGCTCGAAAATCCGGTCCAGGTCTTTCGGATCAATTCCGATGCCCTGGTCCGACACCGAGATCTCGACGTGGTCGTCGGTCCGCGCGGTCACCACCTTGACCTCGGCCGGCTCACTGGTGGCGGAGCGCTCGGGCGTGTACGCGATGGCGTTCTCCACCAGATTGGCCAGCGCGGTGACCAGCTGGCTCTCGCTCCCGAATGCGGTCAGCCCGCGCTTGCCGCTCCACTGGACCTCGATGTTCTTGGCGGCCGCCGTGGTACGCGTACGGTCCAGAACCTCGGCGACCACCCGGTCCACCATGACCGGATCCGGGGTCGGCAGCGGCTCGCCGCCCTGCAACCGGGACAGTTCCAGAAGCTCGGTGACCAGCCGGCCGAGCCGGCTGGACTCGTGCCGGATTCGCTCGGCAAACCGGATCGCGGCGGCGGCGTCAGCTCCGGAACCGTCGTCCTCGATCGCCTCCTGGAGCGCCTCGGCGAGCAGTTGCAGCGCGCCCACGGGGGTCTTGAGCTCGTGCGAGACGTTGGCCACAAAGTCCCGGCGCATCCGGTTCAGCCGGTGCGACTCCGTGACGTCCAGCGCCTCGATGGTCACGTGACCATCGTCGAGCGCAACCGCCCGGATGTGCACGCCCAGCGGTTCCTGTTCCCGGCCGCGCGGCATGTCCAATTCCACCTCACGGCGGGTTCCGGTGCGGCGCGCCTGGCCGGCGAGCGTACGGATCAGTGAGTGCGCCACCGCCGGCGTTCCGGCCACCGCCGGACGAAGTAGTCCCATTTCGCGTGCGGACGGGTTGACCAGCACCGGACGATCTTCGCCGTCGAGCACCAGCACCCCGACACGTAACGCGTCGAGGCTGCGGCGACCCAGTCCCTTGCTGCTGCGCGTCCACTCCACACGGTGATGGTAGGTCGAGAGTTAACCTGGCGAACAGCGCGAAGGTGACAAATCCGGACATGCGAATCCGAATGTTCACCGGTACGCTGGCTGGCGTTTACCACCGTTCACTCTGCTGACGTCCCAAGCGCTTAGCGTTCATGCAGCACAGGTGGCCGCCACTGGCGTACTGATGATCAAGGTCCGCCTTCGTGAAGCCCCGGGCGACCGCCCTCAACCGATCAAACCCCACGTTGGAGTGTCATGCGCGTCGAGTTCCAGGCCGAGTTGGCCGAGGTCAACCGGCTCCTTGTGATGATGGCCGAACACGGCCGCACCGCCATGCGGCGCGCCACCGTCGCGCTGCTCGAGGCCGACCAGACCGAGGCCGAGCAGGTCCGCACCTGGGACAACGAGATCGACGCCCTCTACCGCCAGGTTGAGGAGAAGGTCTACGACCTGCTGGCCCGCCAGGCCCCGGTGGCTTCCGACCTTCGCATGGTGATCACGTCCCTGCACGTGGCGTCCGATCTCGAGCGGATGGGTGACCTGGCCGAGCACATCGCCGAGACCGCGCTGCGCCGGCACCCGGAGCAGGCGATCCCGGCCGAGCTGGTTCCGGTGATCAACGAGATGGCCGAGGTTGCCGACCGGATCGCGGCCAAGTCCGTCGAGGTGCTCGCTACTCAGGACGCCCAGATGGCGGCCGAGATGGAGCGCGACGACGACGTCATGGACGACCTGCACCGCCAGCTGCTCGCCTTCATGCTGGGCACGGCGTGGCGGCACGGTGTGGAGGCGGCGATCGACGGAGCGCTGCTGGGTCGCTACTACGAGCGCTACGCAGATCACGCCGTCAATGCTGGCAACCAGGTCGTCTACCTGGTCACCGGCAAGTCCGCCAAGGCCTAGATCCGCCTCGAACGCGCCGCCTCACTGTCAGCGAGGCGGCGCGTTGTCGCGTCGGCGCACGGCCGTCGGTCGTCGGGCCGTCGCGCCGTCGAGCCGTCGGCCGTCCACCGTCGGGCCGTCGGGCCCTCGGGCGTCGGGTGTCGGGCGTCGGGCGTCGGGCGTCGGGCGTCGGGCCGTCGAGTGATTATGGGGATATCGCTGCTACGACGCCTGCCGTAGCAGCGATATCTCCATAATCGTGCGTGCTGCATTGACGTCGATGGATGGATGACGTCGAATAGCTGGGTGCCACGACCTCCGAGTCGTCCGGGCCGGCTGCGCAACGGCCCATTTCGGGGCACCGAGGCGATCGCCGCCGGACTTGTCACCAGCGCCCAACTACGCAGTTCCGCCTGGCGACGACTCTTCCGCGACGTCTACATCTCCTCGACGACACCGCTGACCCACCTCGTACGCGCCAGGGGCGGCGCGCTGCTCCTGCCGCCCGGAGCCGCGGTGACCGGCCGCACCGCCGCGTTGATCTGGGGCGCGCAGCTGCGCGATTACGACGGCCCGGTCGAGGTCGTGACCCCGAAGCAGTTCGGACCGGTCGCCGGACTCGCGATCACGACGACCGAGATGGGACCCGCCGATGTCGTGCAGCGCTGGAACATGCCGATCACGACCGTCGGGCTGACGGCCTGGCAACTCGGCCGCTCGATGCCGCTGTACGACGCCGTGGCATGGATCGATGCGCTGGGCCGGAGCCGCTTCCTGCCTCCGGAGGCGATGGCCGGCGAGGCGGTACGCCGGGCGCGCCACCGCGGCAGCCGTACCGCGACCCAAGCTCTGAAGCTCTGCGATCCCCGCGCCGAATCACCACCGGAATCCCATTTGCGGGTTGCCATCGTGACCGGTGGCCTGCCGGCGCCGATTCCCCAATTCGACGTGCTCGATGCCGACGAGTTCGTCGCTCGAGTCGACCTGGCCTGGCCGGAGTTGCGGTTCGCTGTCGAATACGACGGCCAATGGCACGTCGACAAGGCTCAACTCGCTGACGACCGGCGACGGCTTCGGCGTCTGACCGCCTGCGGGTGGCAGGTCTACCACGTCACCAACCGTGACATGCGGGACATTGATGCCCTGCTGCGGGAATTGTCGGCGGCACTATCCCGCCGGGCCAACGAACTCGGCCTCGCGTGATCGAGTTGATTATGGGGATATCGCTGCTACGACGCCTGCCGTAGCAGCGATATCCCCGTAAACGCGCGCGTCAGCGACCCTGGTTGGCCACCGCGGCCGCGGCTTCGGCCGCAGCATCCGGATCCAGGTATTCGCCACCGGCCTTGATCGGCTTCATGGTGTCTAGATCCAGGTCGTAACGCAGCGGGATGCCGGTCGGGATGTTGAGCGCCGCGATCGCCTCGTCCGAGATCCCATCGAGGTGCTTGACCAGCGCCCGCAGTGAATTGCCATGGGCGGCCACGAGCACCGTCTGGCCGGTCCGCACGGCCGGCACCAAAGTGTCGTACCAGTACGGCAGCATCCGGTGCACGACGTCGGCCAGGCACTCGGTGCGCGGCCGCAACTCCGGCGGCAGTTGTGCGTAGCGCGGATCCGCGGCCTGGGAGAACTCGTCGTCGTCGGGCAGCGGGGGCGGCGGGGTGTCGTAGGACCGGCGCCACAGCATGAACTGCTCCTCGCCGAATTCCTCGAGCGTCTGCTTCTTGTTCTTGCCCTGCAGCGCGCCGTAGTGCCGCTCGTTCAAGCGCCACGAACGGGACACCGGGATCCAGTGCCGATCGGCGGCGTGCAGCGCGAGTTCGCTAGTCCGGATCGCCCGGCGCAGGACGGACGTGAAGACGACATCGGGCAGGAGTCCGGTCGAGCGCAGCAATTCGCCGCCGCGCCGTGCCTCGTCCTCGCCAGTTGCGCTGAGATCCACGTCGACCCAGCCGGTGAACAGGTTTTTCGCGTTCCATTCGCTCTCGCCATGCCGAAGCAGGACCAAGGTGCCAGTCATGCCTGCCATCTTTCCGGATGACGGAGACCACCCGTTAATCAGGTCGCGCGTAACGAACCGGAACAGCTAGGGTCCTTACCCGTGAGAGGCATGCCGCGGGCGTTCTGGTTCATCTGGTGCGGCACGCTGACCGACCGGCTGGGCAATCTCGCCATGCTCTACCTGAGCATCTCGCTGGTCGCTCGATATCACTTCAGTGCCACCTTTGCCGGACTTGTTCTGGGTCTGGCCGGCGCCGGGTCGGCCGTCGGCGCGATCGCGGGTGGCGTGCTCACCGACCGGATCGGCCGGAAGCCGACACTGTTCGCCGCCAACATCTGCACCGCTCTGTTCACGCTCGGACTCGGCGTGGTCACCGACGCGGTGCCGATCGCGCTCCTGGTCACGGCATTCGGCATCAGCGGCGGCGTGGCCCGGCCGGCGCTCTCGTCGCTGCTCCTCGACGTGGTCCCGGACGACCTGCGGGCCCGGGCGCTCAATCTCAACTACTGGGCGATGAACATCGGTTTCGCCGGTGCCGCCACCCTCAGCGGGCTTCTGGCCGATCAACCCCGCCTCGCGCTGTTCGCCATCGACGCGGTCAGCACGCTGTCCGCCGGGCTTCTCGTGGTCTTCCGGGTACGCCCACCCGCCGCCCCGAAGCACCCGCAGTCCCGTGATGGCGGGCTCGGCACGGTGTTGCGGGACCGCACGTTCATGACCTTCGTGTCGCTGCAGACCGGCATGTGGACAGTGATCTGCTGCTTGGGTCTGATGCCGATCACGATGCTGCACCACGGACTCCGGCCGTCGCTCTACGGCAGCATCATCGCCGTCAACGGCGTCATGATCGTGCTCGCTCAGCTATTCGTGCCGCGCCTGGTGCGCCACCGGAGCCGGACCGCCACCCTGGCACTGTGTTCGGCACTGGTGGCGATCGGCTTCGGGGCGGTGGGTTTCGCACCCAACGCGCTGGCACTGGCCGGCACTGTCGCGATCTGGACGGTCGGCGAGATGCTGTCGGCACCGGTCGCCGGCACCCTCACCGCCGATCTGTCACCAGCCCATCTGCGCGGGCGCTATCAGGGCCTGGCGGCGATGTCGTTCACCGCGTCCGGCTGCTTCGCGCCAGTGCTCGGCGGACTGGTCATGGACCATGTCGGTGACCTGGCGGTCTGGCTCGGCTGCTTCGTGCTCGGCACGGCTGTGGCGATCGGGCACCTGGCCACCGGGCCGGCGCGGGAACGCCGAGCCGCCGCCATGCGCGCGCTCGACGCCCGCGCCGCCGAGCAGCCGGCCGACACCGAACTCGCGCTCGTCTAACCGCCGGGAAGCGCTTCGTCAGCCGTAGTGCTGATAGGTCGGCCAGATCGCGGACCACGGCATCGACCGCCCGGTGCAGTAGAGGATCTGCCGGCCCTGCTCCTCGTTGTCGACGCCCACGTTGTTGTCCAACGTGCCGACGATCTGGCAGGACGCGAATCCGACATGCTCCACCGGATCATCGACATCGTGCCCGACGAGCAGCGCGTTCGTGTCGGACTCCGGTGGCGGCCCGTAGAAGTAGAGCTGGTTCAGGCCACTGTGCACCGGTGGCAGGTGGTAGCGGGACCCGAACTTGTCCAGCGCTCCGGCTTCGCCGTAGTTGCCGGCGATCAGGCCGGTGACGGCTCGCTGATCGGCCGGGATCGCCTGGTAGGCACGCCCGACCTCGCCGACGTAGGCCGGCCAGCCGACCGAATCGCGCGCGGTCTGGTTCAGGTCACCGATGTGGGAGGCACCAAGCGAGCCGAGCGGGACGATCGGCAACGCGATCAGGGCACCGATCAGCACTGTCGGGGCCACCAGCCAGAAGACGTGCCGCAGACCGCGCGGGAACAGCGCTCACTGACGCCCGCCGCCAGGTAAAGCGCGAGCAGCCCGAAGGTGTAATAGATCTGGCCACCGGTGGCCAGCACGATCACCGCCACCACCGGATAGGCCCAGGCCAGCGCCCGCACTGGGCGCCACTCCGGCCGCCGGAACATCGCGATCAGGCCGCGGATCCAGACGTAGACCATCGCGCCCAGCAGGATGATCTGGAACGGGATGAACAGCGTACGGTCGTCGCCGCCCTTGTCCTGCGAGATCGCCTTGGCCATGGTCAGCTCGGGCCAGTGATTCGTGGCCTGCCAGATGATGGTGGGCGCGGCGATCGCCACCGCAATGCCGATGCCGGCCCAGAGTTGCCACTGCCGGAACACCGCCCGCGGTCCGGTGATCAGCAGCCCGCCCAGCAAACCCAGCAGCAGCAACACGATCAGCTGCTTGTTCCACAGCGCGACGCCGACGACCAGACCAGCCCAGAGCCACCAGCGCGGCTCTTCGCGGAGCAGAGCGCGGAGCATGAACAGGATCGTCAGCGTCCAGAACACCATGTCGGGTGACGCGGTCAGCAACACGTGTCCCGCGATCAGCGGAAACGGCGCGACGGTGCCAACCGCGGTGATGAGCTGAGCGGCCGGCCCGCCGCCGAGTTCGCGGGCGATCGCGGCGACGATGAACAGGGTGATGACCAGCGAGAGGATCGCCGGGATCCGCAGCGCGAACAGGTTGTCGCCGAAAGCGCCGGTGAAGACGCGGACGAGGAACGGCGTCATCGGCGGCTGGTCCACATAGCCGAGCGCAAGGTGGCGGGAGAGCATCCGGAAGTAGAGCTCGTCGCGGTGATAGCCGTAGCCGGTAGCGGTGACCGCCAGCAGGATCGCTGCGGCCACGGCGGTCAGGGAAACCGGACGCCAGGCGTAATTCGGGCGGGCTTGATCCACCCGGCCGACACTAAGGCATCGGTCTATCCCTTGGTGGACCCGAATTCCCGCTCATCGGGACGTGCGTCAGATCGCGGCATCCGCATCGTCGATCAAGTGCTTGAACGCTTGCAGATTGGCCAGCGACTCACCACGCGACACCCGCCACGCCCACTCCCGTCGGATCGCCGTGGAGAAGCCGATTTCGAGCATGACATCGAAGCTCTCATCGGCATACGTGAGCACCGCACCGAGGAGCCGGTCCAGCTCGTCCGGCGTCACCGCGTGCAGCGGGACCCGCCCGGTCAGATAGACGTCGCCGACGCCGTCGATGGCCCAGGCGACGCCGTACATCCGGGCATTGCGCTGCAACAGGTAGGCCCACAGGTCCTCGCGCCGCTCGTCCGGCTGCCGCATGACGAACGCCTCGACCCGCATGGCATGCGCGCCGACCACCAGGTTGCAGAGTGTCTTGAGCTTGTGAGTGCCTGGCAGCGTGACGACATACGAATCCTCGCCGGTGCGCTCCCACGGCAGCTCGCGATCGTCGAGCGTGGCCTCGATGACGGGCCGGACGTCGGAACTCATGCCGCGGCGCCGACCCGCGATTCACGCAGGGCCGTGTCGAACTGCGCGGCCACCCGCGCCCGATGATCGAACATGGCTTCACGGTAGACGGCGAGCAGGCCGGACGCCGTTCGACTCCAGGAATACTGGGTCGCGTGCTCGACCGCGCCGCGGGACAGTTTCGCTCGGCGCGCCGGTGCCGCCAGCAAATCCCGGAGTACGCGTGCCCAGTCGCCGGAACGATGCCCATCCACGAGCACGCCGGAGACATCGTCCCGGACCGCCGTGACCAGGCCACCGACCGCGGCTGCCACGACCGGCGTACCGCAGGCCTGAGCCTCCATCGCGACCAGGCCGAAGGATTCGTTGTAGCTCGGCACCGCGACCACGTCCGCGGCCCGGTAGAGCTCCGCGAGGTCGGCACCGGACTGCGGCGGCAGGTAGCGCACGGTCGGCGCGCCGGGCCTGCCATCGAGTCCCAGATCGGCGGCGAGTGCGCCAAGGTTCAGGCCTGAGCCGCTGTTGCCGCCGACGATCACGATCGTCAACCGGGAGGCCACTACCGGGTCCAGGCCGGCCAGCTCGGCGGCGGCACGAAGCAGCACGTCCGGAGCCTTCAGCGGCTGGATGCGACCGACAAAGGCGATCACGTAGCGGTCCTCCGGCAGGCCGAACCGGTGCCGAGCCGCCCGCTTGCCGGCCTCGCCGGTCGGGGTGAATCGTTCGAGATCAACACCCGGCTCCACGACCTCGACCCGAGCGGGCGGGGCATCGTACATATCGATCAGCTCTCGAGCTTCGGTCGGCGTATTGGCGACCAAGCGGTCGGCCTCGGCCACCACCTGCTCCTCGCCGATCACCCGAGCCTTGGGCTCGGGCTTGTCGCCGTCGGCCAGCAGCCGGTTCTTGACCTTCGCAAGGGTGTGGGCGGAGTGCACCAGCGGCACCATCCACCGATCCTTGGCGAGCGAGCCGACCTGCCCGGAAAGCCAGTAGTGCGAGTGCACCAGATCGTAGTGCCCGGGCGCCCGGGCCGCCTCGGCACGCAGCACGCCGTTGGTGAAGGCACACATCTGGGCCGGCAGTTCTTCCTTGGCCAGGCCCTCGAACGGGCCGGCCGAGACATGCCGGACCGTGACGCCCGGAGCCATCTCGACACACGGCGGCAGCTCGCTGCGGGTGGCTCGGGTGAAGATCTCGACCTCGACACCGAACGCCGCAAGCCGTCGCGCCACCTCGACGATGTAGACGTTCATGCCGCCGGCGTCGCCGGTGCCCGGCTGGTCCAGGGGGGAGGTGTGCACAGAAAGGGTTGCGACGCGACGAGGCGTGATCGTGGAAATCGCGCGCGCCACGTTGACTCCTCGCGTTCGTCGGCCTGCGATGTGCATTCGAAGCACAGCTCAGGGCCGGATGGGCCGGCAACCATCAGGTCTCAACCGACAAGTCGTCATGCATCTTCCCGGTTCATCCGATCGTTACGTCCTGAGCCGGACCGCCTGTGATGGAGGTCACCGGCCCGGCTTTGGCAGGATCAGGGCATGACCACTGCTATCGCCGTCGTGACCGGCGCCTCCTCCGGAATCGGTGCCGCCACCGCCCGACGCCTGGCCGCCGAGGGCTTCCATGTCGTCGTCGCCGCGCGGCGCGCCGAGCGCTTGATCGAACTCACCGAGCAGATCGTTCGCGACGGCGGCTGGGCCACGCCGGTGCCGGTCGACGTCACCAGTGACGACGATGTGGCGGCCCTGGTCGAGGCGGTGTCCGGCATCGAGGGCGAGTTGACGCTGCTGGTCAACATCGCGGGCGGGGCGCACGGCGCGGACCCGGTCGCCCAGGGCTCGGTCGAGGACTGGCAGTGGATGTTCGACGTCAACGTTCTCGGCACGCTCCGCGTCACCAAGGCGCTGCTCCCGGCCTTGATCGCATCGGGCGCCGGAACCATCGTGATGATGAGCTCGACCGCCGGCTTCGTGGTCTACGAGGGTGGCGGCGGCTATACCGCGGCCAAGCACGCCCAGACCGCGATGACCGGCACGCTGCGGCTGGAACTCAGCGGCGAACCGGTCCGGGTGATCGAGATCGACCCGGGCATGGTCAAGACCGACGAGTTCGCCGTGATCCGGTTCGGCGGCGACGCCGACAAGGCCGCCGCGGTCTACGCGGGCGTGAAGGAGCCCTTAGTCGCCGATGACATCGCCGACTGCGTCGCGTGGGTGGCGACCCGGCCGCACCACGTCAACATCGACCGCCTCGTGGTCCGGCCGCTGGCTCAGGCCGCCCAGCACAAAGTCCACCGGGTCTTCGACTAGGGCCGGGCCATGGCGAACCGGCGCGAACGGCCGATCGGGTTGGTCACCCGCGGGACGACCAACCCTAATCGGCTGCGCCGGGTGGACACCTGGATCGCTCATCGGCTGCGGTCCGCGTTGCTCGCCGCCGCCGACCCGCTGGTGGTCGACCTCGGCTACGGCGCCACCCCGATCACCGCGATCGAGCTGCGTGCGCGGCTGGCCACCGCGGTGCGTCCGGACACCCGGGTGGTTGGTCTTGAGATTGACCCGGTACGCGTAACCGACGCCCAGCCACTGGCCGAACCACCGCTGCTGACCTTCGCCCGGGGCGGTTTCGAGCTGGCCGGTCTGCGCCCGGTCGTGGTTCGCGCGTTCAACGTGCTGCGCCAGTACGACGAATCGGTGGTCCTGGACGCCTGGTCGACCATGACCGCGGCCTCTGACTACGTCGTCGAAGGGACCTGCGACGAGTTGGGCCGCCTCGCCAGTTGGGTGCTGCTGGACCGGTCCGGGCCGCTGTCACTGACGCTGGCCGCCCGGTTGTCGCATCTGGACCGACCAGCGACTCTGGCCGAGCGGCTGCCCAAGGCGCTGATTCACCACAACGTGCCGGGTGCGCCGATTCACGACTACATCGACGCTCTCGACCGAGCCTGGGCCGCGGCCGCCCCGGTCGGGGTGTTCGGGGCTCGACAGCGCTGGATCGCCGCTTGCGGCGTCCTCGCCGGGGCCGGCTTTCCGCTGCTCGACTCGCGCTCACGGTGGCGCCTGGGCGAACTGACCGTGGCGTGGTCAGCCGTCGCGTGACGACGCATTCACGGCGGTCAACGTCGCGTCTCTACTGTCGGTAGTGTCCAGAGCGGGCAACTCAGGCATGACGAGATGGCAACTCAGGAAGGCAGGACCATGAGAGCTCTCCTCACCTCGGCTGGGATCACCAACAGCAGCATCCACAACGCGCTGGTTGACCTGCTGGGCAAACCGATCGCGGAGGCCAACGCCCTCTTCATCCCGACCGCCATCTACCCGTTCCCCGGCGGGCCCGGCATGGCGTGGCAAGCCATCTGCGGCAAGGCTTCGTCGAAGTTGACTGGATTGGGTTGGAAATCGGTGGGCATCCTGGAGCTGACGGCGCTGCCGAACATCGACGAGGCGGCGTGGGTGCCAACGGTCCGGGACGCCGACGCGGTGCTGGTATGGGGCGGAGACCCCCTGTTTCTCGCCAACTGGATGCGGCGCTCCGGTTTGACCGGTCTCCTGCCGACGCTGCGCTCCGAGGCCGTCTACGTGGGGGTGAGTGCCGGGAGCATCGCTGCTGCCTCCACCTTCGTCGAGACCTACATCGAACCGCCCCGTGGTGACGATGGACCGCTGAAGTCGGAGGACATCGTCTTCACCACGCCCGACGGTGACGTCGACAGAATCCTGGTCACGGGACAGGGAGCGGGACTCGTTGACTTCGCGGTGATCCCGCATCTGGAGCACCCGCACCACGCCGACGCATCATTGGCGAACGCCGAGAGGTGGGCGGCACGGATTCCCGCGCCGACGTACGCGATCGACGATGACACCGCCATCAGCGTGGCCGACGGCGTCGCTCAGGTCGTCTCCGAGGGGCAGTGGAAAATGTTCCAGCCCTGACCTGGCCCGAAGATCATCGTTCCCGCGACGCTAGAAGCGCTTCCCGGTTCCCAGATCGAGTGCACTCCACAGATCCTCCGGAGTGTCGAACCGAGCCTTCGGGTCGAGCCCACGCAACGCGGACAGCACCTCGTCCGACGCGTTCCGGCTCTCGGCGGCGGCGATCAGCGCCGGTGTCTTGGCGGGAAACGCTACGAATGAGGTGTACTGCCCGATCTCCGACCGCAAATCCGTTCGGTCGGGATCGTTGGCCTCGCCGGAGATGACGTCGTCGCTGCCGGGCCGGTCCCAGAGGCTCACCTCGGGCACTTCTTCCACGTCCCCGGGGTCCTTGGTCACGTCCTCGTCGATACGACGGTTGTGCTGGTCGCTACCTTGGATCGGATCCCCCATTCGGCTCACAGTAGCCGCCGGACCAGCGACGCGAGCCGGGTTCACAATCCCCGCGTCATCGATGACGCGGGCCGTCCTCCGCCCACCGGCGCCTGGACTCTAGGACGTCGTCGGCTCGCCACGCCACGATAGGTCGGCGCTGACCACGAAGATCCGCCAGATGGCACGCGACCCCGCAGCACGACGCTTCGACTTCTCCACTGCTCAACCCTCGCCGCAACCAAGCTCGTCATGGTGATCGTGACGCAGGATATCGGCCTGCCGACCGATCAACTGTCCCGTCGGGGGCGAGAATGTCCGGATGGAGTGGGCGGGGATCGACTGGGCGGTGTCCATGGCGTAGCGATCAGCCGCTGACCGGATCAGTCCAGAGAGCAGTTGACCAGCACCGGCTCCGGATGCAACAGCACGCCGAAGCGCTGGTGCACACCGTCGCGAATCTCCTTCGCGAGCGCCAGCAACGCGGTGGTGGTGCCGCGACCGCGGTTGGTCAGAGCCAGCGTGTGTTTCGACGAGATCGCGACGTCGGTGCCGCCGTAGCCCTTGTGGAACCCGGCCCGCTCGATCAGCCAGGCCGCGGACACCTTGACCGAACCGTCGGGTGCCGGATGGCCTGCGGGTCGGCCCACGCCGGCGGCCTCGGCCCGCTTCTCCAGTTCCGCGTAAGCATGTGCATCGAGGACAGCGTTAGTGAAAAACGATCCCACGGAGTAGGTGTCCGGGTCGGCCGGATCGAGCACCATGCCCTTACCGGCGCGGAGTTTGCGGACCGCGTCGCGTACCGCCTCGGTTTCGACCTGATCGCCGGCCTCGACGCCCAGTGCGGCGGCGAGTTCCGCGTACCGGATCGGGGCCGACCGGCTCGAGACGGCGAGTTCGAGCTCCACGGACAGCACCACCCACCGGTTGGAGTGCTTGAAAATGCTGAGCCGGTACGCGAACCGGCAGTCCTGTGTGGTCATGTCGTAAACCGCATCCGACTCACGGTCATAGACCCGGACCGACACGATCCGCTCGGAGATTTCCTGCCCATAGGCGCTGACGTTCTGGATCGGGGTCGCGCCCGCGGATCCGGGGATGCCGGACATCGCCTCCAGACCGGACCAGCCCTCACGAACGCTGTGCTCAACGACGCTGTCCCAGGGCTCTCCGGCCGCCACCCGGACCCGCACCGAATCACCGCTGGCGCTGGCCTCGATGCCACGCGTTCGGATGACAATCGCGGTCCCGTCGAAGCCGTCGTCGGCGATAACGACGTTGCTGCCGCCGGCGAGGAGCAGTATTGCTTCGTCGCGGCGAGTAGCGTCTCGGACGGTTTGGATCATTTGCAGATCGTCTGTCGCCTCCACCACGCGTTGCGCGGGGCCCCCCAGCTGCAGCGTGGTAAGGCGGCCAAGATTCGATCCAACAGCATTCACGTGCTAACCCTAGAATGAGCGGCTCCGCGTGGGCAGCCTGGGATTGGCCAAAGCGCCACCGGGGTAGCGCAGAAAGGGCACCGCAGGAGGACACGATGGCTCGGCTTCACGGCACCAAGGACATGTGGCTCGCGTCCATGCGAGACGAGGGTGGCGCGTTCGGCTCCGCCGCGGCCGAGGCCGACCTGGCGAGCGCGGTCCCCTCCTGCCCGGACTGGACTATCGCGGACCTGATCCATCATCTCGGCAGCGTCTACCGCTGGGTGCACGCGCACGTCGTTCGCGGGGTGACCACCAAGCCGGATCGCTCCCGGCTGGACTTCGAGGCCGAACCCCGGGCCGACGACCTGATCAGCTGGTGGAGCCAGGAGTTCGGTGACCTGGTGAACACCTTTGACCTGCTGGATCCGGAGATGCCGGCGTGGAACTGGGCGCCGCAGAGCAAGCGGGTGGCGTTCTGGCAGCGCCGGATGGCCCATGAGACCGCGGTCCACCGGTGGGATCTCCAGATGGCGATCGGCCGGGCCGAGCCGATCGAGACGAAACTCGCCGCCGACGGCGTCGCCGAGGTGCTGGACACCTGGCTGCCGGCCGGGCGGCGGCACCCGGCGGCTCAGGCCGACCGCACCGGCGGGCAGCTGCCGACCGGCATGGTGGCGCTGCACGCCATCGATATCGAGCACGTCTGGCATGTCCGTTTGCGGGGCGAGGGCATCGCGTTGCTGGATACCGAAACGATCTTCGACTTCGATGAGCACCCGGCTCGTGTGGTGGCTGCCGGATCATGCAGCGATCTGATGCTGGCGCTCTACGGGCGGGTTGGTTTCGACGTGCTGGACGTCAGCGGCGACGAGGAATTGCTGCGGTCCATGCGGGTGGGCTGAGGCCACCCGCGCTTTGCCGCCCTCCCGCGCCTTACCCCTCTCACCTCTGGATCTTGAACGTTTGTCGCTGCCATGCAGCAATGAACGTTCAAGATCTCGGCGGCCGGGCCGCGCAGTGGCGGCCGACGCTTTAGGAGTCCAGGCCCAACATTAACTGCGGGGTCGGGATCACGTGATCCGGCCGGATCGGTCGCACCGCCGTGCCGATGGCGAAGAACTCGGTGGTGTGCGAGCCCCAGGTGTGATTGCGCTGGGACAGCGACACGCCGACGATGCCTTCGGCGTTGAGCACTTCGGCTTCCTTCTGCATCCGTGCCATGGCCAGCTCCCGAGCGTCATAGAGCGCCTGGGTGAACTGCGGCAACTCGGTGTTCTGCCCCATGCTGGACATGATGTTGCCGAACGTCCGGTGCGCCACGTGATAGACGCAGGTGCCCATGGTCATGCCGAGAGGGGCGTAGCCAGCCTGCAACAGGGTCCAGAAATCCTGCCCGGACAGGTCCGAGGTGAACGGATGGCCGGCGTCGTTGCGCCACTTCGCCACGCCATGCGGGGCCGTCTCGGGGTCCGCCTTCACAGCGGTGCCGACCGCCAGGAACTCGGCGGCGTCGGAACCCCACTCCTTGAATTCGACCTCCAGGCGGACGCCCACAATGCCGTCGGCGCCGAGCACGTCGGCCTCTGCCTGCATCCGGCTCATCGCCAGCTCCCGGGCGTGATACATGGCCTGGGACAGGACGCTGAGCTCCTGGTTCTTGCCCCAGCGGCCCATCTGGAAGCCGCAGTGATAGACCGAGCTGCCGAGGACCAGGCCGAGAGGATTGAATCCGGCCTGCTTGACCAGCAGGAACTCGTTGACCGTCAGATCGGAGGTGAAGATGTGGCCGGGTGTGCCGGGTTGCAGCTCGGCCAGACGGCTCATGGCGTCGGCCGGCACTCCCATTGCAGCGGGGTCGATAAGCGTCATGGTCAGCGGATTCCCTTCGGGCCTTTGTTGAGTCGAATCATCTGCAGCGGTTTCGCGGTCTGTGGCGGCGACTTCCCGGACCGGTCGATCGGCGTGATCGCGGTGCCGAACACGAAGGCGTCGGCCAGATGGTCCTTCGCCTCGCCGTTGTAGGCACATCTCGAGTCGAAGACCGACAGTCGCATGTCCTGAAGCACGACGCTGTGACCACCGCGCCGGGCGGCATCCTTGGCCAGCGACTCGCGAGCCGCGGCCCGCGCCGTGTTGACCAGCTGGGTCAGCCCGCTGACCTCGCTGTTGCGCCATGACCCCATCTGGACGGCCTGCGTCCAGTCATCGTGGCGGATCACCGCGCCGACGCCCATCACCAGGTCGATCGGCACCCAGCCGGCGCGTACGAGCTTGGCGAAGTCCTGCCCGGACAGGTCCGAGGTGAATGGCCGAGCAGGTCGGACCGGACCATCGGCGCGGACCGCCGTGCCGATCGCGCCGAACTCGACGCCGTTGCCATAGAAATTCCGCAGCGTCAGGCGGACGCCGACGATGCCATCGCCGCCGAGACCGGCGCACTCGGCGCGCATCCGTTCCACCGCGCGATGACGGGCCTGTTCCAGCAGGCTGCGCACCGACGGCACGTCGACCACCGGAGCCCCGACGAAACCCGAGCCCATCCCGGCGCCGGAGAAACCGCCGCTGTTGAAGACCCGGGGCCCGAAGCCGGCCCCGGCGTAGGCACCGGCATAACCGCAGCCGGAGTAGGACCAGCCGACGTTGTAGACCGCACTGCCCATCACCTGTCCGACCGGCGAGAATCCGGCCGAGCGGATGGCGGCGAACTCGCCGGTGGTCAGGTTTGAGGTGAATGAGCCGGACTCGCCGGCGTCGCGGCGCGCCCGCTGCTCGGCGATCCGCCACTGGGCCTGCAGCGGCAGCCGGCCGGCGGCGATCTCGTTGGCACTCGCGATCGCGACCTCTTCGGGAGTGAGGTCGTCGGGTGTCAGGGCGTCGTGCGTCATAGCGTGGTGATCCGAGCCAATGCCGTTGCCGCTGCCGCGTTGGTGCTGGCCAGTCGGGACAGCTCGGCGGCCATCGCAGTGGACCATTCGTCGACCGAAACGGTCTTGGTCGACATCACCACACCGCCGGAGGCGTGCCGGATGGTCGCCGACAGCGGCTTGCCGAATTCGGCGCGCTCCAGATCGTAACGGCGATCACCGAGCGCGACCGAGACCGCCAGCACCGCGGGCTCGGACCGGCCGGCCAATCGCGCCTTGATCTTGCCTTCGCGCTTCACCTCGACGATCTCGCCGGGCAGGGCTGAGGACAGGATGTTCAGAAGGAAGCTTGCGTAGAGCGAAAGATCATCGCTGTGCTTGCGCAGAGCCGCCGCCACCATCTCCAGGTCGAAGTATGGCGACGATGGTTGATCTTGTCCGGTGCTCATCCGGCTCCTTCATGATGTCGCGCCTGCGCTCCCGCCAATCTAGCCCGATCCGGCAACGGCGGCTCGCTCCGGTGATGCTCGCTTCGACCTAATCCGCGCACGCAGCCCGAGCAGGGCGTCCGCGGGCGCCATCCAGCGTGGCCGCGCCCGCCCGCGCGGCATCCGGCCAGGCCGGCGGAGGTGCCCGGCGAACCGATCACCGCCCCGCGATCCGCCACCAACCGGTGCTAGGCCTGGCCGCGCTCGGCGGCGACGGCACGTGCGATCTCGTAGTGATCGGCGCCGAAAAGCACGAGTCGTACGAGATCAAACTCATCGGACGCGGGTTCGAGCACCCGCAGCGCAACCCGGACCGCGTCGTCGACCGGCCATCGGTAGATGCCGCTGGAGATCAACGGGAACGCGATGCTGCGGGCACCAAGATCGGACGCGACCTCGAGCGACCGGCGATAGCACGACTCAAGGCGATCGGTGCGATCGTCGGAGGCACTCCAGACCGGCCCGACCGTGTGGATCACCCAGCGCGCCGGCAGCCGGCCCGCCGTGGTCGCCACCGCGTCGCCAACCGTCAGCCCGCGCCCGTAGTGCCCGGCCCGTAGCCTCCGGCACTCCTCCAAGATCGCCGGGCCGCCACCACGGTGGATTGCGCCATCCACCCCGCCGCCGCCGAGCAGCGAGGAGTTAGCGGCATTGACGAGCGCGTCGACCTGCTGCGTGATGATGTTCCCGCGGACGAGATCAACCGACATGACCGACGGCCGCGGCCGGCACCGGCGCAGCATCCAGGATGCGTCGCGCGAGCATCGTGCCGCCGGCCACCGCGGCCGGCATCACCAGCACCGCGCCGCCCGGGATCAGAAAGCAGACGAATACCGACGCGCCGAAACCGAGCGCCAGCGGTCGATGCTGGCGCAGGATCCGGCGCCGGTCGCGCAGCTTCAGCCCGCGCCGGGTGAACGGCACGCCGACCAGCTCGATCGCCAGGAACCACCCGCCCACCAGCGCCCCGATCGCCGGAACCACGGTCTGACCGATGCCGGGAATGAATCCGGCGACGAAGAGCGGGATGCCGATGACGGCGGACAGCGCGATCAGCCGGATCGACTCGGCGATGCCGCGGACGAACTCCGGCCAGAACGGCAGATCGACGGTGGTGGTCGAACCTCCGAGCTGGCTCTCCACTCGCTCGGAAATCTTCTCGTAGAACGGCTCACCGATCGCCAGAGTGATAGACGTAAAGGTGACCACGGCAAGCAGGCCGATAACGCCGACGATGCTGATCCCGGCGATGACCCGGACGGTGTCGCGCTCCCACGGCGTCCAGTTGTCGGCGAACCACGTCACGGCGCCGGCCAGGTCGCCCGCGAAGTAGAGGACGGTGAACAGCACCGAAATGATCAGGACGCTGGCAATCGCCGCCGGAATGATGCCGAGGAGCAACAACGCCGGGCTGCGGCCATACATCGCGAGACCGCGGCCGAGCAGGCCGATGCCGGTGAGGAACTGCTTGCCGGCACTGATCGGCCGGCTCATCCGGACGCATCCGCGGCCAGGGACGAGCGAAGGCTGCGCGGTTGCGGTGTCATCGCGGCTGCCATGGTCGATGAGCCTAGTGGCTTGCGGCCAAATCTGCCCGGCGACGTCTGCGGGTGGGCAACCGGGTGGCGGCTGGGCAAGGATAGACCCACCCGGCCACAGGAAACGGAGCACTGATGCGCGACTTCGAAAGATCCGCGACCATCGCCACCTCGCCGGACCGCCTGTTCAACTACCTCGCCGATGTCCGGCATCTCAGCGAGTTCGTGCCCCGGGTGCTGGACGCGAAGTCTCGCGACACCGGCGACATCACGATCATTTTCGACATGGACGGGCTCGCCTATGAGCTCGACGGCTGGCTTCGCGCCGACGAGCACCACCGCAGCCTGGAGTGGGGCATCCCAAGCTCCGGCTATCAGGGCTGGCTGACGATCAAGCCGGCGGCCGGCGGCTGCGAGCTGGTCGTCAATGTCCAGACGCCGAGCATCGGCCACCACGTCATCCACACCGAATACGAGGTGTCGTTCGACCAGCGCACCGGCTACGAACTCGAGGACGTGCTGGACACCATCCGCGTCATCATGGACCGGCACGCCGACTGACTCCGGCTGGTTGCGGTCCGCCGTTGCTCGCTCCTAATCCACCAGCCGTACGCGGACCCGCCGGTTCGCCTTGCCCTTGCTCTCCACCTTCACCACCGTGACCTTGCCGACCTGAGACGTCGATGCCACGTGCGTGCCACCGTCGGCCTGGACGTCGAGGCCGTTGATGTCGACGATCCGGATCTCCTCTTCGTCGGCCGGGATCAGGTTGCTCTGCGTACGGATGATGTCCGGCAACGCGAGCGCCTCGTCCCGTGGCAGCACCTTCACGGTGACCGCGCGATCGGCAGTGACCTCGGCGTTGACGAGTTCTTCGAGCCGGGCCTTGAAGTCAGTGGGCACCTCGGGCAGGTTGAAGTCCATCCGCGCCTCACCCGGCTCCATGTTGCCGCCGGTGACCAGCGCACCGAAGTCGCGGAACACCACGCCACACAACACGTGCAGGCCGGAGTGCGTACGCATGAGGAGGCTCCGGCGCTGATCCTCGACCGCGCCGGTGACGTCGACCCCGACCGGCGGCAACGGGTCGCCCGGCTCCGGGATCAGATAGAGGTCGTCGCCCTTGCGGGTGCCGGAGATCCGGGTCTGCACACCGTTCCACAGCAGCACGCCGTGGTCCGGTGGCTGGCCGCCACCGCCCGGATAGAAGGCCGACTTGTCCAGCACGATGCCCTGCTCGGCATCGCTCTGAAGCACCGTGCACTGCCATTCGCGAAGGGTCGGATCGGCCAGATCGAGCCGATACGTACGCCCGTGGTGAGTCACGCCCATGACCGCGAGCCTATTACCCCCGCCATCTCGCCGAGCCGGGCTACCACTCCGCGTTCAGGAATCCGGCGATCCGCTCCCGCAGGTCGGCCCGCTGGGTCCAGAGCACGCCCGGCTTGTCGTAGAGATGCAGCGTCGCGTTCGGCAGTGTGGCGGCGAGATCCTCGGCCACGGCGGCCGGATGCAGCACATCGCCATGACAACCGATGACGAGGACGCGTGCACTGACCGACCGCAGCAACGAGCGATCCGTGACCGCGACCTGATCCGGCAGGCTCGCCAGCCCGGCGCCGAGGCCGTAGCTCATCAGCTGATCAATCCGCTGCCGGAGGAACGACCATGCGGCCGGCGAATTGCGCAGCGCCGGCGGCACCTCCTCCTCGAGCACCCCGGCAACCTCCGCGGCGTTGCCCCGGTCGATCGCGGCGAGCAGGGCGCCGAGCCGTTCCCGAGCCGCCAATGGACGCGGCGTGTCGAGCACCGCCGGCAGGAACATCACCATCCGGTCGAAGCGGTCCGGGCTCTCCGAAATCAGCCGGCACAGCGCACCGGCACCCATGCTCATGCCGAGCGCCCGGGTCGCACCGGTGAGATCCGCGACGGCACGCAGGTCCCGGGCCAGATCCTGATAAGTCCATTCGCCGTCCGGAGCATCCGACTCGCCGTGGCCGCGGAACTGGAAGAACACCCGCCGGCCGGAGACCGCACTGCCCAGCGGCCGGGTCTCGGCGATGCCGTTGCCGAGGCCGTGCGCGAAAACGGTGACCGGCTCACCGATCCCGGTGATCAGATACTCAAGGTTGACGCCGTGCGGCGTGGCCAGCATCGACGTGTCAGGTTGTGGCAGCGCCGGCCGCCCCGAGTGCGGCCCGGACGGCCCTGGCCCGAACGTGTTCGGGCCGCTGGCCGGTGGCGGCGGCCACCGGAAATCTCTCACCAGCCGCCGCGCCCGTTCAGGGCATCCCGGATCGCGGGCCGGACATCCAGCAGATAGATCGCGGAGATGATCACACCGAGCACTGCCCACCAGGTGCCGAGCGGGCTCAGGTAGATCAGCGCGGTCCACGCGATCGCACCCGCGTTCATCAGCACCCACATCGCCTTGGTGGCGTTGCCGACCGCCGGGAACGCGTCTTTCCGTCGGGTGACACAGTTGATCAGCGCAGCCACCTCGATGACCAAGATAATCAGAATGAGGGCGGTGTTGTACCAAAACATCACATCGCCATAGAACAGAGGCGCGCTAGCCATGCCGCCTAGCTTATGTCGGCGAGTCGCCTAATGCCGCAACGGCCACCGTTCGAGATCGTTCCTCGCCAGTGGCCGCACGACGACAACGCGCCCGGCCCCGCAATCGGGACCGGGCGCGCGCCGCTAACCGGACGGGCCGGCCTTACTTGGCCTCGCCCTTGGGGCTGGTCTTGCGCTGCCGGGCGGTCGGCTTCTTGACGAACTCCGCCGCCGGCGCCTCGGCCTCGACCGCGGGCTTTGCCGGCTCGATCACCTCAGCGTGGATCGGCGCGTCGTCAGCCTGGCCGGGCATACTGCGACCGACCACGACCTCGCCCCGAGCGATCAGGTCCGCGTAGATCGCGGCGGCCCGCTCCTGCGCGGCCTGGGCCTGGGTCAGCAGGGTCTGGGCGTTGCGCTTGGCGGACTCGCGAAGCTTGTCGGCGTCCGCGTCGACGACCCGCTGGCGCAGCTCGGCGACGATCGACGGCATCTCGGCCACCTTCGCGGTGACCTTCTCCTGCAGGGTGCTGACCCGGCCGGGGAACTGGTCGGACAGCGTGTTGACGCGCTCCTGCAACTGGGCCACCTTCTCCGGCAGCTTGCGCAGACGCTCGATGGCAATGTCACCGGCGCCGGCAGCGGCGTAGAGCGGGGCCGGGATCTTGGTGGTCTCGTTGTTCGGCATTATTGCTCCTTCGCAGCCGGCTTCCGGCCGGCTTTCTTCGGCTCGTGCGCACCGGTGCGCGCCCGGTTCCGGGACTTCACAGGTGCTGGACTGCTGGGTTTCGCCGTCGTTGGTCGGTGCTCCACCGGTGACACCGCTTGAGCGGCACCCCCACCCTCATCGGGAGCATCATCCGGAACAACGCTGGTGTCCGCTTCGCGGGCATTCTCCCGGCGAAAAGTCTCGTAAATCTGCGTCAGGGCCTGTTTCTGCGACTCGGTGAGATCGGGATCGTTGGCGATCGCCCCGATCACACCGTGACCGTCAGTCAGTTCGAGCAGACCGGCGCGGAGATACATCAACGGGGTCGACACCCGCAACGCGCTGGCCAGCTGGGCGAGCACCTCGGCGCTCGGCTTGCGCAAGCCTCGCTCGATCTGGCTGAGATACGGATTGGAGACGCCCGCTTGATCCGCCAGCTGGCGCAGCGAAATCTGCGCGTTCTGCCGCAGGTCGCGGATGAACGTGCCGATGTCGCGGGACAGATCTCGGGGCGTGCTCACCTCGGGAAGTCTACGAACGCCTGCTAACAATTGCAAGCACGCTGCTAGCAGCCGGAATGGGCCAGACACCGTTGTGGAGCAGGCGTTTTCTGGGTCTGGTGAGCTAGCACACACATAACCACTAAACGCGATTGGGGACGATCTCGCACGCCCAAGCGTCGAGAACCGTCCCCAAACGGGTGTTTGGTGTGCGGTTTAGAACCCCGCGACCGAGCGCACTTCGCCGACCCGGCGCCCACCGCCCATGAGCGGGTAGGTGTTCAGCTCCTCCGGGGCATCGACACCGAGGTGCGCGAGAGCCGCCGACAGCACCGGCATCCGGCCTCGCATGGCGCCGTCGTCGATCTTCAGGGCCACCGCACCGACCTCCGGGATCGCCACCGCCACCACTCCCTCGGCGCCGCCCTTGGAGAGCAGGCCAGGGATGCCGCGCATCAGACGATCGTCATCGGCGCCAGTGCCGGAGATCAGATCCGGGTGCGCGCGCATGGCATCGGCGACCCGGCGCTCGTCGGTGCCCTCGGCCGCCGACACGAACGTCAGGAACGCCCGGGCCAGCGCGGTCAGCGACATCGACAGCACCGGAGCCCCGCATCCATCGACACCGACCGCCGCGGCCTCGCCGGAGAACTCCTCGACCGTCGCGCGTACGCGCTTCTGCAGCGGATGACCGATGTCCCGATAGTCGTCCAGCGCCCAACCGGCCTCGACGCAGGTACGCAACATCCCGGTGTGCTTGCCGGAGCAGTTCATGTAGACCGGCGACGGTGCTATGCCGTCCCGGATGAGTGCGACCCGGGACGACTCGGACAGCGGGAAATCGTCGGGCGTACGCAGATCCGCCTCGGTCAGCCCACCGGCCGCGAGCATGTCCCGAACCCGGTTGATGTGCATCGGCTCGCCGTAGTGGCTCGCCGAAACGAGAGCCAGGTCAGCGTCGTCGTGCAGCTTGAGGCCGGAGCGCAGCATGCCGACCGCTTGCATCGGCTTGTTGGAGGAGCGCGGGAAGACCGCCCCGTGCACATCGCCGATCGAGGCGATCAGCTTTCCGGCCCCGTCGAGCACCGCGACCGATCCGCGGTGGAAGCCTTCGGTGAAACCGGACCGGATGACTTCGGCGACGACGTCGCCGCCTTGATACGAACTCACCGGGCCGAAACTCCCAGCATGGTGCGGGCCTCGGCGGTGGTGATCGGTGGCCGCTGCGCCAGCCGGGCGAACGCGACCGCGCGTGCAACCAGCTGCATGTTCGACTCCACCGGCTGGCCCTTGGCATAAGTGATGGTGTCCTCCATGCCGACCCGCAGGTGGCCGCCAGCGGACAGGGACGCCATGATCACGTCGATGGTGGACCGGCCGATCCCGGTGGCCGAGAAGGTGGTGCCGTCGGGCAGGTCGCGAACGGCCTGCTTGCACGCGACCAGCGCGTCGGTGGTGCCGGGCATGCCGCCCGGAACGTTCATCACGAAGTCCACGTGCACGTGTCCGCCGGCCGGCAGGCCGTATTTGGACAGCAGTCGCTGCAGCGACCAAAGCTGGCCGAGATCGAAGATCTCGTACTCCGGAACGACACCGCGCTCCTGCATCCGGGTGTGCAGGTCGACGACGAACTCCCAGCGGTTCATGAAGACGTCGTCACCGAAGTTGACCGTGCCCATGGTGCAGGAGGCCATGTCCGGCTCGGCATCGAGCACGGCGAGCCGAGCACCCTCGGGGTCGGTGACCGCGCCGCCGGAGGACAGCTGCACGATCAGATCGGTCTCGGCCCGGAGCGCCTGCACCGTGTCCTTGAGCAGGCCCTGATCGAGCGTCGGCTTGGCTTCGTGGTCGCGGATGTGCACATGAATGACGCTGGCCCCCAGCGCTTCGCATTCGCGAGCCGTCGTGACCAGCTCATCGAGCGTCACGGGCAGGGCTGGGACGTCGGCCTTGGCCGACTCGGCGCCGGTCGGAGCGACAGTGATCAACGTACCGTTCGTCATGCCCCGGATCGTCGCACGCTGCACCGATCTTGCAGCGACGAGGGCGGGTTCGTCACCCGATCCCGCCCAGCACGCCGAGGCGAGCCAGCACCAGCATCACCGTCACGGTCGCGGCCGCCGTGGTCAGCGTGATCCGGAGCGCGATCGACGCGGTGGCTCCAGCGCCGAGCGCAGCGGCCAGGACCAGGCAGATGCAGCCCCAGAAGTTCGGCACCTAGGACGGCGCCATTCCGGACCAGGTGACTGCCGTCCCGCGCATCAGAAGGACCACTGCATGTGCGCGAGCGCGTAGGCCAGCAGCGCGATCGGGACGACGATCATCGCGGCCGTACTGAGCCCGAAGAACACCCGAAGTCCGGTGCTCGGGACGGCAACTGCGGCGACGAAACACGCGACGAAAACCGCACCATAGGCGACAAGAAAGATCATGGCTGACTCCTTTGGGTAGCGAATGCGACGAGTGCCGGGTCAGAAATGGATCGCCGGCACCCGGGTGACGCCGAGCGAGATGGCGTAGGCGCCGACCATGCAGCCGGCGACGATCAGCACGGCTGCCACCGTGACCAGCACGCCACGGATCGGGCCGCGGCCGAACGCGGCTCCGGCCAGCACCAGCACCAAAACGAAGAGGTACGAGTAGGTCGCGATCATCGAGCGCTCCCCACGCCGGACGAGACCATGAGGAGATCGGGACCGGTCGTGGCTGCCTCGACGACAAGCGTCACCAGCGCGTACGCGTAGCCGTAGATCATCCCCAATGCACCGACGACCGCGACGACGACAGCATCAGCAGCACCACGACCGGCACCACGACCATCGCGAGCGTGATGAGCCCGAACCAGATCCGCAGCGCGCGCCTGGGAATCAACACAGTGGCCACGAACATGCAAAACACGAGTAGTGCGTACAACCGAAACGGGATCATGACTGACTCCAGTAGGTGACGACGCCGGCCAGGCCGGCGCTGAAGATTGCGACGAACGACACCAGGTAGACCGCGTACCAACGACGCAGCCGGCAGGTCACCGCACCGAACAGGCCGAGCAGCAGGCCGACGCCGAAGATGCGTACGCCTCGAGACACCGCCGCCTGGAACAGGAACGGCACGAGACCGATGTGGGCGCCGCCGGCAGCCGCGCCGTACACCTTGAACGGGATGCCGGACCAGGTCTGATGCGCCAGCGCAGACGCGCCTTCCGCACTGATCTGGCCGGCCACGACGTGGTGCATCCGCGGTGTGGTCAACGGCGCCGGCGGGATGATGCCGTGACCGGCCAGCAGATACATCGCGGCGCCGCCGGCCAGGCTGCCGAGGGCCGCGCACGCGGCCAGCCGTGGCGCTCGCCGCGGCGCCGCGACCACCACGATCGCCAGCAGGAACTCCGGAATCAGCGGCCATGCCAGTGCCTCCGCGAACGCCCACGCCGCGACGGCGATCGCACCGGCGCGCGACTCGGCGAACGCCGCCACCCGGCGGCGCCACCCCGAATCGACCCCCGTCTGCACGCGCACGATGCGATGCCGTCCGGCCGGGGTCGCCAGGGCGGCGACCGCCGACTTCGCCTCGGCGAGATCCGCGCTGGGCTCGCCGATGCGGACCGTGACCCGGGCTCGGCCTGGGCGGCCGTGCACCGGGAGCAGGTCACGAGTGCCGTGGATGCCGACCGGGACCAGCGGCACCCGAGCCGATGCCGCGAGGCGCGCGGCACCGGTGTGGAAATCGCCGATCCGGCCGTCCCGGCTGCGGGTGCCTTCCGGGAAGACGATCACGTCGCGACCATCGGCCAGCACTCCGGCGGCTTCCGCCAGATCGGTGCTGCCACCACCGTCGCGGCGCACCGGGAACGCACCAGCCAGCCAGCGGCAGATGAATCGCCGACGACGAGCGCCGAACCAGTAATCGGCGGCGGCAGCGACAACCGGGGCGCGCCGGCCGGGAATGGTGGCCAGCAAAGCGGCCGTGTCAGCGTGTGACGAGTGGTTGGCGACGATGACGCACGGCCCGTCCGGCAGATCGCCGATGATGCGGACGCCGCCGGTGACGGTCAGGACGCCACGCCACAGGGTGCGTCGCCCGAGGCCCGGCAGGCCGGCCGGGAACGCGGCGGTCATGACAGCACCATGGCGAGGGCGAACGCCGCCAGCACCGAGTCGATCCGGTCCAGCAGTCCGCCGAATCCGGGCAGCCAGGCACCGGCGTCCTTGACACCGGCGCCGCGCTTGACCATCGACTCGAACAGGTCGCCGACCGGACCGGCGAGCACCACGGCGGCGATCAGGACCGGCGTCGCAGCATCCAGAATCGTCAGCACCAGCACGCCACCAATGGCTCCGCCGATCAGGCCGGCCACGGTCTTCCCGGGTGACAGCGGGGACAGCTTCGGCCCGCGGAAGAGCCGACCGGCACACCACGCCGCCACGTCCGCGACCGACACAGCGAAGAAGATCGGCAGCGCTGCACGGTGCAGCGCCACGAATCCGGCGAGGGCCGAGAGCCAGGCAAATCCCAAGAGGTTGTACGCGCTCCGGCGGGCACCGTCGACGGCATCACCGGCCAGCACCGGCAGGACTACAACGGCAAGGGCACCGGCTGCCGCCGCGCGTACGCCGAATCCGAAGCCGGCGCCGATCACCACCGCGCCGACGGCGATGGTCAACACCCACTGGTCGGCGCGGGTGAGCCGGGCCAGGCGGGCGTACTCGAACCCGGCCACGGCCGCCAGACCCAGCGCCAGCACGACCGCGCCCGGAGTGCCGAGCAGCAGCGCGCCACCGACGACCGGCGCCGTCAGCGCCCATGTCCACCAGCGCCGGATCAGTTCCCGGCGGCGCGAGGCGTAAGCCCCGATGCCACCCGCCGACAGCGCGCCGGCGACGTAGGGGGCGGTGTCGAGCACGCCGATCATGACAGTGCCCGATGCACGCGCGCGGCACGCACCACCGCGGTGACCAGCGATCCGGCGCTGTAGAGGGCGAGGATCGGCAGAGTCCAGCCGGTGGCGGCGAGCACTACGAGCAGAGCGGCTCGTTCGGTCTTGCCGACCGGGCCGCCCTGGACTCGGTTGGCTCCCGCGGCCGTTCCGGCGAGCGCGACCCAGCTGGGCAGCGTGCCGGCGAGCGCCGCCAGCGCCACCCAACCCGGTGCGGCCAGAGCCAGGACTCCGACCAACGCCGCGAATTCAGCCAGCCGGTCGCCGAGTTCGTTGGTGACGAACCCGAACCGGGACGAGGCGCGAGTCTCCCGGGCTACCGCGCCGTCCAGATTGGCGCAGCCGAGGCGTGCGGCGATCAGCGCCGCGACCGTGAGGCCCGCGATCGGCCCGGCCGGAATCAGCGCGATCGCCACACCGGCGGCGGCACCGAAACCCACTCCGGTGACCGTCAGGATGTTCGGTGACACGTGGTGCCGGATCAAACCACGGCGAAGACCGCGGAGCCGGTCCGCATACCACGGCTTGAGGGCATAGAGGCCGTTCATGCCAATGAGACTCGCGGACTCCTGCCGGTCCAACATCCGGCTAGATACCCGACTCGGGTTGAGTACTCCTACTCAGATGCACTGAGGAGTCGCGACAATCGTGCAGATCTAGTCGCGTTGCGATTTATTGTGAAATGCCCTGATGACGGATCCAGACGGCCGAGTTTTGGGACCGGATCCGGTCGCGCTGGTGTCCGAGCGCGAAGTCGCCGTGTGCGAATGCACTCAAGACTTTGCGCTCGGCCGCCAGCGTGAGCGGAGGCGATTCCAAAACGGCTCATTCATCTGCACTCAAGACTTGGCGCTCGGCCGCCAGCGTGAGCGGAGGCGATTCCAAAACGGCTCATTCGTCAGAGGAGTCGAGTCCTTGCTCGATGGCGTAACGAACAAGCTCGACGCGGTTGTGCAACTGGAGCTTGTGCAGGGTGTTCTGGACGTGGTTCTGGACCGTACGGTGCGAGAGCACCAGACGCTCGGCGATCTGCTTGTAGGAAAGACCCTTCGCGACCAGGCGGAGCACCTCGGTCTCCCGGTCGCTGAGCCGCGGTGTGTCACTGCCGGCGGTGGCCGGCTCGCTGGCCAGCCGGCGGAACTCACCGAGCACCAGACCGGCCAGCCCGGGCGTGAAGACCGCCTCACCGGCCGCGGTGCCGGCCACCGCGGCCAGGAAGTCGTTGTGGCTGGTGGACTTGACCAGATATCCGGTCGCGCCGGCCTTCACCGCGTTCAGCACGTCCTGGTGCTCACCGCTGGCCGACAGCACCAGGATGCGCACGGTCGGGAGGTCCTTGACGATGCTCCGGATCACGTCCACTCCGGACAGGTCCGGAAGCTGGAGATCGAGCACGATGACATCGGGCGCGGCGGCCGGTGCGATGCGGACCGCCTGGGCACCTTCGCCGACCGCGGCGACCACGTCGTAGCCGGCCTCGGTCAGGTCGCGCTCCAGGCCGTTGCGCCACATCGGATGGTCGTCCACGACCATCACCCGAGTCACGGCGCCGTCCTCGGCACGCGCAGCTCCACTTCGGTCCCCTGACCTGGCAGCGAGCTGATCGCGACCGTGCCGCCCAGGTCCCGCAGCCGTCCTCGAATCGACTGCGCGACACCGAGCCGTCCGTCGGACTCCGCCTCGGCGAGACGCCCGGCCGGAATCCCGGCACCGTCGTCGCGCACCGTGACCGTCACCGCATCCACCTCGTCCTCCACCAGGACCCATGCCCGCGCATCGGCTCCGGCGTGCCGCCGCACGTTGTCCAGTGCGCTGCTGATCGCCGCCACCAGCTCGTCACAGGTACGCCCGGGCAGGCCCACCGGCGTCGCCGGCGCGACGATGTTCACCGTACGCGAGGCGAACCGGGTCAGCGCCGGTCGCAGGTCGGCCACGCCACGAGCGCCGAGTGGCGGCGCGGTCGAGCCGATCAGCGTACGCAGAGCCGCCTCCTGCTCACCGGCGAGCCGGCCGAGCTCGGCCGCCTCGCCGCCGAGTGCCGCCGCTCGGTGCGCGACGAGTGCCAGCACCTGGAGCACCGAGTCATGGATGCCGCGTGCCAGTCGCTCCCGCTCGCGGGTCGCGGCCTCCAGCTGCGCCGCCTGCGCGAGCCGCTCCTCGGCCACCGTGCCGAGCCGCGAGATGTGGCCGATCGCCAGGGCAGCAAGCAGCAACAGCACCGTGCCGGTGACGGTGTTCTGGTCGACATTGCCGCGGACGAAGAGATCGCAGCCGCCGATGATGAGCGCGGCGATAGCGCCGATCCGGCGGCCGCCATAGATGGCCCAGGCCACCACCGGCCCGGCGATCGCCGATGCGGGCAGCGTCTGGGTGCCCGCCGCCAGGGCGACGTGGCCGACGATCGGGATGCTGGCGAGCGACGCGGTGCACAGGGCCAGAAGGTCAGCGGTGAGCAGCGCCCAGCCGCGGAGGATGATCCGCGAGTAGGCGTAGATGGTGTAGATGGACCAGGCTGCGATCAGCAGGCCGACGATCCACGCGGCCACCGGATGCGCATACTCCCGGCGGTTGTAAATCAGCAGCAGGAAGACCTGCACCAGCGATGCCATCCGGAACACCGCAAGGGCCCGCCACAGCGGCTCCTCGAACGATTCGGTGGTCCCACCCACGCCCAGCGCGGTCAGGATGCGGTGCAGCATGGCACCACTATGACGGGTCGATCGCCGCCGCGGACGCCCCGACCATCAGGTGCGCATCGTCGGCCACGTTGCGCTTGACCACCGCGAGCGCGACCATCCCGAGTTCGTGGTGCCGGACCGCGGTGCCGACAAAGCCGATCGCCCGCCCGTCCGGGCCGGTCACCGGCGTGCCGGACGCCGGCGGCTGGTCGTCGGTGATGCCGTCGAGGTGAAGCAGCACCAGACGGCGCGGCGGCCGGCCGAGATTGTGCACCCGAGCCACTGTCTCCTGGCCCCGATAGCAGCCCTTGTCCAGGTGAACCGCGGGTGCCAGCAGGTTGACTTCGGCGGCGATGGTGCGATGGTCGGTCTCGAACCCGATCCGTGGCTGCCGATGCTCGACCCGCAGTGCTTCGTACGCCCAAATCCCGGCCCGCGGCACCGCCAGCTGCGCAGCGACCCGGTCAACATCGGAGCGCGGCACCAGCAGGTCGAAGCGGTCAGCGTGCCGGCGAACCCAGCCACCGCCGGGCAGCGGCACGGTGTGGAAGACCGTCGAGGGTCGCGCCGCCAGATCCGACGAGGCGAACTTCGGACCCGGAACCGGCTGCACCTCCGGCTCGGCCGGCAGCGCCACGTCCAGCCGGCGGACGGCTTCGGCAGCGTCCGGGCCGACCACCGACAGCAGCGCCCAATCGGCGCTCGAGTCGATCAGCTCGGCGCGGGTCATGAACCGCATCTTGATCAGAAAGTCCAGCAGCTCACTCGCCGTGCCCGGCTCGACGTCCAGCCAGGTGGTCTCGCCGTCATCGGTGAGCACCGCGTCATGCTCGATGTGCCCGTGGGGGCTGAGCACCAGCAGCTCGGTGCCCTCGCCCGGGCGCAGTGCCAGCAGATGCTGAGTGGTCAGGTTGTGCAGCCAGCCGATCCGCTCCGGACCGGTGATCGCGATGATGTTGCGGTTCGATCGATCCACCAGCCCGGCCCGCTCGGCCAGGGTCCGCTGCTCGCGCATCGGATCGCCGTAGTGGGCGGGCAGGTCCCGGTCGATCGCCTCGGGCTCAAGGTCCCCCACCATGATCGGCTTAGCCATCCGACGCTCCACACTGCGAGCAGACTCCGAACAGCGCGACGTGTCCGACGTCGACCAGGAATCCGCGTTCTCTTTCTAGATCGCCGGCGAGGGCGTTGAGCATTCCCGATGGGACCTCCACCACAGCCCGGCACTGCCGGCAGACGAGGTGCACGTGCTGATCCTCAGCGACCGCGTGATAGGTCGGCGCACCGTGCGAGAGGTGCGCATGGGTCACCAGCGCGAGCTCCTCGAGCAGCTCCAGTGTCCGGTAGATGGTGGTGATGTTGACGCCGGCGGCGGTCTCGCTGACCTTGGCGTGCACCTGGTCCGGAGTGGCGTGGCCAAGCTCGTGCACCGCTTCCAGCACCAGCTGGCGCTGCGCGGTCAGGCGCAGGCCACGGGAGCGGAGCACTTCGGCAAGGGACGGATCGGCCACGCCTCGATCCTACGGCGACCGGTAGGCTCGCAGCGTGTCCGCTTCCGCACATGATCACCGTCTGGTCGCCGTTCTGGGTCACGGCCTGGTCCCGGCCGAAACGCCCATCCTGCGCGCCGATGACCTCGGCGCCCTCCGCGGCGACGGCATCTTCGAGACCATGCACGTCCGGGACGGCCAGCCCTGGCTGATCGACGCGCACCTGGATCGGATGGAGCGCTCGGCCGGACTCCTCGAGATCAACCTGCCGGCCCGCGGCGAGTTGCTGGATCTGGCGAAGACGATCTTGTCCGAGTGGGATCCGGCGACCGAGGGTGCCCTCCGCCTGGTCTGCACCCGCGGCCCGGAGGGCGGCGGCGTTCCGACGGTCTACGCGACTGTCGCGCCGATCGCCGCCTCGGTGATCGACGCTCGCCGCAACGGCATCCGGGTGGCGACCGTTTCGCTGGGCTTCGGCGCTGATGCCCGGAGCGGGTCGCCGTGGCTGCTGGGTGGCGCCAAGACCCTGTCCTACGCGGTCAACATGGCCTCCCAGCGGTGGGCGCTGGCCCACGGTGTCGACGACGTGCTGTGGATGTCGGCGGACGGATTTGCTCTGGAGGGTCCGACCTCGACACTGGTCTGGCAGACCGGCGACCGGCTGTGGACGGTGCCGGTGGACCGCACCGGCATCCTGTCCGGCACCACCGCGGCGTGGCTGCTCGCACAAGCCGGCGACCTGGGTTGGACCGCCGGCTATCGGATGGTCACCCCGGCCGAACTGATCACCGCAGACGGAGTCTGGCTGACGTCGTCGGTCCGTGGTCCGGCCGAGATCCGGGCCATCGACGGCGCGGAGCGGCCGCCGTCGCCGTTCACCGCCGCGATCGTCGACCTGCTCGGCTTCCCGGTTTAGCCGCACGCCGCCCGCTGCCCGGATTTCTCTCTGGATCGTCTGCAACCGATCCCGCTCGCCGCGCGTGTAGTCGCAGCCGGCCACCGGCCGGACCGTGTGGCAGCCGGCCACCGGCCGGACCCTGTTGCGGCCGGCCACCGGCCGGACCCTGTTGCAGCCGGCCACCGGCCGAACCGTGTTGTAGCCGGCCACCGGCCGGACCGTTGCGCGGTCGGCTCACCATCAACGTCAACGTCGCCGGCAGCGCCGGCACCACGGAAGCGACGTGCACCAGTGGCGGCGGCTCGAAGATCGAACCGTTTGCGGTGCCCACCGACGACGGTGGATATCTCTTCGTCCAGATCACAGCCGGCCCCGACTGCGTGGGGTTGTGCAGGTTCGCCTACGAAATCGCGCAGACCACCGACGGCAGCTAGCCCGCGGTCAGCCGCCGACCCGGACCAGGCGCGCCGAGAGATGGGACGTGAGCGGATGGCCTTCGGCGGCCATCTCCTGGGCGTAGAGCAGGGCGCCCTCGACGATGCCGTAGAGCCGGTGGCCCGCGGTCACGGTCTTGGCCGTCGCGGTGCGCACCACGGCATCGCTGACCAGCTCCAGCTTCAGACCGTCGACCTTGCCGAGATGTAGTTCCATGATCCCGGTGGGCGAGCTGAACAACGCCTCCACCTCGTCGGTGGCCTGATCGCCGGCCATCACCGGGCGGATCCAGCCGACCTCGCGAGCCGACGGCCGGATCGGCGTCCCGTCCTCCTCGATCAGCCAGGCTCTCGACTCGTAGGCCAGGAACGGCCGACCGTCGTGACTGATCCGCACCTCCTGGGCGAAGTGGAAGTCCTCGACCGTCGGATAGCCGCCGACACCGCGGCCGCGCCACACCCCGATATAGGGCAGCAAACCCAGCAGCGACGAGTGCAGGTCGGGACCGACTCGCAGGTCATGGGTGTCCTCGAAGGGCGACGGCTCGACCGGCGGGGCATTGAGCCACGGCGGCGGCTGCAGCGGATTTTCGGTCACCAACGCCCCCTGGAAACGCGTACGGCTAAATAGACGAGGCCTCCGGCGAGCGCTCCGAAGCCCGCGACGAGCAGGCAGACGAACGCGATCGTGGTGGCCACGAGGATAGATCCTATGCTGTTGGCCATGGCCCGAAGCCTCGTAGTCAAGGTCACCGCCGGATCGGATGCACCGGAGCGATGCTCGCAGGCGTTCACCGTGGCCGCCGCGGCAGTCGCCGCCGGGGTGCCGGTGTCGCTCTGGCTGACCGGCGAGTCGGCCTGGTTCGCGCTGCCCGGGCGGGCCGCTCTGTTCGAGCTGCCGCACGCCGCGCCGCTGCCGGATCTGCTGGACGCGGTGCTGGCCGGCGGCCAGGTCACCCTCTGCACGCAGTGCGCCGCGCGCCGGGACATCGCGGCCGGCGACGTGATCGAGGGCGTACGCATCGCCGGCGCGGCCACCTTCGTCGAGGAAGCGCTCCGCGACGACGCCCAGGCCCTCGTCTACTAGCGGCGCGACGCGCTGTCGTCATTCCGACCGAACGCTGCCAGCGCCGCCGCCCAGGTATGCGCAGTAGGGACTCACTTCTCTCAATAGAGGACGTCTGCTGTGCGTACCCCGAAAAGCTTTGTTGTGGTGATCGCCGCAGCGCTCGCGGTCAGTGCCTGTGGCACCTCTGCGAAGCCCACCGCGACCGGCCGGATCTCCACCATCACGCCGACCGCGGCGGCCAGCCCGACCACCCCGGAACCGAGTTCGACGCCGGCGCCCACACCATCGTCGACGCCGAGCCACTCCACGAAGCCGGCACCGAGCAAGGTCGTCGACGCCCTCGGACCGCTCGGTCTGGGCCCGCTGAAGCTCGGCATGTCGCCGAAGGAAGCCAAGGCCACCGGCCTGATCGGGCACATGGACGCGGCCACCCCGGGCTGCACCACCGGCCAGCTCAAGGGGGCGTCCGGCAGCCAGGGCGGCCTCTACTTCTCCTCCGACGTCGGGCTGGCCGCGATCTACGCCTACGGCAAGCTGACCACGCCCGAGGGGATCAGGCTCGGCAGCACCTACGCCCAGGTGCACAAGGCCTATCCAAAGTGGAGCGGAATCATCGACGGCACCGCCGGCCGGGGTCTGGCCGCGGGCACCGGGCAACCCGGGCGCCGGCTATCGGATCGACGTCAGCGACACCACCGGCAAGGTGCAGTCACTGGCCCTGCAAGCCCTGGACCAGGACTGTTACGAGCAGTCCGGTGTTTGAAGAGGCCGGGGACAGGTCTTTGGGAAATTGCTTCAGGCCGACGGCAACCCTTTCACCCGGGATCCGCGTCTACTCGGATGCCAGCCACCGTCGCCGGTATCGAGAAGCAGAGGATCGACACGATGCGCACCCCCGCTCGGCTCCTGACCACCATCGCCATCGCCGCCGCCGCGGTGACCTTAGCCGGATGTAACACCACATCGAGCACGACCGGCGCGGGTTCCGGACGCACCGCCGCACCGACCACGGCGACGAGCGCATCTCTGGTCCTCGGACCGGACGGTCTGGGCTCGCTGAAACTAGGTATGTCGCTGGGCGACGCGATGGCGACCGGGATGTTCAAGACGCCGGCCAAGGCCGGTGCGGGCGAGTCCTGCGGCTTCGGTGCGATGACGGCAGACCGGAACGCGTCGGTGTGGATCTCCGACAAGCTGGGCGTCGCGGCGATCGGCGCATACGGCGATATCGCCACGCCGCAGGGCATCAAGATCGGCAGCAGTTACGCCGACCTGCACGCTGCCTACGCGGACTGGAACCCGCAGGGCACCGGGGACATCACCAACGGCCACAGCTGGGCCGCGGTGCCGGGCAATCCCGACGCCAGCTACCGGATCGAGGTCAAGGACAGCAAGGTTGACTCGGTCGCATTGCAGTTCACCAACCAGGACTGCTACGAGTAGCGCTCAGCAGCGGGTGGTGGCGGCCACGGTCAGCTCGGTCGCACTCTCCCGGATCACCACATCCGCGATGGACGACCTGTACGCGTACAGGTCGTCCATCGCCGTTACCGGGGACGCCGACAGCTTCAAGTCCTTGAGCGGGCCGGGCACCTGTGTCGTGGGCACGGTGGCAGTGTCGGTTGCGATCACACCGCCATCAGGGCACGACACCTGGGTACGCGTAACCGAGGAGGCCTGCACCCCGAGAGCACTCAGCACAGTGGTGATGGCTGGCACCGGCGACACGGCCGAGGCCACAGTCGGGAGCGGGTCGCCGACGGGTCGGCACCCGGTGACCGCACGGATCTGCACCTGGCCCGGGGTCTTCACGGTGCCCAGCACTCCGACGAAGTCGCCGGCATCGGCGTACATCGTCGTGGCCTTGTTGTCGGCGCTCGCGCGGTATGACTTGGGCAGCCCGGTGGCGATGGTTTTGAGCAGCGCCGATTCGGTGCCGGGCGGAGTCGCGAGGGTCAGCGTGCGGGCATATTCGGAGCCGCCACGGACCGGCGTGACCCGGCAGCTTCCGGTCTTGGCATAGTCGGAGACCGCGATCACCGGACCGGTTCCGGCGGCCGTGACGGCATCGGCGATGGCACGGTCCACCACGGGACGCGCCGAGATAATGGTGGTCTGCTCGCGTACGGTCGGGCGCCCGTGCTTCGCGTAATAGACCGCACCGATCACCAGGCCGACGATCCACAGCACCGAGAGCACCTTGAGCCAGTTCGGTGCGCGCCAGCGCGGCGGTTCCGGGACCGGCTGCGCCCACACGTAGCCCGGAGGTGCCGGCGGCAGGCCGGCCGGCGGTCCCGTAGCCGGCGACGGCTGGTCGGAGTTGGTCACGTCGGACATCGTCGCAGGTCCGCTCCGGCCGCGGCACTAGTCCCCCGGTACCGCCGCTGGGCTGCATCAAAACCGAGAGTTGACGGAAAACTGCGCGACAAAAGGTGCGAATGCTCGCAGTTTCCCGACAACTCTCGATTCAGAACCGCAATCCGACCAGGGCGCAACACCGCCCGGGACGTCATAGCCGATCCCAAACAAAGCCGTGGGTGGATCAAGGCCCCAATCCTTGATCCACCCACGGAGTATGGCTAGAGACTATCCGACGCGATCAATTGGCGACCGCGACCGATATCTCGTTGAGACCTCGATCCACCGCGACCACCGACTCGCCACTGCCCAACCGGGACAGCGCCCGGACGGTCCAGCTGCCGGGAGCGGCGAAGAACCGGAAGTGGCCCTCGGGCGAGGCGACCACCTCGGCCGCGAATTCGCCGGTGGCGTCCAGCAGGCGGACGTAGGCGCCGCCCACCGACTCGACGCCGGCCTTGACGAAGCCGCTGATGACGGTCTCCTTCTCCAGGTCGACGCTCGCCGGAATGGGAGCGGCCTGGTCCGGAGCACCGCAGCCGTCGACGTTGATGCTCATTCGGCCACCCCCGGCTGGTCACCGAGCGCGACCGGGACGCCGACGAGGGAGCCCCATTCGGTCCAGGATCCGTCGTAGTTCTTCACGTCGCCATGACCGAGCAGCTCGCGCAGCACGAACCAGGTGTGCGAGGACCGCTCGCCGATCCGGCAGTAGGCGATGGTCGGCTTGGCGTCGTCCAGCCCGGCGCCGTTGTAGATCTCGCGCAGCTCGTCATCGGACTTGAAGGTGCCGTCCTCGTTGGCCGCCTTGCTCCACGGCACCGAGAGTGCGGTGGGCACGTGGCCGGCCCGCTGCGCCTGCTCCTGCGGCAGGTGGGCGGGGGCGAGGAGGCGGCCGGCGTATTCATCCGGGGACCGCACGTCGATCAGGTTGGCGGTGCCGATGGCAGCCAGCACGTCATCGCGGAACGCCCGCAGCGATTTGTCCTGCGGCTGCGCGACATAGCTGGTCTCCGGCCGGTCGACCAGGTCGGCGGAGAGCGGACGGCCGTCCAGCTCCCACTTCTTGCGGCCGCCGTCGATCAGCTTCACGTCGCCGTGGCCATAGAGCTTGAAATACCAGTACGCATATGCCGCGAACCAGTTGTTGTTGCCGCCGTAAAGGATCACGGTGTCGTCGTTGCCGATGCCGCGGGCCGACAGCAGCTCCTGGAACTGCTGTTGATTGACGAAGTCGCGGCGGATCTGGTCCTGCAGGTCCTTCTTCCAGTCGAGCTTGACCGCGCCCGGGATGTGACCGCCGTCATAGGCGGACGTGTCCTCGTCCACCTCTACGAAGACGACGCCCGGAGCGTCCAGCGTTTTCTCCGCCCAATCGGCGGAGACGAGAACAGAATCACGAGCCATGATGATGCCCCTTTTACTTGGGGAAATATCCCCATTCGGGTGAGGGAAGGCAGTTCGCGGCATCGTTGCCGCGGCGAGCGAGAAACACCGGACTGACTCCGGCGCTGGAAAGTGATGGTCGGCCGCAACGGCCAACGGCGCGGGCGATTCCGGCCTCGCACCGTCCAATGCTGGACCGATGCGATCGGGACCGGAGGATCGGCACGCAGGCCTAACGCCGCATGCGAACAGCGCTTAGCTGTGGCTGCCCGCTAAACGAGGCGGCTGCGACACAGGCTCGCCGCGACTCGGCAGAAGTCGACGGATCGGCGCTTGGTGAGCAACGTGCTCATAGTCGGCAACACTAACACCGGGCACCGACAGCACACACTCACGTGGTCCACGGTTTGGGATCGCCGGTGATTACTTCGCCAGGTCCGGCCGATTACTTCGCCAGGTCGACGTTCGTGGCGCTGGCCTGGACGACGACACCGGCGTCGTTCGACGAGATCGAGTCGACCTTCAGGTCGAACGGCATCGGCGGGATCTTGACGTTGAACGAGAGCTTGGTCTTCAACTGGTTCAAGGCGATGCCGGCCGCAGGCGGGACAGCGTCGCCGGTGGCCTTGATCGAGTCGATCGTGACGTGCAGCGAATCCCGCTTGATCTGCACCGATCCGGTGGCCGCGGTGTTGATGGTCTGACCCAGGATCGTCACCGGGGTGGTCAGCTGGATCTTGCCGCCGGTGGTCGAGGTGATCCGGATCTTGTCGGGGTCCAGACCGTAGGTCTGTGCACCGGTCAGATCGATCATCTGCTGGAACGCGGTCCAGTTGATATGCGCCGTGCCGGTCATGGCGCCGGCGGTGACCTTGGGATTCCCGCTCATCAGGTCGGACGTCGGAGCGACCACCGATGTGGCGACCACCTGGATATCGTCGAGCCGGATGCCGCGGCTGGTCGGGTTCTTGACGGTGATGTCGATGCGGTCGTAGTGCCCCGAGGCGACCTGGGTGAGGAACGGGAAGCCCTTGATCGAGACGTCCGGGCGTCCGGTCGTGGTGATGTCCTCGGACGCCAGCTGGGTCTGTGCCTGGGTGGCGATCTGCCGCTCGGCGACCGCCGCCCCGACGCGATCGGCGGCGATCACCAGCACGATCAGCACGAGCAAGAGGATCAGCAGACCGCGACCGCCGCGCCGCTTGCGCCTGGGCTGCGTCTCGACCAGTGCATCCTCGACCGCCATCTCGCCTCCGCTAGCTAGGTGTAAGGCCTCAATTCAGCGCGGGCACGAGAACGAGCACGCTCATCACGTACGCCACAGGTGCCGCGAGCGCGAATCCGGCGAGTGGACCCTGCATGTGGCGGACCAGCCACAGCGATCCGACCTCGCCGTCGATCTCCCGACTGGCCTCTGCATACCCCACACCGAGGTCGGCCAAAACCGCAGCCACCGCGGTCACCAGACCGGGCAGCACAGTGTCCTTCGGGCTCAACCCCTGCAGTCCTGAGGCGACGAACGCCGATGCCACCGTACCGAGCATGGCGCCCAGGACGATGCCGATCGTTCCGCGTGCCACCTGAGGGGTGGTCCGCGGGAACGGCAGCACCACATCGACCAGGCGCGCCACCACGATCGCCACGGTGGCCGCGGTCAGGCAGGCCGCGATCGACTGGACGCCGAGCTTGTGGCGGGCCAGCACGATCAGAGTCGCGTACGCCATCACGCCGACCACCATGACCAGCGTCGAGCCGAGGCTCTCGGTCACTCGGTCCCGGTTGGTCCGCCGGGCCAGCTGGCCGAGCGCGCCGAGGATGAAGCCGGCCGCGGTGACATATCCCAACGGAGCGACGGTGGCATGAGTGGGCCAGGCCACCGCGATGTCCCCGGCCGCCGCGGTGATCAGGCCGACCGCGGCCACCACCCGGGGGCCGGGCGGCCGGCTGGCGACGGTCCAGCTCACCACGAAGATCAGCTGTACGCCGAAGATCACCAGAGCGAACTGCCGCGACGAGGTATAGGCACCGAAGACGAGGGCCAGCCCGAGCAGCCCGCCGAACGCGGCGATGGCAAGGCTGGTCAGCCGGTGGACCGGGGCCACCGGGACGGTAAGGATGTCGTCACGATCGGCTAGGGCATCGGGCTCGCGCTCGTAACCCGCGTCGCCCTTGGCACGCCGCCGCCGACCGGACGCGTCATCTGCGGATTCGCCCAGCCAGGAGTCCCCGCTACCGCGGAGATCATCATTGGCGTTCGACGGCATTCTAGACACGGCCACGATGGTGCCAGACCGCGTCGGCATCCGCGAATGCGAGTCCCGTCGATGGCGCCCGAATGATCTCCGCGCGCTCGTGTTACCGGTTCGAGACGGCCGGGTTACACCCGCGGGCGTCGTGTTAAAAGTCTGTATTACCGGCCCACCGAGTGGACAGGTGGCGATATTGGCCGCCACACCTGAGATACTGAGAGCCTCGTCCGCCATCGACGTCGGCTTCACCCCCTCGCGACGCCCGATCGGCCGTCGCGGGAAGCGCGTCCTGCGGAGGTGATCACGTGGAGATACTGCTCCTGACCGGAACTGCCGGCGGTGCATCCACGTCTGTCCTGCCAGCCCTCGATCTGCTGCCGCACACCGTCCGGGTCGCTGCACGCGACATCCGCACGCTGCTCGCCGGTCCGACGCCGAACATCGTTCTGGTCGATGCCCGCGCTGATCTTGCCGACGCCCGCGCCACCTGCCGGATGCTGCACGCCACCGGCTCCGGCATCCCGATGATCGCGGTGGTCAACGAGTCCGGCCTGATCGCGCTAGCCGCCGACTGGGGTGTCGACGACATCGTTCTGGCCAACGCCGGCCCGGCCGAGGTCGAGGCCCGGTTGCGCCTGGCCGTCGGACGGCTCGGCACCATGACGGCGGTGGAGACCGGCGCGATCCGGGTCGGTGAGCTGTCGATCGACTCGGACACCTACGCCGCTCGGCTCAAGGGCCGCCCGCTCGACCTCACTTACAAGGAGTTCGAGCTGCTCAAGTTCCTGGCCCAGCACCCCGGCCGGGTGTTCACCAGCGATCAGCTGCTGCGCGAGGTCTGGGGCTACGACTACTTCGGCGGCACCCGGACAGTCGATGTCCACGTGCGACGGCTGCGCGCGAAGCTCGGGTCGGAATACGAGTCCATGATCGGCACCGTGCGTCAGGTCGGCTACAAGTTCGTCGCACCGCCGACCCGCAATGCCAGCGGCATTTCCGGTCGCGACCTCGTCGAGCTGACCCTGCCGGCCGTCGACATACCCGACGTCGCAACACGGCGTTCGTGACGGCCTCCTCGATATTGATTTCCCAGACTTGGGCCGCACGAGGCCTTCGGCCGCGGGCGTCCTTTAGGTCTCGGAAACCAACATCGCTGCGGCCTTCATCACCCGCCGTCCGTCGCTTACCGCACGCTGTGCAAGGTCCGGAAGTGGTCCATTTGATCTTTCAGGGCGTCGGACGACGGGCAGGACTGCAAATGACGTGACACACGGATACGGTTGGCTCGTGAAACCGCCGGCCGTCGTGCAGCGCTTGTCGCATCTGAGCGCCGCCGATGTGGACGCGGTCACCGCGCTGGCCACGGCGGCCGGCGACGCCGACGGCGCTTTCCCGCTCTCCGAACACGTGATGCTCCACCTGCGGCACGGCGGCGACGCCCCCGCCGTACATCTGCTGATCCATGCGCGACGATCAGCTGGTCGGCTATGCGCACGTGGACACCACGGACGCGGTCGAGGGCGCGAGCGCGGAGCTCGCCGTACACCCCATGTTTCGCCGCCACGGCCTGGGCCGGGCGCTGGTGCATGCCGCAGCCACCGCGGCGGCCGAGCAGGACCCGCGCGGGCGGCTGCGGCTCTGGGCGCACGGTGACCACCCGTCGGCCGCGGCCCTGGCCATGTCGATGGGTTTTGAGCGGCATCGGGTGCTGTTCCAGATGCGGCGCTCGTTGCTCGCTCCGGTGCCGGCTCCGGAACTCCCCGACGGCGTGGAGCTGCGGCCGTTCCGGCCCGGCACCGACGACGAGGCGTGGGTGCGGGTCAATGCCCGCGCGTTCGCCGACCACCCGGATCAAGGGCGCTGGACCCTTCAAGATCTGCGGGTACGCATGGCCGAGCCGTGGTTCGATCCGGCCGGCTTCCTGCTCGCCGACCGGGACGGCGTGCTCCTCGGCTTTCACTGGACCAAGGTGCACGGCCTGGAGCCACACGACGGCGATCACGATCACGACCCGATCGGCGAGGTCTACGTGCTCGGCATCGATCCGGACGCCCAGGGTCTCGGCCTCGGCTCCGCGTTGACCCGAGCCGGCCTGCGCTACCTGCGTGGCCGCGGATTATCCCAGGTCATGCTCTATGTCGACGAGTCGAATGTGCGGGCCGTCGGCTCTATAAGCGGGCCGGTTTCGTGCGGTGGACCACCGACGTGTGCTTCCGCAAAACGGATTCGAGTCCTAAAACGCACCGACCACGCGCCCGGTTTGAGCGCTTGTGCGATTCCCCACGGCGATAGCCCGACTCTGTTCACCCTTCGTTCACTTAGCGCCGGTTGGTTGTCAACCTGCGGCTGGCAACGTCTCGTTCACCGGTCGATGCGGCCGGTGCCGCACGGCGCATGGAGTCCTCCCCGCGCCAGTGGCCCTAATCACCCCGAAGGGAAACAACGACGTGAAGCTCCAGCGGCTCGGCATTCTGGCCGGCATCGCGCTGACCGCGACTGTCGCGCTCGCCGCGTGCGGTTCGGACAACGGAGGCGGCACTGCCTCGGCGCGGCAGTTCGCCGCCCGCCGGTTGTGCAAGCGGGACCCTCAGCGGTCAGGGATCCTCGGCGCAGGCAAACGCCATGGCCGAGTGGATCAAGGACTTCAACACGAAGTGCAACAACGCTTCCACGATCAACTACAACCCGAACGGCTCCGGTGCCGGCCAGCAGGCCTTCATCTCCGGCACCGCCGACTTCGCCGGTTCCGACTCCCCGCTCCAGCCAGCCGACCAGACCAGCGCCAACGCCCGCTGCAAGACCGGCGCGGCCGTGCACCTGCCGATGGTCGTCGGCCCGATCGCTGTGGCCTACAACCTCAACGGCGTGACCAACCTGCAGTTCAAGCCGGCCACCCTGGCGAGCATCTTCTCCGGCAAGATCACCAAGTGGAACGACGCGGCGATCGCCGCCGACAACCCGGGCGTCAAGCTCCCGGCCACGGCGATCATGGCGGTGCACCGCTCGGACTCCTCCGGCACGACCGACAACTTCACCAAGTACCTGACCGGCACCGCCGGTAGCGCGTGGACCTTCGACCACGACAAGGTGTGGAAGGCGCCGGGCGGCGACGCGGAGAAGGGTTCCGACGGCGTGTCGGCTCAGATCAAGAAGACCGACGGCTCCATCGGCTATGTCGAGTGGTCGTTCGCGACGCTGAACAGCCTGAGCACCGCCAAGATCTTCAACGGCGCGGGTGAGTGGTCGGAGCTGAGCGCTGACTCGGCCGGCAAGACCATCGAGGGCGCTCAGATCACTGGCACCGGCAACGACCTGCAGATGAAGATCGACTACAACACCAAGACCGCGGGCGCATACCCGATCGTCCTGGTCACCTACGAGATCGTCTGCGACAAGGGCAACACCGCCAGCACTCTGCCGCTGCTGAAGGCGTTCCTGACCTACACCTCCAGCACCGACGGCCAGTCCAAGCTCACCGCGCTTGGCTACGCCCCGCTGCCGGCGTCGGTTCAGTCCAAGGTCGCCACGACCGTCTCGAGCCTCGGCTAACCAGATCGACTGGTGGGGTGCTGATTCACCCCACCAGCTACCGCACAAGAGCAAGACTTCGTGAACGGAGAGCTCACCCGAATGAGCCAACCCTCGTTCGCCGGCTCCGCTGACGTCGCCCACGCGACGCCGGCGGAGCCACTCCGTGTGTCTGGCGAACCACACTCAACCGAACGGACTTCGATGTCGCAGCCACCGCCGCCGCAGACCCCACTAGGTGGTGGCGGCGGCCTGCCCCGCCGGCGCCGCTGGAGCCTGGAGACGCTCTTCCGGTGGGTGTCCACCTCGGCGGGCACCACCGTCCTGGTCATCATCGTCGCGATCGCCGCTTTCCTGATCGCCAAGGCGATCCCGGCGCTGCACGCGAACACCGCCAACTTCTTCACCTACTCCAAGTGGTTCCCGGACGACGCCCAGCCGAAGTTCGGCATCGCGGCGCTCGCATTCGGCACGGTGATCACCTCGGCCATCGCGCTGATCCTCGCGGTGCCGGTCGCGCTGTGGATCGCGCTGTGCCTGACGCACTACGCGCCACGCCGGATCGCGAACGTGGTCGGCTTCACGGTTGACCTGCTCGCCGCCGTACCGAGCATCGTCTTCGGCTTCTGGGGCCGCGACTACCTGGTCGACCCGGTCAGCGGCCTGTCGCACTGGCTGCACACGTACTTCGGCTGGCTTCCGCTTTTCGGCAGCGACGGACCCGTACGGGAAGTCGATCCTTCTCGGGTCGATGGTTCTGGCGATCATGGTCCTGCCGATCATCACCGCGCTGTCGCGCGAGGTCTTCGCGCAGACGCCGCAGATGAACGAAGAGGCCGCTCTGGCCCTGGGCGCCACCAAGTGGGAGATGATCCGCACCGCGGTCCTGCCCTACGGCCGCCCGGGCCTGATCGCCGCGACGATGCTCGGCCTCGGCCGCGCGCTCGGCGAGACCATCGCACTGGCCCTGACGCTCGGCGCAACGTTCGCCGTCTCGCCGGACATCATCAAGAACGGCGGCAACTCGATCGCCGCCAACATCGCCAATCAGTTCGGCGAGGCCGGCGCTATCGGCCGTGGCGCGCTCATCGCCTCCGGTCTGGTGCTGTTCGCCATCACCCTGATCGTCAACGTGTCGGCCCGCGCCATCATCTACCGCCGCCGTGAGTTCCGTGGGAGTGCCGCATGACCGCCGCCGTCGCCTACGCCAACCCTTCGCTGCGGGCCCGGCGCCTGCCGAAGTGGGCGCCCGGTGCGGTGGGTGCCGGTTCAGTCCTGCTGTCGTTCCTGTTGTTCTACGTCGGCGGCCTGCTCGGTGGCGGGATGACGTTGACGGTGATCGCAGCACTCGTGCTGTTCGTGATCGCGATCAGCATCGTCTCTCGTGCGGTCGAAGGCCCCCGGGCGGCTCGCAACCGGGTCGTCACCACGCTCATCTACTCAGCATGCGTGGTGGCCGCGGTCCCGTTGGTGCTGGTTGCCTACACGCTCGTTCACAAGGGCCTCGAACGGTTCGACGTCACCTTCTTCACCCACTCGAACCGCAACATCACCGCGTTCGACTCGCAGGGAGGCGCGTACCACGCCATCATCGGCACTCTGCAGCAGGCCGGTATCGCGACGTTGATCTCGGTGCCGCTGGGCATCCTGGGCGCGATCTACATCGTCGAGTACGGCCGGGGGCGCCTGGCCAGCACGATCCGGTTCTTCGTCGACGTCATGACCGGTATCCCGTCGATCGTCGCGGGTCTGTTCATCCTGTCGTTCTGGGTGCTCGTGGTCTCGCCGCACTTCAGCGCCACCGGCCTACCGACGTTCTCCGGCTTCGCCGCCGCGCTGGCGCTGGCGGTGCTGATGCTGCCGACGGTGACCCGCTCGACCGAGGAGATGCTGCGGCTGGTGCCGGACGCGCTGCGCGAGGGTTCGTACGCATTGGGCATTGCCGAAGTGGAAGACGATCGTCAAGATCGTTTTGCCGACCGCGACGACCGGAATCGTCACCGGTGTCATGCTGGCGGTTGCCCGCGCCTGCGGGGAGACGGCTCCGGTCCTGTTGGTGGCCGGCGCCAACGACTCGATCAACTTCAACCCGTTCAAGGGCAGCCAGGACTCCCTGGCCACGTACATCTACAAGCAGGCGAGCCTCGCGTCTCCGTACGGCCCGCCGCGTGCCTGGACTGCGGCACTGACACTAGTGGCGCTGGTTCTGATCCTCACGATCGCGGCAAAGCTGATCGCCCGCCGCAACAAGCTCAAGTAATGCTGACCAGCTCGCCGGCCGGTCCGGCACGCGAGAAGTGACAGGGACAATGACAATGGCTAAGCGAATCGAAGCCTCGGGCATCTCCGCCTACTACGGAAACTTCAAGGCCATCGACAACATCAACATCACCGTCGAGCCGAAGTCGGTGACGGCGCTGATCGGGCCGTCCGGCTGCGGCAAATCCACCTTCCTGCGGTCCATCAACCGCATGCACGAGGTGCTGCCGGGCGCACGCGTCGAGGGCTCGATGACCATCGATGGTCAGAACATCTACCACAAAGACGTCGACGTCACCGCGGTGCGCCGGCTGATCGGCATGGTGTTCCAGCGGCCGAACCCGTTCCCCACCATGTCGATCTACGACAATGTGGTGGCCGGTCTGCGGCTGTCCGGCATGCGCCGCAAGTCCGCTCTGGACGACGCGTGCGAGAAGGCGCTGCGGGCGGCGAACCTGTGGAACGAGGTGCACACCCGGCTGTCCCGGCCCGGCGCCGGCCTCTCCGGCGGACAGCAGCAGCGGCTCTGCATCGCTCGTACGATCGCGGTCGAGCCACAGGTTGTCTTGATGGACGAGCCATGCTCGGCGCTCGACCCGATCTCGACGCTCGCGATCGAGGACCTGATCAGCGAACTCAAGACGCAGTTCACGATCGTGATCGTCACCCACAACATGCAGCAGGCCGCGCGCGTCTCGGACCGCACCGCGTTCTTCTCGATCGAGAAGACCGGGGACCCGGGCCGCCTGATCGAGTACGACGACACCGCGAAGATCTTCACCAACCCTTCGGTGAAGAAGACCGAGGACTACATCACCGGTCGCTTCGGGTAATCGGACACCTCCTCGGAGGTCGCAAGGGCGCGTGGCGCTGTGCCGTGAGTTCGGGCTCCGGCGCAGCGCCACGTTGTTCCGCCGGGATCCGGCGGTGTTTCGCATCCGCTCGATCCGCCGGTTGGACCATCTCGGGTCCGCCGTTCTCCGGCCGAGACGCCGAAACGGAGGGCATCGTGTCACCGGCGAACCCAGCATCGTACGGGTGAATCCTGGCCACCCCTGGGCCACACTCGGCCGACCGCCAGACCGCCGAACGCCTCACCAGCTAAACCGGGTCGTGCGTCATAGGCGCGATTTGTCTACCCGGTTCTGGAGGCGTCGAACACCCATGAAAATGCTCTATCGGATCGGTTTGGCCGGGGCGTTCGCCCTGGGCGCGCTGGTTCTCACCGCGGTCCCGGCCAACGCGAGCGGGAACTCAAAGCACGTGCACGTGGTCCAACCCGGCCAATCGATCCAGGCCGCAGTCGACGCGGCCCATCCCGGGGACACGATCGTGCTGAAGTCCGGCTATTACGACGGCGGCATCCTCATCTCGACGAGCAACCTCACCATCAAGGGCGCGGGCCCGAGGACGGTGCTGCGCGACACTGGGACCAACAACTGCGTGCCGGTGGCCGGCCCGACCGGGATCTGCGTGACGAATCCCAGCCACACCGTCTCCCGCGTGACCATCAAGAACCTCACCGTTCGCGGATTCGATGGCTTCGGCGTGTTTGGCTTCGGCACGGACCGGCTGAGCGTCACCGGAGTCCACGCACTGTTCAACACCGAGTACGGAATCACCGAGTTCAACTCCACCCGAGGCAAGTTCATCGGAAACGTCGTCATCGGCTCGATCGAGGAGGCCGGCCTTTACGTCGGTGACATCGCCAACGCCCACGGCACCGTCGTCAAGGACAACATCGCGATCGGCAATGCGCTCGGCCTGCTGGTCCGGCATGCACACAACGTCACCGTGACCGGCAACAAATTCATCCGCAACTGCACCGGAGTCGCGCTCGTCGACGACGGCCAACCCGGCGGTCAGGGCGATACCGTCGTCATGCACAACGTGATCGACCGCAACAACCGGTCCTGCCCGGCCGGTGAGGAAGCCCCTCCGCTGCAAGGCACCGGTGTGCTGATCTTCGGTGGCCACGATAACACCATCAAGAACAACGAAATCATCGGAAACCGCGGCAACGTCGACACGTCGGCGGGCGTATTCCTCGCGCCCGGATCCGAGGGCAACCACGTCGTGCACAACGTGATCCAGGGCAACAAGAGTTCCGGGCAGCCCGCAGACGTCATCGACGCGAGCGGCAATTCCACCAACGTGTTCAAGAACAACCGGTGCGGCGCGTCGGTCCCGGCCAATATCTGCTCGAACTCCCACGTCTAATCAACCCACGAGGTCGGCCCGGCGCGGCGAGACCGTGCCGGGTCGGCATCGACGTTCGGCTACCTGCCGGCCGCGACCAACTCGACCTCGAAACCGTCCGGATTCTCCAAGTAGGCCGCGTAATGGTTGGGGCCGCCGGCATGCGGATGAGCGTCGGCGAACATCAACGTCCAGCCGTAGTCCGGTGCCTCGTCGGCGAGCGAATCGACGAGCTCACGCGACGACACATGAAACGCCAGATGGTTGAGGCCGGGACGCAGCCGATCGTGCTCATCCGCGGACAGCGCGCTGGACTTCTCGAACACGATGTAAGTCCGGCCCAGCCGCCAGCTGCGGCCGTCCGGCCAGTCCTGGAACATCTCGTAGCCCAGCTGCTCCAGCAGCCAGCCCCAGCTGGCGACGGCCCGGTTCAGATCGGGCACCCAGATCTCGACGTGATGAAGCGTCCCGGTGACGGCGTCCACGCCGCCATTATTCGCCTGAAAGCACCAACCGGGGAACCACCGGAACTGCCGCGTCCCGATGCGCCGAGGCGGCGACCAGATCCGCGATCGACGAGTGCCCCTCGACCTCGGTCAGGGTGACTCGTGTCGGCGGCAGCATCGGCAGGTCGTGCCGGCCGGGCCGGAGCCAGGTCTCGACATCGGCTTCGCCGCCGACATTGCGGGTGTCCTGACCGCCCGGCAGCAGCGCCAGGAAGAAGTAGGTGTCGTAGCGGCGCGGCTCGAATTCCGGCGTGATCCAGCGGGACCACGGCGACAGCAGTTCGGAGGAGAGCGACAGTCCGTGGGAGTTGAGGAAGTCGGCGAAGCCGAGCCGCCGGTCGACCAGCGCGGCCCGCTCGGCTTCGAAGTCCTCGGTGCCGCCGACCGATGCCAGCAGGACTCCGGTCTCCTCGAACACCTCACGGACGGCGGCGCAGACCACCGCCCGCGCCTGCGGTTCGGGCTGGCCCAGACGCTCGGCCCAGTGCGCCGGCGCCGGTCCGGTCCAGGCGATGTCGGCACCGACGTCGCGCGGATCGACGGTGCCGCCCGGGAATGCGTACATGCCCGGGGCGAACGGCATGGTCGGGACCCGGCGCACCGCATAGATCTCGAAGCCCGGGTCGGCGAGCCGCAGCAGCAGCACGGTCGCTGCCAGCTTGGGCACCACCGGCGTGCCGCCGTTGGCGTAGAACTCGCGCGCGCGGGCCTGCAGATTCGGCGGCAGATCCGCGAGCGCGATCCGCGGCTCAGTCAACTTTCACGACCATGGCCGTGCCCTGTCCGACTCCGATGCAGGCCGCGGCCACGCCGTAGCCTCCACCACGGCGCTTGAGCTCGCGGCACAGGTCGACGATGACACGCGGCGCTGAAGCACCGAGCGGGTGACCGATCGCGATGGCGCCACCGTTCGGATTGACCCGCTCCCGGTCGATCGCCGGCAGCAGCGAGAGGCACGACAGCACCATCGCCGCGAACGCCTCATTGATCTCCCAGACGGCGATGTCCGACGCAGCCAGGCCCGCTCGCGCCAGGGCTTTTTCAATTGCCGGTACGGGGGCGACGGAGAACCGCTCGGGCGCCGAGCCCACGGTGACACTGGCGACGATCCGGCCCAGCGGCTCGACACCGAGCGAGTCAACGGCGCGCTGCGAACCCACGAAGGTCGCGATCGCCCCATCGTTGATCGGCGACGAGTTGCCGGCCGTGACGGAGCCGTCCGGGGTGAAAGCGGGCTTCAGCGCGGCCAGTTTCGCGGCGGTCGTATCGGGCCGGATCGACTCGTCCCGCAGCACGGCACCGACCGGGAACGCGTACCCGTCATGGAGGCCCTTGTCCCACGCGGCGGCCGCGCGCTCGTGCGACCGCAGCGACCACTCGTCCTGCTCGGCCCGTCCGATCCCGAGCTCGGTGGCGACCGCCTCGGCACAGGCGCCCAGGGACTTCGTCCACGCGGCCGGGAACTGCGGGTTCACCATCCGCCAGCCGACCTGGGTGGCGTACATCTGCATGGTCGCCGGATAGGGCACGTCGGACTTGGGGATGACGAACGGCGCGCGGGTCATGCTCTCCACGCCACCGGCGATGATCAGATCGGCGTCACCGGCCCGCACCGCCCGCCCGGCCTGGTTGATGGCCTCGCCGCCGGACGCGCACAGCCGGTTGACCGTCACGCCCGGCACCGTCTCGGGCAGCCCGGCCAGCAGCACCGCCATCCGCGCCACGTTGCGGTTGTCTTCGCCGGCGCCGTTGGTGTCGCCGAGGATGACGTCGTCGATCATGCCTGCGTCCAAGCCGGCGTGGCGCTTCACGAGTTCGACGACGGGGAGGGCGGCAAGATCATCTGTACGGATTCCGGCCAGTCCGCCACGGTGCTTCCCGAATGGCGTACGCGCCGCGTCAATGAGGTAGGCGTCCACGACTACCGAGCCTACCTGTGCTGAAATGATCAGCCATGAGAGCGATTCGGTGGGGCATCCTGGCAACCGGCGGCATCGCCACCAAGTTCACCGAGGATCTGCGCCTGATCCCGGACGCGATCGCGGCCGCGGTCGCGTCGCGTACGGTCGACGGCGCGACCCGGTTCGCCGAGGCCCACGATATCGAGCGCGCCTACGGCTCCTGGCAGGCTCTCGCCGACGATCCGGATGTCGACATCGTCTACGTCGGTACGCCACACGTCGCCCACTACGAGGCCGCCAAGCTGATGCTCGAGCACGGCAAGGCGGTGCTGTGCGAGAAGCCGCTGACGCTCAACGCTCGCCACGCCGAGGAGCTGGTGGCGCTGGCCCGGGTGCAGCAGGTCTTCTTCGCCGAGGCGATGTGGATGCGCACGATGCCGGCCATGCGCCGGGTCACCGAGCTGGTCCGGAGCGGCGCGATCGGCGAGGTCGGCTTCGTCTCCGCCGACTTCAGCTTCCAGGCGGCCGCCGATCCGGCGCACCGGTTGCGTAACCCGGATCTCGGTGGCGGCGCGCTACTCGACCTCGGTGTCTATCCGATCAGCCTGGCTCAGATGGTGCTCGGCGATCCCAGCGCGGTACGCGGATCCGCCCGGCTCACTCCCGAAGGTGTCGACGAGTCCACCGGAGTGCTGCTGTCCTACCTGAGCGGCGCGAGCGCGACCGCAACCTGCAGCATCGCTACGGTCGGCCCGACCACCGCGACGATCGCCGGCAGCTCCGGCATGATCGTGCTGCCGGCGGGCTTCCACCATGCCCAGCACCTGACGTTGCATCGGCTCGGTGCCAACGAGCGCGAGCCGTTCAGCTTCGAGGGCAACGGCCTGCGGTTCCAGGCCATCGAAGCGATCCGCTGCATGCGCGAGGGGCTGACCGAGAGCCCGCTCCTGCCGCTCGACGACACTCTCACCGTGATGCGCACCATGGACGAGGTGCGCCGCCAGGTCGGAGTTGTCTACCCCGGCGAAGAGGCCTAAGCAGCAGCCGGCACGGCTGCCCCCGTTGCCACCGCGGGCGGCACGCGTTCCAGACAGCACGACGCCCGCGACCGGCCGGCCGCGGGCGTCGTGGACAGATCTCTTAGAACAGCGGCTTGACGATGAAGTAGACGATTGCCGCGACGATCGCCGCCGCGGGGAACGTCAGCACCCACGCGGTGACAATGTTGCCGGCGACACCCCAACGCACGGCGCGCAGCCGCTTGGTGGCGCCGACGCCCATGATCGCCGATGTGATGGTGTGCGTCGTGGAGATCGGCAGGCCGTACGCCGCAGTGGTGAACAGGACCGAGCTGGCCACGGTCTCGGCGGCGAAGCCCTCCGGCGGGCCCAGGTGGATGACGCGGCGACCGAGCGTACGGATGATCCGCCAGCCGCCGGAGTAGGTGCCGACCGCCAGCACCGCCGCGGACAGCAGGTAGACCCACAACGGCGTCGCGGCGGAGGCTCCGAGATACCCGCCCACGGTCAGCGCGAGGGCCACGATGCCGATGGTCTTGGCACCGTCCTGCAGGCCGTGACCGACCGACATGGCGAACGCCGAGACGCTCTGGGCGATGCGGAAACCGCGATTCAGCTTGCCCGGGTGGCCACGCCGGAAGAGCCACAGCACCCCGAGCATGACCAGGAAGCCCAGGATCAGACCGGCGACCGGGGAGACCACCATCGGAATGATGACCTTCTCGACGATGCCCGACCAGAGGACGGTCGCACCCGGGGCGACCAGCGCCGCACCGACCAGGCCACCGAACAGGGCGTGCGAGGACGACGACGGGATGCCGAAATACCAGGTGGTGAGGTTCCACACGATGGCACCGATGAGGCCGGCGAGCACCACAGCCAGGCCGCTCTTGCCGTCCGGGGCGGTGATGATGCCCTTGCCGACGGTGGCGGCCACCTTGCCGCCGAAGAACACCGAGCCGATCAGATTGCCGACCGCGGCGAACACCAGCGCGACTCGCGGCGGCAGCGCGCGCGTCGACACACTGGTCGCGATCGCGTTGGCGGCGTCGTGAAAACCATTGGTGTAGTTGAAGAACATTGCGAACGCGATGACCACGATCGTGGCGGCGAGCCCATTCACGCGCTTAGGACTCCTTGACCGCGATCGTCTCGACGGTGTTCGCGACGTGCTCGAACGCGTCGCAAGCCGCCTCGAGTTCGTCCGCGACTTCCTTCATCTTGAGCACAGTGAGGGCGTCGTATTCGCCGGAGAACAGGCGCACCAGCAGCATCCGGTAGGCGCGGTCGCCCACGTTCTCCAGCCGGTTGCACTCAACCCAGTAGTCGCTGAGGTCCTTCATCGACTTGAGCCGGCCCATCGCGTCGGCGGTCACCTTCGCCTGCTGGTCCAGCACGTCGATGATCTCGTGCATCTCTCGCGGCAGGGCCGGCAGCTGGGACAGGCCGTAGAGGTAGACGAACGTGCCGATCGCCTCAAGGTGATCCATCACGTCGTCGAGCCCGGATCCGAGGCGGTAGATGTCCTCGCGGTCGAACGGGGTGATGAACGACGAGTTGATCTTCTTGTAGAGCTCATGCGTGATCGAGTCACTGTCGTGCTCGATGTCACCCAGTCGCTCGCTGATCTCCTGCACCTCTGCGCCCGGCAGCGCCAGCTCGGACAGGACGGCCGCGGCCTTGACCAGGTTGTCGGCCGCGCGACTGAAATAGTCGTAGAACGAGTCGTCGCTAGGACGGAACTTGAGAGCCACGCGTGCACCTCGTCGCATACGTGAATGAACATCGGACGGGACGAATGCTAGAGGCGACCCAAATCGGTCGCGATACCGCCTACCTACGTAAACCAGTCGTTCAAGCGTTGTTCACCCGCCGTTCACTTTATGTCGCCGTAGAGGTATGGAAGCGTGCACGTTCCGTAGTCACATCGAAGTCCGCAGGCGGGTATGTGAGGTCCATCTCCTGCATCGTGTCCCGCAAGATCGTCGCGACCGCCCAGTCCCGATACCACTTGTGGTCGGCGGGTACGACATACCAGGGCGCGACGTCGGTCGAGCACTTCGACAGCGCGTCCGCGTACGCCGCCTGGTAGTCACCCCAGAACGCGCGCTCTTCGATGTCACCCGGGTTGTACTTCCAGTACTTGGTCGGATCGTGCAGCCGCTCATCGAGGCGTACCGCCTGCTCGCTCTTGGAGATGTGCAGCATGACCTTCAAGATCGTGAAGCCGTCGCGGGCCAGCTCCTTCTCGAACTTATTGATCTTGGCATATCGGGCCTGCCAGGTCCGCTTGGGCACCAGCTCGTGGACGCGCGCGACCAGGACGTCCTCATACTGCGAACGGTTGAACACGCCGATATGACCGGCCGTCGGCAGCGCATTGCGGATCCGCCAGAGGAAGTCGTGTGACAACTCCTCCGCCGTCGGCTTGCCGAACGAGGCGATCTGCAAGCCCTGCGGGTTCATGGTGCCGGCCACCTTCTTGACGGTGCCGTCCTTGCCGCCGCAATCCATTGCCTGCAGCACCATCAGGACCCGCGTGCTCGCCTCGGTCGTCTTCACCGTGGCGAACAGCTTCTCCTGGAGCACCGCGAGTTCGGCGCCGATCTCGTCGAGCTGGGCCCGGGCCCAGGCCTTCGGCTTGCCCTTGATCTTCGGCAGGCCCGGGGTGCTGTCCGGGGCCATCTTTGCCAGATCAACGCCGCGCCCCGACGGCACCCGCAGAGTGTCCCGAAGATTCATAGGCACGATCATTGCGTACTTGTGGGGTGATTGTGACGGTGTCCCGCACGGAACTGTGTTTGCGTAGATAGCGGGCCAGTGGCCGGACATCCTTGGACAGCGTGATCAAGTCGACGCCGGACGAGATCAACTCCCGCCAGAACCGGGCGCGCGGCCGCCCCCACCGCTGCGGCAGCCCGTAGAAGCGAACCCGGCGGCCATCGGAATGGGCGGTGGTGACTATGTCGCGGAGGAGCTGCCGTTCGGCGGCCGGGAAGGTCTCATAACCGTCCCAGCTGAACCGCCAGCCCCAGTCCTCGCTCAGCATCGGGACCAGGTTGGCCGGCGCGCCCCAAGCGCCCACGTCGGAGAAGGTGCCGTCGATGAATGCCAGCCGGTCCGCCTGAGCCGCCAGCACCTGCCGCGGCGCTCCCTCGCCGGTGAGGATCACTGTCACCGGACCCGGGATGACGGAACCGTCCTGAACTCGAGTGAGGATCGACGCGTGATCCCGCAGAGCGGTGTCCAGCACTTCGTAGGTGCGCAGTTGCCGTACCGGATCGGTCTCGGCGATCTCCAGCATCAACGTGATCGATCCGCGCTGGCGCGGAAACATCCGGCCGCCGTGCCGTGCCGCCCGGTCGGCGAGCCGGGCCAGCACTCGCGGGCCGATGGCATTGCCCGCGTCACGATCCCAGCGACGCGAGCCGACCTGCACGCGGTCCTCGTCGTCGAGCCACACGCCGAGTTCGAAGCTCGCGACCCCGGTCCGCATCGGCCGGGCCAGCGGGTCGAGCGCCCAGTCGTCGCGAGCCAGGTGTGCGCGGCGTACAAAATTGGGCTCACGCCGTGCCACCGCGCTGGCCGCGCCGGCTGCGATGCCGGCCACCGAAACGCCCGCCACGCCCGCCATAACCATCGTCAAGCTGTCCGCCATGTCCGCCTCCGGCCGCAATCGCGCCGCCACGCGATCCCGGTCCGCATCCGCTGATCCAGCACGCAGCCCGTGCCGGTCAGAACGCCGCCAAGTCCACAAGCGACCGCGCCGGGATCGCATGGCGCTTCTGCGTCATGATCTGCAGGGCGACTGGCCGCTCTCAGGCGTTAACGAATATCTGGCACGTTTGACCCGCGCACCGTCCGATTTATCAGCAACTAGGCATCCGGCGACGCCGGTTGCGGCGCTCAACGCACCTGGCTCAACCAATCGTGGAAGCCAGTGGCGAACGGCTCGGTGCCGTCGCCGAGCGCGGTCACCAACCAGCGGGCCGCCGCCCAGGCTTCGCTGATAACGAAGTTCGGATAGCCGAAGTCGTCGGAGTGCACGGCGAACTCGTCCTCGTCGAGCAGCTCGACCCGACCGTCGGCGCGGCGCCGGCGCACGTCCAGGTCGAGGTCCGCGAGCAGCACCCGGTCGCCGAGCCATCGGGCCGGCGTCGCGATGTCGCAATACACCTCGGTACGCCGCGGCGGCGCGTTGAACATCGCTGTCCACCATGCCTGGTGCGGCACCAGCAGGACGTAGGGGTCGTCGTATTTGAAGGTGGCGTCCTCGGCCGTCTCGATGAACTCCCCGCGGGGCACGCCGAGCCAGGTGCCGTGCTTGTCATCGCCCAACCGGATGGCCGGATAGCTGCGATGGGGCCGGCCGTCGTATTTGGTGTATTCGACCCGGACCAGATCCCCGGCTGGAATCTCCATGGCGCTCAGCGCACCAGATCCGCGGGTGGCATCCGCAACACACCCATCCGCAACACACCCGGCCGCAACACACCCGGCCGCGCCGCACCCGGCCGCGCAGCACCCGGCCGCGTGGCATCCAGCTCAGCGCCGGGTCGGGCGCCGACCGGGCCGTCGGCGCCGGGTCGGTCGGCGCCAGGCCGCTCGGCGACGACGAGGTCGCGGTCCCCCGCATGCACCAGTGGCTCAGACATGACAGTCACATCGTCCCCCGCCGGCCGAAGCCGCACCAGATTCGGCGGCGAGCTGGTGAGTCGGCAACCCGACAAAGATCAACATCCGTCGGGCGCGCAGGCGCGTGCGCACAGCGGCCGGGCGTGCCGGAAACCGTCGGTGCCGGACGGTAGCGTGAACCACCGTGACGGGCACCCCCAGCGTTGATGATCTGCTCGCCGCGGCGGTCGGCGCGGTGCCGGGCGGCTCGACCCGCCCCGGCCAGCAGGCCATGGCGCACGCCGTCGCCAAGGCCACCGAGAGCAGTGAGCACCTGCTGGTGCAGGCCGGCACCGGCACCGGCAAGTCCCTGGCCTATCTGGCGCCCGCGCTTCTCGTCGACGGCCCGGTGGTGGTGTCCACCGCGACCCTGGCGTTGCAGTCCCAGCTGGTCGACCACGACCTGCCCAGATTGGCCGACGCGGTGGAGCCGCTGCTCGGCCGGCGCCCGACGTTCGCCCTGCTCAAGGGCCGGCACCACTATCTCTGCTTGGCGCGACTGGACAGCTCCAATGAAGAGGAGCCGGCCGACGCGCTGTTCGACGCGGAGCCGAGCGGCCGCAAGACGGTCTGGCTCGGCGAGGCCGGGCGGCTCGGCAAGCAGATCCAGCGGCTGCGGGAGTGGGCCGAGGACACCGAGACCGGCGATCGGGACGAACTCGATCCGGGCGTCGATGACAACGCCTGGCGCCTGGTGTCGATGCCGGCGCGGGAGTGCGTCGGCGCCGGCCGGTGCGCGTTCGGCGCCGAGTGCTTCGCCGAAGCATCCCGGGCCCGGGCTCGCGAGGCCGACATCGTGGTGACCAACCACAGCCTGCTGGCCTACGACATGCTGGCCGGGCGCCACATTGTTCCGCCACATCAACTCTTGATCATCGACGAGGCCCACGAGCTGGCCGATCGCGTGTCCAGCGCCACCCAGGCCGAGATCTCGCCGGATCTGATCGACCGCAGCGCCCGGCGGTCCCGGTCGCTGATCCGGCCGGAGACCTATGAGCAGCTGATCGAGGCCGGCGACGGGGTCGCGCTCGGGTTGGGTGAGGCGCAACCCGGCCGGATCACCACCGGTCTGCCGGTGCCGATGGTCGAAGCCCTGATGCTGCTGGATCGGGCGGCTCGCCGGGCGCTCGAGGAGGTCGGCGAGATCAAGGGCGAGGACCCCGACCAGATCCGCAAGCAGCAGGCCAAGGCGGTGCTGTCGGATCTCTCGGACACCTCGCAGCGGTTGCTGGAGCAGTCCGACTTCGACGTGGCGTGGATCGACCGGGACGATCGTCGCCGGGCCATCGTGGTGGCGCCGCTGTCGGTCGCCGGCACGCTCCGCAACCAGCTCTACGAAGATCGCACGGTCGTCGCCACCAGCGCGACCTTGGCGCTCGGCGGCCGCTTCGAGACCATCGCGCGGTCCATCGGACTGGCGCCCAACCCGCAGGAGAAGCCGGTCGACGGCGACGATCACGCGGAGGCGCCGGCCTGGCAGAGCCTCGACGTCGGCTCTCCCTTTAACTACGCCAAGCAGGGCATCCTCTACGTCGCAGCGCGTCTGCCGCGGCCGACCGCCTCAGGTCTTTCCGATCCCGCCGCCGACGAGCTGGTCTCGCTGGTCGACGCGCTCGGCGGGCGCACCCTCGGGCTGTTCTCGTCACGCCGGGCCGCCGAGCGGGCGGCCGAGGTGCTGCGTGCCCGGACCAACCTGACGGTGCTGCTGCAGGGCGAGGACCAGCTGCCGATCTTGATCCGCAAATTCCGGAACGACCCGAGCAGCTGCCTGATGGGCGTGATGTCGTTGTGGCAGGGCGTGGACGTGCCGGGCGATGCCTGCCAGCTCGTGGTCATCGATCGGTTGCCGTTCCCGCGGCCCGACGAGCCGCTGGCCGCCGCCAGGTCCGCGGCGGTGGACAGCGCGGGCGGGTCCGGGTTCGCGGCGGTCAGCGTTCCGATCGCCGCCGTACGCCTCGCGCAGGGCGTCGGCCGGCTGATCCGGTCGCAGACCGACAAGGGTGTGGTGGCGGTCCTCGACTCACGGTTGGAGACCGCTCGGGGGTACGGCGGATATCTGCGAGCATCGCTGCCGCCGTTCTGGTATACCACCGATCGAAATGTCGTCCTCGGCGCCCTCAAGCGACTCAAGGACGCCTGACACCCGGCCCCCGATCGCCGGCGCCGGCCGGTCCGGGAGAATTGATCCCGCACTGGTGCCAGTTGATGAAGGGATCGCGAACCCGTGACTGACGTGACCGAGGCCGACTGGGTCTCCCGCTTCGCTGACGAGGTCATCGCCGAGGCAGACCGTCGATCACCGGGCAAGCAGATCGTCTGCGCTTCGGGCCTGAGCCCGTCCGGTCCGATCCACCTGGGCAACCTGCGTGAGGTGATGACACCGCATCTGGTCGCAGACGAGATCCGGCGGCGCGGCCGGGACTGCGTTCATCTGATCTCGTTCGACGACTACGACCGCTACCGGAAGGTGCCGGCCGGCATCGACCCGTCCTGGGCCGAGCACATCGGCAAGCCGTTGACCTCGGTCCCGGCACCGCCGGGCAGCAGGTATCCCAACTGGGCCGAGCACTTCAAGGCCGACCTCGTCGCTGCGCTCGCCGAGCTCGGCGTGGACTACCGTCCGGTGAGCCAGACCCAGATGTATACGTCAGGGGCGTACACCGAAGAGATCCTCACCGCGATGCGCGAGCGCGGCCGGATCGACGCGATCCTCGATCAGTACCGGACCAAGGGCCGGTCGGTGAAGATCTCGGACAAGCTGAGCGCGGAGGACGCCGCAGCGGCCGCCGAAGCCGCCGAAGGCTCCGGTGCGGCCAGCGAAGACGAGGGTGGCGCCGGCAGCTCCTACTACCCGTACAAGCCGTACTGCTCGGTCTGCGACCGGGACTTGACCACGGTCACGGCCTACGACGACGCCACCACCGCAATGTCCTACACCTGCGAGTGCGGCCACGCCGAGACCGTCATCCTGCGCGACCATCGCCGCGGCAAGCTGGTCTGGAAGGTGGACTGGCCGATGCGCTGGGCCTTCGAAGGCGTGGTCTTCGAGCCGTCCGGCGTGGATCACAGCTCCCCGGGCTCGTCATTCCAGGTCGGTGGCGAGATCGTCGGGCGGGTGTTCAGTGGCGTCCAGCCGATCGGGCCGATGTACGCCTTCGTCGGCATCAAGGGCATGGCGAAGATGTCCAGCTCGCGTGGTGGCGTGCCGACCCCTGGCGACGCGCTGCGGATCATGGAGGCACCGCTGCTCCGCTGGCTCTACGCGCGCCGGCGGCCGAACCAGTCGTTCCAGATCGCGTTCGACCAGGAAATCCAGCGCATGTACGACGAATGGGACGCACTGGTGTCCCGGGTGGCGGCTGGCACCGCGACCGCCGCTGACCTCGCCGCCCACGCACGGGCCGCGGGCACCGCGGCTGGGCCCCTACCGGCCACGCCGCGCCCGATCGCATACCGCACCCTGGCCTCGATCGTCGACATCACCACCGGCGATGAGGAACAGACCCTCCGGATCGTCCGTGACCTGGATGCCACCGACCCGATCGCGTCACTCGACGAAACCCGGCCGCGGCTGGACCGGGCCGCGAACTGGGTGCTCAGCTACATGCCGGCCGAGGAGCGTACGCACATCCGGGACGAGCCGGACCAGGATCTTCTCGCGACACTCGACGACAACCAGCGGGAGTCGCTGCGGATGCTCGCCGCCGGACTGGACGGCAACTGGTCTCTGGACGGTCTCACCACGCTGCTGTACGGCGTCCCCAAGCGGCAGCTTGGCCTGCCGCTGGACGTGAAGCCGACGCCGGAATTGAAGGTGGCACAGCGAGGCTTCTTCGCGCTGCTCTACCACCTGCTCGTCGGCCGCGACACCGGACCGCGCCTGCCGACGCTGCTGCTGGCGCTAGGTGCCGACCGGGTTCGCAAGTCGCTCGGAGGCTAGCCGACGACCAGGCAGCACAGCGGAGGCTAGCCGACGACCAATAGCGCGGCGGCGGCTAGCCGGGGCAACACCGTGTCTCGCGCGAAGCGCGGCTTCGGATTGTGGGACTGGCTGCCGGTCGTCAGCCGGCAGCTAATCTCGCACCACCACCGCTTCGGGTGGCGGTGGTTGTGGTTGGTGCATGCGGTTGGCATAGAGATGACGAACCGCGGTGTTGAGGACCGCCACGATCGGCACCGACACCAGCGCACCGATGATTCCGGCCAGGACCAGGCCAGTGGCGATCGCGAGGATCACGGCGAGCGGGTGAATCGAGACCGCCCGGCCCATGATCAGCGGCTGCAGCACATGGCCTTCCAGCTGTTGCACGCCGATCACGACGGCGAGCACCAGCAGCGCCGTCACCGGACCGCGAGTGACCAGCGCGACCAGCACGGCGACCGCCCCGGACAGAGTGGCACCGATGATCGGAATGAACGCGCCCAGGAACACCAGCGCGGCCAGGGCAAACGCCAGGTCGACCCGGAGGATGGCGAGGCCGGTTCCGATGCCGACGGCGTCGATGAAGGCGACCAGCACGGTCGCGCGCACGTAGGCGACCAGCGTTGACCAGCCTTGATAGCCGGCGTTGGCGATCGGCATGCGGGCGTTGCGCGGCAACAGGTTCACCACGAACCGCCAGATCCGGTCTCCGTCGCGGAGGAAGAAGAACAGCGTGAAGAGGATCAGGAAGATCGAGGTCAGGACGTCGAGCGCGGTGGTGGCGGTAGCGATCGCGCCAGTGGTCAGGTTGGACTGGTGGTCCTTGATGAACTTCTGGGCGGAGTCGAGGAAGCTCTGGATCTGCTGGTCGGTCAGGTGGAAGATGCCGCCCTTGAGCCAGCCCTGGATCTTCCGGAGGCCGTCCTGCGCCTGATCGGCGAGGTTGCCGGCGCTGTCGATGAACTCCGAGATCACCAGCGTAAGGGTGCCGCCGACCAGCGCCAGCCCGCCAACCATCACCAGAACGGTGGCCAGCGAGCGATGCACTCCGTGCCGTCGCAGCCAGGCCACCGCGGGTGCCAGCAGGGCGGCGAGCAGCAGCGCGATTGCCACCGGAACGACGACACGATGCAACCGGCCGAGGAGCCACAAGAACACCGCGGCCATCGACACGATCACCAGCAGGCGCCAGCTCCACGCCGCTGCGATCCGAACCGAGTGGGAGACGTGCACGTCATCGCGGCTGGCGGTGGTGTGGGGATCGAAGTCCGGCGTCGCGGCGTGCTCGGCCGGCTGGTCGAAGGCCACGTCGGCCTCGGCCTCCGCATCGTGAGCGGACCGTACGCCGGCCCGGCCGGCCTCGTACGCGCGCCGCAAATTGGCTCTAACGTGGCTGAGTCTACTCACTTTGACCGATCACCCCCTCGCCTCCGGATCTCTACCGTACCGAGATCACCGTGCTCCGGCCTACGTCCGCGTTGTAGGTTTCGTCCGTGACGAGTTCCACCGATGAGACCACCAACGGCCTGCCGATCCGCCTCCTGCACGACCGCGTGCTTGTCAAGCTGGAAACCAGCGACGGAGAGCGCCGGTCCAGCGCCGGCATTCTGATCCCCGCGACAGCATCTGTGGGGCGAAGGTTGTCCTGGGCGTCCACGGTCGGAGTCGGCCCGCATGTGCGGTCCATCGTGACCGGCGACCGGGTGCTCTTCGACGCCGAGGAACGATCCGAAGTCGAGTTGCACGGCCAGTCCTACGTGCTGCTGCGCGAGCGCGACGTGCACGCGGTCGCGGCCCGCCGGGTGGAGACCGACGGCACCGGCCTTTACCTCTAGCCGCTGCTCGACCGGGTGCGGCACCGTCGAGCGCGAAGCCCGCGGGGCGGGCGGTCTAGTCGCGTCTGGGCAGGTCAGCGTCGCGTAGAGCGTCCGGATCTGGTTCCTGTGATTCCGGCGCGGCCGGCGGCCACGACGCCGCCGAAGTGTCGGGCCCAGCGCCCAGCGGCGGCGCAGCCGGAGCCCCTGGCGCAGGAGCCGGCGCAGACGGTCCCGCAGCCGAGGGCTGGGCGGGCGGCGGACCGAGCGGCGCCGCTGGTGGCTGCACGGACGGCGGCTGCACGGGCGGTGGCTGCACGGGCGGCGGCTGCACGGGCGGCGGATATCCCGGGTAGGCCGGATAACCCGCTGCGGGAACCGGATACGCGGGATAGCCCGCGGGCGGACCGCCCGGAACTGGATATCCCGCGGGCATCGGCGCGCCGGGATACTGCGGGAACCCGGCTGGCAGCGGAAGACCGGGCGGCGGGCCGCCGGGCATCCCGGCCGGCACCGGCAGTCCCGGGTACGGATACGGCGCTCGGACCACCGGAATCGGCACCACTGGATCGGCGGTCGCGCCGACCGCGCGCACGGATCCGTCCGGGAACGCGATCTGATAGCCCGACCCGGTCCAGAGCGCTCGCGGCGCCATCGGATCCCGGCCCACATACGCCCCGCGGTAGGCCGACATCAGCTGCAGCAACTGCCACTCTTCGGCCCGCTCGGCGGGCGTGATCGTCAACCCGGCCGCGGTCTTGCGATCCATCCGGTTGCGGAGCAGAGCCAGCTGGGTCGCGCTGAGCTGGAACCCGCGCATGTTGGCGCCGCCCGGCTCACCGGCGACCCGCTGGGCCCAGGCCCGGGCCGAGCGCCGCCGGCCGATGGTCGCCAGAGTGGCGACTTCGGGCGGGCTGAGCCAGCCGAGGCGTACGTAGTCGGCGAGAGCGGTCTGCGTCAACCGGCCCTCACGCGATCGCAGCGACATGGCCAGCCCGACCATGCCGAAGAAGACCGGCATGAAGACGGCGAAGTAGCCGTAGAGCAGGATCTGCGGGTTGTTCAGGTTGGACGCCAGGGTGGCCATGCCGTTCCAGGACCCGTGCAGGGTCATCGCCAGGATCCAGCCGCTGAGCGGCGCCACGACGCGTACCCAGGTCTTGGTCGTCACCACCGCGATGCCGACACCCACCGCGGTCATCGAGGTGAACAGCGGGTGGGCAAACCCGGACAGCGGGATCCGGCCGATGAAGACCGCGATCACGTCCTGCACTCCGCCGGCGACGCCACCCTGGTCAGCGCCTGCGGCATAGCCGTGCCCGCCGAGATAGAGGATGTTCTCGGAGAAGGCGAATCCAGTCGCCGACATCCCGAAGAAGACGATCGCGTCGAGGACCCCGTTGACCACCGGCCGTTTCAGGATGAACGCGGTGACCAGCAGCAGGATCACCGGTCCGAGCGCTTTCATTGTCTCCTCGATGAAGGGCGCCACCAGCACCGCGACCCAGTCGTCGGAGATCTTGTGCTTCTCGAACAGGTTGGAGACGCCGGTGTTACCGAGGTATGCCACCAGCGTCGCGACAAACGCGCCCCAGACGAAGGCCATGGCCAGGTAGATCGGTGACTCCGGCTCATAGCGGTCCAGCCACAGGAACGCCGCGACCAGGATCGGGACCGGGATCAGTGCAGCGCCGAATCCGATGCCGAGCGCCAGCGGGCCGATGTTGTAGCCGATGATCGACAGCAGCACGATGCCGCACGCCAGGCAGAAGACAATGACGCCGACCATGATCCAGATTCGGCGCCAGTCCATCCGCTTGGACGCGGCCGCGAAGGCGGCCGGAGCGTATGCAGGCTGTGTGGGCGGCGACGCCAAGGTATTCACCAGCTCCCCGTTTCGGCCTCGTGCGTCGGCTCACGCGATCCGCGGTCGGCCTGCAATTGAGTCACGTTGTCAGCCTACCCACGGTGCGGCGCACGGCCCGGACGGATGTCTTCTCGTCCAGGCCGGTGGCTTGCAGAAGGTCGGTCGTCATGGAGCGCACCTGAGCCACCACGACGCTGCCGGAAAATCCCACCCCGACCCGGTAGCCGTCGGCGGCGTGCGCCACCGCCTCCAGCGCCTTTTCACGGGTACGCTTCGGCTCCACCCCGTCGGCCAGCTCCTTGCGCAGCGTGCGAACCGCGTCCCCGAGCGTACGGATGCCGGTGAGCAACTCGGCCGGCACTGATTCCCCGTCGTCCAGCATCGAGACCGCACGGCGGGCCAGCACCCGGCCGTTGCGGATGGCCCGGTCGATATGTACGGCACCATCGGCGTACTGCGCCAGCGGCGCCCGCGCCCGCCACCGGACCGGCGCCAGCGACACCGTCTCGGTGGCGACGGCCAGCGCGTCCCGGAATCGCGCCAGCTCCGCTTCACTCGATCGCATCCGCTCCAGCGTCGTCCGCGCGCGGTTCGCGTCGCTGCTGCCCAGGGCGTCGGCCACACCGTCCAACTCGCCGGCGAGCAGGCCGAGGGCCGGACCGGCGGCCTTCTGCACCGTGGTGAGCGGGTTCACCGGCAGCAAGAGGGCCATCACGATCACGCCGACGGTGCCGCCGACCAGCGAATCGATGACCCGGCCGTAGAAGATTCCGTGCGACGGCGGCTGCAGGGTCGCCACCAGCACCGCCGACGACGCGGCCTGACCGATGAGGGTGGCGCTGCCGCCGACGAACACCGCGCTCAGGATCGCCAGCAGCACCACCAGCGCGATCTGCCAGAGTCCGGTGCCGATGAAGTAGATGAGCAGATCTCCGACGAGAACGCCGAGCGAGACGCCGGCCACCAGCTCGATGGCGCGGCGCATCCGCTGCCCGACCGAAACCCCCAGGACGATGACCGCGGAGATGGGCGCGAAGAACGGCGCCGCGTGACCGACCACGTCGTGCGCGAGATACCAGGCAATGCCGGCGGCGAGCGCGGCCTGGATCGCGATCAGCAGGCTGGCCCGGACTCGGCGCAGCCGATCCATCACCCCCCGGGCGCTGCGCCGGGACACGTCCTGCAACACGTCGACGGCGTGCGAGGCCTGATCCCGCGCGACGTTCATCGCCTTCGCCGGGTAGTCGGTCATGCCGCGTCGTCGTTCATGAGGTGCGGCGGCGGGGCGAGTGCGACGTGCGCCGGTTGGTGTGCGCGGTGCCGCCGGTTGGGACCTCCGGGCCACCATCCAGCAGCGGGGCCAGCAGGTCTCCGTACTCGCTGACCCGGATGAGCACCTCGTCGGAGCGGAACTGGCGCACGGACCCCGCCTCCAGCTCCTCCCAGAGCAGCGGTGCCGACGCCGACGGAACGCGCTCGGCGCGCAGTGAGTAGGGCGCGACCGTGGTCTTCGCGGCGGCGTTCTGGCTCCAGTCGATGAACACCTTGCCGGGGCGCAGGTTCTTGGCCATCTGCGAGGTCACCATCCGCGGATGGGCGGCCTCCAACTCCATCGCGACCGCCTTGACATAGCCGGACACCTCGTCGGAGGTCTGCGTGCCGGCTACCGCGGCCATCAGCTGCATGCCCTTCTTTCCGGACGTCTTCGGGTAAGCGTCAAACCCGTCCTCGGCCAGCCGATCGCGCAGCATCAGCGCGACGTCGGAGCATTCTGCCAGCCCGGCACCCGGTCCCGGGTCGAGGTCGACCACCAGCAGGTCCGGGCCGTCGCTGCCGACTTTCCACTGCGGCACGTGCAGTTCCAGAGCGGCCAGGTTGGCCAGCCAGACCAGTGAGGCGAGCCCGTCGACGACGACGTAGTCGATGGTGTCGCGGCCGACCGATGAGCCCGGCGACGGCAACGTCTCGTGCCGCACCCAGGACGGCATCCCGCCGGGCACGTTCTTTTCGAAGAAGCCCGGCTTGTCCACTCCATTCGGATAGCGGATCCGAGTCAGCGGCCGGTCCACCAGGTGTGGCAGCAAGACCTCGGCGATCGCGGTGTAGTAGTGGATCACCTCGCCCTTGGTAAAACCGTGTGCCGGATAGAGGACCTTGTCCAGATTGGACAGTTCCAGGTTCTGGTCGTCGACCGTCACGACGATGCGCTGCTCAGCCATCTTCGACCGTCCCAGGGGTGTCGATTTCGCCGGGCGTCAGGTCCGGACGGATCCGCAGGAACCGGGGAAACCGCAGCCGGCCATCCGGGGTCTCCTGCCCGTAGCGCACCTCGACCACCACCTCGGGACGCACCCAGGTGGCGCCCTTGGTCTCCAGTTTGGGAATGTCGGTGACGAACGGCGAGTCCTTGACGACAAGCGGTTCCAGAGCTTTCAAGAGGGCTCGCTCGGACGCTGCGGAGATGCCTCCGCCGACGCGTCCGCGATAAGCGAGGCCGTCCGCGGTGGGCACTCCGATGAAAAGAGCGCCCAGGGTACGCGCACCCGGGCGCCAGCCGCCGATAACGAACTCGGCGGTCAGGTCGATCTTGATCTTCACCCAGTCCGGCGAGCGCGTGCCGGGCCGGTAGACCGAGGTGAGCCGCTTGGCCATCAGGCCCTCCAGCTGATATTCCTCGGCCGCGGCCTTGGTGGCCGGCCCGTCGCTGAACATCGGCGGGGCCAGCCAGTGGTCGGCGGCCAACCCGAGCTTGTCCAGCGTCTCGCGGCGGGCCTGGTACGGCCGCGCGGTCAGATCGTCGTCGGCGAGTTGCAGCACGTCGAAGATCATGTAGGTGACCGGCTTGGCGGCGGCCAGCGTGGCGGCGCGGGCGGCCGACCGCACGTGCATCCGCTCGGCGAGGGCCTGGAACGACGGCCGGCCAGAGTCGTCCAGCACGACGATCTCGCCGTCCAGGACGCCGGCGCCGACCGCGGCCCCGAGCCCCTGCAATTCCGGATAGGCCACCGTGATCTCGGCTCCGCTGCGGGCAAACAGGCGCACCGTGCCGTCCCGGATCTGCGCGATCGCCCGCACCCCGTCCCACTTGAACTCGTAACCCCAGCTCGAGCCGACCGGCAGCGAGCCGGTGGTGGCGAGCATCGGGGCAAGCGGAATTGCGGGCACAAACTCACAGTAACGACCCCGAAGCTCTCGCGATGTCGCTCGATCAATGCCACGCTGTTTGTATGCGTGCGATCTGGAAGGGCGCGGTTTCGTTCGGCCTGGTGTCGATCGCAGTGAAGCTGTATTCCGCGACCGAAGAGAAGAACATCCGTTTCAATCAGGTGCACCGCGAAGACGGCGGGCGCATCAAATACCAGCGTGTCTGCGCGATCGACGGCGAGGAAGTGGCCTACGACGACATCGCCAAGGGCTATGACGTCGGTGGCGGCGAGATGGTCATCCTCACCGACGACGACTTCGCCGACCTGCCGCTGACCACCTCCCGGGCGATCGACGTGCTGGAGTTCGTCCCAGCCGATCAAGTCGACCCGATCCTCTACGCCAAGGCGTATTACCTCGAGCCGGAGAACCAGGCCGCGAAGCCATATGTGCTGCTCCGCGACGCGCTGGTGAACTCCGACCGGGTCGCCATCGTCAAGGTGGCGCTGCGCCAGCGCGAGCAACTGGCCACCCTGCGGGTCCGCGACAACGTGCTGGTGCTCAACACCATGCTGTGGCCGGACGAGGTGCGGGAGCCGGACTTCGGCTTCCTGGACGACGACATCAGCGTGCGGGCGCCCGAGCTTGCCATGGCCACCTCGCTGATCGACTCGATGGCCGCCGACTTCGACCAGGACCTCTACTCGGACGACTATCGCGAGGCGCTGCAGGCAGTCATCGATGCCAAGGTCGGCGGCCGCGAAATCGTGGCACCGGTGGAGGCCGCGCCGAAGCCGACCGCGGCGGTGGACCTGATGGCGGCACTGAAGGCATCGGTGGACCGGGCTCGCGCCGCGCGTGGTGAGGCGCCCGCGGCCGGCAAGTCCGCACACGCCGAGCCCACTCCGATCACGTCGGCCCGGTCAGCGAAGAAGGCGGCCGCCTCGACCGCCAAGGCCGCGCCGGCGCCGGCGAAGAAGGCAGCGCCGAAGAAGACCGCGGCCGCCGCCGCTAAGAAGACCGAGCCGGCCGCCGCTAAGAAGACTGCCGCCAAGAAGGCACCGGCGAAGAAGAGCACGCGCAAGACGGCCTGACCGCGGACAGCCTGACTCCGATAAGGATCGCGGCGTCCACGGTCAGCGAGCCCCGGGCATGACGCAGGGCCGGTCCTTCGCGGAGAACCGGCCCTGCTCCGATAATGCTTGCGAGGTTTAGCTGAGCGTCTCCACGGTCAGCTCACCATCTGCGTACTGCTTGCGGATGACCTTCTTGTCGAACTTGCCGACGCTCGTCTTCGGCACCGTCTCGATGAAGGTCCAGCGCTCCGGGAGCTGCCAGCGGGCGATCTTGGTGGACAGGAAGTCACGAAGCTCGTCCGCGGTCGCCGTCGCGTTCTCCTTCAGCACCACAGCGGCCAACGGGCGCTCGTCCCACTTCGGGTCGGGCACGCCGACCACGGCGGCCTCCAGCACCGACGGGTGCGCCATCAGGTGGTTCTCCAGCTCGACCGAGGAGATCCACTCGCCACCGGACTTGATCACATCCTTGGCGCGGTCGGTCAGCGTCAGATAGCCATTCGCCGACAACGTGCCGACGTCGCCGGTGCGCAGCCAGCCGTCCCGGAACTTCTCCGGATCCGGGATGTCCTCGCCGTAATAGCGGTTGGTCACCCACGGGCCACGGACCTCGAGCTCACCGACCGACTCGCCGTCGTTGGGCATCACCTCGCCGGTCGGGCCGACGATCCGCGCCGCCACCGAGGCCGGCACCCGGCCCTGGGTGTAGCGATAGGCCCAGGCCTCATCGCCGGTCGCGCCCCGTGGCGGCCGAGACACCGAGCCGAGCGGCGACATCTCGGTCATGCCCCAGGCATGGATGATCTCCATGCCGCGCTTGGAGAATGCGTGCATCAGCGCCGGTGGGCAGGCCGAGCCGCCGACCACGGCTTCCTTGAGCGAAGAGATGTTGGCCGGGTGCTGCTCCAGATAAGCCAGCAGATCGGTCCAGATGGTCGGCACCGCGCCGGCCAGGCTCGGCTGTTCCGCCTCGATCATCGCGGCCAGCGGCGCGGCCTGGAGGAACCGGTCCGGCATGATCAGCGACGCGCCGGACATGAAAGCCGCGTACGGCAGGCCCCAGGCCATGGCGTGGAACATCGGCACGATGACCAGGTCTTTCGCCTGCGGCGAGAGCCCGAAGCTCTCCGCCATGCAGACCTCCATCGAGTGCAGCCAGATGGAGCGGTGCGAATAGGCCACGCCCTTCGGGTTGCCGGTGGTGCCGGAGGTGTAGCAGAAGGCGGCGGCATCACGCTCTTCGACGTCCGGCCACTCGTACGACGGGGGCTTGCCGGCCAGCAGATCGTCCCAGCGGTGCACCTGGACCTGGGGCGCCGCCGCGAACGGAGCCGGGTCACCGCCGCCGACCACCACCACATGCTTGACCGTGTGCAGCTCCGGCAAGACCCGCGCCAGCAGCGGAATCAGCGTCGAGTCGACGATGATCACCTTGTCCTCGGCGTGGTTCGCGATATAGGTCAGCTGCTCCGGGAAGAGCCGGAGGTTGAGCGTATGCAGAACGGCGCCCATGCTCGGCACCGCCAGATACGCCACGAGGTGCTCGGCGTTGTTCCACATGAAGGTCGCGACGCGATCATCCCCGCGTACGCCCAAATCGTCATGGAGTGCATGCGCGAGTTGCGCGGAGAGCGCGCCCACCTCTTTGTAGGTCGTCCGGCGAGCACCCTCGCCGGTCCAGGTGATCACCTCGGACTCGCCGTGCACGGTCGAGCCGTGCTCGAGGAGGCGGCAGATCTGGAGGGGAAGGTCCATCATCGTGCTCCGCATAGATCGCAACGTTAATGCGGTTGACTCCGCCGGCAAAGACCCCGTTCGGCCGCGAACTCTTAAAGGCGCTGTTACACGCCGGGCACAATCGACCCGTAACGTCGTGTTCCTGAGGGAGTACGGCACGCGAAGGCCCGGGCAACGATGCCCGGGCCTTCGCAATGCGGAGCTGGCGATGCGTGTCAGATCATCGTCGCGGCCTGCGACTCCATCTCGGTCGCCGCGGTGTCGCCGTCCTCGTCGGCGAGCTTGGTCGGGTCGCCCTGGTTCGGGGCAGCCCCCCGCAGCTCGCGATCCGGCAGCGCCAGGCTGAGCACCAGAGCGATCGCGGCCACCAGGCCGGCGGTCAGGAAGATCGGGTGCAGCGCGTCGACGAACACCGTCTCGACCAGGTGCTTGGCCGCCTCCGGCAGCTTCTTGATGCCGGCCGGGTCGTTGATCGACGTCCCGGACGGCATCCCGGCCAGCTTGTTGGAGAGAACCGCACCGAGCGCCGCGACGCCCACGGCACCGCCGAGCGACCGGAAGAACGTCGCGGTAGCAGTGCCGGCACCCATGTCCTTGAGGTCCAGCACGTTCTGCACCGCCAGGATCAGCGGCTGCATCGACAGGCCGAGGCCAACACCGACGACCAGCATGTAGATGAAGGCCACCCACAGCGACGTGTTGATCTGCAGACCGACGAAGAGCAGCAGGCCGGTTGCCATCAGCGCGGTGCCCACCACCGGGAACCACTTGTACCGGCCGATCTTGCTGATCATGCGGCCCGAGATGATCGAGGTGGCGATCACGCCGACCATCATCGGCAGCATCAGCAGACCTGACGCGGTCGGCGTCGCGCCCTTGACGATCTGCAGGTAGAGCGGAACGAAGATGATCGACCCGAACATCGCGAAACCGAGAATGAAGGTGGCCGCGTTGGCGATCGTGAAGGTCGGCTTCTTGAACAGGCGCAGCGGCAGGATCGGTTCGCTGGCGCGACCCTCCTGGAACAGGAACGCCACCGCGAAGACCACGAAGGCGACGAACAGGCCAATGATCGTGCTGGAGCTCCAGCCGTATTCGGATCCGCCCCATGACAGCCCGAGCAGCAGGCAGACGACGCTGATCACCATGAGGACTGCGCCCAGGTAGTCGACCTTGTGGTCACGGCGCTGGTGCGGGACCAGGCGCAGCACCTGGTTGCAGACGATCACGGCGAGGATGGCCAGCGGCACGTTGATGTAGAAGATCCAACGCCAGTCGTGCTGGGCAAAGTAACCGCCGACCAATGGTCCGGCGACGCTGGAGAGGCCGAAGACCGCTCCGAAGATGCCCATGTAGCGGCCGCGCTCGCGAGGCGAGACCACGTCCGAGACGATGGTGAACGCCAGAGTCATCAGACCACCGGCGCCGAGACCCTGAACCGCCCGGAAGATGATCAGCTGCGTCATGTTCTGCGAGGCACCGGCCAGCAGCGAGCCGATCAGGAACGTGACAATCGCGAACAGCAGAATCGGGCGCCGGCCGTAGAGGTCGGAGATCTTGCCGTAGAGCGGGGTCGAGGCGGTCGACGCCAGCAGGTATGCGGTGACCACCCACGAGTAGTGGTTGATTCCGCCGAGCTTGCCGACGATCGTCGGCAGCGCGGTGCCGACAATTGTCTGATCCAGAGCGGCCAGCAGCATGCCGGTCATCAGACCGCCCATGAGCAGCAAGATCTGCCGATGGCTCAGCTGTGGCCGAGCATGATCGACTGTTGTGGCAGTGGTCACTGAGACTCCCTCGTGCTGCTTGCGACGCTGATGGAACCGGCTGGTGCGATGCCGCTGACGTCAACGGTCGTCGTCGACGCGGCCGGCCCGGCCTTGGCGGTCTTGCCGAAATGGCCGTGGGCGCACCCGCGGTCCGCGATCTTCTCGTTCAGCCGGACGAACAAGGCCGCGAACTGCGACCGCTCCTCCGGCGTCCAGTCGGCAAGCAACTCGCGCATCGTCGACATCCAAATCTCGCGATTTCGCGCAAACGTTGCGGACCCAGTCTGGGTCGCTTCGATCACCGACGCGCGGCGGTCCGATGAATCCGTGGTGCGCGCCACCAAGCCGGCCGCCTCGAGTGCGGCGACCTGACGGCTGACCGTTGACAGATCCAGGCAGACATCGTCCGCGAGTGTGGTCAACCGTGCCGGTCCCTCGCTGGCGATTCGCCCCAGCAACACGTACGCGGCCCGATCAAGATCGAGACCGTCGACCTTAAGATCTGCGTACATGCGCTCGACGAGCCGAAGGAAGAGACCTAGCTGGCGACCGATGACGACATGATCGTCCATCGTGAGCCATCCCCCCAATTACTTGCCTTACGCAAGCATTGCTCTTCTTGTGCTCACCAAGCAAGTTAGACCTGTGTAACGTCCGCCACCCTCGATACCCCATTGGGGGCGGGGGTCCTGATCGCGTACACTTTCGTCTCGTTGCCGCCTTAGCTCAGTCGGCCAGAGCGACGCACTCGTAATGCGTAGGTCCCGAGTTCGATTCTCGGAGGCGGCTCCATCCAAAGCCCAGGTCAACGGCCTGGGCTTTGCCATTCCAGAGATCAAAAACCTCCGCTGCCACTACCCCACGTCCTCACAGACCGAGCGGCGCGGACAGCCAGTTCGAGTGTCTAGGTCCAGCAGGTGCGTCCCGGCGGTGCTGTTTGGCGGACACGAAAAGACGTTCAGCCAAGAAACGACACAGGTAACCTGCGGGGCATGGGACCTCGCACGCGGGTCGATGCCGTTGGCATTTGGAGCGACATCGGCCCCGAACCGTTCTGCTTTCCGTGGGACGACGTGCACAAAGCCGTCGTGTACGCGTGGACGGTGCCACCCGACGACGAGCTCATGGTCACGTTGGACGTGAGCCTGATCAACGGCGAGTACCTCGACCTGAACTCGACGTCGCCAGGGTTTGCCGAGGTGACGGAATCCCTGGCCACGCTAGCGGGAAGGCCGCTTCCGGACATCGACCGAATGCGGGCCGGAGATGAGTTTCAGGTATATGGGTAAGCCGCCGAGTGGGCCGGTGCGTCGGTCGGAGGTTTGCTTTCCGAGGCGACAGGTCGCCGGCGCGGTACGGCTAGAGGTGGATGGCTGTCGCAATGACCTCTGCATCTAGGAGTTCGCGCGGGCCCGCACAGGTGATTCGCGCCGATCGAAGACCGTGCATCAGATCGCGGCGGCCTGCTCGACCCGACAGCCGTGGTCGCCGGGGGACATGGTGAGCACCACCCGGTCCTGGTCGACCTTCTCGCCCGTGATGTTCGCGTTGCGCCGGTATTGATTGAGGTAGACCAAGACCTCAACGCTGCCGTCGGTTACCGCGACGACTCCCACGGCCGAAACCTGAGCCTGAACGATCGCTTGCACCTGGACGGCCGTGGGCTTGAGAGCCGCCGTCGTCTTCGCGTACTCACCGACGAAGCCACCGGTGATGAAGGTGCGCGCCTTGGCGACGCTGGCATCAAACGTTCGGTAGTCGTACGAGAAAATGGCCTGAGCCGCCGGAGTGGCCGCGTTCATGCAGGTACGGGCCGCGGATTCGCGCTGCTTTGCCTTCTCGTGGTCGTGCCAGGCGTATCCGGCGGCGCCGCCGCCGGCGAGAACCAGGATTGCCAGGACGAGGACCAAGCGCTGGAGGCGATCGAGCCGACCGCCGTTGAAGTGAATACGACGCATTCCTAGCTCCTGATCATCCGACAAAGTCGAGCTTGGAGACCAACCAGCGCCCCGCCTGGACCGCCAGACTGACGCGGATCCGGTAGTGCGACAGGCGCCCGTCCGGCGCACTGGTGTTCTTGACGGTCGCGTCGACCGCGACCAGCACGACGGCCGAGCTACGGCTGGCCGAGACGACCGCGGCACGCAGAACTGTGCCGTGCGAGTCGACCTTGTTGTCCACGACAGCGGTACGCACTTGCGACATGTCCTGGGTGAATTCGTCCTTGAATTGACCGGTCGCATGATCTGCAATGCGCTGCAGGTCACGGTCGATAGTCGTGGCACTGATCGAGACGAAGTCAACAGTTGCCTGGCGCGCGGCGGCCAACGCCTGCTGCCGAGCGGTTTCGAGTTGGGCCTGGTCGAAGGATTGGCGTCCGAACATCCCGGCCGCGACCAGCACGCCGACCAGCGCGACGGCAAGCGTCCATGCCGCCAGTCGCCACCTGCCGGTCGGGCGGGCCGCGGCAGCAGGCGGCTTCCGCTGCGGCTCGGCCTCGACGTCATCAGGTTGCGGATCGGCGGGCCGAGGCGTGGCGTGGCGTACGGTCAGCTTTCGTGTCGTGCGCATCCGTGTGGCCACTGCACGTCGCTCATTGCGGGTCACCATGGTGCCTCCATTGCTTCATCTGCCGGGTTGACGCGGGTGCTCTGATCTCTCACTGCGCGAGCCCGGCCAGGAGTAACTGCTTCCACGACTGCTCCCCGGCCAGCTGGTACTGGCCGCCAGTGCCGCCGAACTGCAGCGGCATGCCGTCGCCCCCGGTGACCAGACCGGTGGCCGGGTCGAAACCGGCCACGGTGCCGGCCGACTGTTGCGAGTCCGACGAAGCGCCAGACGCCGGGCCGGACGATGTCGCCGGGGACGTGCCGGGTCCGGACTGCCCGCCCAACGGCGCCGGCTTCGGGTCGGGCCCGGTTGGGCCCGGTGCGTTTGCGCTGCTGCGTACCCCGGATCCTTTTGCGCGCTCCGCGGCGGTGCAGCCGGACTGCCCGGTCTGGCGGTACTGGCAGGGCGCGTTGCTGGCGCTGACCACTAATCCGAAATGTGCGGTGCCATCGCCCGGTGCCACGGTGAACCCGCCCGCGACGACCAGGGGATAGACGACCAGGATCTGCTCGATTCCGGGCAGTCGGCGAGCCGCGATGCCGTTGACGGTGATCAGGTTGCCCAGCAGCGTTCCGACGGTCGGGTCGAGATCACGTAGCAGGCCGATGATCTGCTCGGCCGCAGGCGGACCTGCGGTCAGCAGCCGGCGGAGGTCCGGGTCGGCTTTGCGGACGACGCCGGTGAGCTGCGCCAGCGCAGCGGCCCACTGGCGAATCGCGCTCGACGAGGCGATCTGGGTCGACAGCACGATATTCGAGTCATTTATCAGGGCCTGGGTCTGCGGAAGGTACTGGTTGGCGGCCGCGAGCAGCGCGCTTGACGAATCCAGGATCTGGCGGAGCGCCGTCTCGTCGGTCTCGAAAGCGACACCGAGCTGGTCGATGAGCACGCTCAGGTCGTTGCTGTTCACCGATCCGACGAGCGCCTCGAGATTGGCAAGCAGCGTCTCCATCGGCAGTGGCGTGCCGGTTCGCTCCGCCGGGATCACCTCGCCGTTGCGCAGGTACGGGCCGGCATCCGAGTTCGGCCGCAGATCCAGGTATTGCTCGCCGACGGCCGAGCGCTGCGCGACCACCGCGGTCAGATCGCGCGGCACCGGCACCGAGCGCTTGACGAGCATGCGGACGCGCACCAGTTTGCCGTGCAGGCGGACCGAGCTGATCCGTCCGATTGGGACGCCGCGGTAGGTGACGGGAGCGTTCGAGTAGATGCCCCCGGCGGTGTTCAAATCCGCGTACAGCGTGTATTGGTCGCCGAGCAGCTGATCGCCGATGCCGACGTAGCGGATCCCGACAAAGGCGACGCCGGCCAGGCTCAATATGAGAAAGACGATCACCTGGATCCGGGCAATGCGAGTGATCATCATGTACACCCCGTGATCGGTCCCAGCAGCCCGCACAGTCCGGTCGGGCTGACACTAGGCAGGATGCTGGGAGTGGGTAGCGGCAGGCCCGGCACGGATGGCAGGGACGGCACCGGCACCGGCAGTTTCGGCAATGGCGGCAGCGGGCCGGTCGTGCCGCCGGGCGAGGCGGACTGCGAAGGCTGCGTAAGTCCGGGCGAAGCGAGCAGGTTGGCCAGGATCGCCGCGCCGTCCAGGTCGAGGGTGGCGTGCAGGCGCACCGAATTGCCCGAGATCGCCCCGACGACGCTGGGCGGGAAGGGGTAGGTGAGAAGGAAGTCCAGAGCCTTCGGCAGGTTGTCGCCGGCGCGATTGAGCTGATCGAGGATCGGTCGCAGCGACTTGAGCGTGTCGGCTGTGGCTTGGCGAGATTCGCTGACCACCCGCGTGCCGACCGATGACAGATTGGACAGTGCGGTCAACGCCGCGGTCAGCTGCTTGCGCTGCGCCGCCAGTACGGTCAGCCCCGGGTCGAGCGCATCGAGGGCGTTGGCGATCGTAGTGCGGTCCTGGCTCAGGTGCGCCGACAGGCGATCGAGAGCATCGATGGCGTGGACAATGTCGGCCTTCTGCGCGTCCAAGCCGGCAAGGAAGGTGTCCAGTCGCCGCATCAGGTCGGCGACCGACGACTCGCGTCCGGCCAGCGCCTTGGTCAGTTCCTCGCTGATCGTCTTGATCTGCGCCAGCCCGCCGCCGTTGAGCAGCAGACCGAGGGCGCCGAGGACCTCCTCGACCTCTGCGCCACGGCTAGTCCGGGACAGTGGGATGAGCGCACCGTCGGTCAGCGTGCCCTGGCCGGGCTGATCCGGCGGGACAGCCAGTTCGACGAACTTCTCGCCGAGCAGGCTCGTCTGCCCGATCGAGGCGACGGCGTTGGCCGGCAACCGGACGCTGTTTTGAATCGCCATCTGCACGCGGGCGTTCCAGCCGGACAGGGTGATCTTCTCCACGCTGCCGACGGTGACGTCGTTGACCTTCACGGCCGCCTGCGGCACCAGGTCCAGCACATCGGAGAATTCGGCCGAGACTTGGTAGGCCGGGCCGTGCGGCGCCCCGCCAGGAAGCGTGCACGCGCCCAGGGTCAAGACGGGCAGCACTAGGACCAGCACCACTAGTCGCCGTATCGACGTATTCATGAAATCGCTCCCAGGATCCCGCCGAGGGTCGGATCGCTTGGACCGCTGTCCAGCACCCCACCCGGGTCGGGCAGGACCGGACCGGTCGTGCTCGGCGGCGTCGATGAGCTCGGCACCGGTGCCAGGCCGAGGAGCTTGCGCAGCTGGTCGGTCAGTGGCAGGTGGCCGGCCTTGAGCGTCTGGGCCAGTGCCACGCATTCCTTGGGCACCTTCGATGTCGGCACCAGGTCGACGATCAGCGAGCAGATATAGCTGGCCGGGTCGTACGGGCCCATGGCGTCATCGCGCGTGTCCAGGGTGCCGGATCGGGCGTTGTAGGCCAGATTCAGGTTCGACAAGGCCAGCGGCGCGACGTTGAGCACGTCGATGATCGCCTTCTGCTGGCGCGCCAGCGCCCCGGATACGTCCGTCAGGGCCTGCACATCGGCCTTGAGCTCAGCCCGGTTGTCGCGAATGAATCCGGTGATGTCGGCCAGTGCCGTGGCCAGGCTTCGCAGCGCGGCGGCCAGATCCTGGCCCTGTCCGGCCAGTTGTTGGCTGGCGGTGGCAAGCAGCTGGTTGAACTGAGCCACCTGCTGGTCGCTTTGTGCCAGCGCGGTGACGAACCGCTGCAGGTCGGCGAGCGATCCGAACAGGTCATCGCGCCCGGCCGACAGCGTATTCAGCGTGGTGGCCAGGCCCTGCAGGCTCGCACCCAGATCCGTGCCGGCGCCGTTCAGGTTGGCCGCACCGGTGGTGATCAGTTTGCTCAGCGCGCCGGTGCTGTTCGCGCCATCCGGGCCGAGCGCGCGGTTGAACTCGTCCAGCGCCCGATAGACATCATCGAGCTCGAGCGGCACCGCCGTGCGCGAGACCGACAGGTCGGCGTCGTCTGCCAGCGCCGGACCACCGGCATAGGCGGGGGTGAGCTGCACGTAGCGGTCAGATACGACGCTGGGCGGGATGATGACCGCGCGCGCGTCGGCCGGGATGCGGTAGCGCGCGTCGTACCGCATCTCGACGAGCACCGATTGCCCCTGTGGCGCCACGCGCGTGACGGTTCCGATCTTCACGCCCAAGACGCGCACGTCGGATCCTTCGTGCACACCGACAGTGCTGGCAAAGTGCGCGACCAAAGACCGGGTGGGCCTCTGGGCCCGCCAGGCCGCCACGCCCACCGCCGCGACAATCGCGGTGGTCGCCACGATGGCGACAAGTTTGCCAAGCCGGCCGCGAGCGACCATCAGTTGCCTCCCGTTCTGGGAAGATAGGGCTGCAGCAACCCGCCGAGGTAGGAGTCGAACCAGCGGCCGTTACCCAGCACGTTGGCGAACGCGTTGATGAACGGCGCCATCTGCGTCACCGTGTGCTCGAGGTTGTCGCGATCCCGTTGCAGGACCACCAGAACCTCGTGCAGTTGCGACAACGCGGGTCCGAGCCGGCTGCGGTTGTCGGCCACCAGGCCGGAGATCTGGCTGGCCAGTTCGTTGGAGCTGACCAGCAACTCGTGGATCGCGTCACGGCGCTTGATCACTTCGTCGAGCAGCAGGTTTGCATCAGCGATCAGCTTGCGCAGTTGATCGTCGCGTCCGGCCAATACGCTGGTGACCCCGCGCGCATGGGCAAGAAGTTCGCGCAGCTCGGCATCGCGCGATGCGATTGAGCCGGTGAGCCGCGACAGGCCGGAGAGCGTCGCGTGCACGTCAGCCGGGGTGTTGGCGAATGTCTGCGAGAGCAGGGTGAACGCCTGCGCAAGCTGCGTGCTGTCGATCTGATCGAGTGAGCCAGCCAGACCGTTGACCGCGTCGACCACATCCAGAGGCGAGGCGGTGCGGCTCAGCGGGATCTGCGCTCCGGCCCGCAGAGGGTGCGCACCCGCCGGCGCCAAGGCCAGGTATTTCTGTCCGAGAACGGTCTTGATCCGGATGGCCGCCTGCGTCGCCTCACCTAGGCGCGCGTCGGAATCGTCGATGCGAAAGGCCACCCGCACGTAGGCCTGATTGCCCTCTCGCGCAAGGCTCACCTTCGTGACCTTGCCTACCTTGACGCCGGCTATGCGCACTTCGTTGCCGGCGGTAAGGCCACTGGCATCGCGGAAGGCTGCGTCATAGGAGACGCCGCCCCCGATGATCGGCAAATCCTCGATGTGAAATGCACCGAAGATCAACGCGACCAGGATCGCCAGGCCGATGGCGCCGGTGACCGCCGGGTGACGTCGATGCACGGGCGTCTTCATCAGTTGCCTCCCCCACACCGCGCCGAAGCCGCGCTGAACTGCGCCGGGTTGACCGTGCCGGCTTTGGGCACGGTGATCTTTCCGTCGAAGCTGCACATGAAGAAGTTGAACCAGGAGCCGTCCGATGCGGTGCCGGTCAGCGCTTGATACTGCTGCGGCAGCTTGGCCAGAGTCGTGTCGATGACGCTGCTGTTGGCCGCGAGCAAGTCCGCAAGGGATCCGAGACCGGTGATGTCGTGGGCGAGGTCCGGGCGCACCTGCTGCAGCAGCGATGCGGTGGCTTGGGTCAGGTCACCGATGTTATCGATGGCGGTGCCGATGGCCTCGCGGTCGGCGGCCAGCCCGGAGACGAACTGCTGCAGTTGAGCGATGGTATTGGACAGCTCGTCACGGTGGGCGTCCAACGTGGACAGCACCCCGTCGAGATTGGTGATCACCTGGCTGATGACCTGATCCCGGTCGGCCAGCGCGGTGGTCAGTGAGGCGGTGTGGTGAAGCAAGTCGCCCACCGTGCCGCCGTCGCCCTGCAGAACCTGGATGATCTCGTACGCGAGTGAGTTCACGTCCTGCGGCGTGAGCGCGGTGAACAGCGGCCGGAATCCATTGAACAGGGCCGTTAGGTCAAGCGCGGGCGTGGTTTGCGACATCGGGATCAGCCCGTGCGCGGGCAGGGTGCCCGCGTCGTCGACCTCTTCGGTGAGCGCGAGGTAGCGCTGCCCGATCAGGTTGCGGTAGCGGACGGTGGCATGCACGTCGGTAGCCAGTGCAATGTGCTCATCGACGGTGAAGGTCAGCTCGGCCACCGTGTCCCGCACCAGCCGGACGCTGGTCACCTGTCCCACTCGGACGCCCGCGATGCGGACGTCATCGCCCGGGAGCACGCCGGTGACATCGGTGAACTCGGCTCGATAGGACGTGCCGCCACTGGGCCAGATCGACCCCAGGGTCTGAGCCAGGGCCGCGGTAAGGACCAGGGTTACCACCGCGAAAATCACGAGCTTGGCCAGCGGCGGGGCGACAGAGCGGCTGCTTGCACTCATGACAGGTTCACCACCGTTCCCCGCAGCAGTGGTCCCCATAGCAGGTCGGCTACGTCCGGCACCTCCGTCACCGGAGTGCCGGTTGCCCCGGCCACGATCGGATTCAGCAGGTCCCGCTCTTCAGCCGTGCCGGCATACCCCATCGACACCGGGGCAAGGCCCACCGGCAGCGGCGCGGGTGCACGGTTTCCGTGGTAGTCGTAGCCGTCGTTGATCGGCACCGCCGGCGCCGGCACGACCGGATGCGGTAGGCCGCGGCAGTTGGGACCGGTGCGCGCGCCGTAGACCGGATCGTCACGACCCGGTACGTAGCCGCCGTTGTCCCGGGTGACCTCGATAGTGATGTGCATTTGACCGCCGGCGAAGACCTGCTCGACCCTGGGCTGCAGCGCTACCAGGCCCGCCAGCAGGCACGGGTATTCGGGTGAGTAGGTGGCGAGCAGGTTCAGCACCGGCGCGGTGACCGAGCCGAGCTGGATGATCCGGTCGCCGTAGCGATCCAGGAAGGAGCGCGTCGAGTCGCCCAGATCTGTGGTGTCATCGAGAAACGCGGCGAGCTGATCGCGCTGATCGGTGACGGTGGTGGCGGTGATCGTCACGTTGCGCAGCACCGCCATCAGATCCGGCAGGGCTCCGTCGTAGGCCGCCAGCACCTGGGCAAGCTTGCTGATGTCGGCACGGATCATGGGCAGCTGGGCATCCAACGCGGTCAGGTAGCGGTCGAAGGTGACCAGATCCTGGCCGAGCCGTTCACCGCGGCCGTCCATAGCCGTGGCCAGCGCGCCGAGCGTGGCGGCGAGCTTGTCCGGTGCGATCGCGCGCAGCAGTGGCAGCGCCTCGTCGAGCACCCGTTGCAGCTCGACCGCCGAACTGCTGCGGTCCTGGTCGATCACCGAGCCGTTGTGAAGTGGCGCGGCTGATGCCTGCGGTGGAACCTGCAGCGCCACGTACCGTTCACCGAAGAGGGTCTCGGGCAGCATCTGTGCGGTCACGTTGGCCGGGATCTGCTGGGCATCGCCGGGGTCCAGCGCGAGTCGAAGTGTGGCCCTTCGGCCGTTGGCGGTGATGCCGCGAACCTGGCCGACGATGACCCCGCGCAGCTTGACGTCGGCACCCGAATTGAGCTGCAGCCCGGTGTGATCGGTGTGCAGGGTCACGAAGACCGCCGGCGTGAAGGCTTTGCGATAGCTCAACACCGACATCGACAATGCCGCGGCCAGCGCCACCACGAAGATCAGCCCAAGGATGCGCTTCATGCTCACCCCGCGATCCGGACCGTGGTGGTGGCGCCCCAGATGGCTAGGGAGAGGAAGAAGTCAACGACGTTGACCGCCACGATCGCCAGGCGCACCGCCCGGCCGACGGCCACACCGACACCGGCGGGCCCGCCCTTGGCGGTGTAGCCGTAGTAGCAGTGCACGCTGACCACGATCAGGCTGAAGGCGATCGCCTTGCCGAACGACCACAGCACGTCGCCGGGTGGCAGGAACAGATGGAAGTAGTAGTCATAGGTGCCGGCCGACTGCCCGAAGTACATGGTGGCGATGGTGCGGGTGGCAAGGTAGCTGGACAGCAGCCCGACGATGTAGAGCGGAATGACGGCCACGAGACCGGCGATCATCCGAGTCGTCACCAGGAAAGACATTGACGGCACGGCCATCACCTCCAGAGCGTCGACCTCCTCGGAGATGCGCATGGCGCCCAACTGGGCGGTGAAGCCGCTGCCCACGGTCGCCGACAGCGCGATCGCGGCAACCAGCGGCGAGATCTCGCGGGTGTTGAAATAGGCCGAGATGAACCCGGTGAACGCGCTACTGCCCAGCTGATCGAGTGCCTGATAGCCCTGCAGCCCGACCTCGGTGCCGGTGAAGAAAGTCAGGAAGCAAATGACGCCCACCGTGCCTCCCAGCACGGCCAGCGCACCCGAGCCGAAGCTCACCTCGGCCAGCAGCCGCACCACCTCGCGGCCGTGCCTGCGCACAGTACGCGGCACCGCAGCCGCGGCTTTGACGTGGAAGATCAGCTGCTCGCCCAGGTCATCGAGGACCTGTAGGCCGAGCGCGCGGGACAGCGGTCGGGCCACCTCAGCTTCCCTTCTGCGGAATGACCTGGAAGTAGATCGCGGTGATCACGAAGTTCATCGCGAACAGCAACATGAACGTGATCACCACGCTCTGATTGACCGCGTCCCCGACGCCCTTCGGACCGCCGCCGGCCGTCATGCCCTTGTAGGAGGCGACCAGCGCCGCGACGGCGCCGAAGACGAGGGCTTTGAACTCGCCGGCCACCAAGTCGGACAGCTGGCCGAGCGCTTGAAAGCTCGCCAGGTAGGCACCCGGCGTACCTCCTTGCATGATCACGTTGAAGACGTACCCGCCGGATACGCCCACCACGCTGACCAGGCCGTTGAGCAGCACGGAGACGAGCATCGAGGCGATCACGCGGGGCACCACCAGCCGCTGGACCGGGTCGATTCCCAGCACCTGCATCGCGTCCAGTTCCTCGCGAATGCGACGTGCGCCCAGATCCGCGCAGATCGCCGAGCCGCCCGCGCCGGCAATCACCAGCGCGGTGACGATCGGTCCGGCCTCGCGTACGACGGCCAGCACCGAGGCGGCGCCGGTGAATGACTGAGCGCCCAGCTGGCGCACCAGCGAGCCAAGTTGCAGCGCGATCACCGCCCCGAACGGGATCGACACCAGCGCGGCCGGCAGGATCGATACCGAAGAAATGAACCAGGCCTGCTGGATCAACTCGCGCAGCTGGAACGGGCGCCGAGGCGCCGCGCGCGCCACGTCGAGGCAGAAGGCGAAGAAGTTGCCCGATTGCCGAAGGCCGGCCGCGACCGGGTTGGTCATACCGGAACCTCCTCGCGGAACGAGCCGGCGGGCGCGTCGATTCCGTTGGTGGCGCACCACTGCCCTGGCACCCGCTCAGCGCGCCGGGGCTCCCCGTTGGACGGACGAAGTTGCAGCTGAATCGGAGGCAGTGGCGGCAGCATTGCGCCCGCAGCTGACTCGGCTTCGCGTTCGGCCGCGTCTTTCTCCTCGGCCATCCCGATCGGGCCGATCCGCTGGGCGTTGAGGAATTGGCGCACGACCGGTTCGGTGCTGGACAGCAACATCTCGCGCGGGCCGAACATGGCCAGGTGCCCGTGGTAGAGCAGGCCGATGTTGTCGGGCACGGTGCGCGCGGTGTTGATGTCGTGCGTGACGATCAGGAACGTGGCGTCGGTCTGCTGATTGAGATCGACGATGAGCTGGTTCAGATACGCGGTGCGAACGGGATCGAGACCCGAGTCGGGCTCGTCGAACAGAATGATCTCCGGATCGAGCACCAGCGCGCGGGCCAGCCCCGCCCGCTTGCGCATGCCGCCAGAAATCTGGCCGGGCAGCTTTGCCTCCGCGCCGAGCAGGCCGACCATGTCCAATTTGTCTGTAACGACGGCCCTGATCTGCGACTCGGAGAGCTTGGTGTGCTCACGCAGCGGGAAGGCGACGTTGTCGTAGATGTTCATCGAGCCGAACAGCGCACCGTCCTGGAACAGCACGCCGAAGAGCTTGCGCAGCTCGTAGAGGCGACGCTCCGGGACGTCGGTGAGGTCCTCGCCGCTTATCCAGATTGACCCGCGGTCGGGTCGCAGCAGCCCGACCAGTGCCTTGAGGAACACGGACTTGCCGGTACCGGATGGTCCAAGCAGCACCGATATCTCGCCTGCGGGCAGGGTGAGACTCACATCCGCCCACACCGGCTGCGCACCAAAGGACTTCGTCAGCCCTTCGACCCGTACTTCGACGCCCATGTCGCTCCTCCCTTGCCTCACACATCGCAAAGGCGGGCGCCGGTGTTACAGAACGACTCCACGGCGAGACGTGGCGTCCGACAAATCACCATGAGGCCTGAAACATCCCGGCGGGCAACTGGCGCGGCGCGGCGCGGCACGTTAGGTTGCGCATGCAGGTCCACCTCGGCAGCGGTAGGTCGCAGGCCGCGGAGGAAGGAACTGGGAAGGGCGAAACCGAAGCTATGACCGCGGCAGAGGCGGAGCTCGTCGAACGCGCGGTCCACGGCGACCCGGGCGCGACGGCGGCGTTGCTCGAGCTGGTGCGCCCCGGCGTCGTGCGCTACTGCCGGGCACATCTCGGGCGTATCGGTGAGCGCTTCACCACCGCCGACGACGTCAGCCAGGAGGTGTGCCTCGCGGTGCTACGGTCCCTGCCACGCTTTCGTGACCAGGGGCGACCGTTCGCCGCCTTCGTGTACGGCATCGCCGCCCACAAGATCGCCGACGCCCAGCGCGCGGCCATGCGACACCTGTCGGTGGCTCCCACGGACGTCCTGCCCGAACACGCCGACGCCAGTCCCGGACCAGAGCAGCACGTGGAAGACATCGACCGGGCCCGCAGGCTGTCCCGGCTCCTGCGACACCTATCCGAGCTGCACCGAGAGATCGTCGTGTTGCGCGTGGCGGTGGGGCTGTCCGCCGATGAAGTCGGATCGACCCTGGGCATGTCGGCTGGGGCGGTCCGGGTGGCACAGTCGCGGGCTCTGGCCCACCTCCGCCAACTGGCGGCCGGAGTCTTTGACGAGGTGCCGGCATGAATGATGTGACACGTTCTCCGCACGACGAACCCTTCGACCTGTCCGCGCTCCAGGCCGACGACCTGCTGCTCGACGCGCTCGGACATGGCCAGACAGAAGGCGTCGGATCCGCCGCAGCCTCCGATGACGAGGTCGGGGCGCTGCTTGCCGCATGGCGTATGGACCTCGCGGCGGAGATCCCTCAGACAATGCTGCGCAGGGTGGACAGCGTCGCGACCGCCGGACAATTGGCGGCTTTGCCCGCTAGCGGCCGGACATCGCATGCCGGTCGAAAGTCGAGTCGCGTGCGGATAGCCATCGCGGCCGCGGTAGTGGGCGTCCTCGCCGGCGGAACCACCGTCGCGGCGGCCAATGCGAACCCGGGCAGTCCACTCTGGTCGATCAGCCAGGTGATCAATCCCGCCCGCGCCCATCGGCTCGCTGCCGAGGATGCCTTGGCCGAGGCCCGTCAAGCGATCGCCGACAAGCATCCCGCTCAGGCCGCACAACTGCTCGACAAGGCAGCTAAGCTCATCGCGGACGTACGCGATCCGCAGCAAGCGGCCCGGCTTCGCGCCGAACTGGCGGAACTCGAACAGCTGCTGATCAGTGCCACGCCGGGCGTCACGCTGCCGGGAACCGGCCCTGACCCGCAGCCGTCATCGTCTCCCAGCGGCACACCGCATCCGTCGCCTGCGCCATCATCCACCAAGGACTCCGGATCGGGGCTGCCCGGTCACCTGCCGTCGTTGCTGCCTGAGCCTACGCAGGCTCCGCTGCCACCGGTGAAGAGCCTGCTCCCAACGACGCTGCCCAGTCTGCCGCTGCCGGGCCTGGGCGGCTGAGCGGGACCTGCGACCAGGACCGCCCTAGCAGCCGACGCCGCCCGCAAACGCCGACCCGCAGGTACCGCCACCACTAACACCACAAGTCAGGCTTCGTGTCCCGCCGGGTGTCGAATTCGGACACACCAACGTGGTGTGCGCGCCTGCCGGGACGGCCGCTACGGCTTCTTGAAGAAGAGCGTGTAGTCGACGTTGTATCGGCCCTTCGGGACCCAGATCTCCGACGCGACACCGTTGGCCGGGTAGGTCTGGTCCGAACCACAGTCGAGGGTGCCGCCGATGCCCAGGGTGATGGCCGACGCGGTACCGGTCAGGGTGTCCGAGTACGAACCGTTGTTGTCAGTGCCGTCGCCGTATTCGCAGTTGCCGAGCGGCGCACCGGAGTCGAAGTCCTCCTTGGTGATGACCAGACGCGGGTACACCTTGTAGCCGCTGGCGGTGGCGAGTGCGGTCACATCGACCTTGCAGGGTGCCTGTGCGGCCGAGCAGGAGAACCGGAACACACCGGACGCGTTGTCACCGAACGCGGCGGGGGAGCCCAGCGTGGTCGTTGCGGTCGCCCACGGCGTGAATGCACCACCGCTACGGCTGACGTTGATGTTCGCGACGCCGTATGGGAGTGCCTGGGCGTTGGTGCCCGGGTCTCCCTTGTCCCCCTTGTCGCCTTTGTCACCCTTCGCCCCAGGGGCGCCGGGAGCACCCGGAGCGCCAGGGGTACCAGGGGCACCCTTCGGGCCGACCTGCGCGGCGCCGATGGTGTACCCGCGCTGCCCCGACGGGCACTGGTTGTCGTCGAGGTTCTGGTTAATGTGGACCACATTGGAACTGGTGACGCAGAAGTGGAAGTTGCCGGCCGCATCACGGCCCACCGACGGGCGGGCCGCGGCAGATGCCGCTACTCCGAACCCGACCGCGGCGAGAACGCCAGCGGCGGTGACGGTGATGGCGATGCGCTTGTTGAGCTTGGTCAACGATTTGCCCTTCAGGGTCGTGGTCAGGGTTTGGTGCGGTTAGCGGGCTCTGGACGGTCATGATGTCGTCAGCGCCGTAGTAGCGAGCCATCGAACACCGCCGCGAATAGCCTCGCGTTTGCGAGCCGCAACGGCATCCTCCGTGAGGACGTCGCACCGCACCCTCCCGAACTGTGCGCGGATACGCAGCGACGTCATCGGCCTCCATCTGGTCGGCGAGTTCGATCTCTTTGTGAAACAACTCGACCTCCGGGTGCGGGGGTCCGTACCCGCCGAACGCTCTCCGACGATCTGAGCGGCTTTCCCTGCTGGGCAGTTCGGTGGACAGCCGTCGGTGTTCTCATCGCGGTAATGAACGTTGTGCGGGCCTGGCGGCGTGCATAAGTCACCTCAGCGACACCTTCGAACTCCGGTCCCTGGACGGGCCAGGCATGACGGAACTAGTACGCACAACGCATGTCGAAATATCCGACCGACTTAGATGTGCCAAGCGAGCAGCCGTCTACGTAGGCCTCAAGGCAGTCCACCGATTTGTCTTCAGGGACTGGCGCAGCACCCGCGCTGCGTAGTGGCGGTCGGTTGGCACTGGCGGTGCTCAATTCGTAGCAGGTAAGACCCCGAAGTCCGTGACGAAGCGCGTGATCTGCCCGGCGGCGGTGTGGCCGATATAGGTCGCGGCGACGTCGGCAAGCGTGCCGGTGCCGGAGTCGACGCCGTAGCAAAAGATCTCGTCCGCGCCGAGGGTAGCCATGTCTTGGTCGGCAGTCAGTGCCATGGCCCACGTGGCTGCCGCGGTGTCTTTGATGACGAGTTCAAGCGCGGCTACGCGCCTTTGCCACTCGGCCCCGTCTCGGTGCAGCACTGCCACCCAGGCCCGGAGCGGATAACTGCCTGGTGGGACTGATTCGGTGAACGGTTCATCGTGAGCCGCCAGGGGATCACATCCGACGACCTGGCCGCTAGGCAAACGACCTGATCCGCAATGCGCAGGTCCCGAGTTCGATTCTCGGTTGTGTCCCCAAAGAAGGCCCAGGTCCCACGCGGAAACGCGTGACCCTGACCTGGGCCTTCGGACATTTCAGAATCGGCGAGCGCCTATGGGCAGCCTTTACTTCGGGCTACGGGCAGGACTCGCCAAGCTTGACCACCGAGAAGGCGATTTCGGTGTCCGGCTTAACGCGTTTGCCGGGCGCGACATTCTGGCTGCACACCTTCCAATCGCGGTCGAGGATCTGATGGCGGCCCCGTCCAGTCGCGTCGACCGAGCGAGTGATGAAGATTGGATTTCCGGAGACCTGTTGGATGTCGTCCTGCGCGTCCTGCAGAACCTTCCCGACCTCCTTCGGCATGACGAAGGTCGTGTCGCTCGCCCCGGCAGTGGCGGCAGAGGTTGCTGAGAGGACCGTCGTAGGAGTTCCTGACGTCGTCGCGGGTTCCGTCGTCTCAGCGTGTGTCGCAACTGGAGTGGGACTGATCGGTGATGCCGACTTGTCGGTGTTCTGGCAGCCGGAAGACACAGCTGCCGCGAGTAGCACGGCGACTACGCCAATCGTTCTGGATTTCACAGTTCCCCTTTCGGACCTTCACGGTCACGGTGCTTGGCCGCCATCAAAAGTTCTGAAGTAACTCGGTTGTCGCAACGTCGTGGAGCTTGTGGGGCCCACGGCATATCCGCGGCCCGGTGCTCCGGGTTCAGCGGAAGTTGACTCGGTTGTTTGCCCCGCCGCGCCGCCGCAGCGCGAAGAAGGGGCCGATGAACATCCAAAGTCCGCCTGTGATGAAGAACATGAAGACGTGGAAAAGGACCGAATGACCCTGACGGCCCCCGACGTTGACCGCGTTTTGAACGATGATCGGCGCCGGCGGCTGTGGCTGCGGGGCCGGGTACGCGTACGGCTGCGCGTAGCCGTATGGCGCCTGTCCTGGTGGGTATGGCTGCGGGTACTGCGCCCCGAACGGCTGGGCCGGATAGCCCGGCGACTGAGCCTGCGGGAACGCCGGCGCTTGCGCTTGCGGGTAGAGCTGAGGCTGCGAGTTGTGCTGGTGATCCGGCGCTAGAGGTTCCACAGTCTCTATTCGCTCCCTATGTTTGCGCTGTGAAAATTTGCTTGCGCAGCCTAACTACCTAGCCGGCGGCGACGCATCGTCCGTTTGTAGTGGCAAAAGGGACGTGAGGTCACGGCAGAACCCACCATCCTCATAGGAGTCACGACCCATTGGATCTTGTGGGATTCCACAATGTGGTGTGCACAGCCTCGGGCCGTCGCGACAGGCGAGGGTGGGCCATTCGCGACCTTCCATCCCCATCGAACGGGCCACTGGACGGGATGCGGATGGGGCCTCCGCATGCCTCGAACTCGGGCACCCGCGCGGCGTGGCACGCTCCTGATGGCGGTGGGTCGACGCCAAACGGCGCGCCGGGACTGACTAGCCGCTGAGGGAATGACGCCGTACTTCTCTCGAACGAAGCTTCAGAAGAGCGATATGTCGTCTGCGGTCGGTCGGCCTATCCGGTCGTTATTGCCGGTCGCAGCGACGTGCTCGATCACGACCGCACCCGGCGGCACGATTCGCAGCGAGGATGGTGAGCCGACCCGGATAACGTCGTAGGGCGGAGGCAGGATCGGGATCGGCACGACGATGAGGTCATGCATCGATGTACAGCCGGCCAGTTGTGCTTCGACTCCGCTGGCTCGAGGTCGAACCTGGCTGGGCTCATCGTCAGAGAGTCCGCGCTCAGGTCGTGCGTTCGGCGATGAACACATACTCGCGGCCGGGACGATCCGGGGCCTCACGCACCTCAACCACGCGATAGCCGCAAGCGACGAGGCTCACCGCGATCTCTTCGCGCCCGCGGAACCGCCGGGTCGAGTCGGACGTAATCACGGTGCCCGCGGCCAGGAACCGATAGGTCCATCGATAGGACACCAGCGGCAGACTCACATCAGTGATTTCCATCCGCCGCTCGACCGCTCCAACACCCAGAATGTCGAGCGTTTCCGCAGTCGTGTCCGCGGCCCAGTCCTCCCAGACTCGGCGCTCCGGGCGCCTGGTCTCGAAGACCAGGTAGCCGCCCGGTCGAAGCGCGGCACGAATGCTTTCGAGAGTCTGCGTCCAATCGTCGTCGGTGAGAAACACCTGCGCGACGTTGCCGGTCATGATCGCCAGGTCGGCGTCCAGCGCCGGCACCGCACTCGCATCGCCGTGGATCCACGTCACTCTGCCGGCTGCGTCCTTCGCCTTGGCGACCTCCAGCGATGCCGCGGCCGGGTCCACGCCAACCACCGTCCGGCCACCATCGGCAAGCAGCATCGCCAAACTGCCGGTCCCACACCCGACGTCGAGCACACGATCCGCGCCGAGTTCGGCGGCAATATTTAGATAGACGGTCAGGTCGTCGCGATCCCCTTCAAACGCGTCATAGACAGCGGCAAGGGTCGGATCGGCAAACAACGCGTCGGTCATCCGGCGACCATATCGATGCGTGTCGGCGCCGGCGACCCCGTCGCACCCCACCGGCTGCCCAGCCGGGCCGGTTCAATTCATCGAGCGCCACGCCTCATCGGTCGACGTCAACCGTGCGAGAACCTGCTTGGCCTCGGCCTCATCGGTGACCGGCTTGATCCACGGCTTGCCTTCCGGGCCGCCCATCCGCGCGATGACCGTCCAGGTCTCCGGCTGGTGGTGGATCTCCACATCCCGTCGCGCGAGTTTTCCCCACTTGCCGTTCCACCACCATGCCACTCGCGCCATGCCGCGGAGCATATCGAACGGGTGTACTAAGGCTGTCAAGCACTCGAACCCCATGGCGCGAAACTTGACTGGTCGAGAGGCACCGACCCGGGCCGCAAGGCGCCGTCCCGAGCCCGGTTCTAGAAGCGTTTCGCCGTCGCGAGGAAATTGCGGACCTGCTCGCGGGCGCCGCTGGTGACGTGCGGGCCGTGTGTGAACGCGGCGACCTGGTAGTCGAGTTCGCCAAGCACGTGAGCGGTCTTCTCGTTGAGCTTGATGTCCTGGCAGAAGGCCTTGATCGACCACCGCATCTTGCGGACATTCCAGATCGAGTCGCCGGTGATGAGCACGCCGGTCGGCTCGTGCAAAAGCGCGACGTGGCCCTCGGTGTGCCCGGGCGTGTGCACGACACGCAGGCCTCCGGCAATCGGGAGCACCTGCCCGTCGGCGAACTCCTCTCCGACGACCACCGCGGGGAACCCGTTGGCCTTGCGGCCCAGGCGGTTCATCATGCGACCAGCAAACGTCCGCGAGTCCCGTGGCGGAGCCATGCCGTCGCGCGCCCATTGCGCGTCGAGCGCGTGGATCGCGACGCCGTCGACGCCGGCGAGACCGGCTGCCTTCGCGGCGCCTCCGGCATGGTCACCGTGAGCGTGGGTCAGGACGATCCGGGACACGTCGTCCCAGGACTTGCCGGCCAGCGCCAGGCCCGCCTGGATTCGCTCGGTAGATCCGGTGGTACCGGTGTCGACCAGCGTCACGCTTCCGTCGTCCTCGATGAGAGCGAACGAGTTGACGAAATCAAACGGCGCGGCCGGGATCCGCCACATGCTTGGAGCCAATTGGTACGCGGCATCCTTACCCATCCGAACCTCCCAGCACCCATCCGAACCTCCGAGCCGATCGTAAGCCAGCGGCCCCAGCGGCAGCCGCGATGCGGGGAACCGAATTGTCCTAACGCGACCGGATCGAAGGGCCGGAAGGGCGACCCGGGCCGCGGACGCGGACATCGTGATCAGACATGATCCACCTAGACTGGCGTCCTTGTCGTCGGTGGAATTCGAGCAGGAAGGCGGCGCGATGCCAGATTTCGACGTCCTGGTGGTTGGTGGCGTTGGTGTGGACACCATCGTTCGCGTACCCGAGCTGACCATCCCGCCCGGCGATATGCTCGGCGTCTCGCCGGTGATCGACTATGTGGCTCACTCGGGCAATGGCGTGGCTCTGGGATTCCACGGCCTCGGCCTGCGTACGCAGCTGATCGACTATCTCGGCGACGATCCGCAGGGCGCTGCGGTCCTGGCTCGGTACGCGGCTTTCGGCCTGCAGTTCGACCACCGGCCGGCCCCGAACGGCACGCCGCGCAGCGTGAATCTCGTCGATGCTGAGGGTCGGCGATTCTCGTTCTTCGACGGGCGGCATCCGGATGGGTTGACCTATCCGGCCGAGTTCTACCGTCCCCACCTTGTGCGAAGCCGGCACGTCCACGTCGCCACCGATCGCGCGCGCACCGTCTTCGCGGATGCTCACGAACTCGGCGTCACGACCTCGACCGACATCCATGCGTGGGATGGCGTGTCCGACTACGGTCGGCTGCTGGCCGAGCCGGCCGACATCGTCTTCCTCAGCGCGGCGTCGGTAGGGGACAAAATCGACGAGCTGATGCGGCACATCATGGACTTCGGCCGGGCCGAAGTCGTGGTGGCGACCGAGGGCGCGGCCGGCAGCCGGGTCTTGACCCGCGGCGACTCCGAGGTTCGTCGCTTCCCCGCGGTTCGGCCGGAACGGCCGGTCGTGGACAGCAACGGTGCCGGTGACGCCTACAGCACGGCGTTCATGAGCCGCTGGCTCGACGGTCGCCCGGTTGACGAGTGCGCGCTCGCCGGGGCGGTGTCCGGTGCGTTCGCCTGCGGCGCCGCGGGCACGCACGAAGAGATCATCACCGCCGACGACTTGGCCGCCGCGGTGGACCGGGCCCGCGCCAGCGATCGCTGGCAGTCGGCCCGGCCGGCATGAACACCAGCCCGCCCGCACCTGACCGAGTGATCCGGCCGGGTCGCTAGAACTCGACCTCGGCGGCCGTCTTCGTGGTGCCGGTACGGCCGGAATACCGCGTGCCGCCGTGCACGTACATGTTGGTGAAGTTGATCTTTGTCTTGGCGGACAGCGCCTCGCCGCCGGAGAACTCGGCGGGATATTCACCGGTGGTATGGCAATCGGACACCAGGGTCACGTCGAAGCCACGCACCAGCGCGCCGTGCACGGTGCCGCGAATGCACTCATCGGTCTGAGCACCGGCCAACACCAGGTGCCGAGCGTCGAGGGTGGCGAGCACGCCGGACAGGTCAGTCTCCTCGAAACTGTCCGCATAGCGCTTGTTGACCCGCGGCTCGCCCGGGGCCGGCTGCAGCCCGTCGGCGTATTGCCAGCTCTCGGACCCGATCTCCAGGCCATCGTCGTTGTTGTGCTGGACCCAGACGACCGGCACGCCCCTCGCCCGGGCCCGTTGCACCAGCTCGGCGGTCCGCGACACCACTCCTGCGGGGTCCCAGGTGCCGTCCTCGGATAGCACACCCTTCTGCAGGTCGATCACGATGAAGGCGGTCTTCGTGTCCATGCCGGGACGCTAACAACCACCCCCGACAGAACTCGCCAAAACCGCTACGAGCTGTATAAACGTCGCTAATACTCGGACCGTGACGCCGCTCGCCGCGTTCGCCGCCGCGACGCTGATCTGGGCCCTGGTGGCCGGCAAGCTGAACCGCTGGAGCGTCGTCATGCCGCTGGTGATGGCGACGGCAGGGGTGATCTGCGCCGGATTCGTCCCGAACGTCGTGGCCCACGACGCCCAGTCGGCCGCGTTCAAGCGGGTCATCGAGGTATCGCTCGCGGTGATCCTCTTCGTTGACGCCACCGAAATCAGCCACGAGTGGCTTCGGAAGACGGCACACCTGCCGCTGCGGCTTCTCGGCATTGCGTTGCCGGTCGGCGTGGTCCTGGCCTGGGCCCTCGGACGGTTGATGCTGGACCCGGTGGTGCCGTGGCTGCTGGCCACCCTCGCCGTGCTGCTGATGGTGACCGACTCGGCGATCTGCAGCGCGGTCATCAACGACCGGCGCGTGCCGGCGAATCTGCGCAACAGCCTGACCGTCGAGAGCGGCTTCAACGACGGCCTGGCCAGCCCGTTCGTGGTGGTCTTCCTATCCGCGGCGGTGGCCCAGACCGACCACGTCGGCCTGGGCCACGCGTTCGGTCACGCAGCCAAGGAGGTGGTGATCGGAATCGCGGTCGGCGTGGCGTTGGGTTGGCTGGCCAGCGTTGCCCTGGCCGAGGCTCGGCGGCGTGAATGGACCTGGGAACCGGCCGAGCGGGTCGGCATCCTCGCGCTTGCGTTGCTGAGCTACAGCGTCGCGGTGGCCGCGCACGGCGGTGGCTTCGTCGCCGCGTTCGTCACCGCGCTGACCGCCGGGGCCGTCGGATCCGGCCTGCCGGACCACACACTCCGGTTTGCCCGTGACACCGGTCAGCTGCTCTCCGCCGCGGTCTGGTTCACCTTCGGCGTGCTGGCGCTCCAGACACTCGCCGACGGCGTCTCCTGGTCGATCGTCGGGTACGCCGTCCTGGTCCTCACCGTCGCCCGGATGGTCCCGGTCGCGCTCGCGATGCTCGGCAGCCGGCTGCCGCTCCGGCAGGTGCTGTTGCTCGGCTGGCTCGGTCCGCGCGGCCACGCCACCGTGATGTTCGGCCTGGTCGCAATCGGAGCGCTGACCACAACCGCCGAACGATCCCTGGTTGCCAAGGTGGTCACCGTCACCGTCGGGCTCAGCCTGCTGCTGCACGGAGTCACCAGCACAGGTCTGGCGTCCTGGGTGGACCCGGTCGCACGGCAGAAGCCGCCGACCGAACCGGAGCCGACCGCGAGTCCGATTTAGACAGGTGCGGAACAACGACTTCTTGTCTGTCTGGATTCAGTGAATTTCCTATGTTTATGCTATGCGGCAATCCCGCCCGAATCCTTGCGCCGCAACCGGAGTAGCCATGGCTCGAGCAAAAGCCGACGATGACGACGTCACCGAGGCGCACGACCAGCGGATGACCGTCCACATCATCACCGTGGTGCCACCGCACGAGCCCGGGCCGGGCGACCCGCACTACGACCACTACCTGCAAGCGATCACCCGCCTGAAGCGGCAGCGACTGTGGCGATGCGCCATCGACGACGACTACTGCGGCGGAGGCATCGAGTTGCACCACACGCACGTCGAGGCGATGAGCTTCCGGGACGTCGACCTGAACAAGGTCAACGAGGCCTTCGGTTTGCACCTTGACGATGACGGCGACTTCCACGACTGGATCGAGTCGCCCGGCAATCTCGAGCCGCTCTGCGTTGTTCACCACCGGACCCACTTCGGTGTGCACTGCCTGCCACACCCGCTCTGGGAGCCGCTGCGCTATCGCAAGAAGAGCGCCAAACCATCCGCCGAGATCGAGTCAATCGAGATCAACGGGGTAGAGGTGGACAGCACCATCACGACCGCGACGAAGACGGTGCAGAAGCGGACCCGCGCCGGCGTCGAGCAGGATCGCATCACCGACGTGACCGAGCGGACCAAGGTCAAGGATCACGGCCGCACGGTGGACGAGGTGGTCGAGCACAAGCGGACCGTCGCCAAGCGCACGGTTCCCCGCCAGCGTCCGAAGAAGGGCTTCCTCGCCCGCCTCTTTGATCGCGCGTAGCCGCCCGCATCTTGATCGCCTGAGCCGCTCGCCCTTCAGCTACCCAGCACCGCACCCGTTGCGAACTCATAACGGGGCGGCGCGAGCGCGCCACGGTTCCGATAATCGAGGCCATGACGCGCAGCATCGCGGTGCGGACCACGGTCGCGGTGATCGTCGTGCTCGCGATCACTCCGCTCGGCATCTACGTGTGGAACAACCGGACGCTGCCGTTCCTACCCACGGAGCGCGGCCGGGCGCTGCGCACCGCGCATCGCATCGCCGCCACCAACTCCCGTCCGGATCAGCAGCCGTCCGTCATCAACGTCGGCGGCTGGCCATCCAGCGTGACGAAGGTGACGATTGCCAGCAGCACTTCGGATCAGGTCGCGGCCCATCTTGACGAGGCCAGCGATGAAATCGGCGACGTGACCGTCGTTCAGCTCATGGGAGACTTCCAGGCGGTGCATTCGACGCCATCCGGTGCCGGGGCCGAGCGGACCACCGTGATCACCATCGTCCTCGATTCGTCCGGAGAGATCCGGGAGATCGCGTACGCCGACGATCCGCACCCGCGATCGCTGGCCCACTCGAGCGTCGTCTACCAGCGCTAGGGCGACGGTTCGGCAGCGAACCCGGGTGATCCCGCCTAATCGGACGAGACGGTCTCCGATTCGATCTCCGCCTCGGCCGCGTGCTTCTTGGCGCGGTTGCGGACCACCAGTGTGGTGACCACACCGGCCGCGATCGCCAGCAGCAGGGCGATCCAGGAAAACCGGGACAGCCACTTCTCCGCGGCCTTACCCAGCGCATACACGGCAAAGGCGGTGCCACCGGCCCAGACGATGCCGCCGGCGACGTTCGCGATCAAGAACCGGGGGTACGGAATCCGCAACGCACCGGAGACCGGTCCGGCCAGCACCCGGAGCAGCGCAATGAAGCGGCCGAAAAAGATCGCCCATACGCCCCAGCGATGGAATGTCCGCTCGACCTTGGCCAGCTGGGGCGGCCCCAGATGTTTCGGGAATCTTCGACCCATGCGCTCGAGGAATGTGCGACCACCGCGACGGCCGATCGCATATCCGATCGAGTCGCCGACAATGGCTCCGAGCGCGCCGGCGATCGCGACCCACCAGATGTTAGCGTGTCCGGTTGAGGCGAATAACGCGGCACTGACCAGCACAATCTCGCCGGGCAGCGGAATTCCGATGCTTTCGATGCCGATGACGAGAGCGACGATGACATAGATCAATCCGGGCGGAACGTCGGCCAGCCAGTTCTGGATCGTGTGCACGGCCCCTCCGCAGGTCGTCGTCGTCGACGGCAAGCCGATCTCGATCACGAGTCGGCGACTTCACCGAGGTTAACGCGTGCCGGGCGGGAGCCGGAATCAGCGGACCGCGCGATCACCGGGAGCCGGAACACCTAACCGTCCCGCCACCCGGCAACCTAACCGCCGCGCCGCCCGGACCCCAACGGTCCGAGCAGCGGGTGTGACTTGTCTGACCGGATCAGGCGTCGACCATCTCGCGATCGGCGTCGCTGAACGACCCCACCGGCCCGGTTTCGCGGGAGCGTAGTGCGACGACGGCCGCGGCCAACATCACAATTCCGGCCACCACCGCGACCACGTTCATGCCGTCGGTGAACGCGACCCACGCCGCGTGCGGCAGCCCGGAGACCGGTGGCACGGGCGGTTACGGGGCTATTGCTGCTATCCGGCGTGCGGTAGCAGCAATAACCCCGTAAACGTGTGGATCATGTAAGACGGCGAGTGCGAGACGCCGACCTGGACCGGCCGGAATGCCTGCCGCGCTGGTCAGCAAGCCGACGGTGCGCTGGTCAGGACGCCGACGGCGCGCCGATGGACACCACGTCCACGACGAAGATCAGCGTCTCGTTGGCCGCGATCGGCCCGTTCGCCTGGGCGCCGTATCCGAGGTCCGGCGGAATGATCAGCAGACGCCGGCCACCCTTCTGGGCGCCCACCAGGCCCTGGTTCCACCCCTGGATCACCGACGCCTTGCCGAGCGGCTGCACGGTGAACTGGCCTTGGCCGTTGTCCCACGACGCGTCGAACTGCTTCTTGGTGGACCAGGACACGCCGACGTATTTCACCGAGACCGCGTCGCCGTCCTTGGCGGCCGGGCCGGTGCCGGTCACGATGTCCTGCGCCACCACCTTCGTCGTCGGCTTGATGGCACAGTCCGGAACGGTGATGGTCGGCTTGACCGACAGATCCTTGCCGACCTGGATCGCACACGAGGTGGTCGCGTCGGCGCTGGTCGACTTTTCGGACGAACTGCCGCACGCGGCCACACCGAAAACCATGGTCGCCGCGAGGGCGAGAACTCCGATTGTTTTGCGCATTGCGCGAACGTAACCCAAGGAAATCCAAGGAAACCTCAGAGCCGGCCCGGCAGAGGCGCGGGTCACACCGCACGAGCGTCATCCGACCGAACCGTTCCTGAACCGGGCGCGGAGTGCCCCTGTCCCACCCTCGCCACATGGATCTGCACCTGGTGGTGTGCCGTGCCGTGTGCACCTTTACCTGTGCGCGTTGCGGGGCGTGCGATGTGTTGCGGGGAATTGAACCCCTGCGCCTGCCCTCCGGCGCGCCAGGATGGGTCCGGATATCCCGCCGGTCCCGTCGGGTTGTGCACGCCTCCACGTGGCTACCTGCTCCGCACTAGTCCAAGAGGTCGATCTCCCAGTTCGTACGCTGGATCAACACGTCGACCTCGCGGATCTGGCGAGCCAGGTGATCGGCCTCGGAGCGCAGGTCGGCGACCCGGAGCGCGGGGATCATCTTGAGCTCCGAGCGCATCTGACGAAACGTCCGCTGGCCGTCGCCACCGGCCGCGGCGGCCGCCGACGAGATCACGCTGTGTCGGAGACGCAGCACGTCGCGACGCGCCAGCGCGTCGGTAAGGGTGACACCGTCGACCATGGTGGCGGCGTTCGTTCGGTTGATCCGCCGGATCAGCGATTCGAGTTCACCGAGCACCTCGCCGGCCTCAGCCAGCAGCGCCACGGCGTCTTCGGCTGGATCTTCACCCTCCTGATAACGAGCACTGGAGGTGATGCGACCACGCAGTTGTTCGACACGTCGAGACGCGTCGGCGCGCAGGGCAAGGGCTTCGGCAAGCTTCACGCCGATCAGTATGACCACCATCGGCCGTCGAGTCGCCCGAAATATGCCGCCGGCCGGTCGTCCGCCGGAAACCAAAAGGCCGGCCTGGGGCGTCGGCGATTGCGCTTGCGCCGCGGGCCGTGGCAGCCTCGGCCAGTGACCGATTCCGCTTCCAAGACGATCGCGCCCTACGGCTCCTGGATCTCGCCGTTCACCTCCGACTTCCTGGTCTCCGGCGGCGTGCCGCTGGGCGGGCCGATGGTCTCTGGTGCGGACATCTACTGGCTTGAGGGCCGGCCCACCGAGGGCGGCCGGCAGACCTTGATCCGCCGCACGCCGGACGGCGCCACCACCGAGATCACGCCGATGCCGTTCAACATCCGCAGCCGCGTCCACGAATATGGCGGCGGTTCGCTGGCGGTCACCGACGACGCCACCATCTACTTCGTCGATTTCAAAGATCAAAACCTTTACCGGGTACGCCCATCCGAAGCCCCGCAGCAACTGACGCACGACGCCGGCATGCGCTACGCCGACATCGCCGTGGACTCGGGCCGGAACCGGCTGATCTGCGTACGCGAGGATCACACCGGCGGCGGTGAGCCGGTCAACACCCTGGTTGCCGTGGATCTGACCAGCGGCGACGTGACCGTGCTGAGCGGCGGCACCGACTTCGTATCGAGCCCGCAGCTGTCCCCGGATGGCACCACCCTGGTCTGGCTGACCTGGGACCACCCGAATATGCCGTGGGACGGCACCACGCTGCACTCGGCGCGCCTCGACGAGTCCGGTGCCCTCGCAGACCTGACCGAGGTGGCCGGCGGCCGCTCCGAATCGATCTTCCAGCCCAGCTGGTCACCCTCCGGACAGCTGTTCTTCACATCGGACCGGACCGGATTCTGGAATCTCTACCGGTTGGCCAACGGCGAGATTCGAGCGGTGCATCCGGCCGACGCCGACTTCGGCCTGCCGGCCTGGACGTTCGGCATGGGCACCTACGCATTTCTGAACGCGTCCACGATCGTCACGGCGTACGCGGCGGCCGGCGACTGGCGGCTGGCCACCCTGGACGTCGAGACCGGCACGCTGACCGACATCGACACGCCGTTCTCCCGGTTCAGCACTCCGGCCCCGACCGGCCCCGGAACCGTCGCGGTCACCGCCTCCGGCCCCACCCGTACGCCGGTCCTCGGCGTGATCGACATCGCCACCGGCGAGCTGGACGTCCTGCGCCGCTCCTTCGAGACGGACCTGGACGAGCGCTACGTGTCGGTGGCTCGGCCGATCGAGTTCCCGACCGAGGACGGGCTCACCGCCCACGGGTTCTACTACCCGCCTTACAACGCCGACTTCGAGGCGCCGGACGGCGAGCTGCCGCCGCTCGTGGTGTTCAGCCACGGCGGGCCTACGTCCAGCACCGACAACACGCTCAAGGCGACCACCCAGTTCTGGACCAGCCGCGGCATCGCGGTCCTGGACGTGAACTACGGCGGCAGCACCGGCTACGGCCGGGCCTACTGGCAGCGGCTGGCCGGGAAGTGGGGCATCGTCGACATCGACGACTGCTGCAACGGCGCGGTCCACCTGGCCGACCAGGGTCTGGCCGACCGCGATCGGCTGGCGATCCGGGGCGGCAGCGCCGGCGGCTACACCACACTCGGTGCGCTCGCCTTCCGAGACGTTTTCGCCGCCGGTGCGAGCCATTTCGGAGTCAGCGACCTGAGCGGCCTCGCCGAGCACACCCACAAGTTCGAGTCTCGCTATCTGGACTCGCTGGTCGGTCCCTATCCGCAGGAGGCCCAGCTCTACCGCGACCGGTCGCCGCTCTTCCATCTCGATGGCTTCAACCGTCCCACCATCTTCTTCCAGGGCCTGGACGACAAGGTGGTGCCGCCGCCGCAGGCCGAGGCGATGGTCGAGGCGTTGCGGTCGGCCGGCGTCCCGGTGGCATACCTGCCGTTCGAGGGTGAGGGTCACGGCTTCCGCGGCGCCGCGGCGATCAAGCGGTCGGCCGAGGCCGAGCTGTATTTCTACGGCCGGATCTTCGGCTTCCGGCCGGCCGGTGACATCGAGCCGGTCGAGATCGACAACCTGGCCATGGCGTCCGAGAGCTGAAGATGGCGACCGAGAGCTGAAAATTGCGTTGACGAGTGGTGCCGGGCCGACCACCATCCGGCAAGTGGAATTCACCCCGGCGCCACTCGACGAGCTGCTGACCTACGACGACTATCTGCGATCGCTGTCATCGCCGATCGACTCGTTCGTGGAGTCCGCGATCCTCGGCTCGCAATTCCACCGGATCAGCGTTGACAGCGCCGAGGTGGGCTTCTTCGCGGTCAAGGACGGCACCCTGCTGACCCAATTCCATCTCGTTCGATCGGCGAGGCGATTCGGCCAGCCGATCCTGGACCGGATCTTCACCGATCACGCACCGACCGCGGCGTGTGTCACCAGTTGTGACGAGTTCCTGCTGAGTCATCTGCTGGACCGCGAACACGTACTCGAGCGACAGGGGTACTTCTTCGCCGAAGCGGTGCCCGGTCGGCCGGCGTCGACCGGCGGCCCGGGTCCGGTCTATCGCTACGCCGTGCCCGCCGACATTCCGGAGATCCGCGCGGTCAGCGGCGATTTCCTCGACCTCATCGAAGATCGGGTGGCGGTCGGCGAAATTCACGTCGGCCATGCCGATGGCGATCTCGTCGCGGTCGGGATCGCCGAGCGCGGCCGGTTGTTGAAGGACTACGCGAGCATCGGCATGTTCACCCACGAATCGCATCGCAGAACCGGCATCGGCACGGCCACGCTGCTCTACCTGCGCGGCGTCTGCCACGACGAGGGCCGGACTCCGATCGCGGGGTGCTGGTATTACAACCACAACTCCAAGCGCACCCTTGAAGCGGCCGGCATGGTCACCGCCACGCGGTTGTTCCGGTTGGAATTTCCGGCCGCGTGAACGGCATCAGTCGGCGTAGGCCGGATGACCGGCATCAGTCGGCGTAGGCCGCGGCGACCGCGGCGCGGTTGAACACCCGCCAGGTGGCGATCGAGACCACCACCGCGGCCACGAAACCGACCCAGTACGGCGCGGTCAGCCCGTACGCCGAAGCGAGCGCGCCACCGAGCAGCGCGCCGATGCAGTTGCCGCCGGCCGCGACGAAGAGGTAGGCGCTCGAGACCCGGCCCATCACCTCGTTCGGCGTCAGCCGCTGGCGCAGCGAGCTGGATGCGATGGTCCACAGCGCGCCGTGCACGCCGAACGCCAGGAACCCGACGCCGACCAGCCAGGCGCTTGTCGAGGTGGCCAGGATCAGGTGCAGCGCGGCCTCGACGATGAGACCGATCCGGATGGTCCACGTCGCGGTGACCAGTTTGATCAACCGGTCCCCGATCACGGAGCCGAGCAGGCCGCCGATCGCCATGCAGGTGAACAGCGCGCCGTAGCCGACCGAGCCGACATGCAGCCGATCCTTGGCGAGCAGAACCAGCACCGAGATGGCCGCGGTCAGCGTGACGTTGAGCAGGCCGATCAGGATCGCCATGGTGCGCAGCAGCCGCTGGCTCATCAGCCAGCGCAGTCCGGCGATCACGTCGTCACGGATCCGGCGCCGCGGCTGGGCCGTCGCATCCGCCGCATCGGTGCCATCGATCTGTCGCGGCACCGGGTCGTGCGCCCGGAACGTGCCGGGGATCAACGCGACGAAGAGCGCGCTTGCCGCGTACGACGTCGCGTTGGCCAGGAACGGCAGGCTGGCCGCCACGGTGAAGAGGAGCGCTCCGAGCGGGCCGGAGATCATGTCCCGCGCCAGGGTGGCACCACCCATGATCCACCCGTTCGCGCGCTCCAACTGGTCTCGCTGGACCACCGCGGGCACCATCGCCGACCAGGCCGAGCGCAGCGCCACCTCACCGGCGCCGTCAAGGAACAGCACGATATAGAGCAACGGCAGGCTGGTGTGTCCGGTGAGGATGGTGGCGCCGAGCACCGCGAGAACGCCGAGCCGGACCAGATCCACCCAGATCATCAGCCGGCGCCGGTCCACCCGGTCCGCGATCACGCCGGCCGGCAGCCCGAACAGCAGCCACGGGACCGTGCCTGCGAAGAACGCCAGGGCCACCACCAACGCGTTGTCGGTGCGCTGCGAAACCAGCAGCGGTGTCGCCACGGTGGCAAGGCCAGTGCCGAGCGCCGACACCGTCCCGGCCGACCACAGCTTGAAGAAGGAGGGGCCAAGCCGAGATCGCGTCGGCGCGGGGGTCGCCACTGCTGTCACGACCAGCGAAGCTACCAGTCCCTTACGACAATCCTGAAGCGACTTTCCCTGCGGGCGATCCGGCGAGCCCGGCCGAAACGCCAACGGGGTCTCGATCGAAACCCGCCGCCACCAGGGCATATATCCGTACCATCCGGAATAGAAGCGCTCGCGCGACAGGGAGGCCGCCGGTGACCGCAACCGCCGATGTCGTGCAGGCTACCCAGGACCGACCGCCGGTGCGCACCCGGCGCCAGATGAACGTCATCTTCGGCACCGTCCTGCTCGGCATGCTGCTGGCGGCACTGGACCAGACGATCGTGTCAACGGCGCTGCCGACGATCGTCGGTGACCTCGGCGGCGCCGGCCATCTGTCCTGGGTGGTGAGCGCCTACTTGCTGGCCGAGACCGTTTCCTCGGTGCTGGCCGGCAGGTTCGGCGACATGTTCGGCCGGAAACGGATCTTCCAGCTGAGCGCGCTGATCTTCGTGGTCGGCTCGTTCTTCTGCGGCCTGGCGCACAACATGCTGACCCTGGTGCTGATGCGCGGTGTCCAGGGCATCGGCGGTGGCGGCCTGATGGTCACGTCGATGGCGCTGATCGCCGACGTCATCCCGCTGCGCGAGCGTGGCAAATATCAGGGCGTCCACCCGCAGACGATCCAGAGCCCGAAGGCACTGCACGCGCTGCCGCCGGAGCAGAGCGCGCCGATCACTCACGCCTACGCCGAATCCATCCAGAGCGTCTTCCGCTTCGCGATCCCGGTGGCGCTGGTCGCGCTCGTGCTCGCGCTGATCCTCAAGGAGGTGCCGCTGCGCGATCTTGGCAAGGCCGGTTCCACCGATGTCGGCGACGCCTTCGGCTCACCGGAGACCGGCACCTCCGACTGCGAGCTGGAGCGCCTGGTCGCGCGTCTGCTGCGCAAGGAAGGACCGCAGGCGACGGCGGCCGTGATGGCGGCGTCCGGATCCAAGCTCAACGAGGCCGGCGCGTGGTGTGTCACCCAGGTGCATCTTCGGTCCGCGTTCCACGGCGACACCGGTTTGAAAGCCATCGCCCGCGCCCACGACCTGCCGGCCGCCGTGCTGGAGCCGGCGTTCCGGCGGACGATCCGCGACGGGTACGTCATCGACGACGGCACCGAACTGACCTTGACACCCGCCGGCGAGGCGGAGTTCCAGAAGGTCGCCACCGCCTGGACCGACTGGCTCCGGTCCAAGCTGCCGGACCGGGATGAGGGCGGGCCGAGCAAGGCGGCGCTGGACGATGCGCTGCGCCGGCTCGCGGCCAAGATCGCCGAAGATCAGCGCCCGGCACTGGCGACCTGATCCATAGTGATGCCACGTAAGCTCGCCCAGTGACCGTCGTGCAATCTCATCGGAAAAAGACGAACGGCAGTTTCTGGAAAGAACTCCCGATCTTGTTAGTTGCCGCGGTCGTGGTGGCCCTTCTGGTCCGAACCTTCCTGCTGCAGACCTTCTGGGTGCCGTCGCCATCGATGGAACACACCTTGAACGTGAAGGACCGAGTTCTCGTCAACAAGCTCGTGTATGACTTCCGGGACCCGCATCGGGGCGAGATCATCGTGTTCAACTCGCCGCTGTCCTGGCGCTCCAACCCGGACGAGAAGGTGTTCGTCAAGCGCGTCATCGGAATCGGCGGCGACCACGTCGTCTGCTGCGATGCTCAGGGCCGGATCACCATAAACAGCAAGCCACTCGATGAGCCATACCTCGATCACGACGCCCCGCACGCCGAGTCCGCACCCAACGATTTCGATGTGGTGGTGCCGAAGGGCCGGCTCTGGGTGATGGGCGATAACCGGTATGACTCCGCCGATTCCCGGCAGAACCTCGAAAACAGCAAGGACATTAATCAGGCGACGATCGACGTGGATGCGGTGATCGGCCGGGCCTTCGTCCTGTTCTGGCCATTCAACCGGTGGGACTGGCTGACGGTGCCGTCCACCTTCGATCACATCCCGAGCAATCCGAGCCCGGCGGCCGGCCCGCCCAGGTGATCGATTCACCCCGGTAGGTGCGGGACTATAGGCAATGAATTCACCGCGTACGCTTCGCGGGTGACACTTGTTCGGACGAATCCGGCATCCGCAAAACGCCGTACATTTTGGAAAGAATTTCCAATTCTGATCGCCGCCGCGCTTGTGGTGGCGTTTCTTGTGCGGTTATTCGTGGTGCAGACCTTCTGGGTGCCGTCCGGCTCGATGCTGCCGACGCTGCACGAGCACGACCGGGTCATCGTCAACAAGCTGGTCTTCCATTTCAACTCGCCGGACCGCGGCGAAGTGGTCGTGTTTCATTCGCCGGAATCCTGGCGCAATGACCCGAGTGAGACGGTCTTCGTCAAGCGCCTGATCGGATTGCCCGGCGACCTCGTGGTGTGTTGCGACAGCAACGGGCGTCTGCTCGTGAACGGACAGGCGGTCGACGAGCCCTATCTGAACTTCACCGAAAGCGCCCGGACGCCGGCCGACAACGAATTCAACGTCACGGTGCCGGCTGGCCGCGTGTGGGTGATGGGCGATAACCGATATGCCTCCGGCGATTCCTATTACAACTGGAACGCCACCCACGACATCCAGCAGTCGACCATCCCGGAAAGTGCTCTGATCGGCCGCGCCTTCGTGCTGTTCTGGCCGTTGCGCCACTGGACGTGGCTGAACATCCCGAGCGGCTGGAACGCCGTCCCGTCCTAATACGGACCCCCACCAGCCCAGATCCCAACGTGGCGTTGCCGGACTAGGAAGCGGGCGATACCGGCAGGTCGGGCAGGACTAGTTGTGCGGTCTGGTCGAAGGCGCGGATGCGGGCGGTCTCCCTTGTGCCAAGCCATACCAGTCCCCATTCGAGGGGCGGGACGTCATGGAACGGGACGTAGGTGATATCCGGGCGGGCGTAGAACCGCGTCGCCCGGGCCCCTTCGGGGTAGACGCCCTTTCCGGCGCCGACGAGCGCAAGCATCCCCACGAACGTGTCGGCGCCCGGGAGGTGTTGGATGGGCCGGCCGCTCGGGGTGTGTTTCGGGGAGTGGAATTCGTCCCAGCCGTCCGGGATGGCGCTGGGGTTTTGCAGTACCTGGACGTCTGCGAGGTCTTCCAGGGACACCGAGGGGCGGCGTGCGAAGGGGTGTCTTGAGGACACCGCAAGCACCTTTGGCTCGGTGAACAGCACAGGCCCGCCGACGAGGTCGGGGTGGTCGGCCGGGAGGCGGATCAGTTCCATGTCCACCTGGCCGGTCTGCATAGCCGCGAGGCCGTTGTTGAGCTGCAGTTCTACGAGCTGCACGTCGCAGTCGGGGTACTGACGGCGGAACGTGTCATTCACTGCGTGCAGGACATGGGCCGCGTCGGATCCGAAATATCCGGCACGCAGGACGCCGGTGACACCGCGGCCGGCGGCTACCGCGTTCCGGAAGCTTTTCAGGACCTGGTCGTAGCCCGGTTGCAGGTCGTCGCGTAGCTGTCTGCCGATTGGGGTGAGCGTGACCCTGCGGCTGGTGCGGTCGAACAGCGGCGCTCCGATGCCTCGCTCCAGCTTCCTGATCGTCTGGCTGATCCGGGTGGTGGAGACGCGCAGCCGCTCGGCGGTGCGGCCGAAGTGCAGCTCCTCGGTCAGCGTCAAGAACGCCTCGATCTCATGCCGCTCCGGCATCCGCCGAACCTCCGCATCATGAACGTCAGCTTCACGATCGTCGCACAGGTTTGCGTTGATCGACGACCGCGTTTCGTAGGAGTGTGGAGGTGTTCACGGACTGAACTGCGGGCCGAGGTCCAAGCGGCTGCCGGTGAAGGGCGTGCATGACATCGATGGCGCCGATTGCGTTCAGGATCGCTGAACCCCGCCGCCGTACTTAACGATCAGGCAATGCCCCGCAACTGCCGTCTTTGGAGGTTCAATGCCGTTCGGTTATCTGTTCACCGTGGTCTGCGTCGCGGTGGGCACTCTGTTTGCGCTGGCACCAGTGCGGCGGCCGCAACCGCTCGCCACCGTGAGCTACTACTTCGGCCTGGCCGTGAACGAGCTGCCGTTGTTCGCGGCTATCTGGCTGGGAGCCTCGACATCGCTGGCGTTCGCCGAAGGCGACATCGACTCGGCGGGCGGCTGGGCGGCCGTCGCGCTGGCCGCCGCAACCATGGCGGGGCTCGCTGTCGTCGCCCATCGCGCGCTGGGCGACAGGGACAGGATCGAGCTCGCCATGGCCGAAGGGCTAGGCGCCGGGTGGCGCACCACCATCGACGCCGATTTCGCCGCAGGACTGCGGCGACGCCTCCCGCTGGCCCGCATCGTATTCCTGCCCTTCTTTCGCCGCCGCCCCGACGTTCGGCGCGTAGCCAACCTCACCTACGGCGACGCGGGCCGCCGCAACCAGCTCGACCTCTACCACCACCGCACGCGACCAGCGGGTGCGCCCGTCATGATCCACATGCACGGAGGCGGCTACTCCGGGGGCCACAAGAACAGCCAGTCGCTTCCGCTGCTCTACCGGCTCGCCAGCCACGGCTGGGTGTGCATCAGCGCCAACTACCGGCTACGGCCGACGGCTCAGCATCCGGACCACCTGATCGACCTCAAGAAGGTCATCGCCTGGGTGCGCGAGCATGCCCATGACTACGGGGCCGATCCGACGACGCTATTCGTCGCGGGCAGCTCGGCCGGCGGGCACATGGCAGCACTGGCCGCACTCACCCAGAACGACCCCGCGTTCCAGCCAGGCTTCGAGAACGCCGACACCTCCGTCAGCGCCGCCATCTGCCTGAACGCCTGGTATCGCTCGTACTTCGGCCAAGGGCTCGAGTCCTCACCGGAGTCACACATCGCGGCCGACGCACCGCCCTTCTTCCTGGCCCATGGCGACAAGGACACGCTGGTACCCGTGGCGCATGCCCGGCACTTCGCCGACCAGCTGCGCCAGACATCGGCCGCCCCTGTCGTCTACGCCGAGCTGAAAGGTGGGCACCACGCATTCGACCTGTACCACTCGCTGCGCTTCGAGGCAGTCATCGACGCGATCGAGGCATTCGCCGCCCGGGTCAGATCATGGGAGAGGACGCCCCAGCCCTGATCCGGCAACGGCACCCTGAGGTCTGGCAACTCCATCGGTGACCGCAATGTGCCGTTGCCGTAGTAGTCGCACCCGGCCGGCCCAGGGTCATCGACCGGGATCGGCACCGCGGGAATTGGTGTTGGCTGTGTGGCCGGTTTGCGCCATGGCCAGTTTGCGCCAGGCTCGCGGCGTTCCACCGGCGCCACCTGGCCCGGTAGACCTCTCCCATGACTTCGCACCCCCAATCGCGCCGCACCCCCTGGCGGCAGGCCCGCGCAATGGCCGGCGGACTGCTCGGCGTCGCGGTAACCGCGATGCTCACCGGCGCCGCATCACCGGCACCGCGAGCCGGCGCCACCACCCCCGCGGGGCGGCCGGCAGCGCAGACCATTCATCACGTCACCCTGATCACGGGTGACGTCGTCACCGTCGAGGACATCGCCGGCGGCAAGCAGGCGGTCACCGTGCAGCGCCCGGCCGGCGCGATCGGCGGCGTGGCGACCTACACGCTGAACAAGGACGTCTACGTCATTCCCGACGAGGCGATGTCCTACGTCGCGGCGCAGAAGGTGGACCGCCGGCTCTTCGACGTCACCGCGCTGATCCGCGACGGCTACGACGACGCCCACAGCGACGGCGTGCCGCTCCTGGTCAGCTACACCGGCGGTGCCAAGTCGGCGTTGCCCAGCGGGGTCAAGCTGACCCGCACGCTGCCCTCCATCAAGGGCGCCGCGGTCCGGGCACCGAAGTCCAGCACCCGCTCCTTCTGGAAGTCACTCGCGAAGCAGAAGTCCGGACCGGCCCAGGGCCTGCGGGCCCGGAACCTGGCCCAGCCCCAAAGCACCACGCTCGGCGACGGTGTCGCGCATGTCTGGCTGGACGGCAAGGTCAAGACCACGATGGCGGAGAGCAACGCCCAGATCGGCACGGCCACCGCGTGGGCGGCCGGCTACGACGGCACCGGCGTCAAGGTCGCCATGCTGGACACCGGCTATGACACCGACCACCCGGATCTCGTCGGTCGCGTGGCCGCGGCGCAGAGCTTCGTCCCCGGCGAGACGGTCGAGGATGCGTTCGGCCACGGCACCCACGTGCTGTCCACCATCGGCGGATCGGGCGCGGCATCGGGCGGCGCTGAGAAGGGCGTCGCGCCCGGCGCCTCGCTGATGGTCGGCAAGGTGCTCGGTGACGATGGATACGGCCAGGACTCGTGGATCATCGCCGGCATGGAGTGGGCGGCCCATAACGGCGCCCGGGTGATCAGCATGAGCCTCGGCTCCTATGAGCCCTACGACGGCACCGACATCGAGAGCGTCGCGGTGAACCAGCTGACCGCCGAGACCGGTGCGTTGTTCGTGATCGCCGCCGGCAACTCCGGCTGCCCCGGTTGCATCGGGTCGCCGGGCGCCGCCGACGCGGCCCTCACGGTCGGCGCCGTGGACAGCAACGACCAGCTCGCCTGGTTCTCCTCTACCGGACCGCGGTACGGCGACTACGGCCTCAAGCCGGACATCACCGCACCGGGCGTCGGCATCCTTGCCGCCAAGATGGGCGGCACCGCGGAGGACGGCTACTACACCGAGATGGACGGCACCTCGATGGCGACCCCGCACGTCGCGGGCGTGGCGGCGCTGCTGGCCCAGGAGCACCCGGACTGGAAGGCCGACCAGATCAAGAACGCCATCATGAGCACCGCCAAGCAACTCCCCGACTACACGATCGACCAGGTCGGCGCGGGCCGCGTATCGGTGCCGAACGTCATCAACGCCACCGTGACCGCGACCGGCTCGCAGTATTTCGGCTTCTTCAGCTGGCCGCACACCGGTGACGCGCCGGTGGACAAGACCGTGACCTACAACAACGACGGCGACGCCCCGATCACCTTGCACCTGGCCGAGTCGGTCGCCGTCTCCGGCGGTGCCTACGACCCGACCAGCACCGACGCTCCGCTGCCGGTGGGCCAGGCGGCGCCGGACGGGATGTTCTCGCTGAGCAGTGACACGGTGACGGTTCCGGCCCACGGCACCGCGTCGGTGACCGCGTCGGCGAACCCGGACCAGGGTCTGGCCGGGGCTCGCTACACCGGCAAGATCGTCGCGTCCGAGGATGACGGCACCGTGCTCACCCGCACCGATGTCGGCCTGTATCTGGAGGACGCCCGCTACGACGTGAATATCAAGGTCACTGACCGGACCGGGAAGCCGGCCGGCGGCACCCTGATCTACCACCAGCTGGGCAGCCTCGACATGCTCTTCGTCGACATTGACCCGGAGACCGGCGTGGCCAAGACGCGCTGGCGCGCCGGCACCTACGACGCCTTCATGTTCCTGGACGTGCAGGGCGACAACGGGCCGGACTCCACCGGCCTGGCACTGCTCGGAAACCCCGAGTTCACCGTGGACCATGACGCGTCGCTGGTGCTGGATGCCCGCAAGGCTGTGCACGTGACGGCGACGGCGCCCGGTCAGCCGCAGACGCAGGCGCGGTTCCGGCAGATGGAGTGGTACCGCAACGGCGGTGACGCTCCGATGGACGCGGCCTACCTGCTCCCCGACACGTACGACGACATGTACGTGCTGCCCACCAAGAAGACGACCATCGGCGATTTCGAATACAGCACCCGCTGGCGTCTGGCCAAGCCGATCCTGACCGTGGCCGATGGCAAGAACCAGCTGTGGACGGTTGACCAGTTCGGCACCGGATATCTGGACGGCTCCGCCAAACTCGCGGCGGTCTACGCCGGCACCGCCGGCGCCCCGGTCCTGGGCGGTGTCCGCGGCAAGGTCGCGGTGATCGCGGTGGACAGCACCGGCTTCGACCCCGGCGCGCTGGTTGCGCAGGCGGCCGCGGCCGGAGCCAAGATGGTGGTCCTGGCCAACACGCTGGGCGGCAAGCTCTACAGCTATGTCGCCGACGCCGACGGCAACCCGGCCGCGATTCCGGTGGTGTCGGTGCCGACCACGGTGGCCACCGGGTTCCTGGCCCGGGTCAAGGCCGGCAAGGTCAAGCTGGACCTGGTCGGTACGCCGAACACCCCGTGGGTTTACGACCTGCAGGATGCGCACCCGAACGGGATCCCGGCGCACCTCGACTACCGGCCCACGAGCGCCTCACTGGCCACGGTGAACATGCGGTTCTACGGCACCACGGCAACCAGTGGTGGCGAGTTCCGCTGGGACTACCGGCCGTTCCGGAACTCCGAGTTCGCGTTCCCGCAACGGCAGAACATGCCCGGTACGCGTACCGACTACGTCTCCACCGAGGCGGGCAGTTCTTGGTACGAGGACGTGTTCGCCGGACCGAACCTGCTCAATATGGAGTCTCGCGCCGGCGGCGTGGTGACCTACAAGGCCGGTCAGCAGGTGACCCGCAACTGGTTCAGCCCGGTCGAGGCACCCCGAAATGGCATGGGCTTCTGGGTGTCCTATCGCGATCCCTACAGCATCTACACCAACCTCCAGCCGTGGTCCGACGGCCAGCCGGGCTCGGCCGGAACGATGGACGCCAACGGCAGCAACCTGGATTACAAGATGTACAAGGACGGCGTGCTGGTCTCCGAGCAGACCGAGTGGGCGAGCACCTGGGTCGACGTCTCCGGCGACACCGGTCCGTCGACGCTGACCCTGGATCTGACCGCGTCGCGTGATCCGAAGCTGTGGACCACCAGCACGAGTACGCACACCGTGTGGACCGTCAAGTCGTCGCCGTCCAGCGGTGACAACAACACCCTCCCGGTGCTGCAGATCGCCTACCAGGTCACCACCGATCTGGCCGGCAACCGGGCGGGCGGCGTCCAGGCGCTGTCGCTGCAGCCGTACCACCTGGACGGAGCGGTCGGCGCCGGCACTGTCGGGACGCCGAAGCTCGAGGTCTCCTTCAATGACGGGAAGACCTGGGCAGGCGTACCGGTGGTCAAGGTCGGCGGCAGTTACCTGGCGATCTTCGTCGCTCCCGAGTCGGGGTTCGTCTCGCTGCGTACCACGGCTTCGGACAGCAAGGGCAACGCGGTGACCCAGACCGTCATCCGCGCGTACGGCCTGAGCAAGAAGTAGCCCCGCAGTGCGTAACGGGCCCGCGAGCAGCATGCTCGCGGGCCCGTCGCGGTCTTGGACCGCTCAGCACTGGCTGGTGACCTTGTCGATGAAGTCGTCGGCGGCGATCACCTGCGACTCGCCGAGATCGTCCGCGCCGAGCACCGCGGTCACCGTGAGCTCGTCGACCTGGTCCAGGGTGAACTCGACCGGCGCGGTGTCGTCCGGGCTGTCGCTCTCGCCGTAGGCGAAATAGGTCGTTGAATCATCGGTGAGTTCGAGCGAACTGTTGGTGATCACCCAGCCTTCACCGGGGTGGCGCAGATCCACTCTCGCACTGTTGCCGGTGAGTTCCGGCGCTCGGATCACCAGGCTGCGCAGGCTCGGCGGAGCAGCGTTGGAGCTGGGCACGGCGGTCACCACAACCTGCTTCGGCGGCCGGCCGCACCAGGCCAGCACCAGGACCGGGTCACCGCTGCTGCCGAGCGCAACCGCGGTGTAGCCGGCCGGCGGATGCAGGCATCCCGACAGCGTCCCTACGGCCAACGTCGCCGCCGCGCCAAGCCCGATCCATCTCCCCCGCATGGCGCAGATAGTAGGGCCCGGCCGGACCCGGCGACAGGCCGGATCAGCGCGGCTTCTCGACCACCGCGCGCAGCGCCTCGGCGAACCCGGTCAAATCGCCGAATCTGCGGATCCCGCGTGCCTCGTCGTCGGTCATCGGACCGACCGCGACCTTCGAGACGGTCAGCACCGACCGGCCGTCGGAGTCGTCGATCCGGTATTCCGTGTCGAGGATCGTGCCCGGCATGATCCGGCCGCGCGTCGCGAACGACCGCGGCGGATCGAAGGCGACCACGTGGCCGTAGAGATGGCCGGCACACGGCTGGGAAGCGACTGGCGCCGCCCGCAAGCCGCGGTCGGCGCCAGTAACGCGTGTAGTGGTGAACGTGTGCAGTGGTGAATCAGACCCCGGGCGGTGGGGGTGCCCCCGGATCTTCGTAGACGCGGCGTTCCGCGACCACTCGGTTGCTGCCGGTGCGCCGGTTGTTCCAGAACGTGAAGAACAAGATGACACCGAACAGACCGACCAACATCAGAATCCAGCCGACGACCTGCAGGTCCAAGCCGGAGACGTGCCAGTGAACCGCGAACGCCAAGACCGCGCCGATCGCGATTAGCAGGATGCCAGCTCCAATACCCATGGCGGCGTGATACCCGGACCGTCCGCGACCCAAACCGATGCGGTCGACCGCGGGAGCCGGCTGTTCCCGAGCCGCGGGTGGCCGGAGCCGGCTTTCCCGAGCGTCAGGCGACCGGTGGGGCGTAAGTCCGCAGGAACGTCTGAAGGTCGTGAACCGCTTGCTGCTCCGGCAGGCCGTTGGGGTCGACAAGGCGATACCCGTGCAGACTCGTGTCCGGGATGATGGACAGCTGGCGGTGCGACGACTTCTTCGCCGCGTCGTAAATGGAGTGCGCACTCGGCACGAAGTCGCCGTCCATGGCTGCGCAGATGACCAGCAGCGGCTGGGTGATCTTGGCGGCGTTCCCGACCGCGTTCGCGCTGCCGTAGCTGTCCGGCCCCGACAGCGAGACGACCGCAGTCACCGGCGGCCGGATCTGCGGCGCTGCGGCGACCACCGCGGTGCCGCCCATCGATGCGCCGATCAGCACGATCTTCGTGGCCCCTTCGGATCGCAGGAACGTCGCGGCAGCGGCCACCTCGTCCGGCAGGTCGTCACGCGGCGCGGTGCCGGATCCACCGAAGCCGGCGAAGTCGAAGGTGAGTGCGCGATAGCCCATGCCGGCCAGGCTCTTCGCGTACGGAATCCAGCTGCACGAGTCGATATCGGCCTCATGAGCGAAGACGACTCCGACCTCGCCGGTCCCCCATTCGTCGCCGGCCAGCTCGGTGCCGTTGGAGCCGAACCGCACCGCCTTCGCTCCATCCAGCAGCGGCTGACAGTTGCCACCGGCTCCGACCGCGGAGGCCGTTGGCTGCGGAGCAGCGGAAGCGGTTGGCTGCGGCGCAGCGGTGTGAGTCCCGGAGGTGCAAGCGGTCATCAGTGTGAGTGCAAAAGTGGCCGCGGCAGCGGCAAATCCCCGTCGCATGGACAGAGGCTAGTGCCGCCGCGTCGCGGATACTGGCCCTTGTTCAGATCATGGGCGGGGCCGCCGGTTGCATGTCCACTGAGGATTGGCGCACACCGGCGCGCGCCTGCGCAGCTCGGGGGTTTCCCGGATTGCGGAGCAAACCTACCTAGGGAAGTCACTACGGTTAACCCCCGGGTCAACTGGGGGGAGCTCCGGATAGCTGTGCGCGTGGGATCCACGACAGGCTGTCATGGTGACGACAAGGACTGAACCCGGACAAGGGTGGATTGCGGCCGTCGGCCGTGCATGTTATCGCCGGCGCTGGATCGTGCTGGCGATCTGGCTGGTCATCGCTGCTGGTGGATTCTTCGCCAGCGGCTCGGTGTTCAGCGGGCTGAATTCCAGCTCGGGTGGCAACTCGCTGGAATCGGTGCAGGCCTACAACATCCTGGACAAGCAGAGCCAGGTCGGCGACGACGTGCTCGGCGAAGTTACCGGGGTGGACCCGAAGAGCGACGCCGTCCGCAGCGCCGTGCTGTCGACGGCGACTCAGATCAAAACCATCAAGGGCGTACGCAGCGTGGCGACGCCCTACGACAACGGAATCCCGGCCGCGCAGGCCGCGGCTCTGACCGCCGACGACGGATCCGGCGTGCTCGTCCACGTCACTCTGGACCGGTTCGCCGACAACGCCAATCCGTCAGAAGACGACGTCACCGACGCCGTGACGACCCAGATGAAGTCGCTGGAGTCGACTCTGCGGTCGGCGGCGCCGCCGGCACGCGTGCTCGTTGGTGGTGGTGCGGTGCTCGGAACCCAGGTCAACGACCAGGTCGAGCACGACCTGTCGCTGGCCGAGGAGCTGTCGCTCCCGATCACCCTGGTGGTGTTGATCTTCGTGTTCGGCGGCATCATCGCGGCCGGCCTGCCGGTCTTCGCCGCGATCCTGTCGGTGTTCGTGGCGATGCTGGCTCTGTTCGGCTTCGAGCACGTCACGGATCTCGACCAGAACGCCACCATCGTGGTGACCCTGCTCGGCCTAGGGCTGTCGATCGACTACGGCCTGCTCCTGGTGGCGCGTTATCGCGAAGAGCTAGGGCGTGGCTACGACTCCGAGACGGCTCTCGGCCGGGCGTGGGCGTCGGCCGGGCGTACCATCCTCTTCTCCGCTCTGACGGTGGCCGGCTCGCTCTGCGGCCTGGTGGTCTTCGGCGTCACGTCGATGACCGCGCTCGGCGTCGCCGGCGTGTCCATCGCGTGCATAGCGATGCTGGTGGCTTTGACCGCGACCGCCGCCCTGATCGGTCTCGGGCGCAAGCGGATCCGCCCGTCCAAGCGCGCCCGTGCCGCGCACGTCGACGCCGAACGCGGCTTCTTCGCCCGGCTGGCCAAGATCGTGCAGGCGCGTCCGGTCGTCACCGTCATCGTGACCGCCGGCGTCCTGCTCGCCGCCGGCCTGCCGCTGCTGCAGACCAAGCCGAGCGTGGACAGCCTCTCGTCGTTGCCGACCTCGCTGACCTCGGTGCAGGTGGCGCACGACCTGGAGAAGCGCTATGGCCTGGACAACTCGCCGGCGATCACGGTGGTCGCCAAGTCCGATCCCGCGGTGCTCGACCGGTGGGGTACGAAGTGGGCAACGGTCGACGGGGTCAAGTCGGTGGCGCCCGCCGTGTCGGCCGGGCCTGGCCTCGCCACGCTGGACATCTACGTCGCCGGCGACAGCGAAGGCCCGGCCGCCCGCGACCTGGTGACCCAGATGCGGGCGAACCGGCCGGACGGCGTGCAGTCCTGGGTGACTGGGGATGCAGCCCTACTCAAGGACATCATCGGGCTGATCAAGGATCGGCTGCCGTGGGCTATCGGCATCACCGTCCTGGCCATGCTGGTGCTGCTCTTCCTGATGACCGGCTCGCTGATCGTGCCGGTCAAGGCCGTGGTGATGAACGCGCTGTCACTCGGTGCCACGGTCGGCGTGATGACCCTGGTGTTCCAGCATGGGTACGGCTCCGGCGTGCTGCACACGTTGCACACCGGGACGCTCGATCCGTTCGTCATAGTCGGCGTCCTGGCGTTCGCCTTCGGCCTGTCGATGGACTACGAGGTCTTCCTTCTGTCTCGGATAAAGGAGTATGTCGATCAAGGGTTGCCATCCGACGTCGCGGTGCGCCGCGGTCTGCAGAAGTCCGGCCGGGTGATCACCTCCGCCGCGCTGCTGATGGTGATCGTGTTCGGCAGCTTCCTGGTCGGCAAGGTGGGCAACACTCAGCAGATCGGTCTCGGCCTGGCGGCCGCGATCGCGATCGATGCCACGCTGGTCCGATGCGTGTTGGTGCCGGCCACCATGACGCTGCTGGGCAAGTGGAACTGGTGGGCGCCGCGGCCGTTGGCCAGGTGGCACGCCCGCTGGGTGGCTCCGGCCTTCGCCGATGAGCCGGTGCCCCAGGAGCGGATCCTGGAACCGGTGGGCTGATCCCACCGAAACTGATCGCGGGCCCTGCCGTTCGGCGGGGCCCGCACGACTATGCCACCGCTTGCGGTTTCCCGCGCCCGATCACGAGCAGGCCACCGCTCATCGTCAGCACCGCGCCGAGCACCACCGCGTAGAGCGGCAGGGATGTCGGGATCCCGAGATAGACGGTGATGCCGAGGATCCGGGACAGGCCCCACGGCAGCAAAGCCATCTGGTCGTTCCAGATGGTCAGCGCCCATTCCAGGCCCATCGCGGAGATGATCGCCCCGAACACCACCAGCGGAAGGCCGAGAGCGACCAGAATCCGGCCGACCGAGCCGCGCCGCATGAGGCCGTACCGGTCCCGGAGGATCACCGCCGCGACCACGAAGACCCAGAGGAAGGCGGCGAACGCGACGGTGACGTAGACGGAGCGCAGTGTGGGGGCGGTCCAGAAATCGAACCAGTAGCGTCCCGGACCGCGATTGACCAGCGCCAGCAACAAAATCACGGTACGCAGCAGGGCCGCACCACCGACTGCTCCCCAGAGCCAGTACGCGGGCCGGCCACGCACGAGAAGCTTGAGCGTGAGCGCAAAGGTCAGCCAAGAGCCGAGCACCAGGATCAGGTGCGCCGGCGCGGCGAACCAGGTGTAGACGGCGCGGCTGGCGATCAGGAACGCGGCCGGGATCGCCCAGACCAGCACTCGGTCCAGTCGGCCGCCGAGGTCCAGACCCGCCACTCGCCACGGCCGGGTGGCACCGAACCACAGAGCCTGCAACGCGCGCGGGCGCCGCGGCCAGACTCGGCGGCCCAGACCGGATCCGAGCAGCAGCACGATCACCAGCAACGCCAGCAGGGCCCGAGCTGACCAGGCCATGGCCGAGTCGCGATCGGCGCGCTCGGATCCGATGTCGGCGGCGGTGAAGTTGTAGGTCGGCAGGTCCAGGTTGTTCTCGTAGTTCAGCAGGTAGCCGAGTCGGGCCTGCTGATAGCGCGCCTCCGCGGCCGTCCACTCGGCTTTCGCCGTCGCCGATCCGGTGTCCAGCCACTGCACGTGGCGTAGGACCATGGTCCGGTACGCACCCAGCGTGTCGAACAAGCGTTGCTCGTAGTCCAGCGTGTTGAGGAACTTCTCACGCAGCTCCGGATCTCGCCATTTTGCCGGGTCGGTGCCGGCGACCTGGGAACGCATCTGCGCCACCGTTGAACTCGCTGCGACGCCCTCATCGATCGCTTCGTCGATCTGTCCCCGGCTGACCTTGTAGATGCTGTCGAGCGCGGCACTGTCGCCGGTGATGATGTCCCATTCGAAGATCCACATCATCGGCGGCGGTTCCAGTCCCAGCGCCTTGACCGTATTGTCGGCGTACGGGCCGATGTAGAGGCCGTTGCTGATGGCGGTCCGGGACATGGCGAACACCTGGCTGATCGCGGTGACCGTGGGCAGGTCGGTGGAGAACGTGGCCCGAATCCAGTCTGCGGTCGCGCTCGCCGGATCCAGATCCGGGTTCATCGCAAGCCGCGCGGTCAGATAGCTGTTCAGCTCGTAGAGCTGCCAGAAGCCGTCCCGCAGGTACAGCGACCGCGGGCCGGCGTAGAGCGGGCCGCCGTTCTGGGTCCAGTCCCACACGCCCTCGATGTGCGGGTTGGCGGCGAGAAATGTCCGCAGTGCCTGCTGCTCCAGGACGCCCAGATCGTTGGGGAGCGAGCCGAGACCCTCGAACTCGCGCCGGCTCTGGAACTCGATGATCCGTCGCTGGTCGCCAACCTCGAGGGTGTCGTTGAGCGGCAGGTGACTGTAGAAGTCGCCGAGCGAATACTTGGTCGACACGATCAGATGTGGATTGTTGACGGTGCCCAGGACCGTTTCGTACGACTGCTTGTTCGTATGCAGGTCACCGACGGCACCGACGCCGACCGTCCAGGTCCGGAAGATGATGTCCTTGTTCAGCGTTCCGGCGGTCTGCAGCAGGCTGGTCAGCATCATCTCTACCGCGGACGGGGTGGTTACCGCGATCTCCGAGCTGAAGTCCCAGCCGGGCATCTTGTAGACGTCGCCGCCCTCGCCGATCCGGATCATCAGACCGTCGACGAACGGCATCGACGTGAACAACTCCTTGAGTCCGTCCTGGTAGACCTGCCAGAGCTTGGCGCTCTCGGTGTTCAAGCCGCCGACGGTGCGGTTCAGGTAGGCCTTCAGCGGCGGGGACAGCGCCAGCATGTCGGTCTGGAAATACACCTTCATGCCCATGTCGTGGGCGTATTGCCAGACTGGCGCGACGGCCGCGACCATTGCCCGGGCACGCGCGACGTGCAGATCACCGGCTGGATAGACGCCCAGATCGCCGAAGGTCACGTATTCCAGGAAGCCGGGGATGACGACGCCGTTGTAGCCCTGGGCCAGGCTCTGGTCGACGAGATCGCGGAACTGCTCATTGATCTTCTGCACCGCGGCCGTGTCGACGTAGGGGGCGGTCGGCCGGATGGCGTTGCCCACCACGTCAGTGTTCAGCGAGTAGTCGGTCCCGGCGGCGAACCTCGAAGGATCGTCGTCGAGCCCCACCGCACCCGTGTCCACCAGCCGCAATCCGAGGGTCGGCGTGACGATGTCGCCGTTGGCGCCGACATCGGCCTGCGATCGGACTCGATCGGCGAATTGATAGAGCCCGGCGGCCGCGCCCGCGTCGCCGGCCGCGTCGAGGCGGTAGTCATGGCCGGTCTGGGTGAGCCGATAGGACTCACCAACACCGGGAAATGCCTGGTCGATCTTGACCCTGAGGGTTCCGGACCCGGTCACGTCCTGCTGCTTCAGCGCGTCGGTCACCGCCGATGCCGCCAGTTTGAGCCGCGGGTCGTCGTCCGGGACCGCGACCACGCCGACCAGCGGCGGCGGCACCGCGGACCGGATCGCGGCCGGATGAAGATCCTCGGACGGTACGCGCGCCGGTGTGAACGACAAGCCGAGCGCCGAGCCGACCTCTCCGGCCACGAGCGCGCCGATGCCGAGCAGCACAACTAGGACAATTCCGAGGATTGTCAGTCGGCGACGAGGGGCGGGGGTCAGCGGCACGGCCGCCATCCTAGGGGCGCGACCACGAAAAGTCGCTGGCCACCGGGTAGCTGTTCGGCGCTCCTAGGGCGGGTTCAAAGTCCGGTCGCGCGAGCCGCGGCCCAGGGTGCGAACCGGCCTCGGCTGGATCTCTTCCTGGCTACCGCCGTTGTAACCAGGAAGAGATCAAACGCGGCCGATCGTGGCCTGGGCCCGGCGCAGCCGACCGGCAGCTTTGAAACACGCCCTGGATCACCCGCGCCAAAATTCGTCGGCCAGTTCGCTCACCTCGCGCCCGGACCGCTCCAGATCAGAGGCCCACGGCAGCATCCGCTGGAAGGTCGGATCGCCGCCGTCGGCGAGGCTCCGGATCACCGCGACGTTGCGGTCGACCCGGCCGGTCAACGCGGCCCGCAGCCCGATCCGGTCGCCGGCGAATCCGTAGGCATCGAGGAACAGCCGCAGTCGCCGACTCCGATCCGCGGCATCGGTGAAACCGACCGGTTCCGCGACCCCCGGGGTCAGCAGCGGCACCCAGGTCAGTGCTGAGAAGGCCAGATCGTCTTCGGGCCGGGACGGGCCGGCAGTGTCCCAATCAACGAACCCGCGCAGGGTTCCGGACTCCCAGACCGCGTTCCATGGTGCCGCATCCAGGTGAGCAATCACGAGCCCGGGTTGCCACGACCGGCCGGTGAACCAGACCGCGTCGTCCGGCGGAACGAACGTGGCGGTGGCGTCGTGCAGGCCACGCAGCCACCGACCGACTTGCGCCAGCGCGTCATCCGACCGGATCCACTCCGGCCACGGCGTCGCCTCGGCGAGAGTAGTGCCCGGCAGGAAGGTCAGCGCTTCGCGACCGTCCGCGTCGAAGCCGCGTGGCCGCGGCGCGCCCGGGAAGCCGACCTGCTCCAAGTGCCGGAGCACGGACTGCACCGAGGCACTCCACGGCTGGGCCGGCCGGCGGACCTGGTCGCCGATGCGTACCGCTCCGAAGGTGCGACCGCCGGGCAGCCGTTGCTCACTCATTCCACGGTTTTACAGTGATCAGACGTCCACCGCGACCGAGTAGTCGACGCCATCGACGTCAAAGCCGTAGAGTCGGCGCACTCCCGACTGGAACCAGGCACCGGCCTCGGCCGGCAGCCGCCGGTCGGCGACCGCGCGCTGCCACGCCTCGGACACCCGGTCCTGGACGCCGGGCGCGAACTCCCAGTCGTCGAGGCGTACGCGACCGAGGTCGTCGATCCCGGCCCGTTCGACGCCGGTCAGGTGCTTCCAGAGGCGTACGCCCTGCGTCACCGGTGACTCCATGCCGTCGCCGAGCACCGAGTGCAGCAGCGACACGTAGAGCCCGATGCCCGGGATCGCGGTCGACGCCTGGGTAACCACCGCACCGTTCACCGAGGTGAACGCGCCGGGCAGCGACCGGGCCGTGGTCTCCAGGTGATCTTTGGCGGCGCCGATCGTGCCGTCCCGATAGATCGGCGCGGTCATCGCCGATCCGACATAGGACAACGCGACTGTCTTGAACCCGAGTGCCAGCAGGCCCCGGGACTGGGCCGCGGTGACCCACTCGGCCCAGTCCTCACCACCCATCACCTTGACCGTCGCGGCCACCTCGTCCGGGCTGGCCGGCTCGATCGAGACCGGCTTGAGCGCCGGCGGCTCGGCGTCGAAGTCGATCGCGTAGGTGGTGTGGGCGGCACCGCGAGGGCGGATCGCCGACTGATACGTGGCGCCGGACGCGTCCGTCCGGCGCGGCGCCGCCACGCTGTAGATCAGGTAGTCGATCGGGCCGTAGTGGCTTTCGAACCGGTCCAGCACGGCGGTCTTGGTGTCCGCGGCGAAACAGTCGCCGTTGACGAACTCGACATCGCAACCGCGTTCGGCAGCGAGGCGGCCCAACGCTTCGGTGCGATACCAGCCGGCCGAGGCGGTGCGCCGGGCGTCGGCCGGACGCTCCAGCGCCAGCCCGACGCCGGAGATCCCCCAGCCGGCCAGTCCGGCCACGGCCAAAGCATTGCCGTAACCGGCACTGGACCCGATGATCAGGGCCACCGGAGGGCGGTCACCGGTCCGCAGGTCGGCAACGCTGCCGGCGGCATCGGCCACCGCGCGGGCGCAGCCGACCGGATGGGCATCAAGAAGCAGGGCGCCCTTGCCACGGGGCGTGATCACGCGCAACGTCACCGGATCAACGTACCGATTCCGTCGCCGCACTGGGACGCATCGGATCCCACAGCGGCCAGCGGCCGACCCGGTGCGCGGCACCATTGACAACCGGGCCTGCGGCCGCGGCGATTCGGTCACACGTACCTGGGAATCGGTCTTAGTCGTCGCGACCGCGACGTATAAACGAACAATGACCGTCGCCATGTCCACCGACCGGTTCGAGGAACTGGTCGCGGATGCGCTGGACAGCATCCCGGAGACGTTGATGGGGCTGCTGGACAACGTGGTGATCCTGGTAGCGGACGACCCGCCGGAGGGGCGGAACGTGCTCGGGCTCTACGAAGGTCACGCGCTGACCGACCGCACCTCCGCCTATGCGTTCGTGCTGCCGGATCGGATCACCATCTTCCGCCGCCCGATCCTGCGGATGTGCCAGAACGAGGACGAGGTCGTCCACGAAGTCCGCGTCACCGTGGTGCACGAGATCGCCCACCACTTCGGGATCAGCGAGGCGCGGCTGCACGCCCTCGGCTGGGGCTGATGTCGTGTCAGGTCGCCGCCCACCAGGCTGCAGCGACGAGTTCGGCGATCAGAGTCTCCGTGAAGAGCCGCACCATCGGGTCATCATCACCGCGATAGCGGATCGACAGCGCCGCGTCCGGCACGTCCGCACCGACAGCGACCAGCGTCGCGTCGCGCTGGCGGATCCAGTCGAGCGCTTGATCGTCATAGCGTGAACCCGGAAACATCAGGGCCCGGTAGTCGAGCGTCTTGGTGAGATACACGTCGACGTGGGACCAGTCTCCAGTCTCGCAGCCGACCGCGGCGCGGCGCGGACCCTCGCGAATCATCAGGGCTGACTGCAACGCCGAGGACAGCCGTTCGGCCGGAGCCATCGCGTAGACGCCATCCGGCCCGTCGAGCAGTTCGAGGGTGCGGGGCAGCCACTGATCGCGGCGCTCAAGCAGGTCGTCGGTGGCCTCGGCGGTCCGCCGCACCTGGTCGCCGGTGACCGCGCCGGCGAGCGCCATCAGCAGGATCAACGTGTGCTGGAAGGTGCGGCATGCGACACCGCCGGATTCGGTGCCCGCCCGCATCGGCACCAGCTGGGTGGCCGATTGAGCCAGCGTTGCGCCCGGATCGTTGGTCAGCGCGACAAACCTTGAGTGGTGGCGCATCGCCTCCACCGTTTCGACGCTGGTCCCGTTCGCCGAGATCGCGACGACCAGGGTGCTGACGTCGGCTCGCAGGGTCGCCTCGACCGAGGCGTAGTCGGCGATCGCCGTGATTCCACGCCGCCTCATTGCCAGCGCGGCCACCTCGGCGGCATACCGGGAACTGCCCATGCCGACCAGCAGCACCCTCCGCACCGGCCGGGCGAACCCCCAGACGTCCGCCTCATCCAGCGCCGCGGCCAGCTCGCGCAGCACGGCCGGCTTGGCTTCCAGATCCCGGCGGAACAGGTCCGCGTTCACGCCACTCCCCGATGCCAGTCTCGCAGTACGCCGATCGGCGCATATCGCCATCGTGGCAGGAACCGGGCGGCGTAAAGCAGTTCCCGGCATTCCTGCTCGGCCTCGAACGGCCGCAGCAGACCGTGGCTGAAGACCTCGAGCTTGCCATGCACCCGCAGCGCGTTCCGGTAGGCGTCGAGCATGTCCGGCATGGCCAGCCGGCCCCACTCCAGAATCGCCTGGCGGTGCCGGCCTTCGGTAAGCCGATTGGCGATCTCACCCACGTGCAGCACGCTGGTCCGCAGCTGCGCCACGTCCCGGGTGGCCGGCTCCAGCGCCGCCGAGTCGACCGTCGGATTGCCGTCGAAGTCGATCACCGCGAGACCGCCCCGCCATCGCAGGATCTGCCCGACGTGCAGGTCTCCATGGATATGCATGAACCGCGCCAGGTCGATCGAGTCGGCGCGGCGAATCTGGTCGGCCAGATAGGGCTCGATGGTGCGAAGGAACTCCTCGTCATCGGTCCCGGCCATCTCCGTCATCGCCGATGCCAGAACCTCCAGCCCAGCCCGGCCCCAGCCGGGATTCGAGCCACCGATCACCGGCTTCGGGAACACTGACGATGGCGTGGCCAGGGCGGCGTGCAGGTCAGCGGCGAGAGTGGCGACGGCCATCGGGAAATCCGGCTCGCCACCACCGATCGCGGCGATCAGATCGTTGGTGCACCACTCCCAGCCGTCAACGGCGGCTGGAAGGAACTCGGTGACCAGCGCGATCAGGCGGTCATCGCGAAAGACTGCGGCATAGGGCGTCGGCATCCGGGTGAAGCCGACCTCGACCAGGTGACCGAGGATCAGCGGCGACCGGGGATCGGCCATCGGCTCCCGCATCCACTTGACCACGACGCGCTCGCCGACGACCACGGACGCGTTGGTCTGGTCGGCGGTGATCGGTCGCTCATGAAGGTCGCCGGTCAGCACGTCATCCGGGATCGGGTGATAGGCACGGACGTCGAAGCCCGTTTCGGAGCCGCGAGCGAGCGCACCGACGAGAGCCGCCGACGCTCCGGGCCCGGCGTGGTCGCTCACGCTTCGGTTCCCGCCGTCAGCGGATGTCCGGTCGCCTGGCGGGCATAGGACAGGATCAGCTCCAGCGCCTCCGGTTCGCGCAGCGTCGGATGCCGGGCCACGATCCGATAGCCGTACGCATCCTCGAGCGCGACCAGATTCCGGCCGATGGTCAGCGAATCGACGGTCAGGACAAACGTGTCCCGAGCCGCACCGTGCTCAAGAATCCCCTGGTACATCGAGACTTGGCGGTCGTACAAGGTGGTCAGCAATGCGGCGTAGACCCGGTTGCGGCCGGCCGAGCCGCCGAGTTCGCAGAGCAGGCGCACGTCCGCGTCGTCAGCATCGGCCGGCAGCCCGGATCGGATCGTGCGGACCAGTTTCTCGGCCGGATCGCTGACGGCGGCGGCAGCTCGCACCCGGGCCTCATAGAACCGCTCCATCCCGGCGTGGTGAGCCTCGATCAGCAGGTCCGGCAAGTGCGGATAGTGATAGAGCACGGCTCCGGAGGTGAGCCCGGCCTGCTCGGCGACCTGGTTGAGGCCAACAGTGTCGGTGCCGTAGGCGATCATCGCCCGGCGCGCCGCGTCGATCAGGTCAGCCCGCCGTTCGATCCGCGACTTCCGGGTGCCCATCGCCGCCCTTCTTCAGCCGGTGCTCAAGATGTGTGGCCACCATATTGCCTTGTATTGACGGCATCCAGTCAAGCCTATTGAATTTGGATTCAACAGTGAATTGCGATTCAACAAGCTGGACGTCCTTGGAGCCGCCATGTCGTTGACCGTGTTGTTCATGCCGGAGAGCGCCTACGGGCCGACCAACAACTGCGTCGGCATCGGAAACGTGCTGCGGGCTCGCGGGCACCGGGTCGTGTTCGCCGCCGAGGCGTCCTGGGACGGCAAGCTCGCCGCGCTCGGTTTCGACGAAGACCTGGTGTCGCTCGCACCGCCGCCCGATGATCCGGTCGCGCAGGATGCCGGTCAGTTCTGGAAGGACTTCATCGCCGAGACTGCGCCGGAGTTCCGCAAGCCCACGATCGAGCAGCTGGACACCTGGGTGAAGCCGGTCTGGGTGGAGCTGATCAACGGCGCGAAATACTGCCAGCAGCAACTGCTGGACATCATCGACCGGGTGCGTCCGGACGTGATCGTCGAGGACAACGTGGTGGCGTTCCCGGCGCTGAACACCGCCGGAGTGCCGTTCGTGCGGATCGTTTCGTGTAACCCGCTGGAACTCAAGGGACCCGGTGTCGCCCCGGTGTTCTCCGGCTATGCGGCCGATGATCGCTCCGGTTGGGATGCGTTCCGGCGCGAGTACGACCGCACGCACCGGCCGCTGTGGCAGGAGTTCGACGAGTGGGTCCGGGCCCAGGGTGCGCCGGGCCTGCCGGATCTGGAGTTCATCGGCGACGGCGACCTCAACCTCTACGTCTACCCGTCGATCGCCGACTACACCGACGCCCGACCGCTCGGCCCGACCTGGCAGCGCCTGGAGTCGTCGGTCCGCGAAACGGACGAGCCGTTCCATCTGCCCGCCGAACTCGCCAGGCGGGATGGTGCACTGATCTACTTCTCCCTCGGATCGCTCGGATCAGCCGACGTCGAGCTGATGCGGCGGGTGATCGACGCGCTCGCCAAGACTCCGCACCGATACATCGTGTCCAAGGGCCCGCTGCACGCCGAGATCGAACTCGCGGAAAACATGTGGGGCGCCGAGTTCCTGCCGCAGACCTCGATCATTCCGATGGTCGACCTGGTCATCACGCACGGCGGGAACAACACCACGACGGAGTCTCTGCACTTCGGGAAGCCGATGATCGTGCTGCCACTGTTCTGGGACCAGTACGACAACGCTCAGCGGATGCACGAACTGGGCCTGGGCGTGCGGCTGGACACCTATCAGTTCACCGACGACGAGATGCACGGCGCGATCAACCGGTTGCTCGGCGACACCGCTCTTCGCGCTCGCCTGACCGACGCCGGCGCGGCGATCCGGGCCGCCGACGGCCTGCGGGTGGCCGCCGACGCGATCGAGAAGCTGGGCGCCGAAAACACGGACCGCGAAAAGCTCGGCGGCGCCCGATGACGACCCTGGTCAACCCGGCCACCGGGGCCGCCATCACGGACGTGCCGGACACGGCTGTCGATGACGTCGCGGCCGCGGTGACTCACGCACGCGCCGCATTCGACGAGTGGCGCGAGGCCACCCCGGCACAGCGGGCCGCGGTCCTGCTCCGGGTCGCCGACCTGGTCGAAGCCAACGCCGAGGTGCTGACCGCGCTCGAGGTCGAGGAGACCGGCAAGCCGGCCCCGGTCGTACGCGACGGCGAGCTGCCATTCGGGGTGGACAACCTGCGATTCTTCGCCGGAGCGGCACGCTCGCTGGACGGGACCGGTGCCGGCACGCTGTCCGCCGGATACACCTCGTTGCTGGTCCGGCGCCCGGTCGGTGTCGTCGGATCGATCGCACCGTGGAACTTTCCGCTGGTGATGGCGATCTGGAAGATCGGTCCCGCGGTCGCGGCCGGCAACGCGGTGGTGATCAAGCCGGCGCCGCAGACTCCGCGTACCACGCTGGCGCTGGCTCGGCTGTTCGACGAGGCGGGCGCCCCGCCCGGCCTGGTCACCGCGGTCACCGGCGGTGCCGAGGTCGGTTCGGCGCTGGTCGACGATCCGGGCGTGGACATGATCAGCGTGACCGGGTCGACGCGTACCGGCCGGTCGGTGATGCGCGGCGCCGGCGGTCGGGTCAAGCGGGTCCACCTGGAGCTGGGCGGCAAGGCACCGGCGATCGTGTTCGCCGATGCCGACCTGGACGAGATGGCTTCCGGCATCGCAATGGGCGCCACCTACAACACCGGGCAGGACTGTACCGCCGCAACCCGCGTCTACGTGCAGCGATCCGCGTACGCCGAAGCGGTTGAGGCCCTCGTCGAGGCCGTGTCCCGGGTGCGATCCGGCGACCCGTGGGCGCCCGACACCGATATCGGCCCACTCATCTCGGCGGAGCACCGCGAGCGCGTTCACGGCTACGTCACCCGTGCGGTCGCTGATGGCGCCCGGCTGCTCACCGGCGGCGGCCCGGCCGGCGACGGCGGTTTCTACTACCGGCCAACCGTCATCGGCGATGCCGACCAGCGCAGCGAGATCGTCCAGGGCGAGGTATTCGGGCCGGTGGTCGTGGTGCTGCCGTTCGACGGCGAGGACGACGGCGTCGCGCTCGCCAACGACACGCAGTATGGTCTGGCCTCCTCGGTCTGGACTCGCGATGTCGGCCGGGCGCTGCGGGTCTCGCACCGGCTCGATGTCGGCGTCACCTGGATCAACGACCACTTGCCGATCGCCTCAGAAGCACCGCATGGCGGCGTGAAGGGTTCCGGCTTCGGCAAGGACATGAGCCAGGAGTCGGTCGCCGAATACTCGGTGACGCGGCACATCATGATCAAGCATGCAGCTCCGGCAGCACGAGACTCATTCCGTCCGGCATAAGCCACGAGCTTCCACCGGGCACAGTCGCATACTGTTCGCGTTCGACCCATGGCGTGCCAGCATTGGAGGGGAACGATCTATTTCGACGACGGTGACATCGCCGCGATCGCCTAGACCGTGCGATCCACAGGCCGATCAGGCACGCTGTGGGGATGGCCGACCGCATCCTGTCTGGTGCCGTGCACTATTTCCGCGTGCTGCCGCCGCACTGGCCGCACCGTCTCGGGATGCTTCGTGCAATGGGTCTCAACACGGTCGAGACCTATGTGCCGTGGAATCTGCACGAACCACGTCCAGGCACCTTCGAGCGACTCGACGACCTTGACGGATTCCTCGACGCCGCCGCGGCCGCCGGACTGCGGGCCATCGTCCGGCCGGGACCTTACATCTGCGCCGAGTGGGACAACGGCGGCCTTCCGGCGTGGCTCTCCGGCCACCCGGTCCGGTGCGCCGATCCCGACTACCTGGCCGCCGTCGACTCCTGGTTTGACGTGCTGATTCCACGGATCGCCGAGCACCAGATCACCAGGGGCGGCAACGTCATCATGGTGCAGGTCGAGAACGAATACGGCGCGTACGGCGACGACCAGGCGTATCTGCGGCACCTGGCCGACGGGCTCCGCGCTCGCGGCATCGACGTGCCACTGTTCACGTCCGACCAGCCGAAGGACGAGGCGCTGTCAGGTGGTTCCATTCCCGGCGTCCGCTGCACCGTCAACTTCGGCAAGGATCCGGAGTCGGCGTTCGAGACGCTGCGCCGGCACCGCCCTGATGATCCGCCGTTCTGCATGGAGTTCTGGTGCGGATGGTTCGAGCACTGGGGCCACGATCGCGCCACGCGGGATCCGGGAATGGTCGCGGACACGCTCCGCCGGATTCTTGAAGCGGGCGCCGATGTCAACATCTACATGGCACACGGCGGCACCAATTTCGGCACCTGGTCCGGCGCCAACCGGATGGGCAATAACCTGACCGACGACTACCAGTCGACCGTGACGTCCTATGACTACGACGCTCCGATCGCCGAAGACGGCTCGCCAACCGAGAAGTTCTGGCGCATGCGGGACGTCCTGGCGGCCTACGCCGAGGACATCCCGGACCTGCCCCAGGCCGCGGCCCGCCTGCCCCGGGCCGAAATCCGGCCGGACCGGTCAGTGCGGCTCTTCGACACCATCACGGCCGGACCGGTGAGCGCCGCCACGCCACCGACGTTCGAGGATCTCCAACTCACGCACGGTCTGGTGCTGTATCGCACCGACATTCCCGCGCCACGCGACCCGGCGCCGCTCGCCATCGACGGTCTCGCCGACCGGGCACACCTGTTCATCGACGGCGATTTCCGCGCCGTGCTCGACGCCACCGCCAACACTGTCGAGGTGCCCGGGGGCGTACGCGTGGATCTGCTCGTCGAATCCATGGGCCGGACGAACTACGGCCCAATGGTCGGCGAGCGCAAGGGCATCACCGGTTCAGTGCGGCATGGCCTGCCGTTTCTGCACGGCTGGCAGGCGTACCCGATTGAGCTGGATCCGAAGATCGACTGGGCAGCGGCGAGCAACCCCGACGCGCCTCGCGGCGGACCCGTCTATCACCGCGCGAGTCTCGACGTGGCCGACCCCGGCGATGGGTTTCTGACACTGCCGGGCTGGACCAAGGGGTACGTCTGGGTCAACGGCTTCTGCCTCGGCCGCTACTGGAATGTCGGTCCGCAGCACGAGCTCTATCTGCCGTGGTCGCTGCTGCGCGCCGGCAGCAACGAGATCGTCGTGCTGGAGTTGGACCAGGTGACCGACACGACGATCGTCGTCACGCCGAATCGGCCGTCTGCGGCAGATCGCTAGGCGCAGGTCCAGGCGCCGCAACAAGCTCCGGCCCGGGCGCCGCAGCAGGCGTCGGTCCGGGCACCGCAGTGGGCGCCGGTCCGGACGCAGGTCCGCGCACTACAGCGGGCGCCGGATCAGGTGCTGGATCTGGCCGTCGCATCTGACGCCACACCGGGAAGATGAATGGCGGCAGCGTGATCAGGGTGTATGCCACTCCGGAAACGATCAGCGCCGCCCGCACGCCGAAGGCTTCAGTAGCGGCGCCGGCGAACAACGCACCGAACGGGATGCCGACCCAGGCGCTGGCCCGGATTACGCCCAGGACGCGGGCCCGCAGATTCTCCGGAATGCGCTCGTAGAACGTCGCGCCGACGACCGAGTTGATCGAGCCGCCGATGATCGCGGTGCTGAGTTCCACCGCCAGGACCGGCGACAGCGTGCTGGCCAGCACCAGGATGAAGAACCGGGGCGCGCCGCCGAAGAGCGAGCCGACGGCGTAGGCGGTCCGGCGCGGCAATCGTGGACCGAGCCAGGCTCCGATGAGGTTGCCGGCCACGCTGCCGAGTCCGAAGACGCCGGTGATCAGGCCGAGCGCGCTCGCCGAATGCAGCTCCTCGCGGACCCAGACCGGCAGCATGACCTCGCTAAGACCCTGATCGATCAGGTTCATCAGCGCGACCATGATGATGACGCCGAGGATGAGGCGGTCACCGCGGACGAACCGCAGACCCTCCGCCAGGCCCCGGCCATAGCCGCGGATGCCGCCGGATTCCGCCGGAGCCGGAGCCGGCTCGCCGAAGTGGCGCAGGTAGATCGCGACCAGCACGGCGCCGATCAGGAACGTGATGGCGTCGAGCAGCACGACGAACGGCGACCCGAAGAGAGTCACCAGCAGACCGGCCGCCGGCGCGCCGAGCAGGATCGCGGTTCGGTTGGCGCTGGTGTTCAGACCTGCGGCCCGCTCCAGCGGGATCTGGCCGATGGTCGCGGTGGCCGGCAGCAGGGCGCTGTTGGCACAGTCGGCGGCCCCACGGACCAGCCCGATGATGGCGACGAGCACGACCAGCACGGCGAAGGACAGATGATCGATCGCGTAGAACGCCGGGATCGCCGCAGTGGCGAGGCCCGCCAGGATGTTGCCGACGACGAACGACCGCCGCAGCCCGAACCGATCCACCAGCGGACCGGCCAGCGCCTGTGCCATCACATACGGCGCCATCTCGGCGAACGCGACGAGGCCGGTCTTGCTCGCCGAGCCGGTGCTGGTCAGCACCATCCACGGGATGGCGAGCTGGGACATCGAGGTGCCGAGCATCGAGATGAAATACGAGGACATCAAGGCGGCGTACGGCGCCCGCCGACGCGGGCTCGGCGCGGTCATGATTCGGCACCGTCATCCGGGTGGTCGGACAGGTCCGGCAGCATCTGGAACATCACGTAACCGCGGCGCACGCCCGGCTCGGTTCGCCGATGTCCCTGGGTGCGCCGGTAGCGGTCGACGAGCGCGGTGATCTCGGCGGCCAGTGCGCGGCCCTCCTCGGTGGTCAGCTCGATCTTGGTATCGCTGAACGTCCACGGCAGGTTCGGCAGCTCGTCGAGCTGCGCGCTCATGCTGTCGATGAAACCGACCATCCGTCGGTGGTAGTCGTCGGCGAGGATCCGCATGTATTGCGCACCGGCCTCGACGCCCTCCCGATCGATCGGGTCGTCCGGCGACCGGAAGGTGAACGCGGTCCCCCGGTATTTCGGCTTCCACCAGCGATCCCGGCCATTGCTCCGGTCCCGGTCATCCTCGATGAAGTCGTGGTCGGCCAAGATCCGCAGGTGATAGCTGGTGACTCCGGACGACTCACCGATCCGCCGGGCCAGCTGCGACGCGGTGGCCGGTCCGTCGGACTCCAGAAGACCAAGAAGGCGTACGCGGATCGGATGCAGCAGCCCGCGAAGACGCCGTGGCGTCAGCATGTGATCTTGAGTGGGGTCGAACCAGTCCGGCCAGCCGCCGGGGAAATCGCCCACCATGTCGTCGGTGCCCATGACGGGACGGTAAAACCGCAAAACTATTTTTGCAAATATTTCTTTGCGGTTGGCATGATCGGGTGCTCCGATCGATGCCGTCGCCGGCGGTCACCGCGCCCACGACGCTCGCGTCTACCAGGTGGCCTCGACGGGTCCGACTCGCAAGATCCCGTCATCCAGCGGCGTACACCGGACTCCGCCTTTGCCTCGAAGCTCGCGCCAGGCGCCCGGGTGAATGGCCACGTCCATCCAGGCACACGGGTTGGCACGACGGTTCAACCGCAGCCGCACCGGCCCGGCGCCGGAATCGAGGGTCAGGACTTGACCGACAAGATCATCCACCGGGATGCCGGCGACCAGGACGTTGCGCCGGACCTGCGCCAGTCCGGCACCGGGCGGCAGCGATTCGGCGGCGATCAGGGTGACGGCGGCGTCCCGATGAGCCCGGTGGGCGAAGTAGCGATCACCGACGATTCCGAGCCCGGCGCGAATGTGGATCTCGCTGACCAACTCGCCGTCCGGAGCCGGCGCTGGGCCGTCGATCGGCCGGCCTTCATACCGATGCACCGGAGACGCGAGCAACTCGACGATCTCGCGCCGCGGCGCCGACTCTTTCCCCACAGGTCGATCCTAGGAACCCGCCGGACCTGCGGCGCTCCGCGGTCACGGATCAGCTGAGCCGGCGCGGTCAGAGTTCCCAGCGGCGAGCCCGCCAGAAGCCGACGGTGACGCACACCGCTGCCAGCCCCGCCGTCACCAGCATCGACCAGGTGTCGTCAGTCGACCACGACGTCGTCTGCAGACTCGCCGGCAACGCGTTGAAAGCGTGGGGTCCCAGCTGGCGTACGCCCGGAATGAGATCTGTCAGCGGAACCACGACGAACACCGCGCCGAGCGCGACCGCAATCGCCCCCACCTGGCTCCGCAGCAGCGCCGCGGCCAAAAACGTGACCGCCACCGCGAACACCATGCCGGCCGCGGAGATCGCCACACCGGCGGCGGTCCGCCCGGCCGCCGGCGCGCCGATCAGCACCGCGGTCTCGTAGGCGGCGGCGCACCCACCCAACAGCGCCACCACCGCGGTCGCGACCGCGACGGTGACCAGACGCGGTCTCAGCAGCCGGGACCGCCGCGGCACATGAGTCAGATAGAGCATCGCGAGCGGCGGGTTGGCCCGGATCGTGAACGCGAGCCCGGCCACCACCACGACCACCAGCGTGCCGAGCGTGGTGATGTTGGAGAAGTACGAGGTCAGGCCGTCCGACGGTTGGGGACTCGTGACCGTGATGTGGATGTAGGTGTCGCCGGTCGACCCGCGCAACAACTGGCCCAAATAGCGGGTCAGCACCGGTTCGCCGAGGCCCAGCAGCAGGAACACCGCGACCAGCGCGATCCACCGGCTGGTCCGGACCAGTCGCAACCACTCCACCCGCCACAGGCTCATGAGCCGGCCTCCACCAGATTCAGGAATACCGACTCCAGGTCGGCGCCGATCGGGTTGAGCGCGATCAGCTCGGCGCCACTCGCCGCGATCTCCGCCGGAAGCTGGGTTTCGCCGGCCCGCACGCTCGTCGTGTCCACACGCAGTCCACCGACCGTCTGACTGACGCCGGCCACCCACGGCTGACCAGCCAGGCGCCCTGCAAGTGCGGGAGCGCCGGAGCGCAGGTGCAGTTGCCAGCTTGGGCGGGTGTGCTGATCCAGCAGGTCACTGACCGATCCCTGGTAGAGCAGCCGGCCATCGCGGAGCACTCCGACCGTGTCGGCGATCCGCTGCACGTCGGCGAGAATGTGGCTGGAGACGATCACGGCGCGGTCATCTGCCAGCGCGACCACGAGGTCGAGGATGTCCGACCGGCCCTGCGGATCGAGCGCGCTGGTCGGCTCGTCCAGCAGCAGCACATCGGCGCGGGACGCTAGCACCACGGCGAGGCCGAGGCGCTGGGTCATGCCTCGGGAGAACCGGCCGACGCGACGATCACGCACGTCGGCGAGCCCGACACGGGCAAGCGCGTCGGCAACCACGCCGCCGGCCGGCCGATGCCCGGTGAAGGCGGCGACCGTTTCGGCCGAGGTGAGCCAGGGCTCGAACGCCGGAGTGTCCGGGCACAGCAGGATCCGCGATTCCGACTCGATCTGACCGGAGTCGGCCCGGCGCAGGCCGGCCAGCAGCGCCAGCAGCGTGGTCTTGCCGGCGCCGTTGGGGCCGACCAGACCGTAGACCCCGCGGGCCGGGACGATCAGATCCACTGCGTGCAGACCGGTGCCACTGTCGAAGACCTTGGTGAGCCCACGAGTCCGGATCGCAGCGGCGGTTGGTTCCGCAGCATCCCGTGGCCGGATCACCGCCGGGACCCCACTCGGGTCCGCGGTGGACACCGTCGACGGCGCCGGCTCGTCACCGGCCCCTTCGTTACGGGTCTGCAGGTCACGGGCCTGCTCGTCACGGCCGAAGACCAGGTATGCGATCCCGCCGAGCGGGATCTGCACCACGATGATGAGCGCCCAGACCAGCTTCGGGAGGTATCGCGCCGGACGCCGGAGCAGCTCGACCTCGCAGAACCCGACGAAGCCCAGGAGCACCGCGAGAATCGGCAGCCAGACGGCGGTGTCGCGCACGGTCAGCTCGCGTCCGGCGGCAACACGAAGATGCCGGCGACGCGACCGTCCCCGTGGAAGCTGACCCGGCCGATCTGCTCACCGACTTCGAAGCGCAACGGGATATCCACCACCGTGTAGTCGCCCAGCTGCCGCGCGAACGGCTCGCCCATCCGTTCTTCATAGCGACCGAAGCGACCGGCGAGCGCGGCCCAGATGCCCGCCACCGCGGCCGCATCCGGCAGGGCCTCGGTCACCTTCTCGTCGAAATTTGCACGGACCGCGTCCCAGTTGCCCTCGGACAGGTTCACAAACAATTCGACCGCGGCATCCGCCGCACCCGGCCATAGCGCAGCGCTCATCGGCTCTCCGGTCCTCGGATCGATCGGCCGGCCGAACCGCTGGAACGCGGCCTGCCGGCTGGTGCCCAGCACGTCACCGACCTCGGCCCAGGTCCGGCCAGCCGAGCGCGCGTCGTCGACGGCGTCGCGCAGCCGGGCTTCGGCATCGCGGACGGCGTCGAGGGCGGTCCTGAGGGTCGCCAGCGCCTCATCATCGGTCACCGTGTAAACATGCACTTGACGCCGTGGCGATGTCAAGTCATCGTTTACGATCGCGCTTCGGTCACGCTGCCGGCGAGCGGCACTCCGGCAGGTGGAATCGCAGTACTGCCGACGACGCCCCTGCCCCGTCTTCGCCGCAAGCGGCCTGCCGCAAAACTCACAGACTGCCTGCCGGTCCATGCGCATCCCTCATTTCGTGCTGGCCTTTCCGCACGAAAAGGATAGCAGTACGGCACGAAATCAGTGCGCCGGAATGGCGACCGCAGCGACCACCGGACGCGGGGCGTCCGAGCCGGGCGCAGGACATCCGAGCCGGGCGCGGCGTCCGAACCGGTCGCGGCATCCGAGCCGGGCGCGGCGCAGCCTCCTAGCTGCTCGCCTCGGCATCGGTGTCGCCGGCCACATCCAGCCGCACGCCACGCGCCTCGGCGCGGGCCTTGGCAGCGGCAATCCGCCGCGCCGCGTCCGGGTTGCCGGCCACCTCAGCGGCGATCCAGTCACGGACACCGGCCAGGGCGGTGTCATAAGTGATGTCGAGACTCGTCAGCACCTGCGCCGCCTGGCCGCCATCGACCTTCAGCAGCGCCAGCAATAGGTGCTCGGTGCCCACGTAGTTGTGGCCGAGCGAGGTCGCCTCGGCATTCGAATGACCGAGAACTTCCTTGCCAAGGCGCGTGAACGGAATCTTCGCGGGTGGGTTGTCGGTGCCGGCCGGCACCGCCGCGATCACCGCGGATCGGACCGTCTCCGCCGAGCCGGCCAGGCGCGCCAGGACCACCGCTCCCGCGCCCTCCGGCTCGTCGAGCAGCCCGAGCAACAGGTGCTCGGTGCCGATGTAACCATGGCGCAGCGTGCGGGCCTGCTCCTGAGCCCGCACCACGACGTGCCTCGCCCGGTTCGTGAACAGCTGGAACAGCGGTGGCATCCAGCGCTGCTGAGCCGCCTGTTTGGAAACGCCGAGCGCGTCACCGATCTGGCTCCACGGCGTGCCGTCCCGTCGGGCCAGGGTCACGAAGTGATCGATGAGCTGGTCACCAATGTCGCTCAGGCTGCGCGCCCGCTGCTGCGCCTCGGTCACCTTGGCCAGCGCATCGGCGGCCGGCAGATCCGCATCGATGGACGAGATAAGGCGGCCAAGATTCACATTCAACGGCGTCATGCGTCAATTCTGAATTGACGATTCGGGCTGCGTCAAGCCCAGATTGACGATCGCCACGATCGAGTGCGATCAACGACTCCGCACTGCGGATCAACGCGGTCAGCAGCGGCGGTTCGGCACCGAACCCGAGTGGCTGTTCGGTGCCGCACCGCAGCAGACCTAGGCGCAGTTCTTGTAGCTCGACACCGTGGCCCACGAGCAGGTGTCCTCATTGGTGCTGGTCGACGGCTTGCCGACGGATGCCTTGTCGCCGTCGTTGTTCCAGATATAGGCGCGCGAGCCCCAGTACACGTTCGCGCTGAAGTTGGTGCCGCTGCCGGTGTGCAGGGTGACCGAGGCGCCGGCCTTCAAGGTCCGGAGCGGCTCGGCCGGTGCCGGCGGCCGCGACGGTCACGATTGCTGGCCAGCCGGGCGGCCGATCCATCCGCTCAGTGGCCGCGACCCCCTGGCAGGTAGGTATCCAGGAATCTGTTGCGGAACTTTCCGCCCGGGTCGAGCTCGCTGGCCAACTCAACGAACTTGGCGATATGCGGGTACGCGGATCGGACGGTCGTCGGAGGCATCGTGAAGAGCTTGCCCCAGTGCGGCCGCACCTCGAATCCGGACAGGGCGCATTCCAGTTCCGGCAGGAGCGTCATGACGGCGTCGGTGTGCGGCTGCCAGGTGAAGTGAAAGGCGATGCTGTCCCGGTCCGAGCACGGGCTCACCCATTGATCGTCGCCGGCTATCGCCCGGACCTCGGCAACTTGCAGCAACGGCGCGATTCGTGGCGCGAGCCGAGCCACCGCGTCTAGCGCCTCGGCGCCGGTCGACCGCGGCACGAAGAACTCCGACTGCAGCTCGTTCCCGCTGCTCGGAGTGAAGTCGAGCCGAAAATGTGGCAGCCGCTCGTGCCACGGGCCTGGCACTCCCGCTTGGTCGCTGCACGCGGCCGGGTCGGCGCCGGCGATCGGGTGCCGCTTGTCGGTCGCGGCGCGGGCGCCGAAGAACTCGTCGGGTGCGGCCGATGCTCCGATTGCTTTGCGCCAGACCTGCGTAAACCGGTTCGCCGTGAAGTCGGTGAACAGGCTGACGCTGTAGCCGTCCGCGAGAGCATCGAGCAGTGGCACTTCGAACGGCAGATCTTCATAGACGTCCTGGCGGATGTCGAAGGTCGGAAGCAGGTCGAGGGTCACGGCGGTGACCACACCGAGGGCGCCCAGTGACACCACCGCGCCGGCAAATCGCCGGTCGGATCGGTCGATCGTGAGGCTCTCGCCCGCAGCGGTCAGCAGCTCGACCGCGCGGACCGGCGTGGCCAGGTTGCCGTTGCCGACTCCGGATCCGTGCGTGCCGGTAGCGACGGCCCCAGCGATCGAGATGTGCGGCAGCGAGGCGAGATTCGGCAGTGCGAATCCGGCCGCGTGCAAGCGCCCGACGATCTCGCCGTAGCGCAGGCCGCCGCCGACCCGCACCGTGCTCGCGGTCGAGTCGATGTCGAACTCGGCCGGCAAACCGGTCAGGCTCACCAGGTCTCCGTCGGTGTCGGCGATCCGGTTGAACGAATGACCGGTGCCCAGAACCTTGAGCCGGGCTGCCTCGGACACGATCCGCCGAAGCTCGGCAATGGTCGACGGACGGTGCCACCGGGCGGCACCGAACGCCACGTTGCCGGCCCAGTTCAGCACGTCGTCCTCCGCTGCAGCGCGATCGCGTCTGGTTCGGTGGGCACGACACGATTCTGCCGTGCGGACGCGGATACGTTATTGGGGGTCATTCCGAGTCCCACAGACTCGAAACGGTCCCCAATCGTCGGTAACGAAATGGCAACACAGCATCAACACGTGTTGCTTCAGTTAACTCCCACATCACAGGATGCACAGCAACACAAGTTCAACTCGCGTTGCAACACCGGTGGGTGCGGGGAGGCACAAGTGGGAGTACGCCGCGCTGATGTGGCGAGGTTGGCCGGCACGTCGCCAGCCGTGGTGAGCTACGTGCTCAACGGTGGACCACGGGGCGTCGCGCCGGAGACTCGAGCCCGGGTCCTCCTCGCCATCGAGCAGCTCGGCTACCGCCCCAACGGCATCGCCCGGTCGCTGCGGATGAACCGCACCATGACGCTCGGCCTGGTTGTCCCGGACACGTCCAACCCGTTCTTTGCGGAACTCTCCCGCGAGATCGAGGAGGCCGCGTTCGCCGAGAACTACACCCTGCTGATCGGAAACGCGGCCGAGGACGATGCCCGGCAGACTACCTACGTCCGCACCTTTCTGGCTCGGCAGGTCGACGGATTGTTCCTGGTCCCGGCACATGGACCGGTCAGCTGCCTGCCGGAATTGACTCGATCCGGAGTGCCCTGGGTGGCACTGGACCGAAAGGTCGCCGGCTCCGGTGTCCCGGCCGTCATGTCGGACAGCCGGGCCGGTGCGCGTACCGCCACTGAGCACCTCCTAGCCCACGGCCGCAAGCGAATCGCCTGCATCGCCGGGCCCGAGGACGTCTCACCCGCCGCCGACCGCGTCGCCGGATGGCGCGATGCTCTCGCCGAAGCCGGCGTCAAGCCGAGCGAGATGTCGGTCTGGCACGGACCGTTCGGCCGCAGCTCCGGCTATCGGGCCGCGCGCCAGATCCTCGGCGACGGCCGGTTCGATGCCGTCTTCGTCGCCAGCGACCAGCAGGCCCTGGGGGTCATCCGGGCGCTGCAGGAGATGAACGTCCGATGCCCGGACGACGTGGCGATCGCCTCGTTCGACGGCATCGCCGCTGCGGCCTACGCGACGCCGGCACTGACCACGATGGCACAGCCGTTCGCCGAGATGGGCCGCACCGCGATGGCGCGCTTGCTGGAACGCATGGACGATCCCGACGCGGACAGCGTCGACTCGATGCTCCCGGTTCAGATCATCACTCGCGGATCGTGCGGCTGTGACGACCCGCCCGGCGGTGGTGTCGACCACGGCGAGGCCCTCGCGTGAGCCGCGTCATCGTGGTCGGCAGCGCCAACATCGACCTCATCGCCCGGGTGGAGCACCTTCCGGCGCCGGGCGAGACGGTGCTCGGCTCGGACGTCGCGCAACGCCCCGGTGGCAAGGGCGCCAACCAGGCGGTCGCCGCCCGTCGATTGGGCGCGGACACGACCATGTTCGCGGCGGTCGGTCTGGACCCGTTCGGCGAGGCCGTGCTCACTGCTCTTCAAGCCGAGGGGGTACGCGCGGGGCACGTGACCCGGGTGCCGGAAGCGGCCACCGGGATCGCGATGGTGATCGTCGCCGCCACTGGCGAGAACTCGATCGTCGTGGCGCCCGGCGCGAACTACCGCCTGGATCGCGCCGCCCTCGACGACCTGCCCGCGATCTGCCAGCCCGGCGATGTGTTGGTGCTGCAACTAGAAGTGCCGGTCGACACGTGCCTGGCGGCGGCGCACGCGGCCCGGCGGCGTGGTGCTCGTGTCGTCCTCAACGCGGCTCCGCCACCCAAGCCCGGCGACGTCATCTTCCTGGACCTTCTGCGCGACGTGGACGTGCTGATCCTGAACGAGACCGAAGCCCGGGAGCTCGGCCGAGATCGACGCTGCGTTCGGCGCCGGCTGGGATTCGCTCGCCGCGGCCCTGCGCCAGCTGGGACCGGCCACGGTCGTGATCACGCTCGGAGCCCAGGGCGCGGTGGCGGCGTCGATCGACGGGACCCACCAGCAGATGCCGTTCCGTATCGGGGTCGTGGACACGACCGGTGCCGGGGACGCGTTCTGCGGAGCCTTCGCCGCCGCGTACGCGGACGGACGCGCCCTGACCGACGCGGTCCGCCGCGGTTGCGCGGCCGGCGCCCTGGCCACCACCGCTCTAGGCGCGCAAGCCGCTCTGCCCACCGAAACGGACCTGGACCGACTGCTCTCGGAGGTTAGGTGACATGCGCAGTTCCGGCTTGTGGCACCCCCGACTGGCCCAGGTGATCGTGGCCCTGGGACACGGCGACCAGCTGGTCGTCGCGGATCCGGGCCTGCCGGTGCCGGCCGGCGTGGAGACCATCGACCTGGTCTGGTCCCGCGGCGAGCCCGGTCTCCTTCCGGTGGTCCGGGCAATCCTCGCCGAACTCGTCGTCGAGCACGCCACCATCGCGACCGAACTGGCCGACGAGAAGCTGGTCCGCGACCTGCGCGACGACCTTGGCGATATCCCGCTGGCCCGGGTGTCGCACGAAGACCTGAAGGCGGTCTCCCGGGGGGCGCGGGCCATCGTCCGAACCGGCGAAGACACGCCGTACGCCAACATCGTCCTGCGAGCGGGGGTGCCGTTCTAATGCTGCCGGCTGACTACACGGAGCGCGTCTACGCCGGCGTGCTCGGCAAGATCATCGCGGTCTACCTGGGCCGACCGTTCGAGGGCTGGCGCTACGACAAGATCAGCGCCGAGCTCGGCGACATCACCTACTACGTCAACGATCGCGCCGACACTGCCCTAAAGCACCATCTGTTGCTCGTCACCGATGACGACATCAGCGGCACCTTCGTCTTCCCGCGGGCACTGCGCGATGCCGGCATCGACCCGACTTCGGCGGACGTCGGCGAGGCATGGCTCAACTACATCGTCGAAGACAAGTGCGTGCTGTGGTGGGGTGGCCTGGGCAACTCCACCGAGCACACGGCGTTCCTGCGGATGAAGTCCGGCATGACGCCCCCGGAGACCGGCTCGGTCGCGGTCAACGGCCAGGTGGTCGCCGAGCAGGTCGGCGCCCAGATCTTCGTCGAAGGCTTCGCGATGACCTGCCCCGGCGACCCGGCGGGCGCCGCCGACCTGGCCGAGCGGGCCGCCCGGGTGAGCCACGACGCTGAGGCGATCCACGCCGCACGGGTCGTCGCGGGCTTGGTGGCCGGCGCGTTCACCAGCACCGACATGCACGAACTGCTGGACATGGCGGCCGCGTTGATCCCGGCCGAGAGCCTGATCCACCAGATCATCGACGACGTCCGAGGCTGGGCGAAGAGCGGCGACTGGAAGGCCACCCGCGCCCTGATCGAGGAGAAGTACGGCTACCACCTCTACGGCGGCAACTGTCACGTGGTTCCGAACCATGCCGTGGTGATCGCGGCACTGGCGCACAGCGGCGGCGACTTCGACGCGGCCATGACGGTAGTCAACACCGCCGGCTGGGACACCGACTCCAACGCCGGCAACGTCGGCGCCATCTGCGGCGTCTTCGGCGGACTGGACGGGCTCTCACACCAGGATTGGCGTGGCCCGATCCGGGACCGGATGTATCTGCCAACCGCCGACGGTGGCGCGGTGGTCACCGACGCGGCTCGGGAAGCGCTCGCGCTCGCGCGGATCGGACATGCGCGAGCCGGGCTTTCGTTTGACGAGCCGGCGGCCCGCTTCCACTTCTCGTTGCCGGGTTCGGTGCAGGGCTTCGCCTCGGCCTCCGCGTACGCGGCCGGGCTGCACGGCAACGTCACCGGCACCCCGCTGGACCGGGTCGAGGACGTGTTCGTCAAGAACGTCGACGGACGGCTCCGGATCTTCGGCGCGGGCACCGTGGTGACGCCGACGTTCCTGCCGCCGGAGGCCCGCGACATGCCGATCTATGGCCTGCTCGGCAGCCCGACCCTTTACTCCGGCCAGTCCATCCGCGCCTCGGTCACCGGTGCCCACGCCCAGCTCGTGGTCATGCACTACGACGGCAGCGACGAACTGGTGACGATCACCGGCCCGGTCGGCACCGGTGACCTGGCTTGGACCGTGCCGGACACCAACGGCCAGCCGATCACGTTCGTTGGCGTACGCGTCGACGGCCCGGCCGACCTGCACTACCTCACCTGGGACGGCGCGCCCGAGGTGACCTTGACCCGGCCGGACGACGGCGGCTCCATGTGGCGCCGCGCCGTGGTTCCCGCCGTTGATCGGTTCGACGAACGGTGGCCGGAACCGTTCCGGATCGTGCAGAACCGCGGCACCGGGATGCTCATCTCGGGCAGCCGCGACTGGCGGGACTACACGGTCACCGCCGACATCACACCGCACCTGGCGGCCGCGGCTGGCATCGCGGCCCGGGTCCAGGGGCTTCGCCGCTATTACGCGCTGGAACTGATCGGACGGGACCGGGCTCGCCTGGTCCGCGGCACCGGCGAGGTGCTGGTCGAATGCGCGTACGCGTGGGAGTTCGGTCGCACCTACTCCCTCCAGTTGCGGGTCGACGGCGCGCACCTCACGGCGTCGATCGACGGCGCGGTGGTTCTGGAGTGTCAGGACGACGCCTTCGATTGCGGCGGCGTCGCGCTGGTCATCACCGAGGGCCGCAGTGCCACCAACAGCATTCGTGTCTCAACTCTGCTCCACCCCTACCCCCTCAGTCGCACATTAGGAGCAGTTATGACCGGATCATCGGTGAGCCGTCGTAGTTTCCTGGCTGGTGTGGGCCTTGCCGGTCTGGGAGCCGCGGCCGCGCCGCTGCTCGCTGCCTGCGGCGGCTCCAGCAGCGGCAGCAAGGGCACCGGCTCGGGCACCGTCAACCTGTGGATCGACATCACCGGCGATGCCAACCAGAAGTACTGGAACGACAGCGTTGTGGGTGCGTTCCAGAAGGCGTACCCGAAGATCGCCATGAAGACCACCTACTACAAGGGCAATGACCTGCGTACCCAGGTGCAGACGGCATTGCAGGCACGCAGCGGCCCGGACATCGTGCGTGGCCCGAGCGCGACCCAGACGATCGCGTGGAGCAAGGCGAACGTGCTCGCCGACCTGACCCCGTACGCCAAGAAGTGGGGCTGGAACAGCAAGCTCTCGGACTGGGCGGTCAAGGCGTTCACCTTCGACGGCAAGCTGGCGGCGCTGCCGATGCGAGTCGACACGATGATGCTCTACTACAACAAGAGCCTCTTCGCGTCCAAGGGCTGGAAGCAGCCGACCAACCGGTCCGAGCTGGAGGCGCTGGCCACCGAGGCGGCTGGCATGGGCATCGTCCCGTTCGGCTCGTCCAACGTGGACTGGGCCGCGGCCGCCGAGTGGCTGATGACCGTCTTCTGGAACCACTTCTCCGGTCCGGAGGCGCTCTACCAGGCATTGACCGGCAAGATCCAGTTCACCGACCCGGTGTTCGTGGACGCGGTGTCGCTGCTGAAGTCCTACTTCGACAAGGGCTGGGTCGGCGGCGGTGTGCAGAAATACTTCTCGGTGCCGTCGGCCGAGATCGGCGCCAACTTCGGCAAGGGCAAGGTCGCCATGATCCCGCAGGGTGAGTGGTATATGAGCAACGTCGGCCAGTTCTTCGGTGCCAAAGCCAGCAACGACAACGACTGGGACTGGATGCCCGTACCGGCGCTCTCCGACCAGGTGCAGTACGGCACCTACGCGCTCGGCATCGGCGGATCGTTCGCCATCAACGCGGCCAGCAAGAACCAGGACGCCGCGGCGAACTTCCTGAACTGGTACTACGGCGACCGCACCGCGGCGCTGCAGCGGATGGCGGACGTGCCGGCCACCTACAACATCCCGATCACGTTCCAGGACTCGGAGATCCCGGCCAAGGCCGACCCTCGGGCCGCCCGGGTGCTCACCGAGCTGAACACGGCCGTCTCCACCGGCAACTACGGCTACGTCACCTGGACCTGGTGGCCGCCGAAGTCGGACACCTTCGTGTTCCAGGGCTTCGAGAAGGTGCTCACCAACAAGATGACGCCGGCCGACTACTGCAAGCAGCTGGCCGACCTCTTCAAGCAGGAGAGCGCGCAGGGCAACCTGCCGCAGATGATGCCGAGGAGCGCGTAGCAGTGACAGCCATGCCGGTTCCGGCCCCGTCTCGCGCCACCGCGGCGCGGGGCCGGGCCCGGCTGCGCCTGCGTCGCGGACTGATCGGCTGGGCGTTCCTCGCCCCGTTGCTGGTCCTCAACGTGCTGGTGGTGCTGGGCCCGTCGATCGCCACGGTGTACTACTCGTTCACCGACTGGTCCGGCATCGGACCGGCGAACTTCATCGGGCTGGACAACTACACCAACGCTTTCAAGGACCCTGCCGTCCGCGACGCGTTGCTGCACAACGCCATCTGGTTCGTGCTGTTCCTGTCGGTGCCGATGGCGATGGGCCTGCTCGGCGCTTACCTGCTGAGCCAGGTCAGGCGGTTCGCGATGGTGTTCCGGGTGCTCTACTTCATTCCGTATGTCACCGCCAGCGTGGTCAACGCCGCGCTCTGGAAGATGCTGCTCTCCCCGGACAGCGGCGTCGGCCACTACCTCGGTACGCATCATGCGTGGCTCGGTGACACCGAGCACGTCGCTCTACACGGTCAACTTCGTCGTCGACTGGCACTGGTGGGGGTTCCTCGCGGTGATCTTCTTCGCCGCGATGCAGAGCGTGGATCCGCAGCTCTACGACGCCGCCAAAGTGGACGGCGCCGGCAAGTGGCAGCAGTTCAAGTCGGTGACGCTGCCGGGCATCCGGCCGACCACGATCTTCATCTTGCTGATGACGATCATCTGGTCGCTCAAAGCGTTCGACTACATCTACATCATGACCCACGGCGGCCCAGCAGGGTCGAGCGAAGTCATCTCCACGCTGATGTATAGCGAAGCATTCAACAACTACTCGGCCGGCTACGCCGCAGCCCTGGGCATGTCGATGACCGTGATCATCGGCATCGTGCTGGCCGTCTACTCGTTCCTGCGCAAGAGGGGGTGGGAGGAGTGACCCAGGTTCTCACCCGCGACTCGGTCAGCACGACGCCACGCATAAGCGCCAACCGCAAGCCGCGAAAGAAGCTCCACACGCCGACCTACCTGGTGCTGGTCATCCTGGCGCTGTTCGCGATCGGCCCGATGATCGCGATGCTGTTCAACGCCTTCAAGAGCAACTCCCAGATCGGCGCCAGCCCGCTGGCTCCGCCGACATCGCTGAGCCTGCACAACTTCACCACGGCGTGGACCGAGGGGCACTTCTCCACCACCATGGTGAACAGCGTGATCCTGGTGATCGGCGCGGTGATCGGCACCTCGATCGTGGCCGGGCTGGCGGCGTTCGCTCTCAGTCACCTCAACGTGCCGGGCGGCGGCGGATTCATCGCCTACCTGTTCCTGGGCAGCGCGATGCCGGTGCAACTCTTCGTCGTACCGCTCTTCTCGCTCTGGACCGACCTGCACCTGACCGACAGCCTGTTCGGCCTGATGGTCATCTACTGGGCCACCGAGGCACCGTTCGCCACGTTGCTGCTGCGGTCGTTCCTGCTCAAGATGCCGAAGGAGTTTGTCGAGGCGGCCCGCCTCGAGGGCGCCTCGGACCTGACCATCGCCTGGCGGGTGATCCTGCCGCTGGCCTGGCCCGGATTCCTTACTGTGGCGCTGATCGTGGGCCTGGCGGCGTGGAATGAATTCTTCTGGGCGATCACGTTCATTCACGACCCGAACAAGCGCCCGATCTCGACCAGCTTCCTGGCTTTCCAGGATCAGTACTCCACCGACTGGGGGCTGACCAGTGCCGCGGCGCTGTTCATGCTGATCCCGGTCGTGCTCCTGTTCGTCTCGCTCCAGCGGCGCTTCGTCGCGGGCCTTACCTCCGGCGGATTGAAGTGACCACTGACCGTCCCAATGTCATCCTGATCATCTCCGACCAGCTGCGGCGCGCCGCGCTCGGCTGCTATGGCGATCCCAACGTCTCGACCCCGAACATCGACGCGCTGGCCGCGTCCGGCGCTCGGTTCGACGGGGCGTCGTCTACCTATCCGGTCTGCGTGCCCTACCGGTTCACGCTGATGACCGGCGAATACGCCCACACGCGGTTCATCCCGTCGATCGAGTGGCGGATGTCCCCGGCCGAGCGCACTCTGGCGGACGAGTTCAACGATGCCGGCTATGACACCGCGATGTTCGGCAAGTGGCACCTCTACGGCGGCTTCGGCCACCTGCCGGGGCACACCGTCGTCAAGGCGTCCCGGACCCCGGTGCCGCGACCGTTCCAGGGCCGGTTCAAGAAGTTCGCCGGCTTCGACATCTGCAACGACCCGTACGACACCTGGTTCTCCACCAACGACGACCCGACGATGCGCAAGCTCGACGGATTCCAGACCGACGGCCTGTTCGACATGGCGATCGACTACGTCGCGGAAGCCGACCGGCAGACCGCGCCGTTCGCCGCCGTCCTCTCGGTCGAGCCGCCGCATCCGCTGTTCACCGCGCCGCCGGAATACCTGGAGCGGTGGAAGGACCGGGAGCTGGTCCTGCGCGACAACGTCGACCTGGATAAGGACTACAAGCAGCGCGGTCCGCACGGCACGCACAGTGCTGGATGACCTTCGGGTCTATTACGCGATGATCGAAAATCTGGACGACAACGTCGGCCGTCTCGTGGCGGCGCTTCGCGAGTCGGGGCAACTGGAAAATACCGTCATCGGACTCACCGCCGACCACGGCGAGCTGCTCGGGCTCCCACGGCCTGCTGGCAAAGCAGAGACCGTACGAGGAGTCCTGCGGCATTCCGTTCATCCTGTCCAACGTCGGCGGCCGGGTGATCGATGACCCGATCTGCACCGAAGACCTGTTCCCGACGCTGCTCGGGCTGGCCGGGATCACGCCCCGCGACCCGAAGCCGGGCATCAACCTGGCACCGATCGCCCGCGGCGAGATGGACCACCTCGATCGTGACGGCGTGATGCTGGAGTTCGTCTCCGAGCTGCGGCCGAACATCGTGTTCCACGACGAGACCTGGCGTGGCATCCGTACCCGCCGCTACAAGTACACGGTCCTGGGCGACGCACTCGGCGGCAAGCCGTGGCAATTCTTCGACCTGGAGACCGACCCCTACGAGATGACCAACCTCGTCGACGATCCGAAATACGCCGACGAGGTCAAGCGTCACCACGAACTTCTCCGCGCACGCATGGTGGAGACGTACGACCACTACGTGCTGGCGCCGGCGTTCGGTGTCGACGGCCTAAACGAGTGGGATCCACAAGCCGAACACATGTTGCGCTTCGGCTAGGACCAACGGTGCCGCTCCACCCGGCGAGGTGGGGCGGCGCTTTTGCAACTGCGTTACCTGACCCATCCCCCCAATGTCAGGAGGCATCTGCAGTGCGTACTAGGAGAATTGCGGTATTGAGCGTCGCAGCGCTCGTCGCGGTCATCGGATTGGCTCCGGCGGCGAACGCGAACGGTGCGCCCTATGTCGGCAAGCAGTACGACTTCGGTGGCACCGTCACCACCAACCCGAGCATGACCACCGTCGACTCGATCGCCAGCTCGATCACCACCTCCACTCAGGCCACCGAGGCGGATGTGGCCAGCCACCGCGCCACCCTGGCGTACGGCGACATCACCCCCGGCGCCGGACCGGCACTCTCGCTCTATCCGGCCCCGGCCGGCGTGGCCGCCAGCAACCTGTATTCGGTCGCGGTGAACGGCCAGAACTCGTTCGTCTACAAGGCTCTGGCCCGCAAGACCGACACGAACCGCGAGGCCGACACCTCCTGGACCTCGTTCAGCTTCGCCGGGTCGGTGACGGTCAGTGTCACGGCGATGAACCAGACCGGCCTCACCGGCTGCATGGTCCGGCCCTACTCAGCCGCCATCGCCACCAGCTTTGCGAACAACACCTGCACCTTCTCCATGACGCAGGCCCGGAACATCTCGGTGGAGTTCGACCCGAACATCCACAACCCGATCCTTCATCCGATGCTGGTCTTCGCCAATCCTCCGGAGAACGACGTGCCGCCGGCCAGCGGTGACCCGAACGTGCTCTACTTCGGCCCGGGTCTGCACAGCATCGGCTCCGGCAATGTCATCACCTCCAACGAGACGATCTACCTCGCCGGCGGCGCCTACGTGCAGGGTGCGTTCATCGCCAACGGCCCGGTCAGCAACGTCACCATCAAGGGCCGCGGCGTCATCGACGGCCTGTTCATGGACACCGGCAACCAGGACTCCAACAAGAACGTGCCGGGCATCATCGACATCGCCGACCAGACTTCGTCGAACGTCCTGATCGAGGGAATCACCATCGTCAACGCGCCGCGCTTCAACGTGCGCGCGCTGGCCACCGACACCACCATCGAGAACGTCAAGACGATGTCCTGGTGGTATTCGACCGATGGCATGGTAGCCGGCAACAAGGCCGTGGTGGAGAACAACTTCGTCAAGTCCAACGACGACTCGATCAAGCTGTTCTGGGGCGATGAGATCGTCCGGAACAACGTGATCTGGCAGCTGGAGAACGGCGCGCCGTTCATGATCAGCTGGAACATCGAGCAGGACACCAACACCTTCCACGTCTACAACGACGATGTGATCCACGCCGAGCACTACCAACTCAGAAGTCGGCGATCTTCCGGGCGCTGCACGCCGGTGCCGGCACGCCGAACCGCTATCTGTTCGAGAACATCAACGTCGAGAACGCCAACTGGCGGCTGTTCTACCTGGCCGATCGAGAACAACAAGTGGTACGACCCGAGCCTCGGTTACGGCGAGACTCGACCAGCTGCATTTTCCGCAACATCCACGCGTACACGAACTTCACCTATCCCAGCGTGATGCAGGGCATCGACAGCACCCACAAGGTCGCGCGACGTCAACTTCGAGAACGTGTTCGCCAACAACGCCTGCTTGTCCGACGCCGAGCAACTTCACCATCGACCGGCCACCACCAATGCAATCCGGATCGTGAAGTCCGCAGATGGGAGTTGTCTGACGTGAGCTCTGCTTCAGCGGGCCACGGTTCGCGCACCGATCGACCCGCGGCCGGCCGGCCGAACGTGGTCTTGGTCCTCGCCGACGACATGGGCTGGGGCGACCTGGGCTGCTACGGCTCGGCCATCCCGACCCCGAACATCGATCGGCTGGCCGCCGAGGGGGTGCGGGCGACCAACTGCCACTCGGCCTCCGCGGTCTGCACGCCCAGCCGGTACGCGTTGATGACCGGCCGCTACGCGTGGCGTGGCCCGCTGAAGAACTTCGTCCTGATGGGCCACGGCCCGGCACTGATCGAGCCGACCGCGGCCGACTCTGGCCAGCGTGCTCAAGTCGGTGGGTTACGCCACCGGCGCCTTCGGCAAGTGGCACCTCGGACTCGGCTGGCGGCACACCGACGGCTCGGTACGCGACGCGTTCGCGCCGGATGCCGCCCTGCACGACGACGTCGAGACCGACTTCGGCCGCGACATCGACTACTCGGCCCCGGTCACCGGTGGCCCGCTGGACCTCGGCTTCGACCGGTTCTTCGGCATCGCCGGCTCGCTGGACATGCCGCCCTACGCCTTCATCGACCAGGACCGCACGGTCGGCAGTCCCGGACCGGGAGAAGGAGCACTACCTCACCGAGCAGCGCCCTGGGCCTGCAGGTCGACGGCTTCGACGAGAGTTCGAGTTGACGTGACGTTCGTACGCGAGGCGGTCCGCGTTCATCGAGGCCGCAGGACCGGTCCGTTCCTGTGTTACCTGGCGCCGTCGGCGCCGCACCGGCCCAACGTGCCGCCAGCATTCATCCGCGGCCGATCCGGTCTGGGCGATCGTGCCGACGGCGTGTGCCTGATCGACTGGGCGGTCGGCGAACTGCGCGCAGCGCTGGAGGCACGCGGTGTCCTCGACGACACGCTGTTCATCGTGACCAGCGACAACGGCGCGGTCACCTACTTCACCGACGACGGCGACGTCGACCGTGCACAGACCGAACGGCGACTGGCGCGGCCAGAAGGGCGACCTCTGGGACGGCGGCCATCGGGAGCCGTTCATCGCCCGACTGGCCCGAGGTCTTCGACGCCGGGACGGCCACCGATGCCCCGATCTGCCTGACCGACGTCCTGCCGACCGTCGCGCATCTCGCCGGCGCCACGCTGGCACCGGACGCGGCCGAGGACGGGCAGGACATCTCCGGCGTACTCGCCGGGGTTGAGGCGGGCGACCACGAGCGGCCGATCGTGCACCACAGCCTGGGCGGACGATTCGCCCTGCGAGCTGGCCGATGGAAGGCGATCTTCTGCCTGCCGGCTCCGGTGGCGGGTTTTCCGAGCCGTCGATCAGCGATCTCTTCGCCACCGGGTCCGGCAAGGCGCACGCGGCGCACGCCGTGCGACGCCGAACATCCGGATGGTCAGCTTTATGACATGGAGCCGACCCGCACGAGAACATCGATCTGTGGGCCGATCGACCCGGATGTGGTGGCGGCGCTCTACGAGACGCTCGAAGAAGATCTGCCGGGACTCATCGAGTGGGCTGGCGTTCGACGTGCCAGTAGGGTCGGGGGCGTGAGCTCGGGTTCGAGTGATCATCGGGGGGCGGCCGCGTGTTGTGCGCCGGCCAGCGCCGCGGCCCTTGGCATGCCGGCCCCGCCGTCGGCCGCGCCGGTGTTCGATTTCGCTGTCCCGGATCGGCCCCGCGCCGAGATCATCCGGGGAATGGTCGCGATCCCGGGCGGCCCGTTCATGATGGGCGGCGACGACCCGGACGCGTTCCCGACCGACGGCGAAGGTCCGATCCGCTCGGTGACCGTCGACGAGTTCCACGTCGATGCGAAGGCGGTCACCAACGCTCAGTTCGCCACCTTCGTCAAAGCCACCGGATATCAGACCGACGCCGAACGGTTCGGGTGGTCCTACGTGTTCCACGCGTTCGTCACCGGCCCGGCGCGCGCTCAAAGTCCTGGATGCTCGGGTGCCGGGCGCGCCGTGGTGGCTCGCGGTCGAAGGCGCCGACTGGCGGCACCCGGAAGGGCCCGGGTCCGACTCCGGAGCTCGGCAGAACCATCCGGTCGTGCACGTGTCGTGGAACGACGCGTCCGCCTATGCCCACTGGGCCGGCAAGCGACTGCCCACCGAGGCAGAGTGGGAGAAGGCCGCGCGCGGCGGCCTGGAACACGCGCGGTTCCCGTGGGGCGACGAGTTCATGCCGCGCGGGCAGCACCGCTGCAACACCTGGCAGGGCGTCTTCCCGCGGCAGAACACCGGCGCCGACGGACACCTCGTCACCGCGCCGGTCACCGCCTTCAGGCCCAACGGGTACGGCCTCTACAACACCTCGGGCAACGTCTGGGAGTGGTGTGCCGACTGGTTCAGCCCGGACTGGCACGCGGCCGCGTCGGATGCCACCCGGGTGAACCCGTCGGGGCCGACAGTCCGGGCTCACTCGCGTGATGCGGGGCGGTTCATACCTGTGCCATGAGTCGTACTGCAATCGCTACCGAGTGGCCGCACGAACGTCGAGCACAGTGGACAGCACCACCGGTCATGTCGGATTCCGTTGCGCCTATTAGTCACGTCGTAGGCGACTTTTCGACAACATTTCCCTGCGCGGTTTCGTAGATCAATTATTGTGGCGAGTTTCGTTCACTCTTTAGACTTACTTGCGCAAAAGCAATTTCTGATTCTCAGTCGATCAATCTTGCCCGACCGTGGCGGGCATTCATAGACTCACGTCGACGCACCGGGCCTCAAAAACAACGACCCCGCTGGTGAGCGGGGTCGTCAAACCGAAGGCACCAAGTCCAACGGCGTGGTTATTGAAACCATACCCGAGGCCGGTTCTCTGCGCCAGTTGCCAATGTATGAAACGGAGCATCTCGTGGCGTCAGTGGTGGCATATGTCGACGGCTTCAACCTCTATCACGGTCTTCATGACCGCTATGGACGCCGAATGCTCTGGCTCGATCTCGAACAGTTGGTATATCTGCTAAGGCCGGCTGATGACCTCGTTGGAATTCGGTACTTCAGCGCAATGGTGCGCAACGACCCGCACGCGGAGGCTCGCCAGAATACATACCTGGATGCATTGACGGCGAAGACTCGAGTCCCACTCCACATCATCCTGCGTCGATTCCAGCCGAAGATGATGACGTGCCGCGCGTGTGGCGCGAAGTGGATGACCTACGAGGAGAAGGAGACCGACATCAATATAGCGACTCGGCTCATCGCCGACGCAGCGGCCGGCGAAGCCGATGTTGCGCTAGTGATCAGTGCTGACTCGGACCTCTGTTCCGCCATCAAGGCAGCACGACGAGTAGCCCACACGGCCGGCCACCATCTTGAGATAGTGGTTGCGTTTCCGCCGCGCCGATTCAGCTTCGAGATCGCGTCGATCGCACGAACCTTCAACATCGGAGGCACGAAAGTCAGGCGCGCTCAGCTTCCGCTCACCGTCGAGGACTCGGCGAGCGGTCAGAAGTACCTGCGCCCCACCTACTGGAATTAGAAGGACGGCCCCGCGCGCGGCGGGGCCGTCGGATCGGGAAACGGAATTTCCCGACGTGATAAACACACCTTACGAGGACTATGCGTAGTTATGCAACCCGCTTCCGAGCCGGCTTCCCGCTCTGCTCACCGAGTTGCTGTCGGAGGACCGGTGCGTTGACCACGTCACCAGGATCGCGGCCGTACGCGTCGATGCGCCCCCACCGTCCCGGAATGTCGAGCAGCGCGATATGACCCATCCCGTCCGGCAGGCACGGATCGACGATCAGATGGTCGCCGATCGGTTCCAGACCCAGCATCGTCCGCAGGAACAGCAGCGGCGCCCCGGTGGACCAGGCCTGTGGACTGCAGGCGGTCGGATACTGCACCGGATACCGGGTCAGCGACCGCTCATAACCACCGAACGCTTCGGGTAGCCGGCCATCGAAATACACCGCGGCGTCGAGGATGCCGGCCGCGATCCGGGCCGCTTCCCGCTTATAGCCGTAGCGTCGCAAGCCCCAGGCGATGAAGGAGTTGTCGAACGGCCAGACCGTGCCGACGTGGTAACCGATCGGGTTGTAGCGCTGGTCGCCCTCGGCCATGGTGCGTACGCCCCAGCCGGACCAGAGACGCGGCCCCATCAGATGGTCGACGACCGCCTTGGCCTTGCTCTTGTCGACGATGCCGCTCCACAGCAGGTGCCCGATGTTGGACGAAAGCGAGTCCACCTGCGCACCGTCGGAGTCCAGCGCGAGTGCGAAATACTTGCGGTCGGGCAGCCAGAAGTCCTTGTTGAACCGCTTCTTCAAGTCCGCGGCCTGCTTCAACAGCGCGTCGGCATAGTCCGGGTCATTCCAGAACTGCCGGGCCAGGCGAGCGCCCCGGATCTTCGCGTCGTAGGCGTACCCCTGCAGCTCGCACGTCGCGCGCGGGTATCCGGGCAGCCGCCCGTCGACGTAGGCGATCGAGTCCCAGGAGTCCTTCCAGCACTGGTTCTCCAGACCGGTTTCCTCGTTGCGACGCTGATACGAGACATAACCGTTGCCCTGCAGGTCGGCGTACGCGTCGATCCAGTTCAGGGCGGCTCGCGCTTCCTGCTCGTATTCGCGTACGAGTTCCTCGTCACCGGTCCACCGCTCATATTCGTCGAGCAGGACGACGAACAGCGGCGTCGCGTCTGCGTTGCCGTAATACGGCGAGTGCGGTCGCTCCTCGAACGCCGACATCTCGCCATAGCGCATCTCGTGCAGGATCCGGCCCGGATCCTCGTCCCGGAAGTCGTCCAGCCGGGTGCCCTGCCACTCGCCGAGCACCCGGATCGTGGTCCGGGCCAACTCCGGCGTGAACGGCAGCGACTGCAGGCTGGTCAGGATGCTGTCCCGGCCGAACATCGTCATGAACCACGGCAGCCCCGCAGCAGGCAACGACTGCGATCCCGCGATCGCCGGCGTGAAACGCAGCGCCGCCAGGTCGACCAGGCTGCGCTTATAGATCTCGGCAAACGGCTCCCAGGCGCTGTCCAGTCGCGGCGCCCGGTTCAGCCAGTTCTCCAGGTCATCCAGCATCTCTGGGCGGCGTTCCGAGGTCGGCTTGGACGGCAGCAACGCCTCGCCGTCGGACCGCAGCATCATCGCCGACACCTGCAGTTCGGTCGTCCACTCACCGTGCGGTTCGACCTTGATGGTGAAGGTGAGGCCGCGCTCGTCGATCTCCGCCGGCTCGGTGCTGGAGATGACGGTCTGCCGGTGATATGACTCGCGCCGGTATTCCAGAACCAGCCGCCCGGACTCGACCAGGCTGCGATAGGAGCCCTTCTTCTCCAGAGCGTCCTTGACCTCGAACAGGTCGGCGAAGTCGGAGGCGGCCTCGATGCGTACCGTCAATGACGCCGGCTGATCGTCGTGATTGAGCACCGTGATGCGCTCATGGAAGCCATGCCCGACGGACCGCAACCGGATCACCGACAGCTTCGCGTCCACGTAGACGGTCCCGGTGCCGGGCACCAGGAAGAACCGGGTCTCGAAATACTGAAGGTCATCGGTTGACAACGGGTTGAGCCGGTTGCCGTCGACGGTCAGCACCCAGGTCGACAGGAATCGTGTGTCGTAGGAGAAGAGGCCGGTCGGGTCGGTACTCGATGCCTCGATGTCGCCGCGATCGTCGCTGACCACGAAGGTATTGCCGTCGAGAATGCTGATCATGACTGGCCGCCCTTGGTCGACGCGGATGGGATCGACGGCGCCGGCGACGTCGGCAGCAGCTTGCGCGTGGCGATCAGAAGTTCCGGGTCGCCGTCGGCGATCAGCTCGCCGCGGAGCATCGCCGCCATGGCGTTGGCCTCGCCGGAGGCGATCCGCTCAAATAGCTGGTGACCGGCCCGCAGCGTGCAATCGGCGTCCGCCGGGTCACCGGGACTGGTGACCGCGATATTGCCCTTGTCGATGGCGACCGAGTGACAGTCGACGTCGGCGCCGTCGGCAATCTCAAATCTGATCGTCGCGGTTCGGCTGCGCAACGCGGGTTCATGTCCGCGGGCGCCAAGTTCCTGGAAGAACGCATCGGTATGACTCGCCATCGTGTCTCCTCGGTTCGCGTCATCGCGTCACCTGCGCGGACACGCCATGCTTGCGCGCGCACCGATGGCGGCGCGGCGCTTTCGGAGAACTTGTCGAGGGCCTACAACGAGATCTGTTGGAGATTTATGTTTGGCGGGGCACGACGGCGTTGCGCGCGTCCCAGCCGCTCACCCGCCCGCGACCCGCAGCCGCTCACCCCGCCCACGACCCGCGGCCGCCGACCCCGGCCGCCCACCCACCCCGGCCGCCCGCTCACCGCGGCCGCCGGCCGCGGCCGACCCGCCACCGCTGGAGATCTTGCGATGTTGGCGTCGCTATGGCCACCACAACATCGCAAGATCCAGAAGTGAGGGGCTGAACAGCGTCGCAAGAGCCGGCGCTAGCGGCCGAATCCGACCGCCGACGGGCCGAGAAGCACCTTGAGATCGGCCATCAGAGCCGGCGACGCCGACACGCGAAGCGGCGTGAGCCTCATCAGCGTGGTCTTCCGACCGTCGATCAGCTTTACGTGCACCTCGGCCTTGCCCGGATGCTGGGACAGCACATCCTTGAGGCGATCCACCATCGGTGGCGTGCACCGCGCGGTAGGGATGCTGATCAGGACCGGCGTCTCATCGGTCGCGGTGGTCACGTCGACGATCGACATGTCCATCGCCATCAACCGGGCCTGCTCGTCACGCCGGTCGACGCGGCCCTTCACCGCCACGATCGCGTCCTCGGCAATATATTGCCCGACGAGTTCGTAAGTATTCGGGAAGAACAGCACCTCGACCGATCCGTCCAGATCTTCCAGGTTGGCCGACGCCCACGCCTTGCCCTGCTTGGTGATCCGGCGCTGGACACCGGTGAGCATGCCGGCCAGCGTGACGACCGCACCGTCAGCGACGGTGCCGTCCTCGGCCAGCGAAGCGATCGCGGTGTCGGCGCTCGCCGCCAGTGCCGGTTCCAGGCCGGACAGCGGGTGATCGGACACGTACATCCCGAGCATTTCTCGCTCGAACGTGAGCTTGTCCTTCTTGTCCCACTCACCGGCCGGGATCGCCGGGGTCACCGTCACCGACGAACTCGAGTCGTCATCGTCGAACATCGAGCCGAACAGGTCGAACTGGCCGATCGCCTCGTTGCGCTTGACGTCGACGTAGGCCTCGACCGCCTCCGCATGCACCGCGAACAAGCCGCGGCGCGAGTGATCGAGCGAGTCGAAGGCGCCGGCCTTGATCAGAGATTCGATGCTGCGCTTGTTGCAGACCACCGACTCGACCTTCTTGAGGAAGTCATAGAAGTCGGTGTAGGAGCCCTTCTCCTTGCGGGCGCGGACGATCGCATCCACCACGTTCTGGCCGACATTGCGGACCGCCGCCATGCCGAATCGGATGTCCGTGCCGACGGCCGCGAACTGGCCGACCGACGCGTTCACGTCGGGCGGCAGCACTTTGATCCCGTTGGCCCTGGCATCGGCCAGATAGACGCCCATCTTGTCTTTGTCGTCGCCGACAGACGTCAGCAGCGCGGCGGTGTATTCGGCCGGGAAGTTGGCTTTGAGATAGGCGGTCCAGTAGGAGACGAGACCGTAGCCGGCGGTGTGCGACTTGTTGAACGCGTAGCCGGAGAACGGCAGCATCACGTCCCACAGCGCCTGGATCGACCCATCGCTGTAGCCGTTGCCGTGCATGCCGGCGCGGAAGTTGTCGAACTCCTTGTCCAGGATCTCCTTCTTCTTCTTACCCATCGCCCGGCGCAGCAGGTCGGCGCCGCCCAGGGTGTATCCGGCCAGCTCCCGGGCGATCGCCATGATCTGCTCCTGGTAGACCAGGAGGTGATAGGTGGTGCCGAGGATCGGCTCCAGCGCCTCCTTGAGCTCCGGATGGATCGGCGTGTTCTCCTGGCGGCCGTTCTTCCGGTGCGCGTAGTTGGTGTGCGCATTGGCCGCCATCGGGCCCGGTCGGTAGAGCGCGAGCACGGCCGCGATGTCTTCGAATCGGGTCGGCTCCATCAGGCGCAGCAGCTGCCGCATCGGTCCACCATCGAGCTGGAAGACGCCGAGCGTGTCGCCTCGAGCAAGGAGCTCATAGGCGGTCGCGTCGTCGAGCGGGATCTTCTCGGTGGTCAGCTCGATGCCGCGGTTTTCCTTGATGATTTCGATCGCGTTGTCGATCACGCCCAGGTTGCGCAGACCCAGGAAGTCCATCTTGACGAGACCCATGTTCTCGCAGGATGGATAGTCGAAGCCGGTGATGATGGTGCCGTCTTTATCCCGCATGTGCAGCGGGATCAGGTCGAGCAACGGGGCCGAAGAGAGGATGACCGCGGCGGCGTGCACGCCGGTGCCGCGGATCAGGCCCTCGATGCCCGTGCCGGTCTCAAAGATGCGCTTGACGTCCGGATCGGTCTCGATCAGGGTGCGGATCTCGACGCCTTCGGCATATCTCGGGTGCTTGTCGTCGTGGAGCGCGTAGAGCGGGACGCCCTTGCCCATGACATCCGGCGGCATCGCCTTGGTGATCCGGTCGCCCATCGCGAACGGGTAACCCAGGATCCGGCTGGAGTCCTTGACCGCGGCCTTCGCCTTGATGGTGCCGAAGGTGTTGACCTGAGCCGTGTACGCAGCCCCGTACTTTTCTGTCACATAGCGGACCATCTGGTCGCGCTGGCGGTCGTCGAAGTCCAGATCGACGTCCGGCGGGTTGATTCGCTCCGGGTTCAGGAACCGCTCGAACAGCAGACCATGTTCAAGCGGATCGAGCTCAGTGATCCGGGTCGCAAAAGCGACGATCGATCCAGTGGCCGAACCCCGGCCCGGGCCGACCGGGATCTTGTTTTCACGCGCGTGTCGGCAGATGTCCGCGACAACGAGGAAGTAGCTGGAGAAGCCCATCGGACCGATGACCTTCATCTCGGTCTCGAAGCGCTCCATGACGTGCTCGGGGATCGGGTCTCCATAGCGCATCACCAGGCCCTTGAGGACCTCCTTGCGCAGCCAGGACTCCTGATCCTCGCCCTCCGGGACGTCGAACTGCGGCATCCGGTCGACATAGGTGAAGACGTCGTCGTAGCTCTCCACCCGCTCGGCGATCACCAGCGTGTTGTCACACGCCTCGGGCAACTCCCGGAACAGATCGCGCATGTCCTGCGCCGACTTGATGTAGTAGTCGGTGCCGTGGAACCGCAATCGATTCGGCTCGTCCTTGTTCTTACCGGTGCCGATGCACAGCAGGTTGTCGTGCGCGTCGGCCTGATCAGCGGTGACGTAATGCGAGTCGTTGGTGGCGAGCAGCGGGATGTCCAGCTGCTTGGCGAGCTTGAGCAGGTCGGCACGGACCGCGCGCTCGATGTCGAGCCCGTGCTCCATCAGCTCGATGAAGTAGTTGTCTTTGCCGAAGATGTCCTGATAAGCCGAGGCCGCCGCGACTGCCTCGTCCCACTGTCCCAGGCGCAGCCGGGTCTGCACCTCACCCGAGGGGCACCCGGTGGTGGCGATGATCCCCTCGGCGTGCTGGGAGATCAGCTCGCGGTCCATCCGAGGCTTGCCGTAATAGCCCTCGAACGATGCCAGCGACGACAGCCTGAACATGTTGCGCAGGCCGGTGGTGTCCCTCGCCCACATCGTCATGTGGGTGTAGCGGCCGCCGCCGGAGACGTCCTTGCCACCCTCGCCGTCGGTGTTCGCCTCGCGCTTGCCGCCCGGCGCCCAGAAGACCTGCTGCTTGTGGAACCGGGACTCGGGCGCGACGTAGGCCTCGATGCCGATGATCGGCTTGACCGAGGTGCTCTTGGCGGTCTGGAAGAACTCGTAGGCACCGAACATGTTGCCGTGGTCAGACATCGCCACCGCGGGCATCCCCTGCCGCTCCACCTCGGCAAACAGCTTCGAGTTCTTCGCCGCACCGTCCAACATCGAGAATTCGGTGTGAACGTGCAGGTGAACGAAGCTGTCGGGCACGGCGGCAACGCCCTTTCTCTGATCTGAGCGGTGGCGGTGATTCCAGCCTAGTGCCTACCTCCGACGGTCCCCGGCGGCCGCCACGCGGCCACTTTTCCGGCGCAATCGGCGTTTTCCCCCAGAGCCGGGCGAGTCGGAACAAGATCTTTTAACGCAGGCGCCATCGGGACGGCGCGCCGTCGGCGGCCGAGCTTCGCATCGGCGTGCGCGCCGGCCCCACGCAAGATCAAGACAGACGCGGTACGCACGATCCGCGCCGTCGTCTCGGTCGGAATGTCGTGCTGTGCCCCGCCGGGTACGACCTCATGCGTGGCGACCTCCACCGCATCGGCGATCGCGCGGGCGGAAGCGACCAGCTGGGGCCACGTGTCGGCACCGCTCAGCACCAGCGTCGGGATCTCGACGGCCGTCATCGATGGCGTCGGTCGGGCCAGCTGCTCGGTGATCATGACGTCGTAGACCACACTCTGCGCGATCGCCTCCAGCCCGGCGAACATCGGCGACTGCCGGATGCCGGCCACTACCTCGGCCGGCATGCCGATCGCCTCGGTCTGGAACAGTGCCACCGCATCGCCTGGGCGGCCGGCATCGATCAGGGCCTGCAGCCGAGCCGCCATATCGGACCCGACCGGCGGCGCCGGCGATGGCTCGAAGAGCACCAGCTCGTCGATCGGGGCTCCGGACGCCGCGGCGTGCAAGGCCAGGAGCGCGCCCGACGAGTATCCGAACACCGCCGCCGGACCGCCGGTCACCTCGATCACCGCCACCAGATCGTCGACCTCGCGATCGACGGCGTACGGCCGGGTGTCGCCACTCTCACCGCGGGCCCGTCGGTCGTAGGTGACCACCGTGAACTGATCGGACAGCGCCTCGGCCAGATCGGCACACCGGTGATGATCGTTGAATGCGCCCACGACAAAGATCAACGGCGGCCCGGAGCCGGCCTTCTGATATGCGATCTTGGTGCCGTCCGCGGAAGTGACCATGTCCATCGCAAAATCTCCATCCTCGAGTCGGTTCTGACCCTTGTGAGACGAACGGGTGGCGGCGGTGAGGACAGCACCGGAGAAAATGTCCTCGTCGGCCGGCTTCGTTCGTCATACCAGCACAACCGGCGGGACCGAGACGGAAAGGACGCACCGATGAAGTACTTGCTGATGATCGGCGCCGATGAGGAGACCGCTCAGCGCGAGATGGCGCGCGCTGACATCCCGTCATTCGAGGACTGGATGGCCGACCTGGCCGAGCGCGGCGCGCTGCGCCTGCACGCCGGACTGCACCCCAGCCAGACCGCCACCACCGTCCGCGTACGCGGCGGTGAGGTGCTGCTCACCGACGGCCCGTTCATGGAAGGCCGGGAACAGGTCGGCGGTCTCGCGCTGATCGAGTGCGCCGACCTGGACGAGGCGATCGAGATCGCGTCCCGGCATCCGGCAACCTCGGTCGGACACTGCGAGATCCGGCCGGTTCGGGAGCCATGACCGGCCCGGCCGGGGCCGCGGACCCGGATGTCGACGCGGCGATCGCGGCCACGTTCCAGGACAGCTGGAGCCGCATCGTCGCCACCCTCGTGCGGGTCACCGGGGACTGGGACCTGGCCGAGGACTCGACCCAGGACGCGTTTGCCCGGGCGGTCTCGGCGTGGCGCCGCGATGGCGTGCCGGACTATCCCCGAGCCTGGCTGACCACGTCCGCACGCAACTCCGCGGTCGACCGCCTGCGCCGGGATCGCACCGGCATCGCAAAGCTGGCCCGGCTCGCCGCCGAGCCGATCCCGGAACCGCCGGGGCCGGACCCTAGCGGGATCGTCGACGATCGGCTCCGGTTGCTGTTCACCTGCTGCCATCCGGCCCTCAGTCTGGAGTCACAGGTGGCTCTGGCACTGCGTACGCTGTGCGGCCGCTCGGTCCCGGAGCTGGCCCGTGCCTTCCTCACCAGTGAATCCGCGATGGCCAAGCGGCTGGTCCGAACCAAGCAGAAGATCGCGATCGCCGGCATCCCGTATCGGGTGCCACCCGCGCACCAGTTGCCGGAACGCACGGCGGCGGTCCTCGCCGTCATTTATCTGCTCTTCAACGAGGGGTACGCGGCCACCGCAGGACCCGACCTGACCCGGCCAGAGCTGTGCACGCACGCTGTCACGCTGGCGCGGATAACCACCGAACTGATGCCGGACGAGCCGGAAGCGCTCGGTCTCTACGCGCTGCTGGAGCTGCTCGATTCGCGGATCGCGGCACGAGCGACCGGATCCGGCGAGCTGATCCCGCTCGAGGATCAGGACCGGTCGCTGTGGGACCGGGATCGGATCGACGCCGGGCTGGCCGCGGTCCGCCGTGCGGTCAACCGCGGGCGCGTCGGGCCATATCAGATCCAGGCTCTGATCGCCGGTGCCCATGCGGCCTCACCAGCGAGCGCGGCTACCGACTGGGGTTCCATCGTCGCGCTCTACGACGAGCTGCTGATCATCCTGCCGTCAACGACCGTACGCCTGAACCGGGCGATCGCCATCGGCATGCGCGACGGGCCGGAGTCGGCGCTGCCGTTGCTCAGCGAGCTCGACCATCCACTGGTTCCCGCTGCCCAGGCCGACATGCTGCGGCGCCTCGGGCAGTTCGAGGCGGCGGAGTCCGCGTACCGCCGGGCGTTGTCGCTCGCCGGCAACGACGGCGAGCGCGCCTATCTGCGGCGTCGCCTCGCCGAATGCCGGCGCTGACGGCGCGCCGGAACCGGGCCCGGACAGCAAAGAGCGACCCGTCCGCCTGACGGGCCGCTCTCCGCACGCGCTCGTGAGCGCGTTCCCCCATCTCCCCGCAGGAAGGTCTGTGCTGTTGCTGGTTCTGTCAGTGATCGCCGACTGCGCGCTCAAGCTGCGCTTTGGTCATCGACGAGCGGCCCTTGATGCCGCGCCGCCGAGCCTCGGCGGAGTGATGTGCTCACACGGTCGTTCACGCTTGTTGGTCCAGGCTTGCTGCGGCATCGGCCACCTCCCTGGTTCCGTTGTTACCCGACGTTTTCCCAGGTAAACACCATCGCGAATGTCGTTCAGCCGGGCCAGTAACCGGTCAGGCGACGGACGCTGGTGGCGCCGGCCCGGTCGACCGCGGCCTTCACGCCCGCAAAAATCGCACCCTGAATGACCGCCGCCGCGACGATCTCCACCCAGCTGTAGTCCTCGTCCAACGGCTTCGGCGCCCGCTCTTCACCGGTGGTGCGCCGCCAGATCTGCTTGAATGCCGCACCCGCGACCGCGCTGGCCGCGGCGCCGAGCACCAGCCCTACGGGTTTATAAAGGATCCGTTGCATCGCCGGCATACCGATTGGGTTCCCTTCGCTGGTCGGATCAAACGTGACGCGCTCCACAAGTCCAGCACGGCGGCCCGGCAATGGGTGCCGGAATCCGGGTCGAGGACCGCTCGGCGACGCGTTTGCCAGGCCCGATGACGGATCGGTGGAGCGGATCTGGTTGGACCGCCGGTCCCAGGCCGCACGGTGCTCGCCGCTACCGTCACGCCGCGACTGATCGACGGGGACTTTCGACCACAGCGTCCTGATTGCACGAATCGTCGGCGATCTTCGCCGGGCTGCTGTTCGCGGGGGGCTCGCTCGCCGACCCGCGTGCGCATCAAGCGGGTGTACGCATCCGGCCCGGTCGGTCTCGCGCTCGCCGAGGGCCGGTCACGCAGTGGCCGGGCGAGCATGGCGTGCCCGCATCAGGTCCACACCATGCGACCAGGACTGCGCCGGCACGCCCTTGGGACGGCGATGCTGTCCGGCCAGACGCGCCGGTTGACCCGCGGTAGCTCGCCGCAGTGCCAGCGACGCGGCCCTGGAGACGTTCAACGGGCACTTGTCACCGCTGTTGCGATGATTGTCCAGCTGCACATTCACCTCGGTCATCAGCGCCGCCGGCAGCGACGCCGCCGGTGTCTTCGAGCCGAGCCAATCGAGCGACAACGTGCCGGCCGGACTGACCTGGCCGTAGTAGCGCAGTTGGTCCGGACGCGCGCCCCTGACGACCACCGACAGCCCGACACCGGGTGCGTCCTGCAGCACCTGCTCGAAGTCCGCGATCAGGTTGAGATCGTCGTCGGTCGGGTCGGCGACGAACAGGATGTCGTTCGGCGGCGCCGCGTCCGGCCGGGCCCAGGTGTCGATGCCGAGATCGAAACGTCGGCTGAACCGGTCGATCGCGTCCGGAATCGATGGCACCACGCGGATTCGCTGCTCATCCATTATTCGAAGGTGCTCGGCTTCGGCGGTCGCGAACCCGGCAACGCAGACGCGGAGATCGTCAGACCAGACGTTGTGGCAGGCATCGGCGACGAGATAGCGGATCAGGTTCATGGACTCGGTCGGGTCACCGCCGATGCCGAGCACCCGAAGGTATTCCAGATCGAGCAGGACGTGCTGCTCGGCCCGGCCGCCGACCGTGCACAGACTGGGTAGCGGTGCCAGTGCCGGTGGCATGCCGGGCAAGATCGCGTCCATCGGAAGGCTCCACCAGCCGCTGTCCAAGGTGACGAACGGGGCCGGCGGCGCGACCGTCTCGGTGGCCAGCATCAGTGTCACGTCGCCGTGGTCGAGGTAAGCACCCATGATCTGGGGCAGTTGTTCGACCGGCCAGTCTCCGATCTCATCGGCGAGCACGCGCAGTGCGGCGTCGAGACGCAGAAGGTCGCCACGGCGTGGCGGATCCATCAGTCGCTGCGCCGGTCGGGCGGGAAGTGGCGGCGGTGGCGCGGACACGGTCGCTGCCGGGTGCCGCACCCAGCGACGCTGCAGCGCCTCGCGGTGCCGGACGGCGGCTGCACCGGCAGCGATCAAGCCGGCCAGCGTTCCGGCGACGGCGACAGCGTCGATGGTGCGCACCAGCGCGCCCGCGAGACCGCCGCGATCTCCGGATTGGGGCGCGGGTGGTTGGTGTTCGGCCGGCGCACCGCTGTGCGGCGGCTCCGAAACGGCCGGTGTAGACGTGGCCTGAGGCGCGGTGGCCGAACGTGCCGTAGCCGGATGTGTCGGAGCCGGATGTGTCGGAGCCGGATGTCTCGGAGTCGGATGTGCGATGGCCGGATGTGCGGTGGCTCCCTGTGTCGTGGCCGGCGCGGCCGTGGTCGGCGCCGCCGAAGGCTTCGCGGGCGTTGGCGGGTGGGACTCCGGTTGTTGCTGAGGCTTCGCCGCGTCCAGTCCTTCGGCGCGGCCGGTGGCATGGGTGCGTACGCCCCGATCCTGCACATCCCCCGGAAGCTCGATGCGATCGCCGATGTGGATCAGCCCCGGATGCCGGATGTGGTTCTGCACCGCCAGCTCGCGATAGGCGTCGAAATCGCCCTCGAATCGTTCGGCGATCGCTCCCAGATAGTCGCCACGGCTGACGGTGTAGACCACGACGCCGTTGCCGCGGTCGGCAGTCGCGTTTCCGAGCGGTGCGGCCGGCCCCGGACCCGGCCGCGTCGCAGCCGGCGTCGCCGATGCCAGTGCCACCGGGCCGGCCATCGTCGACACCGTGGCGGGCGCCAGCGGCCCGGCCAACGACGCGGCCGCTGGTGAGGCGAAGGTCAGCGCGATCGAGGTGATCAGGGTCGCCGCCCACCGCTGTTGCACCCCCAGCCCAGGCAGTTGCCAGGTGCGCCGATTGGCCACGCGTGCGGCGAGTTCGAGAAGCACCGAGATGGCGAACGTCAGCCACGCGAGGAAGCCGAGCAGCAGCAGCGCGCCGGCGAAGACCCGTCCGGTCGAATCCGGATGGGTCAAGGCCGCGCCGACCGCCGACAGTCTTGGCAGGTACGCCGGGACGAGTGGGCGGGCCAGCAGGCTCAAGACCACCGGGGTGCCGACCAGCGCGGCCGTTGTCACGACGGTTGCGATCAGACCGGCGGCAAGCCGCCCGATCCGGGTCGGCCGTCGCGGGGTGGTGCGGACCATGATTCGCCTCCGTCCTAGCGGGTGATCAGCGTCGCCGTGGCGTGGCCGGTCTCGACTCGCGGTCCCAGCCCGATCAGGCTGAGAAGGACCGGCTTGTAGGTGATGCGCGTGGTGACCGTGATGGTTTTGCCATCCGGGCTGACCACGGCCGTTCCGGAAGCTCCGGCGTCGTCCAGGTATGCCAGCGCCGCCGCCCGAGCCTGCGCGGGATCGATGACGTCGCGCCGGCCGCGAACGGCATCCGGCAGGTTCAATGCCTGACCTCCGGTCCGGGCAGCCTCCGCGGCCAGGTCATCGGCTCGCTCGATGGCACGCATTCGGCCACCGCCGTCAACGGCCAGACCGACCATGACGAAGAGCGCCATCGCGACCACCGCGACCAACGGTGCGACGGCGCCACGGTCGGCATCGCCGCCTCGCATCCGGCCGATCCGGATCATGCGACCACCATGCATGGCAATCCAGCTCATCCGCGGCTCCGGTACTGGTCGATCGGGCTGACATAGGACGCCCGCAACGTCACCGAGCCGGGAGTGCCCGGAACCGCGACGTCGGACAGGCTGACAACGCACGTGATGGTCACTCGGACCACGGCCGGTTGGCCGACGGTGCGGCCGAACTGGGTCGCATCGAGGTGCAGCGCCGTCCGGTTCTGACAGGTGATGCCCTGGTGCGCCAGGCTTTGTGCAGCCGCCGTACGCGCAGCCGCGGTCGCGGTCGGCTGACTTCGAGCGATCGACGCCGCGCGCACGGCATCATGAGCCGCTGCGTCGACCGACTGCTGTGCCACACCGACCCGCATCGCGCCGATCGCCAGACACAGCAGGAGCAACAGGGCCGGTGCGATGATGGCGGCTTCCAGCGCGGCCGAGCCGCGGTCGCCATCGTCGACCCTGGACCTGGACCCGACGTTGGCTGTGGCGGTCGCTCCCGTGCGTGACGATCCTTTCGCGGCTTGCCGCCGGGCCGGTGTCATGGCACGAACCTCTCCACCGGACCGCTGGCGGTCTGGCTGACCGAATAGCCCTTGACGCCCGGGAACACCGACAGGCTCCGACCGGTCACCGTCACCTGAACCCGGCCTGCGCTTCTGGTCACGGTGACCTTCCAACCGATCAGGGCGTCCTTCTGGGTGGTCAGGACGTGATCGGCACGATCCCGGCCGGCCCCGGTCTCGGCGCCATAGACCCGCTGGGCGTTGACCGCCTCCTCGGCGGCGGTCAACGCGACGGATCGCGCGTACGAGTAGAGGGCGACCTGGATGCAGATGAAGATGAGCGTGAGCACCGCCGGCACCACGATGGCGAATTCGAGCGTGACCGAACCCCGGTCGTCGCGACGCCGGCGAGTGGTCATTTGGCGTTCGTGATCTGCTTGTCGTGGTTCTTGACGGCGGCAGTCACGGCCACGGTGACCAGGCCTGCGACGGCGATTCCGAGGAGCACGAGAAGTGTGTACTCCACGGATGAGGCGCCCCTGTCATCGCGCAGCGCGTGCCAGCGCTGCAACCACATGGTGGCCAGGACTCGAGCGGTGATCATTGTTCCTCCAGGGGTCGAGGTGCGGCGCCGGAGACGCCGGCCGCGGATGGGGCGGACGATGTGGTCATGCCACTCACCCGGTGATCCGGCCGAGGGCTGGATAGCCGATCAGGATCAGGAAGACGAAGAGCAGGATCGTCGTCGGGATGTACATCAGCGTCGTGGCCACGGCGGCCCGCTGCTGCTCCTTGGTGCGCATCGCGACCCGCAACGACGAGGCCCGGCTCAGCAGCGTCTGGTAGACCTGAGCACCCTGGTCACCGGCCAGACTCATGATCTCGCCGACTTCGCCCAGGTCCGGGACACCCAATTCGATCGACAACTCGCGAAGCCGATTCCACGGAGCCTCGTTGGCGTAACGCGCTTCGGCCAGCGCGCCGCGGATCCGCTCGAACACCCAGCCAGTGCCGATAGTGGCGGCCCGTTCCAGCGACTCCACCGCCCCGGCGCCGCTGTATCGGACCAACGCCACCAGGGACAGGTAGACGGCGATCGCGCGCCGAAAGTCCTCTCGCGCCGCGGTCGCCTTCTGCCGGATGCTGACATCGGCCAGGAAGAAGAAGCCGATCGCCATGGCGATGCTGACGACCACCGGCAGATACCAGGACAGGCCCCAGCCGAGCATCGCCAGAGCGGCGCTGACCATGGCCGGCACCAGCAGACCGGTGAACGCGAACAGGATCTTCTCCACGACATAGCGCTCAGTGCTCTGCCCGAGCAGCCGGAGCTCCTCGGCCGGTACGCGGATTCGATCGGCGAGCGCGGCGGCGAGTCCCCGATGCGGGGCCCGGATGACCGGGTGCAGGTGATCGAGCGCGGCGGCGAGGTCGGGGCTGGCCGCGACGGTGCCCCGGACCACCAGGAAGACTCCGAGTCCAGCCAACCCGCCGACGGTGAGCGCGGCGATCGCGGTCAGAGTCATTGCGCACCCCGATCCCGGCCCAGCAGGCGGCGGGGTGCGTACGGCATATTCAGGTGCCGAGCCCAGGCCAACACCCCCGCGAACGCCATCACGCAACCGACCAGCACCATCTGGCCAGTGAAACTGCGATAGCTGGCCATGTAGTCGCGGTTACACACCAGCACCGCGAGGCCGATCAGACTGATCGCGGAGAGCAGCTGGGTGGCGACCCGGGCATCGGTCCGCGAGCTGGCCACCTCCAGGCGCATCGTGATGAGTTCCGCCAGACCCTCGCTGATCCGGTCCAGCACATCGGCCAGACGAGGCCCGCGCTGTTGCGTGCTCAGGATCAGCGCGGCGATCACTTCGTCGCTGCTCGCGTCGTTCAGGCGATCGGCGAACGCGTCGAGGGCGGCCGCGGTCGGCTGATCGGCATGCAGGTCGGCGGCGAGCGCGCCCAGGTCCGCGGCGATGGCGGCCGGAGGGTCGATGGCGCTCACCATGATCGCCTGGTGCAGTCCGGCACCCGATCGCACCAGATCGGACAGGCGCCGGGCCCAGGCTTCGACACCGCGCAGCCGGTTGACCGCGGCCGCCTCGGCCCGAGCGGCACCGAACAGCCAAGGAATGCCGCCGATCCCGGCCGCGGCGACGAATCCGACCGCCGGGATCCCGGTGTATAGCCATCCGCCCACCAGGCCGATGGCGGCCAGGACTATCACCGCGTGCCGAACCCGTGGCCCGGAGCTAGGCAGACCCAGTCCGAAGAACCGCCGCACGCCATCGACCACCGTCGAGGGTGGCCGGGACGGCCGGATGTCGGGCAGCAGCCCGGCGATCGCGACCACGATGCCGCCGGCGAGACCCGCCGCGATAAGAGCGGCCCACACCGGGTTCACGGTCGCAGCCCGTTCATCGGCACGGCACCCATCAGCAGACGCGGATCGAAACCGACCGCCTGCAGGGCAGCGGCGCGACGCTCGCTCACGCGTACGCCGGACGGAACCGCGCGCCCGTCCGGGCCGGGCACGAAGATCCGGGATCGGGACAGCTCCCGACCGTCGCCGAGCCCATGCACCTCCATCACGCCGGAGACGTAACGGCGCGGCCGCTGACCGGGCATCTCATCCATGTTCACGTAGACCACGAAGTCGAGGGCGTTGCCGATGGTCAGATAGGCGCCCTCACGTGACTTTGAGGCGCCATACCGAAGGAGCAACTCGGCCAGCCGGTCGAAGACACCGAACTCGTCGCGGGAGTGGATCGTGCAGAGCGAACCGTAGGTCGTGTTCATCGCGTCGAACATCGCCACGATCTCCTCGGCACGAACCTCGCCGACGATGATGCGGGTGACCGAGAGGCGCAACATGTGCGGAAACAGTTCGTCGATAGTGAGCTGGCCCTCCGGACGGCCATCGGGACCACGCTCGCCGAAGCCTTCCCGCTCTTCGAAGCAGACCGCCCAGGGATGCCGGCCGGTCTGATCGAGACCCAACTCACCGACGGTCTCCATGACGGCGAACCACTCGCCCGGCGGGATCTCGTCGGCGATCGCCCGCAGCAGCGTGGTCTTCCCGGCATTGGCCCGGCCGGCGATCATCACGTTCATGTGCGCGCGGATCGCGGCCTGCAGGAATAGCTTGACGGTTGGCGTCAGGGCGCCGATCGCGACCATGTCGTCGAGCGAGACGTCTTTGATCCGGTGCCGGCGGATCACCACCACCGGCCGTGCGGTGACGACGTAGATAACGGTGAGGCGGGCACCGTCGGGCAGCCGCAGGTGCAGGATCGGCTTCGCGGTCGACAGCGAGCGTTCGGTCTGACCGCCGCGTTCGGCCAACCGTTGCAGGAGACCGATCAGCTCCTCGTCGCTGGCGGCCGCGGCGAATGAGTTTTCGTCGATGGTGCCGTTGGCGTAGACCACTCGGACCCGGGTGCCGAGAACCATGATGTTCTCCACGTCCGGGTCGTCGATCAGCGGCTGCAGCCGGCCCAGGCCGAGAAGGTGCGCACACACGGCCCGCCAGAGCGATCGCTCGTAAGCGGCGGTGCCGGTGATGCTGGTGTCTCCGGCCCGCAACCGCATGTCCACGTGTGCCCGGACCACGTGCGCGGCCACCTCTTCGGCCAGCTGCCGAGTCTCATCGCGACCGCTCCCGGCCGACTGTGGCGCCTCTTTGAGCCGGCGCCGGACCTCGGCGTGCAATGCCTCGACTAGTTCGTAGTCCACCTGAACCAGTCCCGGCGGTGGTCCATCCGGACCGAGCTGGGCCGGCATCGGATGAGACCCGCCGCCGTAGGTCCGTGGCTCTAGCGGATCCCGTGCGGCCGGCTGCTCGCCGAGCCGCAGCGGACGCGGCACCACCTGGGTGGCGAGCCGTGGACCCACCCCATTCGGATGGCGCGGCAGCGCGAACGGATGCGGGTCGACGTCGCTGGTCATGCCGCCACCGGAGCCCCGAGGTCGGAGCGCGGTGAGACGTCGTCCGGCAGCGCTCGGGCGACGTCGCGAGCGGCTCGGAGCAGTCCGCTGCGTGCCCCCGATGAGCCATCGCCGTCGGAGAGCGCTGCCGCGTCCCGCGGCTGCCACGGCAGGCGCGCCGCGACCGGAACCCCGAGCCGCTTGCCGACCTCGGCCGGCCGGTAGTCGCCGGCGTCGATCGTGATCAACGCCGGTGGCCGGGCTTCGTCAAGGCTGGTGAGCCGCTCGGCGATCGGCATGGCCGCTGCGACCGACCGGAGAGTCGTCCGGACCACCAGGAGCACTCGGTCGGCGGCACTGATCAGCGGCCACGGTGAAGAGTCACCGGCAATGCGTCCGGCGTCGACGATGACGTCGCCGCCATCCGTCCCGAGCCCGGTCAGATAGGCCGCGATCTCGGTCCACGCGGGAGCGATCGCGGCCCCTTGCGACGGGTTGGTCATCCCAGGCAGCAGCAGACGGGGCGCTCCGGCGCGGCGGTTGAGATTGATCAGCTGGAAGTTGAACTCCTCGGCCAACCGTCCGTGCCGAGCCGCGATTGCGAGCTGCAGCAGACCTCGATCGCACGGCACCTGGCCGCGCAGATATCCGGCCATCACATCGCCACCGGCCGGGTCCGCCTCGACCAGGAGAACCGGGCGCGGCCACACCAGCGTGAGCGCGAGCGCCGTGGTGGTGACACCGGGTGACCCCTTTGCCGAGCACAGAACGATCAGCGCCACATCAGCCTCCGTTCACGAGCACGACCGCGATCCGGTTGCGTACGCCGAGGCTCGCCACCGCGGTCACGTTTTCCAGCGGCACGACCAGGTCGACCGCCTGTGAGCCATCGCTGTCGTCGACCGGGCCGACGTCGCCGATGGACACCACCAGGTTTGGAAGGGTTGCCGCGGCGGCATTGTCGGTACCGCCGACCGGATCCGGGACCTCGATCACTCGGACCTGATCGCCCGGCCTGAGCCCGCGGGCCGGCCGCTGGGTCACCGCGAGGTCGACGCCGACCAGGGCCCGACCATCGGCGACCGCACGCTTGGCCGTCACCGCCTGATCGGTCAGGAGCGTGCCGGGCAGCAGCCGGACAGTCGCGAACTGCCCGACGACTGAGTCTTTCCGCGCCGCCGAGATCGGCGTCAGACCAGCCACCGGGGTCACCGAGACCACTTGGAGATCGTCGGCGGTGATCTGGGCACCCGCGGGCACCTCGGCATAGACCGCGAGATAGGGCCGGGTGGCCGGTCCGCTGGCCGCCACGTATTCCCACGCGGCCAGGGCACAGACAACCACCAGGATGATGCCGAGACTGACCATCGCCGGGCTGCGCCGGCGCAGGGTCCCGGCCGTCGGCGCCATCGCCGCGGCGGTGGTCAACGGATCGGCCGTGCGGGTGGGCAACGTCGCTGTCATTTCACGATCACCTGCGCCTGATTGATGCGGATGTCCACAGCGGAAGTACGCGTCGTGGTGATCACGCCGGACTCACCGCCGCCGTTCCACACGACTCGCCATGTCGTCGTCGCGACGACGTGAAAGGTCCCTCCGGGCCTGCTCGTGCTCGGCCCGAGGTAGCGATATCCACAGGTGGGCGAGCTGCGACCGGCGGCCGCCGGGGCATACCGAGTGCCCGGGCCGGAACAGGTGACGGCGTGTCCGTCGCCCATGTTCCAGACGATCTGCGGAACGCTGGCGCTGATCGTTACCGAGATCGGCCCGGACGACGCCGACGCCGACAGCGGCCCCCAGGTGTGCACGCCGGACGGAGTCCACAACCACACCGGCAGGCCGACCAGCCCGCCGGCGCTGCCCGGAGCCGGCGTGATGCCGATCGCCGGTTTATCCAGTCGGATCTTGGCGAGTGCCTGATGCGCCAGCTGTTCCGGCGTCACGCCACCGACCGGAAGCCACTCGCCCGGCGTGAAGATGACCTGCCCACTGCCCCACGGCGCCGGACCGGTCGCGCAGTAGACGTCGTAGAACGCTCCGGTCCCGGGTTGGTGGCCGGCCCAGATCGGCGAATCCGGGTCCGGCTGCGGATCGCGCCGCTGGTAGTAGCAACCGTTGTGGTAATAGCCGAGATTGGGCTGATAGCAAGGCACCGTGACGCCGCGATAGAAGCAACCATTCGACCCGCCGCCGGACCCACTACCGCCGCCACCGCCGCCGCCACCATTTCCGGTCCCGCTACACCACGAGACCTCCGGCGGGCAGCTTCCGCCGCCGCTGGCGTCGACAGGTGTGCCACTTGTCAGGACGCCAACGACAACCAACCCCAGGGCGACGACGACTCGGCGGATCAGCACGTGCGGCTCCGATCTGCGTCGACTTCATAGACCCGCCAGATGCCGCCCTGCAAGCGGAGGGTCGCGACGGTCTGATAGCGGGAACTCCGCTTCGGCAGGATCATCGGCTCGCCGGTGCTGGCCTTGACGATTTTCAGGTTGACCTCGTCCAGGCAATCCGTGATGACCGCGATGCCGGTGCCCTTGGCGGTGACGACCGCCAGCGACTGCACCGCCGGATCCGCGGAGATCACCGCACCGATCTGCTTATACCCGATCGCGTGCAGGTGATAGAGCTGGGCGACCCACTGACCCAGGAGTGGCTGCGCCATGAACCGGGTCAGCTCGACCGACGCGAAGTCGGCGTGCTGCGAGGCCGTGGTTTCCGCGTCCAGATAGCCGGCGTAGGCGGTCATCACGGCGTCCCGATTCGGGTCCGCCGCAACCTGCACCGGAGCGGCCGCGATTCGGGGCGGCGCGGAGGCGTCGCCGGGCGCGGAGTGCGAACTGCAGGCTGTCACGGCGGCCAGCACCACCGCGAGCACGCTCCACGAAGCTACCCGAACGGCGGACGTTGTCGACATGTGCTCCTCCCACCAAGTGAATTGCTATTTTTGAGCGCACTCCATCGCCGCCCGGTCAATTCTTTGCTCACGCAAATCGACCGATCGGAACCGTGGCTCAATGCTTGAATTTGACGCAGCCGCCATTGCATGAAATGCCGGTGGCAATCTCCTTCGCTAGCAGTCTGCATCATCAGAATTTGAAATCAGGCACGCAGAATAAGCTCGGTCCATCGGCGGCTGTCAACTTTCTCAACAGCGTTCTGGAAAATCTCACGCGACCGGGATCGTGCGGCGGACCGGGATCGTGCGGCCGGACCGGGACCGACGTAGGCGCCGCGCCGGAGCGTCAGACCCACTATCGCCGGGTCGGCCGGCCGCGACGGCCGAACGTGGCCGGAGCCGGCTCGTCGGCGCGGGGTTCCGGCCGGCATTCGTGGTCCGGGTCGGCGGCCACCGCTGCCAGCCGGGACACGTTTGCCAGCAGCCGATCATCGGCGGTCAGGTGCTTCCGGCTGCGTCTGACCGCCTCAGCGAAGACCGCGTCGGCGGGCGCATTGTCGTGGCAGTCGCGGTGCATGGCGCCGAGCCGACCCAGCATCTTGATGCCATCCCGGTCGCCGGCACCGAACACTCGGTCATGCGCCCGGCAGCTCTCGGCCAGCAGTGCCCGAGCCGATTCGCAGCGGCCGGCGCGGTGCAGCGCGGCGGCGTAATCGGCCCGGCCGTTGAACACCTGGCGGTGCGTCGGTCCGAGGCGCTCGGGCAACCGCCGGGCCAGGTCGGCATAGACCGCCACCGCACGGTCCGGGTCGCCGACCGTAGTCCAGACCCGCCCAAGCACCGCCTGCGCCTGCAGCGACAGTGCGCTCGACCGGCCGGTCACCGTGCAGTAGACCGAGTGCCCGAGCTCGGCCCACGCCACGGCCAGGTCCGCCGAATCGGCGCTGACCAGCAATGTGGCGTAGAGCGTCGCGGCCTCGGCCACCGCGTCGTCGGGCGCCACGCAGGCCGACGCCAGATCCGGCAGCGCTCTCTCCAGCTGCACCAGCGCCGCGTTGACGTCAGCTGACTCCAGACACAGCCGGGCGTGAGCCACCGCGCTGCGCAATTCGGCGATGCCGGCCACGAGGTCAGACTCCGCGCGAGCCAAGGGCCGCGGCAGACGAGGCGCGCCGGACGCTGCCGATGGTGCGCCGCGGCAACATCAGCAGATCGTCCCGACGCTGCCGGCCGTGATCGGGTTCGGGTGGGGCGAGCAACTCCTCGACCGGGTGCCGGAACTCGGCCTCCAGCACCCGGCACTGCACCGGATGAGGCAGGCGGACCTGTCCAGCGACCCACCTCTGCAGCTGCCGGACGGACAGATCAAAGCGGTTCTCCGGGATCTCCATCTGCCGCGCCCGGCGCCGCAGCGCGTCAACTGTTTCGTCCTGAGTGAGCCGACGCTGCCGCACAAGAGTCGCGAGCAGAGTGTCTGCCATGTCAAATGCCTCCGGCAGTTATCGGCCGCGCCGGCAGCTGACGCCGGCGTGCCGAATTGACATATGTCGAGGGGCGGCGCAGCCGCCGCAATCCCATTATTTGAATGACAGTGCGAACATCGGAAAATCGCACGAACGGTCGTCAAGATCTCAAATAGGCATCGGGAAGCCTCGATGTTACCAATTACGCTACCGGAAGGAGACCCCTAAATTCGCATCATGCGGCGCGGGCCGATCGCGACGGCCCTCGCGGACCCGGGGCCCGCGGTCGGTTCACCCGCTCGGGGTACACCTCCCGTCGCAGACGGGCGTCAGCGGGTGCCACGGTGGCGGTTTCCCCGGAGCGTGGGACCCGGGAGGACGCCACCGGCAGCGGCGCCAGCCGCCACTGCACCCGCACCGACTCCGGCCGCGAGCCGACCACAATCCGGTTGAGCAGCCGGGGTGCCTGCTCGGCGGCGGACTTGATCGTCATCTGATTCAGCGCCGGACGGCCGGCCACCGACAATCGCTCCAGGATCATGCCGCCGATGACACGCTCGAGCTCGGCGGTGACGACAGCGGTCCGGCGCTGGCAACGATCCGGGCAACCCAACGCCGGTGCACCGAGCTGCGTCTGGGTCGGCACCATCGGCCGCCGGCACAGTCCGCACCAGACCAGGCCGACCAGCCCGCGACGTACGCGGACCGGCGGCTCGTCGGTCACCGCTGGTTTCGCCGGCACCGGCTTGTCGGCGACCGAAACCCAGTAGGCGACGATCGACGGGTGCAGCCCGAGACGGGTCGCCGCCGCCGCGACCGCACCGCGGCGCTTGCCGGTCGCCAGCGCGATCTCCTCCACCAGCTCGACCGCCGCGACGCGTTGTTCCGGAGTGTATTTCGCTTGGAAGGTCATGCCGCGTACCCGGAATTCCGGTGGCCGCCACGACGGGAGTCGTCAACCCGACCGCCAGGTTGATCACGCTGGCCGCGGCCATCCCAACCGCCCTCGTTGACGGCGTCTCGGTCATAACCGGCCGGGCGCCACCGCAGCGTCAGCTGCGCAGGCGTCGCCCCGACGGTGATCCGGCAGACCGCGCCGGCGATCGCGTGCACCGGCGGCGTGGTGCCGCCGCGGGCGAAGTCCGGCGCCGAGGCCAGCACCGCATGCAGCGCCTCGAAGTGCACCGCCTGCGCGTCCAGCGGCACCGACCGTCGACACGGCGCCGGGCAGTGATATTCCGCCCCGGCCCGGCCGAAGCCCGGCTCCATCGGCAGGTCACACAAACCGCAGCAGAGAATGCCGCGGAGCGGGAACGGAGAGAGCCGGCCCGCTGTCGGCGGCTCCGGAAGTCCCTCGTCGTTGGCGATGAACGCCGCTACCCAATTCCGGATCGTCGCGGGCCGCACGCCCATTTCAGCCGCGACATCACGCAAGAAGAACCGCTGACCGCTGGCCTTGCGCGCCAGCGCGTCCTGAGCCGCCCGCCGTCGAGTCTCCTCGCTATACGGCGAAAACCTCACGTCACATCCTCCGATTCTATTCGGGACCCCGGGCGCCAAGGTCTCGCAGAACGTAGCGGTGATTCTGGGTAACTACGACACCACGAGAAGTTAGTACCGTTGACGATCGTCGATGGAATCAGCGCGAAGCGACACGACTTTTAGCCGACATTTGGACGACGTTTCACCGACATTCCCGAAGTGATATCGATATCGATGGCTGTCAATTGACAAACGAGACGCCGTATCGGACTGACCTGGGCGTACTGCGTCATCACCGGGAGTGACCACGGTCGCGGCCGCAGCCGCACGACGGCGCGCTCAGCTCCACGGAATGTGTGTATTGACCGCGCGCACCTCGGCGGCGAGCGAGGGCGTCTCGATGACCGTCAGGCCGGCGGTCGTGAGCTGTTCGACACCATCGCACTCGACCAGAAACGACGGCTCCCGGATCGCGTAGACCACTCGGGCGATGCCGCTGGCGAGAATGAGCTGCGTGCAGGTACGCGGATGGGACGCCCGGATCGTGCAGGGTTCCATCGACGTGTAGATGGTGGCGCCGGTCAGGTCGACACCGGACAACCGCGACAGGGCCGACTCTTCGGCGTGCATGTGCGGATCGACGTCGCGAGAGTAGCCGTGCTCAAGCTCCTGACCGTCGGCCACGACGACGGCGCCGACGTTGAACCGGTCCGGCACGAACGGGCAGCGTCGCGACCATTCGATCGCCACCGCCATCCAGGTCAGATCCGCCCCGTTCGGCTCGGTCATCGATCCTCCCCCGGTGCTGAGTCGATATCCGGTGCTGAGTCGATATCCGGTGCTGAGCCGAGATCCGGTGCTGAGCCGAGATCCGGTGCTGAGCCGAGATCCGCTGCTGAGCCGAGATCCGGTGCTGCGTCGAGATCCGGCGGAGTCAGCGTCAGCAGGGCGCAATCGCCGACCATCGTGCTGTCCACCAGCGTCAGGCGGTGCATGGCATCGAACCGGAACGGACCGTCGCCGACGAACCGTGGCGCTCGGCGGTCGCCGACGAAGAACGGCGCGATCACCAGCTGCAACTCGTCGAACGCGGCGGTGCCAAGGCACTCGGTGAGGACGCTGCTGCCGCCCTCCACCAGCACACTCTTGATCCCGCGCCCGGCGAGATCGTCGAAGACGCCGGCGATGCCCAGGTCCGGATGCACCACGACGGTCGCCACGGCGCTGATCTCCTCGGCCGGCGGTCGGAGCGCGTAGACGACCTTCTCTCCGCTGCCCGCCGCGAAGAAGTCCGCCGCCGGACTCAGGTCGCCGGATCTGGTCAGCGTCACCTTGATCGGCGATTCCGGTCGCCCTAGCGCGATCCGCTCGGCGCGTCGCTCCGCCGAGCGGACCAGCAACCGCGGATTGTCACGGCGAATGGTGCCGGCCCCCACCAAGATCGCGTCTACGCTCGCCCGCATCTCGTCGACCCGGTCCAGATCGGCCGGATTGGACAGGATCAGACGCTGAGGACTCGCGTCATCGATAAAGCCGTCCAGGCTCATCGCGCAGCTCAGCACCACATAGGGGCGCACCGCCATGCCGCCATCCTCGCATGGCTCGGGCGTCGGTCACGCTGAGCCGGTCGCATCCGGGGACGCTGATGCCACACCACACGTCCGCCGGTCGGGAGCGGGATTCGACGCCGACGCGGGCGACAATCACCGCGAGCTGGCCCGGCGCCGGCGACCGACGGCGGGGAACGGCGTTCTAGTTGCTGAAGTCCTGAGTCAGCCAGACCTTGCCGGACGAGTCGCGGACCACGTCGATCCCGATGTGATGGAAGCTCGAGCTCAGCAGGTTGCGGCGGTGGCCGTCGTTCGGCGGCTTCTCGTTATACATCGACGTGGTCAAGCCCTCGGCGGCGCTGATCAGCGCCGCGTTGGTGTTCGGGTGCGGGCCGCTCCAGCCAATGTTCTCGCCGCAGGCCGACCAGTGCACACCCTCGGCCGAGATCCGGTCGCCCAGTGATGCTTCGCCGGGGCACTGATGTTGCATCCCGCACGAACCCATCATCTTCAGGTTGTGCTTGTGGGCGCTGGCGATAAGTCCGTTGCTGAGCGTCAGCGGTGCCACGCCGTTCTGTGCGCGAAGCTGGTTGATCTGAGCTAGCAACTGCGCCACCACTGAGCCGCTCGCCGCCGGTGGCGACGGCTTCTTGGTCTTGGTCGCCGTCGGCTTGGTCGGCGATGGCGTGGCGGTCTTCTTCGCGGAACTCGACGCCTTCGGCGTCGCCGTGGGCGCCCCGCTGGGACTCGGCGCACCAGCCGGCCCGACCTGACCGGCGCCTGGCTGCGGCTGAGCCGCGATCATCAGGGAACTATCGGCAAGGCCGGTCAGCGCGTTGGCGGACCAGTCCGGCCGGTGCGATCCCTGGTCTAGCGCGAACCAACCACCTCCGGCCACCGACACGAGAGTCACCGCGGTGAGAATCATTCGGGAAGGCCGCACCCGGTTAACCAACCAGAGCCATTACCGGCTGTCAATCGGGCGATCTTCGATCAAGATCCCCATTTGGTACGCGACCCCGCGCACCCACTCGCATCCGGCAACTCGCCCAGATTGCGACGCGCGGCGGCAATTGCGCCGGTCAAGTCGACGAAGGACGCTTTCCGGACGGTGTCTCGCGAGCCGGTGGCCGACACCATCGGTGATGATGCGCTGCCGCTCGGTCGCGGATCGGCCGACCAAACCCACGGCGGATTGTCACCCGAAACACGGAATCGTTCGCCGGCGAAGCGCAACGGCCGCCTGCGCCGCACGCTTGCAAGGAATCTTGCAGAAAGTTTCTGAATCGGTCTTGACGAGACCCGCGCCCGGACCGCAGTCTGCTCTCCGTGCGAATTCGACTCGTCTCCGGCGTCGTCGCGATCGCGTTCGCACTGGCGCTCTCGGCCTGCACCGGCGGACCTTCCAGCCGGTCCAGTTCGCCGAAGGCCGTCAACGACGTCATCGCGAACCTGTGGGAGTGGCCGTGGACGTCGGTCGCCACCGAGTGCACCGGCCGACTGGGACCGGACGGCTACGCCGCGGTCCAGGTCGCTCCGCCCGAGGACTCGCTGGATGTGGACAAGCACCCGTGGTGGGACGTCTACCAGCCGGTGGGCTATGACCTGAACAGTCGGTTCGGCACCAAGGACGAGTTCGCGGCCATGGTGACCGCCTGCCACGCGGCCGGTGTGAAGGTCTACGCCGACGCCGTCATCAACCACATGACCGGCGGCCAGTCCAGCACCACCGGCTACGGTGGCGCCACCTACACGGCCGACCGGCACTTCCCGGACGCCGGATACACGCCCGGCGACTTTCACGCATACCCGGTCGACTGCCCGACCTCGGACGGGCAGATCAGCGACTACAACGACGTGACCCAGGTGCAGAACTGCAATCTGCTCGGGCTTTCCGATCTGCGTACCGAATCCGACCACGTCCGCGACACCATCGCGGGTTATCTGAACAGCATGATCGCCCTGGGCGTCGACGGCTTCCGGATCGACGCCGCCAAACACATCCCGGTCGCCGACCTCACGGCGATCAAATCGAAGCTCACCAAGCAGCCGTTCTGGGTGCAAGAGGTGATGCCGGGCGTGCCGCCGATGGCTGACTACGAGTCGCTCGGCCCGGTTCTCGAGTTCAACTACGCGCGAAACCTGCGCGGCCAGTTCGCCACCGGTATCTCCGGGATGAACGGCTATGGCACCGGCGGGGTCTACGAGCCGAGCGACTCGGCCGTGGTGTTCGTGACCAACCACGACACCGAGCGCGATGACTCGACCCTCGACTACACCGACGGCGCCACCTACCACCTCGCCAACGTGTTCATGCTGGCCTGGAACTACGGCATCCCGGCGGTGTTCAGCGGCTTCACCTTCACCGACTACGACCAGTCGCCGCCGTCCGATGCCAAGGGCTTCGTCACGCCGGTGGTCTGCGGCAACGGCTGGGAGTGCGAGCACCGGACGATGGCCGGCATGGTCGCCTTCCACAACGCCACGCACGGCGACCCGACGGTGAGCAACTGGTGGGATGACGGCTCCAACGCGATCGCGTTCAGCCGTGGTCCGGCGGATCGCGCGCTCGGCTGGGTCGCGATCAACGCCGGCGACTCACCCGCCACGCAGGCCTTCCACACCGGCCTTCGGGCCGGAACCTACTGCGATCTGGTACGCGGAAAGCCGAGTGCCGGCTCGTGCGTCGGCACTCCGGTCACGGTTGACGGCAACGGGGTCGCGCAGGTGACGGTGGCGCCGAAGTCCGCGGTGGCCATCCTCGCTGCCCCGTAAGACTGCGCCCGCCACGTCGCAAGACCGGGTCGTCAGGCGTGCGTGGCCAAGGCCTCGGTGGAGCCGCGCACGACGAGTTCCGGCTGGAATATGAACTCGCCGGCCGGCGGGTGGCTCCCATTGATCGTCTCGATCAGGGCATTCACCGCGACCGCGGCCAGCGCCGCCACCGGCTGCCGGATGGTGGTCAACGGCGGGTCGGTGAACGCGATCAGCGGAGAGTCGTCGAAGCCCACCACGGCGATGTCCTGCGGCACCCGCAGCCCCCGATCGCGGGCCGCGCGCACCACACCGAGGGCCATCATGTCGCTGCCGCAGATGATCGCGGTGCAGCCCAGAGTCATCAGTGCATCGCCGGCGGCCTGGCCGCCCTCGAACGAGAAGATCGAGTGCGAGACGGTGCCGTCCACCGAACCACCGGCCGCGGCGATCGCCGCGTGAAAGCCCTCCAGCTTGCGCACCACCGGGAAGAACCGGGCCGGACCCACGGCCAAGCCGATCCGGGTGTGACCGAGCGCGGTCAGATGCCGGACGGCGAGACTCATGGCACTGCGGTCGTCGACTGAGAAGAACGGCGCGGGCACGGCGTCCATGAATCCGTTGATCAGCACGATGGGAAGCCCGCGTTCGATCAGGCGGAGATAGCGGTCCGGCCTCGTGGTGGTGTCGGCGTGCAGCCCGGAAACGAAGATGATGCCGTCGACACCCCGCTCGACCAGCATCGTGGTGAACTCGTCCTCGATCGCGCCGCCCGGCATCTGGGTGCACAGCACCGGGGTGTAGCCGTGCAGTGCCAGGAGGCGCTCGATCACCTGGGCATATGCCGGGAAGATCGGATTGTCCAGCTCCGGCGTGATCAGACCGATCAGGCCGGCGCTGCGCTGGCGGGTCCGCACCGGGCGCTCGACACCGATGATGTCCAGCGCCGCCAGCACCGCCTGCCGGGTCGGGCCGGCGACACCGGGCTTGCCGTTGAGCACGCGGCTCACCGTGGCCTCGCTGACGCCGGCCTGAGCGGCAATATCGGAGAGCCGGACGCCGCTGCCGTCCACCCGTCCGTTGGAGCTTTCCCGTTGCAGAGTCATCGCCGTGCGAACCCATCCGCCGTCGCTGCTGTCGCCCGCTGCGGCGCGGCGCGTGAGGGCAAGCTTAGATCCGCCCTCGCCACCCTGGTCATCGGCGTATCGCCCAGATCTGCACGGTCGGACCGTCACCGGGCAGGGTGCCGTGGCCATCCCGCAGCGGCAGGGCCGCGCCGCCGTAGAGATTGTCGGCGGCAGCCGCCGCGCCGAGGTCCACCGTCGCCGGAGCCCCGGCGCAGCGCCGGACCAGGACCAGGATCCGGTCCTCGGCGGTCTCCCGCCAGTAGGCGAGCGCGTCGTCACCGACGTACGCGAAGCGCAGCCCACCATGGCGCAGGGCGGGTTGCGCGGCCCGCACGGTGAGCAGGGCGCGATACCGCTCGTGGGTTGCGGTGTCCCAGGTGTCCGGTCGGTCCCACGGCATCGGCCGCCGTGCGTCCTCGCCGTTGACGCCGAGCAGCCCCCACTCGTCACCGGCGAACACCATCGGCGTGCCGGGCATGGTGGCGAGCATTCCGACGCCGAGCTCGACCATCTCCGCGCTGCCCGCGACGGTCCGGATCCGGGCCGTGTCGTGCGACCCGAGCAGGGTCCACGAGGCCTGCCGGGACCGCCACGACGTACGCGACGCGAACCCGTCCATGGTCGCCACGAAGTCGGCGCCGGTGATTCGCGGGATCGGACCCGGTACGCCCAGGAACGTGTCCGGCACGCTGCCACCGAGCCAGCTCCACACCGGCCGCAGGAAGCCGCCGTAGTTCATGGTGCCGTGCCAGCCGCCTTGGTCCAGGTCGCGCGTCGAGTCGTGAGCATGTTCTGCGACCAGCAGCCCGTCGGCGCGGGCCGCGCGTACCGCTTGAGCCATGAGCCGAGCCACGTCGTGAGCGTCATCCTGATCGCGGAGCCGGCCGGTCATGTTGGCCACGTCGACCCGCCAGCCGTCGAAGAAGCGCAACCAGCGCGCGGTGACCGAGTCGGGTCCGTCGAAGAACCGTTCCCGCAGCTCGGGCGAGGACCAGTCGAGCTTGGGCAGGGTCGAAACGCCCCACCAGGACTCGTAGGAGTCGTCCGGGCCGACGTAGTAGAGGTCCTTGCGGTCCATGCCGGTGAACCAGTCATGCGTGTCGCCGGTGTGGTTCGTGGTGATGTCGCCGAGCAAGCGCATCCCCCGGTCGTGCACCGTCCGGGACAGCCGATCCAGCGCCGCGGTGCCGCCTAGCAACGGGTCGATCTCGTCGAAGCTGGCAGCGTTGTATCGGTGGTTGGATCGGGCCGGGAAGATCGGCGTCAGGTAGACGGTGTTGGCGCCGAGGTCCTGGATGTGATCGAGGTGCTCGACGATGCCGTCAAGGTCGCCGCCGTAGAACTGGAACGGCGTCTCCGGACCGCGGCCGATCACCGGCGTGTCCCAGTCGCACGGGATCGCCCAATCCGGCAGCGACCGGGATGCCGCCGCCGCGGATCGGGCGAAGCGGTCCGGGAAGATCTGGTAGATGATCGCGTCGGTGGCCCAGGCCGGCGTGTCCGGGTAGGCCAGCAGCCGGAAGTCGGTGTCGTCCGGGACGTCGTGGCGGACTACGCCGACACTGGTCAGCCACCGGTAGCCGCGGGTGCCGACCAGCGCGAAGCGATAGTTGGTGACCGGATTGCGCACGGTCAGCTCGGCCCGCCACCAGACTTCGCCGTCGGCTACCCGATCGACCACCGCCTCGGTGAAGTGCGGCTCACCGTCTGGTGTGGAGCGGACGTAGACCCGCTCCGCACCACCTCCGACCGGTCCGCGGACGAAAACCGCAACGGTCTCGCCCAGGGCCGGAGCCTGCACCGGCACGTAGAGCGCCGACCCATCGTGATGCCAGCGCTCGCCGAAACTCAGCCTCGTCATCCCTTGACCGACCCCGCGGTGAGACCGGACACGATGTAGCGCTGCAGGAAGAAGAAGAGCGCCACGGTCGGCACCGCGGTGATCAGCGATCCCGCGGCGAACATGCCGAAGTTGGCGTTGCGCTGACCCTGCAGCAGGCCGAACAGGCCGACCGCGAGAGTCTTCGTGTCCGGGGTCGTCAGGAAGATGCTGGCGAAGAGCACCTCGTTGATGGTGCCGATGAAGCCGAGCAGCGTGATGATCGCAAGGATCGGGGTGACCAGGGGCAGCATGATCCGGAAGAAGGTCTGGACGTGGCTGGCGCCGTCCATCACCGCCGATTCGTCGATCTCCCTGGGCACGCTGTCCAGGAAGCCCTTCATCAGCCAGGTGCCGACGCCGAGCGCCGGGCCCATGTAGAGCAGCAGCAGCCCGACCTGGGTGTTGAGGCCGAACGCCGGGTAGTAGTCGCCGATCGACCCGAACATCGAATAGATCGCCACCATCGCCAGGAACTGCGGAAACATCTGGATCAGCAGCAGCGAGATGAGGCCGATCCGGCGGCCGCGGAATCGCATCCGGGAGAACGCGTAGGCGGCCAGCAGCGACATGAAGACGCCGCCGGCGGACGAGACGCCGGCGATCACGACCGAGTTGAGGAACCAGCGCACGAACTCGGTCCGGTGGAACAGATCGGTGAAGTTGCTGATGCTGGCCCCGGCCGGGACCACGTTGGTGGACGACAGGCTGCCGACCGGGTTCAGCGCCGCGGACACCACGAACACGATCGGGAACAGCGAGAACACCACCGCGGCCAGCGCCACCAGATGCCGCCAGCCAAGCTGGCGGAACCACCGGGCGGTACGCGTGCCCCGAGGCGTCACGGCGGCGACGGCGGTCACGAGAACACCTCTTCCTGAGAGCGGGTGCGCCGGAAGCTGACGGCGGCGATGATCGTCACGATCACGAAGATGTAGATGGAGACCGCGGCGGCCAAGCCGAACTGTGCCCCGGATCCGCCGAACGCCAGCCGGTACGTGTAGGTCACCAGGAGATCGGTGGCCCCGGTGGTGGAGTCGGTCGCCGGGAACGGGCCACCGTCAGTGGTCAGCCGGATCGCGTTGAAGTTGTTGAAGTTAAAGGCGAACGACGAGATCAGCAGCGGCGACAGCGCGACCAGCAGCAGCGGCAGGGTCACTTGCCGGAACCGGGCCCAGGGCGTGGCACCGTCGATCGCCGCAGCCTCCCCGAGCTCCTTGGGGATCGCTTGGAGCGCGCCGGTGGCTACCAGAAACATGTACGGATAGCCCAGCCACAGCTGGATCATGATGACCACGAACCGTGCCGTCCACGGGTTGCCCAGCCAGTCCACATCCAGCCCGAACAGCTTGTTGATCAGCCCGAAGTCCTGGTTGAACATGTCGCTCCAGACCAGCAGCATCGCGAACGACGGCATGGCGTAGGGCAGAACCAGCAGGACCCGGTAGAACCGCAGACCGCGGATGCGGTCGGAGTTCAGAGCGAGCGCGATCGCGATGCCGAGGGCGAAGGTGGTGAAGACGGACAGGAACGCGAATGCCAGGTTCCACACCAGGGTGGACAGGAAGTGCCCGGCGATCCGCGAGTCGGTCAGCACATCGGCCAGGTTGCGCAAGCCGACATTGACCTTCCAGCCCTGCGGCAGCCGGTCGCCGTTGGACGCGACGAACAGGCCGTCCTTGTTGTTGGCGGCCCAGACCTGACCGGTGTCGTCGTTCTTGACGCAGTCGCAGGCCTTGTCGTAGTGCGAGACCGCTTTGCCGTCGTAGGCGCGGGACAGACCGTTGGCTCGGATCGCGCCGTCTGCGGTCGGCACCACCAGCTTCTCCACGTCGTCCGGGCGAAGGCTGCTCTGGCTGAGGGTGAGCACGGAGTAGCCGTCGGCCGCGGTGATCTTGGTGCCGGTGATGGTGACGCTGCCCGAGTCGATCTTGTGCAGCCCGCCACTGTCCCCGACGTACGCCGTGCCGGCCGGATCCAGCAGCAGGAACACCAGCGGGCTGGTGGCCGGGTCGCCCTTGGTGGCCACCGACATCGAATAGTCGGTGGAGCCCGGCACCTGCTTCACCGACGCCGACTGGATGGCCTGGACGGCATCGGCCTTCGTGCCCCGGTGGGCGTCGCCGAAGTTGGTGAAGGCGGTCGTGACGGTCAGGAGCACCGGCAGGATCTGCAGCCCGATCAGGAACAGCATGCCGGGCACGAAATACTTGAGGGCCAGCCGGCGCGGCGACAGGTACGCGTAGAAGATCGCCACCGTGGTCGCCACCAGTACGCCCAGCCACAGCCACTGGCGACCGGAGATCAGCGGCGGCGCCGCGAGGACGGCGAGCGCCGCGACGACACCGAGCAGCACCAGCTTGACCACGAGGCCGGTGGTTGACGAACCACCGGACGCGGCGAGCCGGTTGATCGGACCGCGCACACCGCCGCGCGGGCGCGGAAGAGCTTGACGCCCCTCCGCACCCGCGAGCTTCTCGGTTGTCATCGTGTTACTTGGCGATGGCCGAGGTGATGGATTTCTGTGCCGCGGCCAGCGTCGTCTTGACGTCGGCGCCGCCGATGATGGCGGCCTCAGCCTTGCCGAACGGGTCCCAGATGGCGGCCATGGCCGGGATGTTCGGCATCGGGGTGCCGGACTTGCCCGCGTCGAACCACTTCTGGATGTCCGGGTCGGTCGCCTCGACCTTGGTCAGGGCCTCGGTCAGCGCCGGTGGCCGCGGGTTCGCCGTGTAGAGGGCTTCCTGCAGGTCCGGGGTGCTGACGTAGTTGGTGGCGAACTCGGTGGCCAGGGCCTTGTTCTTGCCCTTGCTGGCCACGAAGAACGCCTGCACCCCGACGAACGGGGAGGCCGTCTGGCCGCCGGTGAACGACGGGACCGGGGTGATGTCGTAGTGGATGCCGGCCTTCTTGATGTCCGCGATGGCCCACGGGCCGGAGATCAGGAACGCGGTCTTCTTGCCGGTGAAGGTCGGGATCGCGTTGTCGCCGGTGATGGAGCGGGTAAGAGCGCCAGAGCCCTTCTCACCGAGACCGCGGATCTTGGTGAACGCGGCCACCGAGCCGGCGCTGTCGACGCCGACGTCGCTCGGGTCCCAGGCACCGTTGGCCTGCTTGCCGAACAGGTAGCCGCCGCCGGAGCTGAACAGCGGGTAGATGTGGTAGGCGTCGCCGGTCTGGCCGGACTGCAGCGCCATGATGTTGGTGACCTTCTTGTCCTTCTTCAGCGCCTGGCCCTGGCTGACCAGGTCCTCCATCGAGGTCGGCGCGTTCGGGGCCAGGTCGGTGTTGCGGATCAGAGCCACGTTCTCAATCGCATAGGGCACGCCGTAGGTCTGGCCATTGAACGACACCGCCTGCAGGGCGACATCGGCGTAGGCAGCCTTCTGCGAGTCGGTCAGCTGCACCGGGTCGATGGTGCCGTTCTGCACCAGGTTGCCGATCCAGTCGTGAGCACCGACGACGATGTCCGGGCCCTTGCCGGACTGGCTCGCGGTGACAAAGTTGGTCTGCAGGTCCTTGGAGATCGCCTGCACCTGAACGGTGACGCCGTTCTCCTTGCCGAACTTGTCAGCGAATGGCTTCAGAGCTGCGGCCCGCTGGTCGTCGGCCCAGATCACCAGGGTGCCGCCGGCCGCCTTAGCGGTGCCGGAGGACGAGGGCTTCGCGGAACCGTTGCTGCCGCAGGCGGCAACGAACAGGCTCAGAGTCGCGACAGCCACCACACCCGCGGTACGGATGCGCATCGAGGTACTCCTCATCAACAGGGGGTATTGGAGAGCACAAAACTTGCTGGTCAACAGGGCGTGCAAGGAGCCTTTGCAGCGCTTGCAAGATCCGGGGGAAATCGCGGTCGCAGAACTGCTTGATACGGTCCTGTTGCGGGTGGTCGCCCTCGAAAGTCGTCACCGTCGGGGGCCACTGGCTACGAACGGAGGCCCGCTCGTACCACGTATTTGACTGATGTGACGGGGATGTTAGCAACGCGTTGCAGCCTTGGAAAGGCCTCTCTGAAATCTTTCGCAAGGTCTTGCAAGAGAGCGTCCATGATGGTCTAAAGTGCCGTCATGCCCACGGCCGTCACGCCCTCCGAGCCGGTGCCGACTGCACCGGCACCCCGGCCTGCGCCGACGCGGGCCCGCCTCGCCGACGTGGCGCGGCAGGCGGGCGTCAGCGAGGCGACCGTGTCCCGGGTGCTCAACGACAAGCCGGGCGTCAGTCCGGACACCCGGCAGACCGTTCTGAGCGCGCTCGACGTGCTCGGCCACGACCGTCCGGAGCGGCGCAAGGCCCGGCACAGCGGGCTGATCGGGCTGGTCACTCCCGAGCTGGACAACCCGATCTTTCCGCTGTTCGCGCAGGTCATTGGCGGCGCCCTGGCGCAGCACGGCTATACGCCGGTGCTGTGTACGCAGACGCCGGGCGGCGTGACCGAGGACGAATACGTGGACCAGCTGCTGGAGCGATCGGTGTCCGGCATCATCTTCGTCTCCGGCCTGCACGCGGACACCAGCGTGGCAGCGGACCGGTATCGGCGGCTCGTCGACCGGGGCGTGCCGATCGTTCTCATCAATGGCTACAAGCCAGGCATTCCGGCGCCATTCTTCTCCTGCGACGACGGCATGGCCGGCCAGATGGCAGTCGCGCACCTGGTGTCGCTCGGCCATCGGCGGATCGGGCTGATCTCCGGTCCGCAGCGGTTTCTCCCGGTCCAGCGGAAGGTGGCCGGGTATCGCGCCGCGATGGAGCAGCACGGGCTCGAACCCGATGTGGCGCTGTCGCTGTTCGGGGTCGAGGGCGGTCAGGCCGCCGCCGATCGGCTGCTGGACCGGGACATCACCGCGATCGTCTGCGGGTCAGATCTGATGGCGCTGGGCGCTATCCGGGCAATCCGGGCGCGCGGGCTGTCCGTGCCGGATGACATCTCGGTGCTCGGCTATGACGACTCGGCACTGATCCCGTTCACCGATCCGCCGCTGTCGACGCTTCGCCAGCCGGTTCTGGCGATGTCCAAAGCCGCGGTTCGCGCGCTCACCGATGCGGTCAGCGGGCAGCCCGCACCACATTCGGAATATGTCTTTCGTCCGGAGCTCGTGGTCCGTGGTTCGACCGGCGTAGCTCGCCGCTGACCGCCCCGCTCCCGGCGTCCGTTCGGTGCCTTCCGGCGTCGATGACTCTCGAGAGGAATCTCATGCAAACCGCCCACTGGTGGCGCACCGCGGTGATCTACGAGATCTACATCCGCAGCTTCGCGGACGGCAACGGTGACGGCATCGGCGACCTGACCGGTCTCACGTCGCGCCTGCCATACCTCCGCCACCTCGGCATCGACGCCATCTGGCTGACGCCGTTCTACCGCTCGCCGATGCGGGATGGCGGCTACGACGTGGCCGACTACCGCGACGTCGACCCGCGGGTCGGCAACCTGTCCGATTTCGACACCATGGTGACCGCCGCGCACGCCGAGGGCATCCGGGTCGTCGTCGACGTGGTCCCCAACCACTCCTCATCCGAGCACCCGTGGTTCCAGGACGCCGTGGCCGCCGGGCCGGGTTCCTTCGAACGGGACCGGTATATCTTCCGGCCGTCCGGACCCGACGGCGGGCCGCCCAACGACTGGCAGTCGGTCTTCGGCGGAGCGGCGTGGACGCAGGTCGCCGACGGGGAGTGGTATCTGCACCTGTTCGACACCTCGCAGCCGGACTTCAACTGGGCGAACCAGGAAGTGCGTGCCGAATTCGAGTCGATCCTGCGGTTCTGGCTGGACCGCGGCGTCGACGGATTCCGGATCGACGTGGCCCACGGCATGGTCAAGGCCGAAGGCCTGCCGTCGGTCGGCGGCGCTCACGCCGGCCTGCTCGAGCAGACCACGCTGCCGTACTGGGACCAGGACGAGGTGCACGAGATCTACCGCAGCTGGCGGAAGATCTTGGACTCCTACCCGGGCGACCGGATGGCCGTCGCCGAGGCGTGGGTTGCCAGCCCGGAGCGGCTGGCTCGCTACATCGGACCGGACGAGTTGAACCAGGCCTTCAACTTCGACTTCCTGCAGGCGTCCTGGGATGCCGGCAGCTTCCGGCGGGTGATCGACTCGTCGCTGGCCGCCGCCGGCATCGTCGGTGCACCGACCACCTGGGTGCTGTCCAACCATGACAAGCAGCGGCACCGGACGCGCTACGGATCGCTGCAGCGGGCCCGGGCCGCGGCCCTGCTGATGCTGGCGCTGCCCGGGTCGGCATACCTGTATCAGGGCGAGGAGCTTGGGCTCCCGGAGGTCTTCGACCTGCCGGATGACGTGCGCGAGGACCCGGTGTGGTTCCGTTCCGGCGGCACCGACAAGGGTCGTGACGGGTGCCGCGTCCCGCTGCCATGGTCCGGCGACGCGCCGCCGTTCGGCTTCAGCGACGGCCCGTCGTCGTGGTTGCCGATCCCGGCCGATTGGTCCTCGATGACGGTCGAGGCGGAGACCGCCGAGCCGGACTCGACGCTGTCGCTCTACCGAACCGCGCTCGGACTCCGCCGGACCATGCTGACCGGCGACATGCGATGGCTCGACACCCCGGACGGCGTAGTCGGATTCGAGCGTGCCGACGGCTCCCGGTGCTTCGTCAACTTCGGCACCGAGCCGTTCCCGCTGCCCGGCCGGCCCAAGCTGACCAGCGGCCCACTGGCCGACGGCGAGCTGCCGACCGACACCGCGGCCTGGCTCTGAGAGCCTGTTCCTAAACCTTCGGCCACGAGGTTTAGGGACAAGCTCTACGTCAGACCTTGCCGTCCCGGGCCCGAATCGCCGCCTGGGTGCGGTCGGCGACCTGGAGCTTGTCGAGCACCCGGGAAACGTAGTTCTGCACGGTCTTCACGGACAGGCCGAGGGCGCGAGCAATCTGAGCATTGCTCGCGCCCTCGGCGATCATGCTCAAGACATCGCGCTCGCGCTCGGTGAGACCGCCGTTGACGAGCTGTCGGCGACCGCCGGCCGAGCTCAAGACCGCGGCGGCAACGCCCGGACCGAAGACCGCGCCGCCGGATGCGGCGGTACGCGTAGCGGCGACGATCTCCGCACCACTACTGCCCTTCAGGATGTAACCGCAGGCACCGGCACGGACGGCCGCCATCACGGTGTCGTCATCGTCGACCATGGTCAGCGCCAGGACCGCGACCGAACCGTCGCCGGCGATGATCCGGCGAGTCGCCTCGACACCGGAGATGCCCGGCAGGTTCAGATCCATCAGCACCACATCCGCGCCGGTAGCCGCGGCGAGTTCGACCGCTGACTCGCCGGAATCGGCGATGCCGACAACCTCGAAGTCCAGCTCCCGGCGCACGGTGCCGGCCAGACCGTCGCGGAAGATCGGATGGTCGTCGACGATGAGTACGCGGATCACACTCCGCCGCCCATCGGCACCGAAGCTCCGGCCGTCTCGGGAACTCGTCGCGGCGTCGCCCCGGGCTCCGGTATTGATCCGTCGCCGGGCACCGGCTTTGATCCGTCGCCGGGCACCGGCAGGCTGGCCCGCACCGACACGCCGGTAGGCCCGCTGGAAAGCGTCAAGGTTCCGCCCAACTCCTCGGCGCGCTCCCGCATGGTGGCGAGTCCGTTGCCACCGACCGAGTCACCACCCGCCGCGATCGAGCTAGCCAGCCCGTGGCCGGTGTCGACGATCTCGGCGGTCAGAAACCCGGCACGCCGGGCGATGGTGACCCGGCAGGCAGCCGCGTCCGCGTGCTTGATGGCATTGGTCACGGCCTCGCCGACGATCCGGTAGATCGCCACCTCAACCGCGGCCGGCACGTCGCCGAGCGACTCCGGGCAGTCGATCGACACCCGCGCGGACCGGTGGGCCGCGAGGCGGCGGACTGCCTGGGTCAGAGCCGCCGGCAGGCCCAGTTCATCGATCGCGGGTGGGCGCAGACCCTCGACCAGCGTTCGCACATCGCCGACGGTCGAGGCGATGTCCTGCCGCACTCCAACCAGGTCGCGCTCGGCCGCACCCGGGTCGTCGCGCATCAGTGCCCGCGCGTTTTCCACCTTGAGCATCAATCCGGCCAACGCCGCACCAAGACCGTCGTGCAGATCCCGGCGCAACCGCCGGCGTTCTTCCTCACGGGCGAGCACCAGTCGTTCCCGCGCAGTCCGCAGATCCATTGTGAGCGCGCGCGCATGCATCAAGATCGCTAGTTGCGCCGCGAGATCGGCGAGCACCGCCCGGTCGGCTCGACGCAGCGGCGATACCGGGTCGCCGTATAGCAAGTCGCCGGTGACCCGGCCATACGCGCGAAGCGGCAGCACCACCGGCCGGGCCTCGGGATTGCCGGCCACGACCACTCCGTCGGCGTCTCGCAGGGCGACGCCCCGCAGTCCAAGCCGGCCGTGCAGGTCGGCCACGATCTGGTCCAGAGCCGCACCGGCATCATCGGCGGTGACGATCAGTGGACCCAGACCGGCCAGAACCGCGTACGGGGTCCGCCACCAGCCGAACGTGATCCGATCCGCCGCGGCCTGCAACGCCTGGCGCAGCGGCGCGAAGGTCACCGCCACGACGGCGGTGCCGAGCCAGGGCAACCAGCGCTGATCGCCGCCACCCAGCAGCGTTCCGGCACCGGCGATGATGAGCACGTAGATTCCGACGATCGCCGCCGACAACGTCCCCCACACCAGCGATCGGTTGGCAACCGTCGGCAGGTCGAAGACGCCTCCGGTGAGGATCGCGACGACGACCGCGATCGGCAGCGGAAGCACCGACAGACCGAACACCCAGGCCGGCCAACCCGCCCCGAACGCGGTCGGGATCACCACCACCGGCAGAGCCGCGGCCAGCATGAAGGTCAGCAACTGCCGGCGCCGGTCGGTGTCACCGCGCCGCCAGCGCACCACTATCGCGACGACGGATCCGACGATCGTCGCGAGCATCAGCGGAAGGCTCAGCGAGGCGATCGCATCGCCTGCGACGTTCACCGCTGGCGGCAGCGGCACCGGGTTATGCCAGCCGGCCCGCGCCAGGGCTGCGTACTCAGCATGGGCATCGAGCGCAGTGCCGAGGGCGCTGGCGAGCACCGCCGCCACCAGAGTCCAGCCCAGCCAGCGCCAGCGCGGCCCGGGCAACCGGCCGTCCGGAAATATCACCGGAACGGCGATCGCGGCGGCCAGCCAGCCGCCCGCCCGGAGCGAGGCGCCGGACCAGGTCAGCCAGTTTGCGGCGGGGATCGAGCCAGGCGCCGTCAGCACCCCGCGGATGCCCAGGTCAAACAGGGCTTCGCCGAGTCCCCACACTGCACCCGATGCGGCCATGACCCAGCCGACGCTATTAGCGGGCCGGGCCAGTGCGAGGACGGCGCCGGCAATCGTGATCAGAACAATCGCCAGAGCCAGGCAGATCGCGGACGCCCGATCCTCCGGATTGTTCCCCCGCGCCCATGCAGACGTCGCCGCACCGATCATCGCGAGCGCCAACGCGGCCGCCGCGACCGGAATCGCGGCGGCCGTCATGCGGGACTGGGCCGGCATGCTCGACATCGTGTCAGGCGGAGCGCGGTCCGGACAGATCTGCGCCGGCCAGCAATCGAGGTTCCGCCGGTTCGGAGGACCCGGGCCGAGCCGGTCCGCGGAGCAGGACGACACCGACCACGACCAGCCATACGAGCCACAGCAGGTTGCCGACGTTGAGCAGTCCGGTGCTCGCACCGGAGGCGATCCCGATGACGCCGACGACCAGACTGCCGGCCGCGGCCCACCGCGGCAGCCGATGGCTGACCAGGCCGGCGGCGCCGATCGCGACCGCGGTCACGCCGACCGCCGACATCGCGAGCAGGTCGGCAAATTTGCTGATCATGTTGATCCCGGCGACCACATCGGGTGCATAGCCGTGCGTGGCCGCGTAGTAGGCACCGCCGGCGGTGGCGTACGCGCCGGCGAGGGTCACCGCGGTCGCCACCGTCGCTCCGGTCGCCACCAATCCGGCGGCCCAGCCACCGGCGTCGGACGAGGCCGTCAGCAGCCGCGCCACCAGGGTCAGCGTGGCGAGCAGGACCAGCCACGCCAGCGTGATAAGAAACCCGCCGACATACATCTTCGTGTCAGGAACCTGCGAATAGGTCTTGACGATGTCAGCGGGTGCCGCGCCGAACATCGGCGACTTCTGTTGGGAGTAGCCGGCCAGCAACAACGCCACGTGGGCGATGCAGCCGATCCCGGCCAGGCGCCACATGCGCTTCATTTCGGTGCCCTTCGGTAGGTGAACGTTGCGCTCAGCCTCCGGCGCACCGATTCCCACCGGCCAGGGCACGAACTCACCCCGGCCCGGGAACTTCTGCTAGGTGGCGATACCGGCCTTCTTGTCGAGCAGCTGCAAGAGATCGTGAGCGGCCAGCTCGACGTCCTTGTGCCGCCACTCGGCAGCGCGATAGACGCAGGCGATCAGGCCGGTGCGATGGATCCGCTTGAAATCGCCGTAGACGAATGCGTAGCGGGCCTTGGTCTCGTCGTTCGCGCCATCGGTCAGCCCCAGATGCCACGCGGCGTATTCGTCCCAGTCGTGCTTCTTCAGGAACAGGTTCTGCGCATCAGCGCCGGGCTGCACGGTGCCCCAGTCACTGTTGAGCACGTACTGCTTCGCCTCGATCAGCTTGCGCGCTTGGGCGACCCCGGACGGGTTCAGCGAATACGATGCCATTCGGGCAAAATACCCGAATAACCGAATCGTAAACGGGGGCCGGTCATGCGAATCGCCGTCGCCGGTGGCACCGGACTTGCCGGGCGCCACGTCATCGAGGCACTCCAGCATCAAGGTCACGAGAGTGTGGTGATGTCCCGATCCGCCGGAGTAGATGTCATTTCCGGCGAAGGGCTGGATTCGGCGCTCGAGGACGTGGACGCGGTCATCGACACGTCCAGCACCAACGCCTTGGACGCCGACGCGGCGACCGCGTTCTTCCAGACCGCCAGCACCAACCTGCTCGCCGCCGAGCGACGGTCCGGCGTACGCCTGCACGTGGCGCTGTCCATCGTCGGGGTCCACGATATCGCCGGGAATGCCCACTACGCCGGCAAGCGACGCCAGGAGGCCGTGGTGACGTCTGGACCGATCCCGCACCGGATCGTCCGGGCTACCCAGTTCTTCGAATTTGCCGAGACGGTGGCGTCGTGGACGCGGCAAGGGGCCACCGCCGTGGTGCCGCCGCTGCTCGTCCAGCCGATCGCGCTCGGCGACGTCGCCACGGTCCTGGTTGAGGCCGCGACTCTGGCCGACTTTCCGGCGACCATCGACGTGGCCGGGCCGGAACCGCAGGACCTCGTCGACATGGCTCGGAGGACGCTCGCCGCTCGCGGCCAGTCGCTGACGCTCGTGCCGAGCTGGAGCGGGCCGCTCGGTCTGGACATGGCTGGAGACGTGCTGTTGCCCGGTGCGGACGCTCGCATCATGCCGACAACGTTCGATCATTGGCTCGCGAGTATCGGTTAGTCGGCGCCACGAACGCTATGCCAGGTGGCACGAACGCCTGTGCCAGGTGCGCCAGTAGGCGTCTTTCAGGTGCAAGAAGGTTCGTGACCGGCATTCGCACCCGGGAAGACCAACGGCGGCTTGGCATCTCGTGCGGTCTGCCCGCGTTACAGCTGCCCGGAACCGCTCAGGTGTCCAGCAGCCCAGCACGCCTGGTAGGAGTGGCAGTGCCGCAACTTCACCAGCGCCTTGTGCAGCTCGGCCTTGCGGGCCGCGGTCAGGGTCGGCGCGAGATTGTTCAGCTCATTCGGATCGGTGCTGCGGTCGTAATACTCCAGCGCGCCGTTGCGGTACTCCACGTAGGTCCAGGTGTTGGTACGCAGCGCGTCATAGGTCGGCGGAATGCCCTGGAACGCCGTCTGCGCATCCGGGTCGCCGTTGACCGCGTCCGGGCCGTGGTGCTCGATCAGCGCGACGTCCCGCCAGCTCGGGGTCTTCTTGCCGTGCAGCAACGGAACCAGGCTGTGGCCATCGACGGTCGGCGGGATCGGCACATCGGCCAGATCCTCGAAGGTCGGCGCGAGGTCGATGTTCTGCGCCACCTCGGACCGCGTGGTGCCGGCCTTGATATCGGGTCCGGCCACCACCAGGGGCACGTGCACGTCCGTGTCGAAGGCCGTCTGCTTGCCCTCGCCGAGACGGTATTCGCCCAGGTGATAACCATTGTCGGAGCTGAAGACGAAGTAGGTGTTGTCGGCCACGCCGGCGGATTCGAGGGTGGCCCGAAGGTGGCCGATCATCCGGTCCACCGACTGCACTGCCTGCACCCGCTTGCGGAACACGCTGTCCAGGTGGGCCTTCTCGGCCGCGCTCAACGGCCCGTGGCCCGCGAGCCACGCCGGCGGATTCGCCGGGAGCTGGTCGAACGCCTTGCCGTGCGGCGCCGTCAGGCCCGGGAACTTGTTCACGTCGGCGACTGCCGGAGCGTACGGGCTGTGCGGCGCGTAGCTCGCGACCTCAAGAACGAACGGCTTCTTGGCGGCCGCGTTGCGGGTGATGAAATCGGCACCCTTCGCGGACATCACGTCGTTCAGATAGTCGGCCGGCTTGCTGCCGTAATGCACCGGCTTGCCGTTCTCGTTCAGCGTGTAGTTGTACTCGCTGTAGGCCTTGCCGGAGACGTCCCACTCGTTCCAGCCCGGCGGCACGTAGCGGTCCTTCGGCAGGTAGCCGTTCAGATATTTGCCCATCAAGCCGGTGCTGTAGCCGCCGGCCTGCATGGCGGTCGCGTAGGTGTGCTTCTCGTTACCCCGGCCGTGGAACACCTCGAAGCCGCCGTCCGGCGCGTTGTTGGTGAAGACGCCGGTGTCGTGCGGGAACTTGCCAGTGAAGATCGACGACCGGGACGGGCAGCAGAGCGAGTCCGTAACGGTGTAGTTACTGAATGTGACGCCGTCGCGCTGGAGCTTCTTCACCTGGGGCATGTACTTCACCAGGTTCCAGGAAAGGTCGTCGGTCAGCACGAACACGACGTTCGGCCGGGTCGGCGTGGACTGCGACGGCGCCGGGAGAGCCAGCGGCGCGCCCGGCAGCGCGGCCGGGTTGGCCGGCCTGTGGTCGGCGTCGTGGGCGATCGCCGGAACCCGGAAGGCAGCGACGATCAGACCGGCCACCACCGTGGCGATGATGCCGATCAGCAGCCAGTGCGGGCGTACGAGGGTGCGCATGTTCGAGGGGTCCTGACGCAATCGAGGGGGTCATTCCAGGGAAGGGGGTTTCCCGTGATCTACATCGACCAAGTAGGTCTCCTACTCGTCCATTACGGCTCTGTGATGTTCACACAAAACCGCACGACAGCGCCATGCTGGGCATACCTGCAGTACGCCCGGCCGGGGGTCGGCGCCCGCCCCAAAGTACGGGCAGATCCGGCAAATTGCCAGGTCGGCGTATTGATCGGACGCGTCCTGTCCAGGATCTCCCGCGCCACTGTGACGAACCTTAAGATCGGAAACGTGTGGATCACCGCCCGGATCATCGCCCTGCTGCCGCTGTGCGGATGGGCCGTCCTGGCGGTGGCCCGGGGCGGTTTCTGGAGGACCGACATCCGTCTGCCGAAAGCGGCGGTCGCGGCGCCCCTCGCGTGGCCGTCGGTCGCGATCGTGGTGCCGTCCCGGGACGAGGCAGCGATCTTGCCGGACACCGTCCCGTCCCTGATGGCGCAGGACTATCCGGGTCCGGTGCGGATCTTCCTGGTCGATGACAACTCCACCGATGGCACCGCCGAGCACCTGGAGCAGTGGCCCGACGTCAAGGTGGTGCACCCTGGGGAACCGGCACCCGGCTGGGCCGGCAAGCTGTGGGCGCTGCGAGCCGGCGTCGCCGACGCCGGCGACGTGGACTATCTGCTGCTCACCGATGCCGACATCCGGCACGAGCCAGGTTCCGTTCGAATGCTCGTGACATCGGCGATCGGCGGCGACTACGGGCTGGTTTCGCAGATGGCTCGGCTGCGTACGCGGACCGGCTGGGAGCGGCTGATCGTGCCCGCCTTCGTCTACTTCTTCGCGCTGCTGTTCCCGTTCCGGTGGAGCAACCGCCCGGGCGCCCGGACCGCGGCCGCGGCCGGCGGATGCAGCCTGGTGCGGCGGGACGCGCTGGTGGCGGCGGGCGGCTTCGAGGCGATCCAGCAATCGGTGATCGACGACGTGGCCCTGGCTCGCGCGGTCAAGCGGGCCGGCGCCCGGACCTTCCTCGGTCTCGCCGATCACGTCGAGTCAGTCCGCCCGTATCCGAGCTTGACGACCCTGTGGCGGATGGTGTCGCGCAGCGCGTACGCCCAATTGCGCCGATCGCCCGTGCTGCTGGCCGGCACCGTGCTCGGGCTCGGCCTGATGTTCTGGGTGCCGCCGCTGGCCACGGTGATCGGCGCGGTCGGAGGCGATGCTGCCGTGGCGGCCCTGGGCATCGCCGCCTGGCTGCTGATGGCCGCGCTCTACGTGCCCATACTGCGCTACTACCGGCTGCCGATCGTCGGTTCGCTGGCGCTGCCGTTCACCGCAACGCTCTATCTGGGTATGACCGTTGACTCCGGCATCCAGCACTATCGTGGCCGGGGCGCGGAGTGGAAGGGTCGGACCTACTCGCACCGAGTCAGCTGATCTCGGGCAGCACCTGCGGATTGTTAAGCACGTCCTGGAACAAGTCGCCCCGGTCGTCGAGCCGGTCCAGGATCGTCGACATCGTGAACCGGTCCGGGGTGAGCTTCGGATCATCCAGCTCATCCCAGTCGATCGGCGCAGACACCGGAGCGCCCGGCGCGGGTCGCGGGCTGTAGGGCGCCACCAGCGTCTTGTTGACCGCGTTCTGGGTGTAGTCGAGACGGGCCTTGCCGTGCCGGTCACCAACCTGCCAGCGCCAGCTGACCAGGTCCGGCAGCACCGCGCCGACGGTCTTGGAGAGCGCCTCGACCCAGGCCCGCGTCTCGTCGAAGCCGGGGCCGGGCGCGATCGGAACCCAGATCTGGATCCCACGCCGGCCGGTCAGCTTGGGCTGCCCGCCTACGCCGACGTGCTCCAGCGCGGTGCGGTGCAACCGTGCCAGCTCGACCAGATCTGACCATCTCGTCGACTCGCCCGGGTCCAGATCAATCAGCGCGTACGTCGGCTGGTCCGGTGCCGCGGTGCGAGAGGTCCAGGCGTGCCACTCCAACGCACCGAAGTTGGCCGCCCACACCAGGGCCGCCGGCTCATCGACCACCAGATAGGTGCGCACCTCGTCGCGGGCCGCGGCCGGGTTGTCCCAACGGCCGATCCAGTCCGGTGCATGCGACGGGAGTTCCTTCTGCCAGAAGCCTTTGGTGCTGGCTCCGCTCGGAAACCGGTGCAGATTCAGCGCCCGGCCAGACAGGTAGGGCAGCACCGTCGGCGCGATCCGGGCGGCGTACCGGATCAGATCCCGCTTGGTCAGCGGCTTGCCGCGGCCACGACCCGGAAACATCTCCTTGTCCAGGTTGGTCAGCCGGAGTTCACGGTCGAAGACGGCCCAGGTGCCACCGGCGCCGAGCGCATCGAGCGCACGCAACTCGTCGGCCGAGACCGGCTGCACCTTGAGCCGTCGCGCCGCCTGATCGGCCGGCCGGTCCGAGTGCCACTCCCACTCCGGGTCGGCCTTGACCTCGTCATTCGTACGCCCACTCAGCACCGAAGCGGGGTGGTCCTCGGGGTTCCAGCCGGACACCGCGTGCTCGTCCTGCTTGTGCAGCAGCAGCCACTCCTCCTTGCCGTTGGCATCGGTTCGGGTGCGGACCAGCACGAACCGGCCATGCAGCTTGTCGCCGTCCATGTCGACGTGGAGTTCGCCGTCGGCGATCGCCCGGCGCGGGTTCTCGTCCTTCCCCGGCGCCCAGGTCCCGGTGTCCCAGACGATCACGTCGCCGCCGCCATACTCCCCACCCGGAATGACGCCCTCGAAATCGATGTATTCAATCGGGTGGTCCTCCACGTGGAAGGCGGCCCGGCGCACCTTCGGATCGAGCGTCGGACCCTTCGGCACCGCCCAGCTGACCAGCACCCCGTCCACTTCGAGGCGGAAGTCGTAATGCAGGCGGGAGGCGCGGTGCCGCTGGACTACGAAGCGCGGGTTTCCGCCGCGCTTCGAGCGGGCCCGCTGGCCGGCCGGCTCCGGCGTGCGCGTGAAATCCCGTTTGCGACGGTACGTGTCCAGCTGGTCACGCTTGGACGGCATGGTTGCCACCTACCCCGGACCGGCTCCGATAAATCCCCACGTGCATGGGTATACCCCCTGGTACGACGGATGGGAGCGGATCTGGCACGACGACGGGGAGGCGACCATGGCACGACCAATTTGGACCGGCGTAATCAGCTTCGGACTGGTGTCGGTGCCGATCGAGCTCTACCCGGCGACGCAGGACCATGACGTGTCGTTCCACCAGTTCCAGAAGGGCACCAAGGACCGGATCCGATATCAGCGGGTCAACGAGCGCACCGGCAAGCCGGTCGACTTCGCCGACATCGTCCGGGGTGCCGAGGTCGGCGGCGGCCACGTCCTGCTGGATCAGGATGAACTGGATGCGATCGCTCCGGGCCGATCGCGCAGCGTGGACATCGAAACCTTCGTCGACCAGGACGAGATCGATCCGATCTACTACCAGAAGACCTACTATCTGGCGCCCGGATCGGACGAGACCGCCAAGACCTATGCGCTGCTCCGCGACGCCATGAGCGCGGCCAACCGGGCTGCGATCGGCACATTTGTGATGCGCAGCAAGCAGTATTTGGCGACCATCCGGCCGGACGGCGACCTGCTGGTGCTGGAGACGATGTTCTTCGCCGACGAAGTGCGCGAGCCCGAGGACACGCTGCGACGCGTACCGGGAAAGCCGCGGCTGACCCCGGCGGAGCTGAAGATGGCGACGCAGCTGATCAAGTCGATGTCCGGCACGTGGGATCCGGACGAGTTCCGCGACACCTACACCGACGATGTACACGCGCTGATCAAGGCGAAGAGCAAGGGCAAGTCGTTCGCACCTGCGGCCGAGGCACCGGCGGCGACCGGAGCATCCGACCTGATGGAGGTACTCCGGCAGAGCGTGGCAGCGGCGAAATCTGGTCGGGCCGGAGCCCGGCCGGCGGCCGCCAAGCCCACGGCCAAGAGAGCGACGACCACCGCTAAGAAAGCCAAGCCCACCGCCAAGAAGGCTGTTGCCAGAGTGGCCAAGCCCGCGGCGAAGAAGGCTGCGAAGTCGGCAAGGACCGCGCCGGCCAAGACCGCGAGCGCAGCCCGGAAGGCCACGGCGAAGGCCGGAACCTCGGCCCGCACGGCTACCACGACCAAGAAGGCCGGCCCCGCCAAGAAGGCCGGCCAGGCCAAGAAGTCTGCGTCGGCCAAGCGGTCCGCCGGCCGCAGAGCCGCCTGACCATAGGTCTACCGCAGAATGCCCGGCTCGACAGGTCGTCGAGCCGGGCAGATTGCGTCGAGTCTGATGGGACGGTCGAGTCTCACGGAGCGACCGTGGCGTGCTCCCGCGAGGTCACCACGTGCGCCGAGTCGTCCCCGCTGACCCTTGCCATCACGGCCTCCCGGCCGCGCTCGGCGAGCTGCTTGACCTTGGCCTGAGCATCCACGACCGCCGGCGTGCTGGCGAGATCCTGGGCCGCCTGGGCGATCTGCTCGTAGCGTTCCCGGCCGGCCTTCGTGCCGAGGACATAACCCGCGGCGAAGCCCGCCGCGATCCACACAGTCTTCATCATCTCTCCCTGCTCGTTGCCTGACGTCACCGAGCTCGGCCGATCGGGGTGAGTTCGGCGTGGCGATGGCGCTACGCCGATTGGTGCCCGATTGGGACGCGATTGAAACCCGGGCGATCCGGCCTATCGGGTGACGGTCGTCGCCGGCAGGTTGGCGATCGTGGTCGCCGGCATCGGCGCGGCCACCGGCCAGGGCAGCGATCCGGTTTCGCGCAGCGAGCTGCGCCCGGCCGACCAGGTGCCGACCAGGTGGTCATTGAAGCGGCGATCCAGGTAGAGCCACGCGGCCGCACCGAACAGCACGTTGCCGGCCTGCGACGGCTCGTCATCGCAGAACCGGGCAGCGAGCTCGTGTGCGGCGGTTTCGGCGCGCACCGCGTCGTTGCCGGCGTGCTCGTCGAAGAGCCGGGTCGCGGCGGCGTCACCACCCAGCCGGCGCAGGCCGCTGGCGAACCGCCGATTCGGCAGGGCCGCACTCATCTCGTAGACGGCCAGCTGGCCGATCAGTGCGCCGCGCAGGCGGCGGTGCAGGCCGAACAGCGACAGGACGTTCGCGACGGCCAGGGTCACCGCCGGGACATATCGGAGGTACGCACCCGGTGCCGTATTCAGCCGAAGCTTGGACATCGTGACCCGGAACATCTCGGCCCGCATGTCGGCGGTGCGGCCGGAACCGAGCTCATCGATGTGAATCTCGATCAACGCGGCCCGCGGGCGGCCGGCCAGCCGCGGAATCGCGAACGTATGCGCATCATGCAGCGGCTCCAGCGATCGGTGCATGAGCAGCTCACGGAACTGCCCGACGGTGGCGTCGCGCTCGACGAACGTGGACAGTGACGCGCCGTCCTGCGTGGCGATCAGGTCCGCGAGCGCCTCCGGAACATCAGCGGCGGCCAGCACCGGTTGCTGTGCGACCTGATGGCGGAGGAAGCGCTCGAACCGGTTTTCCAGCGCCGCCCGGAAGGTCAGCACCGCTGGATCCCACTCCCACCGGTCGTCGACGTCGTCGAAACCGCCGTAGTGCAGCTGATAGCAGGCCCAGAGACTGAGTTGCAGGTCCTCGTCCACGATCGGATCCGCGGTCGGCGCTCCGTCCACGCAGGCATCCGACGACAACGCGTGGCGGCCCTTGCCGCTCAGCGCCGAGAACAGGCAGTCGGAGAGCGGGCCGCGCGGCGTCGGAAACCTCATCAGCTCCTCCTTGCACCTGTGTGACGTCATTACTACCCGCTGTGACGGTGCGGAAACAAGTCGGCTCGCGGATGGTTTTTGACAACCGGCGCCGCTGGTGGCAAGCATCGTCACCAGCGAGGACAACGCGATGAACGGTGCCGGAACGAGCGGCGGCCGGCGCCCGACAAGGGCACCAACTCGGAATCCCGGTGCTGCCGGCTCAGTGGAAGACCACAAACTCCTCGGGCTCGGCACCGGACAAGGTGAACCGTGTCGGATCCGGGTCTCGGCCGGCCCACATCCGGACGAATGTGGCGGTATCGGTGGTGAGGGTGGCCACCGGTTCGGCAGCACCCAGGCGCACCGGCTCCCGATCGGTCAGCAGCACGGCGGTGGGCGGCAGCCCGGACCGCGGCGACATGCTGTAGACCGTCAGAAGGGCAAGCGCATCGTCGACACCGGCGCTCGCGTACGCATCCTCGATGCCCCAGGCCATCCGAACGTCGCCGCCATGCGTCCACTCGCCGAGCGCCACCGCCTCGTAGCGACCTCCGACCGCCTCGACGACGTCGGCGGCACCGTCGTAACCGCCGGCGAGTTCATCGAGGAGCCGGTCGATGGCCCAGTCCCTGCGGTGTTCCACGTCGACCTGATTCTCGGCCGGCGAGCCCGAGTGCATTGCCTGCGCCGCCGTCAGGTTGAGAGCCGCGGAGCAGTGCGCCAGCACGTCCCGAACCGACCACAGCGGAAGCACCGTCGGCAGCTCGAAGTCGGCGGCTGCCCGCGACCGCAAGATCGGTAGTAGAGCGTCGCGTTCGGTTCGCAGCAACCGCGATGCCGTCGTCATGATCTGCCTCGCTTCTCCCAGGGCCACCGCCAGGTGCGCGGCGGCAAGGCCCGCAGGGAGCTGCCGTGCGCCTCGCCGTTGACCACGATGTGCACAGAGCCCGGTGCCGGCTCGCTGGCGACCCGCCGGCACCGGGCGGTGCTGCCGTGCATCGAGATCGCGCTGAAGTCGACGGTATATCCGGGCGGCACGATCAGCCGCACCGAACAGCCGTGCACCTTGATGTCGAGCTGCAGCACCGACGCCACGCAGACGGCTTGAGTGAAGTCCAGCCGAACCCGGGAGCCGCGCGCCTCGATCCGCATCTTGGACGGCACGGTCCAGCGACCGGTCCGGCGGATGTTGGAGCCGCGCGCGGTGAACGTCGCCTGGTCGCCGGTGGCCGGCACGCTCGGAGTCTCCGGCAGATCGGCGACGAACGGGGCCACCTCTCCGAAGGTCTTGGCGGACAGGACGCCGTCAATCCGCTGGCTGAACTCGTCGATGGTCAGGCGGCCCTCGCTCACCGCCGCGTTGAGCTGCGCCACCACGCGTTCCCGGTCTCGATCCGACATGCGGATGTGCGCGTTCGATCGACCCGCCGGCGCGACCTCGTTGCCCATGGCGCCGACCTTAGCCAACGGCGGGACCGGATCGCGAGACCGTGCCGCGATCCGGCCAGGCCCACCAGCCAGCCCAGCCGCGGTCACGCGGTGAGAACGTCGTCGATGCCCGCGGCCGACAGCGATCGGTAGAAGAAGTGCCCCTGCGCCAGCTCACATCGCATCGGCCGGAGCGCGGCCGCCTGCTCGGCGGTCTCCACACCCTCGGCAACTGCCTGCATTCCGACGCTGGCGATGGTGTCGAAGATCGAGTTGACGAAATTCCGGCCGGCCACCTCATCCGGCATCGGACCGGACAGTCCGGTGGCAAAGGTCCGATCCAGCTTGACGATGTCGACCGGCAGCCGGGACAGGTAGGCCAGAGACGAGTAGCCGGTGCCGAAGTCGTCGATCGCCACGCGTACGCCGTGCTTGCGCAGCCGCAGCAGATGCGCTGTCTCGACCGCGTCAGACCGGGTGCTCACCAGCGCCGCCTCGGTCAGCTCCAGGATCAGGCCGGCCGCCGGAAGACCGGTGTCGTCCAACGTCTCCAGCACCAGATCGGCGAACCCGGGCATGGACAGCTGCGAGGCGGCCACATTGACCGAGACCGCGACGCCGCGATCGGAGTGCCAGCGCACCGCGTCCGAACAGGCCTGCCGCAGCACCCGGGCGCCGATCGCCCCGATCAGTCCGCTGGCCTGGGCGACCGGAATGAACTGCGCCGGCGGGATCGCCGGGCTGCCCGGCGGGCGCCAGCGGACCAGTGCCTCCACTGCCGCCACGGCACCCGTCGCGAGCCGCACGATCGGCTGGTAGTCCAGATCCAGTTCACCCCGGGCCAGCGCACGATGCAGCCCGACATTGATCCGGCTACGGCCGGTCCGACCGATTCGCATTGCCGGATCGAAGGTGCTGACCCGGCTCCGGCCGGCGCCCTTCGCCGAATACAGCGCCAGATCGGCGTCGCGCAACACGTCGGCCGGGGTCGGTTGGCTGGAGCGATCGATCACCAGCAACCCGATGCTGGCCGAGACTCGCAGCTCGTGGGTGTCGATCGGGAACGGCTCCCGGATCGCGGCCAGGATGGCGTCGGCATGCGTACGCGCCTCGGACTCGGTCGCCGTCTCGAGCAGAACGGCGAACTCGTCACCGCCGATCCGGGCCACGACTCCGGTGTCCGGGACGATCGGCACCAGCCGGCGGGCGACCGCACCGAGCAGCTCGTCACCGACCGGATGGCCATAGGTGTCGTTGACGTCCTTGAACCCGTCCAGGTCCAGCAACAGCAGAACCGGGTTCGCTGGGACGGCCCGCGGGCCCAGCAACCAGGCGAGGCGCTCGGCCAGCACGACCCGGTTCGACAGGCCGGTCAGCGGGTCGTGCATGGCCAGGAACGCCAGCTCCTCCTGCAATGCCTGCTGTTGGGCAATGGCGTCGGCCAGCGCCGCTGAACGCTTGCCCAGCTCAGCGGCGCGGCGCTGGGACACGCGGGCGATCAGCGCCAGACGTCCGATCAGGCAGAGCAGCACCGCGGTCGCCGCCACCGCGGGCACCAGGATTCCGCCGAGACTGCGGGTCAGGCTCACCGGCTTGTCCACCAGCCCGACCACAATCGCGGTCGGGACCAGCGCGGCGATCAGCCCGAACAGGATGAATCTCGGCGGCGCCGGATCGGAGCCGGACCACACCAGGCGTTTGGTCGCGGTCGCGAACGACGGATGTAGGCCGGCGGCGCCGAGCGCGAGGCCGTGCACGGTCCACGCACCACGGGCGAACCGATCGCCGGCCCAGCCACTGAGGTCCACGGCCGGAAGAGCGACGTCGCCCGCTGCCGCCAGCAACGCCACCGCGGCGATCGCCACCAGCGTGCAGGCCGGGACTCGCCAGACCGCAGCGAGCCACAACTTGGCGGCGGTGCCGAGCACCAGCAGCGCCGCGATCGCCAGCACGATCGCCTCCGCCACCATCGTGCGCTCCAGCGGCGGATCGCCGACGAAAATCCACGTCACGAGCACGGCACCGGCAACGGCGAGCACGGTGTCCAGCACGTCGGCGATGCCCACCGAGCCGGGCGGCCGCCGCCCCAGATATGCCAGCCCGGCCGCCATCAGCAGCAGCGATGCGACCAGAAATCCGCGAGCGCCCTCACTGTCGGCCAGCGGGTAGTGGCCGGCCACGGCCTCGCCAAGGACCACCAGCGCGCTCGCCGCGACCAGGCTCCAGCCGACCCATCCAGCCGGACGACGCCACACGATCGCGCCCACCAGCACCGCCGCACCAACGGCGACGGCTACCAGGCTGGCGGCCCGGCTGGCCGGATTCGGCAGCGACAGGACCAGTCCAAGCCAGATCGCCGCAGTCGACGCACCAACTCCGGCGACGACGCGAGCGCGATTCGCCATCAGTCACGATAACCGGGCCGGACCATGATCTAACAGTGGCGAGATGGGTAAACCCCCAGGTCGACGCGTTGTCGCGACAGCCCGACGTCGTTAATCCGCCGGGCCGAAGCAGTAGATCGAGTCGTCATAGCCACCCGAGAACGAGCCGGCGGCGACGGTGTCCTCTGGACGTTGGTTGTCTGTCCCACCACACGCGCCGCCGGCCAGGTCGGGTGCGATGCTACTGACGTGAACGGGGACCTGCGGGTGAGCAGTCAGCTGGTGATTCCGGCGGCGGAGCTGCAGTGGCGGTTCTCCCGATCCAGCGGCCCCGGCGGCCAGGGCGTCAACACCACGGATAGCCGCGTCGAGCTGTCCTGGGATCTGGCCAACTCGGCGGTGCTGGCGCCGGTGCTGAAGAGTCGGGCCACCGAGCGCCTGGCGAATAGGCTGGTTGACGGCGTCATCACGGTCGCCGCCTCGGAGTCGCGGGCTCAGCTGCAGAACCGTCGGCTGGCTGCGAACCGGCTGGCTCTCCTGCTGATTGCGGCGATCGCACCGCCGCAAGCACCGCGGCGCGCCACCAAGCCGTCCAAGTCATCGGTGGAGCGCCGGCTGGTGGCCAAGAAGCGGCGAGGCGAGATCAAGAAGCACCGGCGCGGCGACTTCTCCTAACCAGCGTGCGGGGACGACTCTGCACGCCAGGGTGTGCACGATCGTCCCCAACCAGGCGGGGTTGGAACGGGCCTAGGGCTTGCGGTGGATGCGGTAGTGCAGCACCAGAAACGGCAGCCCGAAAACCCAGAACGCATGCTCAGCCCGCAACTCGCCGGCATCGACATAGACATCGAGCTGCTCGGCGAATCCGTGAACCGCAAGCGCGGTCAGCTCGCCGGTGGCGTCGTCGATGTAAGTCATGTAGTGCCCCGTATCCGGCAGACCACTGCCGCCGGGTGACGGGGAGGCGGCCGATCCGGCACTGCGGCTGGTGAGCACCAGGCCGCCGCCGGGCCGCGGCAACGGTTCCAGCGTCGCGGTGAAGTTGCCCTGCGGCACCGGAAAGCCGACGCTCACGTAGCCACGATCGCCGTGCCGGTAGGTGGTGTAGATGCCGACGTAAATGGGTTCGTCGGTGTCCGCGTACGAGCGAATCCAGCCACGGTGGCTGATGGTCCCGGTCGGGCCCAGGATGGTATCGATCCGGCTGCGTACGCCCCGCTGGGCCGACCGCTGATTCATCGGCACGTTCGCCTGCCCCAGCGGTCGCGCCAGCACGGTGCGATAGAGCAGATAACCGGGGCGGACCCAGGCCCGCCACTCGGGCACGATGTCCAGCGTGAACCGGGTGGTGTGCTCGTAGAACTCGCGCACCAACGGATCCACCGAGGCCGGATCGAATCCCGGGCCGGACAGGTCATCCAGCGACGCGACGATGCCGACGTCGGCAGTGTCCGGCTGGTAGGTCCCACCGATCTTGTCGGCGAGTTCCCGCACATAGCCGGTGCCGACATAGCGACCGGACGCGGCCAGGGGCACGACGAACGGCAGGTCCCGCCGATCCATCCGCTCGCCCAGCAGGCTCACCTGAGGATCGCGGAAGACCAGAGCGGCGACGATCCGGAACCCGGCGACCGCGGCCGCGGCGACGAGTGCGTCCGGGGCGGTCCGCCACGCGTACCAGAAGATCAAACCCACCACGAGGCCGACCAGTGGTCCCAGGATGACCTTCTGAGGCCGCAGACCGAGAACCCCGGCGAACGCCCCGAACAGCACTCCGATGATGATCACGTTCCAGCCGGTGATCCGGCCGAGCAGCCAGCCCAGCGGCGCGACCAGCGCCGCGCTGGCGACGATCCGTGACCACAGGGCGGGGATCTCGCCGGGCTGCTGCCGTGCTCGCGCAATACCGTCGCAGACCGCCACCAGGACGGCGCCGGCAACGATCCCGATCAAGATCGCCGGCAGGCCCCAGCCGGCCGTGATCGCCGCCCCGGCGAGTGCCCCCATCCCGGCGGCGAACGCCCAAGATCCGTGGCTGGCGTCCGCGGTGCGCTGATCGGTCACGGCTCGGACTCTACGAGACCCGTCGATCACTCCAGTCCCATCCGACCCAAAAGGTGAGATGGCGTCCCCCAAGATTTGCGCCAGGGCCGCTCGCAAGTACCGTTCATTAGGAAGTCGAGAGGCGCTGCGACGGGGGCAACCCGCCACGCTCGACTTGGATCATCCCAACTAAGGGCGCCTCCGATGCTTGTCGGAGGTGGAGATGACTCAGCGGTCGGCTCGGACTCAAGAACTCCGCGACCTGCTGGAGCAGCGGATCGGGGTGCTCGACGGCGCCTGGGGCACGATGCTTCAGGGCAAGAAGCTGACCCCGGGCGACTACCGCGGCGATCTGATCAAGGACCACCCGCAGGACGTCACCGGCGACCCGGACCTGCTCAACCTCACCCGGCCCGACGTCATCCTGGACATCCACCGGCAATACCTGGCCGCCGGCGCCGACATCACCACAACCAACACGTTCACTTCGACCAGCATCGGCCAGTCCGACTACGGGCTGCAGGGCCTGGTCCGGGAGATGAATCTGCGCGGTGCTCAGCTGGCCCGCCAGGCGGCCGATGAATTCGGCGGTCGGTTCGTCGCCGGCTCGATCGGTCCGCTGAACGTAACGCTCTCACTGTCTCCTCGGGTCGACGATCCAGCCTTCCGAGTGGTCACCTATGAGCAGGTCAAGGCGGCCTACGCGGAGCAGATCACCGCACTCGCCGACGGCGGCGTCGACCTGCTGCTGATCGAGACCATCTTCGACACCCTGAACGCGAAGGCAGCCATCGACGCGGCTCGCGAGGTCGCACCGGACCTGCCGCTGTGGATCTCGGTCACGATTGTGGACCTGTCCGGCCGGACTCTGTCCGGTCAGACAGTTGAGGCGTTCTGGCGATCGATCGAGCACGCCCAACCGCTGGTCGTCGGCGTGAACTGCTCGCTCGGCGCCGCCGAGATGCGGCCGCACGTGGCCGAGCTGGCCCGGCTCGCCGGCACCTATGTCGCCAGCCACCCGAATGCCGGGCTGCCGAACGCGTTCGGCGGCTATGACCAAACGCCCGACGAGACGGCCGGGCTGCTCGGCGAATTCGCCGGAGCCGGCCTCGTCAACATCGTCGGCGGCTGCTGCGGCACCACGCCGACGCACATCGCCGCGATCGCGGCCGCCGCTCGCGACCTTGCGCCGCGCCGGCTCCCGCAGATCGAGCCGCGCAGCCGGTTCAGTGGCCTGGAGCCGTTCGAGATCGGCCCGGACACCGGTTTCGTCATGATCGGCGAGCGGACCAACGTAACCGGCTCGGCAAAATTCCGCCGGCTGATCGAGTCCGGCGACCACCAGGGCGCCGTCGACGTGGCGCTCGAGCAGGTCCGCGGCGGGGCCAACCTGCTCGACGTGAACATGGATGCCGACCTGCTCGACAGCGAGCGGGAGATGACCACGTTCCTCAACTTGATCGCCACCGAGCCGGAAGTGGCCCGCATGCCGATCATGGTGGACAGCTCACGGTGGAGCGTGCTCGAAGCGGGTCTCAAATGCCTGCAGGGCAAGGGCGTCGTCAACTCGATCAGCCTCAAGGAGGGCGAGGAGCCGTTCCTCGAGCACGCCCGCCGGATCCGCGACTACGGCGCCGGCGTCGTCGTGATGGCCTTCGACGAGCAGGGGCAGGCCGACACCACACGAACGCAAGGTGGAGATCTGCGCCCGGGCCTACGACCTGCTCACTCAGACCGCCGGGTTCCCGCCCGAGGACATCATCTTCGACCCCAACGTGCTCGCCGTCGCTACCGGCATCGCCGAACACAATGGGTACGCCAAGGCGTTCATCGACGCTCTGCCGCTGATCAAGCAGCGGTGCCCGGGTGTGCGTACGAGTGGTGGCATCTCCAACCTGTCGTTCGCGTTCCGTGGCAACGACGTCGTCCGCGAGGCGATGCACTCGGCGTTCCTGCTGCACGCGGTGCGCGCCGGCCTGGACATGGGCATCGTCAACGCCGGCCAGCTCGCGGTCTACGAGGACATCCCGGCCGACCTGCTGGAGCTGGTCGAGGACGTGCTCTTCGACCGCCGCGCCGGACGCCACCGATCGCCTGGTGCCTTCGCCGAGACGGTCAGCGGCTCCGGCGCCCGGCGCACCGTTGACCTGTCCTGGCGCGAGGCGCCGGTCGGCAACGGCTGTCCTACGCACTGGTGCACGGGCTCGTCGACTTCATCGAGGCGGACACCGAAGAGGCGCGACAGCAGGCCGACCGGCCGCTGGACGTGATCGAAGGTCCGCTGATGGACGGCATGAAGATCGTCGGCGACCTGTTCGGCTCCGGCAAGATGTTCCTGCCGCAGGTGGTCAAGAGCGCGCGAGTCATGAAGCGCTCGGTGGCCTACCTGGAGCCGTATCATGGAGGCCGAGAAGGCCGAAGCCATCCGCCGCTGGCCGAGTGTCCGCGAAACGCGGCAACGGCAAGGTCGTGGTTGCCACCGTCAAGGGCGACGTGCACGACATCGGCAAGAACATCGTCGGCGTGGTGCTCGGCTGCAACAACTACGACGTGGTCGACCTGGGTGTGATGGTGCCGGCAGCCAAGATCCTGGACACCGCGTCGCCGAAGGCGCCGACGCGATCGGCCTGTCCGGCCTGATCACGCCGTCGCTGGACGAGATGGTCGCGGTGGCGACCGAGATGCAGCGGCGCGACCTCAATCTGCCGCTGCTGATCGGCGGCGCCACCACGTCACGGCAGCACACCGCGGTACGCATCGCGCCCGCGTACGACGGCACGACCGTGCATGTTCTCGACGCCTCCCGGGTGGTCGGCGTCGTCTCCGACCTGCTCAACCCGGATCGTGCCGCGGCTCTGGACGCCAACAACCGGGAGGAGCAGGAGCGCCTCCGCGACCAGCACGAGGCCAAGGAGCGCAGCCCGCTGCTGACGCTCGCCGCGGCTCGGGCCAACCGTGAGCGGGTTTCGTTCGCGGACCTGCCGACTCCGGGTTCACCGGAGTCCGGACAGTGGCACCGGACCTGAACGAGCTGCGCGCGATGATCGACTGGCAGTTCCTCTTCCTGGCCTGGGAGCTGAAGGGCAAATACCCGGCGATCCTGGACCAACCGGTGGCCCGGGAGCTGTTCGACGACGCCAACACGTTGCTCGACGAGATCATCGCGAACGGGCGGTTGGAGGCTCGCGGTGCGTACGCATTCTGGCCGGCGCACTCGGACGGCGACGACATCGTGCTGGATTGCGCGGGCGCGGGCGACGCACCGGTTCGGTTCCCGATGCTGCGCCAGCAGACCGAGAAGCCGGCCGGCCGGGCCAACCGGTCGCTGGCCGACTATGTCGCCCCGGACGGCGACCACATCGGCGGGTTCGCGGTCGCCATTCACGGCGCCGAGAAACTGGCCGCGGAGTACGAAGCCGCCAACGACGACTACCGGGCGATCATGGCCAAGGCACTCGCCGACCGGCTGGCCGAAGCGTTCGCCGAGTACCTGCACCTGCAGGCTCGCCGCGAGTGGTACGAACCGGGCGCCGATCCGGCGATCGAAGATCTGCACGCCGAGCGGTTCCGCGGCATCCGGCCGGCGCTCGGCTATCCGGCCAGCCCGGACCACAGCCTCAAGCGCACGCTCTTCGAACTGCTCGACGCGAAGCAGCTGGACATGGATCTGACCGAGTCCTATGCGATGACGCCCGCCGCCAGCGTGAGTGGGCTGCTCTTCGCGCATCCCGAGTCGCGCTACTTCACCGTCGGACGGCTCGGTCGCGACCAGGTCGAGGACTATGCCGCCCGGCGCGGACTGGCCGTGTCCGAAGTGGAGCGGTGGCTGCGGCCGAACCTCGCCTACTAGCAGGCGGATCCGCGTACCGCTGAATCTGCCCACCGCGAGCCCGGTCCGATTGGACCGGGCTCGCGCCGATTTGCGTGCTGATTTGGCATGAATCCATCCGGTTCTCGCCATGCGAAACGGTGGCTCTGCGAGGATGCTATGCGGTGGCGATTCCGGCCCGACCACACCGCGCGCGGCGCGGACGTCCAAAGGAGGACGCGATGCCTTCCCGCCTCAACCCATACCTCAGCTTCGACGGCACCGCGCGCGACGCGATGACCTTCTACCGCAACGTTTTCGGCGGCAACCTTTCGATCAACACGTTCGGCGAGATGGGTGCGCCCGAGGGTCCGGGCGCCGACCGGATCATGCACGCCATGCTGGAAACCGAGAACGGCTTCACCCTGATGGGCTCCGACACCGCGCCCGGGATGGCCTACAGCCCGGGCGACAACATCACGGTCAGCCTCAGCGGCGACGACGCCGACATGCTCCGCGACTATTGGGCGAAGCTCTCCGACGGCGGCACCATCTCGGTGCCGATGGAGAAGCAGATGTGGGGCGACGAATTCGGCGCCTGCGTCGATAAGTTCGGAATTCCGTGGATGGTCGACATCGTCGCGCAGTGACGCATCCGTGACCCGGACTAGCTCGTTCGGGTGATTGCGGCATGGTGGGAAGGTCCGGATCGGACCTTCCCACTTCATTTGGTCACCGTTCGTGGCAGGGCCATTGCGGTACGAAGTTCATTGCCGAAAATCTTGCCTGCGTAACCACGGTCTCAATAAAGTCGTCTAGTCCCATCGGTTGAACAGCCCTAGCCGGGGCGGTCCGATGGGAACCGCCTAATCGTTGCCGCACAACGGCATCGAGCCGGGGAACCACGCACCAGTTGGGGTGAATCCGCTCACGCGGTAGGGCGCACTTCCCGCCCGAACCCGTCAGCTAACTCGGTCGGCGGTCGCGGAAGTAAGGAGCCGCCCGATCGTGGCCGTATCCCCCACGGCATCGCATCGCACCGCGTCCCGCACCATCGCCGCTCTCGTCGGCATCGCCGCCGTCATGGCCATCGTGCTGATGCCGTCGCCGGCGTCAGCCGAGCCGACGTCAGCCCAGCTCAAGGCTCAGATCTCTGCGCAGAACAAGGTTCTTGAGCCGATCATCGAGCAGTACAACGGATTGCGGGCGCGAATCGCCGAAGACAAGATCCGGGCCTCGAAGATCTCGGCACAGATCGCGCCGGCCCAGGAGAAGGCGAGCGCCGCCCAGGGCCGGATCAACGACATCGTCCGCACGGTCTACGAGCACGGACCAGCCACTCACCTGCAGATCGTGTTCGCGACCGACTCGACGACCGACCTGGTGGAGATGCTGTCCTCGATGGGCGAAGTGGCCCACGAGCAGTCCCGCGAGATCTCCAAGGCCAACAAGGACATCACCGACTTCCACTCGCAGCGGGTCCGGCTGGACCAGTTGCTGCAGCAGGAGAACTCGCAATATAAGCAGCTGGTCGCACAGAAGGTCGATATCCAGGCCAAGGTCGACAACCTGCAGAAGCTGCTGGACCAGGCCCAGGCCGCGGAGGCCCAGGCGGCCGCCGCCAAGGCTGCCGCGGACAAGGCGGCGGCAGCGAATTACAAGTACACGAAGGCCGAGCTGATGCCGAAGCCGTGCCCGGTGGTGTCGTCGACCGGCAAGGGCCACACCGCCGCGGTGAAAGCCTGCTCGCTGGTCTGGGACACCAGCCACAAGCCGCCCTATCGGATGTATGGCTGGGCCGAAGCCGGCCCGGATGAGTACGACTGCTCCGGATTGACACAGGCCGCCTGGGCCGCGGCCGGAATCCACCTCATCCACTACACCGGCGACCAGTGGAACCAGTCCTACGCCATTAGCGAGAGCGCTCTGCGCCCGGGCGACCTGGTGTTCTACTTCCAGGCGCACAGCCACGTCGCGCTTTATGTCGGCAGCGGCTGGATCGTCCAGGCCGAGCAGACCGGCGAGCCCCTGAAGATGTCCAAGATGACCTTCGAGAGCCCGCGCTACTACCGGCGGGTCAACGGAACCTGATCCCTCGCTGACCTTGATCGCACACTGCCCTGCGGGGCGCGGTCCGGGTGACGACAACGTCACCCGGGCCGCGTCTTCGTTTGAGCGGTCGCTTCGGCGCCTGTGGATGGCGACCCGGCTTGTCTGGTGGCGGCCGGCTTGTCTGGTGGCGGCCGGGCTTCTGGGTGACGGCCCGGCCGCGCCGCGTTGGCGATGCCGCGATGTCATGCTGTCCGGGTGGGTGATGTTGCCGATCAGGAGCCGGAGCGGGCTGGCTATCGACGGTCGGCCGGATCGGCCCGGGGTGAGGCGCGCCGGCAGGAACTGCTCGAACGCGTCACCGGCGACCTGGCGGTCAACGGCCTGGTGGATTTCTCGCTGCGGCGCGCCGCACGCGCCGCGGGCACTACTCACAAGGTGCTGCTCTACTACTTCGACAGCGCTGACGACCTGCTCGCCCAGGCGATCCTGAAGCTGCGGGATCGGCGGATCGACAATGCGCTGACCGCCGCGGGGCAGGTCCAGGCGCCGACGTTGGCGGCGCGCGTCGGCGCAATCTGGCCGGCGCTGATCGGCGAGGAGTCCCGAGTGCTCGATCAGGCGATCGGCCTGATGATGTACGACTCAGACCGGTACGCCGAACTCGGCCGCGGCGCTTCTCAGCAATACCTCCCAGCCCTGGTGGCACTTTGCCCGTCAGGCTGGACCGAGGAGCGCAAGATCGAGGTTGCCGAGCTCATCCTTGCGGCGTTCCGTGGGTTCCTGATCGACCGCCTGACCAGCGGAAACACCGAGGGCGTCCAGGCCGGGATAAGGGCCCTGAGCCGAGCGCTAGATCACGAGGAGAACAACACATAACCCCCGCCGGGGCGACCCACCCGCCGACCTAAAAGGACGACCTGAGGGCCATCAAGGCCCGATGTCGGCCCCGAGGATCGGAAACAGCCACCGACGGAGGCCGCACCCAAGAGCCACCAAAGACCGAAAGCCAGCCGATCCGTCCAAACCGTGGACATCAATGTGAACCGCGTGGTTCACTTAGACCGTGACGACATCAATCGAGACAACCCGCACCAAGGTTCGATTCCCGAGTGGCGACACCGAGTGCGTGGCCTGGCACTATCCGGGCACCAACGGCGCCTGCGTGATCATGGCCGGCGGATTCGGCGTCACCAAGGAGCCGGGCACCGATCGATTCGCTGCGCGGTTCCACCAGGCCGGCTTCAGCGTGCTCGCGTTCGACTACCGGAACATGGGCGAGAGTGGCGGCCGGCCGCGGCAGGTGTTGCGCGTGGCGGAGCAGCTCGCCGACTGGGACGCCGCAATCGCATACGCCAGAACGCTGCCGGAAGCCGCGCCGCACCAGCTGATCGCCTGGGGGTTCTCGGCCACCGGCGGCTACCTCTTCCAGGTCGCCGCCCGGCACTCGGAGTTGGCCGGCGCCATCGCTCAGACCCCGACTGTCGACGGCGCCGCGGCGACCCGAAACGCGGCCCGCTTCCAGAGCCCAGTGGCATTGCTCAAGACGACGGGGCTGAGCCTGCTGGACGCGGTTGGCGGCTGGTTCGGGCGGACGCCGATTCTGGTGCCGCTCGCCGGCCCGCCGGGTTCGGTGGCGATGCTCACCATGCCGGACGCCCTGCGTGGGCAGGAGGCCCTGCAAGCCGACCGCTATCCGGAGTGGGTTCAAGCGGTCGCGGCCCGGTCGTTGATCGGACTCAGCCGTTATCGACCTGGCCGCGATGCCGCTCGGATCGGCTGCCCGCTGTTGGTGGTGGTCGCTGACAGCGACCAGGCAGCGCTGGTCGAGCCGTCGGTGCGCGCCGCGGAGCGAGCGCCGCGCGGCCGGCTTCTGCGGATTCCGGGCGGTCATTACGAACCCTTCCTCAGCGGCCACGACACTGTCGTGGACGCCGAGCTGGCGTTCCTTCGCGAGGTCAGCGGCGGCAGCGGCCTCAGCGGGGAGACGACATGACCGTCGTAGAGCTGACCGCAGGCCCGGTGGCGTACGCGGACTCGGGCGGACCAGGCCCGACGGTGGTCCTGCTCCATGGCCTGATGATGGACGGCGGGCTGTGGGATCGAGTGGTCGCCGATCTCGCGGCCGAGCACCGGTGCATCGTGCCCACACTGCCGCTCGGTGCGCACCGCCATGGCATGCATGCCGACGCCGACCTATCCCTCGGTGGCATCGCCGCGCTGGTGGCCGAGTTCCTGGAGCGGCTCGATCTGACCGATGTCGTGCTGGTCGGCAACGACACCGGCGGCGCCCTGGTGCAGCTGATGCTCGGCACCACGTCGGCGACCAGCCGCGTACGCCGGATCGTGCTGGTCTCCTGCGACGCGTTCGACAACTACCCGCCCGGGCTGACCGGGCATACGCTCGTCGCCCTCGGCCGGCTGACACCCTCGATGTTCGGCGCCTTCATGCAGCAGATGCGGGTGCGAGCGATGCGTCGGCTGCCGATCGCGTTCGGATGGCTGACGAAACGCGGCGATGCCGAGACCGCCCGGTGCATGGCGCCGGTGCTGCACCAGCCCGAGATCCGCCGGGACATCGTGCGTACGCTGCGGGCCGCACGCGTCGACGCGGATCGGTTGCGAGCGGCGAGTGCGGCGATGTCGGCGTTCACCGGCCCGGCACTGGTGGTCTGGGCGGCCGAGGATCGCGTGATGCCACCGGCCGACGGCCGTCGGCTCGCCGACCTGATGCCCGGAGGCCGCTTCGTCGAGGTGCACGATTCCTACACGCTGATCCCGTTGGACCAACCCGACCTGCTGACCCAGCAGATCGCCGAATTCGTCGCCGCGACCGCGGTCGGTTAGCCCGGCGCGGCGACCCCGGCCGGTTGACCGACCCGCCGGAGGCCACGATCGTCGACCGTGCCGCCAGCCTGGCGGGCGCCGGTCCGGCTAGCCTCGCTGCTGAATGACAACGACGGTGGAGTCGTCGATCTCCTTGATTGCCCTGCCCAGGCGATAGCTCAGAACGATCTGCAGCAGGCCCAGCGCGATCAGCCAGATCGCTGCGATAAAGGCGATCACCAGGACGGTGGGTTTCGTCCAAACCAGCAGTACGACACCGAAAACGACGTTGAGCAGGCCGATCAGAATCGGCGCCATGCGGGCCGTCGAGCCGCGCCGAGCGAACCCGGAGATGACCTCGCCGACGCCGGCGATGATCCAGATCAGCGCCACGATGACCGCGAAGGTCCGCAGCGATCCTCGCGGATTGACCAGCACCACGATGCCGGCGGCCAAATAGAGGAGGCCGGCCAAGCCGCGCCAGGCCCGCTGGCTGCCGGTCCGCTGGACGCCACCGGCAAACGCCGAGAACAGCCGACTCAACCCGAGCAGGATCAGCCCGATGCCGAGGAACGCGGCAATCACCAGCAGCGTCTCGCCGGGCCAGAAGATCAGGATCAGGCCGAGAATGATGGATGTGATGCCGCTGGCCAGCGTCGTGGTCTTCCAACTGGCCAGCACTGAGCGGCCGGCCTGCAGGTCAGCTTGCGGTTGGATGGTCATCGGGGCCTCCGGCGTGGTCTCCGGCGGACACCCGCGCATGCGAGTGCCAACCGGTAATTAGATGGGACCACCAATCCCGCCGCCGCAGGGCCGATTCAGCCGACCAGACCCGTCCGGTACGCGTACGCGACCGCCTGAGCCCGGTCGCGCGCCCCGATCTTGGAGAGCAAGTGGTTGATATGGCTCTTCACCGTGCCCTCGGTGACCACCAGCCGGGTTGCGATGTCGGCGTTGGACAGGCCGGCCGCGATCAGTGCCAGCACCTCGGCCTCGCGTGGAGTCAAGCCGTCCGGAAACCGGCTCGGCGCCGGCAGGCGCGACTCGAGTGGAGCGCTGGCGACCGCGTTGACCAGGTGGTGAGCGACGGCCGGATCGATCACCGCATTGTCATCGAGGACCTGCCGGAGCGCGTCGCGGATCTCGGTGCCGCCGGCGTCCTTGGTCAGATAGCCGCGGGCGCCGGCGCGCAGCGCGTCGATCACCGATCGGTCGTCGGAGAAGGTGGTCAGCACGACCACCCGCGTCTCCGGCACCCGCTCGCGCACCTGCCGGGTCGCCTCCACGCCATCGCAGCGCGGCATCCTCAGATCCATCAGCACCACGTCCGGATGCAGCTGCTCGGACAGGGCTATCGCTTCGGCGCCGTCGGAGGCGGCACCGACCACCTCGACATCGTCCAGGAGCCCGAGCACGAGTGCCAGTCCTTCCCGGACCACGCGCTGGTCGTCGGCGATGAGTACGCGGATCCGGCTCACGCCGGCACCTCCAGCTCGACTCGGAATCCGGTGCCGGTCCGCTCGGCAATGAGCGTCCCGCCCAGCAGTTCGGCGCGCTCCCGCATGCCGGTCAGTCCGTAACCGCCGGTCTCCACGGCCGCTCCCGCCGAGGCGGACACCTCGTCCGTCGCCACCGCCGAAGCGGCGTCCGCCGCCACCGCCGATCCGGCGTCCGCCGCCACCGCCGAAGCGGCACCGAAGTCTTCGACCCGGACCCGGACCCCATCCGGCCGGTAGGTGATCTGGATCGCGACCTGCTCGGCGCCGGCGTGCTTCGCGATATTGGTCAGCGCCTCCTGGACCACCCGGTAGACCGCGAGGCGCGCCTCCGAACTCAGGTCGTATGCGTCCCCGGCCACCACGAGTCGGCACGGTGTCCCGCGGTCCTCGGTGAACTTCGCGGCTAGGCCGGGCAGCCCATCCGGCCCCGGCAGCTCGTCACCGCGCAGCGCCCCGATCGCCTGCCGAGCCTCGTCGAGACCGGATTTGGCGAGCCGGTGGGCCCGCTCGATCGTCGCTGTCAGGCGCTGGTCGGTCGCACCACCGGCAGCCATCATCCGCGCGCCCTCCAGTTGCAGCATCAGCCCGGACAGCGAATGTGCCAGCACATCGTGCATCTCGCGGGCTAGATATTGCCGTTCAGCGAATGCCGCGGCCTGAGCCTGGGCCGCCTGACTCGCCTGCAACTCGGCCAGCAACCGCTCCGCCTGCTTGTTCGCCTCCGCCAGTCGGAAGGCCAGGAAGAGCATGCCGTAGAAGGCCGCGAACGCGGTCAGCACGAAGAGCCGGCCGACGTCCCGATTGGTCAGGACGACGATGCCCACCACCGCGACAAAGCCGACCACCAGGAGCGGCACGGCAATGCGGACCGGCAGCAGCCGGGCCACGCAGAGAATCGCCAGCAGCATGCACTCGGCGCCGGGGCCGGACGGCTGCACCCACATCAATGCCGCCGCACTCGCCACAAGCGCGGCGACGAATCCGACATGAAGCCCGCTGTCGGTATGCCGGACGGTGGTGTTGCGACCCAGCACGGCGATCACGAACACCGCCACCCCGAGCGAAACCACCAGGCCACGGCCGCTCCAGCCGAACCCCGGGCCGACCCGTGCCGTGAGCACGACCAGGACGCCAAGCAGCAGAGGTGCCAACAGGGCGAGTGACCGCACGATCGCTTCCTGGTGGCCACGGGTCGTCCGCAGACGGGCGACCGCTGGCGCCGCCGCCGGTTCCACACTCACCCGCCCGACCCTACCGTCACCAGCTGTTATCGGCCTCGGCCCGAGGGTGGAGCCGGGCATCTCTAACCACGGTTATAGACCCGTCGGTCACTGGTTCGACATCAAGCGTGCTCGATAGTTCTGCCCAAGCGCCGATGATCTCCACCGCGGTCCGTAGCGAAGCTGTCATCGCAACCCCGGACAACCCCTAGGACGCAAAGGAATCAGCCATGACTACCGCGCAGAACACCACCCCGGCCGTGCAGGATCCGGATACGCAGGCGGCGTTTCGAACCATGACGGCGCTCGTGGGCAGCTATCTGGCGATCAGCACCGCCACCCTGGTGGCGATCATCCTGCTCCGCAACCACGGCACGATCGTGACACCGGCGGTCTGGGTTCGCGGCATCATCGTGGTGGCAACGGCTCTGTTGATGTTGAGCTTCGCCACGCGTACCGCCAAGGGCTCCGGCCGCGCGTACCTCCGATTGCGGATCGCCTCGGCGATCATGATCGTGGCGATCGCCGCGATCATCGCGGTCCCCGGCGCGTTCCCGATCTGGATGAAGGTGGAGCAGGGCGCCTGCGGCCTGATCCTGATCGGCGTCGCCGCGATCGCGAATGGCCGCCGGATGCGGTCCTGGTTCGCCGGGCGCTAGGCGCGGCGAGCAGCTTCCGAGCGACTCCGGCGCCGTCGGCAGCCACCAGTCACGATCGGTAGGCTCGCCGACGGCGCCGATGCCGGTCGGACGGCCGACATCGAGTATTCAACGGCGATGGATACCATCGGCGCCATGACCGCCGCCGACCCGACGGACGCGCCGAGCGACTCCACCGACTCCGGCATCCCGGCCCACTACATCGTCTGTGGCGACAACACGCTCACCTACCGATTGGTCACCGAGCTGCTGGCGCTTCCGGACTCGGATGTGACCGTGCTGTCCCGGGAACCCGACGATGACGAGGCGCTGCTCCGAACGCAGCAGGGGCTCACCGTAGTCAACGTCCATCGGATTGACCGGCGGGCGTTGCTGGCAGCCGACGTGTCCCACGCGACCGCCATCGCGTTCACGGATCAGGACGACGTCGCCAATTTGGATGCCGCGCTGCTGACCCGCGAGCTGGCGCCGGAGATCCGGATCGTGGTCCGGATGTTCGACGAGGTGCTCGCCGACTCGGTACACGATCTGGTGGCCAACTGCGCGGTGCTGTCGGCGACCGCGGTGGCCGCGCCCGCGTTCGTCACGGCCGCTGTCGATCGCGACGCGCCGACTCCCGTACGCCTCTTCAACCGATCCCTCTTCGTCACCGACCGCGAGCACACCGACCCGAACGACGTCATCTGCGGCCTGGCCGACACCACGCCGCGTGATGAGCCGGCGGTGCTGCCCGCCGAGCCGGACACTGCGGACATGCTGCTGACCTCAGCGGTGACCGGCACCGAGCCGGATCCGCACGAGACCGCTCTGACCTCGGCCACCGCCATCCGGCGGCACCTGCGCCGGCGCGCCATCCTGGGCCTGCTCGGCCTGATCGCGCGGCGGTTGCGCCTGGTCGCCGCGGCCCTGGTCGCGATCGTCCTGGTGAGCACCGTGGTGCTCACTCAGCTGGCACATGTGGACGTGTGGCGCGGCTTCTATCTCGCGGTGCTCGCGACCATCGGCGGTGTGGACCCGGACCTGACCGCCTCCGCCGCCCTGCAGACACTGCACATCGTCTTCGCCATTCTCAGCGTCGCAGTAGTCCCGCTGGTCACCGCCACCGTGGTGGACGCGGTGGTGAGCGCCCGCCTGGCGCTTGCCAATGGCGGCCTGGTCGGCCCGATCGAGTCCCATGTCGTGATCGTCGGCCTTGGCGACCTCGGCACCCGGGTTCTCACGCGTCTCGACGATCTCGGCGTCGCGGTGGTCGCGGTGGATCGTGATCCCGAGGCCCGTGGTGTCGAGCTGGCTCGGCAACGACACATCCCGGTGATCGTCGGAGATGCGACCCGGCGCGAGATTCTCGCCGCCGCGTCGGTCCATACCTCACGCAGCCTGGTCGTGCTGACCAGCAGCGACCTGGCGAACGTGCAGACCACTCTGCTGGCGCGCCGGGCCAGCCCGCACATCCGCTCGGTGGTCCGGTTGTTCGACACCGACTTCGCCGAGCGGGTCCAGCGCACGTTCGGGTTCATCGCCTCGCGCAGCGTCTCCGCTCTGGCGGCGCCGTCATTCGCCGCCGCGCTCCTCGGGCACGAGGTGGTGGCCACGATTCCGGTACGCCGCCGCGTGCTGCTCGCCGCCGAAGTGCCGGTCGGCGCCGGATCGCGGCTGGAATACCGCACCGTCGGCAGCCTGCAACGCCCCGGCGAGGTCCGGATCATCGCGATCCGGACCGGCCGGGGCGCCCAGGTGCTGTGGACACCGCCGGCCGGGCGGCGGCTGGCTCGGACCGACACCCTGCTGGCCATCGCCAATCGCCGCGGGCTCGGCGACCTGTTGCAGCGCTCGAAATCATCAGATCCGGACCAGGCCATCGCGACCTTCGACTCGATGCCGATCAAGCCGCGCGGCTCGGCCTAACCGATGACGATTCAGCGGTACGCGGCCTTGACCCCATCGCTGGCAGCCGTCGCCCGCACCCGCTCGGCGAGGAAGGCCGCCCAGGTGCGGTGCCCGATATCGGCGCCGTCGAGGGCGAGGTTGGCACCGTCCCGGTAAAGCCGGCCGATCCGTCCGGGCATCGGCATCGGCATCGTGAGGCGCCGCTTGGCGGCGGCGTTCAGGTAGCTGCGGATCAGTTCGCCGGCGCCGATGACCTGCGGTCCGACCAGGTCTCGGACCAGGCCGGAGGGCGCGCCGAGGACCAGTTCGACCATGCGCTCGGCGACGTCCCGGCTGTCCACCGGCTGCAATCGAATCCGCCCCGGAACCGGCACCACCGGCAGCTTCGCCAGCGCGCTGCCGACCTTCTCGACGAGCTCATGGAACTGCGCCGCCCGCAGAATCGTGTAGGGCACCCCGGAATCCGCAATGATCTTCTCCGACGCGATCTTCTGCCGGTAATACCCGATCGGGATGCGATCGGCGTTGACCACCGAGATGAACACCAGGTGGCTGACGCCGGCCCGGCTCGCCGCGGCAACGAGATTGCGGGCCGCGATCTCGTCACCCTTTGGGCCACCGGCGAGGTGGACCACGGTCTCGGCCCCGGCCACCGCGGCCTCGACACCCTCGCCCTTGACCAGGTCTCCGGTGGCGTATTCGACACCGTCGCCGGACTTCCGGTCACGCCGACTGAGGATTCGTAGGTCGCATCCGGTGTCGTGGAGCAGCGGCACGATCCGCTGTCCGAGCGTGCCGGTGCCGCCGGTAACCAGGATTGGTGCGGTCATGAGGGTCTCCTATCCAGCGGATGTTTTCCGTAGGGCCGAGGAACGAGGCCCGAAGGCAACGTCCTGCCAGCCGCCCAGCGGACGTTTTCCGTAGGGCCGAGGAACGAGGCCCGAAGGCAACGACCTGAGCCACGGTCACGTCCGCCGGTGCTGTTGGGTCTACTAGGTAGACACGGCTGAGCAAAGGAATGTGACACGTGGACGAGCGAGACTGGCTGACCGCGAGGTTCGAGGAGCAGCGCGGCCGACTGCGGGCGGTGGCCTACCGGATGCTCGGCTCGGTGAGCGAGGCCGACGACGCCGTCCAGGAGGCGTGGCTGCGCCTCGATCGGGCCGACGCCGGGGACATCGCCAACCTCGGTGCCTGGCTCACCACGGTGGTCGCCCGGATCTGCTTGAACATGCTCCGCTCCCGGGAGCAGCGCCGCGAAGATCCGATCGATGTGCACGTCCCAGATCCGATCATCAGTCGCGATGACGCGATCAGTCCGGAGCACGAGGCGCTGCTCGCTGACTCGGTCGGACTCGCGTTGCTGGTGGTCGTGCAATCGCTGGCCCCGGCGGAGCGGGTGGCGTTCGTGCTGCACGACCTGTTCGGAGTCCCGTTTGACGACATCGCGCCAATGATCGACCGCAGCCCGGCCGCGACTCGCCAGCTCGCCAGCCGAGCCCGTCGCCGCGTCCAGGGCCAGGCGCCGACGCCGGATCCGGATCTGGCCCGGCAACGAGAAGTGGTCGACGCGTTCTTCGCCGCGTCCCGCAACGGTGACTTCGACGCCCTGGTCAGCGTCCTGGACCCGGACGTCATCCTGCGCTCCGACGGCGGCGCCGGCCGGCCCAGGATGACGTTCACGCTCCGCGGTCCGAAGCAGGTCGCCAGTCAGGCAATCACCTCCAGCAAGCTGTCGCCGTTCGTACGCCCGGCGCTGATCAACGGCGCCGCCGGCGTGGTCGTGGCGGCCCACGGAAAAGCCATGTTCGTCATGGCGTTCACGGTCACCGGCGGGGCGATCGCGGCGATCGACGTTCTGGCCGACCCGGATCGGCTCCGCGAGATCGACGTGTCGGTGCTGGACTGACGCTGATTACTTCTTGGTGTGCGGCTTACTTCTTGGTGCGCGGCCGCTTGCCCAAGTCGTGCCAGTCGGACTCGTCGACATCGACGTGGTAGTGCTTGGCCGCTGCGAGGATGTTGGCAAAGGCCAGGTCCCGATCGCTGTCGCTGACGTCGCCGACCTGATCGAACCGCGCCAGCGCGTTGCGGACGTGTGCGGCGTCGGTCAGCGGTTCCTTCTGCTGCTTCGGGAATGCGTAGACCGATTCCGGCAGGTCTGAGCGAGTCGTCAGGTCGCCGTGCTTCTCGTGCGGTTTCCAAGTTGTTCTCATCGGTGATGAATACCCACTGAGGTCAGGTCAAACCCGGCGTACCGGCAAGTCTCAGCGGACTTCTGCCGGGTTTCGACCTGCTTGTCGCGTGGGCGGACCGTCTCCGGAGCGTGATCTCGGGCCGGCCGGCACGGTCGCCGCAGAAATCTGTGGATGAGATGTCAATCCACTGAGCCGCCGCGTGCGTGTTTCCAGGTAGGCCGCTCGCTATCCGCCGGCCGCCGATCGGAAGGGACGAGACATGCGCAGACTCATCGCACTGGTGGCGGTCATCGTCGTGGGTGTCGTCGGCGCCGCCGGGTGCGGCCACGACCAGACCAGGACCACCGTCGGCGTACGCGACATTGCCGGCATCGGCCGCGCCCTGGTGGACAGCTCCGGCCGCACGCTCTACTTCGCCGACCAGGAAGCCGGCGGCACCATCTACTGTGTCGACTCCTGCTTGAGCTTCTGGAAGCCACTGACCATCGCGATCGGAACTCACCCCACCGCCAGCGCCGACCTCGCCGCCGACCTCGCCACCCTCAGCCGACCGGACGGTTCGGCTCAGGTGACCTATCACGGGCACCCGCTCTACACCTTCCAGAACGACCGGACCGGCCGCGTCACCGGCAACGGCGTCACCGATCAGTTCGGATCGACAACGTTCATCTGGCACGCGGCGATGGCCACCGGCGCTGCCGCTACCACCGAACCCGACGACAACCCGGGTTATGGGTACTGATGATGCTGCCGCCCGTGGCTGTCCCGAGTGGCGCTACGACATCGCGGCCTACGTGCTGGGCTCGATCAGCCCGGCCGAGCGCGCGGCCGTGATGGAGCACCTTCGAGACTGCCCCAGCTGCCAGGACCAGCTGACGCAGTTCGCCGGCTTGCCGGGCCTGCTGGCGCGGGTCCGGCGGGCCGCCGATGGCTGACGTGGCACTCAACAACCGCTGTGTCGATGGCGCGTTATCCGCTGGGTGTGTAGGTCTGCATGCCGATGCCGTTCATGGGAATCGTTGCGGTGGCCGCAACCTTGCCGTTGCGGGTCGAGAAGACGTATCTGGTCTGGTTCGTGTGTTTCACCACGACGAAGATCTGGACGACCATGCTGCCGTCCGCTCCGAACAGGGCGCTGCGGACCGCGCCGTTGGGGTTGGTCAGGGGTGTGAGCGTGCCGGTTATCAGGTGGCGAGATACAGGTCGCCGCAGGGCACCAGGCTGCGCTTGAATTGGCCGACGGTGTCGCCGCACATTCCGTGGCTCGACTCGAGCGCCACCACCGCGACGCCGGTCGGCGAGAGGCTGCGTACCTCGGTGATCGGTGTGTCGCTCGGCGCGCGGACGGCCGAGACCGCACGGCCCGAGCCGTCCGGGTTGATCGTGACGATCGTGTCGTGGCCGGTGTCGAGGTAGGCCAGCTTCCGGCGGTCTGCGGACCACACCGGTGAACAGCCGCCCTGGGCATCTACGACATGGAGTCCGGTCCCGTCGGCGTTGATCACCTCGACAGCGTGTGTGCCGGCGGCGGCGCGTGCGGCGATCACCAGCTGCCGCCCGTCCGGCGACCACACCGGGCTGCCGCAGAACGGGTCCGGCGCCACGTCGACGCCGATGGTGGCTGAGCCGTCCGTCGCCGCGATCTCCAACGCCAGGTACGGTCCGTCGTGGGACCGGCTGAGCCACGCCACTGATCGCGCGTCCGGAGAGCCAGCCGGATCCAAAAGCAGCGATTTGTCACAGGGGCCGGGCAGAGCAACCTCCCGGGAGTGACCGTCTGGCGATGTCACGAGCAATCCCCCCCGGTCAACGTCACGACCGTGCCCGGCACGCCGCCCGCTACCGGCCACGTGTTCGGCGGCGTGTACGGCGGATTTTGCGGGTTCGGATCGTTCGGTGTCGGCGACTCGACGGGCTGCGCGCTTCCCGACGAACAGTTCGACGGTGTCGGCCGTGTCGAGCTCGTCGGCTGCACCGCGCGCGGCTGCACCGGCGCGCATCCGGCCTGCGTGATGACAACGAGGGCGGGTATCACCACGATGCCCCGCCACCAGGCGGTCGCATGTCGAGCCCGAGTCGAGGATTCATTACCCGGCGGGTCGATCGGGTATTTCAGCATACTGAAGCATCGCCGGGGCGAGCGCCGACGTCTATGCCCTCCTCGCCGTCAGACAACTATGCCGGCCGGCGAAACCCGTGGGCGGGCCGGCGCGGCCGGTGCGTAGCCGCCACATGAAATCCGCCTGGACTGTGTGGGCCATCGCCATGGGCGCTACGAAAGCGGAACCGTAGTTTCGGCGCATGACGATCACCGAACCGCGCCGGCCCGGCAGCGCCGTCTCCGACGTCGTACACCTCGATCTCGCCGGCCACACCGCCGTCGTGACCGGCGCCGGAAGCGGCATCGGGCGCGCCACCGCGGTCCGGCTGGCGGCCGCCGGCGCGCGAGTCCTGGTGGTGGACGTGAACGCCGAGGCGGTCGCCGCGGTGGCGACCGAGACCGGCGGCGTGCCGATGCCGCTCGACCTGTCCGACGCGGCGGCGGTCGACCTTCTGGATCTGGACTGCTCGATCGTCGTCAACTGCGCCGGCATCCAGTTCGTCGCGCCGATTCCGGAATTTCCCGCGGACCGATTCGCCTACATCCAAAAGGTCATGGTGGAGGCGCCGTTCCGGATGATCCGCCGGGCGCTGCCGGGCATGTACGCGGCCGGTTGGGGCCGGGTCGTCAACATCTCGTCGGTACATGGCGTGCTGGCCTCCCCATTCAAGTCGGCATATGTGGCCGCCAAACATGGGCTGGAAGGGCTGTCCAAGGTAGTGGCGCTGGAGGGTGCCGCGCATGGGGTGACCGCCAACTGCATCAACCCCGGGTATGTCCGCACCCCGCTGGTGGAGGGCCAGATCGCCCAGCAGTCGCTGGCTCACGGGATCCCGGAGACCGAGGTCGTGGAGAAGGTGTTGCTGACCCGGTCGGCGATGAAACGGCTGATCGAACCGGAAGAAGTCGCCGAATTGGCCGCATACCTATGCTCACCGGCTGCGGACTTCATCACCGGCGCCTCCATCATGCTCGACGGCGGCTGGAGCGCCAGCTGAGAATGAGGCCCATGCCCACGGTCCGCGACTTCCTCGAACTCCTCGCTCGCGAGGCCGCACCGGTCGAGTTCGAGGGGCCGCTGATCGCGGCCCGGACCTCGGCGCTGCCCGCTGATCAACTGGCCGAGCTGGAAGAGGCCAAGCTGGTCGCGCTCAAGGTGCGCAACTTGCTGGGTCGCCGCAAGCGCCGCGAGGAGGAGCTGAGCGCGCTCTACGACACCGCCGGCGACCTGGCCGGACTGCGTGACGTCGACGCCGTGCTGCGGGCCATCGTGCACCGCGCGCGGATGCTGCTGAGCGCCGATGTCGCCTACATGACGCTGACCGATCTGGAACGCGGGGACACCGCGATGCGGGTCACCGACGGATCGGTGTCAGCGCACTTCCAGCGCCTCCGGCTCGGCATGGGCGAGGGCCTCGGCGGCCTGGTCAGCCAGACCGCGACGCCGTACGCGACGGCGAACTACCTAAACGACGAGCGGTTCCGGCACACCAACGACATCGACTCCGGCGTCGGCGAGGAGGGCCTGGTCGCGATCCTCGGCGTGCCGCTTCGACTCGGCTCCACCGTCATCGGCGTGCTGTACGCGGCCAATCGCGCCGAACGGCCATTTGCCCGCGAGGAAGTCGCGTTGCTGGTGTCCCTGGCGGCCCACGCGGCGGTGGCGATCGACACCGCCCGGCTGCTGGACGAGACGCGCTCGGCCCTGGACGAGCTGTCTGCGGCCAACGCCGCGAACCGGGCACACACCGAGTCCGTGGAGCGCGCCGCCGCGGCCCACGACCGGATGACCGCGCTTGTCCTTCGCGGCGGCGGCGTCGAAGAAGTGGCGGCGGCGGTCACCGACATGTTCGGCGGCTCCCTGGTCGTCTTCGATGCGGCCGGCCGACGGTTGGTCGGGGACGAAGACCACAACCCGACGGTGATCGCCGACGCGGTGACGGCGTCCCGACGTGAGGGCCGCGGCGTGCAACGCGACGGTCTGCACGTGGCCGCCGTGGTGGCCGGCACCGAGAACCTGGGCGCGCTGGTGCTCCGCACGGATGCTGCGCTGATCGACGCCGACCTGCGGATCCTGGAGCGGGCCGCGTTGGTCACGGCCCTGCTGCAGTTGTTTGCCCGCAACGTCGCCGACGCCGAAGGCCGGGTCCGGGGTGATCTGCTCGATGACCTACTGGTGCGGCCGATCCGGCACGAGGCGTCGCTGCGTGCTCGGGCCGCCCGGCTCGGCGTCGACCTCGATGCCGCGCACGTCTTGGTCGCGGTGGCGACCGAGGACGGCTCGGCCCGGCAGCGCGCCTTCTCGTGGGCATCCACCTACGCTTCCGGCCGGGCTGGGCTGGCCGGCGTACGCCCGAACCGGGTGCTGCTTCTGCTACCAGGCGAGGACGCCGGCAGTGCCGCCCGAGCGGTCTCCCGCGACCTTGGCCGCGTCCTCGGCACCCCGGTGACGGTGGGCGGTTCCGGTCCGGCCCGCGGGCTGGACGGCTTCGCCTCGGCGTTCCGGGACGCGGACCGGGTGGTGTCGGTACTACTGACCCTGGGCCGAGAGGGCGACGGTGCCAGCGCCGCTGAGTTGGGTTTCGTCAGCCTGCTCCTGGGCGATCAGCGCGATGTCGGCGGATTCCTCGATCGCACCCTGGGCCCGCTGCTAGATTACGACTCGCGGCGCGGCACGACGCTGGTGGCGACGCTGGAGACCTATTTCGGATCCGGTGGCGGGCTGGCCCGCGCGGCCGAGTCGTTGCACGTTCACGTCAACACCGTGACCCAACGACTCGACCGAATCGGCCAGCTGCTCGGCAGCGATTGGCAGAAGCCCGACCGGGCCCTGGAGATCCAGCTGGCGTTGCGGCTGCACCGCCTGCGTACCGCCATCGGCTCTTGATCTCACTCGACCGGCACCGGCTCGCGAACCTCCTCGACAGCGGCCGGCGCCGGCTGATGGCGGCCGGCCATCAGCGCCGCAACGGTGCCCCAAATCCCGCGCCGGAAGCCGATCACCACGACGATGAACACCGCGCCGACGATCAGGTCCGGTGCGGCGAAGTGGTGCAGCGACAGGTAATCCTGCAGACGGAGGGTGAGGCCGGTGGCCACGACGCCGCCCCATAGCGTCCCGATGCCGCCCAGCACCACCAACACCACCGCCTGACCCGATGTGGTCCAGCGCAGCGAATCCAGCGTGACGAACTGGTGGCTCATCGCGTACAAACCGCCACCGAGACCGGCGATCGTGGCCGACAGCACGAACGCCAGCACCTTGTAGCGCTCGACCGGATAACCCAGCGCCCGGGCCCGTGTCGGGTTCTCGCGGATCGCGTTCAGCACCCGTCCGAACGGCGAATGGACCAGCCGCCACGCCGCCAGCAGCCCGATCGCGACGATCGGCAGCATCCAGTAGTAAAAGTAGTACGGATCGGACAAGTCCACCCCGAACAACGTACGCGGCACGTCCTGCAGTCCGTTCTCGCCGCCGGTCAGGCCGCTCCACTCGTTGGCGATGAAGTAGATCATCTGCGCGAAGGCCAGCGTCACCATGGCGAAATAGATGCCGGTACGGCGCACGGCGAGCACGCCGATCGGCACCGCGAGGATCGCCGCGACCAGGGCACCGAGCAGGACCGCAGCCGGGAATGGCAGGTGCCAATCGAGCGCGACCAGCCCGGCCGTGTAGGCGGAGGTGCCCCAGAACGCGGCGTGGCCGAACGACAGTAGCCCGGCATGACCGAGCAGGACGTCCACCGACACGGCCAGCAGCGCCCAGGCGGCAATGTCCAGCGCTACCGGCGGATAGAGCACCCGGGGAAGGATCAGCGCTGCCACGATGCCAACGGCGAGGACGGCCCACCGCAGCACGCGGCGGATCAAACCCCGATGTCCGACGGTCAGGGATGCGGATGCGGATGTCATACGGAAGCCTCTCCGGTGCCGAAGAGTCCTGCGGGCCGCACCAGCAGAACCACCGCCATCAGGACAAATACCAGCAACTGGCTGACGATCGCGGGCGTGTAGGCCGCCGCCCACGAGGTGAGCACCCCGAGCGCGAAACCGGTCAGCACGGAACCCACGATCGAGCCGAGACCGCCGATCACGACCACGGCGAAGACGACGATGATGAGATCGGCGCCCATAAACGGGTGGACCGCCTGCATCGGCGCCGCGAGGACGCCGGCCAGGCCGGCCAGGCCGATGCCGAAGCCGAAGACCGGGGTGACCCACCGGCCGACGTTGACACCGAGCGCGCCGGTGAGATCGGGCCGCTCGGTGGCGGCCCGCACCACCACGCCGGCCCGCGTACGGGCCAGCAGCCACCAGGCCACAGCGCAGCACACCAGGGCGGCGGCGAAGACGAAGAGCCGGTATTTCGGGAACACGAACGAGCCGATGGTGACCGCCCCGGACAACGAGCGCGGGATCTCGTACGGCACCGCCGACGGCCCCAAACGCCAGGTGATCAGCGCCTGCAGGACCAGCGTGATACCGAACGTGAGCAGGAAGTTGTAGAGCGGATCAAGCGGAGCCAGCCGGACGATCAGCGTGCGCTCCACGAGGATGCCCAGCGCTGCCAGGGCCAGCGGGACCAGGACCAGCGCCCACCAGAACGGCAGGCCGAACCAATGCCCGAGCAGGTACGCACCGTACGCGCCGAGCATGTAACACGCGCCGTGGGCGAAGTTGACCACCCCGAGCATGCCGAAAATGACCGCGAGGCCGAGCGCGAGCATTGCATAGAACCCGCCATTGACCAGGCCATTGACTGTCTGTTCCAGAAATCCGATCACTGAGGTTCCCATCGGGGGGAGCCGCCACCCGGATTCGGATCGAACCGGATCCGGGCGACGGCACTCGGGTTACAGGTGGCAGGCTCCGGACGGCGGCGCGAACGCCTGGTCCGCCGGGATGGTCTTGAGGATCTTCTCGTAATCCCACGCCTCGGTGACGTCGCTGGCCGGCTTCACCTCAGCCAGGTAGGCATCGTGGGTGACGAGGTGGTCCTCAGCCCGGATGGTGCCGTTGCGCAGGAACACATCGTTGATCTTCTTGCCGTCCAGCTGAGCGGTCACCTTGTCGGCGTTGTCGGTGCCCGCTGCCTGGACCGCTTCCAGGTAGTTCAGCGCCGCCGAGTAGTCGGCTGCGTGCGCGAACGTCGGCCGGGCCTGCGTCTTGGCGAGGAACCGGTCGGCGAACGCGCGGTTGGTGGCGTCGAAGTTCCAGTACCAGGCGTCGGTGAACTGGGTGCCGGCCATGGCGTCCGAGCCGAGCGAGTTGATGTCGGTGATGAACATTAGGCCGACCGCCAGCTTTATGCCCTTGTCCCGGAGCTTGAACTGGTTGTACTGCTTGACCACGTTCTGCAGGTCGGCGCCGGCCTGCATGACGCCGAGCGTGTCCGGCTTGGGGTTGAGCTGCGAGGTCTTGAGCAGCAGCGACGAGTAATCCTCGGCGGCATTCGGGAACGGCGAATCCGCAGTAGCCACGACGGCGCCGCCGGCGCCCTTGATGGCGGCGCTGAATCCGTCGCGCATCTGCTGTCCGAACACGTAGTTCGGGTAGATGATGTACCAGTTCTTGGCGCCGCCTTCGGTGGCCGCGATGCCGGTTCCGTTGGCGAGCATGTTGGTGTCGTAGGCGTAGTGGTACGTGTACTTGTTGCACGACTTCCCGTTGAGGTCGTCGCTGGCGGCGCTGATGTTGAAGTAGAGCTTCTTCTTCTCCTTCGCCACGTCGGCGACGGCCAGCGCCGCCGAGGACGTCGGCACGTCGAAGATGGCGTCGACGCTCTGCCGGTCGTACATCTGAGCGGCGTCGGTCTTGGCCACGTCCGGCTTGTTCTGGTGGTCGGCGCTGACCACGGTGATGTTCTTCGTGATCGCCTTGTTGCCGTACTTGGCCTTGAAGTCGTCGATCGCCATCTGCACCGCGACCTCTGCGTTCTTGCCACCCAGCTGGGAATACGGGCCGGACTGGTCGTTGATCAGGCCGAGCACGATCTTGTTGTCGCTCAGCTTGGCCGAGCCGCCGGATTGCGGACCACCGCCGCCGCATGCGGCGGTCAGCAGCGCCACTGCGCCGGCCGTGAGGGCGGCCCGAAGCCGCACACCGGTGTGTTGCCTCATCGTGGTGTCCTCATTTCTCATTACATTCCGAGGTACGCGAGCAGTTCCTGCTCGCGGTGGACCAATTCGTCCTGGTCGTATTCGGCGACGTTCCGGCCCGAAGACAGCAGGTAATGCCGGTCGGCGATGCGGCCGGCGAAGTGCAGGTTCTGTTCCACCAGCAGGACCGAGCCGCCGTCGTCGCGAATCTGGCCGAGGACCCGGCCGACCGTCTCGACCAGCAGTGGGGACAGCCCTTCGGTCGGCTCGTCGGCGAGCACCAGCCGGGAGCCCATGTGCAGCACGCGGGCCAGAGCGAGCATCTGCTGCTCGCCGCCGGAGAGCCGATTGGCCTGGGTACGGCGACGCGCCGCGAGCGACGGGAACGCCTCATAGATCCGGTCCAGCGACCACGACGCCGGGCCGCGGACATGCGACAACGCGAGCGACTCAGCGACGGTGAGACTGGCGTACGCCCCGCGGTCGTCCGGCACCCAGCCGATCCCGAGCCGGGCCCGCTGATGCGCCGACCGCTTGCGAAGATCGACGCCATCCAACTCGATGGTGCCGGCGGTCGGCGGGTGCAGACCCATGATCGCCCGCAACAGCGTTGTCTTGCCGGCCCCGTTACGACCGCAGAGGGTGACAATCTCGCCCGCGCGCACCTGCAGCGAGACCTCGCGTACGGCGAACGCGTCGCCGTAGGCCACCGAGACGGAGTCGACTCGCAGCAGATTCGGGTCAGTCGTGGGCATGTCCAGCTCCGAGATAGGCGTCGATAACTCGAGGATCAGCGCGTACGTCGTCGTAGCTGCCGTCGGCGAGCACCCGGCCCGAGGCCAGCACGGTCACCCGGTCGGCCAGTTCGGCGACGACATTCATGTTGTGCTCCACCATGACGACGGTCCGGCCGGTCCGGACCCGCCGGATCAGCTCGATGGTGCGAGCGATGTCCTCGGTGCCCATGCCGGCGGTCGGCTCGTCCAGCAGCAGCACCGCCGGATCCAACGCCAACGCCAGCGCCAGTTCAAGAGCCCGCTTGCGGCCGTATGACAGCGCGTCTGCCGGGGTGTCGGCGTGGTCCTGCAAGTCCACCGCGGCCAGCGTTTCCAGTGCCTGGCCGCGGAACCGGTCCAGTTGGCGAGCGGACCGCCAGAATCGCCAGCCGGTGCCGGATCCGGCGACCGCCGCCAGCACCACGTGGTCGACGACGCTGACCGGTCCAAACAGGTTGGTGATCTGGAACGATCGCGCCACGCCGAGCCGGGCGACGTGATCCGGAGTCAGGCCGGTGATGTCCCGCTCGCCAATTTCAATCCGGCCGGACGTCACCGGCAGGAATCCGCTGAGCAAGTGGAACATGGTGGTCTTGCCGGCACCGTTGGGCCCGACGAGGACATGCAGCGCGCCCGGCTCAACCGACAGGTCGACCCCGTCGACAGCGCGGAAGCCTCGGAAGTCCCGGGTCAGGCCGCGCGCTTTCACCGCCGGTGGCGCCATGGTGTGCCCTCCTCAAACAGCGACGTGCACCACGGATATCCGTGGTGCACGTCACGCTATGTCGTGCAAAATGTGGGTTCTATGTATGCGGCTCCTACAAAGTGGAGCCATCCGATGTGGAGTCGCCAGCACCGGCGAGCACCGGACTGCGTGCGGCCTTGTCGTCCTCGACGTGGACGGCCGTCGCCTGAGCCCAGCCGCGCCGCTTCAGATCTGGCCACCGCAGGCCGGACAGGCCCTTCGTCGCGAAGAACACCGCGAGGATGAAGACCGCGCCGATGACGAACTGCGGCTGAGACAGCGGATTGCGCAGCACCGGCGGCAACGAGTCGACCGCGTGCAGGCCGCCGACACCGGTCAGCCGCTGGTTCAGATAGGTATAGGCGACCGCACCGAGGACCGGCCCCCACCGCGTGCCGGCGCTGCCGAGCACCACCATCACCAGCAGCGATAGTGTCAAGTCGGACGCGGTGGCACGTGGCGACGCGCCACCGACCACCAATGCGTAGACGACTCCGCCGGCGCCCGCAAGCGCTCCGGACAGGATCAGTGTGACGAGCTTTACCCGGTACGGCGAAACACCCAGCACCGCGACCCGCCGTTCGTCATCGCGCAGGCCGGTCAGCACCCGGCCGTAGGGGCTGGCATCGATGCGGTGCACGACCACGATGGCCACTACCGCGAATCCAAGCGCGAGCCAGTAGAGATTCGCGGTGTTCGTGACGCCGACCAGAGCTGCGGGGAGCCGCGATCCATCCAGCGCCAAGCCCTCCTCGCCACCGGTCAGGCCGCCCGGATCCCGGGCCACCAGGATCGAGCCGACTTCGGCGAAGGCGAGTGTCACCATGGCGAAGGCCACGCCCGCGGTCCGCAGCGCCACACTGCCGAGAAGCAGCGACACCGCAGCGCTCACAGCGATGACGATCACGGCTGACGTCCACAGTGGCAGGTGCCAGCGATTGACTATCAACGTCGCGCCGTAGGCCCCGATCCCGACATAGAGAGCGTGCCCGAAACTCAGCAGCCCGGTGCGACCGAACAGCAGGTCGTAGCTCATCGCGATGCCGGCGAAGACCAGGCACAGCGCCAGGATCTGCAGGGTGCCCGGGGCGTTCAGTGGGTCCGGGAAGGCACCGGGAATGCGTACCCTGGAATAAGGAATGATCGCCGCCAGCGCCGCGACCGCAACCGGCGCGAGGCGCCGCCACCAGCGTTTCATGCTGTCCTCCCGGTGAGGCCGCGGGGCCGGACCAGCAGGACCACCGCGAGCAGCGCCACCACGCAGATGTCACCCATGCTGGATGCGTAGTAGTTCATGAACTGCTGCAGCAGGCCGACGGCCAGCGCGGCCACCGCTGACCCGGCCACCGATCCCATCCCCCCGATGACGACCACGATGATTGCGAAGATCAACAGCGATGTGCCCTGGACCGGCGAGATCGAGCCGAAATACGCACCGCACAATCCACCCGCGAGGCCGGCCAGCGCTCCGCCGATGGTGAAGACCAGCGTGAAGGCGCGGCGCACGTCGATGCCGAGCGCGGCGACCATCGCGCGATCCTCGACACCGGCGCGGATTACCAGGCCCAGCCGGGTCCATCGCAGCATTGCCAGCAGCATCGCAAGCACCACCAGCGCGACCGCGATCAGCAGGAACGTCACGTTCGGCACCGAGGCGCCACCGAGGTCGGTGGTGTGCCGCAGCCAGGCCGGCCGCGGGAACAGCCGGGAGTCCGCTCCCCAGGCCGCATCCAGCAGCGCCACGCCGGCGATCGACAGTCCGACCGTGACCAGGATCTGCTGCATCGGACGCCGATAGAGCGGGCGGATCAGCACGATCTCGGAGACGGTGCCGGAGAGCGCACCGCAGATCGCGCCGAACACCAGCGCGACGGCATAGCCTGCGCCTCCGCCGACCTGGCCGGTGAGCCACCAGGCGCCATAGCTGCCAACCGAGATCAGTACACCGTGTGAGAAATTCAGCACGTCGGCGAGGCCGAAGACGAGCGACAGCCCGGACGCGATCAGGAAATAGAGAGCGGCCAGACCGAGTCCGGTGCAGGTGAGGAGGATCAGCGTGCTCATCGGTGGCCCTTCGACGATCCGACGCCGAGCAGCGAACGGGTCCGGTCCGCGTCGGCCAACAGGTCCGCGCCGGGTCCGCGCCACACCACGCGCCCGGCCGCGATGACCACGGCCTGATCGGCGAGCCGCCGGACTGCGGCGAGATTCTGTTCCACCAGGAGTACGGGAACGGCCTCCGCGGCCCGCCGCAGCGCCTCCACGACCTCGCCCACGACCTTCGGCGCCAAACCCTTCGTCGGCTCGTCGACCAGGAGCAGCCGATTCGGGTTGATCAGCACCCGGGCCAGGGCCAGCATCTGCTGCTGACCGCCGCTGAGGGTGCCGGCCCGCTGCCGGGCTCGCTGTTTCAGTTCGGGAAACAGCTGGTACGCGGTCTGGTAGTCAGGCGTGCTGGTGCGCTCGGCGAGCCGCAGGTTCTCGGCGACGCTCAAGCCGCCGAAGACGCGGCGGTCCTCCGGCACATATCCGATGCCGTCGGCGACGAGTGTGTAAGTCGGCCGGCCCAGGATCGAGTGGCCGTCCATCTCGACCCGGCCGGTCGCCGGGACTTCGCAGATCATGGCGCGCAGCGTGGTGGTCTTGCCGACGCCGTTGCGGCCCAGCATCGCGGTGATGCCGGCGCGCGGCACCTCGAAGGTCACGCCCTGCAGGATGTGCGTGCCGTCGATGTCGACCCGGAGGTCGGCGACGGTGAGCAACGGCGTGTCTGCCGGGTTCACAGCGCCTCCCCGAGATAGGCCGACTGGACCGTGGCGTTGGCCATGACAGTGTCTGGGTCGGAGCAGACCAGCAGCGCGCCGTGGTGCATGACGGCGATCCGGTCGGCCAGGTCAAGCACTACGTCGACGTGATGCTCGACCATCACCACGCCGCGCTCGCCGGTGTTCAGCGACCGGATCACCGCGACCAGGCCGGGCACGTCTTCCGCAGACACGCCCGCCATCGGCTCATCCAGCAGCAGCAACGCCGGCTCGCAGGCCAGCATCAGCGCCAACTCGAGCTTGCGCTTGTCGCCGTGGGACAGCGTCGAGGACAGCGTGGTGGACCGGCTGGCGAGGCCGACCTGCTCCAGGATCTCGGCGGTCCGCGCGTCCAGCCGGCGATCGGCTGCCGGGCGCGGCCAGATTCGCAGGTTATCGCCGCCGTGAGCCTGCAGTGCCAGCCGGACGTTGCCGGCGACGGTCAGCGAACCGAACACCGCCGACGACTGGAAGCTGCGACCAATGCCGAGATGCGCGCGCTTGTGAACCGCGACCCGGGTGATGTCGCGACCGCGGAGCAGCACCCGGCCGGCGGTCGGGCGGCGGAGGCCGGAGAGGAGGTTCAGCAGTGAGGTCTTGCCCGCGCCGTTCGGCCCGATCACCGCGACGAATTCGCCCGGCGCCACATCAATGCTGACGTTGTCGACGATGTGCGCGCCGCCGACCCGCCAACTCAGATCGGCCGTTGACAACAGGGGCGGCACGCCACCGGCGGGCGGCGCCGAAGCGCGCCCGCCGGCAACCGCCGAGACCATCTCCGGCAACGTTCAGCCCTTCATCGGCGTGACCGGCGGTGTGGTGTCGGCCGCGTCGACGGTCTTCACCAGGGTCGCGGTCACGTTGGTGCCGGAGCCGGAGAGCTTAGCCTGAAACAGCGGCTGGAGCAGCGCGTGGTCGTCGGCCCGGATGGTCAACGAGCCGAGCACCGAGTCGAATTGATAGCCCTCAAGTGCCTTGACCATGGCATCGACATCGTTGCCACCGGCCTGGGCCGCGTGCACGATCATCTGGCCCGCGGCGAAGCCGTCCGGGTGGAACAGATCGGTGACCCCACCGGGCACCGCCGTCTTGAGCGCCTGAGCGGCTGGGTTGTCGATGGCCCCGTCGAAGTAGTGCGCGAGGAAGTTCACCTTCGTACCGGCCGCGCCCAAGGTCGGCCAGGACGCCCGGATATCCAGGCCGGTGACGACCGTGGTGGAGGCGAGCACACCCTGCTGGTCCAGCGCCTGCCACATGGCGGTGGCGTTGGCTCCGGCCCAGGCGACGAAGAGCAGATCGGCCTTGGCGTTCTTGGCCTGCTTGGCAAACGGCGTGAATTCGGTCGCCGCGGCCGGAACCGCGATGTTGGTGACCGTCGCTCCGGCGCCGCCGATCACTGCCTTCACGGCCGCGACATTGGCCTGGCCGAAGGCCGAGTCTTGCGTGAAGACGACCACCTTCTTGCCGGCCGGCGCACCGATGAACGACTGTGCGGTGAGCACGTCCTGATAGGACTGGCGGCCGGAGCGGAAGGTGTATTTGTTGATGCCGGTGATCCCGTCGGTCGCGGCCGGACCGTCGATGAACAGCACCTTGTTCTGGTCGGCGAGCGGCGCGACCTGAAGCGCCACGCCGGACGAGGTCGAGCCCGCCAGAATCTTGTAGCCCTTCCCGATCAGGCCCTTGGCCGCCGAAACCGCGGTGGCCGGGTCGCCGGCGTCATCGGCATAGGTGACGTTGAGGCTGCGGCCATTGACCTTGTTGGTGCCATTGGTCGCGTACGCGAGCCCGGCCTTGAGGCCTTCCACATATTCCTTGCCGTAGGACGCGAGCGGGCCGGTCTGCGAGTAGACGATGCCGACGTTGATCGGGCCACTCGCCGAACCGGATGCCGCCTTGTCCGGGCTGCCGCAGGCGCTCAGCGCCACCACGGCCAGTGCAGCTGCCGAAACCGCCGCCGCAACGCGCCGGTGTGTTGCCAGACCCATCCGATCCTCCCAACGAGTGCCATCCGTGCGGCACACGCTAGGACCGGGGCTACGGGCAAGCTATGTGGCGTCCGCCCACAACCTACCGGGAAACAGTGTTGGCAGCGTCGGGCTCGACCCGCCGAACTGCGGACCTGATGGCATCGGCGACCACAGTGGCCGGTACGGAGTCGAGCAGGATCGTGTAGTGATTGGCATCGACTGCCGATTGCACTGTTACCGGCGGTGCACCGATGCCGAGCGCGGCGAGGCGCTCCTCGGTGTAGAGGCCTGGAGTGTCGTCGACCATGCCTCGCCTCGCCCACAGCAGCGTGGTGGGCCGAGCCAGGCGGGTCAGCGCGGAGGTGACGTCGGCATTGACGAGCGTGTCCGAGCCGTCGGCACGGATCGCCTCGAGGACGCATGACGACCGCAGTTCCGGCGCCGATCCCTGCAGATCGCGGAGCAAATAACGCTCCAGTGCCGGGCTCCACGATCCGGCGAACGCCGGGTGCGGGCGCCAGAAGTCCAGATATGCGGCGTCGGACGCAAACGTCATCCGCAGCCGCGCCATTGCGGGACCGATGACCGCATCCAGGATCGCGTCGATGTCGGCGCCGGGATCCGGCACGGCCAGGGTCACGCCGCCGTCGACCAGCACGACTTCGGCGAACCGATCCGGGAACATGGTGCCGGCCAGTGCCGCGACGAACGCGCCCATCGAGTGCCCGGCCAGAACGCACCCGTCGACGCCGAGGAAATCGAGCACCGCCACGGCGTCCCGCGCATGCTGCGCCAGACCGTACGGCTTCGGGAGCTGGTTGCTGCCGGCCCGGCCGCGGAGATCGAGCGCCACCAGGGTGACCGTGCCGTCCAGTGCGTCCGCTACCGAACTCCAGGCCAGGGCATTGGCGGTGATGCCGTGCAGGGCGAGCACGATCGGACCGGAGTCGCCCCACCGAATCGCCCGCAGATCGCCGCCGTCGACCGGAATCGAGAATTCATCCACGGCTGCTTACCTCACGATCAGTTCTGAGAACTACGGCTCCGGCGCAGGTTAGCCCGGCTCCGGCCAGGACCACATCCGGGCTGACCACACACGCCGAGGCCGCCGACTGGTGGCCGCCCACATGCTCGCGCCGGTTCGCGAGGTGCGGCGGCGGCGTCATCGCGCGTAACGAGCACCAACGAAGTTGCTGCGGATCAGGCCCGATGACGTCGACTCTTGCCGCGCCCGAGCGGGACCGGCCCACGTGCTCGGGGACTAAGCCGGCGCCGACCCGACGCGAGCCGTCCAGGCCGCGGCGGCCAGGGTGGTCAGCTCGCCGAGGACGTCGATGGCGAGGTCGCTGAGCGAGCGCCGTTCGCCGTCTCGAATCCACTGTCCAAAAGCGACCCCGAAGACGGTGACGCCGGACTGCGCCGCCAGCGTCGCGGCCAGGTCGTCGACGCCGCGGGCTCGGAGGACATCGGCCATCGCCGTGCCGAGGTGCGCGAGTTTGTGCCGCTCGCGTTCTTGAAGTGCGGGGTTTTGATCGATCACCGACTGCCGCATGCGGGAGTAGGGCCTGCGGTCGTCCGGAAACAGGTCTGCGGCCGATCGCAGCGCCGAAGCAACCATCTCGATCGGAGAGGCCCCGGCCGGGGCGCCGTCGACCCCGGTCAGGAACGCCTGCTCGAATTGATCTTGTCCGTAGAAGAGGACCTCCCGCTTGTCACTGAAGTGACGGAAGAACGTGCGTTCGGTCAGACCGACGGACTGGGCGATCTCTCGTGCCGTCGTCTGCTCATAGCCACGACTGGCGAATAGCTCGAGCGCAGCCCGTTGCAGCCGCTCCGCGGCTCCCGGCTCCCAGCGCACCATGCGATCAAGTGTAGGTGATGACAGTGACTGACTTCAGGCGCTAGGCTATGACAGTTGCTGACGTCAGTGACTGACATACGAACCGAATCACGGCCTTTGCCCAGGCAGAGACCTCGAAGGAGATCACGTCATGCGCGTTTTCGTCACCGGAGCCTCTGGATGGATCGGCTCCGCCGTCGTCGAACAACTGCTAGTCAAGGGTCATCAGGTCACCGGGCTCGCCCGGTCGGAGGCATCGGCCGCCGCCATCGCGGCCAAGGGCGCCGAGGTCCGTCGAGGCGATCTCGACGACCTGGACAGCATCCGGGCCGGTGCCAACGAGGCCGACGCGGTGATCCACCTGGCCAACAAGCACGACTGGTCCAACCCGGCCGCTTCCAACGCTGCCGAACGCGCCGCCGTCGCGACGATCGGCGACGCGCTCGCCGGCACTGGACACCCGTTCTTGCTGGCCTCCGGTGTCGCCGCTTTGGCCGATGGGCGGCCGGCCACCGAAGCCGACCGCTCGCCATTCCACGGCCCGGACTCGCCCCGCGGCGGCAGCGAGAACCTGGCATTCGACTTCATCGACCGGGGCGTGCACACGGTCAGCCTGCGGTTGGCGCCGACCGTGCACGGCCACCGGGATCACGGATTCATCGCAGCCATCGCGGCGATCGCCCGCCAGAAGGGCGTGTCAGGCTATCCGGGCGACGGAACGAACCGGTGGGCCGCAGTTCATCGCGACGATGCCGCTCGCCTCGTCGCCATCGGTCTGGAAAAGGCACCAGCCGGCACGCGCCTGCACGCCGTCGGCGAGGAGGGTGTCCCCACGCGCGTGATCGCCGAGGCCATCGCGCGCGCCTTGGACCTGCCGGTCGCCTCCATCGACCCGGACGACGTGCCGGATCACTTCGGCTGGATCAGCCGGTTCTTCGCGATGGACCTGACGGCAACCAGCATGGAGACGCAGCAACTCCTCGGATGGTCGCCGGTCGGCCCGACCCTCATCGAGGACATCGCCGCCGGAGCGTACGCATAACGGCCCAGCTCAGGTCACTCCACGTCGGCGGTCGTCCACCGGCGGGCATCGACAGTGACCGGCCAGGCCGGTCCCACCAGCACCGTCCGCCCGGATGCCTCGCGGCTGGTGCTGGTGCCGACCCACAGCTCGATCTCGCCGGGCTCGACCACCCTGGTGTAGGACCGATCGGTGAACGCCAGCCGCGTCGTCGGCACGGTGAACCGCACTGTGGCCGACTCGCCGGGAGCCAGATGGACCCGGTGGTAGCCGAGCAACTGCGCCACCGGCCGAGTCACTGAACCGATCACATCGTGGCCATAGAGCTGGACCACCTCGTCGCCGGCCACCGCTCCAGTGTTCTCGACCCGGACAGTGACCGACAGCGTGCCGTCGGTCGCCGTTCGGACCGGCGTGACCAGTTCGCCGTACGCGAATGTGGTGTAGGAAAGCCCGAACCCGAACGCCGCCGCTGGCGTCGTGTCCAGGTTGGTGACCTCGTTGCCCTCACCCAGAGCCGGGTGCAGGTAGCTGTAGGGCTGCGCCCCGGCGGACCGGGGCACGCTGACCGGAAGCCGGCCCGATGGGTTGACTCGACCGGAGAGGACACCGGCGATCGCCGTGCCGCCCTCCTCACCCGGGAAGAACGCCTGCAGCACCGCGGCACAACGCTGCATCGCCCAGCCGATCGCATAGGGACGGCCAGTGAGCAGCACCAGCACGGTGGGCGTGCCGGTGTCCAGGATGGCTTCGACGAGATCCCGCTGTACGCCGGGAATCTCGAGGTCATCCCGATCGCAGCCCTCGCCGACGGTGCCCCGCCCGAACAGGGCTGCCTGATCGCCCACGACGACGACCGCGACGTCGGCATTCGCGGCCGCCGCGACGGCCGCCGCAAAGCCGGAGCGGTCGTCATCCTCGACACCGCAGCCCTGATCGAACGAGACGACGCCGAACTCGGCCCGCACGGCGTCCAGCACCGTCGGCATGATCAGGCCCGGGTTTACTCCGGGATGATGCGGAAGCACGTGATTCACGAACGAATACGCGCCGAACAAGGCCTCGGCCCGGTCGGCGTTGGGGCCGATCACCGCGATCGAGCGCCCCTGCGGAATCGGCAACGTGCCGCCATTGGACAGCAGCACGACGGACTCCTCGGCCAGCTGACGCGCGATGGCCCGGTGTTCCGGCGGGTCGACGTCGACCACGGTCGGTGGCTCGTCGTCGAACTTCGCGTCCAGAAGTCCGAGCTCAAGTTTCTGCCGCAGAACCCGCAGGACGGCCCGGTCGACCACCGCCTCATCGACGTGACCGGCGCGAATCGCCTCGGCCAGCGGCGCTCGGTAGGCATCCCCGGTGGGCAGCTCCACGTCGATGCCCGCGGTCAGGGCCTGCACCGCGGCGCCGCTCAGATCGGGCGCGACGTGATGCAGCAGTTGGAGGAACGCCACTCCGTAGTAGTCGGAGACCAGCGGGCCGTCGAATCCCCATTGATCCCGAAGCAGACCCGTGAGCAGCTCCGGGTCCGCGGCGACCGGGACGCCGTCGATTTCCGCGTACGAGTGCATCACCGACCGGGCCTTGCCGTCCAGAACCGCCATCTCGAAGGGGATCAGCAGCACATCGTTGACTTCGCGCATGCCGGCGTGCACCGGGCCGAAATTGCGGCCGCCCCGCGACCCCGAATAGCCGACGAAATGCTTCAGCGTGGCGTGCACACCCTGCTCCTGCAGGCCCTGCACGTAAGAGGTGCCGACGCTGCCGACGAGGTAAGGGTCCTCGGCGATGCACTCCTCGACCCGCCCCCACCGCGGGTCCCGGACCACGTCGAGCACCGGCGCGAGGCCCTGGTGAATCCCCAGGCCTCGCATCAGGTCGCCGACCGCCGCGCCCATCCGGCGTACCAGATCCGGGTTGAAGGCCGCGCCCCACGCCAGTGGCGTGGGAAACGTCGTCGCCTTCCAGACCGCAAGCCCGGTCAGGCACTCTTCGTGCACGATCGCCGGAATCCCCAGCCTGGTGCCGGTCACCAGTCGACGTTGGAAGTCCCACAACCACCGAGCGCGCTCGGCGACGTCGACGGGACGGGTGCCGTAGGCCCGGGTCAGGTGTCCGAGCCCGTGCCGGGTGAAGTCTTCGAGGGTCATTTCGGCGGCGAACTCGCCCTGCAGCGGCGCGACCGCCTCGCCATCCTCCTTCTCCCAGAAGCCCACGATCTGCGCCAGCTTCTCGTCCAGAGTCATCTGGTCGAGGAGCTCACGGATGCGTGCTTCGGGTCCGGCCGCGACGGCCGCCAAGGTCGGGACCTCGGTCATCTGGATTCTCCTCAAAGCTGGCACTAACCCTTCACCGCGCCCTGCAGGCCACCGACGATCTGGCGCTCGGCGAAGCTGAAGAACAGGATCGCCGGCATCATCGCCAGCGAGGTGAAGGCAAGGATTCCGGCGGTGTCCTGGCTGTGCTCGGCCGAGAAGTTCTGGACACCGAGCGGCAACGTCTGGAGGCTTTCGTTCTGCAGCACCAGCAATGGCAGCAGGAACGAGTTCCAGCTCGCCACGAACGCCAGCACGGCCACGGTGACCAGGGCCGGCCGGGACAGCGGCAGCATGATCCGCCAGAAGAAGCCGAGCTTGCCGGCGCCGTCGATCGCGGCCGCGTCCTCCAATTCAACGGGGATGGCGGAGAGGAACGGCCGCAGGATCACGATGGTGATCGGCAGCTGGAACGCGACCTGCGGGATGATCACACCGAGGTACGTATTAGCCAGGTGCAGGTCTCGCAGCATCAGATAGAGCGGCAGGATTCCGGCCGCGGCCGGGAAGAGCAACCCGAGCGTGAAATAGGTGTAGAGCCCTTCCCGGCCGCGGAACTTGTAGCGCGCCAGCACGAAGGCGGCGCACACGCCGAGCGCGAGGACGCCGGCGGTGGTGCTGGTAGCGATCAGCAAGCTGTTGGAGAGTTGGCGCCAGAACGTCGATTGGGTCAAGACGTTGGCGTAGGTGCTCCAGACCCAGGGGTGTGGCAGACCGGCCGGATCGACGGCGATCTGCCCAGTGGTGCGGAAGCCGCCAAGGATCACGTAGACGACAGGCGCGATCGACACTCCGGCGACGGCGAGCGCCAGCACGTAGGTCAGCGGGCTGCTCCATCGCAACGGACGGCGGCTGCGAACCGGAAGCGTGATGGTGGCGCTCACGTCAGCTCACCCTCTCGGTTCGGGCGCCCTCGATGTCGCGGCGCAGAACGAAGCGCTGGAATACCAGCGCGGCGAGGAACGAGATGACGAACAGGATCACCGCGACGGCGTTGCCATAGCCCCACTGGCGCTCGTCGAAGCCGTGGTCGACCATGTAGGTCGCCATCGTGTTGGACGCGCCGAGCGACCGCACCGCGGGTGTCGAGGCCACCCAGATCACGTCGAAGACCTGCAGCGCTCCGATCATCGACAGGAACATCCAGATCCGGATCGTCGATCCGAGCAGCGGGATGGTGATGTGCCGCTGGGTCTGCCACCAGCTCGCCCCGTCGATCGCGGCGGCCTCGGTGACCTCGTCCGGCACGTTCGACATGCCGGCCAGGAAGAGGATCAGCGCGAATCCGGTGTATTTCCAGGTCAGGATGAACAGCATGGTCCAGATGACGACATCAAGGTTGGCCAGCCATCCGGTGATGAAGTGACCCAGTCCGAGGCTGTTCAGCAGGGAATCGGCGGCGCTGCCGCGCAGCAGGATGAGCTGCCACATGATTCCGACCGTGACCTCGGCCAGCACGTAGGGAACGAACACCAGCATCCGGAACACCGCTCGGCCGCGGAAGCGGCGGTTGAGCAGCAGCGCGATCCCGAGAGCCAGGGGGCCCTGGATCAGCAGCGATCCGGCGATGATGATGCCGTTGTTGCGCAGCGCGTCGATGAAGATCGGATCCCGGAACGCGCCGAACGGGCCGAAGTAGTTGTCCAGACCCCGAAACTCGGTGGGCCAGCCGTAACCGCTCCATTTATAGAGGCTGTAGTAGATCGCGAAACCCATCGGCGCCAGCACGAACGTCGTGAAGACCAGCACTGCCGGCGCGCTCAGCCCGATGATCTCGTACCACTTGCGCCGGGTGCGGGCTGCGCGGCTGAAGCCGCCCGGCCGGAGCCTGGCCGGCGGCGCGGTGACGCCGCCGGTCAGGCTCACGGGTGATTCGGTGGTCGTCACCGTGCGGTTGCCTTCTTCAATGCGTCAACAACACCCTGAGGTGTGCCCTTGCCGGCGAAGATGGCGACGATCGCGTCGTTCATCGCGGTGCCCGCGGTGGCTCCGAACTGGGTGTCCAGCCAGAGGTCTACGCCACCAGCCTGCTGGGTGGCTTGGGCGATGGTCTGCATGACCGGGTCAGTGAGACCGGTCTCAGCGCCCTTGGCAACAGGAATCCCCGAGCCGGTCGCGGCGAAGCCCTTCTCCACCTCGGGGCTCACGATGTACTTGAGGAACTCCACGCACTCCGCTGGGGCGTTCTTGGAACACGCGAAGCCGTCACCGCCGCCCATCATGGTGGTCTGGCTGCCGCCCGCGCCGGGAACCGACGGGAACGGGAACCAGCTGAGGAAGCTGGGCTCTTGCCGGTTCGGCGTAAGGGTGCCCATGACCCCACCGTCCCAGGCGCCCATGAGCTCCATCGCGGCCTTGCCGTTGGCGAGCTGGCCGGCCGAGCTGGTCGCGCCGACCTGGCCGGACGTGGCAAGGAAGTCCGCCTGGAACGGCTTGGTGCCGAGGAAGGTCTGCAGGTCCTGACCGGCCTTGACGAAGCACGGGTCGTCGAAGTTCTGCTTGGTGGCGGCGTTGTTCAGGGCGTCAGCAGAGCACTCACGCACCGTGAAGTTGTACCACCAGTGGCCCGCGGGCCACTTGTCTCCGGCGCCGACCGAGATCGGTGTTACGCCGATCGCCTTCAGCTTGGTGACGTCCGCGTTCAGGTCGTCCATGGTGGCCGGCGGCGCGCTGATGCCGGCCCGGGTGAACAGGTCCTTGTTGTACCAGAATCCCTCGATGCCGAAGTCAAACGGCAGACCGTACTGCTTGCCGTCGACCGCCCAGATCTTGGACGCGGTGCCGATGTTCGCGACCTCGTTCTTGGTTTCGGCGGTGATGTCCTTCAGGTAGCCGGCCTGCACCTGCTCGACCGTCTCGCCGCCGCCCCATGCCTGGAAGATGTCCGGCGGGTTGTTGCTCAGCAGCGCGGCCGGTATCCGGTTGCGCTGCAGATCGTTGGTCTCGATCGCGGAGATCTTGATCGTGACGGTTGGGTGAAGCGCGTGGAAATCGTTGGCGACCTTCTGCCAGTAGGTCTGGAGAGGGCCGGCCTGGTTCGAGTTGTGCCACCAGGTCAGCGTCACCGGGTTCTTGTAGAGGTCGTTCTTACTCTGGTTACCGGTGGAGCTGCTGGAGCATGCGCTCGCGACAAGAGAGGTAATCGCGACGAGCGCCAAGACGACGCCGTAGCGGCGCTTCTTCGTCATGGTGTCTCCTAGGGGATTTGTCGCTGCCTTCGCTCGGGCGTTGGCCGAGTTTTGCAGGCCGGAAACGCACTGTCAATCGTTGTCGATAACGTTTTCCATATCGGCTGAAGGCGCTCTATGATCCCTCCCGTGGACTTCCCCCAACGCGTGAAGATGTCCGACGTCGCCCGCACCGCCGGCGTCTCGGTGGCGACCGTTTCGAAGGTCGTCAACGGGCGCTGGGGCGTGGCCCAGCGCACCGTCGATCACGTTCAGCAGGTCATCGAACAGCTCGGCTACGAAGCCAGCCTGGGCGCGCAGAGCCTGCGCAGCCACCGCACCAACGTGCTCGGCATCCTGGTCGCGGAATTCGAACCGTTCTCGACGGAGCTGCTGAAGGGCGCTTCGACCGAGGTCAAGTCGACCGACTACGAACTGCTCGCCTACACCGCCGGTGCACGTGGCGCGATGGTGGGCTGGGAGCGGCGCTCGCTGGCGCGCCTGTCCGGCACCCTGATTGACGGCGCCATCCTGGTCACGCCGACCGTTGTGGAGACCAAAGAAGGCTTCCACGTCGTGGCGATCGACCCGCACACCGGGCCGACCGGGATGCCCACGGTCGACTCGGACAACTTCGCCGGCGCCGTGCTGGCGACCAACTACCTGCTGAGCCTCGGGCACCGGCGGATCGGCTTCATCGGCGGCCGCCCCGATCTGGAGTCGGCACGCCTCCGCGAAGCCGGGTTCCGCAGCGCGATGGCCGAGGCCGGAGTCACTGTGGACGAGACACTCGTCCGCATCGGTGGTTACCGGACCGAGACCGCGGAAGGCCCGGCGCGGGAGTTGCTCAGCCGGGCCGAACGGCCGACCGCGCTGTTCGCCGCCAACGACCTCTCGGCAATCGCCACCATGACGGCGGCACGCGGCCTTGGTCTGACGGTGCCCGACGATCTCTCCGTCATCGGTTTCGACAACGTGCCCGAGTCGGCGATGGCGTCGCCACCACTGACGACGATCAGGCAGCCGCTGCAGCAGATGGGCGCGGAAGCTCTGCGCCTGCTGGTCGATCTACTTGCTGGCGTCGAGCGCGATACGCATGTGCGGCTGCACACCGATCTGGTCGCGCGGGCTTCGTGCTCGCCGCCGCGTACATGATCATCGTTTCTCAGGTTCATCTCTGCTCGGCGGGCCGTTTCCCTGAGGCCCGCCTCGCAGGCAGCTCTCGCGCGGGATAGTAAAGGCATGAACCGTCACAGCGACGATGAGCCTGAGCTGCAGATCGAGGAAGATCGGGCCGGCCACGATTCTGGCGACACCGTCTTCGACCGCCTGGAAGAGTCGACCTTGATGGGCGGGATCGAAGACGATCGGCAAGCCACGGTCGTGCGCCCCGACGATGAGGAGATCGCCGATCCGGATGCTGAGCGGGCAGCCGAGCATCAGCGAGCGGCGACCGCTGATCGGCCGAATATCAGGTTCAACCCGGACGATCTCCACCACTGACCGTTCGATCGGCAGGCTCTCGCGGAGGCAGCGTCTTGCAGCGGCGGCTCGTTCGAGTCGCCGCGTCGTCGTGCGATCGGGGCGCTAACTCACGCCGAGCTGCATGCTGAAGTGTCCAAGCCGGACGATGAACGTTCCGCCGCCGGCGCGGTGCACGACCCAGGCAAGCAGAATGATCACCAGAATGATGAAGACAATCCACAGGAGAGTAATCACGAAGTGCGGGATTCCGACACCGGCGATAGTGGCCATGATCGAAACGATAGCGGTCCAGAGGCTTATCGAGAAGATCTGATATTGGCGACGGCATCCACGCGGTCGGTCAGCGCCCGCGCCAGCATCGGATCTGAGAGCGCGGTGCCGCTGAGAACGGCACGCCACCCCCAGATCACGGTTTCATGGCTGTACGGTCGCCGCATGCCGATGAACGTCCGCGTCACCGCGATCGTGGTTGAAGATGACCAGATCCTGCTGCTCGATCAGGACACCGAGGACGGCCGGTCATGGTCGTTGCCGGGAGGGAAGGTCGAGCCCGGCGAGACGATCGAGGATGCGCTGGTCCGAGAGGTCCGCGAAGAGACCGGCCTGATCGTCGAGATCGGCCGGCTGCTCTACGTGTGCGACGTCGTGGCTGCCCAGGTCGCTCACGTCTCCTTTGAGTGCCGACGAGTGGGCGGCACCCACGGGGCGGTCGTGGCCGGAGTCGATAGCCGGCCGATCCGAGCCGTGAGGTTCGTTGACCTAGCGCACCTGTCGGCGCTCGGGTTCAATGAGCGGTTCGTGGATCTGGCCCGAGCTGGTTGGCCACAGGCCGGTTCGTACATGGGCCCAAAGACGAATATCGGGCTCTAGATTCGGCAGCCTCGCACGCCGCCGGCCGTGCGGAAGGCTGGCCGCAACACGGCCGTCGGCTCAGGCCTCCGCGAGCGCTTGCACGACCACATCGGCGACGAGGCCCGGCACCTCATTGGGGAGGAAGAACACTCGGCCCGGCACCGTCAGCACGTGAACATCCGCACACGCCTCAAGTACAGCCCGCTCGTGTGGGGTCAGCCCGCCATCGCCGTGCTCGGCGTGTACTACCCACGCTGCTTGGCCCGCATCGCACAGCCGACGCGCCGGGTCGTCGTCGCGGTGCAGCCACTGCAAGTAGGCCCGCAATCCCTGGCGCATATCGCCGGTCTTGTTTTTCGCGAAGTCGGCCTGCAGCCGTGCCCGACCCTCGGGCGGCAGCGCCGCACGCTTTATCAGCGAGGAAGCGCCCGACTTGAGGATCGCTGCCGGCAGCGTCCCGAAAACCGCGCCGAGCCGGATGATCGCCCGGAAGAACGCCGGCTCATCCGGTGCCGACAAACTGACTCCGAGCAGCACCACCGGACCAGCGAAGGTGCCGGACACGACCATTTCGGAAGCGACCGTCGCACCCATGCTGAAGCCGACAACCACGTCGGCATGGTTCGCTTTGGCAAGCTCTGCCGCGCTGCGGGCGTACTCCTCGATGCTGAAGTCCTGCGGCGGCTCCGCGCCGGCGTTCCCGGGCAACGTGACCGCGATCAACCGTGTGTTCGCCAACGACGGCTCGGCCATCACTTCTGCAAACGAGCGAGCGCTGCACATCCCGCCAGGAAGGAACAGAACGGTTTGCTCAGCCCCGGCCGGACCAGACTCGATTTGCTCCCATTCGGTGTCCACTCCGGCAGGCTAACGCCGCTCATTCCGGGCAGTCATGGGGTATTTACCCTAAATTCCGGAGCGAAAGCCGCAGCCCCGACAGCTCACGAAATCGCATTCCGAGCCCGTCACCGGCGGCCAGCCGTAAAGCCGCGCACTGGGCACCAATCCGTCTGACCGGCCAAGCCTGAGCTGCCACATCATGTGTGCTCAGGCAATTGCGCCACCGGAGACTCGAATCTCGAACCCGCGACAAAGAGATCCTGCGTGATGGCATGTGGCCCAATAGCCCCGTACAACTGGCACCTTTTGCGCCGCAGCCGCATGCTCTCCGCGTCCGCCGCCACGTCCACCAGGCCCACGAATCGTCGGATGCCTCGAGACGCTGATCACTGCGCCCGTCGGGCGACCGCCTCGCCTCGACAAAGCCCCTATCCGACGTCGAACGGGGATGTACGGCACGCTGCTAGATGCACCGCACCCGCCGCCCCTACTCGCCAAGGGGAACGACGGCGACGAAGGACGCCAGTTCGCGGGGATCGCGGTGCAAGTCGTACTGGCGCAGAAGAGCAATGTAATGAGGTTTATCGAGGTTCCAGTCGTACTGCTCGAGGTGTGCGCTGTCTTGGGCAGCGACGAAGATTAGATCTGCTAGTAACCGGGTGGCGCGTCCGTTGCCGTCGATGAACGGGTGGATCCTGAAAGTCTCGGCGTGCACCGCAATGCCCAACTGGCGCGGACTCCAGTCTTCGGTGTGTTCCCAGCGGTACCGCATCGTGCCCAGCGAGTTGCGCAGCTCGGCGCCGATCTGCCAGGGTTCGACACCCATGTTCAACTCACGCCGGCGGAACACCCCCGCCCAGGTCCAGATGTCGCCGTAGAGCTGCCTATGCAGGTCGCGAATGAAATGATCATCTAGTAGGTGGGCAAGGGTCAGCCCGCCGTCCAGAACGTCGGTGAGCAGCGCCTCGGCAACGTTCGCCTGAACGCCCTGTTCGAGATCGTAGATCGCGGCTTTGCTGAGTGGATCTCCGAGCAAGTCGCGGACGCCTGGGCGTAGCGAATCTAGATCGTCGTCGGGGACGGGAGTCTCACTTTAGCCCGGCGTCAGCGACATCAGGCCTGCGATCGGCGCGCGGCCAGGAACCGCTCAACCTTCGCTGAGCGCACGTAGCCATCCGGCAAAGACCGTCGTTCCAGGTCTGCCGAGGCTTTGGTCGATCGCACAGCGAAACGCCTGACGGCTTCCTTGCTGACCGCCCGCTTCCGCTCCATGATCCAGATCTCCCTCTAGCCGAGCCTCCAATTGATGCTACCGCCTCAGGTGACGGCAGCCGCAGATCGCAGCATCCACAGATCAGGCAGGACCTTCACCTTGCCGCGGGCACGCTACCCACACATCAATCGGTTCTTTCACCAAGCTCGACCTGCGCGATCAGGTACAGGCGGTAATCCTCGCGTACGAATACGGGCTGGTGCGGCACGGCGACCGCTGACCCTCACCTATTCAGCGCAAGTGGCTAGGTGGCTATCCCCACACCTCTGCGGCGGTCTCCACGATGAGCCGTAACTTGGCGACCTGCTCGTCGTACGTCAGAAGGTTCCCTTCCACCGTCGAAGAGAAGCCGCATTGCGGCGATAGGCACAGCTGTTCCAGCGGCACGTATCGGCTCGCTTCGTCGATGCGCCGCTTCAAGTCGTCCTTGCGTTCCAGCTCACCGCTCTTGGTGGTGACGAGACCGAGCACAACCAACTTTCCGGGCGGTACGAATCTCAGCGGTTCGAAGCTGCCGGAGCGCTCATCGTCGTACTCCAGGAAGAAGCCGTCGACCTCCAGGGAGGTGAACAGCGCCTCGGCGACGAAGTCATACCCGCCAGCGGCCGCCCACGAGGATCGGAAGTTGCCCCGGCACATATGAGTGGTCACCGCCATCCCCTCTGGACGATCCGAAAGTGCTGCGTTGATCTGGGCTATGTAGCGCTCGTGCTGATGCAGCGGATCGTCGCCGTGCGTGGCGAGTATCTCCCGCTGGCGAGGGTCATTCAGGTACGCCAGACTCGTGTCATCGAACTGAAGATACTTACAGCCGAGCTCGGCCAGGCTTTGCACTTCTTGCGCGTACGCGGCGGACAGGTCCGCCCAGAACTCATCCAGTTCCGGGTACACGTCTGTAGAGATGGCCGCGCGGCCACCGCGGTAATGCACCATGCTCGGCGACGGGATCGTCAGCTTCGGCGTGACGGTGTGGGTCTGCTTGGACAGATACGTGTACGCGTCGGCAAAGATCGTCTGGGGCAGGCTGATCGGCTCATCGACGTGGAGAGCCGCGGAAGTGAATTCCAGGCCGCCGGTCGCGTTGAAGAACTGGACGGTCAGTTTCTCGTCGGCCTGCTTAACGCCGCCGAGCTGGTAAATGAAGTCCATGTGCCAAGAGGTCCGGCGAAACTCGCCATCAGTCGCTGACTGGAGACCGACGTCTTCCTGCATGCGTACGACATCAGCGATTGCTCGATCTTCGACGGCGCGCAGCTGGTCCGCGGAGATTTCGCCAGCCGCGTGCTGGGCCCGCGCGGAAAGCACCTCCGGAGGCCGGAGCAGGCTGCCGACGTGGTCGGCGCGGAATGGTGGCAACGATCGCGGCATGACTTCAGCATGCCGCGTGCCCCGCTGGATTGCACGGCGTGCCGAGCGTCGTCGGTCGCGTGGCGGCATCGACCCACAGCGCCGTTGCGGCGTGCCGCAACTCGCGAGAGGGTCACCCGATCTGGTACACCGCATCGGTCGAGCGGCCCCGGCCGCCGCACACACCTCAACCTAACGATTAACAAAGTGTGGCCAATCCAGGAGGGTCAGTGCGGATGTTGCGAAATGTCTGGCTTGCGGTTGTCGCGAGCGCAGCGATTGCGTTGCTCAGCGCCTGCGGCGCCTCGAAACCGACACCAACCGGTGTCATTGGCACCATCAGTCCAACGCCGCCCAGCGCGACGGTGGCTTCAACTGCGACGGGCGGGGTCATTTTGCCCGGCTGCGACTCCCTCGCTTGGCGCACTGCACCCGTTGCCGTCTCCCATAATCCGAGCGTGCCGCCGGTTCCGGTGATCACCGGCATCCGGCCGGGCAAGCACCAAGAGTGCCGGTACGACCGGATGGTCCTCGACATTCCCGGCGCGATGCCCGCCTACCAGATCAGATACGTCAGCCAGGTGACCGCGGACCCGTCCGGCAAATCGATCACCGTGCCAGGCGGTGGCAGCTCGTTCCTTCTGATCACGCTTCAACCCGTGCAAGGTCACACGGATGCAGGCGCAAGCACGATCGCTACCAAATCGGTCGCGCTCGGATACCCGATGCTTAAGGGCTACTCCGTGACCGGCGACTTCGAGGGCACCGTCAGCATCGCGCTCGGACTGGCGAAAACGGTCCAGGTTCGTGCTGGCGAGTTGAGTGGGCGCCTCTATGTGGATGTGGCGTACTGACGAGACCACGGCGCTCGACAGCCGCCCGCATCGGGGGCTAAATCGCAGCTCAAGTCCCGCGCCGGACGGTACGTACACCGGCGCGCCGTACGGCTCCATCGCGGAGGAGCCGACATCATCGAGGACGATGTACAGGATGTTCGGCGACCCCTCTGGGGCCACCGGCTGCGCGTAGGGACCCCAGTCCGGGGTCGACTCGGTGATGTCCATGTTGACGACACCGTTGAAAGACTTGGCCATCCCTCAACAACCCCCGACACTTCCACTCGGTGCGACCACCGCGACGCGCGTTCCAATATTGGGCGAACGCCACATATCGCCCCTAGCAGACGATAGCCCGGCGAGGCGCGTCCCGAGGCGGGATCGCCAGAGCAGAGTTCGCGCCGCGACCGAGCGCGATGTTAGGCCGTCATGTCGCTCAAAACGTGCGAGATGATCTCGGACGGCTTGGCCCAGCGGTCCAAAGTGGCTCGCCGGTCATGCGCTGACCGGCGCAACCGGCGGCGCAGGTCCGGATCGTCGAGCCACGAGCGCAGCCCACCGGCTAACGCCGCACTGTCACCGGGCGGGACGAGGATGCCGGGGAGCGAGCCGTCCGCCGCGCACCCAAGTGCCTCAGGCAGCCCGTTAGCCGCCGTCGCGAGGACCGGCACGCCACGCGCCAGCGCCTCGGTAACGACAAGTCCGTAGGACTCCCCGTGCGACGGCAGCACCAGAAGGTCGGCCGCGGCGTAGGCGGCGTCGAGGTCGCCACCCGTACGCGGGCCGGCTAGGTGTACCCGGTCGGTCAAGCCGAACGTTAGTCGAAGCTCGCGGACGTGCTCGACGAATGCCGGATCGCGGCTGATCGAGCCGATGCAGAGGCAGTTCCAGGAGTGATCCGCGAGCGTCGCGAGAGCACGGATCAGCAGATCGTGGCCCTTGCGGGGGGTTACAGCCGCGACGCACAGCAATTCTGTGCCATGCTCCGATCCAGGGGTTATCGGCGCTTCATCCACGCCGGGCGCCGCGACGTGGACCCGGCCGGCGGTCAACGCGTAGAGGTCGAGCAGGCGTTGCCGGGTCCAGGAACTGGTGGTCACGACCGCGGTCATGGCGTCCAGCATCGCGCCCTCGGTACGCCGCAGCTCGGCTGACTCATCGCCGAACGGCATGTGCACCAGAGCCGCCAGGTTTAGCCGGTCCCGGTGCGGGCCGATCACGTCCGGCACCGCAACCGCGACCAGAGCATCTAGGAGCACCGTCGCGCCGTCCGGGAGCTTCGTGAGCGTTTCGTCGACGTGCTTACGGACCGCGTCATTCGGTCGCGGCCAGTCCCCCTCGATCGCGAGCTCCCGCACCGTCCAGCCCAGTCCGGTCAGTCCGCCACTGATCCTGCGGTCGTAACCGTTGCCCCCGCTGGGTTCGGCGGGGTTGTCGATGTCATTCGGGAGTACGAAGTTCAGTTCGGTCACAACGGCCGCTCGTAGCTGGCCCACGCGATGTGGGACTCGTGCAGCGTGACCATCAGGCCGTCGAGCACATCGCCGGGCGTTCCGAGCCCGCCCTCGTGTGCCCGCGCGGCTAGCCGATCGGCGATCACTTTTGCGAGTGCCTCGGTCGAGGTATTGATGCCGGCGAGCGTGGGATCCTCGTCCAGGTTCCGGTAGTTGAGCTCGCCGAGCACGGCACTGAGTTCGGCGGCGGCACGACCGATGTCGACCACGATGTTGTCAGCGTCGAGTTCGGCTCGGCGGATCGTCACGTCCACGACGAACGTCGCTCCGTGTAGCCGTTGCGCGGGTCCGAAGACCTCGCCGCGGAAGCTGTGCGCGATCATGATGTGGTCGCGAACGGTGATGCTAAACATAGGTTTCACTTTCGGGGTAGGTGATCAGCCGGCAGAGCGCCGGAAGTGTGCCGTCGGCTAGCTGGCCAAGGACGTCGGGCAGGTCGTCGAAGCGGGACTCGCCGGTGATCAGCGCATCGAAGGCGGGGTTGCGTAGAAGGTCCAAAGCGAGTGCGAGCCGATTGGCGAACGACCGGTTCCGGCGCCGCGCCGGTGCGATTTCACCGACCTGACTGCTGCGAATCGTCAGCCGGCGGGAGTGGAACGACTCGCCCAGCCGGATGGTGACGTCTCGGTCCCCGTACCAGCTGAGTTCGATGATCGTGCCCTCCGCGGCAGCGAGTTCGAGACAGCGCTGGAGTCCCGCGGACGTCGCGCTGGCGTGAATGACAAGATCACACTCGCCTGCGGCCTGCTCGGGCAGCGCGAAATCAACGCCGAGGGCACGCGCCACGTCGGCGCGGGAGGGATCGACATCCACGAGCTGGATCCGCGCGCCGGGGAGTCGGGCAAGCACTCCGGCGACGGCGCAGCCGACCATGCCGGCACCGACGACCGCGACACAGTCCCCGATCCGCGGTGCCGCGTCCCACAACGCGTTCACCGCGGTCTCCACGGTGCCTGCGAGAACCGCCCGGGATGGCGGCACATCATCGGGTACGGGAATCGCCGCGCTGGCGGGGACCACATATTCGGTCTGGTGCGGATAGAGGCAGAAGACGGTACGCCCGAGCAGGTCCGCTGACCCAGCCTCGACAACGCCGACGTTCAGGTAGCCGTACTTCACGGGACCCGGGAACTCGCCGTCCTGAAACGGTGCCCGCATCAGCGCATGCTGGCTCTCCGGGACGCCGCCCCGAAACACCAGCGTCTCGGTACCGCGGCTGACGCCGGAGTAGAGGGTGCGTACGCGCACCTCGCCTGGGCCGGGCTCGGGAAGCGACTCGGCTCGGATCTCGCCACAGCCCGGATGCCGCAGCCAAAACGCGCGGGCTTCATAGGGCATCGGCGCTCCTCCATGATCGTCCGATCAAATCCGTCCGATGAACCGGTCGGCCGTTCCGAGCGTGCCGACTAGACGATGGCTACCAGCCGTGCACGCACTCACAGTCACGGAGAGGAGGTGCCTGTGGTTCGCAAGGGCCCACTAATCGGACTCATTTCCCAGTTTGTCCTCCTGGCTGCTCTTTCGGCGGCATTCCGACTTGGCCTCGTGGGGTGGCTGGCCGGATCGGGGTACGGACTGGCTCTGTGTGGCGTGCTCAGCCGCGGCATGAGGCGCTCGGATCGCAGGTTTCTGGGACCGGCCGACGTGGTCACGCTCACCCGCGCGGTCTTGGTCGGGGGCGTACTGGCGCTGACCGCTGCATCGTTCGGCAGGCACGTGCCCACCGCGGTCATGATCACGCTTGCTGGGGTGGCGCTCGCGCTCGACGCCGTCGACGGCAACGTCGCCCGACGCACCTCCACCGCGTCGGCGTTGGGAGCGCGCTTCGACATGGAGGTCGACGCATTCATGATCCTTACGCTCAGCGTGTTCGTCGCGCCCACCTACGGCGCCTGGGTACTGACCATCGGCGCCATGCGCTACATCTTCGTCGGCGCTTCCTGGCTGCTGCCCTGGCTACGCTCACCGTTGCCAGATCGGTATTGGCGCAAGGCAGTCGCTGCGGCGCAGGGCATCGCCCTCGCACTCGCAGGTAGCGGGCTTGTACCGCATGTGATCGGGATCGCGGTGCTGTTGGCGGCTCTGGCGCTCCTTGTCGAGTCATTCGGCCGTGATGTGCTCTGGTCCTGGCAGCACCGGGCGGCGGGGCAGACTCGGGCATCGGGGCTCCACCACACCGGGCCGTCCGCGTCAGCTCGGCAGAGCCAGCAGGTCCCGGTGGTGCACGGTCACGCCCAGGCGACCAGCCGCTAGGTCATCCAGCCGCCGGTCCCGATACGCGGCAGCCAGCCCCGCCAGCCCCGGATCGTGCTCAACGGCCGCGGCTAGCCATCCGATCAACCATTCCGTCGTCAGCGCGCCGTACGCCGGTCCGAGCCGCCACGGGCTGCTGCGAACCAGGACTTCGACGCCGCGCCGGGTGAACAGGTCGGCCGCGAGGTCCACGGCGTCCGGACCGAGCAGTTGCCGCCCTCCTGTGGTCCGCCGCTGGTGAGCGTTGAACGCCTCGCCGATGCGCTTGTCAAGCGCGTCGGCCGGAGTCAAATCGACGCGACCGACGACGGAGAGAGTGATCAGCGCAGGGCACCCAGCCTCGATGCAAGATGCAATGAAACGGGTCAGCTCGTCCTCGGTCAGCATGTCGAGGAGCGCCGCGGCAGTGATCGCGGACGCTCCGGCGAGATCGGCCGGCACCAGCCGGGTGATGTCCCGTTGATGAGTCTCGGCGGTGATCCGGGCCCCACCTGCGGCGATGGCCGGCGCGGACACCGCCGCGTATGCGAGCAGTGCTGGGTCGCGGTCGTACAAAATCCAATGCTGCGCTCTGTCGAGTTGCGGTGCCAGCCATCGGGTCATCGAGCCGGTGCCACAGCCCAGGTCGTAGATGACCGAACGCGCGTCCTTGCGTAGCCGCTGCCGAAGGCGCTCGACGAGCTCCGGTGCCCGCGCATCGGCGTCCGCAGGTTCGCGGAGCGCCAGCCAGTCGGGGCTAACCAGGACCGGTGCTTCCGTCACGACAGTCATGTCCTCCTGAGTCAGATCAGCGACAGGATGTGACCGAGCCCGCGTGGTCCGTCCTTCGCGGGCGGTGGCAGCAAGAAGACGCACAGCCCAGCGGCCACAGCACCGGAGTCGGTCAGCGGGTTATCGCCAACCATCAGCGTCCGCGCTGGATCGACGTGCAGCTGGTCGCACGCGGTGAGGAACACGGTCGCGGCGGGCTTGCAGACGCCGTACTCGAAAGACATCACCACGGTGTTCAGAAACGGTGCCAGTCCCAAGTGCTCCATCGCGGGACGTAAGTCAAAGCCGGTGTCGCTGACGACGCCCACGCTCAGGCCCCGCTCACGCACGGCTTTCAGTGTCGGCAACGTGTCCGGGAATGCCTCCCATGACTCGACGCCGACTGTCACTTCATACAGAGCTTCACTGAGTCCTGGACTGAGGTCGTCACATCCGGCCGCTTGATACAGCGCGATCCACACTTCCCGGTGCCGGGAGCTGGATAGATCTCGGCCCTTAGCGAGCTCGTCAGCAGTGCTGCTCCGGTCGAGTACGCGCTGCCAAGCGCTGGCGACTGCATCTTGATCGAGTGGACCGGCACCGATGTTCGCCGCCGCGCGGTGCACCAGCGTCTCGCCGCTGCCGACCAACCGGATCAGCGTGTCGCCCGCGTCGAACAGCACGGCGTCGAACTGGCTCACGTCCGCGTCTCCCTCCCATCGGCGTCTATGGCAACTATCCCTCGGAGCTCCGCCTGTTACACCGGAAGTACCGGGATCGTGAGCTGGTCAGCCGAAGCGTGTTGCACGCACGAACGCTTCAAGATCGGCATCGGAGCACACGACGACGTACACCGCCGGTGCGATCGCGCCGGATGACCGGCAGACGTGCGTCGAGCTGTTCGCGGGTGCGGGCGTCGGCGGGAAGGGTGACCAGACCGTCGGCGAGCTGGGCGATGCCGAGGCGTTTGAGGTTGCGCCAGACGGTGATTCGTGGGGTGGAGGGCTCGCGGGGTAGCCGGTAGCACAGCAGGACCCACGTCCCGGTGCCCTCGTCGCGGTTCACACGCACGCGCCGATCTGCACCGAGCCGCTGCCCCATCGGTACACCCACGGCCGGGGTGTCTTCGGCACGCCGAGACGTGCACCATCGGAAGCTGAACTTAATCAAGGAGGGCGGTGGATGCGATGCGCTCCGGTGGCGTGTTCAAACGGTGCGGGTGCCGAGATCCGCAGACGGGCCGATCGATGGATTCGACCTGCCCACAACTGGTCGAGCGCAGCCACGGCAGTTGGTACTTCGACTGCGCAGTAAGCGCCCTGCCCGGACGGCGGGGGCGCATCCGCCGCGGTGGCTACCTCACCCGCCGCGACGCGGTCGCAGCGCGGGACGCGTTGCTGGAACGATCCGGCGTCGACCGTCAACAAGGAACGCGCCCGCCACGGCGAGTCGAAGACGTCCAGCCGCACCTCGACGCAGGATGTGTCCTCCGGCCACCGCGGCGGCAAACGGTCCCACACCGGCGCCGCCGGACGCACCAAGGACCAGCTGTACGCCGAAGCAAAGCGCCGCAACGTCAAAGGCCGCTCGTCGATGACCAAGACGCAGCTCGAACACGCCCTCGCTGGGAAATAGCCCGGCTGGGCCTCCGCTAGCCGCCCGCCGCAACGAGCGCGCGGGCGGCCGATCGCCGGCTCGTATCGGACTTCCGCGGTGCGCCGACCGGGCAGCAGCGGCGGCCCAGTCGTCCCGCGGGAGACGTTGATAGCCACATTGCCCGGGGCGAACTGCTCTGTCACAAGCCTCAGAATATGGCTTCGTCATGCCCCACCTGAGCGCGTAAGCAACCAGATCCGACCCGTTACCGACCAGCTAATCGGCTGACCGCTTGGGCATTTCGCCGGTCTCGGCGAGGTGTCGCGCTATGTCGGCGAGTTTGACGTTGAGGCTTTGAGATGCGTGGCGTAGCAGGTCGAAAGCGTCGGGGGCGGCGAGGTGCTGCCGTTCCATCAAGATACCTTTGGCCTGACCGATGACGTCACGGGTGCTAAGGCCACGATGGAGTGCGGCCTCACGCCGGTCAACGTCGCCACGCCGCTGTGCGATCGCGACAGCAACGGCGACGTACGCGGCGAGGATGGACGCGAACTCTTGATCTTCGTCTGTGTAGCCGTCACGCGTGGTGCCGTAGAGCGTGAGTGTGCCCAGCGGTGTCCAGGGGGCGGGCTGGTAGGCGAACAGACCGAGGCACAGCACGCTTGCCACCTCGAGTTGGGCGGCGGCGGCACTGAGGACGGGCCAGCGCCGTGAGGCGACGAGATCGGGCACGTATATCGGTGTGTCGCCGCGTAGTGCCTCCGGCCCGGGGCCGAGGCCGGTACCGAAGGCCAGGTCGTCGAGTTCGGCTGCGACGGGACTGGTGGCGACGGTGTCGAGGGACCGACCGCCATGTACAAGGGTGACGCTCGCGTGTTCGCAGCCATCTACCGCGCCGACGCTGTATTTGAGTACCTGTGGCAGCACGTCGCCGAGGTCATCCGAGGTGATCAGCTGTTTCGCAAGGTCGGCGAAACTGGCCAGCAGCATCGGCCCGTACATCTGTGGACCCCATGACATTGCCGCGCGGTCGCGCTCGGTCGCGGCGCTGCGTCGGCTGGCCGCCGCGTCGTCGCGCTGTCGCTCCGCGCGGAGGCGTTGGTCCCGCAGGGACTCGTGATCGGTCGCCGGCAGCGCCGCCGGGGCGCCTCGCGGCGGTGTGCCAAGCCGGTCAAGGTGACGTTCACGGTCGAGCCCTGCCAGTTCGCGTTCGTCGGCGGCGCGTTCCCGCACCGCTGCGTCCTCGTCCCGTTCGTCGGCAACGGCGTCACGGATCCCGGCGATTCGGTCTCGGTCGACCGCCACGAAGTCGCGGCGGTCCGCTCGCCACGCCCGCTCCTCGCTGTCGCGATCTGAGTCTTCGTCAGACGCGCCCGCGCGCGTCTCCGCGGCGGCCCGCCGGCAGGCGGCCGCCTCGACGCGGTCACTAGCCTGAGGCGCCTGCCTCAAGCGGGCCTGAGCCCGACGCAGTCCGTCCTCGGCCCGCTTGACCGCCGCCAGGGCTGCCGCGGGTTCGCTCGCCGTGTTGCCAGCGCCTAGCGGCATCTGCGCCTGGTCGGCCTCGCGCCGGTCGAGTTCAAACTCGTGCCGGTCGGCCGTCCGTTCGCGGCTGTCCGCGAGCAGTTCGCGTTCGTCGGCGAGCCGTTCGCGTTCGTCGGCGAGCCGTTCGCGTTGGTCGGAATTCGCTTCCCATAGGCCCGCACGAGTTTCCCGCTCGTCCAGCGACAGTCCATGCGCGAGGTGGGCGCGCAGCTGATCATTACTGCTCATCGACGCCAACCGTTCCGTCTTCGGTCCGCACCATCATCGGCGTCAATCCGCACACATCGAACACCCGTGCTGGGAAACCATGAAGGCCGGTGATGTGTAGCAATCGACCGGAACCGTGCATCACATCCCACGCCCGCACGATCACGCCGATACACGACGCGTCGACGAATTTCACCTGCATGAAATCGAGTTGAATCCGCTGGGCGGTCGACTCCGTTGCCGAGGTCAAACGATTGTGCAACGCGGACTTGGTCGCCAGATCAAGCTCGCCACCCAGATGGACAAGAAGACGATCAGGAAGGGCGATTTCGGACCACCAGAAGCGGTCCGGCGAGTCGAACGAAATGCGCTCGTTTGCCACGAAACCAGACACAGCTGCCCTCCGTACACGGGAGCGGCGGCTGGTTCATCAACCCCAAATTAAGCGTATACCTCCGCAAGTCATCGCGGCGCTCCGCGCGAGATGAGTCGGCAACACACGTGCGATTACGTGGCCATGGGTGATTGAGAATTAGTCTCGACGATGCCGTCTCATCGTCGGACGGCTGTTTGTTGTGCTTTGTCGCGTGTCATGTAGGAAGCGCCCGTAGTGACTCCTTAGGTTCGGGTAGTTGTCTTTACGGCGATGCGGTGAGCCGACCAGCCGGTCACCGTCTTGCGCGCTTGCCTGGTACGGCCGCCAACGCCAAGAGTGGCACATGCCCACAGTCAGATCACAGCAGCGACGGCCTTGTCCGGCGGCGCCCCAGATCGCGCCAACCGCTCCGGAGCACCCACCGATCACCCACGCCGCCTGCCCGGCCCAACGAGAAAGGCTCCGCCAGGCTGTATCGCCAGGTCAGAGGCTTGATGATCTTGTGCGCCTCCAGGGACCCGAACCCCGAATCCGCGCGGATTAAGTGTTCGCCGGTTTTGCCGTTGCTCGCCGCCCAGGGCGATACGTGGACTCGCTCGCCACCCGCCGGATCGGCTCCGCCATCACCCGGCGGCGGCTCGGCGCCGCTCGGTCCCACTGTGATCCGACAACTGCGCCCGTCGGCCTCAGCGAACGTCGCGCCGCGTCCCCCGCGGTAGTACTAGTTCGACCCGTGCGGGCAGCCAGTCGGTGCCGAGGGCGCGGCGAGTGTGGTCGAGTGCCTGGTCCTCCACCCGATGCCGGATCTCAGCCACGCCGACTCGCCCGTCCAGCGTGAGCACCAAGCTCAACCGTGGCGCCGTCCGCGTCCCGCTGAGCCGGGCCCGGGCCTGGCTGATGCCTCGGTAGGACTCCGCCTCCGCCTCGATGGCGTCGGTGATCGCGCCGCCCTGCATGTATGTCTGCCCGTCTCGACCGGATGGACGCAGGTCGATGCCCCGCAAGCGATCGGTGCGCAACTGCGCGATCAACCACCACAGGGCCAGTAGCGCGAGAATGGCTGTCAGGGCTGCGAGCGCTGGCCAGAACCAGCTGTGCCGGGCGGTGAAACCGTCGACTGAGCCCGATAACACCGCCTGGTGTCTCAGCGTCGAACTGAACACGCCGAAGCCGGCCAGCAGCCCGGCGACGCCGACCAGCAGCAGGATCAAGCCGGTCAAGCCAATGATGACGCGGTTAGCTCGGACCACCTTCGGCGAGCGCGTGCGTGGCGGAAGCGTCGGCCGCGGGCGGATCTCCTGCGTCGTCGCGTCGGAAACCGCTCTCGTCATTGCCGTTCCTCCCGGTGAGAGAGCTTGACCCGCAGCCGTGGGGGCTGGCTCAATTGCATCGAGTCGAGCGATTCCGACAATTCCTGACGCAGCTGCTGGTCCAGATCACCGGGGTCGCGCAACCGGGTATGAGCTCGCACGGTGGCGTTGCGCCGACGTACGCGTGCTCTGGCTTCGGCGATCCCGGGCACCGAGGTGGCCACCCGGACCAACGTGCGGCCGAGGCTGCGGCGAGAGATGCCGGTTATCACGCCCGCGGTACTGGTCACCGTGGTCAAAAGCCCCGGCCGGCGGCGCTTTAGTTCCAGCAGCAGCACGATGAGCCCGATCGCGGCGATCGCCGCGCTGATCGCGCGCGCAGCGCCCGAGTCCCACACATGATGATGCAGGTAGCGGCTCGAGGACTCGTACGGCAGGACAAGATGGCCGGAGCGGCCCATGCCTTTGGTCCAGATCACCTCCGCAGTGACCAGGGCGCCGAGGCCGAGCACCACCAGGCCCAAAACGACAGCGACGACGCGGTCGAAGACGCGCATCTATCTCACCCTCCTGGGGCGCGGCCCGTGCGAGCGGGGCAGAGCGGCTACCTCGATGTCCACTTCAGCGGCCCGCAGCTCGGCGTACTGGGCCAGGCGTCCCACGACGTGTTCGCGGACCCGCTGGGTCACCTCGGGTACCGGCTCCGGCCAGAGCACCGCCATGACCACGTGCACTGTGGCGATATCGCCGTCCACGGTGGCCGAGACCCGGGCGGTCGTTCGCGACGGCCCCGGCCCGAGCCCTAGCACCTGCCGGGAGACGCCGGTGGTGTGCTCGACTTCGGAGACGGCCTGCGCAACGATCTTTTCGACGACCCGGTCTGCGATCTGCAGCTCGCCGCGCGCTTCGGCAGGCGGCAGCGCGGTAGGTGGCGACGTCGCCGTCGCAGGTTCGGCCCAAGTACCGGCGGTCATCGCGCTCACCGGCGCCGCCGGCCGTCATTGCCGCTGAAGTAGGCCCGCACGTCGGTGTCGCGGTCGACGAGTACGCCGACGAGGAAGCCCGCGGCGCCGACGACAAGCACGATGATGAAGGCGGTGAACCCGCCGAATGCCCCGGCAAAGCCGAGCGCTGCGCCGAAGAGTAGTCCTATTACGCTGGCCGACATGTTGTCTCCTATCCGGCGACCGGGCCGAGGTCCAGGTCGTCAATCACCACGTTGACTGTCGCTTCAGGGGCTAGCGCGCGGACCGCTGTGCGCACCTGCTCTGCGATGCCCGTCATCGGTGATCCCCACCGCGCGACGATGTGGACCTCGACTATCGGTGCGCGCGCGCCGCGTATGACCACACCAGCAACGCGGCGTCCGGGCAGGTAGGTGGCGACGGCGTCGGAGAGCGCAGCGACGTCTGGACAATCAAGGATCGCCCGCGCGATCGTGTCCGGATCCGAGCCGCTCACTGCACGCGTGTGGTCTCTTCATCCTGCTCGTCGTCGCCGGGCAGGTGGATATCGTTGACGTTGACGTTGACCTCGACCACAGACAGCGAAGTCATCCGCTCTATCCGGTTGATCACGTTACGTCGCAGGCCCTGGGCGAGATCGGCGATCGAAACCCCGTAGTCCACAACGATCTGCAGATCAACCGCGGCTTCCTTCTCGCCGACCTCGACGGCGACACCGCGAGTGACGCTCGGGCCGCCTGAGCCCGGGATGCGTTCGCGGATCGCGCCCATGGCCCGGGCAGTGCCGCCGCCGAGCTCGTACACCCCGGGTACCTCGCGGGCGGCGACGCCAGCGATCTTCTGGACCACCACGTCGGCGATGGTGGTCTTACCCTGCTCGGAGCCGAGTTCGCCGCGCTCCCTGGTTTGCACTGAGGTGGTCTGGGTGGTGGGGCTGGTCATCGCAGCCTTCTTTCTGATGTGCGTATTCGGATCAGTAGGCATAAGGAACCTACCCGATAAAATCAGGTCCAAACGCCCAGATCTCGTGGAATGGCGCGCCCAGCGTGGCGGCACGCCGCGCCGGTATAGACGCTTCCGTGCTCCCGGCACCACTGCCATGCCACGCCACTGGTTGTAGGCGCGCGAGATGCGTAGACCAGATCTCCGTTCGCGAGTGGATCTTCTTCCGACTGCGCCGGGCCGCCGCTGATGCGCGGATCGACTGATCGGCGCGTGGCAGAGGGCGCGGCGCCCTTCGGAGCCGTTGTGTAGTGAGGCTCCAAATCGCCTCGTGCCGCGTTGGCCGAGGGCTCGGCGAGCGATGCGGAGATGGCCTCCGTTTAACGGGAGGTTCAGGGGCCGCAGCGCCGAAATGATCCGACCCGAGCTTGCGGACCTCGCCGTTGGTGATGTGATCACGATGAGCGGTCGCAGCGATGAGCACTCCGCGTTTCGGGTGGCGATGATCTCCCCGGTTCGGGAGCTCGTGTGCGCCAAGCCGGACGCCACCCGAGTCTGGCAGTTGACACCGACCGACGAGGGCGGCACCCGGCTGGTCACCCGGATTCGGGCGCGGTGCCAGGGTTGGAGCGCCCTGTTCGGAGTGCCGCTTATGGAGCTGGGCGACTTTCCGATGATGCGGCGCTGCCTTCTGGGCATCAAGCGACGGACACAGCGAAGCGAGATCGTTGCGGTATCGACCGGACCAGTGCGATGGGGGTCCTGGCCACCGGCGGCGGCTCGCAATAGCCACCGCTGTCCTTGCCGCGACTGTTGCGTTGACTGATCGGTGGCGTCCGGCACGATTGGCGGGTGAAGATCGCCTCCGGCCCTCGACCATCGCCAAGGTCACAGTCGGCCTTCACAGGCTTTAGGTTTCCGGCCGACGTCGGCGAAACGGACCCGGAGCGTGCGCTGGCCGAGACGTACGCCACCGACAATCGGCCCCGCCCTCGGCGCACGCGGCGCGTCCCACTCGCCGATCGGGAAGGAGTTCGACGTCGACCTGCAGGCGCCGACCGAGACGCCGGTCGGGAACCGAGCCGAGGCTCGATGTCAAGCACTCACTTACCGCTTCGGTCGCGAACGTGCCTCAGCCGAGCGAGAGCCGGTCAAGCTCTGCAGCGACGATCTTGCGGTCGAAATGTCACTGCAGGCGCTCGTGCCGCGCCCACCCCAACGATCGCTCCTCTTCGGTGATAGGCGGTTCAATGTAGGTATCACTGTCCTCAACCGACGGCCAATGGCCACGTACCGCAAGAGCTTCGCCAGAGCCGGCAATCACGTGAGCGTGCGCCCCACCTGGGAATCCCACGTGGGGCGCACCGCTCCTTACAGACGCGGCTCGCCCAGGACATTCGCCTGCGTAGAAACGCCGTACCCACCCCTGCGCCCGATGTTCGCATCGGTTATGGACGGTCAGGATCCACCGCGATGACGTCAGCTCCGGACGGTCTGCCGTTGGCCCGTCCGACTCTCGTCGTTCTCGTCGTTCTCATCGGCTTCCTCGTCGTCGTAGTCCTCCTCGTCATCTTGGTCTTCGGACTCGTCGTCCTGGTCGCGGAATTCGGCACCTTCGTCTCCATCACGATCCGAGTCGTCGCGGTCCTCGGCTTGACCCCGCGATGCAGCCGATCCGTCGCGGCGATCCCCTTGATCGGGCTCTTCGTCTCCCTGATCAACGACCTCGCCGTCGCGGATCTCGCCCCGCCACGACCCGGTCGCTTCTCCGCTCAGGCTGACAAAGCGGCGGAAGTGCTTCAGGTCCAGGCGAGCCCGGCGCCCGCCGGCACGCCAAAGGTTTCCGGTCTTCTCGAAGAATCCGTTCGGGTAGTACTCCATGCTGAGCAGAACCCGAGTCAGATCGTCGGCAAGCGCGTGGAACGTCACCGTTCCCTGCGTGTAGCCCTTCGCGCCTTCGCTGGTCCACACGATGCGGCGGTCCGGAACTTGCTCGGTGATCCGCGCCTTCCAGCTGCGGTGTGAAAGTGCCACCTTTACCCGCCACGTGGACTCGGTCTCGCTCTCTTGATCGATGTTTTCCACGCCCTTCATGAACTTGGGGAACTCGGCGATCTGGGTCCATTGGTTATAGACAACGTCGACAGGAAGGCCGATGTCGATGCTCTCCTCGATGTTGGTCATCTTCAGTTCGCCGGTCTTGGCGCCAATGCCACCGAACGCCTGCTTCACCTTTTCGCGCAACGCCGTGGCCGCCGACTTGACCATCGTGGTGGCCGTCGACTTCCCCTCTAGGGAGTTCTTCGCCCCCTCAATGACCGCCGAGAGCTTAGGCGACGCGCCACCACCCGAGCCGTTGCCGCTCGAGCCGTTGCCGCCCGATGTTCCCGGATTTACGCCACTGCTGGGTTGCGTTTCAGGGTTGCCGCCCTTCGTCAGACGTTCTGCCTTGGCTACGGCATACTTGCCGGCCTCCTCGGCGAGCTTTTTGAACGCCGGTCCAGTGATGAGCGATCCGATGAGACCCTGCTTCGGTTGTGCCACTGATTCGGTCATGACGCGGCCTTCTCTCGTTGACGAGTCGACGCAGTACGCGAGCGACGTACCGGTGCCTTGCGTGCCTCCGGTGGCTTGCCGGCCCGTGCCTCGCGGCCTTCGGCAACCGGCTCTTCGTCGCGATCCGGTTCCTCGTCGGCGGCCGGTTCCTCATCCATGTCCGGCTCATCCACGTCCGACTCCTCGTCGCGGTCCGGCTGCTCATCGCGATCGTCGGTCGGTTCGCGCTCGGCGGATTCGCCCTTCGCTCGCGACGCCTTACTGTCGCCGTCCCGCTGCCGACCGGACTCGCCGGCGTCCTCGGACTCGGCGTCCTCGGAGGGACCGCCCTTACCCTCGGAGTCGTCGCCCTCGCCGGAACCCGGCGGCAGGAGCCGCGACGTGCGTTGATTGAGGCCTGCGGCCAGTCCGCTCAAGCGTGCCTCGACAGCCGCGGTCGCCGCATTGCGGGCTGCCTGAACAAGCGGTTGGCCCGCCTGGGCAACCAGTTTGCTGACCTCAGGTGAACTCGTCAGCCGCTGCAGTCCGTCCTTGGCCAGCGAGCCGGTGCTCGTACCGTTGAGCCACATCGCGAGCCGAATCGCGGCGGTGCCCTTCTTCGTGCGCCCTAGCAGGTAGCCGCCTAGAACGGCTGCTCCCAAACGCGTCCTGTCGTTCATGACCCCCCCGAAATGATTAACGCTGCCAACCCCAGTTGCCGGCCGATCCCCAAGTGCCATCTGGTTGTTCGCTGCGTAGTTCGATGTCAACAAAATCAGCCGCCGGCATTGGGCCGATATACTCGTATTCGTACCCTGTGCCAAGGTCATTAAACAGTTGGCTGGCAGCGGAGTCGACACGGCTGAGCTGATCCTTTTGCACCAAAGCTGCCACCCTGCTGGTTGTCGGATCGTCGTTCGATTGGTCCTGGATCGCCACGCAATGCGGCCGTATTCGCTCGATGATCAACTCAGACCGCTTCTGCCGGCGTCGCGTCATTTCGGCCCCGACCGCCTCACCTAGCGCGATCCGCTCGTCGAGGTCAGCGGTGTTTGCGCCAGCGCCACGAAGCTCCGGATGCTCGGCGGCCACCGCCGCCAACTCGTCAAGTTCGTGCCCGGCAACGGTGAAACGCAGCTCTACCAGGCCATCCAAGGCATCCAGCCGCTTTACGTACTGCCCCGCGGCCGGTCGAAGAACTTCATCGATGACCGCGTTCGCGTCTGGAGCGGAAGTGCCGAAGCGGAGCGGCAGGACCGGCCCGTTCGCCAACAAGTCGATCAGGACGTCGAAGTGTCGAACCGCATCCGCATCGGTCAACTCGGGTTCGGGCGGGATCGGGCTCGTGGCCACGCCAAGCTCTCCGCTTCGCACGATGTCAACCGTGCCGGGTGGATCACCGACGCCGTCTATGCGCCGTCCTAACGGGTGATCTGACCTGACGATGCAGTAGAGGTGGAGCGCCATTTGTCAGCCCCTCCTGATCCGGCCGTCAGGTGGTCGCCGACTGGGCGCCGCGCGCCGGTCCCGCTCCTCGGATCGGCTGCCCTCCAGCTGCCGATCATCGTCGTAGTAATCGTCTTCATCGTCGCCGCGGATGTGGTCTACCAGTTCGGACGCCTTTTCCTTGACGCCGCTGATCGCGCCCTTGGTTTTGGACTTGGCGCCACCCTCGGTCATTTCGTGGATCATTCCGGGCAAGCCGGTAACTTGATCGCGCGGGTTAAGGTCGAGCCGGTTCACGGCTTCGGCGAATCGTAGGTACGTATCCACACTCGCGATGACGATGCGGGCATCGATCGTGAGGATTTCGATTCCCACGAGAGAGACGCGAATGTACGCGTCAATGACGATGCCCTTGTCGAGGATCACCTCCAGTACATCGGCTAACGAACTGGGCCGTGGCGCTCGAGTGATCGGCGCGACGCTTGCAGTCACTTGTTTCCCCCCTCGGTTGTTTCCTCGCGTGCGGGATCGATCGGCTGTGCGATCGCGTCCGCGAGATTCGCGATCTCTGCGGACAATCGAAGATCTTCGGCGGCGAGCCCGAGCTTCCCGCGTAGCTCGTCGAATCCGTCTTCGAGTGCTAGCAACGCTTGGCCCAAACCTTCAATCTCGTCGTCGCTCAGGTCTCCGGCGTCTACACGACGTAGCGCCTGGCGCTCTAGCAGCTGACGTACAAGATCAAGAATCGTCACGACAAGCGCGGCCAACCCGCGCCCGACGTCGCGTGCATCGACATTGAGACGTGCGGATCGGCGATTGGGGCCGGTCACGAGGCATCCCCCCGTTCTAGTGCCGTCTGGACACCCACCAGCAGCGCTCTCAGATCAAGCCGGATCAGGTCCACCCCGGCAAGAGCGATCACGATGTCACCGCTGATCACGATGCCGCCGTCGACTACCCGGTTGAGGAGATCCACGAGGGCGTAGCCGGTGTTCAGCGCGAGCTGTTCGGTCATTGCTCACCGCCAGTGAGTCGGGCAAATGAGTACGGCGGCCAAGGTCCTGTCGCACGCATTGACAGACCGCTGTCTGCGAATCGCTTCGTCAGGTGATCGACGACGTCAAGGAATGAACGCGTGGACGCTTCGCTGACCAGGTACGACTCATCCAGGATCACGGCACCGCGCTGCGCGCCGTGCGCGGCGTCGATCGCGAGTTCGCGAAGCTCATCCGCGGCGACCGCGATCGTCGCCGCATGCTCAGTTCGGCGGCGTTCCTCGTCAGCGAGTTGCTGGCGACGCGTGGCGAGATAGGCCGACCCAGATCGATCGCTCGGCTGTGGTCGGGCCGCCCGCGGCCGGACTTTCTCGACGCTGACGGTTACTCCCCACTCGGCCGAGGCTCGGAGCCGGCGCAACAGCGCGAGCAGGTCCGTCCTGTGCGAGACAATGAAATGACGTGCCGCCGTGTCATCGGTCACGATGGTTCCAAGTCGGAACGGGGAAATGCTGTCCGAGACCGCCATGACGGCGCGAATGACAGCGTCGTGCTGGCGCGCCAGTTCCGCCAAGCTACCGCCGCCGGAGTCCGGGTTTGCCGCGTCGGCCAATGTGGGCATGTCCGGAGTGCCGACGACAAGGCTCACGTCGTGGGCTTCAATGAGTCGGATGTCGGTCGGCGTCGCAGCGTCCGCCAACGATGTGTGTGCGGGAACGGCCGCGTACAGGTAAACGGCCGCTTGCTTACGCGGCTCCATCATCAACGTCCTCCGCCTGCTTTGTCTCAGCGAGCTGCTTTCGAAGCTGGCGGTTTTCGACCGCCAGGTCGTTAGCGGAGCTATTCAGGAACGGATCACGGCGCCACCAGTCGATTCCCATGCGCTCGGCAGTGTCCACGGAGGCGATCAAGAGCCGCACCTTCAGCGTGAGCAGCTCGATGTCCAAGACGCTCACGACGATGTCGCCGACGACGACGACACCGCGATCAAGCACTCGCTCCAGCACATCCGCCAATGAGCCAGGAGCCGGGCCGGATCTGTTGGAATACTGCTGAATGGTCATCGCATCGATGTCTCCGCTCTTGTTTCGCGGTCTCGCGGGAATGCTGGGAGTGGAGGTGCTGGAGTGGATCACTGATCCGTCGCGCCCCGATTGAATCGGCGGAGCCGTTCATAGGAGCGCACATGACCTTCGCGGTCCGTGTCGACGCGGTAGGTCGCCAGCACACTCGTGGTGTCTGGAATGCGTTCGAGTTCGACCACGTCGATCAACAACGACCAGCCGCTCTCGTCGCCCCGAAACCCGGACACCCGGTCCGGCTCGTAGCCGCTAAGCTTCGCGAACTCGGCAACGGCAGGCTCGGCGATCTCTGTGAGTCGCCCGATTCGACCGTTTGCCGATTGATTTCTATCGTGTTGATCTTCTGTTCCGGATGGCATATGGGCCTCCTCCCAGTGGAGAAATGCCTGGTAGACGCCGGTGTACCCGGCATGATGGCGGCCAAACGTTGACCGCTCGGGACTTTCCCGCCGTACTCAAAGGTGTGCGGCGAAGATCGCTCATGTGACGTTCCGGGCCTACATTTTGGGCCACAGCGGCTCCCTGTTCGCGGCAACTCGCGGCTTAGGTGATGGTGCCGCTGCTGGCCGGACGCAGGACATTGATCGGGTCATCCGACGCGCGCCTGGCGATACCGTTAGCGCCCGCATGGCGACCCCTCGCGGGGCGGAAATTAGACATTCCAGAAGGAGCGGCCGTAGTCGTGGTCACACGGCAAGCAGGCGCAGTACACCGGCCGCACCTAAAGAGCAGCTGTACGCCGAGTGTCGCCGCAATATCAAGTTGCACACCCCTCGTGACCTGGCCGGCTGGCGGACGCTTGCGCATGTCGGGCCGCGACCGTGCCGCAATGCCAGAAGCCGACACTTGGCGAGCGTTCGTTAGGCGTGAGGGGCGCCGCATGCGGCAACAGCGGTGTGGGGCGGGCGTCATCGGCGTACGAGGCAGATTCCTTTCGCCTGCGCAGGCGCGGATGAGTGCCGGATCTTCCGCCGATCGGCGTCAGCGTGGAGTCCAGCGGCGCAGCGAAGTCGGTTGAATTGGCAGCGGCCGGAGGGAGTATGGGTTGGATAACCGATGAGCTGCGCGAAGGTGCGCGGTACCCAGTTTCGAATCGTGCAGGGGCACCAGATATGACCAGCGAAAAACACGCTCACGATCGACACTGTCACGATCGTGAGATCGCCGAACGGAACCCCGCGCTGGCCTGCCCCGAACGGGGGCGACTAATCCTTACCGGCAGGTTTAGTGCCGCGTCGGATCGGAGACTCTATTTGTTTGGCGGCTCACGGTTAGCGGCATGACCGTTTAGAGACGAGTGAGCCGACGCCACACGAGGGGGTAGGTCTCATGGGAGCCGACGACAAGATCGAAAATAAGGGTCAGGAAGTCGAAGGCAAGATCAAGAAGAAGGTCGGCGACGCGACCGATAATCAGTCGCTTGAGGCAGAGGGTTGGAAGGACGAGAAGGCTGGCAAGGTTAAGCAGGCCGGCGAAAAGATCAAGGACGTCTTCAAGGACTGAGAGCGGAATGTGCGGCGCGCCCCGATCACGGGGCGCCCGTTTCGAGTTTCAGGCGCCGCAAGGACGAGGTGGTTGTCGGCGGCTCGGTTACGCGGACGGTGGCCGGTCGCCATCGGCGCGAGCGAAGCGCGCCACGACCGCACACCGTCCCCGGCCACACCTTTTAACCTTTCATCGAAAGGCGCACGGAGCATCGCCGTACCGTGGAGGCAGAATTGTGAGCGATGAGGAACTGGAAAAGGCAATCAGCGAGTTCGAAATATTCGCCAAAGGCGAAGACCCGCTTTTCGTGGCCATAATGCAAATGTGGAGCAGCGCGCTGAGTTTCAACGATGTGGGGGTCGGATGAGATAACTCAAAAGATCATCCTCGTACGCGCCGGGTGGTCGGTGGTTCGTCGACGAAACCTACGTCAAGGTCGGCGGCGTGTGGCGTTGCGTGTACCGGGCCGTCGACCAGCACGGGCAGGTCATCATGCGCCCGTATCGAAACGCCGCGACGGCCACGGTGCGCGGCAGTTTTTCCAACGGACGTTAGACACGGTCAAGGTGACGCCGTCCGAGGTCGTCACCGGCAAGCCGCCGGTCTACCCACGCATGCTCGACGAGTTCGTCCCGGCCGCCAGGCACCACATCGAACAGTATGAGAACAACCGGATAGAGGCCGACCACGGCAGACTTAAACACCGGCTGCGACCCATGCGCCGGCTACGCACCGACCGCACCGCCCCGAGTCGTCATCGCCGGACTCGCCGTCATACAGAATCTCCGCCGCGGCCACTACGAACTCACCTCCGAAATCCCAGGCCCGGCTACGAGTCGCCGCCGCGTTCGCCGAACTGGCCGACGCGATCTGAGACCTGGACCTGCGCGACGTCCGCCTGCCCGCCGGTCACGCAACCAACAGCGCGTGCCCACGTCGTGGTGCTTACCGACGGCCGCAGTATCGACGTGCCCGAGCCACCCCCAACCGACCTGACCGCGCCAGAGTCCCCCGCACCGCCCGTTGAATCGGCGGTTGCTATCGATAAGACGCGGTCCGCGTACCGCTCGGACGTCTGGCCGGGGCCTGCTCTGACGACAACGGGTGGGGACGCCAATGTCGGCATTTGGGTGCGTACGGACGCGGCCTGGGACTGGTTGCGCTCGGCCCTCAGCGTGGAGTGGTTGCGCTCGGCCTTACAGGAGGCGGCAGCCCTGCCGGTGAGCCGCGACGAGCTGCCGAATCTACGAGCACTGAACTTCGTCGGGCATGACGGCGACATCAGCGCCTAAGAGGACGCCTGGTCTCGCCGTCGTTTGCTGGGCGCAGTTGCGGTGCTCGAGCAGCCACCGTGAGCGACCGCTCGAGATCCGGGGGCCGAGGTCGGCGCCGCGCAGGAAGATCTAGGTAAACGGTCGACTGACCGCGGAGGCTCGGCGCAGAAGGGTGCAGCGGGTTAGGTCCACCGGACCATCAGCACGGTTGCGTCGTCCTGAAGGTTGCCGTCTTGGTATTCGAGAATGGCGTGCACGAGCCGCCGGGTTGTTTCGGGCAAACTCATCCCGTCGGCCGCAGCTCTCGCTGCGAAGTCGACGAGACGTTCCGCACCGAAGAAGGCACCGTCACGGTCACGTGCCTCGATCACGCCATCGGTGTAGAGAAGAAGTTGATCGCCCGGTTCCAGATCCTCGGTCGCGACAGCGGGTTCGCCGAGGTCGCCCATGCTGACCGGCAGCGCGGTCGGCGCCGGCAGCGCCTTAACTACCGCCCCTGCCCGAAGCAAATATCCGCCAGGATGCCCGGCTGAGATGGCTCTCAGCCGCCCAGTGGTTTGGTCCAGTTCGGCGAGCACGCCGGTGATCAACCCGGCCAGGTCGTGGTCTCGTATTACGGTGTCGATGTGCCGATAGGTGTCGGCGAGTGTGTATTGGCCGCGACGGGCATTCCGATATGCGGCTAGGGCTATCGAGGCAAGCATCGCCGCCCGCAGGCCGCCCTCGCCTCCGTGTCCGACGGCGTCGAACAGCGCAAGGTGGGCCATGTCACCGTTGACTGCGTAGTCGAACGCGTCCCCACCCACGCGATAGCACGGCTCGAGGATGCCGCTAATCGTCAGCCGGCTTGTGGCGAAGGTGAGTGGCGGTAGCTGTGCACGCAACAATTCGGCGGGCACGCTCATAGGTCTGCGGCGGCGGGCCCGTTCGATCAGGTCGCTGTAGAAGGTGCGGCTTGCCAGCAACTCGCCGACCAGGGTCGCAACTTCCTCGAATCCAGTGATGCGGGCCTCGGTGATCGGATGAGCCTCCACGTGCAGCACCCCGATACGGTCGGCTCCGTTGCACACCGGCAGCCAGCCCGAGGTGCCGTCCGGACCTGTGAGCTGCTGGGAGGACACGTACGCGCGGCCGGCAACCGTGCCATCGATCGGAACCACATTGTCGTCCGACCATGAATGGCCCAGCGGCACCAACACTCGCTGCGACAAGTCCGCCACATACATAGTGATGGATGTGGCACCGAGATAACCTGCGACACGGTCCACGATGGCGGGTAGATCCTCCGGACGGGCCTGCTGCGAGTCGGCGAGCAGCCGCCGGAGCGCTTCGGCAGTATCCATGACTCCGGTGTACTAGACGATGCCTCCTGGCCTGACCACAACGGGCCTGAACCACTCAGCAGAGCCCGTCGAGTCCACATCCTTTGCCTGACTCAGGTGTCCGCTGACCAGGCGCCTCGGCCAACTGCCACGAGTTCTTCCGCTCCACCGGGGCCAACAACCCACGTAAATATGCCCTGGCCTGAAGCCGAGGCTCACTACGCCCAAACCGACCGGCCACCCGGGCGAACAGATCATCAAGACCCGCCCGCCACACATCCACATCGATTAGAGTGACCACATTGGACATGACAAAGATCGTAATCTCTTCAAAGCGCCGTTATAAAACCAACTCTGCCAGCGGCAGTGTCGCCGATGTCCACGCCGTATTCGCGGGCGGTGCGGCCGGCGTTGGTCCAGGTGAGTGATTCGGTGAGCCGGTCCGCGTTGTCGTACTGCGCGGGCTGCCGGCTGCTTCGGACTTAAGATCTTCATTGCATCCACACACTTAGATGCGTGATTGTAGGTTGCCGCAACCGCCAAGACGGCGGCGGAGGCCGCCGCGACGGAGTCGCGGGAGCAGTTGAAGAACCGCATTGACAAGGCGCGGGGCGATCTGCTTGCAGCGACTGGCGACGCCAAAACACAAGTCGACGAAGCGGCCGCGGGCGCCAGCACGAAGTGGGCGCAATTGAAGGCCGACACTTCTGCGAAGATGGATGACCTTCAAGCAAAGATGAAGAAGGGGTCGAACCAGCTCGACGCCAATGCCGCGGCGTCCGATGCGAGCTGGGCTGAAGACGATGCCGCGGCCGCCATCGACTACGCCGAGTGGGCGGTCGACAACGCTCGACCGGCCGTGCTGGACGCCATCGACGCATGCGTCAGCGCAGACGAGCTGGCCCGTAAGGCTGGACCGTAGCCCCGGTTTTGGACTTGTCACGCCGAACCAGCGGCTACTTGCCGCTTCGTCAATGAGCCGGCGGTGCAGCTCGGTCGTCCGGACGTGAATCTGCCTCGTGCTCGATGCGGCGTTATCGGCGTCGGCACCTGGCTGGAACCGACGTTCGCGCTGCTACGCCACGACCACGCTCTTCGGGTCTATTGCGTGTGATCTTGTCGACCACGCGACCAGTCGATCAGCTTGCTGGCGGGCATCGGACGCGCGTCATACCAGCCTTGTCCGACGACGCTATCCAGCGTCGACAAGACCTGGTGGGTCACTTCGTCCTCAAGGCCTTCGGCGACGATGCGCAACCCGAGCACGTCGAACTAGGCATCCACAGATGTGCCCTGGTCTCGATGAGACGGCGCCCCGCTTCGGCCCGGTGCGACGCACCCGAGACCAGGGCACACCGTCTCGCTTTGACGGGCACGTCGGCGCATAGGCGACATTGGCCGCGGGCCGGGTTCGTTGGTTCGCGTTTCAGCCAAGGGACCCAACTCGCCCGGACCGGGCGGCACCCGGCACGACTACGCACCGACAGGACCGCTGCCGTCATCATCGCCCGGCTCGCTGTGATGCAGAATCTGCGCCGCGGCCACTACGAAACCGGCAGCCGCTTGCCGGGGCGCCACGGCGTTCACCAAACTCGCCGAAGCCATCTAATTCCTGCACTGGATCCGACCTTACGGAGCCGTGGCAACCCTGCGTTCGAACAACGCAACATGCACGTATCGAATGGGGTGGTCATTGCCAGTCATTTGACACCACACAGCCGTGACCGGGTACCAGTGATCTCCAAGACCTGCGCTGGCAGCCCGATCACGTTGGTGAGGGTCAGATTGTTGCCCCGTTGAGCCGCGTAGCGCTGGCAGCGCAACAGGGTAGCGACGACGCCTGCGCTGATGAGGGTGACTGAGCTGAAGTCGATCTCGATCCGGCGATGGCCACAGCTGGCCGCCCGGTCGGTCACCTCGCACAGATCCGTCGCGAGGTCTTCCTCGTCGGCGATGTCGTACTCACCGGCCGCGTACAGGCGTGTCGTTTCGGCGTGATCGGAGATGGGCATGAGAGGACTCGACCCGAGCGCGCGAATTCGCTCACCCATGTCGCAGCCACCTCCCCAGCTCCAATTGCCGCCCGACACCTACGGGCGGCTACGAGGGTCTCCGCCGCGGAATCGTGCTGATTGTGGCTATTGATTACCACACGCTATAGGGGCGATCCGGGCGATTGGCGCAAGCCCGGCCGTGCGACCAACCATGGTGTACCCAAGTGCGCCTCCGGAATCGCCCCTTCGGAGCGGTCGGTCGGCGATCCCGCTGGAGGTACGCCTTCGCGGCTTGACCACCAAGATCATCTTCGTGATCCAGGCGTGACGGACTCGGCGCCCAGGCTGACGTCCCGCGGGGTCGACGACGAACCGGGCGGTCACGGCAGCCGATCTCATGATCTCGTGCATCCCCGAGCACGACATCGGCAGTCGCGGCGGGCCATCGCCAAAGGATTCTTCGAAACACGCGGCGAGACCGGCACCGACCACATGCACCGGCTGTAGCCGTCCGTTCCTTCAGCACCGTGATCCGCGGGACAAGTCGACCTACTTCGGGATCCGCGGCGCCGGCATCGCGGGAGATTCTGTACCTCGGCACGGATCGGCACAAAATCGAATAGCACGAATAGGCTGACCGCCGCTTGCAGCCCAGGTCCGGGTCCACCGAACGCGCCATCGGCCCGGCCGATGACAAGCCTTTATACCCACTCATCCCACCAGTCAGGAGCGCTGTTTGATCCCGGACTCGAGTAGTTCCACCACCAAGGCAATTCGCACGGTTCGCTGATCGGGGCGGCTTTTCGTCGCGTCGAACCAGCGCAGATATGCCCGGCGGTAGAACTGTGCCAGCGAGTCGAAGAACGCCCCGGCGTCCGGGTTGGCCGCCAACGCTTCGGCGATATCGTCGGCGAGGTCGCTGCATTGCGGCCCCTCCGGCGTGATATCCACCGTCACCTACCCGTACTTCTTGCTCAACGGCCGGCTTGCTACCGACCCCGATGTGCTCGCCGCGAAGCCCGGTGACCGGGTGCGGATCCGGTTCATCAACGCCGCCACCGACACCGCGTTCCGGGTCACGCTCGGTGAACATTAGATGCGGGTGACCCACACCGACGGCTACCCGGTGATAGTCGGGGTGGCGACTGTCGGCTGCGAAGAAGACATAGCCGTCGGGACCTTCAATGTCGCAGCGGCGGCCGAAAACCGAGACCAGTCCGGCGACGTTGCCGTTGCCGATGTAGTACTTGGAACCGTTGGCGCGGAAGCCGCCCTTGCCGTCCGGAGTGAGGACCATGTCCGTCTGGTAGACGTCGGCGCCGTGGCTCTTCTCGGACATACCGAAGGCCATCACGTGACCCTCGGAGAGCAGCTGCGCCGCGCGGGCGCGCGCCTCGGGGTTCGTGCTCTGCCATACCGGGCCGAGGCCGAGGATGGTGACCTGCCAGGTGTACCAGTAGTTGAGGCCGTAGAAGCCGAAAATCTCGTTGAGGGCGGCGTTGCGGGCGGTGTCCCAGCGCTTGTCCTCGTCGCCGGCGCCATCGGCGGACGGAGTGAGGAAGGTGGCGAACAGGCGCTCCTTCGCGGCGAACTCAGGAAGTCGGCGTACCAGGTGCGGTCGACGTAGTCGCCCATCAGCGCCTTTTCCCATGGGTCTCGAACCAGTCGATCGTGGCCCTCAGCAGACGGCGGGTCTCCGGGTCGAAATGCGCCGGATCATAGGTCCGCGGGTTGAAGAGCAGGCTGTTCGGCATGGGGATCGCTTTCTGGAACGGGCGGCGCGGGGGTCAGCCGAGGGGGTTGGTCGTGTCCCGCAGGGTGGCCAGGACCGGGGCGTACATGCGGGCCTTGATGGTGCCGAGGGTGTCACCGGCCTTGCCGGCCTGCGCCTGGGCGATCTCGATGGCGGTGGTGCGAACGGCGTCGTCATCGACTGCGCGGTCGACGATGGCGGCGGCCAGGGCGTCGCTGCCTGCATACCGGCGGGCGGTAGTCATGGCCTCGTGTGCGTTCTGCGTAGCGAGCCGAGCCTGGATTAGGGCGGACATGCCCCGGGTGAAGGGGATGTTGATGTCCGCTTCGGGCAGGCACCAGTAGCCGCGGTCGGCACGCATCACGCGGAAGTCGTGAGCCAGGGAGAACATCGCCCCGGCGGCGAAGGTGTGCCCCTGCAGGGCAGCCACGGTGATCACCGGCAGGGACAGCACCCGGGCGAAGAGCTCGTGGACGGAAACGACGTAGTCCTGGTGGTGGTCGGCGTTGGCGAACAGCCACGTCAGGTCCAGGCCGTTGGAGTAGAACTTCCCCGTGGCGGCAGTCACCAGGGCACGCGGCCCCTCCGCCTTCTCCAACTCGTCGAGGGCGGCGTTGACGGAGGCGATCCAGTCGGGGTGGAAGCGGTTCTCGCCATCCCCGAGGTCGACGACGAAGACGTCGTCATGGCGGTCGAGCGTGGGCATGGTGGCTCCTTCAGAAGGTGTCGGGCAGAGGGTAGGTCAGTGCGCGCGACCGGTCTCGGGCCGGTCGCGCAGCGTGTGGACCAGCAGGTCGTGGATCTCTTCGGCGGCCGCCTCGAGCGGGGTTGCCGCGCCGCCGAAACCCAGCAAATCGGCCAAACGACCAAGCCAGCGCTCACGCGTTGTCTCCTAGTGCTCAGAGACTCAGATGGCGACGACGTCAGCCAGGTTTAGAGCCGGGCGCCTGGTGGGAATCGGGGCCGCGGACACTGTCGGTGACATGCTGCTTGATCCGTTCCTCTGAACGGCGGACATGGACGTCAGCCAACAGGCCGGTGAACAGGCCGAACGTCGCGCCGAACAACGGGATGACCAGGAAGAACTCTGCAGTGTTGATGAGGAAGCCGTAGTGCGTGGTGGGCGGGACGTCGCAGCCGACGGTCACCCCGTTCGCCAGCGCACAGTAGAGGCCGTGCCACTTGGGAATGTGCTCGGCGTAGGAGTACAGGAAGCCGCATATCGCGTCCAGGATGAGGGCGAGCGCCAGGGTGAGCACCATCAGGCGGCGGTGGCTGACGGCCAGGATGACACGCATCAGTGGGCGGTGGCTCATCAGTGGCTCGTTGTCTCTGCAGGCTTGTGGGTGGCCTCGACGATGTCCGGTTTGCGCGGGTAGAACACGCCCGGGGCGCCGCCGATGATCCAGCTGCCGGGACCGGCCGCCATCGTTCGCTCACGTGTCCGGACAATCATGTTGTGCATCAAGTGCGGTACCCCATCGGCCGCGAAATGCATATCGGCGCTCGCCTTCATCCAGTTAACGACGCGCAGATGGTCATCCAGGTTGTTGAACGGCACGTGTGGGCCGATTCCCTTGAGCCGCGCGGAGGACACGCTACGGCTAGCCCACGGTCCGAACGAGCGCCTGCGACTATCCCGAATGCTCTCCAGGCGATGGCGGTGCCTCACGCTCAGTTGATCCTGCGGCGGCATCCCTGTCCTCTTCCAGCCCGGTGCATTTCGCCAGCCCGGGCCCATTGCCGCCGCGTGGATGTGGATGATGTTCATGCCTGACCGAGCCATCAGCCTGTCCGTCAAAGCGAGGCAACCCATCGCTCCTGCGTACCCGATCCGGGAGCTGGCCCTGCAGGCCAGCGGAGATTGTGGTCACCGTGGCCAAGCATGAGGTGACCTACTGCGCGGCCCGCCACCCACTGTGGGTAGATCACCCGCGGCGTTTGCCCCGAGACCCGTCGGGCACAGTGTAAACGGGTGCACCATAGGACTGGGTGGTCCTCTCCGGGTAAGGTCACGCCAGCGCACAGTAGTGGAGCGCGTATGTCACGGGTCGAAGGCTGGATCCTGGCGAGCATTCCCCTGGCCATGACCCTGTTCTGCGTGGCCTACGGCTGCTATGTGTTCTCCAATGCGTCGGGAGCGCCCTACTTCATCGCCGGGCACGTGGTCGCCTTTCTCGCCGCGATCTGCCTGGCCCTGTTCTGCGTGGCGGGCACGATCATTCGCCAGTTGCGGGGCGCCCGGCCCGGCCCGGTAAACCTGGTACTCCCAGCGCTGGGCTACGTCACCGCGACGGCCACGTTCGTCTGGGGCCTGGTCCTGATCGGAGCACGGCCGGATATGGCCCACTACGTCGCTGGTCACGTCGTCTGCGGGCTGGGCCTAATCACCGCTTGCGTCGCCACCGTCGCGACCGGCGCGACCCGATCGACTCTCATCCCCGAGAACTCGAGTTCCGTCTCGCGTGAGCGCAGCGCTCGGGCGTTCGGCCCCCAGGTGTCCCTGGCAATGATCGCCGTGCCGGCGGCCTGCGCCGTCGCCGGCTTCACCTGGGCAGGGGTGCTGCTCGCCGGTAGCGGCGGCGGGAGCGCGGAGCACTTCATCGCCGGGCACGTGCTCATCGGGCTGTCGCTCATATGTGCATCGCTGGTGGCCCTGGTGACCAGCATCGTGCGCCAGGTCGCCAACGTCTACACGAGTCGGGAGCGGACCATCTGGCCGTGGACGGTCCTCGCCCTTGCACTGGTGAACCTCGTGTGGGGCCTCATCCTGGTCATCGAGGCGAGCCAGGCCTACTGGGTGACTCCCGGATGGATCATGATCGGGCTCAGCCTGATCCAATTCAGCATCCTGTCCAAGGTCACCCTGCTCGCCGTGGTCTGGCGCTCGACCTCCTCGCTGACTAACCGGATCGCCCGGATCCCTGTGTGGAGCGCATTGATCACCCTCCTCGTGTCCGCTTTCTTATTCCAGGCCGCCGTGTCCGACCCTGGGGTGGTAATCGCGGCCAGGGTGCTGGTCGGCCTGGGAGCAATCTCGGCATCGATATGGCCTCCCGGCCAGTGACGCCGTGATCAGACGGCCTTCGCTGGCGGTTTCTAGCGATCGTCGCAACACGGGAGGGTCCGGGAGTTGGGATGGCCCGTGGCAAGCCGGGTCCGGTGCCACGGACGGCGAGGCGGGAGCGGTTCGCGGCGGTTGGCCGCGCCGGGTCCCTCGGTGCGCTACAGCGGACATCTCGACGCGAACCTGTCCGAAGACCATTGCGTCGCCATCGCAGACCTACATCTTTGCGGAGATCTACCCGGCACGGCGCCGGCGGCTCGATTGCCCACGCTCGCCGCTGCGGAGATGCAGGACGACGTTGAGCTGGGAGCCAAGAAGCGTTATAAGGGCCTGCAGGTAGAACCACCAGAGGATCGTGATGACGGTCGCAAAGTGACCGTAGGTGGGCTCCGCGTCCTGGAGGCGGCGCGAGATGACGAGCGAGGAGACGAACTCCAGCAACCAGAACGACACACCTGAGAGAACTGCACCGGGTAGGACCTGCCGGAAGGTGATCCGGCGATCGGTGAGTATCCGAAACGCCAGAAGGAACAGACCTACGTCCAGGATGGCCGACACCAGGTAGCCGAGGCTCTTCCCCGCTACGCCGAGGTGCACGCCGCTGCTGCGACCGGTCACCAATCCACTCAGGAGCGCGCTCACTACCAGCCCGAGCCCGATCGTGGACAGGGTCAGCAGGCCCCGCCTCATCTGTTCGACGATTCTCGGCCGCTCGCCCTCGGGAATCCCCCATGCCGAGTTGAACGCGAACTCGGCGCTTCGCATCAGCTGGGTACCGCACCACAACGCAGTGGCGGTCCCCACGACGATGCTCCAGACGCTCCCTGGGAGCCCATTAACGTCGCCCGAATCGATGAGGGGAAACAGCGCGGCCACGTTGTGCATGACCTCCGACCTGGTGGAGCCGGGCAGAAGGAACCCCAGCAGCGATACCAGCACCAGCAAGAGCGGGAACACCGCAAAGAAGGCCCAGAACGCAATGCCAGCGGCCAGGCGCGCCGAGCGGTCCCGCGAGAATTTCACGACGGTGGCCACCGCGACATCCCTTGCCCGGCGGCCCGGCCCGCCCTGAACCCGATCTGGAGGTGCCTCCCCGGCGTTCAAAGCGCTTTTCCGGCCAAACCGAGCACCAGGACAACGGCCCGGCGGCCGACATCCGACGCCCCGCGGAACGTCCTCGATCTGGTTCGGGCCGAGGTCTTCACATCCCACACGCTCATACCATGCATCATCCGGACAAGCCCAGGTCCGGCGACCCACCGAACTCGGATCGGGCGAGGACGACGGAGTTGTGGGTTTTCCTGCGCCGACCGGTCCCATCAGACGATGCCGTTGGAGGCGGGGTTGATTCCGTAGAGAACGCCGCCGCTGGTCATCGGTTCGCCGGGTAGCGGGGCGGGGTAGGTCGGGCGGGAACGCGGAGGCGAGGGCTGGGTGTCCATGGTGCGCAGCATCTGCAGGCTCTCCGTGGCCAGGGGCAGGCTGGTGGTCCAGCCGGCCAGGTGCCACCAGGAGGCCGGCTGCACGTCGAGCAGCGTAGAGGCGGCGGTTTGACCTGGGCGCAGGCCTGGACGAGTTCGTCTTCGGTGCGGGCGTGGACGGTCAGGTACAGGCCGACCCGGAACCGTTTCGCGGCGCCACGGGCGAGGCGGTCGGCGAGATCGGCGGCGGCGGCGACGTATGGGTCGGCCAGCTTGCCCTTTTGGATGCCGGCGCGGCGCGAGGATTCAGCCGGGCCTGTTGGGTGCGCAGCCGGGCCGACGTGGGAAGCGGCCCTTGCGTGCCACTCGGCGCGGTTTCCGCGCGGCCGATCAGCCACAACTCATCGTGAATCAAGGCAGCTCATTGCGCTGGAGATCCATAGGTCCGGAGCGGCAGGTTTGGAAGCTACGGCGAGCGAGGGTGGCCATGGCCGACACGAGCGGACGAGTAGCGCGGCCCCGTCGCGGCAGCGTCATGGGCTGGCTGTCGAGAGTGTTCGAGCTGAACCCCGCCGGGCCCAACTGGGCTCGCGCAGTGTTGTTCCTGGACGTCATGCTCGTACCGCTGCTCGTCTTCTGGGCGATCGGGCACGAGCAGTACCTTCTCAGTGCCCTCATCGGTGCCACGTTTACGCTGATTGCCGACCCGGGAGGCAGCTACGGACGCCGCGCGTTGCGCCTCGTCGGCTATGGCCTGATCGGCGCCGGAGTGACCGCGCTGGCGTTTGGTATCAGCGGCAGCGGCTGGGGCTGGCTGGTCCTGGCGGCCTTCGGGGTCACGTTGGTGGCCAGCTTGGCGGTCATGTTCGGGGTGCATACGTTCGTCGAGGCAGTGCTTCTCAATGTGTGGTTCGTCGTCGCCCTTGCACTCGCCTTCAGCCTCCATCAACACATCCACATCACCAACCACACCTGGGCTCAGATGGCCGCCTGGGCCGGAGGGTCGGCGCTCTGGATCGCCGTGACCTTCATCGAATGGCTGATCCGTGGGCGCACAGACCAGCCGCAGCCGATCGCGGAGATCCCCGGCGACACCGCACGGCGGGCACTGACCGCGCCGCTGGCCGCGTTCGCGCTGATCCGTGCTCTGGCCATCGCCGGCGCCACCGCGATTGGCTTCGGACTGAACCTGTCGAACGCCGATTGGATACCGATCGCGACCATCGTCGCGATGAAGCCCAGCCTGGCACAGCCCGCACCGGAGACGAGGCCGAACATGTTCGACAAGAGTTGGCTGGCCCGACTCCACAGCTCGCGGCCGGATGACAAGTACACATCTGACCGGACAGCCTGAATCGCCAGCGGTTGCCGAAATCTACCGATAGCGTGTGCGTTGCGGCTCTTCCGTTCCGCGGTCGTCCGGAAGCCGCACCCATTTCGCGGCCCATGATCGCGTTGATGGCAGAATGCGAACGTCGACCCGGGCCGGCGGTGACGTAACTTTCGTCCGGAGGTGGGCGGTGCTCTTCGCGCTTTCCACCCCGTTGCTGGCGCTGCTGCTGCTGATCGTTCTCGTAGGTGCGGCGACCGGCGGCCTACTGCTGGGACGTTCCCTACGTAACAAGCAAGAGTCCGGCAAGGAGACATTCGGCGTACTCCAGGCAGCGTTGATCGGATTTATGGGCCTGATCCTGGCGTTCGGCCTGGCGCTCGGGTTAGACCGGTATCAAGAACGCCGTCAAGCCGTCGTCGATGACGCCAACACGATCGGGACGGCGTATCTGCGCGCGCAGACCCTGCCGGAACCGATGCGCAGCCAGTCGCTGGACCTGCTCGTGCTTTACACCGACGCTGAGCTGCTCCTGTCGGATGTCGTACCCGGCAGCGCCGCGGCCCGCCGAGCGATCGCCGAGGCTTCCGCACTACAACGCCCCTTGTGGCGGCTGGCCGCCCAGGCCGTGCAGGAACAGCCGTCCGCGACCGCGCCGCGCCTATATGAGGAAAGCCTGAATAACATGTTCGATGAGCAGACCGTGCGCGTGGCAGGCCTCGCCAACCGTATCCCGACCGAGGTGCTACTGCTCGAGATCATCGGAGCGGCGGTCACCCTGGCACTGCTCGGACTCCACGTTGGCGTACTCGGCCGAGGCATCGTGCCGCTAATCCTCGCCGCGGTGTTCGTGGCACTGCTCGTGTACACCATCATCGACCTGGACCGACCGACCCGAGGCCTGATCCAGGTGCCGGATACCCCTCTCGTGGCACTACGCGCATCGATGAACTTACCGCCCGCAGCCGGGCACCCATGACCACTCCAGGCGGCCGTCGGCCATGGCTGCGAGCCAGCGAGGCCTGCCATGCCGCGACGACAGCGCTCGCCACCACCGGCGGCTGGCTCGACGCCCGTGCCAACTGCACCGCTGGGCGGCAAGCAGCGTGGGCGGTTGCCTGAGCCAGTCGGGCGATGCTGGGGGCCAGTTCGGAGGACGATTCCCGACCCAGGCGCCGTCTCACCAACGCCTGGACCCTCATGGTCTGCGCCGGAGCCCCAACCCATCACCCCGCCGGCGATCGGTCCAGACCAGATCGCGCACCTCGCCAGCCGCCGACGTGACCGCCTAGGCGGCATCATCCACGAGTGCCAACATGCCGCGTGACCTGCATGGATGACATTTTCGGCACCCACAGCCACGGCCGCCCTCCCAGTGGAACGCTAGACGCTAGATGCTGGCCGGCAGGTCGAGACCCACATCTGACGGAAGGACGGCCGCGCTTCATCTCACCTCGCGGGTCGCGGGGCCGAGGCTCATCACACGAGCCCGCGCTCCGCCCCACCTCGAGGCGAGACGGAGAAAGGGCGCGCCAACACTTCCGTCCATAGAAGGGAGCCAGTTATGGCGAGCACACCTGACACCACAGGCACCCCCGGAGCGCCAGACGCCACCACGAGCGTTGACGGCAATTACCTGCCGCCTGCCCCGCCGAGGTTCGGTGGCGAAATCGGCCTCGATGTCAAGGATTCCAAGCCGTATTGGCCGTCGCGCGTCGTGCCGCCCAAGGGGGCTCCAAACATCTTGCTGATCATGACTGACGACCAGGGCTACGGCATTTCGAGCACCTTCGGCGGTGTCATCCCAACGCCGACGCTCGACCGGGTTGCAAAGGCGGGGCTTCGATATACGCATTTCCACTCCACCTCGCTGTGCTCGCCCTCGCGGGCGGCACTGCTCACCGGCCGCAACCATCACTCCGCGGGATTCGGTGTCCTTGCTGAGCAGGCCACCGGCTACCCGGGATATGACACCATCATCGGGCGGGAGAACGCGACCATCGGCGAAATCCTCAAGCAGAATGGCTACGCGACGTCCTGGTTCGGCAAGAATCACAACACGCCAGGCGCCGACCAGAGTCTGTCGGGACCGTTCGATCAATGGCCGAGCGGAATGGGCTTCGAATACTTCTACGGGTTCATGGGCGGCGAGACCGACCAGTACAGGCCGTGGCTGTTCCGCGACCACACCCAGATCTTCCCGTGGGTCGAGCAGCCCGAATACAACCTCACCACGGCCATGGCGGACGAGGCCATCGCTCACATCAAGGGGCTCAACGCCGTCGCGCCCGACCAACCGTTCTGTGTCTATTACGCACCAAGCGGGTCACACTCGCCACATCAACCAACGCCGGAATGGATCAAGAAGATCAGCGACATGCACCTGTTCGACAAAGGCTGGAACGAGTTGCGTGAGCAGATCTTCGCCAACCAGAAAAGACTCGGCGTGATCCCACCGGACACCCAGCTCACGTCCTGGCCCGACGGACAACCCGAGTACGGAGGAGCCAAACTCGCGAAATGGGACACACTCAGTCCCGACGAACAAAAGCTCTTCATCCGTCAAGCGGACGTCTTTGCCGCGTACACGGCATATACCGACCATGAAATCGGCCGGGTGATACAAGAAGTCGCAGACGAAGGCAAACTCGACAACACACTGATCATCTACATCTGTGGCGACAACGGGACGAGCGCGGAAGGCACGACGCTCGGAACTCCTTTTGACATAGCTGCTCTTCAAGCCATCGAAATCCCAGTCGCCGAGCAGTTGAAGCATTACGACGACTGGGGTTCGATCAAGACTCAACCGCACATGGCGGTAGCGTGGGCCTGGGCCTTCGACACGCCGTTCAAGTGGACCAAGCAGATAGCGTCGCACTTCGGCGGCACCCGGCAGGGCCTGGCCATCTCCTGGCCCGGGCATATCACGGACGTGGGTGCCATCCGCACGCAGTTCCACCATCTGATCGATATCGCGCCGACCCTTCTCGAAGTTGCGGGACTTCCAGAACCGGTGATGGTCAACGGCATCACGCAGAAGCCGATCGAAGGCGTGAGCATGGCGTACACCTTCGACAAGGCCAACGCGAATGCCCCGTCCACGCATGACACCCAGTATTTCGAGATCATGGGAAACCGGGCGATCTACCACGACGGCTGGCTCGCAGGGACGACCCCGGCGGAAGGACCGTGGTTGATGGGCGTCGGCAACTTGCCGGATGTGGTAAGCGGTTACAACTGGGAGCTCTACAACATCGCCGAGGATTACTCCCAGGCCGACGACCTCGCCACCAAGATGCCCGACAAGCTGCGCGAGCTGCAGGAACTCTTCCTGGTCGAGGCATCGAAATACGGCGTGTTCCCGCTCGACAACGAAGCGCTTCAGCGTGCTGCCGCACCGAAACCAAGCGCGATATCAGGCAAGACCGTCTTTACGTACTCGGGGGAAATCTCCGGCATACCTCCTGGCAGCGCCCCCAACCTCCTCGGCAAGTCCTACTCCATCTCCGCCGAGGTTGACATTCCTCAGGAGGGGGCCGAGGGAATGCTGAATACGAACGGCGGCTCATTCGGTGGCTATGGCCTCTATCTGGTGAAGGGCAAGCCGGTTTTCACCTACGTGCAACTCACCTCGGAACGTTTCCGATGGGAAGGCCCGGCGGCCCTCACGCCCGGCAAGCACACCATCGTGTTTGACTTCAAATATGACGGACCCGGGTTCGGCAAGGGAGGAACCGGTGTTCTGTCGGTGGACGGCAAGAAAGTCGACAGCAAGAAACTGCCGGGCACCATTCCGTTCCTAGTGTCCCTGGACGAGTCTTTCGACGTCGGAGTAGACACCCGCCACGGGATAGACGACAACGATTACCTGCCGCCGTTCCGGTTCACCGGCAAGTTGGACAAGCTGACGATCAAGCTGGAAGAGCTGAGCGCCGCGCAGGAGAGGCTCCTCAAGGAGAAAGCGCAGGCTGCCAGGAACGCGGCGCAATGATCAACAATGACCCGTGAAAACTCGGACTGTCTCCCGCAAGGCGGCCCACCAAATCCATTGATCGCGATCCATCTCACGCTGGCGGAGGGCAATCACGAGCATTGTGGTGGTCGAAACTCGGCCTGTGCCGGTCGAAAACTGGGTCACGCGGGTTGATCTGCGGTTACCGGCCGGGCATGATCGGGCGTCGTGATCGTCAGGCTCGTTTATCGGCTGTCGGGTTCCATAACTCTGCAACCGGGTTTGAGCTGGGCAGTTTGCCCAGCCGGTTCAGCGGCTGGGAGGTGCATCTCAGGAGATCGACGCCATCATCAGCAAGGAAGGTGATTGGCAAGGCGAGACGCTGTACTACTACGTGGGATCGTTGTCGGCGCTGGTCCGGCCATAGTCGAGGAAGTGAAATGGAAGAAGCCCTCCAGGCCGGAGGGAGTGCCGGTGTGGTCTCTCGACGGGATCGTATGCATCGGCGAGACGCTCAAGAACGCTGTACGGTTGACGTTTCCGAAGGGCGCCCGGACGAACTTCACCGGCTAATCCTGCCGTGCCACCGATCAACCAAAGAATCCGAGCCCGTCGGCGACGTGCGCGAACCTTCGATCAAGACTGCCTGCGTGGGCGCACTGTAGCCGCCGGATGCCGTCTGCGCAAACCCGCCCGGCGGCCGGCGTCGGTCGAAAATGGCTGCGACCGTCCACGCCCTGCACCGCGGAGGTGACAGGCTGAACCCCTGACGTGAACTCGCGCGCCCCGGATACGCACGCCTACGACCTCGCCTCCCAAGTCATCGTCTTTCGGTTTCCGAGAATCGCGCCTTACACCCGGAAATGGTGGGCAGAATGGCTTCAGCGGCCCCTCGTTTCTCGGCGTCTGGATTGATCATGGATGCGAGTACCGCCAACGTTGTCGTCCCAGCGACGGTTCTGCTGGCGTCTACGGCAAGCGCCTTGCGAACCAGCATGAGGGGCGACGTGTCTCCCTCATTCGCCGTCAAGCCGTCATCGACACGCCCACCTAGATCAACTCACCGTACCCGCGTCTCCGTCGCCGCGGTCCCCTATCGCTGCGCGGTCCGTGTCCTGACCTCAATGAAGGGATCCCGTTGGCAGCCGTGACGTTTCTCGGCCATGCCACGGTGATGCTCGACGTCATGGGCTTTCGGGTGCTGACCGATCCGGTGCTGCGTTCACATCTGATGTTCCTGCGGCGCGTCGTGCCGCCCTTGTCCGCGGCCTCCTACGACGGGGTCGACATTGTGGTCATCTCACATCTGCACCACGATCACTGCGATCTGCCGTCGCTGACGATGCTCGGCCGCGACTGTTTGATCGTAGTGCCGAGCGGCGCCGACGACTTCCTACGCGGCAAAGGTTTCCGCAACGTCGTGGCCCTCGGTCCCGGCCAGTCGCACCGCGTCGGGCCGGTCACTCTGACCGCGGTTCCCGCCGTCCACGACGGGAAGCGAGAACCCTTCGGTCCAACGGCCGCCGCGGTCGGTTATCTGATCACGAGCGCGGACTTCAGCGGGTACTTCGCCGGTGACACCGATCTGTTCCCGGCCATGCGAGATCTATCTGCGGTGCACCTCGACGTAGCCCTGCTGCCGGTCTGGGGCTGGGGACCGAACCTTGGTACCGGCCATCTCGACCCGGCTCGGGCGGCCCGCGCCGTCGAACTCCTGCGACCACGGCGTGCGGTGCCCATTCACTGGGGCACGCTATTCCCGTACGGGCTGCGCCACTTTTATCCGGACCGGCTGCGGGTTCCGCCCCGAGCCTTCGCGGACGCCGTGGCCGACGGCGGGCGGACGGAAGCCCTCGTGCTCAACCCAGGCGGCGAGCCGGTATGGCTGCCATAGCTGGCCGATGGCGGCCGAGCGTTGCGCAGCTTCGCCGCGTCACGAGCGTCCTACTCCTCCAATGGGTGGCATTGGGAATCACCATCGCCCTCGTGCCCGGAATCTCAGCGAACGCCACCTGGGACGTGCTGCTCGCGGTGGTACTGCTCGGGCTGGCCGGCGCGATCCTTCGGCCGATCATCGTCGCTTCCGCCGTCCATCTCGGCTGGATCGGGGTGTTCGGCGGCTTTCTGTTCGGCCAGGCCGTGCTCGACTATTTCGTACTCTGGATCACGCCAGGCATCACCGTCGACGGGTTCTGGCCCGTCTTCTGGGCCTCGTGGATCTTCGCCATACTCGTCAGCACCGGGCTGTGGTTCGTTACCGCCGGCGATAACGGCGCGGTCCTACACCACCTTCGGCGCACCAACCGCGTAGTCGCGGGAACCGCGACCACCACCAACCGACCCGGTGTCGTGTTCATCCAGATCGACGGATTAGCCGCGCCGCTACTCCAATGGGCGGTGCAAGCCGGGAACTTGCCAACCCTGTCCCGGTGGATCCGGTCGGGCACTCACACGCTGACCCAGTGGCATGCTCAGTTGCCCGCGACGACCCCGGCCAGCCAGGCCGGTCTTCTACACGGCGCCAGCGGCCAGGTGCCAGCCTTCCGCTGGTACGAAAAGGAGACGGCCAGCCTCATAGTCACCAACCACCCGAAGGACAGCGCGCTCGTTGAGCAACGGCTGTCCAACGGCCAAGGCCTGCTCGCGGACGGCGGCGTCTCGGTGAGCAACGTCTTCTCCGGCGACGCGCCGACCAGCCTTCTGACGATGAGCACCCACGGTGTCAAACGACCTGATAGCGGCCCGACTCGGGGCATCCGCACCTACCTCTTGGACGGCTACGGCCTGACGCGCTCGCTCGTCCTCACCGTCGGCGAAATGATCAAGGAGGTTTACCAGTCCCGCCGCCAGCGGTTGCAGAACGTCGAACCCCGGGGACACCGGCCCTTCTCCTACGTGGCACTGCGTGGCGTCACCAATGTCGTGCTACGGGAACTGAACCTCAGTCTCGTGGCTGAGTACATGATGCGTGGGGCACCGTCGGTGTACTGCGACTTCGTGGGCTACGACGAGATCGCTCATCACGCCGGTCCGGCCCGGGCCGAATCGCTGGCGTCGCTGAGGGGAATCGACCAGGTCCTAGGTACCCTGGAGCAACTCGTCCCGAACGCTCCGCGCCCGTACCACTTCGTCGTCTTGTCCGACCATGGCCAGAGCCAGGGCGCCACGTTCAGGCAGCGTTACGGACTGGGGCTAGAGGATCTCGTCCGCCAACTCACCACAGGCGAGAAGACCGTCACCGCCGCGGGTGAGGACGAACAGCTGGGGCGGGCCCGAACACTACTCGCCGAGCTTGGCAACGGACGACGGAATCCGGTCGCCCGCCTCAGCAGACGGGTGCGCAACGGTCGCGAACACAATGGTCCTTCCCCGAAGCCACCGGCCGACAGCCCGGCGCAACTCGTCGTCATCGCCTCCGGCAACCTGGGAATGGTCTACTTCGCCGACCGTCCGGGGCGCCAGACCGTCGAGGAGATCGACGCCCGCTACCCGCTCGTACTCCCAGGTCTCGCCGCTCACCCCGGCATCGGGTTCATCATGGTGCGATCGCAGACGGATGGCCCGGTCGTGTTCGGCGGGAACGGAAGCCGCAATCTCAACTCCGGGCTGATCGAGGGAGAAGATCCGTTGGCCCGATTCGGGCCGTACGCCATGGCGGACCTCCGCCGCCACGACAGCCTGCAGCACGTCGGCGACATCGTCGTCATTAGCCGCCTGGACGAGTCCACCGACGAAGTGGCAGCCTTCGAGGAGCTGGTCGGGTGTCACGGCGGTCTCGGCGGCTGGCAGACCCGGCCAGTACTGGTGCACCCACAAGGCTGGCCCGTCGAAGGCGCCCTGGACGGTGCCGATGCCGTGCACCGCCAGCTGGTCCAGTGGCTCGAACAGCTCGGGCAACGCGAGGACCTGCGCTCATCCGCAGCAACCGACGAGGCGGGTGACATAGACACAAGTGCTCAGGAAACGCCGCCGGCCAAAAGCCGACCTTGGGCGAGCTAGCTCAAGACTCACCTGAGCCTGGTGGCACCGACGAGGTGGCCGCGGCGAGAATTGGACGCGGGCCACTCAGGTGGTAGGAGAGACGAGTGACAAAATCCCAAGCCTCAAGTTGGACGGAAAGTGTGACCCGTAGACGAGCCCCACAGAGCCTTCCGGCCTAGCGATCAAGGGCTGGTACGTAGATGAAGGCTCCCAGGTAGTTCACTCTAAATATCGAAGTGCATCAGCGCGCGCTGGTTCACAGTATTGCCGATGGCCATTTGCGGTCGCAGCTGGTGGACGAGCGTTGTCACGGCCGCACGATGCAGCGAAAGCCCAAGTGGGACGTCGACGATTCGATCGCCTGGCCTTGGCGCGCGGCCGGCCGATACCGCAGGCAGTAGTTGGGTGCGCATAGATGGGAGCCGCCCTTGATAACCCGCCGCGGAATGCTTGGGCTCAGGGCCGGCTCGCCCGGCGGCGGAATCCCGGGTGCGCAACATGCCGCGTGGTCGGTGTTGCGCGGTGACTCGGTGTGACGCGCTTCGGAGTCGCGATCGAGCAGCATGGTGCGGTGGTCGGGCGCTCTCCGCTGCACGGCAACGCCGCCGCGGCGTGGGTGTTCGTCGCCTTCATCGTCGCGTCTACTGCATTCCTGCTCTTCCAGGTACCTTTCACGGCGCTGCCCGCCGAGATGACCGCATTGCCCGCAGAGCAGACCCGGCTCATGACGTGGCGCACCCTGTTCTACACACTGGGCATGCTCACCGCCGGAGTGGGTGGGCCGCTGCTGGTCGGGGGGCGCACGCCGGCCGAGTACCAACGGATGGCGCTGGTGGTCGCCGCGGTCCTGCTTGTCCTGCTGATCATTCCTGTGGTCAGCACGCGCTCCGTGCGCTCGAACGGTTCCGGCGGCGCACTGCCCCTGCTGCAGTCGCTGCGGGCTGCGCGTGAGAACCGGTCGTTCTTCCTCGTCGTGACCGTGTTCTTCCTGATGGTGGTTCTCACCGACATGACCCTGGTCGGACTGCCGTACGTCGCGGCGTATTTCCTGGGTGGTCAGGCTGCGCAGGCTGGCGCCTTCCTGGCGTTCACAGTGGCCAGCATGCTTGCGGTGCCAGCGGTCGGGGCCCTTGCCCGCAGGCGCGGGAAGGTGCCGACCGTGGTGGGCGGCCTGGTGCTGTGGTCAGTGGCTGGATGCCTGGCTTACGCGGCGGCACAGGCCGGAACCGTCGCGGTCGCCGTGGTGGCCGGCGTCCTGGGCGTGGCCTTCACCGGGTACTACGTTCCCCTGCTCGCGCTGCTACCCGAGTGCATCAGGGCGGGCGCCGAGCGCACCGGCCGCGACCAGGCCGGCGCGTTCTCCGGACTGTGGACGGCGTTCGAAACCGCAGGGCACGCGCTTGCGCCGCTATGCTTCACCGTCGTGCTCATGCTGACCGGCTACGCCTCCTCCACCCTTGACCACCCGGTCACCCAGACGCACACCGCATTGCAGGGCATCCTGCTCGGGTTCTCGGTCATCCCGTCGCTCCTTCTTCTGGCGACCGTACCCGTAATGTTGCGCTACGGCCGTTCGACGCGTGCCATCCCGCCCTGCGGTCCCGACTTGCCGAAACTCGACGCTGGCCAGGCTCACATCTGAGGGCGCGCCGGGCTGGGCTGCGAGCCGCGCCGCCGTATCGGCCCGCGGCCGGCGGCGTCGCGGCACCCAAGGGCCCAGTTGTGCGTCAGACCTGGTCTGCGCCGGTAGCGATTCTGAACAGATCGTCGAGTGAGCGATCCGGACCAGGATCCTCACGCATGCGCCGCTCGGCAACCGTGTCCAGGTTGTCGTCCAGGTCTGCGCCGTACTTGGAGAGGGCGAGGTCGAGGTGTTCGCACATGCGGCTTGAAGCGGTGGTCACATCTTTGTCCGCGATGGCAGCAAGGATTTGCGCGTGCTGCGGAACGCCTTCGCGGGCGACGTCAGGGTCGCTGAGACTGCGCACCATCAACTCGGCCGTCAGGCCACTGATCGCGCCCAGCATCGCCTCGAGCACCGGGTTGTGCGAGGCGCGCGCCACAGCCAGATGGAATCGCAGGTCAGCGCGGACCCGGTCCAAGAGGGGGTCGTCAGGATGCAGTGAGTGGAGGGCCTGTTCCATGCGCTCGAGGTCTTCGGTCCCCCGGTGCTCGGCGGCCAGCCGCGCCGTCTCGACCTCGATGAGACGCCGCCCGTCGATCACGTGACGGGCGGTGACGTTGCGTCCCCGGATGGATGTCGCAAGCACCGTCGCGGCCGCAGTGGGATCTGACTCTCGCACGAACGCACCACGCCCGATCTCGATCCGCACCAGACGCCGCTCCGAGAGAGCTCTCAGGGCTTCCCTCACGACAGGTCGGGACACGGCAAACCGCTCAGCGAGCTGTCGCTCGCTCGGCAACGGAGACCCGGCCGGCAGAGCGCCCGTCAAGATCTGGCGGTCCAACATGGCGACCAGATCTTCACGGGAGATCCCCATACCTACTTTGGCCATTGGAGAAACCTATCTAGGCGGCGCCGTCAGCGCTAACCGACAATCGACTACGACTTTGAGAGTCGCCGCACCGCCGTCTGCGAGCAGCGGCAAAACCCGGTCGCTGAGGTCGGTCAACCCGAACTCGTGGGTGATCAGCCCGTCAGAGCGGATGCGTCCGTCGGAGAGCATGCTGATCGCCGTGGCGACATCTGTGTCCCACCGGTGGGCCGCAGACCCGATCAGGAGGCGTTCGCCAAGGACGAGGTCGGCAACCGAGATGGGTTCGTCCTCGCTGCGCAAGCCGACCGCGACGACGGTTCCGCCAGCCCGGACGACCTCGAGGGACCGCCGGAGCTGTCCGGCGGCACCGCTTGCTTCGATCACCACATCGACACCCGGCTCGGGCAGTCCGGCGACGAGGTCATCGAGCTCCTCCGGGGAGCAGGCCGAGACATTCGCGAAGGTCTGCGCGACGTCGCGTCGGAACGGTGAGGGATCGACCAGGATGCAGGTTCGCACGCCGGCAGCGACGGCAACCTGCGCGGTCAGCTGGCCGATCGTGCCGCCACCGATCACGACCAAGGTGCTGCCCACTGGATCGCGCAGCTTGGCAACGGCGCGTACGGCGACCGCCGCGGGCTCGGCGAGCACGGCCGTGCGGGTGGTCATGCCATCGGGCAGCACCACACAGGTCCTGGCTCGGGCGATCATGTACTGCGCCAGTCCCCCGTCGTCCTGCTGGCCAGGCACCGAGACACTGGGACACAACCCATCCAGGTGCCGGCGGCACCACCAGCAGTTCCCGCAGCCGTTGACGACATCGGGAACCACGAGAGTGCCGACCGGAGGCCCGGAACCATCGGCAGCAGCGCGCGCGATCTCGCCGACCACCTCGTGACCGAGTGTCAGCGGAGCCATCCGCCCGCTCTGCGGGTGCGGTTCGGTCGGAATCGTGAGAGGACCCGACCTGAACTCCTCGAGGTCGGTGCCGCAGACGCCGCAATAGTGAATCCTGACGACCACCTCGTCGTCGCGAGGCTCGCGGAGCTCAATATCCTCGACGCGGATGTCGCCGCGCCGGTGCCATCGCGCTGCCAGCACCCTGGTTCCTCCTACTTATCGCCCGGTCGGACCGGTCTGACCACTCTATCGTATGCTGGTAATGGCCCGACAGACGAGACGCGCAGAGAGACGAGACGATGTTCGAAATGCGAGCCCACCTCAAGCCGGCGCGCCTCACCATTGCCATGTGGGACGCCGCCTACATGACCCGCAGGAGCGAAGGCGACTCGTTCCACGATTGGGATCGCGTCATCGATGAGCTTCTTGAGCGCGGCTACAACACGGTCCGCATCGATGCCTTCCCCGGCATCATCGACCCTGACGACCTGGACCTGGAGTACACCTGGCCGGACCGGCCGGATCACGTCTACATGCCGTGGCTGTGGTACCGGGCGTACACCACGAAACCCGGCCGTGACCTGGTGGAGTTCCTCCGTCTCGCGCAGACCAAGGGCTTGTACGTCACTCTGAGCTCGTGGTGGGAGTTCAGCTCTCTGCGAGTCGTCCCATCCTCGGCAGCCGAGGCCACCGACATGTGGATCAAGCTGCTCGACATGATCCGGCGCGAAGTCGGTTTCTCCCACATCCTCTTCGTCGATCTCTGCAACGAGATACCGGGGTTCTTGCCTGGCTTCCTCAAGAAGCTCGAGGAAGCCAGGCACGACGAGGTGCCAGACGCGGGCCAGCAGACCGCGCTTGCGGCGGCTCCCGTCAAGGCAGGTCGCTGGAACTCCAACCAGCTCGCGTTCTTGAAGACCACACTGGACGCACAGACTGCCAAGGCACAACGTCACTTCCCCGAGCTGCGGTTCACGTGGAGCATGAACATGATCGACGCGTTCAGCGAGGTCGGGTTCGAGAACCTGGACGTCCTCGACATCCATTTCTTCCTCACAGACCCACGCTTCGACGCTCGGACGAAGTTCGACGAGTTCGTGACCGACTGCTACACGAGCAGTCAGAACTTCAAGGAGTTCTCGGACCGGTGCCGGCAGACCATCAATGCCATCGGGCCGATGTTGCGGCAGAAGCAACGGCAGCAGCTGGCGTGGGGCCGGCAGTTCTCCGAGCGCATCGGCGCTCCGCTCGTCACCACGGAGTCGTGGGCGTCCTGGTTCTATGTGGACCACGCGGATCTCGACTGGACCTGGATCAAACACTGGTGCGAGACGGCGGTCGACGATGCCCTCGAGTTCGGCTTGTGGGGCATGTCCACCTGCAACTACGCCGAGCCGATGTTCGAAATCTGGCAGGACAAGGCGTGGCATCAGAGGTTGAACGCGAAGTTCCTGAACAGCTAAGAGCATCCGGCAACAGCCACTGGCGGAGGAGTCCGGTGGTGGCGGGGGTGCCCGCGCGGTGGCGACTTCGGACTTCGCGGATGAGGGCGCGGACGGTGACGAGCGCGGCGGCCAGGTAGAGGTGCAAGTCGACGTCGGCGGTCGATGCAGCGGCGGCGCTTGCCGTAGCCGGGGCCGCCGACCAGGGCATCGACGAGGACCGACTCACACCTGTTGCCGGCCGGACTAAGCCGCCGTCAGATCTTGGCCGCCGAAGCGGAAGGGGGCGAAGCCGGGCACCTGCGGCGTCGACACGAAGACCGCACCGGCAAGCCTCTCAGGGGTGTCGAGTCCATAGGCGGAGGTGGTGATGTAGAGCTCGGTGAAGTCTGCCCCGCCGAATGTGCAGGCGGTTACTTGGGCGACGGGTACCTCGATCACGTGATCCTGGTTGCCCAGGCGATCGACGTGGATGAGCCGTCCCGAGCCGAACAGGGCGAGCCAGACTCCGTCCTCGCGGTCGATGGCCACGCCGTCGGGGAAGCCCTGTCCGGCAACGTCGAAGAACGGTTCGCGCGAGGTGACCTGTCCATCGTCGTCGGTCCGCAGGACGTCGATGCGTTCGGTGAGACTGTCGACGTAGTAGGCCCGGGAGCCGTCGGCAGTCCAGGCGAGGCCGTTGGAGCAGCCGATACCAGAGACGACCTCGGTGATGCTGCCGTCGGGATCGTAGCGCCAGAGTGAACCAACGCCGGGAGTCAGGTCGTAGGCCATCGACCCGCACCAGAAACGGCCGTGTGGGTCGCAGCCACCGTCGTTCATGCGCAGCGCGGGCTTACTCCACGCGTCCACTCTGTCGGTGACCACCAGGTCGTCGTCCAGAAGGCAGAAGCCGCGTTCGATGCCGGCCACGTAGCCTCCACGACGTGGACGCACGGCGGCCACGACGTCATCAACATGTACGACGCGGGCGCGCTGCCCGCGCGCGTCAAGCAGGACAACGTCACCGGCCAGCATGTCCAGCACCGCGAGCCCTTGCGCGCCGAGCCAGATCGGACCCTCACCGTGATGGCTGATCGGCTCGCTGAACTGCGCCGCTGTCGAGGTTGTCATGCCGAGCGCTCCACCGGATCGCACGTCAAGGTGCCGTTGACCCGGCGCAGGACCTGGAGCGGGTTGCGCCCGCGCAGCCATGCGGGAAGCGCCTCGTCGGAAACATTCTGGTAGGCCACGGTGCGCAGGAACCGCGAGATGGACCCCGACCCGACCGCCGTGTGGCTTGGGCCGGTGGTCGACGGGTACGGACCGCCGTGAAACTGAGCCCATGTCACCGCAACCCCGGTCGGCCACTCATCGACGAGGACGCGCCCGACGCGCTCGCTGAGCACATCGACGAGAGCGGCGACATCCTCGTCCGGGCCACGTTGCACGGTGCCGGTCAGCGACCCGGGGAGCGCCCTGATCGCCTTGTGCAGTTGCTCGGGAGAGTCGTAGGTCACCAGCAGCGTGCTGGGACCGAAGCGCTCCTCGCCGAGCCGGTGCGGGTCGGCGAGGAAGGCCGCCGCTGTCGTGCTCGCGACCACGGGTGTCTCGTAGGCGCCGACGTGGCTTGCCGGCGGCGTCCCGGTGCCTACCAGAGTTACGTCCTCGTCTGCGAGGAGCGCGTCGATGCCCTGCCGGTGGCGATCGCGGATGCCGTGGTTGAGCATGACGCCGGCTGGACGGGTGGCGACCAGACCGGCAAGGCGCTTCGGCAGCTCGCTGTGGGTGGGGACCAGCACCAGACCCGGCTTGGTACAGAACTGGCCGGTTCCGAGCAGGAACGAGTCGGCAAGCCCCGATGCGATCTGGTCGACGCGCGCACCGGCCGCCTCGGTCACGACGACCGGATTGATGCTGCCCATCTCGGCGAAGAACGGAATGGGCTCCGGCCGAGCAGTCGCGATGTCGTACAGTGCCCGTCCACCCGCGACCGATCCGGTGAAGGCGCCGGCGGAGACCCGCGGGTCGCGAAGCGCGGTGACGCCCACGCCGAGACCGTGGATCGCCGCGAACATGCCGGCAGGGGCCCCAGCGGCAGTCAGCGAGGCCGTGATGACCTCAGCGACCGCCACCGAGAGCAGCGGATGTCCCGGATGCGCCTTGACCACGGCCGGGCAGCCGGCCGCCCAGGCACTTGCCGTGTCACCTCCGGCCACACCGAACGCGAACGGGAAGTTGCTGGCAGCGAAGACCAGCACCACGCCGAGCCCGGTCCGCACCGATCGCAGGTCCGGTCGCGGGCTGGGTATCCACCTCGGGTCCGCGGTGTCGATGGTGGGCTCGAACGGGGCGCCGGTCTCGGCGTACGCCGCAAGGAAGCGCAGCTGCCCCGTCGTACGTGCGAGCTCGCCGATCAGTCGCGGCTGGGCCAACCCGGTCTCTTGCCCGGCGATGCCGATCAGCCTGTCCGCGTCAGCATCCAGCGCATCGGCCACCGCGCCGATCCAGCCCGAGCGTTGCCGGGCAGCCGCTGCGCGCAGTGGAGCAGCCGCCGCAGCCGCCGCAGCCAGGATGTCTTCCAGCTCGAACTCAGACGTCTCCTCGACCGAGCCGAGCGCGCTGCCGTCGACGGGGTTGATGCTGGACAGGCTCATGCCGCGACCAGGCCCTCAAAGAGTGCCGGGTCACTGGTCACGGTGTTGGTCAGGCTGCCGACCTGGTCGACGGCGACCGTGACGACATCGCCGGGCATCAGCGTGTCGCCCAGCTCCGGGACGATGCCCGTGCCGGTGCTCAGGACCACGCCGTCGGGGAACTGTTCGGCGCGGAACAACCAGTAGACGAGCTCGTCGTAGCTGCGCTTCATCTGCGACGTACGGGTCTGGCCGAAGAAGACCTGCGCGCCATCCCTCTCGATGGTCAAGCTGATCGCGAGATCCTCGGGGTCGGTGAGTTCCGACCAGAGACTGATAGCCGACGAAAGGGCGCAACTACCCCGGAAGATCTTGGCCTGCGGAAGGTAGATCGGGTTCTCACCCTCGATGCTGCGCGCCGTAAGGTCGTTGCAGACCACGGCACCGACGATCTCGGCGTGCCGGTTGAGCACCAGGGCCAGCTCCGGCTCGGCGACGGAATCGGTCGAATCCTGTCGAATCCCGGCGGGGTCTCCGTCGGTCAGCACCCGCCAGGCGACCGACTTGAAGAACAGCTCGGGCCGCTCGGCGTCGTAGACATCGAGGTAGACCTTCTCGTGCCGCGACTCCTCGGCCCGCGCGGTACGAGACCGTCGGTAGGTGACTCCAGCGCCCCATACCTCGGTACGGTCATCGATCGGCGCAAGCACGGTCAGCTCCGCCAGGGGACGGCCGGGTCCGGCAACCGCGGTGTCGATCAGTGCGCGGATCTCGGAAACGCTGTGCTGGAGGATCGCGGCCATCGAGCCGACGCCAATGTCGTAGGCGAGGTCGTCGTCGAGGACTCCGACGTGCACGATGCCGGCGCCGTCGCGGTAGCGGGCGAGTTTCATGGGGTCTCCTGAGTGAGGATGCAGGGTCAGCGGGTGGTCTCGGCGTGGCTGACGCGGCGGATGGTGCCGGGGTCTTCGCGCAGGCCGTCGGTGAGCTGCAGTCCCAGACCGGGTTCGTGGTTCAGGGTCGCGGTGCCGCCCTCGATCACCGGCAGGCCGGTGACGACACGCGGGTACCACGTGCGAAGGTAGCCGCGCACCGTCTCCTGAACCAGGGCGTTCGGCTGGGCCATGGTGAGGTGGAAGCAGGCGGCCAGAGTGATCGGCCCGGTGCAGTCGTGCGGGGCGACCGGGATGCCGAACGCGTCTGCGAGGTTGGCCACCTTGCGGGCCTCGGTCAGGCCGCCGGTCCACTGCACGTCGACCGTCGTGTACGAGATCCTCCCCTGCTGCATGAGGGGAAGGAACCCACGCCTGCCCAGGGCGGTCTCGCCGGTCGCGATCGGTACGCCGACGGAGTCGGTCAGTGCCCTGAGGGCGTCGACCGCGTCCGGGCGCACCGGGTCCTCGACCCAGAACGGCTTGAACGGCTCGAGCGCCTGGCAGATCTCGATGGCGGCCCGGCGCGACCACAGCCCGTGCAGCTCGATCATCAGATCCATATCGAGCCCGACGGTGTCACGGATGTCGCCGACGATACGAAGGGCGGCCGTCAGATCAGCCGGCCGGATCCGGGTACCGGCGCTGGCCTCAGCGGCACGGTCGAACGGCCAGATCTTCATACCGCGCAGGCCCTCGTCGTACAACTCCTTCGCGAGCGCACCGGGGCGGGTCAGGAATGCGTTTAGGTCCTGGTAATCACCAGTGGCGGAGTCTCCCCAGTTGGCCGAGGTCTGCCGGGACGTCTCCTGGATGTAGTCCGGACCGGCGCAGGTGTTGTAGACCGGGATGCTGTTGCGCACCGGCCCGCCGAGCAATCGGGACACATTAAGTCCGGTGTGCTGACCCAACAGGTCCCACAACGCAATGTCCACCGCGCCGTTGCCCCGAACCTCCACACCGCCGCCCTGGAACCCGACATACGGCGCGAGCAGCGTTGCGATCGCCTCCGGGCTGGGGTCGTCCTGGCCGAGCAGCAAGGGTGCGACGTGGGTGTGCAGGTAGGTCTCGACCGCCGCCGACTGGAAGAACGCATCCCCGAGTCCGACGATGCCGGCCTCGGTGTGCAGGACGACGACACAGAGATTGTTCTGGAAGCTGGGTCGCAGGGTTTCCAGAGCGACGATGCGCACCGTGGTCACGAGCCTTTCGATGGTCGGGGTGCACCAGGCATCGACGCCTGTGCAGAGGTTCTGATACGTGCCGCGTGCGCCGCCCTGCCCGGCATCGGCTGAGCATCCGCGAGCAGACCGACACCGTCACCGAAGGGCGGTTGTTGTCCATGCCAATCCTGGTCATCTCACGGTCGGTGCGTTGGCTATTGCGTCAGCTCTTCACTGAGCCCGCGAGAATGCCCTTGACCAGGAACCGTTGACAGAAAACAAAGATGACCGCAATCGGCACGACGACGATGAGGCCGGCGAGGGCCACCTCAGGCCGAGCAATCGGCAGGAAGCTGCCGCCACTGGCCGGGTTCAGCGCTGGTGTTCCAGAGATGAGGGCACCGAGACCGACCGGCAGGTTGTACTTCGTCTCGTCGCTGAGCATCACGTAGGGCAGGAAGTAATTGGTCCAGCTGGCGACAAAGCTGAAGAAGCACAGCAGCCCGATCAGTGGCGTGGCCAGCGGCATCGCTACGCTCCAAAACAGCCTCAACTCAGAGCAGCCATCCAGACGCCCGGCCTCCAGCAGCTCCCTGGGCAGGCTGGTCGAGAAGTAGATGAAAGCCAAGTAGACGCCGAACGGGTAGAACGACGCGGGCAGGATCACCGACATGGCTGTGTCCGTGAGGTTGAGAGCACTGATCTCCAAGAACAACGGCAACACCAACGCGGTGGGAGGCAGGATCATCCCGATCAGCGTGAGGATGAGGATCGTTCGTCGCGCCGGGATCCGGAAGACCGCCAGGGCATACCCCGCGAGGATTGAGGTGGCAACGCCCAGAGCGAGCGAGCCGAGGGTGTAGAAAGCGGAGTTTGCAGCCCACTGGTACAGCGCCGAGCCGTTGTAGTCGGCCAAGTGCCGCCAGGTCCGGCCGAGCTGGCGCAGCGAGCCGAAGCTGAGCGGATTACCGTTGACCAGCTGTCCGTCGGTCTTCGTCGGCGCGAGCACCAGCCACAGCAGGGGTATCAGGCAGTACACCGCAAACCCGAGCAGGATCAGCGCGCGAAGCGCCCGCCCCGCCGTCCATCGACGGTGCTGGAGCGACCCGGCGGTCGATGTGGCGCTCATTGGTCCACCTCGGTACTAAAGAAATCGGTGCGCAGAATCAGCAGCAATCCCGCGCCTGCGGCCAGGATCAGCAGCACCAGCGAGACCACAGCAGCAGAACCGAAGTCGCCGTTCTGGAAGGCCAGGGCGTAGCCGAATTGATTGAGCGACCACCAGGGGCTTCCCGCCGTGTGGGTGATTCCGTGGATCAGCTGTGGTTCGACGAACAGTTGGAGACCACCGGCAAGGGACAGGATGAGCATGTACAGCACGTACTTGCTGATCAGTGGCAGCTTGATGAGTACAGCGGTCCGGATCGGTCCGCACCCGTCCAAGGCCGCCGCCTCGAGCACGTCATGCGGGATGTTCTGAAGTGCGCCGTACATGATCACGATCCACTGCCCGACACCGGTGGTGAACGCCATCAGGGCGAACATGACAGCCAGATGCCTGTCTTGGAACATCTCAGCGCCGGTGCGAAACCCCATCGCCTTCAACGCGGGTGCGAACGGGCTCAGACTCGGCTCGAGCATGCAGTACCACAACAGGACAGCGGCTGAACCTGTCACTGCGCCAGGCAGGAAATACACCAGACGCATCGCAGTGCCGAAGTAGGACACACGGCTGTGCAGCATGAGCGCGAAGACCAACACGCCGACCACCATCACCGGCAACCAGATCCCCAGAAACACCGAGACGTGCGTGACCGCCGGCCAGAACCGGAAGTCGGCCAACACTCGCTCATAGTTGGCAAACCCGAGGCTGCCGGTGCCGCCCAACTCGTCCACGAACGACTCATAGATCGCGTACAGGGCTGGTCCCAGGCCGAAGCCCAGCAGCATTACCAGATAGGGCAATAGGAAGGCGATACCGGCCAGGTCCCACCGGCGCCATCCCCGCCGAGCGGGTGTGCTCCGGCGACGCGCTGGTGTGGCGGAAGCCGCTGGGGCCTCCGCCGCACCAGCGCCGATCACAGTGTCGACACTCACTTGACTACGTAACCCGCGGTCTGCGCGATCTGCGAGAGCTGAGTCTGCAGAGCCGGCATTCCGTCGGCCACCTTGCCGCCGCTACGAACACCGGACACCACGGTGGCAGTAAAGGCATCCCAGACGTCGAAGGCCGTCGTGTTCTCGGCCGGGTTGATCAGCGCGGCCTGAGCGATCATCACCGGGACCGGGTTCTCGGCGTAGAACGGGTCGTCGGCGTGCTTGGCTCCCCACGCTTCGGCGGCCGGACCGTAGGCTGGGAACGTCGGCGCGCCGACCTGGTAGTCATTGGAGGTCGCCATCCACTGCGCGATCTCGACGGCACCCTTGAGGTTCGCCGAGTGCTTGGACACGAAGTAGACACCACCGCCGGTTGCACCGGACCAGTTCTTGTCCGCCCCGTCCCACTTCGGGTAGGCAGCGGCCGCGATGTGCCCGGCAGGCACGTGGAAGCCGGTGTCCGGCTTGAACACGAAGTCGCCGTACCAGGACGCACCCGGCATCATCAGGATCTTTCCTTGCTGACCGAGCTTCACGACCTCGGGGTCGAACGGGCCTCCACGTGCCACGGAACCGGCCGCGATCAGCGGGTCGAGCATGTCGGAAACCCGGCTGCACTTGGCGTCCTTCACGTCGATGTGCACCGTCATCGGTTCGGTGACGGTCTGCAGCGGGCAGCCACTCGGCCAGAAGAAGTCGTTGTAGATGTACTGGAACCCGGCGCTACCGACGATGTAGCCGGGGTGCTCCTTGGCGACCTTCTGGCCGAGATCAGCGTATTCGGCCCAGGTCGTCGGGACGGTGTAGCCGAACTTCTTCATCAGTGGCTCGTCGTACCAGAGCACCGTCTGGGCGATGTCGTTCTTGAGGCAGTAGAGCTTGCCGTCGACAGTGCAACCGGCGTTGGTGTTGCCGAACTTGGCTTGTACGTCGGCGGGAACCCGGTCATTGAGCGACTGGGCGTAGTCGACGGCATTGGTGCTCAGGCTCACCGCGCCACTTTCCATGCCGAAGATGACGTCCGGCCAGCCCTTGCCGGTCCGGTTGAAGAGCCGGATCTTGGTGAGGAGAGCCGACGAGTCGTATGTCTCGATCTTCATCTTGATCTCGGGGTGCAGCTTCTGGAACTGCTCGAAGCCCGGCTGCCTCGTGGAGTCGGTCCACACGAGCAACGTTGCGTTCGGATCGTTCTTCGCCGCCGGCTTGTTATTCGACGACGCCCCGCACCCGGCGATGGCCGCCAGGGCGATGGCGGCCGCAATGGCCGCCACACCCCAACGGGTGGCCGCAGGTGGTGTCTTCACTGCTCTCCTCCAAGAGACCTTGTTTTGCTCGGTCCTTCATCTGAAACCCCGCATGTGAGATCGATTGGTCAGACCGGTCAGACCGATTGAAGTAAGGGTGGGCGGCGGGCCCTCGACGGTCAAGCGATCATCGACAGGCGACGCGATCTGCGACCAATTGCCCGCAGATCATGTTTCGTGTCAGTGAACGCGCAGTGCCCGCCCAAGCTTGAACAACTTCGGTTCGCTAGCCGGCGCCTGTGAACAACCTGACCGTCCGCGAGGGGTCCGAAGCACCCGCTCATCTCCTGGAAGCGTCGGCCCCTGGTTGCGGGTAACCCGGTTCGACTTGACCGCGCGGCCGTGTGGCGGGTGTATGAAGTCGCCTGAATTTGTGGCGATCGAGCCACTGCAGTCAAGGAGCGTTGCCTGGTGATCAACCCCGAAGATGCCGAGAGCGGCCAACACTGTACGGCCGCGTCCAATCGAGCGGACGATGCCGCCGACTTGGCCGGTTCGCAACCACACCATTGGCAGCCAGGCGATGCAACGGTCGCCCTGCAGGCAATGGCAGAGAGCGCGGCGAACGCCAACCGCGTCTTGACCGACGCCGGCTCCTACACAATCGATGAGGCCGTGTGTGCCAGCGCGGCGACCGTCGCCGCGGTGTGCGAAATCCTTGGGCGTCTGACCCCGTTCCTCGATTTGGCTTGCGGCTGTCGGCACGAAGCCATCACACCGCCGTCGCCAGTCCAGTGGGTCCTGATGTTCGATGGGTCTGTGTCCCTCCGGCCGTCGATCGGCAACGGAGCGCTACCGTGCCGCTCCCACTACGTCATCCAGGCCGGCAGAGTCCAATGGGCACGCTCGGACTCCGAAGCCGAAAACCAGAGAGAATCGCGACAACGACCGTCGACTGCTCGCCAAGACGCCAACCACCGACACGCCGGACAGGCTGACACGAGTCATTCACCGGCTTCGTGAACGCCTGTCTCGCTGACGAACCCAGGCCGGCTTACCGTGCCCAGCGCGCTCGGGCCCCCGGCCGATCCATGACGACTGGCGGCGGCGCAGGATCAGATGCGCAGCCAATTGCACGCCGTCGACAGCCGAGCAGAAACGGAGCAGTTGATCATCAGTACATGTAAATCTATAAACAACAACTGGCCCTGCCGGGCAACGAATGCCAGGTCAGGGCCTTGATGATCTTGTGCGCCGCCAGGGACTCGAACCCCGAACCCGCGGATTAAGAGTCCGCTGCTCTGCCAGTTGAGCTAGCGGCGCTCACTGGAACGGGGGAAACCTTAGCATGCGCCGCGGCCTGTCCTCCAACCAGATTCGAAACGGGCCGGACCAACGCGACGAAGATCACCATGCGCCGGAGACGACCAAGATCATCCAAGCCAACCCGCCCAGCGCTCGATGCCGTTCCGCAAGTTCGGCAGGGTCATCAGGGCTTCCTGAAGCGCCAGGCTCGCCTGCACCTGATGGTCCGGAGCGCTGCCGCGATGCCCGCAACTGATCCACAGCAGATACGCCGCGAACGACAGCCGGGCCGCGAGCACCCCGGTGAAGGCCGTGAGGTCCGCCTGCCCAACCTCACCACCAGCCGCGGAATAGGCCGCGAGCGCTGCATCCACGGTCGCCCGGGACGGCTCGGTCAGGCCCAGCGCCGGGGACGCCAGGTTGAACGTGTTCGAGACGAACTCCCACCACGGGACCTGCGGTCCCGCATGATCGAAATCCAGGAGTACGGGACCGGAATCGGTGACGAGGATGTTCACCGCGGATACGTCCCGGTGCAGCCTCTGGTACGCGCTGGCCTGCCCGCGTCCGGCAGCGATGACGTCGTTCAAGTCCGAGACGAGCGCGGCCAGCCCGGAGGCCGACGTCTCGTCGAGCCGCCCGGCGGCCACGGCTTCGCCGATCCACTCGAGCCACTCGGCCTGCGGATGGAGCCGGTAGCCACTGTCCGATGCCGGATCGGCCGGCAACCGTGTCTGCTCGATGGCGGCGAGCGCGGCGCCGAGCCAGTTCGCCAGGTCCGGCTCGAGTGGCGGGGTCGGGTGGCTGCCGACCACCCAGCGGCAGGCGCGGGCGTAGAACTCGCCGCCGACGTCGTGCCAGAGACCGGCGTCGCCACGCTCGTCGGCCGGATCGGGCGTACGGATTCCGGCGTGCCGGGTCGCGAGCTCCAGCGCGCCGGCTTGCGACATCGCTTCGAACCACCACGCCCCGGGCGGCACGGCAGCCTTGATAATCCATTGCCCTCGGTCCGTTTCCGCAGCCCAGGCCGGGTTAGAGTCGGCGGGCTTCAGATTTGCCGGCTCGCCCTGCAGGGTCCCCAACCCGAGGGCGGTGGCGATCCGGGCAACCTCACGGACATTCACGATTCTGGCGTTCCGTGTTTCGCTGACGGGCTGCGGCTAGTTGGGTAACCATAAATGCACAATATGGTGATTCGCGTTACGGGCGACGCCGGACCATCACAAAGCGGTGATCGCAACGCTCGGCGCGACCGCGGAACGGGACGAGGGATGAACCGAAACCTACGCATCGCGGCCGCGATCTTGGCCCTCGCCCTACCGGTGACACTCGTCGGCTGCAACCAGAGCGACCAGGCCGCGAAGGCCGCTGCCAAGAAGAAGGCGGCGGCTGCGCCCGCTCCAGTTGTCAAGATCACCCCGGTTGCCAACGCCAGATCCCTCCCGGTCACCACCGAAATCACTGCCCAGACCAGCAACGGTGCGGTGTACGGCGTAAAGCTCACCAACTCGAACGGCCAGGCGGTGTCGGGCGCCTTCCGACCCGACGATTCCAGCTGGGTGCCATCGGCGTCACTCAAATTCGGTCAGACCTACACCGCTGAGGTCAGCGCGATCAACGGCGCCGGCAAAGTGACCACCACGACATCGACGTTCACCACGATGGCGGCTCCGAAGACTCCCGACATCCACAGTTCTATCAATGTCGCCGACGAGAAGACCTACGGCGTCGGTATGCCGATCGTCCTCGACTTCGGCACCGGCATTCCGGACAAGCAGAAGGCCGCCGTGGAGCGTCGGCTGTTCGTCACCTCCGCACCAGCTCAGCTCGGCGCCTGGCGGTGGTATGGCGACCGCGAGCTGATGTACCGCCCACGCAACTACTGGAAGCCCGACACCACGGTGCAGGTTCGCGCCGCGCTGGCCGGCCTCCCGATCGGCAATCGAGTGATCGACGAGGACCGGACCGCGACCTTCACCATCGGCCGCGACATGCACTTCGACGTCACCAACAAGAACCACATGTTGACCATCACCAGCGACGGCAAGGTGATCAGGCGCTACCCGATCAGCATGGGCAAGCCGAGCACACCGTCCTGGTCCGGCAGGTTCGTCATCATGAGCCAGCAGTACTACACCGTGTTCAACACGATGGGCCAGCCCAACGGTGGTTACATCACGCCGGTCAACTACGCCGAACGTCTGACCTGGTCCGGCACCTATTTCCACTCGGCACCGTGGTCGGTCTACGCCCAGGGGCGCTTCAACGTCAGCCACGGCTGCGTCAACATCGGCCCCTCCAACGCCAAGTGGGTTTACCAGAAGAGCCTGATCGGCGACCCGGTCAGCATCTCCGGCACGCCGATCCATGTCGCTCCGGGCAACGGCTGGACGGTCTGGGACATGTCCTGGAGCGAATACGTCAAGGGCAGCGCCCTTCCGTCGCCGATGGTCCAGCAGAAGGCCTCGAAGATCCCCGCGGTGTGACGAGAAGATCCCGGCAGCGTGACGAGAAGATCCCGGCAGCGTGCCGAACAGACACGATGTCGTCGCAGGTCATCGAGGAGTTAGCGTGATCACCTCAGGGTTTGCGGGGTGGCTCGCGTCGGGCACCATGGGACCGTGCAATCAAATCGGGTACGAACGATCTTCGCCACCGTGGCCGCGGCCGGGCTCCTGGCGCTGGCCGCCTGCTCCGGCTCGGGCCAGGCCAAGTGGGAGGGCAACGGCACCGGAAGTTCTCCGGCCGGCGGCCAGAACTTCGCAACGGTGAAGATCACCGCGCCCGCCAACGGCGCCGCCGACGTGCCCGCCGGCACCCAGATCGCATACTCAGCAGCCAACGCGTCCACTACGGATGTCACGGTGACCGGTGCTTCCGGCCAGACCGTCTCGGGCGGCCCCGGCTATGACAAGAACACCTGGGTGCCGGACAAGGAACTCGGATACGGCGAGAAGTACACGGTCAAGGTGACGTCCACCGGATCCGATGGCAAGACCGCCACCACCACGACGTCGTTCACCACGATGGCGGAGCCGTCCAAGACCATCCGGTTCCAGAGCTGGTTCGCCGACAACGAGGTGGTCGGCGTCGCGGCACCGTTGGTCTTCAAGCTCACCGGCCCGGGTGTCTCAAGCAAGGCCGATCGGGCCGCAATGCAGAAGCGGCTGACCGTCGAGACCACGCCGAAGCAGGCCGGCTCGTGGTACTGGTTCTCCAGCACCGAGCTGCACTACCGATCCCAGGACCACTGGCAGCCCGGCACCAAGATCAAAGTGAACGCCAAGACCGGCGGCCTGCCGATGGGCGACGGCTACTTCGGCCGCAGCGATCTCACACTCGACCTGAGCGTCACCGAAAAGCCGCTGACCATCTCGATCGACGACAAGACCCACACCCTGACGGCCAACCTCGATGGCAAGATCAAGAAGATGCCGGCCTCACTCGGCAAGCCGTCGACGCCCTCGTCATCCGGCAACATGGTGATCATGACCCGCAGCACCCAGCAGGTCTTCGACTCGTCGCTGGGCACGGGCGGCACTCCGGTCGACGCCCCCGGCGGCTATAAGGTCCTGGTGCACTGGACCATGCGCCTGACCTGGGGCGGCGAGTTCATCCACGCGGCGCCGTGGTCAGTGCGCCAGCAGGGCCACACGGACGTGTCGCATGGCTGCACCAACGTGTCGACCGCGAACGCCAAGTGGATCTACGACAACTCGCATGTCGGCGATCCGGTCGCGGTCAAGAACACCGGGGCGTCCCTGAAGTGGGGCAACGGCTGGACCGACTGGGACGTGAGCTGGGCCGATTACCTCAAGGGCAGCGCGCTGCCGGCGAACTGACCACGACAGCGGGTAGGGATTGGCGTTTCGTCACGGTTCACCCGAATTAGTGAGAGTTGCCGCTCTTTGGGCTACGCCGCATTGAAGTGCTTGCCGCTGCCCCAAATAGACGCCTAGCCTGAGCCTTACTCCAGGGCGGGGAGAGGTTGTCACGGTGACGGAAACCACGGTAATGCGGCCACGGCAGCGGCTGGGGCGCGAGCTGCGTGATCGGCGCGTGCTCGCTGGGCTCAGCGGTCCGGCGCTGGCGTCGATGATCGGCATCACGCAGTCAAAGGTTTCCCGCACCGAGACCGCGAAGTTCCGCCCCGACATGCCGGTGATCAAGAAGTGGCTGCGCGCCACCAAGACGTCGGTCTTCGACACCGACCGGATCCTCGCGCTGGCTCAAGAGGCGGCGACGGAGATCCCCGAATACCGGACCATCTTCCGGGGCTCGTTGCTGTCCGCGAAACGCGAGGCTCAACCCTCCGACTCCGCGGCGCTGCTGATCCGGCACTTCTCACTGCTCCAGATCCCAGAGCCGTTTCAGACCCGGCGGTACGCACAACTTGGCATCGCCGGTGCGGACCGGCTCGATGCCGAAAGCCTCGCGGTCTCGAGTGCCCTGACCGCGGCGGTCGACGCGCGACTCGATCGCGGGCGCCGCCTGGTCGAGAGCGGCAGCCCGGCCTACCACGCCGTGTTGATGGAAGCCGCGCTGCACCACCGTCCGGCCGGCACCACCGGCGACGACGCGGCCGAAGCCCGGGAGCTGCTCCTCGAATTCGCCGCGATGCCCACCGTCACGATCCAGGTGATCGCCACCGGCACCCCGCTGCCCTACGCACCGACATGCGCGTTCGTCTTCACCCAATTCCAGGATGCGGGCGAGGAGCCGATGGTCTCGGTCCGGGTGCCCGCGCTGGAGATGACGTTCAGCGGCTCCGACGACCTGGTGGCGTTCGAGCGCAGCTGGTCCGACCTGACCGCCGCGGCCCTCGACCCCGGCGAGTCGGCACAGCTCATCAGGTCAGTCGCCTGGTTGGATCGGTCGCGCGCCGCCACAGTGGACTAACAGCCTTGTCTGAGCTGCTGTCCAGAAAGTTCAAACGCGGTCTGGATCGCATCATTTGACCGGAGCGTCTGTCGGGATACCGCCAGTTCATTGGTAGCCACCGATCCGGGCCCTACGGTGCGCGCATGACCAACACATCTTCGAAGACGAAGGCGTGGTCTCCGCCCCGAGTTAGCGTCACCAGGCTTGTGCTTGTCGTTGTCGTCGTGGCCGGAATGTCAGGCTGCGGCACCTCGCGACACAACTTCTACCCACCGGGGCCGTACCCGACGACGAGCCACGACTGGATCGCGGTGGATGCCTCGTCCGACGGCTATTCGATCCAGTCAAACCGAGTGCCGATCACGATCACCTGCGAGCCCTACCTGTAAAGCGGTCCGGCCCGAGCTGTGACGGCCCAAGCTGTGACGGCCCGTGGTTCTGCGGCCCGAGGTGCTGCGGCATCTCGGGCCGCCAGCGCATCCGGCAGCCGATTCGTCTCCGGACTACGGTGACACGGTGACCAGCATCATCGTGCTCAACGGCGGATCCAGCTCGGGCAAGTCCGGGATCGCGCGATGCCTGCAAGCGATCCTCCCGACGCCGTGGCTGGCACTCAGCGTCGACACGTTGGTCGCGGCTCTGCCGCCGAACCGGTCCGGGATCGAGTTCGCGGCGGACGGCGAGATCGCGGTGCACGACGAGTTCCGCGCGGCCGAAGACGCCTGGATGGCCGGTGTGGCCGCGATGGCACGAGCCGGCGCTCGCATCATCATCGACGACGTCTTCTTGAGTGGCACGCACACACAGCAGCGATGGCGGCAAGCGCTCGGCGGCCTGCCGGTGCTGTGGGTCGGCGTGCACTGCGACGCAGCGACGGCGCGCGCCCGGGAGATGGCCCGCGGCGATCGGATCGGCGGCATGGCCGCGGCCCAGGCGGAGCTCGTGCACGTCGGAGTCGCGTACGACATGACCGTGAACACCAGCCACGACGAAGCGCTCGCGTGCGCGGAGATGATCGCCGCACTGATCGATTGATCGTCATATCTCAATATTCGGAACACTGGTGTATCTCGCAAGAGTGAACGCCGGCAACGGTTTCCGGCGCGGCCTTGACCTGTCCGCATAGTAATGACTTACTGGATCAGTCACTCCTATGCGCTCACCGCCCGAGCGCATAGGAGTGGCGTTCCCAGGAGGTCATATGTCTTATCGAGCCGATGTCGCCCTCGATCTGCTCGCCACCATCGAGGCACATCGACCCGATGAGGCCGGCCGATGCCTCGGCTGCCAGGCGATCGGCGATGACGAAGAACACCCCTGTCCCCCGCTGGCGTACGCATTGCGTGCCGCCGATCTGCTCGCGCGCCGGCTCGCACGGTCCGGGCGCGCCACTACCAATGGAGGTAGTCCGATGACGGTCGATCTCAGCCGCGCCACTTGGCGCCGCTCCAGCCACTGCGACAACTCGGGCAGCTGCGTCGAGGTCGCGTTCCTCCCGGACGCGGTTGCGATGCGCAGCTCCAACGGCCCGGACGGGCCCATCCTGATCTACTCCGATGAGGAGTGGAGGACGTTCATCGAGGGGGTTCGTGACGGCGAATTCGGCTAGCGTCCGGCGCCACCGCGACGCTTTCGGTCTGTCTGCCGGGAGGCCGGAACGCCGACGCCGGAGGGGTTAGCCGTCCAGCTGACACGAACGTGACGAGGGTCGGAGCGATCGCTCCGGCCCTCGTTGCTGCGCAGCCAACCAGCCCCGGAGGGTGCCCGCCCACCCTTTTCCATGATCAAGTGCACGATCTTGAGCACCGAGGTCGCTATAGCGTCCACACGCACACTGGATCTTGCACCCGTTGGCGCACTTGATCATGGAGTCGACGGCGAACCACCGCGCGCACGATGGCGCGAAGCCGGGAATCGCGACTCGCCCAACTCGAGACCGCGGCGCCAACAGCAATCGCGAAGCGTGTGCACGAAAAACGCCGACCCGGGATCCGGATCGGCGTTCTGCATGGGGTGGCTAACGGGACTTGAACCCGCGACCCCCTGGACCACAACCAGGTGCTCTGCCAACTGAGCTACAGCCACCACGCAATGCCGACCGCTCGCGATCAGCTGCCGGACCATGATAGCCGAGATCCCCGGGCATTCGTCGAGTGGGTTGCGCCGCCCTCGGGCGCGGCTGCTACTCGATCGGGCGGGCCGCCGAGACTTCGGCCGCGATCAGCTTGGCCGCGTCGACATCCGGGCCCGGACCCGGCACAAACACCGTGTTCCGGTAGTAATCAAGCTCACGGATGCTCTCCTTGATGTCGGCGAGCGCTCGGTGCGCCAGGCCCTTGGCCGGCTGCCCGTAGTAGGTCCGCGGATACCACCGCCGGCAGAGCTCCTTGATCGACGAGACGTCGATCATCCGGTAGTGCAGGTGATCATCCAGTCGCTTCATGTCGCGGGCCAGGAAGCCCCGGTCGGTCGCGATCGAATTACCGCACAGCGGTGCGCTCCGTGGGGCCGGCACGAACGAGGTGATGTAGTCCATGATCATGTCCTCGGCTTCGGTCATGGTCACGGTTGAGGCACGCACCTCGTCGGTCAGTCCGGACTTGGCATGCATGTCCCGGACGTACTGCACCATGCCGTCGAGAATCTCGTCCGGCGCGTGAATGACCACATCGACACCATCGCCCAGGATGTTCAGATCCGGGTCCGTCACCAGCGCCGCCACCTCAATCAAGGCGTCTCGGCGCAGGTCAAGGCCGGTCATTTCACAGTCGATCCAGACAAGGAGATCTGCCACGATCGACAGCCTATGCGGTCGCCCTGCGGGTTTGGATGGCGCATGGCACGCGGAAGGACTCAAAGCGTTTTTGCGGTATATCGGATTTGCTCGTTGATAGATAGATCTGCACGCCGGAGATGCGTGACTGTAAAGCGTGGGTTGTCCGAATTCGCTGAGAGCGCCGATGAGGCATTTCGGGCGCCTCCACGGGGCCACAACCTGGGTAAACGGGCGGCGAAATGGAGTCGACACAAACCGCAGCCGTGCCCGACCATAGGCACTCGTGGAGACGAACCGAAAGCGTCGCTGGGCGGTCGACCTGACGCCGCTGCGGGCATCCCGCGACTTTCGGCTCCTGCTCCTGACTCAGACGGTCTCCAGCCTCGGCGGCTTCATCACCTATGTGGCGGTGCCACTTCAGGTCGCGTTGATCACCCACTCGCCGCTCCAGGTCGGCCTGCTCGGCCTGTGCGAGTTGGCACCGCTGCTAGTGACCGCGCTGATCGGCGGCGCGCTCGCCGACTATCTGGATCGCCGCCTGCTGGTGCTGGCGGGCGAGGCGACAATGATGCTCACCTGCCTCGCGCTGCTCCTCAACGCCGCCGGTCCGCATCCCCGGTTGTGGGTGCTATTCGTCATCGCCGCGGTCAGCTCCGCGGTCGACGGGCTGCAACGCCCCGCGATCGAGGGCCTGGTGCAACGGGTGGTCCCGCTCGATCAGATGACCGCCGCCGAAGCGTTGCGGTCCATCGGTTCCACGTCCGCGTCGCTGGTGGGTCCGGCGATCGGCGGCGTCCTGATCGCCACCATCGGCTTCTCTTGGGCGTACGCGATTCAGCTGGTCACGCTCTCGGCATCGTTTGTCGGTCTGCTCCTGATCGCCGCCACGCCGCCACCACCGGATCCGGATCGGCCGTCGGTCGCGTCGATAGTGGCCGGCCTGAAATATGCGCGCAGCCGTCCCGAGCTGATGGGGACCTACATCATCGACATCTGCGCGATGTTCTTCGGCATGCCAATGGCGTTGTTCCCGTTCGTCGCCGGCCACCTCGGCGGCACGCCGGTGCTCGGACTGCTCTACGCGGCGCCCTCAGCCGGTGCCCTGATCGCCACCGCGACGTCGGGCTGGGGCGGACGCGTACACCGTCATGGTCTTGCGGTTATTGTCTCGGCCGTCGTCTGGGGCGTCGCGATCGTGGGATTCGGCCTGGCCGATCATCTCTGGCTGGCGTTGCTGTGCCTGGCGATCGCGGGAGCCGGCGACATGATCTCCGGCGTCTTCCGCGGCACGATCTGGGCGCAGACCATCCCGGATCGGCTTCGCGGCCGCTTGGCCGGGGTCGAGATGCTGTCCTACTCGATCGGACCGACGCTCGGCAATGTCGAGTCCGGCCTGGCCGCCCGGGCATTCGGTGTCGGCGGCTCGATTGTCACCGGCGGCATCGCCTGTGTCGCCGGCACCATCCTGCTGGCCTCGTGCCTGCCGACGTTCCGGCGCTACGACGGCCGCGCCGGAATCGCGCGTCGGCGAGCCGAGGAGGCGGCCTACGCGATGGATGCCGGCTACGCCGAGCCGGCCGCCGCACCAGCTCCGGCGTAGATCGCGCTCGCCTCTCGGCGTAATTGCCTTGTCTCTCGGCGCAGCTCGCAGTGCGTCTCGGCGTAATTGCCTTGTCTCTCGGCGCAGCTCGCAGCGCCTCTCGGTGGCGACCGGCCGACCGCCTCAGGCGGTCCGGCGCCGGGCGATCTCGGCCAGCGTGACCGCGGCAGCGACGGACGCGTTCAGCGACTCGACCTCGGACGTGATCGGAATCGAGACACGCAGGTCGCAGGTCTCGCCGACGAGCCGTGAAAGCCCCCGACCCTCGGAACCGACCACGACCACGATCGGTCCGACCGCGGCTTCCAGCTCATAGATCGACGTTTCACCGTCGGCATCCAGACCGACCACCGTGAAGCCCTCGTCCTGACACTTCTTCAGGGCGCGAGTCAGGTTGGTGACCTGGGCGATCGGCAGCCGAGCCGCGGCACCAGCACTGGTCCGCCAGGCGGTGGCGGTCATGCCCGCGGCCCGGCGTTCCGGCAGGAACACGCCGTGGGCACCAAACGCCGCGGCCGAGCGCACCACCGCGCCGAGATTGCGCGGATCGGTGACGCCGTCGAGGGCGACCAGCATCGGCTCGGTCTGCTCCGCCGCGTCGGCGACGAGGTCCTCGAAGGTCTCGTAGGAGAACGGCGGCACCTGCAGGCCGATGCCCTGATGCAGCACACCACCGGTCATCCGGTCCAGCTCGGCCCGGCTGATCTCGAGCAGGGCGATGCCGCGGTCGGTCGCGGTGCGGACCGCCTCATTGACCCGGTCGTCGATGTCGATGCCGTGCGCGACGTAGAGCGCGGTGGCCGGGATCCGCGCGCGCAGTGCCTCGACCACCGGGTTGCGCCCGACCAGCAACTCGGGAGCGTCCTTCGAGGGCGTTGACTTGCGCCCGGCAGCGACCCGCGCGCCGGAGCGCGGCGAGCCGGACCGAGACGGAGCGCCGGTGCGTGTGGAGACCGACTTGCCGGACTTGGCAGCCAACCGCTTATCGGTGTTCCAGGTGGTGTCCTTGCTGCCCGGTGCACCGATCTTCGGCGCCCGGCCCTCGGCCGCCGCCGCCCGCCGCTCCTTCTCCTGTTTCCAGGCGGTGCGCTGAGGCACGTCCTCGGTGCCGGAGTAGGCCTTATGCCACGGTCGCTCGTCGGCCGGCAGGGTGCGGCCCCGACCCTTGAGCGAGTCCCGGCCCTTGCCACCCGTACCGCCGACCGCGCCCTTCTTCGGCGTGCTCCGACGTCCACGCCGCTGTGAATTGCCCGGCATTAGCTACCCTCTCCCGAACCGACCGTCCATCGTGGACCCTGCGGTGTGTCTTCCACCATTACTCCGGCGGCCTTGAGCTGGTCCCGGACCGCGTCAGCGGCGGGCCAATCCTTGCGCTGCCGGGCCGCCGCTCGCTGCTCCAGCGCGAGCGCGACCAACGCGTCGACCGTGTCCCGCAGATCATCGGAGGCACCCGAGCCGGCCCAGTGCGGGTCCAGCGGATCAAGGCCGAAGATGTCGAGCATGGCGCGGACCGCGCCGAGCGCGATCCGGACGCCGTCGTGGTCGCCCGCGGTCAGCGCCGCGTTTCCGGTCGTCACCGTCTCGTGCACCTGGGCGAACGCCCGGGACGTGTTGAGATCGTCATCCATCGCGTCGGCGAACTCGGCCAGCAGGTCGGCGGGCTCGATGGCGCCGACCATGCTGACCGCGCGTGTGACGAAGTTTTCGATCCGCTGGTAGGCCGTGGCCGACTCGCGCAGCGACGCCTCAGAGTAGTCGATGCGCGAGCGATAATGCGGTGTGGCCAGGTAGTAGCGGAGTTCGACCGGGCGTACGCCGAGGGCCATCACGTTGTCCAGGTCGATCACGTTGCCGAGGGACTTGGACATCTTCGTGGTGCCCAGGTTGAGCAGCGCGTGATGCACCCAGAAGTTGGCGAAGCCGTAGCCGGCCGACCGGGACTGGGCGATCTCGTTCTCGTGGTGCGGAAACGTCAGGTCCAGGCCGCCGCCGTGGATGTCGAACGCCTCGCCCAGATAGCGGCGGGCCATCGCGGAGCACTCGATATGCCAGCCGGGCCGGCCGCGACCCCACGGCGAGTCCCAGTAGGCGTCGTCCGGCTCATCCGGCTTGGCGCCCTTCCAGAGGGCGAAGTCCTTGGGGTCGCGCTTAGCCCGCTCCGGCCCGTCCGGCGCGGCTTGCATGTCGTCCGGCTTCTGGCCGGAGAGCGCGCCATAGGCCCGATAGGAGTGCACGTCGAAGTAGACGTCGCCGGAACCGTCCGCGGCCGGATAGGCGTGACCGTCGTCGATCAACTTCGAGATCAGCGCGAACATCTCGGTGATGTGCCCGGTGGCGCGCGGCTCGTAGGTCGGGGGCAGCACATTGAGTGCTCGATACGCGGCGACGACCAGCTGCTCATTCGCGTACGCCAGCGACCAGAACGGCTGGCCGGCCTGGACCGCCTTCTCCAGCACCTTGTCGTCGATGTCGGTGATGTTGCGGACGAAGGTCACGTCATAGCCACGGTGGATCAACCAGCGTCGCAGGACGTCGTAGTTGACGCCGGAGCGCAGGTGACCGATGTGCGGGCCGGACTGGACGGTGATGCCACACAAATAGACGCCGACCTTCCCGGGGACCAGCGGAACGAAGTCCCGCACTGTCCGGGTCAGGGTGTCGTAAAAGCGCAGCGTCACGCTGAAAAGGGTACCCGTGAGCCGGATCGGCGGTGCGTGGCCCGCCGGGCCTGGAATGTCGCCCCGGTGACCGCCGCCCGGCCGGCCGGGCGTGCGTACGCTGCCTGGTGTGGCGGGAACTGAAGCGGGAGCGGTGCGGCCCAGTGGCGCGGCGGAGACGGCGCAGACGCTGGATCGCGGGCTCCGGCTGTTGCTGCTGGTGGCCGACACGCCGCAGGGCCTGACGGTGACCGAGGCCGCGGCCCGTCTCGGTGTCGGCCGGGCGGTGATCTACCGTCTCGCGGCGACCCTCGCCGAGCACGGCATGATCCGCCGGGACACCTCGTCCCGGATGCGCCTCGGTGCCGGAATTCTGCACCTGGCCGGTCGCGCCCAGCCGCTAATCGCCGAGATGGCCCGGCCGGTGCTGCGCCGGCTGGCCGAGAGCGTCGGCGCGACCGCGCACCTGACCGTCGCCGACGGCGCCGAGGCGATGGCACTGGCCGTGGTAGAGCCCAGCTGGACGTCGTTTCATGTCGCCTACCGCACCGGCGCCCGGCATCCGGTCGGGCGGGGCGCGGCCGGCCGGGCCATCGTCGCCGGCCGGCATGGCGAGCTCACCTGGCAGTCATCCACCGGCGAGCTGGAGTCCGGCGCCCACGGCATCGCGGCACCGGTGCTCGGCGTGGACGGTCTGGAAGCCAGCGTCGGCGTGATCGCGCTGGCCCCCCTCGATCCCGAGGTGGTCGGGCCGGAGGTGTTGGCCGCCGCCGCGGCGCTCGCCGCCGCCCTGATTCAGTAGAGCCGTTGCCCGGACGCGGTTGGGCGCTCGCCGCCTCGACGCGTGTAGTGGGCGCGCCACCGACTTACGGGTGCGTCATTCGCAGCACGTCCAGCGCCTCGTCCAGCTGCCGGGCGGTGATCTTCCCGCTGTCGACGTGGCCGCGTTCGATCACCACATCCCGAATCGTGGTGCCGGATGCCAGCGCCTGCTTGGCGATCGCGGCGGCTTCCTCATAGCCGAGATAGCGGTTCAGCGGCGTGACAATGCTCGGCGACCCCTCTGCGTAGGCCCGCATCACCTCGACATCCGGTTCGATGCCGGCGACGCAGCGGTCGGCGAACAGTCGCGCCACGTTGGCCAGCAGCCGGATCGACTCCAGCAGGTTGCGGGCGATCACCGGCAGCATCACGTTCAGTTCGAAGTCGCCCTGCGATCCGGAGAAAGCGACCGCGGCATCGTTGCCGAACACTTGGGCGCACACCTGGCGGACCGCTTCGCAGACCACCGGATTGACCTTGCCGGGCATGATCGACGAGCCCGGCTGGAGGTCAGGGATGTGCAGTTCACCCAGGCCAGCCCGGGGTCCGGAGCCCATCCAGCGGATGTCATTGGCCATCTTGTAGAGGCTCACCGCGATCACCCGCAGCTGACCTGATGCCTCGACCAGCGCATCGCGGCCGCCCTGGGCCTCGAAGTGATTGCGGGCCTCGGACAGCGGCAGGCCGGTCTCGGCGACCAGCTTCCCGATCACCGCCGCGGCGAATCCGGGAGGCGTGTTGATGCCGGTGCCGACCGCGGTGCCGCCGAGCGGCAGTTCAGCGATGCGGGGCAGGCTGCCGGCGATCCGTTCAATGCCGAGCCGGACCGCCGCCGCATATCCGGAGAACTCCTGGCCGAGCGTGACCGGCGTGGCGTCCATCAGGTGCGTACGCCCGGACTTCACCAGATCAGACCAGTCCGCGGCGCGCGCCTCCAAGACCTCCGCGAGATGCGTCAGCGCGGGCGTCAGGTCGGCGGCCAGCGCCGCGGTCGCGGCCAGGTGAATCGACGACGGAAACACGTCGTTGGACGACTGCGACGCATTGACCTGGTCATTCGGGTGTACGCCGGTGCCTAGTGCGGCGCTCGCCAGGCTCGCCAGCACCTCGTTGGCGTTCATGTTGGACGACGTCCCGGAGCCGGTCTGGAACACGTCGATCGGGAAGTGCGCGTCGAACTCGCCCGCCGCCACCCGTCGAGCCGCCGCCACGATGGCGTCGGCCACCTCCGGCGTGATGACACCGAGTTCGGCGTTGACCTGCGCGGCCGCTGCCTTGATCCGGGCCAGAGCGGCGATGTGCGAGGACTCCAAATGACCGCCGGAGATCGGGAAGTTCTCCACCGCACGCTGCGTCTGTGCACGCCAAAGTGCATCCGCGGGGACGCGCACGTCACCCATGGTGTCGCGTTCAATCCGGAACTCCATAGATCGAACTTAACGCGAACAAGCCCAACACAGCACCGAAGACCAACTCACCGCCACGATCAGCCACGATCAGCCACGCAAAACTTGCGGCACCACTCGACGGCCGACTCAATGCCACGGCCCGCTCACGGCGCCACGTAACTGCCCACTCAATGCCACGGCACGCTCACGGCACCACGTAACTGCCACTTGATCACCCGCCACCGTGACTTGGCGGCGGCCTCGCCGGAGTTGGTGCCCGGTGGCAGCGACCTCAAGCGGCGACCTGAGGCCCCGCCAGGGGCCGACGTCGGCCGCAGTCGCCGAACCGGGCACCGACGGAGGCGGCCACAAAACCAAACCAGACCGAAGGACCCCAGCCACCCCAACCGAAGAGCCCAACCACCGAGAAAGATCTAAGAACGCGACCCAATCGTGAGTACCGGCTTCGTCACCTCAGCGAAGAAGTCATTGCCCTTGTCATCCACGACGATGAACGCCGGAAAGTCTTCGACCTCGATCTTCCAGATCGCTTCCATGCCGAGTTCCGGGTATTCCAGGACCTCGACCTTCTTGATGCAGTCCTGGGCCAGCCGGGCCGCCGGCCCACCGATCGAGCCGAGGTAGAAGCCGCCGTAGGTGGCGCACGCGTCGGTCACCTGCGTGGACCGGTTGCCCTTGGCCAGCATCACCAGGGAGCCACCGGCGGCTTGGAAGTCGCGGACGTAGGCGTCCATTCGCCCGGCCGTGGTCGGACCGAACGAGCCGGACGCATAGCCCTCCGGGGTCTTCGCCGGTCCGGCGTAATAGACCGCGTGGTCGCGCATGTACTGCGGCATCTCTTCACCGGCATCGAGCCGCTCGGCGATCTTGGCGTGGGCGATGTCGCGCGCCACGATCAGCGGGCCGGTCAGCGACAGCCGGGTCTTCACCGGAAACTTGGACAGCTCGGCGCGGATCTCCGCCATCGGCCGGTTCAGGTCGACCCGGACCACCTCGCCACCCTCGAGGCTCTCGTCGGTGACGTCCGGCAGGAACCGGGCCGGGTCGCGCTCCAGCTTCTCCAGGAACACGCCGGAGGGCGTGATCTTGGCGAGCGCCTGCCGGTCCGCCGAGCATGAGACCGCGATCGCCACCGGGCAGCTGGCGCCGTGCCGGGGCAGCCGGATCACGCGTACGTCATGGCAGAAGTATCGGCCACCGAATTGCGCACCGATGCCGAAGTTGCGGGTCAGCTCCAGCACTTCGGCCTCGAGGTCCAGGTCCCGGAAGCCGTGCGCGGTCATCGAACCCGTGGTCGGCAGCGCGTCGAGATATTTGGCGCTGGCGTATTTCGCCGTTTTGAGCGCGAACTCCCCGGACGTGCCGCCGATCACGATGGCCAGGTGATAGGGCGGGCACGCGGCAGTGCCGATGAGCCGCAGCTTCTCTTCCAGGAACTGCATCATCCGCGTGGGGTTCAGCAGTGCTTTGGTCTCCTGATAGAGATAGCTCTTGTTGGCCGAGCCGCCGCCCTTGGCCATGAAGAGGAATTTGTAGGCGTCCGGGTGGCCGTCCGGGTCTTCGGCGTAGAGCTCGATCTGGGCCGGCAGGTTGGAGCCGGTGTTGCGCTCGTCCCACATGGTCAGCGGCGCAAGCTGCGAGTAGCGGAGGTTCAGCTTCGTGTAGGCGTCGTAGACGCCTCGGGCCAGCGCGGCCTCGTCGGAGCCGTCGGTCAGCACGTGCCGGCCGCGCTTGCCCATCACGATCGCGGTGCCGGTGTCCTGGCACATCGGCAGCACGCCGCCGGCCGCGATGTTGGCGTTGCGGAGCAGGTCCAGAGCGACAAACCGATCGTTGGGTGACGCCGCCGGATCGTCGATGATCGAGCGCAGCTGGGCCAGGTGTGCGGGCCGCAGGAAGTGCGCGATGTCGTGCATTGCCTCGGCCGTGAGCGCGGTCAGGACCTCTGGCTGCACGCTCAGGAACTGCCGGCCGCCAGGCCCGTCGATGACGTCGATGCCGTCGGTGGTGATCAGGCGGTACTCGGTCCGATCGGTGCCGATCGGAAGCAGCGACTCATACGCGAACTCGACCATGCCTGCACATTAGCCGCGACCTTTCGGGAGTCCACGGCAGGCCTCGATGATCATGAACTGGGCAACACCGCCGCGGGTCGGTCACGGTCCGGTCGCCGTGTCATGGCCCGGTGGCTGTCATGGTCCAGTCGACATGGCGATCGGGCCGAACGAGCGGCCGATATTGATGATCAGCTCGTGGGCGCCCAGACCCAGGACGGTGGCACCGCTCTTCAGATCCAATATGGCGTACGCGTTGCTGGGCGCGACGGCCGCCAGATGTTCCGTGGCCGGGTCGGTGAGCAGCACCGCACCACTGGTGATGGCGACCATCGTCGACGCCGCCGCGGCCCGGGTCCACAACATGTTTCCCGAGCTCAGCTTGACCGCAGTCAGGGATTTCTTGTCAACGGACCGGACGATGGCGATGTCGCCATCGGTCGCTTCGATGTGGGTCTTCGCCTTGGCCGTGTAGAGCACCGACCCGGTCAATGCACTCAGCAGCACGTCACGCCCGGACGGGTTCACCGCATAGATGGCGTCGCCACCGCCCACTGGGTCGTGCCGCTCATCGCACTGCAGGCCACCAGACGTCTTGGTGTCGAAGTTCGGATCCGACCAACTGCGGCCGGTCCGCAGGTCGGTGCCGGAGACGGTATAGAAGCACTTGCCGTCCCGGAAGTCCGACGAGGCGGTAACCACGACGTGGCCGGCGAGCACCGGACGAGATCGGGCGGTCACCGGGATCGGCGGCTTGATCTCGGCGCCACTGCCGGTCCGGATGATGTGCATCTTCCCGGCAAGCGTCAGCGCGATCATGTCCGGCACCGGGCCCGGTGTCGCGGTCAGGCTGCCGCCATAATCCGACGAGATCGGATCCAGCATCGTCAGACCGTGGCCGGCGCCGATCAACGGCTGACCGGTGCCGGAGAGTGTCAGGTGCCAGCCGCCCGGGCTCTCCTTGCCGGTGATCCAGTCCACCGATTGCAGCACGCAGGTCCCGTTGCTGCAGTGCAGCAGCAGCACCCGGTCCGCGTAGGCCCAGACGCCGAGATTCTCGGTCTTCTGCCATTGCAGGATGCCGGTGGTGACGTCGAAGACGTCGAAACCCTTCTGTGCCGGCCGGCCGACAAGCACCACTGGCCGGTCTGCTCCGGCGACGACCGCCCAGTCGGCCGGCTTGGACCACATCTTCTCGCCGGTGAACAGGCTGCGGCTCTCCACTGAGCCCTTGGTCGCCACGATCACGAAGTTGTTGACCACCGCCGCCGTGTTGGGCTCGTTGCCGGCCCGCTTCACCCAGGTGGTGGCCGGTTTGGACAGTGGGCCGGCGCTGACGTTGGCGAGCCAGTTGCCCCAGCTCGGCAGCGGGTTCCAGCCGGTGATGACCGCGTAGGTGACGACCAGCGCGATGGCGCCGAGCAGACCGAACACGGCCTGGACGCGCGCGAACGCCCGGTTGGCAGCCATGCCGCGACGGTAATAGTGAAAATGGTTCGAACCTGCTAGCCCGATCTGCCCGTGTCGGTGTGATTTGCGCGTGCGGTATCGCTGACCGCCGCGTCGACCAGCGGCAGCACCCGATAGGGAATCTGCTCAGCCAGCGCGATGATCGTTGACGCCCGGACGATCTCGTCATAGGCCACCACGAGGTCGATGACCCGCTGCAGATCGGTATTCGACCGAGCGACGATCCGGCACAGCAGGTCACCGGTTCCGGTGATGGTGTGCACCTCGAGCACCTCGGGGATCGTCTCCAGGTGTTGGGCGACCGGATCATGGCCGCGGCTCTGCCGGATCTCCAGGGTCACGAACGCCATCACGCCGAACCCGAGCGCGGCCGGCGAGATCTCCGGACCGTAGCCGCGGATCACCCCTCGCGCGGCCAGCTTGTCCAGCCGAGCCTGGGCGGTGCCGCGAGCCACCTGCAGGCGCCGGGCGCACTCCAATATCCCGATCCGGGGTTCGGCGGCGAGCAGCGCGATCAGGCGCGCGTCGAGATCGTCGATGCGCGGTTCCCGCGCCGGGTTGGTCACGCCTTACTTCTACCGCACTGTCAGCGGTCCGTCGTCGTCATCGTGCCGTCCAGCGTGATCGTGTAGACCTTGCCGGGGGCCGTAGCGACGATCTTCGTGGTCATCCAGTCGCGTCCTCAGCTTTACGGCCGTCGGCAACGGATCGATAACGGGAATGTCGGTGGGCATTCTGACCAGCCCGGAACATGATCAGGGAGCCAGGTCGTACAGTTTGACTAGGGATTTGCGGACCGTTTGCCCAGTGCATGGCCGCCGGGCACGATTTTGAGACGCGAACCAAGCATCCGAGCAAAGGAGCCCGGCGATGACCCAGGCGATGGACCGCACCACCGACGAATCCGTCAACGTCGACGAATTGATCGGCGCTGTCGCACACGACATCGCGGCCGACCCGTTCCCCGTGAAGGGCCTGGACCACCTGCGCTTCTTTGTGGGAAACGCCAAGCAGGCCGCGCACTACTACACCAACGGTTTCGGCATGACCGTGGTCGCTTATCGCGGTCCGGAGCAGGGTTTCCGAGACCACGCGGAGTACGTCCTGACCAGCGGTTCGGCCACCTTCGTCATGTGCGGCCCGGTGCACGCCAACGCCGAAGCGGCGATTCACCACAGCAAGCACGGCGACGGCATCGTGGACATCGCGCTCGAGGTTCCGGATGTCGACAAGGCCTATAAGTTCGCGCTGTCCCAGGGCGCGACCGGGCTGGTCGAGCCCCACGACGAGGAAGACGCCAACGGTGTCGTACGCGTCGCGAGCATCGCCACCTATGGCGACACCCGGCACTCTCTGATCGACCGGTCCCGTTACACCGGACCGTTCCTGCCCGGTTTCATCGACCGTGCGCCGCTGGTGGACCGCAGCGCCGCAATCGAGGCCGGCATCGAGCCGAAGCGCTACTTCCAGGCGGTCGACCACGTCGTCGGCAACGTCGAGCTCGGCAAGATGGACGAGTGGGTGGAGTTCTACAAGCGGGTCATGGGCTTCACCAACATGGCCGAGTTCGTCGGCGACGATATCGCCACCGAATATTCCGCGCTGATGAGCAAGGTCGTCGCCAGCGGCACCCGCAAGGTCAAGTTCCCGCTGAACGAGCCGGCGGTGTCCCGCAAGAAGTCGCAGATCGACGAATACCTCGAGTTCTACCAGGGCCCGGGCGCCCAGCACGTGGCGATCGCGACCAACGACATCCTGCGCAGCGTCGACATCATGCGGGCGCACGGCGTTGAGTTCCTGGAGACCCCGGACAGCTACTACGAGGACCCGGAGCTGCGCGCCCGGATCGGCACCGTCCGGGTTCCGATCGAGGAGCTGCAGTCCCGCAAGATCCTGGTGGACCGCGACGAGGACGGCTACCTGTTGCAGATCTTCACCAAGCCGGTGCAGGACCGCCCCACGGTGTTCTTCGAGTTGATCGAGCGGCACGGCTCGCTCGGCTTCGGTAAGGGCAACTTCAAGGCGCTGTTCGAGGCGATCGAGCGCGAGCAGGAGCGCCGGGGCAACTTGTAGTAGCGATCGCCGGCAGGCAGGCAGCCGCTGACACTCCAGCAGGCGATGGCTACTGTTGGAACACCTGACAGCGGACGATCTGCGCGCGCTCGCCGGAACAACGGCGAGCGCAACCAGTGATCTGCCAGTGACCTCGCGGGAGTAGCCGGCGCATGACCAACATTTCACCTGGCTGGTATCGGGATCCAGCCGAACCCACCACCCAGCGCTATTGGGATGGTGAGGGCTGGGTGGGTAGTTCGCTGCCGGCCGATGCCACACCGCCGGAGGGGCCGCTTGAGGCCTCTCCGGCCGCATCGGCACCGCCCGCGCCGACGTCGACACCCCCGGGCAACGGGGCGGTCCCGGGCGTACCGCCCCAGGAGCAGCAACCACCCGCGGCGCCGCTGCCGCCGGTGACGCCGCAGTGGCCGGCCCCCGGCGCGTTACCGCCGCCGCCCGGATATCCGCAGTTCCCACCGGGCGCGCCGGGCCGCCCGCAGCCGCACCCACATCCCGGAGCCCAGCCCCCTCCGGGCTATTCACCGGTGCCGCCGGGCTTCCCTCCGCCCGGCTTCCCGCCCGGCTATCCCCAGCTCCCGCCGGGCGCTGCCTGGCCGCCCGGGGTGCCATTCCCGGGTGTGCCGTATGTGCTGCGGCCGATCCCGCGTCCGCACGGGTTCAACTTGGCTCCACTTGGGCTGCGGTTTCTCGCCCGCGTGATCGACATCGTCGCGGTGCTGTTCCTGAATGTCGTGCTGAACGGCTGGCTGATCTACCAGTGGATCAAGGAAACGTCCGGCTACTGGTCGGCAGCGATGCACGCGACCAGCAACAGTGACCTGCCCAAGATGTCGTCGCGCGGCGCGCTTCTGTTCACCGTGATCACCACGATGGCGATCGCGATCTGGCTCGCCTACGAGGTGCCGTTCATCGGCAACAGCGGACAAACCCTGGGCAAACGAATCATGGGCATCCGCGTGGTGCCGCTCGAAGGGCTGCACCGGCTCGGCTACGGCCGGGCGTTCCGGCGCTGGACGCCGCTTGGCGTGCCGATGCTGTTCTGGCTGATCAGCCCGATCTTCATCCTGATCAGCCCGATCATCCAGTCGCTCGACTGCCTGTCGCCGACCCTCAACCGCCCGCTGCACCTGGCCATGCACGATCGTTCGGCCGGAACGATCGTGGTGGAGGCCAACAAGCGGGACGAAACCGGCACCCCGGTAGCTGAACCCGCCACGGTCGGCGCCAACCGTGACCACTCTGACGGAGGAACAAAATGAGCCAGCTGACCCGACCAGATCTGGATCTGCTGCCGACCTACGTGCCGGGCCGGTCGGTGCCCGGCGCGATCAAGCTGGCGAGCAACGAGGTGCCGTACGGTCCGCTGCCCGGCGTCGTCGAGGCCGTCACCAAGGCCGCCGAGGACACCCATCGCTACCCGGACATGGGCGTGGTGGCGCTGCGCGAGACTCTGGCCGAGAAGTACGGCGTCGACCCGGACCGGGTCGCCACTGGATGCGGTTCCGTCGCGATGGCTGAGCACCTCGCTCGTACCGCCTGCGTGACCGGCGACGAGATGATGTTCTCGTGGCGGTCCTTCGAGGCCTACCCGATCATCGCCGCGACCTCCGGCGCCATCGCCGTTCGCGTCCCGAACACTCCGGGTCACGGTCACGACCTGCCGGCCATGGCCGCCGCGATCACCCCACGGACCCGGATGGTTCTGGTCTGCAACCCGAACAACCCCACCGGTACGCCTCTCCGCCGCCCCGAACTGGACGCATTCCTCGATGCCGTGCCGGACAACGTGCTGGTGATCCTTGACGAGGCCTACCGCGAATTCGTCACCGACCCGGACGTCCCGGACGGCATCGAGGTCTACGCCGACCGTCCGAACGTGGTGGTCCTGCGTACGCTCTCCAAGGCCTGGGGCATGGCCGGCCTGCGGGTCGGTTTCGTGGTGGCGCAGCCGTCGGTGGCCGCCGCCGTCCGCAAGGTGATCACGCCGTTCTCCACCTCCAGCGTCGCGCAGGCCGCCGCGATGGCCGCGCTCGCGCAATCGGCCGAAATGCGGCGCCGAGCCGATCTCGTGATCGCCGAGCGCACCCGGGTGCTCGACGAAATCCGCCGTCTGGTCCCAGAGGTGCCGGAGAGCCAGGCCAACTTCGTCTGGCTGCCGCTCGGCGACGACGCCACCGCGTTCGCGACGGTGTGCGAGGCCGAGGGCGTGATCGTGCGCCCGTTCGCCGGTGACGGTGTCCGGGTCACCATCGGTACGCCGGAGGAGAATGACGCGTTCCTGGCCGCGGCCGAGAAGGCGCTCGTCTGAGCGCTTCAGCCTCCGTCTCGATCGGGGTTTCGAGAGTTGTCGGGAAACCGCGCGCTTATGCACCTTTTGTCGCGCAGTTTCCCGACAACTCTCGTGATCGCCGCCGGATGAGCGCCCGAACGTTTTCGACGAGACGGTCAATGTCCCGCAAATCGTTCCGGGTCACCGGATAGACGTACCACCCGGCGGCGTTGAGCCGGCGGATTCGCTCCCGGTCGCGCGCGAGTTGGTTGCGGTCGGCGTGCCATTGGCCGTCGTATTCCAGCGCGAGCATGAGTTCGGGCCAGGCAAAGTCCACGCGCGCGATGAATAGGCCGCCGGCGGTCGCGACCTCCCACTGCGGGACCGGTGCCGGCACACCAGCGTCATGCAGGCTGACCCGGATCGTCGACTCGGGCGGCGACTCGGCGCGGCCGTCACACGCTCGCACGATGTCGAGCGTGGCCGCCGCCCGCCACTCACCCAAGTGAGTCTCGGCGTGAGCGACCAGGTCGGCGGTGGACAGTCGCCAGCGATTGGCGAGGCGATCAACCCAGCCGATCGCCTCGATCCGGGGCAACGACCGGACCAGGTCCCACGTGGTGTGCAGCAGGGTCGGGATCGGTACTCCATACCGCGTCACGACCTCATCCGTGGCGATGCTTCCGGTCCGCACCTGGATGCCCCGCGCCTCCAGGCGGCGAGCGGCTAGGACTTCGACCGGCTGACCTGGATCGGCCAGATCGGCTCCCCACAGCTGCGCCGCGGTGCGCCCGACAACCACCGCCCCATCCGGCAACCGGAGAAGCGCAGCTTGAGCGAGCAACCGGTCAGTGATCCGGACGTCGGCCCGGACATAGACGTCGTGAAACAGCCGGCACCATCTGCCACTACGCAATTCCGCACTGGTCAGAAGGCCCGACGCGATAGCGATCGACCCCCGGAACGGCTGCCGTCCAAGGTTGTGCTGACTCATGCCGCGAGCATCGGCGGATTCTTCGCGCCGGCCAATCGCTCGCCGCCGCATCTGTGGACAGCAAGGGTGGTGGTGAACAACCGGGATTCGAGTTCGCCGAGGTGGCGCCACGGGTGGCCGCTCGGAACTGCGTTTCGAAAGTTGCCGGGAAACCGCGAGCTTTTGCCCTTTTTGTCGCGCGGTTTCCCGAGAACTTGTCGACGCGCATCAACTTCGGCCGGCGGCCACCCGTCAAATCAGCCGCGGCGGCGACGTCCCAGAATCAACAACCCGCCACCAAGCAGGATCAGCACCGCCGCGCCGCCGAACAGACCGGTGGTCTTCGCGCCGGTCACCGGCAGCTTGCTGATGCTCGGAGACGGCTTCGGATGCTTGGACTTGCTCGGCTTGGTGGTCGATGTCGACGTCCCTCCAGTGCTGGACGGACTCACGGTCGGCCCGCTTGGCGTCGACGACGGAGACGGGGACGTCACCGGAACACCGCCGTTGGAGGTGTCCGAGGGTGATGGCGTCGGCGTGGCGGTGGCCGGCGGGACGACGTCGCCCTGCGTCGGCGTCTCGGTCAGCGCCGCGATCGGGGTCGGCTGGCTGCCCGGCGATCCCGGAAAGTGCCCGGTCCAGGCCAGGGTGCCGCCCGCGCACAGGATGATCAGCAGGATCGCGGCGATCCCGGTGACCCACGGATGCCGGCGATGGAACGGGGGCACCGGCGCCACGCCGACTGCGACCTGTTCCGGTGGCACGCTCGCCATACCGACGACGACCGCCTCCGGCGGCACCGCGGCCACGCCGACAGCGATCTCCTCCGGCGGCACCGCAACGGCAGCGGCTGCAGCGGCCTCGGCCGCCTCCGCGGCCACCAACCCGGCGACGATCCCGGCCGCCACGACCGCGGCCGCCTCTTCCTCTTCCTCAGCCTCGGCAGCCTCAGCCTGAGCCACCGCGATCGCCTCAGCCTCGGCAGCCTCCGCCTGAGCCACCGCGATCGCCTCAGCCTCGGCAGCCTCCGCCTGAGCCACCGCGATCGCGTCAGCCTCGGCAGCCTCAACCGACGCACCCTCGGCGATCAGCCCGGCCGCGACCGACCCTTCGCCGAACGCGCCGGCCGCGGACTCGCTCTCCAGCACGACGCTCTCGAAGACGACGCCTTCGGCCGCGACCACCTCATCGAACTCGTCGAGCTCAGCATCGGTGGCCGCGATCGCGGTGCCGCCGACGGCGGCGACACCGACCACGGCCTCTTCGGCGGCTGCCTCGACGGCCACCACGATCTCGGAGACTTCGGCGACGGCTCGCTCTTCCTCTTCGGTGAGCACGTCTTCTTCGGCTCCGACGAGGGATTCGACCGCGGCCATCTCCTCGATCCGGGCCAGCTCGACGATCTCTGCCGCGGCGGCGACCACTTCGGCTGCGGCGATGGCACCGACCACCGCTTGATCGTCGTCGGACTCCTCCGCGGCCACCGACTCGCTAGCAACGGACCCGGTTGCCACGACAGACTCCGCACCGTCGGACTCACCGACAACCGCAGACTCGTCCACGACCACGGACTCGGCAGCAGCCGACTCCACGACCACGGACTCCACAGCAGCCGACTCCACGACCACGGACTCCACAGCAGCCGACTCCACGACCACGGACTCCGCAGCAGCCGACTCCACGACCACGATCTCCGCAGCAGCCGACTCCACGACCACGGACTCCGCAGCAGCCGACTCGGCAACGACGGCAGACTCGGCGACACCGACCACCGCCACCGCACCGGCCACGGCAGCCTGATCGGTGTAGTAGTCATCCAGCTCGACCAGCTCGCCGGCCGCGACCACCTCGGTCTCTTCGATCGCGGTGACCCCGCCGACAGCGAGGCCTCGATCGCCGACCAGGGACACCAGCTGTGCCCGCCCGACCTCCATCCAGTCCGAGCCGAATTCCGCGATGGCGCTGAGGTTCACCAGCTCCAGCAGCGCGAACGCCTCGCCCCGGTGATCCGCGTCCTTGGCCAGGCCGAGGCGTACGACATCGCGCAGCTCGACCGGAATCCCGTCGGCCGAGATCTCCTCCTGCTCGTGCCGGTAACGCAGCGCGAGGAGCTGGGAATCCTCCCAGTAGGGCGGTTCGCCGACAAGCATCTCGACCAGCGTGATGGTGGCCGCGTAAACGTCGGCACCGGCGGTCAGATCCGCGCCCCGCCAGCGTTCGGGAGCCAGGTAGACACCGGTGCCGAGGGTGACCTCACGGGTGGTCCACGCGGCGGCGCGTGCGTCGATCATCCGGACCGCACCATCGGTGCTGATGATCACGTTCTCCGGCCGGTAGTCGCCGTGGGTCACCCCGCCGGCATGCGCAGCGACCATGCCATTGAGCGACTCGTAGTAAACCAGGAGCGCCGCTTCGGCTCCGATGCCGGCGCTGGTGTCTCGGAGGATGTGACGCAAATTGGCGCCGTTGACCGCATCCGTGACGAGTGCGATGCCCTCGTCATGATGGATCACCTCACGAACGCCGACAAAGTACTCGGATTCCACCGTGGACAGTTCGGTGATTTCGGTCTGAACACGCTCAAACTCCGTGGACTCCACCGAGAGGTAGCGGATGACGACAAGATCGCCGGTCTCCTCGCTTACCGCGAGGACCGCGCGTCCGGTTCGGCCGCCGCCCAGGTCCAGCCGATGGGCATAGCCCGGCGCCTGCCAGCTCATGGTGTTTCGACCTCCGCGCGGGCGTGCGTCCCGTGCACGTCCACAGTGGACTCGATGGGGTGGCGACGCCTTTACACGGAGGGGACGAGCGAAGGCGGCGGCATTTGCGCCGTCGTGGAGGGCACGCCGACGTCAACGCCTCGACAGGATACTCAGAATCGGATGATCGGCGACTCGCCGTCCTGGTCAGTCTTTACGACCAGCGAACCCGCTGCGCGACAGCGGATTCACGCACCGTCACACGGCGCTGGTGATCACACCGCTGACCTCGCCGAACCCGACGGTCGAACCGTCCGGACCCGGTGCTGTCGCAGATATGACAATCGAATCGCCGTCCTGCAGGAACGTGCGCTCCGATCCGTCGTCGAGCTTGATCGGATCGGTGCCGCCCCAGGTCAGCTCCAGAAACGAGCCGGTCTGGCGGCGCTCCGGACCGGAGACCGTGCCGGAGGCGTAGAGATCACCGGTCCGCAGGCTGGCGCCGTTCACGGTCATGTGCGCCAGCTGCTGCGCCGGCGTCCAGTAGAGAGTCCGCGCCGGTGGCTCGGACACCACGGTGCCGTTCCACGACACCTGCATGCGGAGGTCCAGGCCGTCGTGGTCGGCCTCGGCGAGATATGGGAGTACGGCGGGATCCTGCCGGGGCGCCGGAACGCGCGCCGATTCCAGCGCGGCCAGTGGCACGATCCACGGCGAGATCGACGTGGCGAAGGACTTGCCCAGGAACGGACCGAGCGGCACGTATTCCCACGCCTGAAGGTCCCGGGCCGACCAGTCGTTGAGCAGCACCACGCCGAAAACATGATCGGCGTACGCCTCGACCGGCACTCGGCTGCCGAGCGCCGACGGCACTCCGACCACGAACCCGACCTCGGCCTCGATGTCTAGTCGGACGGATGGACCGAAGGTCGGCAGCTCGGCATCCGGCGCTTTGCGCTGCCCGGACGGGCGGACGATCGACGTGCCGGAGACGACCACGGTGCCGGCTCGGCCGTGATAGCCGATCGGCAGATGCTTCCAGTTCGGGGTGAGCGGCGGCTGGCCGGGCCGGAAGATCTGACCGACGTTGCTGGCGTGGTGCTCCGACGAGTAGAAGTCGACATAGTCGGCGACTTCGAACGGCAGCACCATGGTCACGTCGGCGAGCGGCACCAGGAACGGCTCGACCGACCCACGGTGGGTCGCGTCCGACAGCAACCGGGTCAGCTGTGACCGGAGCGCGTCCCAGACCGGACGGCCCAGAGCCATGAACCTGTTCAGCGTCGGCTCGCCCAGCATGCCGCCGCCGTCGACGACGTCAGCGTCTTCGGCAGCGGCGAGATCGAAAACGTAGTCGGCGATGCGCACGCCGATCCGCGGTTCGGCACCGGAGGCCAGGAAGACTCCGTACGGCAGATTGTGTACGCCGAACGGCGAACCATCGGCACCGACCACCCAGCTCACGCCGCCGCCTCCTTGTAGAGCAGGCCGAGCCGGGCCAGGTCATCGAGCGGTTCGAGGATGCTGCAGCTGCCGAATCCGACCCACAGCGGGCGCGGCTCGTCCATCTGCCGCCGGACAGTCTCGACCAGCGGCACCGGGTCGGTGGTGGCGAGCAGCTCGGCGACGTCGGCGGCCTCGGCGTTGTCGTGCACGGCGGCGATCGTCGCGGCCAGCACGCCGAGAAAGCCGTGGTGCACGAAGCCGGTCTCCGGGTCGGCGTGCCGAATGGCATGGTGCAGTCCGGCGGTGAGCTTGAACGGCAGGTTCCGGTCCCGGCAGGCGCAGATCACGGCGGCCAGCTCGATCGGCGACGGGAACAGCTCGGCGGCCAGCCCGCCGGTCCGGAATTTGGCCGCCACCGCGGCACCACCGGCGCGCGCTTCGGCCAGCCGGTCCAGGGCCGCCAGCAGGCCGAAGGTGAGCGGGATTTCCGCGTACCCGGAAATCTGTGGCCAGCCCGCGAAGAGGCCGAGCAGATATTCGAGGCCCGGCTGCGGGTCTTCGCCGCGCTTGGCCACCGCGATCTCGATCTGGCGGACGGAGATCTGCGGCCCGGCGCCGGCCACGGTCGCCGGCAGCGCGGTCAAGCCGGTGTCCCCGACCAGGCCGATCTCGAGCGGCTCGGTGCGCCCGTCGAGCAGCGATGGCAGCGAGTGCGCCGACGAGGCCGGGACCAGCAGTGGGCCGACCATTTCGGCATACCAGGACCTGCGGTGGTCCGCGTGCGCCCGGACGGCGTCGGGCAATGGCGCGTTGCCGGGCGGGAACACGGCGGCGTCGTCGATAAGGCCGCGGAGCAGCACGGGCACCTGTGTTGACACGGCACTGAACCTAGCGGACGCTACATATGGCGGACAACTATGTCCGATTATCGGACGCGCTCGTCCGGAAATCGACGTAAGAGCCAGTAAAGCCGCCAATCAGGCAAATACTCGTGAATGCCGGCCGACGCCGCGCCGGCTGCACTGCCCGGGGAGGCCCAATGCCGTTTTACCGCCAGGTCGGTGAACTGCCGCCGAAGCGCCACACGCAGTTCCGGCAGCCGGACGGCAGCCTCTACGCCGAAGAGCTGATGGGTCAGGAAGGGTTCTCGTCCGACTCGTCGCTGCTCTATCACCGCTATCTGCCGACGGCGATCGTCGCCGCCACCGAGTTCGACCCGCCGGCCTGGAGCCGGGTGCCGAACCGGCCGCTGAAGCCTCGCCACTTCAAGACCCACAAACTCGACACCAGCGGATCTGACGCGATCCTGGGCCGGCAGCACCTGATGGCCAACGATGACTGCCGCATCTCCTACGTGGTCGCCGACCGGCCGTCGCCGCTCTACCGCAACGCGATCGGTGACGAGTGTGTCTACATCGAGGCCGGCGAGGCGCGGTTCGACACGACATTCGGCGCGCTGCACGCTTCGGCCGGCGACTACGTGCTGATCCCGACGTCGACGATCCACCGGATCGTGCCGGTCAACGGTCCGGTTCGGATGCTGACCATCGAGGCCACCGGGCACATCGGCCCGCCGAAGCGATACCTGTCGGTGCGCGGCCAGTTCCTGGAGCACTCGCCCTACTGCGAGCGCGACCTGCGGGCCCCGGCCGAGCCGCTGCTGGTGGACGAGACCGATGTTGACGTGTATGTCCAGCACAGGCGCGGCTGGACCAAGTTCACCTACGCCAACCACCCGTTCGACGTGGTCGGCTGGGACGGCTGCCAATACCCCTGGGCATTCTCGATCCACGACTTCGAGCCGATCACCGGACGGGTGCACCAGCCGCCGCCCGTGCACCAGACGTTCCAGGGTCCGAATTTCGTGATCTGCTCGTTCGTGCCGCGCAAGGTCGACTACCACCCGCTGTCGATCCCGGTGCCCTACAACCACCACAACGTCGACTCCGACGAGATGCTGTTTTACACCGGTGGGAGCTACGAGGCACGTCGTGGATCCGGCATCGAGCAGGGCTCCATCTCGCTGCACCCGAGCGGCTTCACGCACGGTCCCCAGCCGGGCGCTGCCGAACGCGCCATCGGCGTCGACTACTTCGACGAGCTGGCCGTCATGGTCGACACGTTCCGCCCGCTGGATCTCTGCGAGCCGGCGCTGGCCTGCGAAGACGACGCGTACGCATGGACCTGGGCGCGCCGCTCGGCTCCAGTGCCGGACGTGGACACCTCGACCGGCTGAGCCTCACCTCGCTGTGGCCGGCGCCGATACAGTCGCGGGGTGGACCTTGATATCCGCCCCGCGACCGGGTCCGACCTGCTGGCGCTCGCCTCGGTGGCGCGCGCCAGCGGGCTCAGCGACATCGAAGGTGGCGCCGATCCGCGTTACATCACCTATCTGATCGAGCACGGCCGGTTGCTGGTCGCGGTGGTCCAGGCCGACATCATCGGGTACGCGGGATCGATCCCAGTGGGTGCCACCACCATGCTGACGGATCTCTTCGTACGCCCCGATGTGCGCAGTGGCGGCACCGGCGCGGCGCTGCTGACGTCGCTGTTCGCCGGCGCCGGAGATCGGATGACGCACAGCTCGAGCGATCCCCGTGCGGTCGCGCTTTATGCCCGAGCCGGCATGACGCCGATGTTCCCGATCCTCTATCTGGCCGGAGACCCGGGGCGGCTGACCGCCGCGAGCGGCGACCTCGTTCCGCACCGGCATTCGACCGCGGTGACGGCGGCGGATCCCGCGGCGGCGGCCGCGACGGAATTGGCGATCACCGGCGATGACCGCGCGACCACCTACGCGTACTGGGCGGCGCGGCCGAACAGCTTTGCGTTTGTCCTCGGTGACCGGCTCGGCGCGGGTGTGATCGGCGGCGAGGGTGACCAGTTCGGTGTGACGCACCTTTGTGTCGGACCGGATGTCGATCCGATCGACGCGGTCGTGTCCGCGGTCGCGGCAGTCCCGGGCACCCTGGCCCATCTCAGCCTGCCCGGACCGCATCCGGCGCTGCGGGCGTTGCTCGATGCCGGCTTCCGGATCACCGACACTGACACATTTATGACAAGCGGGCCGAATCCCTACGCCACCGGTCTTGCGATTGGTTCGCCGGGTTTGTGCTGATATGAAAGCGCTGATTGTCCAATGTGGTCTTATCGAAACCGCTAGTCGATCACTATAGGTGCCACCTGATTTACGCAGTGTGGAGAGTTCTGCCGGAGTGCGGCATGATTACCTCCGCATTTGTCGATCCCTCATTGTCGATCCCAGAGCCGGGAGGGGCGCCGTGACACGATTCACGAGTCTCGATCGCCGGCGGGCCGCGTCCATTGGTGCCGCGATCACCGTCATGCTTTACACGTTCGGAATTACCCTGCTTGGCCTGCCCGGGGCGGCCGCTGCCGCGGACCCGAAGGTGGGCTATGTCCGGCTGGCGCACCTCTCGCCGGACACCCCGGAGGTAGACGTCTACCTCAGCAATCTCGCCTCAACGAAAGCACCCCAGGTGTTCCCCGGGGTCGGCTACGGCACCGTGTCCGGCTATCTGCCGCTTCCGCCGGGTGCGTACGAAGTGGACATGCGCCTGGCCGGCGCCGACGCATCCACGCCGGCCGTGAAGACCACTTCCGTCACCGTTCAGGCCGATCACGCGTACACGGTTGCCGGGGTTGGCAAGAACGCCGACCTGGGCCTGCGCGTCATCAACGACGACCTCACCAGCCCGACCAACGGCGGAGCCAAGGTCCGGGTCATCCAGGCATCGATCAAGGCTCCGGTGCTGGACCTGTCGATCAACGGCGGCAGCACCGTCGCAAAGCAGGTCAAATTCGCCACCACGACCGCCTACCACCAGGTCAAGTCCGGCGCGCTGACGCTCAAGGTGAAGCCGAGCGGGGGTGGCACCGCCACCAACATGAAGGTCACCCTGCACAGCGACAGCGTCTATTCGCTGCTGGTGCTGGACAGCAAGTCCGGCCTCAAGCCGGAACTTCTGACCGACGCCACCCGAGACGGTCCGATGCCGAAGGGTCCGGTGGACACCGGCGCCGGCGGCACCGCACTCACCGATCGGCAGTTCATCCTGCCGGCCGCGATCGTGGCGGGAATCGCCCTTCCGCTGGCCGCATTCCTGGCCTATGCGGGCCGGCGACGTCGTCTCAACTGGAACCGCCGACGAGCGGAGAGCGGGGCACGATGATCGGGGCGCGACCGGTGCCAGTGCGCCGTCATCGCGCCAGTCCACGGGGTCTCGGGGCGATCCGGATCGCCACATCTATGGCTACCGGGGTCGGCGTCCTGGCCGCCGGCGTGCTGGTCGCCGGGTTGCTGGGAGTGCTGCCACTGCGCGGCTCGGCCGCCGCGTCCTGGTCGGCCGGGTTGCCGCTGGCGAGCCCAGTGCTCGCGGCGTCGCCCGGCCGATCGGCGCCGGCGACCAAGCCGATCAAGGGCGCTCCGACCGCGCTTCGGATCCCGAAGATCTCCGTCAAGACCGACCTGGAACAGCTGACTCTCCGCACCGACGGCACCCTGGCCACGCCCAGTTTCAAGGACGCCGGGTGGTATGCCGACGGGACCAAACCCGGCGACGTCGGCCCCGCCGTCATCGCCGGCCACATCGACTCGACCAATGGTCCATCGGTGTTCTACCGGCTCCATGAGCTGCGCGCCGGCGACCTGGTCGAGGTCCAGCGCGGCGGCCGGTGGCTGAAGTTCACCGTCACGCTGGCCGAGCGCTACCCCAAGACGAATTTCCCGACCTCGGCGGTCTACGGACCGACCCCGATCGCGGCGCTGCGCCTGATCACCTGCGGCGGTGTATTCGACCGCGGCCGCGGGGTATATGACGACAACCTAGTGGTGTACGCACAGGAAGCCGCATGACCGACGACGTCGTTGCCAAGCGTTACCGGCTGATCCGGCGGATCGGCATCGGCGGCATGGGCCATGTCTGGCTGGCCCGCGACGAGGTGCTCCGGCGCAACGTCGCGGTCAAGGAGGTCTATCTGCCGGACGGGCTCTCCGATGACGAAGTCAACGAGATGCACCTGCGTACGCTTCGCGAGGCTCGCGCCGCCGCCCGGCTCTCGCACCCGAGCGTGATCCGGATCTACGACGTCCTGCAGGCCGGTGACCGCCCGTGGATCGTCATGGAATACGTGCAGTCCCGGTCGTTGGCCCAGGTGGTGTTGGAAGACGGCGCGCTGCCCCCGCATCGGGTCGCCACCATCGGCCTGGCGTTGCTGAGAGCTCTGGTCGCCGCGCATGAGGCCGGTGTCCTCCATCGCGACGTCAAGCCCGGAAACGTGCTGCTCGCCGACGACGGCCGGATCGTGCTCACCGACTTCGGCCTGGCGGTCTTCGACGACCTCGGAATGCAGGTGACCCGCGCCGGTGTCGTGCACGGATCGCCGCAGTTCATCGCGCCCGAGCGGGCCAAGGACGGGACATCGACCGCGGCCAGCGATTTCTGGTCTCTCGGCGCGACGCTCTACGCGGCGGTCGAGGGCCGGTCGCCGTACGCGCGCCCAAGCTCCTATGCGACCCTGGCTGCGCTGGCCACCGAGCCGCCGGACGTGCCGGAGCAAGCCGGTGACCTGAAGCCGCTACTTGCCGGATTGCTCCGGCGGAATCCGCGGAGCCGGATCAACCCCGGCGAGGCGGAGACGTTGTTGCGCAAGGTGGCCGGCTCGGGCCTGATCCCGCGCCAGCTCGAGCCCGAGCACTCCGACGAGGTACGCGTCGACCAGCCCTCGACCACATCGTCGTCAGCCCTGCCGACCACTCCGGATGGGTTGCCGATCCGCAACCGGCGCACGTCTGGCGATGAAGGCCGCAAGCGCCCGGCCGCCATCCCGGTCTCACCGGCGCCGGCGCCACGGGAGTCGGAGATCGACACCGACCGGCGGATGGCACAGGCCTGGGCGCTGGCGACACCGGGCCCGCTGCCGGTGGTGCCGGGTGCCCGGAAGCCGGCCGGTCGGCGCCGGCACCTCGCGCTGGGCGCCGGCGTCCTGCTGGTGGCCGTGCTCGTGGCGGCCGGCGCGTACGCCCTCCTGAACGGCGACAAATCCGGATCCGCCGACCACAACGGAGCAGTGCCGCCGCCCGGGCCGTCAGCGAATGGCAACCACCCGCCCGCAGCCACCGTTGCCCAGTGGCCGTGCACTCCCCCCGCACCCGGATCCACCCGGCCGGTGCCGAGCTCGACACCACTGTTCAAGGGCGCCAACGGCCTGCTCGAAGGCTGGGTCTGGTACACCGATGCGGATCAGCGCTACCAGGTCCCGGCCCAGGCCCGGATGGAGCTGCTGACCGGTCCCGGCATCGCCTGCTTCTACGATTCGGCTTCGACCCGCGTGGCCGGCGTGCTGCACAGCCAGGGGCGAGCCGAGCAACCGCCGGTCGACCTCCTCCGAGACCAGGTCGATCCGCTGTCGCACGGACCGCTGGGGATGCCGGACTTCACAATGGTCCGGCCGCCGGCGCCGGTGCAAGGTGTCCCGAAGTCGGCCGAGGCGGAGTTCACCTACATCGGTCCGCAGTCACTCAAGATGCATGCCGCGATGCGCAACTTCGTGACACCGTCCGGCGACGCCTACACGGTGATATGGCAGGCCACCGACCTGGACTGGGCCATCGGCGAGTCGGACAACTACACCTTCTTCTGGCTCAACTTCACCCGGCTCGCGGAGACCGGCCAAGCGCCTTAGTGGTGCTCGATCACCTTTGCGGCGGTGACCGTGCAGACGACCCGGACGATCTCCGGCGGCTCGATCCGGAACGGCTTTCCGTCATAGCGCTCGGACAGCTCACTGATCAGCTCGCGCCCACCGGACTCGGTCATCGAAACCGTGCCGCGGATCTCGACGTAGAGATAGCCGTCCTCAGGATCGAACATGACGATGCTGACCCGCGGGTCCCGCTCCATGTTCCCGGTCTTGCGTCGACCGCGAATCGTCGAGAAGACCAGGTCGTCGCCGATTCGCTTGATCCAGATCACGCTGGACTGGGGCGCACCGTCGGGGTTGATGGTGGTCAGCACGGCAAAAGTATTGGCATCAACGAGACGGCGGGCGAGATCTGGGAGGGTGACGGCCATGCGCCGATCTTGCCACGGTCGGCTGTGCCGGCTCGCCGGCCCGGTTACTCGGCCGGGATCAGCAACGCCACCGCCACCGCGGCGAGCCCTTCACCGCGCCCGGTCAGACCTAGACCGTCCGAGGTGGTGCCGGAGATGGTGACCGTCGCCCCGACCGCGTCGGACAACACTTTCTGCGCCTCGTCACGACGCTTGCCAATCTTGGGATGAGTGCCGACCACCTGGATCGACACGTTCCCGATTTCGAATCCGGCGGCGCGGACCAGGCGTGCCGTCTCGGTCAGGAACGCGACGCCATTGACGCCGGACCACTCCGGCCGGTCGACACCGAAGTTCGAACCCACATCGCCGAGACCGGCTGCGGCTAGGAGTGCGTCGCAGGCCGCATGCGCCGCGGCGTCGCCGTCGGAGTGCCCGGCGAGTCCCAGCTCGCCCGGCCACAGCAGGCCGCCGACCCAGCACTCGCGACCCGGCTCGAAGGCGTGCACGTCGGTGCCGATCCCGACCCGCGGAATGATCATGGACTGAGCCTACTGGCCCGGCCGTAGATCTTGAACACCTATCGCTGATATAGAGCGACGATCGTTCAAGATCCGGACGGGGCGGGTGGGGCGGGTGGGAGACTGGCGAGAATGGCCTCGGCCACGGCAAGATCGAACGGCCGGGTGATCTTGAGAGCGCGATCGTCGCCGGCGACGGCGGTTACGCGTACGCCCATCGCCTCGACCATGCCCGCATCGTCGGTGTGCTGTGCCGCGGCGTTGGCGTGCGCGGCGGCGAGCACGTCGCGCCGGAATCCCTGCGGCGTCTGAACCGCCCGGAGCACCGACCGATCAACGGTCTCCACGACCGTGTCCGCGTCGTCCACGCGCTTGATCGTGTCGGCCACCGGGAGCACCGGGATCACCGCCGCGGCTCCGGCCCGCAACGCGACCGCGACCGATTCGACCAGCTCCGGCGGCGCCAGGCAGCGCGCGGCGTCATGCACAAGAACAAGATCGAAATCCAGCGGTACGGCGGCCAGCGCGCACGCCACCGACTCCTGCCGGGTGGCGCCGCCGGCCACCACCACCACGTCGAAACGCGCCAGCAGCTCGCGCACCAGATCCACGTCATCCGCCGGAGCGGCGATCACGATCAACCCGGTCGATGGCGCGGCGGCGAGATTGCGGACGGCGTGCACCAGGAGCGCCTCGCCGGCCAGCTCGCGCAGGGCCTTGGGCTGGCCGGGTCCGAGCCGCACGCCCATGCCCGCAGCCGGAACGAGGATCGCGACGTCACCAAACGCAGTGCGCGTGGTCACGTCGCGATCCTCGGCAAACTAACCGATCGAAATGCCGGCTCAGGCCTCGGTGAGGACCTTGTCGAGCAGCATCTCCGCCTCGTCCTTGGTGCTGCGCTCGGCAAGCGCCACCTCACCGACGAGGATGTCCCGGGCCTTGGCCAGCATCCGCTTCTCACCAGCGGAAAGGCCCCGCTCACGCTCACGGCGCCACAGATCGCGAACGACCTCGGCGACCTTGAGCGGATTGCCCGAAGCGAGCTTCTCCAGGTTGGCCTTGTAACGTCGCGACCAGTTGGTCGGCTCCTCGGTGTGCGGAGCACGGAGCACGTCGAAGACCTTGCTCAGGCCCTCTTCGCCGACAACTTCGCGGACACCGACGATCTCGGCATTCTCCGCAGGCACACGTACGGTCAAATCTCCCTGGGCGACGCGCAGCACAAGATACTGCTTTTCTTCGCCCTTAATGATCCGCGTCTCGATTGCCTCGATGAGTGCGGCCCCGTGGTGGGGGTAGACAACGGTCTCGCCGACACTGAAAACCATAGGTTCGAAGCCCCTTTCGCTGTGTCTAGGGTAACACGGCGTAGCGTCAACCGCCCACCCTGACAGCCCGCATTAGCGCTGCTCACACCGCTTGTGAGGACCGCATCCCCGGCTTGACATCGTCGGCGACTCATGCATCGCTACCGATGGTGACCGGGCCGTGACCTGCTATTACTTCTCGTGAGGAAATGTCCGTTAACGGTGTTCTCGCAGAAATGCATCGAGCATCATTCATCTTCCGCCGGGGAAGATCGGGTGACAACGTTCGGAAGCGACTCTGGCATCTAGTCGCGCGATAGAGGACAGTTAGGAGAGGGCAAGGAGTTCGCTATGGGGTCGATTCGCGGAGGGAACGGCGACGGTCGACCGCCGTCAGACGATGGCGGCCTGCCCGATTTTCCGCCCGAGTGGGGCGTTGTGGTCATTCCAGATGATCTCACCGAGCTTGATCGCGAAACCGCCGCTCTGCAGCGTGAGCGCCGCCGGGGCGCCCGGCGGACGAAGTGGCGCCGGCGGCTGGGGCTGCCCTCGGCAAAGCCCGGCGACGGCGACAACCCTCCGGTCGGGATCCCGCTGTTGATTATGTCGATTGCGATCATCGCGGCATTGACAAGTCTCTTTGCGATCACCCTGACCAATCGCGGAAATCCGACCACCACCCCGACGACTCCGCCGGTGCAGGCCACGACCGCTCCCCAGATGATCGACCTGGCTCTGACCGACGCCTCCGGCAAACGGGTGCAACTCCGGGAGACACTGCCGGCCGTGATCCTCCTGCTCGACGGCTGTGCCTGCGATCAGCTGATCCGGGACACCGTCGCATTGGCCCCGCCGTCGGTGACGGTGATCGCCGTCGACAAGACCGCACCGATCCTGCCGGCCGGCGTCGCCGTGACCGCACTGGCCGACCCGGAGCAGGCGTTGATGGCCACCTACAACGACGGGCCCGATCGCGCCGCCCAGCCGGCCGGCGAGCCGACCGCGGTGCTGGTCGACTCGGAAGGCGCCGTCACCAAGATCGTAGGCTCGTCAAAGAGTGTCAACACGTTCAGCGCCGCGCTGACCGGGCTGCGCTGACCAGCCGGCCCATCACCGGCCGGCCGCACTGACCGGCCGGCCCATCACCGGCCGGCTGCGCTGACCGGCGGGCTCGCCGCCGGGCGCTAACGCTGCAGCAGCGTGGCGTAAAGGGTCAGCCCAGGACCGAACGCGAGCATCATCACCGTCCGCGGCGGCTCCGGTCGGCGCCGCATCTCGTCAAGGATCATGAGTACGGTCGGCGATGAACAATTGCCGTGCTCGGCGAGCACCGCTCGGGACGTGGCCAGCGCGTCCGACGGCAGATCCAGCTCCCGCTCGACAACATCGAGGATGCGGGGACCACCCGGATGAACGGCCCACCCATCGACGTCACTCCGTCGCAGCCCGTGCCGCTCCAACATCTGGTCTACCAGCTTGGCCACGTGGACCGAGAGCACGTCCGGCACCCGGGCCGACAAGCCCATCCGGAAGCCGAGATCGGTGACGTCCCAGGTCATCTGGTCGGCTGCGGTGACGTCAGTAGCGGAGGCGATCTCGATGACGGCGTAGTCGGCACCGCTGCGCTGCCCGGGCAGCACCACCACGGCCGCCGCCGCATCCGCGAACAGAGCGTGCGAGACGATCTGTTCCGCGTCGGCGGCCGGCGGCTGGACGTGCAGGCTGGTGAGTTCCACGCAGAGCAGCACGGCCGGGCGGTCGCGCGCCGTGACGAAGTCGGATACGACGCCGAGACCCGGCAAGGCGGCATAGCAGCCCATGTGACCGATGAACACCCGCTGGGTGGACGGTGACATGCCGAGGTCACGGGCGAGCAGGATGTCCAGGCCCGGGGTGGCATAGCCGGTGCACGAGCAGACCGCGAACAGTCCCACGTCATCGGGGTCGAGCGCGGCCGCCGCCAGCGCCTCGGCCAGAGCGGCCTTGCCGAGTGGCACTGCCTCGGTCAGGTAGCGCTGCATTCGCCGCGATGTCGGCCACCGGCTGGCGTCCTCAAGGAGCGGGTTGATGGCGGCGTGCCGGGTGGTCACCCCGGAGTTTCGAAAGATCCGCTGTGCCAGCGCGCGCTGCACACCCGAGTAATGGGTGGCGAAGAAACCGTCCCACAGTTCCTGCTGAGTGCACGCCGGCGGAAAGGCGGTGCCGACACCAGCGAGGCTCACCATCGCGGCACCGACCCGTCCGAGTCGGGATCTCCGCCCAAGGCCGCGATGCCCAGCCAGTCGGCGCATACGTCGGAGGTGGCCGGCTGCAACGCGCCGCAGCGCGCGTCCCGGAACAGCCGTTCCAGCGCATTGCCCCGGCGGGTGGCCGAGGTGCCGGCCGCCGCCAGCATGGATGCGGCAACGTCGGCCGCGGTGTCACCGGCGAGCAGCTTGGCGCGCCATACCCAGCGATTGGTGTCGGAGCCGCCAGGATCGGAGTCGACCCGGCGGGCCGCCTCCTGCACCGCGAGCCGAGCCGCCCCGACCGCGGCGTCGGCACGGCCGAGCCGGGATCGCACGGCCGGCAGATGCCCGAGTTTGCGTCCGTTGATGTGCTCGACCGCCGCGTCGATCGATGCCTGGGCGACGCCCACATAGACCGCCGCATAGCTCGCCACCAGCCAGTGCGGCATCAGCTGGGCAAACCACAGCGCCAGGCCCTCGACCCCGCCGAGCAGGCATGAGGCCGGAACCTCAGCGTCGATGTGCAGGTCATGCGAGCCGGTCGCGCGCATCCCCATCGAGTCCCACGTCTCCTCGACGGTGAGCCCGAGGGTGCTGGCCGGCACCAGAAACTGCGAGACGACCGACTGATCGGTGCTGTCCCGGGCGGCGATCAGGTAGGCATCCGCGTACCCGGCACCGGAGACGAACGTCTTGGCACCCTTGATCCGGAACGTGTCACCCTCTCGCAGATAGGACGTGGTCAGCGCGGAGAGCCGGGAGCCTGCGCCGCGCTCGCTCATCGCGACCGCGTAGAAGGATCCGGCCGCCGCGCCGCGCAAAACCTCGTCCCGGGCCTGGAAGAACGCCGGTGGTACGCCGAGCGCCTCGGCCATCGCCTCCGGAATGCCGGCCAGCGCACCGGTCACCGACGCATGCATGTTGAACACTAGAGCCGTCGCCGCGTTGCCCCGGGCCAGTTCGTACGCGACGTCGGCGTACTCGCTGAAGGTCGATCCGACGCCGCCCAGGCGGTCCGGAACCATCAACCCCATCAGCCCGGCCTCCCGAAGATCGGCAAAGTCGGCCACCGGGAAGGTGCCGGTCCGGTCATGCTCGGCGGCTCGCGCCGCGAACCGGGGCGCAATCCGTTGTGCCCGCGCCACCGCGTCGGTCATCAGCTCTCCTCCGTCTTAACGCCGATGCCCTGGTAGAGAACGGCGGTCGAACGCGTCGGCACCATCGGGACCCAACCGCGCCGAGTGATCAGCCAGCGCACCATCCGCCCGATCGCCGGACGCAAGCCGCGGGTGGTCAGCCGCACTCCATGGGTGGCGCACTCGTCTACCAGCACGCGGCGGGGCACGAACAGGTTCGGATCATGAAGCCCGGGCGGCGCCCAACCGGGCACCCTTTCGCCCACCGTGACCGCCACGAACGTGCTGATCGCGGTGGCATTGAGGGTGTCCAGCACGAGTACGCCGCCGGGCTTGAGCACCCGGCAGGCTTCGGCGACGACTCGGGTTCGATCGGGCACGTGCTCCAGAATCTCCCCGGCGCTGACCACATCGGCGATCGCATCCGGGAGCGGCAACCGGCCGGCGTCGGCCTGGATCGACCGCACACCGTGCGCGGCCGCCTGGACCAGCGCCGATCGAGTCACGTCGACGCCGATGTGCCGGTAGCCCTTGCCGGCCAGGTGCGGGGCCAACAGCCCGGCGCCGCAGCCGATGTCCACCAGAACCGCGGCATCGGCCGAAGCCGGTGGAATCAACCGGGCACGCGCCTCGGCGATCCAGTGCAGCATCGCGAAGACGCCGCCGGGCCGCCACCATTCCGCGGCCAAGTCGTCGTACTGACCTGGGTCATTCCGTGGCCGCGCCAGCGTCCGCACGCGATCAAGGGTTTCATGAATCGGCCGGGATGCCCAGAGCATCGCGGCAAACCCGCCTGGCGGGCGACTCGCCGATGGTCAACACTTGCGGTGTGCGGAGTCGGACGGTCATCGGGCTGATACGCGCGTGCCATCCGGAGCCGACCGCGGCGGTAACCATCGGCTCCTGCGTGCTGGCCGTCGCGATGGGGTGCACCGCGGGGTCGGTCCTGGTCGTCGGTGTGACTGTGCTGGCCAGCCAGCTCGCTGTCGGCTGGATGAACGACTGGCTGGACGCGGATCGAGACCGGGCCGTCGGCCGCTCGGACAAGCCGGTCGCGAGCGGCGCGGTCAGCCGCCGTACGGTCGGAATCGGCGCGATCGTCGCGGCAGTGATCGTGCCGGCGGCCGGAGCCCTCAACGGCTGGGCGGCGGCGGCCGCGATCACCCTTGGCCTGGTGTCCGGCCTGCTCTACAACTGGCCGCTGAAGTTCACCGTGTGGTCGGTTCTGCCCTACGTGGTGTCGTTCGCGAGCCTGGCGGCCTTCGTGGCGTTCAGCCGACCCGGTGCACCGGCACCGCCGTGGTGGCTGGTGGCCGCCGGTGCCTGCCTCGGCGGCGGCGCGCACTTTGTCAACGTGCTGCCGGATCTCGCCGACGATTCCCGCACCGGCGTACGCGGCCTGCCGCACCGGATCGGGCGGACCGCCTCGGTCTGGGTCTCGGCGGTGCTGCTGCTGACCGCGACCGGCCTGCTGGCGTTCGCTCCGTCCGGATGGTCGGCGGCCTCCGGACTGACCTTCGTCGCGGCCGCGGCCATCCTCGGCTACGGACTGGTCCGGGCACGGCGTCCGGGCTCACGGGCGGCGTTCCGGGCGGTCCTCGTGGTGGCCGTGATCGACGTCGCGCTGCTCATGATCACCGGTGCTCGCGGCTAGCTCGCGGCGGCCGGTGTGATCGTGCCCCGGCGGCAGGTGTAATCGTGCTCGCGGCCGCGGGTGTGATCGTGCCGGGTCCGGCGTGGACCGGTTAATCAAGACCACTACGCTGTAGGCCGGTTGGACTTCGTGCCTGTTGGCAAGCACCGAACCACAGTTGAGGAGGAGCGCCGTGTCGCGCTTTGCCGGAACACACCTGGCCGTGCGGGTTGCCGCAACGGCCGTGGGTGTCGCCGCGATCATGTTGGCGAGCGGATGCGGCGTCGGGCAGATCGCCGAGACCGCCAAGATCCAGTCGGCGGTTCCCGGCGCCAGTGGCCTAGTGCCGGTGCCGCACGACACGGCCGACGGCAAGGCCGACCCGGGCCAGATCCTGGCGCAGAACGTGACCGTGCAATACAAGGGTCCGGCGGGCTACAAGCAAGGTGAGTCGGCTCCGCTGGACATCCGGATCATCAACAACAGCCCGGTTGACGTCCGCCTGATCGGCGCCACCAGCCCGCTCGGCACCGTGACTCCGGGCGGCGCCGCCGCGCCGCAGGCCGCACCGGCAGCCACCGGCAGCCCGTCGGCGACACCGTCCGGCGAGCCCTCGGCCAACCCGTCCGGCAGCGCCACGCCGAACCCGCAGCCGACCGCCGCACCCGCCGCGATCGCCATCCGGATCCCGGCCAATCAGATCGTCGAGCTGGTCCCCGGCGGTCCGGCCTATCTGCAGATCACGAACCTGACTAAGGACCTCAAGCCGGGCGACAGCACGAGCCTGTTGCTGTCGTTCGAAAACCTGAGTGAGCCCAGCGCGGCCATCAATGACCTGGCCCTGGCCGGCGTTCCGATCGGCCCGCCGGACACCGCGGCGTCCCGCGAAGCGGCCGACGTCAACGAGGGCGGCGAGTAACCCCGAACCAGCGAACTGGCCCCGGACCTGGTCCGGGGCCAGTTCCGTCTCCGGCCCGCCGGCGTCGACCCGGAAACGTCGTACGCGTCGGATACCTTGCGCAGGTGGAATCCCGCAGCCCCAGCCGCACCGCGGCCAGCCGATCGACGACCGGTCGCGCCGCCCGGCCTGCTTACGAATGCGACGTCTGCGGCCACCGTCCGCTCAAGTGGGTCGGCCGGTGCCCCGAGTGTGGCGAGTGGGGCTCGATCATCGACTCCACCGGCGGCGCCGCGCTGCCGTCGGCGCTTCGATCGGTGACCGCCCGGACTCCATCGGAGCCGGCCCGGCCGATCGCGACCATCAGCGTCGAGCCGGCCCGGGCCAAGCCGACCGGCGTCGCCGAGCTGGACCGCGTTCTGGGCGGCGGCATCGTGCCGGGCGCGGTGGTGCTGCTGGCCGGCGAGCCCGGCGTCGGCAAGTCGACGCTGCTGCTCGATGTCGCACAGCAGTGGGCGAGCCAGGGCACGTCACCGAGCCTGGTGATCTCCGGCGAAGAGTCGACCAGCCAAGTCCGGCTGCGAGCCGAGCGGCTGGGCGCCCTGCACGAAAAGCTCTACCTGGCCGCGGAGACCGACCTCGAAGCCGTGCTCGGCCATCTGGACGCGGTTCAACCCGGACTATTGGTGATCGACTCGGTGCAGACCATCTCGACGCCGGGCGCCGAGGGCGTCGCCGGCGGCGTCACTCAAGTCCGGGCAGTCACCGCCGCGCTGGTGGCGATCGCCAAGGAGCGCGGCATCGCGACCCTGCTGGTCGGCCACGTCACCAAGGACGGCAACGTCGCCGGCCCGCGAGTGCTCGAGCATCTTGTCGACGTGGTGCTCCAATTCGAAGGCGACAAGCACTCGTCGTTGCGGATGGTCCGCGGCCTGAAGAATCGGTTCGGCGCCGCCGACGAGGTCGGCTGCTTCGAGATGCACGAGAAAGGCATCAAAAGCCTCACCGACCCGTCCGGGCTGTTCCTGAACCGCTATTCCGAGCCGGTCGCCGGCACCTGCGTGACGGTGGTGCTGGAGGGTCGGCGCGCCCTGGTCACCGAGGTCCAGGCGCTGCTTGGCGCGGTGATGCAGGGCTCACCGCGCCGGACCGTGTCGGGTCTCGACGGCTCCCGGCTCAGCATGGTGCTCGCGGTCCTGCAGCGGCGCCTCGGGGCACGCCTGCACGAGCGCGAAGTCTTTGCCGCGACCGTCGGTGGGATCAAGGTCACCGAGCCGGCCATCGATCTGGCCGTGGCGCTGGCCATCGGCTCCGGGCTGAACCAGCTGGCCATCCCCCACGACGTCGTCGCCTTTGGCGAGGTAGGCCTCACCGGCGAGATCCGAGCGGTCAGTGCGGTGCCCCGGCGCCTTGCCGAGGCATCGCGGCTCGGATTCAAGTTCGCCCTGGTGCCGCCGGGCTGCGGCCCGAAATCCACCGGCGTGGCCGCGCCCGGCATTGCGGTCACCGAGGTCGCCGACATCGCCGCGGCCGCTCGGCAGGCCGCCACCCTGAGCACGGTCATGCCGGAAGACGTGTTCTGGGGGTCGTCGTCGGCCGGCAACGGATAGTCACCGGACCGCGACGCAACCATAGATGACACCAATCCGTAGACTGTCCGCGTGTTGTCAGACCGAGAGGTGGGACTGATGGGTGGCAGCGAATCGCTGCGCCCGATTCTGGCGTTGATGGCGCCGGGCACCGCGCTGCGCGATGGACTCGAGCGGATCCTGCGCGGCCGCACCGGCGCTCTGATCGTCCTCGGCTACGACCGCACCGTTGAGTCGATCTGCACCGGCGGCTTCGAGCTTCAGGTGGAGTTCTCCGCGACGCGACTTCGAGAATTGTGCAAGATGGACGGCGCTGTGGTGATGGCCAGCGACGGCGCGAACATCGTGCGGGCCGCTGTGCACCTGATGCCGGATCCGACGATCCCGTCCGAGGAGTCCGGCACCCGCCACCGGACCGCGGAGCGGGTCGCCAAGCAGACTGGATTCCCGGTGATCTCGGTTTCCCAGTCGATGCACATCATCGGCCTCTACGTGAACGGCCAGCGGCACGTGCTGGACGACTCGGGTGCCATCCTGTCCCGCGCCAACCAGGCGCTGGCCACGCTGGAGCGCTACAAGCAGCGGCTGGACGAGGTCTCCGGCGCGCTGTCCGCGCTGGAGATCGAAGATCTGGTGACCGTACGCGACGCGATCGCGGTGGTGCAGCGCCTGGAGATGGTGCGCCGGATCGCCGACGAGATCGCCGGCTACGTAGTCGAACTCGGCACCGACGGCCGGCTGCTGGCCCTGCAGCTGGAAGAGCTGATGATCGGCGTCGACGCGGATCGGGCTCTGGTGATCCGGGACTACCTTCCGGCCGGCCGCCGGCTCCGGCAATATGACGAAGCCATCACCGACCTGGACGCGCTCACCGCCACCGAGCTGATCGACCTGGTCGCGGTCGGGCGCGCGATGGGCTATCCGGGTTCAGCCGACGCGCTCGACGCCGCCATCTCGCCGCGCGGGTTCCGGCTGCTCGCCAAGGTGCCGCGACTGCCCGGCCTGGTGGTGGACCGCCTGATCGACCACTTCGGCAGCCTGCAGCGGCTGCTCGGCGCGACGGTCGAGGATCTGCAGGCAGTTGACGGCGTCGGCGACGCGCGAGCCCGCAGTGTCCGGGAAGGGCTGTCCCGGCTCGCCGAGGCGTCGATTCTCGAGCGCTACGTCTAGACCGCTCCGCCACGCCGCGGCGGCGCGCAGCATCGATTCGCTGCCGGTCTCGCGGAGGCGTACCTAACTCTCGATCTTGAAGGTCGTGGCCGCGCTGGTCGCGGTGCCCAGCCGGCCATAGAGCTGGTAGGTCCCGACCGGCGTCGGCGTCTTGCCCTTGACACAGGACTGGGCCGTGTTCAGGTAACTGTTCCAGCTCAAGCTCGCCTGGATCATGATGTTCGGCTGAAACGTCCGCACATCGTGCTTCTTGGCACCGGTCGCGGCATCGCAGTCATCGGACGACCAGATCTTGGTCGAACCGTCCATGATGCTCAGTTCTTCCGGATCGGTCCCGACATCGCGACTGCAGGGGTGGTTCGCGGTGTTCTTTATCTTCAGCTTCAGCATGAATGTGCCGCCGAGCTGCAACCGGCTGACATTTGCCGCGGTTGACTCGATCGTCGCGGTCACCTGCATGTCCGCGTCGGCACAGGCGGGCGTGGCGCCGGCCACGACCGACTGGGACGGGCTCAGATCACCCGGCTCGCCCGGCGTCGTCGACGGCGTCAACGAGGGAGCGTTCGACGACACCGAGGGGGTCGGCGACGACGGAGCCGGCGACGGGTGCTGGCTCATCGTCACCGCTGTCTTACGCTGGCCGGCCGGGTCTGACTTGCCGGGACCGCCGCACGAGAAAGCGATCGGCAGGATGATCGCGATCAATCCGGCCGCCACAATCGCACGACGCCGCCAGTAGACCGCGGGGGGGAGCGGACCAACTGTCAGGTTCATGATCTGTCCAACGTAGCGGCCGGTGCCAAGGCCGTGGAGCCGACGCGCCGCAGTTCTTCGAGCGCCGGATGTGTGCGCTGCTCCTGGTCTCGCTACGGTGGTCCGGTGAGCCACCCCCGTCCCATTTTCGACGCATCAGCGGCCGCGATCGGCCGGTCGCTCGCGGGTTGGCCGGACGGCGCCATCGCCACGGCGGCGACTGCCTGGTTTGACGGCCACGCGCGGGATCTGCCGTGGCGTCATCGCGACACCACAGCGTGGGGGGTGCTGGTGAGCGAGGTGATGCTGCAGCAGACCCCGGTAGTCCGGGTGCTGCCGGCCTGGCACGCCTGGATGGCGCGGTGGCCGGAGCCGGCCGGTCTGGCCGGTGAGCCGGTCGCCGAGGCCATCCGGATGTGGGACCGGCTCGGCTATCCACGCCGTGCGATGCGGTTGCACGCGTGCGCCGCGGCGATCACCGCGAGCCACGGCGGCCGGGTGCCGGACGACGTGACCATCCTGCGGGGGCTGCCCGGCATCGGCACCTACACGGCGCATGCGGTGGCCGCGTTCGCGTACCGGCAGCGGCATCCGGTCGTCGACACCAACGTCCGGCGAGTCGTGTCCCGCGCCGTCGGCGGCCAAGCCGACGCGGGTGACGTGACCACCACCGCTGACCTGCTGGCCACCGAAGCCCTCCTGCCGCAGGACCCGGAACGGGCGGCGCAGGCGTCGGCGGCGTTCATGGAGATCGGCGCCGTCCTGTGCACGGCTCGGGCGCCGCGCTGCGACGAGTGTCCACTGCGGACCGGGTGCACGTGGCGCGCTCTTGGGGTGCCGCTGCCAGACGCGCCGAGCCGGCGACGGCAAACCTACGCCGGCACCGAGCGCCAGATCCGCGGCGCGCTGCTCGCGACACTCCGGCAGAGCCCGCATCCGGTGGATCAGGCGCGCCTCGACATGTCCTGGCCGGAGCCGGAGCGACGTGCTAAGGCACTCGCCACGCTGCTCGCCGACGGCCTGGTCACGGAGATCTCGGACGGCCTCTACGCGCTGGGGTCGCCGAGCTGACGATGCGGCGCCGCTGTCAGGGGTGGTGCCGTTTCAGCCAGCGCTTCGGTCGGGTGACGTCGCGCTACGCGGGGTAGGGCGCCGGCTCGCGGTTGTTCTGCCGCATCCGTTCGGTGTAGAGCCGGTAGCGTCGGCGCGCCTCACCGTGCCGCCCGGCGCTGGCCAGCGTGCTCACCACGCCGAGGTGGCTGACTTCGTCGAACGGATTCTCTTCGAGCAGCCGAAGATGCCAGGCGAGCGCGGCGTCGATGTCGTTGAGCCGGTCCGACAGCGTCGCGAGGCCGCGCAGAACCGAGACGTAGCGGTCCTGTTCCCTCCGCGTCCGGTTGCCTTGATCGGGCACCAACGCGAGCACGTCAACGAGGACTTGGCGGACGGCGGCGTCACGGGACGTGTCGCCGAGGGCGCCCGGCCCGGTGTCGATCAGTGCGAGTGCCCGGTCCGCGGCGGTCAAGAACGGCCCCAGGTCGGCCAGCGGGACCCGGAAGGCGCCGGCCGCGCGCAACGGTCCGGCCGGAAGAGCCGCGGTCGGGCGTACGCCGAGGGCCAGCAGCCGCGCCTCAGCGGACGGGATGCCCCGCCCGGTCCGGTGGGCCAAAGCCACGCTGACCCGGTTGACATAGACCGGGTTGCCCAGACGGGCCCATTGCCGGCCGGCGTCGACCAGCAGCTCGGAACACCGGACCGAGTCCTCGGCAGCCAGCGCGCGCAACTCGGTGGCTTCGGCCAATGCGAACGCATCGCGGAATCGCATCATGCTGTCTCCGGCGGCGGCCAGATAACCCCGGGCCGCTGCCGGGTCGCCATCACAGAGCGCCATCCAGCCCATGGTCAGGTGCGCCCAGTGGCGCCAGTGCCCGATGTTCTCATCCAGCGATCGCTGTGCCAGCACCCACGCGCTCGCCGGATCGCTCGCATATCGCAGCCGGGCGTGCTGCGCCAGCCCGTTCAACGCCTGGTGGTCACCGGAACGCTCGCCGATCGCCAGGGCCGCGTTCAGGTCCGCTTCGCCCTGCTCGATGTCACCCCGGTCCAGGAACACCGAGCTGCGCGCGATTTGGGCGTACGCGACGAGGTCGCTGTTCGCCGACTGCCAGAAGTCGATGGCGGCGGTGGCCTCGGCCATCGCCTCGTCGTGCCGGCCCAGGCCACGGAACGCCCAGGCTCGGTTGGTGCGGATGACCGCGCCGAACCACCCCGCGGTGCCACCGAGTTCGGTCAACCGAAGCGCGCTCTCCAACTCGCTCAGAGCTTCCGCGTACGCCCCATGCTGCACCAGCCGCTGGCTTCGGTTCACTCGCACCCGAGTGAGCTGCATCAAGTCACCACACTGCTCGGCGGCGGTGGCCGCCCGGCGCAGAAATTCCTCGTTGGTCTCGAAGTCGGCGTCCTTCTCGGCCACCATCGCGGCGGCGGCGTAGGCCCCGGCCAGCGCGGACGCGTCGCCACACGCCTCGGCCATCGCAATCGCCGTCTTCGCGGCCGGCCGGGCACTGTCCATGTTGCCTCGCAGCCAGTGCACGGTCGCGAGTTGACCGGCCAGGATCGCCTCGTCGATCGGCTCGTCACCGGTGTGCGCCGCGCGTTCGTAGACATCGGCGGCTCCGGCGATGTCACCGGCCAACTGCCGGACCTTGCCGATCCGCCGCGCCACGGCGGCGGTCAGCGTGCCCTCGGCCGGCACCACTGAACTGATGCAGGCGAGCGCTCCGGAAACGTCGCCGCGGCCGTGCCGGGCTTCGCCCTCGACCAGGCGTACGCCCGGAGACCGGTCGGCGAGCGGCACGACCGCGACCGCGGTCAGCACGTCGGCGGTGCGCCCGTTCGCGATCAGCGCCGACCCGTGCTCCTCGAGCAGGACCGTCGCCACCTCTGGATCGGCGAGTTCGATCGCGCAGGCGATGGCCGAGTCCAGGTGACCTGCACCGGCGAACCACCGGACGGCGACGCCCAGCAGGGTCCGCCGTTCGCGGTCGGGCAGCGGATCGATCGCCAGGACCGCTGACTTGGCGGCGGCGGCGGCCCGGAACGAACCTGGGCGACCGGACTCCGGCATCAGCATCGGCGCGCAGTCGGCCAGGAGTTGCGCCGCGGCGGCCTGGTCCGGGGCGTGCCCGGTCTCAGCGATCAGCCGGGCGTTGACCCGGGGCAGGTAGGCCGCGACCCGAACCACCGCATGCACGTCCGGCTCGGCGTTGCTGAGCACCGCCTCGGTCAGCTGGCCGTCCGAGCCGACGAATCCGGCGAGCCGGGATCGGCGGACGACCGCGGGCTGCTGAGCCAGCCAGGCCGCGGCCAGCCCGACCTGGCCCGGCCAGCCAGCGGTCAGCGTGTGCAGATCGCCGGCGATCTCGTCGGCCTCGGCGGCGTTGCCGAGCGCCACCGTCAGCAGCTGATAGGTCTCGTCGGCATCGAATAGCAGGTCGGAATTGGTGATCTCGGTGAGATGGCCGGTCTGGCGCAGCCGCTCGATCGCGAACGGCATCGCTTGGCGCGAGGAGATCACCAGCCGCAGGCCGCCGGGTGCGTGCCGAGTCAGCGACTCGACGAACCGGACCGTGGCCGACGCCGCCGGGATCCGATCGAATCCGTCCAGCACGATCGCTGTCGCCTGCACCGGGCCGGCTTCGGCAGCGGCCGCGGCGAGCAGGGCCGCAAGCGAGTCCGCGTACTCATGATCGCCGGGCCCGGCACTGGCCGCGCGCATCGTCTCCACCACCGGAGCGGTGAACCCGTTGCTGGCCACGACGGCCTCGCGCAGCCGGTTGATGAACACCGGCAGCTCGGCATCCTCGGCATGGAGGGCGATCCAGGCCACTGGACGGGTCGCCGCCCAATCGCCGATGGCGATCGTCTTGCCCGCCCCGGCACCGGCCACGACGGTCGTCAGCCAGGTACGCCGATCAAGCGCGCTGGAAACGCCGGCCCGGCCCACGTACCACGTGGGCCGGGCCGGAACGCCGGTTGGCCGAGACATCTCATCCCTCGCCGGGAGGTGGGGCCGTTACTCCTCGGAGGCTGCCGCCGCCGGTGCCGACTTGAGATCGGCCGGGACGGCATCCGGAACCTCCGCTGGGCGGTCGGCTCCGCGGAACACCAGCTTCGACTCCTCGACGTTGTTCACGTCACCCTCGGCGTCGATGACCACGATCTGGCCCGGGCGAAGCTCGTTGAACAGGATCTTCTCCGACAACGGGTCTTCGATCTCGCGCTGGATCGTGCGGCGCAGTGGCCGGGCACCCATGACCGGATCCCAACCCTTGTTGGCGAGCCAGGTCTTCGCAGCGTCGGTGAGCTCGAGTCCCATGTCCTTGTTGCGGAGCTGGGTCTCGATCCGGACGATCATCATGTCGACGATCTTGCGGATCTGCTCGTTGGCGAGCTGGTGGAAGACGATGGTGTCGTCAATACGGTTTAGGAACTCCGGGCGGAAGTGCTGCTTCAGCTCGTCGTTGACCTTCTGCTTCATCCGGTCGTAATTCGAGTCGTCATCGTTGGACGCCGCGAAGCCGAGGCTGACCGCCTTCGCCACGTCGCGCGTGCCGAGGTTGGTGGTCAGGATGATCACGGTGTTCTTGAAGTCCACGATGCGACCCTGACCGTCGGTCAGACGTCCGTCTTCGAGGATCTGCAGCAGGGTGTTGAAGACGTCCGGGTGGGCCTTCTCGATCTCGTCGAAGAGAACCACCGAGAACGGACGACGACGCACCTTCTCGGTCAGCTGGCCGCCCTCGTCATAACCCACGTAGCCGGGAGGCGCACCGACGAGTCGGCTCACCGTGTAACGGTCGTGGAACTCGGACATGTCCAGCTGGATCAGCGCATCCTCGGTGCCGAACAGGAACTCGGCGAGCGCCCGGGACAGCTCGGTCTTACCGACGCCGGACGGGCCGGCGAAGATGAACGAGCCGGACGGCCGCTTCGGGTCCTTCAGACCGGCACGGGTCCGCCGGATCGCCTGGGACACGGCCTTGACCGCGTCGTGCTGTCCAGCGATCCGCTTGTGCAGCTCGTCCTCCATGCGGAGAAGTCGCGCCGTCTCTTCCTCGGTCAGCTTGTAGACCGGGATGCCGGTCCAGTTCGCCAGGACCTCGGCGATCTGCTCGTCGTCGACCTCGCTGACAACGTCGAGGTCGCCCGCCTTCCACTCCTTCTCCCGCTGCGACTTCTGGCCGAGCAGCTGCTTCTCCTTGTCCCGGAGCTGGGCAGCGCGCTCGAAGTCCTGAGCGTCGATCGCGGACTCCTTGTCGCGGCGCACCTGGGCGATGCGCTCGTCGAAGTCGCGGAGGTCTGGTGGCGCGGTCATCCGGCGGATCCGCATCCGGGCACCGGCCTCGTCGATCAGGTCGATGGCCTTGTCCGGCAGGAACCGGTCGGAGATGTAGCGGTCGGCCAGGGTGGCCGCGGCCACCAGCGCGGCGTCGGTGATCGACACCCGGTGGTGAGCCTCGTAGCGGTCCCGCAGACCCTTCAAGATCTCGATGGTGTGAGCCAGCGACGGCTCGCCCACCTGGATCGGCTGGAACCGGCGCTCCAGCGCCGCGTCCTTCTCCACGTATTTGCGGTATTCATCGAGCGTCGTGGCACCGATGGTCTGCAGCTCACCGCGGGCCAGCATCGGCTTGAGGATGCTCGCCGCGTCGATGGCTCCCTCAGCCGCACCGGCACCGACCAGGGTGTGGATCTCGTCGATGAACAAGATGATGTCGCCGCGGGTGCGGATCTCCTTGAGCACCTTCTTGAGACGCTCTTCGAAATCACCGCGGTATCGCGAACCGGCCACCAGAGCACCCAGGTCAAGGGTGTAGAGGTGCTTGTCCTTCAGCGTCTCGGGCACCTCGCCCTTGACGATGTGCTGGGCCAAGCCCTCGACGACTGCGGTCTTGCCGACACCCGGCTCACCGATCAGGACCGGGTTGTTCTTGGTGCGGCGGGACAGCACCTGCATGACCCGCTCGATCTCCTTCTGACGACCGATCACCGGGTCGACCTTGCCCTCGCGGGCGAGCTGGGTCAGGTTGCGACCGAACTGGTCCAGAACCAGGCTGGTCGACGGAGCCGCCTCGCCGGTGGTGACGCCCGCGGCAGCCGGCTCCTTGCCCTGATAGCCGGAGAGCAGCTGAATCACCTGCTGACGCACCCGGTTGAGGTCGGCGCCGAGCTTGACCAGCACCTGAGCCGCCACGCCCTCGCCCTCGCGGATGAGGCCGAGAAGAATGTGCTCAGTGCCGATGTAGTTGTGTCCGAGCTGCAGCGCCTCGCGCAGCGACAGCTCAAGGACCTTCTTGGCGCGCGGCGTGAACGGGATGTGCCCGCTCGGAGCCTGCTGACCCTGGCCGATGATCTCCTCGACCTGCTGGCGCACGCCCTCGAGCGAGATGCCCAGGCTCTCCAGAGCCTTTGCCGCGACACCTTCGCCTTCATGTATGAGCCCGAGCAGGATGTGCTCGGTTCCGATGTAGTTGTGGTTGAGCATCCGGGCCTCTTCCTGGGCCAGGACGACAACGCGCCGCGCTCGGTCGGTGAACCGCTCGAACATCCCTAGTGCTCCTCACCTGCCACGCGGCAACGACAACCGCCCGCAACTGATCACGGGTGCGCAGCTGCCGGTTACCGAAGTGGTATCCGTGCCATCACTGTATCGCCGAAGACCGACAGCCTGCCGTTGCCGAGGTCCGGTGCCCATCACGCGGTGCATCGCGCAAAACACACCAAAACCCCATGTATCGCAGGTCAATCCGTCACTTGAAGTCAACCATGGGTGCATTCGCCCTGTTCCGTCACGCGGTCAACTACGCGCAGAGCGAAACGGCGATGCTCCGGATCGTGGGACCGATCTTCCGGGCGGGTCGATGCCTGCCGACCCGCCCGGCCGCAGCCGGTCCGGCAGCGACGAAGATCTTGGCTTTCAGGCTGTTCAACGCCGGTTTGCCCGGGGGGTATTCCGGTGCGCGGCCGGCGGCGGCCCAGTGTGGCCGCGGTCACGGCAGCCATCCGAGATCAACGAGGCGGCCGCCGCCGTCGGCTGATCTTGGGGTCCGCACCCGGCAACCACCAAATCGCCGCCGGATCATCCGCGGCAGATTGCCAGGCCATCCGGGGCAAATAGCCGGACTAAACGGGCCAAACAACAGCGCCCCGGGTGCGAATCCCGACCCGGGGCGCTTACGAATGGCTGCGTTGGCTATCGGCCGGCCGACGCCATGTATTCGTCGACGATGCCTTGCGGAATGCGTCCGCGCGCGGAGATCTCCTTGCCCTGCCGCTTCGCCCACTCGCGAATCGCCTTGTTCTGCTCGCGATCCGTGGCCGCCGCACCCCGCGGCGCGCGCGCACCCGCGCTCCGGCCACCGGTGACAACTCCGCCCTTGGACCGACGGGCGACTTTCACATAGGGAGCGAAAGCGTCCCGCAGTTTGCCGGCGTTCTTCGAGTTCAGGTCAATCTCGTAGGCGATGCCGTCGAGTGCGAACTTGACACTCTCATCGGCGTTGCCTCCATCCAGGTCGTCTTCTAGGACGACGATTTCACGCCTCGCCACGAATTGTTTCCCTTCAATAACGGCCTTTTGCCGATGCCGAAACAATAGCCCCAAACGAAGTGCGGCCGTCAACAACGCCCGGAATTCGTGGCACGGGTGGTAACCGAAGCCACCGCTACCGAGTGGATCCGCAACCACGGTAAGGACGGGATCGGTAAGGAGTGGTTCCGGAAGATCTGTACGCCAACTCGACGAGAAGTAGCGCACTCGTTACGCCGGCGGAACCGCGCGGACTGTCCGGTTACTGCGGCCGGACCAATGGGAACATTATGGTTTCCCGAATACCGAGGCCGGTGAGCGCCATCAATAGCCGGTCAATCCCCATACCCATTCCGCCGGATGGCGGCATGCCCTGCTCCATCGCCCTGAGGAAGTCTTCGTCGAGCATCATCGCCTCCGGGTCACCAGCCGCCGCCAGCAGCGCCTGGGCTTCGAATCGCTGCCGCTGGATCACCGGGTCCACCAGCTCGCTATACGCGGTGGCGATTTCCACACCGCGAATGTAGAGGTCCCACTTCTCAGCCAGCCCGGCCGTGGTGCGATGGGCCCGGGTCAGCGGCGAAGTCTCTTCCGGATAGTCCCGGACGAACGTCGGCTCCTGCAGCGTGGCCGACACCAGTTCGTCAAAGAGTTCTTCGGCGATCTTGCCAGGACCCCATTTCGGGTCGACCGAAACGCCATGCTTGTCGGCGAATTCAATTAGCGTGCCGATCGGCGTATCGACGGTTACCTCGACGCCCACGGCAGCGGAGACCGATCCATACATGGTGACTTCCCGCCAGCGTCCGCCGAGATCGAACTCCGATCCATCGGCAAGCGTCACTGTGGTCGATCCGAAGACCTCGATCGCCGCGGTCTGAATCAGATCCCGAGTCAGCTCCGCCATCGTGTTGTAGTCGCCGTACGCCTCATATGCTTCGAGCATCGCGAACTCCGGCGAATGCGATGAGTCGGCGCCCTCATTGCGGAAGTTTCGGTTGATCTCGAAAACCCGTTCGATTCCGCCCACTACGGCACGTTTCAGAAATAATTCCGGGGCGATTCGCAGATACAGATCAATATCGAAAGCGTTGCTGTGGGTGACGAACGGGCGCGCCGCGGCGCCGCCATGTAGCACCTGGAGCATCGGAGTTTCCACTTCGATGAATTCCCGCCGGGCGAAATTGTCGCGCAAGCTGCGGACCACACCGGCACGCATACGCACATGCTCGCGCGCCGCGGGCCGCACGATCAGGTCGACATAGCGCTGCCGGACCCGGGCTTCGTCGCTCAGCGGCCGGTGCGCCACCGGCAGTGGCCGAAGCGCCTTCGCCGTCATCACCCACTCGTCGGCCAGCACCGACAGCTCACCCCGGCGCGAGGAGATCACCTCGCCGATGATGCCCACGTGATCGCCGAGGTCCACCAGCCGCTTCCAGTCGTCCAGCGCCTCGGCGCCGACCTTGGCCAGCGAGATCATCGCTTGCAGTTCGGTGCCGTCGCCCTCGCGCAGGGTGGCGAAGCACAGCTTGCCGGAGTTCCGGATGAAGATCACCCGGCCGGCCACCGCGACCTTGTCTCCGGTGGCGGCATCGATTGGCAGGTCCAGGTAACGATCGCGGACCGCGGCGAGCGAGTCGGTCCGCGCGAAGGTCACCGGATAGGGCGCCCGGCCGTCGTCGAGCATCCGCTGCCTTTTGTCGCGGCGAATCCGCAGTTGCTCGGGCAGTTCCGCGTCGTGATCATCGATTTCGGAAGCGTCGCTCACAGTGGCCGAGCCTAGTGGACGCGATTGTTCCAATCCTGGTTGTCTAGGGTGGGACGGCTCAACCGAAGATCATTACTGCGATGGGGAGCTATGACGACCAACCTTGAGCGAGACCGCGACCAGCAGCGACTGTCCTTCGGGCAAGCCGCGGCCGCCTACGACGAGATCCGGCCGTCCTACCCGCAGGAGGCGGTGGCCTGGTCCCTGGACGGCCACGATCGGACGGTGGTGGACCTGGGTGCCGGCACCGGCCTGCTGACCCGGGTGATCGGGCAGGTGGCCGAGACCGTGATCCCGGTGGAGCCGGATCCGGGGATGCGGGCGCAGCTTGAGGCCCGGACTCCGGGCGTGATCGCGCGAGCCGGATCGGCCGAACACATTCCGGCTGACGACTCCACCATCGATGCGGTGCTCGCCGGGCAGGCGTACCACTGGTTTGATCATGAAAAGGCGCACATCGAGATCGCCCGCGTGCTCAAGCCCGGCGGAGTCTTCGCGCCGATCTGGAATATCCGCGACGAACGGGTGGCGTGGGTGCAAGCGCTGAGCGACGCGTTCGAGGGCCGCGCCATGCCGGGCTATGACAAGCAGGTCGAGAAGGCGACCTTCGGTGATCTCTTCGGCCCGGTCGAGGCCCGCAGATTCGAGCACGCGGTGACCATAACCGCCGACGGGATGGTGGCCCTGATGAGCTCCCGGTCCTACTTCCTGACCGCCGACGACGACACTCGCCACGCCATGTCGGCAACGGTACGCGACCTGGTCGCACCGCTCGGCGACCAGTTCGAGCTGCCCTACGTCACCTACTGCTTCCGGGCCTACAAGCTCTAGTTGTTCCGCTCGTAGACGAGCCGCAGTCCGATCAGGGTCAGCCATGGCTCGTGATGTGTGACCGTCTGGCACTCGTCGAGCACGACCCGGGCCAGACCACCGGTGGCAATGACGGCCTGGACCTCGCCGATCTCCTTCTTGATCGCGCGGACCACGCCATCGACCTGCCCGGCGAAGCCGTAGACCACACCGGATTGCAGGCACTCCACGGTGTTCTTGCCGACCACTCGGGGCGGCCGGATCAGCTCCACCTTGCGCAGTTGGGCGGCGCGGGCGGCGAGCGCATCCACCGAGATCTCGATGCCGGGCGCGAGCACTCCGCCGAGGAACTCGCCTTTCTTGGAGACCACGTCGAAATTGGTCGAGGTGCCGAAGTCCACCACGATCGTCGGTCCGCCGAAGAGAGTGTGCGCCGCCAGAGTGTTGACCACCCGGTCGGTGCCGACCTCTTTCGGATTGTCGATCGCCAGCTGGACGCCGGTGCGGATGCCCGGCTCCACGATCACCGTCGGCACCGCCGGGTAGTAGCGATCCAGCATCGACCGCAGCGACCGCAGCGAGGCCGGGACGGTCGAGCATGCGGCGATCCCGGAGACCGCCACGTTGTCGCCGGCGAGCAGGCCGCGGAACATCAGGCCGAGTTCGTCGGCGGTCGAGCGGGCATCGGTCTTGACCCGCCAGTGGTGCACGATTTTGTCGCCTTCAAACGTGGCGAGCACGGTGTTGGTGTTTCCGATGTCGATGCACAGCAGCACGGGTGAACCTTACGTCGCCGCGCGCAGGTCCAGCGCGATGTCCAAGATCGGTGACGAGTGCGTCAGGCCGCCGACGGACAGGTAGTTCACGCCGGTCTCGCCGTAGTCCCGCGCCACCTCGAGAGTCAGGTTGCCGGTCGCCTCCAGCTCGGCCCGGCCGCCGACCGCCGCCACCACCTCGCGCAGCAGGTCCGGCCCCATGTTGTCGAGCAGCAGGAAGGTGGCGCCGGCGTCGACCGCTTCGATCGCCTCCGCCACGGTCTCCGCCTCGACCTGCACCGGCAGGTCCGGGAATCGGTCTCGGACTCGCCGGTAGGCCTCGGTGATCGACCCGGCCGCCAGCTTGTGGTTGTCCTTGATCATCGCGACATCGTAGAGACCCATGCGCTTGTTGGTGCCACCGCCGGCCCGGACCGCGTACTTCTCCAGCATCCGCAGGCCGGGCGTGGTCTTGCGGGTGTCCAGCACCATCGCGCCGGTGCCGTCCAGCAGATCTGCCCACTTGCGAGTGTGGGTGGCCACTCCGGACATCCGGCACAGCAGGTTGAGCGCGGTGCGCTCGGCGGTGAGCAAGGCCCGGGTCGGGCCGGACACGGTGGCCAGCCGATCGCCGCGCGCCACCCGCGCGCCGTCGTTGATCAGGAAATCCACTGTGGTACGCGGATCCGCCTGCACGAACACCGCGGCCGCCACCGCCAGCCCGGCCACCACGCCGTCGGCACGGGCGATCAGATCGCCGACGTCGGTCTGATCTTCCGGAATCGTCGCGACACTGGTGACGTCCACGCCGCCCGGGCCGCCCAGGTCCTCATCGAGTGCAGTGGTGACCACACGCTCCACGGTGGCCGGGTCCAGGCCCTGCGATCGCAGCTGATCTTCGAGCTCCGACCGCATCACATCGCCTCCCACGACTCGCCGACGACACCATCGGATCCCAGCGCGGCGAGCAGATGCCCGAGCCACGCCGGGTCGGCGTCCGGGAAGTCCTCGCGCCAGTGGCAGCCCCGGGTCTCGGTCCGCAGCGTGGCGGCGGCGACCAGAGCCGAGGCGACGGTCAGCAGGTTGGCGGCCTCCCAGGTGTCGGTCCGCGCGGTGGCCCGCCGGCCGCCGAGTTCAGTGAGTGCGGCCGCGGTATCGGCGAGCGACACCGCCGACCGCAACACCCCCGCGCCGCGGGTCATGGCGCGCTGCAACGGGGCTCGGATCGCGGCGTCCACCGCCCACGCCGGCCGGCCGTCGGCGACCGGATCCTGCTGGGGCGGCAGATCCCGGGCGATGTCCTCGGCGATCCGGCGGGCGAACACCAGACCCTCGAGCAACGAGTTGGACGCCAGCCGGTTGGCACCGTGGACGCCGGTGCAGGCGACCTCACCGCAGGCGTACAGGCCGGGGATCGAGGTGCGGCCGAACAAGTCGGTGCGGACTCCGCCGCTGGCGTAGTGCGCCGCCGGGGCCACCGGGATCAGGTCCACCGTCGGGTCGATACCGACCGCGAGGCACGAGGCGGTGATGGTCGGGAACCGGGTGGCCAGATCCTTGATGTGCCGAGCGTCGAGGAAGACGTGGTCGGTGCCGGTGGCCAGCAGGACCCGGTGGATGCCCTTGGCGACGATGTCCCGCGGGGCCAGCTCGGCCAGCTCATGCTGACCCACCATGAAGCGCTTGCCGTCGGCGTCGACCAGGTGCGCGCCCTCGCCGCGCATCGCTTCCGAGACCAGCGGTTGCTGGGCGCTGCGCTGCCCGTGCGGACCGGCCGGAACCATCAGCGCCGTCGGGTGGAACTGGACGAATTCGATGTCCGTGACGACCGCGCCGGCGCGCACTGCCAGGGCCACGCCGTCGCCGGTGGAGACCACCGGGTTCGTGGTCGACGCGTAGACCTGACCCATGCCGCCGGTGGCCAGCACCACGGCCCGGGCGAGGATGGCGCCGACGCCGTCTTCGGAGCCTTCGCCGAGGACGTGCAGAGTCAGGCCGCAGGCCCGGCCGCCGGCATCCCGCAGCAGGTCCAGGACCAGCGCATGCTCGACGATCCGGATCCACGGGTCCTTGTTGACCGCCTCGTGCAGGGCGCGCTGCACCTCGGCACCGGTGGCATCACCGCCGGCATGCACGATCCGGTTGGCGTGGTGGCCGCCCTCACGCGTCAGCATCAGCGAGCCGTCGGCGTTCCGGTCGAATGCGGCACCCAGGCGCATCAGCTCGCGTACCCGGGCCGGCCCCTCCTCGACCAGCACGTCGACCGCCTCCGGATCGCACAGCCCGACCCCGGCGATCAGCGTGTCCTTGGCGTGCTCAGCGGGGGTGTCCAGCGGATCGAGGACGGCGGCGATGCCACCCTGGGCCCAGCGCGTGGATCCGTCATCGATGTGGACCTTGGTCACCACCGTGACGTGCAGCCCGGCCTCACGCAGGTGCAACGCCGCGGTGAGCCCGGCGACGCCGGATCCGACCACGATGACATCGGTGGTCTCGGTCCACCCAGGCTCGGGTGCGAGCAGGCGGTGCGGCACCGAGGGCAGTAGCGGCAACTCCATGCCGCTAGTCAACGACACCCGGTCAGTGCGGCAGCGGGCGGGTGCCCAATCCGGCAAGCGATGCTGACGTGTCCGCGTCGGTGTGCGCATAGCAGGCGAACGTCTGATCGCTGCCGATCCAGCTGTTGGACGTCTTGGGACCGACGTATGCGCTGCTCACGTCCTCCCGCTTGGCGGTGTCCGCCAGTTTCATGTAAGCCTTGACGATCTTGTCGCAGCCGGCCGGGACCGCGGTCGCCAGGGCCGTTGAGTTGAACGGAGCGTTCAGTGGCGTGACCGTGTAGAGCCCGGCGAATTCGCTGCTGTGAGCTTTGTCGCACGGCACGTAGGTGAGCGATCCGCTGGCGCCGGATGCCACGCACGGAATGTTCAGGGCCGTGGCCTGGCCCTGCAGGGTCGAGGTCCGCGCCACGAACCGGTCATTGTTCGGACCCGCGGCCTGCGCCATCGCACACACATAGAAGCCGTCATCGATCGGCGCGACAAAGTCCGGCAGCACCGCCACCTGGGCGCCGCGCGTCGAGTCACCGAGAAAGTCCTGGCCCTTGACGGTGCAGGCGGCCCGCGCCTCACCGATCATCAGCAGCCCGTTGACGTCCTTTTCCTGACCCTTGGCCCGGCGCTGGCTGACGATCAGCGTGTGATCGACCTGGCCGACATAGAACACCTCGACCGTATGCGCCGACGAGCAGTCCACCGGCTGCCCAGGCCACGGCGCCTGGCGGCCGGCGGTGTCCGGGTCCAGGTTCCAGCAAGAACCGATCGACGGCGCGGACTGCGACGTGGTCGGGATCGACCCGCTGCGGTTGACCCACCACAACAAGCCACCGGCCACCGCCAGGACCAAAACCGCGGCGCTCAACGGGATCAGGGTGCGACGATTCATGATCTCCCCAGGTCAAGGCCTCGGCAGTGCAGACGCGCGGCGACCGGGGCAATCGACGCGCCAGCCTAAGACATCGGCGTGGGTGATGTCCCGGGGCTGGTGCTCGATTGCCGCCGAATAGTTACCGATCGGTATTCGGCGGGGCCGTTCGGGGGAACCGGCCGTGTCGCGGCCCGGTTGATGTCGGTGGTCGGCGCAAGAATGAGGGCATGTCGGTTCGGATGTTCTACGTGGATGATTCCGGCGCGACCGACAACGGCTTCATCGTCTATGCGTGGGTCGAGTGCCACACCGAAGACTGGCGCACCGGCCTGCGATCCTGGCTGGATCTGCGGGCCGAGCTGTTTGCCAAGCACGCGATCCCGCCCTCCTATGAGCTGCACACCGCGGCGTTCGCCGGCGGACGTGGCCGGCCCAGTGCGATCCCGGATTGGAACCTGCACAAGCGCAATCGCAGCGAGGTGCTGGAGCTCGCCCTGGCCCGGATCGCGGCGACCTCGTGCCTGGGCATCGGGACGGTGTGCCGGGTGACCTCGGCGCGCGGGAGTGCCTACGCGGCCGAGCGCGGCGACCTCTACCGCCACCTGGTCACGCACCTCGACGGCCGACTCGAGCGCGATCAGGAGCTCGGCATCATCCTGATGGACGGCGACGGCTCCGAGACCGCCTACTACGGCGCACATCGCGCGCTCAAGCTGTCCCGGCGGCGAGTCATCGAGGATCCGCTGTTTCAGGCATCGCACCGCAGCCAGTGGATTCAGATGGCCGACCTGGTCGCCTGGTCGACCTATCAGGCCTTGCTCCGCAATCCGCAGAACCGCTACGCCTGGAATTGGTATGACACATTTCTGCGACCCCGCGACGTCAACGGCGGGCCGCTCGCGCTCTGACCATTGCATCCCCGGCCCGGCCTCGCCCCCGGGGTGGCGGGCGGCATCCGGGCACCGTCGGCTTTCAGGCACCGTCGGCTTTCAGGCACCGTCGGCTTTCAGGCACCGTCGGCTTTCAGGCGCAAAGAAGCAGACCCGCTGGTCCACGAATTGTGGGGCAGGTCCGCTCAGTAAATGTAGCACCCGGAGATCCGCCAGTCCAGAAGAACCGGGCAGCCCGGACATTTCCTCCTTGACTAGCCCGGACCCATTCCGGTTTCCGCCGACCCATCCAAACCCGCTCGGATCTTGAACTCTTATCGCTCTCACACGACGACAAACGTTCAAGATCCAGGTGGTAAGGGCCTTGATCCGGGTGACGACGGGTCAGGCGACCAGGGCTCCGGAGACGAGATCCCCCACCATGCCGTCGACCGCAACGGCCGGATCGCTGCCCAGCTCGATCACCCGGTTGTCGGCATCGACATGCACCACCCGAGGCTGATACGCGCGCGCCTCGGCTTCGTCCATCTGGCCGTACGCGATCAGGATCACCAGGTCGCCCGGGTGCACCAGGTGCGCCGCGGCGCCGTTGATGCCGATCACGCCGGAGCCGCGTGGACCTGGGATCACGTAGGTCTCCAGCCGCGCCCCGTTGGTCACGTCCACGATCGCGACCTGTTCACCTGCCCACAGATCGGCCGCGTCCAGCAGGTCCTGATCGATCGTCACGGAACCCACGTAGTGCAGATCCGCCTGTGTCACGGTCGCTCGATGGATCTTGGATTTCAACATCGTACGCAGCATCAGCGGAGCTCCACACCGAGGTTGTCGATCAGGCGGGTGCCGGGCTTGCCGTTGTTGCGCCCGACCCAGGCGGCGATCAGCAGCCGAGCTGATCCGTGCGCGGGCGCCGGTCCCAGATCCACTCCGGTCAGCGCGGCGTAGTCAAGCTCCAGCGGTTCGGTCGCCCGGCGCGCCGCCGCGGCGAAGGCGTCGTGCACCGTCGCGAGCACCTGAGCAGCTGATGCCCCGGACGCGGCCGCGTCGGCACCGGCCCGGAGAGCCGTGGACAGACCCAGCCCGGCCTCGCGCCCGGCCGCCGACAGATACCGGTTGCGGCTGGAGCGAGCCAGGCCGTCCGGCTCCCGATCGGTGGGGACGCCGACGACCGTCACCGGCATGTCGAGGTCCGCGACCATCTGTGTGATCATCGCGAGCTGCTGGTAGTCCTTCTCGCCGAAGAACGCGTAGTCCGGCCGCGTCAGCTGGAGCAGCTTCATCACCACGGTGAGGACACCGTGGAAGAACCCGGGGCGGCTGGCGCCCTCCAGGACTTCGCCACGCGGGCCCGGATTGAGACGCACCTGAGGCTGGCCGTGCGGATACATCTCGTCGACCGACGGCGCGAACACCAGGTCGACGCCGAGGCGCTCGCAGATCGCGAGGTCGTCGTCGAAAGTCCGCGGATAGCGGTCGAAGTCCTCGTTCGGCCCGAACTGCAGCGGGTTGACAAAAATGGTGACGAGCACGTGGTCGGCTCGCTCGCGGGCCGCCTTGATCAGAGCCTCATGCCCCTCGTGCAGCGCACCCATGGTCATGACAACGCCGACCGTGCCCGCGGCCGGGGCGCCGTTTCGAGACGCACCCGAGGGACCATCGAACTTGCCGCGCGTCGCTGCTAGCTCGGCGCGCGTCGGTGCGATCAGCATCAGAACTCTTCCGACGGCCGGCTGGCGAGCACACCGAGCAGTGGCTCGGCGTCGGCCGGCGACAACCGGCCGGCGGCGATCGCCCGATCGGCGGTCCGCCGAGCGAGCGCCAGGTAGGTCGGTACCGAGTCCGGAGCGGTCTCGTGCAGTGTGTCCAGATGCTTGGCAACAGTGCCGGCGTCGCCGCGCGACACCGGGCCGGTCAGAGCCGCATCACCCATCGTCAGGGTGTTGTCGAGCGCGGCATGCAACAGCGGGCTGAGCACCCGCTCCGGGTGCACGACGCCGGAGTCTCGCAGCCGGTCGAGAGCCTCATTGACGAGAGTGACCAAGTGATTGGCACCGTGGGCGAGAGCCGTGTGATAGAGCGCGCGGCGCTCGTCCGGGACCCATTCCGGGCTGCCATTGAGTTCCGCCACCAGCTCCGTGGCCACGTGCCGCAGATCATCGGGTGCGGTGACACCGAACGAGATGCCGGAGAACAGCCGGTCCACGTCCTCGGCATGGCCGGTGAACGTCATCGCCGGGTGCAGGGCCAGCGGCCGGGCGCCGCGGGCGGTCGCCGGATGCAGGATGCCGATGCCGTGGGCACCGGAGGTGTGCGCCACGATCACGCCCGGCCGGAACGCGCCGGACTCACCCAGGTGCGCGATGAGCGGGGCCAGAGCGTCATCCGGAACCGCGAAGATGACCAGGTCGGCATGGCGTACGACATCTTCGGCACGGCGGTGCGGAGTGCCGGGAAGCATGCTGTTGATGCGGGCATTGGCGGCATCGGATCGTCCGGTAGCCCCGGTGATCTTGTGGCCGGTGCGGGCGAATGCCGCTCCGATAGCCGCGCCGACGCGGCCGGCGCCGACGATGCCGATCGTCAATTCGCGTGTGGGGGTGCCGACGACCTGCGTCGACAGGCTACGCGTGGGCGCAATAGTCTCCATGATCCAGTCCTCTTCGGTGAAGTACCGGTCACCTCGAAGTATGACCATGAACCGTTACCCCAAATAGGGATCTGTGAAGACTTTCACTGTGATCAGCCGGACGGTTTGACGATCCCAGCCTCGTAGGCGAAGACCACCGCCTGCACCCGATCCCGCACACCCAGCTTCGCCAGAATCCGCCCGACATGGGTCTTGACCGTGGTCTCGGCGACGAACAGCTGGTCCGCGATCTCGGCGTTGGAGCGGCCCTGGGCGACCAGGCGAAGCACCTCACGCTCGCGCTCGGTCAGCTGATCCAGCCGGGCGTCGCCGCTCGGCGGCACGCCCAGCTGGTCGGCGAACGTCTCCAGCAGCCGCCGCGTCACTCGGGGCGCGACCACCGAGTCGCCGGCGGCCACCACCCGGATCGCGTTCAGCAAATCCTCCGGCGGGGAATTCTTGAGCATGAATCCGGACGCACCGGCTCGAAGCGCGGCGAAAGCATCCTCGTCCGTGTCGAATGTGGTCAGCACAAGCACCCGCGCGCAGCTTCCGCTGGCGGTCAACTCCCGGGTCGCCGCGACGCCGTCCAGCACCGGCATCCGGATGTCCATCACGACCACGTCCGCCTCGACCGTCTTGAGAAGGCGCAGCGCCTCGGCGCCATCGCCGGCCTCGCCGACCACCTCGATGTCCGGCTGGGACGACAGCACCAGCCGGAATCCGGCCCGGACCAGCATCTGATCATCGACCAGGACGACCCGGATCATGCCGGCACCTCCGGAGCCAGCCGCGGTCCGGGCACCACCGGCTGGTGCAGCGGCAACGTCGCCTCGACCAGCCAGCCGCCACCGGGTTGGGCGCCGGCCGAGAATGTCCCGCCCAGCACCGCGACGCGTTCGGCCATGCCGATCAGCCCGTGGCCACCGGCGGGTGGTGCGTCCGACCGGGCCTCGGCGGGAGCATGGCCTCGGCCGTTGTCGGCCACCGAGATGCACACCAGGACCCTCTCGTAGGCCACCCGCAGCAGCACGGCGGTGCCCGGACCGGCGTGCCGCAGCACGTTGGTCAGTGCCTCCTGGACCAGCCGGAACAGCGTGACCTGGACCGCCTGGGGCAGGTCCGAGGCGTGACCGCGAACCACCGTGTGCACGTCCAGACCGGCCGAGCCGGCGCGCTCGACAAGCGCATCGAGGTCGTCGAGCGACACCCGGCGCCGGTCGGTCAGATCGGCTCCCGGCCCCCGCAGCACGCAGACCAGCCGGCGCATATCGTCGAGCGCTTCCCGCCCGGTCGACGCGATCTGGGCAACCGCGTCCCGTGCCTCGTCCGGCCTGCCGTCGAGTGAGTACCTGGCGCCGTCGGCCTGCACGATCATCACCGCGAGACTGTGCGCGACCACGTCGTGCAGCTCCCGCGCGATCACCGCGCGCTCCTCGGCGACCGCGATCCGGGTCAACGCGTCGCGTTCCCGCTCGGCGGTGAGCGCCCGCTCCTCCAGCGAAGCGATGTAGAGGCGGCGGATCCGCCCGACATAGCCGGACAGCCAGGCGCCGCCGGCGATCAGCGCGTAGCTGGCTGCGGTCGACCACCACGGCTGCTCGGTGTTGTGCCGGAACACCTCGACCACCGCCGCGACGCCCATCAGCACCGCCGCGATCAGCCCCGGCCGCAGCCGATCGGCGTATTTCACCACGGTGTAGACCGCGACCAGGACGCCCAGGTTGTATGGCTGTGGCTCGACGTCGGGCCGGAACACGATGATCTCGATCACCGCCGCCGTCCCACCGAAGACCAGGACGCCGACCGGCCACCGACGGCGGACCAGCAGCGCGATCGCGATCGCGAATCCGATGATCCATAACGGCGGACCGGCGTGCTTGTTGTCGAACACCGCCGGCAGAGTCAGCGCGGCGACCCCGAGCGCCAGCAGCACGTCGGCGACCACTGCGCGGACGTGCGGTGCGAACACAGCTCGGAGCACACGCATCGAATCGAGACTATCCGGGCCGTGCGACACCGGCTCCGACCGAACGTGATCGACGAGCAAGTCCGGAAACTCGCTCTACACTGCGCGCGTGGGCCCACAGCTCTCGCCGAACCGATCGTCGACGCCGCGGCCGTGGCGCGCGGCGATGAGCGACGCGCTCTACGGCCCGAACGGGTTCTTCCGGCGGCCGGCGCCCGCCGATCACTTCCGCACCAGTGCGCACACCGGTCCCGTCTTCGCCGCCGCGATCGCCCGGGTGCTGGCCGCGGTGGATGCCGCACTCGGCCACCCGGCCGAGCTGGACGTCGTCGATGTCGGTGCCGGCCAGGGCGAGCTGCTGGGCGCCCTGGAGGCTCAGGTCAGCGCCGAGCTGCGAGGCCGGCTGCGGCTCCGCGCCGTCGAGGTGGCCGGGCGCCCGGATCACCTCCCGGACCGGATCGGCTGGGACCACCTGCTCCCGGATCGGATCACCGGCCTGCTGCTGGCCACCGAGTGGCTGGACAACGTCCCGGTCGAGGTGGTCACCGCAGATGCCGACGGGCAGTGGCGGTACGTCCTGGTCGACCCGGTGGGAGTGGAAACGATCGGTGCCGCTCCCGATCCGGACGACGCGGCATGGCTCGCCGCCTGGTGGCCCGAAGGGCTGCGCGCCGAGGTCGGGCGGACCCGGGACGAGGCCTGGGCGGACGCGGTGTCCCGGGTGGTGCGCGGGGCCGCGCTCACCGTCGACTACGGCCACACCCGCGGGGACCGCCCCACGCTCGGGTCACTGTCCGCGTACCGCGAAGGCCTGGAGATCCAACCCGTGCCGGATGGATCATCCGATCTGACCGCGCACGTCGCGATGGACGCCGCGGCGTCCGCGGTGGATGCGCCGGCCTATCTGGTACGCCAAACCGACGCCCTGCGGGAGCTGGGAGTGAGCGGGCAGCGACCACCACTGACGCTGGCCCACCGGGATCCCGGCGGCTACATCCGGGCCCTGGCCCGGGCGACCGTGGCGGCCGAGCTGACCGACCCGGCCGGGCTGGGCGGGCATTACTGGCTCTGGCACCCGATCGGCATCGATCTGCCGGCTCCGGCACGGGGCCTACCATAAGCGCGTGACGTCTGAGCTTCGTGAGGTAACCGTCGGCACCGGCGCCGGGCTGGACACCGCCGACATGGTGCTCAACATCGGGCCGCAGCATCCGTCGACGCACGGCGTGCTGCGGTTGCGGCTGGTGCTCGATGGCGAACGCGTGATCTCAGCCGAGCCGATCGTCGGCTACATGCACCGGGGCGCCGAAAAGCTGTTCGAGGTCCGCGACTATCGCCAGATCATCGTGCTGGCGAACCGGCATGACTGGCTGTCCGCGTTCGCCAACGAACTCGGCGTCGCGCTCGCGGTCGAACGCCTGATGGGCATCGAAGTCCCGGAGCGTGCGGTGTGGCTGCGCACGGCGCTGGCCGAAATGAACCGGGTGCTGAACCACCTGATGTTCCTCGGTTCCTATCCGCTGGAGATCGGTGCCATCACTCCGGTCTTCTATGCCTTCCGCGAGCGCGAAACGCTGCAGGCGGTGATGGAGGAGGCCTCCGGCGGCCGGATGCATTACATGTTCAACCGGGTCGGCGGGCTCAAGGAAGAAGTGCCGGTGGGCTGGACCGCCCGCGCCCGGGCCGCGATCGGCGAGGTCCGGCGCCGGTTCCCGGACCTGGAAAACCTGATCCGGAACAACGAGATCTTCAAGGCCCGCACCGTCGGAGTCGGGGTGCTGCCGGCCGCGACGGCGGCGGCCTATGGTGCCTCCGGTCCGGTGGCGCGCGCGTCCGGACTCGACTTCGACCTCCGTCGCGACGAGCCCTACCTCGCCTACGGCTCCCTCAATGTGCCGGTCGTGACGCGCAGCGCAGGCGACTGCTATGCGCGCTTCTCGGTGCTGCTGGACCAGGTGCTGGTGTCACTGGACCTGGCCGAGGAGTGCCTGCGTCAGGTCGACAACATCAGCGGGCCGGTCAACGTACGCCTGCCCAAGGTGGTCAAGGCGCCCGAGGGCCACACCTATGCATGGACCGAGAATCCGCTCGGCATCAATGGCTACTACCTGGTGTCGCGGGGCGAGAAGACGCCGTGGCGGATGAAGCTGCGCACCGCTTCCTACGCCAACGTGCAGGCACTGTCCACGCTGTTGCCGGGCTGCCTGGTGCCGGATCTGATCGCGATCCTGGGTTCGATGTTCTTCGTGGTCGGCGACATCGACAAATAGATTCCGGCCATACCGGCCGGCGCGGCGGCGTCTACAGCCGCCGATGAGGATCGCCGAAGGCGCTCCGAAGAGGCAGCGAAGACGCCGCCTTAAGCGACCGCGCGGCATGGCCGCCAGCGGCACGACCGCCCCGTATCAGCGCCAGCGCTCGTCGGTGACCTCGAAGGCGTGCGATCGGCGCATCTGAGACCGCTGGCCGCTCGGCTCGCGCTCCCAGCGATCATCATCGTCGCGCCGCGACGAACGGGTGCCGGACTGCTGCGGCGGCTGGCTGTCGCTCGGGCCGGCCGGGCTGACCGCGGCGTCGCGGCGGACCGCGGGCGCCTCGCGCCGACCGGTGGTGTCCCAGCTCACGCCGTCTCGCGGCGGCCAGTCCAGGTCCCGGCCGTTGCGGTCCGCGGGCGCCTCACGGTGACTGGATGCCTCGCGGTGGCTGGATGCTTCGCGGTGGCTGGATGCCTCGCGGTGGCTCACTGCTTCCCGGTGATTCGGCGCGTCTCGGTGATCGGTGGACCTGCCAGTCGAACCATCCTCGTGGTCACGAGAACGGCCACCCGAATAGACGTCGCCGTCGCGGCGCGACTCGACCCGATCGCCCCGCCGCCCCTCGGAGCCGCGGGCGGCCTCGCCAGGCCGCTGCACCGGGATGCGTTCGGCCGCCGCGTAGCCGCGATCGTCCTGGTCAAACCCATGATCGTCGGACGGCTCCCAGCGACGCTGATCCAACGGGCGGGGCACGAATCCGCTGTCCCGGACCGCGTCCCGGGCCACTTGCTGACCGCTGCCGTGGCCGGACGATCGAGTGCTGCCTTGATCGTCGCGCCCGTCGTAGGACGGTTGGTCACGATCCTCGCGACGCGACCGTCGGTCCTGGTCCTCGCCGTAGCCGCGCTGCTCCGGGGCCTCGCGGCGGCTCCGTTGGAGCTGGTCGTCGCGGTCCCGCTCGTCCCGGTCGGCGCGCCGCTCGTCCCGGCGCGCACGCTCATCGGCGTGGTCGTCGTGGCGAGACTGAACGGCCCGGCGGGATCCCGAATCCCGCCAGGATCGATCGTCCGATTCGTCCGTGGTCGGCTGCTCGTGACGGCTGTGCCCGTTGACCCGGGCGGCCGATTCCGGCTCGTCCTCGCGACGATGCGATGACCGACTGGCCGCCGACCAGCTCGGTGCCTCGTCCCACCGGGATCCGGACCGTTCCGCGCTGGGCAGCGCGGCCTGGCGGCCACGCGACCCGGAGTCGTCGTCATAGCGTCCACGGGCAGTGGAATCGGCCCGAGGTCCGCGGGCCTCGTCACGACCGTCGCGCTGCCACGATGGTGAGTCATCCCGATGCGGATGCGGCTCGTCGTCGCGATCGGTCCGCCGCTCGCCCGCGCGAGGATCACGTCGCTCGTCCGGTTCTGCCCGCTGACCCCTGCCGACGCCGCTGCCGGGCTCTTCGGACTCGACCCGCGCCCGCCGCTGGGCCCGGGTTTCGCCGGTGTTCTCAAACGTCTCGATCCCGTCGGCCGAGCGCGCCCGCTCTTCGCGGACGGTCGACCACCGGTCCACGATCCGCATCTGGGTGCCGGTCTCGTCGGTGCGGATCGCCGTGCGTCGCTCGCCCATCCGCAGCTCGCGCCCGTGCTCGTCGTGGCGTACCTCGGCCCAGCGGTCGCCGCCGCGCATGCCCGTCCATCGCGGGTCGTTGGCCGGGTCGTCATCCTCGCCGTGATCGCGCCAGGACTGCCGAGCCGCTGACTCGAAGTCGTTGCGAACCACGCGCTGGCCCGGCCACGAGTCGTCGCGAGCCTGCAGGGCGCCCCGAGCCGGCGGCCGGTCGTCCCGATGGCCGCGGACTCCGGCCGGCTCGGCGTCGTCGTACTGCTGGGGACCGCGCGGCAGCGCCGGCCGGTGCCCGTTGCCACGCGAGTTGGCGTGATCCTCGTCCGGATCGACGATGGTGCGGGTCGTGACGCGTACGGTCTCGGTGCGCTGCACCACTCCGGGCGGCGCGGCCGAGCCGACCGCCGGACGTCGCGGCGGCGGAGCCACCGGCGGCGCCGCCGGCGCCCGGTCCAGCTCCACGAAGCCGGCCGCGTCGACTTGGCGGCGCACGTGGTCAACCGACTCGTGCAGATGGCCCATCTTCTCGCTGAGCGCCCGGTGCGTGGCGCGAGCGGCCGTGGTGATGTCCGCCCGAACGTCGTTGCGGAGCATGTCGATCTCGTCGAGGAGAGTCTCCTCGATGTCCAGCTTGATGCTGGAGGCGTCCCGCCTGAGGGTGACCGAGAGACCGATCGCGACAACCGCCAAGATCGCTAGGAGTGCGGCAAATCGCAATCCAGCGGTCGAACTGCCCACCACTATGAGCAGCAACGCGGCCAGCGGAGCGAGCCCGATGCCGCCCCAGAACAGCAAAGTGAGCAGCCGACCCCGCGTGTCGTGGTTCTCCGGGGCAGACATGGTTGTAGAGGTTACCGAGGATTTTCCACGAATGAAAAGCGTGGGCCGGTCCGCCTCGATGCGATTCATCCCTGGATCTTGGCGGCGGGCCGGCGCGATGCCGGGCCTGATCGGCGCGTCCTCGGGTCATAACCCGGCGGCGCGACCGCTCCCGCAAGATCCAGGGATGAACCCTGAATGACTAACTGACTAGCTGGCTGACAGCGAGCTGTCCGACGAGAACACCAGGCCCATGGTCGCCTGACCGGAGGTCAGCGCGGTCTTGGTGATCGGTCCGCCGGCATCGGTGGACTTGAAGCTGCCGAACTTGATGCCATAGGTCTTGTCCAGACCCGGCTGGCAGAACGGCCGCTGCGGGCACTCGGCCGGACCGGCGAGCACCGACTCCTCGCCGGAGCACTTGGCCGCGAAATCGGACAGTGTCGTCAGGTTGTATTTGCTCGCCAGCGACTTGGTGACGGCGAAGGCGTTCTGGTCGGCGGCGGCCGATGGCTTGCCGAACACCAGGTTCGCCTTGGTGCCCATCTCGGTCAGGCCGGCCATAGTCTGGTCGATCTGGCCAGTCGCCTTGGACGCGGCGTCCTTGCCGTTCTGCTTGGCGTTCAGGAAGTCGCTGAGCGTGGCGGCGTATTCCGGAACGACCTGGATCTGGTTCTTCTCCAGAGCCGGCTCGTAGATCTCGCGGCGACCGATCTTCTGCACCGTCACGTCGTAGCCGGCCTTGGTCAGCGCCAACTTGTAGAGCTCGGCCAGTTCCTCATTCTCGGCGAAGTCGGCCGTACCAATCTTGATCTTGCCACCCGGGCCGGTCTGCGTGACCTGGCTGAGCACGTTGTTCTGGCTGGCAAAGTCGGCTGCCGCCTGGGCCGGCGTCTTCTTGTCGACGTCGACCTCCTTGTTCATCGCCACCAGCTTCGGCGTGTCCAGCGAGGCCGAGACGGCGTCCAGAGCCGCGAGCAGAGCCGGGCTATTCGCCTTCGTGTTCACCGCGGGCACCACGTTGTCGGATGCTTGCAGGTGCTTGTCGTCGGTCAGCACCACCAGGTTGCTGTCCGCGACCGGAGCACAGCCGCCCTTGCCCGCCGCGGTCGGCGCGGCGGTGCCGGAGGAACCCTTAGAGCCGCAACCCGCGGCCATGGCAGCCACTATGGCCAGACCGGCCGCCGCGGCTGAAAAACGCACAACGGTACGCATGAAACGTGCCCGCCTTCCGTGTCCCGGCGCGACCACTGTGGTCGGCCGCGTGTCCGACGGGCGGCCACCGGTGCCGCCGTTGGCGCCGGCTCGACGTTTCGTTACCGCCCGCTAAGAGTTACCAAACCCCGCGACCGGAACGTCGGCAACCGAAAATCCGGAATTGTCACCGGTCTGTCACCACACGTGCCCGCTGTCTGAATAGCCGGCGCCGCGTGGTACCGCGTAGCGGAATCGGCGTCAGGAAATAGGCCACCACCGAGATCACTCCATTGACCAGCAGTGCCAGCACTGCCACCAGGAAGCCGCCGGCGATGATCTGACCGCCACCGGCCGCAATCGACAGACCGAACCCGGCGGTGATGATGGTGCCCAGCCCGCCGCCGGCCACCAGCGCCGCGAGCGTGGCGGTGGCCACCACCTGAACCGCGGCGTTGCGCAGACCGGCCCAGATATACGGCGACGCCAGCGGCAACTCGACCTGGCGCAGCATCTGCCCACCTGACAGGCCCATGCCCCGGGCCGAGTCCCGGACTTCCGGGTCGACCTCGCGGATTCCGGTGTACGCGTTGGCCAGGATCGGCGGGATGGCAAAAATCGCCAGGGCCGGCACCACCGACGGCGCGCCCAGTTTGGCGGTGCCGACCACGAAGACGGCGAGCAGAGCGTAGGTCGGGATCGCCCGGGTCATGTTGGACACCGCGACCACTGTCGGGCCACCGCGGCCGCTGTGCCCGAACCAGACTCCGATCGGCAACGCGATGACCGTGGCCACCAGCACCGCAAGGAACGACAGCCACAGGTGCTGCTTCAGCGATTCGATGATGCCGCCGGGATTGGTCCAGTTCAGCGGATCGTTGAGCCAGGTGATCGCCTGGTTGATGTAATCCATCACACGGCCTTACGGGCCCACGGTGTGACCAGCCGGCCGACCAGCGCCAGCAGCAGATCGAGGACCAGCCCGAGAGCCACGCACAGGAGAATGCCGGTGGTGATCTGAGCCCGGTTGTTGCCGTTGTGCAGCCCGGAGTCGATGAGCTCACCGAGCCCGCCGTTGCCGACGATGACGCCGACCGTCACCAGCGCGACCGTGGAGACCGTTGCCAGCCGGATTCCGGTAATGATGCCCGGCAGAGCCAGTGGCAGCTCCACTCGGAGCAACTTGCCCCACCGGCCGTAGCCCATGCCGTCCGCGGCTTCCAGCACGTCCTTCGGCACCTGCTGGAGTCCGACCAGAGTGTTGCGAATGATGAGGAGCAGCGCGTAGAGCACGAGTCCGATCAGGACAGTGATGCTCCCGATTCCGGTGAACGGGGCCAGGAATGCGAAGAGTGCCAGCGACGGGATGGTGTAGAGCACCGCGCTGAAGCCCAGGATCGGCGATGCCAGCGGCCGCACCCAGTAGCCCAGGATGGCCAAGGGGATCGCCACGATGATGGCGACCACCATCGTCTGTGCGGTGAGGATCACGTGAGCGCGCAGCGCAGCGAGGATACTGTCAAGATTTGCAGTGATGTAGTCCCACGAGAACCATGGGTTGACCGAGCCCTCGCCACGGGCGAGCGGCATGGCCGTCTCGAGGAAGGACATACGTGGACCGTACCCCGGCGTCGGCTACCGCCGCGACGATCACTCTGGACCAAGTCGGCAAGAAGTACGACGACGGTACGGTCGCGGTCACCGCGTTGTCATTGGAGATTGCCGCCGGTGACCTGGTGGTGCTGATCGGCCCGTCCGGCTGCGGCAAGTCCACCGTGCTCCGGATGCTCAACCGGCTGATCGAGCCGACCAGCGGCAAGATCTACATCGACGGTCAGGACATCCTGGATCAGAACGCGGTCGACCTGCGCCGCCGGATCGGCTACGTGATCCAGAACGTCGGCCTGTTCCCGCACCAGACCATCGCCGCGAACGTCGGGACCGTGCCGCGGCTGCTGGGCCGCCCACGCAAGGAGATCCAGGCCCGCACCGAAGAGCTGATGGAGCTGGTCGGGCTGGACCCGAAACGGTACGGATCGCGCTATCCGCACGAGCTCTCCGGCGGTCAGCGCCAGCGGGTCGGAGTGGCCCGCGCCCTGGCCGCCGATCCAGTGGTTCTCCTGATGGACGAGCCGTTCTCGGCGGTCGACCCGATCGTGCGAGTGCGGCTCCAGGACGAGTTCCTGCGACTGCAGCGAACCGTCCGCAAAACCATCGTGTTCGTCACCCACGATCTCGACGAGGCGATCCGCCTGGCCGACAAGGTCGCCGTGCTCTCCGAGGGTGGGCTGCTTCAGCAGTACGCGGAACCGGCCGACCTGCTGCGCGCACCGGACAACGACTTCGTCACCGAATTCGTCGGCTCGGATCGGGGCATCAAGCAGCTGTCGGTCACGCCGATCGACGTCCGCAAGCTGTCTCCGGCCGGCTCGGTGGACCTCGCCAGTGGGCCGTCGATCGGATCCGACGCCACCCTCCGGGAGGCGTTCGCGGCGTTGCTGACCGGCGGCGTCGGGTGGATCGCCGTACGCGACGCCGACGGCGCAGCGCTGGGCATCCTGACCGCTGGCGAGATCGCCGAGACCATCGCCGGAGCGGCGTAGCCCCCGATCAGGTCTTGATCAGGTAATCGATGAAGGCGGCGCGGATCAGCGGCTCGGACGGGCCGTAGTCGTGCCCCTTCATCTCGTGCCAGAGCGAGACGATGTCGGCCAGCGATGCTCCGACTGAGCCGAACGAGCCATCGATGTCCTCGGCGTCGACCGAGGCCGGCAACTGCCTGATCACCGAAACGAAGAACCCGAAGTCCTTCTTCTCCCAGGCCTGGTGGAAGGCGCGCTCGCGAAGCTCTTCGGTGCCCAGCGCGTCGAGTTCGTCAAAGGTCGGGTGGGTGGCTGGCTGATCGGTGTTCATGACAGGACTCTAGAAGATCCCTGCCGAACCCGCCGGACTGGCTGGCCCGCCGTCTTAGGCCCGGGTGCCCCAGCGTTCGTCGGTGGCGTCGAATCCGACCTCGGTGGTCCGAGCCGGCAGCTGGTCGGTCCAGCTGCCTTGCTGCCGTCGCAGCCAGCCGGACGTGGGCGACTCTTCCGACTCGGGCCGCTGGGGCCGACCGGCGGTCTCCACCGCCCGGGTCACGATCAGCCCGACACCGACGGCGGAAGCGATCACTACGATCTGGTCGACCTTGATGTGCGCCACCGCGAAGTAGTGATCGAGCAGGGCCACCAGAATCGCGGCCAGGATGGTCCCGAAGATGCCGCCGCGGCGGCCGTAGGCGCTGGTGCCGGCGAGCAGCGCCAGCCCGAGGGCGAGGCCGGAGGTGAGCAGGCCGGTGGAGGTCACCGCCTCCTGGGACATCATCGCGCTCCCGACACCGGCGAGACCGGCGATCAGGCCGGAGCCGGCAAGCATCAGGATCGTCAGGACATTCGCGTTGCCGCCGCGGCGATCGGCCGGGTCACCGATCGGCCGGAACCGGCCGATCGCGCGCCGGATCGTGTGCACCGCACCGAGCACGCCGCCGACCAGTGCGATCACGACGAAACCAACGAACCAGAGATAGGCGTGCCGCTCGGCGTGGAACTGGGTAAAGATCTGCTGGTCCGCCGGCAGGTGCTGGATCCACAGCTGGAGCCCGATCAGCGCGGCGAAGCTGACCGCCCAGGCGGGCACCTGGAACGCGACGACGATCACGCCGATGACCAGGCCGATGCCGGTCGTCAGCGCCAGCGCGATCAGGAGCGCCGGGGTGACGCCGTCGTGTGCATGCTGGGCGAAGTAGAGGCTGGCGATCACCATGATCGGGCCGACCGCCAGATTGACGGCGCCGACCCGAAGGCTCATTCCGGCAGCCAGCCCGAGGGCACCCAGAACGCTGGCGGACAGCATCAGCGCCCGCAGGTTGGCGTCCGAGAACGCATGCGACCGGCCGTTGGCGATCACGAAACCGAGCGCGACGCAGCCGATCAGCAGCAGCGTCTCCCACACCCAATGCACGCCCAGTCGGTCCCGGCCCGGCTCGCCGTGCTCCGGGTCGTCGAACACGTCATCCAGCTCGGCCGGGGTCACCCGTTGGGTGCTGTCCTCGGTCGGGACCGGGTAGCGGGACGTGCTGTCCGGAACATATTCGGCCTCGCCCGTTGGGTAGCGAAAGTCGGGTTCGACGCGGAAACCGTCGCCGGCAAATCGGCCGGGCTCAGTGCCGCGTTCTGGGTCGGATGTGGTCATCGGGGGTGAACGCCTCATCTCTAAGCGCTTGTATCGAGGCCCGACCGTACCCGCGCGCGCGGGTGAGGGAAAGTCCTCGGCGGTGCTTGAGACCGCGACACCGCTCAGGTATCGGACGAATCGTCCTCGTCCTCGTCCTCCGAGCGCGGCGGCACTCGGCAGGCACGCTCCAGATACAGCGCGGCGATCAGCAACAGGATCGAGCCCAGCACGGCACCGACCGCGGCCGGGGTGTCGTCCTTCGCGTGCTGCAGATTCCGGCTGGTCAACAGCCAGGCCGAAATCGCTCCGAACAGCCCGACGAAGATCGCCGCGGCCAGCGACGACGCCTTCGCCAGCACGGCGTATCGCATTACCGTCAGGGGCTCCACCGGGCCGGCCCCCTGCTTGCGTTCGATTCGCGCCCGAGTAGTGATCGCCGCCATCAGTTCCACCACGGCCAGGCCTATGAAAATGATCGCCGGCAGCCACTGGATGGTCGGGAAGTCGCTGTAGTTGTTGGCGATGAGAAGCCAGCCGACCGCGGCCGCGGCCAGGCCCGCCACGACCAGCGTGGCCGGCCGGGTCGGGTGCAGGCTGGGGCCGCGGCGGGTGTCGTTGGGGCCGACCGGCGCACCGTTGGTCACGTCATCGCTCCATCTCGTTACCGTCGGTCCTGGCGCCGTCCAGCGACAGGTCCGCCCGCGCGCGCAAACCCGGCAGATCGGCCGCCACCTGCGGGCTTCGCATCAGGTCGGTGACCCAGCCATGCCCGGGCAGTTGAGCGTACGGCTGGATGTCCAGCCACGGTCGCAGCACGAAGGCCCGCAGGTGCGCGCGCGGGTGCGGCAGGGTCAACTCGGGATCGTCGGATATCACCGGCTGATCGTCGTCGGCCCACACCATGATCACGTCCACGTCCAGCGTACGCGGTCCGAAGTGGCGCTCGGGGTCGCGTACCCGATGGGCATGCTCTTCTAACTCGCGCGCCCGCGCGAGCCAACCCGTGGCCGGGACGTCGGCTGCGACCAGGACCACCGCGTTGAAATAGGTGGGCTGATCCGGATCCCCCCACGGCGGTGTTTCGTAGATGCCGGAGGTGATCAGCACGTCGTCGTCCAGCCCGGCCACCGCGGCCCGCAGGTGCGCCAGCCGATCGCCCAGGTTGCTGCCCAGCGACAGCACTGCGCGCGTCATGATCGGGTCCGCCGGATGGTGACCGCCACGTCGCCGAATTGATGCGGGATCGGCGCCTGTGGTTTGTGCACGGTGACGGTCACGGCGGAGACCTGGTGATCAACCAGGCATGCATCGGCGAGCCGTTGCGCCAGGGTCTCGATCAGGTTCACCGGCTCACCGGTGATCACCTCCACTAACCGGCCGGCCAGCTCGCCGTAGTGTGCGGTGTCGGCTACGTCGTCGCTGGCCGCGGCCGGCCGAGTGTCCAGCTCCAACTCGACGTCGACGACGAAGTCCTGCCCCTGCCGACGCTCGAAGTCGTAGACGCCGTGAAAGCCGCGTGCGCTCAGGCCGCGCAGAGTGATCCGATCGCTCACCGGGCCCGCACCGCCTCGGTCGCGCGCCAGACCGCGATCGCGTCGACCGACGACCGGACGTCGTGCACGCGGACTCCCCAGACGCCGGCCGCCACCGCGAGCACCGTGGTGGCCAGCGTGGCCGCCTCGCGCTCGCTGACCGGCCGGGGGGCGCCATCCGGCCCGGCCAGCAGCCGGCCCAGATAGGACTTGCGGCTGGATCCGAAGAGCACCGGATATCCCAGTGCCACGATCGCGTCCAGGTGTGCGCTGAGCAGCCAGTTGTGCTGGGCGGTCTTGGCGAACCCGAGGCCCGGGTCGACGATGATCTTGTCGGGCGCGACGCCGGCTTTCAGGGCCTCCTCGGTGCGATCCCGCAGCTCGGCGCAGACCTCGGCCACCACGTCGTGATAGATCGCGAGGTCAGCCATCCGGTCCGAGTGACCACGCCAGTGCATCAGCACCCAGGGGCAGCCGGCATCGGCCACGACCCGGCCCATATCGGCGTCGGCGAGCCCGCCGGAGACATCGTTGACGAGCACGGCGCCGGTTTCCACGGCGGCCGCCGCCACCGCTGCCCGGGTCGTGTCGATGCTGACCGGCACGCCGGCCGCGACCAGCTCACGGATCACCGGGACAACGCGGGCGATCTCGGTGTCGGCGTTGATCCGGATGGCCCCGGGCCGGGTCGACTCGCCGCCCACGTCGACGATGTCGGCGCCGTCGGCGCGCAGGGCCACCGCATGAGCCACCGCATCTTCGAGATCGGTGTAGCGACCGCCGTCCGAGAACGAGTCCGGCGTGACGTTAAGAACGCCCATGACCACGGGATCGAGGGGTTCGCGACGCAGGAGTCGATCGCTCACCGCCCCCACCTTACCCGGGTGGTGATCCAGGATGAGACAGTCGGGCACGTTCATGATGGCGCACGCAGCTTGTTCGATAGATGACCGCAACGTACGCTCTGCAATATTCCAGACGCTACGACACGCTGCCCCTACAAAACGCCAAAAGACCCCGTGCCGCCACCTCGCACCGCGTGCGGGAGGATATAGATGATCTTACATGCTGTTCATGACCTGACCTCGATGAGCCACCACCTCACGGTTCTCGCCGATCAGCCCAAGGACATCAACACCGAGGGCATCGTCAGCTTCTTCGCTAGCAAGATCGCGCCGATCCTGCTCGCCGTGCTCGGGGTCATCTTCATCGGGCGAGCCGGCAAGGGCGAGATCTCCCGGGTGCTGACCTCATCAGCGATCGCCATCATCGGGCTGGCCTTCATCGCCGGCGCGGTTTCGCTGTTCTTTGTCGGCGACTACCTCATCGGCCTGGCGTTCAAGTAGGCGCACCATGCGACTGCGGACTGACGACGACATTTACCGGGCCCGGCTCGTCTACCTAGGGCCACCCGGTTACACGTTGCCAATCCAGTTGTCGTACGCGCAGTACGGCATCTTTGTCGTCCTCGTGCCAGCCTTCATGCTGATCCACTATCTGTTCACGTTCCACTTTGACCTGTTTCCCGCGTGGGAAATCGCGCTTGCCGTGGTGACCACGTCGTTCATCTTTCGTCACGTCGACCCCGACCGACCAGCACGCATGGTCATCCGCACGGCCCTGACCGACTGGCACACCACCCGGGAGCCGGCGACCGAGAAGAAGGAGGCACGGTTGACCGCGAAACGCGTTCGTGTCCGTGCCGACATTCTCAGCCGCGAGCCCACGCCGCCGCGCCGAAACATCCCGGCGGGCGCCACCGCTGGAGCGCGACGGTGAGCACTCCGCCGCGAACGCGCGAGCCGGACGACGGCAGACCGGCGTCGGAAGTCGACGCGATCGAAGTCTCGACGGTGCCGCATGGTGCCGTCGCCGTGTTCCAGGCCCCAAGACCGGCCCGGAGCGCGCCGATGGCGGGTCAGACCGACGACTGGGACGAGATCTCCTCGCCGTTCCTGGATCTGGTCGGTGCGGCGGATGAGGACGCCGCAGCCCGCCGTGCCGCCGAACCCGAGGTCGAGCCGGCTGCCGTGCGAGCACCGGGACCGGCCTCGACGCCACCGGCATTCGCCGACGGTTTCGATGACGACTTTGCTGACTACGCCGACGACGCCGGAGAGCCCGCACCGGCGGCCGCCTCCGGGACTGCAAAGTCCGACACGGGCACAGCACGCGCGGCGGCCTCAGCGCCCACACTGCCGCGTCAGGCCGACCACCGTGAGCTGGAGCGTCGTGCCGGCGTCCCGGCCCGCGATCGCGGCCGCGCGGCGCCTCAGGATCGCCGCGCTGCCGCCTCCCAGGATCGCAGCACGGCCGAGCCTCAGGATCGCCGCACAGCCGCGCCTCAGGATCGCCGTGGGCCAGCGGCCGGCGGCTCTCGGGCCGGCAGTGGCCGCGCCGGCGATCGGCGTGCGAGCGGCGGAGATCAGCGTGCGGACCTGCCGGTCCGGGTCGACCAACCGGAGCCACCGGTCCGTGAGCGGCCCGCGGAGCCACCGGTCCGTGAGCGGCCCGCGGAGCCACCGGTGCGCGAACGCGGCCCGGAGCCGCCGCGGCGCCGGCCGCCGACCCGGGCCACGGCCACTCCGGTCAAGCCGATCGCGCCACTGCCGACGGCCCGCGGTAAGCAACGCGACCGCGACCCGGCGGTCGAACTCGCCATCACCGAGGTGGCCGGCCACCTGACCTTTACGCCGCACACCGTGACGGCCTGGTATTGGCTGCCCGAAGTGCGCTGGTCGTTTCGGCCCGACGCCGAGCGCGAGGCGCTCCTGCTGGCGATCGCCGAGCAGTTCTCCAGCCTGGCCGGATTCCGGCTGCATCTGCGCCGGACCACCCGGCCGTTCGCGGCCAACGACTGGGCCCGGACCGTCGACGTGAACACGTCAGCACCACTGCCGTCGGTGGACGGCGCGCCGACCTGGGCCGATCACCTGGTGGCCGCGCAGCGGCACCTGCGCCAGGTGAACCACGCCGAGGGCCAGACCTACCTGGGTGTCACGTTCGCCCGCCGCTCGTTCGGAGCGAATTTCGCCGAGCGCGTCTCGCACCTCTTCGGCAAGGGTGTGCCGGAGGGCGAGCGGCGCCGGATGGCCCGCACCGTCGAGCAGTTCGACGAGGTGCTCGGCGCCTTCGGCATGCGGGGCCGGCGCGCCACCGCCCGGGAGCTCGAGTGGCTGCTCTACCGGTCGGTCGCGCTCGGCATGTCGCCGCCGACGATGTCGCCGGTGACCAGTGGCGAGTGGGGCGGCGGCGACCTGCTCGCGATCACCGAGTCGATCGAGCGCTACCGGACGCCCTACGGGTCGACGGTCAAGCTGGTCAACCGGCTCACCGGCGAGGAGCGGCATGTCGCGGTGCTGGCCGTGGGCCGGATGGAACCACTGGAGATCCCGGAACGGCACGAGCCCTGGCTGCACTTCTCGGAGCGGATGCCGTGGCCGCTGGAGATCTCGTCCCGGGTGGACATTCTCGGTCCCGGCGACTCGTTCCGGAACCTGGAGCACCGGCTCCGGATGATCCGGTCGCAGCAGCTGGATTACGCCGAACACGGCATGGACGCACCACCGGAGCTGGAGCGGCTGGCCCAGCGGGCGCTGCACATCGGCGATGAGATGACCACCGGCCTGCCGGTGGACTCGTCCCGAGCACACGGCTGGCACCGGATCGCGGTCTCGGCCGCCACCCGGGAGGAGTGCCTCGAGCGGGCCCGCCGGCTCACCGCCAGCTACTCCCGGGAGCTGCGGATCTCGCTGCAGCATCCGAAGAACCAGGACTGGCTGGCTCGTGAGTTCATCCCGGGCGAGCCGATCGCCAACACCGGCTACGTCCGGCGAATGCCGGCCAAGCTGCTGGCGGCGGCGCTGCCACAGGCCGCGTCCACCGTCGGTGATACCCGTGGCGACCTGATCGGGCGTACCGCCGGGACGTCGCGCCGGCCGGTCTTCCTGGATCTGCACTTCCCGATGGAGGTGCGGGAGCGCTCCGGCCTGGCGGTGTTCGTCGCCGAGCCGGGCGGTGGCAAGTCGACCCTGCTCGGCGCGCTCGGTTACCTGGCGGCCCGGCGCGGCGTACAGGTGACGTTGCTGGACCCGTCCGGACCGCTGGCGCACCTGGCCGCGATGCCGGAGCTGGCGCCCTACTCCCGGGTGCTCAATCTGACCGGTTCGGACCAGGGCACCCTGGCGCCGTACGCCCTGATCCCGACTCCGCAGCGGGACCATTTCGGGTCCGGCGCGCCGGGCGACCGAGAGTACGAGATCGCGTTGTCCAACGCCCGTGCCGAGCGCCGCATGCTGGTGCAGGACATCTGCGCGATGCTGGTGCCGCCGCAGGTGGCCCGGGAGGCATCGACCGCGACGCTGCTGCGGCATGCGGTCCGGACCGTGCCGGCCGAGGAGACCTCGACCCTCGAGGACGTGGTCCGGTGCCTCCAAGAGATGCACGATGACGACGCCTCGGAGCTGGCGCATCTGTTGCTGGACACCGCCGAGATGCCGCTCGCGATGCTGTTCTTCGGCACTCCGCCACCGGGTCTGCTCGGGTCCGACGCGGCGCTGACCGTCATCACCATGGCCGGGCTGCGGCTGCCGGACCTGAAGATCGAGCGCGAATACTGGTCCGCCGAGGAGGCCCTGGCGCTGCCGATGCTGCACACGGCGCACCGGCTGGCGGTCCGGCGCTGCTACGGCGGCTCGATGCACGCCCGCAAGCTGGTCGGGCTCGACGAGGGCCACTTCATGGAGGGCTGGCGCTCCGGCCGATCATTCCTGGTCCGGTTGGCCCGCGACAGCCGCAAGTGGAATCTGGCCGCGCTGGTGGCGTCGCAGAACCCACAGGACATCCTCGGACTCGATGTGCAGAACCTCGTCTCCACCGTGTTCGTCGGCCGGATCGCGCAGGACCCGGAGATCGCTGCCGAGGCGTTGCGTCTGTTGCGCATACCCACAGAGGTTGGTTATGAAGAGACGCTTGCGTCTCTGTCCACCGCGGACAGCGGGTCGTCGGACCGGCTCGGATTCCGCGAATTTGTCATGCGTGACGTCGACGGCCGCGTCCAGAAGGTGCGAATCGACGTCTCGTACGTTCCCACGCTGCTCGACTACCTGGATACCACCCCGGCTGCTGCCCCCGCGTCGGGTCTCGCAGAGTCATCGGAGGACTAGCGTGCCCGGCAAATGGATCGGCAGGTGCGAGGCGACTCCCGAGTCGAGGATGGCCCGACGGCCGACGAGTCGAAAGCTGGGATTGCATTCGCGACAACCGCAATACAGCCGGCCGATCTGCTCGGGAGCGCCGCGGCCAAGCCAGTTCAATTGCCGGGCCCACTGAAATGTTGGGGTCAATTGCGGGCCGACGGAAGCGACGGACCGCCGGATGGCTGAGCGTGCTCGTCATCGGAGCGATGGCGGTGCTGCTGGGCCCGTCCGCCCCAGCCGCCGCCCATGCCCCGGTGAAGGCTCCAGTCGTCGACCAGTGCACCGCCAAGGAGTGGGCCAACCCGTTCAACCTGAAGGACTGCGTCGGCAAGCTGTCCAAGGTCGGCGTCCAGCGGGCCCAGTGCCTGGAGGCGCCGACGCCGGAGACGCCCGATGCCGGCATGTCCGGCTGGTTCGCGTCGGAGCCGGAGTCGGCGACGCAGACCGGCGTCAGCGGAATGTACAGCCGGTTCGGCTACGCCGGCTACGACTACTCGCTCTATGACCAGGGGTGTGTCACCGGGGTGACGCATCCGACCGACAGTTTCGAGGACACGCTCGCCAACGGCGAATTCATGATCGCGACGTCGATCATCGGCGCCTCGAACGCGCTGCGCGAGAAGGCGTGGGATCCGTCCAGCCTGTGGGGGTGGGCCGACCCTCTGGTGCAGAAGGCCACGCAATCCATTTACGCCAAGGTCTTCACCGTCTTCGGCGCGGTGACGCTGGCGATCGTCGGCCTCTACTTGATGTGGCGGTCTCGCCAGTCGGATATGAGCAACGCGATGACCACGGCCGGCTGGGCGATCTTCGTGATGGTCGCGATCACCGCGATCGCCGCGTGGCCAGTGCGGTCGGCACATCTCGCCGACTCGTCGCTGGTGAGCGGGCTGAGCGTGGTGCACAGCGCGATCGGTCCGGAGGCCACCGACGCCACCGACTCGGCGTGCGCATCGCCCGACCCGAACGCCTGTGTCGACCACCGGGATCCGGCGATCCGGGCCAGCGACACGGTCACCGAGACCATCCTCTACCGCAACTGGCTGCGCGGGTTGCTCGGCTCCGCGGACAGTCCGACGGCCCAGAAGTACGGCCCCGCGCTCTATTACTCCAAGTCCCTGACCTGGGAAGAAGCGCAGAAGATCGAGAACGATCCGGACGCTCGGTCGGCCCTGCTCAACGACAAGGAGCAGGAATGGATGCAGATCGCCGAGCAGATCAAGGCGGAGGATCCGGAAGCCTATAGCTACCTGCAGGGCAACCACGGCATGGATCGAGTCGGCGCCGGATTCATCGCAGTGCTGTCGTCGCTGTTCTTCGCGATGTTCGACATCACTGCCTCGATCCTGGTGCTGATCGGATTCCTGATCTTCCGATGGGCGGTGATCGCCGCGCCGGTCCTCGGCACGGTGGGCCTGCTGCGACCGGCCAGCGCCGGGCTGCGCCGGCTCGCCAACGCGGTGGTCGCGGCGATGTTCAACATCATCATCTTCGGCACCGGCGCCGCCATCTACCTCTACGCGGTCGACCTCATCATGGACACCGCGACGCTGCCCGGCTGGTTGCAGGTCACGCTGATGTGGCTCTGCGGGGTGGTGGGTTGGCTGCTGTTGCGGCCCTATCGCCGGATCACTCAGATGGGCGGCCGGGATCCGAGTGCCACGGTCGCGTCGGCTGGGAGCTGGCACCGGCGGTTCTTCCGCGAAATGCGTACGGCGGCCCGTCTCGAAGTCGCCGAACGTGGCGCCACCAACGAGCCGCGGCTGGTCCGCGACCGCACCGTAGACGTGCAGGTGCAGCGCCCTGAATCGAGGCACGAAGACCCGGTGGAGGGCCGCCGCTCGTCCGGTTCCGGCGCGCGCACCGCGGCCGCGGTCGCGGCGGTCGCCGCCGGGCAGCCGGAGCTCGCGGTCGCCGCGGCCCAAGTCGGCAAGAGCCGGCCCCGCCGGTCGGCTGGCGAGTGGACCGAGCCGGACGTCCCGCACGGACCCACCAACTATGTCGTCTATCGCCCCGGCTCGACACCGCCTTCCGCACCGGCCCGGCGACCCGAGTCGAGCACGGTCGGGAGCTAGGCGTGCGTACGCTGCTCCGTCGGATCGGGCCGCGCTATGGCGTCGGGCTCGGCCTGATCGTGCTCGTCGTCATCGTGGTCGCGCTCGCGAAGGTGGTCGGCCACGGTTCCGCACCGCAGCTGATCACGAACGGTCCCGGACCGACCGCGTCGGCGCCGTCGGGACCGCCGGACGACGGCGAGGGCGCGGCACCGACGCCGGCCGCACCCTCGGTGAACCCGGGTCAGACCGGACCGAGCGCGGTCGCGGCGAAGTTCGCCGACGCCTGGCTGCACCACGATGTCCCGGCCAACCAGTGGCACGCGGCGCTGGCCAAATACGCCACCGCGGCGCTCACCGACGAGCTCAACGGCGCCGATCCGGCCGGCGTTCCGGCGGACCGGGTCACCGGTACTGCGGCCCAGATCGACATCGGCGCGGACTTCGTCCAGTATGCGATTCCGACCGACACCGGCACGCTGACGCTGTCCCTGCAAGCCGATCATGGTCGCTGGCTGGTGAGCGGCATCGACTGGACGGCGACATGACCGGGACCCGCGCCATGACCAGGACCCGCGCCATTACCAGGACAGCGCCATGACCAGCCGGGCCAAGGTCATTATCGCGATCGGCGCCGCCATCGGACTGATCGCGCTGTGCTGTGTCGGCGGGACGATCACCTATTTCCTGGGTGGTCTGCAGGGCACCCCGTCGGACCCGGCAAACACCGTCAACGACTATCTGGCCTGCGGTTCCACCACCCAGGTGTCGGTCACCGGCAAGCTGCCGGACATCTCGACCCTCTCAGGCGAGCAGGTCAAGAACGCGGCGATCATCATCAAGGTCGGCCAGGACCGCAAGGTGCCACCGCGCGGCTGGGTGATCGCCATTGCCACCGCGCTGCAGGAATCCACCCTGCACAACTATGGCGACCTCGGGGCCCGCAATGACCACGACTCGCTGGGCCTGTTCCAGCAGCGGCCGAGCATGGGGTGGGGCACGCCGGCGCAGCTCATCGATCCGTCCTATGCCGCCGGGAAGTTCTACGACAAGCTGGTCAAGATCCCCGGCTGGGAGACCATGCCACTGACTCGCGCCGCGCAGCGAGTGCAGGTCAGCGCCTATCCGGACGCGTACGCGAAACATGAACCCCTGGCCACCGAGATCGTCAATCAGCTGGCCGACGGCGCCGCGCTCGCCGTCGGTTCGTCCACCAACCTGCACTGCGCCACTGGAACCGAGATCGCGGCATCCGGCTGGACGGTTCCGGTGGTGGCCCGGATCAGTTCCGGCTGGCGTACCCCCGACCGGCCCACCCACAATGGCGTCGACCTCGCGGCCGCCCGCGGTACGCCGATCCGCGCGGCCGCCTCCGGCATCGTGATCGTGGCCGAGTGCAACGCCCATCTCGCCTCCGGCGCCTGGTATGGCTGCGACCGGGACGGATCGCTTCAGGTGGTCGGGTGCGGATGGTGGGTGGAAATCAGGCACGCCGACAACGTCATCACCCGCTATTGCCATATGGGGTCGCGCCCGGATGTGGTGGTCGGGCAGGAAGTGACCGCCGGCCAGGTGATCGGGCACGTCGGTGCCACCGGCAATGTGACCGGGCCACATCTGCATTTCGAGGTCCATGTCAACGGCGATGCCAGCTACGCTGGCGCCGTCGATCCCGTGACATTCATGAGGCAGCACGGAGCGCCGGTTGGGGTGGTGTCGTGACGATGCCGGACGACTGGGCACCGGAAACGATTGAGCCGACCACGCCGCCGCCGATCCTGCCGGTTCCCGCCGCCGGACACGCCGACCTGCGCGGTCGGCGGGTCCTGATTGGACTTCCCGGGATCGGCTGGCGCGGCGACCTACGCGCCGATGCGACGATCGTGGCGACCTCCCGGACCTATGTGCCGGTGCTGCCGGAGCATGAGTGGTATCGCTCCGAGGCCGAGCGGACCGAAGTGTTCGCGCCGTTGGTGCCGATCGAGCGGGTCTGGGTCGAGGTGGCCTCAACGGCGGGCACCGCCACCAGGGCCGGATCCGACGTCCTCTCGCGATTGGTGTCGCTGGATGCTCCGCCACGGCGAGATCCGGTGCCGGTGCGCGAGCTGGCGCACCTGACCGGCCGCCGCCTGGTGCAGGCGGACGGCTCGCGCGCCGTCCGCGATCTTCGCGCGGTCACCGAGCCGTACCAGAATCATGAGGGTGATATCTGTCTGCGGATCTGCGCCGAGCAGGATTGGTATCGGTGGGCCTGGAGCGGAGCCGCACCGGCCACCCGTGAAGTGCCGATTTACCTGCTCTGGGCGGAGTGACCGGCAGCGCCGACCGGCAAGTCTCCAAAAGTATTATTCGCCGCAACACGGTAGTTTCGCCTACCGCGCAATGCATCGGTCGCTGCGCTAGGTTCAGCCCATGGCCCGAGTGCGCTCCACGGTCGAACGCGCGGCGTCCCTGCATCGCCAAGCGGTCGCGACGGTCGACGCGGCCGAGCGGGCGCTGGAACATCTGGCGCCGCAGCGGGCACCTGAGGTGTTCACCATTCGCCAGCGCGGGCTGGCCGCTTCGCTGGCCGAGATCACGACCCGGGCGGCACCCGGCTGGCTGAGCCTGCCGATCACCGATGAGTTGCGCTCGCAACCGACCGGTACGTTCGCCGAGGCGCTGGTCCCGGTCCGGATCGGCACCGCGTCGCCGGTCCCGGACGCGACATTTCCGGTGATCGTGCCGCTGCTCGGTGCCGGGCACCTGTCGCTCGCCGGGGTGTCGGATCCGCGTACCTCCGGGTTGCTCCGATCGGTGCTGCTGCGTCTGATCGCGGCGACCACGCCGGGGTCGCTGCGGGTCCGCGCGGTGGATCCGAGCGGGTCGGTGTTCGAGGCGTTCGGCGCTCTTTTCGATGGGCGGCTGATGCCGCCGCCGGTCACCGATCGCGCCGGCCTGCGGGCCGTGTTGGCCGAGGCGGAGCAATGGGTACGCTCACCGGCCCCGCCTGGACGACAGTTGGTGGTCGTGGTGGCGGCGTTGCCGGCCCGGGCCGACGCCACCGACGTCGCTCGCATCAAAGCCCTGGCCGGGCAGGACGCCGAGTCCCGGATTTCGGTGATCGCCGTCGGCGACATCGAGCTCTCGCATGCCACCCGGGTGACCTACGACGACGGCGAGCCGCGGATCGGCGCGCTCGATCTGCCGACAGAGCTCGACCCGGATCCTCCCGCGGCGGTCATCGAGGCGATCTGTGACGGCGTGGCGGCATTGGCTCGCGCCGCCGATGCCCTGACGCTGCGTGACCTGCTTCCCGCCGAGATCTGGCAGCAGAGTTCGGCGGCCGGGCTGTCCACCACCGTCGGCGTCGCCGGCCTGGCGCCGCTTCCGTTGCGGATCAACGATCTCACCCCGCACTGGCTGGTCGGGGGCCGTCATGGCGCCGGCAAGACGTCGTTCCTGACCAACGTGCTGTTCGGGCTGTGTGCCTCCTACGCGCCCGACGAATTGGCGCTCTACCTGCTGGATTTCAAGCGCGGGGCGGCGTTCCGCGACTTCACGCCGAGCGACCGGGAACCGACCTGGGTCCCCCACACTCGGGTCGTCGGAGCCGAGGTCGACCGTGCCTACGGCCTGGCGATTCTCCATGAACTCGATCGCGAGCTGACCGAGCGCACCGAGCTCTTCGAAAAGGCCGACGTCCAGCGGTTCGCCGATTATCGGTCCACCATGCGGATGCCGCGGATCGTCTGCGTCCTGGAAGAGTTTCCACTGCTCCTGGCCGGCGGCGACCGGATCGCCACGGACGCCGCCGCCCTGCTCGACGGGCTGGCCCGGCGCGGGCGCGGCTACGGCATCCACTTGATCCTGTCGGCGTCGACGACCACCGGCATCGGATCGCTGGCTGCCAAGCGGGATTCGGTGTTCGGCCAATTCCCGGTCCGGATCGCGCTGCCCGGCGGAAGCGAAGTGCTGGACGTCCAGAACAGCTCGGCCGATCAACTGCGCCTGGGCACCGCCATCGTGAACATGGCCGGGGGCCTGGGCGGACCGGCCGGCGCCTCCCGAGCGCATGAGCGGCTGGTCGACTTCCCGGACCCTGGCACCGACGCGAAGACGCTGTCCAGCGCGCGCCGGAAGCTATGGCTCGCGCGGCCGGCCGGTTCCCAGGCGCCCCATGTTTTCCAGGGGTTCGCGCCGGCCCAAACACCGAAGCGCATTCCCCGATCGCGACGACCATCGGCCTATCTCGGTCACGCATTCGACGTCGAGCTGTCCCCGGTGACCTTCGCATTCGAGGCTAAGCCAGGACGCCATCTGGCCATCATCGGCCCGTCCGAGATGGGCGCCACGATGCTGGACGCGGCCACCCGATCGGTTGCCGCGCAACACAAGCCGGGCAGTGTCCGGTTTGTTCTGGCGCCGCTGGTCCCGGCCGGCGAGGACGTCGCGGTGACGCTCGCGGCCGATCTGTCCGAGGCCGGGCACACGGTCGAGGTGGTCGAGATCACCGCGCTGCGGAGCATTCTCGGCGATCCGTCCACTCACGACACCTACATTGTCGGGTTCGGCCTGGACGGCACCGGATCGGTCCTGCATCGAGCATTGCGGGACGGGCCCGGTGCGCGTACGCACCTGATGGGGTGGTGGCGCGGCCTGCGACGGTTCAAGGACGACATCGGCGGCCCGGCCGGCCAGGCCGACGTGGCCGGACTCGTGCTGCTCAACGTGCCGGCCGGTGACGTCAGCAAGCTGCTGGATGAGCCGGAGCTCGACTGGCAGCCACGCACCAACCGAGCCCTGGTGCATGACCGGCACGATGCGCGGACTCAGGTGATCGTCCCCTACATGCGACGGAGCACGCAGTGACGGCGTGGGAGGAATACCTCGCGACGGCCGGTGCACTCGATGCCGAACGCCGCAACGAGGCGGCCGCGATCGTGGCGCAAGAAGCGGCGGCCGCCGCCGCCGCCGAAGAACTGGCCGGCACCCGCCGCCGCGTCGCGGCACAGGCAGTGCGACTGGTAGAGATCTCGGACAAACTCGCGATCGCATCGCCACAGCTGACACCCACGGCGGGCGATCGTTCAGCCGCGATCGGCACTCTGGAAGCGGCCGGCTCCGCCGCGCCCGCTGATTCATCGGCGGGCATCTCGGCGGCCCTGCGGGGTGCCACCGCCACGCTGGATGCCGCCGACGCCACCTTGTTCTCGGCAGTGAATCCCGGCTCCACCGATGGCCTGCTGCCGACCTGGCCACCGCTTCTGCGCAACGGCATCGTCTATTTCTGGTTCGCGGCGCTGTCGATGGTGGCGATCGCCGAGATCACCAAGATCGCCGGCTCGTCCACCCGGGCGGGCGTGCTGGATCTGGTGTTCGCGATCGTGGTGCCGATCTGCGCATGGCTGGTCGCGTGGATGTCGGTCGGGAATCTCTTCGGCGCCGATGTCGACGGCCGGCGCCACCGCAGTCCATGGTTCGGTGCGCTGCTGTGCGCGGTGCCCCTGGTGGTCGGCCTGGTGCTGGCGTCGCGCTGACGCCTGCGGTCTGGTGGTCGGCCTGGTGCTGGCGTCGCGCTGACGCCTGCGGTCTGGTGGTTGGCCTGGTGCCGGCGTCGCGCCAACCCCACGTCCCAGATTGTGGACGCCGCTGCCGGATTTGCCGGAGCTTATCCACAGCGGGCCGTTCGTCGTTGCCCGGCGGATCGGCGCTCCCGTTTGATGGACGGGACAACGTCGCACGATCGGAGCCGCCGATGTCCTTCAGCGTCAACCTCATCGCACTGCGTGGCCTCCCCCCATTTCTGGATCGGCGTGGTCGAGAGTTGACGACAGCCGCCGATTACACGGTCGCGAACACGTCGCTGGATTACGGGCCTGGCCTGGTCGACATCGCTGGGCGACACGAGAACAACATCCGCCTGGTGACGGCCTTTCTGCGGCGGATCGCGCTCACCTATGCGGATGTGGACGCGGCACTGCTGAGCCAGGTCGTGGCCGACTACGCAAACTCCGACACCCGGGCCGCTGCCCGGACCGACAACACCCTGCCGACGGTTCCCGGCGGCGACACCTCGGGCGCGCTGACGGCGGCCGAGCGAGCGCTCGGTCCCGAGGTGTTCGCCGACACCGGCGCCAGCCCCACCAGCCAGCTCGCTCATCCGGCGGGTCACCATCTCGACCTGCCCTACCAGCCGAGCTGGTTTGACGTGCTCAGCCCGACGAGCTTGGCGCGGGATGCGGTCTGGAAGCTGTCCGGAGTCGCGGCCGCGCTCGGCATCCTGGACCGTGCCTATGACCCGTTCGACTTCATCGTCTGCCCGGTCGTCGGCGACTGGGCCGGCCTGATGCGCTGTGCTGAAGTGTTCGATCACGTAGCCGACCTGCTCCGTGACGAGGCCGGAGCGGTTCGCGGAGTCGATGGGATGGTGGCCGAGGTGTGGACCGGACACGCCGCCGCGATGTGCCGGGCGAACCTGGGCGACTTCCGCGTGACCCTGGCCAGCGGTGAGGCACCGCTGCGATCGGCCGCGGCGGCCTATCGGGCGATCGCCCAGGGCGTCCACGACAACGCCGAGCTGATGGCCACCGTCGTCACCGAGATCGCCGACTTCGCGATCGAGCAGTCGATCAACACCGAGACATGGGGCCTGCTGAGTGCATACGAGCTGGGGTCCGGGATCAGCAACTTCATCCGCTCGCTCAAGGCCGCGTTGCGGATCGTCGGCAAGGTCCAGGACATCGTGACCACGGGGATGAACGTCAGCCACGAAGCGATGCACCGGCTCGGCGTGATGAGCACCGTGGTCCGGATGCCGCCGGTGACCTCGCCGAACCCGCGGATCCCGGCAGTGAAATGACGTCAGCGTGTGCTGTGGATAAGGCTCATCGCTTCCGCCCGTGTGCGCGGATCCTGCTGCAGCATCCCTCGCACGGCCGATGTCACGGTCCGGGCACCGGTCTTCTGGATGCCGCGCATCTCCATGCACATGTGCTCGCAGTCGATCACCACGATCGCGCCCCGCGCTTCCAGCGACTTCATCAGCAGGTCGGCGATCTGCGAGGTGAGGCGCTCCTGCACCTGCGGCCGCCGGGCGAACACCTCGACCAGCCGGGCCAGCTTCGACAGGCCGGTGATCCGGCCGTGCTGTCCCGGGATATAGCCGATGTGGGCCACGCCCCGGAACGGCAACAGGTGGTGCTCGCACAGCGAGAACAACTCGATGTCGCGGACCAGCACCAGCTCTTCGTGGCAGGCCTCGAAGGTGGTGGTGAGCACGTCTTCGGGGTTGACCCGAAGCCCGGCGAACAGCTCGGCATAGGACCGAGCCACCCGAGCCGGGGTGCGCCTCAGGCCATCCCGGTCCGGGTCCTCGCCGACCGCGATCAGGATTTCCCGGACCGCGGCCTCGATCCGCTTCAGATCGACGGCGTCGCTCAGCGGGCCGCCGTTCAACTCGCCGTTGACCAGCCGTGCGGCGACGTAGTCGAGTGTGCCGCCCGGCCGATCCAGGGAGCCGGTCACGTCCTCATCATCGAGGTCGCGCGGGCCGGTCAGTGGACGCCGTCCTCGTGGTTGTTGGCGCTGGAGGCGCCGGAAGCGCCGGCCAGAGCGTCCACGCCGTTCTCGCTGGCGTGGTTGTTCAGCGCCTCGACCTCAGCCGGGGTCAGCACCGGCGGCTGGTCCGACATGGTGCGCTTGCCGATCGCGTTGAACGGCGCCATCGGCGGCCGCTTGACCACGCGCGCACAGATCCGAGCCATGTCGGTCTGGGTGATGGTCTCCTTCTCGATCAGCTCCAGCACGATGTTGTCCAGCACGTCGCGGTATTCGACCAGGACCTCCCAGGCCTCATCGTGAGCGATCTCGATCAGACCGCGCACCTCGTTGTCGATCTCCGACGACACCGACTCGGAGTAGTCGCGCTGGTGACCCATCGTGCGGCCGAGGAACGGCTCGCCGTCGTTCTGGCCGTACTTCACGGCGCCCAACTTGGCGCTCATGCCGTACTCGGTGACCATGGCGCGAGCGATCGTGGTGGCCTTCTCGATGTCGTTTCCGGCGCCCGTGGTGGGCTCGTGGAAGACGAGCTCCTCAGCGGCGCGGCCACCGAGTGCGTAGGCCAGCGTGTCGATCAGCTCGGCACGAGTCTGGGTGTACTTGTCCTCGGTGGGCAGCACCAGCGTGTGACCCAGCGAGCGGGCCCGGGACAGGATCGTCACCTTGTGCACCGGCGCCGCATGCGGCAGCGCCCAGGCGACCAGCGCGTGGCCACCCTCGTGGTAGGCGGTGATCTTCTTCTCCCGCTCGCTCATCACTCGAGTGCGTCGGGCCGGGCCGGCAACCACCCGGTCGATCGACTCTTCCAGCGACTCGTTGGAGACGGCGCGCTTGTCGCTGCGCGCGGTCAGCAACGCTGCCTCGTTGATCACGTTAGCCAGGTCGGCACCGGTGAAACCGGGCGTACGCCGAGCCACCGCGTCCAAGTCCACGTCCGGCGTGAACGGCTTGCCCTTGGCGTGCACCCGCAGGATCGCCTTGCGGCCCTCCATGTCCGGCGTGTCCACCGCGATCTGACGGTCAAACCGGCCGGGCCGCAGCAGCGCCGGGTCCAGGATGTCCGGGCGGTTGGTGGCGGCGATCAGAATCACGCCACCCTTGGTGTCGAAGCCGTCCATCTCCACAAGCAGCTGGTTCAGAGTCTGCTCGCGCTCGTCGTGACCGCCACCAAGGCCGGCACCACGGTGACGACCGACAGCGTCGATCTCGTCGACGAACACGATCGCCGGCGCGTTCTCCTTGGCCTGCTGGAACAGATCACGAACACGGGAGGCACCGACACCGACGAACATCTCCACGAAGTCCGAACCGGAGATCGTGTAGAACGGCACGCCGGCTTCACCAGCCACGGCGCGAGCCAGCAGCGTCTTACCGGTTCCGGGCGGGCCGAAAAGCAGCACACCCTTCGGGATCTTGGCGCCCAGTGCCTGGTATTTCGCCGGGTTCTGGAGGAAGTCCTTGATCTCCTGCAGCTCCTCGACGGCCTCATCGGAGCCGGCGACGTCAGCGAAGGTGGTCTTCGGCGTGTCCTTGGAGAGCAGCTTGGCCCGCGACTTGCCGAAGTTGAGCACGCGGGACCCGCCGCCCTGCGCCTGGGACATGAAGAACAGCAGCAGAATCACGACGGCCGCGATCGGCAGGAAGTTGAACAGCAGAGTGAGCAGCACGCTGTCCTTGGAGACCTTGGTGTTCAGCGTGGAGATCTGGCCGGACTTCTGCGCGTCGTTGAACTGGTTGTAGACCTCGTCCATCGCCTGCGCGGGGTATTGCGCCTGGATCTTGGACGTCGACTCACCATTGACCTTGATGGGAGTCTTCAGGTCAACCTGGACCGTCTGCTCTTTGTCCTCGATCAACGCCGACTTCACGTTGTTATTGGTGACCTGGGAGTTCACGTCCGACGTCTTTGCGGAGGTGTAGCTCGGCCCGCCGGTCAAGGAGAAACTCAGAACGATGGCGGCGGCTACGACCAGCACGATCCAGACCAGCGGCCGCCGGAAGAAACGACTACGTTCCATGCTTAGGTGGGACGCCGAGACGCCCAACTCCTCCAGATCATCAGTCCGGTACGCGGGATGACCGACGTTCTGCCCCGCCTAATGCGAGGTAGAGCTCGGCTATTCGAAGGTACACCGTGCTATTGCGCCCTGCGTTACGGCATAACTCTTTCAGGCCGTAAACCGGACAAAACGCTTGTACGCTGTGCGCGGAATCGCACCCCTGAACTGCGCGTCTGGTAAATGCGTCAGGCCCGCGCGTAGACGGCGGATTTCAACACGCCGACATAGGGCAATTCCCGATAGCGCTCGGCGAAGTCGAGACCGTAGCCGACGACGAACTCGGTCGGGATATCGAACCCGACGTATTTCACCGGCACCTGGACCTTGATCGCGTCGGGCTTGCGCAGCAGCGCCACGACCTCGACCGATGCCGCGGTCCGGCTCTCCAGATATTTCAGCAGCCAGGAAAGGGTCAATCCGGAGTCGACGATGTCCTCGACCACGATCACGTGCTTGCCGGCGATGTCCCGGTCCAGGTCCTTCAGGATGCGTACAACTCCGGACGAGGTAGCGCGCTGGCCGTAGGACGAGACGGCCATGAACTCCATCTCGATCGGCCGGCCCTCCCGGCCCATCGCGCGCGCGAAGTCGGCCATGAACATCACGGCCCCCTTCAGCACACCGACCAGAAGCACGCTCTCGACGTGTGTGTAGTCCGCCGCCACCTTGCGGGCGAGTTCTTCGGTCTTATCCCGAATCTCTTCCTCGGAAACGATCACTCGCTCGATGTCCGTGTCGTACCACACGGCGCCTGCTTCGCCCATGCCTCCAGCCTGCCGCACGAACATCTCCGATAGGCGCGAGGGGTGCTCGTGTCACGCGATTTCGTCTAAAGGGCGCGTCCCGCCGCGGCACGCGAGCGAGCCGCGCGGGTACAAGGCCTGCCGGACCCGACCATTTGCCGGCAGCTGTTGCCCGACCATTCACCAACTGCTATACGTTACTAATAAGAAAGTTTCCTGAATGTTCTGCCCCACACGCAGCTCCGCCCACCCCCAAAAGCGCGGAAAGGAAACACGATGCAGGAAGGGACACACCGGCGTCGCAGCGCGTTAGCGCTGTTCGCAGCGGCGGCGACGATCGCCGCCGGCGGCGTCGCCACGGCACTCACCCTCAGCTCACCGGCGTCGGCGGCCACTCTCACCGGAAACTGGTACGGGTCGGCGCCCTACGTCATGCCGCTCGACAACACGCCACCCGACCTCGGCGCGGTCATGGACGCCACCGGCCAGAAGGCCTTCGAGCTGGCGTTCATCCTCGCCCCTAACGGCGGCGGATGTACGCCGACGTGGGACGGCACCGCTCCGGTCTCGTCCGACACAGCGGTCGCGTCGGTCATCAACACGGTCCGCTCGAAGGGCGGTGACGTGACGGTCTCGGTCGGTGGTTACGGCGGCACCAAGCTCGGCCAGACCTGTGGCACTCCGGCCGCCACCGCCGCCGCCTATCAGCAGGTCATCAACAAGTACTCGCTCAAGGCTTTCGACCTGGACCTGGAAGAGCCGGAATACGAGAACCTCACGGCGATCAACAACGAGATCGGCGCCGCGAAGATTCTGCAGCAGAACAACCCGGGCATCTACATCTCGATCACCGTCCCGGGCACCACCAGCGGCACCGGCTACTTCGGCCAGAACGTGCTGAACACCGCCAAGGCCGCGGGCTTCACGCCGCAGAACTACGCGATCATGCCGTTCGACGGCGGCTTCAACGGCTCGGCATCGCAGATTTCCGCGCTCGAGGCGTTCCACACCATGCTGATGAACACGTTCGGCTGGAGCAGCGCAACCGCGTATAACCACGAGGGCGTGTCCCAGATGAACGGCCGGTCCGACACCGGTGAGATGTTCACCCAGACCGACTTCCAGAACGTTCTCAATTACGCGACCGGCCATGGCCTGACCCGCTACACGTTCTGGTCGGTCAACCGCGACCGGCAGTGCTCACCGCCGGACAACAACGGCCAGACTTCCGGCGCGTGCAGCAGCGTGGCGCAGAACCCGTGGGACTTCACGAAGTTCACCACGACGTTCGCCGGCGCCACCCCGCCGACGACGCCACCGACGGTCCCGCCGACCACCCCTCCGCCGGGCTCGTGCACCGCTCCGGCATGGGTTTCCGGCAACGTCTACACCCAGGGCATGCAGGTCTCCGAGGGCGGTCACCAGTACACCGCCAAGTGGTGGACGCAGGGCGAGGACCCGGCCACTCACCACGGCGCCAGCGATGTCTGGACCGACAACGGACCATGCTCGGGCGGTGGCACGTCGACGCCGACACCCACCCCGACGCCGACCGCAACACCGACTCCGACGCCGACCCCGACACCCACGCCCACGCAGACCGGCGCCTACCCCGCGTGGGTCGCCAACCACGCGTACGCCGTCGGTGACCGGGTTAGCTACGCCGGTCACAACTACCAGTGCCGCCAGGCGCACACGTCGCTGGTCGGCTGGGAGCCGCCCAACGTCCCGGCACTCTGGCTGCAGATCTAGCAGCGCGGCGACGCTCCATCCAGGACGGCCGCTCACCCTTGTCGGTGGGCGGCCGCTCCATTTCCGGTACGCGGATCCGCCTGCGCCCTGGTCTGCGGCGCCCTGGTCTGCCGTTGGTCCCCGATTGACACGCCATCCGTGCTTGCTTTGCGCACCGCGGGTAAGCGCTCCAGTCGGGCGCCAGATCGACAATGTCTGTCTCCTGCCCCCATAGGGGCCGCCGCTCGACAATGTCGGTGTTGGAGAGAGCACGCCCTGCCCAAGATCGCGACGTCCGCGGCCTCAGGGCGGTTTCGCAGGCCGTGATCGCAACGTCCGCGGAGCCATGGTCCTCCCGACGCCGATTAGGGAGCCGTGGGTCCGCGGACGTCGCGATCACACAACCACCACTCCGCACACGTCGCGATCTTCGAACGACGTTCCCGAGGACGCTGCTCCCTAGGAAGACTCAGCGCGTTCGCGTCCATTTCCGGTACGCGGATCCGCCGCGCCCTTGCGTGCGGCGCTTCGGTCAGCTGCCCTCAGTGGCCCCGTTGGCTGGCGTCGCCGCACCGGCGTGGGAGACGCTGCCGGTTGTGGACGTCCTGAGTGTCCCGATGGTGACCAGCGCTGCCAGGATGCCGATGGTCAGGAGCGCCAGCGCAAGCCGGCGCGCCGCACGAATTGTCGACTCCATGATGGGTCCTCTCGCGAGTGCCAAGTCTGACTCGTCCATTGACGCACATCGGTCGGTGCCCGCTAGTCCCCGATTGGCACGCCGCCCTTGGTTGGAACGCAGTCACGCCGCGTACCGCGAAATGGGAGGACGCGAGCCGCACCGACCCACCCACAACGACCACCGCGAACCCAAAGCTCTCAGAACAGCCACGGCTCTGAGCCCCGGCGCAACTCAAACAAAGAGCAGCGATGGCCGGCGGGGGTGTGAGCCCACCGGCCACCGCGCTTTCAGGTGGTGTTGCTTGTTGAGTTGTCGTGCTGCGAAAGGTCGAGCTGCGAAAGGATGGTGCGTTAGAGCAGCGGGCTCAGCGCCGAGATCAGCGCGCCGGAGTCCGAGTCCTGGCTGATTTCCCAGACCATCGCACCACGCAGGTGCAGGCCCTTGATGAGCAGCGTGCGCTCACCGATGGAGGCCGGGCTGGAGTAGCTGATCACGGTGTTCGTCGTGACCGTGCCGGAAGCCAGGTTGTGGGTGCCGTTCGGGTTGGCCAGATAGGGCTCGCCGGCGGCCAGGTCCCAGTAGGCGGTGTATCCGCCGGTTCCCGTGCCGTCCGGCGTCAGGATGCCCGCGACGTCGACCAGGTCGTGATAGGTCGGCTGAGGCTCGATGTCGGGCGTGAGCACGGCGTTGGAGTCCAGGCCGGCGTTGTCGAACGTGCCGAACAGGCCGTGGCTGTTGGTCTGGGACACGTTGATGTACTGGTTGCCGTAGAACGGCACGCCCACCACGATCTTGTCGGCCGGCACACCGTGCAGCAGGTAGTTGGCGACGGTTCCGGTGGTGTTCCAGGTCCAGTCGTCCGCGTTCGGGTCTCGCGGGTCATGACCGAACAGCGTGTCCGGAGCCGCGCTGTTGCCGCCCGGAACGTTGTAGTCGTAGGCCATGATGTTGTCCCAGTCGAGGTACTTCGAGAATGCGCTCAGCTCGTAGTACTTCGTGGCGCTGGTGGCCGCCGGCATGGCCGCGGTCAGCAGGTAGTGCTTGCCGGTCTGGGCACCGTAGGCGTCCAGCTGGTTGCGGAACTCGGCCGCCAGAAGGGTGGCGTTGTGCTTGTCGGCCGGGCTGACGTCGACGTTTCCGCCGGCCACCTGGGTCGGGTATTCCCAGTCCAGGTCGATGCCGTCGAACAGACCAGCAGCCGCGCCGATGCCGCCGGCGCTCTCCGGCCACCCGCCGCCCGGCAGGTTGCCCTTGATGAACGTGTCGATGCAGGCCGACACGAAGGCCTGCCGGCGCTCCGGCGTCGCCGCGAGATCGGAGAACCAGGTCGACTTCGTCCAGCCACCGAGTGAGATCTCGATCTTCAGACCCGGGTGTGCGGCCTTGAGCTTGGCCAGCTGGTTGAAGTTGCCGAACAGGTGCTGATCCGGGTTGCTGGGATCGTCGCCCTGACCGTCCACACTGTTCGTGCCGTCCCAGTAGACCTGCTGATAGTCGGCCCATGGGTCGAGAATGTTGCAGCCGACCGCGCCGCTTGCCGGGTCGAAGCTGGGCACGCCGAATGCGTACTGAATGACGTTGATCTTGTCGGCCGGAATGTTTTTGACGAAGTAGCCCCGTCCGTAGACGTCCCAGTCGGCGAAGTATGCCGAGACGACGCTCTTCGGCGCGTCATTGGCGGGTTGGGCCGCCGCGGCGCTGGTCGCCGGAACCGTCATTGCGGCGCCAATCACCAGCGCAGACATCGCAATGAGCCGCTTGCGCATAGAAAGCATCGATGCGCTCCTCTCTCCTGGAGCACACCTTTCCCAGCGGCAAGCGTTCTGTCAATAGTCCTTACTATTGATGAAGGGTTGTTACCAGAACCGGCAGGGTGGCAGCGGTGCTAATAGCCCATTGCCAATCCGTCGGCGCGAGCCTCGGAGCCGGCGACGTAGCCCGACCCGGCGCCAGGTCCGTCGTCGAGTCGCCAGATCGCCTGTCCGTAACCGAAGCCGGAACTGTCCTCAATGGTCACTTGGTGGCCGCGGTCCCGCAGCTCGGTGACGGCTGACTCATTGACAGCCGGCTCCACAAACACGTCCCGGTCGGTTTCCCAGCGCCAGCGCGGACGATCCAGAGCCTGCTGCGGATCCACGCCGTCGTCCACGGTCGACATGACGACCTGCAGGTGGCCCTGCGGCTGCATGTGCCCGCCCATGACGCCGAACGGTCCGACCGGCCGGCCACCCTTGGTCAGGAAGCCGGGAATGATGGTGTGGAACGGCCGCTTGCCGCCCGCGGCGACGTTCGGGTGCCCCGGCACGACCGAGAATCCGGCACCGCGGTTCTGCAGGTTGAAGCCGTATCCAGGGAGCACGACATGGGAACCGAAGCCCATGTAGTTGGACTGGATCAAGCTGACCATCATGCCATCGGAGTCGGCCGCGCAGAGATAAATGGTGCCGCCCCGAATCGGGTCACCGGCCTCCGGCACCTGCGCCTTGTCCGTCAGCAGGGCGCGGCGCGCGGCCAGGTAATCCTCGGAGAGCAGCTCGGCCACCGGGGCCGGAGCGATCTCCGGGTCCGCGACGAACGCGCTGGCGTCGGCGTAGCCGAGCTTCATCGCCTCGATCTGCAGATGCATGCGCTCGGCCGGAGTCTTGCGGGCCAGGTCCACCCCGTCGAGGAGGCCGAGCGCGATCAGCGCGGCGATGCCCTGCCCGTTCGGCGGCAACTCCCAGACCTCATGATCGCGGTAGCGGGCACTGATCGGATCGACCCACATCGAACTGTGGTTCGCCAGGTCTTCGAGGGTGATCAGACCGCCGGTGGCCGCGGCGTGCGCGGCCAGAGCCTGCGCGATCTCGCCGGAATAGAAGGCCTCCGCCCGGGTCGCCGCGATCAATTCGAGGGTACGCGCGGAGCCCTCGTTGACGAACCGTTCGCCGGCCGCCGGTGCCACGCCGTTGCGGGTGTAGACGCGGGTCCACTCGTCGAACTCCGGACCGATCAGCCGTGACGTGTGCATCGCCGCGGTCCGGGTCCAGCCGGCGGCGATCCGTGGTGACACCGGGTAACCCTTCGAGGCGAACGTGATCGCGTCGTCGAAGAGCGCCTCGAACGGCAACGACCCGAACCGTTCGTGCAGGTCCCGCCAGCCGGCCGGAGCGCCGGGGATGGTCACCGGAAGCCAGCCGTGGGTTGGCATGGCATCCCCGCCCGAGACCGCCTCAAGGGTCAGCGCCGCCGGCGACCGCCCGGAGGCGTTCAGCCCGTGCAGCCGCTCGCCGTCCCAGACGATGGCAAAGAGATCGCCGCCGATGTCGTTGGAGCCGGGCGAGACGATCGTGTGCGCGATCGCGGATGCCAGCGCGGCGTCCACCGCGTTGCCGCCGGCCCGGAGAATGCCCAGCCCCGCGGTGGCGGCGAGGGGCTGGCTGGTGGCTACGACCCCGCGCGGAGCGTAGACGGCTTTGCGGGCAAGGTTTGCGGCAATGGTTGGCACGCCACCATCAGATCTCGTGCCGGGGTGTAATGACCAGTCCTGCCAAGAAACTGTTACAAACCAACTCGGCGAGTAAGCAACAAGTCACCGCGCCGTCCAATGCGTACACCGCCGGGAAGGCCGACCGGACCCTGACCGTGCCAGTTGGTGATCAACGCGTCGAGCGCCTCGATATGGACGGAGCCGAGTGCCGCCGCGCCGGCGCCGGCGTCCAGGGCAAAGCGGCGGAGGATCCGCGTACGCAGCGAAGCCGGCAGGTCACCGAGCGCACTGACGATCAGCCCGCCCTCGGCGCTGTTGACAGTCGGGCGGGCCTCGTCGGCGAGCCGGTCCAGCAATTCGGCGTCGGCGGCGACCAGGCGAGCGGTCCGGGCAAGATTGGTCACGACGTCGTCGCCGAGCACCTCGATCAGTGCCGGCATCGCCGCCCGGAGGCGCGAGCGGGCGTACGCCGGATCGTCGTTGTGCGGGTCCTGCCACGGCTTGAGACCAAGATCAGCACAGGCTGCGACGGTCTGGGGCCGAGGCACCCGGAGCAGTGGCCGGACGAACCGGACACCGTCCTGGTCGCGTACGTCCGGCATGGCGGCGATGCCGCGCGGTCCGGACCCCCGGGTGAGCGCCAGCAGCACCGTTTCGGCTTGATCATCGAGCGTGTGACCGAGCAGCACGGCAACCGCACCGGCCTGCTTCGCCGCCGCGGCAAGAGCCCGGTAGCGCGCCGATCGGGCCGCCGCCTCCGGGCCGTCGCCGTGTGGCGTCGCGTCCACCGCGCACGCGATCGCCGGAGCCAGGCCGGCGGTGGCGGCCCAGGCCACCAATTGACCGGCTCGATCCGCCGAACCGATCTGAAGTCCGTGATCAATCGTCACCAGTCCGGCCGCTAAGCCGATCCGCGGGGCGACGAAGGCGGCCTCGGCGGCCAACGCCAGCGAGTCCGCACCGCCCGAGCAGGCGACCAGGATCAACGAGCCGGGTGGCAGGTCCAGCCGCTGCAGCGAGCGCCGGACCGCGGTGCGTACGGCACCGACGGCAGCGGGCAGAGCGGCCACGGCCGGGTCAGGCGCCGACGACGCGACTGACCCACGCCTGCGGATCGGTGATCTCGTCGAGGCGCGGGAGCGTCGTCGGCGACGTCCAGATCAGGTTGAACTTCTCGATGCCGACCTGGTCCACGATGGTCTGCACGAACTTGTGACCCTGGATGTATTGCTGCATCTTCGCGTCGATCCCAAGGAGGCGGCGGAACACCTTTTCAATTGGGTTGTGGCTTTCGCGACGCTTGTTGAACTTGGCGCGAATGTCGGCGACGGTGGGGATCACCTCCGGGCCGACCCCGTCCATCACGAACTCGGCATGCCCCTCCAGCACAGTGCCGAGCGCGGTGAGCCGATCCACCACTGCCTTCTGGGCCGGCGACTGCACCAGATCCAGGACTGAGGCGCGCGAGTCCGGGTTGCGGACCGCGTCGGCGAGAGCCGACAGCCCGTTGCGCAGCCGATCGGTGAACTGCTCCATGCTGGCTTGCGAGGCGTCCACGAATGCCTGCACCTCGCTCAGGAAGTAGCCACGCATCCACGGCACCGCGGTGAACTGGGTGCGGTGGGTGACCTCGTGCAGGCACACCCAGAGCCGGAAGTCCCGGGGCACGGCGCCGATCTTGCGCTCCACCTCGACGATGTTCGGAGCCACCAGCAGCAGCTCGCCCGGATCGGTGGAGAACACCTCGAACTGGCCCAGCACCTTGCCCGACATGTAGGCCAGGACCGTGCCGGCCTGCACTCCGGTCAGGCGCGGGCCGACCATCGCGGCCAAGCCGCCGGGCTCCTTGCCCTTCGTGAGCCGGACGGCCAGCGGATCGATGACGTGCTTCAGGCCGTTGATGTTGACCGCCGCCCAGTCGGCTCGATCCACGACTCGAACGGCACGGTGGCCGACCTGCGGGGTCAGCTTCGAGAAGTCGATGACGTGCCCGACCGCCTCATCGGTGAGCCGCCGCAACTCGGCGACCACCTCGGCGGCCTCGGTCAGCGACACGTCCGGCCCGCCCTTACCGAGCGTGCGGGCGGTCGCGGCGGCCAGGTCCCAGTCCACGAGCTGCATGCCAACTAAGGTACCCGCGCGACGCTCAGGTCAACCCGGATAACGCGTGATCATGGCCGGAGCCCAGGGCGCTGCCCCCGCCGATCCGGCACCGGGGTCGCCGCTAGGAGCTGCAGCCGCAGGCCGCGACCGCCGCGCCGAGCTTGTCCATGGCGATGTCGTATCGGGCGTTCCATGCCACGTTGTCGAGCAGCAGGATGAAGATCAGTGGCCGCCCGGACGCGTCGATCAACGTACCGGCCAGCGCGTGTACGCCGTCGAGCGTGCCGGTCTTGGCGCGGAACAGGCCGCGCGCGCCGGTCGAACCCTTCTCGTCGAACCGGCCGGCGAGAGTGCCGCTCCAGCCCGCCACCGGCAGGCCACTGAAGATGCCGTGCATCGTCGGGTGGTCATCGCTGGCCGCGTAGTGCAGCAGGCTGGCGAGCATCGCCGGAGTCAGCTTGTCTTTGGGCGAGAGGCCGCTGCCGTCGACGATCGTCACGCCCTGCATCGGCACGCCCATCTTGGCGAGCTCGCCCTCCACGGCGTCGGCGGCACCGGCGAAACTGGCCGGGCGGTGCACCGCGATCGCCACTTGGCGCGCCATGAATTCGGCCACCACGTTGTCGCTGGTGATGAGCATGGTGTCGAGGATCCGCAGCAGCGGCGCCGACTGGACCGAACCGAGTTCGGTGGCTCCGGCGCCGGCGCGGCCGGAGACCACCGCGGTCGCCGGCAGGCCGAGTTCCTTGGCGAATAGCTGACCGGCGGCGAGTGCGGTGTTGTCGTAGCGCTTGGCGTCACCGACATTGCTCGGATCCTTGCGGCCGCCGTCGGTCGTCAGCGAATAGATCGGAGTCGCATAACTGGAATGCGCATCCGACGGTTCCCAACCGGGTGCCGTGGTCGGCCCGGTGAACAGTGACGTGTCGATGACCACCTGGGTCGGCTTGGTGCCACCGAGCGCCTGCTTGACCTGGTTGGCCAGGTCGGACAGGGATGCCGCTCCGGGATAGTTGGCGCTCTTGGCGGCCGCCGTCAAAGTCGGGTCACCGCCACCGACCAGGACCACCACGCCAGGCTTCGACCCGGCCACCACCTTGGTAGTGAAGCGATGGTTCGGACCGAGCAGGTTGAGCAGCGTGCCGGCGGTGGCCAGCTTCATGGTGGACGCCGGAGTGGTCGGGCTGAGCTGGTTCTGCCCGAACAGTGCCTCCCCGGTGACCAGGTCGGAGACTTGGAACGAGACGTGCGAGCCCAGACGGGCATCCTTCAGCGGCTTGGCGAGGGCGGCGGCCAGCGCGGCCCGCGACGGGATCGGCGAGTCCCCGGCCGGCGCCCCGAGCACCGCACCCGGGGTGCCGAACACCGGCACCTTGGCGAGGTTGGGCTGGGGCTTGTCGCGGAGCGTACGCAGGCCGATGAAACCACCGCCGAGCAGCAGCACCACGATCACGCCGGCGACCAACGCCCAGCGACCAGCCTGGCGTCGCTTCGGCTCCGAAGTCGGGACCTCGGCGTCCGGCACCGGCGCCGACCACGGGGTCGGGTCGGCGACCGGACCCGGGGCGTAGTGCGGGAATGCCTGAGCGGGCGTACTGCGTACGGCCGGGATCTGACCGGTCTGCGCGGCCGCGGCGGCCTGAGCGGCACGCGCGGCGTGCTCCCGCATCGCCTTCTCCCGGCTCGCCTGCTCCAGCGCCTGCTGGCGGGCGGCCTCCTGGCTGGCGGCGTGCTCCCGAGCAGCGTGCTCGGCGGCGGCCGCGTCCCGCGCCGCCTGCTCTCGTCCGGCTTGCTCCCGGGCGGCCTGCTCCCGGGCGACCTGGTCACGCAACATCTGCTCGTGCGCCAGATGCTGCCTGGCTGCCTCGTCGCGGGCGGCCTGCTGCCAGGCCGCTTCGTCCCGGGCTGCCTGCTCTCGGGCGGCCTGATCGCGGATGGCCTGCTCATGGGCGGCCTGACGGCGGGCCGCTTCGTCCCGCGCCGCCTGCTCGTGGGCGGCGTGCTCGCGCATCGCCTGCTCATGGGCGGCCTGGTCGCGCATTGCCTGCTCGTAAGCGGCCTGCTGGGCTGCTTGCACCTGACGCTCGGCCTCCGCGCGGGCGGCCAATTCCTCTGGAGTCGGCTCAAGCGGGATCCGGTTCGGATCCGGCGGCGCGACTCGCGCCCGTGCCGACACTCCGGACGAACCCACCGGCTTGAGCACCGGCTTGGCCTTCTCGGCCGGCGGCGCTGAAACCGAAGCCGGCGGCGTGGAAACCGGGGCCGGCGGCGCCGAAACCGAGGCGGGCGGCGTCGACACGGATGCCGATCCGGAGACCACCGCGGCCGACCCGGACGCCATTGAAGCCGATCCGGAGACCACCGATGCCGACCCGGAGACCGCCGAAGCCGACCCGGAGACAAACGACGCCGGCGGCGCGGAAACGGACGCCGACCCGGTCGCGGCCGGGGCGGACTCGGGAGCCGGAGCCGGCGGTGTCGACACCGGTGCGGATCCGGACGTCCCGGCGCCGACGATGGGTGGCGGCGCCATCGGAGTCGGCGTCGGATCCGGTGCCGGCGGCCCGAATTGCGCCGGCATCGTCTCGCGAGCCGCCCGCTCGCGGGCCAGTTCCTCATCGGTCCGGAACGGTGCGGGCGTGACCGAAGCCCGGCCCCGCTGGCCGGACGCGGCGCGTGCCTGAAGCTGCGAGATCGGAGTGAGTTTGGGTCCAGCCGGCTTCGGCTTCTCGGGCGGCACCTCTGCTGGCGGAGCGGGCGGCACAGCCGCTGGCGGTGCGGGCGACACAGCCGCTGGCGGTGCGGGCGGCACAGCCGCTGGCACCGCGGCCTGCACTTCCACTGGCTCCGACAGACCGCCGGACGACGGAGCATCGAACGACGGAGCATCGAACGACGGAGAGGACCCGAACGAACCGACCGGCACCGTGACCGCATCCTCAGCGGCCGCCTCGGGCTCCGTGTCGTCCGGCTCGTCGCCGCGGCCAGCAGAGTCAGAATCCGGGTCCGAGTCAGAATCCGCGTCCGGGTCGTCCGCATCCTGGTCGTCCGCATCCGAGTCCGCCGACTCGGGCTCATCGTCCGGCGTCTCCGGAGCGGTGAAGATCGATGGATCAGGGGCCGGCTCGGCCGGGACGAATTCGTCCGGCACGAAATTCGCCGGGGTGAATTCGGCCGGCGGCTCGGGATTGGGATCCGGGGCGGAGAACTCGGGTGTCAGGGAGGCGTCGATCGATTGGGGGGCAAAATCTGGCGCCGGCGCATCGACCGAGACGGTCACGGCGTTGTCCGCGGGACGGTCGCCCGCAAGCCATCCACCTGCGGGTTCACTGCCGACGGCGACGGCCTCCGTCTCCACCTCAGACACGCCTTTCCCCCCGCCCTCCGCCACCAAAGAGATGACGCTGCCGAACAACCGCCATGATCTATTTACGGGCCGTAGTGTGAAGCATGCCTCTCCGCGGGCCCTCGTTGGTGGCGTTGTCTTGTTGCTAGGCGAGACTAGCCGAGGATGGCCAGAAGGTGGCGAACTCGATGTTGAGGAGCGGTGGCTGATGGATTTCGACGTCACGGTTGAGATCCCCAAGGGGCAGCGCAACAAATACGAAGTGGATCACGCGACCGGACGCATCCGTTTGGACCGGACGCTATTCACCTCTACTCAATACCCCGCCGACTACGGCTTCATCGAGGGCACTCTGGGCGAGGACGGCGACCCGCTGGACGCCCTTGTCCTGGTGCAGGAGCCGACCTTTCCAGGGTGCCTGATCCGGTGCCGGGCGATCGGCATGTTCCGGATGACCGACGAAAAGGGCGGCGACGACAAGGTCCTCTGCGTCCCGGCCTATGACCCGCGGCTGGAGCACCTGCGCGACATCCACCACGTCGGCGAATTTGATCGCCTCGAGATCCAGCACTTCTTCGAGGTCTACAAGGATCTTGAGCCGGGCAAGAGCGTCGAGGGCGCGACCTGGGTGGGCCGGACCGAGGCCGAGGCTGAGATCGTGCGCTCGGTGAAGCGGCACGAGGACACCCTCGCCGACGGCGACCACCACTAACCGTCAGAAGGTCCCGAGCAGCCCCAGGTTGAGACAGATCGCCGGCACCACCGAGGCCACGGCCAGCACCTCGGAGATCTCGGCCATCCTGGTCACCGACGGCGTCGGCGGAAGCTTGCCGACCAGGAGCACGCTGACGGCCGCCAGGGCCAATGCCGGGCCGCCGTGGCCGTGCCAGGCCACCGCGATCAGCGCCGGGATCGCCATGGCTCCAGCGGCGATCATCAGACCTGCCCGCTCGGCGCGATCTCGGTAGACGCGCGCTCGGAGCAGAAACACCGCCGTCGCCGGACCGAGCAGGGCGAGACCGGGCCAGCGTCCATCGCGGGCCAGGGCCGCCGCGCCGGCTCCGGCCAGCAGCGCACCGGCCCAGACCAATCCCAAGATCGTTTCATGGGTACGCGTAACCGCCCGGCCCAGGCGGCCATCGTCGAGCCGGCCGTCGCGGTCGACCGCGGTGAGGCCGCCGGCGCGGACCGCGACCGCGGGCGCGAGCAGCGCCAGCAGCACCGCACCACCGACCGCCGCGGCGGCACCGGCGAGCGGGCCGTGCCACTGCCAGGCGACCGACGCCGTCACAGCGATCCCGCAGGCGGCGAGACTGCCAACGAATACCGGCCGGCGGGATCCGGGCAGGACCAGCCCGACCAGGCTGTAGAGACCAGCGGCCAGGGCGGCGGCGCCCAGACCGCGATACCCGGATCCGGCGAGCACGGCGGTCCCGGCTGCCAGACCGGGCAGGCCGAGCGCCGGCAGGTCGGCAACCCGGAACCCGGCGGCCAGCAGTGCGACCGCGATCAGCACGGCGGACCAGCCGATCTGCGGTGCGCCGGAGCGAAGGATCGCCACCGCTGCCGCCACCGCGAGCACCGAGACCATCCCGACGAGCACCATCGGGTGCTCGGTGGCGGATGGCCGGGCGGCGGATCGGTCCGCGACCGCTTCGGCCGTGTCGTCGACGACCGGCGCCGGCCAGTCCCGGTCCAGCCCGTCGAGAATCAGCACGTCGCCGTCGCGTACCCGGAGTTGATCCAAGGTCTGAGCCGGCGCCAGCGTGGCGCCGTCGACGCGCCGCAAGCACCACCCACCGAGCGCCGGACCGCGAGCCGCAAGGTCGGCGCCACCAGCCCGCAGGAGTGTGGGCAGCAGTTCGGCCAGCGGCACGCCGGAGGGCAGCGCGATGTCCAACCGGCGGTCCGGCATATCGATGGTGACGTATGCGAGCGAAGGCACGCGCTCCACCTAACCACAGACATCCATCGATGTCTGCGTCTAAGATCGCTCGGTGACCACGGTGTCGATCAAGCGGGCCGAGCGGATCGCCGGACCCGCGCTGCCGAGTGTGGACATCGGCGTTCCGGCGCCGCCGCCGATGCCCACGGCTGCCGGCTCACGCTGGCATCAGCTGCTGATCGCGGTGCCGATGCTGGCCGGGACCGTGGCGACCGCGATGATGTTCGCCGGCCGCGACGGTGGCACCTATACCTACCTGGTCGGGGGCATCTTCGGCCTGTCCTCGCTGGGGATGCTGGCGACCACGTTCAGCGGCGCCGGGCGGCAGAAGCGGATCGACACCGAGGCCGTTCGCCGGGGTTACCTGCGGCAACTGCAGGTGGCACGGGACCAGGTGGCGGGCGTCATCACCGCCCAGCGAGCGGCGCTGGAGCACCGCCACCCGCCGGCGGCCGCGCTCTGGTCGTTCGCCGACAGCGGGCGGATCTGGGAGCGCCGCCCCGAGGACGCCGACTTCGGAGTGGTCCGCATCGGTTCCGGCGCGCAACCGCCATTGGGCACTCTCACTCCCGCTCCGGCCAACCCGGGCGACGATCTGGAGCCGGCGTCGGTGGCCGCGCTGGATCGGTTCCTGGATGCCCACGCACTCGTGCCGGACCTGCCAGTGGCGTTGACGCTGCTGCGGTTCCGCCGGGTGCAGGTGTCCGGGCCGGGTGCACCAGCTCTGGTGCGATCGCTGCTGGCCGGCCTCTCGTTCTTTCACGCACCGTCGGAGGTGCGGGTGGCGGTCGCCGCGGCGCCGCCGCACCGGCATCGCTGGGACTACGTGAAGTGGCTTCCGCATGCCCGGCATCCAACCCGCCAGGACGCGATCGGGCCGCTGCGGCTGTTTGGCGACAGTGGTGCCGAGCTGGCGGCGTTGCTCGCGGACGTCGGTGGGCGCACCGTTGCGGTGGCCGACGGCATCGACGGCGTCGCCGCCGATTGCGTCATCGAACTGGACGCCGCTCCGGTGCCGCCGAACGCCCTCACGATCGCTATCACCGTGGCCGCCGATGGCTCGATGACGACCGACGGCGGTGGCGGTCCGCAGCCGGCCGGCCGCGCCGAGACGCTGTCCGAGCCCGAGGCCGAGACAGTTGCTCGGCTGCTGGCACCACTGCGGCTGGCCGGTTCGGACGCGGCCGGGGGTGCCGCGATGACATTCGGGGACCTGATCGGGATCGGCGAGCCGGCGTCGTTCTCGGCGGCGTCCGGCTGGGCCGTGGGCGGGCGGCTGCGGGTGCCGATCGGGGTCGACAGCACCGGATCCGCGGTGGTGCTCGATCTCAACGAATCCGCACTGGACGGCATGGGACCGCACGGGCTGGTCGTCGGTGCCACCGGATCCGGCAAGTCGGAGCTGCTCCGGTCGCTGGTGCTGGGACTCGCCGCGACCCACGACTCGGCGGCGCTCAACTTCGTGCTGATCGATTTCAAGGGTGGTGCGACCTTCGCGTCGCTGGATCGGCTGCCGCACACCGCCGCGGTGATCACCAATCTCGCCGACGAGCTGCCGCTGGTCGACCGGATGGCCGACGCGCTGCGGGGCGAGCTGGTGCGGCGCCAGGAGCTGCTCCGAGCCGCCGGCAACGTCGCCTCGGTACGCGACTACAACCGGCTTGGTGACCGGCCCGCGGTGCCGGCGTTGCTGGTGGTCTGCGACGAGTTCAGCGAGCTGCTGACCGCCAAGCCGGAGTTCGTCGACCTGTTCGTGGCGATGGGCCGGCTCGGCCGGTCGCTCGGCGTTCACTTGCTCCTGGCCTCGCAACGGCTGGACGAGGGCCGGTTGCGCGGGCTCGAGACGCACCTGTCCTACCGGATCGCGCTGCGCACCTTCTCGGCGATCGAGTCGCGGGCGGTGCTCGGTGTCGCCTCTGCGTACGAACTGCCACGTGAGCCGGGACATGGCTATCTCAGGTTCGGCACCGAGCCGCTGGTGCGGTTCAAATCCGCGTACGTGTCCGGCCCGGCACGACAGGTCGAGCCGGTCACCGGCGCCCAGCGGGTGCTGCCGTTCACCAGCTCACCGCTCGGCGTCGCGGCCACGGCCGGCGGGCCGGCCGAATCGGCTGCGTCCGGCCTGCCCAGCACCCTCGACGTGCTCGCGAGCCGGCTCGCCGGCGCCGGCACTCCAGCACACCGGATCTGGCTGCCACCGCTCGGCCACCCGGAACCGCTGGACCGGTTGATCGGACCGGTGACGGCGACCGCCGAGCGCGGGCTGGCCACCGTCGATGACCGTGCCTGGCGGCGGCTGCGGATTCCGGTCGGCGTGGTGGACCGGCCGTTCCAGCAGCGCCGCGACCCGCTGGTGGTCGATCTCGACGGCGCCGCCGGACACGTGGCGGTGATCGGCGCCCCACAGTCCGGAAAATCGACGGCGGTGCGGACCCTGATCACCGCGATCGCCCTCACCCATACGCCATCCGAGGCAACCTTCTACTGCCTGGACTTCGGCGGTGGCGGGCTGCGCGACCTGAGCCGGTTGCCGCACGTCGGGACAGTGGCGGACCGGCACGCGCCGTCGGCGGTGCGGCGTTGCGTCGGTGAGGTCGCCTCGATCCTGGCCGAGCGCGAGCGCGGCTTCGCCGCCGACGGCGTGACCGGCGTCCGGGCCGTCCGAGGCACTCCGGCGCTGCACCCTTACGGCGACGTCTTCCTGGTCGTCGACGGCTGGTCCACGATCCGGTCCGACTTCGACGACCTGGAGCCGGTGATCGCGGATCTGGCCGGTCGCGGCCTGTCCTACGGCGTCCACGTGGTCCTCACCGCCAGCCGCTGGGCCGATCTCCGGCCGGCCCTGCGCGACCTGCTGGCGTCGCGCCTTGAGCTGCGGTTGGGCGATCCGTCCGAGTCGGCGGCGGGGCGCACGGCCGCCGCGACCGTGCCGGATGCGCCCGGTCGCGGCCTGCTGCCGGACGGCGCGCCGTTCCTCCTGATGGCACCGGCGCTGAGCTCCGTGACGGATCCGGTGAGCGCGATAGCGGCTGCCTGGTCTGGCGCTGGCGCTCCGCCGGTCCGCGAGCTGCCCGCGTTGGTGCCCGCGACCGATCTGGCGGCGGCAATCGACGGGTGGCGCCTGCCGATCGGGATTGCCGAGGCCGACCTGAAACCCGTGGACATCGACTTCGGTGCCGAGCCGCACCTGCTGGTCTTCGGCGACGGCGGCAGCGGAAAGTCGTCGTTCCTGCGCACGCTGGCCGCCACGATCACCGCCCGGTTCCCGGCTGACCAAGCCCGGATCGTGCTCATCGACTACCGGCGCAGTCTGCTTGGTGAGATCAACACCGAACACCTCATCGGGTACGCGTCATCACCCGGCCCGGCCTCGGAACTGATCGACTCGGTCGCCGCCTATATGCGTGCTCGGATGCCGGGAGCGGAGGTGACACCGGTGGAGCTGAAGACCCGGTCGTGGTTCACCGGGCCGGACTGCTTCGTCCTGGTCGACGACTGGGACCTGGTGGCGACCACAGCCAATCCGGTCACCCCGCTCCTCGACCTGCTGGCCCACGCTCGCGACATCGGGCTGCATCTCGTCGTCACCAGGCGCATCGGCGGCGCCGCCCGGGCGCTCTACGAGCCGGTGCTGGCGCGGCTCAAAGACCTGGGAGCTCCGGCGATCGTGATGTCCGGCGACCGCGACGAGGGACCGCTGATCGGATCCGTACGCCCCCAACCGCTGCCGCCCGGCCGCGGCCATCTCGTGCACCGGCGGGACGGAGACCGGCTGATCCAGCTCGGCTACGCGGAGCCGACCGCGTAGCGCCGGGCTATTCGGTGCAGGATCCGGTCGACACGTGCTGGGTCGCGGTCCGGCCGGTCTTGATCACCGATGATGCCTCGGCGGTGGTCAGGGCGAAGCCGGTCTGCGGGTCGTCGGCGGCGGCCGCGAAGATCACGCCGAGCACGTCGCCGTCCGAGTCGATCAGCGGCCCCCCGGAGTTGCCGCTGCGGACGAGACCACGAATCGTGTAGATGTCTCGGGTCACGGTGCGGTCGTTATAGATGTCCGGTCCCTTGATAGGACGGGCGTCCCGAATCCGGGCAGCCTCGGCGTCGTACGGCCCGTCGAGTGGATAGCCGAGCACGATCGCGTCGTCGTCTGCCCGAGCCCGGCTGTCGGCGAACTGCATCACCGGCGCGTCCAGGCCCGGCACGTCGATGACGGCGAGGTCACGGTGCGGGTCGTAGACCACGACGACGCCAGAGAGCACGTAGCGCTGGCCGGGCGCCGCCACCGACACCTGCCGGGTGCCGGCCACGACATGGGCGTTGGTGAGCACCCGGCCGGGCGCGAACACGAAGCCGGAGCCCTCGATCCGCCGGTTGCACGATGGGGCGCTGCCCTCGACCTTGACCACCGATCGCTCGCTGTTGCGGACCACCGGAAGCTTGGCCAGCGCCGCATTGGGCGCCGGCACCTGCCGCACGTTGGTCGGGATCAGCTCGCCGAAGACGTCCGGGAAGCCGCTGGTGTTGACCGTGGTGCGTAACTCATCGGAGAGCGACTGCGCCGCCTGCGGCATGACCGTGTTGACGCCATGCAGGATCGCGCTCTGCCGGACCGAGCGCGCCAGGCCCGGCAGGGATGACGATCCCAATGGCGCCGCCACCAGCCACACCACCACGAGCAGCGCCAGCACCGAGATGACCGCGCCACCGAAATCGTCCACCGACTGGCCGGTGCGGTTGCGGATGTTGCCGCGGATCTTCTCGCCGACCCAGTTGGTGAGGGCCTGGCCGAGCAGCGCGATGCCGAAGACACAGCCGAGCGAAATGGCGACCCGGGCGGCTTCCTGGCTGAAATGGGTCGCGATCGCCGGACCGATCTGCAGGCCCAGAGCGGCGCCGGCGAAGAAGCCCAGGAACGACAACAAGCCCACCACAAAACCCTGCCGGTACCCATTGATCGCGAAGACCACCATGAGAACCAGCAGGAGGAGATCGAGGAGGCTGCCGTGCACGTGTTCAGGGTACGGCGGTGATGTCAAGCAACGCTGAGATCTTCAATACGCCCTGCCGGGTCCCACGGTCGGGACCAACCGCCCAGATCCAGCAGGACCGACAGCACCCCCGCGGTAAAGCCCCAGACCAGCATGTTCCCGACGGTGAAACCGGGACTGATCCACCCACTCGGGTGCCGAACCCGCACGCGGTTGTCCGGATTGACCAGCTCGGCGACGGTCACCCGGGCGACGCTCGCAACCTCGCGTGGGTCTTCCGGCGCCACCGAATGTGGGCTATGCCACCACGCCAGCACCGGGCGCACGATGAAGTTGCTCACCGGAATCCACAGCGGCGGCAGCAGCGACTGAACCGAGACTGTCTCGCGCCGCAGCCCGACCTCCTCATTGGCTTCCCGGAGTGCGGTGTCGATCGGGCTGACGTCGTCCGGATCCGCGGCGCCGCCCGGAAACGCCGGCTGACCTGCGTGGTTGCGCATGTCGGCGGCGCGCTGCAGCAGCAGGATGTCCGGCTGGCCGGGCACGGTCTCGCCGAGCAGCACCAGGACCGCACTCTCGCGACCGGTCTCCGGCACCGCGAAGCGAGTGAAGGTCTCGGTGGTCGCCGCGCCGACATTGGTCAGCAACGGCTGCCACCAGCTGGGCAACTCGCTCATCCACTCACCCGCACACCTAAATACTGCTGCGCCAGCGCGGCGATCTTCGCGCTGTTCAGCGGCGTCTGGCTGTGATACACGTACGCCACCTCGCCGCCCGGACGCATGAACACGGTGACCGGCAGAACGCTCTGACTGATCGACCGGCCCAGTGTCGAGTGCGGGTCGAAGAGCATCGGATAGGTCAGGTGCGTGTCCTTGATCAGCGACGATCCGCTGGTCTTGGTGTCCGCCGAGTCGACGCCCACGACCGCCACCTTGCCGCTCGCCGCGTCGGCGAACTTCTGCACCTCGGGCAGCTCCTGCCGGCACGGCCCGCACCAGCCGGCCCACAGGTTCACCACCGCTGGAGTGGTCAGCTGGTCGAGCCGGACCGAGCCGCTGCCGTCGAAGCAGTCGAGGGCGACCCCGCCCGGCCCCGGACCGGCGCTGGTGCCGGCCGGGCTGGCAGCCGCGATCGCGCCGAGGCAGGTGCCCGCCGCGGCCGGCGCCGATGACGAAGAACAGCCGGCCATCGACACCGCCACCGTGGCGAGAAGCACGGCCAGCACACGCAGCAACCTCACAAGGTGATGCCCGCCCGTGCCGCGAGCTCCGCCACCCGGGGCCCCTTGAGCAGCTTCGCCGCCGCCTGCTTCTCGGTCGGGCCGATGCCGTATGACGGGCAGAGCTTGGCCAGCGTGCACGCCCCGCACGCGGGCTTCTTGGCATGGCACACCCGGCGCCCGTGGAAGATCACCCGATGCGACAGCATGGTCCAGTCCTTGCGCTCGATCAGCGTGCCGACCGCGAACTCGACCTTCACCGGATCATGCTCGGTGGTCCACGCCCAGCGGTGAACCAGCCGGTCGAAATGCGTGTCCACGGTGATGCCCGGGACGTCGAATGCATTGCCGAGCACTACGTTGGCGGTCTTCCGGCCCACGCCGGGCAGCGTCACCAGCAGGTCCATCTTGTTGGGGACCTCGCCGTCGAAGCGCTCCACCAGTGCGTTGCCGAGACCGATCACGGACGTGGTTTTGTTCCGGAAGAAGCCAGTGGGCTTGAGGATCTCTTCCATCTCGGCGCGGTCGGCGGATGCGTAATCCGCCGCGGCCGGGTAGCGCGCGAACAGTTTCGGCGTGACCTCGTTGATCTTCTTATCGGTGGACTGCGCCGACAGGATGGTGGCGACCAGCAACTCCAGCGGATTGGTGAAGTCCAGCTCGCAGTGGGCGTCCGGATGGGTCTCGGTGAGTTCGCGGTGCATCTTGCGAGCCCGGCGGACCAGCGCCGTCCGGGTCTCGGTGATCTCTGGAGCTGACCCGGACCGGCGCGCCGGCTTCTTCGCCGGGCTCTTCGCGGCAGCGGTGACCTCGGCCGCCGCAGCGGCTAGCTCGGAATCTCCGGCCGGGATGGCGATCCGCCCATGATCGGGGGCCGGCTCTCGATCTTGCTGATCGGCGGCATCGGGCGGCGTGGTCGCTTTCGTGGGCACCGAACTAACCTACTGCGCGCGTACGACACCAGGCCTCAGCCCCGGACTTGGTGGCCGAATGGACGGCACGCGCCAGCCGGGCACCCCAGATCGAGCGCGGGCCGGCGAACGGCTCGGCGATTCCATCGGCCGGGCAGACGATGCAGATCGCGTCGCTGGCGGTCCCGGTCGCGGCCACCCCGGCATCGGCGAGCGCCTGGACCTTCGCCTCGGTCGCGGTGATCACCGCGTTGACGAGAGCCGCCTCGTCCAGCCGGACCGGGACGCGTACGACTGAATTGATCGTCCCCGGTGGAGCCGGGGTGCCGTCACCGTCCGGAGCCGCCGCCCAGGTCGGCACGCCTAGTCCGACGGTGATCACCGCCTCGACGCCGCCATCGACGGCGATCTCGCGCTGCCGGACATCGACCGCGGTCAGCAATCCGACCCCCGGTCCACGCAGGTCATTGGCGGTTGCCAGCTCGGCCAGGTGGACGGCGGGATCCATTCGGGAGTAGGACTTATCCACAGTGGCGTTGACGATCCAGTTCCGGACGCCGATGCCGCCACCCAGAGTCCCGGAAGAGATCGCGAGCACCGGCTCCGGCAATCGCCAGATAAGCACCGGAAACCGGTGTCCGCCCTCCACACGATCGGCCAGCTGCACGCCATCGACGGTACCGGTCAGTCGGTAACGATCTTTGCGGGTGCGTGCCCGGTTGTGACCCTGGTGTGCCTAGACTGGCCTTGCGGTAACAATTCGGAGAGGGTGCGCTATGGACGAAGTGCTAGCCCGGAGCGGTATTTTCCAGGGCGTTGACCCGGAGGCCGCCGAAGCGCTGGCCAAGGACCTGGACATCATCGACGTCCGCAAGGGCGAGGTGGTGTTCAACGAGGGCGAGCCCGGTGACAGCCTCTACATCGTCATGAGTGGCAAGATCAAGCTCGGCCGTCGCGCCGCCGATGGCCGGCAGAACCTGATCGCGCTGATGGGCCCGTCCGACATGATCGGCGAGCTGTCGCTGTTCGACCCGGGGCCACGCACCGCCACCGCGACCGCGGTCACCGATGCTCGCGTCGCCCGGCTGCGCAAGCAGGCCCTGCGGCCGTGGCTGAGCAACCGTCCCGAGATCGCCGAGCAGCTGCTCCGGGTGCTGGCCCGCAGGCTTCGCCGGACGAACAACGCGCTGGCCGACCTCATCTTCACCGACGTGCCGGGGCGGGTCGCCAAGAATCTGCTGCAGATGGCCGGCCAGTTCGGCTCGCGGGATGGTGGCGTGCTGCGGGTGACCCACGACCTGACCCAGGAAGAGCTGGCCCAGCTCGTCGGAGCCTCGCGCGAGACGGTGAACAAGGCACTGGCCGACTTCGCGTCCCGCGGCTGGCTGCGGCTGGATGGCAAGAGCGTGATCGTCCTGGACCCGGAGCGGCTGGCGCGCCGAGCTCGGGTGTAGCGCTCGAACGGACGGCGTTTGGCGACGGCATCATCGGGCACCATCGGAGGCATGAAGCTTCGGCTGCTTCTGGTGGTGCCCGCTGTCGGTTTCGCGCTGGTCGGCTGCGCCTCGTCGGCGTCGGGACCTCAGCCGGATCGCTCGCTGGCGGTCACGCCACCCGCATCGCCGTCGGCACCCGGTCCGAGCAGTTCGCCGGTCGCTGGACCTGCCGGGTGCGGATCGATCTACCCGGCCGGGTCGGCACGACCGGCCTGGGTTCAGTCCGCCGGTCCGGGCCTGGATGGCCTGACCTGGGTGCTGTCGTCGGAGCAGAACATGGTCGGCATGCTCTTCGGGGCACCGCTTCGAGCCGGCAGCCGCGACGACGGCCGGTCCAATAAGATTCTCTGGATCAGCCGCGAACCGCGTAACGGCGCCACCCTCGAGATCACTGGGACTTCGGAGCGGGGCGGTTCGATGTCGGCGTCACAGTCCGCCGACGCATCCCCGGGCGAGATCTACCCGTCCATCGTGGACGTTCCGGCGCCGGGGTGCTGGCATCTGAATCTGTCGTGGGGACCGAACACCGCGACGGTGGATCTCTACTACGGCCCGTGACCGGCTCTCGCGGGTCGCAACGGTCGCGCACGTCCGTGGCATCCGGATTCGCCCCGGTCCCCGGATCTCGGCATGGAAACAATCAGGCTTGACTGTTTGTTTCGCACGGCGCAGGCTGAACCGGTGGAGCCCAGGCCTCAGCAGGAGCGGAGCCGCGTCACGCAGCAACGGCTGCTGGACGCGACAATCGACTGCCTGATCAAACACGGCTGGTCCGGCACCACGACCACGATCGTCGCCGAGACCGCGGGCGTCTCGCGGGGCGCTCAACTGCACCACTACCCGACCAAGACGGCTCTGGTGCTGGCCGCGGTCGATCACCTCATGCAGCGCCGCGCCGACGAGATCCGGGCCGCCAACGCGAGCGGGACACGCGACGTGCTGGAGGTGATGGCGGCAACTTTCACCGGACCGCTGTTCAGTGCGGCGCTCGAGGTGTGGGTCGCGGCGCGTACGGACGAGACGCTGCGGGAAGCGCTGGTGCCACTGGAGGCCCGGCTAGGTCGCGACCTCTACCGGCTCACCGTCGATCTGCTGACGGCCGACGAGTCCCGCCCGGAGGTGCGCCATGCCGTCCAGACCACCCTGGAGCTGCTCCGTGGCCTCGGCGTCGCCAACCTGCTGAACGACGACTCGGCCCGCCGCCGGGCGATCCTCGACAGCTGGTCCGACCAGCTCGACACCATCCTTGGCGGTTAGCGATGGCCGATATCACCGAGCTTTGCGACGACCTGACCGCCGAGTCAGCCGAGGTCGACGCTCTCGTCGCCGATCTGCCGGACGCCACCTGGGCGGCAGCGACGCCGGCCGCCGGCTGGACCATCGCGCACCAGATAGCGCACCTGCACTGGACCGACACCACCGCGCTGAAATCCATCACCGATGTCGAGGCGTTCGGCCGCGACCTCGCGATCGCCGCCGCCGACCCGGCCGGATTCGTAGACCACTTCGCCGAGGCATCGCTGCGGCCGCCGGCGGAGTTGCTGACGGCCTGGCGAGACAGCCGGTCCGCGCTGGTCAAGGCACTCCTGGAGGCGCCCCGCGAGCAGCGGCTGCCGTGGTACGGCGTGACCATGTCACCGGTCAGCATGGCCACCGGCCGCCTGATGGAGACCTGGGCGCATGGGCAGGACATCGCCGACACGCTGGGCCTGGGCCGGGAGCCGACGGCGCGTCTGCGGCACATCGTGTTCCTCGCCATGCGCACCTTCGAATTCAGTTTCGCGATCCACGACCGTCCCGTTCCGGCTGAGCGAGTCCGGCTTGAGTTGACCACGCCGGACGGTCGATTGTGGACCTTCGGCCCGGATCACGCAGCCGATCTGATCACCGGAACCGCGCTCGACTTCTGCTTGATCGCCACGCAGCGCCGGCACCGCAATGACGTGAACCTGGACGCCACCGGTCCGGTCGCTCGGGACTGGCTCGGGGTCGTTCAGGCGTTCGCCGGACCGCCCGGCACCGGCCGTGACCCACTAGCCAAAGGAGGGTCCTGACCTGATGCCCATCTTGACCACCACCGTCGACCCGCGGGCGCCCGCCTACCTGGAAAATCGCGCAGCCATGCTGGATCGGATCCGGGAGCTGGACGATGCGCTGGACCGGGCCCGCGCCGGCGGCGGTGACAAATACGTCACCCGGCACCACGCGCGCGGCCGGCTGCTGCCCCGGGAACGGATCGAGTTGCTGATCGACCGCGATGCGCCGTTCCTGGAGTTGTGCCCGGTCGCCGGGTTCGCGACCGACTATCCGACCGGCGGCAGTGTGGTCGGCGGCATCGGCGTGGTCGAAGGCGTCGAGTGCATGGTGATCGCCAACGATCCGACCGTACGCGGTGGCGCGGTCAACCCGTACACCCTGAAGAAGAGCAACCGGCTCGCGGAGATCGCCGCGATCAACCGCCTTCCGGTGATCAACCTGGTCGAGTCCGGCGGCGCCGACCTGCCGGCACAGGCTGAGATCTTCGTTCCGGGCGGCCGGGTGTTCCGGGATCTGACCCGGGCCAGCGCAAACCGGCAACCGACGATTGCGGTGGTGTTCGGCAACGCCACCGCCGGCGGTGCCTACCTGCCGGGCATGTCCGACTACACCATCTTCGTGCGGGACGCCGCGAGCGTGTATCTCGCCGGTCCACCGCTGGTCAAGATGGCCACCGGCGAGGAAACCGACGACGAGTCGCTGGGCGGCGCGCTGATGCACGCCACCAAGTCCGGGCTGGCCGACTTCTTGGCCGCCGACGAGCGCGACGCGATCCGGCTGGCCCGGATGACCGTGTCCCGGCTGAACTGGCGCAAGCACGGACCAGGTCCGACGGCGGCCGCGGTGGAGCCGAAATACGACGCCGAGGACCTGCTGGCGATTGCCCCCGCCGATCTTCGGACACCGTTCGATCCGAGGGAAGTCCTGGCGCGGATCGCGGACGGCAGCGAGTTCGACGAGTTCAAGCCGCTCTATGGCACCTCGCTGGTGACCGGCTGGGCCCGCATTCACGGGTTCCCGATCGGCGTGCTGGCCAACGCCCGCGGCGTGCTGTTCTCCGAGGAGTCACAGAAGGCGGCGCAGTTCATCCAGCTTGCCAACCAGTCCAGCACACCGCTGCTGTTCCTGCAGAACACCACCGGATACATGGTCGGGACGCACTACGAGCAGCACGGGATCATCAAGCACGGCGCACTGATGATCAACGCGGTGGCGAATTCCCGGGTCCCGCATCTGACCGTCAACATCGGAGCGTCCTACGGCGCCGGAAATTACGGCATGTGCGGCCGCGCCTTCGATCCGCGGTTCCTGTTCGCCTGGCCGAACGCCAAGTCGGCGGTGATGGGCGGTGCGCAGCTGGCCGGCGTCCTGTCGATCGTGTCGCGCCAAGCCGCCGCTGCCGCGGGACGGGATTTCGACACCGACTCGGACCAGGCGATGCAGGCCATGGTCACCAACCAGATCGACGAGCAGTCACACGCTCTCTTCCTGTCCGGCCGCCTCTACGACGACGGTGTCATCGACCCCCGCGACACCCGCACCGTCCTGGGCATCTGCCTGTCCGCGATCCACGGCGCACCAGTCGAGGGCGCCGCCGACTTCGGCGTGTTCCGGCTCTGATGACGATGCAGTCGAATGTGATTGAGGGGCACCACACATGATTCGCCGGCTGCTGGTAGCCAACCGCGGGGAGATCGCCCGCCGGATCTTCACGACCTGTCGCGCGATCGGCATCGAGACCGTCGCGGTCTACTCCGATGCCGATGAACGGGCACCGTTCGTCGCCGAGGCAGACTACGCCGTGCACCTGCCCGGCAACGCGCCGACCGCCACCTATCTGCGCGGAGATCTGCTGGTCAACGCGGCCCGCAAGGTTGGCGCGGACGCGATTCACCCGGGCTACGGCTTCCTGTCCGAGCGGGCCGACTTCGCCGCGGCGGTGATCGACGCCGGGCTCACCTGGGTCGGCCCGTCACCCAAGTCGATCGCGATGATGGGCTCGAAGCTCGAGGCCAAGGCGCTGATGGCCGAGGCCGGCGTGGCCACGCTGCCGACCTGGACCGATCCCGCCGAGGTCACCGAGTTTCCGGTGATGGTCAAGGCGTCCGCCGGGGGCGGCGGCCGCGGCATGCGCATCGTCCGGGACGCGGACGCGCTCGGCGAGGCCATCGCTTCGGCGCGACGCGAGGCCGCACAGGCCTTCGGCGACGGTACGGTGTTCTGCGAGAGCTACGTCGAGCGCGCCCGCCACATCGAAGTCCAGATCATTGCGGACAACGACGGCAACTACGTCACCTTCGGCGAGCGCGAGTGCTCGATCCAGCGACGTCACCAGAAGCTGATCGAGGAGACGCCGTCGCCCGCGGTCTCGCAGGCGATGCGGGGTCAGTTGTACGACGCCGCGATCCAGGTCGCCCAGACCGTCGGCTACGTCGGCGCCGGGACCGTCGAGTTCCTGGTCGCGCCCTCCGGAGAGTTCTACTTCCTGGAGATGAACACCCGGCTTCAGGTGGAGCACGCCATCACCGAGTGCGTCGCCGGGCTTGACCTGGTCCGGCTGCAGATGCTGGTGGCCGAGGGCCAACCGCTGCCGTTCGACGGCGCGCCTCCGCTGCGCGGCCACGCCATTGAAGCTCGGGTCTACGCGGAAGATCCGGCGTCGGCTTGGCTGCCGTCGACCGGGACTCTGCACCGGTTCCGTGTGCCGGGCGTCGCCGCCGAATTCACGACGCCGATGATGCCCGGGCTTCGGGTCGACTCCGGCGTCGAGGACGGCTCGGTGGTCGGCGTCCACTACGACCCGCTGCTGGCCAAGGTGATCGCCTGGGCTCCCACCCGAGCCGAGGCGGCCCGGGTCCTCGCCTCGGCGCTGGCCCGGGCCCAGATTCACGGCGTGACCACCAACCGCGACCTGCTCGTACGCGTACTGCGACACCAGGCGTTCCGCGACGGCGGCGTCGACACCGGTTTCCTGGACCGGCATCCGGAGGTGTTTGCCCCACTGTTGTCGTCGATTGACGGAGCCTCGATGGACGGCGCCTCGATGGACGGCGCGAAGCTGTCGTGCCTGGCCTCGGCGCTGGCCGGCGCTGCCGCCCGCCGGTCCGCCTCGGGCCAGCGGGCACCGCTCGGATGGCGCAACGTCGGCGGCATTCCGCAGGTCATGGCGTACGACGGGCCGAGCGGGCCGGTCGAGGTGGCGTACCGCTTCGACCGTGCCGGCAACCTGGCCTCCTGGGCCGTACGCAGTGCCGACCGTGAGGATGCCGGCGTCCCAGGGGTGTCTGCCGCCACCGACCCCGAGGCGCATCCCCCGGTGGCCGTCGTCTCGGCGACGCCGGAACAGGTCAGCCTGGACGTCAACGGCGTTCGGCTGGACTTCGCGGTGCACCGGGTCGGCGCCCTTACGTTCGTCGACAGCACCGAGGGTTCGGTGACCCTGACCGAGTTGCCGCGGTTCCCGGTCGGCGAGCCGGACACCATCGAAGGCTCGCTGCTGGCGCCGATGCCGGGCGCGATCGGCCGGGTGCTGGTGACGCCCGGCCAGCGGGTGGCCGCCGGCGAGCTGCTGCTGACGCTGGAGGCAATGAAGCTCGAACACCCGATCCACGCGCCCGCCGACGGAGTCGTCTCGTCGTTGCCGGTGGGCACCGGCACCCAGGTCGACACCGGAACCGTGCTGGTCATCATCACGCCCGAATAACTCGGTAAGGACACCCCTCATGAATCTTGTCAACGACACGCCCGAGCAGGCCGCACTGCGCGCGGCGGTAGCCGGGCTCGGAGCCAAGTACGGCCACCGCTACTACGTCGAGAAGGCCAAGTCCGGCGGGCACACCACCGAGTTGTGGTCGGAGGCCGGCCGGCTCGGCTATCTCGGGGTCAGCGTCCCGGCCGAATACGGTGGCGGTGGCGGTGGCATCACCGAACTCGCCATCGTCGGCGAGGAGCTCGCCGCCGCCGGATGCGGGTTGCTGCTGCTGGTGGTATCGCCGGCGATCGTGGCCACGATCATCGCCAAGCACGGCACCGATGAACAGCGCAAGCAGTTGCTTCCGGCCTTCGCCGACGGCTCGCTCAAGGTGGTGTTCGCGATCACCGAGCCGGAAGCCGGATCCAACTTCCACAAGCTCGGCACGGTTGCCCGCCGGGACGGGGACGACTGGCTCATCTCCGGCCGCAAGTGCTTCATCTCCGGCGTTGACGAGGCGCCCTATCTCCTGGTGGTGGCACGCACCGAAGTGTCCGGGCGGCTGTCGCCGGCGCTGTTCCTGGTCCCGACCGACGCTGCCGGGCTGACCAAGACGAAGATCGACATGGAGATCACGTCGCCGGAGAACCAGTGGATGCTCTACCTCGATGACGTACGCGTGCCGGGTGACGCGTTGATCGGCGACGAGACCGCCGGACTCGCGGCCCTCTTCACCGGGCTCAACCCGGAACGCATCACGGTCGCGGCGATGGGCGTCGGCATGGGCCGGTACGCGCTGGCGCAGGCCGCCGCGTACGCCAAGTCGCGGTCGGTCTGGGGTGGTCGCACCATCGGGTCACATCAAGGCGTCTCGCACCCGCTGGCGCACGCGCAGATCCAGGTCGAGCTCGCCAAGCAGATGGTCTACCGGGCCGCGGCGCTCTACGACGCGGGCAGCCCGATCGAGGCCGGGATCGCCGCCAACATGGCCAAGTACGCCGCCGCGGAGGCCGCGAATCTGGCCGTCGACACCGCCATCCAGGCGCACGGCGGCAACGGCATGACGACCGAATACGGTGTAGCGACGTTGCTCGGTGGAGTGCGCGCGGCCCGGATCGCGCCGGTGTCCCGGGAGATGATCCTCAACTTCGTGGCGCAGCACGTGCTGGACCAGGAGCGCTCCTACTAGGCCGCGCCCGAACCCTCTGGATCTTGAACGATTGTCGCTGCATATCAGCGATAACTGTTCAAGATCCGGAGTGTGGTGGGGCCAGGGTGCGGTCAGGAACGTCGAGCTGGCCGGTGTCGGCGGCCCAGTTCACGGTGGCGTCGTCGGCCGCGGCCCGCGGCGCGAACACCGAATTGGTCGCCACCCCGAGCGTGTCCGGACCGAGCCGCTGCAACTCCTCCCGCAGCCGCGACGCGGATGGTCGCCGGCCGGGCTCGTTGTCCATGCCGGCGCGCAGCAGGTCGAGCAGCGGCTTGCCGACGCCGGGGACGTCGGGGATCGGCTCGTTGAAGAGCTCGACCAGCGCGAACAGGCTGGGCATCAGGTCCTCACGCCAGCGCGGAGGGCCGCCCCGGAGCATGGCGTAGAGCGAGGCCGCCAGCGCGTACACATCCGCGGCCGCGGACGGCGGAGTGCCGTGCCGGAAGGCTTCCGGGGGCGCGTACGCCGGGGTCAGGACCTCCAGGGAGAGGGACGAGTCGCGAGTCTCGGCGAGCACCGCGAGGCCGAAGTCGGCCAACGCCGGCTCGCCGAACCGGGACTGCAGGATGTTCGCCGGCTTGACGTCGCGATGCAGCACGCCGAGCGCGTGCGCGTGGGCCAGGGCGTCGGCGATCTTCATACCGACATCGCGGACCTCGGCCGGCGCCAGCGGCGATCGGGTGAGCCGATCCGCGTAGGTGCCGGCGCACAGCTCCATGATCAGGTATGGGTGTCCGTCGGCCGTGACCCCGACATCGAAGAGATCGACCACGTGCGGATGCCCGGACATCTGCCCGGCCGCGTGCGCTTCCCGGAGGAATCGACGCTGATCGTCCTCGTTGTCCAGGGCGCGGTGCTCGACCTTGACCGCCACCGGCCGCCCCACCGACTCCTGGCGGGCCTGGTAGACCGTCGCGTAACCACCTCTGGCCAGCACCGACAGCCCGGTCAGGCCGGGAACCGCCGGGTAATGAGCTGGCTCAGTCACGGCTAAGAAGGTAGCCCATCAGGATTACGGCGCGACAGAGAGCGATTCGAGCAATGCGTCACTGTCCAGTCGCTCGCCCCGCTGCTCGGTGGAGTACGCGGAAGCGACCGCTTCGGCCGCCGTGGTGCGAGCGGCGTCCGCCTCGCCATGCGCCGCGAGTGCCCGGGCCAGCGCCAGGTGGGCGACGGTGCCACTGCGTACGTCTTCACCGGGCGCGTCGAGCGCGAGGCCACCGGCGGTCACCGCGTCCTCGACCTGGCCATCGGCGAGCAGTGCCGCCGAGTAGACGGCCAGGGCGAACCGCCGGGACAGCAGCATGGCCGGTGCGTGCCCAGCCTTGGCCACCGGCTCCAGGTGCCGCAGTGCCGCGCCGGTGTCGCCGATCGCCAGCCGGGCAGCGCCGAGCAGCACTCTCGGCCCGACCTGCGCGGCTTCGGTGACGTTGTGCGGCTCCACAATGTCCAGCACGGCGCGGGCGTCCGCCTCGGCCGCACCCGGATCCTGCTGTTCCAGCTGGGTGAAACCGCGGATGGTCCGGGCCATCCCGATCAGCAACGGATGATGGGTGCTCTCGCCGTACTCCAGGGCCTCGGAGAGCAGGTCGACCGCGTGCGCCGGCTCCGCCAGCCCGCGGGCCACCACGCCGCGTACGACGAGGGCGAATCCGCGGCCCCAGTCGTCCTTGGCGGCCGCGAACTCGCCGTAGGCACGGCGTGCCGCCCGGTCCGCCTCGGCCAGGTCGCCGGATTCGGCCGCGGCGAAAGCGTCCACCGCGCGCAGCGTCGCCACTGCCCACTGGTCTCCGACCCGCTCGCCGAACGGCAGGAAGACCCGGGCCAGCCGGCGCGCCTCGCCGAGTCGGCCGGCCAGCAGCCGGGCGAATGCGGTGGTCCCGCGCAGCCAGGCCCGGCCGACCGGATCCCGGCGCGCGGCGAAGAGCCGGGCGGCCTGGCCGAGGATCGCGTCGGCGCCGGCGAAGTCACCGCGAGTAGTCGCGACCCAGGCCAGATTCTGCAGCGACCATGCCTGGCTGCGGGGATCTTCGTCGCCGACGGCCACCTGATATGACTGAGTCAGCCGGCTGCCCGCCTCGGCCAGCCGGCCCAGCAGGAAGTCCGACATGCCGAGTCGTCGCAGCGCCTCGGCCTGCACGTTGGCGTGCCCGGACGCGGTCGACACGGTGAGCGCCTCGTGCCACGCCTTTCGCGCCCGGACCACGTCACCGAGCAGCCGATGCACCCGGCCGATCAGCAGCAGCGCGGCGCCGGTGTGGAACTCGTCCCGGCCCTCGGCGGCATCGGCGATCAGCTTCTCTGCCTGGACCAGAGCCTCATTGGGACGGGCCAACTGCAGCAGCGCTCGGGCGTAGACCAACCGGTCGGCGCGCGGCAGCACGTCCCCGGAGAGGGCCACGGAGCGCTCGGCGTGGCGTACCGCCTGGGCCGGCTCGCCCATGTTGATGGCCCGCCGTGCGGATCGGCCGAGGGCCGCGATGGCCAGCGGCGCCACCTGCCGAGCCGCCGCGTCCGGGCGGAGATTGACCTGGTCGGCCAGGGTGACCGCGGCCTCGACGTGCGCCGCCACGAAGACGTCGGCGTCGGCCTCGGTGCCAACGCTGCGCACCCACCCGATGCCGGGGGTGAGTTCGCCCGCCGCCCATCGAGCCAGATATGCGTGCCGGGCCGCCAGATCGGCCTTGCCAATGCCCGTGTAGGCCGCCTCGCGCAGCAACGGGGTGACGAAGGCATAACCGCCCCGCACCCGCCGCAGCATGCGCCGGGACAGCAACTCCTCGACCGCGCGTTCCAGCTCCACCGCGGCCGCGCCGGCCCGAGCCGTCCGCCCGGTACGCCGCTCGTGCAGCGCCTCCAGCGCACCCGATGGCACCGTGTCACCGACGACGGTGGCGTCTCGCAGCACCGCACGAGCATCGGCGGGGAGCGCGTCGATGCGGGCGGCGAGGACCGCGGCGAGGTCCCGGGAGAGCAGTGCGCCACCGAGCGAGTCGGCGGCCAGCCGCCAGCCCGGAACGTCCTCGGTGTGCGTCAGCGCGCCCCGCTCGATCAACAGCGTGACCAGCTCGGCCAGGTAATACGGGTTGCCCTGCGCGGTGGCCAGCAACCGATCGGTGTCGGCCGGTGCCAGCCGGCCGCCACCGAGATAGGCGGTGAGGAGGCGGGCCGCGTCGGCTCCGCGGAGCGCCGGCAGGTTGTTCACCTCCGCGTCGGCGAGGCGGGTCAGCGCACCGGCGGTACGCACCAGCTCCGGCCGGCCCAGCAACAGCACCAGGATGGCGCCCTCGATCTTGGACAGCATGGTGCCCAGCGCGTCGATGGTCTCCGGAGTCGCGTCGTGCAGGTCGTCGACCACGACCAGCATCGGGCTCTCCTTGGCCAGGCCGGACAGCAGCTCGGCGACCGCCGACGGCACCGCTTCCAGGTCGAACGAATCGCCCTCGGTGCTGGTCCACGGCCGAGCCGACGGCAGCGCGGCGTCGGCCGGCGGGATCGACAACGCGGTGGCGAGCAGCTCGACCCGGTTGCCGGCCGGGGTCCAGCCGATCCGGTTCGCAACCCGATTCAACCGCTCCTCGACCACGTTGCGGGTCATTCCGGTGGCGGCGTCCATCGGCAGGCCGATCGCCTCGCGGACCAGGTCGGTCAGCGGACCCAGCCGGCGCCGCTCGCCGAACGCGGCACACCGCACGGCGAGCACCCGGACCCCGCCACCGGCCGGGTATCGCGACGACGTCACGTCATATCCGGCCGCGGCCCGCTCCACCTGGGCGGCGAACCGGCTCTTGCCCAGCCCGGCTTCCGCGGTCAGCAGCAGCACCCGCGACTCACCGGAGTCGTCCACCTCGGCGAGCCGGCTGGCGACCCAGGCCAGCTCGGTCTCCCGGCCCACGAACGGGGCTTCATCGCCCATGCCGGATCGGGTGCCCGGCGCGTCCAGCAGGCCGAGCAGTTCGAAGCTCTCCACCGGCGCCCGCTTGCCTTTCAGGCGCAGCGGTCGCAGCGCCCGCCAGGACGCCACCCGGCGAGTGCTCGCAGCGGTACGCTCGCCGGCGTAAACGGCACCGATAGCGGCCGCGTCGGCCAGCCGGGCAGCGGTGTTCACGGCATCGCCGATCACCGTGTATTCGAGTCCGGCCTGGACCCCGGCGACGACCTCTCCGGTGTTGAGCCCGACCCGGAGCCCGGACGGGGCGCCGCCACCGCGCTCGTCGTCGAGGACTCGCCGGACGGCGCGCTGCATCGACAGGGAGGCGCGGACCGCCCGCTCGGCGTCGTCCTCGTGCGCCACCGGCGCGCCGAAGACCGCCATGATGCCGTCCCCGGTCAGCTTGTCGACGTGACCGCCGAAGGTTTTGACGGCGCCGGCCAGGGCCGCCAGCACCCGATCGGTGACGGCGCCAACCCGCTCCGGATCCAGGTCTTCGGCCCAGGCGGTGAAGTCCGACAAGTCGCCGAACAGGATCGTGACGACCCGCCGCTCGGCCGCCGGCACGCTGGCGGTCTGCTGAAGCGGGGTGCCGCAGTTGTGGCAGAACCGGGCTCCCGGGACCGCGACGGTGCCGCAGACCGGGCAGGTCACGGTGTGTCTCCGGTCAGATATGCCAGCGCCGCCCGGACGGTCCACTCGGCGGCCGGCACCAGCGCCGGTTCGAGGTCCGGATAGACGTGGGCGACCACCTCGGCGGGCGTACGCGCCCCGGCCGCGAGCGCCGAGCGCACCTGATCGAGCCGGTCGTTGCGGTGGGCCCGGTAGTCCCGAGCCAGCGCCCCGCAGTCCGGCACGTCCGGCCCGTGCCCCGGCAGAGCCGTGATTCCGTCAAGCCTGGCCAGCCGGTCGAGGCTCGTCAGGTAGTCGCCGAGGTTGCCGTCCGGCCAGGCCACCACCGTGGTGCCGCGGCCCAGGATGGTGTCGCCGGTGAACACCACTCGCTCTCCGTGACCGCTGGCGACTATGCAGATCGAGTCACTCGTGTGGCCTGGCGTGGTCATCACTTCGAGCGTCACACCGGCGAGTTCGAACCGGTCGCCATCGCCAACCGGGTCGGATTCCCGACACAGACCCGCGTCCATCGCGTGCACCGGCGCTTGGCTCTTCTCGGCCAGCAGATCGAGGCCTCCGACGTGATCCAGGTGTCGGTGGGTAGCGAAGATCGCCGCGATCGGACCGCGCGCCACGATCGTCGCGATGTGATCGGCGTCGTCCGGTCCCGGATCGATGACCACCGAGGACGTCGCGCCGGGTGCGCGCAGCAGCCAGGTGTTGGTGCCGTCGAGTGTCATCGGGCCCGGATTCGGAGCCCGCACCGAGGTCACGAAGGCCGGGCGCGCGGGAGGCATGGGCCAAGAATAGGCATGCCACCCGACACCGCCTATCGGGATTCCCCCTGGCTTCGACCTGCCTCGCAGCCGGTCAGGCCACCTCGAAGATCACATCGACCTCGACCGGCGCGCCGAGCGGCAGCTCGGCCACCCCGACCGCGCTGCGGGCGTGCCTGCCGGCCTCGCCGAAAACGGCGCCGAACAGCTCGGACGCACCATTGATCACGCCCGGAATGGCGGTGAAGCCATCGGCCGCGGCGACGAATCCGCCGACCTTGACCACCCGGATCACGGCGTCCAGCCCGGCCACCGAGTCCACCGCCGCCAGGGCGTTCAGCGCGCACTGCCGCGCCATCGTCTTGGCGTCATCGGCGCTCACCTCGGCTCCGACCTTGCCGGTCGCCGGCAGCTTGCCGTCGACCATCGGAAGCTGGCCGGAGACGTAGACGTGGTTGCCGGAGCGTACGGCCGGCACGTATGCCGCCACCGGCGGCACCACCGGCGGCAGTTGCAGACCCAGCTCGGCGAGCTTGGCGCGGGCGTCAGCCATGTCCGTTACTCCTTTGTACGGATTGGGCGAAATCGACCGACCCGGTCGTGTCCGACGATCGGGCTCACGGCGATCAGGAATCGATCGGCCGCTTCATGTAGGCGACCAGCGACTCGGCGTTCGGACCGGGCACCACGGCCACCAGCTCCCAGCCGTCCTGACCCCAGTTGTCCAGGATCTGCTTGGTCGCGTGGGTGAGCAGCGGCACGGTGACGTACTCCCACTTTTGCATGCCCAAGAACATAGCGTGGCCAGCGCTCGAGGTTGGCGGGAGGCCGACGGTCGACGGCCGGGCGGCGGCGCCGCTGGTCCGCTAGATCGGCGACGCCGAGGTAGGCGATAAGAGTGAGACATGTCTACCCGGACGGCGGGGACCGATCCGGTCCGCGCCCGCGGTAGGTAACGTGCGAGTTAGCGAGTTCGAGAAGGGCGGAGCGTGGGCGAGCACTGGCCGGGCCGGCTGCATGTGGTGACCGGCAAGGGCGGGACCGGCAAGACCACGGTCGCCGGCGCCCTTGCGCTGGCGCTGGCTGCCAATGGGCGGCGCACGCTGCTGGTCGAGGTGGAGGGGCGGCAGGGCATCGCGCCGCTGTTCGGCGGGCCGCCGTTGCCGTACCGGGAGATCAAGGTCGCCACCGCGCCGGGCCGCGGCGAGGTTCGGGCGCTGGCCGTCGATCCCGAGGAGGCGCTGCTCGAATACCTCGACATGTTCTACAAGCTGGGCATCGCCGGGCGGGCGCTGCAGAAGCTCGGAGCGATCGACTTCGCCACCACGATCGCACCCGGACTGCGCGACGTGCTGCTGACCGGAAAGGTCAAGGAGGCCACCACTCGCACCGAAAGTGGCAAGCGCGTCTATGACGCGGTCATTCTGGACGCACCGCCAACCGGCCGGATCGGCCGGTTTCTCAATGTCACGGCGGAGACCGCCCGGCTGGCCAAGGTCGGTCCGATCAAGACGCAGAGCGACGGTGTCACGGCGGTGTTGCGATCGCCGATCACCTCGGTGCATCTGGTGACCCTGCTAGAGGAGATGCCGGTGCAGGAGACCGCCGACGCGATCGGCGAGTTGCGCGAGCTGGGCCTGCCGATCGGCAAGATCATCGTGAACTCGACCCGTCCCGAACTTCTGGTCGGAGCCAAGGTCACCGGACCCAGCCTGCGTAAGGGCTTGACCGCGGCCGGCTTGGCAACGGGCAAGGCCACGGTGGCCGGGCTGACCGCCGAGGCGAAGCAATACCTGGCGCGCCGCAGTGCCGAGGACGAACTGCGGGAGGATCTGACCCAGCTTGATCGACCAGTGGTCGAGCTGCCGTTCCTGCCTCAGGGTGTCGATCGCGACGGGCTCGCGACGCTGGCCGGGATACTGAGCCCGTGACCACCGCCGACCACATGCTGCAGGTGGACTCGATCCTCGCCGATCCGGGCGTACGGATCGTGGTGTGCTGCGGCTCCGGAGGCGTCGGCAAGACCACCACGGCAGCCGCACTCGCACTCCGGGCGGCCGAGGTGCACGGCCGTCGCACGGTCGTGTTGACCATTGACCCGGCGCGGCGATTGGCCCAGTCTCTCGGACTGACCGAGTTGTCCAACACCCCGCGGCAGGTGAAAGGCGCGCACGCCAGCAACGGCGGCGAGCTGCACGCCATGATGCTCGACATGAAGCGGACCTTCGACGAGGTCGTGCTCACCCATACCGACGCCAAGCGCGCCGCGGAGATCTTCGCCAACCCGTTCTACCAGGCCATGAGCTCGACGTTTTCGGGCACTCAGGAATACATGGCGATGGAGAAACTGGGTCAGCTGCACGCCAAGGACGAGTGGGACCTGATCGTCGTGGACACCCCGCCATCCCGCTCGGCCCTGGACTTCCTGGACGCGCCGCAGCGCCTCTCGCGGTTCCTGGATGGCCGGATGCTCCGCATGCTGATGGCGCCGGCGCGCGGCGGGCGCAGCATGTTCAGCCTGGTCACGGCCTCGTTCGGAGTGTTTTCCAAGGCCGTCACCAAGATCCTCGGCGGCCAGCTGCTCAGTGACCTGTCCGGCTTCGTCGCGGGCTTGGACTCGACGTTCGGCGGCTTCCGCGAGCGGGCCGAGCGCACCTACCGAATCCTGCAGGCGCCGGAGACGGCATTCCTGGTGGTCGCGGTGCCGGAGCCGGATGCGATCCGGGAGGCGGCATTCTTCGCCGATCGGTTGGCCCGAGATCGGATGCCGCTGGCCGGCCTGGTGCTGAACCGCACCCACGCGGTCTCCGCGCCAGAGCTGTCCGCGGATGACGCGCTCGCCGCGGCGGTCGCCCTGGACCAAGCCGGGGACGCCACGCCCACCGCCGATGTGTTGCGCATCCACGCGGCGCTGACCCAACAGGTCGTACGCGAAACCGAGGTGACCGCGCGGTTCACCGCCGAGCATCCGGACGTGGCGATGGTCCCAGTGCCGGCGCAGCCCGCCGATGTCCATGACATCGACGGGCTGCGAGACGTCGGTGCGGCCTTCGCCGGCTAGCGGCTTCGGCCGTCGATCAGGTTGCCGGCACGAGTTCCTTGACGCCCTCCTTGGTGAGGGCCGTTTCAAACATCTTCTTCCAGCTGGCCACCTGCGGGTGCCGGCGCAGAAGCGCACGGCGTTCGCGTTCGGTCATGCCTCCCCAGACCCCGAACTCGATCCGGTTGTCGAGAGCATCCGCTAGACACTCATACCGGACCGGGCAGCCGCGACAGATGCGCTTCGCGACGTTTTGCTCCGCCCCCTGCACGAACAGTGCATCCGGATCACCGTTCCGGCACGCCGCCAAGCTTGGCCAATCGGCAATCATCCCCATTGGTGGACCGTCCCCCCTCGTTTTTACTTTTCCCCCGGAACGTCTGGCGCTCACGCCAGCGGGCTGGTGTGGCCCGCGAGCAACGCCGATGCTGGCTCGTGATCAACGCCTCCCCCAAGGCGCTTGGCGACGAGGCACCCGAGTTCCTCGTCACGAAAATCACTTACCGGTGCTTCAATCCGATATCGGACGTCCCCTTTAGCCGTTAGAGCAACGCCCGCTATCGCGTCGACCCATCATGCTCCGTAGTCACGCGATTACGCAACGTCGTCAGCAAAATTCGCTAAACCCGACAGACGGGTAGCTACCGCCCAGCAGGGCATAACGATACAGTAACGACTCTCTGATTGGCTTCCCCGGGTGGCCCAGCAATTGGCATCCTCCGGTCGGACAGCCGGTCGTCGGAGTTCGCATCGGCCAAGAGCGCCAAACTGGTCAGCCCCGGCGCCCAGCGGAGCGCAACAGCAGCACTCGTCCCGTAACCTGGGCCGGTGAACTGGATGCGAAGGCGTAATAGCAGCATGCTGGCGAATGCAGCTTCGTTGATTATCTGTGGACTGCTGGCCGGCCTGGTCGTGGCCGCCGCCGCATTCCCAGCCGCCGCGCTGACCGGACTCGCAGCCAAGGCCGGAGCCGAGGAGTTTGACAGCCTGCCGAGTGACCTTGAAGTCCCGCACGCTCCTCAGGTAACCAATGTCTATGCCAGTGACGGCAAAACGCTGATCACGTCACTCTATGACGAAAACCGCCGTGACGTGCCGATTACCGCCATCTCGCAGCACATGCTCGACGCTGTCGTTGCCTCTGAGGACGAGCGGTTCTATCAGCACAACGGCGTCGACCCGAAGGGCGTGGTGCGCGCCTTCGTCGCTGACCGCAACGGCGAGTCCCAGCAGGGCGCCTCGACGCTGACGATGCAATATGTGCGCCTCGCGATCTCCTACTCCGCGGACAGCCCGCAGCAGGTCGTCGACGCCACCGAGAAGTCCAACACCCGCAAGCTGCGCGAGATGCACCTGGCGATCGCGCTGGAGAAGGACCTCACCAAGAAGCTGGGCTCCAAACTGGCGGCCAAGCGCGAGATCCTGGACCGCTACCTGAACATCGCGCCATTCGGCCACCAGGCCTTCGGCATTTACGCGGCCAGCGAGGTCTACTTCAGCATCCCGCCGAGCGAGCTGAGCGTTGACCAGGCCGCGCTGCTGGCCGGCCTGTTGCAGGCCACCACCGAATATGACCCGATGACGGCCACCGGCAAGGTGCACGCGCTGCAACGGCGTAACAACCACGTGCTGCCGAACATGCTCAAGCTCGGCTACATGACCCAGGCCGAATACACGGAGTCGCTGGCCGAGCCGGTGGTAACCAAGCCCGCCACGCTGCACAACGGCTGCACCAACACCACCCACGCCAACTGGGCCTTCTTCTGCGACTACCTGGAGCGCTGGTGGTTTGACCAGCCGGCCTTCGGCGCCGACACGTACGCGCGCCAGAACCAGCTGTTGACCGGCGGCTACAAGATCATCACGACGCTCAATCCGGCCGCACAGGACGCCGCCGACAAGTCAGCCCTGAAGCGGGTCAAGAAGACCGGCAAGACCGCACTGCTGAGCGCGGCGGTCCAGCCCGGCACCGGCTACGTGCAATTCGTCTCGGTGAGTCGCAACTACTCCAATGACGACTCACACAACCCGATCAACGAGGATCCGGCCCAGGCGGCGCTCGGCAACAAGGCGTCCTATCCGAACACCACGATCCCGTTGGCGACCGGCAGTTCGGATCACCCGGGATATCAGTTCGGATCGACGTTCAAGATGTTCACCATGCTGTCGGCGCTCTACAACAAGCTGCCGCTGGCCTACACCATTGCGGCACCAGCGAAATACCAGTCCAACTTCGTCTACACCGACTCGAGTGCGCCAACCAGCTGCGCCGGCTATTACTGCCCGGTCAACGCGGCCGCCAGCGAGAAGGGCACCTTCAACATGTGGACCGGCTTCGGTCGGTCGGTCAACACATTCTTTGTGCCGCTGGAAGACCGCGTCAGCATGGACCCGAAGAAGAACCCCGAGAACCCGGTCGCCATCGCCAACCGGCTGGGCATCACCGATGCCACGCCGGACGCCAACTTCGGCTCGTTCACACTGGGCGTGACACAGGTGACGCCGTTGCAGATGGCAGCCGCCTACGCGGCTGTGGCAGCGAGCGGGAAATACTGCCAGCCGTTGCCGGTCAAGTCCATCACTGACGCCGCCGGGCACGAGCTGTCGGTCGCGCAGCCGCGATGCACTCAGGCTCTGGACCCGAAGATCGCGAACACCGCTCTGGACGCCGCCCGATGCCCGATCGGCGACCAGTCCGCATTCGGCCAGTGCCACGGCGGAACCTCGACCTACGCCCACGAGAAGGTCGGCCTGAGCCGCCCGCTGGCGGGCAAGACCGGAACCACCGACGGTGACCAGACGCAGTCCCTGATCCTGATGACTCCGCAGGTCGCGGTCGCGGGCGTCGCGGTGGACCCGGACACGCCGACTCATCAGGTGGGCACCGCTCGCTCGACCATCAACTTCGTGGTGATCGACGCCATGAAGGCGGCACTCAAGGGCCTTCCGGTGGCGAAATTCGCGCAGCCGGACCAGGCGCTGGCCTTTGGCACGCCGGCCAACGTGCCGAGCGTGAGCTGCATGTCGATCCAGGCGGCGACGGCCAAGCTGCATGCCAATGGATTCCGGGTGATCACCCAGGTCTCGCCGCTGTCGCGAGTCGACTCCAAGTGCGACTCGGGACAGGTGGCCAAGACCGATCCGCCGGCCGGTCGCTCGGTCAGGGGTGCCGTGGTCGCCCTCTACTTGAGCAGCGGTAAGGCTCCGGACGCGCCGAACCCGAACCCGTCCGGCGGACCCAGCCCGGGTCCGGGCCCCGGCGGTGGCCCCGGCGGCGGCGGCAACCCGCCAGGCGGACCAGGCAACGGTGGCGTAACCGTCTGCATGCCGGTTCTGGACCCGGCCTGCCGGCCCTAGGCAGACACCGCGAAAGCGCCGTCGACCGTGCGGTCGGCGGCGCTTTCGTATGCGTACCCGAAATCGGGTTTAGAGACCGAGCTGGCGGCGCACCTCGGCGGCGACCCGGCCACCCTCGGCCTGGCCGGCCACCGCGGCCTGCGCCGCCTTGATCGCCGGGCCCATGGCGCCCCGGCCGGTGCTGGTGTCCACTCCGGCCAGCGCCGTGGTGACGATCTGGGCGATTTCCTCGTCGGAGAGCTGCTTGGGCAGGTAACGCGCGAGGACGTCCTCCTCGGCCCGCTCCTTGGCCGCGCTCTCCGCGCGCCCGGCATCGGCGAACGCGGTGGCCGCCTCCCGCCGCTTCTTGGCCTCGCGGGTGATGACGCCGAGCACCTCGTCGTCGCTCAGCTCGCGCGCCGCGTCACCAGCCACCTCTTCCTTGCGGACGGCAGCGATCGCCATCCGCAGGGTGGAGGTGGTCAGTTCGTCGCGTGACTTCATCGCGGTGCGAAGGTCGACTTCCAGCCGGTCCTTGAACGTGGTCATGGAAGCTCAAATTACTCTGGTGGCCATGCGAAATCGCTCCAAATTCCGGGTGGCGGCGACGGTGACGGTGGCCGCGGGCGCCGCGACCTTCGCCTATGCGTCGTTGATCGAGCGGAACATGTTCACGCTCCGCCGGTTCGACGTCCCAGTGCTCGATCCAGATGCGGAGCCATTTCGCATTCTGCATATATCGGACCTCCATATGATGCCGAACCAGCGCCGCAAGCAATCATGGGTGCGCGAGCTGGTCGGCACCGATCCGGATCTGGTCGTGGTGACCGGGGACAACATGGCCCATCCCGACTCCCCCTCGGGCGTTGCGCGCGCACTGAGCCCGCTGCTGGACCGACCCGGCGCTTTCGTTTTCGGGTCCAATGACTACCGCGGGCCGGTGTTCAAGAACCCGCTCGGCTATTTCAACCGCGACAAGGAGTATGTGCAGGGCGTCGACCTGCCCTACGAAGACATCCGGACGCTGTTTCGCAACTCCGGCTGGCAGGACCTGAACAATGCGCGGACGACGATCAAGGCTGGCGGGCGGAGCGTCGAGTTGGTCGGCGTCGACGATCCGCACATCGATCGGGACGACTATGCGACTGTGGCCGGGCCGGCCTCCGACGCCGCCGACGTCCGGGTGGCGCTCACGCACTCTCCCGAGCCACGCGTGCTCGACGACTTCGTGGCCGACGGCTTCGACCTGATGCTCGCCGGGCACACGCACGGCGGCCAGGTGCGGGTCCCGATCTATGGCGCGCTGGTGACCAACAGCGGCCTGGACCGCCGGATGGCACGTGGACTGCACCGCTGGCCGTCCCCGGACCGGCCGGCCTGGCTGCACGTCTCGGCCGGCCTGGGCACCCATCCGACGGCCCCGATCCGGTTCGCGTGCCCGCCGGAGGCGTCATTGTTGACCTTGGTGCCGCGCTGACCCGGCGGCGCCGCACCTTGGTGCCGCACTGACCCCGGCGGCGCGAGTCGGCCCAGGCCGATCAGAGTCGATCGGCGGTGCGCCGCGCCGGATACCCATTTTTGCGACCGGCTCGGCGTCAGCTAGTATTGCCCGGCACGCCTCGGGGTGTAGCGCAGCTTGGCAGCGCGCTTCGTTCGGGACGAAGAGGTCGTGGGTTCAAATCCCGCCACCCCGACAGAGGCAACGGGCACATCCGCAAGCTCGGATGTGCCCTTTCTGTATCCCGGTGCGATTCATGACTAAATCGTACGGGTGTTTGAAGCTCCTCGAGCCGGTCGCACACGGGGCGGACTTCGTCGTTTGAACGGTGGCGGCGCGAGCGCGGGTCTTTACTGATGCCGACGAGTTTCGCAGCCCTGGCTGGTGCCGGTGCGTGTCTCAGCGGGGACCAATGAAGCCATGACCAGTCAGCCAGACGAGGTGCGCTCGTCGCAGCCCGATCAATCGAATGTCGGCGAACGCGCCGACGTCGCGATGCGACCGATCGGGCTACCGAACTCGTTTGCCAGGCAGTTCGACTTCTGGAACGACCGGTACGAGGGTCGACGGCTGTTTTCGGAGCTATTGGGGACCTTCTTCCTGGTCCTCGTCGCGGTCGGCGGCGGCATGGTCAACGCCCGTTTTGGCGGCGAAGCGGTGCCGTTCGGCGCACTTGTGGTCGCGCCGGGGCTGATGGTCGCCGCCGTCATTCTGTTCATGGGGACAGTCTCCGGCGCGCACCTCAACCCGGCCGTGAGCGTGGCCTTCGCGCTGCGCGGCGACTTCCCGTGGAAACGCGTCCCCGCCTACGTTGTCGCGCAGCTGCTCGGAGCCGTCTTCGCGACGCTGCTGCTGTGGTCACTGATCGGCAAGCAGGGCAGCGCCGGCCTGACCCTTCCGGGTGCCGGTATTTCCACGTGGACGGCGATGCTGTGGGAAATGATTCTGACCACCGGGCTGGCCAGCGTCATCCTGGGTACGGCGTCGGGTGCCCAGCAGATCGGTCCGCTCGCCGCCATCGGAGTCGGCAGCTATATCGCGCTGGCCGGCCTTTGGGGTGCGCCGGTCAGCGGTGCGTCGATGAACCCGGCCCGGTCGCTCGGGCCGGCCCTGGTGCTCGGCGACTGGACGTCATGGTGGGCGTATCTTGCGGGGCCGGCAGCAGGTGCCGTCATCGCCGCCGGCATCGCCTATGTCCTGCGAGGCCGCGGCGGCGGGCGCAGCGGTGTGGAGGCAGCAATGGGCACGCTCGGCCGACGCTGGCATCCCGGCCCCCAAGAGCGTCCCTGAACTCGACCGACACGACCAGACCCAAGAATCGATCTTCTGAGCACCCTGGCGCCTCAATCCAGGTTGGGACCCCGTTTGCGCAGCTCATCCACTGAGTTCATGGCCTCCCGCAGCTCACCGAGCCAGTCCTGGGCGTGCTCACCGACGAGATGCACGCACCACGCGAGCGCTTCCGACCGGGACCGGGCGACGCCGGCATCCACCAGCGTGTCGAGGACCTGGCGCTGCGGTTGCCGCAAGCGAGTCATCACGGGTGCGGCCAGCCGGGTGAACATCTGCTCGGTTGAGCCGCAGATGACGCCCCAGGCAACCTTCCGCTCGTACCGGTATTCGACTTGCTGCGCCAGCTGGATCCGCTGATCACGGGTGGTCTCCCGGAATTGGGTGATGCGGCCGGACTCGGCCGCAGCGCGGTCGGCTTCAGAGGCGTCGTCGGCGGTCGGCGGGGCGGGAATCCGGCCGACGATCACGATCTCGTCCCGATCGATGCTGACCGTGGGGGCCTCGCTAAAAAGATCATCCGGCAGCAGGCCGGAGATGAATGCCGGGGCGTCCGCAGCCGATGTGGGCTCTGGGCGGCTGCCCCAGGGGTGATGCTTCCTCATTGCCGGCTCCTATTTTGTATGTTCGTAATGCTGATTACTTGATTACACGCTTTCAATCTCCCGAATGGAAGCGGCTTCACCCAGAGCGAAACCGGTAGGGTCGCTGCATGCAGTCGGCACGAGCGTGGTGGTCCCGCGCCATCGCGCTCGCGGCACTGCTATGCGCGCTGTCCGCAGGAGGCTTGAGCCAGCACTCGGCACGACCACTTCCGGGTACGCACAACCACCCGTCCGCGGTCCTCGCCGGCACCCTGGCAGCCGCTGAACTCGCGAGCGATCAGACGCCGCGGGTCGAGTTGTCGGAGACGCGTACGCTCCGGCACCCGGCCGGCACCACGAGCAGCCCAGCCGTCACCGATGTCGAGCCGGTCTGGCTCGCCGACCCGGATGCCGCGACGCTCGCCGACCCGGCCTACGCCAACCACCCGGGCACCAACCGTGGCCGGGCTCCGCCACTCCTGATCTAGACACCACCACCTCGTACGCCGCCGAGTTTCCTAGATCAACCGAAAGCCGGCGTGCGCCTTTGTCATGTCTTGATCCGAGGAGTGTCCTCAATGGTTGTTATTGCCGTGCTCGCGTTCGCGTGCGCACTAGTCGGCATCGGCTATCTGGTCGTCATGCAGCGCCGCAACGAGCCGTTTTACGGCATGCTCGCGGTCACCGCCATGACGGTCGGTGCGATTTTCGGTGCGGTACACGGCGCGATGAGCGGATTCTGATCGCGTCCGGGTGTGGCCGCCGACCGAGCGGCCACACCCGGCGACCGCCGCCCCGACGATGGCTGACGAGCGGATATAGTCCCCAGCGATTGTGAATATCGCCCACCCTTAGTGAGTTTCTGATGACCGCAACCAGCAGCACGGACGCCGTGTTTGTCCACCCGAGCGCGGACGTGGAGGACGGCGCGCAGATCGGCGCCGGCACCAAGATCTGGCACATCGCCCACGTGCGCTCGACCGCCAAGATCGGTGGCGGATGCGTCATCGGGCGCAACGTCTATGTAGACGCCGACGTGGTGATCGGCGACCTCGTCAAGATTCAGAACAACGTTTCCGTCTACCACGGTGTAACCATCGAGGACGAGGTCTTCGTCGGGCCGTGCGCGGTGTTCACCAACGACTTCCGGCCCCGGGCGCAGAACCCGACATGGGAAGTCACACCGACGCTGGTCCGCCGGGGCGCGTCGATCGGCGCCAACGCCACGATTGTGTGCGGCAATGAGATCGGCGAGTACGCCATGGTCGCCGCTGGCTCCGTGGTGACCAAATCGGTCCAGCCGAACCAGCTAGTCGCCGGCAACCCGGCCCGCCATCTGGGCTGGGTGGACAAGGACGGCACCGTGGTCTCGCGGGAGACGGAGCGGCCCGACCGCCTCGTAGCCGCGCAGCCACGGCTTGTCAGCCGCCAGCCCGCAACGCCATTGACGAAACCGGCCGGCCCGCTGCGGGCTGGCCGGTTTCGGCGTTATTGATCTAGAAGTGCGGTGCCGGGCGCGGCGGGTGCGGCGGCAGCACGCCGCGGGCCAGAACTCGGCGCCAATGAGCTTGGACACCAGCGGAGATCCGCGGCCGGTGACGTCGTCGTAGCCGGGGACAGCACGCAGCGACGAGTCCGTATCGAACGTCGCCAGCGCACTGCCGCTTGGCGTCGCCACCGCGATCGTGCTCGCCGACGTAACGACGTCATGGAACGAGCCCGCCGGGATCCAGTAGAGCAGCGGGTTGGCAAAGCCGATCGCCACGGTGCGTCCCTGCTGCGCCAGTGCCTGGACCGCCGCGAACAGCGGGCAGGCGAGGCTGGTGCCGCCCCAGGCATCGATCGCGAAGATTCCTCGAGGTCTGCCCGACGGCGTAGCCGGTGAACGGGTCGGCCAGCGCCGAAACGTCCGGAACCACCCGCATCTTCGTCGAACCATTCAACGTCGACAGGCTGTCCGGGACCATGCCGATCTGGTAGGACGGCTGCGGCGTGAGCAGGCTGACGCCGCCGCCGGCGCCGCCCCAGAAGTCACCGGGAAGCCTCCGGGTAGATCGCGCGGTTCCGGTGTAAGTTCATCGCGCTCCGTGTACTGAACCCCACGAGGTCTCCCACAGGTAGGCCTTGGTCGAGCTGACCGCGAGGCTGGTGCCGCCGACCGCGGTGACGTTGGCGTCCGAGGACGGGTAGTCCGGCTGCGGGATGTCGTGTAGTCATTGGTCGGGAGCGTGGCATTGTCACCGTTGTCGCCGGACGAGAAGTAGAAGCCCATCCCTGCGCCTTGGCCTTGCAGGAACAGCGACTTCTCGGTAGCGTACGAGGCTGCCGAGCGCGCCCTCGCCGATGGCACCCCAGGAGTTGCTGACGATCGAGGCGATGTGGTTCTGGATCACCCAGTTGATCGCTTCGTCCAGGCCGGTGTCGCAGTTCTGCGCGCCGATGTAGTAGATGTTCGCCTCGGCGCCATGCCGTGCACGGCCTCGACGTCGAGCGCCTCCTCACCGTTCCAGCCGGCCTCGCTCAGCCGTCACCCGGTCTGCGGTGTACGGCTTGAACAGCTTCTCCTTGTACTGGCCGGCCGTGAAGGTCGGCTCGCCCATCGCGGTGGAGTACCTGTTCGCGTCGGACGATCGTCGGCGAACCGTACGCGTCGATGATCGCGACCGTGACGCCGGCACCGGCGCGGCCCGCCGGGACGCCGTACGCGCTGCGGATCTGTGCCGGCGAGTACCCGCAGATGTAGGTCGGGAACGTGGTGGTGCCCGTACGCCGCCGGCAGCGTCTGGGTGTGCTGGCCCCAGTAGGTCGAGCAGGTCGACGCAGGCGGGTATGGCGTCGCGTTCGGCGACTTGGCGGCCGCCGGTTGACCGCGGGCGGGCTCCGGGCCGCGCCGATCGGGCTCGCAGGCCGGCGCAGCAGGCCGCCGTTGTCCAGGCCGTTGATCGCCGAGAACCAGGCCGCGCAGCGAGTCGACGGCAGCTGGACCGCACGGTCCGGCGCCCGCAACGCCTTGCCCTTGTACGCGTAGGTCTTCAGCGTCGATGCCGAAGGCGCGCTTGATCTGTGCGACCGTGCCGGTCGCCGAGACCCAGCGGTTGCCCGTCGGCGACGCTGTCCACCCTGAAGCCCTGGCCGCGAAGATATGACTTGATTTTCGCGACCGCACCTTGGTCGGCGCGTACCGAGAGTTGAACTCGCTCGGCGTCAGGTAGCGGCCATATGACGAGCTGCTCGGATCCGAGACGGCTGTCTGCAACTGCCTCCGCCTCCGCCTCGTTCCGCAGCGGCAGCGCCACCGAGAAGCTGACCTTGGTCGTCGACGACATTCGGCGCGCCGTGCACGCGGCTCGGCGTCGCCCATGAGGGCGCGAGTGCGGCACGGAGAATTGCGAGGTGTTAGCGGCGTTGGCCGCGGTCGCGGTCGTAACCGTGGCCAGCAGCACCGCAGCGGGGGCAGCCGCACCGGCAAGCCAGCGACTGTTCGGGCGCATGCGATGTCCTTCAGCGGAGGGTTGCGGCGGCCGCGCGGGGTATGCAGCGGCCGAGGGGGAAAGTTCGCAATGACCTTAAGTCGTGATGGCCAGTTAGCGCCGCCCGGAACTCACGCATCGCCCGGAACGTGCCCGGTTCGCGGGCAAATCTGGCCGTTCGGCGCTGGGTTCCGGGGCAGATGTCACCCGGCACCGGCGCCGCTACTGCGGCTTCGCGAAGCTCGTCTCGGCGGCGGTCCGCAACGCGATCGACGCGGCCCGGACCAGTCCGGTGATCATCGCGCTCGGGAGCGGTGCCCGGATCACCGAAAGGTGCCAGTAGACCGGGCCGATCACCAGGTCCACCGCGATGTCCGGCGGCACCACGCCGGCCAGCTCACCGCGGGCCACCGCTCGATCGACGATCAGGCTGCTGATGTCCCGCTGAGCTGCGCGCAGCACGCCGGTGAGAGTGTCCGAGATCTGCTCGTTTCGAGCCGCCTCGGCCAGCAGGTCCGGAATGATCTGGGACGCCAGCGGATGCTTGAGCGCCCGGGCGACGAACCGCAGCAGCAGCTCGATGTCGCCATCGAGGCTCCCGGTGTCCGGAACCGGCAGCCCGGCGCCGGCCACCGAGCTGATCACCTCGAGCACCATGTCCAGCTTCGACGGCCACCGCCGGTAGACCGCGGTCTTGCCGACTCCGGCCCGGCGAGCCACCGCCTCGATGGACAGGCGGCCATAGCCCACTCGGGCGAGTTCCTCGACCAGCGCTTCCTGGATAGCCTCGGTGATGTCGCCGCGCAACACCGCCGCGCCTGCCAGCGGTCGCTTAATGTCCATCACCACATTGGCAACCTAGCACACGACGGTACGATTGCGTCGCGACGCAAACGGGCTTACTGTACGGTGTCGACGACACGGTTGCGTCCCGTCGTGGCGCCTGGAGACACGGAGACCTAGTAAATGACGAGTGCCTCTCTCGCGGAGCGCCGAAATCCGGAGCTCGCCGCGCTGGCCGCCCAGAACGGCCTATCGGTCGCGGGCGCGCGGCCGCCGCTGCTCAAATATATCACCGAAACCTGGCGATACCGGCATTTCACCAACGCGTTCTCGACTGCCGGTGTGGTCTCCGCTCTCGGCCACCACCGCTTGGGACGCCTGTGGCAGGTGCTCACTCCGCTGACCAATGCGGCGGTGTACTACCTGATCTTCGGCGTGATCATCGGCACCAGCCGGGGCGTGGACAACTTCATCGCATACCTGTGTATCGGTGTCTTCTTCTTCACCTACACCTCGCAGGCGGTCGGGCAGGGTGTGCAGGCGATCACCAAGAACCTGGGCATGATCCGGGCTCTGCAGTTCCCCCGGGCCGCGCTGCCGATCTCGAGCACCCTGACCCAGCTCCAGAACCTGCTGGCGTCGATGATCGTGCTGATCGCGATCGTGTTGGTCACCGGTGAACCCGTACGCTGGAACTGGTTGCTCTTGATTCCGCTTCTGGTATTTCAGACGATGTTCAACGTAGGTCTGTCGATGATCGTGGCTCGGGTCGGCAACAAGATCACCGACCTTAAGCAGATCCTGCCGTTCGTGATGCGCACGTGGATGTACGCGTCCGGCGTCATGTACCCAGCGACGTCGTTCGCGAAGCACCTGCACCCGCCGATCGTCGCCCACCTGGCGATGGCCAACCCGCTGGTGATCATGGTAGAAATCGCCCGGCAGGCGCTGTTGCCGACGGCACCGGCGATCATGCCGACCGAGCGGATGTGGGTCCTCGCCGCGGCCTGGGCATTCGTCATCGGGATCGGCGGTTTCATCTATTTCTGGAAGGGCGAACAGGAGTACGGACGTGGCTGACCTCTTCACGATGCAGGCCGAGCCGACGCCGGCGAGCCAGCGCCCGGCACTGGGCAGACCCACTGTGATCGTCGACGACGTCCACGTCGTCTATCGCGTCTACGGTGGCGGCGGCAAGAAGCGCGGGCCTCAGGCCAGCAACAACAACCCGGCCAACGCGGTCAAGCGGATGTTCACCGGCGCCCGCGGGCCGGCGGCGACCGAGATCCACGCCGTCAAGGGCGTCACGTTCACCGCTCACGAAGGCGAGGCTGTCGGCCTGATCGGCACCAACGGCTCCGGCAAGTCGACCATCCTCCGAGCCATCGCCGGATTGCTCCCGCCGGAGCGCGGCACCATCTACACCGCCGGCCAGCCGTCGTTGCTGGGCGCCAACGCAGTCCTGCTCAACGACCTCTCCGGTGAGGACAACGTGGTGCTAGGCCTGCTCGCGATGGGCATGTCCAAGCAGGAAGCGCACGAGCGGGTGCCCGAGATCATCGAGTTCTCCGGCATCAACGAGCGCGGCGACTTCAGCAGCCTTCCGATGAACGCCTACTCCACCGGAATGGCCGCGCGCCTGCGTTTCGCGATCGCCGCGTCCAAACTGCACGATGTCCTGCTCGTTGACGAGGCGCTGGCGACCGGCGATGCCCGGTTCCGCCGCAAGAGCGAGCAGAAGGTGCGCGAGATGCTCGACGGCGCGGGCACCGTGTTCCTGGTCAGCCACGCCATCAACACCGTGGTCGAGGTGTGCAACCGGACCATCTGGCTGGAGGCCGGCGTTCTGCGGATGGACGGCCCGACCGACGAGGTCGTAGCCGCCTACGAGGAGTTCACCAACCAGTAGGTCAGATCCACGCGATTAAGGCCGGTCCGCGATTGCGGGCCGGCCTTAATTCATCGGTACGCCTAACCGGGCACACACGTCCTGCCGGCGGCCGGCTCGACGGTCAGCCCAGGATGCCCAGGCGCGCCATCAGCTTCTTGCGCTTGCGCCGGAACCGCCGCTGCACGTCGCTCTGCATGTCGGCGAAAGTGGCCGGTTTGTAGTCCAGGGCGAACTCGCGCTCCGGCTGCTTGGCCGGCCGGATCACGAAGCCGCGCAGGCCGACCCGGGCGAACCGGCGCGGGCGTCGGATGGTGCCGGGCAGGCGCAGTGGCGTACGCGACGTGGCGGTGCCGTCGGTCGTGAAGACACCGATGTCCAGCCGCCCGCCGAACCGGGGCGTCTCGCGCGCCAGCTCGCGGATCGACCACTCGAAGATGACCTGAGTGGGCTGGTCGCCGGCGGCCGGCTGCAGCCGGACGTCGGCATTGAGCCGGCCGACCGTCGCTCCGAGGCCTGCGGCCGTCAGCTCCTCAGCCGAGAACGGGCTGGTCGCTCGCACGCGCAGCGCCTGATCCCCGCCGCGCAGCGGGCGCCACTCGACCGCCTCGACCGTCAACTGGTGCGCCATCATCTCGTGCGGCTTGTCCGTGACGAAAAACCACGCGTCCGGCAGGTCGCTGCCATCGCGGAAGCCCGGGTAGTCAGCGTAGAGGCCGGTTTCGTCGCGAACGAACTGCTGTGGCTCGGCGCCGACGTTCTGCGCGATCACGGCGAGCGTCTCGTCGACCAGGCCGCGCTGGGCCAGCGAGATCCGCAATCGCCGGGCCGGGTCCAACTTCATCCGGATGGCCTCGGTCAAGTATTGATCGGCGAGCTTGCCGATCCCCTCGATCAGCCGCTGCTGCGTCGGACGATCAAGCTTCAGGAACTCCGGCCGGGTCAGCTTGCCCAGCTCGGAGGTGAAGCTGCGGCGCAGCACCGCGTCCCGGCGCGGCCCCGGCTCCAGGATCGCGGCGTTGCATTCCATCACTCGACGGGTGCAGGCGAGCCGGACGTCGACGCTGGAGCTATAGGTGATGTTGCTCGCGTTGTGCCGCTTGATCGCGTAGTAGTAGTCGTAGTCGGCGAGGACAACGATGCGCTTGGCCCGGACCGCGGCCGCGACGGTGAACGGCTGGTCGCTCAGCATCTTGACGTCCTCCGGGTAGCGGACGCCGTAGGTCTCGATCAGCGAGCGCCGGAACAGCTTGGTGTTCGACATCGCGAACGGCAGCTCGGACTCGTAGAGGTTCACGTCGGTGTTGGTCTCGCTGAAGATCGCCAGCGGGACGAATCGGCCGCCGATCCCCACCATGCGACCGGCGATCAGGTCGGCGTCGTATTCGTCGCCGGCCGTCACGAGTCGCTCAAGGGCCTCCGGACCGAGGTAGTCGTCGGAGCCGATGAAGAACACGTAGCGACCACGGGCCACCTCCAGGCCGCGGTTGGACGGCGTCGCCGGGCCGCCGGAATTCTCCTGGTGCAGGACGCGGATCACGGACGGATAGCGGGCGGCGAATCGTTCCAGCTCGCGTCGGCTGTCGTCGGTCGAGCCGTCGTTGACCGCAATGATCTCCATGCGGGTGTGACCGATGGTCTGGCGCAGCAATGAGCGCAGGCAATCAGTGAGATACGGCATGGTGTTGTAGACGGCCATGATCACGCTGACGTCCGGTGCGTCCTCCCGATCAGGAGAATTCGTTACCGCTGCCATCTACGTGTCCTCAATGTTCTCCGACATGTGACGCCGGTCACCGATCGGGTCCGGCGCGTCACTATACGTTCGTACCGTTGGGGTGCCACAGCGAAATGTCAGGACCGACGCCCCCTGGGGGGACCAGTTGCACCGATCGGTGGACTGCCGCCGACCCGGCGACCAGCAACGGTGCCGGATGTCACCGGCGGTGCCAGGATCCGGTATCGATTGAACCGGATAGTGAGGACCGAGACAACGCCGAGTTACCGGTGGATTAAGCGATGCACCGGTCACGATCGTCAGACCGGCCGGCGCACCCTCTTCGGTGGCCCACTCTACCTGCGCGAACGAGCAATGTGGGAGGGCGCTGTGACGGCGTCGCCAGCAGCCCGGAAAGCGCCGATAAGCGCTGGTCGGCAACACTTGGCTGGCGTTGCGGACAGCAAGTAAGGTAGGCGCCAAGTGTTGCCGGGGCACCCGCAGCACGACGTTGGGGCGACATCGATCACGGTGGCCCGTCCACCTAATCCGATGAACGATCAGAGAGTGCCCTCACATGCGATCCGCCCGCAGACCTCGAGTGCTCTATCTCGCGTTCTACTTCCCGCCGTCGCGGGGCAGCGGTGTCTATCGCATCCGGGCGACCGCGAATCACCTGGCCGGGCAGGGCTGGGACGTCACCACATTCGCCGCGCCGTTGCCGTTCCTCGACAAGATCGGATCGGATGATCCGAGCCTGCTGGAGACCGTTGATCCCCGAATCCAGGTGATCCGGCCGAACTTCCGCCAATATCGATGGAATCGCGACATCAAGGCCTACAGCTGGTTCCGGCGCAACTTCCCGGTGGTCGCGAACGGCCTGCACGAGTGGAGCCTGAAGCGGATCTTTCCCGAGCCGTACGCGTTGTGGGCTCTGGCCGCCGTGCGCCGGGCGCTGGCGATGCACGCCGGGAAGCGTTTCGATCTCGTGGTGGCATCAGGCAACCCGTTCGCGTCGTTCGGCGCCGCATGGTGCATCGGCAAGCTCGGCCGGATCCCGTTCGTCGTGGATTATCGCGACGCCTGGACCCTCGACCAGTTCACCGAGCAGCCTCGCTATCCGGCCGGCCACCCGGCCTGGGCCTGGGAGAACCGGGTGCTCCGGGACGCCGGCGCGGCGGTCTTCGTCAATCAGGGCATGCGCGACTACCACGCCGCCAAATATCCGGAATATGCCGACCGGATGATCGTGACGCTGAATGGCTGGGACCCGGACCTGATGCCCGAGGCCACCACCACCGACCCGGCCGGCGCGGCGCCACCGGGATCCGCCGGCGGCCGTCAGCTGAAGTTCACCTTCCTCGGCACTCTGACCGGCGTGCAACCGCTGGAAGAACTGATCGGCGCGTTCGAGACCGCGCGCCAGCACCCGGATCTGGCCGGCGCGGACCTGGATCTGCATGGCTACATGGGCTTCTTCGGCGGTGCCGAGCAGCTTCGCAAGCGGATGGGCATCGACGCCGGCGGGCCAAGCAACGGCGTGCACTACCGCGGCCCGGTGCCGAAGACCGAGGTCGGTGCCGTCTACGAAGACAGCGACGTTCTGGTGTTCATGACCGGCGGCGGCAAATTCGTCACCACCGGCAAGGTCTTCGAATACATGGCCACCGGCCGGCCGATCGTCTCGGTGCACCTGCCCGACATCGCCGCCGTCGAAGTGCTCCGCGGCTATCCGCTGTGGTTCACCGCCGACAGCATGGACGTCGCCGAGATCGCCAACTCCATGGTCGCGGCCGGCAAGGCCGCCCGCGACCTGACCCCGGACCAGCGCGCGGCGGCGCGCGCATATGCCGACCGCTACACCCGTCAAGCCGTTCTGGAGCCGCTGGAACAGCGCCTCCGGCAGCTAGTCGATCAGCCGAAGGATCCCGCATGACCGTCACCACCGAGCCGCAGACCAAGTCGATCCTGGTGCTGTCGTTCGCCACCCGCCCGCGTCCGCGCGTGCTCAGCTACCTCGACTTCCTGGCCGACGAAGGCGTCTCCGTCGATCTGGTGGTCTGGGATGCGAAGAAGTGGCGCACCACCGACCTGGAGCCGGCCCTCCCGGCCCAGGTGCGGGTCTTCGAACTGCGGAACGGCGAACGCGCACTCTTCACGCAGCGACTCAAGCGCCTGCTGATGTATAAGATCCCGACCAAGACGCTGCGCGGCTGCAAGAAGGTCACCAACAGCAACCCGGTAACGCGGCCACTGAACCGCGTGGTCGGGCTCGCTCAGAAGGTGCACAAGCGCGGTGCGAAGGTGCTGGAGCGCCGGATCTTCGGCGTCTACAACCAGTTCTTCCGGCCGCGACGGCTGGCTCGTGTGGCCCACCACACGCTCGGACGCAATACGGTGGACTTTGCCCGAGTTGGCCGGGTCGTGTCCGCGGAGTCGTATTCGATTACGTATGCCTGGCAGCTCACCAAGCGTCTGCCGGATGTTCCGGCAACGTTCACGCTGGACCGGTCACCGCTGCCGAGCGCCTGAGCCGGTCCCTCGTCCAAGCACGCAGTGCTCGCTGCGACGGGTCTGATCATCGCCGGACGGCCGGTCGGACTGCTTGGAGGCCATCAGCCAAGCCAGTAAGGTGGGCGCCGGACGTCGCCCCACCCCGCGCGTCCCCGATCTGACGGCACGTAGCAAGCCACCCCCGGGAGTTTTCAATGAAGGTCGTGAGCGTTGTTGGAGCCCGACCGCAGCTGGTGAAGCTGGCGCCGATCGCGGCGGCGTTCGCCGGCACCGACCATGAGCACGTGATCGTGCACACCGGTCAGCACTATGACGTGAATCTCTCCGACGTGTTCTTCTCCGGGCTCGGCATCCCCGATCCGGACGTGCATCTCGGCGTCGGATCCGGCAGCCACGGCGTGCAGACCGGTGCGGTGCTGGGCGCGATCGACCCGATCCTGGCGGATTTGAAGCCCGACTGGGTCCTGGTCTACGGCGACACCAACTCGACGCTGGCCGGCGCGGTCGCGGCGGTCAAGCAGCATCTGCCGGTCGCCCACCTGGAGGCCGGGCTGCGCTCGTTCAACCGCCGGATGCCGGAGGAGCACAACCGGGTGCTCACCGATCACGCCGCCGACCTGCTCCTGGCGCCCACCGGCGAGGCCATGCGGCACCTCACCGACGAGGGCCTTGCTCAGCGCTCCGTGCTGGTCGGCGACGTGATGGTGGACGTGTGCCTGCAGGTCCGCGACACGGTTCAGACCACCGCCCCGGAGCTGGCCCTCCCCGAGGGCATCGACCCGGCGGCGCCGTATTTGCTGGCGACTCTGCACCGCGCCGAGAACACCGACGATCCCGAACGCCTGGACACCTTGCTGAGCGCACTTGCCGCCCTGCCCACGCCGGTGGCGCTGCTGGCGCACCCACGGCTGGTGGCACGAGCCGAGTCGTTCGGCCTCAAGATGAACCGTGGTGCGCTTCACGTCGGCACCCCGGTGGGCTATTCCGCCATGGTCGCCGCAGTGCTCGGCTCGGTCGGCGTCATCACCGACTCCGGCGGTCTGCAGAAAGAGGCCTACCTGCTCGAGCGCACCTGCACCACGCTGCGGTCCGAGACCGAGTGGGTGGAGACGCTCAGCGGTGACTGGAACCGGCTGATCCCGGACCCGGGACGGCTGGCGCTGGAGGACTGGGTGGTCGCCGCCACGCGCCCGGCCCCGACCGGTGACCGCGGCGAGCCGTTCGGTGACGGCCACGCCGCTGTGCGTACGGTCGCCGAGCTGGAGCGGCACCTGCACACCGGCCCCCTCGACCCGTCGAACGGAAAGTAGTCCACATGCGCAGTGGCCGCCGACCCCGAGTTCTCTACCTGGGCTATTACTTCCCGCCGTCGCGGGCTAGTGGTGTCTACCGCGCCCGGGCCACGGCAAACTTCCTGGTCGACCGCGGTTGGGACGTGACCGTTTTCGCGGCGCCGCTGTCGTTCCTCAAGAACAAGATCGGGTCACTGGACGAGCAGCTCGCGGAGACGGTCGACCCGCGGGTCCGCGTACGCCGCCCGGACTTCGCTCAGTATCCGTGGAACCTGGACATCCGGGAATTCGGCTGGCGGCGCCGCAACTTCCCGGTGATGTCCAGCCGGATGCACCTCTGGGGTCAGAAGAACCTGTTCCCCGAGCAGTACGGTCCGTGGGGTGCCTCCGCCGTCCGCAAGGCGCTGGCCATGCACGCCCGCAAGCGATTCGATCTGGTGATCGCCACCGGCAACCCGTTCGCCTCGTTCGGTGCCGCGTGGTGGCTGCACCGGCTGACCGGAGTGCCGTATGTCGTCGACTACCGCGACTCCTGGACGCTGGACCTGTTCAACGACATCCCCCGTTACGCACCCGAGCACCCGGCCTGGGGCTGGGAGGACAAGATCCTGCGCGACGCCGGGTTCTCGGTGTTCGTGAACGAAGCGCTCCGGACCTGGCACCAGGAGCGCTATCCGGCGTACGCGGACCGGATGACGATCACCCCCAACGGCTGGGACCCGGAGCTGCTCGATGTCGGCTCGGACGCCCCGGAGGCCGCGACCACCAGCGCCGGCCCGCTGCGCTACGGCTACCTCGGCACGATCTCCGAGGTCCAGCCGGTCGAGGAGCTGGTCGGCGCCTTCGAGCTGGCCCGGGAGCACCCCGATCTGGCCGGCGCCGAGCTGAACCTGCACGGCTACCTGGGCTTCTTCAAGGGCGGCAACGCGCTGCTGGAGAGCCGGCTGGGCGTCGACGGGTCAATCGACAACGGCATCCACTACCGGGGTCCGGTGTCCAAGACCGGTGTCGGCCAGGTCTACCAGGACAACGACGTGCTGGTCTTCATGGCCGGCGGCGCCAAATACGTGACGTCCGGCAAGATCTTCGAGTACATGGCGACTGGACGCCCGATCGTCTCGGTGCACGAACCCGGGATCGCCGCGACCGAGGTGCTTCGCGACTATCCGCTGTGGTTCACCGCCGACAGCATGGATGTCGCCGAGATCGCCCACTCGATGGTGGCGGCCGGCAAGGCGGCCCGGGACGTGTCACCGGCCCAGCGCGCCGAGGCCCGCGCGTACGCCCAGCGCTACACCCGGGAGGCGATGCTGACGCCGTTCGAGGAGCGCCTGCGTACCGTCATCGCCGCGAAGTCCCGGAGAAGCTGAGGTAGACCACGAAAACCGCCCCGGAAGCCATCGGCTTCCGGGGCGGAATCGTCGTGGGCTATCGCGCCTCGGCGATCAGCACCCGTTCGTCGATCCGATCCAGGTCGAACCCGACCGAACCGCGCCAGGTGCCGGCGTCGGCACTCGCCATCAGCAGCGCACCGGATGGGATCGACAGATAGTCCGTGACGCTCACGTAGTCGTATCGGCCCTCAGCGGCGAATCGGAGCACCCGATTGGCCCGCCGGTCCTTCCACAACCGGTGATAGAGCTTCGTCAGGCCGCGATGCACCGGCGCCGCGATCCGGCGCTCGTATGCCTTCCTGAACCGCGTAGCCTGGTCGCTCAGCGGACCCCGGCCGACGACTCGGGTGGCCCGCCGCGGCAGACCGTAGAGCGCGGCATGCTCCAACCGCAGCGGCAAATGCTCCCGCTCCAGCTTGGTGATCGGGACCAGTTCGGCCTCGTCCGGCACATCCTCGGTGCGCCAGCGCTTCGGGCTGCCCACCAGGATCGTCACGGTCCCGCCGTCGGCGAGCACCTCTCGGGCCGCGGTCAGGACCGTTTTGCGCCGCACGTTGCCGATCGCGAGGAAGAGAACCCGCATGTCAGAGCCCCTCCACCGGGTCGTCGAACCAGACGTGGTGATGCTTGCGGCCCACCGCTGTGTATCCGTAACGCTCGGCCAGCACCGATCGGGCATGCGCCAGGTTCAGGTCGTCCGGGAACCGCTCCCGCATGCGCAGGTAGCCGTTGACGATGGTGTCCGGGTTGTCGTCGACGTCGATGAACTCGGCCGCGTCCGACTCGATCCCGGCAAGGCTGGTCTGCGGGCCGCCGCACCGGGTCACCAGCACCGGGGTGCCGACGGCGACAGCCTCGACGATGGTCATGCCGAAGGTCTCGAACCGGCTCGGATGCACCAGCAGGTCGTGGTCGATCATCGCGGCGATGGCTGCCTCGGGCGCCACTGAGCCGCGGAACTCGACGACGTGGTCGATTCCCAGCTCGACGGTGCGCTCCTCCAGATCCCGACGGATCTTGCCGTCACCGACGATCGTCAGGGTCAGGCTGTCATCGTCGGCATAGCACTTGGCGAAGGCTTCGATCAGCAGATCAACGCCCTTGTGATGGCCGAGATTGCCGACGAACAACCAGCGCTTGAGCGCGCTCACCGGCTCGGACCGCGGCGACGAGAACGGCACCGGGTTCGGCATCATCTGGATCTTGTCGGCGTGGTGCGGAAAAGCCTGCAGCAGCGGGCGCCGCACCGGTTCGCCGACCGCGAAGAATCCGGTCGCGCGCTCGATCACCTGGTCATACATCGCCCGGGAATCGGGCTGCCCGAGCAGGCGAGGCAGGTAGCTGGCGTGCTCGGTGACGAACACCCGCGCGCCGGGGGCTGCGTTTTCCAGCGCCGACCAGCCGCCGCGCAGGCCCACGTGCGCGTGCACGACCGACTCGGACAGTGGCTTGCCGCCATTGGCGACGCGCAGGGCTCGCGAAAATCGGTCGGCCAGAACGGCGTAGGTCATGCCGCTGCGCGCTGGCACCGGGACCCGGCACAACGACGCATCCGCGACCGTTGCGGTGCGGCGCAAGCCATGCCGGACCAGGAACTGATGGGCCTCGAAGGTGCGCCGATCGACCGCTTTGGAGACCCGGGAGCCCCAGCCCTCAAGGTGGTAGACCGTCATCGCGTCACAACCGGGCGCGGTCGCAGCCACCTTCGACTGCACGAACGCGCCGGCGTAGGGCGATTCTGGATTCGGGTACCACGGAGTGAGGATCGCCACTGTGCGCGGCGTCGGCACTCCGGTCATCAGCTCACACCCGCTTCCGCCCGCTGCGGGGCGCAGGCGACCACTCGGTCCTCCCGCGACGACGTCAGCGCCGCGGTGGCAACTTCAACCGTACGCAGGCCCTGGCGCAGCGTCACGATGTCACTGTCTTTACCCTCGACCGCGTCACGGAAACGCTCGTGCTCCACCAGGAGCGGCTCGCGCTTCGGAATCGCGTACCGGATCATGTCGCCCTCGGCGACGCCCCGGAACGAGCGCAGCGCCTCCCACTCGGTGTTGATAGCGGCGTTCGCGTAGAAGGTGAGGTCGGCGGTGAGCGTGTCGGCGATGAAGCAGCCGCGCTCGCCGGTCACCACGGTGGACCGTTCCTTCATCGGACTCAGCCAGTTCACCAGGTGGTTGACCACGGAGCCGTCGGAGAGCTGGCCGACCGCGGAAACCATGTCCTCGTGCGGGCGGCCGCTGCGGGAGACGGTCCGTGCGGCGATCGAGACGTAGTCCCGCTCGGTGACCCAAGCGGTCAGGTCGATGTCGTGGGTGGCGAGGTCCATCACCACGCCGACATCGGCGATCCGGTGCGGGAACGGACCCTGACGGCGAGTGACGACCTGATAGACGTCGCCGAGCTCACCGGCCTCCAGGCGGGTCCGCAGGCTTTGCAGGGATGGGTTGTAGCGCTCGATGTGACCGACGCCGGCCACCACACCAGCGGCGTCGAACGCCTCGACCAGCCGGCGAGACGCCTCGACCGAGGGCGCCAATGGCTTCTCGATCAGCGCCCCGATCCGGTTCCGGGCCAGCTCCAGGCCGATCTCCTCGTGGAACGACGTGGGAGCGCAGACCACCGCGTAGTCGATGCCGAGCGCGATCAGCTCGTCCAGCGACGGCACCACCGGGGTGCCGCGGCCGACCTGGTGCACGTCACCGGCGGGATCGGCGATGCCGACCAGCTCGACACCATCGAGCAGGCCAAGAACACGGGCGTGGTTGCGGCCCATCGCGCCGAGGCCGATCAGGCCGGCGCGGAGCACCGTCTTCGGGGCGGTCATCAGGCATTCCCCGCGGCGTTGGCGGCGTCGGCAATGCGCTCCAGCTCGCCCGGCGTCAGAGTCGGGAAGATCGGCAGCGACACCACCTCGGCGGCGGCCTTCTCGGTCTCCGGCAGGTCCCACGGACCCGGCTTGCCGTCGACCAGGAAGGGCAGCAGGCGGTGGATGGGCGTCGGGTAGTAGACGGCGTTGCCGACACCGTGCTCGGTCAGGATCCGCTGCGCCGCGTCGCGGTCACCCTTCACCCGGACCGTGTACTGGTGGTAGACGTGCTCCGCACCGTCGGCCACCACCGGGGTGACCATCTCGGTGATCCGGGAGTCGAGCACCTTGGCGTTGGCCTGGCGCTGCGCGGTCCACTGCGGCAGCTGGGCGAGCTGGACCCGGCCGATGGCGGCCGCGACGTCGGTGAGCCGCATGTTGGCGCCGACGATCTCGTTGGCGTAGCGCTGCTCCATGCCCTGATTGCGGAGCAGCCGCAGCGTCCGGGCCAGGCCGGCGTCGGCCGTGGTGATCATGCCGCCCTCGAGCGAGTGCATGTTCTTGGTCGGGTAGAAGCTGAAGCACCCCGCGGTGCCGAACGCTCCGACCGGCGTGCCGTTCAGCGCCGCGGCGTGCGCCTGAGCGGCGTCCTCGACAACGGCGAGGCCGTGCTTCTCGGCGAGCGCCATGATCTGGTCCATCGCGGCCGGGTGGCCGTAGAGGTGCACGGGCATGATCGCGACGGTGCGCGGGGTGACCGCGGCGGCCGCCGCCCGGGGGTCCATGCAGAAGGTGCCCGGCTCGATGTCCACGAAGACCGGGGTGGCGCCGACCAGCCCAACCACGTTGGCCGAGGCGGCGAACGAGAACGACGGCACGATCACCTCGTCACCCGGCTTGATGCCCAGCGCCATCAAGGTCAGCTGGAGAGCCGAGGTGCCGGAGTTGACGGCGATGCAGTGCCGGCCGTTGACCAGAGCGGAGAACTCCTGCTCGAACGCGGCCACCTCCGGACCCTGGACGACCATGCCACTGCGGAGCACCCGGACCGCTGCCTCGATCTCGGCCTCGCCGATCACGGGCCGCGCGGGTGGAATGGGTGCCGGGCTTGTCATGAATAACTCCTGTCAACGACTCTCAAGTCCGTGTGGATGTTAGCCCGTCCGTCACAGCGCACAACAACGGCGGACCGGTGATAGATGCCTCAGTGCCAAGCGCCGCGACCTGCGCTGATGGACGGCTGCCGGGAGTTGGCTGGAGACCCGCTCGGACCGGCTCCGACCAGGCCGAATGCGCTGCACGGCAAGGCATCCGCGGGGGCCGGAACCGGATGTCGGTGACTGGTCGTGGCGGCGAAAAGTCACGGTCGGGGTGGGACACCATCGACGGTCGTCAGCGCCAACGACACGGTGTCGACAGACTCGGTCACGGACAGTAGCGATCAAGGCAGAATTTCTGGCCCAATCTAGAAAGTGAATTCTAAGCGAAGTCTCAGCTTGACACTCGATCGAGCAGGGTGCGTCGTGTGACCTGGCACACATCGCTGATCCAGCTCACGAGCAGGACCGTAGCCTTCGCCGCATTCGCGACCACCTTTGTCGCGCCTTCGGCACCGGCCCTCTATCCTCGATGCTGCTTGGCCCGCCGCCACTCCGGCCTCGCCGCGGCCGAGTTGGCCTCGCTCACTTGAACAGAAGGAAGTGTCTGGCAGCATGAACATCTGCGTGGTCGCGCTCGGAAAGATCGGCTTGCCGCTGGCGGTGCAGTTCGCATCGAAGGGCCACCGGGTCATCGGCGCGGACGTGTCGGAACGTGTGGTGGCGCTCGTCAACGACGGCGCGGTGCCGTTCCCGGGTGAAGCCGACCTCGACGTCAAGCTCAAGGAAGCGGTCTCGGTCGGCCTACTGTCGGCCACCACTGATACCTCGGCCGCGGTCGCCCAGTCCGAGGCGGTCGTGGTCGTCGTCCCGCTGTTCGTGGACGCCCAGGGCGTGCCGGACTTCGAGTGGATGGATAACGCCACCACCGCGATCGCTGCCGGCCTCAAGCCCGGCACCCTGGTCAGCTACGAGACCACGCTGCCGGTCGGCACCACGCGCAACCGCTGGCTGAAGATGCTCGAGCGTGGCTCCGGCCTCACCGGTGGCACCGACTTCCAGCTGGTGTTCAGCCCGGAGCGGGTGCTCACCGGCCGGGTCTTCGCGGACCTGCGCCGCTACCCGAAGCTGGTCGGCGGCATCGATGCCGGGTCGGCGGCTCGTGGCATCGCGTTCTACGAGGCGGTGCTGGACTTCGACGAGCGCCCCGATCTGCCGCGCGGCAACGGTGTCTGGGACCTGGGCTCGGCCGAAGCCGCCGAGATGGCCAAGCTCGCCGAAACCACCTATCGCGACGTCAACATCGGCCTGGCGAACCAGTTCGCCCGCTACGCCGACAGCATCGGCATCGATGTGCTGCAGGTCATCGAGGCCTGCAACACCCAGCCGTACAGCCACATCCACCAGCCAGGGATCGCGGTCGGCGGGCACTGCATTCCGATCTACCCGCGGATCTACCTGTGGAACGACCCGTCCGCCACGGTGGTCCGCTCGGCCCGCGAGGCGAACGCCGCCATGCCGGACTACGCCGTGGGTCTGCTCGAAGCCGCGTACGGCGACCTGACCGGCGCGAACGTTCTGGTGCTCGGCGCCGCCTACCGTGGCGGCGTGAAGGAGACCGCGTTCTCCGGGGTGTTCCCGACGGTCGAGGCTCTGCGAGCCCGGGGCGCCAACCCGTTCGTGACCGATCCGATGTACACGAACGCCGAACTCGAGGCGCACGGCCTGCCGGCCCACGAGGGCCAGCCGGTGACCGCCGCGATCATCCAGGCCGACCACGCCGAATACCGCACTCTCGGCGAGTCCGACCTCCCCGGCGTACGCGTCCTGGTGGACGGCCGCCGGGTCACCGACCAGGCGCGCTGGACCACGGCGACACGGATCGTCATCGGCGGCTAGGACTACGCGAGGCGGGTCGACGCCGCTGACAACCGACAACTCAGACCATCGACGAGCGGGTGCCGACGGCACCCGCTCGTCGTCTCATTCGCATAGCATCGCGTACGCGTAATGGCGCTTGTGGGAAGGACGACCACATGATCCTGGAGATCCGGACATATCGCCTCCATCCCGGTACGACCGACCAGTTCGTGGCGGCCATGCGAGATCAGGCCGTGCCACTACTGGAGGACTTCGGCATCAAGGTCGTCGCGTCTGGAGCCTCACTGGTCCGCGAGGACGGCAGCGAAGAGGCGTTCCTGATCCGTTCCTTCGAGTCGGTCGACGAACACCAGGAACAGGAAGCCCGGTTCTACTCCAGCCGCGAATGGCACGACGGGCCGCGCACGGCGATTCTGGAATGCATCGAGAGTTACCACAGCGTGGTGATCGATGCAGGAGCGCTGTCCGCGATCGGCGACACAAAGTCGTTGTAGGCAGCAACCGTCTTGTTCCTTATATAACGCTATTTCCCTCCCGCAGTGGTGGGTAGCGCGCGCATCCCGGTAACCTGAAAACGGCCCGTGATCAGCGTTATGGCTGGTCACGATGATTGTTTGGGATGCGAGTGGGTTCTGATCGGCTCATCGCAGACGTCGGTGCGGCCATTGAGTCAGCCACGTCTGTGGTTGATGCCTGCCAATTCGCCCTCGACACGATCGCCGAGCACTCGGACGCGAACACGTCCGTGCTCCTTCCGGTCCACGACCGGCTCCGCGCAGTCGCGGCCAATGGCGCCTGGCACGTCTTTTCGTCGGTTTACCCGGGCAACGGCGTAGTCGGCCGCACCTATACCTCCGGCATGACCCGGGTCATCCAGACGCCAATCGACGATCCGGACTACATCGAGCTCAGCCCCAACGTCGTGGTCGAGATCTGCACCCCGGTGGTGGACGGGCCAGACCATCCGATCGGCGTCATCAACATGGAGTGGAGCCATCGGGTCGACGTCGCGGAGTGGCGACCGATGGCCGAGCAGATCGCCCGGATGCTGGGGCGCCGGATCCGCGACCTGGGCGGCCCGCCACCCGAGTCACGCGGCGAGAAATTGCTCCGGCACGGATTCGCACTGACCACCGCCGCCACCGAGGCCGAACTCCTGGCGCACTCGCTCTACGCCGCCCGCGACGTGTCCGGTCTGGACTCGCCGGTGCTGATTCTGAACCTGCCCGATGGTGAGCTCGAAGTCGACATTGACGAGCTGCACCCGAGCGACCTGGCCGCGAAGATCGCCGCGATCGACAAGTCCGACCTGCGGCGGCTGTCCGACCGGGCCCGACTCTACGGAGCGTCCTACACCATCGGTGATCCGGCCACCCTCGACGCCGAGGGCTACGAGTGCCTGACCTCGGCCGGCGTACGCACCATGATCAGCATTCCGGTCGGCCTGTCTCGGGACGGCACGATGAGCGGCGGCTGCCTGCTCGTGGTCAGCGACCGGGCGACGCGGCCGGATCCGGAGACGGTGAACCTGATCGCGCTGCTGGCGGCGCAGGCATGGAGCAGCCGGGAACGGATCCAGACCCTGGCCAACCTGCGCGAGCTGGCAGTCTCCGATCCGCTGACCGGCCTGCGCCACCACGGCTCGTTCAGCGAGCGGCTCGCCGACGCGATCCCCGGTCACACCGCGGTGTTCGCGATCGACATCGACAGCTTCAAGAACATCAACGACACGTACGGCCACCAGGCCGGCGACCAGGCCCTGATCGAGCTGGCCCAGGCGCTGGCGCACACCCTCCGGGCCGCCGACGACCTCTACCGGATCGGCGGCGACGAGTTCGCGGTCGTGGTCGACGTGCAGCGCAGTGACGAGGCGCTCGGGGTCGCCGAACGGCTGGTCAGCGCCGCCCGCGGCATCGGCCACACGATCAGCGTCGGCGTCGCGATCCATCATGAGGGCGAGACACCGAACGAGACGCTCAGCCGGGCCGATGCCGCGCTCTATGTCGCCAAGCGCACCGGTCGGGACGGCGTACGCCTAGCCTCCTGACGCCCCGACCTGCGGGATGAACGCGGCCTGCCACTGCCCGGTCATTGATGCGCGGCACCGAGCAGTCGCGTCGACCGCAACGCCACGAACTCCTCGAAGCCAGGGGGTGGCGCGGTCAACGACGTCTCCTCGGCCGGCAATGGTCGGTTCTGCCACTGAATACCAGTCGGCAACCGGCGAAGGTTGACGTGCGAACAAAAGAAAGTGGCGGCGCCACCGACGAATCGGTGACGCCGCCATCATGTCGTGTGCCTGCGCGTTCGCCCAGTCGACCGGTCCGCGGAGCGGTGCACGGCCGGTTGCGGCTTACGCCTTGGCGAACTCCTTGGCCAGTTCCTCGGCGATCTGCGCGGTGTTCAGTGCCGCACCTTTGCGCAGGTTGTCGCCGGTGACGAACAGGTCGAGCGCCCGCGGGTCATCGATCGCGCGGCGGATCCGGCCGACCCAGGACGGATCGGTGCCGACCGCGTCGATCGGCATCGGGAACTCGCCGTTGGCCGGGTCGTCGACCAGGATCACACCGGGAGCGTGCCGGAGCACCTCGCGCGCGCCTTCGGCGTCCACCTCGCTGCCGAAGACCGCGTGGATCGCGACCGAGTGACCGGTGACCACCGGCACGCGTACGCAGGTGGCCGAGACTTTGAGGTCGGGCAGGCCGAGGATCTTGCGCGATTCGTTGCGAATCTTCAGCTCTTCCGAGGACCAGCCGCCGTCCTTCAGAGAGCCCGCCCACGGCACCACGTTCAGCGCCAGCGGTGCCGGGAACGGCCCGAGCTCATCGCCTACTGCCTGCCGGACGTTGCCGGAGCGGGAGCCAAGACTTGGATCGCCGGCCACTTTGTCGATCTGGCTCAGCAGTGTGTCGACGCCGACCTTGCCAGCGCCGGAGACCGCTTGATATGACGCGCACACCAGCTCGCGCAGGCCGTATTCGCGGTGCAGCGGAGCCACCGCCACGATCATCGCGAGGGTCGTGCAGTTGGCGTTGGCGATGATGCCCTTGGGCCGGTTGCGCACCTGTTCCGGATTGATCTCCGGAACCACGAGCGGCACATCCGGGTCCATCCGGAAGGCTCCCGAGTTGTCCACCGCAACCGCGCCGCGGGACGCGGCGATCGGGGCCCACTCCGCCGAGACCTCATCCGGCACATCGAACATGGCCACGTCGACGCCGTCGAAGACCTCCGGCGCCAACGCCTGAACCGTGAGTTCCTCGCCGCGCACAACCACGGTCTTGCCGGCCGATCGTGGCGACGCGACCAATCGGATCTCGCCCCAGACGTTCTTTCGCGCGCTCAGCAGCTCGCACATCACGGTGCCAACGGCGCCCGTGGCGCCAACCACTGCAAGCGTGGGCAATTCCGACATTGAGCCTCCATCTATGTGCAACCCCGCGAAGAGGGTGAATCCGCAAAGCCTTGCTCAGGCTCCGAACACTTACCGGCCGGTTCCACCGTAGACGACCGCCTCCTCGGCGCTGCCCAAGCCGAATGCATTGTGTACGGCGCGGACGGCGGCATCGAGATCGGTGTCACGGCAGACGACGGAGACGCGGATCTCCGAGGTGGAGATCATTTCGATGTTCACCGCCGCCTCGGCGAGAGCGGAGAAGAACTTCGCAGCCACGCCCGGGTGCGAGCGCATCCCGGCGCCGATCAGCGAGACCTTCCCGATGTGGTCATCGAAGAGCAGCTGCCTGAAGCCGATCTTTTCCTGCACCTTCTGCAGCGCCGCCATCGCCACCGGGCCGTCGGCGGTGGGCAGTGTGAAGGAGATATCAGTGCGGCCGGAGCCCTCGGTCGAGATGTTCTGGACGATCATGTCGATATTCGTCTCGGCGGCGGCGACGGTCTCGAACAGCGCCGCGGCCTCGCCCGGCTCGTCCGGAACACCAACCACGGTGATCTTGGCCTCGCTGCGGTCGTGTGCCACGCCGGTAATGAGCGCTTGCTCCACGGGAAGATCCTCCATCGACCCGGTGACGATCGTGCCGGGCAGGTTCGAGTACGACGAGCGCACGTGAATGGGCAGGTTGAACCGGCGGGCGTATTCCACGCACCGGAGCATCAGGACCTTGGCACCGCAAGCCGCCAGCTCGAGCATCTCCTCGTAGGTGATCTGCTCAATGCGGTGGGCATTGGGAACAATCCTCGGGTCGGCGGTGAACACGCCGTCCACATCGGTATAGATCTCACACACGTCGGCGTTCAGAGCGGCGGCCACCGCGACCGCGGTGGTGTCCGACCCACCCCGACCCAACGTGGTGATGTCCTTTGTGTCCTGGGCGACGCCCTGGAAGCCGGCCACGATGACAATCGCGCCCTCATCCAGGGCGGTTCGCAGCCGGCCGGGCGTCACGTCGATGATCCGGGCACGGCCGTGCGATGAGGTCGTGATGACGCCGGCCTGCGAGCCGGTGTAGGACCGGGCTTCGTACCCAAGATTGTGAATCGCCATCGCAAGCAGCGCCATCGAGATGCGCTCGCCGGAGGTCAGCAGCATGTCCATTTCGCGGCCGGGGGGCAGCGGGCTCACCTGATGCGCGAGGTCGAGAAGCTCGTCGGTGGTGTCGCCCATCGCGGAGACCACTACGACGACGTCGTTGCCGGCCTTGCGGGCGCCCACGATGCGCTCGGCGACCCGTTTGATGCGTTCGGCATTGGCGACCGACGATCCGCCGTATTTCTGGACGACGAGCGCCACCGGGTGGCCTCCCTTGACCTCATATGTGGGCCCGGGCACTCTGCCGCAAAACCCGCATCCGTCTCGTGGTGGGAAACCCGCGCTGGTTCCCGTGCTGTCGCGGCTGCGCTCGGGCTGCCGCCACGACCACCACTCAGGGTAGGCGTGGGCAGCACGCTGCCGCTCCACCTAACCAGGTTACCGGCGCCGTCATCCGCGCCGGAGCGTTGATCCCACCATCCGGAGGAGTGGTGGTCAAGAATGGCACCGTGTCTGCCCTCGCTTCCCTGCGCAAATGCGGATATATCCTGACCACGCTCTCGTTGGTGCTGGTCATCGAGGGGTGCGGGCACACCAAGCCGCCGACGTTGATCAGCGCCGATCCGTCGACCGTCAGCGCGCCGCCCAGCGACCCGCGGTCGCAGCTGGCCGGACTCGTCGCCGCCGCTCAGGACAAGGCGCTGGTCGCCACCTACACGCTGGCCACCGACGGACGGGCGGACCGGACCGTTCTGGTCTCCCGGGCAACGGACGCCAGCACCCGCGTCGACGTCCCCGCCGGTGCGGTCAGTGGCGGCGCCAACGTGTCGATCGTGAACAATCCGCAGGGCACCTACCAATGCCTGCTCGGCGGGCCGGCGACCACGCTCGGGCCGGCACCGACACCGACCGTCGCTCCGTCGGCGTCACCGTCGGCCTCCGCCTCACCGTCCGGAACCCCTGCGCCGCCGCGCTATCTGGCGCCGGCATGCGTCCGTGTGGCCGGCCCGGGCGCCACCGTCCCGGCGCGCTATGACTCGGTGATTCCGCATGTCTTCACCGACTGGATGGCGGTGATGACCGATCGCACCGCGCCGATCCAAGTGTTCGTGGCCGCGGCACTGCCGCACTCGAGCGGTCAGTGCTACTCGGTCGAGCCGAGTTCCGCGTCGATCGAGCCGGCAATGCAGGCCGGCATCTTCTGCTATCTGCCGGACGGCACCCTGACCGCGGCAGCGATCGCCCACAACACGCTGATGCTCGACGGCACTCCGGCTCCGGCGCCGCCGACAAATCCGCTGCCCGGTCCGGTGACGACGGGCCCCGCCGCGCCGGTCAAGGCGCCGTAGCGGATCTGTCACTACTATTCACTCGATCGAGATACATCACTATGTCTAGGTCCGCGACCCGTGGAACGTTTGTTCTATGCGTGTGGGTGTATACATCGATGGATTCAATCTCTACTACGGCGCGCGGGGCATCTGCGGGAAGGGCACGCCTGGCTGGCGCTGGCTCGATTTGCGGGCCCTGAGCGAGTTGCTGATCGCCAAACGACGAGACTGGTCCGGCGCGACCGTCGAGCGGATCGTCTACTGCACCGCGCGAATCGATCAAGCGACCAATCCGTCCGGATTCGCCGACCAACACCGTTACCTGACAGCGCTGGCGGCCGCCACGTCAGTTGATCACATCGAATACGGCCACTACGTTGCGCGTGTGAAGCATGCCCCGCTTGCCGTAGCGGGTCCGGGTCGTCGCGGGCTGCCTCAAATCGTCGCGCCGCGATGGCCGATCATCGTGCGCGATGCTGCAGGATCGCCGGCCGGCGATCATTTCATGGTCTCGGTCGCGGATCGTGAAGAGAAGGGCTCCGACGTCAACGTGGCGTCCCACCTGCTCATCGATGGGCTAGACAATCGAATCGACGCTGCGGTCGTGGTTTCGAACGACAGCGATCTGCGATACCCCATTCAGGTGATGAGGCAGAAGCTGCCCCTCGGATTGGTGAACCCGACCAGGAATTACACGGCGGGGGCGCTCCGCGACCAGGCCTCGGCCGGAGCTGGCGGCCACTGGTGGTATCAACTGACCGAGGCCGACGTGAAGTCCTGCCAGTTTCCGGCGCAGGTGCACGGACTCGACCGTCCGCTGAACTGGTAACCACTTGCTTGCAGGCCGGGCATCGGTCCCGGTATATTGAACGCACACCACCCGGTTCACTCGTTGGGCCGGGTTTTCCTTTGCCCAAATCACGAATGCCACGATCACAGACGCCACGATCACGGACGCCGCGGTCACGGACGCCCTCGATGACCGACGCCTGATTTTGGACCCCCGGATCACGGGCGCCGGCCGCGACCACTGCCGATTTGGACAAAAGCGGACACGGCACACCGAATGGCCCCCTTGGCTGGCCAAGCCACCGCCGGATCACGTAGCGTGGCTACGTCATGTGGCACGCGCATCTTCTCCTTCGCTGCCGCGACGGGGCCATTACGGCCGGCACCCCGTCGCGGTGTTTGTAGCGCGCGTTTAGCCCTGCACCGCCGGTCGATCCCTATGCCAGTCCCGGCGACAACGTCGTCAGCACTCCGGGATCGCCCTCGTTGTTGCACACACATGACTTCGAATATCAGGTGCCGATATGTCTGTTACGACTACCAATGTCAGTCAAGACGATCCGATAGCCAGGCAGCGCCCGAGCGCTATGCCGTTTCAGCGCTACACGCCGTACCTGCAAGAATTCGCCGTTGATCTGCCGGATCGGCAATGGCCGAGTCGGCGTATTGAGAAGGCACCGCGCTGGTGTGCCGTCGATCTGCGGGACGGCAACCAGGCGCTGATCGACCCGATGTCGCCGGAGCGCAAGCGGCGCATGTTCAACCTGCTGGTCCAGATGGGTTACAAGGAGATCGAGGTCGGCTTTCCCGCCGCGAGCCAGGCCGACTTCGACTTCATCCGGCAGCTGATCGAGCAGGGTCTGATTCCGGACGATGTGACAATCCAGGTGCTGACCCAGTGTCGCGAGCACCTGATCGACCGGACCTTCGAGTCGCTGCGCGGTGCGAAACGGGCCATCGTGCACTTCTACAACTCGACGTCGACGCTGCAGCGCCGGGTGGTCTTCGGACTGGACCGGGACGGCATCACCGACATCGCCACCCAGGGCGCGCGGCTGTGCATGAAGTACGCCGAAATTCACACCCCGGACACCGAAATCTTCTACGAGTACTCGCCGGAGAGCTACACCGGCACCGAGCTGGACTACGCACTCGAGGTGTGCTCGAAAGTCATCGATGTCATCGATCCGACGCCGGATCGGCCGCTGATCATCAACCTGCCGGCCACCGTCGAGATGGCAACCCCGAACGTGTACGCGGACTCGATCGAGTGGATGCACCGGCACCTGCCCCGGCGCGAGTCGGTGGTGCTGAGCCTGCACCCGCACAACGACCGTGGCACCGGCGTCGCGGCCGCCGAGCTGGGCGTGCTGGCCGGCGCCGACCGGGTCGAGGGCTGCCTGTTCGGCAACGGCGAGCGGACCGGAAACGTGGACCTGGTGACCCTCGGGTTGAACGTGTTCAGTCAGGGCATCGATCCGGAGATCGACTTCCGCAACATCGACGAGGTCCGGCGCACCGTGGAGTACTGCAACCAGCTTCCGGTCCACGAACGCCACCCGTACGCGGGCGATCTGGTGTTCACCGCCTTCTCCGGTTCCCACCAGGACGCCATCAACAAGGGCTTCGACGCACTGCACGAGGACGCCACGGCCGCGGGTGTCGAGGTCGACAACTTCACCTGGGCGGTGCCATACCTGCCGGTCGACCCGCACGACATCGGTCGCAGCTACGAGGCCGTGATCCGGGTCAACTCGCAGTCCGGCAAGGGCGGCGTCGCGTACATCATGAAGACCGAGCACCTGCTCGACCTGCCGCGCCGGCTGCAGATCGAGTTCTCGGCGGTGGTGCAGCGCTACACCGACGGCGAGGGCGGCGAGGTCGACCCGGCGATGATGTGGGACATCTTCGCGCGCGAATACCTGGTCGAGTCGCAGGAGAACCCGCGACTGCGGATTCATAGCTACGCTACGTCCACGGTGGACGACAAGGTCGAGCTGACCGCCGACGGCGCGTTCGCCGGCGCAGCGAAGGAGTTCGTCGGCATCGGAAACGGCCCGATCGACGCGCTCATCAACGCGCTGTCGAACGTGGACGTCTCGGTCCGCGTCCTGGACTACGCCGAGCACGCTCTTTCCGCAGGTGGTGACGCCCAGGCCGCCGCCTACGTCGAGTGTGAGGTCGACGGCGAGGTTCGATGGGGCATCGGCATCGATAGCAACATCGTGACGGCTTCGCTGCGAGCGGTCACCAGCGCGGTCAATCGGCGGTAAAAAGGTACATATACGCAAGTGGTGCCGCGCCGGTCGAACCCGATCCGCGCGGCACCACAGTCAGCGAGGCAGGATGCGCATCGTACTTCTGGGTCCGCCGGGCGCCGGCAAGGGCACTCAGTCCAAGATCCTTTCGGCGCGTCTCGGTCTCCCACAGATCGTGATCGGCGACATCCTCAAGGCTCAGGTCAGCCGCGGCACCCCACTCGGTGTCGCGGCGAAGCCGTACCTGGACGACGGCAAGCTGGTCCCGGACCCGGTGATCATCGACACGATTCACGAACGCCTCGAAGATCCGGACACCGACAAGGGCTTCGTCCTGGACGGTTTCCCGCGGACCGTGCCGCAGGCGATCGCGCTGGACGCCACCCTCGCCGACGCCAGAACGCCGCTGGATGTCGTGATCGAACTCGTCGTCGGGCGGGATGACGTCGTCCGCCGGCTCTCCGGGCGCCGGGTCTGCTCGAACTGCGGCCACATCTGGCACGTGGAATTCGATCCACCAACGGTCGACGGCATCTGCGACATCTGCGGCCACGACCTGATCCAGCGCAGCGACGACAATCCCGAGACGATCATCCGACGGCTGGGCGAATACGCCGAGAAGACGGTCCCGTTGACGGACTTCTACGCGGCGCAAGGAAAGCTGGTCCGGATCGACGCCGCCGGGACACCGGAGGCGGTGACGGCGGCGACCATCGCCGCGGCGGAGCCGTACTAGACGCCGGGCCAGACGAGACACGGCGCCCCGCGTCAGTCGCCCGCCGTGCCAGACGCGCGGCCCGCGTCAGACGCGCAGCCCGGTATCCGGCCGGCCCGGGTCAGTCGTGCCTGAGCGGCGGCAAGCGTAAGCAATGTGGGCGCCCGGATCACCGGACGCCCACATTCATGCGGAGGAACTAAGCAGCCTTGCCGACCATCTCGTCGTCGGCAACCGGGAAGTGGCAGGCGGTCTTGTGACCCGGCGCCAGCTCGATCAACGGCGGCTCCTGCTCGGCACAGATGCTCTGGGCCTTCCAGCACCGGGTGCGGAAGCGGCAGCCGGACGGCGGGTCGATCGGGCTGGGCACGTCACCCTTGAGCAGAATCCGCTCGCGCTGGGCCTTGTCCCGGCGGCGCGGATCCGGCACCGGCACCGCCGACATCAGTGCCACGGTGTACGGGTGCCGCGGGTGCGCGTACAGCTCATCTCGATCGGCGATCTCCACGATCTTGCCGAGATACATCACGGCGACCCGGTCGCTGATGTGCCGCACGACCGACAGGTCGTGCGCGATGAAGAGGTAGGTCAGGCCAAGCTCCTGCTGGAGGTCGTCGAGGAGGTTGACCACCTGGGCCTGGATCGACACGTCCAGCGCCGAGACCGGCTCGTCGCAGACCAGCATCTTGGGCCGGAGCGCTAGAGCGCGGGCGATGCCGATGCGCTGCCGCTGACCGCCGGAGAACTCGTGCGGATAGCGGTTGTAGTGCTCCGGGTTGAGGCCGACCAGCGACAGCAGGTCCTGGACTGATCGCTTGATGCCCTGCGGCGTCTTGATGTTCTGGATCCGCAGCGGAGCGCCGACGATCGAGCCGACGGTGTGCCGCGGGTTCAGAGATGAATACGGGTCCTGGAACATCATCTGGATGTCCCGGCGCAGCGGCCGCATCCGGCCGACCGAGAGATGGGTGATGTCCCGGCCGTCGAAGACGATCTTGCCAGCGGTCGGCTCCAGGATCCGGTTGACCAGGCGGCCGGTCGTCGACTTGCCGCAACCGGACTCGCCGACCAGGCCCAGTGTCTCGCCGGCGCGGACCTCGAAGTCGATGCCGTCAACGGCGTGAACGGCGCCGACCTTGCGCTTGAGAATGATGCCGCGATTGATCGGGAAGTGCTTCTCCAGGCCGGTCACCTGCAGCAACGGCTCTCCCACCGGCCGCGACGGGCGGGGGATTTCGGTCGGTGCTGAGCTCGTTGTCACAGCGGCTCCTTCGTAACTCATCTACTCGTGCGCCCCCGTCACAGGTCCGGCGCGATGTCGTGGCTGAACACGAATCGGCGCTTGGACGGTTCCATGTGACAGGCCACTGAGTGGCCACCGTCATCGATCAGCTCGGGCACCTGCGTACGGCATGGGATGCCGTCGGTGCCGGCGTAGGCGCACCGCGGGTGGAACGCGCAGCCGGACGGCAGGTGAATCAGGCTCGGCGGGCTGCCCTTGATCGGCAACAGCCGGTCCCGGACCTCCCGGTCCATCCGCGGCATCGAACCCAGCAAGCCCCACGCGTAGGGGTGCTCCGGGCTGCGGAAGACCGTATCGGCGGAGCCGTATTCGACGGCCCTTCCGCCGTACATGACGAGGATGTCGTCGGCCAGCTCGGCCACCACGCCCAGGTCGTGAGTGATCATGATGACCGCGGAGCCGAACTCCTCCTGCAGGTCCCGGATCAGGTCCAGGATCTGCGCCTGCACGGTCACGTCCAGGGCGGTGGTCGGCTCGTCGGCGATCAGCAGGTCCGGGTTGCAGACCAGCGCCATCGCGATCATTGCCCGCTGGCGCATACCGCCGGAGAACTGGTGCGGGTAGTCATCGACACGCTTATCCGGCTGCGGGATCCCGACACGACGGAGCATCTCCACCGCGCGCGTGCGCGCTTCCTTCTTGGACACGTTGTTGTGGACGCGGTATGCCTCGATGATCTGCTGCCCGACGGTGTAGAACGGGTGCATCGAGCTCAGCGGATCCTGGAAGATCATCGCCATCTTGTTGCCGCGAAGCTTCCGGACGTCCTCCGAGGTCGCGGTGATCAGTTCCTGATTGTCCAGGTAGATCTCACCGGTGACCCGGGCGCTGCCGCGGCCCGTGTGCAGGCCCAGGATCGCCAGGCTGGACACGCTTTTGCCGGAGCCGGACTCGCCCACGATGCCGAGCGTCTTGCCGCGCTCCAGCGTGAACGAGATGCCGTCGACCGCGCGCACCAGGCCGTCGTCGGTCGGGAACTGCACGCGCAGGTCGCGCACGTCAAGGAAGGCCGTACCGGTCGCCACTGTGGGAACTCCGCCCGAAGTCTGATGAGAAACCGTCATGACAGCCGGACCCGAGGATCAACGACCGCGTAGAGCAGGTCGACGATGAGGTTTGCGATGACGATGAAGAACGCACCGAACAGCGTCACGCCGAGCAGCTGCGGCAGGTCCTGGTTGGTCAGCGCGATCCGCGCGTAAAGACCCAGGCCCGGCAGCGAGAACGTGGATTCGGTGAGGATGGCGCCACCCAGCAGGATGCCGAGGTCGAGGCCGAAGATCGTGATGATCGGAGTCAGCGCCGAGCGCAGACCGTGTTTGAGGACTACGTTGCGTTCGCGCAAGCCCTTGGCTCTGGCTGTTCGTATGTAGTCCTCGCTCATGGTTTCCAACATGCCGGCGCGGGTTAGTCGTGCATAGCCGGCGGCGTAGAGGAAAGCGAGCGTGATCCACGGGAGTATCAGGTCGTAGGCCCAGGTCAGCGGGTTCTGCGTGATGGGCGTGTAGCTGCTGCCCGGCGCCGTGATGTGCAGCGAGTAGGAGAAGATCGCCAGCGACAGCAGGCCGGTGAAGTAGATCGGCAGCGACACACCGGCGAGCGCGACACCCATCGCCGTACGGTCGAAGATGCTGCCCTTGCGGAGCGCCGAGATGACGCCGGTGGCGGTTCCGGCGAGCAGCCAGATGATGGCGGCGCCGGCGGCCAGCGACAGCGTGACCGGAAGCCGGTCGATCAGGTCCGGCCAGACCGGGTTCTGACTGAGGAACGAATACCCGAAGCAGGGTGCCGAGCAGTGCACCGTGGTGGGACCGGTGTTGTAGTCGGCGCCCAGGAAGATGCCCTTTACGAAGCGGCCGTACTGCACGTAGAGCGGATCGGTGAAGCCCAGTTTCATCGCGACCGCGTGGATCTCCGCGGCGTTGGCGGTCTTGCCGACGTATCGGGACGCCAGGTCATCCGAGCTCGCGCCGGCCGCGCGCGGCACCAGGAAGAAGATCGCGAAGGTCACGATGCTGACCACAAAGAGCATCAGCACTGCGCCGATCATGCGGCGAATGATGTATCGGATCACTGGACCGGCTGCGATGGCCGACGGGCGGGTGCCCTTCGGCCACCTATGCCTTCACCTGCTTTCAAGTGTGAAGCGAGGGCTCGGTAGCGACGCTCGCGCGCCGCTACCGAGCCACGGTGTCACTAGGACTTGCTGGTACCGAGCGCGAGGAAGTCGTACCCACCGAAACCGTTGTTGACGAACACGTTGGTCAGGTTCGCCGGACGGTAGAGCAGGACGCTCGACCAAACACCCGGAAGGACGTACGCGTCGTCCATGACCTGGGCGTCGACCTGGCCCCAGACCTGGTTACGGGCTGCGGTGTCGGTCGTCTGCAGAGCCTGGTCGAGAAGCGCGTCGACCTTCGGGTCCTTGACACTCAGGTTGGTGTTACCACCGGTCGCGCGGATGACGCGGCTGTCCACGATCTGCTGCAGGAAGCCGAAGCCGTCCGGCCAGTCGGCACCCCAGCCGTTCGCCATCAGGCCCAGGCCGTTCTTCTTCGCGTAGTCCGGCTTGCCGGCGTACAGCTTGAAGTAGTCCGCCTGCGGGAACGGCTTCAGGTTGACGGTGATGCCAACCTTGGCCAGCGCCTGCTGGATCGCCTCACCCTCGGCCTTCTCCTTCGGCCGCTCGGACCGGTAGGAGAAGTTGGTGGTGAAGCCGTTCGCCTGGCCGCACTTGGTCAGCTCGGCCTTGGCGGCGTCGACGTCGCCGTTCTTCTTGCCGAGGAAGTTGTACGGGTCGGCCTTGGTGGCACCCGGAACCAGCGGCGGCAGGAGGCTGGTAGCGATCTCGCCACCGTAGGAGCCACCGAACGCGCGCAGGAACGAGTCGTGGTCCATCGCCAGCTCGACGGCCTTGCGGCAGTCGACGTTGTCGAACGGAGCGACGTCCGAGTTGATCGAGGTGTACCAGAGACGGGCCAGCGGAGCGAGGTCGGCACGAGCCTTCTTCGCCGCGTCCCCGACGATGGTCGCCTGGGTGTCGGTCTGCACACCACCGGACGCCACGTCCACGTCAAGCGTGCCGTTGAGCAGCTGCTTGTCGATGTCCTCGGCGTTCTGGTTCAGCTTGACCTCGATCCGTTCCGGCAGAGCCTTGCGGTTCGGGTCGGTCGACGGGTCCCAGTTCGGGTTCCGCTTGAGCGAGAAGCTCTTGCCGGCGACGTAGGTGTCGAACATGTACGGGCCGCTGGAGACGACGTGCGTCTTGTAGTTCGCACCGGTGTCCTTCGCCGGCGGGACCGGAATGGTGGCCGGCAGCATGGCGAAGTAGTCGAAGCCGGAGAACGGCTTGGCCAGGTGGAAGACGATCGTCGAGTCATCCGGCGTGTCGATCGCCTTCAGGCCCAGCTTGTCCGCCGAGGTGTCCTTGTAGGGCGAGGTGTAGCCCTGCAGGTCCAGGAAGTCGTTGAAGTAGGTCGGGCCGTTCGGGAACGTGGTCTTGTCCAGCGAACGCTCGACGCCGTACTTGACGTCCTTCGAGGTGATCGGCGTGCCGTCCTCGAACTTCACGCCCGGACGCAGGTGGTAGGTCCAGGTCTTGGCGCCGTCGCTGGGCTCACCGAGCGAGGTTGCCAGGTCCGGGACGAGCTGCGTACCGGCGTCACCGGGCGCCGACTTGAACATCGTCAACGAGCGACCGTAGTAGCGGATGAAGTTCCACGAGTAGCCGTAGTACGTGTCCGCCGGGTCGACGTTGTCCCAGTCGCCGGAGTTGGCGAACGTGAGGGTGCCGCCCTTCTTGTCCGAAGGGTTGAAGATCGCACCGTTGGCTGCGTTGAACTTCGACGTCGACGAGTTGTTCGTGGTGCTCGACTTGCTCGAGCCGCAGCCCGTCAAGACAAGCGCGAACGCCGTGGCACTGGCAATCGCCAGGGCGACGATCGGTCGTCTTCTCATGTACCTAACACACCCTTTCCTATTCCGTGGGTTCCGTGTGTTTGCGTCCGCCGCCGCGGGCGCGGCGTTGGATTCTTTGCTAGCGCGCCCGGGGGTCGAACGCGTCTCGCAATCCGTCACCGAAGAGGTTGAATGCCAGCACGGTGACGAAAATGGCCAAACCGGGGAAGATCATGAAGTACGGGTCGTTCTGGAACGTGTTTACCGCGTCCGAGATCATGGCTCCCCAGCTCGCGGTAGGCGGCGGGACGCCGACGCCGAGGAACGACAACGCCGCCTCGAACAGAATGTTGGTCGGGATCAGCAGCGTGGTGTAGATCAGGATCGGCGCCAGCAGGTTCGGCAGCACCTCACGGAAGATGATGTACATCGGCCTGCCACCCATGCTGCGCGCCGCTTCGACGTACTCGCGTTCGCGAATGGACAGCGTTTGGCCTCTGATGATGCGGCCGATATAGGGCCAGCTGAAGAAACCGATGATGAAGATCAGGATGACCACGCGGAGCGTCACACCGGACATTCCGAATGCGTGGTCCGGCACGACGCCGACCAGGACCAGCGCGAACAGCAGCAGCGGGAAGCACAGGAAGGCGTCCATGATCCGGCTGATGACGGAGTCGATGGCGCCGCCGAAATAGCCGGCGACGACACCCAGGAAGGTCCCGATCACGACCGACAGCACGGTGGCGAAGAACGCGATGATCAGCGACACCCGGGCGCCGTAGACGATCCGGCTGAAGACGTCGCGGCCGTTGTTCGGCTCCACGCCGAACAGGAAGCTCTTGCTGATGCCGCCGTATTTGCCGATCGGCAGCAGGGTGTCCTCGGAGGTCAGACTCTGGTGGAACTCGTTCGGCGGGTGCCCGAGGAGCTTGACGATCAGCGGCGCGAACGCCGCGACCAGGATCAGGAAGATGATGATGCCCGCCGACGCCATCGCGATGCGGTCCTTCTTGAGCCGATTCCACGCGATACGTCCGAGCGACCGGCCTTCGACCGCGACAACTCCGTCCGGCACGACCACCGACTCGTCAAGGAGCTCCGTCGCTGCCGTCGTCGGCTCCGGTCCCATCACCATGGACGCTCCTACCCCCTTTTGCGCCCTCAGCTTCAGACCGGACGTCACATCGGAGCCCCCGCGCCCGACATCGTCGTCCCGCCACTTTCGTAGTCGAGGCCGTCTCAAGTTGTTCGTTGTCCGCTGCCACCGACGGGCGAGCCGCCGGAAGGTAGCGCCATAGCAGCGGCTGAGCACACGCTAAACCGCTATGTGGGAAGACTCGCGTTCCGAGACGTCACGGTCAAGGCTCGAAGCACAACCGTGATAGTCACGTGACCTGCGATACACCGGACTTTGGGCAGCATCGAATACCCGCCGTACGCGGATAAACACGCAGGTAGACGCAGGGTTGATCAATCAACGACGGAAAGTCGTTACTGAGTCACCAAACAGGATCGGCAGACGCCGGTGCCCGCTACAGCGCCCGGCGCCCCGCGAACGCCCGGCCCAGGGTGATTTCGTCGGCATACTCCAGATCGCCGCCCACCGGCAACCCGCTGGCCAGCCTCGTCACCGCGATCCCCATCGGCTTGACGATGAGTCCGATGTAGGTGGCGGTGGCCTCACCCTCGGTGTTCGGATCGGTCGCGATGATCAACTCTTTGATCTCGCCGGTGCCGAGCCGGGTCATCAGTTCGCGCATCCGGAGTTGATCAGGACCGATGCCCTCGAGCGGGTTGATCGCTCCGCCGAGCACGTGATAGCGCCCGCGGAACTCGCCGGTCTTCTCGATGGCGACGACGTCCTTGGGCTCCTCCACCACGCACAGCACGTCACCGTGCCGGCGCGCGTCCCGGCAAATCCGGCACTGCTCGGCCTCGGACACGTTGAAGCAGGTCACGCAGAAGCGGACCTGCTCTTTGACCCGCGCCAGCGTGGCCGCCAGCCGCTTCACGTCGGCCGGATCCGACGACAGCACATGGAACGCAATGCGCTGCGCGCTCTTAGGCCCGATGCCGGGCAGCCGGCCGAGCTCGTCGATCAGATCTTGGAGTGCGCCCTCGTACACGAAATCGCCTAAAAGCCCGGCAAGCCGAGCCCGCCACCGAGGCCGCCGAGGCCGGAGGTCAGCGGGCCCATGGTGGATTCGGTGAGCTCGCGGGCGGCCTCGGCGGCATTGTGCACCGCGGCCAGGACCAGATCTTCGAGCGTCTCGACGTCGTCCGGATCGACCGCCTTCGGATCGATCGAGATCGACTGGATCTCGCCGGTGCCCTTGGCAACCACGGAGACCAGGCCGCCGCCGGCGGTGCCGGTGACCTCGGCCTCGGCCAGCTGCTGCTGCGCCTCCATCATCTGCTGCTGCATCTTCTGGGCTTGCTTCATCAGCTGCTGCATATTGGGCTGTCCACCGGGTCGCACGGTCACTCCTCTGGCAAGGGCCGGTCCTGATCCCGGTCCGGGTCTGACAGTCCAGCCTAACGGGGACCGGCGACGTTCGCGTGAACGGCTCGGCGCCGGTCGCCGATCAGCCGGCGACGACCACCGCGGGCTGCGCCGAAGCCGGCACGGCCGAGACTGGCACAGCGTCCGCCGGAGCGGCCGCCGACGGCAGGTGCATGTGCCGGACACCGGGCGCCAGAAGCGCCAGAGCAGTCGGTACGAGGACCGAAACGCTGGCGATCATCAGCGCGGAGGTGGTGCCGAGCCCGGTGATCAGCGGTCCCGCGACGATCAGCCCGACCGGGCCGAGAAGCAACGATCCGAGCGCGTCATAGGAGCTGATCCGGGACAGCACTTCCTCCGGCACCGAACGTTGCATCGTGGTGTCCCACAGCACGCCGAAGATGTCGATCGCCGCGCCGCCGACAAACGCACCGGCCGCGACCACGATCACCGGGGCGTGGATCGCCAGCAGGAACGGTGCGAGCGCCAGCGGGAACGTCAAGCACACGCCGAGCAGGATCGGCCGCCGCGGCCGGATCCGCATCGCGATCACGACGCCGACCAGCATGCCGAGAGATTCGCCGCCGAGAATGACGGACCACGCCGGAGCGCCGCCGAGGTCCTGCTTCGCCACGTAGGGACCGATCACGCCGTAGAACGCCTCGAGGCCGGCGACCAGGATCGAGAACTGAATCACGACGACCCACAGCCACTGCCGCGACCAGAACTCGCGCCAGCCCTCGCGCAGGTCAGTCCAGACGTTGCTGGCCTCCATCGCACCGCCGGCCGGCAGCTTGAGCCGGGTCAGCAGATAGGCGGAGACCAGGAACCCGGCGGCGTTGATCATCATCGCCCAGCCCGGGCCGACCAGAGCCACCATGGCGCCGGCCACAGCGAAGCCGAGGATCCGCGCGCCGTTGGTGCCCATCCGCAGGATCCCGTTGCCGGCCTGGAGTTGCTGCGCCGGGGTGATCTCCGGGACCACGCCGACCATCGCCGGCCAGAACAGTGCCGCACCCAGACCGGCGAGCGCCGACATCACCATCAGCAGCCAGATCGGCGCGTAGCCGGTGAGCAGCAGGACGCCGATCACCGCCCAGGCGACGCCGCTGAGGGCGTCGGATGCGTACATGATCTGGTGCCGCGGCAGGCGGTCGGCGATGACGCCGCCAATAAGAAGGAAGAGCAGCAGCGTCACCGAGTTCGCGGCCAGCACGACCGACAGCGTGGTCGCGGTCGCGTGCGGTAGTGCGAGCACGCCGAAGGCCAGCGCGACCGGCCCGATCGACGATCCCAAGACCGAGCTGGTCCGCGCCGCAAACAGCAGCAGGAACCTGCGATGACGCAGGAGTGTAAGGTCTTGGCGCACGTTTAGACGTTACGTGCGCGCCCCCGACCAGCGCATCCGAGTTTCGGCTCGGTCGAGTGTGGCGTCCGCAACTCACTCGGCAAGCGCTGCCGGTCCGGTGCCCTTACTCCGGAACCACGATGGACGCAACGAGCGAGTCGGCGATGGTCTGGCGGGTCTTCCGCCATAGCGGTCGCACCCAGCCGAGCATCAGCACGAGCGTGTCCAACAGGTGATAGACGTCGCGGAGGAATGCGGCGACGAACCCGATCGGCTTGTGCGGTGACTTCTCCGCCACCAGCCGGATCCGCATCGCGGTGCGGCCGAGGGTCCGGCCGTTGAAGCCGGCGAGCAGCCACCGGTTTCCGACGAGAAGCAGCAACTCGACGGCGGAGAGGATGGCGATCACCCGCCCGCTCGACATGAAGTTCGCGATCACTGGCAATGGCACCAGAATCGCGTAGTCGATCAGGAATGCCGCAGCCCGACGCGGCCAGCTCGCATAGCGCACGGCGACACGATAGAGCCGCCGTCTAGTGCGTGTCGACTTCGCCGATCTTCTCCGCGCCGAGTGTCTGCCGGAGCAGGTCAATTGCTTGCTGCTCACCGGATTGGTGAACCGCTGCCGGGTCGTCATCGTCGAGCGGCTCGTCGTCGTCATCGAAGCCCCACTCGGCCGCGCTCGGCGCGGCGGCCACCGGCGCCGCCTGCTCCCGCGCCGGAGTGGTGGCGCGGGGCGTCGCTTCGCTGTCGCCGGTCATCTGCCGCTCGGCCGGGGCCGAGGCCATCGGCATTGCCGGGGCCGCCTCCGGCTGCTGGCCGGAGACCTCGCACCGAATCTGCCAGCGGCCCCCGATCACCTCGGTGAGCGCTTCGATCACAAGCTTCGGATCGCCGGACAGCGCCTGGGCGTGGAACGGGTGCTTGAAGACCAGCACCAGCGTGTTGCCGTCGACCTCGCGCACGATGGCTTCGCGGACCACGGCCGCCGCGCGCGGGCTGGCGCGCCGGACGTAGGTCAGCACCTCGTCCCAGATCCGCCGGACCGCAGCCGCATCCACGGTGCCGGGCAGCTTGACGTCGCCGGCCGGAGTCGGCGTGGCGCTCGCTGCGGGCGCGGCCGGCTCCGCCTTCGCCGCCGACGCGGGGCGGGCCACCGGCGGCTGGGCCACCTCGGCCGGTCGGGTCGAGCGCGACGCGGGTGCGGCCGGCTTGGCGGGCGCGGCGTCCGGCGCCGGTGTCGGCGCGGGCGCTGGTGCCGGCGGTGGGGCAGTCGGGGCGGGCGCCGGGGCCGACACTGCGGGGGCCGGCGCGGTGGCGGTGGGCGTTGCTAGATCGTCACCGCTCAGCGTCAGCCGCCGCTCCATCCGCTCCATCCGCTGCAGCAGCGCGCCGGTCGACTCCTCGGCACCGGGCAGCAGCATCCGGGCCGCGATCAGCTCGAGGACCAGGCGTGGACCGGTCGTGCCGCGCATGTCGGTCAAGCCGACGTGCACGACATCGGCCATCCGCGACAGCGTCGCGGCACCGAACTGCTGCGCCTGCACCTCCATCCGGGCCAGCTCATCGTCGGCGCCGTCCAGCAGACCCTTGGCGATCGCGTCCGGCACCTGCTGCAGAACGATCAGATCGCGCAGTCGGGCCAGCAGGTCGCCGGCGAACCGGCGCGGATCGTGACCGGCGTCGATCACCCGGTCGATGGTGCTGAAGACCGCCGCGCCATCGGCGGCGGCAAGCGCGTCGCAGACCTCGTCGATCAGTGTGACGTCGGTGACGCCGAGCAGCGCGACCGCCCGCGCATAGGTCACCCCGTCATCGTTGGCGCCGGCGATCAGCTGGTCCAGGATCGACAGCGAGTCCCGGCAGGATCCGCCGCCGGCGCGCACGATCAGCGGGAAGACGTTGGGCTCGACCTTGACGCCCTCGGCCGCGCACAGCTTCTCCAGATAGGGACGCAGCGCGCTCGGCGGGATCAGCCGGAACGGATAGTGGTGAGTCCGGGACTTGATGGTGCCCAGGACCTTTTCCGGCTCGGTCGTGGCGAACACGAACTTCACGTAGTCCGGCGGCTCTTCGACGAGCTTGAGCAGGGCGTTGAAGCCGGCCGACGAAACCATGTGGGCCTCGTCGATCACGTAGATCTTGTAGCGGCTGGAGACCGGCGCGAAGAATGCGCGCTCTCGAAGATCACGGGCGTCGTCGACACCACCGTGGCTGGCTGCGTCGATCTCAATGACGTCGATCGAGCCGGGACCGTCAGGAGCCAGCGCGCGACACGACTCGCACTCGCCACACGGATCCGGGGTCGGGCCCTTTTCGCAGTTGAGCGAGCGCGCCAGGATCCGGGCGCTGCTGGTCTTGCCGCAGCCGCGGGGGCCGGAGAACAGGTAGGCGTGGTTCAGGCGACCGGTCCGGAGCGCCTGGCTCAACGGCTCGGTGACGTGCTCCTGGCCGATCATCTCGGCGAAGGTGCGTGGTCGATATTTGCGGTAAAGCGCCAGCGCCACGTGCGCACCCCTCCCGGCCTCGATGGGCGGCCGCCCGATCCATCGCGATGTCGTCCAGTCGGATCTGGTCCACCCGCTCCGACGACGGTAAGCCTCTCACGGGCCTATGACATCGCCCACTGTGCGTGGCATGCCGATCTGGCGCGATGACGCAACCGGACAAAGGCGCCGGGACCACCACGGCTGACGCGCCAAGGGTAACCGGGCAAACCGGAAAGAAAGGCCCCTCGTGCACCCGTCAGAGCCCGCTTATCCTTGCTGCCTTCCGGCCCTGGGGAGGTTCACGAGATGCACGCCGCACGAGGGGTACGGCAACAATACCCGGTCCTGGTTCGGCCGGCCGCAGCGAGGGCGGTGGGTGCCGTGGCGATCCGGAGCCGGTTCTGTATCCTGGCTCGCGGAGGATTCGCCTAGAGGCCTAGGGCGCACGCTTGGAAAGCGTGTTGGGATAAAACCCTCACGAGTTCGAATCTCGTATCCTCCGCCATCCTGCTCAGGGGAAAACGCCCGGTGCGTCCGTATGGACACGCCGGGCGTTTCTGTCGAAACCAATCCACTGCCAGCCAGAGCGGCGCCTCTGATGATCATTGGAAGGCGCCGCTTCCTGATCAAGATTAGTAGTTGAAGAACGCTCCGAACGCGTCTCCCTTTTCCGCGGTGCCGGGAATGCCGGTGGAGTTCTGACTGAACACGGCAGAGCCGGTCCCGGTGAGCCCGGAGCTGGTCGCGTAAATGAACGTGACCGAACCCTGACCCGAGTCCTCACCACTGGCGCCGACCATCAGTCCCTGCGGTGCCGAGCTGCCTTTGAAGCTCTCGAACCGAAGGCTGCCGCCCCAGTCGTCTTCCGCTTCGGACGCTCCGGGGATGCCTGGCGAACTCTGCGTCCATCCGACCGACGTGTTGAAGGCCAGCCCCGATGCGGAACCACGTACCACCGTCACGTAGCGATCACCATCGGAGAAGACCGCGAGATCGGCCTTGTGATCATTGTTGGTGTCGCCGGCCGCGAGCCCAATGCCGACATGGTCGCCGGTGCCCGGCGCGCCGGGAACGCTGGCCGTGTCCTGAGTCATCAGAACCGCGCCGGCAGTGCCGATCTTGGTTCCGCTCGCCAGCAGGATCGTCACCGTACCGGCATCCTCGTGCTTGCTGGAGTTGCTCACCGGCGTGCCCGGAGCGCCGATCGCGAGATCAGCCTTGCCATCCCCGTTGAAGTCAGCGAGGCACACCTGCCAGCCGAACGAGTGCGGCGCACCTTGCTGCCAAACGAGCGCGGCGCGCGTACCGGCCAGGTGGTCCTGGCCTCCCGGATTCTGTCTCAATTCTCGGCTCATTACGCCACAGATCACGTGGTAGCGTCCGCCTGCCGATGCCCGGCAAGCACCGGATTGTTACCCCCCACACACACAATGAGGACGCTGGAAGATGGTTACCGTCAAAGAAGCCACGGTTTCTGATCTGCCGGAACTCCTGAGCCTGTTCTTGGGATATCTGGACTTCTACGACGCCCCAGGGGAACGTGATGACGCGGAGTCATTCATCCGGGGGCGGATGGAACGCTCGCAGTCGACCATTCTTCTCGCGCACCACGGCGACCTGGCGGTCGGTTTTACCCAGCTCTACCCCTCGTTCAGCTCGGTCCGCCGGAAGCCGGTCTGGATTCTTAATGACCTGTTCGTCCACCCCGACCATCGCCGGGCCGGGGTCGCCCGCGCACTTATGCGGGCAGCCGCGGAGAGGGCAGAAGCGGCGGGCATCGTTCGGATCGAACTGTCGACTGACGAGACGAATCACGAGGCGCAGGCGCTCTACGAGGCGGAGGGCTATCGCACCGGACTCCCGGTCCGTTACTACATAAAGCGAATTCCCTGATGCGGTCGTTGGCACTCCGCCATGTCCGGCAGACCGATCTCCGGGGCGATCTTGCACCAACGAATCAACACCCGGGTACGTCCAAAGGGACGCACCGGGCGTTGACCGTTTCAGAGTCGAGTTAGACCGGGGAGCAGCTCAGGCAGGCAGGATCTCGTCGATCGCGGCACGCAACTCCGGATCCTCAGGCGTGACCTGCGGACGGAACCGGCGGACGATCTGGCCGTTCGGCGCGACCAGGAACTTCTCGAAGTTCCACTTGATATCGCCGGCCTCGCCGCTGTCATCGGCAACCTCGGTCAGCTGGTCGTAGACCGGGTGCCTATCGGCGCCGTTCACGTCGATCTTGCCGTACATCGGGAATGTGACGCCGTAGGTCGCGGAGCAGAACTCGGCGATCTCCTCGGACGTGCCTGGCTCCTGGCCGCCGAACTGGTTGCACGGGAAGCCCAGGACGCTGAAGCCGCGGCCGCGGAGCTCCTCATGCAGCTCTTCGAGACCGGCGTACTGCGGGGTGAGCCCACACTTGGACGCGACGTTGACGATCAGCAGCGCCTTACCCTCATGGTCGCCCAGGGTGGCGGGTTCGCCGGTGAGACGCTCCAGCGGAATGTCGTAAAGGCTCATCGATGAGTTCCTTTCCAGGGGTGGTCACCACAGATCCAGGGCCGGTCGCCACAAATCCAGGTTGTCGCCACAAAGTTAGCCTCTCGAACAATACGAACGCCGCGGGGGAACCGTTCATCCCCGCAACCATGATGGTCCACGTCACAGCGGCCAATACGGATGAACCAGCGGCGAGCCGATCAGGAGACGAGACCGGGGTGGAACCTCGGCTCCGCGACCGGAGCGTGCCGGGTGAACAGCAGGATGGCGCCGCCGCGGAAGTGCTTGGTCGCGACCCAGTGCAGGCCGGCGGCCTTGAATTGGTCGTAGCGCTTCTCTTCCAGCACTCGATTGGCGGGCCGGGCCGACGGGAACGCCCAATACTTCACCGCCCACACCCGATCGGTGGCCTCGAGCCGCTGCATCAGGACCGTGTCGGTGACGTTGAGGCCGCTGAAGTTCGCCGCGGCCGCCTGCGATTCGCGCAGCCCGATGTCGCGCAGGCCGGCGTAGGCGGCCGGATAGGACTTGGACATGAATCTCTGCGTCGGCACCAGGTAGACGATCGCGTCACCGTGGCGCTTGTTGGCGGCGATGTAGTGCGCTTCGCCGCGGGTGTCGTTGGCGCCGATCGACGTGCTGCGCACCTCGTGGTGCATCGGGATCGTCAACGCGATCAGCGCCACCACGATCGGCACGTGCAGCCACCAGCGCAGCCGGTCCAGGCCGCCGGCGACCAGCAACGCCAGCGCCGGAAGGCTGTAAAGGACATAGCGGAAGACGTAGAGCGGATCCCAGATCGAGACCACCAGCAGACCGATAGGCGGAATCAGCAGCCACGGCAGGCCGACGTTCAGCACCGACGGGATTCGCGCCCGGGCGACCTCGCTGCCGGCTGCCTTCGGGCGGCGTCGGTAGGCAAGCGCGATCAAGATGACCACCGGCCCGATCAGGAACAGGCTGCCGGCGAATCCGACCGCGGCGTCGCCCGCCACCGCCCAGGTCGGCCGGGTGATCCAGCCCGCCGTCCCGGCCTGCTTCAGGGCCAGGTAACCGAGTGGCAGCAGCGGAACGGCGGCCAGCGCCACGGTGCCGGCGAAACGGCGGACCACTCGCCAGTCTCGTTCCCGGATCGCATACCACCCGACGGTGACCCCGTACGCGACCAGGATCAGCGCGGTGAGCAGGTGCAGCAGGATGAGAACGACGACGCCGACGCCGAACCAGATCCAGGTGCGGCGCCGGGTCGACTCGAGCGCACGCACCAGCGCGAACGTGGTCAGCACCGCGACCGCGCTGACCAGGCCGTAGGAGCGGGCGTCGTGGGCGATCGCCGAGATCATCGGTGCGCACGCGTAGAGAATCCCGGCGGTGATGCCGGCCCGCCTGGAGACCAGGTGCCACCCGAGCCCGGTCAAGGCGCCCGCGGCGATCACCACGCCGATCAGCGACAGGCTGCGGATCGCGGTCGGCGAGGTGCCGAACCAGCCCATCCAGTAATGCATGATCACGTAGTAGGTCGCATGCACCGCGTCGGCGTTCTGGATCATGCGGAAGATCTGCGGAACCGTACGCGTACCGATGTCGATCGTGGCGGTCTCGTCCCGGTCCACGCTCACCCGCGTGATCCCCCAGAGTCCGACCACGAGCGCCGCCGCCATGGGCACCAGCAACCAGGCCACCCACAGCGCTCGCGCTCCGGCACTGGCCTTCCGGGCAGATCCCCCCGCTGCCGACATTGCTCACATTATTGTCCAAGAACCCCCGGCCACCTGCGGCAAGTGCAGCGTTCCCTCAGGTCCGAACCGGCCCGCGCGCACCGATCACCACGGTGGCGAAGAGATCATCGGATTCGTGAGCCGACGCCGCCAGCCCGGCCGCCTTCATGATCTCGATCGCCGTCGCGGCCTGCGCCTGGCTCGTCTCGACCAGCAGATGTCCGCCTGGACGAAGCCACGACGGGGCGCTCACGGCGACTTGTCGCAGGACGTCCAGGCCGTCGTCGCCGCCGTCGAGCGCCGACGGTCGCTCGTGCAGTCGTGCCTCGGGCGGCATCATGTCGATCTCGTCCCGAGGCACATACGGCACGTTGGCGGTCAGCACCTGAATCCGTCCGGCCAACCCGGCCGGAAGTGGGGAGAACAAGTCGCCGACGTATGTCGAGGCGGTAATCGGCAGGCTTCTCCGGGCACACTCGACCGCGACCGGATCGATGTCGCTGGCGTGCAGTTCGATCCCGGGCACCGCGGCGGCGACGGCCGCCCCGATGGCTCCGGCGCCGCAACACAGATCCAGCAGCACTTCGCCCGGCCGGATCCGGTCGATCGCGCACTCCACCAGGAAGCCGGTCCGCTGCCGGGGCACGAATACGCCGGCGGCCACCGCGATCCGCAGGCCCCGGAACTCGGCGTAGCCGACGATGTATTCCAGTGGCTCGCCATCGACTCGGCGCGCAGCCATCCGCTCCAGATGCACGGGCGACTCGGCAGCCGACTCGAGGATCGCCGCCTCGTCCTCGGCGAAGACACACCCGGCCGCACGCAGGCGGGAAACGAGATCAACCACGTGGCCAACCCTAATCGGCCCGCCGGCCGGGATCTCAGATCGACCCGAGCGCCTCGGTCGGCGCCATCCGGGCCGCCCGGATCGCCGGATACCACCCCGCGATGACTCCGACGATCAAAGTCGCGGCCAGCCCAGACCCCACCGCCCACGCGGGCAGCACCGGAGGCCACCGCTGAATATAGGCGTACCCGATCGTGGTGATCGCGCTGAGAGCGACCCCGCCGACGCCGCCGAGCACCGCGAGCATTAGCGATTCGGTGAGGAACTGGGTGCGGATCTGGCCGCGGGTGGCACCAAGCGACCGGCGCAGGCCGATCTCCGAGCGGCGTTCCAGGACCGAGATCACCATCGTGTTCGCGACGCCGACGCCGCCGACCAGCAACGCCACCGCGCCCAGTCCGAGGAGAAGACCGTTGAACGCGCGCTCGGTGGCGATCTTCGCGGCCAGCGCGTCCGACGGCCGGGAGATCGCCACCAGATAGGGCGCGGCCGGATTGGCGGTCGCCGCCAGCACCTGCCGAACCGCCTCGACCTGGTCGTCGGCCGCCCGCAGATAGATGGTGGTGGGATGGCCGGGGCTCGCGAAATACCGTGCGGCCGCGGACCGCCCGATCAGAGCGGCGCTGTTCAGCTCCGGCACCAGCGGATCCGGCCGGAGGATGCCGACGACGGCGAACTGCTGATTGCCGATCTGCACCAGGACCTGCGGGTCCGGCGCCAGGATGCCGAGCCGGGTGGCGGCGTCGGCACCGAGCACTACCGCCGGATAGGTCGCGGTGGCCGCGTTGAGCCACGCCCCCTTCGCGATCGACGCGCCCACGGTGACCGGCAGGCTCAGGTCGGCGGCGACTGGGATGATGCCGTTGGTCTGCTGATCCGGGATGTGGTCGTTGCGGTAGACGTTGATGCCGTCCGGCAGCCGGCTGACCGCGGCCGCATTCTGCACCGGGCCGATCCGCTCCACCATCGCCACCGATCCGTCCGGCAACTGCACGTCCTGGCCCTGTCCGGTCTGCGCGCCCTCGACGGTGAGCAGATTGGTGCCCAGCGCGTCCAGCGATCGCTGCAGGTCGGCCCGGCCGGAGCTGGAGATGCCGACCACCGCGAGCATGGCGGCGACGCCGATGGCGATGCCGAGCGCCGACAGGGTCACTCGCAACGGCCGGGTGCGCAACCCGGCGCCGCCGACCCGGAGGACGTCGGCGAGGCTCAGTCGGGCCGGTCTCACGAGACCAGCCGCCCGTCGCGAATGCTGATCTGCCGCGGCAGCGCGCCGGCGATTTCCCGGTCGTGGGTGATGACCAGGACCGTCGTCCCGCCGCGATGGAGATCTCCGAGCAACTGCATGATGCCGGTGCCGGACTCGGAATCCAGGTTTCCGGTGGGCTCGTCGGCGAGCAGCAGCGGCGGTTCGCCGACGACGGCCCGCGCGATCGCCACCCGCTGCCGCTCACCGCCGGAGAGCTGGTTCGGCTTGTGACCGACGCGATGTCCGAGACCGACGCGGTCCAGCGCCGCCGCCGCCCGATCGCGCCGGCTGGTGCGGGGCACACCCGCATAGAGCAGCCCATCCGCGACGTTGTCCAGCGCGGAGTAGCCGGCCGCCAGATGAAACTGCTGGAAGACGAAGCCGATGGTGCGGGCCCGAACCGCGGAGAGCTGGCGATCGGTCAGGACCGAGACGTCATGACCGCCGATCACCACCGTTCCAGACGTGGGCCGATCCAGGGTGCCGATCAGATTGAGCAGGGTGGACTTGCCGGATCCGGACGGTCCGACGATCGCCGCCTGCTCGCCGGCCCAGACCTCAAGACTGATGCCGCGGACCGCGGCCACCCCGCCGGGGAAGCTCTTGGTGACTTCTCGCAGGCTCACCAGTGGTCCGGCTCCTTCGGCGGTACGCGTCACCGCGCCGCCCCCACGGTCATGCCGGCCGTGATGTCCGGGCCGCTGACCTCGACATTGCCGGAGGCGAACAGGCCGGTGGTGACGGCGACGATGCGGGTGTGGCCACCGTCGATGATCTGCAATCCGTAGCCGCCCTCGGAGAGCGCGAGCAGGGCTCCGACCGGAACGTAGAGAACGTCGGTGCGCTGCTGAGCCACGAAACTGACCCGGGCCGGGCCGTCGTCGAGGCCACTGACCGACCCGGGTTCGGTCAGGCGCACCACGACATCGAGCGTCGGCTCCTGGTCGGCAGCGCCCTGGTCGTTGCTGGGCGTGCCGACCGACGTCACCACGCCCGGCGCCGACTTGCCGTTGGAGAGCTGCACGGTGACCGCGGCGCCGACCTTGGCGAGCGCCTGATTGTGTGCCTGGAGAGTCGCGGTGACCAGGCGCGCGGTGCCGGTATAGCTCAGCACCGCTGCGCTGGCCACGACGCCCGGAGCCAGCTTCTGCCGGGCAATCCGGACCGCACCCGCGGCGAAATAGACCCGTCCCAGCTCGACCTCGCCGGTGACCGGCACCCCGAGGTCTCGTTGCCATCGCTTGACCGCGGCCGCCGTACGCGCGTCGAAGACGTCGTCGACGGTGAACCCGGAATAGCCGAGCGCACGCAGGTTGGCCTCGAATTCCTTGACGTCGGCGCCGACGCTCCGCGGCACCGCCGGCACCGCCGGCACGGCGGTTGCGTTCGGATCCGGACTCGGATCGGTCGCGGTCGACGATGCGCTGGTTGCCGTCGCCTTGTGCCCGGCGGTCAGGGTCCGATAGGCGGGGACCGAGCCATACATCAGAACCACTGGACTGTCGTCGATGCGGAACAGCGTGCCGCCGCGCTTGACCGTCGATCCGACCGCTGGGATTGCCGTGACCGTGCCAGACAGCCGGCTCTCCGCATCGTGCGCTGGCCCGTAGGCCAGCTGGCCCGGGAAGGTCTGCACGTCGACGAGCGTGCCGCGAGTGATCGTCGCGGTGGTGGCCGGCGCCTCCTGGGCCGCCGGAACCGGTGCGGGCCGGCGCAAGACCAATGCCGTGGTGACCAGACCGGCGGTGACGGCGACCGCGACGCCGATCGACCACCAGCGCCGGGAGCCCGCCGTCATTGGTTATTGGCCGGATCGTCGATGGTGTAGCGGCACGCCTCCACGGCCGTGTCGAACTCGGGGGTGTCCTGGACGGTCGGGTCCGCCGGGTAGGCGATCATGCCGTTCGCGTCCGGCTCCGGCACGTCCATGCCGTGCTTGCGCATGCACGCGTCGAATGGTTTGTCGCGAGCGATCTCAGCCGGGTCAATCTTGATCGGCCAGGTCGCCGGAAGGAGCTGCTTGCACTTCTGGAACGCGTCGTTGGTCTGCCGCTGCCAGCCGGACCCGTCCGGCGGATCGCCATACTGCAGCATCTTGCCGACCACCGGATCGGTCATCTTGGTGCCGTGATCGGTCATGCAGCGGGTGTAGCGCAGGGCCTTGTCATAGTCGCTCTCGCTGGCCGACGGGCTGGGCGCGGCGCCACCGGGCGATCCGGCCGGCGCCGGGTGGCCGGCCGTCGCCACCACCGGATCGTGGTGCGCGGAGCAGTCGGCGAGGGCCGATCCGCCGGAGACCAAAGCCAGCCCGAGCGCGACCGTGGGGAATGTCTTCACTGGTTCTCCGGCAGGTTGTTGGCGGGGTCATCGAGCAGGTGCCGGCAGGCACGGATCGCTGCGTCATAGGCGGGCGTGGTCATGGCGAGCGGATCGGTCGGCCAGTTCGAGACCCCGGCGGCGTCCGGTTCCGGCCAGGCCACGCCCTCCTTGCGGACGCAGTCCCGGAACGGTCGCTCCGTGGCGGCATCGGCAGTGTCCTGCTTGAGCGGCCAGGTGGCCGGCAGCAGTTGCTTGCACGAGGCGAACGCGTGCTGCTTGGCCTCGAACGTTGCGTCGTTGTCGCCCAGATGGATGATGTTGACCGTGACCAGTGCCTGGCCGACCACCGGGTCGGGCGTGTCGGCGCCGTTGGCGGTCATGCACCGGGTGTAGCTGAGCGCCTTGTCATAGTCGGACTTCGCGGTCGCGGCCGGCGTCGGTGTGCCGGCCGCGCCCGGCTTCGGCGTCGCCGCTCCGGTCGGGGTGGCGTGCCGAGCCGTCGCGACCTGCTTCTCCGGTGCGCGGCCGCAGCCGCCGGAGGCGACGATCGCCAGCAGGCCCAGCGACATCAGGACGGCCTTCGTTAGTGCCACGGGCGTTGGTGTCACGGGTAAAACACGTAACGAGGACTGCGCTGCGCTGCCTGGATCGCCGCAAAATTTAGGGCAGCAGGCCGGGCTCGGCCGCGAGTGCCGCCAGTTGCCGCGCGGTGAGGGGCAGGGCGTCCAGGATCGGCTCACCGGCCGGGCTCGCCCCGACCTGCCAGATGGCCCCCGTTGACGTGGTCTTCTGGCGATAGGCCCGCAGGCCCTGGCTGACGACGATCTCGACATAGCCGCCGTGGATGAACCGCACTGCCGAGATCACGTCACCGAGAGCGCCCGCAGTGCCGGTGACCACCCGTACGCGGGCTCCGCCGGCGTCGACCACGTCGCAGGTGAGGTTGGTGGCGCCCTCGATGCCCAGCGTCGGCATCGCGGTGCACAGATCGGTGCCGCGCTCGATCTTCGGGCCATCGTTGCCGACCACCGCCATCAGCAGTCCGACGCCTGGGGCTTTGGTTACGCGTACGAGGCTGAGCTCTCGATAGTGGCCCTTGGCCACGTCGACCGCCCAGGCGAAGCTGACCGGGCCGTGGGCGCTCGCGGTCCCGGTGAGCGTGGCCGGCTCCGCCTCGAAGCCGGCCGGCACGGCGTCCGCCAGGATCTCGTCAACCGACCCGGCGTGAGCGTGTGCCGAGGTGGCGCTGGGTGCCGACGGTTCGGCGTCCGGCCCGCTCGCCGCGGTGCTGGCCGGTGGCGCTGCCGGTTGCAGTGGTATCCCGACCGGGGCGGTCCGCGGCACCAGCATCGTCGCCCCTCCGGCGACCGCCGCTAGGGTCACCGCACCCAACACGGCCTGCAGGTGTCCGCGGCGCCGGGCCGTACGCCGAGCCGACCTGAGGGCGTCCGCGCTGCTCCGCAGCGGCGGCTCGGGAGCGTCGCCGGCCGCGCCGAACAGGTCCCGGGCGCTCGTCATCGGACTCCGCCCCAGGACAGGTCATGCAGCGAGTCGCCGAGCGCGGCGCGGAGGTCGTCCAGACCGCGGGAGGCCTGGCTGCGCACTGTGCCGGGCGAGCACTCCAGGATCTCGGCGACCTGATCCACGGACAGGTCCTGCCAGTAGCGAAGCACCAGCACCGCGCGCCGCCGCTTGGGAATCTGCGCGAGGCCGCGGAACAGCAGATCGCGCTCGTCGCTGTGCCGGGTGTCGACGACATGATCAAGCAGCGGGCTATCCGGCGTGGTGGAGTGCTCCCGCCGCCACGGCCGCCGGCCCTCGTCCAGAAACGCCCGGACCAGCACCTGGCGGGCGTAGCGGTCCAGCTGGTCGTGCCGGTCGAGGCGCTGCCAGGCGAGGTAGAGCTTGGTGAAGGTGGTCTGGGTCAGGTCTTCGGCCAGGTGCCAGTCACCGCACAGCACGAATGCCGTCTTCCTGAGCATGGCGGCACGAGCCTCGTAGAACTCGACAAACTCGGCATCCTGGTCGCGCCGGCCGCCACGTCGGAGAAATGCCATCTGTCGCGCTCCCTTCGACCTGGTTCGGCGCACGCCATTGGTATACACGTAACCGGTGCCGATTTGCGTTGCCTGGTCGCACCAAGTCGGGCCTGGTCGCGCCAAATCGGGCACCGAGTTGCCGGCGCGGAAACTAATTCTCCGCAACCTCCCTCCAATCGCGTACGGTCTGGCGTCTAGTCAGCAGGGAGGTGTGGTGGACCGCAGCCAGGCACGCGAGCAGTTCGAGGAGTTCGTCCGATCCCGGTCGGCCGCGCTCGGACGGTCCGCCTACTTGCTGACCGGCGATGTGCATCACGCCGAGGATTTGCTGCAGACCGCGCTGGAACGGGCGGCGGTGCGGTGGGAACGGCTGGACGACCCGGAGGCGTACGTGCGCCGAGTCCTCTACACCCAGATGGTCTCCTGGTGGCGGCATCGGCGGCGGCGCCCGCCGGAGGCGCTATCCGACGCATCGATCGAGGTCGCCGCCTCAACCGCCGATATCGAAACGCGGCTCGTCCTGCAGACCGCGCTGGCCCGCCTCACCCCCCGCCAGCGCGCGGTCCTGCTGCTGCGGTTCTACGAGGACCTCACCGAGCCGCAGACCGCCCAGGTGCTCGGCTGTGCGGTTGGCACTGTCAAGAGCCAGACGCGGTACGCGCTGTCGCGCCTGAAGGCGACCAGTCCAGAACTCGCCGATCTCATGCATCGGCCGACCAAACGGGAGCAGGTCAGCCAGCGATGGTGACCGACTTGAGTGATGCACTGCGCAGTGCCGCTGATACGGCGCCGCCGGTACGCGTACCCCCTGGGCTCTTTGATCGTGCTCGACGGGCGCGCGCTCGGCGGCAGGCGCTCGCGCTGATTGCCACCATCCTGATCGTGGCCGCAGCGGCGGCGCTGCCGGCGCTTCCGAGGACGGCGACTCCGACGGAGCCGGCCGAGGCGGATGCGCTTCCGAGCCGCGTCGTGGTGCCGCCGGCGCACACCGCGGACGTACGGGATGCCGGCCTCCCCCGCGCGCTGGTCGTCTACCACCGCGAGAACCTCCCTGGGGCATCGTGGCTGGAGGATGCGGAACCGCTGGCGGTCGTCGGTTCGGCCAATCAGTATCGGGTCTACGACCGGCCGACCTGGGAGCCGGCGACAACGACCTCGCCGTCGTTCCTGCTGTCGCCGGATGGCCGATATCTGCTGATGCCGAACAGTCACGATGGAACCGACACCACGTTGATCACCGATCTGCGGACCGGAGAGACCAGAGTCAGTCTTGACGGCACCATCGCAGTGGCCTGGACCTCGGACTCTCGGCATGTCGTCGCCCTGGCGCACTGGGTCGACAACAAGACCGGATGGGATCGAGTCTTCATCGCGGACGCGTTGACAGGTGCGCACGTGTGGCAGCCGCCGCCGACGCGGAACGACACGGTGTCCGGCGTGCGCGACGTGGAGGTCGCCGTCTCGCCGGACGGCGATCTCACCGCCTATCAGCACGACGCCACGGTCTCCGTCAACGACATCGCCAGCTTCGACGCCCGAACATTCGACCTGGCCGGCGCGGTGATCGCTGGCGGGCAGGCGTTCACCCCGGCCGGAGATCTCGTAGCGCAGCTTCCCAACGGCAACCTGGAAGTCATCAGCGCGTCGGACGGCAGGGTGACCGGGCATCTCCCGACGTATACGTTCCCGACCGTCGCCGGGATTCCACCCACCGTCATGGTGGTCGGTTGGATCGGCGACACTCCGGTGGTATCCGCGGCCGATCGAGTGGTGGTCTTGTCCAGCACCCCCCGAGTCCTGGTGCAGGGACCAGTCGGCACCGATGAGCTGCAGGTCGCCACGTTTGCGTTGGGTCAGCCGACGGTTCGCGCGGGTACGCCCGATCCCGGACCGTGGCTGGATCGCTACCGGCGCTGGATCCCGGCACGCGTACTCGGCCTGATTGGGCTCTGCGTGGTGGCGATCGCCGCATTCGCGGGCGTGCGGATCCGGCGCCGAATCCGGCTCCGGCCGCGCTCGTAACGGGCCGAAAGTCGGGCTACGAACCACACTGTCCCATGGTTTACTGCGCCGGTGGACTCGCTGGACACCTCGCAGCCGCCCGCCTCAGTTCGGCTCGCGGCCCGCTTGATGTTTGCGTACGCCCTGGTCAGCGCCATCGCCGCAGCAACTGCCCTGATTGCGCGACAGCATCTGAGCAGCGCCGGCGCCGCCTACCTGAAACTGATCGGTGCCACCGACCGCGACTCGGCCAGCGAGCTGGTTGCCGACGTTCGGTGGGACCTCACCTTTCACCTGGCGGTGTCGGTCGCCGGTGTGCTGGTGGTGGGCGGCCTGAGCATCGCGGTGCGCAGGCCGATGAAGTTCGCCCGCGTCGCAGCGACCATCTCTGCTGGCGTCCTTGCCGGGCTGCTCGGCCTGGTGCTGACGGGGAGCCCGGAAACCCTGACGACACCCGGTGCGCAGGATCCGCCGGCGCTCAAGGCGGCGCTGAACGATCTGCTCCTTGGGTGGTATCCCAGCCTCACCAGCGTGCTGACCGTGGCCGGGGTGGCGCTCCTGATCGCGTACGTCGTCTTCCTCTTCCGCGAAGGCGCCGGCGACTTCTATCGCGGCTCCCAGGCCGACGGCGAGGTCGGCTTGTGGAACTACGTGCCGAAGGCCGACCGCTCGTAGGCGCCGCCGTCGCCGTTGCGGTGATGTGCCAGGCTCGGGCGGCATGATCGACGATTTCGCGAAGGATTACCTGCACGACGATCTGCGATGGATCCGCGAGGCCCTGCTCTGGAAGCTCGACGGACTCTCCGAATACGACATCCGGCGCCCCTTGACAATCACCGGGACCAACCTCCTTGGCCTGGTCAAGCATCTGTCGATCTCGGAGTCCAGGTATTTCGGCGAGGTCTTCGGCCGGCCGTTTCCGGAGCCGCTGCCGCGCTGGGATGACCTCGGCGCGCGCGGCACCGACTTCTGGGTGACCGAGCACGAGAGTCGGGCCGAGATCATCGATCGATATCGGCGCGTGTGGGAGCACTCGGACGCGACCATCAGCGAACTCGACATCGACGCTCCCGGTCACGTGCCCTGGTGGCCGCGCCCGGACGTGAAGCTGTTCAACATCTTGGTTCACGTGCTGACCGAGACCAGCCGGCACGCCGGACACGCCGACATCCTGCGGGAGCAGCTCGACGGCGCGGTCGGGGTGGCCGCCGAGGGGTCGAGTCAGCGCGACGCGGCGTTCTGGGACGACCGGCGCGCGACGATCGAGCAAGCAGCCCGGGCCGCGACCGGCGGCCCGGCCGGGCATGCGGCGCCGGCCTGAGCGCCGGAAGGCGGAGCCGTCATCGCCGTCGAAGCGCATTCGGCCCCGACCACGAATCCGTGGTCGGGGCCGAATGCGCTGCTAACCAGTGCCGAGCTAGCGATCAGGCGACGAACGCGGCCGCGGTAGTCGCCGGGGCCAGCAGACCCTTGACGCCGGCGTAGGTCAGCCGCCAGTAGCCCGAACCGTCGTGGTCGAACTCCTGAGAGAAGCTGGACGCCGAGTTGCCACCGAGGTCGATGGTCCCGACCGTACTCCAGCCCGTGGTGCCGTTCTTCGAGAACTGAACGGAGACCACGGTGTCGGCCTCCGAGTATCCGGTCTCGTCGAAGCCGCCGGCGCCGACGACGATCTGGCCGGAGTCAACGTCACGAGCCGCGTAGAAGTCCCGGAACGAGGTCGGCATCAGAATCGTGAGCTTGGCCGACGCATACGAGACCGGCTGCACGAACATGTCGTCCGAGCCCACCGCTGCCATGATCATGTCGCCGTCGTACGGGTTCGCCACGAAGCTGTAGTGCCCGTTGTCGTCGGTCGTGGTGGTCGGGCCGCTGAAGCACCGGTCCGGCTCGTCGGCGCCGCGGGGACACACGCCGATCGAGATCCGGGCGTTGGCCATCGGCACCGTGCCGTCCGGCGACTTCCACGAGGCGTCACCGCTGACCGTGACCGGGTCTCCGCTCATGATCGAGCCGCGGTCGAGATGAATGGTGACCTTGGTCGGGGCCGGCTTGACCGTGGCCGCGAACAGGTCGCTGTAGCCCTGGGTGTAGTACCGGTGATCAGGATCGTCCAAGGTGCTGACGAACCCGATGCCATCCGCGTAGCTGACCGGGCCGGAGAGGCTGAACTGGCCCTCGGGGCCGGTCGTGATGGTGTCGGTGAAATCGCCGCCCGGGATCAGCGCGTAGATCGGCATTCCGGACACCGGTGCGGTCGCTCCGGTGCCGGGCCAGCGGCCCACGAGCTTGCCGGACACGGTGTAGTTCCGCTGCGTATAGGTCAGCGTTGGCGTGGTCTTCAGACCGTCGATCGACATGGTGACGAAGTAGGCCAGCGTCCCGATCGCGTCGGCTTCGGTGTGTCCGCCGTCGGCGTCGGTGGCCTCCACGTTCAGCTGGTAGGACCCCAGGTCCGACAGTTGCACCTCATCCGACACCCAGACGCCGGCCTCGGCGGTCCCGGACGACAGATGGAATGCCGAAACCACGGCAACTTCGGTCCCGGTGCTCGGCGCGACGACATGCGCCGTCACCCCGGTCACCCCGGCGTCGGATGACACGCTGACCTGAATTCGGCCCAGGTCATCCGAGACGCTCGATGCCCATTGAATAGTCGGCCCGGCGCCGGTCGCCGCGGCTGGCGTGGCAGGCAGAGTGGCAGTGAAAGCCGCGGCGATCGCCGCGATGGACAGCGCGGCATTGAATTTCCGCACGTACCCTCCCCGATTGAAGATCGACCCGAAGTCGGGCCGTCGACAGGGTATTCGGAACCGCCAATATTCGCGACACCGGATGCCGCATGCGGCGCCACACTCTGCGCCAACGCTGCGCAGCCGCCAAGGTATGTCTGTAGGGCCGTCCGACGCGTCAGGCCGCCGCGGTCGGTCCGATCCGCTCAGAGAACTCGACGAGGCGGTTGGAGAACCCCCACTCGTTGTCGTACCAGCCGAAGACCTTGACCTGGTTGCCGACGGCCTCGGTCAGCGGCGCGTCGAAGATCGACGAGTAAGGGTTGCCGACGATGTCCGCCGAGACCAGTGGCGCCTCGGAGTACTGCAGGTAGTGCCGCAGCCGCTGGGAGCCGGCCGCCTCGCGGAACGCCGCGTTGACATCCTCGACATCGGCGACCTGCCGGAGGACCACGGTGAGGTCGGTGATCGAGCCCGCCAGGACGGGAACGCGCAACGCGGCGCCGGTCAAACGCCCGTCGAGCTCGGGGATGACCTTGCCGATCGCCTTCGCCGCACCCGATGACGTCGGGATGGTCGACACAGCCGCAGCGCGGGCCCGGCGCAGGTCGGAGTGCGGCGCGTCGTGGAGACGCTGGTCGCCCGTGTAGGCGTGGACCGTCGTCATCAGTCCTGACTCAATGCCGAACGAGTCGTTGAGCACCTTTGCCAAGGGCGCCAGCGAGTTCGTCGTGCACGAGCCGTTGGAGAAGACGTCGTGGCTGTCCGGGTCGAGCCGGTCGTCGTTGACCCCGAGAACGAACGTGGGGACGTCTCCCTTGGCCGGTGCCGAGATGATGACCTTCCGTGCGCCGCCCTTGAGGTGCGCCGCGGCCGCGACGCCATCCGTGAAGTGGCCGGTGGACTCGATGACGACGTCGGCGCCGACCTCGCCCCAGCCGATGGTGGCCGGGTCGGACTGCGCGAAGACCCTTATGCGCGTGCCCTGAATGGCAATCGCGTCGCCGTCGAAGGCGACGCCGGCCAGGTGGCCGGAGACAGAGTCCCACTCGAGCAGAGTGGCGAGCGTGCGGGCGTCGGTGAGGTCGTTGACGGCGACCACCTCGACGTCGGCGTTGTTCGCCAGGGCCGCGCGCAGGTAGCTGCGCCCGATCCGCCCGAACCCGTTGATGCCGATGCGTACCGTCATGGCGTTCAATTCCTCCGGTTGTTCTTATGGTTGGGCGTTGCTGGTGCCGCCGCCCGGAGCAGGGCGAGGGCGCCGGCTCGAGCGTCGTCGAACGGGCCCGGGTCCTGCTGTGCGATCGCGAGCACGTAGCCGCCTTGAAGGACAGCCATCAGGGTGTGGGCGAGGTGCTCGGTGTCGAGGTCGTCCGGCAGTTCACCTGCGGCGACCGCCTCGCGCAGCACCCTCACCCAGCTGACGTGGACCTGGGCGAACGCGCGCGCCACCGGGGCAAGCAGCACCGGGTCCTCACGAACCTGTGAGTCCTGGGTCATCCGGCCGACCTTGCAGCCCTTGAGGGCGTCGCGGGGACGCATCAGGTAGGCCTCGATCCGGGCCATCGGGTCGCCCACACCGTCGAGTTCGGACGCCGCCGGCAGCAGGTCGGCGACGTTGCGCTCAAGGGCGGCGAGCGCCAGGTCCCGCTTGGTCGGGAAGTGGTGGTACATGCTGCCCTGGCCCACACCGGACCGTTCGCGCACGTCACGCGGGCTGGTGTCGGCGTAGCCCCGCTCCCACATGAGCTCGCTCATCGTGTCGACCAGGAGTTGTCGCGAGTCCATGACCGCAGTGTACATACCAGTAGGTACAGACCGCCGTCGCGTCACCCAATGACCCATCAATGCCGGCCGCCCGTCGCCCGCATTGACCCGCTCGAAGAGACGCGATTCATCGTCTAGATCTGTAACCCTGGATGACCGTCGCGCATCTCCGTGACGATCGGTGGGCAATGGCCCTGTCGACGATCGATCCTCTGCCGGGTTGCTCAGGTGCCGTTCGCGGGAGCGATCGCGGCGCCGAGCCGCCGGTGCAACTCAGCCCGCACCGGTTCGCAGAGCGGGCTTAGGCGTTTGCTCAAGTGCGAATGCCGGGCCGCCCCCACACGGGCGACCCGGCATTCCTGCAGTTAGCTGGCGGTGGCGGCGGGATTTGAACCCGCGGAGGGCGTAAACCCTCACACGCTTTCGAGGCGTGCTCCTTAGGCCACTCGGACACGCCACCGCCGAGAAGGGTACCCGACCGCCCGCCCCTCCGTCGCTGGGGTATGGGTCGTGCCACAGCCGGATATCGAAAAGATCATGATCGGCGGTCTGGCAGGATCAAATCATGAGTACGCACATCGGCGCAGCGCCCGGCGAGATCGCTCCTATCGTTCTGATGCCCGGCGACCCACTGCGGGCCAAGTGGATCGCGGAAACCTACCTGGACGACGCGAAGTGCTATTCCACCGTCCGCAACATGCTCGGATTCACCGGCCGCTACCAGGGCGTCGACGTGTCGATCCAGGGCTCCGGCATGGGCATGCCGTCGGCCTCGATCTACTACCACGAGCTGATGGCGGAGTATGCCGCCAAGACCGTCATCCGGGTCGGCAGCTGCGGTGCGATCACCGACGACCTGAAGCTCCGTGACGTCGTCGCCGCGAGTTCGTCGTGCACCGACTCGGCGATGAACCGGGTGCGCTTCGACAATTTGATCGACTACGCGCCGACCGCCGACTTCAGCCTGCTCCGCTCGGCCGTCGACGCGGCCGCCGCCCGCGACATCACGATGCAGGTGGGTCAGGTGATGGCCGCGGACGCTTTCTACACCGACCGTCCGGACCTGTTCGACAAGCTGGCGATGTATGGCGTCCTCGCAGTGGAGATGGAGTCGGCCGCGCTCTACACCATCGCGGCCCGGTTCAAGGCCCGCGCGCTGACCGTGCTCACGGTGTCCGATCACATCAAGACCGGCGAGCAGACCACGGCACAGGAACGCCAGGAGACGTTCGGCCAGATGGTCGAGATCGCGCTGGACGCGGCGATCGCATAACCCTCAGCAGTACGCGACGTCGTAGCGCCGGGCATTGGCGAACCCGGTCCCGGCGGCGGCTCCGGTGAGCCGCCACCGGGTCTGTTTGCCGTGCGAGTCGGTGTAGGCCAGCTCGCCGCCGGCGGCCGGCACTTCCAGATCAACCAGGACCAGGCGCGGCACGCCGACCTCGTAGCGCCCGATGTCCCGGTCCTGCTCGTCGCAGCCGGCCCACGGCACTTGGGTCGCGCTCGCCTCCGGGTACGCATGCCCGCCCTGAACTCCCGAGAACCCGGCCCTGGGCAGCGTGTCCGGCGCCTTGGTGGCGAGGATGCGGACGGCGACCGCCCCGGCCACCGGCTGGGCGCACGGGCACACGTCCTTGTCGGCGGTTCGTGCCCAGTAGACGCCGTACAACGTCATTTCGAGCGGGTGGCCGGCCGCGCCGCGTACCGTTGCGATGTCTCCGAGCGACCGCTGCGCAGGCGGCGCCGGCGACGGCGCGGCGACCAGCGACGGTGATCGTCCAGCAGCAAACGACGGCGCCGGAGCCACGCCGGCGATCAGAAGCACCAGCATCGCCGTGATGATCGGGATGCGGTGCACACGCACCGCCACACTCGAAACGCTACCGGCGTCGCGCCGTCAGGACCGGAAGAACGACCGCATCATCGCGGCGCACTCGTCGGCCAGCACGCCCGGGTAGACCTCGGGCCGATGGTTCAGCCGCCGGTCCCGGACCACGTCCCAGAGCGAGCCGACGGCTCCGGTCTTCGGCTCCCAGGCCCCGAAGACGAGGGTTTCGATCCGCGCCAGCACCAGCGCCCCGGCGCACATCGTGCACGGCTCCAGCGTCACCACCAGCGAGCAACCGGACAGCCGCCATTCACCGACCCGCGCGGCGGCGGCACGCAGCGCCAGGATCTCGGCGTGCGCGGTGGGGTCACCCAGGCGCTCGCGGGCGTTGCCGGCGGCGGCGATCTCGGTGCCGTCGGCGGCGTAGATCACCGCGCCGACCGGCACGTCATCAGATTCTGTCGAGGCCGCGGCGACCTGCAGTGCGCGGCGCATCCAGCCGCGGTGCAACTCGGGCAGCGAAACCGGGGCGCTCACGCTTCGCGGAGTTCCTCCATCTCGTCCGCGCAGCCCATCAGCTGGCAGATCTCGGCAGTGATGTCCGACGGCAGCATGCCCTCGTGAGCGCAGAGCTGCAGCAGCTTGTGCGCCGGCACGCCCAGGTCCGCGAGCAGATCGGCGTCGCCGACCGGATCGGCATCGGTGGGCGCCGGCGGAGCCGCGTCCGACTCCTCATCATCGTCGGCGTCCTCGTCGGCCTCGGTGACGTCTTCGATCTCCAGGACCGGCTCCTCGACATCACCGAGCAGCAGGGCCCCCAGCCGGCTCTCCTCGGCGAACATGGCATCCGATCCGAACACCCGAAGATCGTCGTCCTCGTCCACCCGAAGGATCACCAGATAGCTGTCGTCGGACTCGACGAACATCACGGCGACACCGCCCGCGCCATCGACATCGCGGAGCCGGTCAGCCACTTCTTCGATGTCGGCCACGCCAGACAGGTCGACCTCGCTCGAGGTCCATCCGCCTGGGCCGCGAACGACGGCGGCCGCAAAGTACGACACGGAGTCCCCCCGGGGTCGTGCACGTTTCTGTTATGCGTGACGCTAGCGAACTCGCGGCTCAATTTCCTGGCGCTCAAACATGAGCGTCACCCGGCGAGTCGCCGCCGATTGTCGACCAGATCACGAATCCGCTCGATGCGGGCCCGCTGGGGCTGCAACTTCTGTCGCAACGTGGTGGCGTCGGCGTATTCCGCGAGAAGGCGCAGACGGCGCCGCCGGCGTTCCGGGTCGAGCCCGGTCAGCGGGGAGGACATGAAAAAAGACTCGCGAATCCATCGGCCAACGTCAAGACCGAACTCGCCTCGCAGTTGATCCACTACGAGGCGTTATTTCGGACGTTTGCCCAGGTCGCGGACTTTTCGCCGACGTACCCCGGCTACCAGAGGATCCAATCGCCGCCGATCCAGCGGATCATCACGACGCTCATCGCGATCGCCACGCCAAGGCCGCTGGCCATAGCGACACCTGCGGCAACACCGCGATCTCCGGACCGCGCCAGGATCCACGCCGCGAGCCCCGCCGCGATGCCCGCCGAGATCGACCACCAGCAGTACGAACGCGCACCGTGGCCGAGCAGGCCAAACAGCAGCATCCACAAGGCCGCGGATCCGGCGCCGACCAGGACCGCCCCTGGCCGGGCGGGAAGCGGTTCACGGTACGCCGGACGGGGCGCCCGTCCCGGAAAAAGGCCGGACGGAGTACGCGCGGTGGGCCATGACGGCACCAGCGGCGGTACGTTCGGCCGATCCGAGCCTGGCTGCACCTCGTCCCACCTCCTGCGCCCGCGGTTACTTGTGAGCCTATCGAGTTCCGGCGCCCGCGCGCCGGAGGATTTCGCCCGCGTACCGCGTCGGGTCCGGACCTCGCCAACGGGCACCAAAGTGGCCGCGCATGCGGAGTGGGTATATCCATGCAAACCGACCATTAACCCCTCACACCACCTAACGGTGACGAGGCCGGAAGGATATGCGAGAGTTCCCGAATGCGAATCGCGGTCATCGGGCTCGGACTGATCGGCGGATCGTTGACGCGCGCCCTGGCCGCGGCCGGACACCAGGTATTCGGATACGACGCCGATCCGGCCACCCGAGGCGTCGCGCGGACCGCGGCCGGCCAGGCGAAGGCATCGGAGCGCTGGCAGGTCACCGCCTCGGTGCGGGAGGCGGCCGAGGACGCCCATCTCGCGATCATCGCCGTGCCCCTGCCCGCATTCGCGGAAGTTGTCGACGAGCTGGCCAACGCGGGATTTCACGGGCTGATCACCGACGTCACATCGGTCAAGGGCCCGGTCCGCGACATCGTCGCCGACCGGTGGCGGCGATCCGGGACGGCCTTGGCCGGATTTGTCGGCGGCCACCCGATGACCGGCCGGGAAACCGCCGGCTTCGCGGCCTCGGACCCGGGCCTGTTCCGTGGCCGCGCCTGGGCGCTGTGCCTGGAACCCCAGATCACCGGGCTGGACGACTTCCTGGAGGTGACGGCCCTGGCGACGAGTCTCGGCGCCCGAGTGGTGCCGACCATCGCCGACGAGCACGACCGGGCAGTGGCCATCGTGTCGCACGTGCCGCACCTGCTGGCCGCGGCTTTGATGCGTACGGCGGCCGTCGATCCGCTGGCCCTGTCCCTCGGGGCCGGTTCATTCCACGACGGCACCCGGGTGGCGGCCAGCCCGCCGGATCTCATGGCGGCGATCTGCGGCGGCAACGCCGATGCCGTCGACGATGCCCTCGCGACTGTCATCGAACATCTCCGCCAGGCCGCGATCGCACTCGACACCAAAGACCCGATCGGCGAGCTGCGGCCGTGGTTCGCTCCCGCGTCGACGGCCCGCAACTCGTGGCCGCCGGCGCCCAGCGATCCGGTCGACATCCCAGCCCAGATCGAGGTGCTGCTCCGGCTCGGCCGGGCCGGCGGCTGGATCACCGACGTCGCCACCGATCGGCGAAGCGTCACCGCGGTGCGACCGCACGAGAAGTGATGGCTGTGACGCTCTGCGGCGCTTGCTGCCGTCCGGCGGTGCGGGCATCTCCCGCCGGTGCGTGGTTAGGCTCTGCGCATGGCTGATCGTCGCGATCCCGTCGCGGACCTCAAGCAGATCGCCTTCCTCCTGGAACGCGCCAACGAGTCGACATTCCGGGTGCGATCGTTTCGAAGTGCCGCGGCGGCGGTCGCCAAGCTGTCGCCAGAGGAGCTGGCGAGTCGAGCCGAGGCTGGCACGCTCACCGAACTCTCCGGGGTCGGCGATGTCACAGCCCGCTGCATCGTCGAGTCGCTGGCCGGCGAACCACCGGTCTACCTGCGGCGGATGACGGCGACCGAAGGCACCGACATCGCGGACGAGGCGGCGGCGTTGCGGAGCGCCCTCAAGGGCGACTGCCACCTGCACTCGGACTGGTCCGACGGCGGGTCGCCGATCGAAGAGATGGCGCTCGCGGCGGTCCAGCTCGGACATGAATACATGGTGCTGACCGATCACTCGCCGCGCCTCAAGGTCGCTAACGGTCTGACCGCCGAGCGCCTTGAGCGCCAGCTCGAACTGGTCGCGGCCATCAACGAAGAGCTGCCCGACGGATTCCGGATCCTCACCGGGATCGAAGTCGACATCCTCTCCGACGGCACCCTGGACCAGAGCGAGGACCTGCTGGCCCGGCTGGACGTGGTAGTCGGCTCGGTGCACAGCGACCTTCGCGCCGACTCGGCGGCGATGACGAAGCGGATGCTCACCGCGATCGCCAACCCGCACCTCGACATCCTCGGCCACTGCACCGGGCGCAAGGTGGCGACCAAAGAGGGCGGCGGCGACCGGGCGCACCGAGGCGGCCGTGGCCGGCCGGAGAGCGAGTTCGACGCTGACGCGGTGTTCGCTGCCTGCGTGCAACACGACAAGGCGGTGGAGATCAACTGCCGGCCGGATCGGCTGGACCCGCCGAAGCGGCTGTTGCGGCGCGCGCTCGAGGCCGGCTGCAAATTCACCGTCGACACTGACGCACACGCCCCAGGCCAGCTGGACTGGCTCATGTACGGCTGCGAACGCGCAGCTCTTTGCGGTGTCGCAGCGGAACGGATCATAAATACCCGATCGGCTGACGAACTGACGGCGTGGGCGGCCAGCCATGGGTGAGTGTCACAAAATGTGACTCACTTCACCAACGCGCACAGAGGTGTGAAACCGGCGAATTACTCCGTACCATCGTGGTTCACTGGTTGCCGCTTCTGGACGCTGGTAGACCTCCATGGAAGGCGGAGCCTGTGGCGCGGAAGCACCGTTTGCGACGAATTATGGCGCTTTCGTTAATCGTGACCGCACTGGCCGCGGCCTTCCAGCCGGCCAACGCCGCTGCCTCTTCGTCAGCATCGGCCGTGAGCACCCGAGCGTCGCTCGGCCGGCAGCCGACGACCCAAACCGGCGTCTCGGCGCCGAGCGCCGCGTTGAGCGCCGGCGTCGCCACCGAAGAAGCGATCACGATGATCACCGGGAGCCAGCTCCCGAGCGACGCCCTCAGCCACATCCCGGCCGACTTCTCCCAGGTCATGGGATACACGCCGGTCGTCGGGCACCTCGCCAACGGCACCGCGATCGCGATCAACCCGAACGGCGGTTGCTCGGTGATCGGCGGTGGCCGGCCGTTCGACCTCGCCGTCGCCTGCAAGGCCCACGATCTCGGCTACGACCTCCTTCGGTATGCCCACCGGCAGGGCGCCGACCTGAGCCCGCGAGCGCGGCACCTGGTCGATGACAAGTTCGGCACCGATCTGTTCGCCCAGTGCGCGGCTCTTTACACCGGCGGCAAGTCGGATGCCTGCAACGTGATGGCCGCGTCGTTCGACGCCGCTGTCGGGTTCAACTCCTGGCGCCAGGACTTCGGCGCACCGATCTCGAACGCGGGCCAGGTCCGCACCTTCGGGATCCTCGGTCTAGGCCTGATCCTGCTCTACTTCCTGGCCCGCCGGCCCCTGCGAGTCGTCAACCGCTGGGTGCGCGGGCGCGGACCGGTGCTGGCACTCGACGTCGCCTCGGCCTGAGCAGACCCTCGGGCCGGCCGGACCGCCGGACCCTCGCCGGCACCCTTCGCCGAGCCCTACTGGCAGGCTGTCAGCACTAGCTCTGACTGGTGGTTCGTCACGTAGTGTCTTAGCTCGTGGGACGTATTGATGACATCGCAAACAAGTACGTCGAGGACTGGGCGCCACTCAGCCCGCTCGGCGCGACCTACGTAGGCATCGGCGGCTATGACGACCAGATGTCCGACCTGTCGCCGGACGGCTTCGCCGCCATGGCCGACCTGGATCGCAAGACCATGGCTGAGCTCACCGCGACCGAGCCGGCCAGCGAGGACGAGCGGGTCGTCAAGGAGGCGATGCAGGAACGGCTCGGGCTGTCGCTGGAGCGTTACGACGCCGGCGAAGCGACCAGCGAGCTGAACGTGATCGCCAGCGGCCTGCACGAGGTCAGAGGGATCTTCGACCTGATGCCGTTGGAGGGCGACGCCGCCGCGGAGAACATCGCCGCTCGGCTCGCGGCAGTTCCGACGGCGCTCAAGCAATATCAGCAGACGCTGCGCGAGGCCGCCAAGAGCGGCCACGTCTCGTCACGGCACCAGATGGTCGCGGTGGCCGAGCAGTGCGACATCTGGACCGACCCGAACGGTGACAATTTCTACGCCGGTCTGATCGAGCGCCTCATCGCCGCCGGGCCGGTGCCGGACACGCTTCGCGCCAAGCTCTCCGCCGGTGCCGACGCCGCTCGTGCTGCCACCACTGACTTCGCCTCGTTCCTGCGTACCGAAATGGCGCCGATCTCCCCCGAGAAGCAGGCCGTCGGCCGCGAGCGCTATGCGCTGGCGTCGCAGTTCTTCCTGGGCGCGAAGATCGACCTGGATGAGACCTACGCGTGGGGCTTCGAGGAACTGGCGCGCCTTGAGGCGGAGATGCGCGCGGTTTCCAACAAGATCGTCCCGGGTGGCTCGGTCGACGACGCGGTCGCCGCGCTGGACGCCGACCCGGCTCGCAACATCATCGGCAAGGAAGCTTTCCGCGAGTGGATGCAGCAGCTGGCCGACCAGGCCATCGCCGACCTCAACGGCACCCACTTCGACATCCCGGAGCAGGTGCGCCGGATCGAGTGCATGCTGGCTCCGACGAGTGACGGCGGCATCTACTACACCGGTCCGAGCGAGGACTTCAGCCGTCCCGGCCGGATGTGGTGGGCGGTCCCGGCCGGCATCAACGAGTTCTCCACCTGGCGTGAGGTGACCACGGTCTACCACGAGGGCGTGCCCGGTCATCACCTCCAGGTCGCTCAGACCGCGGTCCGGGCCGAGCTGCTCAACCGGTGGCAGCGGCTGCTGTGCTGGTGCTCCGGCCACGGCGAGGGCTGGGCGCTCTACTCCGAGCGGCTGATGGATGAGCTGGGCTATCTCGAGGACCCGGGCAACAAGCTCGGCATGCTCGACGGCCAGGCGTTCCGGGCCGCGCGCGTGATCGTGGACCTCGGCATGCACCTGGAGCTGGAGATCCCGAAGGACAACCCGTTCGGCTTCCACCCGGGCGAGCGCTGGACGCCCGAGCTCGGCTGGGAGTTCATGCGCGGCCACTGCCGGATCCCGGACGAGAACCTGCGCTTCGAACTCAACCGTTACCTGGGCTGGCCCGGCCAGGCCCCGTCCTACAAGGTCGGCGAGCGGATCTGGCTGCAGGCCCGCGACGATGCGAAGAAGCGCAAGGGCGCCGACTTCGACCTCAAGGCGTTCCACCGGGACGCGCTCAACCTCGGTTCGCTGGGCCTGGACCCGCTGAAGGCGGCTCTGGACCGGCTCTGACCACAACCGCGCGAAGGGCGCCGTCCGCACAGACGGCGCCCTTCGTCGTCGGCGGGTGACGAGGAGCCGACTGAACCGGCTGGGTCGGCGGGTGACGAGGAGCCGACTGAACCGGCTGGGTCGGCGGGTGACGAGGAGCCGACCAGACCAGCACTGTGTGCGGCTCAGTCAGAGGGGGTACGGCGCCTGGATGCCCAGCAGCCCGAGACCGGTCTCGAGGGTCCGGGCGGTCAGCCCGCACAGCGCCACCCGGTTGGCCTGGATCTCCTCCGACGGCGCCTTCAGCACCGGGCAGGCATCCCAGAAGCCGGTCAGCGCCTGGGCCAGCTCATAGAGGTAGGCCGCCAGCCGGTGCGGCTCCGCGTGGGTGGCGGCCGCGGTCACCGCCGCGCTGAACCCGTCCAGGCGCAGCGCCAGCCGCCGCTCGGCCGGCTCCATTGGCACCATCGGGTCGATGGTCCGCGCCGTCGGCCCGACCCGCTCCATGATGGACCGGACCCGAGCGTGGGCGTACTGCAGGTAGACGCTGGTGTTGCCGGACAGCGAGACCATCCGGTCCAGATCGAAGACATAGTCCCGGGTACGCCCGACCGACAGGTCCGCGTACTTGACCGCGCCGATGCCGACCGCCTTCGCCCGGGCGTCGGCCTCGGCCTCGGACAGTTCGGGGTTCTTCTCGGCTACCACTCGACGCGCGTGGTCGACGGCGCCGTTGACCAGATCGATCAGCCGAACCGGATCGCCGGAGCGGGTCTTGAATGGCTTGCCGTCCGGGCCTAGCACCGATCCGAACGAGATGTGCCGGAACTCGACGTCCGGCGGCATCATGCCGGCCCGGGTCGCGGCCTCGAAGACCATCCGGAAATGCAGCGACTGCGGTGCGCCGACGACGTACCAGACTTGGGTCGCCCCGAGCTTTCCGGCACGGTATTCGACCACGGCGAGATCAGTTGCCGCATAACCGAATCCGCCCCGGCTGTTGCGCACGATCAGCGGCACCGGGTTGCCGTCGGGTCCGCGTACGTCATCGAAGAAGACACAGAGCGCGCCGTCGCTGACCACCGCGACCCCACGGTCTTCGAGCATCGCGGCGATCGTCGGAAGGCGATCGTTGTAGAAGCTCTCGCCCACCACATCGTCATCCGTCAGCAGCACTCCGAGCAGGTCGTAGACCTCGGTGAAATAGCGCTTCGACTCCTCGACGATCTCCCGCCACACGGCCAGGGCCGCCTCGTCGCCGCTCTGGAACGCCACCACCTTCGCGTGTGCGCGGGCGGCGAACTGCGGGTCGGATTTGAAGGCCGCGCTTGCCGCCTGATAGAGCCGGGTCAGCCGAGCCACCGCGGCGCTGCCGGTCTCACCGGAGCCGGCCCCGAACTCCGGGTGCTCCTCCAAGTAGGCGACCAGCATGCCGAACTGCGTGCCCCAGTCGCCGACGTGGTTCTGCCGGATCACCTCGGCGCCCAGAAACCCGCCGAGCCGAGCCAGCGCGTCGCCGATCACCGTGGTGCGCAGATGCCCGACGTGCATCTCCTTGGCGATGTTCGGGGCCGAATAGTCGATCACGATGCGCTCGCCGGCCAGTGGCTCGCCGACACCCAGCCGCGGGTCAGCCAAGCGCTCCCGGACCTGCCGCCAGATCGCCGGTGCCGCGACAGTGAGGTTGATGAAGCCCGGACCCGCCACGTCGGCGGCGTCCAGAAGCTGATGGTCGACGACGGCCGCGGCCGTGACATCGGCCAGGTCCCGTGGCGGCACGCCGCGTCGCTTCGCCTCCGCCAGCGCCCCGTTGGCCTGAAAGTCGGCGTGGTCGGACGGACGCACCAACGGGTCGGCTCCAAGGCTGGAGCCGACCCGTTGGGTGACGAGTTCAGCGAGCGAATCCATCGTCGAACCATATCCGGCGAACCGGCCGGGGTACGACGCGATTAGCTCACTGAGATGTCCAGGTTGTCCGCGGTGAGTTTGTCCGCGTAGACGAAGACAAGCTGGAATGTGACGTCGGTGAAGAACAGCTCTTTCAGCACCAACGGAGGCGGCGAGTCGACGGTGAAGTCGACCGGCGCCACCCCGAGCAGGTTGCCCTTCATCTCCGAGCAGTAGAACTTGACGTTCCCGGAGACGGTGAGCTGGCTGCTCTTGATGTCGATCTTCTCGCCGTCCTTCGGCGCCGGCTGCAGGTCGAACGGCGTCGACGTGGCCGAGTCCATCGAGAACTGCAGCGCCTTGATGGTGCCCGAGTGCGTCGGCAGGTCGACGACGCCGTCGAAGGACAGACCGTGCAGCGTCTCCAACGTGGCCGTCATCTTGCCCGGCTTGTCGGCGACGTTCGGTTGACCCTTCGCGGGTTCCAGCTGCTTCGGCGTCGAGCAGATCACCGACGGCGAGGGTGACGGCGTCACCGCTTCGCCTGGCCCGGATGGCGGGTTGGGCTTGTCCGTCGGTTTGTCGGTCGGGTTGCCGGTGGTGGGTTCGCTGCTGGGCTTCGGGCTCGGGGTCGGATCGGTGCTCGGGGTGGGATCCGGCGTCGGATCAGACGACGGCGTCGCACTCGGGCTCGGGTCCGACGACGGGTCGTCGCCGAGCAGCTTGCCGATCAGACCAGTGATCGGTCCGTCGGCCGGCACTGAGGCCAACGTGGCGGAGCCGTTCGCGTCCACCGCGGCGCTGCCGCTCGTGGCTGACGTGCCCGACTTGGTGGTCTTGCTGGTTGTGCTGGTGGACCGCTTCTTGCTCGGCACCTTGTTCTGGTTCTTGACGCCCGGCTTGGTCGAGATCTTGCCCGACTTGGCGTTGTTGAGCAGCTGAGTCAGCTGCTGGGACGCGCAGGTCTCGGCGGCCGCGGTGGCCGCCGTCGGCAGGGTCACGGCACCGATCGCAGCCACCACGGCTGCGGTGACGATTGCCACCGCGGTGCGTGGCGACCACCGCTGAGTGCTGATCGATCGCTGAGTCTCGCCGGCTACGTCCGGCTGGTCTGCGGCATGGCGTGGGCGGGGAAACCTCTCACCCTGCTTACCCTCCAGCGCTTCGTCGTCGCCGGCCGGCTCATCGTCCGGCTGTGCGTGGCGTGCTTGGGTGGGCACCAGTGGCGATTGGGTGGTGTCGTCGTCGTTCTGGCCGGCGTCGTCAGCGGCGCCCTCCGGCTGGAGCACGCCGAGGCCCTGAGACTCCTGTACGTCTTCCGGGACGTCTTCGTGGTGCGCGGTCGTATCCGAGCCGGACGCGACCGGGGCGTGCTTGTGTGGCACCCACGCCACCATGAGCCCGCCGCCGAACGTGCCGACCACGAAGCCGAAGACGAAGCCGCCCAGGTTGGCGCCGACGAGTGAATAGACGGCGGCCAGCAGCCCGATCACGCCGTAGAAGATCCGCTGCGCCGGGCTGAACCAGCCGAGCAGCCCGCACAGCGCCAGGACTAGCGGGATGACGTAGGACTGGAAACCCGGCAGTCCCAGATGCACTTGCAGGTTGCCGAGGTCCAGGTTGCCACTGTAGAAGATCAACGCGCCGGAGAGAAGCAGCAACAGCCCGCCCCAGAACGGCCGGGACCGGCGCCAGCGCCGGAAGGCGAGCCGCGCTCGGGTGAGTCGGTCGCGTGCGGATGTAGTTTCCGCAGTCATTTAGTGCTCCTCGGTGTCACCGGATAACGGGGCGCTTAACCCCGCTCGCTGCGTGGGACCCACGGACATTACCCGTGGGTCCCACGTGTTCACAGCTGCTACTTGCAGGGATCGTCGCCCGCGCCGCCCATCGACACGCTCAGGTCGAGGTTCGGCAGGGTGAACGTGCCGGCCGTGGTGGACCATGCGGTCTGGTCCAGGCCCTCGATCTCGACGCCGTCGGCCGCCTGGCCGAAGCCGCCGGTCTGGCCGCGGGCCGACAGGTCGGACGCGTCCTGGCCGATGTTGATGTGCGTGAACGTGGCGTCACCGTGCAGGTGCGTCATGTCGATGATCAGGCCGGTGGCGTGCACCTTGGTGGCGCCGTCACCGGCGGTCAGCTTCAGCCAACCGGTCTTGCCGCTAACGCCGGGCAGGTCCGGAAGGGGCTGGCCGACCGACTGGCACAGGTTGGTGATGTCGGCGGAGCTGATCGTCGACTCGGCCACCGCGGTGTAGGCACCAGCCGCCTTGATCTTGACGACGGAGCCGTACTGCGTGAAGTCCGTGCCGGACAGGTGCTTCGCGGTCAGGTGGAACTGCGTGCCGGAGACGGCGAACGTCACCGGAACAGCGCCGCTGGCGATGCCGGCGCCAAGTGCGCCGACAACGGCAACGGTCGGCACCATGACAGCAGCGAACCGCCGCCAGCGGGTACCTCCCTGTCCTTGCTTTTCCGTTTCTTCCACGGGGGGTCCTCCTCGGGGAGCACGCCATCGCGTCGCCAGACCGGGACCGGGCTTGGCGGCGCGATGACGTAGCGCTGGGTACGTGAACCTGCCGTTCGCGCCAATACCGCTGCGGCGGGGTTGGCTCGGATGCTTCCGTAACGCCAGTCACAGGACAAGGGGCTAAATTACCGATCGGTAACCAAGCCCTAACCCGGCGGTAACTCTCCGCGTTGTGATCATCCACACAGGGCGTTCGAAGAATCGGGAAAGTCCGGTTTTACCCGCTCTTTTTAGCGTGCACACAACTACCCGAGGTAGTGAGGCTAACCACAACTAACGATTCGGTAACACGCAAAGAGCGAGGGTAGGGGAACCCTTTCCCCTACCCTCGCCGGTTGCTATTCCCCCAGGTAAAGCCTTGCGTTCTATCGATATGCGGTGGGCCGTCCGGCCACTACCTCACATCGATTGCCGGTGTTGTCCCTGCCGGTCGTTGTTCAACAGCAGGAACGGACGGTCCCCCCGGCGAACGTTGTGCGCCGGCATCCGGTATCCGGTGTCGCGCAGTGCCGCCTCATATCCGTCTTGACGCTTATCCCCCCCATACACGGTGATCGATTCGGAGAGTTCGGCCAGTTGGGTCCGAAGCTCAGCCAGCTCGACGAGAATCTCCCCATGTCCATCGCGGAGACTCGCGAACTGCTGGTAGATCTTCGGCGCGACGACGTCGTAGGCCCATGCAAGCAGCGAAACGTTCAATGACAGTGCGAACGTGACGCCGAACGCAAGGAGAAGACCATCGGACATCGGTGCGATCGGGTTGCCCTGGTCGCCAAACAGAGCGAGCGCAAAGAGCGCGGTGATCGCGAGACACACTCCAAAGGAGACGGCCCGGAAACGGGACCAACGACGTCGACGCGGTTCGAGAGCCTCAGGCGCCTCGACGATCTTCGGCATTTCTCCGGTGTCGCCAATGTGGAGCATTGGCATCAGTTGTCACCTCCGCTGACGGCTTTGCGGCCTGGTCTGCGGCCGGGTGACGCCCCGGTCACAACACTGTGGAGTACGCAGCGTATCCGCGTACTCCACTTTGCGTTACGAGCCGAAAGGTTAAAACTGACGCCGAAACGATTGACTAGGCGGGCTTTCGCCGCACTCGCATCTGTCGCCGGTAGGGGTTGATAGCGCGGTCTATCAGGGTTTCCAGGGCTGCGCGATCCTCGTCCGGGATGGGCGAGTCGCAGGACAGCATGTCGGAAAGTTCATGCCCGAGAGGGTGAATGGTCAACGCCGGCGGCTCCGGTGCGGCCGCGAGGTCGAACTGTCCATGAGGGTCACGCCCGGCCAGCACCAGAAGCTCCGGGATTGGCGCGCCGATAACTCGGGCCAACTTCTGCAGGCTGGTGAACGCCGGCTGGTCGATGCCGCGATACCAACGCGAGAGCTGCGCCTCCCCCAGCCCGGTCGCCCGCGCGAGGGCCGGCCGGCCGAAGATGCCTACGTTGACCGCGTGCCTGGTCACGTAGTCATGGAACTTCTCAAAGTCCCAATCAGGCCCGGTTTCACCCACGTCGAATGACTCTAGGTCAATCGCTATCGGGTCGCGACTGTCCCGACACACCACGTGTGGCTTGTGTTGATGACCGTCCGGATGAGTCGCCTACCCACTCTTGCGTCAACTAAACGGCTGACTTTGTCACCGTGCGTACACGCAACTTCACCCAGACGAGCGACATCGACATTCTTGCTTGCGAGTTATCAACGGTAGATGTTCATTGCGTGAGAGCAATCCAGGTCCTCAAATCTCTTAGGGAGGGGTGAGATGGGACCGCACGGAACTCTTGTACTGGTCGCAACAGTGGGGGTCATCGGGGTTTCGTGTGCCTGGGTGATGAGCGCGACCCGCGTCGCGGTGCGAGTGCCGAACCGCGCGCGACTGGCCTTTGGCAGCGGGTTGCGTAAGGGGAACACGTACTACTCGTCGGCCAGCAGCAAGTCGGCACGCCATTCGTACGGTGTCCGTCGTGACGAAGCGGTCACGGCGAAACTGACGCCGGTGCGGGCGCTTGCTCCTAACCGCACGCCGTTGGCTTTGGAGGGGACTCCGGCGAGCGTGGGAGCGAACGTTCCGACATGGGGGGTGGAGAGCTGGTCCCGTGCGATCGCGGCGTACGGGGCCCTCCTCCAGCAAGCCATCGGAACGCACGAACCAGACGACTACGTCACCGAGGAGGCGCTCACCTTCGAGGAAGTGGCGACCTCGTTCGGCGCGAACCCGCTCGATTGGCACAGCGGCGCGACCGGAGCCTGGCCATTCGCCGCGTAGCCGCAGCAGCGGCCGCGCGGGGAGGACGGATGACCACGGAGGTCGGCCTCTGGGACATGTTGGACGGTTGGCAGGACGAAACGGCCAGCCCCCAACGACCGGGATCTGCCGCAACGAAAAAGCCTCGCGGCGCAAGCCGCGACGGTAAGACCGTGAGCGAGCGTGTGCGTGACGGAGGTGGCACGCACACATGAAGGGGCGTTCGGCAGCACGCCTGATCGCGATCGGTCTCTCCACCCGCCCCCGGTTTGACTGTTGACTGGAGGGTTTGGGGGAGCCAGTGCCCCCACTGGGACGTTGTGACGCCAATGTCCCGGTGGGGGTGCTCTCTTTATATGCGCTTAGTCCAGCGGTGACCGTGGTTGCGGCACACCGAGCACCCGTGCCCGGATGTCACCGCCGCGCCGGATCATCTCGCCGACCTCCCAGAGAAAGTCCATCACTTCGAGCGAGGGCCGGCCCAGCTCAGCCGCACCGCGATAGCTGCCCGAATGCACCGATGTAGCAAGATCGAACAGCCGCGCCATCAGATCATTGCCGGCTTCCTGCATCGTGGCGCCGTTGCCATAGGTCACGCCGACCAGGATCAGGCGGCACTGATTCCCGACCGTGTGAAGCTGCAACTCCGGTGTCCATGGCGCCGACATGAGACCGAGTGTTGCCACGGCGGCGCCCAACGGCAAGGCGGCGTGCCATTTACGCTGCTCAAATGGCATTTCCTGGTTCGTACACATGTTCGTACACAGGCTGTGGACAGCGCGAACCGATAGCGCGAACCGATAGCGCGACGCAATAGCGCGGCGCGGTCTCGCCACGAACCCCACTTGCGCGCGCGCAAGAGTCGTCGCGCCGGGCTCCCCGGCCGGGCCATTGCCCCGACACGGTGTCGGGGGTGCGCCACCGCGATGTCGGTGGCTTCCGCGCGTACCGCTGAATTGCTGTGCAGCGCAGGCTCCGGCGATCGGCCGATACCGCGTCGCTGAGCTGGCCGGATGCCTTTCCGGAGCGGCTCATCGCTCTCGATCTCCACTACAATTGAGGCGATCATCGATCATCCGGAGGTGGTTGTCCTGTCCGGCCCGGCGCCGCCTGATCCCGAGCGCTATGGCGACTTCGTGGCCGCGGACCGGACCGACACCAGCACAGTCGGCCTGATCCGGCTGCTGACCGCGATCGGAACGCCGGGGCCGCCGACCGGAATGGTGGAGCGTACGCTGTCCGCGCTCTCCGACGTGATGCGTTGCGACGTCGTCTGCGTCGTGGAAATCAACAGCGACCATCTCGTCGCCGCACGTGCCGTCGGTCTCGCGGTCGACGATCCGACATTGACCGGGGACTGGCCGATCGGCGCCGCCGCACGTGCGGTGATCGCCACCGGCGACCCGGTCGCGCTGAAATTCGTGGCAAGCACCAACCTGCCCGACTCGATGGCTCACCGGACCGGCTGCGCGGGCGCCTGGATCCCGCTGTCGATCGGCGCCGAGCGCACCGGCGAGCTGCTGATCCTGTTGCGCCGCGAGCCCTTCTCCCACGCCGATGTGCAGGTGCTGGATGCGGTCGCGGTGCGGATGAGCTCGGCATTGGAAGTGCTGGAACGCGGCACGGCCATCGAGCGCCTGGCCCAGGCCGGACCGGGCCTGGCCCGGCACATCGACCTGCCGGCACTGCTGGACGAGGCGGTCGTGCTGTTCCGGGAGATCACCGGGACCGACTCGGCCTTCATCGTCACCATCACCGACGAAGTGCTCAACCTGGCGAGTTTCACCGGCACTGACGAGAGCATCCCGCGACGCTGGCCTCGGACCACCCAGACCATGCCGAACTGGGACCTGTTCTCGGTCGGCAAGCCCTACGTGGGGCCACGCGAGCGGATCGAGGCGCGGCCGGACGAGACCGAGGCATCGCCCACCGTGCTGTGCGTTCCGGTGATGCGCGACGGTGCCCCGATCGCGATGCTCGGAGCCACCGGCCACCGCGCGCGTTCGTTCGGCAAGGCCGGCATCGACGTGGCCGTCATCATGGCCAACTACCTCAACGTCGCGATGGCCAACGCGTCGCTCTATCGCGCGCTTCGAGAACGCGAGCAGGAGTTGCAGCGGCGCGCGCTGCACGATCCGCTGACCGGCCTCGCCAACCGGACCAAGGCCGGTCAGCGCATCGAGGAGACCCTGTCGGCCTCGCCGACCGGCTCGGTCGGTGTGATGTTCTGCGACATCGACAAGTTCAAGGCGGTCAACGACCGGCTCGGGCATGAGGTCGGCGATGAGCTGATCCAGCAGGTGGCGCAACGGCTGGGTGGCGCGGTGCTGCCGGGCGATTTGCTGGCGCGATTCGGCGGCGACGAATTCGTCGTCGTGCTCGACGGTGTCCGCGACCTTCTCGATCTCACCGAAGCCGGCCGCCGGGTGCAGATGTGCCTGGCCGACCCGATCCTGTTGCGCGGCGAGCGGATCGAAGTCTCGGCCAGCATCGGCGCGGTCCTCGGACATCCCGGGACCACGGCGAGTGTGATGCTGCGCAACGCCGATGCCGCCATGTATGTCGCCAAGAGCAAGGGCCCCGGTCGCCTCGAGGTTTTCGACGACGCGGCGTCGCACCGGTCGCTGGACTGGCTGGACCTGCGCTCCGAGCTCGGGCACGCGCTCGCCCGCGGTCAGCTGACGGTGCTCTTCCAGCCGTTGATCGAGCTGAAGACGAATCGGATCCGGTCGTTCGAGGCGCTGGTCCGGTGGACGCATCCAGACCGTGGCGAGGTGCCGCCGGACGTGTTCATTCCGATGGCCGAGGAGACCGGCGCGATCCTGCCGATCGGTGCCTGGGTGCTCGCCGAGTCGTGCATCCGCCTGGTCGAGTGGCAGCGGAAGTTTCCCGGCTCCGGCTTGACGATGGGAGTCAACATCTCCGCGGTGCAGCTCGAGCCGACCGGGCCCGACTTGGTCAGCATCATCACCGCGTCCGGAGCCGATCCGGCCGACATCTGGCTGGAGGTCACCGAGCGGATGGACACCAGCGGCGACATCGCCGGTCGAGTGGACGCGTTGCGGGCCGCCGGGGCCCACTTCGCGCTGGATGACTTCGGCATGTCCTATTCGAGCCTGACCTATCTGCAGCAGTTTCCGGTCGAGGGGATCAAAATCGACAAGACCTTCGTGCAGCCGATGACCGACGGCGAGACCCAACGCGGGATCGTCCGGGCCATCATCGCGCTCGCCGAGTCGTTGTCGGTCAACGTCATCGCCGAAGGAATCGAGACCCAGGAGCAACTGGAGGCCTTGCTGGACCTCGGTTGTACGTTCGGGCAAGGCTTCCTGCTCGCGCCGCCACTGACGCCGGCGGAATGCGTACAGGCGTTGCGGCTCTCGTCTTGATGGCCCGGTGTCGCCTCTGGTGGGCGCCGCAGTCGATGTCCGGTCTGGCGCGGCTCGACCCGGACGAGCGCGAGCATGCGGACGCGCTGCGGCTCCCGGCTGTCCGGGCCGCGTACGTGACCTCGCGGGCGCTGCAGCGCCAAGTCGTCGACGAATTGATGCCGGGTGCGCCGATTCTCCGGCACTGCGTCCACTGCGGATCCGCCGAGCACGGGCGCCCCTACGTCCCCGGCGCCGCCTTCGACTTCTCGGTCTCGCGGGCCGGCACCTGGGTCGCCCTGGCGGCAGTGAGCACCGGGCAGGTCGGTCTCGACATCGAGGTGGTTCCGCCGCTCGTCGTGGTTGACGAGCTGGCTCCGGCCGTGGCCGGATCCGCTGCGCTGGCGAATCTGACGGCCGCCGAGTTTGCTCGATTGTGGTCGCGGACCGAAGCGGCGACCAAGGTCACCGGAGTCGGCCTGTCGGTGACGTTGTCGTCATTGGATGTCAGCGGCCCGCAACTGAGCGTCGGGCCCGACGGTCCGGATCTGCCCGGCATGGAGCTCCGGGATCTGGACGCCCCGGGCGGGTTGGCGGCAGCGCTCGCCAGCACGGTGGCGATCGATCGGATCGTGCTGGAGCAAGGCTATTGAGAGCAGCCTCGTGGCGGGGCGGTAGCTCCGCGGCGGCGGCGCTGCGCGGCGCGGCAGCAGCGCGGCGCTAGATGGCCCCGAGGCACGGAGCCCGGCCGGCCTGTCGTGGGCCGGCCGGGACTGGTGTTGATCAGGCGATGTCGTAGCGGCCCAGGTTCATCACCTTGGCCCAAGCGGCGACGAAGTCCCGGACGAACTTCTCCTTCGCGTCGGCGCTGGCGTAGACCTCGGCGACCGCCCGCAGCTGGGAATTCGACCCGAAGACCAGGTCCACTCGGCTGCCCGTCCACTTGACCGCACCACTGGCGTCGCGACCCTCGAAGGCGTCCGCGAAGTGCTCGTCCGCGGTCGGCTTCCAGGTCGTGCTCTGGTCCAGCAGGTTGACGAAGAAGTCGTTGGTCAGTGCACCGACCTTGTCGGTGAAGGCACCGTCCGGCGACTGCTTCGAATTGGCGCCCAGCACCCGCAGGCCGCCGACCAGCACGGTCATCTCCGGCGCGCTCAGGGTCAGCAGGTTCGCCCGGTCCAGCAGCAGGTATTCAGCCGGCAGCTGGCGCGACTTGCCGCGGTAGTTGCGGAAGCCGTCGGACATCGGCTCGAGCGGTGCGAACGACTCGACATCGGTCTGCTCCTGGGTCGCGTCCGTGCGGCCTGGAACGAACGGCACCGCGACGTCGAAGCCGGCCGCCTTCGCACCCGCTTCGACTCCGGCGGAACCGGCCAGCACGATCAGGTCGGCGAGCGAGATCCGCTTGCCAGTCGCGTGGAACGACTGCTGGATGCCCTCGAGCGTACGCAGCACCTGCGCCAAGCCGTCCGGATCGTTGACCTCCCAGTCCTTCTGCGGCTCCAGACGGATCCGCGCGCCGTTGGCACCGCCGCGCTTGTCGCTGCCGCGGAAGGTGGATGCCGACGCCCACGCCGTGGCGACGAGTTGCGCAACCGTCAGCCCGGAGGCGAGCACCTGCGCCTTGAGCGCCGCGATGTCGTCCGCGGTGACCAGTTCGTGGTCGACCGCCGGGACCGGGTCCTGCCAGATCATCTCCTCCTGGGGCACCAGTGCACCGAGGTAGCGCTGGATCGGGCCCATGTCGCGGTGGGTCAGCTTGAACCAGGCCCGCGCGAACGCGTCCGCGAATGCCGCCGGATCCTCCAGGAACCGCCGCGAGATCGGCTCATAGATCGGGTCCATCCGAAGCGAGAGGTCGGTCGTCAACATGGTCGGCGCATGCGTCTTCGACGGGTCGTGGGCGTCCGGGACGGTTCCGGCGCCGGCGCCGTCCTTGGGACGCCACTGGTGCGCACCGGCCGGGCTCTTGAACTGCTCCCACTCGTACCCGAAAAGGATCTCGAAGAAGCTGTTGTCCCACGTGGTCGGCGTGGGTGTCCAGATGCCCTCGAGGCCGCTGGTGACGGCGTCGTCTCCGGCGCCGGTGCCGAAGCTGTTCTTCCAGCCCAAGCCCTGCGCTTCCAGCGGCGCACCCTCGGGCTCGGGGCCGACATACTGATCCGGGTTGGCGGCGCCGTGAGTCTTGCCGAAGGTGTGGCCGCCGGCGATCAGCGCGACGGTCTCCTCGTCGTTCATGGCCATCCGGCGGAACGTCTCGCGGATGTCGCGCGCGGCAGCGAGCGGATCGGGAACGCCGTTCGGTCCCTCCGGGTTCACATAGATGAGGCCCATCTGGACGGCGGCCAGCGGATTTTCCAGCTTCCGGTCACCCGTGTAGCGCTCGTCGCCGAGCCAGGTGTCCTCCGGACCCCAGTAGACGTCCTCGTCCGGCTCCCACACGTCGGCGCGGCCGCCGCCGAATCCGAAGGTCTTGAAGCCCATCGACTCCAGCGCGCAGTTGCCCGCGAACACCATCAGGTCGGCCCAGGACAGCTTGCGGCCGTATTTCTGCTTGACCGGCCAGAGCAGCCGCCGGGCCTTGTCCAGGTTGCCGTTGTCCGGCCAGCTGTTCAGCGGGGCGAATCGCTGCATGCCGGCACCGGCGCCGCCGCGGCCGTCATCGATGCGGTAGGTGCCCGCGGAGTGCCACGCCATCCGGATGAACAGCCCACCGTAGTGACCGAAGTCGGCCGGCCACCAGTCCTGCGACGTGGTCATGACGGTTTCGATGTCACGCCGCACGGCGTCGAGGTCAAGAGTCTTGAACTCCGCCGCGTAGTCGAAGTCGGCGCCCATCGGGTCGGCTATCGGCGGGTTCTTCTGCAGAATCTTCAGGTTGAGCTGGTTCGGCCACCAGGTTCGGTTCCCGGCGCCCTCGGTCGGGTGCGTGACGCGCTCGGCCGAGAACGGGCAGCCGCCCTCGCTCTCTACCGAGTTCATGTCGCCGACGACAGCATCATGGTTTTCAGGCACGGGAATTCCTTCCGATACTTTTGCTGATCTATTTGGGACTAGAGGCTGGCCAGGGGCTCCTGTGCAGTGAGGCAGTCAGAGCAGGAGCCCCAGTAGATGACCTCGGCCTCGTCGATGACGAAGCCGCGATCGTCGGACGCGATCAAGCAGGGCGTCTCACCGATGGCGCAATCCACATCGGCGATGACGCCGCATGACCGACAAACGACGTGGTGGTGGTTGTCTCCGATCCGCGACTCATAACGAGCGACCGACCCGGACGGCTGAATTCGCCGCACCAGCCCGGCGGTCGTCAGCGCCCGCAGGACGTCATAGACCGCCTGATGCGAGACGTCCGGCAGCTCCGCGCGCACAGCCGAGATGATCGAGTCGGTGTCGGCATGCGCGTGCGAGTGCACGGCCGCGAGCACCGCCAGACGTGGTCGTGTCACGCGAAGGCTTGGCTCCTCGCAGCATCTGCGGGAAGTTCGAGGTCGTTGACACCTCCCAAAATATGGCCCCTTTTCTTGAAAGAGTCAAGAAAGGCGCACGATCGGGTGACCGCGCTCACGCCGAAACTGCGCAGCTCACGATGGGTCCGGTGTCCAGTCTTGTCGGACTGGAGCGCGATCCGAGGGCGAACACGCCAGCCGATCATGCCGCGGCGCAAACGGTGGCCAAGATCGCCGATCACGGCCGCGACATGACGTCGCGGCCCGATTGAACCGCCGGTTGACCAGGCCCGCTAACGTCCCGGCGTGGACGTCGACAGAACCGGCCGCGTCCGGGCGGACCTGGATGCCTATGTCCGGCGGGTGCAAGAGGGACCGTGCTTCGTCTGCGCGTTTCTTCGCGGAGACCCCGATTACCAGCACCACAAGCTCTACGAGGACGACGTCACGGTGGCCTTTCTGTCCCGGTATCCGACACTGCTCGGCTATTCGCTGGTAGCGCCGAAAGCGCATATCGAAGACTGGGTACGCGACTTCAACGCGGACGAGTTCGTCGGCTTCCAGCGCGCTGTGCACACCGTCGCAGTCGCCATCTCAGCGACGGTGCCGACCGAGCGGATGTATTCGCTGAGCCTCGGGAGCCAGCAGGGAAACCGTCACGTGCACTGGCACCTGGCGCCACTGCCGCCCGGCGTGCCATACCGTGAGCAGCAGTTCCACGCTCTGATGGCGGAGAACGGCATGCTCGCGGTCGACGACGAGGCCCAAGCCGAGCTGGCCGGCCGCATCCGAAGCGAGCTCAGCCGGACCAAGCTCTAGCCGGACCAAGTTCTAGCCGGAGCAGGTCACGGGACCAGCCGATAGAACCGCCACATGTCGTGGTTGACCGGCAGGATCTCGGTCGTCCGATAGCCGGCGCGATCGGCGAGCCCGGCCAGCGTGTCCGGTCGCATCAGCGTCCCGGCCGGCTCCGGATCCGTCCCGACCAAGCCCTGCGGCAGACACCACAGAGCGCTCACCGCTCCGAGGAAGCGCTGCACCGGATCCCCGGGCGCGCTGAACGTCTCAGCTGCCTTTTCGTCCATGACGATCACCGTGCCGTCCGGTTTCGTTGCTCCTCGAGCATGCCGAAGGACTTCGACCGGGCGCGGGAAGTCGTGCACGCACTCGAAGAAGAACGCGACGTCGTAGCGCGGGTCCCCGTCGCGGTCGGCAGCCAGGTCGGCCACCGCGAAGTCGACCCGATCCGCGACGCCGTGCTCGGCCGCGTTGCGCCGGGCGGCCGCGATCGACGCCTCGTCGCTGTCGAAGGCATCCACGCGGATCTGCGGAAACGCCTTCGCCAGCTCGATCGACGACCAGCCGAAGCCACAGCCGAAGTCGGCTACTCGCGCGGGTGCGGCCGTCTCGCGCAACCGTGCCAGCACGTCCGGGATCTCCGGCAGCCACTCCGCGACCAGTGAGTTCACGAACGCCGGCCGGTTCAGCGCGGCCTGACCGATGACGGCGTCGGGCCCATATTCGGCGTATGGAACGCCGGCGCCGGTGCGATAGGCCTCGACAAGCGCGGGCATCGCGACGCCGAGCGCGGCGAACACATGCGGTACGCCCCCGAGGTACGCCGGGCTGGTCGGCTCCACCAGCACTTCGTCGACTCCGTCGGCGAGCGCGAACCGGGCCGTCGCCACGTTGGTGCCGTCCATCGTCACCAGCCCGGACAGCGCCTGAGCCTGTAGCCATTCGCGGACATATCGCGGCGCGCAGCCGGTGGCCGCGGCCAGCTCATCGGCCGTCTTCGCGGCTCTCAGTGCCTCATAGAAGCCGAGCTTGACGCCCAGATAGGCGGTGCCCAGTTCCATCGCCGCGACGCTCGCATCGAACATCCGGCCGGCCAATTCCTCTGCACTCATCGCGCTCCTCCATCCGCACCACCTCATTGTCGTCGTGGCGCGGAACCGCCGGGGCGGTGCTGCTCATTCGGCATCGCTGACGCGGCAGCCCAGATCCGTCAGACATGATGTCGCGCCGTTGCGTCGCGACAGGGTTCGAGACACGCCGACACGAGATATGGTGTTCGCCGCCGCCGCGGCACCCACATATAGTGATCTCGTCGGTTGGTTCGACGGCGTGCAGCGGTGCGCCGGCGAGACAACAGGGAACCCGGTGCAATTCCGGGACTGCCCCGCAGCGGTAACTGGGAACGACCGCCGTCATGAAGCACTGAGCCCACCCCGGGCTTGGGAAGCGACGGCCAGTAGGCGACCGGATCGGTCCTGCCCACGAGTCCGAAGACCTGCCATCCGATGTCGCGCGCGACCGCGTGCGGCGTGGTCCGAGGCTGCGTGGGACGGCCGGCGACGCACTCGCCCAGTGGTGGTGGGTGCCTGCCCTCCTGCGCGCCTTGTGACCTTCGTGGAGCAAGGGGCGAGGAGACCCGACATGACTATGGCCGAAACACCGGCAGCCACCCGACCCGCGGACACCGAAGCGACCGCAACCACAGCACCACCGGCACCAACCCACCGGCGTACGCAAATGCAGGTCATCAAGCGCAACGGCGCCGGCGAGCCGGTGGACGTGAACAAGATCGTGCGCGCGGTCGAGCGCTGTGCCGACGATCTTGACGATGTCGACCCGCTGCGCGTGGCGACGAAGACCATCAGCGGCCTCTACGACGGAGCCACCACCGCCGAGCTGGACCGGCTGTCGATCCAGACCGCGGCCGAGATGATCGCCGAAGAACCGCAGTATTCGAAGCTGGCCGCCCGGTTGCTGGCCGGCTACATCGACAAGGAGGTGCGCGGCCAGGGCATCGCCTCGTTTTCGCAAGCCATTCGACTGGGGCACGCGGAGGGACTGATCGGTCCGGCCACCGCCGACTTCGTCGCCGCCAACGCCCGCAAGCTCGACGACGCGATCGACGCGCAGAACGACCGGCGGTTCGAATACTTCGGGCTGCGCACCGTCTACGACCGCTATCTGCTCCGCCATCCGGTGACTCGCCTGGTGCTGGAGACACCGCAACACTTCTTGCTCCGGGTCGCCTGCGGCCTGTCCCACACGCCGGCCGAAGCGATCCGGTTCTACCGATTGATGTCCAGCCTGGCCTACCTGCCCAGCTCGCCGACCCTGTTCAACTCCGGAACCGCGCACACCCAGATGTCGTCCTGCTATCTGGTGGACTCGCCCCGCGACGAGCTGGACTCGATCTACGACCGGTACGCCCAGGTCGCGAAGCTGTCCAAGTTTGCCGGCGGGATCGGCATCTCGTGGTCTCGGGTCCGGTCCCGGGGCTCGCTGATCCGCGGCACCAACGGCCTGTCCAACGGCATCGTCCCGTTTCTGCGGACGCTGGATTCCTCGGTGGCCGCGGTCAACCAGGGCGGTCGGCGCAAGGGTGCGGCCTGCGTCTACCTGGAGACCTGGCACGCCGACATCGAGGAGTTTCTGGAGCTGCGCGACAACACCGGCGAGGATGCCCGGCGGACCCACAATCTGAACCTCGCCAATTGGGTGCCGGACGAGTTCATGCGGCGGGTCGAGGCTGACGGCGTCTGGTCGCTGTTCGATCCGGCCGCCGTACCGGAATTGGTTGATCTTTGGGGTGACGCCTTTAACGAGGCCTATCGTCGGGCCGAGGCGACCGGCCGATCCGCGCGCCAGATCCGCGCCCGCGATCTCTACGGAAAGATGATGCGCACGCTGGCGCAGACCGGCAACGGCTGGATGACCTTCAAGGATCCGTCCAACCGCCTCTGCAACCAGACCGCGGATCCCCGCCACGTGGTGCACCTCTCCAACCTCTGCACCGAGATCCTCGAGGTCTCCTCGGACAGCGAGACCGCCGTGTGCAATCTCGGCTCGATAAATCTGGCCGCGCACCTCGCCGGCACCGCCATTGATTGGGAGCGGTTGCGGGCAACGGTGCGCACCGCGGTGACGTTCCTGGACCGGGTCATCGACATCAACTTCTATCCGAGCGAGCCGGCTGCCGCGTCCAATCCCCGATGGCGGCCGGTCGGGCTCGGCGTCATGGGGTTGCAAGATGTCTTCTTCGCATTGCGGCTGCCGTTCGACTCGGAGGCCGCACGCGAGCTCTCCACCCGGATCGCCGAGGAGGTCTATCTGACTGCGCTGGAGACCTCGGCCGACCTGGCAAAGGAGCACGGGCCGCATCCCGCCTTCGCCGAAACGAGAGCGGCTCAGGGCCAGTTGCAGCCGGATCTCTGGGGCGCTCAACCGGTGCAGACCGAGCGCTGGGCGCAGCTTCGCGACCAGATCGCGGTCACCGGGCTGCGCAACTCGCTGCTGATCGCGATAGCTCCGACGGCCACCATCGCCTCGATTGCCGGGTGTTACGAATGCATCGAGCCGCAGGTGTCCAACCTGTTCAAGCGGGAGACGCTGTCCGGAGAGTTCCTGCAGATCAATACGGCTCTGGTCGCCGAGCTCAAGGTCCGCGGGCTGTGGACCGAACAGATCCGGTCCGAGATCAAGCGGGCGGACGGATCGGTGCAAGCCATCAGTCAACTTCCCCATGAGGTACGCGAGATCTTCCGTACCGCCTGGGAATTGCCCCAGCGTGCACTGATCGACCTGGCAGCGGCCCGCGGACCGTTCATCGATCAGTCCCAGTCGCTGAACCTCTTCCTCGCCGCACCGACCATCGGAAAGCTCTCGTCGATGTACCTCTATGCCTGGAAGGCCGGCCTGAAAACCACCTATTACCTGCGGTCCCGGCCGGCCAGCCGGATCCAGCAAGCGACCGTCCCGGTCGCGGCGCTCGCCATCGACGAGCCGGACACCAGCGCCGCGATCGCCTGCTCGTTGGAGAACCCCGAGGCCTGCGAGGCCTGCCAGTGACGACCTCTGGAGAGACGATGCTGCTCGATCCCGGCATGGACCTGACCCTGCGACCGATGCGCTATCCGCAGTTCTTCGAACGATTCCGGGACGCGATCCGCAACACCTGGACCGTCGAGGAAGTGGACCTGCACAGCGACCTCAAGGATCTGGGTCGGCTCTCGCCGGCCGAACGCCACCTCGTCGGCCGGCTGGTGGCGTTCTTCGCGACCGGCGACACGATTGTTGCCAACAACCTGGTGCTCAATCTCTACCAGCATGTGAACTCGCCGGAGGGCCGCCTCTACCTGTCCCGGCAGCTGTTCGAAGAAGCGGTGCACGTGCAGTTCTATCTGAACCTGCTGGACACCTACGTGCCAGACGAAGCCGAGCGCTACGAAGCCTTCGTGGCGATCGAGAACATCCCGTCGATCCGGCGCAAGGCCGAATTCTGCTTCCGCTGGATCGACTCGATCTTCGAGCTGCGGTCCCTGTCCACCCGGGCGGACCGCCGGGCGTTTCTGCTCAACCTGATCTGCTTCGCGGCCTGCATCGAGGGCCTGTTCTTCTACGGCGCGTTCGCCTACGTCTACTTCCTGCGATCCCGGGGTCTCCTGCACGGGCTGGCGTCCGGCACCAACTGGGTGTTCCGCGACGAGTCGATGCACATGGCGTTTGCGTTCGACGTTGTGGAGACCGTGCGACGGGAGGAACCGGATCTCTTCGACGATGGCATGGAAGAGCAGGTCAGCGAGATGCTCGCCGAGGCGGTCGAGTGCGAGGTGCAGTTCGCCGAGGATCTGCTCGGCTCGGGCGTCTCCGGCATGTCACTGACCGACATGCGCGAATACCTGCAACACGTCGCCGACCGGCGCCTGGCCCAGCTGGGCATCGAGCCTCGGTATGGATCGAGTAATCCGTTCGCCTTCATGGAACTGCAGGACGTGCAGGAGCTGTCTAACTTCTTTGAGCGGCGAGTTTCTGCCTATCAGGTGGGCGTGAGCGGGACGGTGACGTTCGACGACGAGTTCTGACCACTCCGTGGCGCGGTCCGGGTGGGCGCTCCTCAACGCCCGCCCGGCGGCCCGCGCCGACCTTGTTAACCTTTCGGCCCGCTCACCGCGTCCTAGGTGCGGAGAGGAGAACGATGCCAGCGCAGCCGCCGGACGGATTCGCCGCGTTTGTCAGTGCGCGCGGTCCTGCACTGCATCGTGCCGCCTGGCTGCTGACCGGTGACGAGGGCCGGGCCGAGGATCTGCTCCAGATCGCGCTCGCCGCGGCCTGGCGGCATTGGACCGAGATCGCTGACGGGCATCCGGAGGCCTACGTCCGGCGCACCCTCTACACCACCTACGCCTCGTGGTGGCGGCGGCGCTGGCGGTTCGAGTATCCGGCGGCTGACCTGCCGGACCAGGCTGACCGCAGCGATCACGCCGCCGAGCACGCCGATCGCGACGCGGTGTTGCGAGCGCTGGCGAAGCTCACTCGTCAGCAGCGGGTGGTGCTGGCGGCGCGGTTCCTCGACGACCTGTCGATCGCTGACACCGCGCGGCTTCTCGGCTGCTCCGAGCAGACCGTCAAGGTCCAGTCGTCGCGTGCGCTTGCCCGGCTCCGCACGGATCCGCATCTCCGCGATCTCCGACCCGCACCGTCGTCAGCCAACTTCGGAGGACAGCGCGATGACCGCTTATGAGCGTGACCGCCACCAACCGCCGCCGGCCCTACATGACCTGCTCGCCGGAGCGATACCAGACCTCAAGGAGCCGCCGGATCGGCTCGGCGCCGTCGGTGCCCGGGTGGCGCGGTCGCGGCGGCGGCATCGGCTGGCCGCGGTCACGGCAGCGATCGCGGTCGCTGCGATCACCGTCGGGGTGACTTTCGCGGTACGCGGCCCGGGCGCCGGGAGGGTTCCCGCAAGCCCGCTACCGGCCGCCCATTGTGGCGCCGACGCCGACCCGCTTCCGGTGCGCTCGCACGCGGCATCCGTCACGCTGTGCGCAGTGGTGCCGGCAAAGTCCCTGTTCGACCCGGCCGAGGATTGGTCGCAGGCTCACCAGCCGCGCGTCCTGATCCGGCAGGTCGATGACATGGTGGCCGCGATCAACGCCGTATCGCATGCGCCGGCGTGCCCAGCCTCGCTTCCGAGCCCATGGGAGTACACGCTCGTCGTGAGCTATGCCGACGGAGGCCAGAAGACGGTCGCGCCGAACAGCTACTGCGGCGGCGGCGCCAGCGCGCTCGTCAACACGTTCTTCACCCTCTACCGGTCCCAGCTGGCCGCCGGGCATCCGCCGATTTCCGTGCCCGGGTGCGCGGCGGCCCGGTCATTCGCCGGTCTCGACCTCTTCCACGCCAGTGGCCGACCGACCGACGCGATCGGGCTGACCCGGAACGACTTCTTCCGGCCGTCGACGTCGCCGCCACTCGCGCCACCCGCAGGGCAGCCGTTCTTCCCGTCACCGATCCGGGCAGTACGGATCTGCGTATACGACCGCGACGGCAGTGCCTGGAGCCGGTCCAGTCAGGGCGCGCCGTCTCCAGCCGGCGCACAGAGCCTGCTCAACGACGCCGCGGCGAGAGCAGTGACAAACCCGGCCGGTTCCAACCCGGTCTCGTCGTGCGGTCCGCGCACCGCGGTGCCAGACCGATTCGTCGACATCTTCGTCACCGATTCCAGCGGGTTGACGTCCGAAGTCCGGATCTGGCGTACGCCCTGCGAGCTTTTTCAGACCGCCAATGGCGTGACCGGACAGCTTCCGCCGGCCCTGACGTCGTGGCTGACGGGGCTCGGTTTCTGGGACTAGTGCCCGCCAAGGCGTTCAGATTAGGTTAGGCGACCCTAAGAGCCGTATCGGTTGTGCCGACGCTACGACGAGGGAGCCACATGGACGATGCCAATCCGGCGACCCCGGAACTCGCCCGCAGCATCCTCGCCGCCGCGACCAACGCCAGGCTGCTGCTCACTGGTGTCGTCCGCGGCACCGAGTCGGCCACGCTGCTGCCCGACGAGGGTGGCGTGCCGCAGATCGCCTACAGCAGGGAGAGCAGCGCGGCCGCCGCCGCCCGGCTGTGCCAACCGGCCGTGCTCAAGGTCGTCGGCGGTGGCGTCGCGCCGGCCGTCGCCGTGATGATCGCCGGTCGGCTGCGGCACGTCGAGACAACTGCCTACGGTCCCCGGCTGATCGACCTGATCCTGCTGGAACCCGCGCGGGTCGACATCGAGTTCGGGCATCAACCGGCGGTTCGCGTGACGTCGATCGACCTGGACGACTTCACGGCCGCTGCGCCCGATCCACTGCTCGCCTTCGCCAGCCGCGCGGTCGAGCACACCGATGGCTCGCACGCTGCCGAGCTGCGTTCGTACGTCAGCAAGCGGTTCGGCATGCCGGAGACCGCGATCGCCGGCGCGATGCTGGCGAGCCTCGATGGCCTCGGCGCGGAACTGCGCTGGGTGGACGCGGTGGGCGCGCACAGCTGCGAGATCCGCTTCGACGAGCCGGCCACCGACGCGGCGATGCTGGCACGCGTCCTGCGCGACCATCTCGACCCGGGCAGCATCGTGCCGCTCGGTGACCAGTGAGCGTCGTCCCCTCGGTGACCAGTGACCGTCGTTCCCCTTGGTGACCAGTGAGCGCCGTTCCACTCGGCTGACCAGCGAATGTCGGAGGCGTGTGTTAGGCACGACCCATGCCGGAAGACGTGACGGTGGTTCCCGCCAACGAGGCGAGCTGGGATGACCTGCAGGCCGTGTTCGGCCGTGGCGGCGCGGCCAAGTGCCAGTGCCAGCGGATCAAGCTCGGTGATCACGATTGGTTCCGGATGCCGGTCGAGGAGCGGGCTCACCGGCTGCGCGAGGAGACCGACTGCGGCAATCCCGAAGCCGACGACACCAGCGGACTGGTCGCCTACCTTGACGGCGAGCCGGTCGGCTGGGTCGCCGTCGAGCCGCGGGCGCACTACCGCCGGTTGCGCGGGTCATCAGTGCCGTGGGCCGGCCGGCATGAGGATCCCGACGATCCGGATGTCTGGGCGATCGTGTGCTTCGCCATCCGGCCGGGCTTCCGCAGCCAGGGCCTGACCCGGCCGCTCACCACGGCTGCGGTCGAGTTCGCCCGGGACCGCGGTGCGGCCGCGGTCGAGGGCTATCCGATGATCCCCAAGCCCGGACAGAGCGTGTCCTGGGGCGAGATGAACGTCGGCTCCCGCAACACCTTCGTGGCGGCCGGTTTCCGTGAGGTCAGCCAGCCGACCGTGCGCCGGGTCGTGATGCGGCTCGACTTCGACGACGCGTAGCGCTCGTTCCTGATGGATCGCTGACGGTCTCGATCCATCAGGAACCGAGAAGCACCTGTCGCGCGCCTCAGCTACGATCCGCCGCCCGTTCGCGGCTGGGTCAGGAGGCGAGGCTGACCCAGTAGCGCCGCACGCGGTGGGTCCCGAATTCGGCGATGCCATCGAGAACCCCGCCGCAGTGCTCGATGGTGCGGGCTGAGGGGATGTTGTCGGCGAGGCAAGTCAGCAGGGCGCGATCCAGGCCGAGGACGTCGCGGCACTCGGCGAGCATTTCGGTGAGCGCCCAGCTCGCCACGCCTTGCCGGCGGGCCGACGGGCGCACGCCATAGCCGACCCGGCCGAACCGCTCGTGGTGGACATGGCGTAGGGCAAATCCGGCGAGGATCCGGCCGTCCTCGACCACCCAACGTGGTGACCAGTGCGGTCGGTCCGGGCACGGTGTGCCGGCCGGATGAACCTGGCTGAGCATTCGACCGACCCAGGTCTCGAAGCCCTCCCGGGTGTCCACATCGTCGTGTTCGTCGATGCCGAATCCGTCCTCATGCGAACCGGCGCCCCACTCGTCGTGGCAGTCCCGGAATGCTTCGTAGAGATCGGTGCTGGGCTGAATGAGTTCACGCATGCGGTGACGCTAACCGCGGCCGATTTGGGACCGATCGCGCTCAGAGGCATCCTCGGGGGCCGAGGGTGGCAAATGCTTAGGGGGATACACGCGACGGGTTCGCAGCGGCACAGTAGCAACTTGGTAGTGGTTCGGGAGGCGGTTGTTGCCAGGTTCGGCGCTGCAGCGCTTGCCGTTGTGTCCGATATTCTGTGTGACCTGGGTCACAGTTGTCTGGCAGGCGCTCGCGCTCGGCTTCACGCCGTCGGTCGTCCAGGCGCACCTCCGGATCGGCTACATCCCGGCTGGTCTGAGCCAGATGATTGTTGGAGTGTGCCGCCGAGGATGAGGATTGAGATCATGGATGATCTGGAGCGCAACAAGCAGGTCGTTGTGGACTACTACCAGACGGCCTTCAACGGCAATCCGGAGAAGGCCATCGCAGACCATTTCGGTGACCATTACATCCAGCACAACCCGGCCGCCGCCGACGGACCCGAGGCGTTCACCGGCTTCGTCAATTGGCTGCGAGGCGAATACCCAGACCTCCAGCTCGACATCAAGCGAGTGCTCGCCGACGGCGACATGGTGGTGACTCATTCACACCTGATCCTCGAGCCGGGGAAGCCGGGCCAGGCGCTCGCCGACTTCTTCCGGCTCGAGAACGGCAAAGTGGTTGAGCACTGGGACGTGATCCAGGACGTGCCGGAGACGGCCGCGAACGATAACGGAATGTTCTAAGTCCCCAGCGCCGGCGAGCCGGTGGCCCGCGGTTGCGAGCGGAATTCGGTTGAACGACGCCGCCGCGCCGGCCACAGTGGAGGCACCAACTACGAGGAGGTCATGCGGTTGTCTGATACGCCGCGATCCACCGCGGCGTCAAAGATCGGCGACCGCATGAAGCTGCACCGGCGGATGGTGCGTGTCGACGGGCGCACGTACACGGTGATCTCGCCGCGCCGAGCGCAGGACGTCCGGTTCAGCACGAATCGCTTTCACGGGACCTGGCACATTCTCAGTGACTTTCGTGGCGCAAGGTTCCTCGGCCGGATGCTGTGGGGCCTTGCCTACGCGCGAGTCCCCAACACGGTCGTCGTTATCGACGGCGAGTCGCTCGATCCGAACCCCTTCGATGCGGCTCGACCCGATCCGATCCTGCTCGCGCCGACGAACCTTAGCCCTCTCACCGATCGGTCCGCCGCCACACTGCGACGAGCCTTGCGGCACGCCGAACACGACGGATCCGTCCGCTGGCACACACCGGGCCTAGCCGACGCCGCAAGTCGGCACTCCAGCCCGTGGGTGCCCGGTGAATACCGTGAGCCATGCCGTCCGGCCCCCGGACCGCAGCGCGTGGCCCGGCTCGGTGGGTTCACCGCGTTCACTGCGTCGCCAGGCCACCTGCGCGAGTACGCGGTCGCGGCGTACGTTCTCCCCGACTACATGTACCGCGGCACGGCGGTAATGGAGATCGATTGGCCCAACGGTGAGCTGCAGATCTTCCCCGACTACCGGGCGCGGGTCTCCGCTGCTCAGGTCGCCCGCCGAGAGGTGCTTGCGACTGTTGGATCCACTGACGCCGTCGAGGAACGCATCTGGGCGCGTGGCACTCAAGCTCGTAACCGGGGCCGCTTTCAGTCGCGCCCGCTCGAACCGCGCCAACCCGATCCACCGCTCGCCCCGGCGCGGCCGGCCCCGACGCCGTACGGCAAGCCGACTCCGACCGATCTCTAGCGGGACAAACGATCCGGCCCTGACGATCGCCACCGACGGGGCGGACTCGCTGCCACGCTACCGGTCGATCCAATGAGGAAAGTCCGGGGCGTATAGGCCCGTCACGCGGGTGACCTTCGGCCCTGCTGCGGGAGAGCCACACGCGGCAACCTCTTGTGCAGAGGGCGTGCACGGCCTGGCCAGAGTGGCAAACGGTGCGAGGAGGTTCATCAGCCATGCGTCGCCGCACATTCGATCTCATCGTCTCGGCTGTCGGTGCGTTGCTCACCGTCTTCCTGTTGGTGGTGGGTGGCCTCGCAATGTGGGGCTACAGCTTCGCCAACTCCAGCGTGCACGACCAACTCGCAGCGCAGCAGATCTACTTCCCGGCGGCCGGGAGCGATGCGTTGAAGTCGCCGGAAATCGGCCCCTATCTCAACAAGTACGCCGGCCAGCAGTTGACCAGCGGCGCACAGGCTGAGGCCTACGCCGATCACTTCATCGCCGTCCACCTCAAGGAGGTCGCCGGCGGCCAGACCTACGCCCAGGTCAGCGCCAAGGCGCAGGCAGACCCGGCCAACACCCAGCTGCAGGCGCAGGTGAACACCCTGTTCAAGGGCGAGACGCTGCGAGGAATGCTGCTCAACGCGTACGCCTTTTGGAAGGTCGGGCAGATCGCGCTCTATGCGGGCATCGCCGCGTTCGTCGGAGCCGGGGTTATGGCTCTGTTGACGGTCCTCGGGTTCCGGCACGTACGCCGGACGTCCACTGACGCCGAGCTCTTCGAGAAGCACCAGGAACCGGCGGTCAACGCCGTCTGACCGGTGCGCGCTGTATGACCTGAACACAGAACGACGGCCGCGGGAAACCCGGCCGTCGTTCTCGTAGGCAGATTGAGAATCCCGCTGAACCGGCGCCAACGGTCAGGCTGCTCTTGCCCGCTGAGTGACGACTATGCAGGTGAGCACGATGACAGCGGTGACCAGGATGGCAGCGCTGACGTGCTCGCCGAGCAGGACCACCGCCCACACAATGTCAGCAACGGCTGGGCGAGCTGAAGCTGGCTAGCCTTCGCAACACCGATGAGGCCCATGCCCTTGTACCAGGCGACGAACCCGCCGAGGACCTCGACGAAAGCTGACGGGAGTCTCCAGCGACAGCCGGACCGGAGGAGGACGCGAGTTGCTTCGCCAGCTGATGCGCCCGGTGGCAGACCGCAGAAGCTTCAGCAGGACGGCGATTCTGCGCCGATGTGACTGGCGGCGCCGACGAACGCGGGAGGCGAGCCCCTTGCGGGACTCGCCTCCGGGATGGCGCCGTACGTGATTTAGACGGTGTGCTCTACAAACGCGCTGATCTAAAAACGAACCGATCTAGAAGAGGTACCAAGTCTTGATCTTCGATCGGTAGTCGGCTTGCGGGTCGAAGGCCCCGGCGCCCCAGAAGCCGTCGGTCATCAGTTCGCCGTGGCCGTTGAGCCAGTGGCCGAGGCCGTCGGTGCGGTAGAGCTTCATGTCACCGGTCGTGGAGATTCCGATCAGGTCGATCAGGTTGTCGCCGTTCCAGTCGCCCGGGGACAGGAAGATCGGCAGGCTGTTCCAGCCGGTGCCGATCAGCGTGCCCTTGCCGTTCTTCCAACCGCCGGCACCGTTGCTCTCGTAGAGACGCAGGTCGCCGGTCGTGGTGCGGCCGATCATTGCCTGGCCGCCGCCACGCCAGTTGCCCGGGGTGATGATGGTGTTGAACATGCTCCAGCCGGTGCCGATCAGCGTGCCGTGCGAGTTGGTCCAGCCGCCGGCGCCGTTGCTGGTGTAGAGGATCAGGTCGCCGTTGGCCTTGCGACCCATCAGGTTCGGGCGGCCGTTGCCAGTCCAGTTGTTGGTGACCACGATGTCGTTGAACATCGTCCAGCCACTGCCAATCAGCGACGGGCTGCCGACTGCGTTGCCCTTACCGTCGGTCTTGTACTGGTAGAGCGCTCCGTCCGTAGCGACCGCGAAGATCGACTCGGTGTGGTCGCCGTTCCAGTTCGTGACCCGGAAGATCTTCTTATATTTGCTCCAACCCGAGTTCAGCGGGCTGGGGCAAGGTGGCCCGTATGGATCGCAGTTAAACCCGCTGATGGCAGTGATGCCACGCCGGTTGTCGTTCGCAGTCGGCGTGTTGAGCATCAGACCGGTGCCGGTTATCTCACCTATCGAGTCGCCGGAGCGGAACATCAGATCAGCGTGGCCGTCGCCGGAGAAGTCCAGGTTGACCGGCAGGTTGGTGAGGTTCATGTCATTGGTGATGGCCGAGTTGTAGTAGCTCAGCCGCTCGTAGAAGCCGTAGTCAGAATCGCAGTAGTAGGTGCGCCAGTCGTAGATGCCCACCTCAACGCCGCCGACAATCAGCGGTCCGCCGTCGTCACCGTCGCAGCTGCCGATGCCGTCGCTGCCGGTCGGGGTCGTCGGTGCAACGCCCGCACAGGTCATCCGGTTGGAGTCGTACGAGGCGCCATCGCTGGCGGCATCCGCGTTGCAGGTGGAGTTCGACTGGATCTGGATCGTCGCCGTGTGCAAGATGGCCGGCGGCGCAATGCCGTGGTTCACGGCGGAGCCCCTGGTCTCCTTAGTAATGCCGTAGCCGGCGATCACCGCGTCGGTGTTCGCCGTGTACGGCGTCTGGTCGCCCTGGGCGGTCAGCGCATACGGGGTGTACACCGGGTCGATCGGCGTGCGAAGCGTGAGCACCGAGACGTCGTCCAGCGGTGTGGTTCCGTTGTACTGCGCGTGAGGGTTGGTGCCGTTGTACTGCGCGCGAAGATTGAAGCCCTGATGGGTCCAGACGTTGGATACGCCGTAGACAGTGCCCGCGGTCTCGTCGTCGAGGTCGTTACGACCGGCGATCACCTGGATCGTCCCGTGTTTGAAGTCGATCGTGCAGTGCCCAGCGGTCAGGATCTTCGTGTGGCTGATGACGGTTCCGGTGCACGTCGAAACCCACGTTGCGATCTGATCGTCGTCGTACGTCACGAAGTAGTCCCGGATGCCGACGACTCCGGGAAAATCTGTGCTGTTCGCGGTGCTGCCGCCCGCAACGCGAGTCTGCACGGCCTTGGGCGCAAACTTCCGCGTGTGCAGCCCGAGCGCCTCCGGCCTCTTGTCGCTGCGGACGGCACCGGCTGGGACGGTGATGCCTCGTTGGTTAGGCAGCGTCGAGCCTGCAGCCTGAATGGGGGTGCTGGTCGTGGCCAGCATTGTGATCGTGGCTACGGCTACGCCGAGCGCGACGGTGGTGACGCGTCGCGGCGTACGCGCCGGTCTGCCGTGAAAGTGGGGCACGTGCATTCCTCCGTGATTGGGTTCAGCGACCGGCGGCGAAGCGAGGCTATGAGCCGAAGATGCCCGCGTATCGCCCAAATGCAAATGGATTTACCCGCTACGCGGCGATGGGAAGGGTTGCGAAGCTCCACGTTCGACGGTCAGGCGCACCCGACACGGAGCGTTGCACCGCGCGATCAAAGCAGCCGGTCGCGTGAGTCGTCAAGTGCGAAGTCGTACGAATGATCCTCGGCCGCGCAGCATTAGCCACGGACCCATCAGATCCGCCGCTTCTGCACGCAAAATGGCCTCTCGCCGCTGGCGAGAGGCCATTTGCGCTGCGCGCCAGCAGGAATTCGGTACGGCCGCCCGGATCCTTACCTTTGGAGCGGTCACGCTGGCGCCAGCCGACCATAGGCGGTCAGCGTCCGCAGCGCCTCCAGCGTGATGATGCCGCGCCAGGCGAGCGTGGACGAAGCACCGGGCGGCTTCCAAGTGACCGGCCAGCCGCCGTCCGGCTCCTGGCTAGCGGCCAGGTGGTCGAGGTGGCCCTCGATCTGAGCGTCGCTGAACAGCGTCCGCCAGGGCGCGTCCGGGCTCGGCGCGATGTGCAGCGGCGTCAGTCCGTAACCCGGGCTGTCCGGATCGAGATGAAACATCGGCACCGTCGCCAGGCGCTCGACGACGTCGGCCGCGAGCTTCTCGGCGCGCGCCCGCTCCGGCACGTATGCGAGGAAGCCGAGCACTTCGGCCAGCACGTGCACCTCGTCGGGCAGCGGACCGTCCTCCAGCGCGTCCCAGCAGTAGCGGGTGGCGGCGTCGCGCCACGGGTGGGCGTAGTCGAGCCGGTGGAGCAGGCCGGCGATGCCCGCAGTCGGGTTGAGACCCGGCTCATAGGTCCACTCCGCCCAGTGCTCGGCCCGTGGAAACGCCTCGATGACCGGGAACGCGAGCGGCACCGCGCCGCCCGCGTCGGCCTTGGCCGCGATCCGACTTAGGTAGTCGACCGCTCGCCCGAGCACCTCCTGGTCGGGTGCGCCGGCCGCGGCCAGGTCCTGCAACGCGACCTCCACATAGATCGGCAGGCTGGCGGGGCAGAGTGTGTCTGGTTCGAGACCGTGGCCAAAGCCGCCGTCGTCGTTCTGGTAACCGCGCAGGGCGTCCACCACACCGGCCGGCGACGCGCCGCTCAGACACGTCGCGAACAGGCGCCGCTCGACAAGGCGCGCCTCGGCCATGAGGAAGCGAACGCCCGCGCTGAAAGAGTCATCCATGGCTCCGAGGCTAGGCAGAGGCAGACAGCGGTGTCTTGAACGAAACGGACACACGTCATTCGAACCCCCGACGACTGTCGTCTACCCGCGGTGTGGCTACCCGCGTAGGCCGGGCAGGATGCCGTCGACGACCTTCTCGGGCATGTTGGTCATGTCAAGGTCGGGGTGCCAATCGAACCAAGTCTGGCTGACCATTGGCCCGCTCAGCATCGCGCAGGTCATTTCGATGTCTATGTCGGCGCGTAGTTCGCCGCTCTCGATTCCACGGTGAAGCACTGAGCGCATCAGTTCGCGTCGCGGCTCGCCGAGCGCGTGGAACCGCCGTGCCAGCTTCGCGTTATGCGGCAATTCCGGAATGAGGCAGGGAATAACGCGCCCGATCCGGGCGGTGCGCATGGCTGCAATGGATTCGAGTAGCTTCACTAGATCGTCGCGGATGGAGAGCCCATCGAGTTCAGGTAGCGGGCCTTTCAGTGCCCCGAGTGCATCGTCTATGAGCATTTCCTTGTTGGTCCAGCGACGGTAGAGGGTTGTCCTACTTACGCCGGCGCGGGCCGCGATCGCCTCGATCGACATTGCCTCCAGCGTGGTGCCTTCCGCGAGAAGATCGAGGGTGGCTTCGATGATGGCTTTGTCGGCACGGGTGCTGCGGGGGCGCCCCGGGGCGCGGCGGTCGGCGTCGACTGCATCGTCGGACTGAGCGGCGATCGCAGTCCCGTCCGCGGCTTCGGAAGGGTTGGCGGACTTGCCCACCGCAGTGGCGGACTCGCCGACCTCGCTGGTTCGGCCGCTGGTGGCGCCGTTTGGCGTGGTGGGCGGATCCGCCGCTGCGGTCGACTTGGTCATCAAGCCGATTGTGCCGTTAACGTGGCGCTTCAGCCAGGTCGCCCTGCTCAATGCGGCTCTCGGACTGCGGGACGGGTGTCACGGCCTGGTCCGCGCTCGCAGCGAGCGCCGACTTCGAAGGTAGATAGGTGATCACGACGAGCACCCCGATCACGACCGTGATCACGGCTCCCAACGTGGCCCAGTGCATCGCCGTGACGAACGCAGAGTTGCCAGCGTCGATGATTCGGCCCGCAACGGCTGGCTGGGCGTGTGCGACTGCGTAGGTGGAGGAGATGGAGTCACCGGCCGCCCCGCGGGCACTGGCGGGTAGCGGGCCGAGGTGATTCGAAATGTTCGAGCGGTATACGGCCGAGAGCAGCGAGCCGAGGATCGCGATGCCGAGCGCCCCGCCGAGCTGGCGGACGGTGTTGTTGACGGCCGACCCGACGCCGGCCTTCTCGCGCGGCAGCGACGCCATGATCGATTCGGTTGCCGGTGGCATGACATTCGCCATTCCCAGGCCAAGAAGGAAGTAGAACACCGCCAGTACCCAGATCGGCGTGCTCGCGCCGAGCAGCAGGTACCCAGAGATGGCGACGCCGACGATTGTCAGCCCGACTGCGCAGACCACCCTCGGGCCGTAACGGCGGACGAACGTCGCGCTGCGTGGCGCGAATATAAGCTGAGCGACCGCAAATGGTACGTACAGCAGACCGGACTCGAGCGGCGGATATCCGCGGACCAACTGCAGGTAGAAGGACATGAAGAAGAACGTGCCCATGACCGCGAAGAACACCAGGCCGACTGCGCCGATGGACGCCGAGAACCGCCGGTTGCGGAACAACTGGACGTCAAGCGACGGGTACGCAATTCGCCGCTCCCACCACACGAATGCAGCCAGCACTGCGACTCCAGCCAGGATCGAAGCCCACGAGGATGGCTTGCCGAAACTGTGATCGCCGCCCTCAATGATCCCGTAGACCAGGCCCATGAGCCCGACGATCGAGAGCAGGACGCCGAGTATGTCGACGCGTCCCGGCCGTGGATTACGGGACTCCGGCACGATCCAGAGGATCAGAACGACGCCGACGATCACGATGGGCACGTTGATCAGGAAGACGCTGCCCCACCAGAAGTTCTCCAGCAGCGCACCCCCCAGGACCGGGCCGATCCCGACACCGAGGCCGACCGCGCCGGCCCACATCCCGATCGCCTTGCCGCGCTCGCGTGGGTCGAACACATTGGAGATGATCGAGAGCGTCGCTGGCAGCACCGCGGCGCCTCCGATGCCCATCAGCGCGCGGGCGCCGATGAGTTGCACTGGTGTGTGTGAGTACGCACTGGCGAGTGATGCCAGCCCGAACATGATCATGCCTGCCACCAGCATCTTGCGACGGCCGATTCGGTCGCCGAGCACACCCCATGTGAACAGCAGACCGGCGAACATCAGGGTGTAGGAGTTGATCGCCCACTCCAGTTGGCTCTGGCTGGCGCCGAGGCCGCGGACCGGGTCCGCAATCGTGCGCAGTGCCACATTGAGCACGGTGCTGTCGAGGACGACGACGAGCAGGCTCACGACGAGCACGGCGAGGATGGTCCACCGGCGCGGGTGGCCGGTGTTGTTTGGACCGTTGGCTCCGGCGATCCCGCCGGCGCTCTTTGGTGGTGCGTCCGTCACGGACTCGGACATGGCTCACTCCCGGACTTGGTCGACTGAGATTCGATACAGTCGTGACTCGTATAGGCCGTGACGGTACGCCGGATTGAGTTAAGATACGATACTGTAGCGTAACTAAATTGCGTGACGAGTCGCACACGGTGAGGCCGAGGATCTTGGCGGATGCGCGAGTACGAGGTCAGAAAGCGCTGCGAGGCAATCGATGAACCACGCCAGCAGCCGTCGATCGCCAAGTACGTTGAATCGGTAATTGGCCGCAGCCATCACGACAGCGACCGCCGCTTGGTGTGGTGAGGCAGATGTCTGAAGCGCCGGAGATCTCGTCGCGGCAGCGGTGGACGTTGTTGCTGGTGTGCACAGCGGCGTTCATGTTGCTGTTGGACATCACCGTGGTGAGCGTGGCGCTGCCGTCAATTCAGCGGGAGTTCCGAGCAAGCCTGCCGGACCTGCAGTGGGTAAGCGCCGCGTACGCCCTGGTACTCGCCGTACTGTTGCTGCCGGCCGCAACTCTGGGTGACCGGGTGGGCCGACGGCGCCTCTTCCTGGTCGGCCTGATCATTTTCAGCGCCGGTTCACTCGCTTGCGCGCTCGCACCGACCGTGGTCGCGCTGGAACTGTTCCGCGCGCTCCAGGGAGTCGGCGGCGCCGTGCTGTTCGCCACCGCCACACCGTTGCTGCGGGCGGAGTTCTCCGGCATCGCCCTGGCTCGAGCGCTCGGCGTCTTCGGCGCGACGCTCGGCGGCGCCACCGCCATCGGGCCGCTGGCCGGTGGCGTGCTAACCGACACACTGGGCTGGCGGTTCATCTTCTTCGTCAACTTGCCGATCGGCGTCGCCGCCTTTGTTGCCGGAATGGCCAAGTTGCGGGAGTCCCGAGACCCGGCCGGCGGCCGAGCCGACTGGGTCGGCACCGTCCTGGTCACCGCGGCGTTGACGGCGCTGATGTTCGCGCTGATCCGCGGCAATGGCCTGGGTTGGACGAGCCCGGCGATCGTGGCCCTATTCGTGGTCGCAGCCGTCGCCATCGCTGGATTCGTGATCTACGAGCTACGCATCGCTGCTGCGCCGATGGCTGATCTGCGTCTGTTCGGGCGGCGCAGCTTTGCTTCGACTGGATTCGTCGCCTTCTCGATCTCTGCGACGGTCATCGGCATGATCACTTATCTTTCGCTTTACGTTCAGAACAACCTTGGCTACTCCCCAGTCCAGGCAGGGCTGCGGTTCTTGCCCCTGTCACTGGTCTCCTTCGTTTTCGCCCTCGTAACCGGCCGTCTGATCGGCAAAGTGGGAATGCGGGTGCTGCTAAGCGTGGCGATGCTCGCGGCTGCCGCCGGGCTGGCCTCGATGGCCCACCTGACGGCCACCTCGTCCTGGCTGGTGCTGCTGCCCGGCTTCATCCTGGCCGGGATAGGCCTGGGCATCACCTCGACCGGCCTAGCTTCTGCAGCGCTCGCGGCGGTCGAGCCGGCCCGGGCCGGGATGGCCTCCGGTCTGGTGAACACACTCCGCCAGGTCGGAACTGCCGCCGGCGTGGCCGTGATCGGCGCCGTCTACGCCTCCCGCGTGAACACCGCTACCCTGCACGCCCTGGCGGGCGCGCCGGTCCCGCCAGGCGCCGCCGACCGACTGGCTGCCGCAGTGGCCTCCGGCGCGGGCGTCCGGGTAGCTGCCGCAGTTTCACCCTCAGCCCGTGCCGTAGTCAGCCATGCCGCCCATGCCGGCACCGCTAACGGTCTCAACGATGTCCTACTCGCCGCGGCCGCATTCGCCGTAGTCGCCGCGATAGTCGGCTTCGCCTTCGGACCCGACCCAGCTCCGCCAGGTCCCGCCTCCGGCAAACCGTCCACGCCGGCCGGTGGGCAAAACGAACTCGCCGCCCGGCCGAATCGGACACGCAGAGGCCGTGGCTGAACATCGCCGTGTTAACGGCGACAGTTACCGGCCGTTCGACAACATTGGGGGCTTTGCGCAGGCCCAAGCAAGCCGACGAAGACCGGGGCGGTCCTGGCTATCGACTCGCCTTACTTGCGCTTGACACGCGTTTCATCGCAGTTGCCTCCAACCTCGTAGTTAAGGCGCAGTTGGTACGTTTCGGGCTTACGAAATTTCGGATTTCCCGCCACTCGAATTCGACGCAGCGCAGTCTGTTGTGAGGTATCTGCTGGTCCACCTGCCGAGATTCGAAGCGCAAGCGCCCACGCAATCGCCCTGCGGGCTGCCGCGGTCACGCAGGGCCGCGTCGCCAGACGGACACGCGTGGAAGGGTTAAGCGTCGTCAGCGCCGGCGGGTCAACCCAAGGAGCGGGCGTGTCTACCATCCATATGAAGAAGTCGATGACCGTGACACCGGAAGAGTTCGTCGCCAGTTTGACCGACTTCGGGCCGGGACGAAGCGAACTCTTCGCCAACAGCGCCGACGACCATCTCAAGGTCTACACCAAGAGTCCCGGGCACGCCGACGTGATAGAAGGCAATGACAGCTCCTGGGAACGGCTCGAATACGACTGGACCGACCCACGGCACGTCACGATGAAGACCGTCGACTCCAACCTCTGGGGCGGCAAGTCCGGTCATACCTACACTCTCACCCCGAAGCCAGACGGCACTACTGAGCTGGACGCGGTGGTCGTACGCGACGGCAAGAACTTCAAGGGCAAGGTCATCGGAGCGCTGCTCAGCGTGGCCGGCAAACAGGTGCTCGGCCACCCGCTCGACAACACGATCAAGGCGATCGAAGCGCGCAACGGCGAAGCCAGCACCAAGCAGATGTGACCGCGGCTGGAGCCCCGACGACGACGTCGCCCAGATCCTCTTTGGCAGCTGGCTCTAACGGCTTCCTGGGAGAGTTGGAGGAGTGCCGTGAGCACGCGTCCGGCAATCGCTGATCATGGACTAATTGGTGATCTGCAGACTGCTGCCTTAGTGGCGACCGATGGCACGATCGATTGGTTTTGCGCTCCCAGATTCGACTCGCCGAGCATCTTTGCGGGTCTACTCGGCGACGACAACGACGGCCACTTCCGGATCGCACCAGACGGCGTCGACTATGTGACCAAACAGCTGTACCTGCCGGGAACGCCGATTCTCATCACGCGTTTCATGAGTCTTGATGGTGTCGGAGAAGTCATTGATTTCATGCCGATCGCGGGCAACCAAGCCACCGATCGGCACCGGCTGGTGCGGTTGGTTTTGGTAGTGCGGGGTCGGATGCGGTTCCGATTGGATTGTGAGCCGCGATTCAACTATGGCCGTGATCGTGCGGATGTGGAGATCGGCGCGGAGGGGGCCACATTCCGTACGCCGGCCATGTCGGTCAACTTGAATGCCTCGCGCCGTGATCGAAGGCTGGTCCGCGACGAGGACATCGAACGCACGGAGCACGGTGTGCGCGTCTTCGCCGACCTCCAGTCTGGCGACATGTTCGGGGCGGTGCTGGAGACTGCACCGGCCGGTCCGCCAACGCTCGTGCCACCCGACGAGATGCTCCGGATGTTCAAGGACACTCGTGAATTCTGGCGCTCGTGGATTGGTCGTTCCCGGTATCGCGGCCGCTGGCGTGAGGTGGTCGAACGTGCGGCGATGACGCTCAAGCTGATGACCTACGCGCCGACGGGTGCGCTGGTTGCCGCACCGACCGCCGGTCTGCCCGAGCAGATCGGTGGCGAGCGGAACTGGGACTACCGGTTCACCTGGATTCGCGACGCCTCGTTCTCGGTCTATGCCCTGCTGGGGTTGGGATTCACCGACGAGGCGCGTGCATATCTGGAATGGCTCACTGATCGAGTTCGCGACGGCGCGGAGCAATCCACACCGCTGCAGATCATGTACCGCATCGACGGCTCGCCCGACCTCACCGAGGAGACACTCGACCATCTCCCGGGCTACCGCGGCTCACGACCGGTCCGCATCGGCAACGGCGCGGCTGATCAGCTGCAACTCGACATCTACGGCGAGGCCCTCGATTCGATATACCTCGCCGATCGCCACGGCCTCGGCATGTCGCACGAGACCTGGACCAAGCTGTCGGCCCTTATCGACTGGCTATGCGATCACTGGGACGAGCCCGAAGAAGGAATCTGGGAAACCCGCGGCGGCCGACAGGACTTCGTATACGGGCGCCTTATGTCCTGGGTCGCATTCGACCGCGCGATCCGGATTGCGCAGCATCGGAGTCGCCCAGGCGATGTTGCACGCTGGACGACTGTCCGGGATCAGGTCTTTCGGCAGATCATGGAGCGCGGATTCCATCCGAAACGCGAAGCATTCGTCCAGCACTACGACACCGACGTCCTCGATGCGTCACTGCTCTACATGCCGTTGGTCGGATTCATCGACCCCGCAGACCCGCTTTGGCAATCCACACTGCGCGCCATGGACACCGAACTCGTCTCCGACAGCCTGGTCTACCGATACGACCCGGCCGCCTCACCAGATGGCCTCGCCGGATCGGAAGGCACCTTTACCATTTGCTCATTCTGGTACGTCGACGCGCTCGCCCGCTCGGGACGACTGGAAGACGCCCGACTCACCTTCGAGAAGATGCTCACTTATTGCAACCACCTCGGCCTCTACTCCGAAGAGATCGCGCCCACCGGCGAACAGATCGGCAACTTTCCGCAAGCCTTCAGCCACCTCGCGCTCATCAGCGCCGCGATCAACCTCGACTACCAGCTCGACCACGGCACGAGCGGGCGAGATCTGTTGCTGTCACTGAATGCGCTGTAGCGCCACAACCCGGATCTCTGCGACCGAATCGGCGCCAATGCTCGGATCAAGCGAGCGCGAGCAACCACTCGGCGTTGAGGGCCACGTCGTCCCAGCGGTCGCGGGTAGCGCAGTAGCCGATCGAGCCTAGGCCGATATGAATCCGGTAGGCGCGCAGCACCGCCGGATCCGGGTTCCAGCGGCGTCCGATCGCCGCTTCGATGTCCACTGACGACCATTGCGGGTACCACCCCCAGCAGTACAGCAGCCAGGCGGCGTCGTAGAGCGGATCGCCGAAGCAGGCGCTGCCCCAGTCGAGGACGCCCGAGATCCGGTCGCCCTGGGCCAACACGTTCCGGGCGAGCAGGTCGTCGTGGATCATGCGGCGCTCGTTCGGCAGGTTCGGCACGAGCCGACGCAGCGTGGCAAGTCCCCGTTCGAACGGCTCCAGACCGATGCTGCTCGCGGCCAGGGCGGCACGCCAGCCCGGCACCCGCGGCGTCTCGTGTTCGGTCGCGAGCAGGTATTCCGGCCAGGAGCGGTACGGAGCATTGCGGGACTGATCCCAGATGCCGTAGCCGTGGCCGCCGACTTCGATCCGGCTGATGGCCTCCATGACATCGAACAGGTCGGGCAGGACAGCGTCGAGATCGTTCGCGTCGAGATCGTCGAGCGGCCTGCCCGGCAAGCGCTCTGACACGGCGTACGCCCATCCGTGGGTCTCGCCGCGGGCCGTGACCGCCGGCACCGGCAGCGCGCCGCCCACGACCGCGCTGACGACCTCATCTTTGGCGAAGTCCCCGCCGTGCCGGCTGACCCGCAGCACCATGGACCGCCCGGCGATGGACAGGGCGTACACCGTGGACCAGGCCCCAGCGGCCAGCGAAACGGGTGCGGTCGCTTCGCCAAACTCGGTTCGGGCGACGTACTCGGCCACCTGATCTGGGCGATCCATCCGGCGACGGTAACCGGAAGGGGTTCTCTTTCGCGCGTACATATTCTGCGGTGGCGGCGCCAGATGGGAACTCAGATCAAATCATCGGATGATGCAGATAAGGCAAGGCCCGGCCGGTCGTCTTTCACAGATACAGGTTCGCGGTGACAACGCGAATCGGCTTGACGTCAGGCGGGCCATTCGACCAGTGCACCGGCGCCAGAGTCCATCAACGTCAACAGAAAGCTGAAGACTGGGGAGAAGTCAGTGGTCTGCTCTTCGACCCCTGCCCGTACGTGCCTGGCCACATCGATCGCTTCGGGTACCGGGCTGTCGATGTAGGGCTCTTCGTTCTCCTGGGGGAAGTCGGACTGCCGAGGCCGGTAGCTGATCAAGCCATCGCTGCGAACACAGGCGCAGCAGCTCGGCCACGTAAGGACGAGCCGCGTCACGAACAGCCTGGGCGGTTCCGGCCGGCGCAGCGATCGCCTGGATCGCCATCCCCTCCGCACGGCGCAACCGCCGGATCTCTGCCCAGTCCTCCACACTCAACACCTCCTGATCATCAGAAGGTGGTCAACATTCAGCCGGGGCGGAAACACCCGGTCAGTTTTCACCCGGAACCGACACCTACGCATTACGAGATCAAATTGGTGAGTCATGGTGACCTGCCAACATCTCGGTTGCCCTGCACAAACGCCTCTCGGCGTTTCTCGATGTTGGTGGCAGCCGTTCGGCCTCTTGAGGACTGGATGAGGACTGCTGGCTCGGATCCGAACGACCTCGCATTTTCAGCGACGTGCGGACCGCGCCAGCCGCTTGCCGGCGCTACGATGCGGCCCGTGCGATGGATCGCGAACTTGGCTCTGATCGGCGCAACGTGGTGTGCCGGCCTCATCGTGCTGCTCCTCGCGGGAGGACCACGGCCGCCAATGGTGCTCGCGCTTACCCCCGCCGCGGTCATCGTCATCGTGACGGTGCCGATGGCGATCCTGTACCGGATTTACTTCCGTCACCGGACCGATCTCGAATACGAGGAGTTCCGTCGGGCAAGGTGGCTTACCGCTGTACCCGTCGGTGTACGGCTCTGCCTGTTCGCCGGCCTGGCCGGATTCTGGATCGTCGCATCGGCAAGCATCGTCGGTAGTGGACGCGCGAACGTGATGCCGGAGGTGCGAAACGGACAGTACCTGCAGGTCGATCGCGCTGGCCAAACAACCGTCATCACGAAGGCCGAGTACGACCATCAGATCCGCCGCGCCGAGCAGCTCTTGCTCGCCGCCCTCGGCTTCTTCGCGACCGGAACAGGCATAAGCCTCCTCGGCATGGACACTGTCGATGTCGAACATCAGCGCCGCGCCGCCGAGCACCGCGCGCAGGTGGCACAGGCTGTGGTCCCGGACCCGCCCCGACGACCCGACAACGAAGCTGCGACCCGTCAACGCCTAGCCGAACGCGACGGGCAGGCAGGTCAGCACTCACCCCGACGATAACGCCAGCGATCAACGCCATTCTTGGCGTGCGGGCGGTTAGGTTCCTCGTGGCGTCCGAGCCCTACGCTCCCATCGTGCCGAGTGACTCGCCGAACAGACGTACGCGTCTCGCTGATTCACTGTTGGATACCGCGCCTGCCTGGGTCGGTCTCTTGGCGATCGTGGTGGTCATCGCTCTAATCTGCTGCTGCGGTGGGTACGTACTGTGGGCCTGGGAGCGGTAGCGTCGCTGACTGTCACAATCAGTTTGGAAGATCGTGTCTCGCCCCGTGGCGCTCCTGGTGGGCCAGGTTAGATTGGTTGACCGGTTGCCAGGATTGGCCCCGATTGCCACTGCCGGGCCGGTCACAGGCACGTTAATGGCACGTGTGACCTACGCCGGGCGTTGGCCACGTTGGCGGTCGCCTACTGTCTCCTGATGGACCGAGACCGTCTTGCGATGCTGCTCGCCGATGGCGATGGCGATGCATACGAGTCGTGCCGGCAACAGCTAGAGCACGGTGCGGACTTCGCGATCACCGACAGCTCAGTGCCCGCGAACAGTCTTGAAGGTATCTACGCCAGACGCGACCGGCATACCCGGGCGAGGGGAATCCCGACCCTGGGCCTAGCGGAAACGGTGGGCAGGTTGCGCGCACTGGGCGGCCAGGGAATCGCGCTCGGATGGGTCAAGGTCGCTGACCCGCCGTACCACTACATTCTGTTTCTCGCCCAGGACCTATCAGCCGTCACCGCCTGCACGGGCGTAGGTCAACATTTCCAGCAACCGAGTCGTCGCCGCTGCCCCGAATGCCGCGGTGCTGCGCAGCTTCCCGGCATGGCCAAAACCACCGGCATGGGTAGGGGCATGGGAAGCGCATTCGGGCCGTGCCCCACCTGCGATGGTGTCGGCTACCTTACCGACGATGACCGGTCCGGCTGACAGCTTGGGAATCGGATGATCGCTCATTGTCCGCGGCTCATCCGCTGGTGAACTGATGCCGATGGCGGCCTCGCCTGGCCTCGGGTCGCCCGGCTCACAGGCCCGCCAATGGCCCGCAGACAGCCGGTGTCGAAGGGTTGGCGCGGATCATTGGGCGCACGCGATCAAGATCCCATCCGGTGGCGCCTCGTCAGTACTGTCGGCTGTGGGTGTCGCCGTGCGCGCATCGCATACGCTTCGCGGCCATGGTCGTCCAACCGCCTGGTCCGTCGCCTGCGCAGAGTTCACGCGGATCTGGCGTGCCGTTGCCCCCAGAGAAGGTGCCGGTTGGCTGGCAACCCGGTGAGTGGCCCGCTGCCTGGTCAGAGAAGCGGCGCATCCGCACCTGCCTCGTCCTAGTCGCTGCCGCGTTCGCCGGTGAAGCGATCATGGTCGCCGCGACACCGAACCCTCGCGGCTATATCTACGTCGACAAATTCGCTCATCCCGTTGCGGGTTGGTTTGTCAGCCTGATCACGTTCGCCCTCACTGCATATATCGGGATCTCAGCCAAGGCCGCACGGACTGCCGTGCTATCCGTCATCGCGACCGTCATCGCGGTCTCCGCGTGCGGGTGGAGCATGCTCTCGCCTTTTCAAACGGATCCACCTACCCACCGAACGGTGCTCGCGACGTTTCACCACTACACCCTCACGCGGTACACCGACCGCGTGAACGTAGGCGACGACTCCTACCCGGCGAAGGGCTACGTGCTGTTCGTCGAATACCGCGACGGAATCTTCAGTCGCGCCGGCCACCAGGAAATTGCCTGCTTCGTCGCGCCCGGCGAGGATGCCGACCCGAGTTGGACTCTTGCTTCGGCCCGGTTTATGAACGACAACACTGTTGAGATGGCAACCCGAGACGAAGCGACCTGGGTCGCATCGTTTACTTCAGACACCCTGCGACCCGTAACGACTGTAGACCGCTGCTCGAATTGGCTGCCAGACGACTGACCCTTTCAACAAACGTCATCGAGCGACACCGTGCCGTCGACCCACCGTCACGTCCCAACGCACAACCTCCTCAGCGAGGTTTCGGCCCGGCGACGCGTCCTACCTGCAGATCCCTTACGGCGACCGATCGCAAATCTCAATCAGCGGCCAAGACGCCCCAACTGGCTGGGCGGCGATTCAGACGAGGCCATATCAGCGGCAGCCGACCTTTAGCCACACCCAACCAGCCCGACGGCCCGGAACACTATCCAGACCACCGGAATCTAAGGGACCGACCTTGACCAGGTCAGGCAGGTCTGCTCGGCTCCGCCTGGGTCGTCGGTACGCGGGACAACCGGAGCCCAAGATCCCGGGGGGAGCCACCGTGTCAGCCACAACCTCTCGTGAATCGCCGTCGTGGTGCGGGAGGCCGCGTGCGGCCGATGCCGGCCGGAGGCGCCAGCAGGCCGTAACGCGAGCCGACACGGTGCGCCGCGCCCGCGGCGCCTTGATCACGATGGAGGTGTACGCCCGAGCGTCATCCAAGTCGACTCGCGACGCGCTTCGCCGCCTCGGCGAAAGTCTTGACGGCTCATGAGCTGCTGTACTCCGCTGCCGTACGGCAAGCAAAAGCCCCACTCGATCTTGTCGAGTGGGGCTTTGATCTGGCGCGCCCGAAGGGATTCGAACCCCCAACCTTCTGATCCGTAGTCAGATGCTCTATCCGTTGAGCTACGGGCGCAGTGCTCGACCAGTGTACATAACAGGTCAAACGCGGAGGCTCCGGGATTCGAACCCGGGAGGGGCGATTAACCCCAACCGCATTAGCAGTGCGGCGCCATAGACCGTACTAGGCGAAGCCTCCCAGGCGGCTCACCGAGCCGCCGTCGATCGAGGATACAGGGCGCCGGTGCGGCGGGCAAAACCACATAGGCACACCGCGTACGGGTTGTGGTGCGCGGCCGCGGCGAGACACCCACTAGTCTCGGGCAGGTGGAGCAGGTCGAAAACCACTCGGACGAGCCAAAGGTCACACCACGGCGTGCGGCGACACCGCCGGCTGCCCTTTTCTTGCCGCCGCCGATCCCGGCGCAAGCGGACAACGAAGATCGCGACGAGCCCGCGCCAGCCACACGAAACGCCGCAGCGAAGCGCAATCCGGACTTTACGCCGCCAGCGATGCCCCCGTCCGCGCCGGACGCCGACCCGCTGCGGCTGGACGAGCCCGAACCCGCGCTTAAGGCCGAGCCCAGGCCGGACGCCGAGCCCAAGACTAAGCCCGACGCCCAGCCCAAGTCCGAAGCCCGGCCAAAGCCCAAGACCCGGCCGAAGCCCGTGGCCGAGGTCACAGTGGGACCCGGCAACCGGTCCAATGACCCCGCGCCGCAGCCGATTCCGGCCCAGAAGATCAAGCCGACTGGGGCGAAGGCCACACCGCCACGGCCTGAGCCGGAAACCACGGCCGAGCCCATCGCCAAGACCGAGCCGAAGACCAAGACCGAGCCCACCGCCGAAACCAAGACCAAGCCGGAGACCAAGGCCGAACCCAAGACCAAGACCAACACCGAACCCAAGGTCAAGGCCGAACCTAAGCCCGAGGAAGATCAAGCGGAGACGATCAAAGCCGACTCACCCTCCGAAGACCCCAGCGGTACGCGTACCCGAGCGGCCGACCTGACGAAGCTGGACCTGTGGACCTCGGTCAAGGCCGAGCCCCGGCGGGCACCAGCGGCCGCGGCCCTCGCAGCGGTACGCCAACTGGGCCGCGGCGCCCAGCAGCAAGCCGACTGGCTCCGGACCACCTACCCCCACGTGGACACCGAGCGCCTCGCCAAGATCGCCCACCAGAACGCCCTGGCCCGCACTCGCTGGGCGATCCTGGCCAGTGTTCCGCTCGCGGGCGCGGCCGGGGTGGCGACGCATTCGACCGTCCAGGCCCGGCTGGTCCTCGAGCTGGCGGCGATCTTCGGGCACGACGCGACCGATCCCAGACGAGCCGCGGAGGCGCTCGTGTTGCTCGGCGTCTATCAGGATCTTTATGACGCCGACGCCGCCATCGAAGCGGTTCTGGACGACCAGCGGGAGGTGCCCTTGGTGCCGGCCCTCGGTCACGCCGGACTCACCGGGCATGTGGTGCGCCGGTTCGCCGGAAAGTTCCTGCCCGGCGCGGGTCTGGTCCTGGACGCGCTGGCCAGCGTGACCGCGATCGAGGAACTGTCGGCTAGAGCAACCCGGTTCTACCGAGATCGGGTTCTGGTCGAGCGCTGACCACTCGGACCAGCGGGCGCACCCGGTCGGCGATCGTGGCATCGATCTCACCGGCGAGCGGATGCGCCGCTGCCGCGGCCGACCACGCCACCGCCTGAGCCAGGAGCGCCCGCCGGTCGAGGCCCGCCAGCCAGCCCGCGGCAAGCGCCGCGACCAGCGCGTCACCGGCCCCGGTCGGGTTCGGCGCCACGATCTCTGGAGGGCCGGCGTGCCAGTCCGAACCGTCGGCACACGCGACCAGGCCCAAGGGTCCCAGCGAGACGATCACCTCACGGGCGCCACGATCGACGGCGACCCGGGCCGCGGCAACCGCCGATGACACGGAGGTCACCGGACGGCCGGTCAGGTCTGCGAGTTCGGCGGCGTTCGGCTTCAGCACGGTCGGGCCACTGCCGATCGCAGCTTCAAGACCGGGACCGGACGCGTCCAGGATCACCGGTCGCCGTTCGGCGTGGCATAAGGCGATGAGTTGCGCGTACGCATCAACCGGCCAGCCCGGCGGAAGCGAACCGGAGAGGGTGACCACGGCGGCGCCCGGCAGCTCCGCGCGGAACTCGGTCAGGAAAGCGGACCACTCTGACGAGGTCAGTTCCGGGCCGGGTTCCCACAGACCGGTTCCGGCCACGACCACTGTCCGGCGGGTCTCCGCCGCCACCGGGACCAGAACGTGCGGCACGCCCGCTGCGTCCAGCAGCGACCGGATCCGGGCTCCGGTGGCGCCGCCGACCGGCGCCAGTGCGCGCACCGGGACTCCGGCGGCGTGCAGCACCCGGGCCACGTTCAGGCCCTTGCCACCGGCGCGCTCGGCGACTGCCGCCACCCGGTTGACCTCTCCGACCCGCAGCTGATCCAGGTGGTAGGTGATGTCGAGCGCCGGATTCGGCGCGACCGCGAGGATCACCGCGGCACCGAAGCGATCACCGGAAGTAGTCCGCGATGTCCGCGGCCAGCGTCGGCACCTGCATCAGGACTCCGCCGGCCCGCAGCGACGAGGTGGCGGCGACGCCGGCCGCGACTGCGTCCCGGGCCGCCACCGGGGACGTGTTGGTCAGCCCGCCGGACCTGGCGAAGTGCAGGAACTCGTCGACGATCGACGGGTCTGCGCCACCGTGGTGGTCGTCGTCGACCGGCACGTCGATTGAAATGTCGGGGTCGGCTCGATAACCGGACCGGCGCGAGTTCCAGACCTTGACGGTGGCACCGGAGAGGTCGCCGAAGTTCTCCAGTCGCCCGTGCGTGCCGATCACGGTGTAGTTGCGCCAGTAGTCCGGGGTGTAGTGGCACTGCTGGTAGGTGGCCAGCACACCGTTGTCGAGCTGCAGGTTGACGACACTCAGATCCTCGACGTCAACGACCGGATTGAGCCCACGCAGCGACGACGGCGGCCAGTTGCCGTAGTCGAACCACTCCGGCATCAGCTGGTCCGACCGGTCCTGGTGGTCGGTGATGTCGCCGTAGACACCGAGCGATCCGAACGCGCTCACCGCCGCCGTCCGGCCATTGGCCAGCCAGTGGATCACGTCGATGTCGTGCGCGCCCTTCTGCAACAGCAGGCCGGTGCTGCGCCGCCGATCGGCGTGCCAGTCCTTGAAGTAGTAGTCGCCGCCGTGCCCGACGAAATGCCGGCACCAGATCGACGTCACCCGCCCGATCGCACCGCTGGCGATGATCTCCCGCATCGTCAGCACGAACGGCGCGTGTCGCAGGTTGTGCCCGACGAAGACCCGGGCCTTGCCGTCCCGGGCCGCGGCGAGCACCCGGTCGGCACCCTCGGTGGTAATCGCGATCGGCTTCTCGACGAACGTCGCCACGCCGTGGCTGAGCAGGTGGATCGCTATCGGTTCGTGGGTGTCATCGGGGCTCAGCACGAACGCCGCGTCCAGGTTCGCGAGATTAAGGTCGCGATGATCGGCGTACGCGCGCACCTCCGGCCCGAACCGCATAGTCAGGTCACCGAGAGCGCCCGGACGCGGGTCCACACACGCCACGACGCGCGCGCCGGCACCGGGTCGATGCACCAGATCGGCCAGGTAGCCGCGAGCACCCAGCCCGATGATCGCCACCCGCAGGTCGTCGCTCACGCGGCACCGCCGACGACCGACGCGACGGGTGCCAGCACGGTCAGGAGCGCAGCCACCGTGTCGGCCATGGCATCGCGGGCCGCGGAGAGGGCCGTGCGCGGATCGACCGCGGCCGGTTCAGCACTCAGAGTCGCTCGCACCGCAGCTGTGTAGGCCGAGTTCAGCGCCGTACCAATGTTGATCTTCACCAGTCCCCCGGCGACGGCCCGGGCCAGTTCGTCGTCGGGTACGCCGGAGGAACCGTGCAGCACGAGCGGCACCGGCACCGCCGCCGCGAGCGCGCCGATCAGGTCGTGGTCCAGGCGCGCACTGCGGGATGTCATCGCGTGGCTCGACCCGACCGCGACGGCCAGCAGGTCCACCTGCGTGTCGACGGCGAAGGCGACCGCCTCGCCCGGGTCGGTCCGCACTCCGGGCGTGTGCGCGCCGCCCTTGCCGCCGACCGCACCCAGCTCACCCTCCAGCCACAGCCCATGGTCGTGGCAGAAGTCGGCGGCGGCTCGAGTGGCCGCGACGTTGTCGGCGTAGTCGAGCACTGACGCATCGAACATCACCGAGCTGAACCCGCATCCGGGACCCTGCCTCAGCAACGACTCCGCGGTCACGTGGTCCAGGTGCAGAGCGACCGGCACCGCCGCGGCTTCGCCGAGTGCGGCCGCGGCCGCGGCGATCGGCGCCAGCCGGCCGCCGTGAAACGCCACCGTGTTCTCGCTGACCTGCAGGATCACGGCACGGTCGACGCGTTCGGCGCCGGCGATGATCGCCTCGGCATGTTCGAGCGTGACCACGTTGAACGCGGCCACTCCGGTGCCACTGGCACGCGCGGCGCCGACCAACTCGGCGGTGGGGGTGAGCATCCGACTCCTATCCGATCAACGCATCGACTTCGTGCGGGTGGGCCTGAGCGGCGATACCGCCGGCGGCTCGGGTCGATAGAGACCCGGCTGCGACCGCACGCGCCAGGCATCGCGGCATCGGCTCGCCGGCCAGGAACCCGCTGAGGAAGCCGGCGTTGAAACTGTCGCCGGCGCCGGTGGTGTCGATGACCTCGACCGCGATGCCGCCCGAGGCACCGCTGCCGCCCGGCCACCAGGCCCGCGCGCCGTTCGCGCCGTCCTTCAGCACCACCGTGGCACCGGCGTCGACCAGATCCCTTGCGCCCGCGGCCAGGTCATCGGTCCCGGTGACGGCCGCGAGTTCGGCCGCGTTCGGCAGGAACACATCGGTGTACGCGAGAACCTCCCGCACGCCGCTCCACCGGCCGGCCGGATCCCAGTTGGTGTCCAGTGACGTGGTCAACCCGGCGGCGCGCGCCTTGGCGAAGACCTCCGGCAGGTCAGCGGCCAGATCCGGCTGCAGGAAATACGACGACACGTGCAGGTGCGCCGCGTCGCCGAAGTCGACGTCGGATCCGCGTACCGCCGAAATGGCTCCGGTGAGGGTGAGGATTGCGCGGTCCCCGCCGCCCGCGGAGAGGATCACCGACAAGCCGGTGCCCGCTTCGACGACCGTCAGGTCGGCGGTGACACCGCGTTCCGCCAACGTGTTGGCGACAAACCGCCCGTAGACGTCGTCACCGATCGCGGCGATCAGCCGCGTCGGGATGCCGAGCCGGGCCGCACCGCACGCAGTGATCGCTGCCGACCCGCCCAGCACCAGGTCGGCGGCGTCGAGCAGCTGCTCGGCCTGGCCGAACCGCGGCACCACATCGCCCCGCAACACCAGGTCCGGGTTCGCGTCACCGACGATCAGCAGCTTCTTCATGACGTGCTCGCGCTAGCCCTTGAGCCCACTGAACGTCATCGTCGCGACGAATCGCTTCTGCGCCACGATGAAGGCAATGATCAGCGGCATGGTGGCCACCATGTTGCCGGCCATCAGCAGCGACCACTGGGTGTGCCGGGTGCCCTGGAACATGGTGAGGCCGACCTGGAGGGTGTACCAACGCTCGTCGCTGATCGCGATCAGCGGCCAGACCAGGTCGTTCCACGAGTCCAGCAGGGTGAACAGGGCCAGCGTCGCCAGCGCGGGCCGGGCCAGCGGCAGAACGATCCGGAAGAAGATCTGCCACGCATTGGCACCGTCGATGGCCGCCGCCTCCTCCAGCTCGGCCGGCAGCGACAGGAAGAACTGCCGCATCAGGAAGATGCCGAAGGCGGTGGCCAGCCACGGGACGAACGCCGCAGCGAGCGTGTTGACGATGCCGAGCCGGGTGAACATCAAATAGGTCGGAATCATCAGCAGCTGGGTCGGGATCATCACGGTCGCGACCATCAGAAAGAAACCGACGTTTCGACCGGCGAACTTGAGCCGGGCGAAGCCGTAGCCGGCCATCGAACACAGCACCATCTGGGCGGTCACCGCGATCGCCGCGACGATGATGGTGTTCACCAACCAGCGAAGGATGTGCGAGTCGGTGAACAGCCCCTTGTAGCCGGAGATGTGCAGCGCGGTCGGGATCAACTTGGGCGGGAAGCGGTTGATGTCGCCGTCGCTCATGAACGAGGTCAGCACCATCTGCACCAGCGGGATGACGAACAGCAGCGACAGTGGCATCAGCAGCAGGTGCCAGCCGGAGAACGGCAGCCGGAACCGGCGTCGGGCCGGCTGCGGCGGTGCCGGCGCCTCGGTGACCGCGGTGATCGGCGGAGTCGTGGTGGTGGTCATCAGAACGCCTCCACCTTGGCTCGCCGGGAATACCAGAAGATGCCGAGCGTGAGCAGCACCGTGACGGCGAACAGGCCGTAGGCCACGGCGGATCCGTAGCCGAACTTCTGCGTCTGGAAAGCCAGCTCGTACATGTAGTAGACGACCGTCTCGGTGGACTGCAGAGGGCCGCCGCGGGTGGTCGTGTAGATCAGGTCGAACAGCTGCAACGCCGTGATGGTCTGCCAGACCGCGGTGAACACGGTGACCGGTCGCAGCTCCGGGACCACGATGTGCCAGAAGATCCGGAACCGGCCGGCGCCGTCGATCGCGCCGGCCTCCAGCAGCTCGGGCGAGATGTCCTGCAGCGCCGCCAGATAGATGACGGCGGTGAAGCCGACCTCGCCCCAGAGCGCGATCAGGCAGATCACCACCAGCGCCTGGCTGTGGCTCTCCAGGAACTGCTGGGTCGGCAGGTGCAAGCGCCGCAGCGTGTCGTTGGCGATGCCGAACTGCGGATTGAAGACGAACGTGGCGAGGATGCCGGTAGCCGCGGCGGATGCCACGTACGGCACGAAGATGCAGGTGCGGTAGAAGCCGACGAACCGGATCTTGCGGTTCAACGCCACCGCGATCAGCAGGCCGAGCAGGATCGAGCTGGGCACGAAGAGCCCGGTCAGGACCACCGTGTGCCGGATCGCCGAGGTCAGCTCCGGATCTTCGGTCATCAGCTGGTAGTTGCCCCAGCCCACGTTTTTCGGCGGCGCGATGCCGTTCCACTTCGTGCGCGAGATGACGAATGCCCACACCGCCGGGAAGACCGACAGGCCGACGACGATGAAGGTCGCCGGGCCGGCGAACGCCCAGCCGGTGGCGGCTCGCCGGGCGCCTCGCCGCCAACCGGTGCGGGCCTTGGCCGGCCGCGCACTCCCGCGCGCGGCCGGCGGCCTGGCACCTGCGAATCCGAACTGCATGACCGGCGCGCTATCCGCGGAGGGCTACGGCGGACTGCTGGGCCGCCTTGTCGAGCGCCGCCTTCGGCGTCGAGGCGCCCTGCAGCACCTCGGCAATCGCCTGGCCGACGTAGCGGGACAGCTCCGGGTAGGCCTCGACGGTCGGCCGGGCCTGCTTGGCGTTGGCCAGGTTGTCGAAGAACTTCTGCGCGCCCGGATACTGCGTGCAGTAGTCCTGGAACTCCGGTGTGCTCGACTCGGAGCTGCGCAGCGGCAGGTTGCCGTTGCCCAGGTTCCACTTGAGGTCGATGTCCTTGCTGGTCAGCCACTGCAGGAAGGCCCGCGAAGCACCGGCGCGGTTGGCGTCGGAGTGGTTGAACAGCACCCAGACGTCCGGGCCGGAGATCGTCTCGTGGTCGCCGTTGTAGCCGGGCAGGAACGCGACACCGTAATTCACGTGCGCGTCAGCGAGATCGTAGAGCGACCACGGCCCCGAGATCATCATGCCGATCCGGTTGTCGTTGAAGAGCGCGGCGTATTTCTCGTCGGTCTGGTCCAGATACATCGACTTGTCGTCGACCGCGATCTGCCGCAGTGTCTCCAGGGCCGCTACCCCGGCGTCGGAGTTGAAGGCTGGCTTGTCACCGTCCAGGATCTTGCCGCCACGCTGCCACAGCAGCGGCCACAGGTGCCAGGTGGTGTCCTCGCTGCCGGAGACCGAGTAGGCCGTCCCGTAGAGATTCTTCGACGTGTCGGTCAGCTGCTTGGCCGCGGTCCGGAAGTCGTCCCAGGACCAGGAGTCGGTCGGGTAGGCGACATGGGCGTTGTCGAACAGCGTCTTGTTGTAGATCAGGGCGAGGTTGTCCACCAGCGCCGGGATGCCGATCACCTGGCCGTCCACGGTGGCGGTCTCGCGCGCCGCGGCCGGGATCTCGTTCCAGGCCACCGACGGATCCTTGACCCAGTCGGTCAGGTTCTGGGTCTTGCCACTGGCCGCGAGCTGGCCGGCCCAACTGCCGTAGGCGTAGGAGATGTCGGGATAGGTGTCGCTGGCGAAGCCGGCCGACAGCTTCGTCAGCAGGTCGTCAGTGGTGGACGCACCGGCCGATGTGTTGATGGTGATGTGCGGGTGCGACGCGTGGAATTCCGACGCCAGCTGCTCGGCCTGCTTCTCGGCGTCCGCGTCCTGCCCGGTCCACCAGGTGATCGTGACGTCCTTGTTGGCGTCATATCCGGCGGCCGCGTCCTTGGACTGGTCGATCTTCGTGCCGCCGGAACACGCGCTGGCCAGCAGCGCCGCGACCAGCGCGGCACCGGCGAGCGCCCGCCGTCGGGCAGTGGAGTTGCGCTTCATGGGTCATCACCTCGGGGGGTCGGGTGGTGCCGGGGTTCGGGCGCCGGGTCAGCTGACCGGCGTGCGGGACAGGATCACCGAGCGCGTCAGCAGCCTCGGCTGATCCGGGTCGAGGCCGCGGTGGGCGGCGAGCGCGATCGCGAAGCGCTGCGCCAGCACCAGATCGGCGAGCGGATCGAGGTCGCCGTGGTGCAGCCGCGCTCCGGTCGCGGCGACGGTGTCGGCCATGCCGTCCGGCATCGAGCCGAACACCCAGACCAGGCTGCGGGGACCGGCGACGGCCATCGGCCCGTGCCGGAAGTCCATCGCCGGGTAGGACTCGGACCAGGCCTGGGCGGCCTCGCGGACTTTCAAGGCCGCCTCGTGCGCCAGACCGACGGTCCAGCCGGAGCCGAGATAGACGAGATGATCGATGGCGGCCGGATCGGCCGGAAGTGCGGCCGACACGGCCGTGGCGGCAGCGCCGGCGAGGGCTTCGATCGGCTCGCCGCAGACCGCGCGGACGATCGCCAGCACCGTCGTCGGGAACCGGGTCTGGACCACGCTCTGCTCGTCGGCGAAGTCCAGGACCAGCTCCTCGTCGCAGATCGCCGCCACCGGTGTGGCCGCGACCGCACCGACATAGACCGTGCGGACGCCGGACGGCTGGCTCGTGAGCACGTCCAGGACCTCCGTGGTGGTGCCGGAGCGGCTGAAGGCCACCACCCGGTCGTAGGCGCGCCCGCCGGTGAACTCGGAGGCGCAGACGGCGTCCGTCTCACCGAGCCCGGCACGTTCCCGCAGGGCCGCGTACGCCTGGGCGACGAACCACGACGTCCCGCAGCCGATCGCGAGGACGCGCTCGCCCGGTGCCGCCAGCGAGACGCGGGCGGCGTCGAGCAGCGCCGCATCGCCGAGCGCTCGGCGCCAGACGTCGGGCTGGCTGTCAATCTCGTACGCGGTGACGTTCATGGCGGGAGGCTATGCTCGTTTCTGCTCGCTTATCAATGGTTAGCGCGCAAGTGAACAGTCACGATTGCGCGTTTGATCAATCCGGGGGACGTCAGCGCGTCACCGGCACGCGGAGCGCGTCGTGCAACAGGTCGCCATGCGCCCGGGTGAGCTCGTCGCACAGCTCCCAGATCGCATCCACGGTCAGGGAAGCGCCGGCATTCGGGTCGACCTGAGCGGCGCGCCGAACCATCCGCGGGTCGCCGGTCACCGCCGCGCGCACAGTCAACTCGCCGACCGAGGCGAACCCGCGGTTCACCGCCGCGCACGCCAGCGGCAGGTCGCCGACGAACTCCGGGCGTACGCCCTGCTCGTCCACGACGCAGGGGACCTCCACCGCATAGTCGGTCGGGAGGTTCGTGATCAGCCCGGTGTTGCGTACGTTCGCGTGGATCCGCCGCATGGTGCCGGTCTCCATGCTGTGGATCACCTGAGGTGCGTATTCGGTGGCGTCCCGCTCCAGGTCCAGCGGTTCCCCGGCGAGCAGCGAGTCCCGGGTCTGGCGATATTCGGCGACGTTATCGGCGCTGATCCGCACATAGTCGCCGACCGGGATGCGCAGGCGCTCGACCTCGGAGTCGTGGTGCAGGTACCACGGCACATATTCGGACGAGTGCTCGCTGGTCTCGGTCGGGTAGTAGCCGAGCGAGCGGTACATGTCGACGCGGACCCGGCGGCGCAGCTCCGGATCGGCCGCGATCGCCGCGTCCAGCAGCGGATAGAGACTCTGGCCATCGCGCGCCCAGTGCAGCAGCCACGCCTGGTGATTGAGGCCGGCGGCCCGATAGCTGACGCCCTCGAACGGCACGTCGATCACCTCGCATAGGCCGCGGACGGTCCAGTAGACGGAGTGGCACAGGCCGACCGCCTTGAGTGTCGGCGCCGTGGCCGCGAGATAGCCGATGTTCATCGCCATCGGGTTGGTGTAATTCAGCAGCCAGGCGTCCGGACAGATCTCCAGCATGTCGGCGGCGATGCCATCCAGGACCGGGAAGGTCCGCAAGGCTCGGAAGATGCCGCCGACACCGATCGTGTCGGCGATCGTCTGACGCAGCCCGAAGCGGTTCGGGATCTCGAAGTCGGTCACGGTGGCCGCGTACATGCCGACCTGGATCGAATTGATGACGTAGTCGGCACCGTCGAGTGCAGCGCGCCGATCCAGGCTGGTCCGGATCTCCGGTGCGGCGCCGAGTTGCTCGGCGGTCCGCTTGGCGATCATTTCGGCGGTGGTCAGCCGCTCCGGGTCAATGTCGTGCAGCGACAACGTCACGTCGCGCAATTCGGGGAAGGCAAGAATGTCGGCGAGCAGCTCACGGGTGAAGACGACACTGCCCGCGCCGAGGAAGGTGATCACAGCCATGGCCGGATTCTCGGCCCGGCCGGGCGGCCCTGACAAGGCAACCGGACAACTTTTCTTTGCATTCGAGCGGAAGCGGACTATCTTCATTGCGCGTTTGTGTTCGCGACGGCGCCGTCCGGACCACGCTCCGGCTTATCGCACCCCGGCTCATCCCTCAGGAACGGTGAAGCATGGCCCGCAGCACGTTGCGTCGCGCCGACCGCGTGTCCACCATCCTCGACCGCATCTCCGGCCAGGGCTCGGTGGATGCCGGCGTGCTCGCCGCCGAGTTCGACGTCTCCGTCGCGACGATCCGTCGCGACCTGCAGACACTCGAGGACCAGAAGCTGCTCAACCGGACTCACGGTGGCGCCATCGCCGCAGATGTGAGCTACGAACTGCCGGTGCGCTACCGCATCGGCCAGCATCGCGATGAGAAGCTGGCGATCGCGCGGCTGGCGGCCGGCCGGCTGCCGCACGGCCCGCTCACCATCGGCCTGACCGGCGGCACCACCACACACGCGGTGGCCCGCCTGCTGGCCGACCGGTTTGAGCTGGCGGTGGTCACCAATGCCCTGAACATCGCTGCCGAACTCGCGCTGCGGCCGCGCCTGAAGCTGGTGATGACCGGCGGCGTCTCGCGGACTCAGTCATACGAGCTGGTCGGGCCGATCGCCGATCGGACGCTGGGCGGTCTCAACATCGAGGTCGCGATCGTCGGCGTGGACGGGATCAGTGCGCGCGCCGGCCTGACCACTCACGACGACATCGAGGCGAACACCAACGCCACCATGATCCGCCAAGCGCAACGCGTGATCGTGGTAGCCGACGGCTCCAAGGTCGGCCGGGTGTGCCTCGCCAAGATCTGCGCACTCACCGACATCGACGAGTTCGTCACCGACACCAGCGCCGATGCCGCCGCCCTGGACGCGATCGCGGCGGCCGGCGTCCAGGTCACCGTCGCCGATCTGTGAGACGAACGCTCACAAACGCGCAATTCGAAATGCTCACTTGTGGCGCAATCATCGACGTACGGCTATCCGCGTTGGTTTAATCGCCAGCAACCGCGAGTGCTGGCCGACGGTGAGCATTGCCCGATCTTCTGCCGCCGGCCACGGCTCCGGGCCGAGTGGCCTTGAGCCGAGTGCTGAACAGCCTCGCGCCGACAGCGGAGGTCACTCATGACACTGCGCATCCTGCGATCGCTGGCCACTCTGGTGCTCGCGGCCGGCCTCGGCGTGCTTGCCGCCAGCGCTCCGGCGGCGGCCGCACCCGCTCCACCGGCACCCGTCGCCTGCGCCGGCTGCTGGCATCCGGCCCTGAACACCAGCTGGAACTGGGTTCTTTCGGTGGTGCCGGCGGCGCCCTACCGCAACGTTGCGATGTACGACGTGGATGGCTTCGACAACTCCGCCACCAACGTCGCGAGCCTGCACGCCGCTGGCATCAAGGCGGTCTGCTATCTGTCCGCCGGCACCTACGAGAACTGGCGCCCGGATGCGAGCCAATTCCCGCCGTCGATTCTCGGCAAGGCCAACGGCTGGCCGGGCGAGCAGTGGCTGGACGTCCGGGACGTGCAGAACGCGAACAGCCCGCTGCGCGCGATCATGGACGCCCGCCTTGACATGTGCAAGACCAAGGGCTTCGACATGGTCGAGTTGGACAACGTCGACGGCTATTCCAACAAAACCGGATTCCCGCTGACCGCGGCCGACCAGATCTACTTCAACACGCTGCTGGCCAACGACAGCCACGCCCGTGGGCTGAGTGTGCTGCAGAAGAACGACGTCGAGCAGATCCCCAGCCTGCTGCCGTACTTCGACGGCGCTCTCAACGAGCAATGCAACCAGTACAACGAATGCACCACCGCGCAGACCGGTTCGTACGGCTATGACCAATACGTCGCCGCCGGCAAGCCCGTATTCAACGCCGAATACAAGCTGGCCACGTCCAAGTTTTGCGCCAAGGACAACGTCAACAACTTCAACGGCGTGAAGTTCGCCCTCAACCTGGACGACAGCGTCTTCCAGCCGTGCCGTTAGCGCCGGACATCGCGGCGCCGTGGGTTTGCCCGCGGCGCCGCACCCGATTGCGCTGGATCTTGCGACGTTGGCGTGGCCCACAGCCCTCCCAACGTCGCAAGATCTAGAGCAGGGCGGCCGTGAGCGGAGCGGCGGCCAGTCGGGTGGCGGTCAGCGCTTGGTCAATCGCCGCCAGGCTCCGCGATCGTGCGCGATCTGCCGGACCACGTTGCGGCCCGGAACGCCGGTGACTCCACCGCCGCCGTGGGTGCCGGATCCGGCCTGATACAACCCCTTGATCGGGGTACGCAGATCCGCGTACCCGGCGGCCGGGCGCGCGTGGAACATCTGGCCGGGTGTCAGCTCGCCGTGGAAGATGTTGCCGCCCACCAGGCCGTATTCGTGCTGCATCTGGTGCGGGCCGATGACCTGCCGCCCAACGATCGAGTCGGTGAATCCGGGCGCCACCGCCTCCATCCGCGCGGTCAGCCGATCCGCGTACGCCTGCAGTTCCGCCTCGTGCGGCTCGTCGGCGTAGGTATGCGGGACCCACTGGGTGAACATCGAGACGATGTGGTGGCCGGGCGGCGCCAGCGAGTCGTCGAAGACCGACGGGATGCAGATGTCCGCGAACGGCAGTTCCGCCGGACGCCCGCCGGCCGCGTCCTGGAACGCCCGCTCGACGTCGTCCAGTGACTCGGACAGCACGATCGTTCCGCCGTATTTCTGCGGGTCGAACTCGGGATGCGAGGTGAACGTGGGCAGCCGGTCCACCGCATAGTTGACCTTCACGGTGCCGGACCGGGTCTGGTAGGACCGAATGTCGGCGACGAAGTCGGACGGCAGGTCGGCCGGGTCCATCAGGTCCAGGAACGAGATCTTCGGGTGCGCGGTGGTGACGACGATCGGCGCGGTGATCTCCTCACCGTCAGCCAGGGTGACGCCGGTGACCCGGCCGCCGGCGGTGTTGATCCGGGCGACGCTCGCTTCGGTGCGGATCTCGGCGCCGTTGGCGAGGGCGGCCTGCCCGATCGCTTGCGAGATCGCACCCATGCCGCCGCGCGCGAAGCCCCAGGCACCGGTCTGGCCGTCGACCGCGTCGCCGACGTGGTGGTGCAGCATCACGTACGCGGTTCCGGCGCTGCGCGGGCCGGCCCACATGCCGATGACACCGGAGACCGAGAGGACGCCGCGCATCGCGTCGGACTCGAAGTTGGCTTCGACGATGTCGGCGAGGCTGGACGTGAACAGGCGGGTGAGGTCGAAGGCCGAGCGCACGTTCACGCCGCGCAGCTTCCGGGCCAGCCCGGCCATCGCCATCAGATCCGCGGGCCGCTTTGAGCCGACCTTCGGCGGGATCTCGTTGAGCAGCGGACCGACCACCTTGCCCAGGCCGGCGAACCACTCCTCCCAGTGCTCATAGGCGTCGGCGTCACGGGTGGAGAACTTGCTGATCTCGGCATGCCGCTGCTTCGGGTCGTCGGGCAGTGCCAGATAGCTGCCGTCCCGCCGCGGCGCGAAATACGGCCCCTGCGGATAGACGTGGTAGCCGAACTTCTCCAGTTGAAGATCCCGGACCATGGCCGGGGACAGCCAGCTCACGACATAGGAGAGCGATGTGACCGTGTAGTCCGGACCGAACGGATGCTCGGAGACCGCCGCGCCGCCGAGCACCGGCCGGCGCTCCAGCACCAGCACCCGCTGACCGGCCTTGGCCAGGTAGGCGGCGGCCACCAGCCCGTTGTGGCCGGCACCGATGATCACTACGTCGTAGGCCCTCATCAGGTCAGCATTCCTGATGATCCGCTCAGTGAAAAGACCCTGCTGGGCATCGGTTTTGGATCATCGCGAGTTGAGTCGCGAGACAGTGTTACTGCAAGAACTTCAAATGCTTTCCGACGAGCGCATAGCCGACAAACGACACGATGTCCAAGATCGAGTGAGCGATCACCAGCGGCATCACCCGGCCGTACCGCTTGTAGAAATAGCCGAAGACCACGCCCATGACGGCATTGCCGAAGAACCCGCCGATGCCCTGATAGAGGTGGTACGAGCCGCGCAGAACAGCGCTGGCGGCGATCGCCGGCCAGGTCTGCCAGCCCAACTGGTCGAGCCGGGTCAGCAGGTAGCCGACGACGATGGTCTCCTCGCCGATCGCGTTCTGGATCGCGGACAGGATCAGCACCGGCACGCCCCACCAGATGTGCGGCAGCGACGCCGGCACGAGGTGCAGGGTGACACCAATAGCGCGCCCGAGGGCGTAGAGACCGAGGCCGGGAATCCCGATCACGGCCGCCAGGCCGAGGCCCCAGGAGACATCGAAGCCGGGCCGTTTGAAGTTGAAGCCGATCCGGTCGAACGCGTTGGGGTAGTCACGCTGCAGCAGATGCAGCACCAGCAGCACCGGGATCAGCGGCCTGGCGATGTCGTAGAGGTTGTAGATCAGGTCGAACCAGGGTCGTCCGGGCGCCAGCGATGGGTTGAGCGCGGCCGTCTGCTGCGACAGCTTCCCCGGCAGGGTCAGATCGTAGAGCAGGTCAATCAGCGCGCCGACGCCCAGAGTGAAGTAGGACAGGCCGATGACCAGCCAGATCTCTTGCTTGATCTTCGTTCGCTCGGCCAGCACGCGTCCGAATGTAGCGGCTATTTCTGATGCAGGACCTCAATGGCAGCCCGACGTTCGGCCACCGTGCGCTGATCGGCCGCGACTCCGAAGAAGTCGCCGCCCTTGCGGCGCAGGTCGTCGGTGCCCCAGGCCTGGCCCGGGGGATCTTCATCAGTCGCGGGATGTGCTTCGAGCAGTGCACGTAGGCCGCCGCCATCCGATCGCTGAGACGGTTCAATCGCTGGTCCCGTTTGAAGCGCTCGGCGCGCAACACTGTGCCATATTTTTCTTGCAGCACACGCTCGGCCGGCGACCCGACGGTGTCTGGACAGACCGGTGGCGGGAGTTCCTCGAACACCTTCTCCGGCGCCGTAAATGGCATCTGATCAGCCAGGACATCCATCGCGGCGGCCGCCCGGTGCGCGTCGACATATCCACGGTTACATATGTCTTGCCGACATCTCAGACATGAGCGCATGTCAACGCACTGTGTGTGCGACGTAGCCAACAGTTACTTCGACACTCTTGACTATGAGTTCACGTTCCGATGATCTGTGTCGATCGATCGGCAACGGCGCGTTTACGTGCGCGCTGATCGGTGCGGGAACTCAATCGGGTTGGCGGCCGATATGAACGAAGATCGGGGCGGTAATGAACAACCTCAACCGGTTGTTGAAGGAGAGCTGGACCCTCGTTGAGGAGGATCAGGACAAGCTCGCCGGATATTTCTACGCTCGCATGTTCCTGTCCAATCCAGCGTTGCGCGACCTGTTCCCGGTCGCCATGGAGGTGCAGCGGGCCAGGTTGCTGGGCGCGATTGTCACCGCCGTCCAGACCGTCGACGATCCGGAGAGGCTCGACGAATATCTGCTGTCACTCGGCCGCGACCACCGTAAGTTCCACGTGCTGCCGGAGCACTACGACGTGGTCGGCGCGGCGCTGCTGGAAGCACTGCGGACGTTCGCGGGCGAGCACTGGTCGGCCGAGTACGACCAAGCCTGGCGCGATGCCTACCAGGTGATCGCTGCGCGGATGATGTCCGGCGCCGCGGCCGACGATTCCAATCCACCGTTCTGGCACGCCGAAGTGATCGCGCACGAACGGCGCGGACCCGACATCGCGGTCTTCACCGTGCGCCCGTTCCAGCCGTTGGATTACCGGGCCGGTCAATACCTGAGCGTGGAGACCGCCTACCAGCCACGGCTGTGGCGGGTCTACTCGCCGGCCAACGCACCGCGTAAGGACGGGACCATCGACTTCCACGTGCGCGCGCTCCGGTCCGGATGGGTCTCCAGCGCCCTGGTCCGGCGGCTGCAGGTCGGCAACGTGATCCGGCTGGCGGCGCCGATGGGATCGATGACGCTGGACCGCAAATCCACCCGAGACGCCGTGTGCATCGCCGGCGGCACGGGCCTGGCACCCATCAAGGCGCTGGTCGAGGAGATGACCCGGTTCAACCGGACCCGCTGGGTGCATCTCTTCTTCGGCGCGCGGAGTCGCGAGGACCTCTACGACCTGGCTGAGCTCAACAAGCTCGCGGCGCGCTATCCGTGGCTGTCGGTGGTCCCGGCGGTCACCGACGACGTCACCTTCGCCGGCGAGACCGGCACCATCGCCGAGGTGGTGGCTCGCTACGGACCCTGGGAGCAGCACGACTTCTTCGTGTCCGGTTCGGCGCCGATGGTGAAGGCGACGCTGCGCAAGCTGGCCGAGATGGAGGTGCCACCGGCACGCGTCAAATACGACGCGTTCGGCGAAGGGATCTAGTTTTCGCTGGCGCGGAATCGCCACTCGAACCGGTATCGCGCCTGCAGCACCGGCGTCGCGATGGACCAGATGAACCGGCTCCGATTGCCGTCCGGCGCGGACCGGATCGGGGTGCCCAGCGGGGCCGCCTCGGCCGAGAGCGAGCTGATCGTCCCCCAGACCACCGGTCCCATCGCGGCCGGGAAGTCCAGCGTCACGGACAGGTCCCGGCTCGGCAGGCGTACGGCACGCTGGAACGAACTGCCCCACATCGCGGCCGGGACGCTGAAGCCATATTCGATCGTGACGCGTTCGCTGGGGTAGAGCGGGAACCGGCCGTCGGCATTCTCGAAGTTCAGCCACAACTCGTTGGCGGCGTTCCAGTCGTGACTGGCACGCCATGTCATCGGCTCGACTCGGCCATCGCTGGCCAACACGTTGCCGAAGAACCCGATTTCGCACCAATCGCCGGCGCCGACGTAGACCGGGAAACGAACCACCGCCTCTGACCCGGCGTTATACAGATCCCGGTGCACCCGGACGTGAAAGCGGCCGTCGGACAGCCCCAGCGCGGCCCGCTCCCGCTCCACCACCAGACCGGTCCCCGGCGGCAGCCAGATCTCGGCGCCAGGCGGATCGGTCCGGCTGGCGAAGGTCGGCTGCTGGCGAATCGAGTCGTAGGTTTCGTAGCTCTTCCAAATCACCCCGCCGGAGCGCAGCACCACCTCGGCACGGCGGGCGAAGTCTTCGGTCGGTCGGTGCCGACGGCCCTCGACGTGGCTCACGTAGGACGGATCGAAGCCCATTTCCGAGGCGAGCGCCCGTTTGGATAGGCCGCGATGTGCACGCCAGGACGCCAACTGCGCGGCGAAGTCATCGGCCGCGCGCTCTAACGATGACACCGTCATGTGTAGCCCTCACGCTGGGGGAACTACCGTCTTTGACTACATTGTCTCATTCAAATCGCCGACTGCCGAGAGCCGCGGAGCATCGGCGGGTTAGGCTTGCCTAATGCACGCTTTACGTGCGGCGAGAGGCGCACTTCGGCCGATCGAGGACGTCCTCGATCGCGTTGAAGCGCGCCTTGGTGAGGCACCCGTGCATGGCGTGGCCCGGCCGCTGGTGCGGCCGGAGTGGCCGGAACCGCCATCGGCGTTCCCATGGCGTCCGGCAACCGAGCTCGTCGACGGCTCTGCAATCGATGATCTGCTGGCCGCGGCCGGCACCCGGTGGCCCGCAGACCAGCACGTCGCGGCCGCGCTCGCCTGGAAGTCCTATACCTATTGGGTGACGTTGCCGGTCGTCATCGGCTATGTCTCCCAGCGGGTCGTCCCGGACGTGCGCCCGGACAACGTCGAGTTTCAGATCCACGGAGTGCCGCCGTTCGTGGCGATCCGGCTGATCCGGCCCGAGGCCACCACCCTGGTCGGCGACGCTGCATTGCTGGCGGAGCTGCGCAAGGGCCTGCTGGACGAGCACCTCGACCCGATGCTGGAGCAGATCCGCAAGCGAGTCCACCTCGGTCGCCGGACCCTGCTCGGCTCGATCGCATCCGCGGTCTGCTACGCGGTTATCCGCGGTGGCGAGGCGCTGCCGCCTCGAGCGGTCAGCGACGCGCACCACATCCTGGACGCTCTCGGCGTCGCCGACCTGGTGGATTTCGGTCGGGACGAGACCGGCGAGCTGCAGGTCCAACGGCACACCTGTTGCCTGGCCTTCGCGCTGCCGACCCCCAAGATCTGCTCCGGGTGTGTGTTGCCGAGATAGCCGCGTGCCGACTGTGAGCCCACCCTTCTCAGCCCTGAGGGCACCACGACGGCGCCAGTTTGGGACTGGATGCTGGTGGGCTGGCAAGGCGCGGGTAGTCGCCGTGTGCGAATGCACTCAAGACTGTCCGCAACGCCGCCAGCGTGCCAGCAGACGATTCCAAACGTCCGCTACGACTTGGGAATTTGCCAAAGCCAGATGTCGTCGACTTGGTGGCCGGCTGAGCCGGTCAGGTCGGTGATGGCCTTCTGAAGCTTCGGGAACGAAGGACTGCTGACCGGCAGCACGATCGCCGACGTGTCCCAATAGTTCAGGTCGGTGGCCGCGACATCGCGCCAGTACGGGAGGTCGTTATCCAGCGACCAGGTCCCGGCCGCGATATCCCAGAGCACCACCATGGTCTGGCGGAACTGTGGGCCGTACTGCCCCTTCCCGTCCTTGTCGGGGCCGAGGAAGTAGCCGCCCGGCACGCCGAAGTCCAGGTCGCTTCGGACCGCCCAGCGCATCGAGCCGATGGTGTCGGACGGATCGCCGGGCAGCACCGTGCTCCCCGGGCGGACGTATTTCTTATAGTCGCCGCTGGTGAAGAACTGCGGGATGGCGCCTCTCGCAACGGCCGGAGTGCTGGTCGGGAAGACTGTGACGGCGGCCGTGATGACCGCGGCGATCACTGCGACACCAGCGAGCAGGCGTAGAACCTGCTCGGCGTGGAAAGCGGCGACGATGGTGTCCGAGGCGACCTTGACCAGCATCGCGACCAGAATGCCGACGACCGGCAGCACCACCAGCGCCAGGCGGCTCGGCAACACGCTTTCAAAGATCGGCAGCTTGTTCAGGTGGGTCCAGAGCGAGATCGGCAGTTCCTTGCCAGGACCCTTCGGGCCGGTCGACACCAGCACCTTGTTGCCCCACGACGCCCACGCGAAGAACAGGCCGACCAGCGCCAGCGGCACCACCCACCGATAGCGTCGCCACGACACCAGTGAACTGACCACCACGCCGAGCACGGCCATGATCAGCAGGAACCAGCCGAGGAACGAGTTCTCCTCGGTGAGCGTGGCCAGCCATTGGTTCGTGTCGTGCGATCCGAACCAGGACTGGGACGGAAGGTGCACGAAGCTCGCCATGGTCAGCCGATAGCTGTCCTGCATCCACCCGGGTAGGCCAGTGAAGGTGCCCGGGCCGTGGAACTGGTACCACACCGGATAGGCGAGGACCGCGGCTGAGACTCCGGCGGCAACGGCGAGGCCCTTGGCCATCGGCACCACGGCGGCCCGCACCTCGGACGGCCGGAACGGCAGGTAGAAGATCACGAACAGAGTGCCGGCCAGCGCGGTCAGGAACAGCAGTTCTTCATTCAAGAACGCTTGGTACGAGATCATCGCGCCGAGGATGAGGCCGTCCCGGAGCCACCGCGTCGAGTGCCGGAGCGCAAGTGCGCGCCAGAGAATCAGCGGCAGCATGAATTGCGCGCACAGGTTCGGGTGGCCGTTGGCGTGGGTGATGATGCCCGGGCCGAACCCGCAGATCAGGCCGCCGATCAGGCCCGCCAGACGATTGCCGACGAAGTGCCGGGAGATCACGTAATACCAGGCCGTCGCGGTGCCGGCCAGGCCCAGCATGATGATCAACACGTACACCGCGCCGGGGCCGAGCCACGCGGTCAGCGGGGCCAGCGGCACGCTCAGGCCGAGCAGGCCGGTGTTGGCCATGACGTTGACGCCGATCGGTGCGTTCAACTGCGGCACCAGGAACGGATTTTCGCCATGGCTGAAGATCCGCACTCCGTGCAGCAGCATGAACTCGAAGAAGGTCTGATCCGTCGAGTTGGCAAACGGCGTCCGCGAGGTCGGGCTGCTCCACATCTGGCTGGTGACCCGGTAGGCCACCGCGATGAAGAACGTGATCGCCGCGGCATCGATGAAGTTCCACCGCATCCTCGGCCGTCGAACCGGAGCCAGCTCATCGCCGGGAGCACCGTGATCGATCTCGGCTTCGGTCTCCGGCGGGTTGACGCGCGGTCCGCGCAGGGACAGCGACTTCGCCTCGAACGCCTTGCCGGTCCGAGCGTCCGGATCGTCCAAGGTGTGCGTGGGCTGCGCGTTCATGCGGCGATGCTACCCAGAAACCGCTCGTTGTTCCTCAACCAAATGCCGGACATCCCAGACCCAGACTCCGCCGGAGAATTTCGGCTTGAAGCCGAGGAGGTCGGTGATCGTCTGCCGGACCGCATGCTCGGCCGGACTGTCCGGCAACTGGATCACCACGGCCGCGTGCCAGTACTGCAGGTCGGTGATCGCGGCCGCGCGATCGGCCTTCTTGATCACCACCGGCTTGTTCTTGGCGATCACCTTGTCCAGCAGCTCGGTGGTGTGCCGCTCGGGAGCACCGAAGATGGCGATGTCGTCGTGCGCCGGGTCCGGGCCAAGGAAGTATCCGCGCGGCAACTGCACCGCGAGGTCTGAGCCGGCGGCCCAGAACATGCTGTTCACGGCACCCGCCGCAGGCAGCGGGACCGGCACCACGGTCTGATCCGGAGCGACGTAATTGCGCCAGGTGCCCTGGGTGAAGAAGGCCGGCGTGGAGGCCATCGGAACGGTCTGGATCGGCGTCGGGAACACCGACAGCAGCGACACCGCGATCAGGAAGCACCAGGCCAGTCGAGCCTGCCGGGACCGGGTGGCGACCTTGGAGTCCAGGCCGCTGACCTCCTGGACCCGGCGGGTGCTGGCGAGCACATGATCGTGTGCCATGGCGACCAGGACCGCCAGGATCGGCAGCACGAACAGGCCTAAGCGGGTCGGCACCACCGAGTCGAAGATCGGCAGCTTCTTGACCAGCGCCCACGGCCCCGGGATCGACGACTCGTGACCGTTGAAGATGATCACCGAGCCGAACGACAACACCAGGAGAATTGCGGCGGTGATGCCGAGCGCGCGGGCCCATACATTCCGGCGCAGCCAGAAGATCGCCGCGCCGAGCGTGATCACCAGCGGCCAACCAAAGAACGTGTTCTGCTCGGCCGGGCTGGTGGCCAGGTGGATGTTGTTGGCGAAGGCACCGGCCAGGGTCCGGGTCGCCAGCGCCGGGATCGCCGCGACGTCGGTGCCGAATGATTGCAGGCCCGGGCTCAGCCCGCGATAGCTCTCCGGGCCGAAGAACTGCCGCCACAGCGGGTAGGCGACCAGCAATCCGGCGACCGCCGCCGCGACACCGAGCCCGGTGAGGAACGGCTTAACGAACGGGCGCACCTCGCGGCGGCGCATCAACGCGTACGAACCCAGAAGGATGCTCATCGACAGGGCGACGATGAACAGCATCTCCTCGTTGATGAAGACCTGGACGGTGACCAGGGCGCCGAGCGCCAGCCCGTTGCGGATCGACCGCCCGGCCTCGCGCAGCCGGATCACCCGCCAGGCGATGAACGGCACCAGGAACTGGGCCACTAAATTCGGATGCCCGTTGGCGTGGCCGACGATGCCCGGGCCGAGTCCCGCGATGGCGCCACCGACGATCGCTGCCGAGCGAGACGAGACCAGGTGCCGAGAGAGTACGAAATACCAGGCGCCGGCGGTGCCGGCCAGGCCGAGAGTGATCAGCACGGCGAACGAAACGGCCGGCCCGAGCCACAGGGTGATCGGTGCCAACGGGACCGACAGCGCCAGGATCGACGTGTTCGCCATCAGATTGACGCCGGTCGGCACATTGATCCGGTCGGTGAACAGCGGCGAGTCGAAATGCGTGACGACGCGCGCGCCGTGCGACAGCATCCATTCGAAGAATGCCTGGTCGTTGGCGTCAACGGCGCTTACGTGATGACCGCCGACCGGCCACAGCCGGCTGGTGATCCAGACCGCGACGGCGAGGTAGCCCGCGTACACCAGAAGATCGGTGCGGAGGCGGCGCAGTCGTGCCGACCGCCGGGCTCGTTTGCCCTCGCGATCGTCGCCACCCGCGGTAACGACCCGGGCATCGACGACCTGAACCTGGCCGTCGATGGCGACCAGCAGCTCGGTGTCGGAGTCCGATTGAGATGGAGCGGGACTGTCGACCGTGCGCGCGATGGGCTCGGTCGGCGTATCACTATCGGCGAACGTCGTACCCATGAGAGACAGGCGCCCGCTTCGATTAGCGCGGCGTACGTGCGACCGCGAACACCGACTGACCGAACGGCGGGCGCACCAGCGTCTCCGCGGCCTTGGTCACGGGCAGGACAACCTTGTCGTACACCTTGACCATGGCCCCTTCCTTGGGCGTCAACTTGAACACGCTGGTCGCCATGTAGTAGCCGAGCAGGCCGAGCGCGTTTGCGTAATGGATCTTCTCGACCTCGAGGCCCGCGTCGGTCATCGCGCCACTCAGCGTCTTCTTGGTGTAGCGACGCACGTGGCCAGTGGCGATGTCGACCGGGCTCATGGCAAACATGAACGCCGGGACGATGATGATCACCCGGCCGCCGGGCCGGACCAGGCGCGAGATGCTTCGCAGGGCCCCGACGTGATCATCGATGTGTTCGAGAACGTTGTACGACACCGCGGCGCTGTAGTTGCCGGTGTCCAGCGTCGGGAGCAGCATCTCCCGCACATCGACCTTCGTGCCTTCCTGCGCCATCCGCTCCTTGAGCAGGACCAGCCGGTCGGGATCAGCCTCAGTGGCGGTGAACTTGGGCAGACGATGCGACCACTCAAGTGCGTAGTCGCCGAGACCGCTGCCGATCTCGATCGGGTCGTCGCCGAGGTAGGGCATCGCCAGTTCAACAAACCAGCGCCGGTGGTTCACAGCAGTGGCGAGGCCTTCCAGCACTTCGGACTGGACTTGCTGATCGCCGGTGATCTCCACCATGCGGATGCCCTCCTGTGGTCGTTCACAACTGCCGGGCGGCGGCGCGTTGTGAACGAACGGTGTGGTCGAAAGACGTCGGCTCAATCCGAATATCCGCCCGTGTAGCCGTTGATCGTCGTCGACCGCCGAAACGGCGATCCCCAACGTGGTCAAAACGGCAGCCCGACTACCGCCGGGCGGCCTACAGCATAATCTGTCGGCGCCAAGCGAGGCCCCAGGACGGGCCCCGGTTTGCACCGTTAGTGGCTTGCCTCCCTATTGTGCCCTCTGGCAGCAGCACCGTCAGTGACAAGCAACACCTTCCCAATATGGCTGCTAGCAGTAACAACTTCGTGAGCGGTAACAGCGCGTGACATTGGCAACGATCTGTCAACAATCGGCCGGATCTCACCCGTTTGAATCAGAGGCCACACCTGTTGTTGCACCTCGGCCACGATCCGCGCCTTGTCGGCCGGAGTGCGGCCGCGCAGCGCCGTCGCGGTGACCGAGGCTCGCTTGGCTAGCAGGGCCCCGAGATCGATGTTTCCGGTCCGGCCACCCTGTAAACCAATGATCACAAGATGACCGTCCCGAGCCAGTGCCTGAATGTTCCGGTCCAGGTAGGCGGCCCCGATGATGTCCAGGATCACGTCGGCGCCGCGATTCTCGGTGGCGCCGCGGACTTCGCCGACGAAATCCTGCGTCTCATAGTCGACGACCGTACGAGCGCCGAGTTTCCGGAGGGTTTCCAGCTTGCTAGCGCGAGCTGTCGTGATGACGTCGGCACCGATCGCCCGCGCGAACTGGATGGCGAACGTGCCGATGCCGCTGCCGCCGCCGTGCACCAGCAACGTCTGCCCGGCGTGCAGGCCGGCGACCGTGACCAGGTTTGACCAGACGGTGCACGCCACTTCGGGAAGCGCGGCCGCGTCCACCAGCGACACCCCGGCGGGCACCGGCAGCAACTGGCCGGCCGGGACCACCACCCGCTCGGCATATCCCCCGCCGGCCAGGAGCGCGCACACCTCGTCGCCGGCACTCCAGCCGGGCGCCCCGTTCGCGTCCACGATTCGGCCCGAGCACTCCATGCCCAGGATCGGCGACGCACCCGGCGGCGGCTCGTAGAAGCCGGCCCGCTGCAGCAGGTCAGCCCGGTTCACCGCGCTCGCGGCCACCTCGACCAGCACCTCGCCCGGCTGCGGCACCGGATCCGGCACCTCGGTCCAGAGCATCACTTCCGGTCCGCCTGGTTCGGCGATGGTTATAGCGCGCATACCTATTACTTACCCGGTGGCGATCTCCGGCCGACAAGGGGGACCGCCACTATTGCTGAACGGCATTACCCTCCGTCCAGGTATCTGGCGATCGAGCGCGAGTCGCGAAACGCCGTCTACGTCGCGATCGAGGTTGGACTCATCTGCCTGACGCTCGCGGTTGCCTGGCGTTTCTGATCGGCTTGCGCAACGCCGACGTGTGGTTCCTCCAGCGCACCGGCCGGGTCGCCGAGGGCGTGGTGAGCGCGGAGGGGGAGACCGTCGAGGCGGCGCCGGCGCTGCTCGGCTCGGCGGCCGGTCTGGTGACCGCGATCGTCGCCATAGCGGTCGCGGTAACCCTCTGACCGCCGGCACGGACACCTACACGAGGCCGCGGTGTGTGCTGCTTTGTGGTGCGTACCGTGTGGTGATTTCATTGATTTTCACGACGAGGGGGTTAGGTCTTGACCGAGGCGCCGAGCCCGACCCCCGACCGATTCTCCCGGACCCGAGTGGTCGCCCTCTTCGTCGCGTTTCTGCTGGTCGTCTGTGGTGGCACGACGGTGATTGGACTCTGGTGGAGGTTCGGCGTCGACCACCAACGCGCGACGTCGACGTGCGCCACCTGTGCCGTGGACCAGTTCCTGTCCGCGGGCCCGCTCGGTGGCTTGACCGCCGACCAGCAACGTTTCGACGATGTGACCTGTGGCGGTCAGCGGTCTGCGCTATCGGCTCAGATGCACGACATTGCCGCGAGCGTCCAGCGCGCCAGCAGCGGGACTCCTTGGTCGCTGGGACGCACCGAGGTGGCTTCGTCGACGACCGAGGGCGGCTCGATCCATGCCGAAGTGCATCTCATCTTCGGGCGTTCCGGCAGTGCCGAGACACTCTCGACGGATGTCGGCACCTGGACCTTCACCATGTCGCACTCGGACGGCTGGCAGGTGTGCGGGCTGCAGACGCCGGAGCTGTGCGATGCCTACCTGAACTGCAACCATCAGACGTCACCGTCGGCCGAACCGTCGCCGTCGGACAGTGGGCTGCTGCGCAATCTCGATCCGCTGCAGCGGTGCGGGCCGAAAGATCCGTTCCGGCAATACCACGATTGCCCATCCACATCGCCGACGCCGTAGCCTCGGCCGGCCCGGTCAGTCGCCGTCGAAGTGCAATTCCAGGCTGCGATCGCAGGCACAGACATCGGCCAGAGCCCGGGTCGCGCTGAGGAACTGCCGCTCCAGGTCGGAGATGGCGCCGGACATGGTCTGGTCCAGTTCACTGATCAGTTCGGGCATGTCGGCCGAGACCATCACAACCGACCGCACCGGATCGAGCCGGCTCAGCACCGGCATCCGGCCCTGCATCCGCTGCAACAGACTGGTCATCTCGTCCACGCCGAAGACGACGGCGATGTCGCGGAGCGACTCGCGCTGCGGGCCGGTGCCGGGCCGATCCCGTCGGCGCAGGACGGCATCAATTCCCATCCGTGCATTAGAGCCGACGATCGGGAGCCGACGCCATACCCGGCCGGATCGGAGTCATGCCTAGGGTTGGTTGATGGCGACGCTCGGCTGGCCCACGGTCACGGTCGACGCCGGCACCGAACCTAACGCGGACCAGATCTTGGCGAAAGCGGCTGAGGCACTGGCGGGAACTACCGGCCGCATTTCGACGACCAAATGACGACGACCGGTGAGACAGTTTGCAAGCCAGACCTGGGGAGGAAGTAGTGCGGGCGATCCGATGGGCGGCGGTGCTCGGGGCGGCGACCCTCGCGGCGATCTTGGCGGCCGGAACGGCGTGGGCGCACGTCGAGGTCAGCTCGGACAAGACGCAGGCGGGCGCAACCGACGTGACGGTCACGTTTACCGGCGAGGCCGAATCGAACACCGCCGGCCTCAAGTCCGCGCGGGTCGTGCTGCCGGACGGCATCGCACCGTCGCAGGTCAAGCTCACCAAGGCGCCGAGCGGCTGGACCTACACCGAATTGACGGACGGCTTCCGGATCGAGGGCAAGGCGCTCCCGATCGGCACCGACGCGGTGTGGTCGATCCTCATCGACAAACTGCCCGACAACGTCACTGAGCTGCCGTTCAAGACCATAGAGACCTATGGCGACGGCGAGATCGCCAACTGGATCGAGATCCCGTCACCCGGCCAGGAGGTGCCGGACCCGGCGCCGATCCTGACGCTGGCCCCGGTGTCTGGGGCGGCCTCCTCCGGCGCGTCGGCATCCTCAGGTGTGTCGGCGTCGGTCAGCCCGGCCGCGTCCGGTCAATCGGGGGCTGCCGGCACTGCCGCCACGGCGCCCGGCGATTCCTCCAGCAACTCGGGCCTGATCTGGACGATTGTCGGCATCGTCGTCGCCGTGGCGGTGATCGCCGGCCTGGTGATCTGGGGACGCCGGCGGCGGTCGGCCGCCGGCTGAATTGGTCAGTGCTGGTGCTCGGCGTTGGTATGTGCCGGACCGTGCGCGTCGTCGCAATGCACCGTCTCGCCGATCCGGAGCAGCTCCGATCCGGCGTGGTCGACCTGCAACGTCGTGTGCGTCAGCTGGTAGTCGTCGCGCAGCAGTAACTCCAGGTGATTGCGGATCTGGTGGCAGTCCCGGCCCGGCTCGACCAGCACGTGAGCGGAGAGCGCGGGCTGGCCGGACGTGATCGTCCAGACGTGCAGGTCGTGCACCTCGACCACGCCATCGCTGGTGACCAGAGCGTCGCCGATCGTGTCCGGATGCAGGCCCGCCGGTGCGGCTTCCAGCAGGATCCGGCCGGACTCGCGGACCAGCCCGACTCCGGCCTTGACCATGAGGACGACCACGATCAGCGAGGCGATCGCGTCGGCGCGGTTGAAGCCGGTGACCACCATGATCACGCCGGCGATCGCGGTCGCGACGAAGGCGAACAGGTCGTTGAGGATGTGCTGGAACGCGCCCTCGACGTTGAGGCTGGTCCGGTTGGCTCGCGATAGCGACCAGGACGCCGCGAGATTGACGCCGATGCCGGCCACAGCGGTGATCACCACCAGCCATCCGTGCACCTCCAGCGGGTGGATCAGCCGGCGGATCGCTTCATAACACAGCCAGGCCGCAAGAATCAGCAGGGTGAGGCCGTTGGCCTGGGCCGAGAGGATCTCCGCGCGTTTCAGGCCGAAGGTGTAGCGGCCACGGGCCGGACGGGCCGCCAGCCGGATCGCGACCAGCGCCAGAACGATCGACGCGGCGTCGGTGAGCATGTGCGCGGCGTCCGACAGCAGGGCCAGCGAGGAGGCGATCAGGCCCACGATCACCTCGACGACCATGAACCCGGCGATCAGCGCCAGCGCAATGGTCAGCCATCTCTTGTTCGCATCGGCCGACATGCCGTGGCTGTGACCACCGTGGTCGTCGTCGTGTCGGTGCAGCCGGCCGTCGGCGTGGCCATGAACATCGCGCGCTGTCATGACAGAGCCTCGCCGCCACGGAGCTCGCCATGCCCGGTGTGGGCGAGGCCGGTCTCCAGGAGCGTACGGACGTGGTCGTCGTCCAGCCGGTAGAAGGCGAGTCGATGCGCGCGGCGGACCGCGACGACGCGATGCGCTCGTAGCAGCCGGAGCGCGTGCGATGCCACCGACTCGCTGTTTCCGGTGGCCGCTGCCAGGTCTGCGACGCACATCTCGCCGGCCTCGTGGAGAGCAGTGAGCAGGGTCAATCGGGTCGGATCACCGAGCAGGCCGAGGACCGCGGCAAGGTCGCGAATCGCCTCCGGCTCCGGCATGGCATCGCGCACCCGCCGCACCTGATCGGCGTCGATCACCCTAGTGGCCAGCACCGCCATCATGATCCGATCCCATCAACGTCTGAAGATCTGTTCATACGAGAATATCGCCGCCCGCCGCGGACACGCCGCTCGGCCTCTATTTTCGCCTGCAGGCTGGCTCCATTTTCGCCTGCCGGCCGGATTCGGGACGCCGCAACGGCCGCCGCCGCGGCGGCGGCGCTAGACCCGGGTGAACATCCGGCCGGCGAGATCAACGCCGACCACTACGCCGCCGTCATCGCGGGTGAAGTAGCCGCGCTGGCCTTCGAATGCACCGCTGGTCAGGATGTATTCATCCGCCTCGCCGGGCAGGCGTCTGGACTCACCCGCGGCCGGCTTCGCTGCGACGCCGGAGAACAGCTTCCAGATCGGCCTGGACGCACTGCTGACCGGCCTCACCGCCGCGCTCGTCAACGACCCGCCCGACCGCGCCCATCGCTGACCGGCGCGGCCGCGTACGCATGGATCAGATCCAGGTCATCCCAGCCGTCGACGACGTCGGCAAGCCCTCGATCCCGGGCCAGCGGCTCCAGGTCGGTGAGGAGCGCGCTCGGCCGCTCGATCAGAGTGTTGATGAGAAAGTCCGCGGTCCACGGCGCCGGCAGCGGGTGCGTGTCGAGCTCCCAGCGCAGGTATTTGTTGTATGGCCGGACTCGGTGGTGCAGCGCGAACAGCGTTTCCAGGAACCACGGTGCGGCCTCGATCTCCTCAAGACGAGCCAGGTCAGGTCGGCCGTCGCGAGAGTTCTTCGCAGCCCGGTAGACGAAGTTGATGTAACCGTCGAGCTGCTCGCGCGCAAACTCCGCGGCTTCGGCCAGAGTCAGCGTGGCCTGAGCGTGGACCCGCTCGGCGATGCCGCCGGCCATCCGATCCAGCAGCACCTTCGCGCCGCGGAACGAATACCGCTGCCATCGATTCGACCGGTCTTCGAGATCAGCCAGCGAATACGGAATCTCGTCGATCTCCGATGATCGTTTGGTGTCCGACCAGGCACCGCCGTAGGCCGGGACGACGACGTAGACGTCGACATCGGAATGGCCGGTTGCCATCCCGTCCCGAGCCTGCGACCCGGACAAGACCACGCCGAGCACGGTGGGATCGTTCTCGGCCCGGGCGATCAGATCGTCGAGAGCTGCCGAAATCACGGTCGGAGTATCAGATCGGCCGCCGCGCGCAGCAACCGATTTACTCGTTGTGCTCGGCCTTGCCCCGCCGCGCTTCTCTACGATGCGACGGTCTGAGCTGCCGCTTTCAGCAGGTTGTCGAAGCCGCGCCGGCACAGCATCGGGATCATCACGCGGTGCGTCATGGTGCGCATCACCGGCGCCCGCATCCGCAGCGGCGGGTTAGTGGCGGCGGCCAGGCGCAGACGGTAGGTGACCGCGCTTCCGGCACCGTCCGGCCGGATCTCATAGCGATGCTCCCAGCGAGTCTCCGAACGGCCGCCCCGAGGCCAGATGGTGACGCTGTCGGTGTGGAACTCGAAGATCGACGGCGGCTCGGCCGCGACGACGGTGCTGTGGTCGCGGGACGGTGCCTTCGTCATCGGGATCACGCCTTCGCTGACGAATTCGGTGCCGGCGCGTGCGCCGCCCGGCACCGCGGTGGCGGCGTTCAGCGCCGTCAGGCGGAAGTTGCGGCGCTGCCGCCGACCACCCCAATCCAGATGCGCGGACAGATCGGTGAGCAGGCTGAAGACCGCGGCCGGCGGCGCGGCGGTGTGGGCTTTCAGCACCATCTCGTACGCGGATCCGCCGTCCCAGGTGACCTGTGCCATGACTCCTCCAGAGCGTGAGCAGCGGCGCTCGGCTGCGCCCGCTGGACGGTTCCGACGCTAGGAGCCATTGATCATCCGAGCATGAGGCGATCACCTCATCTTCGGCGGGCGTTTCACCTACGGCTCGAGTTCGCCTATCCGGCCGGCGATGCCTCCGATTCCGCGCCGACCAGTCCGTGCTGAGCGGCGTAGAGGCTGGCCAGCGCGCGGTTCGTGACGCCGATCTTGGTGTAGATGTGCTCGACGTGATTGGCCGCGGTCTTCCGAGTGATGCCGAGCCGCACGGCGATCTCCTGGCTGGACAGCCCGCGCGCGGCCAGCCGGAGCACCTCGACCTCCCGGTTGGTGAGCCCGGCCGGCCAGGTGGACCGGCGCCGCCGCGGGTGACCGGCGCACCGCAGTACCGCGTCCACGGCTGCCGGATCCAGCCGGCCGGCGGTCACTTCGGCACGAAGGTGGACGGCCGCGACCTCGGGCGTCAGCTCATCGCGGTATGGCCGGGGTTCGAGCTTGCTGCGATAGGCGTCGGCGGCGGCCAGGATCCGGCCGGCCGGCGTGAGGGCGGATCCGCGTACGCCCCGGGGATAGCCGCTGCCATCGAGGTGCTCGTGATGCTGGATCGCGACGGCGCCTAGTGGTGCCAGCGGCGACGAGGCGAGCATCCGCTCGGTGAGGTAGGGGTGCATCCGAACACGCTCCTGCTCGCTGAGCGTGAGCGCGGACGGCTTGTCCCAGATCGTGTTCGGCACCCCGAGACGGCCGAGGTCATGGACCAGTCCGGCGCGGCGCACCAGCACGATGTCGGCTTCGGGGAGGCCCGCGGTTCGCGCGGCGGCGGCGGCCAGTTCGGCGACGGCGGCCGAGTGCCCGAGCGTGTACGGCGACTTGACGTCAACGAAGTCCGCGACTGCACCAAGAGCGGCGTCCAGCTCGGCGCCGGTGAGCACCCGGTCGAGATCCGGTTCCGACGCGACGACGGCGTCCCACGTGGTCGCCTCGTCGACGCCGGCCAGCACCTCGTCCGCGTACGCGCAGAACAGGTCCACGATGGCCGGATCGAACTGGGTGCCGCTGCGCTGCCGGGCCACCTCGACCGCGGCCGCCACTCCGCCGAGACGGTGGAACACCTCGACAACGTCGGAGAGGCAGACCAGCCGCGAGGCGATCGAGATCTGGTCGCCGCGGGCCACTCCCGGTGTCCCCTTGCCGTCCCAGCGCTCGAAGGCTTGGCCCAGGCTCTCGCGTACCGCCGGGTCAAGACCGAGCGCCGCGGCCAGCGCCTCGCTCGCGCGCCGGTGATTGTCGATGATCTCGCCCACCTCGCGCCGGCCGCCGGCGAGCAGTGACATTCCCAGCCGGGCGCGGTCCAGCGCCGGCCGGCCGGCGCCGAGATGCTGCAGCACGAAGCCCATCCCGGGCCCGTCGACAGTGGCGAAGTCGGACTTGAACGCGAGGTCGTCGCCGAACCATTTCGCCTGCTCGTAGGCGTCGACGTGGCAGCCGACCCAGGTCAGCAACGCGGTGTGGCAGACGACGCCGCGAGCCGGTGCGTCCAGGCCGGCCCGCTCGGCCAGCCGCAGCGCGATCAGGCACTCCCGCAGCACGTGTTCCAATGGCTGGCCGAGCCCCAGATCAGCACCGAGCGACAGGACGGCGAGCAACTCGGCTCGCCGCACCCTGATCTCCGCCGACGACCCGGCCACAGCCGTCAGCATAGATTGGGCTCGGTCCAAAGTCGGGGCGCCGACGACGGAGAAACTCCGCTCCGTCGCCTTGTTCTTGATCGCGCCCTACCCGCTAATGCCAACGCCAAGCGTCGCCACCTGGCGTTGGAGTGAAGGCGCTCGGGCTGCTGCTACCTGACGCCCATTCCACGATGCTGAGAGCCGCTCTCAGCAATCAGTGGTATACGTGAATTGTGGCCGCAGATTCCCGAACCATGATCACTGCGGTGATCATCACCCTCGCGATCATTGCGGTGGGCGGAATCGGCGCCTGGATTCTCGGCGGGCGGATGCGCGGTCGTGGGTTCAAATTCGGCCCAGACACCCTGGTGCAGTGCCGCGACGGCCACGTCTTCACCACGAAATGGATGCCCGGGGTCTCGTTCAACGCGATCCGGTTCGGCCCGGTCCGTTATCAGTACTGCCCGGTTGGCAAGCACTGGACCTTCATCCGGCCAATCCCGAACAGGCGAATGCGCTAGTCGCGTCTGAGTTCTCGTCCCATCAGTGGAGCGTGGGCGTCCCACCGGCGGCCGGGGCCTCATTTGTGGCCGCTCGCGGTCATCCCCGGTTGTCCGTGGTTCCTTCTGATCGATTTCGGTGCGACCGGACCCTTTTGGCTCAGACCGAACTATTCACTGCTCGTTTCGCCATGACTGAGCGGATGATTGGACAGCGGTAGCCGAACCCTTAAGATCGTCATGTGGCAGTCGCAGATCTCCCTACACTTCACCGTCGCGCCCTTGCCGAGATCGCCTGCCGAGGTCACGTCAGCCGCGGCGAGCTTGGCCTCCGCCTCGACCTGCCGAAGGCCACCGTCTCCGGAATCGTCCGGAATCTGATCGATCGAGGTCTCGTGGTGAGCCAGGAGCTGGCCGTCAGCGGCCGGCCCGGGCGTCCGGCCGAGGTGCTCACCCTCGCGGTCCGGCCGTCAGCGATTGGCATCGTCTGCTGGTCGACCGGCACGTTGCGGCTCGCTGTCGCCACGCCGAGCGGGCAGATTCTCGCCGAGGACACGCACTCCGTGGCCGGCCACGAGGTCAGCCTCGACACGGCCGCCGAGCTGCTGACCAAGCTCGCCGGCACGGCCGGTTACGCGACCGCGGAACTCGCGTGTGTGGTGCTCGGAGTGCCGGCGCCGTATCAGCGCGGCGTTGGGTTGCCGGCGGGCCGGGGGCACGGGTTCATCACCTGGCTGCGCAATGACCCGGCCGCGGACCTCGCCGCCCGGCTCGGCACTCGGGTGCTGATCGAGAACGACGCCAATCTCGGCGCCCTCGGTGAGTACGCATTCGGTGCCGGCCGCGACCGCCACAGTTTCGTCTACGTCAAGCTCGGCGAATACAGCGTCGGCGCCGGACTCGTCCTGAACGGCTGGCTGTATCGGGGCTTCACGGGGTTCGCCGGCGAGCTGGCGCACATCCAGATCGACGCCGACGGGCCGCTGTGCGCCTGCGGCGGCCGTGGCTGCCTGATCCACACCATCGGAGCCAGGCTGATCGATGTGGCTCAGCCGGCCTACGACCAGCCGCTGACCTATCCGGCGATGCTGTCCCTGGCCGCCGAGGGTGACGCCGGCATGACCCGGCTGTTGCGCGACCTTGGCCGCACGGTCGGTCGGCCACTCGCCGACGCCTGCACGATGCTCAACCCGGAGGCAATCATCGTGGACGGCATCGCCGGCGCCGCCGGCCGCCCGATCATCGAGGGCATCGCCGAGGCCATCGAACGGTTCGCGGCACCGCCCGCGGCCGACGCCGTCGAAGTGGTCGGTGGCGCGACACCAGCCGATGCCGAGGTGCTCGGTGCGGTCGCGCTTGCGCGGCACGAGGTCGATGTGGCGGCCGCGCTGTGACCGCGCCGGCGATGCGCGCCGCGATCCGGCGCTGGTATCCGCTCGGCCTGGTGTTCCTGGCCACCGGCTTGTCCACCGCGATGTGGTCGCCGTTCCTGACGCTGTTCCTCACCGACGAAGTGCACGCCAACTCCTGGCAGGTGACGCTCTTCCTGGTCAGCTCACCGCTGGCCGGTGTCGCCGTCTCCACAATGGTCGGCCGGGTCTCGGACCGCCGGCCGATCCGGCGGCGCATCCTCCTGGTCGCCGCGCTCGCCGGCGTCGTGAGCACCACGGTGACCGCCTTCGTCCGGGACTACTGGGTGCTGTTGGCGGTCGCGGTCACGATGATGGCGATCGCCGGCTCGGTGATGCCGCAGGCATTCGCGTACGCCCGGGTGGTGCTGCAAGACTCGCCGACTGCCGCGATGACGACCAGTGCTCTGCGTACCCTGTTTTCGATCGCCTGGGTGGGCGGACCGCCGCTGGCCGCGCTGCTGCTGGATCTCGGCGGATTCACCGCGTCCTACGGATTCGCCGCGGTCATGTACGCGGTGGCGGCCCTGGTGGCGTATGTCTGGCTGCCGGAACCGAAGCCAGCCGTGGTTGCGGCGTCAGCGGGAGGCGGGCCTGGCGGCACCATGGTGGTCCGCCGGGAGGCGTCGCGCCGGGTGGTCGCGATGAGCGTGCTCGCGTTCGCGCTGCTGCAGTGCGCCACCGGTCTCGGCGTCCAATCGATGTCACTGTTGATCACCGGGCCGCTGCACGCCCCGCTGAACAACGCCGGCCTGATCCTCGGGCTCTGTGCCGCGCTGGAGATCCCGCTGATGCTGTCGTTCGGCGCGCTGTCGACCCGGGTGCCGTTGCGCCGGCTGCTGCTCGCCGGGCCTCTGGTCAGCATCGCCTATCTGCTGATCGCGGGCACGGCACAGCATGTCTGGGTGCTGCTGGCCGCACAGGTCCTGAACGCCTGCACGATTTCGCTGGTACAGGGACTCGGTGTGACCTACATCCAGGACTTGATGCCGGCCCATCCGGGACGCGCGTCGACGTTGTTCTCCAACACGTTCGCGGCCGGCTTGATCCTGGCCGGGCCGATCCTGGGTGCGTCACAGCACTTCGGTTACCGGACTTCGTACGCGATTGCAGCCGGCATCGCGGCGTGCGGCTTCGTCCTGCTGGTGATAGCTCGGCCACCCGCGGCGCAGGTGGCCCCGGAGCCGGTGGCGCCGTCGCCGGATCTCGCGCTCGAAGCGACGGCCGTCTAGGACGCCGCAGCCATGCGATGCCATGATCCAGAGTTTTGAACCGGACCGGGGTGCAAATCGCGCGGCGAACCCCGGTTCGGTTCGAAAAGTGTGGATCTTGCGAAACTAGCGGCCGAAGACCCGACCACCATCCATGGCAAAATCAGCCAGGTGCATATCGGGATGCTGGGCTCATTCGAGGTTCGCACGGATGACGGCGTCTTAGCCGACGTGCCGGGCGCGAGGTTGCGCGCTTTGCTGATCGCCCTGGCGCTCGAGCCAGGTCGCGTGGTCCCGAAGTCGACGCTCATCGACTGGATCTGGGGCGAGAACCCACCGGCGGACGCGGCGAATGCACTCCAACGCTTGGCTTCCCGGCTGCGGAAGGTGCTGCCGGAAGGCTCGGTCGAGGGGCAGACGAACGGCTACCGGCTGATTGTGGACCCCGACGCCGTCGATGCCGTGCGCTTCGAACGCCTCGTCGCTCAGGCCGGCAATGATGATGACCGACGCCGGCTGCCGCTCCTCCGCGAGGCCCTCGACCTGTGGCGTGGTGCCGCCATGCAAGACGTCGGTCTGCAGGACAGCGGGGCGTTTGACGCGGCGGTCACCAGGTTCGACGGCATGCGCCTGGCCACCATGGAGGATCGGTTCGACGCTGAGATCGGCCTCGGCCACGGCCGGGATCTGGTCACCGAGCTAACCGACCTGGTTGCCGCAAATCCGGTACGGGAACGGCTTGTCACCGCATTGATGCGCACCCTCGTCGCCACCGGTCGGGACACCGAAGCGCTGCTCGTCTATCAGCGCACGAAGGAAACCCTGGCCGACACCCTGGGCGTCGATCCGTCGCCCGAGCTGTCCGCGCTGCACGTGGCGTTGCTGCGGGGCGAGCTGGGTCGGCGGGAGGAGAACCGGAAGACCAACCTGCGTGCCGAGCTGACCAGCTATGTCGGCAAGGACTCGGATGTCGCTGCGGTCGGCGAACTCGTCGGCGAGCATCGGCTGACCACCCTCATCGGACCGGGCGGCTCCGGGAAGACCCGACTGGCTTCGGAGACCGCGCGGACGCTGCTCGGCGACCTGCCGGGCGGTGCGTGGCTGGTGGAGCTCGCGCCGATCGGGCCCGATGATGACGTAGCCAACTCGACGCTCGGCGCACTTGGCTTGCGGGATGCGCTGCTCGGCGATACATCGCCCGCGGAACCGACGGATCGGGTCATCGCGGCGATCCGCGAGCGCGACATGCTGCTGATCCTGGACAACTGCGAGCACGTGATCGAGTCCGCAGCGGCGTTCGCCCATCGGCTACTCGGGGAGTGCCAGCGGCTGCGGATCCTCGCGACGAGCCGGGAGCCGCTCGGCATCATCGGCGAGGCATTGTGGCCGGTCGCGCCGTTGGTCCTACCCGCCGACGGCGCCGGCCTTCGCGAGATCGAGTCCTCGCCCGCCGTGCGGCTGCTGCAGGAACGAGCCAGCGCAGTACGCAAGGACCTCGCGATCGACGTCCACACGTTGTCGACGATGGCGCGCATTTGCCGGGCGCTGGACGGCATGCCGCTGGCGATCGAACTCGCCGCGGCCAGACTGCGGACCATGACCCTCGATCAGCTCGCCGCACGGCTGGACGACCGGTTCCGCCTGCTGACCGGAGGCAGCCGCACCGAGCTGCCCCGGCACCGGACGCTGCGGGCGGTCGTCGACTGGAGCTGGGAACTGCTGACCGACGCCGAACGGATGGTCCTGCGCAGGCTCTCGGTCTTCTCCGGCGGCGCAAGCCTGGAAGCAGCCGAGCGCGTCTGTGCCGGCGACGCGGTGGACGCCGCGGACGTGCTCGATCTGCTCACCGCGCTGACCGAGAAGTCGCTGCTGGTCGCCGGCGGCGACGGCGCGCCTCGATACCGGATGCTCGGCACGATCAAGGAGTACAGCCGGGAACGCCTCGCCGAGGCGGGCGAAACGGAGCTGGCGCGGCACGCGCACCTGGCCTACTTCACCGAGCTCGCCGAGACCGCGGACCCGGAGCTGCGCCGCGCCCGCCAGTTGGAATGGCTCGCCACACTCGGCGGCGAGCACGACAACATCAGCTCCGCGATGCGTGGGGCGCTCGCCGCCGGCGAGGCACACGGCGCGATGCGGCTCGCGGCCGGTGCCGGCTGGTACTGGTGGCTCAGCGGACAAAAGGCCGAAGGCATCGAGCTGATCACCGCGGCCGCCAATACGCCCGGCGACGTTCCCGATGAGATCAGAGCCATGGTCTACGCGCTTATCGTGCTGTTCGGGGGCTCCGGGCGGGCCGACGAACGCAACGTGGCGGAGTGGATCCACAAGGCGTACGAGCTCGGCCAGCGCAGTCCGGCCGGCAACTCGATGCTGAGTCTGGTGACCCCGCTGGAGCGGATGTTGGAGGCGCCGGACGCGGTCCTGCCGGCCTGGGAGGAGTTGCTGGACGAGAAGGATCCCTGGGTCCGCGCACTCGCCCGGCTGCAGCTCGGCAAGATGCGGATCCAGATGGGCCATGGTGAGCGCGACGCTGATGCGTACCTTGAAAAGGCCCTCGCTGAGTTTCGGGCGCTGGGCGAACGGTTTGGGATCTCATTCGCGCTGACCGAGCTGGCCGACCGCATCGCCATGCGCGGCGAATTCGCCCGCGCATGCGACTACTACGAAGAGGCTATCGCGGTGGTGACCGAGGTCGGCGCCATCGATGACGTCATCCGGATGCGAGCGCGACAGGCTCAGCTCTTCTGGCAGCTCGGCGATGAGGCCTCCAGCGCCGTCGCGATCGCCGAGGCGAACCGCTACGCCGAACGCGTCACCTGGCCGGATGCGCTGGCCGAGCTGGCCCTCTCAAAGGTGGACCTGGCCCGTTGGCGCGGCGACGCCGAGGAGGCTCGCCGCCAACTCGACATCGCGACGTCGATGCTGGGCGACAAGGCCGAGCGGGCGAGCGTCCGCGCGCTGACCGACGACCTGATGGCCTACCTCGCCGGCGACCTCGACGAGTCGCGCCGATTCCGCGCCGCGGCATACCACGCAGCGGTCGAGGCGGGTCACCCACTCCAGATCGGGCAGGTGCTCGTCGGGGTCGCGGACCTGGCACTGCGGCTTGAAGAGTTCGAGCAGGCCGCGCGGCTACTTGCCGCGAGCACAGCGGTACGCGGACTCCCCGATCGCTCGAACCCGGACATGAGCCGGATCGAGCAGACAGCGCTGAGCCGCCTCGGCGAAACGCAGTTCGCAGAGGCGGCTCGGCAGGGTGCGCAGGCGGAGTGGACCGAGCTGGTCGAGGTCACGCTCGCTTGGTGAACGTGGACCGGGACCAGAGGTAGCCGACGAGGGCGATCCCGACGCACCAGGCGAGGGCGGCGAGGACGTCGTGTGTGGCCGGGGTTCCGGTGAGGAACCCGCGTAGGGACTCAATGATCGGTGTGAAGGGCTGGTACTCCGCGAACTGCCGGACGCCGGCGCCCATCTTGTCCGCCGGGACGATCGCGCTGCTGAAGAATGGCAGCATGACCAGGGGTACGGCGGCCAGACCGGCGGTCTCCGGAGACTTCGCCGCCAGACCGAGGGCGACGGTGAGCCAGCCGGTGGCGAAGCCGAGCAGCACCACCATGCCGGCCACGGCGAGCCAGTCGGCGAAGCTCGCCGACGGGTTGAAGCCCAGCGCGAAGGCGACACCGATGACCGCCGCGATGGCGATCAGGTTGGTCAGGAGACTGGCGATGACGTGTCCGGTCAGCACCGCGCCGCGGGAGATGTCCATGACCTTGAACCGGTTGATGATGCCCTTGGTCATGTCGGAGTTCACCGCGGTCGCGGTGGCCCCCAGCCCGTAGCAGACTGCCAGCAGGATCAGGCCCGGAGTCGCGTAGTCGATGTAGTGGACTCCGACGTTGAACGCGTCACCGAGGACGTAGACGAACATCCACAGCAGCACCACCGGGAACAGCACCGCGTTGAACACCGTGGTCGGGTTCCGGGTGATGTGCTTGAAGTTGCGGCGCAACATCACCATCGATTGGGACTGGCTGCTCATTATGCTTGCACCTCCGTGGTGTGCCCGGTCAGGGCGAGGAAAACGTCATCAAGGTCGGGTGTGTGCACGGCGAACGATTCGGCGCCCAGTGCGTACTCGTCGAGGCGGTCCAGCAGCGCCCGCAACGACTTGGTGCCACCGTCGCTGGGGACCCGCAGGGTCAGCGCCTCCTCGTCGCGTGAGGAACCGGTCAGGATCCGCGCGGCATCGGCGAGTTCGGTGGCGGTGTTGAACCGGAGCCGCACGTGCGTCCCGGGGACCTGGCTCTTCAGATCGTCGGGGGTGCCCTGGGCGACCAGGCGGCCCTGGTCGAGCACCGCGACCCGGTCGGCCAGATGGTCGGCCTCATCCAGGTACTGGGTGGTGAGGAAGATCGTCACGCCGTCAGCGACCAGCTCACGGATGATCGTCCACATGGTGCGGCGGCTACGCGGGTCCAGACCAGTGGTCGGCTCGTCCAGGAAAATGATCCGCGGGCTACCGACCAGCGTCATCGCCAGGTCCAGCTTGCGCCGCATGCCCCCGGAGTAGGTCGACACGAGCTTCTGCGCCGACTCGGACAGCTCGAAACGCTCCAGCAACTGGTCCACGACCCGCTTGCCATCCCGCGGCGGCACCGGACTCAAATCCACCATCAACTGCAGGTTCTCCTGCCCGGTCAACAGCTCATCCACCGCCGCGAACTGCCCGGTCACACCGATCGCCGCGCGTACCGCCTTCGCCTCTTTCGAAACGTCGTGCCCTGCCACGTAGATCGTCCCCGCGTCGGCGTTCATCAACGTGGTCAAGATGTTCACCGTGGTCGTCTTGCCGGCCCCGTTCGGGCCAAGCAATGAAAAGATCGTGCCGGCAGGCACCTCAAGATCGATCCCATCGAGAACGACCTTGTCTCCATAGGCCTTTCGCAGGCCCCTAACCGCAATCGCTGAACTGTTCATGCGGCAACTATCAAAGAACGCCCTGACACCGACCTGTCCCAGACCTGACACGGCCCCTGACACCGTGGAGCACGGTGACAGCCGCCACGTTTCTGCAGTTCAGGGCCGGCTTACCCGCGTGGTCGAGCCTCTTCGGGGTGCGGCCGTTCCCTCCGTCGAGGCCTCACGTTTCACCGCTTGCGTGACGAGACGTCAGCTGGGCTGCCAGAGCTCGATCCGGTTGCCCTCAGGATCGGCAACCCAACCGAATCGACCGACACCATCCATGTCCTGGGTTTCCTCGTCGACGTCTGCTCCCTTGGCACGCAACTGGGCGAGCATCGCGTCCAGGTCGCGGACTCGGAAGTTGAGCATCGTCTGCTGGGCGCGGGAGCCGAAGTAGTCGGTCTCGGACTCGAATGTCGCGAAGACGGTCATGCCGGCTTCGGGGTGCCACAGGCCGTTTTCATCGGCATCCAGGCCTAGGAAGTCGCGGTACCAGGCACCGAGAGCCTCCGGATCACTGGCCCGCAGGAAGACACCGCCGACTCCAAGCACACGTTCCACTCCGCCATCTTGTCAGAGCTGTGGCCATCGTCGAACGCGGCGCACTCTGATGCTCGTGAATGCTGCTGGATCCGTGGCGCCGATAGCATCGGAGACGCGGATTGGTACAAAATCCCCACGTCCGGTCGCCCGCGGCGTACAAAATTTGGAAAATCGAAGCGGATCTTGTCGGATCGAGGCAGCGGCGTTCGTAGCAGGGGTGAAAGGCGGCCCAAGGGGCGGCCACGACAACAGGAGATGATTCCGATGGCGCAGTACCTGATGTCCGTCCTCACCGATTCGACCGACTTGGCCACTGGTGACGAGATGGCCGCGATTGACGTTTTCAACGAGCAGCTCCAGACCGACGGCTACTGGGTCTTCGCCAACGGCCTCGCGTCGCCCAGCGCGGCCACGGTCGTCGATGGCCGGGACGGGGAGCCGGTGTTCACCGACGGACCGTTCGTGGAGACGAAGGAGTACATGATCGGCTTCTGGATCATTGACGCGCCCAACCTTGACGTGGCGCTTCGCCTCGCGGCCGCGGGGTCGAAGGCCTGCAATCGGCGGATCGAGCTCCGGCCGATCCTGGGCGAGTGACCGACGTCGGCGAGGTGATCACCCGGGTCCACCGCGAAGAGTGGGCCCGGGTGGTCGCGACCCTGGCCAGGCGCCTCGGGGATCTCGACATCGCCGAGGAGATGACCGCAGAGGCGTTCGCGGTCGCCGTCGAGCGCTGGCCGATCGACGGCGTCCCACCGAATCCCGGGGCCTGGCTCACCACCACCGCCCACCGCAAGGCCATCGACCGGCTCCGCCGTGAAGTCAGACGCGAGGAGAAGCACCGGGAGGCGCTGATGCTGTACGACACACCCGAGCCGCTCGGCGCCATCGACGACGACCGACTCCGCCTCGTCTTCACCTGCTGCCACCCCGCCCTCGCCATGGAGGCGCGGATCGCGCTGACCCTCCGGATGGTCGGCGGGCTCACGGTCCCCGAGATCGCCCACGCGTTCCTGGTCGAGGAGACCGCCATGGGCCAGCGGATCACCCGTGCGAAGGCGAAGATCAAGGCGGCGAAGATCCCGTACGGTGTGCCGTTTCGCGAGGACATTCCGGCTCGCGTCGCCGGTGTGCTGGCCGTCCTCTACCTGATCTTCAATGAGGGTTACCTGGCCTCGTCTCCCGGGCAAGAACCGGTCCGCAGCGACCTGACCGCCGAGGCGATCCGGCTGACCCGGTTAGTCCACGCGCTGATGCCAGCGGACGGCGAGGTGAGCGGCCTCTTGGCGCTGATGCTCCTGACAGAGGCCCGCCGGATCGCGCGGGTTTCGGCGAGCGGAGAGCTGGTCGCGCTCGACGACCAGGACCGTGGCGCGTGGAACCGTGAGCTGATCGCCGAGGGTCACGCGCTGGTCCGCGCACGCCTCGCGTCCGGTTCAGCGCCAGGTCGCTATCAGGTCCTCGCCGCGATTAATGCCGTCCACACCGACGCCCGCGACGTACGTGACACCGACTGGTCGCAGATCGCGGCGCTCTACGACCAGCTGATGCGCCTCGACCCCTCGCCGATCGTGCGGCTCAACCGGGCGATCGCAATCGCCGAACTTGACGGGCCGGAGGTCGCGCTCGCGGAGGTAGATCGTCTGCCGCTGGAGAGCTACCACGCCTTCCACGCCACCCGTGCCGAACTGCTGCGCCGACTGGGTCGGAGCGCCGAGTCGCGGGCTTCGTATGACCGCGCGATCGGACTGGCCGGCAACGCCGCGGAGACGGCGCAGCTTATGCGTCGCCGCGACCAGCTGGCCGGCAGTTGAGCCGCACCACGTCAGTCGGAGATCTCAGCCGGGCCTAAGCCACCACGGCCCGGGCGACCTTCAAGGCCGACGTCCGAACGTGTGCCTGACCAGCTGGTTTCGTCGCGGACTCAGTGGATCGTCTTTCGTTCCGTGCCTTGCGTCCCAATTTTCGGCGCTATGGCAGCCGGGTGGCTCGTCGGGTACGGTTCGGAGCGAAATCTGTCGTCTCAAGACCCCGGCGACATCGACCTGCATGATGATCGCATCGGGAGTCGTTCGATGACTGCTACCTTCGTGTCCGCTTCCCCCACGGACACGCCGGCACCGCCACGCGGCAGCGACTTTGCTCAATTGTCGCGTTTGGTAAAGGCCGAAGGTTTGATGGACCGCCGCCGCGGCTACTACCTAGCGAAGATCGCCTTGGCCATCGTCCTGCTAGCAGCGGGTGTCACGGCGATGGTCATTCTTCGGAATTCGTGGTGGCAACTGGTAGTAGCCGCATATTTCGCGGCGCTCTTCACACAGATCGGCTTCCTCGGCCATGACGCCGGCCACCAGCAGATCTTCGCATCGCGTAAAGCCAATGATCTAGTCGGCCTGGTCAGCGCGAATCTCGCCGTCGGGTTGAGCTATGGCTGGTGGGTGGACAAGCACGTCCGTCATCACGCGAATCCCAACGATGAGGACCGGGACCCAGACGTCGGGGCGGGTGCGCTCATTTTCAGCAAGCGGCAGGCCGAGCGCGTCGGGCGGCCCGGACGTCTGCTGTATCGCTACCAGGCGTGGACCTTCTTCCCACTGCTCACGCTCGAAGCGATCAACCTGCATGTCAGCAGTTTGCGGTACCTGATGCGCCGTGAATCACCGGGCCGTGGTCGCGAGGCTGTGCTTTTCGCCGGCCATTTCCTCGGGTATTTGGCGCTGGTGTTCTCGGTCATGTCGCCGGTGCATGCAGTGGTCTTTATCGGGGTTCACCAGGCCCTCTTCGGGCTCTACCTGGGCTGTTCGTTCGCACCGAATCACAAGGGCATGCCGGCCGTTTGCGCCAAGGATCGTGCCGACTTCCTGCGCCGACAGGTGCTCACGTCGCGAAACGTGCGCCGGCATTGGCTTACCGACCTCGTGCTCGGCGGCCTGAACTACCAGATCGAGCATCACTTGTTCCCGTCGATGCCGCGGCCGAATTTGCGTCAAGCGCAGCCGATCGTCGAACGATTTTGCGCCGATGTCGGAGTGCAGTACCTGCAAACCGGCCCGCTTGCTTCGTATGTGCAGGCGCTGCGGCACCTGGATGTGATCGGTCGCGCCACGCGAGTACAGCCAGCCTGATTGCCTCGTATCACGGCGTACTCGGCCCGCCGGCCGATCTGAAGGCGTACCGCATCGGTCTGGTCGGATGGCGCGCGCTGACGCCGTGTCACCACCAGCGTGCGGCGCTGAGTGGCCGGGTGAAGCGGTGCCACAGCGTTCTCGCGGCGATCGCGCATCGGACGCTAGAGGTTTTGAGTCTCGCGCAGTGATTCGGTGCGGTCGATCATCGCGGACTTCCGGGCGGCGATCAGTTCCGTGGCCAACTCCTGGTACTGATCGGCAATTCGCTGCCATATGGGCTCGGGCCCGACGGTCCTGCGACGAGCGACGGCGGTTGTCACCGCCGGGTCCGTCAGGAGAAACCGCAGCAGACGCGTGAGCGCCGCGGGATCGGCGGCTGGCACCAGCCGTTCGATCCCGGCGGCCACTGCTGCTGCGCGGGTGGCTGGTGTCATGAGGGCTACCACTGGCGTACCCGCTGCCAGCGCGTCAACGACTACCCGTGACTTCATCTGATCGGGATGAACGTCCGTGATGACAACTACGTCCACCTGCGGATCTGGGTGGCTGTCGTCTAATGCATTGAGGAACGTGACCATCGATGCGACCCCTCGGTCGAGGGTGCGCGCCATCAGAGCGTGCCGATAGGCCTCGCCGCCGCGCGTGAGCATCGCCGGCTCGGTGGCTGCGGCGATGATGTAGCGCGGCCGTGGCGTTAGAGATCGCAGTCCAGCGATCGCGTCGATCGCAGTTTCAAGTCCACGATCCGGCCCGAGAACACCGCTCGTGACGACAGTCGGCACGGACACGCCGGCAGACCCGTCGGCGACTCGCGCCAGAGGCCGGACTACATCCGCGATCAGCACGACCCGTGTCGGCACGACCGAGTACGCCGCGGAGAGGCGTCGACGAGCTGCGCCCGAGGGCACCACCACCGCGTCCGAGAGTCGATCGAGACGGTGGAACATGTCGCGCTGGAAGCGGCTCGGGAGCCGGGCAACTGTGCTCAACCGAACGATGATCGGGCACCGCAACCTCTCGATGACATCGAGAAGCAGCTGATCCGCGTCGGACGGCCCCTGGATTGCGTGATCGACGATGACAACATCGCACGCGGCCAGCGCAGAGGCTGCCTCGTCCGCTGCGCGGGCCGATCCGTCGCCTCCGGCTGGGTGACGTCCAACGCAGGCGACGACCGCAGGCAGTGTGCCCATTGCACCGAGGTGTCCGGCGAGGGTGTTCGCAAATGAGGTCTGCTCACGAGTGTCGTCAGGGGCAACAGTCAAGAATCCGAACGACGATCCCATCGGGATGGCCTCTCTGGCTCAGCGTGGCACGCCCGCTCGAACGGCCACTCGCGTCGCGCCGGTTCATGGCTAGCAGTCCACATCGGGTCGCAAACCAGTCGAACGGCGCGTCCGGGAACCGGGGCCCAGGCCAAGTCACTGGCGATGGATGAGATTCTCGACTCGCCCACCGTAGCAGCCTGCAGGTCAGGGCCGATGGTATGCTTATTCCGTTGTAGTTTGGCCGTTCTTTATTTGCCAGCGCCTGGTGAGTAATGTCCCAGGCGCGTTTTCGCGTCTTCGACAGTGGATGACCAACGCGGCGGCGCCTCGCAAACGGCGAGTGCGCATCAGCCTTGCGCAGAGGAGTTAGTCATGGCTGTCGGAACAGTTAAGTGGTTCAACGCGGAAAAGGGCTTCGGCTTCATCACTCCGGACGACGGTGGGCCGGACGTGTTCGCCCACTTCTCAGCCATCCAGTCCAGCGGCTTCCGCAGTCTGGAAGAGAACCAGCGAGTGAGCTTCGACGTCGAGCGCGGCACGAAGGGTCCTCAGGCCGCGAACATTCAGGCCGCTTAACCAAAAGCTGCCGGGTGTGCCCTGGGCACACATGGCGATTTACTGACGGGTTGGACCGCACTGGAATGTGCCGGTCCAGCCCGTTAGTCATGTGCGCTCGCGGCAAACCGACTCTGGGCCGGCCTCCGCCGGCGCGTTAACTACCGACGCCAGTGGGACTGTCTGGATTCATTGCACCGAGCCGCTCGCGACGCGGGCCGCCCGACCAATCGTGTCGAGGTGATGCAGCGCTTGGCGATACGAGGCAATCAGGCTGGAATCGAGGTAGCTCACGCCGATGCTGGTGCAGAACCGTTCAACGATCGGCTGCGCGCGGCGAAGGTTGGGCCGTGGCATGGAAGGAAACAGGTGGTGCTCGATCTGATAGTTGAGGCCGCCGAGTGCAGCATCGGTCAGCCAGTGACCATGCACGTTACGAGAGGTCAGCACCTGTCGGCGGAGGAAGTCCGCCTCGTCGTCGGCCGACAGCGGCGGCATGCCCTTGTGATTCGGCGCGAACGAACAGCCCAGATAAAGGCCGAAGAGGCCTTGGTGCACTGCGATGAAGGCCAGCCCATGCAGCGGTGACATGACCGCGAACACGGCGACGAAATAGCCCAGCAAATGCGCGCCCAGCAGTATCGCCTCGGTGCCGCGACGGCGGTTGCCGGCGCGAGCCAGGTAGCGGATGCTGGCGACTCGCAGGTTCACCGCCTCCAATAGCAGAAGCGGGAAGAAGGTCCACGCTTGGAGGCGATATAGGAGTCGACCCGCCGGTCCGGCCGAGCGCGCCTGGCCGTGAGTGAAGATCAGCGCACCCGCGCCGACGTCCGGGTCCCGGTCCTCGTCGTTCGGGTGCGCGTGGTGTCGAATGTGCTTGTCCACCCACCAGCCGTAACTCAGGCCGACGGCGATATTCGCGAACAGCACTCCCGCCACGTAGTTGGCCCGATGTGACCTGAACATCTGCCGGTGTCCGGCGTCGTGGCCGAGAAATCCGATCTGGGTGAACATCACCGCGAAAAACGCCGCGACGATGAGCTGCCACCAGGAATTTCCGATCAACACGAACGCTGCTCCAGCGGCCGTTACGACGGCGAGGGTAAGGCCGATCTTCCACATGTAGTAGTCGCGACGCCGGTCCATCAGGCCTGCAGCCTTAACCAGACGTGACAAATGTGCGAAGTCACTGCCCGGCGGCGCGACACCGACTGGACGGGTGAGATCAAGAGCGGACATACTCAAGCTCCCGGTGATCTACGTCGTGCAGATGAGATCGCCGGGTCTGGGGCGACGCGATTCGAACCACAAGTACCCAACGGCGGGCACGGCGCGACAGACCTCGCCAAACAGCCAGCTGGTGCCGTTCAGCGTACTACCCGACATCCACACCGGCGGTCTTGCGAGCCTCGTTTCCGTCGCGCCAAGCGCCGAGCACTCTCGCACGGATGTCCCTTAGGTCGGACATGCCGTAGGCGGTGTCCAGACTCGAAGATCGGCGCGCTCCGCGACTCATCATCGGCAGAGACGCTCGATACACGTCATGGTGGTACGTTCCGGATAGGGTCGCCGATCGGTCGCCCGGCTGCCGGGCCTTGGCGGCACCCGGATGGAGGTGCAGCCATGGCACGAGCAGGCGGACACGCTGGCAACTGCGACGACGTGATACCTCTGCTGGCGCCCGATGGATGATCACATGGAGCGGGTGCGGTCGTTGATCGCCGCGGAGCCGACGCCGCTTCACGACACAGACGGCATCCGTGGCCTAATGTTTCGGCTCTGCGCGGCCATGGGCCGCGTCCTGGGAGCCTCCGGTGTCGGCTTGACGGTTATGACAAAAGACGGGATACGCGGCGTCATCGTTGCCACCGATCCAGCCACGGAACGGCTGGAAGAGTTGCAATACACGCTGGGTGAGGGTCCGTGTATGGACGCCTTCGGACGGCAGCACCCGGTGTTGGTGCCATCCCTAGCCGACGGAGCTATGACGCGCTGGCCCAGTTACGCCCCGGCCGCCTACGATGCCGGGATTCGGGCGGTGTTCGCGTTTCCGCTGCAGGTCGGCGGCGCGCGCCTAGGCATCATGGACGTCTTTCGTGGCCATCCCGGTGCGCTGTCCGGAGAAGAGTTCCGGCTGGCACTGACCTTCGTGGACGCCGCGGTGTCGACGCTATTGGACAGCCAGGCGAAGGTACCTGCTAACGACGTTATCGATGACCGGCTTGGCGATCCACTCGGCTCTCGCATCGAGCTGTTCCAAGCGCAAGGGATGGTAATGGCACAACTGGGGACGAACCTGCAGGATGCGATGGCGAGGATGCGTGCCTACGCCTACGCCGAAAATCGGCACTTGGCCGACGTCGCCGCCGACGTCGTGGCCCGCCGACTGCGCTTCGACCCGGATTCGTCGTGAGTATGACAACAAGCAGATCTGGCACGAAAAGGGGAGCACGGCCATGACCACAGTTTCCGCAGACCGGCTCGCCCGGGTGTTCGTCGAATTCGCAGACACACTCGTCGACGAGTTCGATCTCATCGAATTCTTCCAACTCCTTGCCAGCCGGACCGCCGCGTTGCTGGACGAATCTCCGGTAGGACTTCTAATCGCCGATCCGCGGGGCCGCCTCGAGTTCATGGCCGCCTCCGACGAAAACGTCAAGCTGCTCGAACTGTTCCAGGTGCAGAACCAGGAAGGCCCGTGCCTGGACGCGTACCTCTCCGGCACACCAGTTGTCAACGCCGATCTACGCACCGCCGAGTCGCGGTGGCCGGCCTTCGCCGCACGCGCCGTCGCAGCCGGATACCGCTCCGTGCACGCGTTTCCGCTGCGCCTGCGACAAGAAAAGATCGGCGCGATGAACGTATTCAGCGCAACAACCGGCGGCCGCCTGGAAGACAGCGACGTACAGATCGTGCAGGCACTCGCCGATGTGGCGGCGATCGGACTCCTGCAGCAACGGGCAATCAGCCGGGCCGAGCTGCTAACCGAGCAACTGCAGGGCGCGCTAAACAGCCGGATTATCGTCGAGCAGGCCAAAGGCGTCGTCGCTCAAGCCCGCGGCACTTCCGTTGACGAAGCTTTCGCCCTGATCAGAACCTATAGCCGCAATCACTCGCGGCGCCTCGGCGACGTTGCATACGCCGTCGTCACCGACCTGTCGAGCATTCCGGAACTATCCCGGCCTCAAGGGAATAGCCACTAATTCGAGCGTTCATGCAGGCTGCGCCTGCCGCGCAAGACACCCTTGGTGGCTCACTGAGGCGTTGCTCGGCTCGCGGAGCGACGAGCGAGCGACCCCGACCATCCCCCTCGGCGGCCGCGCCGTGCTCATCACCTTCGGCGGACAAGCCTGCGCGCAGGCGGCGGCAATCGGTCCGCCGCCCATTGCGGTCGCGGTCGTCTTCATGAGTGACTGAGTGCTGCCACATGCATCGTGCCAGGCCCGCCAGGAACCGTGCCGAATCTGGTTTCGTTGGGATTTGCCGGGAGTAGCATCGGGCGAAGCATTACGCCTGCCCTAGACCCCGGCGGCCGAAGAGCGCTTGGGGGAGGGCATTTTTTTGTGGTATCGCATTCGATTTCGTCAGTCGTGGTTCTTCTGTCGCCGGATCGGGCGACCGCAATGACGCGATTGCACGACAACGTCGACATGCGGGACTCCCCTGAACTTCTCCGTGTGGTCGCGCAATTGGCCGCCGGAGGTCGTCGGGCGACGAGTTTTCCCAGTTGCGCAACCACTTCACCGCGGCGGACCGGCATACCTGGTCGATGCACTCCGTTCCGTTCAGTCCATGACCTAAATCAACGGCGGGCGCGACGCTGGGCAGCGAGGGGGGTCCAGCGTCTGCGCGCCGACTTGCGTGATCTTTTGGGACCACGTCGGATCAACGACTGGAGATAGACCTCTTCAGGCCGGCAATCCTGAACGGCGCTGCAATATGGCAGACCACGGCGCTCGGCGCCATCGGTGAGGCGTTAGCCGCCCGTGCCGGAATCGCGGTTGCCGGGGGCGGACTGATTTGCCGGACTCGGCTCGCCTCGTCGGCGCGAGCGGTCTTGCCAGCGCCACCGCGGCGGCTCGCCCGCTTGTCTCGTGCGCATTCCGGTACGCCTAACGGCCGCCACCTGGCCGGTGATCGTCAACATCGTCGTCGTTGCCATGCACTTCACGCGCTCCGACGAGGACGCTCAGCAGATCGCCGATGGCGGATCCCCGGCTGGCGGGCTCGGGCAGCGATAGGTGCTCCTGGATCTGGTAACGGTTGCGGCGGCCGTCCTTGTGCTTGACGACATACCCGGCCGTGGTCAGGTCCGTGACGATCGTGTGGGCGCTGCGCTCGGTGATGCCCAGCCCGGCCGCGATGTCGCGTAGCCGCACGCCGGGGTCTCGTGCGATGCAGAGCAGGGCCTGGGCGTGGTTGGTGAGGAAGTTCCAGCTCTCCACGCCCAAAACCTATCACACCATTCTAGAAATATATTGCATGTTTCTACCTTCATGCGTAGTCTGGCGGCAGACCCGGGAGTCAGCGGCCGCAGGCAGCGACGAGCCCGGGTCACTAAGGGAGCAGCGCCGCGACTTTGCGCGCCGCTCCCAGTCGGGAAGTCCTGCTATGACCGAGCAGCCAAAACCCCAGGGCGGGGCCACTACCCTGCCGACGCAGTCGGCCAACGGCGCGTCGCCCCCACCCCGACCCGTACCGCCGCCTGCCAAGGCTGGGCGGATAACCACCCGGATCAGCGGCATACGCACAGGGCTGATCGCCGGCTTCATCAGCCTCATCGTCGTGATGATCTTCATCATCCAGAACGCGCACGCCGTGGACATCAGCTTTTTCGGCGCTCACCTGCACCTGTCGCTGGCCGTCGCGCTGCTCCTCGCCGCGATCGCTGGCGCTCTGCTGATGGCTGCCGTCGGAACGGCCCGGATCACCCAGCTACGGCGGATCATGCGCCGGGACCGGCGTAAGACCCCGAACAGCTGACGCGGCGACGACAACGGCCGGCAACCATCCGGAGAACACATGCGCTCTGAGCAGGCCCCGAGCTCTCGGGCGCCTTGTTCGGCAGCACCCTCTGTCAACTCACGCACATCCCACGCACGTCACTGACCAAGGAGTCGGTTATGGGCATCATCGCTTGGATCATTCTCGGACTCGGCGCAGGCCTGATCGCGAACATGCTGATCCCCGGCAAGAGACAGCAGGGCCTCATCCTCACCTGCCTGATCGGCATCGCCGGGGCACTACTCGGCGGCTGGGCCGCCACGAAGATCTTCCACATCCACAGCCTGCACGGCTTCTTCAACGCCTCCACCTGGCTGACTGCCATCATCGGTGCAGCCGTCCTGCTGCTCGCCTACCACCTGGCCAGCCGCCGGTCCGGCGGATCCCGATCCCGGTCAGGCCGCCGATACGCCCGCCGTTGACCTGCCCGGGGTGCCACTGGCCGGGGAGTCCACACTCGACCCCCGGCCAGGCCGCCCACTGCGAGCGCTGCGCTACCTTCCGCTAGGACGGCGCGGAAGAGTCCGGCACGGACGACGGATGCCACCGGGTTGTCGGTACCCGTCGCGAACCGCGACCGTGGCACGCTCGCGGGCGAAAACGGGAACCGCATTACTGAACAGCCGAGGTTTAGTGGGTGTGACAAGCGGCGAAGCGGCCAACAAACCGCTGTGGGTGGTCTCTGTTGACGCCACGGATCAACCCAGCGCAGACGCGCTTTCCAACCCGCACGCGCGTACGATGGAAGTACTCCGGGAACCGACGACATCCAAGAGGTGCCAGCCACGCCGGCAACTCGATTGGATTTGTCATGTACGTTCCGCACGAAGCGATGGCGCCTGTCGGTGAAGCACCCCGGCTGCGCCTAAGTTCCAGAGCCTCGACTCAAACGCTGCTCGACGGCGGCTGGTGGCCGAGATCGACCGACCCTATTTCCGAGCTGCCGGGCCTGATCCGGGCAATCGAACACCTGCGGGGGCCGGTGCGCAGGATTGCTCTCAGCACCGACGGTTGGGATGTGCATCCGTTGCGGATGAGCATCGATGACCGGACGGTCCGCCTCGGCTACTTCGCTAGCCAGCCGATTGCCCTGTTGACCGCTCTGTGTGACGGCGACGGCCGTGTTGACCTGCTAGTCGTATCGCCGGATGTCACCGCAGAGATCGCCGAGGCCGCCATGGCGATAGCCGCGACCATGGACAACGTGATGCCTGCCCAGAAGATCGTGGGACTCGCCGAAACGGCATATCGCACCTCCGCGCAACGCCTCTCTGAGCAGGTGTGGGAAACAGACGGAGGCGATCCTCAAACGATTCGGCCACGGACGATTCGACCCGATCATCAGCGGTTGCCGGGTGTAGTTGCCCATGGCCTCACGGGTGTTTGGTGACTTGCCCGGGGATTCCGGCCAACCATGACGTGGTATCGAAAGGCGGCACCGTCGATGGGCCTCGGTCGCGAGAGTTCCGTTGTGTTGTCGCCGTAATGGCACGTGGCGACAATCATCGACGACAAGCCAGGCAACTGCTCGAGGCCAAGCCGCGCAGCGGCCCATGTCAAAGGGACCGGTCCTTGGCTCGCGTTACTGATACAGACCATCTGATCCGTAGCTACTCGCGATGGCGCGTGACATTGACCGATGCGAGGTTAACCACGGGCGAAGGTCTCCCCGCGGACTGATGGCCTCGCCGGCCGTACTTTCCGGCTGTACTGAAGCCTCCTTACGACCAGAATGACGTTAGACCGATGGCAAGCCGCGAAGCGGTGCTGCAGCTATGCGCCGGCCTTGATCGTCACCGACCGCGAGCAAGACCACCGAGCCGCGCCTGCGAGAGACCCACGCCTCCCAGATCGCAACGCCACGCCGGCTGGCCGTCGATCTTCCTCTTTTCAGTTCTCAGTTGTGGTAGCGGAGATTGAGGCAAAAATAGCCGATCGCAAATTCGATACGGCCGAGGTGCCTGTTCAGCCCCATCACCTCACGACAGCCAGACACAGCCTCATCGAGCAGGGACTGATAGAGCAGGAGTGGTTGGCGACACGAGGCGGTCGCAAAGTCCCGTGATCATCCCGACCGACACCCACCTGCGCAAACGTGCGATTGCCGATGCGGCCGCCAGAAAGCGCCTCCTTCATACGAGGTTCCTCACTTGGGCTAGCGGTACAGCCACAACCGGTGGCGGGGTGATCGGGCCCGCTGGCGAGTCTGTCGTACACGTCGCACTTACTGCGGCCGCACCCTACGGCTACCGGCTCATCAACCCAGCGTCGGGCCAGGTCCGCAGCCTGTTCGGCAATCCAGTTCCGTCCGGCCCCCTCGATAACGGCGCCCTCCTAACGACCGTCGACGGCCAGACGGGGCTGCCATCCGGCCAGTTTGTGGTGCTCGTCAAAGTCAAGAATGTCCGAAGCTGGATTTATCCCGGTGCCGCAGAGCTTCACCAACTGCTGGACAAGTCGGCCACACTTCAGCTTGCGAATCTCGCCCACCGCTTCGTGCCAGTCCTGGTCCGCCGTACTGCCCATTACACGACGAACGTGATGGCAGAGCACCTCGGCTTTTATGTGATTTCTACAAAGCAACAGTTCGTACCCGCTCTGCTGCGTGGAACGGCCGAACTTGACGAGGTGATCAACGAGCTGGCGTATGACCTAACTCCGCACCCGGAAGCACCGCCACCCGCGCTGGTAAAGCACTTCACGACAACCCTTCAAGGCGTTGCAACTAGAACGGCCGAGCGCTGGCGAGTATCAGCTGAGTTCTTGGGAGGTCATTTCGCGTCATTACGCGATGACGGTCTTCAGGCAGCTGAGCGCGCCGCAGCACTACATGACTTGCGACAAGAAGCGAGTGAATTTCACGGAGAACCGAGTAGGTCCTGGTAGGAGACTCGCCACCCGGCTTCCGGCGCAACGACCTCGCGCACATTGGCTCACGGAGGCCTTATCCGCCTGCCAATTGCCGATCCGATGTGGGAGGCCGCGTGCGGCCGATGCCGGCCAGAGGTCGCCAGCAGGCCGCGACGCGAGCCGACACGGCGCGCCGCGGCAGCGGCGCCTTGGTACGTACACACGAGTCTTTCGGCAAGCACGCGAGAGATCATTTACCCCGCTTCAGCAGCGCTCTCCGCTGGCAAGGTTCCATACGATCTCCGCCACGCAGCGTTGTCGCTGTACTCCGGCGTTCCGGCAACCCAGGTTGCCCAGTGGGCGGGCCACAGCGTGAACGTGCTGCTGAAGGTCTACGCCAAGTGCATCGACGGCCAGGACGAAGACGGTACGTAAGCGCATTGAGGCGGCTTTGCGCACGCAGCCGGACGTATAAGCCCGTGGCTACGCTGCCATAGTCGCTGTACCGGGCTTCACCAGCGGCAGCGTTGCGTTCCGTACCGACGGGACCGCATGTATGTTCACCAGCGCTGCAGCGACGGCTGCGCGATTCGAGCCTGGTATCGATCGATCGCTCGCGCGCCAGGCGGATTGAAGGAGCGCTCGTGAGGCGTGGTTGGAAGTCACGGGGCGGACAAGCGCTGATTGCGCTTGCCTTCCTAGTGCCGTGCGGTACGTACGGCTTTACAGGGTGGGCGGATGTCACGATTCAAGATCCGGATCAGGCGCCACCGTCGGTGATTAAAGATCAGGCTTCGGCACTCGCCAGCGCGCACCGCGTCCAGCTCGTGGCGATGATTCTCGGGCTGACATTCCTTATTGTCGGAGTTGCCCTCCTCGCCGCTGCGATCATCGACCGCCGCCGACAAGACCAGAGTCTCTAGATCGTCTGCAGGCGGGTTCGCTGTCACGCCATTGCCACAGCGACTCGTATCGAACCGTCGCCAGCGAGATCGAGTCAGAACAGTCGATGATCAAAGAGTGCCTCCCGAGCCATGTTCTCGCCGGTCAGGGAGGCTGTGAGCGGAGGGTCAGGGATTCGAACCCTGGAGGAACATCACTGCCCCTAGCGGTTTTCAAGACCGCCGCCATCGGCCACTAGGCGAACCCTCCCGAAGGCACGCCGGAGCGCGCCTGCGCGGACAAGTGTGCCAGACGACCACCCAAGATCAAAAACAATACCCACAAAACCATTGGCGGTACGCCGCCCACCGCCCCTATGGTGAAACCGCATCTGCCGCCGACCCAAGGGGCTCGTCATCAAGACTTCGTGATCAACACCTGAGTTGACCCAGTTCTCCTGGGCGCGATCAACCGCGCCCGTCCTCAGCGATCACGACTTAGCCCCAGCTCCCGCGAACCACGCGACACGCAACCCGAGCGCGGATACGCGACGCGGAAACCCGAGCACGGAAACCCAAGTTCGAAACCCGAACTCGGACACCCGAACTCGGACACCCGAGCGCGGAAACGCGACACGGAACCCGCCACAAGCGGTTCGCGGTCGAGCCAGGGCGGAACCGAGGCAGCCTTGCTACGCGCATTGAATCTCTCCAAGAGCTACGACTCCGAGCTCCTGTTCGACGACGTCACTCTCACCATCGGCAAGGGCGACCGGATCGGCCTGGTCGGTCCGAACGGCGCCGGCAAATCAACGCTTCTCCGCCTTCTCGTCGGTCTGGAAGCGCCAACCGCCGGCCGGGTCGTCCGTGGTCCTGGCACCACGATCGGCTTCCTGCCACAGCAGGTGTTCGACCCCGCCGACACCGTTGGCGACCTGCTCCGCAACACCGAGCTCGACGCGATCACCGCTGAGCTGCGGGTCCTCGAGGCGCGCCTGGCCACCGGCGACGAAAAGGCAATCCAGGCGTACGCGGAAGCCCAGAACCGCTGGATCGACATGCGCGGCTGGATGTACGAGCCGCGCCTGACCGAGGTCCGGCAACGGCTCGGGATCGCGTACCTGCCGGAAGCCCAGCGGATGGCCGAGTTGAGCGGCGGCGAGCAGGCCCGGGTGATGCTGGCTTCAGTGCTGCTGTCCGACCCGACCATCCTGATTCTCGACGAGCCGACCAACCACTTGGACCGGGACGGTGTCGAGTGGCTCGCCAGCTACCTGCAGAAGTTCGAAGGCGGCGTACTCGTCGTGACCCACGACCGCGCGTTCCTGGACCGAACCGTGTCCCAGGTCTTCGAGCTGGACGGGATCCACGACCAGCTGCAGATCTACACCGGCGGCTATACGGCCTACCGGGCCGAGAAGACCCGCAGGTGGGAGGCTTACGTGCTGGCCTACGAGGCCCAGGAGAAGCACCGGCGCCAGCTCGCCGAGGACATCGAGCGCACCAAGGAGCAGGCGCGCTCGGTCGAAGCGGCGACCCGCAACGACAAGGTCCGGCGGTACGCGAAGAAGGTCGCCCGCAAGGCGATCTCGCGCGAGCGCCGGCTGGCCCGGGAGATGCAGTCGGCGAAGTGGCTCGCCGAGCCGCAGACCCGGCCGCGGCTGACCCTCGAGTTCACCGTCGATGCCGACCCGGATGCATCGGTCCTGCGTACGCGCGATCTGACGGTCGCCGTCGCAGATCGCGCACTGGCTGCTCACGTCGATCTCGACATCAAGGGTGGTGACCGGATTGTGCTCAGCGGGCGCAACGGCGTGGGCAAGACCACGCTGCTGCGGATTCTCGCAGGCCAACTGAAACCTGCGTCCGGACGGGTCGCTGCGACCACCAGGGTCGGCCTGCTGCCGCAGACTCACGACGAGCTGCGCACCGGCCAGAGCGTTCTGGACTACTTCCGGTCGCAGATCCCCATGTACGAGGAGGATGCCGAGGCGTTCCTCGAGGCATACCTCTTCGATTTGGACGAGCAGCGGCAGCCGATGCGGTCGCTTAGCGCCGGCCAGATGCGGCGACTGCTGCTGGCGATCCTGGTCAACAGTGGCGCCGGGGTTCTGCTGCTCGACGAGCCGACCAACTACCTCGACTTCGAGTCCCTGGAGGTGGTCGAGGAGGCGCTGCGGCACTTCACCGGCACCGTGGTGATGGTGACGCACGACGAGCGCTTCGCGGACAATGTCGGCTTCGGCCGTCAGCTGAGGTTCGACGACTCCGGCCTGGCCGAACTCGTCGCCGCGTGATTAATGCCGGGCGCCCGGTGACGGGCGTCCGGCACAATCGGTCGAATGCCACGTAAGCTCGCTCGACCCGAGGAACTCCGGTCCCTGATCACCGACGTCTTCGGCACCGACCGCCGTTTGTCCAAGCTGGATCGGCTCGCGGTGGCCACCAAGAAGGGCGTCTACCGGCTCACCCTCGACGACGGCACCACAGCGATGCTCTACGTCTGGCATCCCGACGAGAACTTCTGGCCGGATCGCGATGATGGCGGCGAGTTCGGCGATCCCTACGGGCTCGAGGCCTACGTGGCCTGCAAGGATAGCTACGACGAGGCGGGCGTCCGCACCGCCGCCACCTACGCGGTGGACAACTCGCACCGGCACTACCCGGCCGACGTCGCCGTGGTCGAGCACCTGCCCAATGGCACGCTGGAGAAGCTGCTCGACCGGGATCCGGCGAGCGCCGGGCCGGTCCTCGACGAGCTGGCCGGCTTCCTGGCCGCGATGCGGGCGCTCCGGTCGCCGCAGCATGGGCGCATTGCCCGGATCGCCGGCGAGACCGCGGATCAGGATCGGCTTCCGCAGCAGGTGGTCTTCGAGCAGGCCCTGCGCAACCTCGACGAATCGGCCTCGTCGGTGCCCGCGATCGCCGCCGCGCACGAGCGGATAACCACCCAGCTGTACGCGCGCCGCGACGCCGTCACGCCACGCGCCGAATTCAGCCTCGTGCATGGCGAGCTGGGCCCCGACCACGTGCTGCTGGACCGGGACGGCCGCCCGGCGCTCGTCGACCTTGAAGGTTCGCACTTCACCGACGCCGAGAGCGAGCACGTCTTCGTACGCATGCGATTCGGCGAGCACTATCGTCACCTGCACGTCGACGGCCTCGACGACGCCCGGCTCGAGCTTTACCAGATGGCCATGTGGCTGTCTCTGGTCGCTGGGCCGCTGCGAATGGTCGACGGCGATCACCCGGAGCGCGAGTTCATGCGGGAGATCGCAACCGCCAACACCGCGCGCCTGCTGGACTCGCTCTAGACGCGCCCGAACTCCAGTTCTCCACGAACTTTAAGCGGACACGAAGGCGCCATCGACGAGCTGCGGCACGGTGTCACTGACGTCCAGCGCGGCGGCCAGCTCGACATCTTCGGCGTACCCGGAAGTGATCAGTTCCTGCCCCGAGCCGCACTCGCGGACGACCGTCGCGATGTCGGAGACGCCGCGGAATGTGGTCGCGCACACCACCGCCTCGGCGGACATCGAGGACGTGTTCAGCGCGCTGATGACGGCACCGGCGCCGAGCTGGTCCTCGAGCGCCGGCCGCAGGCTGCCGTCGGGCCACTTCTCGCCGCTCGCGATGACGAGGACCGGGCGCTGCAGATTCGCGTACCCGTTGAGGGACAGCCAGCGCCCGACGGCGGATGCGTTGCGCAGCGACGCCGCGATCACCGGGAGGCCGCGCGCCACCGCCGCGATAGACGAGCCGTTCGGCGAGGGCAGCACCAGGCGGAGTGTGTAGGGTGCGGAGGCGAGCGCCGCCGGCGACAACGACCACGGCGTCTCCGGTGTGGTCCGCGACCGGCCGACGGCAAGCTCAGCGCCGATCGAGGCGGCAAAGTCGGTCGCGCGCTCGTCCCGCCACCGGAACGGGTAGACCGCCATGCCGCGGCTGACCGCGATGTCCACCGAGGTGGTGAAGGACAGCACGTCGACGATCACCACGCAGGCGACCGACTCGGCAAGTCGTTCTGCGGCGACCGGACCCCAGTCGAACCGCACGCCGTAGCCGCTCTGGGCAAACCAAGCCACCGGTCGATGCTGCCACGGCGGTCACTCGCCGTCCGGCGGGTTCAGGATGTCCGGTCCGGCCTAGTCACCGGGCTGGTTACGTCGGTACTGCGCCACCACCGTCGCCACTACCGACACCAGGTAGAGCTGGCCGATCAGCGCCTCCGCGACGACCAGTGCCCGGGCCAGCGCGTTGACCGGCACGATGTCGCCGTAGCCGATGGTGGCGAGTGTGACGACGCTGAAGTAGAGCGCCTGGGACGCGGTGGGTGGATTGCTCGCACCGTGCAGATAGGGATTGAAGAAGACGCCGAAGAACTGGGCCAGGGCAGCGAAGAAGAGCGCCAGCAACAGGTAGATGCAGAGCACCGCGCGAACCGCTGGACCGTCGATGACCTTGTTGGCGAGAAGCGACCGGGCGATCATGTAAATCGCCAGGCCCACCAGGACGCTGGTGGCGGCCGACGAGATCGCGCTCAGATCGTCCTCGGTGCCGTTCGAGGCGGTCACCGCCGTGACCACCACCAGCACGACGCCCAGCCCGATCGCCGGCTGCAACCAGCGGGTGCTGCGGCCGCGGGTCTCGACCGCGATCGTGAGCAGCAGGCCCAGCATCGCCACCCGGATCGGACCACTGACCGCCGGGGCCGGGATGGCGATGATCAACACGTACGCCACCACGATGACGACCAGCATGTGCTCGTAGCCGATCGCCCTGAGGTTCTTTTTCGGCACGGCCACGTCATCAGCGTGCCGGACTCAGGGCATCTAACAGCGCAAAACAGCAGAAAAGCCGTAGCGTCGTCCTAGCGGGGGTGATGGATGCGGCGCACGCTGCCGAAGACAGTGCGGCACGAGTTCGTCCGCGCTCTGCGGGCACCGTACGAGACACCGATCGTGGTCGCGGTCAACGGCCTGCTGATGACGCTGCTGTGGTTCGTCTTCCCGTCCAATCTGCTGTTCACCTTCCACGGCGCGCTCGCGTTCCCGATGGTGCTGGCCAGCTGGATGTATTCGGACGTGCCGGCCACCAACGTGCTCGGCACCGACGCCACCTCCAGCCTCGCGGCGCTCTCCGACATGCGCGCCATGCGCCGGCTGCTGCACGCGCGGACAATCGTGCTGTGGATCTTCGTGGCGCCGTTCTGCGTCCTGGTCGGGATCGTGGTGAGCTTCAATGACAAGCACCCGCTGGCCGCCGCCGCGACCGCGGTCTGGATCGCGATCGTCCCCTTCGGCGCCCTGCCGCTGGCCGGCTGGCTGGGCATCTACTTTCCCTACCACCCGATGCCGCTCAAACGCCGGTGGGAGTTGCGCTATCGCTGGCGGACGATCATCGTTCGCTGGCTAAGTCTGGCGATGATTCCGTACGGCCTGGTCGGCTTGCTCGTGGTGCTGGTCAGCGCACCGACCCTGATCTACTGGGTGAACGTCTGGCCGGACTGGCGAACCGAACGAATCCCGAGCGATTTGTTCGCCTGGGGCGTGCTGATGGCGTGCTTCACCAGCGCGCTGTTCTGGTGGTTCGGCTCGACCTGGGGCGCCCGGATCGTCCATCGTCGCAAGGAGAAGCTGGTGGCGTTCCTGTCGAACCCGGACGCCGGCTGATCCAACCCGGGTCAACGACGTGTCGTCGGATTCACCGACTAGCTCGATGTTTGCTCCACGTACGCGCAATTTGCCCGCAAATCGACCCTCGGCACTCTACATTCGGCAGGTGGACCGGGAACTGATCACCATTGACGCGCCTCGCCGCCAGACCATCGACGCGCCGCCCGGCATGGTGTGGATTCCCGGCGGGACCGCGATGCTTGGATCCGACTTCCACTACCCGGAAGAGGCGCCGGCACACGCCGTCACCGTCGACGGGTTCTTCCTGGACCTGCATCCGGTCACCAACCTGCAGTTCGCCGAGTTCGTGGACGCGACCGGCTATCGCACCCTGGCCGAGCGTGCGCCGGATCCGGCCGACTACCCGGGCGTCGACCCGTCCCAGCTGGTGCCCGCCTCGGCCGTCTTCGATCCGCCGACGCACCGGGTCGACCTCGGAAATGCGTACCAGTGGTGGTTCTCCGTCGATGGCGCCGACTGGCGGCATCCCGAGGGTCCGGACAGCGACCTGACCTGCAAGATCGACCACCCGGTCACCCACTTGGCGTGGGAGGACGTGCGGGCCTACGCCGCCTGGGCCGGCAAGTCGCTGCCGAGCGAGGCGGAGTGGGAGTACGCCGCCCGGGGCGGGCTGCACGGCGCCGAGTTCGCCTGGGGCTCCGAACTGATCCCGGACGGTCGCCACATGGCCAACGTCTGGCAGGGCGACTTCCCGGTCGTCAACGACATGGACGACGGCTACTTCTGGACGTCACCGGTCGGCACTTTCGACGCCAACGGTTACGGCCTCTTCGACATGATCGGCAACGTCTGGGAGTGGACCGCGGACTGGTGGTCGACGCATCGGCCGGCGCCGATCAGCGCCTGCTGCGCGGCGGCCGGGGCACCGGTGAGTTCGGCTCCGGCGGGCGACGCGCGATTGAGCAGCGGTGCTCCGGTGAGCCCGGCTCACGCAGGCGGCGTGCCCGTCAGCCCCGCTCCGGCGGGCGCGCGGCGGGCCGCGGTGAACCCGACCGGCGGCACGGAACTCCTGTCGGTGGACCTGGTGCAGCCGATTCCGCTGCGCAAGCCGCGCAAGGTCATCAAGGGCGGCTCGTTCCTCTGCGCGCCGAACTACTGCCAGCGCTACCGTCCGGCGGCCCGGCTGGCTCAGGCCGTCGACACGTCCACCTGCCACCTCGGCTTCCGGTGCGCGGTGCGGCTCTAGCCGGCGCCCGATCACGAGAAAAGCCGCGACCGCGCAGCGCGGCGATGCTGGCCGACCAGGGTCTGCCGGACCGCAGCCATCAGGACCAGGATCGGCACCAGGCCGACGCCCGCGGCGAGCCGAACCAGGAACGGCCGGCCCGGGGTGCCGAACCGATCCCGGTCACTCATCGGCTCGACGAGCCGGTCAGACCACGTCGGACGGTGCGGTTGCCAGCGCCCAGATGACGAAGACGTCGAGGGCGATGATGCTGATCGACCAGAGCGGGTAATACGGCATGAAGAAGAACTGGGACAGCGCCTGGATGACCGCCAGGCCGATGCCGACGCCGCGGGCCCAGGCCGAGTTGTTCAGCAGGAAGAAGCCGGTGACCGCGATGATCAACCCGAGAACCAGGTGGATCCAGCCCCACGCAGTTGTGTCGATCTTGAAAGCGTAGTTCCCGGCGACGGTGTAGAAGCCGCCCTTGGCAATGGCGGCGATGCCTTGGAAGAACTGAAATGCACCGCTGAGGATCATGAGCCACGCGGCCAGGAGAACCCCGCTGCGCGCCCACATCTGACTGCCCGGACTGGACATCTGCGTACCTTTCCCTACGCCGGCTGATAGCCGGCCACGAAGGGGTCTGCACGGCCAGCGTATGGTGCGTTTCGTTACTAAAGCCGAATAAACTGACAACTTCGACCATTTCGGCCCCTGCCGGACTCCGGCCGACGAGGATGTTCTTACCGCCCGGTCAGAGGAGTTCACGTGAGCCGAGCACCGATGGAACTGGTTGTGGTCGAGTTTCCCGGAGCCATTCCGGGTGCGCAGCTGGCGCCGGAGTTGCGCCGGCTGATCGACGCGGACGTGATCCGGATCATCGATCTGGTCTTCATGGAGAAGGACGACAACGGCGATGTCGTCATCTTCGAGCTGCGCGACCGCGAGGGCGAGGACGCCTACGAGGCCTTCGATGAGCTGGTCTACGCGGTCGAGGGCCTGATCGCCGACGAGGACTTGGATGAGATCGCCGCCGACGTCCAGGCTGGCCGAACCGCTGCGATCCTCCTGGTCGAGCACGTGTGGGCGGCCAAGCTCGCTGAGATCACCCGGGCCTCGGGTGGCGAGGTGGTGTGGTCCGAGCGGATCCCCGCGGCGGTCGCCGAGGCGGTCGCCGCCGCGGTCGTCTGAGCCAGACCGGGTCCGGCACACGGCGGAGCGAACAGCCGATGCCGACTCCGATCGCGGATCCCGGCACCAGCAAGGAGGAAGTCAGATGTTGCTACGTCCAAGGGTGGGGCGCGGTCGCCCCGGCCTGCTCGGCACGATGACCCGCACCGCGGTGGTGGCCGGCACTGCGACAGCGACGGTGAACGCCGTGGGGAACCGGCAGAGCCGGCGCCAGCAGGCCGCCGCCGAGCAGCAGGCGGCCCAGCAGGCCGTGGTCGACCAGCAGCAGGCCGCACCGGCACCAGCAGCGGCCCGCGACGACATGATGACCCAGCTGAAGCAACTGGGCGACATGAAGGCGTCCGGACTGCTGACCGACGATGAGTTCGCCGCCGCCAAGGCGAAACTCCTCGGCGCCTGATCCGGCCATGACCGCGACCACGACTGGTTCGCACGGCGCGGCCCGAGCCGGGCGCTGGGTCGGTGCCGTGTGCCTGGTCATCCTGGCCCTGGTCCTCGGCATCGGCTCGATCGCCGCGGTGTTCGTCCGCAACCAGGTCCTCAACACCGACAAGTTCGTCGCCAACGCGGCGCCGCTGGCCGACGATCCGGTGATCCAAACCGCCGTGTCCAACCGGATCAGCAACGAGATCCTGGCCCGGGTCGACCTGAAGAGCCTCGCCACCCAAGCCACCACGTGGCTCACTCAGCAGGGTGCGCCTCAGGCCATCGACGCGCTGGTCCAGCCCGCCGTCAACGGCGTGCAATCGTTCGTACGCAGCGAGGTCGACAAGATCGTTCACAGCTCGCAATTCGAGACCGTCTTCGACGCCGCGCTGAGAACCGGGCACACCGCCGTCGTCAGCGTCCTGACCGGCTCCAACGTCGGACCGATCAGCACCTCCGGCAACACCATCTCGATCGACCTGGGACAGGTGCTGGCACAGGTCAAGGACCGGCTGGTCGCCGACGGCTTCTCACTCGCGTCCAAGATTCCCAGCGTGTCGATCGAGTACACGCTGTTCACGTCGGACAAGCTGCCGACGATTCGGTCCTACGTCCGCATCCTCAACGACGTCGCCACCTGGCTGCCGTGGATAGCACTCGTGGTCATTGTCGGAGCGGTGCTGGTCGCGCCGAACCGCCGGCGCGGCATCATTCTGACCGGCCTCGTGCTCGGGTTGGGTCTGCTGCTGATTCGCGGCCTGGTGCGGATCCTGGTCGAGAATTACATGGCCGATCTGCCGCCCACGATTCAGTCACCACAAGCGGTCGAGAACGCGCTCAGCATCTTTCTGCGCAACGTGCGGACCGCGGTGACGCTCTTCGCCACACTGTTCCTGCTGGCTGCGGGGTTCGCGCTGCTGGCCGGCCCGAGCCGGATCGCCGTCGGGATCAGGCGGTTCATCAACATCATCCTGGACGGCATCGGCCGGGCGCTGGGGCGCAGCGGCATCCCACTCGGACCGGTCCCGGCCACCGTGGCGCACTACCGGCGCCTGGCCGCTCCGATCGCCATTGCCATCGCAGTCGTGGTGCTGTTCTTCAACCCGAGCGTCGCCACCGTCTGGTGGTCGGTGTTGTGGGTGCTGGTCGGACTGGCGGTCATCGAAATTATCGCCCGGGCCGCACCGGAGGCCCGGGCGGCCACCGCCGGCAGCCGCTCCGACGGCTCCGCCGACCCGGGTAATGGGCTTGCGACGACGCAACCGGCGGGGTGAGAATCGGCGAACTAACGCACCACACCTTTGGAAAGGGCTGAGGCCTCCCCCCTCCTGGCGCTGTTCCGGCGCCGGTCGACCGTGCTGGCTCGATGCGCTCTGCGTCGCCCGAACAAGATCATCCGCACTGGCCGATGCCTGCCTTTTCCGAATTCTGACTTCGAATGTGTGGTTGTTATGTCCTCCCTCGCTATTCGCGTCGCCGATTCCATCGCCACCGATTTCGCCCGCCGCGACCTGCCTCGAGTTGGTCCGTTCACGGTGCTGCTCAACGCGACGTCACCGAATATCTGGCGCAATTACGCGGTCCCGGACGCCGGGGCCGAGCCGTCCGACGGCGACGTTCTGGCGCTCATCGAATACTTCCGCAGGCACGGCCGGGTGCCCCGGCTGGAATATGTGCCGGCCGCCGCCCCGGGCGTCGAACCGGCGCTGCTCCGGGCCGGTTTCCAGGTCGAAGGCCGGCCGCCGCTGATGGCCTGCCGGCCGGGCGAGCTCCGGGCCGGCACAACTGTCGATGGCATCAGCCTTATCTCGGCCACGACATCGGCTGACCTGATGGACACCGCGCGAGCGCAGGATCTCGCCTACGGATCGACCGAACCGACCGGACCAGACGCGCTGGCCCGCCTGGAACGTGCCGTAGGCGAAGGCGACGTCGTGATGCTGGCCCGGGATGCGCACACCGGTGCCGCGGTCGGCGGTGGCCAAGTGTCGGCGCCGGTCGACGGCGTCAGCGAGTTGGCCGCCATCGGGGTGGTCGAGTCGCATCGCCGGCGCGGCATCGCCAGCGCCCTGGTCGCGAGGTTGACGAAGGCAGCGCATGACGCGGGTGCGCAGATCGTCTGGCTGGAGCCGGCGGGCCCCAGGGAACAGGCGATCTACGAACGCGCCGGATTCCAGCCGGACGGCACCAAACTGTGGATCTCGCAGTCGGCGGCCGCGCCGCGACCAGTCGACTTCGACCATGCCGGCGGGCGATCGCTGCGGTTGCGCCCGGTCGCCGCGGCGTCGGCGGCCGCGATGCTCGATGGCGACCTGCCGACGGCGCCGGCCGCGCCGGGATGGCCGCACCAGAACACCATGGCCGCCCTGTGGATGGTCGCCCACCAGGGCGCGGAACTTTGGCTGGTGGAGCGGGACGGGGTGATCGTCGGCGAAGTCGGCACCATGGGTCCGGCCGACGAGAACGGCGTCCTCCAGATCGGCTACGGGTTTGCTCCGGATTCAGCGGACGCGGCATCGTGGGCTGCCGCCGAACTGACCCGGATGTTGACGCTCCGGCCGGGTGTGACCGCGGTGGTCGACGCCATGACTCAGTCGAATCCGGACGCCAGGCCGCCCCGGCTGGACGCGAGCGAGACCGAGACGCTGCTGGCGTTCATCAGCTACTTGCGGACGTGCCTGATCGGCAAGGTCGCCGGGGTTTCCGAGGACGACGCCCGGCACTCACCGGTCGGCTCCGGCACCTGCCTGCTCGGCCTGCTCAAGCACGTGGCGCACGTTGAGGTCTTCTGGCTCCATCAAGCTTTCGCCGGCGGCGACGGCGACCTGATGCAGGACGACAAGCTGGCCCAGGCCGACACGGTCGCATCGGTGACGGCGGCTTACGAGAAGGTCATCGCGGCGAGCGATGAGATCATCCGATCGGCGCCCTCGATCACCGCCACCGCGGCCGCGGCCGGGTTCGACGCCGACCCGCCGACGCTCCGCTGGATCCTCACCCACCTGGTCGAGGAGCTCGGCCGGCACGCGGGGCACGCCGACATCGTGCGCGAGCTGATCGACGGTTCCACCGGCCGGTAACCCGCTCAGGACTCGCTGGCGGCCGGCTCAGCCGGTCGCCAGCAGCCGGTCCACCTCCGCGATCACTGCGGCGTTGCCGGTGAAGAGGATCGCGCTCATGCCGTACGCGCGAGCGCCGTCCACACACGCCTCGTGGTCGTCGACGAAGACCACCTCATCCGCGGGCAGTCCGAGCCGCGCGCACGCGGTCTCGTAGCTGCGCGGATCGGGTTTGCCGACACCGATCTCGTGCGAGTAGACGACCTCGTCGACCAGGTCCCCGAAGCCATACGCCTGCTGCTCGCGCTCCCGTGCACCGACGAAGCTGTTGCTCAGGATCCCGGTCCGGTAGCGCGGGCGCAGGCCGCGGGCAAACTCGATCAGCTCGTGATTGGCGGTGCCCAGGTAGCGGATCCAGACATCGTCCATCAACGCGGTCACCGTGTCGGCGTCGGTGTCCAGCGCTTCGGCCAGACCGCCGTGCACCTCGGGCAGGCTCATCGTGCCAAGGCTGCCGGCGCGCCAGACCGCGCGGGTCCGGTCCGCGTACTGCTCCGGGGTCAGCCCCAGGCGCGGAGCCCAGATCCGGTCCTCATCCATCGGACCGGTGAGCTCCAGGACTCCGCCGATGTCGAACAGCACGCCACGAATCGTCATGACGACCAACCTGCCCGGCGGTCGGCGCCCCAGCCATACGCAAAACTGCCTACGTCGACCTACCTACCGGCCGAATCATGCACACCCGAGGCCACCGGTCCAGGCCGTGCTCGGCTTCGACGCGGCGGACCGCGGCCAGTTCCGGACCGATCTCGGCGGCGGTCATGTCCCGGAAGCCGAGCCGCCGATAGTACGGCGCATTCCACTGGACCTCGGTGAAGGTGGTCAACGTCAAGGCCGGGTGCCGGTGCGCGGCCGCGTACGCATCGGCGTGCTCGATCAGTGCCGCGCCGAGACCCCGGCGGGCGTACACCGGATCGATGGTGACCTGCTCGACGTGCAGGTTCCCGTCCACGACTTCGACGACCAGGTAGCCCATCGGCACATCAGTGTCGTCGACGACCACCCAGCTGTGCCCGTCATCGCGATAGCGCGCCAGCTCGTCTTCGGTGAACGGCTCGTCGTCCGCGATCGCCGCCATTCCGAGCGCGCGAAACGCCTCGCCACCGAGACGCTCGATGTCCTGCAACCGGTGCCCGTCGGCTCCGGTCGCGGCCCGGATCGTCGCCATCCGTTCCTCCTCGGCTGGTCCCCGGATCGCCAAACCCGGACCCACGTTCTAATGTGCATACGGTTACGGATCACCCCGGCAAGAAGCGGAGGCCTGACGGATGTTCGGTCAGCGCGCCAAAGCACGAGCACAACAGGATGCCGCACGCGCCGAAACTGCGGAGCGGCTGCGCGCGGCGCTGGCCGCCCAGATCAATGACACCATCGTGCACACGGTCGGCGCGCGGCAGGCCCTGGTCCGCGGGGCCTATCCGGACGACATTCTGAGCCGGCTGGAGGCCGCCGAGGAGAGCGCTCGTGAGGCGCTGACCGACCTGGGGCAGCTGACCAGCCTGATCGTGACGCCCACGGACTGATGCCGGTCGGGCCCGGATCCGCGTACCGCCAAGGGGTTTGAAAAGGTGGGCGCGCGACCCCCTTCAAGTCACGCGCCCACCAACCTCGCTCGCCCGTCGTTCGGGGCGACCGCCGCTACTACTTCGACGCTGTCACGGACGTCGCGGTAACGGTCCCGGTCGATGAGTCCGTCGACCCGGCAAAGGTCACCTGCTGCCCCTTCTTCAGCGAGCCGACCTTCGCCGTTGAGGCGAGGGAGACCTTGGTGTCGCCGCTCGTCTTCACGGTGACGGTGTCCCCGCTGGCGAGCTTGACGTAGATGGTGGTGCCGTCGACCAGCACGATGGTGCCGGTCTGGGTGGTGCCGCCGGTGCCGGTCCTGGTGCCGCCGGTGCCAGTGCCGCCCGTGCCCGTGCCCGTGCCGGTGCCGCCGCGGGTGAACCCGCCGGGGAAGTTGCCGCCGATGAATCCGGTACGCCGGGCGTTGTCCGCGGTGCCGCTGCCGGACGAGCCGAAGTTCTTCTGCACCAGCACGCCGCCGAGGAAGCCCACCACGATCAGGGCGGCGGCGCCGAGGGCCACGGTGGAACGGTTCCGCCATCGCTTCCCGGCCGCGGTCGCCAGCTCGGTGGACAGGTCGTCGGTGAAGGGGTCGGAGGCAAGCTCGTCCGCGACGCTGTCCTCCGCATCGATCGGCACCTCCGCGACCGAGCCCCGCGCCTCGTGGTCCGCGGCCACCGCGTCGTGGTCCGCATCAACGGCGTCGGCGTCCGCGGTCACCTCGCCGGCGGTCACTGGAAGCACCTGCGTGTCGTCGGCCTCGAGGTGCATGTCGCCCTCGACCGGGGTCATGGGTGCGGTCTGCACGGGGATCTCGCTACTCATAACGCAATGCCTCAATCGGACGCAGGGACGCGGCGCGGCTGGCCGGATAGGAACCGAAGAAGAGCCCGATCGCGATCGACACGCCCAGCGCCAGCGCGATCGAGCTCGGGACGATCACCGGCGTCACGCCGACGATGGAGAACTGGCTGCCGATCAGGGCAGCGGCGACACCGAGCAGGCCGCCCAGCACCGAGAGCACGGTCGCCTCCACCATGAACTGGGTCATGATGGTGCGCCGCCGAGCGCCGAGCGCCTTGCGGATGCCGATCTCCCGGGTCCGTTCGGTGACCGTGACCATCATGATGTTGGTGATCCCGATGCCGCCGACCAGCAGCGAGATGCCGGCGACCGCGCCGAGGAGCACGGTGAACGTCTTCGCGGTGTCGGTACGCGTCGACAGCAGCTCGGCCTGGTTCAGGATCCGGAACGGCTCGTTCGACGTGTTGGTCACCTTGAGCTTGGTGTTGAGGATCGAGGTGATCTCGTTCTGCGCCTCGGTGACCGTGTCCGGCGCGGTGGCCTGGACCAGGATCTGGCTCAGCGAGCCATATCCGGTCAGCGACGCGCGGACCGCGCTGACCGGCGCGATCGCCACGTCGTTGGCGTCCTGGAAGCCGGTCGAGCCCTTGTCCGCGAGCACTCCGCTGACGGTGAACAGAGTGCCGCCGACGGTGATCTGCTTGCCGATCGGGTCGATGTCCGGGAACAGATCGTCGGCGACCGTCTGACCGATCAGCACCACCTTGCGGTTGGCGGTGACGTCGGAGGTGGTGAACGGCGCGCCCTTGGCCACCGAGTAGTTGGCGGCCGCCAGGTATGCCGGCGCGGTGCCGATGAACTGACCGATGGTGTGGTCGGTGCCGTCGTAGGTGGCCGACTCGGACGCGGTCACCACCGGGGATGCCGACCGCACGTGCGGAGCCAGGGCCGGGTCCACAAGCGCATCGGCCATCTCCGGCGTCAGATCCGTGCTGCGGCTGCTGGAGCCGAATGAACGGCCGCCGCCGGCCTGGACCGTGAGGGTGTTGGTGCCGAGCCGCTCGATGCTCGCCTGGATCGCCCGGGACGAGCCGGTGCCGACCGCGACCAGCAGGATCACGGCGCCAACGCCGATCAGGATGCCGAGCACTGTCAGCCCGGACCGCAACTTGTTGGCGGCGACGCCACGCAGAGCGAAGCGGATCGTCTCGATCGGGTTCACGCGAGGCTCACCTGCCGTTCCATGTAGGGCAGTGGGCGGTGCCGCACGTCTGTGACGATGTGGCCGTCGACCAGCCGGATCAACCGGCGGGCGTGATCGGCGACGTCCGGCTCATGCGTGATCAGGACGATGGTGCGGCCCGAGCGGTTCAACCGGTCCAGAACGCTCAGCACTTCCGCGGTCGAGTGGCTGTCCAGGTTTCCGGTCGGCTCGTCGGCCAGCACCAGAGCCGGGGCGGTCACCAGGGCCCGAGCCACCGCGACCCGCTGCTGCTGACCGCCGGAGAGCTGGTTGGGCTCATGGTTGCCGCGATCGCCGAGGCCGACCAGGTCCAGGGCGGCCCGGGCGCGACGACGCCGTTCGGTGGCTTTGACTCCCGCGTACGCGAGGGGCAGCTCGACGTTGGCCAGTGCGGTGGTGCGCGGGATCAGGTTGAACGACTGGAACACGAACCCGATCCGGCGGTTGCGGACCAGTGCCAGCTGGCGGTCGTTGAGTTCGCTGACGTCGACGCCGTCCAGCCAGTATTTCCCGGTGGTGGCCACGTCCAGGCAGCCGAGGATGTTCATCAGCGTGGACTTGCCGGAACCGGACGAGCCCATGATCGCGACGTAGTCGCCGCGCTCCACGGTCAGATCGATGCCACGCAAGGCGTGCACCTCGGTGTCACCCAAGCCATAGGTCTTGACCAGGTTCTGCACCTGCAGGACGGGACGGTGGCTCACCGGCCACCGCCGCCAGTGCCGCCGGCGCCGCCTCGGTTGAACCCGCCACCGCCACCGAACCCGCCGGCCCCGCCCAGGCCGCCGAGGCCGCCGCCCAGGTTGGCGAACGGATTGTTCGACGTCGACGTCGAGGCCGCGGCCGGAAGCACGACTTCCTGACCCTCGTTGAGTCCCGAGGTGACTTCGGTCAGCGCGTCGCCGACCAAGCCGATCTGGATCGGCGTACGCGTCTCGACGCCGTTGGTCATGACGTTGACGAAGCTCAGCCCACCGACCGTGGTGACCGCCGTCGACGGCACCGACAGCACGTTCGCCTTCGACGCGATGGTCACCACGACGGTGGTCGTCTGCCCGATCCGGATCCCGGTCGGCAGCGACGTCAGCTTCACCACGACGCCGTAGGTGACCACGTTGTTGCTGGTCGTGGCGGTCGGGTCGATCGACGAGACGGTGCCGGACGCGGTCGCGCCGCTGAGCGCGTTCCAGGTGATCCGCGCCGTCTGGCCGGTCTTCAACTTGGTGGCGTCGGCCTCCGGGAAGTCCGCATCGACTTCCATCTTCGTCAGGTCGGCGATCTGGATGAACCCGCCCGAGCTGAACGAGCTGCTGCTCCCGCTACCGCCGCCACTGCCGCCGCTGCCACCACTGCCGCCGCTGCTCCCGGAGGACGCGCCGACGACTCCGTTTTGCGCGATGATCGTGCCGGTGATCGGCGCGTAGAGAACCGTGCCATCGACGGCGGCCTGCGCCGAATTCACCGCGTCCTGAGCCGAGTCCACCTGTGCCTGTGCCGTGTCGATGGACGAGGTGTCGCCCGTGTCCTTGGCGCGACTGAGGGAGTCCTTCGCCGCCGTCAGGTTGTCATCGGCGGTGGTCAGCTGCTGCTCGGACGGTGGTGGCGTCAATCCGGGCCAGCTTCTGGCCCTTGGTGACGTGCTGTCCCAGCTTGACGTAGATCTTCGTGACGGTGCCGGTGGTGGTGAAATTCGCCGTGACGACATTGGAACTGGCCACCGTCGCCGATGTGGACACGGTCTCCGAGACGTCAGCAACGGTCGCCGCGGCCCGCCGGCTCGATGTCGAGGGCGCGGCGCTGGCCGCGGATCCACCCCAAACGGTCTGGTAGGCCCAGACTCCACCGACCACGATCACGGCGACCAGCGCGGCGTTTACGCCGAGGCGCACGCGTCGGCCGAAGACTCCGAAATTGCATGTGCGGAATCTTCAGACAAGCGGCTCGACGTCAACCTGAGGAAAGCTGGGAGATAGCTCGGAATCGCCTAGCTCGTCATCAGGTTCAGTGACGGCCGGCAGCAGCACCCGGAATCGACACCCGGCTCCGGGAGCGGTGACGAGCTCGACTCGGCCCTCATGGGCGGTCACGATGGCGGCGACGATCGCCAGGCCGAGGCCGGCTCCACCGCCGGAACCACGGCGCCGGCTGCGGTCGGCCCGGTAGAGCCGCTGGAACACCCGGGCCGCATCGGCGCCCTCGATGCCGGGACCACTGTCGTCGACCTCGAGGACCGCGACACGCTCACCGTCGGCCAGTTCGCGACCGATTGACGCGCTCGGTGCCGGTGCGGCTTGGTCAAACGTGGACAAGCCGACGCGTACCACGATCTGGGTGTCGTCAGGCGTGTGGCTGATGGCATTGGAGATCAGGTTGGTCGCCACCTGCCGCAGGCGGTCCGCGTCTCCGAGCACGGTCACCGGCTCGAACGTGTCGAACGCGTCCTCCATGGCGGCCAGCTGGACGAAGCGGGTGGGGACCCGGACGTGCGCGTCCCGCACCGTTTCGGCGGCGACCGCGAGCAGGTCGACGGGTTGCTGTGCGAGAGGCCGTTCCTCATCGAGGCGGGCCAGCAGAAGAAGATCGTTCACGAGTACGCGCATCCGCCCGACCTCGCTCTCGATCCGCCCCATGGCCTCGTCGAGTTCCGGGCCGGGCGGGGTACCGCCGCGCCGGTACAGCTCGGCAAACCCTTGGATCGAGGTGAGCGGTGTGCGCAGCTCATGCGAGGCGTCCGCGAGGAACTGGCGCAGCCGCTGCTCCGACGCCGTACGCGCACCCAGCGCACCCTCGACGCGGACCAGCATCGCGTTGAGGGCCATGCCGAGCCGCCCGGGCTCGGTGTGCGAGTCTTCGGCGGCCCGGATCGACAGGTCGCTGGAGCCCGCGATCTCGGTCGCCATGTCTTCCATATCGGTCAGCGGCCGTAGGCCGAGTTTCACCACCTTGGCCGCGGCGATCACCATGAGAAGCAGAATCAGCGCCGTCACGATCAGGTCGATATAGACGAGGCTGCGCACGGTCTGGTTGACCTCATGCAGCGAAACCGCGGTGACGATGGTGTTGTTGCTCTGCGGCGCGTCGGTCACGATCACCCGCCACGGCGTGCCGTCGGTGCCGCTGACCGTGAACGGATTCTCGTCGATCTTGGTCTTCACGTTGGACCAGCCGCCGAGCTTCGGGGTGGGACCGCTATAGGTATCGCCGTCGGGCGCCGCGTCGGCCGGCGAGTAGACCAGCTGGCCGTTGCCGTTGTAGACGTAGAACAGGATGTCCGGGCCGATGCTCATGGGCCGGCGGAAGCCGAAGTCGGTGCCGCCACCGAAGCGCGGACCGTGGGTGCCGACCCGCAGCTGCGAGTCGGTCCGGTCCAGCAGATAGGACCGCAGCAGCAGCGCGCCGGCCACGTTGGCGGCGATCAAGGCCACCGCCGCCAGGGCGGCGACCACGACCACCATCCGACTGCGCAGCGTCCATTGCCGCCACGGCCGGAGCCTCACTCTTCGGAACCTCGCGGCAGTCGCAGCGCATATCCGACACCGCGGACCGTGTGAATCAGGGGCGGTCCGAGCTTGTCGATCTTGCGCCGCAGATAGTAGACGTAGGACTCGACGATCCGGCCGTCGCCGCCGAAGTCGTAATTCCACACCCGGTCCAGGATCTGCGCCTTGCTGACCACCCGACCCGCGTTGGTGATCAGATAGCGGAGCAGGTTGAACTCGGTCGGCGACAGGTCGATCAGCTTGCCGCCGCGCCGGACCTCGTGCGCGTCCTCGTCCATCTCCAGGTCAGCGTAGGTCAGCACGGAGTCCGGGGAGAAGTCGATCTCAGGCTGGCTGCGCCGCAGAATGGCCCGGATCCGCAGCACTACCTCTTCCAGGCTGAACGGCTTCGTCACGTAGTCGTCGGCGCCGACGGTGAGGCCGGAGATCCGGTCTTCGACGGCATCGCGAGCTGTCAGGAATAGCACCGGCACCGGGCGGCTGGCCCGCAGCCGGCGGGCCACCTGGAAGCCGTCAAGATCCGGGAGCATTACGTCGAGCACCACAAGATCGGGCTCAAACTCCTCGGCGGCGATCAGCGCTTCGCTGCCGCCGCTGGCGGTACGCACCTCGAACTCGGTCAGCCGGAGGGTGGCCGACAGGAGCGCACAGATGTTCGGCTCGTCGTCGACGACGAGGATGCGGGTCTGCCGAACGGCCGGCTCGCGGGTCATGAGCTCAGAATTTGGACGCACCACAGAGGTCTATCACCGCAAACTCGTTCGATTCTGTGCGCAACCTCAGAGTTACCTGGATGCCACTCATCGTATGCCGACCTTTTGTGCCACCCACGAGCGCGAATGCGGACGGAACGACCATGATCAGGTGCCGACCGCCCGTTACCGGCATCACTTCTGCAGCTGCGGACGCCGAGGCGATGCGGCGGGCGGTGGCCGGCGGGCGGTGGGCGGGCGGGCGGCGGGCGGCGTAGAGATCGCGACAGGTGTGAGCTGACGGTCCCCTCACGTCCCAAGATCGCGACAGGTGTGAGTTGACGGTTGGCCAAGCAGCGCCGCGAGTGCACTGGTCTCACGGCTGTCGCGATCTTGTCCGGGCGGGCAGCCGCCACCTCACACCTGTTGCGATCTTGGCGACGCCAACACCGGGCCACCGGGCCACCGGGCCACCGGGCCACCCGGGCCACCCGGGCCACCGGGGCCGGCGGGCCACCGGGCCGGCGGGCGGCGGGCAGCGGGCAGCGGCAGCGGGCGGCGGGCGGCGTAGAGATCGCGACAGGTGTGAGCTGACGGTCCCCCGACCTCCCAAGATCGCGACAGGTGTGAGTTGACGGTTGGCCAAGCAGCGCCGCGAGTGCACTGGTCTCACGGATGTCGCGATCTTGCCCGGACGGGCAGCCGCCACCTCACACGTGTTGCGATCTTGGCGACGCCAACGCCACCGGGCCACCGGGCCACCGGGCCACCGGGCCACCGGGCCACCGGGCCACCGGGCCACCGGGCCACCGGGCCACCGGGCCACCGGGCCACCGGGCCACCGGGCCGGCGGGCGGCGGGCAGCGGGCAGCGGGCGGCGGCCGGCGGCCGGCGGCCGGCGGCCGGCGTAGAGATCGCGACAGGTGTGAGGTGATGGTCCCCCCACGTCCCAAGATCGCGACAGCCGTGAGTTGACGGTTGGCCGAGCAGAGCCAGGAGTGCGCTGATCTCACGGATGTCGCGATCTTGTCAGGACGGGCAGCCGCCATCTCACACCTGTTGCGATCTTGGCGACGTCCGCGCCCACGCCGACGCTCAAGCCGCCGGCCAGGCCCGGGCGTCCCGGCGCAGGCGCCGGGGCGGGGCGGCGCGCGGCGTAGAGATCGCGACAGGTGTGAGCTGATGGTCCCCCCACGTCCCAAGATCGCGACAGCCGTGAGTTGACGGTTGGCCGAGCAGAGCCAGGAGTGCGCTGATCTCACGGATGTCGCGATCTTGTCAGGACGGGCAGCCGCCATCTCACACCTGTTGCGATCTTGGCGACGCCACCGCCAACGCCGACGCTCAAGCCACCGGGCCACCGGGCCACCGGGCCGGCGGGCAGCGGGCAGCGGCAGCGGGCGGCGGGCGGCGGGCGGCTTAAAGATCGCGACAGGTGTGAGGTGATGGTCCCCCCACGTCCCAAGATCGCGACAGGTGTGAGTTGACGGTTGGCCGAGCAGTGCCCCGAGTGCACTGGTCTCACGGCTGTCGCGATCTTGCCAGGACGGGCAGCCGCCATCTCACACCTGTTGCGATCTTGGCGACGCCAACGCCGACGCCGACGCTCAAGCCACCGGGCCAGGCCCGGGCGTCCCGGCGCCTGGCCCGGCGGGGCGCTGCCGCGGGCGGCGGGCAGCGGGCGGCGGGCAGCGGGCAGCGGTGCGGCGGTGCGGCGGGCAGCGGGCGGCGGGCGGCGGTGCGGCGGGCGGCGGGCGGCGGGCGGCGGGCGGCGGGCGGCGGGCGGCGGGCGGCGTAAAGATTGCGACAGGTGATCGACGAGACCGGCAAGGGTGGCGACGTGCAGTTCGGCGGCGATGTGAGCTGATGGTCCCCGCTCACTTCGGGTGGCGCCTACTCGGCGAGCGAAGCCTCCAGGCGCAAGCCGCCGACCGCGAGCTTGGACAGCTGCTCGACCACCTTCACGCCGGAATTCATCGTCCGATGGTTCGACGACAGGGTCGCGACCAGCCAGTCATGGCCGGGTTCGATGATCCGCCCGATGCTGTTGATGCCCCACAGACCGCCCTGGGCATCGATGGTGTCCCAGCCGTTCTTCACGTAGACATCGGTCGCCGTCGAGGTGGCTGCAGCCGGAACGCCCCAATCCTGAGCTTTGTCCACGTGACTCATCAGGTTCAGCAAGTAGTTGCGACTGGGCGCGGTCAGCGGCCCGGTCGGATCCATGATCGCAGTGAGCAGCGCCAACTGATCGGATGGTGTCGTGACCGTCATGCCCCATTTGCCGCCGCCGTGCGGGGCGGTCTCGGACATGCCGAATTTCTTGTTGGCCGCGGTGACGCCACCTTGCTGGCCGTCCATCGTGTAGAGCGCCGAGGCGGCGTTGTTGTCGCTCTCGGTGATCATCGCGAATGCGAGTGACTTCTCGCTGCCGCTCAGCGACGTGCCGGACTTCTGATGCTGCAGCAGCCGAGTGGCGAGGATGTCCACCTTCATGATGCTGGCGGTCTGGAAATCCAGGTGCGGCTGCACGGTCAGGGTCAGGCCGGTGGATCGGTCCAGGACGGCGACGCCGGCCCGCTCTCCGGTGCCCTTGAGATAGGCATTGATCTCGGCCGGGACCGCGGCGGTCACGAGCGCGTGCGCGTCCACTCCGAGATTGACCGCGACCGGCGGCTGCACAGCGGTGGTGGCGGTCGGCGCCGCCGAGTCGGCGTGTCCCAGGCATCCGGTCAGCGCAAACGTCAGGGCGGCGACCGTAGCCAGCCGCAAATGACGAATGCGCATCATGAGCAGGGAGACTAGCCGACGCCGGCTGGGTGCACGTGCGGGCCACTCATTTCAGATTCGCATCGGTGCAATCGCCATCAAATATCGCGAAACGTCAACTGACGACGACCGTCTGGCCAGCATCGAGGCCCGACATGATCTGCACACCCTGGTCCGCCGCCAGGCCCACGGTCACCGGCCGGGTCTGTTCGGTGCTCCCGACTCGAACCATCACCTGCGGCTTGCCGTCGGCACCGGTCGTTACCGCGGCGGCCGGAACATAGAGCACGTCGGTGGCCGAGGCCGTCGTCACCGCAACGTTCGCACTCTGGCCGAGGAGCAGCCCAGCCGGTACGGAAGTGAACGTCAACTCCACACCGAAGCGCACCAGTTGTCCCGACGCCGTGCCGGCCGGGTCGATCTGCGTCACCGTGGCGGGATAGAACTTTCCGGTGTGATTGGCGAGCGTGACATTGGCCTTCTGACCGATCTTGACGGCGGCGACGTCGGCCTCAGAGAACTCGGCCTGCACCGCGACGTCACTGGCGCCCGCCATCAGGATGAATCCGGAGCCACCGGCGCTGGCCGACGATCCGACCGCGCCGGACACCGAGAGGATCCGGCCGGCCACCGGCGCCACGATCGTGGTTCCGTCAAGTTTCGTCTCGTCCTGCTCCAGAGTCAGCTCGGCGTTGTTGACCGATTGCTGGGCGCGCAGGAGGTTGTCCGTACCGCTGGAGGTGTTGCGAGTTGAGCCGCCGCCGGAAGTCCCACTCGAGCCACCGCCGGTCCCACCCGGGCCGCGACCGGTGGCCGATGCCGATGGTGACGGTGCGGCTGCGGCTTGCGCCACCTCGTCGGCCTGCTGCTGAGCCAGTGCCAGGTTCTCCTTGGCCGCGTCCAGCGCCTGCTGCGCCGCGGTGACCGCGTTCTGCGCATCGGAGTCGTCCAGGCGCGCCATGATGTCGCCCGCGGTGACCTCGTCACCGGACTTGACGTTGAGCTTCGACACCGTGCCGGATGAGCCGAAACTCAGCGCGCGTTGGTTGACCGCCACGATCGAGCCGGAGGCGGACGCGGTCACCGTGAGGTCGCCCCGGCTGACGGCGGCGGTGTGTACGGCGGCCGAGGCCTGCGGTTGATCGCGCAGTGCCAGCCACGCCCCTACGCCACCGGCCACGACGACGGCCGCCGCGGCCACGGAGGTCACGAGCTTCCTCATGGTCGGGGAGTGTGGCCGGTCCCGCTCGCCGTTTCCTCGGCCCAAGCTGGGAGTCGCCTTGGAATCGTGCGGCACCCTTTCAGGTCACTGGCGGAGTGCAGGTGTTCGAAACCTGCGGTATTCATCGATCTTGTAAAGCTGCAGCTTGGATGGCGTTTCGGCCCACGTTGAGCAGGCTCTTCACCACGAGCGGATGGACTTCGCCGATCGTGCCCCTTACACGCTCCATAGCGCTTGGGTGGGTGACATTCGTGCGGCTCGCAGCGCCGGGAGTAGGCCGGCGAGCGCGCCGATGAGCAGGGCGGATGTCAGGCCGCCGGTCCAGGCCACGGTGGGCACCACGGCGGTCCAGTGTTTGGCGTGGGCGTAGATGGTGGTGGCACCGGCGCCCGCGGCCACGCCGACGGCGCCGCCGAGGGCAGCGAGCAGCACGGCTTCGGCGAGGAATTGGATGCGGATATGGCCCTTGGTGGCGCCGAGCGCCCGGCGGAGCCCGATTTCGGAGCGGCGTTCGAGCACCGAGATGATCATAATGTTGGCGACGCCGATGGCGCCGACGAGCAGTGACACGGCGCCCAGGCCGAGGAACAGGCCGTTGAGTGCGGATTTCGCGGCGGCGCGAGTAACCAGGGCGTCGGAGGGTTGGGAGACGGTGACCTCGTTGGGGTGTTCGGGGTTGGCGGTAGCGGCGAGAAGGGCATGGACAGCGTCGACTTCGTCGGTGGCGGCGCGCAGGTAGATCTCGGCGGGGTGTCCGTCGAAGCCGAGGTAATGCTCTGCGGCGGGGAACCCGATGAGCACCGCGGCGTCGATTTCGGGGGCGAGTGTTGCGGGATTGAGGACGCCGGCGAGATAGAACCATTGGCCGATCTCCGGTGTCGGGCCGACCCAGATCCGTTCGCCGGCGTAGAGCCGGTCGACGCCGAGTCGGGCCGCGGCGTCGGCGCCGAGCACCGCGACGGGCTCGCGGGCGGTGGCCGGGTTGAGGTAGTGGCCGCGGGCCATCGTGGTGCCGACGGTGGCGGGCAGGTCCAGGCTGCTGGCCTGCACGGTCAGGGCGTTGGTGTTGATTGAGGGGATCAGCGGACTGCGGTAAGCGTTTACGCCGCCGACCACGCCGGTGTATTGCACGGAGGTGACCGACCCGATCCGGGAAATCATGGCGGGCGCGGCGGTCGGGAGTTCGGCTTTGTCGCCGCCGGGGCTTTCCCCGTTGGCGACGGTGAGTAGGTTAGTGCCGAGCTGATCGATTTCGGCGAGCAGCCCCGCCTGGGCGGAGGACGAGAGTCCGAGGACCGCGACGATGGCCGCGACGCCGATGGCGATGCCGAGCGCGGACAGGGCGGCGCGCAGTCGGCGGGTGTGTAGCCCGATGATGGCCAGGCGGCCCAGATCGGCTGGCCGCAATCGGCGCGGCGCGAGTGCCGCGCGCACGGCGGGTGCGCGGCGGAATCGTCGAGCGTTGAGCGCGAGGTGATTGCGGGGTGTGCTCATGCCGGGCTCCCAGCGGAGATGCGGTGGTTGGCTGTGTCGGCGACGATGTGCCCATCCAGCATCTCGAGGCGGCGGGGTAACCGGGCAGCGATGGCGTGGTCGTGGGTGATCATCAGGATGGTGGTGCCCGCCGCGTTGAGTTCCTCGAGCAGGGTGATGATCGATGCTCCGGTGGCGCTGTCGAGGTTGCCGGTGGGCTCGTCGGCCAGCAAGATCGCCGGCCGGCCGACCAGAGCACGGGCGATGGCCACCCGCTGGCGCTGACCGCCGGATAGTTGGGTGGGTCGGGCGTGCGGGCGGTCGCCGAGGCCAACAGCGGCCAACGCCTGCGTGGCCTGGGCGCGACGGTCTCTGATGCCGATGCCGGTGTAGAGCAGGCCGTCGGCGACGTTGTCCAGGACAGTGGTGTGCTCGGCGAGGAAGAACTGCTGGAAGACGAATCCGATGCGGGTCGCGCGGAGCGTGGCCAACTGCCTGTCGGATAGGTGCGCGACGTCCATGCCGCTGACAAGCACCCGGCCCGAGCTCGGCCGGTCAAGCGTGCCCAGCATCTGAAGCAGCGTGGTCTTGCCGGAACCGGATGGTCCGACGATCGCGACCAGCTCATTCGCCGCGACGGTGAAGCTCACCCCGCCCAGCGCAGTGACCGGCGGCTGACCCGGGTAAGTCTTAGTCACCCTCTCGACCTGCAGGACCGCGTTCATGAGCTCGGCACCACGACGCTCTGACCGGCGGACAGCCCGGGCCCGGTGATCTGTACTAGGCCGGTGGCGTCGTCGAACAGCCCCGGCGAGACCGGCACCAGGCGGCGTGAGCCGTCCGGGCTGGCAACTTCGACGGCGTACCCACCGCCGGACTGGGCGAGCAGCGCGAAGACCGGCACCGTCAGCACGTCCTGCACCGTTTCGTCGGTGATCGCCACCTGCACCGGCGCCTGATCCCAGCTGCCGGTCGCCGATGCATCATCTGGCCGGATCGTCACCGGCACCGTCGGCCGGCCCTCGGAACCGCCGGAGTCGCCCGACGGGGCGATGGCCACCGTGCCCACCGCGGTGATCCTGCCAGGCGTGGTGCGGCCATCCGGAAGAGTGATGGTGACATGGTCGCCGGCCTTGACCTCGGATTGCAGGTCGGCCTCCAGCGCGACGGTGACCGTCCGCACCGTCGAACTCGCATGCAACACCGGGCCGGCCGCGGGGGCGCCGAGACCCGCCTGCAGCGCGGTCACCCGGGCGGCAGTCGGCAGAAACACCACATCACCCAGCGAGAGCCTGCCAGTCTGATCCACCCCGAGGTGTTTCTGCAGCTTCTTCACGCCGGCTTTGGTGGCCCAATGGAACCTATTCCAGGGGGAGTCCACATCGGATTTGTGCGCGTAGCCGAGCGCTACCAGGTCGTGGTTGAGCTCGGCCACGTCCTTGCCGGTCACGTCGGCGGCGGTCGCCCCCTCAGCGAGGTCACGGTAGGCCGGGGTCGACCCGTACAGCAGCACCACGGGCGATCCGTCGACCCAGTACAGCACCTGACCCTGTCGGATTACCTGCCCCACCGAGGGCAGCCAGGTCACCGTGCCAGGTGCCTGGCCCAAGACTGTGTAGGAGCCCGCGTACTCGAGCGTGCCGTTGACCTGCGTGGTCTCCGACAGTGACTGGCGGGTGATCGTCGCGAGCGTCGTGGACCCGTTGTCGCTAGTGCCGATGCTTCCGTCGTTACCAGCGAATACGCTCCTGCTCGCCACGATGGCGCCGGCGGCGACCAACACCACCACCGCCGCAACGATCACCCACCAGCGCCGGCGAGATCGCCGGGGACGCGGACCCGCACCGGAACCGACGGGATCGGTTCGTTCGCTGGTCGCCGGTGTTGTTGTCCCGGCACTCATAGCATCTCCTTCATCGTCGTTGGCTTCGCAGTGCGCGCAGCCGTTCGAGGCGAAATCGGTTCCGGGTTGTGGTGCTGTCGCGCGTGTCGGGGACATCACCCCGACCGTCCTTGGTGCGGGCCGCCGTATGCGCTGCTCGGCGACGGCTTGCACCCGGCGTCGATGCCCATCGGCTAGCTGCCGTGGGTGTCATGGGCTTGCTTGTGCGTGGTGATTGACGGCATTGCGGAGACCTCAACCCATCAGCACGGGGACGCCGGTCGAGCCACCTACCTGCTGTTCGCACTCGTTCACCTTCGAGTCGAACCCCGCCGAATGCGTGTACTCGTGAGTCAGGCCGGCTGCACTGACGTTGAAGAAGGGTGCCCCTTCGGGACCGATGGTGGGATCGGGCCAGTTCGGCACCCCGTGAGAGCGCAGGCACTGGGCGAAATTCCGCATGAGTGTCAGCGCCTGCTGCACCAGGGCCTGGGGACAGACGCCGCCCTCGACGCACCCGTGGAACTGATCCATGAACGACCCATCGATGTTCGGAAACAGATCCGCACAGGCACGCTGGGCCGACTCGAACTGGGAACTGCTGACACCGAACTGCTGCGCTCCGCCCTTCGCCAGGTGTCCGTTGCTGTCCGGGTCGGGGTAGTTCGGCACGCCATGCGAGCGCATGCAGGCCGAGTAGGCGACCGTCGACCCGGAGCCCGAAGACGCTCCCGCCCGCGGTGGGACGCCGGTCCGGGAGGATGACGGGCCGCCGCTGCATGCCGCGGCGAGCACGGCCAGGGCGATCGTGGCGATGACCGCGACCACGCTTCGCGCTGGGCGCGACCAGGCCCGCCGTCGCTGGCGTGTGATGCGAGTACCGTCGTTGCTCATGAGTCCTCCTCGGCGTTCGTGTCATGGCTGCGCCCGGTCGCGATAGACGCCCGTCGCAGGCCGCCAGTCAAGTTCACGTTCCGTTCATTTCGATCCGCGGCGCCGCGACGTGTCCTGTCTAGCGGGCAGCGCATGACATGAGCCGAACAATGCGTGTTAGGCGGATGTCATCTCCGCTGATGCAAAATGTGGCCGTGCGGATACTCGTTGTGGAAGATCACGTCACGCTGGCCAACCGGATCGGCGAGGGCCTACGCGATGCCGGTTTCGCGGTCGACGTGGTCCACGACGGCGCGGCAGCGATAGACATCACGACCGGCACCGCGTACGACGTGGTCGTGCTCGACCGCGACCTGCCCGGAGTGCACGGCGACCAGGTCTGCCGGCGGCTGGCGCGCGAGGCTACGCCCAGCCGTATCCTGATGCTCACCGCGGCCACCGACGTCGAGGATCGGGTCGACGGGCTGGAACTGGGTGCCGATGACTACCTCGGCAAACCGTTCGCATTTCCCGAGCTGATCGCACGCATCCGCGCCCTCGGGCGACGTGGACCCGGCGCGCCCGCGGTTGTCCAGCGAGGCGACCTGGTCGTCGATCGCGCGCGGCACCGCGCCAGCCGAGCGGGCATCCCTCTGACACTGACCCGCAAGGAATTCGGCGTGCTGGAGTGTCTGGCCAACGCGGATGGCGCCGCAGTCAGCGCCGAAGAGCTGCTCGAACACGTGTGGGACGCGCATGCAGACCTGTTCAGCAACACGGTCACCGTCACCGTCGCGCGGCTGCGGCGGAAACTCGGCGATCCACCGCTGATCGAGACCGTCATCGGCGTCGGCTATCGGCTGTGAGACGCCACCTGAGCGCCCGATCGCGGCTGACGCTGCTCTATACATCCCTGTTCGGGTTGGGCGGCACCGCCCTGGTATTGATCACCTATCTGCTGGTCGCCCACGCCTTGGGCACCACCGCGGCGCCCAAGGTCCCGGCGTCGGTCCAGCAGGCGATCAACGATTGCGTCGCTGCGGCGCGGGCGCAAAACAGCGATGCGACCGCCAAGGCCACGCAAAAATGCACCGAGCTTTATGCCAACGGGGTTCAGGTCGGCGCCTCCGCACAGCGCACCGCGACACTGCCCCACCTGCTGACCTACTCGTTGCTCAGCCTGGCGGGTCTCACCCTGCTCGCCGCCGTGGCGGGCTGGCTCCTCGCCGGACGGATCCTGCTGCCGGTGCGTCGGCTCACCGCAGCCGCTCGGGTAGCAAGTGAGCAGAACCTGTCCCAGCGCCTCGCACTACAGGGCCCGCGCGACGAATTGCGGGAGCTCGCCGACACCTTCGACACCATGCTCGAACGCCTCGATCGCGCATTCACCAGTCAGCGGCAGTTCATCGCCAACGCCAGTCACGAGCTGCGCACGCCGCTGACCGTCATGCGCACCGCGATCGACGTCGTGCTCGCAAAGCCGCGGCCCACGACCGACGAGCTGGTGTCGATGACCGCCGAAATCCGTCAAGCCGTCGAACACGCCGAGCGTCTCATCGATGCACTTCTGGTACTCGCGCGCAACGATCACGCGCGCGCGCTGACCGAGCCACTGGATCTAGCCGTCGTGGCCGAGGACGTACTCGAGGGACGTCCCGCCGACGGCATTACGACGACCATTTCTCTCGGCGAGGCACCGGTCACCGGTGACGCCACACTGCTGCAACGGCTTGTCACCAACCTGCTCGACAACGCCGAACGCTACAACATCACAGCCGGCACCATCACGATCTCGACAACCACCGAGGATGCGACATCCGTGCTCCGCGTCGTCAACACCGGAGCCGTAGTCCCCGCAGACATGGTCGAACGCCTGTTCCTGCCGTTCACCCGACTCAACGACCGCACTCGCCATGATGGCTTCGGACTCGGACTCACCCTCGTCTCCTCAATCGCCGCCGTGCACGGCGGCACCGTGGACGCGATCGCAGTGCCCGCCGGTGGCATGGACATCAGCGTCCACCTCCCGCAACGCGACACCGCCAGCCGAGAGTCGCCAGCCATCTGAGACAAAGCGTTGCATCTATCACAAGTCTGCCCGGATGGCCGATAAGGCGGCGTAAATGCCAATCACCGCCACCGGACTTCCCCGTCAGCGGACCGATGACCGGCGCCGACCTGGCAGCACGCTGAACCTCCTCGACGTAGGTCCCAGCTTCCTTCGAGGTACGTCCGATCCTGCATCGAGGTAGATGCGGTCTGATCCCTGGTTGCCGACGGCCGCCTCGGGCGGCGGGTTCGTCATGAGGAGAGTGCCGTGATGCGACGCGCTGCTGGCGTGGTGTTGATGGGTGTGGCGCTGACGGTGCTCAGCGCTTGTGGCAGCAGCGGTTCCGGCGCCAAGCCGGCGGCCGCGGCCTCGAACGGCAGCAACGCGTTCGCCGCCTACACCACCTGCCTGAGCCAGAACGGCGTGAAGCTGCCGTCGTTCGGCCGGCCCACCGGCCGCCCGTCGGGCCGGCCCAGCGGCGAACCGCGGCCGTCCCGGTCTCCGGGCGCCGGCCGGGGTGGCGGGTTCGGAGGTGGCGGCTTCGGTGGCGGCGGTTTCGGTGGCGGCGGTTTCGGTGGCGGTGGCCTCTTCGGCGACCCGAACAACCCGCCGGCCGGCGTCGACGCGACCACGTGGAAGAACGCGCTGGCCAAGTGCGAGTCCAAGCGGCCGGCGACCAACGGCGGCGGCAACCAGAACAACAGCGAGTTTCAGGCCTACCGCAACTGCCTGCAGGACCACGGCGTGACGATGGACCAGGGCACCCCGCTGAGCACCGCCGACCCGAAGGTCGCGGCGGCGCTGAAGACCTGCGAGCCGCTGCGCCCGACCCCGAACCGCAGCGCGCAGCCCAGCTCGAACGGCTAAATCTCCACGTCCGGGCGCCACGCTCCGAACACCAGCCGCAGCGCACCGACCACCTCGCCGATGGTGGCGCCGGCCTCCAGCGCCGCCTGCACCGCGGGCACCACGTTGCCGGTCCCGCGGGCGACCTCGGTGAGCTGCGCGAGCGTGCCATCCACATGGTCCTGGGACCGCCGCTCGCGAAGCCGCGCCAGGTCGTCGATGCGTTCCGCCTCGAGCGCCGGGTCGACGGTGAAGACCTCCAGCGACTCGTGGGCGGCGGCCTCGAACCGGTTCACTCCGACGACCACCCGGTCGCCGGACTCGACGTCCCTCATCTGGCGGTAGGCGGCGTCGCCGAGCTGGCGCCGGAAATAGCCGTTCTCGATGCAGGCGAGTGCGCCGCCACGCCGCTCGATATCAGCCAGGACGTCCAGGATCCGGCGTTCGACGGCGTCGGTCCGCGCTTCGATCTCGTACGAGCCGCCGAGCGGGTCGGCGGCCGACAGCACTCCGGTCTCGAACGCGACCACCTGCTGCGTACGCAACGCCAACGTGGCCGCGGCCTCGGTCGGCACACCGAGCGCCTCGTCATAGGCCGACACGTGCAGCGTCTGCACACCGGAGAGCGCAGCGGCCAGGGCTTCGACGCTGGCCCGGACGATGTTGTTGAGCGGCTGCGCCGCGGTGAACGACGATCCCGCGGTGAACGCGAAGATCCGCAACTGCTCGGCCCGCGGGTCGGTGGTCGAGTAGCGGGACCGGACCAGGTGTGCCCAGACCCGGCGGGCGGCGCGCAGCTTGGCCACCTCGTCCAGGAAGTTGATGCCGACCGAGAGGAAGGTGAACAGCGTCGGGGCGACCGCATCGATCGACAGGCCGCGGCGCCGGACCTCGTCCAGGTAGGCGATCGCGTTGGCGAACGTGTAGCCGACCTCTTGCGCGGCATCGCCACCGGCCTCGGCGATGTGGTAGCCCGACATGGCCAGCGGCACCCATCGCGGAGTCGTGCGCACGCAGTGCTCGATGGTGTCGACCGCGAGCCGCAGCGACGGCCCCGGCGGGAAGATCTGGGTGCCCCGGGCGATGTACTCCTTGAGCACGTCGTTCTGGATGAACAGGCCGAACGCGTTCGGATCGACACCGCGTTGCCGGGCGAGCGCGCCGAACATCGCCGCCCACACATAGCCGATCGAGTTCGCGGTCGTCCGCACCTGGGTGATCTGCTCCAGCGGGATGCCGTCGAGCAGCGTCGCGATGTCGTCCAGCGAGTCGATGGCGACGCCGACCCGGCCGACCTCACCGACCGCGCGGGGGTCATCGGAGTCCAGGCCGAGTTGGGTGGGCAGGTCCAGCGCCACCGAGAAACCGGTGACGCCGGCATCGAGCAGTTGGCGATAGCGCTTGTTGGACTGGGCCGGAGTGCCGAATCCGGCGTACTGCCCCATGATCCACGGCTGCGGATCGGCGGTGATGCCCCGGGTGTAGGGGAACTGGCCGGCAGTCTCAGGCATCAGCCGCCTCCAACGACGCGCGCAGCAGGTTCTTGGCGACCTTGCCGGTGGCATTCAACGGGAACTCGTCCACCTGGCGCACCTCCTTCGGCCGCTTGAACGAGGCGAGCTGGTCCCGGCAGTGCGCCGACACCACGTCGGCGCTGGCCGAGCCGGTGAACAGCGCCACCACCCGCTGGCCCCAGTCCGGATCGCGGACCCCGACCACCGCGACCTCACGAACCCCGGGGACCGCGGCGATCACGTCCTCGACTTCCCGCGGATAGACGTTGTAGCCACCCGTGATAATCATGTCGCCCTTGCGATCGACCAGCCACAGCCGGCCGGTGTCGTCGAGCCGGCCCAGGTCGCCGGTGTGCAGCCAGCCGTCCACCACGGCCCGCACCGATCCGCCCGCGGCTCCCCAGTAGCCACTCATCACCAGGTCACCGCGCACCACCACCTCGCCGATCTCGCCGACCGGCACGGGCTTGCCGTCCTCGTCGACGGTACGCAGGCTGACGCCGAGCGCGGCCCGGCCGGCACTGGTCAGGATTGACGAATCGCCGGACAGCCCGCGCGCGTGATCGGCGGCGGTCAGCACGGTCACCGGCGGGATCGCCTCGACCAGGCCGTAGTACTGCACCAGGTTCGGCGTCAGCCGGTCGTACGCCTGCCGGATCTGTTCCGGCGGCATCGGCGCACCGGCGTAGCCGAGCATCTTCAGGCCGGTCAGCGGTTCCGGATCCAGGGCCAGCAGGCGCGCGACCATGGTCGGCACCAGCGCGGTGTGGGTGACTCCGTGGTGGGCGACCGCGTCGACAACTGCCTCCGCGTCGTACGAGCCATGGATCAGCTGGGTGCCACCGCCGGCGATGAACGGCAGCACGAACAGGCCGCTCGTATGCGTGATCGGGCCGGCGTGCAGGTAGGTGTCCCGCTCCGACGGCACCGCCGAAAGCACGTCGTAGGTCATGCCGACCAGGCACGACCACCGGTTGCGATGGGTGCGCCGGACGCCCTTGGGCCGGCCGGTGGTGCCCGAGGTGTAGTTCAGCGACACCAGGTCGTCCGGCCGGCGCTCGACCGACGGCATGGTTCCGGACGCGTTCGCGATCAGGGTCTCGTAGGACAGTCCGGGTCCGTCGCCGATCGCGACCACGCGCTGCGGACCGAAGCCGTCACGGAGGGCGGTGCTCGGTTCCGCGTACCGGCCGTCGTAGACCATGCCGACCGCGCCGCAGTCGTCGGCGATGCGAGCCCAGTCGTCCGGGTGCAGCCGATAGTTCAGGACCACCCGGACCAGCCCGGACGTGCAGCACGCCAGGTCCATCTCGATCGATGAGTTCTGGTTCGGCTGCAGGTCCAGGACCCGGTCGCCGGGCTGAAACCCGAGACCCAGCAGCGCATTGGCCAGCCGGATCACTCGATCACCGAGTTCGGCAAAGGTCTGCGTGCCCTGCGGACCCTGCACCGCGACGCGGGTCGCATACCGGCTCGCCGACCGCGCCACCAGTTGACCGATGTCCACGCCGATGCCTCCTAACTCGTCACACTCAGGGCCGCGTCCAGCACGATGGCCTCCCGCGGCGTCACCACCACAGGATTCAGATCCAGGTCGCCGGGCCAGTTCGCGGCCAGCCGCGCAACCGCGACGATCAGCTCGACCAGCGCGTCCACGTTCGCCGGCGGCGCTCCCCGCAGCCCGGCGAGCATCGCGCTGACGCGGGTCTGGGCGATCATTTCGCGGACGTCCGGCTCGCCGACCGGCAGCAGCCGGATCGCGACATCGTCGACCACTTCGGTGAGCACCCCGCCGACGCCGACGCTCAGGATCCGCCCCAGCGCCGAGTCAGCCACTCCGACAAGTACCTCGATGCCCGCCGGGACCTGCTCTTCGACCAGGACTCCGGCGGCGCCGGGCACGGCCATCAATTGGTGGTACGCATCCCCGGCCCGCCCGGCATCGATGCCGAGCAGCACCCCGCCGACGTCGGACTTGTGCACCAGACCCGGTGCCACCACCTTGAACACGGCACGTTCCGGGCAGGCCGCCACGGCGGTTGCCTCGTCGGTGACCACCCGGCCGATCGGCACCCGGATCCCGGCCTCGGCCAGAGCCGCCTTCAGCTCCGCCTCGCCGCTGCCCGGAGCTCGTGAAGCGACACCGTCAGCCGTGGTCGCGATCCCCGGCCGCGGCCGGCTGCGGTGCAGCGCCGCGACCGCCCGGACCGCCCGGCCCGGGGTCGGATAGCTGGGCACGCCGGCCGCCCGCAGCGCGGCCGTGGCCTGCGGTGCGAGGTGCTCGGCCCCGGTGCGAGCCACCAGCACCGGCTTGCCGAACCGCTGCTTGACCTCGGCGAGTGCGTCGACGATCGCATCCACGTCGGCGCCCACGAGCACACAGAAGCAGACCACCAGTGCATCCACGCCGGGGTCGCCGGCGACCGCGTGGAGCGCACGGCCGACCAGCGAGCGGTCGCTCATCACGGTCGCGGTCACGTCCACCGGATTGGCCGCGGAACCATAGGCCGGCACGATCTGGGCCAGCTCGGCGCGGGTCGACGGCGCGAGGTCGGCCAGGCGCAGCCGGTGTCGGGCGATGGCATCGGTCGCCAGGATGCCGGAGCCTCCGGACGTGGTGATCACCGCGACCCGGTCGCCCACGGCACCGCCGATCAGCGCGTACGCATCCCCGACGTCGAGCAGCTCGTCCACGTCGTCGACGCGCTCGATGCCGAACTGCCGGAGCACGCCGTCGACCACTCGCTCACCGGTCGCCAGCGCCCCGGTGTGCGAGGCGGCCGCTCGGGCACCCGCCTCGGAAACTCCGCCGACCAGCAACGCCACCGGCTTGCCGTGCTCGGACGCGGCAGCCGCCAGCGCGCGCAGGCCGTTCGCGTCGGACAGCGATTCCGCGTACCCCAGAAGCGCCCCGCACTCCGGATCGCGGGCCAGGGCAGTGAGGACTTCGAGGGCGGACACGTCGGCCTCGTTGCCGGTGCTGACCGCGGCCCGCAATGGCAGCCCGCGGTCGAGCGCCAGGCTGACGGTGCCGAAGCCGAGCGCGCCGCTGGCGGACGCGAAGCCGATCGCGCGCGGCGCCGAATCCGACGCCCGGAGCGACCCGTCGGCTCCGCCGCTGCGCAGCCTTGTTTCGGCTTCGCCGCTGAGCGGTCTGGTTTCGGCTTCGCCGCTGAGCGGTCTGGTTTCGGCTCCGCCGCTGAGCAGCCTTGTTTCGGCTCCGCCACTGAGCAGCCTTGTTTCGGCTCCGCCACTGAGCAGCCTTGTTTCGGCTCCGCCGAAGAGTGGACTGAAGCTCGCGACCAGCCCGGTCTGCGGACCCAGCGCACCGATGCAGTTGGGTCCGACCAAGCGCATGCCACCGGCCCGGGCCACCGCCACCAGCTTCGACTGCAGTGCGCGCCCCTCCGGACCGACCTCGGCGAAGCCGGACGAGCCGACGATCGCCACCGCGACTCCCGCGTCCGCGCAGTCGGTGATCGCGTCCAGGCAAGCCGACGCCGGGACCAGCACGACTGCAAGATCAACCGGCTCCCCGGTGGCCGCTCGATAGGCCGACACGCTCGACCACGCCGGCCGATCACCGATCCGGTCGGCGTTCGGGTTGATCGGAATCACCCGGCCGGCATAGCCAAACCGCTCGAGATAGCGGAGGACGCTATGACCCGGCGCACCGGCGCGAGCGCTGGCGCCCACCACAGCGACGCTGGTCGCCGCCCACAGCACATCGAGCACGGCCCGAGCGTGTCACGCTTGCGTTGCGGTCGTCAACAACACGCGATATTCCGCCGGCGGCCGCCGTCCCGGCCGTCATGATCGCCGGGACGATCACGCCGTCAGAGTCGGCGTGTCCAGGCGCTGGATGACGTTGTTCTGCCAGACCCGGCCGTCCTTCATGAACTGGCGGAGATACCACGTCTGCTGCGGCGTCCGGCTCTGGTTGAACTGCCATTGACCGCGCGGGCTGTCGAACTGGCCGACGCCGCCGAGCGCGGAGTTGATGGTGTGGGCGTTGACGTCGTCGTTGATCAGGCTGATGGCCCGGTCCAGCACGTTCAGCGCGTCGTAGCTCGCCATGGCGTAGGTGCTCGGCTCGCTGTTCGGGTGCTGCCCGAAATACTGCGAAGCGAATTGCCGGTTGGCGTCGTTGTCCAGGTCCGGCGCGTAGTTCAGCACCGTGTAGACGTCGCGCGCGGCGGCCGCGACCGACTTGTCGTCGACGACGAAGCCCTCGGTCAGGAATCCCGGGCCGTAGAGCGGAAGGTTGATCTGCGCGTTGCGGTACGCCTTCAGGAAGCTGCTCGCGGCGGCACCGTTGCAGGCGGCCACCACGACCCGGGCGTTGCCGTTCTGGATCTCGTTGAGCGCCTGGTTCATGTTGCCCGACTGCGACGACTGGGTCCGCTTGAAGCTGCTGCGGAACGAGTCGGCCTCGGTCATGCCGTCCACGCTGCCGTCGTCATAGACGTAGACGTGGTCGATCTGGCGCTGGTTGAAGTAGTTGGCCAGCACTCCGCCGGCGTCCCCGTCAACGTAGGACACCCGCCAGATGTATTTCGGGCTCAGCAGGTTCGCCGGCGAGCCGTTGGCACCGATGAGCGGGATCTGCGCCTTCTCGATCGAGTCCCGCACCTTCGCCATCACGGCCGAGGTGCCGATGCCGACGATGACGTCCGGTGGCGGGGTGTTGCCGGTGCCCTTGAGCACTCCGGTCACCGCGGCCAGACCATCTTCGGGAGATCCGCCCTCGTTGACGTAGCTCACCTGGGCCGGCCGCCCACCGAGCAGGTGGTTCTGCTGCTGGAGATAGAGCTCGAAGCCGGCCCGCATCTCGTCGCCCATCGAGCGTCATCGCGCCGGATTGCGGGTAGACGAATGCCACCCGGACCGGCGTGTTGGAGCCAGAGCCGGAGCCACCCGATCCGGTGCACGCCGACAGCAACGGTGCGGCTGCCCCCGCGATGCCCATGGACGCGAACAACTTCAGGGTGTCTCGCCGGTTCAGCATTGCCACAGCCTGTCTCCACCGTTCGGACGTTCGCGCCGAATAGGGGGAATCGGGAGCGGCGCGACGCCTATCCTCGCCCCCGGCCGGTCAGGCTGGCAAGACCTTCCGACACGTCGGACCACGCCGATGACAGCGGATCAATTAACCCAAAGTGTTGGATGTCCGGAAGTTCGACCAGTGTCACATCGTCCCCGGACGCGACTGCCGCATGCACGAACGCGCGACCGTATTCGGTCGGGACCACGGTGTCGAGCGAGCCGTGCACTACGACGACTGGCACGCCAATCGGGAGATTTACCCCAGGATCGGCCTCCCGGTATCGTTCCGGAACCTCGTCCGGCCCACCGCCGAGCAGGTCCGCCATGGCACCGTTGCCGACACCGGCACGCTGCATCGCGTCCAGGCCGACCACCGGGGCCAGCGCGAGAACCCCGCCGATCTGGTCCGGACCGAGGCGATGTGACGCCCACAATGCGAGATGTCCGCCGGCGGAGTGACCGGCGACCACCGGCTGCGCCGCATCGAAGCCGAGCTCGGCGCCCAGCTCGACGGCGGCGGCGATGCCGGCCACCGCGTCTTCCAGAGTGCCCGGCCAGCCGCCGCCGGGCTGGCCGACCCGTCGATACTCCACGCTCGCCACCAGATATCCGTCGGCGATCAGGGCCGCGATCGCGGGGCGCGCGTGCACGCGGTCGTAGTGGGCCCGCCAGTAGCCCCCATGCAGGAACACCACGAAACCCCGCGGCGTCGCCGACTCCGGCGGCAGGTGCACATCGATCAGCTGATTGGGATCCGTGCCGTAGGCCCGAGTGAAGTCCGGCCCGGCCGCTGGCCGGTCCAGCACGCCCTCAGATTCGTCGATCACACATTGAACAGTAGTGTCCGTGCCGGGGCTGCGATGCCGCGACGACAAGGAGGTCGGGATGCGAATCGAGGAGTTCACCGATGTGAACTACACGGTCGACGGCGATGGCGCGGTCGCCGTCATTGAGATCAACCGGCCGGACCGGATGAACTCGTTCCGCGGCCGTACCGTTGATGAGTTGATCTTCGCGTTCAAGACCGCATGGTCGAACCCGCAGGTCGCCGCGGTCGTCCTCACCGGCGCCGGCGATCGCGCCTTCTGTGCCGGCGGCGACGTGAAGGAGCGCGCCGAGACCGGCGGCTACGGCGAAACCGAGTGGGGCACCTTCGAGATCGAACGGCTGCACCGCATCATCCGCGACATTCCCAAGCCGGTGATCGCGGCGGTCAACGGCATCGCGATCGGCGGCGGTCATGTCCTGCATGTCATCTGCGATCTGTCGATCGCCGCCGAGTCGGCGACGTTCGCCCAGGCCGGGCCTCGGGTCGGATCATTCGACGGCGGATACGGCAGCGCCTATTTGGCCCGCGTCATCGGCGAAAAGCGAGCCCGGCAGATGTGGTTCCTGCTGGATCGGATCGACGCCGACACGGCTGAGCGCTGGGGACTGGTCAACGCGGTGGTCCCGGCGGCCGAGCTGCGCGCCACGGCGGTGGCCTGGGGCGAGAAGATCGCCGGCTACTCGCCGATGGCACTGCGGTTCCTCAAGCACTCGTTCAACGCCGACTCCGACCACCTGTCCGGGATCTCGCACCTCGCGTTCGATGGGCTGGAGGTGTTCGGCAAGTCCGCCGAGGGCATGGAGGGCGCGACCGCGTTCGCCGAAAAGCGGCCGCCGGACTTCAACCAGTTCCGGCATTAACCCCCGACCACATCACCCCGGCCACCAATCGCCCGGTCCCCGCAGGGACCGTGACCGGATGGTGGAGGATGGCGGGATGAGCGAGGAGACCCAACCGAACGAAGGCGGCGCCGCCCGCACCATTGTCGTGGTCGGCCCGGACGGTCGGCCGGTCGGCACAATGCCAGTGGCGGCGGAGGAACCGGACGCCCGCGAGGATCCGTCGCAGCTCGTCGAACACCCGGCGAAGGTCATGCGGATCGGCAGCATGATCAAGCAGCTGCTGGAAGAGGTCCGGGCGTCGCCGCTGGACGAGGCCGGCCGCCAGCGCCTCACCGAAATCCACCGCCGCTCGATCGAGGAACTGGAAGACGGTCTGGCGCCGGAACTCGTCGATGAACTCGAGCGGTTGTCGCTTCCGTTCGAGCCCGGGCATGTGCCCAGCGAAGCCGAGCTGCGGATTGCCCAGGCGCAGCTGGTCGGATGGTTGGAAGGGCTGTTTCACGGCATCCAGGCGGCATTGGTCGCGCAGCAAATGGCGGCGCGGATCCAGCTCGAGCAGATGCGTGGCCGCCCGGCACTCCCGATGGGCCAGGCGATGCCGGGCCTGACGCCGCCGCACGCGCCGGGCGAGAACACCACCGGCACCGGCCAATACCTCTAGCCGGTCGACTCGACCTCGAGACATATCAAGCGCGGGATCTAGGGCGCTCCCCATGGCGAAACACCGCGACGGACGCACTGGATCTCGCGCTTGTTCGTGGCCGCCGACGATCGGCCGCCACGAGCGGATTACGCGGCAGCCGGGAGGCCCGCCGTGAACATCCGCTCCAGATAAACGGCGACACCGTCGTCGTCGTTGGACAGAGTCACCTCGTCCGCCGCCGCGCGCAGCAATGGGTGCGCGTTGGCCACCGCGACGCGGCGCCAGCCGGCCCAGGCGAACATCGACAGGTCGTTCGGCATGTCGCCGAAGACCAGGACGTCGTCGGGCGCGATGCCCAGCTGGGCGGCGACCACCGCGAGCCCGGTCGCCTTGGTGACGCCCGGCGGGCACACCTCGACGTAACCGAGTCCGGCCTGGGTGAGCTCGACCAGTCCGACCGGGATCACGGCCCGCGCGGCCTCCAGCAACTCGTCCGCCGTCAGCGTGTCCGAGTGCAGGAATCCCTTGACCACATGGCGGTCCAGGGCCTCGGCCCGGGCACAGCGACGGACCGCGTTCTGGAACCGCCACGACGGGTGCACCTCGCCCACGAGGTGACTGTCCTCCGCGTCCAGCGGCTCGGCCAGCACGGTCACCGGGCCGGCCACCGCCTCAACAGCCTCGATGACCGCGCGTACGACGGCTCCGGGCATCGAGTCGGTAAACAGCACGGTCGGTTCCGGCGTGGTCATGTCCAGCACCCGCGCACCCTGCCCGAGCACCAGGAATGACGCGCTGGGCAGGTCGGCCCGGGTCAGATCCAGCAACCGGGGGCCGCGACCGGTGACACCCACGATTGGGATGCCCCGCTCGCGCAGATACTCGAACGCGGCCGCTGTCCGGGCGGAAACGGTGTCGTCAGATCGGACGATCGTCCCGTCGAGGTCGGTCGCGACCAACTTCGGCAGTTCGGCACGAATCGCCACGTTTGCCTCCTTCATCTCGCGGCATCCCATGGTCGACTCCTCGTCACCCGTCGACGATGGAGCAGCAACGCTACTCCGACACCGCCAATCCCGGGAGGCTAAGTGACCAACAGAAGCCGTCAGCGAGACGAAGGTTCGAGCAGCTCACGACCACCGAGGAAGGGCCGGAGCGCGGCCGGTACGCGTACCGATCCGTCCGGTTGCTGGTGGTTTTCCAAGATCGCGATCAGCCACCGGGTCGTCGCCAGGGTGCCGTTCAGCGTCGCGGCGGTCTGCGACTTGCCGTCCGCGTCGCGATACCGCACGTTGAGCCGGCGGGCCTGGAATGTGGTGCAGTTCGAGGTCGAGCTGAGCTCGCGGTAGCGCTGCTGCGATGGGATCCACGCCTCGCAGTCGTACTTGCGAGCCGCCGACGAGCCGAGGTCGCCGGCCGCCACGTCGATCACCCGGTAGGGCAGCTCGAGCTTGCCGAGCATCTCCTCTTCCCAGGCCAGCAGCCGCAGGTGCTCGTCGGCGGCCTCCTCTGGGCGGCAGTAGGAGAACATCTCGACCTTGTCGAACTGGTGCACCCGCAGGATGCCGCGGACATCCTTGCCGTAGCTGCCGGCCTCGCGCCGGAAGCACGACGACCAGCCGGCGTAGCGCAGCGGCTCGTCGAGGCTCAAGATCTCGTTGCTGTGATAGCCCGCCAGGGCCACCTCGCTGGTGCCGACCAGGAACAGGTCATCGGCTTCGAGGCGGTAGACCTCCGAGGCGTGCTCGCCGAGGTAGCCGGTGCCCTCCATGGTCTCCGGCTTAACCAGCACCGGCGTGATCATCGCCGTGAACCCGGCATTGACCGCCTGCGCCATCGCCATCTGCAGCAGCCCCAGCTGGAGCAGCGCGCCCTGGCCCTTGAGGAAGTAGAACCGGCTTCCGGAGATCTTGGCGCCCCGCTCGATGTCGATGGCGCCGAGCAGCTCACCCAGCTCGACGTGGTCCTTCGGCTCTTCGAGGGCCGGAATCGTGCCGACCTCGCGCAGCGTCACGAAGTCGTCCTCACCACCCGGGGGGACTCCGTCCGCGACAACGTTCGACACCGCGAACTGGGCGGCCCGCAACGCGGCCTCCGCCTCGGTCACCGCGGCTTCGGCGCTCTTGACCTCCGCCGACAATTCCTTGGTACGCACCAGCAGCGAGTCCCGCTCGTCGCCCCGGGCGGCCGGCATGAGCTTGCCCAGCTGCTTCTGCTCGGCCCGTTTCGCTTCGAAGTCGGCGACCGCGGATCGGCGCGCCTCATCGGCCGCGAGCAGGTCGTCAACGGCACTCTCGGACTCCCGCCGGGCACGCTGGCTGGCCCGAAGGCGATCCGGATCTTCTCTCAGCAGGCGCAGGTCAATCACGAATGGTGAGAGTACCGGTTCGCCCGGATTGGTTCACCGGAGTATCCCGCGTTGGCACTGCGCCTCCGCCCGGCGATGCCGTGTGGTCACCGGTGCGTGTCGGCGCTCCGCGGCCGCATGAAGATCGAATGATCCGACGTCTCGTGCCGGCCATTCGCCACTGGCGGCGGTGTGAAGTCGTCGTAAGCCTCGTCGCCGAGCGCCTCGGCACTCTCCACCACCGGCGCGCCCAGCCGCGGACGGCGGGGCTCGAAGGCCTCCTCGGCCGGCGACCGGTCCGGTGCGACGGGGGCCGTTGACGCGGCGGCCGGGTCCACCGGAACGCTGTCCGTATCGGCGTCATCCGTGATCGACGGCAGGACTTTGCCGCGGACCGCGACCACCATCGAGGCGGACGCCAGAACTAGTGCCAGGACACACAGGTAGATGCCGATTTCGCGGTGCCCCTGCACACCGCCCTCGTCGCCGAGGATCGAGCGGAACAAACCCACCCCGTTGTCGTGCCACGCGGCGAGCACGACGATCGTCTGGCCGACGATCGCGCCGCCGGCAACCCCGGCAGCGGTCCGGCGGATCCGCCGGCTGCCGAAGACGGCCGCCGCGGCAACCACCGCGATCAATGTCCAGCCCAGGTAGTACGGCTCAGAGAGGCTGTTCAGCGCGGCGATAGCACCCACGTGATGCTCGCTGCCGCTGCCGGGGAGGTCGAATCCGTCGGACGCTCCGGTCGCCTTGATGCTGAACCACGGCAGCCACTGTGCGACGACGACGAGGACGTATGTCGCCAGCAGACTGAATGCGGCGATCCGCCGCGCCCGGACATCGGAGATTCGGCTGAGACGGCCGGCCACGCCGTGCGCGAGCCGGTTCGGCCGGCGCTCGCCGCCGGTCGTCAGCTCGCTCGACGCCCCCCATTCCACGCTGCTCATCGGCGAATCATGGCATAGACACGACGGGTTTTGTCAGTTTGCGGTCAGGCTGACATTGAACAGCGAGGTGCCCTTGGTCCGCATCACGGCCACCCAGAGCAGCACATATGCCTCCAGGCCGCGGGCCGCGACGAGTCCGCCGAGATCCATCACCCGATCCGCCGGCCAGCCGAGTTCACCCAGAAGATCCAGCGCCAGTGACTTTGCCCGCTCGTCGTCACCGGCCATGAACAGCAGATGTTCTCCGGCGACGGCGCTGGGGTTGACCATCAGCTCGGCGTTGACGGTGTTCAAGGCCTTGACCACCGGCGTACGCGGGTAGGTCCGCTGGATCATCTCGGCCAGGCTGTCGCCGTTGCCGGGACGCAGCACCGGCAACGCATCGCCGCTGGAGAAGTCGATCGGGTTGGACGCGTCGATGAGCACCTTGCCGGCCATGTTGTCGGAGCCGGCGGCCGCGAGCACGTCCATCGTTGCCAGCCCGTTGGTCGCGTTGATCAGGATCGCGCCGTGCGCGGCGGCATCGGCGAAGGTGCCGTGACTGGCCAGGGGAGCATGCGCCGACCACGCCGCGGCTTTCGGATTCTGCGCATCCCGGGATCCCAGCCGCACCTCGTGACCGACATGCGCGAGCTTGGTGCCGAGCGCCTGCGCCACGGTTCCGGTGCCGAGAATGCCGATCTTCATGCGCGCCAGCCTACGTCGATCCGGGCACCCCGTTGGGATGGTTACGCGCTCGGCGCGCGGCGTCCACAGCGGGCGGTCACGCCGGGTCGCCGCCACGGATGCGGGCCAACCAGGCATCGGCGTCAGCGAAGTCGGCGTCCGAGGTGCCCGGCGGCGACAGCGACGGCGGCGGGTCCGCGTCCAGGTCCACCCGCGGGTAGGAGCCGAGGTAGCGGACATCGGCGCAGATCCGGCGGAGTCCCCGCATCGCCTCGCCGAGGCGTACGTCGGCGACGTGTCCGGTGCAGTTCAGGAAGAAGACGTAACGGCCGAGCCGCTCGCCGGTGGGGCGCGACTCGATGCGGGTCAGGTTGACGCCGCGTACTGCCAATTCGGTGAGCACCGCGAGCAGCGCGCCGACCCGATCGTGAGCGATGTAGACGGCGAGCGCGGTCACGTCGTCGCCGGTCGGCATCGGTGGCGGCCCGGGACGGCTGACCAGGGCAAATCTGGTCACGGCGTCCGGATGGTCGCCAATCTGTTCGGCGAGGAGGCTGAGCCGATGCCGAGCGGCACCGATCGGAGCGCAGATCGCGGCCGGGTAGAGCCCGTCGGCCACGGCCGCCGCAGCGGCGCCGTTGGACAGCACGTCGATGACGACGGCATCGGGAAGATGGTCGGCCAGCCACCGGCGGCATTGCGCCGAGGCCTGCGGATGGGCCGCCACCGAGGTGATGTCGTCGGCCTTGACACCGGCTCGGGTGGCCAGCACGAAGTTCACCGGCAGCACGACTTCCCGGGTGATCACCAGGGGCGCGCCCTCGGCCAGTTCGTCTAGCGTGACCCCGACCTGACCGCCGACCGAGTTCTCCAGCGGCACCAGCGCGGCATCGGCATCGCCGGCACGGACCGCCTCGCAGGCCTCGGGCACGCTGCGGGCCGGCGTGCGAGTGCCGCGCTCGGCCGCGGGGATGGTGCGCAGCGCCTGCTCGGCGAAGGTGCCTTCGGGACCGAGATAGACGAAGCGGGTCGGTGGAACTCCGGGCATGGACGTCAGCGTAGGCGAGACGCGGCCCGGACCTGGTCCAGGCCGCGCTGCTCGGTTGGATCAGGTTGCTCGCTTCGGCGGCCATTCATCCGTGGCCGGACCGCGGCTCAGACCAGGCTGAAGAACGTGAGCGAGCCGACGACCTTGTTGAGCCCCCACAGCGGCGTGGCAATCGCGTCCATCGTGACCACGTCGGCGCCGGACCGGACGCGCATCAGGCCTCGAGCCAGCCGGCCCGAGTGAAGCGCCAGCATCGGCGGGATCTTCTCCATGTCGGCGGCTGACAAAGCAGCTGACGCTGGTGTGAAATCAACCAGCGCCAGCAGCTCTTCGGAGCAGAGATAGCAACCGATCACTTCGCTGGGGGCCGGAAATCCCAGCAACGAGCACGCGGTCCGAGACACCGCCGCGATCGTCGCCAGATTGTCGATCACCAGGCAGGGCTCGGTGGCGATCCGAGTCGCTGCCGACCACTGATCCACCGAGGCGAACCGCTCCCCGTGGCTGCCCTGATCCGGATCGAGAGCGCCTGAGATGGGCTCCGACAGGGACAGCTCGACGTGAGCCACGGTGCCTCCGATCGTTCACGGCTTGTCGCGTGCCGGTGACTCCTCGCGACGTTACCGACCGGAGGCGCTCTTGTCAGCCGTCAAATCAGCGCTGTGCCACATGTAGCTCGCGACGAGTTGATCTGATCGTAGGTCCACAACGGTCGTCGGATGACGGGCGATCGATGCCAATTTATCGACAGTGCGGTTCGCAATGCGGCGGCCGTACGCAGTGAGCAGGTGGTCCAAGTCCCGATAAACCGCGACCAGGCAACCTTTTGGCGGTCCGTAGAAGCTGAGCAACCCCGATCCGGAGAAGGCCAAGATCGGCGTAACTGGTATGCGCGTACCAGCCGTTCGGGTGAACGATGTCGACAACGCCTTGGCGAAGTCCCGGGTTTGCTGCACGTACGCCGGCCGGCCGCCCTTGATCTGGACGGTGTCACCGGAGATCAGGACCCGGGCCCGGCCGTGCGACTTCACGGTGATCGCGAAGACGCCGCCCGGACCGACGGCGAGGAACGAATCCGGCATGTCGATGCCGACGGCGACGGCGTCGATCAGCTGCCACTCCGCGCCGAGCCGGTGCAGCCGGTGCTTGGTCTTGTTGCGGGCCGCAGCCAGGCGGCCCATTTCCTTCTCCAAACGACGACGACGCGACCACCCGGTGAGAGTGGGCCGCGTCGGAGAATCGACGTACGGGGCGATATCTGTGCCCGGCGGACCGAACACGTCGATGGCATGCATGAAACCGGTCATTGTGTGCCTCCCTGGTTCTCAGGGCCGCTTTTCAACACCGTAGGTGATCGAACGAGTACGCAAATAGAGCTCGGGATTGAGTGAGGCGGGATGAATGCCGCGCTCATCCACGAATCGACATGCATCCCCGTCGATGTCTGCCCGCTTTCTCCCGATTGCTCGACGTCGCAGATTCGGCGATCTCACATATTGGTAGGCAGCGATTTGTCTGCTCTGCCCCGTGTGCCGGTCCGGCACCCGGATACGCTGCGAAGGTGAGTCACTACGTAGACAGCGAAGTCGCGCAGTTGAAGACGGTCCTGCTCCATCGGCCCGGACCGGAACTTGCCCGGCTGACCCCGCGCAATAACGATTCGCTGCTGTTTGATGGCATCCCCTGGGTCGGGCGGGCCCAGGAGGAGCACGACATCTTCGCCGATGCGCTGCGGTCCCGCGGTGTCACCGTGCTCTACCTGTCCGAGCTGCTGGCTCAGGTCCTGGCGCTGGAGCCGGCCCGCAAGGAGCTGAGCGAGGCGGTCCTGGCCGACGTCCGGCTGGGCGACAGCCTGCGCCGGCGGGTGGCCGACCATCTGGCCGGGCTCGACCCGGCGGATCTCGCCACCGCGTTGATGGCCGGGATCGCACACGAAGAACTCCAGGGCGGCGCCGGCCTGGTCTACGGCCTGATGGACCGGCACGACTTCGTCATCGACCCGCTGCCGAACCTGCTGTTCACCCGCGACTCCAGCCTGTGGGTCGCCGATCACGCCGCCGTCACCAGCCTGGCGATGCCGGCCCGGGTCCGGGAGACCACACTGACCCAGGCGATCTATCGCTACCACCCGACGTTCGCCGGCACCCCGCTGCTCTACCAGCCAGGACTCGAACATCTCGAAGGTGGCGACGTGCTGCTCCTCGGGCCCGGCGTGATCGCCGTCGGGGTCGGCGAGCGCACCACGGCGGCCGGCGCCGAGCGCTTGGCGCGCCGTGCCTTCGAGCGCAAACTGGCCCACACGGTGCTGGCGGTGCCGATCGCTCAGGAGCGCGCCACGATGCACCTCGACACCGTGTGCACGATGGTCGACGTCGACGCCGTGGTGATGTACCCGAACGTCGCAGACTCCCTGGTCGCTTACACCGTCACCGGCGGCGACGCGTACGGCGAAGGTTATGAGCCGTCGATCCGCGGACCCGAGCCGTTCCTGGTCGCCGCCGCCGCGGCGATGGGCCTGGACCAGCTCCGGGTCATCGACACCGGCCTCGACCCGGTGACCGCCGAGCGCGAGCAGTGGGATGACGGCAACAACACGCTGGCCATCGCACCCCGCGTCGCGGTCGCTTACGAGCGCAACGTCGAGACGAATGCGCAGCTGGAACGCGCCGGCATCGAGGTGATCCGGATCCCCGGGTCGGAGCTGGGGTCGGGGCGAGGCGGGCCACGATGCATGTCCTGTCCGGTGTCCCGGGTGCCGCTCCCTGCGGCTTAGGTCGCGTCCTTCCGGCGGCGCCGCGCTCGTGTCGGCCTGCGCCGGCCTTCGGCCGGTCCGCCGGCCGCTCGCTCACCGCGACGCCGTGTCCGCAGGCCTCGTGCGCACAGTCTCGGAATCGGCACCGCGCCGGCCGCCCACGACGCTGCGCCACCGCCTCGTCCGACCGACCGACCGACCGACCGACCGACCGACTCAGCGCAGCGTGATCTGGCGCCCGATCAAGCCCTGGCGCGCACGACGTTCGGCCGGCGACAACTCGCCGCCCGCCCCCAACACCTCGGAGTATCGCTTCGCGAATGCCGCGAGCGGCGCCTCCCACTCGTCGGCGTTCGGCTCCTCCGGCAGGTCCCAGACCGGGACGAGGCGGTTGTGGGCACGGAACATGCCGGCGAACTTGGTGTTCTCGCCGAGCAGCAGGCCGCTGTCAGCGTGCAGCCGGGCCAGCGTGTCCAGAGCCTGATCCTCGTCGTCCGGCAGCACCCAGCGCATGTGGGCGCGCTCCGGGACGCGGCACCAGTAGGCGGCGTGAGCCGCTCCCATCCGGGTGGTCGGGTAGATCGAAGAGTTCGCGCGGTCCAGCGACGCCCGCACCTCTGGGTCATCGGCGACGTCGTCGTCGAGCCAGAACTCGAAGGTGTCGCGCATGGTGATGTCGAGGACGCCGTTATCCAGGATGTCCTGCAGGCGCGGACCTTCGCCGGGCAGCGCCGGCACCGCCACCGCCTCGCCGGGCGGCGTCTCCAGGGCGTTCAGGATCGCGACGGCGATATCCCGGGACGCGTCGCCGGACTGCACGTGCCGCTGCAGCCCGACGTAGATCCGGCCGTCCGGCTTCGTCATCGCCGGCCACGCCATCGGAAGCACGGTGGCGAGGGTGATGTCACGGTCACCGAAGTCCCGAGTCAGATCCGCATTCAGCCGCAGCGGCGCGGTCGCCGCCGGGACCAGTTCGCGCAGGGCGATCCACTCGACCTCGTCGGCCAGGCCCTCGAAGGGGCGGGGCACGAAGACGTCGCGAATCTTGGCCGGCTTGGCGTCCGCTCCGGCCTTCGGGTTGGGTGATTTCCGTCGTTTGCTCACGACGTGTCAGCTTACCGAACCGGGGAGCGATCAACTCGGGGCCTGGCTGGTCCGAATTCGGGCCAGCAGGACCGGATCAGCGTCGGGCCGCCGGGTGCATCGAGCAGGTGAGTTCGGCCCAGACACTCTGGCCGAATCCGTCCTGATCCGCTCCCCACCGCACGGCGAGCGCTTCGATGATGGCGATGCCGCGACCATCCGGTGCGTCGACGTCCAGCAACCGCCGATGCGGGACCGATTCGCCGCCACCGTCGGTGACGCGTACGTCAACAATCTGATCGCCACCCGCGTAGCGCACCGCCCAGGCGACCCGGACCACCCCGCCGGCCAGGGGTCGGGCGTGCCGGATGGCGTTGCCGATCAGCTCGGCCACAACGCTGATGACATCTGCGAGCATCTCCGGCTGCACCAGAGGCACTAGGTCGGCCTGGATCCGGTGCCGGGCTATGCCAGCACCCTGCGGGTCATGCGGAATCACCGCGCACCATGAGCGTTCGGTAATCGAGGTAGCCATGCGCGATCACCCGGCCCACGGGGACGGGCGGTGTCGACGGCTGCCTGCCAGCATCGCGAGTCGTGCTCCAGGGTGAGGGTGCGTCAGCCGGATGGCTGGCGGTCTGGATCGCTTGCCGTCAATCTAACGCTTTCTGGTCGGTTGTGGTCGTACTTGTGCCTGGTCGGGCAGGACTGTTTGTGCGACGTTGTCCGGATCGGCGCGGGGAAGTCGGACTTCGGCAACTGTGCCACCGGACTGCCGGGGCTGCAGCGAGACCCATCCGTTCTGCCGCTCGACGATCCGCCGGACCAGGTAGAGGCCCAGGCCGACGCCGCCGAACCGCCGATGGTCCCCGGTGTCCGCCTGCCAGAACCGCTCGAAGGCGCGTTCCACGTGGTCGGGGCGGACGCCGATGCCGTTGTCGGAGACCCGGATGCCGACTGTGGTCTCGTCGGCGTCACACTCGATATCGATCCGGCCGGCCGCCGACGGCGAATACTTGCCGGCGTTCGTCACCAGTTCGGCGATCACGCCGGCGATGTTCTGCTCCTCGCCCCACGCGGCCGGCAGATCATCGGGAATCACCACATTGAGGCGGTCCGCCACCTCCGCCGGCTGCGATTCCACTGCGGCTTTGACCGCGGCTCCGAGGTCGAATTTCGCAAGCACGGTTGGTACGCCCAGATCGCTCACCGCGGACAGCAGCCGGTCCAGCAGCCGGGCCAGGTCACCGGCGCGCTGACCGAGGACCGAGGCGGCGTACTTGCGGCCACGATCGTCGAGCAGGTCCCAGCGGTCGTTCAGAGTGTCGGCGTAGCCCTTGATGACGGTCACCGGCGTACGCAACTCGTGGCTCGTCAGCGCCACGAACAGCTCGCGGCTCTGCTCCCAGCGGCGGGCCTCGGTGATGTCCCGAATGGTGACCGACATTCCGGCGGCGCCCGGCAGCGGCTTCGCGGTCACCTGCAGCCAGCGTCCGTCCGGCAGGTCATGCTCGAGGATCTGGCCGGGTCCGGGCACCGGCATCGGCAGCGGCGCCCCCATCGCCACCGCGGTGTCGTGAAGGATCGCCGAACTCGCCGGATCCACCCAGCACACCAGGTGCTCGGCATCGAGCAGCAGAGTGCTGTCGGCGGGGGCGCGGACCGCCGGTTCGGCATGCAGCGGCAATCCGCGGCCGCCACCGTAGATCTGGCCGAGCAGCGCCGCGAAGTAGCGCATCGTGGCCATCCGCGCGGCGTCCCGAATGCTGGCCTGGTCGACATAGGCGAGCAGGGCCCCGGCCACCCGGCTGCCGAGCATCACGCGGCCGAACAGGAACGCCTCGGCGGCGCCGATCCGCAAATCCTCCGGCAGGTCGCCGACCGCGCCGGAGCGGACCGCAACCGTGGCGAGCAACGCCCGCACCCGCTCGTCGCCGGACTCGACCCGGCGGCCGAGCGCGTTGCGGCCATCGCCGGACCCGGCGATCACACGGCCAACCGCCGGCCCGAATTCGACGAAGACGATCCCCGATGAGTCCAGCGCCCAGAGCGCGAGGTCGGTGACCTGGCGCACGCCCACCAGCCCGGACTCACCGGCCGCCGCCTGCTGCACCAGCGCCGTGGAATCGGTGAAGAAACGGACCAGGTCAAAGCCGCTGGGGGCGGGCTCGGAGGGGGCGCCCGGAATCATCACGTCAGGCTACCGCGCGACTACAGCGAGCGGGTTAGTCGATCTTCGCCGATACGCGGCCACCGCTTCCGCAATCCGCTATCGCCCGAGCCGGTCCAGCACTGCCCTCGGCCGGTCACTGATGATGCCGTCCACACCGAGGCCGATCAGGAAGTCCATGTCATTCGGGCGGTTGACGGTCCAGACATAGATCTTGTTGCCGTTGTCGTGCAAGCGCTCGACGATCTCGGGATTCGACTTGACCACGCGTACCCTTGGGCCAGCGATCTTGGCACCAAACGGCAGCCGGCCGTCACGCAACCCCGGGGTGGCGAACTCGGTGAGCCACACCGTCTCCAACTTCGGCGCCCGGTCGCGCATCCGGCGCACCGCCAGAGCCGAAAACGACATCACGGTGGCCAGCACCGAATGGTCCGGTTTTGGCTCGTGCAGGCCGTACGCAGAAAGAGCGTCGACCACCTTGTCCTCGACCTCGGAACCGAACCGGCTGGGGTGCTTGGTCTCGACGAGGAGCCGCAGGTGCCGCCCGGCGTCGACGGCGGTGCTGAGCAGTCGATCGAAGGTCAGCACCGGCGTCCGGGGCGTGTCGATCCGGTCCTCGCGATCGGTGATCAGCTCATCCGCGGAGGCCGGCCACCCGGGGTGCCAGGATCCGAAGTCGAGTTCTTCGAGCTGCGCCAGATCACGTCGGCTGATCACACCGCGGCCGTCGCTGGTGCGATTCAGCCGCCGGTCGTGCACACAGATCAGGTGCCCGTCGCGGGTCAGGCGCACATCGCATTCGAGCCCGTCAGCCCCCTCGTCGATGGCACGCAAATATGCCGCAAGGGTGTGCTCGGGCAACGCCTCCGAGGACCCACGATGCGCGAAAACCAGGGGCATCGCCGGCCGGGGCGCGGGCTCAGGCGATGTAGGGGTCACTGCCATCGTCGGTCACGATCGGCCGACCGGCGGTGACCCAGTCGACGATGCCGCCGTCGAGGTTGAACGCGTTCGAATAGCCATGCGAGACCAGGTAGTTGACCACCTGTGCGGAGCGGTGCCCGTGCCGGCACAGCACCACTATCGTCTCGTCGGTGGGCAGCTCGTCGAGGCGGCCGGGCAGGGTCATCATCGGGATGTGGTGCGCACCCGGCGGGTGCCCGGCATCCCACTCGCCAATCTCACGCACATCCAAGATGTACGTGCCGTCGGCGACCTCGGCAGGAGCAATGGACGGAAGCACGGTTCGGCTAAACACCCCGCAATCCTAAAGCGCGTTTACCCAGCTTCTATGCGTCCCGATCCAGTCGTCCAGCGTGTCGGTGCCAATCGCGCTGAACAATGAGGAAGCGACATCTGTCTGCAACACGTAGCTCACCCCGCCGATGGTTGCCGTTGTCGATGGCACCCGGATCCCGACCAGCGAGTCCGGGCGGATGTTGCGCAACGTGTAGACGAGCTGGTCGATCGGCACGCCGTTGGTGTCCACGGTCATCGCGTTACCGACATCGCGGATCACGGCGTCGATCTTGAACGGGTTCTGGGCCAGCCCGTTCGCGAACGTCTTGGCGAAGATCGCCTTCATGAACTGTTGCTGATGCCGCTGCCGGTCGAAATCCCCGCCCGGCAAGGTTTCCCGCTGCCGCAGGTAATCGAGCACCTCGGCGGCGGTGAAGTCACGGCAGCCGGTGTGGAAAACGCGATTGGTGTGGATGGACTTCACCGGCTCGTCGATGCACATGCGTACGCCACCGAGCGCCTGGACCACCTTGTCGAACCCGCCGAAGTTGACCACCGCTGCGCCGTCGAACCGGATTCCGGTCAGCTGCGTCAGCGTCTCCGACAGCAACCGCACGCCACCCGCGGTGCCGCCGTGCTGGAACGCGGCGTTGATCTTCTCCAGACCACCGGAGTAGCCGGCCGACGGATCGGCCGGAATGTTCACCCGCAGATCACGCGGGATCGAGATCATGTACGCCCGATCCAGCGTCACCGGGACGTGCACGATGATGATCGTGTCGGATCGCGCTCCCATGCCCGGATTCTTGGCCCGCTGGTCGGATCCGACCAGAAGGAAGTTGAGCGGCCCGGACAGCGACGTCTCGCCGCGCCGAGCGCCCGGCGCGATGAGCCGATCCTGGTGCAGCGAGGCGCTGTACCGGGCGGTAAGGATCTTCTCCGCCGCGATCAAGCCACCGGAGCCGAACGCCAAGATCGTACCGAGCACGATCGAAATCACCGCCCAGAGCGGTGTGCGCTTTCTGGGCTGGACCGGTGCGGGCGTCGCGGCCGTCCTGCACCCCCTATCCCCGACGCTGCGCGCGGACGGAGGGCATCAAAGGATCGGCACTCGTCGGCGGCGCGCCCCTAAATCTTAAGAGTGCGCAGGTCAGCGGGGGTGCGGGAATCGAGATAGCGGCAAGGTCCCCGCTGAATCTTGGGATGTTGGCGTCGCCATAGCCCTCCCAACGTCGCAAGATCCAGAGGGATCGGCGTGCGGCGTCCGAATCCGACCGCCCAGCAACCCCGCCAGCGGAAGTTCAGACCGCCCCTGATTGGGACCGCATGCCGTTCGGTTCCCGCCGCCGTAGGCATGCGATCAGCCGAATCTCTGACCGTAGGCCCTGATTGGGACCGCATGAGGTTTCGCTGGCAAGGCGCCCGAGGCGACGTGTGCGGGGTGTGCACTCGAGCCGAGGAGCAACGCCGCCAGCGGAAGCTCAGGCGATTCCAATCACCAGCGGACGCTCAGGCGATTCAAATCAGCTGTTGGCGACCCAGTCGGGGTGAGTTGCGACGAACGTATCGACCTTGTCGCTCACGACTGTACGTAGCAACTGCATGCTGTCCGCGTTGAGCGCCTGACGGCTGTCCGGAGCCGGGCCGTCGTAGTGGACGTACTTTCCGTTGTTGGTCTTGATCGTCACGATCGAGCCTGGGTTGATGGCCTTAAGCGTGAAGATCCACTTCTCCGTCGACGCCTTGCCCGGCACGAGCGTGAAGGCTTTCGAGATCGACGACACGAAGCTGGCCAGCTTGGTCGGGTCGCTCATGCCCTTGTTGTACGCCCCTTTCATCAACGCCTTGATGAACTGTTGCTGGTGTCGCTGGCGGTCATAGTCGGTGTAGGGCAGGCCGTCGCGGCAGCGCACGAAATCCAGTGCGTCGTAGGCCGAGAGATGCTGGAAGCCCACTTTGTACTGCACCGGGGTGACACCGGGCAGGGCGCACTTCAACGGCGTGCGGTCGAACGAGTAGTTGCCCGGGCACTTGGGAACGCCGCTGTTCGGGTTGATGTTGAACGGCTTGGCGTGCTGCGAGCGGTCACCATTGACGTAGCCGTGGTGGATGGAGGTGGTGAGCTCGTCCACGTTCATGTCGACGCCACCAAGCTTCTTGACGATGTCGGTGAAGCCGTCGAAGTTGACGATCGCGCCGCCCTGGAACTGGATGCCGTAGTTCTTCTGGATCGTCTTGGCCAGCAGGTCGAAGCCACCGGCCTCGCCGCCACCGTTCATGCTGCCGCGCTGGAACGCGGCATTGATCTTCAGATTGACCGGCGCCGCATGCGTCTTGGGGTACGCCGGGATGTCCGCGTCGGTGTCCCGTGGGATCGAGACCAGGTAGACGCCCTGATGGTTCTTCGGGATGTGGGCAATGATGATCGAGTCGGATCGCGTACCGATCGAGTTGTCCGGCCGGGTGTCCAGACCGACGAGCAGCATATTGATCGCGCCGTCGATCGATGCACCCGACACTGTGTCAGGTGCCAGGTAGTTTCCGGTCTTGATCTCGCCGGCAACCTGATGCAGCAACGTCGGTACGGCGACGATGCCCGCGACTGCGGCCAACATGATCACCGAGCCGAAGGTGATGCTCACCTTCGTCCACAGCGGGCTGCGTTTCTTCTTCCGTCCGCTGCCACCGGGCTTGCCGGAACCCGGTCGGCCGGTGCCTCGGTTGCCGGAGTTCGGCGGCCGCCGGTCCGAGCCACCGGAGCCGTTCAGACCGCGAGCGCCGCCATAGACACCGCCGTCGCGGGAACCGCCATAGCCCCCACCATCGCGGGAACCTCCGTAGACACCGCCATCACGGGAACCGCCGTAGACACCGCCGTCGTGCGCGCCGCCATAGACCCCACCATCACGGGCGCTGCCGCCGTGGCTGCCACCGCGCGGATCGGGTGTGCCGTGATCCGGCCGCCCGGGCTGCGGATGGTAGCCAGGTTGCGGCCCGTAGCCCGGATGTCGAGCAGATCGAGACGCGTACGCAAGATCATCGCCCGCGTCGTACGCGCCCGCGTGGGAGCGCGACCCACGCGGGTCGTGCGATGAGTTGGTCACGTCTTAACCCCCGGCGTAATGAACGACGTGCAAACGGCACTCTACGAAACCTCCGCAACGCCGGTAAAGCCGCTAAACATCGGTATCTATGGAAACTCAGTGTGATCACAGCGATCATCCACAGTGGGTCACCAAGCCTTCACTGCCGGTCGCTACCTGGGCCGATAGTGGAGATGCACCACTCCGCTGCCGAACTGATGAGATCCGACGAGCTTCAGCGGCCACACCACGCCGTGCGGCAGCGCGGCATTGCCGCCACCGAGCGAGACCGGCGAGACGAAGAGGTGGCACTCGTCGACCAGCCCGGCCTTGATCGCGGCCGCGGCGAGATGCGGGCCGCCGATGCTGATGTCACGGCCGGCGGATGCCTTCATGGCGCTGACCGTCTCGGGGTCGAAGGTCCGCTCGATCCGGGTTCGCGTGCTGGACGGGGCGTCCAGCGTCGATGAATAGACAATCTTGTCGGCGGCCCGCCACAGTCCGGCGTAGTCGGCACTCGCCGGTGCGGCGTCCGCCGTATCCAGAGTCTCCCAATAGACCATGACCTCGTAGATGCGCCGACCATACAGATAAGTGCCGATCGGGCGTTCCTGATCATTGATGAATTGGTGCAGCTCGGGATCCGGTGCCAACAACTCGAAATTGCCGTCAGCGTCGGCCACATAGCCGTCGAGGGAGGTGATCGCCGTATAGATGAGCTTCGCCATGTCGCCAACCTATGCGCCGGCACCGACAGAACCGTCGAAATTGACCCAGCCTTCGACGAACGGGTCGACGTGATCCGCGGCCAGGTCGGAGAGCAGCTGATCTATTCGCGGCGTGAGGTCAACGATCGACCAGCCTAGTCGCCGCTCACCCAGCTCGGATGGGTCGCAATGAAGTCGTCCAGCGTGTCGTTGCGCAGCGCTGTCAGCATGGCGAGACTCGTCGCGGACAACTCTTCGCGAGACTGGCCGTTGACGGTGACGCTGTTATACGTACCGCCATTGGTTTTGAGCATCACCATCGAGCTCGGGTCGATGCTCTTCATCGCGAAGATCCAGTCGGTCAGCGAGACCCCGCCGCCATCGAAGATGAAGGCCTTGCTGACCTTCTCCAGGAACGTATTGAGGGTCAGCGGGTTGGACATGCCCTTGCTGACGCCCTCCTTGAGCAGCGCCTTGATGAACTGCTGCTGGTGCCGCTGCCGGCCGTAGTCGCCGTCGCCGTTGGCCAGCATGTCCCGCTGCCGCACATAGTCCAGCGCCTGCCAGGCTTCAAGGTGCCTGCAGCCGGGCTGGTAGACCATCGGATGCGTGCCCGCGATCGGAGTCCAACGCAGGCCGCCATCGGTGATCTTGAACGGTGCGGTGCGCTTGGTGGTTCCATTGAAGAATCCGTTGTGCAGCGACGTGGTCTTCTCGTCGATGCACATGTTGACCCCACCCATGGCCTCGACGACGTCTTTGAAACCGTCGAAATTGACGGTCGCCGCGGCGTTGAAGGTAATGCCGGTCAGGTCCTTGATGGTGAGGGCGAGAAGCTGCATGCCACCGGCGCTGCCGCCACCATTCATGCTGCCGAACTGGAACGCGGCATTGATCTTGTCGGTGCCACCGGCGTAACCGGTCTTCTTGAAGGCCGGGATGTGCACGCCGGTGTCGCGCGGGATCGACACCAGGTAGGCCCGGTCGTGGCTGGCCGGGATGTGGGCGATCACGATCGAGTCGGATCGGGACCCCATCGCCGGGTTGTTGTCGCGGGTGTCCAGACCCACCAGCAGGACGTTGACCTCACCCTTGATCGCCGCTGCGCCGCCGCCGGCCGCCACATTGCCGAGCAGGTTCTGCTGCTGAACCGTGTTGTCGACGTGCGCCAGCAGCACCTTGCCGCCGACAAAACTGCCGCCGGAGGCGAGGACGAGCAGGACCCCAAGGACGAGCGTCAGCTTCGCCCAGAGAGGATCGGTCCGCTTGGCGCGGGCGCCACGCATCGGTTACTCCTCACGTTTGGCCAGGTCAGGGAAGACTTCACGGTACGAGGACGAGACCCGACCGACGAATATCACTTATCCGGCAAACTCGGGCGAACCCGCTCGTTACGGCTTGGGATTGGCGGCCACCCAGGCCGCCACGGTGTCCTTGCTCACGGCGTCGAAGAGCGCGCTGGCCTTGGCCTTGTCGGCCAGCACCACACTCTGGCCGTCCCGGGTCCCGGTGCCGGTCGTGGGGCAGGTCAGGAACGTCATGTCGTTGCTCCGCAAGCTGCGGAACTGCACCGCCATGTCGACGATCGAGAGCTGCTTGTCGACCACGATCGCCTTGGTCATCGCGTTGATGAAGGCGTTCAGCTTCGCCGGGTTGGTGAGCGTCCCGGTGCTGGCTGCCTTGTCCATGACCGCCTTGAGGAACTCCTGCTGGTGCTTGACCCGGCGGAAGTCACCGTCGCTGTACTGATAGCGCTGGCGCACGTAATCGAGTGCCTGAGCACCGGTGAAGTGATGGGCGCCCTTGGTGAAGGTGCGATAGGGCTTGTGGATCGACTTGATCGTCTGGTCGACGTACATGTCGACGCCACCGAGCGCGTCGGTGACTTCCTTGAAGCCGTCGAAGTTGATCAAAACCACGTGATCGATGTGTACGCCGGTGAATCCCTCGACCGTCTGCACCGTCAATGGGACGCCGCCCCAGGAGAACGCAGCGTTGATCTTCGCCATGGTGTTGCCGTATGGACCGGTCTGGCTTTTCGGCACGAACACGTAGGTGTCGCGCGGGATCGAGACCAGGTAGGCGTGCTTATGGTCGGCGTCGATGTGCATCAGGATGATCGTGTCGCTGCGCCATCCGCCGTTATTCGCCGCATCCGACGGGTCCCGCGAGTCGCTGCCCAGCAGCAGGATGTTCTGAGCGCCCTTGACCAGCACCGGCGGTCGATTCCCGGTGATCTGGCTGAATGCGTCGATGCGCTTGACCTTCGAGTTGACGTGGTTCAGGTAGAGGTAGACACCTCCGCCGATGAGCCCGCCAATGAGGAGTAGTGCCAGCACCGAGACGAGTGCGATCCGATCCCAGCGCGGCTTGATCTTGCGCTTTGGCTGTCCACCGGGCACGAGCGGCGCATCGCCCGCCGACCCGGATCGAGCGCTGGACCGGGACGGCTTCGCGACCCGGGCACCGGCGCCATAGATCTGGCTGCTGCGACCGATCGGCACCGACGCGCGCCCGGCGGGCCGGTTGTCATCCGGCTCGCTGCTGCCCGGCACCTGAGCACGGCCGGAGGGTGGTGGCGTCGCTGACATGGAGACCACACTAGTTACCGGAGTCCAGTCCGGCCCGGAACCGACACCTGGGCACATGGGTCTTCACAGATGGTGCGAGGCGAAACTCACAGGTTCGCGGTCACATGTTTATATAACGTCCACGTCGGTGAGCGAGCGCCGTGGTGCCGTCCGGGTCCAGGTGAACTGTCTGAATTGTCGCCTCGATCAGCAGCCCCCAGCCGTAGGGCCGGGCCTGGTCCAGCACACATCCGGCCCAGGAGTGGCCGGGAAGCACCGGACCATAACCGGTGTCGTCCCAGCTTTCGCCGCGGAACACGCCGCCCGGAGCTGGGAGAAGTCCGGCAAATCGGTCGGCTAGCAGCCGCTCCTCCGCCTCCAGTTGCATGACCGCGAAACGGCCGGCGGCCTCGATCGAGGACCACAACTCGGATTCGTCATCGATCAGGCCGATCACGCGCCCCGGATCACCATCGGCAATCAGCACCGATGAGACCGTCAGGCCGGAGGCGTCGCCTAGGTCGCCGGCGGTCCAGATGGTGACCGGCGACGGCAGCCGGCCGCGGAGCCGCCGAACCGGCGAGCGCTGCCCCTCCGGCGTCGCGAACGGATCGGACGTGTGGATCGTCACCCGATCAACATAGCTATTCTCATGCCGGCAAGGTGATCTGCGCCAGCAGCCGGTCCGGTCCGCGGCGCTGCAGCGCGCGTACGGCGAAGGCGACGCCGGCCAGGAACCAGCAGGCACCCCAGACGAGTCCGCCGGCAGCGTAGGTCCACCCGTGCTGCCAGCCGAAGTAGTGCGCGGCGATCAACGCCGGCAGCGAGATGACGAGGGTGATCGTCAGCGCCGCGAGCGACAGCAGGCCGCGTTCGGCACCGGTGCCGGCATTCATGGCCAGCACATTGCGGCTCTCCGGCATCGGGAACGCGGCCGGCACCGCCAGCGCCGCGGCGGCTCCGAGGGACACGCCGGTAGTCGCGAGCATGGCACCGATTCCGGCCGGGATCCGGCGCGGGTCGTCGGCGACCACCGCCAGCACGGCGTTCGCGACCGCGTAGATCGGCAGCAGCGTCAGCGTGAAGCCGAGTGCGCGGCCCAGAATCTCGGTGCTCGGCCGGACTCCGACCAGGACGTGCAGCCCGTAGGCCGGGCCGTCGAAGCTGAACATGTTGATCAGCAGGACCCCGGCGAGTATGCCCATCGGCCCGGTGATCAGCCAGGTCGGGAAGCTGACCCCCGGCGCGTGATACATCGTCCGGACGATCGGAAACACCACGAGCACTGTGGTCATGGTGAACAGAGCCGCCCGGCGTCGTGGGTCGCGGATCCAGTAGCGCATCTCCCGCCCGGCGATGGCGATCAGCGGTCCGGCACTGCGTACCCGCAATGGCGCCGGCAACAACGCGGCGACCGCACCACGGGAGTCACCAGACTTGGCGGCGCGGCGCGGACCGGCCGCCGTACCGATCATCGCGGACTCGAGGGTGACCCACCACAACGCCGCAGCCAACCCGATCGACGCCATCAGGATGCCGAGCTTGGCCGCCGCGATCAGCGGGCGGCCGGCCGCGACGTCATATGGCGCGGCGAACCCGGCACCCGCCGGAGTCCAGCCCAGGACGGCGACCAGCTGCCGGGCGACGTGGTGATGTCCGGGCCCGGAGACGCTGAATGCCACCGCCTCCAACGGCCCGATCGATCCGGCCAGCACCGCGATCGCGACCGTGGCCAGATCCTTGGCCTTTCGCGACCGCAGGGACATCGCAAACGTGCTGGTGACCGCCCGTGACCCGAGAATGCCGAAGAACACGGTCAGCGCCGCGCCGATCAGTGCGACAAGCGCAACGGCGACGCCGGCCCGGAAGCTTCCGAGCACGAAGCCTCCAAGCGCGACGGTGGTCGCCGCCGCCGGTACGCCGATTGCGGCGGCGACGGTCTGACCGGCGATAACCCGCCCCTTGGTCAGCGGCAACAGCGCGAATCGCGCCGGATCCAGCGTCTCGTCGACACCGAAGAACAGCACTGGCAGAGCCAGCCAGCCTAGGGCGATCGCCGAACCGACCAGGACCACGACAGTCCGCCGGTCGGACGAGAGCGCGCTGCTCAGCAGCGTCACAAATCCGATCAGACCGAAGACGACGCCGAGCATGATGCCGAGGACGAAAGCCACCGCGCGGCGGCTCGACGACATCGCCGTGTTGCGCAGGATCTGCAGCTTGAGCCGGGCGAAGACGCGCAGCGGGACCGGTGTCACAGCCACGACAGCTCAGTTCCCACATCGATCCGGCCACCGACCGCCTCAACGAAGACGTCTTCGAGCGGCCGGCCGCCGCGCACCTGATCAAGCGAGCCGGCCAGCTGGATCTGGCCGGCGTTCATGATCGCGACGTGCGTACACAGGCGTTCCACCAGCTCCATCACGTGGCTGGAGAAGATGACGGTGCCGCCGCCGCCGACGTAGCGCCGGAGGATGTCACGAATGATCTGGCCAGAGACCGGGTCGACGGCCTCGAACGGCTCGTCCAGCACCAGCACCCGCGGGCCGTGCAACAGGGCGCACGCGAGGCCGATCTTCTTCTTCATGCCGGCCGAATAGTCGACGACCAGAGTGCGGCCGGCGTCCGCAAGACCGAGCACGCTGAGCAGCTCAGCGGCCCGCTGATCGATGACGTCGCGGTCCATGCCGTGCAGCAGCCCGACATAAGCCAGCAACTGCGCACCGGTCAGCCGGTCGAACAGACGATTGGCCTCGGGCAACACGCCCAACTGCCGCTTGACCTCGATCGGATCGTCCCAGACCGACCGGCCCAGTACATACGCCGAACCCTGGTCGGGGCGGAGCAGGCCGACGGCCATCGACAGCAGCGTGGTCTTGCCGGCTCCGTTCGGGCCCAGCACCGCGAAGAACGAGCCGACCGGCACCGCCAGACTGACCCCGCCCACGGCATAGAACCCGCGAAACTGCTTGACCATGCCGGTGACCGCGAACGCAGGCACACTGGGCGGGCTCAGGGCCGGCGCTCCCGGCGAGGCCGGCGCGGGCGTCGCGGTTGACGTAGCGTTCGCGGCGCCCGCAGACGTAGCGGTCGTGGGCGTGGCGGTCGACGTAGCGGTCGCGGCGCCCGCAGACGTCGCGGTCGTGGGCGTGGCGTGGGCGTCCATCACGCGAGGAAGGTACCGCCTGTGGTCGCGGTTGTGCGCCCCACCGGGTCACCGATGGGGCGCACCAACCGATGCGCCTAGCGCTTGCCGACCAGATCCGGGCAGCTGCGAGCGGTGGCGAGGTCGAACACCCCGATCCGATCCCGGGCGTCGACCCGGGAGAAGTTCCAGGTCCGCCAGTCGTCCGGGTGCTCGGCGAGCCGCACCGCGATCGGCCGCAACGAGCAGTTCCGCAGCCTGGTCGGCAGCTTTTCGATGGCCGGCACCGCGTCCGCCGAAAGCTGCTGCATGTAATACACGCTGAACTTGCCGGTGTCCTGGTAGCGGCTCACGTTGTGGCTGGCGACGTAGTAGTCCGGGTTGGCGATGGCACCGGCGAACAGTGCCACCGCGAACGACCCGGCGATCAACTGCGGCAGCCAGCCGCCGCGCAACCGGATCCCGGCCACCAGAACCAGCAGGAACAGCACGCCCAGCCAGAGCTCGAAGCCGCCGACCACGACGCGTACGCGGGTGTAGCCGTAGGCGTGCTCGTAAGCGGCCAGCCGCTTCAGCGCGGATGCCACGATCACGATCGAGAACACGGACAGTCCGCCCAGCAGGACGCGCACCAGGACCCGATCGGACCGGGACTCCCGAGACGCGATCCGGGACGTCACCGCGATCACCGTCAGGGTCAGCAGCGACACGACGACGAGTTGCCAGAAGCCGCTGTGCGCATAGCCCTTCATGTAGTCATGTGACTTGGCGCTGAGCTTGGCGTCGCCGGTGAAGAGCACCGTGAGCTGGATGTAGACGAAGCCGGCGAACAGCACGTTCAGTACCGCGAGCGGCAGTACCCACTCGATCCGGCGGACCGACCGCCAGACGCCCGGCCGGATGTCGCTGTAGGTCGGCCGGGACGCGGCCAGATAGGTAGCGCTCAGCGCCAGCATGAACACGACGATGAAGCAGAAGATCGCGCGGAACACGTCAGCCGCGGTCCACTTCGGCAAGATCGACGCCAGCACATGCGCGAACTCGGCGTCGGCGGCGGCGAAGAGGCCACCGAAGACGAGCAGCAGACCGATGCTGATGGCGGCGGCGAGGACGACCCGCGGGCCGCCCCGGTCCTGCCGGGCCGCGCCGACCCCCCGGATGAACCACGGTGGCGAGGTGAATAGGGCACCGAACCAGGTCACCAAGGCCAGCAGCAGACCGCGGACGGCGCGACCGCCGGCCAGTGCGATCGAACCGGTGCCCAGCGCAACCACGAAGCACAGGAAGAACAGCCAACCGGAGTCGCGGAATGTGCCGACCGCAAGGAGCGCGAGTGTGATCACGGTCCAGCAGGTCCGCTCGCCATTGCGCCGGATCGACCAGGCAGCGGACGTGGCGGGCGTCGCGGACTCACCGGGCGCGGCGGCCGACTCACCGGGCGCGGCTGCCGGCCCGGTGGCGCCGGAGGCGGCGGGCGGGACCGGCGCGGCGGTCTCGGTGGCCGGTACGGCTTCCCGGGCGAGCCGCTCGGCGCGGGCGGTGACCATTACCGACCCGGTGATGACAACGCCGGTAATAAGAAAGCCGAGACCCGGCCGGTTCAGGACCAGCGACATCGCACCCGCGATGGCGGAGACCACGATCGCCGAGAGAGTGACCCGGCGCGCACCGTTGGCCGGGCCGTGCCAGTGCTTCTGCATCGGTGTGGGCTTCGGAGCCGGCCGCGGGGCCGGGACCGGCCACACCAGCCCGGGTGGCATCGGCTGACCGGGCACTGGGATCGCTCCCTGGGGCGGCACCCGCTGACCCGGCATGACATAGCCGGGAACAGCAGGCCCCGGCCACACCGGCGCCGTCGGCAACGGGCCCTGAGCCGGCGTCGCGGCCGGACCGGGCGTCGCGGCCGGACCGGGCGTCGCAGCCGGAGCCGGAGTCGCGGCTGGGTTTGTGGCCTGCGACGGCGTGACCGGCGGTTCGGCCGGCACGCTCGGCGTGGCATCCGTCGCGGGCTCTGGCTCGCGCGATGCGTCCTGGTCTTCGGGGGGTGTGTCCGACATCGAGTTCTCCTCGCGAACGACGCGGAACTGAAGGGGGCGTGCGAACTCTATGGGGCGCGGCGCACGAACTAAAGGTGCGGAGAGTGTGGCACGGCTGCGCAACTTCCGGATGAGGCGGCCTCGCCGTTGCCTACGAGACCAGCCGATTTGCGGGCCAGCAACCGATCGCGCCGGCCGGACCAGCATTGTCGAGAGCCTGCCGGGCGGTCGCCCGACCGAGATCCCAGGAGCGCCAGCCGTCGGAGAATTGCGGACCGTAGGGCACGTTGGACCCGCGGCGCACCGGCTCGGGCAGCCGGATCAGCGCCGGAACCGCGTCGGCGGACAGCCCACAGAGATATGTCATGTCGATCCGGCCGGTCCGCTCGAAACGCTCGACGTTGTGGTCGGCGATGAACCGGTCCGGATTCACGCCCGCGACCACCAGCAACGCCAGGACGCCGGCGACGAGCCCGGCGCGCGGCACCCAGGCGCCGTTCAGACGAAGACCCGCGGCAAGGATCAGCAGGAACACGACGCCGAGCCAGGCCTCCATCACGAAGACGACCAGGCGCAGGCGGGTGAATCCGTAGGCCTGGTCGTAGACCGACATTCGATGCAGGGCCGAGGTGACGATCACCAGAGTCAGCAGCGCCAGGGTGCCGAGCAGCGTACGCACCAGGACCCGGTCGGTTCGGGTGGCCTTCGGCGCCATCTTGAGCCCGGCGGTGATGACCGCGACCGTCAGCGCGGCGACGATCAGAAGCTGCCAGAATCCGGATCGGGCATAGTCGGCATAGGTCAGGCCGGCGGTACGCAGAACCCGGTCCCGGCCGCCGAACAACACCTCGATCTGCACTCCGACGAAGGTCAGGAAGAGCAGGTCGAGCACGGCAACCGGCACTGCCCACTCGTGCCGGCGTACGCCGGGGAACCGGGACGCCGGAAGCCGGTCGAGCCGGCTCCGGCTATGGGTCAGGTAAGCCACTCCGGTGGCCACCGGCAACACCAGCAACACCGCGAGGATGACCCGGCCGAGATCGCCCGAGCTCAACGTCGGCGTCCCGGTCCGGACCAGGTGGGCAAAGGCCGGGTCGGCGGCGGTGAACAGCCCGCCGAAGACCAGGACCAGACCGACCACGACGGCGGCGGTGAGCGCCGGCCGGACCAGCGAACGTCCGCCCGCGCCGGCCCTGGCTCCACGTGCCCACCACGGCAGCCCGGCGATCCCGGCCGGGATCACCAGCATCGCCGCGGCCCCGACCGCGCGCAGGTGCCGCCCGCCCGCCGCGCCGACGGCACCGCAAGTGAACGCACCGGCCACGCAGAACAGCAGGAGCTGGCCGCTGTCCCGGATCAACGGCACGGCGAGCAGTGCGACCGCGGCCAGGCTCCACCCGATCCGGCTCCATCGACGCGGCTTCCGGATCGTCGCGAGAACCGCGAGCGCGATGCCGATCAGGAGCCAGCCCGGACCGTTGGACAGTGGATAGAACGCCACCGCGGCGACCACGACCGCCACGAACACGCCGACGGCCGCGGGTCGGCCGACCGGCCCTGGCGGCTCCGGCCAGAACATCGGCGGCCGCGCTGGGCCCAGCGGCACCATCGCGATCGGCGGCGCCGGGGCGGCGCCGGTCGGATGCAGGACGGCTCGATCAGGCACGAGGTCTCCTCAGGGCAGGCTCGATCGCCCCGCGAGTCAGCTGATTCGCGGGGTGGTGCGTCAGGCGGTTGGTCAGGTGTGGGCGGGTACGCGTACTTGGATGCGGCATCCGGGCGCGTCCAGCACCGCGATCGTGCCGCCGTGCATCTGCACGATCCAGTGAGCGATCGCCAGGCCGAGGCCGGTGCCGCCACCATCGGCGCGGGTCGCGCCGTTGCTGCCACGGGTGAACCGCTCGAACACCCGCTGCCGCTCGGCGGCCGGAATGCCCGGACCCTGATCGGCGACCTCGATCACCAGGTCGGCGCCGTCGGCTCGAGCCTCGGCGCGGATCTCGCCGCCGGCCGGTGAGTGCCGGGCCGCGTTGTCCAGCAGATTGGCGATCACCTGATGGAGGCGCTCCGGGTCTGCCACCGCAGTCGCGGCCGGCGCGGTCGCGGTGAAGCGCACATCCCGGCCGGCCGCGGCGGCGTTGACTTCGGCCTCGCGTACGGCGGCGCCGAGGAAGGCGGCGACATCGAAGGCTTGCAGGTCGAGTGCGATCGCACCGGCATCGATGCGGGACAGGTCGAGCAACTCGGTGACCAGCCGGCCGAGCCGCTCGGTCTGCAACAGCGCGGTCTTCATGGTGCCCGGGTCCGGCACCTCGACTCCGTCCACGATGTTCTCCAGCACTGCCTGCAGAGCGAAGATGGGCGTACGCAACTCGTGCGACACGTTGGCGATCAGCTCCCGGCGCTGCCGGTCGGCCATGTCCAGGTCGGCGGCCATCTGATTGAACGCCACCGCGAGCTGGCCGACCTCGTCGCGGGCGGTCGCGCGTACGCGCCGGGTGTAATCGCCTCGGGCCATGGCGCCGGCCGCGGCGGTCATCTCCCGCAGTGGCCGCGTCATTCCGTGGGCGAGCACCTGCGAGGTCAGCAGTGCCACCGCGATGGCGGTGATGGAGGTGGCCGGCGGCAGCCAGCCGATGCCGATCCGGAACACGATCAGGCTGGCCAGTCCGCTGAGCAGGAGCACCAGGCCGAGCTTCAGCTTGATCCAGCGGACCCAGTCCAGTGGCCGGATCACGACACGACCTCCACGACGGCACGACGGTCGATCATGATGCGATCTCCAGGGCGTAGCCGACGCCGTGCACGGTCCGGATCACGTCCGCCCCGAGCTTCCGCCTCAGGGCCTTGACGTGGCTGTCGACAGTGCGCGTCCCCGATGCGTCGGCCCATCCCCAGACCTGGGCCAGGAGGCGTTCCCGGGGCAGCACTGCCCGGGGCCGGCTGGCCAGATGAGCAAGAAGCTCGAACTCGATCGGCGTGAGGTGGACCTCGACGCCGGCCCGCCGAACCCGGCGTTCGGTCGGATTGATCTCCAGGTCACCGATCACGATCGCCGGCTGTGCGAGGCTTTCCGGCCGGCGTTCGGTCACCCGATCCGCTCGGCGCAGCACCGCGTGCACCCGGGCCGCCAGCTCGCGCAGCGAGAACGGCTTGGTCAGGTAGTCGTCGGCACCAACCGCGAGCCCGACCAAAAGGTCGGTCTCGTCATCCCGCGCGGTCAGCATGATCACCGGAACCGAGCGCTCGGCCTGGATCCGCCGGCACACTTCGAGCCCGTCGAAGCCGGGCAGCATGATGTCGAGCACGACCAGGTCCGGGCGGATTCGGGCGGCCGCGGCGACCGCGCTCGGTCCGTCGCCGGCGGTGGTGACCTCAAACCCTTCGGCCCGCAGCCGCGCCGCGACCGCCTCGGCGATGGTGGGTTCGTCCTCTACGACGAGCACCCGCCGATCCGCGTCGCGACCACCGGTGCCCTGCCGCGGAGCGAGATCCGAAGTTCCTGCCATGCGGCAGACAGTAACGGGCAGCCGTGTTAGTCCCGCGTGAGAGCGGTGCAGGAGTTGTGAAGGTTCTGCGAACGCCGGGCCGCGATATCGACGCCGGCTAGTAGGCGCCGTGACTGCGCAGCACCACACCGATGGTGCGCCAGAGAATCGTCAGGTCGAAGGCGAGCGACCAGTTGTCGACGTAATAGAGGTCGAGCCGGACCGCGTCGTCCCAGGACAAGTCCGATCGGCCGGAGACCTGCCAGAGGCCGGTCATGCCGGGGCGGACCAGCAGGCGGCGCCGGACGTCGCCGAGGAAGTCGCCATCCTCGGCCGGCAGCGGCCGCGGGCCGACCAGCGACATGTCGCCGAGCAGCACGTTGATGAGCTGCGGCAACTCGTCCAAAGAGCTCGCCCGCAGCCATCGGCCGACCCGGAACACCCGGGGATCGTTGCGGATCTTGAAAAGCAGCCCGTCGCCCTCGTTCTCCTGAACCAGGGTGGCCTTGCGCTCCTCGGCGTCCACATACATGGTCCGGAACTTCCAGACCGAGAAGACCTTGCCCTCGCGGCCGGTGCGGCGCTGGCGGAAGAAGATCGGACCGCGATCCGAGAGTGCGATGGCGAGCGCGATCAGCAGGAACAGCGGGGACGCGATCAGCAGTCCCAGGCCCGCGATGAAGCGATCCAGGATGTTCTTGACGAGCCATGACAATCCGGCCAGCTTGGGCTCTTCCACGTAGAGCAGCGGCAGGCCCTCGACCGGTCGGACGTGCACACGGGGGCCGGCGATGTCGGTCAGCTGAGGTGCCACCACCAGGTCGACACCCGTGCCCTCCAACTGCCAGGCCAGGCGCCGCAGGTCGGCCCGGTCGGCGCTGGCGGAGCCGCAGACCGCGACCGTGTCAGCGCCGATCTCGCGAACCAGGTCCATCACGTCGCGCCCGGAGTAGACCTCGATCGGCGACTTACGGCGGGCGTTTGCGCCGGGCCGCTCAGTCAGATGAATGCCGATCGGCACCATGCCGGAGAACTTGGTCCGGGTGATCGCGGTGTGCACCTCAAGCGCTTCGGAGAGGGTCCCGATCAACAGCACCCGATGGCTGGCCCCGCCGCGTCCGCGCACCATGTGCAGGAAGCGCCGGGCGAGCGCCCGCAGCAACAGCACATAGATGAGACCGCCGCCCAACGCGACGGCCACCGAGACACGGGACAGGTCCTGGCCCTTCTTAAAGGTGAACGCCAGGAACGAGACGATCGCGATGCAGGTGATCGAGGCCCGCACGACGCGTTTGAACTCGTCGGTGCCCATGCCGAGGTAGCGGCGGTCGTAAGCGCCGTGGCCCCAGAGCGCGATCAGCCAGAACAGCGGGAGCAGCACATAGGCGAGGACGTGCAGCAGCCCGGCCTGCCGGGCCATGCTGGCGGTCTGCGCCTGCGGGACGACATTGATCGCGGTGAAGCTCGCCAGCAGCACCGCGACAAGATCCGTGACGACGAGGCAGGCGGCGTATGGCCGATGCCAGGTGGACAACCGTCGGTGGCGAGCCCAGATTTCGTTGCGCGGGACGCCATTTGTGGAGGTCATGGTGCGGTCGTCGAGCACACCGTTGATCGACCTCCATGCGGGCGAAGTCTCGGTCGTGGGCGGTTGGAGACTCGTTGTCACCACGACTGCGTCCTCCCGCGCCCTGCCGACTGGCGCGCCGGTCCCGAATCGTGCGGCGCCGCGGCCAGCGTGGCCGGTTACACCGTGCACGGGAGGGGCGTTGCCCGCCTGACCGGCGGTGAAGCCGCCAGTCGATCCTTCAAATGCTGGTCCATACAAGCCGACATCGGGTTGTGCGGACCGACCCACGCCGGGCGCTGAGTCGTTCACGGTGCCCTTTAGTGTGCCATGTCGTCGCGATCGTTCGATGTCGACCGCCCGACACTAGTGCGCATTACGCGGCGTGTCGAGACGCCAAGGTGAGGTCGCTTACACATTCACTGAGCGTCATCGGACGAGTCTCGACAGTCGTCGATCCGCCAATGGTTTACCACCCGTTTGGCAGGTTGGGCAGTACTGAAAGTTGGAGTCGGCATAGGAGACTTCGCGGATCGTGTCACCGCAAACCGGGCATGGCAGCCCGGTTCGAGCGTGCACCTGGAGTCCGGATCGCTTCTCGCCCTTGAGTTCGGCGGCCTTCTGACCGACCGACCGGCCGACGGCGCCGGTCAGCACCGCCCGCGTGGCCTCGTACAAGCGATCTAACTGCTCCTCGGTGAGCCGGTGGGTGATCGCGAACGGCGACACCCTGGCCGCGTGCAGGATCTCGTCGGAGTAGGCGTTGCCGATGCCGGCCAGCACCTCCTGCTCCTTGATCACGCCCTTGAGCTGGCCCTTGCGCGCCCTGAGGACCCGGCCGAACTCGTCTCGGGTCACCGACAGCGCGTCCGGCCCGAGCCGCGACACGCCCGGCACATCCTTGGGATTGCGGACCAGATAGGCGGCCAGGCTCTTCTGCGTGCCGGCTTCGGTGAGATCGAAACCGGAACCGTCATCCAGGCGCACTCGCAGGGCGATCGGTCCCTTGCCGGGCTTCAATGGACCGGCGGTGATCGCGTCCCGATAGTGCAGCCAGCCGGCTCGGGCCAGGTGAATCACCAGATGGAGATCGCCCTCGAGGTGAATGTCGAGGAATTTGCCGTGCCGGGAGGCACCGGTGATCGTCTTGCCGTGGGTGCTGTGGATCGGGGGGTCGAAGGTCTTCAGCGCGCTGATCGCGGCCACATCGATCCGATCGATGCGGTGGCCGGCTGCACGTTCGGTCAGATAGACCGACAGCGCCTCGACCTCGGGCAGTTCAGGCATGCTTCCAGTCTGCCGTAATCTGGGCCCGAACCGCGAAGTCTGCCGGCCGCACACCGGACCGGGCGGCGCGCGGCGCGACGGCGATCTGAGAAGGGCGGTCGGCGTGAAGGTCTTGATCGCACACAATCGCTATTCCTCGACGCAGCCGTCCGGCGAGAACGTCATGGTCGACAACGAGATCGCCCAGCTCACCGATGCCGGGATCGAGGTGATCCCGTTCCTGCGCTCGTCCGACGAGATCTCCGACCTGCCGCTCGGGCGCAAGCTGCTGCTGCCGATGTCGCCGATCTACTCCCGGACCGCCACCCGGGACCTGGCCGAGTTGATCGAGAAGCATCAGCCGTCGCTGCTGCACCTGCACAATCCCTATCCGTTGCTGTCGCCCTGGGTGGTGCGCACCGCGCACGCCCATGACGTGCCGGTGGTCCAGACGATCCACAACTTCCGGCACGTGTGCGCCGCCGCGACCTTCGTCCGCGACGGGCACGACTGCCACGACTGTGTCGGCAAGCGGTTCCCGACGCCGGCGATCAAACACAACTGTTATCGCGGATCCAAGGCTCAGAGCACGGTGATGGCGACCACCCTCGCGGTCCATCGCGGCACCTGGCACTCGGTCGACCGGTTCATCGCGCTCACCGACGGCATCGCCAGCTATCTCAAGGACTTCGGAATCCCGGAGGATCGGATCACGATCAAGCCGAACGCCGTCGCCGATCCGGGCCGCGCGCCCGCGATCCGCGGCGAGGGCTTTCTCTACGTCGGCCGGCTGACCGCGGAGAAGGGCGTCGAGTTGCTCCTCGATGCCTGGCAGAGGCATCCGGACGGCAAGCTCGGCACGCTCCGGATCATCGGCGATGGTCCCCTGAAACCGCAGGTCGAGGCGGCCGCCGCCGAGCGCGCCGACATCGAGTTCCTAGGCCTGGTGCCCAACGCCGAGGCGCAGGCCGCGATGCGCGCCGCCGCTGTCCTGGTGGCGCCATCCCTCTGGAACGACGTCCTGCCCACGGTGATCATCGAGGCGCTCGCCAACGGGCGACCGGTGCTCGGCACCAAACGCGGCGGGATCCCCTACGTGATCGGCATGGGTGAGCCGGCCCCGGGTGGGTGGGTGGTGGAGCCGACCGTCGAAGCCCTGGCCGAAGCGCTGCCGGATGCCCTGAATCAGGCCGATCCGGTCGGGCTCGCGGCCCGCCTGCGCTATCTCGCCAGGTTCTCCCCGGACGTGGTGCTGGACGAGCTGATCGAGGCCTACCGGGTGACCATCACCCGGCACGCCGGCAACGGCTGAGCCTTACTTGATCGTCTTGGCGGTGGCGCTGGCGATGCTGGCCAGCAGGAACAGCGCATTCACCGCGGCGAAGGCCACCATCACCCACACCAGGTACGCCGGAATGAGCGCGATGCCGAGCGCCAGAACGGTGATCATCACCGCGTAGTCCCGGGAGAGCTTGATCACCCGGACCGGCAGCGACGTCGAGGTCACCAGGCTCACCGCGTCATCACCCTTGGCCAGCACCGACGTCACCAGGTTGATCATCCAGCAGCCGGCGAACGTGGCGACGAACCAGGCCGGCGTGCTCGGCCGATATGCCACCGCGACCGCACTGACGGCGCTGACCAGCGCGATCTGCACGGCGACATCGACCAGGATGTCCAGCCGGGCACCGAGCGCCGATCCCCGTTGCGCGACCCGGGCCAGCTGCCCGTCGGCGCAGTCGAACTGATAGGCCAGATGCCACAGCACCAGCGCGCCGAGGCCGACCAGCCAGGCCGGAACGGTATGCCGGTGCATCGGGCCGGCCAGCGCGATCACCGCGACCGAGGTGCCGACGCCGAGCCCGAAATTGACCACGGTGAGCGCCGTCGGGGCCAGACCGAGGCGATATCCGGCGAGCGCGAACCGGGCACCGATCGGCTGATCGATCGCCTCGGAGAGAAGGCCGCCGCCGCGATTGGTGGCCAGAAAATCAGCGGCGGTCGGCTCGGGCCGGGCCGCGGTCGGCGCCACGCTCACCTGTCAACCTCCTGTGCCATGACTTTGCCAGCCGGTTGCCGTCGTACGACCCGGCGAATCCCCAGCATGATACGGCCCCAAACGGCCACCGAACCGGGTGGCAGCGGCACACCGAGTGGTAACGAATTTGGACATAACTGACAGATTGCCACAGTCAAGTCTTGAGAGTTCACCGCGCGAGGGCCACGATATCCGTACCGTCCGTGATCGAGGGGTTTAGCTCTTTGTCCGCCCCAACGCCGAGCGTGGTCGTCGGGGCGCACGTCCGAGAGGTGATGCGCAGATGCAAGTTCGCGACGCTATGACCAAATCGGTGCTGATCGTCGGCCCGGAGCACACCATCCGTCAGGTCTGTCAGCTGATGGCCAACCGCCGCGTCGGCTCCGCCGTCGTGGTCGACCCGGAGTTGTCCGGGGTCGGCATCATGACTGAGCGCGACGTCTTGTACGCGATCGGTCGCGGCCTCGACCCCGATGTGGAACGGGCCACCAATCACCTGACCTGGGACGTCGTCTACGCCGGGCCAGAGTGGACGCTGGAGGAAGCCGCGGCAGCCATGATCCGCGGCGGATTCCGGCACCTGGTCGTCCTGGAGAACGACGAAGTCCTCGGCGTAATCTCGGTCCGCGACATCATCCGGGTCTGGAACGACCAGCGGCGGATGGCCGCCGCCTCCTCCGGCTGATCGCATCACCCCACAGTGCCACCCCTCGACGAGCTGATCGCTTCACTCGCGGACGGGCGGCCGGTTCGGCGTGCGGCACTCGCCAAGACTGCCGATTCGCTGTCCGGCTCCCCGTTCGAATCACTGTGGATCGGTGATCGGCCCTATGTGATCAAGCACCTGTCGGCGGAAACCGACTGGCTGATGCGGGCGCTCGACGACGGCGTCGACGGCAAGCCCGCGTACGCGTTTCGGCTGTGGCGATCCGGCGTGCTGAACCGGATGCCGGACTGCATCGACCACGCCATCGTCGGCATGGCCCCGGACCGCGACGGCTTGTCGGTCGTCATGCGGGACATCACGCCGACCCTGGTGCCCAGCGGATCCGAGCCGATCCCGCTGGCGCAGCACCGCCGGTTCCTGGACCACATGGCTCGCGTCCACGCCGCGTTCTGGGAGTTCGAGCCGCCCGAGCCGCTGCTCGATGACGTCACGCGGTTCGGTGCGCTCAGCATGCGTACGGCTGATCGGGAGACCGCCCTTGCCGCGGCCCGAGGCGTACCGATTGATCCGGTCCCGAGCCTGCTGCCCGGCGGATGGGCAGAGTTGCGAGCGGCCGCGCCGGACATCGCCGACAAGATCGCGGCGCTGGCGCAGGACGCCACCCCACTCGCTCGCGCGCTCGCCGAGACACCGGCGACGTTCGTGCATGGCGACTGGAAGCTGGGAAATCTCGGATCGCATCCGGACGGGCGCACCGTGCTGCTGGATTGGGCGTGGACCGGCCGCACCGGGCCGTGCGTCGATCTCGGTTGGTATCTCGCCGTCAACTGCGATCGCCTGCCGGAGCCGAAGGAGTCGGCGATCGACGCCCTGCGCGGATCACTCGAGCAAGCTGGCGTCGACACCGGACCGTGGTGGGATCGGCAGGTCGAGTTGGGCTTGGTCGGCGGTTTCACGCTGCTCGGCTGGTCCAAGACCGGGGATCCGGACGAGCTCGGCTGGTGGCTTCGGCGAATCGGGCCGACGGTGCGCGAGCTTACCGCCTGACCAGCGACGCGACGCCCGAATGGTGGACGCCGAGCGCGGCCGCCGCGGCGGTTTCCGACCCGGTCCGTAGGCTGGTCGCCATGACTGCCGAGCAGCTGATCTCGTTTGCCCGTGGCGCGCCGTCCATCGATATCGTCGACGTCGACGGCCTCAAGGCCGCAGCGGTCCGCGCCTTCGAAACCGATCCGGTCGGCATGACCGCCTACGGCACCTCGATCGGCTACGTTCCGCTGCGCACATGGATCGCCGCTAAGCACGGCGTCGACGCCGAGCAGGTGCTGATCACCAACGGATCGCTGCAGGCCGACGCGTTCCTGTTCGACTACCTGGTCGAGCCGGGCGACGCGGTGGTGGTGGAGAAACCCACCTACGACCGGACGCTGCTGAACCTGAAGAACCTCGGCGCCGAGGTGCACCAGGTGACCCTCGACAGCGACGGCATCGACGTGGCCGAGCTGCGCAAACTCCTCGAGTCCGGGGTGCGGCCGAAGCTCGCTCACATCATTCCGAATTTCCAGAACCCGGCCGGCGTGACGCTCAGCGGACCGCGCCGCACCGAGCTGCTCAGCCTCGCCAGGGAATACGGGTTCACCATCTTCGAGGACGACCCCTACGCGGACATCCGATTCCGTGGCGACAAGCTGCCGAGCATGCTGTCGCAGGACACCGACGATGTGGTGGTGCACGCCAGCTCGTTCACCAAGACGGTGTGCCCCGGCGTCCGGGTCGGCTATCTGGTCGGTCCCAAAGCGGTGATCGCCGACATCGCCAAGCGGGCGACCAACCTCTACATCTCGCCCGGCATGGTGTCCGAGGCGATCGTGCACCAGTTCTGCGTCTCCGGTGATATCGACAAGTCGATCGCCACGGTCAGCGCCGCGCTCGGCGAACGCGCCGCCCGTCTGGCCGCCTCGCTGCGCGAACACATCCCGGGCGTGCAGCTTCACCGAACCCGATGGTGGGTACTTCCTTTGGGTAGAACTTCCCGACGATGTGAATGTGGACAAGCTGGTGCCGGCCGCGGCCGAGCGCGGCGTCGCGGTCGTCAAGGGCAGCGACTTCCTGCTCGAGGGCGGGCACCACGCCCTGCGTCTGGCCTTCTCGGCGGTCACGATTGACCAGATAGATGAGGGTGTTCGCCGTTTGGCGGATGCGATCGCCGATATTCGTTGAGCGACTGCTCAACATCGCCGTATGGGCGGGCTCGCACTTCGGTGCCGGGTCCGCCCGTTTCGTGTAACCAAAACGTGATCTGATTCCGGTTTCCCGGCCCAGCCAAGTGGCTCAAAATCCTGTTCAGACCAAACCTCCCGCCCCCCATCGGAAGCAGGGCGGACCGGACACCCCCTCCCGGTCCCGCCCTGCTTCCTTGTTTTGGGTCCGCCACCGCTTCCGCTCGCTGCGTTGCTCACCCGCTCGAGTGCAAACACCGCACACTTCGCGGGCGTGCGCCTTGCGAGCGAAACCGGTGACGGTCCCAAAACCTTGGCCTGGGTAGGAATGGAATGCTCGCCGTCTCGCGCGGCGTCCGCGGCTTGGTCCGGGTCCGCGGGTGGACCCATCTGAACCTGGCTCGAAGAGATGCTCGCCCTCTCGCGCGGCGTCCGCGGTCGGGTGCGGGTCCGCGGTTGCCTTTGGCGGTACGCCTTCGGCCGCCCCTACGGATCGATGCCTACACGGGCTGACCTGCGGTTCTCGCACCCGCCTAGGTATACGTAACGCCCGCCGTGCCACGTCTAGGTATAGGCGACGCAGCGAAGTTAGGTGATCACTGCCGATGGCCCGGGCCCTCAAATTTCCGACGATGTATGTGCCAGGCAACACCGCCCGGCAAACTCGAAGGAGAAGCACATGTTCACCCACCCGGACTTCCTCGGAACCCAGGTCAACCACCACACGCAGGACCTCATCCGCCAGGCCGAGCAGGCTCGGATCCTGACTCTGGCGATCCAGGCCCGCCGCGCGGTTCGCGCGGCGGCCCGGCAGGCCCGGCACAACCAGGAGACCGTGGCGCTCTGCCCGACCCGCTCCGCACAGCCGGCCGCATGACCGGCAAACCGCCGCTCCGGCGGCGACGACAACGCAACAGCGACACCTACCGGCCGGCACACGCGTTTCTGCGACGCGGACGCCGGCCGGTTGCCCGCTCGGAACGCCCACTTCTGAACAGACGTCTCGAAGATCCGGGCCGAACGGGCTTTTGATCGTGATCAGCCCTACAGCCAGGTCTGATGCGGCTCGACAATACGTAGACTTCCAGCGGTCACCGGATTGCTGGAGGTGGTGTTATGGCGGAGCAGCGCGATCAGCGCGGGATCGCCCGGGCGTTGGTTCGGGTGAGCCGCATTCTCGGCAACACCACCGGCCCGCAACATAGTCGCGACCACTCGGCTCGTCGGGCCGTGGTGGACTGCGCCGTCTACATCGACGGCCACCGTAAGAACGTCGGCGACGATTTGGCCGAGGCGCTGGCTGTGGCCCGCCGCAACCACGGTTTCGTCTGGCTCGGACTGCATGAGCCCACCGAGAGTGAGCTCGCTCACGTCGGCGAGGTATTCGAGTTGCACGAGCTTCCGCTGGAAGACGCCGCCAAGGGTTACCAACGACCCAAGATCGAGCGGTACGGCACGATGACCTTCGCGGCTCTCCGGACGGTGCGGTATATCGAGCACTCGGAGCTGACCGAGGACTCGGAGATCGTCGAGACCGGGCACGTCATGCTGTTCGTGGCCCGGGACTTCGTGGTCACCGTACGCAAGGGACAGCCGACCGATCTGGCACCGGTCCGGCAGGCGCTGGAGGAGCGCCCGGAAATGCTCGCCGAGGGACCGTGGGCGGTCGCGCACGCCATCTACGACCGGGTCGTCGACACCTACCTGGACACCGCCGAGCAGGTCGAGCAGGACATCGACCAGCTTGAGGACATGGTCTTCTCCCGGGAGAGCAAGGGCACGCACCGGGTGCAGCGCATCTACCAGCTCAAGCGCGAGCTGGTGGAGTTCAAGCGGGCGGTGCTGCCCCTACAGCGACCCCTCAACGACCTGTCCAGCGGCGTCATGTCGGATGTTCCGACTGAACTCCGGCGCTACTTCCGAGACGTCAACGACCACTTGAGCCGGACCATTGAACAGATCGTGTCCTTCGACGATCTGCTCAACTCGATCCTGCAGGCGCGTCTCGCCCAGGTGTCGGTTGACCAGAACGACGACATGCGCAAGATCGCGGCCTGGGCTGGTATCGCAGCGATCTGGACGGCGGTGGCCGGCATCTACGGCATGAACTTCAGGTACATGCCGGAGCTGGACTGGCGGTTCGGCTACCCGGCCGTGATCCTGCTCTGCCTGCTCGCCTCGATCTGGCTCTACCGCTCGTTCCGCAAGTCCGGCTGGCTCTGACCGCGGTTCGCGCGGGAGCCCGCTCACCGAACCCATGACATGGCGGCACCGGGCGCCATTGCCCGGTGCCGCCATGCTGGATAGTTGTTACATCCGGCCGTTCTTCGACGACCGCAGCATGTCGTCTACCGAATCGCCGGATTCCTTGATCGACTCGTTCGCACGCGCTGACGATTCGTTGGGGTTGTCCTTCGTCTTGTCCCCGAAGTGGCTCGCGCCCTCGTTCAGATGCTCATTCGCCTTGCGTACGCTGCCCCGAGCTTCCTCGGTCATGTCGCCGGTCCGGTCCTTCATCTTGTCGGCGGCCATACTCATGTCGTCACCGAGATCGCCATGATCAGCCGTGGCCTCGTGAATCTTGCGGCGAGCCGAGTCGTACGCCAGCTGGGCGTGGTCCTTGGTCCAGTCCGCGGCCTTCTTGATCATGCCGGGCTCGCCCATGCCGCGGGCGTCGTCCGATAACGACGTGGTCGCCGTCGACGATGAGTCGAGCAGGTCCTTGGCGTCCGAGTGCAGCTGCGACGGCTCGTATTCGGACCACTTGACCCGGTTGCGCCGGCGAGCCGCGAGGGCTCCGGCGGCTCCGACTGCCGCACCGGTGGCGATCAGCGCGGCCACTGTTCCGGACATGTGGTGCTCGGGAGTTGTCGTCTCGACCACCGTGCGCACCTTCTTCGTACCGTTGCTGTCGACTTTGCTGTCGATTTTGATGCCCTTGGCCTCAAGCTTGCCGGCCTTGATGGCACCATCCCGGGCGGCCTGCATCAATGGCGCGAGCGTCGCCATCGTGGTGTCCCAGCTGGACGATGCCGCGCCGGTCACCTTGCCGGACTTCGGCGTGACCCAGTCGCGGGCCGAGCTCACCTTGTCCTTGGCCTTGCCGTAGTTCGGTCCGACGGTGGCGCCAACTCCGCCGGCCGCGTGCGTCGCGGCCTGCCGGAAGTGATCCATGCTCTCACCGAATTCGGACCGCACCAGCTCGTCGCGGGTCTGTATGCGACGCCGTCCAAACACGTGCCCCCACCTCCCGTTGATCCCACCGCCGGGCTCACGACCGCGCGCACGCACAACGTGTGCTGCACCGCGTTTTCGCAGGCGGCGGGTGGTGCCCTTCACACATCCTGCCCCTTATGGGGAGCTGACATGGCCAGAACGGACAGATGGCAAGATTGCCTACGGAAAAGAGCGTCCGGAACCAGCCGGCCTCCAGGCGGCGTCCGATGCGGGCGCCCAGCGACGGCCGATCCGGCCGTCGAACACCGCAGACAAGGAGCCATCGTGGCCGAGAAGACCTACGCAACGCTGATCACGAATGCGGGGCCGATCCGCATCGAGCTGTACCCGAATCACGCACCCAAAACCGTGCGAAACTTCGTGGAGCTCGCAGAGGGTGCGCGTCCATATACCGACCCGCGTACCGGTGCGGCCGGCTCCGGGCCGTACTACGACGGCACCATCTTCCACCGGGTGATCAGCGGTTTCATGATCCAGGGCGGTGACCCGACCGGCACCGGTCGCGGTGGACCCGGCTACAAGTTCGACGACGAGTTCCACGGCGAGTTGTCGTTCAACCGGCCCTACCTCCTGGCCATGGCCAACGCCGGGCCGAAGACCAACGGATCGCAGTTCTTCATCACGGTGGGCCCGACGCCGCACCTGAACATGCGCCACACGATCTTCGGCGAGGTCGCCGACGACGCGTCGCAGAAGGTCGTCGACACCATCGCCAGCACCCGCACCGGGGCCGGCGACCGGCCGGTCGACGACGTGGTGATCGAGCGCGTCGAAATCGAGCGCGTCGCCGAGTAGTTCGATCAAGACGGACGCAGGCCGACCGAGCGCGTCGCGGGCTAATCCGCCGCGCTCGGTCGAGCTAGCCTTTGCAGCATGACTCAGGTTCCTCCGCCGCCGGTTAGCGCACCGGTTTGCTACCGGCATCCGACGCGGGAAACCTACGTCCGATGTACCCGATGTGACCGGCCGATCTGCCCGAGCTGCATGAACGCGGCCTCGGTCGGTCATCAGTGCCCGGAGTGCGTCGCCGAGGGGCGCAAGTCACAACGCTCGGTCCGCACCGCGTTTGGTGCGACGTCTCGCGGCGCCCACGGTTACGTGACCATCAGCCTGATCGTCATCAATTGCGCGATGCTCGTGCTGTCAGCCGCGTCGTCCACCAACTTCGCCAAGTCACTCATCGGTGCGGATGCCGGCGGCCTGTTCGGCGCCGGGACCCCGCTCAGCCAGCGGCTCGCAGTTTTCGCAGGTGGTGACTTCCGATTCAACGACGGAAGCGTTCGGCACCTCTCCGGCATCGCCGACGGTGAGTATTACCGCTTGATCACGGCCACTTTCATGCATTACGGCCTGCTGCACCTGATCCTGAACATGTGGGCACTATGGATCATCGGCCGGTCGCTGGAAGCGATGTTCGGCTCGGCCCGATTCCTCGCCATCTATCTGATCTGCGGCATCGGCGGCAACGTCGCGTGTTACCTGTTCTCCCCGTACTCCTACAGCGCCGGCGCCTCGACGGCGATCTTCGGGCTGTTCGCGGTCTTCTTCTTCGTCCTGCGCAAATTGGGCCGGGACGCGTCGCAACTGGTGCCACTGCTGGTGATCAACTTGGCGTTTACCTTCTTCGTGCCGGGCATCTCCCGCGCCGGACATATCGGCGGCCTGATCACCGGTGCGATCTTGGGGTACCTGATCACCAGGGCACCCCAGCAGCGACGTAACGCCGTTCACCTCGCGGTCTTCGGCGGCGCCATCGTGGTTCTCGTGGCCGCCACGGTTTTCAAGACGGTGCAACTCAACGGATGACGTCGGGGTGGATCTCCTCGATCGCCTTGAGCACATCGTCGGGATCCTCGCCGAGGTCGTAACGGCTGAAGAAGAAGAGTGACTCGCCGGCATCGACCTCCAGGAACGCCGAGCGCGCTCCGAACCGGTTGCGGCTGTCGACGCGTACCCGATCAAGATCTGACCAGGCGAACCGGCGATGGCCGGCGTATCCGCTGGCGACGGTGACGCCGTCGGCGTCGGCGGCCAGCCGCACCGGAGCGATCACGTCGCGGAGTCCGAAGAGGAACAGGCCGACGGCGGCCACCAGACCGATCAGCCAGGCCAGGTTCTTGCTCGCGCCGAATGCCGGAAGCACCACGAACACGGCCGCACCGGCGAACTTGAGGATGGTGGCGCGCCGATCCGCGCGCCACTCCGCCGACTTCTGCACGTGCTCAGTCTCGCAGGACGCGACCCTGCGCGTCGGTCGCGCCGTTGATCAGGATCAGGACGCCGTCGATGATGCACCAGATGTGGCCGAGGCCGCAGGTGATCAGCGTGACCACCAACTGCCACACGGCGATCCGGGTGTCACCGATGTAGAACCGACCGATGCCGAACGGCAGCAGCAACTGCAGAATGCCCGCGACCACCTTGCTCTTGTCGGAGAGCGGACGCCCATAGGCGTCAACCATCGGAGGGCCATAGCCTGGGTACGCGGGAACCGGGTAACCCGGCGGCGGATAGCCGGCCGGCGGCGGCACGTTGGGCGGTGGAGTCGCACCCTGCGGCGATGGAGTCGCACCCGGCAACGGCACCGTCGGTGGCGTGTATCCAGGCTCTTGGCGAGTGGGTTCTTCGGAAGGGCTCGTCACGCCTCTGAATCTACGGTGATCGGCAAAGCCGCGATAGAACCGGTACGAGTAGCATTCGACGGAGCACTAGCTACTGAGGAGTAACCATGCGAGACGCGGTCATCGTCGCAGCTGCCCGGACGCCGATCGGCCGGCGTGGCGGTGGACTGTCCGGGATCCATCCGGTCGATCTCGCTGCCCAGTTGCTCAGCGGCTTCGCCGACCGGTCCGGCATCGACCCGGCGTGGATCGACGATGTCGTGTGGGGTTGCGTGTCGCAGGTCGGTGAGCAGGCCTGGAACGTCGGCCGCAACGCAGTGCTGGCGGCCGGATGGCCGGAGACGATCCCGGGCACCACGCTGGACCGTCAGTGCGGGTCGAGCCAGCAGGCGGTGCACTTCGCCGCGGCAGCGGTGATCGCCGGTCAGACCGACTTCGTGGTGGCTGGTGGCGTCGAGTCGATGTCCCGCGTCGGGATGGGCGCGAGCGCCACCGTTTCCGGTGCTCCTTACGGCACCGCGGTGCGGGACCGCTACCGCGAGACGGACGGTTTTGAAGCCGACGATCTGGTCCCGTTCAACCAGGGCGTCGGCGCCGAGATGATGGCCGCGCGCTGGGGTTTCTCGCGGTCTCAGCTGGACGAATTCGCTCTGGCAAGTCACCAGAAGGCCGGCGCCGCCACCGACAATGGAGAGTTCGAGTCGGAAATCGTCGCAATCGGTGATGTCAAGGCCGACGAGGGCATCCGGCGCGACACCACTGTGGACAAGCTGGCCGGGCTGAAGACGCCGTTCAAGGCCGACGGCGTGGTCACCGCCGGTTCGGCGTCGCAGATCTCCGACGGCGCGGCCGCACTCGCGATCACGACATCGGAGTGGGCAGCGGCGCACGCCCTCAAGCCGCTGGCGCGCGTGCACACGGCCGTCGTCGCCGCGGATGATCCGGTCATCATGCTGACCGCGCCGATTCCGGCGACCGCGCTGGCGTTGCGCCGCAGTGGACTCTCGCTCGACGAGATCGGCGTTTACGAGGTCAACGAGGCGTTCGCGCCGGTCCCGCTGGCCTGGCTCGCCGAGACCGGCGCCGACCCGGCGCGGCTGAACGCGCGCGGCGGCGCGATCGCGCTCGGCCACCCGCTCGGCGGATCAGGTGCCCGCATCATGACGACGATGCTTGCCCGGATGCGTGACAGCGGTTCACGATTCGGCTTGCAGACCATGTGTGAGGGCGGCGGGATGGCGAACGTGACCATTCTCGAGCTGATCTGATCTCTACAGTGGCCGGTTTGATCAAGACAGTGGCCGGTCTGATCAAGACAGTGGCCGGTCTGATCAAGGCCACTGGCCGCGGGAAGCAAGTTAAGCCAGCCAACGAATCCAGCCGCCGTGTGGAGCGGCCAAGGCTTTCGGCGAACCGTTGACGGACACCGTCAGCGCGGCCCCGCTTCGCGGCGGTTGGCTTTCCAGTGCCTTGATGCCCGCGTCCAGGACTGGTGCGACGCCGGGGCCTTCCTGGGAGATCCAGCAACCGTCCAGCGCCCGCATCTTCGCGGCGAACGCGTCGCGTACGTCGTGCGGCACGTAGACCAGCGTGGACGAGTGCATCACCACCAGAGTCGCGTCGCTCGGCGCTTCGGCGATCAGCGCGTCGATGTCGGCCAGCAGATCGCCTTTGACAAGGCGCGGCGGCGCCGCGGCAACGAGGTCGATCGCCGTCCGCAGCCGCGCCAGCCGATCGTCCTGTCCCGGCCAGACCAGCGTCTCCAGCCACTGCGCGGTCTCCGGGTCGGTCACGTCCAGTGGATTGAGATCGAGACCGGCGCGCCACACGACGTCATACGGCCCAATCGGCGGCTGGATCTCACCGTCCACTTCGCACACGATCGTCAGCGGGCTGTCCGGATCGCCCGCGGTGGCGTATCCGTAGTCGTACCGGTATCGGTCCGGGTAGAGGTTCAGCCCTGCCGACGCACCGACCTCAAGCAACGCCAGTGGCTGTGGCAGTTGAGCGAGCACCGGAACGATGTGCGCGGTTCGCGCGACCTCGTTGGTCTGCGTACGCCGCGCCATCATCACGCCAACGACGGCGTCCCAGCGGTCCAATGTGGCCGACCGGAACTCGGCGTAGCTCGACGGCGTGCCGGTCACGAACCGTGAGGCGGCCAGCAACAGATTCGGCTGCTGCTTCAGCCGAGGCAGTCCACTGAGGAGAGTCAGCAGCTCGGCGTCGGCCGCGACACCGAGGGACAGCTCCTCGTAGAGCGGCGACGAACCGTGAGCCTCAAGTTCGGCGAAACGTCGGTAGAAGTCCGCGATGCGTGAGATGTCGCTGTCGTCACTCATACTCGCACGCTACGACCGGAGCGACCGCGGTGTTAGCCCCGAACTGCGTGGGCCGCACCACATCCGCCGCTGTAGACCCGCTCGTAGTAGGAGACAACCGCGGGCTGGCCCGTGTAGTTGGGACCGGCACGGTGCCCTTCAGCTCGTCCTCGCGCCGAATCGCTCGCATCGGCTCCGAGATAGCGGTACGCGAATCCGACGTCCCCGCCGCCATCTCGGTGCAGGAGCTTCCGCCGCGAGTCGTAACCGAAGCCGGCCCGGCGCAGCAGCCGCAGGCCGGTCACCGGACGAGGTTAGCGCCGACCGGGCACGGATTGTCAGGGGAATGTAAGACCCGGGATGCCGCCCTTCGACCTGGGCCAATCGTCGGCCATCATGGGCGCATGCCGGAACAACCGAGCAAGGGCCTGGTGCTCGTCGTGGAGGACGAGCGGCCCATTGCCGACCTCGTCAAGATGTATCTGACCAGGGACAACTTCGGCGTACATCTGGAGTCCGATGGACAATCCGGGCTCTCCGCGGTGCGCCGGCTCCGTCCGGTGGCGTGCGTGCTGGACATCGGGCTGCCCGGAATGGACGGTCTTGAGGTGTGCCGCCGGATGCGTGAGGCCGGCGACTGGACGCCGGTGGTCTTCCTGACCGCCCGGGACGACGAGGTCGACCGGATCATCGGGCTGGAACTCGGTGCCGACGACTACCTGACCAAGCCGTTCAGCCCGCGCGAGCTGGTGGCACGGGTCAAGGCGGTGCTGCGGCGCACCGAGGGCGTCCCGGACGGTGGCCGAGTGCGTCAGATCGGCGGCGGTCAGCATCGACCCGAGCCGCCGCCTGGTGCTCGCCAACGGGTCTCCGGTGCCTATGACTGCGACCGAGTTCGAGCTGCTGGCGCATCTGATGAACCGGCCCGGCCGGGTGTTCACCCGGGAGGAGTTGCTCGCGTCGGTGTGGGGCTACGCGGCACACGCCGGCACCCGTACGGTCGACGTCCACGTCGCCCAGGTGCGCGCGAAACTCGGCGACGCCGGCATGATCATCCGTACCATCCGTGGGGTCGGATATGCAGCCGACGCCTAAGCGGGCTCCATTCAGCCGTACCCTCACGGCCCGTGTCATCCTCGCCACCTGCGTCGCGGCGCTGGTGTCGGTGCTGGTCACGGCGCTGGTCGCGTTCCCACTCGCGGCCCGGGCGGCGAACCAGGCCACCCGCAGCGCCCTGGCCGACAAGGCCACCTTCGCCGCCGAGATCCTGGCGCCACGGACCGATGCCCCGGCGCGCGAAAAGGCCTTGGCCAAGCAGCTTCGCAACAGCGGCGTCGACCTCTACTTGATCCGCAACGGCCGGTCTGATCGCGCCGGGCTGCCGCAGCGGTTCCTCAACGACATCGTGGCGGGTGACAACGTCACCGACGGGACCGCTGTGATCGGCGGCCACACCGTGCTCGTGGAAGGCCGCAGCCTGGGCGGCGACGACGGCGTCGTCCTGGTCGAGCGCACCACCGGCGTGGCTCGCCTGAGCATCTCGGCTCGGCTGCTGTTCTCGCTGCTCGCCGGGTTGCTCGCCGGGCTGATCGTGGGAGCGCTGCTGGCCGGACGCCTGGCCAAGCCGATCCGGAACGCCGCCGCGGTCGCGATGCGCCTGTCCGCGGGCGACCGGTCGGTGCGGCTGCGACCGGAGCCGCCAAGCGAGGCCGAGGACCTGGCCCACGCGCTCAACACGCTGGCCGCGGCGCTCGCCGTCAGTGAAGGCCGGCAGCGGGACTTCCTGCTCTCCATTTCGCATGAACTCCGCACGCCGCTGACCTCCCTCAAGGGGTACGCGGAAGCCCTCGCCGACGGTGTCGTCGGTCCCGACGGTGCTCGTCAGGCCGGGCAGACCATGGTGACCGAAGCCAACAACCTGGAGCGCCTGGTCACCGACCTGCTCGCACTTGCGCGGCTGGAGGCCGCCGACTTCCCGGTGGAGACCGTGCCGGTCGAGCTGATCCAGCTGGCGAACGCCGTTGTGGACGGCTGGTCGGCCCGGATCGCGAGCGCCGGGCTGGTGCTGCGGACCGAGATCCCGCCGGTCCCGGTGATCGTCTACACCGACCCGGGACGGATCCGGCAGGTCATCGATGGACTACTCGAAAACGCTCTTCGGGTGGCTCCGGCCGGCGCTGCGATCGTGCTGGCGGTTCGGGGTCCGCACCCGGGCCAGCCGCACTACGGTGCCATCGAGGTGCGCGACGGCGGGCCCGGCTTCACCGACGAAGACCTTGCCGTGGTCTTCGAGCGCGGCGCCCTCTACGAGCGCTATCGCGGCATCCGCAAGGTCGGCTCCGGCCTCGGACTGGCGCTCGCCGCGGGTCTGGTACGCCGCCTCGGCGGCGGCATCGAAGCCGGCCACTCACCGGAGGGCGGGGCCCGGTTCACCGTCCTGCTGCCGACTCTGGCGTCCACCCGATCGCTGTCTTACCAATCCCGAACATGACGCTGACCGCGCCCACGCATTGATTCGGCAATCTGAGATCCGACGCCAGGGCCGCACGGGCGGTGTCGGCGAGGGAGGTTAACGAACCGATGGACCTACGCAACCGCTTCGGGCTCGGCATCGCCACCGTGGCGCTCGGAGTCGTGAGCGCGCTCGGGCTGGCCGCATGCGGGTCGGCGACGGCGGCGACCACGTCGTTGTCGCCGGAGGCAAGTGCCCTCACCACGCTTGGATTCACCGACACCGACGTGACGGCCGGGGACGGCAGCGATGCCACCACCACTGACGCCGCGGCCCACAACGCCGCCGACGGCGGGGCCACGCCGGACAGCACAGCCAGCCCGGACACCACGAAGAAGAAGGACGGCAAGCGGCACCCGCTGCTCCGGCGCCTGGCGATCCGCCGTGGGCTGGCCAAGCACATCCAGCACGGCGAGATCACCGTCAGCACCAAGGACGGCGACAAGACGATCGAGGTCCAGCGCGGCACCATCACCGACATCTCCGCCACGACGGTGACTGTCAGGTGCACCGACGGCTTCACCATGACCTGGAAGTTCGGATCACCGATCCACGTCATCGAGCACCGCACCACGGTGCAACCGACCGACCTCGAAGCCGGCGACGTGATCGGAGTTGCCGGCATCAAGGACGGCGACACCGACACAGCGAAGCTGATCGTGGTCCCGAACGCAGCGGCAACGCCGGTTCGTAGCGGTTGCAGTCAGAGTCTGGCCGATAGCGCCCACTCTGGGCGGTCAGGCTTGATCCCGACGTGGGCACTATCGGCGTGACCACCGAAATTCTGGCCCGCGTTGCCCACGCAGGGATCAAGCCTGACCGCCCGGAGTGGGCAGCGTCGGCCAAATTTCAGACCTATGAGCGCAGCTCCGCCATTGTGCACTTCACCGAACCGCCACCCTTCTTCATCTCACCCAGGTCTACCAGGATCGGGTGGTAGCCGAGGCCCTCGAGCCGCCGGGCCAGCGCGGTGCATTCGGTGTTGAGGAAGACGTTGCGGCCGTCGCTGACGAGGTTCAGGCCGAAGGCGAGCGCGTCCTGCTCGGTCGCGATGATCGCGTCCGGGAACAGCTGGCGCAGCACCGCCTGGGACGACTCCGAGAACGCCGCCGGGTAGTAGATGATGTTCTCGTCGTCGATCGCGGCGAGCGCCGTGTCCAGGTGATAGAAGCGCGGGTCGACCAGGCGCAACGAGATCAGCGGACGGCCGAGCACCTCCTGGGCCTCGGCGTGCGCGCCGGGCTCGGTGCGGAACCCGTAAGCGGCGAGGATCAGTCCGCCGTGCGCGCCCGGCACGAAGGTGAAGTCGCCCTCGCCCTCGTTGGTCTGGGTCGGCGCGACGAACCGCCACTCGTCCGGACGGCCCAGATAGAACTCGCAATGCGCGGCGGCCTCGGCCATCCGCTGCGGGTACCTGAACTGGGCGCCGTAGACGACGCCGTCGACCGAGAAGGCGCCGTTGGCCGCGAAGACCATGTCCGGCAGGCCTGCCGTCGGCGCCAGAACATGCACCGTGTGGCCAAGATCGACGACCACATCGTGCAGCTGCTGCCACTGCTTGACGGCCAGATCCGTGTCCACCGGCTGGGTGGTGTCCATCCACGGATTGATGGCGTACTCCACCACATAGTTCTTGGGCGGGCACATAAGGTACGTCCGCTGGCGCATAACGCGTTCTGGTGCTGTCACGATCACTAAGAGTAGGTACGCTGCCTGGACGATGACAGGCGGAATCCTTGCGCGAGAGGGGCAGATCGTTGCAGATCGACGAGGTAGACCAGCGAATCATTGCGTCGCTCGTCGCTGACGCGCGGGCCTCGTACGCGGAGATCGGGGCCGCGGTGTCACTGTCCGCACCCGCCGTAAAGAGGCGCGTCGATCGACTGCGGGCAACCGGCGTGATCAGGGGATTCACCGCGGTGATCGACCCGGCGGCGGTGGGCTGGACCACCGAGGCCTTCATCGAGCTGTTCTGCACCGGACGCACCACGCCCGCACAGATCGCCGCGGCGACCCGCCGGCACCCCGAGGTGGTCGGCGCCTACACCGTCTCCGGCGAGGCCGACGCTCTCATCCATCTGCGTGCGGCCGACATCGCCCACCTGGAGCAAGCGCTGGAACGGCTGCGCGCCGAACCGTTCATCACCTCGACCCGCAGCATGATCGTGCTGTCCCGACTGGTCGACTCGCCCGGCACGGCGACGGGCATCAAGGCGATCGTCGATCGCTCGGCGGAGCCGGCTCGGCGCGGCTAGACCGGCTGTCATTGCCGCGGCTCGCCCCGAGCGGCTCGCTCGTCCGACGCGCATAGCAAAGTCCGGGAAAACCTTGAAACAAACGGCAACGTTCTGCGGGCATGTCGCGTCTTACAAGCAGATGGGTCGGCCGGCGAGCCGGGACGGGAGCTCAGCCGGTCGGCCGGTCATCGGGGGTGGTGGCCTCCGCGGTCCCGCGGAGGCCACCACAAAAGCCATTCGTGCGCTGGTCTCACGGATGTCGCGATCTTGCCGATACCGGCAGCCGCCATCTCACACCTGCGGTACGCGGATCAGTGCGGCCGCAACGTCCACAGCACGGTCATCGTCGCCGTCACGGCGCCATCCGCCCGCGCGATCTCGACGTGCACCGGAAACTCCGGCCGCTCGCCCGCGTCCAGCGTCGCGACCACATCGGCCGGTTCGGCGCCCAGCCGTGCCGTCGCCGTGACATCGCCCCGGGCCAGCTTCTGGTAGGCGATATCGGCGCGTACCGCCAATGGGGTGGCGCGGCCGAGCTGGTCCGCGAAGGCACCCAGAACGACCGCCCCGGAGGCGGTCTCGCCGAGCGCGAACAGTGCCCCAGCATGCGGGCCGCCGACGTGATTGTGCAGGTCCGCGCGGTCCGGCAGCCGGGCCGTGTCGGGTGCGGTGAACTCGATGCCGAGCGTCGCGGCGAACGGCACGCTGGCCAGCATCGCCGATCCCAGCGCGTCGGTGTCTACCTCGGTCATGCCCGCGATATTACCGGTGGGTAACTTCGTCGGCTAGAGGTACATGCCGATGTTGTGGTCCTCGTCCGCCTTGGTCGGCGGCGGCCGGCGCGGCTTCAGTCGTCGGCGAAGAACCGCTTGCCGCCGAACTCGCCGTGCAGGCGGTCGTCCAGCTCGTCCGCGAGCCCGGTCATGACCTGCAGCGCGAGCATCAGATGAGTGGCCTGGAAGTCGCGGCCGAAGACCGGCACCGATGCCCACACCGTGTCGTTGGCGTGATAGAGCCGGCCGACCGGCATCTTCGTGGTGAGCTCGGAGAGTTTGGTGTAGAGCTTCTCGCTGGCCTTCACGTCGGTCAGGATCGGCGAGAACACGTCGACCAGCGGCGGGACTTCCTTGACGCGAACGAAGACCATCGCCGAACCGGCGCGGATTCCGATGTCGCCGTCGCTGTCGACCTGGAGCGTCTCCGGGTCGACCCGCTGCACACCGGCGACCACGATGCGGACCCGCTCGTCCAGCGGCATGTTGGGGTCTTCCAGGATGGCGAAGCTGTCGTCGCCGAGCTTGAGCACGTCCAGCTTGGGATCGCGACCGTCGGAGTGCCGGGCCGTGCCCAGCGCCGCGATCGTCGACCTGCTCGTCCTCGTCATCGTGGGCGGTGTAGGTGAGGAACGCCGGGTGCGGGGCGCTGAAGACGTCCCGCAGCGTCTTGGTGATGATCACCGCATAGCGCGTGGCGCACTCGGCGTTGGCGCTCTCGGCCGAGGTCAGCATGCCGAAGTCGCCGCCCGGAGCCCTCGATCACACCCGGCGGCGACCAGCCCAGCACCACCATGTTGGCAACCGCCGCGCGGTCGAGGCGATGCCCCTCGGGCAGGGCCGCGTTGCCGACCGCGAGCGCGCCCAGCGCGCCGTCCGGCCGGCGCTGCACGCTCACCTCGTAGACGGCGTGGCCGGTGCCGGAGGCGGTCGGGTCCAGCGTGATCTCCAGCTGCACGCCCGGCTTCATCTCAGCGATCGCGCCGGCCAGCGCCGACGCGAACTCGCGCCACGCCTGATCCACCTTTGATTTCAGGTCGGACGTGGTTGCCAGGTCGTCGAGGAGCATCGGGTCTTCGGACGTCACCGGTTTGCCTCCTTGCCGTCTCCGACACCCTATCGTCCCCCGTCCGGGCGATTCTCGCGGAATGTGAGCCGATCACGCATCTTGCCGGCGGTGGGCGTGGCGAGCCCCGGGCCGGGCCCCGGCGGTGGGCGTGACGAAGCTCTGCCGGTGTGCGCGACGTCGCTCTGCCGGTGGCCGCGGCGAAGCACCGCGGCGGGCCACGGCGCGGTGCGGCGGGGCAGCGTGGAGCGCTAGCCTCGAGGGTGGGAGGACTGAATGCCGAAGCGCGCACCACGTGACGATTTCGATGATCGCGATCTGTCGGTTCGTCATCCGATGAAGTCCGCAGCCGGCATCGGCGGCATCGCGCACGGACTGGCGCCGGTGCTCGGCCAGATGGGCGTGTCCCGTGGCACCCGGACGCTGCTCAAGCTCAATCAGGCCGGCGGCTTCGACTGCCCCGGCTGCGCCTGGCCGGAGCCGGACGTCCCGCATCGCGCACACGCCGAGTTCTGCGAGAACGGCGCGAAGGCGGTGGCCGAAGAGGCGACTCTGCGCCGGATCACACCCGAGTTCTTCGCCGAGCACGCCGTCGACGACCTGCGCCGGCGCACCGACTACTGGCTCGGCCAGCAGGGCCGACTGACCACCCCGATGGTGCGACGCGAGGGAGCCGGCCACTACGACGCCGATCTCCTGGGACGACGCGTTCCCGCTGATCGCCGATGAGCTGAACGCGACTGCCACGCCGGACGAGGCGGTGTTCTACACCTCGGGCCGCACGTCCAACGAGGCCGCCTTCATCTACCAGCTGTTCGCTCGGGCGTACGGCACCAACAACATGCCGGACTGCTCGAACATGTGCCACGAGTCGTCCGGCACGGCGCTGTCCGCGTCCATCGGCGTCGGCAAGGGTTCGGTCAGCCTGACCGACATCCACGAGGCCAAGCTGCTGGTGATCGTGGGCCAGAACCCGGGCACCAATCACCCGCGGATGCTGACCGCCCTGGAGAAGGCCAAGGCCAACGGCGCCCGGATCATCGCGGTCAATCCGCTGCCGGAAGCCGGGCTGATGCGGTTCCGCAATCCGCAGACCGTCAAGGGCCTGGTCGCCGGCGGGTCGCCGCTCGCCGACACCTACCTGCAGATCAAGGTCGGTGGTGACCTGGCGCTGTTCCAGGCGATCGGCGCGCTGCTGATCGAGTGGGGCGCGATCGACGACGACTTCGTGGCCGCCAGCACCGCCGACTTCGCCGGCTATCGAGCCGCGCTGGAGAAGCTCGACTGGGACGACGTCCTGGAGTCGACCGGACTCTGACACGCGAGCAGATCACCGCCGCGGCCAAGCAGTTCGCCGAGTCCGAGGCCACCATCGTCTGCTGGGCGATGGGTCTGACTCAGCGCAAGGACAGCGTCGCGACGATCCGCGAGATCGCCAACGTGCAACTGCTGCGCGGCATGATCGGCAAGCCCGGCGCCGGCCTGTGCCCGGTTCGCGGCCACTCCAACGTGCAGGGCGACCGGACCATGGGGATCTGGGAGAAGCCGCCGCCGTGGACCGCGGACATGGGCAAGCTGCTCGGATTCGAGTCGCCGACCGAGCATGGCTACGACACGGTGGCCGCGATCCGGGCCATGCGGGACGGCAAGGTCCGCGTCTTCATGGCGGTCGGCGGCAACTTCGCGGCCGCCACACCGGACACCGAGGTGACCGAAGCGGCCCTGGAGAACTGCCGGCTGACCGTGCAGGTGTCGACGAAGCTGAACCGGTCGCACCTGGTCACCGGCCGGACCGCGCTGATCCTGCCGTGCCTGGGCCGGACCGAGCGCGACACCCAGGCCAGCGGCGACCAGTTCGTCACCGTCGAGGATTCGATGTCGTCCGTGCATGCTTCGCATGGAGCGCTGGCGCCCGCCTCGCCGGAGTTGCGGTCCGAAGTGGCGATCCTGTGCGGGATCGCCTCGGCCACTCTGGGCGACGCGCTGAACTGGCAGAAGTACCGCGACGACTACCGCGCCATTCGTGACGTCGTGGCGCGGGTCGTGCCCGGCTTCGACAACTACGAGGCTCGGGTCAGCGATCCCAAGGACGGCGGATTCGTGTTGCCGCATCCGCCTCGGGACAGCCGCAGTTTCCCCACGCCGGATGGCAGGGCGCACTTCGCGACCTCACCGCTGACCGTCTGGCGGGTGCCGGAGGGCCGGCTGGTGCTCCAGACCATTCGCAGCCACGACCAGTACAACACCACGATCTACGGGCTGGATGACCGTTATCGGGGCGTCCGCAACGGGCGCCGCGTCATCTTCGTCAACCCCGGTGACCTGGCGAGCCTCGGCATCGCCGACGGTGCGGTCGTGGACATCGTCTCGGAGTGGACCGACGGCAGCGAGCGCCGGGCCGAATCGTTCCGGGTGATCGCCTACCCGACCGCGCGTGGTTCTGCGGCAACCTACTTCCCGGAAGCGAACGTGCTGGTGCCGCTGGACTCCACCGCCGATGGATCGAACACTCCATCGACGAAGCAGATCACCGTACGGCTGGAACCCCGGACCTAACTCTCGCTCTCGGCCCAGCCGTTGGCGAGCCGGGTGACCGCCGCCGCTGCGGTCACCGGATCGGCGCCGCGGCCCACGGCCACGCCGTAGAGGTAGGCGGTCAGCGGTGCGGCCGGCCGCTCGACGCCGTGCGCGACGTCGCGAGCCAGGTCCAGCACCAGGTTCATGTCCGGCCGCGGCACGTCCAGCTCTGCGCAGACTGTGTTCATCCAGTCGTCCATCGTCGTCATCGCGCCCGGAACTCCTCGGCTCGTCGCAGGTCATCCTCGGTGTCGCAATCGAACCACGGCGGCGGCTCGGCATCGCTGCCAACGCGAACCAGGTCCATCGGTCGGAGCAGTCCGCGCAGCGGCTGATCGGCGGTCTCCGGCAACGCCGCGACCTGTCGCCGCAGGCTCGCGGTCCGCCACAGTCCGCACAACCACTGTTCCCGGCCGTCGCCGTCGGTGAACACCGCCCCATCGTGGCCGTCCAGCGCGGCCGCCAGGTCACCCAGCGCGTCCCGAGTGAACAGCGGCAGATCGCCGGCGAGCAGCGCGACGGTCGGCGGCCATTCGGCGGCTTCGAGCGCCGCGGCTAGCGCGGCCACCGGGCCACCGCCGGGCGGTTGTTCCTGAACCACGATCACATCCGGCGGTACGCCGATCCGCCGCGGCCCGACCACGACAGTGACCGCAGCATCGCTGACGGCGGCGAGCACCCACTGGATCATCGGCACCCCGCCGACCGGGAGGGCGGCCTTGTCTACGCCACCGAAACGGCGAGCCGCACCACCGGCCACGATGATGGCGCCGTAGCCGCCGGCGGCTATCGCATCCGCACGGTGGGCCGCACGATCCGCACCAGCCACTGGCGCATCCCCACGACCAGCCACGGGATCCGGAGCAGCGGCCGTCATATCCGCACCTGGTGCTCGTCGAAGAGCGCCTGCTCGGCCGCGTCCGGCACCTGGAAGAACGGCAGCCACCCGTCCATCATTTCGCGGGTGATCGGCGTCGACTGCCACATCTTGCTCTCGTTGCGGAGCTTCACCCGGCGCCACAATTCGTCCATCGGCACGTCGAGATAGTGCAGCTCGACCGGCACGCCGAGGGTCCGGGCACCGAGCCGTTTCTCGTCGCGATCGGACCGCAGCCAGAAGCCGGACTCCAAGATCACGCTGGTGCCGAGGCCGAGCAGTCGCTGGGTGTGCCGCCAGAAGATCAGCTCGAGCCGATCCCTGGGCGGCTCGTCGTGCAGGTCGATGCCGACCTCCAGCAGCCACTCGTCGGGGCACAGTCGCACCGCGGGAAGCCGGGTCTCCAGATGGCGCGCCAGCGTCGTCTTGCCGGCTCCGGGCAGCCCGCAGACCAGGATCAATCGCGCCGCCATACCGCGATGATCACACATGTTCGATGGCGGCGCCCGGCGCCCGGCGCGCAAGATGGGCCCATGGGACGGGTGACAGCACGACGCAGCGTGGTCCGCATCGACGTCGCCGCCGGCACCTCGGTGCGGCGGCCGGACACCCTGGCGGCCGAGGAGCCGCTGGAGATCCGGGTCGGACCGGCCGCCGGGCCGAAACGACCGCTGGCGGTGACCATGCGTACGCCCGGCGACGATCTCGACCTGGCCATCGGCTTCCTGCTCACCGAGGGCTTCATCCGGGACGCCGCCGACGTCCGGACCGCCCAGTTGTGCGCTGGCGACAACGAGCCGAACACCTACAACGTGGTCGACGTGACGCTCGCCGACCACGTGCCGGCCCCGGAGGTCGATCCGGCCCGCAACTTCTACACCACCTCGTCCTGTGGCGTGTGCGGCAAGGCCAGCATCGATGCCGTCCGCATCAAGTCCCGCTTCACCGTTGACGTCGACGAGACCCCCGTCGAAGCCGCGGTGCTGGCCGAGCTGCCGGACCGGCTGCGCAGTGCCCAGAAGACCTTCGCCAGCACCGGTGGGCTGCACGCGGCCGGCTTGTTCACGCCCGGCGGCGACCTGGTGGTGGCGCGCGAGGACGTCGGCCGGCACAACGCCGTCGACAAGATCATCGGCTGGGCGGTGCGATCCGAGCGGCTGCCGCTGACCGGGCACGTCCTGATGGTCTCCGGCCGGGCCAGCTTCGAGCTCGCCCAGAAGGCATCGATGGCCGGGATCCCGATCCTCGCCGCCGTCTCAGCGCCCAGCACGCTCGCGGTCGAACTGGCCGACGAGGTGGGCATGACCGTCGTCGGATTCCTGCGCAACCCGACCATGAACGTCTACACCCGCCCGGATCGGGTGGTCTGACGCCGTCGGCGCGATGAGTGGCGCCCGTTCGACGTCCGGTGCCGCGACCGTCCCGACGGCGAGCGCTCCATCTCAGCCATCAGGCGTTCGTATTCGCGCGGTGACATGCCGCCCTCGATCGCGTGCAGAAGCAGCCGCGCCATCGAATAGTTCGGGTCGGCGTCCAGCGCCCGTTCCAACGCGATCGACGACACCGCACCCTCGCCGTTACGCCAGGCCGCGAATGCGAGCAGTGTCCCCGGTGCGGCCGCCAGATTCGGGTCGCACCGGCGCAGCACGTCGCTCCACACCGCGACATGGGTGCCGAGGTCGACTCCGACCTGGTCCCAGACATAGTCCCGGACGCTGATGTTGACCAGCAGCAATGCCAGCCAGGCCACCTCATCGGCGGAGAGCAGCCCGCCACCGGCGACCCGGGCCAGTGCCTCGTCGACAGCGAGCATGCCGGCCACCACCGCGACAGCAGCGCCGTCGGCACCCTGCTCCGCCGCCATCATCCGGGCGAACCGGCCTTCGGCGCCGGCCGCGGCGGCGGTCACCTCGACCGCCTCGCCGCCGGTCACCGGTGCCAGCCGGGCCACGATCGCGTCCCGGCTGGCCGAGGTGGTCAACCCGAAATAGGTTGCCTCGGCGGCCACCCGGGAGCTGCCGATGTCGTCGATCGGGGTGCCGTCCGGTGCGCAGCAGTCCGGATTCGCGCACACGTAGGACCAGTAGCGGCCGGCGTCCACCCGGAGCTTCTCCTGCACCACGATGGATCGGCCGTCGAGCGTGGCGGCGACCGCGTCGATGGCCGGCCGCACCGTCGTCTCGGCGCCGTAGCCGACGATCAGCGCTCCGCTCACGCCCTGGCGGGCCACGACTGCCCCGATGTAGTCCGCCATCGCCCTGCATTCGGCCTCGTCCGGCAGATCCAGGCGAACCTGGAAAACCGCGCGCCGCTGCCGCAGTCCGATCACCACAAGACTGTCGGTCGGAGTGAACCCGAGCAGGTATGGCACCGCCGCGACGAGATCGTTCGGGGTGCTGATGCGAAGCTTCGATTCGTCCATGGGCCGAGCCTCGGGCATACCCGTGCCGACCCTCAACGGCCAGGTTTTCGCTGTGGACGACGCGCACTCCATCCACCGCTGTCACTATGTCCGAACGGTGGAAGCGGCCCTTCCCGGCGGTGATATGTGCCATGTCCCGGCCGTTGGTGGCGCCGATGATCGGTAACGTGCAATCCGTGGACATTGCGTATCTCCGCGCACATCCCGAGCATCTGCCGACGTTCCTGACACATCAGCGGATCCGGGAGACGCCGGTGCACGGCGGATCGATCGCGAGCGCATCCCGCCTCACCCTGGACGACGGCAACTCGGTCTTCACCAAGACCTGGCCGGAGGGTTCGGAAGCACCGGACGGCTACTTCGCCGCCGAGGCCGCTGGGCTGCGCTGGCTGGCCGAGGTCGAGCACGGTGCGGACACGCCGGAGGTGATCGTGGCGATGCCGAACCTCATCGCCCTGGAATGGATCGACGAGTCCACCCCCACGCCCGCCGCCGCCCGCCGGTTCGGGGCGGCGCTGGCGCGTACGCATGCCGCCGGCGCGGACCGCTTCGGCGCGCCGTGGCCCGGCTTCATCGGCTCGCTGCCACTGGACAACACGCCTGGCGATGGGCCGTGGTCGGCCTGGTTCGGCGCTCGCCGGCTGCGACCGTACCTGCACATGTCGCTGAGCCGCGGCGCGGTCGGCGACGATGATGCCGCGCGGATCGAGGATTTGATCAAAAACCTGAGCCGGTACGCGGGTCCGGCCGACCAGGAACCGCCGGCGCGCCTGCACGGCGACCTGTGGCCGGGAAACGTGATGTGGACCGGCAAAACCGCGGTCATGATCGATCCGGCGGCCCACGGTGGTCACCGCGAGTCGGACATTGCTCAGATGTACCTTTTCGGCGGCATTCCCTACCTGGATGAGGTGATTGCCGGTTATCAGGGCGAGCATCCGCTGGCCAACGGCTGGCGGGAGCGGATCCCGCTGCACCAGTTGCACCTGCTCCTCGTCCATACGGCGCTATTCGGCGGCTCATACCGGGATGCGCTGATGACCGCAGTTAGCGCTACGGTCGGAGTGTGAGGGCACTCGTCGACAGCTTCGGCCGCACCGCGGTGGATCTCCGCGTCTCGGTCACCGACCGGTGCAACCTCCGTTGCACCTACTGCATGCCGGCCGAGGGTCTGGAGTGGCTGCCGAACCCGTCGCTGCTCACCGACGATGAGGTGAATCGGCTGATCGCGATCGCCGTGACCCGTCTCGGGGTGCGGGAGATCCGGTTCACCGGAGGCGAGCCGCTGCTGCGCCGTGGCCTCACCGACATCGTCGCCGCCACTGCGAGCCTGCAGCCGCGGCCGCAGATCTCGATCACCACCAACGGCATCGGACTGGCCCGGCTGGCCGGCCCGCTGCGCGATGCCGGGCTGGATCGCGTCAACGTCTCGGTCGACACCCTCGACGAGCAACGGTTCGAGGCGCTGACCCGGCGCCGGCGCTTGGCGGACGTGCTGGACGGGCTGGCAGCCGCCAACGCCGCCGGGCTGACCCCAGTGAAGATCAACACCGTGCTGATGCGCGGCATCAACGACGACGAGGCACCACAACTTCTCCGGTTCGCCCTTGAGCACGGCTACGAGCTTCGCTTCATCGAGCAGATGCCGCTGGACGCCGGGCACGTCTGGTCGCGGCACACCATGGTCACCGCAGACGAGATCCAGCAGTCCATCGAGACCGAGTTTGACCTGGTGCCGGACCCGGAACATCGGGGCGCGGCGCCGGCCGAGACGTGGCTGGTGACCAGTCACGGCGACGGCACCGCGAAGGTCGGCATCATCGGCAGCGTCACCCGGCCGTTCTGCGGCGACTGCGACCGCACCCGGCTCACCGCGGACGGCCAGATCCGCAACTGCCTCTTCGGGCGCGACGAGTCGGATCTGCGTACCGCGATTCGGTCCGGCGCCACCGACGACGACCTCGCCGAACGCTGGGTCCGGGCGATGGCGGTCAAGGCCGCCGGGCACGGCATCGATGATCCGTCGTTCCTTCAACCCACGCGGCCGATGTCCGCGATCGGAGGCTGAGCGTGCCGGTCATCCGCTATTTCGCCGCGGCCCGGGCCGCTGCGGGACGGTCCGAGGAGACGGTGCCGGCCACCAGTCTCGCCGACCTCGTCGCCCTGGTGTCGGCGCAGCACGGCGACCGCATGGCGAGCGTGCTCGCCGCGTCGTCGTTCCTGGTGGACGGGCTGGCCGCGCACGATCGATCGGCACCGCTGGCGGACCGGTCGACGGTCGATGTGCTGCCGCCGTTCGCCGGCGGCTGAGCCGGCCGGGGCGCCACCCCCAAGCAGGGGCTAGCTTCGTCACACGCGTGGCGCCTCGCGGCGCGGCTCGCGTTCGTGCCAGGATGCCTCGTGCCCCCTGCAACTCCTGCCGCGCAGCCCGCTGCCTGGGTCGCGGATCTGCACATCCATTCCAAGTATTCGCGAGCCTGCAGCCGCGACCTGACGATCCCGTCGTTGGCGCGCGGAGCGCTGGTCAAAGGCATCGGAGTGCTGGGCACCGGCGACTTCACCCACCCGGCCTGGTTCGGCCACCTTCGAGAAACGCTGCGACCGGCGGAGCCGGGCCTGTTCCGGGTCACCGACGAAGCGGCCGCGGAGATCAATCGCTCGCTTCCGCCCACCGTCACCGACCATGACGTCCGATTCATGCTCTCGGTCGAAATCTCCACCATCTACAAGCGCGCCGACAAGACCCGCAAGGTCCACCACCTGGTCTATCTGCCGGATTTCGACGCCGCCGACCGGTTCAACACCAGCCTCGGCCGGATCGGCAACCTGGGCTCCGACGGCCGCCCGATCCTCGGTCTGGACTCCCGGGATCTGCTCGAGATCGTGCTCGAGTCGAGCCCGGACGGCTATCTGGTGCCGGCTCACATCTGGACGCCGTGGTTCTCGGCGCTCGGCTCCAAGTCCGGCTTCGACGCCATCGCCGACTGCTACGCCGACCTCGCCGACCACATCTTCGCGGTGGAGACCGGCCTGTCCTCCGACCCGGAGATGAACTGGCGAGTCTCCAGCCTCGATCGCTATCGCCTGGTGTCAAACTCGGACGCGCACTCGTTGCCGGCGCTCGGCCGCGAAGCCACGGTGCTCACCACCGGCCGGGATTACTTTGCGATCCGGGACGCGCTGCGCACCGGCGACGGGCTGGCCGGCACTCTGGAGTTCTTTCCGGAAGAGGGCAAATACCACGCCGACGGCCACCGGGCCTGCGGGGTCAGCTGGACGCCGGACCAGACCCGTGCGGCCGGCGGCACCTGCTCCGGCTGCGGCAAGCCGGTCACCGTCGGTGTCTTGAGCCGGGTCGATGAGCTGGCCGACCGGGACCGGCCGTCCGGATCGACGCCCGCGGTCGAGCACCTGGTCCAGCTTGCCGAGATCCTGGGCGAGATCGATGGCGTCGGCCCGCGCTCCAAGACCGTCGTGCACAAGGCCGACAAGCTGGTCGCCGCGCTCGGGCCGGAGCTGCGGATCCTGCGGGCCGTGCCACTCGATGACATCAAACGGGCCGGCGGGGACAAGCTGTCCGAGGCGATCCGCCGGCTGCGCGCCGGTGAGGTGCGCCGAACCCCCGGGTACGACGGGGAGTACGGCGTCATCCGGCTCTTCGACGAACGGGAGCTGCGCGGTCACAACGACGCGCTATTTGCCGTACCGGATGAGCTGTTCTCCACCCCAGCGGCCAAGCCGCGCAAGGCGGCGCCGACCCGGGTGCCGAAGGCGCGCGAACCGCGCGAGAAGGAAGCGGCCGCGCCACCGATCGCCCCACCGGCATCGCCGCACGAACCGTTCGAGCCGATGCTCACCGGAATGGAAGACGTCGGCACCGGCCTGCTCGACCGGCTGGATGCCATGCAGCGGGTCGCGGCGTCGGCACCGGGTGGCCCGATGCTGATCGTCGCCGGTCCGGGCACCGGGAAGACCCGCACGCTCACGCACCGGATCGCCTACCTCTGCGCCGATATGGGCGTCTATCCCGAACAGTGCCTGGCGATCACGTTCACCCGGCGAGCCGCGGCCGAGATGGCCGAGCGGCTCGAGGCGCTCCTCGGTCCGGTGGCCGAGGACGTCACGGTCGCCACCTTCCACGCGCTCGGCCTGCGGATTCTGCGGGAGAACCACGAGGCGGTGGGCCTCTCGGCGCACTTCCGGATCGTCGACTCGAGTGACGAGTCGGTCGGCGAGCCGGACACGGTCACCCTGGATGACCTGCTCACGCAGCCGGTGAAGCTGCTGCGCGACCGGCCGGACCTGGTCACCGAATACCGAACTCGCTGGCCATGGGTTTTCGTCGACGAATATCAGGACGTCGACGCCGTGCAATACGAACTCCTGCGGCTGCTCTGTCCGGACGACGGCAACCTGTGCGCGATCGGCGATCCGGACCAGGCGATCTATTCGTTCCGGGGTGCCGATGTCTCGTTCTTCATGCGGTTCGCCTCGGACTATGAGCGGGCGCGGACGGTTCGGCTGACTCGCAACTACCGATCGACCGCGCCGATCCTGGCGACCGCGGTGCAGGCGATCGCTCCGACGTCACTGGTCCGCGGCCGGCGCCTGGACCCGGCCAAGTTCGACCCCGAGGCGCCTCAGGTCGGGCTCTACCCGGCAAGCGGTGTTGCCGACGAGGCCGACTTCGTGGTGCGTACGATCGACGAGCTCGTCGGCGGCCTGTCGCACCGATCGTTGGACTCGGGTCGGGTGGACGGGCGTGCGACGCCCACCGGCGCCGTTTCGTTCAGTGACATCGCCGTCCTCTACCGCACCGACGCGCAGTCCGGTGCCGTGCTGGACGCGCTGGGGCACGCGGGCATCCCGGTGCAGAAGCGGTCCCATGATCGCTTGCGGAACCGTCCCGGCGTCGCCGCGCTCGCGCGCGAGCTGCGGTTCCACGGCAGCACGCCGCTGTCGATGGCGCTCCGCAGCGCCGCCGACGCGGTGCTGGACCGGCTCGCGACGCCGACCCTGGACGCTGCCGAGTCACTCACGCAGACCGATCTGCAGACCGCCCTGGATCTGGTGAAGCCGCTGGTCGCCCGATGTGGCGACGACGTCGAACGGTTCCTCGCCGAGGTCGCCACCGGCGCCGAAGTGGACGCGCTGGATCCACGGGCCGAGGCGGTCACGCTGCTGACTCTGCACGCCTCCAAGGGTCTCGAGTTTCCGGTCGTCTTCATCGTCGGCTGCGAGGACGGCCTGCTGCCGCTGCGCGGTTTCGACCGGCCGGCGAGGCCGGAGGAGGAAGCCGAGGCGATCGCCGAGGAGCGCCGCCTCTTCTTCGTCGGACTGACCCGGGCTCAGCAGCGGCTGTTCGTCTCGCACGCACGGCACCGGCAATGGCGGGGCAGCGATCGGGAGATGTCGCCGAGCCGGTTCTTCGGCTCGATCGACCCGCGCCTGTTCGAACACCGCGGCGATGAGCAACCCCGACGGCCGCGGGATCACCAGATGCGCCTGCTCTAACCCGCGCGGGGCACTAGAAACGCCGGCGCCGTGCCGCGCGTGCGGCGCCGTGCCGCGCCCTGCCTCGCGTCGCCGTGCCGCGCCGTGCGTCGCCGTGCCGCGCCGTGCGTCGCTGTGGCGCGCCGTGCGTCGCCGTGGCGCGCCGTGCGTCGCCGTGGCGCGCCGTGCGTCGCCGTGCCGCGCCTCGCCGCGTCGTGCCTCGTCGTGCGTCGTCGTGCGTCGCGGTGCCTCGCGTTGCCGTGCCGTGCCGCGCGGACCGCGCCCGCTGCTGGCGATCCACTTACGTGGCGAGTTCGTGTCGATCCATCAACGTGGCGATTAGCAGTCCAAATACCGTCAGAACTCGCCACATTGGGTGACCGACAAAACTCTCCACGTTGAGGGATCTTCGGCACCCGAACCCGAATCGGCAGAGCCCAGGGGTCGCGACGACCGCGCGGCCTCTGCTGGCGATCCACTGACGCGGCGAGTTCGTGTCGATCCATCAACGTGGCGTTTAGCAGTCCAAATACCGTCAGAACTCGCCACATTGGGTGACCGACAAAACTCTCCACGTTGAGGGATCTTCGGCACCCGACCCCGAATCGGCAGAGCCCAGGGGTCGCGACGACCGTGGGACCGGCCCCCGCCACGTTGGCAAGGCTCAGACCCGCGACAAGTGCGGGGTGCGCGCACGAGCAACGCCGCCAGGGCGCCGGGCCCGATTCCCAACACAGGTCGGGTTGCTGACAGAAGGGGAGCCGAGCCGTTCGGGCGTGGTGACTATTGCCTCACAGCGATACCGTAACCGCACCAACGGGACTCTCCGGTGGCCCGCAAGCCTGCTCATTCACTCCGGCACGGAGGTAGATGATGTCCCAGTACGGCTCGTCCGGGCCGGCCGACCCGTGGAACGACGAGACGGTCCGGCAGGATGCCCCGCCACCGGCGCCGCCGACGCAACCGATCCAGTCGGTCCCGCCGGTCCAATCGGCCCCACCAGTGCAGTCGGCACCGCCCGTGCAGTCCGCGCCCCCGGTGCAGTCGGTGCCTCCGGTGCAGTCCACGCCGCCCTACCAGCCCGGGTACGCGCAACCCCAGTACCCGCAACAGCAGCAGTACCAGGCACCGCAGCCGCAGTACGCCCCGCAATATCAGCCGCAGCAGTACGAACCTCAGTACCAGCCCGCTGCCTACGGCAACCAGTACGAGCAGGCTTATCAGGAAGAGCCGAAGAAGCGCTCGTCCGCGGTCGTGGTGCTGTCGATCCTGCTGGTGGTCGTGGTCCTGGCGGCCGCCGGCGTCGTCATCTACCTGTGGCAGACCAACGGCGCGACCGAGACGCCGCCCGCGGCGCCCGCCGTCAACACCTGCGTGACCAGCGCGGCTCGGGAAGCAATCCGGTGATGACGAACTCCGGTTGCATCCCAGGCGCGTACAAGGTGTTGAAGGTCCAGAAGGGCACCGTCGACACCACCGCGTGTAACGGCGTTGACGGCGTCACGAACAACTACACCTTCGAGTGGCCGGTCGACCCGAGCATCAACGACTACGTTCTCTGCCTGCAGAAACTCTGATCGCTACAGCCCTCTAGCCCTGTCTAGCATGATCGCTAGACAGGGCTAGATCATTATCGAGACCCGGGGTGTCGGCGCCCGGTTGCGACACGAATCGCCATATCTACGTGCGTCTAGCAATCTCGCTAGATTCCCCGATACGGTGCAATGCGTGGATCCGGTACGCAATCCGTACGCCCCCGGTGCCGGCCAGCGCCCACCGGAACTCGCCGGCCGCGATCGTGAGCTCGGCGTCTTCGAAGTGGTCCTGGAGCGGGTGCCGCGCGGCCGCCCGGAGCGCAGTCTGGTCCTGACCGGGCTCCGCGGTGTCGGCAAGACCGTCCTGCTGAATACGCTCCGATCCGAGGCGATCGGGCGGCTCTGGGGCACCGGCAAGATCGAGGCTCGTCCGGACCAGTCACTGCGACGGCCGCTGTCGGCCGCGTTGCACATGGCGGTCCGCGAGCTGGCCCCGCATCACCGGGCACCCGATCGCGTCGAAGCGTTCCTGTCGGTCCTCAAGGCGTTCGCGATGCGCAGCAACCCGAGCGATGCCCGGCTGCGCGACCGCTGGCAGCCGGGCATCGATGCCCCGGTCGCGGTGGGCCGCGCCGACACCGGCGACATGGAGATCGACCTGGTCGAGCTCCTCACCGACGCGGCCAGCCTGGCCACCGACGTCGGCACCGGCATCGCGGTGTTCATCGACGAGATGCAGGATCTCTCCGGCACTGACATCTCGGCGCTATGCGCGGCCTGCCACGAGCTGTCCCAGACCGGCGCGCCGCTGATCGTGGTCGGCGCCGGGCTGCCGCACCTGCCGGCCACGCTGTCCGCGGCCAAGTCCTACTCCGAGCGGCTGTTCCGATACCAGCGCATCGATAGGCTCGATCGGATCGCGGCCGACCAGGCGTTGTGCGCGCCGGCCGCCCGGGAGTCGGTGGAGTTCGAGGCCAAGGCGCTGGACGCGCTCTATGAGGCGTCCGGCGGATATCCGTATTTCGTACAGGCATATGGGAAAGCGACCTGGGACCACGCGCCGCAGTCGCCGATCACCGCCGCGGACGTCCGCGTCGCCGCACCGGAAGCCGAGGCCGAACTCGCGGTGGGCTTCTTCGGTTCCCGGTTCGAGCGGGCCACGCCGGCCGAGCGCGAATACATGCGGGCGATGGCGACGCTCGCCGGACCCGACGGCGAGTTGGACGGCGCGGTCTCCACCTCGGACGTGGCCCGAGCCCTGGAGCGCAAGCCGGCCAGCCTGTCACCGGCCCGCGATGCCTTGATCAAGAAAGGGCTGATCTACTGCGGCGAACGTGGCACGATCGCCTTCACGGTCCCGCATTTCGGCCGCTACCTGCGCACTCAGCCGGTTCCCGAGGTGTAGTCATTCCCCGCATGCGGTCGCGGCTAGCGGGGTATGAAAGTCACATGACGCCTGTTCGCACGCTCGCCCACGCCATGCTCGCGGCCATCTTCGTCAAGAGCGGAGCGGACGCGCTGATGATGCCGGAACGCCTGGTGCCGCGCGCGGCGCCGCTCACCGACAAGGTGGGCCCGGCATTGTCGAACGTGCACCCGGCGCTGTCTCCGGACACCAAGACGTTCGTCCAGGTCAACGGCGCGGTGCAGGCCGCGGCCGGTGCGCTCCTGTTGACCCGCTGGTCCCGGCCCGCGGCGGTGGTGTTGGCCGGCTCGCTGGTGCCGACCACGATCGCCGGGCACGCATTCTGGGCTCAGGGCACGCCCACCGACCGGTCGGCGCAGCTCACCCACTTCCTCAAGAACGTGGGGCTGTTCGGCGGACTGCTGCTGGCCGCGGTCGACACCGGCGGCCGTCCGGGGTTGCGGTGGCGGGCCGAGCACCTGGCTCACGACGCCAACAAGGCGGTACGCAGAACCGCGCAGAACCAGAAGGCGAAGGCCAACATCGCGATGAAGGCGGCCGCGGCCGGCCGTAAGTTTCCGAGCTAAGAGTTCTTTCCTAAACCTTCGGTTGTGGCGAGGCGACCCCGCCGATCACGACCGGCAGATGGTTGTCGGCAAGGCGGAGGTGCGAGTGCATACGGGTGTTGTGTAAGCGCCCGTGCCGACGTGCCGACAACGCCGCCGACGGCCATCTGGGGCCGCCACAGCCCGGCCACGAGGTTTAGGAAGCTCTAAGGGCTGTTGACCCACTCGTCGGTGCCATCGGCGAACACCTGGTGCTTCCAGATCGGTAGCCGCGCCTTGGCCTCGTCGACAAGCCGCGCGCAGGTCGCGAACGCGGCGCCGCGGTGAGCAGTGGCGACGGCGGCGACCAGCGCGACATCGCCGATCTTCAGGCGGCCGACCCGATGGGATATGGCCACCGCCAGCACATCCTGCTCGGCGTCGATTTCCGCGGCGACCTTGAGCAGGACTTCCTCGGCCGACGGGTGGCTCTCGTAATCCAGCTCCAGCACCGACCGGCCGTGGTCGTGGTCGCGGACGACGCCCTGGAAGCTGACCACCGCCCCGCCATCCGGACGAGACACGGCCGCCTCGTGAGCAGCGAGGTCGAGCGGTTCGTCGGAGACGGTGACAAGAACGACGGTCATAGCGCCTCATCGGTGAGGATCGGAAGCGGAACCAGCGGCACCCGGTCGCCGGCGGTGGCCGCCGTGCCGGGCGCGATCAGGGCGAACCCGATGGCCTGTGCGAGGCCGCGGAGCATGGCCGACCCGACATGCTCGACCGGCGTCGCGGTGCCGTCGGCGGCCCGGCGCACCAGGGCCAGATGGGCGAAGTCGCCACGGCCCGGGATCGCCGCGCCGAGCTGGACCGTCGGCAGCGCCGGCAGCGGGCGGCCGCGCAATCCCGCGAGGGCCGGCGCGACCACCGACGACAGCGCGACCACCGCGGACTGCGGGTTGCCCGGAAGGCCGGCCAGCAGCGCCGAGCGACCGTCATCGCGAGGCAGGACCGCCAGCAGCATCGGGAATCCAGGCCGCACTTCCACGCCATTCACCACGTAGCGGGCTCCGACGGCGGCGAGCGCGGGATGCAGGTGGTCGACTGGGCCGTGCATGGTGCCGCCGGTGGTGACGATGAGGTCGACGCCCGAGGCCAGACTTGCCCGCAAGGCGGCGACATGCCCGGCGAGGGTGTCCTCGATCGGGCCGCGGACGGCGCCGACGTCACAGCCCAGGCGGCGGAGCCAGGACGGGACCTGCGGGCCTAGCGAATCGCGTACGCGCCCCTTGCCGGGCGGACCCGAGATGAGCAGCTCATCGCCGAAGACAACCATCTCCGCGGCGACTCGGGGATAGACCGGCAGGGTGTCGTACCCGCTGGCGGCCGCGAGCCCGATCAGTCCGGGTGTCACCGCGGATCCGGCGGGCAGTAGTTCCTCGCCACGCCAGGCCTCGTCACCGGGCTTGCGCCACTCCGGTTCGGCCCGCGGCTCGCCGGTGACCAGGCCGTCGGCCACCTTGGAATCCTCGATCCGGAGGATCGCCTCGGCGCCGTCCGGGACCATCGCGCCGGTGGCGATCTCCACGCACGTGCCATCTTCGACCAGCGGCAGGGCGACCGATCCGGCCAGAAGCCGCCCGGCGATCCGCCACGGTGCCGGCCCGCGCACCGCCCACCCGTCGATGCTCGATGTCGGGAAGGCCGGCAAATCGGTCAGCGTTCGCAGCGGCTCCGCGAGCGTCGTGCCGTCGCAGTCGGCGAGCGGCAGGTCGACCGCGCTCAACCGGTGATCGGAACCGGCAGCGTAGGCGGCGTCCCGCGCTCGCGTCCATGGGAGCGCGGTGATGACATCGGTCATGCTCGCCAGCCTAGCCGCCCGGGCGGTCAGTGATCCCCGCCGCCGAGTTGATCGACGGCATGTGCCAAGATCGGTCCGAGCACCGCCAGGCCGTCGCGCGCCCCACCGGTCGATCCGGGCAGATTGACGACGAGCGTGCCGCCGGCGACTCCGGCCAATCCCCGCGAAAGCACAGATGTCGGGATGGATTCACGTGAAACCATGCGAATGGCTTCCGCGATTCCGGGGATTTCGTAGTCCAGCAGCGCGCGGGTCACATCGGGCGTCCGGTCGGTCGGCGTGATTCCGGTCCCGCCGCTGGTGAGCACTACGTCGATGCCGTCGCCGACAGCGCGGCGGATGACGACACCGACCGGGTCGCCATCCGGGACCACGACCGGATCCGGAGTGTCGAATCCGAGGTCGCGCAGGCCGGCAACGAGGATCGGGCCGCTGCGATCGGCGTAGACACCGGCGGCGGCGCGGTTCGATGCCACCACCACGACCGCCCGACGCTCAGTCACGATCACGCTCCCAGAGGCCGGTCTTCCCGCCCTCCTTGCGGAGCACGCGTACCGCGTCAAGCGACGCTGCGGGATCCACTGCCTTGATCATGTCGATCAGCGCCAGGCCCGCGGCGGCCACCGCCGTCAGCGCTTCCATCTCCACGCCGGTTCGATCGGCGGTACGCGTCGCCACCTCGATGTCCACCGCGTCCGTGCCAAGCACCAGGTCGACGGTGACGCCGTGGAGCGCGATCGGATGGCATAGCGGCACGATGTCCGGAGTGCGCTTGGCGCCCATGATGCCGGCCAGGCGCGCCACCGCGAGCGCGTCGCCCTTCGGAAGCTCATCGGCCCGCAGCAGATCGATCACCGCGGCCGTGGTGTGGACCCGGCCGGCCGCGATCGCCCGCCGGACCGTCACATCCTTGCCGGACACGTCCACCATGCGCGCCGCGCCGGTGGTGTCCACGTGGGTAAGCCGATCCTCGGGCACCCGGCAAGCGTATCCGGAACCACGCCGGTTCTCGTGGTGCGGGCGCGGCTGACCCCGGTCAGCGAACGGGTCTTGCCCGCTTGCCCGCCGGGCCAGGACGATGAGACGGCGGCATCGCTGGAGGGGACGGACGTGGATCGGTTCGGCGGCTTCGCAGACTTCGTGGCGACACGTGGTGCATCGCTGTCGCGTACGGCATTTCTGCTGGCCGGCGACGACGACATCGCCACCGACCTGATGCGGCGCGCACTGGCCGATGTTGCCGGTCGATGGCAGCAGAGCCCGGCTCTCGGCAACCCGGAGGCGTACGCACGGGCCGCTCTGGCACGCGCCTTTCTATCGGGCGGCGGGCGGCGGCGGGCGGACCCGGAGTCCGGGCTCTCGCCGCGCCAGTGGACGATCGCCGTTCTGCAATATGACGGCTATTCAGCCGCCGAAATCGGCGCCGCCATGGAGTGGTCGGAGTCGACGGTGCGCGCCAACATCCAGCCGGTTGCCCGCGTACTCCTGCAACGGCGCGCAGCGGCGGCCGGAAACTATGCCGATCCGGCGGCGGCGATTGCCGATGCGGTGCGGGGCCGGGTCCGCCGCCGGCTGGTGCCGCTCGTCGTGATTCTGGCGGTCGCCGCGGGTGTGGCGGTCGTCGCGACGCGGCACGGCACCGATCGTGGCGGGCCTGCACGGCTGCCGACACCGTCGACGGCGTCCGTGGTCAGCCTGCCGATGCAGGTGACGGAGCCGCCGCCAGGAACGCCGACACTGCCGACCGACCGCGCGGTTGGTCGCGGCCTGATCGCATATCGCAGCTGCGCGCGCTCGTGCCCGCCGTATCTGATGCTCGCCGACCGTACGCAATATCGGCTCACCGTGCCGAGCCTGACCGGCTGCTGCGCGCGCTGGTCCGCGGCGCAACGGGACCTTCCGGTCAGCCTGTCGCCGAGCGGGCGGTGGCTCGCGATCTCGGACGGCCACCAGGTCACGCTTCGGGATCTGCTGTCGACCGACTCGCATACGGTCCCGCTGACCGACATCGTGGCGTGGTCTCCCACGGACCAGTTCATGCTCGGTGACTGCGACGCCGGGCTGTGCCGATTCGGCCTGCACTGGCAGCAAGGGCTGGCGATCCCCGATCCGGCCCCGGTCGCGATCGACGACAGCGGCCGTCTCCTCGCCACGTCACTCGGCTACTTGAACACCGCCGTCCAGGTCGATATCAGCAATCCGGACACCAGCGTGGTGATCACCGGCGGCGACCTGAGACGCGCCTCCGAAGGCTTCTCCTCGGATGACCGCAGCGCTCCGGTGTTGATGGCCTTCGGCCCGGATGGCTGGTACGCGATCGTCGCCTACACGCTCACCAGCGGCCGGCCATCCGCCCTCGTGCTGGGCAACTACCGCGACAACACCGTGGCCTCGCGCGGCGACCTGCCGGACGGATCGGGTGCACCATTCTTCTTCGGTCTGGAGCCGACGTTCCCGGTCCAGGCCCGGCCGGCCGATCCGATTGTGCTCTACGGCCTGGCACCGGGCGGTCTGGTGGCGCGCAGCAGCCTTCCGGCGCGGGCCGAGTTCGTGGTGGCCGGCGCGAACCAGCCGATCGTCGGCCCGGCGGTCGCGGCCACCTCGCAGAACTAGCGGATCGCCGCCGCGACCGGCACAATCTGCCGGTGCCACTGATGCTTACCTGGGCGTTCGTCATGATCGCGGGGTCCGCCGCGGCTCAGGCGATCACCGGATTCGGGTTTGCCCTGCTGGCCGTGCCGCTGCTGGCCCTGGTGACCCGGGTGGACACCGCGGTGGTCGCGGCCTGCATCGCATCGCTCGCGCTGACCGCCGGCGTGACGGTCGCGGAGCGTACGCATGTCCGCTGGCCCACCACCGGCCGCGTCGTCGCAGCCTCGGTCATCGGACTGCCGGTCGGCCTGCTGATCCTGGTCACACTGCCGGACCGGGCGCTCGCCATCCTGGTCGGAATCGTCGTGCTCGCCAGCACCTGGATCGTCTGGCGGCGACCCACGGTGCGCGGTGGGTCACGAACCCTGACCGGCATCGGCGTCCTGGTCGGCGTCCTCACCACCGCGACCGGCACCAACGGGCCGCCGCTGGTGGCCGCGTTTGCGAGCCTCGGCTATCCGCCGAGAGAGTTTCGTGCCACGCTGGCCGCCGTCTTCACCGGCTGCGGAGTGGCCAGCCTGGCGCTGTTCGCCGTCGGCGGCGAGGTCAGCACCACGGCGCTGAGCATGGGTTTAGTCGGATTACCCGCCGTCGCCATGGGTTGGTGGCTGGGCGATCGGGTGTTTCACCGGGTCCCCGCCAATCGATTCCGATCGCTGGTGCTACTTGCGCTGGTCGCCGCTTCGGCGCTTACAATCGTACGAGCGTTCATTTAGGTTTGTCGATTGATGACACGTCTCGCCGGCAGCAAACCCGCACCACCGGAAACGCCCGTGTTGGCAGATCGTGCAACAGTCTGAAAACCGACTGACCCGATTGGGCGAGATCACTCGTAGTCTCAAGCAGACGGGGAAATCTGAGGAGGTTGGCCGCCATGCTCCGGAGCCGGACGAACGACTGGGTCTAGTTTTCGTGTCCACTGACGCTGATCCACAGGAGATCACCACCGACAGCGACCGACGGTTGAAAATCACCGTCGGCGCTGTCATCGCTGTGGGCGCTTTAGCCGTCATCGCCTCCGCCATCCGGGCCTCGCTGGTCCCGCTGCCCCCGCTCATCGGGTGGTACGACATCGTCATCGCCGTCGTCACGGTGACCGCGTGCGCTCGCCCGATGCTGATGATCCGGATCGGCAGCCAGCAGCACGCCCAATCCCTCACCGACACCGCGATCATGCTCGGCCTGATGTTGCTCCCCGGCGCGTGGATGGTGATCGCGGTCGCGGTCGGTGTCACGCTGGCCAAGATCCTGGCCCGGGTGCCGGCCAACCGGATCGCGTTCAACGCCGCAAAAGATGCCATTACCGTCGGTATGGCCGCCGCCGCGGGTGCTGCGTTCAACCTTCCGATGCCCTACGAAGTCCGGGCCGAGTCGCTCCCCGCCCTGGTCGTGGTGGGTGCCGTCATCATCGCCGTGGACGAGGTGCTGGCCATGCCGGTGCTCGCGATGGCGGCCGGCGAGCGGATCCGGCACGTCTTCGCCAACGGCGCCGTGGTCCGGGTCGGGTCGGCGATCGCGCGGATCAGCATCGCGCTCTCCATCGGCTACCTGCTGAGCTTCGACAAGCGGCTGGCACTGGTCACCCCGGTCATCGCCGTCGGCTGGCATTTCTACTTCGCCAATCGGGTGCAGCAGCGCACCGAGCGCTACTCGTGGCGTCGGCTGGCCCAGACCGCCGACGAGATCGGCTCGGCCGACGAGGCCGAGGTGCATGACGCCGCGGTCCGCGGAGCCGCGGACATGTTCAACTGCGACGAGGTCGAGATCGAGATCTGGATGCCCGGCATCGAGCCACGGCTGATCCGGGGCGATGCGGCCGGTGTCACCTACGATGGTCCGCCGACTCGCACCTCCCTGCCGCGTTACACGCTTCAGCGGTCCACGCTGGACACGCAGGACGGCTCGGTGGCCGGCCGGACCGGCGAGCTGCGACTGTATTTCCGCAAGCGGGTGACGTTCGGCGAGCGCGAGCACTTCACGCTCCGGGCCTACGCCGCCACCATCGGCACCGCCCTCCGCAAGACGGCCGCGGTGGCGGAGGCGGCCCGGATGACCACCCGGCACGCCCTCGCCTCCCATCACGACGCGCTGACCGGCCTGGCCAACCGCACGTTCCTGGTGGAATATGCCGGCACCTCGTCCAGCCGGCTGGGTCTGGCGATCATCGACCTCAACCAGTTCAAGCAGTTCAACGACGTGCTCGGCCAGGCCGGTGGCGACCGGGCGCTGCGTGAGGTGGCGTGCCGGCTGGCCAGCGGCGCTCGAGCCAACGACCTGGTGACTCGCCTCGGCGGTGACTCGTTCGCCGTGCTCTTCGTGGACGTGGCCTCGCCCGCCGACGCGATCGCGCGGACGCGTGCCGTGATCGCCACCCTCACCGAACCGATGACGCTGGACAGCGTCCGGTTCGAGGTAGGCGCCACCGCCGGCGTCGCGGTCGGGCCGCCGGTCGGTGGTTCCACGGCACTCGAGTCCCGGTCGCCCTACGGCGTCGAGGAGCTCCTGCGCCGGGCCGACGTCGCGGTCAACGAAGCCAAGCGGGACGGCATGCCGATCGGCATATTCACCCGCAACCGGGACACCGCCAACGCCGGCCGCCTGTCCCTGATGGCCGAGTTGCGCCAGGCGGTCACCGATCACCAGTTTGTCGTGGTGTTCCAGCCGATCGTCGATCTCGCCACCGGTGACGTCCGGTCGGCCGAAGGATTGGCTCGCTGGCAGCATCCGCAAGAGGGCAACCTGCCGCCGCATCGGTTCCTTGAGTCGATCGAGCGATCCGGCCTGCTGTCGGCGTTCACGGAGCAGGTGCTGGACCGGTCGCTGGCCGGCGTCCGGCGCTGGCGGGACGAAGGCTTCGACATGCCGGTCGCGGTCAACATCTCGCCCCGTAGCCTGCTCGACCCGGAGTTCCCGGCGTCGATCCCGCGCGCCCTGGCCGCCCATAAGCTGCCACCCGATGCGCTCACGATCGAGCTGACCGAGACCCTGACGCTGAGCCAGCTCGAGGTCGTCGATGACGTCCTGCACGCGCTCCGAGGTCTCGGCATCAAGCTTGCACTGGACGACTTCGGCACCGGCTTCTCATCGCTGGCAACGATCGCGCGAGTGCCGGTGAACGAGTTGAAGATCGACCGGGCATTCGTTTCCAGCATGTCCGGCACCGCAGAGGGCGCGATCGTCCGGTCCACCATCGAGCTCGGCCGCAGCTTGGACCTTCTGGTCGTCGCCGAGGGTGTGGAGACCGAGGAGCAGCGGGATCGGCTGTGGCGGCTGGGCTGCCCGGCCGGTCAGGGCCACCTCTTCGGCCGTCCGATGTCGCTGGACGCGTTCATGACGGCGTTGACGCAGGGCCAGGGCGGCGCCCGCGGCCGGCTGGTCGCACCGATTCAATCGAGCGGTTCGGACGGTTCGGTGATTCCGCTGCCGTCGGTGCGCAAGGCGGTCTGAGCACGGTTTAGTCGGCGGCTGCCGAACCGTTCGCACGTCACGCACGGCAGCCCTGGTTGAGCATGGCTGGCTAGCGCCGCTGGCTCACGGAGGGCCGACTCGGCTGGCCGAGGTCGATGGATTCCGGTGTCGGCACTGGGCCGCGGAGGGCCGCGATCCAGCAGGCGTAGGCCACCGGGTACAGCAGGTAGCCGAACCGGGTGGCCGAGATCAGCAGGATCGCCACCAGCAGGCCGCACGCTGACACAGCGGCCGCTGCCGACGCGGTCCGGGGCGGACGCCGGATCAGGTAGACGCCGATCACAGCGCCGGCCACGAGCAGCAGCCCGGTCGCGATGTGCCGGCCGCCGGGAACATTGGTCGCGATCAGGTGACCCGGGAACGGCGATGCGGCCGGGCTGGTGATGCCCTTGATGTCGCCGAGGAGGGCAAACCGCACCACGTTCTCGTACGCGGCCGAAGCGTTGACCGCGAACGCCGGCACGAGAGCCAGCACCGGCAGCCCGATCGCGCCGAGTGCCATCCGAATCGCCGGCCGGCGGCCTCGGGTGGCGGCGTAAGCGATAAGGACCAGCGCGACCGGCCAGGCGAACAGCTTGAGTGCGCCGGCCAAGCCGACCGCGACGCCGGACCAGCCGAACCGGGACCGGGCCGCCAGAGCGAGAGCCAGCAGGCACAGCCCGAGCACCGGCAGGTCGTCGCCGCCGACCGCGAGTGTCAGCGTCACGATGGGAAACGCCGCCGCACCCTGGATCGCACGGACCAGCGAGGTCATCGGCGAGCGTCGGAGCAGCCACAGTGCGAGGCCCACAGTCGCGATGAAGGCCGCGGCGAACCAAACCCGGGCATCCGTCCACCAATACGTGCCGAAGACTGCCCGAGGCAGACCGAAGAGAGCCATGCCCGGCTGATACGGCATGTACGCATCGAGACGTTGAGCCGGCGGCAAGTCCCAGATCGCACCGTGCGACAGGTACGGCGTGCCGTGGTGCCAGAGCCGCGCGCCACCGTTCTCGACAACGCCCACCTCTTCCTGCGCACGGTCGAGGTGGCCGGCCGCCCGTTGGCTGGCCTGGATCAGGAGCGGCAGGAGACCGGTGACCGCGAAAGCCGCCCCGGCGATGACCGCGCGGACGGTGGCGTTGACGGGTTTGCCGACCCGGCGGGCGGCCAGCTGCGCGACCACCGCGATGGTGGCGGCGGCATAGCCGATGACCGCGACCCGGCCCCAGACTCCGTGCGGTGGCAGGGTCGCCGTGACAGCGGTGATCCCGGCGAAGGCCGTCGACAACGCGTACAGCGAAAGATCGATCGCGAGCCCGTCGGCCGCGCGATCCACCCTCGCCACAATGCCGGCGGTGCTCACCGGGCAAGTGTCGCAGGCCGCCGCGGCAGCTGGACGCGCACCGGTCGGGCCTCACCATCAAGGTCGCCCGTGCAGGGTCGGTTCCGAGGCCGCCCGAATCCGCTGCACAAAAGCCGCGAAAGCATGAGGTGGGGTACATTTAGGTGCTGCGGCCGTCCGGTGCAACCGTCCGGCTAGCGGCCACAAATCATCGCGACATGGCCCTGCTGGAGGTCGACATGAGCTTTATGCAAATCATCAAGTACCACACCAATCGGCCCGACGAAGTCATGCGGCTCGCCGACGAAATGGAAGCAAGCGGCGGCCCACACGCCTACACGTATCTCGCGGCCACGAAGGATCTCGACAACTCCGACACCTACTACACCGTGGTCGAGTTTCCCTCGCAGGACATCGCCATGAAGAACAACGACGACCCGCAGACCCAGGACTTCGCCGCGAAAATGATGCAACTCTGCGACGGACCGCCAGAGTTCATCAACCTCGACGTGCGACGGAAGATGTAACCCCCGCCGCGACTCACCTGCCACTGCGTCGCCTCGCGACTAACGGAGCAGCGTGCTCCGTGCCCTAGCTGCCGGCTGGACCGGAGTATCCCGGACGCACCACGGTCCCGCCTCCGAGATGCTCAGACGATGGCCATGTCCACGAACCGCGACAGGTGCAGCTGAGCTGCGACGGTCACCGTGTCGGTCGGGCCGTTTCGGTGCTTGGCCACGATGAAGTCGGCTTCGCCCGCGCGAGGTGATTCCTTGTCGTAATAGTCATCGCGGTGCAGCAGGATGACGACGTCGGCGTCCTGCTCCAGCGAACCGGACTCACGCAGGTCGGACAGCTGCGGCCGCTTGTCGGTGCGCTGCTCCGGGCCGCGATTCAGCTGGCTGACCGCGATCACCGGGCACTCGATCTCCTTCGCCAGCAGCTTCAATCCGCGGGAGAACTCGGCAACCTCCTGCTGCCGCGACTCCACCCGCTTGCCGGAACTCATCAGCTGCAGATAGTCGACCACGACCAGCTTGAGGTCGTGCTTCTGCTTGAGTCGGCGGGCCTTCGCCCGGATCTCCATCAGGTTCATGTTCGGGGTGTCGTCGACGAAGATCGGCGCCTCGCTGATCTCGCCCATCCGGCGCGCCAGCTTGGTCCAGTCGTCATCGGAGAGCTTGCCCGAGCGCAGGGTATGAAGTGGAACGCGAGCCTCGGCCGAGAGCAGTCGGGTGACGATCTCAATCTTGCTCATTTCCAGCGAGAAGATCGCGCTGGCATGGTTGTGCTGCACCGAAGCGGCCCGCGCGAAGTCCATGGCGGCCGTGCTCTTGCCCAGACCGGGACGGCCGGCGACGATGATCAGCTGCCCCGAATGCAGCCCGTTGAGCAGGCGATCGAGATCCGAGAAGCCGGTCGGGATGCCGGTCATCGCGTCGCCCATGGCGCCGATTGCGTCGATCTCATCGAGCGCCGGCTGCAGCAACTCGGACAGCTTGGCGAAGTCTTCGCTGACGCGGCGCTCGGTGATCTCATAGACCGCCTGTTGCGCCAGGTCGACCACTTCATCGACGTCGCGGCCACCGTTGGCGGCCTGACCGAAGCCGAGCTGCACGATCCGAGTGCCGGCCTCGATCAACCGTCGCAGCGTGGCGCGCTCGTTGACGATCCGTGCGTAATACGACGCATTGGCCGCCGTTGGCACGCTCGCAACCAGCGTGTGCAGATAGGGAGCACCGCCGATGCGGCCGAGCTCACCCGAGTCGGCGAGCGCCGCCGACACCATGATCGGGTCGGCCGGCTCGCCCTTGCCGTAGAGCGTGATGATGGCGTCGAAGATCGTCGCGTGTGCCGGGCGGTAGAAGTCCGAGGAACTCAACACCTCGACGACATCGGCGATCGCGTCTTTGGACAGCATCATGCCGCCGAGCACCGACTGCTCCGCCGCGACGTCTTGGGGCGGTGTCCGGTCGAACTGGCCATCGCCGGGCGCACGAGTCTCGGCGCCACGATCGAAGCCCGGAGCGCGATCACGCCCCGGGCCATCGGCCTGGCGCGCCACTTCTCCATCGGTGATCGACACGACATCCTCCACCCGTCGGCCCCAGGATCTGTGTATCGCCGCGGTATGACAGTTTCCTTTGGCGTACCTCGACCAAGGTCTACCGAAGACTACGGACGTGGGTCACGACCCTCCAACATCGACGGTGGATAACTCTCGGGACAACCTGTGGATTGCGGCGCGCATCTTGTGCACATGGTGTGGGGCGGCCTGTGGAAAACTTCTGCCACACCGCTTGAGCGGGCCGTGTAGCTGCGGAAACTAGATGCACAGGGTGTGTGCAAAAGAAAGTTCTCCGGCCCCGGCCAAGTGCGCGCGATCGGATGAATCGCATGTTCACGTTCGGTTGCCGAGTCCTACTCACCGTACCGGTCCGGCCGAACGGATGGCGTTGTCCACAAGCGATCCGGACGGCCCAACCTCGGTGTGGGGACGATTTCGTACCCCCTGACGCGCGCGATCGTCCCCGATCGCGCGACTCGACAGATGGGGTGCACGCAAAAGGGGGCGGACCCGAATCGGGTCCGCCCCCTTTTTTGGTGGAGCTGGTGGTTACTTCGCGGCCACGACGTTGACGTCGAAGCGAGCGGTGACCTCCGGGTGCAGCTTCAGCGAGACCTTGTAGCTGCCGACCGACTTGATGTGGCCGGGCAGCTCCAGGCGGCGCCGGTCGACGTCCGGACCGCCCGCGGTCTTGACCGCCGCGGCGACCTCGGTCGGGGTGATCGAGCCGAACAGCCGACCACCATCGCCGGCCCGAGCCTTCAGGGTCACCCGCAGGTTCTCCAGCTGGGCCTTGACCTCGGCGGCGTGGTCCAGGTCGCGGATCTCCCGGGCCGAACGAGCCCGCTTGATCAGCGCGATCTGCTTCTCCGCGCCCTTGGTCCACAGGATCGCGAAGCCCTGCGGCAGGAGGTAGTTGCGGCCGTAGCCGGCCTTGACCTCCACCACGTCGCCGGGCGTGCCGAGACCGGACACTTCCTGAGTCAGGATGATCTTCATCAGCGTGCCCCCTCTCAGCGACCCGTGGACGTGTACGGCAGGAGCGCCATCTCGCGCGCGTTCTTCACCGCGCTCGCGATCTGCCGCTGCTGCTGGGTCGTCACGCCGGTCACCCGCCGAGCGCGGATCTTGCCGCGATCGGAGATGAACTTGCGCAGGAGCGCGACGTCCTTGTAGTCGATGTAGGCGATCCCCTCCTTGTCGAGCGGATTCACCTTCTTCTTCGGTTTGCGTAGGGCTGCAGCCTTCGCCATGTCTCTTACTCCAGGTGCTTGTTAGAACGGTGGCTCGTCGTCGAAGTTGCCCCCACCGCTAGCGCCACCGCTCGAGGCAGCGACCGGAGCAGCAGTCGCCCAGGGATCATCGGAGGCGAAGCCCCCGCCCTGGCCGCCACCGGAGCCGAATCCGCCACTTCCGCCGGACCGCGACATCTTCTGAACCTTCGCCGTGGCGTAGCGCAACGACGGGCCGATCTCGTCGACTTCCAGCTCCATGACGGTGCGCTTCTCGCCTTCCTTCGTTTCGTAGCTCCGCTGACGCAGACGGCCACTGACGATGACGCGAGCGCCCCGCTGCAGCGACTCGGCTACGTTTTCCGCAGCCTGACGCCACACGGTGCAAGAAAGGAACAGCGGCTCGCCGTCCTTCCATTCGCCCGAAGCCCGGTCCAACGTCCGCGGCGTGGAAGCGACGCGGAACTTGGCCACGGCTGCCCCGGACGGGGTAAAGCGCAGCTCAGGATCGTCGGTCAGGTTTCCGACGACCGTTATGGTGGTTTCTCCTGCCATTGGTCACTCCTCGAACACTCCAGCCTTCGTCTCGAGTGAGGCTGTCACACTGGTGCGACAGTCTGCGAGACCGGATCGCCAAGCTGGCAGATCCAGACCGGGTACGCGTGCAATGGGGACGCCGTGGGTCGCTGGTTAGCGAACTTCCGGCCGGATGACCTTGGTACGCAGCACTGACTCGTTGAGTCGCAGCTGACGATCCAGCTCGGCAACGGCCGCAGGCGTTGCCTGCAGGTCGATGACGGCGTAGATGCCCTCGGTCCGTTTACCGATCTCGTACGCGAGGCGCCGGCGGCCCCACACGTCGAGCTTCTCTACCGAGCCACCCGCAGTCCGGATCACGTTCAGGTACGTGTCGAGCGACGGGGCGACGGTGCGCTCCTCGAGGCTTGGATCGAGGATCACCATGATCTCGTAATGACGCAAGACTTGCTCACCTCCTCTGGGCTTAGCGGCCACGGTCGGTCCGTGGCAGGAGGTCTGGCGTCGTCCAAACAACAACGCCGTGCCATGTAACCACGGCGCTGCTAGCTGAACCCGTCAAGAGTACCGGAGGTCAGGGCAAACACCCCAATCGGCGGCCGCGCATCACAGTGCACGGTGTCGCGTACCACCGGAGATCAATGACGGACGGCGCCGGTCGTTCGGAAATCGACCGGACACGAAGGCCGCGGAGCGGCGCCGGTGCGAGCTGGACTGGGTGGGACCTGGGGAGGAACGACCACACCGTACGGCTCTCTTAGGCGCTGCCCCGCGGAGCTTTACCGCCATCATACGCCATTAGGACTCAAATGCCCGAGTAGCGCGCTATACGGTGATATCCCGAATTCCCACGGTGGAGACACCTACCCCGCACCCAGCGCAAACCGCCACGGCTCATTGTCGGTGGTTCGGCGTAACCTCGCGGGCATGCGAATTGGTGCCCATGTCGACTCCACTGACCCGCTCGCCGAGGCGGCCGCTCGGGACGCCGACGTGGTCCAGTTCTTCCTCAGCGACCCGCAGGGCTGGAAGGCGCCGTTGCCGCGGCCGGATGCCGACACGCTGCGCAGCGCCGAGATCGACATCTACATCCATGCGCCCTATTTGATCAATGTCGCGACGACCAACAACCGGATCCGGATCCCGAGCCGGAAGAACCTGCTCAACCATGCCGACGCCGCCGCCGCTGTGGGGGCGAAAGGCCTGATCGTCCACGGCGGCCATCTGAACAACAGCGACGACCCGCAGATCGGCTTCGACAACTGGCGCAAGATGTTCGCGATGGCGGCCGAGTCCGGCGGGTTCAAGGTGCCGATCCTGATCGAAAACACCGCCGGTGGAGACAACGCCTGCGCCCGCCGGCTGGACGACATCGCTCGGCTCTGGGACGTGATCGGTGAGTTCGAGGTCGGCTTCTGCCTGGACACCTGCCATGCACATGCGGCCGGAGAAGATCTCGTCGACGTGGTCGAGCGGGTGCGGGCCATCACCGGCCGGATTGATCTCGTGCACGCAAACGATTCCAAGGATCCGTTCGACTCGGGCCGCGACCGGCACGACAACTTCGGCAACGGGATGATCGACCCGAAGCTGATTGTCGCCGTGGCTCGGGCGGCTCAGGCTCCGGTGATCGTCGAGACTCCGGCCGATGGCCAGCGCGCCGACATCGCCCTTCTCCGGACCGAACTCGGGCCCTGATTCGCGCGGCGGCGTCGGCCGCCACCGGGCGTCAAGCCGAGGCCGGCTTCGGCGGTGCCAGCCCGGCCATCACTTTCCACCGGTCTTCGGCGTGGTTGAAGACTCCGCCCTCTGGATCGTCGCCGTAGGTGGCCAGCACCACGTCGTGCTCCGGCCGCATGATGTCGCGGACCATGAAGCCGCATAGCACCAGCACGGTGACCAGGCGCAAGGTGGCTGCCAGGACGAACACGCCCTCCGGAAAGATCGGATTGCCGTCGGCGCGCATCAACTCGCCGTCGAAGGCGAAGAAGTAGCAGATCTCCGCGCATTGCCAGGCCACGAAGGCACCCCACCGCGGCCGCGCCAGGATCGCCAGCGGGAGCAGCCACAACACATACTGCTGCGACCACACCTTGGAGAAGACGAGGAATGCCGCGACGGTGAGGAACGCCAGTTGGGCCAGGCGCGGACGACGGGGCGCGAGGTAGACCAGCAGCGCGATGCCGACGAGGCCGAGTCCGAACAGCAGGTACGACAGCACGTTCACGAGGTGGTAGTCGTTCGCGCCGAACGAGGTGAACGGCGGGATGCCGGACCGGCCGCCCGGGACCGGGACGTGCTGGCCGATATACCAGAAGGTGCCCCAGTCGACGTCGCGCTTGATGTTGAGCGTGAAGAACTGGTTCCAGTTGTCGAAGTAGAGCAGCATCACCGGCAGGTTGATGGCGAACCAAGACAGCACCGCGATCGAGACGGTGAAGAACACGTCGCCGAGCCGGCGCGCCCGCCAGCCCAGGAGCACCAGCGGGACCAGCAGGAACACCGGCCAGAACTTGGCTGCGGCGCCGAGCCCGATCAGGATGCCGGTCAGCACCGGCATCCGTCGGCCCCAGGCATACAAGGCGAACACCGCGAACATCACGGCCAGCAGGTCCCAGTTGATCGTCGCGGTCAACAGGAACGCCGGCGCGACGGCGAACATCACCGCATCCCACGGTCTCAACCGGCGCATCCGGAGCAATCCGATGACGATGGCGACCGCACAGACTCCGAGCAGGAACGCGGTCACGTTGTAGTAGAGCGAATACTCATCGGTGCCTGGGTGGGCCTTCGCGTAGGCGTGCACCGGAAGCCCGACGACCCCCATGAAGGCCCCAGTGAGCACCGGATACTCGACGGCGTGGTCGGCGTACGGCACCTGGCCGTCGACCAGGCCTTCCTGGAAATAGAGAGCGACGACGTCGGTGTAGCAGGCGTGCCGGTATTCGCTGAGCTTGACCCACTGCCCGTTGCTGCAGTCGGACTTCTGCGCCCAGTGCAGCACGAACATCGAGCAGGTCAAAGCGATCACGACCGCCGCGACCATGGCCCAGCGGTTGCCCGGGCGGACGGCGTGCCGCCCCAGCGGCCCGCCAATGAACTCGGATGCCCCGGCGACGAAGCCGTCCTCCCCCGACGGGGCCTGCACCGATGCGTCAACGGTGGTCACCGGTACATCCTGCCCCGAGGCCGCGGTCCGGCAAAGCCCCGGGGCTAAACCGCGCCACAAACACCAGCGGCACATCCCGTCCCGGGATGTGCCGCTGGTACGTGTCCTGAGCTACGGCACGTTGACTGTCACGTTGACGGTCGTCTTTCGTGTTGGATCATCGGCATCAGTGACCGTGATGGTGTAGTTGCCACCCTTGACGTACTGATGCGTCAAGACGCCGCTGCTGCTTCCTGAGTTGTCCCCAGGCAGGCCGTCACCCCAGTCGATGACCACGCCGCCCTGGTTGTCATTGTCCCAGTGCAGCCTGACCTTGCCGCCGCCCTGGTTGGCGGCGTTGGCACTCAGAGCGTTCGGCGGCTGAGTCGTCGAACCGCCACCACCCGGGCCACCGCCACCGGGACCGCCACCGCCTGGGCCACCGCCGCCGGGACCGCCGGACGGGCATCCGGTGATGTCGCAGCTCGGCTGGTTTGTCGGCGACGTCGGGGTCGGCGACGGAGCGCCACCGATCGATTCATCACCGGTGCCGGCCTTCGGCGGGAACTGCGAGACCGGGAACGGCTTGCCGTCGTTGTCCAGGTAGCTGTCCATGTAGAGCTGCCAGAGCTTGGCCACCTGGCCGTGCGAGGACAGCTTGGTGCCCCTGGAGCTGCCGGACGGCTTGGTACGCAGCGGCGTCGGCTTGTCCCCGGTGAACGTGATCATGGCGGTGGCCGCGATCTGCCCGTCGGCGCCGGCCGGATTGTCACCGTGAGCGGTGTAGCCGTTGAACATGACCCAGCCGTTCTCACGCTTGTCGGTCGGGAGTTCCCAGGTGCCGGTCTTGGCGGCGGCCGGCCGGCCGCCAGCCAGCTGCTTGTCGCTCAGGCTGCCGTTTTTGTAGACCTGCTGCATCGACCACTGGAGGTCGGCCCACTTCTGCACCGGCATCGACGGCACCGGAACGTGAGTGACCGTCCATGCGGCCTTGTACGCGGTGACGTCCTTGCCGGTCGCCGAATCCTTCTTGGTCACGTGATCGACGAAGTGTTCAGTCGAGCGAACGCCGTCGGCCGCATAGGTCGCCATGACGTTTGCCAGATCCTGTAGCGCCACCCCGTACTGGCCGAACGCCACCTCCTGGCTGAAGCAATCCTCCTTTCTCAGCGCGGCGCCATTGCTGCCGGTGAGCGGCTGAAGTGTGCCGTCCTTGCAGGTCTGGGCCGGCCACATATTCTGGATGCCGAGCTGCCCGGCCATGTCGATGATCTTGGCGGCGTTCATCGTGATGCCGGCCTTCGGATCCTTGAACTCGCCGATCTCGTAATACATCGTGTTCAGCGACTTCTTCAGGCCTTCCCACATGGGGCAGCGGTAGGGCGCACCGCCGGAGCAGAACTCGCCCTCAACGTTGTTCACCGGGGTAATCCGGTCCGGGAAGGTCTTGATCTCCGGGCCGTCCCAGTAGGAGTCGACGGAGAGGCCCTGACGAAGCGCAGTCGCCATGGTGACGGTCTTGAACGACGAACCCGGCGGGTTGTTGGCTCCAGTCCAGCCCTTGGTGTCGCTCTCGACCGGGTCGTTGTAGATGCCGGCCCGGTCAATACCCGAGCCGTCCTCGCCGCCGTAATAGGACAGCACCGCACCGGTGCCCGGCTGTACCGCGACCAGTGCGGCACCGAGCGCCGCCGGCAGACCCGCCAGCGGCGAGTCCTTGGCCTTTCGAGTGGCCAGGTCCTCCAGCCGCTGCTGAGCCTTCCGATTGATCGTCGTGTAGATCTGGTAGCCGCCGTTTTGCAGGCTGTCCGCGTGCGTCGCGTCGCAGTCGAAGACCGGACCGCCCTTGTACTGCGCTTGGCACAGCTCGGAGAAGACGTGGTGCACGATGAAGCCGGTCGGGGTGTTCATCGCGGCGCCCAACGGGTCGGTGGGCGCGATGTAGTCACCCTTTTTCGGGTACTGGATGCTGGCGTACTGCTGATCGGTCATCCAGCCGAGCTTGTGCATCTGCTCCTTGGTGTAGCCCCAGCGCGCCTGGGCGTCCTTCAAGTCCTGCGACGGGTCATAGATCCCGCCGTTCGGATTCTTGATCAGGCCGGCCAGGACCATGCCTTCTTCCATCGTCAGCTCGCTGGCGGGCTTGTTGAAGTAGGCCCTGGCCGCGGCCTGAATCCCGTACGCGCCACGTCCGAACGGCACCAGGTTCAGGTAGCCGCTCAGGATGTCGTTTTTGGACATGGTGTTGTGCAGCTTCATCGCGATGATGATCTCGCGCATCTTTCGGGTGTACGACTGCGAGTAGGTCAGGTTCGCGATGGCGCGCGCGTACTGCTGCGTGATCGTCGATGCGCCCTGCGTCTCGCCGCCGGTGATGTTGTTGACGAACGCTCGGGCGATGCCCTTGAAGTCGACGCCGACGTTCGAATAGAAGGTGGAGTCCTCGGTGGCGATGACCGCCTTCTGCACATAGTCCGGCACCTGGCTGAGCGGGATGATCTCCCGATTTTCTTTGCCGACGGTCGCCATGACGGACTTGTCGGCGTAGTAGATCGTCGTCGACTGCGGCTGCGGCAGTGCCGATGGCGTGGGAATCGACGCCGAGTAATAGGTGATGCCGACGACCAGTAGACCGGTCAGCATGATCACTGCCGAGAAAGCGGCGAGAATCCGGTTCCGGCGGCGGGACTTCTTGTTGACCGGCTTCTTGCCCTTTGCTCCCGGAGCGGTCGGTCCGCCCGGTCCGCCGGGGCGCCCGGGACCACCGGGTCCGCCTGGCCCACCGGGTCCACCCGGACCACCGGGTCCGCCCGGGACCGACGCTCGGCCGACGCCCGGTCGACCGGCACCCGGTCCGCCGGCGCCCGGAACCGCTGCCCGGCCGGCCGAACCGCCCGGGCTCACCGGCGCCGAGTCGCCGAACGGATCGAAGCCCTCGTCAAATCCGCCACGCGAACCCCGGGGCGCCTCGTCGAAGCCACCGGCCGGCGGCCGCACCGATGCCCGGCCGACGCCGCCGCGGTCGGAGGCCGGCGGCTGCGGGTTCGCTGGTGGTGGGTAACCCGAGGCCGGGGGTGGGTACGCCGAAGCCGACGGCGGAGCGTAATCGCTCGTCGCCGCCGGGGAAGCGAACGGGTCAAAACCCTCGTACGCGTCGTCGGACGATCCGAATCCGCCGGAGCCGGGCACGCGGGCCTGGCCCTTGGGCGCATGGGGAGGTTCGTCGTCGTAGTACGAATTCATTCGTCACACCTTGCCGTCATTGGCCGCGGCTCGCCAAGCCGCCAGCCGTTAGCCGTGATCAGAGCCACCGGGATCCGGGGGGAACCGGGGGTGATGGCCGCTGATCGGTCATGTGGGTCCGTCTGCGCGAAGTCTTGCCTACCAGACGAAGTCAAGAGCCAGCTGAATGTTGCCCGCTCCCGCCTCCAAGCACGAACTGTTCGACGAGGTGGTTCCAGCCACATCCGCGGCACACCTCGACGACGTAGACCTGGAACTCGCGCCACGTCGACTCCAGCAGCGGCAGCTCGGCGCGCGAGCGGGCCTGGCCGGCCGACGTCTTGAGTTCGTCTCCGTATATGTAATTGACGTGCGTGAGATTTTCGCGGCGACAGATCGGGCATCGCTCATCGGTCTGATCGCCGTGAAATCGTGCGGCACTCATCAAATAGGGGGAAGCGTCGCAAACCTCGTAAACACCGACTCGGTTGGACAGAACCTCGCGCAGCAACGCCCGGCGCTGCAACGAGTAGTCGACCGATCCACGCTGCGTGCCCAACGGTGCGGCGCTCATTCCTCGATTGCTCGAGGCAGCGTTCGCGCGACCGGATTCAGGCGGCATGCGCCGAGGGTACGCGTTTCTGATGGGTACGGCGACCTTCGTCACGTTCGCCGGTGACTCTCCGCAGGCCCCGGGCTCGTCCCGTGACCATCGCCACTATCCCCCTGGGGTTGCCATCCGGTATTGGCACGTTCTAACGTAACGATGTATCGGGTCGATACATCCGGCTGCAATGCCCGCGACGGTGCAGCGGAGATCGTAGGACGAGGGGAGAACCGGCATGCTTGACCTTGCCATCCTCGGCCTGCTGCACGAATCTCCCATGCACGGGTATGAGCTGCGTAAGCAGCTGACCACCAAGATCGGGGCGTTCCGTGCCGCGATCTCGTACGGGTCGCTCTACCCGACATTGCGGCGGTTGCAGGCCGACGGCTGGATCACCGAAGAGCCCGGCGTCGGTGCCGAGAACGACGCAGAGGTCCCCCCTCTGACCAGTCGGCGCGGCCGGGTCGTCTACAAGATCACCGCTGAGGGCAAGGAACGCTTTCAGACGCTGCTGGCTCAGGCCGGCCCGGAGACCTTCGAGGACACCGGATTCGGCGTGCACTTCGCGTTCTTCGCCCGCACCGATCAAGCCACCCGTCTGCGGATCCTGGAGGGCCGCCGGCGGAAGGTCGAGGAGCGCCGAGAAGGCATGCGGGATGCGCTGTCCCGCGCCGCGGAGCGCCTTGATGCGTACACGTTGGAATTGCAACGACATGGACTGGACGCTTGCGAGCGCGAGGTCCGCTGGCTAGAGGAGCTCATCGCAACCGAGCGCCTCGGCCGCCAGCCCGGATCGGTCGATCCGGGTCGGACCAACCCGACTGGGTCTGGTTCATCCGGCTCGTCCGGGCCGGGTCTGCCAAGAGATCTTGGCTGACTAAACCGCTAAATCCGCCTCCGGACACGCCGGAGCGGCCGTGATTGAAGGAGGCACTGCGATGGGCTCCGTCCGCGTTGCCATCGTCGGTGTCGGTAACTGCGCGTCGTCCCTGGTTCAGGGCGTCGAGTATTACCGCAACGCCGATCCCAACTCGCGTGTGCCGGGTCTCATGCACGTCACCTTCGGCGACTACCACGTCTCTGACGTTGAGTTCGTCGCGGCGTTCGATGTGGACGCCAAGAAGGTTGGCCGAGACCTGGCCGAGGCGATCGTCGCCAGCGAGAACAACACCATCAAGCTGTGCGACGTGGCGCCGACCGGCATCACCGTCCAGCGCGGCCCGACCCTCGACGGCATGGGGCAGTACTACCAGGCCATCATCGACGAGTCCGACGAGGCGCCGGTCGATGTGGCCGCGGCTCTGCGTGAGGCCAACGTCGACGTCGTCGTGTCCTACCTGCCGGTGGGCTCGGATGACGCCGACAAGTTCTACGCTCAGGCGGCCATCGACGCCGGCTGTGGCTTCGTCAACGCGCTCCCCGTCTTCATCGCCTCGGATCCGGTCTGGGCGAAGAAGTTCGAGGACGCCGGCCTGCCGATCGTCGGCGACGACATCAAGTCCCAGGTTGGTGCCACCATCGTGCACCGGGCCCTGGCCAAGCTGTTCGAAGACCGTGGCGTCGAGCTGCTGCGCACCTACCAGCTCAACTTCGGCGGCAACATGGACTTCATGAACATGCTGGAGCGCACCCGTCTGGTCTCCAAGAAGATCTCCAAGACCCAGTCGGTGACCTCGCAGATCCCGCACGAGATGGCCAAGAGCGATGTGCACATCGGCCCGTCCGACCACGTGCCGTGGCTGGACGACCGCAAGTGGGCCTACATCCGCATGGAGGGCCGCGCGTTCGGTGACGTTCCGCTGAACGCCGAGCTCAAGCTCGAGGTGCACGACTCGCCGAACTCGGCGGGTGTCATCATCGACGCTCTGCGTGCCTGCAAGATCGCCAAGGACCGTGGCATCGGTGGTCCGGTTCTGTCCGCGTCGAGCTACTTCATGAAGTCGCCGCCGGTGCAGTACTCCGACCACGACGCGCACGAATCGGTCGAGGCGTTCATCAAGGGTGACATCGAGCGCTAAGCTCGCGCCCCTCGCAACAAGCAACGATCGGCGTTCCCGCTGCCAATACCGGCGGGGGCGCCGTTCGTGTTTTCGGGACAGAAATTCCAGCATTCGTGGTCCATCATCATCGCCATGGATGAAGACACGGCCAACACAAGTCGGACGATCGATGACGGAACGCCGACTACTCTCGAGTTTGCCGGAGTCGGCAGTTGGTCGCTGTTCCTCCTGGCGTTGATCTTTCTTTACGCCTCAATCGGGCTGCCGTGGCAGTTCGTCAACGGAGGTGCCGGTCCGCTGGCACCGATTACCGGCGGCGCTGCCGCCGGCCTGCTCGGACTCATCGGCGGCGCGGTGATCGCGAGCGCCGTCGTGCTGACCGTCGACGGCTCGATGCGGCGGCTCGCCTTCGGCCTCACAGTCGGGTTCAGTTTCGCGGCGACCGTCGCCATCGTGATGGTCGCCCAGACACTGACGAAGGGCGTCGCCACCACCGATGACGTCACGCTCGCAGGTGGCGCCTACCTCGCGATCATCGCGATGCTCATCCTCATCGGCGCGGCCGCGCTCGGGCGACGTCGTCTATAAAAACGACCTCTCAATCTGTACGCGTGCCTCAAGCTGCAGCAGGAACCGCTTCCGGTCCAGCCCGCCACCGAAGCCGACGAGTTTGCCGCCGGCACCGACAACCCGATGGCACGGAACGATCACCGGCACCGGATTGTGGTTGCAGGCGGTGCCGACCGCTCGGGCCGCGTCCGCGTCGCCGAGCAGTTTGGCGATCTCGCCGTAGGTGATCATTTCGCCGAACGGCACGCTGGCGATCACCTTCCACACCTGCTTCTCGAAATCCGTCCCGGACGGCGGCGCCAGGGCGACCGCGAAGTCCGTCAACTCGCCCCGAAAGTAGGCCTCGAGTTGGGCGCGCGCCTCAACCAGAACCGGCTGCGGGTGATCGGCGACCAGATTGCGGCCGACACCGCCGAAGTGAACGCCGGTGACCTCACCGAGGTCCGCGGAGACGCCAAGTGACCCGATCGAGGACGGCACGGATATCCACTGCACCCATCAAGTGTGCCGCGCAGGTCCGACAAGAATCGCAGGCGCCAAGACTTGGATCCGGTGAACGTCGCCCCCCACAGGTCGACCGCGGCCGCTATTCTCTGCGCGCCTGCACGACAACTTGACGGGCATCACATGGGAAGGATTTGTTCAGATGGCAAGACGAAGGCGCGTGACCGCGATCCTCGCGGCCGTGTCCCTGGCGTCGACCGCAGTCGGCGCCGTTTCCATCGCTCCGGCAGCATCCGCTGCCCCAACCGGAGCGGTCGCGACGTTGCAGTCGATCGCGTACACCGACTCCGCGCACGCAGGCAAGAGTTACGAAAGTCCCGACTGGCAGAAGACCAACCTTCCAGTCGGCACCACTGACGGCTCGACGTCCCGCGTCTACGCCACGTTCGACCTGTCCCCGTTCCTAGGCACGCACCTGGTATCTGCATCGCTGTTCGGGCAGGCCGCTGCCGAAACGGACTGCACCACCGCCGCTGCCGAGATCTGGACCACCGACACGCCAGACGGCAAGATCTCCTGGCACAAGGCGCCGGCCGAGCTGGCCGACGCCGCGTCACTGCACTTCGGGATCGGATGTCCGACCGACTACCTGCACGCCGACCTCAGCTCCACGATCGTTGACGCGGTGAACGCCGGACAGAAGTCGGTATCGCTGGAGGTACGAGTCCCGGCCGCGCACGAGTCCGACCCGTCATACGCGTTCTCGCTCTATGCCTACTACGGTCTGCGGCTGTCGGTGGCGTACAACAATGCGCCGACCCAGCCGATCGATCTGAAGGAAGACTCGACAAGCTGCACCCCGACCGCACCGTACCGATACATCGGCAATCTGCGACCGCGGTTGAGCGCCACCGCGACCGACCCGGATCACGACGACCAGATCCAGCTCAACCCAGACTTCCAGATCTGGCCGACGGATCACCCTGACCAGGTCACCGACATCAACAATGCTTATTACGGCGGCATCCAAGCTCAGGTGCCCGGCGGCTTACTGGCCGATGGCGGCACCTACGGATGGCGTGTCAAGGTCAGCGATGGTGTGGACACGTCACCGTGGTCGGACACCTGCTACTTCCACGTCGACGTGACACGTCCACAGAACGCGCCGGGAGTCGATTGCCCCAATTACGCGGCCGGCTCCGACCACGCCTTGTCGCCAGGTAATCCGATGACATTCAACTTCACCCCGAACGGAGTGGACGATGTCGCCGGCTATGTGTACGACTTCTACGTCGGCGGGGTTCCACAGCAGGTAGCCGCCAATCCGGATGGAACCGCAAGTGTGACGGTCAACCCGCCCACCGCCGGCTACATCCGATTCGACGTCTACAGCTACGACCGCGCCGGTAACACGTCTCCGCAAACGACCTACGAGTTCAACCTGAATTTCAGCACGCCGATCGTCACTACCGATGCACGACTGAACCTTGGTCAGCCGTTCCACATCGAGATGACCGGAAATCCGGTGGTCGCACCGGTCGACTACTTCGAGATCCGGACCAACCAGGGCGACTGGACCCGGCTCGATGCCGACTCTGACGGTCACGCCAGCTTCACGTATCAAACGGATCAGCAGTCCAGTGCTGAGTTCATCATCCGGAGCCACAGCACCAACGGGTGGATCAGCGACAATGCGACGGTCTACGAGTGGGTCGACACGAGTCCAATCATCACGTCGGACATCTACTCGCAGGACAGCTCGAACGGCGGGGCCGGAGTCGCCGGCACCTTCACGCTGACGACAACCGTTCCGCACCCGGCGACGATTACTTACTCGTTCGACTGGGGTCAAGAAGTGACCGTGGATGCCAGCAGCGGATCCATCCAGGTGCCGTTTACTCCGGACTACTCCGGCAGCCACACTCTCTACGCGTACACCACCGACACCGACGGTGTCACCTACGACTACGCCTACTACTTCTTTGACGTCAACTGATCGGCTGGCAACAGGCCGACAGCACGAGAAGGGCCGCCTGGATTCCAGGCGGCCCTTCTCGTTATGCGCTGCTAGTCGGCGTGGACGTCGTACCAGTGATGAATCGGATCATGCATCAGGTAGCGCGCCAGCGACTCGACGGAGAACTGGACCCCGTCACTGCGGCTGCCGCCCCGGGTCCATTGATCGTCCTGGACCGTGTCGAACGCGTCCGCCAGCGCGCTCGCCTCAGCCATGATCTCTTTGCTCACGGCCGGCGGGCTCTGATCGACATACCGGGACGCGATCGCGGTCTCGTCCTGGTCCCAGTTTGCGAATAGCGGCGCATCGGTGGTGAGCATCAACTCCAGCCGACCGCCGAAGATCTGGAACACATCGCGGACGTGGCACGAGTATTCCAGTGGCGACCACTTCTCCGGCTCCGGCCGATCCCGCACGTCTGGATCGGTGACCAGCATGTCAGCGAAGCGAGAGCCGACGTCCCGGATCAGCCGCCCGGTCTGTTCCCGAGGAAACGACGTGGTGTCGAAGCCGCACTCCGGACATGGTTTGCGCAGCACCCAAGTCCAGTCCTTGGTGTCTGGCGTGATGGTCATAAGGCGACGATAACCACCGGTGACCACGGTCGATACGCACACCGCGAAGTTTGAGTTGATATCCGTTCAAGCACGGGACGGTAACGAACTTCGACGATGCGATAACGATCGATGCGGCTAACTCGAAAGGCCGAGAACACCGCTCTTACAGTCGGGCGCATTCACAGTTTTCACACAGAAACGGGGGATCCATGAAACGCGTCCTGACCGCCGCCACGGCTCTCATCCTTGCCGGATTTGGCCTGGTCGCCGCCGCCACTCCAGCGGCCGCCGCCACACCACGCTGCAACAGTTACGTCTCGGTGCCAACGACTCACTGGGACGTCCTCGACCAGTACTACATGTCGGCCAAGGTGCCTTCCTACAACGGAAGCACGAACTGCTACCTGGCGCAGCAGGCCAGCGTCGTCAACAACGCGGTGAAGGTCCTGCAGACTGATCTGAACCGCTGCTACGGCTATCACCTGACGGTCGACGGCAAGTTCGGTTCCGGAACCTACAGCGCCCTCATCGGCGCGCAACGGAGCGCCGGCCTGACCGGGGGCAATGTCGATGGTGTCTACGGCTCAACGACACGAGACGCCCTCGACTGGGTCACCTACAAGGACGTTCACCAGCGCGACTATTGCAACCCGTTGCTCTGACGAAGCGTGCTCGAAAGGCCACGCGACGCCCGGACCTTTCGGCCCGGGCGTCGTGCTGTTGAGGAAGGACGCCGCACTGACGACGGACGACGCACTGACGAAGAACGGCGGATGAAGACCAATGACTCCCACGTCACACCCGCGGGGCACTCCGCATTGGCGCCGACGGTCTACCGTGATCGATTGGCGAACTCGTCAATGTGATGAATCGCCGGGAGGGCGAGTTTCGTGGACGTCACCGCGTTCCTTGTCATCGGCGGCTTCGGGGTGTTCCTGCTCGCGGCATCGCTGATTTTCGGTTCGCACCTGCACGTCGGCCACGTGCATTTCCACCTTCCCGGGCACTGGCACATCGGGCACGGCGGGTCCGGGCACGGCGGGTCCGCGCACTCCGGCTCCGACACCGCATTCTCACTGCCGGCAGTAGCCGGCTTCGTGGGTGCGTTCGGCTTCGGCGGCGCCATCGCCGCTTCCCTTCTCCCCGGCCACAGTGCTCTGATCCCCAGCCTCATCGGCCTCGCAGCGGCGCTGCCGACGGCCTGGGGCGCCGCACGCCTCACGCGAGCGGCGATGGACATGGCTACCGACGCCACACCCACGCAGAGCGACGTCATCGGTTCGCTCGGCGTGGTGATCCGGGCCATCCCCGACAACGGGTACGGCGAAGTCCGGGTCCGGTTCGCCGGGCAGCTGATGAAGTTCCATGCCCGCTCCGTGCGCGCTATCGAAGCCGGCGCCGAGATCCTGGTGATCGCGGCGCCCAGCGAAACCAGCGTGGTCGTGGAGTCGACCACATCCCTTCTCGGCTGACACCACGTCGCCGATCTAGTCCACAAGGATGGACGTGCAATGACACCGTTGGTAACGGCGATCGTCGGTGCGGGCGTGCTCGTACTGCTGATCGTGTGGTTTGTCCTCTCCCGAATCCGGGTGGCGGGACCGAACCAGGCCTTCATCATCACCGGCCGGAAGAGCCGGTCGCAGCGTGCGGTCGACGGCACCTCGCTCGCCGATCTGTCCGGGCAGAAGGTCGTCATGGGGGCATCGGTGTTCGTCATGCCGGTGGTGCAGCGGCTCTACATCCTGGACCTGTCCAGCCGCGAAATCCCGGTGACGATCAGTGGCGCCGTCTCCAAGCAGGGCATCCGCTGTGACGCCGACGCTGTCGCGATCGTCAAGGTCGGCGGCTCCGCGGAGTCGATCCGCTCGGCCGCCCAGCGGTTCCTGCACCAGCAGGACAAGGTCGCCACGTTCACGGCGCAGGTGCTGGCCGGTGCGCTCCGCGCGATCGTCGGACGGCTGACCGTCGAGGAGATCATTCGGGACCGCGCTGCTTTCGCCAGTGCCGTCGCCGAAGAGGCCGAGCACACGCTCACGCACCAAGGCCTCGTCCTCGATGCGTTCCAATTGGAGGACATCCGTACCGCTGGCACGTATCTCCAGGACCTGGGCCGACCGGAAGCCGCACGCGTCCTCAAGGCCGCGGCCATCGCCGAGGCGCTGGCCCGCCAGAACGCGGAGCAGGAGCGCATGAAGGCCGAGGAGATCATCGCCGAATCGGAGCGCAACCTGGCCTTGAAGAAGGCCGCCGTGCAGGCGGAGATCGACGCGGCGACCGCGAAGTCGGCCGCCGCCGGCCCGCTCGCCCAAGCCGAACGCCAGCAGGCGATCCTCACCGAGCAGCAGAAGGTCGCCGAGCGCAACGCCGAGCTCAAGCAGCGTGAGCTCGACACCGAGGTGCGCAAGCCGGCCGACGCCGCCCGATACAAGCTGGAGCAGGAGGCCGAGGCCGCCCGCAACGCCGCGGTGTTCCACGCCGACGCCGAGCGCCAGGCCACCATCGCGGCAGCGCAAGCGACCGCGGAACAAGCCCGCCTGCTGGGTGAGGGCGAGAAGGCCCGGCGTGCCGCGCTGGCCGACGCCAACGCCATCGAAGGCGCCAAGCAGGGTGAGGCCGAGCAGCAGCGGCGTTCAGCGATCGCGGAAGCGGTCGAGCGGGAAGGTGCCGCCGAGGCGTCCGCCATCCTCGCCAGGGGCCAGGCCGAGGCCGAGGCGATGCAGGCCAAGGCCGACGCGTTCGCGCAGTACGGCGAGGCCGCCATCCTGGACCTGCTGGTCCGGATCATGCCGCAGGTCGTCAGTGCCGCGTCGGCCCCGATGAGTTCGATCGACAAGATGACCGTCATCTCCACCGACGGTGCCGGTTCGCTGGCCAAGACGGTGGCGTCGAATGTCGCCCAGGGTCTGCAACTAGGCACGGATCTGACCGGAATCGACCTCGCGGCGCTGCTTGCCCGGCTCGGCGGGTCGGCCGCCGATGGCGACGCGCCGAGGCCCCCGAAGCAGGTCGCCCCGGTAAAGGCGGAGGCGGTTCCGGCGATCGACTCGAAGAACGGCAAGACCAGCAAGTAGTCGCTGAAGAACCGGCAGCGCCCGTACAGTTGCCCCGTGAGTGATCACGGATATGTGCGGGCGCTGTCGGGCATTTCCGGCTTCCGGCGCCTGCTCGGAGTCCGCCTCACGAGTCAGTTCGGCGACGGCCTGGCACAGGCATCGCTGGCCAGTTCGATCCTGTTCAACCCGGCGCAGCAAACCAGCCCACTCAAGATCGCATCTGGGTTCGCACTCCTGGTGCTGCCGTTCTCGGTGCTCGGCCCGTTCGTCGGGGTGTTCCTGGATCGGTGGAGCCGCCGCAACACCTTGTATTACGCGAACGTGATCAGGTTCGTGGTGGCCCTTGGCGCCGCCGCCGTCATGTATTCCACCGGGCCGTCGCTGGCGTTCTTCATGTGCATACTCGTGGTGACGGCGGTGAACCGGTTCTTCCTGTCCGGGCTGTCCGCATCCCAGCCGCATGTGGTGCCGGCGACGATGCTGGTCACCGCGAACGCGATCGCGTCAACCCTCGGGACCGCGGTCTACTCACTGGGTCTCGGCCTGACCGCGCTGGCACTCAACACCTTCCTGGTCTCGACCAACCATGGGTACGGGATCGGTGTCGCGGTCGGCGCATTCGGCTACCTGGCCTCGGCATGGACCGCCCGGAACTCGTTCAGCCGCGACGCGCTCGGACCGGACTGGACCGTACGCCGTGCCGGTTCGCCTTGGGCCGAGGTGACAGTGGTGGCGCGCGGCATGGTCGCCGGCGCTAAGCATCTGGCATCCAAGCGCCCGGTGTTCTACGCGATGCTGACCCAGTCTCTGTGCCGCACGCTCTACGGCGTTCTCACACTGGCGACGCTGCTGCTCTACTCGCGCTACTTCTTCAGCTCCTACAAAGCGGCGCTCGGCGGGCTCGGTGCGGTGGTCGTGGTGGGCAGTCTCGGTGCCGTACTCGCCGCGTTCATCACGCCGATCGGCACGCGCCAGTTCGGTGGCCGGTGGTGGATCGTCGCCATGACGCTCCTGATCGTCGTAGGGCTGATGACCCTGGCAATCCCGTTCCGGCCGGGTCTGCTGATCGCCGCCACCTTCCTGCTGAACGTGGCCTCGCAAGGGATGAAGATCGTCGTTGACACCAGTGTTCAGACGCTGTGTGCGGAGCACTACCGAGGGCGAGTCTTCAGCGTCAACGACACCGTCTTCAACATCTTCTGGATCGCCGGGCTCTTCCTCGGCGCGCTGATGCTGCCGGCCAACGGCCACTCACCAGGGGCGATCATCGGGGTGACGGCCGGCTACGCCGTGGTCGCCGCCTGGTACGCCGTCGCCAGCCGTGCCTACCAGCCGGTGCCGCCGCAACGGGATCGACTCACCGCGCCGCCGACTACCCTGCCCGTGGCTTAAGGCCGGCTCACCGCTTCGGCGGCGTGATGCCCTGCGACTCGGCCCAGGCATAGAGCGCCGCGACCGCCTCATCATGATCCAGCGGGCCATGGTCGAGGCGCAGTTCCTTCAGATGCCGCCAGGCTTGACCGACCAACGGACCGGGCGGCAGGCCGAGCAGCTCCATGATGGCGTTGCCGTCCAGATCCGGCCGGACCCGGGCAAGGTCCTCCTCCGCCTGGATCCGGGCGATCCGAGCCTCCAAGGCGTCGTAGTTGGCGGAGAGGGTGGCGGCCTTGCGGCGATTGCGGGTGGTGCAATCCGACCGGGTCAGCTTGTGCAGGCGGTCCAGCAGCGGGCCGGCGTCGGTCACGTAGCGGCGTACCGCCGAATCGGTCCACTCGCCCTGACCGTAGCCATAGAAGCGCAGGTGCAGTGCGACCAGCTCGACCACGTCGGAGATCAGGTCCTTGGAGTAGCGCAGCGCCTTCAGGCGCTGCTTCGTCATCCGGGCGCCGACCAGCTCGTGGTGGTGGAACGACACCCGGCCATCGGAGCCGATCGTCTTGGTCGCCGGCTTGCCGACGTCGTGCATCAGCGCGGCGAGGCGCAGGGTCAGATCCGGTCCGTCGGTCTCCAGGCTGATCGCATTCGCGACCACCCGCAGCGTGTGCTCGTAGACATCCTTGTGCTGGGCGTGCTCATCGATCTCCAGCTTCAGCCCGGACAGCTCGGGCAGAAACCGATCGGCCAGACCGGTCTCCACCAGCAGGCGCAGCCCGGTGATCGGATCGGCTCCGAGCATCAGCTTGCTGAACTCGTCGCGGATCCGCTCGGCGGTGATCCGATCCAGGTCCGGCGCCATCGAGGTCATCGCCGCCAGCACCGCCGGGTCGACGCGGAACTCGAGCTTCGACGCGAACCGGGCCGCCCGCAGCATCCGCAACGGATCATCGGCGAAGCTCTCTTCGGGTGGTCCGGGCGTTCGCAGCACGCGCGCGGACAGATCGGCGAGACCACCATAAGGATCAAAAAACACATGATCCGGTACGGAGACCGCCATCGCGTTGATCGCGAAGTCCCGGCGCTTGAGGTCGTCGAGCAAGTTGGTGCCGTAATTCACGATCGGGTTGCGGGTGACCCGGTCGTAGGCCTCGGCCCGGAACGTGGTGATCTCCAAGCGCAGCCCATGCCGGGCCGCGCCGACGGTGCCGAAATCGATTCCGGTAGTCCACACCGCCTCCGCCCAGCCGGACAGGATCCGCTGCGTTTCGTCCGGGTGGGCGCTGGTGGCGAAGTCCAGGTCGTCTCCGAGCTGGCCGAGCAGGGCATCCCGGACCGACCCCCCGACGAGATGGATTTCATGTCCGGCGGCGCCGAAGCGCTTGCCGAGTTCGTCGGCGACCGGCGAGACGCGCATAAGTTCGGCGACCGCGCGCCGCTGGGCATCGGAGAGGTTGTCAGCCATGGCGTCGGTTAGCGTACCTGCGGCGCCCGATCACACACGGTAAGGATCGAGGTGTGGGGATAGGGCCGGGACCCGATAAGGTTTCGGCCATGACTTGGACCGGCGGACCCGCGGACTCGCGCGCCTCGCGAGGCTCCGTCTACGGCACTCCGGTGGTTCCCGAGCCGGTCCCCGGGGCCACTCCGGACGCGAGGTCCGAAACCACCGGCACCTACCCGGTGGTGCCGAGCGCCGAGAATGACGCCGCCGAGACCACCGCGATCTTGTCGGTGGCGATCTCCGAGGGCGCGCCCGCCGCCGACGTCGGCGAAGACCAATCGGTCGTACGCAACAGCGCCGTCATGGCGGTCGGAAGCCTGATCAGCCGGGTCACCGGCCTGCTGCGTACGGTCGCGGTCGGCGCGGCGATCGGTGCCGCCGCGGTCTCCGACGACTACAACATCTCCAACATGCTCCCGAACATGGTGTATGAGCTGCTGCTCGGCGGCGTGCTGGCGAGCGTCCTGGTGCCGGTTCTGGTGCGCGCACGCAAGCGCGATGCCGACCGCGGTCAGGCGTACGCCCAGCGGTTGGTGACTCTGGCAGCGGCGTTTCTGCTCGCCGCAACGGCGGTGGCGGTGCTGGCGGCGCCGCTGCTGGCGAGCTTGTTCGTCGGTCACACGGCCGGCCCGGACCACTCTCTCGTCACCAAGCTCAACTACCTGATCCTGCCGGAGATCTTCTTCTACGGCATGGCGGCGCTGCTGGCAGCGATCCTGAACACCCGCGGCCACTTCGCGGCACCGACGTTCACGCCGATCTTGAACAACATCGTGGTGATCGCGACGGCGGCGCTGTTCACCACCCTGCCGTACGCGGGTAAGGGGGCCGGGCGGGTCCTCGGCACCGACAACGTGACCGCGGCGCAAGTGCTGGTCCTCGGCGTCGGCACCACGCTGGGCATCGTCGTCCAGATGCTCGGCCTGCTGCCGTCACTGCGCAAGGTCGGCTACCGCTGGAAGTGGCGATTCGACTGGGGCAAGCTGCATCTGCGCGAACTCGGCAAGATCAGCGCCTGGATGCTGGTCTACGTCGCCGGCAGCCAGGTTGCAGTCGTGGTTCTGACGATCATTTCCAAGCGCGCCGGCAAGGACAACGGGCCGGGTCCGGCGATCTTCAACAACGCCTACCTGATCTTCATGATGGTGCATGGCATCGTCGCGGTCTCGATCATGACGGCGCTGATGCCGCGATTGGCGGCCGCCGCCGCGGACGGCCGGTTCCGCGATCTGGCCGATCAGTTCTCCATGGGTACGCGCCTGTCCTCGGTGATCCTGATCCCGGCCACCGCCGCCTACATCGTGCTGGGCCAGCCGCTCGCGGTGACGCTGTTCCAGTGGCGCGCCTACACGCACGACGAGGCGATGCAGACCGGGACGGTGATCGCCGTCGCCGCCATCGGCCTGGTGCCGTTCGCGATCAGCCAGATGCAGCTCTTCGCGTTCTACGCGATGCCCGACACGAAGACTCCGGCGCTTCTGAACCTCCCGGTAGTGGCCGTACGCGTGCTCGGCTACATCGTCTTCTACGCATTGCTGTCGGCGGCTCTGGTGGACGCCGGCCTGATGATGGCCAACACCATTTCGTTCGTGTTCGCCATGATCCTCGGCTACGTCCTGCTGCGCCGTCGCATCGGCCGGCTCGGGCTGGGCGAGACCAGCCGGGCGCTCGGTCGGCTCGTCGCCGCGGCCGTGACCGCCGCCATCCCGGCCTGGTTCTTGGTGATCATCTGCCAGCACACCCTGGGCACTGGCAAGGTCGGTTCGGCGATCACCCTGGTCGGCGGCGGTTTGCTGCTGATCGTCGTCTACGTCGTGGCAGCCCTGCTCTACCGCGCCCGGGACATCACCAACGTGGTCGGCATGGTCCGGGCTCGGGTCGGCCGGTAAGAGAGGCGCCCGGGTCGCCGTCGGTGTCCTGGCCGGCTATCGCTTCTTCGACGTCCAGCTGTTCGGCCAGCACCTGAAGGGTCTTCGTCTTTCCGGTTCCGGTCGCTCCGGCCACCAGACCGTGCCGGCTCAGCATCGCCATCGGTATGCGCACGATCGCGCCGGCATCTGACTTTCCGTCGACGACGAGTGGGCCCAGAGTTACCGACGGCGTGTCGAACGCATATCCGGCACGCACCACGGAGGCAATGTCGTCGACCAAGGCCACCCCTTTCGTCCTACTTAGTATGAGATTACCCAGGATTTCCGCTGGTGCGAGGCTGTGAAGAAAACGCCGTACTCGTCCGTAGGGTCGGTTGCGAGCCGACAGATGTGGCGGCGGCCAGGTAAGGTCCCAAGCGGTGTCGGCGTTGTCCGCCTACGCTGAAGGGCGGCTGCCGTCCGGTCGCGGCCTAGTTGGCGCGGCGGTGAGGCTGCCGCAATGTCTGTGCAGTCGAGTAATGTCTGCTGTGCCAAGGTTTGAGGGGAGGTCGGGTGACTCGCACCGAAGAGGCCCCGGACTCACCCAACCAGCAGGTGATGACCGCGGGTCCGGAGGCCGGCGAGATTCTCGTCGGGCGCTACCGGCTCGAGGAGCACATCAACGACGACGCCAGCGGCCGCCGGGTGTGGCGCGGCATCGATGTGGTGCTGCGCCGGCCGATCGCGGTGGTGCTGCGCTATCCCGGTGGCGAAAGCGCTGGTGAGATGATCACCGCCGCCATCGCCGCAAGCCGGATCGCACACCCGCATCTGGTCGACGTCTACGACGTCATCGATGAAGAGACCCGCGCCTACGTCGTCCGCGAGTGGGTGGACGGCGTCAGCCTGCGGGAGCTGGTCGCCGACGGACCCCTGGACTCGGTCCGTGCGACATCCGTCGCACACGCCGTGGCCAGCGCCGTCGCCGCTGCTCACGCCTCCGGGATACCACACGGCAACGTGCACCCGGGCTCGGTCTTGATCGCCGACGATGGCCGGGTGGTGCTCGCCGACGCCCGAGCCGACGAGTTCGCCACGGTGGAGCACGACGTTCGAGCTGTCGGCGCAGTGCTCTACTGCGCACTGACCGGTCACTGGCCACACACCGAAGCCGGCGAAGACCGCCTTCCGGACGCTGTTCGCGACTCCACCGGAGTTCTGGCCAGTCCCCGCCAGGTCCGCGGCGGGCTGCCATCGGTGCTGTCCGAGATCGCGACCGACCTGCTCAACCCGGCCTTGGAGCCGCCCACCGGGGCCGCCCTCTCGGCCGAGCTGGCTCGGCTCGACACCGCCGAGAACGACGACCTTTTCGGTGACGCGGGTCCGCTGTCGTTCACCAGCGGCGGGGGCATCGGCGCGACCGGACCCCGCCCACGCAATGGCCGCAAGATGGCAGTCGGTGTCGCCGCGCTGCTCGCGGTCGCCATCGCCGGCCTGATCATGGCGACGAAGATCGGCGACTCGCCGAAGCAGGGTGCCGCGATCAATCCGACGCCGACCGCCACCTCCGGCACACAGCAGCCGGCGGCCCAGAGCAAGCCAATCAAGGTGCAGAACATCCGGATCGTGGATCCGTCGACGAAGAGCGACGGGTCCGAGTTGCCCGGTGCGATCGCGATGACCGACGGCGACAACACCACGTCCTGGAAGACCTCCACCTACCGGACCGCCGATTTCGGCGGCCCCGGATATAAGCCCGGCATGGGCGTGTTGCTCGATCTCGGCCAGGCCGTGGACGTCGCCAGCATCACCGTGGTCTTCGGCGCGCCCGGCGCGACCGTCGAGGCCCGGCTAGGCGGCAGCGACCCCGGCGACGGGCACACCGGCGACAGCACGATTCTCGACACCTACACCAAGGCCGCGGGCGGCCCGATCGTCGACACCCCGCCGTCCACGGTGCTGAACATCGGCGCCAAGACCCGCTATGTGCTGCTCTGGATGACCAAGCTGCCGCGGGTGTCCGGTGGCTACCGGGTCACCATCGACGAGATCACTGTCAACGGCTCCTGACTCCCGGCCATGCGGCGCACCACGTCTCGGTCGGATCTCACGCAACCCGTTCCGTGCCCACCTTCGATATCGTGGCGCCCGTGAACCGGCACGAAACCACCAGCGACGCGGATCTTCTGCGCGCCCACGTGGCCGGTGATCGGACCGCCTTCGACGCCCTGGTGCGGCGGCACCGCGATCGGCTGTGGGCGGTGGCGCTGCGCACCCTAGGTGATCGCGAAGACGCCGCGGACGCCGTCCAGGAAGCGCTGATCTCGGCATTCCGCAATGCCGGCTCGTTCCGTGGCGACTCGGCGGTGACGACCTGGTTGCACCGAATCGTGATGAACGCGTGTTTCGACCGGATCCGCCGGCACAAAGCGCGGCCGACGGTCGAACTGCCGGACACCGACATCGCGGCCCCGGCCGCTGATCCCGACATGTCGCTGGACGTCCGCGATGCCCTGGCTCGCCTGCCCGAGGATCAGCGGGCCGCCATCGTCCTGGTCGACCTGGAGGGGTTCTCCGTCGCCGACGCCGCCGAGGTGCTCGATGTGCCGGTCGGCACGATCAAGAGCCGGTGCGCCCGAGGGCGGGCGCGACTTGCGGTAATGCTTGGCTATCTGCGGAACCCGCCGGGCTCCGAGGGAGTCTCATCGGTGGGACTACCGCCGTCGGCGGCGGCTAACGGACAGGAGGCTTAGCGTGCACATGTCGTCGCCTGAGCCGTTGTCGGCCGCCGACCTGGATCTCCTCGCCGATTTCCAGGAACACCTCCTTGAGGGCGCTGAGGCTGAGCGGGTGACACACCTGATCGCCAGCGACGCCCGATGGACGGCCGCGGATCAGGCGCTGCGCTCCGCCGCCGGCCAGATCCAAGATCGCCTCAGTGAGCTGGCCGGAGAGCCGCAGCGGATGCCCGGTCCGGTGGCGGCCCGGATCGACGGTGAGTTGCGGGCTCTTCAACCGCCAATCTCTCTTGATCAGCACCGGGACGCCCGGGCGGCACAGCCGCAGCGGTCCCGGCGCTCGTGGATGTCTACGCGGGTGGCCCAGGCCGCAGCGGCGGTCGTGCTGGTCGCCGCTTGCGGCGTCGGTGCGATTGCGATCACCGGGCATCTGGGGAACGTCTCCGGCAATAGCAACGACGTCATCGAAGGGCGCACCGGATCAGGCCGCGCCGAACGCGGCCGGATCGCTTGTCGTTACCCACTCCGGCCAGGACTTCACGACGGCGACCCTGAGTGGGCGGTTCGCTGCGTCGGCGTCGGAGGGTGGCACCCAGCCGTTTGGAGCGTCGCGCCCGCCGGTGCCGAACGACGCGTCCAAGCCGCAGCCGAGTTTCAGCCAGCGCCAGCTGTCCACGTCCGGAACCAGCGCGGATTCGGCGCTGCCGGCCGCGTCGTCGGCACAGTTCCAGGCGTGCCTGAGCGCTGTCACGAGCACTTATGGCGGCTCGCCGGTCGCGGTCGATTACGCAACCTTCAATCGGAAGCCGGCGTTGATCATCACGATCCAGAATCCGGACATCGTGGTCGCTGTCGGCGCGGACTGCGGCGCCGGCAGCTCGGTCGTCCAGCTTGGCATTGCCCGGAGGTAGCCGCCGGATCGATTTCGGCGCATCCTTCAACAGCGGCGCTGCGGCCCGCGACGCGCCGTGGGAGCGTGAGGTGCAGCACGCCTCGAGCGCGCGGGAATCTAGCGTTCGTAGGATGGCGTTTGTCTTTGTCAGACGACGCAACCTCCGCCCATCCAGGAGCGGAGATTCAGACTTGTTCAAGGAGCCGGTGTGTCCGAGGTACGCAACCTGATCATTCTTGGCTCGGGCCCGGCCGGTTACACCGCCGCGGTCTACGCCGCGCGTGCCAACCTCAAGCCCTTGGTGATCGAGGGAGCGCAGTCCGGTGGTGCGCTGATGACCACCACCGAGGTGGAAAACTTCCCGGGTTTCCCGGACGGGATCATGGGTCCCGAGTTGATGGACAACATGCGCAAGCAGGCCGAGCACTTCGGTGCCGAGTTCATCACCGATGACGGCAGCCGGGTCGATCTGAGCGGCGATATCAAGACTGTCTACGTCGGCGAGACCGCCTACCAGGCGCATGCCGTGATTCTCACGACCGGTTCGGCGTGGCGGCCCATGGGTGTGCCCGGCGAGCAGGAGCTTCTCGGCCACGGTGTGTCGTCGTGTGCGACCTGTGACGGCTTCTTCTTCCGCGGCCAGGACATCGTGGTCGTCGGTGGCGGCGACTCGGCAATGGAGGAGGCCACGTTCCTCACTCGATTCGCCTCAAGCGTCACCATCATCCACCGCCGTGACGAGTTCCGGGCCAGCAAGATCATGGCGGAGCGCGCTCTTGCCAACGAAAAGATCAAGGTGCTCTGGAACACCGTGGTCAGCGAGGTCGTCGGGGTCGACGGCAAGGTCACCGGGGTTCGCCTCCGCGATGTCAACACCAACGACGAGCGGGTCATGGACGCCAGCGGCGTGTTCGTCGCCATCGGCCACGATCCCCGCAGCGAACTCTTCGTTGACCAGGTTGAGCTGGACGAGTCGGGGTACGTGAAGGTCGCCGCACCGAGCACGCGGACCAACATCCCGGGCGTCTTCGCCGCGGGTGACCTGGTCGATCACACCTACCGGCAGGCCATCACCGCGGCCGGCACCGGTTGTTCCGCCGCGCTCGACGCGGAGCGCTACATCGCAGGTTTGGCCGCCTAAGCTCAGCCGCGCCGGCCCGAGTCGGCGGCTGGAACTTCTAAAGGAGATCAAGATGGGAACGACGAAGGCAGTCACGGACGCCACGTTCACCGATGAGGTCCTCATGTCGCCGACTCCGGTGCTGGTGGACTTCTGGGCCGAGTGGTGCGGTCCGTGCCTGCGGGTAGCGCCGGTTCTTGAGGAGATCGCTCGCGAGATGGGCGACAAGGTCAAGATCGTAAAGCTCGACATCGACGCCAACCCCAACGTCGCCCGGGATTACCGGATCATGTCAGTTCCGACGCTGACCGTTTTCAAGGGCGGCAGCCCGGTGCAATCGGTGGCCGGTGCCCGACCGAAGAGCGACCTGGTCAAACTCATCGAATCGGCGCTGTAGCCCGATCGTCGAGCGCCACGGCCAACACCGACGACGCGCCCCGCAAATGCTTCGTGCAGTTGCGGGGCGCGGTGCCGTGGCCGGCGTAGTACGCTCGCTCGCACATTTCGGGTAACCGCGACAACATGCAGCAGCACGATTCGGCGCGATAACTAGCGGCCGAGTTGTTTCACGACGACACTGGCGATCGGATTCCGGTACGCAACGGCGCGCCCTGGAGATCATGGACGTCACAATGGGCGGCTGGAAGCCGGCACGGCGATGCCCACGGCCTGATATCTCGGCCGATGGAATCGCCCGCTGGTGGGGAGGCTTGGTCTTCTATGCACGCGTACCGCCAGGGTGAAAGTGGCCCGGCCGTTGCCGAGATCCGCGGCATTCTTGCGCACCTCGGCCTGCTCGACATGTCCGCCGAAAACGGTGCGAACGCCGAATTCGACCGCCCCACCGAGGCGGCGGTCCGGCAGTTCCAGCAGAGCCGCGGCCTCAATGTCGACGGCAAGGTCGGGACCGGAGACATGGCGCGCGTTGGAGGCGGCCCGCTGGAAGCTCGGCGACCGCACGCTCTACCTCTCGGTCAATGAGCCGGTGATCGGCGACGACGTCAAAGCGTTGCAGGATCGCCTGCACCAGATGGGCTATGACGTCGGACGGTCGGACGGCATCTACGGCCCAAGCACCGCCCGTGGCGTCGGTCAGTTCCAGCGCGAGGTGGGCTTGGTGCCGGACGGCGCATTCGGTCCGTCGACCGCGATGGCACTGCGCCGACTCGACCGCAGCGTCAAGGGTGGCAACGCGCAGCTGCTGCGCGAGCTCGAACGGTTCCGGCATTCCGGGCCCACGCTGGTCGGCAAGACCATCGTGATCGACCCCGGGCACGGCGGCCCGGACCTCGGCGCCGTGGTGCCCGATGGTCTGCTCCGATGGACCGAGTCTGAGCTCGCCTACGACATCGCAACCCGGCTGGAAGGCCGGTTGGCCGCCGCCGGCATGCGGGTTCATCTGACCCGTGGACCACGACCGGACCACGTGGTCACCGACGACGAGCGGGCCGCTCTCGCCAACGAGCTGCGCGCCGACCTTCTGCTCTCGATTCATCTTGAGTTCCACGCCAACCCGATGGCCAACGGCGTCGCGACCTATCACTACGGCTCGGAGAACAGCACGTCGACCGTGGGTGAGCGGCTCGCCGGGCTGGTCCAGCGGGAGATTCTGGCGCGCACCGACCTGCGTGACTGCCGGACCCACTCAAAGACCTGGGATCTGCTGCGGCTGACCCGGATGCCAACGGTCCGCGTCGACGTCGGCTACCTGACGTCGCCGTCCGACCGCGCCCATCTGGTCAACCCGATGTTCCGCGAACAGATCGTCGAAGCTCTGATCGCCGCCGTGCAGCGTATGTATCTGCCGGTGGAACAGGACGTGAAGACCGGCTCGATCGACGTATCGACGATCCGCGCGGTCCAGCAGCCGACCGCGGTGGCTTAGAGGCACGACGCCGCGGGCGTCCGCCGGGCGGCGGACCGCGAGTGTCTGATTAGGACAGTGAAACGCGGGTGGTGGAACGGGTAGCCGGCCGCACCGGCCGCAGGATCGAGTCCGGGCTCATCGAACCGAGCAGCTTCTCCAGCGCGTATTCCACATCGGACTTCCACGAGAGCGCGGTCCGCAGCTCCAGCCGCATCCGCGGGTATTTCGGATGCTGGCGAACCGTCTTGAAACCGACCGAAAGGAAGAAGTCGGCCGGCGCCAGGCACCGTCCGGAGGCCCCGAGACCAGTGTCCGAGTCCTCATCGGTCTTGGCGTCGCCGAATGCCTCGATCGCCTTGATGCCGCGCTTGGTCAGGTCGCGGGCCACGCCCTGGATCAGCATCCGGCCGAGCCCACCGGACGTGAACGGCGCGATCACGTGTGCCGACATCAGAAGGACCGCATCGGCCGAAACCGGAGATGTCGGAAATGCCATGGAGCGCGGCACGTAGGCCGGGGGCGCGTAGAGCGCATAACCGGCTGCCATGCCGTCGGCATAGATCAGCTTGCCGCACGAACCCCACTCCAGCAGGGTCTGCGACACCCAGGCTTCCTTCTCCAGAGCCGGATCGCCGGACGCGCACGCACGCTGCGCGGAGACCGGGTCAAGCTCCCAGAAGACGCAGCTCCGGCACGGCCGCGGTATGTCTTCGAGCGTATCCAAGGTCAAGTTCACGAGGCGTCGGGACATCTATGTATTCTCCGCTTAAAGCATCGTAAAACCGTCAATGTAGGGCACATGCCGCCTCCGCGTACCCAACTTCACGATCGTACCTTCGAAAGGCTGAGATCGAAGAAGACTTGGCACGCTACGATCACCGCACTCGGGCAGCGCGGCCCGGCTCGTGTCAGTGGCACCGAGGGAGGGCCCGCGAATGGTCACCGGGACAACACTCGACGACTACACGGACCGGTATGCACGCCGGGTCCGCGGCATGACCACGTCCGAGATTCGAGCACTCTTCTCGGTCGCAAGCCGGCCCGAGGTCGTCTCACTCGCCGGTGGCTCGCCGTATGTGGCCGCACTCCCGCTGGACGCGGTCGGGACGATGCTGGGCGAGCTCGGCTCCGTCGACGGGACCACCACCCTGCAGTACGGCATCGGCCAGGGCGACCCGGGTCTGCGCGAGCGGATCTGCGAGGTCATGACGCTCTCCGGCATCGACGTGACCAACGGTGCCTCGCCGGATGATGTCGTGGTGACCGTCGGCGGGCAGCAGGCCCTGGATCTGATCGCCCGGGTGTTCATCGATCCAGGTGACGTCGTGCTCGCCGAAGGCCCGAGCTATGTCGGAGCGCTCGGAGTCTTCCAGGCCGCGGAGGCCGATGTCGTGCACGTGGCAATGGACGGCGACGGCATCGTCCCGGAGGCACTTGAGGCGGCGATTGCCGCGGTGGCGGCCGCCGGCAAGCGCGCCAAGTTCCTCTACACGGTGCCGGCCTATCAGAATCCGGCCGGCGTGACCCTCACCAACCAGCGCCGAGACCAGATCCTCGCCATTTGCGAGCGCGCCGGGCTGCTGGTGGTCGAGGACGACCCGTACGGCCTGCTCGGATTCGACAGCGACCCACTGCCGGCGCTGCGGTCCCGATCCCGGGACAACGTCATCTACGTGAGCACGTTCTCCAAGACCTTCGCGCCGGGCCTGCGGGTGGGTTGGATCCTGGCTCCTCACGCCGTACGCGAGAAGCTGGTGATCGCCTCCGAGGCGCAGATCCTGTGCCCGAGTGCCTTCGCTCAGGCCGCGGTCTCCGCGTACATCGAGAAGATGCCGTGGCAGCAGCAGCTCAAGACATTCCGGGAGACCTACCGGGAGCGCCGCGACGCCGCGCTGTCCGCCCTCACCGACCTGATGCCCGATGGCACCACTTGGACCGTGCCGGCCGGCGGCTTCTACATCTGGCTGACCCTCCCGACCGGTCTGCACAGCAAGGAGATGTTGCCGCGGGCGATCGCCGAACGAGTGGCGTACGTTCCCGGCACGGGCTTCTACGCCGACGGGAGCGGCGCCGCGCACCTGCGGCTGAGCTACTGCTTCCCGGCGCCGGACCGGATCCGCGAGGGCGTCCGCCGGCTCAGCACCGTCGTCGAGCAGGAAGTCGCCCTGCGTTCCACATTCGGCCTCGCGTGATGGGCACGGACGACATGCGTGTTCTGGTTCTCGCCGGCGGACTGTCCTTCGAGCGGGAAGTCTCGCTGCGCTCGGGTCGCCGGATCCTCGACGCTCTGCTCGGCGCCGGAGTCGACGCCGCCATGCGCGATGTGGACGCCAGCCTGCTCCCGGTAATCGACGCCGAGGCACCCGACGCGATCATCATCGCGCTGCACGGCAGCGCCGGTGAGGACGGCTCGTTGCAGGGCATCCTCGAACTGGCTGGCGCGCCTTACGTCGGCGCCGGCGCTCGCAGTGCCCGTCTGGCGTGGGACAAGCCGTCGGCCAAGGCGGTGCTCGGCGGCGCCGGCATCGACACGCCGGACTGGGTCACGCTGCCGCATGAGCGGTTCACCGAGCTCGGCGCCAAGGCGGTGCTGGACCGGGTGGTGACCCGGCTCGGGCTGCCGTTGATGGTGAAGCCGGCCCAGGGCGGCTCGGGCCTGGGAGCGACTGTGGTGCGTGCCGCCGAAGACCTGCCGGCGGCGATGGTCGCCTGCTTCGCCTACCACAGCACCGCGCTGGTCGAGTCGTACATCGAGGGCGCCGACGTCGCGGTGACCGTCGTCGACCTGGGCGAAGGCCCGATCGCACTGCCAGCCGTCGAGATCGTGGCACGCGACGGCGTTTATGACTACGCCGCTCGGTATACGTCTGGCCTCACCACCTGGCACACGCCGGCGCGGCTCAGCGACGGCGTGGCCGCCGCTGCCGCGAAGGTCGCCCTGGAGGCTCACGCGGCGCTCGGCCTCGGAGACCTGTCGCGGATCGACATGATCGTGGCCGCCGACGGCACCCCGTACGTGCTGGAGGCCAGTGTGGCTCCGGGAATGACCGACACTTCATTGGTCCCGATGGCGCTGTCCGCCGCAGGGCTGGACTTGGGCCAGACCATGGCAGTTCTCGCGGAGCGAGCCGCAGCCCGCCGCCGTTGACGATGATTCACGTGAAACGCCCGCCGCGGGTTCGTGGCGGGCGTTTCTGCATTGCTGGTACGGCCTTGCGGGCGCGGCATGCCGCGCGGGAGCCCTGCGACGGCTTCCAAACCGTTCAGGACTCGACGACTACCGGCTCTTCGTGTGTGGCTGGTCCAGACCCGTTGGACGTCTGAGCGACCTCTACAGCGGGCGCCTCGGCCTCCGTGGTCGTCTCACCGAACCGGCTGGGTGCCGTCCACACGATCCTTGGTGGCTCGGCGAGCGGGCGACCACCGAACTCGGCGAGCCAGGCCGCCACAAGCGCCAGGTTTTCCCGCCACCGCTCGTCCGAAATAGGTTCGAGGATGTCGTCCCACAGCGACAAGAACGATCCACGGAGTTGCATTTGCCCGGTGGGCCGAGCCAGGAACCACAGATGCAGGTGTGCCGCGCCGTCGCCCCAACGATTGATGTGCACTCGCTCCACACCATCAAGTGACCGGATCGCTCGCTCAACTCGCACGGTCATCACACCGAGTTCAGCGGCCAGCAGGTTGGGCAGGTCGCCGATGTCGAGGTGCGAGCGCGATTCCAGAATCAGTACGCACGGGAGGCCACTAGGCCGTTCCATCGCGCGAACGCGCCACCGATCGCTGACCCAGATATACGACTCATCCGGCGCCGTGCAGGCCGCGCACGTGGACGGGTCCTCGCCCTCGCGAGGCGGCTCGACGTCGACGGGCGGCTCGAGTCGTTTGGTTCGAAGCTGGCCCTCGAACGGGAAGCTGGGCCAGTTGACGAACTCAGGAAGTGAACCATTGGGGGAAGCAGAAGGGCTGGAGAGGTCCGACACAAGAGAGACCCTAGTCGGGTCGGCGACCCATGTCGCTACCGAGTTTCCGCAGACCTCCGTCGGTCCCTGTGGTGTGCCCGCATGGGCCGCGTTTCACGTGAAACATCGTCGGTACGCAGAGCCGAATACGCCACCATCCCCCGCTGTTATCCACAGGCCCACCGTGGACGGACGATGGTCCACAGTCGCCGATTGACGCGGTGACTCAACCGCCACGACTCCGATGTCTGCCGTTCCGGCCGTGCTCACAGCGGCGCCGACGCGAAAACTCACACCACTAATCCACAGGACGCGACTGAACTCGAGCGCGGAAATTGCATCGCGCATCTGCGGCTGTGGATAACTTCTGTGGATAGAACCAGTCCTCCCGACGTCGCAGTGACCGACTGACGACCGTCAGTCGGCGCGGCCGAGATACGGATTGAGCGACGATCACGGAAGGCTCGGCCGCGTCGTCCACCGCGTACGCGACAGCCGACCGGGGCTGACACGCCCACCGCCACACTCGCCATCGACGCGCCATCGGGCTGCCGACGTAGTGCCGCAGAGTCTGGCGCCGGCTTTGGCGACGCATCCGCTGGCGGCACACGCCGGGTGCGGAGCGGCCGTACGATCCTGGCGCATGGCCTCGGCGCGCAGGTTCGCCCCGAGAGGCCGCGAAGCGCGAACCTCGGACAAGAACAGGGCCGTCGCACAGAGCGCTGAGGCAGCCGCCGCGCTACCGCGACCGACGCCGTCGCGGAGCCGCACTCGGTCGTGTCGGTGCAGCCCTCGACGCACACAGAACCCGCAGACGCCCGATACCCTGACGCGAAACCGCCGGCCGCGCGCTGCGCCTGGAGCGCGGCGAGCGCGAAGAACCCGGCCGGCAGAACACTGCGCCCGGAACGCCGCACCAGAAGGCACTACAGCGGCGCCGCCGGTCAGACCCGCAGCCGACGGCACTCTCCTGAAACGGCGCTCGCTCGGCAAAAAGAAACCGGCCACCCCGATCGGGTAGCCGGTTTCGTGTCGATGACCGTTAGTCGGTCGCACCTTCTTCGACGCCGAAGATGCCGACTATCCGTTCGAGGTCGTCGACGGTCGCGAACTCGATCGTGATCTTTCCCTTGCTGCGGCCGATGTCGACCTTCACCCGGGTGTCGAACCGATCCGACAGACGATCCTCGAGGTCGGTCAAGGCCGGCGCGTGAACCTTCGGCCGGCGCTTGGCCGCGGCCGGCTTCTGCGACGACTCGGAACCGGCGAGCGCGACGATTTCTTCGGTCGCGCGGACCGAGAGTCCCTCGGCCACAATCCGGTGCGCAAGCGCCTCCTGCTCGCTTACGTCATCGAGGCCGAGCAGGGCCCGCGCGTGACCGGCTGACAGCACGCCGGCGGCGACGCGACGCTGGACGACCGCGGGCAGGTTCAACAGCCGGATCGTGTTGGAGATCTGCGGCCGGCTGCGGCCGATCCGCTTCGCCAACTCCTCGTGAGTCGCGCCGAACTCCTCAAGCAGCTGCTGATAGGCCGCCGCCTCTTCGAGCGGGTTGAGGTTGGCCCGGTGAATGTTCTCCAGCAGCGCGTCCCGAAGCATCGCGTCGTCACGCGTCTCCCGGACGATCGCCGGAATGACTTCACGACCGATCGCCTGTGCGGCGCGCCAGCGCCGCTCACCCATGACCAGCTCATACTTCTCCGGCCCGAGCTCACGCACGACGATCGGCTGCAGGAAGCCGACCTCCGCGATGGAGACTTTCAGTTCGGCGAGCGCCTCCTCGTCGAAGACGCTGCGTGGCTGCTTCGGGTTCGGGACGATCGCGTCGACCGGAATCTCGGCGAACCGAGCGCCGGGCACCGGAGCCAGGTTGCTCACCTCGGCCGGTGCCGACCCGATCGGGGTGCCCGCCGCCGCATCTCCGGCCGGGTCGGCCTGAGCCGGCGCCACCGGAGTCGTTGGAATCAGGGCACCGAGGCCGCGGCCAAGGCCACCGCGGGGCTTGCTCATGCGTGTACGCCTTCCATCTGCGCACCCCGAAGGGCAATTTCCTGTGCGGCCTCAAAGTAGCTCACGGCGCCGCGCGAGCCCGGGTCGTATGTCATGACCGACTGGCTGTAGCTCGGGGCCTCGGATACCCGTACGTTCCGCGGAATGACCGCCTGCAGGACCTTGTCGCCGAAGTGCGTGCGAACGTCCTGCTCGACCAGATCAGCGAGGCGGGTGCGACGGTCGTACATCGTGAGGAGCACGGTGCTGATGTCGAGCTTCGGGTTCAGGTGAGCCTTGACGAGAGCAATGTTGCTGGTGAGGGCCTGTACGCCTTCGAGGGCGTAGTACTCACACTGGATCGGGATGAGCACTTCCTGGGCGGCCACCAGCGCGTTGACGGTGAGCAGACCCAGCGACGGCGGGCAGTCGATGAAGATGTAGTCGAACTCTTCCTGGCAGCCCTGGATCGCCCGAGACAGGCGGGACTCTCGAGCCACCACTGACACCAGCTCGATCTCCGCGCCGGCCAGGTCGATCGTCGCGGGCACACAGTGCAGATTCGGAATGCCGTCCACGGCCTGCATCACCGACTCGAGCGAGGCGCCCTCAATGAGGCAGTCGTAGACGTCCGGCACACCGGCGTGGTGCGGCACGTTCATGCCGGTCGACGCGTTGCCCTGCGGGTCGAGGTCAATGACGAGAACACGGTTGCCATGCAGCGCAAGCGCGACCGCGATGTTCACTGCCGTGGTCGTCTTGCCCACGCCGCCCTTCTGGTTCGCGACACAAATGACGCGCTGATGCTGAGGACGGGGCATGGTGACCTCGCCGCTCGGATTCAGGATCTCCACGGCCCGCTTAGCCTCCTGCGCAAGTGGTGGATCTTCTGTTTCACGTGAAACATTTGGGTTGGCCATCGTGGCCCCGTTCTCGTCAAAGCTAGCCGCGGGGTGTGGCCGCGGTGAGGGCACAGTCCGCCGAGTCTCACCCATCGGAGTGGGCCCCGACCAATCCGACGCGCTCGCCGCGCCGGATTCATTGTTCGAACCGGAAGGGGTGACGGTCGGCATCACCATCGTGGGGCCGACCGCGAAGCCGGTGCCAGTCCTGGGCTGAAACGCTGTCTCATGCTCATGCTCCCGTGGCCTGGTTGGGAACTCGCTGCCTTCCTGCACCGTCGTCACCCTGCCTACCGGATCCCGAGTCATCACGCCAAGTCGCCTAGTTCCCGACCCGACAGCAGTCCTCCGCCACCGTACTAACGGTATGCACCCGGCGTCTCCGGTGGGCACGCGAGGTTACCAGTGTCGCCCGTTCCGACCTTCATCGATACCGACGTTTGGCCGAACTTGGGCGAGGCTGACGCCCGTTCAACGAGTCACCCCCGGCGACGTGCGTTCTTCCGGCTGGGATTGGCGGACTTCAGCTGTCGGATTGAAGACTCGCGCTCGCGGATGAACTCCACGATGGTCGTTGGCTCAGCAAGGAGATCGCCGCCACACGACCGAACCGCGACTGGGCCGGCGCCGAGATCGCGAAGTGCCGACTCGTGCTCCGCGATCTCCTCGCGGGCCGACGAGCCTTTCATGGCAAGGATCCGGCCGCCGATGCCGACCAAAGGAAGAGTCCATCCGGCGAGCCGATCGAGTGGCGCCACCGCTCGGGCGGTCGCGACATCCGCCGGTTTCACGTGAAACATCGAGATCGACTCTTCGGCTCGGCCCCGGAGGACAGTAACCCGATCGGACAGCCCGAGCCGGTCGACTATCTCGTCGAGGAAGACCGTACGGCGGAGGAGTGGTTCGAGAAGCGTCACTCGGAGATCCGGCCGCGCCAGCGCCAGCGGGATGCCCGGAAGGCCGGCTCCCGAGCCAACATCGACTACATCGGCGTCGAGCGGGACCAACTCCTCGATCACCGCGCAGTTGAGAACGTGGCGATCCCAGATCCGGTCCACCTCGCGCGGGCCGATCAAGCCTCGAACCACACCGTCGGTGGCGAGGAATTCCGCGTAGGCCTCGGCGCGATCCAGGTCGGCGCCGAAGATCTCGTCGGCCGCTGGAAAGAGTGCGTCTGGGAGATCGCCCGGGGCGAGACCGGTCGGGGCCGGCGAGTCCGGGTTGTCACCGGGACCGGGGCCGGCTGATCTGTCGTCACGGAACGAGGTGGGCACGACAGAACCCTAGCGGGCCGGGCCGGGCCGCGATCGGAAGTCGACCGGACCACTCGAGCGGCGGTAATTGGCTCTTACCGTAACCACGACTAGTCGTAGCGCCGAAGCTGATCTCCACCGAGGGGAGACAAGAGATAGGCATCGACTCGACAGACGGGTGCGACTGATGAGTTCGAGCGGACTGGAGGGATTGGAGCGACTGGAGCGACTGGCGGGGCAATGGCGATTCATCGGCCCCGTCGAAGTGGGCCGCGCCGTCGCCGGCTGGGAGTCGTCACCGGCCGGAGCGCCGACCACGGCGACACCCCGCGTCGGCTGACGTCGCTGGCGCCGGAGGTTCCGCGTACCCAAACGAAAATCCCCGGAGCCGCAGCCGCGGTCCCGGGGATTTTGATTGTCAATCTGGCGTCTCAGTCCTGTGGCCGGACCACCACGCGGCGGTGCGGCTCCACACCCTCCGACTCGCTCACCACGTCGGTCATCGCGTTGATGACATCGTGTACGCACTTACGTTCGAATGCGTTCATGGTCTCCATGCGCACCGCTTCGCCGTGCTGGCGCACCCGCTCGGCGGCGTTCTTGGCGATCGCGACCAGTTCCTTGCGCCGCGTGTCGCGATATCCACCGACATCGAGCAGGAGTCGGGACGGCGACCCGGTCTGGCGGAAGATCGCCAGACGAGTCAACTCCTGCAACGAGTCGAGGGTTGCACCACGCTGCCCGACGAGGGCGTGCAGGCGATCACCGACCACCTCGACCACCGGACGGCCGCCCTGGACCACCTCGTCGATGTCACCGTCGTAGTCGAGGATGTCCAGCAGGCCCTCGATGTAATCGGCAGCCACCTCGCTCTGTGCGAACAAGTCGCTGTCGGCGGGCGCCGCGGGCGCCTCGTCCTCGGTCTCGCGCGCCGCCGGCGCGGAAGTCTCGGTCACGTTGCCATCTCCATTGCTGAGATCGGTAAACCCCGTCGAGCGGGGAGGCTCCTGGTTTCGGCGGCTAGGCCGACGGCGGGGTGGAACTCGGCTCCGGTGATGGAGCCGGCTTGGCCGCAGTGCCCTTCTTCGTCGACCGCACCGGCTTCGCACCAACCTTCGGCGCGGCGACGGTCGGAGCGACCGGCGCGCCGTTGGCAGCGGCCTTGTCCGTCTTGCCACCCTTGCCCGCGGGAGCCTTGCCGTTGACCTTGGCGGGCACTGACGGCTTCGTCCCGATCGGCCGGGCGTTGGCCATGGCCGGCGGCGGGAACTTGTGCAGCACGTAGAACTGCTGGCCCAGTGTGAACAGGTTAGACACGACGTAGTAGACGACGGCGCCGAGCGGGAAGAACACGCCGGAGAAAATCAGCGTCAGGGGGAGGACGTAGAGCATGATGCGCTGCATCATCAGCTGCGTCGGGTCGGTCGCCCAGCCGGTCTTGTTGATCATCTGCTTGCTGGTCATGTAGGTCGACGCGACCATGATCAGCACCAGGACGCCGGTGACCAGGATGCCGCCTGTGGTGGGGTGGTCCTTCATCGTGCTGGAGATCGGCACGGTGAACAACTTGGCGTGTGCAGCGCTCTGGAACTCGCCGACGGTCCACCCGTAGAGGGTCTGGTTGTGCAGCGGCTGCCCCGGCTTGAGGTGTCGCAGCAGGTGGAAGACGCCGACGAAGATCGGCCACTGAACCAGCATCGGGAGGCAGCCCATCAGGGGATTGGCCTTCTCCTTGCGCATCAGCTCCATCTGAGCCTGCTGCAAGCCCTGGCGGTCGCCCTTGTACTTCTCCTGCAGCTCCTTGATCTTCGGCTGCAGAGCCTGCATCGCACGCTGCGACTTGATCTGCTTGACGAACACCGGGAACAGCACGCCGCGCACGGTGAGCACCATGAACACGATCGCGAGGATCCAGTCCCAGTTCGTGGCGAGCCAGTCACCGACACCGATCGTGTCCCAAACCGAATGCCACGTCAGCATGAGCCAGGACAGGGCCGTGTAGATGTAACCCATCAGAGCCGAAAACATCCGTTGTCCTTAGTTCTTGCGCGGCGGCACCGGGTCGTAGCCGCCTGCGTTGAAGGGCTGGCAGCGCAGCAGCCGCCAGATCGCGAGCCGGAGACCCCGCAGCACCCCATGCACCGAGATGGCCTCGAGCGCGTAAGCACTACACGACGGATAGAACCGGCATCGCGCCGGCAGTGCCGGGCTTATCCATCGACGGTACGCGACGATGGGAAGAGTTAGCACTCGGGCACCGTGACTGATTGGCTCCGGAAACGTCTCCTCGACGTCGGTGTCCAGATCGTCGGGCTCGATGTGGTCAGCATCATGGTGCCCGGGATCCGGATTCTCCGCGTCATGCCGGTGTTCGTGCCCGGGTGCGCGATCGCTAATCAACGCGGCCTCCGTGGGCGGCTTGCCGCTTCCAGAGCGGCAAGAAGGTCAGATTCGAGTTCCCGGTACGACCGGGAAGCGGCCGACGGGAGGGCTCGTACCACTACGTCGGCGCCCGGGGGCAGGTCGGCGTAGTGATCGCGAACCAGGTGCCGGAGCCGGCGCTTGACCGTGTTCCGGGTCACCGCAGGACCGACCGCCTTGGAAACGACGAATCCGGCACGCGCCAAATGGGCACGTGCCGGATCGATGTCATCCGTGGCGAATACCAGATGCACCACGAGGGACCCCCGTGTCGCCCGCCGACCCTTGCGTACCGTCGTGGAGAAATCCTCCCGGCGGCGAAGGCGCGCAGCGGCGGCCAGCACCTGGCTTCCCGGCTAACCTCAGGCCGAAAGACTGCCGCGGCCCTTGGCCCGACGGGCCGAGAGGATCGCGCGCCCGGCGCGGGTGCGCATGCGCAGCCGGAAGCCGTGGGTCTTCGCACGCCGACGGTTGTTCGGCTGGTAGGTGCGCTTGCTCACGTCAGGCACTCCGTCTTCATCTGCCCGGCTCGATCAACTTCCGGCCGGGCGCAGTCACAAAATTGCACGCCAACTCTACCAGGGGCGATAGAGCAACCCGGCCAGCGTACGCGGCCCCCCGTTAGGCGTCAAAACGGACGCGTGTGCCAACCCTAGCTGCGACTTCTCGGCGTGGCATGAGAGGCATGCGGGACTGGTGGGACCGGCGTGTCCGAGTCGAACCAATGATGCACAGGTGGCACGTTTGGCTGTGGACAACAGTTGAGTAGCTGTGGACAACACTGTTACGGTGCGCGTCTGCCTAGTACACCAGGCGCAGTACAAACAGCCCCAAGCACCGTCAAAACACCCATCCGTGTTCGTGATCAGCGATACACAGCTGTGGATAACTTGTGGAGAGGCCACCCATGACCGACACGACCGATCTTGCGGCGGTGTGGACCTCGGCCACGGACGAGGTTTCCGAGGCGTTCAGCTCAGCGCAACAGCGCGCATATCTTCGCCTGACCCGCCTCAGCCGGATCGTCGATGACACCGCGCTGGTGTCGGTTCCGGATGCCTACATCCGCGACATGATCGAATCACGAATGCGGCCCGCGATCACCGACGCGTTGTCCCGCCGCCTCGGCCGACCGATTCAGGTCGCGGTCACGGTCCGGCCCAGCGAGGAGGGCGCCGACAAGTCGGCCGGCGCGGTCCCGGCGGCGCGCGAGCCGGAGGCACTCTTCGATCCGGAGGCGAACTGGTCGGCCGCTCCGAGTGGCAGCGCCGTCGCCGAGCACCCGGTGCCGCCGAACTTCGGTGACTCCAGCGAGTTGCTCCTGCGCGAGGCGACCAACGCACCGGAGCGCCAGCGGGCCGGAACCGGCCGGGAGGACCGGCGGGCAGCGGCCGCGGTGACTCCGGATGGCAACCGGCTGAATCCGAAATACATGTTCGAGACCTTCGTTATCGGTTCGTCGAACCGGTTCGCGCACGCCGCTTCGGTGGCGGTGGCCGAGTCGCCGGCGAAGGCCTACAACCCACTGTTTATCTATGGCGGCTCCGGACTGGGCAAGACCCACCTGCTGCACGCCATCGGTCACTACGCGACCAGCCTGGGCAACGCACGGTTCGTGCGATATGTGTCCACAGAGGAATTCACCAACGACTTCATCAACTCACTCCGTGACGACAAGACCCAGGCGTTCCAGCGCCGCTACCGCGATGTCGACATCCTGCTGATCGACGACATCCAGTTCCTGGAGAGCCGGGAGCGTACGCAGGAGGAGTTCTTCCACACCTTCAACACCCTGCACAACGCGAACAAGCAGCTGGTCATCACCTCCGACCGGTCGCCGCGGCAACTGTCCACGCTGGAGGATCGGCTGCGCACCCGGTTCGAGTGGGGCCTGCTCGCCGACATCCAGCCGCCGGACCTGGAGACCCGCATCGCGATCCTGCAGAAGAAGGCGGCGCAGGAGCGGCTGTTTGCGCCGCCGGACGTGCTTGGAGTTCATCGCCAGCCGGATCTCCAACTCGATCCGGGAGCTCGAGGGCGCGCTGATCCGGGTCACCGCCTTCGCCAGCCTCACCCGGGCTCCGGTCGCGTTGGCCCTCGCCGAAGAGGTGCTTCGCGACTTCATCCCGGACGGCTCCGGCCCGGAGATCACTGCCGACCAGATCATGGCGTCTACCGCCGACTACTTCGGCGTCAGCCTGGAGGACCTGCGCGGACACTCGCGGTCGCGGGTGCTCGTCAACGCACGCCAGGTGGCTATGTATCTGTGCCGCGAGCTCACCGACCTGTCACTGCCCCGGATCGGGCAGGCCTTCGGCGGCCGCGACCACACGACCGTCATGCACGCCGACCGGAAAATCCGCCAGCAGATGGCCGAGCGGCGCTCGCTTTACAACCAGATCGCCGAACTCACCAACCGGATCAAGCAGCTGCCGTAAGCAGTTACGGGCCGGTTTGTCCCCTCGGCTGGCTGAGATTGGCACGTTCGTCAAAAAAAATATCGACGAATGTTTATCCACATTCTGTGGGGAATGCCTGGGGGCGGCCTGTGGACTCGTCCGATTTGCCGTGGATAGCGTGTGGACGAATCGCGACGACGGGGATGGACGAGTGGCGAAACAATCCCCAGCCCCTGGGGATAACCGTCGTTTTACGGTGGACAACCCGTGGATAACCGGTGGACGAGACGGGGACAACTTTCGGATGGTTTCCACAGTTGTGGAAGACGAGGGTGTTTGTCAGCAAGTTATCCACCGACTGTCCACCGTGGGTCAGTGACGGTGACGAGGGATAACGGCGCGTATCCACAACATCCACAAGACCGACGAAGACGATGGAAGTTTCTCTTCTAAAGAATTCAAAAACCAATCATCACCAGACCTGTCAGATGTGCATGGCACGCTCGTGGGGCCGGGTTCGCACCGGGCATCCGATGGCCATACAGTTCGTTGGGGCACTGGAGACACCTCGTTTCGATGCAACGAGGAGCTAGCTCGTGGAGGCGAGTCGATGAAGTTCCGTGTTGAGCGCGATGCGCTCGCCGATGCGGTCGCGTGGACCGCGAAAGCACTGCCGTCGCGTCCGTCGGTGCCCGTCCTGGCCGGAGTCATGCTGCGGGTGAGTGCGGGTCAGTTGCGCGTGTCCGGGTTCGACTACGAGGTCTCCAGCCAGATCACGGTCGAGGTCCACGGCTGACGCCGATGGCGCGGCGCTGGTGTCCGGCCGGCTGCTCGCCGAGATCACCAAGGCGCTTCCGGCCAAGCCGGTCGAGGTCGCCGCCGTGGGAAGCCACCTCGAGCTGGTCTGTGGCAGCGCCCGGTTCACGCTGCCGACGATGCCGGTCGAGGACTACCCGACCCTGCCGGAGATGCCGGAGACCGCCGGCACCATCGACGCGCCGACGTTCGCGTCGGCCGTGGCCCAGGTCGCGATCGCGGCCGGCCGCGACGAAACGCTGCCGCTGATGACCGGCGTTCGCATGGAGATCGACGGTGAGGTCCTGGCCCTGCTCGCCACCGACCGCTACCGTCTGGCCCTCCGCGAGATCACCTGGCGGCCCCAAGACCCGCAGGCCCACATGCAGGCCATCGTTCCGGCCAAGACGCTCTCCGACACGGCGAAGACGCTGGGTGGCGCTGGTGGCGAGGTGACCTTGGCGATCGCCCGCGGCGGTGCCGGCGAGGGCATGATCGGTTTCGCCGGCGGCACTCGCCGCACCACCAGCCGACTGCTCGACGGCGACTATCCGAAGGTCCGTTCGCTCTTCCCGGATCATCACACCGCGCAGGCCCGAGTGTCGGTCGCGGCGCTGGTCGAGGTCGTCAAGCGAGTGGCGCTGGTGGCCGAGCGGACGACACCGGTCCGGATGAGCTTCAGCGAGGACGGCCTGATCCTGGAGGCGGGCGGGTCCGACGACGCCCGGGCCAGCGAGGCGATGGACGCGGTCTACACCGGCGAACCCATGACGGTGGCGTTCAACCCGCAGTACCTTCTGGATGGGTTGGGTGCCGTCGACAGCCCGAACGCCGTGCTGTCGTTCACCGATCCGAAGAAGGCCGCTTTGATCGTTCCGGCGGACTCCGAGGGTGAGATCATCCCCGGCTACCGCTACCTGATGATGCCGATCCGAATCGGTCAGTGAGTCCCGGGGCGGCGCCGCCCCGCCCGGGAACCACGCCGGTCGGCTTGATCGGTAACCGCGGCTCGTCGAGCCGGGCCGCGGTCCACACAGCGAGGAGCAACGCCATGCAGATGGGACTCATCGGGCTGGGCCGCATGGGCGGCAACATGCGCGAGCGGCTCCGCCGCGCGGGCCACGAGGTGGTCGGGTTCGATCGCAACCCGGATGTCAGCGACGTCGCCAGCCTCAAGGATCTGGTCGAGAAGCTGGCGCCGCCGCGGGTCGTGTGGGTGATGGTCCCGTCCCAGGTGACCGAGGAGACCGTCGACACTCTGGGCGGCCTGCTCAGTGCGGGTGATCTGGTCATCGACGGCGGCAACTCGCGCTTCTCCGACGACGGCCCGCGGGCCGAGCGCCTGGCCAAGAGTGGCATCGGCTATGTCGACGTCGGCGTCTCCGGCGGCGTCTGGGGCTTGGAGAACGGCTATGCCCTGATGGTCGGCGGTTCCGAGGAAGACGTCGCCAAGGCTCAGCCGATCTTCGACGCCCTCAAGCCCGAAGGCGACTTCGGCTTCGTGCACGCCGGCGGCGTCGGTGCCGGTCACTACGCGAAGATGGTCCACAACGGCATCGAGTACGGCCTCATGCACGCTTACGCCGAGGGCTGGGAGCTGCTGGAGGCTTCGGAATACGTGACCAACGTGCCCCAGGTGATCAAGTCCTGGCGCGAGGGCACGGTGATCCAGTCCTGGCTGCTCGACCTTCTCGACCGCGCGCTCGACGAGGACCCGGATCTGCACGAGCTCAAGGGCTATGCGGACGACACCGGCGAGGGCCGCTGGACGGTCGAGGAAGCGATCCGGCTCGCTGTTCCGATGAACGTCATCGCCGCCTCGCTGTTCGCTCGGTTTGCCTCGCGGCAGGACGACTCGCCGGCGATGAAGGCTGTGGCCGCGCTGCGCAACCAGTTCGGCGGCCACGCGGTCAAGCGCTGACCTGATGTTTGTGCGCCGGCTCGAACTCGTCGACTTCCGGAGTTATCCACAGGTTGTCGTGGAGTTCGAGCCGGGTCCGAACCTGCTTGTCGGACCCAACGGGACCGGCAAGACCAACCTCGTCGAAGCCCTCGGATACGTTGCCACGCTGGACAGTCACCGGGTGGCGACCGACGCTCCGCTGGTCCGGGCCGGCGCCACCGCAGCGGTGGTGCGCTGCACGGTTATCCACGACCAGCGGGAGCTGCTTGTGGAAATCGGCATCGAGCCGGGCGCGCGCCAACCGGGCCCGGCTGAACGGCGCACCGAAGCGCCGGCCCCGGGACATTCTCGGCGCGTTGCGGATGGTGCTGTTCGCGCCCGAGGATCTGGCCCTGGTCCGCGGTGAGCCGGCCGAGCGGCGGCGCTACCTCGACGACCTGCTGGTGGCCCGGCAACCTCGGTTCGCCGCGGTCCGGGCCGACTATGACCGGGTGCTCAAGCAGCGCAACGCGCTTCTGCGGACCGCATACCTGGCCCGAAAGACCGGCGCCGGCGAGCGCGACCTGTCGACGCTCGCGGTCTGGGACACGCACCTGGCCGCGTACGGGTCCGAACTGGTCGCCGCTCGCCTGGAGTTGTGCGCCGCGCTCGCTCCTTACGTGACCAAGGCGTACGAAGCGGTCAGCGCCGGGAAGTCGGTAGCGACCGTGGCCTACACCAGCGGCCTGTTCAGCACTCCGCCAGACCCGGCCGTGCTGCCAGAGATGATCATGTCGGCGCTGCTGGCCGCGCGGAAGAACGAGATCGACCGTGGCGTCACCACGGTCGGCCCGCACCGCGACGACGTCACCCTGCACCTCGGCGACCTGCCCGCCAAGGGCTACGCGAGCCACGGCGAGTCCTGGTCGTTCGCGCTGGCGCTGCGGCTGGCCGCCTACGAGTTGCTGCGCGCCGACGGGATCGAGCCGGTGCTGGCGCTCGACGATGTCTTCGCCGAGCTGGACGTCGGCCGCCGGGACCGGCTGGCCGAACTGGTCGGCGGCGCCAGCCAGCTGATCGTGACGTGTGCCGTGGTGGCCGATATCCCGGAGGCGCTGCAGGGCGTGCGATTCGAAGTGACGGAAGGCGGTGTCACCCGTGTCTGACCAAACCCCGCCGGACCCGGCCGGCGGCGAGCTTCGCGGCCCCGAGCTGGCTCGCGCCGTGCTGGACGCGGCTCGCGTACGCCGGGAAGCCGCCGCGAAGTCGGCGGCCCGGACGCCGGCCAGGGGAAAACGGCCCCGGGGTTATTCCGGCGCCGGGCCAGACCCGCGCGATCCGGCGCTCTTCGGCGACGTCCTCGCTCGGCTGGTCAAGTCCCGGGGCTGGGAACAACCGGCCGCAGAGGGCGCGGTGTTCGGCGCGTGGGAGCGGGTGGTCGGTGCAGACATCGCCTCGCACTGCAAGCCGCTCAAGCTCGCCGAGGGCGAGCTCACGGTCGAGGCCGAATCCACCGCCTGGGCCACTCAGCTGCGGCTGCTGGCTGCCAAGCTGATCAAGCAGATCGCCTCCGAGGTCGGTCCGAACGTGGTGACCAAGCTGCATATTCACGGCCCGGCGGCACCGTCGTGGGGCCGCGGACCGCGCCGAGTGGCCGGTCGCGGACCTCGGGACACCTACGGCTGAGCCGGCCGGATGATCCGCCTAAAAGTCGGCGTAGACCGCGAAGTTGCGGTCGGCGCATCGACGGTAGAAGCGAGCCAGCACGTCGAGTTCGGAGCGGGAGAAGCTCCACGCCGGCAGATCGCCGTTTTCGTCGCGCATCTCCTCGATCCGGCCGTCCAGCCAGCGCAGCTGTTGATCCGCGAGCCGGCCCGAGGCGATCGCCTTGCGCAGGACATCGGTGGCGGTCTCGAAGGTGACCTCGCCGCCCAGCTCGGCGTGCGCGTCAATGAACCGCTCGAGTCCGCCGGCGATCCAGGCGCAGCCGTCCGGGTCGATCACCGGGTCCTCATCCTCGGCCGCGGCGTCGGTGGCGTAGAGCACGCCCTTGAGCCCGAGAACAAGGTCAACCAGCTCGGTGAAGGCGGTGACCCGGACCGTCCCGGTCTGTGCGACCCGGTCCGCCAGCGCGATCGCCGGGCTGTGTGCTGCCGGCTCGTGCTCAACCAGCTCGCCGAAGTCGACGAACTCGGCCGGCGCCACCGGATCGTAGAACCGACCGGTGCGCGGCCATTGCACGGCGACGTTGTCGAGTCCCATCGGACACCCTTCCGCACTCAGTGGCGGAGGGACCCTACGGCATCGCCGGGCCAACTCGCGACCCCCGAAAAGACAGATGTTCGAAGATCGGTTGGGTCGGGTAGGACTGAAGCGGGCCGAAGTCGCCCGGCCTCGTGGGCGCCAAATCTCGCCGTGCAACAGGCGCTCGCCCGTAGGGGGACTCGCGTCTGTCGGGTTTCGGGCGTCTACGGCGACTACAGAGTGTGCTGCGCGCGTTCTGTCGCATGGACGCAGTAGGATTCAAGGTGAGAGCTGAACCCCGATCTTCCTACCCCACGTAGGCGCGATCCAATAGTGCCAGAAGGGCACAAATGGGTGCGCGCTACCAGCGTGAGAAAGAGATGCGAGCGTGGCCGCGCCTAAAGACCAAGATTCATACACTGCCGGATCACTTACCGCCCTCGAGGGCCTCGAGGCGGTCCGTAAGCGCCCCGGTATGTATATCGGTTCGACCGGCGAGCGTGGCCTGCACCACTTGGTGTGGGAGGTGGTGGACAACTCGGTGGACGAGGCGCTCGCCGGATTCTGCGATGCCATTGACGTGACCCTGCTGGCCGACGGCGGCGTCCGGGTGATCGACAACGGCCGCGGCATCCCGGTCGACCTCCACCCCAAGACCAAGAAGCCCGGCGTCGAGATGGCGCTGACGATGCTGCACGCCGGCGGCAAGTTCGACGGCAAGTCCTATGCCGTCTCCGGCGGTCTGCACGGCGTCGGCGTCTCGGTGGTCAACGCGCTGTCGGTGCGCGTCGACGTGGAGATCTGGAAGCAGGGATTCACCTGGACTCAGCAGTACAACAACGGCAAGCCCGCGACGCTGAACAAGGGTGACGCGACGAACCGGACCGGCACCTCGGTCACGTTCTACCCGGACCCGAAGATCTTTGAGACGACGACGTTCACCTTCGAAACGATCTACCGGCGCCTGCAGGAGACCGCGTTCCTGAACCGTGGTCTGACCATCGTGCTGCGCGACGAGCGCGGCGAGGAGGAGGACGCCGAGCCGCGCACGGTCACCTTCTGCTACAAGGGCGGCATCGCCGACTTCGTCCGGCACCTCAACCAGACCAAGAGCCCGATCCACAAGTCCGTGGTGGAGTTCGGCACCGAGGGCGACGGCATGTCGGTCGAGATCGCCATGCAGTGGAACGAGTCTTACGGTGAGAGCGTCTACACCTTCGCGAACATGATCAACACCCATGAGGGCGGCACCCACGAAGAGGGGTTCCGGGCCGCTCTGACGACCGTCGTCAACAAGTACGGCTTGGACAAGAAGTTCCTCAAGGGTGACGACAAGCTCTCCGGAGAGGACATCCGCGAAGGACTTGCCGCGATCATCTCGGTCAAGCTGACCAACCCCCAGTTCGAGGGCCAGACCAAGACCAAGCTCGGCAACACCGACATGAAGGGCTTCGTGCAGCGCGTCTGCAACGAATGGCTGGTGGACTGGTTCGACCGGAACCCGGCCGAGGCCCGCATCATCATCACCAAGGCATCCGCCGCGGCCCGCGCCCGGATGGCTGCCGCCCAGGCCCGCAAGCTGGCCCGCCGCAAGTCGCTGCTGGAATCCGGCACCATGCCCGGCAAGCTGGCCGACTGCCAGTCCACCGACCCGACGGTCAGTGAGATCTTCATCGTCGAGGGCGACTCCGCCGGTGGCTCGGCCAAGCAGGGCCGGGACCCGAGGGTGCAGGCGATCCTGCCGATCCGTGGCAAGATCCTCAACGTCGAGAAGGCCAGGATCGACCGCGTTCTCAAGAACAACGAGGTCCAGGCCCTGATCACCGCGCTCGGCACCGGCATTCACGACGAATTTGATCGGGACAAGCTGCGCTACCACAAGATCATTCTGATGGCAGATGCCGACGTCGACGGTCAGCACATCACCACTCTGCTGCTGACGCTGCTGTTCCGGTTCATGCGGCCGCTGGTCGAGCTCGGCCACGTCTACCTTGCTCAACCCCCTCTTTACAAGATCAAGTGGAACAAGAAGGGCGACGACATTCAGTACGCCTACTCCGACCGTGAGCGCGACGCCCTGATCGCCGCCCGGCAGGAGCGCAACCCGCGGGCGAAGCCTGACGACATCCAGCGCAACAAGGGTCTCGGCGAGATGAACTACCCGGAGTTGTGGGAGACCACGATGAACCCGGCCAGCCGGACGCTGCTGCAGGTGACGCTGGACGACGCCGCCACGGCCGACGAGCTGTTCAGCGTGTTGATGGGTGAGGACGTCGAGTCCCGGCGCTCGTTCATCCAGCGCAACGCCAAGGATGTCCGCTTCCTCGACATCTGAGTCGTTACGCAGCACCACCCCGCCGCTGGTGGGGCGCTGTTTTCCACACCCATCCACAGCCTTATCCACAAGTGCGTTCTGGACCGAGTAAGGACTACCCGTGGCAGACATAGACGGCACCAACGACAACGACGACCTGATCGGCGACGCGCTCGGCGAGTCCGCCGACGCGGACGACCTCCAGCCCGACGTCGACCCCCGCGACCTGGGCGACCAGGTTGATCCGTCCACGGTCGAGGGCGGTCACGTCGGCGGGAACATCGAGCCGGTCGGGCTTGAGGTGGAGATGCAGCGCTCCTACCTCGACTACGCCATGAGCGTCATCGTCGGCCGCGCCCTGCCGGACGTCCGCGACGGCCTCAAGCCGGTGCACCGCAAGATCCTCTTTGCCATGTACGACGGCGGCTACCGGCCGGATCGCGGATATGTGAAGTGTGCCCGCGTGGTCGGCGACGTCATGGGTAACTACCATCCGCACGGCGACAGCGCCATCTACGACACCTTGGTCCGGATGGCCCAGCCGTGGTCACTGCGCTACCCGCTGATCGACGGCAGTGGCAACTTCGGATCGCCCGGAAACGACCCGGCCGCTGCCATGCGATACACGGAGTGCCGGCTCGATCCGCTTGCGATGGAGATGCTCCGTGACATCGGCGAGGACACGGTCGACTTCATCCCGAACTACGACAACCGTTCGACCGAGCCCACGATCCTTCCGGCCCGATTCCCGAACCTGCTGGTCAACGGCTCCGAGGGCATCGCCGTCGGCATGGCCACCCGGATCCCGCCGCACAATCTGCGGGAGATCGCCGAGGCCGTGCAATGGTGCCTCGACAATCCGGAGGTCGATGAGGCGAGCACGCTCGAGGCCCTGCTCGGCATCGTCAAGGGCCCAGACTTCCCGACTTCCGGCCTGATCGTCGGAACCCAGGCGATCCAAGACGCATACCGGACCGGGCGCGGGACCATCCGGATGCGCGCGGTGATCGACATCGAAGAGGACAAGCGCGGCCGCACCTGCCTAGTGGCGACCGAGCTGCCCTACCAGGTCAACCCGGACAACCTCGCGGAACGGGTCGCCGACCTGGTCAAGGACGGCAAACTCAACGGCATCGCGGACATCCGCGACGAGACGTCCGGCCGCACCGGCATGCGACTCGTGCTCGTCCTCAAGCGCGACGCCGTTGCAAAGGTGGTGCTCAACAACCTCTACAAGCACACACAGCTGCAGGAGACCTTCGGCGCCAACATGCTGGCCCTGGTCGACGGCGTCCCGCGGACTCTCAACCTCGCCCAGTTCCTTCGGTACTACGTCGCACATCAGATCGAGGTCATCGTCCGGCGTACCGCTTATCGGCTTCGCAAGGCCGAGGAGCGGGCCCACATCCTGCGTGGTCTGGTCAAGGCTCTGGACCTGCTCGACGAGGTCATCGCTCTGATTCGGCGAGCGCCCAGCGCGGACGAAGCGCGGACCGGCCTGATGACGCTGCTCGACGTCGACGAGATCCAGGCCACCGCGATCCTGGACCTGCAGCTGCGCCGCCTGGCCGCCCTCGAGCGGCAGCGCATCATCGACCAGCTCGTCGAGATCGAGACCGAGATCGAGGAGCTGAAGGCGATTCTGGCCAGCCCGGAGCGGCAGCGTCAGATCATCTCGGACGAGCTCGGCGAGATCGTCAACAAGTGGGGAGACGAGCGGCGGACCAAGATCGTTCCGTTCGACGGCGAGGTCTCCATGGAGGACCTCATCGCCCGCGAGGACGTCGTCGTCACGATTACCCGCACTGGTTATGCCAAGCGCACCAAGCTCGACCTCTACCGCTCTCAGAAGCGTGGCGGCAAGGGCGTCAGCGGAGCGTCGTTGCGTCAGGACGATATCGTCAGCCACTTCTTCGTGTGCTCAACCCACGACTGGATCTTGTTCTTCACGAATAAGGGTCGGGTCTACCGGGCAAAGGCTTACGAGTTGCCAGAAGCGAGCCGGGTGGCGAAGGGCCAGCACGTGGCCAACCTGCTGGCATTCCAGCCAGACGAGCAAATTGCGCAAGTCATTCAGATCCGGGACTACACCGCGGCTCCATACCTGGTGCTCGCGACCAAGGAGGGCCTGGTGAAGAAGACGAAGCTGGAGGAGTTCGACTCGAATCGCAGTGGCGGCATCATCGCCATCAACCTCCGCGATGCCGACGAACTTGTTGGAGCTGCGCTGATTGCGGCGGAAGATGATCTGTTGCTGGTCTCAAAGCACGCTCAGGCCATCAGGTTCAACGCAACGGATGAGGCATTGCGCCCCATGGGACGGGCAACTTCAGGTGTAATCGGCATGCGGTTCACCGAAGGCGATGAACTGCTCGCTATGGAGGTCGTTCGCGAGGGCATGGATGTTCTAGTTGCCACGGGTGGTGGCTTCGCCAAACGCACGCCGATTGACGAGTACCCTGTCCAAGGGCGTGGCGGCAAGGGCGTGCTGACGGCGAAGATCACGGAACGTCGCGGCCGTCTGGTTGGTGCAGCCGTAATCAGCCCGGACGATGAGCTATTCGCGATAACTTCCAATGGCGGGGTGATCCGGACTCCGGTGAAGCCAGTGCGGCGGACGCGAGACCGGAACACAATGGGTGTCAAGCTTATGGACCTTCCAGAGGGCGTATCCCTCGTTGCCATTGCGCGCAATGCCGACGAGCCTGACGAACAGGACTAGTTGATGACGGAGACACAGGCGAAGTCGGGGACTACGGGGACTTCGATGAACCCAGTGACCCGAGACAACGTCGAAGGTGACCACTCCGATCTTGATCTGTCGTCCGACCATGTAGTGGGGCGGGCGAGCGTGCCGGCGGACGGTGCGTCCAAGGTCAAGGTCGACGAGCCAGTGAAGACCGGCGGGACGGAGATACCCGCATCGTCATCGTCGCCGTCGGCCAGCCCGGCGGCGACTGCTACCTCGACCGCGCCGACTGCGGTGGCCACCGCGACCGCCACGTCGACGCTGACCGGGACTGCCGCCGTGAAGTCTCCGCTCAACGAGACCAGCCGAGGCGTTGCCGAGGCCGCGCGGTCCACGACCGACGTGCGCTCGGCTCCGGCCGGCACCCGCACCGCGACGCCTCCGGCGGGCGGTGACAAGAGCGCCGTCGGACGGTCCTCCGCGGCGGCTCCGGCCGCCGCTCCGACCACAGGCGCGGCGCGCGTCGCCGATGCCGTTCGCACCGCCCGTCAGACCGTCACCTCCGCCGCCTCCCGGGGTCCCCGCCGCGCTCGCCTGTTCGTCAAGCGCGTCGACCCGTGGTCGGTGATGAAGTTCGCCTTCGCCCTCTCGTTCGTCCTGTTCTTCGTTCTGGTCGTCGCCACCTCGGTGCTCTACCTGGCCCTGGACGCGATGCACGTGTTCACCAGCGTCAATAAGGCGATCGCCGACCTGGTGCCGGGCAATAAGGACGTCAAGGTCACCGCGGGCGTGGTGATCGGTGCCTCCGGCGCTATCGGCCTGGTCATGGTCGTGCTCTGCACGGCGCTGTCCACCCTCGGCGCCTTCATCTACAACGTGTGCGCCGATCTCGTCGGCGGCATCGAAGTGACCCTGTCCGAAAAAGAGTGACCTTGCGGTGTCCGGCGCTGAGAGGGCGGACACAGCGCGACGCGTACCCCCGGGTTTGGGAATTCACTCGGGGGTACGGTAATCTGGCTCGTCGCGCACGGGGCTATAGCTCAGTCGGTTAGAGCGCAGAGCTGATAACTCTGAGGTCGATGGTTCGATTCCATCTAGCCCCACCACCGGCCCCCGGGCGGGCTCCCGCCCGGGTCCGCCGCTCGGCAACGAAGGGGTCCTCCCGTGTTGAAGAAGCTGCTGGTGCTCGCGAGCGTCGTTGGCGGCATCGCCTATGTCGCCAAGAAGCTCAAGACCGCCAAGGACGAGCGGGCGCTGTGGCACGAGGCCACCACCAGCACCGACCTTCGGTAGTCCCGGGGACGTAGCTCAATTGGCAGAGCACCGCCTTTGCAAGGCGGGGGTTAGGGGTTCGATTCCCCTCGTCTCCACCAGCATTCTTTCTAAATGACCTTGGGACGAGTACAGCCCGGGCTCAACCTTTCGTCCTCAGAAGCCAGCGCCCGGTCCAAGGCGCCGGCCGCCACCCGACCAGATCAAGGCCAAGCCGCTACGCGTGCGCCTTCGACGAGCCTTGACCTGGTCAAAGACCTCGGGCAGACAGATGCCTGCCCAGCCGAGGAGAAGACACGCGGGGTTGTGACCTGCGCGAGACAATGTCCGTGCTCATTGAGCCAGCTCACGGAATGACGCAGTCCCACAGCCCATGATTTTCGTAGCGGCAGCAGTCTTGCTCGCTGTGTCGATCATCGGACTACTTCGACCATCGATGGTGCGAGGCCGTCGATACCTCGCGCCGGCCGCCGCGCTTTGTATGGGTGAATTCCTGCTCATCGTTGGTCTTGCCCGAACGTAGGCGTCGCCGGCCAGAAGAGCGGGCAGGCAGGCGTCTGTCATACGTCGGCATATCCAGTCGTTGTTGCCGTTATGCGCAGCCGGTGCCCGCCGAATCCGTGGCGGATCTTGCACCGCAAGGGTCACCAGCATCCCGGTGAGGTCCGCCGTGATCTGATCCACGCTGCTTGGCGCTCGCTGCTAGCGTTCACGAGGTGAACGCGGCCGGGGGAGCGATGACACCGCTTCGACGGCTGGCGCGAATGGGACGTCGGCTCGTCGCGGTCGCCGGTTGCGTTGGCTTCGTGCTGTGGGATCTGGAACGTGTCTGGACCTCGCCGATCCGAGGATCAGCCACATGGATTACCGGCAGCGCAGTCGGCCTTACGCTCGGCGTAGCTTCCGCTGCGTGCTGGCTGCGTGCCGTTTACCGCACGCCCAGTGGCACCCGAATGCCGTGGTGGATGTGGGCAACTGTTGTCGCCTGGTTCGTCGTGCTGGTCACGGCCCACGCGCCGCGCGGGCATGCGGAACCGGCGGTGACGAGCACGTACATCATCGGGGCACTGTGGTACAACATCGCGGCGTTTGCTGGCTCCGCCACCCTACTGGCGATCGCGCTCACGTTCCGCCGACAACAGCAACGCCGGAGGCATCCGAGCTCCGCAAATCCGCCCGTTATGCCAACGTCATAACCGCTGTCGGACCGGATCTGCGGGATCCTGGCCGCGAATCCAGGGCGCTAGCCGACGAAGTACCGGCCGCCCACACCAAGGTGATCGCCGACGCGGCGACCGGCCGGATCTGGTCCGACGGCACGGGCACGCTGCCCCGCCACTGGGGCCGGGGTCTGGCCAAGCTCGTCAATTCGGTGTCGATGCGCCGCGCGGTCGACGCCGGTTGAGGCCGCCTGCACCTGCAACGCCGGCGTCAACGCGCCGATGCTCGCGGTCAACGACTGGCTTGGCTACCGGCCTGCGGCCACCTTGTATGGGAAGGTCCGTGGGTCCCACTAGATCGCAGCGACGCGGCCGTCGATGTCGGAGTTCGGCCGGATTGTCGAGTGGCCCAGTAATGATCCAATCTTGCATGCCATCACCTTCGGCCCTCCTCCGTGCTGGGGTGGCGGCCTGCGGATGGTCGTACCGTGGGCGGGTGAGGACGGTCACGCTCGCGGACGGCGTCCGCTTGGTCGTTCGAGATGAGGGCGCCGGCGCTCCGGTCCTGCTGTTGCATGCGTGGGGTGAGACCCACCGGACCTTTGATCGCCTAGTCGAGCACTTGCCCGACAATCTGCGGGCAATCGCGCCAGACCTGCGAGGGGTGGGCCGGAGCGACAAGCCCAGCCAGGGATACCGACTCCAGGATGCCGCTTTCGACGTGGTCGGCCTGTTGGACGCGCTCGATCTCCCGGCGGCCTGGGTGGTGGGCAGCTCGAGCGGAGGCTACGTCGCACAGCAGGTCGCCGCGTCGCACCCCGACCGGCTGCTCGGCCTGGTGCTGGTCGGCGCGCCCCGAAGCCTCTTCGGCACAGACCCATTCGGGGCAATCCTGGAACGCTTTCATGATCCTGTGATCGCGGCCGACCTGACCGCCCTCAACCAGCGCTTCGCGCTGCCAGACACCATTCCCGCCGACTTCCGAGCCGTCCAGGATGCCGCTGCTCTGACGATCCCGCGGCATGTCTGGCTCGCCGGCTACCGAGGACTGGTGCGGGCCACTCCGCCCACCGAATCCGGCCGGATCGTCACCCCCACGCTCGTGCTCAGCGGCGCCGACGACGAACTGGTGGATCCCACTCAAGCCACCGAACTCGCCGCGGCGATTCCGGGTAGTCGTCTGGTCACTTACGAACGGACCGGCCACTTTGTGCTGTGGGAGCGGCCGGATTGGGTCGCGCGTGACCTCGTCGGCTTCGTCACCGGTGGCGCGTGACGACCAACCATCGATGTCGAATCAACGGCCGGGCCTCAGGGCCGCGGTGTCCGATCCACCGCGCGGGCCGCCTGGGCCGACCGAGGTTGGAAGCCGACGCCTTCTCCGTGCCTCAAAGATCGACAAATCCGGACTGAGCTGGGCATGCTTCACCATCCCGCGGATCTTCGCGGTCGACGACGAAACACACATAGCTGAAGCACAGGTGGGACGGACGGTTCTGGCAGGTGGGTGACGTGTGCTTGCGCCACCACGGAAGGAGCCACGTTCTATGCCCGGAAATCCCATGCACGACGCGGCCGGCAGCGGGTTGGCGCAGAGCGCGACACTTGACGGCAGTGCCTACCGAGTCAACGGCGCCACGGTGCTGCCAGATCCGCCGGAAACGCCAGAGACGCTGGAGACGCTGGAGACACCGACGTCGATAGGCCGACGCCGGCGGAGCATCGCGGGCCGCGAGCGCGTCGCCCAACTGCGGGCCCACCCATGGATCACCGGCGGGGTCATTGTCGTGGTCCTCGCGGGCGCCGGAGTTGGCGTCTATTTCGGTACGCGCGGATCCAGCGCCGCCGCGGCGACCACCACGACCACCGTGCAGACGGTCAGCACCGGCACGATCAAGCAGAGCGTGTCGGCAACCGGCACTCTCGCTCCGGCGCACGAGGAGAGCCTGACCTTCTCCACTTCCGGACAGGTCACGTCGGTCAAGGTGAAGGTCGGCGACACCGTCAAGAAAGGCCAGACGCTGGCCACGATCGAGTCGGCGTCGCTGGCGTCGGCGGTAGCACAGGCGAAGGCAACGGTCGCCTCGGACCAGGCCCGGGTTGACGCCGACGACAGCGCCGGCTCGACCCAGTTGGCCGCGGACAAGGCCGCCCTCAAGGCTGCGAAGAACCAACTCGCCTCGGCAAAGACGCAGCTCGCCGCGGCCACCATGAAGTCGCCGATCGACGGCGCGGTCGCCGAGGTGAACATCGCCGCCGGTGATTCGCTGTCCGGCGGCTCGTCGGGTGCCAACAGTGGCAGCGGGAGCACTGGCAGCCCGACCGCCAATAGTTCGTCGTCCTCGTCGTCGACCGCGCAGATTCTGGTGATCAGCACCAACGCGTGGATCGCGAACGCGACGGTCGACGCCACCTCGGTCGGCCTGATCAAGGCCGGCAACCAAGCGCAGTTGACGGTCAGTGGATCCGACTCGACGGTCTACGGCACGATCGCGTCGGTCGGCCTGGTGTCGTCGTCGAGTTCCGGCACCGCCAGCTATCCCGTCGTTGTCGACGTAACCGGATCACCGACCGGTCTCCACGACGGCGCCAGTGTCACGGCCTCATTGATCTACAGGCAGCTGAGCGACGTGGTCGTCATCTCCGCTGCGGCGCTCCATCAGGACGCCAACGGGCAGTATGTCGACAAGCAGGTCAACGGCAAGACCGTTCGCACCGCGGTCAAGGTCGGCATCGTGTCCGGCAACCAGGTTCAGATCGCCTCGGGCCTCGTCGCCGGCGACAAGATCATCGTGACGCAGGTTCAGCGTCCGAACGTGTCGTCGACCAGTCGAGGCGGCACCGGCAACGGCGGCAACGAGGGCGTCCCCGGCGGCGGCAACTTCCCTGGCGGGTTCCCGGGCGGCGGCACCGGCGGCGGCTTCCCAGGCGGAGGTGGCTTCGGTGGTTAACACGCAGACGGCTTTCGAGCCGGTTACGGCGGATCCGCAGTCGTCGCCCGTCATCCAGATGCACGACATCCGCAAGGTCTATCGGGCCGGCTCGCTCGAGGTGGAGGCGCTGCGAGGCGTCTCGCTGACGATCGAGCACGGCGAGTATGTCGCGATCATGGGACCGTCCGGCTCCGGCAAGTCAACGCTGATGCACATCCTCGGCTGCCTCGATGTACCCACATCGGGGAACTACCTGCTGGGTGGGGAGGACGTCGGCGGCATGGACGAGATCGAACTGGCCGAGGTGCGAAACCGCCGGATCGGCTTCGTCTTCCAGCAGTTCAACCTGCTGCCGTCGCTGACGGCGGTGCGCAACGTCGAGCTGCCGCTGACCTACGCGGCAGTGCCTCGGGCGCGCCGGCGGGACCTGGCACAACAGGCCCTGGGCCGAGTGGGTCTCGCCGAGCGGATGCACCACCGCCCGGGCGAGATGTCCGGTGGTCAACAACAGCGCGTGGCGGTGGCCAGGGCGCTGGCCAGTGATCCGCAACTGCTGCTCGCCGACGAGCCGACCGGAAACCTCGACTCCACGGCGAGTGAGGAAGTGCTCGGCCTGTTCGATGAACTGCACCAGCAAGGTCGCACGGTCGTCGTGATCACCCACGAGGCCGAGGTGGCCGAACGGGCCGCCAGGACGATCCGCGTATGCGACGGGCACATCGTGGCGGACGACTTCAGCTCACCGGGAGGGCTGCGGTGATCTGGTCGGACATCCTTGGCAACGGTTGGGACGCCATCCGTACTCACAAGCTTCGGTCGATGCTGACCGCGCTCGGCATCCTGATCGGCATCGCGGCGGTCGTGCTGACCGTCGGCTTCGGGCAGGGTGCCCGGCAGCAGGTCTCCAAGCAGCTGTCCGCGTTGGGTGGCAACCTGCTGATCATCTCGCCGGGCAGTTCCACGAGCAACGGCGTACGCGGCGGATTCGGCTCCGCGCAGACGCTCACATCGGCGGACGCGACCGCCCTCTCGTCGCGGACCGCGGCGCCGGACATCGGCAGCGTGGCTCCGGTCCTGCAGAGCAGTTCGCAGTCACTGGTCAACGGGTCCACCAACTGGACCACCACAGTGGTCGGCACCGCTCCGTCGTGGCTGACCGTACGCGGGCGCACGCTGTCGTCCGGGCGTTTCATCTCTGCCGACGACGAGAGCAAGGCCGCCGCGGTGACGGTTCTGGCGGCCGACACGGCGAGCGAACTGTTCGGTCCGCTGAACCCGGTCGGCCAGAACGTAACGATCAACGGAGTTCCGTTCCAGGTCGTCGGTGTCCTTACGACCACCGGATCGGACTCCTCGCAGAACCTGGACGACCAGGCAATCGTTCCGCTCAGCACGGCACAGCAGCGGATCGTCGGCGGATCGAACCGCACCTCGGTGCAGACCATCTATGTCAAGGCGACGACCGACGACCGGCTGAGTGCCGCGTATCAAGAAGCGAACTCGATCCTGAGCTACCGGCACGGAATCAGCTCTACGTCATCGGCCGACTTCACGATCACCACGCAGCAGTCGGTGATCAACACGACGTCATCGGTGGACAGCACGCTGACTAACCTGCTGATCGGCATCGCGGCGTTGTCGCTGATCGTCGGCGGCATCGGCGTCATGAACATCATGCTGGTCTCGGTGAAGGAACGGACTCGCGAGATCGGCCTGCGCAAGGCGGTCGGCGGGACGCCGGCGACCATCCGCAAGCAGTTCCTCGCCGAGGCTTCGATGTTGGGCCTCAGCGGTGGACTTCTCGGCGTCGTCCTGGGAGTCGGCGCCGCGCTGATATTGCCGCACTTAATTAGCAGCCCGATCGCCATTTCGGTGCCGTGGATCCTGATCGCCATCGCGACCGCGATCGTGATCGGTATCGGCTTCGGCGTCTACCCGGCGGCCCGGGCGGCGCGACTGTCACCCATCGACGCACTCCGCAGCGAATAACCAACCCATAAAACCAGCACGAAGGACTTCTCCATGCCTACTCGCCCGAACCAGAAGTCGCGGACAACGCGTCTGATTCCCGTCGCTGTCATGGGATCCCTCGCGGCTCTCACGCTAGCCGCGTGCGGCAACGGCTCCGACGGCGGCTCTACGGACAGTGGATCCACACCGCAGGCCGAGGCTCCGTCCCCGTCGGGATCGTTCGGCGGCCAACGTCCGGCTGCGTCCGGGTTGATTGCCGCCGTGGACGGAACCACCATGCAGGTGCAAAGCCAGCAGGCCGGCCAGACCGCGGTGACCTGGAGCGATTCGACAAGGTTCAGTCATACCGTGACCGTGACGATCTCCGCTATCAAAGCCGGCTCATGCGTAACAGCGATCGCTCCGACGGGAACCGATCAGACCGCGACATCCTTTACCGCGACCACGGTGACGGTCAGCGCCGCTACCAACGGCGAGTGTGGCCGCGGCTTCGGCGGTCCAGGCGGTGGAAACGGCGTCCGCCCGTCCGGCTCGCCATCTGGGGTGCCGTCCGGCGGACCGGGTGGAACCGGCGGCCGAGCCCCGGGCTTCGGCGGCATCGCGACCGGCACAGTGGTTTCAGTGTCCGGCTCGTCGGTGGTCATCGACGCCGAGAGCTTCGATCCGAACGGCGGATCGACGGCACCGACGACGACCAAGAAGACCATTACCATCGGCTCGGACACCAAGGTTTCGACGCAGGTGTCGACCACATCGAAGTCGGTGGTGGTCGGGAAGTGCGCGACCGTCCAGGGAGCGGCGGACAGCGGTGGCACGGTGACGGCGACATCGGTGAGCATCATCGATGCCAGCAACGGCCAGTGCAGTGGCGGATTCGGAGGCCGCAATGGCAACGGGTGACGCGCGGGCACGCCGGCGAAAGACGCGCCGTCGTCGTACCGCGATTGCCGTCGCGGGGCTGGCGGTTGTCACCGGGGCCAGCGTCGCCACGGCGGCCGCGGTCAACGGCGCCGAGCCGCGCTGGCAACTGAGCCGGGTGGCCATCGGTTCGGTGACTCAGACGATCGAGTCGTCCGGCACCGTCAGCGCGGCCAGCAAGGCGGCGCCGTCGTTCTCGGTCTCCGGGACAGTCAAGTCGGTCGACGTCAAGGTTGGTCAGAACGTGTCGAAGGGCGACGTGCTCGCGAAACTGGAGACGACGTCGCTGCAGTCCGACGTCGATTCGGCGAAGTCGACCCTGGCCAACGCCGAGCAGAAGCTGGAAGCCGACAAGACCGGCCAGACCAGTGCCGGCGGGATCTCGGTGACCCCGTCGGCGTACACCGGAAACTCCACCACGGTGACCGCCGCCGTCGCGATCCCCAGCGGGAGCACCGTGCTGGCCGCGGCGACCACTAGTGGCTCCGATAGTGCGGTGCAAGAGGTGCAGGCGCGCCAGGAAGCCGTGATTGCGGCGCAGAAGGCTGTCGATGGCGGTCAGACGGCGGTCGATTCGGCGCAGAAGCCAGTGGACGATGACATCAAGGAGAGCTTGAAGCTCAGCGATGCGCAGAAGGCGGAGTGCTCGACGTCATCCGAGCGATCCGATGGAGCGGATGGATCCGGCGCGGCGTGCACCGAGGCGCAGGCCAACTACGAAGCCTCGGCGCACCGGCTGGCCACCGACATGAGCGCGCTGGACGCCGCGATCGCGGCGCAGGACAAGTTCGTCGCCACGCTCGACACCTCGATCACCACGCTGGATGCCGCGATCAAGAACTTCCTGACAAGTAACAGCGGCGGCAGCGGCAGCGGTGGCAGCGGCGGGAGTGGAACAGGCCAAGGTGGCACCGGCGGTTCCGGCCAGTCCGGCGCGGCACCGGGCGCCACCAAGACCGGCGGAGGCACTACCTCCTCGGCTGAGCCGGCAAGTGCCGCACAGCTCGCCGCCGACCAGGCTGCGATCGACTCGGCCGATGCCGCTGTCACCGAGGCTGAACAGAACCTTGCCGCAGCGGCTCTGACCAGCCCGATCTCCGGGACGGTGGCGGCAGTCGGCCTCGCCGCCGGCGCAAGCTCCAGCGGCGCGTCGATCACGATCGTCGGAGCCGGCATCCAAAAGGTCAGCACCACGGTGCCGTTGTCGCGCATCGACCTCGTCAAGAAGGGGCAGGCCGTGACTGTGGCCGCCGACGGCGTCGCGACGACGCTGCACGGCACGGTCACTTCGATCGGGATGCTCAGCAGCACGAGCGGGTCGAGCACGACCTTCCCAGTCACCGTGACTCTCGACGACGAACAGCCGAGCCTCTACGACGGAACCGGCGCGGATGTCGTGATTACTACCGGCACGGCCGAAAACGTGGTGGTCGTGGCGAACTCGGCCGTGCACGCCGGTCCGCGCGGCACCTACACGGTGACGGTCCTCAAGAATGGTGTTACGAGCACGAAGACCGTCACGCTCGGCGTTGCCGGTTCGGACGTCACCGAGGTCAAGAGCGGCCTGACCGTCGGCGACCAGGTGGTGGTCGCAGATGTGACTGAGGATCTGCCGTCCGGCACGACCACCACGACCAACGGTCGGACGGGGTTCGGCGGATTCAGCGGCTTCCCCGGCGCTGGCGGCTTGCCCGGCGGCCGCTGAGAAGTCATCAATCCGGCGCTGAGCCGGGCGCGGGAGCGGCACGGCGGCCACACGACACGGTGTGGCCGCCGTCGCCGACTTCGCAGGTTCATGATCGGAGACTGACGACCAGGACCGTTACGCCGTGACGATGCGATGTGTTGTAAGCCAGTCGCACACGCGGTCGTCCGGCAACGGGCTGCTGAATAGATATCCCTGGCCGTATGCACAGCCGGACCGGGTGGCGAGCGCCCGCTCCCGCTCGGTCTCGATGCCCTCGGCAATGACCTGCATGCCCAGCGCGTCGGTGAGGCCGATAATGCCGTCGATGAGGCGCCGTTGCGGAGCCGATCGGGTCGCGGTCTGGATGAACAGGCGATCAAGTTTGACCACGTCCAGCGGCACCTGACAGAGATAGCTCAGAGCCGAATAGCCGGTCCCGAAGTCGTCGATCGCGATGCGTACGCCGATGTCGCGGAGCCGCTGCAGATCCCGCCACACGTCGTCGTCGTCGCGCAACAGCAAACTTTCGGTGATCTCGAGCAGGAGCCGCTGGGCGTCGAGTCCGGACTGGCTGATCACCTGCTCGACCATCGCGGTGAACCCGGGCCTGCGGAATTGCGACGCGGACACGTTGACCCCGACGTAGGGCGGGCTGGGAATCACCGAACTCCATCGCTGCACCGCGGCGACGGCAGAGAGCAGCACCCATTCGCCGATCGGCACGATCAAGCCGGATTCCTCCGCGATGTCAATGAATCGGTCCGGCCCGATCCGGCCGCGTGTCGGGTGCTGCCAGCGGAGGAGAGCCTCAAGCCCGACCGGCTCGCCGGTCGCAAGTTTGACGATCGGCTGATATTCAACGAAGAGAGCATCGTCCTTGATGGCGTGTTGCAGAGCGTCGCGAAGCTCGATCCGATGGGCCATCGCCCCGCGCAGGGCCGGCTGGTAGTGCCGCCACTGGCCGGTGCCGGCCACCTTCGCGGCCTGCAGGGCGAGATCCGCATGCCGGAACAGCTCGGTCGTCGATCGTTCATCGTCGGCGGTGGTGGCTACGCCGATGCTCGCCACGCAGGCGATTTCGTGACCGTGGGCGCGCACCGGTTTGCCGATATCGGCGGCGAGTTGAGTGGCCAGACCATCGGCGGCAACCGGATCCGCGACGCCCGTGAGCAGCACCGCAAACTCATCTCCACCCAGCCGTGCGGCCAAGTCGTGCTCGGTGTGCTCGGAGCGAGCCGCGATGAACGATCGAAGCCGTTCGCTGAGCAGGTTCAGCACCGCGTCGCCGGCGTTGTGCCCGTATCCGTCGTTGATCAGTTTGAGGTCGTCGATGTCGACCACGAACAGGGCGAGCAGCCGGCCGTCAGCGGCGCTTGAACGCATCTCAGCATGCAGGTGATCGGTGAACAGTCGCCGATTGCCGAGACCCGTCAACGGGTCGTGGAACGCGTGGTGACTCAGCTCGCGCTCGAGCCGGCGTTCCTCGGTCACGTCGCGCATCGTCACCACGATGCCATCGATGGCGGGATCCGAGCGCAAGTCCAGACAGGCTACCCGCATGCACGTCGGCGAGGTGCTCAGCACCGTCCAGTCGGCGTAGAGCGGCACGGCAGAGTCGCTGGTGCGGGCACGAGCGAGCAGGTCTTCGGCGCCCGGGCGGTCGTCCACAACGACCAGGTCGGGCAGCGCAACGCCGAGAAGTGCCTTGGCACCGAAAACGGTCGCGGCCGATGGGCTGGCGAACCGAACTCGGTCACCGTCGCCGAGTATGAGAATCACGTCGCCGCTGTTCTGGACCAGCGAACGGAAATACGACTGCCGTGCGTGCTCGAGAAGCTCGGCGTTCAGGTCGATTCGGTTGATCGCGAGGTCGACCTGGTCCGTCAGCACGTCAAGCATCGGCCGTAGCTCGGCGGCCGTCCTCGGGTCGTGGTCAAGCGCCCGGCGGTTCGGATCATCGGCACCGGTTCCGATCATCGTTCGAGCGGTCGCCTCCTTCAGTTGGAGCCGATAGCCAGGGCCCGCGCCAAGCCGTCGCAGGGTTCGGTCGGCCGCGGCGGCCACCGATTCACGGCTGTCGGCTTGGGCAAGGTCAGCGGTCGCCTCCCGGAGGATCCGTTCCACGTCGAGTTGCCGCCGCAGTCTCGTCGCGATGCCCGCCATCCGTGCGAGCACGAGAACCACAATCGCGCCCGTGGTAGCAGCGGCAATCATCCGGCCCGTATGCGTCAGGTCTCCGGAGCCAGCCAGAACCGCGACGAACGGCGCCAGCGCGGCCGCGCCGATCAACCACAGCCGCCACACGCTGAGGTCCGGTCCGGTCGACGTGCGGCCGGTCTCCAGCGTGGCCATCGACGGCACCAGCCCGGCGGCACCGACCGCGACGAAGAAGATTGCCGCGTTCAGATCGATCGTCGTTGGCGGGACCGCCACGTCGTCCACTCGCTGCAGCCCGACGAGGATGTCGAAGACCAACAGCCCGATCAGACCCAGAGCCAACAGCCGCGCCGACAAGTAGCGGCGGAACGCGGTGGCCAGTTGCAGCCCGACTGCGAGAACCAGAACATCACGAGCGAAATACGCGAACCGCGTCGCGGGCCAGGCGTCGCCGGGCGGGTTCGCGACCACAAGATTGAGGAGCCACAGGCCCAAGATGACGATGGTCGCGTCAATGACGGCCGGAGCTCGGGGCATCTGCGATGTTGCCAGGGCCCGGGTGGCCACCGCGAGCAGGACGACAACGCCAAGATCGAGTATTCCGACGATCCATGCTGATGTGGATGACGACCCAAACGTGCTCGCTGCTCGCAGATCGATCAACCGAGTGGTCGCCGCCACAACGACCGCGACCGCGATCAGCAGCCACGGAACAGGGCGTACGGGTCGACGATGGCGGAGACCGGTGAGGATCGCACCAGCGCTGCCAACGCCGAGAGCGCAAATAGACAAGACTCGCGCGGACGGCCACAGAAACAAGGCCGTCGACGCCAAGACCATCAGGCCGAAATAGCCGGCCAATAACCAGCGCGTCATTGACATGCGCACCTCGGAGATACGCGGTTGTGGCGAGTCTACTCACGCGAGCGATGCCGGCCGCGCCGCAGGTAGCGACGGCTCAAGTGCGTAACTTCGACTCGCGACCATGGCAACCACTGAGCTATCCGACGGGTGCTGCGGGTCCAGTTTCGGGCTTAGCCTGCCGACCGTTCCTCGAAGACCTCGGTCGCGATCTGATAGCCCTCGAACGCACGGGCCACGCCCGCGTAGACCGCCAACTGCAGGAACACCTCGGCGATCGCTTCTTTGGTGGCGCCGACGTTGAGTGCGATGCGAAGCTGACCGCGAAGTGGCTCATGGACCCCGAGCGCGGCGGCGATGGCGACCGAGACCAGAGCGCGCGACACTGTGTCGAGATGCTCGGTACGCGGCCAGACGTCACCAAACGCATGGATCGTCGCGATCCGTTTGAAGTCGGCACCGTTGGCAGGCTCCGCCGGTGTGGTGCCCAGGAAGCGCTCCAGACGGAATCCGAGCAGGCGCTCGGCGTTATCGAGAGCGGCCGCGTAGCCGGCCTCCCAAGCGTCCGCGGCACCCTGATCGGAAGTCATGGTCTCACGCTAGCCAGCGGACGGCGGCAGAGCGCCAAGACTGCGGACTCCCGGACCGCGCCAGAGCTGCGGACTGCCCAACCGCGCCAGCGCGCGGACCGCCGGACAGCGCCCAGGCTGCGGACTATCGGACCGTCAGGCGAAATAGTGATAGACGCTGTGAACGGTCGCGAAGACCAGAATGGCCGCGACTACGAACGTGATGATCGCGACGCCGGTCATAGTGGCGAAAGCGGTCACTCGCAGCCGACTGTCCGACGGTCCGGCGACCGGACCAGGAGCCTCCGACGACTCCGTCTCCATCAGCGAGTCCAGGGATTCCATGGCGTACTGCGGACTGATGACCGGACCGGACGGATTGAGGAATGCACCCGGATGCGCCCCATCCTCGCCACCGCCCACGACCCGACCACGCCGACGACTCGTGGACGCCACGACGACCGGTCGAGATGGACGGGCGCTGGATGAAGCGCGATAAATCATGGGTGAGTCCTCATTAGCCTGGTTGCGCGGGTCGCGGCTCGATCTGCGCCGACATCGGACTCCTACCCGATGTAGGGAGTTCTATGCCGCGAAGCCGAATCTAGATCACCTTCTAGTGTGCCGAGCCATGTCGAGCCGATATCGATCGAAAGTGGGACAAAGGTCGGACCATGATCGTGATCACATCTCGAACCGAGCCACCGCCGCCCCGCCACCGCCATGATCCGACTGCGAGGGCAGCCAGCAGGACCGCTCCCCAGGGGTTGCGCCACACGGCGATGTGACCTGGCATGGTGACCGCATGACCAATCAGCCTCCCCAAGGACTGCCGCGATACCGCGTCCTGACCGGCGCCGACGACGTCGCGTTCTGCTATCGAGTGAGCGAAGCCCTCGACCTTGGCTATCAGCTGCATGGCGGCCCGGCCGTGACCTACGACCAGGAGCGGGTGATCGTGGCCCAGGCCATGGTCTGGCCGACCAACGCCGGCCAGGACGCGGCCGCAACGCCGACCAACGCCGGCCAGGACGCGGCCGCAACGCCGACCAACGCCGGCTAGGACGCGGACGCAACCTAGCGCGGCCATGGCGACACGCCGCCGCCACCGCGACGCGGAGCAGCGACCGCGACAACCGGCGACGCTGAGGCGAAATAGCCCGAGCGGATGCCGCGTTGACCAGCCACGTGAGCCGACTCTTCGAACCCATCACCCTGCGCGGTGTGACCGTCCGCAATCGCATCTGGGTGTCGCCGATGTGCCAGTACTCCTCCCTCGACGGGCACCCGACCGACTGGCATCTCGTACACCTGGGTGGTCTGGCACGTGGCGGCGCCGGCATGGTGATTGCGGAGGCCACCGCCGTGACACCGGATGGCCGGATCTCACCCTCCGACGCGGGCATCTGGAACGACGGTCAAGCCGCTGACTACCAGCGGATCAACGCGTTCATTCAATCCCAGGGCGCGGTGCCCGGCATCCAGCTCGCACACGCCGGCCGCAAGGCCTCGACGCAGGTGCCATGGAAGGGCTCGGGTTCGGTGGGCTATGACGACGGTGGCTGGCCGACGGTGGCGCCGTCTCCGATCGCATTTGGCCGCTACGCGGTGCCCAAAGAGCTGACGGTCGCGGAGATCGCCGACATCGTGACGGCGTGGCGTGCAGCCGCCGAGCGCGCACTCGCCGCTGGATATGAAGTGGTGGAGATCCACGCGGCCCACGGCTATCTGCTGCACGAATTCCTTTCCCCGCTCTCCAACCACCGGGTCGATCAATACGGCGGAGACCTGGCCGGCCGCGGCCGGTTGCTGTTCGAGGTGACCGACGCGGTCCGCGCGGTCTGGCCGGACGGCAAACCATTGCTGGTACGCGTGTCCGCGAGCGACTGGGTCGACGGCGGCTTGACGGTCGATGAGGTTTCCGAGGTCGCGGCCAAGCTCAAGCACCACGGCGTCGACTTCATCGACGTGTCCAGCGGCGGCAACTCTCCGGACCAGAAGATCGCGCTGGGGCCGGGCTACCAGGTGCCGTTTGCTCGCCAGGTGAGAGCGGCCAGCGGGCTGCCGGTCGGGACCGTCGGCTTGATCACCGAGCCGACCCAGGCCGAGAACATCGTCGCTGGTGGCGAAGCTGATGCCGTGCTCTTGGCACGGGTGCTGCTGCGAGAGCCGTCGTGGCCGCAGCGGGCCGCCGCCGCACTCGGGGCCGACGCCTACTGGGCGCCGCAATACGTCCGCGGCCAGGCGCGTGCATGATGAGTCTCGTGATGGGAACCCTGCAGACAGTCCCGGCGCGTACGCGCAAAGACCTCCTCGCCGCACCCGTCTATGACGCGCTCGAAGCCATGCCTTCGGATCGTGCGGAGCAAATCCTGGTGGCGCCGATCGACCCCGACCTTGCCGACACGGCCGCGTTCTGCGAGGCGTACCAGGTGGGGCTTGAAGTGAGCGCCAACTGCGTCGTGGTCGCCGGCAAGCGCGAGGGTGCCACCCGCTTCGCCGCTTGCCTGGTCCTGGCGACGACCCGCGCGGACGTCAACGGGATCGTCCGCAAGCTGTTGGATGTGCGCAAGGCGAGCTTTGCGCCGATGGACTTGGCGGTCAGTGAAACCGGCATGGAATATGGCGGGATCACACCGATCGGGCTCCCCGCCGACTGGCCGATCTTCATCGACGCGGCGGTGGACGCCACCGCCGACGTGATCATCGGGTCCGGCGTGCGGCACAGCAAGATTGCGCTGCCCGGTGGCGCCCTGAAGACGCTGCCGAACGCGCAAGTGGTCGAGGGGTTGGGCCGCGCTTCATAAGCAATAAGCACGGCCGGGCCACTACAGCGATCCCGCGTTCTCCGAGGCGGCCTCGCGGCGCTGCACCTCGCGCATCACCTCGAGCAGATTGGCCGGGTCGGCGGCGCCGGACATCGCGTATTTGTTTGCGAACACGAACGTCGGCACGCTCGAGATTCCCAGCTCCTGGGCGAATCGGAGCTCCGCGTTCACCTCGTCGACGCCGTCCTCGGAGGCGAGGAAGTCGAGCACCCGCTGGCGCTCGAAACCCAACCGCTCCGCGACGTCGGCGAGCACGTCGTGCGAGGCGATGTCGACGCTGTCAGTGAAGTGCGCCTGGTGCAGCGCCTCCATCACTTCGGCGCCGTGGTCTCGGCCGACGAACCAAACCAGGCGGTGAGCGTCGAAGGTGTTGGCGATGATGGCGTGCTCGAAGTCCATTTCGATGCCGTCAACCGCGGCGACGCCGCGGGTGTTCTGCGTCATCCGGCGAGCGTTTTCGGCGCCGCCGAACTTGGGTGCGAGCCACTCCATCAGCGGACGGCCATCACGCGGCGTGCTCGGATCCAGCTGGAACGGCCGGAATCGGACGTTCACCTCGCCGTCGAAGTCCTTGAGCGCCAGCTCCAGGCGTCGCTTGCCGATGTAGCACCAGGGGCAGACCACGTCCGCGTAAATGTCGATATCCACGATGGTTGCAACAGCAACGATTGCGAGATCATTTCGCCCGGGGCGGCGATGCTTGTCTCAGCCGGAGACTCCGGTCACACCTGTTCTCGGACCTGGCGCTGCAACCGGGCCAGGATCGCCGTTCCGCCGCGCACCCGCAGCGGCGAGATCGCGGTCCCCAGACCCATCCGCTGATAAAGATCATTGGGTACGGCGAGCACCTCGTCCGCCGTCGCACCGTCCAGCCCTTCGGCCAGGATGCCGGCGAACGCCCGCGTCGTGGGCGCCTCAGGTGGGCAGTCGAAATAGGTCGTCACGACGCCGTCGTCGGCCACGGTCGCCTTCAGGAAGAACGCGGTCTGACACTCCGGGACCGGTTCCATGCCGGCGTGCTCGGCCATCTCCGCCGGCAGCGCCGGGATCGCGTCGGAGAATTCCAGCAGCATGTCGAGGACGAGGTCGCGGGGCGCGGACGCGAACTCCTCAACGATCTCGGCGAGCTTCGCCGGCATATCGGCCATACCGCAACACTAGGCCGTCAATTGCGGTCTTGACGGATCGAGACGCCACCGCTCAGGCGCGGCCATGGCGGGAGGTGACCCGGGTCACGATCTCCGCGAGCGGCACCTCGGCCCGCTCGCCGCTGCGCCGATCGCGCAGTTCCACCACGCCGTCGCCGAGACGCCGACCGACGACGACGATCGTGGGCATGCCGAGCAGCTCGGCGTCGGCGAACTTCACCCCGGCCGACACTCCGGCTCGGTCGTCGACGATCACGCGTACGCCGCGCTCGGCCATCGCCGCCCCGAGCGATCGGGCCGGCTCGATCTGATCCGTGCCGGTCGCGACGATGTGCACCTGCGCCGGTGCGACCGCGGCCGGCCACGCCAACCCGTGCTCGTCGTGGTGCTGTTCGGCGATCGTGGCGACGGCGCGGGTCACGCCGATGCCGTAGGAGCCCATGGTGATCCGGATCGGCTTGCCGTCCGGCCCGAGCGCGTCCAGCTCGAAGGCGTCGGTGTAGCGCCGGCCGAGCGCGAAGATGTGGCCGATCTCGACGCCGCGCCGGATCTCCAGGACGCCACCACAATCCGGGCAGGCGTCGCCGGCTCGCACGTCGGCGGCCTCGATGAATCCGTCGGGCGTGAAGTCCCGTCCGGCCACGACGTTCGCGGCGTGCTTGCCCACCTCGTTGGCGCCGGTCACCCATGCGGTGCCGGTGACGACGCGCGGATCGACCAGGTAGCGGAACCGCGCCGGGCCCTGCGGGCCGATATAGCCGCGGACCAGGTCCGGCCGGGCGGCGAAATCGTCGAACATGGCGACGGTCGCCGGATAGACCTGCGCCTCCAGGCGTTTGAGATCCACCTCGCGGTCTCCGGGCAGGCCGATCACCAGCAACTCGACGGTCCCGTCCGGAGCGGTCACGCTGAGCACGACATTCTTCAGCGTCTCGGCGGCGGTCCAGTCCGCGCGGCCGCCGACCTTGAGGTCGTTGACCACGTCGACCAGTGACTCGATGGTCGGGGTGTCCGGGGTGTCGAGCACCTCGATCTCCGGGTGCCGGGTCGGGTCACTGACCGGCGATGCCGGCGTCGTGACCGCCTCCACGTTGGCGGCGTAGCCGCACGCGGCGCACTGCACGAAGGTGTCCTCGCCGACCGGGGTCTCGGCCAGAAATTCTTCCGATGCAGATCCACCCATAGCGCCGGCGAACGCCGAAACGATCGTGTATTTGAGGTCGAACCGATCAAAGATCCGCTGGTACGCCGCCCGATGCGCGGTATAGGAGGACAGCTGGCCGGCGTCGTCGAGATCGAAGCTATACGAGTCCTTCATGGTGAACTCGCGGCCCCGCAGCAGGCCGGCCCGCGGCCGGGCCTCGTCCCGGAACTTCGACTGAATCTGGAACAGCGTGACCGGGTAGTCCTTGTAGGACGCGCAGATGTCCTTCACGAGCAGCGTGAACAGCTCCTCGTGAGTCGGGCCGAGCAGGTGGTCGGCACCGCGCCGATCCTTCAACCGGAAGATCTCGGCGCCATATTCGGTCCAGCGACCGGTGACTTCGTAGGGCTCACGCGGCAGGAGCGACGGGAACGAGACCTCCTGAGCCCCGACCGCCGCCATCTCCTCCCGCAGCACATCGGTGACGCGGTCCACCACCATCCGGCCGAGCGGCAGCAGCGTGTAACCCCCGGACGCGGAGCGCCGAATGTAGCCGGCCCGCACCAGCAGCTTGTGGCTCGGGACCTCGGCCTCGGACGGATCCTCGCGCAGTGTACGAAGGAACATCCGGGACATCCGCAGCAACATTGCCGCAGCCTACGCGGACCGTTCTCAGCACGTCATGCCAATATCTTGCTCCCGCAACGACATGAGGTCTCCGCCACGTTTGCGGACCGGTGGGTAGGCGGAGGCGCCTCCGCCTGCCAAAATCAAACCCCTGGGGTGTGACGACCCGTCGGCGTGGACTTCGACCCGCGGCGGTCGATGAGCGGGTGGGGTGGGCGATGGCGTGGCGTAGCTTCGTGGCGGTCGGTGACAGCTTCACTGAGGGCCTCGATGATCCGCACCCAGAGACCGGGATCTTCCGCGGCTGGGCCGATCTCGTTGCCGAGTCGCTCGCGACGACCAACCCCGACTTCGGCTACGCCAACCTCGCCATCCGCGGCCGGCTCTTCGACAATGTCGTAGACGAGCAGGTCCCGCCGACTCTGCGGATGCAGCCGGACCTGATCAGCTTCGCGGCCGGCGGCAACGACGCCCTCCGCCGGGGCTTCCAGCCGGCCCCGATGTTGGGGCGTTTTGAACAGGTCATCTCGACGCTGCGCGCCTCCGGAGCCGACGTGATCTTGTTCCGTTTTGCCGACGTCACCCGGCGGCTGCCCGGCCGCAGCATGATCTTGCCGCGAGTTCAGCTGCTCAACCGGACCGTGGGCGACATGGTCGACAAGTACGGCGCGACCATGGTCGACCTCTGGATCGACGACGAATTCCTGAATCCGGCGCTCTGGAGCACCGACCGCCTGCATATGAACGCACTCGGCCATCAGCGGGTCGCCGCGCACGTGCTGACCGCGCTCGGGCAGACGCCGGACAAGACCTGGTTCGACTCGCCACCGGCGCTGGCTCAGCTGTCCTGGGCGGCGGCCCGGTCCGCCGATTTCCGGTGGACCCGGGAGCATCTGGTGCCGTGGGTCAAGCGGCGGATCACCGGTCGTTCATCGGGCGACAACGTGCTGGCTAAGCGTCCGCAGCTGGGCCCGATCCGATAGCCCGGCCACCGAAGCGCCGGAGTAGCGTTTCCTTATGCCCGTTTCTGCGGAAAGTGCACCGGAGTTCGAGGGGTATTCACACCCCGAACGCCTTGTAACGACTGACTGGCTGGCCAAGCAGGTTGAGGCCGGCACGCCTGGACTTGTGATCGTCGAATCCGACGAAGATGTCCTCCTCTACGACACCGGGCACATTCCCGGTGCGATCAAGGTCGACTGGCACACCGAACTGAACGACCAGATCACCCGCGACTATCTGGACGGCGCGGCGTTCGCCGAGATGTGCGCGGCGAAGGGTATCGGCCGGGACGACACGATCGTCTTCTATGGCGACAACTTCAACTGGTGGGCGGCGTACGCGCTCTGGGTCTTCAGCCTCTTCGGCCACCAGGACGTCCGCCTGCTCAATGGCGGCCGGGCCAAGTGGGTGGCCGAAGACCGGCCGATGACCAGGGACAAGGTCGAACGCCCGCGCGCCGACTATCCCGTGGTGGAGCGCAACGACTCGGAGATCCGCGCCTACCGCGACCAGGTTCTCGCCCACATCGCCGCCAGCCGGCCGCTGGTCGATGTGCGATCGCCGGGGGAATACACCGGCGAGCTGCTGCACATGCCCGATTACCCGCAGGAGGGTGCGGTGCGCGGCGGTCACATCCCGGGCGCGGTGAGCAAGCCCTGGAAGCAGGCGGCCAACGACGACGGCACCTTCAAGGGCGCCGTCGAACTCGCGGCTATATATAAAGACGAGCTCGGCCTTGACCCGTCCGATGACGTGATCGCCTACTGCCGGATCGGCGAGCGGTCCAGCCACACCTGGTTCGTCCTCACCCACCTGCTCGGCTTCCCGCAGGTCCGCAACTATGACGGCTCGTGGACCGAGTGGGGCAACCTGGTGCGGGTGCCGGTCGCCAAGGGCCCGGAGCCCGGCGGCATCGCCGGCTAACCCGCCCGGTCTACGAGCGTCACGTCGATACGCTCGTCGCATGTTGCTGTGGGGCCGCCAGTCCGGAGTCGTTGCCGTCTCCGTCCTGGCGGTCCCATTCGTTATCTGGTTCGCCCGCGGCTTGGCGGCCCGTCGCCGGCGTGGCGGCATGGACGCCGGGTGGGCCCGGCGCTCGTCCTACGCCGAGGTTTTGATGATCGGCGGTACGGCGCCTTGGCTGTGGCTGGTGATGATGCCGAACCCTCATCACGTACGCGGCGACAACCTGGTGCCGTTCCGCGATCTGGCCAACCAGGTGCACGCCGGCATCCCGTCTGCGATCACTCAGATCACTGCGAATCTTCTGGTCTTCGCGGCGCTCGGTTTCGGGTTGATGGTGCGGTTCCGGCTACGGCCGGTGCAGGTCCTGCTGATCGGCGTGCTCGGCTCGACTCTGATCGAGACGCTGCAGTGGACGCTCGATCTGGGCCGGTTCTCATCAGTGGACGACGTGCTCGTGAATGCCGTCGGCGCGTACGCGGCCGCGTGGCTGGCCTATCCCTGGTGGCGCCGCCGCACCTCAGTAGTCGGACAACTCGGCCGGGTCGAACTCGATCGCGAACGGCTCAGTCACGACGACGCGGTTGCCGGCTGAAGCACGACGTTCTAGCTGGTAGGCGCCGTTGTCGAGGGTGTACATAAAGACGACTGGCAGCTTATCGCCGCCCTGAGACCGGAACGGTTTGAGTTCTATTCGCCAGTAATGCGGCACGCCTGCCGCCGCAAACAGAGCGGGCTTCAGGCGTTGATCAGCCGCCTTCGATGACGGTGAGACCACCTCGACGACCAGCGAGACCGACGCGGCGCGAAAGCTTCTCGACGACGACGCATCCCGAAGGCCGACCGCGACATCCGGGATCAGCACGGTCTGAACCTCGTCGACAACCACGTTGGGGCCGGTGAGGACCCGGTGGCGAGATGGCGCCGCCAGCCGGAGGAGCATTCGCAATTCGTCGCCGGCAGCCTGATGGTCGTTGTCTGGTGCGGGGGTCACCAGAAGTCCTCCGTCAATCAGCTCGTACCGCGCACCCGACGACATCTCGTTCATCTCGAACCAGTCATCGAGCGTCCACGGTCCGCCCTGTTCAACAGTGGCCACGCTCATGAGTGTAAGTGTGTCAAAGAAAGCTCGCTCTGCATAGTAGTGAATAGTGGTATGCGCTTCTAAGCATGTTGCGCAGTGGGTGGAACCGGGGCAGACGGGCAGGCCCGGGTGCCACTACGGTAGGCGGGCCATGACTGACTCGAAAGCGTTCCAGGTCGACCTCCGCGGTGTCGTCGACCTGCTCAGCCACCATCTCTACGGCAGTCCCCGGGTGTTCGTGCGGGAGCTGCTGCAGAACGCGATCGATGCGATCACCGCGCGCCGAGCCATCGACGACCTCGCGCCGGCGTCGATCCGCTTCGAGTCCTCGGACGCGACCGGCGACGGCAGCCTCCGCGTGCACGACTCCGGCATCGGCCTCACCGAGACCCAGGTGCACGAGCTGCTGGCCACGATCGGTCGCAGTTCCAAGCGCGACGATCTGGGCTTTGCCCGGCACGAGTTCCTCGGCCAGTTCGGCATCGGCCTGCTCTCCTGTTTCATGGTGGCCGACGAGGTACGCGTCCTGACCCGCGCCGACGGTCACCCCACGGTGGCGTGGACCGGCTACGCCGACGGCCGCTACCGGGTCGAGATGGCCGGCGACTCGCGAGCGGACGTCGGCACCACCGTCACCCTGGTGTCCCGCCGCGGCACCGAGCACTGGCTGACCGGCGCCTCCGTTGTTGAGCTGGTCCGGGTCTTCGGTGATCTTCTCCCCGTACCCGTGGAGGTTGATGGCCGTCAGGCCACCAGCGGCGAGTTGCCGTGGCAGGCCGCCGACCGGCGAGCCGCGCTGATGTCTTATGCGCGCACCCATCTCGGCATGGATCCGTTTGATGTGATCGACCTGAACGTGCCGGAGGGTGGTCTGACCGGCGTGGCGTATGTTCTGCCGGTCCCCGCGAACCCGGCCAACCGTGCTGGTCATCGGGTCTATCTGAAGCGGATGCTGCTCGCCGAGAGCGCCGAGAGCCTGCTGCCCGAGTGGGCGTTCTTTGCGCGCTGCGTGGTGGACTCCTCGGAGCTGCGGCCGACCGCGAGTCGTGAGGCGCTCTATGAGGACGGCCTGCTGGATTCCGTTCGCGAGACCCTCGGCGATCAGTTGCGGGGCTGGCTGGTGCGGCTGAGCGCGACCAACCCGGTGCGGCTCGCCGAGTTCCTTGGCATTCACCACCTCGGCGTCAAAGCGCTCGCGCTGCACGACGATGAGATGCTCCGGCTGGTCGAGCACTGGTGGCCGATGGAGACCAACGTCGGGCGGATGACCCTGCACGAGTTCCGCGAGCAATACGGCATCATCCGGTACACCGCGACCACTGACCAGTTCCGCCAGCTCGCGGCGGTGGCGGCGGCCCAGGATCTGCCCCTGATCAACGGCGGCTATACCTACGACGCGGACCTGATCGGTCGGCTGCGGATGCTGGACGAGGGCGTTGTCATCGAGCGCCTGGAAGCCACCGACCTGACCACCCGATTCCAGGCGCTTGATCTCTCCGATGAGCTGTCGCTGCAGCCGTTCGTGCAGGCGGCGCAGCGGGCTATGGACCGGCTCGGTTGCGAGGTGGTGATCCGGTCGTTCGAGCCGGCCAGCCTGGCGTCGCTGTATCTGGTGGACCGCGAGGTGGCGTTCCGCGGCGAGTTGCGCGCGACCAAGGATCGCGCCGATCCGCTCTGGGCCGACGTGCTGTCCGCGCTCGACTCCGCGGCCCACGACGTCCGGCCGCAGCTGGTCCTCAACTTCCGCAGCCCTCTGGTGCAACGAGTGGCCGCGCTGGGCGACCCGGATCTGGTGGGCCTCGCGGTCGATGCTCTCTATGGCCAGTCGTTGCTGCTCGGCTATCACCCGATCCGGCCCGCCGACGCGGCGTTGCTGAACCGATCCTTCCTCGGTCTGCTGGACCGGGCCGTGCCGAAAGAGGCGTAAGCCGTGTCCGATCACACCGAGGACGAACTCTGGGGCCTGCTGCGTGAGGCTGCCGGGATGCCCTACGGCCCGGCGCGGACTGCGCTCACCGAGCAGGTGCTGTCCCGGGTCGACGGCACCGGATCCGACGATCTGGCGTTCACCGCCCGGATGCAGGCGACGTCGGCGTATTTCCAGGGCGGCGAACCGATGAAATCGTTCGTCACGTTCTCCTGGTGCGTCACCGAATATGACCGCGATCCGACCCGTTACCAGCGGCACACCCACAACCTGCTGTGGCATTTCAAGCACATGATCTCGGCGATGCGCCGGTTCCCGGAGATCCCGCTGGACCGCACCCACGCCGTACTCGATGACATGGAGCGACGGTTCCGCGCCGGCGGCCACAGCTTGCACGCGGTGTACGCGTACCGGCAGTCGATCGCGGCGCACGTCGGCGACCGGGCCGCCGCCGACGACTGGTACCAGCGCTGGATCACCGCGCCGCGCGACCAACTCTCCGACTGCGTCGGATGCGATCCGACATCGCGCGCGCACTGGCTGGCGGCACAGGGCCGGGACGAGGACGCGATCGCCGTTGCCGAACCGGTCCTCGGTGGCCGGCTGACCTGCGTCGAGCAACCGCAGTCGATCCTCACCACGTTGCTGCTGCCCTACGCTCGCACCGGTCGGCACGACGCCGCAGCCGACGCCCATCGTCGCGCCTACCGCGCGGTGCGCTCCAACTCCGCCGAGCTCGGTCAGATAGCGATCCACCTGCAGTTTCTGGCCAACACCGGCAACGCCGCGCGAGGTCTGGAGCTGGTCCGCCGGCACCTGCCGTGGCTGGACGCCGCGCCGTCGCCAGGCGAGGCGATGGACTTCGCCGCGGCCGCCGCCCTGGTCTTGCGGCGCACCCGAGAAGCTGGAGCGGATGGCGCCCTCGCCACCGGTCCGGCCGGCGCGTCCGGGCTCACCGTGCATCGCCCTGCTCACCGTGATCGGCCGGCCGCGGACGTCGCCATTGCGGAGCTGGAGTCGACACTGCGCAACGAAGCACTGGCGATCGCCGCCCGTTTCGATGCTCGCAACCGCACCCAGCGCCAAAGTCAGGACGTCCGGGCGCTGCTGGAATCGCAGCCCTTCACGGAGCGCGTGACGATCGACTCGGCAGTGGCGCGCCGGGTGCGACCGATCGGGGCGACCACGGTGCACACGGTAGCCGCGCTGCCGACGGAGCAGACGGTGGCGGCGCCGACGGAGCACCAGGTCGCGGCGCCCGCCGAGGCCACCGTCGACGACCTGCTCGACCTCGCCGACGACCACTGGCATTGCGACCGGATCGACGAGGCGGTGGCCGTGGCTGCCGAATTCGATGAGCGTTTCGCCCACGCCGAGCTCACGCCCTTGCAGCGCGCCCGGCGAGCCGATCTCAACGGCCTGGTCTGCGCCAATGCCAGCGACATCGAGGTCGCCGAAATCTCCTGGACCTCGGCCATCGACCTCTACGCGGCGGCCGGCGACGACCTGCGCCGGCAGATGGCGCGGTGCCGGGTCGGCGTGTTGATGTGCCGGACCGGCCGGGCTGACGTGGGGCTGCCGATCGCCGAGGACGCCACTGGCCATCTCGCCGTACACGCGCCGAAGCACCTGCTGACCGCGGTTCATCGCCGGATGGCACTGGCCTACATGTTCTGCGGCCGGGCCGACGACGCCCTGCAGTCACTCGACGAGGCGAGCCGATACCTGGACCATGACCAGTACGAATACTCCGCCCCGAAGCTGGCCGCCGAGCGCGCCGGCATGCTGGCCGAATTCGGTCGCCTGCCGGAGGCCCGCAGCGCTGCCGAGGCAGCCCGGGACCTGTGCCGGGCCCGCGACTATCCGGCCGGCATCGCGACCTCGTGCTGGATCATCGGACGAGTGGCCGAGCTGTCCGACGACGAGCGGACCGCGGTGGCCTGTTATGAAGAGGGTCTTGACGTCGCCGATGATGACACCCTGCGGCGGAGCCTGCGCCGGCAGCGGGCGATCCTGCTGTCCCGGACCGGGCGGGCGGCCGAGACGATCGACGATCTGGTGGACGAGATCGCGGTGACGGTCGCCGAGGACGACTCGGACAGCGGGCTGGTGGCCAGGCATGCGCTGGCGGTCGCGTACCTGAGCGCCGACCGGCCGCTGGACGCCGCCGAGGTGGCCGAGGACGCTCTGACCCATCTGGACGGTCTCGATGATCCCCGGGCCGAGATCGTCCGGCACGTGCTGGCGCAGGCATTCCGCGCGCTCCGCGAGCCGGACCAGGCCCTGGATCAGCTGGCGCTGGTCGCTGACAGTGGCCGCCGGCGTGGCAGCCAGGCACTCGTCGGCGAGATGAACGAGCAGATGGGCGACCTGCTCGATGGACTGGACCGAGATGCCGAGGCAGCCGGCCGGTACGCCGCTGCGGCCAGCGCGTACTCCGAGGCGGAACTGCCGCTCGAGGCGTGCCGGTCGCGCCGGCGTACCGCGATGTCGCTGATGTGGGCCGAGAAGATCGACCCGGCGGTGGAGGCGCTGGCCGCCGCGGACCTCGCCGCCCTGGCCCTTCCGGCCTCCGATGAGGTCGCCTGGGAGCGGGCCATGCTCGCCTGCGAGGGCGCGCGGATCCTGGCCCAGCGAGGCGATGTGGACGCGGCTCTGATCCGGTCCGCGAACGCTCCGGCTGCGCTCTCCGACTTGGGTGACCGCAAGGCGTCTCGATTCGCCGCCGGTGTGCTGGCTCACCTACTGGACCGTGCCGAGCGCGGCCAGGAGGCCAATGAGCTGCGAAAACTATACGGAATCGAGGAGTAGTCGACCTTTGGGCCATTGGCTTGCCAGGAATCCTGGATAGGCTGGCGCGATGACGGTCGAGCAGCGCACCAGGTCCACCAAGCGCCGCACCCGCCGAGACGAGATCTTGGAGATTGCGGTCGCGTTATTCGCCACGCGTGGATATCACGGTGTGTCGATGGACGACATCGGTGCGGCCGCCGGCGTCACCGGGCCGGCGCTCTATCACCACTTCGCCGGCAAGGAAGCGATGTTGATCGCCTGCCTGAACCCAGTCAGCGAGGGTCTGCTCGCCGGTGGCATCGAGCGCGCCCAGGACCACGTCGATGACCCGGTCGGGCTGCTGCACTCGCTGGTCGACTTCCACGTCGCCTTTGCTCTGGACAATCCCGCCGTCATCGCCCTGCACCTGCACGAGCTGGATCGCCTGCCGGCCGAGCCGCGGCGCACCATCCGGCGGTTGCAGCGCCTCTATGTAGAAGTGTGGGTGCAGACGCTGCTGTCGCTCCGGCCGGAACTCGGCACCGACGAGGCCCGGGTGCTGGCCCATGCGGCCTTCGGCCTGATGAACTCAACTCCGTTCCACGGCGGCGACGTCGATCGCGACCGCCGCGAGGAGCTGCTCCGCGCCGCCGCGCTGGCCGCGCTACAAGGACGGGTCCGAGACGCGGTAGCCTGACGCGGGAGACCTTGCCTAACGATCGTTAAGCAAGCGCCGCTGGTGACCGCATGGAGGGACCGCTGATGATCGGCTCGCTGCTCGTTGCGAACCGGGGCGAGATCGCCCGCCGGGTCATCCGAACCGCCAACCGGCTCGGGATCCGGAGCATCGCGGTCTATTCCGAGGCGGACGCCGACCTGCCATTCGTCCGGGAAGCGACGGAAGCGGTCCTGATCGGGCCGGCCAGCCCGGCTCAGTCCTACCGCAACACCGAGGCGATCCTGGCCGCGGCGAAGTCCACCGGGGCCGAGGCGATCCACCCGGGCTACGGCTTCCTGTCCGAGAATGCCGAGTTCGCCCGTGCGGTCGAGGCCGCCGGACTGATCTGGGTCGGGCCCGGACCGGACGCGATCACCGCCATGGGCGACAAGATCAACGCTCGGAACCTGATGGCCGCCGCCGGCGTGCCGGTCGCGCCCGGCACCACCGACCCGGCCGCGACCGTTGAGGCGGCGGTCGCGGAGGCAGCCCGGATCGGCTATCCGGTGATGGTGAAGGCCGCGGCCGGTGGTGGCGGCATGGGCATGGCAGCCGCGTTCGACGAGCCGGGCCTGCGGGTCGAGTTCGAGAAGGTGACCGCCTTCGCGGCGCGGATGTTCGGCGACGGCGCGGTGCTGATCGAGCGCTACTTCCCTCGGGTCCGCCACATCGAGGTGCAGATCCTCGGTTTGGCCGACGGTCGAGTGGTGGCGCTCGGCGAGCGCGAGTGCTCGGTGCAGCGCCGCAACCAGAAGGTGCTCGAAGAGACGCCTTCACCCGCCGTCGACGCGGATCTGCGGGCCCGGCTGTGCGCCGCCGCGGTCCGGGCCGGAGAGGCCGTCGGCTACCGCAACGCCGGCACTGTGGAGTGCCTGCTGGACCCGATCACCGGCGACTTCTTCTTCCTGGAGATGAACACCCGCCTCCAGGTCGAGCACCCGATCACCGAGCTGGTCTACGGCGTCGATCTGGTCGAGGAGCAGCTGCGGGTGGCCAGTGGCCTGGGACCCAATTTCGACGTGACGGCGGTCGCCCCTCGCGGGCACGCGATCGAGCTGCGGGTCAACGCCGAGGATCCGAAGCGGTTCCTGCCCGGGCCCGGCGCGATCTCCGTCTGGGTCGAGCCGGATGGCGATGGCGTACGCGTCGACTCCGGTTACGCGGCCGGTAACACGGTCACGCCGAACTATGACTCGCTCATGGCCAAGCTGATCGTCTTCGGCCCGGACCGGCCGACCGCGATCGAGCGGGCCGCCAAAGCCGCCGCCGAGTTCGAGATCGTCGGACCGAAGTGCAATCTGCCGTTCTTTGGCGAGGTGCTGACCAATCCGGAGTTCGTCTCTGGTGACTACGACACCGGCATCGTCTCGCGGATGCGCGCCAAGTGACCGGCGCCGGAACAGGAACGAGGTCTTATGGACACCGCTGACGGCATCGACGTCTCGATCCGCGAGGTCGGACCGCGTGACGGGTTGCAAAACGAGGCGCCGGTGCCGACCGACGCCAAGGTGGAGCTGCTCGACGCCCTTTCGCAGACCGGCGTACGCCGGATCGAAGCGGTGTCCTTCGTGCATCCCAAGGCGATCCCGCAGATGGCCGACGCCGACGAGGTCTGGTCCCGGGCCAAGCATGTCGAGGGCGTGCGCTATTCCGCACTGGTGCCCAACTCGCGCGGCGCCGAGCGCGCGCTCGCGGCCGGGTTCCGGGAGATCGAGGTGGTGGTGTCGGCGAGCGACACCCACAACCGGAAGAACGTGAACCGCTCCACCGAAGAGTCGCTGGACGACATTCGGGAGCTGATCGCGATGCTGCACGATGCCGGTGCCAGCGTCGAGGTGATCGTTGCGACCAGCTTCGGATGCCCGTACGAGGGCGACATCGACCCGGCGCGGGTGGCCGCGATCGCGGATCGGGTGCTCGCCGACGGAGCCGACCGGATCGCCTTCGGCGATACCACCGGCATGGGCACGCCGCGGCGGGTCAGTGCCGTGCTCGGACCGATCCGGGCCAGCCACCCGGAGGTGCCGATCCTGGCCCATTTCCACAACACCCGGGGCACCGGCCTGGCCAACATCCTGACCGCGCTGGAGCTGGGTGTCCGCGAGTTCGACGCGAGCGTCGGCGGCCTTGGCGGCTGCCCGTATGCTCCAGGCGCCACCGGCAACGTGGCCACTGAGGAAGTCGTCCACATGCTCGAGGACATGGGCATGCGGACCGGCATCGACCTCGATCGCCTGGTCGAGGCGGCCGAGATGGCGCAGCGCATCGTGGGTCGTGAGCTGCCGTCCGGCGTGCTCCGGGCGGGTCCGCGTACGCGTCTGGTCAGCGCCGGCTGACACCAATCAGCGCGCACATTTCGGCTCTGGTCAGCGCGCCGATTCGGGCGGCCGCGCCGTTTCGGGCGGCCGCGGCGGGCGGCGGCGCCGCTCTTCGGGCGGCCCTGCCCGCGGTGCCCGGGGTCGTCCGTGAGCGCAGATCCTAGACGACACCGAACGCGGCCCGGCCGGCTAGACCGATGCCGACGCAGAGCACCAGTGCGGCGGTCGCGGCGGGCGCGAACCGCCCGAGCCGGTTGAGCACCCGTGGCGACGGTCGCGTCCAGCGGTCCCGCAGCCGAATCAGCACGAGACCGGCGGCGGTGAGCATGCCGGCCATGCCGACGCCATAGGCCAGAACCAGCAGGATTCCAAAACCGGTCCGGCCGAGACCGATCGCGCCCAGCAGTACGACGAGCGCCGACGGGCTTGGCACCAGACCACCGGCGATGCCCATGCCGACCAGGCTCAGTCTCCGGCCCCGTGCCGACCCGTGCGGATTCCGACTCTCTGGTCCGTCGTGGTCAGCATCGTGGTCAGATTGACCGTGGCCATGGTCGTGCCCCTGGTGCGGGGCCGGATGGTCGTGGTGGTGATGGTCGGTGTGGTGATGATCGTGATCGTGGCCGTGCTGATGCACTGCGCCGTGCCGCCGATGGCGTAGCGCCGACGTCAACATGGCCACTCCGACGCCCGCCACCAGCAGGCCGCTGGCGATGCCGAGCCAGCCCAGGACGCGCTCGCCGGCGAGGCTGGCGGCGGTGGTCAGGAGCAGGCCGAGCAGCAGAACCCCGCCGGTGTGCGTCAGAGTCACCGTGGCGCCGACGGTCACCGCGTCCCGCGGCCGGCCCCGGCGGCCGGCAAGATATGCCGCCATGACTGTCTTCCCGTGACCAGGCAGGGCGGCGTGCGCGGCTCCCAGAAGCAGCGCGAGCAGGACCGCGAGCAGGCCGACGATCGGCGTCAGGTGCCCGCCGACCATTCGCTCCAGCGTGCGGTCGGCGCTGGCCACCCAGCGGGTGACCGGATTGCCGGTGGCGGCTGTCGCGGCCGCACCGCTGGTCGCCGGCCCGTCGCCCGGCTCGACCCGCAGCTGCGCCGACGTCTGGTGCAACGGTGAGCCAAGCAGATCGGTCGGGTAGCTCAGCAACGCGTCGCTCGGTGACCGGTCCGGGAGCGGCGAATTCACGATGTGCACGCCGTGTCCCACGGCGACCATCTCGCGCCAGCCGATGCGGTCCGCGCGGTAGTCGTTCGACACCGCGATCGTGGCCGAGTCGCCGAGATCCGCCGCAGCGCCGAAAGCGCAGGAGATGCGGCTGGTCTGCAGGCCTGCGCTGCCCGGACGGTATTCGAATCCGGCCGGGCGGTCGGTGAGGGCGAGCCGGTGCCCGCCGGCTCGGACCGACAGCGCCGCGTCGAGCTCGGCACAGATTCGCTGGTTGTAGGCCATGCTCTCGGCTGCGCTGACGGCGCCGTCGCCGTCCTGGTCGACAGCGGATCGCTTCTGGAGAGTGGGTAGCTCGGCGAGATCTATCACCGCGGACACCTCGACCCGCTGCGGGTAGAGGTCGAGTGCGATCGCTTCGTTGACGGAGAAGTTGCCGAGTGGATGCGCGGCCGCCGGCCGGGCCGGCAGGGCCACCAGGATCAGGACCGCAGCCAGCGCGACTACCGCCATTGACGCCAGTCGGCGCACCATCCGTGTGGTCATCGCGCGCCGAGCCGGGCCAGGGCCGCCGCGGCGACCGGCGCGTACCGGGGCGAGAACTGTGGATTTAATGCGAGCGCCGCGGCCAGGTCGCGGCGCGCATCGCCGGTCCGGCCGAGCGAGTCCTCGATCATCCCGAGGTGGAACAGGTAGGACGCATTGCGGGCGCCACTGGACGTGGCACGCTTCGCGTAGGTCAGTGCCTCTCGATCCGATCCGGCCTGGTGTAGCGCCCACGCGAGCGTGTCGGCGACATCGGCGAAGTGCCGGCGCGACCACTCGCGCTTGGCAGCAGTGACCGCTTGAGCCGGCTTGTTCTCGGCGAGTGCGAGCTGCGCCGCACCGAGGTCATCGGTGCCGCCATTCGCGGTGAACAGTGCCAGCCCTGCGGAAGCGAGCCTGAGCTGCGCACGTGCCTGGTCCGGATGCCCCGAAGCGGTGAGCAGGTCCGCGTACTCGATCAGGTATCCGGGTGATGGGTACCGCGCGGTGAGATTGGCGTAATCGGTGACGGCGTCGCCGGTGCGGCCCCGGGCCGCGGCGAGGCGTGCCTGTCCGTCGAGCAACGGCAGGTAGCTGGCGTCGGCGGCCAGACCGGCCCGGTATTCGGTGCCGGCCTCGTCGAACCGGCCTTGCTGCCAGGCGAGTTCGCCGAGCTGGTAGCGGCAGAAGGCGATGTCGGCGGGATCGATCGCGGCGTCAAGAGCCCGGCGCATCAGCGCCGCAGCCTCGTCCAGCCGCCCGTGCTGCTCGAGGTCGTACGACGCGCGGGCATAGGCCGGCAGGCCGGGACGCAGGTCGAGCATGTGCTGGACGGCGTCGGTGGCGGCGGCCGGATGGCCCAGTTGGGTGTGTGCGTCGGCGAGGACACCGAACGCGTCCGCGGAGTACGAATCGACGTGCAATGCCTGCTCGGCGAGGTCACGGGCGTGGGCGAAGTCGTGGCGTGCGTTGGCGAGCGCACCGAGCCCGATCAGCGCGGTGGCGTTGTCATGCGGGCGCAGCTGAAGCGAGCGGCGCAGCGCACCCTCGGCCTTCGGGTAATAGCTGGGGTCCGCGGAGACACGAGCCTTTTCGATGTACGCGGAACCGAGTTCAGCCCAGGTGACATAGTCACCGGGCACAGTGTGAAGTCGTTGCTGCGCGACAGTGATGGCGGCACCGAGCCGGTCGGCCGGCGCTGCGGCCGCGGCCGGTGCGTCGTCGGCGATCTGACCGCCGCCGTGCCGCAGTCCGAAGACCCCCGCAACACCGGTGATCAGCACCGCGGCGACTCCGACGACAAGGATTCGGTGGCGCAACATGATGGCCTCCCTGGGCCTTCGGCGACCGAGGGGCACGGGCGGCTTCCGCCGCGTACCCCCCGGGCCGTGGGTTGCTAGAACTGGACGGTCGGGTTGTCCTGGCCCGGCGCCGATGTCGGCGGCGGAACCACGGTCGGCTGCGGTGCCACCAGTGCCGGACGGCGCCGGCGCCACATCACCCAGCCCGCGATCAGCAGGGCGGCCACGGCAACGGCTACGGCGCCGCCAGTCGCGCTGATGATGGTGGTGCCGAGGTCCCGAGTGGACTGGCTGGTGAACGCCGCGGGCTCGGCCGACTGCGTCGAGCCGGGCTGACCCGGAGCTGCCGCGCCGGTGTCACCCTGAGCTCCACCGGTGCCGCCCTGGGCTGCACCGGCGGTGCCGCCGCCCTTGTTCACCGCGCCGCTGTTGGGCAGTGCGAGGTAGGGGAACGCCGAGCCGAACGCGTCGTCGTTGGCGTTCACGCCATCGCCGGCGGCGAGGGCATCGACCAGTTTGCCGCTCTGGGCCGCACCCTCAAGTGCCTGCAGCTCGATGTCGACAACGTCGTCGGTGAGCCGGCGCCCGTTCGGGAAGCCCTGCAGATCTCCAGCGAGTACGCCGAGCCGGTTCGGCTTGGCCGTCGGCTTGACGGACAGGTTCAGCCGCAGCTCTTCCGAGGGCTGGAACGTTTTGGCGTTCACGTCGGCGTTGTTCAGCTGCGAGTTGAGGTCCGCCTTGATCGGACCGCCGGCCTTGGTGGTGACTCCGGTCAGGAAGATCTCCACCAGGTCATTGCGCGGTGCCGCCGGTGCCTTCAGCTTGTAGATCGCCTCGATCAGCTTGGGCACCTCGGGGTCCTTCACCCGGGCGACCACCGCCGGGATCGAGCCGTCCTTGTCCGGCGTCAGCGAGTTGAAGGCGTCCTTCAGGTTCGCCGGCACGACCACCTCGTTGACCAGCGGGTTGCCCAGTCGTGAGACCTGGACCCAGTCGGTGTTGGTAGCGCTGGTCTTGCCACTGATCCGCACCCGCGGCCGCTCGGTGGTGGACCAGATGCCGATTACCGGGTTGCGGTTCGCGTCCTCGTGCATGGCGACGTCCTTGAACGGCACCTGGATCGCCACCGAGTTCACGTTGTAGCCGGCCAGCGTGTCCTGCCCGACCTCGCTGAGGTCGCCGCCATAGAGCAGGTCGAACACGCGCAGGTCGAGGAAGAATGGATCGTCGGCCTGGCCGGCGAAGATCTTCCAGCCGCCCGGCAGCGCAGTGACCGCCTGGTTGCGCAGCTTTCCGTAGTCCGGCATCGATGCCGCGCCGACCCGCGACGGGGCGACCGGCGCGTTGGCCACGCGGACGCGGAACGGGCCGCCGTTGAACGACGACTCGAGCGTGTAGGTCTGCCGGAACAGCAGGTTCTCGTCGTCGATGGAGGTGACTGGACCGTTGTTGTAGAGGAAGGTGTTCCCACCACGCTTGTCGGAGGTGTGGAACGTCCACCGGTAAACGACGTCCGCCTTACCGTCACCGTTGTTGTCGACGTTGATGTTGTAGCGGGCATCGGTCGCGAACGGGTAGAAGTTCGGTCCGCCGTTCGGTTCCTCGAACGGGATGAAATTTGCCACGAACGTGACGTAGCCCGGTCGGTCCGGGCTGACGAATCCGTAAACGTCGGTGTTGTCGACCGCCGGGTCGGCGGCGATGAGCGGAGCCTCGCGGTGGCTCGAGGCCACCGCGCCGCTCGGCCCGAGCGCCACCAGCGCCCCAGCGAACACCACACCGAGCGCCACGATCGCCGCGCCTACGCGGCGAGCCTTTGTGGTACGCATCGTTCCTCCTCTGTGAGGTGTGCTGTGCGACCGGGGTTCGAAGCCAGGAGGGCGACTGGTTGGGTGGTTGTCGGGATTCAGTCACTGACCCATCCGCGGGCAGCCCGGCTCCGAACCCAATTTCCCGGACGCAAATTCGGGCATCCACCCAGCTCTCGACGAACTTCCCGGTCCGCGTTCGATTTGCCACGTCAGGTGTGTGGCCGGCGCCAGGCCGGCTGGGACACCGGGTTGGCCCGCCAACTCAAGAAGGGGCCAACACCGCAGTGGTGTTGGCCCCTTCGCGTTTGGGTTGAAGCGATCGGGATGGGGTAGCCTAACGATCGTTCAGGTGCGTCAACGATGGCGCCGATGTTGGTCATGGAGGATGCCGGTGTCACTGGACCGTGAGGCCCTTGAAGCCCTGAGCAAGCAGGTGCAGGCCGGAGGCGCGCCGAGATATCACGAGGCCAACGCCGCCCGCGGCAAGATGTTCGCCCGGGAGCGGATCGCCACCCTGGTGGATCCGGACTCGTTCGTGGAGGACGGCCGCTACGCCAACGTCCTCGCCGACGGCCTGCCGGCCGACGGCGTGATCACCGGCACGGCGCGGATCGACGGCCGCCCGGTGTGCTTGATGGCCAACGATTCCACCGTCAAGGCCGGATCATGGGGCGCGCGTACGGTTGAGAAGATCATCCGGATCATCGAGCGGGCCTACAGCACCAGCGTTCCGATGATCTATCTGGTGGACAGCGCCGGCGCTCGGATCACCGATCAGGTGGATCTCTTCCCCGGTCGCCGCGGCGCCGGCAACATCTTCTACAACCAGGTCCGGGCATCGGGCAGCATCCCGCAGGTGTGCGCCCTGTTCGGCCCGTCCGCCGCCGGCGGCGCCTACATCCCGGCGTTCTGCGACGTGGTGGCCATGGTCGAAGGCAACGCTTCGATGTACCTCGGAAGCGACCGGATGGTCCAGATGGTCACCGGCGAGAAGACCACGCTGGAGGCGATGGGCGGGGCCAAGGTGCACTGCACCGAGTCCGGCGTCGGGCACTTCCTGTGCAAGGACGAGGCCGAGGCGCTCGGCGTGGTCAAGCGTTACCTGTCATACCTGCCGTCGAACTTCACCGAAAACCCGCCGGCGATTGCAGCCGGCGCGGCGACCGGAGCGGATCTGGCGTCTCTGGTTCCGGTCAGCGAGCGTCAGGCGTTCGACATGCGCAAGTTCGTCAAGGCGTTGGTCGACGAGGACAGCTACTTCGAGATCCAGGCGCTCTGGGCCAGGGAGCTGACCACTGGTTTCGCTCGTCTTGGCGGCGAGGTCATCGGGGTGGTCGGCAACAACTCGATGTTCAAGGGCGGCGTGCTCTTCGTCGACTCGGCCGACAAGGCGAGCCGGTTCGTGCAGCTCTGCGATGCCTTCAACATCCCGTTGCTGTTCCTCTGCGACGTGCCCGGCTTCATGGTCGGCACACAGGTCGAGAAGCAGGGCATCATCCGGCACGGAGCCAAGATGGTGAGCGCGATCAGCGAGGCAACAGTGCCGAAGATCTGCGTCGTGGTCCGCAAGGCGTACGGCGCCGGTCTCTATGCGATGGCCGGGCCTGGCTTCGCACCCGAAGCCACCATTGCCCTGCCGACCGCGAAGATCGCCGTGATGGGCGCCGAGGCCGCAGTCAACGCCGTCTACGCCAACAAGATCGCCGCGATCGAGGACGAGGCCGAGCGCGCCGAGTTCGTCGCCGCCAAACGTGCCGACTACGAGCAGGACATCGACATCGTCCGGCTCGGCAGCGAGCTAGTCGTCGACACCATCATCGAGCCGCATGAGCTTCGCGACGAGTTGCTCGCGCGCTATGCCGCCGCGCACGGGAAGGACCGCCACTTCTCCCGGCGCCGGCACGGCGTCACGCCTGTCTGACCCAGATTTGCCGCGCTTCGCGCGCAAGAGTGCCGCGCTCGCGCGGAAGAGGAGACAAAATGCCCGACTTCACGCTCAACGACGAGCACGAAGCCCTGCGCGCCAGCGTCCGGGAGTTCGCTCAGGATGTGGTCGCTCCGGTGATCGCCGAGCACTACGAGAGCCACACCTTCCCCTATGAGGTCATCCGGCAGATGGGCAAGATGGGCCTGTTCGGCCTGCCGTTCCCGGAGTCGGTCGGCGGCATGGGTGGTGACTATTTCGCCCTCTGCCTGGCACTGGAGGAGCTGGCCCGGGTCGACTCCAGCGTGGCGATCACACTGGAGGCCGCCATCTCGCTCGGCGCCATGCCGATCTATCGCTTCGGCACCGAGGAGCAGAAGGCCGAGTGGTTGCCGAGGCTGATCAGCGGCGAGGCGCTGGCCGGGTTCGGCTTGACCGAGCCGGGCTTCGGCTCGGACGCCGGCGGCGCGGCCACCCGCGCAGTGCTCGACGAGTCCACCAACGAATGGGTGATCAACGGCTCGAAGGCCTTCATCACCAACTCCGGCACCGACATCACGGCGCTGGTGACCGTCGCGGCGGTGACCGGCGTCCGCGAGGACGGCGGCAAGGAGATCTCCACGATCATCGTCCCGAGCGGCACGCCCGGCTTCACCGTCGCGCCCGGCTATTCCAAGGTCGGCTGGTGTGCCTCGGACACGCACGAGCTGAACTTCGATAACTGCCGGGTGCCGGCCGCCAACCTGCTCGGCCAGCGCGGCCGGGGCTTCGCGCAATTCCTGGCCACGCTGGACGAGGGCCGGGTCGCGATCGCGGCGCTGTCGGTCGGCCTTGCTCAGGGCTGCGTCGACGAGTCCCTGAAGTACGCCCAGCAACGCCACGCGTTCGGCCAGTCGATCGGGTCGTACCAGGCGATCCAATTCAAGATCGCGGACATGGAAATGCGTGCCCACACCGCCCGCCTCGCCTATTACGACGCGGCCGCGAAGCTGGTCGCCGGTCGCGACTTCAAGCGCGAGGCGGCGATCGCCAAGCTCTATGCGAGTGAGATCGCGGTCACCAACGCTCGCGAGGCCACCCAGATCCACGGTGGCTACGGCTTCATGAACGAGACGCCGGTGGCCCGGATGTGGCGCGACTCGAAGGTGCTGGAGATCGGCGAGGGCACATCGGAGATCCAGCGGATGATCATCGCCCGCTCGCTCGGTCTCTGATCGGAATCGGATCCGCCGCCCCTGACGGCTGAGCTCAACGTCGTCAGTGCATTCGCACACAGCGACGTCGGGCCCGGACGTCGGGAACGCCGGCGGCGGTCCCACATCAGTGCCCGCCTGGAAGATGCAAAAGCGCCGAGTCTCCTGGACTCGGCGCTTTTGTGTGGTTCGGGGGCCGATTCGAAATCGGTCGCTGTGATTAAAGCGACATCAACTCGGTGGTCGAATCGCGCGCACCGGATTCGGCGCCTGGCCGGACCGCGTCTCGAACCACCCGCAGGCCGGCCAGGAGGGCCTCCAGCTGATCAGGCTGGAGCCGACCGGTGAACCACTCATTGATCAGGGCAAGGTGCCCAGGCAGGATCGCAGCGATGCGATCGCGGCCGGAGCGGGTGATGACCGCGTAGAGGCTGCGGCGGTCGGTGGGGCACGCGGCACGCTGGACCAGGGCAACCTTTTCCAGCCGGTCGATGACGCGGGTCACTCCACTGGCGGTCAATGACGTCTGAGCGGACAAATCAGTCATGCGGAGCTGGCCGTCCGGCGACCGGGTGAGTCGAAGCAGGATCTCGAACTCGATCGGTGACAGGTCGTGCTGCGCGATCTGGCACTGCAGTCGCGCCATCAGCCCCACGTAGGCCTCGCCGAGCAGACCCATCGCCGTGATGCGTGGATCGTCGAAGATCTCCAGAGAACTCTCGTGGTGCATGGAACAACTATAGCAATACTTGCGTTGGCAACAGATGCTCGGTATAAAGTTGCTTGAGCAACGACAACAGACATCTGAGGAGATCACGATGACCGACGTCATCAGCACCACCACCCGGGACCACAACGGCCTCCAGATTCCGACTGCGGGGACGTTCGCCCTCGACCCTGCGCACACCCGCGTCGGATTCGTCGCCCGTCACCTCATGGTGAGCAAGGTCCGCGGCCACTTCGTCGACGTTACCGGCGAGATCGTCATCGCCGAGGATCCGGCCCAGTCGTCGGCGCACGCGACCATGCAGGCCGCGTCCATCACGACCGGTGTCGAGCAGCGTGACGGCCATCTCCGCAGCGGTGACTTCCTGGAGATCGAGAAGTACCCGACCCTGGAGTTCCGCAGCACCGGCCTGACCGCCAAGGGCGGCAACGAGTTCACCCTCCGCGGCCACCTGACGATCAAGGGCGTGACCCACCCGGTCGACCTCGCGGTGGAGTTCGAGGGCGTCACCCGCAGCCCGTGGGGCAAGGACGTGCTCGGCTTCTCGGCCAAGACCGAGATCGACCGCGAGCAGTGGGGCATGACCTGGAACCAGGCTCTGGAGACCGGTGGTGTGATGGTCAGCAAGAAGATCACCATCGAGATCGAGGGCGAGGCCGTCCGCCAGGACTGACACGGTTCCCGCACTCCGTTGGATCAGCAAAGGCACGCACCGGTTTCGGTGCGTGCCTTTGGCGTCTGCGGCCGCCGGCGGTCGGCGTCTCGGGACTGCAGCACGCCCGGTATTGCCGCTGTGGGTCCGACACCTCGATAAGACATTGATTAATCGCTATGTAACGATGAGCTGACCCCCCAATTGCGAGTAGTTGTCGTATTGCGGAGAATTGGCGTCAGCGTGCAATTGAACGATCACTCAGAGCTGATATGAGTCCGATTCGTCCCTGGCATGCCGGAGTAGGACGCTCGTAACGTTAGGCACCAAAGTTTGGCGACCCTGGAGTGGGGCGGATGGGTCAAAACATAGCGACTGGGGCATTCACGCGCGATGACCGGACGCGGTATCGCCGGAAGGTCAGGCGTTGCCTCGACGTCTTCGCCCTGATGCTCAAAGACTTCCGGTTTGAGGTCGACCGGCCGATGACCGGGCTGGAGCTCGAGCTCAATCTCGTCGACCAGTCCGCCGAACCGGCGATGATCAACGAACGGGTTCTTGCCGACCTGGCGAATCCGCTGGTGCAGACCGAGCTCGGCAAGTTCAACATCGAATTCAACGCGCGGCCCCGGCTGGTGTCCGACCACGGCTTCACCGACTACGAGGAAGACCTTCGCAACACGCTCCGGCAGGCGGATGAGTGCGCCCGCAAAGCCGATGCGAATCTGGTTCCGATCGGCATTGTGCCGACTCTGACACCGCGCCACACGGTTCTCGCCAATGTCACGCCCGACCAGCGCTATCTGCAGCTGAACGAGCAGATGATGGAGGCCCGTGGCGGAGACATGCCGATCGACATCCGGGGCGCCGAGCGGCTTCACTCCGCCGCCGATTCGATCGCGCCCGAGTCGGCCTGCACCAGCGTCCAATTCCACCTGCAGGTCTCACCGGATGCCTTCGCCAACTACTGGAACGCCGCCCAGGCAATCGCCGGCGTCCAGCTCGCCGTCGGCGCCAACTCCCCGTTCCTCTACGGGCGCCATCTGTGGGCCGAGACGCGGATCGCCCTCTTCGAGCAGAGCACCGACACTCGGCCGGACGAGATGAAGAATCAGGGCGTCCGGCCGCGGGTATGGTTCGGCGAACGCTGGATCACGTCGATCTTCGATCTGTTCGAGGAGAACGTCCGGTATTTCCCGGCGCTCCTACCGATCTGTGACGACGAAGACCCGGTCGAGGCGCTGGCCGCCGGCAAGTCTCCGACTCTTGCCGAGCTGCGCCTGCACAACGGCACGGTCTATCGGTGGAATCGACCGGTCTATGACGTGATGGACAATCGCCCGCACCTGCGGGTGGAAAATCGAGTGTTGCCGGCCGGTCCGACCGTCGTCGACTTGCTGGCCAACGGCGCGTTCTATCTGGGCCTGGTCCGCGACCTGGTCGACGGCGACCGGCCGATCTGGACATCGCTCACCTTCAGCCAAGCCGAGACCAACTTCTACTTGGGCGCTCGAGACGGCATCGATGCCCGGCTGTTCTGGCCCCGGATGGGCGAGATCGACGCGCGCCAGCTGGTGCTCAACCATCTGTTGCCGAAGGCATACGCCGGCCTGGACAAGCTCGATGTGGCTCCCGACGTGCGGGACCGGCTGCTCGGGATTATCGAAGCCCGATGTCGACGCGGCCGCAACGGCGCCACCTGGCAGGTCGAGACGGTCGGGGCGCTCGAGGCCGCGGGCCGGTCCCGGCCCGCGGCGCTACGCGAAATGCTCCGGCGGTACGCCTACCGGTGGCAGAGCAACGAACCCGTGCACAACTGGACCACCGACTAGCGTCGCCGCCGCTTGTCGTTCGGTCCGTTCCGATTCGGGTTGCCACTCGCGCCCGAAGGATTCGAACCACCCTGAGCCGGCAGCTTGGTCGTGGTCTCGTCGGGCTTCGCCGGGGACGCCGGATTCGACTGCGGACTCGACGGTGCCGGGGCGCTGGCCTTGGCGGGCGCGGCCGCCCGACCGGCGCTGGCCGGAGCCGGCTGCGGTCTGGGTGCCGGCACCTTCGGTGGCGGGGCCTTCTCCGACCCGGTGCTGCCGCCGGCCGTCGCCACGCCCTTGGCCGAGTCGCCCGGGCCTACCGGCCGCAAGTCGCGAAGCATCCGGTCGCGCCGGCTCGCCTCCCGGCTGCTGACCGCGGCGACCACAAGGATGGAGCCGGCCGCACCGGCGATCAGAGCGATCGGCGCCAGGATCGACGCCGACCGTTGTGGGTCCGCCACTCCGGCCAGGGTCGGGATGGTGAGCAGGTAGGCCGCCATGACGAGAGCCGGCCCGGCACCGCCCGAGACGGCAACGCCGACCTTCCGGTCGCCCCGGCGCACCCCGACGATGGCGGCCAGCACTCCGATGACGGCGGCGCTGGTCAGCATGACGAACAGGCCGGACCAGGACCAGGTGTCGCGGAAGTAGCGCTCGCTGCCGAACGGCCAGACCTCGATCGAGGTGCTCCCGTGGGTGCGCCCGTTGGCGGCGTCATAGATCAACGAGGCGGCGGCCAGGATCCAGATCCAGGCCGTGGTGGCGATGACGTTGACCGCCGCGGCGCGAGCGGCGAGAGCGAGCACCGCAATGACGATCCCCGCGATGACTCCGACGATGCCGTAACCGGAAGCGATCAGCTCAGGTGCGTTGGTGTCGGTCCGACCAGCCAGCTGAGCCGGCGCGAGAACCAGCCCGACCGAGAGCAATGCCCCGACGGCGGCCGAGACCGCTAGCAGCGCCCGCCAGATCGCCGTGGCCATGACGGTCGGATCAGTGCCGGCCCGAGGCGGCGCCGCACCGATATCGCCGAGGCTGCGGCGGTCGGCGGCGACGGCTCCGATGACTGTCGACGACGCCGCGATCCACAGCGTCCATGCGAGGCTGACCAACCAGACCTTGTCCGACGTGATGGTCTGTCCGGCGGCCGGCGCCCATTCGATGACGCCGAAGCCATAACCGAGACCGAACTGCGCGGCAGCACAACCGGCGCTCGCACCGATTGCGAGCGCTACCGAACTCAACCAGCCCTGCTTGGCCATGTCGGGCAGCGTAGCGGCAAGCGCCGATCCTGGCGACCGATGAAACTGGCGGTTGTCGTGTCATTACGGAGCGGTGTCAAAGCGACCGCGGGCGATGTCCGGGTGACTCCGGCACCGGCTTCGCCGGTGGCCGCCGGTGGGGAAAGGTCGCCCCGATGCGGCACACTGTCTCAGGTGAGCGCCTCCGGATCCCCTTCGTCCGCCGCCTCGTCATCAGGCAAGCCGCCGGTGTCGGTCGGCCAAGTCTTCGCGTTCGTTGCCGGCTTTGTCGCATTGGCGGCGATCGGCGCGGCGATCGGGTGGTGGATGACCGACTCACCGACACCGCGGACGGTGGCTTCATCGTCGACCGGAGCGACGCCGACGACCGTGCCGTCGTCACCGTCGATGGTGCCGTCCACGCCGCCGTCACAGACCGCGACCGGCACCACGATTCCGGATTTCAACGCTGCCGGAGTGACCTTCTCCGACGCCCGGGACAAGCTTCGCGACCAGGGTCTCGGAGTGGCGCTCTACTTCAACGACAGCGGCAGCGGCGCGACTGTCGATCACACCGTTCCGGCGGCCGGGACAGTGGTCAAGCGCGGCACGACCGTGAAGATCTATGTGACCGGCCCGGCCCCGCTGCTGTCGGTCCCGGACGTCACCGGCGAGCGGTGCGCGCAGGGCGGCAAGGATCTGGCCGCGGCGGGACTACTGCCGTCCTACCCGGACGGCAAGGAGGGCGACGTGATGTGGACCGATCCATCCGCGACCGACACCCAGACACACTGGAACGATCCGATTCAGGTGCACTGCGGCACCGGCCCGATCGGAGCGCCCTCGGGAAATCCGACCGATGACTCCCCCGGGGATGGCCAGCCCAGCGCTAGTGCGACCCCGTGATGGCGCGGCGTTGACCGGTCGCCTGCAAGTGCGACCCAACGCCATGGTTCGATGGACCCGTGGCGGATGATCAGCCGGGGAACCAGCCGCGGAACCAGCCGAGTGAGCAGCCGGACGAAACCCCGGCGACCGCTGGTGCGGGCGAGGTGAACGACCAAGACGATGGTCGGCGTGCGGTTCCGGATCGGTCCGGCGATGCCGGTCAGGGCGATCCGGACGCGACCGCCGCCACGTCGCCGAGCGAGATCGACGACGACGCCACCCAGGCGATAAAGCCGGTTGACGACGACGCCACCCGGGCCATCAAGCCGGTTGACGACGACGCCACCCGGGCCATCAAGCCGGTTGACGACGACGCCACCCGGGCCATCAAGCCGGCCGAGGACGACGCCACGCGTGTGGTCAGTCACGGCGACGGCGGCCAGGATGACGACGACAAGACGATGCTCACGCCGGCGGTGGACGATGGCGCCACGAAGGTCACGCCAGTAGTCGACAGCGACGCCACAGCGATGTTGCCGCCGACTCCGATCGGCCCTCCGGAACCACCGACCACCATCCTCCGGCCACAGGTGCCGGACTCCACGTCGACGATGCCGCCCGCGGACGATCCACAGCGGTGGACGGCGAAGGCAAACGTGCCACGGACCGCACCTCGCGATCCGGATGCCACCGCCCAGTGGTCGCCGCCGGAGCCGGGCCGGGCCTGGTGGCTGCCGATCCTGCTCGGAGTCATCGGCCTGCTGATCCTGCTCGCCGTCGCGTACTTCCTGATCACGCACCTGAACAACGACAACAACCAGCCGTCCCCGCCGCCCGCGCCCACGCAGTCCGCGGTGCCGTCGTCCACCCCGCCCAGCACGCCACCGACGAGCGCACCGCCGACCACCGCAACGCCGACTCAGCCGGGCGCGCCGTTCGTCGTGCCGTCGCTGCTGATCGGCCTGCCGGTCGACAGCGCGGCCAGCATCCTGGACGGCTACGGGATTGCCTACACCGAGGTCGCGCAGACCGACGACTCGGCGTTGACGAACACTGTGGTGCGCACCTCGCCCGATGTCGGCCAGACGGTCGCGCCCGGTGGAAGCATCACGCTGTACTACGCCCAGCCGAGCGCGTCGTCGCCGACTGGAACCCCCACCACGGCGACTCCGTCGCCCTCACCCAGTCCCGGCAGGTGAACGCGATCATCGCTTGACGCACACGCGCCAGAGCCCACATCGAGCCTTTTCGGCGCCGACTACCACGGCGTCGAGCCATCGGCCTGCGGTTACCAGAGCCGACGCCGCAGCCCGAGACTGACCAGGCCGAAGGCGGCGATCCCGAAGGCACCGAGCCCGGACATCAGCAGAGACTCACTGAATCGGGGTGACGAGGCAGCCACGGCCGGATGGTGGACCGCCGGCCGCCGGAGGGCGTTGCCATGGCGTACCGCTGCTGGATGAAGATCAACCACCGGCTGATCCACGGTCACGACGGAGCCCAACACATCGATCTCCGGGGGAGCCGGCGCGGGCGTCGGCGATTGCGGAGATTCGGCTGGGGCGATGGTCCGGCCCGGCGGCGGATTCGGTGTCGGAGCATCGCGCGCAGCGCGGGCCAACGCCGACATCGCTGCCGAATCGTCGGCGCGCGCCGGCGCAGCGACCAGCACCAGCAGGATGCCGGCAAGGCAGCCGAACACGGCGAGCCAGAGGCGGCCCACCAAAATTGACGCCATGGCACCGCCCCCACACCGAAGTCTGGGTCCGGGCCACGCAAGCGTGTTACCAAAGCCGTAGGTGTTTACGATCCTATGCGTGCGGGCGCGCGACAACGCCGAGAACCGTGAAGCCGACTCAACAAAACCGCAGGTGGCGGGCGGTGCGGCCGATCAGCGGTTGCCGACTCCGGCGGCCGCCATGCCAAGGTGGGTCCGCGATCGGGGCGTGCCGAATCGCGAGCCAGCTAGTTGGGCTCGCCGCAAACCGCTGATCTGAACGAAGATCGATCGGCGGTCGATCGCCTCACCGGCGGGGTTGAGCTCGTAGCCATCGAGCCACGCCCAACCGTCGTAGGTGGACCAGTCATGAACGCGAATGACGCGGAACAGCAGTGGCGACGCGAATTGGACGCTCGCTTCGCGAGTCACGCGGATGACGTCGCCGGACCGGGGTACCAACCTGACTCCCTCGCGGTGGGAAAGGGGCAACCTCGCGTGCTTAGGGCCTGGTGCTTCGAGCCTTGTGAGCGTCGAACCGGCGGCCCCTGCAGGCTGGCGGCTGTCCTGGTTTGGTGACCAAAGCTGCCATCTGCGAGCTTGCTCCGATGCCGTGCAGAATGCAAGTTGCAGTTTGAGGATTGGCATATCTAACCGTTACAAACGATTAGGTATGTTAATTCCGAATTATTGGAGGCTCTACGCGTCGCCCGTTAGTGGGACGCGTCAGTACATCCGTACGGCTAAGATCATGGGGCTATTTATCTCGTTGTCCCCGGCGCGAGGGACGTTTTACCCGCCGAGGGAGGCTTCGTGGCCAGTCGCGGCAGCCCCACTGTTCAACGAAGACGGCTAGGTCTCGAGTTACGGCGCTTTCGCGAAAATGCCAAGGTCACCATCGAATACGCCGCAGAGCACCTGGAATGCTCGTCATCGAAGATCTCGCGGATCGAAACCGGCCACATTGGAGCATCCCCGCGCGACGTCCGCGATCTGCTGGCCATTTACGGCGTCGATGACCCGACCGCTGAGGATCTGGTTCAGGTAGCCCGCGAAGCCCGGCAGAAGGGCTGGTGGCACGCCTACGGCTCGGTCCTGACCGGCGCTTATGTGGGGCTGGAGGCGGCCGCGTCGTCGATCAAGGCGTACGAAGCCCAGGTGGTTCCCGGCCTGCTCCAGATCCCGGAATACACCCGCACGGTGATCCGGGCGGCTCGGCCGGACATCACCGACGAAGAACTTGAACAACGGATGCAAGTCCGCCGACGGCGTCAGTCGTTAATCGACTCGGATGATCCGCTCAACTTCTACGTGGTCCTCGATGAAGCGATATTCCATCGTGTCGTCGGAAGCCCCTCAGTCATGGCTGAGCAACTGGATCACCTCGCGGTGATGGCCGAACGCCCACACGTCACCCTGCAGATGCTGCCGTTTGACGCAGGAGCCCATGCGGGTATCGACGGTACGTTCGCGATCCTCGAGTATGAGGACCCAAGCGATCCGGACGTCGTCTTCGCGGAGAACGCCGCCGGCGGGCTGTTTCTAGAAAAGGATCATGAAATAGCTCGGTATCGGTTCATATTCGATCACCTACAGACGAGCGCGCTGCCACCTGTGCAATCCGTCGAGCGCATCGTCGCACGGGCAAAGGAGCTGAAGTAGTGAACGTGATCGAGGCCAAAGGGCTGACCGTCGATCTGGACTCGGCGCAGTGGCGCAAGAGTTCTCTGAGCGGCAGCTGCGACAACTGCGTCGAGGTCGCTTTCGTCGGGGACGCCATCGCGGTCCGCGACTCCAAGGACCCCGGTGGTCCAGCTCTCGTCTACACCCAGGCCGAGTGGGATGCCTTCCTCGGCGGCGTCCGGGGTGGCGAGTTCGACCGGTAATCAGCTGCGGCCGGTCGACTCCACGGGGTGCTCCACCCCGTGTTGCCGGCGGAAAGCGATAGCCGCACGCGCCCGACCCAGCCAATGCGCGTAGTTCTCGGCGCTCGGCGAGTATCCGAGGTCGAACCGGAACTACGCCGGCGGGTCGGGCGCTTCGCATACGCGGCAATGACTTCGTCGACCCTGCGCCCCAAGTCTCGGCGGGCGGCATCTCGACGCACTCCGCACCGCGTGCTGATCTCGGTGCTTCGGCGTCGCTGTCCCCGGCACGGCTCGTTGTACCAGAAGACATGCCGCTGGCAGGGAACCGCCGATGGCGGAATCTTTGAGCGAGCCGGAGTTCCCGCCGCACGGCTGGCTGGACGACTCGTCATCGGGATCGCTCGCCGACCATCCGCTGCTGCGTGGGCTGCTGCTGGAGTTGCCGGCCCGGGGCACCGGCCCGGCGCCGGGCTGGCTGGATCGCTGGTTCGAGGCGGCCCGGTCCATTCTGGAGTTGCTCTACGAGCAACAGGCTGCCGGCGGCCAGCAGCGCCGCTGACCATTGTGGCGTTCGATCTCGCGACCGGTCGTTTGTGCGGTGGCGGGCCGGGCCGCTTCCGGGTTGGGTTGGGTCAAGCCAGGTGGATGGACGAGCCGGGCTGGGGTGGGTGGTCGAGTTGGGCTGGGCAGAGCCGGGTCGCCGGCCCGGCGTCTAGGCTCGGCTGGTGACCGACCGCAAGATTGAACTCCATGTCCACCTCGAGGGCGCGATCCGCCCGGCAACGCTGCTCGACATCGCGCGGCGCAATGGGGCGGAGTTGCCCGCGGACACTGTCGAGGGTCTGACCGAGCTCTACCGGTTCACGGACTTCCGGCACTTCATCGAGGTGTGGAAGCTGACCACCAATTGCCTGCGGACGGCTGACGACTTTCGGCAGGTGGTGGTGGACTACGCCGCTGAGGCGGCCAGCTTCGGCGCGGTCTATGTCGAGGGCATCTTCTCGCCGCCCGAACGGGTGCTGCTTGGCCTGGACTGGGACGAGATCTACACCGGCTACACCGAGGGTGCGGTCGAGGCGTTCGAGCGGCACGGCGTGCGCATGCAGTTCACTCCCGACATTTATCGCAACGGCTGCCCGATCGAGCTGGCGATCGAGTGCGCCGAGGTGTCGGTGCGCTATCGGGATCGTGGCATCGTCGGGATCGGAATCGGGGGCTACGAGCCGGGGTACCCGCTGTCGCCGTACCGCAAAGCAATCGAGATTGCCCACGACGGTGGTCTGGCGTTCGTGCCGCACGCGGGTGAGGCCGCCGGACCCGAATCGATTCGCGAGGCTCTCGATCTGGGTGCTCACCGGATCCGGCACGGCATCCGCGCGGTCGACGACCCGGACCTGCTGGCCGAGATCGTCGAGCGGCAGATCGTCCTGGATGTCGCGCCGATCTCGAACCTCCGGACCGGCGTGGTCAAGAGCCTTGGCGAGCATCCGTTGCCGCAGCTCATCGCGGCCGGCGCGCAATGCTCGATCAACACCGACGATCCGGCGATGTTCAACACCGATCTCGGTCAGGACTATGCCGCCGCTGCGAAGCTGGGGGTCACCTCGGACGCGGCGTTCGAAGCCGGACTCCGCGGTGCGCTGATCGATGACCGCACGCGCAACCAGCTGCGAGCGCTAGCGGCAGACTAGGAAACCGCAGTGGGTGCGGAAGGTGAAGGCGCCATCGCGCTCAATCGTCTCCGTCACTATGCCCCGGACCTGTGGCAACACGGCTGGACTGTCGCCGTACCAGGACCGGGTCGAGTCGATGAAGGCCACGACCGGCTCCGCCTCGGGTACGCGTACCGATGAGAGCATGTCGTGCCGTCGCACCGATTCGAAGAGTTCGCCCACGGCGATCTCGGCATCGTCCAGGTGGAACCGGTCTGCTGGACCGGTCCCCGGCAACTCTTCACCGGCCGCGTGCGCCGCATCGGCGTGCAGCTTCCGCAGCTCGGCCTTGTCGCCGAGCGCGTTGGTGGACACGACGAGCGTGCCGCCCGGCCGCAGCACCCGCCGCAACTCGCGCAGCGCAGCCCGTGGATCCGGCACGTGATAGAGCATGTGGAGGGCGATCGCCGCCCCGAACGCGGCACCGGCGAATGGCAGCGCGGTGATGTCCGCTATGGCGGACGGTGGTGAGGCCGCGGCCGCCATGGCGCCGGACAGGTCGACCGCCACCACATCCCGTCCGGCCTCCCGCAGCGCTCGGGTGTAGCCGCCGACGCCACATCCCGCGTCCACCACAAGTCCCGGTGCGTCGCCGAGGAAGCCCGCCACCAGTGGACGGAAGTCCCGGCGCGGCTCCTGGAACTGGTAGATCGACATCCGAGTCCGTAGCGCCTCAGTGGACCCGTAGGCCTCGTGGCGCAGAGCGTCTCGGTCGGTAAAGAGCACCGATCCAACGTAGCGAATCGATGCCGCGACGCCCGCCAAATGCGACACCCGCCGATTGCGAAGCCGCGCCAGTGGCGAAGCCACGTGCTGATGGACGCCACGTCAGCGGTGGAGCCGTTAGTCGGACGCGACGACCCTTCGCCAAGATCGCGACGTCCGCGGAGCAGCGGCAGTGTGATCGGAACGTCCGCGGAGCCATGGTTGCGAAACGTGGCGATTGGCGACCATGGCTCCGCGGACGTCGCGATCATCGCTCGTCAAGCAGCCGTCAGCCCGCGGACGTTGCGATCTTCGCGGGGGTTGACGCCCCTCAAGCAGCCGTCAGCAGGTGGACGTCGCGATCATCGGCCGTTAAAGAGCCCGTCAGCCGTCAGCAGGTGGCAGACAACGACAAGCCGAGCCTCAGCGGGCGATGGAGCCTCAGCGGGCGATGAGAACGATCAAGGTTATTAGAGCAAGGGCCGGCGGCGCTCAACGAAAGCGGCGACGAAACACTCCGACGACGACCGCACCGCACGCGCTTTGACGAGACCGTGCGACGGCGCTTGGCAAACGCCTAGACCGCGAAAGACGAAGGCCGTTCAGTCGCCGGCGCCGGCGGGACGGCTTTCCACAGTCGCACCTTCTGGGCCATCACCCGAGACAGGTAGAGCGGGTTCAGGATCAGGTAGCGCCGCCACAGCCGGGCCGGTTCGAGACCGAGGCGCCAGAGCCATTCCAGTGCGTACCGCTGCATCCATGCCGGAGGCTTGCGGAGCAAGCCAGCGTGGTAGTCGAAGGCTGCGCCAACCGCGAGCATCGGCATGTTGAGCAGCGGCCGCATGGAGTAGGTGAAGACCTCTTGCCGCGGGCAGCCGAGGCCGACGAAGAGCACGCGAGCGCCGGAAGCGGTGATCCGCGCAGCGATCTCCCGGTCCTCGCCGTCGCCGACGGCACGGAACTTGGACGACTCCATGCCGGCGATCTTCAGCCCCGGGAACATCCGCTGCAGCTCATTGGTGAGCTTGGCGAGAACGGCGTCGGTGGATCCGTACAGATATATAGGAAGGCCCTCGTCGGCGCACCGCTCGATCACCTTGATGGTGAGCTTCGGGCCATAGACCCGGTCGTCCAAGCGGACGCCGTGCAGGAACTTCAACGCCCAGCGGACCGGCTGGCCGTCCGGGGTGACCACGTCGAATGCGTTCAGGCGGGCGTTGTGGGCGGGGTCCTCGACGCCGGTCATCACGCCGTGCACCGCCAACGCGGTCAGCGCCAGCGGACGCTGCTCGTGGGCGGCGGCGATGACCTTCTCGGTCGCGGTCTCGTAGTCGATCGCGTCGACCATCACACCCAGAACGTTGTGCCGGCCCTTGTCGATCACTTGGCGTTCCCGGGAACCCAACGATCGACGTTGGCCTCGTAGATCTCCTGGAGAATCATCGGCACGTCGTAGACCTGCTTCCACTCCGGATAGTCGGCCTGGAAGGCGGCGTTGGAGCCGATCCACCACTGGTGGTCGCCGACCCGGTTGGCCTCCTGGTATTCGTAGACCATCTCCTGGCCGGAGATCTTCTCGGCGAGCGCGAAGGCCTCCAGGTTGGAGACGTTGGAGTGGCGGCCGCCGCCGAGGTTGTAGACCGCGGCACTGCGCGGGTCGCGGAAGAACGCCTCAAACGCCGATGTCACATCATGGCTGTGGATCGCGTCCCGGACCTGCTTGCCCTTATATCCGAAGAGGTTGTAGGTGCGGCGCTCCATGTTGGCGCGCATGACGTAGCCAAGGAAGCCGTGCAGCTCGGTGGCCGAGTGCGCCGGGCCGGTCAGGGTGCCGCCGCGGAAGCAGGCGGTCTTCATGTCGAAGTAGCGGCCGTATTCCTGAACCATCACGTCGGCCGCGACCTTGGAGGCCCCGAACACCGAGTGCAGGCACGCGTCGATCGACATGTCCTCGCGGATGCCGTCGGCATAGGTGTGGTTCGGGTCGATCTCCCAGCGCGTCTCCAACTCGACCAGCGGCAGCGAGTTGGGCCGATCACCGTAGACCTTGTTGGTCGAGCAGTGGATCACCGGCGCCCCGATGCAGTGATCACGCACGTTCTGCAGGATGTTGAGAGTGCCGCCGGCGTTCACGTCGAAGTCGGTGAACGGGTCTCGGACCGCCCAATCGTGGCTCGGCTGTGCGGCGGTGTGGATCACCACGGCGATGTCGCGGCCATATTTGCGGAAGATCCCCGCCAGCGCGTCCCGGTCGCGGATATCAACATCGTGGTGGGTGTACGCATCCCCGAGTTCCGAGGTGAGCCGGAGCACGTTCCAGGCGGTGGAGGCTTCCGGGCCGAAGAACTGGGAGCGCATGTCATTGTCGATCCCGACGACGTCGAGGCCGAGCCCGGCGAAGTGCCGGACGGCTTCGGAGCCGATCAGTCCGGCGGATCCGGTCACCAATGCGACGCTCACGACAAACCTCCCAATTCGAGTCCCACCCGCCGAACCGGCGCTGCTCTATATGGGACCGCATCACCATATGAAACAGCCCCGGCGCCACAAAACTCGCGGCGACGGGGCCTGCATTGCTCGATGTTGGTGGGGAAGGAGGGAGTTGAACCCTCACGCCCTTTCGGGCACACGGACCTGAACCGTGCGCGTCTGCCATTCCGCCACTTCCCCGCGCGAGACGGAGTTGGTAGTCCGTCCTGGCAACGGGTGGAAGAGTAGCATGCCGCCGGGGCGCTCGCGTAACCCCGCCGTCAGCACGTTTAGACGGCGGCTTCCTGCGGAGATAGGGGTGTCAGAACCGACCGATGGCGGGCAGATTGCTCGGCACCGCCGGAAGCTGGCGGCGTGACGCCTGCGACACCGAGGTTCCCAGCGTGACACCTGCGGCTTGGGATGCCTACGGAGTCGCGCGCGCTTCGCCTCAGTGCGCCCACCCGATACCATCAAACCCTCGGCCGTGCGCCGTTAGTGCCAGGAGGAACCGGTGAGTGTGCTGCAGCGCTTTGAAAAGCGTCTTGAAGGTCTTGTCGAGGGGGCCTTTGCGAAGGTCTTCAAGGGTGTCGTTCACCCTGTAGAGATCCTCAACGCCATGCAACGGGAGGCGGAGGCCCACAAGGCGATTCTGGCTGGCGGGCGGACGCTCGTGCCGAATCGTTACGTGATCGACCTCTCACCGTACGATCATTCGCGCCTGGCGCCCTACGCGGCCGCGTTGGCCCAGGAGCTGGCCCAGTCGCAGGCGGAGTTCATCGGCGAGCAGGGCTGGACGGTCTACGGCGACGTGATCGTCGAGATCGAGCGCGGCGACGGGCTGGACACCGGCATGTTCCGGGTCACCGCCGAGGTCTACACCGGCGGCGACGTGCCGCCCGCGCCGGCTTACGACCAGGGTCCGGCACACCAGGGCTATGACCAGCAGCAGCAGGGCTATCCGCCGTACGCCGGCGGAGGCATGCCCCAGCAGCCGGCCAGTGGCCGTGGTGTGCGCCTGGTGGCCAACGACGGACGCAGCTATCCGCTGTCCATCGGCTCCACCGTGATCGGCCGTGGTGACCAGGCCAACCTGCGCCTGCCGGACGTCGGCATCTCGCGCCGGCACGCCCGCCTGGACTACGACGGCGCTCAGGTGGTCCTGACCGACCTCGGGTCGACCAACGGATCCATGGTCAACGGCCAGCGGATCTCGGCGGTCGCGCTGAATCCGGGCGACATGGTCCAGATCGGAACCACCACCCTGACATTCCGCGTGGACGGCTGACCGCTTTGAACCAAGCGCTGGTCGTCGCTGTCGCGCGCATCGGTCTGCTCGTGCTGCTGTGGGTCTTTGTCTTCACAGTTGTCGGAGTGATCCGCCGGGACCTGTTCGCCGGGTCTCGGGCGAGCCGGCTGGTCGCTGCCCCGCGTGGCCTCGCGCCCTCGACGTCGCCCGGCCGCCCCGCTAAGGTCAAGCGCGGCCGTGCGGCGCATCAGCTTGTGGTTACTGCGGGGACACTGGCTGGGACCAAGATCACACTTGGTGACGCGCCGATCACGATCGGCCGGGCCGAGGATTCGACGCTGGTGATCACCGACGACTATTCCTCTGCTCGGCACGCGCGACTGTTCCCGCGCGACGGGCAGTGGTTCATTGAGGACCTCGGCTCGACGAACGGGACTTATCTCGACCGCAACAAGATCAACGGCCAGACCCCCGTCCCCCTCGGTGTGCCGATCCGGATCGGTCGCACCTCACTCGAATTACGGCCATGACTTTGACTCTGCGCTACGCCGCCCGCAGTGATCGCGGGCTTATTCGCGAGGGCAACCAGGACGCCGTCTATGCCGGTCCGCGCCTGCTTGCTGTTGCCGACGGCATGGGGGGCATGGCCGCCGGGGACGTCGCGAGCAATCTGGCGATCGCCGCGATGGCGCCGCTGGACGAGGACGTGCCCGGTGACTCGCTGGTCGATGCGCTGCGCTCGGCGGTCGAGATCGCGAACCAGAATCTCCGGGACGCCGTTGACGCCAATCCGGCGCTGGAGGGCATGGGCACCACGCTGACCGGCATGCTGTTCTCCGGGACCAAGTTCGCCATGGTGCACGTCGGCGACTCCCGCGCCTACATGCTCCGTGATGACGAGTTCAGCCAGCTCACCAAGGACGACACCTACGTGCAGATGCTGGTCGATGACGGCCGCATCACCGAGGAAGAAGCCAGCATCCACCCGCAGCGATCGCTGCTGATCCGAGCGCTGCAGGGTTCCGACGTGGACCCGCAATACTCGGTCCGCGCCGCCGTGGCCGGCGACCGCTACCTGATCTGCAGCGACGGACTCTCAGGTCCGGTCAGCGACGACAGCATCGCGGCGACCCTGCGCGACTATCCAGACCCAGACGAGTGCGCCGAGCGGTTGGTGCAGCTCGCGCTGCGCGGCGGCGGTCCGGACAACATCACCGTCATCGTCGCCGACGTCACCGACGCCGATATCGTCGAAGGACGCCCGGTGGTGGGTGGCGCCGCATCCCGTGATCGTGGTCGCGACTCGGTGACCGAGTCCACTCCCGCCACCCGGGCATCAGCGCTGAACCCGCCGCGGGCCGCGGATGACTCAGACGACGCGGACGACGACAACGATCATCCCCGCCGGCATCCGGCCCGCACCGCAATGCTGCTGGTGCTGCTGCTGGCGGTGCTCGGTGGCGGGCTCTACTTCGGCTGGAGCTACACCCAGTCGCGTTACTACGTCGGCGCCACCGACGACAACCAGGTGGTGATCTTCAAGGGCGTTCAGGGCGAGGTCATCGGGCTCAAGCTCAATCGGGTCTACGAGACCAGCGAGATGAATCTCACCGACCTGAACCCGACCGCCCAGGAGCGGGTCAAGCAGGGCATCCCGGCGACCAGCAAGGCTGACGCCGAGCGCAAGCTGGCCAGCCTTCGCGACGACGACGTGACGCCGATCTGCCCGACCCCGAGCGCCACCCCGTCCGCATCTGCGTCGTTGCAGCCGACCCCCAAACCGTCGGAGTCGGCCAGCACGCATCCCTCACCACACACATCGGCGTCGCACGCGGCGTCCCCAGGTCCCTCCAAGACACCAGGTTCAGCGGTGTCGGCGACTCCGTCGGCGCCGGAGGTGACGAGCCCGTCCCCGATTCCGACGAACTGCTGATTGGTGCACCCCTCGCTGTGACCGCCGCCGCTACTCCCGCCGACCCGCCGCGCGCTAACGCGCCGGCGGTCGGCCGCGTGCGTACCCGACGCAACACCGAGCTCGGGATGCTGGTCTTCGCCATGGTCGTGATCAGCGCCTTCGCGATCGCCGCCGAGGGGGCTTTGCTCGGCCACGTCCGCCCGGATGTGTTGATCCAGCCGGTGCTGCTGACCGGAATCTTCGTCGGGCTGTCGTTCGTGGTGCGCCGGTTCGCGCCATACGCGGATCCGGTGTTCCTGCCCTGCGTGGCCCTGCTGAACGGTCTCGGTATCGCGTTCCTCCGGCGCCTGGACCTGACCAGCGCGCTGCGTGATCACACCAGTCTGAGCCCGTTCGTCGGCGACAGCATCCGGCAGATCGCCTGGACGTTCGCGGCCGCCGTGGTGGCCAGCGTCGCGCTGGCGGTGGTGCGCGACCACCGATCGCTGTCTCGGTATGCGTACACCCTCGGTCTTGTCGGAATTGTCCTGGTCCTGATCCCGGCCCTGCTGCCGGCGCGTTTCTCCGAGGTCAACGGCGTCAAGCTGTGGATCAAGTTCGGCAGCGTCTTCCAGATCCAGCCGGGCGAGTTCGCCAAGCTGGCGCTGCTGCCGTTCTTCGCCTATTACCTGGTGCGCAAGCGCGAGGTGCTGTCCCTGGCCAGCCGCCGATTCCTCGGCATCGACTTCCCCCGGGGCCGGGACCTGGGCCCGGTGCTCGCGGTCTGGGCGCTGAGCCTGGTGGTTCTGGTCGGCGAGAAGGACCTGGGCACCTCGCTGCTCTACTTCGGCATGTTCGTGGTCACCCTCTATATCGCCACCGAGCGGGTCAGCTGGATGCTGATCGGCCTGCTGCTGTTCTTCGGCGGTGCCATCGGTGCCTACTTCGTGGGCTCGGCGACCAGCTTCCACGAGCGGGTCGACATCTGGCTGAACCCGTTCAGCGACCCCAGCAACAACGGCTATCAGTTGGTCCAGTCGCTGCTCGGGCTCGGCACCGGCGGTCTCTTCGGGGCCGGTCCCGGGGCCGGCCAGCCGACCCAGGTGCCCGAGGTGCGTAACGACTTCATCTTCGCCGGGCTGGGCGAGGAGATCGGCTTGTTCGGCCTGACCGCCCTTCTCGTGGTCTATCTGGTGATCGTCGAGCGCGGCCTGCGTACGGCGATCGCCGTGCGGGACTCGTTCGGCAAGCTCCTCGCCGGCGGTCTCGCCTTCACTCTGGCCTTGCAGGTGTTTGTGATCATTGGCGGGGTCAGCCGGCTGATCCCGTTGACGGGTCAGACCACACCCTTCATGTCTGCCGGTGGATCTTCACTCATGGCAAATCTGCTGCTCATCGGGCTACTGTTGCGGATTTCCGACGCCGCCCGACGTCCGGCTAGCGCGCCGCCCCCACCCGCGCCAGTCCAGTTGGCCGGCATGGCGACGGAGGTGATCTAGTCGTGAACGCCCCCCTGCGCAGGGTCGGTATCGTCGTGCTCGCGCTGTTTGCGCTGCTGTTCATCAACCTGAACTGGGTCCAGGCGTACAAGGCCGATGACTATCGCACCAGCCAGTACAACGGCCGGGTGCTGATCTCCGACTATCAGCGTCAGCGTGGCGTGATCGCCGACGACAAGGGCGCGGTGCTGGCCCGCAGCGTCGCCACCAAGGGACAGCTGAAATACCTCCGGACCTACCCGCTGGGCGAGGCGTTCGCGCCGGTCACCGGCTACCGTCCGGTGAACCTGGCAGCCACCGGCATCGAGCACGCCGAAGACGACTATCTGGCCGGCAACTCCGACTCGCAGGCGCTGGACCGCTTCTGGGACCTGTTCTCGGACACCAAGAAGCCGGGCGGCAACGTCTTCCTGACGATCAACAAGAACGTCCAGCAGACGGCGTATGACCAACTCGAGCACAACGGACTCGGTGTCAAGGAGGGTGCGGCGGTCGCGATCGACCCGTCTACCGGCAAGATCCTGGCTCTGGCGTCATTCCCGAGTTATGACCCGAACCCGCTGGCGAGCCACGACGCGAAGACCGCCGAGGACGCGTTCACCTCGCTCGACAAGGCCGACAACCAGCCGTTGGTCAATCACGCGACTCAGGACACCTATCCGCCCGGCTCCACCTTCAAGGTGGTCGTGTCGGCGGCCGCCCTGTCGAGTGGGCAGTACACCCCGCAGTCGGTGATCCCGGCCGGCTCGTTCTACACACCGGTGCCCGGCGGCGGCTACACGATGAAAAACGACGTGCCGTCGATCTGCCCCACGGCGACCGTGACGCTCATCTCGGCGTTGACCCAGTCGTGCAACACCGGCTTCGCCCAGCTGGGCGTCAAACTCGGTTCGGACGCGCTGCGCAATCAGGCACAGGCGTTCGGATTCGGCGATGACTCGCTGACGCTGGCCGGCAAGTCCATGGGCGTGGCGTCCAGCGAGACCGGCTCAATGCTCACGCCCAGCGGCATCGACGATCCGAACCACGTGGCCCAGTCCAGCATCGGGCAGTACGAGGTCCGGATGACTCCGCTGCAGGGCGCCATGATCGCCGCCGCGGTGGCCAACGGCGGCGTGCAGATGCGGCCGTACCTGATCGATCACACGCAAGGCCCGGACCTGACCATCGACTACCAGGCTCAGCCGCAGACGCTGCGTACGCCGATCTCCGACGATGTGGCCAAGCAACTGCGGGAAATGATGATCAGTGTCGTTGACCACGGCACCGGCACCCGCGCCCAGATCCAGGGCTACCAGGTCGGTGGCAAGACCGGAACCGCGGAGAACGCGGCCAAGACGCACGGCTGGTTCATCGGATTCGCGATGAAGGACGGCAAGCCGGTCGCCGCGGTCGCGGTGCTGCTGGCCAACGCCGGCGACACCGGAAGCCGAAAAGCCACAGAGATCGGCGGCGAGATCCTCAAGGCCGCCATCGCTGCGCAGGGGGGCAAGTAGTGAGCTCAGTGGGTCCGGGCACGATGCTCGCTGGGCGCTATCGCCTGACCGAGCACATCGCCGCCGGCGGCATGGGCGAAGTCTGGAAGGGCCATGACGAAGTGCTTGGCCGCGTGGTCGCGGTCAAGATCATGCTCCCGTCGCTGGTCGCCGAACCGGGCTTCGCGGAACGCTTCCGGGACGAAGCCCGCACCATGGCCACGATCAATCACTCGGGCGTCGTCAACGTCTATGACTACGGCTCCGACCAAGGCGTGACCTACCTGGTGATGGAGTTCGTCGAGGGCGACGCGCTGTCCAAGACGCTGGCCCGGGTGGGCCGCCTGACACCCGCGCGGACCATGTCGCTGATCGCCCAGGCGGCCGACGCTCTGCAGGCCGCCCACGACAAGGGCATCGTGCACCGTGACGTTAAGCCGGCCAACCTGCTGGTGCGCCCGAACGGCACGCTGGTCCTGACCGACTTCGGCATCGCCCGGTCCGCTGCCGCAAGCCAGCTGACCCAGGCCGGAGCGGTGCTCGGCACCGCGTCCTACATCTCGCCGGAGCAGGCGGCTGGTGAAATCGCCACGCCCACGTCGGATGTTTACGCGCTCGGCGTGGTGGCCTACCAGTGCCTTGCCGGCCGGCGTCCGTTCGAGGGCGGCTCGCCGATCGAGATCGCGCTTCAGCACATCGACGGCACGCCGCCGCCGCTGCCGCCGGACATTCCCGGACCGGTGCGTCAGGTGGTTGAGCGGTGCTTGAGCAAGAAGCCGGCGCAACGCTGGCCGAGCGCCGCGTCCCTGGCCGCCGCCGCACGCCTGGCGGCCTCCGGGCAGGCGCCGGGTCGGCCGATGTCGCCGGCGCCGGCTTCGGCGGGCACCGGCGCCACCGCCACAGTGGTACGCCCGTCCGCCGCCCCCACCCGCGTCGCTCCCGCGCAGGCCGCGCCGTACCGCCCGGTGTCACCGGGCTACCCGCCGACCGCGCGGCACCCGTCGGTCCCGCCGGTCCGCCGTCCCACTCCACAACCGCAGCGGCGGAGCAACGCCGGTGTGGTCATCCTGGGGATTGTTCTGGCGATTCTGGTGATGGTGCTGGCGGCGCTGATCTCGTCCGCGATCAAGAGGCACCGGCAGGTGCAACAGATCGACCGCAACTCGGGTCTGGCCGCGGTGGCTCACACCAGCGCCGGCTCGCAAGATCGAGCTCAGCTGCGTGCGACCCGGGTCACAGTCCGACTGGACTCCCGCGCGGAGATTCCGGCCGGTTCGTGGGACCCGGCTAAGGTGAATGCCGAAACGGCGAAGTGATCACGTTGACCAGGGGAATGACCAGATGAGTGCGGGCCGCCTGCTCGGGGGCAGGTATCAGGTCGGCGAGTTGCTCGGATATGGCGGCATGGCCGAGGTGCACCACGGCCGTGACCTTCGCCTTGGCCGAGATGTCGCGATCAAGATGCTCCGTGCCGATCTGGCGCGGGATGCAACGTTCCAGATGCGTTTCGGCCGGGAGGCGCAGAACGCGGCTGCCCTGAACCACCCCGCGATCGTCGCCGTCTATGACACCGGTGAGGAGCGCGGCGCCAGCGGCGAGTCGCTGCCCTACATCGTCATGGAGTTCGTCAACGGGCGGACTCTGAAAGAGGTCCTGGTCGCCGAGGGTCCGCTGATGCCGCGGCGCGCACTGGAGATCAGTGCCGACATCTGTGCCGCGATCGAGTTCAGCCACCGGCACGGGATCATCCACCGGGACATCAAGCCCGGAAACGTGATGCTCACCCAGACCGGACAGGTCAAGGTGATGGACTTCGGCATCGCCCGAGCCCTGGCCAGCGGTGCCAGCACGATGACCCAGACCAGTGCGGTGATCGGAACGGCGCAATATCTCTCGCCGGAACAAGCGCGTGGCGAGGCCGTGGATGCGCGCTCCGATGTCTACGCCACCGGCTGTGTCGTCTTCGAGCTGCTCACCGGGCACCCACCGTTCGTCGGTGACAACCCGGTCAGCGTCGCTTACCAGCACGTCCGGGAAGACCCGAAGCCGCCGAGCGACTCCAACCGGGACGTGACCCCGGACGTCGACGCGATCGTCCTGAAGGCGCTCGCGAAGAACCCGCTCAACCGCTATCAGAGCGCCGCCGAGATGCGTGCTGATCTGTTGCGGGCCGCCGCCGGCCGGCCGGTCCTGGCGACGCCAGTGCTGCGCAACGACCAGACCGCGATGGTCCAGACGCCGCCGAACATGGGTCCGCATGGACCCCGCCCGACGACGCCGGCCCGGGTTGGCAATCCGCAGCGCCGCCGCGCGTCGACCTGGGTGATGGTCGCGCTGTCGCTGCTCGGCCTGATCGCGGTGGTCGCCATCGGCACCGGGATCTATCTGACCAACCGTCCCAACACGGTGCGGGTGCCGAACCTGGTGGGGATGACGAAGTCCGAGGCCGACGCCGAGCTGAGGAAGGTCGGCCTGGTCGGCGATGCCGTCAACACGACTACCAACAACTGCAAGACCGGTCAGGTCACCAAGACCGATCCGGAGGCCAATAAGTCGGTCGAGGCAAACGATCGGATCACCGTCTACGTCTGCTCCGGCGTCACCCAGGTGACCATCCCTGACAACGTCAAGGGCATGGCCCAGGCCGATGCCGAGAAGGTGCTGCAGGGTCTCGGGTTCGAGACCAACACCCAGATGGTGGACAGCACGGCCAAGAAGGGCACGGTCACCGACACCTCGCCGGAGCCGAACCAGAGCGCCAGCTACGGCAGCACGGTGATCTTGATAATCTCCCGCGGCAACGAAGCGGTGATCCCGCCCGTGGTGGGCCTGAGCAAGTCTCAGGCGCTGAACAAGCTCAAGAATGCCGGCTTCACCAACATCCACACGTTCAGCAAGCCGACGGACAACCCGAGCGAGGTCGGCACCGTCACCGATCAGGATCCGGCGGCGAACTCGACGGTGACCAAGGACAGCCCGATCAACCTGGCGATCGGTTCCGAGCCGGCTCCGACGCCGACCGACACACCGTCCACGTCACCACCCGCGTCGCCCGGCGGCTGATTGGAATCGCCCCCGATTCCGCTGGCGGCCGAACGCAAAGTCTCGAGTGCATTCGCACACGGCGACTTCGCGTTTGGACGCCAGCGAAACCGAGTCCGGTCCCAAATCCGCTGAGGGATCAGAGAGCCACGGAATCCCCTAGAGTCGACGTTGCTCCTACGCGATAGCTGGGCGGCACGCAAGACCCGGCCAGGGGCGGCGCCGCACCTGGTCTCAAATCAAGCAGCGAAGGCGCTGAGACGGCGGGCTTCCACCTCGACCGCGAGCGCCGGAGCGCGGTCCAGCGCCTCGGTGTCGCCCATCGCGGCCAGCCAGTTCGCCAGCATCAGATGACCGCCCTGAGTGAGCACTGACTCCGGGTGGAACTGCACACCCTCCAGCGGCATTGTCCGGTGTCGCATCGCCATCACGACGCCGGACTCGCTACGCCCGGTGACCTCGATCTCGTCCGGAAGCGTCTCGGCGATGACCGCGAGCGAGTGGTACCGCGTGGCGGTGAACGGTGACGGCAGTCCGGCCAGGACCCCGGCACCCTCGTGGTGGACCAGCGACGTCTTGCCGTGCAGAAGCTCCGGAGCCCGGGTTACGGTGGCGCCGTAGGCCGCGCCGATCGCCTGGTGGCCCAGGCAGACGCCGAAGATCGGCAGGTCGCCGGCGCAGTCCCGGATCACGTCCATGCAGATGCCGGCGCGCTCCGGGGTGCCGGGACCGGGCGAGAGCAGGATGCCGTCCGGCTTCAGGCCGGGAATGTCGGCGACCGCGATCTCGTTGTTGCGGCGCACGTCGCAGACCACGCCGAGCTGGCCGAGGTATTGAACGATGTTGTAGACGAAGCTGTCGTAGTTGTCGATGACGAGAACACGAGGGCGCGGCGTCATGGCGTGGTCCCTGGGGTCACCTGCACGTCGTTGAACGGCAGCAGCGGATCGATGGCCGGGAAGATCACGTACCAGAAAAGCAGGCCGAAGCCGGCTATGAGCAGCGCTGCTCCGAACACCTTGCCCCACCGCCCGAACGGCAGGGCGCGCCAGATCCATGCGTACATCGGGCTAGCTCCCTAGCGCGACCGGAGCACCGGCCGAGTGCGGCGTGGTGGACACGAGTTTGGCGTGGACGACCATCCGCTGATAGTTGTCCCATTTGGGATTGCAGGTCGTCAAGGTCAGCATCGCGGCCGACGCCTTCACGCCCGGCTCGTCCGGTGTTGGCGCGATCACCTCAACCGAGTGTGGCGTGACGATCTCATTCACGGTGACGGTGTAGACGTACCAATTGTCTTTGGTCTCGACGACGATCGTGTCGGACTTCTGGATCTCGTTGAGGTCCCAGAAGATGGCCGGAACCCGGTGGCCGGCGACGGCGAAGTTGCCGATGGCGCCGGGCAGCGCGGTGCCCGGGTAGTGGCCGGGCGCGAACCGGATGTCCTTGAGTGACACGCCCTCGACGACTACCCAGTGCTTCTTCAGCTTCGGAATGTAGAGGCGGGCGACGGCGTCGCCGGGCGGCGGCGCCAGCGGTGCGGCCGATTTACCGCCGCCGGATGTGGTCGGCGTCGGCGTCGGACCGGTCCACGAATTCTGCAGCTGCTGGTCGAGCTGGTTCTGGTGCGAATTGATGATCGCGGTCTTGCCGTAGACCTCGTAGACAGCGAACAGCAGCAGGACCAGACCGAGGGTGATCAGGATCTCGCCGACCACGCGCGCGGTGGTCCGGACCGGGCCGCCGGAGCGTCGGCGGCGATCCCGGGTCCGCCAGGCCCGGCTGTCGTAGAGCTTGCTGTCCGTGCCGTCGGTGGCCGGTGCGGCGGGCGGTTCATCAGGGATCGCGGGCAGCACCGACGTGGCGTCCGCGAACTGCGGGATGACGCTGGTCTGGTCGCCGTCGATCGCCGGGATGAGGCTCGTCTGGTCGCCGTCGATCGCCGGGATCACCGAGGTGGCGTCGTCATCGCGGGCGCCGTGCCGTCCGTGTGGCGAGACCTCTGTGGTCACGGGATAGCCGCCGCGTACTGCAGCGAGGTCGACCCGTTGTAAGCGGGCAGCTTTACGTCGGGCTGGGTCCGCACCGTGTAGCCGAGGCCGAACGCTGAGACGGCCTGGCGGTAGACGCTGACGGTGGGGGACGCATCCAGGGCACGTTGCATCGCTTGCGGATCTCCGATGGCGGTGATGATGAACGGCGGAGAATATACGCGTCCTTGCAGAAGCAGGGTGTTGCCGACACAGCGCACCGCACTGGTTGAAATCACCCGAACCCCCATAATCGTCATGGCCTCCGCGCCACCCGCCCAGAGCGCGTTGACGACGGCCTGAACGTCCTGCTGATGGACAACGAGGTCGTCGGCTGTGGCGTTGTTCGGAAGAGCTTCGCCGGCCCGGCGTGGCGCATCGTTCAATTCGACCGTGATGGCCGGTCCGTGCACCGCCTGCAAGCCGGCGGCTCCGAGCAGCCCGTTCACCTTGTTCTGGGCGCTCGCCACGGTTCCGTCAGTCTGGGCCAGGGTAGACGTGTCGGCGTCGACCGCCGCCCGCAACTGGGCCTCCGACTCGGCGGCGGCGTCGACCTGCCGCTTGCGGTCGGCGATCAAGCTGGTGAGCTGCGGAGTCCGGTCCTCGCGCAGAGACGTGCCGCCAGCCGTGCGGGCCGAGGTGGTGAACAACAATCCGGCAACAAGTGCGACCACCGGGACGAGGATCGACCAGCGGTTCCGTTGGCGCGCCCCCGGGCGTAGCCCGGACATCACGCGGCGAACCGCCGCGGTCCAGGTCGAGCCGCCCGAGGTGTACTCCATCACATCCCCAATCCCCATTGCCGCCGGAACATGACTACGCTGGTGCTGAACAGTATTCGATGACGCTAGAGTTCGATCCCCTCCCAGCGCCCTGCGCTGGTTTCGAACCCTGAGCGCCGCTGGCAGGAGAGCACAAGTGCCGAAGTCCACCGTACGCAAGAAGCGGGTCTACACGCCGCCGTCGGACCTCGTCCGCGTTAACCCGGCGCTCAGCCGGCGTCCCAGCCCGCGTTGGGTGGGCGGCCTCGCGATCGGACTGATCCTGTTCGGCCTGGCCTGGCTGGTGACGTTCTATCTGTCCGGCGGCCAATACCCAGTGGCGTCCTGGGGTTACTGGAACCTGGGTGTCGGCTTCGCGGGCCTGGTGGGCTCGCTGGTCGTGCTGTCACGCTGGCGCTAGTCCGCCGTCTGGCCACAATCGGCCTGGATGTCCGATTAACCTAATTGGATTACATGTGTGTGCTTTTCCCCATAGTTATCCACAGCTGTGGAGAAACGCCCGCCAACCTGACCTGGTCGACGCTGGTTACTGGCAAGTAACCAGCGTCGGCTAAGCTCCGCCCCAGATCGGTTAGGCTCCCGCCAGACCGTGACCTGGGCTTTGGGAGGCGTACGCCAATGGGTGTCGTGCAAATCATCGCGGCCACCGTTTCGCTCGCGATCACCGCGGTGGCGATCGTGCTCGTGGTGCGCGCGGTGCGGCAGATGTTCGCGGTGGTGCGCTTGGGTCAGCCGGACAAGTCCCGATCCGGCAACCGCGGCCAGCGCGTCAAGACGATGCTCACCGAGACGCTCGGCCACACCCGGATGCTGAAGTGGACCTGGGTCGGGTCCGCGCACTGGCTGGTCATGATCAGCTTTATTCTGCTGTCGTCGCTGGTCCTGCAGGCCTACTTCGAAGCCTTCTCGCCGACCAATGAGCTGCCGCTGATCGGTGGCTGGAACATCTTCGGCTTCGTCACCGAGTGGCTGAGCGTGCTCGGTCTGGTCGCGATCGGCTACCTGATGACCATCCGGCTCCTGAACCGCCCGGGCCGGGCCCGCCGGTCCCGGTTCACCGGCTCGACGATGTGGCAGGGCTATTTCGTCGAGTGGGTGGTGCTGCTGGTTCTCATCTGCGGCATGCTGATCCGCGGCTTCAAGGCGGCCAACGACCATCTGCCCTACGCCACCTGGGCCGCTCCGGTCTCGCATGCGCTCGGCGATGCGCTGCCGGCCAGTGCCGCGGCCGTTTCCTGGATCGCGATGGTGAAGATCATCATTTCGATGACCTGGGCCATCGTGATCTCCCTCAACGTCACCATGGGTGTGGCCTGGCACCGCTTCCTGGCGTTCCCGAACATCTTCTTCAAGCGCTCCGGCACCAGCCGCCCGGCGCTCGGCGGGCTGCGCCCGATGCTCTCCGGCGGCGCGGTCCTCGACTTCGAGCAGGCCGACCCGGAGAAGGACCAGTTCGGTGTTGCCTCGGTCGAGCAGTTCACCTGGAAGGGCCTGCTCGACTTCAGCACCTGCACCGAGTGTGGTCGCTGCCAGTCGCAGTGCCCGGCCTGGAACACCGGAAAGCCGCTGTCGCCGAAGCTGCTGGTGCTGTCCCTGCGCGACCACGCGTACGCGAAAGCGCCGTATCTGATGGCCGGCGGTGGCCTCACCATGGCCGGCGAGGAGAAGGCGACCCAGGAGCAGCTCGCCGGTGTCAACGTGCTGGCGATGGCCGAGTCCCAGCGTCCGTTGATCGGCGGCGCCGACGTCGGCGGGGTCATCGACCCGGATGTGCTGTGGTCGTGCACCACCTGCGGCGCCTGCGTTGAGCAGTGCCCGGTCGACATCGAGCACGTCGACCACATCGTGGACATGCGGCGCTATCAGGTGATGATCGAATCGAACTTCCCGTCCGAAGCCGGCGTGATGCTTCGCAACCTGGAATCCAAGGGCAACCCGTGGGGCGCGCCGCCGGCCACCCGCGAGGACTGGACCAAGGGCCTGGACTTCGAGGTGCCCCGGATCACCGACGGCGGTGAGTACGAATACCTGTTCTGGGTCGGCTGCGCCGGAGCCTTCGAGGACCGCGCCAAGAAAACCACCCGTGCTGTCGCCACGCTATTGCATCAGGCCGGTGTCAACTTCGGCATCCTGGGCAATGGTGAGACGTGCACCGGCGACCCGGCCCGCCGGATCGGCAACGAATTCGTCTTCCAGATGCTCGCCCAGCAGAACGTCGAGACGATGAACAGCGCCGGTGTCAAGAAGATCGTCGCGACCTGCCCGCACTGCTTCAACACCCTCGCCAATGAATACGCCGCACTCGGCGGCGACTACGAGGTGGTCCACCACACAGAGCTGCTGGCGCACCTGGTGGCGGCGAAGAAGCTGATTCCGGTGCAGCCGCTGGACGGCACCATGACCTACCACGACCCGTGCTACCTGGGCCGGCACAACCGAGTCTTCACGCCGCCACGGGAAGTCCTCGGTGCGGTCGCCCCGATCACCGAGATGGATCGCAACTCGGAGCGCTCGTTCTGCTGTGGCGCCGGTGGTGCCCGCATGTGGATGGAGGAGCGGATCGGCAAGCGGATCAACATCGAGCGGGTCGAGGAAGCGATCGCGACCGGCGCCAAGACCATCGCTGTCGGCTGCCCGTTCTGCTCCACCATGATCGGGGACGGCGTCACCGCCAAGATAGCGGCCGGAGCCGCTGGTGAGGACGTCGAGGTCGTCGACGTGGCGACGGTGCTGCTGCGGTCCGTGACGCCGGCGGAGGTCTAGGGTGCGGCGACATCACCCTAAGATCAGGTAGTGGACGCTTTCCTAGTCTTCGGACCACTGATCGCGTTCATCCTGCTCACGGTGGCCAACGCGTTCTTCACCGCGGGCGAATTCTCTCTGGTCACCGTCGATCGGGCGGCGATCGATCAGGAGGCCAAGCAAGGCGATCGCAAGGCCCGGCTGGTCCGGCGGTCGCTCCGTGAGCTGTCGTTCCAGCTCTCCGCGGCGCAGCTCGGGATCACCCTGGCCGCGCTGCTGACCGGCTATCTGGCCGAGCCGGCGCTGGCCAAGCTGATCCGCCCGGCGATCGAGCCATGGGCCGGCACCCACACCCAGGGCGTTACCCACTTCGCCGCCCTGGCCATCGCCACCATCATCTCGATGCTCTTCGGTGAGCTGGTCCCGAAGAATGCCGCCCTGGCGCGTCCGATGCCGCTGGCCCGGGCCACCGCCGGCCCGCTGCGGACCTTCGGAAACGTCTTCAAGTGGATGATCAAAGCGCTCAACGAAACCGCCAACTTCGTGGTCCGTCGGCTCGGCATCGAACCGCATGCGGAGCTGGCCAGTGCCCGGTCGCCGGAGGAGCTGGGTCTGCTGGCGGCGATCTCGGCCCGGGCCGGCGCCATCCCGACCGACACCGCGGTGCTGTTGCGCCGCACCATCCGGTTCGGCGACAAGCGCGCCGCCGAGGCGATGACGCCGCGGGTGGACGTGGTGGCCCTCAACATCGACGCCACCGTCAGCGACGTCCTGGATCGCGCACGCCAGTCGGGCAAGTCCCGGTTCCCGCTCTTCGAGGAGACACTCGATTCGATCATCGGCATCGTCTCGGTCACGGACGCGCTGGGCGTACCGCTGGGGCGCCGGGCGTCAACTCCCGCCATGTCGATCGCCAAGGAACCGGTCCAGGTGCCGGAGAGCCTTGACCTTGACGGCGTGCTGGAGACCCTTAAAGCCGCCGGTGCCGACATGGGCATCGTGGTCGACGAATACGGCGGCACCGACGGTGTGGTGACCATCGAGGACCTGGTCGAGGAGCTGGTCGGCGAGATCGCCGACGAACATGACATCGATCCGGAGACCACCGGCGAGATCCCCGCGAGTGATCTGGCGCTGCCCGGCGACACGATTCTCGCCACGGACGGTCCGGTGGACGTGGACGGCATGCTGCGCGAGGACGAGGTGGCCGAGGCGACCGGCTTCGCGCTTCCGGAGGGGCCGTACGAGACTCTGGCCGGTTACCTGATGGCCCAGTTCGGTCACATCCCGGCGGCCGGCGAGATGCTGGTCATCCCGGGCTGGACCTTCGAGGTCCTGGATGTCGAGCGGCGCCGCATCGTGCGCGTACGCGTGACCCGCACCGAGGCCGACGAATGAACCAGTTGCTGCTCGTCGTCGTCCTGCTGCTCGGCAACGCCTTCTTCGTGGCCGCCGAGTTCGCGTTGATCGCGTCGCGGCGGACCGCGGTAGAGCCGCTGGCGGCCAGTTCGTCACGAGCGCGGATGGCCCTTCGGGCGATGGAGCAGATCCCGCTGGCGATCGCCGGATCGCAGCTCGGTGTCACCATCTGCTCGCTCGGGCTGGGTGCGATCGCCGAACCGGCGCTGTCGCACCTGCTCGAGGGTCCGTTCGAGGCGGCTAATCTGCCCGAGGCCGCGGTGCATCCGGTGTCATTTGTGCTGGCCCTGATCGTGGTGGCGTTCGCCCACACGGTGATCGGCGAGATGGTGCCGAAGAACATCACGCTGGCCGGCCCCGAGCAGGCCGTGCTCTGGCTCGGCGCGCCGATGCTGGCCTTCTGCATCGCGACCAAGCCGTTGCTGGTGGCCATGAAATGGGCGTCCCGGCAGATTCTGCGAATCTGGCGGGTCGAGGCCGCCGACGCGGTCAAGACCATCTTCACCACCGAGGAACTCGCCAACCTGGTGGCCGAGTCGCGGACCGAGGGTCTTCTCGATCAGGAAGAGCACGCGCGGCTGGCGGGCGCGCTGATGCTCCATGCCTCGTGCGTCGGCGACGTCGCGGTGCCGTGGGCCAACGTCACCACCGTCGCGGACAACATCTCCCCAGCGGCGATCGAGGCGCTCGCCAGCCGGACCGGCCGGTCCCGGTTCCCGGTGGTGGAGCGGGCGACTCAGCGGGTGCTCGGCTTCGTGCACGTCAAGGATGTTCTCGGGGTGGTCGGCCCGGCGCGGCGTACCGCCATCGATCGGAGCCTGGTCCGGCCGCTGCCGGTGTTGCCCCCGGACCGGTCGCTCGCGGAGGCCCTGGTGGCCATGCGCCGCGAGCGGCGGCACATCGCGCTGGTCCGCGATGGTCGCACGGTGCTCGGCGTGCTCACTCTCGACGACGTGCTGAGCGCCGTGGTGGGTGGCGCGCCGGCGTCTTCCGACCCTAACTGACGGTACGCGTCGCGTCGCGCAGCGAAGTGTGGATGTTCGCGGGTTGCTTGTCCCGCAACAGTTTCCCTAGTGTGAGTGACCATCTGCATCTGAGTCGGTCCTATCCGGGATCGTGATGCGGGTGCCGCCAAATCGCCGCCGCGCAAGCGGTGAGCCGGGGAACCAACAGCATCAAGTGGGGTGAATCCGCACCAGGGTGCGGTAGGGCGCAACTTCCCGTCCGAACCCGTCAGCTAACTCGGTCGGCGGCTGCGGAAGTAAGGAGCCGTCGAACCGTGGCAGTCCCCCCCACGCCACCGATCCGGACGAACCGGCGCCGTGCGACGCGCGGTGCGGCCGTATTTGCGGCTGTCGTCGGCATGATTCTCGGATCGGCCATTCCGGCCGCGGCGAAGCCGTCCGCGAGCGAGCTGAAGGCTCAGATCGCGGCGCAGAACAAGGCGCTCGAGCCGGTGATCGAGCAGTACAACGGCCTGCGAGTGAAGCTGGCCGCCGACAAGGCCAGGGCCACGCAGCTGGAAGGCCAGATGGGCCAGAAGCAGTTGCAGGCCGCCGTCGCTCAGGGCCGGATGGGTGAGATCGCCGCCAGCATCTACAAGACCGGTCCGATAAGCACCACCCAGGCGCTGTTCGCCTCCGACTCGACCAAGGACCTGCTCGACGTGCTCGGATCTCTCAACGAGATCGCCTACCAGCAGGCATCCCAGATCAGCGACGCCACCAAGCTGGTGTCGACCTATCAAGACCAGCGGACCGAGCTCGCCGCGTTGATCAGCAACGAGAACAAGCAGTACGAAACGCTGACCAAGCAGAAGTCGCAGATTCAGGCCAAGGTCGACGGCCTGCAGGCGCTGCTGGATGAGGCCAACGGCGGTGGCGGCGGTGGCGGCGGCGGAAATCTCGGCGGTGGCCCCTACACGAAATCTCAGCTGATGCCGAAGCCGTGCCCGGTCTCGTCGTCATCCGGCAAGGGTCACACCGCTGCAGTGAAGGCCTGCTCGCTGGTCTGGGACACGAGCCGGAACCCGCCGTGGCGGATGTACGGCTGGGGTGACGCCGGTCCGAACAAATTCGATTGCTCGGGTCTGACCATGACCGCGTGGGCGGCCGCCGGCAAGTCACTGACGCACTACACCGGCGGGCAGTGGAACCAGTCCTACTCCATCGCCCAGAGCGAGTTGCGCCCGGGCGACCTGGTCTTCTACTACAAGAGCCATAGTCATGTGGCGCTCTACGTCGGTGGTGGCTGGATTGTCCAGGCTGAGCAGACCGGTGAACCAATCAAGATGTCGCCGATGACGTTCGACAGCCCGAGGTACTACCGGCGGGTGAACGGAACCTAGCGACTCGCGGGGGTTTGCACGAAATACGCGAATCCTCTTCCGTGTCGCGGCATCACGCAGAGTGACGAAGTGCGGCCGGTTAGCCCGATTTTCGGTGCTTGCCGGCCGCTTTCGATGCCGATTTCGATCCGGCCGGACATTGACGACGATCGTTCGGTGAGTTGTCGAACCCGGTGGTCGGTCCAACACATACAGTGGCCGTACGCTCACGATTTAACGATGCCGACGAGTCCACGGCGGGCGACTTCGGTCCGTGTCCGCGGTGCGTACCCTCCGCGAATTCGAAAGAATCGGACTAGTCCGACTAGTCGCCAATTCGCATGCCATGTTGGGGCAGGTCGACGGCCGGGAAATCTCAAGAATGGCTCAAAGCCTGGTTTTATTGGCACACAAGCCTTTCCAAGACTTGCGTTTCCCACCCTTGACTCCATAGCGTAAGGAACCGGCCGACCGGATGTCGAACTGTCCACGAGGGACAGGCGCCGGTGCCACGTCGAATCGGAGAGATCCGAACCGGGGAACCAAGCAGTTGGGGTGAATCCGCGAGGTGTCGCGGTAGGGCGGACTTCCCAAGCCCGAACCCGTCAGCTAACCCGGTAGACGCGAAGGGAAGAAGGAGTAAGTCCCCGGTGGCTTTACCCGCGTTGCCCGCCCCATCGAGCAGCGGGCGCAAGCTCGTCTTCCGCGCTCTTCTTACCGCTTTCCTGGCAGCCGCCGCGATCGTGATGGCTGCAGCCGTGCCGGCCAACGCCGCGGATACACCGGCGGCGATCGAGCAGCAGATCGATAAGCAGTGGCAGCAACTCGAGCCGGTGATCGAGAACTACAACGCCGTGCATGCGCAGTTCCTGAAGCAGAAGGCCAAGGCCGACGCTCTGAACCGGCAGATTCTGCCGTTGTCGCTGCAGGTGGAGAACGCGCTCAACCGCGTCTCCAGCTACTCGGTGTCGGTCTTCGAGAACGGCCCCGGCGGCACGCTGAGGACGCTGCTCAACGCCGATACCTCGACGCAGACACTGGACATGCTCGGCCTGATGGATCAGATGGCCGCGCAGCAGCAGAAGCAGATCGCCGGCACCATCAAGCTGCAGAAGAAATACCAAGACCAGAAGAAGCCGATCGATGCGCTGGTCTCTCAGCTGAACACCCAGCAGAAGCAGCTGGACCAGCAGAAGGACGACATCAACGGCAAGATCTCGCAGCTGAACAAGCTTCGCCTGCAGGCTTACGGCAGCACCAGCGGCACCGGCAAGCTACGCCCGGTGGCGTGCCCGCAGACCTACACCGGCGACGCCGGCAGCAAGGCGGCCAAGTTCGCCTGCCAGCAGATCGGAAAGCCCTACGTCTGGGCCGCCTCCGGTCCGGGCAGCTACGACTGCTCGGGTCTCACGATGAGGTCGTGGGCCTCGGTCGGCGTGAGCCTGCCGCACAACGCCTACCAGCAGAAGCACTCGATGCCTTCGGTCTCGCATGCGAACCTCAAGGTCGGCGACCTGATCTTCTACTACCCGACGGTGCATCACGTCGCGATCTACGTGGGCAACGGCTGGATGGTCAACGCGCCGGAGACCGGCGACGTCGTCCGCATGGCCAAGTACAACGCCTTCCCGGTCGTGGGCTACGGCCGACCGTAGTCTCTTCGATCGCACAAACGTGCCCGGCTCGCAGTGGCGAGCCGGGCACGTTTGCATTGAGGGCACCTCAGACCGCGGGCGAGTGATGTCGCTCACTCCGCCGTGGGCCGCCCCGCTCGGGGCCCGCTCACTCAACCACTGGCTGGGAATAAATGGCCGCGGCAGATCTCTACTAGTTAACTAGGAATAGGAGGTCGCAGAGGTATGGCAAACCGAGTCTTCAGCTTCCCGAATCCGGTGAACGAGGTGTCCGCCCGGCTGGTGGCGGGCGGGGTGGTTGTGCTGTCGCTGACCGCGATCGTCTTTGACCTGCCGTGGCTGACCGCGGTCATCGCCTACGGGTTCATAGCTCGCGCGCTGAGCGGCCCAACGTTTAGCCCGCTCGGCCAGCTGGTCACGCGCGTGCTGACTCCCCGCCTCCCGTTCGCGGCGAAGCCGGTTCCGGGACCGCCCAAGCGTTTCGCCCAGGGGATCGGTGCGGTGCTCTCGACCGCCGCGGCCGTCCTCGCTCTCGGTCTCGGCCTCACCACTGCGGCCTATGTGCTGCTCGGCCTCGTCGTGGTCGCCGCAACGCTGGAGTCGGTCTTCGCGTTCTGCGTCGGCTGCAAGATCTTCGCCGTCTTGATGCGCGTGGGCGTGATCCCAGAAGAGGTCTGCGAGGAGTGCAACAACATCTGGGCTCGCACCGCGCCGGTCGCCTGACATCGTCAGTGCCCCAGGCGCGCGCGACCGCGCAGGTGGCGGGCCACTTCCGGATCGATCCAGAACTGGTAGGAGACAATCTCAGGCTGGCTGGACGGCCCGCGATAAGCGAACATCGCCGACTCGACGTTGAGTTCGTAGAGCCACCAATTCACATGATCGTCGGCCCTGATCGCACGACCGATCCGCAGCACCTCACCCGGATCCACCACCGGAGTGGCGAACCCTTGCAAGCACGCCTCATCGTCGTTGTCGCCAGGGAAGGCGTGCAGCGCATAGCGACCATCGCGCTCAAGATCGCGGCGTTTCGGCGTGTCGAGCAGGACGCAATAGAGGCCGCCCTGCACGACCGCGGGCGACACCGGGTGCAGGCGCGGCCCGCCGTCGGGCCGAACCGTCGCGAGATAGGCCAGCCCCGGCCCGTATTGATAAAGGGCAGATCGGATGGACGTGGCGAGCGAGGGCGCAGCAGCAGCAAAGGCGGACCAAGAAGCCATGCGGGCAGTCTATCGAACATCTGTTCGAGATCGCTACGGCGACACGAAAGAGGCACGTCGATCGGTTCGCCGCGAATCGCCACCCCTGTCGGCAGCGCGTAAGCTGCCCGAGTGCTGCTCTCTGATCGCGATCTGATTGCCGAAATCAAGGCCGGACAACTGCAGCTCGATCCGTTCGAGCCGGCCTTGGTCCAGCCGTCCAGCATCGACGTGCGCCTCGACCGGCTGTTCCGGGTCTTCAACAACCATCTCTACACGCACATTGATCCGGCGATCCAGCAGGATGAGCTGACATCCGAGGTGGCGGTCGGCGACGGCGAGCCGTTCGTGCTGCACCCGGGCGAGTTCGTCCTCGCCTCGACGCTCGAGGTCATCACGCTCGGCGAGCAGCTGGCCGGCCGCCTCGAGGGCAAGTCCAGCCTCGGCCGCCTGGGCCTGCTGACCCACTCGACCGCGGGCTTCATCGACCCAGGCTTTTCCGGGCACGTCACGCTCGAGCTGTCCAACGTGGCCAACCTGCCGATCAAGCTATGGCCCGGCATGAAGATCGGTCAGCTGTGCATCTTCCGGCTGTCGTCGGCGGCCGAGCATCCCTACGGCTCCGCCGTTTATGGATCGCGCTATCAGGGCCAGCGCGGTCCGACCCCGAGCCGGTCCTACCAGAACTGGCGCACCTGGCCGACCAACTAGCGCGGGGGTGCGTGGCCGGCCGGACGTCGCCGCGACCGTTGACACGTACCCTCCGCGAGCCGCTGACCTGGAATTGGCTGTTCCAGCGGCGCCGGGTGGCGCGATGGAATTGGCGGGTGATCTCGCTTGCTGCCCTACTCGGAGTTGCTGGACTCTCGCTGGGCATGGTGCTGACGCCCGGCCCGAACATGATCTATCTGGTCTCCCGCAGCATCACCCAGGGACGGACCGCCGGCCTCATCTCGCTGGGTGGAGTCGCGCTCGGCTTTCTGATCTATCTGACCGCGACCAACCTCGGTCTCTCGGTGATCTTCGTCGAGGTGCCGAGCCTCTACCTGGCGTTGAAGCTGGCCGGCGCGGCCTACCTGGCCTGGCTCGCCTGGAAGGCCCTTCGTCCGGGTGGGATCTCGGTGTTCGCGCCGGTGCCGCTCGACGACGATTCGCCTCGGAAGCTGTTCACCATGGGCTTCCTGACCAACCTGCTGAACCCGAAGGCGGCTCTCCTCTACCTGACGCTGATCCCCACCTTCATCCAGCCGGGCCGTGGCCACGTCATAGCGCAGGGCTTCGAACTCGGCAGCGTGCAGATCCTGATCAGCCTGTCGGTCAACCTGGCGATCCTGCTCGCCGCCGGAGCCATTGCCGCCTTCCTCGGAGAGCGGCCGGTCTGGCTGCGGGTCCAGCGCTACTTCATGGGCACGGTGCTGGGCGCGCTCGCGGTGAAGCTCGCCGTCGATCACGCACGGCCGGCCGCCACCTGACCCGCGTTCTTGTCGGGGGCCGATGTTTCAATCCAGAGCATGTCGGTACGCGTGATTGAAGCGCTGTGGAACCGCATCCAAGCCCGCGACTGGGTCGGTGTCGGTGAGCTGATCGCCGAGGATGCCGTGGTCGAGTGGCCGGTGACGGCGGAGCGGATCGTTGGGCGCGACAACTTCGTGGCGGTGCAGCGGGAATACCCCGAGGGCTGGACCATCGAGGTGGTTCGGGTCGTGGCCCAGGGCGACGAGGTGGTCAGTGAGGTCAACGTTCCGCACGTGGACTTGGGCATGTTCTCCGCGGCGTCGTTCTGGACCGTGCGCGACGGTCAAGTCGTGCGCGCTCGCGAATACTGGGTGACGCCCGGGTCCGAGACGCCGCCGGAGTGGCGCGCGCCGTTCACCGAGGCTATTGCCTGATCACTCGCGGCGTGCCGTGGTCGCAGCGTGCGGCGCCACCGGCGTTGCGGATGGTCCTCGCCGGAGCGGGCGGCTGAGCGGTTGCGGCGGCGTGGCAGGGTGGGTCCGTGAGCGTAGACGAGCGTCCGGTCGTGGTCGCGGTGAGCCGCGAGCGTGAACACCGATTCAGCAAGCCGTCCGCGTCTGAGATCAATTTGATCGCCGGGCTGGGTGTCGAAGGTGACGCCCACGCCGGCGTGACGGTGCAGCATCGATCGCGGGTGGCAGTGGATCCGACCCAGCCGAATCTCCGCCAGGTTCATCTGATGCATTCAGAGCTGCACGACGATCTACGCACTCAGGGATTCGATGTGAGCGCCGGCCAGCTCGGTGAGAATGTCACCACCCGCGGCCTTGACCTGCACGCCCTGCCGACCGGCACGATCCTGCGGATCGGCCCGGCTGCCGTCGTCCGGATCACCGGGCTGCGCAACCCATGCATGCAGATTGAGGGCTTTAGGCCCGGCCTGCTCAAGGAGATCGCCTGGCGCGACGACCGCGGCGCGATCGTCCGCCGAGGCGGGATCATGGCCGTGGTCGACGCCGGCGGCCCGATCCGGCCTGGTGACCTGATCGAGGTCGAACTCCCGCCCGAGCCGCACACCCCGCTCGACCGGGTCTGACGCAGACGGGCCACGGACATCCTCGATGTCCGCGGCCGGTCTCTTGGCGATCTGCGACTACGCAGCCGAAGCCGGCCCATGCCGGGTTACCAGCCGAGCTGGTTGCGGTCCTGAGTCGCCCGCACGCTCATCGAGATGTGGCGAGCGGAGCGGGTCTGTGTGTGCAGCGGTTCGTAGGTCTCGACCTGGCCGTGACGGGACTTGCTGTTGCGGCCGAACAGGTGAGCGGTGCGAGCCTTCATGACTACCTCCGATATTGACGTCCTTGTGACACCATCATGACGTCATTGATGGCGGCAGTCAAGCCATGATGACGTCATGTCCATCCCTCGAGTCGTCGCGGCAGTCATCGCGGAGCGCAAATCCGCAGGTGGAAGCTGACGTCAAGCGACGTCAAAGTTCCTCAAATTCTTTTCTCGCGCGCGTCACAGTGCGGCGATTTGGGTGTTAGATCCCGGCCCGGGAGCAGCCGGCAATCGGGCGTGACGTCGCCGTGGCGTCATTCGCGCCGTCGTGCGGGGGCGTCGTGCCGGACCTACCGGCGGTGGTCTGCGGCGATCCGGGTGTAGGGCCGGAGGATGACCGTCTCGTCATGCGGCCCGGTCCAGTCGGCGACCGTCTCGTCGATCTGCTCCCAGCCGTCCTGCTCATAGCGCCGGATAGCGGCCGCCAGGTCGGTGTTGACCTCGAGGGTCAGGTCGACGGCGTGGGCGTCGGCCCATGCGTACGCCATCGTGAGCAGGTCGCCGGCGATGCCCTGACCGGGAGCCTCGGGCACGACGAAGAGGCGAGCGAGTTCGGTCGACTCAAGAGTTGCCACGCACTCCTCGAGGTCGTCGTCGCGTCGGCGCCGGGTTTCGGTCGTCACCGCTCGATCGTTGTCGCGGCGCGAGATGCCGGCAAGCGGGATTCGCCCGGCTCTCAACCTTGCTGCGGGAGGGCGGCGACGCCGACCAGATTGCCATCCGGGTCGGTGAACTGGCCGATCACCAGGCCACTCGGGGCCTGCGCCGGGCCCAGTGTCCGAGCACCGCCGAGTCGCTCGGCTTGCTGCAAGGCTTCTTCGACATCCGGAACGCTGACATAGAACAGCGCCCTGGCCGGATAGCCCGGACCGCCACCGATGCCGCCCGGAATTCCGGTGCCACCGTCGGTGGCGTGGCCCTCGACGAACCCGTAGTCGTCCGGCTCAGAGACTTCCTCGGACACCAGACCGGAGGTATCGAACTCCCAGCCGAACAGATCTCCGTAATAGCGCCGGAGCGCGGCCGGGTCGGTGCCGATGATCTCGAAATGCACGACAGGTCGTCCCATGGCCCATGTATACGCGAGTTGTCGCGGTTGTGTCGGCCGGCGCGAATCGATTGCGGTGCAACCGGAAATGTCGTACCGGTTGCGTAGCTTCATGGCATGACGGAGACCGACCGCCCGACCGAGATTGCCCTGCTCGCCGCGCAGCTCGACACCAGCCAGGAGTTCTTCTGGGCTCGGCTCGACGGCCTGACCGACGAGGAATATCTGTGGGAGCCGGCGCTCGGTGCGTGGAGTCTCCGTCCCCGCGGAGAGCAGCGGACCAGCCGATCGATGGGTGGCGGTGACTGGGTGATCGAGTTCGAGCCGCGCGATCCGCAGCCGGCACCGATGCGCACGATTGCATGGTTGATGTGGCACCTCAGTGAGATGTGCTTCCGGCGGGCGGACTGGACCAATGGCGACCATCGGCTGCAGGTCGATGACATCGTCTGCGAGCCGACGGCGGCCGGAGCGATCGCGCAGTTCAAGGCCGCCTCGGCACGCTGGCGCTCGGTGTTCGACGACTTGAAGCCCGATGAATACGCGGTGGTCGGCCGCGGGTCCTACCCAGATGGCCTCGACCCGGATCTTCCACTGCAAGACATCCTGTGGTGGATGAACCGCGAGATCATCCACCACACCGCCGAGATCGCGTTCCTTCGCGATCTCTACGCTTGGCGCTCCTGACGCCCGGTCTCGCTCAGACCGTCTAACGATCTGATCCGAGGGACGCGCGACAGCAGGATCCATGGCACCGACATCGGAACGCCAACCGCAGCAACGATCAACGTGCTACGCGGGCCGATCTGGTCACCAAGGAGGCCGGCCACCAACGCCGCCAACGGCGTGAGGGCACCGATCAGGAAACCGAATCCGGCAGCCGTGCGGCCTTGAAGCTCGTGCGGCGTGACCGCCTGGCGGATCGTCATCTCGACGATGTTCGCCGACACGATCGCGCAGCCTGCGATGACGAAGACCGCGGCTAGAATGGCCGTCCGTGGGCCGGCCGATCCGCCGATGAACGGCAAGACGGCGATCGCGCCCGCACCGATGACATAGCCGGCGGTCAGCAGGCGCCCGACGCCGAGCTTCATGGTCCGGCTCAGCGACGCTGCCGCTACGACGCCGCCGACGCCGAATCCGGTGAAGATCAGCCCGATGCCGCCCGGCGACAGGTGGGCAGTGCGGATCGCATAGATCACGAAGATGGTCAGCATCATGGTGGCGAAGACATTGAAGATCGCCGACGCGACCGCAAGGATGCGCAGCACCGGGTGCCGGAACGTGAAAGTCAGCCCGGACCAGATCTCGGCGAACACGCGCTGGGCGAGGCCGTCCGGCTGCGGTCTGTCGGAGTCGACGCTTGCGGGCGCCGTCAGCGGCGCCTCTGGCGTGCGGATGGTCGCGATCGACAGCGCGGAGATCAGAAATGAGAACGCGTCCACGACCAGAGCGAACGGTGCTCGCATCAGCTGGATAAGCAGCCCGGCCAGACTCGGCCCGGCCACATCGGAGAGCGACTCGGTGGCCTGCAGTCGGCTGTTCCGCGCCAGCAGCTCCTCGGCGTCGACAAGGGTCGGAAGGTAGGCACGGTAGGCGAGGCTGAACACGACGGCGAGCGCCCCCAAGAGGAACGCCGCAACGTACAAATAAGTCATTCGAAGAGTGCCGAGCCAGGCGATCACCGGGACCGCGACAGTGACGATGGCGCGGCCCAGATCGGAGACGATCATCAGAGGTCGCCGGCGGCACCGGTCGACGACGACACCGAAGAACAGCATCAGTCCGACGAACGCCAGCTCCCGGACGGTGGCGAGAAGGCCGACTTGGATCGATGAGGCGTCGAGGTAGATGACGGCGGTCAGCGGCAGCGCCAACGCCGTTATCTGACTGCCGAATGCCGAAATGCTCTGGCCAAGCCACAGACGGTTGAAGTCATTGATGCGGGGTTGTCGTTGCGGGATGTCGGCCGCGGGCATGGTCAACTGGTCGGTCACGGTCGGCTCCAGAGGTCAGGGAATCGGAGGAGCCGACCGTCGTCGGCAAGCGGTTCATGGCCATATGCCGACCGTAGGATCGAGTGACCGACGGCGCTGCGTCGGTTTATCGCACGAGTTCGCGTCGGTTTATCGCATGAGTAATGGGGGCCACCCATGCCGGAGGCAAAGCCGAATCCGCAGTTCCACTTTGCAAAGCCGTTGGTCGAACGGCAACACGCGCTCATCGAGGAGCTCCGTGCCTGTTCACCGCGGTATGTGCGAGGCACCCAACTCGCCGAACGCGCGGGAACCACGGTTCGCACCGTCGAGCGTGATCTGGGACGGCTCGCCGAGGCCGGCGTACCCGTGCTCCGGAAGCGCGGCAGGGGCGGCGGATACCGGCTCGACATCCCCAAGGGGGTGGCGACGATCTCATTCAGTCCGAGCGAGGTCTCGGCCGTCATCGCCAGCTTGGTCGCGATCGGGCCGTATATCTCGGCCTCTGCTCAGAGTGCGTTCGCGAAGCTGCTCGCGGCCATCGCACCGCCGAAGTGACTGCCGTGCGGGGGCTATGCCGGCCGGTGTGGTCCCCGCAGCACCGGGTGTCAACGGCCGTCGCGCAGATCCTGCAGGGCGCCGTCGGTGAAAGAGATTTCGGTGTAGGTGACCCGGCATCCGTCGCCCAACGGAGACTGCACTTCGAAGCCGACTTCGGTCGGCCGGGCGCCGAGCGTGAAGTGCCGGATCAGGTGCCACCACTGTCCGTCGGTGGAGGCATGGAATGCGTACGCTTCATCGATCCGGCTGATCCGGAGCCACACCGTCCTGCTATCGACGGTGAAGGCGTTTGCGTCATCGGAGCGACCGTGGGTGACCACCGAGACGACCATCGGTTGTCCCTGGGGCGAGAATTCGAAGCACAGCTTGGCCCACGACTCAGGGGCCGCCCAGAGGAGCAGGACGCCGGCGTCGTAAGTGCCGCGGAATTCGACCTCGACCCGCGCCGAGAACTGGAAATCGCCGGGCGGTGGCGGAGACAGCAGGCGCGGTGCGTTCAGCGTGGCGGACCCGGTCTTCGGATCGACGAATAGATCGGTTTGAGGCCCGGCCGTGCCGACCAGGACCTCCGAGTCCGGCTGCTGCCACGCGCCGAGATCAGCGACGGTGAACGGGCGACTGCCGATGATCATGGTCACCGGACACACCTTACGGCACGTGCGTTTACCCATCGGGTCAGCGGAGCAAACCTCGACCCCTCGGATGTCACTCCTTCGGCGACCGCAATCCGATCTCGGGTTGACCGCTCGCCACCAGCGGTGAAACGTTCGGCCAGGACGGGATTGGGCAACTATCGCGATCCGTGAGTTATGCAGCGATTGCCGCTGCGTCCGCCCGTCGAACGGTGGCCCTTCCGGGTCGCATCGTCGAGATTGAGGATTGATCATCATGCTTGCAATGACCGAGTACGCCGCGGCTGCGATCCGCAGCCTGGTCTCGCAGCCCGAGGTTCCGGCAGGCGCGGGGTTGCGCATTTCGGCCGACCACACGAGCCCTGCGAACCAGTTGATGCTTCACGTCACGCCGCAGCCGGATGTCAACGATGACGTCATCGAGTCAAGCGGGGCAAGGTTGTTCGTGGAGCCAGAGGTTTCCACTGCACTATCGGACAAGACGCTCGACGCGTCGTCAGACACCAACGGCGTGGTGCGATTCAGCGTGGAAGACAGCCTGCAGTAGCGGCAAAATCGTCAATCGGCCCGGCTTGGGATGAAGGTCTTGAGCCGGGCCTTCGCATGGTCTCTGAGCCGCAGCCACGTCGTAAGTCCTCGTATCGGAAATTGACTTGACGGCACCGATAATCTGACCCTCCGTACCTGCGAGGGGGGATATCACCCCCTCGGAGGTCATGATGAAACGACCGCTTGCCTTCCTTCTGGCGACGGTCTTCCTGGACATGCTCGGACTCGGTCTGATCGTGCCGATCGCACCGGCGCTGCTGACTAACCTCACCGGGCACGCGAGTTCCGCTGCAGTGTGGTCCGGACTCATTCAATCCAGCTACGGCGTCCTGCAATTCCTGTCTGCTTCCTTGCTCGGCCGCGCCGCGGATCGCTACGGACGCCGGCCCGTGCTGGTCGGATCGGCGTTGCTGCTCGGAATCGACTTCCTGACTCACTCGATTGCGTCGCAGGCCTGGCAGCTACTCGTCGCGCACGCGCTGGCCGGTTTGTTCGCGGGCAACCAGCTTGCCGTGAACGCCTACATCTCGGATATCTCCACGCCGCACCAGCGCGCCCGCGCGTTCGGGCTGGTCGGCGCTTCCATGGCCATCGGATTCATCGCCGGACCAGCGATCGGCGGCCCGCTCGGCGCGGTCGACGTGCGGTTGCCCTATCTGGTTGCCGGTGGACTCGCATTGGTCAACGCCGCCTACGGCTGGCTCATCCTGCCCGAGTCCCGTCCCGGTGACCGGCGAACTTCGCTCTCCTGGCGGGTCGCCAACCCGTTCAGCTCGGTAACGGCGGTGCTCCGGCGCCCGATCCTCGGCGAGCTGGCATTGGCCAGGATGTGCCGGGACATTTCACGCATCATCGACCAGGAGACGTGGGTGTTCTTCATGATGACCCGGTTCGGTTGGTCGACCACGCACATCGGAGTCACGATGGCTGTCAGTGCGGCGCTCTCGGGAGTCGTTGGTGCGAAAATGACGGGACCTGTCATCGAGCGTTTCGGAGCGCGCCGAGTGGCGCTGTGGGCCACCTGCCTAGATGCGTGCACCTTCGCCGGGTATGCGTTCCTGCCGTCGGGGATCTATGCGTACCCGCTGATCGTGACCGGCGTGATCGCCGGGCTGAGTGCGGCGGCGCTCTCCACGTTGATCGCCAATGCGACCGACGCGAACGAACAAGGCACCGTGCAGGGCGCGCTCGGCGGTATCGGCGCGCTGACAGGAACTGTCGTGCCGACGGCGGCCACAGGTCTGTTCGCGATCACCATTCACACCTGGTGGCCAGGAACCGTATTCGCGGTCGGCGCGGTGATGTTGGTTGGATCCGCTGCCGCGCTTCGGCGTTCGAGTCCGGCCCACGAACCTCATCGACTTGCCGTCACTGACCCAGTCGCCTGATTCAAAGTGAGCTGGCGTGGCCGGCGAACGGCTGGCAGGAGGGCCAGTGCCCAGAAGCAACTTCCGCTCGCCGTGCCGACGACCGCATCGCCTCATCGTCGGCGGACCCGGTCGGATCGGTGATCTTGGCGGCCATCGCCGACAAGATCGTTAGCGGCAAGCTTCCACCACAAGGGCCCGGCTCCGGCAAGTCTCAGAGCTGGGCCTTTGTGGTGGAGCGGGTGACGAGAATCGAATCCACCGTCGGCTTCGCGCGCACGGTTCTGCGCGCGAATCGTCAGATGTGCCTCAGGAGCCGATCAGTCCGTGTGGATCCAGCACGAACTTCTTGGCCATGCCATGGTCGAAATCGGTGTAGCCCTGCGGCGCCTCATCGAGTGAGATCACTGTCGCGTTCACGTTGCGGGCGATGTTGGTACGTCCGCTCAGAATCGCCATCATCAGCTGCCGGTGGTAACGCATGACCGGGCATTGGCCGGTGGTGAACGAGTGGGACTTCGCCCAGCCCAGACCGAGCCGGATCGACAGCGACCCGACCTTGGCTTCCTCGGTCTTCGCACCCGGGTCGCCGGTGACGTAAAGCCCGGGGATGCCCAACGCGCCGCCAGCCCGGGTGGCCTCCATCAGCGAGTTCAGCACGGTCGCCGGTGCTTCGATGCCCGCGTCGGCGCCATGCCCGTGTGCTTCGAAGCCCACGCAATCAACGCCGCAATCGACCTCCGGCGTGCCGAGGATTTGCGCGAGCTGATCCTTCGGCTCACCGTCACTGACATCCATCGTCTCGCAGCCGAAGCTGCGGGCCTGTTCAAGGCGGTCCTTGTTGACGTCTCCGACGATGACCGTCGACGCGCCGAGCAGCAACGCCGACGTCGCGGCGGCCAGACCGACCGGACCGGCGCCGGCGATGTACACGGTCGATCCCGTGGTGACACCGGCGGTGACGCAGCCGTGGTAGCCAGTCGGGAAGATGTCCGAGAGCATCGTCAGGTCGCGGATACGAGCCATCGCTTCGTCCTTGTCGGGGAAGCGCAGCACATTCCAATCCGCATACGGGACCATGACGTACTCGGCTTGGCCACCCCGCCAGCCGCCCATATCGACGTAGCCGTAGGCGCCGCCGGGCTGCGAGTTGACGTTGAGGCAGATGCCGGTCTTGCCTTCCTTGCAGTTGCGGCATCGGCCACATGCGACGTTGAACGGAACCGAGACCAGATCACCGACGTTGACGTACTCGACATCGCGGCCCTTCTCGATCACCTCGCCGGTGATCTCATGACCGAGGATCAGCCCGACCGGCGCCGTGGTGCGGCCACGCACCATATGCTGGTCGCTGCCGCAGATATTGGTGGAGACCACCTTCAGGATCACGCCGTGCGGGCATTGGCGGTCCGCGTTCAGCGGCGGAACCCCGGGACCTGGTTTGAGCACGAGCTCCGGATAGTCCACCGATTCCACGGTGACCTGGCCCGGGCCCTGGTAGATGACTGCCTTGTTTCCTGCCATGTCGATCAGGCCCTCCGCGCGTTCAGAAGGCGCCGGCCGCGGCTTCGGCCACCGTCTGGTCCTGCTTGCCGTCGCCTCCGCTGACGCCGACCGCACCGACGACCTCGCCGTCGGACAGCAGCGGTACGCCGCCGGCGAAGATCATGATGCGACCGCCGTTGGAGGCGTGGATGCCGAAGAACTGGTTGCCTGGCTGGGAATTGGAGCCCAGCGCCTCCGTCGCGAGGTCGAATGCTCGAGCGGTGAACGCCTTGTTGATCGAGATGTCGACGCTGCCGATCCACGCGCCGTCCATGCGCTCGTGTGCGATCAGGTTGCCGCCGGCGTCGACGACCGCGATGTTCATCGGCTGGCCCAGTTCGCGAGCGCGCTCCTCGCCGGCGGCGATTACCCGCCGTGCGTCCTCAAGCGTCGCCGTCTGCTCGCTGCTTCATGAGTCCCCCGTACGCTGCGCGGGCAGGTCCGGCGGCACACCAACGCACGTGGCGCCGGCTCGACAGACAATGCCCTTAGTGTCTACTGGCGCTAAAAACGCTACGCGTACCGACCTCCGACATCGGGCGGTTTGCCCGACGATGTGGGCGATTGACAGCACGCGGCCAGAAAGAGGTCAGATCAGAACGGGCCGGGCTGCGATCCTCGGTTAGACGATCTTGTGCTTGCGTCAGTTGCGAGTGATGTCGGCGTGGATTCGACGAAACGCCGCTAGCGGGTCGGCGGCGCGTGTGATCGTGCGACCGACGATAACGTGCGAGGCTCCCGCAGCCATGGCAGCGCGCGGCGTTCCTGGGCGGGCGTGCTCCGCTGGCAAGTCGCCCGCCAGGGCGACTCCCGGTGTCACGATCAGTGCCCCGATTCCCAGCACGCTCCGCAGGTCGGCGACGTCTTGTGGCGAGGCGATCACACCATCGCAACCTGCCCTCTCCGCCAGGCCGGCCAACCGGAGCACCTGCTGCTTCGTCGAAACGCTCACGCCGATGTCGGCAAGATCCGCGTCGGTCATGCTGGTGACCACGGTCAAGGCAAGCACACGCAGATCGGGAAAGTCGCCGGCGGCATCGACGGCGGCAGTCAGGATGCCTGTCCCGCCCATGCTGTGCACGGTCACCATGTGCACGCCCAACGCACCAGCGCCGCGGATCGCACCAGCGACCGAATTCGGGATCTCAAAGAGCTTGAGGTCCAGGAGGACCTTCTTTCCCTGTGCCACAAGGTGCTTGACAATATTCGGACCAACCGCTGTGAGGAGTTCCAGCCCAACCTTGTAGAAACCGCACTCGTCGCCCAGTCGCTCGACAACGTGAGCAGCGGTCGCGCGGTTGTGGTAATCCAGGGCGACGATGATGTTGCCGTTCGGCTCCACGGCGTGATTATTCATCACCTCATCCGTAGTCCCAACCAATGTGACACGGAGGCACCAGCGCGACGGCGCCCATCCTCAAGGCTGGCAGGCGACTCCGACCACGGCTAATGGCCCGCTTGGCTCACAAGATCGTTAGTAGCCTCGACGGAGAACGCCACCGGCGTGGGGTCTGGGGCTCGGCCCCAGGAATTGGAGCGGGTGACGGGAATCGAACCCGCACTGTCAGCTCGGGAATCGGATGCTCGCTCAACGTCCAAGCCTTGCTAACTGGTTGAACTGTGGACGGCTTTGGCCTTGAGTGACCTCGATGCGTCGGGCTTAGTGGACCGTTAATGGCCCGACGTGTCCAGGACGTCGCATTGAGATCCGCCGACTCGGCATCCCGCGGTCGCCCCTGTTAGTCGAGACAGCGAACTCGCACCGCAATGTGCACCCGTTGCACCCCACCGGTGTCCCAGTCAAGAACTGTCAGCTCGACGTGGTGGCGATCCATCGAAACCGGGCTGTCGCCTTCGCTAGCGAGGCAGGTCGGGTAGACGCCGTCCGAACGGATCAATCCGGATGCGTCCTGCCATTCGCCGGCCACCACCGAATAGATCGCATCGCCATCGTTTGGCTGGCGGGTGACTCCGTCTTCCTGAAACGCGACGAGGCGAGTCTGCTGGTTAGACCAGGTCACGGTTCCGCGCAACACCGTCGCGGTGGCCGCATGGCGATCCCGCGACGACCCAACCAGGTAGCCAGCTAGCCCGATCACGACCGCGACGAGAACACACAGCGCACCGGTTAGCCGGACCCGATTGGTTCGGCCAAGGATCGCGTGCTCTCGCTCATCGACGATTGACACGCCAGGAGGCTACGGCACAGCGAGCCGCGGCGACGTCCCATCCGTACACGGCCTGCTCGCCGTCAACCGCGCATCGCGCACACGGTCGTAGATACCTCGTCGGCCTCGGACCTACGCATAAGAGATCAAGTTGGTTGGCCGGTCTACCGGGCCAACTGCGTCCGACCTGCGGAGATGCCGTCCGACGCTGCACAGTGTTTCTGGTCGTGATCCGGTGTCTTGAGGACTAGATAAGGACTGCCGGCGACTCCGGCGCCAGCGCTGTTGCTGACTCTTGCCTGACGTCGCCGGGGCTAATGGACCACAAGATCGTTAGTAGTCTCGACGGAGAACGCCACGGCGCCGGGTCCGGGGCTCGCTCGGCCTCCAGGAATTGGAGCGGGTGACGGGAATCGAACCCGCACTGTCAGCTTGGGAAGCTGATGTTCTGCCATTGAACTACACCCGCGTGCGCTCAACACTGTACCGGATAGGGCTGCGCGAGCATCGGGTAGAGCGCGGGCGATCGGGCCTGTCACGGCGTAGAAGCCGCACGTAGGCTCCACTCTCATGAGCGACGACAAGACTGCCGGTGACAAGATCGCGGACGCCGACACGTCGGCCGGGAAGTCCGACGGTCCGAAAGATGATCTCGTCACGACCTATCACACCCTCCAGGTCGACGGCGGCACCCTGAATTACACGGCCACCACCGGCCGGGTCGTGGTGCGGCTGGAGGGCCACACCGAGGACAAGTTCGACGGAGCGACGCCGAAGGCCGAACTCTTCGTGACCGCCTACACCGTTGACGGGGCCGATCCGCGTACGCGGCCGATCACGTTCGCGTTCAACGGAGGTCCGGGTTCGTCCAGCGTCTGGTTGCACATGGGGCTTCTCGGTCCCCGGCGAGTGTCGATGGGTGACGCCGGCGATCTGATGCCGCCGCCGTACGACCTCTTGGATAACAAGGAGACCCTGCTCCGCCACTCCGACCTGGTCTTCATCGACCCGGTGTCGACCGGCTACTCGCGGGCGGTCAAGGGCGAGAAGTCGAAGGAGTTCCACGGTTTCGGCGGCGACATCGAGTCGGTGGGCGAACTGATCCGACTCTGGACGTCGCGGAACGGCCGGTGGATGTCGCCGAAGTACCTATGCGGCGAGTCTTACGGGACTACCCGGGCGGCGGCGCTCTCCCGTCATCTGCAGGAGAAGTACGCGCTCTACGTCAACGGCCTGATGCTGATCTCGTCGGTGCTGGACTGGGGCAGCAGCCACTTCGGCGGTTTCAACGATGACGCCTTCGTGCAGTTCCTGCCGACCTACACCGCGATCGCCCACTACCACGGCAAGCTCGACGACCGACCGCTCCGCGAGGTGCTGGACGAGTCCGAGGCGTTCGCCGCGCAGGAATACCCGAGGGCACTGCAGCGCGGCAGCCGGATGACACCGGAGGAGCGCAGCTCGGCAGTGGCCAAGCTGGCGTCACTGACCGGTCTCACCGAGGATTACGTGGATCGGGTCAACCTGCGCCCGGAGCACATCCGCTTCTTCACCGAGTTGCTCCGCGACGAGCGGCGTACGGTCGGTCGGATCGACGGCCGGTTCAAGGGCTGGGAGGCCGACTATGGCCAGGAGCACATGTCAGTGGACCCGTCGATCGACGCGATCATGGGCCCCTACTCGGCCGCGCTCAACCACTATGTCCGGTCCGAGCTGGGCTACCAGAACGACCTCTCATACGAGATCTTGACCGAGCGCGTCTACCCGTGGTCGTACAAGGAATTCGAGGGCAAGCACATCTTCGTCGCCGACAAGCTGGCCGAAGCGATGCGGACCAACCCGCACATGCGGGTGCACGTGGCCTGCGGCTACTACGACGGCGCCACGCCCTACTACGCGGCTGAGCACACCTTCGCGCACCTGGAGATCCCAGAGGAGCTTCGCAGCAACATCGAGTTCACCTACCACGAGGCCGGCCACATGATGTATGTCCACGAGCCCAGCCGGCTGGTGCAGTCGCAGCAGCTCGCGGACTTCGTGACACTGCCGCAGGGCTGAGATCGGCCGGCCGGACTCGCTGTGCGGATGGCCGAGACGGCTACGAAAAGCGGACCGACCGACACCCGCAACCGATATTTCAGGACAAACCGGCCCGGACCTCTAAGAGGCCCGGGCCGTTGCCTGGTTGCCGAACATTTGCCCAGGTGGTGGCCTAACGCGACTTCAAAACCGATGCCGGTGCCGCCGCCCGGCGGATCTGGGCTCGCGAGGGCTTCGCATAGACAGCCGCACGGCCGATGAAGTTCAGGGCGGTCGATCAGGCATGCTAAAGCGCGGTTGGCCATGAACGTGAGACAGCGGCTGGGCCTTGCCCGGATGAGTCAGGAAACCCGCGCCGGCATCGGCGCGGCCCTTGTGCTGCTCGCGATCATTTCGCTGGTCGAAATCTCCGATGGCGGCAAGCCTAACTACATCGGCCTGCTCGCCGCCGTCCCGTTTCTGGCCGCGGCCTTCGGTGCCTGGCCCGAAGTGCTGATCGTCGGTGGTCTCGCCAGCGCCGTCGGCCTGGCCTTCGGCATGTACCCACACGGCCAGCCCAGCGGTGCCTCGCTGATCAACGTCGGCGGCGTCGTCATCGCGACCGGCATCGCCGCGATCGTCGGCACCTTCCGCGCCCGCCAAGCCGAGCGCGTCACCGAACTGTCCCGGCTCGCGAGCGTCGCCCAAGCGGCGGTGCTCGCTCCGCTCGGCCCGCAGGTCGGCCCACTCGCCGTGGCCGGCCGCTACATCTCCGCGAGCGCCGCAGCCGACATCGGCGGCGATCTCTACGAGGCTCTGGACACGACCTACGGCGTCCGGATGATCATCGGAGACGTCCGCGGCAAAGGTCTTGAGGCGGTACGCCTGGCCAGCGCGGTTCTCGGCGCCTACCGGCACGTGGCGCACGAGCGGTCGGATCTGCGTACGGTCGTCGCCGACCTGGACCGGGCCGTAGCACGTTCGGTCGGCGAGGAAGACTTCGTCACGATCGCCATCGCCGAAGAGCGGGGCGGCACCCTGACGATCGTCAACTGTGGCCATCCGGCCCCGCTGCTGCTGCGCCGCGGCGAGGTGATTCCACTGGAACCGCCGAGCAGTGCGCCGCCACTCGGCTTCATGCCCGAGGTCACCACCCGGGTGGATCGCCTCGAGCCGGGCGACCGGATCCTGCTCTTCACCGACGGGCTCGCCGAAGCCCGCCGGGACGGCGAGTTCTTCCCGATCACCGAGCGGGCGTGGGGCCTGCTCGGACACGGAACGGTCGCCGACGGCCTCGCGTCACTGGAGTCGGCGCTCGTCGAGTGGGTCGAGGGCAAGCTCGACGACGACATCGCGCTGGTCCTGATGGAATATGCGGGCGTCGCCCAGTCCGAGCCGTCCGTTGCCGTACCGAGCTGGGAGTTCGGCGCCGACGCCGTCGCGCGTTGACCACCTCGCGCGCCGACCGCGCCGCGCGATGACCACGTCGCCCAACCAAGACCGCGAACGGCTAGCGCTTCCGCACCACCATCACGCCATCCCGGATCGCCAGCAGCACCGCGTCGACCCGATCGTCGGCGGCGATGGCCGTGTTCAGGTCGCGGATCGCGACCGTGTCCGGGCTGTCGTTGGTCGGATCCAGCACCCGGCCACCCTGGAACATGTTGTCCAGCGCGATCACACCGCCGGGCCGGAGCCGGGTGAGGATCTCCTGGTAGTAGTCCGGATATCCGGTCTTGTCGGCGTCGATGAACGCGAAGTCGATGACCGTGTCGGTCGGCAGTGCGCGGAGAGTCTCCACCGCCGGCGCGATCCGAAGCTCGATCCGGTCGTCAACACCCGCACGAGACCAGTATTTCCGGGCGATCGCGGTCCACTCTTCACTGACGTCGCAAGCGATCAGCTTGCCGGCCGGCGCGAGCCCGCGGGCGATGCAGATTGACGAGTATCCGGTGAACGTGCCGACCTCGACGGCCAGCTTCGTGCCGGTCAGTTGGGTGAGCATCGTGAGGAAAGCGCCCTCGTCGTGGGAGATCTGCATCCGGGAAGCGCCGCCGGTGGCGGCCCGGGTCTCGTCGGCCAGGTCCCGGAGCAACTGGTCGGCGGGCGTCACATGCTGGAGAAGGTAGGCATCCAGGGCCGGGTCGATCAGATCAGTCATGCGTCAAGCGTCTAGTATTCTCGACACTTTGGCAAGGCCGACGCGAATGCCCGGGTTGAGAAAGTGGCGAGAAACCTGGACGCTTATGGCGTGGCCGACGACGACGAACTCGTTCTTGACACGCCCGAACAGTTCAAGGCGCTGGGGCACCCACTCCGGCACCGGCTCGTCAACGTCCTCCGGCAGCGGCCGGCAACCCTCGGGCAACTCGCCGCGGTTCTCGGCTCAACGAAGGGCACGGTCGGATATCACGTCAAGGTGCTGCTCGACTCGGGCCTGCTCCGGCCGGCCCGGACCCGGACCGTCAGGGGTGGCACCGAGCAGTACTTCGAGCTGGTCGCGAGCACTCTCCGGCCGGAGCTTCCGGGCATCGGTGGTGCCCAATTCCTGCTGCGTGCGGCGGCCGACGAGATGACTCCGGGGGAGCCCGAACAGACCCTTCTGACTCATGTGCGGCTCACTGAAGACCAGGCCAACGACCTGATTCAGCGGCTGGCCGGCGTGGCGCGAGGACTCGACGGCGACGACGGTGAGGCCTACGGCGTCGTGCTCAGCGTTTACCGCACCGACGTGCCCCGGCTGCCCAGCGAGTGAGCCGGCTGCCCTGCGAGTGACCCGGAACGCACGGGCGTGGACTCCGCTGCCTCCAAGCGAGGCGATGCGGCGGAGTCCACGCCCGTGCATTAGCGCGCGAAGAGCAGTCCTCAGGCGGTGACCTCACGAGCCGCCGCCGCGGTCGTGCCGCGGGCGAGGGCCGGTGCGGACGCCCTGACGAACGCGAGCTGGGCGCGGTGCCGGCCGGTGTAACCCTTCGGGTACTTGGGCGTGAACATCGCGTCGAAGATCCTGGTGATCATTTGGTGCCTCCCCGGAGGTGTAGGGGCTGTTCGACGAGTCTGGGGGTGGTGGGTCCCAGGCGAATTACCCCCTCCAACGACGACCCGCCGCGGTGGTGACGCCCTGTCGCTGATGGTTTTCGACATGGTGGCTTGCGTTTGTACGGAATTAGGAACCTAACGGTCTAAATCGGTCACTGTGACATTGGCCGAGTGCGCTTGTCCCGAGTTACTGGCCAGTAATAGAGTGTCGCTACCGGTCGGTAACAAGGGGGATGGCATGAGCCACTACCGCAGCAACTTGCGCGACCTCGAATTCAACCTGTTCGAGGTGTTCGGCGTCGATCAGCTTCTGGGCAGCCCGGCGTTCCCGGATCTGGACGTCGAGACGGCTCGCAGCATCCTCTCCGAGGCAGCGCGGCTGGCCCGCGAGGATCTCGCGGCGAGCTACGCCGACACCGACCGCAACCCCCCGGTGTTCGACCCGGCGACTCACTCGGTCACCATCCCCGACGGTTTCCGCAAGTCCTATCAAGCCTTCATGGACAGCGAGTTCTGGCGCCTGGACCTGCCGGGCAGCCTGGACGGCACCCCAGCACCCCGGGCCTTCTGGTGGTCCTTCGCCGAGATGGTGCTCGGCGCCAATGCGCCGATTTGGATGTACGCGTCCGGCCCGTCATTCGCGACCACCCTGGAGCGCGAAGGCACCGAGGAGCAGAAGCGCTGGGCGAAGATCTTCGCCGACAAGCGCTGGGGCTCGACCATGGTGCTGACCGAGCCGGACGCCGGTTCGGACGTTGGCGCCGGCCGCACTCGCGCCGTCCCGCAGCCGGACGGTTCCTGGCACATCGAGGGCGTCAAGCGCTTCATCACCAGCGGCGAGCATGACCTGGCCGAGAACATCATTCACTACGTTCTGGCGCGGCCGGCGGACACACCCGGCGCCGGCGGCCCGGGGACCAAGGGCCTGTCGCTGTTCATCGTGCCGAAGTTCCACTTCGATTCGGCCACCGGCGAACTGGGCGAGCGCAACGGCGTCTTCGCCACCAACGTCGAGCACAAGATGGGCCTCAAGGCTTCGACCACCTGTGAGATGACCTTCGGCGAGCATGGCATCCCGGCCAAGGGCTGGCTGCTCGGCGACGTGCACGAAGGCATCCGGCAGATGTTCCTCATCATTGAGTACGCACGAATGATGGTTGGCACCAAAGCGATCGCCACCCTGTCGACCGGTTACCTGAACGCGCTGGAGTATGCGAAGTCGCGCGTACAGGGAGCGGATCTGACCCGGCAGTCCGACAAGAGCGCGCCGCGCGTCACCATCACCCACCACCCGGACGTGCGCCGGTCCCTGATGCTGCAGAAGTCCTACGCCGAGGGCCTGCGCGCGCTGGTCTGTTACACCGCTTCCTGGCAGGACAAGGCGAAGGTGGCCGAGGCCGGCGGCGACGCCGACGCGACGAAGGTCGCGCATCGCGTGAACGACCTGCTGCTTCCGCTGGTCAAGGGCTGCGGTTCGGAGCGCGCCTATGAGCTGCTTGGCCACGAGTCGTTGCAGACCTTCGGTGGCTCCGGCTTCCTGCAGGACTATCCGCTGGAGCAGTACATCCGAGACGCGAAGATCGACACCCTTTACGAGGGCACGACCGCGATCCAGAGCCTGGACCTGCTGTTCCGCAAGATTGCCAAGGATCGCGGACGGGCGCTCGGCGTGGTGGCCGGCGAGATCCAGGCGTACCTGGAATCGGCCGATGAGACCGACGAGCCGGGCACGCTGAAGAATGCGCGGCTGGCGCTCGGCGCCGCGCTGGGTGATGTGTCATCGATGATCGCCACGCTGACAACCTGGATGGGCGAGGCCGCCAGCGACCCGAAGCAGCTCTACAAGATTGGCCTGAGCTCACGCCGGACGCTGCTGGCGCTCGGCGACGTGCTGGTGGCCTGGCTGCTGCAGAAGCAGGCGACCATCGCGCTCGCCAAGCTGACCGGTGAGGTCGGCGACGCGGACCGGGCGTTCTACACCGGGAAGGTAGCCGCGGCACAGTTCTTCGCACGCGAGGTGCTGCCCCGAGTGCGCGCCGATCGCAAGATCCTGGAGAGTCGCCGACCTGGACCTCATGGATCTGCCCGAGGACGCGTTCTAGCCCTGGTCCACGCTTGACACCAGTGCCCGGCCACATCGATGTGGCCGGGCACCTGGCTATCCGCGTGGTGTGTGACTTGCGATCAGGGTCGCGTACGCGCACTCGGCCCAGGTGCTGCTCACTTCGTGGACGGCGATCCCGGCGGTCTTGAGTCCCTGTTCCCGCCGGCGCGGGCCGTCATCGAGACGAAGGGACAGAGCTGAAACGGTCGGGTTGTGCCCCACCACGAGAAGCGTACGCACGGCCGGGTCACTGCCGCGGATCAGCCGCAGGGCGGCTCCGAGACCGTGGTAGTAGAGATCTGTTTCGTACTGCACCGTGGAACCGCCGCCACCGGCCGCCGTTGCCATCGCGATGGCCACCTCGTGCCAGGTCGTCCGGGTGCGCATCGCCGGCGAGCACAGCACCAGGTCCGGGATCAGCTTCTCGCCGGCCAGCCAATTGCCCGCCTCGGCGGCGTCGCGCCGGCCCCGGTCGGCTAACGGACGCGCAAAATCCTCGGTCGATTCGGGCTGCTCGGCCTTGGCGTGACGCATGATCACCAGGGTGCGGCTCATGAGATCAGCCTAGGGGAGAACGGCCTCGACCAGAACGGCTCTCAGATTCGTCGCACCGGCGGGTGGCGCGGTGGACGCCGTCCGCACCGGCGGGGTCGGCGCGGCGGACGCCGGCATGTCCGGAGTGGCAGCAGCGCGGCTAGGAGAACAGCGCGAAGTAGACCGCGATGTGATGGCAGATGGCGGCCAGCAACGTGCAGGCATGGAAGAACTCGTGGTGGCCGAAGGTCTTCGGCCACGGGTTCGGCTTGCGGGTGGCGTAGAGAACCGCGCCGACCGTGTAGAAGGCGCCGCCGACGCAGACGAGGACCAGCGCGGCCACGCCACCGCGATGCAGGATGTCCGGCAGGATCGCGACGGCGACCCAGCCCAGCGCGATGTAGAGCGGCGTCGACAGCCACCGCGGCGCATTCGGCGTAATCATCTTCATGCCCACGCCGAGCACCGCACCGCCCCAGATCACCGTCAGGATGACCGCCTGGGTGGTGCCGGAGAGCAGGAAGACGCAGAACGGCGTGTAGGTGCCGGCGATGAATATGAAGATCATCGAGTGATCGAGGCGCCGCATCACCCGATAGCCGGTCGGTGACCAGACCCGGCGGTGGTAGAGCGCGCTGATTCCGAACAGGCCGCAGACGGTCAGACTGTAGATCGCGCAGCTGATCAGCGGCGCCGCTCCGGTGCGATGGGTCGATGCGGCGGCCAGCGAGCACAGCACGACTCCGGCCGCGATCGCGACGAAGAATGCGTAGGCGTGCAGCCAGCCGCGCATCCGAGGCTTTCCGATATCGGTGGGGCGGAGCCTGGTGGCGACGGGGGTCGTGGTCACTCGGATAGGTTACGCCACCGTAAGTTACCCGACAGTAGTGAACTGCGCCACGTGGGCTGGCAGAATAACGATCATGCGCATCCGGACCGTCGGTGACGACGCGCTGCTCCTCGAATTCTCGGACAGCACGCCGGTCCCGGACTGGCACGCCGAGCTCTGGCGGCGGCGTGACTCCGGCGACTTCAGCGCGCGAGACCTGGTCGCCGGTGCGACCACAATCCTGATCGACGGATGCCCCGATCGGCCGCGCCTGGAACGAGCGGTGGCCGCTTGGGCGCCGCGCTCCGGTGCCGGGTCCGCCGGCGGCAGCCTGGTTCAGATCCCGATCGAGTACGACGGCGAAGACCTCCCGTTCGTCGCCGACCACCTTGGATGGACGGTCGGCGAGTTGATCAAACGACACCGCTCGACCGAGTTCCGGGTTGCGTTCTGCGGGTTCGCGCCCGGGTTCGCCTACATGACCGGGCTCGGTGTCACGGTGCCGCGATTGGCGACGCCGCGACCGCGGGTCCCGGCCGGGGCGGTCGGGCTGGCCGACGCCTACTGCGGCGCTTACCCGACTGCGTCGCCCGGTGGCTGGCGCCTGATCGGCCGCACCGACACGGTGCTGTTCGATTCGACCAGCGCGACGCCCGCGCTGCTCACGCCCGGCACGCGAGTGCGGTTCGTCGCATGATCGAGGTGGTACGCGTCGGCCTCGCGGCCACGATTCAGGACGGCGGCCGGCCCGGCTGGGCCCACATCGGCGTACCCCGATCGGGAGCGCTGGACCGGCCGGCGCTTCGACGCGCCAACGGGCGGGTCGGCAACCCGCCGGACGCCGCCGGCATCGAAGTGACCCTGCGCGGGCTGCGGCTGCGCTTCGATGTCGGGGCGACGGTCGCAGTGACCGGAGCGCAGGCCGCTGTGACCGTCGACGATCAGCCAGTCGCGTTCGCGACCGCGGTGCCAGTGCCGGCCGGATCGGTGCTGGCGATCGGCCCGGCGACCACCGGCGTGCGGACCTACCTGGCCGTCGCCGGAGCGCTCGCAGTCGCCCCGGTGCTGGGCAGCCGATCCACCGACACGCTCTCGGGCCTCGGCCCGACGCCGCTGGCCGCCGGTGCGCGGCTCGACATCGGCTCCGAGCGGGCGCCGCTCGCCGAGGAGCCGGAGCCGCCCGCGCCGACCAATGCGGCAACCTTGCGACTGCGGTTCGGCCCGCGTGACGACTGGTTCACTGCCGGGGCGCGGGAGACTGTGCTCGGGTCCGCGTACCAGCTCACGCCCCTGAGCAACCGGGTCGGAGCCCGGCTGGCCGGTCCGGCGCTGACCCGCGCGCGGGTCGGCGAATTGGCGAGTGAGCCGATGCTTCTCGGGGCCGTCCAGGTTCTGCCGGACGGCCAACCGGTGATCTTCCTGGCGGATCACCCGACAACCGGCGGCTATCCGGTGTTAGGTGTGGTGACGGCCGCGGATCTCGCGCTCGTCGCGCAGGTGCGGCCCGGAGGGACGGTGCGGTTTCGTGGATTTGAACGCTGACCTCGGCGAAGGCTTCGGGATCTGGCGTCTCGGCGACGACGAGGCGCTGCTCGATGTCATCACCTCGGCCAACGTCGCCTGCGGCTTCCACGCCGGCGATCCCGGCACGATGCGGCGGATCTGCGCCATGGCGGCGGCCCGCGACGTCGCGATCGGCGCTCAGGTCAGCTACCGCGACCTGGCCGGCTTCGGGCGGCGGCGAATCGACTACGAGTTCGGCGAGTTGCGCGACGACATCCTCTACCAGCTGGCGGCGTTGGATGGCCTGGCCCGGGTGGCCGGCAGTCGGGTCAGCTACCTGAAGCCACACGGCGCGCTCTACAACGTGGCCGCCGTCGACGCGGTCCAGGCCGAGGCTGTGGTGGCGGCGGTCGCCGAATATGACTTCGCGCTGCCGATCCTGACCCTGCCTGACTCAGAGCTGGCGCGGCAAGCCACGCGAGTGGGCCTGCGGGTGATTCCGGAAGGCTTCGCCGACCGTGCCTACACCGCGGCGGGGCAGCTGGTCCCGCGATCGGTGCCGGGCGCGGTGCTGACCGCGGTGGACGAGATCGCCGCGCGGGCCGTGGCGATGGCCCACGGATCGATCACCGCCATCGACGGAGCGATCGTGCCGGTGCCGGTGATGTCGATCTGTGTGCACGGTGACACGCCGGGAGCAGTGGCCATCGCGCGCGCGGTCCGCGTCGCGCTGTCGTCGGCGGACATCGTGGTCGGCCGCGTGGTCTAGTGCGCGGTACGGCGGGCGAGCGCATGCCGTGCGATGCCGGCGGCCGCCGTACCGATCAGCGCGCCGGCAATGGTGTCGCCGGGGTAGTGCACGCCGGTGTGGATCCGGGAGTAGGCCACCGCGGCGGCCGCTAAGTGCAGCGGCAACGACAGCGGCGGGATGGTCGTGCCGACTGCCGACGCGAACGCGAATGCCGAGGCGGCATGGCCGGATGGAAACGACCCCGACATCGGCATGCGCACCCAGCGTTCGGCCGGCACCGTCACGCCCTCCCGGTCTGGTCGCCGGCGTGGAAACACTCTCTTGAGAGCGATATTGCTGACCGCTGAGGCGATGCCGACGCTGGCCACTCCGATGACTGCGGCGTTTCGACCACGGCGGCCTCCAAAAGCTGCCAGGACACCTGCGGTGATGAGCCAGATCTTGGAATGGTTGGCGGCGTCCGACAACCGAGCCAGGTTCCTGTCGAGCGACGGCGTGGGCACCACGGCGATCGATTTGTAGATCGCCTTGTCGAGGGCGGCCAGCTCGCGAATGCTGCGGTAGCGGGCGGCCCGCGGAGCGCGATCTTCGGGTACGCCGCGGTGCGAGCGGCTCGCCGCGAGCTGCTTAATCACTGTCGGTCCCGATTCGGACCGGCGAAGCGGCCGGGTCCTGGGCGACGGCCAGGTGCCGGACCCGGCGCCAGTCGACGATCGGTCGAGCTGACTGGCCCGGACGGTCGCGAGGCACCCGTACGCGCAGGGCGCCGGGTCGGATGGCGCATCGAACCGGCGTCGATAGCATCAGGGCCTCCCCGTCGACTCCGGCTGGCACATCGGGTGCATCGGCGGCGACGGTCACCTCGGTCGCCGACATGACGGTGATACCCGGCGACCTCGCACCCCGAACGAGTCCGGCGGCCTGCAACGCGTTGTCGACCCGTACACCGATCACGCCCAGCGTGCCGCGATCTAGCCGAGGTCGGCGACTCACCTCGGTCGGTTTGTCGGAGCCGTATGGGTTGTTGCTGACGAGCAGTGCCGTAGGGGTTTCGATGCGTACCTGGTCGGCTTGGACTTCGAGTCTGGCTCCGGTGCCGGCGCCCAACACGTCGGGAAGCTCCCGCAGCGTCGTGCCGGTCTTGTCGTCGCGATATTCGGGTTTCTGCACCACCGCCGCGTAGGCGCCGAATGAGACGTTGTTGACGAACGGGCGGCCGTTGACAGTGCCCAAGTCGATCCGCAACTCCACGCCATCGCGCAACGCGTCCAAGCAGCGCGATGGGTCGTCACAGTCAAGTCCGAGGTCAAGGGCGAAGTGGTTGCGGGTGCCGGCGGAAATGACCAGAAACGGGACGTTGTGTTCGGCGGCCACACCGGCGACGAGCGCCTGCGTACCGTCTCCGCCGGCCACGCCTAGCAGGTCGGCGCCGTGTGCGACCGCATCTCGGGCGAGAGCGGCGACATCGACGTGCTCGGGTCCGTCCAGCAACGCGACACGTGCACCCAGTGCCTCCGCCTGTTCAGCCAAACGGAAGCGGATCACCCGGCCACCGCCGGACCGCGGGTTCATGATCATGAATGGGTGCAGCGGCGGCGCCTGCTCCTGTTCGGGCATGCGAGTTTCGTCGCCTCGTAGTGCGATCCGCGCCACGAGGTCGGCCAGCAGCCATCCCGCCAGAGCCACGAGGACGACCCACCAGAAGTGAGCGACGATGAAACTGATCACGATCGCAAGGATGGCGACCACGGCCACCACAACGCCGATGGTCCGCAGGGCGCCGCGATGGCTCAACGCCACCCAGAGGCCGCCCGCGGCGACGCCGATACCCGCCACACCGATGAGGAGAAGGACGACAGCAGCCAGTCCGGCGATGATCAGCGGCGTGGCCAGGGAGGCGAGCGCGAGGGCGAGCGCGGCACGGGCCGCCCACCGCTGCCCGCGGCTCCCGTGCGACTCGCCCCGGCCGCTGCCTGGCAATCGACCCGCGTCAACCATCGGCACACCCCCGCCAGTGATCCCATAACAGCGAACCACACCGTGCCGTGCAGATGCGCGGAGTTCCGTTCCTCCACGTCCTGGTTAACCTCCAACTGGTCCGCGTCTAGCTGGTCCGCGTCCGGCTGGTCCGCGTCTAGCTGGTCCGCGTCCGGCTGGTCCGCGTCCGGCTGGTCCGCGTCCGCTGGTCCGCGGCGAGCGTGGCCAGGCCGCTGCCAACGACGGGCAACTCGGCCCAAGAGCAGTGGACCCGGCGCTAGTCTTTGCGAGTCACTTGTCTTCCACGCCAGAGTCCGGATCATCGCTGGGATGTCCATGCGGAACTTTGTGCCCGGGCTTGATGTCATCTCGTCGTACCGGCGCGGATGGCTGGTCAAGGACGCCGTAGCCGGCATTGTGCTGACCACGTTGCTGGTCCCGCAGGGTATGGCGTACGCCGAACTCGCCGGTCTCCCGCCGATTACCGGTCTCTACACGACAATTCTGTGCCTGCTCGCCTACTCGGTCTTCGGCCCGTCCCGGATCCTCGTGCTCGGCCCGGATTCCTCCCTCGGCCCGATGATCGCGGCCACGATCATGCCGTTGCTCGCGGCGAACGGCGACCCAGAGCGAGCGGTCGCGCTGGCCTCGATGCTCGCCATCATGGTCGCCGTCATCCTGATCGTGGCGGCCGTTGCGAAGCTCGGCTTCGTCGCTGACCTGCTGGCCAAGCCGACGATGATCGGCTACATGAACGGCCTGGCACTCACCATCTTGGTGGGACAACTGCCAAAGCTCTTCGGATTCACGGTCAGTGGAAACGGTCTGATTCACGAATTCACGGACTTTGTCAGGGGCCTCGTCAATGGCGAAGCGGTTGCAGCCGCGGCCGCAGTTGGACTGGCCGGCATCGCCCTGATCCTTGGCCTGCAGCGATGGCTTCCTAAGGTGCCGGCAATCTTGATCATGGTCCTCGTGGCGATCGGCGCAACGAGCGTCTTCGACCTGCCGGCGCACGGCGTCAGCACGATCGGCGTGCTTCCCCGCGGCCTCCCACCGCTCACGCTCCCGCACGTTCGCGCCTCTGACCTGGGTCCCCTGTTTGCCGGCGCGCTCGGCATCGCGTTGGTATCCGTCGCCGACACGATCTCTACCGCATCGGCATTTGCGGCACGCCAGCGTCAGGAGGTGAATGGCGGCCAGGAAATTATCGCGATCGGATCGGCGAATCTCGCGGCCGCGCTTTTTCAGGGCTTCCCGGTGAGTACGAGCGCGTCGCGCACTGCCGTTGCAGAGCGATCGGGTGCAAAGACCCAACTGACCGGTGTCGTCGGCGCCATGCTGATCATCCTCATGATCGTATTCGTCCCCGGCCTGCTCAGTAATCTGCCGCAACCAGCACTTGCCGCCATCGTCGTCACGGCCTCGCTGTCGCTCGCGGACTTGGCCGGGACTGCGCGTCTTTGGCGACAGCGGAAGACGGAGTTCGGTCTTTCCATGGCGGCGTTCTTGGGGGTGGCGCTGCTGGGGGTGCTTCCCGGCATCGCGATCGCGGTGGCACTTTCAATTCTGAATGTCTTCCGGCGAGCCTGGTGGCCCTACAACACGGTGCTCGGCCGGGTCGAGGGGTTGTCCGGCTACCACGACGTGCGGTCCTACCCGGACGCCGAGTTGCTGCCCGGCCTGGCGATCCTCCGGTTCGATGCTCCGCTGATCTTCGCCAACGCCAAGACATTTCGCGCGCAGATCCTGCGCCTGGCACATAGCGAACCCAAACCCGAGTGGATCGTGGTCGCAGCCGAACCGATCACCGACATCGACACCACTGCCGCCGACATCTTGTACGACCTCAACCAGGCGCTCGCCGCCGACGGCGTGAACCTCGTGCTCGCCGAGCTCAAAGACCCGGTCCGCGAGAAGATCGAACGATATGGGCTGACAACGCAGATCGAACCGCGCGACTTTTTCCCAACGGTCGGCGAAGCGGTCCGCACCTACCAGGCGGCAACCGGCGCCGAGTGGCACCGGCCGGCCAAACCCGCCGATCTGAAGGTCGACGACATCAGCCCGCCCGAGACCGGATGAAAGCCCGATGGGCGCGGCCCGCCGGCCGGTCGTCCCGTTGCCGTGTCGCGCTCCCGGTGGTCAGCCCTCGTCGAGGCCGCGCAGGATCAGCGGCAGCCGGTCGGCACCGTCCGCGACGACCTTGATCGGCACACCCCAGTCTTGTCGAGTCAGATGGCAGGCGGCGAACTCGACGTCCGCGTCGCAGGTCGCAGCCTGTGCCACGACCTGCAACACGCCACCGTCGATGCCGTCGGCGATCACGAGTTCGCGGCTCAACTCGACCGTGGCGCCCGAGCCCGCCACCAGGAGCTCGGGTGGTGAAGCGGTGACCTGCAGCCTGGTCGACGGACCGAACGACTCGTCGAGCTTCTGTCCCGGTGCCGGAGTGAAGATGACGTCCAGCGCTACGGTGCCCGGCCGGAGCATCGTCGGCGGGCGCTCGGTCTTCATGCGTACGCCGTCCTTGGTGACTCCGGCCGCACTCAGGGCGCCCGGAGCCAACGCGGTCAGGCGGTGGGCGCCTGACTCGACGACGATCACCTCGCCGCCGGCGCCGATGACGATGTCGCTTGGCTCGGACAGGCCGGTGGCGACCGTGGTGACGACTCGGCCGCTATCGCCGGCCGGCGCCTTGATCAGGCGTACTGCCCCGTTGTAGGTGTCGGCCACCAGCACCGATCCGTCCGGCAGGCCGCACACGCCCAGCGGGTGCTGCAGCAGCGCGGTCTCGGCCGGTCCGTCGACCAGGCCGAAGTCGAACAATCCCTGGCCGACCGCGGTGTGCATCTCACCGTCGGTGACCCACCGGACCGACGAGGATTCGCTATCGGCGACCCACAGCTTGTCTCCGACCGCGGACAGCCCCGATGGTTGCGCCATCCAAACCTCCGTCAGCGGGCCATCCTTGAGGGCTTCGACGGTGGTGCCCGCGTAAACGCCGGTGGTCCGCTTGATCGGATCGAACCACCACAGCTCATGGATGCCGGCCATGGCGATGATGACCTTGTCGTCGAACCACGCCATATCCCAGGGCGACGACAGGTCCACCGAGGTGGCGTCGTGCGCGTGTGGACCCGGATCGCTGCGCCACGGACTGCCGGTGCCCGCGACAGTGACGACCTCGCCGGTCGCTGAGTTCACGCCGCGTAGGAGGTGGTTGACGGTGTCCGCGACGACGATGTCGTAGCCGACCGAGTCGGCCACCTCGTTCGGCACCGTGCACATGCCCTGCGGCTCGGAGAACTGCGCGGACGCGGCGGCTCCGTCGACCCGGCCGCGCACGCCGGTGCCGATCCGGCGCCGAACCGTCTCACCATCGGCCTCTAGCTCGACGAGCTGGTGATGCGCCGACGACGACACGAGGTAGGTGCCGGCTGCCGTGACCAGCGCCTTGCCCGGGAATCGGAGCGCGGTGTCGGCCGCGGCCGGCGGGACATAGGGGCCGTCGCCGCGGCGCAAGGTCCCGTCCGCGTCATGGATAGCGATCAGCTCGTCGATCATCCGGGCCAGGCCCTCGGCGTGACCTTCACCGGCCATGCTCGCGATCAGGTAACCGTTCGGGTCCACGACCGCGAGGGTGGGCCACGCCTTGGCCGCGTACTGTCCCCAGGTGATCAGCTCGGGGTCGTCGAGCACCGGATGCTCGACGTCGTAGCGCTCGACGGCGGCGGCCAGGGCCTGCGCGTCCTTCTCGTGCTCGAACTTCGGCGAATGCACGCCGATGATGACCACGGTGTCGCGATATTTCGCTTCCAGATCGCGCAGCTCGTCGAGCACATGCAGGCAGTTGATGCAGCAGAAGGTCCAGAAGTCGAGCACGACGATCTTGCCGCGAAGATCGGCGAGCTTCAGCTCTTTGCCGCCGGTGTTGAGCCATCCTCGGCCCTGGAACTCGGGTGCGCGTACCTTTGCCACTCGATTGATTCTGCCGGATCGCGCGGTGATTGCCGACGGCGACCACCCGGGTCATGGGATGTCAGCTTCATTGACTGTCACACGCACGTGGCCCTGACCGACGACATGAAGACCTTCGACCCATACGGGACGCCGCGCTCGGCCCGCATTCTGTCGGCAGTCCCGGTCCTCGCCACTCTGCTGCGTCTTGGGGTCACCACCGTCCGCGACGCATGGGGTGCCGACGCAGGGTTGGCCATGGCCGTGGCGAAGGGGTGGATCGAGAGTCCCGATCTGATCCTCAGCCTTCGCCAGGTTTGCACCACTGGCGGGATCGGCCACCATTGGGAGCATGGACTAGGCCCGACGGACCTGTTCGGAGATCCCGGCATGCCGGACCCGGTCTTCGACGGAGTCGAAGGAGCGCGCGCGGCTGTCCGCCGCATGACGCAGGCCGGCGCCGACTGGATCAAGGTGACGGCGACCGGATCCATCCTGCAAGGCGACCGTGCCCACCACCGTCAGATCACGCTCAGCGAGATGACCGCGCTCGTGGACGAGGCGGAGAGGCAGGGCCGTCGGGGAGTGATGGTGCACGCTCATGGCGCCCGCGCGGCCGAGGAAGCCGCCCGATGCGGAGCGCGCAGCATCGAGCACGGCATCTTCCTCGACGAGTCGGCGGTGGAAGCCATGGCGTCCGCCGGGACCTGGCTCGTGCCAACACTGTCCTGCACTCAGGCTGACCCCCAAAGCGCGCACGCAGAAGCGCACCGCCGATCCATCCGCCTGGCGGTCGACGCCGGCGTGCCGATCGCCATGGGCACGGACAATCCGGTGCGCCCCCACAGCGAAGTGCTGCGCGAGTTGCACTACTTGTCGGTCGCCGGGCTGGGCGACGCAGGGGCACTACGAGCATCGACGGTGGATGCGGCCCGGCTGCTTGGCCTGGCCGACGACCGGGGCGAAATCGCTCCCGGGAAGCGCGCCGACCTCGTGGTGTTGGACGGCACCGACCTCGACGTCAGCGACCTCACGAACCGGGTGCGCCGTGTGTTCCACAACGGTCGCAGACCGTCCGAGCCGGCATCGGCCGCACACTCGTGAGCTGACGCGCCGGCGGGCCGGCACGCTGAGCGCTGACTTCGGCGCCTTCGGGTTCGCCTCATCGACTACACCACGATCGGATTCACGTCCGAAAGACGCAGAATGGGGGTCGCGGCGGCGCCCGCCGCCGCGACCCCCGATCCAGGTCAGAAGCTGGTCAACTCTTGGGCTTGAGGCACAAGATCGAACCACCCGGAACGGTCGCATAGGGCTGCGCCGGATCTGGGCATTGCGTGTGGTCGGAGACCTTCGACACGATCTGGTAAGCGCCCGAGTCCGAGCAGGCCACCTCTTCGGCCTTGCCACCCGATTCCTGCACGCAGGATCCGACCTTGTAGGACGGCGGGTTCGGCGACGCGGTGTAGGACAGTGCGAGCACGCCGAGGACGATCACGAGGACGGCGATCGAGATGTAGCCGATGACCCGCAGCTTGTTCCGGCCGCCGCTGGAGGCCGGCTCGTCGGTGAGCATCGGCGCCGGGACCGGACCATCAGGGGCACCGATCGCTGGACCGGCTGGCATGGGCGGCGCCCCGGAGACTGAGGGTTGCGCGGGTGCCGACCGCTGCTGGGGCGCATTCGACGCGAGCTGCTCCTGCCAGGCCGCCATCGGCCGGGCCGGGCTCTGCGGAGCCACGGCCGGCGGCGTCGATGCCAGGGCACCGGAGGCTGGAGCGACGCCGGCGAAGGCGCCCGGCACCTGGACTCGTCCTTGAGCCGGAGCCGGTGGAGTCATCGGTGCAACCGCAGGCTCGGGCACTTCGGCGCCTCGCTGCGGCGGCACGACCTGGCCCGGGACGGACACCCGAGCGGACGCGACGACCGGAGGCGGTGGCGGAGGCGCCTGCTCGGCGTCCTCATCCGGACGCGCCCGGCCGTAGACCCGAGGAGCCGCGCTGGCCGGCGGCACCGAGGTGGGAACCGGTGGGACCGAGGTCGGTGCCGACGGCATCGCCGAACCGGGCACCGACGCGGCGCCATAGACACCTGTCGCGGGTGCGCTCGGCGCGGCCGGCGTCACCGGAGCCGGAGCCGCCATCGCGCCTGGAACCCGGGCCGCGGCACGAGCCGGCGCAACCGGTGCCTCGGGCACGGGCGGGTAGGCCGATGGGTCGTGCGGCGCCTGGTGGGCCGATGGGTCCCGCGGCGCCTGGTAGGCCGATGGGTCGTGTGGTGCCCCGTAGGCTGAACGGTCGTGCGGCGTCTGGTAGGCCGATGGGTCCCGCGGCGCTGGCTCGGCTGGTGGCGGGTAGGCGGGGTGCTGCTCGGCTGGCGGCGGGTAGGCGGAGTGCTGCTCGGCTGGCGGCGGGTAGGCGGAGTGCTGCTCGGCTGGCGGCGGGTAGGCCGACAGCGGTTCGGGTGCGGCCGGTGGCGGGTAGGCCGACGGGGATTCGGGGGCCGGCGCGTAGCCGGCCTGAGAGCTCTCGATGTGCGGCGGGATCTGGTGCGACGGGTAGGCCGGCGGCACCTCATCGGCGGCCCGTGCATCGTGCTGGTCCGGGCTCATCGCGGTGCGCTGCGGCAGAGATCCCTCGTCTGGGCCGGCGCTCTCCCGGGGCGCCGGAGTGTCCCACGAGGCGCGGGCCGGCTCCGAGGTCTCCCAGGACGGCGCGGCCGGCTGATCGTCCCACTGCGATGTGGGCTGTTGCGGGGCGTCCCAGGCCGCCGGCTGCTGTGCTGCCCACGAGTCGTGCACCGGCGGCTGGGGTGCATCCCACGACGACTGCTGCGGTGGCGTCTGCCATGACGGGTCCGCAGCCGACGGGATGCTGTCCTCGGCCGGTGGCTGCGGGGTCTCCCAAGCCGGGTGCTGCTGCGGAACGTCCCACGGCGTCGGCTGCTGCGAGCTGCCCCAGGACGGAGGCTCCGAGGCGTCCCACGGGTTGGGTTCGGAGCCCGGCTCCTGCGGTCGCGGCTCCTGTGGCCGGCCCGAGCCGAACGCGGAGAACGGCGTGTTCGCATCCGGCACCTCGGGCAACTGGAACCGGGACTGACCGGTGTTCCGGACCTCCTCACCCTCAGGTGGGTAGCCTGCCTCGGATGTCACCGTGCCTCCTTGCAATGCAGAATCCAGCCGCGCGATCCGACGCGCCGCACCGGGCCAACCCTAACGGCCTGGTGAGGAAGGGGAAAGGCCAGACGCAGGTGTGACATGTCCAATGCGCGGCGTAGGCAACATGCGCGTGCCCCCGAGCCGCAACCGCAGCTCGGGGGCACGAAAATCAGCGATCAGCTCCAGGCGAGGAGAGCCGCTTCCGGATCGGTGAGGAACCGGCCGATATCCCGGAGGAACTTCGAGCCGAGCTCGCCGTCGACGATGCGGTGATCGAACGACAGGCCCAGAGTGGTCACCTGGCGTACCTTGATCTTGCCCTTGTGCACCCACGGGGTCTCCCGGATGGTGCCGAGGGCCAGGATCGCCGACTCGCCCGGAGGCAGGATCGGCGTGCCAGTGTCGACGCCGAAGACGCCGACATTCGTGATCGTGAAGGTGCCGCCGGTCATATCGCTGGGCGGCGTCTTGCCGGTCTTCGCGACCTGGACCAGGCCGGTCATCGCGTCCGCCAGCTCGCGCAGCGACAGCCGCCCGGCGTCCTTGATGTTCGGCACGATCAGGCCGCGTTCGGTCGCGGCCGCGATGCCCAGGTTGACGTACTCCTTGACGATGATCTCGTTCGTCGACGCCGACCAGGTCGAGTTGACCATCGGGTGCCGAGCGACCGCCATCATCGCGGCCTTCGCGACCAGCAGCAGCGGCGAGATGCGGACGTCCCGCCACTCCGGCATGGCCTTGAGCCGGTCGAGAGCCTTCATCGTGCGGGTCACGTCGACGGTGAGGAACTCCGTCACGTGCGGCGCGGTGAAGGCGCTGGCCACCATGTTCTCGGCGGTCAGCTTGCGGACGCCCTTGATCGGGATGCGCTGCTCGCGGTCTGGCCCGAACGCCGGTGCGGTCGCCGCAGCCGCGACGCCGTTGGCCTGGGCCGGGACCGCGGTGCTGGTGGCGGCCTCGACGTCGGACCGGGTGATCGACCCCTGCGGGCCGGTCCCGACGAGCGTGAATAGGTCCACACCCAGGTCCTTGGCCAGCTTCCGGACCGGAGGCTTGGCCAGGGCGACACCGGCGCCGGCCGGTGCAGTGCTCGGTGCGGCCGCGACCGGAGCCGCGGCGGGTGCCGGCGTTGGCGCCGGCGCCGGCGCGGGTGCAGTCACGGGGGTTGGCGCTGCGGCCGCGCCGTCCTTGCGCGGACGTCGCTTGGCCACCGCGGTCTTCGGGCCATACCCGACCAGAACCGCGGTACGCCCACCGGGCGCCGGCCCACCGATCAGACCCGGCTCGACCGCGCCCTCGGACGGAGCGACCTCGACGGCAGCCAGTGACGCCGCGGACGGCTCCGGCAGATCCGACGGGGCGTCCTCGATCGGCGCGCCACTCGGGTCGGTGTCGATGGCGATGATCGGTTGCCCGACCTCGACCGTCGTCCCGGCCTCGTGGAAGATCTTGGAGACCTTGCCGGCCCACTTCGCCGGGATCTCGACCGCGGCCTTGGCGGTCTCCACCTCGACGATCGGCTGGTTCAGCTCGATGATGTCGCCGACCTGGACAAGCCACGCGAGGATCTCGCCCTCGGTGAGGCCTTCGCCCAGATCCGGCAGGTTGAATTCCTTGATTCGCGACACTGCGACGTCCTCCTAGAAGCCGAACGAGCGGTCGACAGCGTCGAGCACCCGGTCGAGGTCTGGAAGGAACTCCTCCTCCACCCGGGAGGCCGGGTAGGGCGTGTCGAAGCCGGTCACCCGCAGCACCGGCGCCTCCAGCGAGTAGAAGCACTTCTCGGTGACCCGAGCCGCGATCTCCGCGCCGAGGCCGATGTTGCTCGGTGCCTCATGCACGACCACCAGCCGGCCGGTCTTGCGGACCGACTCGTAGACCGGCGCCATGTCCAGCGGCGAGAGCGTACGCAGGTCGATGACCTCGAGCGAGCGGCCGTCCTCCTCGGCGGCGATCGCCGCGTCCAGCGACGTCCGGACCATCGGGCCGTAGGCGACGACGGTCGCGTCGGTGCCCGAGCGGAGCACCTGAGACGAGTGCAGCGGAGCCCGGGCCGAGGAGGTATCCACCTCGCCCTTCTCCCAGTAGCGACGCTTCGGCTCGAAGAACACGATCGGGTCGTCCGAGGCGATGGCCTCCTGGATCATCCAGTAGGCGTCGTTCGGGTTGGAGCAGGCGACGACCTTGAGACCGGCGGTGTGGGCGAAGTAGGCCTCCGGCGACTCCGAGTGGTGCTCGACCGCGCCGATGCCACCGCCGAACGGGATCCGGATCACCATCGGGATCTTGACCTTGCCCTGCGAGCGGTAGTGCATCTTGGCGACCTGGCAGACGATCTGGTCGTAAGCCGGGTAGACGAAGCCGTCGAACTGGATCTCGCAGACCGGGCGGTAGCCGCGGATGGCCAGGCCGACCGCGGTGCCGATGATGCCGGCCTCGGCCAGCGGGGTGTCCACCACGCGCTGCTCGCCGAAGTCCTTCTGCAGGCCGTCGGTGATCCGGAAGACGCCACCGAGCTTGCCGATGTCCTCGCCCATGAGCACGACCTTGGGGTCGTCCTCCATGGCGCGCCGGAGACCCATGTTGAGGGCCTTGCCGATGGTGAGAGTTTCAGTAGCCATCAGTGCGCCCCTCCCGCGAACGACTCCATGTAACGAGCGAACTCCTCACGCTGCTCATCGAGCAGCGGCGAGCCGTTCGGGTAGACGTGGTCGAACATCTGCAGCGGTTGCGGGTCCGGCATGGATAGCACGCGCTCGCGCAGCTTGATCGCCTCGGCCTTGGCTTCCTCATCAACGGAGGCGAAGAACGCCTCGTCGGCCAGGCCCTGCTTCTCCAGGAACAGGCGCACCCGCTTGATCGGGTCCTTGGCCTGCCAGGCCTCGACCTCGCTGGCGATGCGGTAGCGGGTGGGGTCGTCGGAGGTGGTGTGAGCACCCATCCGGTAGGTGTAGGCCTCGATGAAGGTCGGGCCGTTGCCGTGCCGGGCGTTGTCCAGAGCGGTGCGGGTCACGGCGTAGGACGCGAGCACGTCGTTGCCGTCCACCCGGATGCCCGGGAAGCCGAAGCCGGCGGCGCGCTTGAACAGCGGCACCCGGGTCTGGCGCTCCAGCGGCTCGGAGATGGCGTACTGATTGTTCTGGCAGAAGAACACGATGGGCGCGTTCATGACGCTGGCCCAGACGTAGGACTCGTTCACGTCGCCCTGTGAGGTGGCGCCGTCGCCGAAGTAAGCGATCACGGCCTCGCCGTCGTCGCCGCCGACCTTGCCGTCCATGGTGATGCCCATGGCGTAACCGGTGGCGTGCAGCGCCTGGGCGCCGATGACGATCGTGTACATGTTGAACTTGAACTCGTTCGGGTCCCAGCCGCCCTGGTCGACACCGCGGAACAAGCCCAGCGGCATGATCGGGTCGATGCCACGGCAGTAGAGAACGCCGTGCTCGCGGTAGGTGGGGAACGCCATGTCCTGGGTGCGCAGCGCGCGGCCGGAGCCGACCTGCGCGGCTTCCTGCCCCAGCAGGCTGGCCCAGATGCCGAGCTCGCCCTGCCGCTGCAGGGCTGTGGACTCCGCGTCGAGGCGGCGCACGACTACCAGGTCGTGGTAGAGGCTGCGGTATTCCTCATCGGTGAAGTCGACCGTGTAATCGGGGTGGTCGACCCGTTCCCCTTCCGGGGTGAGCAGCTGCACGAACTCCGGATCAGCGGCTGTGCTGCCGCCGTTCCGGGTCCGGGCGACGTTGCCCTTCGCCATGATCTCTCCCTGTCTATGCCCGGCAGTGGGGTGACCCTGCCCTGGCTCGGCGTGATCAAACCCGAACTCGCGCTGTTACATCTAGGAGACAGCACGAATCGTGTTCGGGGGAGCGGAAGCCGCGGGGCTGCCCAAACCGCAGGGTAAGCGGTGCCGCGGCCCCGTCGCCGCCGGCTCAAGCATTGCAGAAGAGTTGACCCACGCCACAGTCCGGGCCATCTATTTTCTGCTGGCTGTTCCCCCAACGCCGGAAAAGTTACGCCTGTCCGCCGCCGGATATCCACAAAATATGGCGCACATCAGGCAGCAGCGACATCTCGCCACGATCGGTCAATTTATGGGATCCGCGTCCGCATATCCCAGGCACGGACCGCTCAAGGAGCTTGGTTGTGGCCGGCGAGCGTCAAGCATTGATAGTTGCGTCACTTATTGCCGGCAGTTGCCTCGCCACCACGGTGGTCATTGCCGCGGGCGGCGCGCTGGCCGATACGCATGGGCCACCCCCGCTTGCTCAAATAACTGATGCGTATGGGCCGCCGCGCGACTTCGGGAGCGCAGCAGCAGTTGCTTGCCCGGTCTAGTGGTCGGCAGGCGCGCCAAGATCGCCGATTCCTGGCTCTTTCATCCCGCCGACGAAAAGCAACGGGCATCCAGTGCTGTCCGACGGCCCCCGGAACAGCACTGAGTGCCCGTTGCTTTTCGCCAACAACCGTCAGCTCACACACGTTGCGATCATGACGCCAGCCAGAGAATTTGTGGACTCTCACTGCTGTCGTTCCGGCCGTCAGACAGCAGTCAGAGTCCACAACGCTGATCGCCGGCTCGCGAGCGCGGCAGCCGTTCAAGATTCAGTGAGATCGAGTCGGGGACACGATTCGAGAGGGAAAGCCACTACCGTCATCGCATCGAGACCGAAGCCGCGCCACTGACCTGGGCGCTCGTGGCAAACGTGAAGCCGTCGCGCCCGTACGGTCCGGGCGGCGGCATTATCAAACGCGGCACCAGCATCTTCCCGGCCGGCGCCAAGGTCTACGTGTCCGGGCACTATCACTGCATTCCGCCGCTTGCGGTAATCGGCCGCAGCCGCGGCGGACGCTGGGTCAACACGATCATTCACGTGCGGAATCTGGCCGACTGGCGGCTGCGGATGATCTATAGCCCGGCAGTCGTACGGTCGCTGTTTCGCGCGGACGCTGCTTTGAGCCTCGACTATCGCTATCGGCGATCGCGCGGCTTGGGATCCTTCGACGTGTTCGATCGCACCGGCGACGATTATCGCGATTACCTCGAGGAGTTGGGCGAGATCATCCGGGAGCAGACCGCTAACCCGTGGCGGTAATCGGTTGGCGCCGCGGCGTTGATCGTGGCGATACTGCGGCGATGTACGCCGACGCCGACGCGGCCGCGCTCTATGACGTGATGAACCCGTGGAATCCGGAGTCCTACCGGTCCGACGCGTTCTACACGCGGTTGGTGATGGCGGCCGATTCGGTCGCCGACTTCGGATGTGGGACCGGGTCGATGCTGCATCACGCGCGCGATCACGGGCACACTGGCCGGCTGGCAGGTCTGGACCCGGATCCGGCAATGCTGGGCCGGGCTCAGACGCGTGCCGACGTCGAGTGGGTGCTCGGCCGCGCCGAGATGAGTCCGTGGCAGCACGAGTTTCAGCTGGCCACCATGGCCAGCAATGCGTTCCAGTGCTTCACCAGCGACGACGACGTCGTCGTTTCGCTGCGCGCGATCCGGCGCAGCCTCGTCGACGGCGGTCGATTCGCGTTCGAGACCCGCAACCCGGCCGCGCGGGCGTGGCTGGACTGGAACCCGTCGAATCCACGTGACGTGGTGGACGCGAACGGGCGTACGGTCCGGGTCTGGCACGACGTCATTGCGGTCGAGGGCGACTTGGTCACCTTCACGGAGACCACCGACGGCGGCGACGGGATCCGGGTGGACCGGACCACGCTGCGGTTTCTCGACCCGGAGCGGCTGAACGCCGCGCTCGTCACGGCCGGGTTCGCCGTCGAGGAGCAGCACGGCGACTTCACCGGCGGTGCGCTGACCACGGCGAGCAAGTCCATCGTGACCCTCGCACGCCGCGTTTAATGACGTGATGAGCGCGTACGAAACGGCGGCTCTCCTGCCGACCGGTGCCGGGGTCTACCGGTTCCGGGACGGCCGTGGGCGGGTGCTCTACGTGGGCCGGGCGGCGAACCTGCGCGCCCGCGTCCGCTCCTACTGGCGCGATGTCGGGGACCGGCCGCACTTGACCCGGATGGTCGCCCAGGTGGATCGGATCGAGGCGGTCCGGTGCCGGTCCCGGCACGAAGCCGCGTGGCTCGAGCGCAATGTTCTGGAGCACCGGATGCCTCCGTGGAACCGGACGCCGGGCGGCCAGGAGGTGCCGGTCTGGCTGCGGATGACCGCTAACGACGTGGACGTGGTCCACGACCGGCGGAGCCGGGACCCGCACTACGGTCCCTATCTCGGCGGCGCTCAGGTCCGCCAGGCCGCGGCCGGCTTGCGCCGGATCTATCCCCTGCGGTACGCGACCGAACGCCTCACACCAGCGGAACGCGAACTGGCCCGGGTTCGCGGAATCGCCGTCGAGCATCGTGAGGTGCTGGCCGATCAGGTCCGCGCCGTGTTGGAGCGCGACTCTGATGCGGTCGCCGCGATCTGCGCTGCTTTGGTGGACCGGCGCGATCAGGCGACTGCCCGGCTCGCGTACGAGCAGGCTGCGGCGATCCAATCCGAGATCGAGGCGCTCGCATGGATCAGCCAGACGCAGCAGGTGACCGGAGACGAAGCGGATCTAGACGCGTACGGCTGGCATGGCGGGGTTTTGGTGCGGTTCGAGTTGCGCGCGGGACGCGTACGCGATTGGCGGATCCGGTCGTGCACTGCGCAGGCCGCGCGCCGGCACCTGGCCGGCACCCCCGCGCATTGGCGGGAGTTCGCCGCCAACAACGCCGAGTTGGCGGCCGAGCTGGCGAAATCCTAGAAAGGGCTGGCCCAATCCTAGAAAGGGCTGGCTAGATCCTGGAAAGGATCGTGGCGGCCTGCGACTGGCAGTAGCCGGCCCCGTATTTGAGGCCCAGCCGTTCCGGGTATTTGACCTGCACGACCAGCACCCAGTCGTCGGTGACGCCGAGGCAGTTGACGTGCCACTGGTCGTGATCCCAGCCGATCGCGGTCCAGCCGTTCTTGATCGCCAGGCGGCTCTGTTGTTCGGTCGGCAGGGCCTTGACGATGCCGAACCGGCCCTCGCCGCGCACGTGCCGCATCTCGTTGAGCACGTAATCAGTCCATCGAGGGCCGGCCGCGGTGCCGTCCGCGATGCAGTCGCCCATGCGTACCGCGTCTTGAGCGGTGATCTGCGTCCGGGACCACCACTCATGCCACACCTTGGTGTTCTTGAGGCCGCAGACGGCGATCAGCCGCTGCACCACCGCGTCCCGACCGTCGGCGGCCCAGACCGCCTGCGCGTCTTGATCGTTGCTGTCCCGGATCATGCCGGTGACCTGCCGAAGGCGTTCCGGAGCCGGCTTTGCGGACCCGAGCCGGCGCAGATAGTCGGAGGCGATCCACGCTTTGATCATGGATTCAGTGGAGTTGTGCGCCGACGCGGAGTTGCTCGATCCGTTGATGAATCCGGTCTGCCGGTCCATGTAGGCCCAGGCGCGCAGCTCGTAGCCGGCTGGTTTGGGGTCCGCGTCGACGAAGTTGCCCGGGGTGTAGCGGGGCACGACCGGCACTGCGGCGACGGGCGGCGTTCGAGTCGGTTGTGGTGCCGGTGAGGTCGCCACCGTCGGCGGCGCTGCCTGATGCGCGAGGTCCGCGGTCTCCGCCGGGCGGCCACCGAACACTGCCAGGCACGCGGCGGTCACTGCGACTGCGGCGATCGACGCCATGGCGAGCTTCCCCCAGCGACCCATAGAGATGGATATTAAGGAAATGCACGCGTCTATGCGGTTAAGTCCGAAATGTTCGAGGCGAGGTTGGCATCAGTCAGCGTTGCGTTCCGCTGGCGACCTTCACCCCGGTGGCTGGCGTTCCTGGCCTATCTAGATCATGGCAAGTCTGGCGTCGCCATAGCCACGCCAACTTCGCAAGATCCAGAGATGCCGGATGCGGGATGCTGGATGCGGTATAGGTCGGCGCGGTGCGCTACGGGTCGACCAGCGGCTTCGTCGGGCACCCGTGCTTGCTCTGCCATGCCTTGATCTCGGCGACCGGTGACTTCGAGCCGCCCTTGCGCCACGAGTCCAGATATTTCCACGGCCAGATCACGCCGCGCTGGGTCCACCAGTCACCGATGCCGTTGCACACCGGCGAGATGCCGAAGTGCAGGTGGCATGCGCTTGCGTCGCCGGTCTCGCCGACCTTGCCGAGCGCCTGTCCGGCGACCACCCGGACACCGGGGGCGATCGACGAGTTGATGTATTCCAGATGCGACCCGTAGTAGCGGACGCCGTCATCACCCTTGATCGAGATCGAGAGCCCACCGCGAGTGGCGCCGGCGTTCACCCTCGGCTTCCACTTGTCCACCCGAGTGACGTCCAGGATCACGCCGTTGGTGACGGCCCGGACCTGGGAGCCGCACTTGGCCATGATGTCGGTCGCCGGGTAGTCGTGGTGGACATGGGCATAGCTGACCGTGCCCGCGACCGGAAAGACGAACTTCGTCGTGGTCGTCGTGGGCGCCTTGGCCGGGGTCGCCTTGGGCGACGCGGACGGCGATGCCGACGCCGTCGGGGGCGGCGATGACGGGCCCTGCGACGAGATCGGCGCGCCGTTCAGCGGCATGTCCGCGCTGCTCACTCCGGATCCGCTGCTGCCGCAGGCAGCCAGCGTCAGAGCCGCGGCGGCGGCGACGATGACGGCAAATCGTGATCTTCCGGGGGTACGCATCGCAGGGAACGCTACCAGCCCACCATTTACCGCCGGGCTTCGCGAAGCGCCTCTTTTGCGGTCGAATAGTCCGCGAGGACGTCCCGAACCGGACTTACGACGAGGTCCCTGGACACTTGACCCACCGCGCTGTGCAAGCGTGCTCGGGCTCGCCGCCCGGCCCGGCGTGCACCCACCGCGACCAGCGGCTTTACCAGCAGCGTCAGGAGCAGGCCAGCGAGCACGCCGCCGACCAACAGGATCGTCGCCAGCGGCACCTTCCCGACCTCGGTGATCTGGAACGAGGGCAGCCCGATGGCGATCACAGCGAGCCGGACCAGCAGCCAGATCGCACCGCCGAGCGCGATCAGAGTCAACAGCCACTGCACCAGTCCGACGAAGCGCCACCACAGCGGCTTGCGGTCTAGGCCGAGGTCGGTGCCGACGACCGCGCCGTCGAGCGCATCCGGAAGATCGGCATCGTGCTGCCGGGCAGCCCGAGTCACCGCCGCGGGCCACGGATCCGACAGCCCATTGCCGGCGCGCTCGGCCAGCGCACGAACCGCAAGCGTCGCGGCGGAGCGCTCGGTCGGCGTCGCCGCCGGGAGCGACGAGGCGTCGTCGCCGCGGTTGGCCACGCCCAGGCGCAGCCGCCGTAGCGGATCCACCCGGGCGCGACGCAGCCAGCGGGTCAGCGGCCAGCCGATGGATTTTCCCGCGCGGAACCGATAGGCCTTCTCGGCCGCGGCTCCGACCGCGGGCACTCCGGCGGAGCCGGCCAGGGCATCGGTGAGGCGCTCGATGGTGGCGCGATCGATGGCGTCGATGTCCGCGGCACCGGCCACCAGCGGGGAGAGCCGGTCGGCGGCGACGTCGACGTCCGCTGCCAGCCGGCGCAGCGCGGCCATTCGCTCCGCCACGGCTGTACGCAGAACCTCGCGCAGCGGTTCGGTGCCCGGCCGGGGCGCGGTCGCCGACACCGCCAGCACCGGCACCGAACCGAGACCGTCCCGGCCGAGCAGGGTGGTCAGGTCGGCCAGGCAGCGCGCGATATCGGCATCGGAAAGTCGGTCGGCCTGATTGAGCACCACCACGGTGGATTCGTGGTGCCGGTGAAAGGTCCGCAGATACTGGTCATGGATGATCTGGTCGGCGTATTTCTGCGGATCGGTGACCCAGACGATCAGGTCGACCAGCTGCAGCAGCCGGTCCACTTCGGCCCGGTGCCGCTCGTTGACCGAGTCGAAGTCCGGCAGGTCCAGCAGCACCAGCCCGCCCAGACCGGCATCGGCGTCATCGGGCCGGTTGAACCGACGATCCGGTGGGATGCCCAGCCACTCCAGCAAGCCATCGGCGCCGGCCGGCGACCAGACTGAGGCGTGAGTCAGGCCGGTGGTCGGGCGGCGTACGCCGACCTTGGACAGATCCATCCCGGACAGCCGGTTGAACAGGCTGGACTTGCCGCTGCCGGTGGCTCCGGCCAGCGCCACCACGGTGTGGTCCCGGGACAGCGCGAGCCGGCCGCCGGCCCGGTTGACCAGATCGGTGGCGGGCCGGACCGGCTCCTGCGGGACATACGGAGCCGAGGCTCGAGCGAACCGATCGAGCGCCGCGATCCGGCGGATCAGGGCGTCGGCGTCCACCCTCGGCTCACCGCGGCGAAGTCGTCCGCGTACGCGATCGGTCAGGCTCATCGCGGCCCCGCGGCGACCGCGCCCGGCACCTTCATCGTGGGGATCGTGTGCTCCACGCTCTGGGACGCGATCCGCAGGCGTTCCGGCAGGTCCGGCAGCAGCGCCACGCTCTCGCGTACGGCGTGGAACCGTCCGGCCTCATAGTTGAGCAGAGCGTTGATCCGGGCCAGGAGATCGTCCCGGGCGGTCCGGGCCAGCTGCCGCATGGCCTCGTCGCCGAAGATTGCTTCGAGCACCTTCTGGGCCGCGACGCTGGTGCCGGCGGCCACTCCGAGCTCGGCGCCGGTCGGGATGAACGCGGTCGAGGCGAATACCGCGATCATCACGACCAGCCCGGTGGCATTCACCGTGTACGCGGTAACGCGTGCCATCCGGCGCTTCTTGGATCCCTGCTCCTTGACGAGTTCCAGCAGCCCGCGCTGCCAGTCCCGGACCAGCCGCTCGGACCGCGCCTTCAGATTCGGGCCGGGGTGCTCCAGGGCGGCGGTCACCAGTGGGGCACCGGCCGGCATCTCCCGCCAGCGCGCCGCTGTCCGCTCTGACGCGCTGGTCGCGGTCTCTTCAATCAGCGCCGACAGGCCGGACGTGATCGCGTTCTTGAGCTCGTTGCCTGGCGGCGGCTTGCCGGTCACCGCGGCGGCGACCCGGTCCCGCAGCCGCCCCATCTGGACCTGAAGCGCCTTCATCAGATCACCGGTGCCGACGAACTCCTGCCACCGGGCCAGGACCTCGCCACGCAGAAGAGCACCGTCGGCGACCGCGTGGGCGGCTCCGGCCGAGGCGTCGTTGTAGATCGTGGTGACCGCGCGGTCCAGCTCGTTCCAGGCCTGGATCTGCTGGTCGGCGGCTTGCGCGAGGGTGTCGACATCAATCACCGCGGAGCGTATGGCGCCTTGGACGGTGGCTCGCACCACCTCGGCGCGGGCGCTCGCGTCGCCGGCCAGGTTGGTCAGATAGCCACGGATCGGCGCCACGTACTGATCCGGCAGCAGGCCCGAGCCGTCCACCGTGGTCTCCGGGATCACGAAGATGCCAGTGTCCGGCAGACCCTGCTCGGTGAGCATTTCCCGCAGGTGCGCGGAGATCTCCTCCTCGGCACCGTCCGGGACCCGGTCCAGCACCAGCGCCAGGACCGTGCCCCGGTCTCGGGCGATCTTGAGCATGCGCCACGGCACCGCATCCGCGTACCGCGCCGCGGTGGTGACGAACAGCCACAGGTCGGCCGCCGCCAGCAGCTGCGCCGCCAGCTCCCGGTTCGCGTCTACTACCGAGTCGATGTCCGGCGCATCCAGCAGCGCCAGTCCGGGCCGGAGTGCCGGAGCCGAGATCACCTGGAGCGTGTACTCGTTCGTTTTGGCAGCGACGGCCCGGTTCAGCCCGGGCAGGATGTGCCGCTCGGTGAACCATCCGGTGTCGGCCGGGTTGCTCACCAGCACCGGCGAGCGGGTGGTCGGTCGCAGTACGCTCGCCGAGCTGACCGGCGCCTGCACGATGCTATTGACCAGAGTGGACTTGCCGGCCCCGGTGGAGCCGCCGACCACGACCAGCAACGGAGCGTCGAGCCGGCGAACCCGCGGCAGCAGATAGTCGTCGAGTTGCTTGCCAATCCGCTCGGCCGCCGCCTCGGCATCGGCTGCGGTCGGCACGGGCAGCGGAAACCGGGCCTCGGCCACGGCCGTCCGCATGTTCGCCAGCGCAGCGGCGAGGGACTCGCTCACAGATACAGACTGCCCGATTTAGGGGTCTATCGCGAAAATTTAGCCGATTGCGTGCGCATTATGCGGGTAGCGCCCCCGGTGTGAGCGGAGGCGCTACTGCGCTACTCGATCCCTGGTTGGCCAGGGAGCGAGTCACGCCCAGGTCGGCACAGTGGCCCAGTCGTTGCTCGGCTTGGCGTCGCCGCCGACCGAGTAGCTCCCGAGTTCGTGCACCGAGACAGAGCAGTTTCCGTTGTCGAAGGAGTCGTCGAGCACGTTCATCTTGATGGTCTTGGTGATGGTGGTGTGGGCGGCGAGCGGCGCCATCGTGAAGACGGTCGTGTTCTCGTACGGGTCCTTGAAGAACAGCTGGACGGTGCCGGACTTGGCGCCCGAGTTGTTCGCGATCTTCACCGTCAGGGTCACCGTCCGCAGGTCGTTGCGCTTCTCGGACCAGCTGACCGAGCTCACCTTGATGGACAGGTCGATCTTCTGGGTGTGCGGCACGAACGACGTCGGGCCGGCGACCTGCGCGAAGTGGCCGGACCGGTAGGCGTACGACCGGATCTGGTGCAGCTCGATCGCCTTCGGGGTGGAGCAGCAGGCCTCATAGTCACTGACATTGAGCGTGACGCCGCCGGCGGCGCGAGCCGTCATCGACCAGATGGTGCCGTGGGCGAGCGTGCCCTTGGTGACGATGTGACCCGCGCTGTCGCGGTCGAAGGCGATCACCTGAGCCGCGGCCGCCTCACCGAACTGGCAGGTGACGAGGGCCGCCGTCTCCAGCGAGCTGTCACTGTCGAGGTTGGTGTAGACCACTTGGTAGATGTGCAGAAGGTCGGCGTTCGAATCGTGGTTGAGGTGGTCCAGCGAGCTGCGGTGCAAGGTCTGCGAGCCGCTCGGGCAGATGTCGTACGCCCAGGCCGGGATGCTGACCTTGTGAGCGGTGAGCTGCTTGACGGTGATCCGCCCATCCGGCGCTTTCGGCGCCGGCGGCGATGCCGTCGGAGTAGTGGTGGGGGTGGCCGGGACCGACGGTGCGGGCGAGGCCGTGGTCACCGTCACGGCAACCGGGCTAGCGGTCATCGGCTTACCGCTCTTCGCGCCGGTGCTGCAGGCCGCGGTGACGGTCGCGGTGGCGGCGGCAAGGGCGACACAAACGACAATTCGGGTACTCAGGGACATAGCTTCTCTCCTGGAGGTCACGTTTGGTGGGGATTGTCGGGAACTGTGTCCGACACCAGTAGAGACGCCGCCCCGGCGACCGAAGGTTGCCGCGCTGCGAGAAAATCTTGGAAAGAGTTCCCGCGTGGAGGTCGCGGCCTAACTTGCGCGGATCTGACTCAACTTTGATTTGACAGTAGCCAAGTCTTTGAGCATTATTGAGCCCGGTCAACTCAACTTTGTGTCCAGCCGGAGGAATTAACCATGGCACGTGCGGTCGGTATCGACCTTGGGACGACGAACTCTTGCGTCAGCGTTCTCGAAGGTGGCGAGCCCACCGTCATCGCTAACGCCGAGGGTTCCCGGACGACGCCGTCGATTGTGGCGTTCGCCCGTAACGGTGAGGTTCTCGTTGGTGAGGTCGCCAAGCGCCAGGCCGTCACGAACCCGGATCGCACCATCCGGTCGGTCAAGCGGGAGATGGGCACGGACTGGACCGTCGACATCGACGGTAAGAAATACACCGCCCAGGAGATCTCCGCTCGAGTCCTGATGAAGCTCAAGCGCGACGCTGAGGCCTACCTCGGCGAGACCATCGTCGACGCGGTGATCACCGTTCCGGCCTACTTCAACGACGCCCAGCGCCAGGCCACCAAGGAGGCCGGTGACATCGCCGGCTTCAACGTGCTGCGGATCGTCAACGAGCCGACCGCCGCCGCGCTGGCTTACGGTCTCGACAAGGGCACCAAGGAGCAGACGGTCCTGGTCTTCGACCTCGGCGGTGGCACCTTCGACGTGTCGCTGCTGGAGCTCGGCGAGGGCGTCATCGAGGTGAAGGCCACCAGCGGTGACAACCACCTCGGTGGTGACGACTGGGACCAGCGGATCATCGATCACCTGGTCAAGACCTTCCGTGGCCAGCACGGCATCGACCTGTCCGCCGACAAGATGGCGATGCAGCGTCTGCGCGAGGCGGCCGAGAAGGCGAAGATCGAGCTGTCCGCCGCCGCGACCACCAACATCAACCTGCCCTACATCACCGCCGGTCAGTCCGGTCCGCTGCACTTGGACATGACGCTCACCCGCGCCGAGTTCCAGCGCATGACGCAGGACCTGCTGGACCGCTGCAAGGGCCCGTTCGAGCAGGCCATCAAGGACGCCGGCGTCAAGCTTTCGGACATCGACCACGTGATCCTGGTCGGCGGTTCCACCCGCATGCCGGCCGTCACCGACCTGGTCAAGTCGCTCACCGGTGGCAAGGAGCCGAACAAGGGCGTCAACCCGGATGAGGTTGTGGCCGTCGGTGCCGCGCTCCAAGCCGGTGTGCTCAAGGGCGAGGTCAAGGACGTGCTGCTCCTCGACGTCACCCCGCTGTCCCTGGGCATTGAGACCAAGGGCGGCATCATGCACAAGCTGGTCGAGCGCAACACCACGATCCCGACCAAGCGGTCCGAGGTCTACACCACCGCCGAGGACAACCAGCCGTCGGTGCTGATCCAGGTGTTCCAGGGCGAGCGTGAGATGGCGCAGTACAACAAGCGTCTCGGCACGTTCGAGCTGACCGGCATCGCGCCGGCGCCGCGCGGCGTGCCGCAGATCGAGGTCACCTTTGACATCGACGCCAACGGCATCGTCCACGTCAATGCCAAGGACCTGGGCACCGGCAAGGAGCAGTCGATGACCATCACCGGCGGCTCGGCGCTGCCGAAGGATGACATCGAGCGGATGATGCGCGACGCGCAGGACCACGCCGAGGACGACCGCAAGCGGCGCGAGGACGCGGAGACCCGCAACCTCGGCGAGGCCCTCCAGTGGCAGACCGAGAAGTTCCTCGCCGAGTCCGGCGACAAGCTTCCGGCCGAGATGCGCGACGAGGTCAACGAGTCGCTGGGCGAGCTTCGCTCGGCACTCGGCGGCCAGGACATCGACAAGATCAAGAGTGCTCACGAGAAGTTGATGGAGGTCTCTCAGAAGGCCGGCTCGACGCTGTACGCCCAGACGCAGGCCGCGCCTGCCGGTGGCGCCGGTGCCGAGGGTGCCGAGGGACCGGCGTCCAGCTCTGGACCGACCGCCGCGGCGGCCGACGATGACGTCGTCGACGCCGAGGTGATCGACGAGGGCGACGACAAGTGACCGCTGACGAAGCGGATCGCCCGTCCATCGTGGTGCGTGACAAGCGGCGCGTGGGCGCAGACGGCACGCGTACGCAGGGATCAGGCTCGGCGGCAAAGGCCGCCGGGCCTGGCCCCGAGTCCACCGCCCCTTCCGCCGAAACGAAGGAGCCCAGCGCTCCTTCCGACGAAACGAAGACCGAAGACAAAGCCATGAACGACGCCAAGAACGAGTCCACCGAAGCTGAGCCAGAGGTCGTCGAGATGACCATCTCGCCGGCCGACGAGGAGACCGCGGAGTCCGCTGAGGCCCCGTCGACCGCGGAGGGTAAGTCCAGCGACGCCGCCACACGTGGCGGGTCCGCTCGCGGCGGCTCTTCAGGCCGTGGGTCGGCGGGTAGCGACGAGGACGGCAATGCCGGTGCTCCGGTCTATGCCGAACTCGGCAAGCTGCGCACCGAACTGGATGACCTCACGTCACACCTGCAGCGAGTCACCGCCGAATACGCCAACTACCGAAAGCGCGTGGATCGCGATCGCGCGCAGGCGGGCGAGGCGGCGACTGGTGTCGTGGTGGGTGCGCTGCTGCCGGTGCTGGACGACCTGGACCGGGCTCGCGAGCACGGCGATCTGGTCGGCCCCTTCGGAGCGGTCGCGGACCAGCTCAGTGCGGCGCTCGGCAAGTTCGGGCTGGAAGCCTTCGGTGAGCCAGGCGATCCGTTCGACCCGACGGTGCACGAAGCGGTGTCGCACAAGAGCTCGCCAGAGGTCAGCGAGACCACCTGCGTCGAGATCATGCGACGTGGCTACATGCTCGGTGATCGGCTGCTCCGGCCGGCTCTGGTCGGCGTTGCCGATCCCGAGTAGGCCGGTTCGGCCAAGCGTGAGTGCCCTGCCCCCCATCGGTAACATGCGAACGTTCTTCGGGTCGCGAAAGGTGTCTCGTTGAGTTCTAAGGACTGGATCGAGAAGGACTTCTACGCCACGCTCGGCGTCAGCAAGTCCGCGAGCGCCGAAGACGTCAAGAAGGCGTACCGCAAACTCGCTCGTGAGCTGCACCCGGACCGCAATCCGGGCAACGCCGAAGCCGAGGACCGCTTTAAAGCGGTCTCCGAGGCTTACAACGTGCTGTCCGATTCCCGCAAGCGGGCCGAGTATGACGAGATGCGCCAACTCTTCGGATCCGGCGCGTTCCGTCGGTCGAGCCGTAGTGGAGGTCCCACCACCACGGCCGGCACCGGTGGCTACGACATGGGCGACCTGTTCGGCGAGAGCGCCGGGCGGGACGGCCGGTTCGGTGGCGCCGGATTCTCCGACCTGTTCGGCTCGATCTTCTCGGGGGGCGGTGCCACCACCCGAACCTCGCGTCGGCCCGGTCAGACCCGCGGCCGCGACGTCGAAGCCGAGGTGACCCTCGACTTCGTTGACGCGGTTCGCGGCGTCACGATGCCGATCACACTGCGTGCGCCGGGTGTCTGCGACACCTGCCACGGCAACGGCGCCCGGCCCGGCACCGAACCGTCGCGATGCCCGGTGTGCCACGGCTCCGGTCTGGTCACCAGCAATCAGGGCGCGTTCAGCCTGTCCGAGCCGTGCCGCAATTGCCAGGGCGTCGGAACCGTGGTCGGGGACAAGGACAAGTGCCCGGAGTGCCACGGCACCGGTGGCGTCACCAAGACCCGCACCCTGACCATCCGGATCCCGGCCGGCGTCAACGACGGCCAGCGGATCAGGCTGGCCGGCCGGGGTGAGCCGGGCGAGCGCGGTGGCCCGGCCGGCGACCTCTACGTGCTCATCAAGGTGCGGGACGACTCGCTGTTCGGGCGCTACGGCGACGACCTGACGCTAGCCGTCCCGATCACGTTCGCGGAGGCGGTCAACGGCGTCGACCTGCGGGTCCCGACGCTGGACGGTTCGGTCACTCTGCGGGTTCCCGCTGGCACTCCATCCGGCCGGACGCTTCGGGTTCGCGGCAAGGGCGTGACCCGGCGTGACAAGACGGTCGGAGACCTGCTGGTCACCGTCGATGTGGTGGTTCCGAAGGACCTGTCCGCGGAGGCGCGCAAGGCGCTCGACGAGTTCCAGGGCCTGACTCCGCCGGCACCGCGGGAGCAGTTGGAGAGGCGTCTGAATGTCTGAGATGTCGCACGCCTCGGACGCCAAGATCCTGATCATCAGTGTCGCGGCGCGGATGGCCGGGATGCATCCGCAGACGCTCCGGCAATACGACCGGATGGGCCTCGTGTCCCCGGGGCGTACGCCCGGTGGCGGTCGCCGCTACAGCGAGCGTGACGTGGTCCTCCTGCGCGAGATCCAGCGACTGAGCCAGGACGACGGCGTCAGCCTGTCCGGCATCCGCCGGATCATCGACCTGGAGCGGCTCGTCGTAGACCTGCAGCGGCGGATCATGGATCTGGAGTCGGACCTGGCCGATGCGAACGGGCGACTGAACGCCGTGCGTTCGATGACGGCCTATCCGAGCCGGGACATCGCCCACACGCAGACCACCGCGCTCGTCGTCTGGCGGCCGCGGCGGCCGGGCTGAATTTCGATTCACCGAGTCGGGGACGATCGCTTACTGCGGTCGTCCCCGATTCGCATTCCGCGCTTGTCGTCTGGCGAGCCGGTTGACGACCGCCGGCTCACGGCTGTCGCGATCCTGCGTCTGCAGTGGGAGCCGCGGCCCGCGGTGCGGTGGCGGCCGAAATGGCGTCAGTTGATCGGGTGAGTCCCTCGCGGGGTACGGTCGTCGGCGGCCGACGCTGAGGCCAAGATCGCGATGTCGCGCGTGCCACGCTTGCCGGATCGGGCTGGGCCGGCATCAAGGACGGCTTCAGCAAGCTGATGCAGGACTTACTCGGTGCGGTGGCGGCATGATCGCGACATCCGTGAGGTCAGGGTTGTCCGCGCGTCCATGATCGCGACAGTCGTGTGCTCAGGGCTGCCGATCGAGCCGGTTGACGACCGTCAGCTCACGGCTGTCGCGATCACGAGCGGGAAGACGACCGCCAGCTCACAGCTGTCGCGATCTTGCGGGTGCTGCAGTGCGAGCCGCGGCCCGCGGGTGCCCTGGCGGCCCCACAGCGTCAATGTGCGGCTGGCGCCAACACCAAGATCGCGACGTCCGCGGACCAGTGGCGGCATGATCGCAACAGTCGTGAGGTGAGGGCTGTCCTCGCGGCCATGATCGCGACAGTCGTGTGCTCAGGGCTGCCGATCGAGCCGTTTGACGACCACCAGCTCACGGCTGTCGCGATCATGGGCGGGGAGACCGCCGTCAGCTCACAGCTGTCGCGATCTTGCCGGTGCTGCAGTGCGAGCCGCGGCCCGCGGGGGCCCTGGCAGCCCCACAGCGTCATTGCGTGTTCGCGGCCCAGATGTGTATTGCACGGATAGTCATAATCCGGGCATTCGGGCACGAAGTCGCGAGGTCCCGTGACCATCAGCGGTGCCGCGTAGCGTTCGATGGATGGGGTCGATGTCCGGATAAATACGGGCGTCGCGCTAGGGAACGGGGCCGACATGGGGATCAGCGATTCGATGGGCGACAAGGCCAAGGACATGATGTCCGGGAACGAAGACAAGGTCGACGACGCCGTCAAGAAGGCTGGCGACAAGGCCGATGACGCCACCGGCAACAAGTACAGCGACCAGATCGACAAGGGCGAAGACGCCGCGTCGGACGCGATTAAGAACCTCAAGAAGTAGCGCGGAAGCATCGGGCTCGACGTCGGCCGCCGCGTGGCGGCTGTGGGATGACGAAATAGAGCGGCGTTCCACCGATCATGGTGGAACGCCGCCTTCTATATGCGTGAGTCTGAGTGAGGCCCCCGACCGGGCGGACCCGCCGACGGACCGTGAGGCGAGATCGGACGGTGAGGCGAGATCGGACGGTCAGATCAGTGCAGCCGACGCTGCGAGCGCACCAGGCCGCCCTCGCACCAATCGTGGAAGTCGAACAGCGACGGCCGGGCCAGCAACATCCGCACGTTGTAGGCCCACGTCTGCATCAGATCGTCGCCCTGCGACTCGGCCTTCTCCACCAGCTTGCGCAGCCGGCGCTTGGGGTGAGCGTTGAATTCGGTGCGGATGCCGTCGGCTGCGTAGATGTAGAGGCAGTGCAGCGCGAACCGACGAGCCGGACATTTCGTGTCAATTGCAAGGTCGAAGACCGTGGTCACGAGGCGGTCGCCGGCGACAAGAAGATCCCAATATGCAGGCATCGTCCTGCAACGAGACGGAATCCGGCTGATAAGCCCACGCACGAAGCTCCGCCGCGGTCGGGTCTACTGCGTTGGCGAAGCCGCGAAACGTCATGGTTTGAACGCTCACGATCTACTCCCTGACCTGCCCGGCGACGCGAGGGGGAAGGTCCGCCGGGGGTGGCGCCAACTTAGCGTCATTAGCACCCACTGCGGAAGGGCCCGAAGCGGTATTCATCAACCTGTTACAGCTCACGCACTGTGCGCGAACCCAAAGAATGTCCCATTACGCAGGACGCCAGCGACCGTGACGCACCGCGTTCGCCTCCGGGTCGCGTACGAGCTCCAGTCGTGGCTTGGGTCCATCGCTACGCCCGGCTTGCGGCTTTCGTCGACCCGCCGCGAACGGCATCGGCCACGGCATCTGGTAGTCCTGGTCGGCGGCGGCATGCAGCGTCCACTGAGGATCGTAGAGATGCGTACGCCCCAGGGCGCACAGATCGGCCCGGCCGGCGAGCAGCAGCGAGTTGACGTCGTCATAGGACGAGATCGCGCCGACCGCCATCACCGCGATGTCCCGCCCCGCCAGCGCGTTGCGGATCGCGTCCGCGAACGGCACCTGGTACGACCGTCCGAAGGCGGGCTGCTCGGTCGAGACAACCTGTCCGGTGGAGACGTCGATGAGGTCAGCACCGTGGTCGGCGAAGGCCGTCGCGATCAGCACGGCGTCGTCGACGTCGATGCCGCCGGGCGCCCAGTCGCTGGCGGAAATGCGTACTGACATGGGCTTATCAGCCGGCCACAAGGCCCGCAGGCCGTCGAAGATCTCCAGCGGGAAGCGCAGCCGGTTTTCCAGCGGGCCGCCATAGTCGTCGTCGCGCTGATTGCGTCAGCGGAGACAGGAACGACGACAGCAGGTAGCCGTGCGCGCAGTGCAATTCCAGCAGGTCGAACCCGGCCTCGACGGCGCGCCGCCCGGCGGCGAGGAACTCCTCCTTGATCGCCGCCAGGTCGCCCAGTGACAGCGCCGTGGCGTCTGGTTGTGGGGCTTGTAGGGCAACGGGGACGGCCCCACCACCGGCCAGTTGCCGGACGGCAGCGGATCGTCCATGCCCTCCCACATCAGCTTGGTCGAGCCCTTGCGGCCGGAATGGCCGAGCTGGATGCCGATCTTGGCGGGCGTGCTGGCGTGTACGAAATCGACGACGCGCCGCCACGACTCGCGCTGATCGTCGTTCCACAATCCGGTGCAGCCGGGCGTGATCCGGCCGGCCGGTGACACGCAGACCATTTCCGTCATCACCAAGCCGGCGCCGCCGAGCGCCTTCGACCCGAGATGTACGAGATGAAAGTCGCCGGGAATGCCGTCGTCGGAGGAGTACATGTCCATCGCCGAGACGACGATCCGGTTCGGCAGCGTGATGCCGCGTAGCCGCAGCGGGTAGAACATTGGCGGCCGCAGTCGGCTCGGCCGCGAAGCCCAGGGATGCGGCGAACCAGTCGTCGACCCGCTGGACGAACTCGGGATCGCGAAGCTTGCAGGTTCTCGTACGTGACCCGGCGGGATCGGGTCAGCAGGTTGAAGGCGAACCGCATCGGCTCCTGGTCGATGTATTGCGCCAGGTTCTCGAACCACTCCAGGCTCGCCTGCGCGGCACGCTGAGTGGAGACGACGACCGCTTTGCGCTCGGCTTCGTAGGCGGCCAGTGCCAGGTCGACGTGGTCCGCACCGCGACTCGGACAGGCACGCCGCCAGCGACAGCGCGTCTTCCATCGCGAGCTTGGTGCCGGAACCGATGGAGAAGTGCGCGGTGTGCGCCGCGTCGCCGAGCAGCACCACATTTCCGTCGTGCCAGGTCTCGCAACGCACCGTGGTGAAGGAGACCCAGCGGCTCTTGTTACCGATCAGCCGGTGGCCGTCGAGCAGGTCGGCGAAGATCTCCTCGCACCGGCTCAGCGCGACCGTCGTCGGAGTCGCTCACGCGCCAGCGACGCCGGGTCGACCATCGCCGGGGACTCGGCGAACCCGGCCTTCTGCCAGACCTCGTCGGTCATCTCGACGATCAGGGTGGAGCCGGTCTCGTCGTACGGGTAAGCATGCACCTGCATCACCCCGGCGTCGGTCTCCCGCACGTCGAAGGTGAAGGCGTCGAACACCTTGCCGGTGCCGAACCAGATATAGCGGCACCGGCGGCCCTCGAAGGTCGGCCGGAACACGTCGGCGAGTTCGGTGCGGATGCCGGAATTCACGCCGTCGGCGGCGACCACCAGATCATGATCGGCGCGCAGCCGCTCCAGATCGCGGCGCGGCCTCGGCGAACCGCAGCTGCACGCCCAGGTCCGACGCAGCGGCTGCGAAGGATGTCCAGGAGCTTGCGCCGGCTCATCGCGGCGAAGCCGTGCCCGCCGCTGGTGATCACCTCGTCGCGGTAAGCGGACGTCGATGTCGTCCCAACGGGCGAAGCTCGCCGCCATCGCGTCGTGGATGATCGGGTCGGCATGCTCGATGCCGCCCAGGGTTTCGTCGGAGAAGACCACGCCGAAGCCGTAGGTGTCGCCGGGCGGGTTGCGCTCCCATACCGTGATGGTGCGGCCCGGGTCCAGTTGCTTGGCCAAGGCGGCGAAGTAGAGGCCGCCGGGGCCACCGCCGACGACAGCGATCCTCATGCGTCTGAGAGTATGTTGCATCTGCGACGACCGTCAACTAGACGAGATATCGGAGGAAGCCGTGGTAGTCACCGGAGAATTCGCCGGCTCGACCGTGGTGGTGACAGGTGGTGCCGGCGGGATCGGACGAGCCGTCGGCACGGCGTTCCGGGATGCCGGCGCCGCGGTCGTGGTGGTGGACCGGGTCGGCGCTGCGGAGGCGGCCGAGTCTCTGGGTGGCCGGGCCTACGGCGTCGAGCTGGACGTCTCTGATCCGGATGAGGTCGGCGCGATGATGGCCGAGGTCAACGAGCGGTTCGGTGGACCGCACGTGCTGGTCACGCTGGCCGGCGGATCGCTCGGGACGCCTCCGGTGTTCGCCTCGATCGCACCCGACGACCTGGACCTGGTTCTGGACGTCAACGTCAAGGGCACCTTCTACTGCGTGCAGGCGGCGGTGCCCTACATGACCGCGGCCGGTGGCGGTGCGGTGGTGACCGTCTCGTCGATCGGCGCGCGCCAGCCGTCCCCGGTGACCGGGGTCGCGTACGCGACGGCGAAGGCCGCGGTCGGCGGCATGACCCGAAAACTGGCGCGCGAGCTGGGTGGCGCCAACATCCGGGTGAACGCGATCGCGCCCGGCCTCGTCCTCACCGACCGGCTGCGGGTGCGGTTCGAGACCATGCCCGAAGCCGAGCAGCGCGAGGTGCTCGATGCCATCGCGCTGGGCCGGATGCCGGAGCTGCGCGAGATCGTCGACCCGATCATGTTCCTGTGCAGCGACGCGGCATCCTTCATCACCGGGATCACGCTGGACGTGAATGGCGGGCGCTACCTGCCGGCGTGATCGCCTTCGGTGGACTCGTCGGCGGCCATGTCCCGGAGCACGTACCGCTGGATCTTGCCGGTCGTGGTCCGGGGTAACGCGTCGACGAACTCGATGACCCGCGGTGCCTTGTAGGGCGCGATCGTCTTCCGGCAGTGATCCTGCAGATCGGCGACGGACGGATCAGCGCCGGGCTTACGCACCACGAACGCGTAGACGATCATGGTCCGTTCCTCGTCCGGCGCGCCGACCACGGCGCTCTCGAGCACGTCGGGATGGGACATCAGGGCCATCTCGACTTCCGGCCCGGCGATGTTGAAGCCGGACGAGATGATCATGTCGTCGTTGCGAGCCTGATACCAGAAATACCCATCGTCGTCGCGGATGTAGGTGTCACCGGTCAGGTTCCAGCCGTGTTGCACATAAACGGTCTGGCGCTCGTCGTTGAGGTAGCGGCAGCCGGTCGGGCCGCGAACCGCCAGCCGCCCCAGGGTGCCGTTGGGCACCTCGTTGCCGTCGTCGTCCAGGACGCAGGCCTCGAATCCGGGCACCGGACGGCCGGTGGAGCCGGGCCGGATGTCGTCGTCAGCGGCGGAGATGAAGATGTGCAGCATCTCGGTGGAGCCGATGCCGTCGATGATTTTGATGCCGGTGCGCTCGTGAAAGGCGTGCCAGGTGGTCACGTTCAGCGGCTCGCCGGCGCTGATGCATCGGCGCAGCGACGAGAAGTCCACATCCGGCATCGCCAGCAATGCGCGGTATGCAGTTGGGGCCGTGAAGATGATGGTCGGCCGGTATTCGGCGAGCGCCGGCGCCAACAGGTCCGGTGTCGCCTTTTCCAGCAGCAGTGATGAAGCGCCGACCCGCATCGGGAAGACCACCAGCCCACCGAGACCGAACGTGAAGCCGATCGGCGGCGAGCCGACGAACAGGTCGTCGGCGGTCGGCTTGACCAGGTGCGCGGAGAATGTGTCGGCGATCGCCAGGATGTCCCGGTGGAAGTGCATGGTGGCCTTGGGGCGGCCGGTGGTGCCGGACGTGAACGCCAGCAGCGCCACGTCATCGGCGGCGGTGTCCACCTCCTGGAAGGTCTTCGGTTGCTTGTCCAGCGCCGCGATGAACTCCGCGTTGACCATCACGCCGGGGCCCACCACCGCTTCGATCCAATCGGCTGAGAACCGGTCGTCGACGACGCTGAAGTCGATCTTCGCGATCTCGTTGATGGTCCGCATCTCGACCGGGCGCAATGCCGGCATCGAGGTCACCGCGATGGCGCCGGCCTTGAGCACCGCCAGCCAGGTGGCCACCAGCCACTGATTGTTCGGGATCCGGATCAGCACCCGGTTACCCGGCTGCAGGCCGTATTCGTCGGTAAGCAGGTTGGCGATCTGCCCGACCCGGTCGCTGAGCTCGCCATAGGTCCACGTACCGCCGGGAAAGACCAGGGCGGTGCGGAATCTCGGCTGGCCGTTGAGCAACTCGGCGGCGGCGTTGAGACGGTCCGGATAGGACAGCCCGGGTGCGTGCAGCGGAGGCCACGTTTCGGCTGGCGGGAGGTGATCGCCGGCGAACGTGTCGAGGTGAGCGGATCGCGCCATCTCTGTAGTATTCCGCGTTCTTGACGGCAGTCAATGGCGCAATATGCCGACGGGTCGGCGTACCGCTATCTTGTTGCAGTGACCGACATCGAGCCGGGAGACGACCGCGGCGGCGCTGCACCACGGGCGCTGATCGTCACGGTTTACGGGCTTTATGCCCGGGACAACGGCTGGCTGCCGATTGCGCATCTGGTGCGGCTCCTTGCGCACCTCGGTGTCGACGAGCCGGCGGTTCGCTCGGCGATCTCCCGGCTCAAGCGTCGTGGCCTGCTGCATGCCGAGCGGCGTGCCGGGGTCGCCGGCTACGCCCTCTCCGATGACGCTCGCAAGATCCTCGAAGAGGGCGACGCGCGGATCTTCGCCCCCACCACGCCGTCACTGGCCGACGGTTGGCTGCTGGCGATCTTCTCGGTCCCGGAGTCCGAGCGGGCCAAGCGGCACACGCTGCGGTCGGCGCTGGCGGCGCTGGGTTTCGGGGCCGCGGCACCGGGCGTCTGGGTGGCGCCGGCACACCGCTTCGAGCTGACCGCGGCCACCCTGGAGCGCTTGCACCTGGCCACCTATGTGGATCTGTTCCGGGCCGACTATCTGGCCTTCGGCGACATCCACAAGATCGCCAGCCAGTGGTGGGACCTGGGCCGGCTGCGCGATGAATACCTTTCGTTCATCGCGGCCTATCGTCCGATCATCGGCGCGGCTCGGGCGCCCGAGGCGGCGTTCGCCGACTGGGTCCGAGCGCTGACCGCATGGCGGCGGTTGCCCTACCACGATCCCGGCCTGCCGGTGGAACTGTTGCCGCCGGACTGGCCCGGCTTCGCCGCTCGGGAACTCTTCGCCGCGCTGCAGGCGCAGCTGGTGGTCCCGGCGCGGACGTTCGTCGCGAGCCTGCTGGACGCTAACTCGGCTGCGGCGGGTCGCTCGGCGGGTTGACCTGGCCGGCCAGGAATCGCTCCAGCTCCGCCCCGAGCTCTTCGGCGGTGGGCAGCGGCCCGGAGCTGGCCAGCAGATTTGCGCCGCCGCTCCGGCCCCGGGTGAAGGCGTCATACTGCGCCTCCAGCGACTCGACCAGCTCGACCGCGTCCGGGTTTTCGGCGATCTGGCGATCCACCTCCGCACGCACCACCTCCGCCGACGCCCGCAGGTCGTCGGTGGAGAAGAGCAATCCCGTGGTACGCGAGACGGACGTCAACAGCAGCTCGGCGGCGGCCGGATAGTCGGTCTGAGCCAGGTAGTGCGGGATGTGCACGGCGAAGCCCATGGCATCCAGGCCGGTCTGACCGAGCCGGTATTCCAGCAAGTGTCCGGCGCTGGCCGGCACCTGCACCCGCTGCAGCCACGGCTCGTATCCGGCGATCAGCTCCTTGTTGGACGCGTGTGCCGTGATGCCGGTCGGGCGGGTGTGCGGGACCGCCATGGGGATCGAGTTGAAACCGATGGTGACCTTGATGTTGAGGCGCCGGACCAGATCGATCACTGACTCGGTGAACCGCTCCCAGAGCAGGTCCGGCTCCAGCCCGCCGAGCACCAGGACCGGAGTGTCCTGCTGGTCGTGGGTCAGATAGAGGTTGAGCTCGGGTTCGTCATAGCTCTCCCAGTGATCTTCCATGAAGGTCATGCGACGGGCGTCGCGATCGATAGTCCAGAAGCGCGTCGATGTCGAACCGTGCCAGCACCCGTGTCTCGGGGTGCTCGAGCAGCTGCTCGCGGGCCAGCCGGGTGGCGTTGCCGGCGTCGACGAAACCCGTTAAGGCCTGGACGAGCACCGGCCGGCCGAGATCGGGGATCTCGTCCACCAGCTCATAGAGGTCGCGCGGTTCCGGCATGCTTCGACCCTACGACAGCCCGGCGACACAACTGGAGGGGCCTTCGCTTAGAGCGTGACCGGCTTATTCACGCTTGGCTTGCGGGCCGCCGGCCTGCCCATGACTTGCCCGCCGGCCGCGTCAAACCGACTTCCGGGCCGGAACCACCGCGATGCCGTCGATCTCCACGAGGGCTTCGTCGTCCCAGAGGCGCGCCACACCGATGCCGGCCGCGGCCGGGTAGTCGCGCCCGGCCAGCCGGCGCCAGACCATGCCGATCTCGCGCGCCATCTCGCGGTAAGCCGGCACGTTGACGATGTAGATGGTGACCTTGGTCAGGTGTTCCGGCCGGCCGCCGGCCGCGGCCAAGGCGGCCAGCAGGTTGCCGAGCGCCTGCTCGAATTGCGGCAGCAGCCCACCTTGGACGATCGCTCCAGTCGCGTCCATGCCGGTCTGGCCGGCGAGGAATACCAGCTCGCCGGCGGCCACCGCGTGTGCGAATCCGGACGGCCGGGCCAGGGTGTCGGGGTTGATCCGCTCGATGCGCTCCGAGCTGTTCGAGCCTTCCGGGCGTTCCGAAGTCATGACTGCACCGCTCCACCATCGACGTTGATGCCCTGGCCGGTGACCCCGGGGCTGTTCACGCAGAACAGCACCGCCGCGGCCACTTCCTCGGGCGTGATCAGCCGGTTGATCGGTCTGCCGAGATTCCAGGATCGCGCGAGCTTCGGCCGGCGTACGCCCGGTCGCCTCGACGATATTGGCCACCGAGGCATCGGTCATCGGCGAGTCCACGAAGCCCGGGCACACGGCGTTGACCGTCACACCGGTCTTGACCACTTCGGCGGCGGTCGCGCGGACCAGCCCGAGGAGACCGTGCTTGGCGGCGACGTAGCTGGCGATATAGGGCGCGCCCTGCCGGGACGCGACCGAACCGATCGCCACGATCCGGCCCCACTTGCGCTGCACCATCGCCGGCAGAGCCCGGCGTACGCAGCGGAACGGCGCCGTCAGATTGAGGTCCAGCATGTGCTGCCAGTCGGCGTCGCTGATCTTGCCGATGGCGCCGGTCATCGCGCCGCCGGCATTGGCCACCAGGACGTCCGGCGCTCCGTACGCCGCCTCGACGGCCTCGAAGATCCGGTCCACCGCGCCGGGTTCGGTGATGTCGGCCGGCACCACCAGAGCATTCGCACCGCACTCGGCAGCGGTTGCGGCCAGCTCGTTCTCACTCCGTGCGGTCAATGCCACCCGATACCCGCCGGTGGCGAGCGCGATTGCGCAGGCTCGACCGATGCCCCGGCCGGCACCGGTGATCAGAGCAGTACGCCTCGTTGCGGACACGCGGTGAGCTTAAGGCGCGGGCCGGTCCGACGACGCGCCGGTGCAATCGCTCGCGCTGTGCCGGTCGTCGCGGCAGGTCGCCGAGGTCCACCGCGGCCGCCATGTCGAACGAAGCGAATCGGCGAGATCACGGAATAGACCGGGTGACGAAGAAACTTGAGTCAAGTAGACTCAACCCGGTCCCCGTGCCGTTACGGACATACCAACCACCAAGGACGTAAATGAACACTGAGCGCCTGACCACGAAGAGCAGAGAGGTCATCACCGCCGCAATCGCCGCCGCCAGCCAGCGCGGCAACTCCACCGTGGAGCCGTGGCATCTGCTGCTCGCGCTGCTGGACACCGGCGGCTCGACCGCACCGGCACTGCTGCGTGCGGTCGGCGCCAACCCGGCCGATGTCCGCCGCGCCGCGGTCCATGCCGTGGACCGCCTGCCGAGCGCCTCCGGCGCCAGCGTCGCCGAGCCGAACACCTCGCGGGAGCTGGTCAACGCGCTGAACGCGGCAGAGTCGATCGCCCGGCCGCTCGGCGACGATTACATCTCCACTGAGCACCTGCTGGCCGGCCTGGCGCATGGTCCGGCCTCGTCCGGATCGGTCGGCGAGCTGCTGAAGAAGTCCGGCGTCAGCGAGGACGGGCTGGTGGCCGCGTTCCCGCAGATCCGCGGTGGGGACCGCCGGGTCACTTCGGCCGATCCCGAGCAGCAATACCAGGCACTGGAGAAATATGGCGTCGACCTGACCGCCAAGGCTCGCGACGGCAAGGTCGATCCGGTGATCGGCCGCGACTCGGAGATCCGTCGGGTGATCCAGGTGCTGTCCCGTCGGACCAAGAACAACCCGGTGCTGATCGGTGAGCCCGGCGTCGGCAAGACCGCGATCGTGGAGGGCCTGGCCCAGCGAATCGTGGCCGGTGACGTTCCCGAGTCGCTGCGCGACAAGCGCCTGGTCAGCCTGGACCTGGCCGCGATGATCGCCGGCGCGCAATACCGCGGTCAGTTCGAAGAGCGGCTGAAGTCGGTTCTGGAGGAGATCCAGGGCTCCAACGGCCAGGTCATCACCTTCCTGGACGAGTTGCACACGCTGGTCGGTGCCGGCAAGGGCGAGGGCTCGATGGACGCCGGCAACATGCTCAAGCCCATGCTGGCGCGGGGCGAGCTGCGCATGGTGGGTGCGACGACGCTCGACGAATACCGCGACAACATCGAGAAGGACCCGGCGCTGGAGCGCCGGTTCCAGCCGGTGCTGGTGGGTGAGCCGACGATCGAGGACACCATCGGCATCCTGCGCGGACTCAAGGAGCGCTACGAAGTTCATCACGGCGTACGCATCACCGACGCGGCGCTGGTGGCGTCGGCGGCCCTGTCGGACCGCTACATCTCCGACCGGTTCCTGCCGGACAAGGCGATCGACCTGATCGACGAGGCCGCGTCCCGGCTCCGGATGGAGATCGACTCCCGGCCGGTCGAAGTCGACGAGATCGAGCGAGCCGTGCGGCGCCTGGAGATCGAGGAGATGGCTCTGGCCAAGGAGCCGGACGCGGCCTCGGCTGAGCGGCTGGAGCGGCTCCGCGCCGAGCTGGCCGACAAGCGCGAGCAGTTGAGCGTGCTGTCCGACCGCTGGCGCAACGAGAAGGTCCACATCCAGGCCATCTCGGACGCCAAGGAGGCGCTGGAAAACGCTCCGCGGCGAGGCCGAGCGGGCCGAGCGGGACGCCGATCTGGGCCGGGCCGCCGAGCTGCGCTACGGCAAGATTCCGGAGCGGGAGGCGGCTCTGGCCACCGCCACCGAAGAGCTGACCGCGATCCAGACCAACGGGGCGATGCTGAAGGAGGAGGTCGGCGCCGACGACGTGGCCGCGGTGGTGTCCTTGTGGACCGGCATCCCGGCCGGGCGACTGATGGAGGGCGAGACCGCGAAGCTGCTCCGGATGGAGGAGTCGCTGGAGTCCCGGGTGATCGGCCAGGAGGATGCGGTGATCGCGGTCTCCGACGCGGTTCGCCGAGCGCGCGCCGGCATCTCCGATCCGGACCGCCCCACCGGCAGCTTCCTGTTCCTCGGCCCCACCGGCGTCGGCAAGACCGAGCTGGCCAAGGCGCTCGCCGGATTCCTGTTCGACGACGAGCGCGCGATGGTCCGCATCGACATGAGCGAATACGCGGAGAAGCACTCGGTTGCGCGTCTCGTCGGTGCTCCGCCCGGCTATATCGGTTATGAGCAGGGCGGCCAGCTGACCGAGGCGGTGCGCCGCCGGCCCTACTCGGTGATCCTGCTGGATGAGGTCGAGAAGGCCCACCCGGACGTCTTCGACGTGCTGCTTCAGGTGCTCGACGACGGCCGGCTCACCGACGGGCAGGGACGTACGGTCGATTTCCGCAACTCGATCCTGATCCTGACGTCAAACCTCGGCACCCAGGCCGCGAGCGATCCGGTCTTCACCGAGGAGCAGCGCAAGGAGGCCGTGCTGGCAGCCGTCCAGGCGAACTTCAAGCCGGAGTTCCTCAACCGGCTCGACGACATCGTGGTGTTCCACGCGCTTGGGCTGGGCGAGCTGAAGTCCATCGTCGGCCTGCAGATCGGCAACATGGCCCGGCGCCTGGCCGACCGGCGGCTGTCTCTCGAGGTCACCGGTGCCGCCAAGGACTGGCTCGCGGCCAACGGCTTCGACCCGATCTACGGTGCCCGGCCGCTGCGCCGCCTGGTGCAGTCGTCGATCGGTGACCGGCTTGCCAAGGCGATCCTGGCCGGCGAGATCCGGGACGGCGATCACGTCGTGGTCGATGTCGCGCCGGCGAAGGACGCGCTGACGGTCACCTCAGCGACGCCACACGAGTAGCGCCACGCGAGCGACGCCACGCAACGAGCGACACCGCGCAAACCACAGCCGCACGATTGCGGCTGTGGTTTGACCGCTCGGGGCACCGGACCATAGCGTTCCGGAGGTGACTGAGCCGCGACCTGCCGTGACGGAGCCGTTCGTGCTCCCGGTCCGGACCGTGCCGACGACCGTGGTGGTCGCCAGCCGAGTGCTAGCGGCCGCCGCGTTGTTGCTGGTCGCGGACATGGTGGCGTACGCGTATGCCGTGACGACGATGCGCTCGACTGTGGAGCGGGTCGCTCCGGGCGTCGGAGCCGGCTCGGACGCGATCGATCGGGAGGTCCGTGCGCTCAGCTTCGCGTTCGTGCTGCAGATCGGGACGCTGATCCTCTTCTGTGGAGTGCTCACGATGGCCGCGGTCTTCTGCCGCTTGGGCCGGCGCTCCGGCCAGGTGCTCGGGATCCTGACGGCCGCGCCGCTGCTGAGCTGCGCGGTGCTGCCTTATCTCGGATCGTCCGGCTCGGCGCTCGATCAGGCGGTCGGCAATGCCCAGCCGGACTGGGCCAACACGCTGGACCTGGCGTCCCGGGCCGTGTCGCTGCTGGCGTTGATCGCGATCGCATTGCTGCTGACGAAGTCGGCTCGGCAGTGGTTCTCCGGGCTGCCGCCGGCGCCGCCCGGATACATGTGGGTGCCGGCGCCGTTGGCCGGTGCCGGCTGGACGCCGCCGCAGCCGGTCGAGCACAGCAGCGGAACCCGGCCCGACGAGCGCTGACGGGACCTGCGGGACGATCGCCTAACCGGTACGGTGTGCGGCGTAGTGACTCCCGATCCGAAGGAACCCCTCATGTCCTACGGCGTACCGCCGGTCGCCACCCCCGCGCCCAGGCCACGGCCCAGCACCGTGACCACCGCGGGAATGCTGCTCTACGGTCTGGCCGGACTGACCTTCATCTCCCTGATCATCAGCGCTGCCACCTTCAGCAAGCTCACCAATGCCGCAACGGACGCCTACGCCGGCGTGCCGAACGGCGACACGATCGCCAGCGCGGCGAAGATCGGCGGCATCGTCGGCTTCGTCCTCGACGTCATCGTCATCGTCCTGCTGGTTCTCCTGGCCCTCTTCAACATGCGTGGCAGCAACGGCATGCGCATCACCACCTGGGTGATCGCCGGCCTGGGCGTGCTGTGCTACGGCTGCGGAGCCATCGGCGGCGGCCTGTCCGGCAGCTTCTCGTCCCGTAGTTCGTCCGGCGACGCCACTCAGCAGCAGCTGAATGACGCGGCCGACAAGCTTCGCGATGCGCTGCCGGGCTGGCTCACCCCGGTGCAGATAACCGCCTCTGTGCTGAGCCTGATCCTGGCCGCGACCGTGATCATCCTGCTGGCCCTGCCAGCGTCGAACCAGTTCTTCCGCAAGCAGGAGCCAGAGTTCGTGCCATACCCGCAGTACCCGCAGTACCCGCAGATGCCACCCGTTCAGGGCACGCCGCCGACCGCTCCGGAAGGCACACCGCCCGCACCTTAAATCACCCTCTGGCAACTGGCTGGCAGTCCGGCCGAACCGCCACGCTGAGGACGCGCCCACCGGTAGATTCGCGACATATTGCACGGCGCATTCAGGACGATCTTCGTTTGGGAACGCCGAGCGTAAAACGCGTAATTGTTCCGGGGGGCGCGTTCCATGTATCAGGGCTCGCTGCCGCAGCCGTCACGAAGTCCCTGGCGTTCGGCACCGTCGCCGATCTCGATCGACTTGCCGCCGCTGAACCTGACCGACGATCTTCCGGACCGCCCGCCGTCGGTCTCGGCAGCCGTCGTCGGGATGATCGGCACGGCAGTTCTCGGCGTCTTCGCGTCGATCATCTCGTTTGTCTCACTGCGGCACTTCAACGGCATGTTCCGGCCGACGGTCGCGCCTGTCGGTGCGAGCGACCACTTCGTGGCCCAGGTCGAGACAACATTCCGGACCTTCATGATCGGAATCGGCGTGCTTTCGCTGGTGATCGCGATGGTCCTGATCCTGCTGACCATCGGCATAGCGCGTGGCAATCGCGGTGCCCGTCTCGGTGCCTGGACGCTATGCATCTTCGGTACGGCGTGGGGCATCAGCCTCCTGGTCGGCACCGTTCTCGCGCATTCCATGCTGCCGTTGCAGTCCAGCGAGGTGACCGCTGCCGCGGTCGTACGCGCGGCCGAGGAATCGCTGCCCGGCTGGTTCCCCGGGGTCCTCGGCTTCGTGTCTCTGATGTCCGCGCTCGGATACATGGCCGCGGCGATCCTGCTGGCCGCTCCGTCATCGGGTCGGTTCTTCCGGTCGGTGCTGCGACCCTGGCAGCCTGCGAACTGGTCGATCGACAGGGATCGAGAGCAAGCTGGAAGCCGGGCGTCGGGTCCGGAGGCCTAGCCACATCACCACCGGTGAGCCAGTGGCAATTGACCAACCGGCGGCCTGCGCTCGGTCCCCCGATTATGTGAGGCTTGTTCGCATGACGTCGACTCGAACCGCGCTGGTCACCGGCGCCACGTCCGGCATCGGAGCGGCGTTCGCGCGTGCTCTCGCGGCATCCGGACATGATCTGGTGCTGGTGGCCCGGGATTCGGATCGGCTGGCGGAGACGGCGAAACAGCTCCACGATGCGCACGGTGTCGAGGTGGGCGTAGTCCCTGCGGACTTATCCACAGCGGACGGTTGCGCCGTGGTCGAAAGCCGGCTGGCCGACGGCGCCGCGCCGATCGACCTGCTGGTGAACAACGCCGGGATGACCCTCAACAAGTCGTTCTTGCGGGCCACCGCCGACGATGAGCAGCGGCTGCTGCACGTCAACGTGATCGCGGTCATGCGACTCACCCACGCGGCCCTTCCGGGCATGGTGGAGCGGGGGCGTGGCAGCGTGATCAACGTGTCGTCGGTGTCCGGATTCGCAGCCGTGATGCCCGGGTCGACCTACGCCGCGAGCAAAGCCTGGGTGACCAACTTCAGCGAATCGGTCGGTCTGTCGGTGCGACCATTCGGGGTCCGGGTAATGGCACTCTGCCCGGGCTACACCCGCACCGAGTTTCACCAACGGGCCGGCATCAACATGTCCAAGACGCCGAACTGGTTGTGGCTCGATGCCGACGCGGTGGCGCGCGACGGTCTCCGCGATCTGGCCAAGGGCAAGCTGCTCAGCATCCCTGATTGGCGTTACAAACTGACCGTTTTTGGCATGCGCCACGCACCTCGGGCGCTGTTCCAGAGGGTTGCCAAGGACACCCGCGGCCGAATCGGCCGCGAGACCGAGGCGGACGAGTCGTCCCATAGATCCCAATCACCGGGGCGTTGATGAGTGCGAGTATGTCGACAAGTACGCTGCACTCCATGTCCAGTCGAGACGACCTGCGGAAACTCATTACCGATCTGGCCGTCGTGCACGGACGTGTGGTGCTCTCGTCGGGCCGCGAGGCGGACTACTACGTCGACCTCCGCCGGGTGACGCTGCAGCACCAGGCAGCACCGCTGGTTGGACAGGTCATGCTGGACCTGGTCGAGGATTGGGACTTCGACGCGGTCGGTGGCCTGACACTGGGCGCCGACCCGGTGTCGGCGGCAATGTTGCACGCCGCCGCGGCGCGTGGGCGAGCGCTGGACGCGTTCGTCGTACGCAAATCGGAGAAGGCACATGGACTGCAGCGACGCGTGGAGGGTCCGGACGTGGCCGGCCGTCGCGTGCTCGCTGTTGAGGACACCTCCACCACCGGTGGCAGCGTCCTCACTGCGGTGGAAGCGCTCCAGGAGGCGGGAGCGACCGTTGTCGGCGTAGCGGTTATCGTCGATCGGGGGGCCAGTGCGGCGGTTGTCGATGCCGGGTTGGACTACCGTTTCGCATTTTCGCTGGCCGACCTCGGCCTGACGGGTTAAAAGTATGTCGATTAGTGCCGGCGAATATGCAGGCCAATCGATGGCAATGGTGGAAGGATGAAATACGTGGGAACTGCGTTGGCCGATGTGAACATGCCCCAGATCTCGCCGCTTCACGGGCCGATCGAGCGGGCCGACGCCGCGCGTCTCGCGGCGGTGTTGAAGGCGCTTGCCGATCCGGCGCGACTGCGGCTGCTGAGCCTGATTCAGTCGTCTCCGGATGGCGAGGCATGTGTGTGCGATCTCACTGCGCCGCTGGGCCTGTCCCAGCCGACGGTGAGCCACCACTTGCGAATTCTTACTGAGGCGGGACTTCTGGAGCGCGACAAGCGCGGTGTCTGGGCTTACTACAGCCTGGTGCCGTCCGCTATCGCCGCTGTTGCTGAGCTGTTGACGCCGCCGCGCAAGCGTGCGTCGAAGAAGGCTGCTCGGTAACAGAACGACTTGCGCAAAAGGCGCCTCTCGCGGTCACTCCGCGAGAGGCGCCGTTTACTGTCAGTTACGTAGCCTTGCAATGCGGACTCACCCTATTGCGTGAACTTCAAAGACACCTAGGCTGTCGAGAGTTTGACAGTTGGGGGAAGTAATGGCTGGTGGTCGGCATCGCCCACGGCGATCGCGGGTGAAGGCGGCCGGCGTCGCGGCATTAGTGGTGGTCACGCTCGGTGGTGTCGGCTATGCCGGCGCCCGCTGGGGTTACCCAGCCGTAACCGGTGGCTCCTGCGGGTCGGCTGCGCTGCAACTGCGCGTGACCGCAGCGCCGGACATCGCGCCGGCTTTGACGAAGGCCGCGGGCCAGTGGAACGCCACCAAGCCGCGCGCCGGTGGCGAGTGCGTACGCGCGGTCGTCACCGCTGTCGCCACGGGCACCGTGATCTCGGACCTGACCTCGGCCGCGACCGCCGCCTCCGGTGCGTCCTCGGCGCCGTCGGTCGGATCGCTGCCGCCCACTGACGTCTGGGTGCCGGATTCGTCGGCCTGGATCGAGCAGGTCAAGTCCGTCGACTCGACCACCTTCGACACCGTGGCCAAGCCGATCGCGAGCAGCCCGGTGGTTCTCGCCGTGCCCAAGGGGGCCACGGCCGCGGTCGGCCTGACCAAGAACCAGATCTCCCAGAAGACGTTCCTGAGCATGATCCGCCAGATGCGCAACAGCGACCTCGCCGCGCTCGGCGGCACCGCCGCGCCGAGCAAGTTCCAGCTCGGCATGGCCGATCCCGCCACCGACGCCGCCGCTCTGGCGGCGGCGACCCTGATCACCGGTCTCGATCACGCGGCGCAGAACGGCCTGCCGGAGAACGCGGCGCTGATCGCCGACTTCCGGTTCATCAGTCCGGTGGGACAGCAGTCCGCGACGGCGAAGGATCTGCTCGGGTCGTTTGTGGCGAAGGTCGACAACGTGCCGCCGATGACCGCCGCCGCAGTCAGCGAGCAGGCCACAGTCGCGCACAACCTGGCCGATCCGAACAACCCGCTGAGCCCGGTCTACATCGACGGCTTCCCGCTGGCGCTGGACTACCCGATCGCCACAATGGCGGACCGCTCCTCGGCAATCGGCGACGCGGCGAGCAGCTTCGCGGCCGCGATGGCCGCACCGGACTACCGGTCCAACTTCGCCGCCGCCGGATTCCGCGGGCCGGACGGCACGCAGGGAACGCCGTTCCCGGCGATGGACGGCATCGCCAACGCGGCGGTCGAGACCGCGCCGCTCGGCTACAACAACCAGACGCAGCCCAGTCTTCGGCTGTGGGCCGGTGCCAACGAAGAAGCGCGGGTGCTCACCATGGTGAACCTCGGTTCGACGATGGGCACGGCGACCGACGGCGGTGGCAATCGGCTGCAGTTGACCGCCGAGTCCGCGGTCAAGGGTCTCGGCATGTTCACACCCGGTAGCTCCGTCGGTGTCTGGGGGTTCGCGCCCGGCCTCGGCAAGAACGACTACAAGGAAGTCGTCCCGATCGACGTGCTCGGCACCAATATGCCCAAGGTGCAGGCCGGATTCACGGCGGCCAAGCCGGCGCCGATCAGTGGCTGCGGCCTCTATCCCGCGCTCGCATCCGCCTACGGCATGATGCGCGACGGCTATTCACCGGGCGAGCTGAACACCATCGTCGTCTTCACCGACTGCGCCGACGCCCCGCCGGGTAACACCATGAACCGGTCGGCTCTGGAGGCCACCCTGTCGAACATGGTGGACCCGAGCAACAGCATCGGCGTGATCATCATCAACGTCGGTTCGCCGTCGATCGAGAAGGATCTTCAGGGCATTGCCAGTACGGTCGGCGGCGCCGCGGTCACCCTGACCGCGCCGGAGCAGATCGTGGAGATCTTCATGCGCTCGCTGGTGGTTCTGAGCTAGGCGTGCTGCGGCCGTCGGATCGGGGAGTGCGGTGCCGCTGTCAGCGGTTTGGCGCTCCCCGATCTGCCGTTCGACTCTCGGACACGGGTTACGGCCGGCGATGCGAACCGCGGTGCGACTCCGGCCGCTCCAGGGTGTTCAGCACCATCGTGGTGTCGTTGGGGGTCCCGGCCGGTGATCCGTTGGTCGGCGTCGGCGTCGGCGAGGCGACCGCACGCTTGCGCGCCCGCCGCTTGCGCAGCATGTCGATCATCATCGGTGCCGCCGAGATGACGACGATCAGGACGATGATCGGGACCAGGTAGCGGTCGATCTTGTCGGCCGGCACGATGTCGGTGATCTGCTTGGCCAGCCGGTTTCCGGCCAGCAGGATGCCGTCGGTCCAGATGATGGCGCCGATCACGTTCCAGATGAAGAACTTGCGCGCCGGCATCTCCAGAATCCCGGCGACCGGGTTCAAGAAGGTCCGCACCACCGGGATGAAGCGCGCCAGGATCACCGCCTTGGCCGGCCCGAATCGCTCGAACACCTGCTCGGTCTTGACGACGTGTTCATGGTTGAAGAACTTCGAGTTGGGCTTGTCGAACATCGGGGCACCGAGGCGTACGCCGATGTAGTGGCCGAGTTGAGCGCCGGCGATCGCACAGATCGGAGTGACGATCAGAAGCGGCACGATGTCCAGGTGGAAGCCGAGCGCGGCGCCGAACGACGAGGACGCGATGCCGGACAGGAACAGGATCGTGTCACCCGGCAGGAAGAACCCGATCAGCAGGCCAGTCTCGGCGAAGATCACGATCCACAGCGCCCACGGCCCGGCCGCTTGCAGCAGATCGTGCGGGCTGAGCGGGTTGAGGGCCTGCACGTCGGCCACGGCGTGAAGGTGGTGGGCGTTCATGACCGAAGAGGCTACCTGGCTTCGGCGAGTCAGCCGCCGTGTGTGGCGCTTTGCGCCGCGACTGCCTTGCTGTCCAGTTTCTTCGACACCGTCGCGACCTCCACTTCGAGAAGGTTCGCCTCGTGCCGCTCGGCCAGATAGGCCTTGTGGCCGCCGCGGATGCCGAACAGTCGCTTGGTGACCAGCAGGTAGACCACCGCGGCCACGTTGATGACCAGGGCGCCGATCCGAAGCCAGGTGACCTTCTCGGACAATTCGTAGATTTCGATCGGGAGGCCCAGCGACGTCGCCACCACCGCGAAATATTCACCCCAGCGCTTGATCAGCCAGAGGCCGGTGGCCTCGACCAGCTGGAGCACGCCATAGACGATCAGGCCGGCGGCCACCCAGGTGAGCGTGTTGGTGCGGGCCTCCAGAACGTGGCGGATGGTGTGCACCATCGACGAGTCTTCGATGTTCCAGTGAAACTTGTTGGCCAGCGGCTTGATCAGCGGAATGTCCTCGTCGAACGCCTTTTGGATGGCGTTGCGGTTGTCCTTGAACTTGAACACGCCATAACCGGCGAGCAGGACCAGCAGGCCACGCAGCAACCGCTCGACCGCGAGCAGTCGCAGGATCACCACGTCCCGCAGCATCTTTCCGCGAATCACGGTCGGAGCCGACTCGGCCGGCCCGGACTGTCTGGGCTCACCGACCACGAAGTCGCCGCACCGCAGGCACCGCCAGGCTTCACCCACGTGAGTGGTGACATGAAGAGCGTCCCGAAGATCGGTTTCGTCCGGCGCGTAGGTCACGTGCCCGCGGCGGCCACACGAGCGCAGGTTCCAGTCCACCCGATGAAAGTACCGGCCTCGAAAGGAGGACGCTCGTGCCATCCGGTTGTCTTCGATCGTCCAAATAGATAACGCGTGCGAGAGTTCTCTGTGGAAAACCGTTTCGGAACGTAATCAACCGGCTATTGACGGTTAACTCGCCCGCGCGAGTCGGCGCGAGGTTGAGCGCGCGCCGGCGAGAGGCTGCGCAACCAGGAACACAGGCACGTCACGACAGGACTCAGATGAGCGAGGGCGGCATTCGTCTGGGCGTACGCCGAGTCACCGGCGGGCGACGCCTCGGCGTCCCGCACAGTTCGGCGGTACGCAGACCGGTCGCGGTGGGCACGCACTATCCGGGTGACCCGGACACGTTGGCGACGACCATCACGCGGCTGATCGACAGCGCGACCGTGCCGGCGGCGGATCGCCGTGCCCAGGTCTACATCGTCCCGCACGCGCAGCTGGCCAGGTCCGGTGCGTTGGCGGCCCGGGCCTACGCCCGCCTCCGGGCCCACCGTGCCGAAGTCCGTCGAGTGCTGGTCCTTGGACCGTCGCACGTGCCGGAGACTCAGGGCTGTGTCGTCACCCGAGCCCGGTCCTTCGAGACGCCGCTCGGCGAGTGCCGGGTGGATCGCGATGTCATCACCATGCTGGAGGCGGACGGTCACGTCCGGGTCGACAGCGCCTTGCACAACGCCGAGCACTCGCTCGAGGTGCAACTGCCGTTCCTGCAAGTGGCGCTGCCCGGAGTGCCGATCGTGCCGATGATCGTCGCGGCCACCGGGAGCGATGACGTGGTGCTGACGCTGTCGGCGATCATGGAGTTCATCGAGGCGAGCGACGGGAGCGCGGCCGACACGGTGATCGTGGCATCCGCCGAACTCACCGGTGGACCGAGCGATAGCCGGACCATGGACGCGGTCTTCGACCTGGCTCCGTCACGCATCGGGATCCGGGACGTCTGTGGTGCGTACACGTTGAGGGGTGTGCTCGGCTGGGCCGCGCACCATGACCTGCACGCAGAGCTGCTGGGTGCGGACGCCGGCTATCTCGCCTGTGCGCTGCACGACTGGCTCAGCGAAGACGAGCCGGCGGACTGAGGTCAGCGGTAGTCGTCGTCCAGGGCCACGGTGCGGGCCTGCTCGACGGCGTCCCACTCACCCACCTCGAGGCCTCGGTGCGCACCGGCCTCGCCGACGTCCTCGGCGGATTCCTCGCCGGCGGAGTCGGCCGGCACCGCCGGTGCCGCCTGCTCGGCCGCGTCCTCCAGGGGCGTCTCGACCGGTGCATCCGTGGGTTCTGGCTGCATAAGCTCACGCTACCCCGGTGCGGCGCGATCTATGCCGATGATCAGTGGGCTGCCGGCCCCCGAAACGATGGGACAGCACTGGGGTCCACCGGCACCGGTCCCCGGAGTAGGCGATACTGGCGCACATGCCTATTGCTACACCTGAGATCTACGCTGAGATGCTGGACCGCGCAAAGGCGGGCGCGTTCGCTTACCCGGCGATTAACGTGAGCTCTTCCCAGACGTTGAATGCCGCGATCCGCGGCTTCGCGGATGCCGGCAGTGACGGCATCATCCAGGTGTCTACCGGTGGAGCTGAGTATCTGTCCGGTCCGACCGTGAAGAACATGGTCACCGGAGCGGCCGCCCTGGCCGCTTACGCCCACGAGGTGGCGAAGAACTACAGCGTCAACATTGCCCTGCACACCGACCACTGCCCGAAGGACAAGCTGGACGGCTTCGTGCGGCCGCTACTGGCGATCTCCAAGGAGCGGGTGGCGCGCGGCGAGGCTCCGCTGTTCCAGTCGCACATGTGGGACGGCTCCGCGGTGCCGCTGACCGAGAACCTCGAGATCGCCAAGGACCTGCTGGCCCAGACCGCGGCCGCGCACGTGATCCTGGAGATCGAGGTCGGTGTCGTCGGCGGCGAGGAAGACGGCGTCGTCGGCGCGATCGACGAGAAGCTCTACACCACCGTCGAGGACGGCCTGGCCATGGTGGCCGAGCTGGGCCTGGGCGAGCAGGGCGAATACATGGCCGCGCTGACCTTCGGCAACGTCCACGGTGTCTACAAGCCCGGCAACGTCAAGCTGAAGCCGTCGATCCTCAACGACATCCAGACCGCTGTCGGTGCCAAATACGGCCAGGACAAGCCGCTCAATCTGGTCTTCCACGGCGGCTCCGGCTCGTTGCTGTCGGAGATCCGGGAGGCCCTGGACTACGGCGTCGTGAAGATGAACATCGACACCGACACGCAGTACGCGTTCACCCGGCCGGTTGCCGCGCACATGTTCAGCAACTACGACGGTGTGCTGAAGGTGGACGGCGAGGTCGGCAACAAGAAGGCTTACGACCCCCGGGCATGGGGCAAGTCGGCCGAGGCGGGCCTGGCCGAGCGGGTCGTCCAGGCGTGTGAGGACCTGCGCTCGACCGGGACTGCGCTGAGCAAGTAAACATCCGGCCGTTCTGTCCGACCTGATTCTCCTGTTGCGAATAGCGCCGTAAGTCGCCTTGTGTGCTTCGCGGCGATCTCAAGCGAGCGCAGGGGAGGCCGGCAGGCGTGGCGGTCCATCCTCGTTGGCGGGGTGGTCGGCGCAGCGATGACGCTGGTCGCACCACCCCTGCCTGGCGTCGGGGCGACCCGACACAGTCTTCGTGGCGCCTGCCGTGCGGCAGCGGTGACGTTGCCGGCCGGCCTTCGGGTCATTCCGTCGCGACCAGAAGCCGCGCCGCTTCGGTGACGTCGTCGATCACGTGCACCAGCCCGGACTGGTCGCCACTGGGCGTCGCGGCCAGGAGCGTACGCAGCAGGTCCGGTGCCGGCAGCCGGCTCCAGAACTGCGAGTCCAGGAAGATGTATGGCCCGCTGCCGCCGTCACTGGCATAGAACGTCTTGGTGGCCGCCTGGAACACCTCCTGCACAGTGCCGGCCCGGCCCGGCGCGAACACGATGCCGCCCCGAGCCAGCCGCAGGATGGTGTCCTCGCGGATGGCGTTGGAGAAGTATTTCGCGATCCGCCCGGCGAACAGGTTGGCCGGCTCGTGGCCGTAGAGCCAGGTCGGGATCGACAGGCCGCCGGCCCACGGCCACGCCACGTCGGTCACCGGGAACCGCTGGCGCACTGCGATCGTGGCGGCGGTGTAGGCGTCGTGCTGGTGGAAGTCCGGGGCAGCGGTCAGCATGTCGATCGCCGCGGTCAGATCGTGCTCCGAGTGCGTCGCAAGGTAGGCGCCGAGGTTGGCGGCCTCCATCACCCCGGGGCCGCCACCGGTGACGATCAGCCGACCGGCTCGCGCCAGCTGCCGGCCCAGCTTTGCCACCATCCGGTACGGACCGGATCCGCGCAGCTCGGCGTGCCCACCCATGACGCCGATGATCGAGCCGGGACCGTGGTCGGCGATCCACTTCTCGGTGGCGTCGACCAGGCCGTCGTCGATCGCGCTGTCGTGCAGGCGCTGGGCGAGCGCTTCGCGGACGTCCGGCAGGGCTCCACCGTGCCCGACAAAGTGCTGGTAGGTGACCGTGTCGAACATGCCGTCGAACCCGTCGGCAGTGAATCCAGCCATCAGGTCATCGGGGGTGTAGAGCATGCCCGGCGACGTTGCGTAGGGCAGGCCGGTGAACTCCGGCACCACCGAAACACCGCGCGCGACCAGGTCGGCGGCGACGTTCGCGGAGGCGAACCGGCAGCCCACAAAGACGGTGCCGGACAGGTCGATGGCGGTGAGATCCGGGGGATCCCGATCCAGGCGGACGCCTTGAATGATCAGGTTGGCCAGTGACCCGGACCGCAGGTGGCGGTCCAGCTCGGCGCGGGTCTCGACCTCGTCGGGCGAGTCATCGGCCGGGGTCGGCTCGATGATGTAACTGGGAATCGGCACCTACGTATCTTGCCCGTCGAAACGCCGATTGCGATCACCCAGCACGGCACCGTCCCGGGACCGGTCCCAGGGCGTGTTTCAAAGCTGCCGGTCGGCTGCGCCGGGCCCAGGGCACGACCGGCCGCGTTTGATCTCTTCCTGGTTACAACGGCGGTAGCCAGGAAGGGATCAAGCCGAGGCCGGTTCGCGCCCTGGGCGACGGCTCGCGCGACCGGACTTTGAAACACGCCCTAGCCGGCGAGAGCGTCTGCCGCGGCCGGGTCGCAGTCCCGCAGGAACTGGGCGCACCGCGCCGCCTCGTCAGATTCCCCGATCGCGTCGGCGCATCGAGCCAGAGTGCCCAGGCAGGACAGGAAGCCGCGGTTGGGCTCGTGCGACCACGGCACCGGACCATGGCCCTTCCAGCCACTGCGGCGCAACTGGTCCAGGCCGCGGTGGTAGCCGGTGCGAGCGAACGCGTATGCCGTGATGACATGCTCGTGCTCGAACGCACGGTTGGCCAGCTCTGCCCACGCCGCGCTGTAGGTCGGGTGCTTGGCAGCGGCGTCCGCGATCGCCTGCGGAGTGCCGGCCTCCAGGGCATCGGCAAGGTCCTTCGCGGCCGCGTCGTCAGCCGGGAGGAGAGTGGCCGGCGGCTCCGGCAAGAGGTTCTGCATGCTGACCATTCAACCCTGTCCGGCCTGGACGACCGGCGTCCGGGGTCTGACGAGACGGTTATCAGATGATGGCGATAGCACCCGAAGGGCTGAGTAATTGTGCTCGCAAGGGATGATCCCAGTCTCGCGCGTGCGGCCGGTGTTGAGCGCTCATTCAGGAGCGCACAATAGGAAGTCCGGAGCCTCCCCAGGACCCGGCAAGGGAGTTCGAATTCGTTCGGACTCCCTTCTTGCATTTGCCGCGAGGTCAGAGCCCGTCGGCGACGGCGTGGGCGATGTCGGTCCACGCCGCAGGCCCGGAGAACACTTTTCGGGTACGCGTGCCAAACCGCGCCACCAGCGGCCGCAGCACGTCGTCGCCGGTGGATCCGACCGCCACCAGCACGATCGCGTGCCGGGCCAGCCCGCGCTGATCGCCGCGCTCCAGATCGGTCAGGAGTGCCTCGGCGGCGTTGACCGAGTCGTCGCGGTTGGCGACCGGGATCACCAGCTGATCGGTGGCGTCCAGGGCCGGCCTCGGGTCGGCGCCGGTGTCGACGATCAGCGTCGGGTAGCGACGGCCCAGCTCGTCCCGCTCCCGACCGAATTCGTCGGCGGCGGTGTCGCCGGCGTCCCAGACGCTGACATCGGATCGGCCGGCCTGGAAAAGCCGGGCCAGCTGCCGGACCGTCGTGGACTTGCCCGACCGGGGTGCCGGATTGGCGACCGTGATCTGGCGTACGCCGGCAAAGACCCGGTCCAGCCCACCGCGGGTAAAGACGCCCGGAGCCTCGGCCGTCACCCGTAGACCGCCCACGCGCCGCGCTCCACCCACCAGGCCCGCTTGCGGTTCAGCGTGCTGTCGATGCCGTCCTCGATCATGGGGACGTCGCCGTCCGGAGTCACCGATACCGCACGGCCGGAGGCCCGGCGGACCTCGACGCGTACGCGAGATCGTCCGAACCGCGGCTTGGTGTGTTGCGCGACGGCCACCGCAACGGTGATCGTTCCGGAGGTCATCCTCGCGCGCGGTGCCATCTCGATGCCGGCCAGGCCGGCATCGTCGAGCCGGGTGTATCCGGTGCCGTTGGCCACCGCGCAGGCCAGGATCGAGTCGGCCGGATCGGCCAGCGTGGTGTCATCCAGTTCGACATGACCGCGCCAGGGCGCGGCGTGGCCGTCCGCCCCGACACCACCGATCAGCGCGCCGTGCAAGGTGACCGGACCGGCGTCGGATCGGAACAGATCGAGCCGCCGGGACTCCCCGCCGATCACGGCCTTGGCCAGATCGCTGGGATCGCGCGGCAGGTCCAGCTCGTCGACCAACTTCACCAGGCCGGTTGTCAAGATCCCGACCGGCGGCAGGTCCGGGAGGGTCCGGTCGCCGGCCAGGTCGACCGGTCGTCGGCTCGGTGGTGGCGCCCACCGGCGGACCATCCGGCGGACCACGCCGCGAACCTCACTGTCCGAATTGGCCGCGATGATCAACCGGCGGTCCGGGTTGGCGGTCGGCCAGTCCAGGCCGTCCGGCCGGGCCGGGCCGTCAAACGTGGCCAGCAGCGCGTCGATTTCGGCGTCCGAGCGCAGCGACACCAGCTCGACCGCGGCGCCGGCTCCGGCGAGCGCATCGCGACAGGCCAGCACCGGCACTCGTGGCTTGGCACCGCAGCTGTCCTCGGGTTCCTCGGTGAGGTTGCAGATGACAACGGATGTGTCGTTATCGGCCACGGGAACCTGCCTCCTCACGCGTGCAACGCTGTTGATTGTTAGCCTGGCCCCGTACTGGCTCCTGGTTCGAGCCGGGCTCTCCTGAGCTGGAAGGCGGGGACAGATGCCTGCGATCGTCGTCATCGGCGCGCAATGGGGCGACGAAGGCAAAGGTAAGGTTACCGACCTGCTGGGAAGCCGAGTCGACTACGTCGTCCGTTACTCCGGCGGCAACAACGCAGGCCACACCGTGATCACCCCGGACGGCCAGAAATACGCCCTGCACCTGCTCCCGTCCGGAGCGCTGTCGCCACGAGCCACGATCGTCATCGGCAACGGCGTGGTGATCGACCCGAAGGTCCTGCTGACCGAGATCGACGGTCTGGCCGAGCGCGGCGTCTGGCACGACAACATGCTGATCTCTGCGGACGCGCACCTGGTGATGCCACATCACCGGGCGCTTGACCGGGTGGTGGAGCGCTACCTCGGCTCGTCCCGGATCGGCACCACCGGCCGTGGCATCGGACCCGCGTACGGCGACAAGGTCGGCCGGACGGGCATCCGCGTGCAGGATCTCCTCGACCCCGGCATCCTCCGGCAGAAGCTGGATCTGGTGTTGCGCGAGAAGAACCAGGTGCTGGTGAAGGTCTACAACCGCAAGGCGATCGACGCCAACACGGTGGCCGAGGAATACCTGGGCTACGCCGAGCGCCTCAAGCCCTACATCGCCGACACCGGCCTGGAGCTCGGCACCGCCCTGGAAGCCGGCAAGACGGTGCTGCTGGAGGGTGCCCAGGCCACGCTGCTCGACGTCGACCACGGCACATATCCGTTCGTGACCTCGTCCAACCCGACCGCCGGTGGTGCCTGCGTCGGGTCCGGCATTCCGCCGACCCGGATCACCCAGGTGATCGGTGTGATCAAGGCGTACACCACCCGGGTCGGCGCCGGTCCGTTCCCGACCGAGCTGTTCGACGAGGATGGCTCGCACCTGTCCAAGATCGGCGCCGAATTCGGCACCACCACCGGGCGCCCGCGCCGGTGCGGCTGGTTCGACGCCCTGGTCGGCCGCTACGCGGTCCGGGTCAACGGCATCACCGACCTGGTGGTGACGAAGCTCGACGTGCTCACCAGCATGGCGAAGGTGCGCATCTGCGTGGCCTACGACGTCGACGGCGTGCGCTACGACGACATCCCGATGACGCAGACCGCGTTCCACCACGCCACTCCGGTCTATGAGGAGATGGACGGATGGTGGGAGGACATCTCCAAGTGCCGGACTTTCGACGAGCTGCCGGACAACGCCAAGCGCTACGTCGAGCGGCTCGAGGAGCTGTGCGGCGCGAAGATCAGCGTCGTAGGCGTCGGACCGGGCCGCGAAGAGAACGTCATCATCCACGAACTCATGTGATGCGAGCACGCAGAGGGGCCGCACCGAGTTCGGTGCGGCCCCTCTGCGTACCCTGTCTTGCTTTGGACCTTGGTTTGTTGGGGTGGCTATAGCCCTCCCAGGTTCGCAAGATCTGTGGGCCCGGACCGAATCGCCCGGGCCCCGGAGCGCATCGAGAACTAGAAAAGCTTCTCGCTGAGCAGGAACGCGACTCCGTTCGGCGTGCCGAGACCGGTCGCGTCGTCGTAGCCCTTGACCGCGATCAGGGACGTGTCCATCGCGGCCGGGAGCAGGTTGCTGCCCGAGTTGGTCGCGTAGACGAGCGTGCCCGGAGCCGGGTCCTTGATGTCACGGAAACCGCCCAGAAGGTTGGTCGCCGAGTAGAGCAGCGGGTTGGCGAAGCCGATCGGGAACCGGCGGCCCTGGCTGGCCAGCGCCTGGATGCCCGCGAAGATCGGGCAGGCGAGGCTGGTGCCACCGAACTGCGCGTGTGCACCACCGACGACGATGATGAAGCCGGTCTCCGGGTCGGCGAGTGCCGCGACGTCCGGCACCACTCGCATCGCCTTGCCACCGTTCAGCTTGGCGAGGTTGTTCGGCACCGTCAGCTTCTGGTAATCCGGCTCGGCGAACAGGCCGCTGACGCCACCGCCACCGCCCGAGAGGAACTCACCGGGCAGCGGCAGCGAGTACGCCGACGTGGCGCCGGAGAAGTCGACCGGGTCCAGGTAGTTGCCCCAGGTGGTCTCGAAGTCGTACGAACCGTCGGGGTTGACACCGAGCGTCGTGCCACCGACAGCGGTGACCAACGGGTCGGACGACGGGAAGTCCGGCTCCGGGTGACCGGTGTTGCCGAAGACGAAGTTGTCGCCGTCGTCGCCGCTGGAGTAGTAGAAGCCGATGCCCTCGGCCGCGGCCTGGACAAACATCGAGTGCTCGACGTTCACCTCGTTGTGGAGGCCGTCCTCGCCGGCGAAGCCGTACGAGTTCGACACGATGTTGGCCACGTGGTTCTGGATCACATAGTTCGCCGCGTCGTCAATACCAGTGTCACAGTTCTTGGCACCGATGTAGTGGATGTTCGCACCGGGCGCCAGACCGTGAACGGCCTGGACGTCGATCGACTCCTCGGTGTTCCAGCCAGCCTCGCCGCCACACTTCTTCTGCAGGTTGAACGGCCCGAAGGTGGTCTGGGTGAGCTGACCCGGAGCGAACGTCGGCTCCCCGTTCTCGGTGGACAGCTGGTTGGTGTCCGCCTCGATGGTGGGCGACGCGTACGCGTCGATGATCGCCACGGTCACGCCACTGCCGTTGTTGCCGTCCGAGACGGCCGACTGCATGCCGTACGCCTTACGCAGGTTGGCCGGCGAGTAGCCGCAACCCGGCGTCGGGAACGAGGTCTTGCCGAAGGCCTCCGGAACTGTCTGGGTGTGCTCGCCCCAGTAGTGCGAGCACGACGACGCCGGCGGGTGGTCGACGTCCGAAGCGGTGCTGTCGTTGACCGGAACACCGTTGCCGATGTTGGCCGGCTTGCGGAGGGCGCCTTCGCTGCTGACACCGACGACCGCGCCGACCACGCCGGCGACCGCCGACGGCATCGACAGCGTCTTCGACGGGCCGTAGATGTTCTTGCCCTTGTACGAGTAGTTCTTGATCGAGGTGTCGAAGGCCTGGTTGATCTGAGCGACGGTGCCGCTCGCCTCAACCCAGCGGTTGCCCTGTGCGACGCCGGACACCTTGATGCCCTGGCTCTTCAGGTAGTCGCTGACCTTCTTGACCTGACCGGCCGTCGGCGCGTAGGCCGCGTTGAACTGGCTCGAAGTGAGGTAGTGGCCGTAGCTCTTGCTGTTCGGGTCCGACACGGACGCCGCGAGGGCCTCCGCGCTTGCCTGACTGCGCAGCTTGAGGACCACGTTGAACGACACACGCTTGGACGAGCTGGTGGAACCAGTCGAGTGTGCCGCTCGCGTCCAACCCGGCACGGACCCGCTGATGGAACCGCGGGACGGGGCCGAGAAGGCGCTGCTTGCCGCAAACGGCACGGTGAGCGCCGCCGCGCCAACAACGATTAGGGCTCGACGAGCCAATCGCATGCTGGAGCTCCTTTCTTGCACCAGGGGGAGTGCACGCCATGCCCGTTTGGACATCGGTGGATGTCCAACCCGGGCTGCGGCCTATCAGACCTGCGGGGATTCGAGAGCGTCAAGATGTCGCAGAGCGTCGTAGGGTCGGCTACAAAAAGTCGAGGGACCCCTCGGCTCCGGTCCGCCGGATCTTCGGCGAACGAGCGGTCCGCGTACGATCTGCCCTTGTGCGCGTACTTCTGATCGGCTCGGGCGGCCGCGAACATGCCCTGGCTCTGGCCCTCGCGAACGATCCCGGAGTGACCGATTTGATCTGCGCTCCGGGAAATCCGGGGATAGCCGCCGTGCGACTGGCCAACGGCGCGCCGGCGGCCCTGGCGGCGGTCGACGCGATGTCCCCGAGCGCGGTCGCCGACCTGGCCGCGACGATCGACGCCGACCTGGTCGTTGTCGGTCCGGAGGCGCCGCTGGTGGCGGGAGTGGCCAACGCTGTACGCGCCGTCGGAATCGCCTGTTTCGGTCCGTCTCGGGCGGCCGCGCGGATCGAGGGCTCGAAGGCCTTTGCCAAGGACGTCATGCTGACTGCGGGCGTTCCGACGGCCGGTGCTGTCACCTGCGGCTCGGCCGACGAGGTGGAGACCGCGCTGGACAAGTTCGGCGCGCCGTTCGTGGTGAAGGACGACGGCCTGGCCGCCGGCAAGGGTGTGGTGGTGACCGCCGATCGCGTGGCTGCGCTGGATCACGCCAACCTCGTTCTCGCCGCCGGGCATCAGGTGGTGATCGAGCAGTTCCTCGACGGTCCGGAAGTCTCGCTGTTCGTGGTGTGCGACGGGGCGGCGGCCGTGCCGCTGCAACTGGCGCAGGACTTCAAGCGGCTCGGCGATGGTGACACCGGTCCGAACACCGGCGGCATGGGCGCCTACACGCCGCTGCCGTGGGCGCCTGACTCCCTTGTCGACGACGTCATGACCTCGGTGGTGCGACCGACTCTGGACGAGATGGCGGTGCGCGACGCGGCCTTCGTTGGCGTGCTCTACGTCGGTCTGGTGCTCACCGCGCGCGGCCCTAAGGTGATCGAGTACAACTGCCGGTTCGGCGACCCGGAGACTCAGGTGGTGCTGCCGATGCTGATCACCCCTCTGGGCTCGGTGCTGCACGCCGCGGCCACCGGAACGCTGGCCGACCTGCCGCCGTTGCAGTGGCGCCACGGATCGGCGGTGACCGTCGTGGTGGCCTCGTCCGGATATCCCGAGCTGCCGGTCGCCGGTGACGTCATCAGTGGCGGGTTCGGGCCCGGGATCGTGCACTCCGGCACCCGCCTGGACGCCGACGGCAGCCTTCGATCGGCCGGTGGCCGGGTGCTCTGCTGCGTCGCCACCGGCCCGTCGCTGGCGGTGGCGCGCGATAACGCGTACGGGTTGGTGGGCACCGTCGGCCTGACCGGCTCGCAGCACCGCTCCGACATCGCCGCCGCGGCGATCGCGGGGACCATCACGATTCCGTCGTGACGGTCCGGCTGCCACGGACCGTTCCCTCCAGCCGAGCGAAGCGGCCGGCTAGATGCCGAGACCGAGACCGAGACGGCGACCGAGCCCGGTCAACTGACCTCGGCCGAGTCCACGTCAGCCGTCGCTCGTCCCGGGAGCAACAGGCTGACCAGGACGGCAACGGCGCACAGCACCGCGGTGGCCAGGAAGATCTCCCGGTACTCCTTGGCCAGGGCCGCGTCGATCGCTGCGGTGTATTTGTCCTCGAGCGCCTTCTGCTCCGCGTCCGACAGGCCGATCCCGAGTGGCAGCGCGACGCCCTTGGTCAGCTCCTGGAATCGGTGCAGGCCCCAGGCGGCCAGCGCCGACACTCCGAGCAGCATGCCCATCATCCGAGACACCACGACGGCTGCCGAAGCGATGCCGTGCGAGGTCCGCGGCGTCACTCGGAGAACGGCCGATGAGAGTGGGGCGATCACCAGGCCGAGGCCGATGCCCGCGATGACCAGGTCGCTGTCCAGCCGCGGCACCGAGACGAAGCCGAGATCGTGGTTTGAGTGCAGCACGTGAAACGGCCAGTGGGCGATCAGCAGGTAACCACAGCCGGCGAGAAGCATGCCGATCACGGTCACCCAGCGCTCGCCGAACCGGCGTACCAGAAGACCGCCGACAATCGCGCCCACCGGCAGCGCCGCGAGGAAGCGGACCAGGATCAACGTCGCCTTGGTGGCCGAGAGATTGAGCGCCAGTTGGGCGTCCAGCTGGATGAAGATCAGGGTGGCGAACAGCGCGGCCCCGGCGATCGCCGAGGCGATCATCGACGCGAAGAACGGGGTCTTGCGGACCTCGCGCATGTCCAGCAGCTTGGTGCGGGCCTTCCACTCCCACAGTACGAAAGCGAGCACCAGCACGCCGCCGACGGCCAGCATCGTCGGACCCCAGGACGGCAGGACCGACTTCTCTGGATCCTCGTTGTAGAGCCCGACCACCAGGGCGGCAAGGCCGAAGGCGAGCAGCAGGCCGCCGGTCACATCGACCTTTGGTCGTTCGCCCTCCTGAACCCGTCCACCCGGTACGGCGTAATGCACCGCGAGCGCGGCGAGCACCGCCAGGGGAATGTTGATCCAGAAGATGCCGCGCCACCCGACCAGTGCGGCCAGTCCGATGCCGTAGAGCGGTCCGAGCACCGAACCGAGTTCCTGTGCGGCGCCGACCGCGCCCAGCGCGGTGGCCCGGGATCGCTCGGCGAACAGGTCGGCGACGAGTGCCAGCGTGACCGGGAGCAGAGCGCCGCCGGCCAGACCCTGGGCCGCGCGGCCACCGGCGAGCCAGTTGATCGAGTTGGCCTCGGCGGTGATCACCGAACCGACGGCGAACCCGGCCAGGCAGATGTAGATGACGATGCGCCGGCCGAACCGGTCTGAGACCCGTGCCATCAGAGGCATCGCGGCGACGTAACCGAGCAGGTAGGCCGTGATGATCGGAGTGGCCCGCTCCAGGTGGTTAACCGGCAGTTGCAGGTCGTTGAGGATGGTCACCAGGATGCTGACCACCACGTACGCGTCCAGCGCGGCCAGCAGGACCGCGAGACCGCCCACGCTGATCGCGACGCGGCGCCGCATCACCCGAGGTGGCGGCGCCGCGATCGATGCGTCGGCTGCGTGCGTGTCAGGGCGCACTGATGGTCACCGGCACGTTGAAGTTGGATATGCCGACGGTCACCGTGGCGCCCTTGGCACCGTTGGCGCCCGGCACGGTGAACACGCCCTTGACGACCTCGTGCGTGGTGGCGTCGATCCAGATGTCGCCCTTGGTGCCGGCGCCCGCACCCGGGATCAGGCCGCTCACCGACGCCGGGTCCGCGGTCAGCGACACCTTGTAGGCGTCCTTGCCGTTGACCTGCTCCTTCGCCACGGTCTTGGTGTCCGTGGCAGCGGACATGAGCTTCACGATGCCGCGGTTCGGGTCCAAGATCGCCGACGGGTCGAAGATCGACGAAGCGGTCGCCAGCGGCAGCTTCTGGAATCCGCCGGTGCCGGCGTTGAGGTAGAAGTCTTGGCCCAGGATCACGAAGTCGGCCTCGATCGAGCTGCCCAGCTCAGTGATCTTGGCGGTGCCCTTGGCGTTGCCCTCCTTGGTCAGGTCGCCCTGCGCACTCTGCAGCGGCACGCCCGGCAAGGTGCCGTTGACGTCGATCGTGAAATGCGCCGAATTCAGGCTGCTCATCACTTGCTCGGACTGCGACATCAGGTCCGACGCGGCCGGAAGCGGACCGGAATCGGTGCTGGCTGTGTCCTTCTTATGCGTGCAACCGGCGAGCGCGCTGATGGCGAGCGTGGCGCCCGCCAGCACGGCCAGACCGCGGCGGGTCAGGGTTTGCTTGGAAGACAGCATGAGCCGCATGTTAGCCCCACGATCAAAACTCGGGTAGCTGCCGACGGACCACCTTTCCGGCGGCATTGCGTGGCAACTCGGGCAGGAAATGCACATCCCGCGGTACGCAGAACCGGGCGGCCAGCGTGCGGACGGTCTCGCGAATCTCGTCCGCCTTGACGGTGTGCCCAGGCCGGGTCACCACCCAGGCGGCCGGGCGCTCGCCGAACTCCCGGTCCGGCACTCCGAAGACGGCGACGTCGGCGACCGCGGGCATGCCGGCGATGACGCGCTCGATGGTGGCCGGGTAGATGTTCTCGCCACCGGAGATGATCATGTCGTCGGCCCGGCCGTCCACGAACAACAGTCCGTCCACGCCCCAGTGGCCCCGATCGCCGGTCGGCAGCAGGCCGTCGACCAGGCGCGCGCCGGAGCCGTTGGTGTAACCCTCGAACAGCATGTCGTTGTGCACGTGAATGGCGCCGTCGACGATGCGTACGTCGGTGCCCTTCGGTGGCCGGCCGGCGGTGGTCGGATCGAGGCGCAGATCGGCCGGGGTGGCGATGCTGACCCAGGACGCCTCAGTCGAGCCATAGAGGTTGTAGAGGATGTCGCCGTACGCGTCCATGAAGTCGGTCGCGAGCGTGCCGGGCAGGGCCGAACCGCTGACCGCGGCGACGCGTAGGCCAGCGGTCTGGGCCGGCTCGTCAAGCAGGCGCTGCAACATCACCGGCACCGCGAAGAGCACGTCGCACTTCTCTCGGTGCAGCGTTTCCCGCACGTCCGCCGCGTCGAACCGGCTGCGCAGCACAATGGTGGCGCGCATCGCGAGGCTGAGCTGCAGGCCGGCGAAGCCCCAGGTGTGAAACATCGGAGCGGCGATCAGGGTGCGGTCGCAGACCTGGATCGGGATCCGGGACAGGATGCTGATCAGCGGCGCCATGCCGGATGAGGTGGGCCGGCGGGCGCCCTTTGGCCAACCGGTGGTGCCGGACGTCAGCACCACGATCCGGCCTTCCCGGCTGGGTGGCCGCAATTCGACACCGGGTTGCACGGTCGGCAGCGGCTTGGCCCCGACCATCGTGGCGAACTCGTCGTCGCACAGCCAGGTGTCGATCCGCTGCGCGTCCCGGATCGAGGCGAGCTGTGCGGCGGCGTGTTGGGTGTTCATCAGGACCACGTCCAGCCCCGCGACGGCGCAGGCGATCACGTCGATGACGAAGTCCGCGTTGTTCCGGCGGAGCAGGCCGATCCGGCTGGTCGGAGCGCTGGCTTGGAGTTGGACGGCACGGGTGAAGACCGCGTCCAGGAGTTGGTCATAAGTGAGCGTGCGGTGCTCGTCGACCACCGCCGGCCGATCCGGACTGCGAGAAGCCGCCGAACGGAGTTCGCCGCCGAGTCCGTACCCCCAGGTTTTGAGTGCCCACAGCTGCCGCATCACGCGGTCCGGGCGTCCGGGGTTGAGGAGGCCGCGCTGGCCCATCGTCCTTGCGGTGTGGGCCAGCACGGTCAGCTCCTTGCCGATGTCGGGCGGCATTGACGGGGTCGCTTACCGGATCGCGGCGCCGGAGATGGATCGGGCGATCACGAGCCGCTGGATCTCGGTGGTGCCTTCGAAGATGGTGTATATCTTCGAGTCGCGGTACCACCGTTCGACCGGATGTTCCCGCAGATATCCGGCACCGCCGAGGATCTGCACCGCCTGCTCGGTCGTCTTGACCGCGACCAGGCCGGCCTTGAGCTTGCTCATCGAGCCCTCGCCGGCCTCGAACGGCCGGTTGTTGCGAGCCATCCAGGAGGCGCGCCAGACCAGCAGCCGGGCCGCGTCGATCTCCATCTTCATGTCCGCGAGCGCGAACGCGATGGCCTGGTTCTCCACGATCGGCTTGCCGAACTGCACCCGGTTCTTGGCATATTCCAGTGCATACTCGTACGCCGCCCGGGCAATACCGAGCGCCTGAGCGCCGACCACCGGCCGGGTTGCCTCGAACGTCCGCATCGCGGCCGAGCCGGATGCCCTCGTGCCTTCCCGGGCGCGGGCCAGCCGCTCGTCCAGCTTCTCCTTGCCGCCTACCAGGCACGAGCCGGGCACGCGTACGTCGTCGAGGAAGACATCCGCGGTGTGCGAGGCGCGCAGTCCAAGCTTCTTCAGCTTCTTGGTGCCGACCAGTCCCGGGGTGCCGGGCGGGACGATGAACGCCGCCTGGCCGCGCGAGCCCAGCGACGGGTCGACGCTCGCCGTGACGACATGCACGTTGGCGATGCCGCCATTGGTCGCGTAGGCCTTCTGGCCGTTCAGGATCCACTCGTCGGTGGTCTCGTCGTAGCGGGCCCGCGTACGAATCGCCGACACGTCCGAGCCGGCCTCCGGCTCGGTGGAGCAGAACGCCGCGACTTTGGGGTCGGCCGCGTCGCCGAAGCACTGTGGCACCCACTCGAACAGCTGCTCGGGGGTGCCGTTGTTGAAAATGGCGGCGACCGCGAGGCCGGTGCCCATCAGCGCCATGCCGATGCCGGCGTCACCCCAGAACAGCTCCTCGTGAGTGATCGGCATGGACAGGCCGGTCGGGTCACCGTTGAGGTTGGCGAGGAACTCGAAGCTGTAGAGCCCGATCTTCGCGGCTTCCTGGATGATCGGCCACGGGGTGGATTCCTTCTCGTCCCACTCGGCCGCGGCCGGGCGCACGACGTCGGCGGCGAAGCCGTGCACCCAGTCCCGCAGGTCGCGCTGTTCCTCGCTGAGATCGAGCGAGAACTCACTCATCCGATCAGGCCTTCGGGATGCTGAACAGGTCTCCGACCTTGGCGGCCAGGCCCAGATCGCCCTTGGCCTTCAGCTTGCCGGTCATGAACAGCATCATCGGGTTGGCGTTGCCGGAGACGACCTTGAGGAAGTCCACGCCACCGAGGCTCAGTGCCACCTTGGGCTCGTGCTCCGGGGTCGGCGAGAGGGTGCAGGTGCCGTCGGCGATGACCAGCTCGTAGGTGTCCGAGCCACCGTCCGGAGCGTCGCCGACGATCCAGTGCACCACCGCGTTGGTGTTGCCGGCCCGGTCGGCGCGGAACAGCGTCGGCATCTGGCCGAAGATGGTGCCAAGGACCTTGTCCCGCAGATCGCCGGAGACCACGGCGGCCAGCTTGTCGTTGGAAGCGCTCTTGACGAGCTGGGCGAACTGCTTGGGATCGACCGAGTCGAATTCGGACAGGTCAATGTCGGCCACGGTGGCTCCTTATGTTGGCGTCATGTTGGCGTTGCTAAGTTACTCGTGCGTAACCTTACGCGCGGGTAGGTAGGCTGGCAAGCGTGCCGACCAAGAGACTGCCACGCGCGGTTCGCGAGCCGCAGATGCTCGACGCCGCCATCGAGGCCTTCGCCGAACACGGCTTCCACGACGCCTCGATGGACGACATCGCCGCGCGCGCCGACGTCTCCAAGCCGATGGTGTACGCGTACCTCGGCTCCAAAGAGGAACTGTTCGTCGCGTGCCTGCATCGCGAGGGCACCCGGCTCCTGGAAGCGATCGTCGACGTGGTCGACCCAGCTCTTACGCCGGAGGAGCAGCTATGGCGCGGGATGCGGGCGTTCTTCGAGTTCGTCGCCGCCAATCGGGCCGGCTGGTCGCTGTTGTCGACGCAGGCGCGCGGGCCGTTCGCCGAGGAACGCGCCTCGATGAGGGCGCGGATGGTCGAGGTGGTCGACGGCATGCTGACGCGCGCGGTGGTGGCACGTGGTCGCACGCCGCGGGCGGAGGAGATCACCACTCTCGCGTACGCCCTGGTGGGCGCGGGTGAATCGCTGGCCGACTGGCTGGCCGAGACGCCGTCGCAGTCGCCGTCGGCACTGGCAACACGGTGCATGACGATCTTGTGGATGGGTGTCGGCAACTTGGTCGAGGGTGCCGCCTGGCAGGCGCCGTCCGATCGGGCGGTGGTCGGGTGAACGTGCGGCGAGCGGCACCGGCAGTCGATTTCTGACGAGATCTCGTCGTAATTCGACCCTGAGAGGTCCGGGCTTCGCGTTGTAACGCCGCCGTCTCGCGCCGCGCCGCTCCCGTTGCGTCACTTCGCGCTATGCCGACTCACTTCGCGTCACCGCGCGCCGTCTCAACTCGCGCTGCGCCACGTCTCACGGTGCGCCGCCTCGCGCTGTCTCGCGGTGCGCCGCACGTTTCGCGCTGCGCCGCACGTTTCGCGCTGCGGCGCACGTTTCGCGCTGCGGCGCACGTTTCGCGTTGCGCCGTACGTTTCGCGTTGCGCTGTACGTTTCGCGTTGCGCCGTACGTTTCGCGTTGCGCCGCACGTCTCACGGTGCGCCGTCCCACCCCGCTGTTGCCTTGCTCTAATGACCGATGCCTATATCGGCAGGTCAGATCGCTTGCGCGCCTATTGGTGTGGCCATCGTGAGTAGGCGGCGGCTCTCGCTGACGCCAAGATCGCGACGTCCGCGGAGCGGTGGCGGCATGATCGCGACAGTCGTGAGGTCATGGCTGTCCTCGCGACCATGATCGCGACAGTCGTGTGCTCAGGGCTGCCGATCGAGCGGTTTGACGACCACCAGCTCACGGCTGTCGCGATCACGAGCGGGAAGACGACCGCCAGCTCACAGCTGTCGCGATCTTGCCGGTGCTGCAGTGCGAGCCGCGGCCCGCGGGTGCTGAGGTGCCCACAGCGTCAATGTGCGGCCGGTGCTGGGGCCAAGATCGCGATGTCGCGCTGGCCGCGGTTGCCGGATCGGGACTGGGGCAGTGGCGGCGTGATCGCGACCTCCCGGAGCGGTGGCGGCATGATCGCGACAGTCGTGAGGTCAGGGCTGTCCTCGCGACCATGATCGCGACAGTCGTGTGCTCAGGGCTGCCGATCGAGCCGTTTGACGACCACCAGGTCACGGCTGTCGCGATCATGGGCGGGGAGACCGCCGTCAGGTCACGGCTGGTCGCGATCATGGGCGGGGAGACCGCCGTCAGGTCACGGCTGTCGCGATCATGGGCGGGGAGACCGCCGTCAGGTCACGGCTGTCGCGATCATGGGCGGGGAGACGACCGTCAGCTCACGGCTGTCGCGATCATGGGCGGGGAGACGACCGCCAGCTCACGGCTGTCGCGATCTTGCTGGCTGCCAGTCTGCAGACGTCGCGATTCTGCGGGACCGCTGGGTCACGCCGGGCACACCCAACGGCGTGCGGATGCGCACGAACGACCAAGATTTCCGATCTTGGATTGGTCCGGGTGGCGCGGGCGGCACTCCGCGCGCCACACCGCCAAGATTCCGGATCTTGGCGTGGTTGGCGGTGCTCGCCGAGACACTACTCGCAAGTAACGGGCGGCCAGTGCTGTTGATCATGGGATTCGGCAGCACTGACTGCCCGTTGGTTTCCTTCACGCAGCCGTCAACTCACGAACGTCGCGATCTTGGCGATAAGCCGCCACCGCTAAACCGGCTCCGATAGGCCGCCACCGCTGCACCGCCGCCGCCCGTAAACGCCACCGACAACGAAAGATCGATCCGGCAATCGGGTCGTGTGCAGGTGCGGGCAAAGCAAGAGTGGGTGGCGTGGCGTGACCCAGTGAACCTCACTGCAAACGCCAAACCGTGTCCGAGCTAGCTCCGAGGTTCGGGCTGCAGAGTTACCTCAGTAAGAGGACAGGCCCGACAAATGAGGTGGAGCATGTCCGAAACACCTGAATCGCACGAACCGACCTCTGACGAGGTGCCCGTCACCGAACCGGTGCCAACGGCTCCTCCTCCGCCAGCGGCAACGGCTGCGACTCCCGCAGTCGGATCGATTCCAGCAACCGGATCTGCTCCGGCTGCCGGGTCGGCTCCGGCGCCCGGAGACGCGACGGCAACTCGAGAAGTTCCGGTCACCCGAGCGACCGGGACAGTTCGGGACCGAATGCCGGCCTGGTCGCGGTACCTCGTCGTCGGTCTCGCCGGAATGGTCTTCGGTGGCCTCCTCGGCTGGGGCATTACGGCGACGGCATTGCATGACAACGGACGTGGTGACGACCGGGGGAACTTCCGTCACTACGGTCCGCAGATGCGGCCGGGTCCGGGATTCGGGAACGGCGGACCGGGATGGTTCCGGGGCGGCAACGGCGGGCGCAACGGAGCGCCGAACACGCCGAACCAGCCAACCCAACCGAACCAGCCCAGTCCTGGAGCAAGTCTGGCGCCGTCCCCTGGGGCGACGTCGTAGCGAGTCCGCACTGCCGACGGTTCCGACGCAACACCGCAGTACCGGGGGTAGCCCTCGCCAGATGCTCGCGTAGACGCCGCGAGCAACCGGCGAGGGCTCGGTGCGTTCAGAACCCGGTTCAGAACCCCGTTCAGAACTCCGTTCAGGACCCGACGACCGTGCCGGTCAGATGCGGTTCTCCGGACTTCGGGCTGGTCACCGAGAGACTCCAGCCGAACCCGGTCGCGTCGGCTCGGAACGCGACCGTCGACCCGAGACGGATCGGTCGCTTGAACGCCACATTCACGGCGTACGCGGATGGCAGCCGACCCTCCAGAGCCGACACTGCGCGGGCCATCGTCCACATGCCGTGTGCGATCGGGCCGGGGAAACCGAACGCCCGGGCGCCGATCCGGGACGTGTGGATCGGGTTGTGGTCGCCGGACGCCGCGGCATAGTCGGTGCCCACCGAGCGATCGACCCGCCACAACGCGCCGCCGATCGGTGCCGCCGACGAACCGGAGGCGGCCGACGCCGAGGATGTCGACCGCCTCAAGTAGGTCGACACGTCCCGCCATACCTCGGCTCCACCGACGGTCGCGGTGGTGACGATGTCGAACTGCTGCCCGCGATCGTGCGGGCGCAATCCGGAGGCGGAAACGGCAAGTGTCATCGCCTCGGCCAGCAGAATCGGCCGGGTCTGCGAGATGGCGTTGCCGATGTGCACCGTGCCGATCGCTGGAAACGGGAATGCCGCGTCCGTCATCAGGGCCATGGCCAGCGGAAACGCCAGCACGTGCGGATAGGTGACGGGCAGCTGATCGGTCAGCCGGAATCCGCAGGCGCGGTCGTAGGCCGACAAGTGCTCCACGGTCGCCTGCACGTCGCGTACGACCAAGGCCTTGTCCGGAAGCTCGGGCGGCCGCGAACGCCGCAGCGACGCGCGGACCGCTCCGATCGGTGACACCGCGGGCATCGTTCCCAGCTCGACCGTGGTCATCACGCCCCCAGCAGGCTCTGTCCGCAGACTCGGATGACGTTGCCGGTGACATTGGCCGAGGCCGGCGCGGCCAGCCAGGCAATCGTCTCGGCGACGTCGACCGGCAGACCGCCCTGGGCCAGGCTGTTCATCCGGCGACCGGCTTCACGCAGCATCATCGGCATCTTCGCGGTCATCGCGGTCTCGATGAATCCGGGAGCGACGGCGTTGATGGTGATTCCGCGTTCGGCGAGCACCGGCGCCTGCGACTGGATCTGGCCGATGACGCCGGCCTTCGATGTCGCGTAGTTGGTCTGTCCCCGGTTGCCGGCGATGCCTGCTATCGATGCCACGCCGACAATGCTGGCCCCCGATCCGAGCAGATCGGTGCCGATCAGCGCCTCGGTCACCCGTTGCGGTGCTCGCAGGTTCACGTTGAGCACCGATTCCCAGCGCTCGTGGTCCATGTTCGCGAGCGTCTTGTCGCGGGTGATTCCGGCGTTGTGGACGACCACGTCGACACGGCCATGCCGGTCCTTGAGGTGCGCGGCCAGTTTGGCCGGCGCGTCGGTTCCGGTCAGGTCCAGCTGGTACGCGAACCCGCCCACCTGGTTCGCGACGGTCGTCAGCGCATCACCGGCGGCCGGGACGTCCAGGCAGACGACGGTCGCGCCGTCCCGGGCCAGCACCGTTGCGATCGCCGCGCCGATGCCGCGGGCAGCGCCGGTGACCAGCGCGATCCGGCCGTCCAGTGGCCGGGCCCAGTCGGCCGGCTCCGAGACCGGGCGATCGTCAACCGTGATCACCTGTCCGGACACGTACGCCGACCGGCCGGAGAGCAGGAACCGCATGGTCGAGGCGAGGCCGTCCTCCGCACCCGGCCGGGCATAGACGAGCTGGGCCGTGGTGCCGCGGCCGAACTCCTTGCCGACTGATCGGGTGAAGCCTTCCAGGGCGCGTTGTGCGGTGGCCTCTTCCGGCGAGCCGCAGTCGGCCGGCGGCGTGCCGAGGACGATGACCCGGCCATTAGTCATCAGCGATCGGGCGCGCGGGTGGAAGAAGGCGTAAATCTCGGACAGGCCGGCCAGGTCGGTGATTCCGGTGGCGTCGAAGACCAGGGCGCCGACACCGCGATCCTGGTCGGCGGCGAGTCCGGCGCCGATCTGCTCGACCACCGTCTGCAGTGGCTTGACCAGGCGTCCGACGGTCTCGCCCGCAACCGGGCCGAGCGCGACCGGGCCGGCGGCCACCGGGTCGCCCGGCTGATAGCGGCGCAACCCCGGCGGGTTCGGCAGGCCGAGCTTCTTGACCACGGTTCGGCCGGCCCCGGAGGCGGCGAATTTGGCGTAGCGGTCGGTCACTGTGCTGCCTTCCGTGTGATTGCGGGTCTTTGCGCGGCGTCGGCGCGCTTGCTCGCATACATTACTCGCGAGTAAGTTCCTGTCGAGCGGTAGCGAAAAGTCCAGCCGCGAAAGCGTGAAGGAGGCCGGCCATGCCGAAGGCGGCGCCGAAGACGACGGCGGGCGTGCGTCGAGTGGCGGTGATCGGTGGCAACCGGATCCCGTTCGCCCGGTCCAACGGCCGTTACGCCACCGCGTCCAATCAGGACATGCTCACCGCCGCCCTGGACGGGCTGATCGCCCGGTTCGGCCTGGCCGGCACGCGAATGGGTGAAGTGGTCGCCGGTGCGGTGCTCAAGCACAGCCGGGATTACAACCTCACCCGCGAGTGCGTGCTCGGGTCGAGTCTCGATCCGCACACGCCGGCCTATGACATCCAGCAGGCCTGTGGCACCGGCCTGGAGGCGGCGATCCTGGTCGCCAACAAGATCGCGCTCGGTCAGATCGACTGCGGCATCGCCGGTGGTGTCGACACCACCTCGGACGCGCCGCTCGGAGTCAACGAGCAGATGCGGCGTACGCTCCTCGAACTCAACCGGCAGCGGTCACTGGGCGGGCGGCTCAAGGCGGCCGCGAAGTTGCGGCCGGCACAGGCGCTCAAGCCGGACGTCCCGCGCAACGCCGAACCGCGTACCGGTCTGTCGATGGGCGAGCATGCCGCTCTCACCGCGCTGGAATGGCACGTCGATCGGCAGGCTCAGGATGAGCTGGCACTGGCGTCGCACCAGCGTCTGGCAGCCGCCTACGACGCCGGATTCTTCGACGATCTGACGACGCCCTATCTGGGCCTGACCCGGGACCAGAACCTGCGTCCGGACACCACGCTGGAGAAGCTCGCCGCGCTCAAGCCGGTCTTCGGCACGCGCGGCGAGAGTCCGACGATGACCGCCGGCAACTCCTCAGCGCTATCCGATGGTGCTTCTGTCGTGTTGCTGGCCAGCGAGGAGTGGGCGCGGTCGCGCAACCTGCCAGTGCTGGCCCACCTGACGTTTTCGCAGACCGCCGCGGTGGATTTCGTGCACGGTGGCGAAGGTCTGCTGATGGCGCCGGTGTACGCCGTCCCGACCATGTTGGACCGCGCCGGGCTGACGCTGTCCGACTTCGACTTCTACGAGATCCACGAGGCGTTTGCCTCTCAGGTGCTGGCCACCTTCGCGGCCTGGGAGGATGCCGACTTCTGCAAGGCCAAGCTGGGCCGGGACACCGCGCTGGGCTCAATCGACCGAGCCAAGCTCAACGTTAACGGCTCGTCGCTGGCGGCCGGGCATCCGTTCGCCGCGACCGGCGGTCGCCTGGTCGCGACCCTGGCCAAGCTGCTCGCCGAGCGCGGCTCGGGCCGCGGCTTGATCTCCATCTGTGCCGCCGGTGGCCAGGGTGTCACCGCGATACTGGAGCGATGACCGACCCCCAACCGGCCGACGCCGCTCATCCACCCCGGGACCCGAATCGCAAGCTGGTCGAACGCACCTCGGCCCGGGTCCTCCTGATCGACGATGCCGGCCGCGTGCTGCTCGTCCACGGACTGGACCCGAGTGAGCCGGAGAAGGGGAGCTGGCACTTCCCGGTCGGCGGCGGAGTCGAGGACGGCGAGAGCCTGGAACAGGCAGCGCGCCGCGAGGTGGCGGAAGAGACCGGCATCTCCGACATTCACCTCGGTCCGCACATCTGGAACCGCGAGGTCGAGTTCCCATTCCTCGAGGACCTGTGGCTGGTCCAGCAGGAGCGCTACTTCGTGGCGCGGACCAGCACCACCGAACTGGATGATTCCGGCTTCACCGAGCTGGAGCGGCGGCAGATTGTCGGCCTGCGGTGGTGGACCGCCGCGGACTTGGCAGCCACCGCGGACATCGTCTACCCGACCGCTCTCAAGACTGCACTGGCCGATCTCGTCACGGGCATTTACCCAGCTCAGCCCATCGATATAGGTTACTGACCTCGATCGGGCAACCATCCGGCGACGCCACCGCGTATAGGGGGCACGAACAGCTACGCAGTGGCTGCGACACGGTGGACGAAGAGGAGAGCCGGCCGATGGCCGACCGAACGGGGTATGACGAGTTCGTGGTGACGCGATCACCACGGCTCCTCCGGGTGGCATATCTGCTGACTCGAGATTGGGGCGAAGCCGAGGACCTGCTGCAGACGGCGCTGATGAAGGCGTGGTTCGCATGGCCCCGGCTGGACGACGCGCCGGAGGCGTACGTCCGCAAGATCATCGCAACCACGTTCGTCTCGTGGCGGCGCCGGCTGTGGACCCGCGAGGTCAGCCACGGCGACCTGCCTGACGCGGCGATCGCCGACGGCACCGCCACGGTCGACGAGCGGTCCCGGCTCTGGCCGGCGCTCGGCCGCCTGCCGTCCCGTCAGCGTGCGGTCCTCGTGCTCCGGTTCTTCGAGGACATGACCGAGGCACAGGTCGCCGAAACGCTGGGCTGCAGCATCGGCACCGTGAAGAGCCAGGCCAGCAAGGCGCTCGCGAAACTGCGCGCCGACGCCGCGATCGGCGCACGCGACGTCGCGGCAGCGCAGGTCGCTTTCGAAGGGGGTGTGACGGCATGACCATGACCGATGATCAGCGGCTCGCGGACCAGTTGCGCGCCGTCTTCGATGAGCACAGCGCCGGGGTGGCGCCGCTGGTGGATCGCCGTGCGGCGGTCGCCCGCCGGGTGACTCGCCGCAAGCAGGCGCGGGTGACTGCCGGGCTCGCCGCGATGCTCCTGATCGTAAGTGGACTTACCGGGTTGTACGTGCTGGCCGGCGGGCCAAATCGCGGCGCCACGCCGGCGGTGCACCCGACCGGCTCGGCGGGTCCGCTGCCGCGCTACTCGGACGGTGGACGCCTGGTCGCGGCCGCGACCATCGACCAGGCCAAGCAGACCAGCGAAACGCTGCAGTTCACGCTGACCTCCTATCCAATGGCGTTGCTCGCGAGCTGCCATGAGATGCGCGCCGGGTTCCGGCTGCGCCTGAGCGTCGACGGCCGGTCTGCCGGAGACCTGCAATGTCCGGGAACGGCGACCTACACGCCGCATCGCGAGTTCTGGTCCGAACTCGGCCTCGGGCTCGGCGATCGGTCGACGTTGACGGTCGAACTCGTGCCGGTCAAAGAGCCGGAATCGGGCGCACCGGCGACTGCGGGGACAGTAGCCAGCGGTACGGCTTCGGTCGGCGTCTACGAATCCGTGCCGCTGGACCAGTATCCGCTGCCGCCGAAGCCGAAGGATTGGTCGCCGGTCAGCGCCGTGCACTACTCCGTCGACAACAGCATGCACAAGATCGGCCAGATCGGCCAATTTGGAGTAATTTCGGCTGAAGCCCGGAACATAACCCTTCCGAGGCATCTGGATTTTCTGGTCGAGATGTCGGCTCCCGGTCTGGTTACGGTGCTGGTCGACGGCAAGCCGGTGGTCGACTGCGTGTCGTACGGGTGGGGCTTGGCGTGCGACAGCGGCATCATCGACGTGGGCACCGGAGAGCTTGCCGGTCTGGTGCCGGGCGGCGAAGCCGCCGTCACTGTCCAAGCCCAGCAACTCGCCGAGCCGAACACGGTCCAGGTGCTGGTCTACGGCAAGTAGGTCATGCGGAAGCGGTCGCCAGGATGGCGGCCGCTTCGGGCAGGTGTACCTGGATCGTCAGCCCACCCTCGGCGCGCGGCGTCGCGGACACCGACCTGCGATGGGCAGTGGCCACCGCCCGGATGGCGCCCACCGAAGCGGCCGCCGGAATGGCGGCCGCTCCGGCAGGCGTACCGGGATCGTCCGGGCGTCAGACCGCGGCGGCCGGAGTCGCGTCGATCTTGCGGGACACGAGGCCGCACATTGCCAGCACCGCGATGCCGCCGAGCGCGTGCAGCGCGCCGACCCAGGCGTGATCCTTTCCGGCCTCCGCCAGGATCGGTTGCAGCGGGCCGGCCACCACGAGCAGGGTGATCGCGGCGATCAACGGCAGCCGGCCGGGCCGGGCCACGATCGCCGCGATCATCGTGAGCAGCGCGAAGACACCGATGATCGTGCCGAGCGTCTCGTGCGGTCCCCAGTTGCGGTGGTGGCTGAACGAACCGAAGGCGCCGAAGCCGGCGAGCGCGAACTGAACGACCGCGAGCGTGCCGGTGGCCATGGCCAAGATTCGCATGATCTTGGCGAACGTGGTGCGGTACCCGGACGGGAGTCCTACGACAGTTTCGGTCATAACTTCTGACCTTAGATGTGGATCATGGCGTGGGGGTACCGCACCGGGCGACACTCCGATCACGACCGCATACCACCCAGGTGGTACGCCACACTCCGCGATCAGGGGCCGCGCGGCGGTCCGGTCCGGTCCTGACAGAATTGCCGGGTGACCAAGCCGCGCATACCCAATGTCCTGGCCGCCCGATACGCGAGTGACGAGCTCGTCGCGATCTGGTCACCGGAAGAAAAGGTGCGGGCCGAGCGCCGGCTCTGGATCGCGGTGCTCACCGCGCAGCGTGACCTCGGCATTCCGCTGCCGGACGGGGTGATCGAGGCCTATCAGGCCGTCGTGGACGATGTGGACCTGGCCGGCATCGCGGCTCGGGAGAAGGTCACCCGCCACGATGTGAAGGCTCGCATCGAAGAGTTCTCCGCGCTCGCCGGCCACGAGCACATTCACAAGGGGATGACGTCTCGCGACCTCACCGAGAACGTCGAACAGCTGCAGATTCGCGGATCCCTCGAGCTGGTCAAGGCGCGCATGGTGGCGGCGCTGGCGCGATTGGCGCGGCTGGCCGTCGAGCACGACGCGACCGTCATGGTGGGCCGATCGCACAACGTTCCGGCCCAGGCCACCACGCTCGGCAAGCGCTTGGCCAGTGCGGCTGAAGAGCTGTTGATCGCGTACCACCGATTGAATGATCTTTTGAATCGGTATCCGCTGCGCGGCATCAAGGGGCCGGTCGGGACCAGCGCCGACCAGCTTGATCTGTTCGACGGCGACGCCGCCAAGGTGGCCGAGCTGGAGTCGCGAGTGGCCGCGCACCTCGGCTTCGCCACCGTGCTGACCAGCGTTGGCCAGGTCTACCCGCGATCACTGGACTTCGATGTGGTCTCCGCGCTGGCCCAGGCCACCGCCGGACCATCATCGCTGGCCACCACGATCCGTCTGATGGCCGGCCAGGAGCTGGTCACCGAGGGGTTCAAAGCCGGCCAGGTCGGATCCAGCGCGATGCCGCACAAGATGAACACGCGGTCGTGCGAACGCGTCAACGGCCTGGCCGTGATCGTCCGGGGCTATCTGTCGATGATCGGAGAGCTGGCCGGCGACCAGTGGAATGAGGGCGACGTGTCGTGCTCGGTGGTGCGCCGAGTCGCGCTGCCGGACGCATTCTTCGCCGTGGATGGCCTGTTCCAGACGTTTCTCACGGTGCTCGACGAGTTCGGCGCGTATCCCGCCGTGATCGCCCGCGAGCTGGACCGCTATCTGCCCTTCCTGGCCACGACGAAGGTGCTGGTGGCGGCTGGCGCGCCGGGGCGTCGGCCGGGAGGTCGCGCATGAGGTCATCAAGGAGCACGCGGTTGCGGTGGCGCTGGCGATGCGGGAGAAGGGTCTCGCCGAGAACGATCTGTTCGACCGGCTGGCCGCCGACTCCCGGCTGGGTTTGAGCCGGGCCGAGATCGACGCGCTGGTCGCGGACCGGTCGGCGTTTGTCGGCGCGGCTTCGGCGCAGGTCGCGGCGATCGCCGCCCAGGTCGCCGACATCGTCGCCGCGAACCCGGACGCCGGCGCCTACGACCCCGCGCCGATCCTCTAGCCACACGGCGGTCCCGCCGCGGCCGTGCCCGCCGGATTCGCACGTCCGTCCCTGGATCGTGCGACGGCGGGCGGCCGACAACCCTCCCCACGTCGCGAGATTCAAGGTGGAGGGGCGGGTACGTGTTGCAGGTGTGATCCAGCCTGGAAGACTACGAGCGTGACTTCGCCTCTACCCCAGCCGGTGCACTCCGGAAAGGTCCGCGATCTCTACGACGTCGGCGATGGGCGTCTGCTCATGGTTGCCAGCGACCGAATGAGCGCCTTCGATGTGGTGCTGCCGACCGACATCCCGGACAAGGGCAAGATTCTGACGCAGCTCAGCCTGTGGTGGTTCGAGCAACTGTCGGATGTCATCGACAACCATCTGATCAGCGCCGATATCGCCGACTACCCGGCGCCGTTCCGCGGCCGGCCGGAGTTGGACGGCCGGTCCATGTTGGTGCGCAGGCTCGACATGGTGATGGTCGAGTGCGTCGCCCGGGCCTACCTGTCAGGGTCCGGGACCAAGCAGTATCAAGCCACCGGAGCCGTCTGTGGCGTTCCGCTGCCGGACGGCCTGACCGAGGGCTCGAAGCTGCCCGAGACGATTTTCACGCCGACCACCAAGGGCGCGGTCGGCGAACACGATGAGCCGATGACGTACCAGGAAGTGGTAGACCAGGTCGGAGCCGACCGGGCGGCGGAGTTGCGCCGGCTGACCACGACGATCCTGGATCATGCGCGAGCGATCTGCGAGCCGCGCGGCATCCTTCTGGCCGACACCAAAGTGGAATTCGGCGTGACGCCGGACGGTCAGCTCATCCTCGCCGACGAGGTGCTGACGCCGGATTCGTCGCGGTTCTGGCCGGCCGACGAGTGGGCGCCCGGCTCGGCCCAGCCCAGCTATGACAAGCAGCCGCTGCGCAGACTGGCTGGAAGCGAGTGGCTGGGATAAGAAGGCGCCCGGGCCGGAGTTGCCGCCGGAGATCGTCGAGGCGACTCGGGAGCGGTATGTCGGGGCGTACGAGAAGATCACCGGCCGCCACTGGGCGAGCCGATGAGTGGTTTCTTCACTGCCCTGGTCACCGCATTCGTTCTGATCGTCCCGGTCGAGCTTCCGGACAAGACGTTCATCGCGACGCTGGTGCTGGCCACCCGCTACAAGCCGATCCTGGTGTGGATCGGGGTCAGTGCCGCGTTCTTCGTCCAGTGCCTGGTCGCGGTCGTGGCCGGGCGGTTGCTGAACCTGCTTCCGGAGAACCTGGTGGAGGGCGCGGTCGCGGTCCTGTTCCTGGTCGGTGCGATCCTGCTGTTCCGCAGCGCCCGCCAGTCCCGGGCCGAGGAGCAGTCCGAAGAACCGGCGACCCCGGCCGAGCCGCGCAGCGGGCTGCGCGCCGTCGGCACCAGCTTCCTGGTGTTGTTCGCGGCCGAGTGGGGCGATCTTTCGCAGTTGCTGACCGCCGGCCTGGTGGCCAGGGGCAACAACGTCTTCGGCGTCTTCCTCGGATCATGGATCGGTCTGGTGGCGGTCTCCGGCGCCGCGGTGTTGCTCGGCCGGGTGCTGCTGCGATATGTCCGTCTCTCGGTCATCCGCTACGTCGCCGCATTGATCTGCCTCATCATTCGCGGTGATCACCGGCATCAGCGCCGTCCGCTAGTCGGTTCGACGACACCCCGCGCCTGTCTTTAACGGAAATAGCGGGACATATCGTGTCCGATGCCGAACGGGGCTAAGTGAAGCGTCGATGCCCGCTCGGGTAGGCTGACAGCGCCCGTAGAAAGCTACCCAGGCTGGGAGAACCCGTGGCTCGCGTCGTAGTCGACGTCATGCTCAAGCCGGAAATCCTCGACCCGCAAGGCCAGGCGGTGGCCAACGCCCTGCCGCGCCTCGGGGTCGACAGCGTTTCGGCGGTACGCATCGGTAAGCGCATCGAGATCGAGTTCGCCGGCGACGCCGACCTCGAACAGGCCCGTCAGATCGCGGACAAGCTGCTCGCCAACCCGGTGATCGAAGAGTTCACCATCCGGACGGACGCGGACCAGTGAAGATCGGCGTCGTCACGTTCCCCGGATCGCTCGACGACGGCGACGCCCGTCGCGCGGCCCGCTACGCCGGCGCCGAAGCGGTCGCCCTCTGGCACGCCGACCCCGACCTGCACGGGGTGGACGCGGTGGTGCTGCCCGGCGGTTTCTCCTACGGCGACTATCTGCGCTGCGGCGCCATCGCCCGGTTCTCGCCGGTGATGACGTCGATCATCGCGGCCGCCGGCGCCGGGCTGCCGGTGCTCGGGCATCTGCAACGGCTTCCAGGTGCTGTGCGAGGCGCACCTGTTGCCGGGCGCGCTGACCCGCAACTCGCACCTGCACTTCCGCAACCGTGACCAGCGGCTGACCATCACCTCCACCAGCACCGCGTGGACGAATGGCTTCACCGAAGGTCAGGATGTGGTCATCCCGGTCAAGAACGGCGAGGGTTGCTTCGTCGCTGACGAGGCGACGCTGGATCAGCTGGAAGCCGAGGGCCGCATCGTTGCCCGCTACACCGGCGGCAACCCGAACGGCTCAATGCGTGACATCGCCGCGATCCGCAACGCCGCCGGCAACGTGGTCGGCATCATGCCGCACCCGGAACACGCGATCGATCTGCTCACCGGTCCGTCAGTGGACGGCCTGGTGATGTTCACGTCGGTCCTCGAGAGCCTTGCCGGAGCCGCAGCATGACCGCCGTGCGTACGCCCCCCGTCGACACCGTCGATCGGGCCGCCGGGTCGCCCGAGACCGAGCAGCCGTTCCGCGAGCTGGGCCTGTCCCCGGATGAGTACGAGAAAGTCAAGTCGATCCTGGGCCGCCGGCCCACCGATTCCGAGCTCTACATGTATTCGATCATGTGGAGCGAGCACTGCTCCTACAAGTCCAGCAAGGTGCACCTGCGCCAGTTCGGCGACAAGGCACCCAAGAGCGATCGGCTGCTGGCCGGCATGGGTGAGAACGCCGGTGTCATCGCGGTCACCGACAAGCTGGCGGTGACCTTCAAGGTCGAGTCGCACAACCACCCGAGCTTTGTCGAGCCGCACCAGGGTGCGGCGACCGGCGTCGGCGGCATCGTGCGGGACATCCTCGCCATGGGTGCCCGCCCGGTCGCGGTGATGGACTCGCTGCGGTTCGGCGCGATCGACGATCCGGACACGGCTCGGGTCTTCTCCGGTGTGATCGGCGGCGTCGGTGGCTACGGCAACTGCCTGGGCCTGCCCAACGTCGGTGGCGAGCTGGTCTTCGATCCGTGCTACCAGGCAAATCCGCTGGTCAACGCCTTGTGTATTGGCGTGCTTCCGACCGACGGGCTGCAGAGCAAGAACGCCACCGGCCCGGGCAACATCGTGGTCCTGATGGGTGCGAAGACCGGACGCGACGGCATCGGCGGCGCGTCGGTGCTGGCCAGCGCGACCTTCGACGCCGACAGCGCGGCCCGCCGGCCGTCGGTGCAGGTCGGTGACCCGTTCATGGAGAAGCTCCTGATCGAGTCGTGCCTGGAGCTTTATGCCGCCGGGCTGGTCGTCGGCATCCAGGATCTGGGAGCGGCCGGCATCAGCTGCGCGCTCACCGAGACGGCCGCGGGTGCCGGCACCGGCATGCGGGCCTACCTGGAGCGGGTGCCGCTGCGCGAGGCCTCGATGCTGCCGCACGAGATCCTGGCCAGCGAGTCGCAGGAGCGCATGCTGCTGATCGTCACGCCGGAAAACCTCAAGGCGGTGCTCGCGATCGCCGACAAGTGGGGGGTCCTGGCCACCGACATCGGCGAAGTCACCGACACCGGCCGGCTGGTCATCACGTGGAATGGCGAGACCGTGGTGGATGTGCCGCCGGGCTCGCTGGCCGATGACGGCCCGGTCTACGCCCGCCCGATGCGGGAGCCGTCGGACCTGCCGTTGCTGCAGGCCGACCGGGCCGAGACGCTGGCCCGGCCGCTATCCGGCGCCGATCTCAAGGCGACGCTGTTGCGGATGGTGTCGAGCCCGAATCTCTGCGACAAGTCCTTCGCCACCGAGCAATATGACCGCTACGTGCTGGGCAACTCGATCCTGGCGCAGCCGGAGAACGCCGGCATGGTCCGGATCGACGAGGACAGCCGGCATCGGCGTGGCCCTCGCGCTCGACGGCAACGGCCGTTATGCCCGCCTCGACCCGTACGCGGGCGCGCGGCTGGCACTGTCCGAGGCGTACCGGAACGTCGCCGTCACCGGCGCCACTCCGATCGCGGTCACCAACTGCCTGAACTTCGGGTCGCCCGAGGACCCGGCGGTGATGTGGCAGTTCGCCGAGGCGGTTCGCGGCCTCGCCGACGGATGCGCCGAGATGGGCATCCCGGTGACCGGCGGCAACGTCAGCTTCTACAACCAGACCGGCACGGTCCCGATCAACCCGACGCCGGTGATTGGTGTGCTGGGCATCATCGATGACGTCGCCAAGCGCGTACCGATGGGGTTCGGCACCGGCGGCGGCTCGCTGTTCCTGCTCGGTGAGACCGCCGAGGAGCTGTCCGGCTCGGAGTGGGCCTGGATTGAGCACGACCACCTCGGCGGCCGCCCGCCGGCCGTCGACTTCGAAGCCGAGCGGCTGCTCGGTGCGGTGATCCGGGAAGGCTCGGCGCGCGGCGTCATCGCCGCGGCGCACGACGTCTCCGACGGGGGCCTGGCCCAGGTGCTGGTGGAGTCATGCTTGCGCGGTGGTGTCGGAGCCGCCATCACGCTGCCGGAGGCGCTGGATCCAGCCGTCGCGCTGTTCTCCGAGTCGACCGCGCGGGCGGTGGTGTGCGTGCCGGCCGGTCACGAGGGTGACTTCGCCTCGATGTGCGCCGCGGCCGGTCAGCCGGTCACCGCAATCGGATCGGTCACGCCGGACAACGACGAGATCGACTTCGCCGGGCTGTTCTCGGTGGCACTCGGTGAACTCCGGGATGCCTACTTCAGCACGCTGGAGAACCACTTCGGCAACCTTGTCGACAACAACACCGCCACCGACTAACTGACAACAACGACAACGGCGGCCCGCGATCTACGCGGGCCGCCGTTCTTGTGCTCCGAGATCAATCGTGATTAGGGGCCGGATCCGGCGTTCCCGGCAAGGCGCGGGAAGTCGCCGTGTGCTGTCTTGGCAAAGCGCAGGAATGCACTCAAGACTTTCCGCAACGCCGCCAGGGACGGCGGAGACGATTCCTAATCATCGAGCCAGTCGACGTTGCGTTCCTCGGGCGGGGTGTAGCCGCCGCGGTAGCCGCCGCCGGACTGGGGTGCCTGCGGGTGTCCGCCGCGCGGGGGCGGCGGCTGCTCGTGGCCGTACCCGTTGCCCTGGTAGCCCTGCTGGTCGTACGCGTTGCCCTGGTAGCCGTTGCCGGCTGCGCCGTGGCCGCCGGAACTGCCCGGTCCGCCATAGCCCGCCTGGTCGTAGCCCGCCTGGTCGTAGCCACCCTGGTCGTACCCGCCCTGGTCGTAGCCACGAGGGTTCTGGTCGCCGTAACCGGATCCGTGGCCCTGGCCGCCCTGCGGGGCGGCGTAGCCACCCTGCTCGCCGCCGTAACCGGCCGGCTGGCCGCCGTAGCCGCCCGGAGCGGGCTGGGTGTTGCCGCCGTAGCCGCCGGAGCTGCCGTAGCCCTGGTCGTAGCCGGCGCCGTTCTGGTCGGCGTAGCCGGAGTTGTAGCCGCCGGGGGCGGGCTGGGTGTTGCCGCCGTAGCCGCCGGAGCTGCCGTAGCCCTGGTCGTAGCCGGCGCCGTTCTGGTCGGCGTAGCCGGAGTTGTAGCCGCCGGGGGCGGGCTGGGTGTTGCCGCCGTAGCCGCCGGAGCTGCCGTAGCCCTGGTCGTAGCCGGCGCCGTTCTGGTCGGCGTAGCCGTAACCGCCTTGAGCCTGCTGGTAGGTCTGGGTCGGCGCCGGGCCACCAGGGTGCCCTTGCGGACCGTAGCCCTGGTCGTAGCCGTTCGCGGGCGGGTATCCGCCGCGGCCGCGGTCGGCTGGCGGAGCCATGTAGCCGGTCGGGTCGGCGGCATAGGCCGGCTGCTGCGGGTAACCCTGGTAGGGGTCGGCGGCCGGGCGTGGCGACGGCGGCCGCGCCGACGGGTGCGGATCGGCGTAGGTCGGCTGACCGTCGTACCCGCCGTAGCCGGGACCCTGCTGCTCATAGGATCGCCGGGGCGACGGTGCCGGGCGGTGCATCATCGTCGGTGCCTCGGCCATCGGCGAGCGCACGAGTGCGGTCGGGTCGGCGGCGTTGCGATACGGGCCGCCGCTGGACGGGTGCATCCCGCCACCCATGCCGCCGCCCGGGACCCGTGGGTCGTCGTCGTAGTCGTCATCGTTGCCGCCGCCGTTGTTACGGCGCCGATAGAACATGAACGCGATGGCCCCGCCGCCACCCAACATCAGCAGTACGCCGGCGACCAGCACGATGGTCAGGAGGCTGGAGCCGCCGGAGTCGGACTTGGTGCCGCCGAGCGTTCCGCCGCCGGCGTCGGCGCTGGAGTCGGTCGACGCGCTGGCAGCGTCGGTGGCCGCGTCAGTGGGCGACGTGTCCGACGGCGTTGCCGAAGGCGTAGCCGACGCGCTCGCGATGACCTTTGGAGTCAGGGCGATGTTCCAGTTGGTGATGTTGCCGGAGCCGAATTGCCGGGGCGAGAGGCTCTTGACCTCATAGCCGTCCTTGACCGCACCGACCGTCACCGTGCCGACCTGGATCGGCTGCGAGGCGCTGGACGCGAACGTGTACTTGCCGGTGGAACCGGTCGTCGCCGTGAAGCTGTGGTTGGCCGAGTCCTGCAGGTTGACCAGCGCGCCCTTGACCGGCTGGCCGGTCTGCGCGTCCTTGACGATGCCGGAGATCGAGTAGAGCTGCTGCCCGGCCAGGCTCAGATTCACGGACTTGGAGATGTTGTCGGCGCCGGTGCAGTGCGCTCCCGAGCAACTGGCGGTGAACGAACCCGAGTAGGACTTGGTCGAGCCGCCCGCCTTGACCACTCCGGACTTCGGCGTGACTTTGAAGACGACGGTGTTCGAAGGCGTGGTCGCGGAGAAGCTGAATGTGCATCCGGAGGCGTCGCCGCTGCAGCCGGAGACGGTCGAAACGGTAAACGCCGCCCCCGCGTCTCCCGGGTCGAAGCTGACGGTCATCTGGTCGCCGCTGGTCGAGAAGTCACTCAGGGTGACCGAGACGTTCTTAGCGGCGCCGCCGTCGACCAGGCTCAGCGAGCCGGGATTCGGGTTGCCCATGGTGAACGCCGTCGTAGGCGCCGCCTGTGCCGGGGTGCCGGTGACTGCGATCGCCGAAGCCACCAATGCCACCAACATTCCTGCGCGAAGCATCCAGGATCGTCGCTGCGCAGTCACGTCCACCGCCTTCAGTTCAGCTTGCTGCCCACGGGCTCGCCGCCGCCCATCGTGAGCACCCGCACCGCCCCGTGCGCACAATTCCGTGGGCAACTATGCCTGTTTTATCGCCGTCCAGAAAGATAGGGGTCCTCACAACTCCATCAGCCCTCAGGTCGTATCGTCCCGTCATGTCCCGTGCGTACCCGAATGACGAAGCCGTCCGCACCGTGATCAATGCACTCCGTGAAGGGCAAGAGGTGGACAGAACGGACCTTCGTGACGCCGTTCGTGTGCTTCTGGGGCGTTTGTCACAGGCTGCCCCTGGCCGATCAGTTGAGGTCCGCGTCCCACCTTTCGGTGTAGTTCAATGCATAGACGGCCCGCGGCACACTCGCGGCACACCTCCCAACGTCGTGGAAATGGACGGCGTGACCTGGGTGAAAGTTGCGACTGGTGAGGTTTCCTGGGCGGCCGCCGTCGACTCCGGGATCATCCGATCCAGTGGCAACCGAGCCGACCTGTCGGCGTTCCTTCCGGTGATAGCGCCATAACCGACGGTGTGCCTGATACCACCGAGTGAGCCAGGTAGGGGCGGATACCTGCTCGCGTACACTCGTGGGCGTTAGGTGCACTGGCCGGACGTCGATCGGCGCACCCGAACCAACCAGCTCTAACCGTCGAAGACCAAGCCCCACTCTCGACCGCCGGCGAGCTGCAAGCCGGACCATGACCGAAGGAGCGGCAGGTGCCCCGAGGCGACGGCCAGTTAAACCACGACCTCGACGCTCAACGCCCTGGCCCTCAGGACAAGTGCGGCGTCTTCGGGGTCTGGGCCCCGGGCGAGGACGTGGCCAAACTTACCTACTTCGGGCTTTACGCTCTGCAGCATCGGGGCCAAGAGGCCGCCGGCATCGCGGTCAGCGACGGCTCCGGCGTGGTGGTCTACAAAGATCTTGGCCTGGTCGCCCAGGTGTTCGACGAGGCGACGCTGCAGAGCCTGCGCGGGCACGTCGCCATCGGCCACACCCGCTACAGCACCACCGGCGGTTCCACCTGGGAGAACGCGCAGCCCCTGCTGAAGGCGACCGAGGCCGGCACCACCATCGCACTCGCCCACAACGGCAACCTGGTCAACACGGCTGAGCTGGCTCGGCTCGCGGGTGACGGGGCCGAGGGCGAGACCTCGGACACCGCGCTGGTCACCGATCTCCTGGCGGCGCACCCCGATCTTTCGGTCGAGGAAGCCGCGATGTCCGTCCTCCCAGTCCTCAAGGGCGCGTTCAGCTTCGCCTTCATGGACGAGAACACGCTGTACGCCGCACGCGACGCCCACGGCGTACGCCCGCTCGTGCTGGGTCGGCTGGAGCGCGGCTGGGTGGTCGCGAGCGAGACCGCCGCACTCGACATTGTCGGTGCCTCGGTGGTCCGGGAGATCGAGCCCGGCGAGCTGATCGCGATCGACGAGCAGGGTCTGCGGTCCCAGCGGTTCGCGGTGCCGGAACCCAAGGGCTGCCTCTTCGAGTACGTCTACCTGGCCCGCCCGGACACCACGATCGCCGGCCGCAACGTCTACGACACCCGCGTCGAGGTCGGCCGCCGCCTGGCCCGCGAGCACCCGATCGAGGCCGACCTGGTGATCCCGGTGCCGGAGTCGGGCACCCCGGCCGCCATCGGCTACGCGCAGGAGTCCGGCATTCCCTACGGCGCGGGCCTGATCAAGAACGCGTACGTCGGCCGCACCTTCATCCAGCCGTCGCAGACCATCCGGCAGCTCGGCATCCGGCTCAAGCTGAACCCGCTCCGGCACGTGCTTCGAGGCAAGCGCATCGTCGTGGTGGACGACTCGATCGTCCGCGGCAACACCCAGCGCGCGATCGTGCGGATGCTGCGCGAGGCGGGCGCGGTCGAGGTGCATGTGCGCATCTCCTCGCCGCCGGTCAAGTGGCCGTGCTTCTACGGCATCGACTTCGCCACCCGGGCCGAGCTGATCGCCGGCAACCTGGACACCGACGGCATCCGCCGCTCGATCGGCTCGGACACGCTCGGCTACGTCTCCCTGGACGGCCTGATCGCCGCCTCCGAGCAGCCGGCCAACCGGTTGTGCCGCGCCTGCTTCGACGGCATCTATCCGATTGAGCTGCCGTCCGAAAACCTGATCGGCAAGCATGTCCTGGAGGGCGTGGGTCGCCGAGTCAGCATGACCCAGCTGGTCGCCGAGAACGCCGGCGGCAACGGCACGACGCACGGGGTCAACGGGTCCAGCGCCAGCGATGGCCTGGAGTCTTCCGCAGCCGGAACAAAGCACTAAGGGGATTACCAGTGACGCACGTGGGCGAGCGGCCCGGCACCAACACCAATCACGACGGCGACGGCGATCCCGACCGCCAGACGTGGAGCGGTGCGAGCGCCAAGACGGCACGGAAGCGTACGGTCACCTACGCCGACGCCGGCGTCTCGATTCACGCCGGCGAGCAGGCCGTGGAGATGCTGAAGACCAAGGTGCACCGGACCTGGCGCCCCGAAGTCGTCGGCGATCTCGGCGGGTTCGCCGGGCTGTTCCGGCTGGACATGTCGAAATACAAGAACCCGATCCTGGCATCGTCCGCCGACGGCGTCGGCACCAAGCTGGTCATCGCGCAGCAGCTGGGCATCCACGACACAGTCGGCGTCGACCTGGTCGCGATGGTCGTCGACGACCTGGTCGCCTGTGGCGCGGAGCCGCTGTTCATGCTGGACTACATCGCCTGCGGTGAGGTTGTCCCGGAGCGGGTGGCCGAGATCGGCGCCGGCATCGCGGACGGCTGCCGCACCGCGGGCTGCGCCCTGCTGGGCGGCGAGACCGCCGAGCACCCGGGCATGATGGCCCCGCACGAATATGACATCTCCGGCACCGGCGTGGGCATCGTCGAGGAGAGCGAGATGCTGGGCCGGGACCGCGTCCAGGTCGGCGACGTCGTGATCGCGATGGGTTCGTCCGGCATGCACTCGAACGGCTATTCGCTGGTCCGGCACGTCCTGCTCGGCGCCGGCCGGATGCGCCTGGACACCATCATTGAAGAACTCGGCCGGCAGAAGACGCTGGGCGAGGAGCTGCTCACCCCGACCCGGATCTACGCGCGCGACTGCCTGGACCTGATGAAGGAGACCGAGGTCCGCGCCTACGCCCACGTGACTGGCGGCGGCATCCCGGGCAACCTGGTGCGAGTCCTCCCCGAGCACGTCGACGCCATCGTGGACCGGTCCACCTGGCGGCCGCAGCCGATCTTCGAGCTGACCCAGCGCAAGGGCAAGATCGACGACAGCGAGATGGAGTCGACCTTCAACATGGGTGTCGGCATGTTCGCGGTTGTCGCACCCGACGATGCCGATCGTGCGCTGGCATTCCTGGCCGCGCGGAAGGTTCCGGCCTGGACGGCGGGCGAGATCATCGCCGGCACTGGCAATGTCCAGATGCTCGGTTCTCACACGCGCGGCTGAGGTGGCGGCCGGCGCTCGGACCGGCCTGCGCGGGCGCCGTTTCCGGATCCTCGGAGCCGCCGTCGGGCCTTGACGGCCCTCAGGGCGTCTTTTTAGGTCTCCGGAAACGGCACCCGCTCCGGCCTTAGCGCGCTCCGATCGCCACCTCGTGTCCGCGCGGCACGGTCCGGCAAATGGGCACTGTCCGCATCGCGGTTGATCTTCGGGGTACGGTCAAGCCGCGGTTACCTGGCGGCCAAAGTGGAACCTTTCGTGCCACATCCGGAGTCCCGGAACGCCGGCAAGCGGCTCGGCTGCAACGTGAGCTGACGTTGTCAATGGACTGGCATGTGATCGCCGCGAAGCCGATGCCCGCCCGCGGCGCACCACTTCCGGACCTTGCGCCGCGCAGCCGCAGGCGGTTGACGAGCATCGCAACGGCCGGAGGCGGTGCCAGTTCCGGAGACCTAATAAGACGCCTTGAGGGCTGTCTAGGCCCGATGGCGGCTCCCGAGGATCCGGAACTGGCACCCCGGTAGGCCGGTGCAGACACCGCGCCGCGACGGACTCGCAGGCGCTACCGGACTGTCGGAGGGACCCAAGCGGGCTATCGGACTGAGCTAAACGGTCCTAGGGTGGTGTGACATGTGGACCGGTATGCGTGGCATCGCGAAGGTCCCGTCGTACGTCATCATGCAGCCGACCACCTTGTGCAACTTGGATTGCACCTACTGCTATTTGCCTCAGCGGGCTTACGATAAAAAGATGACTGTCGATGTCGCACGCGCCGTGGCGGATACGGTCAATGTCTGGGCAGCACAGACCGAGCGCTTCTCGGTGGTGTGGCACGGCGGCGAGCCGCTAGCGGCCGGAGCCGACCATCTCGCCGCGTTGATGGCACCCTTCTCCGGCGTCGAGCACCATATCCAGACCAACGCCACGCTGATCGATGACGAGTGGTGTGACTTCTTCGAGGCGCACTCCATCAAGCTCGGCGTGAGCATCGACGGCGATGAGGCGGCCACGTCGGCGCGAGTGGATCGGGGCGGCGGATCCGCGTACCCGAAGATCATGAAGGGGATCGCGGCGCTGAAGCGACGTGGCCTGCCGTTCGCCGCCCTCTGCGTCGTTTCCGACCCGAGGCCCGGGCTGGCGGCGGAGATCTATCCGTTCTTTCGCGATCTGGGCTGTCACTCGCTCGGCATCAACGTGGAGGAGCAAGAGGGGGTCAATGCCCGCACGAACGCTCCGGATGCGACCGCGACCAGGCGATTCTGGTCGGAGTTGACGGCCGCGTGGCGGGCCGATCCGGCGATCGAACTGCGCGAGATCGAATGGGCTTTGTGGTATGCCGGAGCGACCCTCGCCGGCACCGCTGATGACCTGCTGCCGCGCCGCATCGATCCGGTCCCGACCATCGGGCACGACGGTGCCGTGGTGTTGCTCTCGCCCGAGCTGGCCGGCTTCTCAGACCCGCACTATGGGTCGTTTGCCAGCGGAAACGTGCTCCGCCACGGGTTGGCCCCGATTGTCACCGAGGCGGCCGAGCGGCCGAGCGGCTGGATGGCGGAGTTCCTGGACGGCGTCGAGGCGTGTCGGTCGACGTGTCGATACTTCGGTTTCTGCGGTGGTGCCCACGCGTCCAACCGCTATTTCGAGCACGGCCGGTTCGACGGCACCGAGACCAACCATTGCCGCAACAGCAAGATCAATTTGCTGGAAGGAGTGCTCGACCATGCCCGATCTCAATGACGACTCGGCGGAATTGACCGAGCGGGTTCGCGAGGCCGCACCCGGCCTGATCCCGCTGCTGGCCGAGGCGCAGGCGACCTGGCGAGCGCGCGGCGAAGCGGATGCGCCGGGCTGGCGGGCGTTCGAAGATGCGTTCCCGACCTTTTACCAGTTCACCAACCGGCCGCGATGAGCGGTCTCGACGAGTTTGCCAGATCGGCGGAAGCATTCGACGGCGTGACTCATGACGTCTACCGGGCCGGTTCCGGTCCCGCAGTGATCGTTATCCACGAAATCCCGGGATTGATCCCGAGCACCGTGGTCTTCGCGCGCCGGCTCATCGACGCCGGCTTCACCGTCTGGATGCCGTCGCTCTTCGGGCAGCCGGGCCGGGATCCGAGTGGCGGCTACGTGCTCGCATCGCTGGCCCGCGTCTGCGTCTCGCGCGAGTTCCACATGTTCGCGCTGGGCCGGAGTTCACCGGTGGTGGTGTGGCTGCGCGCGCTCGCCGCGAAGGCTCATGACGAATGCGGCGGGCCCGGCGTCGGCGCAGTCGGGATGTGCTTCTCCGGCGGATTCGCTCTGGCGATGTCCGCCGACGACCGAATGATCGCGCCAGTGCTCAGCCAGCCGGCCAATCCGGCGCCACTGAGCAGTAGCCGGGCCGCGTCGCTGGACATCACGCCAGCGGACTTCGCCCGCGTGAAGCAGCGCGCCACCGATGACGGGTTGTGCGTGCTCGGCCTGCGGTTCGGCAACGATCAGGCGGTCCCGGCGGCGCGTTTCGAGATGTTGCGCCGCGAACTCGGTGACGCCTTCATCTCGGTGGAGATCGACTCAGCGCCCGGCAATGCGTTCGGCATTCCGAAGTCTGCGCACTCGGTGCTCACCGAGCACTTCGTCGACGAGCCGGGCCATCCCACGCGCGCAGCGTTGGATCAGGTCATCGGCTTCTTTCGCCGGCGGTTGCTCGCGACATGAGCTTCCCGTGGCGTGATATCGCGGCAGGACGGCGGAATCGGCAGTCCGGAGATCCGGTGCCGAGCCGCCGTCCTGAACGATCGCTCAGACGGACGGAAGACACGTAATGAGCACGCGGATCATGCCCACGTGCTCATCGCAGTTGTCGAACGTCAGCTGGAACGACGAGCCCAATTGGCGGCCTCGTCGTCCTCGTCGTCTTCGTCGAATTCGTCCTCGCGCGCGTCATCCGGCTCGTCAACCTCATCGAAGTGGTTGTTCGACGAACCGAGCTCGCGCTGCAGGGCCGCGAGGTCGGTGTTTGGGGAGTGATACTTCAGCTCCCGGGCCACCTTTGTCTGCTTGGCCTTAGCACGGCCGCGCCCCATGGCTCGACCCCCTCGCACAGAATTACGGGGCAGCCCAAACCAGGCGGGCCCCGATGACGTTAGGCATCTCTCGTGGCTCATACGGTACATGTCGTGGGCCAGATTCGACACCTCGGCCCACCGCCATCTGGCCCTTCCCATGTGGGAAGGCGCACAGGAAGCGCCAGATGGCGGTGTATTTCCGTTTCGTCCTCCGGGCCGATCGGCACCGTGCCGGGTTGGCAGACGACACGACCGGTTGCTGCGACCGCCCGTTACAGCCGGATGGTCCGCAGCCGTCCGATCTCGGCCATCCGGCGCTCGGCCATCCGGTCCGCGGCGACCGCCGGCGGCACGCCCTCGGCGGACGCGAGCTGCAGCAGCTGCTTGGTGGTGTCGTAGATCTTGGTGGCCCGCAGCTTGGCCCGCTCGAAGTTGAAGCCTTCGATCTCGTCGGCCACCTGGATCACACCGCCGGCGTTGACGACGTAATCGGGTGCGTACAGGATCCCGCGGTCCTCCAGCAGCTTCTCGATGCCCGGGTGGGCCAGCTGGTTGTTCGCGGCTCCGGCGACGATCTTCGCCTTGAGCACCGGCACGGTGTCGTCGTTCAGCGCACCACCGAGGGCGCACGGCGCGTAGACGTCGATGTCGGCGGCGACCAGCTCGGCGGCGCTGTCCACGATGTCCACCTGCGGGTAGGTCTCCTTCGCCCACGCCAGCGCCTTCTCCGACACGTCGGTGGCGACCACCGAGGCACCGTCCTCGAGGAGGTGCACGGTCAGGTATTTGCCGACCTTGCCGAGGCCGGCGATGCCGACGCGGCGCCCGGCCAGCGTCGGGGTGCCGTAGACGTGCTCCGCCGCGGCCCGCATCCCCTGGAACACGCCCCAGGCGGTGAGGATCGAGCTGTCACCGGCGCCGCCGTGCTCCACGCTGCGACCGGTCACGAACCGGGTCTCGCGCGCGATCACGTCCATGTCCTGGACGTAGGTGCCCACATCACAAGCGGTGTAGTAACGGCCGCCGAGCGACTCGACCATCCGGCCGTACGCCCGCAGCAGGCCCTCAGACTTGATCTTCTCCGGGTCACCCCAGATGACCGCCTTGCCGCCACCGAGGTCCAGCCCCGCGAGCGCGTTCTTGTAGGCCATACCGCGGGAGAGCTCCAGGACGTCGTGCAGCGCCGCTTCCTCAGAGGCGTACGGGTAGAACCGAGTGCCGCCGAGCGCCGGGCCGAGCGCCGTCGAGTAGATCCCGATGATCGCCCGCAATCCGGTCGGTTTGTCCTGGCAGAAGACCACCTGCTCGTGGCCGGTGTCGCTAGTGAAAGCACCCATCTAGAACTCCTGTTGATGTGATCGCGACACCTTGTGGGGCCGCGGCACGTGCGTGGGCCGGCGGGGGTGGTGCCGGGCGCATTTAGCCTAGCCATGTCAAGGTCACACTCGCACTTCGTGCACCGATTTGGATTCGCCAGTGACTCCGCCGGCGGCGGTACGGCCCGGCTTGAGTGCACACCCCGATTCGGAATCGCCAGTAACTCCGCCGGCGGCGTTGCGGGCCGGCTTGAGTGCGCACCCCACACACGGCGCCGGCCCGCGCCTTGCAGGCGAAGCCCCTGGCGGTCCCAAATTGGGCGCACGTGGCCCCGGCGATCCCATTGACGCTCGGGTGACTCCGCTGGCCGCCCAAGTGCTCATGAGAGATGGCGCCTGGCGGGTCGCCGATGAATCGCGGAGATTTAAGCCGCTTTGCCGGTAACTGACGCTGACTGGAGGATCGAAGGACATCGGCTCGGGCGAATGTGGCCACGGATTCTGGTCCGTCTGCTGGTGGGCGTGGCACGATCCGAATGTGCCCTCCAACTTCGCCGCGTATCTACGTGTGTACGAGCCACTGACGGCTTTCGACCGGGAACTGCAGGTTTACTGGCGTCGCTACGTCAAAGAGGGGCGCGCGATCGGCACTCTGGACGGCCCGCGCCAGCAACGCACCGCGGTCATGGAGGCGCTGGGTGCGGGCTGGACGAGACTGCCGGACCTGCCCGAAGACGCGTACATCATGGAGACCGAGGACACGCTGCTGATCTGCCCGTGGAATCTCCGCGTCCGGGTGGCCGAGGCGGCCCTGACCGCCCGGGATGGTGTGCCGGCCGTGCTCGCCGACGCCTTTGTGCCGCCGATTCTGGCTGGTCTCGCGCGGACCGTGGTGGAGGACTGGCGCAACGGGTCACATGTGCTGGAGCGCGGCATGCCGCGCGTGCACGAACAGATCGCCACCTGGGGCATCCCGCTGCGCTGGTTCGTTTTCGTGGACCTTTCCGAGCGAGAGCTGACGCTGGAGCCGGGCAACCGTTCGCTGATCTATCGCACCGAGATCTCGAAGGCTCGGCGCCGTGCCCACCGAGCCCACGCGGTGCTCCGAAAGGCGCTCGGAGACGTCCCGGTGACTGAAGCGGTCGAGGAGGGCGCGCGATGGCTGGAGGAGTTCCATCCGCGTTCGGTGGTCGAGCTTGATTACGGAGGGTTAGCGAACCTCCTTCCGGATGACACCCTGCAGCAGGATGATTCACCCGGACTGATTACTGCCGGGCTGGCGGCATTGTCGCGTGGCGAGACTGATGTGGCGTCTGCAACGTATGAGCAGATTGTGGCTAGGTGGCGTGAGATACAACTTTTGGAGAGGTCGAACTAATCGGAATACGCTTCGTATTTCCACAGATACTGACCGTAACTATTGGTCTAAATAAGACATCATGTGTCATCCGGAATCATGATAAATCGGTCATTCATCATCCTTCCATTTATGTACCTTCAGCCGTTCGGACCATGTCGGACATGGCGGACTAGCCGGACCATGGAAACGCGTTGGCCGGCGGGACCCCGGTCACCGTTTGTAGGCATATATGGAGGAGTGACCGATGGCATCGCGTACGCACGAGCCAGAGCCCTTGCTGACCCCGGCCGAGGTGGCGTCGATGTTCCGCGTCGACCCGAAGACCGTTACCCGTTGGGCAAAGGCGGGCAAGCTCAGCGCAATTCGGACCCTGGGCGGCCACCGCCGTTACCGTGAGTCCGAGGTGCGGGCTTTGCTGCAGGGGCAGATCCCGCAGCAGCGCCAGGGTGACTGACGCAACACGAGAATTCAAAAAGCACGCGCTACGGCGCGTGCTTTTTGTTTTGCCTAGACGCAGCTAATCAACACAATGTGCCAAGATCGCCTCGGCCATTTCGGGCGCAAATTGCTGGTACGTAGATCCGACATTCCGGAAATTGCTGAGCGCGTGCGCGGAGCGTTACCGTTCGCTCTGAATCGAGAGCCGAATGATGCCGCGACCGGCCGATAAATCGGACATGACCCTCCCGGCTCGGCCAACCTCGCGGTCTCGCCGCACACCGCGGTGCACGGTGATCGACCACCTCGGACCACGACCGTGAGGTCGGTGATCGGCGACGGCGACCGGGCCCGCGCAATTGTCGGACGCCTTCGTTAGTGTCCCGAGCCATGCGGGAGCGGTGGACGGCAACCCAGGTGAGCGCGTTGACGCCCGATGCGTCATCGCTTTCGGCCGCCCGCAGCCTCGCCTCGGTGAACCGGTGGCACGCGCTCGGCGCTGACGATGGCCCACCCGGCACCGTTTGGGGGCTATGCAAGGGCAGCGGTTCAAAGCCCTACCAGACCTGCGTTGATCTGGACGATCCGGCGTTTCGGTGCTCCTGCCCGAGCCGGAAGATCCCCTGCAAGCATGTCCTCGGCCTGCTGCTGATCTGGGCCGACGGCAAGGTCGACGAAGCGCCGGTGCCGGATTGGGTGGCCGAGTGGCATGCCGGGCGGGCATCCCGGGCAGCCAATGCCGAGGCGCGCCACGCCGCTGCCGCGGAGCCGGCCACCGATGCCCAAATCAAGGCGGCGGCTCGTCGCGCCGCGCAGCGTGACGATCGAGTGTCCCGGGGCGTCGCCGAGCTGGCACAGTGGCTCGATGACCAGGTCCGGGGCGGGATCGCCGGGCTGGATCGGGCCGGTTACGCGCACTGGGACAGCGTCGCGTCGCGGCTGATCGACGCGCAGGCGCCGGGCCTGGCTCGCCAGGTTCGCTACCTGGCCGGCGTCGCCAGCTCGGGAGCCGGCTGGGATCAGCGATTGCTCGCCGAGTTCGGGTTGCTGCGACTGCTGACCCGGGCCTACGAACGGATTGACGACCTGCCCGCCGACCTTGCGGCGACGGTGCGCAACCACGTCGGGTTCACGGTGGCGGTTGAGCAAGTCCTAGCGAGTGATTCAGTCCGGGATGTGTGGCAGGTTCTGGCCCAGCGCGACATCGCCGATGACCGGTTGACCACGCGCCGCACCTGGCTCATCGGTCGCGAGTCCGGCCGTCCGGCATTGGTGCTGGCGTTCGCCGCCGCGAACCAGCCGCTGCCCGTTGATCTCGTTCTGGGCACCGAGGTCGACGCCGATCTGTGCTTCTATCCCGGTGCCGCGCAGTTGCGCGCGGTGGTCAAGGTGCGGCACGCCGCGCCGATGCGGTTCCGCAGCCCGACCGGGGCCGGAAACGTCGAGGCGATGCTCCGGGCCTACGCGGATGCCCTGTCCCGCGATCCATGGGCCGCCAACTGGCCGGGCGTGGTCCGAGGCGTGGTCACACCGGGCGACACCTGGCGGCTGATCGACGAGACCGGCAAGGGTGTCGATGTGCAGGTCGGCGGCGATGAGCCGTGGCACGTCGTGGCCGCCGCCGGCGGCCGGCCCGCGGAGATCGCCGGCGAGTGGTCGCCCGAGGGATTTCGGCCGCTTGCGCTCTACGTTGACGGTGAAGTGATCCCGGCATGACCGGCGCCATCTGGCCGGAGCTGCACGCCACCGCCCTGATCGGCACCGGCCGCAAACCGTGGCGTGGCGCGTCGCCGGCCGGACCGACGTCCGACCTGGTGGCCGGCGTCGGTCCGGACGATGCCGACGTGCTTCTCGCCGCGGGCGCGCTGACCGTGGCTCGACGTGCCGGCGCGCCTCTGTCCGGAACCACCCCGACTGGCGAGCCCGCTCCTGCCGAAGCGCGGCGGGCGGTCCCGCCGGCCGCCGCCACCCGGCTGCGTGCGCTGCTCGGTGGCACCACCAGCGGGGAGATGCTGGGTGTGTGGTTGCGCCTGGCCGTTGACCGGGATCTCGTCGCACCGCCCGATCAGTTGCCGGCCCTGTTCCAGGTGGCGCGCGTGCAACCGCCGCTGCAACCGCTGGTGGCGGCGGTGTCCGGTGCCCGGGGTGCCTGGCTCGCCGCGCTTCGGCCGGAGTGGCGGTTCATCCTCGATGCCCAGGCTCGCCAGGTCGTCGACCTGGATCCGCGAGTCTGGGACGAGGGCACGCTGCCGGAGCGCGTCGCCTACCTGGAATCGCTTCGCGGCCGAGACCCTCAAGCCGGTCTGGCCCGGCTGACCGAAGTGTGGGCCAGTGAGCCTCCGGCCGAACGCGCCGCGTTTCTGGCGGTGCTGGAGACTGGGCTCAGCGCGGATGACGAGCAGCTCTGCGAGGCCGCGCTGGACGACCGTCGCAAGGAGGTGCGAGCGGTCGCGGCAGACCTGCTCGGCCGACTGCCCGGATCCGCGTACCAGGGGCGGATGGCGGCCCGCGTCGGCGAGTGGGTGGTGCCGACCGGCCGCCGGGTGCTGGTGCGTCCTCCGGTGGAGTGTGACGCCAAGATGCGCCGCGACGGAGTCGAGGTCAAACCACCGCCGGGCACCGGTGAGCGGGCCTGGTGGCTGGAGCAGGTCGCGGCGGCCGCGCCGCTGTCGGTGTGGACGTCGATAGCGCCGGACCCACCCGCTGTGCTGGCCACCGCCATCGAGCCCGGCTGGAGCACCACGATGTGCCGGGCCTGGGCCCGGGCCACCATCCGCTTCGGTGCGCCGGAGTGGGCCGCGGCCCTGATCACGGCCGGGTTCGGCAGCGGGCCGAACGCCGAGATCCATGACACCGCACTGGCCGCGTCGCTCTATGACCTGCTGCCACCCGATGCGGTCGTCGACGCCGCGATCGAGCTGGTGACCCGATCCAGCGAGCCGGATCTGACCCGGCTGGGCCGGCTGCTCGATGCCTGCCCGGCACCCTGGCCGGCACGCCTGGCCGACGCCATGCTCGGCTACCTTCACCAGGCCATTCGCGAGTCGCACCCGACCTGGATTCAAGCCCGCGTGCAGATGCTCGGCCAGACCATCGTCGACGGGCTCGCGTTGGACGCGCTGGCCGCGGTGGTCACGCTTGCCGACCGCGTACGCGCCGAGGCCGATGCCGCCGGGCTCGGCCAGACCGGCGGCGTCCGCCTAATGGATTCCCTCGTCCGCAGCATTTCCGACCGACACACGATGTTTCAGGAGTTCGCGTGACCACGTCTGAGCCCACCTCCGGCGACGCCATTCTGCGCCCGCATGCCGAGGACGAGTACGCCCACGAGCTGGCACTCCTGGCTCGCTCCGATGACCGGCCGAAGCCGCCGGGCTGGCGGCTGTCGCCGAGTGCCGTGGTCACCTACCTGATTGGCGACGGCGAGTCGATCAGCCCGAAATACATCGGCCCGCGACGGCTGATGGAGGTGGCGGTGGCAACGCTGGCCACTGACCGAGCGCTGCTCCTGCTCGGCGTTCCGGGCACCGCGAAGACCTGGGTCTCCGAGCATCTCGCGGCCGCGATCAGCGGCGACTCCACGCTGATCGTTCAGGGCACGGCCGGCACGCCGGAAGAGGCGATCCGCTACGGCTGGAACTACGCCCGGCTGCTCGCCGACGGCCCGTCGCACGCTGCCCTGGTGCCGGGTCCGGTGCTGACCGCCATGCGGCGCGGCGCGATCGCCCGGGTCGAAGAGCTGACCCGGATCCCGGCCGACGTGCAGGACACCTTCATCACCATCCTGTCCGAGAAGACCCTGCCGATCCCGGAGCTCGGCGACGAGGTGCAGGCGGTCAAGGGATTCAACGTGATCGCCACCGCCAACGACCGGGACCGCGGCGTGAACGAGCTGTCCAGTGCGTTGCGGCGGCGATTCAACACGGTGGTGCTGCCGGTGCCGGCGTCGATCGAAGAAGAGGTCGACATCGTGGCGCGCCGGGTGACGGCGCTCGGCAAGGCGCTGGAACTGCCCGAGACCCCGTCGTCGATTGCCGAGATCCGGCGGGTGGTCACCATCTTCCGGGAACTCCGCGACGGTGTCACCGGCGACGGCCGGGTGAAGCTCAAGACGCCCAGTGGCACGCTCTCGACCGCCGAGGCGATCTCGGTGATGACCAGTGGCATCGCGCTCGCCGGGCACTTCGGCGACGGCGTGGTGCGGGCCGCCGATGTGGCGGCCGGCATCCGCGGTGCCGTGGTCAAGGACCCGGTGAGCGACGCGGTGATCTGGCGCGAATACCTGGAGACGGTGATCCGCGAGCGGGACGACTGGAAGGACTTCTACCGGGCCGCGCGGAGCGCCGAGTGACCACAGCGGTGACGACCGGCGAGACCAGTCTGTTCGGCGTCCGCCATCACGGGCCCGGCTCGGCCCGGGCGCTGATCGTGGCGCTGGAGGAGGCCAAACCTGACCTGATCCTGGTGGAGGGTCCACCGGAAGCGAACGACCTGGTGCGGTTTGCCGGGTCGCCGGATCTGACGCCGCCGGTCGCGCTCCTGGCTTATCCGGCGAAGGGCGGGACGTCGGTCGGCTCGGCGTCGTTCTGGCCGTTCGCGGTCTTTTCGCCGGAGTGGCAGGCCCTGCGCTGGGCCGTCGACCGGGAGGTGCCGCTGCGATTCTTCGACCTGCCCGCGGCGAACCTGTTCGCGCTGCGGGACGGCCCGGAAGCGCCGGATCGCCTGCACAGCGATCCGCTCGGCGCGCTCGCCGCCGCGGCCGGCTACGACGACGCCGAGCGCTGGTGGGATGACGTCATCGAGCATCGCCGGGATGGCCCGCCGGCGTTCCTGGCGATCGCCGAGGCAATGGCGGCGGTCCGCGACGGAGACCACGAGACCGTGCCGCCGGATCGGGACATCGACGCCATCCGAGAGGCGTCCATGCGCACGGTCCTGCGCGCGGCCCGCAAGGAGGGGCACGCCCGGATCGCCGTTGTCTGCGGTGCGTGGCACGTGCCCGCGCTGACTGATCCGCTGCCGCCGGCCAGTGCGGACGCCAAGCTGTTGCGTGGACTTCCGAAGACCGCGGTTTCGATGACCTGGGTGCCGTGGACCCATGGCCGGCTCGCCACCGCCACCGGATATGGAGCCGGCGTAACCTCCCCGGGTTGGTACCACCACCTGTTCACCGCGCCGGATCGGGTCGTAGAGCGATGGCTGACCGGGGTCGCCGGCGTGCTTCGCGATGCCGACCTGCCGATCTCCAGCGCCCACGTGATCGAGGCCACCCGACTCGCCAACGCTCTCGCCGCTCTGCGCGGCCGGCCGCATCCGGGCCTGAGCGAGGTCACCGAGGCCACCCGCGCTGTGCTCTGCGACGGTGACGACCTGCGCCTTTCCATGATCAACGAGCGCCTGGTGGTGGGCGACCGGCTCGGCACGGTGCCCGCCGACACGCCATCGGTCCCATTGGTCAGCGACCTGACCGCCGCCCAGCGCCGACTGCGGTTTCCGGCCGAAGCGCTGGCCCGCAATGTCGATCTGGACCTGCGGAAGTCAGGTGACCTGGAGCGCAGCCAGCTGCTGCACCGGCTCCGGCTGCTCGGCGTGGACTGGGGTGCTCCCGCCGACGCGGCCCGCCGCGGCAAGGGCACGTTCTGGGAGTCGTGGCGACTCGAGTGGGTTCCGGAACTCTCGGTCGATCTGATCGCGGCCGGTGTCTACGGCACCTCGGTCAAGTCCGCGGCGACTGCGAAGGCGATCGAGCTGGCTCAGCAGGCGGCCACCCTCGCCGAGGTCACCGCACTGGTCGAGAGATGCTTGCTGGCGGCCCTGGACGAGGCGCTGCCGGCCGTGCTCTCGGCACTGCAGGCCCGGATGGCGCTGGACGCCGACGTCGCACACCTGATGGCCAGCCTCCCGGCGCTGGCTCGCTCACTGCGCTATGGCGACGTCCGTGGCACTGATGCGTCGTCGCTGGTCGACGTGGTCGCCGGCCTGGTGACCCGGATCTGCGTCGGTCTGCCCCCGGCGTTGGCCAGCCTCGACGACGACGCGGCGCATCAGATGCGCGGCAATGTCGATGGCGTCCACGGGGCGGTGGGTGTCCTGTCCGACCGGCCGCGTCTGCGGGAGGAGTGGGTGGACGCGCTGGCGTACGCATTCCAGCGTGACGACCTGCACCCGTTGCTGTCCGGGCGGTTCTGCCGGTTGCTCCGTGACGATGGCCGGATCGACGCTGACGAAGTCGCCCGCATCATGAGCCGGACGTTGACGATCGGCGTGCCGCCGGCCGCGGCGGCCGCCTGGATCGAGGGATTCCTCGCCGGTGGTGGCCTGTTGCTGGTGCACGACCGGCAACTGCTGGCTCTGATCGATCAATGGCTGGCCGGCATTCCGGCAGACTCGTTCGTGGACGCCCTGCCGCTGCTGCGACGCACGTTCGCGGCGTTCGCCGCACCGGAACGGCGCGCCATCGGTGAGCGCGCCCGCAATATCGGCGCTGGTGCCACCGTCGATACCGACGGCGGCGGCGATCTGGAGGGCTACGTGCTCGATCGGGCCCTGCTCGTCGCGCCGGTGCTGCACCTGATCCTGGGTGCCGAAGAAACCGGCCCGAGCAGTGCAGACGCGAGCGAGGAGGACGAGGCGTGACTTCGGAACAGACGGATGAGCGGTTGCGTCGATGGCGGCTGGTGCTGGGCGGGGAGAACAACTCGGACGGCACGGGGCATTCGCTGAGCGGCGCCGACCGTCAGATGGACGCGGCTCTTGGCGCGCTCTATCAGGACCGTCCGGAGATGGATGCGTCCCGGACTCGCAGCGCCGGCCTGGGTGCCTCGGCTCCGAGCGTGGCCCGATGGCTGGGCGACATCCGCACCTACTTCCCGTCATCGGTGGTGCAGGTCATGCAGGCGGACGCGATTGAGCGGCTGAACCTGACCCGGCTCCTGCTGGAGCCGGAGATGCTGGCCGCGGTCGAGCCGGATGTGCACCTGGTCGGCACGTTGCTGTCGCTGAACGGCGTGATGCCGGAGCGGACCAAGCAGACCGCCCGGATCGTGGTCGGCAAGGTGGTCGAGGATCTGGAACGCCGGGTGGCGCAGAAGACCAAGGCGGCGATCACCGGTGCCCTGAACCGGGCGGCGCGGATCAGCCGGCCCCGGCATCGCGATATCGACTGGAACCGCACCATCCGGGCCAACCTCGCGCACTACCAGCCCGCGTACAAGACCGTCGTGCCGCACCGGCTGGTCGGTTATGGACGCCGGCAGAACGCCGTCGCGCGCGACATCGTGCTGTGCGTGGATCAGTCCGGGTCGATGGCGGCATCGGTCGTCTATTCCAGCATCTTCGGCGCGGTCCTGGCATCGATGCGTTCGGTGCGCACCTCCCTCGTCGTCTTCGACACGTCGGTGGTCGACCTGACCGACCAGCTGGCCGACCCGATCGACGTGCTGTTCGGCACCCAGCTCGGCGGCGGCACCGACATCAACCGGGCGATCGCCTATTCGGAAGGGCTGATCACCCGGCCCCGCGACTCGATCTTTGTGCTGATCAGTGACCTCTACGAAGGCGGCGTGCGGGACGAGATGCTGCGCCGGGTGTCGGCGATGGTGTCGGCCGGAGTGCAGGTGATCGTGCTGCTGGCGTTGAGCGACGAGGGCGCCCCGGCCTATGATCACGACAACGCCGCGGCGCTCGCGGATCTCGGTGTGCCGGCCTTCGCCTGCACGCCGGACCGGTTCGGCGAGCTGATGGCCGCCGCGATCGAGCGCCGAGACCTGCGGCTCTTCGCCGAGCAGGAGGCTCAGCGCTGACACCCACGCCGCAATTCGCTGGCGCCGGCCCGCGGTCCGGCGGGACGATCAGGACACGATGAAAGATCTAGTACGCATCAGCAAGCGGATGTCTTACGTCCTCCGCCATGCTCCACACACCGCCGCCCTGATCCCCGATGAGCACGGCTGGGTGCCGGTGCACGACCTTCTCGCCGCCCTCGGTCTGGACCGGCCGACCCTTGACCGCGTGGTGGCCGGCAACGACAAGCAGCGCTTCGCGGTCGAGACCGGAGCGGACGGGATCGACCGGATCCGGGCCAGCCAGGGCCACAGCATCCCGGTCGACCTGGCGCTGACCCCGGCGGCACCGCCGGAGCTGCTGTTCCACGGCACCAGTCAGACCAATTGCGACGCGATCCGGGTGCAGGGTCTGGTCAAGCGGCAGCGTCACCATGTGCATCTGAGTAAGGATGAGTCGACAGCGTTTGCCGTCGGCGCGCGTCGCGGACCGGATCGCGTCGTGATCCTGTGGATCGACGCCGGCCGCATGTTCCGTGACGGCTACCCGTTCTATCGCAGCGCCAATGGGGTATGGCTGACCGATCACGTGCCCGCCGGTTACATCGAGGCCGCGGCCGACGACGGCACATCACCGTAGGCGCCGGCGGTTCGGCACTGAGGAGGACGGCGTGCGACGGATCGTGGCAGGGCTCGGGATGTCGCTCGACGGCGTCAGTGACACCCCATCCAACTGGCTGGACATCAACGACGAGGCCGCCGCGATCATGGCGCACGGAATCGGGCAGGCCGACGCCATCCTTCTCGGCCGGACCACCTATCTCGCGTTCGCCGAGCTGTGGCCGCGCATGGGCGAGAGCACTGCGATGGCCGCGTTCCTCAACGGAGCCAAGAAATTCGTCGTGTCCAAGACGCTGTCGCCGGCGGAGGCGAACTGGGGTGACACCACGGTCCTGAGCGGCGATGTCGCCGAGGAGGTCTTCGCGCTGAAGCACACCTCCGGCGCGAACATCCAGGTCCCGGGCAGCCCGAAGCTGGTCAGCGGTCTGATCAACCTGGGCCTGTTGGACGAACTCGCGATCATGGTGGCGCCGCTCGTCCTTGGATCCGGGCCGCGCCTGTTCGACAACGTCGTGGGCCGCCGCGACCTGCGCCTGATTGAGACCCGGCCGCTCGGCAACGGGGTGCTCTACCTGAATTACCAGCCGTCCAACGGCTGACCCGATTACCGCACGACGTCGTGCAGGCCCGAGGTCATCAACTCGTAGGCCTCGGCACGCACCTCGCTGATCGGGCGGCCGTCCGGGGCATTCTCGAAGACCAGCAGGGCCGCCTTGATCGATCCGGTCGCGGCGCTGGCCAGCAGCTGCGGATGCAGATCCTTGGGCATGGCACCGATCCGCTCCGCGGTGTAGTCGGCAATCACGTCGTGCAGGTCCTGAAAGATCATGTGGTACGTCCCGGCGAGCTCTGGAAGCTTCTCCAGCAGCCGCATCCGGTCCAGGATCTGACGCCGCTCGTCATCGCTGTCCAGGCCGAGCAACTCCAGCGCAGCGCCGACCGCGACCACCGGGGCCAGCGTGGCCGGCTGGGCGTCCAGTGCCGCCCGCAGCCGTCCCGTGACGTCGTGCGCCACGTCGCCGAAGAGCACGTGCTGCTTGGACTGGAAATACCGGAAGAAGGTCCGCACCGCGACGTCGGCCGCTTCGGCGATCTCTTCGACGGTGGTGTCGTCATAGCCCTTTTCCGCGAATAACCGCAGCGCGGCAGCCTCCAGCGCGTCCCGGGTCTCGCGCTTTTTGCGCTCGCGGCGGTTCAGCACATCGACGCCGGCCTCGGCAGTCGCCGCCTCCGCCGGGTCGGCCGACGCGTGCGAAGCCGCGCTGGTGTCGGCCGGAGAAGACAGCGGATTCACAGTGACCACCCTCTCATGGTGACATGCCGAGCCGTATGGCACGATGTGCCATGTGGCAGTCACTGCCACATGGCATCGAGTGCACGCTCGCTATCGCCCACCGACGATCGGTCCGTGATTTGGGAGGCATGATGTTTGCTGCGATGGCGCGGGCCGTGACCCGGCGAGCTTGGATCGTCATCGGCGCATGGGTCATCGCCGCCGCGGCGATCATCGGATTCGCGCCGTCAATCTCGTCGATCACCAACTCCGATCAGTCGGCATTCCTGCCGTCCAGTGCCGAGTCGGCGCGCGCCGCGACGATCGCGAAATCCGCGTTCCCGGAGTCGGCGGCCGGCACGACCGGAGTGATCGTGGTCAAACGTGCCGACGCCGGTCGCCTGACCGATGCCGACCTGCAGACCGTGGCCGGCGTGGCGCAGCACCTGGATGGTGCCCGTCCCGACGCCACCGCCCGGGTCGCCTTCGATCCGCGGCAGATGGTCGCCCCGAACCGGCAGGTCGCGATGATCGCGGTGCAGTTCACGGGTGCCGCCGAGCAGATGAACGTGCGTACTGCCGTGAGCGCGCTCCGGGACGACACCACGGCGTCGCTGCGTGGCACCGGCCTGACCGCCGGCATGACCGGCCAAGCCGCCATCGTGGTGGATAACAAGGCGGCCTTCGCCAGCGCCGAAACCGTCGTCACCATCACCACGCTCGGGCTGATCGTCGTACTCCTGCTGCTGATCTTCCGGAGCCCGATCGCCGCGTTGCTGCCGCTCCTCACCGTGGGCCTCGTCTTTGGTGTTTCCAGCGCACTGATCGCGATCGCCGGCCACGTGCTGGATTTCCAGGTGGGCCAAGAGCTGCCGACGATGCTTACCGTCGTGCTGTTCGGCATCGGCACCGACTACATCCTGTTCCTGCTGTTCCGATACCGCGAACGGCTGCGGGCCGGCGACGCGCCGAAGCAGGCCATTGTCACCGCCGTCGAAAAGGTCGGCGAGGCCATCTTCTCGGCCGCGTTTGCCGTGATCGCCGCGTTCGGTGCGCTCATCCTCGCCACCCTCGGGTTCTTCACCACACTCGGTCCGTCCCTCGCGATCGGTGTGGTGGTCATGCTCGCCGCTGCGCTGACCCTCGTTCCGGCCATCGTGTCGCTGCTGGGTACGCACGTCTTTTGGCCGTCGAAGAGGGCCAGCGCAGCGGCGTCCGACTCGGATGCCGACAGTCATCCACGGTTCGCCGCACTCGGGCGATTCGTGGCGCGCCGGCCGGTCGCGGTCATCGTCGCCGGCGTCCTGCTCCTCGGTGGCCTGGCCGCCGGCGCGGTCGCCTTCAAGGCCGACTACAACCCGATCGACCAGCTGCCCGGCCGCACCGAGGCCAGCCAGGCGTACGCGGATCTGCAGCGCGGCTTCCCACCCGGCGCGCTGGCGCCGACTCACCTCTATGTCACGTCATCACATCCGCTGAGCGAAACCGAGGTCGGCACCTTCGCCGAGCGGGTGCAGACGATCAACGGCGTCGCCGGGGTCCTCAAGCCGACGATTTCCGCCAGTGGCACGACACTGGACCTGCCAGTGGTGGTCAAGGTGGACCCGTACGCGGAAGACGGTCTTGATCTTGTCTCCGGCCCGATCCGGGATGCGGCCCGATCCGTCGCACCGGCCGGGACCACCGTGGTGGTCGGTGGCCAGACGATGGCGCTGGCCGACGTCCGCGACACCAGCAACCACGACCTCGCGGTGATCTTCCCGGTGGCCGGTGCGCTGTTCCTGGTGATCCTGATCGCGATGCTGCGCTCGGCCCTGGCGCCGGTCTACCTGGTGGCGCTGGTCGCCGCGGGATTCGCCGGCACCCTGGGGGCGGTGACGCTGCTGTTCCAGACCGGCCTCGGCCATGCCGGGCTGCAGTTCGCCCTGCCGATCATCCTGTATCTCTTCGTCACCGCGATCGGCACCGACTACAACATCCTGATGACCGCGCGGCTGCGCGAAGAGATCAACGAAGGCTTCACCCCGCGGCAGGCGGCGGCGCGCGCGATCCAGCATGCCGGGCCCAGCATCGCCGCCGCCGCGGTGATCCTGGCCGGCACGTTCGGCGCGCTGTTGATCTCCGGAGTGCCGTTCTTCGCCGAGATCGGCTTTGGCGTGACGCTCGGGATCGCATTGGTGTCGTTCGTGGTGTCGATCTTGTTGGTTCCGGCGACGACTGCACTTCTCGGGCCGGCCGCGTGGTGGCCGAAGAAGATCGCTCGCGACCGAATCCCGGACAATCCGGGTGCCCTCGTTGGTACCGTCAGCTATGGGGTTGGGAGCGAAACGCCTGCTCCTTAACCTGTTGGCGGGCATCGCGGTGGTCACGGCGGTGGCCGCGATCGGTGTCGGCCTGCCGGCCATCAATGATGCGATCCCGGCGGCGCGGCCTGTGCCAGCGGGCCGTTACTCGGTCGGCGCAGGTGTGTCGATCGTGCCGCCCCCCGGTTCCGGGCTGGATGCCACCAAGACCAGGCCGGGGCCACTGAACGGCACTGCGTTGTTCGTGCTGGGCTCGGTGCGCTACGCCGTGGTCGTCACTCCGTTCGACGGCACGCTGGCGCAGGCGACCGCGCGGCTCCAGGCCAAGATCTCGGCGAACGCCGGCTATCAGGTGATCGGCGGCAAGCGGCCGATCCGGACCACGTCCGGCGTGCTCGGCCAGGAGGGTGCCTATTCGTCGCAGGGCCGGGACGGCCGCTACGCAGTGTTCCTCGCGAATGGGCTGGACGCCGAGGTCACCGTCGCCGGCAACGGCGTCGAGCTGCACGACGTCATGCCCGTCGTGCAGGCCAGCATCTTGACGTTGAGCTTCGGCAAGGGACCGCAATGAAAGACATGCGGCCGGCGATCAACACAAGGCGCTCGGCGATCAACACTGGGCCCGCAACCAACGGCGAGCGCCCCAGGTGACCAGCGAGCGCAGTGCCGCGAGCGCCCCGGTCCAACCCACTCCGCCCGGCGCCCGGCAGCGGTACTCCTTCGAGCTGCCCGCCTTCTGGCTGCTGGTCGGATTGCTAGCAGTCGGTGCCTGGCAGCTCGGCAAGGTGTTCGGGGCTGCATTCCAGCAGTTCCCGATGGCGTCCGCCGTGGCCGCGGTGCTGTTCGGCCTGTACGCCGTACCGTTCGTGATCTTCGCTCGCAGTGTCGACTTCCTGGAGAAGGAGCCGGCCGCCCTGGTCGCGACCGCGGCGGCCTGGGGCGGACTGGTCGCCACCACGACCGCGATCGCCGGCAACGGAGCGGTGCGTGACCTGCTCGCCAAGGAGGTGTCACCGGCCTTCGCCGCGACCTGGGGACCGGCCATCGCGGCGCCGTTCATCGAGGAGGTTCTCAAGACGCTTGGCGTCGTGATCGTCGTGCTGATCGCCCGCCGGCAGATCAACAGCGTCCTCGACGGCGCCGTCTACGGAGCCTTCGTCGGCCTGGGCTTCCAGGTGGTCGAGGACTTCATCTACGCGGTCAACGCGGTCGGGATCGCCGGCCGGGGCGATCAGGTCGGCCCGGTGATCGTGACCTTCTTCCTGCGCGGCTTCCTCGCCGGGCTGTGGAGCCACACGCTGTTCTCGGCGCTGGCCGGGGCCGGCGTGGCCTATTTCGTGGTGCGCCGCAACCGGTCCCTGAGTCGCCGCCTCACCGTCGCGATCCTGGCCGTGGCCGGCGCGATGGCGTTTCACTTCATCTGGAACTCGCCGCTGCTCGCCGATGGGTTCGGCTACGGCGCCTGGGGCATCCTGTTGGCGCTGCTGATCAAGGGCATCCCCGCGCTGCTGCTGATCTATCTGTTGGTCCGGGCGGCCCGGGGCCAGGAGGCCGACTTCTACCTGGGTGAGCTGGCGGCGCTCGCGGACCCGAATATCGCCACCGCGCGTGAGCTGGCCGTCTTGCGTACCGGTTCGAAACGGGTGGCGGCGCGCCGGTACGCCTACGCCCGCTGCGGCCGCCCCGGCCGGTCGGCGGTCCGCGACCTGCAGCGCGCTCAGGCGATGCTGGCGGTGGACATCTCGCGCGGTGGTGAGAACTACGAAGCGTGTCGCAACCAGGTGCTGGCGGCGCGGGCCAAGCTGATCGCCTTCGGCCACCCGGAGGCCACGCCGCCGCCGGGCCACCGCCGCAACCCATGGGGTGTGGTGATCGGAGTGGCCACGGCGGCAGTCGTCGCGATCCTGATCGCCGTTGCGATCAACGCGCTCGGCGGCCGCTGAGTCGGCGGCCGCCGGCGACAATCGGCAGGCTCAGCTAGGCGGTCGGGTCCAGCCCGCCGTCGCCGTCGACCACGGTCTCCGGCTTGCCGTCCTGATCGGCGTCGACCATCGTGATGTCGACGGCGCCGTCGCCGGTGGTGTCGAACTGGAAGAGGTCGGCCTTGCCGTCACCGTCGGTGTCGGAGACCCAGAGGTCTGGCTTTCCGTCGTGGTTCGTGTCCGCGACGATCAGATCGACACGGTCGTCGCCGCGCGTCTCCACGTGCTCACCCATATCAGGGCCCTTCTGTCGGAGGATGCGTCGGGTTTCCATTACCCGGAGTAAGGCAGGAGATACACGCTAGGCCCACTGCGCCACGGACGCGAGTCGACGGGCAGAATCGCTTTCTGTGAACGAACGATTCGCCGTCATCGGAGCCGGCACCATGGGCGTCGGGATCGCCTACGTCGCGGCCTCCGCCGGCTACACCACTGAAGTTGTCGAGGTCGATGCCGCCCGCCGGGCCGCGGCGCTGCAGACTCTCGCCGCACGCTGGCAGGGCGCGGTCAAGCGGGGCCTGATCGCCGCGGAGGAAGCGGAGGCGGCCCAGGCCCGGGTCATCGCCGTGGAGACCATCGAGGCAATCGGAGATGAGCCCGATGTGATCGTCGAGGCCGTGCCGGAGCGGCTCGACCTCAAGCACGCGCTGCTGGTCGCGGCTGAGGCCAAGCGCCCGCGGCTGCTCGGCTCGAACACGTCGAGCATTTCAATCGCCGCGATCGCCGAGCCACTGGCGCACCCGGAGCGCTTCATCGGCCTGCACTTCTTCAACCCGGTCTGGGCGATGGCACTGCTGGAGATCGTGGTCGGCCCGGCGACCGCGGACGAGACCACGGCCGCGGCCGTCGCTCTCGCGGGGCGCCTGGGCAAAGATCCAGTCGTGGTACGCGACAAGCCCGGCTTCGCCACCTCCCGCCTCGGTGTGGCGCTCGGCCTGGAGGCGATCCGGATGGTCGAGGACGGCGTCGCGAGTGCCGCCGACATCGACAAGGCGATGACCCTCGGCTACCGGCACCCGATGGGCCCGCTGGAACTCGGCGACGTGGTCGGCCTGGACGTCCGGCTGGACATCGCGCGGACCCTCGAGGCCGCGTACGGTCCCCGGTTCGCGCCACCCAGGCTGCTCGTCGACATGGTCGCCGCGGGCACCCTCGGCAAGAAGTCCGGGCAGGGCTTCTACACCTGGGTGGACGGGGTCAAGCAGTGACCGCCGTCCGGGTGGAGGAACTGGGCGATCGGGTGGTCGTGACACTGGACCGCCCGGCCAAGCGCAACGCCATCGACGCCGAGCTGGTCGAGGAGTTGCACGAGGTGTGCGCGGGTCTGGAGAAGGATCCGAAGCTGATGCTCCTGACCGGCGGCACCGACGGCGTGTTCGCGGCCGGTGCCGACATCGCTCAGCTGCGTGACCGTGGTCGCCTGGATGCCCTGGCCGCCATCAACATGGGCCTGTTCGAGCGGATCCGGCGGCTGCCGATGCCGACGCTGGCCGCGATCGACGGCCCGGCACTCGGTGGTGGAGCGGAGCTTGCCTACGCCTGCGATCTACGGGTGTGCACGGCGCGCGCGTTCTTCGGCCAGCCCGAGGTCCGGCTCGGCATCATCGCCGGAGCCGGTGCCTGCTTCCGGCTGCCGGCCCTGGTCGGCGAAGGGTTGGCCAAGGAGTTGCTGTTCACCGGCCGCCGGGTCCGCTCTGAGGAGGCACTCGCGGTGCGGTTGGTAAACCGGGTGGTCGAGACGCCGGAGGAGCTGCTGCCGGCCGCCCACGCACTGCTGGACGACATCGCCACCGCCTCGCCGCTGGCCGTACGCCTGACCAAGCAGGCCATCGACGCACCCGCCGCCGCGCATCCGCTGCTTGATCTCGCGTCGCAGGCGATCCTGTTCGAGGACGACGAGAAGCGGTCGCGGATGACCGCCTTTCTCGAACGTCGCTGATGGAGCGCCGCTGATCGAGCTATGCCGGCGCCGATCGGCGCCGGCATCCTCGGCTAGTTGCGGAAAGTGACCTTGTCGGAGAGCAGCGCGCTGACCATGCCTGCGGTCTCGTCGTAGCCGAGGAGCACCACCGAGTCAGCCTGGAACTCCCGGACCGCCGTGGCCATCGATGCGAACGCGGCGGCGTTGTTGGCGCCGTCGGCGGTCGAGTATTCGGCGGTCTTGATCGATGTCTTCGGGATGCCGTTGCTGGTCAGCGCGGCGGTCAAGTCCTTTTCGAGACCCTGGCCGTAGGTGTCGTCGCGGGCGACGAGGAACACCTTCTGGGCGCCGCCACGCATGATGACGTCGGCGATCGCTTGAGCCTGCAGGCTGTCCGACGGCGAGGTGCGGAAGAACAGGCCCTGGTCCGGCACCGTGGTGAGGGCCGACGAGGTCGCCGACGGCGAGATCATCATGACGCCGGCCGCCGCCGCGATCGGGATGCACTTGGCCGCGGCGCCGGAGAAGCTCGGCCCGATGATCGCGTCGACGCCCTTGTTGATCAGCGACTTGGCACTGTTGACCGCCTTCGTCGGGTCGGTCCCGTCGTCGCCGTAGATCGTGGTCACTGGCTTGTCCAGCACGCCGCCGGCGCTGTTGATGTCCTTGATGGCCAGCTTGACCGCCGCGAAGATCGGCTTGTTGTTGGGCGCCAGCACGCCGGTCTTGGCCAGCAGGATGCCCAGCTTGAGCTCCGGACCCTGGTATTTGTCGCCGGGCGGCACCGGCGTCGGCGCCTTCGCCTTCGAGGCGGCGGCTGGGTCACCGGCCGAGACGAACTCGGTCTTCTGATCGTCGATCTGGTTGGCGTCGTTGAAGTGCTGCGTGCCGAATTCGGCGACCGACGGCTCGCCGGCCGCGGTGAGGCCGTTGTGCACCGAATAGCCGCGGTAGGCGATGTCGCGCCCGGACTCCAGGACCGAGAGGCACTCGATATAGGTGGTGCACTCGCTGCCGTTGCCGGACTTGATCGTCACACCGGTGACATAGGACGCGATGGTGCGGGAGTCGGTGCTGTGTGCCAGGTCCGCGGCGAGCGCGGTGATCACGACGGCGTCGTACGCCTCACCGGCGTAGTTGTACTCCTCGACGGTCGGATCCTGCGCCTTGACCCGGTTCTTGAACGACGTCGGCAGCGGGGTCAGCGCGGCCGTTCCGGCCATACCGGCGATCGCGCCCGGATTGTTGACCGCGTCACCGAAGCTGGTCGCCATCACGCCGTCGGTGCCGTAGAGCGCGATCGCGTCATCGATCGAGTTGCTCGGCCCAACGGCCTTCTCCGTGCAGCCGGCGACCAGCGCCAGGAGAGCGGCGCCGGTGATCAGGGCGGTACGGCGGAGGTGCATGAAGGGCTCCCTACGGGATGGTGCACACGAGCGGCTGCCGTGGCAGCGGCGAGCGCCCGAATGCCGTGCTGCTCAAGAGCCCGCCCGGCAGGTACCTTAGCGTGTGAAACCGTCTCATGTGATGGCCGTCGCGGCACCAAATGGACCGCGCCGGTACGGTGATCGCCATGGGACCGGAATTCGTCACTTCCGGTGGTGGGGCGCTTGCGGAGCGCATGGGAATCACCATCACCGAGGCTTCGCCGGAGCGCGTCGTCGGAACGATGCCGGTCGATGGAAACACCCAGCCCTACGGCCTTCTACATGGTGGAGCGTCGTGCGTGCTGGCCGAAACGCTCGGCTCGATCGGGGCCACAATGCACGCGATGTCCACAAACGGCGGATTAGCGCTCGGAGTTGACATCAATGCGACACATCACAGGTCCGCGCGGCACGGTGTGGTGACCGGAATCGCGACGCCGGTCCACCTAGGCGGATCGATGGCGACCTACGACGTGGTCATCACGGACGAATCCGGCAATCGGGTGTGCACCGCCCGGCTCACCTGCACGCTCCGCAAGCCCAAGTCCTGACGGACGCAGGCTCCGGCTTGCGGGATTGACGAGCCCACTTATCGTGGTCAGGGTGTTGACGCAGCCGAACCAGCCCGCCGGCGATCCATACTCGGACGCCACCGCGCTCCTCGGGCTCGCGATCGCCGGCGACGCCGAGCGGGTCGCCCGGGGCATCGAATGTGTCATGTCCCGGTCCGGGATGAGCGGGGCCTACCAGATGGCCGTCTGCCTGGCGGCCACGATGGTCGGCGATGCGGCGGGATATTCGCTCACCGGTGCCGCACTCGACTTTCCCGGCATCGATCGCGCGCCCTACGACAAGCGTTGGGTGGCCCGCTTCGTCAGTGCGTACGTGAATGCCGACGAGCCGACCGGCCAGGCTCTGTTCGATGCCGCCGCGGCCGATGGGTTGCTCGGCGAGTGCATGACCACGCTGACCGGCACCACCCTAGCGACGCTCCGGAATCGCGCGATCTGAGTCCGCAGCCGGTTCCGGGGAACTGTCGGCCCGGGCTGGTAAGCCTGTAGGCATGTCCACTGAACACCAGGGCGCCCGGCCGGCGCCGGATTCCCCGACGCCCCGGTCAAGGATGGTGCGGTGCAGGTGAACGGCATTCCGATCCTGGACAAGGTGCGCAAGCTGCTGGCCAAGGCCGAAGACCCGGCCTGCACGCCGGCCGAGGCGGAGGCGTTCACCGCCAAGGCCGCCGAGTTGATCGCCAAATACGGCGTCGACGCGGCCCTGCTCGCCGAGTCCGATCCGGAGCGCGATCCGGTCGGAGATCGGGTGATCGACATCCCGGCGCCCTATGCGACCGAGAAGTGTACGTTGCTGTCCGAGGTCGCGACCGAACTGCGGTGCCGCGCCGTGCGCCGGCTCCGCCGGGGATCCGCCGGCAAGGAGTTCTCCATGCATCTGTTCGGTCACGCGGCCGACCTGGAGCGGGTAGAGGTGCTGTTCACCTCGCTTCTAGTGCAGGCGAGCTTCGCCCTGGCCGGGCATCGGATTCCGGGTCACCACCATGTCGCGGCCTATCGCCGGTCGTGGCTGATCGGATTTGCCCGGGCCGTCGGCCAGCGATTGCGGACCGCCGAGCAGCGAGCCGCACAACAGGCTGACGCGGCGGCGGGTGCCACCCGGTCGGTGGCGCTGGTGCTCGCCGACCGGTCTGCCGAGGTCGATCGCAAGCTCGCGGAGGCATACCCGAAATTGAGCTTCGCTCCACCGCGCCGGCTGATGGGTGGCGGCATGCAGGCCGGCTTCACCGCGGGCCAGCGGGCCGACCTGGGTGGGGTCCGGCTGCGCCCGGGGGAGCGCCGGTCGGTCGGTGCGCCGCGCCAGCGTGGCTGAGGCGGTCTAGAAGAACTCGTCGAGCAGGCGGTAATAGTCGATCTTGGCCGGCTCGATCGATGCCGCCGGCGCCAGCTGCTGGTAGCGCCGCAGGAACCGGGCCGCCCCGCCGGGGTGGTATTGCGGATTCAGATCGCTGCTTAGGCTGCGGGTCACGATGCCGATGTCGGCGTGCCGATCCGCGGTCCCCACGCGTCCCACATCGATGAACCCGGTGAACTCCACCGTGTCCGGATCGAAGAGGACGTTGGGGATCGACAGGTCGCCGTGGCAGACCACCGGATCCTCGCCGACCGGCCGGTCGGCGAGGAGTTGAGAAGCCAGGTCCGGGCCGGTCATTCCGATCCGTTCGGCGTCCAGATCGACCAGATTGACCAGGCCGTTGTCGAGTGCGTGCAGAGCGTCCGGGATGGTCACCGCGAGCCCACGATCAAACGGGCAGGCCTCGATCGGAAGCGAATGCAGCCGCGCGGCGACCTCGGCGAGCCCGTCGACCACCCGATCGCGGGCGTCGGCCGGCCACGGTTGGGACGCGTCCCGCCCGGTCAGCGCTCGGGTCACCATCCACTCGGCCGCGCCGTCGGTGCCGAAGTCGAGCACCTCGGGCGCCGCCAGGCCGACGGATCGCAGCCAGATGGCGCGGTCGGCCTCGGCACGGAGCGAGAAGCCGGTGTCGCGGTGTCCGACGATCGGCCCGATCTTGATGAAGACGCGATCGTCGGTCCACACGCCGCCATACGACATGCCGACCGTGACCCGTCGCCACTCGCCGGTGCCGTAGCGGCGCTGCAGCGTCTCCAGCACCGAAGATCAGCCGATGTAACCCCGGGCGGCGTCCAGGAAGCCGTCGGCGTACCGGTCCGGCGGGAACGCGCCCAGGTAGTGGGTCTTGAGGGCGCGCCGCGCGTCGACCAGCGAGTCGGTGTCCAGCAACTCGGTGACGACATCGTCGATGTTCGAGGCTTCGGCGTCGATGACGTAGGCGGCCTTGGACAGCGGGAACGACGACGCGTAGGCGGCGCCGGACTCACCCAGCATGTTGGTCAGAGCCAGCGGCTTCAGCGAGTAGAGAGCCTCGGTCACGACTCCGGACACATCGGTGATCAGAGCATCGGCGGCGTTGACGCAGTCGACCAGCGACATCGTCTTGGTCGCCTCGGGACCGAACTTGTGTGCTCGGCCGGTCTTGGCGGCGTCGGCCGCGAGCAGCTGATCGACCACGGCCGCCTGGCGCCGGCTCACCGGGCTCTTGGCGACGTACGGATGCGGGCGGAAGATCACCGTGGCGCCGCGGTCCAACAGCGACTGCACGATCTTCGTGCCGACCGGCAGCGAGCAGTGGTTGCCGTCGTCGTGGTGGCTGGTCCAGGTGGTCGAGTAGAGCACCGTGTGGTGGTCCAGGTCGTGGACCGGGGTGGTCACGACATCGACGCCCTCGGCCTGCGGCCGTCCGATGATGTCGAACCGCTCGGTTGGGATCGCGACGCCGTGCGCGTGGTAGCGGTCGATGGACGCCTGGCCGGGTACGAAAATCCGGGTATACATCCCGGCCACCGGGTTATAGCCGGCCGGCTTCTCGCTGTCGCCGTGCCCGACGAAGATGTGCGTCAGGTTGGTGTAGCGCACCACGTGGCAGTTCTTCATGCCGTTGTTCACATAGAACACGGCCCGCAGGCTCGGCACCACGGCCTCGTCGAGCTGCTCCTGGTTGGTGCAGTAGACGACCGGGACACCGGACGCCGCGGAGGCGGCCGCCAGTTTGGTGAACGGCGACGGCTCGCGCGTGATGATCACCCAGTTGCGGCCGATCCGCTCAAAGTAGGCGCGCCACATCTCGACGTGGTATTCGGTGTGATCCGGTGCGCTGAAGTGCACCGCGAACTCGGGCTGATACTTCTCCAGCGCGGTCCGGATGCGCTTCTCGGCGTTACCGCCACGAACCCGGGCGCGCAGCGCCTGAAGGCCCACCGCGCCGGTGATCGCCGCCGCGATCACCGTGACCGCCACCAGCGGCCAAGCGTTCCACTTGGCCACCGCGAAGATGCCGGTCAGGCCTACCAGGCCCAGATAGCCGAGATTGAGCAGGCGCATCGGCACCAGTGTCTTGGCGCTGCTCCGGTAGCCCGGGAGATGAGCCGCCCGCATGCCGGTCTCGGTGCTCAGATCGGCGAGAATCGGCTGGCTGGCGATCATGCCGACGAGCAGAACCCCGGTGATCACCAATGCCGCGGTAGCGCCTGGGACCGCCCGGTAATAGGCCGCGAGCAGCCCGGCGGTCAGCAGCAGAGTGACTCCGACCACGCGGCCAAAGGCTCGCCGGCCGCGCCGGGCAATCACCGCGAGCGCTAGCGCCGCCAGGACGAATCCGGCGATCCGGAATCGGGTGACGGTCAACACACTGAAGGCCGCCGTGGTCACGGCGATCAACGCGCCCTGGTTGGCGTATCCGATCAACTTTTGCTTGGCGCCCATTTACGGCCTTTCACGCTCGGCGGTCCCACCACCTTAGCCGCCGGGAGCCCGACGATCCCGAGGCCGACGCGGCCTCTACGGGCAGGGCACGCGGACGGGACCGGCGCGCTAGGCGTCGAGCCGGACGACTTCATATCCGGTGCGGCTGTCCCGGACCGCGTAGCCGAGGGCGGCGAGCTGGTCGCGTACCCGATCGGCGTCGCCGAATCTCCGATCGGCCCGCAGCTGCCAGCGGCGCTCAGCCAGCTCCTTGATCTGCTCGGGGATGATCTCCGGATCCATCGGGCTGGCCAGGTCCAGGCCGAGCACCTGGTCGAACAGCTGGATCAAGGCAAGCCGGGTGGCCGGCGTCGTGTCCGCGCTGCGGATGAGCTTCCAGACCACGGCGATCGCGCGCGGGATGTTGATGTCATCGGCCAGGGCCGCGACGAACTGGTGACGGTATGGACTGTCGGCCCAGCCCGGTTCGGGTTCCTGGCCGGCCGCCTCGTCGCGGAGCTGGCCGACCAGGTTGCGCAGCCGGCGGTAGGCGGTGGCGGCCGAGTCGAGCACCGGCATCGAGAACGTCAGTGGCGATCGGTAGTGGCTGAGCTCGGTCAGGTAGCGGAACTCCAGCGGGTGGTAGCCGAGGTCGCGGAGGTTCGCGACGGTGATGTGGTTGCCCTCGGACTTGCCCATCCGGCGCTCGCCCTCGGCGATCAGGAAAGCGCCATGCATCCACCAGCGGGAGAACGGCTTGCCGGTGACGGTCTCGCTCTGCACGATCTCGTTGGTGTGGTGAATCGCGATGTGATCGGTGCCGCCGACGTGAATATCGAGCGTCTCGCCCAGATATGCCATGGCCATCGCGGAGCACTCGATATGCCAGCCGGGGAAGCCCACACCCCATGGCGAATCCCACTCCATGTCGCGCTTGGGTCCGGCCGGATCGGAGAATTTCCACAGCGCGAAATCGGTGATGTGCCGCTTGCCGCCGATCGCGACCCGCTGGCCGGCGAGGAGACTTTCGCGGTCGTCATTCGGCGTGAGCTTGCCGTAATCCGGTGTCCGCGACGTATCGAAATACATTCCGTCGTCGGTGCGATAAACGACGCCGGCATCATCGAGCCGCTGGATCAGCTCGATTTGCTCCTTGATGTGATCGGTCGCGCGCAACACAAAATCCGTCGGTGTGATGTTCAGCTGAGCGGCGAAGTCGAAGAACATCGCGGTGTATTTCTCGGCGATCTGCCAGGCAGTGACGTGCTCGGCCGCGGCCGCCTTGGCCATCTTGTCGTCGCCCTGGTCGGCATCACTGGTCAGATGACCGACGTCGGTGATGTTCATGGCCGAAACGACCTGGTAGCCGGCGAATCGCAGAGTGCGGCGAAGCAGATCGCTGAAGATGTAGCTGCGCATATTGCCGATGTGCGGCGAGCTGTAGACAGTCGGCCCGCAGAGGTAGATCCGGACGGCTTCGCCGTCGGCCGGCGTGAACTGCGACTCGGAGCTGCCGAGCGTGTTGAAGAGTCGCAGCGCAGGCTGCAGTTCCCAAGCGACGATTGCGTCAGACATGTCCCCACCGTGATATCGCGACGTTCGAGAGCGGTGATGCAGCAGTTTCCGAGCATAGGCCCGAATCCGAGCCGGGAACGAGCCATAAACGGGTCGGCGGCCCGCGGGTCAGCCGACTCCGCCGGTGATCGCTTACATTTACGCTCGTAAGTCAATACCGGCGTGTCGAAGTGGAGCGACGCGATGGATCTCAGCACCAGTGTTGCGGTTTTCGCCGTGGTGGTCTCGGTCGTGTCGACGGTGACGTCGTGGCTGGCCACCAAGGAGTCGCGGCGGCAGACCGAGCTCGCCGAGTCGGCGGCTCAAGTCAGCACAGTCATCCACTTCACCAGCCGATTCCTCGACCTGGTCGACGGCGGGATGAACTTCACCGACGACACCTGGGCGATGAAATACTGGCGACTGCAGGCCACCGAGTTCTATTTCTTCCTGCACAACTGGCTGCCGCCGTTCATCTACGAGATCTGGATCAGCGAGCTCGCCGACGCCTACCAGAGCGATGCGCTGGTGTGGGAGACCCACGATCGCTATCTGACCAAGTACGCGGCCAACAATCCCGGGATGCGTACGTTCTTCCAAACCGTGGCCGGACTCGGAATCGCCACGCCGGAACGGGAAGCGACGATCAGGGCGCTGGTCGCCGATGTCGAGTATGCGCGAGTGCCACGGCAACGTCGCCCCGGCCATCGGATGATGCTGTCGCGGTCTTCTTGACCACGTCGAATGGGCCGATGTGAACGTACGTGCACACTAAGATTACTGTGCACGCTCATGCACAGGAGTGCTATGTGCACGTACGTTCCCATTGCGGTAACCTGAGAGCGTACGTGCACACACGCGGAGGCGAAATGAGACTTTCGAGTGCTCGAGATCTTGGACTGTACGTCCGCGACCGCCGCCGCAGCCTAGGGATCTCCCAGGATCGTCTAGGCAAGGAGGCACGCGTCAGCCGTCGTTGGCTTTCGGATGTTGAGGCCGGAAAGCCCACTGCCGAGATCGGGCTCATATTCAGTGTCCTCCACGCGCTGGACCTGACGTTGGAGGCCTCGCCATCCGCGATCGGTCCGGAGGATCTCGATGATGTCCTCGACGACTACGGTCGCGGCGAGACCGGGCCCAGAGACCATGACTGACCAGGTCTCTCGGCGGCTCGTCGTGCTGATGGCGGACCGCCGGGTTGGCGAAGTGGAAATGGATGCCGTCGGTCGGTTCTCGTTGACTTACGACGACGCATGGCGGCAGTCGAGTAACGCCACGCCGCTGTCGCTATCGATGCCGCTTGCACAAGCGACGCACGGCGATGCGCCAGTGCGCGCCTTTCTTTGGGGGCTGCTTCCAGACAACGAGCGGGTTCTCGATCGCTGGGCCCAGACGTACCAGGTTTCGTCAGGCAACCCATTTGCCCTGCTGCGCCACGTCGGCGAAGACTGCGCCGGGGCTGCTCAGTTCGTTGTACCAGAGCGAGTTCGCGAAATTGTCGCTCGCGATGGTGACGTCAATTGGTTGACTGACGATGAGGTCGCGGTTCGCCTCCGAATTTTGCGCAGGGACCCGACAGCGTGGCATGTGCGCAACGGTGGGCAATTCAGTCTCGCGGGAGCGCAGGCAAAGACCGCTCTGTATTACGAGCCGAGCACCGAGCGCTGGGGCGACCCGTCGGGTGCCGTCCCCACGACGCACATTCTCAAGCCTGCGGTAACCGGCTTGGATGAGCATGATCTGAATGAGCATCTGTGCCTGAGGGCTGCGAAAGGGCTAGGCATCATCGCAGCGGCCTCCGAAGTCGCGTCATTCAGTGGTGAACGAGCCATCGTGGTGGAGAGGTACGACCGGCGGCGAGATTCGGGCAATTACGTTTCGCGCATTCATCAAGAAGACATGTGCCAAGCTCTCGGCGTCGAGCCCGCGATGAAGTATCAGAACGAAGGTGGGCCGAGTCCAGAGCAGATCATCGAGCTGCTGCGGAACGCCATCAATCCGCGACGGTCGAGCGCCACGAGTGTCGCGCGTTTCGTCGATGCGCTCGCATTCAACTGGATCATCGGAGGCACCGATGCTCACGCGAAGAATTACGCCCTCCTCCTTAGCAGCGGCCAGGTCCGACTTGCTCCCCTGTACGACATTGCCAGTGCACTGGCCTACGACGAAATTTATGTGGCGAGGCTCAAGCTGGCGATGAAGATCGGAGGTGAATACGGGATGGATAAGATCAGCGGCCGACACTGGCGCCGATTCGCTAGCGCCAACGGGCTGGACGAAAGCGAGACGATGGCCCGTGTTGACTACCTCGCCGAACACGCGCCAGCAGCCTTTGCAGAAGCCGCGACGAGCACGAGTGTCATTGCTATCGACAGCCAACTGCCAGCCCGGCTCGTCGAACGGATCGCATCGAGAGCGGCCGAGTGCCGTAAGAGACTGGCTGGATAGCCGGTGCTGCGGGTCATTTGCGCGCCATCGCTAACCTCCGCGGCATGTCGGAGCGCATGACGGGGGACCCCGAAAATCAAGAGCAGTCAGCGGTACGCAGGAAGCGGCCGGCCTGGCTCCGAACAGTCGCCGCGGTTGCCTGCTGGGTCGTGGTGCTGGCGTCGTTCGGTTTCGCGGCCGTCCGCGTCTTCGGACTGGAACGCACCTGGACCGGGCACACGGTCATCGCCTTCACGCCGTACGTCACGGCGCTGTCGATCGTTCCGTTGGCACTCGCCGCGATCCTGCGCCGATGGCAGGCCGCCGGCGTCGCGTTCGTGGCATCGGTCGCCCTGGTCTGCGTGCTGATCCCGCGCATGGTCGGTGGTGCGGACCCGGTCCGCGGGCCGGAGCTGCACGTCATGGGCACGAACATGCGTGTCGGGGCAGCGGATCCAGACCAGATCGTCGCGCTGGCCCACGATCACCAGGTCGAAGTGCTGGCCGTTCAGGAGTACACGCCGGAGGGCGAGTCGGCGCTCGCCGCCGCGGGGCTGGACGCGTTGCTGCCGTACGCGGAGAAACATCCGGTAGCCGGCGTCGGCGGATCCGCGATCTACTCGCGCTATCCGTTGACCGACCGCGGCTACACGGCGTTCCCCGGGCACTTCGGGCAGGCGTACGCGACGGTCCTGGTGCCCGGCGCCGCGCCGATCCTGGTCACCTCGATCCACCCGTGCGCACCGTCGGCACCGTCGCGGATCACACCGTGGGCCCAGGGCTTGGAGCGCGAACCGGCCGCCTCGCCGCACGGCCCGGTGCGCCTGCTGATCGGCGACTTCAACTCGACGCTCGACAACGCGCAGCTTCGCGACATCATCGACACCGGATATGTCGACGCGGCCGCGAAGCTCGGCGATGGCCTGACGACCACGTGGCCGTACTACGGTCCGAAGGCCGGCCGCATTCCGCCGATCGCGCTCGACCATGTGCTCGCAGATCCACGGATCGGGATCAGCTCGTTCGGGACGGCCCGCGTTGCCAAGACCGACCACAAAAGCATCTTCGCGACGCTCACGGTGCCCCGGGCTTAGCAGCGGCGCCGGTCTGATTGGGCCGGCGCCAACCGAACCCCGCCCGAACCCCTTGGATCTTGGCAAGTTGGCGTGCCCCATAGCCACGCCAAGTTACCAAGATCCAGAAGGGTCGGGAGCGACGCGGAGCGAGAGGGCCGGCGGATCTGGCGGCGGGGTCGGACCGCTCAGGAGAACGAATTGGGGAGCGTCAACCGCCGATCCAGGGCAATTTGTCGCAGTTGATTAGCTGTCAGCGGCGGTTCCATACCCGTGGCGGCGTCGTTTTCAGTCACGCCCGACTGGTTGCGGTTCTCGACCGTGACCACCAGACCGTCGGAGTTTACGAAGCTGACCGTCAGCTCGATCTGCGCGGGATCGGTGTTGCTGTAATGGGTCTCGGCCGTTTGAACATATTCCCCGTTCGGCCTCAATTCCATCGTGCATTGCGTTTCGGTGGACTTGATACATGTCGGGGGGCCCGCGTAGCTGATGTTGATCAATACCGTCCCCGTGTGCCCGCCCGATGAAATAGCGCCCTGCCCGAGATAGGTCGTGTGCCCGTCGCCGGGAACCCACTCGGAGAGCCAGACTTCGCCGCCCTCGTACCTCGTGTAGCCCCTAGCTTGGTTCGGCGTCACCGGTATCCACTTCAGATCGGGTGCGACCTGGCGGAAGTCGTCGAAGAGCGTCCGATTGAGCCGCTGGCGGGCGGCCTCGTGAGTCTCCGTTTGCGGTGGGCTCGCCGGATGATTCAGGACGCCGCGCACGTTCCCCGCGAACGCGAAGCCGGCAGCGACGAGCACGAGCGCCGTGGCGGCGACAAGGCCGGCACCGCCCCACCGAGCGACTGCCATTCGGCGACGCTGCCGACTCATGATCAAATCGATGTCCACCGTGGATGGCGGAGCCTCGCCGATCGCGTTGTCGATCTCTTGATACAACATCATTTCCCCGCCCTTCCATCGGACGTCATCAGCTCTCGCAGCGTGTCGAGGGCCCGGGCACACTGGCTTTTCACGGTCCCCTCGGCCAGACCCAGGGCTTCGGCGGTCTGCCCGACTGACAGATCGCAGTAGAAGCGCAGAACGACGACCGCCCTTCGTCGCGCCGGTAGCTGACGTATCAGCGTGAGGATGTCGGCGCGATCGTGGATGCCATCGGTCGTGGTCTCCGACGCGGCACGTTCTGGCATCGCGGCGGTGTCGGCGCGCTCCCGTCGCCACGGCCGCCGCTGTTCGTCGAGGAAGGCGTGGGCGAGCATGCCGTGGACATACGCGTCCAGGCTGTCCGCCTGGCGGGCTCGAGACCAGTGCCGGTAAAGCCGGCCGAGGGTGATTCCGACCAGATCGTCCGCGCCGTGCCAGTCCCGGCACATCAGGAATGCCGCGCGCCGCCACGCCTCCAGGCGACCCGCGACATATTCGCGGAATTCGGCTTCCTCAGCTTTGTTCATCCAGGCTCCTCCTCTTCTGAATTGATGACGGAGGTCGGCATGGATCAGGTTGCTCGCGCGTCAGACGAATCTTGCGGACGACGCAAAACCGCGCGGACGGTCAGTAATGTGCCGTGATCCGGCGTGCCGGGCCGTCGACGGTGACTGTGCCGCCGTACGGCAGGATCCACTGCGGATCGGTGTGGCCGATGTCGATGTTGAACACGATCATGGCGTCGGGGTTATAGCGATCGAATGCGCGCAGAACGGCCTCCTGCTGCTCAGCACGGTATTGCTGCCGTTCCTCGGCTGTGGGGCGGCGACTGAGGTTGCTTGCCTTGGCTGTGCCGACCAGGACGGCCGGAAACTGAGCCAGGAGTCCCCGCTCGCCGGCGTTGCGCAACATCCGGAACACCTCCGTCGCCGATGGCATCTCCTCGGAGGTCTCCAACAGCAGCACGCATCCGGCGTAGTCGTCGACGGGCCGGATCCACCGGGTCGCCGCGAGGTTCCAGTGCAGGATCTCCAGGTTTCCGCCCCAGGTCGGGGCGGTGACGACCTGGTCTGGCTGATGCCAGCTCCAGCCCGGTGCGGGTGCCGTGGGTGCGACCTGCCCCAGGAGTGTGGCGTCGTTCCAGTCGAGCTCGTCTTCGCTGAAGATGTCGACCGGGTGCACCTCAAGATCGCCGCCCGTGAAGAGGGCGGCTCGGAGCGATCCGGCTGAGACTGGGTGCAGTCCGCCGCCCCGGCCGAGGTGCACCATGGTCGACCCGCCGTGATAGCTGACGATGCCGAGGTTCCACAGCCAGTTCAGAAGATTCGTGTTGTCGCTGTAGCCGCAGAACGGTTTCGGGTTGGCGGCGATGACTTGTGGGTCGAGGAAGGGCAGGACGGCGATCTGGTCGTCACCACCGATGCTCGCCAGAACCGCACGCACGCTGGGATCGGCGAATGCCGCGAGCAGATCCGCGGCACGGTCCTGTGGCGAAGCGTTCACCTGGCGGGTGGTCGGATATTCCACCGGCTCAAGACCAAACGCGTCCCGCAATCGCCGCATCGCCAATTCATGGACAGCGGGGAACATGCCGGGCGCGGCGAACGATGGAGAAACCACCGCCACTCGGTCTCCGGCGCTGGCCTTGGGAGCAACGGTGAAGTCCGGGCGCATGTCCTCATCTAACTTGAGCGCGCAACCGAGATTGATGCGCCGAACACGGAGATTCGGCGGGACCGAAACAGGCCGGGTTTTTGCCCACCACACCGTCGAAGCTCTTACCGTTACCCGGGCGTGTACATCAGCCGCGCCTCCCACCTCGCAGACGGCGCCGCAACCCGATGCCGCAGGTAGTACCCGCTATCTCCCACGGTGATCGTAGAACCCGCATCCGGGCAATAAGCGCAAATGGCTACGGTCCGGCGCTGGGGTGGCCACGGGAGCAATCGGTGAGCGCGGACGCAGCTAGAAGGTATTCCCACCGGGCTGATACACAAAACGACGACCGGCATAAATGCTGGTCGTCGTTTATATGGCCCGGCGAGGACCATGTGGCCAGGGACGGGATCGAACCGCCGAACCTTCCGATTTTCAGTCGGACGCTCTACCAACTGAGCTACCTGGCCAGGGGTGAGACTTGCGGTCCTGACGGGACTTGAACCCGCGACCTCCGCCTTGACAGGGCGGCGAGCACTCCAACTGCTCCACAGGACCTTGCTCTTCAGTTGTCGCCTGGTCACCTTAGCAACCACGCGGCCGTGCCCCCAACGGGATTCGAACCCGTGCTACCGCCTTGAAAGGGCGGCGTCCTAGGCCTCTAGACGATGAGGGCGCGCTCCGCCATCATCGCACACGAGCGAATTGGCCGGCTGACGCTCCCATCCGGCCCCGCCGGAGGCTTCGAAAGCATACGCGATGACCTGCCAGCCGCCAAACCGGCCCGCCGACTTCGGCGCCGACCTCCGCGATCTTGGTCTGGAACGGCCTTCATAGCGGCTCAAACCATCCAAGATCGGCAGTCCCAGCGCCCGCCCCACGGCCCTGCCTCACGTCGGCAGGTCGAGGACGTCGTTGGTGTAGCCGCTTGGCCCATCGTCGAAGGTCAGGGCGACCGTGGTGGTGCCGGTGGAGGCCATCGACCGGGCCGCGCCGTACCGCCGATTCACCGTCGGCCAGGCGGGCAGTCCGGCGGGGATCGCCGCCTCTTGCGCGATTTTGTCGGGCACCGCCAGCGGCGTCGGCTGTGCCTGCTTGGGCGCCGACCTGGTCGTGGCGTGCGGTGCCGCTGACCTTCCGACTAAACCGGGACGGTCACCAAACTAGCGGTATTCAGGGTGATTAAGCACCAAATTGACCGCACCTCGCAACCAAGGGGCGAAATCGGCCGGATCGTCGCGCATCTCCTCGACCAGATCCGCCATGGCCACCCAACGCGTCGCCGCGACCTCCGCGGGATCCGGCGCCAGATCAAGACCGTCAGCCGGTACGCGCGCCAGAAGCACGTGATCGTATTCGTACTCGACCCGGCCGCTGGCCTCGTCCTCGGCGAAGTATTCGTAGACCCCGACCTCGCGCATCGCGACCGGTCCCGCGCCGAGTTCCTCCGCCAGGCGGGTGGTCGCGGCATCGATCACCGCGGTTCCGGGAGCCGGATGGCCACAGCAGGCGTTGGCCCAGCGCAGCGCGAAGCGGGTCTTCACCGCGGCACGCTGCTGCAACAGCACCCGCCCCTGGTCGTCGAGGATCATCACGGAGAACGCCCGGTGCAGCCGGCCGGGGGCGGCATGTGCTTGCTCCACGGTCGTCGACCCGATCGGAGCTCCGAGGTCGGTCACCAGCTCGACTAGAAGCGCCTCGCGAACATCTGTCACCAAAACTCTCCCGTAACCCGTTGGGCGGCCAGCTTTCCGGAGATCAGCACCATAGGCACTCCCACGCCGGGCTGAGTGCCGGAACCGACGAACACCACGTTATCGAGAGTTGGGTGCAAATTGCCGGGCCGGAACGGTCCGGTTTGCCACAGCGTGTGGGCGCTCGCGAACGGCGAGCCGGCGGCCATGCCGGACGCCGCCCAGTCGGCCGGAGTGACCACATGCGACAGTTCGATGCCGGCACCGAAGTCGTGGTAGCCCCGTTCCTCCAGGGTACTGACCAGCTCGGCGGCGTACCGGTTCGTGAGGCCGTCCCGCCAGGCCTGGTCACCGACGACCAGGTTGGGGGCGGGCGCCAGGACGTAGTAGATCTCGCGGTCCGGCGGCGCCAGCCCGGGTTCGGTCCGGGTCGGGTTGGTGACCAGCAGCGACGGGTCGGACATCAGGTCACCACGCCGGATGATCTCGTCAAAAGTGCCGCGCCAGGCCCGGCCGAAGTGGATGTTGTGGTGCGCGATCCGCTCGTACCGCTGCTTTGATCCGATGTGCAAGACCACCGCGGACGGCGATTGGCGCAGCCGGGCGATCCGCCGCGGCGTCCGGGGCAGCAGGTCGCGGTATGCCACCGGCAGGTCCGGATTGAGAATCACCACGTCGGCCGGGATCCGTTCGCCGTCGGTGGTACGCACCGCGCGCGCCCGGCCATCGGCCACCTCGACGCTGCTGACCGTGGAGTCGAAGCGGAACGTGACGCCGTTCTTCTCGGCCGCGGATGCGAGCGCCTGCGGCACCGCGTGAATGCCGCCGTGCGGGAAGTAGACCCCGGCGATGGTGTCCAGGTAGGAGATGACGGCATATAGGGCGAGCGCCTGGTGCGGCGCCACGCCGGCGTAGAGGGACTGGAACGAGAAGATCCGGCGGGTGCGCGGATCCGCGAAGTATTCGTTGACCTTCGTGGAGAGCCGGCGGAAGCCGCCCTGGCCGATCAGCCGCAGCAAGCCCAGGCTCAGCAGGTCGCGGGGGCTGTCCAGGTTGCGGTCGATGAAGTCGTGTCGCTGCAGATGCCAGAGTCGCCGGGTGTATTCGACGAATCGCAGGTAGCCCGCGGCCTCCCGAGCCCCACAGACGCGGGAGATCTCATCGGCCATCCGGGCCGAGTCGGCGATCACGTCCAGACTCGAGCCGTCCGGAAAGAAGGCCCGGTAGGCCGGGTCGAGCCGGTCCAGCGTGAGCCAGTCGGCCATGTCTTCGCCGGCAGCGGCGAACGTCTCGGCGAGGATCTCCGGCATGGTCAACACGGTCGGCCCGGTGTCGAACTCGTAGCCCCGCAGCGTCAGCCGGCCGGCCCGGCCGCCGGGCCGCGCCTCCCGTTCCACCACCGTGACGTCGCGACCGGTCGAGGCGAGACGAAGAGCACACGCCAGGCCACCGAGACCCGCGCCAACGATCACGATTCGCTCGGACGGACCGCTGACGGTACGCACACCGACTCCTCTCCGCGCCTCTCCCCGGATCACATCATCCCTCGGCCGCCCTGTGCGACCCGGCCGCCGGCCTGCGGCGCGTCCGAAATGTCGGAAAGCCGATGCGACTGGCCGCGACGTGGTTCCGTCGGGCAGGATCGACCGGTGACCGTCGTCGACCCCGCTCTCGCCCGCGCCTACGAGCGCTGCCGCGAGCTGCATCGACGGTTCGGCCGCTCTTACTACCTCGCCACCAAGCTGCTTCCCGCCTGGAAGCGCCGGCATGTGCACGCGCTCTACGGCTTCGCCCGCTACGCCGACGAGATCGTCGACTCGTTCACGCTGGACGGAGATCGCGGCGCGGCACTGGAGGTCTTCGCCGGCAAGTTCTTCGCCGGGCTGGACGGCGCCGACGTCGATGACCCGGTGCTGCCGGCGGTTCTGAACACGATCCGGATCTTCGAGCTGTCGCACCGAGACTTCCAGGCGTTCCTGCGATCCATGCGGATGGATCTCACCGTCTCGGGCTACTCGACCTACGGAGATCTGCTCCGCTACATGGAGGGCTCGGCGGCCGCGATCGGCGCGATGATGGTGCCGCTGCTGGGCGCTCAAGATCGGGTCGCGGCCGACCACCCGGCCCGAGAGCTGGGCCGGGCGTTCCAGCTCACCAACTTCATCCGGGACGTCGGCGAAGATCTGCGCAGGGGCCGGATCTACCTGCCGATCGAGGACCTGGACCGGTTCGGCGTGACGCGGGCGGCGCTGCGATCCGCGGTTTCGGCCGGACGATCCACGCCGGAGATCAAGCGGCTGATCGAGTTCCAGGTCGACCGCGCCCATCAGCACTATGCGGCCGCGCTTCCCGGCATCGATCTGCTCGAGCCGTCCTCGCAGGTGTGCATCAAGACCGCGTACGAGCTGTATCGGGCGATCCTCGTCGAGATCGCCCGCGCCGAGTTCGAGGTCTTCGCGACCCGGGTCCGGGTGTCCCGCGCTCGCCGGATCGCGGTGATGGCGCGGTGCGTCGCCGGGGTCCGGCGGCGCTGAAATTCGGGTCTTTCGCAACCGGCCGGCAACCGGGATCATGGCGCAATGCGTGCCCGGCTCACGTTCTGGGGATCGCTCCTCGCCATGATGGTGTTCGCCCTGAGCGCGCAGGCCGCGGCACGGCCGGCGGGCCGAGCGGCGCTGCCTCCGCTGCAGGCACCATTGACCATCTCCCAGACTCGCGCACCGGTGCCGGTGCTGCCGCCGGTGCTGGTCCAGGCGGCTCGGAGTCCACAACTCGGATCCGGCACCGTCAAGCCGCGCCAGTTCACCGTCCTGGGCGCCGGCGATGTGCTGCTGCACAACGGGTTGTGGGGCGAGGCCCGGCGGGCGGCTCGGCAGCACCATCGGTCCGGCTACTACTTCGATCCGATCTTCGCTTCGGCCGTTCCCGACATCAAGGGCGCCGACCTGGCCGTCTGCCACATGGAGACGCCCTACGCAGGGCCTGGCGGCCCGTTCACCAGCTATCCGGTCTTCGGGGTGCCCCCGCAGATCGCCGGCACTCTGCACCGGATCGGATATGACACCTGTTCGACGGCCTCGAACCACTCGCTCGACGGTGGCATGCCCGGCATCACGCGCACGCTCGATGCCCTGGACGCGGCCGGCGTCAAGCACACCGGCACGGCCCGCTCGGCCGCCGAAGCCGCGACTCCGGACATCCTGACCGTCAATGGAGTCAAGGTCGCGCAGCTGTCCTATGCGTACGGTTTCAACGGCATGCGCCGACCGGCCGGCAAAACCTGGGCCGCGAACCTGATCGACGTCCCGGCGATCCTGGCCGCGGCGAAGTCGGCCCGGGCCCACGGCGCCGAGGTGGTGATCGTCAGCCTGCACTTCGGCACCGAATATCAGCAGGTGCCGAATGCCCAGCAGCGGGCCGTGGCGGCGGCCCTGCTCAAGTCGCCGGACGTGGACCTGATCCTCGGCTGCCATGCCCACGTGGTGCAGCCGTTCGCGCAGATCAACGGCAAGTGGGTGGCGTACGGCATGGGCAACCAGATCGCCGAGCAAGGGTTCAGCAAGCCGACGATGGACGGAGTCCTGCCGCGGTTCACCTTCACCGAGGTGAAGCCACATGTATTCAAGGTGACCAAGGCCGAGGCGATCCCGACCTACACCTATCTCGGCGAGCCGCAGAGACTCATCGATCTGCCGCGGGAACTCGCCCGGACCGACCTCAGTTCCCGGCTCCGGGCGCTCTATCAGGCGTCCTGGGACCGCACCGCGCGTACGGTGACGGCGCTGCACGCGCCCGGCCTGACTGTGGTGCGCCGGGAACGGTGACCAACCGGTCGCGGCTTACGCCAGCGCCTGCCACCAGCCATCGACGGCGGGCGGGTCGGCGACGTCGATGCGCTCGCCCGGACGCGGCACCGCCAGCGACGCGCCGCGTGCCTTCGCCTCGGCCCAGGCCCGATCGACCGGCTCGCCCCACGGATGGAACGCCAGCACGAAGGTGCCCCAGTGCACCGGAATCATCAAGCCGCCGTGGACATCGATGTGGGCGGCGATGCCCTGCTCCGGTGTCATGTGGATGTCCGGCCAGCGCTTGTCGTAGGCGCCGATCTGGATGAGTGTGGCGTCGAACGGCCCGTGCTTGGCGCCAATCGCGGCGAAACCGTCGAAGTAACCCGTGTCACCGCTGTAGAAGACCTTGTGGTGGGGGCCGGCGACGACCCACGAACTCCACAGCGTGCCATCCCGTTTCACGGTGCGGCCGGAGAAGTGCTGCGCCTCGGTGCAGATCAGGGTGAGCGGGCCGACGGAGGTGGCCTCCTCCCACTCGACCTCGACGATCCGGTCCCCGGGCACGCCCCAGCGCTCCAGGTGTGCGCCGACGCCGAGCGGCACCAGGAATGGCGCGTCCTGCGTCCGCGCCAGCGTCCGGATCGTCGCCATGTCCAGGTGGTCGTAGTGATCGTGGGAGATCACGATGGCGTCCAGGTGCGGCAGGTCGTCCAGGGCGATCGGCGCCTGATGCAACCGGCGCGGGCCGACCAGCTGGGACGGAGAGCAGCGGTCACTCCAGATCGGGTCGAACAGCACCCGGGTGCCGTCGATTTCGACCAGTGACGAGGCATGGCCATACCAGGTAATGGAGAGCTCGCCGGTGGCAGTGCCGGGGTCGCCGGCGACCAGCGGGATCGCCGCGGCGGGCTTGCGCTCGGCGCCGCCCTTGAGGAATTCCCGCAGCATCGAGCCGTCATCGTCGCGGCCACGCAGGTCGCCGACGGTGGTCGGGTGGCTGTTGTGGAACTTGCCGTCGCGGTAATGCGCGGATCTGCGCACTCTCTCGGCCCGCTCGCCCGCCGGAAGGGCGCCGAACGCGGCCGGCATGTCCCGGGTCGCCCAGACCAGGCCGGCACCGCCGGCCGCCAATGCCAACCCCGCCGCGATCCGCCGCTTGCGCATGCATTTCCCCCTCGCTCTTCCCCAAATGGTACGAGGCCCGGCGCGGCCGAATCTCAGTTGATCCGTCCTCCGCGGGCCGGACACCTGCACCCGTGATGGACAACACACCAGTGTGGCGCCGTTATGCCGGTTCGGCCGATCTCGACGCGGTCGATCGCCTCCGGGGCGGTCGTGTGCGGAGGCGAGCGGCCTCCGCAGCCGCCGCATCGAGCGCCTGAGCAGCGCCCGCCGACAGCCGAGATCGCCGGCCGTTGGTCACAGCCGCGGCTGGGTGATGCCGGGCGCGGTGCCGTCGTGGGTGACCTGCGCACCGCCGATGAACTCGGTCAGGTCAGCTCCGGCCAGCACCCGGCTGGTCTGGCTCAGCCGCTTGACCGGCAGGCTGCCGGCGCGCTTGGCGGCGGCGATCACCACATTGCCGAAGCGCCGGCCGCGCAGCATGTTGGGTTCGGCGAGCAGGCAGACGTCGGCGAAGACTTCGCGCAGCGTCGCCGTCAGCACCCGGGTGAAGGCCAGCACCGGAAGATCGGTGACGTTGATGATGAACCGTCCACTGTTGCGGAGCGAGTGCGCGACCGACTGAGCGAACTCCAGGCTGGTCACCGAGTAAGGCATTTGCGCGCCCTCGTAGACATCGGAGACCACCAGGTCGTACGCGTGCCGAGGGGTGTCGTCGACGAATGTCCGAGCGTCGCCCAACTCGATTTCGATGTCGGCGTCTTCGGGCAGCGGGAGGACGCGCCGGATCAGCTTGGACAGCGCCGCGTCTCGCTCCACCACGGTCTGCCGCGAACCCGGGCGCGCCGCCTCGATATACCGCGGAATGGTCATCGCTCCGCCGCCGAGGTGCAGCGCGTCGATCGGATCGGTGGGCGCCTTCATCGCGTCGATGATGCTGACGACTCGCCGGACGTATTCGAACTCCAGGAACCGCGGATTCGAGGTGTCGACGTAGGACTGGGACACCCCGGCGATCATCAGAAGCCAGCCGTGCGGCCGGCGCGGATCCGGGATCAGTTCGGCGGTGCCCAGGTCGACGGACTCGATGATCTCGGCGCGTCCGGTCTTGTCGGTTGCCACGCGTCCACGTTATGCCCCGGCGCGATCATGCAATCGCGACAGCCCGTGCCAGTTGCGAGCCAACCCATGGCACCGGTTCCGCATTGAGCAGCTGCCACGAACGACGACAGCCCGGACCAGATGGTCCGGGCCGTCGCGGTGTTCGGCAAGCGTCAGTTGGCCGGCTGCTGGGCCGGGGCCTGTGCCTGCTGCGGGATCTGCGCCTGGGGCAGGTTTCCGACCAGCGCGTCGAACTCACCACGCCAGTAGCGGTCGATGTTCAGGCGGGTCGGCTTCTGCTGGCCCGGGAACACGACATACATCGAGCTCCACAGCGAGGCCCGCTTCACGGCGGTGACCTGGAACTGCTCGCGCGGGATCGAGTAGACGACGTCGCCGGGGCGGTTCGTCATCCGGTTCATCGAGTTGACCACCACGGTGGTGTTGGTCAGCGTGACGAAGTAGAACTTGCGCATCCAATAAACGACCGTGCCGAGGATCGGCACCTCGTCGAAGATCATGCCGAGCCACGGGCTCGGACCGGTCTCGCAGTGCACGCACGCGACGAAGGTCTCGCCGGGCGGCGCGATCTCCTGCAGCTTCTCGATGACCTGCTGCTTCTGCTTGGAGCGGCGGAATGCCATGGATCCGTCCTAGGGGCTGGTTGCCACGCGGGGGTGCGCGGCGTGATCGCGATGAGCTGTGGCCAACGGTCCCCGCGATGACCCGGGGCGACCACAGAAAGCGGTCGAACCTAGCACTGATCAGCTATTCGGTGGTACTAGCGGTTCGTCCGACACTTGGTAGCGCAATGCTCACCACGAGCGTCGCGGTGCACATCGCTGCAGCCACCAGGCCCGCCACCCGGTATCCATGGATGGTCGGAAATGTCGCGCCGACCGGCGTGTTCACCGCCAGGATCACCCCGGCGAGCGCGCTGCCGACCGAGAATCCGACGTTGCGCAGCACCTGGTTGAAGCTCATCGCGCTGCCGGTCTCTGCGGCCGGGACCGCTCCGACGATCAGCATCGGGTTGGCGGCGAAGACGGTGCCGACGCCGAAACCGGCGACCGCCATGACCACCAGGACCTGCCACATCGCCGCGTGCCACAGGACGAATCCGCCGATGGCGGCGGCGACGATGGCGAAGCCGGCGGAGAGGATGCGGACGGCACCGATGCGGCGCTGCACCGCCGAGGCGATCCGGCTCGCCACGAAGCTGGCCACCGAGAACGGCACCAGCACCAGACCCGCGACGATGACCGAGGAGCCGAAGCCGTAGCCGACCGCCGACGGCGTCTGGACGAATCGCGCCACCAGTGAGAGCAGCAGATACATGCCGACGCCGCCACAGAGGATGGTCAGGTCGGCGGTGATGACCGCGGGTCGCCGGACCAGCCGGAGGTCGATCAGCGGTTGCGTCGATCGCAACTCCCGGCGGGCCCACCACGCCAGGACCACGATCGCGATGACCGCGAGCACCAGCGACCAGTCCCAGCCCCACACCGGGCCTTGCGTCAGCGCCAGCAGCAGGCCGGTGATGCCGAGGCCGAGCCAGGCCGCCCCGCCCAGGTCGATCGGGCGGCCCGGCCGGTCCGGGGCGGCCGGAACCACCACCGCAGCAGCCACCAGGGCCAGTGCCGCCACGGCCGCTCCGAACCAGTACGCAGCCGCCAGCCCGAGCGTCTCGGTGACCAGCCCGGCCAGCGGGTAGCCGAGCCCGATGCCGGCGACCGTGGTCACCGACAGCAGCGCGATCGCGGATCGTGCCCGATCGGCCGGTAGTGCGTCCCGGGCGACGGCGATCGCCAGCGGCACCAGGCCGAGACCGACGCCTTGCAGCGCGCGGCCGGCCAGCAGAGCGGCGAAGCCGAGCGGCAGCGCCGCCAGCACGCACCCGGCCACGACCGCGCCAATCGCGGCAAGAAGAGACGTACGCCGGTGCGGCCCGTCGCCGAGCCGCCCCAGGATCGGGGTGGTCACGGCGCCGACGAGCAACGTGATCGTCAGCGACCACTGCGCGCTGGCCAGCGACACCTGGCTGGCCCGGGCCACCGTGGGCACCAACGGCGCTCCCAGGCTGCCGATCACCGCGACTACCAGGCCGATGAAGATCAGCACGGGGGTCAGGATCCGAGGACGTGACGGCACGGTCGCACGCTAGTCGACCATGGGCCGACTGAGCCGTTAGCAAATCCACCGTGTGAACAAGTAGATAAGATCAATCAGTGTCCGACCGCGTGCTGGTGTCCGCCTCCGAGGAGGCGTTCATGCTGGCCGTGCGTGAGCTGCAAGATGCTCTCGGCCCGGTCTCGGTGGAGCGCCTGGGTCCGGAACTCGGGCTGATGACCGCCGACGGGCTCACCATCGAAGAGGTCGCCGCGCACTGCGAGAGCGATCCGCTGGTCTTCGTGCGGCACCTCGCCAGCGAGGTCGACCGCGTCCGCAGTCACGTGGGAGTGGCCGCGGCCCGCGCGATCCACTACGCCGAACTGCCCGACATCGGGCCGGAGATCGCCGTGCAGGCATGGGCGAGCGGCATGCCGACGATCGGCTTCGGGGCGGCCGAGGCGGCCCAGGAGATCGTGGCGGCGCTGCGCGATGAGGGCTTCCAGCCGGTGCGCGCCGCAGCCGCGTACACCCTGTCCTGCGCCCTGGTGGGTAGTGACGCGATCCTCGGCCTCAACCGACGCGACGCCGCGCTCTGCGACTGGCCCGGCGGGAAGGTCCGGCTCGGCCGGACGAAGGAGCAGGTCAGCCGGGCCGAGTTCAAGCTTGAGGAGCTTCTCGACATCTTTGACCTGCGCCTTCCCGACGGCGGCAAGGCACTCGATCTCGGGGCGGCACCCGGCGGGTGGACCCGGATCCTGCGCCAGCACGGACTGACCGTCTGGGCGGTCGATCCCGGGGATCTCGATCCGAGCCTCGCCGACGACCGATCCATTCATCACTCGCGAACCACCGCCGGCGAGTTCCTCCGGAGCACCCGGGTGCGGTTCGACGTCGTGGTCAACGACATGCGGATGGAGCCGAAACTGAGCTGCCGGATGATGATCGACGCGGCGACGCGTCTCAATCCCGGCGGCCTTGGCGTGGTGACCCTGAAGACCGGGTCACGGCATGTGCTGGAGACCGTGCGCAGCTGCCTGCGATTGCTGGCCGGCGCGTTCGAGATCGTGCACGCCCGCCAGTTGCATCACAATCGCCATGAGGTGACCGTCGTGGTGCGCCGGCGATGAGCGACGACTGGATCGCCGCCGGCTGGTCAGCCGCCGCCGCGCCGCCCGGCTTTCAAGTCCTCCGGAGTACGCAAAATCTCGCGCTCGTCATGGTCGACCGACCGGACCGGCATAACGCTCTGACCCGCGACATGTGGGCGGCGTTTCCGGATCTGCTGTCGTCCGTGGCGGACGCGCGAGCGCTGCTGCTCACCGGCGCCGGCCGGACCTTCTCGGCCGGTGCCGACATTGGCGAGTTGCAGTCCATCTACGCCGATCCGGACGCGGCCGCCGCCTACCACGCCACCAATGTCGCGGCCGAGGAGGTGCTCGCCACGTTTCCGGCACCGACCATCGCCGCCATACGCGGTGCCTGCGTGGGCGGTGGCTGCCAGCTGGCGGTCGCCTGTGATCTGCGGGTCGCGGCCACCGGCGCCCGGTTCGGCGTGACGCCCGCCAAACTTGGTGTGGTCTACCCGGCGGTTCCCACGGTCCGGCTGGCCGACCTGGTCGGACCAGCGCGCGCGAAGTACCTGCTGTTCACCGCCGACCTCATCGACGCCGACCGCGCGCTCGGCTTCGGTTTGGTCGACGAAGTCGTCCCCCCGGATCGTCTGGTGACACGCGCCACCGAGCTGGCCCGGACCATCGCGGGCCGATCGCCGCAGACCATCGGAGCGGTCTCGGCGGTGCTGCGGGCTCGAAGCGCCGGGGGGCCGGTGGATGCGGCCATTGCTCCGTTCCTGGACCGGGCCCGGCGAGCGCCGGATGTCACCGAAGGGCTGTCGGCGTTTCTGGCCGGTCGGCCGCCTGCGTTCTAGCCGGCGATCCGCCGCTGCGCCGCACGTGCCGGAGCCTTGTCAGCATTCCGTCATGAATCTTGCGAGCGATGCCGCCGCTGCTACGTTGGCGGCAATTCGTCCCGGTCGATGCTGCTGCGGGAGTTGCCATGGAGCTCTATGTCGGACTCCTGCGGGAGCAGGTCAACGTCTACCCGCTCGGCGCCGGCGGTGACGGCCCGCCGATCCGGGCCCTGCACGGCCCGTCGACTCAGCTGGACGGTGTCGCGGGTATCGCGCTCGACAACGATCGCAACCTCTATGTCGGCAACGCGGCTACCAGTGCCATCACCGTCTATCCACCGGACGCCGATGGTGACCTGGCGCCGATCCGGGTGATCCGTGGCGATCAGACCAAGCTCGCCATCCCGGATGGTGTAGCGCTGGACAGTGCCCGCAACCTCTACGTCCTCAACTCTGGCGGCGTGCCGGCCAACCGGACCATCACGGTCTATCCGCCAGGTGCGTCCGGCAATGTGCCGCCGGCGCGGGTCATCGCCGGGATCGAGGTGGCGTCGGGCAACCTCAACGGCATCGCCGTCGACACCAACGACTATCTCTACCTGCTCGAAGACCTCCCCGGGACGATCAGTGTGTACGCACCCGGCGCGGTCGGCTATCCGAATCCGGTTCGTCGCATCGCCGGTCCGAGCACTGGGTTGCGTAGCGTCAGCGAGCTGGACTTCGATGGTGACAACAACCTCTACGTCGCCAACGGCAACAACGTGCTGGTCTTCGACGCCTCGGCGGACGGTGACGCGGCTCCGATGCGCGTCATTGGCGGCCCCCACACCGGTCTTTCCGAGGACTTCGCGCTCGCTGTCGACACCAATGGCCTGGTCTATGTCGGCAACGCAGAGCCGACTCTGGTGCACGGCCACGTGAACGTCTTCGCCGCCGGCGCCTCCGGAAACGTCGCGCCAATCCGGGTCATCACCAGCTTCGAAGCGGGTGTTCCGGTGGTCGGGATGGCAGTCGACAAGGTGCGGACCCCGCCCGTGCACCGGCACTTCCCGCACCTGCCGCAGCTGGTCGGCCAGCTGCTGGGCGGAGTCGCGGTGGACGGCGGCGGCTGGGTGGTCGTCGGCGGGGTGCCGATTCCGGTCGGGCCGTGGGGTCCGATGACCGCGGACAACGCGGCCCGCCGGGACCTGATGGTGGCGACAGCGATCGAGCAGCTCGCCACGCACATTGGCGACCAGTCGCGGGGAGCCGCGGTGCGGGCCGCGTCACTGGAGCTGATGAAGGCCAGGATCAACGAGTTGATCGCCAACCTGCCCTAGCGGCCGCGGCAGGGTCCACCGCCCTCAGCTGGATCCGCGTACGGCGAGGGTGGTGGGCAGGCGTGCGGCCGATGCCAGAGCCGGGTCAAGCAGCGTGCTGATCGCTCGGGCGGCTTCCTCTTCGGCTGGCACGTAGACCGACGACAGGTCCGCCGCCTCGGACAGCGAGCTGCCGTCGAAGCCGACCAGCGCCACGTCGTCGGGCACCCGCCGGCCGGCGTCGCGCAGTGCCTGCAGCACGCCGATCGCGGTGACATCGCAGGCGGCGAAGATCGCGTCCAGATCCGGGTGCTGCTCCAGCAATGACCGCGTCGCCTGATAAGCCGTGGCGCGGGTGAAGTCACCGTCGCGCTGCGCCACGTCGAAGCCCGAGGACGCGGTCAGGTCGAGGAACCCGGCTTTGCGTTCGTCGGCACACGGCATGTCCGGGCCGAACACCGCACCGATGCGCCGCCGGCCGGTGCTGATCAGGTGCTGCGCGGCCTGGCGGGCGCCGCTTTCGTTGTCCGATGTCACATAGGCGATCCCCGGCGCCGATCGGCCGAGTGAGACCGACCGGGCGCGCCGCATCGCCGCCGCCGCGGGCGCGGGCACGTTGATCAGCAGACGCCCGAACGGCGGACGATCGTCGCCGGTCGGCGCTGACGGCACCACCCGCAGGCGCACCGACACGTCGAGATTGGACAGCGCTCGCAGGACGCCGGTCATGACGCGGCCGTAGTAAGGCTTGGCGCTGAGCGCGTTCGGATCCGGATCGACGATCAGGATCTCCACCGTTTCGGCCGCCCCCGCAGCGCCCCGGCCGGACGCCAGCGCACGAGCGGCGGTGTGGGCGCGGAAACCCAGGCGGGTCGCGGCATCGCGAACTCGCGCCCGGACTTCCTCGGTCGTGCCGGGCTGGCCGTTGATGGCGCGGGACGCCGCGGTTCGCGAAACCCCGGCCAGCCGGGCGACATCGTCAAGCTTCGGGCGGCGCGGATCCATGAATCGAACGTATCCGAACACCGCACCGCCTGGAGTTCACCGAAGTGCCAACTGCTCCGCCCTTGCCCGACCCCCTGAAGAATGGTTTCGTGAGACGAAATGTAAATCGTCAATAAGTTTCATCGCCTGGGGAGGCTCACGGATGAGAATCCGAAGTCGATGGGGTGTGCCCATCGCAAGCGCGGCGCTGATCGCCGCGTCTCTCGTCGCCGCTCCGACATCGGTCGCGGCGGCACGTTCGGCCGGTGACGCCTGGCTGCCAACGACACCAGCCAACTGGCCGTTGGTCGTCGACGAGTCCGGCACCAAACCGCTGACCCTGACGCACGGGGTCGAGCACTGGTCGGACCACCTCAACACGGTCGGCGGCGCGCAGCGTGCGCAGGTGCTCAATGTCGACCTCGCCGACCCGAATGTGCGGCTCGGCGTCGTCGAATCACACGACCACCTGACCGATCCGGTCGACGAGGTGCCGTCGTCGATGGCGCATCGCACCGGTGCGGTGGCCGGTGTGAACTCGGACTTCTTCGCCATCTATGGCAGCGGACGCGCCGAGGGCGTGGTCGTCATCGACGGCCAGCTGGACAAGTCACCCGATCCGACCCGGCCCTGGGACCTGTGGGTCCGTGACGACGGCAGCATCGGCATCGGTCAGACCAGCTACACCGGAACGATCGCCGCGGACGACGGCAGCACCGAGCCGATCACCTCGGTCAACGTCGTTGAAGACCTGTCCAAGTCCGGCGGCGCACTGGTGCACGTGACCCCGTTCCTGGGCACCCCGTCACCGATCCCGGCGGCCACGGTCGTCTCCGGCACCGTCTCCGGTGATCAGCTCACCGTCGCCGACATCAAGACTGGCGTCACCGATCTGCCGCAGCTCCCGGAGGGCACCACCGACCTGGTCGCCACCGGCGCCCAGGCGGCGTGGCTGACAGCGCACGTCAAGGTCGGCGACACCGTCACCACGGCCGAGTCGCTGAGCCCGGACCAGCACATCCGGCAGGCCGTCAGCGGCGGTGCAATCCTGGTCAAGGACGGTGCTTTGGGCGTGCCACTGCAAGGCGGCGGGGAGAACAACGTCGACAACCCGGTTACCGCTGTCGGGGTCACCAAAGACGGCACGCACGCGGTCTTCGCGGCCTTCGACGGGCACCAGCCGGAGGGCGTGGCGCAGGGCCTGACCCGGCCGCAGATCGCCGGGTGGATGATGCAGCACGGCGCCTACAACGCCATCCTCTTCGACTCCGGTGGCTCCACTCAGATGGTTGGCCGGCTGCCCGGGCAGACCGAGGCGTCGGTCCTCAACGTGCCGTCCGACGGTCACGAGCGACCGGTCGCCAACGGCCTGTTCATCTACAGCACCGAGACCGCACCGACCACGGCCACGTCCGCGGTGGTCAATGCCGGAAAGCCGCTATCGGTTCTGGTCGGCACGACCATCGACGTTCCCGCGTACGCACTGGATCGCGCCGGCAATCCGGCGGCGGAGCCGGTTTCGCTGTCGGTATTCCCGCCGTCGCTGGCATCGGTGCACGGGACGTCGCTATCGGCTGGGACCCGAGGCGGCGTCGGCATCCTGCGCATCAAGGCCGGGCGCGCGCAGTCACTCGTACCGCTGAAGGTAGTGACCTCGCTGCCGTCGCTGAGTGTGTCGCCGGCGCAGGTTGACCTGAACAACGGCGTGGCGCAGCAGTTGACCCTCAGCGCGGGCGACGTGACGCTCTCGGACGAAGCGGTGCACTGGACCGTCGACCCTGCGGATCTGGGGTCGGTGGATGCGCACGGGATCTTCACCGCGGCCGCGAGTGGCAATGGTCTGGCTACGGTTACCGCGTCGGTGGGTGGCACGTCGGCCTCGGTCAGTGTCGCGATCGGGCAGACCACGGTCCCGGTCGACAGCCTGCACGACATCTCCAAGTGGTCGGTCACTGACCAATACGTCAACGTCTATCCGCGCAAGGTGCCCAGCCCCGGCCCGGACACCGGACCCACCGGCTCGATCAGCGCCTCGGACGAGTCGCCACCCGGATCGTCGTCCGGTTCGATGGCCGTGCACTACCACTACCCGAACCAGAGCAAGACCTTCGACCTGTCGATCTACCTCGATGATCCGGAATCGGAGCAGATCGGCCTGCGCAACGGCAACCAGGCTCCGATCGGCATTGGCGTCTGGGTGAAGGGCAACGCCGACCTCGCCACGCGTCCGGGCAAGGCGCTGGATCCCGGCATCGTGTCGCTGAACATCGGCATCTGGCAGGCCAGCAACCAGCCGACCAGCTTCTACCCGACCGGAGTCACCTGGGACGGTTGGCAATACGTGGTGGCGAACCTGCCGGCCGGACTCCAGTTCCCGCTCCGGGTCAACTACCTCGGCCTGGTCACTATCAAGCCGGGTCCGAACCTGACCGGTGACGTGCTGCTGTCCGGGCTGCAGGCGGTCTACTCGCCGAGGCCGCCGGTCCCGCCGGTCTATCATGCCCTGCCGGACAACCCGTCGTGGCTGAAGTTCACCGACGTGGGCTCGTTCAGCGCCGGTGGCACCACGCTGGCGGCGATGGACGACGCGCATGTCCGCGCCGCCGATCCGGGCGGCACCGGCCCGACCGTGATGAAGTCGATCGGCACCTCGTTCGGCACGCTGCCGGCGGCCTCCCGGCCGACCCAGGTGCAGGCGCTCGGTGACATGCCGGACAGTGGCGACCCGGCGAATCTGGACTTGGCCCGCTCGTTGCTGGACGGTCTCGGTGTGCCATACCGGGATGCCGTCGGCAACCACGAGATCACCCAGGGCGCGACTCCGGAGACCGGAAACTACGCCGCGGTCTTCGGGGACACCCACTACCAGTACGCGATGGGCTCGGCGAACGTGATCGTCACCGACTCCGCGCACATCGGCATCCTGGCCTCGGACCCGTACCAGAATGTCGACGCCGACGAGTCGCAATACCAGTGGCTCGTCGACCAGCTCAGCGCGAACACCTCACCGGTCACGGTGATCGTCACGCACGTACCCGCCTACGACCCGCACCCACGCGCGGACAGCCAGTTCGCCGACCGGTGGGAAGCCCAGATGTACGAGGAACTCGCCAACCGGTATCAGCAGACGCATCCGTTCACACACGTGCTGATGCTGTTCGGCCACTCGCGCGGCTGGGCCGAGGAGATCCGGTCCTCGGCCGGTGCACTCACCTCCGGCTCCGGCGGCGTGCCGAATTTCGTGATCGCGGACGCCGGTTCACCGCCGTACGCGCCCACCGATCAGGGTGGCTTCTACAACTACGGCCTGTTCCACGTGCTGCCGAACGGCACCGTGCAGTTCGCGGTGCAGCCGGTGCTCGCGTCAGTGACGGTCGATCGGCCGGCGTCAAGCGACGGGCCGGCGTCGGTCGCGGTCGGCTCGTCGGTGATGTTGACCGCAATCGGAACAACCGTGACCGGCGACGATGCCACCGCCCTGACCATGCCGATCACTGACCCGGTGTCCCGCGCGTGGACGTCATCGGATCCGCGGGTGGCGTCGGTGGATCGGCGTACCGGTGTGGTCACCGGGCACCACTCCGGCACGGTGACGATCACTGTCATCGCGGGCGGTGTTGCCGGCACACTTGCCGTCACGGTGAACTAGGCGGACGGCACGGTATTCCTGACATGACAAAGGGGGCGGACCGCTGCGGTCCGCCCCCTTTGTCGCGTGCCGTCGGTCAGTAGATCCGCGGGTACGCCGCGAACCCCGAGCTGAGCTTGGTGCGAGGGTTGAAGCCGCCGGCCCCGGTGCCGGTGAACAGCCACATGTTTCCGGAGCTGTCCCGGGCGATCAGGTCGTTGTGGCCACTGAAAATCCGGCTGACGTTATCACGCACGACAATATGTAGACCATCCGGAAAACGGCGCCTACGCCTCATACGCTAAAAACCAGGACATGGAGAAGGGGCGGTCCAAACGGACCGCCCCTCCACCGGGCCGCTGACTTGCGCTATTGCCGATACCACTCAAATGTTCGGCGGACGCCGTCCTCGAGCGAGACCGTCGGCTCAAATCCGGTCAACTGCCGCAGCCTGGCGAGGTCTGGGCAGCGCCGGGCAACCGCGCCGGCCGGCGCCGGGGCGGCCACCAGGTCCAGGTCAGCGTCTGCGATTCGCAGCACCAACTTGGCGAGGTCGCCGATATTGGTCTCCTCGGAATCGTTGCCGATATGCACGATCCCGCTCGCCGTGCTTGCCATCAGCCGGACCATCGCCTCGACGGCGTCATCCACGAAGCAGAAGGCCCGCGTCTGGTCGGTGCCATAGACCCGGAACGGATTCTCTCCGCGCATCGCCCGCAATGACAGCTCCGGGATCACGTGGTCGGCGCCCATCCTCGGCCCGTAGACGTTGTGGAATCGGCCCACCACCGCCGGGAAGCCCTTCGCGGCCGCGGTGTGGATGACCGCGGCCTCGCCGAGCAACTTGCTGATCGCGTAGCTGAACCGGGGTGCGGTCACATCGGCCACCATCACCGGCACGGCTTCGCCAGTCGGCACCGGCACCACTCCGAGGTCGACGCCGCCCGCGTAGACCTCACTGGTCGACGCGAAGAACAGGCGCTCGCCCGGAGCGATCCAATCCAGCAGGTGGAGGACGGCCAGCGAGTTGACCCGGACCACCTTCGCCGGGGCGGCCTCTACGTTGCGCACCCCGACGATCGCCGCCAGCAGGTAGATCTGGTCCCAGCCGTGCGGCAGGGCGGCGTAGGTCGCCGGATCGGTCAGGTCTCCGGAGATCACCTCGACGCGGGGGTGATCGCGCAGGGCACTGACGTCTCGGTCATCGCGTCCCCGAGAGAAGTCGTCGACGATGGTGACATCGTGGCCATCGGTGACGAGCCGGCGGGCCAGGTGCAGCCCGATGAAACCGGCCCCGCCGAGCAGGAGCGCCCTCATGCCACCGGCTCCTTTGCGACGTAGCCGAGCCCGGCGTACCGGACGCCGGCCGCGACGACCGCGGTCTCGTCGAGAATCCGCCAGGAGTCGTAGATCAATTTTGGCGGGTTGTCGGTGAGTATCGAGTCGACCTGGATGGCGCGATAGTCGGGATGGTCGTTGATGATCAGCACCGCGTCGCTGTCGGCGAACGCTTTATCCAGACTGACGGGCTCGCCTCCGTATTGGCTGATGACGTCCGGCGAGACCATCGGATCGTGCCCCGTCACGGTGATGCCGGCGGCGTTGAAGACCGGCATCATCGAGGCGATCGGGGTGCCGCGCATGTCATCGGTGGCCGGCCAGCCCTTGTAGGCCCATCCGAGCACGGCGAGCCGGGCATCCTTGGTGTCCCCGAGCACTTCGGAGATCATCTCGGTGACGCGCTCGGCCACGTGCACCGGGAGGTACTCGTTGAGTTCGCGGGCCTTCTGGACCAGGAACGGCTCGCGGTCGGTGGCGCTATTGATCATGATGTACGGATCCTTGGACAGGCAGCCGCCCCCGACGTAACCGGGTTTGGCCAGGTCCGGCCGCGGATAGTCGAGGTTCGCTGCGCGAATGACCTCAAGTGGATCGAGTCCGTGCTGCTCGGCGACGAGCGCGATCTCGTTCCCGTACGCGTAGATGAGGTCGGTGTGGCAGTTGTTCGACAGCTTCACCAGCTCCGCGGCCTCCATGCTGGACACCGGGACGAGCTGGGCCGCGAGCCCGCCGAAGAACTCGAGACCCGCCGCCAGGCTGTCGTCATCGAGACCACCCACGACCTGCGGCAACTCGACGAGCTCGCGCAGCGCCTGACCCTGGATGGTGCGCTCAGGCGCCATCACCAGCCGGGCGCTGCCCCAGGCGTTGAGGAGCACCGGCAGGACCACGGCGCGGCTGGTGCCGACCGGGACGGTGCTGCGCACCACGACCAGGGTCGACGGCGAGCAGCGCTCGGCCACATGCTCCGCCGCGGCCTTGAGGTTGCGCAGGTTTGGCAGGTGCGTGTCGTCGTCGACGGGGGTGGACACAGAAATCACCGCGACATCAACGGTGTCTTGCGGAAGTTCGGTATTGACGAAGATGGACGTACCGACATGATTGGAGAACGACTCCGCGACTCCGGGTTCGAAGATGTGCGGGCGCCCTCGGGTGAGTGACTCGACGATCGGGCGCGCCACATCCGCGCCGTAGACCGTAAAGCCCTTATTTGCCAGAGCCGCGGTCAGCGTCAGGCCGACGTAGCCCATTCCCACAACTCCGATGGTCTTGGCCACCTATTTGCTCCTCTCAAGGGTGGAACGCGGTTCTGCTGGGGTGGTGGGTTGACGTGAGGGGGCATTGCATGGCGGATCGATTCGATCCAGATCGCGGGTCGTGACATAGCCCGCGAAACCTTCTTGCTGGTAACGGCCGCATGCGAGGCGGATGGTGCCGGGCTGCGACGCGTAGTCCACGGCCAGGACGAACTTGCCCGCAGCCCGGATCGCTCGGGTGTTGGCGAGGTCTTCGGCGCAGTAGCTCTCGACACACGGCTGGTTCATGGCGCGGACGAACAACTCCTCCACACCGATGCCGTCGATCGCCTCCAGGTAGCCGGGGATCATCCGGAGCTCGGGCGAGTTCTGCGGCACTATCAACATCGAGGGGGACTTGGACTTTGCATGCTCGCTGATCCGGGCGATGAGCCGGACCATCTCGCGCGCTAGCCCGGTCCGGCTCTGACCTTCGGGCAACGTGACGTTCTCATAGGCGAGCGGCGTGTCCAGGTAGACGCCGTCGAATCCGGCCCGCACCGCCTGATCCACCCGAGGACGGATGACGTCGGTCCACCATCGCTCGTCCCAGTAGCGGACGAAGAACTCGTTCGGCCACTCGCTCCAGCGGTTCTGGATCAGATCCGGAGCCTGCTTGCGCAGGAACGAGTACTCCGGCCGGAAGGTCTCGATGCTGCCGATCTCGAAATAGGCGAGCACGATCTTTCCGGATCGGCGGAGCGATGCGACTTCGCCGGCAGTGAAGTAGTCGCGGCCGGCATCGCGGGCAAGATCGATGACGGCGAGCTGCTGGGGCGCACGGGCGAGCGCGTCGAGTTTGCCATGGGCATAGCCCTGCAGCTGGTAGACCCAGCTGGTGATGGCGCCGACTCGAGGCGTGGCGTGGCGTTTCGAGTTTCCGCCGGTCCGGACCTTGCTGGTGCAGGAGCCGGCGGTCAGCACGATAACGAGAAGCAGAACCCATGTGCCCATGCGCGTCACGGCGTCGCTGCTCCCGCCCAGATCGCCTTGACCGACTCGCCCAGGTCATAGGTGGGTGTCCAGCGCAGCTCCGCGGACGCGCGTGAGATATCGCCGCGCATCCAGTCCACTGCGGCCGACCGGGACGGAGCCGGTGCCTCCTCCCGGATCTCGCCGGCGAAGCCGGCGGTGGCCGCGAGCAACTCCATCGCCGTTCGTGCCGGAACGGCCGAACCACTGGCAACGTTGTAGACGCGGTGATCGAGCGCCGGCTTCAACGCAGCGGCGGAGACGGCGGCGGCGAGATCGCGTACGTCGACAAAGTCCCGCCACGCCGACAGTGGACCCATGCAGATGTGGCCGGCGCCGTCGCGCATCGCCTGCTGGATCTGCTTGACCGCCCGACCGAGCAGGTTCTCCTGATGCAGCCCCGGGCCGATCGGGTTGAACACTCTCAGCACGACACCATCGACCTGTCCGGCCGCACTGGCGATCCGGACCAGCGAGGTGGCGGCCAGGTGGCTGACGCCGTACGGGCTCACCGGCACGGCGGGGTCGTCCTCGGTTACCGCCCGCCCGTGAGCGACTACTCCGTACTCGCCGGCTGAGCCCAGGCGTACCAGCCGAATGCCCGGCGCGACCTGCCCGATCGCGTCGATGAGCTTCGCGGTGACGACGGTGTTGGCCTGCACCAGCTCGTGGCCGAGGCCACCGAGGAGCCCGGTGCAGTTGACAATCGTGTCCGGCCACTCGGATCGAAGCAGTGCCACCAGGTTCGGCACGTCGCCGTTGACCAGGTCGTACTGTCGGCGGCCAGGCGTGATGACCGCGCTTACCCTCGGATTCTCCCGCAACGACACGCACACCTGGCTGCCGATGAAACCAGAGGCGCCGAAGACCAGCACGCGTCTCATGCCGTCGCCTCGACCCGCCGGCGAAGCAGCTGCGGCAACATCTCGGCGCAGTTGCGATTCGCTTCGTCGTAGTCATCGGGCCGGCCGATGTCGAGCCAGAAGCCGGAGAAGTCGTAGCTGGCCGGCTGCTCGTCCCGGCTCAACAGGTCCAGCACCAGCTCGTCGAAGCCGAATGAGAGACCGGCCGGATACGGAGCCAGCGTCTTACGCGACATTCCGTAGACGCCCATGCTGACGCGGTAGCTGATGGTCGGCTTCTCGGTGAAGCCGACGATCCGGCCATCGGCGGCGTCGAGCACACCGAACTCCATCCGGATGCTCTGGGTCGCGGTCGCGACGGTGAGCGGCGCCCCAGACACCTCGTGCTGCTTAAGCAGGTCGCCGAAGTCCAGATCGGTCAGCACGTCGCCGTTCATCACCACGAAGTGCTCGGGCAACCGATCGCGCAGGCCGAACAGCGGGCCGACGGTGGACAGGGGCGCGGTCTCCTCGGCGTACTCGATCTCCATTCCCCATCGGTGTCCGTCACCGACGAACGCCTTGATCAGCGGGCCCATGTGGTTGATCGCCAGCGTGGCGGAGGTGAAGCCACAGCCCGAAAGCTGTTCGAGAATGATCTCCAGGATTGTTTGGGTGTCACCGATGGGAACCAACGGCTTCGGCAGCGCGGTCGTATACGGCCGGAGCCGCACGCCTTTTCCGCCGGCGAGAATCACTGCGTGCATTTCTGGTCCTTTCCCCATTACCGTCGGTATTGCCAGGCCTGCCCGAGGTCCCGGGACAGGGTCGTGAGAAGGAGCATTTGGAGGACGATGGCGCTGGCCAGGAACGCCAACCCGTCGTTGAGTGGGCGATAACCCCCGGGAAGTGCCACGGCCAAGGCGACCTGTAGCCCGAGCGCCGCCGCCAGAGCGGCGTTGAGGCGGGCGTACCGGGCCTGCCCGGCCACGAGAAATGCGAGAAAGTAGGCGCCGGCTACCGCGACGTGGGCACTGATCAGAGCCACCGAGGCATCGGTGAGCTGGCCGGAGGAGCGCAGCACGATCATGAGTGCGACCGCGAGCGCGCCGATAGTGAACAGGACGCCGAGAAGTTCGATGGCCAGGCGGCGCCAGACGACCACCCGGAACTCCCACGGGTAGCTCACCCGATGGAGCAGCGCGCTGGCTCGATCGTGGAATCGGTGCACGCGCCACTCCACGAAGCCCATTCCGACGATCACCGGTGCCGCGGCGATGGCAAGCCCGGTCGGGCTGGACAGATATTTCGCGTCGACATGGAGCAAGAACGCGGCCGACAGCGCGGCGTAGAACAGCACGCCCAAGAGTTGGCGCAGTTCTGGACCCACGGCGCGCAGCAGTGACGTCTCGACCGGCGCGGCCGGCGGCCAGCCCGCCACGTTCATTGGCCGGGTTGTCTGCCAGGTCATGACCCCGAGGCTCAGGGCCAGCGACCCCGCACCGACGTACGCGGTGACCGCAGCGCTGGGGACGCCGACGACGAGGTTGGCGACTCCGACGCAGACACCCGGTGCCATCGTCGCGAACAGCCGAAGCTCGGCCTGGTAGATAAGCGCGATTGTTGACGCGGTCTGATAGGCCAAGAGCCCCGCGGCGACAACGGCCAACCTCGGGCCACCACCCGCCGATGCCATCACGACCAGGCCGATCAGGCCGCCGAGCGCGGGGCTGACGAGCGCCGCCCACCGAAGCACTCGTGCCGCGTACGCGGGCCGGCCGCAGCCGAGCAACCGGTACGCCAGCCCGGCAATTCCGGCAGCCCAGACCCAGCCAAATGCGCTCGCGGCGACCAAGGTGACAGCCAGCGGACGGTGCCCCACATAGACGAGGGCAACCGGGAGCAGCGCGCTGGGAAGCAGGTAGAGCAGGCCGTGCGAACAGTCACGGAGCGCGTTCTTCCACCACAAGGCACGGCCGGTGCGTGGCGACGATGCCGGCACGGCCGGCCGGTCCAATATCTCGTACAACTCGTCGGCCAGTGCGAACACGTCCGGCTGGCCGTAAACGTCGAGAGCCGATTGGTCGGTGACTCCGTCCGCCTCGAGCGCGGCGGCCACATGGAGACTGTCAACCGGTCGGCCGATGCGAGTGCGGATGCGGGTCGCCAGCTCGACGCGAGGTGTGCTCATCGCGCCACCCGGAAGCCCGGCCGGCGAGCGGAGACGGAGGCGCCCGCAACCTGAGTGGGACGGTCCAGCGTCTTGTAGAGCCGTCGGTAGACGTCGATCGACCCGGCCAGCGTGAAGTGCTCCAGGACCCGACGACGAGCGGCGACGCCCAGTTCGGCGCGTAGTTTGTGGTCGCGCAGCATCGTTATGCAGGCTCGCGCGACAGCCTCGTGGTCCCGCGCGGGCACCATCATTCCGGCGTCACCAACCGCCTCCGAGACACCGCCGACGTTCGTGCAAACCACGGGTCGGCCACACGCCATGGCCTCGACCACTGTGTAGGGGAATCCCTCGGAGATGCTCGTCAGCGCCACAATCTGACCTTGGCGGTAGGCATCGGCCTGGGTGGCCACGCGACCCTCGAGCGTCGCCGCCCCGGCGATCTCCAGCTCGGTGATCAGGTCGACGCAGCTGTTGCGGTAGCCGCTGTTGGCCGCCGAGGTGTCGCCGAAGATGCGCAGGCGGGCGCCTGGGATCTCGGCATGAACGATCGCGAAGGCTCGGATCAGGGTGTGCAGATCTTTGATCGGGTCGACCCGCCCCATGAAAACGATCGTCGGCTCGGCGGGCTCCGGGTGCGCGGGGAACTGCGTCGGCTCAACCCCGTTGTAGACCGTCCAGAAGCGCTTCGGATCCACTCCGAAGCGCGTCTCCCAGCGCCGGTTGTGAACGGCGTGCGGCGCCAAGGCGTCGAGCAGCAGGTAACCAGCGCTGGCGAGTTGCCGGTGAAAGCTCAACACCAGGGTTCGGACCGGATGCGACATCGCTGCGGTCTCCTGGTCAATGTAGCGTTCGCGCAGGTAGATGCCGTGTTCAGACATCACGATCGGAGTGCCGTGCCGCCACTTTGCGGCCATTGCGACCAGCATCGAGAGGCCGTTCATGGACGAGTGCATGAGATCGACCTCGGGCAGCTGCGCCGACATCGGCCGGAGCAGGTGCTCGATTATCCAGAGCCCGGTGACCGCGTCTGCCAGCGTCATCGTTCCCGCGTGTGTCTTATCGCGGTACTGGTTCCAGGCGTTCGCGGTCAACCGGAGAGCGAGATCGGAAGTCAACGCGGCGGTCAGGTCGCCGCCGCTTTCGCTGTAGTCGTGGAGCTGCTTGAGTGCCGCGAGAAACGCCCTCGCGTTGCCCGTCTCATCGCCATAGTTCGGTGCAAGCATGGCCGCGCACAGCGCCGTGAACGCCGACCGGAACTCCGGCCCGGGGGCCCCGGCGGGGCCGCGGCCGGCTGGCCGCGGCCCCCATACCGGGAGTCGATGCACCTCCTTCAAGTTGCGTGGCGCTGCCCAGTGCTGACGCTCAGAACCGTCGGCACAGATGGCAACCACCTCCCACTCGTGCTCGGACATGCCCTGCATGAGCTGGTCACACCAGACGCTCACGCCGTTGACCGAGAACGGGTAGGTCGACTCCGAGATGAGCGCGATCCTCATGGGCGCAGGCTCGGGGTGAAGGTCACCGGGGTGCCGGCAGCCAGGGTGATCGGTGCGGAGACATCGGTGCCGTAGGCGGTGAAGCCCGCCGTGCGTGCGCCGCTGACGGTGACCGTTCCGGCGGCCGGCGAGGTGATGGTGACGGTGTTGGCGGTTCGGTCGTAGACGGCGTCCACGCCAGCGGTCAGCTCGGCGAAGTGGCTAGTGCGCGCTGCCGCGTACTGGGCCAGTGTCGGCCAGCCCGGGTTGAGCAGCGGCACGTTGTAGTAGGAGCTGTACTTGGTGAGCAGGCTGCTCAGCCAGTCGGTCAGCAGGGTCTTGCCGCCGCCGTAGTCGCGCAGGTTGGCGATGTGGAACGTATGCGTGTAGACCGAACCACTGGTCAGATGCGTCAGCGCGACGTTGGTCTCGGCGTCGATTACCTGCGTATAGGTGAGGTTGGTCGGCCAGTACGGGAACCGTCCGGTCGGGCCGTAGTAGTAGTTGTAGAACGAGGTCTCCTCATCCGGTGTCGTGCTGAAGTAGGCGATGTTGGTAGGCCAGTCCGGCACGATCATCAGGTTCGGCGCCATCGGGTGCGCTATGCCGCAGTTGAAGCACGAGGGCACCTGGCTCTGGAACGACATGTTCCCGTGCAGGTACTTGACGCCCGCGTCCGTGGCCGCCTGGAGCAGCGCGGGATTGGAGGCCATCAGTCCGAAGTCGGTCGGCGGCGTGATGTTGTCGGTGTCGTTCGGGTCGTTCGGGTTGTAGGTGCCCAGACCCGAGTACTCCGGAGTCTTCAGAACCGTGCGGTCGACCGAGAGCCCAAGCTGCTGGGCCGCGGTGAGGTTCTGAGTGATTTCGGAATAGTTGGTGGCGTAGTCAGTCGAGTTCATCTTCGGGTGCGTGAGTGTGTGGTTGATCCAGCGGAACTGAGTCGACAGACACTTCGTAGTGGCCGTCAGCTGGGCCACGCCGCCGTTCGGGCTGCATCGGCTGACGGCGGTTAGGTTCGCGTCGCCGGCGTTGAACGCCATTCCGAAGGTGAGCGTGCGGGCCAGCGGGTACTGCAGGCGGAGCGCGGTCTGCTTCAGGAAGGCGTTGTAGGCGTCATGCGCCGTCATCGACCAGCCAGGGTCCGAGTTGATCGTGCCGTCTGGCAACCGCTCGTCGGCGGTGTTGAACCAGTCATCGACATCGACGTTGATGTAGTGCCTCTGGTCACCCAGGAACAACCCGCGGCTGGCCCACCGGAACATGCCGTAGACCAGCAGGTCGGACTGGAGCAGGTACTGGTTGGAGGTGAACGTCAGCTCCATCCGCTGCCGACCATCCGTCGAAGTGCTGGTCACGCCGAGGACGTTGGTGCCGGCCGTCAGCACCGGTGTGGCGGCGCAGCCGGCGGTGACCGTGGTCTGGTAGACGTACGAGCTCTGGATCGGGATCGTCGCGGTCGTCTTGAGATAGTCGAAGATCTGTCCACCGGCCGCGGTGAGCTTGCTGCTCATCGGTGTGGTCCCGACGCCACCCTCGGTCACCCCGGTCAGGCAGTAGTTCTCCGGGAACGTGCCGTAGCTGCCGTACAGGACGGCCTGGCGGACCGAGTAATCCCGCTCGTAGGCCCACAGGGTGTTCCACTCGGTGCCATCGAAGCCACTGACGTACCCACCAGTGCCGTCGGCGTAGAGCAGGCTCGAGTTGGTGAGCAGGATCGCGTCGTAGCGGCCGGCGCCATCCGGGCGCACCAGGCTGTCGGCGGTCAACGGCGTCGTGCGGCTCAGAAGCACGTCGTAGGCGGCGCCGACCCGATCCAGGGTGGATTTCCAGGTGGCGAGGCCGAAATCGTCGCTGTCGACGGCCACGATCAGCGCACGGAGCCCGACCTTGTTGGTCACCGGCGCGACGGCGGCATTCGGCGAAACCGCGCTCGGGGTTGCCGCATTTGGACTGAGCGCATTCGGCGCAGCCTTCGGGGTCGCGCCGCTTGGTGCGGTCGGCCGCGTCGGTGCGATCTTGAGGTTGCGCTGCAACGGAACGGCGCCGGACTTCTTTGGCAGCGCCTTGGGCGTTGGCAGCATAGAGCCGGTGCTGGACGGCACTACCGGCGGCAGGCCGTCGACGAGCGGCGGCTGGGGCTTCGCCGCGATTGTTTGATTGTGCCCTGCGGCTTGAGCCGGCGCGCCGGCCAAGACTGCTGCACTTGCGACCAGGGCTACCGCGAAAGACGCAGTGAGAAGGCGCTTTCGACGCGCACGATGCATTGGCCGACCTCCGACCGGCTAAGTGAGGGGAAACGTCATGGACTGTGGCGGCACGTCTTGCTTTGGGGTGTCTGGGCCGCTCGCTGCGAAACGTATCAACCGCTTTGCGTTATTTGTCTGTGATGGCCGAAAGAGCCCCTACGTCTAGCCGATCATCCGAGTGTTCAGCATCCGGAGCGGACCACCTCAGGAATCGTTCGGGACAACAAAAGGCCTGCCCACAGCGGCTGCGAGCTCGGCGCGCCAGTACGATTTCGGGGGAATCGCGTCCCAGGGGTGAATTCGCTCTTGCGGGTCAAGCACGCCGTTGGTGACGTAGACGAATTGCGCATTGCGATGCTTGCTGAGCGCGATGGCCCGGGCCATGCTCGCCTCATCCGGGGCGTCGTAGACCAGATGCCAGAACTTGCTGGCCGGCGCTTTCAGTTCCCAGGACGGCGACGAACGGCGCTGGTAGTCGCCGTACGTGCCCTCGAAGGTCACGAAGGTGTCGGCGACGTCCTCGTAGCACCGGTTTATCGACTGGCCGGGGTTCATGACGACGTAGGCGTCCGGCTGCAGCTCGCGGATATAGCCGACGATGGCACGATAAAGCCGGACGTAGTCGTCGTTCGGCCCGCAAACGGCGGCGGTCTGGTCGAGAAATATGCCGCGCAGTCCGGCGGCGCCATACAACTCGTACCAGCCGTCGATGTCGCTCTCGATCTGCGCCGTCCAGTCGGTGGTGGTGTGCGAGCCGGTTCGGGTGGGATTGGACCCGGGTCCGAAGTCGACGCCGAGATAGCCGGTATCCACGTAGCCGAGGGCTCGTATGCCGGCATCGCTGAGCGTGCGAAAGGTACTCGCCCAATGTTGGTTGTACGGCGTCTCCGGCGCGCTGTGAGAGCCGTTGACCACCACGATGCTCGTCGCCGATGACGAACGCGCCAGCTCGTCGAAAGACGCCTGCCCAGCCGCGCTGGCGGGGGTCCAGTAGGCCGGCACGGCCAGGCGTTGCTCCAGCGGCGCGCTCGCGCATCCGGTAAGTGTGGTTGCCATCAGGGTGCACAGACCTCCGGTGACGACCGCAAGCTTCCGCATCAGGGGCTCCTCCCCAGCCGCGCGCGGTCGTAACACACGCTAATTTCCACGTCAGCGCCGGATTCGACTACCCGACGAGATGGCCGTTCGCTGATCCCTGTATTGCGTCTTACCTGCGGATGCCAGCCGCGGCATGGATGGTCCACGGATCAGAACCATGGTCTATTCATGGAGGACCTGACGGCGGTGCGACGCCCATTCCAGCGAGTGCCCAATGCCGTCGAGCACCGTGAACTTGCACTCCCAATCGAGAAGTTCTCGGGCCAGGTCGACCCGGGTGTAGGCGCCGACCACGTCGCCGGATCGCGGCTCGCTCTCCACCGTTTCCAGGGCCGCTCCGCGCACCGTGTTGAGCGCGGCGACAAGTTCCCGCACCGAGGTGCCCCGGCCGGAGCCCAGATTGATGGCCAGCATCTGGCGGTTGGCGCCGAAGATCGTCTCGAACTTGGCCAGTGCTGCCACGTGCGCTTGGGCGAGATCCCAGACATGCACGTAGTCGCGGATTGCGGTGCCGTCGGCGGTCGGGTAGCGGGTCCCGGTGATCGTGAACGGTTTGCCGCTCTCGATCGCTTCGATCATCTTGCCCAGCGCGTGCGTCGGCCGGCGAAGCGGATTCCCGGTGCGCATCGCAGGATCCGCACCGATCGGGTTGAAATATCGCAGCGAGAGGACGCGGAAGTCTTCGGCTGCGCAGACGTCGGCCAAGATCGTCTCGACCATCGCTTTGCTTCGGCCGTACGGGCTGGTCGGCGCGATCGCTGACGTCTCGTCAACGATCATCCCGCACCCGGCCGAATACAGCGCCGCCGTCGAGCTGAAGACCATTCGCTTGCAGCCGTTGCGGATGAGATGGACGACAAAGTCAATCGTCTTGCCGACGTTCTCTTCGTAATATCGCAGCGGTTCATCAACGGAGTCGGGCACGACAATCAGTGCTGCACAGTGAATTACTGCATAGATATCTGGGTGTTCGGCGAAGATTCGATCGACCAGCCCGCCGTCGGCGATGTCACCTTCATACAAGGTGCTCGATTCGGTGAACTCCCGGCGGCCGGTCGAGAGATTGTCGAGAACGACCGACCTGATGCCGACCTCGATGCAGGCGTTGGCGACAGTGCTTCCGATGAAGCCGGCCCCGCCCGCGATTAACACCTTCGCCAAAGTTTGCATACGACCGACACCAATCCCAGGACTCGGCTCCGGGATTGATGGAAGCGGGTCGGAAGATGATCCACGTCTGCTTCCAATAGATATGACCCAAAAGAGTCACGAAGGCGGTTTTGGGTCGTTCCGGCCGCCGCGCTCCTCAGGCTGCCGAGTGGATCACAGGGAGTGGATCGGGAGAGGTTCTACTATGGCGGTCCCAATGCCAAGGACCAGGTGGCCACGATGAGCGCGATTCCCTCCGCAGCCACCCGGTTCGCTGTCCTGGGCTCGGTCGAGGTACGTGGCCCCGACGGAACGGCCGTGGCTATCAGCGGGCCGAAACGCCGGGCCATACTCGCGCTCCTGCTGCTGGAGGCCGGCCGGACCGTCAGCACCGATCGGCTGATCGAAGCTCTGTACGCGGAGAGCCGGGGGTCGGACGCGGCCAATGCCTTGTATGGACAGGTTTCCCGGCTGCGGCGCTTGCTGCGCGGCACCGGGTCCACCATCGAATCCAGCCCGGGCGGTTACCGCCTCGCCGTCGACCCGGACGCGGTCGATGCACACCTGTTCACCCGCCTCGCCAGTGAGGGCCGCCGAGTCCTGGCCACCGATCCCGCGACCGCCGAAGCCCTGCTATCGCAGGCCCTGGAGCTGTGGCGCGGCCAGGACTTGTCGGAACTCCCCGATGCCTCGTTCCTCACTGCGCACGTCTCCCGCCTCGTCCAAATTCGCCTCGCCGCGATCGAGGACCACGCCGAGGCGAGCCTCGCGCGCGGTGAGCCGGCCACCACCGTGGCTGAACTCTCCGAACTGCTGAACCAGCATCCCCTCCGCGAACGCGCATGCGCGCTGCTCATGCGGGCCCTTTACGCCTCCGGGCAGCAGGCCGAGGCGCTCGAACTCTATGAACGCACCCGCCGCGCGCTCGCCGCGGAACTTGGCACCGACCCCTCGCCCGAACTCACCGCCGTACACCTGGCCATCCTCCGCGACGCCCCATCGCCGGGGCTACGGCGTATGCCTGCCCAGCTGACCAGCTTCGTCGGCCGCGACAAGGAACTCGCCCGGCTAACCGCGCTGCTAGCGCGCGAACGGCTCGTGACCCTCACCGGCCCCGGCGGCACCGGCAAGACCCGGCTCGCGATCGAGGCCGCCGCCGTGATGGACGGTGAGCTCGCCTTCGTCGAACTTGCACCGCTGACCGACGCCCGACTTCTCGCCCAAACCCTTGCTGCGGCGCTCGGCCTGAACGAACCGGGCCTGCTGCCCACGGCCGCCGGACCGCCCGCCGCAGAGGCGCACCTGATCACGGCGCTCGCGGACCGGCGGCTCCTGATCATCCTCGACAACTGCGAGCACATCATCGACGACACCGCCCGGCTCACCCACCGGCTGCTCGCCGCGTGCCCCGGGCTGCAAATCTTCGCCACCAGCCGCGAGTCACTGGGACTGACGGGGGAGGCGCTGTTCCCGCTCGGGCAGCTGGCCGTGGCCTCGGCGGGCGCCGCCTTGCCCGAGCGGCTGGGCTGCCCCGCGGTGCGCTTGTTCGCCGACCGGGCACGCACCGTACGGCCGGACTTTCGCCTCGACGCCGACAGCATCGACGACGTCATACGCATCTGCACCGAACTCGACGGTCTCCCGTTGGCTATCGAACTCGCCGCGGCGCGACTGCGTTCGCTTACCCCCGCCGAGGTGGCCGCCGGGCTCTCCGACCGCTTCCGCCTCTTGTCACGCGGCAGCCGTAGTGCCGCACCCCGGCATCGGACGCTGCGGGCGGTGGCCGAGTGGAGCTGGGACCTGCTCGACCCGGCCGAGCGGACCCTCGCCCGGCGGTTGAGTGTGTTCGCCGGCGCCGCGACTGTCACCTCGGCCACCGCGGTGTGCGGGCTGCCGGAGCAGGACGTGCCCGATCTGCTCGCTGGGCTCACCGAGAAGTCGTTTGTCGACTATTCCCGCGGCCGATACCGGATGCTGCAGACGATCCGCGCCTTCTGCGCCGAACACCTCACCGAAGCAGGCGAAGACCACGCCGTACGCCGGGCGCATGCCGCGCACTTCCAGAAGCTCACCGAAACCGCCGACCCGCACTTGCGCGGCTCCGGGCAACTGGAGTGGCTGGACCAGCTGGCCGCCGAGAACGACGACCTGCGGGCCGCACTGCGCTGGGCCGGGGGCGCCGATCCGCGGCTCGCGCTTCGGATGACCGCAGCGCTGTCCTGGTACTGGTACCTGCGCGGGCTCCGCCGTGAAGGAGCGGCACTATCTTCTGAGCTGCTGTCTCAACTGGGCGAGACGGCACCCCGCGACCTGGCCGAGGAATACGCCCTGTGCGCCGCCAACGCCATGGCCGCTCCGGACCCTGTTGCGGCGAGGTATCTGCCAGACGCGACCCGCATGACCTCGGATGCTCCGCCCCGCTGGCCGGCTTCGGCGGTTCTCTGCCCCGACCCGTGCCGCCCGGCCCCTGCGGACCCTTGGTCACGGGCCACTGCGCACCTCAACCGAGGCAATCGGCACCTCGTTCGCGGCGAGGCTCCCGAGGCCAAGGCGGCACTCGCCCTGGCGCTCGATGGCTTCCGCGCCGTCGGCGACCGCTGGGGCACGACCAATGCCCTCGACGCGCTGGCCGAACTCGCCGCCTGGCGCGGCGACTGGCCCCGCACCGTCTACCTCATGAGCCAGGCCGTCGATTTCGCTGAACAGCTCTCCTCCGCCGAGGCGCTCACGGACCTGCTTTGCCGCCGCGCCAAGGTCCTCATGGTGGCCGGGGACTTGCCCGCCGCCCATGCAGACCTTCAGTACGCCACCGAGACCGCCGCCCGCACCGGCCGCCCTGACCTGCTCGCCGAACTCCACCAGGGCTTTGGGGACGTCTCCCGCATCCAAGGCGACCTGGCCGAAGCCACCCGCCACTACGAACTCGCGCTGGCGGCGGTCAGCGGCGAGGACACGCGCCTCACCCGCCTCAAGGTCCTGCGCGGTCTGGGCTGGGTCGCCGCATCCACCGGCCGTCCCGAAGAGTCCGCCCGGTGCCACCACGCCCTCCTCGACGAAGCGGTCGACCGCGGCAACTACCTGTTCGCCGCCGATGCGGTCAACGGTCTGGCCGGTGCCGCCCTCCAGGAAGGGGATGGCGCCCGGGCGGCGCTGCTCCTCGGCGCGGCCCGCGCCGTGCACGGAGCGCGGCTCGCCGCGGGCACGGACATGAAGCGCGTGGCGCACGCGACGCAGGAGCTGATCGGGCCGGCGGCGTACACCGCGGCGTTCGCGAACGGGCAGGCACTGAGCCGAGAAGAGGCGCTGGCTGTGGTGGAGAAGGTAGGGCAGCGTCCGGCTGAAGCAGCGGCGGCCGTTCCCCGACCATCACGACCGAGAGAGTGAGCCGTCGGGGCGCAAGAGCCGGCGCGGTGCTGCCGGCTACGGATGAGCCGTCGCTGCGCGGTCGCTGTACGGAGCTTGGCGCGGACGGGGCGGGATCACGCCGGGGTACGGGCGGGTACGACGCTGGGCGCCGAGAGCAGCGCGGAGGTCGCCAGAATCGCCTCAACAGTTTCGTCGAAGGTCGAGGCTTGTGGGATGACGTGCTCGCCGGGGACTCCGAGAACGTCGTACGCGGAATACCAGCCGCGCATCTGGTCAGCCGTGAAGTCGCTCGCCTGCGGTCGTTGCGTATGGCGGCGCAGCGTCTCGGCGAAACTGACGTCGAGGTAGTACGCGTAGGTGGTTCCCGCGTGGTCGGTGATGAGCCGCCGCAGCATGTCGGCGTTGCGTGTGGTGTGCAGAATGCCTTCGACGATGGCGTGATAGCCGTGGTTGAGTGCGAACCGGGCTGTCTGTTCGATCAAGTCCGGGGCGATGCCGCCGGGCTGGTCGAGTTCGCACAACACGATGCGCCGGAGGTGGTCCTGCTCGATAAGAGCGCAGCCGCGTCCGTACCGCTGGCGTACCTCGCGGGCGACCGACGATTTCCCTGATCCCGAGTTGCCTCGGATGATCAGCAACTTGGTGGAGGAGGATCCACAGGGATCGCGGTGCGGGGCCACCGGCATATGTTCGCATGGATGTCGGAGCCCGCCGGGCTGTCGGAGCCGGGCCACGCGGGCGCGCTCAGGAGAGCACCCAGAACTCCTTGAACGGCGTCGTCACATGCCACGTCGTGTCAATTCCAGACGGCAGGGACGCGAGGTCTCCGGCTCTCAGCTCCAGCACGGGCCCGCCGGCGATCTCGATGCGTACGGCGCCCTCCAGGATGTGAATGGTCTCCCGCTGCGGCGGCACCCATCGAATCGGACCGTCGACTGTGAGGATGCGGGTCAACCCGGCCTGCACTCCACCGACATCCATGAGCTCATGCATCTCGGTACCCGGGACTTCGGGGTCGGGGCTCCAGTCGGTTGTGCTCGCGTGAGACACGAAGGTCCCAGGCCACATTTCCATGATCCGTCCTCCATTTATCGAAGCAACGTATCTCCATGATCGCACTGTGAGGCGGCCAGTCTGGCCAGTTACCTGCGGAGCCGAGGTGCTCGGTCAGCGCGGCAGGCGGGTCGTTGAAAATCTGGTCCGGAACGACAACCTTCTGCGGGTGGAACGCGTCTTTGTCTTGTGCCGGCCAGAACGGCGGGCACACACCCCACATATGAGAAGGAATTGACATATGCGTACCAAGCGCTCCGCCCAGCTCGCCGCCACGGCACTCACCGGCACCGCGATCCTGCTCGCCACGGTCGCCTGCAACAGCGGCGCTCCTGCGCAGTCGGCCGCACCGCAGCCGACCGTGTCCGGCCTGGCATCCTCGACCAGCGCACCATCGACCAGCGCCTCGCCCATCGGCTCGAACGGCTGCGGTGTCACCGCCGACGAGCTGTTCGCAGTCCTGAAGGCCAAAGCCGATGCGTACACCGCCGTCGCCAACCCCTCCGGGTTGCGCAACGTCGCGTGCGTTCCGGGCTTCGCCATCGCCACGACCGCGGTGAACCCCAGCGGCCTGGAAAGCGCGAGGATCCTGTTCAGCCACGACTCCGCCAGCAACGCTTGGAAGATCGTGACCGAAGGCACCGGTTTTGACTGCGCCGACTACGTGTCTAGGGATCTCGCCGCCCAGTTGGGCTGCTGATGGGCGTGGTGCTCCGCAGGTGCTTTGTTGATCGAGAGCTCGGTAGTTTGGAGCCTGCCGGGCACGGCCGGGACGGATGCCCTCGATCATCTGGGCGCGGTAAGGCGGCGACTGAGCTGCGGAAACATTCATCCGGTGCTAACCCGATACCCGCACGGCGATAGCCCCAGGTAACCTGTCAACGGCGGGCCGCTAGCTCAATCGGCAGAGCTGCGGACTTTTAATCCGTAGGTTCAGGGTTCGAGTCCCTGGCGGCCCACAAATTCGCAGCTACACGCCCCATTGACAGACATCGATGAGGCCGACCCGACTCGCATGTCCGGGTGCGGTTCGCCGTTGGCCCATTGTCGGCCGATCATCTCCGCCATGCGGCGTCTAGGACCTCGTCCATTCCACAGCACGACCGAGAGGCTGAAGATCCCGCCGCGGTGTCGAGTCCGATTTGCCGATGTCGGCTCCGAGTGCGACCGCGGAACGGCATCATGGATATCACTTCAGGACTTTGAGGGCTGAGATGAGGCAGCACTTCAGGTAGCCGTACTTCACGGCCGCCGGGAAATCGCCGTCCTGGTGCGGTGCGCGTATGGGCTGCGCCTGGTCGGGCGGCACGCGACCGCCCACACCAGCAACTCTGTGCCGCGGCTCACCGCCGTCTAACGCGTGTGCACCAGTACCTCGTCAGCTGCGGGCGGGCACACCGGCGCCGGGCGGATCTCGCTGCGGCCAGGCGCGGTGACCCAGTACGCCTCCGACTGTTCCACTTCCGACCATCCATTGATGTCACGGGGCATCGGTCAACATGGTTCGCCAAGCGTGCATGCTCGATCGACCGTCGGGCCCGCCCGAGCAGTGACACCGAGGGAGCCGACGGATGAGACAGGACGCACGCGCGCCGTTCCGCTCGGCCCTGCAACGACCGCGGGTAGCCGCCTATCCCACTGGCGAGTTCGTGGGACAGGAGAGCTTCATGCGCGTGAGCGAAATCCGCCGTCTTGCCGGCCACGCACGGGTCGGAAGCCGCACATCGGTGCTCGACGTGTGCTGCGGGGTCGCCGGACCTGGGCGGTTGATCACCGCCGAGTTCGGCTGCCGCTATGTCGGCGTGGACTACTCGGCGAGCACTGTGGAGATCGCCCGCGAACTGGCCGGAGACTTGCCGTGCCGGTTCGTGCAGGCCAAGGTGCCTCCGCTCCCGGACGGACGTTTCGACGTTGTCCTGCTGCTGGAGACGATGCTGGCCTTTCCCGACAAGCGGTCGCTCCTGGCCGACGTCGTCAGGGTGCTCGAGCATGGCGGGCGATTCGCGTTCACCGTCGAGGAAGGCCGGCCGCTCACGTGCGCAGAGCAGGACTTGATGCCCGATGCCGACACGGTCTGGCTCGTCGAACTGGCCGAGTTGATCGCCCTGCTGCGCGACGTCGGGTTGACCGTGACGTGGCAGGAGGAGTGCACGGCGTCGCATCGCGCGATCGCGGCGGCGTTGCTGCGATCGTTCGCTACAGAGGGCGAAGAGATCGCGCAGACGATCGGCGGCCAGCCGCTGGTCGAGCTGATCGTCGCACACCGGCTATGGAGCGACTGGCTTAGCACTGGACGCGTGCGCAAGTTTGCGATGGTGGCCGAGAAACGATGACGATGATGAGCTACTCGGCGAAGCCAACTCGCCACCGGCGAACTCGTCTACATCGCGCACCACGACTTCGCTGGCCTGCGGCCGAGTTAGCCCGCGGCCGAGTTAGCCCGCGGCCGCGTCGGCCCGACGGCCGGGTCGGCCCAGGTCAGCCCGCGGTGAGCTAGCGGGCGACTCGGCCCGAAGGGGCCGGTGCACACGATCACTCATCGCGCGCCGTAACGGCCGCCAGCCCCGGTGCCGTTGGAACGGCAGTTCGAACACCGCACCGAACAACAGCGCGAAGCACACCGTCATGGGTACGACCACGGCGGTCAGCACGAGGAACGTCGGCGTACCGGGCGCGACGCGACCGAGCACCAGCCCGTACGACACCGCGATCACGATCGGCGCGTGCGTCAGGTAAAGGCTGTATGAGACCGAGCCGAGGGTGCGAAGCGGTCGCGTGTTCAGGACGCCCACCACCGGCCGCGGCCGGCGCGTGGCGACGGCGGCCAGGAAGCAACCAATGGCCGGCCCCCACGCGACATCGACCCAGAACAGGTTGTTGTCCGACCACGTCCAGCCCTGCACCGCGATCAGCACGACGGCGGGCACCGCCGCGACGGCCGCGTACCAGGCCCACGGCCGGGATCTGGTGTGCTCGCTCGCGGTGACGATGCCGGCCGCGAGCACGCCGATGGCGAACAGCACCGCGAGGTCTGGCGTGAACTTCACGACGGCGTCGTTCATCAGCGTCACATGCGGCGCCAGCAGGCCGACGGTCAATACGACGGCAGCCACCGCACCAACCATGGCGACGGCGCTCACCCGGCGGACGATCAGCAGCAACAGCGGCAGCAGCAGGTAGAGCTGAGCCTCGATGGCGAGCGACCAGAACGTTCGGTTCGGGTCGGTGGCCGAGACGGCGTCCTGCACGAGCAGGCCGTAGACGACCACCGACTTGCCGTTCGGCACCGCCCGGCCGGGCTGGGCGAGCACGTACCACGTCATCAGCAGGCTGAACGCGAGCGCGGCCCAGTACGGTGGCAGGATCCGCCACGCCCGCCGGTGCACGAACGTGGCCACCGAGTCGAAACGCCAACCCTTACGCGCGGGCGCCAGGCATAACGAGAAGCCCGACAGCGCGATGAAGACGATCACCGCGAGGCGGCCGTAGATGAACTCCGCTGCCCAGAACGGCGCGTGGTTGGCAGGCCACCCGGGCCAGGCCTGCAGGAAGATGTGATTCATCACGACAAACAGCGCTGCGAGACCGCGCACCCCGTCCAGACCGACGACTCGCTCCGGCTTGACGGGCAACGCGCGACCCTGATTCGGCCTTGGGACCGACGCGCCACGCGAACCGGGACTCGACTGGGCTGGCGCAGCTGACGTGCCGGCGGTGCGAGCCGCGCTGTCGGTCCCACCCGGGGAGCCAAGAACGCCCACGACGACCGAACCGTCCACGCCGGCCGGCGCGGCAGCTGTGGTTCGAGGGTCGGCCGGCCGGTCAGCCACGGATCGCCTCCCACTCTTGCGTGACCGAATCGGACTGCGTGTCTCAGGATCGGATCGCGTCGACCCGCGAGGCCTCGTCGTGCGGTCCCGCCGGGGGTCGGCCAGCAGCAGGCCGGCCCCGGGGCAACAGACGTCAGCGATAGTGGAGCGTGCGCGGTTGTGACGGCCACGCTGGTGTTTGCGCCAAGTTCCGCGGCGCCAATGGCCCACGCACCGGCACCCTCGCGCAGTCCCCAACCGCCTATGCGTGGCGGGATCATCATCACGCTCTGCCCATGCATCGCGACCGCGATGAGATTGCCGGTCGGCAGCATGATGGTCCGGCGCGCGGCCACGCCCGACTTCTGCGGCATAACGGGGCGCCGCTCAATTCTACGCGCCGAACGCACGCCACGGTTAAAGACCGGGCGCGACAGACCGTCGATGTAACGGGACGCTACCTGGTATTTCACGGCTGAACCTCGCCGCGCAAGGTCATAGTTGACACTAGAGCGGGCGGACGATTTGTCTCGGAGGCGAAGTGAGTAGGTTTCGGCTCGAGATCATCATCGGCGGACTCGCGACCTCTGTCCTACTCACGACCCTCTCGCTCACCACCGGCCTGAACATCGCCAGCTGGGTCGTCGGGCTCGCCGTCGGTTGGACGGCGACCGCGCTGCTCGCAGTCGGGCGCGCCCGCAGCAGCGAGCCGGCCATCCACCCGGCGGACTGGATCACGTTGGTTCGGGCGCTGCTGACCGCCGGCGTCGCGGCGCTCGTCGCCGACTCGTTCGTCCGCCCTGCACACGTGACCACGCTGGTCGTGCTCGCCACCATCGCGATCGCTCTGGACGCCGTGGACGGTCAGGTCGCGCGGCGCACCGGGACCGCTACCGCTTTCGGCACGCGCTTCGACGGCGAAGTCGACGCGTTCCTCATCTTGGTGTTGAGCGTCGCGGTGTCCCGCGACCTCGGCGGCTGGGTGATTGCGATCGGTGCCATGCGGTACGCGTTCCTCGTCGCCGGGTGGCTCGTGCCGTGGTTGGCCGCCCAACTGCCGCCGCGGTACTGGCGCAGGGTGGTCGCGGCCGTGCAGGGCATCGTGCTCACCGTAGTGGCCTCCGGCGTACTGCCGCGGCTGGTCGGCGTCGTCACGGTCGGCGTCGCGCTCTTGCTGCTGGCCGAGTCTTTTGGCCGCGACGTCGTCTGGCTTTACCGCACCGGCGCCGGTCCATCCAGCCGCAAGGTGGTACAGCGCGCCACCGCGGTCGGCGCGGTCGCGGTCGTCTGGGTGGTGCTCGTCGCGCCGGATCGTCTCGAGCGGCTCACTCCGGTGCAGTTCATCCGGGTACCCATCGAGGCGCTGGTGCTCGTCGCGATCGCGCTGGCGCTATCGCGCCGGCCACGACTCGTGGTCGGTGCGATAGCCGGCATCGCGTTCGGTGTCTTCACCATCGTGAAGCTTCTCGACATGGTGTTCTTCCAGGAACTCGGGCGGCGGTTCAACCCGGTGCTCGATTGGGGCAACCTCGGGCCGGGCATCGGCGTGGTGCGCGACTCCATCGGCACCGCAGCCACCTACACCACGCTCGTCCTGGCCATGATCGGCCTTGCGCTGATCGTCGTGCTCATCACCGTGGCGGCGGTCCGCGTCTGCAACGTGGCCGCGCGCCATCCACGTGGCTCAGCCGGCGGCGTCGCGGTGCTGGGGGTGGTGTGGGGGGTGAGCGCAGTCCTCTCGCTGCAGATCGCGCCGGGCGCGACGATCGCCTCGGCGGCCACCACGAACCTGGCCGTCGCGCAGGTCCGCGACAGCACCGCCTCGGTACGTGACCAGCAGCGCTTCGAGCAGGAAATCCACGCCGCCGATCCGTACGCGCGCATCCCCGCCTCGAACCTGCTCACCGGGCTGCGCGGCAAGGATGTCATCATCGTGTTCGTCGAAAGCTACGGCCAGGTCGCCGTCCAGGGCACGACGTTCTCACCCGGCGTCAATGCCGTGCTGCAGAGCGGCAACGCGCAACTCGCTCAAGCCGGCTATTCGGCGCAGAGCGCGTGGCTCACGTCACCGACGTTCGGCGGTATCAGCTGGCTCGCCCACTCCACACTGCAGTCCGGGCTCTGGGTCGGCAACCAGCAGCGCTACAACCAACTCGTCGCGAGCAACCGGCTCACGCTAACCGACGCATTCAAGGACGCGGGCTGGCGGACCGTCAGCGACATTACCTCGGACGACACGGCGTGGCGGCCGGGCACGTCGTTCTACCACTACGACCAGCTGTACGACCGGCGGAACGTCGGGTATCACGGTCCGACGTTCAGCTACGCGTCGATGCCCGACCAATTCTCGCTCGCCGCATTCCAACGGCTCGAGCTGACGCCGGGGCATGCGCCGGTGATGGCCGAGATCGACCTCGTCTCATCGCATACACCGTGGACGCCGCTACCTCAGATGGTCCCGTGGAACCAGCTCGGCGACGGCTCGATCTTCGATCCGATGCCGGCGCAGGGCCTCACACCGGCAGACGCGTGGAAGAACCCCGACACCGTTCGACAGCTGTACGGGCAGTCCATCCAGTACTCGATGACCGCCATCATCTCGTGGGTCACGCAGCTGCATGACAACAACCTTGTGCTGGTCGTGCTCGGCGACCACCAGCCCGCAACGACGGTGAGCGGTACGGGCGCGAACCACGAGGTGCCGATCTCGATCGTCGCCCACGACCCGTCCGTGCTAGCGGACATCTCGTCGTGGCACTGGCAGGACGGGTTGCAACCGAACTCCGACGCGCCGCTGTGGCCGATGGACGCGTTCCGCAACCGATTCCTCGACGCGTACAGTCCGAGGTCGACCACCGCGGTCACGACCGGGCCACCGCGGTAAATCTCCGACGCGCTGGATCGACGTGTCCGCCAAAGCTTCACGGCTGCGTCGGGCTTCAGGTGAGCGGACGCTTGCTCAGCCCATCTTCAGGGTCTCGGGACCCGGCAGCGAGGAATGCGGTTCCGAAGACCATCTCGGTCCAGGAGAGATCGGCCAGTTCTTTCTGCATGGCTGCGCGAATCATCTCCCACGGGCGGCGCATGACCCACTCATCGATGGAGGCGAAAGGTCGCACGATTGCGGTTCCGAGCTGCGCTAGCCGCCCAGGCGTGTTGTCGGGAACCTTGAGATCCAGCACGACCCAGCGTCCGCCTCCGGAGAGGGCGGCGGCACCATGGGCGATGACTTCTGCGCACTTGGGCACCTGCGACAGGGCATACGTGGACAGGATCGCGTCGACCTCGGTTGGGAAGTCGAAGTCGGCCGCGTCGGCTTGCACGAGGCTGATATTGCTCCAGCCGTTTGTCGTTATCCGATCCTGGGCCTGGGCGAGCATCGCGTCGGTCAGATCGACGCCGACGATCCGGCCGCCGGGACCGATTACCTCCTCAATCAGCGGGAAGTTCAGACCTGTGCCGCATGCGATGTCGATCACGCGGTCGCCCGCGCGAAGGCCGAGCGCTTGTACGGCCCGGACGCGCTGTGCCCGCTGGGGGTAGAAGGGCACGGGAAAGAGCCGGGAGGTGATGTCGTAATGCTTCGCCTTCTTGCGGTATATCTTGATCAAACGCTCTCGCGTACCGTCAATCTGGCTCACCGTGTGCTCCTCGGTCTCGGTAGCGCCGCGGCAGGACCGGGCGCCAACCCATCTAAGACTCCGCGCCTCGCCGCGCCTTGGACTCGATCGCAGCCTTGATCGCTGCCATCTCACGATCGCTGACGCGCTGAATACTGCCCTTGAAAAGGCCGGGGACCGCGCGCATGATGCCCGCGAGGTCGACCTCAATCCACATCTTGGCGTCGGTCTGCCAATCGTCGACCGGCTCGAGTTCCATTGCCCAGCGCGCCGCGGAAGTGCCCATTGTCCCGGCGAACGCCACGTGCCGGGGCGCCTCGAAAGCGGTCACCTCCTGGCTCCGGCCGTGAGTCCACCACAGGTCCTTCGCCCGCTGCTCCACCCGCGAGCCGGGCTGAAGCGGCCCTCCCCCGCGAACCCAGCATTCGAGAACCGTTGGCGCCCACTCGGGCCAGCGTCCGACGTCACAGACATACGCCCACACCTCACGGACGCTGCTGGCGATTGTTATGCGACTCTCGGTCCTGATAGTCATCGGGCGCCCTTCCTGCTCCTCAAGTCGGTGTGAATCATGATGCCGCCCTCGGCGGACAGCCGAGCGATGCCGCGCGCGGTCATGTCAGCCAGCATCGCGCAGCGAGCCCATCCGCAAGCTGGGCACGGCCGAAGACCAGCCCGCCGTGCTTGGCAACCGGCTCGACCGCTTTCAGCCACGAAAACCCTCCGAGGTCTGCGGGGCCAGATCGGGTCGCCTCGACTCGTCCGGGTGAGCCGGGCCGCGACCGCGGCGAACGAAGTCCACCAGCAGCAGACCAGCGCCAGGGGCAACTGCGACCAGCATGAGCACCGCATAGAGCGTGGAGATCGTGACCCCGGTGGCCGCGCCGAGCCCGGCTGCGGCGAAGGCCCAGGCGGCAGCTCCCTCTCGTAGCCCCCACCCGCCGATACTCAGGGGGATCACCACTGCCGTCTGGACCACCATCAGCAGCGCGACCAGCTCGCCCAGGGGCAGGGTGCAGCCGGCGACTCGGGCCGCGATGACGAACGTGGCCGTGTGCCCTGCGACGACCAGCACCGATGCCAGCACGACCTGGGGCCACACCTCTGGGGCCAGCAGCGGGCCCCGCAGGTCATCAGAGACGGCCTTGGCCGCGCGTGCCAGCCGCGACCGGCCACGGCGAGCTGCGCCGGGCACCACCAGCGCAGCACACCCGGCTAGGCCCGCGAGGCCCGCGAGGACGTACGGCAACGCGGGTCGGACCGGCGAGGGCAGCGTCAGCAATACGAAGACGGTCACCACGGCCTGGATGACCTGACCGCACAGCCGCTCCCACCCCACCGCGCGCACCCCCCGCGCCACGTCTCCAGCGCGCCGGCCATGAGTGACCGCGCGGTGCACGTCACCGATAACACCGCCAGGGAGCACGGAGTTGAGAAAAAGGGATCGATAGTAGGCGCCAATCGCTCCCGGCAGGCCAATGCGGACGCCGAGTGCCCGGGCGACGACCCGCCACCGCCAGGCAGAACACACCGTAGTCAGAGCTGTGAGGATGACGGCGGCCACGACCGCAGGCCACGTGACCGCCCGCAGGCCGTCCTCGAACGGCGCCGCGCCCACCAGCCGCACGAGAAACCACAGCACGGCGACGCCAGCGACCAGGCGCAGCAACAACGGGCCGAACCGGCGGGCGGCTCGACCGAAACCGACTGCAACTGAGCGCACGGACCCCAACGTAGTTACACGGGCCTGCTGGACACGTAGTTCAATCGCCCGGCCGCGGTCGCAAAGCGGTCCAGCGGCCAGTCGCGCTCGCCGATGGCCGCTGCGGGAGGATTTGGGGACAGTGTCAAGTGGTTCCCGCCCTGACCGCGTCGACCTGGACGTAGAGATCACCGTCGACGATCGCGCTTTGTCGTCGGTGCGCCGCTGCCGCTGGCGCTGCCGCCGCCGCCGGCCAGGACCGCCGCGGCAAACCCGACCGCGACCGCGCCGACCATGTACGTGCGACGACCCAAGGGGCGACGAACACCAGAGTCTGAATCGATGTGAGCAGCCATGTCGGTCGTATGCCCCCAACTGGGTCCTCGATGCTTGCCTAGACAACAGCCGCCCGACAAAGATCGCTCAACGGATGACCCGGCGCCACACCTCGACCGTAATTCGCGACCCGGCCCAACATGCGAGAACCAAAACCCCCAACAGCCCGGATTAGACGGCACGTCGCTACCCAGGCGGACGGCACTGCGCATCCGCGCGACAGCTCCCGCGCTGCCAGCCCGGTCGCGTCCGCGATGCGGCGACCCACAAATGCCATCTCATTCCGCGATCGTTATTGGTTATGTCGGTGCGCCCGCGATTGAGATCGGCAAGTTGGACCTGTTGATGGGCCGAAGCGCAGAGCCGACGCGGGGAACTCCCGTAGCAATCGTTGGATCCGCCGCTGCCGGTGCTGAGCTGCACCCCGCTTCTCACGATCTTGACGGATTCGTTTCGCCCGCGACGGCGCGGCTACGCACGGCTACACTGTAGTCATGACAGCTCCACGTTCTGTTCGTTTCGATGAGTCGGTCTTGGCTCGCCTGGATCGCTATGTCAAAGCGCATCCGGGCACCTCCTCGTCGTCGGTGGCCAATATGTTCATCGACGAGTCGCTTCGCGCTGATGAACACCCGGGGATCGTGTTCCGGCCGGGCCCCACTGGTCGGCGTGCGGCGCTCTCCGGAGGCCCAGACGTGTGGGAAGTTATCGGAGCGTTGAACGCGATCCGGCGCGAAGAGCCCGACCTTGACGGCGAAGACCTCGTCGACGAACTAGCCACTGTTACGGGGTTAAGCGTGGCTCGGGTCAACACCGCTCTGCGGTACTACGCGGCCTACCCGGACGAAATCGACGAGCGCATCGCCAACAACACCGACGTCGCTGAACGGGAGGAGCAATTGTGGGCAGCGCGGCAGGCCCTGTTGCGGCGGCAGACTCGCTGACCGGCGTGCTGCTCGATGAGATGTACCCACCGGCACTGGCCAAGCGGTTGCGCGACGCCGGCCACAACGTCGTTGCGGTGCTGGATGTGGAGGTCGGACTCACCTCCCGGTCCGATGAGGACGTCTTGGCCTGGGCGGCGCGGACCAACCGCTGCGTCGTCACAGAGAACGTCGCCGACTTCGCTCGGCTAGCCGCCCTCGGCGCCTCCGACCAAGGGCTGGTCTTCGTTTCGGCACAGCGGTTTCCGCGTACGAGCGCCGGACTCGCCCGACTTGCCCGATGCTCTCAATGAATTGCTCGACGCCAAACAACTCCCCGGCCAAGACGGCGTCATCTGGTTCGCTCCCGGACGATGACCGGCGACGTGAGCGGCGGCCTGGCCCGGGATCGGTCTACGAACGGCGATCTGGGCGGCACTTGACGTCAACCACTCTGAGGTGCGGCCAGCGATCGCCACCAAACCGGATCCAACCAGTGCCGACCCCAACGATCTTCCCAGAGTCTCGAAACGACGCGACCGCCGGCGCGCCCCGGACGCCCGGCCCGGCGGCTCGCAGCACCTGCCATGACCAGAACGGGTGGAGGGCGCCGCGGGCCACGGCCTCGTCCCAGCCCTCCGGCGCTTCCGGGCTCGCAGGATCGTAAAGTGCCGCCTCAAGCTCCGTCGCCACACGGCAATGATATCGGTGAATGTTGAAGTTCATGGATCAGGTCGGCAGACTGTGACCACCGCAGCCGCAGATTCGGAGTCATCGTTGACCACCCTTGACAAACAAGTTGACGGCGACGCCGGCGTTGCGCCGGTGGTCAATTACCAGCTCCGCGTCCGCACACTGGTGTCGCTGGCCGCAGGTCGAGGCTCATTCCGGCTGGCTCAGCTCGCCGCGGCGGTGATCCTCCTGCCGCTATGGGGCCAGAGCCGGTACGGCGTGTACGCGGCAGCGGTGACCACGTTCACCTGGATCATCCCGCTGCTCCAGTCGGGTCCGGAGAAGACCGTTCTGAAGCTGCTGCCACGAGCGCCGCGGACCGCTCCGCCGATCGTTGAGGCATTCACCGGCCTCTTATGGTGCCTGCTCATCGCGATGCCGCTGACGTTCGGCATCACTCTCGCTCTCGGGCAGCGGCATACCGCGGCGATTTACGTGGGCGTGTCGGCGACGGCGGTCGGCAGCGGCTCTACCCTTCTGCTCGCCGGTCTGCACCGGGTCACCGGCCGGCCGTGGTTCGACGCTCGAAGCGCTTTCGCGCTGTCCGCGGTCCAGGTGGTGCTCATCGCCCTGGCCGCGGCCGGGCTCGGTCCGCTCGGATACGTAATCGGCATGGTGGCCGGTCAGACCGTGGTCAACGCCGTGCTTCTCAGCCACCTGCCTCGGCCCAGCCTTCGGATTCGGGCCCGACGCGGGTTCGCCCGCCGGGTGGCATGGACGATCGTCCTGATGGGCGGCCCCGAGGTGTGCCTCTATATGACGACCAGCGTGCTGTTCGCGATCATTGCGGCGACGCGCTGGTCTGGCGAGGTGGCGCAACTCTTCGCCGTCTCGATTGTCTGGACGGCGTGTCTCACGCTGCTGATCTACACGCTTCGGGTGTACGGGCCGATGGCCTCGCTGCGCCTGCTCGGCCGCGGCGGTGTCACCGGCCGGGCGCGTGCCAGCCGCCTGGCTCAGTGGGCGCTCATCGTGGACGTGGTCTGGATCGTGGCGTTCGCGGTGGTCGCGTCCCAGGTCGACCTGACCGCAGTGGCTGAGTCCGACCACGCCTTCATCCTGTGGGCGGCGATCAGTGGCTCGCGTACGCCCGCGATCGTCCTCACCGTTCTGGCCGGGTATCTCCTGGAGAACTCGGATGCCCGCTCGACCCGGGTCACCGGCACGGTCGCTGTCGCCAATCTGCTCGTCGCGTCGGCGATCGGAGCGTACGCGATTCCGCGCTGGGGCGGTCTCTGGATCGGGCTCTCTGGCCTCGGGGCGGAGATGGTCGGCGCCGTCATTCTGATCGCGATGGTGCGGCACGGGCGTCGGATCGCCGCCCCCCTATCGACGAGCGCGAATTAGCCAAGTAAAGTCAGATACGTACCTCCATCAGCATCGATTGATGCGGAGTTCGCGTGGGCGGCACGAACACGATTCGGATTGTGGGTGCCGGTCTGGCCGGCGCGACAGCAGCACATCTGCTGCATCGGGCCGGTCTCCGCGTCGAGGTGATCGAGGCGAATCCCGAATGGGGCGGTCAGCTGCGCACCGCTCAGGCCGCCGGCATCTTCTACGAGCCCACCGGTGCACACATCTTCCACACCGCTGACGTGGAGGTGTGGCAGCTGGTGACCAGCCTGGTGGAGATGCGCCCCTATCGCCATCAGGTCCGGACCGAGGTCTTCGACACGGAGCTCAGCTGGCCGCCGCAGCTGGCCGAGCTTCGTGCGCTGCCGCAGTGGAAGATCATCGAGCGGGAGCTGGAGCTGCGGCCGGAGCGGCCGGCCGGTGAAAACTTCGAAAACTGGTGCATCGACCTGATGGGCGAGACGCTCTATCGCGAATTCATCGAGGGCTACACCCGCAAACAGTGGGGCCGGGATCCGCGCGAGCTGGCTGCCGCCTGGGCGCCACGGCGGATCGAGTTGCGTGACGACGGCAACCGCAACCTGTTTCGCGATCCCCATCAGGGCTGGCCAATCGGCGGCTACCGGAGGGTGATCGACGGCCTGCTCTCCGGCATCGCGGTCACGATGGGGCAGGCCATGTCCGTGGCCGACTGGGACGACCTGTCCCGCGACGCCGACGCGATAGTGCTGACGTGTGCGCTGGACGAGTTCTTCGCTGACGCCCTCGGCCCGTTGGCCTGGCGTGGCGTCCGGCTGGTCAACCACTATCTGCCGGATGTCGATCACGCCCTGCCCTGCGGAGTGCTGAACACTCCCGGCCTGCACCGCGAACACACTCGGGCGATCGAGACGAAGTGGATGAGTGGGCAGACCGGCCGGGGCACCGTCGTTAGCTACGAATATCCGGGCTCGCCGGCCCGGCACTATCCGGTCGACGACGCTGCCGGTGCCAATCGCGAGCTGCAACGCAAATACGAGGCGCTGCTCGGCGAGTTGCCCGGCCCGCCGCGGGCGACGGCGGGCCGGCTGGCGACCTATGCCTACATCGACATGGACCAGGCCATCCGTCAGGGGATGAACGTGGCCCGGAAGCTACTCAGCCAGCTCCGATAAGGCGGCAGGTGAGGCCGCGGCAGGAGAGGCTGAGCCGGTGGAGGAGTTGGAGTCCGCGGCAGCTTGGGCTCCACGGCGCCGTCGTAACACCCACGGACCCACGATCAACGCACCGGCGATCAGCAGATGCGCCGCGCAGAAGATGATCGCGACCGTCGGGGTGGGTGACCCTCCGCCGATGAACACCCGGATGTGCGAGGCCCAGTCCAGCCGGGCCGGCCGACCATCGGGCCACGAGTAGACGTAGTAGAACGTCAGGTCGTTCAGGCCGGAGATGAGGATCAGGATGCCGGCTAGGCCCACTCGGAGCACGCTGCCGGTCTTCGCGCCGCCCATCCGGTAGGCGAATGTGATCGCGATGATCACGAAGGCGTCCAGAAGCAACGTCATCTGGTAAAGCCTCGGGAATGCGGCGTCCTGATCGGCCGACCCCGCGAACGTGAGGATCCGCATGATGACGAACGTGTCCATGACGGCCATGTAGGCGAGCACGATCAGGGCGAGAAGCACGAGATTGCGCCCCGGCCGGCTGGGGAACAAGGCCGCGGCGATGACCGCGAACACCACCGGCGAGATCCGGAACGCCCACTCACCAAGGTTGTCGATGGTCCGGTCAGCCGGGAGGACGCCCATGATGAGGACGGTGAGCACCCCAGCGGCCGCCGCTGGAAGCAACCATAGCGACCGGCGCAGCAGGCTCGGCTCGGCGGAGGCCGGCTCGCTGGCGGCGGCCGGTGTGTCGGAGACCGACGTGGTCAATTACTTCTCCGTCCAGAACGGACCCAGCGCGAGCGCGTCCAGGTCGGTTTTAAGGAAGCAGCGGATGGCGTCGTCCGGCGTGCAGACAATGGGTTCCTCGTTGTCGTTGAAGGATGTATTAGTCAGCATGGGAACGCCGGTGAGCTCGTGGAATCGGCTGATCAATCGGTAGTAGAGCGGATTGTCAGTGGGCGAGACGGTCTGCACTCGGGCGGTCCCGTCTTCGTGGGTGATCGCCGGGACCCGCTCGCGCTGGTCGGGCAGCACGTCGAAGACCAGCAACATGACCGGGCTGGGGTAGTCGCTGGCGAAGTAGTCGCCGGCGTGCTCGGCCAGGCAGGATGGCGCGAACGGGCGGAACGGCTCGCGGTGCTTGACCTTGTCGTTGAGCCGCTGCTTGGTGTCCTTGCCGCGGGGATCGGCCAGGATGGACCGGTTGCCAAGCGCTCGCGGGCCGGCTTCCACCCGGCCCTGGAACCACCCGATGATCTTTCCGTCGGCGATCGCCGTCGCGGCGGTGTTGACGATGTTGGGCTTCCGGGAGAACCCCAGCCCCGACTCCCGCAGCGCGGTCTCGATCTGCTCCTCGGAGAACTCCGGCCCGAGGAAGATGTAATCGCCGGTGTGGCGGGGTGCGCCGAGGCTGGTGGCGACCATGGTGGCGGCACCGATCGCCGAGCCGTCGTCGGCCGAGGCCGGCTGGGCGAAGAAGTCTTCGAACGGGGTCTCCAGCAGGATCCGGCCGTTCATCACGCTGTTCAGGGCGACGCCCCCGGCGGTCACCAGCCGGGTCTGGCCAGTGTGCTCGGCCAGCCAGCGCGCAACGTGCAGGCCGGCCTCTTCGAGAGTGACCTGGAGCGCGTACGCGAGATCGGCGTAATGCTGCGGCACCGCGTCCCGGGTCTTCGGCCGCGGCGGCCCGAACCTCTTGAGGAACTTCTCGGAGATCTGGTGCTTGCCGGTCTTGTGATGCCGGAACCAGCTGAGATCGAGCGCGTAGCGGCCGTTGTCCTCGAGCCGGATCAACTCCTTGAAGTCCTCGACGAAGGTCGGCCGGCCGAACGCCGCCAGGCCCATCACTTTGCCTTCGTCCTTGGCCGGGTGGAAGCCGAGGAAGCCACTGACGTTGGCGTACATCGCACCGAGCGAGTGCGGGAACTTGACTCGGCGAACGTCGCGGATCTTGTTGCCCTCGCCGGCCCCGAGGAATGTCGCCGTGCCGTCACTGCCGATGCCGTCCCAGGTAATGATCGCGGTGCTGTCCCACGGCGACATGTGCAGGGCACTCGCGGCGTGCGCGTGGTGATGGTCCACGAGATGCACCTTGAATTTGGTTGGCCCGGTGTGGCCGAGCGCCTCCCGCACCAGACGGCCGAGCGTCATCGAGCGCTTGAAGTGCAGCAGCACCGCACCACCGACGTGATAGTCGTCGGAGTGCGCCTGCTGGCCCTGATTGACCATCGTGGCGCGCATGCTGCTGGCCTTGTCGGCATAGTCACCGCCGTCGTTGCGGAACGCTTCGAGGGTGCCTGGCAAATATCTGACAAAATGTTTTGCAGCATTCGCAAGTTCCCGATGGCCCTGCCAAAAGTAGGCGATGTGGTCGACATCGGACAGCGTGATGCCCTCACGCTCCAGGCACCAAGTGATGGCGCTGACCGGAAAACGACCGTCGTGCTTGACCCTCGTAAACCGCTCTTCCTCGGAGAACGCGACGACTTGGCCATCGTGTAGCAGCGCCGCCGCAGCGTCATGGTGCTGACTGAGTCCGAGAACGTACATCCGGCTCTCCCCATTCACTGGTATTGAGGTAAGAGTGCCTTGCCATCAGACTATCGGGGAACCACGCCCGTCAATGGAGACTGATCGAGGCCGGCGAATCTCACCTCTCCGTCGATGGTGTTCCCGGGAGGCGCCGTTGAGTCCGTTCACACTGACCGTCGTCGTGCCATGCCTGAATGAGGCTCCGAACGTCGTCCCGGTGTACGAGGAGATAGTCACCGAGCTCGATCAGTACGACAACCTGGAGATTCTGTTCGTCGACGACGGCAGCACCGATGGCACCCTGGATGCGATCCGGTCGCTGGCGGCGCTCGATCACCGGGTGTCCTACCTGTCATTCACCCGGAATTTCGGGCTCGAGGCGGCGTTCTCGGCCGGCTATCGCTACGCGCGCAACGACTGGATCCTGCACCTCGACGCCGACCTCCAGTTCCCTCCGGCCGAAGCGCATCATCTGGTGGTCGCGGCACGGGCCGGATATGACGCCGTGTTCGGCATTCGGGTCGCTCGGAAGGATCGCTGGCTGCGCCGGTTCTCCTCCGGGGCCACTGACTTCATCGCCCGTCGCCTGCTGCGCATTGAGATCCCGCGGGGCGCCACCTCATTTCGCCTGGTCCGATCGGCACTCGCTCGGCGGATCGTCACGCTCGACGTCGGCACGCCCTACTTCCTCGCCACGGTGCCGCGACTGACCAGCGCCTGGACCACGGTGCCGACAGCCCACCGGGCCCGGCTGCGCGGCGCGGCGAAGGTGACCTTCCGGGGCCTCGCCAAGCATGTGATGGGGCTGTTCATCTCGTATTCAGACCGGCCTATGGCGGCCGTGGCCGTGGCCGCCCTGATCGCCATGGTCGTCTGCCTTGCTGGTGCGGGATGCGCCGTCGTTGGTGCCTACGCCGCCGCGCTCACTCTGCTCGGGCTGGCCGGCGCGGCCGGGTTCGCCGCGTTCTCGGTCGCTGCTCGATATCTCGTCCACATCGCCCGCGGTCACAAGTCGCGGCCCATGTATCTGATCCGGGAGACCAATGTGACAGTCGATGCGAATGACCTGCTTGCGCACGAACCCGCCGGAGCCGTGCGTTGACGGCGATCGTCGTGCTGGGCGGTGCCGACGGATCGCTCCGCACCATCCACACGGCTCGGGCGCTGGGGCTGCGGACCATCTGTGTCGATCTGCGCGCCGATGCGCCCGGAGCAACCGCCGCGGACGAGCTCGTCAACATCTCCACCCATCAGATCGACGTGCTGGCCGGTGTTCTGGCTCCGATCCGGGGCATCGCGGCCGTCGTGTCACCGGCCAGCGACCTCTGCCTCCCGACGCAGTACGCATTAGCCCAGATGCTCGGGCTTCCCCATGGATTGTCCGACGCGTCCGTTCGGGCCTCGGTCGACAAGGGCTTCTTCCGGGCCGTGTGTGACGATCTCAGCCTGCCCGGCCCGAGGTTCGTCCAGGGCACACCGGACGTCGTCGCCGGGCTCGCCGAACGCCTGCCGATGCCGGTGATGGTCAAGCCGACCGACTCCAGCGGCAGCCGCGGGGTGCAGCGCATCGACGACCGCGCCTGCCTGCGGGACGCGATCGCGACGGCCGAGTCGTTCTCCGCATCCGGCGTGGTCATCGTCGAGGAGTTCCTGACCGGCACCGACTACACCGCTGAGGCGATCGTCGTCGACGGTCGAGTTGCGGTGCTGGGCGTGACCGAGCGCCGGCTGACTCCGCTGCCGTACTTCGTCACCGTCGAGCACCGGATGCCGGCCGCCGCCGTCGATCCGGAGCAGTTGCGCACGGTTCTGGACCTGCTCTGCGCCAATCTCGGCTACCGCTGGGGAGCGCTCAACGTCGACCTGATCCGGACCGATGACGGCCGGTTGGTCGTGGTCGAATGGGGCGCCCGGCTCGGCGGCAACGGCATGGCCGAGCTGCTTGCGCTGAGCAGCGGAGTCGATGCGACCGAAGCCTATATTCGGATGGCGGCCGGCGAGCGATTCAATCTGACCGGGACGTCGACCCGGCACGCCGGCATGCGGGTGCTCAGCGCCGAACGCGAGGGCAAGCTCACCGCGATCGACGGCTTGGCGGACGCTCGGGCGATCGACGGAGTCGCCGAGATCGTTCTCGCCGTTACCCCCGGCGAGCACGTCGTCCCCTATACAAGGGCCGGCGCGAAGCTCGGCTACGTGCTGGTCGGCGGTGCCGACGACGCAGCGGTCGCAAGGGCCTTCGCCGCGGTGGATGAGGTGCTTCGCTTGACCATTGAGGACTGGGCATGAGGGGACGCGCGGTCGCGATTCGCGAGCTGCTGTTCGCTCTGCCGGTCCTGCGGGCTCCGCGCCGCTCGCGGTCCGCGATCGAGCGGCGGGCACTCCAGGGGATCAAAGAGCTGTTCGCGTATGCGCGATCCGACGTCCCGTACTACGCCGGCCCGGCCTATGACGTCGTCATCGAATCCATCGACGATCTCGCGAAGCTGCCGCTGTTGCAAAAGGACACGATTCGGGCCGTCGATCCGGCCCTGCTGCACGGACCGTGGCCTGGCTGGTTTCAGGAGGACCTGACGTCCGGCACCACCGGCCGGGTGGTGAAGATCCGGCACGACTCGGTGGCCTACGGCTATCACGGGGCCACGATCATGCGCCGCTTCTTTACCAGCGGCTACCGCCCGTGGTGGACGATCGTCCAGATCAAGCCGTTTCCGCGACCGGTGCGCTGGTTCCAGAAACTCGGCATCTTCCGCCGCACCGTGGTGCACGCTGGGCTCCCGGAGACGGAGCTGAAGGATGAGGTGCTCCGGCTGCGTCCGAACGTCCTGATGGGCTACCCGGTCATGCTGCGGGGACTGCTGCGCACGCTGTCGGACTCGGAGATGGCCCGGTTGCGCCGATCCCTGCGCCTGGTGTTTACCGACTCGGAGCTGGTGACCGAGCCGGTCCGGGCGATGCTCGCCGAGCGTTTCGGAGTCCCGGTCTGCGATGAGTACTCCGCCTACGAGGTCCTGACGGTCGGGTCGCATTGTCGCTTCGGGCAGATGCACGTCGATGAGGACCGGGTGGTCCTCGAACTCGTCGATGACGACGGCACGCCGGTGCCGGACGGCGAGGAGGGCGCGGTCGTCGTGACGCACTATCGCGAGCGTGCGATGCCGCTGCTGCGCTACTGGCTCGGCGACCGCGCGATCGGACTGCCCCCGGAGTGCCGGTGCGGGAGCAACTTCAGACGAATGGTGCTGACCCAGGGGCGCTCCGAAGACTTCGTGGTGTTGCCGAACGGCCGCCGGATCTACATCGGGGCGATCTTGGCGCTGGGACTCGTCGTCCCTGGAGTCAGCGAATTCATGGTGCGCCAGGACGAGTCTGGCGAGGTCACTATCCATCTTGTCGTGGATCCGCACGCCGGCCTCGGGTTCGACGAGGTTGCCGACAACATTCGCACGATGATGAACGACCACTTGGGCTTCGACATCGGCCTCCGCGTCGTGCCGATTGACAAGGTCACCATCAGCCCCGGTGGAAAGGCTCGGCTGATCGAGTCGAGGTTCCAGGCCGCAGCGGGCAGCGAGGCTCGTGGTGCCTGACGTGCTCGAAGCCGACCTTTACGACGCGGCCGAACCGGCGGCGCCCGCGGAGTGGAGCAAATTCGTCCAGACCGCCTCGTTGCTGGCGGTCTGGCGGTGGCCGGTGGTCCACGCATCCGCGGGTAGTGCGGCCGGCTCGTGCTTCGGCGCAGTGATCCGGGACGGATCGACGACCGTGGCGCTCGCGATGGTCCGGATCCGGCGCCTCGGTCCGATGCTGATCGCGGATGTCGAGGCACCCGGCACGTCCGCGCTCCCGGGCCTGGCATGGCCGGCTGCCACCGACGCGCCCCTGGGCTGCACGCCGATCGACGTGACGTTAGTAACCAACATGATCAAGGCGGTGGAGTCGGCCCTGTGCGCGCGGTTCGGTCGCCGGTTGCGGCTGATCGCACTGCGTCAGGTGTTCGCCAACCTCATGCCGGCGGTGCTCACCTCGACCAGCCTGACCTACGAAGGCACGCCGATCAGTTATCTGCACAATCGCTACGACAGTTTCGCAGAGTTCCTGCGTACGCTCGGCCGGTCGCGGCGCAACGATCAGGCACGCCTGCTGCGGCGGCATGATGAGGATCCGGCGTTGACCATTTCCGTCGGGCCGGTGCCGATCGGCTGGGATGCCGCTCCGTTCTACCAGCAATCCGACGACACCAGCCGCCGCAATCACCGGCAACGCTTCCCACCGATGCGGCTGCAACCCCGCGCCGTCCGCGACGCGCTCGTCTTCGGCGAGGATGCCCGCCTGATCCGATACGAGGAGGGTGGACGGCTGATCGGCTGCGGGCTGATCTTCGATCACTCGTCGGCCCCGCTGTCCTCGGCGTGGGGCGCCCGGCACCCGAGCCAGGGCAGCCGAACCGGGCTCTGGTTCGACTACATGGCGCGCGCCGCCCGATGGGCGATCGAGAGCGAGCGCTGCGGTTTCATCGCCGGTAAAGGGCTGACCGCGATCAAGGCCGAGCTTGGCTACTCGTCGGTGCGGCAATGGACGGTCGTGCGACCACTGTCGAGGTGATGTCGTGCCGGATCGTCGGTCTTCGCCGTCGGCATCGATCAGGAATCGAGAAGCCCAACCGACCACGACGGATCTAGCGTTTTGGTCATGACTTCCATCGAATCCGTAACACTCGAAGTTCTCGACGCCGCGGCCGCCGGCCGCTTCTACACCGCAGCCTTCGGCCTGCACTCCCAGGTGCGGCTGCGCGCCGCTGAGGCCGCCACGGCCGGCTTCCGCGGCTTCACCATCTCGCTGATCGCGTCCCAGCCGGCGAATGTCGACAGCCTGATCAACTCAGCGCTCGCGGCCGGGGCCACCGTGGTCAAGCCGGCGACGAAGTCGCTCTGGGGCTACGGCGGCGTCGTCCAGGCGCCGGACGGGACGCTGTGGAAGATCGCGACGTCGTCCAAGAAGAACACCAGCCCGGCCGCTCGGCAGGTCGACGACATCGTGCTCCTCATCGGGGTGGAGGACGTGGCCGCCAGCAAGAAGTTCTACCTCGACCAGGGTTTGACCGTCGCCAGGAGCTTCGGCCGCAAGTACGTCGAGTTCGCCACCTCGTCCGGCGGGATCAAGTTCGGCCTCTACGGTCGCCGCGCCCTGGCCAAGGATGCCGGCGTCGCTGCCGATGGCAGTGGCTCTCATCGGATCGCGATCACCGGTGGCGCCGAATCATTCACCGACCCGGATGGCTTCGCCTGGGAGAGTGCGTCCAATTAGGCCGCGTCCTGTCGATCTTGGTGAGGCGAGGCGAGTGGCCGGCGGTGGCTGGGCGTGGCTTGATCGACAGGACACGGCCTACGCGCTCGTTTCGTCGGTGGGTCCGGATAGGTTCCCGGCATGGAGTTCACAGCGATCACCGCACCTCTGGCCGACGCCGCCGCGTTGCTGGTCCGCCTGATGCCCGGGCGAGGTCCGGCGCCGGCCGGAGTGCTGGTGCGGGCGCGCGACCACGAGGTCGAGCTGGTCTGCGGGGATGGTGAGCTCGCGGTCCGGGTGCAGGTGCCGGCCATCGTGCGAGAGACGGGCGAGACGGTGGTGCCCCGGCGCACCCTGGCCGCCACCCTCGCCGGCCTGACCTGCGCCGAGGTGCGGATGACCGGCGCCGGGTCGCGACTGACGCTGCGAACTCCCTCCGCGCGCTATGCGTTGCCGGTGATCGCTGACGCCGGGCCGACAATCGCCTCGCCGCCGATCGTGGGCCGGGTGACCGGGCGCGATCTGCGTGCCGCGACCGGGCCGGTGTCATCGGCCGCCACCCGCGATCACGCCTTGCCGATCTTCACCGGCGTGCGCATGCGAGCGACGGCCGAGGGTCTGTCGCTGATCGCCACCGACCGATTCCGCATGGCGACCGCCGTTCTGAGCTGGACGGGCGGCTCGCTGGATGCTCTGGTGCCAGCGTCGTGGCTGGCCGAGTCGGCGAAGCTCGCAGCGAGCGCAGCCGAGGTGAGCGTGCACGCGGATGACCATCGGTTCGGTCTCTCCTGGCCGGGCGTAACCATCGTGGGTGGGGTGCTCGGCCATGCGTTCCCGGACGGTCAGGCTGCCCGTCTTCTGGACGCCCAGCCGGACGCCGAGGCCGTGGTGGACGCCACCGAGCTGCTCGGCGCGATCGAGCGGGCCAGCCTGTTCGCGGGAGCCACCGCCCGAGTGTCGGTCCAGTTCGGCGACGGTGTCCTGGTCATCCGCGGCACTGACGAGTCGGCTGGTGAAGCAGAGGAGGTAGTGAAGGCAACCGTCGACGGCGCTCTGCTTACCCAGGCCTACCAGACTCGTTACCTGCTCGACGCGGTCCGCGGCTTTGCTGCCGGCCCGCTCGTCGTCCGAGTCCAGTCCGGCGTTCGCCCGACCGTGCTGATGCGACCCGCCGGCGACGACCCGGTCCGGCTGCGCTACCTCATCGTTCCGCTTCGCGATATTCCTCATCGGTGACCAGGTCACCCCAGTCGGTCTCCGGACCGCCGCTGTCCGGCGCTTCGAACATCGCCAGGTGAGTCATGAAGTGCTCGGGCGTGGCGCCATGCCAGTGCCACTCACCGGGTGGTGTGTAAACGGTGTCTCCCGGACCGATCTCCAGGATCTCGCCGCCACGCGCCTGGATCCGGCCGTGTCCCTCGGTGACGTGCACGGTCTGGCCGACCGCGTGACTGTGCCAGGCATTGCGTGCGCCCGGAGCGAATCGCACCTTGGCCACACGCATTCGGGACGGTGGCTCGCCCCGGATGATCTGATCGACCCAGGCGTCGCCAGTGAAGTTCTCCGGCGGCGCCTTCGAGGTCGGCGGTGTCGGAACACGTTCCATCGGGGATCCCTCCAGATACTTGTGTGCCGGTCGTCAGGGCTCGATCAGGACCTTGATGGCCTCGCGGTCGGCCATCGCCCGATAGCCGTCCGGCACGCCGTCGAACCCGATGGTCCGGTCGAAGACGCGGCCCGGTTCCACCCGCCCGTCCAGGACGTCCGGGAGCAGTTCCTCGATGTACGCGCGAGCCGGCGCCGGGCCACCAGTGAGGGTCACGTTCGGAACCCACATCACTCGGCCGACCGGCGCCTGGTCATACTGCGGGGCGCCGACACGGCTCACCACGCCACCCGGCCGGACCACACCGAACGCCGTCTCGATCGCTTCCATCAAGCCGACACACTCGAGCACGGCGTGCGTACCGTCGCCACGGGTCAGGTCGCGCACCTTCGCGACACCCTCGGCTCCCCGCTCGGCGACCACGTCAGTTGCGCCGAAATCTCGGCCCAGGTCGGTGCGGTCCTTGTGCCGGCCCATCAGGATGATCTGCTCGGCGCCGAGCCGCTTCGCGGCAAGAACCGCGCTCAAGCCCACCGCACCGTCACCGATCACGGTCACGGTCGTACGCGGGCCGACGTCGGCCTTGATCGCGCAGTGGTGCCCGGTAGAGAAGACGTCGGACAGGGTCAGCAGTGACGGCAGGAGTGCGGAGTCCTCCGCCACCGGCAGCTTCACCAGCGTGCCCTGAGCCTGCGGTACGCGGACCGCCTCGCCCTGCCCGCCGTCCACGTGCGGTGCTCCCCAACCACCGCCGTGCCGGCACGAGGTGTGCAGCCCTTCGCGGCAGAAGTCGCAGGTGTTGTCGGCCCAGACGAACGGCGCCACGACCAGATCTCCGCGCCGGAGAACGGCGACGTCGCGACCGACGTCCTCGACGACACCGAGGAACTCGTGCCCGATCCGCCGCGGTCCCGCGTCAGCCGGCATGGAGGCGTATGGCCACAAGTCACTGCCGCAGATGCACGAGCGCACCACCCGCACGATGGCGTCGGTCGGCTCGCGCAGCACCGGATCGGGCACCTCCTCGACCCGGATGTCACCCGCACCGTAGATCAGCGTCGCGCGCATGGAACTCCCTCTCGATGAATGTGGTGCTACGCAATCTGGGGGTACGCACTGTCCTGGTACGCGTGCCGCGAGTGCACGAAGAGCGCGTCAGTTCGGCGTACCCACAAATGGCATCAAGTTGCATGGACGGCGGATTGTTCCGGGCCGACCGGCCTTCACTCCGACGTTACTTCCACGGGCAGACCGCTCGGGACATTCCGCCGGATACCGGCCACGGCTCGTTGATCATGGCGGAGCCGAAATGACGGACGTCGCCACTAGGCTCTGCCACAGCAGTCTGGATCCGGTGGAGGTGACCCGATGGTCGTGCACCAACTCTCCCGTGCCGACGCGCGCCGGCTCGCCGTGCGGGCCCAGATGCTGGATAGCCCGCGCCCGACCGACCTGCTCGAGGTGGTTCGGCGGCTGACGCTGCTGCAGACCGACAACGTCAATTCGGTGGCCCCGAGCGAGCATCTGGTCGTGTGGAGCCGCCTCGGATCGGCCTATTCGATGGATGACATGGACGATGCCCGGGCCGACGGCACCCTGATCGAGCTTCAGGGCATGATCCGGCCCGGCCATGACCTGGTGCTCTATCGCGCCGATTTTGCCGAGTGGCCCGGAGCCGGCGAGATCTCCAGCTGGCGCGAGGGGCAGGGCGACTGGGTCGACATCAACGACGGTTTCCGTCTGGACATCCTCGATTCGCTCCGCGCCGATGGTCCGCTGACTACTCGCGAGATCCCGGACACCGCGGTGAAGTCGTGGAAGTCCAGCGGCTGGAACAACAATCGCAACGTCGGCATGATGCTCGAAATGATGGAGATGCGGGGCGAGACCACCGTGGTCGGACGCCGTGGCCGCGATCGCCTGTGGGACCTGGCCAGCCGGATCTATCCGGACGGCCCGGCGATGCCATCAGCGGCGGCCCGGCGCGAGCGTGACCTGCGGCGGCTGCAGTCGCTCGGCATCGCTCGCGCGACCGCCCAGGGAGCCATGATCGAGCCAGTTGACGTAGGCCCGGTCGGTGAGGAAGCCGTGATCGAGGGCGTCCGCGGCACCTGGCGCGTCGATCCGGACCAGCTGGGCCAGCCGTTCCGCGGGCGGGCCGCGCTCGTCTCGCCGCTGGACCGGGTGATCTACGACCGCAAGCGGATGATCGACATCTTCCAGTTCGACTATCAGTTGGAGATGTATAAGCCGGCGGCCAAGCGCCGGTGGGGATATTGGGCGCTTCCGATCCTCTATGGCGACCGGTTCGTCGGGAAGATCGACGCGACCTCGGACTTCAAGGCCGGCGTCTTCCGGGTCGATGCGATTCACCAGGATGAGCCATTCACCAAGACGATCGCGGCCGCCGTCAACCAGGAGATCGAGGATCTGGCCGCCTGGCTGCAGCTTCACCTGAAGCTGCCGAAATAGCCGGTCAGAGCACTGGAGGGCTGGTCCAGTCGTTGCCCTCGGCTCCCAACTCGGCGTCCAGTGTCGCTTGTGCGCGGGCCATCGCTTCGGCGTACCTCGGCTGTTTCAGGCGGGCCACCATTTCGTCCGGTGGCACGTCCTCGAAGTGCTCGACCACCCACCAGATGTGGCCTTGCGGATCGCGGACCCGGCCGCCGCGGTCACCCCACGCGGTCTCGTCCAGGGGCGTGACCACCCGCGCCCCGGCAGCCAGCGCCCGCTCGAACGCCGCTTCCGCATCGTCGACGAAGATGCGCAGCATGCTCGGCGTCTCCGGCCAGTCCGGCTGAGCGTCGAAGGCGAGCAGGATGGTGTCGCCGACCCGGATCTCGGCGTGCCCGATGCCGCCGTCCGCGGTCGGTACGCGAGCCAGCTCGGTGCCGCCGAACGCGGCCGTGACAAAGTCCAGCAGGCTGCCGGTGTCGTGGCTGACCACCCACGGAGCGACGGTGGCATATCCGGGCGGCGGGTTGGTGACCATTCGCCTCACGGTAACGGCGACCGGGCAAGATCGCCGGTCACGTTCGAAACTGCCGGCCCGTCGTCGAGGTCCGGCGTGTGTGATCTGGCGGACATGCACGTCAAGAGCGCGTCGAGATCGCATCGTGTTTGCGTCAAGGCGGTTGCCCGGTCTCCGACCTGGGTGTTGCGTGGAAGCATGAACTTCGCTCACAGGGAACTGCTGGAAACCGACGACGAACCACCGCTTCCGCGGGCCGGCCTCGAAATGAACCGGAACGAGCGGGCCGACCGCCGGCGGTCGCGATGACACTAGGCGACATCCTGCCGTCATTGCGATCGTCGCTGCCGCCCTATCACTGGGACCCGGAACTCTGGCCGCTGACCACGTCGCAGGCACACGGCGGTCTGGCCATCGGCGGTGTCGATCTGATGCGAATCGAGGAGCGGTACGGCACACCCGTCTACATCGTCGACGAGGCCGACGTACGCGAGCGGTGTCATGCGTACGCGGACGCTTTCGGTGCTGCCAACGTGGTCTATGCCGCCAAAGCCCTGGCCAACCGGAGCATCCTGCGCTGGGTCGAGTCAGCCGGACTCGGCCTGGCGGTCTACTCCACCGGCCAGTGGGAGCTGGCCCGATCGATCGGCTTCCCGGTGGAGCGGATCGTGGTGCACAACGCCGTCGACGTACGCGGTGCCGGACGCGTGGTGATCGAGTCGATCGCCGATGTCGACCGGCTCGCCGGCACTCGCCATCCCGCCTACCAGCGGGTGGTGCTGCGGCTCCTGCCCGCGCAACTGGGCATCAAGGCCGCGACCGGCCCGTTGAGATGCGGCGACGACGAACGGTTCGAGCCCGCCGCTCATACGCCCGAGTTCATCGACCTGGTGACCCGGATCCTGGATCAGCCGCAGCTCGAACTCTTCGGGCTGGAGGTCTATCTGGGCTCGCAGCTCGCCCAGCTCGGCGGCTACGAGCGGGCGATCGCCCAGCTGGTCGCGATCGCTGCCGAGTTGCGGGTCCGGGCCGGCGCCGACATCACCGAGCTGAACATCGGTGGGGGCTTCGCCGTCGCGTACGCCCGGGGAGAGCACGCCGTCCCGGTGGAGCCGTTCGCGGCGCGGATGCACCGCGTGCTGTCGCTGGCCTCGGACCGCGCCGGGATCGCCCGGCCGCGGCTCATGGTCACTCCCGGGCGCGCTATCGTCGCGCGTGCAGGCGTCGCCCTTTATCGAGTGACCGCGGTGCGCCGCAATGGTGACCATCAGCTGGTCGCGGTCGACGGAGGCGTCAGCGACAACCCGCGGCCCGCGCTCTATGGCGCACGCTACGAGGCGATGCTGGTCGGGCGTCGCAGCGCCGCGACCAACCTCGTGACCACGGTCGTCGGGCGTCACGACGAAATCGGCGACGTCCTGGTCCGGGACCAGCCGATGCCGTCCGATCTCCGGGCCGGCGACCTGCTGGCGATGCCCGGGTGCGGCGCCTACCAGTTCCCGCTGGCATCCAACTACGACCTGGTCGGCCGGCCGCCGATGGTCGCGGTCCGCGACCGGGAAGACCATTTGCTGGTGCGCCGCGAAACGCTCGACGACATGCTGCGGCGCGAGCTCGATTAGGTCCCTAGAACTCGACCTGGGCGCCCATCGTGACGGTCCGGTCGATCGGCAGGCCGAAGTATTCCACCGGATTCGCGGCGTTGTGCGCGACGGTCAGGAACAGTCGCTTCTGCCATCGCGGCATGCCCGGTGCGTCGGTGCGGACCAATGTCATCCGGGACAGGAAATAGGTCGCCTTGTCGACGTCGATGTCGCCTTCGATCTGGTCGATGACCGCCAGCCGGAGCGCGGCCGGCACGTTCGGCTCGTCCTGGAACCCGAACCGCGCGGTCACGTGGCTGATGCCGTCGTTGCGATCGCCGAGATCGTCGACCGTCAGCCGGTCCGAGTCCGGCACGTGCGGCACCTTGTCGAACTCGATCGTGATGATGACGACGTTCCTGTGCAGCGTCTGGTTGTGCTCGACGTTGGCGCGCAGCGCCAGCGGCGCGGTCTGGATGTTGGCGTTGAGGAACACCGCGGTGCCGGGCGTCCGATACAACGCGGGATCCATCGCCCGGATGTCGGCGACCATGGTGCGCAGGTTGCCCTCCTTGTTGGTGCGGTTTCGGGTGACGATCTGCCGGCCTCGCTGCCAGGTCAGCAGGACCGTGACGATGCATGCTGCGACGGCGATCGGCAGCCAGCCACCGTGGGCGACCTTCGTCAGGTTGGCCGCGAAGAACGCGACCTCGACGCTCAGGAACCCGACCGCGCCGAGAATGATCACCCACACCGGCTTGTGCCAGATGGTGCGTACGACGGCGAGGAACAGGATGGTGTTCAGGATGAACGTCGCGGTCACCGCGATGCCGTACGCGGAGGCCAGTGCGGCGGACGAGCCAAAGCCGACGACCAGCACGAGTACGGCGATGAACAGGCCCCAGTTGATCGACGGCACGTAGATCTGGCCGGGTTCCCGCTTCGACGTGTGCTTGATCGTCAAGTGCGGCAGGATGCCGAGCTGCACCGCTTGCCGGCTGACACTGAAGGCACCGGAGATCACCGCCTGGGACGCGATCACCGTGGCGACCGTTGCGAGGAACACCATCGGCAGTCGCGCCCAGTGCGGAAAGATCGTGTAAAACGGGTTCTCCACCGCACCCGGGTGCCGCAGCACCAAGGCACCCTGGCCCAGATAGTTGAGAGTCAGCGCCGGGAAGACCAGGAAGAACCAGGCGCGGCGGATCGGTGGCGCACCGAAGTGCCCCATGTCGGCGTAGAGCGCCTCGGCGCCGGTGATCGCCAGCACCACCGATCCGAGGGCGATGAACGCGATCGTTCCGTGATTGATGATGAACGCCGCTGCGTAATACGGCGACAGCGCCTTCAGGATGGCCGGGTTGTCGATCACCTCGCGGAGCCCGGCCGCCGCGATCACGATGAACCACAGCGACATCACCGGACCGAAGACCCCGCCGACGCGGCTGGTGCCCCAGCGCTGGACCAGGAACAGCACGGTCAGCACGCCGATCGCGATCGGGATCACCAACTCGCTCAGGCTGGGCGTGGCGACGTCGAGGCCCTCAACTGCCGAGAGCACCGAGATCGCCGGCGTGATGATGCCATCGCCATAGAACAGCGAGGCTCCGATGATGCCGAGAGTGATCAGGACGAGCTTGGCCCGCTTGTCCCGGAACGGCTGCCGCTGAAGCAGGGCGGTCAGCGCCATGATCCCGCCCTCGCCGTCGTTGTCGGCGCGGAGGATGAAGGTGACGTACTTGATCGAGACAATGATGGTGATCGCCCAGAAGATCATCGAGATGACCCCGTAGACCTCGTCCGGCGCCGTCTTCACGGCGTGGTTGTCAGCCGTGAAGATGGTCTGGACCGCGTAGAGCGGGCTGGTCCCGATGTCACCGAAGACAACACCGAGCGCTGCCAGCGTCACCGCCGCCCGGGCGCCGTGGTGCGCCTCGCCGGGCGGCGCAGGTGCGACGGTCTCGGCTCCGGCGGCCTCGCCCGGCGTCGAAATGTGATCATTCGTCATCGCAGGCTGACCATATAGCCGAAGGCTGGAGCCTGCCTGGCGGAACCGTCAATTCGCAGCCATTCACGCAATGCACGGGCGCAGGTTTCGCGAAATCTGCCGCGGCCGCTGGCCGGCAGCGTGAGGCATACTGTGCCGAACAACATTTGTCAGCGTCGATCAAAGGACGGGCCGGATGCGGTTGCGGTGGACCAGGCGGACCCGCTGGATCGCCGTTGCCGTCGTCATCGCCGTCCTGCTCGGTGGCGTCGGCTGGTTCTGGGTCGGCAGCTTCCTCCCGGGCACCTACTCGGTGATGTCGATGGGCTATCCGGACCCGGGTGGTGGACTGCCGCCGATGAACATGGCCGACATGCCGGCGATGCCGAACATGCCGGGTCAGATCAGCGTCGCCGACCTCACTGACGGTGAGACCGCTGCGCCAGATGTCGACATCACGCTGGTGGCCCGGCAGGAGTCCGTCCGTCTGGCGAGCGGGCAGCGAGTCGCCGGCTACACGCTGAACCACCAATCGCCGGGGCCGACGATCGTCGCGACGCAGGGCGACCTGCTGCAGGTGACGCTGATCAACGAGTCGGTGAAGGCCGGCGTGACGCTGCATTGGCACGGGGTCGACGTGCCCAACGCCGACGATGGCGTCGCCGGGGTCACGCAGGATGCGGTGCCGATCGGCGGCCGGTTCGTCTACCGGTTCCGTCTCAATGACGCAGGGACGTACTGGTACCACTCACACCAGGATTCCCATGTCCAGATTCCCGGCGGTCTCTACGGCGCGCTGATCGTGCAGCCGAAGGTCGCGGTCGCGCCGGCCGCGCACGACGTGATCGCGGCGCTGCACACCTACGGCAAGCTCCGCACCGTCAACGGCTCGACCGGCGTGCAACGGATCGACGTGCCGGCCGGCACGCTGGTCCGCGCCCGGGTGATCGACACCGACAGCGATGCCGCACAGGTGGCGGTCACCGGCGCGGCGTTCCGAGTAGTCGCGATCGACGGCCACGACGTCAACCAGCCGACCGATATCACGCGTAAGTCGGTGGTGGTGCCGGCCGGCGGACGAATCGACTTCACCTTTACCGTCCCGGACGGAGTCGCGGTCCGGGTCGACCTGTCCGGTGGCGCCGCGCTCGCGATCGGACCGGCCGGCTCGGCCGAGGCGGCCGTCAGCACCGGCGTCGCGTTCGGCACGCTGGACCTGCTGTCCTATGGATCGCCGGCACCGCTCGGTTTCGACCCGAGCCACCCGGACCGGCGGTTCGACTACCGGATCGGCCAGCGGTATGGCTTCGTCGACGGCACACCCTGCTACTGCTGGACGGTCAACGGCCACCTCTACCCGGACGTGCCGATGTTTGAGGTCAACGAGGGCGACATCGTCGTTATGACGATCAGCAACAACACCGGCATGAACCATCCGATTCACCTGCACGGGCATCATGCAGTGGTGCTCTCACGCGACGGCGTGCCGGCCACTGGCAGTCCGTGGTGGGTGGACTCGCTGAACGTCGACGGCTCGACTTATGTGATCGCGTTCCTGGCCGATAACCCGGGCATCTGGATGGATCACTGCCACAATCTGCCGCATGCCGCTGATGGGCTGGTGACCCATCTGGCCTACATCGGAGTGACCGAGCCATATCGGATCGGCGGCCCGGCGAAGAATCATCCGGAATAGCGCGGCACAGCACGAGCGGCGGGATGCGAACCGCCTGGACGGGGTCCGCCGGGACGGAGCCCTCCGGCACGCGGGGCGCCGGCACGCGGGCCGTCGGCATCAGGCCCACCGCGAGTAAGAATGGGTTCATGTCTCAAGGTCCACTCGCGCTGGTCGGTTCCGGCGAATACCTGCCCTCGATGCTGGAGATCGAGCGCGCGCTGATCGACGGCCGGCCGAAGCGCTACGTGCAGATCCCGACGGCTGCGTCGGCCGAAGGCGAAGCGCGGCTGCGTTACTGGATCGATCTGGGGCGGGAGCAGGCGGACCGGCTCGGCGTGGAGGCTGTGCCGCTGGTGGTAGCCGATCGCGATCAGGCCAATGATCCCGAGATCGCCGCGCAGGTGCGCGGCGCCGGACTGATCTACCTGTCCGGCGGCAGCCCGGCGCTGCTGGCCGACGTGCTCCGCGGCACCGCGCTGTTGGCCGCGATCGTGGACGAGTGGCACCGGGGCGCGGCGCTGGCCGGCTGCAGCGCGGGTGCGATGGCGATGGCGGCCCGCGTGCCCGATCTGCGCCGCGGCAAACATGTCCGGGACGGCTTCGCCCTCACGCCGAACCTTCAGGTGCTGCCGCACTTCGACAAGATGCTCGGCTGGATTCCGGACATCCTGACCCGGCCGTTTCTCCGGCCCGAGGCCGGAGTGACGCTGGTCGGCATCGACGAGGAGACGGCTCTCATCGGCGGGCCGACCGAATACGAGGTCCAGGGCCGGCAGGGCGTGCACGTGCTGGGCGACGGTAAGCGCCGGAGCTACTACGCCGGGGATCGCCTCAGCGTGTAGCTGCGGGCCGTGGGATGTGAACGCGGGCCGCGGGATGCGAACGCGGTCCCCTGGATGTAAACGCCAAGAAGTGGGCGATCAAGGCCGATTCGGATAACGGTCGGCTCGGGCGGCCGGTAGATATGGCCCAATCTCGATAGCATCGGCCGGGTGGCGACGCGTCTCGAGCATGCCCGGCCGGTCCGTTCGCGGTCCGGTTCCGGACTCTTCGGGGCAACCCCGAGGGCGTTCCAGGTATCTGGTCATGGCACCGCATGCGCCCGACTGCGCTTCGCGCAAGACAGCGCACACACAGCAGGGATTCGTCGGGGCGCGTCGCCACGCTCCCGGCGGCGGCGAGCCGGCGCGGCATGACGACGCCGGAGCCGGCCGGCCCGATCGAGGCCGCCGCCGCCCACGCCGCGGACCTTGCCCGGCGCCGCTACTACCGTGAGATCCGGATCCGGGAGCAGGCCGAGCGGGACGCCGCGGTTCGAGGTGCCGGACTCCGCGGAAACTGGGTGGCCAGGGCGCTGGCGGATGCGTTCCTGGCGACAACGGAGTGGTCTCACGACGACCTTCGGGCCGCGGCCGATGCCGTTGTCGGGCCGGCGTCCTGGATGGCCGAGGTGGTCGCCGATGTGCAGGCGGCGTACTCGCGCCCACCCGTCGACCGCCCCCGTGAGCTGGGTCGGTTCATTGCCCGGCTGCCGTCCTATCGCGAGCATGTGCGGGGCGCGCCGGGCGCCCGGCCGGATGCGAGCCGGCTCACCGTTCGCCGCCGGTTGGTGGTGCCGGTCCGGATCGACCGACGGCCGTTCCGGACGCCGGAACTGAATGACGTCGGCGCACTCGCCGCCTTCCTCGGCCTCACAATCGAAGAGCTCGACTGGTACGCGGACCGGCGGCACCTCAATCGTCGAGCGCCCGACCAGCGACTTGAGCACTACCACTACGTGTGGCTCAACGGTCGCCTGATCGAGGCCCCGAAACCGCGGCTCAAGATGCTGCAACGATGGTTGCTGGAGGAGTTGCTCGGCCCGATCCCGATCCATCCGGCGGCACACGGTTTCGTTCCGGGACGCGACCCGCACTCGTACGCGCGCATCCACTCCGGCCAGCGCATGGTGATCCGCCTGGATGTCACGTCATTCTTCGCCGCGATCACCGCCGCTCGCGTCTACGGGCTGTTCCGGGCCGCCGGTTTCCCGGAACCGGTCGCCCACACGTTGACCGGGCTCTGCACCACGCGGACGCCGGACCGGATCCGTGGCAGAGCTCCGGAACGCGTACCCGATCGGGGTTATCGCCTGGCGCTGCTGGCCGCACCGCATCTCCCGCAGGGTGCACCGACCTCGCCGGCGCTGGCGAATCTCTGCGCCTTCCGGCTGGACCGGCGGCTGTCCGGGCTCGCCGAGACGTATCGGGCGCAATATGCCCGTTACGCGGATGACCTCGCGTTCTCCGGTGATCTGTCGAACCGGTCGGCGGCCGGGCTGGCCGAACGAGCGACGGCGATTGTGGTCGCCGAGGGTTTCCGGATCAACCAGGCGAAGACGCGGCTGCGCGGTCGTGCCGATCAGCAACGCCTGGCCGGTCTGGTGGTCAATCAGCGCCCTGCGGTGCCGCGAGCCGAATACGACCAGTTGCGGGCACTGCTCTTCAATGCCCGGCGCACCGGCCTGGACGAGCAGAACCGCGAGGGGCTGGCCGACTTCCGGTCACACCTGATCGGGCGGGTCGCCTGGGTCGGGCGGCATCATCCCACCCGTGCCGCCAAGCTCGCCCAGATGCTCGACGCTCTGAGCTAGAGCGCCTGCCACCCCCGCGGCCCCGCTAGCGTCGAAGCATGAGCGTCGAATGGGAACAGGTCGTCGTCGACAGCCGCGACCCGGCCACCCTCGGGCGGTGGTGGACGGCCGCGCTCGGATGGGTGGTCATGAATGACGACCCACACGAGTACGAAATCCGGCCGGCCGCGGACCGCCTGCCGGGCCTGGTATTCGTGAGGGTGCCCGAGGCGAAGACCATCAAGAACCGGCTGCACCTGGACTTCCGTCCGGACGATCGGGACGCCGATGTGGATCGGCTGATCGCTCTCGGCGCTCGGCGGGTTGACATCGGGCAGGGTGAACAGCCGTGGGTGGTGCTTGCCGATCCCGAGGGCAACGAGTTCTGCGTACTGTCATCGGGGTCGTCCTGAGCTAGCCTCGAACCGTGGTCCGCTCATCGCGCCGACTGGCAACCGCGTTCGCCTCGGTCTCATTAACACTGGTCGCGGCATGTTCGTCGGGCTCGCCGAAGACCGTCAACGACGAGCGATCGGCGGCACCGACGGCGACCGCGAGCAACCTCGGATCGGTCGCCACGATCGCCGAGAACCTGGACGTTCCCTGGTCGATCGCGTTCCTGCCGGACGGCAGTGCACTGGTCACCGAGCGGTCCGAGGCAAAGATCGTCAAGATTGCGCCGGATCACAGCGTCTCCACAGTGATGACGGTGCCGGGCGTGGTGGCTCAGGGCGAGGGCGGCCTGCTCGGCCTGGCCGTGTCACCGACCTATGCCACCGACGGCCTGATCTACATCTATTACACCGCCGCCGATGACAACCGGATCGCGAAGCTGAAGCTCGGCGGCACGCCACAGACGATCGTGACCGGCATTCCCAAGGCCACCGTGCACAACGGCGGCCGGCTCGGCTTCGGGCCTGACGGCTTTCTCTACGCCTCCACCGGTGACAGCACCAATCGCGGGCTCGCCCAGGAGAAGAACAGCCTCGCCGGGAAGATCCTGCGGATGAACACCGACGGCAGCCCGGCCAAGGGCAACCCGTTCGGCAACCTGGTCTACACCTATGGCCATCGCAACGTGCAGGGCTTCGGCTGGACCTCCAACGGCGACATGTACGCCACTGAGTTCGGCCAGGACACCTGGGATGAAGTCAACCGCATCGAGATCGGCAAGAACTACGGCTGGCCCGAGGTCGAGGGCAAGTCCGACGATCCGAAGTTCACGAATCCGCTGCTGGAGTGGCACACCGACGACGCCTCGTGCTCCGGCCTCGGCATCACCGGCTCCACCATCGTGATCGGCTGCCTGCGGGGCGAGCGGCTCTACCTGATCGATGCGCATCCGGACGGTTCGGTGGGTGCGCCGAAGGCGGCCTTCCAGGGCACCTACGGCCGGCTGCGAGCCGTGACCGCTGCGCCCGACGGCACGATCTGGTTCAGCACTTCGAACCGGGACGGCCGGGGGTCGCCGAAGTCCGGCGACGACCAGATTCTGGCGTTCCGCCCCTAGGCGACCCCGGGGCCAAGCAGGTCCGGCGCGGGTTGCGGCAACGCCCGCGACGCCCCCATCGGAATCTTGAACGACTGTTGCTGATATGGGACAACAGACGTTCAAGATCCAGGGTGTGGTGCCGGATCAGAGCCAGTAGTTGTCGTGCTCGGCAAAGAACTCGGACTTCTCGTCGTCACTCATCTCGGCCAGGCGCACCAGACCTTCGAAGTAGCCTTCGCGGGGCGCGCCGGGCGCGAAGTGCAGCAGCATCGATGCCGGCTCCCCGGACTCGTTGCGGAAGCCGTGAATGCCGCCTTCCGGCACGTGGACGAAGTCGCCCGGGCGCGTGTCGATCCAGTCGGTGCCGTTGTAGATCTTCACGGTGCCGCTGAGGATGTAGAACGACTCCGAGATGGTGCGATGGAAATGCGGACCCGGACCGGATCGATTCGGACCCATCTCCCAGCGGTAGACGCCGAACTTGCCGCCGGTGGACTCGCCGGTAGCCAGGTACTGAACTCGCGTGCCACCGTTCGGATATTGCAGATCGGGTGCGTGATCGTCGGGCCGATAGGCGGCGCTGACCTCTCCGGTCGCGCCGCGATACACAGGTTCCGGATAGCTCATGCCTCATGTTTACCCGGACCCGGCCGGGGCTGCAGGCGGTTAGCCCAGTGGCCGGTCCAGCAGACCGACCGCGATCGCGTGGAGGGCACCGATATCCGCAGCGGCGGCGAGCTGGGTACGCCCGCCGGTCACCACATACCACTCATCGGCGTCCTTGTACTGAACCCGGAGCACGACCGCAAGCGAGTCATCCACTTCGGTCCGAAGTGTCAGCCGACCCGTGATGACGCCGACCTCATCGGTCATGACGCCACCCGGGCCAGCCGTTACGTCAGTGGTACGAGAATCGCTCACGCACACGTCCCCAGCATGTCCTCGAGTGCCGACTTCTCTGCTGAGGTTACGGTGAGCTTCCAATACGCCTTGACGGTGATCCAGTCCTCGGCGTAGCTGCACCAGTAGTCGTGGCTCGGCGGCTTCCACTGCGACGGATCCTGGTCGCCCTTGGCCCGGTTGTCGGTCAGGTCGACCGCGATCAGCTGCGGCCGGGTCAGGTCGTTCGCAAAGGCCTTGCGCTGGTCGTCGGTCCAGTCCTTGGCGCCGGAGATCCAGGCGTTGCCGAGCGGCACCAGGTGGTCGATGTCGAGATCGAGGGGCTTGATGTAGCTCTTGCCGTTATACGGGCTGACCCAGGTGCCGGCGGTGATCTTGCAGTCGCTGGTGGCCTGGACGCCCTTGCCGTCGCGCTTGAGCACGACATCGCGAGTGTCGCAGCCGCCACCCTGGGACGCCCAGATGTGGAACTTCGTGCGGCTGTAGCCGGCCATGGTGCCGCCGCTGGAGACCTTCAGGTCCTTCAGATCCCGGGCGGCCTGGCCCGCGTCCCCGGTGGTCGGCTGGTTGGTGGCGGTCCCGGCGCCGCCGGTCGGCTCGACGTCGACCGGCTGACACGCGGTCAGCGCCAACATCGCAGCGAGTCCGGCGACGGAAACGGCAAAGGTGGTTCGCAGGCGTCGCATCGTGAGTCCTCAGGGTGCATGACGTGCGGGGGTCACACGTTGCAGGGACCGTACCCAATGGACGTTCGCCTCAGACATCCCACGACTATGTGGGACGTACCACCGTCCGTGCGTCCGCGACAAAACGTCTGGCGTCGTCCGGGATCGGCCAGGTCCGCACATCGGCGCGCTGCACGACGGCGGCGGGCCGGTCCACATGGACCGGCCCGCCGCTTTTGCCTCCCCAGATGTTGCGGTCAGATCCGCGAATACGAGACGTCGAAGTCGGCAGCCTTCACGAAGTAGACGCGGTGGTTGTACCAGATCTCGTAGTACTTCTCCGCTCCGAAGTAGTCGGTCCGGTCGCCCGCTGCCGACTCGTCGTAGTTCTTGGCGTAGAAGATGTCGGTCTTGAACTCGTCCACGACGACGTAGCTCTGACCGGCCGGGATCGCGTATTTGGCGTAGGGACCGTGGTAGTGGTGGGCGTTCCAGGCCGCCACGTCCGCCGGCAGCTCGCTGTCCTGCGGCCACGGCGCCGGGTAGACGCCCGGGGTGACGCCCGCCTTCGGCGTGATGATCTTCGTGAACGAGAAGATCACGTTGCTGTTGTGCGGATTCTTGAACCAGGCCTCCTGGCCCTCGAACCAGATCGCGGTCCAGTCGCCGGACCGGTCCGCGATGACGTACTTGGCGCCGGTCGGCGCGGTGTCGCCGACGTCCGAGTAGTTGTTGCTGCCGGGCACGCCACCGGGGTGGATGTAGGGGTCATTGAGCAGGGGAGCATCGTCGCTCGGTGCCGTCCGCAGCTGCACCCAACTGCTGGACTGCGCCGGGCTGGTGCCGCAGACGCCGCCCTCGACCGGCTCGTTCGACGGGACGCATCCGGAGTACACGATCTTGTTGGTGGTGAAGTTCGGCTTGATCGTCACCACGTTGCCGTTCGGGGTCGCGGTCGGGATGAGCGGCGCGCCGACCAGGTTCATGAAGTGGTCCCAGTCCCAGTAGGGCCCCGGGTCCCAGTGCATCGTCGCCGGGTTGCTGCCGCCACCGGTCACGTTGTCGTGCCCGATGATGTGCGCGCGATCCAGTGGGATCTGGTATTTCCAGGCGAGGTATTGAACGAGCTTCGCGGTCGAGTGGTAGAGCTTCTCGGTGAACCAGCGGGCGCCGCGGCTGGCCCAGCCCTCCTGCTCGATGCCGATCGAGTGGGTGTTGATCCACCAGTTGCCGGCCTGCCACGCCACGTTCTTGGTGTCCAGAGCCTGGTCGACGTGGCCGTCGTCGGACTTCACCAGATAGTGGAAGCTGGCGAAATAGTTCGGGTTCGGCGGGAGCTTTGTCGTCGCGTCATACGTCTCCTCGGTGTCGTGGATGACGATGAACTTGATGAACGAGTTGTCCGGACGGTTGGCCGTGTCGTAATTGGAGTAGTTCGACAGGTCGTTCGGGTCCCACAGGTAGTAGGCCGTGTCGATGGTGCCGCAGTTCAGCACCGCCGGGCACTCCGGTGCCGAGCTGGTTGACGGCTGGCTCGCCTTGCTGGCGTCGGCCGCGTTCGGCAGGCCCAGCGCGGCCAGGTTGCCGTTGCCGACCTGGGTCGGCGCCTTCTGAAGCGCGACGCGCTGACCATCCAGCGTGGTGACGTCGGCACCGGACCGGATCGTCGAGTAGACGTTGTCGGCGAAGTCCTTGGCATCGTTGACAAAGCTCGCCTGCGCGTACGCGGCCACTGCCGTATACCACCCACTGACCGAGGCGGGCAGCATGCCACCGTTGTACTTCTTGCCGTAGGACGCCAGGAGCGCCGCGCCGGCCCGGATGTTCGCGGTCTCGTCCGACTCGACGGATTTGACGCTGGCGCCGATCAGCTTCGCCGCCGTCGGAGCGGTGTGCAGTGCCGGCGTGTTCGGTGCCTGGTCGCCACGCGCGGTGACCTGCAGGTCGGTTAGCTGCATCGGACCGTAGCCGCCCTCTTCGGACGGTTCGAAGTGGTGGGTCTCGAATCGGGTCTCGTTGAATGAGACCGAGAGCAGGACATTGAGTGGCACGCCGAATTCCTTGGCGGCGGCGGCGAACGTCGCTTCCCGGCTGGCCGGGGTGGCGGACGCCGCCGAGCCATGCAGGAACGGCAGTGCCAAAGCAGCGACGGCGACGACCGCCACCGACGCTGCTCTGGAGCGCCTGCGGGGCAAGTGCATGACGACTCTCCTCGGGGGGTGTGACTGCGAGGTCGATTAGCCCGCATCCTTCTCCGGATCGCGAAGGAAAGCAATACATCGACATCCCGTCATGAAACTTTCCTTCACTCGAAACGCAGTCTTCCCAGCCCACGGTCCATGTAGGTCGGTGCACGCCAGCTGGATTTAGTGTTCCCAGCATGATGAGATGTTGACGTATGGCGATGCGATGGCTACGCGATGGCGGTGCGATTCATCGACCGACCGATGAGGTCGCCCGTGGGTCAGCGAGCCGCGGCCAACTTTCGCTCGATCCCGTCCAGGAACAGCTCGAGTCCAATCTTGAAGACGTCGGAGAGTTGGAAGTCGATGTCCGGCCGCGCAATGACCTTCTCCAGCGTCGGGAAGTCGCCGCTCATGATGATCTGCTCGGCCAGCCGGGCTTGCGTCTCCATCCACTCATCGCTGGTCATGCCGCTGTCCAACGCGGCGTGCCGCTCGGTCTCGTTGTTCAGGCCGATGCCCTGGACGAATCCGGTCAGGGCCACCGATGTCTGAAGCGCATCGAGGATGCTCATGCCCTCCTTCATCAGCGCGTTCATGCACCAGTCGGTGAGCTTCATGGCTCGCGGGGCAAGCTGCGGACGGGTCACCGAGATGATTCGGGACAACCACGGATGGCGAGCGCCGGCCTCCCATTGGCGGTGCGCGGCGTAGGCCATCTGCGCACGCCATCCCGCCGGTGGCGGGTCGGGCCACGGGCCCACGTCGATCGCTTCGTCGATCATCAGCCGGATCAGCTCGTCCTTGCTGGGCACCCACCGATACAAGGACATGGTCGCTACGCCCATCTCGATGGCGATCCGCCGCATGGAGACCGCCGCGATCCCCTCACTGTCCGCGACCGCCACGGCGGTACGCACAATCTCCGCGCGAGTGTCGTCGCCGGCTCGGCGCGGCGGCGCGCTCCGGCGGCCGGCCTCGCCCGAAGGCCCGACCAGAGTGCCGATCCCGGGCACCGGGCGCACCAGGCCGCGTTGCTGCAACTCGGCGATCACCTTGGTGGCGGTGGCGATCGCGACGCCGGAGTCGCGGGCGATCTGCCGGGTGCTCGGAGCCCGGTCGCCCGGCGCCAGCTCGCCGCTGGCGATGCGTTCGGCAATCTCGTCGGCGAGGCGCAGATAGGTGGGTGCCATGACCCCTCCGGTGTACTAGTGCGGTGATCCGGCTCGGTGCTGCTGGCGTGCGCCGTACGCCCCGACGAACGCCCGGTGTACTAGTTCGGTTTGCGCAGTCCGGCTAGTGCGTGCGTACGGTGTACGAGCTTACTCGTACAGCGTACACAAGAGGAGAACGGCATGACCACAGCGCATGCGATCACCACGACCGGGCTGGCGAAGTCGTTCCGCGACGTGCCGGTGCTGGCGGGGGTGGACCTGGAGGTTGGCGGCGGCAGCATCATGGCGCTGCTCGGCCCGAACGGGGCAGGGAAGACCACCCTGGTCCGGATCCTGTCCACATTGACCGGAGCCGACCGCGGCCAGGCTCTGGTGGCCGGTTTCGACGTCGCCACTCAGCGCCGCGAAGTCCGCCGGCGGATCAGCCTGACCGGGCAGTATGCCGCGGTCGACGACCTGCAGACCGCGGCCGAGAACCTCCGGATGATGGGCCGGTTGCTAGGGCTCCGCGGGCGTACCGCGGCAGTTCGGGCGGCCTATCTGCTGGAGCGGTTCGACCTGGCCGGAGCGGCGAACCGGCGAGTTGGCACCTTCTCCGGCGGGATGCGGCGCCGACTCGACCTCGCGGTCAGCCTGGTCGGTGCGCCCGAGGTTATCTTCCTTGATGAGCCGACCACCGGCCTCGACCTGCCGAGCCGGCAGGCGATGTGGGAGGTGATCACCGAACTCGCCACCGGATCCGGCGTGACGGTCTTCCTGACCACGCAACATCTGGACGAGGCGGATCGGCTGGCGGACCGGATAGCGGTGCTGGATCAGGGCCGCATCATCGCCGACGGAACCGCGGCGGAGCTCAAGGCCCAGGTCGCCGAGCAGCGCCTCGAACTGGTCGCGGTGGACCGGGACGCGTACCAGCAAATGATCTGGACCATGGGGCGCCGCGCCATCCATGCGGACCCCGAGGGCGGCGTGGTCGCGGTCGCCACCGACGGTTCCGCCGCACATGTCCGGCAGCTCCTCGATGAGGTTGATCCGGGGCGGGATCTGCTCCGCCGCTTCGACCTGCACGGCGCGACGTTGGACGACGTCTTCCTGGCGCTGACCGGCCGGGCCGCCGCTGGATCCGGCAGTGACGACACCGCTGATGAGTCCACCACCACTGAGGAGCTTGCCAATGTCTGATCTGGCCATTCCGACGATCCGGACGTCGTCGCTGCTGACCGACATGCGCACGATGATTGCGCGGGGTGTGCGGATCTCCAGCCGCAACCTGGACGCGATGATCACCGCGTTGATGCTGCCGATCATCCTGATGCTGCTGTTCGTCTACCTGTTCGGCGGCGCCCTGCAAACCGACGGCGTCAGATACGTCAACTACGTCGTCCCGGGCGTCATCCTGCTGTGCGCCGGATTCGGTTCGGCGACCACCGCGGTCACGGTGTCGCTCGACATGAAGGGCGGCATCATTGATCGGTTCCGGTCCATGGACGTCGGCGGCACGGCATTTCTCACCGGCCATGTCATCGCCAGCGCGGTGCGGAATCTGGTGTCGACCGCGCTGGTGATCGGGGTCGCGTTCGCCATCGGATTCCGGCCGCACGCCTCGGCCGCCGACTGGCTCGCCGCGATGGCGATCCTGACGCTCTTCATCCTGGCGCTGTCCTGGTTCGCCGCCACGGTCGGCCTAATCGCCGGCTCCCCGGAGGCGGCCAGCGGCTTCACCTTCCTGGTGATGTTCCTCCCCTACCCGAGCAGCGCATTCGTGCCGATTCACACGATGCCGAGCTGGCTGCAGGGGTTCGCCGCAAACCAGCCGTGCACGGCCGTGATCGAGTCACTTCGAGCGTTGCTCAGCGGCCACGCGGTCGGCAGCTATCCGATACGGGCAGTGCTCTGGTGCGGCGGCATCCTGGTGCTGGCGATGGGTGTGAGCGCGATCCTGTTCCAGCGCAAGACGCGATGACGCCGTCGAATCCGCAGTGTCCGGCGCCGTGGCCGGCGTGTTCCGGCCCGGTGAGGTAAACGCGGTGTGAGGGTTTGGTAAGGCCGGTCGCCGAGCGGTGGCCGGCCCGCACCAGTCTCGATACGCTGCCGCCGTGATGCAACCGTGGTAGACCCGACCCGCGCGGAACCACTGCCGCCGCCGTCCGACCCATGGGCCGGCCACGAGCCGACCGGGACGACGGCGCCGTACGCCTCGGTCGCGTCCGACCACATCTCCTACGGCTCGCCGACCGGGACGATCCCGCCGCCGCCGCAGGTCGTTTACGTGGAACGCCGGCGCCGTCGCAAGTGGCCGTGGGTGCTTGGCGTCCTGGCGGTCCTGGCGCTCAGCTGCTGTGGCGTCGGCGCCGCGATATTCGCGCCGATCAAGGGTCAATGGCCGGCGCATGTCGCGGTCGGCGGCACCGCCGGCGGCATGACGAAGGACACCGGAGTGGTCGCTTCGGTTGTCGCGGACCAGGTGGCGCAGCGGATGAAGGCGTCGTTGCCGGTCGAGGGCGCGTTCGCCGCGAAGCTCGACGACCCGGCCAATTCCAGCCGATGGGTGCTGCTGATCGGGGCGACTCGGCTGATCATGGATCCGAGCGGGGAGATGAAGACCGCGATCAACCAGAGCGCGAAGTCGATGCGGCTGACCGGGGTGCGCGTGGTCGATGCCGGACCGATGGGTGGCGACATGCGATGCGCCAAGGGTCGCGACGACCACAACACCCCGATCACGGTGTGCGCGTGGATCGACCACGGCAGCGAGGCGGTCGGCCTGTTCTACGGCAAGTGGTCGATCGACGGTGCGGCAGAGAAGTTTCGGGCCATCCGTGCCGATGTGCTGACGCGTGGGTAGATAGAGGCCGTCGATCGTGCCGGGCGACGGGGCTTCATCGACGTGGCTTGAGCATGTGGCCCCGGCGCCGGGCGCGCCGGGGCAGAATCGGACCCATGCCTGTCGTGACCCGAGGATTCGCCGGACGCGGACGCTCCGATCCGAAGCTGCCGCCCGGGCAATACCTGACCGAGGACTTTCCGGTGCTCTCCGCCGGACCCACTCCACGCGTCGAGACCAGTACGTGGGAGTTCCAGATCATCACCGAGTCGGGTGCTCGGCACAAATGGTCATGGGATCAGCTGATGATGCTGCCGACCGAGGAACCCACGGTGGATCTGCACTGCGTCACCAAGTGGTCCAAGCTGCACACCGGCTGGCGTGGCGTCCCGCTGGACATGCTCTTCGCGAACGTCGAGTCGGCCGCCGACTACGCGCTGGTGCATGCGTACGGCGGCTACACCACCAACCTGCCGATGGCCGACCTGCTCGACGGCCAGGCCTGGATCGCCTACCAGTTCGAAGGGGAGCCGCTCGCGCCGGAGCACGGCGGCCCGGCCCGGCTCCTGGTTCCGCACCTCTACCTGTGGAAGAGCGCGAAGTGGGTGCGGGCCATCCAGATGACGACCGAGGACACTCCCGGGTTCTGGGAGACCGCCGGCTATCACAACTACGGAGACCCATGGCTCGAGCAGCGCTACTACGGCGACTGACCTGGCAGGCGGCGACGGTCCTGGAGATCCGGGAGGAGACCGCGACGGCGCGCACGCTGGTGCTCGCGGTCCCGGACTGGCCGGGTCACCTGGCCGGCCAGCATGTGGACGTGAAGCTCACCTCCGAGGACGGCTACAGCACCCAGCGCAGCTACTCGATCGCCTCGGCGGGCATGCCGGTCGAGGCGCCGCTGGAGGTGACCGTGCAGCGGGTGCCCGATGGTGAGGTGTCGCCGTACCTGGTCGATGCCGCCATGGTCGGTGATCAGATGGAGATCCGGGGGCCGGTCGGCGGCTACTTCGCGTGGCAGCCGGATGACGACCGACCGTTGCTCGCGATCGGTGGCGGGTCCGGTGTGGTGCCGTTGATGGCGATGCTGCGTACGCACATGGTCGCCGGTGCCAAGATGCCGTTTCGGCTGATCTACTCGGTGCGTACGCCGGCCGACGTCATCTACGCCAAGGAGCTCGCGGCCGCCGGGAGCGCCGAGGTCGAGTTCATCTACACCCGCGAGACGCCGTCCGGGTGGCCGCACGCGCGCGGGCGCCTCGACGCCGTACGCCTGTCGCAGCTGGCGTATCCGGCATCGGGGGCCCCGCACGTATTCGTCTGCGGCCCGACCGGTTTTGTCGAATCGGTGGCCAATGCGCTGGTGCTGCTCGGTCACGACGCGACGGACGTGAAGACCGAACGTTTCGGACCCACCGGAGGTTGAGATGGAATCAGTGGACGGCAACGCGCTCGCCGGTGTGTTCGCCGAAGTGTTCGGCAGCGATATGACCACTGCGCGGGGCCGGTGCGAGAGCTGCGGCCGGATGGGTCCGGTCGGCGAGGCGGTGGTCTACGCACAGGCACCCGGGATGGTGGCGCGGTGCCCAGGATGCGAGGCGGTGTTGATGACCGTGGTGCGGGCCGACGATCGCGCGTACCTGAGCTTGAAGGGTCTGAGCTTTCTTGAGGTGGCGGTCTGACGCCGATGAGTTGAGGCGACCGAAGTCGCCTCAACTCATCGCAGATCCAGCGTCGACGGTCACTTGACGGTGATGGTGACCTTCCACAGCTGGATCGAGTGGCAGCTCAACTGACCCGGGGACGGTGACGGGCAGTTGCGCCGCTCAGTCGTGACGACCGCGGTCCCAGTGCTGGTCGCCGAATAGGTGCCCTGTGCTTGGCCCTGGGTAAGCGCAGTGCCGGAGACGTCTAGGGGCTGCGAGGCGCTGGCCTGAGTCGGTCCGAGGTCGAAGCTCACCGTGCCGCCCTTCGCGACGCACAGTGTCTTGCCGTTGTCGGTGGCGACGACGGTGAGGCTCATCGGGCAGTCCGAAGACGGCGGAGCCGCGGTGCCGGTTGATGTCGTGGTGGTGCCGGTTGACGTCGGGGTGCCGCCCGGAGTGTCGCCGGGCTTCTGCGCACACCCAACCAGGGTGGCCAGCGCAAATGCCAGGGGGACGGCGATCGAGGCAGTACGTCTCATAACTGTCTGACGGTAGTGCGGCTCGCTGGGTTCCACCTGACAGCGACAATGTGTCGAGTCGGATCCTCGCTGCACGCTGGATCTTGCGAAGTTGGCGTGGCTATGACCACGTGGCTATGACCATCCCAAGCTTGCAAGATCCGGGGTGGCGACGCCGGGTTGGGTTGCTACTGAACAGCCAGCACGATCAGCACTACCGCGATCACCGTCGCCGCCGACAACCCGATGATGTTGCGCCAGTTCGGATGCCGGACCGGAGCCGGCGCGGTCTTCCACGCCGTGTCATCGATATGCAGGGAGCGCTCCTCGATCGCGCGCTTGAGCTCTTCGGCGAGGTCGTTGTGCGAGAAGATCCGCCGGCCGGACCCGCTCGCGTAGGCGGCCACCGCGATCACCTTGCCCGAATAGCACCGGATCACCACGCCCATGTGGGTCGGGCTGACCTGGCTGATGCTCACGTAGGGGATGTCGAACCAGAAGAACGAGTTGTGCACCGTCACCCGCTCGGCATCCATGGCGACGTGCGGCCAGTAGCCCATCAGCAGCGCGAACAGGGACAGCGTCAGCGCTCCCCAGATGGTCGCGATGACGTCCAGCGCACCGTGGGTGCTCTCACCGGGGATCAGGATCCCGGCGATGATCAGCGGGACCACGGCGAAGATCAGCGAGAAGATGATCGTGGTACGCCGCCGGAACACACGCGGCGCCGCCAACGGGTTGACGTAACCGTCGTCGTAGTCCGTCGGTCCGTAATCGGTGGGCGCAGGCATTGGAAACTCCGGCAGTGAGGGGTCGCCGAAGCGTAGCCGAGCCCCGATCCGTTTGCCCAGCTTGGAGGCGTTTTACCAGCTTGCGACTGGGTCCGCGGCCGGCCGCCTGAGCCGGTCGGCAGGGTGGTCGGCGACCCGGAGTCGTCAGTGCGGCATCCGCACGATCGCGCCCTTGGTGTACGGATTCTCGTGCAGCTCCAGTTTGTCGATCGAGGCGCCGTTCGGGATGTCGTAAACGATCTGGACGCTGATGTGGTTACCCGGGTTGATCTCGTTCATGAACACCAGCGGGTCCGGATTGGCGTAGTACCCGGCCGGTGTGTCGGCGGTGTAGCGGTTGCCGTTTGGATTGAACGCCTTCTGGATCGAGTCGGCGTAGATGGCGGGCTCCTTGCCGACGTTAGTGATCTTCATCGAGACGATGCAGAACTGCCCGGTCGGAGTCTGATAGTCATCGGGCGTGCCGATCTGATGGATGCCGCACTTCATCTTGTCGGCGGTGAACATGAAATTGCCGTCCCGGACCGGCTGGCCCATCGTCACACTGCTGTGTGTGGTGGTCTTGGTGAAGACGTGTTTGCCGATGGCGATCGCGGCGATCGCTGCACCGAGGCAGACCAGGGCCAGCGCACACACCGCCAGCGTCACGTAGAGCGGCATGTGGCGGCGGATCGCGGACGGCGGCGCCGGCGGCGGCGGTGTCAGTGGTGGTGTCAGTGGTGGTGAGCCGGCCGGGTGCGGTGGCTGGGGCCAGTGCGCCGGCACCGACGGATCGCTCCACGGCGATCGACCCGGAACGGCTCCGGCGCCAGTCGGGGCTGGGGCGGCATCCGCAGCAGGGGCCGCCGTTGGCGCGGGGGCCGGCGGAGCCGAGTCAAAGTGCGCGGTCTCTGGTGTCGAAGCCGAGGGCGAGGCCGGCAGAGTTGTCTCAGAGGGCGCGGCCTCTGATGTCGAAGTGGATGGCGTGGTTGGTGGTGCCGAGGCCGACGACGGCGACATCGGCAGCGGTGACATCGGATGCGACGCCTCCTGCTCGCGCGGCATCGCGTGCCGCGGCGGGTAATTCTCCGGCGGACGGCTCCCATCCGGCTCCAGGCCGGACGGGTCCGGCCGGCCGGAGCCCGTAGCTGAAGTCATGAGGTCCCCCGAGACGTCTGTGAAACGTGAGCTCTATTCTCCGGTCTGACCTGCGATTTTATTGCGGAATGGAAGCACGCGATCACGTTGCGTGAGGCCGGTTCCGGGAGGAACGGGCACGCCCGGGGCGAAAGTGGCGGGTGGACTGGCCAAAGTTGCCAGACGACGGTGCCGCCGTCGTGCCTTGCGAGAGCCACTGAGCCGAAACTGGCCCCGGACCGATGCGCGACGCAGTGGAAGGATGATCGCGTGGATTTCGTCTCGATCGAGGACATCAACCGGGCGTCGGAGAACATCCGCGGAGTTGCCGTACGAACGCCGCTCCTGCCCACCGCCTGGGACCTGTGGCTGAAGCCGGAGAACCTGCAGCCAGTCGGCGCCTTCAAGATCCGCGGCGCCTACCACGCGATGGCGAGCCTGGATCCGGTGACGCGTGCCCGAGGCGTCGTCACCCATTCGTCCGGCAACCACGGTCGAGCGCTCGCCTACGCCGCCGCGGTTATGGGTGTGCCTGCGGTGATCGTGATGCCGAAAATGGCACCTCCGGTGAAGATCGCCGCGATCGAAGCGCTCGGTGCTGAGATCGTGCTGGTCGAGCCGGATCTGCGGGTCATGACGACGACGGAGATCGCGCAGGCTCGCCGGCTCAACGTGATCCCGCCCTTTGACCACCGCGACATCATCGCCGGTCAAGGCACCATCGGCGTGGAGATCCTGGCCGATCTGGACACCGTTGACGTGGTGCTGGTGCCGGTCGGTGGCGGAGGCCTGGCATCCGGCGTGGCCACCGCGATCAAGGCGATACGCCCCGAGATCAAAGTGATCGGCGTGGAGCCGGAGCTGGCCGCCGATGCGAAGGAGAGCCTCGACACCGGGCGTCTGATTGTCTGGCCCGCTGACCAGACCTATCGCACCAGCGCCGACGGCCTCCGGACCAACCTGTCCGAACTGACCTTCGCGCACCTGGAGCGATTCCTCGACGGCATGGTGACAGTGACCGAGGACGACATTCTCCGCTCGGTCGGCCTGCTGGCCCGGGAGGCGAACCTGGTGGCGGAGCCGAGTGGTGCCGTCGCCCCGGCCGCCTACCTGTTCCACCGCGACCAGCTACCGGGCGGGACGACGGTGGCGGTCGTCTCCGGCGGCAACCTGGAAGTCGACCTATTCGCCGAACTGGTCCGGCGGCGCTAACCCACTCTGCCGGGTGACCGTCATCGACGGCTTGGCGTGCCAACATCGTCCCAGGCGGGGCGCGCAGCGTGAGCTAGGACGCCGCCATCAAGGACGCATCCAGAAGCTCGATGGTGTGCCGGCTGCGCACTTCCGAGCCGGCCTGGCGCAGCGCCGCGTCGATCTGCAGCAGGCAACCCGGATTGCCGGCGGCGACCACGCCGGCGCCGGTGGCCTCGATCGCCACCGCCTTGAGCCGGCCCAGCTCGGCCGCCATCTCCGGTTCGAACAGGTTGTAGGTGCCGGCTGATCCGCAGCACCGGCCCTTGTCCTCGATCTCAACCACTCGCAGCGCCGGGATCGAGCCGAGCAGCAGCCGTGGCGGCCGCTTGATGCCCTGGCCGTTAGCCAGGTGGCAGGCGTCGTGATAGGCGACGGTGACCGCCATCGGATGCCGCTCCGCGATCGGCTCCACGGAAGCGACGAACTCGCTGATGTCGCGCACCTTCTCGGCCAATCGGGCCGCCGCCTCGCTCCACCGTGGATCGTTGGCGAGCAGGCGGGCATACCCCTTCATCGCCGAACCGCAACCAGCGACGTCGGTGACCAGCACATCGACCTTGGCCCGGGTGAAGGCGGCGACCACCTTCCGGGCCATCCGGCGGGCCTCGGCGGCGCGCCCGGCGTGCAGCGACAGCGCGCCGCAGCAGCGATCGCCGGGCGGGACCACGACGTCGAAGCCCTCCATCGCGAGCACCCGCGCGGACGCCGCCGAGACGTGCCGGAAGAACACCGACTGCGCGCAGCCCGCGAGCAGGCCGACCACGCCCCGGCGGGTGCCGCCGATCACCCCGTTGGGACGGGCCGCGATCCGCGGTGGCAGTGCTCGTGCCGGGCGTTCATGATCCGGCTGCAGGCCGGCCGCCGCGGACAGCGCCGGGCTGAGATTGGCCAGACCCGGAAACGCCTTCAGCGGTACGCGTGCCAAGCGCAACCGCCGGGCATGCGGCAGCACGGAGAACATCGCGGTCCGGGTGGCCCGCTCGACGCCATCGCGAGTGTCCGCCACTGCCTCGCGGGCGTGCTCGATGATCTGCTCATAGTCCACGCCCGACGGGCACGCCGGCACGCAGGCGAGGCAGCCCAGGCAGGAGTCGATCGGTTCGACGATGTCTTCGGCACTCGCCTGCCCGTCGAGCATTTGGCGCAACAGATGGATCCGGCCGCGTGGTGACTGCGCCTCTTCGCCGGTGAGCTGATAGGTCGGACACGACGGCAAGCAGAATCCACAGTGGATGCATGCGTCGGTAAGCTGCTTGACGTCACTGTCCATGCGATGCCTCCCGCCGGTCCTGACTCTAGATTCCGCCTACAAACCGTCCGGGCGCCAGCCGGCGCCGCGGGTCGAATTGCTGCTTCACGGCCCGCATCAGGCCGATGCCGGGCACCGGACCCCACATGTCGAGCACCTCGCGCGCGCCGGCCGGGGCGTCGAGCACCACGCACGACCCACCGCGCGCAATCAACGTATGCCGGACGATGTCGATGACACCGGCCTCGGCACCGTTGGACGGTAGCGCCGCGTGCACCACTCCCACGCCTGCGCTGCCGCGAACCGCGACCAGCGCGCCGACGGCGTCGCGCAATGCGTAGACGGCGGCGTGCAGATCGGCCATCGGCGCGGCGATCTTCAACGAGATAGCGTCCGGCTCGAATGGATAGCGACCCCACCACTCCGGTGGCCCCGAGTGGGGGGTGGCGTCACCGCCGAGCAGGGCGACCATCGCGGCCACCCGGTGCTCGACTCCGTCGGTCGAGCCCTCCAGCAGGACCGCCAGGGTGCCGATGCCCGGGACGTCCGAATCGCTGCGCTGGTGCGGGATCGACGGGGCGCCAGACAGCGGCGGAAGATCCACCTCGATCGCGGCCGGCGCCAGTGGGCTTCCGGTGACGGCGTCAACGAGATCCCGCACCTCCAGTGGAGTCGCCACCGTACGCGTGACCCAGGCGCGCGCTGCCGGAACCGGCTGAAGCCGGAACGTGGCGGCGGTGATGATGCCGAGCGTCCCGAACGAACCGCACATCAGCTTGCCCAGGTCATAGCCCGCGACGTTCTTCACGACCCGGCCGCCGGCGTGGGCGATCACTCCGTCCGGGCGGACGAACTCGATGCCGAGCAGCTGATCCTTCGGCATGCCATGACCGAGTCGCAGCGGCCCGGCCTCGCCGGTCGCCAGCACACCGCCGATGGTCGCGTCACTCGACGGCGGGTCGATCGCCAGCCGCTGGCCACTGCGGGACAGCACCGCCTGGACCGACCGGACCGGCGTGCCGGCTCCGACCGTGACCACCAGATCATCGGAGTAGTGGTGATAGATCCCGGCCAGCCGGCCGGTGTCCAGCAGCACGTCCACGGTGCTCGGCGACCGCCCCCAGTCGAGCTTGGTGCCCTCGCCCCGCGCCACCACAGTGAGTTCCTGCTCGGTGCAGGTGCGCATCACGGCCGCGAGCGCCTCGACGGTGCCCGGCGCGACCACCCAGCCGGGCGTCCGCCCACCCACGGCGTCGGCGGACCCAGCCGCGCGCACGAGCGCCTCGCTTCCACACGCGGTGGCAAGCGCTATCCCGATGTCGTCGTTCATCACCACACCACGGCATCCGATTCGGTGCGCACGGTGGCACGTTGACGCGGTGGCTCGCCGCAGATTCGCGGTGTCGGAAAGACCTTGCCCGGATTGGACAAGGCGTCCGGGTCGAATGCGCACCGGATCAGCTGCATCGATTCGAGGTCGTCGGCGGTGAACATGTCGGTCATGAACCGCGCCTTCTCCACACCGACGCCGTGTTCACCGGTGATCGAACCGCCGTGGGTCAGGCATCGCGCCAGGATCTCGGCGGAAACCGTCTCGGCGGCCTCGGCCGCGCCCGGGATCGCGGCGTCGTAGAGGACCAGCGGGTGCAGGTTGCCGTCGCCGGCGTGGAACACGTTGGCCACCCGGATGCCGTGCTCGGCCGCGATGCCTTCGATCTCGGCCAGCACCGACGCCAGCGCGGTCCGTGGCACCACGCCGTCCTGCACCAGGTAGTCCGGGCTGATCCGGCCGACCGCGGCGAACGCCGATTTGCGGCCACGCCACAACTCGGCGCGCTCGCCGGCGTCGGCGGCCACCCGGATCTCGAACGCCTGGTTGGCCCGGCACAACTCGTCGACCGCATCGGCCTCGGCAGTCACCTCGGCCGCAGGCCCGTCAACTTCCACGATCAGCACCGCTCCGGCGCCGGCCGGATAGCGGCAGTCGACCGCGAGCTCGGCCGCTGAGATGGCGAGCGCGTCCATGATCTCCATCGCCGACGGCGTCAGCCCGGCACTGACGATCGCCGCCACGGTGGCTCCGGCCTGCTCGATGGTGCGGAAACCGGCGAGGATGGTGACCACCGACTCGGGGATCCGGAGCAGGCGGACAAAGACCTTGGTGGCGATGCCCAGCGTGCCCTCGGAACCGATGAACACGCCGGTCAGGTCGTAGCCCGGGGCTTCGGCGGCCAGGCCGGCACCGAGCTCCACCAGCTCACCGTCCGGCGTACACACCTCGAGCCCGGTGACGTGGTGGACCGTGAAACCGTATTTGAGGCAGTGTGCACCGCCGGAATTTTCCGCCACGTTGCCGCCGATCGAGCAGATCTGCTGGCTCGATGGATCGGGTGCGTAATAGAGCTGGTGCGGTCGGGCGACTTCGCTGATGGTCGAATTGAAGACGCCCGGTTCGAGGATCGCGCGCCGGTTGGCGGCGTCGACTTCGAGAATCTTGTTGAGCCGGGACGTGACGATCAGGACGCCATCCGTGCTCGGCATCGAGCCGCCGGACAGGCCGGTCCCGGAGCCGCGCGCGACGAACGGCACCGAGAAGTCCCGGCAGGCGCGGACCACATCCCGGACTTCGTAGGCATCCCGGGGCAACACCACTACGCCGGGCGTGGCGCGGAAGTTGGTCAACCCGTCGCACTCGTAGGTGCGCAACGTCGCCGGATCCGTGATGACCGCGGAATTGCCCAACTCGCTGCGCAATCGTGCGATGAGTTGTTGCAATACCGATGTCATGGAATGGCACTCCCTGGGGTGGGAGGCGTCGATCCGCCGCAATTTATTGCCGGCAACGAATCAATCACCCAAGGAGAGTGTGCCTCACATCACCCGGAGTCGGGCAGTGCTATGCAAGGCGGCTTTCCAGAAAACTGAGCCGATCCACGCGAGCCGGGCCGAAGTTGACGAGGTCGTGCCCGAAGTCGTAGTCGATCCGGCGGGTGCGGCCGGCCGTCGATCTGGTCAATTCCGTGCGTTGCGCTTCTGGAATGTGGGGATCGGAGCGGCCGAACTGGATCAGGACCGCTCGGGCACGTTTGATCGCCACGAACCGGAAGCCGTCCAGTGCACTCATCGCCGTCATGTACGCGGTTCCGTCGGCCGGCTCGCCAATCGCGTACATGTCGGTGGCCATCCGGCTCCAGCCGCAGGCGATCACCACCGCGGTCAGGCGTGGCTCGGCGCCGGCCATGATCGCGGCCAGGTCGGCACCCCAGCTGTGACCGACGAAGCCGATCCGGCCGGCATCCACGTCCGGGCGTGCCACCAGGACGTCCAGTGCCCGGCGCTCGGTGATGATCGCCCGGCGGACGAACGCGATGTCGGTTTCGGCGCTGCCGGTCATGGTTATCGGCAGGTCCGGCGCGATCGACACGAATCCGTGCTGGGCGAGCTCCTGCGCTTCGCTTCGGAACGCGTCCGGGTCCGGGGCGCCGCCGTGCGCGTAGATCACCGCGGGCGCCCGGCCGGACCGGTGTCTCGGCACCACCAGCTCGGCCCGCACCGGGCCGCCACCGGCGACATCGAACTCGACGTGACTGATGGTCGAGCCATCGGCGACCGTGGAGTCGATCGTGGTCAGGTGCAGCGGCTCCGAGTGGTCGTAGTCGAACGGTTTCAGGAGCGCCGAGGTGGAGATGGTCGCCGGGACGAACCGCTCCGGGTCGAAGGCCGAGGGGGTCGGCCCCGCCGGCGCGGTCGGCGTCGAGGCCGCGGTCGGCGGGGTACGCGTACCGGTGGAGGGGGAACGGGAAGCGCATGCGGCGAGTGATCCAACGAGGGCGAGAACGGCGGTGATCCGGAGAAGTCGGCCCATGTCAGCAAGGTAGGGCGATTCGTCCCTGCGGGAGCCCGCACCGGGCCCTGCCGGCGCCCTGCCGGCGCCCTGCGCCGGCCCCCGCCGCCGCCCTCGTCTGCGCCCTCGGTCGGCAACCGGCCGGCGTGCGCGCGTGCCGGCCACGTCGGGGACGGCGCGGTGATCTCCGCGCCTGCTAACTTATCCCGGCTCGCAGCGACGCTCGCGGCGAGACAGCGGGGAGTAAAAATGGTGCGGCGTAAGCGATTCTGGACTCTGGCCGGGATTGCGGCACTGGCATTGAGCGGGTCAGTCGTGGTGGTGGGGGGCGAGTCGGCGTCCGCGTCGGCACCGGCACCGGTCACGACCTTCGACGCTGATCCACAAACGTTGATGCCGACCGGCACGGCCGTGGTGGTGGGAACGACCGGCTTCGTGCGCTCCGGCTCTCCCGCCACCGGCGGCCGGTGGACGAGGTATGACACCGGCGAGTCGACGCCGATCGACCTGCCCGCCGGCATGGTGAGCCGGACCGTCCCGATGGGCGGAGACCGGGTGGGGTACTACCTGTCGAACGCCGGCGTGGTGTCGATCGTGGTCCGGGACTTCGGCTCCGGGGTCACCGAGACCTGGCCGATTCCGAGCGGCTACAGCGCGGCGGCGGTCTATGGCCACGTACTGATCGGACGCGATACGACGAACGGCACCTTTACCGCATTCAGCATGGCCGCCGACGGCGTGGTGACGTCGAGTCGACCGGTGACCGGCGGGCCGACCGGTGCCGTGGTGACGTTCGCGCAATTCCCGGACGGGATCGCGGCGTCCTGGTCGGGCGGTGGCGCGTTCCACGTCGCCGTCATCGATCCGGTGGCAGCGACGATCACCGAATTCGCGACCGGCGTTGGCGTGCGCCTTTATCTGTCGGACAAGTGGATCGCGACCTACAACCTGCAGACGCGCGTGATCAACGTCTATTCACGTGCAGGGATCGCCACCGGCGCCGACATCACGGCTCGGACCATCAATCTCCCGGTCGCGGCGTCGACTTACTCTCCGGCGATCGTCGGTGACGCGATCGTGGCTACGAACTCGGTTCTCTCGACGGCGATGCCGACCAAGCCGGCGGTTGCCTACCCGATCGATGGCGGGGCGCCAACAACGATCGTCGCGCTCGCCGGGGCAAACTGGCAGGGCGCCGGTGGAACCGCCATGGTTCTCGGCGGCAGCGGCCCGGGCGACTGGGCATTCCGGCGGATCGCGGCCACTGCTGACGGATTTACCGATCCTGCGGTGATGCCGCTGCCATCGACCTTGGCAAATGCCGGTCTTACCATCTCTCGGGGGCTGGTCCGGCACGTCGAGTCGCTGTCCTCGCCGGACGCGGTCCCGCGCAACGTCGCGTTCAACCACGCGTTGGCACAAGCCGCCGACCAGTCGTCGGCACCTGGAAATGGAGCCCTGCTCGGTCCGGCGGCGTGCGGCGGCGCGGTCTGTGTGGCGGCCGTCGACGGGCCGGCGAACGGACCGGCCTATCTCTACAACATCGCCGGCGATCTGTCCGACGACTACCTCGGATTCGAGTCCAGCAGCGCCAACCGGTCATTGACCGCCAGTGGATCGCGGGTCCTGGACGCGTCGCCCGACTACGTCGTGATCAATACGACCGCGCCTGCGCAGCAGCTCATCGTGAAGGTCGCCGATCTGAGTGTCGTGACTCGGCCGGTTTCCGCCGCCGCAGTCTGGTACGACACCCTCTACCGCGCGACCGGCGCGGGGATGATCTCGGTCGAGAATCTCGCTGCCGGAACGGTCGGTGCCTTGATCAGCACCGGGACCGCTTGCACCCCGACTGAGCTTCAGGCGACGGCCGCTTGGCTCTACTGGACCTGCGGAGCCGCCGGACCCGCTGGTGTCGTCGACCTGCTCGGCAAGCGCACCATCGCCGCGCCGGCCGGCCTCGGGCTCCTCGGCGACGGTTATCTGGTGACCCACGAGGCGGGCGGTGCCCTGCGGCTCTACGACTTCCACGGCGGATCGTTCGAGAGCCCGGTGACTCTGGCCTCGGTCCCGGCCGGCCCGGTCGCCGACGACCGCAACATCGCCTACGCGGTCGATCGATTCAGCGGGGACATTGCCTATGTGGACGCGGCGGACGCGGTGCACGTTATCGATCCCGGTGTGCCGATGACGGCTCCGTCGGTTCTGTCATCGGCGTACGACAGCGGTGGCGTCCTGAAGGCCTACTCCGAAAGCGTTCACGTCCACATCGTGCCCAGCCGTCCGCTCAGTAGCTGGACCTTCACGATCACCAATTCGGCGGGCGGGACCGTCTACACCCAGAGCGGCGGCGCGACGTCTCGGGACCTCGATGTCTCGTGGGACGGGCGGACCGATGGGACGATGGCCTACAGCGGTCGCTACGAAGCGAAGCTCCGGATGGTCGGATTCGGTGACGATTCGGTCGCCACCGTCGCCGTCCTGCCGCCGTCCGGGGCGATCGTGCTCAACTGCGGCCGGTCCGCCTGGCGGGTCTACGGCTGCGATGGGCGGCCGGCGTTCCTTGCCGTGACGACAAAGGCCAGCGGCGAGGCGCACTGGTTCAGTGTCAGCGCTACCGGCTCGGTGTCCGACAACGGTCCGACCGACCTCTGGCCATCCGGCACCAGTGCGTCGACGTATCGCATCCTGTTGCCGTTCGGCGATCTCAATATCGATGGCGACGACGACTTCCTCGCCGTTGACGGCGCCGGAAACCTGAAGTGGTATCAGGGCGTCGGCAGCAACTCGTTCGAATCGCAGTGGGGGGTGATCATCGGCACGGGCTGGGGCATCTACAACACGCTGCTGTCACCAGGCGACCTCGACGGCGATCACACCGATGACCTGGTGGCTCGCGACGCGCAGGGTCGACTATGGCTCTATCGAAGTGTCGGCGCCGGCAGCCTCACGTGGAAGCCCCGGGTGCAGATCGCCGGCTCCTGGTCCGGTTACCGCAAGATCGTCGGCGCCGGCGATCTGAACGGCGACGGCAACGGCGATCTGGTCGCCACCGACAGCGCCAACGTGCTGTGGTTCTTCGCCGGCGACGGCCACGGCCACCTCGCCGCGGGCGTCAAGATCGGCACCGGCTGGACCTATCCGAACCTGATCTCGATCGGTGACTTCAACGGGGACGGTCACAACGACCTGCTCGCCGAGGACGCCGCCGGTGCTCTGTGGCTCTACAAAGGGACCGGCGCCGGAACGTTCGCCGGCCGGGTCCCGACTTCCAGCCGCTGGGAGTACCGGGACCTGGTCGGCGGGGGCTTGCGAAGCCACACCTGGCTGACCTACAAGGGTCTCTACTGACGATGGGTGTGACCGCCGCGACGCCGCCCGGAACTGGTCGGTCCGCGGCCGTCCACCGCCGTGGTGGTTCGTCCGCGATGGTCAGCCCGCGGTGGTTAGTCCGCGGTGGTTCGTCCGCGGTGGTGAGTCCGCGGTGGTTCGACCGCGGTGGTGAGTCCGCGGTGGTTGGCAAGATCGTCTACCTGTAGCGGGCGTCGCGGGTCAATTGAGCCGTCCGCCCGCGCCGGTACTGTGGCGGAGTGACCACCTCGCAGAATGCCATCAAGCCTCCGGTAGCCAAGCGCGTCGACTCGATCCGCACCGTGCACGGAGACGAGTACAACGACGTCTACGCCTGGCTGGCACACAAGGACGATCCGGACACGATCGCGCTGCTGGAGGCGGAGAACGCCTACACCGAGCAGGAGACCGCGCACCTGGCGCAGCTGCGCGAGGACCTGTTCAACGAGGTCAAGGCCCGCACCCAGGAGACCGACCTGTCGTTGCCGGTGCGTAAGGGCGGTTTCTGGTACTACACCAGGACCATCGAGGGTCAGCAGTACGGCATCCACTGCCGGGTCGCGGCCGAGTCCACCGAGCCGCCGGCGACCGAGAGCGGCAAGCCGCTGGATGGCGAGGAGATCCTGCTCGACGGCAACGAGCTGGCCGCCGGACACGACTTCTTCACGCTGGGCACCTTCGACGTCAGTCCGGACGGCAACTGGCTGGCCTACTCCACGGACTTCAGCGGCGACGAGCGCTACACCATCCGGATCAAGGATCTGCGGACCGGTGAGGTGCTCGCCGACGAGATCGGCAACGTCGGTGCCGGTTCGGTCTGGTCGCTGGACGCCTCGGTGCTCTTCTACACCCGGGTCGACGATGCCTGGCGTCCGTTCCAGGTATGGCGCCACGTGCTCGGCGCCCCGGTCGGCGATGACCAGGTCGTCTACCACGAGGAGGACGAGCAGTTCTTCATGGAGATCGACCTGTCCCGGTCGGAGCGGTTCATCTTCATCACCTGCGGCAGCTCGATCACCACCGAGGTCCGGTTCATCCCGGCCGACGCGCCGCTGACCGCGCCGGTGGTGATCGCGCCCCGGCGGCACGGTGTCGAGTACTACGTCGAGCACCACGGCCATCGGTTCCTGATCACCCACAACGACGGCGCCGAGGACTACATGGTGTCCTACACCTCGGTGGATGATCCGGGTGAGTGGGTCGAACTGATCCCGCACTCGCCGGGCACCCGCATCGTCGGCGTGGATGCGTTCGCCGGCGCGCTGGTCGTGTCACTGCGAAGGGACGGCCTGGCCGGGCTCCGGATCCTGCCGCTGGGCGGTGGCGCCGACTTCGACCTGAGTTTCCCCGAGCCGATCTACACGGCCGAGCTCAGCACCAACTCTGAGTTCGAGACGCCGACGTTCCGGCTGTCCTACCGATCTCTGATCACGCCGGACTCGATCTACGACTGCGACTTCGCCACCGGCTCGCTGATCCTGCGCAAGCAGCGGCCGGTCCTGCCGGGGCCGGACGGCCGGGCTTACGATCCCGCCAACTACGTCCAGTTCCGCGAGTGGGCGATCGCCGACGACGGCACCCGCATCCCGATGTCCGTCGTGCACCGCGCGGATGTCGCGCTTGACGGCGACGCGCCGGTTTACCTGTACGGCTACGGCTCCTATGAGGCCTCGATCGACCCGTCGTTCTCGATCCCGCGGCTGTCGATGCTGGATCGCGGTGTCGTCTACGTGATCGCGCACATCCGCGGTGGCGGCGAGATGGGCCGGCGGTGGTATCTCGACGGCAAGCTGTTCGCCAAGAAGAACACCTTCACCGACTTCATCGCCTGCGCCCGGCATCTGGCCGCGGCCGGTTGGACCACGCCGTCCCGGATCGTTGCCCACGGCCGCTCCGCCGGCGGCCTGCTGATGGGTTCGATCTACAACATCGGCGCGGACGCGTTCGGTGGTGTGGTTGCGGGCGTGCCGTTCGTCGACGCGCTCACCTCGATGCTGGATCCAACCCTGCCGCTGACGGCCATCGAGTGGGACGAGTGGGGCAACCCGATCGCGGACCCGGAGATGTACGCCTACATGAAGTCGTACTCGCCCTATGAGAACGTCACCGACCAGCAGTATCCGCCGCTGTTCGTCTACACCAGCCTGAACGACACCCGGGTGCTCTACGCCGAACCGATCAAGTGGGTGTCGATGATCCGGGCCATGGCACCGTCGGCATCGGTGCTGCTCAAGACCGAAATGGAAGCCGGGCACGCGGGCCGGTCCGGACGTTACGACGCGTGGCGCGAGGACACCTACTTCAACGCCTGGATCCTGGACCGCCTTGGCCGCGCCTGATCCGCGGTTCGTCGTCAACGTCGAGGTCTTCCTTCATCACGACGATCGCTGGCTGCTGATCCGGCGTGGCGACCCGGAGGCGCATGCTGCCGGGACGCTCGCCGGAGTCGGCGGCAAGGTGGAGGCACCGGGGCCTGGGTCCGGAGGCGCTTGAGGCCACTGCCCGTCGTGAGGTCCGCGAAGAGATCGGCGTGACCCTCGACGGCGCCCCGCTGCGCTACGCGGACAGCAGCTTCTTCGTCGCAGACGACGGCGACGAGGTGATCAACGTCGTCTTCGTGGCGCCGTTGCCGGATCAGGCGCGGCCATTTCCGGCGGCGCCGGACGAGGTCGCTGAGATCCTCTGGTTGACCACGGATGAGGCCACCGCCAATCCCAGTTGCCCGCCGTGGATCAAGCGCAGCCTCGAGCGAGCGGACGTGGTAAGGGCCGGCTGACGTCGATCCGGACGTCGGTCCCCGATGCCGCCGGATGCATGCACCGAACGAGGCGGATGTCACGCCCCGAAGCCGCCGGTCGGCGCCTCGATGATGTGGCGGATATTTCCTCGTACGGGGGCTCGCATTCGCCGTCAGGCGCGCTTGACATACTGGGCAAGCTGTGACAGACGCAAACGCCGCTGGGGCCGGGCTTTACCCCGCTTCCGCCCCCGCATCCGAGGTGCTCTTCGACCGCGCTCGCGCCATCGTGCCGGGCGGGGTGAATTCGCCGGTACGCGCATTTCGCGCGGTCGGTGGCACGCCTCGGTTCATGGTCGGCGGACAGGGGTGCTGGCTGACCGATGCCGACGGGCGGCGCTATGTCGATCTCGTCTGCTCCTGGGGACCGCTGATCCTGGGCCACGCTCACCCGGAAGTGGTCGCCGCGATCACCGCCGCGGCCGCCCGGGGCACCAGCTTCGGCACGCCGACGCCGGGCGAGGTCGATCTCGCCGACGAGATCGTCGCGCGTACGCCGGTGGAGGCGGTGCGCCTGGTCAACTCCGGCACCGAGGCCACCATGTCGGCGATCCGGCTGGCCCGTGGTGTGACCGGCCGCAGCAAGATCGTCAAGTTCGCCGGGTGCTACCACGGCCACGTGGACGCACTGCTGGCTGCCGCCGGCTCGGGCGTCGCGACCCTGGCTCTGCCGGACTCGCCCGGTGTCACCGGCGCCGAGACCAGCGACACGATCGTGCTGCCGTATAACGACGCCGCCGCCGTCGAGCAGGCATTCGCCGAGGCCGGCGGGACCATCGCCGCGATCATCACCGAGGCCGCCGCTGGCAACATGGGCGTTGTCGCGCCGCGCGACGGGTTCAACCGTCGACTCGCCGAGATCGCACACCAGCACGGCGCGCTCCTGATCATCGACGAGGTGATGACCGGATTCCGGGTCAGCCGGGGCGGTTGGGCGGCGATCGACGAGGCCGACGCCGACCTCTACACGTTCGGCAAGGTGATGGGTGGCGGGCTTCCGGCCGCCGCGTTCGGCGGACGCTCGGCGATCATGGAACACCTGGCCCCTGCGGGGCCGGTCTACCAGGCCGGCACCCTGTCCGGAAACCCGCTCGCCTGTGCCGCCGGGTTGACCACGCTCCGGCTCGCGACTCCGGATCTTTACGACCAGCTGGACCGGACCGCCGGCACCGTGTCGAGCCTGGCCGAGCAGGCGCTGACCAAGGCCGGCGTACCGCATCGCCTGTCCCGGGCCGGCAACATGTTCTCGGTCTTCTTCACCGACCGCGACGTGCGGAACTACGACGACGCCAAGACCCAGGACACGGATGCGTTCCGGGCGTTCTTCCACGCGATGCTGGCGGCCGGCGTCTACCTGCCACCGAGCGCGTACGAGTCCTGGTTCGTCTCCACCGCGATCGACGACGACGCGCTGGAGCACATCGAAAGAGCGCTGACCGGAGCCGCCCAGGCGGCGGCGGCAGGCAAAAGCAGGGGAGCGGCATGACCGAGCCGAAGACCGTTGTGCACATGCTGCGGCACGGCGAGGTCTACAACCCGGACAAGATCCTCTATGGTCGGCTGCCCGGTTACCGCCTCAGCGAGATGGGCGTCCAGATGGCCAAAGCGGCCGCCGAGTCGCTCGCCGGTCACGATGTCACGTACGTGGTGGCCAGCCCGCTGGAGCGCGCTCAGCAGACCGCCGAGCCGTTCGCGGCCGAGTTCGGGCTGCCGGTCGCGGTCGACGATCGGCTGATCGAGAGCGCCAACTTCTTCGAGGGCAAGCGGGTCGCGGTCGGCGACGGCGCGCTCCGTGATCCACGCAACTGGTGGGTGCTCCGGGACCCGATCACACCGTCCTGGGGCGAGCCTTACAAGGTCATCGCCGAGCGCACATATAACGCGCTGCTGTCGGCCCGGGAGCACGCCGAGGGCCACGAGGCGGTGTGCGTGTCGCACCAGCTGCCGGTGTGGATCCTGCGCCGCTACGTCGAGAAGGCCCGGCTGTGGCACGATCCGCGCAAGCGCCAGTGCGCGCTGGCCAGCCTCACCTCGTTCCACTTCGAAGGCACGCGGATCGTCGGCATCGGCTACACCGAGCCGGCCGCTCACTTGATCGCCCTGTCGCCGACCGCGAAGACCGCGAAGGGCGCCTGATGAAACTCCGCCTGCTCGTCGTTGTGGTGGCCGCGGCCGCCGGTCTCGCGGCCTGCTCCACCGGCACCAACGCGGTGGACCAGTCAAACGGCTCCAGCAACGGCTACGTGCAGGTGAGCAAGCGCGCCAAGATCTTCGACGCGGGCCAGCGCAAGGCCGCCCCGGCGGTGGTGGCGGATCTGATCGGCGGCGGCCACTTCGACCTGTCGGCGCAGCGTGGCCAGGTCGTGGTGATGAACCTGTGGGGCTCGTGGTGCCCGGACTGCCGGGTCGAGGCCCGGGACCTGCAATCGGTGTACGCCGCACACAAGGACTCCGGCGTTGCGTTTGTCGGCATCGACATCCGCGACGATCCCGACGGCGCAGAGGCCTACCAGCGCAACTTCGGAGTCGCGTACCCGAGCATCAACGACCCGAGCGGCCGCGTCGCGCTGGCGTTCCGCGACGTCCCGCCGTCGGCGATCCCGTCAACGCTGGTGATCGACAAGGACGGCCGGATCGCCGCGCTCAATCTCGGCGTGATCACCGCCGACGAGCTCAACCAGCTGATCGCGGCGGCGCAATGAGCATCGCCGACACCGCCAGCAGCGGCCCGCTGATCCTCGCGATCGGCGCGTCCGCGCTGGCCGGCCTGGTCAGCTTCCTCTCGCCGTGCGTGCTGCCGCTGGTCCCCGGCTACCTCTCCTACGTGACCGGGCTGGCCGGTGCCGATCTCGATCAGGCCATCGGCCGGGAGAAATCGACAGCTCCGCCGGTGCTCGCGGCGGCCTCCGCCGGGGGCGTCGCGGTCGCCGAGGCGCCGCCCACGCCGGCCTCGACCAAGACCCTTTCAGCGGTACGCGGCCGAATCGTCGCCGGGACACTGCTGTTCATCGCCGGCTTCGCCACCATCTTCATCCTGAGCAGCGTGATCGCCGCGAATATCGGTCGTCAGATGCTGCTGCACGAGCGTGCCGTCGAGTTCTGGATCGGCCTGGTGGTGGTGATCCTCGGGGTCGCCTTCCTCGGATTCATCCCGGGCATGCAGCGCGAATTCCGGATCCATCGGCTGCCCAACGCCGGCCTGGCCGGGGCTCCGGTGCTGGGCCTGGTCTTCGGCCTGTCCTGGGCGCCGTGCGTGTCGCCCACGCTTGGTGCGGTGCTGGCGCTGTCCTGGACCGGAGGCCAATCGGGCCGGGCCGCGGTGCTGGCGGCCGCCTACTGTCTTGGCCTCGGGCTGCCATTCCTCGCCTTCGGGCTGGGCTTCCGGCGACTGATCGGGGTGTTCTCCGCGATCCGGCGGCACAGCCAATGGGTGACCCGGATCGGCGGAGCGCTTCTGATCATCATTGGGATCGCGCTGATGACCGGCGCGTGGGGCGACTTCGCCAACTGGCTCCGGGCCACGGTGGGCACCGGAACGGTGGGCATCTGATGACCGTCGACGAAGACTGGACCGTCACCCAGGACCGGGCGCCGAGTCCGCCGCCGCCACGGTCCGGAATCTCGCCGTACCGCTGGATCGTGACCGTGGCCCGGCGCTCCTGGCGCGGTCTGACCAGCATGCGCACCGCGCTGATCCTGCTGTTCCTGCTGGCGATCGCCGCGATCCCGGGATCGCTGCTGCCGCAGAAGAACCTGAATCTGGAGAAGGTCCAGTCCTACTACCGCAACTATCCGTCGCTGGCGCCGGTGCTGGACAAGGCCGGATTCTTCAGTGTCTTTTCATCGGTCTGGTTCTCGGCGATCTACCTGCTGCTGTTCATCTCGCTGGTGGGTTGCCTGCTGCCGCGGCTGAAGGCGCACTGGACCGGGGTGCGCCGGGTGCCACCGGACGCGCCGGCGCGGCTGTCCCGGATGCCGATGTCGGCGCCGGACCTGCGCTTTGCCGAGCCACCTGAGGTCGCGGCTGCCAAGATCCGCGATCTGCTGCGGGCGCGGCGCTATCGGACCGTGGTGCGCCGGCACGACGACGGCACGGTGACCGTCTCCGCCGAGAAGGGCTATCTCAAGGAGACCGGCAACCTGCTCTTCCACTTCTCCCTGGTCGCGCTCCTGATCGGTGTCGCCTTCGGATCCTGGTACGGCTGGCACGCCTCCCGGCTGCTGGTCACGGGACCGGACACCGCCTTCTGCAACACCCTCACGCAGTACGACGAATACGGGCTCGGCGCGCGGGTCAAGGACACCTCGCTGGCGCCGTTCTGCGTGCAGCTCAACTCGTTCAAGGCCACCTACCTGTCCAGTGGCCAGCCGACCGAATACACCGCACAGGTCTCCTACACGACCGGTTCGTCGTCCTCGTGGACGGCCAAGACGTTGCGGGTCAATGAACCGCTACGGCTTCCGCATGCCAACGTCTACCTGCTCGGGCACGGCTACGCGCCGATCATCAAATACACCGACAAATACGGCGTCAGCCAGACGCGGGTGGCGCCGTTCCTGGCCACTGACGGGTTGCTGACCTCGGCCGGCGTTGCCGCCTTCCCGGACGCCAACATCGACCCGAAGACCGGGACCAACCAGGACCCGAAGACCTTCGTACGCCAGCAGGTCGCCTTCGCCGGGGTCTATCTCCCGACGATCGACGATGCCGGCGGTGCCACCTCGGTGTTCCCCGCCGAGAAGGATCCGATGCTGGTGCTCACGCCCTACATCGGTGACATCGGCTTGGACAGCGGAACGCCGCAGTCGGTCTACACGCTGAACCAGTCCCAGATCGCCGCAGGCAAGCTGCGGCAGCTCGAAGACCCGGTGCGGCTGCGCCCGGGCCAGTCGACCAAGCTGTCCGACGGCACCACGGTGCAGTTCGTGGGCACCAGGCAGTTCGTGACGCTGTCGGTCCGCTATGACCCGGGCGAGAAGATCGTGCTGGTCGGCGCGATCCTGCTGGTCCTCGGCCTGCTGCTGTCGCTGACCGGACGCCGGCGGCGGGTGTGGTTCCGGTTGTCGTCATCCTCGCCGTCGCCGTCGCCGTCGCCGTCGCCGTCGTCCGTCGCCGTCGCCGTCGCCGTGGTCGGCGCCGTCGTCTCCGCCGTCCCCGTCGCCGTCTCCATCGTCGTCCGCTGCGCCTTCGGGGACGTCTGGTGCCGCGGCGTCAGCCGCGTCGGGTGCAGCTGTGTCAGCCGCGTCGGGTGCCGCGGGGTCGCCCGCGTCGGGTGCGGCGGGGTCGGCCGGGTCGGGTGCGGCTACGTCGGCCGCGTCGGGTGCCGCCGCGTCGGCCTCAGCGGCGGGCGGTAGCGTCGGGGAAGCCGGTGGGCTGGCTCGCGCCGAATACGCAAGCTTCCCGGTCGAGTTCGAATCGATCACTAAATCCGCTGGTGGTGTGTAGTGGCTGCGCTATCCGATCAACTCCTGGTCGCGGCGATCCTGGCGTACCTGGTCGCGATGATGTGTTACGCCGCCGAATACGCGTTCGGCGACCGTGGTGCGGTGGCCCGAGTCGCGGCCGCGTCCGGGCGGGTTCGTGCCGCAGGCGCGTCCCGGGCGGCCGAACTGGTCGGGGCCGGCGGGCCGCCGGTCTCGCCGCCACTCGACTCGACCCTCGACACTTCGCTCGACTCCGCGCCGCCGGTTGCCGCTCCGGACCGGCGCTCGCTCTGGGCCCCGCGGTTCGGCTTCGCTGCCGTGCTCATCACCGGCCTGGGCACCCTGCTGCATGCCGGCTGCCTGGTCGCGCGCGGTTTGGCGGCGCACCGGGTGCCGTGGGGCAACGGCTACGAGTTCGTCATCGCGGTCACGCTGGTCGCGTCGATCGCCTGGATGGGCCTGGTGCTGCGGCGCCCGTCGGCGCGTCCGATCGGCCTGATCGTGACGCTCGTCTTCGTGGTGCTGCTCGGTGTCGACGGGATGGTGTTCTACTCCGCCGTCGAGCCGCTGGTGCCGGCGCTGAACTCGTACTGGCTCAAGATCCACGTGACGCTGGCCATCACGGCCTCCGGCACGCTGCTGGTCGGTTTCGCGGCGGCCGCGCTTTACCTGATCCGGGCCGGCTACGACAAGCGCCAGGCTGACGGCGCCCCGATCGGCTTCCCGTTCACCCTGGGCGAGCGCCTGCCAGTCGGCGACAACCTGGAGCGGCTGACCTTCCGGATCCACGCGTTCGCCTTCCCGATCTGGACGCTCGCGATCATGTGCGGCGCCATCTGGGCCGAGTCCGCCTGGGGCCGCTACTGGGGCTGGGACCCGAAAGAGACCTGGTCCTTCATTGCCTGGGTGATCTATGCGGGTTACTTGCACGCGCGAGCCACGCCGTCGGTCAAGAAGACGACTGCGACGTGGATCGCGGTAGCCGGTTGGACCGCGATGATCGTCAACCTGTTCCTGGTCAACTTGGTGGTCTCCGGCCTGCACTCGTACGCCGGCATGAAGTAACCGGGTCGTCGCCGCTTCCCGGGTGATCCGCTAACGCCGCGTTCAGTGATCACGCGGCGGTTAGCGGTCCGAATACCGTCCGAACTCGCCACATCGGCTGGTCGACCGTGTCGCATACCGCCGCGCGGTCGCGCCCGGTCCTTCGCGGTGCCGCACCGTGCCTCGCGCTGCCGCGCGATCGCGCCCGGCTCCTCGCGGTGCCGCGCGATCGCGCCCGGCTCCTCGCGGTGCCTCGCCGTGCTTCGCCGCGCCGCGTGGACGGCCGCGGCCTGTGGCTGGCGATCCACCTATGCGGCGAGTTCGTGTCGATCCACCAACGTGGCGGTTAGCAGTCCAAATAACGTTCGAACTCGCCACATTGGCTGATCGACCGTGCCGCATAGTGCCGCGCGGTCGCGCCCGGCCCGCGCGGCGCTGCGCGGTGCTTCGCCGTGCCTCGCGGTGCCGCGCGGTGCGTGCCGCGTGGACGGCCGCGGCCTCTGGCTGGCGATCCACCAATGCGGCGAGTTCGTGTCGATCCACCAACGGGCGCCAGCCGTGGTCGATCAGAGCCTGGCCGCCGCTTCCCGGGTGATCCACTAACGCGGCGTGGTGGGATCACGGGCGCCAGCCCTGCTCGATCAGGGCCTGCCTGAGGATCGCGACCACCTTCTCCGGCTCGTTGCGGATGGCCCACGCCGGAAATCGCAGCACCCGGACTCCCGGCGTCCACATCGCGTTCTGCCGCTGCATGTCAGCCCACCAGTTCCGGGCGTCCATGTGCTGGCTGCCGTCGATCTCGACGTGCAGGTGCCACTCCTCGAAGAACGCATCCCGGAACCGGGCGCGGCCGGTTGAATCGCGGACCGACGACTGGCGTGTCGGCGTCGGCAGCCCGTTGTGCCGGCAGAGCAGGACGAAGTCCTGCTCTGACACGGACTCGGAGCCACCGGCCGCATCGTGGATGGCGGCGAAGATGACGGCTCGGCGCCGAAGTCTGGTAATCCGATAGGCGGCATCGAGAAGATCCTGCGGGTCGGCGATCCGTTGCTGCACGACTGAGGTGATGACGGTGCGCGCCTGCAGGTCAGTTGCCGACCACCGGGCGGCGTCGATCGTCGAGCGGGCCGGGGTGGTTCGGGGAGGCCAGGCCAGACGCGGAAACTCGATCACCGACAGTTGGCGGACGCGCCGGATGCGTACGCCCGGCGGTGGGTTTGTAGCTCGCATCCGGGCCGGCAGGTAGACATCGATCAGCTCGGGCCGGCGAAAGCGATAGCCGTCCTCGACCAGAGCCGCGAAGCCGCCCAGGGCGACCCGGGGCGTGCCGGCCCCGACGGCGAGAAGACCCACCCAGACGCGCTGCGACCGGGTGAGCGGGCCGTTGTGCGTGACGTAGATGCCCCGATGCGCGATCTGCCAGCGTCCGTTCGCCAGATGCCTTCGCAACGTGGACGGGTGTAGGTGACGGAGTGCTTGTCGGCGACTGATCACGCCGGACTGGCGCCGGATCGTCCACTCGAGGTCGGATTCCACGAGCGCCGAGTCTGTGCCGGCAAGTCGCGTCGGCCAAGTTCAAGATCGCGACTCTGTGGACAGCGAGGGTGGATGTGGATAACCGTGCCGAAGATCCACCAACGTGGGGACTCTTCGTCGTTCACTCATTGTGGCGAGTTCGGACGTTATTTGGACTGCTAGTCGCCACGTTGGTGGATCGACACGAACTCGCCGCATTGGTGGATCGCCAGCCAGAGGCCTCGGCCGTCCACGCGGCACCGCGAGGCACGGCGAGTCACGGCGCGGCATCGCGAGGGACCGGGCGCGACCGCGCGGCACAAAGCGCCACGGTCGATCAGCCAATGTGGCGAGTTCGGACGGTATTTGGACTGCTAGTCGCCACGTTGGTGGATCGACATGAACTCGCCACGTTGGCGGATCGCCAGCCAGAGGCCGCGGCCGTCCACGCGGCACGGCGAAGCGCGCGCGGCACTGCGAGGGACCGGGCGCGACCGCGCGGCACAAAGCGGCACGGTCGGTCACTCATTGTGGCGAGTTCGGACGGTATTTGGACTGCTAGTCGCCACGTTGGTGGATCGACACGAACTCGCCACGTTGGTGGATCGCCAGCCATAGGCCGCGGCCGTCCACGCGGCACCGCGAGGCACGGCGAAGAACCGCGCGGCGCCGCGGGCCGGGCGCGCACGCGCGGCACAAAGCGGCACGGTCGATCAGCCAATGCGACCGCGCGGCGCGGCACGGTCGATCAGCCAATGTGGCGGGCTCGGACGGCATTTGGACTGCTAGTCGCCACGTTGGTGGATCGACACGAACTCGCCGCATAGGTGGATCGCCAGCCACAGGCCGCGGCCGTCCACGCAGCACCGCGCGGCACGGCGAAGAACCGCGCGGCGCCGCGCGGGCCGAGCGCGCACGCGCGGCACAAAGCGGCACGGTCGATCAGCCAATGCGACCGCGCGGCGCGGCACGGTCGATCAGCCAATGTGGCGAGTTCGGACGGTATTTGGACTGCTAACCGCCACGTTGGTGGATCGACACGAACTCGCCGCATTGGTGGATCGCCAGCCACAGGCCGCGGCCGTCCACGCGGCATCGCGCGGCACCGCGAGGCACGGCACTGCAAGGCGCGGCACACCACCAAGCGGCAGAAGGGGCACTGCACTGCTCGGACCGCGAGGCGCGGCGCGGCACGCCGCCAAGTGGCACGGCACCGCGAGGGACGGCGCGGCACGGCGCGGCATCGCGGGGCACGGCATACCGCGCGCCACCAAGCGGCACGGCGGGGCACGGCAGCGCGAGGCGCCGCGCGCGACCACGCGCGACCGCGCGGTGCCAAGCGGCACGGCGCGGCACGGCAGCGCGAGGCGCCGCGCGCGACCACGCGCGACCGCGCGGTACCAAGCGGCACGGCGGCACGGCACCACAAGGCGCGGCAGCGACGGGCGGCACCGCACCGAGCCGCTCGGTGCGAGTGTGAGGGCGCACCGTGATCTAGGGGGACTGACACGAACCGAACAACCGGTAAGGCAGACTGGCCGCGTGGCTGAGCGTGGCTTTCCGTACGAGGATCTGCAGGGGTTTCTGGCCGCCCTGGAACGGGCCGGTGAACTCAAGCGGGTCAAAGCCGAGGTCGACCCCACTCTCGAGATCAGTGAGATCGTCACGCGTACCGTCAAGCAGCTCGGTCCGGCGCTCCTGTTCGAGAAGCCCAGCCGGGGCGACATGCCGGTGGCGATCAACCTGTTCGGCACCGAGAAGCGGATGGCGATGGCGCTCGGCGTCGGCGACGTCAACGAGATCGGCGCCCGGATCGGCGAGCTGGTCAAGCCGGAACTGACGCCGGGCTGGGCCGGCATCAAGGACGGCTTCAGCAAGCTGATGCAGCTGAAGTCGGTGCCGCCGAAGAAGATCAAGGGCGCGCCCTGCCAGGAGGTCGTCTACAAGGGCGACGAGGTCGACCTGAACCGGCTGCCGGGTTTGATGACCTGGCCCGACGACGGCGGCGTCTTCCACAATTTCGGCCTCACCCACACCAAGCACCCGGAGACCGGCAAGCGCAATCTCGGCCTCTACCGGCTGCAGCAGCACTCCCACAACACGCTCGGCATGCACTGGCAGATCCACAAGGACTCGACCGCCCACCACGCGGTTGCCGAGCGTCGCGATGAGCGGCTGCCGGTCGCCATCGCCATCGGTTGCGACCCGATCGTCAGTTACGCCGCGACCGCCCCGTTGCCCGGCGACATCGACGAATACCTGTTCGCCGGCTTCCTCCGTGGCGAGCGCGTCGAGATGGTCGACTGCCTGACCGTTCCATTGCAGGTGCCGGCACACGCCCAGATCGTGCTGGAGGGCTACGTCGAGCCCGGCGAGCGGCATCCGGAGGGTCCGTTCGGCGACCACACCGGCTTCTACACACCGGTGGAGCTGTTCCCGGTGCTGCACGTCGAGGCGATGACGACCCGCAAGGATCCGATCTACCACACCATCGTCACGTCCAAGCCGCCGCAGGAGGACGGCCCGATCGGGCACGCCACCGAACGCATCTTCCTGCCGCTGATCAAGATGCTGGTGCCGGACATCGTGGACATGGCGCTGCCGGAACCTGGCGTCTTCCACAACTGCTTGATCGTCTCGATCAGCAAGCGCTACCCGAAGCACGCGCACAAGGTGATGAACGCGATCTGGGGCGCGCACCTGCTGTCCCTGACCAAGCTCATCGTGGTGGTCGACGACGACTGCGACCCGCACGACTATCACGAGGTGGCGTTCCGGGCGTTCGGCAACGTCGACTACGCGCATGACCTGGTGGTCACGTCGGGGCCGGTGGACCACCTAGACCACGCTTCGTACCAGCAATTCTGGGGTGGCAAGGCGGCCATCGACGCCACCCGCAAGCTGCCCACTGAGGGCTATCACCGCGGTTGGCCGGCCGAGGCGGTCATGTCACCCGAGATCGCGGCCAAGGTCACCAAACGATGGCAGGAGTACGGCCTGTGACCGCCACCGAAATTCAGCCGGTTCCGAATCCGGTCAAGTCGTTCCTCGGCCTGGTCAAGATCGAGCACTCGGTGTTCGCGCTGCCGTTCGCCTACATGTCGGCGCTGACTGCGATGGCACTGCACAACGACAAGCAGGTGGACTGGTCCACGCTGCTGTGGATCACGGTGGCGATGGTGGGCGCGCGTACCTTCGCCATGGCCGCGAACCGGATCCTGGACCGGCAGATCGACGCGCGGAATCCGCGTACCGCCAATCGCGAACTTGTCACCGGCGCGGTGAGCCTGCGGACGGCCTGGGCCGGCGCGGTGGTCGCGCTGGTTGTGTTCCTCGGCGCCGCAGCGTTGCTGAACCCGCTGTGCCTGGCGCTTGCGCCGCTGGCCGTGGTGCCGCTGATCGTCTATCCCTACGCGAAACGGTTCACCAACTGGCCGCACGCGATCCTCGGCATCGCCCAGCTGATCGGTCCGGTCGGGGCGTGGCTGGGCGTCACCGGCACGCTGGACGGATCCGGGCCGGCCTGGGTGCTGGGCGCGGCGGTGGGCCTGTGGATCGGTGGTTTCGACCTGATCTATGCCTGCCAGGACGTGGAGATCGACCGCGAGATCGGGGTGCACAGCACGCCGGCGCGTTATGGAGTCCGGTTCGCGCTGATCGCGTCGTCGGTGGCCCACGTGGTGACCTTCGCGCTGTTCGTGTGGTTCGGCGTGCTGGTCGGGTTCGGCTGGCCCTGGTGGGTGGGCCTGGCGCTGACCGCGGCGGCGTTCATTTACGAGCACGCCATCGTCAAGACCGACGATCTGTCCCGGGTCAATCGCGCGTTCTTCACCGCCAACGGCTTCGTCGGCATCGCACTGTTCGCGTTTGCCCTTCTTGATTTGCTGGTACGGCTGGGGCTGCGGTGACCAGCACCCGGCGGCCGTGGATCGTCGGCGTGTCCGGGGCATCCGGGACGCCCTACGCGGCCGCGCTCCTGCGCGGTCTGATCGACGCCGGCGAGACGTTCGACCTGGTGGTGTCGCGGGCGGCGCGGCTGACCATCCTGGACGAGACCGGGTTGCCGTTCCGGGATGCGCAGTGGCGTGATGACTTGTCCGCGTGGATCGGCATCGACATCGCCGGTGCGGATATCGCCTATTGGGCGGCCGGGGACCTGGCTGCCGGACCGAGCAGCGGGTCCTACCCGGCGCGCGGCATGATCGTGGTCCCGGCGAGCACGGCGGCGTGTGCCGGCATCGCCATCGGCCTGTCCAAGGATCTGCTGCAACGCGCGGCCGAGGTCAACCTCAAGGAGCGCCGGCCGGTCGTCGTGGTGCCCCGGGAGACTCCCGTCTCCCGCAGCCACCTCGAACACCTGATCGCCTTGATTGACTCAGGTGCCGTGGTGCTGCCGGCCAGCCCGGCGTTCTACTCGGCCGGTGCGCACGCCAGCGCCGGACAACTGGTCGACTTCATCGCGGGCAAGATCCTGGATGCCGTCGGCGTGCCCCACACCCTGTTCGACCGCTGGCGCGGCGAGCTGGGTTCGTCGTCGAAATCTTCCTGAAGTGACTAGTGGCGGTGTCCGTTGACCCCGCCGTGCGAGCCGGCCGGCTCGTCTTCGAATCCGGCCAAGCCTTCGCCTTCCAGCAGGGCGCGCACTTCCGATTCGCGGAAGCGGCGGTGCCCGCCGGGGGTGCGGATGCTGCCGATGCGGCCGGCCGCCGCCCAGCGTGTAACGGTCTTCGGGTCGACACGGAACAGTGCGGCCACTTCGCCCGGTGTCAGCAGACGATCCCCAGTGTCCACGACCCCTCCTTGCTCCTACGAGGCGGCGGGCGCCCCCAAATCGGTCCCACACCACGTGCTGTGGTCAGCGGACCGTTCCGCCACCCCTAATGGGACGTACGCTCATTAAACACCCGTGTAGGAGGGGTATCTACGAAACGGAGAAATCGCCCATCAAGGGGCATCGCCGAGTATGATTCGCGAACCAGGCTCTGATTGAGCGCTGGTTCGCGAACCTCTCGTACCGGGCGTGTCCGGAGCGTCTACTGCGGCAGGGGCACCCACGCCAACTGATGGAGTGTGCCGAGGTCACTGGCCATCAGCCCGGCGGTGGACAGGGTCCACAGCGTCGCGCCGATCACGAGGGACCGCTCCAATGCGGCGTACTGGCCGGGATGCGTGATGGTTCCCACTTTCGTGATGGACGTTCCGGTTAGCCGGAACTCGACCGCCTGCTGCGTGCCGGTCGGACCGGAGATCGGAACCACCACCGAGCCGGTGGCCGGCCAGTAGAGGAACGCGTGCGGGTCGTATTCGGCATTGGACATGGCGCCCGGAATCACTGTCGATGCGGTCCGCACCGGATGGCTGGGATCGCTCACGTCGAACACCGACAACATGGTGCCCTTGACTCGGCCGTGCGAGTCGGCGTCCTGGCCGATGCCGATCAGGTGGGTGTCGTCGATCGGATGGAGATAAGCCGAGTAGCCGGCCAGCTCCAGCTCACCCCGGACCTCGGGCTGCGCCGGATTGCTGAGGTCGATCACGTAGAGCGGATCGACCCGACGGAACGTCACGACATAGGCGAGCGGACCCGCGTACCGGACGGCGTAGATGCGCTGCTTTGCACCGAGGCCGTCGACGTGACCCACGGTCTTCATGGTGCTGGTGGAGAGCACGTAGACCGACGAGTGATCGGTGGCGACGCTGAAGTCTGCCCACGGCCGCGCGGTGGTCGCCGCGACACGGAGGTTGCCGTTCCACTCGGACATCGCATAGCTGTTGAGCAGGAACCCGGGCACCGAACCGGCGCCGGTGAATCGCGGCGCGCCCGGCCGCGAAGTGTCGAATCGGTAGATCTCGGTGCGCGGAGTAACGGTCGGCGGTTTCGGCCGGATCGGATTGGCGCTTATGGAGGTGGGTGCCGGGCGGACCGCGTTGTCGGGACCGGCGCTGTCGGTCGTTCCTGCGCCGTCGGTCGGTCCCGCGGCATCGTCGGGAACTGCGATGTTTGGCACCGGCCGCACCGGACCGCCGATCGGGAAGGCTCGCCAGCGCTGGTCGCTGGCCACGTAGAGCGAGGTGCCGGAGGCATACACGGTGTCGCCGTCAGCCACGATCGTGGTCGGGTCGCCGTTGCCGAGCGCCCCGGACTGAAGATCGAACGACAGCACGGTGAGCATGTTCGCGGCGGTGAACTCGGTCGGTCGCTGGACCCGGTCACAAGGCACGTGACCGCTGGATGTGATGCCGCCCTGGGTGACGGTGAAGCGCGGCAGCCACTCGTCGACGCCGAGCTTGCCGATGATCTGCTTGTTCGTCGCGACTCGCTGCTTGTCGGTGGTGTTCTCCCGATACGGGAACGACACCCGCGGCGACGATCGCACCACCAGCCGGACCACGCTGCCCACCTGGCGGGCGTCCAGATAGCCGCCGTCGATGTCGTAGGTGGCCAGTACCGACGGCGTACCGGACAGATCGACCAGGGTGAACTGCGGGCCGCGCAGCACGTCGTTGCTCTGCTTGCGGAAGTAGATCGGGGTAACCGGATTCGAGATGATCAGCGCGCGGTCGCCGTAGATGAGGATGTCACCGCTGCCGTAGAACGCCGGGTTTTGACTGCGGTCCGGAACCAGATTGAGCGACGCCGTCTGGCGGTGCGTCGCGGCGTCGATGATGTGCAGCTCGCCGCGGGTGATGGTGAGGATGCGCCGGCCGTCGGTCTTCACGATGTCCGGCTCGTCAACGCCGGACTCCTGGACATTCGTTCCGGAATAGTCCGGCACCGCAGGCGCGGCCGGCGCCCCGGCGGCGTCATCCATCGGCCCCGGAGCGGCGCGCTCGGCCATTACGATGCCGCCGTCCAGACTGATGCCCTGGTTCGGCAGGCCGTATGGTCCGACCACGGCGGCCGCCGCCCGATTCAGGCCGGCGATGACATCGCCGCAGCTGGTGAACGCCACCAAGCGGAGCGACGGGTCGCCGGCCGCGGTGGACTGGCCCGGGGTGGGCGCGCTGCTCGACCGATCGACATGGCAACCGGTCAGAGCCAGCGCGGCCACCGCCGCAATGGCAACAACAGTGGTACGCGGTTTTCCTGTCACGCTCGCTTGGACGGCGAGCGTGCCGGATTAGTTCCCGCGATTTACCGGACGGCCTCGATCGCCCCGGAAGTCGCGTCGATCGCCGCCGCCGACCTGCGTGTGCTGGCCGGCGCCGTCACGCCACTCCGGCCGGCCATCCCGCCGAACGTCGCGCGCGCGATCACGGCCGAAGCCGCCGCGCTTGTGGTCGAGTCCGCCCCGCTGGTGATCGCGGTCCCGCGGACCGTGATCACGGTCGCGCCGCGCGGGCGCGTCCATCCGGTCGAACCGGACCGGGGTGCCGGACGGCTTCTGGGCACCGGTCAATGCCTCGAGTTCGGGTCCGCCGAGCCGAACCTCGGTGCGACCCGGAACGACTCCGGCTCGCTCGAGCATCGAGTAGGTGGTCCGGCGCTGCCGGGGCATGACCAGCGTGACGACCGTGCCGGACTCACCGGCACGAGCCGTGCGACCGGCCCGGTGCAGATAGTCCTTCGAGTCCTTGGGCGGGTCGATGTGGACAACGAGTGACACACCGTCCACGTGGATGCCCCGAGCCGCGACATCGGTCGCCACGAGCACGTCGACGACACCTTCACGGAACTCCGCGAGCGTACGCGTACGCGCCCGTTGGGTCTTGCCGCCGTGCAGTGCGCCAGCCCGAACGCCGACATCGGTGAGCTGCTCGGCGAGCCGCTCAACCGCCATCTGCGTACGCGCGAACATGATGGTGCGGCCATCGCGGGCACCGATCGACGCCACGATGTCGAACTTCTCTCGCGGCGGGATCAGCAGCAGGTGGTGCTCCATGGTGGAGACCGCGGCGCTGGACGGGTCGACCTCATGCGTGACCGGGTCGTGCATGAAGCGCTTCACCAGCGTGTCGACATCACCGTCGAGCGTCGCCGAGAACAGCATGCGCTGGCCCGCCTCGGGAGTCTGTGCCAGCAAGGCCGTCACATCCGGCAGGAAGCCCATGTCGGCCATCTGGTCGGCCTCGTCCAGGACGGTGATCTCGATCTCCGCGAGCGAGCACTCGCCCTTGTTGATCAGATCGCCGAGCCGGCCCGGCGTGGCGACCAGGATGTCGACGCCGCGGCGCAGGTCGCGGATCTGCTTGTCGTAGGGGCTGCCACCGAACGCAGTGCGGCTGAACAGGCCGAGCGACCGAGCCAGGGGCATGATCGCGTCGTTGACCTGCATCGCGAGCTCACGAGTCGGCACCAGCACCAGTGCCTTCGGGTGCGACGGGGCGGCCTTGCCGCTGTCCGCGATGCGTACCAGGGCCGGCAGGCCGAAGGCGAGCGTCTTGCCGGAGCCGGTCTGGCCACGGCCGAGCACGTCCCTGCCGGCGAGCGCGTCCGGGATGGTCGCGGCCTGGATCGGGAATGGAGTGGTGATCTCCCCAGCGGCCAGGGCCCGCACCAGACGACGGGGCACGCCGAGGTCGGCGAAGGTGATCTCCGGCGCAACCTCATCCAGCGCGATGTCCGCTTCGGCGGATGTCGCGGCCGTCGTCTCGGCTGGCTCGGCTGGCTCGGCCGCGACCTCGGTCGCGGGTTGTTCAGTGGCGGCGGACTCGGTGGCGACAGGTTCGATGGCGCGGCTTTCGGCGGCGGATGCCACCGGCGCGCGATCGACGATGCCGACCGGCTCGGTCGGTGTCTCGGTGAAGAGGGACGGGAACGAGAGTGCTTCCGCGAACGGGTCGCGGGCAGGGTTGAGCGTCATAAAGGTGCGATTGCCTTTCGGGGCGGTGCGATCGTCCGGGCGCTTCTTCGCGAATATGGACGGCCGCGTCTTGAGTGCAATCCTCAAGAACCGCAAGCACCATGATCAGCAATGACTCAGGACCTGCGTGGAAAAGTGCCGCCGGGGCGCCGGTTAGAACGCTCGACCCGCAAGAAATGCCCAAAGCGCGCTCCTCATGAGCGCGCCAACCTATTGAGTCTACCGGACAATGCGCCCAGTCAGGACGTGAGCGCCCTCACGCCGCGCCGCGCCGGATGATCACGGCCCGAACCGCGGTGGCAGCGAGCCGGGTCAGGCCGGGACGGACGAGTCCGGATCTGGCTGGCGGGCGCCGTAGACAGTGCCGCGGGACGCCGCTGTCGGGGTGCCGAGCATGTGGGAACGCCAATCGTCTTGCGCGTAGCCGCTGGCCGCCGACGCGGATGTCGGGTGCGGCGACAGCACCGACGATCCTGCGGCCGGACCGACCGCGACCGGCACCGGCAGTGGGCGGTCCAGGTCCTCGTCGACGGGCTGGCGCTGATGCACCATGCTCGGCGGCGGCGGCGGGAACGGCGGAGTCGGTGTCGGCATCGGTCCCGGCGGCGTCGGGTTGGGCGTCGGCGGGACCGGCGGGGCCGGCGGGGTCGGCTCGAACGGCTGCGGACTCGGATCCGGCATTGGCGGGTTGGGCGGCTGCGGTGGCTCCGGCGGTCCGGGTGGCACCGGTGGGCTCACCGGCTCCGGCTCCGGCTCGGTCGCGGTCGCCGGGCGGGCCGCACCACGAGCCGTCGGCGGCACCCATCGCCCGACACCGTCGGCGGCGACCGCGACGGTGGCCCCAACGGTCGCGAAGTCGGCCCACGGCGATTCGGCCGCGGATCGGGGATAGGGCACCCGGGCGGCCTCCGTTTCGACCGGTTCCGAGGTCGAATGCCACGACCGATAGATCGCGCTGGTCGGATCCGGCATCGGATCACCGTCGTTCGGTGTGATCGCCGTCGACACCGCGGAGCGGCCCCGGGGTGCGGGGGCTTCGGCAGTCGGCGACCTGTGCTCGTCCATCGTGCCTACCGTGCCACATTTGCCGCGCTGAACATAGGCGCGGCCGGGACAAACTCTGTGCCGAACCGTTGTGGCGCGACTTTCGGTCGCGCCCTGCCCGATGACGGCGACCCGGTGTGATCGCGGTGCGCCGAGAGTCCGTTCAGATCGGCGCTCGCGTGCTGGTCAACCCACGCGTTATAGCCGCCTGGTCAGGTCGACGGGGTCGCGCTGGTCGAAGCCGCTGACGCTGACGGCGAGGCACCGGGATTCGGTGGGCTCGACGGCGGGGGGCTCGACGGGGTTGGAGTCGGCGTGGGCGTCGGCGTCGGGGTTGGAGTCGGCGTCGGCGTCGGCGTCGGCGTGGGGGTTGGAGTCGGCGTCGGCGTTGGCTTGGGACTCGGAGTGTGAGTCGGAGTCGGCTTGGGCGTCGGCTTCGGTGTCGGGTTGGTCTTCGGCCCCGCCACCGCCGGCACTACCCGTGTGGCGCCGAAGAACGCAGACCACCACACCGGGGCGATCTTGACGACGTCTCCGGTCTGCGGGGCCTCGACCATCTTGCCGTGACCGATATACATGCCGACGTGCGAGATCGTCGTCCAGTCGGTGCGGCTGGTCGTGCTGAAGAACAGGAGGTCGCCGGGGAGCAGCTGCTCGATCGAGATCGGCGTGGTGGCGTGGAACTGGAAGCGGGCGACCCGCGGAATGGTCACGCCCGCGGTGCGGTAGGACCGCCAGGTGAGGCCGGAACAGTCGTAGGTGTTCGGGCCCTCATCTCCGAAGATGTAGGGGTCGCCGAGCTGAGCCAGCGCGAAGTTGACCGCCGCGATCGCCTTCGGATTCGCGACCTGGCCGTTGACGTTGGTAGAGAGCGGCAGGTTCTTGCCGTAGGCCTCGTCGTATGTCTGCTGGGCCTGGTCGGCAAGCTTCAGCGCCGCCTGGTTGTCCTTGATCAGCTTCATGACCGCGTCGTGGCGCGTGGTGTAGTCAGCCTGCTGCTGATCCAGCTGATCTTGAAGGGTTTGCTGCGCCGACAGTGTCTGGAGATATGCCTGGTAGGCCGCTGCCTCGTCGGCCTTCGCCTGAGTGAGATCGGTGGCCGTGCTGGTGCCGGCGCCGGCAGTGGGCGGTCCCAATAGACCGGGGGCCAGCAGGTTCAGCTGCTGGATGTCGCTGCCGTATTGCTGCAGCGGACCGAGTCGATCGTAGTCTTCGTAGGCGTTAGTGGCGGCCTTGGTAGTGGCGTCCTGGGCGGTGCCGAGCGTGGCAACGGCCGACTGCCACTTCGCGAACGCCTGGCTGGTCCAGACGTTGTCAGTCACGACCGATTGCTGGAGCGCCTGGACCTGCTGGCCGAGCGCCTCGACCAGCGACTCTTCCTTCATGATCTTGCTCGCGAGCGGGCCGGTCACCGCCGGGAACGCATTCACCGGATCGGTGGCCGATGGGAGTGTCCCCGTGGTCGGTGGCGTCGGCGTCGTAGTTGGCGTCGGGTCGGTGGCGGCCCGCGCCGTCATCGTCGGTGTCGTGTTGGGATCGATCGGAGCTGCGAACGCCGGCCGAGCCACCAGCACACACACGGCGGTGCACGCGATCACCACGGCTAACGAGCGCCGACGGCCACGACTCTCCGGCATCAATCCCCCGATCCAAGGCGGAACCGGCCGAGTCTGACCGCCGCTCCCTGACCACGAGTCTCACGACTCGCCTGCGTCACACAAATCGTCTTCAGTTTTCCTACCTCACATTCGTCACCTGTGTCACTACGATTGCGAAAACGATAGAAAGAAACCCGATGAATCCATCGCGGTAAATCCCTACGGACGGCCTGCGGTCACCGCCACCGCGCCTGGCCGAAACCGGGCCGGGGCGGCGACGTACGCTCTGGGGCATCTGGTTGAAGGGCAGGGACGGCGTGGACGCAGGACTCAAGCGCGAACTCGAAGCAAAGGTCTACGAAGGCGTCCGCCTGACGCGGGCCGATGGCGAGGCTCTCTACGCCAGCGATGACCTGGCCTGGCTCGGGCGGCTGGCGCACCACAAGCGCACCGAACTCAACGGCGACCGGGTCATGTTCAACGTGAACCGGCACCTGAACCTGACCAACGTCTGCTCCGCCAGCTGCGCCTACTGCTCGTTCCAGCGCAAGCCGGGTGAGAAGGACGCCTACACGATGCGCGTCGAGGAAGCCGTGCGGCTTGCCAGGGCGATGGAGAACGAGCAGCTAACCGAGCTGCATATCGTCAACGGCCTGCACCCGACGCTGCCCTGGAAGTACTACCCCCGGGTGCTGCGCGAGCTGAAGACCGCGCTGCCCGACGTCAAGCTGAAGGCGTTCACCGCGACCGAGGTGCACTGGTTCGAGCGGATCTCCGGGCTGACCGCCAGCGAGATCCTGGACGAGCTGATGGACGCGGGCCTGGAGAGCCTGACCGGCGGCGGCGCCGAGATCTTCGACTGGGAGATCCGCCAGCACATCGTGGATCACGCGACGCACTGGGAAGACTGGTCCCGGATCCACCGGCTGGCGCACCAGAAGGGTCTGAAGACGCCGGCGACCATGCTTTACGGCCACGTCGAGGAGCCGCGGCACCGGGTCGACCACGTGCTCCGGCTCCGTGAGCTGCAGGACGAGACCGGCGGTTTCCAGGTCTTCATCCCGCTGCGCTACCAGCACGACTTCGTCGACTCCAAGGACGGCGTGATCCGCAACAAGCTGCAGGCTCGTACCACCATGGCGAGCCCGGCAGAGTCGCTGAAGACGTTCGCGGTGTCCCGGCTGATGCTGGACAACTTCCCGCACGTCAAGTGCTTCTGGGTGATGCACGGCTTGTCGGTGGCCCAGATGTCGTTGAACTTCGGCGTCGATGACCTGGACGGCTCGGTGGTCGAATACAAGATCACCCACGACGCGGACGCGTACGGCACCCCGAACACGATGCATCGCGAAGATCTTCTGACGCTGATCCAGGACGCCGGCTTCCAGCCGGTCGAGCGCAACACCCGCTACGAGATCGTCCGGGAGTACGACGCCCCGGTGTCGCTGGCCGATCGGCGATCCGAGCCGCAGCAGGTCTGGGCCTGAGCCGGCCACCGGACCGACGGCGGGATCCGATCACCATGACCGAGGCCAAGCCGCAGAAGGCGTTCCCGCGCAAGGACGAGGACGGGCGGGTGATCAACTTCGCCGAATTCCTGGCGTCGGCGCTCGCCTCAACCGTCGTCGGCCTGGTGATCCTGGTCGGCATCGACGCGCTGTTCTCACTGTTGCACGTGGGATCGTTCGGGTCGATCTCCGGCTGGCTCGCCGGGATCTTGATGGTGTTCGGCTTCGTCGAGGACTTCCGGGCCTGGAAGGGCGTCACCGGACGAGTGGTGGTGACTGCACTCGGCGTCGTCGTAGGTGTCATCCTGGGATCATTGGTCAACGGGGTCGCGAGTGATCTGCCGAATGCGTTCAGTGGGGCGATCGCGGTCGCCGTGGCGGGTGTGATCTACGCAACCGTGTGGTTCTTCGGCATCCGGTTCTGCGCCGCGCGGTTCGGCGAGAGATAGTTGCCGTCGACGGGGCATCGCGGCCCGTCACGGCGAGAGGTAGAAGGTCATGAGTCCAGCAATCAAATACACCCTGGCGCGGGCCGGCATGTTTGTCGTCTTCGCTGTGGCGCTGCAGCCGCTGCATATGTTGTTGCTGGTGCAACTGACGATTGCGCTGGTCTTGACCGCCGTGCTGTCGTTCTTCCTGCTGCGCAAGTGGCGCGATGAGATGGCGGTCACCATCGAGCGCTCGATGTCCCACCGGAAGCAGGAGAAGCAGCGCCTTCGCTCCGCCCTCTCCGGCGACGACGAGCCGGAGAAGTAACACCGGCCGTACGGCCAGCGGGATCGACGAATGTCGTCCGCTACAGTTCCGAACGACAACTTTGCAGCGAAGCCGGTTCGACTCCGGCGCTGTCCCGCAACTGTGATGCCACCGCCTGCACGCGGGTGGACAAGCCAGGTCGCCTGCCTAGTCGTCGCGAATTGCGCTCTCGAGGAAGGGCGCCTCGCAGGCAGGGGCATCCTCCCCGGTCGGCGAAGCACCGAAGCCTCGACCGGATAGGAGGATCAGTCATGAGAAGGCCCCCCGCACTCGCCCTCGCGGCGCTCGTCGTTGCCGGATTGGTGGTGTCCGGCTGCTCGTCCAGCAGCACCACGACGAAGCCGTCCCAGTCGGCGGCCGCGGCCGCGTTTCCGGTGACCGTCGGCGACATCACCCTGTCGCAGAAGCCGACCCACATCGTGTCGTTGTCGCCGACGGCGACCGACATGCTCTTCGCGATCGGCGCCGGCACCCAGGTGGTCGCGACCGACAAGAACTCCGACGACTCGGATTTCCACGGTCAGCCCAAGCCGGCCAAGACCGATCTGGACAGTTACACGCCGAGCGCGGAGGCGATCGCCGCGACCAACCCGGATCTGGTGGTGATTTCCAGTGACACCAACAAGATCAAGGATCAGCTGACGACGCTCAAGATCCCGGTGTACGTGGCCTCCGCCGCGGTCACCATCGACGACACCTACCGCCAAGAGACCGAGCTTGGTCAGCTGACCGGCCAGACCGCCGGTGCCGCCAAGGTGGTCGCCGACGAGAAGAAGCAGATCACCGATGCGCTGGCCGGTCTGCCGACCCGCAGCAAGCAGCTGACGTACTACTACGAGCTGGATCAGACGCTGTATTCGGTGACGTCGAAGACGTTCATCGGTTCGCTGTTTAGCATGGCCAATATGATCAACATCGCGGATCCGGCTGACGCCGACGGCAAGGCCAACGGCTACCCACAACTCACCGCGGAAGCCGTGATCAAGGGGAATCCGGATCTGATTTTCCTGGCCGACACCGTGTGCTGCCAGCAGTCCGCCGCAACGGTGGCGAAGCGACCCGGTTGGGGATCCCTGGAGGCGGTCACCGGCGGCCACGTCGTGCCGCTGAACGACTCGGTGGCGTCCCAATGGGGCACCCAGGTGCCACAGCTGCTGGCCAGCATCGTCACGGCGGCCAAGGCCGTCCCCACCTCCTGATCACGGCGGTGTTCCGCCGCACCGGTTCAGATTCGACCGGGACCGCGATTGAGCCGGCGCGCCTTCGGGTGCGCTGGCTCGTCGCCGGTGTAGCGGCGGTCGTCCTGGTCACGATCGTCAGCGTGTCGATCGGCCCGATCCGGATCAATCCGTGGGGCGTCTTCCTGCAGTTGCTCGATGAGATTCCGGGTGTGCACCTGAACACCGGACTCTCGCCACGAGACGCCGCGGTCGTCACCGAGCTCCGGCTGCCGCGGGTCTGCCTCGGGCTGCTGGTGGGCGCGATGCTGGCGCTCGCCGGCGGCTGCTATCAGGGCATCTTCCGCAACCCGCTGGCCGATCCCTACCTGCTCGGCGTGGCCGCCGGTGCCGGCCTGGGTGCCACCGCCGCGATCGCCGCGCAGCACGCATTCGCCGTGCTTCCGGCGGCCGGCGGATCCGGGACGCCGTACGCGATCCCGCTCGCGGCCTTCGTCGGAGCCCTGATCGCGGTCGCGTTGACCTACGCAGTCGGCGCCGCCGGCAGCCGCTACCGCAGCCCGGCCACCCTGATCCTGGCCGGCGTGGCGGTGAGCGCGTTCTTCACCGCCGGACAGAGTTTCCTTCAGCAGAAATACGTCGAGACGATCCGCGAGGTCTACTCCTGGATCATGGGCCGGCTGACCACCGCCGGCTGGCATGACGTGCTGCTCCTCCTGCCCTACGTCGTGGTGACCGGGATCGTGATTCTGAGCCAGCGCCGGCAGCTGGACGTGATGGCGGTTGGTGATGAGGAGGCGGAGAGTCTCGGCGCGCATCCCCGGCGTACCCGATTGATCCTGGTCCTCGCGGCGTCGCTGGGGACCGCGGCGGCGGTCTCGGTCTCCGGCCTGATCGGCTTCGTCGGCATCATCGTGCCGCACGCGGTGCGTTTGATGGCGGGATCGAGTTATCGGGTGATCCTGCCGTTGTCGGCGCTGTTCGGCGCGGCGTTCCTGGCGCTCGCGGACCTCGGCGCCCGCACCCTGATGGCGCCGAACGAGATCCCGATCGGTGTGGTGACGGCATTCTTCGGCGCGCCGTTCTTCGTGATCGTGATGCGCACGTCGAGGCGGGTGTGACCATGACGGCCGCGGTGATGGTGCGCGACGTTGCGGTGACACTGGACCGGACGCCGATTCTCACCGGCATCGACCTGGACGTGGCGACCGGCGAGTGGGTCACCATCATCGGGCCGAATGGCGCCGGCAAGTCCACCCTGCTGAAGGCGATCGGCGGCTTGCTCGGGCACACCGGATCGATCGAGCTGTTCGGCGAATCCCTCACCACGCTGAGCCGGCGCGAGCGCGCGCGCGTGGTCGCGACCGTGGCGCAGACGCCGATCGTGCCGCCGGGCATTTCGGTGCTGGATTACGTGCTGCTCGGCCGGACGCCCTACATCGCGGCCCTGGGCCGCGAGTCCCGCACCGACGTTGACGTCGCCAACGATGTGCTGTCCAGCCTCGATCTGCATCGCTTCGGAGGTCGCCATCTGGAGTCGCTGTCCGGCGGCGAAAAGCAGCGAGTGTTCCTGGCACGGGCCCTTGCACAGGGTGCGAATCTGTTGCTGCTGGACGAGCCGACCAGTGCCCTGGACATCGGCCACCAGCAGGATGTGCTGGAACTCGTCGACGGGCTGCGCCGGGACCGGGGTCTGACGGTGCTCGCGACGATGCACGACCTGTCGATCGCGGGGGAGTACGCAGATCGGATGGTGTTGCTCGCCAACGGCCGGGCTGCCGCCTCCGGCCGTCCAGCAGAGGTGCTCACCGAGGAGTTGCTTGCCCAGCACTATCGGGCACGAGTGCGGGTCCTGCCGGGCGAGCAAGGACCACTCGTCGTCCCGGTGCGGCAGTTGCCGTAGCCGGCACTGAGCGGGTCGGCCCGCCGCGGCGATCGCTGTGCAGCACCGGCTCTCACGCCATGGCGATGATCGCGAACGGTGCTCCATGCGGATCCGTGACGATGGCGAACCGGCCGACCGGAATCGTGGTCGGCGGCATCGAGACACGACCGCCCAACTCAACCACGCGTGCCACCGTCGCATCGGTGTCGGCGGTCGCGAAGTAGGTCAGCCAGTGCGCCGGCAACTCCGGTGGGAATTCCCCCGCGGCCATCGACATCATCCCGGCGACCGAACGACCGTCCACTTGAAACTCGGTGTACGCGTCGGCGCCGTCGCCCGCTTCCTTGCTCAGCGAGGCCAGCCCGAACGCGTTGCGGTAGAACACCTTGGCGCCCTCGGTGTCGCGGCTCATCAACTCGTTCCAGACCAGCGAGCCGGGCTCGTTGGCCACGCTGGCACCGGCGAACTCGCGCCCCTGCCAGACGCCGAACGCCGCCCCGTCATTGTCGAGATAGATGCCCATCCGGCCGGTATCCATGACGTCGAACGGTGTCATCAAGGTGCGGCCACCGGCCGCCTCGATCCGCCCGGTCGCGGCATCGGCGTTGTCCACCGCGAAATAGGTGGTCCAGACTGAGGGCTGCCCCTCGGTGAGCAGCGGCCCGGCACCGGCCACCGGAGCACCGTCCAATTCGAACATGACGTAGCCGCCGGCTTCCGGATCGTCCGACATGGTGGCCGTCCAGCCGAACAGCCTGCCGAAGAACGCGCTGGTCGCCGCCGGGTCCGGGGTGCCCAGGTCGACCCAGCACGGGGTGCCCTGCTTATACGACGTGATGTTCATGCGAACCCCCTTGTCGCATGATCCTTACACCGTTTTCGCGTGCCGCGGGCGCGTTGCCGTTTGTTGTCACGCGTCCGTGCGAAGCGTGTCCGTGCGAAGCGTGTCCGTGCGAAGCGTGTCCGTGCAAAGCGCGTCCGTGCGAAGCGTGCCCGTGCGAAGCGTGTCCGTGCGAAGCGCGTCCGTGCGAAGCGTGTCCGGCAGTGCTACGTCCGGCTCGACGTATGCAATGCCGGACCTCGGTAACTGGGACTATGCAAGCGCGGCCGGCAACTCTCGCTTGTGGACGATGTCCAGCCGCGAGACCGCGCGAGTGAGCACGACATAGAGACGGTTCAAGCCGCGCGGCTCGGCTTCCACGATTTCGACCGGTTCCACGACGATGACGTGGTCGTATTCGAGGCCCTTCGCGATTGTCGCCGGTAGCACGCTGACGCGGACGTCGTCCTCGGCGTCACCGGTCGGTATCCCGGCCGCGGCGAGCGCCGCGGTCAGCGCCGGGACTCGCGCATCCGGTGCGATCACACCGATCGAGCCCTCAATGTCGAGCGCGGTGCGCACCGTCGCCACCGTGTCGGCCACCAGATCGCCGGCCGGGCGTACGGCCAGCGCGCCATCGCTGCGCAGCGACGTCGCCGCCGGAACGTCCACATCGAGCGATCCGAGCAGCCGGTTGGCCATGGTGAGCACCACCGCCGGCACGCGGAACCCGACGGTCAGCGGCACCACTGACGATCCGGGCTTGCCGAGGTGCGTCAGACTGTCCTGCCAGTCGCGCGCGGCCCAGGGCGCGGTGCCCTGAGCCAGATCGCCGAGAAGTGTGATGGAGCCATGTTCGGTACGCCGGGCGATGGCACGGCACTGCATCGGCGAAAGATCCTGCGCTTCGTCGAGCACCACATGGCCGAAGCCACCGGGCCGCTCGATCAGGCTCGCCGCTTCGTCGATCAGCAACGCGTCGGCGGCGGTCCACTTCGTGGTCCGCGCCGACCGGGGCGCGGTGACCCAGACCAGCGCGGCCTGTTCGTCGGCGGTCAGATCGTCGCGGGCCGCCGCTCGCATCCGCTCGGCGTCGGAGAGCAGATCGAAGATCAGGGCCTCGGCCGTGGCCGCCGGCCAGCAGCGGTCGAGGAACTCGGCGACCGGCTTCACCTTGCCCATCCGGCGCTGCCACGGCTCGCCCGGGGACTCACCGCTGCGGGCTTCGGCCTGGCGCAGCAGCAACGAGATGACCCGAGCCCGGACCCGCTCCCGGCCGACGCCATACGGCGGCTCTTCGCGGCGTACGTCGTCGACGATGCGGCGCAGGGCGTCCACCGAGATCCGCCATCGGTAGGCGCCGTCGGACACCACGATCGGCTCCTCCGGCTTGCGCAACCGGCTCCACAGGGCGCGGCGCAGCACAGCAGCCATCCGAGCGTCGTGCTTGATGGTCGCGATTTCCGGGGCTTCGGTCCCGCGTACCGGGGTGGGCAGCAGGTCTTCGATCGTCGACTGGGCCACCTCGATCTCACCGAGGGCCGGCAGAACCGCGGCGATGTAATGCAGGAACGCCCGGTTGGGACCGACGATCAGGACACCGGCCTTCCGCAGCCGTTCGCGATGCAGGTAGAGGAGGAACGCGGCACGGTGCAGGCCGACCGCGGTCTTTCCGGTGCCGGGCGCACCCTGCACGCAGATGGTCGCGTCGAGATCGGCGCGGACCAGCTCGTCCTGCTCCGGCTGGATGGTGGCGACGATGTCACGCATCGGGCCGACGCGCGGGCGCTCGATTTCCGTGGTCAGGATGGTCGACTTGGTGCCGAGCTCCTCGCCCCGGTCCAGGTGCTCGTCTTCGAAGGACGTCAGGGTGCTGGTGCCGGTGCTGCTGAACTGCCATCCGAAGCGGCGTCGAGTGGAAACCTCCTGCGGTTCCCGGACACTGGCCCGGTAGAACGAGCGCGACAGCGGCGCCCGCCAGTCCAGCACCATCGGCTCGCCCCCGGCGTCGACAACGTGCCGGCGCCCGATGTGGAACTGTTCCTCGCTCTGCATGTCCAGTCGGCCGAAGAACAGTGGTGCGGACGGGTCGTCGGAGAGTTCAGCGATCCGCCGGGTCAGCGCCCGGCCAAGACTTTCGGCGCCGAACGGGTCGCCGGAGACGGTCGCACCGATTGCGAACATCTCTTCGGCCCGCTCCCGCATCCGGCGCAGGGCCGCGCGGGACTCGGTCAGGTGGGTGCGTTCGGCCTCTAACTCGGCTTCAAGATCAGTTGGTACGGCGGGCAGGGTCACGGAAACACCTCAGTGACTTGCAGTTGTGCGGTCCGTACAGGCCGCCCGGCTCTCGACCGAAGGTCGTGCCGGCTGTGCCCTCGCACGCGAGTGGTCAGCGCGCGGAAGTGTTGTCGCAGGTCAACGGGACGGCGGTCCACGTTACGCCGGGTTGCTTTGCCCGTCTAACGAGTTTCTCCGCCCGCCCCGGCCCGTCCCCGGTGGATCTTGAACGCCCACCGCTGTTATACGACGACAAACGTTCAAGATCCAGAGAGTTCGCGGTGGGGAGCCGGGCGGCGGGGTGGGCAGTCGGGCGGGGCGGCGGCGGGTGGACCGCTGGTGGATCGCGGGTCAGATCAGCGGGAACGTCCGGAAGATGAACGAGTGCTGGGTGGCATCCGGCGGTGCATCCGTTCGTTCCTTCAGCCGGTATGGGCTGATCAGGTCCTGCATCTTCTGGCCTAGTTCGGTGGCCTCGGCGGCGGTCAGCAACAGCCGGGACTCGAAGAAGTTGCCTTGATCCAGAAGCGCCGCATCGTGCTGGGCCATGGTCAGGAAGCGTCGCGCCCGCATCTCCTGGGCCAGCAGGAATGCTTCGAGGAACTCCACCGACGCCTGCCGCGCCTCCGGATCGGACTCGGCGTCGGTGTTGAGATTCAGGCCCGAATACGGGCTCTGCCAGACCCGCTCCCGGCCATCCCCCCGACTCGGTGCCTGCTCGATCAACCCGGCCGACTCCAGCTGCCGAAGGTGGTAGCTCATCGCGCTGGCGCTCAGGCCGACTATCTCGCCGAGTTCGGTGGCGGTCGCCGCGCCGTTGTTGAACAGATGCTGCAACGCCGTGATCCGAGCCGGGTGCCCGAGCGCCCGGATCGGCTTCGCGTCGTTGATCTCCAGCTGGCTTCGCTGCTCGCCGTGATCGCCGGATGTGCGCGCCGAGGTCATGGAGCGATTCTGCCCGGTCGATCGGAAATTATGAAAGAACTCTTGCGCAATTGAGATGCGAAGTAGAAACTTCGAAGTATGTCCTTCGCATCTGCGCAAGCGCCCCGCTGGCTCGACGTGTACGCCGCAGCGATCGTCCGGGCCATCTCCATGTGTGGCGACTTCCTCGCCGCCACCGCACTCGCGCTCGTCCTGGCCGACCGCGGCGCGGCCAGTTGGGCCGTAGCCGCCCTGCTGCTGGCGGCCGCCGTGCCGCCGGTGGTGCTGGCGCCGTTGGTCGGCCGGATCGCCGATCGTCTGGACAGCCGGGCGATCCTGTTCGTGACCGGAGCCGTCCAGGTTGCGGTGTGCGTCGCGCTGGCCTACGTCACCAATCCGGTGCTGATCGTGGCTCTGGTGGCAGTGCTCGGAGCCGGGTTCGCGCTGACCGGCCCGACGCTTTCGGCATTGGTGCCGCTGATGGTCGGCCGGGCTAACCTGCCGCGCGCGGTCGGCATCAGCCAGACCTCTTCCACGATGGCGATGCTCGCTGCGCCCGCGCTCGGCGGATTCCTGGTCGGGCAGTTTGGTTCCCAGGTGCCGTTGCTGATCGACGCGGCGACCTATCTAGCGTTGCCGATCGGCGCGTTCGTGATCAAGACGCGTCGGGGTGGTGCGGCCGGCACCGCCGCCGCCGACGGCACCGCGCCGGCCAAATACCGGCTCCGCGACGACGGCCTGCTGTGGACGTTGCTGGTGATGACGACCGCGTCGATCGCGGCGATCAGCGCGGTCAACGTGATCGAGGTGTTCTTCGTGCGGCACACCCTGCACGGCTCGGCGACCACCTTCGGCGTGATCGGCGCAACCTGGATGGCCGGCATGGTCGTCGGCGCCTCGATCTGGGGTCGGTTCAAGCACTCGGATCTGCGGGTCGGCTTGCTCCTCGCCGGACTGCTGCTGGCCTCGGGCGTGGACCTTGCGATGGCGGCCCTGGCCCCGAGCGCGCTCTGGCTGGTGCCGTTGTGGCTGCTCGGCGGTGTGATCAACGGCGGCGTCAACGTGTCCCTCAGCGTCCTGCTCGGGCGCCGGGTGCCGGGCGCAGCGCGGGGCCGGGCCGGCGCGACCTTCAACAGCATGGCGAACACCGCGAACGCGGCCGGCTATCTGCTCGGCGGCGCGTTACTCGCCGCCTGGTCGCCACGGGTGCTGGTGCTGGCCTGCGGCATTGCCGGCGTACTCGCGGTGGTGCTGTTTGTCCGGAACCTGAACAGGTCGATGGAGCGGGAGCGGGCCCTGGTCGCGACCGCCGCGGCCGAAGCGTCGACCGCCGATCAACCGGCCGAGCTGATTCCCGCGATGTGAGCGGTGCCACTTCGAGGGTCGGCGTATGGTGCGCAAACATGAGCGCCATGCGTCGACCCCGGGTCGGTCACATCCAGTTTCTCAACTGTCTGCCGATCTACTGGGGCCTGATGCGGTCCGGCGCGCTGCTCGATGTGGACCTGCACAAGGACACCCCGGATCAGCTCAACTCGGCCCTGGTCGCCGGCGACCTGGATATCGGCCCGATCTCCCTGGTGGAATACCTACGGCACGCCGATGAGCTGCTGCTCCTTCCGGATCTGGCGGTCGGCAGCGATGGCCCGGTGCTGTCGGTGAACCTGGTCGCCACCAAGCCACTGGCCGAGCTCAAGCGAGTGGCGCTCGGCTCGACCAGCCGGACCGGCGTGCTGCTCGCCAAGATGCTGCTCGCCGAGGTGCACGGGGTCCGCCCGGAGTTCTTCCGGTGCCCGCCGGAGCTGACCGAGATGCTGCTCGAGGCCGACGCCGGTGTGCTCATCGGTGACGTCGCACTCCGGGCGCTCTATGAAGCGCCGGCCAAGGGCTTCGACGTGGTCGATCTGGGCCAGGCGTGGAACGAGTGGACCGGCCTGCCGATGGTGTTCGCCGTCTGGGCGGTCCGGCGCGACTTCGCAGCGGCGCACCCAGGCCAGGTCAAAGACGTGCACGAGGCATTCCTGCGGTCCCGCGACCTGTGTCTTGCCGAACTCGACGAGGTGGCCGAGGCGGCCGCCCGGTGGGAGCCGTTCGACGCCGCCACCCTCGCCAACTACTTCCGGACGCTGGATTTCTCGCTGGGCGAGCGACAGGTCGCCGGGATCCGCGAGTTCGCCGCGCGGGCGGCCATGGTCGGCGAAGTCCCGGCGCTGCCGGCCGACGGTCCGGTCTTCGCCGATCTGTAAAACGCTGGTCGCTCCAAAGCGCGACATCTACATCGCTATGCCCGGCAAGTCGCAGCCGTCCCGGAGATTTCTGCCGGAGTCTCCATCGGCTGGTTCAGGATCGGCGAACAGGCTCTGAAGCAGGCGCAGATTCCGTTCAGCGTGACGGATTCGCTGAACGTGAAGTTGACTCGCCCGGCGAAGTGGATCTGACGGCCTTGCGACGGATGTGACACCTGTGTTGCGTCGGCGGTGTGTAGCTGTAACACTTGCGGGGTGTACGGCAACGATTTCGTGCCCCCGGACGACCCGGCCGGGCAGTCACTTCTCGATCAGGTAGCCGACGCCGAACGGGCTCTCAACGAGGCCGCGGCGAGCGGCCGGCCGGACGCGACCGGCGTCGACGAAGCATTGGACTACTTCAATGTGGTGGTCGGGGCAGAGCAGAAGGTCGAGCCGCGGGACTGGATGCCCGAGGCCTACCGGAAGACACTGATCCGGCAGATCGCGCAGCACGCGCACTCGGAGATCATCGGCATGCAGCCGGAAGGCAACTGGATCTCTCGGGCACCGTCGCTCAAGCGCAAGGCGATCCTGCTGGCCAAGGTCCAGGACGAGGCCGGGCACGGCCTTTATCTCTATGCCGCCGCCGAGACGCTCGGCATCTCCCGCGACGAGCTGGTCGAGATGCTCATCGACGGTCGCCAGAAATACTCATCGATCTTCAACTACCCGACGCTGAGCTGGGCCGACGTCGGAGCCATCGGTTGGCTGGTGGACGGCGCCGCGATCGTCAACCAGGTGCCGCTGTGCCGGTGCTCCTATGGGCCGTATGCACGCGCGATGATCCGGGTCTGCAAGGAAGAGTCGTTCCACCAGCGCCAGGGCTACGAGATTCTCTACACCCTGGCTCATGGCACGCCCGAGCAGCGGGCGATGGCACAGGACGCGGTCAACCGATGGTGGTACCCGTCGTTGGCGATGTTTGGCCCGCCGGACACCGACTCCACCCACTCCGAGCAGTCCATGGCCTGGAAGATCAAGCGGTTCTCGAACGACGACCTGCGGCAGCGCTTTGTCGACATGTGCGTCCAGCAGGCCGAGGTGCTGACGCTGGAGATTCCGGATCCGGACCTGCGGTTTGACACCGCCCGCCAGTCCTACGACTACACCCAGCCGGACTACGACGAACTGATGCAGGTCATCAAGGGCAACGGACCGTGCAACCGGCAGCGGATCGCCAACCGCAAGAGCGCCCACGACGACGGCGCTTGGGTCCGTGCGGCGGCGGCGGCTTATGCCGCCAAGAACGATCAGCGGGTACGAGAGATGGAGCGGGCAGCGTGACCGAGCACAGCCAGTTGTGGGAGGTGTTCGTGCGACCCCGGCGGGGTCTCTCGCACACCCATGTCGGCAGCCTGCACGCCCCGGACGCCGAGGTGGCGCTGCGCAATGCCCGCGACGTCTACACCCGCCGCCAGGAGGGCGTCTCGATCTGGGTGGTCCCGGCCGCGGCGATCACCGCGTCCAGCCCGGACGAGAAGGACTCTTTCTTCGACCCGGCCGCCGACAAGGTCTACCGCCATCCCACGTTCTACGAGGTCCCGGAAGGCGCCGGTCACCTGTGAGCCGCTTCGAATACCTCCTCCGGCTGGGCGACGACAGTCTGGTCATGACACAGCGTCTGGGTGAGTGGTCGGCGCGGGCTCCGGAGATGGAGCTCGACATCGCGCTCTCCAACATCGCACTCGACCAGCTCGGCGCCGCCCGGCTGTTCCTCACCTATGCCGGCGAGGTGGAGGGCGCCGGACGGGACGAGGACGCCCTGGCCTACCTGCGCGGCGACACCGAATTCCGCAATGCTCAACTGGTCGAGATCGGCGACACTGACTTCGCCACCGCTATCGCGAAGCTAGTGTTCCTGTCCGCGTACCAGAACCTGCTCTATCAGGCGCTGGTCAGCAGCGGCGATGAGCGGATCGCGGCGATCGCCGCCAAGGCGGTCAAGGAAACCGCCTATCACCTCGACTTCGCCTCCATCTGGACGGTGCGCCTGGGTGACGGCACCGACGAGTCGCACCGGCGCATGCAGGCCGCGATCGACGAGGTCTGGCCGTTCACCCACGAGCTCTTCGAATCGGATGACGTGACCCGTTCGGTCGCCGAGTCCGGTGTCGGCGTCGATCCGGCTACGCTGCGCGAGTCCTGGGACAAGATCATCGGGACTGTTCTCCAGCAGGCCACCCTGGAGACGCCGACCTCGACCTGGAAACCAACCGGTGGACGCACCGGCGTGCACACCGAGGCCCTGTCCTATTTGCTGGCGGAGATGCAGGTGTTGCATCGCGCCCACCCGGGTGCTCGATGGTAGCCAGTCCAGACCGGTCGAACGATCGGGTGGCGGTCATGGCCGGTCGCGAGGCAACGGCGATCCGCGATGCGGTCGCGGCGGTCGTCGATCCGGAGATCGTCGTGATCACGATCGATGAGCTGGGCATCCTGCGGGATGTCGAGGTGGACGACGACGGCCACACGGTCATCACGATTACACCGACATACTCCGGCTGTCCCGCGATGGACATGATCCGTGGCCGGGTCGCCGTGGCGGCCCGTGACGCGGGGGCATCCGCGGTCGAGGTCCGCACCGTGCTGGCGCCGGCGTGGACCACCGACTGGATCAGCGAGTCCGGCCGCGCCAAGCTGGCCGCCGCCGCGATCGCCCCGCCGGCCGCATCGGCGAGCGCCGGCCCGGTGCCGCTGGGCCTGCCCACCGTGCCGGTGACCTGCCCCCGATGTGGGTCTCGTGACACCGAGGAGCTGTCCCGGTTCGGATCCACCGCCTGCAAAGCACTGTGGCGGTGCCGGGCGTGTACCGAGCCGTTCGACTACGTGAAGGCGTTCTGATGACCGTGACGATCACGCGGCCGGTTCGACGCCGCCCGCAATTTCACGCACTCCCGGTGACGGCCGTTGAGCCGTTGACCGACGACGCGGTTGTGGTCACCTTCAGCGTCGCTGACGACCTGCGAGCGGAGTACGCATTCACGGCCGGTCAGCATCTGACCGTGCGTCGCATCGAGAACGGCGAGGACGTGCGCCGGTCCTACTCGATCTGTTCGACGCCAGCCCAGCTCGCCGCGACCGGCCGGCTGCAGATCGGCGTCAAGATGGTCGAGGGCGGCGCCTTCTCCGAGTTCGCCATCCGAGAGCTGCGAGCCGGCCAGACCATCGAGGTGATGCCGCCACTCGGGCATTTCACCACCGCGTACGCACCGGATCGCGTGCGCGGCTATGTCGCGGTTGCGGCCGGCTCCGGAATCACGCCGATCTTGGCGCTGCTCGATCACGGTCTGGCCACCGAGCCGGACAGCACGTTCACGCTGGTCTACGGCAACCGCTACGCCCGCTCGGTGATGTTCGCCGAGGAGATCGCCGACCTCAAGGACCGCTACCCGACCCGGCTGCAAATCCTGCACGTGCTCTCCCGCGAGCCGCAGGACGCCGATCTCCTGTCCGGCCGGATCGACGCCGAGCGCTTCGGCCGAATCCTGGACGCCGGTCTGATCGACGTGGACACCGTCGACGAGTGGTTCCTCTGCGGGCCGTACGGCATGGTGATGGACGTGCGCTCGGTGTTGAGCCAGCGCGGTGTGCCGGACGCGGGCGTACACACTGAGCTTTTTCATGTCGAGGAAACGCCGGCCGCGCCACGGCGGCCGCGGTCGGCGGACGAGGCGCCGGCCGGTGGCGCGACTGTCACGATCATGCTGGACGGGCGTTCGTCAACTTTCACGATGGAGCGCGACGAGCGGGTGCTTGACGCCGCGCTCAAGGTCCGCTCCGAGCTGCCCTATGCGTGCAAGGGTGGGGTCTGCTCGACCTGCAAGGCCAAGATCCTGGACGGACGGGTGGAGATGGCCCGCAACTACGCCCTTGAGCCCGACGAGGTCGCCGCGGGTTACGTGCTGACCTGCCAGTCGAGCCCGGTCACCGACACAGTCACCGTCGATTACGACGCCTGAGTCGGCGGCCCTTAGCCGACATTGTCGGTAGACGGCCCCGATTGCGGCCGCCTACCGACACTGTCGCGGTGCTGATCAGGCCGAGATCCGCCGGACCTCGTCCAGGTCGTCCGCGGTCGGGATCCACTGACCGGCGGCGACGTTCGCCGACACCTGCTCCGGCGTGGTGGCACCGGCGATCACCGAGGTCACGGCGGGCTGCGCGGCCAGGCCGCCGATGGCGACGTCCAGGATGGTGATGCCACGCCCGGCGGCGAACGCCTCGAGGGCTTCGATGGTGTCCCAGTTCGCGGCGGCGAGCCGGTGCGCGACCCGGGCCTCGGAGAGACGGCTGCCGGCCGGCGGCTCCGCGTCGCGCCGGTATTTGCCGGTGAGCAGGCCACTGGAGAGCGGGAAGAACGGCAGCATGCCGAGCCCGAACCGATCGCAGGCCGGGATCACCTCGGCCTCGATGTCGCGCTTGAGCCAGCTGTATTCGTTCTGCGCGCTGATGAACGGCGTGAAGTCCTTGGTCCGGGCGACCCAGTCGGCGTCGGCGATCTGCCAGCCGGCGAAGTTGGAGTTGCCGAGATATCGGACCTTGCCGGCCCGGACCAGGTCATCGAGCGCGGCCAGGGTCTCGTCGATCGGCGTGGCCGGGTCCGGAGCGTGCATCTGGTAGAGGTCGATGTGGTCGGTGCCGAGCCGGCGAAGCGAGGCCTCAGCCGCCCGGACGATGTAGCGGCGGGCTCCCCGAGCACCGTGGTCGATGCCGTTTTCGCCCTGCATGTCCATGCCGAACTTAGTGGCGATCACCACGTCGTCGCGGCGGCCCTGCAGCGCCTTGCCGAGCAGCGTCTCGGAAGCGCCTACGCCGTAGATGTCGGCGGTGTCGAAGAGGTTGATGCCGTGGTCGATCGCGGCGTCGACAACCAGCCGAGTTTCCGATTCGTCCATCTTGCGGCCGAAGTTGTTGCAACCGATGCCGACGACCGACACCACGAGTCCTGAGTCGCCGAGCCGGCGGTAACGCATATCCATGGCCTGAACCTTAGATCCTTCGCCAAGCAAACGACCAGGTGGCCCGGTCGCTGCGTGCCGGCCGCCAGCAGGTGGCCGCCGATCTGCCAACCGGCCGAACAGATGACCTACCTGGGGCAGCGGCGCGCGACATGTTGCCGTACCGTCACCGGAACCCCCTTCACCCCTGGAGATCAACTATGCGGGCTCGGCCCCTCCGCGCGGCGTTTGCCGCGCTCGGCACGGCAGGCGTGATCGCCGCTGTCGTGCTTACCGCCACCCCAGCGGTCGCAGCCGACACCGGCTTCGTGGCCAGCGGCATCCTGACCGCGGACGAGAACAACGCCATCGTGATGTCGGCCAGCGGCGGTCCCGGAAAGGCCTACCCGGCGGCGGTCGTCGGCTTCGGCCAGGTCGCCGATGTCTCGCTGACCTTCGATTTCGCCGGTCTTGATGGCATCGCCACGCCGTCGTTTCCGGACGGTACGTCAACCTGCACGCTGAGCGGCACGACCGCGACCTGCGCGCTGCCGGACATCGACACCGAGGACGGCGTCGAGACGCCGATCCCGCTCGTGCTCACCCCGAAGGCCGGAGCGACCGACGGCGCCAAGGCCAGCTTCACCATGACCACGACCGGCACCGGCGCGACGACCGACGTTGAGGAGATCACCGTCAACGTGGCCGACGGATCGGATCTGGTCGTGACTCAGACCACCGACGCCGTCAAGGTAACGCCCGGCGATCACGCCGACCTGGCATACACGATCACGAACACGGGCAACGAGGACGCGCACGACGTCGCGGGCCTCTTCGTCTTCAGCCACGGGTTCAACCCGGCCGATTACGACAACTGCTCGTATTCGCCGGTGGGCGACCTCGGTGGCTGGGTCGCCACGTGTGACCTGGTTCCGACGCTGGCCGCCGGTGACTCGATCACCGTCGACTTCGCCGGTTCGATCACCCATGACGCGGCCGCCCAGGAATTCGCGGAGAGCGAGGCGGTCAGTGATTTCATGACCGATGACCTGGCCAAGTCCAGTTTGCTGCGCAAGGTTCACGGGAAGTCGGTCCGGTTCGCCAAGCGTGCACACAGCGGCCGGAAGCTGAACGTCAAGGCGGCGAGCACTCGCGGCAACGCCGAGATCGACGAGTCGGACAACTTTGCATTCCTGGAGCTCGACGTCGCCACCTCGCACGACGCGACCGTCTTCGAGCACGGGGTCAAGGGCGCCATTGGTGACAAGGTCACGGCCAACCTTCTGGTCCGCGACAAGGGACCGGCGTCGCTGAACTTTCTCGGCGGTGACTTCGTGGACGGGATCCTGGTGACGGTGCCGGAGTGGGCGACCGTCACCGACGCTCCGGAGGAGTGCTTCGGCTTGAAGGACCCGAGTGACCTTCCGCTGAGCGCGGTCAGCACTCGCAAGAACGTGGGGTCGGCCGGGTTCCCCTACTACGCCTGTTACGACCTGGACTCGTCTTACCTGAAGATCGGTGACGACGTGGGTTTCCCGATCACCTTCAAGATCACCAAGGACCACGGTGCAGCCGGCAGCTATTCGCTGCTGCCGAACACGGCCGCGACCAACGGCGACACCGACCGGTCCAACAACTCCGCCAAGATCGACCTGGTCTTTGACGGCCAGGGGTCGCTCCCGGTCACCGGCTCCAAGGTCGGCATCATCGGCGGCGTTGGTGGTGCCCTGGTGCTGTTCGGCGGCGTACTGCTGGTTCTGGGCCGGCGTCGCAAGCGGGCCGCCGCGGTCTAGTTTCGCTAGCTGATTGACTCCGGGCGTCCCGAGCTTGTCTCGGGACGCCCGGAACCGTCTTCGGACTCGATAGGTAGGCTCGTGGACGTGACGATGAACAGCGAGATTGACGGCATCCTGGCGCGCGCCGCCGACGGCGGGCGGATCAGCCCGGACGAGGCGCTCCTGCTCTACACGGACGCTCCGCTGCACCCGCTGGGCGAGGCGGCCGATGCCGTGCGCCGGCGCCGCTACCCGGACGGCATCGTCACCTACATCATCGATCGCAACATCAACTACACCAACGTGTGCGTGACGGCCTGCAAGTTCTGCGCGTTCTACCGGGCGCCGAAGCACGCCGAAGGCTGGTCGCATCCGATGGAGGAGATCCTGCGCCGGTGCGGCGAGGCCGTCGACCTGGGCGCCACGCAGGTGATGCTTCAGGGCGGGCACCACCCGGACTACGGCATCGAGTATTACGAAGAGTTGTTCTCCACCGTCAAGGCCGCCTACCCGGATCTGGTCATTCACTCCATCGGCCCGAGCGAGATCCTGCACATGGCCAAGGTCTCGAACGCGTCGATCGACGAGGCGGTCCGCCGGATCAGGGCCGCCGGCCTGGACTCGATCGCCGGTGCCGGCGCCGAGATGCTGCCGGCCCGGCCCCGAACCGCGATCGCGCCGCTGAAGGAGTCCGGTGAGCGCTGGCTCGAAGTCATGGAGACCGCGCACCATCTGGGCGTGGAGTCGACCGCCACGATGATGATGGGCACCGGCGAGACCAACGCCGAGCGGATTGAGCACATGGCGATGATTCGGAATGTGCAGGACCGCACCGGCGGCTTCCGGTCCTTCATTCCGTGGACTTATCAGCCGGAGAACAACCACCTCAAGGGCCGGACGCAGGCCACTTCGCTGGAATACCTGCGGCTGATCGCGGTGGCTCGGCTGTTCTTCGACAACGTCAACCACCTGCAGGCCTCGTGGCTCACCACCGGCAAGGACATCGGTCAGGTGGCCCTGCACATGGGTGTCGACGACCTGGGCTCGATCATGCTCGAAGAGAACGTGATCTCCAGCGCCGGCGCCAAGCACCGGTCGAACCTGCATGAGCTGATCTGGATGATCCGGTCCGCGGATCGGATTCCGGCACAGCGCGACACCCTCTACAACCACATGCGGGTGCACTGGACGCCGGAGGACGACCCGACCGATGACCGGGTGGTCTCGCACTTCTCGTCGATCGCGCTGCCCGGCGGTGGCGCCGGCGGGCGTACCACGCTGGCGATCGTCTCCGACTAAGCGGACGTCGCGGTCGCTGCGGTGAGCACCGCGGCGGCCGGCAGGCGCTTGGCGAAGCAAGCGCTGTTCGGGTTGCCGATGTATTCGCCGTAGGTGTGCGTGCGTCGGTAGCCGGCGTCGGTGTAGAACCGGATCGCCCGGTCGTAGGTCACCCCGGTCTCCAGCCGCAGGGTGGCGAAGCCTTCGGTGATCGCGCGGTCCTCGATCGCACGGATGATCAATCGCGCCAGGCCGGCCCGGCGATGATCCGGAACCACATACATCCGCTTGATCTCGGCCTCGCGCCGGTCCAGGCGTTGCAGCGCACCGCAGGCGACCGGCACGCCGTCGATCAAGCCCATGGCAAAGTCGATGTCGTCGTGCAGCGGGTAGACGACGTCGTCCGGGTGCGGCGCCAGAATCCGCAACTCGGCCTGCTGTGCCGCTGCCAGCCGGATGACGTCCGGATCGTCCGGCCGGCGCCAGTCGATGATCATGCGATCATCCTAAGTGACCAGCGTTACAGGCAGGTTTCTCAATCCTGCCAACGTTGCTGCGTGCCTGCGGGAATGCCGCCGGTCGCCGTTCGCGGTTGCGGGCGCAAAAGCTCGACCAGCAGCGGTACGCGGATCCGGCGGGTTTGCGAGCGGGCCGGTGGGGGATATCGAGAGGGAACCCGATGCCCCCAATCGTGGAGTCAACTTGTGCCCGAACCGGATCTGCTCGAACGGACTTCCTACTCTCGAACCCCCGCAACCACTACTGACCGTGTCGAAGCCCGGCATTCCGAACAGGTAGTCGCCCCGATCTCGGCGCCGCAGGACGTGCCTTTTGCACCGCCTGACGTGCCGTCCGCGCCGCCGGCAGTGCCGCCCGCGCCTCCCGCTTCCGCGCGGCCGGAGGTGCCGCACACCGAGCGCGCCGACGATCCGGCCGGCCGGGCCCGCCCCCGAGTCCGCCTGCTCGACGGGTTTCGCCTGCTTGCGGCCTTGATGGTGGTGTGCTGGCACTACTCCGGTCTGACCCACGGCAACGGTCAGCCGTCCGCGGACATTCGCTCGCTGCACCCGTTCGCCGCCTACGGCTGGCTCGGTGTCGAGCTGTTCTTCCTGATCAGTGGCTTCGTGATCGCGATGAGCGCGGTCAACCGGTCGGTCGGCGAGTTCGCCGTCTCCCGCTTCGTGCGGCTGTTCCCGGCCTACTGGCTCGGTGTCCTGGTCACCGCCGTGGTCTTGCTGATCTGGCCGATCGCCGTGCACCCACCGAAGCTGAGCGACATCGGCGTCAACCTCACCATGCTGCAGGAGGGTTTCCGGGTGCCGTCGGTGGACGCGGTCTACTGGACGCTCTTCGCCGAGTTGCGGTTCTACCTGCTATTCGCGTTCGTGGTCTGGCGTGGCGTGACCTATGCGCGAGCGGTCGGGTTCAGCGTGATCTGGCTGGCCGCGTCGGCTCTCACATATTCGTCACACGGGCTGATCCACACACTGGTGATGCCGGACTGGGCGCCGTTCTTCGTGGCCGGGCTGGCCTTCTTCCTGATGCATCGGTATGGGTCGAATCTGCTCCTGTGGACGATCGTGGCCGCCACCTTCCTGCTCGGCCAGCGCCAGGCCCTGAATTCGAACAACTTCCACCTGATGGGGCAGCCGATGCCGGCCTGGCCGGTGGTCGCCATCCTGGCCGGCTTCTACCTGCTCGTCGCCGCGGTGGCGCTGGGCTGGCTGCGGGCCAACTGGCGGTGGCTGACCGTGGCCGGCGTCCTGACCTACCCGCTTTATCTGTTGCACGAATACATCGGCTGGACGGTGTTCGCGGAGTTCCGCGGGCGCGTCGACGACGGGGTGCTGTTCCTCGCGGTGGTGGCCGGGATGCTCGGCGCCGCCTGGCTGGTGCACCGATACGTGGAAAAGCCCGTGGCGGCCTGGTTGCGGCGTCGGCTCGCGACCGGTCTGGCCTGCGGAGCCGCGCGACTCCGGCCGGCCGCGACGGCAGCCCGCGGCACCGACATCGACGCCCTGCCCGCCCTGCCTCGGCAGCGGACTGGCAAAGTAAAGGCCCGTGACGCGCGCTCAACTGGATAAACAACCGCGTGAAGTGGCCGCGATGTTCGATGGCGTGGCCGACCGCTACGACCGGACCAACACCATCCTCTCGTTCGGTCGCGACCGCGCTTGGCGTACAGCGACCCGGGCCACCCTGGACCTGCGCCCCGGTGAGCGGGTGCTTGACCTGGGCGCGGGCACTGGTGTCTCGACCGAAGAACTGGCCCGCTCCGGCGCCTGGGTGACCGGACTCGACATCTCCCAGGGCATGCTGCGAGCCGGCAAGCGGGTGCGTCCGGACGTCCCCCTGCTGGCCGGCGATGCCCTGGCACTGCCGTTCGGTGACGCCGCGTTCGACGCCGTCACCATCTCGTTCGCGCTGCGTAACGTGCACGATCCGGCCGCGGCGCTGACCGAGATGGCTCGGGTCACCAAGCCCGGTGGCCGGCTGGTGATCTGCGAGTTCTCGCACCCCACCAACGCCGCGTTCCGGCATGCCTACCTGCGGTATCTGATGGGCACGCTGCCGGCCGTGGCCCGGAAGGTGTCCAGCAACCCGGACGCCTACGTCTATCTGGCCGAATCCATCCAGGCCTGGCCGGATCAGGAACGGCTGGCGGGTGTGATCGGCGGCACCGGCTGGGGGACGGTGGGCTGGCGCAACCTCACCGGCGGGATCGTGGCGCTGCACCGGGCCGTCCGAAGCGGCGATTCCGGGGGCTCGGACCGCCCGGACAAACCGGACACCGCGGGCGCGAGTGAGGTTAGCCCTACCTTGCTCGACGGGCCGGATGCGAGCAGTTCTACACTGCACGGCGGCGGTAGTTTGTGAAGACTTTCACGAGCGCCACGACGCACAGAGTTTCGATAGGCGGTGAGCAGTGGACAGCGAGTCTGACGCGGATCTCCCCGTAGCGAGGGACGAGCGTAGGGGTGGTCCTGCCAGCGTCCCGGATCTCCCCGTAGCGAGGGACGAGCGTAGGGGTGGTCCTGCCAGCGTCCCGGATCTCCCCGTAGCGAGGGACGAGCGTAGGGATCGTCCTGCCAGCGTTCCGGATCTCCCCGTAGCCGGGGGCGAGTCACGTCTCGTGAGCGAAGCCGACGTCATCGTCGTCGGTGCCGGCCCGGGTGGCTCGACCGCCGCTTTCCATCTCGCCCGCCACGGCCTGCGGGTGGAGCTGCTGGAGAAGACCGAGTTCCCGCGGGAAAAGGTGTGCGGCGACGGTCTTACTCCGCGTGCGGTCAAGCAGCTGATCAAGATGGGCATCGACACCCAGGCTGATGGCTGGGTGGCGAACAAGGGCCTGCGGGTTGTCGGCGGCGGTATGCGGCTTGAGCTGGACTGGCCGGACCTGGCCAGCTTCCCGAACTACGGCCTGACCCGCACCCGGTTGGACTTCGACCAGATTGTCGCCGAAGCGGCGGTGGCCGCCGGTGCCACGCTGCGGCAGAACGTGAACGTCACGGACCCAGTGCTGGACAGCTCTGGCCGGGTGATCGGCGTCCGGGCGATCGGCCCGGACAAGGAGCCGCAGGAGTTCCGGGCTCCGATCGTGGTTGCCGCGGACGGCGTGTCGGCCCGATTGCCGCTAGCGATGGGCCTCGCCAAGCGCGATGACCGGCCGATCGGCGTGGCGGTCCGGCGCTACTACCACTCACCGGAACGGCACAACGACGACTACCTGGAGTCATGGCTCGAGCTGCGCAGCCGCGAAGGCGGCGACAAGCTGCTGCCCGGATATGGCTGGATCTTCGGGATGGGTGACGGCCGGGTCAATGTCGGCCTGGGCGTGCTCAACTCCTCGACCGCGTTCGGCAAGACCAACTACCGCACGATGCTCACCGACTGGCTGTCCACCACGCCGCCGGAGTGGGGCATGAACGACGAGGCCAACGCCGACGGTCCGATCATGGGCGCGGCGCTCCCGATGGGTTTCAACCGGATGCCGCATTACACCCGGGGCGTCCTGCTCGTGGGGGATTCCGGTGGCATGGTCAACCCCTTCAACGGCGAGGGCATCGCCTACGCGATGGAGTCGGCGGAGATGGCCGCCGACGCGATCGTGCAGGCTCTGGCCCGTCCGGCCGGTCCGGCCCGGGAGCGAGCCCTGGAGCAGTACGGCATCGAGCTGCGCGCCAAATTCGGTGGTTATTACCGTTTGGGCGGGTGGTTCGTAAAAATGATCGGAAATCCGCAGATCATGCGAGTCGCCACCAAACACGGCTTGCCGCATCCGACACTGATGCGGTTCGTCCTGAAATTGCTGGCCAATCTCACGGACCCGCGGGATGGCGATTCGATGGACTGGATCATCAACACGATGACAAAAGTGGCGCCCGCTGTGCGGTAGACCGCAGCAGCACGGCACGATTAGTAAATTTGTGTAGGAAGGACCACAGATGTCGCTCTCGGCATGGGTACCCATTGTGGGGCTCTTCGGGCTGGCAGCGCTGTTCGCTTTGGGCTCGGTAGCCATCGCGCCGCTCGTCGGTCCGCGTCGGTACAACCGAGCCAAGCTCGACGCGTACGAATGTGGAATCGAACCGACGCCGCACCCGGTCGGCGGCGGCCGCATCCCGGTGAAGTTCTTCCTCGTCGCAATGCTCTTCATCGTGTTCGATATCGAAACGATCTTCCTTTACCCCTGGGCCATCCAGTACCGCGTGCTCGGGGCTTTTGGTTTCTTCGAAATGCTGATCTTCATCGCCACCGTCGGTGTCGTGTACGCCTACGTGTGGCGCCGCGGCGGCTTGGACTGGGACTAGACACATGGGTATCGAGGAAAAGGTTCCCGGCGGCGTCCTGCTGACGTCGGTCGAGAAGCTCGTCAACTGGTCGCGCAAGTCCAGCTTCTGGCCGGCCACCTTCGGTCTGGCGTGCTGCGCGATCGAAATGATGGCCACCGGCGCCGCGCGCTATGACCTGGCGCGATTCGGCATGGAGGTGTTCCGTGCCTCGCCGCGCCAGGCCGATCTGATGATCGTGGCCGGCCGGGTCAGCCAGAAGATGGCACCGGTGCTGCGGCAGATCTACGACCAGATGCCGGACCCGAAGTGGGTGCTGTCGATGGGCGTGTGCGCCTCGTCCGGCGGCATGTTCAACAACTACGCGATCGTTCAGGGCGTGGACCACGTGGTGCCGGTCGACATGTATCTGCCGGGCTGCCCGCCGCGGCCGGAGATGCTCATCGACGCGATCCTCAAGCTGCACGAGAAGATCATGGCCGAGCCGCTCGGCCCGCGTCGGCAGCGCGCCATCGAGGCGCTGGTGGCTCGCGACGGCGCGCCGATCGTCGCCGCCGGAGCGATGCCGTCCAGCTATCGCTTCAACAAGGCCAAGAAGGCCGAGTGGATCAAGGCCGTGGCCGAGGGCCGCGAAGAGCAGCTGCGGATCGAGAACTGGATGAAGGACGCGACCCACACGTCGCAGAACACGGGAGGCCCACGATGACCGACCGGGGCATGTTCGGCGTTCATGGCACCGGTGACACCTCGGGTTTCGGCGGCCTGACCCGGCGCCGGACCACGGTCCTGGACTCGCCGCGGCCGTTCGGCGGTTACTACGACGAGGTGGTCGACGCGCTCGAGGAGACCTATGAGGCTTTCCACGACGCGATCGAGAAGATCGTGGTGGACCGGGGCGAGCTGACCATCTATGTGGAGGCCTCCCGGATCGCCGACGTCTGCCAGACCATGCGCGACGACCCGGCGCTGCGGTTCGAGCTGTGCTCGTCGGTCTCCGGCGTCGACTATCTCGGCACCGACGAGAGGCGTCTGCACGTCGTCTACCACTTGACCTCGATGACCTACCGCCGGCGGATCCGTTTGGAGACCGCAGTGACCGTCGAGGAACCCCACGTGCCGAGCGTCACGCAGCTCTACCCGACCGCTGACTGGCAGGAGCGGGAGACCTACGACATGTTCGGCATCGTCTTCGACGGCCACCCGGCGCTGACCCGGATTCTGATGCCGGACGACTGGGAGGGGCACCCCCAGCGGAAGGACTATCCGCTCGGTGGTGTGCCAGTGGAATACAAGGGTGCGGAGATTCCGCCGCCGGACGAAAGGCGGGCTTACCGATGAGCGCGAGGAGTGAGCTTGCGAGCCCCGCAGTCGCGAATCCAGGAGGCACGCGATGAGCAGCACGGACCAATACGCTCCGGCACGCGACACCACCGAAGGCCGGGTCTTCACCGTCACCGGTGGTGACTGGGACACCGTTCTCGGTGGTTCCGGCGACCCGATCCACGACGAGAAGATCGTCGTCAACATGGGTCCGCAGCACCCGTCGACCCACGGCGTGCTGCGGCTGGTCCTGGAGCTCGAGGGCGAGACCGTCACCGAGGCCCGTACGGTCATCGGCTACCTGCACACCGGGATCGAGAAGAACCTCGAATACCGCAACTGGACGCAGGGCACGACGTTCGTCACGCGGATGGACTATCTGGCGCCGATCTTCAACGAGACCGCCTACTGCCTCGCGGTGGAGAAGCTGCTCGGCATCGAGGATCAGATCACCGAGCGCGCCCGGGTCATCCGCGTGATGATGATGGAGCTCAACCGGATCGCGTCGCACCTGGTGTGGCTCGCGACCACCGGCATGGAGCTGGGCGCGCTGTCGATGATGATCTACGGCTTCCGGGAGCGCGAGTTCATCCTGGACATCTTCGAGATGTGCAGCGGCTTGCGGATGAACATGGCCTACGTGCGCCCAGGCGGCGTGTCGCAGGACGTGCCGGACCGGGCGCTCAAGAAGATCCACGAGTTCCTCGAGTTCATGCCGGACCGGATCAAGACCTACGAAGAGCTGCTCTCCGGGAGCCCGATCTGGACCCGGCGTACGCAGGGTGTCGCGGTGCTGGACGTGCAGGGTTGCCTGGCCCTCGGCATCACCGGCCCGGTGCTCCGGTCCGCCGGCCTGCCGTGGGACCTGCGCAAGACCATGCCGTATTCGGAGTACGAGACCTACGACTTCGACGTCATCACCAGCAAGGACGCCGACGTCTGGGGCCGCTACCAGGTCCGTCTGGGCGAGATGCGGGAGTCGCTGAAGATCGTCCAGCAGGCGATGGACCGGCTCAAGCCCGGACCGGTGATGATCGAGGACCGCAAGATCGCCTGGCCGGCGCAGCTGGCGGTGGGGCAGGACGGTCTCGGGAACTCGCTCGAGCACATCGCGAAGATCATGGGTCAGTCGATGGAGTCGCTGATTCATCACTTCAAGCTCGTCACCGAGGGTTTCCGGGTTCCGCCGGGCCAGGTCTACATGCAGATCGAGGGGCCGCGCGGCGAGCTCGGCGTGCACGCCGTCTCCGACGGTGGCACCCGGCCCTACCGCGTGCACTATCGCGAACCGAGTTTCATCAACCTCCAGGCCATCCCGCCGATGGCCGAAGGCGGCCTGCTGGCCGACGTAATCGCCGGCGGTGCTTCGTTGGACCCCGTCATGGGTGGGTGTGATCGTTAATGGCTGACTTTTCCGACGCGACCAGGGAGCGGGCGCGCGAGATCATCGCGCGCTATCCGGAGGGGCGCGAGCGCTCGGCCCTGCTGCCGCTGCTGCACCTGGTGCAGAACGAGCAGGGCCAGGTGACTCCGGCCGGCGTCACGTTCTGCGCCGAACAACTCGGCATCACCAAGGCGCAGGTGGGCGCGGTGGCGACGTTCTACACCATGTATAAGCGTCGCCCGACCGGCGAATACCTGGTCAGCGTCTGCACCAACACCCTGTGCGACGTGCTCGGCGGCGGCGACATCTTCCGGACTCTCTCCGAGGACCTCGGCGTCGGTCACGACGAGACCACCGAGGACGGGAAGATCACCCTGGAGCACGCCGAGTGTCTGGCGGCGTGCGACTACGGACCGGTGGTCACCGTCAATTACGACTTCTACGACGAGCAGACGCCGCAGACCGCGTCGGACCTGGTGACCCGGCTGCGCAACGGCGAGCGGCCGCAGCCGACCCGCGGCCCGCGGCTGTGCACGCTCAAGGAAATGGCGCTTCAGCTGGCCGGGTTCCCGGACGACCGCGATGGTGCGGTTGCTGAAGGCCCGGCCGGCGCCGCCACCCTCCGTGGTCTGCAACTAGCGCAGCAGCACGGGGTCACGGCGCCGTCCTACGACCCGAACACGCCGATCCCATCGGCACCGGCCAAGGAGGCGAAGTGACCTCACCGCGGTCCGCGACGCTAGCCAAGCTCACCCCGGTTCTCACCAAGCGCTGGGGCGTACCGGACGCTTGGAAGATCGACACCTACGAGAAGCTTGAGGGCTATCTGGCCCTGCGCAAGGCACTCAAGGCCCACCCGGACGATCTGATCGCGCTGATCAAGGACTCCGGCCTGCGCGGCCGCGGTGGTGCCGGCTTCCCGACCGGCATGAAGTGGGGCTTCATCCCGCAGAATGACGGCAAGCCGCACTACCTCGTCGTCAACGCCGACGAGGGCGAGCCGGGCACCTGCAAGGACCTGCCGCTGATGACCAGCGATCCGCACGCGCTGATCGAGGGCGTCATCATCGCCTGCTACGCGATCCGGTCCAACCGCGCGTTCATCTACATCCGCGGTGAGGCGGTGCACGCCGCACGGCGGCTGCGGGCCGCGGTCGAGGATGCCTACAAGCGCGGTTACCTCGGCAAGAACATTCTCGGTACCGGCTTCGACCTGGACCTCGTCGTGCACAGCGGCGCCGGCGCCTACATCTGCGGCGAAGAAACCGCGCTGCTGGACTCGCTCGAAGGCTTCCGCGGCCAGCCCCGGTTGCGGCCGCCGTTCCCGGCGACCCACGGCCTGTACGCGTGCCCGACGGTGGTCAACAACGTCGGCACCATTGCCAGCGTCCCGCACATCGTGCTGGGCGGACCGGCGTGGTGGAAGTCGATGGGCACCGAGAAGTCGTCCGGTCCGATGATCTACTCGCTGTCCGGCCGGATCGCGAACCCGGGCCAGTACGAATGCGGGCTCGGCATCACCCTGCGCGAGCTGATCGAACTGGCCGGCGGCATGAAGCCCGGGCACAACCTGAAGTTCTGGACGCCGGGCGGTTCGTCGACGCCGCTGCTCACCGCCGACCACATGGACGTGCCGCTGGACTTCGAGAGCGTCGCCGCTGCCGGATCGATCCTCGGCACCACCGCGACCCAGATCTTCTCGGACCAGGACTGCCCGGTCTACGCGACCTACAAGTGGTTGGAGTTCTACCACCACGAGTCGTGCGGCAAGTGCACCCCGTGCCGCGAGGGCAACTACTGGATGGTCCGGATCTACCGGCGGATCCTGGCCGGCGAGGGCAGCCATGAGGACCTCGACACCCTGCTGGACACCTGCGACAACATCCTGGGCCGGTCGTTCTGCGGCCTGGGCGACGGCGCCACCAGCCCGGTGACGTCCTCGCTGCAGTACTTCAAGCAGGACTACCTGGACTACATCGAAGGCCGCACAGCCCCACGGCTGCGCAGTGGTGAACTGGTTGGAGCGCACTGATGACGGGTGCAGTGGAGAAGGCTGTCGAGACGGTCAAGCTCACCATCGACGGCGTCGAGGTCACCGCGCCGAAGGGCGCGCTGCTGATCCGGGTCGCCGAAGAGATGGGCATCGCCATCCCGCGGTTCTGCGACCACCCGCTGCTGGCCCCGGCCGGCGCCTGCCGGCAGTGCCTGGTCGAGGTCGAGGGCCAGCGCAAGCCGGTCGCCTCGTGCACGCAGACGGTCGCCGACGGCATGGTCGTCAAGACGCACCTCACCTCGCCGGTCGCCGAGAAGGCGCAGGCCGGCGTGATGGAACTGCTGCTGATGAACCACCCGCTCGACTGCCCGATGTGTGACAAGGGTGGCGAGTGCCCGCTGCAGAACCAGGCGATGTCCACCGGCCGCGCCGACTCCCGGTTCAAGGAGGAGAAGCGGACCTACAAGAAGCCGATCAACATCTCCTCGCAGGTGCTGCTGGATCGCGAGCGGTGCGTGTTGTGCCAGCGCTGCACCCGGTTCTCCGAGGAGATCGCCGGCGACCAGTTCATCGACCTGATGGAGCGCTCGTCGGCGGAGCAGATCGGTGTCTACCGGGATGCCGCCTTCGAAGGCCACGTCGGACACGTGCACGACGCGCTGGACCCGGGCACCGCGGAATACGAAGAGGCTGCCTATCCGGCCGGCAATGTGTTCCCGGAGGGCCGGGGCACCGCCGAGCCCGGCGACGTCGAGTTCAACTCGTACTTCTCCGGCAACACCGTGCAGATCTGCCCGGTCGGAGCGCTCACCGGTGCGCAGTACCGGTTCCGCGCCCGCCCGTTCGACCTGGTCTCCACGCCGAGCGCGTGCGAGCACTGTGCGGCCGGCTGCGACCAGCGCACCGACCACCGGCGCGGCAAGGTGCTGCGGCGCCTGGCCGGCAGCGACCCGGCAGTGAACGAAGAGTGGAACTGCGACAAGGGCCGGTGGGGCTTCCAATACGCCACCGCGTTCGATCGCATCACGCATCCGATGGTCCGCGACACCGCGACCGGCGAGCTGCGCGAGGCGAGCTGGCCCGAGGCTCTGGCGGTGGCGGCCGAGGGCCTGCGTACCGCCAAGGCCAACGGTGGCGTCGGCGTGCTGACCGGCGGCCGGCTCACGGTCGAGGACGCGTACGCCTACTCGAAGTTCACCCGAGTGGCCCTGGGCAGTAACGACATCGACTTCCGGGCCCGTCCGGTCTCCGCCGAGGAGACCGAGTTCCTGGCCTCCAACGTGGTCGGCGTCGGCGATGTGCACTACGCCGATGTGGACAACGCCACCGCTGTGGTGATCGCCGGACTCGAGCCGGAGGAGGAGTGCCCGATCCTCTTCCTGCGGCTGCGAAAGCAGGTGACCGCTCGCAAGCTGCCGGTTTACGCGGTCGCGCCGTTCACCTCGCGAGGCCTGGAGAAGCTCTCCGCCACCGTGATCGGCACGGTCCCCGGCCACGAGGCCGACATGCTCGGCTCGAACGAGTCGGTGCAGAGCGCGCTGGCCACCGAGCGACCGCTGCTGATCGTGGGCGAGCGGCTCGCCACCGCCCACGGTGCCCTGGCGGCCGCGGCTGCGCTGGCCGCGCGTACCGGAGCGAAGCTGGCCTGGGTGCCGCGCCGCGCCGGCGACCGCGGCGCGATCGAGACCGGCTGCCTGCCGACGCTGATGCCGGGCGGCCGCCCGGTGCACGAGGCGGCGGCCCGCGCCGAGCTGGCCGCGGAGTGGGACCTGCAGGCTGGCGTGTTGCCCAGTGCTCCGGGGCGAGACACCGACGCGATCGTGGCCGCGGCCGCGGACCGCAAGCTCGGTGCCCTGATTGTGGCCGGCGTCGATCCGGCAGATCTGTCTGACCCGCGGCGCGCTGAGGATGCTCTCGACAACGTCGAGTTCCTGATCAGCCTCGAGGTCCGGATGACCGGCGTGGCCCGGCGGGCAAGCGTGGTCTTCCCGGTCGCACCGGTGGTCGAGAAGCCCGGAACGTTCGTCAACTGGGAGGGCCGGACGCGGATCTTCGACGCGGTCCTGAACACCACCGCGATGTCCGACGCCCGGGTGCTCGACGCGCTGGCCAAGGAGTTCGACATCGATCTGGGCTGCGCCGACGCGGGCCGGATCCGGCGCGAGATCGGAAGGACCCCGGCGACCGACGCTCCGCGTCCGGAGGCTCCGGCGGTCGAGCCGGTCGACCACCCGACGACCGGCGACGGCGAGGCCATCCTGGCCACCTGGCATCACCTGCTGGACCTGGGCAGCCTCACTGACGGCGACGAATACCTCGGCGGCACCGCCCGGATCCCGGCGGTGGGGATCGGCAAGGATCTGGCCAACCGGATGGGGATCAGCGACGGTGACGCGGTGACAGTCGGCACCGATCGGGGCGCCATCACGCTGCCCGCCAGGATCACCGATATGGTCGACGGCGTCGTCTGGCTGCCGACCAACTCACCCGGTTCGACTGTTAACCGCACGCTCGCCGCTACCTCCGGCGACGTGGTGACTGTGTCCCGTGGAGGCGCGGCGTGAACCCGACCCTGAGCGACTTCGGCCACGACCCGTGGTGGCTGATCATCATCAAGATTGTCGCGGTGTTCGCGTTTCTCGTGGTGATGACGCTGTTCGCGATCTGGTATGAGCGCCGCGTCGTGGCCCGGATGCAGGTCCGGCCCGGACCCAACCGGGTCGGCCCGTTCGGCCTGCTGCAATCCCTTGCCGACGGTTTGAAGCTGGCGTTCAAGGAAGACATCATGCCGACGCTGGCCGACAAGGCGGTGTTCTTCATCGCCCCGGTCATCTCGACGGTCGCCGCCTTCACCGCGTTCTCGATCATCCCGTTCGGCCCGATGGTGTCGATCTTCGGTACGCGTACTCCACTACAGCTCACCGACACCTCGGTCGCGGTTCTCGTGGTGCTCGCCTGCTCGGCTATGGGCGTCTACGGCATCGTGCTCGGCGGTTACGCGTCCGGCTCGACCTACCCGCTCCTCGGTGGCCTGCGCTCGGCGGCACAGGTGATCTCCTACGAGGTCGCGATGGGTCTGTCGATTGTGGCCGTCTTCATGACCGCCAACACGATGTCCACCTCGGGCATCGTGGCGGCACAGCAGCACGGCGGCACCGGCGGCGGCTGGCACACGCTGGTCCCCGGCTGGTACGGCCTGCTACTCCTGCCGAGCCTGGTGATCTACTTCGTCTCGGCGATCGGCGAGACCAACCGCGCCCCGTTCGACCTGCCCGAGGCCGAGTCCGAGCTGGTCGGCGGTTTCCACACCGAATACTCGTCGCTGAAGTTCGCACTGTTCTTCCTCGCCGAGTACATCAACATGGTCACCGTGTCGGGTCTGTGCGCGACGCTGTTCCTGGGCGGTTGGCGCGCCCCGTGGCCGTTGTCGCTCTGGCACGGCGCCAACTACGGCTGGTGGCCGCTGCTGTGGTTCACCATCAAGCTGCTGATCATCCTGTTCGTCTTCGTGTGGCTGCGCGGCACCATGCCGCGGTTGCGGTATGACCAGTTCATGCGCCTCGGCTGGAAGGTGCTGATTCCGTTCAGCCTGGTCTGGATCATCGCGCTTGCCGGTGTCCGGGTGATGCAGAATTCGCACCTCTCGACGGCCAACAAGGTGATCATCATCGTGGCCGCCGTGCTCCTGATCGCCGCGCCGTTCCTCCTGGTGAAGGAGAAGCCGGCCGAGGTCAAACCGGGTGACATGCCGGCACAGGAGGGTGGCTTCCCAGTGCCGCCAATGGATCTGACGGTGCCGCCGTCGCCGCGCTTGAAGCGTGTGACCGCGCAGCGTGAAACGGTGCCGGTGGCCGGCGCCACTGACGACTCGGGCGGCTCCTCGTCACCCGCCGCCAGCGACACCGAAGGTGAGGTGTAGACGTGGGTGCCTTCAGCGGTTTCGGGGTGACCTTCTCGCACATGTTCAAGAAGGTCGTCACCGAGGAGTACCCCGAGGTGGTCACGCCTCCGGCGCCGCGCTATCACGGCCGGCACATCCTGAACCGTCATCCCGACGGTTTGGAAAAGTGCATCGGCTGTGAGCTCTGCGCGTGGGCCTGCCCGGCGGACGCGATCTATGTCGAGGGCGGCGACAACACCGACGAGAACCGGTTCTCGCCGGGCGAGCGGTACGCCAGCGTCTACCAGATCAACTACGGCCGCTGCATCTTCTGCGGCCTGTGCATCGAGGCCTGCCCGACCCGCTCACTCACGATGAGCAACGAATACGAACTCGCCCGCGACAACCGGCGCGATCTGATCTTCACGAAGGAGCAGCTGCTCGCGCCGCTGCTACCGGGCATGGAGCAGCCGCCGCACGCGATGCGACTGGGCGAGACCGAGAAGGACTACTACGTCGGCAGCCTGACCAACCCGGGCACCAGCGCCGGCGCAGAACGCGCTCCGGGAGGCGGGAGATGACCACTGCGATCCTGGCGGCAGACGCCCTGCATGTGTCCACCGGCGAGAAGTGGTTCTTCTGGATCCTCGCCCCGGTCGCGGTGATCGGCGCGTTCGGCATGGTCTGGGCGCGCAACGCCATCCACTCGGCGCTGTTCCTGGTGCTGACGATGCTGAGCCTGGGTGTGTTCTACATCCTGCAGTCCGGCTTCTTCATTGGCCTGGTGCAGATCATCGTCTACACCGGCGCCATCATGATGCTCTTCCTCTTCGTCCTGATGCTGGTCGGACGTGATGCGTCGGACGCTGTCATCGAGACATTGCGAGGACAGCGGGTGGCGGCGGTGCTGCTCGGCATCGGCTTGGCCGGGCTGCTGTGCACCGGCGTCTACCACGCGCTGCAGCACCGGCCCGGGGTCGGCCTGCCGGCCGATGGCGCCGGCGGCGCTCAGAACGTGCAGGGCATCGCCGACTTGATCTTCTCGAAGTACATCTGGGCCTTCGAGGTCACCTCCGCGCTGCTGATCACCGCGGCGCTGGGCGCGATGGTGCTCGCGCATGTCGAGCGTAAGAAGGGCGAGAAGCTGAGCCAACCGGAGATGATGCGGCAGCGGTTCAGCCCGGGCAACTACCCGGCACCGCGGCCCGGCCCCGGCGTTTTCGCCACGTCGGACTCGGTGGCCACCCCGGCGCGCCTGCCCGACGGTCGCCCGGCCGAGCGCAGCATCTCGGAGATCCTCGCCGTCCGTGAACTCACCGCTGAGGAGGCGGCGATCAAGCCGACCCTCACGGGAAAGGGTGATTCCCAGTGACGCCGTCCTACTACATCGTGCTGGCCGCCGGGCTGTTTACGATCGGCGCCGTCGGGGTGCTGATCCGGCGCAACGCCATCGTGCTGTTCATGTGTGTCGAGCTCATGCTCAATGCCGGCAACCTGGCGCTGGTCACCTTCTCCCGGATGAACGGGACGCTCGACGGCCAGGTGATCGCCTTCTTCGCGATGGTGGTCGCCGCCGCTGAGGTGGTCGTCGGCCTGGCGATCATCATGTCGATCTTCCGCACTCGGCGCTCGGCCAGCGTCGATGACGCGAACCTGCTGAAGTACTGAGGGCGAGATGTCACTGACTTCTACTACGGCCGCGACCGTCACGTACGGCTCGGCGCACGGCATTCTCTCGGTGATGTGGCTGCTGGTGGCGATCCCGCTGGCCAGCGCAGCGATCCTGCTGGTGCTCGGGCGCCGGGCCGACAAGTGGGGCCAGTGGCTCGGCGTGGCGTCGGTGCTGGCCGCCTTCGTGATCGGCTTGTGGTGCTTCGTCAGCCTGAAGAACCTGCCGGAGGACGCGCGTAGCGCCCAGATCAACCTCTGGAACTTCATTCCGGTAGGCGGGCTGAGGATCAACTTCGGCATGCTGTTTGATCCGCTGACCGCCATCTTCGTGCTGCTGATCACCGGCGTCGGCCTGATCATCCACGTGTACGCCGTCGGCTACATGGCGCACGACGAAGGCCGGCGCCGGTTCTTCGGCTACTTCAACCTGTTCGTCGCCGCCATGCTGATGCTGGTCCTGGCGAACAACTACGTGCTGCTCTACCTCGGTTGGGAAGGCGTCGGTCTGGCGTCCTACCTGCTGATCGCGTTCTGGTTCAACCGGGCCAGCGCGGCCACCGCGGGCAAGAAGGCGTTCATCATGAACCGCGTCGGCGACGCGGGCATGGGGATCGCGATCTTCCTGATGTTCTCCACTCTGGGCACGGTGAATTTCGACGGCGTCTTCAACGGCGTCGGCAACCTGACCAAGACGACGGTCCTCATGATGGGCCTGCTGCTGCTCCTCGGCGCCTGCAGCAAGTCCGGTCAGTTCCCGCTGCAAGCATGGTTGCCGGATGCCATGGAGGGCCCGACTCCGGTCTCGGCGCTGATTCACGCGGCCACGATGGTGACCGCCGGCGTCTACCTGATCGCGCGCTCCGCCCCGATCTTCAACGCCAGCCCGGACGCGCAGACCGTGGTGGTCGCCATCGGCGCCTTCACGCTGCTGCTCGGAGGCATCATCGGTTGCGCGAAGGACGACATCAAGCGGGTCCTGGCCTATTCGACGGTGTCCCAGATCGGCTACATGTTCCTGGGCGTCGGCCTCGGCGGCGGTGCCTACGCGCTGGGCCTGATCCTGCTGCTCGCGCACGGCTTCTTCAAGGCCGGCCTGTTCCTCGGCGCCGGTTCGGTGATGCACGGCATGAACGACCAGACCGACATCCGGCGCTTCGGCGGCCTGTGGAAATACATGAAGTACACCTGGGTCACATTCGGCCTGGGCTGGCTGGCGATCGTCGGCTTCCCGCCGCTGTCCGGCTACTTCGCTAAGGACCCGATCATCTCGGCGGCGTTCAACCGGCCCGGCTGGACCGGCTGGCTGTTCGGCTTCGCGGCCCTGATCGGCGCCGGCCTGACGGCGTTCTACATGACCCGGCTGTTCGTCCTCACCTTCCACGGCCCGAAGCGGTGGACCAGCGATATCAAGCACCCGCACGAGTCGCCGTGGATCATGACGGTGCCGCTGATGATCCTGGCGGTCGGCTCGGTCTGTGCCGGTTTCCTGATGAAGAGCTCGGTGGTCACCTGGCTGACGCCGGTCTTCGGCGACCAGCCGGAGCAGCACGAGCACATCGCCGAGGGCTGGGTCACCGCGATGACCCTCGTCGTCGTTGTGCTCGCTATGGGCTTCGCCTACGTGCTGTTCCGCAACGGCACGGCGCTGGAGGAGGAACCGGCCGGCCCGGTGGTCACCGCGGCTCGCGACAACCTCTATGGCGACACGGTCAACGAGGCGGTTTTCGAGAAGCCCGGCCTCTACCTGACCCGGGCTCTGGTGTTCTTCGACAACCGAGTGATCGACGGCGCGGTGAACGGGCTGGCGGCCCTGGTCGGCGGCAGCTCCGGTCGGCTCAAGCGGACCCAGACCGGCTTCGTCCGCACCTATGCCCTCTCGATGCTCGGCGGTGCGCTTTTGGTCGTCGCGGCAATGCTGGCGGTGGCGTTCGGATGATCCGCGCGCTTCCCGTCCTCTCTGGCGGACTGATCCCCTGCTCCGTTGACGGACTGATCCTTGGAAAGGCCGTTTGATGTCCGACTTCCCGTATTTGAGCGTGCTTACCGCCGCACCGCTGGTCGGCGCGCTCGCGGTGGCGCTCGTGCCGCGCAGCCGGCCGCAGTTGGCGAAGTGGCTCGCCTTTGGATCGTCGCTGGTGGTGCTCGGCATCAGCATCGCCATGTGGGTGGCATTCCAGGTCGGCGGCGCACGATTCCAATTCCGCGAGTCGTACCGGTGGATCCCGTTCTGGGGCGCCCGCTTCACGGTGCAGGCCGACGGCATCGCGCTGGTGATGATCCTGCTGATCGCGATCCTGGTCCCGGTGGTGATCCTGGCCTCCTGGCATGACGCGGAGGCGAGCCGGCGCAGCGTGCCATCCTTCTTCGCGCTGCTGCTCGCGCTCGAGTGCACGATGATCGGCGTGTTCGCGGCCGCGGACGTCTTCCTCTTCTACGTGTTCTTCGAAGTCATGTTGGTGCCGATGTACTTCCTGATCGGCTCCTACGGTGGTGGCGAACGGGCCCGCCGGCAGTACGCGGCGGTGAAGTTCTTCCTCTACTCGCTGGTCGGCGGTCTGTTCATGCTGGCCGCGGTGATCGGTCTCTGGGTGGTCGGCCGCAACCAGCTGGGCCACCCGACGTTCGACTGGAACGAGCTGACCCACCTGAACATGGCGACCAGCACCGGCCGCTGGCTGTTCCTCGGCTTCTTCCTGGCATTCGCCATCAAGGCGCCGTTCTTCCCGTTCCACACGTGGCTGCCGGACGCCGGTGCGGCGGCTCCGGCCGGACCGGCCGCACTCTTGGTCGGTGTGCTGGACAAGGTCGGAACGTTCGGCATCCTGCGCTACTGCCTGCCGCTGTTCCCGGACGCCTCGCACTTCTTCGCGCCGCTCGGGCTGGTGCTGGCTCTGGTCGGCATCCTCTACGGCGCACTGCTCGCGGTCGGCCAGAACGACCTGAAGCGGCTGGTCGCCTACACGTCGATCGCGCACTTCGGTTTCATCGGCATCGGCATCTTCGCCTTCACCACCCAGGCCGGCACCGGTGCGGTGCTCTACATGCTCAACCACGGCCTGGCCACCGGCCTGCTGTTCCTGGTCGTCGGCATGCTGGTGACCCGGCGCGGCTCGGCCATGGTCGGTGACTTCGGCGGCGCCGGAAAGTATGTCCCGGTGCTCGCCGGCGTGCTGTTCATCGCCGGTCTTGCGTCGCTCGCACTGCCCGGCATGTCGCCGTTCGTCAGCGAGTTCCTGGTGCTGATCGGCACCTTCACGGTCAACAAGGCGGTCGCGGTGCTCGCGACGGTCGGCATCGTCCTCGCCGCGGCGTACGTGCTGTGGATGGTCCAGCGCACCACCCAGGGCACGGTGAACCCCGCGCTGGCCTCGGTGGACAAGATGCGCAAGGACCTCAGCGTGCGCGAGGCCGTGGTGGTGACGCCGCTGATCGTGCTGATCCTGTTCCTCGGCTTCTACCCCAAGCCGGTCATTGATGTGATCAACCCCGCGGTCAAGGCCACGCTCTCTCAGATCGGTTCCACCGATCCGGCCCCGACCGCGCCGACGAACGCTGCTGGAGGCGTCAAGTGAGCGTGCTCGCTGACGGGAGCTTCACCGTCCCCCCTCTGAACTACGTCGCGCTGGCGCCGATGCTGATCCTGTTCAGCGGTGCGCTGATCGGCGTGCTTGTGGAAGCGTTCCTGCCACGCCGGTGGCGTCCGATCGTGCAGTTCCTGGTGGCGCTGGCGGCCCTGATCGCGGCACTCGTCATGGTCATCGTCAAGGGCGTCAAGGTCACCGGTGTGCACCACCCGGTGGTGACCGCCTCGACGGCGGTCTCGGTCGACGGCCCGGGCCTGTTCCTGCAGGGCACGCTGATCGTGCTCGGCATCGTCGCGCTGCTGCTGTTCGCCGACCGGACGCTGGAGCGGGGCGGCCCGTTCGTCGCGTCGGCCGCGGTCACCGCGGGCACCGAGGCGGACCGGACGCAGGCACAGCGGGCCTCCGGTGGCACCGAGGCGTTCCCGTTGATGCTGTTCGCCCTCGGCGGCATGCTGCTCTTCGTCAGCGCCAACGATCTGCTGACCATGTTCGTGGCGCTCGAGGTCTTCTCGCTTCCGCTCTACCTGCTGTGCGCGCTGGCGCGTCGCCGCCGGCTGCTGTCGCAGGAAGCCGCCATGAAGTATTTCCTTCTCGGCGCCTACGCCTCGGCGTTCTTCCTGTTCGGCATCGCCCTGGTCTACGGCTTCAGCGGTTCCGTCGGCTTCGCCGAGATCCACGCTGCCGCGCTGGCGTCGGGCAACCGCCAGAGCCTGCTGATCATCGGATTCTCGATGATCGCGATCGGCCTGCTGTTCAAGGCCGCCGCGGTGCCGTTCCACGTCTGGACGCCGGACGTGTATCAGGGCGCTCCGACCCCGGTCACCGCGTTCATGGCGGCCTGCACCAAGGTCGCCGCGTTCGGTGGCATTCTGCGCGTGCTCTACGTCGCCTTCGACCGGCCCAGCTGGGACTACCGTCTGGTGCTCGGCATCATCGCGGTGCTTACCATGCTGGTCGGCTCGATCCTCGCGGTGACTCAGAGCGACATCAAGCGACTGCTCGCCTACTCGTCCATCGCCAACGCCGGCTACCTCCTCGTCGGTGTCCTCGCGTTCAACAAGTCGGGTCTCTCGTCGTCGTTGTTCTACCTCCTTGCCTACGGCTTCACGGTGATCGCGGCGTTCGCGGTGGTGACTCTGGTGCGCGACTCCGGCGGCGAGGCCACCCACCTGTCCCGGTGGGCCGGGCTGGGCCGCCGGTCGCCGCTGTTCGCCGCCGTCTTCACGTTCCTCATGCTGGCCTTCGCCGGCATCCCGCTGACGTCCGGCTTCACCGCCAAGTTCGCGGTGTTCTCGGCGGCCATCGAGGGCAATCAGACCTGGCTGGTCATCGCCGGTGTGATCACCAGCATGATTCTGGCCTTCCCGTACCTGAAGGTCGTCGTTCTGATGTGGCTGTCGGATCCCGGCGAGACGACTCCCACGGTGTCGATTCCGGGTGCGTTCACCTCGGCGGTGCTCGGCATTGGCGTGGTAGTTACGCTGTGGCTCGGCGTGTGGCCCACCGAGGTCCTGGACCTGGCGAACCGGGCTGCTCAGTTCTTGCGCGGATAGCCGCAGGTGCCGCGCGGGTGGCTCCCGCGCGGCGCGCGAGTAGGGGGAGGATCTGTCGTGGCCAGGCCATATGGCAGTGTGGTGCCCGTGGTACGCGAATCGATAGGTTCTCTCGGCATCGAGATTGACGACCCCGTCCTCGAGGCCGCGGTCGTGTCCCGGCTGGCCCAGGTCGAGGCGCAGATTCACGCCGTCGTGCACAGCGACCATCCGCTGGTGGCGGAGGCCGCTCGACACCTGGTCGACGCCGGCGGAAAGCGCCTGCGACCACTGCTGGTCGCGCTGGCCGCCGAATTCGGACTGGTGCGCGACCACGAGGTCCGGGACGCGGCGATCGTGGTCGAGCTGACCCACCTGGCCACGCTCTATCACGACGACGTCATGGACGAGGCCGCCGTGCGGCGTGGCGCCGTCTCGGCCAACTCCCGCTGGGGCAACTCGGTGGCCATCCTTGTGGGTGACTATCTGTTCGCGCGGGCCGCGACGGTCGCCGCATCGCTGGGGCCGGAGGCGGTCCGGATCCAGGCCGAGACGTTCGCCCGGCTGGTGCATGGCCAGATCGCCGAGACCGTGGGTCCCCAGGCCGGTGACGATCCGGTCGAGCACTACCTGCATGTCATCACCGAGAAGACCGGATCGCTGATCGCGACGTCGGCCCGGTTCGGCGCGATGTTCGGCGGCGCCGGTCCGGCAGAAGTGGCGGCCCTGGCGTCCTATGGCGAGACCATCGGCATCGCCTTCCAGCTCTCCGATGACCTGATCGACATCGCCTCCGAGTCGGCCCAGTCCGGCAAGACGCCCGGCACCGATCTGCGCGAAGGCGTGCCGACCCTCCCGGTGCTCTACGCGCTGGCGAGCGACGATCCGGCTCCGGACTCGCTGCGGCTGCGGCAGATCCTCGCCGCCGGCCCGGTCACCGACGATGCCCTGCACGCTGAGGCGCTGATCCTGCTGCGGCAGTCGGAAGCGATGAAGGTGGCTCGCGAGACCGTGCGGTCCTACGCGGAATCCGCGCGTACGCAGCTCCAGGTGCTTCCGGCCGGATCGGCCCGCGCGGCGCTCGAGTCGCTCTGCGACTTCATCGCCGATCGCACCGGCTGAACCTCGGGCCGCAGCGACCACCAGGACGCGAGCGCACCGGGTGCACCAAGCCTGGGCGTCCGCCGAGGTGCGTCGGCACCGTGAATGCCCGCGGCGACGAGCGACGCGCCGTCGCACATCCTGGGATCGAGCCGAGAATCGCTCACATATGAGCGTCGGCAATGGCGACGTTATTGCACGTGAAACTGCAAATAGCTGATCGCCGGATCACCCGTACGGATCGAGCAAGCGCCATACGGACGTTGGCAAAACACCTTTGATTTCATATGGTGATAACCCCAGCGTGGCCGTGCGTGTTCGGACCGTCGCCGCCGGTAGCGGCCGCCATCGTGGCACCGTCTGGGCATGGTCAGCAACCCATGACTGGGAGGTAGCGTGCGCGATCCCCAAGGCGAGCCGGCAGACCTCATCCGAAGCGTGTCGCGTGCTTTGCGCGTGCTTGAGTCGGTCGGCGGGACACCACGCGGGTTGACCGTCAAGCAGATCGCGCGGCGGTGCGAGCTGACCGTGGCGACGACGTATCACCTGGTGCGCACGCTGGCGTATGAGGGCTATCTGATCCGTCGCGATGATGGCACCTACGGCGTGGGGCTGGAGGTCAGCGATCGATACCGGGAACTCGTCGGCGCCTTCCGGTCGCCGACCACCGTGATCGAGCGGCTTCGCCGCGGTGTGCAGGACAGTGGCTACAGCCACTACCTGGGCCGGTTCGTCAACGGGCGGGTGGCGCTGACGGCCGTGGTCGAGGGCCCTCGGTCGCCGTACTTGGAAGATCTCGTGCCGGGCTTCGACGACGGCGCGCATGCGACGGCGCTCGGCAAGTCCTTGCTGGCCACGCTGCGTCCGGATGAGCGGCACCGATATGTGCGCGAGGCCGGCATGCGGCCCTACACCCGGGCGACACTGGACAGCGCGGACGCGCTCGAGGCGGACTTGATCGCCGGCGAGCGCCGGGGCATGCATGTCGAGCTCGGCCAGTATCGAGATGGTGTCGGCTGTGCCAGCGTGACGGTTGTCAACGACCGTGATCCCGAGCGGCGGATGGTGCTGGCGGTGGCCGCACCATTGGAGGAGCTGACCCGGTCCGCCAATGCGTTTCGATCCCGGTTGAGCGAAATGTCCCGGGAGATTGCGGCTCTGTCCGCGACCGACGGAAAGCTGTCTCTGCGAACCTTGCCGGAGCCGCGCGGGGTTCCGGTCAACCGGACCTGATCCGTGGGTCACAGCCTCGAACCAGCCCACACGCGTGCGCGTGTCATTTTGGTAGAGGGACCGCTACGCCCATAGTGCCGCCGGGGGCTGGCCGTCCACGCGGCATGCAGGGCAGGAGGACGCATGGGCTCGGACGACGACGAACTCGTACGCGCTTTGTGCGACGAACACGGAGAAGCGCTCTATGCGCATGCTCTCCGGTTGTCCAGCGGAGATCGTCAACGCGCCGAGGACATCGTGCAGGAGACCTTGGTCCGGGCCTGGAAGCACCCGGATCTGCTGGACCCGGAACGCGGTTCGGCGCGGGCCTGGCTGTTCACCACGGCCCGAAACCTGTCAATCGATGCGTGGCGGCGCCGCTCCGCTCGCGCACCCGAGGTGATTACCGATACCTTGCCGGAGACGAGTTCCGTCGATGAAGCCGACCGCGCCGTGGAGGCCTGGTTGATCGCTGAGGCATTGGATCGCTTGACACCGGCACACCGGCAGGTGCTGGTGGAGTGCTTCTATCGCGGCCGTTCGGTCGCCGATGCCGCGGCCCGCCTCGGAATCCCGCCGGGCACTGTGAAGTCCCGCACCTACTACGCACTGCGCGCGCTCCGGCTGGTGCTGGCTGAGATGGGAGTGACGCAGTGAGCTGCCCTCATCTCGTCGACTCGGGCGTGTATGTGCTCGGCGCTCTGGCGCCGGCCCAGCGCCTGGCCTTCGAGGCTCACATGTCGGGCTGCGGTGAGTGCCGTGCCGAGGTCAACGAACTGGCCGTGTTGCCGGGTCTGCTCGGTCGGCTCGACGAGCCGGCAGTCGCCCGGGTCACCGAACGGCTCAACGAGCCGGCCCTCGCGCGTACGCCCAATGACGCCACCAACCTGGTCCCGAAGGTCCTGGCCCGGGTCCACCGGCAGCGCCGCACCCGGAGGCTGACCGCGCTCGCCGGCGCCCTCGCCGCCGCTTGCCTGGCGTTGTTCGCCGGCCTCACGTTGCCGCACGGAGCCGCCGCACCGCACCCGAACGGCACCATCACCGCGGGCGCCAGCGCGCCCACCACCGCCGTGGCGCACACCATGACGCAGGTCCAGCCGAACGCGCCGATCGCCGCGCAGGTGACGCTGTGGTCGGTGGACGGCGGCACCCAACTGCGGCTCAAGTGCACCTATGAGAGCTGGACCAACAACGGCCCGCACTACTCCGGCACCTCGTCGTTCCAGCTCTACGTGATCTCCCGCAACGGCGCGCCAGAACAGCAGGTCGGCACTTGGAGCGCCAACCCCGGCCAGACGCTGCTGGTGCCGGCCCAGACCGCCTGGCCGATGGCGAACGTCGCGAGGGTCGAACTGCGATCGGCGGACGGCACGCCGCTGCTGCAATACGTGAACGCGTAACCCCTACGAGGACGCCTCCGCCACCGATGCCAATGGATCGTCAGCGACGGCGGTAGCTGCCGCGTTGGCGAGCCGGGTCCGGCGGGCGTGGTGCAGAGCGTCCCAGGTGAAGATCGCCAGGGCCATCCAGACCAGCGCGAACCCGATCAGCAGTGCGGTCGGCATCGGCTCATCCAGCAGGAAGACGCCGCTGGCAAGCTGCAGCACGGGCGCCACATACTGCAGAATGCCGAGCCCGGTCATCGGGATCCGGTTGGCCGCGTCGGCGAACAGCAGCAATGGGACCGCGGTGAGGGCGCCGGCCAGCACCAGCAGGGTCAGGTGTCCGGCCCCGTGGTTGGTCAGGGTGGACTTCCCGGCGCTGGTGAGCCAGATCAGGTAGATGAGCGCGGGCAGGGCCAGCACCGAGGACTCGACCAGCAGGCCGTCGGTGGGCGGCAGGCTCAACCGTTTCTTCACCAGGCCGTAGGACCCGAACGAGCCGGCCAGCACAAGAGCGATCCACGGCAGGTGGCCGTAGTCGTAGGTGATCACGGCGACCGCCGCGGTGCCGATTCCGATGGCGATCCATTGCTGAGGGCGGAGTTGCTCCCGAAAGATGATCACGCCGAACAGCACCGAGATCAGCGGCGTGATGAAGTACCCGAGCGACGTCTCGATCACCCGGTCGGTGTTGACGCCGTAGATGTAGACGAACCAGTTGACGCCGATCAGGATCGCGGCGCCGGCGATGCCGGCGAGCAGTTTTGGCTTGGCCACGATGACCCGGATCCGCGACCACCGCCGGATCGCGGTGGTCAGCAGAGCAACGAACAGCACCGACCAGATCACGCGATGCGCGAGGATCTCCATCGGGCCGGCCGGGCGTAGATAGTGAAAGTAGATCGGGAAGAAACCCCAGATGACATACGCCGCCAAGCCAGAGACGAAACCGCGGCGCTGATCCATTCCCTAACGGTAAGGCATGGATTGCGCCGCGATCCTTTCTCTGCAATGAGACGTGCGTTACCGCTCACGGCCTCCAGACGCGCGGTCCACGGGTGCGTCCGGCCCGGTCAGTCCTTGTCCGGAACCACCATGCTGAGAATCCAGCTGACGATGCCGACGATCAGCGCGCCGAGCACCGCGCTAGGCCAGAAGTTGTCCACGTGGAACGGCAGTCCGATCTTGTCGGCGATCCAGCTGGTGAGCATGAACAACAGGCCGTTGACGACGATCGCGATGAGGCCGAGCGTCAGCACGTAGAACGCACAGCCGACGGTCTTCACGATCGGACGGATGATCGCGTTGATGATGCCGAAGATGGCAGCGACGGCCAGGAGCGTGCCGATCTTCTTCGCCGTCGAGTCGGTGGTCACCGCAACGCCGCTGATCAACAGCGTGGTGATCCACAGCGCGACAGCGCTGATGGCAAGTCGGATGAGGTAGCCCATGCGCGGCATCCTTCCATGCACGCGCTAGCGCTGGCCAGGCTCGAATCCGCTTATATCGCAGCGTAATGCGCCGCTCACGGTCGGGCATCCACTGAGGACTCGATTGGTCTAGGGTGGGCATGAGACATTGGCGGTCATCACTGTTTGGAGTGCCGTGCCCAGTCGTGCCGAGCTGGCGCGCGCCCATCGATTTCGGGTCCGTCGGCTGATCAACGCGGTCCGCTCCGGTCGAGCCGACGAACCCCCTTCGCACCTGGGCGCGGCGTTGGTGGCGGGGCTGGCGGTCTCCCTGATCGCCGCGACCGGTCTCGCAATCCGTGACCGTCTGGACCGTCCGGACGCATGGCGCGGCTCCACCTCGGTGATCGTCGAGCGAGAGTCGGGCGACCAGTTCGTCTATGCCGACGGTCGGCTGCACCCGGTGCTCAACGTGGTCTCGGCGCGACTGGCGATCGGCGCGCCGGCGCCGGTGGTCGCGGTCGCCCGGTCGGCGCTGCGCGGTGTGCCGCGGGGGCCGGCGTGGGGCATCGCCGGTGCGCCCGACCGGGTCCCGGCCGCTGCCGAGCTGACGGGCTCCTGGACCGTTTGCTCGGAGGGTGGCGAGGCCCGCCTGGTGATCGGCGTAGCGGTCGGCGGCCATCGGCTCGGTGCGCGCGGGATGGCAGTCTCGGACGGCCGCGCCGAGCGGCTGCTGGTGACGCGGGACAGCGTACGGTCCCGGTCCGGTGGTGGGCGCGGCCTCGTGGTGGCGTCCGAGTTGGTCGACGCGATCCCGGTCGATCCCGGCGGTCTGGCGCCGGCCGAGTCGGTCGAGGCGCCGGGTGCGGTGTGCGTGACCCATGACGGCGGTGGGGCCACCGTCGTGGTCGGTGCCGACCCTCCAGCCGTACGCGTGACGGTCCGCACCGGGTCGGGTGCGGTGCTCGCCTCCGACGCCAGCCCGGACGCGCTGTGGCTGGTCAGCGAGGACGGGCGGCGGTACGCATTGGCCGGCGACGCCGCACTGGCGAGCCTCGGCCTGACCGGGGTGGCGGCCACGGTAGTTCCGGCGTCGGCGCTGGCGATGATCCCTGAAGGTCCGCGCCTGAGCGGTGACGATGCCCGGTCACCAGAGCCGTGATCCGGACCGCCCACCGCGGCCGACCGGCAACTCGGCCGGCGCGTTGGGCGGCCCGTTGGGCGGCGCGGATTCGGCGGCGCGGATTCAGCTTAGCGGCGTGAAATTCGGCCGGCGCGGATGATTTGTCCGCGATGCGAGAAGTAATCCACAGAACCGTTACGGCGCTGGTATCCAATGATGACCATCGATAGCGTGGCGGTCGTGCCCGTTGCCCGGGTCGCACCCACGCCACCGGCGTTGCTGCCGGGATGGCATGTCGAGAGGAGATCGAAGGTATGGCCGTGACGCAGGCGGAAGCCGCCGTGATGGTGGCAACCGCAGTCCGATTCGAGGCGGCGAACGCCGAACTCGGTGCGATGTTGCATCGCCTGGAGCGGGAACTGGGCGCGTTGCGCACCGGATGGCAGGGCGCCGGCGGCCGGTCCTTCCACCAGGTGCAGTTGGCCTGGGCCGATGAGCAGGGGCGGCTGCAGGAGGCGTTGGCCGAGACGGCGGCGGCGATGCGCGCATCGGCCGGTCGCTATTCGGCAGCCGACGATGCCGCCGGGGCGCGCTTTGCTCCGGTAGCCCAACCTGCCATTTCACTGCCGCTTTGAGACCGAACCGGTCGTGAGAGTCGCACCTGCATCCGCCGGCGGCGGGATCGCGGGCGCCGCGTCCGGGCGATATCTGGTTCCACACGCAGCGGCAGCCGGACGAAGCGCCGGGCCGCCAAATCACGGAGGATGAGATGAGCGACGACATTCTGGTGGTCAACTTCGCGGCATTGGAGCAGGCCAGTGCCGACATCGCCGACGCGGTGGGACGCCTCGAGACGCAGCTAGCCCAGCTGGAGCGGGATGCCGCGCCGCTGGTGGAGACGTGGACCGGTGCGGCCAGGGCGGCCTATGACGCCCGTCAGAACCGTTGGCGCCGGGCCGCCGCCGATCTCACCGCGATGCTTGCCGAGATCAAGATCGCGGTCGATGACTCAGCCGCTGACTATCTGGCCACCGAGCACCGGAACGCGAACATGTTCGCCTGATCGCGGCCGGTGCGGTTGACCTGGGGTAATGCTGGCGCCGACGAGGCCGATCTTCGGATCGGCCTCGTCGGCGTGATCGTCGCCGGACGCGAAAATGACCCTTACCCTGGAGCGGTAACCGCCCGGCTAGTAACGGCATCGCGGTGTCGACTTGTAGGTTTAAGCGGATGACTGGCGCGATCGGACGAGAGAGGTGGCCGTGACTGAGTGGAATCCGGCTACCGAAGCCGAGGCGGCCATGCGGGACGCGCTGCGTCTGTCCGATCAAGAGCAGTATTTCCGGATCCTTGGCACCACCCAGTTGTTCCTCCCCGTCTCGGCCGACGCTCTGGCCGGGCGCGCCCCGATGGGTTGGGGGACGTGGAGTTCCGGAGGCCGGACGCATGTGCTCGCTTTCACATCGCCCGAGGCGATGCGGGCGTGCCTAGCCGAGAACGCCGGATCGGCCCGGGAGATCGACTACTCCGAGCTCGCCGAGAAGTGGCCCAACCATGAGTGGTGGCTCGCCGTCAATCCGGGCCTGCCGATCGAGGGCTATCTGCCGCCGTGGTTCGTGAGCCAGCTGGCCCGCGGCGATGTGCGGCTGCCCGGCCGGGCCGCCGGGCGAGCGCGGACCACCGGAGCGGCGGCGGCGGCCGCCGCCGCGGGCACTGCCCGCGCCAACGCCGAGAAGGTCGCGCGAACCGCCTCGGCATCGGTGATCGAGGAAGCCGAGCTGGTCGAGCCGCAGTCCCCGCCGCCGCCGCGGCGTAGCGGTTCGGGTCGGACCCCCGACGGGCGACCGGATCGGCGCCCGCGGCGCCGGGACGCGACGATCATCGACGCCGAAATCATCGAGTCGACGGTGCTTGGTCCGACCGCGCTCGAAGCTACCGTGGTCAGCGCGACACTCGTCGATGAAGCGGTCCGCGATGCCGGGGCGATCGATGCCGCGGTCCTGGACGAGCCCGCGGAGGCGTTGTCCGACCCCCGGCGGTCCGCCCGGCGGGCGCCTGGACCGGCGATCGCGCCACCGGCCGAGCTGCCCAAACCGGTGCCTTTTGCCCCGGCTAACGAGGTTGAGGAAAACCTGCTGGATGCCGCGGTCACCGGCAAGACCAACAACTTCCTGTCGACGCTGCTGTTGTCGAAGGTGCTGATCCCGATCCCGACTGGGGAGTCGGCGGACGTCAAGCCGGACAGCCCGGAGTTTCCGTGGCGCCGTGAGGTGGTCGAGGGTCACCAATACCTGGTGGTGTTCACCTCCCAGGAGCGGATGACTGACTTCATGGGCGCCGTGGTCAACACCGTGACCGCCAAGTTCCTGCAGCTGATCCGCAACTGGCCGGATGTCGACTGGTCGTTCGCTGTCAACCCGGGTTCACCGGTCGGTGCCACGCTGCCTGGCGCCCAGATCAAAGCGCTGTCCGTGTGGGCCGAAGACGTCGGTCTCACCGATGACGAGGACGAGCCCGAGCCGGTCCAACCGGCCGCGCCACCGCCGGCCGCTCCGGCGACCGTGGTGATGCAGAAGCCGATCGCGGCGTCCCAGGTCACCTACTATCTCGAGCGCGGTTACGACCGGGTCTCCGGCTTCGTCCACCGTGCGGTCGAGGTGGCCCACTTGCGGACTCCAGATCAGGTTTACGGCGCTCTGGGTTTGTCCTATAGCGGCTCGCCGTTCACCAGGGATGCCGAGGAGATCTTCGTGCTGCGCTGGTCGGCGCATCGCGGTGATCTCTACCGGATTCCCTACGGCGGTCAGCACGAGGCCGCGATGCGTGCGATGCAGGGCTGGATGATCGAGCGGGCACCGTTCCGCGGCAACGGATTCGCACCCGCTGAGCGTGGCGAGGTGATCGCCGAGTTCAAGGTGGACAGCATCCGGCTTCCGCATGGTGCTCAGATGTGGCGGCTCAACCGTGCCGGCGAGGCCGCGTTGATCGCGATCCTCGACGCCGACGAGTGCCAGTGGCGCTCGGCACGGGACGCGGGCGTGCTCGCCGACTGGGATCCGGCCGTGGTGCCGCGGCGCAATCGGGCCGCGCTGACTCGATATGCGGCTCCGCCGGCCCCAGCGCCGGCCCCGCCGCCCACCGACGATCCACTGGACCCCCGCTGGCGACCAGGGCAGACGGGCGGCCAGTGATGCGTGACGGATACCAGGCCACCTATCTCGGCGAGACGTTCGAGGCCAGCCCGGACGGCGACGACCTGTGCCGGCTCTATTCGACCGAGCCGTTGGAGGGCTTCACCAAGATCCACGATCGACGTTATGTCCTGGTGGTCTCCAGCGATCAGATCTCCAATCTCAGCTATGTGCGGACCATGTGCATCTGGCGCGGCGAGCCGTTCATCATCCTCGGCGAGCACGATGACTGGCTGCGAGTGGAATACACCGGGGGCAAGTCGCCGGTCGCGTCCTCACTCGGCCTGGAAGAGTTCGATTTCGGCGTCTACCAGGGCTGGGCTCCGGCGACCGGGGTCACCGAGGTCCGCGAATTCCGGGTGTAACCGGATCGCAAGCGCGGCCGATGCCGCTATTTGAGCCAATCCAGGATCGCGCCGGTGACCGTCTCCGGCATCTCCACGTGCGGGAAGTGGCCGACGCCGTCCAGCAGCCGCCACTCGTAGCGGGCCGCCACGTATCGACTGGATCCCTGGGCCGTGCGAGGCAGCACCGCCGGATCGTCGGCGCCGTGCAGTTGCAGCGTCGGGGTTGAGATCGGCTGCTGGAGCAGCTTGACGAAGCGATAACCGTGCAGGCGAATCACCGACCGGAACGCCCATCGGTAGGCCTCCAGGGCGCAGAACGCTGCCTGCGGGATCTGCATCGCGGTGCGGCACAGCCGTTCGTAGTCGGCGAATCCCGAGCTGTCCACCCAGCGCCGGCCGCCCCACTCGCGGAGGTATTGGCCGATCATCTCGGCATCGTTGCGGGTGATCACATGCTCATAGCGGGGCAGCTGAAACTTGAACACCGGCATGGCCGACGTCGACTGACCACGCGGGTCGGTCAGCAGCGCCGCGCGCAGCCGCAATGGATGGGCGGCGCCGGAGACAACCAGGCGATCGACCATCTTCGGGTGGAACGCGGCGGTGGTCCACGCCATCATGCCGCCATAGCCCGATCCGACCAGGGTGGCGGAGCGCTCGCCGAGCGCCCGGATCAACCCGGTGACGTCGGCGGCCATGGTGTAGCCGTCATAGCCCCGCGGCGGCTTGTCGGTGGCGCCATAGCCGCGCATATCGACCGCGACGGCGCGATAGCCGGCATCGGCGATGGCGGTCAGCTGGCGGTGCCAGGCCCACCAGAACTCCGGGAAGCCGTGCAGAAACAGCACCAGCGGGCCGGTGCCGGCCTCGACGACGTGGAACCGGCTGCCGTTGGCGCTGATGAAGCGATGAGCCCAGGGGCCATCGATGAGCACGCACGACTCGTCGATCTCCGGCACCTGTGGGTCCATGAGCTAAGAGTATGGGCGACCGGCCGGACGATCACTCCAGCGGGCGGATGATCTGCCGGAATCGGCCCGCCGGGCCGGTGTCGGGCACCAGTGCGGGCGGTCAGTCCACCCGGGCGCGTACGCGGCGGCGCAGGAGAAGCGCCGCGAGCAGCGACGCGATCAGGGAGCCGGTAAGAACCGCAATCTTGATCTTCGCGGATGCCGCTGGATCCTCGAATGCCAGCTCGGCGATCAACAGGCTGACCGTGAAGCCGCAGCCGGTGAGAACGCTGACTGCGAACAGGTCATGCCAGGTCAATCCGGGTGGCAGGGTGCCGAGCTTGAGCCGGACTCCGAGCAGCGACCCGCCGAATACGCCGAGCGTCTTTCCGACGACCAGTCCAACGACCACGGCATCAGCCGTTCGGTCGTGGATGAACGCGCTCAAAGCACTTGCCGACAGCGAGACTCCGGCCGCCATGAACGCGAAGATCGGTACGCAGATCCCGGCCGAGATCGGCTGTAGCACATGCTCCAGGCGCTCCGCTGGTGCTTCGTGCTCGCCCGGATCGGTCGTCACCCGAGTTGCCAGTCCGATCGCGACGCCAGCCAGAGTGGCGTGTACGCCGGACGCGTGCAGCAGCGCCCAGGCCACCAGTCCCAGGATCAGATAGAGCCACCAACCGCGGACTCGTAGACGCTGGAGCAGGGCATAGACCGCGATCGCGGCGATCGCACCGAGGAGCGGAAGGATCGCGAAGTGAGCGGTGAACAGAATCGCGATCAGGATGATGGCGCCAAGATCGTCGACGATCGCCAAGGTCAGCAGGAACACCCGAAGCGAACTCGGGAGTTGTCGGCCGACGATCGCGAGCACCGCGAGGGCGAAGGCGATGTCGGTGGCGACCGGGACCGGCCACGCATCGCCGATATTAGGCGATCCGGCACCGACAGCCAGCGTGACGACGGCTGGGACGATCATGCCGCCGACCGCGGCCATGATCGGCAGGACCGCCTTCCGAGGATCCTTGAGCTCGCCCACGACGAGTTCGTGCTTGAGCTCGAGTCCGACCACGAGGAAGAAGATGGTCAGCAGGCCATCGGTCGCCCATTGCTCCACAGTGAGATGCAGGTGCAGACTCTCCGGGCCGAATGAGCTGTGGATCAAGTGGGCGTACCAGTCCTGCGCCCCGGAATTGGCCACGATCAACGCGGCGGCCGTGGCGGCCAGCAGAATCATGCCGCCGATCTGCTCGGTCCTCAGAAACCGGACGACGTGCCCGCCAGCCGCCGCCGCTCGTTCACCGAGACGGCGATTGCGCTGGTTGCGGCCGTGCCGGATGGCGGGGTGGCGGGATGCGTGCGGCGCTCCCGTGGCGTTGCGATCGCCCACCCTGCCTCCCGCGCCGGACCGAGCGGACAATCAGACTCTTGCCATTAAACTGCGAAAACCGAAAAATCCACCTAGCAGATCGTAAATCGGTCCAACGGCTCCAGCCGACGTTCCGGGAAGCCCGATCGCCAGGTCTGGGGCCGGTGGGCGATAGTTCCGGCCGCATAGACCGGCGCCCTACCCGCGGATGGTGCGGGTAGGGCGCCTCGGTGATGCGCGGGATCTATTCCTCGTCAGACTTGGTCGCGGTCATGCCCTTCGCGATCATGTCCATCACCGCGGAGTCCTGCAGCGTGGTGACATCGCCGAGGGAGCGGTTCTCGGCTACATCCCGGAGCAGCCGCCGCATGATCTTTCCGGACCGGGTCTTCGGCAGCTCCGGCACCAGCATGATCTGCCGCGGCTTGGCAATCGGGCCGAGCGTCTTGGCGACGTGGTTACGCAGGTCATCGACCAGGTCGTCGGTGACTTCGGCGGTGCCGCGCAGCATCACGAACGCGACGATCGCCTGGCCGGTGGTGGGGTCGGTGGCGCCGACGACCGCCGACTCGGCGACCTTCGGGTGCGACACCAGCGCCGACTCGACCTCGGTGGTAGAGATGTTGTGACCGGACACGAGCATGACATCGTCGACCCGGCCGAGCAGCCACAGGTCGCCGTCCTCGTCGCGCTTGGCGCCGTCGCCGGCGAAGTAGATCCAGTCGTCGCCGGTGCCGGCGCCGGCCCCGAAGCGGGACCAGTAGGTGTCCAGGAATCGCTGGTCGTCGCCCCAGATGGTGCGCAGCATGCTGGGCCACGGCTCGCGGAGCACCAGGAAGCCGCCACCACCGTTGGGGACCGACTGGGCCTGGTCGTCGACGACGTCGGCAGAGATGCCGGGCAGCGGCTTGGTGGCCGAGCCGGGCTTGGTCTCGGTGACGCCGGGCAGCGGGCTGATCATGATGCCGCCGGTCTCGGTCTGCCACCAGGTGTCCACCACGGGCGTGGCGCCCCGGCCGATGTTCTGGCGGTACCAGATCCAGGCCTCCGGGTTGATCGGCTCGCCGACGGATCCGAGCAACCGCAGCGACGATAAGTCGTGCCCTGCCGGGAACTCGTCGCCCCACTTCATCATGGTGCGGATCAGCGTCGGTGCGGTGTAGAGGATGGTGACGCCGTACTTCTCGACGATCTCCCACAACCGGCCCTTGGTCGGCGTGTCCGGGGTGCCCTCATACATCACCTGGGTGGCCCCGTTGGAAAGCGGACCGTAGACGATGTAGGAGTGGCCGGTGACCCAGCCGATGTCGGCGGTGCACCAGAAGACGTCGGTCTCCGGCTTCAGGTCGAACACCGCGTGGTGGGTGTAGCTGACCTGCGTCAGGTATCCGCCGGTGGTGTGCAGGATGCCCTTCGGCTTCGCCGTGGTGCCACTGGTGTAGAGGATGAACAGTGGGTGCTCGGCATCGAACGGCTGAGCCTTGTGCTCGGTCGAGGCCTGCTCGACCGTTTCGTGCCACCAGACGTCGCGCCCGGCCGACCAGTCCACGTCCTGGCCCGTGCGGCGCACCACGAGCACGTGCTCCACGCTGGGGCAGCGGGCCACCGACTCGTCGACGGTCGGTTTCAGCGCCGCCGGGTTGCCGCGGCGATAGCCACCGTCGGCGGTGATGACGAGCTTCGCCTGGGCGTCCTCGATCCGGCCGGCCAGCGAGTCCACCGAGAAGCCGCCGAAGACGACGCTGTGGGTGGCGCCGATCCGGGCACAGGCCAGCATGGCGACCGCGGCCTCCGGGATCATCGGCATGTAGATCGCCACCCGGTCGCCAGCGCCGATGCCAAGATCGGTCAGGGCGTTAGCCGCTTGCGACACCGACTTCTGCAGATCGGCGTAGGTAATGGTGCGGGTGTCGCCGGGCTCGCCCTCCCAGTGGATGGCGACCTTGTCGCCGCGGCCCGCCTCGACGTGGCGATCCACGCAGTTGTAGGCCACGTTGAGCGACCCACCCACGAACCACTTGGCGAACGGCGGGTTGGACCAGTCCAACACCTGGCTCCACGGCGCGACCCAATCCAGCCGCTGCGCCTGCTTCTCCCAGAACGCCAGGCGATCGGCGTTGGCTTCGGCATACGCGTCGGCGGTGACGTTCGCGGCCGCGGCGAACTCTGGCGAGGGCGCAAACCGGCGCTCTTCGCGCAGCAAGTTCTCCAGTGTCTCGCTCATACGCGCTCCTTCGACTCACGTTTACTCGCGTCACATCCTGCCCGCTCCGTGTCGTTGCGAACAAGCCCGCGCACGGTTTCGAGCAAACCGTGATTGAAACGCGCGCGATGTCGATCGCATCCGACCGCCTTGTAGCCTGTCGTCCGTGACCGATCCGATCGCTGGCCTGCTTGATCTTGCCGACGTCCGGCCGGCGTTGGACGCCGCGCGCGCGGCGGTTGATCACGCCATGCGGCATCCCGTGCTCCGGCGCCAGGGCGGCGCGGTCGCCGCCGAACTCGGCCTGCGCGATGCGGTGGCCAGCGCCGCGCTGGAAGGCCAGGCTTTCGATCTTGAGGCGGTACGCACCGGAGCGATCGCCGATCCGATCGTGCATGGTGCGCTTCGGGTGTCGCAGGCACTCGATGGCCTGACCGCCCAGTGGCCGCGTGCCCCGCGGCAGGTGCTCGCGAAGCTGCATGTGCTGGCGGCTCGGGATGTGGTGTCCGCGGACGATCTCGGGCGGCCAAGCGAGACCGCGGCCGCCAGCGGGCGCCTGGACATGCTGTCTGATCTGATCGCGGGCGGCACCACCGCGCCGGCACTGCTGGTCGCCGCCGTCGTCCACGGCGAGTTGCTCGCACTCGGCGCGTTCGCCGGCCCGAACGGGCTGGTCGCTCGGGGTGCGGCCCGGCTCGCCCTGATGTCCGGGGGATTCGACCCGCGCGGTCTTGTGGCGGTCGACGTCGGCCATCTCGATCGCGGTCCGGAATATGTCGGCGCTGCCGGAGCCTTCGCCACCGGCACGCCCGACGGCGTCCGGTCCTGGCTGAAGCACTACGCGGCCGCCGTGACGGTGGCGGCCGCGCAGATCACGATCGTCGGAGACGAGCTGGTGAGCCAGCCCGGGTGAGCCGAGCCGCTCAGCCCGGCTGAATCGGTGACTGGACAGTCGGCCCCTGCGGCTGGGCCGGCACGCCCGGCTGAGCGATTCCGGGCTGCGGCGCGCCGCCCTGCAGGTAGGCCATGTGCGGTGAGTCCGCGGCCGGAGCGCCGGCCGGCTGCTGCCACGGCGCCGGCGGCTGGTTGGCCTGGGCCTTGCGGGCGTTGTTCGACTTCACTGCATTGACGATCACCAGGATCGGGACGACGAACGCGTAGAAGAAGATCCGGTACTCGGTGCCAGTGAAGATGAATCCCAGGTACAGGCCATAGCCGAGGAAGCCGAGACCGAACAGACCGGCAACGACGCGTGCGCCGGTCGTCTGACCGCCGAAGTTCGTACCAGCGGTAACGAGCAGGAGCACGCCACTGACGATCAGCATGATCCAGTAGACGGTGAAGGTCGTGTTGCCAAGATTCATGGTCCGTTGCCTAACGAAAGGGGGCGGGGGCAGCAGACCATAGCAAGGCGACAGCGCGTCGCGATGCCCCGAAACGTGAACGTGGAGCGAACCTACTAAGAGGACGGCGCCTCACTCTGAGGCGCCGTCGCTGCACACGCCGACCGGGTTACCAAGCGTGCACCTAATCGTTCTCAGCGGTCCTTGCGGTGCCGCTGGATCGTGCCTCTCGCGGCTGGTCGCGCGTGGGTGCCTGGCGGGCGTGCAGTCGAAGCACTGGGCTTCGCTTCCTTTTTTCTACGCCGGTTTTGCCAAGGTCGCCAGGGGTGGTCGCGAAAGTGTGAAATCCGGTGATTGCTGGGATCTGTGTGGCAATGTCAGGCGACGGCGAGGCGCATCTTCTTGCGGCGGCCATACCACACCAGGCACACGGCCACGCCCACGCCGACGCCGAGAGCGGCGGCCGCGACCGGCACCGCGGGCCGATCTCGCAGTCGCCGGCCGAGCGGAATCGGGTGCCGGAACTCCAGCATCGGCCACTGTCTCTCGATGGCCGCTTTCCGCAGCGCGCGATCCGGGTTCACCGCGTTCGGGTGCCCGACTGCCTCCAGCAGCGGAAGGTCCGAGATGGAGTCGGAGTACGCGTACGAGTCCTGGAGGTGATAGCCCCGTTCGGCCGCCAGCTGCCGAACGGCGGTGAGCTTGTTTGGCCCGGCGGCGTAAAACTCCACCTCGCCCGAGTATTTCCCGTCCTTGACCGCCATCCGAGTGGCGATGATGTCGCTGATACCGAGGCTCTCGCCGATCGGCCGGACCAGCTCCTCGCCGGAGGCCGACACGAGAATCACGTCCCGTCCGGCGCGCCGGTGCTCCTCGATCAGGGCGGCGGCTTCCGCGTACACATAAGGGTTGATGATTTCGTTCAGCGTCTCATTGACGATCTGATGGACCTGGTCCACCGACCAGCCCTTGCAAAGCTGGGCCATGTAGTCCCGAATGCGCGCGATCTGAGCGTCGTCGGCGCCGCCGATCTTGAAGCTGAGCTGCGCATAGGCAGCCTTGACCACGTCTCGACGGGTGATCAGGCCATCGCGGTAGAACGGGCGCCCGAATGCCAAGGCGCTCGATTTCGCAATGACCGTTTTGTCGAGGTCGAAGAAAGCGGCTGCCTGCCCCACGGCGGAAGTCTAGCCAACATCGACGATCGGGGTCGACGTCGCCGCTCCGCCGGAAGTATGCAGTGAGCCGATCGGGGAGCCGAACTTCGGCGGTCATCGATTGCAGTCATCGAAGTCTGCCGATCGCCGAATCCACTCAAGGATGACGTGCGGCGGTCACCGAGAGCATCAAGGTCGGCCGCAGCGGTGCCGACCTCCCAATCGCGGAGGGTGCGCAATCGGGACCGGAGCCGGTCCCTGGAGAACCCTTTGAACAGCGCCTCCGTAGCGGTCCGTTCATATGCCGACTCCGCTGAGTGTGCAATCAGTTAGTAGCCGGCCAAATATCGATCGTAATTACGGCGTGTCGCGGCGTGTCGTGACGTTGAGGGCCTCGACGCGCACGCGGAAATCAGGCATGCTTGCACTTGCGATGGTCTTGCGCATCCGCGTGTCGTTGGCACCGTGATGCATAACTACACAGACTCTCGGCGGTCAATGCGCCCCCCGCAGCACCGCTGGGCGGTTCGGCTCACACCCCCCCGGAGCCGGGCCCTGACGACCCCCGCCACCCCCCGGCGGGGGTCGTCCCATAAGAGCAGTAGTCGCAAACACCGTAAACGGCCACGTCAATCCCACTCCGGCAGCACTGGCGCCACCGGGCTAGCCGCCTGAATCGAGCCGAGAGGCAGCGAAAAGGCAGCAGACCTGTGCAAAGAGCCTTCAACATCCGCGAGATACGCACTGGCCTCGCGCTTGGCTCGGAAGCTCCGTGACTGTGTCCCATCTGCCCTCGACCCAGGCGAAGCCGAGCAGACCTGCCTGACCTGGTCAAGGTCGATCCCTTAGATTTCGCTCGTGTGGACAGCGATCGGAGCATCGCGGGCTGTACGCTGCACAACGCATGGCATCCGTCGAGAGAAGGTCAGGTGTCGGCCGCGGACGAGCGCCAACGAATGCCGATGACTCAACGCTTCGCCCGTGCCGCGTTTCTCGGTGTGGCGGCTCTAGCTGTTGCTAATGCGATCAACACTGCGCTGATCTATGCGCGGGTCAGCCACGCTGCCGATCGAGCCTTCAGCGACACCGCCGACGGGTTTCTCAACCAGAACACATTTCGGTTCATCATGCAGATCCACATCATCGGCGGTGCTATCGCGGCCGCGATCGCTGTCACGCTCGCATATTCACTAAGACGAGCCACGCCGCTAGTACGCGGTGTCTCCCTGTCCGGCGCAATCCTCGGCGCGCTATGTGTTGCACCGCTGTACTGGATCAATGCCGCCGGCTACCGGCGCACCACATCAAACGACGAGGTTCAGGTAGCGGCCCACCAAACCTCCACGGCGGTGCCAGCATGGTCGCATGCGATCACGGAGATCTGTGTGGTCGCAGGATTCGGGCTTCTTGTTGCGATCGCGATCTCGCTGGCGTGGCCACATCCGATACCGCAGGCGTCGAGCGGGGTTTCACCGCGTACGTGAGATCGGCAACGGTCCCGTGCGGGTTCGATTTCCGTCACCCGGGCCTTCCCAAGCGATGAGCTGGCTTTGTGCGGCTACCCGTCGATTTGGTCGGTTCGGTCTTGCCTGCTCCTCCACGCGTCCTCGATGCCAGCGCGGACGGCCGTACGAATGACGACGTAAAGCAAAGCCATGGCGGCGAAGAACATTAGGATCGGGAAGAACATCGACGACAGAACAAGGTCGTAGCTCACGGCATGAGGGTAGTGCCTGTCGCCTAGCGTTGGTGTCCGGCGAAACCGGGGCCAAGTCTGGATCGGTCGGCGACCGATTGATGCGAGTAGACAGGCAGCAGAAAGCAGCAGGTGCGCGGCCCGGCACCTGTCAGACCGGCTCGGCGCCAACTCGATGAACCTAGTACCGACACCCGCGGCCGGGTCGTCGCATCGCAATCGACCGCTCGATGACGCCGTCGCCGACGGCCGCCGCAGCATCGCCGTGCTGGCGACACCGCAAGGTGGTGGGTCGCCGAAGTGATCCGCGAGCCAAAAAATCTTGGTCGGAGCGACGATTCCGTCCCGGTTGCCGGGTCTATAGATAGAGGGCCGATCCGCGGCTCGCGGGCCCGGATGTGAGGCTTACCGATGACCGACAGCGACGAATTTGCCAGCGCCACCAGCCAGTTTCGTGGCGAGTTGCTGGCGCATTGCTACCGGATGCTCGGTTCCATCGAGGAGGCCGAGGATCTGGTCCAGGACACCTACCTGCGGGCTTGGCGATCCTACGACGGGTTCGCCGGGCGCTCGTCGGTGCGCACCTGGCTCTACCGGATCGCTACCAACGCCTGCTTGACCGCGATCGAGCAGCGCGGTCGCCGGCCACTGCCGTCCGGTCTCGGTGATCCGGTGGCCGAGATGGAGGCGACGCCGGTCGGGCGTATTGACATCCCCTGGCTTCAGCCGTTTCCGGATGCGCGAGCGGCCGGCGAGTTCGCCGACCCGGCGACAGTGGTCGTGGCGCGTGCCGGGATCCGCCTGGCGTTGATCGCAGCGCTGCAATATCTGTCGGCGCGGCAACGCGCCATGGTGATTCTGCGAGACGTGCTGGAGTGGCCGGCCGCCGACGTCGCCGATCTGCTCGGCACGACGACGACAGCGGTCAACAGCGGCCTGCGTCGAGCTCGGGCCGAGCTGGCTCGCGTACTCCCCATTGAGGAAGATCTCGCCGAACCGGCCGAAGCCGACCGGCGGGCATTGGTGGAGCGGTTTGCCGCGGCGATCGAGGGCGCGGACGCGGCGGCGCTGTCGGTCCTGTTGCGGGACGACGTCGAGCTGGAGATGCCTCCGCTGACGAGCTGGTTCGCCGGCCGGACCGACGTCATGCGCTGCATCGACGACCACTTCCTGATCGAGCCCGGCGGCCTTCGCATGGTACCGATCCGCGCCAACAACCAGCCGGCATTCGCCGTCTACCAGCGCAACGGCGACGGCGCGTATCACGCCCACGCCTTGATGGTGCTCAGCGTGTCTGACACCGAAGTCACCCGGATCGTCAGCTTCGTGGCGCCGGAGCTGTTCGAATTCTTTGGCTTGCCGGCGTCCGACGGCAGCGGCGCCGAAGCGGCGGCGCCGCCGTGGCAGCGCTGAATCGGGGCCTTGAGCTCCTGGAATCGGCCATCGGGTATGCCCTGACCAGCCTCGCGGACGTGCGACCGGCACGGCTCGACGGTCCGACTCCGTGCCGCGAATGGACACTGGAGTTGCTGCTCGTTCACCTCGGCGATTCGATCCTGGCGTTGAGGCAGGCCGTTGGCGATGGCCGGGTCGATCAGGTCGGCCGAGCCGGAAACCACGGGACGCCGGCCGCCTGCGTCCGCGCCGAGGCGATCGCCCTGCTGGAGACGTGCGCAGCGGTGCGGACCGACGAGTCGGTCGTTCGAGTCGGGGACCGGAAGCTGCCCGGCAGCCTCGCGGCCGTCACGGGTGCGATGGAAATCAGCGTGCACGGTTGGGATATCGGGGTCGCGAGCGGAGTGCGCCGCCCGATTCCGCCACTGTTGGCGGGCGTCCTGCTTTCACTAGCGCCGCTGCTCCTGCCACCGCAGGTCCGGCCCGGCCTGTTTGACGAACCCGTCGCCGTGCCCGTCGAGGCCGGCGTCAGCGACCGGCTGGTGGCGTTTCTGGGGCGTCGTCCCTAGGGCAGTCCTAGTGCGGTCCTAGTGCAGTTTCTAGTGCGCACCGCCGTCGTGGTGCAGTCCTAGCGAGGACGCCGCGCGACCCGCGCGGCGTCCTCGAAATCTCTGTCCCGGACCGCGACGACTTCGGCCCGTCCGGCCGGTCTATATCAGTGGGCCGCCGCTGCGGTGGCGACCCGGACGGCTTCTTCAGAGCCGATCCGACCACGTCAGAGCAGGAGTCAGCAATGATGACCATCTCCGATCGGACGATCCTTGTCACCGGTGCCAACCGTGGCATTGGCCGGGCACTCGTCGATCAGGCACTTGAGCGAGGTGCTCGGCGCGTCTACGCCGGCACACGTCGTGGATTCGTGCATCCGGATCCGCGAGTCACGCGCCTGGATCTCGATGTCACCGATCCCGCACAGATCGAGCGGGCCGCCGCCGCGGTCGAGGAACTCGACGTCCTGATCAACAACGCCGGGATCTTCGAGCCGGACGACCTGGGCGACCGGGCCGCACTCGACCGGCACCTAGCCGTCAACCTCTTCGGTGTCTACCGAGTCACTCAGGCCTTTCTGCCGCACTTGATCCGAGCCCGGGGGACCATCGTCAACAACGTGTCGCTCTCGGCGATCGCGCCGATCCCGGTCACCCCGGCGTATTCGCTGTCGAAGGCCGCGGCGTTCTCACTGACCGTGTCGCTGCGAGCGCTGCTTGCCGGCCACGGGGTGCGCGTCCTGGCGGCCCTGACCGGTCCGACCGACACCGACATGGTTCGCACCCTGGACATCCCCAAGGCTGCTCCGGACGCGGTGGCCGCGGCGATTCTGGACGCGGCGATCGCCGGGGATGAGGAGATCTTCCCGGATCCGCTGTCGCAGGCGCTCGCCGATGGCTGGCGCAACGGCCCGGCCAAGGCGCTGGAACGGCAGAACGCCGCGCTGGCCGGTGCGGCCGCCGACACTGCGACGGTGGGCGGCGCGTCCGCCGACACCGCGGCGCTGGCCGCGTGACGTCGGTCCGGGCCGAACTTCGAGTCGCACGGCAATTCGAGTCCCACGGCAATTGGAGTCCCACGACAGAGAGAGGAAGAGGGCTATGACAGCCGAAGGCTTTGCAACGTCGTTCCTGGTGGAGCAGGACGCCGACGCGGTGTTCCAGGCAATCACCAACGTGCCGGGCTGGTGGACCGGTGAAGTGAATGGTCGCGGTGCCGAGGTCGGTGATGAATTCACCTATCGCTACCAGGACTTGCACTACTCCAAGCAGCAGCTGACCGAGGTGGTGCCGGGGACGCGGGTGGCGTGGCGCGTGCATGACGCTCACCTCAAGTTCGCCGACAACCCGGCCGAATGGGTCGGCACCGACATCACATTCGACATCGTCCCGGTCGATCAGGGCACCGAGGTCCGGTTCGCCCATCGCGGCCTGGTCTCCGACCTCAGCTGCTATGACAACTGCTCCAGTGGATGGGAGTTCTTCATCAACGGCAGTCTCCGGCGGTTGATCGCCACCGGCGCCGGTCCGACCCAGCCACCGTGGGCGTGACCCGCGTGGCCGCCGGGAGGTCGTCTCAGGATGACTTCGCGGCGGCCTTGCGGTCCCATCCGTGGAAGTGGGCGAGGTCGCCGGCCTCCCACGCCTCTCGCAGGCCGGGCTTGCTCAAGTCCCAGTCCGGCCGGATCTCGGCGCTGGCCTGGCGCAGGTCCTGCCACAGTTCGTAGACCGACGGCCGGCCCCAGAACCAGTAGCCGTTGTAGATGCGGTGGATGATGAGGCCCGGCTTGAGCACGAGCGTGTGCGGAATCATCGGGTTGTGGTCTGGATCGGTGTATTCCTGAATGTCCAGATCCTGCTGGACGGTTCGGCCGGGGTCGGATAGGAACGGCCAGATCGCGCCGACCGACGCCCGGAACTCCTGCGACTCGTGGTGTTCATCGGTGGAGATCGTCGCGATCTTGGTGTACGCGACGGCCACCTTCGACTGGAACGACGCCAGCTCCAGATGCTGCTGATGCTCCTTGGGGCAGTAGTGGCCACGCGCCAGCGTCAGGATCATCGGATCGTCGCCCTGAATCTCGCTCAGCGACCGGACGATGTCGTTCTCGTCGGGCAGCGCGTAGTCCGGAAACACCGCACCGGGGACCATGTCGGAACGCATGGGGCTGACCGCCTCTCTCGCAGGATTGCCGACCATGGCGGTTCACCGCCGCCAAACAGCGTAGTTCTCGCAGGTCGGACGCGTTGCGGCTTTGGCCGGGCCGCGCCACCGTCGGGATCGTCACTGACCAGCCCACGAGGCCGTGTCCACTCCGGACGATGCCGCGACGGATCGATCTCCGCCGGCCGCCGGCGAACCTCGCGGAGCATGCCATAACGGACCGCCGCGTCCCGTCAGGTTGCGCCTGTCATGACCATCCCGCAGGATCGGCGGATGCCTGGCGACTTCATTTACGGCGCCGACGACGTGCTGCGCATGCTCGATCAATTGCTGGTACGCCGGGATGGGCGATGGTGGGACGAGTTCTTCGAGGACCGTGCACAGCCGTGCCCGTTCTTCGTGGACTGGCCGGACGAGAACCTCGTCGAGTGGTTCGAAGGCGGGCAGCTGCCCAAGGGCCGGGCGCTCGAGCTGGGGTGCGGCCATGGCCGCAACGCGATCTACCTGGCGGCGCACGGCTGGACCGTGGACGCTGTCGACTTCTCCGCGGAAGCGCTGGAGTGGGCCGCGGAGCGAGCCGGACACGCCGGAGTCGAGGTGGCCTTCCAGCAGGCCTCGATCTTCGATGCGGAAATCCCGGCCGGCGCCTACGACCTGGTCTACGACTCCGGTTGCTTTCACCACCTGCCGCCGCATCGCCGCGCCGGCTACGTCGAGCTGACCCGGCGTGCACTGCGACCGGGCGGCCGGTTCGGGCTGGCGTGCTTCCGGCCGGAGGGCGGCAGCGGCCTCAGCGACCAGGACGTCTACGAGCAGCGCGGGACCGGCGGTGGGCTCGGCTACACCGAAGAATCGCTGCGCATGATGTGGGACCAGAGCGGCTTCGAGACCCAGATCCTGCGCCAGATGGTCAAGTCCGACGGTCGCGAGGACGTGTTCGGCGAAGACTTCCTCTGGGTTCTGCTGGCGACGCGGGTGTAGCAGGCGGGCATGGGGTTCCCGGCGCGGTTTCTGGGCCGCGGCACCATCGTGATGGGGAGCTCCGCCTTCGGGGCGACGTCACCCTAATTGGCCGAAAGAACCATTTCTAAAACCCCATTCGCGGTACGCGGTTTCTCCCGGCCGGATCACCGTCCACCTGGGACGACGCCCTCTTGCGTTGTCCACAACCACCCTCGCTGTCCACAGATGGATCTTGGTGGCCTGTGGTGCGCGCGCCGGGTGCGCGAGCGTGGTCCCCGTCGGTGTTGACCGTCCGGGCGCTCGCCCGGCGGCCGTCTGGGGAGGCCACCAATGAGTTCGTCCATGCAACCCGTGCCGCGCCGGCCGTTGATCGTGACGGCCGATCCGGATCTGCTCGATGACCTGCTGCGACTCACGGCTGAGGTGGGCCTGATCGCCGACGCGGCCACCGACGCGGCGTCGGCGCAGCGGTTCTATGAGACCGCGTCGATCGTGTTCATCGGCATCGACAAGGCGGAGGCGTGCGTGCGCGGCCGGTTGCCGCAGCGGCCCGGGGTGATTTTGATCGGCCACCACGAGGACCGCCTGCCGGACTGGGCCGAGGCCGATGACCTCGGCGTGGACCACATCGTCACGCTGCCGGCCGCCGAGCCGTGGCTGTTGGAGCGGCTGGCGTCGTCCGACGTCGAAGCCGATGGTGTGATCGTCGCGGTCACCGGCGGCCGAGGCGGCGCCGGGGCATCGGTGCTGGCCGGTGCGCTGGCGATCACCGGCGCCCGGTTTGGGATGCGGACGCTCCTGGTCGACGCCGACCCGCTGGGCGGAGGAGCCGATCTCGTGCTCGGCTGGGAGCATCTGGACGGCCTCCGCTGGCCGGAACTCTCCGGCGCCAGCGGGAAGGTGCCGGCGCCGGCGCTCGTCGATGCACTTCCGGGCCGGGCCGAACTCGTCGTCTTGTCCTGGGACCGGGGCGAGCCCGCAGCGGTCCCGACCGAGGCGATGGTGGCCACGTTGGATGCCGCTCGGCGTGGCCGAGACCTGGTCGTCATCGACGTGCCACGGCATGTCGATGAAACCACGGCGGTCGCTCTGCGCAGCGCCGATCGGGCCTATCTGGTGGTTCCGGCCGAGCTGCGGGCGTGCGCGGCAGCAACCCGGGTGGCCGCGACGGTGCTGCCGCACGCGCCCTCGCTGTCGTTGGTGGTGCGCCACCCCGGCCCGGCCGGCCTGACCGTCAAGGCGGTGGTGGAGGCCGTGCATCTGCCGCTGGCCGGCGCCATGCGCACCGAGCCGCTGCTCGCCAAGGAGCTCGAGCGAGGCGTTCCACCGGCGGCCAGCGGTCGGGGTCCGCTGGCCGTGCTGTGCGAGCGGCTGCTCGGCGATCTGGCGATGACCAGGCTGGCCGTGGCATGACCGCCGCCGCGGTTCGGCCATATGTGCTGGCGCACCAGGCGGCCGTCGAGACGATGCCGGGCGCCGGGGCGCTGACGCCGCTGCTGCTCGATCCCGATGTCACCGACGTCCTCGTCAATGGCGGCGAAGTGTGGGTCGACAAAGGCGCCGGCCTGGAGCGGGTCGACCTTCGGGCGGGCGGTCCGATCGATGCCCGCCGGTTGGCGCAGCGGCTGGCGGCGGCGTGCGGTCGTAGGCTCGACGAGGCGTGCCCGTTCGTGGATGCGCGTCTGCCGGACGGCACTCGGCTGCACGCGGTGCTGCCGCCGATCGCGACCGCCGGACCCTACCTGTCGTTGCGTACGGTCCGGCATCGCGCGCTCGCCATGCCGGAGCTGGTCGGGCGCGGAACGGTGACGACAACGGGCGCCGAGGTTCTCTCCGCGATCGTCGCGAGCCGCTTGTCCTACCTGGTCTCGGGCGGCACCGGAAGCGGCAAGACCACGCTGCTCGCAAGCCTGCTGAGCCTGGTGCCGCCGACCGAGCGGATCGTCATCGTCGAAGACTCGGCGGAGTTGCGCCCGCACCACCCGCACGCGGTGAGCCTCCAGGGGCGTACGCCCAACGTCGAGGGCGCGGGTGCCGTGTCCCTCCGCGATCTGATGCGACAGGCATTGCGGATGCGCCCCGATCGGCTGGTCGTCGGCGAGTGCCGTGGTGCCGAAGTGGTCGACCTGCTCGGCGCGCTCAACACCGGTCACGAGGGCGGTGCCGGCACGATCCACGCCAACTCGGCCGGTGATGTGCCGGTTCGGCTGGCCGCGTTGGGTCTGCTCAGCGGGGTTTCGGCGGCGGCGCTGCAGGCCCAGATGACGGCCGGGATCCAGCTGGTGATCCACATGCGGCGGAGCGCCGGTGCCCGGGTGGTCGAGGAAATCGTCGTGCTGAACCACGGCGAGCACGGGGTGACCACGGTTCCGGCCTGGCATCGGCTGGGTGGGGTGCGGCCCGGTTCGGTGGCGCTGGCCGATCTGCTGACTGCCCGGGGCGTACGCGTGCCGGCGGCGTTGCTGGCGGGTGCCTGATGCGTACGCTCGCGACGGCGGTGCCAGGGGCCGACCGGCGCCGGCTACGGGTGCTGGCCGGGCTGGAGCGTCCGGATACCCAAAGTCAGCGGGCGGCGCGCGCGATCGGGCTGCTGGATCGGCATCCGCGTCGGATGGCGGGCCTGGCCGGCCTGGTCGGCGCCGTCGCTTTCGGTCCGATCGGCGGACCCGTCGCCGCGCTGGCCGGCGGGGTGTACGCGGCAGTCGCAGTGACCGTGGTGGCGTCGGTGCGCCGGTCCCGCGCGCGCGGCCGAGCCGTGGCGGCGTCGCTGGACCTGGTGGCCGCGGTCGCCGCCGATCTGCGCGCCGGGGCCGACCCGGGCGCGGTGATGGCTAGTTACCTGCCGGCGATCCGGAACAGCGGCCGGCACGGGCAGCTGCTCGCCGACCGGATCGGCGCCGCAACCCGGGTCGCCGAATCGGTCGGCGCGCGCCTCGCGGACCTGCTGGAGCGGCTGGAAACCGACACCCGATCGCTCAGCCTCGCGCAGGCGCGGGCGACCGCTCAGGCGGCGGGTGCCCAGGCCACCGCGTGGCTCCTGGCCGCCCTGCCGATTGCCGGGCTGGCACTCGGATTCGGCATCGGCGTGAACCCGCTGCATGTGCTGCTGCACACCAGGGTCGGCGCCGCATGCGCCGCGGCCGCGCTGGCATTCCAGGCGGCCGGGCTGGCGTGGACGGGCCGGCTGGCCCGCTCGATCGAGGAGTCGGCGCAATGAACCGCCGACTCACCCGGACGACGGTGGTCGCCGGTGCCGCCGCAGGAACGCTCACCTGGCTGCTTCTCGGCGGCTGGTTCGGCGTGCTGGCCGCTGTCCCGGTCACCGGTGCGGCGACCTGGCTGGCCGGGCGCTTGGAGCCACGCGGCCGCCGGCTGGATCGGCTGCGTGCGGTCGGCGATCTGCCGCTCGCCGCCGACCTCCTGTCCGCGGCCATGCGGGCCGGCGCACCGACTGAACGCGCCATTGGAACGGTCGCTGTCGCGCTCGGCGGGCCGGTCGGCACCGCGTTGTTGCGGGTGCGCGACGGATTGCGGATGGGGCTGGACTCCAGGACCGCGTGGGCGGTGTTGCGTACGCCTCCGGAGGCGGCTCGCATCGGTGACGCGGTCGCTCGCAGCGCCGACAGCGGGGCCGCGGTGGCGCGAGCGCTGAGCCGGGTCGCCGACGATCTGCGGTCCGCCCGGGCCGCCACGGTCGAGGCCACGGCAAGTCGCGTCGGCGTGCTGATCGTCCTGCCGCTCGGCCTGTGTTTCCTGCCTGCCTTTGTTTTCGCCGGCATCGCGCCGGTGATCGTCGCCGTCCTTGGTGACGCCCTGCGGTGAAGGGAGATCGAATGAGCAGCTGGAAAGTTCGCTGGCGGCGGGTGTTCACGCGTGGTCGGGACGCCGGAATGAGCACGGCGGAGTATGCGGTGGGCACGCTGGCGGCGGTCGCCTTCGCGGGGATCCTTCTCAAGGTCGTGACGTCTCCGGGCGTGCAGTCGGCGCTGTCGGCGATCATCACGAAGGCCCTGAAGTGACCGGGCGTCGACGGCGCCGAGCCGACCACGGTGATCGCGGGTCGGTGACCGCCGAGCTGGCGGCGGCGTTGCCTGCGCTGGTGCTGTTCACCGCGGTGGCGCTCGGTGCCGTCGGCGCCGTCACCCGGAAACTGGAGTGCGTCGACGCGGCGCGCGATGCTGCTCTCGCCGCGGCCCGGGGCGGGGAGGGAGGTCCGGCGGGGGCGGCCCATGCGCCGCCGGACGCGACCATCTCGATCGTCGGGGGTGCCGGCGTCGTGCACGCCTCGTGCCGCGTCTTGGTGCGTCCGATGGGTCGCTTCGGTCCCGGATTCACGGTGGCCGGCGCCGCGGTCGCGGCCGTTGAAGGGCCGCTGCCGTGAGGTCGGATCGAGGATCGGCGTCGGTGTGGGTGCTCGGTGCCGGCTTGGTGATCGTCCTGATCGGCCTGGCGTCGCTGACCGTCGGGTCGGCCGTGGTGGCGCGGCATCAAGCCCAGGTGGCTGCCGATCTCGGCGCCCTCGCCGGTGCGCAATCGGCGTTGCGGGACCCGTGCGGGCGGGCCGCGACAGTGGTCGCCGGGAACGGCGCAGATCTCGTCGAGTGCTCGTCCGACGGGTTGAACGTCGATGTCACCGCCTCGGTCCGCGTACGCCTGGGCCGGTGGGCGGTCGGCACCGCGCTCGGCGTCGCCCGGGCCGGCCCGGAGCAGACGGCGTCAGGCGGCGACGGTGCGATCGTCGGGAAGGTGGTCGAGCACGGTGTCCAGCACCCTGACAGCGTCGACTTTGCTCAACGGCTCGTTGCCGTTGCCGCACTTCGGCGACTGGACGCAGGACGGGCAGCCGTGCTCGCAGCCGCACGAGGCGATCGCGGCGCGGGTGGCACCGAGCCACTCCCGGGCCACCTGGAACGCGCGCTCGGAGAAGCCGGCGCCGCCCGGGTGGCCGTCGTAGACGAAGACGGTCGGAGCCTCGGTGTCCGGATGCGCCGCGGTGGACAGGCCGCCGATGTCCCACCGATCACAAGTCGCGATCAGCGGCAGCAGGCCGATCGACGCGTGCTCGGCGGCGTGCAGCGCTCCCGGAATGTCGACCGGTTCGACTCCGGCCCGATCCAGAGCCTGGGGCGAAATGGTCCACCACACCGCCGCCGTACGCAGTGCGCGTGCCGGCAGGTCCAGCGGCCGGGTGTCGATCAGCTCGCCGGTCGCGAGGCGTTTGCGCTGGTAGCTCACGACCTGGTTGGTCACGTCGACGGTGCCGAAGAAGAGCCCGATCGGCCCCGCGTCGACATATTCGGTGACCGACGCGACCGTCAGCGACGTGACATCCCGGGCCTGTGTGGTCCAGTCCGGCTCTTCCTCGTGGACGAGCGCCGCGCCGTCATCCAGGTCGAGGTGGTCGACGACATAGGACGTCCCTTGATGCAGGTGGACGGCGCCGGTGTGCACCTGACCGTGGGCCGCGGCCCAGTCCACCGTGCCCAGCAGGCGGCCGGTGGCCGACTCGACGATTGCCACCGGCTGACCTCCGGAACCACGGAGGTCCACGTCCGGGCGGCCGTCCTGCGACCAGTACCAGCCAGTCGGCCGGCGCCGCAGCAGGCCATCGGCAGTCAGCATGGCCAACACCTGCTCGGCCGGCGCGCCGCCGAAGAGCTCGACGTCGGCTGTCACCAGCGGCATTTCGGCCGCCGCCGCGCAAAGGTGCGGTGCCAGCACATATTGGTTGGCGGGATCCAGCACGGTGGCCTCGACCGGCCGTCGGAACAGCGCGTCCGGATGGTGCACCAGATAGGTGTCCAGCGGGTCGTCGCGGGCCACCAGCACGCACAACGCATCCCGGCCGGCGCGACCGGCCCGGCCCGCTTGCTGCCACATCGATGCCAGCGTGCCGGGATACCCGGACAGCACCACCGCGTCCAGGCCGACCATGTCGACTCCGAGCTCCAGCGCGTTGGTCGACGCCATGCCGAGCAGCTCGCCGGAGAGCAGGGATCGCTCCAGCTCCCGCCGTTCCTCGCGCAGATAACCCGCCCGGTAGGCGGCCACCCGGTCGGCCAGTTGTGGTTCCACCGCCGCGAGCGACCGCTTGGCCATCGTGGCGACCACCTCGGCACCCTTGCGGGACCGGATGAACGCGATCGTGCGGGCGCCGGACGCGATCGAGTCGGCCAGCAGGTCAGCGGTCTGGCGCAACGCCGAGCGCCGAATGCCGCCGCCGGGCGGCGCGGCATCGTCGGAGTCCGGGTCGTCGTTGCCGGCGCCGGGGATGACGATCGGCGGCTCCCACAGCCCGAAGGTGATGCCGCCCCGCGGCGAGCCGTCGTCAGTCACAGCGGTGACCGGAAGCCCGATGAGCCGGCCCGCGGCCGCCGCTGGATCGCTGACCGTCGCCGAGGCCAGGATGAACACCGGTTCCGATCCGTAGCGTCGGCAGATGCGACGTAGCCGGCGGATCACCTGGGCGACATGCGATCCGAACACGCCCCGGTAGGTGTGGCACTCGTCGATCACCACGAAGCGAAGGCGTCGCCAGAACGTGGCCCACGCGGCGTGCCGGTAGAGCAGCGTGTGGTGAACCATGTCCGGATTCGTCAGAACCAGCCGGCCGTAGGCCCGGATCCACTCGCGCTCCTCGAACGGCGTGTCGCCGTCTAGGGTGGCCGCGCGAATCGGCAAACCCAAGGCCTCAAGGCTGCGCAACTGGTCGGCCGCGAGAGCCTTGGTCGGAGCCAGGTATAGAGCCGTCGGCTTGGCCGACTCGACGAGTTCCGTCAGCACCGGCAATTGATAGGCGAGCGACTTGCCGGACCCGGTGCCGGTGGAAATCACCACATTTGTGCCGTCATGGGCGAGGGTCGCGGCGGCAGCCTGATGGGACCACGGCTGGACGACACCCCGCGTCGTCAGCGCGTCGGTGACCGATGACGGGATCCATGACGGCCAATCGGCGCGTACGCCGGCCCGAGCCGGGACCCGCTCGACGTGGGTCAGGCAGTCCTGATCCCGGACCAGCCGGGCCAGTAGCTCGTCCGGTTCCGGCGCCGGGGCACCGGGAAAGCCATCGCCAGGCCACAGCTCAGGGGTGGCGGTCACGTCCTGCACTGTCGCACTCACTCGGGGAGATGTCCAAGCCGGCCGGATCGAGCGGACAGGGATCAGGAGGGGAGATGTCCAAGCCGACCGGACCCGAGCGAACGGGATCAGGAGGAGGAGATGTCCGGGCTGGCCAGCGGAGATGCCGGATCCGACCGCGACGAGATGTCCAAAACGAGTAACCAAGGTATAACTACGCGCCGATACGGTGGTTAGATTCTCTCCGGGACACCGAGTCAATCCACAGGAGGCCCGTGATGGATTTGTCGTTGTCGACCCGGAAGGTCGGCGACCGCACGGTCCTAGAGGTCGGCGGGGAGATCGACGTTTATACGGCACCCGCGCTGCGGGAGCGGCTGATCGAAGTGGTTGAGGGCGGCGCTCGTGCGGTCACTGTTGACCTCGGTCGGGTCGAGTTCCTCGACTCGACCGGTCTTGGCGTGCTGGTCGGCGGGCTCAAGCGAATGCGCCTATCGGGCGGAGACTTCTCCCTGGTCTGCGATCAGGAACGGATCCTCAAGATCTTCCGCATCACCGGCCTCGATCAGATCTTCACAGTGTTCCCTTCGGTCGAGGCGGCAACCGCCGGTTCGGCCGGCTGAGGCCGCGGATAGATGGCGACGGTCCGCCTGTCGTTCACGCCGGCCCCGGCCCACGTTCGCACCGCGCGACTGGTCGGGGTCGCTGTCGCGCGCCGTGCCGGAGTGCCGGAGGCTGATCTGGACGAGGTGCGACTGGCCATCGGCGAAGCCTGCTCGCGGGCGGTGGCGTTGCACCGCCGATACGCGTTGACCGATTTGGTCGAAGTTGAGCTACACGACGAGGCACAATTTACCGTACGGGTGACAGATCGGGCGCCGGCGGACGTCGGCGGCACCGCGATACCTCTCGCGACCCTCATTGACCAGTCAGATGGCGGCGACGTGGTGGACGAGGAAGACGTCGCGGTGGAGATGGGCCTGGCCCTGCTGGCCGGGGTCGTCAAGGACCTGTCCGTGCGTCCGGCGCCGGCCGGTGTCGGGACCGAAGTGCAAATGTCCTGGCCAACCGTGTCGCAGCGGTAGCACACCCGGACCGATCTCCAAGACACGGACCGTCCTCGGTGTGACCACTGACACGACGGACAGCTAGAGTACGCGGGTCATCTTCAACATCCCTGGTCGGCGCGTGTGCGCCCGACCTGTGAACGTCGTAAATCGGTACAGGAGGACAACGGATGTCCGGGACTACCCTCGCCTCTGGTGAGCTGTCCCTTACCGGAGCCAACGTTACCTATGTAGTCATCGCGGCGGCCGTCGCTCTGGTGGCTCTTGGGTTCGCCGCAGGCTTTGTCAAGGCGGTCTTGGCAACCGGTACGGGTACAAAGAAAATGCAGGAAATCGCCGGGGCTGTGCAGGAAGGCGCGACCGCCTACCTGACTCGACAGTTCAAGACCCTCGGCATCTTCGTCGTCGTCGCGGTTCTATTGCTGCTCGCACTGCCGGTCAACGAAGGCGGCACGGGCGTACGTATCGGCCGGTCCCTGTTCTTCATCGTGGGTGCGCTTTTCAGCTCATTCATCGGTGCAGCCGGCATGGCCATGGCCACGCGCGCCAACGTGCGAGTGGCCGCTGCGGCGAACACTGGCGAGGGTAGCCGCGAGCGGGCGATGCAGATCGCGTTCCGCACCGGTGGCGTGGTCGGCTTCCTGACCGTCGGTCTGGGCCTGCTCGGTGCGTCCGTGGTGGTCCTGATCTACCAGGGTGACGCTCCGACGGTGCTCGAGGGCTTCGGCTTCGGCGCCGCCCTGCTGGCCATGTTCATGCGAGTCGGCGGCGGCATCTTCACCAAGGCCGCGGACGTCGGCGCGGACCTGGTCGGCAAGGTGGAGCAGGGCATCCCCGAGGACGACCCGCGCAACGCCGCGACGATCGCGGACAACGTGGGCGACAACGTCGGCGACTGCGCCGGCATGGCAGCCGACCTCTTTGAGTCGTACGCCGTCATGCTGGTCGCGGCACTCATCCTCGGCAAGACGGCCTTCGGCACCTCCGGCCTGGTCTTCCCGCTGATCGTTCCGACCATCGGTGTCCTCACCGCGATCGTGGGTGTGTTCATCACCCGCCTGCGGAAGTCGGACAAGTCCGGCCTGACGGCAATCAACCGCGCCTTCTACATCTCTGCGGTGATCTCCGCGGTGCTGGTCGCCGGTGCCGCCTTCCTGTACCTGAAGGACAGCTGGGCGGGTCTGCTCGGCGGCACCTGGCGCGAGGCGCTCGGCTTCGCCGCTGGCGACAACCCGCCGGTCAACCCGATCTGGTTCGCCATCATCGCAGTGATCATCGGTATCGTGCTGGCCGCCGTGATCCAGGCCCTCACCGGCTACTTCACCGAGACCAGCCGCCGTCCGGTCAAGGACATCGGCAAGTCGGCCCTGACCGGCCCGGCCACGGTGGTCCTCGCGGGCGTCTCGGTCGGCTTCGAGTCAGCGGTCTACTCAGCCCTAGTCATCGCTGCCGGTGTGTACGGTGCCTTCCTTCTCGGCGGTGGCTCGATCATCCTGTCGCTGTTCGCCGTCGCGCTCGCCGGCACCGGTCTGCTGACCACGGTCGGCGTCATCGTCGCCATGGACACATTCGGCCCGATCTCGGACAACGCCCAGGGCATCGCGGAGATGTCCGGTGACGTTGATGAGAACGGCGCCCGGGTCCTCACTGACCTGGACGCGGTCGGCAACACCACGAAGGCCATCACCAAGGGCATCGCGATCGCCACAGCGGTACTTGCCGCGACGGCCCTGTTCGGCTCCTACACCGACACCATCGGCACTGCCATGGTCAAGGCGGGTTCGACGCTGAACCTGGTGACGCTACTCAACGTGGCCAACCCGAACAACCTCGTCGGCCTGCTGATCGGCGCGGCGGTGGTGTTCCTGTTCTCCGGTCTGGCCATCAATGCGGTGTCCCGCTCCGCGGGCGCCGTGGTGTTCGAGGTTCGGCGTCAGTTCCGCGAATTCCCGGGCATCATGGACGGCACCCAGCGTCCGGAATACGGCAAGGTCGTCGACATCTGCACCCGGGACGCTCAGCGCGAGCTGGTTACCCCGGGTCTGCTCGCGATCTTCGCGCCGATCGCCGTGGGCTTCGGTCTCGGTGTTGGCCCGCTCGCTGCGTACCTCGCCGGTGCCATCGGTGCGGGCACGCTGATGGCGCTGTTCCTGGCGAACTCCGGTGGCGCCTGGGACAACGCGAAGAAGATGGTCGAGGACGGCACCTACGGCGGCAAGGGTTCGCCGGCGCACGAGGCCACCATCATCGGTGACACGGTCGGTGACCCGTTCAAGGACACGGCTGGTCCGGCCATCAACCCGTTGCTGAAGGTCATGAACCTGGTGTCCCTGCTGATCGCTCCGGCGATCGTCATGTGGAGCACCGGTGCGGACAAGAACACCGGGTTGCGCATCACCATCGCGATCGTGGCGGCGCTGATCATCGCGGCCGCCATCTACAACAGCAAGCGCAAGCCGATGGCGGTGGCCGACGGTGCCGGTGACGGCGACGCCGGTGCTGACGATGAGTCCGGCCCGGCCGCCGCGGACGGCCCGGGAAAAGCCGGGTCGAAGGCGCGTAGCAACAAGTCGGAGAAGATCGAAGTCTAGGTAGCAACAGCAAAGGGCGCTCTCCCGGATCGGGAGAGCGCCCTTTGCGTTACGCGAGTCAGCGCGGGTCGATCATCGTCTCGTCAACGTACGGATCCTGCGGAGCCGGGTAGTGCGACGTCGGCGCGCTGTGCCGGCCGCCGGACGTGGCGGGCGGCATCGGCATGGTGTGGGTGGCGTAGCCACCGCCCTGCGGCCCCGGCTGGAACACCGCCGTCGGCTGCGGATGTGCCGCAGGCTGCGGATAGCCGCCGGCCGGGCGCGCGTACGCCGGGTCCTGCCAATCGGTCTCCACCGGCTGCGGACCGCGCCGCCACAGCAGCGTTCCGATCGCGCCGACGCCGCCGAGAAGCAACAGGGCGCCGATGGTGTAGGCCAGCCAGGTCATGTCGGACGAGTCGTCAGCGGAGCCGCCGATTTGACCGCCGCTGACCGCGCCGGGGTCCTGGGACTCGGCGGCGGTCGGATCGTCGGTGATCGTCTCGCTCGGAGTCGCCGTCGGCGTCGGCTTCGGGGTGGGCTTCGGCGTCGTCGCTGCGCCGATGCCGACCAGCGACGACTGGTACGGGCCGGCCTGCGCACTCTGGTTCTGGTGCCCGCTCGGCGCCACCGTAAGCCACACGCTCAACGGCGCCGTCGGCGTCTTGTCGCCGAACCACAGCCGGTAGGTGAAGCTGACCTGCTGGCCCGGGTTGATGTTGTTGTGCCGGAAGAAGTCCGAGTTCGGCTGACTGGTGCCGACGATGAGTCCGTCCTGGTTGCGGGTGCCGACGCCGCGCCAGCCACCGTTGCGCTCGTATTGCAGGTGCAGAAGGTTGCGGTTCAGGTTGTTGGCCTTGAAGGCGAGCGTTACGGTGATCCCGCTGAGCGCTTCCTGGCTCTTGTTCTGCACCACGACCCGGAAGCTCTGAGGCGCGCCACCGGCGTGGAACTGCCCTGGAAGACCGCTGAGCGCGACCTGGCAGCACGGATCGTCGGCGGCAGCCGGGGGCGCCGCGACGGTCGCGCCGATGACGGCTGCGACACCGAAGCCGAAGAGGGTCGCCACGATGCTGCGAATTAGGGGTCGACGCCGCATATGTCCGGTCCTTGGTCAACGGACCGACGCCAGCCGTCGGCCAACCGGCCACGGTACGTCCCTGCCGCCGAGCGGGCAACCCGGCTGTCGTGAACACACCTCATTTGCGGCACGGATCGCACGACACTGAGCCGTAAAGCGTTGTCGGTCGCCAGCCGTACAGTGTCGTCCATGCGTCGCGCCCGCACGGCCGCCCTGATCGTGCTCGGACTCGCCGTCGCCGGCGGTGTTTCCGGTTGCACTCATGCGGTCGAGCCGAAGTCCTGGGCGGCCGACGTGTGCCGGGCGCTGTCTCCGTGGCGGTCCGAGATCACGGAGCTGAATTCCACCGCTCAGCAGGCGATGTCCTCGGCCAAGACCGCCGACGAGACTCGCGCGCACCTGATCGACCTTCTCGACGGCGCTCGATCGGCGACCGACAAGGCCACCACGGCGGTGCGCGCCGCCGGCGTGCCGGACGTCGATGGCGGCGCCGTGATCGAGAAGCGCTTCGTGGCGTCGCTGCAGAAGATCTCGGCGGCCTACGCGCATGCCTCCAGCGCGATCAAGGCACTGGATCCCGCGGACGCCGACACCTTCTATAAGAGCGTCGGCACCACGATGACCTCGCTGAATAGCGAATACGCGCAGTCCGGCATCGACACCGACCAACTTGTCTCCCCGGAGTTGGAGGCGGACTTCGATACAGTGTCGGCGTGTCGGTGATCCGGCAGCTGTCACTCTTTGGGGCCGAGGCCGCCGCACCCGCACCGGAGGATCTGGCGGGCCTGCTGGCCGGACCCGGTCAGGTCGTGCGCATGGGCGGCACGGCGCGGGTCAGCGTTGTCGTGGAGGATCGCTGGCGTGCGATCGCGCTGGTCGGCGAGATGCGAGCCCGGGGATTCGAGCCGACCTGCGTGTCGACAGTGGACGAACACATCGGTGTGCGTACGCCGTATAGCTCGGTCCTGGCACCGCTCGCCACCGCTTGGTTGCGGGGTGCGGTGAAGCTGCCGCCGAACGGATTTGCCATCGAAGGCCGCCGTTTGCGACTGTGGATGATGGCCGCCGGTTATCGTGATCCACTGGGTGTCACGCTCCGGCTGGGCCGGTGCGAAGACGGCGTGGCGATCACCATGCAACGGGCTCTTGACATGATCGGCCTGCCGACCGAGGTCGTGCGGGCGGCCGGGCCGGGCGGCCTGGGTCCGGCTCTGCGGGTGACCAGCCGGCGCCGTATTTATCGGTTCGCCGAGATCATCGGTGACCCGCCGGCGGCGGCGCCCACCGACGCTTGGGCGTAGCTGGCCCGGGCGGCCGGGAAAGCGAGGTAGTGTCGCGACGCGACGGGGCGTAACCGGCCCGTGACGTGGGTCACGGTTGCCTCGGGGTGTAGCGTGGCGCCGTCTGGCGTGTGACGGTGCTCGATGGCCGAATAGTCCGGTTCTCGGCGGGCAGATCGGCGTCAGCGTTTTTGGTTATTCAGCAACATGGGGAGTGACGTGCCGGGTTCCACGAAGCGGCTGGTCATCGTCGAGTCGCCGGCGAAGGCCAAGAAGATTTCCGGCTTTCTAGGGCCGGATTATGTCGTCGAAGCGAGCTTCGGCCATGTCCGCGATCTTCCGCGGAACGCGGCCGATGTGCCCGCCAAATATAAAGGTGAGGCGTGGGCGCGGCTCGGCGTCGACGTCGACAACGGCTTCTCCGCTCTCTATGTGGTCAGCGCCGATCGCAAGGCGCAGATCACCAAGCTGACCAAGCTGGCCAAGGAGGTGGACGAGGTCTTCCTCGCCACCGATGAGGACCGCGAGGGCGAGGCGATCGCCTGGCATCTGCTGGAGACGATCAAGCCCAAGGTCCCGGTCAAGCGGATGGTCTTCCACGAGATCACCAAGCCGGCCATCCAGGCCGCCGTGGCCAACCCGCGCGAGATCGACCGCGCCCTGGTCGACGCCCAGGAGGCCCGCCGCATCCTGGACCGGCTGTACGGCTATGAAGTCTCGCCGGTGCTGTGGAAGAAGGTCATGCCCAAGCTCAGCGCCGGGCGGGTTCAGTCAGTCGCAACCCGGATCGTGGTGGAGCGCGAGCGGCAGCGGATGGCGTTCCGCTCGGCCAACTACTGGGACATCACCGCCACTCTGGCCACGCTGGAGGCGGCCGAGGACAGCCCGCGGATGTTCGCGGCCACGCTGGTCGCCGTCGGCGGTGACCGGGTCGCCAGCGGCCGGGACTTCGAGCCGACCACCGGCAAGGCCGACAGCACGGTCGTGCACCTCGACGAAGCCGGAGCCCGTGGCCTGGCGCAGCGGCTGGAGAACCGGCCGTTCCAGGTCACCCGAGTAGAGGAAAAGCCGTACCGGCGCCGGCCGTACGCGCCGTTCATCACCTCGACGCTCCAGCAGGAGGCATCGCGCAAGCTGCGCTACTCGTCGCAGCAGACGATGCGGGTGGCCCAGCGCCTCTACGAAAACGGCTACATCACCTATATGCGTACCGACTCGGTGAGCCTGTCCGAGTCCGCGATCTCCGCCGCGCGCACGCAGATCCGCGAGCTCTACGGCCCGGGTGCGGTGCCGCCGGAGCCGCGCCGCTACTCCAGCAAGGTCAAGAACGCCCAGGAGGCGCACGAAGCTATCCGCCCGGCCGGCGACTCGTTCCGGACTCCTGGTGAGGTCGCCAGCGAGCTGTCCGGCGACGAGTTCAAGCTCTACGAGCTGATCTGGCGCCGGACCGTGGCCTCGCAGATGACCGACGCGGTCGGAAACTCGGTCTCGGTGCGGATCCGCGCCACCTCGACCACCAACGAGGACTGTGACTTCGCCGCCACCGGCAAGACCATCACCGATCCGGGCTTCCTGCGCGCCTACGTGGAGTCCTCGGACGACGAGAATGCCGAGGCTGAGGATGCCGAGCGCCGGCTGCCGAACCTGACCAAGGACCAGCCGCTGCGCGCTGACGCTCTGGAGCCGGCCGGGCACACCACCCAGCCGCCCGCGCGTTACACCGAGGCGTCGCTGGTCAAGGCGATGGAGGAGCTGGGCATCGGCCGCCCGTCCACGTACGCCTCGATCATGGGAACCATTCAGGATCGCGGCTACGTGTTCAAGCGGGGCCAGGCGCTGGTCCCGTCGTTCCTGGCGTTCGCCGTGGTGTCGCTGATGGAGCAGCACTTCCCACAACTCGTCGACTACCAGTTCACCGCCACTATGGAGGACGAGCTGGACGACGTGGCCGGCGGCAGCGCCGCGGCCAACGACTTCCTGTCCGCGTTCTATTTCGGCGGCAACATCGGCGAGTCCGGCTCGGTGGCCCGATCCGGTGGCCTGAAGCGCATGGTCACCGAGCGTCTGGGTGAGATCGACGCCCGAGGCATCAACTCGATCCCGCTGTTCAAGGACGACGATGGCCGAGACGTGGTGGTCCGGGTCGGTCGCTTCGGTCCCTACCTGCAGCGGGGAACGGCCGAGGACAACGACGGCGATCGGGCCTCGCTGCCGGACGGGATCGCGCCGGACGAGCTGACGCCGGAGAAGGTCGACGAGTTCTTCCTCGGCGGCGGTGGGGAGCGCACGGTCGGCGAGGATCCGCAGACCGGTGAAGCGATCGTGCTCAAGTCCGGCCGCTACGGACCCTACGTGAGCATGGGCGAGAAGAACGCGTCCCTGCTCAAGTCGATGTCCCCGGAGGACCTTTCCCTCGAGGAGGCGCTCAAGCTGCTGTCGCTGCCTCGGGTGGTCGGCAAGGACGAGGGCGGCGTCGACATCATCGCCTCCGGTGGCCGCTATGGCCCCTACATCAAGCGTGGCGACGACACCCGATCGCTGGCCACCGAGGATCAGCTCTTCACCGTGACGCTGCAGGAGGCGCTGACGCTGCTGGCGGCTCCGAAGACCAACCAGCGCCGGGCCGCGGCTGCCCCGCTACGCGAGATGGGTGCCGACCCGGTCACCGAGAAGCCGCTGGTCATCAAGGACGGGCGGTTCGGCCCCTACGTCACCGACGGGGAGTTCAACGCCTCGCTCCGGCGCGGCCAGACGCCGGAGTCGCTGACCATCGAGCAGGCCTCCGAGATGCTCGCCGAGAAGCGGGCCAAGGGTCCGGCGGCGCCGCGCAAGAAGGCCGCGAAGAAGGCGGTCAAGAAGGCCGAGCCGGAGACGGCGGCCAAGAAGACCGCAGCGAAGAAGACTGCCGCCAAGAAGACCGCCGCGAAGAAGGCGACGGCCGCGAAGAAGACCGCGGCCAAGGCAGCGCCGAAGAAGGCGGCGCCGTCCAAGGCCACCGCCGACCAGGGCTAAGTTGTACGCACCGGGGCCGGCCGTCATATCGACGGCCGGCCCCGGTGTTGCGTCCGGTGTCGGTGTTCCTAGCTGCCGGCCGGCAGCCGGTTCCGGAACAGCGGACCGACCACCACCACGATGACGGCCGCGATTCCGGCGGCCACCGCGAACGCGTTGGTCATGCCGGCCACCAGTGAACCGCCGGTCCCGGCCGCGACCGTCGCGATCACCGAAATGCCGAGCGTGGCGCCGGTCTGCTGCATGGTCTGCAGGACGCCACCCGCGGCACCGGCATCCTGCGGCGGCACCGTGGCGAAGATGGTCGGCGGCATCGCGATGAACGCCAGTCCACCGCCCAGGCCCATGAGCACCATCGGGCCGAGGACGCCGGTCGCGTACGCGGAACCTCCGTGCAACTGGGTCAACCAGATCAGGCCACCGGTCATCATCGACGCACCGGCCATGACCAGCGGTCGCGCGCCGGTCCGCGGCAGGATCCTGGGCACCACTCGGCTCATCGTGAGCATCGACAGGGCCAGCGGCAGGAACGCCAGGCCGGTACGCAGCGGCGAGTAGCCGCGGTCGTCCTGCACGAACTGAGTGAGCAGGAAGAACATCGACATCATCGCCATCGGTCCAAGAGCAAATCCGAGGTAGCCGGCGGCTCGGTCCCGGTCGGCGAACAGCCGCAATGGCATCAACGGTTGCCGCACCCGTGCCTCGATCGAGATGAAGCAGCCGATCAGCACAATTCCGAGCGCGATCGTGATGATGGTGAGCGGCGAGCTCCATCCATGGCTGGTCGCCGAGAGCAGACCGTAGACCAGGCTCAGCATGCCCGTCGTGGCGGCCAGGGCGCCGGGCAGGTCGAGGCGCCCGGTGTGCCGAGGCGGTTCGGCGACGAATCGCGGCGCCAGCGCGGCGGCGGCGATGCCGAACGGCACGTTGATGAAGAGGACCCAGCGCCACGAGGCGGCCTCGGTGACCGCTCCACCGACGATCAGGCCGAGTGCGAAGCCGGCACCGGACGCGGCCGAGAACAGGGCGAGCGCCCGGATCCGCTCCCGGGTCTCGGTGAAGGTCGTGGTGATCAACGCGATCGTGCTGGGTCCGGCGGCGGCGGCGCCGACTCCCTGCAGCGCGCGAGCGGCGAGCAGCCAGCCGGCGCTCGGGGCCAGGCCGCCGAGCAACGACGCGACAGTGAACAGGACGATGCCCCCGACGAACATGCGGCGGCGGCCGAAGACATCGCCGGCCCGGCCGCCGAGCAGCAGCAGGCCGCCGAAGGCCAGCGTGTAGGAAGTCATCACCCAGGTCAGGCCGGCCGTGGACAGATGCAGGTCAGCCTGGATGTGGGGCAGCGCGACGTTCATCACGGTCGCATCGATGATCAGCATCAGCTGGCAGGTGACGATGATCGCGAGCGCCAGGCGGTGGCGCTGGGCCGACGGGGTGATCGTGGTTGTAGTGGTTGGTGCGGACATTACGGACACAACACAGCTCCAATGAGCGAGTCAAAACGGAGAGACTCTCCGTTTACTGACTCGGCTATCATATGGAGAAGCACTCCGGTTATCAAGTCTAACCGGAGATACTCTCCGGATGTAGGAGAACGTCCTGCCGTGACCACGACCGACCGCCCGATGCGCGCCGACGCGCGTCGTAACCAGGAGAAACTCATCGACGTGGCGCGGGCTGCCTTCGGTGAGCTGGGAGTCGACGCGCCGATGGATGAGATCGCACGGCGCGCCGGGGTCGGGCCCGGCACGCTGTATCGCCACTTTCCGACGAAGGACGCCTTGCTGGCCGCGGTCTACCGCCGGGACGTTGAGTCGATGGCGCGGCGGGCCGAGGAGCTGAGCGCCGAGTTTCCCCCGTTGGAGGCGCTCCAGGCGTGGATGTCCGAGCAGCTCGGCTTCATGTCGTTCAAGATTGGGCTGGGTGCCGCGATCAAGGCGATGCTCGGTCGCGACTCCGAGACCATGCAGTTCTGTCGCGCCACCATGAACGCCGCCATCGACAATTTGCTCGAGGCGGCCCAGCAGGACGGCGCCATCCGGACCGACGTCAATGCCACCACCGTGCTGCGGATGCTGCACGGCATCGGAGTGGCCAGCGAGTCCGACCCGTCGCTGTCCAAGGGCATGCTCACACTGCTGCTGGATGGCTTGCGGGCGACGCCGCCGGCGTAACCACCCGCGCACCGCAGCTTTGGTCGCCACCGAGCGCGCAGCCTTGATCAACCCAATCGACCCGTCAGTCTGGTCGGGCGGGCCGATTCGCCAGACTGACGGGTCGCATTCGTTGATCTTGCCGGGCGGGGCCGAGGCCGCGGCCGGGGGCGGGCTGGGGCGAGCGAAACGATCAAGGTTATTAGAGCAGGGGCGGGATGGTGAGTGCGCAAAGCCGCCGGACTACTCGCCGAAGATCCGCCTCGTGTAGTCGTTGGCGAACACCCGCTCCGGGTCGAGCTTGTCGCGCACCGCGAGGAAGTCGTCAAAACGGGGGTACGCGCCCCGAAGCGACTCGGCTGTCCGCCAGTTCAGCTTGCCCCAGTGCGGCCGGCCGCCGAGCGACTCGGCGATCTTCTCGAACGCCTGCATATACGGCTCGTACGGCATCCCGACGTACTGGTGGATCGCGATGTAGGCGCTGTCCCGGCCGTACCCGTGGGAGAGCCAGATGTCGTCCTTCGCGCTGACGCGTACCTCGACTGGAAACGGGATCTTGAACGGCATCGAGTCGACGACGGACCGCAACCCGGCGAATGCCTCGCGCAGGGCTTCCCGGGGAAGCCCATATTCCATTTCGGTGAAGCGGACCCGGCGTGGCGTGCAGAACACCTCGTGCGATGGCGCCGTGTAGGTGCGCGCGGACAGCGCGCGCGAGGACACCCGGCTGATCGGAGCGACCATCGCGGGGATCGCGCGGCCGACCCGGCAGGCCCCGGCGAATACGGTGTTGGACAGGAACTCGTCGTCCAGCCAGCCGCGGAGCCGGCTCAGCGGCCGGTCCGAGGCCGGCACCCGGTTGTTGCGCTTGACCTGGACCCGGTCGGTGTAGGGGAACCAGTAGAACTCGAAGTGGTCGTTCTGGACGGCCAGGTTGTCGAAGTCCCGGAGCACATCGCCGAGGCGTGCCGGGCGCTCGTCGGCGAGCAGGATGAAGGCCTCGGTGACCTGCAGCGTTACCTCGGTGATCACGCCGAGCGCGCCGACGCCCACCCGGGCCGCCGCGAACACGTCCGGGTTTTCGGTGTCCGAGCAGGTCAGCACCTCGCCGGAGCCGGTCACGATGGTCAGCCCGACGACGAACGTGGACAGGCAGCCGAGCTTCGCGCCGGTGCCATGGGTGCCGGTGGACAGCGCGCCGGCCACCGTCTGCACGTCGATGTCGCCGAGATTGGGCATGGCGAGACCATTGGCGGCCAGCACCGAATTGAGCGTATGGAGCTTCATTCCCGCCTGGACCGTCACCCGTCGCGCATCCCGGTCGATCGACACCAGACCGGACAGACGATCGAGATCCACCCGGACGCCATCGGTCACCGCCGCAGCGGTGAATGAGTGACCCGCGCCGATGGGCTTCGCCGTCAAACCGTCCGCATGAGCGGTCCGGATGGCCGCGGCCAACTCGTCCGCGGTCGCCGGATGGACGACCCGGGCGGCGTTGGTGCGCTGGTTGCCGGCCCAGTTCGACCAGGGACTCGTGCTCATTCGGGTGACCTCCGGATCCGGTTCGAAGCACTAACGTGAGTACGCCTCACCTATGCATCGTGTCAAGACAAGATATGCCGAGCACCGGTGGCGTTGTGCGCTCGCGCTCGTTGGATGAGTAGAAGTTTCGTCGCCGGCCGCACGTGTCCAAACGGTTGCGGCTGCCGGACCAAGGAGTGGCATTGTGACAGCACAGGCTTCGAGGTCGGCGCTGCCGCCGATCCCGGCCCCGGCGCCGGCCATGCCGACGGTCCTCGTACTGTCGACGCAAGCCGGGACCGCCGCCGTATCCACCGCACCCATCAGCCCGCTTCGCCGCGTACCCGTCCAAGGGCGCAGCGTGGCCCGTGTGGCTCGGATGCTCGACGCCTGTGCCGCGCTGGTGGATGAGATCGGATACGAGGCCTTGACCACCACCCTGCTGGCCGACCGGGCCGGTGTGGCGATCGGTTCGATCTACCAGTTCTTCCCGGACAAGCGCGCGGTGGTGCAGGCGCTGACCCTGCGAAACCTTGAGGCCTTTCTGGACCGGCTCACCGCCCGGTTCGCCGCCGGCGACTTCGCGAACTGGTGGGACGGCGTCGATGCGGGCATTGACGAATACATCGCGATGCACCGCGACGTCCCCGGCTTCCGCACGCTGCACTTCGGCGACGTCGTCGACGTGCACCTGCTGGACGAGGATCGGGACAACAACTCGGTGATCGCGAGCGCGCTCGCCGCGCTGCTGGCTACCACCTTCGAGATGGACAACTCCGAGCGCTTGGACTTCGCACTGATGATCGCTGTGGAGACCGCGGATGCGTTGATCAAGCTCGCGTTCCGGCGCGATCCGGGCGGCGACGCCCGGGTGCTCTCCGAGGTCAAGTCGGTGATCCGGGACTACCTGGAGCGGGCCTTCGCCTGAGCCGATCGGAGGCCAAACCGGGTCCGGCCCGGTCGCCGGTGCGGCCCCCGTTCGCCAGGTCCGGCTTACGCGCCGGTTCGCCTACAACCAGGTCCGGCCCTCGCCACGGTAGGTCGGCGCCGCGCCGGTCACCCGGTCACCACTGATCAACTTCAAATCGTCGACGTGTTCGCAGAGCTCGCCGGCCTTCGCGTGGCGGAACCAGACCCGGTCGCCGATCCGCAGCGCCGCCGCCGACGGGCCGGTCACCGGCGTCTGCACCTCGCCGGTGCCCTCGGTGGGGATCAGCTTCAGGCCGGTCGGCAACGCCGGGCTGGGGAGCCGGTTCGGGTTCGCCTCGCCGGAGGCCACCCAGCCGCCGCCGAGCACGGTCGCCATCTGCGGGCTGGGCTTGCGAACCACCGAGAGGGCGAAGTACGCGGACGGTTCCGGGCGCCAGGCGCGGTAGTTGTCGAACAGCGTTGGGCCATACAACCCCGAGCCCGCGGTCACCTCGGTGACCGAGGTGTCAGCCGCGGTCGCGGCCACGCTTCCGGTGCCACCGCCGTTGACGAACTCCAGGTCCGCGAGGGCGCGGACGGCAGACACCACGGCGGTACGCCGAGCCACCAGCTCCGGCATCGATCGGCGCTGGATGGCGCGGATCGCGGCGCCCCGCATCGGATGGCCGACCGGAGCATCGCCGAGCCCGGCGATCTGAGCTTCGTAGGACATCACGCCGACCAGCCGGAAGCCGGGCCGCTTGACGATCTCCTTGGCCAGGTCGGCAGCATGGTCCGGAGTGTGGACGGGGGAGCGGCGGACGCCGATGTGCATGCCGACCGGCTTCCATGAGGCGTCCAGGTCGATGCAGAGCCGGAGCGCCACACGATGGGGCGGCGCCACCACGCTGTCGATGAAGTCGAGCTGTTCGGTGGAGTCCACCATCAGGGTGATCGCGGCCGCCAGCGTGGCGTCGCCGGCCACCTCGGAGATCCCGCCGCGGTCCGCGGACGGGTAGGCGACCAGGATGTCGTCACAGGTCCCGCTGCGGACCAGCCAGATCGCCTCCGGGACGGTGTAGGCCATGATCCCGTGCCAGCCGGGCCGGTCCAGCACCCGGCGCAGCAGGTCCCGGCACCGCACCGACTTGCTGGCGACTCGCAGAGGCTTGCCGGCGGCGCGGGCCACCAACGCCGACGCGTTCGCGTCGAACGCGTCCAGGTCGATGATCGCGAACGGCGGATCCAGGTCGGCGGTCGCGGCGTCGAAGCGGCCGCGCAGTTCGGTGGGGCGCACGGCGCACACGTTAGCCGGACGCGCAGGGTTACAAAACCAGCGCGTAACAGAAACGTCCGACGGCACGTCTAGAGTAGGGGCACGCAAGGCGTATGTGACCTTGGCTTACGGGTGATCAGGAGTGTCAGGCGTGGAACCGGCCGAAGTTGCTGCACAGGCCGAGGTGCCGACCCCATTGTCCGGATTTAACGCCGTAAAGGCGGCACTGCAGGTGCGTGCGTTCCGGCGGTTGTGGGCGGTCCTCGGGCTGTCCTCGCTCGGTGACTGGTTGGGCCTTCTGGCCACCTCGACGTTCGCTTCCCAGCAGGTGTCCGGCTCGGCGGCGAAGGGCTTCGCGTTCGGCTCGGTGATCGCGGTCCGGATGGTCCCGGCGCTGGTCCTGGGTCCGGTGGCCGGAGTCGTTGCGGACCGCTGGGACCGCCGCTACACCATGGTCATCTGCGACGTCCTGCGGTTCCTGCTATTCGCCTCGATCCCGACCGTCAGCCTGCTGACCACCGACTCGCGGCTGGTGATCGCGTGGGCCGCGGTGGCGACCTTCTTGATCGAGACGATCCAGATGGTGTGGGCGCCGGCCAAGGAGTCGTCGGTGCCTAACCTGCTGCCCAAACCCGGCATGCTGGAGGGCGCCAACCAGCTCACACTCGCGACCACCTACGGCATCGCGCCGATCGCCGCGGTCGCGGTTCTGGCCGGCATCACCTGGCTGGCCCGTGGTGTGCACGCTTCGACGCCGGGCAGTCCGGTGATCGGCACCCACATCGCTCTCTACTTCAACGCGCTGACCTTCCTCGCGACCGCTCTGGTGGTGTTCTTCGGCATCAAGGAGATCAGCGGCCGTGCGGTCGAGCGCCCGGCCAAGAAGCCCAGCCTGCTGCGCGAGTTCGTGGCGGGATGGAAATACGTGGCCAGCACCCGGCTGGTCCGCGGCTTGGTGCTCGGCATTCTGGGCGCGTTCGCCGGAGCCGGTGTGGTGGTCGGCAGCGCCCTCTTCTACGCCCGTTCGCTCAGCGGTGGCGATCTCGCCTTCTACATCCTGTTCGGCAGCATCTTTCTGGGCCTCGGCATCGGCATCGTGCTCGGCCCAAAGCTGGTCGGGTCGCTGTCGCGGCGGCGCTGGTTTGCCATGTCGATCGTGTGGGCGGCCGGCTCGGTGCTGATCCTGACGTTCGCCTGGCATCTGGCGATCGCGGTGCTCGGAGCGTTGTGTGTGGGCATCGGCGCTGGCATGGCGTTCCTGTCCGGCGTGACGCTGATCGGCACTGACGTGACCGACGACGTCCGGGGTCGGGTGTTCGCTTTCATCCAGACCGGCACACAGGTCACGCTGCTGCTGACGATCTCTCTCTCCAGCTTCATCGTGGGCCTTGGCGGCGAGCATCGCTACTTTGGCTACACCATCTCGACGACGCGGCCGATGCTGCTGGCCGCGGGCGTGTTCGGCGTGATCGCCGGCATCGGCGCGTTCCGGCAGATGGATGACAAGCCGGGAGTGCCGGTCTTCGCCGATCTGATCTCGTCTCTTCGCGGTCGGGGGGTGGCCCCTCCGACGCCGATGGACCAGCCGCTGCAGGCGCCGCTGATCAGCGACGGCCGCCGGCCGCTATCCGGCTTCGGCCGGTTCATCGTATTCGAGGGCGGCGAGGGTTCCGGCAAGTCGACGCAGGTGGACCGGCTGGCCGAGTCGCTGCGGGCCTACGGCCGAGTGGTGGTGACGACTCGGGAGCCGGGTGCGACGCCATTGGGCAAGCGCATCCGCGCCATCGTGCTCGATCCGCCCGAGGCGGATGACGAGGCACCATCGGCTCGAGCCGAGGCTCTGCTCTACGCGGCCGATCGTGCTCACCACGTCGAGACCATGATCATGCCGGCTCTGCGGGCCGGCTCGATCGTCCTCTCCGATCGCTACGTCGATTCGTCGCTGGCCTACCAGGGCGCGGGACGGACCCTGGCTAGCGAAGAGGTGCGCTGGTTGAGCAGTTGGGCCACCGGCGGGCTGCGGCCGGACCTGGTGGTGCTGTTGGACATCGACCCGGAGGAAGGACTCCGGCGCGCCGCCGGCCGGGGGGCCGCCGACCGGTTGGAGGGCGAGTCACCAGCCTTCCACCAGCGCGTCCGCAACGCCTTCCTGGACCTGGCCGCCGCTGAGCCGGATCGATATCTGGTCGTCGACGCGAGCCAGCCGGTCGAAGTGATCGCCTTCGCGGTTCGAGAGCGGGTCCATGCGCTGCTGCCGAACGATTCGTCGTCCCGGCTCAGCGGGCCGTTGATCGAGACAGCGCGAGCCCGGTGAGCGGAGTCTTCGAAGCCCTGGTCGGGCAGCCGGACGCGGTCACGACCCTGTCCGCGGCCGCACGAGCGGGCGGAGAAGTGGTCCGCGGCGCGGCCGTCTCGGATCCGGCTGCGATGACGCACGCGTGGCTGTTCACCGGCCCGGCCGGCTCCGGCCGGTCGGTCGCGGCCCGTGCGCTGGCGGCCGCCCTGCAATGCGAGTTCGGCGGTTGCGGCGAGTGCCAGGCCTGCCACACCACTCTCGTCGGAACGCATCCCGACGTCCGGTTCGTCGTCCCGGAAGGGCTGACCATCGGCGTTCACGAGATGCGCGCCCTGGTGCTCCGCGCGCAGGGAGCGCCGAGTTTGGGCCGGTGGCAGGTGCTGCTGGTCGAGGATGCCGACCGGCTCACCGAACAGGCCGGCAATGCGCTGCTCAAGGCCATCGAGGAGCCGCCGCCGCGGACGGTGTTCCTGCTGTGCACGCCGTCGACCCATCCCGATGACGTCTCGGTGACGATCCGGTCCCGATGCCGCCTCATCACGCTGCGGCAGCCGTCCGCGGACGCGGTGGCGGCCGTGCTCATGCAGCGAGACGGCACCGATCCGCAGCGGGCCGGCTGGGCCGCGGCGGCTGCGCAGGGGCACGTCGGGCGCGCCCGGCGCCTGGCCAACGATCCGCAGGCGCGAAGTCGTCGGGACGCGGTACTGGCCATCCCGCGCAAGCTCACCGGCATCGGTGCCTGCTTCGACGCGGCGTCGGCGCTGATCGAGTCGGCCGAAGCCGAAGCTGCCGCCACGGTGTCCGAGCTGGACGCCACCGAGCGCGCGGAGTTGGAGACCGCGCTCGGCGCCGGTGGCACCGGCAAGGGCGCTGCCGGAGCGGTCCGAGGTGCCGCTGGTGTGCTCCGCGATCTGGAGCGCAAGCAGAAGTCCCGGGCCACCCGGGTGCAACGCGATTCGCTCGACCGCGCTTTGATCGACCTCGCGGGCTTCTATCGCGACGCGTTGGTGCGCCGGATCAGCGCACCGGTCACGCCGGTGCACGGTGACGTCGCGGACGTGTCCGCCTCGGCCGCGCAGCGCTGGACTCCGGAGGGCGCGCTGCGCCGGCTGGAGGCGATTCTGGCGTGCCGCGAGGCGATCGAGCTGAACGTAAAGCCGAAGATCGCGGTCGAAGCCATGATGCTGTCGCTCTGGCGCGGCTGAGCGGCCGCACCTCTCGGTTTTCACCACTGCACCGCCGCGCTGCCGCCGCTGTCAGCATTGCTCGGACGCGGGCGTCCTGGATGGCGGGGCTGCGGGCGTCCCGGACGCGGAGGCGGCCTCGCGGATGGCGGGGCCGCGGGCGTCCCGGGTGCGGAGGCGGCGGGCGTCGTGGACGCGAAGCCCCAGTGTCGGGAGAGTTATCCACAGCTTGTAAGACACTCTTCCTCATCGATGTCTGCCTAGCGTAGGTTCACTGCGGGAGGCGACATGGGGCGGGAGATCGATGAGGCCTTTATCGACGAGGCCGTGCAGCGCTACCAGCACGTTGAGGCTCGGCTGGCGGAGTTTCATCGAGCCAGCGCAGCGATGGACGTCACTGTCCACTCGCCGGACGGTCTCGTTCAGGTGGTGGTCTCGGTGGCCGGAGTCATTCGTGACGTCGTGATCGACGAGCGTCTGCTGGCCGAGTCAAATGCTCAGGTCGGCACGTCGGTCCGGCTTGCGGTGACCGCGGCGACCGACGCGGCCGAGTGGGCTCGGGCCAAGCTGCACGCCGAGACGTTCTCCGAATACCTCCCCATTTCGAGTCGTTAGAGATCGATCAAGACCCGCCCGCCTGTGCGGTGAGAGCGAGCTCTGAGGGAGGGGATCCGATGGAGCTGGAAGAGCTGAGCCGCGATCTGGACACGGCCGCGGCCGGGACGGAGCGGGTGTCGCGCCGGCTGCGAGTGGCCGGCGCCGGGCCGGCGGTGTTCGGCGGCGATGGGCCGGGTCAGCTAGGCGCACTCGGCCGCGAGCTGGCGCGCCTGGAGGCGACCGCGGTCTCGGCGCGGACCGCCGAGGCGGCCCGCATGACCGCGGTGACCGGCGCTTTGGCCGACGGAGTTCGTCAGGTCCTGGCGGCATATCGCGACGTCGATTCCGGATCGGCGGCGCCGCGATGACCGGCGACCTGCTGGCGCGGGTCTGGCCCCACGCCGAGGACCTGCTGCACCGGATCGACGCCCAGGTCCGGATCGACGGCGCACCCGCCGACCATCCGGTCTGGCACCTGGTGCGTCGGGTTGGCTCGCTGCCGTCGGCGGCGATCGAGCACTTCCTGTGGCTCGAGCCGGCTCCCCTGCGACGTGCGCGCGAGCAAATGCTCGACGAGGCGGAGTCGGCGCAGGCAGCCTTGTCCCAGGTCCGGGGCGTTGCGTGGGATGGCGCCGGAGCCGACGCGTTCCGCGACCGCTGGGCCGGCCTCGCCGCGTTCGCCGATGGTGTGGACCAGCGGTTCACCGCGACCACGGAGTTCCTGGCCGATGTCGCTCGATGGATGCAGCACAGCCGCGATGAGCTGGCCATCGAGATGGCGGCCTGCTTGGGCTCTCGAGAGGCGATGGCGATCAAGGTCGACCTGGACCACCGGACCGCCGCGGCCGACCTGGCCGAGCGGATTCTCGCGGCCGCTGCCAGCTGTCTGGACCAGGGTTGGGATCTGCGGGCTCGATGGGCCGACCGGCTCGGCGAGGTGCCGTGGCGAGAGCCGTCCGGCCCCGGCGTCGTCTCGGTGACACATCTTGAGGTGCGCTGATTCGGGCTCAGGATGAGCGAGCGGGTCGCTGGTCCGACCGAGAATGCGCCAGCGGCGCTGGAGGCTCTCGCCTACCAGCGCCGCGGCTCCTGCACCCCCCGCAGGCTTTTGGATCTCACCGATAACAACGTACGAGCCGCGAATCCGTCACGGGGGCAATTTGCCCGATTTATAACACCATTGAGCGACGCCGTGCCAGCACCATCAAGAGCTGGCCGACCAGCCCCAGCACGGTTCCCGCGCCGAGCACCATGGCGGCGTGGGATCCCAGCGGCCGGCGCAGACCGAGTTACACGGTTACGCCCGGAGTCAAGACTGATGTATGACATTAAGCCATACGAATAGCTACTGTTTCGGACTCCGAGCCGGGACCATTACAGTGACGACATGGGCATGCTCTGTGCGGTCAGTTTCAACCGGTACGGGCGCCTGTACTACTTCGATCCAGCGGGCTTCCAGTTCAGCGTCGGCGACCGCGTGCTGGTGCCCACCGACGACGGCCCGGAAGTGGCCGAGTGCATGTGGGCCCCGCAATGGGTCAGCGAGGACACCGACAACTTCCCGGCGCTGCTGGGCCTCGCCGCGGTCGCCGATCTCGATCGCGACCAGCTACAACGGCAACGCAAGGCGGCCGCGAAGGTGGCGGCCAAGCAGCTCATCCGCGACCACGACTTGCCGATGAAGGTAGTCGCCGTCGATCACGTCGCCGACGTCGAAGGATCCAGTGGCGGCCGCACCACGATCTACTTCACCGCACCCCATCGTGTGGATTTCCGGTCACTCGTCCGGGACCTCGGCGCGACCCTGCACTGCCGGGTCGAGCTGCGCCAGCTGGCCGCGAGGGATTCGGCTCGCGTACAGGGTGGGATCGGCTCGTGCGGGCGCGATCTGTGCTGCGCCACCTTCCTCACCGACTTCGAGCCGGTCAGCATCCGGATGGCGAAGGATCAGGACCTGCCGCTCAACCCGTTGCGGATCTCCGGAGCATGCGGCCGGCTGATGTGCTGCCTGAAGTACGAGCACCCGCTCTACCAGCAGTTCCACGCGACCGCGCCGAGCATCGGAGAACGGGTCAGCACGCCCGACGGCGACGGCCGCGTGGTCGGGCACAGCGTGCCGCGTGATGCGGTGGTCGTCCGGATGGACGCCGACGGGTCCCGCTGCTCGTGCAGCCGAGCGTCGGTGTGTGGATCTCGCCAGCAATACGCTGAGCGCTACGAAACTACTTGACCTCGATCGGCGACTCGGCGAACTGATACTTGATTGGTTGCCGCGGCACCAGCCAGGACTGCGTGCCGTTGGCTTCCGGATTGGCCACCCAGGACCGGGACACGCGCGGCACCGCGATCGGGTAGATCGTCAGCTTGCCGGTCGGGTCGATGTGCATCCGCAGGAAGCTCTTCGAGTCGATGATCGCCTGCGCTGAGAAGAGCTCATTCACGTTCACCCCGCGCGCGCTGGCGATCAGCAGGTAGGCGCAGAACACCATGGTCGACGCGAGCCCGGCGACGACGAGGTAGATCACGGTCAGCGGCACCGGCCACGGCCACGCGGTGTGCGGCAGGGCCGACATCTCCCAGAGCCAGGTGCCGAGCACGCCGACGCCGATCTGGGCCACGCCGTGCGCTAAGCCCAACACGGTTCGGCGGGTGGAGTTGAGCGTGCCGCCGGTCGGTGACTTCGCGAACAGTACGCATGCCACGACGATCAGCAGGCCGCAGATGCCGATCGGAAGCTCCAGCCAGCGCTTGGTCAGCGCGCTGACCGGATGGTGGTGACTGAACAGCCCCAGCATCGAGCACATCAACATGGTCTGAAGGGTGCCGAGCAGCGCGACGAAGCCGAGGTTGCGCCGGGGCAGCCGGCCGAAGACGCCGGCGGCGTAACGGCGTGACTGCGCCTTGGTCGGGAAGGTCGAGCGCAACTCGTAGTGCGCCGGCGGTTCCGAGGTCTTCCGGGACAGGCTGGCCGGCTGCGGCACGGTGATCTGTTCCGGCATCCGGTGCGTCGGGTAGAGATAGGCTCCGCCGCCGCCACAGTGGATCAGCTCGCGATCCTCGTTGGCGTAGCGGGCGTAGTGGTGCAGGTCGCCGGAGAGCATCACCTTGATGGAGGCGCCGGTCGGCTTCAGGACCGTACGCACAAAGAAGTCGATGGAGTCGTAGGCGCCCGGGTCTTGGACCGCCTCGACCCAGCTCGGCGACGGCCCGCACAGGATGATCCGATCGCCTTCCTGCACCTGCGCCGCGGCGGCGTGGAAATACTGCAGTTGCGGGTCGTCGATGTAGGCGCCGGCCTGGGTGTCGACCGCGAACAGCCACCACCGATGCGGCAGCTGGATGGCGAAGTAGCTGCGGGACTGGGCATTGGTCCAGCCGCCGACGTGGTCCTTGCCGTCCTTCACGAACAACCGCATGAAGCCAGTCAGTCCGTCGTACCAGTCGTGGTTTCCGGGCAGCGCGTAGAGATTCGGCGAACCGCTGGCCGGTGGCACCGGCAGCGCTGCCTCGTATGGCCCCTTCGTCTTGTCTTCGTAGCGCCGCGATGTCGGCGTCGGGTAGACCTCGTCGCCGCCCATCATCAGGAATCGGCCGCGCTGCAGCGTCTGATCCTCGACCGTGAGGTGATCCTGGCCGAGCAGGTAGGCGACGGAGTAGGTGGCGTCGAATCCGTCGCCGATGTCGGCGACGAAATCGAACCACAGCTCGGAGTGGTCCGAGCCGCTCGGCCGCTCGTCGTGCACGGTGCCTTGCAGCGCGCCCTGAAGCTCGCGCTTGTCCAGGTAGGCGCCGAAGTAGTCGGCCAGGACCACGCGGCTTGCGGTCACCGCCAGCATCGTCGGACGTAACCAGTAGACCGGCTTCTGTGGCGTGAATCCGAGCTGATCCGGAGAGTCCGACGTCGGCCGGCGCGTGGCACTCGCAGTCATGAATGGGGACGGTAGTGCCTTCGCCGGTCGACGGCTAGTAGCCGTGCGCCTAGCGGATTACAGCGATTGTGCGGTGCCGACCGGGATCCGCCGGTAGTCGGTGCCGGCCGCGCCTTCCAGCCAGCGATCGATGCTCAGCTCGCCGCGGGCACTCAGCCCGGCATCGTGGATCGAGAACGCCCGGGCCGGCCCGACCGCCTTGACGAAGTCGATGCATTCGGCCAGCGAGAACCATGGCGCCGCGGTCGGCACCAGCAGCGTCTCGACGTCCTGGGCCGGAACGAAGAACGAGTCGCCGGGGTGGTAGACGCCGTCGACCAGGTAACCGATGTTGGCGCAGTCCGGCACTCCGTTATAGATGATCGCGTGCTTGCCGCCGACGGCCGTGACGCTGAATCCGCCGGCGGTGAACGTGTCGCCGACGCTGACCGTGGTGGCGTTCAGCCCGACCTCGGTGAGTGATTCGGCGACGTTTGCCGGTGCGAAGACCCGAAGGCTCGGGTTTTCGGTGGCGGCGGTGACGAGTCGGTCGGCGTCGACGTGGTCGAAGTGCTCATGCGTGATCAGGACGTCGTCACTGCCCACGAACGCCGCATCCTCGGCCCACGTTCCCGGGTCGATGAGCAGAGTGTCGTCGTCGCGTTCCAGGCGTACGCAGGCATGCGTGTACTTGATCAGCTGCATGCCTTCACCCTACCGCCGCGACCGGCCGTGTCGTCGCGGCACCAGATCAGCGCGACAGCCTCCGGTAGGCCAGCTCGGCCAGCAGCAGCGCGCCGTCCGGGACGACCGAGTCGTCGTACTGCGCGTACGGCGAATGGTTGTTCGGCGCGGTCTCCGGGTCCAGCTCTGGCGGGCAGGCGCCGAGATTGAGGTAGCAGCCGGGGATCTCGTTGAGGACGAAGGACATGTCCTCGGAGCCGGCGCCCGGATTTTCGATCCAGCCGAACCGGTCCTCGCCGAAGAGTTCGGTAGCGACGCCGGCGGCGAACTCGGCCTCGGCGTCATCGTTGACGGTGACCGGGTAGCCGAATTCATAGTCAACGTCCACGGTCAGCCCGTGCGCCGCGGCGATGCCGTTGCACACCTGGACCAGGCCCGAGCTGATCCGGTCCCGGGACTCGGCCGAGAACGACCGGATGGTGGTCTCGAATCGGGCCGAGGCCGGGATGATGTTGTCGGCGGTGCCGCTGTGGAACGAACCGGTGGTCACCACGACCGGGTCCCAGATGTCGATGTTGCGGGTCACGAAGGTCTCCATCGCCAGGACCATCTCGCAGGCCGCTGGGATCGGATCCTTGGCGTGATGCGGAGCGGAGCCGTGTCCGCCGACGCCCTGAACGGTGACTCGCAGGGTGTCGCACGCGGCCATGAACGGCCCCCGCCGGGTGGAGAACCAGCCGAGCGGATCGTTGGCCGCGATGACGTGGATGGTGTAGGCGGCCACCGGGCGCTCGCCGGCCGCCTCGAGCAGCCCTTCGGCGATCATCGGCTCGGCGCCGCCAGGGCCTTCCTCGCCCGGCTGAAACATGAAGATGACGTTGCCGGCAAGTTCCTCGCGTACGCCGGAGAGCAGGCGCGCCGCCCCGACCAGGAATGTCATGTGCATGTCGTGGCCGCAGGCCTGCATCGCGCCGGGGACGTCGGAGGCGTACGCCAGATCGGTCAGCTCCTGCACCGGCAGGCCGTCCATGTCGCCGCGGAGCAGCACCGTGGGCCCGGGCCGGCCGCCGCGAAGGACGGCGACCACCGAGGACAGCTTCTCCCCGGTGGTGATCTCCAGGGGCAGGCCGTCCAGCGCCCGCAGGATCCGCTCCTGCGTCCGCGGCAGCTGCATGCCGATCTCCGGATCCCGGTGCAAGTCGTGGCGAAGCGCGACCAATTCGTCACGCATGGACTCGACGGCATCACGGAACGGCATGGCTTCTACCTCGGGATTCGGCGGAACGGGGTGAGCCAAACCCTACTTGAGGAAAACCTGCACTCGTGGTGCAATTTTCTCTGTGACAGATGCTCCGCTGAACGCCGCCACCATCCGGGCCCGAGTCGGCGAGTTCGTCGCCGCAAATGCCACGCTGATCGCCCGAGGCCGCGTCGATCCGGCCGCCTATCTGGGCGCGCGGTTCGATGCCGGTCTGGCCTGGGTGCACTTCCCGGTCGGCTGCGGTGGCCTCGGCGCCGATCGATCGTTGCAGCATGTTGTCGAGACCGCGCTGGCCCAGGCCGGCGCACCGCCGAATGATCCGCGCCGCAATCCGATCGGCCTGGGCATGGCGGCCCCGACGATCCTCCGGCACGGCACCGATGAGCAGCGCCACCAATATCTGCGGCCGTTGTGGACCGGCGAAGAGATCTGGTGCCAGCTGTTCAGCGAGCCCGGGGCCGGATCGGATCTGGCCGGCCTGGGCGCCCGGGGCGTACGCGACGGCGACGACTGGGTTGTCAACGGGCAGAAAGTCTGGACGTCGCTGGCGCACCACGCGCACCGCGCCATTCTGATCGTCCGGACCGACCCGGCCGTGCCCAAGCATGTCGGCATGACCTACTTCGTTCTGGACATGCACGCCGCCGGCGTCGAGGTCCGGCCGCTGCGGCAGGCCACCGGCGAGGCCGAATTCAACGAGATCTTCCTGACCGACGCCCGGATCCCGGACACCGACCGGCTCGGCGCCGTCGGAGACGGCTGGAAGGTCGCCCAGACCACGCTCATGAACGAGCGGGTCGCCATCGGCGGCGGGGTGGTGCCGCGCGAGTTCGGTGAGATCGGTGTGCTGGCGTCGATCTGGCGGGATCGCCCGGAGCTGCGTACGCCAGCCGGCCAGGAGACCCTGATGCAGTTGTGGGTCCAGGGCGAAGCCGCCCGGTTGTTCGGCATGCGGCTGGCCCAGCAACTCGCGGCCGGCCAGCCCGGGCCGGAAGGGTCGGCGTCGAAGATCATCTACGCCCGGCTGATGCAACAGGCCACATCGTTCGAGATGGACCTGCTCGGCGGCGAGGCGCTGCGTCAGGACACCTGGGACATGAACCGGGACTCGCTGGTCGACTTCTTTGCCCGCTCGCCCGGCCACCGATATCTGCGAGCCAAGGGCAACTCGATCGAAGGCGGCACGTCGGAGATCCTGCGCAACATCATCGCCGAGCGCATCCTCGATCTCCCACGGGAGACCCGTAACGACGTTGAGCTGCCGTGGAAGGACCTGCCGAAATGATCGATCTGCTCTATTCCGATATCGACGAGCAGCTGCGATCCAGCCTGCGCTCGGTGCTCGCGGCGCGCAGCCCGTGGACCGAGGTGCTGGCCCGGACCGAGTCGGACAAGACGTATGACGCCGATCTGTGGCGTGCGGTGGCGGTCGACATGGGCCTGGCCGGCCTGATCGTGCCCGAGGATCTCGGCGGTGCCGGCGCGAGCTATCGCGAAGCGGCGGTGGTCTGCGAAGAGCTCGGGCGTGCCGTGGCTCCGATCCCGTTCCTGGGCAGCGCCATTGTCGCCACCACCGCGCTGCTTTCGGCGGGAGCCACCGACCTGCTGCCGGATCTCGCGTCGGGCGCGCGCATCGCGGCCTTGGTGGTGCCGTTCGCCACGGCACCAGGCGGAATCACGCCGACCGCCGCCGTCGAGGGCGGGCGTCTGACCGGCCTGGTCACCACCGTCGCCGAGGCGCTTCCGGCAGATCTCTTCCTGGTGCCGACCGCCGACGGACTCTACGCCGTGGAGGCGGCCCACGCGTCGCTGATCCCGGTGACCTCTTTCGACATGACCCGGCAGCTGGCCGACATCACGTTCGACGGCGCCTCCGGGACTCGGATCGGAGATCTGGCCGCGGCCGACGCGGGCCTCCGTGCGGGCGCGGCTCTTCTGGCCTCCGAGCAGCTCGGGGTGGCCGAGTGGTGCATCGAGACAACCGTCGGCTACCTCAAGACCCGCTACCAGTTCGGTCGCCTGCTCGGCTCCTACCAGGCGCTCAAGCACCGGGTGGCTGATCTTTACGTGGACGTCGCCCAGGCTCGGGCCGTCGCCCGCTACGCCGCTGCCTGCGCCGCGTCGGATGACCCCGATCTTCCGGTCGCGGTCGCGGTGGCTCAGGCGTTCAACCCGGCAATCGCGGTACGCGCATCCGAGGAGTGCATGCAACTCCACGGCGGCATCGGGTTCACCTGGGAATATCCGGTGCACCTCTACATGAAGCGCGCCAAGAGTACGGCGATCGCATTCGGTTCCGCGGCAGCGCACCGGGCCGAGCTTGCGAAGTTGGTGAACCTGCCGGAGTCGAGCTAGGCGACGTGGTTCGCGTCGGTGAATCCGACGTGAAGTTCGACGCTGAGCGCCCGGGCAAACCGTTCCAGGATCGGGAGCGTTGGTGCGGTGCCTCCGGCTTCGAATCGGGCTACCGCCGACTGTGTCATGCCGGCCCGCCGTCCCAGCTCAGCCTGGGTCCAGTGACGGGCTTCGCCGTCGCCCCCGGACATAGCATCGATGCTATAGGTGTGCGATATCGACAGCCAAGAATCCCAGCAGCGACGAGGCGAGCGGCAACCCGCCGAGGAGACTGGTGGAGCCGGTAGCCTGGGCGGCGTGAGCAGCTCAGACGCGGCGCCGATCCGGACGTTCCACGCACGCACCGGCCGGATCGGCAGGACCGCCGCGGCCGCTCTGGAGCGCCGGTGGATCACGCATGGCCACACCATCGGCAGCGGTCCACTCGACGTGGCGCGGCTGTTCGGTCGGGAGGCGCCGCTAGTGCTGGAGATCGGCGCCGGCATGGGCGATGCCACGCTCGGCATGGCAGCCGCCGATCGGGACCGCAACTACCTCGCGATCGACGTGCACACTCCGGGCTTGAGCCGGCTGCTGGCGATCGCCGACCGGGACGGAATCACCAACATCCGGGCCGCCCGCGGTGACGCGCTGGCGCTGCTCCGCGATTCCGCGAGCATCCCGACGGCCGGCGTCGACGCGATCCACATCTTCTTCCCGGATCCGTGGCCCAAGGCTCGGCACCACAAACGCCGGATGATCCAGCCGGAGACGGTGGCCCTGCTGCGCGAGCGGCTCAAGCCGGGCGGGATCCTGCACACCGCGACCGACTGGGCCGACTATGCCGAGCAGATGGACGAGGTCCTGTCGCGCGACCCGGAACTGGTGAACGCTTTCGATGGTCCGGCGCCGCGGCCGGACCATCGGCCGGAGACCAAATACGAGCGGCGCGGCGCCGACGCCGGCCGGGCGATCACCGACTTCATCTTCATCCGGCGGCCGACCGGGCCGCCGTCTGCAGGATGACCGTCGCGACCGCGGCCGGGTCATCCGACATCGGAACATGTCCGCACCCGGTGAGCGTCACGTGCCGGGCCGCCGGCAGTGCCGCTCGTGCGCGATCGGCCTGATGCGGGAGCAGGATCCGATCCCGTTCGGCCCAGGCCACGGTGACCGGCACGGCCGGAGCGCCGCGGAACGCGTACGGCCGCAATGCCCACGCGTACCGGAAATAGCCCTTGCCGCGGCGCATCGCGAGTGCATCGCCCAGCGCGCGGTCGGCGGACAGCAGCGCCGGTCGATCACAGATGGTCGCGAACGCACTGCTCCGGATCGCTTCGGAGCGCAGCGATCGGCGCAGCACTGCGGCCGGCAGGCAGGTGGTTGCACGAGACACGGACAGCTTGCCGAGGGCGGTCCAGTTTTCCCGCTGAGTCCCGAATCCGGCCGGTGACAGCGCGGTGGCCGATGCCGCCTGGCCGCCGAGCGCGAGTTCCAGTGCCAGCGCGCCGCCCAGGCTGTTGCCGGCGACGTGTGGTCGGTCGATCCCCAGCGATTGGAAGAACTCGGCCAGGTGGGCGGTGACGTCCAGGATCGACCGTGGCTCGCGCCGGGAGATCCGCGGCGACCGCCCGAAACCGGGCAGATCCACCGCGATCACGTCGTGATGCTTTCGCAGCTCGGCGAGGATCGGCTGCCAGGCCTGCCAGCGATGCGCGATACCGTGCAGCAGCACCAGCGGCGGGCCGCTGCCGGCTCGGTCGAAATTGATCATGGTGTCATCGTCCGACGTATGCGGTCGGCTCGAAACGCCCCAAGAGCCGCTGGTAGGACGGCACGAACCCGGGCCACAACGTGGAATTGCGGCCATGTGCGTCCAGATACCAGCTCTTGCAGCCGCCCTGCATCCAGACGGTAGATCGCATCCGGCGGTCGATGTCGGCGACGAAGGCCTGCTGCGCCGCCCAGCTCGGCTCGACGGTGGTCCACCCGCGCGCCTTGGCTTCCGCCAGAACCCTCGCGACGTGGCTCATCTGAGCCTCGATCATCAGGACCACCGAGTTGTGCCCGAGTCCGGTGTTCGGGCCGAGCAGCAGGAACAGGTTCGGGAAGCCGGCAACGGTGGTGCCGAGATAGGCGGTCATCGTCTCGGCCCAGGCATCGGCGAGGCGTACGCCGTCCGAGCCGTAGACGTGCGCGGCGATCGGCACGTCGGTGACGTGGAACCCGGTGCCGAAGATGATGGTGTCCACGGCGGTCTCGGTGCCGTCGCCAGCGACGATCGAGGTCTGCGTGATCCGATCGATGCCGGCTGCCTGGACGCTCACATTGGGCCGATTCAGGGCCGGGTAGTAGTCGTTCGAAATCAGCACGCGCTTGCAACCGAGCGTGTAGTCGGGGACGAGCTGCGCCTGCAGGGCTGGATCCGTGACCTGTCGACGCATGTGCCGCAGAGCCTGCCGCTGGATCGGGCCCATCACGGCCGGATGCAGAAATCCGAACGCCATCAGCTCGCGCGCGTAGAAGATCCCGCCCCGCACCGCCCTCTGAACGGCCGGCCATTGGCGGTAGAGCCGACGCTTGCCGGCCGAGATCGGTTTGGCACGGTGTGGGATCACCCACGGCGGAGTGCGCTGATAGATGGTCAGCTCGGCGACCCGGTCGGCGATCAGCGGCACGAACTGGATGGCTGATGCACCGGTCCCGACCACCGCCACCCGCTTGCCAGTCAGATCGCAGGCGTGGTCCCAGCGAGCCGAGTGGAAGGCGGTGCCGGTGAAACCGGCCAGGCCGGGCAGATCCGGAATCGACGGTTCGCTGAGCGGGCCGGTCGCGGCGATCACGAACCGCGCGTTGACCTCGCCGGTGCTGGTGTCCAGCCGCCAGCGGCCGGCCGCCCTGTCCCAGCGCGATTCGCGGACCCGGGTGTTGCAGCGCAGCTTCGACCGGACGTCGAACCGCTCCGCTACCTCTTGCAGGTAGGCCCAGATCTCCGGCTGGCCGGAGTAGGTATTGGTCCAGTCGGGATTAGGCGCGAACGAGAAGGAGTAGAGATGCGATGGCACGTCGCAGGCGCAGCCCGGGTAGGTGTTGTCCCGCCAAGTGCCGCCGACGTCGTCGCCCTTCTCGAGGATCACCAGGCTCAGGTCGCGATGCTGGCGGCCGAGCTGGATGGCCGCGGCGAGACCGCCGAAGCCCGCACCGATGATCGCGACATCGACGTCCACGGCTGCGACGTTACCAGTGAGTAAGTTTCCCGGGTAGGCCCAACCGCCGCCTGCCACTCACTTCGCCTCACCAAGATCGACAGGACGCGGCCTAGATGCCGGAGTGAAGCTGGCTGTTCACCCGGTGGCCACCGGTAGGCCATCGCCGTACGCAAATCTGTGTCCTAGTAGTGATCCGGCCGTTACCGGGGAGGCGAGCCGTGGCCTTGGCGCGATTTACCACCTACGTCGCGCGCGACCGCTCCCGTCCACGCGAGACCATCAGGGGCTATGGATGGCGGTTGCTCGCCGCCAACAACCGCGATGTGGCCAGGTCGGCGCGGCTCTTCAGTGATGTCGACGAGTGCCTGGTGGCGGTCGCCGAGCTGCGCCGCCAGTTTGATCGGTCGGTGCCGGTGGCGTTGCGCATCGGGCGCTCGGAATGGTCCTGGCGGTTGCGGGTCGACGACGTCGACCTCGCGGTCTCCAGCCGCACCTATCAGCGCCGCCTGCAATGCACCGCCGCGTGCGACCTGTTTCTGGAGCTGGTGCCGCACGCGGTGATCGCCGACGACACCATTGTCATTCCGCCGCGTCCGGAGCCGGCCGATGGCGCACCATCGGCCACCGCGCGCCCGCCCGGCTGAGATGCGAATCCGGCCGGTTGAACTGCGAATCCGGCCGTTTACCTGCCCAAACGGGGGATATCGCTGGTGGGTGATTTGGTCGGAGTCTGTGAGCCGGGCCGGATCATATCCAACGCCTCGTCGTTAGCCAGGGCGTGACAATCTCGCGTGTACGGACTGCTTCCAGCGGTGTCGCACGCCCGCTGGAAGTCACCATCGTGGTCGCGGTCGCCCTGATGATCTGGCGGCTCGCGCTCGGCTGGAACTGGTCCTCGGCGCAGGGCACCTTCGAGTGGACCCTGCTCGGGACCGGCGCCATGGTGGCGGTCGGCTGGCTGGCGGTGCGCGGTCGGCCGGTGCTCGGTTTGCTGGCGGTGTGCGCTCCAATCATCGTGCTGTCCGGCTGGCGGATGGTGGCGGCCTCGGTCGTCGACTGGCCGGTCGGCCTGGCGGCGCTGGTATTCACGCTGACCGCGACCTGCATCTTTTCCGCCTCGATCGGCGCCTGGGTGCGGCACCTGCGGGACTGACTGTCAGACCGTGGTGGCTTGATGGACGACATGACCTGGACCGCACCCGACATCGAGCGAGTCGAGCCGCTGCGGGCTGGAGCCTCGGAGTTCGAGGCTCTGCACGCATGGATCAGATATCACCGCCAGACCCTGCTGTGGAAGTGTCGCGGCCTGACCGCCGCGCAGTTGGCGACGGCGTCGGTGGCACCGTCCGATCTCACCCTTCTCGGCTTGATCAGACACCTGACCGATGTGGAGCGTGGCTGGTTCCGGCGTGGCGTCGGCGGCGACAAGACCGCCCGCCCGCTCTACTACAGCGACGAAAATCCCGAGGGTGACATCGAGGTCGGCGACGCCGACGCTGAGGCCGGCATCGCCGCCTACCGCGCCGAGTGGGAGCTGGTCGACCAGGCGATCGCCGGTGCCGACCTGGACGCTCGCCTGGCCGGCTCCGAAGACGTCGATGTGCGGTGGGTGTTTTTGCACATGATCGAGGAATATGCGCGCCACAACGGTCACGCCGACCTGATCCGGGAACGCATCGACGGCTCAGTCGGCGATTAGAGCCGCTCGGAAGAATTTCAGCTGCGCGGCCCACGCCCCGGCGCGAGCCCGGGCGGTCCCGCTCGGCGTGTCGCCGTGCCCTGCCGGGCGAGGCATCGGCCCTGGTGGCGTCGTTGGTCGGTGTGGGGCCGTATATCTCCGCGACGGCCCAGTCGGCACTGACGAAGCCGGTAGCGGCCCTGGTCGGTTAGTCGAGCGGTACTGACCGGTTTGTCATACATCGACCCCTCGGTGCGAATAGTCTTCGAGGAGGTGGCCATGCACAGCGGCCCTAACAACCTGGGGGATCCAGTGAATCCGGACGAGGACCCTGCGGTAGTGCCCGATTCGCCGCAAACCGGACGGCGGTCCGTGGGCTCTTTGTTTCTTGGCGTCGCCGCACTGGCCGGCGAGCGCCTGCACCTGATGGGCGACCAGCAGAATCCAACCGCGGCGCTGGTGGTCGGCCTGATGTCGGACGGCAAGGACAAGGTCGTCGGTCTAGGGAAGGGCGCGGTCCGGTCGGTGCCGGTCGACAAGGTCCGCAACGCGGTGTCGGATGCCGTGACGCATGCTCGCGCTCGGGGTCAGGACGCCATCGCAAGCAGCAAGGCCGACGCCAGCCAGTGGTTGTCGTCCACTGCGTCGGCACCCAAGAAATGGGCCGAGACCAAGGCGATTCCGCAGGTCATGGACGATATGACGCCGTATATGACGGACGAGTTCATGCCGAAGATGATCGATGCGATGATGCCGCACATCCGGGAGACGGTGGTGCCGGCGGTGATCGACGACCTGACCACCGATCCGCGCGTACGCAAGATGATCGCCGAGCAAAGCCATGGTGCGGTCTCAGCGGCCGCCGACGAACTGCGTCAAGTCACCGCCAGCGCTGATGATCAGGTGGAGTCGGCCTTCCGCCGAACCTTCACCCGTCACCAACCGTCGTGACGGCCGTCGCCGCCACGGGACTCGGTGTGGTCGTGGGCGACGACCGGATCCGGTACGCCGGCCTCGTCACCCGGTTCGCCGCGCTGATCGTGGACGCGCTGTTGCTGGCCCTTGCGGTGCCGATCGTGGCGCTCGGACCGTCGGCGATCTGGTCCGCGCTCGCCGGTCCGGCGCCGGGCTGGCTGCTGGTCTGCAGCCAGGTGGCGGCCGGGGTGCTGCCCCTTGCCTATTTCACGGTGTGCTGGTGGGGCACTGGCCAGACGGCCGGCGACGTGCTGTTCGGTGTCGTCGTCCGGCGCCCCGGTGATGCCCATCTCGGCTTGTTCCGATCGTTCCTGCGAGCGCTCGTCGGTCTGTTGCTGCCGGTGGTGTGGCTGATCGGAATGGGGATGATCCTGGTCGACGGACACCGGCGAGCATTGCACGACCGGCTGTTCGGCACCGTTGTCGTTCGGAAGCCGACCGCGCCGCCGGAGTGAGCTCGTGGTCGGTGCAAGCGGTAGCGCTTCGAAGCCGTCAGCGCGCCCACGGCCATGCCGGGCGGTTACCTCGACGCGACCCGACTGACTGGCCGGACGATTCCGCACCGTCGATGCATGCGCTCACGATGGCGTATGGGCTGGCGTACGAAATCCCCGGCGAAGATCGAGAACGAGGTCCGCGACTCGCTCTACCCCGGCGAGCGGGTGGTGACGGCGTTCGATGACATCGGGTGGCACCAGGACGGCTCCCGGCTGACGTCGGCATACCTTCTGGTGACGAACTCTCGGCTGATCGTCGCGGACAAGGCCGCCCACCAAGGACTGCGGTCGTCGGTGGCGGTGGATCTGAACCAGATCATCGAAACCTGCACATCAGCCGGATCGGCGCGGCTCCTCACGTTCGTGACCACCACCGGCCGGCAGTTGGTGTTCACCGTGCTGCAACCGGAAGCCATGGCGATCGTGGCGCACGCGATCGCGGCAGCGCGCGCCCGGGCATAAAGTGCCCGATGGCAATGTGCAACTAATGGTTGCGCCCGGACTGGCTCCCGCGTAATCTGATCTGCAACCAAAGGTTGCAGGAGGATGGCATGGAGTTCGGAACTATCGAGCGCGAGATCTACGTCGACGCGTCGCCCGAGATCGTCTTCGACGTCGTGAGCAGTGCCGATCACTTTAAGGAGTGGTGGCCCGACGACGCTCGGTTCGAGTCGACGCCCGGCTCCTCCGGGGAGATCGTCTTCGGCAGCCGGGATGCCGACGGATTCGTCGTGTCGCTCAGCGTGGTCGAGGCCGAGGCGCCGCGAACCTTCTCGTTCCGCTGGACCCAACCGGCCGACGAGGTCGCGCGGGCGGGCAACTCGCTTCTGGTCACCTTCTCTCTGACGCCGTCGGGTCGCGGGACGCTGCTCAAGATGACCGAAACCGGCTTCCGCGAGATGGGCTGGGAGATCGCGGTGCTCGAGGAGCAATACCGCGAGCACGCGACCGGGTGGGACTTCTACCTGCCACGCCTGGCGCCCTACGCGGAGAAGGTGGCGGCGCGGTCATGAACGCCGCGATTGCCGAGAAGGTCGACGACGACCTGTGGTCGGCGATCGGCGACCCGACTCGCCGCCGGATGCTCGACCTGCTGCTCAGCGATGGTCCGGGCACTGCGACCACGCTGGCCCAGCAGCTGCCGGTCACCCGTCAGGCGGTGGCCAAACACCTGGGCGTCCTGGACCGGGTCGGCTTGGTCCGGTCGACGCCCGCGGGTCGCGAAAAGCGCTACCAGATCGACGACGCGCAGCTCGCTCGTGCCGTGGCTCAGCTCGAGTCGGTGGGCTCCGCCTGGGATGCCCGACTGCAGCGGATCAAGCGGATCGCCGAGGCGATTCAGCGCACTCAACAAGATCAATGAGATCAAGGAGATTTCGAAATGGCAGACATCCTGCATCGCGTCGGGGTCAAGACCGCCTCGCCCGAGAAGGTCTACGACGCACTCACGACGATCGACGGTCTTGCCGGGTGGTGGACCGATGACACGAAAGGCAACACCGACCTGGGCGGAGTCATCGAGTTCCGGTTCCCGCCGGTGGGCGGCTTCGACATGGAGGTCGTCGAGCTCAAGCCGTCCGAGAAGGTCACGTGGCGGGTGGTCGACGGTCCCGAGGAGTGGGTCGGCACGACCGTCGACTGGGACCTGCGGCAGAGCGCTGACTACACGATCATCCTGTTCAAGCACCAGGGCTGGAAGGAACCCGTGGAGTTCATGCATCACTGCAGCACCAAGTGGGGTTCGTACCTGATGAGCCTGAAGTCGTTGGTGGAAACCGGTGAAGGTGCTCCGGCGCCGAGGGACGTCCAGATCAGCGACTGGCACTGAGCTCGAGTGGCGGGGCGGTGGCCGGGATAGCGCCGGCTGCGGCCCCGTTCTCGGGAGTCACTCCACTGCGGACCCTCCATCGGTGGCGTGCACTGGCGAGGTTGCCGGGCGTTGAGCCGTCGCCGGGAGAGTAATGGCGATGTGTGCGCCTCCGGCGGGGTTGTTTTCGATCTCGATGGCTCCCCCATGGGCGGTCACGACGGCATCGACGATGGCCAGCCCGAGTCCGGCGCCATCGTCACCTGCGCGGGCGTGCCGGAACGGCTCGAACGGCCGATCGAGATAGTCCGGCGCGAATCCGGGCCCGTCGTCATCGATCTGGAGCCTCATCGAATCTCCATGGCCGGCCAGCGTGACCCGCACCGCGCCGCCGGGCGGTGTGGCGCGCAGGGCGTTGTCGAGCAGGTTGTCCAGGGCTTGGCGGATCCGGCCGGGGTCGACAGTCGCCGTGACCGGTTCGGCCTCTACGTCGATCCGTACGCCGTCCCGGTCCGCCCGTGAGCGGTGCGAGCGAGCGATGGTGGCAACGAGTTCGGCCATTTCCACCGGCTGCCGGCGCAGCGGCAGCTTGCCATCGCGGTGTCGGGCCAGCACCAGCAGGTCTTCGGCCAGCTGAACCAGGCGGTCGGTCTCGGTCGCGGCAGCCGACAGCGCGGTCCTCAGCGCCTCGGCATCGCGGGGCCGGGCCAGCGCCAGATCGAGTTCCATCTTCAAAACCGCCAACGGCGTACGCAGTTCGTGGCTGGCCTCGTCGACGAATCGCAACTGCGCGGCGACTGCGTCGTCGAGCCGCGCGAGCAGGTCGTTGAGAGTGTGGGCAAGCCGGGCGATCTCATCACCGGTCGGTGGTACGGCGAGCCGGCGATCCAGGTCCGACGCTGAGATGGTGGCCGCATCGGCCCGAAGGCGTTCGACCGGCCGCAGTCCGGCGCCCGCGACCAACCACGCCGCGATGCACGTCAGGCCTAATGCGATGGGACCGCCGACGAGAAACGCGCGGACGAGGCCGTTGAGGGCATCGGCGCGGTCGCCGAGCGTGGCACCCACCACGACCGTCACCCGCTGACCACCGATTGAGTCCGGCACGGCAAGAATGCGCACCGGATCCGAGTCGATCTGAGGCACCCGGATCGAGGTGAACGTAGGCTCATCGATGGTCGCGAGAGTCGACGCTCTGAGCAGCGGCGGGATAGCAACGCTCGATTCGCTCCCGGTGACCACTCGGCCACTGGTGTCCAGCACCTGGCTGAAGGCTTCGTCGTTGTCGATCAGCTCACCGGTCGTCGGGACGACGTCGACATTGCTCCGGGCGACGTTATTCATGATGACCTGCGCGCGCGCCCGTAGTCCGAGGTCAATCGAGTTGGTCAGGTCGGATCGCACCATCAGGAAGACGAACACGCCCAGCGCGGCTACCACGATTGCGCTGCTCAGCCCGTAGATCGCCGTCAGCCGAGCCCGAATCGGAAGTCTCACGACGCGCTCCCCGAACGCAGTCGATATCCGGCGCCGCGCACCGTCTCCAGCGCGCTGCGGCCGAATGGCCGATCGATCTTCTGGCGCAGATATCGCACGTAGACGTCGACCACGTTGGAGTCGCCGTCGAAGGCGTAGTCCCAGACGTGATCGAGGATTTCGCCGCGCGTGACGACATCACCGACCCGGCGCATCAGGTATTCCAGTAGTGCGAACTCCCGGGCGGTCAGCCGGATCGGCTGCCCGTCCAGCCGAACCGCCCGGGTCGCCGGATCGAGCGTCAGGTCACCCGCGGTCAGCGTGATTGGTCGTGGCAGCGGACCGCGCCGGAGCAGTGCGCGTACCCGGGCCAGAAGCTCAGCCAGCGCGAACGGCTTGGTCAGGTAGTCGTCGGCGCCGGTATCCAGCCCACGGACGCGATCCTCGATCGTGTCTCGTGCGGTGAGCATGAGAACCGGCGCCCAGCGGTCACGTTCGCGCAGGTGTGCGCAGACGGCGAAGCCGTCGATGCCGGGCAACCGAAGATCAAGAATGATCGTGTCGTAGTCGAATTCGGTCGCGCGCCAGAGCCCTTCGATCCCGTCCGCCGCGGTGTCCACCGCGTATCCCTCCTCGGACAGGCCTCGGCAGAGCAGCGCCGACATCCGCGGTTGATCTTCGATGACCAGGATCCGCATGTCACCCCCAGGTCCGGACAGCACCGAGCGGATCTGCACACACCCACTCGATCGTCCCACCGCCGAGATGGCAGGACGATGAGAGCCCGGCTCACGGCACCATCATGATCGGCGAGTCACGATGAACACCGCAGTGGCGCGCCATTCGGCCGCGCTACCAGGCAGGTGGGGGGACGTGAAATGAACGCTAAGAACGCGGCCCGCGCCGCCACGCTGGCCATTGCAGTGACATCGGTGCTGGCCGCATGCACGAGTCCGGCTGCTCCGAAGCCGGTCGGTGCTACACCAACGCCGCCTCCGACCTCGCCGGGCGCCGGGCCGCAGGTTCCGACCGGCCCGTTGACCGCCACCTTCGACAAGTCCAACTTCGTCGCCGTCATCGACAACCCGTACTACCCGCTAAAGCCGGGCATGAAGTGGGTCTACGAAGGCTCACGCGATGGCGTGGAGCAACGTGACGTGGTCACCGTCACCGACCGCACCAAGGTCATCGACGGCGTCTCGGCCACCGTCGTGACGGATGTGGCCACCGCTGGCGGGAAGGTTCTGGAGAAGACCGAGGACTGGTTCGCCCAGGACCGGGCCGGCAATGTGTGGTATTTGGGCGAGGCCACCGCCGCCTACGACAACGGCAGCGTCGACACCTCCGGATCCTGGACAGCCGGTATCAACGGCGGCCAACCCGGAATCATCATGCCCAGCAAGCCCGTCGTGACCGACTCCTACCGTCAGGAGTTTCTCGCTGGCGAGGCGGAGGATACGTCGTGGATCATCGACACCGGTCTGAAGGTGACAGTCCCATACGGCACCGTCACCTCCGCCATCCGGAGCCTCGAGTACACCCGGCTGGAACCCGACGTCGTCGACACGAAGGTGTACGCGCCGGGAATCGGAATCGTGCGGGAAGCCTCGATCGCGGGGCCGAAGGAGACCGCCGATCTGATCTCGTTCGCCAAGGGCTGATAGGGCGATAAGCCGGAACGCCGGGCCCGCGCATCGGAGTCCGAATCTCGGACGGACCCCGTCAGCGTACGTAGTAGTTGTTGTCGCGCTCGATGACCTGGCCACGGCGCAAGGGGAGCACCCTTGTCAGCATGCAGTACCCCCAGTCCAGCCCTGGGATCTTGGCGAACACGCCTTGGGGACCCCGCACCATGCGCCCCGTGGTCACGTCGTACGCCGACTGATGCCACGGACACACGAGTCTGCCCTCATCGTCGATGCTGCCTCCGCCGAGGTCAGCGAGGAGATGTCGGCATTTGCGCCCGACTGCGAACGGCTGACCGTTGACGTTTCCAACCGCAAACCGACCGACACCGACCACCTTGCCTGGTGGTAGCTCGCCGACTGGCCCGACCAACTGCTCCTCCGTCATGACCTAAGTCTTCCGGCATCAACCGGGGGATTTGTGTCAATTCCTGAATCGCGGAGCATCGTTTGGCGGCGTTCATCGATCGCGGCGCGCGACCTTAGCCGGCTCCGTTCTCGCCGCGGCGGCGCTCAGACCGTTTTGCACGTCGTTGTGGCGGAAGCGCTCGGTGCGCCATTCGGATGGCGAACGACTGCGGCGGCCGCCACACGTCGCGATCTCGGAATGACCATGCATAGGTCGGAGCTCCGTCGCGTATGCAATCCAGCAGGCCTGGTGCGGCGAGTTCGTGAGCAGACCAATCGTAGAGCTGTTGCAGCCGGGGCCGGATTACCCCGTAATCGAGGAGTCGCCCGAATCCGAGTTCGTTGTTGAGATACCTCCGCGCCGCATCGCGAAGGGGGTATTCGTCCGGAAGGATGCGTGAAAGCTGCAGAAAAATGCCGGCCATACCGAGCCTTGGATCACCAAGCATCGGTGCGAGAGGACGCAGCCACCCTAGTGAGATCCGTGGAGCGGCAACGAGAGCGTGGGCGTAGAGCACCCGGCAGAGTACGACGTTCAAGAAGAAGCGTTCGGCCTCGCTCTCCTTCTCCGCCAGGGCTCGATGGTCGAGATAGGCGGCAACGACGCTGCCGTTGTGTGCCCGATACCACGCTCGCGCGGTCGGGTAGTCGGCGAACGACATCCAGAAGTCGACCGTACGCGAGGAGGCTGGGCCGGCAAGGCCGCCGCTCAAGGCGACCGCTTCACAACCGTCCCGGAGGATCCGCTCGTTGACCGCACGCCACCATGGACTCCCCGGACGATCGCTGAACGGCGGTTGCAACAAACCGCGACGCAGCTGCCACTGCATGAACGACATCGCTGCACGGCGGAATGGCAGATGTCGAGGCGCCTTCCCGAACGGGCCGTAGTAACAGCGCTGCATCAGAGCGATTCGGCCGCCCGGATCATCGCGTACTGCGGTGACCTGCTGCTCGGCCCAGGCTGCGGCGGCGCCCTCGGGCCTCATGTCAGGCGGCCCCTTCGGTGGACCTCATGTCAGGATGGTCGCATGGGTTCGCGCGGCAGGCAGCTACGGCGGCGTAGCTCATCGGTCGTCCGCCCGCTTGCGCGGCACGAGTGGCCGTTCCGGCAGTCCTCTCGGGCCGCCATCGCCTCGTCACGGACAAGAGTGCGGTGAATGCGTCGGCACTGGGCTTTCTGCGATCGAGCTGGTCCGGTCGGTGTCGCCGCAGGCGGCGGCCAGGGCGATGACCGAGATCAGGGTCAGGCTGACGCACAGCTTGTTCACGCGGATTCCCCGGGTTTCGCACGGTTATCAGAGGCGGGCAAACCTTAGCCGAGCTCCGGGAATAGCGGCGTCCCAATTTAGGTCAGCGGCAGGGACTTGCGGGCGGGCGTGACCCGGACGCTCGGGATGGCCCTCGTTATCGTGGGCGCTCGGCACGGGGACGCGACGTTCAATCTTGAACCACCGTCGTGGTGCGGGAGGCCGCGTGCGGCCGATGCCGGCCGGAGGTCGCCAGCAGGGCATCGAAAGCTCAGACCTGGAACCTGGTTAAGCCGGGTCCGACTAGCCGACGAGGATCGGCTCGTTCGCCACAGCGAGCAAGGAAGCAAGTTGCCCCAGGCTCGATTTGATCGGCCGGTAGTAGACCCAGGTACCGCGGCGTTCGCCTTCGATGAGGCCGGCATCGCGAAGAATCTTGAGGTGATGGGAGATCGTCGGGCCGGTGACCTCGAAGTCGCCGCCGGTCAGGTCGCACACGCAGATCTCGCCGTTGGCGGCGGATGTGATGCGTGAGAGCAGCCGCAGCCGGATCGGATCGCCGAGGGCCTTGAACTTCCGGGCCATGTCGCTGGCATCTTCGGAGTTCAGTGATGCCTCGGTGATCGGCGCGCAGCAGGCGGCTTGCTCTGCGGGGTTGTCCAGAACGACAAGCTGCTTCGACATACTTCTAGGTTGACAGATATCGAATCAGGGTGCAACTATTGGCAAGAATGCTGATTCGATGGATATCGAGATAGCGTCGGACGGGCCGTTTCGGCCCAGCGAACCTAGGAGGCATTATGGCCGAGACCAAAATCGAGGTCGGAGGATTCTCCGGCGACCCGATGGACGCGCTGAATCCGCCGGCTGCCGACGGCGGCTGCTGTGGCGGCGCCCCGGGAAAGGCCGACGAGCAGGCGTCGACCTGTTGCGGAACTGCGGCTGAGGCCGCGGCCGAGGGAAGCTGCTGCGGTTGGGCAGCGAAGGCTGAGGCGGTCGCGTCCGGCGCGGGGTGCTGCGGGTGACGCCTCCGGCTTCCGGGTCGGCGCTTGCCGCCGATCCGGACGTCCGGTGGATGACGTCGGTCATCACGCGTCTTGCTGCGGACGACTTCGCAGGTCGCCGGATCGGTACGGCTGGCGGGCGGGCAGCGGCGGAATACCTCGCCGACCAACTGCGGGCGCTCGGGGCCCGGGTCAGTTTCGATGAATTCGGAGTTTCACAGGCGGTACGAGAGGTCTACGCAACGCCCCGGCTTGCCTTGTCTGGATTGGGACCGCTCACCTTCCGGCGCGACTTCTGTGAGCATCTCGCTTCGGCTGATGCGCCGGCAGCGCGAAGTGGACCGATCGCAGCTATCAATGCCAGCGACCTGCGCGGTTCATGGGTCCTGGACTCGGCTTGGCTGCCGGAGCGAGCGGCCGTCGCGGCGGACGCCGGCGCAATCGGCGTGCTGGTGCCGAGAGGGACCGACTCGGCCGGGTGGATGCCGAAGATGATCGCTGGGCCAACGCCGGGACGTTTGCCGGTCCTGGCTGTGCGTGCTGACATCCATGACGCGTTGGCCCGCGACGGGTCCGTGGTCGCGGAAGGAGCGGTGCCGATCCGGACTGTTGACGTCTCGGGTGTAAACGTCATCGGCGTCTTCAGAGATGCCGAGGTGAGAGAGACATCGCTGCTTCTGACCGCGCACTTCGACGGGGTCGGCGACGATCCTGATCTGCGGTTTCCGGCTGCGTGTGACAACGCCGCCGGCGTCGCCGCGGTCATGGAGGCGGCGCGCCTGCTGCATCGCTCGCTGCCGCCCAACGTCGGCCTTGCCGTCGCTCTGCTTGACGGCGAAGAGGCCGGCGCTCGCGGCTCGGCAAACTACGCGCGCCAGGTCCGCCACGGCACCTACGTGATCAACCTTGATGGAGCGGCGCAGCTCGCCCAAGCAGCGCATGTTGAAGCGGGCGGCCCATCTGAAACTCTGCTTCAGGCGCTGGACGTGGCGGGGCGGCGGATCGGGGTGCCGCTTCTCGCGTGGGCGATGCCTTCGGACAATCGCAGGTTCGCAGCCGCCGGGATCCCTGCGATCGGGATCGGTATGGGCATGCCTGGCTACCAGACCCCTGCGGAGACGCCCGATCGCGTTGAGGCCGAAACGCTGGATAAGGCAGTTCGGCTCGTTGTCACGACCGCGGAATCTCTTACTGGCAGGCTACTCGGCTAGATCATCGTCAATCGCCGATCGACGATGATAGAGTCGTGCCGTGGAACTACTGGATCGATCGACGGCAAACGACTACGCCGCTTGGTTCCGGGCGCTGGCTGACCCTTCGCGCGTCCAGCTAGTCGAACTGCTCGCCCGCCGCGGTGAGCCGATGAGCGTAGGCCAGATTGTCGACGCGATGGGGCTCGCCCAGTCGACCGTCTCGCAGCACTTGAAGATCTTGACCGAGGTCCGATTCGTGCTCGTCGAACCGGCCGGCAACGCACGGCACTACCGCATCAACACCAACTGCGTGTCGTGCTTCCCAAGCGCGGCCGACGTGGTCATGGGCAAGCCCGCGCCGGTCGGTGCTGTGGTGTGCTCATGAACAGCGAGGTTGTGATCCGTCCGATGACTCAGGCCGATTTCGCTGCGGTGCGGCAGATCTACCAGGTGGGACTGGACGGCGGGCTGGCGAGCTTCGAGACCGTCGCACCGGATTGGCCGGCCTTCGACCGCAGCAAGCTTCCGGCACATCGGCTGGTCGCTGAACTGGACGAAATCGTGGTCGGCTGGGTCGCCGTGTCGCCCGTGTCGGCACGTCCGGTCTATGCCGGCGTCGTCGGGCACTCGGTCTACGTCGCCTCCGAGGCCCAGGGTCGTGGCGTCGGCTTGGCTCTGCTCGATGCGTTGGCAGCCTCGACGGAGGGCGCCGGGATCTGGACCATCCAGTCGGGGATCTTTCCCGAGAACGTGGCGAGCCTGCGGCTCCATGAACGCGCGGGATTTCGGGTGGTCGGAACCCGGGAGCGCGTTGGCTGGCATCCCTTCGACGGTTGGCGCGATGTGGTGATGGTGGAGCGGCGAAGCGCGATCGTAGGTTCGGCGTGACCGCGGACACATACAGGTTGATTTGACAGATGCCTAAGTAGGCGGCAGTCTAAACAGCGTTGGTTCGACAAACTTGAAAATAGCGGCGACCGACCGTTGACGAGGGAGATGCAGATGAACACCACACGCAGGGATGGACTGCCGGTCGCGGTAATCGGTGCCGGTCCGGTGGGTCTGGCGGCGGCCGCACATCTCGCCACGCGAGGTCTGGACTTCGTCGTCCTGGAGGCGGGCGATCGGGTCGCAGCCTCGATCGACGAGTGGGCGCACGTTCGGCTGTTCTCGCCCTGGCGGTTCGACACCGATTCGGCAGCTCGTCAGCTGCTCGCCGAAACCGGCTGGGCCGCTCCCGACCCGGAGCAGCTTCCGACCGGTGGCGATCTCATCCAGGCCTACCTTGAGCCGTTGGCGGCCCATCCGTCGATCGCGCCACGGATCCGGTTCGGCACAGCGGTGACGGCCGTCGCCCGGCAGGGTTTCGACAAGGTCCGGACGGCTGGACGAGATGCGTCGCCGTTCCTGCTGCGCTTGGCCGACGACAGCGAGGTACTTGCGTCGGCGGTGATCGATGCGTCGGGCACCTGGCGTACGCCGAACTTCGTCGGTGGTAACGGCATCGCCGCGCACGGCGAGGCCGCCGCGGTCTCGGCCGGCCGGGTGTTCAACGGCATGCCCGATGTGGCGGGCCGGCTTCGTGACCGGTTTGCTGGCAAGTCGGTGGCGGTCGTTGGCGCAGGTCACTCGGCAACCGGGACTCTTCTGGCCCTCGCCGACCTGGCCGAATCCGAGCCCGACATGGCAGTGCACTGGATTGTTCGCGCGTCGAGCCCGGTTCGGGCCTACGGCGGCGGCGAGGCGGATGCTCTACCGGCGCGCGGCGCGATCGGCACGCGGATCAAGGCGCTCGTCGACGCCGGGAAAGTCAACGTACACACCGGATTCCTGGTTCAGGAGATCACGGATCAGGGATTGGTCTCGACTGACGGCCGGAAGATCGACGCGGAGATCGTCGTCAACTCGACCGGCGCCCGCCCTGACTACACGCCGTCCAGTGAACTGCGCTTGGATCTGGATCCGATCCTCGGCTCGACCCGCATGCTGGCGCCGCTGATCGACCCGAACGAGCACTCCTGCGGGACTGTCCCGCCACACGGTGTCGACGAGCTCGCACACCCGGAGAAGGACTTCTATGTGGTGGGAGCCAAGTCCTACGGTCGCGCTCCGACCTTCCTTCTCGCCACCGGCTACGAGCAGGTCCGCTCCATCGTGGCCGCGCTGGCCGGCGACTGGGAGGCGGCCCGCAACGTCCAGCTCGAACTGCCCGAGACCGGCGTGTGCAACACCAGCCTCCCTGGCGAAGAGTCGTCGAGTTGCTGTGGATCCGCTCCTGCCCAGGACGCTGACCGCGGCCTGGCCACCGGCATCGCGGGAGGTTTGCTGTCGCTGCCGCTGGTCCAGATCGGCACTCAGGCATCTGGCAACTCCTGCTGCAGCTGACCACGTGACCGGCACGATCGCTCCGGCTGCCACCGACATCGGTGGCAGCCAGGTGCGCCTTCAGCGCCTGGTCGCCGCGCTCGCGGTGACACAGACAGTCGGGTACGGCGTCCTCTACTACGCCTTCTCCGTCCTGATCACGCCGATGGCGGCAGATCTGCACGCGAGCACACCACGTATCGCGGGCGCACTGACCGTGTCGGTCCTGATCTCTGCCGTCGTCGCGGTCCCGGTCGGGCGGTGGCTCGATCACCACGGCGGTCGTTTGCTCATGGCTGTCGGGTCGGTGCTCGGCGTCGTCGCCGTGATCGCCTGGTCTCAGGTGCGCACGCCGACTCAGCTCTACGCCGTCTTCATTGTCATCGGCATCGCCAGCGCGATGAGCCTCTACGAGGCGGCGTTCAGCGTTGTGATCGCCGCGGCCGAGCCAGGCGCCCGAAACCGGTCGCTGCTGGCGGTGACCGTGGTGGCAGGTTTCGCCAGCAGTATCTTCTTCCCATTGACGGGGTGGCTGACCGAGGCGGTTGGCTGGCGGGTCACCCTCGTCATCCTCAGCCTGCTCTTGGCGATCACGGCGATTCCGGGGCACCTCCTAGCGGTGCCGAGGTCGGCGGTGCACCGTGTTCACACCCGGACGCACGTTGGCGAAAGCGTGACGACGACACTCGGCGATGGTCGCTTCTGGCTGCTCGGATCCGCGTTCGTTCTCCAGACGGCCGCCACAGCCGCGGTTGGCGTCCTGCTCGTGACCGTCCTCCGGCGCGCCGGCCACTCGGCGACCACCGCGGCCACACTGGCCGGGCTTCTCGGGGTCCTATCCGTGACTGGGCGCCTCGCAACGACAGCTCTGGCTCGACGGTTCGGCATCGCTGCCGTGACCGCTGGAGTATTCGCAGTGCAGGCCGCCGGGATCGCGGCCCTGCCATTCGTCAGCGACAACGTCACCGGCGCAGCCATCTGCGTGATCGCATTCGGGATAGGTTTCGGCGTCGCCACCATCGCCAAGCCGGCCATCCTCGCCGAGCGATACGGGACCGCGAGGTACGCCACGATCGCCGGGGTACTCGCACTACCGATCACCCTCGCGAAGGCAGTGGCGCCGGTGGCGGCGGCGTTGCTCGCGCCGCGGTCATTCATGATTCTCGCTGCCGTGGCATGTCTTGTCGCGAGCGTCCTGCTGCCAGCGGCCGGTCGATCGACCGCAGCACGGCGTTAGCCACGACGTCGGGTTGTCGCGTTCGCGCTGGGTCTCTACGGCTTCCGCGCTCGGCGCATCCAACGGCCCACTTCACCTACTGGCTGATCCCCAGCGTCATCGGTATTCCCCTCATCTGGAGCGCGCTTCACCGCTTCGGGCGGGTCAAGCAACCGACGGACCTGCGGCAGGTACACGGTGGCTGAGCCGCCCGTCTGATCAACTTGACGACGTGCGTATAGTTCAGCAAATATTGAGTCAATGAGTGCTGAGCCTTCTGAAATTGAGGTACGCGCACGGATCCACGCCGCGCTCGGCGATCCGGCGCGCCTGGCTATCGCTGACATGCTGGCACTTGGCGACGCATCGCCCGGCGAGGTGGGCGCGCGGCTCGGAATGCCGACCAACCTGGTCGCCCATCATCTGCACGTTCTTGCCAATGCCGGAGTGATCGACCGCCGCCAGTCCGAGCACGACCGCCGACGCAGCTACCTACGTCTGCGCCCGGCCGGGCTCTCGGCCCTGCGGACACCGGGCCTGACTACGTCGCGCCGAGTGGTGTTCGTCTGCACTCGAAATTCCGCCCGCTCTCAGCTGGCCGCCGCGCTGTGGACCCAGCGGAGCGACATCCCGGCGACGTCGGCTGGCACTGAACCGGCCGCGCGAGTCAATCCGCGCGCGATCCAAATCGCCAAGAAGCATGGACTGAGCCTGGATCCGCGCAGAACCGCACACCTTGATGAGGTAGCCGGCGAAGGCGATCTGGTGATCGCGGTCTGCGACCACGTGCACGAAACCCTTCCTCGGGAGCGGGTCCGGCTGCACTGGTCGGTGCCGGATCCAGTGCCCACCGATACCGAGGCCGCGTTCGAGGCCGCGTACTCCGATCTTGCCAGTCGCATCGACCGGTTTGCACCGCACCTATCCATCGAGGAGCACCCCAAGTGATCATCAGCCGACCCGATCTACCCCGCCGGCTGCTTGCCGAGTTCCTCGGCACTGCGCTTCTCGTCACCGCCGTCGTCGGGTCCGGGATCATGGCCGTGCAGCTCTCGCCTGGTCAGGTTGGCCTGCAGCTACTTGAAAACTCGATCGCGACGATGCTCGCGCTCGCGGTTCTCATCCTGATGCTCGGCCCGGTCTCCGGGGCGCACTTCAACCCAGTCGTAACGCTCTCTGACTGGTGGCTGCACCGCCGTGATCCGGGAGTCCTGTCGGCGGTCGACATCGCTGGTTACATAGTGGCGCAGGTCGCTGGCGCCATCAGTGGAGCGATCCTCGCGAACGTGATGTTCGGTCTCGACGCCGTGTCGATTTCGACCAAGGTTCGAGATGCGCCTCACCTCTGGATCGGCGAGGTGGTAGCCACTGCGGGACTGATCCTGCTCATCTTTGCTTTAGTACGAACCCATAGGACGCAACTGGCCGCGCCGGCCGTTGGCGCCTACATCGGTGCGGCGTACTGGTTCACGTCCAGTACTTCGTTCGCGAACCCGGCCGTGACGATTGGTCGGACGTTCACGAACACGTTCGCCGGGATCAGCCCCTCATCGATTCCTGGTTTCATCATTGCTCAGTTGCTCGGCGCGATCGCCGCCGTGGTGCTGGTCGTCGCGCTCTACCCGCGCCCGCAGAGCGTCACCACCGACACCGCCGCCATCGACCCGGTCGCCGAGCCAGTACGCACCGGGAGCAAACCATGAATGAAAGCTCCGCCCGGCAGATGCCCACCCTGATCCGACGGCCACCGCCCGATCCGCGACGAGATCGGTCGCCGAGTCCGCCACCTTCTAGATCAACTAACGAGTGATGGGAGCACTGGACAATGACCGTCGACACAAAGAAGCCCAGCGTCTTGTTCGTCTGCGTCCACAACGCAGGACGTTCCCAGATGGCTGCCGGCTTTCTTCGTGCGCTCGCCGGCGATGCGATCGAGGTGCGTTCTGCCGGCTCGGCCCCGGCGGACCAGATCAACTCTGTCGCCGTGACTGCGATGGCCGAAGTCGGTATCGACATTACTGATCAACGGCCAAGAATCCTCACGCCCGAAGCCTCCGAGGCATCATCGGTCGTCATCACGATGGGCTGCGGCGACGTCTGCCCGTACTTTCCGGGTCAACGCCACGAAGACTGGGAACTCGAAGACCCGGCTGGTCAGGACCTCGACGTAGTTCGAAAGATCCGCGACGACATCGGTGGCCGCGTCCGGCAGCTCGTTGCCGAGCTGCTGCCAGCGTCGACTAGGTAGCCCACGCCGCGGTCACCAGTGGGGGTCAATCAACCGGATGTCGATCTTCCGGACCTGACTGAGATGGGAGCCGACGGCGGGACTTGAACCCGCAACCTTCCGATTACAAGTCGGGTGCGCTACCAATTGCGCCACGTCGGCGGAGCCCTCGGGAGGGCGGCACCAGCGATGGTACCGGACGATCGGGGCGTACCCGCTGTTGATATTCGGCCCGCGCGGCCCGGCCGATAAAACGGACATATATCCCGCAAATGCGAGCTGCTCTTGGCAATTCTTGCTGCTAGCACCTACGGTGATCGCACCGGCGGGTTCGCCGGTGACCCTTTTACTCGGATCGTCCGGCACGTTCCTGCCGGTGAAAGGTGGCTTTGCCATGGCAACTGTTACGTACCAAAAGGCGTCCCGGGTCTACCCGGGCACCGACCGTCCCGCGGTGGACAAGCTGGACCTCGAGATCGCCGACGGCGAGTTCCTGGTCCTGGTCGGCCCCTCCGGTTGTGGAAAGTCGACGAGCCTGCGGATGCTCGCGGGTCTCGAAGAGGTCGACGAAGGTTCGATCTACATCGACGACCGTGACGTCACGCACCTCCCCCCGAAGTCCCGCGATATCGCGATGGTCTTCCAGAACTACGCGCTTTACCCGCACATGACGGTCTACGACAACATGGCGTTCGCCCTCAAGCTGCGCCGCACGCCCAAGGCCGAGATCGACGAGGCGGTCAAGAAGGCGGCGGCGATGCTGCAGCTCGAGGACTACCTCAGCCGCAAGCCGAAGGCGCTCTCCGGTGGTCAGCGGCAGCGTGTCGCGATGGGTCGTGCCATCGTGCGCAAGCCGCAGGTGTTCCTCATGGACGAGCCGCTGTCGAACCTCGACGCCAAGCTCCGGGTCCAGACCCGTTCGCAGATCGCCACGCTGCAGGCGCAGCTCGGCATCACCACCGTCTACGTCACCCACGACCAGGTCGAGGCCATGACGATGGGTCACCGCGTCGCGGTTCTCCTGGACGGCGTGCTGCAGCAGGTTGACACTCCGCGGGAGCTCTACGATCGCCCGGCCAACGTCTTCGTCGCGGGCTTCATCGGCTCACCGGCGATGAACATCAAGACCGTGAAGCTGACCGACGGCGGCGCCTCGATCGGAAGCATCATGCTGCCGCTCGACCGGGACCAGGTCGCCACTGCCCAGCAGGACGGCAACGGCAAGGTCACGGTCGGCTTCCGTCCGGAGGACACCGACCTGGTCGGTGCCGGCGACGGCGGCATCCCGATGATCGTCGACCTGGTCGAGGAGCTCGGCTCGGACGCCTACGTCTACGGCACCGCCGCCAACGACGGCGAGGACGAGAAGCTGGTCGTCCGCACCGTCGGCCGGCACACGCCGAACCTGGGCGAGACGGTCTACGTCAAGCCCCGGGTCGGATCGCATCATGCGTTCCACGCCGGCAATGGCGTGCGGCTGTAATACTGCAGTTCTAGGTTCACGAAAGGACCGGGCCTGGTGGCCCGGTCCTTTCGCTTTGACAAATCTCTGACCAGTCTTTGAGGGCGACAGCCTAAGGTCGGTCGTTTGTCAGGGTGAACGCAGTAGGAAGGGGCAGCGCAGTCGATGAACGATAGGCCGATCTTCGTCGTTGGATGCCCTCGGTCGGGGACCACCATGCTGCAGCTGATGCTGCACGCACATCCACGGATCGCGATCCCGCCGGAGAATCGGTTCCTTCTGCCCGCCTATGACGAGCGGCGTTCGTTCGGTGATCTGACGATCGCCGAAAACCGGCGCAAGCTGGCATCGTTCATCTGCGAAGGCAAGGGCACCGCATTCGGCGACCTGGGCCTTGACGCCGGAACGCACGATCGATGAGATCGTCGCCGGACCTCCGACGATCGGCTCGGCCGTTGGGATCGTTCTGCGGGCGTACGCGCGCCGGCACGGCAAGCCGCGGTGGGGCGACAAGCGGCCGGCCTATCTGCTGAACCTTGACGTGGTCACGACGATGTTCCCGGACGCGCAGATCGTTCACATCGTTCGCGACGGCCGGGACTGCGTGGCGTCAATGAAGGAAGCGGCCTGGTTCCAGGACGGCATCTACAAAGCGGTCGCATCGTGGACTCGCGGGGTCGATGAGGGCTATCACGCGGCCCGACGGCTTGGCCCGGAGTCGTATTTCGACATCTACTACGAGAGCCTCGTCACCGATCCGGAGACCGAATTGCGCCGGCTCTGCGAATTCATCGGCGAAGACTTCGCCCCGGCCATGCTGGCGCCGAACGAGCTCGCCTCAGTGGCCGTGCCGGCCCGCAAAACCTGGCACTCGCTCACTCACCAGGCGCCCACCGACGAGCGCGTCGGGTCCTGGGCCAACCGCCTGGAGCCGTGGGAGATCGGGCTCTGCGAGACGATCATGGGCAATCGGCTGATCGCGCATGGTTATCAGCTGTCCGGCGGCCAGAAGGCCGGGGCCGGGCATCTGGCGCGCTATGCCAAGGAGGGCGTGCACAACCATCTGTCCCGGTGGCGTCGCGCCGGCACCGTTGCCTATCACCGCTTCCGGCCGGCGAAGAACGTGGCCGCTCGACTGACATCGGCGGAACGGGCCGCGCCGCCCGAGCAGTCCGCCAAAGATTCGGAGCCCAGCGAGCCCGCCTGGTAGGTAAAGGCGAAATCCGGCGCTTGGCACGACGAAATGGCTGGAAATCAAGCCGGAAGCCCGCCATTTGGTCGTGTCAGCGTGGATCTTCAGCTACGGCGACGGCTTCGTTCTGGACTTATCTGTCTAAAGTCGACAGAACGTGTGAAGCGTCTATATCCTGTCGAACGTGGAAAACCCCTCACCACAAGGCGTTCACGTTCCCAGGCCGCGCACCGAATCCGCGGGATTTGATCGCGACGACGCCGCTCGCAAGTTCGTGATCTGCGGCAACTCGTCGCTGGCATTCCGCCTCGCGGAAGAGCTGACAATCCGCTACAACGCGAACATCACTGTGATCATGCCAGATGCGGTGACGAATCAGGGGCCGCGGATCGCGGCGCTGCCACACGTCCGCGTCATCCTCGCCGAGCCGGACGCACGCGCATTCCGCGACGCCGGTCTGACCACGGCCGACGCGGTCGCGGTCGTGTTCGGCGACGACCTGGCCAACGTCCGTGCGGCGATGACCGCCGAGGAGGTCTGCCCGGGCGTACGCATCGTGTTGCGCCTGTTCAACGCGACGCTCGCCACCTCGATCGGCCGTCTCTTCACCGACGCGGCGATCCTCTCCGACACGGCGATCGCCGCGCCGGCATTCGTGTCCGCGGCGCTGGGCGTGGAAGAACCTATCGCGGTACGCGTCGCCGGGCGCCAGGTGCGGGTGACGCCCCCTGGTGACCACCCCAATCTGTTGTGCGGCCTGGCGATCACCGCACCCGGATCGCCTCCGGTGTTGCTGCCGAGCCTGGACGAGAACCCGAATCTGGTTCTGGTGCTCGATGAGCCGGAGCCGGAGACACCGACTGAGTTGGTCAGCCGGGCCCGGCGCGCCAACCTGCACCGGATCTGGCACAACGTGCGCCACGCCGTACGCGGAACCCAGTTGGTCAGCCGCGGCCTCCGCTGGACTCTGATCGTCATGTTCGCGGTCGTCGTCCTCGGCACCGCGACGTTCACCGTGCTGCACCGCCATGAGTCGGTCTGGGTGAACGTCTACACGATGCTGTTCACCGCGGTCGGCGCCGGCCAACCGGACACCACGCTATCCGGCGCTGAGCAGGTCACCGAGCTGATCGTCACGGTGTTCGGCGTCGCGACCATTCCGCTGCTATCGGCGGCGATCGTGCAGGCCAGCGTCCACGCGCGACTCGCCCTAGGCTCGGGCGTGCTGGCCGCGCCGGAGCATGGGCACGTCGTCGTGGTCGGCATCGGCAACGTCGGCACCCGGATTCTGCGTACGCTGCATGCCCGCGGCCTCGAAGTGGTCGCCATCGACCACGCCGAGAATCCGCTCGGTGCCCAGTTCGTCCGGGAGCACCGGATCGCCTTCATCCAGGGCGATGCGAGTCGTGAGGGCACGCTGTCCCGGGCCAACGTGAACGGCGCGCTGGCACTCGTCGTCACCACGCGTGATGACGTCACAAATCTCGAATACGCGCTGCAGGGACGGGCGTTGAAGGACAGCCTGCGGGTGGTGCTGCGGCTGTTCGGCGGCGACTTCGCGGACATGGTCAAGAACACCTTCGACATCCAGATTTCGCGCAGCGTGTCGGCCTTGGCCGCGCCGGCGTTCGCGGCCGCGATGATGGGCCGCGAGGTGGTCGGCACGATTCCGGTCGGCCGCCGGATGCTCCTGGTGGCAGAGTTGCCCGTACTCGCTGGGTCGTGGCTGTCGACCGCGCGGATCGCGGACATCGGCGCCCATGAGCAAGCTCGGCCGATGGCGGTGGTCGGGTTGGATGGCCGGCCGAGGTGGCAGCCGGAGCGAGACCACGCCCTGGCGATCGGCGAGACATTGGTGGTCGTGGCGACCAGGGCGGGCCTGTCGCGAATCATCGGCCAGAGCGCCGTGGTGACCTGAGCGTGTTTGATCTAGGCGAAGGTCACGAACCTGCTTTAGGTCGCGGCGTGGCGTCGGTCACCTGGCTTCGGTTGGCTACGGTGTCCCGGTGAGCAAGATGGTGTGGCGTCGGGTGTGGCCGGCCGGCTGGTGGTTCGATGCCGTGTTGGTCGCCGGGTTCACCACGATCACGCTGCTGCTCGCCAACGGCCATCTGCTGGGCATCGACACCGCGGTCAGCGACTGGTGTGCCGACCATCGCCCGGATGCCTTTTACTGGCTGGCCCGGGTCGGCAACCTGCTCGGCCAGGGTGGCTTCTTCACCTACGCGTGCGCAGCCCTGGCAGTGTTCTGGATCTGGCGGCGCCGCACCATCAGGCCGATCCTGCCGGTGATCGCGGCGTTCCTTCTGACCTTCGTCTCGATCACGATCCTCAAGGACATCACCGATCGGGCCGCGCCACGAACTCCGGTGACCGCCGCCGTGCCACACCCGGAGCAGTTCGGCAGTGGCGGGGTCTCATACCCGTCCGGGCACCTGGCCAACGCCATCGTCTGGTATGGCACCTTGGCGATCCTGCTGAGCCCGTGGGTCGTCGGCCGGTGGCGTTGGACGCTCCGGATCGCGCCGCCGATCATCCTCACGATCACGACCGTCTACCTGCAATTTCACTGGGTCAGCGACACCGTGGCCGGGATCTTGCTGGGATCGTTCCTGTGGCGGCTGATGGGCCGGGTGTCGTGGGACGACGTGCCGCTGCCGAAGACCGCCTGGACCGGGCCGGCCGGGCTCTACTAACGCACGCGCGCGGCGACGGGCCGCGCCTACCGGGCTACGCCGCCGCGGACCACCGTCTGGACGTCGTGGTTCTCGATGTCGAGCAGCAGGAGGTCGGCGCGCAGGCCGGGTTCCAGCCGACCGCGGTCGGTCAGACCCAGCGCTCGGGCCGGGTTCGCCGAGGCCATCCGGACCGCGTCGACGATCGGTACGCCGATCCGCAGCACCCTCCGGAATGCCGAGTCCATGGTCAGCGTGCTGCCCGCGATCGAACCTTCGGAGCCGTCGGTGGTCGCCAGCCGGGCCACGCCATCGCGTACCACCACATCCTGTCCGCCCAGGTTGTAGCCGCCGTCGGGCATTCCGGTGGCGTCGATCGCGTCGGTGATCAACGCGGCCCGGCCGGCACCGACCACCTTGGTGGCAAATCGGAGCGTGTCGTCGGCCAGGTGGACGCCGTCGGCGACGAACTCGCAGACCGCATCGGCGGCGCCGAGCAGGGCGTAGACCGGTCCGGGCTGGCGGTGGTGCGGTGGCCGCATGCCGTTGAAGACATGCGTACCGACCGTGGCGCCCGCCTCCAGGCCGTCAATCACCTGCTGGTAGGTCGCGTCGGTGTGGCCGATCGCGGCGACCACGCCGCGGCTGGCGAGAAATCCGATCGCGTCGAGGGCCTCGGGCAGTTCCGGCGCGATCGTCATCATCCGGATCACACCCGGGTCCGCCGCATCCAGCAGAGCCTCGAGTTCCGACGTGGCGGGCGCCCGGAGATAGGCCGGGTTCTGAGCGCCACAACACGCCTCGGACAGGTACGGCCCCTCGAAGTGGATGCCGGCGATAGTGCCGTCCGCGACCAGCGGCGCGTAGGCGATGGTGGCGTCGTACATCACCTCGAACGGCGAGCTGACCAGGCTGGCCACCATCGTGGTGGTGCCGTGCCGGAGGTGGAACGCGGTCGCGCCCCGGACCGCCTCGGCGGAGCCGGTCGTCATTGCATGACCACCGCCGCCGTGGACGTGCATGTCGACGAAGCCGGGCACGATCCATGGAGCGCCGGGGTCGACCGGGCCCGGCTCGATGCCGGCGATGGTCTCGCCGTCGACCGTGAGCGTGCCGTTGACGACGCCGGCCGGCGTGACGATCTGTCCGGTGTACCTGATCATTGTTCCTCCGCGTGGACTGCGTCGAGGGCCAGCAGCGCGGCGCCGAGACAGCCGGCCTCGTCGCCGAGCGCCGCCCGCCGGAGCGCCGGCATGGTCTGGAAGGTGAGCCGGGACGACAGCGTCGCGGACAGCGGATCGAGGAGCAGTGCCTGAGCCTCGGCGAGGCCACCACCCAGAATGATCACATCGGGGTCGTAGAGGGTCACGCCGATCAGCAGGCCGTCGGCGAGGACGTCGATGGTCTCGGTCCAGATCGCGGTCGCCGCGTCCTGCCCGGCGGCGGCTCGGGCCACCACGTCAGCCGCGCTCAGATCGACGCCGGTCAGGTCGCGATATCGCCGCCGCACCGCCGATGCCGAGGCGATCGCCTCTAGGCATCCACGCTGGCCGCAGCCACAGGCCGGACCGTCCGGCCGGACCCGCACGTGTCCGATCTCGCCGGATGATCCGTGCGCACCCGGATCGCTGCGACCGTCGATCACGTACGCGGCGGCGATGCCGGTGCCGATCGCCACGAACCAGGATCGGCGGGTGCCCCGGCCGGCACCGAGCGCGGCTTCGGCACGGGCGCCGGCCCGGACGTCGTGCCCGAGTGCGGCCGGGATGCCGAGGCGTTCGGTCACCAGGTCCCGCAGCGGCAGGCCCCGGAACCCGACATTGGCCGACCAGACCGCGATCCCGCGCGCCTCGTCGATCACGCCGGGGGCGGCCAGCCCGGCAGCCACCGGCGTGTGGCCGGCGGCCCGAGCGGTGTCGGCCAGGCCGGCCGCGACCGCCAAGATCCTCTCGGCCACCGCATCGGGTCCGTCTTCGGCGCCGGTCGGATGCCGTTCCGCGTGCACGGTCCGGAACTCCCGGTCGATCAAGGCGCACTTCATTCCGGTGCCGCCGATGTCCATTGCAATGGCGACGTCGGTCATGGTGCCCTTTCGATCGGCGACAGCTCGGAGATGATCGTCGACAGCTCGGACATGATCGCAGCCGTCAGATTTCGCGCAGCTGACTCGACGGGAGCCCTTGCTTTCGCGCATGATTGTGCACACATCACTCATCTTTGTTGCAAGGGGGAGGTCCGGTGGACCGCTACGCGCGCTGGAACGCGCTGCTCGAGCTGTTGACCAACAGTGGTCGGGTGACGGTCGAGGACGCCTCCGACCAGCTGAGTGTCTCGCAGGCGACGATCCGGCGCGACTTTGATCAACTGGCGCAGCAGCAGATGATCACGCGTACGCGGGGCGGCGCGGTTGCCAACGGCGTCTCCTATGATCTTCCGCTCCGTTACAAGACCGCCAAGCACTCCGCCGAGAAGCAGCGGATCGGCGCGGCCGCGGCGGCGTTGGTGTCGCCCGGAATGGTGGTCGCGATCAACGGCGGCACCACCACCACCGAGGTCGCTCGTGCGCTGGCGATGCGGCCTGAGCTCGGCGCCACTCCGGACGGAGCGCAGCTGACCGTCGTGACCAACGCGCTCAATATCGCGAACGAGCTTCTGGTCCGCTCCAAAATGAAGATCGTCGTCACCGGCGGTGTCGTGCGGCCGCAGTCCTTCGAGCTGGTCGGGCCGCTGGCCGGCGGCATCCTGCGCGAGGTGACTCTGGACATCGCGTTGCTCGGCGTGGATGCCTTGGACGTCAATCTCGGCGCCGCGGCGCACCACGAGGGCGAAGCGGCGATGAACAATCTGATGGTCGCCAGGGCTCGGCGGGTGGTGATCATCGCGGACAGTTCCAAGCTCGGCATGCACGCCTTCGCGCGGATCTGTCCTATTGAGAGGATCGACACGCTGGTGACCGACGCCGGTGCCACCGATGAGGTGGTGGAGATGTTCCAGGTGGCGGGCCTGACAGTCGTCCGTGTCTGATTGCCCGGTCCCGCGGTGCTGACCGGCACCAGCGTAGTCGTCGATCGGTTTCGCTAGCTGCACAAACGGACCAGCCGTGCAATTCGTCAGGGCCACCATTTAGAGTCCGTGCATGCCCGGTGACGAAGCTGCCGATGTGCCGGTTTCACCGGTGCTCCCCACGGAAATTCATTCCGATGTGGAGCCGGATGAGGCTGCACTGCCGACAGTGGAGACTGCCGACAAGCTGTCACTCCGCGACCGCGCCATGATTATTTTTGAGCGCAAGTGGTGGCGCCACGCCGGCAGCAAGGAGCAGGCGATCCGAGAGCAGTTCGCGTTGTCGGCCACCCGCTATTACCAGGTGCTCAACAAGCTGCTCGACACGCCAGAGGCGCTGGAATTCGATCCGGTGACGGTAAGCCGGCTGCGCCGGCTGCGGGCCACCCGAAGCCGGGCTCGGTCCGGTCGTCCGAGCATCGCCGAGGGTTAGGACCGGCGGCCCGGCGCAAACGGGACAGCGAGCGACGTCACGTCGCGGATATAGTGCGGCGTCGCATTCCCCTGGGAGGACCCCGCCCGATGTCTCGACTTCGTCGCAAGCTCGCCGCTGCCGGCCTGGGTGCCGCCGCGGCGTTGTTGTTCGCGCCAGCGCAAGCACCGGCACCAGCGCTCGCCGCCGATCCGCCACACGCCACCGCGTTCCTGCCGAACATGTCGGTGGCTCCGGGCACCACCTCCGAGCAGTCGGTGCTGATCTCCGGGAACGGATCGGTGCACAACCTCAAACTGTCCATCGACATGTCCGCGCTGCCGGCCCACGTGACCGTCAGCGCAGCCGATGACTTCGATGACTGCGTCACCGATGGCAACATCATGACCTGCGACGGTCTCGGCGATGCCGACCTGTCGTTCGCGAACGCCGGCAGCGACATCGAGGTCGCCGCCACTGACGCCGCGAACCCCGGCGACACCGGCAGCCTCAAGATCACGATCGAGTCCGATGAGACCGACCCGACGACCACGACGTCGGTGATCCGCGTCGCGGAAGGCGTCAACCTGTCCGCCGGTCCCGAGATCGACCGGTCCGGGCCGGCCGGCACTGAGGTGCATGCGACGCCGACGGTCAGCAACACCGGGTCTAGCACTGCCCACGGCGTCGTGCTGGTGACGTTCGCCGAAGACGCCCTGGACTACGCGACCCGCTATTCCAACTGCGTCTATGTCGCGGAACTGTTTGAGGCCTACTGCGAGTTCGACAACGATCTCGACCCCGGCGTGACCTACGCGCTGGCGCAGCCGCTGGACTTCCAGGTCGCGTCCGACAGCCAGGCGCCGATCGACGTCTTCTCCGAGATCAACTGGATGACGCCACAGGACTGGGCCGACGACATGGACCGGCTGAACCATCTGGGCATCGATCAGAACGGTCCGCACGGCACTGGCCCGGCGTTGACGCTGGTGCCGGCGAACGGCACCGATTCCAAGTCGCAGACCGACTCCGACTCGAGCGACAACCACAGCGGCCTGCTGGTCCACGTGACCGGCCGGAACACCGCGGACTACCAGGCACTCGGAGCCACCGTCCAGGCCGCGGCCGGCTCGACAGTGACGCTCAAGGTCGGCCTGAAGAATCACGGTCCAGCGGCGATCCGGGAGACACGGATCGGCGACAACTCCTACTCGATGCTTGTCACGTTCCCGGCGGGCGTCACTGCCACGGTGGTCGACGACCGCTGCGTGCCGTTCGCGAACGGACGTCCGTTGGAGGTCGCCCAGGGGACACCTGGCTACGGCGAATACGGCTGCTGGGACACGGTCAAGGTGAGTTCCGGCGACACGGTTCTGATCCCGTTCACCGTGAAGGTGACCAAGGATCTTTCCGACGCGAAGGGCAGCATCAAGGTCGGTCAGCCAACCGCGACCGGTGCCGATTCGGGCTGGGACGACAAGCCCGGCAACAACACCGCCGACATCGTGATCAATCCGGCCGGAGACGCCGGTTCGCTGCCGGTGACCGGCTCGAACACGATGCTGGTCGCGGGTGTCGGCGTGGTCGTGATCGCGCTCGGCGCGCTGCTCTACTGGTTCGGCCGACGCCGGCGGGTCACCGCCTGATGCTCGTTAGTGGAACGCGGGCCGGGAGTAGTCTCCTCGCCCGCGTTCTACTTCCGTGGTCGTACGCACGCCGTTACCTGCCTGACGTACGGTGAGCGGCATGTCGGTGTCCCTCCCTCGTCTCCGGATGACCAAGCGGCGCGTCATCACGTGGTCCGTGATCGGCGTGTTGCTGCTGGCCGGGATCGTCTGGCTGGCGCTTCCGGAACGGGTTGGTTACACCACCTCGTCCGCGATGCTCACGGTCGAAACCGGACCGGACGGCACCACCCCGGTCTCCCTCGACACCACCTACTACCGGCCGAAGTCGGCCGACGCCATCCACCAGGTGCCGGGCATCCTGCTGGCGCATGGTTTCGGCGGCACCAAGGACTCGGTCGTCGATCAGGCGAAAGATCTGGTCAATCATGGGTACGCGGTGCTCACCTGGACCGCGGAGGGGTTCGGCCGCAGTGGCGGCCAGATCCACCTGGACAGCCCGGATTGGGAGGTCAAGGACGGCTCTCAGTTGATCGACTGGCTTGGCAAGCGTCCGGAGATCATTAAAGACACCCCCGACGACCCTCGGGTCGGTGTGGTCGGCGGGTCCTATGGCGGCGCGTTCTCGCTGCTGCTGGCCGGCTATGACCAGCGGGTGGACGCGATCGTCCCGATGATCACTTGGAACAACCTGGCGTCGGCGTTCCTGCCGAACGCCGCCGGCGGCAGCGCCTTCAACGGCGTCTTCAAGAAAGCCTGGGCTGGGCTCTTCTTCGGCAACAGCGGCGGCGCTGCGGGGATCGGCGGATTGACCGGTACGCCGGGCGCCGCGGCCCCGTCGGCCGCACCGACGTCACCCGCGGTCACGCCATCCGCAGCGCCCTCGGCGGCCACGACGCCCAGCACGACTCCGAGCGCAACCCCCGGCGCCACTCCGAGCGGGACTGCGACGCACTCGCCGGGCGGCACGCCGAGCGCTGGTGCGACCGCCGGCACCGCCCCGAGCAGCGCGCCGGCATCGCCGGTGCTGGCCGACAACCCAGGCTGCGGCCGGTTCGCCCCGGACATCTGCGCGACCTACTTCAACCTGGCCAGCACCGGAACGCCGACGCCAAACGACGTGGCCCTGCTGGATCGCTCCAGCCCGTCCCGCGTCCTCGGTCAGATCAGCGCGCCCACCCTGCTGATCCAGGGCGAAGCCGATTCGCTGTTCCCACTCGACCAAGCCGACGCCAACGCCCGGGGCATTGCCGCGGCCGGTACGCCGGTCCGGGTCGCCTGGTTCACCGGCGGTCACGACGGTGGCTCCGGACCGCAAGCGGACCAGGACCGCCTGAACTTCCTCACCGCCCAGTGGTTCGACTACTACCTCAAGCGCACCGGCGATGCGCCCAGCAACTCGTTCACCTACTCGCGCGTCGGTGGTCTGGACGCCAGCAACAACGGCGTGGTGGCGCTCGGATTCCAGGTTCCGCACTACCCGGGCATGCGGGGCAGCGGCACCACCGCGATTCCGGTCGACGGTCCGCCGCAGCCGGCCGCCAACCCGCCCGGCGGCAATCCGGCGGCGCTCAGCTCGCTGCCCGGGACCGGAGGGGCGGCGGCATCATTCGTCAACGGCATCGTCACCGATATCCCTGGCCAGCATGCCGACTTCTACTCGAAGCCGCTGACCCACACCGTTGACGTGGTCGGGTCGCCAGAGGTGCAGATCAAGGTGGCGTCGCCGACCGGTGCGGCGACCGTCTTCGTGAAGCTCTACGACGTCGATCCGAACAGCGGTCTGACCCTTCCGGACGGGTTGGTCGCCCCGGTGCACCTGACCGGGCTGCCGGCCACCATCGACGCGGCCACGCCGGTGACCGTGACGCTGCCCGGCATCGTGCACCGATTCGAGTCCGGGCACCGCCTGCGAATCACTGTGGCGACGTCGGACCAGGCCTACCTGACACCGGCGACGCCGACGGTCTACACGATCTCGGTGGCCGACGGCAGCCTCACCCTGCCGTCCGTCGATTCGACGCCGATCGCCACATCGGACACGGTCTGGCGGTGGGTCCTGGTCGGACTGCTGGTCGCCCTCGCGGCCGGCATCGCCGCGGCAATTCTCATTGCCCGGCTGCGGTCCAGGCGCCGCGGCAGCGACGTGCATCCCGGGCACGCGGACACGCCCCTCGTGGTCAGTGGCCTGCGGAAGGAGTACGCCGACGGGTTCGTGGCGGTCTCGCACCTGGATCTGACCGTACGCCGGGGCCAGGTGCTGGGCCTGCTCGGACCCAACGGCGCCGGCAAGACCACCGCGTTGCGCGTACTCATGGGGCTGACCCAGCCGACCGCGGGGCAGATCTTCGTCTTCGGCCATCGCCTGGTGCCCGGCTCGCCAGTGCTGTCCCGGCTCGGTGCCCTCGTCGAAGGCCCGGGATTCCTGCCGCACCTGTCCGGCCGCGAGAATCTCCGGTTCTACTGGCGGTCCACCGGCCGGCCGGAGGCCGACGCCCGGATGCCGGAGGCTCTGGAGATCGCCGGTCTGGGCGACGCCATCGACCGCCGGGTCAAGACCTACAGCCACGGCATGAAGCAGCGACTGGCCATTGCCCAGGCCATGCTCGGCCTGCCGGAGCTGCTGGTGCTGGACGAGCCGACCGACGGCCTGGACCCGCCGCAGATCGCCGAGATGCGCCGGGTCCTCAAGCAGTACGCCACCGGCGGCCGCGCGGTGCTGGTCTCCAGTCACCTGCTGGCCGAGGTGGAGCAGGTGTGCACCCATGTCGTCGTCATGCACAAGGGCGAGAAGGTCGCCGATGGCCCGGTCGACGACGTGGTCGGAGATTCGCCGGCAGTGCAGTTCGAGGTGAGTGACGCCGATGCCGCGGCCACTCTGATCGGCACCATCAAGGGCATCCGGTCGGTGACGCCGGAGGGCACCGGCCTGGTCGTCGACATGAACGGCGTACCCCGCTCGGACGTGGTGGCGAAGCTGGTCAAGGCGGGCATCGGTGTGGATCGGGTGGCGCCTCGCCGGCGGCTCGAGGATGCGTTCCTCGCGCTGGTCGGCGGCGACACCAAGGCGAGCGGAGACCGGGAATGACCACCACGGCTGTCACATCCAGCGCCGGTGCCACCGGATACCGGCCGCGGCGCACGCTGACCTACCGCACCGAGTTCCGGCGCCAGCTCAGCCGCCGGCGGACCCAGCTGACGCTCGGCTTCATGGTGGTGCTGCCGCTGATCATCCTGGTCGCGTTCGAATTCGGCAGCAACGACAACGGCCGCAATCGCGGCGGCCGCGGTGAGTTCGCCGCGCTGGCCGACATCGCGACCAGCGGCGGGCTCAACTTCGCGCTCTTCACCCTGCTGGTCTCGTCGGGTTTCCTGCTGGTGGTGGTGGTGGCGCTGTTCTGCGGTGACACCGTGGCCAGCGAGGCCAGCTGGGGGAGTCTGCGATATCTGCTGGCGATCCCGGTGCCGCGCGGTCGACTTCTCGGCTCGAAGTGGCTGGTGGCGCTGACCTACTCGCTGATCGCGCTGGCGCTGCTGACCGGCACGGCACTCGGCGTCGGCACGGCCCGCTACGGCTGGCATCCGTTACGGTCCACCGTCGCCGACGACATCGCGGCCGGCCCGGCCCTGTGGCGGCTGCTCGGCATCGCCGCCTACATCGGGATCTCGCTGCTGGTCGTGGCATCACTGGCGTTCCTGCTGTCGGTCTCCACCGACGCGCCGCTCGGCGCCGTCGGCGGTGCGGTGCTGCTGCAGATCCTCTCCAGCATCCTGGACCAGATCGACGCGCTCGGCTCGATCCGCAACTACCTGCCGACGCACTTTGCCGAGGCATGGCTCGGGCTGCTCTCCACGCCGATCCAGACCGGCGACATGGTTCGCGGCATCGTCAGCGCGCTGATCTATGCCACGGTGTTCGGCACGCTCGCCTGGCGCCGGTTCATCCGCAAGGACGTGACTAGCTGACGGTGCTCATCGGCGGGCGGTCCGGCCACGCGGTCTCGTGGTCGTAGGCCTCGATGGCCCCGTCCGGGTCGCGGCGGAACTGGGTGAGCGTCCTGGACAGCTGATCGTCCGGGTGTGCCCGGCGCAGCACGGTGGCCAGGATCGTGGCGGCCATCCGGCCCAGCGCCGCGGTGTCCTGATGCCCGTGCGTACGGTGCCCGAGGTCGACTTGAGCCACCGCCTCCAGCCCGTGCGCGGCCACGGTGTCCAGCAGCAGCCCGGTCTCGACGCCGTAGCCGGCCGCGAACGGCAGTGACATCAACAGGTCCCGCCGTGCCGCGTACTCCCCGGCCAGCGGCTGGACCACGCCGGAGAGGTGCGGGAAGAACGCGTTCAGCAGCGGGCGCGCGGCCAGCTCCGTGACTCGGCCACCGCCGGCAGCGGAGACGTCCAGCAACGGCCGGTCATAGAAGGCCTTCACCAGGCGTACCGCAGGCCGGGTCAGCAACGGTCCGAGCAGGCCGGTGACGAACGTGCCGCGGAAGTCGGTGAGGTCGGAGTCGATGTAGACGAGGATGTCGCCGCTGGTGACCGCGAGGGCCTTCCAGAGGATCTCGCCCTTCCCCGGTTGGGTGCCGAGCTGCGGGAGGATGTCGTCGCGATGGAAGACGGTGGCGCCGGCGGCCGCGGCCACCTTGGCGGTGTCATCGACGGACCCCGAGTCGATCACCACGATCTCGTCCACGAGCCCGGTCCGGTCCTGCAGCTCGACCACGCCTGCGACGATCTCGCCGATCGTGGGCTCCTCGTCCAGAGCCGGCAGGGCCACGCTGACCCGGCTCGTGCCCTTGGCCGCGCAAAGATCCGATTCAGACCAGTCGGACCAGGTGAACGTCGATCGGCGGAACCATGCCTCGGCCTGAGGGTGCATGATCCTCAATCTAGCTCGACATATGGTGGGGGAATGGCCGATGCCGTGATCGAGCTGGAGACCGGCCCACCGGAGCCGGAGCGGCGCCGGATTCCCCGGCGGTGGCTGGTGCTGTCGCTGGCCGGCCTGCTGATCGTGGCCGGCGTCGCATACGCGCTCGGCCAGGCCGCCCGGCCCAAGCCGCCGGCGCCCCGCAACTACGTGTCGTCTCCGGGCTTCTCGATCTACACCGGAGCGACCGGTGACGCCGTTTTCATCATCACGATCCACAACTTCGGCCCGAACCCGGTCGCGATCTCCAGGCCGAAGGTCACGGTGGCGCCCGGCGTCACGAACGTCCGATGGGCGCTGAGCATGGCCGAGCCGACACCCGACGTCGACACCGCCGCCCTGACCTTCCCACCGGACGTGGCGTCGGTGACGATCCCGCCGAGCGCGGACGCGCATCTCACCATCGGCTACCACGTCGGATGCGACCTCGGCGGAGATCGTGGTCCGTTCGTGCTGCATGCGACAGTCGAGGCCGCTGCCGGTTCGGCGCGATCTATCCGGAATGTCATGCCAGACATCAATCCCAGCGCCACCTACGGAATCGCGTACTGCCAGACGAGGTGATTTGTCCCCTGCCGCAACTGGATCGCGCTCCCTAGAGTGGCGCCATGTCTGCGCAGCTCATCGAGCTGGATCTGGAGATGCCGGAGCCGGCGCCGGTGCGCCGGCGCGGCGCGTTGCTCGCGGCGGTGATCGGCGCGGTGGTGATCGCCGCCGTGACCTTGACGGTGTCGCACTGGCAGCGCCGCACCAAGCCGGTGCGCCTCGGCTCCGTCGTGCGCGCCACCGGCCTGCAGACCTGCGCCGACGGCCCGTTCGTCGGGCTGACCTTCTATCTGGTCAACGACGATCCGAAACCGGTCACCCTGACCAGCGTCGACGTCGCTGCGGTCGCGGCGATCACGGACGTCGCCGGTGACGTTTTCCCGGAAGGCACCACCTCGATCTGCGCGGCCGGATGGCTGCCGCCGGCGCATCATCAGGTGACCTTGCAGCCCGGCGATCTCGGGCTGGTCGCGGTGACCTACCAGACCACGTGCGGGCTCGCGGGGGCGACGACGTCGCCGATCAGCGACGTGTCGGTGCATCTCATCGAAGGTGGTCAGCCGGCGGTGCGATCCCTGACGCCGGATCCGGACGATCTGGACTCGGTGATCCACGCCGGGCTGGTCAACTGTGACGTACCAGCCAACCCATCTGTTGAGACGGCGGCGTAGCACCGGAAGCGCTCGTATACGCTGGTCGCACAACTAAATACCTCATCCAGAGGAGCTGAGGGATACGGCCCGACGACGCTCCGGCAACCACCACCGATGGCAGGTGCCAAATCCGTCCGGATGCGCGAGCGCGCATCGCGGAGAGATGAGAGGAAACGCGCCATGACTTTGGCCGCTGCGCTCACTGATGTTTCCCCCGCCCGAGCTCTGGTCTGCCGCGGCTGCGGCGCCGAATTCCCGCTGGCCGGCCAGCACGCCTGTTACGAGTGTTTCGGCCCGCTCGAGGTGGCTTACGACGACGCGGCGCTCGCGCGGGTCACCCGAGAGCAGATCGAGTCCGGTCCGAACAACATTTGGCGGTACGCGGGACTGCTGCCCACCGGCCAGGATCCGGCCAGCCGCGTCACCCTGAATCCGGGCGGCACCCCGCTGATCAGCGCGCCCCAACTGGCCGAGGCGATCGGCATCACCGGCCCGCTCTTCGTCAAGGACGATTCGGCCAACCCAACCCACTCGTTCAAGGATCGCGTGGTCTCGGTGGCGCTGACCGCCGCCCGGGGCTTCGGCTATGACCGGTTCGCCTGCGCATCGACCGGAAACCTGGCCAATTCAGTGGCCGCGCACGCCGCTCGGGCCGGCGTACCGTCGATGGTTTTCATTCCGTCCGATCTGGAGCCCGGCAAGGTCATCACCACCGCGGTCTACGGCGGCGACGTGGTCGCCATCGAGGGTTCCTATGACGACGTCAACCGGTTGTGCTCGCAGCTGACCGAGACCGACGAATTCGAGACCACCGCGTTCGTGAACGTCAACCTGCGACCGTTCTACGCCGAAGGCTCCAAGACCCTCGGCTACGAAGTCGCCGAGGAGCTCGGCTGGCGGATCCCGAAGCAGGTGGTCATTCCGATGGCCTCGGGCGAACTGCTGACCAAAGTGGACAAAGCCTTCAGCGAGCTGGTCGAGTTGGGACTCGCCACCGCCCCGGCAGGTGGGTGGCGGGTGTTCGGCGCGCAATCACTCGGATGCAATCCAATTGCGACTGCGTTGCGTAACGACACGGACGTCATCAACCCGGTGAAGCCGACCGGAATCGCGAAGTCGCTCAACATTGGTGACCCGGCCGCCGGCCCGTTCGCCCTCGAGGTGGTTCGCCGCACCGGTGGCTGGATGGACGACGCCGGCGACGACGAGATTCGCGACGCCATCCGGCTTCTGGCTGCGACTACCGGAGTTTTTGCGGAGACCGCGGGTGGCGTCACGGTAGCCGTTCTGCGGAAGCTGGTGACCTCCGGCCGGCTGGACCCGACCGCCGAAACGGTGGTGTACAACACCGGCGAAGGCCTCAAGACGCTCGATGCCGTATCAGAGCAGGTCGGTCCGACTTATCGGGTTCGCCCATCACTCGAAGCGGTCCAGCAAGCAGGACTAATTTCTTAGCAAAACCTGCGTGGCCATCACCGAGAGTAACGGCATTGATCGACGGCCATCACTATACCCGCAGCGTGAATGGCTGGCCCCGTCGGGGCTCTCGGCAGGTTTGCAAGTTGCACATCACCCTCCGCAAACCCTGAGTAACTGGGAACTTGCTAAGAGTTGAACTCGGCGGCGAGTTAGGGCTTGACGAAGGGTTGCGAACCGCGCAGGATGCTCGTTGCGGGAGGTCGTAAAGCCGCTCAGATCTGGGATTCCAGGACCGAGTGACCAGATGCCGGAGGCATCTGCTTACGCCCTCCCGACCAACTTTCTCGGACCCCGGTCTAATCTGGCCGGGGTCCGATTTTGTCTTTGACGTGCGCGATGTTGTGGACGCTCAATGCTGTTGTGCGAGCCGTCCGGCAGCAGTCAGAGTCCACAAATGACACTGGGCTCTGCGCGGCCGCACCTTGCGGTAACTCGGCGACTACGGCCGGGTCACGTCGGGATACAACGCGATGAAGATCGAATACGGGACACCGGTCTCCAGGTCCGAGTCGCGCGTCGCGAAGTCCTGGAGCAGTTCGTCGACTCGGTTCTGCAGTTCCTCAATCTGTTCGGGGGGCAGCCGGATGCCGAGCCGGCCCAGCCCGATGTGGGTCTCGTGCTTGTCAGGGTCAACGGCGTGGTCGATGTCCAGGTGCCGGATCTCATCGAGGAACGCGTCGATGGTGGCCTGCCCGCCGCCCGGCACGTGGCTTTCGTCCGCGGCCAGCACCCAGGATTTGCCGGTGGCGAGGTAGGGCACCTCGCGTGCGCCCCGGTTGCCGCGGCGCTCCGGCTGTGCCTCCAGAAAACCGGTGGCGACCAACGTGCGCACGTGGTGCAGTATGGTCGCGGGATTTGTCTCCAGCCGGGCCGCGATCTCCTTGTTGGTCAGCGGCCGATCCAGGCAGAGCCGGAGGACGCGCATCCGGATCCCGGACGCGAGCGCCCGCGCCTCGGCCTCGGTTGCCGGCCGGCGATCTTGCTTGGCGAACTGCGGCATGGTGACATGCTAACTGGTTGACAAATCCCAATCACTAGGCGAACTATGTCCGCATGCGCAACCGCCTCGGCCTTCTCCGGGAGCATGACTTCCGGCAGCTCTTCTTCGCTGACACCATCAGTCAGCTGGGCAGCCAGGTTACCCAGATCGCGTTGCCACTGGTCGCCATCCTGGTGCTGAAGGCCAGCGCCTTCGAGGTGGGTCTGCTGGCCGCCTGCGACACCGCGGCATTCCTCCTGGTCGGTTTGCCGGCCGGGGCGTGGGTGGACCGGATGCGACGGCGCAGCGTGCTGATCGTGGGCGACCTCGGGCGTGCCGTTCTCCTCGGCAGCGTGCCGGTGGCCTATGCGATGGGCTGGCTGTCGATGCCGCAGCTCTACATCGTCGGTCTCGGCACCGGTCTGATGACCGTGTTCTTCGATGTCGCCTACCAGAGTTACCTGCCACACCTGGTCGGCCGCGACGCTCTGGTCGAGGGCAACTCCAAGCTCGAAGCAGTGCGGGGCGTCACCCAACTGGGTGGTCCGACCGGTGCCGGCTTCCTGATTCAGGTGCTGCACGCACCGGTGTCGATCCTGGTGGACGCGATCAGCTTCCTTGGCTCGGCGATCTTCGTCGGCTTCATCCGCAAGCCCGAAGAGAAGCCGGAGCGCGCCGCCGATGCGCACCTGGGCCGAGAGATCGCCGAAGGCTTCAACTTCGTCATTCGCAACCGGATCCTGCGCTCAATTGCGATGTGCACCGGTTCATCCAATCTCTTCTCGGCCATCGCCGGTTCCATGTTCCTGATCATCCTGGCGAAGGAGTTGCATCTCGGCGCCGGTCTGATCGGTGTGGTGTTCTCGTTCTCCGCGATCGGCGGCCTGATCGGCGCCTTCACGGCCCAACGCTGGGCCAAGTGGCTCGGGCAGGGCCCGGCGATCTGGGTCTCGATCGCGATCACCGGCCCGTTCGCGATCACGCAGGCCACCGTCCAACGTGGCTGGCTTCTTGCCGCGGCCATCGCCGGCAACGCGATCTACTGGTGGGGCGCCGTCGTCTACAACATCAACCAGGTGAGCTTCCGCCAGGGCATCACGCCAGACCGGCTGCTCGGCCGGATGAATGCCACCATGCGCTTCCTTGTCTGGGGGACGCTCCCGCTCGGTGGCCTCATCGGTGGTGTTCTCGGGCAGACGATCGGCGTACGCGAAGCGGTCTGGATCGGTGCCATCGGTGGTTGCTTCGCCTTCGTCCCCGTCTTCTTCTCGCCGCTCCGCAACGCCCGGGAGCTCCCCAGCGGAATCGTCGAAGATGCCGAGCGGGTGCTCGCCGAGGCCGAGACCGCCGCGGTCCCGGAACAGCCAATCGGCACGGGCGCCATCGAAGGAGACGCGAAGAACTCTCAGTCGGTTATTCCGTAAACCATCAGTACGCGCACCAAATGCCCCCCAGGGCGCTGCTACGGCTCGTACCTCGCCTGCGGAAGCGTCCGGGGGTGGCGAGCCCGCCGGGGCCGATCGTTCCAGAGCCGATCGGCCCCTCGGCGGGCTCGTCGCCGGCAAGCACCAGCTGGACCAACCTGGCCGGGCTCGCGGGCCGGGCAAGTACGGCTGCGGTGCCTACGTCAAGAAACTCAGCGGCGCGATCATCAAGAAGTGCTGACGTAACCGCCGTCGGCCAGTCCGGCCCGGCGCTCGAAATGATTACGAAGTCCGTACGTACCGGTGGTCAGGTAGGACCAGCCGGAACTGGCGAAGTAGAGCGGCCAGAAGACGGGGCCGAGGTACGCGTACTGGTATGTGTGCCGCAGCTCGTGGATCAACAAGCGCCGGTTGACCGCGGCGCGCAACCACTCCTGGCTGCGACGGCAGAAGATCACGTCGCCGATCACGAAGCAGGTCGCACCCGGAACCGGCAGCGGATAGCCGGCCGCGACGTAGGTCCAGAGCGGCCCGGGGGCGATCTGGCAGCCGGTCCACCGGGCCAGTGTCAGGCCTCCGAACGTCGTGCCGTTTGCCCAGTTCAGGGCGTGTCGGACCGAGGGGCGCAGCGGCATGCCTCCACGATGTCATCCGTGCCGCCGGCTTGGTCCCGTCGCCGGCGATTGAGGCATGATTGGCGGCATGACTGCTACCCACACCGATGACGTTGTGGCTTCCCTGATCGAGAAGCACGCCGCCACCATCGCCAAGGCCGACGCCGCCATCGCGGATCGGGGCTACTGGTCGCACTTCCCGGAGTCGCCGAGCCCGAAGGTCTATGGCGAGACCGCTGCCGCTGATGGGCAGGCGGCCTTCGAGACCTACCTGGGCGGCCGGTTCCCGATGGAGCAGCCGGGCGCGACCGGCTGGGTGGCCACCGAGCGGTCCCCATTCGGCGTGTCGCTCGGTGTGGAATACCCGCACTCGGACGTGGAAACCCTGGTCACGGCCGCGACAGCAGCCATGCCGGCGTGGCGTGATGCCGGCCCGGACGCTCGCACGGCCGTCTGCGTCGAGATCCTGACCCGGATCCACGAGCACGTCTTCGAGCTGGCCAACGCCGTGCAGTTCACCACCGGCCAGGCGTTTGTGATGGCGTTCCAGGCCGGCGGCCCGCACGCGCTGGACCGGGCCCTTGAGTCGGTGGCCTACGCGCACACCGAGATGAAGCGGCACCCGGCGACCGCCGACTGGGAGAAGCCGGCCGGCAAGGGCGACCCGCTGCGGATGAGCAAGACCTTCCACGTCGTGCCCCGCGGGATCGGCCTGGTGATCGGCTGCAACACGTTCCCGACCTGGAACTCCTACCCGGGTCTGTTCGCCAGCCTGGCCACCGGCAACGCGGTGATCGTCAAGCCGCACCCGCTCGCGGTGCTGCCGCTCGCGATCACTGTCAAGTACGCCCGCGAGGTGCTCGCCGAGGCCGGCCTCGACCCGAACCTGGTGCAGCTGGCACCGGAAGCCGAGGGCGAGAAGATCGCGTCGACGCTGGCGCTGCGGCCCGAGGTCAAGATCGTCGACTTCACCGGCTCCACGCACTACGGCGACTGGCTGGAGCAGAACGCCCACCAGGCCTCGGTCTACACCGAGAAGGCCGGCGTCAACACCATCGTGGTCGACTCCACCGACGATCTTGTCGGCATGTGCCGGAACATCGCGTTCTCGCTGACCCTCTATAGCGGCCAGATGTGCACCACCCCGCAGAACATCCTGGTCCCGCGGGACGGCATCGACACCGAGTCCGGCCACGTCGGCTTCGACGAGGTCGCGGCCGGCATCGCCGGTGCAGTCGCCAAGCTGGTCGGTGACGACGCCCGCGCGGTCGAGCTGACCGGGGCCATCGTGAACGACGGTGTGGTCGCGCGGATCGGTGCCGCGCGCTCGCACGGCGAGGTGCTGCTCGACTCGCGCGAGGTAAAGCACCCGGCATTCCCGGACGCGGTGGTGCGCACGCCGCTGATCCTCAAGCAGGATGCGGCGAACGAGGGCATGTTCGACAGCGAGTGGTTCGGCCCGATCTCGTTCGTGGTGGCGACCGACTCGACGGCGCAGAGCCTGGAGATCTTCCGGCGCATCGTCGGCACGAAGGGCGCCCTGACCGCCGCGGTCTACTCAACCGACGAGTCGGTCCTGGATGCGATGGAGGACGCCACCATCGACGTGGGCGTGCACCTGTCCTGCAACCTCACCGGCGGCGTGTTCGTGAACCAGTCGGCGGCCTTCTCCGACTTCCACGCCAGCGGCGCCAACGCCGCGGCCAACTCGGCACTGACCGACGGCGCGTACGTGTCCAACCGCTTCCGGATCGTCCAGTCCCGCAGGCACATCTAAGACCGCGTTCGGGGACGGGTTTGCACGCCATGACGTGCAAAACCGTCCCCAATCGGCTTAGGCGGTCCGGTGCAAGACCAGCTCCTGCATCACCGGCACGGTCGGGTGCGGCACCGGGTCGCTGCTGCAGACAAAACCCAATTTCTGGTACGCGCGCAGCGCCCGGCCGTTGGACGTGACCACTTCCAGTTCCAAGGTCGCACGGCCGGTGATCCGGGACCATTCGGCGACCGCGTCGACGAGCCCTTCGAGGAGTCCACGGCCGCGATAGGCGGGCGCGACATAGACCGCGTACACCATGGTCCTGTCTGGTTCGGTCGGGTGAATCGCGCCAAACGCCTGCCCCACCAGAGCGCCGTCGGCGTCCGCCACGAACATCGCGTTCTGCACGCCGGACGAGCACCGCTCGACGAAGCCGGCGTAATCGGCGTGTGGTCGCTCGGCCGCCTCGGCCAGCGTCGTTATGTAGGCGAGCGGCGCATCGGCGAGCATCTCCAGGCGCAGCGCGCGCGCACGACCCGCATCGCTCGGCTGAACGCGGCGTATCCAAACCTCAGTCACGTGTCCATTTTGCCGGGCTGCGCAATCGAATTGACCGTGTTAACTTGCGGCATGGTCGTGAGTTTTGCGACCCAATGTTCACATAAGAGCGGCCTGCTGCCCGACCGCTCTTAACACGAGAGTCGGGATGCAACGGTGGTTGAAGGCACGGTGAAGTGGTTCAACAGTGAAAAAGGCTACGGCTTCATCGCCGTAGACGGTGGCGAGGACGTGTTTGTGCACTTCTCGGCCATCACCATGGATGGCTACAAGACGCTCAGCGACGGTCAGCGAGTCGAGTTCGACATCGCGACCGGTCAGAAGGGTCCGCAAGCAGAGGGCGTCCGGGTCGTCGGCTGATCTCTGGCCCCCCACACCTGGTTCTCCTCGGATAGGGTGCGCGCACCCATCCGAGGAGTTCAGGTGACCGAATCGTCCGCTCCGCAGGGCTTTCCCGCGCCCGGGCCGGAGTTGCCGCTGCCGGTGTTCGCGACCGCCGCGGCCGGGCTGCCGCCGCACTACTACAGCGATCCCCTGGTCACCGCGCCCGGTCTCGGATTTACCGGCTGGTGGATGCGGCTGCGGATGACGCTTCGGCAGGTCGGGCGCCCGTTGCTGATCATTGCCGGGCTGGCCGCTGTCCCGTCGATCGTCCTTGGTTTCTACCAGGCCACCCAATCGGCGCGCAGCGGCGTTTCGATCGAGCCCGGCCACGTCTTGGTCGGCGGCGCCCTGTTGTCGCTCGTGCTGAGTTTTGTCGCCGGCGCGATCGGGCTGGGCGCCAGCACCTGGCTGGTGGTTCGGCGGGCGGTCGGGCAACCGGCCGGGCTCGGCGGCGCGCTCAGTCACGGACTTCGCCGGGCCGCCCCGATACTCGGCTGGCAGCTCCTCTACTACGGCGGTGGCACGCTCGGGTTGGTGCTGCTGTTCGGCCTGTCGCAGTGCATCGGCGCGGTCGGCGTCCTGCTGGCACTGCCGGTGGCAATGATCGGGGCGCTCGCGTTCCTGGTCTTCGGAGCCTTGATCCAGACCATCGTTGCGGTCCGGGGCAGCGACAACCCGATCCGGATGTCCTGGGGCCTGGTGTCGGCGAACTTCGGTGTGGCATCCGGGCGGATCCTGCTGACCCTTTTGATCGGCGCCGGGCCGAGCGTGGTGATCGTCGGCGCCGCCACGATCGCCACCGAACTCGTGCACGCCGGTTTCGCCGGTTCGGTGTCAGTGGCCCTGCTCACCGCCGCCGCGAACGTCTGGAAGGGCATGATCTTGCCGGTCGGCCTGCTGCTCACCTATGCCGAGCTGCGTGCTCGCGCGATGCCGATGCTGGCGTCGGACATCCTGGACGCGATGGAGCCGCGCCCGCTGGATTGGGCCACCCGAGACTGGTCGACCTGGTCGGAGACCCGGCCGCCGCTGCCCAGCCGATCTCCCTCTTCGGGAGAGTGATCCAGCGCACCGAGGGGTGTGGGGTAAGCCCGAGCCGCTTGCACTCGCATACGGCGAGTGCTAAACAGGACATTGGCACTCGCGGGATGTGAGTGCCAAAGGTCGGGGTCCGGTGTGGCTTCGCGAGCGGTGATCTTTGCCGATTGCCGATCATGAAGCCGGTCGTCGCGGGCTTTGTCCGGTCCGGCCACCTACACCAGTGCGTAAGCATGCGGATGCGCTGCCGCCTTGCGGTCGCTGTCCGCGCAGTGTCCAGGAGGACAACGCCGAATGGCCAAGATTATTGCGTTCGACGAGGAAGCCCGTCGTGGCCTTGAGCGGGGTATGAACGTCCTCGCCGACGCCGTCAAGGTGACCCTCGGCCCCAAGGGCCGTAACGTCGTGCTTGAGAAGAAGTGGGGCGCGCCCACCATCACCAACGATGGTGTGAGCATCGCCAAGGAGATCGAGCTCGAGGACCCGTACGAGAAGATCGGCGCCGAGCTGGTCAAGGAGGTCGCTAAGAAGACCGACGACGTGGCCGGCGACGGCACGACGACGGCGACCGTCCTGGCTCAGGCTCTGGTTCGCGAGGGCCTGCGCAACGTTGCCGCCGGCGCCAACCCGATGGCGCTCAAGCGCGGCATCGAGCAGGCGGTCGCGGCCGTTGCCGAGGAGCTCGCCAAGCACTCCAAGGACGTCGAGACCAAGGAGCAGATCGCCAGCACCGCGTCGATCTCTGCCGCGGACTCCACCGTCGGCGAGATCATCGCCGAGGCGATGGACAAGGTCGGCAAGGAAGGCGTCATCACCGTCGAGGAGAGCAACACCTTCGGCCTCGAGCTTGAGCTCACCGAGGGCATGCGCTTCGACAAGGGCTACATCTCCGCTTACTTCATGACCGACCCGGAGCGTATGGAGGCCGTCTTCGACGACCCCTACATCCTGATCGCCAACAGCAAGATCGCGTCCGTCAAGGACCTGCTCCCGCTGCTGGAGAAGGTCATGCAGGGCGGCAAGCCGCTGGTCATCATCGCCGAGGACGTCGAGGGCGAGGCCCTGGCCACGCTCATCGTCAACAAGGTGCGCGGCACCTTCAAGTCCGTCGCCGTCAAGGCCCCGGGCTTCGGCGACCGCCGCAAGGCCATGCTGCAGGACATCGCCACCCTTACCGGTGGTCAGGTCATCAGCGAGGAGATCGGTCTGAAGCTCGAGAACGCGACCGTCGACCTCCTCGGCAAGGCCCGCAAGGTGGTCATCACCAAGGACGAGACGACGATCGTCGACGGTGGCGGTGACGCCGACCAGATCCAGGGTCGCGTCAACCAGATCCGCGCCGAGATCGAGAAGTCGGACTCCGACTACGACCGCGAGAAGCTGCAGGAGCGCCTGGCCAAGCTGGCCGGCGGTGTCGCGGTGATCAAGGTTGGCGCGGCCACCGAGGTCGAGCTGAAGGAGCGCAAGCACCGCATCGAGGACGCTGTTCGCAACGCGAAGGCGGCCGTCGAGGAGGGCATCGTCTCGGGTGGTGGCGTGGCTCTGGTTCAGGCCAGCAAGACCGCGTTCGACAAGCTGGACCTCGTCGGTGACGAGGCGACCGGCGCCAACATCGTCAGGGTCGCCCTTGACGCCCCGCTGCGCCAGATCGCCGTCAACGCCGGCCTCGAGGGTGGCGTCGTCGTGGAGAAGGTGCGCAGCCTCCCGGTTGGTCACGGTCTCAACGCGGCCACCGGTGAGTATGTCGACATGCTCGCCGCCGGCATCCCGGACCCGACCAAGGTCGTGCGTTCGGCGCTGCAGAACGCCGCGTCCATCGCCGCGCTGTTCCTGACGACCGAGGTGGTCGTCGCGGACAAGCCGGAGAAGGCCGCTGCGGCTGCCGCTCCGGGTGGCGGAGACATGGACTTCTAAGAAGTCCGGACTGCTACATCCGCCGCGGGCGGGCCGTTCATTCGGCCCGCCCGCGGTCTTTGTTCACGCGGCCGTTGCCAGTCCGATCTGACGCTGTTGGCCGACGTCGGCCGGCGCGGCCAACCGTGCGGAGCAGTGGATGCACACGTGCCAGCCGCGCCACGCCACGAGCCATGTCACGGAATGCACCCGCGGCTGCGCCAGATCGGACTCCAGGTGGTGGCCCTTCTCCGCGGCTTGGAAGATGTTCGCCCAGGCGTCGGCGACCTCGACGCTGGCGCAGTAGATGGCGATGGTGTGATCGTCTTGGCTAACCGACATCTTGTTTGCGGCGCCGCACATGCCGGCGATGTGGTCGAGGTGGGTCCTGACCACGTCAACCGGGGCGACGTCGAGACGAGGCCCATCTTTGTCCAGCCGAAGCCGGTCGGCGACGGTACGCGGCACCGAAAGTTGCGCCGTGCACCGGCAGAAACCGCACTTGCCGATGTGGACGTGGTTGCCGAAGGAACATTCCGGGCATAGTCCCGAACGGGTTGACTTACCGCCGGTGGCGCCCTGATCGACGAGGATCATCGCGCACCTGCCTTTCCATCGACGGCGCGCTACTCGCCTCGTCGTCGATCACGTGTCCGTTGACCTTGGTAGTGGTCGCTGGTGCTCGAGTTCAGACGTGACATGGAGTATTCGGGGCCATCGGCGGCTTCGGCTTGGTCGTTGTTCTTGGGCACGCAGCTATTGGGCATGCAGTTATTGGGCACGCAGTTATTGGGCACGCACGCCCCGGCAACCTTGCGGTATGGTTCCAGCCAACGTGGCCCGACTGGGAGGAGGTGGACAGGTATGACGAGCGTCCTTGTCACTGGCCTGCCCTCTGTCCTGTCCTCCCGGGTGCCCGTCTGATCGCACGCGCGCACCCGTTCTCCGAAGGGTGCCATCGTGGCAATCTCCAGTTCCACCAACTCTGGCTTCACCGCGCGTGTCACGCGCGTAGATCGCGGTGCCTGCTTCGTCCTCACTGATGACGGTTCCACCGAGACGCGGTACGCGTACAGCGGCGCGCTGAAGCGTGCCGCCCACGAGGACCCGGTCGCACTGCCGTGCGTCGGCGACTGGGTCACCGTCGATACCGAGGTGCGCACGGTTCAGCCTCGGCGTACGGCGATCGTCCGGGCCAGCGTCACGCCCGGCACGTCAGTCGGCCAGGTGCTCGCCGCCAATGTCGACGTCGTCTTCATTGCCGAGCCCACAGTCCCGGAGATCGATCTCGGCCGGATCGAGCGGTTCCTGGCGCTTGCATGGGAGAGCGGTGCGCAGCCGGTGGTCGTGATCACCAAAGCCGATCTCGGTGAGGTCGATCTGGCCGCTATCGAAGCCGCGGCTCCGGGTGCCCCGGTCCATCTGGTCTCGTCGGTTGCCGGCACCGGGCTGGACGCGATCCGGCTGCCGGCCGGTCAGACCGCGGTCATCCTGGGCCGGTCCGGCGCCGGCAAGTCCACCCTGGTCAACGCCCTCGCGGGCGCCGATGTCATGGCGACCAACGCAATCCGTGAGGTCGACGGGCGGGGCCGCCACACCACCGTGCATCGGGAGCTGATCGTGCTGCCCGATGGCGGGATGCTGATCGACACACCCGGGCTGCGGAGCATCGGCCTCTACGACGCCGACGACGGCCTGGCGCAGGTCTTCTCCGACATCGACGAACTGGCCGGGTCGTGCCGGTTCCATGACTGCGGCCACGAGACCGAACCGGGCTGCTCGGTGCTCGCCGCGATCGAGGCCGGTGAGCTGCCGCAGCGGCGCCTCGACTCGTGGCGGAAGCTACAGCGCGAGGCGCGCTACATGGCCTCGCGTACCGACGCTCGGATCCGGGCCGAGGAGCAGCGCAAGTGGCGCACCATCACCAAGTCGGTCAAGGGCCGAGCGCGTCCGTAGATCGGCCCGCGGAGCCGCCGCGTGACCCAGTTCGGGCCTGGTAGCGTCCGCAACCATGACCGAGGCAACAATCCGTGACGGGCGCATCCGCGACATCTTGGCGGTTGCGCCCGTTATCGATGGGCACAACGATCTTCCATGGGCGATGCGGAGCAAGGTCCGCTACGACATGAACGCGATCGACCTCGCTGCCGACCAGTCCGGCACGGGCCTGCACACCGATTTGATCCGGATGCGTGCGGGCGGTATGGGTGCCCAGTTCTGGTCGGTCTTCGTCTCCAGCGCGATGCCGGAACCGTCGGCCGCGGTCGCCACCCTTGAACAGATCGACTTCGTGCACGAGCTGGTGGCCCGGTTCCCAGACCAACTGATGATCGCTCGCACGGCCGAGGACGTGGAGGCCGCCCGAGCCAGCGGGCGAATCGCGTCACTGATCGGCATCGAGGGTGGCCACTCGATCGCCGGCTCGCTCGCGGTGCTCCGGATGATGCACGCGCTCGGCGCGCGCTATCTGACGCTGACCCACGTGAACAACAACGCCTGGGCGGATAGCGCCACCGATGAGGTCGGCGTCGGCGGGCTCAGCGCCTTCGGCCAGGACGTGGTCCGTGAGTGCAACCGTCTCGGTGTCATGGTCGACCTGTCGCACGTGGCGCCCACGACCATGCACGCCGCGCTGGACGTGTCGACCAAGCCCGCGTTCTTCTCGCACTCCAACGCGCTCGCTCTCTGCGAGCACCCTCGCAACGTGCCGGACGACGTGCTGGCCCGGGTTCGCGACACCCACGGGGTGGTGATGATGACGTTCGTGCCTGGATTCCTCAACGAGGAGTGCCGGGTCTGGATGGATGCGCTGATCGTGCTGGAGGAGGAACTGACGCGGACCTATCCCGAGGACAGTCCGGCCTGGCACCACGAGCGGGCCAAATGGGTCGAGGTGAACAAGCGTCCGCCATGCGGCATCGCCGACGTCGCCAACCACATCGAATACGTCCGGGACGTGGCCGGGGTCGACGCCATCGGTTTGGGCAGCGACTTCGACGGCATCATCGAGACGCCGGACGGCCTGAACGACGTCTCGGCCTACCCGCTGCTGCTCGCGGAGCTCGCCGGCCGCGGCTGGCCGGACGCCGACCTCGGCAAGCTGACCTGGCATAACGCGCTCCGGGTGATGCGCGAGTCGCTTCGTTAGCGGCTCGCCGGATCGAGCTGACCGCGGCGCCGGTCGATGACGCGGCGGAGCTTGCCGATCTGACCCCGGTCGAACGGAAGCTGATCGAGATCAGGCAGCCACCGATCGGCCTGCGCGGTCAGCTCGGACAGGCTGCGCTGGACCGCCCGCCCGGGCACGCCCAGCTTCTCGCCGAGCGCGATGAAGGCGTCGGCGCGGAAGTCGCCGCCGGAGCGGCCGTCGATGGACAGCGCCATGGTCTTGTCGCCGTAGAGGTAAGAGCACGGAACGTCGTAAACCGGGGCGACCCTCCACTCGCCGTCCAGGCTGTGCACCACGGAGAAGTTCTTGGCATGAGCGTCGCCGTTGCCGGTGAGGTAGGCGAATGCCAGATAGCGGATCAGCTCGCGCCCGGCGACCACGGGTGCTTCGCAGACCGCGGCCAGGGCGGCGAACGTCCGGTCCGCGCCTAGCAGGTATTTGTCCGCCGGTGGCCGGTCGGCCGCCTGGCAGCCGTCCTCGACCGCGAGGGCCTGGACCTGACCGTCGACGGTCAGCCGGTCGAATCGCCGGACCAGCAGTCCGGGCGCGCCGACGCGATCGGCGACAAGCCGGCTGGATGGCACGGCCAGGCCGGATTTCCGGGCGGCCTGGAGGAAGAAGGCCTCATTCTCGACCAGCCCCGGATATGCACCGACCGGGTTGAGCTTGAGGATGTAGCGTTCGCCGGCCCGCGTGATCGGCAGGTTGATCATCGCGGCGCTGGTCTTGTCTTGCACGCCGGGCAGCGCCGTTCGCTGGGCCCGGATTCCCAGCTCCACCAGCAAGTCGGCGAAGCTGGTCTGGTCGATGTCCTCGACCGCGATCCGCGGCGGCACCTCGGTCGGGGCGACACCAACCGGCACCACCTGGACATCGCCGACCGCATCGGCTCCCACCGCAAGAAGGAGCGACAGCTCATCATCGGCGGAAGTCTTCACGGCGCGCCGCAGCGCACCGAGACGCCGGCCTTCGGGCAGCAGCCCGGCGAAGTACGCCGGCAACGCGCCACCGCCGCGAACAACCGGCTCGGATCCGACCGGCAACGTCGTCGCCACCGGCGGCCCGCTCCAACCGTCGAGGTAGCGGAACTCGACCCCGGCGGCGGTCCGAGTCAACGTGGCAGCCTTGCCGCCGCCCTTGTAGACGTCGGCCTCGGCGATCGCGCGCAGCTGCTCAAGGTCGTCCTCGAAGGGCCGGGTCATCGGATCTCGCCAGCGGCGCCACGATGGATCTGCAGGTGCAAGCCGAGAGCGTTGAGCACGGCGAGAACCTTGTCGAGCTGGACGGTCCGCTTGCCACGCTCCAGTGCGTAGACGAACCGCTCTGACACGCCGGCCAGATCGGCCAGCTCATCCTGCCGAAGCCGAAGCTCGGTGCGGCGATCGCGCACTTCCGTCGCGAGACGTCCGGGTGCAGCCGAAGTCATGTCCGCCTTTCTCGCCGCACGAACGTGCGGCCACTACTTACGATAGCCTGGAAATCTGGCCCAAGCGAGCATATTCCGCACGTACGTGCGGCAGAGATGACTCAGGCGCACGTACGTGCGGCAGAGATGACTCAGTCGCACGAACGTGCGGCAGAGATGACTCAGTCGCACGAACGTGCGGCGCGAACCGGCGGAGCCGCACGGACATGCTGCTAGTACTAGCTCGGCCGCACGAACGCGCGACTCGCAGCAACCCGCGCAGCGTCCGCAGGCCGGAGCCCTCCCAAATGCGCAAGATCCACGAGGATCCGGGGCCGAGAGGTGGCGGGGAGCGGCGCTACCTCCGCAACGGGATCGAGTAGACCGCGCCGTTGGCGTCGATCAGACCGGATCCGGTCTGATCAATGGGCCCGCAATCGCCCGTGATCGCCAGTGGATCATCGCCCACGGCGACCGGGATTGCCGTACGCCGGAGGATCTCGGCGGTCTCCGGGATGTTGCCGCGCAACTCGGGATGCGCCGACCAGATCAGCGCGACGACGCCCGCCACGTGCGGTGTCGCCATCGACGTCCCGCTCAGCCGGCCGTAGCCGCCACCCGGCAACGCCGAGACCACATCGACACCGGGCGCCACCACGTCCGGCTTCGCGGCGCGGCCGTGGACCGGTCCACGGCTGGAGAAGCCGGCCACGACGCTCTCGCTGTCCACCGCGCCGACCGTGAAGGTGTTCGGATAGATGGCCGGCGGATCGTCGATCGAGGAGCAGCGCGGACCCTCGTTGCCGGCCGCGGCGACGAAGAAGATCCCGGCGGCGGTCAGCGCGTCCACCGCCGGTTGCAGCGACCGCAGATCGCAACCTTCCAGCGTGGGGCAGCCCCAAGAGTTGGTAGCGATGTCCACCGCGTCCTGCGGTCGCCCATCGGTGAACGGGTCGCCGCCGAACCGGAACGGCGCCAGCATGAACTGCATGCAATTCAGGTAGTCCGGGGGATTGCCCAGGTTGCGGGCCAGGTTGACGCAGCCGACCCAGGTCGCGCCGGGCGCCACGCCGATGCCGCCGGTGCCGACCGCCGTGCCCAGGGTGTGGGTGCCGTGGCCGTTGTAGTCCACCGGCGTCCGGCTGTGATGCGCCGGATCGAACCAGGAGTCGTCACCGCCGCGGAAGTTGCCGACGAGCGCCGGGTGAGTGCCGTCGACGCCGCTGTCCGAGCTGCCGATGACGATCCCCTTGCCGGTGTCGCCCTGCTCCCACACCTGGTCCGCGTGAACGAGCTTGATGTTCCAGTCCGGCCCGGTCGGCGCCGGTAGGTTGCCACGCTCCGGCGGACCTTGCGACGGGATCGGCCGGCTCTGCGGGCTGTAGAGCACCCGCGACACGTCCGGGCGCGCCGACAGCCACCGCCGCGCGGCCGGCCCAGCATCCACCTCGATGCCGTTGACCAGGTAATACGGCGTGAATGCGTAGCCACCCGCACGGAGCTTGGCGCGCAGTGACGCCTGGGTCTGCACGGCGGTGTCGACCAGCTTCTCGTAGACCGCTCGTCGCCTCTGCGTCAGGTCCGCGATCTTGGCCATGCCACGCAGGTCCGCTTGGTCCTTCATCACCACGAACAGCCGCTCACCGAAGAACCCCGGATGTCCGGCGGCGGGATAGACGACCGCGGCCGCGATCAGGGCGGCGGCCGCCGTCGCCGGGGCCAGCCGCCGGGGCCACGATCGTTTGCCGGTACGCGGAACCGCCGCCCCGGCCACCGCGAGCGCGGCCAGCGCCGCCGCGAGTCCGGCCGCGACCGCGGCTCCGATCAGCGCCCAGTAGCCGACGTCATGGAATCCGAGGAGCAGCAGTGTCTCGTCTGGCTCGACGAAGCCGAGCGGACCGAAGACCGCCACCGCGATCAGCCCGGCGACAGCGAGCCGGGCCGGGGCCAGCACCGCAGCGACGAACCCCAGCAACGGCACCGCCAGCATGACGGCCAGATTCACGCCGGTCCCGCCAGTGCCTGCGGCCAGCACCAGCAGCGGTACGCCGATCGCCAGACCGGTCAGCAACCGGCTCCCGGTGCCGGTCCGGAAACCGGCACCGGCGACCGATCCGCCCAGCATCGCCGCCACAGCACCGATCGCGGCCGCCGCGAATCCGGCCAGCAGAGTCTCCAGCAGGCCGCCGAGGGCGCCGACCCACAGCCATGGCAGGAGCATCGCAAGCCCGGCCGCGGCGGCGTACCAGAGGCGGGACGGCGTGACGATCCACGATCCGCGCCACCATACGGCCAGACCGACCGCGATCACCGTCGCGACCAGGCCCAGCACTGCCAGGTAGATCTCGTTCTGCACGATCGGGATCGCGCGGATCGATCCGAGGACTCCGAGCGCGAGCGTGGCCACCGACCACGCGCGCGCGGTTCCGCGTACCACCGGTGTGGTCGCCAGCAGGGCGAGCAGGACGCACGGCACACCCGCGACCACCGCGTTGATCCACACCGCCAGCGGCCAGAACCAAGCCGGCATCGCCAAGCCGTCGATCGCCAGCACCTGCTCGATCGCCCATGCGACGATCTGGACGACCCAGGTGACTCCGACCACCCACAGCCCCACCACGACCGTGAACACCACGTCGATGGTGCGTGGCCGAGTGATCTCGGAGTCCATGTGCCACACGCTACGGGTTTGTGGATACGGTGGACGGCGTGCGACGAGATCCTGCCGTTTCGAGGTTCGCGGCCGGTGCGCTGTCACCAGAGCGACGCCGTGCCGATCTGCAACGTCTGAAACGCGAGCGGTTCGATGTGCTGATCATCGGCGGCGGGGTGACCGGCGTGGGTGCCGCACTTGACGCCGCCGCCCGCGGACTCTCGGTGGCGTTGGTGGAGAGCCGCGACCTGGCCGCCGGCACCTCGAGCCGATCCAGCAAGTTGATTCACGGTGGCCTGCGCTACCTGGAACAGCTGGAGTTCGGGCTGGTGTACGAGGCGCTGCGGGAGCGCGGCCTGCTGGCCACGAGCCTGGCGCCGCACCTGGTCCGCCCGGTGCCGATCCTGGTGCCGCTGACCTCGGACGTCGGCCGGGGCGCCGTCGGGCCGGTGCTGGAGCTGGCGCATCGCACCTGGCAGCGGGCCTACCTGGGGACCGGCGTCGCACTCTACGACGTCTTCGCCGGTCTGGTGGGCCACGGCCGGGGCATGCCGCGGCATCGACACCTGACCCGCGCGTCCGCACGGCGGATCTTCCCGTCGTTGCGGGACGACAACCTCACCGGCGCGATTCGTTACTTCGACGGCCAGGTCGACGATGCGCGCTACGTGACGACGATGGCGCGTACGGCGGCATCGCTCGGCGCGGCCGTCGTCACCAGCGCCCGCGCCGTGTCGCTGATCCGGGCCGCGCGGGAGGTGACCGGCGCTCGGATCCGGGACGTCGAGAGCGGCCACGAGTTCGAGGTGTCGGCCCGGACCGTGGTGGCCGCCACCGGCGTGTGGAGCGACGACATCGGCGGCCTGCTCGGCGAGACGCCCGCGCCGACCCGGACCGGCCTGCACGTTCGCGCCAGCAAGGGCGTGCACCTGGTGGTGCCGCGCTCGGCGATCACCGGGGATGCCGGGCTGATTCTGCGGACCGCGACGTCGGTGCTGTTCGTGCTGCCGTGGGGTGGTCACTGGATCATCGGGACCACCGACACCGACTGGACGCTCGACCGCGAACATCCGTCGGCGTCCGCGCGCGACATCACCTACCTGCTCGATCAGGTCAACCTGTGGCTGGACCGGCCGGTCACCGCCGCCGACATCGAGGGCGTCTACGCCGGACTGCGGCCGCTGCTCTTCGGCGAGGACGAGGACACCTCGGCCTTGTCCCGGGAGCACGCCGTGGTCGAGCCGATGCTGGGTCTGATGATCGTGGCTGGCGGCAAATACACCACCTACCGGGTAATGGCCGCGGACGTGATCGACCGGGTGGTCCGCCGGGTCGCCAGCCCCGGCGCCGCCGGGCCCGAGTCGGTCACCGACAAGCTGCCGCTGCTCGGCGCCGATGGCTTCGCCGGGATGTGGACCAACCGTGCCGACATCGCTCGCCGCCGCGGGATCACCACCGGGCGCCTGGAACATCTCCTGGAGCGCTACGGCAGCCTCACCACCGAGGTCCTCGACCTGGTGGACTCGGACCCGTCGTTGGGCCGGGCGTTGGCCGGGGCTCCGGAATACATGGCGGCCGAGGTCGTCTACTCGTGCACCGCCGAGGGTGCGCTGCACCTCGAGGACGTGCTGACCCGGCGGACTCGCATCTCGATCGAGACCACCCACCGCGGCACCGAGACCGCCGCCGAGGTCGCCGCGCTGATGGCCGGCGTGTTCGGCTGGGACGACGCCACCCGGGATCAGGAGGTGTCCGGATATCTGGCGCGGATCGATGCCGAACGGGAGTCCCAGCGGATGCCCGACGACCAGTCCGCGGACGCGGCACGGCGCCGGGCGGATCTGCAGGACGCGGCCCGTTGACGCTCTATGTCGATGACCCGGTCTGGCCGGGTCGGGGCCACGCCGCCGATCGGATGTGGGCGCACCTGGTCAGCGATGTCTCGTACGCGGAACTGCACGCGTTCGCCGAGCTCCTCGGCGTGCCGCGGCGCGGATTCGATCGCGACCACTACGACATCCCGGAGTCGCTGGTGCCACGCGCTGTCGATCTGGGTGCCCGGCGCGTACGCAGCCGCGAGATCGCGCAACGTCTCAGGGCGTCGGGTCTCCGCCGTCCAAAACACCTAGCTCGGCCCTGAGGTTGGCGCGCGCCGCCGCCTCCCATTTGTCGTGCAATTCGGGCGTGTGGAACAGCCGCGGCAGGTCCAGCAGGCGATGCAGGACCGCCGATCGGCCGCGGCTGAACATCTCGTCGTTGACGTGCGAATATTCCGCGCGGACCGCAGTCGTATAGGCGGCGTAGGTCGAGGCGTCGGTGGCCAGGATCGCCAGGTCGGCGTCGACCAGGAGGGCGCCGTTGCGGTCGCCGTCGGCCACCGCGTGATCGGCGGTAAGGCGTACCAGCCGCACTACCTCGCCGATCAGATCCGGCCCGACGCCGAGGCGGCTCAGCACGGTCTCGGCGAGCATCGCGCTCGCTTCTTCGTTGTCACCGCGGGTGGGGTCGTAGACCGCGTCGTGAAACCAGCAGGCCAGCGCGACCGCTTGGGGGTCATCGGACGCGGCCACGTGCCCGTCCACCACGTCGAGCATGCGCTCCAGGTGGGTCAAGGTGTGGTAGTGCCGCTGCGGCTCCGACCAGCGAGCGATCAGATCGTCACCGGCCGCGGCGGGGTTCGCCGACCCGGAGGCCAGCGTGTCCGGGTCCACCGTGCCCGCTGAGGCCGGCCCCGCCGCAGCTGCGATCAGCTCCAGCCACCGGTCCCGGAGCCAGGTCATGCCGATAGCACGTCGTCGGCGTCGACGATCGTGTACGCATACCCCTGTTCGGCGAGGAACCGCTGACGATGGGCAGCGTATTCGGTGTCGATCGTGTCGCGCGCCACCACCGTGTAGAAGTGCGCCTGGCGGCCGTCGGCCTTGGGGCGGAGCACCCGGCCGAGCCGCTGCGCCTCCTCCTGCCTCGATCCGAACGTGCCGGACACCTGGATGGCGATCGCGGCCTCGGGCAGGTCGATCGAGAAGTTGCCGACCTTGGAGATGACCAGTGTGGCGAGGCGACCGGAGCGGAACTCGTCGAACAGGCGCTCGCGCTCCTTGTTGGTGGTCGAGCCCTGCACGATCGGGGCGTCCAGATATTCGCCGAGCGCGTGCAGCTGGTCGATGTAGCCGCCGATCACCAGAATCTGGTCGCCCTTGTGCTTGTCCACAAGCGCACGGACGACCGGCATCTTGGTCCGGGCGGTGGATGCGAACCGATAGCGCTCCTCGGGCTCCGAAGTCGCGTACGCCATCCGCTCCTCGTCGGTCAGCGTCACTCGGACCTCGGTGCAGTCGGCCGGAGCGATCCAGCCCTGCGCCTCGATGTCCTTCCACGGTGCGTCATAGCGCTTCGGACCGATCAGCGAGAAGACGTCGCCCTCGCGGCCGTCCTCGCGGACCAGCGTGGCGGTCAGGCCGAGGCGACGCCGGGCCTGGAGGTCGGCGGTGAACCGGAAGATCGGCGCCGGCAGCAGGTGCACCTCGTCGTAGATGACGAGGCCCCAGTCGCGGGCGCCGAAGACGTCCAGGTGCGGGAACACGCCGCCGCGGCGGAGCGTCAGCACCTGATAGGTCGCGATGGTGACCGGCCGGATCTCCTTGCGCTCGCCGGAGTATTCGCCGATCTCTTCCTCGGTGAGCGAGGTGCGCGCCAGGAGCTCGCGCTTCCACTGCCGCCCGGCGACGGTGTTGGTGACCAGAATCAGCGTCGTGGCCCCCGCCTCGGCCATGGCGGCGGCGCCGACCATGGTCTTGCCGGCCCCACAGGGCAGCACCACCACGCCGGAGCCACCGGCCCAGAAGTGCTCCACTGCCTCGCGCTGATAGGAACGCAGCGTCCAGTTGTCTTCGGTGAGCGAAATTTCGTGCGCCTCACCGTCGACATAGCCCGCCAGGTCTTCGGCCGGCCATCCGATCTTCAGGAGCGCCTGCTTGAGGTGACCGCGCTCGGACGCGTGCACGGCAATCGTGTCCGGGTCGAGCTGGGCACCGAGCATGCCGGCCAGCTTCTTCGACTTCGCCACCTCGACCAGCACTGCCCGGTCCAGGCCGCGCAGGACGAGGCCGTGCGCCGGGTCGTTGAGCAACTGCAAGCGGCCGTAGCGATCCATCGTGTCGGCGACATCGACGAGCAGCGCGTGCGGGACCGGGTAGCGGCTGAACTTCAGCAGCGCGTCGACGACACCCTCGGCATCATGGCCGGCGGCGCGCGCATTCCACAGGCCCAGCGGTGTCAGCCGGTAGGTATGCACGTGCTCCGGCGATCGCTCGAGTTCGGCAAATGGGGCGATCGCCATCCGGCACGCCCTGGCGTCCGGATGATCAACCTCTAGAAGCAACGTCTTGTCGGACTGAACGATCAACGGCCCGCCGGTCACCTGCTAAACCTCCCCCACCATTCGCCCACGGTGTCCCAGTGTTGCACGGTCCCCCGACGGTTCGGCGAATCCGGATGGGCCATCCGGGCGGAACTCCGCTTGATCGGCAACCGATCGCGGTACCTCATGCGTCTATCCCTGTGACACGCCTCGCAGCAGACACAATGCGTCGCCGCGCACAGCTGGAGCATCGCGGGCGGGTCCTGAGTCCGCGGGCGGGCGTTTTGGGGGCGCCCGACCCGCGGACTTCCCTAACCACCGCGGCATTCGCGGCCGAGACCCGGCATGCACGGCCGCGCCCCGGCATCCACGACGACCCTGCATCGGCATCCGCGGCGACGATGCATCCGGGCCGGACTAGTCGGGTGCGTGCCGCCGCTGGCGGGCGTTGAGCACCGCGCCCACCACCGATAGCGCGACCAGCAGGCCGAGGCCGGCACCGAGCGCTTCGCCAATGGCGTCGCCGACGCTTTCACCCAGGGCGAGCCACTCCAGGAAGAACCAGCCGACGGCGAACGCCGGCACTGCGACGGTGGCCACCCGCACCGGCCACGACGTGGACTCCGTGTCGGTCATGGTGCCCTCCTACCGGCTGTTTAGCGGATAACTCAAGCGTCGAGGACTGCCGCCGTGATCCGGTGCAGAGCGAACGTATGCAGCATCTCGGTGCGTTCATCCTCGGCCCGCAGATAGCCGCCACCGATCGAGACCGGCCGCAGCAGCCGGGAGGCGGTTGCTCCATGTGCATCCACGTAGCCCACCCAGACCCGCGCTTTGTCCCGGATCGCCTGCTGGAGCACCGCCATCGCCTGCGTGTGCGCCTGCGCGGCGGCGGCACCATCCGGAGCCGATCGGACCGAGACCGGGGCGCGGCGTGCGTGCCGGGCCGCGGATTCGCCGGCCCGCAGCGCTTCCACCGCGGCCGCCAGGCGCGGTGCGGACGGGCCGCGGGGCGTCGCGATGCCGTCGCCATAGGACGCCAGAGACAACGGGGTACGCCGGGCCGGCGCCCGGGACGTCCGCGGTCTCGTGAGTACGACGCCGCCGCCGGCGTCTTCCTGCACCGGCGCGTAACCGGTTTCGCGCAGCGCCGGAAGGATCCGGCCGAGCAGGTATGGCGACACCAGCACGGTCGGCGCGACGGTTCGCAGCTGCAAGTCGACCAGGCGCCGGTCGTTGGCGATCTCGGCCAGCAACGCCGCGTCCTCGCTGCGCAGGTAGCATCCCGCGGCGCCGAGCCGCAGGCCGCCGTGGCGCCGGGCCACGTCCTCGATGGCGTAGGTCAGTGCCTGTGGCACCTCGGTGCGGGATCGCCGTTTGACCAGTTGTTGGAGGTCGGCCGCGGTATATCCGGCATCGAGCGCGCGCCGGATGGTGTCCGGAGTCACTCGGTAGACCGACGCGCCGCCAGCCGATTCATGATCGGCCAGGGTGGCCAGTTCGGCCGCCAGGTCCGGCTCCGGCGGGCCCGGCACGACGATGGTGAGATCGGCCTGCACGAGGAAGTGGTCGACCGGCTCCGGCAACAGTTTGGCCAGCAGCGCCGAACTGCCGGTGCGCCCGCGCGGCGCGCTCGGCTCCAGCCCCAATGGGTCGTCATCCATATCGGCGGCCGCGGTGCGCATCTCGGCCAGCAACGCTCGGCCGTAGGACGTGAGTCCGCTGAGCCCGGTCAAACCGAGGGTGGCCGCCTCGTCCAGGGCCCACCGCACCGGCTCGGCCGCGGGAGAGGTGACCGCCGATTCGGGCTCGGCTCCGGCCACTGGCTGCCAGGGGGAGCGGCGTGGCGCGCGCCAATGCACCACCGCGAGCACTTCGGCGATCGTCGGAGCTCCACCCGGGTGGGTGCCGGCCAGCACGTCGAGAACCGCGGCCCGCAACCGCGGAGCGCCGGTGCGTTCCAACTCCGGTCCGAGCACGCTGCCGGGGCGGTCGTTCCTGCCACTGCGGCGCCCGACCAGCCCGGCTTGCCGGTTCATCGTCAGCCACGCCCGGGCCAGTCGAAGCCATCGATCGGCGGCCCCGGCACCGGCCCACTGGTCGTAGGCGAGCGTCGGCAGGAAGCGGGTCTCGATGCCGCCGCCCGGCAGCGTGCCACCATCCGCCTCGCCGACCAGCGCGGCCGCGCTTGCGACCTCCAGAAGCAGGGCCGCGGTGGGCTCGTCGATACCGGCCGCCCGAGCCAGCCGGCGCAGGTCGCGTACGCCGATCCCACCAGTTCGCAGGGCCGCCGCCGGTTCCTCGGCGAGCGCCTCCAGCAGCGTCTCGGTGTGTCGAACGATCTCCATCACCTGCCCGGCGCCGGCATTGTCGATCAGCCGGGTCGGACGGGTGGTCGCGCCGGCCGAGGGCGGTTCGGGATGCAGCGGACCCAGCATGCCGTCCCGGCGCAGCGCGACCGCGACCTCGCGGGGCAGCTCGACGGTGTCCTCGTCGATGGCGACCAAAAGGCCGCGTGCCACCAACGCCCCGACGGCGCTGTCCGGATTGCCGATGGTGTCCTTGGCAACGGTCCCGATCGGCGGCCCCGCGGCCAGGCGATCGAGCACCGCTCGGCTGGCCGGAGTGACCGACAGCAGAGTCCGGCGCAGCCCGGCCGGGTCTTTGGCCACGGCTTCGGCGGCCGGATCCAGGACCTGCGCGGGCCGCCCCAGCCCGGCCGGATAGGCGCTGGCCACCTCGTCGACCCCGGGCAGGACGGACAGGGCGTCGTCCCGGCCGTACACCAGAAAGAGATCTTGCAGTCGTGCGATGGCAGCGCGGACGGTGGTCCGGTCGACGGACGTGGCGACGCTCTGCACGGCCTCGACGGAGGTCACGAACGGCGGCCCGTCGGTGCGCGTCAGCCGGCAGGCGTCCAAGATCTCGGTGTGGAGGAGATCGAGACCGTCCAGCGCCCGGGCGATGGAGACGCGGGACTGCAGGCGGGCGGCCAGGCCGGACAGGTCCGACGGTGGCGGCGTGAGCACATCCGGACGGTGCGACAGCAGGGACGCGAGTGCCTCGTCCGGCATCCCGCGCACGTAGTCGGTCACAGAGCTGGTCATCGTCATCCCAAACTACTGGGCCGAGCCGGGTTGTTCCGAAACTGGTGTGGAAGACTGATCCGAGGGGCGCGGCCAGAGGCCCAGCGCATCGGTGATCAAGGAGCGTCATGAGCAGGAACCAGTCCGGCACGGATGTCGACATGGTCGCGCCGCGCACTGTCTCCAAGGTCCGGCCGCTCGCCGAGGGCCGGCTGCCGTTGACCGAGGCGACGTTCGACCGCGCTGGTGCCGCCTCGCCGTTCGGTGACGATCTGGTGCTCCCAATGCCGGTGTCCAAGCTGACCTATGTGCACCCGAGCCCGGACGCCTTCCCGCAGCACCTGTGATCGGCCGGTTCGTCGGATTCGACCTTGACCTCACGCTGATCGATTCGCGACCCGGCATTGGGGCGGTCTATCAGCAGCTCGCGCTGCGCGCCGGAGTTGCGATCGACGTGTCCTCGATCCGGATCGGGCCGCCGTTGGAGTCGGAGCTGTCCCGGTTCTTTCCCGCCGCCGAGGTGCCGGCCATGGCCGACCTCTATCGGGAGCTGTATCCCGCCTATGCGATCGAGTCGTCACCTCCGACGCCCGGAGCGCTGGACGCGGTGGCCGCGGTGCGCGACGCCGGTGGCCGCGTCGTCGTGATCAGTTCGAAGTACGCGCCGAACGTCGAAGCGCACCTGGTGCATTGCGGTCTCACGGTGGACGCCGTGGTCGGGTGGGCGTATGCGGACGGGAAGCGGGATGCGTTGCGCAAGTACGACGCCCTGGCCTATGTCGGCGACTACGAGGCGGACATGCAGGCCGCGGTCGCGGCCGGAGTGACCGCGGTCGGAGTGTCCACTGGTCCGACCACCGCTGCCGAACTGGCCGCCGCCGGCGCCGACGTGGTGCTGCCCGACCTGACCGGTTTCCGGGCCTGGCTGGCCGGTCACCTGACGAGCACTTAATCTCGCTTGGGCGTTCCACCATCGAGTCGCTAGCCTGGCGGATGCGCGAGTAGCGTGATCTATGTTCCCCATCGGTTTGCGGCGCAACCCGTGACGTGCCGGTGGACTCCGATGTGAACTGAGGTTGTGCGGTGCCTACGGGTCGAGTTAAGTGGTACGACACTGAGAAGGGCTTCGGCTTTCTCACCCGCGATGACGGCGGTGACGTGTTCGTGCACAAAGCTGCGCTGCCGGACGGGCTCGACGCCCTGACGCCGGGCCAGCGGGTCGACTTCGGCGTCGTCGAGTCCCGCAAGGGCAACCAGGCACTCGCGGTCAAGGTGCTGGACGCGCCGGCCTCGGTCGCCGAGTTGCGCCGACGCCCGCCGGAGGAGTTGCACGGCCTGATCGAGGACATGATCAAGGTCCTGGAGCTGAAGATCATGCCGGACCTGCGCCGTGGTCGGTTCCCGGAGAAGAAGAACACGAAGAAGATCGCCGAGGTCGTCCATGCGGTGGCCCGGGAGTTGGAGATCTAGCCGGAATTCGGCTTAACGCGGGCAAGTCGTCTGCCAGGGTTAGGCCGTGGCGGTCAAGGCCGGTATGCGGTTTTTGCATTGGACGGTCGTGGCGCCGATCGTCGCCGTCGTCCTGTTCGTCGCCGCCTACGGCCGGCACTTGTCACCAGCGGTCCAGGTCCTCGTCGGTCTTGGCCTGGCCGGCGCCATCATCGCTGCTGTCCACCACGCCGAGGTGATCGCCCATCGGGTCGGCGAGCCGTTCGCGTCGCTGGTGCTGGCGGTCGCCGTCACCGTCATCGAGGTGGCGTTGATCGTGACACTGATGGCCGGCGGCGGCGCGAAAGTCGCGACGCTGGCCCGGGACACGGTTTTCGCCGCCGTCATGATCACGTGCAACGGCATCGTCGGCGTGGCACTCCTGGTCGCGGCATGGCGCACGCACCGGGCACACTTCAACCCGGAGGGCACCGGCGGCGCGTTCGCCACGGTTCTCACGCTGGCGACGCTGAGTTTGGTGCTGCCGAATTTCACCACCTCCCGCCCGGGTCCGGAGTTCTCCACGTCGCAGCTCATCGACGCCGCGGTGGCGTCGCTGGCGCTCTACGGACTCTTCGTAGCGATGCAAACCCGCCGTCACCGTGAAGACTTCATTCCGGTCTCGCGCGCCAGTGCCGAACCGGACGACGACGACCACGGTGAGCCGCCGACCGCCGGCGCCGCCTGGACCAGCCTGGTTCTGCTGCTGGTCGCGCTGATCGGAGTGGTCGGCTCGGCCAAGCTGATCTCGCCGGCGATCGAGTCCGCGGTGCGGCTCGCGAATCTGCCGCAATCCTTTGTGGGGGTCGTCATCGCGCTCGTCGTGCTGTTGCCGGAGACTCTCGCCGCGGTGCGGGCCGCGACTCGGGATCGCGTGCAGACCAGTCTCAATCTCGCGTTCGGATCATCGATGGCGAGCATCGGGCTGACCATCCCGGCGATCGCCGTCGCCTCGATCTGGCTCAGCGGTCCGCTGGTGCTCGGCCTCGGCGCGGTCCAGCTCGTTCTGCTGGCACTGACCGCGGTGGTCGGCATCCTCACCATCGTGCCGGGGTGGGCCACGCTGCTGCAGGGCGGTATCCACTTGGCGATATTCGCCGCCTTCGTGTTCTTCGCCGCGTCGCCGTAGACCAAACCCGTGGATCTTGAACGTTTGTCGCTGCTATTTGACGATAGACGTTCAAGATCCACGGGACTGGAGGTCGGCCTGGACCAGAGGTCGGCCTGGACCGGAGGTCGGCCTGGACCGGACGTCCGCCTGGACCAGAGGTCCGTGGGGCTAGAGGTCGGCGGGGATCGGCGGTACGAGGCCGGCCGCGGCAGCCCGATCGAGAAGCGCGCGAACGGCGCCGTAACCGTCCGGGCCCAGGTCTTCGGTGAAGTTGTTGACGTAGAGCCCGATGTGCTGGTTCACCACGTCACGCTCCATCTCCTGGGCATGCTCGATGACGTAGGCATCGCTGTCGCTCGGGTCGGCCCAGGCGTGCCGGACGGATGCGCGTACCCATTCGGTCGCCGCCGCGGCATCGACCCGCTCGCGATGGGCGAGGATCGCGCCCAGCGGGATCGGCAACCCGGTGTCCGCCTCCCACCACTCGCCGAGGTCCACCAGCTGGCCCAGGCCATATCGCGGATAGGTGAACCGGGCCTCGTGGATGACCAGGCCGGCGTCGTAGGTCCCGTCGGCGACGCCCGGCATGATCTTCTCGAACGGCACCACCACGATGTCGCCCGGCGCTCGCTCCGGCGCCTGCTCGGCCCAGAGCCGGAATAGCAGGTAGGCGGTCGTGCGGTCGCCGGGCACCGCGACCGTCTTGCCGCGCAGATCGGCCTTGTCGGAGCCGTTGACCAGCGCGTCCTTGACCAGCAGCAGCGGCCCGCAGCCGCGACCCAGCGCGCCGCCGCAGGGCAGCAGCGCGTAGCGATCCAGCAGCCACGGCAGCGCCGCGTAGGAGACTTTGACCAGGTCGAATCGTCCGTCCAGCGCGGCCGTGTTGGTGACGTCCACGTCGGCGAAGGTCACCTCGATCGGCGGCGCCCCGGCCACCAAGCCGTGCACCAGTGCGTGGAAAGCGAAGGTGTCGTTGGGGCAGGGCGAGATCGCAAGCGACAGCGGGGCGGTCATGACTCCAACGTAGCCAACGCCGCGCCGACGTCGCGCAGGGCGGTCAGGGCATCGCCGATCCGCCACGCCGCCCGGTCCCGCGGCCCGACCTGGTTGGAGATCGTGCGCACCTCGGCGAACGGGAGCGTCACGGCCGCCGCCGCGCAGGCGGCGCCGAACCCCTCCATCGCTTCGGCGACGGCGTCCGGATGCCGGGCGACCAACGCCGTCGCACTTTCTGCCGAGCCGGTCACCGTGTTCACCGACACGATCGCACCGGCGCGCACGTTGGCCAGCTGCGCCGCCAGCAGCTGGCGCAGCTGGGGATCGGTGTCCCAGGCGGACAACCCGAACCCGAGCTCGTCCACCGTGAGGAAACCGTCCGGCGACTCGGCCCCCAGATCGCCGGCGACCGTACGCGTCGCGATGACGGTCTCGCCGATCGCGGCGCGTCCGTCGAACCCTCCGGCGATGCCGGTGCTGACGACGGCGTCGAAGGCAGTCTCGGCCCGGGCCAGAACCAACGCGGTGTGTGCGGCCGCCCCGGGCATTCCGACTCCGACGGTCACGACGTCGAGGTTCGGGCCGCCCTCCAGCACGGCCTGTCGTTCCGCGTCGACCGCCGTGACGACCAGCAACCTCATTCGCTGTCGTCCAGAGTCGAGGGCCGGTAGAGGTGGTAGGACGGCTGGTCGTCCTGTCCACGTGGCAACACGTCGGTGCGCACCGGTTCCACCTTCGTCTCGGGCAGCTCATCAGCGGTGTCGCCGGTCTTCTTGCGACGCCCCCAGCGGCTGCCCTTCGTCTTCGAGGTCTGCGGGGTCGTGCCGGGCAATGGTTGCTGCAAGGTGCGGAAGCTTCGCAGCCGGGCGGTGGTCGGCGCCACGGGACCGAGCTGCCGGGTCGTGCCGGCTGCGGCCGGCGCGGTCGCGGTCGGACCGGTGACGGGTGTCGTGACCGGGGCCGGCGCGCTGGGTCCGGACATCGACACCGTCGAGTCATTGGAGATGCCGCTCAGCCGCTCCTTGCGCAGCTGCATGGCGACCAGCACTGCGCGCGCGGCCGAGACTGCGATTCCGATGGTGCAGACGATCACGCCGATCCGGCCGGAGAACGGGATCAGGCCGATCGCGCCGCCGATCACCCAGGCGAGCATCAGCAGCGTCTCAGAGTGGGCGAACGCGCTGGCCCGCACGTTTTCCGGGATCCGCTCCTGGATCGACGCGTCCACCGCGAGCTTGGCCAGACCGCTGGCAACGGCAGTGACCAGGCACAGGATCACCACGAAGGTGAGTGAGTAGAAGATCAGCGCGGCCAGCGCCGCGACCGCGACGGCGACGATCCCGATGGCCTGAAGCCACAGTGGGCGTTTGATGCTCATCCGAGCCCCGACCGCGGTGGCGATGAACGATCCGACGCCCAGGGCGCCAATGGCAAGGGCCAGGGCGGTCGTCTGATGCAGCGTCACGCCCAGAAACTTGGTCGACACGGCTCCGGACTTGATCGCGAAGGCCAGGAACAGCGTGAGGAAGCCATAGAGACCGCGAAGCGCGGCGCACCCGATGAGTGCCTCGGTGATCAGGCGGCCTTCGAGCACCTTGACGGTCCGGCGTCCGGGCATCTGGAAGATCCGCGGCAGCACCTCGGGTGGATCGGAGTCGGCTCGGGCCGGAAGCCGCATCGCCACCACGGCGCCGATGATGAACACGACCGACGCCACCCGCAGCGGCCACTGTGGGCCGATCTTGATGGCCAGCAGACCGATCGGCGCCGCGACCGCGCCGGCCACTGTGCCGAAGATGGATGCTCGGGCACCGGCTTCGGACAGACCAAGACCGGGTGGCAGCAGCCGGGGCACGGCGGCACTGCGCGCCACGCCGTAGGCCCGGGACAGCGCGAGCACGCCGAACGCGGCCGGGAAGAGCCCGAAGCCGTGGATGTAGTCGGAGATCAGCCATGCCAGGAACGCCCGGCCCAACATGGTCACCGCCAGCGCATAGCGGCGGCCGTGCCGGAACCGGTCCAGCAGCGGGCCGACCACCGGTGCGAGCAGCGCGAACGGGACCATCGTGATGATCAGGTAGAGCGCCACCCGGCCACGAGCCTGGCCGACGTCGGCGTTGAAGAAGATGGTCCCGGCCAGGCCGATGGTGATCAGGGTGTCGCCGGCGCAGGACGCGGCATGCAGATCAAGCAGTCGCATCATGCCGGCCTCGCCGGCGCCGCCGAGCCGCCGGAACGCGCCGACCCGCCGGCCGATCCAGCCGGCGGACCGCCGCCCGCCGCGCGCGGCGGCCCGGGCACCCTTGATCGTGGTGCCCACCGCTCGTCCCGCGCTATCCGCTCCCGGCATGCCCACCATCCTTACGCACGCGTGCGACCTTTCGCACATCTGCGGCGGGTTAGCGTTCTTAAGAGCCTGTTCCCCCGGATCCGATGGCCACCGGCCGCGGTGTCGCTAGACGGTCGGCAGGCAGTCCGATTGTCCGAGGCGGTCCAGCGACGGCCCTGACGGTCGGCCGGCCCCCGATCGGGAGATCCAGATCGGGCAGTTCGGGCCCCGGCGCTCGGTAGTCGGCCAGTTATAGGCAACAATGGCCGGGTGACAGGACCGGTTTCCACCTCCCCGCGTTCGGCCTCGGCCCGGGCCGCCAAGATCGATGAGATCTGCGCCGCCGCGGTCGACCTCGCACGCGCGTCGATCACCGAGGATGTTGCCGGCGACTACGTCGAGGCGGTGGCCGAGGGCGACCGCATCGTCACCCACTACTTCGAATGCAACCTGCCCGGCTATCGCGGCTGGCGGTGGGCCGTGGTGGTCACCCGGACGCCGCGCAGCAAGCAGGTGACGGTCTCGGAATCGGTCCTGCTGCCCGGCCCGGACGCACTGACTCCGCCGGAGTGGGTGCCGTGGGAGGAGCGGGTCCGTCCCGGCGACCTGGGCATCGGCGATCTGATGCCGACCGCGCCGGACGACGATCGCCTGGTCCCCGGCTACCTGCTGTCCGACGACCCGGCGATCGAGGATGTGGTCTGGGAGATCGGCCTGGGCCGGGTCCGGGTGCTGTCCCGGGACGGCCGCCTGGACGCCGCCGATCGGTGGTATGAGGGCGATCACGGTCCGCAGGCCGCCATCGCGCAGGCCGCTCCGCCCACCGCGCGCTGCGTCACTTGCGGGTTCTACCTGCCGCTCGCGGGTGCGATGCGGCAAGCGTTCGGTGTCTGCGCCAACCTGTACGCGCCCGATGACGGTCAGGTGGTCTCGGTCGATCACGGCTGTGGCGCTCACTCCGAGGTGCTGATCGACGCGGCACCCGAGGTGGACGAGGCCCCGACGATCTTCGACGACAGCGAAGTGGTCGATGTTGAGGTGCACGGCGCCGAGGCGGTTGCTCCAGACGCTGAGTCGGTGTCCGCGGGCGACGCTGACCTTGCCGAGCCGTTCGGCACTGCGGCCGACAATGCCGTGGCGTCCGACAGCGCGGCCGATCAGCCGGTGGCGTCGGACGGCGACATCGACAGTGAGCCGGCCGAGCCGACCGCGGAGGCCGCAGCCGAAGCCGTCGTCGCCACCATGGATGTGCCGGGCAGCGCGGCCGAGGCCGAGCTCGCGACCCCGGAACCCGAGCCCACCGCCGAGGTCGTCGAGACGCCGACCGAGATCGGCGCTCCGGAGAGCGCCGAGTCGACCGACGTTGTCGCCAACGACTAAGCCGGCGTGGGCGGCGGTCGTCGAAAGACACCTAGTGCGCGCCCCGTTTGGCGACGTAGAGCGACTGCGTGCCGCGGCCGATCTGCCCGGTGGCGTCATATAGGCCGGTGTCGGCCAGACCGATGCCGTCGCCAGTGATGGTCGACGCCGCGTCCAGGCAGACCCACTCGCCAACGGGGTATCGATGCAGGTGCACGGTGAGTTCCGGATTGACGAAGACATACTCATAGGGGCTCAGCACCTGGCTCACACCGTTGCCGGAGTCGGCGGCGACCAGCACCCGGGACAGTGGGTCGATCGGTTCGCCGAGGATCAACGGGTATTTCATTCGGAACCACACGGTGGCCGGGCCGGGTTCGGCGAACGAGCCGGACGCGTACCGGTTGTTGATGGCGGTGTGGTAGCCCTCGTCGAACGGAAACGCCGCGGTCTCGTCGGCGAGCCGATCCGGCGGTGCCTGCACCGAGCCGGCGAAAACCTCCGGGCTGGCTCCGGCATCAGACCGGATCAGCAGGGCGCGCGCGGCCATGGCGACCACGCCGTCGTCGGTGCTGACCTCCGCGCTCACGTATTCGGTGCGGCGTCCAGATCGCTCCACCTTGGTCGTGATGGTCAGCGTGTCGATCGGCACCGGCCGGGTGATGTCGTACGCGATTCGGGCCACGCGCATCTCGGGCCGTGCGTCCAGCCGGTGCTCGATCGCGTATCCGAGAAGCGCCGCCGGTGGGCCGGCGTGTTGTGACCTGGCATCCCAAGGGCCGCGAGTGAACACCGTCGAGTCATAGGTGTTCTCGCTGGCGCGGACATAAAAGGCGGGATCGGTGCGCGGGGGTGTGTCGGCCATGACAGCCATTGTCGCCACGGGTCCGACAAAGCCGGTCGCCACGGGTCCGGCAAAGCGTGGTGGGCCTGCAAAAGCCGGTCACGCAAAGCCGGTCAAGCGAAGCTGGTCAAACGAAGCCGGTGCGGCAAGGCGGGTGAGTGCCTCAGACAGCCGAAAGGCCGGCGTCACCGCCGGCCTTTGTGTCGGTCCGCGTCGTCTATGCCAGCTTGGCGTTGAGCGTGATGTCGACCGCCTTCAGGGCCTGCGACACCGGGCAGTTGGCCTTGGCGTCGGCGGCGATCTCCTGGAATTGCGTGTCGTTGATGCCGGGCACCTCGCCGACAGTGTCCAGATCGATGCTGGTGATGCCGAAGCCGGCCGCGCCCTTGTCCAGGTGCACGGTCGCGCTGGTCTTCACCGAGGTCGGCGTGAATCCGGCCTTGGCCAGCGCATTGGAGAACGCCATCGAGAAGCATCCGGCGTGGGCCGCCGCGATCAGCTCCTCCGGGTTGGTGCCGTCGCCGTTCTCAAATCGGGAGACGAAGGAGAACTTGCCTTCGTAGGCACCGGAGCCCAGGCGCATCGTGCCGGAGCCCTCGGTGAGGTTGCCGTTCCACTGAGCAGAAGAAGTTCGAGTAGGCATGCGTCCGACGCTAGTCCACGTCGGAGCGCGGTGCCGCATTTCGCCGGGCGCGCCGATTACGATCGTGCACGATCATGACGGCCAGGCCGACGATGCCGGAGAGGAAGCCGGCGATGCAGATCCGCGGCCAGCTCGGATGGTCGTCGCTGATCGGGCGGACGATCAGCCATGCGATGGCCCACAGGATCATGCCGCCGACGGCGAACGGCACGGTCGGAGGATCCAGCGGTTTCAGCGGCGGTGGCGCCGACTCGCTGGTGGTCTCCGGTTGCGGTGTGGACACGAACGTGAGACTACAGGCAGGGAATTCGGCGGTGATCGGCTGACGTGACGCGCGTCATGCCGGAATAAAACTTCGTTAGCTGAGCTTATTAGTTATGCTAATGACCGAGCAGTGGGAGGCACCATGGCGGAGCGGACTGGCACAAACCGGGTTAACCCGGCAGCGCTGGCCACCACGCTACGCGACGGCATCGTCCGGCTGAACCGGCGGCTTCGGCAGGTCCGGCCGCTGGGCGATGTCACGCAGTCCCAACTGTCCGCGCTGACCAGCCTGGAACTCGCGGGCGCGCTGACGCCCCGGGAGTTGGCTGAAGCCGAGCGGGTGCAGCCTCCGACGCTTACCAAGATCGTCGCGAAGTTGGAACAGCTCGGTCTGGTGCAGCGCACCCCGCACCCGACCGACGGTCGCCAGGTCGTGTTGTCCGCCACCGACGCCGGACGCGAGGTCTTCACCGAGCACCGACGCGCTCGCGATGAGTGGCTGACGAACCGGTTGGCCGGCCTCACCGCCGAGGAGCAGGCAACGTTGAACGCCGCCGCCGCCATTTTGACGAGGTTGGCCAAGGATTAGAGGAGGCGCACGCCTAAGTGCGAGTTCGGCTAAGAACTCAATTCCAGGCACTGTCCGTCCGTAACTATCGGCTCTACGCGTCTGGCCAGATCGTTTCCCTGATCGGTGGCTGGATGCAGATCACCGCCCAGGACTGGCTGGTCCTCACGCTTTCGCACAATTCGCCGACCGCACTTGGCTTCGTGACCGCCCTTCAGTTCGCCCCGATCCTGCTGCTCACCCTCTACGGCGGCAAGCTCGCCGACCGGTTCGACAAGCGCAAGCTCCTGATGATCGCGCTGTCCGTCTACACCGTTCTCGCCGCGATCATGGGCGCCCTGGTCGTCAGCGGTGTCGTTGAGCTGTGGCAAGTGTTCGTCTTCGCCGCGTTCTGGGGCACGGTCTCGTCGCTGGAGACCCCGACACGGCAGGCGTTCGTGTCCGAGATGGTCGGGCGCGACCTGTTGCCCAATGCCCTGTCGCTGTCGTCGGCGACGTTCAACTCGGCTCGGATCATCGGCCCGGCGGTCGGCGGCATCACCATCGCGACGCTCGGCACCGGCACCTCTTTCGTGCTGAACGCGTTCACCTATGCGGGTCCTTTGATCGCCTTGGCCCGGATGAACCCGGCAGAGCTGCACCGAGACGACATCAAGGGCGCCATCGCCAAGGGCGACGCCAAGATTCGCGATGGCATCCGGTATGTCCGCGGGCGCATCGACCTGATCATCCCGATGGTGCTGATGCTGGTCCTCGGCATGCTTGCCTTCAACTTCCAGATCACCCTGGCGGTGCTCGCGAAGAACGTGTTCCACCGCAGCGCCGCGGAGTTCGGTCTGTTCAGCACCGCGGTCGCGGTCGGCGCCTTGTTCGGCGCGCTCGCCGGCGGCACCCGGAAGAAGCGTCCGTCCACCTGGCTGGTGATCACCTCGGCGATTGTGTTCTGCGCACTCGAGTCGCTGGTCGGCCTCCTACCGACCTTTGGTCTCACGCTCCTGGTGCTGGTGCCGACCGGATTCGCCATGATCTTCTTCGCCCAGGCGGCCAACCAGCGGGTCCAGATGGGCACCGATGCGGCCTACCGAGGCCGGGTCATGGCTCTCTACATAATGGTGTTCATGGGCACCACGCCGATCGGCGCGCCGCTGGTCGGCTGGTGCGCGGAGACCTTCGGCGCTCGGTCCGGGATCTGGCTCGGCGGCGTGTTGTCGCTGATCGCGGCGTTGTTCGTGTTGGGTTACGAGCTGCGCCGGACCGGTGGACGGGTGCGGCTGGCGCGCAATCCGGTGCGGCTCTATGTCGCCGCCGAGCGCGAGCCGGTCCTGGCCTCTACCAACTCGTGACCTGACACGGCACGTAATTGACTGGCCACAGAGTGGTGCGACAAATTAGCGTGGGAAGACGTGGCGGTCCGTAGCGCGTTGCTCGTGATCACGGCCGTCGCCATTCTGGCGGCGCTGCCGTGCGTGGTGTTCGCCATCATCTTCGTTGATGACGCTTGTGTCACGATCGCCCGGACTTATCGCCGTTTGCGCCGACGGCACCACGTCGACCCGCCGCCGGCGCTCGAAGACATCGCGGCCGACCTGCACCGACTTGGCTCGGCTCGGATCGTGCAGACCCAGAATCGCCAGATGCGCGCCGCGCTGACCGCCTCCTATGACCGCCGCCTGGTGCTGGCCTGCGCGGCGCTCGGCCTCACCGAGCACCTCACCGTCCTCGACGGCCTGGATAAAGACATCGAGCGGGTACGCATCGAGGGTGCGCTCCTTGAGGCCGGTCTCGTGCTCGGGTATATCGCCATGGAACTCGGCGTCGACGGCAAGACGGACCACAAGTAGGGTGCGGCTGTTCGCGGCGGCGTACCCGTCCCGGGCCGCGCTGGACCACCTCGGGGCTGAGGTGACGTCATTGCCGATGGTCGCGTATGCCCGCGACCATGACGCGAACCTACGCCTGGCGAACCCGGCACTCTGGCACGTCACGCTGGCCTTCCTCGGCGATGTCGAGGATGACCGGCTAGACCTGGCGATCGGGGCGCTCGACGCCGCGGCGGCTTCGGTGTCGGCTCCGGCGCCGATCCGCATCGCCGGCGGCGGCAGGTTCGGCCGTGGTCGCTTCACCACCGCGTGGGCCGGACTCGCGGGTGGCGATCTGGAGCCGTCGGCAGCGGCCGCCCGGCGCGCGCTCAAGCACGCCCGGCTCCCGTACGATCGCAAGCCATTCCGGGCACACCTGACGATTGCCCGGCCCGGCGATCGGGTGCCCCGCCCGATCCTGGACGAGTCCCTGGCTCGCCTCGCCGCGTACGCCGGACCGGAGTGGACGCTCGACGAGATGTGCCTGGTCTCGTCGCATCTCGGCCCGAAACCCTGGCACGAGACGGTGCATCGCGCCCCGATCCACTAGGGGTTCGGTCTACGGTGCGACACCGATCGCGACGCCACGAGTGAACACATCCTCGACGAACTCGAAGCTGAGCCCGGCTCGACCGAACGCGCCCTCGAGGTCCGGTCTCGTGTACATCGTCAGCAGGTGGGTGTCCTCGAAGTGAGCGACGCCGTCGTCATCTCCGACCAGGTAGTTCATCGTCAGCACGCTGACCCGCCCGGCCACGGTGATGCCCGAGTGCGACATGCGGAAGATGGCGCGGCCGGCGGGCGTACGCGTGAAGTCACTCCCGACGTGCCCGACTCGGTATTGCTCGGCGAACATCCACGGTTCCACGAGCAGTACGCCGTGCGGCGTGAGATGCGCGGCCATGGCCGCGACCGCGGCGTCGAGCGCATCGACCGAACCTGTCTCGCCGCCGACATAGCCGATCACTGAGAACATGCAGGTCACCGCGTCGAAGCGACGGTCCAGCCGCAGGTCCGGCAGGCCCTGGTCGAACAACTCAACGTCGGGCAGCCGCTGTCGCGCGTAATCGCGCATCGCGTCGGATGGCTCGGAGCCGGAGACCTCGGAGAACGTGGTTGCAAGATATTCCAGGTGCCGGCCGGAGCCGCAGCCAACGTCGAGGAGACTGGCCGCGCTCGGACGGCGAGCCTCGATCAGCGTCGCGATGAGATGGCTTTCGGCCGCGTAGTCCTTGCCACGACCGTCATAGAGATCGTCGTAAACGCTCGCGTGGCCTGAGCCATACGCACCATTGGACGGCAGGTCAGCTGCTTTCGCGAGCCGATGGGGCCGTGCCGAACAGCACGTCGTCCCAGCTCGGGGCACGCTTGCGCGGCTTCTCCGGAGCCTGGTCGGCGGACTCGGCCTCGGCCACGTTGGTGCGGCGCGGCCGCAGCACCGCCAGCGACGGAACTGCCGGGACCTCCATCGGAGCGTCCGGATCCGGGTCGAACGCGCCGCCACCACGCGGCCGGGTGCTGGCCGCCGGACGTACCTTCGCAGCCGCCTCCTGCTCGTCGCGCTCCAGACTGGCGAGGAGGGCGTCGCGCCCGGCCCGCACCGGGTCCGCCGTCAGGCCCCGGCCCGGACGGGTCTCCCGGCGTGCACTGTCCGGAGCAGGACGCATCGGCTCGTGACCGCGATTGTCACCGCGCGGCCCGAACCCGAGATCGCCGCGACTGGACTCGCCCCGCATCGGTGCGCCGATCGAGTGACCGTGGCGCTCGCTCAGCTCCTGCTGAAGCACTGGCGACGGACGGTCGACGGACAGGTATTGCGCCATGTCGTCGTGCGCGGTCACCAGCTGGCGGGCCTTGTCCAGCTCCCACATCGCGGTCGCGGTGGCCTTGCCGCTGGGCCACGTGGCGACGATCCGCCAAGTGCCGTCGTCGCGGCGGTAGGCGTCCCAGGAAATCTTTTCGGCATCGACGCCGTGCTGTGCCAGACGTGCGTCGATGACCTGCGCCAGGGTCGCATTCTTATCCTGGCCCTTGAGCTTGGTCCGGCGGGCATGCTGAGCGAGCATCGCGCGCTCCTGCAGCACCGGGCCGGCATAGCGGAGCACCCGGTCGACCGGCACGCCTGCGATGCGAGCCACTTCGTCGGCACTTTCGCCGGCCCGGATGCGGGCCTGGATGTCGCGTGGCGACAGCGCACCGGCCGGATCCGGAGCCGAGATCGCCGACGTCGTGGCGGTAGCGTTGTCGGTCTTCAGTGCGGTGGCCAGCCGGTCGTCGAGGGGCAGAGCCAGGAGCCGGCCAACCTCGTCAGCCAGGACAAATGCCTGGCCGTCTTCGGACACGGTGACGAAGCGCACTGGCCGCATAGCGCACCTCCGTCCCGCTCGCGCGACTAGAGCATCACCGTACGCTGTTTGCGCACGACCCGCTTGCAGGCCACGCCGAGCCTCCCCGAAAGCGGTTCACAATCGCGTTTGGAGGCGTTCTTAAAGCCTCGACCGAGGCTCTAAGAACGAGCTTCCAGGTTGCCAGCGATCCAGTCGATGCACAATGTCAGCGCTTCAATGTCGGCCGGCTCGATTGCCGGGAACAGCGCGATCCGAAGTTGGTTGCGGCCAAGTTTGCGGTACGACTCGGTGTCCACGATGCCGTTGGCCCGCAACACCGCGGCGACCTCGTCGGCACTGATCGACGCGTCCAGGTCGATGGTGCCGACGGCGTGCGATCGCACGGCCGGATCAGTTACGAATGGTGTGGCAAACGATGACCGTTCGGCCCAGCCGTACAGGATCGCCGCGCTCTCCGCGGTCCGCTTCGTCGCCCATGACAGGCCACCATGAGCGTTCAGCCAGTCGACCTGCTCCGCCGCCAGGAAGATGGTGGCTAGCGCGGGGGTGTTGAGCGTCTGATCCAAGCGCGAGTTTTCGATGGCGCTGACCAGGTCCAGGAACGGCGGGACGTAGCGGCCATCGGATCGGATGGCGTAGGCCCGCTCGATCGCGGCCGGGGACAGGAGGGCGATCCACAGCCCGCCCTCGGATCCGAGGCCCTTCTGCAGCGAGAAGTAGTAGGCGTCGGTTTCCCGCACGTCGACGTCGAGGCTGGCGGCCGCCGACGTGGCGTCGTGCAGCATCAGCGCCGAGTCGGCCGAGCCGATCCGCCGCACCGGCAGGGCGACCCCGGTCGAGGTTTCGTTGTGGGTGGTCGCGTAGGCATCGACGCCGTCCTCGAAGACCAGCTCGGCCGCTGAGCCGGGCGCCGCCGAGCGGATCGTCGGTGCCTGCAGGAACGGCGCGGCCGAGACCGCCTCGGCAAACTTGGTGCCGAACTCGCCGAAGGCGGCCAGTTGGGCCTTGGCCCGGATCAGCCCGAAGGTGGCGGAGTCCCAAAAGGCGTGGGTGCCACCCAGGCCCAGGACCACTTCATATCCGTCGGGCAAGGCGAAGAAATCGGTCAGGCCGCGCCGCAGTCGCCGCACCTGGGACCGGACCCCAGCCTGCCGGTGAGACGTGCCCAGATACGACGATCCGGTAGCCGCGAGCGCGGCCACCGCCTCCGGGCGGACCTTGCTCGGCCCGGAGCCGAACCGGCCGTCGGCGGGCTTGATCGAATCCGGAATCCTGAGCTCCGCGGTCACCCGGCCATCCTCGCACGCACGCCGGACATGGTTCGGCCGCCATACCAGCAGGTGGTATGGCGGCCGGAACCGGACGGGGTCAGCGGTTGATCGTCTCCCAGCCCTCGACGTCGCTGGGCTTGCGCGGGCCGGGGCCGATGTAGTCGGCGGACGGGCGCACCAGGCGCTCGAGCTTCTTCTGCTCCAGCACGTGCGCACTCCAGCCGGCCACCCGGGCACAGGTGAACATAGACGTGAACATGTGCGACGGGACCTCGGCGAAGTCCAGCACCACGGCCGACCAGAACTCGACGTTGGTGGCCAGCACCCGGTCCGGCTTGCGCGCGTGCAGCTCGGCCAGGGCCGCCTTCTCCAGAGCCTCAGCCACCTCGAAGCGCGGGGCGCCGAGCTCGCGGGCGGTCCGGCGCAGCACTCGCGCACGCGGGTCCTCGGCACGATAGACGCGGTGGCCGAAGCCCATCAAGCGCTCGCCGCGGTCCAGCACATCCTTGACGTACTTGTCGGCGTCGCCCATCCGCTCGACGCCCTCGATCATGTGCAGCACCCGGGACGGCGCCCCACCGTGCAGCGGCCCGGACAGGGCGCCGATGCCGGACGAGATGCAGGCGGCCACGTCAGCGCCGGTGGAGGCGACCACGCGGGCGGTGAACGTGGAGGCGTTCATGCCGTGCTCGGCGGCCGACATGAAATACGCGTCGACGGCCTTGACGTGCCGGGGGTCCGGCTCGCCGCGCCACCGCTTCATGAACCGCTCGACGATCGTCGTGGCCTTGTCGATCTCCTTCTGCGGCACGGCCGGCAGGCCCAGACCGCGAGCCGCTTGAGCGACGAACGACAGCGCCGTCACCGACACCCGGGCGAGGTCCTCGCGGGCCTGCTCGTCGGAGATGTCGAGCAGCTGGCCGAGGCCCCAGTAGGGAGCCAGCATGGCCACCGCGGACTGCACGTCCACGCGGATGTCGCCGGAGTGCACCGGCACCGGGAACGGCTCGGCCGGCGGCAGGCCGGGTCCGAACTTGCCGTCAACCAGCAGCGCCCAGACGTTTCCGAATGAGACGTTGCCGATCAGGTCTTCGATGTCGACACCCCGGTAGCGGAGCGCTCCGCCGGCCTTGTCGGGCTCGGCGATCTCGGTCTCGAAGGCGACTACGCCCTCAAGGCCCGGCTTGAAATCGGACATCTTCTCGCTCCTGAACGTCGGCGTTCCGCGGATAACCCCGATGGCGGGTCTCACCACTTGTCATCTTGCCTGGTGGGACTGGGCAGTGTTCGGCAACTGCCAGGTGCCGTCTCCGACATCTTTCTCTTAACGACCGCTCAAGTCACCACGCCGACGGCGAAGTGTGTTCCGCGCGACAATCCAGTGCCGTCGCGGATCGCGACACGAAAAGATAGGTCGGAAAGGATGGCCAGGTGACGGGTGACACAGACGACCTGGGTGCGGACCTGTCCGGTCTGCGCCGGTCGTACGGAGATCAACCACTGAGTGAGACGGACCTCGCCGGCACCTGGCTCGCACAGTTTCGGGCCTGGTTCGACGATGCGATGGCGGCCGGCCTGCCGGAGCCCAACGCGATGATCGTGGCGAGCGCCAGCGCGTCGGCCCGGCCCAGTGCGCGCACCGTCCTGCTCAAAGCCTTCGACCATCGCGGCTTCGTCTTCTACACCAACTACACCTCGCGCAAGGGCTCGGAGTTGACCGAGAATCCGCAGGCCAGCCTGGTGTTTCCGTGGTTCGCGATGAAGCGCCAGGTGGTCGTCGCCGGGACCGTGCAGAGGGTTGATCAGGCCGAGACCGCGGCCTACTTCGCCACCCGGCCGCGGGAGTCGCAGCTCGGCGCGTGGGCCAGCCCGCAGTCGCAGCCGGTGCCGGACCGACAGGTCCTTGATGATCTTTACGACGCGGCGTCCGCGCGGTTCCCGGCCGATCAGGCGATTCCGCCTCCGCCGCATTGGGGCGGTTTCCGGGTACGCCCGGACAGCGTCGAGTTTTGGCAAGGCCGGACCGGCCGTCTGCACGATCGACTGCGGTTCGTGACCGGCTCCGACGGCATCTGGAATGTGGAAAGGCTGGCACCGTGACGAGCGTCGAGGAAACCGAACTGGAGTCCGGTCCGCCGCCCGTCGATCAGCAAGCTGACCAACCCGCCAGCACGCGTCGCGGCATCAAGCACATCGCCATCGACGTTCGCCCGCTGCGCCACCCGGCGTACCGCCGGATGTTCATCGGCAGCGCCACCTCGTTCTTCGGTTCCCAGTTGACCGCGGTCGCGGTGATGGTCCAGATGTACGACATCACCCAGAAGACCTTCTGGGTCGGCCTGATCGGCATCGCCGGCCTGGTGCCGCTTCTGGTCTTCGCGCTCTGGGGCGGCGCGCTCGCCGACGTCCTGGACCGGCGCCGGCTTCTGCTGTTCAGCTCGGTTCTGATGTGGCTCGGCACGCTCGGGCTGCTGGCGCAGGCGGTCTTGCACGTCAACAGTGCCGTGCTTTTGCTGGTGCTGGTGGCGGTGCAGTCGGGCGCGGTCGCGGTGACCATGCCGACCCGGCAGGCGATCGTGCCGCGGATCGTGCCGGTTGCGGAGATCCCGCAGGCCAACACGTTGAGCTTCACCATGTCCAACGTGGCGACCGTGGCTGGTCCGTTGGTGGCCGGCCTGCTCATCACGCACGACATCGCATGGGCTTACGGCGTCGACGCGCTCACCTTCACACTTGCCCTGTGGGCGGCGCTGCGGTTGCCGGCGTTGCCGCCAGAGCATCGGGCATCTGAGTCGGGGGCCGAGCGCCGTGGCGGCTGGGCGGACGTCGCCTTCGGCCTTAAATACCTCGCCACCACACCGGTGCTGCTGCTGTCGTTCGCGGTCGACATCGCCGCGATGGTGCTCGCCATGCCCAGGGCCCTGTTCCCGGCGGTGGCGGCGGGCAAGTTCGGCGGTCCGGGCGCGGTCGGCTGGCTTTACAGCGCGATCGCGATCGGTTCGGTGGTGGCCGGCTTGACCTCGGGCTGGGTCGCGCGGGTCAAGCGCCAGGGCGTGGCGCTGATCATCGCCGTCGTCGGCTGGGGCATCGCGGTCGCCGCCGCCGGCCTGGCCCACAGCCTCTGGCTCGCGGTGCTGCTGCTCGGCGTCGCCGGTGCCGCTGACCTGGTCAGCGCCGTCTACCGGCAGACCATGCTGCAGACCTATGCGCCGGACGAGCTGCGCGGCCGGATGCAGGGCGTGTTCACCGCGGTCGTGGCCGGTGGCCCACGCCTCGGCGACCTGCGCGCCGGTGCCACCGCGGCGGCCTTCGGCACCACCATCGCCTGGGTCGGCGGTGGCATCGCAGCGGCCATTGTCGCCATCGTTCTCGGCATCGCGTTTCCCGCACTCGCGCGATACACGGTCACGAAACCCGGCCGTTAGTCGCCGTACGTTAATGTCGGCGAATGCGCTTCTCAGGGACGCAGTACGAGATCACCGCCGGATCGGCGCGGGTCACCATCGTCGAGGTGGGCGGCGGCCTGCGCAGCTACACCGTCGGCGATACCGAGATCCTCGATGGGTATTCGGCCGATGAGATCTGTCCGGGCTCGGCCGGCCAGATCTTGATTCCGTGGCCGAACCGGATCCGCGACGGCCGCTTTGCCTTCGGTGGCGGCGACCACCAGCTGGCCCTGACCGAGGCGCTCGCGCACAACGCGATCCACGGTCTGGCCAGGTGGCTGCGATGGGATGCCGTCGAGCACACCGAGTCGTCGGTGACCGTGGAGTGCGACCTGGTCGCCCAGCCCGGATATCCGTGGCCGCTGCGGATGCGTACCACCTGGTCGTTGTCCGAAGCCGGACTCACCGCGGACCATGCCGTGACCAACCAGGGTGAGCAGCCCGGTCCGTTCGGCATGGGAGCGCACCCCTACCTGTACGTCGACCTACCGGTCGACGACGTGGTCCTGACCATGCCGGCCGCCAGCCGGTTGCTCACCGACGGCCGCCAGCTTCCGATCGGCGCGGCCAAGGTGACCGGGAGCGTCTTCGACTACACCGAGGGCAAGCGGATCGGTGAGGCCAAGTTGGACACCGCGTTCGGCGATGTGATCCGGGACGCTGACGGGCGCTCGACCGTGCGGCTGGCTCGCCCCGACGGCTCGGCCATCGCCGAGGTCTGGAGCAACCGGGGATTCGGCTGGTGGCAGGTTTACACCGGGGACACGCTGTCGGATGACCGCCGCCGCCGCTCGGTTGCGGTGGAGCCGATGACCTGCCCGCCGGATGCGTTCCGATCCGGCCGCGACGTCATTTCGATCGCGCCCGGTGACACCTGGACCGGCACCTGGGGCATCCGGCCGGGGGTTGCGGCCTGATGGAGTTCACCGACGTCGTCCGCAAGCGCCGGATGGTGCGGAACTATGACCCGGATCGGCCCGTGCCGCCAGAGTTGCTGGATCAGCTGCTGGAATATGCAATCCGCGCGCCGTCGGCTGGGTTTTCCCAGGGCTGGGGCTTCCTGGTGCTGACCTCGGTGGCGGAGCGGGCACAGTTCTGGACCGCGACCGCCGACGACGGCCCGCCGGACAGTTGGCTGACCGGCATGCAGACCGCCCCGGCGATCGTGGTGATCCACTCCTGCAAGAAGATCTACCTGGACCGCTATGCGGAACGCGACAAGGGCTGGACCGACCGGGACGAACACCGGTGGCCAGTGCCCTACTGGGACATCGATGCCGGCTTCGCGAGCCTGATGATGATGCTCGGCGCCGTCGATTCCGGCCTCGTGACCTGCTTCTTCGGAATTTCCCCGGAGAAGACGGCAACCTATCGGGGGGTTTTCGACGTCCCTAATGAGTACGACCCGATCGGCGTGCTCACCATCGGCTATCCGGCACCGGACCGGAAGTCACCCTCGCTCAAGCGCGGGCGGCGGGGTGTTGATCAGGTGGTGCATAGGGGCCGATGGTCGACAAGTCGGGACGCTTAGCCGAGGCTAGGATCGTCTCGGACGCGGATGGGAAGGGGGAGCGACCGGCGTGATCTTCAAGGCTGTTTCCGAAGGCCGGCCGTACCCGGACCATGGGCTCACATTGCGCGAGTGGGCGCAGATCCCGCCCCGGCCGGTCCGGCTGGATCAGCTCGTGACCACCAAGCGTGAGCTTGGGCTTGATCGACTGTTGGCCGAGGACTCCACCTTCTACGGCGATCTGTTCCCGCACGTGGTCCAGTGGGATGGCGTGTTGTACCTGGAAGACGGCCTGCATCGGGCACTCCGGGCGGCACTGCAACAGCGCACCACGATTCACGTTCGGGTCCTTGGACTTCCCCGCACCGAGACCGCTACCGTGGCGGAATGACCGGCCGAATCGCACCCCTTGATCTGATCGGCATCGACCACCTGCACTCCGCCGAAGAGCTGGAGATCCGGTCGGTCGTGCGCAAGTTCGTCGATGTCCGGCTGCGCCCGCACGTCGCAGATTGGTATTTCGCCGGTGACCTGCCCGCCCGCGAGCTGGCTCTGGAGATGGGCAAGCTGGGCCTGCTCGGCATGCACCTGGAGGGGTATGGCTGCGCCGGGTCCTCGGCCGTCGCCTACGGCCTCGCGTGCCTGGAGCTCGAGGCCGCCGACTCCGGTGTGCGCAGCCTGGTCAGCGTGCAGGGGTCGCTGGCGATGTTTGCGATCTGGAAGTTCGGCTCGGACGAGCAGAAGGACGAATGGCTGCCGCGGATGGCGGCCGGCGAAGCGATCGGCTGCTTCGGCCTGACCGAGGCCGACCACGGATCCGATCCGGCCTCGATGATCACTCGCGCCGTCCGCGCCGGTGATGACTGGATCCTGACCGGCGGCAAGATGTGGATCACCAACTCGCCGGTCGCCGACGTGGCGGTGATCTGGGCGCGGACCGACGACGGCATCGCCGGGTTCGTGGTGCCGATGGCAAGCCGCGGCGTCTCGGTCCGCGAGGTGCCGCACAAGATGTCGTTGCGGGCATCGCTGACCGGTGAGATCACCCTCGACGAGGTGCGCCTGCCGGCGGCCGCGGTGCTTCCGGGCGTACGCGGGCTGAAGGGTCCGCTGTCCTGCCTCACCGAAGCCCGGTTCGGCATCATCTGGGGTGCACTCGGCTCGGCCCGCGACTGCCTGCACACCGCGCTCGATTACGCCACCACCCGGGAACAGTTCGGTAAGCCGATCGGTGGCTTCCAGCTGACGCAGGCCAAGCTCGCCGACATGGCCCTGGAGTTACAGAAGGGCTACCTGCTGGCGCTGCACCTGGGCCGCGCCGCGGACGCCGGCTGGATCACCCCGGAGCAGATCAGCGCCGGCAAGCTGAACAACGTCCGGGAGGCGCTGGCCATCGCCCGGCAGTGCCGCACCATCCTGGGCGCCAACGGCATCAGTGGCGAATACCCGGTGATGCGGCACGCCAACAACCTGGAGAGCGTGCTGACTTATGAAGGCACCTCCGAGGTGCACCAGCTGATCCTGGGTCAGAAGCTCACCGGAATCTCGGCCTTCGTTTAAGAGCTGGCTTCCGCCTCGCCCCGACCGAAGGCTTAGGCACAAGCTCTAAACCCGCCACGAGAAACCGGTCCGGCGGCGCGATCCGGACCGGTGGAATTGTCATACGTCTGTCGTAGCGTAGTCATAGACGCCGATGCCTTCAGTGGCTCGCCGTCCCGGGGGTTTGCCGGGATCGTCCCGGGGTTCGCCGGGATCGACGAGCGACTAAATCGTTGCCCTTCGGGGTAACCAGCATTGGCATCTATCAACTCTGGACGCGGGCGTTCATAGTGTGATGACGGACGGGATGGATGGTGGGCAGATGAGCGACGACGAAAACGACTCCGGCACTGGTTGGCCCGGTTCTCCGACCGAGCCGTTGCCAGCCACGGGCTCGTCAACCCCGACCCAGACGATGCGGCTGCGCGACGAGCGTGACGACGATGTCGACCGCGCGGAGCGGAGCGAGCGGCGGAGCTTTCTCGGCCGCTGGTTCGGCCGTCTGGCGTTCCTGGCGATCGCCGCGGCCGCGCTGGTGATCGTGCTGGTCGCGACCAACCTGGTCGGCTTCTGGCATTTTTCCAACCCGTTCTCGTCCCGCAAAACCGACCGCAGCCAGCCGACACTGCTCCTGTCGATCCAGGACCTGGCCCGGTTCGAGGCCGCCAGCGGCAACTTCCAGGTGATCATCGACGTTCAGGAAGACAAGAAGTTCATCCCCGACATCATCTTCAGCAAGCGGTCGTTGTTTGTGGCCGCCGGCTCCGTTGATGCGTATGTCGACTTCAGCAACATCGCTCAGAAGGATCTGCAGATCTCGGCCGACCGCAAGACGGTGACGATTCACCTCCCTGCGCCGCAACTGGAGCCGGCTCGGCTCGACGTCAGCAAGAGTTACGTCTACGCCGAACAGGAAGGCTTGATCAACAAGCTGGGCGACCTGTTCGGCGGTGATCCCAACAAACTCAACGAGCTCTACCAGCTGGCTGAGCAGAAGATCCAGGCCGCGGCGACCGACAGTGGTCTGCAACAGCGCGCCTCGGACAACACCAAGGACATGTTGACACAGCTGCTGAAGTCCCTTGGTTATACCAATATCAACATCGACTTCGCCTTGCCATAGTCCGGCATTCACGAGTCGTTCCGCACCGCCGGCCCAGTCTCCTGGCCGGCGGTGCGCACTTGGGGGACCCCTTTTCAGCCAGGGTTATCTACCGTTCAGTAACGGGTACTCTTGGCGCGTGATCAGCACTTTTGATCTTTTTAAGATCGGTATTGGCCCGTCCAGCTCACACACCGTCGGGCCGATGCGTGCTGCGCACGCCTTTGTCGCCGGGCTGAAAGCCGAAGCGCTGCTCGCCGAGGCGACCCGGATCACCGCAGAACTCTTCGGCTCTCTCGGCGCCACCGGTCACGGCCACGGCAGCGACAAGGCTGTGCTGCTCGGTTTCGCCGGTGAAGACCCCGAGACAGTCGACACCGACTCCGTCCTCGAGCGCGTCGACGCGATCAAGGCCGCCAAGCGGCTGCCCGTGCTCGGCACCCACGACCTGGATTTCGATATCGACACCGACCTGGTCATGCACCGCCGGCAGGCGCTCCCGTTCCACCCCAACGGGATGACCTTCGCGGCCTATTCCGAGTCCGGTGCCGTGATCAGCAAGAAGACCTACTACTCGGTGGGTGGTGGCTTCGTCGTCGACGAGACCGCGACCGGCGCCGATCGGATCAAGGTCGATGACACCGCGGTCGCGTACCCGTTCCGGACCGGCGTCGAACTGCTCGCGCACACCGAGGCAACCGGATTGCCGATCTCGGCGATCATGATGGCGAACGAGAAGTCGTGGCGGAGCGAGGCCGACATCCGCGCCGGGCTTCTCGAGATCTGGCAGGTCATGCAGGACTGCGTGGCACGCGGATGTGCCACCGACGGCGTGCTGCCGGGCGGGCTCAAAGTTCGCCGCCGCGCCGCCGAACTGCATCGGACGCTGTCCGGCGAGCACTTCGGGGTCGACCCGCTGCGCGTGATGGACTGGGTCACCCTGTTCGCGCTCGCGGTGAACGAGGAGAACGCCGCCGGCGGGCGCGTGGTGACGGCGCCGACCAATGGCGCCGCCGGGATCATCCCGGCGGTCCTGCACTACTACACCCGATTCGTCCCGGGCGCGAGCGCGGATGGCGTGGTCCGGTTCCTGCTGACCGCGGCCGCGGTCGGCGTGCTGTTCAAGGAGAACGCCTCCATTTCCGGCGCCGAAGTCGGCTGCCAGGGTGAAGTCGGCTCGGCCTGCTCGATGGCGGCCGCGGGGCTGACCGAGGTGCTGGGTGGCACGCCCAGGCAGGTGGAGAACGCCGCCGAGATCGCCATGGAACACAACCTCGGCCTCACCTGCGATCCAGTCGGCGGTCTGGTGCAGATCCCGTGCATTGAGCGCAACGCGGTGGCCAGCGTCAAGGCGATCACCGCCAGCCGGCTGGCACTGCGCGGCGACGGCACCCACCACGTCTCTCTCGACAAGGTCATCAAGACGATGAGAGAGACGGGCGCGGACATGAAGGTGAAATACAAGGAGACCGCGCGCGGCGGGCTCGCGGTCAATGTCATCGAGTGCTGACATTCCCTTTCGTGGCTGCCGCTCGTGACGGCCTGCGCGGTGCCGGTTTCCGATCCTCGGGGGCCGCACGAGGCCTGCGGCCGCGGGCGGCCTTTTAGGTCTCGGAAACCGGCACCGCTCCGGCCTTCATCACCCGCCGCCGGCCACCCCTTCCACGCATCGCAAGGTCCGGAAGTGGTCACCCGCCCCGCACGGCTCGCCCCTAGATCGAGTGGCAGTTACGTGATGCCGTCCCGGCGGTCGTGACACTGAGTCGTCCGGGTCGTGGTCGGCTTGCAGGTGCCACTGAACTGCGGCTTGATCGGTCCATGGGAACGTGAAGTGATCGGCGGACCGCGGCCAGCGATGGACGCCGAACCCGAGGGGCGGGACGCGCGCGCCGCTCACTCGACGGCGGCTGAGAGTCCGCTGATAAGTGACTCGGATTCGTGACAACTGGGGGCCGTGTTCGATGGACAACGCTTAGTAGCATCGCGTGGTGCTAACGGCGGCGAACACGCGAACAACAAACGAACAGGGCGTGGCCGCAGCCGTTGAACGGCCCGGGAACGACACGCCGACGCCACCCGGAAGCGGGTGGCGTCAGCGTCTTCAGGCGGCTGCCGACCGCCTTGTGGTGGACCGGCTCCGCCCCGAGGAACTGCTCTTCGCCGTCTTCGTCACCGCCCTCGCGGTGCTGGTCGCCGTCACCCGGCAGTGGCACGTGGTAGGGCATCGCCTGGTTGCCGAGCTGCGGTTTGTGGCGATTGTGCTCGGTGTCGCGCTGATTTTGTTCGTCCGGGCATACCTGAGCGAGCGCCGCACCGTCCCGAACCGGCGGGCTCGGGTGGCGACCAGCCTCCGGGTGGCGCTCCAGACCCTGCGTGGCTTCGGCCCGCTCTTCGCCTGCCTGGCAATTTACGAGGCGTTGCACGATTTGACGCCGATTCTCCGACCGCACGTCGACGACCAGTGGCTGGTTGATTCGGACCACTTCTTCCTGCACGTCGACGTCGGCCGATGGCTCAACGACCACATCGGATCGGCACTCACGACGCACGTGCTGACCTGGTGTTATGTCAGCTACGCGTTCGCATCGCCGATCTACGCCGGTTATCAGTACGTCAAGGCCAACTACCGGCCGTTCCATGACTTCGCGCTGGCCATCACGATCACCGCGTTCATCGGCTACAGCGGGTATCTCCTGGTCCCCGCGGTCGGCCCATACGTCTTCCAGCACAACCTCTACGCCCACCCGCTGCAGGGCTGGGGCCACGGCGGGATCCTCGACATCATCGCCAAGATGAAGGGTTCGGCGCGCGACGCGTTCCCGAGCCTGCACACCGCGATGACCACGGTGGTGCTGGGCTGCATGTGGCGGGATGCCCGGAAACTGTTCTGGACCTATCTGCCGATCGCGCTCGGCCTCTATCTCGCCACGATGTATCTGCGCGTGCACTACGCGACCGATGTTGCCGCCGGCTTCGTCGTGGGCGCGCTGGCGCTGCACCTCGCGCCAAAGATCAACAAATGGTGGTACGGACGGAATGCGCGCGGTGCGGTCGGCTTGACCACTGACGCGCACATTCCGTCCCCCCGTCAGCCCGACAGCGTCGAACTGGTGTAACGCTCCCGGATCCGGTCCAGGAATCCGGCCACCATGGGCAGGTAGCCCGGCGCCAGCTGGCTGGTCCGCGGGATCGCCGGATCCGGGGCAGCGGTGAACAGGCCGTGGTTGGCGCCCGGGAACACGGCCAGCGCATGCTGGTTGCCGAACTCCCAGTTCAAGTGCTGCAAGTAGGCCTGCATGCTCTCGTCAGCCTGCACCAGGTTGTCGGCCCCGCCGAAGGCGCCGAAGACCGGGCATTGCACCCTGGGCAGGAGCGGAACCGGATCGAAGTCTTGGATCCGGGCGACGAATCCAAGCACTTCGGCCGAATCGACGTATTCGGTCGTCATGGCATACCAGGACCGGTCCGCATAGGTCTCCTGGGCGGCGACCACCGACTCCGGCGCTTCACCCGCGCGCAGCCGGTCGGTGCGTTCGGTGATCCAGGCCAGGGCCTCGGCCACGTCGGCCGTCGCGAAATCGGCCGCCGTCAGCGTGGTCTTGATCCGGTAGTACTCCTGGGCCGCTGGAGAGACGGCGGGCCCGGACATGGTGATGACGAAATCCGGTCCGCTCGGATCGGTCGCCGCCGCCAGCAGCGAGATCCAGCCGCCCTGGCTGACGCCGAGGAATCCGACTGGCTGGCCGGCCACCGACGGATGGGCGCGCAACGTGGCGAGGGCGGCCAGCGAGTCGGTGGCGCGGTCCTCGAATGACTGAGTGGTCCAATCGCCCGGGGAGCCGCCGCAGCCCGGCTTGTCGTGAGCCATGACGACGGCGCCGCAGCCGACGTAGCGGTCGACCCACTCGCCCCAGTCGTCGTAGAGGCTTTCGCCGGAACCGTCGACGAGCACGATGCCCGGGCGCGGGCCGGAGTTGTCCGGCACCCAGATGCCCGCGCGCAGGTCGCCGTCGGTGCTGGTGACTGCGGTCTTCTCCATCGTGAAGCTGGTCATGATGCAGGTCCTTCCAGGTCCGGGGTGGGGGCTGAGTCCAGGTGCGGGACCGGAGCCGAGGCCATGAAGACGCGCACGAACCGGGTGTCGTCGGGCCAGGACTCGCGGTCGGTGAGTCGAGCCACGTAGGGGATGAGTGCTGCGCGCATTGCCTCGCCGATCGACTTCAGCTCGTCGGCGGTCAGTGGCAAGGTGGCACCGCCCATGAAGGTCGCGGTGCGCCACGCCTCGGGTGCGTCGTCGCTCGAGGCCGACCAGCTCTGCAGGCGGTCAAACTCGCGCTGCAGGAATGTGCGCTGCATCGCCGCGCCGGCGGCGCCGGTCTCGCTCGACGACCAGGATTGCTCGACGTCGGTGAGCTGCCAGGGTCGCTCGCGCCGGTCACCGGTGTCCGGCGCCTGTTCCACGTAGCCATATTTCGCCAACTGCCGCAGATGAAACGAGCACGATGCCTGCGACGTGCCGAGATGGCGGGCGCACTCGGCGGCCGTGGAGGGGCCGACCGTGCCGAGGAGCTCGACGAGGTCCAAACGCAGGGGGTGCGACAGTGCGCGAAGCGCTTGGGGATCGGTGATGCGCATATGTCAAAGGTATCTTTGACATTCTGATATGTCAAAGACTTCTTTGACATCGACGGCGATGCTGTGGCGCGGCCGAAGGCCCCGCGCGGCGCCAAGTCCCGGAAGCCGGCATCGAGGAGGCCGGTCGCAGCCTCATGCCGCGGACCGATGCAGTATTTGCGTAGGCAAGTAAATCGGGTACCGTATACGGCATGACGAAGATGCCCGCCCTCTATATCGGGCACGGAGCGCCGCCCCTGGTCGACGACAAGCTCTGGACCAGCCAACTGGCCGCGTGGTCCGCTGACCTGCCGCGTCCGACCGCGATCCTGATCGTTTCGGCGCACTGGGAGTCGGCACCGCTGACCATCGGCGCGACCGCCGACGCGGCACCACTCGTTTACGACTTCGGCGGCTTCGCCGACAAGTACTATCGCGTCACCTATCCGTCGCCCGGTGCGCCGGCGCTCGCGAGCCGGATCAAGGCGCTGATGGCCGACACCGAGACGGTTGCGGAGCAGCCCAACCGAGGGCTCGACCATGGGGCCTACGTGCCGTTGACGGTGATGTATCCGACCGCGGACATCCCGGTTCTGCAGATCTCCATGCCGACGCTGGACCCGGAGAAGCTCATCAAGCTCGGCCGGCGCCTGGCCCCGCTGCGGGACGAGGGCGTTCTCATCATCGGCAGTGGCTTCATGACCCACGGCCTGCCGTTCCTGCGGGACTGGCGGACAGACGCGGACGCACCCGGATGGTCCTCCGACTTCGATGTCTGGGCGAGTGAGGTGCTTTCGCGCGGCGCGGTGGACGAGCTGATCGACTTCCGCAACCGGGCGCCCGGGATGCCCTATGCACATCCGACCATCGAGCATTTCGCTCCGATGTTCGTCACGCTGGGCGCTGCCGACGACATCGAAGCCGCGCCGGACCAGCGGATCGACGGCTTCTGGATCGGCCTGTCGAAGAGGTCGTTCCAGGTCGCCTAGGCGCGAGGATCGGAGGCGCCGGCTGGTGTGCCGGATCGCATTGACACGATGGTCGTGGCTGGCGATGCTGGGCAGGAATTTGCATTGACAGTGCAGTTCATGCCGAGGATCCGACGATCGGAGTAGCAATGGGTTCGCGCTTTACCGGCAAGGTCGCCCTGGTCACGGGTGCCAGTCGAGGCATCGGTCTGGGCGTCGCGGAACGCCTGGTGGCCGAGGGCGCTCAGGTGTGCATCACGGCCCGCAAGCCGGAAGCGCTGCAAGAAGCGGCAAGCGCCCTCGGCGGTCCCGATCACGCGATCTTCGTGCCGGGCAAGGCCGACGATCCGGAGCACCAGGCCGCCGCCGTTGCCGCGACCGTCGCGCAGTTCGGTCGGCTGGACATCCTGGTCAACAACACCGGAATCAACCCGGTGTTCGGCCCGATGCTCGACGTCGACATCGCCGCCATGCGGAAAGTCTTCGACGTCAATGTCTTCGCCACGGTGAGCTGGGTCAAGCAAGCCTACGAAGCCTGGATGGAGAAGAACGGTGGCGCGGTCGTCAACGTCTCGTCGATCGCGGGCCTGAAGCCGGCCCCCGGCCTCGGGGTGTACGCGGCCAGCAAGGCCGCGCTGATCCACCTCACCCAGCAGCTCGCCTTCGAGCTCGCCCCGAAGGTACGCGTCAACGCGGTGGCCCCGGCGGTCGTCAAGACGCAGTTCGCCACGGCGCTCTACGAGGGCCGAGAGGCCGAAGTGGCGGCGAACTACGCGCTCGGCCGGCTCGGCATCCCGGCCGACATCGCTGGTGCCGTCGCGTTCCTGGCCAGCGAGGACGCGAGCTGGATGACCGGGCAGACGTTGTTGCTCGACGGCGGCGTGAGCCTGATGGGCGGTGTCGGATGACGTTCGAGCTGGCGTATGCCGGAGTCGTTGTCACTGGAGCGGGGCATGGGATCGGCGCGGCGCTGGCGGATCGGTTCGCCGCCCTCGGCGCTCGCGTCGTCGTCAATGATCTGGACGTGGACGCCGCCAACGATGTGGCCGGCCGGATCGGCGGCTTCGCGGTGCCCGGCGACGCGGCCAGCCCGCTCGGTGCCGAAGCTCTGGTGGCCGCCGCCAAGGTGCACCTGGGCGCGATCGATCTGTTCTGCGCCAATGCCGGCGTCGGCACCGGTGGCGGACCGGACGCACCGGAGGCGGATTGGGATCTCGCGTGGCAGGTGAACGTGATGGCCCACGTACGCGCCGCGCGTGCACTGCTGCCCGACTGGCTGGAGCGGGGTCAGGGGCGATTCCTCGCCACGGTCAGCGCGGCCGGTCTGCTCACGATGCTCGGGTCGGCGCCGTATTCGGTGACCAAGCACGGCGCCCTCGCATTCGCCGAGTGGATGTCGATCACCTATCGCGACCGCGGCATCATCACCCAGGCGCTCTGCCCGCAGGGCGTACGCACGAACATGCTGGACGCCTCCGGCCCGCAGGGCAAGGCGATCCTGGAGGACTCGGCGATCAGTGTCGAGGAGGTTGCCGACGCCGTCGTCGAGGGACTGCAGGGCGACAAGTTCCTGATCCTGCCGCACCCGGAGGTTGCCACCTACTACGCGCACCGCGGCGCCGACCCGGACCGCTGGGCCGCACAGATGGCCAAGCTGCAATCGTCGGTGTGGGGCGCGGCCGGTGCCTGACCTCGAGTTGCGAGGGCTTCTCGTCGACTGGGGTGGGGTGCTGACCACCAGCGTCTTCGCCTCGTTCGAGGCGTTCTGCACACGGGAGGGCCTGTTACCGCAGACCGCTCGCGAGGCATTTCAGACCGACCCGGCGGCGCGGGCGGCGCTGATCGGTCTGGAGACCGGCGCGCTGTCCGAGGTGGAGTTCGAGCGGCGCCTGGCTCCGGTGCTCGGAGTGCCGCCGGAGGATCTGATTGACCGGCTGAACGCGGACGTGGTTCCGGACGATCGGATGCTGGCCGCGATCGGCGAGGCCCGCGCGAACGGCTTGGCGACCGGCCTTATCTCGAATTCCTGGGGCCTCGATCGATACGGCCCGGAGCTGCTGAAACTCTTTGATGGCGTGGTCATTTCCGGTCAGGTCGGAGTGCGCAAGCCGGCGCCGGAGATGTATCTGCGGGGCGCGCAGTCGGTGGGTCTGGCGCCGGAGCAGTGTGTCTATGTCGACGACATCGGCGGCAATCTGAAACCCGCTCGCGAGCTTGGTATGACGACGGTCCACCATGTCGCGACGGCCACCACCCTGGACGAGTTGAGCCGGCTCTTCGAGATCGACCTGCGGTAATCCGCTCGGGTGACGCGCCGGGCGATTAGCAACTCGATGTCCAATTAGGCCATTTCTTGCCGCGCGCCGTCGTACCGTCGCTCTACCGGCACTAACGGCAGGCCATCGACGGCTTGTGCGGTTGACACATGGTGGGGGAAACATGGCTAAGAAGCTCGTCATCTTCATGACCTCGGTGGGCGTGGCCGCCGTCGTGGTTGGCGCCTACACGTCTCGCAAGCGCCATAACGGCAGCTCGCGGCCTCTGTTGGAGACCGCGGTCGGCAGCGCTCGGAAGCTCGCCGACGACTGGCGTTCCGGCGATGAAGCACTCACCACCGAGTTCGCCGCCGTGGTCGCCGACGAGGTTGCCGCGACCATGTAACGACTCGCCCGCGGCCTCACTCGCCCGCGGCCTCGACTCGCCCGCGGCGTCGACGCGTGGTCGTGGCCGGCTCTGGCGGCCGGCTGCGCCCGCAGATCAGGACTGGTTGAGCAGCGCTTCGGGAATCTCCATCGGCACCGCGCGCAGCACCTCGCCGAGACTCTTCGCCTGCGGGTCCGGCCGGGTCGACGCCGCCACGCCCTCGCCGAGCAGGCCGTGCACGACAAAGTTCACCGCTCGAAGATTCGCCAGCTCATAACGGTTCACTTCGAGTGCTGCGGCGTCCGGCAGCGCCGTGCGTAGCCAGTCGACCGTCAATGCCGTACGCAGCCAGTCCCACGCGGCATCCGAGCGCGCCCAGATGCCGACGTTGGCGTCGCCGCCCTTGTCGCCGGAGCGCGCGCCGGCGACCCGTCCGAGCGGCGCCGAAACCGTCGGCCCGTCGAGCGTGACCGGCGCCGCTGGCCGGATCGTCGGTGCCGGCGATTCGGCGACGTCCGCGCGCGGTGGTTCCGGCACATCGATCCGCCGGCCGTCGGACATCACCACCTGGGCCGCGATCTCATCGGCCGGCACGAGCGCCGGCCAGTAAACGCCGTACGCGGTGGCACGTGGCGATGCGTCGTCCAGGTAGAGCCCCGGATAGCTGGACAGGGCGGTGCCGGCGATGGCGGTGAAGAACCCACGACCGATCAGCGCCTCGTCCGATCCCTTGACCGTCACGGCGAGCCGATCCCGGTCGCGGTGCACGTCCACGCTCTCGTACCCGGATCCGAGCGCGTCGCGAGCGGTGGCCTCGGCGAACAGTGCCTTGGCGTCGAGATCGAGGCCGGCCAGCTGGAACCGGGCGGTGTTGCGATATCCGCCCTGGTAGTTGACGGTCACCTTGAGATCGGCCGGGGCCGGACCGCCGCGAGTGCCGGACACGCGTACCCGGTCTGGTCCATCCGGGGTGACGGCGAGCGTGTCAAAGTGGGCGACCACGTCCGGGTTGAGATAGGCCGGCGCGCCGATCTCGTAGAGAAGTTGCGCGGTGACGGTGTCGACCGTGACCGCGCCTCCGGTGCCGGGATGCTTGGTGATCACGCAGGAGCCGTCCAGTGCCATCTCAGCGATCGGGAACCCGGGATGCAGCGGATCGGCGATTTCGGTGAAGAACGAGTAGTTGCCACCGGTCGCTTGGGCGCCGCACTCCAGAATGTGCCCGGCGGCGACCGCGCCGGCCAGCCGGTCCCAGTCGTCCAGTGCCCAGCCGAACGCCCATGCGGACGGTCCGACTACCAGCGATGCGTCGCTGACCCGGCCACAGATCACCACGTCGGCGCCGGCCGTCAATGCGGCCGCGATGCCCCATGAACCGAGATAGGCGTTCGCTGTGATCGGGGTGAACGGGGCGTCGCGCAGCGGCTGGCCGGTCGCGATGTGCCGGATCGGTGCGGAATCGAGGCGCGACAGCAGGTCGTCGCCCTCGAGGTAGGCGACCGATGGGTGCAGACCGGCCGTGGCGGCCAGGCCGCGCATCGCCGCCGCGAGGCCGGCCGGGTTCAGACCGCCGGCGTTGACCACTACCTTGATCCCGCGGCTCAGGCACTCGCCCAGCACGTCGCGCATGTGCAGCAGGAACGACGCGGCATAGCCGCCATCGGGGTTGCGCTGCCGGTCCTTCCACAAGATCAGCATCGTCAGTTCGGCCAGGTAGTCGCCGGTGAGCACGTCGATCGGACCGCCGCTGACCATCTCGAGGGCTGCCGACGGCCGATCGCCGTAGTAGCCGGAGCAGTTTGCGATGCGCAGCGCACGATCGATGGGCGGCATTCGATCATCGTGCCATCGCGATCGGCCGCCCGGAAGCGTCGCCACCGCCGTCTCCCTGGATCTTGCGATGTTGTGGTCACCGTATCCACCACAGCGCAAGATCCACGGGAGCTCGGATGCTCGCCGCCGCCCGCCTCTAGGCTGGGGCTGTGGATTACCAACGTCCGGTTCCGGTCATCGGCGACTCGACCGCCGCCTCGGAGCGGGCGGCCGACCCGACCGGCTGGGCGTTCCCGCCGGACGCGCGCTCGGCGTTCTACGAGATCGTCGCTGCGCGCCGGGACGTGCGCCGGTTCCGGCCCGACCCGATCCCGGATGACGTGCTGGAACGTGTGCTGGGTGCGGCGCATTCGGCGCCCTCGGTGGGGCACAGCCAGCCGTGGCGGTTCATCGTGGTGCGGGACTCGGATATCCGTACGAAAGCAGCCCGGCTGGCCGACAGCGAACGCATCCGGCAAGCCGAGCAGATGGCGCCCGACTCCGCCCGGCGCCTGCTCGACCTGCAGCTGGAGGGCATTCGCGAGGCTCCGCTCGGGGTCGTGGTGTGCTGCGACCGGCGCACCCCCGCGGCCGGCGTGCTGGGCCGGGCCACGTTCGCCGACGCCGACATGTGGAGCTGCGCCACCGCGATTCAGAATCTCTGGCTGGCGGCCCGCGCCGAGGGGTTGGGGCTGGGCTGGGTGACGCTGTTCCAGCCGGCCGACCTGGCCGGCCTGATCGGGCTGCCGGACGGCGTCGAGACCCTCGGCTGGCTGTGCCTGGGCTGGCCGGACGAGCGGCCGCCGGCCCCCGGTCTGGCCCGCGCGGGCTGGTCCAGGAAGCTGCCGTTGGACCAGGTGATCAGTGAGGACCGGTGGCCGGCGGCGAGCGCGCCGCCGCCGTCGCACCTGCGGGCGCCGACGCAGGACCAGGTGGTCGCCGCTCACGACGACAGCGATCGGTTGCTCACGCCGCCGGGTTCGCTCGGCGTGCTGGATCGGGCGGTGGAGCGGTGCCTGGCGCTCGGCCGGGGTGACATGACCACCGGCACCCTGGTGCTCGCCATCGCCGACCACCCGGTCGCGGCGCTCGGCGTTTCCGCGTATCCGGCGAGCGTCACCGGCCAGGTCCTGCGCGCGGCCCAGGAGGGCACCGCTCTCGGCGCCGTCGCCGCCCGCACCGCCCAGATGGACATCCGGGTCGTGGACGCGGGCGCGCTGACCCGCGATCCCGTCGGAAATCTGCGCGACGCCGACGCGATGTCGGTGGCGGACGCGGGTGCGCTGGTGGACTTCGGCGCCGGTCTGGGCCGCGAGCTGGCCCCGTTCGGGCTGGTGGCGCTCGGCGAGGTCGGCATCGGCAACACCACCGTCGCGGCCGCGCTCGCGGTGGCTCTGACCGGACTGCCGGTGGATGAGGCGGTGGGACTCGGCTCCGGCGCGGACAGCGCGATCTTGGAGCAAAAGCGTTCAGTGGTACGCGCGGCGGTCGCCCGCTGGCACGGCACGGAACCGCTGGACCTGCTGGCCTGCCTGGGCGGCCCGGAGTTCGCGGTGCTGACCGGCGTGACGATCGGAGCCGCGGCGGCCCGGGCTCCGGTGGTGCTGGACGGCCTCGCCACCAGCGTCGCCGCCCTGATCGCGGTGCGGATGGAGTCCGGAGTCGCGGCTCACCTGATCGCCGGCCAGCGCAGCCGGGAGCGGGCGCACCAGCGCGTACTCGCCGATCTCGGTCTGGAACCGCTTCTGGACCTGCGAATACGCGCCGGTGAAGGCGCCGGTGCAAGTTTTGCATCAGGTTTGCTGCTGAACGCTTTAGCTGTCCGCCGGTCGACCGCCCGCGTCGACTACTAGCCGGCCGCGAAAGCGCGAGCGTAGATGTCGTCGATGATCGCGTTCTTCGCCTCGGAGTAGTCCCGCATGTCGTCGTGGCGCTCAGCGAGTCCCCGCTTGACCGCCGCGTAGCGGTCCCGGTCGTCGTCATGGTCACGCAACCAATCGCGGAACACCCGATGCCGGATGACTTCCGGGCAGCCGGGGGAGAAGACGTGCAGGTTGATGTTGGTGTCCGGACCCTTCAGGTAGCGGTGCTCGTTCGCGCGCGGTCAGCTCACCCGCGCCAGGATCGGGCCGGTGGAGCCGCGAACCACCAGCTCCGGCTCGAAGAGCAGCTCCTCGGTGGTGACCGAGGCGCCTTCGATCTGGTTCACCAGCAGGGTCACCGCGGCCCGGCCGAGTGCCTCGATCGGCTGGCGGACGGTGGTCAGCGGCGGCTCGGTGCAGTTCATGAACGCCGAGTCGTCGAAGCCGACCACCGAGATGTCGTCCGGCACGGTCAGCCCAGCCCGGCGGGCCGCCCGGATCGCACCGAGTGCCAGCGGGTCGCTGCCGCAGATGATGCCGGTGATCCCGTGCCGCAGCATCCGGGTGGTGGCGGCGTGCCCGCCTTCGAGCGCGAACAGCACGTGCTCGACCTGCTCCGGCGCGAGCTCGCGACCGCTCTGCTTGACCATTGCAACGAATGCCGCAAGTTTGCGCTGTGACGGAATGTGATCATGCGGTCCGACGATCATGCCGATCCGCTCGTGTCCGAGTGAGGCCAGGTGGCCGTACGCCTGCTCGACCGCCACCGCGTCGTCGGTGGAGACGCGGGGATAGCCGAGGTGCTCGACCGCGCCGTTGAACAGCACCACCGGCAGGCCACGCTGGCGCAACCGCTCGTAGTGATCATGCGGAGCGTCGGCTTCGCCGTACTGGCCGCCGGCGAAGACCACGCCCGAGACGTGCTGATCCAGCAGCATGTTGACGTAGTCGGCCTCGGACAGGCCGCCGGCGGTGCGAGTGCACAGCACCGGGGTGAAACCGCGTTGCGCAAGCGCCCCGCCGATCACCTCGGCCAGTGCCGGGAAGATCGGGTTCTGCAGCTCCGGCAGCACGAGTCCGATCAGACGCGCGCGCTCGCCTCGCAGCTGTGTCGGTCGCTCATATCCGAGCACGTCAAGAGCGGTGAGCACGGCCTCTCTCGTAGCATCGGAGACCCCTGGCTTCCCGTTGAGGACGCGACTGACCGTGGCTTCGCTGACACCGACCTTCTGGGCGACTTCGGCGAGGCGGCGAGTTGATGTGCGTGTCATGACCGCAAGGATAGGACATGTTCGAGCAAATGCTTGCGCGAGAGTTGGCACGAGAGTGTGTCAGCTTGTTTACGCCTGTCAGTCCAAGTGCGGTCGTCAGACATCCATCGTGACCAAGTCGTGTCTTTGCAAGACTCTATCGATACCTTGCGGGCGACTGTCGCCGCCGTTACAGTGATCCCACTCACGCCAGACGGCGACGGTCATCTGGCGCAAGTGACATCGAGGTTTCGGATCAGAACCGCCAGCGTCTCCCGCGGCGACCCGGTCGCCGCGGACGGCAACGCTCACAACATGCTCCCCCTCAGGAAGGATGGACTGATGTCCTCTCGGCACTACAGGAAGGCAGCGGCGGTCGCGCTCGTTGCCGGCCTCGCGCTCTCTGTCGCGGCATGTTCTTCCAGCAGCAAGAAGACGGACTCGAGCAGCTCGGAGCCGGGCAAGGTCACCATCACGGTCGACTGCATGCCGGTGGACGCTCAGGCCACTCTGAAGAAGGACTGGAACGACGACGTCGCGGCATTCGAGAAGCTGCACCCCAACATCACGATCGAGAGCAAGTCGGTCGGCAGCCAGTGTGACAACCCGCCGGACTTCACCGCCCGCCTGCGTGGCGGCACGATGACCGACGTGTTTTACGCGTACATGACCGACAAGGACCAGGTGCTCGACTCTGGTCAGGTCATGGACATCACCAAGTTCATCAACGACAAGACCGTGCCGAGCTGGGCGTCGATCGACCCCAGCGCCAAGTCGCCGTTCCAGGATGGCGGCAAGACCTACGGCATCCCCACCAAGAACTACAACATGGGTCTTGTCGTCAACAAGAACCTGTTCAAGGCCGCTGGCCTGGACCCGGCGAACCCGCCGACCACCTGGCAGGACGTGGCTAAGGACGCCAAGCTGATCGCGGACAAGGCGGGTGCCGGCACCTACGGCTTCGCCGACTACTCGGCCGGCAACACCGGTGGCTGGCACTTCACCGCCGAGCTCTACTCGCGCGGTGGCTCGATGGTCTCCGACGACGGCAAGACCGCCGGATTCAACAATGCCCAGGGCGCTGCTGTGCTGCAGCAGCTCAAGGACATGCGGTTCACCGACAACAGCGCCGGCCAGAAGCAGCTACTGCAGTGGCCGGACCTGCTGACCTCGGCCGCCGCCGGCAAGGTCGGCATGTTCATCGGTGCGCCGGACGCGGTCACCGCGGTGGTCACCAACTTCAAGGGCAAGTACGCCGACTGGGCGATGGGCCCGATGCCGGGCGACAACGGTCCGGCGGTTGCCACCCTCGGCGGCGGTGAGGGCTACTTCTTCAAGAAGGGCCTGTCCGACGACCAGGTGAAGGCCGGTCTGATGTGGCTGTCCTACGAGAAGCTGACCCCGGGTAAGGGCCAGTTCGACTACGCCCGCTCCAAGGCCGAGAACGACCCGGCGGCCGCGCCGGTGGGTCTGCCGGAGCCGAAGCTCTTCGTTGCCGGCAGCGCCGCTGCCAGCCAGGATGACCAGCTGAAGGCGGCCAACGCCACCATCAGCCTGGACGACTACAAGCCGTTCGTCGCCGCCACCACCCCGATCAAGGTGGAGCCGCCTCAGGCTCAGGCGATCTACGCGGTGCTCGACGCTGCGATGTCAGCGGTCCTGACCGACAAGAACGCGGATCCTGCCGCGCTTCTCGGAACCGCCGAGAAGAAGGTCAACACGATCCTGTCGACTCAGCAGTGATCTAACGGTGCGGGGATCGGTTCACCGATCCCCGCACCGCCACTGTGCCGACCCGTTCCTGCTGCCTCGACCCTCAGGAGATCTGCCATGGCGGCCCTCACCGTCACCTCGACGCCCACCGAGACCGGCCGGGCGGCGCCCACCCCGAAGAAGCGCGGCCCGATTGAGCGGCGCCTGCGCGAAGGCTTCAGTGGCTGGGGTTTCCTGATCGGAGCAGTGATTTGCTTCGTGTTCTTCTCGTGGATCCCGATGATCCGCGGTTTCATCATGTCGTTCCAGCGGCTGCACCGCGGCGAGACGACCTGGGTCGGCTGGGCCAACTTCGAACGCATCTGGAGTGACCCGAGCTTCGCCACCGCCTGGAAGAACACCGCCTACTTCACGTTGCTGGCGCTGATCCTCGGATACGCGCTTCCGTTCTTCGTCGCGATCATGCTGAACGAGTTGCGGCACGCGAAGAGCTACCTGCGGATCATCGTCTACTTGCCGGTGATCCTCCCGCCCGCCTCCGGCCTGCTGCTCTTCAAATATCTCTACTACCCGGGCCGGGGCGGCATCATCAACGACTTCCTGCACGCCGTCGGCCTGCCGATGTCGGGCTGGGTGGACTCACCGACCGCCACCATGCCGGCTCTGGTGATCGCCTCGACATGGCTGAACATGGGCGGCACCATCCTGATCTACCTCGCCGCGCTCCAGAACATCCCGGGCGAGCTCTACGAAGCTGCCGAGCTCGAGGGTGCCGGCGTGATGCGGCGGATCTGGCACGTGACGATCCCGCAGACGCGGTTGATCCTCTCCCTGATGTTCCTGCTCCAGGTCGTGGCGACGATGCAGTTCTTCATCGAGCCGCTGATCCTGGCCGGCGGCAACGGCAGCGAAGACTCCGCACTCGGCATCGTCTACCTGGTCTACCAGCACGCGTTCAAATACAACGACCTGAACGGCGCCGCCGCTCTCAGCGTGATGTTGCTGATCGTGCTGGCCATCTTCTCCGGGCTCTACTCCTGGCTCACTCGCAACACCACCGCGGATTAGGAAGGCGAGAACACAATGGCAGCGCAGGAATCTCGCACCCTCATCTCGCAGGCTCAGCTGAACCGCAAGAGCGGCAAGATCGCATACTGGATCATCCTGATCGGCGTTGTGGTCAGCTTCTCGCTGATCTTCCTGTTCCCGCTCTACTGGATGGTGACCGGCGGCCTGAAGTCCGGTCCCGAGGTCGCGGCGGTGCCTCCGACCCTCGTACCCCAGCACTTCGAGTGGCAGAACTACATCGACGCGTGGAATCAGCTGAGCCTCGGCCGGCTGCTCTGGAACACCATCACCTACGTGATCGGCGCGCTCTTCTTCCAGCTGGTCTTCGACACCGCGGCGGCGTACGCCTTCTCGAAGTTGCGTCCGGTGCTCGGCAAGGTGGTTCTCGGCGCGATGATGGCGACGCTGATGATCCCGGCGACGGTGATCATCGTCCCGCTCTACGTCACCGCGCTGGACCTGCCGATCTTCCACTGGAACCTGATTGACAAGCCGTGGGTGATCTGGCTCCCGACGGTCACCAACGCCTTCAACATCTTCCTGCTCAAGCGGTTCTTCGACTCGATCCCGCAGGACCTGCTGTCGGCGGCGGCGATTGACGGTGCCGGTTCGATCCGGACCTTGTGGTCGATCATCCTGCCGATGTCTCGCCCGATCCTCGGCGTGGTCTCCATCTTCGCGGTGACCAACGTCTGGAAAGACTTCCTCTGGCCGTTGCTGGTCACGTCGTCGACTGAGACCCGCACGGTCAACGTCGGCATCGTGGCCTTCTCCAACGGTCTGCCGCAGAACACGGTGATCGCGGCCGCGGTCATCGCCGCCATTCCGACCATCATCTTCTTCCTGGTCTTGCAGAAGAACATCATCGCGGGCCTGACCGCGGGCAGTTTGAAGGGGTAACCGAGCGGGCGGTCGGCGCCAGCGGTCTCACCCCGAGGGCGCCGACCTGCCAAGACCTGCACCATCCACCCGCGGGGGAGAACCCCCGCCGCAGACCATGGCGGTCAGCGAGCCGAGTCGTCCCGACATCGGCTGGGTGGCGCACGCCCACATGAGCCCGATTGCGGGTGTTACCGGTGGTGCGACACGTGCCGCCGACGGCGCCCACGCAAGCGGCTTGCCGGACCCGCGGACCACCGCCGGAGCCGGCAAGCAGCACCAACGAGGAAGCAGGTAATCGCAAAGTGGATGACAACGGATCCCGTGAGCCGGACGGGACGTCGCGAGCCGCCGCCGATGGCTGGTGGCGCTCCGCCGTCATCTACCAGATCTACCCGCGCAGCTTCGCTGATAGCAACGGTGACGGCATCGGGGATCTGGCCGGTGTTCGCGCGCACCTGAACCATCTCGCGGAGCTCGGCGTCGACGCGATCTGGTTCAACCCCTGGTATGCGTCGCCGCAGGCTGATGCCGGCTATGACGTGGCCGACTACCGCGCCATCGACCCGGTGTTCGGGACCCTGGCCGAGGCCGAGGACCTGATTCGCGAGGCGCATGCCCTGGGCATCCGGATCATTGTCGACGTGGTGCCGAACCACTGCTCGGACCAGCACCCGTGGTTCGTGGAGGCGCTGGCCACCGGCCCGAACTCGGCTGCTCGCGATCTGTTCTGGTTTCGGTCCGGCCGCGGCGAACACGGCGAGCTGCCGCCGAACGACTGGCAGTCGATCTTCGGTGGTCCGGCGTGGACCCGCACCAAGAACCCGGACGGCACGCCCGGAGAGTGGTATCTGCATCTGTTCGCGGCCGAACAGCCCGACCTCAACTGGACCAACCCCAAGGTCAAGGAAGAGTTCGAGGACGTGCTGCGGTTCTGGTTCGACCGCGGCGCCGACGGCGTACGCATCGACTCCGCCGCGTTGCTGATGAAGGACCCGGCGCTCGCCGACTACGACAAGGACCACCCGCCGTTCCCGCACCCGGTCGAGGACCGGGACGAAGTGCACGAGGTCTACCGGGAGTGGCGGCGGGTCGCCGACAGCTACGACGATCCCCGCGCGCTGATCGGCGAGGTGTGGCTGCCGGACGCCCAACGATTCGCCAACTACCTGCGCCCGGACGAGTTGCACACGGCCTTCAACTTCGCGTTCCTCGGCTGCCCGTGGGAAGCCCGTGCGCTACGGGACGTCATCGACATGACGTTGCGCGTGCACGCGCCGGTGGGTGCGCCAGCCACCTGGGTGCTGTCGAATCACGATGTGCCCCGGCACATCACCCGCTACGGCCGCGCCGACACCTCGTTCACCCTGGACTTCCGGCAGTTGGGCGTACCCACTGATCTGGCCCTTGGCACGCGGCGCGCACGGGCCGCGATCATGCTCAATCTCGCGCTGCCCGGCTCGGTCTATGTCTATCAGGGTGAGGAACTCGGCCTGGAAGAGGTCGAGGACATCCCGGACCGGCTGCGGCAGGATCCGATGTTCTTCCGGACGTTGGGGGAGAACCTCGGACGGGACGGATGCCGGGTGCCGATTCCGTGGTCCGGCGTCGAGGCGCCGTTCGGGTTCAGCCCGCGGGATGCCGCCGCCGAGCCGTGGCTTCCGCAGCCGGCCCACTGGCGCGATCGCACGGTCGCGGCGGAGACCGGCGACCCGGCGTCGATGCTGGAGCTATACCGGACCGCGCTGGCGTGCCGGCGGGGCCAGGCGTCTCTCGGTGACGGCCCGATGGCCTGGCTGGCGGCACCGGACGGGGTGCTGGCGTTTACGCGCGGTCGTTCGGAAGATTTTGCATGCGTGGTGAATCTGTCCGGCGCGCCGATCGAGGTGCCGGTGGCGGGTCACCTGTTGCTGTCCAGCGGCCCGTTGGAGGACGGATTGTTGCCGCCGGATACCGCGGCCTGGCTTGCGACAGGCCGCTGAGCGATGGGGTCCACATCGGATTGTTCCGATGTGGACCCCCTTCGTTAACGGCCGTCCGGTGCGATCGGGCCGGTGCTGGATCAGCCGAACGTGCCAAGTTCGCCGACGTCACCCGCGATAGCCTGGCATTGTTTCGATTCGAACAACAGTCAACAATATCTGCATTAACTAATGCTTGAAGGCCGACAGATCGCTGCAATAACATGACGCTGCCTCGATCCACCTTGTGCCTGCTCGGCTGTGTCGTCCGCGAACAGGCGTGAGACCCGCACATCCCCCGCGGTGGCCGCCCCACCGGCCGCCGAATGAAGAGAATCGAGTCATCGATGTCAGCGAGCATCACTCGACCCGCAGCCCGGTCCCGCCGGGCCCAGCTGTGGGTCGCGGCGGGCGTCGCCTCGGCGACCGCGGCCGCGGTAACACTCGGAGGCGGTGCGGCCTACGCCGACTCGCACTCCACCTCGGCCGTGGTGACCCGGGCCGCTCTGGACCCGTCGCTGGTGGCCGGCCGCGGCGCCAGCGTGGCCTTCCAGGAGCAGGAAGCCGAGAACGCCACCACCAACGGCACCGTCATCGCCGGCCGGAGTGCCTACACGCTGCCGGCCGAGGCATCTGGACGCTCAGCCGTGAGCCTCACACCCGGGCACTATGTGGAATTCACTCTGCCGGCGGCGACCAACGCCATCACCGTTCGCTACAGCATTCCGGACGCGCCGACCGGCGGTGGCATCACGGCACCGCTGAACGTCACGGTCAATGGCAAGAACAAGCAGACCATGACGTTGACGTCGCAGTACGCGTGGCTTTACAACGCGTACCCGTTCTCGAACGATCCGACGCTCACCACGTCGATCGAGCCGAACTGGTGGACCACCGAGTGCGCCTGTGTGCCCGGCACCACCACGACGTTCCCGGCGCCGTTCCGGCCCAACCACTTCTACGACGAGCAGCGGATGCTGCTCGGCAATACCTACCAGGCCGGCGACAAGATCCGGCTGTCGGTGCCGGGCAACAGCACCGCCGCCAACACCGTCATCGACCTGCTCGACACCGAGAAGGTCGGACTGCCCAAGATCGACCTCGTCGCGGCGAACGTGCTGCTCTTCGGCGCCGACCCGCTCGGCGAGAAAGACTCGGCGGATGCCTTCGACAAGGCCATCGCGTTTGCGAAGAAGGCGCACCTGAAGGTCTACGTGCCGCCGGGCACCTACCAGGTGAACCGCCACATCATCGTTGACAACGTGACGATCGAGGGCGCCGGCAACTGGTACACCATCATCACCGGCCACCAGGTCACCCTGGACGCTCCGGCTCCGGACGGTTCGGTCCACACCGGCGTCGGCTTCTACGGCCAGGACGCGTCCGCCGGTGGCAGCGACAACGTGCACCTGTCCGGTTTCTCGATCATCGGTGACGTCCGCGAGCGGATCGACACGGACCAGGTCAACGGCATCGGCGGTGCGTTCAGCGACTCCACCATCGACGGTCTCTACATCCAGCACACCAAGGTCGGCATCTGGCTGGACGGCCCGATGGACAACTTGGAGATCACCAACAACATCATCGTCGACCAGATCGCCGACGGCATCAACTTCCACACCGGCGTCACCAACTCGTCGGCGTCGAACAACTTCATCCGCAACACCGGTGACGACGCGATGGCGATGTGGTCACAGACCACCGAGGACGCGAACGACACGTTTGACCACAACACGGTGCAGACGCCGGTTCTGGCCAACGGCATTGCGCTCTACGGCGGCACCGACAACACCATCTCCAACAACCTGGTCGCCGACCCGATCCGGGAAGGCTCCGGCCTGCAGATCGGCTCGCGCTTCGGCGCCGAGGCGTTCACCGGCCACGTCTGGGTCACCAACAACACCACGGTTCGGGCCGGCACCTACGAGCTGAACTGGAACATCGGCCTCGGCGCGATCTGGATCTACGCACTGGAGAAGTCCATCACCGCGGACATCGAGGTGGTGGGCGACAACTTCCTGGACAGCACCTACAACGCCATCATGGAGGTCAGCGACTTCCCGGTGAAGGACCTCTACTCCATCACCAACGTCCACTACAAGGACATCCATGTGGACGGCACCGGCACCTCGGTGCTCAGCGCTCGGGTCGCCGGTGGTGCCACGTTCGAGAATGTGGATGCCCGCAACGTTGGTGCCGTCGGCATCAACAACTGTGGCTCGTTCCACTTCACGCCGGCCGGTTCCGAGTTCACCGTGACCGACCTCAGTGGCAACGATGGCGGCGGAACCACTGGGCCGTGGATGGCTTCATGGGAACTGCCGAACACGATCACCTGCGATGACCGTCCGCCGGTCGTCGTACCGCCAGCACCATCCCCGTGGAACTGAACCTCCTTCCATCGAAATCGAGCGGCCGTCCCTTGTGGGCGGCCGCTCGCTTTGTCCTCCCGGCGCCTTCCTCGGGCCGGCCTGCGCCGGTGGCCATCGGTCGGGTTTTGCCTCGAAAACTCAGAGTTGTCGAGAAACTGCGCCACATACCGGACATAACCTCGCGGTTTTCCGACAACACCGCAGTTTCGATGGACAGACTCGGGTGGGTCGGGGTGCGCGAGCTGATTCGCAACTGTGGGGTTGCGCGTCGGGATTGAATGTGCAACTGTGGGGTTGCGGATGGGCGTACCGCCGTGGGGGTTTGATCTTTGGTTGTGGGTTTGGGGAGGGCGTCGTGGTTGCGGACAAGATCGAGCGGGAAATCGAGATCGGCGTGCCGATCGACCACGTCTGGGGGCTGGTTGTTCAGCCTGGCTGGTGGGTCGACGCGGATCAGGCGGCGGTCGGCGACTGGTCGATCGGCGCCACCACCGTCGTGACCTATGACGAAAACCAATATCCGGTACGCGTCGAGAGCGTCGATCCTTCCGCGCACCGGGTGACGTTCCGCTGGGCCAGCACGTTCCCGGACGACGACATCACCGACGGCAACTCCACATTGATCGAGTTCAGCCTGACCGATCTCGGCGGCACGACCCGGGTCAGCATGGTCGAGAGTGGCTTCGCCGGTCTGGACGCGTCCGAGGAGGCGGCGCAGGGCGGCTACGACGGGAATCACCACGGCTGGGGCGAGGAGCTCGAGAAGCTGCGCGGTCGCGCCGAGGCGGCGTGAGGCCGGCCGACCCGGAGACCGCCGCGACCGTTGACGCGGTGCTGTCGGCGCTCGCGGACCCGACCCGGCGCCGGCTCCTCGACGCCATTGCCGCGCGCGGCAAGGCCACTGCGACTGATCTCGCGGCCGACTTCCCGATCACCCGCCAAGCAGTGGTGAAGCACCTGGCCGTCCTGCACGAGGCCGGTCTGGTGATCGGCGGCCGGCGCGGGCGCGAGGTTCGCTACGCGGTCCGGCCGGATCGTCTCGACCTGACCGCACAGTGGATGGCCGACCTGGCGGCCGATTGGGACCGCCGGCTGGCCGCGCTCAAGCGGGTGGCCGAGACCGAGTGGCAGCGCTGACCCGGCTGGCGAGATGGAGAGGTCAACCCAGCGCGGCCGCCTTGCGCAGCAGCACTGAGCGTTCGCGCTGATTGGCGCACAGCCGGGCGGCCAGCTCCAGCTCGGCGCGCGCCTCCGGTCGCCGTCCGAGCCGGGCCAGCAGCTCGCCGCGTACGGTCGGAACCAAATGCGAACCGGGGAGCCGGTCCGAGGCGATCAGCTCGTCCACGATGGTCAGCGCTTGCGCCGGACCCGAGGCCATGGCCACGGCGACGGCCCGGTTGAGCTCGACCACCGGCGAGGGCGCGACCCGGCCGAGCGCCTCATAGAGCACCACGATCCGGTCCCAGTCGGTCGCCTCCACCGACTGCGCCGACGCGTGGACGGCGGCGATCGCAGCCTGCAGGCCGTAGGTGCCGAGCCCGCGAGCCGATGCCTTGGACAGTGCGGCCAGCCCACGGCGTACGGCGGACAAGTCCCACCGTCGCCGGTCCTGGTCCGCCAGCAGGATCGGCGAACCGTCCGGACCGGTCCGAGCCGGAAAGCGCGCGGCCGTCAGCTCGCACAACGCGAGCAGGCCGTGCACCTCCGGTTCGTCCGGCTGCAGCGCGGCCAGCGTGCGGGCCAGCCGGATCGCCTCGTACGCGACGCCGGGGCGTACAAGCCGGTCGCCCGACGTGGCCGTCGACCCCTCGGTGAAGATCACGTAGACGACGCTGAGCACGCCGCCCAGCCGTTCTCGGCGCTCACCGGCCGGTGGCAGCTCGAACGGCACCCCGGCCGCCGCGATCGTCTTCTTCGCCCGGGTGATGCGGGCCTGCACGGTCGGCACGGGCACCAGGAACGCGCGGGCGATCTCCTCGGTGGACAGCCCGCCGACCACGCGCAGGGTCAGCGCCACGCGGGCCTCGGGCGAGAGCACCGGGTGGCAACTGACGAACATCAGCGCCAGGATGTCGTCGTCGATCCGGTCGGGGTCGATGTCCTCGGTGACCACCGGGTCAGCCGCCAGCAGGGCGTATCGGTCCCGCAGGGCGGTCCGGCGGCGGATCGCGTCGATCGCCCGCCGCCGGGCCGTGGCCATCAGCCAGCCGGCCGGATTGGCCGGAGGAGTGAGCGGCCACGACACCAGTGCCTCGGCCACCGCCTCCTGGGCAGCATCCTCGGCCAGCCCGAAATCGCCGGTGAACCGGGTCAGCGCGGCGACGATCCGCGCCGACTCGATCCGCCAGACGGCCTCGACGTCGGCCGTACCCATCAGATCCGGCCGGCCCGTTCCTCGACGGACCCGTCGTTGTCGTACGGCGTCTCGTCCTCTCCAGCCACCCTACGGATCTCGATCTTGGACCCGGTGACCGACGGGACGCGCTTGGCCCACTCGACCGCCTCCTGCTTCGAGGCGACATCGAGCATGAAGTAGCCCCCGAACAGTTCCTTGGTCTCGCCGTATGGCCCGTCCGTGACCACCGGCGCGTCGCCGCTGAAGTCGACCACCACGCCCTGGCCCGCATCGTCCAGCCCTTCGGCCGCGACGAACACGCCGGCCTTCATCAGGTCCTCGATGAAGTGGTACGTCGTGGCGGCCAACTCTTCCCACCCGGCCATCAGAGCCGCGTTCGACTCATCGGTGCCTCTCATGATCAGCATGTACTTCGGCATCGCGTTCTCCTCGTCCGGCGGGGCCGCCTCTCGGCCCTCGCACCCACAGGTCGAACGGGCGGCCCGCGGATCGACACGGCCCCGGAGAAATCTCTCGCCGCGAAGCAGCCGATCCCTCCGGCCCGCGTTGCGCCCGTCGGACTTGGCCCGCAGCGATGGCTGACGCGGACGCCATGCTGATCAGAAAGCCTAACGTCGCAGCTTTGGTAGGCGGTAACGCTGACACGGATCTGGGACGGGCGCGGAGGATTTGAGGGATCACAACGAGTGATGAGTTTCGCTACGCTTCTGGGACTGTCTTCCATGACCCGCTCTCGACTCGAGGCGAGCGTCATGACCGCTACCTCCAGGAGGCAAGCGTGCGGCTTCTTCTCACATCCGGCGGTGTCACGAACCCGAGTATCCGCGATGCGCTGGTCGAATTGCTGGGCAAGCCGATCGGCGACTCGACTGCCTTGTGCATCCCCTCGGCGCAGTACGGCCATCCCATGTGCACGCCCACCAGTGCCTGGGAATTCATCGCCGGCCAGGACCCCAGCTCTGCCATGACCAACCTGGGCTGGAAGTCGGTTGGCGTTCTCGAACTCACCGCGCTGCCCAGCATCGACAAAAAGCGGTGGGTCCCCTGGGTCCGGGAGGCTGACGTCCTGTTGGTGGACGGTGGCGAAGCGACATTCCTGTGCCACTGGATGCGGGAGACCGGGCTGACGGACCTCCTGCCGTCACTGCCCGACACGGTCTGGGTCGGAGTGAGCGCCGGGAGCATGGTGATGACTCCCCGGATCGGCGACTACTTCGTCGAATGGACGTCAGCCAACGGGGACGACAGCACCCTCGGGGTCGTCGATTTCTCGATCTTCCCGCATCTGGATCACGAGGGCTGGTCGGGGAACACGATGGCCGCGGCGCAGCGGTGGGCCGCCGACATCGCGGGTCCGGCGTACGCCATCGACGACCAAACGGCGATCAAGGTAACCGACGGCACCGTCGAGATCGTCTCCGAGGGACACTGGAAGCAGTTCCCCTGATAGCTGCGGCCAATTCGCGGCGCGTTATCGGGGCAGCGTACGAATGCCCTCGAGGAACGTGTCGATGTGCGCGGCGGTGCTCCCGATGCCGATGCTGGCGCGGACCGCGCTGGCCGGCAGTGGGCTGCCCGCGCGTACCGACGCATCGGCGAGCAGGCGGTTGGTGAACGGATGCGCGCAGAACAGCCCGTCGCGGACACCGATGCCGTAGTTCTGCGCGAGGTGTCCCGAGACGTCCGCCGCCGGCACCCGGCTGACCGCGAAACTGACGATGCCCACCCGATCGTGGTCCGCGTCGAAGCTGCGCAACTCGGCGACATCGGCAATCTCGTCGAGTCCGGATCGGAGCCGGTTCAGCAGTGACTGCTCGTGCGCGGCGAGCAGGTGCCGGTCCGCGTCGGCGATCGTCGAGCACGCCGCGGCCAGGGCCACCGCACCGAGGAGGTTGGGCGTTCCGGCCTCGTGCCGGGCCGGTCCGACGTGCCAGTCGACGTCGAGCCCGCCGTCCCGGACGTGCTCCGTGGCCCCACCACCGGCCAGGTATGGCGGCGCCGCGTCCAGCCAGTCGGCGCGCCCGGCCAGGATTCCGGATCCGAACGGTGCGTAGAGCTTGTGCCCGGACAGCGCCAGATAGTCCACCTGGGATCGAGTGAGGGACACCGGTCGGTGCGGTGCCAGCTGGGCCGCGTCGACCGCGATCCGGGCGCCGAAACTGTGCGCCAACTCGGCGATCGCCTCGATCGGCCAGACCTCCCCGGTCACGTTGGAAGCGCCGGTGACGGCCACCAGCGCCGGTCCCTCCACCCGTGCGAGCGCGGCGGCCACATCGATGAGGGCGGTGTCCACATCACTGGGGATCGGCAGGCGTACGACGTTATGCCAGGGCAGCAGGTTGGCGTGGTGCTCGCCTTCCCAGAGGATCACCGTGGTGCCGGCCGGAACCGCGGCGGCCAGAAGGTTCATCGCGTCGGTGGTGTTGCGGGTGAACACGACGTGATCATCGGGACGGGCTCCGACGAAGTCGGCGATCGTTTCGCGGGCGAGTTCGTAGGCATGGGTGCAGCGTCGGGATGCGGCTCCGGCGCCGCGGTGCACGCTCGCATACCAAGGGAGTAGTTCGTTGACGGCGTCCGCGACCGCGGCCAGGCACGGCGCGGTGGCGGCGTAGTCGAGATTGATGTGCCGGGTGACGCGCCCATCGGCCAGGGTGACGGTGAGATCGTCGCCGAGCACGCGCGGCGCGGTGAGGGTGGATTGCACGGATTGCCTCCAGGCCCGGGGGACCTGCGAAGGAGGTCCGCGTTGCCGAGCGGCGGTCGCCGTCGGCCCGGTCGTCACCCGGGGCACCCCATCGCGAACTGGAGGGTTGCCGGCCAGCAAGCCGGGGCTTCGCGCTGGCACTCATGACCTTCGTCTCGCAGACTAACCCGGCAGCACCGGATGATGCCGCCGAGGTCCAGCGATTGGGATGCCGGAGATCAGCCGACGCTGTAGTCAGTGACGCACGGAACCTTCTCGACCCCGTCGCCGTGCGCGGGTGCCGGTTGGTTGCTGGATCCCACGGAGCCGTACTTGCTGTGCTGGTAGTTGTCCTGGGCGACCCAGTAGAGCTGCTTGGGGTGTTCGAGACCCTGATAGGTGAAGGTGAACTCGGCGGTGGTCGGACCGTACGACATCAAGTCGCGGCGTCACATGTCTCAGTCGGGCGTCTGACTTATCCCCGGTCGGGGCTTTCGGCCGCCGGTTCGGAACGGGCCGCCCACTCCAGGCCGCGCAGCGTCAGCTGGAACACCTCGGGGGCGGTCAGATCGGCCAGCCGATGGCCGATCGCCGAAACGAACACCCGCCCCGAACCCCACGAGCGCGTCCAGACCACCGGCATCTCCACCGGCTCGCCGAACTCGCTGTCCGGATATGGCTGATAGACCGTGGTGGCCAGCACTTGGCTGTACGCATCGGTGAGCAACCAGTACTGCTCCGAATGCACGTCGAAGCCGGTGGTGTCGCGAGTGATCGGGTGCTCGCGCCCGGCCTCGGTGGGCCGCACCCGGTAGTCGACGAACTCGGGGTGGTGGAAGGTGAACACGCCACCGACCATGCGCTGGTAGGACACGTCGCCGGCGAAGGTGGCGAGCACGCCGCCGTGCCATCCGGCGAATCCGACTCCGGAGCGGATCGCGGCCCGCAGCCCGGCCGACTCGGCTTCGGTGATGGTGCCGATCGACCAGCACTGCACGATCAGGTCGTAGGCGGACAGTGCGTGCGGATCCGAGTACACGGAAAGGCTTTCGCTGATGTCGATGGCGAAACCCCGCGCGGACAGTGCCGGGATGAACAGATCGGTGGCTTCGACTGGGACATGGCCCTCCCAGCCGCCACGGACCACGAGGGCGCGACGCATCCGGCAACGGTAGCCCGCCGCGCCTTTGGCGCCGGGGTTCGCGGTGACCGATCGTCCCGACGTGCCAGGATCGATGGGTGACCCGGGCGCGGAATGAGCATCAGGCCGCCCGCCGCCGAGCCGTTCTCGTCGACCAGCTCCTCACCACCGCTACGGTCGACTCGGCGGCGATCGAGGCCGCGCTGCGCGCGGTGCCCCGGCATCGGTTCATTCCGGAAGTCTCGCTTCGCGAGGCGTACGCCGACGAGGCGGTAGTGATCAAGCGCGGCGCCGACGGTCTCGCGATGAGTTCCCTGTCGCAACCGACGATGGTCGCGATCATGCTCGACCAGCTGGATGTCCACCCCGGTCACCGGGTGCTGGAGATCGGCGCCGGCACCGGCTACAACGCCGCGCTGCTGTCCCACATCGTCGGCGATAACGGCCAGGTGACGACCATCGAGTTCGATCCGGGAGTCGCCGATCGGGCCCGGCTCACTCTCGGCGCGCTCGATCCGCGGGTGCACGTGGTGACCGGCGACGGCGAGGTCGGCTTCCCGGATCGGGCGCCGTTCGACCGGATCATCGCCACCGTCGGCGCCTGGGACATCGCGCCGGCCTGGTGGGATCAGCTGCGCGCCGATGGTCTGCTGGTAGCTCCATTGCGGCTGGGCGGGCTGCAGCGGTCGATCGGATTCCGGCCGGTCGACTCCCGCCATTGGCGAAGCACGTCGATCCAGAGTTGCGGGTTCGTGCCGATGCAGGGTGCCGGGGCGTTCGAGGCCCGGACCCTGCGCCTGGCCAGTGATGTCGCGCTGCACGTGGACGATCAGGTGGCGATCGCCCCCGGCCTGAGCCAGGCGCTGGACTTTCCGCCCGCCGTGGAGTGGACCGGCGTGCACTCCGGTGGCCGCGACGTCTACGGAGACCTGGAGTTGTGGCTGCTGACCGCGGTGCATGCGCTTGGACGGCTGGGCGTCAACGGCGCAGACCTGGTGGCGCCGGTGCCGATCTGGGGCGCGGTTACCGTGATCGCCGGCGACTCGCTCGCCTACCTGACGCGACGCCCGGCCGGTGCCGGCACCGAATTCGGCGTCGCCGCCTATGGTCCGGCCGCCGCCGACCTGGCCCTCGGTGTCGCCGCCGAGGTGCAGGCGTTCGCGCGGGCGACCCGGGCCGGGGTGCGGCCGCTGATCGACGCTCACCGCATCGACCCGTCCGGCACGTCGACGAATTCGGGCGGCACGTCGACGGATTCGGGCGGCACGCTTGCCAAGCGCCACACCCGCCTGGACATCGAGTGGATGCGGGCTCAGCCGGGATAAGCGGCCGGCTTAGCCCTTGACGGCGCCTTCGGTGGCACCCCGGATGAAGTACCGCTGGAAGATCACGAAGATGACGGCGACCGGGATCGTGGCGAGCAACGCGGCGCCGAGCTTGAGGGGGTATTGCGAGCCGGACCCGAGCGAGCCACCGACGAGATCGGCCAGGCCGCGCGGCAGCGTGAAGTACTGCGGCGACTGCACCGCGACCAGCGTGTGCGGGAACTCGTTCCACGATCCCTGGAATGACATGATGGTGAGCGCGATCAACGCCGCGCGGGCCATCGGCAGCACCACCGACCAGTAGGTGCGGAAGATGCCGGCGCCGTCGATCCGGGCGGCCTCCTCCATCTCCACCGGGATCGACTCGAACATCTGCTTCATGATGAACACGCCGGTGGCGTCGGCCAGCAGCGGCAGGATCAGGCCGGAATAACTGTCGAAGAGGCCGAGCTGCTTGAGCACCAGGAACTTCGGGATCAGCAGCACGACGCCGGGCACCGCCATCATCGCCAGGATGGTGGCGAAGACGCCGCCGCGACCCCGGAATCGCAACCGGGCCAGCGCGTAGCCGGCGAGTGAATCGAAGAACACCCGTCCGATCGTCACGACAACGGTCACCAGCACGGAGTTGAGCATCCACCGCGGGAAGCTGGTGCCGTCGAAGATCCGCAGGAAGCTCGCCGTGGTCAGTGGGTGCGGGATCGGCGACAACGGGTCGGCGGCCGCGTTCGGCTCGGTCTTGAACGTGTTGGCGAGCTGGATGACGAACGGGTATAGGAAGATCAGCGCGAACACGATCAGCAACGCGTAGCCGCCGATCCAGATCCAGATCCGGCCGCCCCGGCGCTCGGGTCTGCGTACCGCCAATGTGGTCATGATTGCTCCTGAAGCCGGCGCGAACGACGGCGCTTGGGCGGTCGGGCGTCCCGGTCCCGCATCACGAAGCGCTGGAGCAGTGTGAGCACCACGATGATGACGAAGAGGACGAAGGCGATCGCCGCGCCGGATCCGTAGTCGAAATCGACGAACGCGGTCCGGTAGGACAGGTAGGCCGGGGTCAGCGTGGTCTTGGCCGGATTGCCCTTGCTCATCACATAGATCTGGTCGAAGACCTGCCAGGTGCCGATCAGGCCGAGGGTGATGACCAGGAACATGGTCGGCTTCAGCTGGGGCAGCGTGACCCGGCGGAACAGCTGCCAGCGGGTGGCGCCGTCGATCCGGGCGGCCTCGTCGAGCTCAACCGGGATGTTCTGCAACGCTGCCAGAAACAGCAGCATGAACGTGCCGCTCGTGGTCCAGACGACCAGGGCGATGATCGCGCACATCGCCACCGACGGCCCGGAGAGCCAATCCCAGGCGGACAATCCGAGGAGGTGGCTGCCGGTCAGGGCCTGCGGTGGCGCGTCCGGATCGACCAGGCCGAGCCGCCCCAGGATGATCTGGATCAGGCCGCGCGGGTCGGAGAACCAGGCCGGGCCGTGGATGCCGAAGAACCGCAGGACCGCGTTGACAGCGCCGCTGTTGGCGAAGAGGAAGAGGAACACCACGCTGATCGCGACCGAACTGGTGACTGAGGGGAAGTAGAAGGCGGTGCGGAAGAAGCCGCGCCCCTTCATCATGCGGTTGTTCACGACCAGTGCCAGAACGAGCGCCAGCACCGTCTGCAGCGGCACCACCATCGCGACGTAGTAGATGTTGTTGCGGATGCTGGTCATGAAGTCCTGGCGGGCCAGGCCGTCGACGGTGAACAGATTGGTGTAGTTGCTGGTGCCGGCCATCGGCACATGCCCGGTGAACGGGCTGCCCTGGCCGTTCCACCGGGTGAAGCTGACGAACAGCGCCATCACGATCGGCAGCAGCATGAACAGGCCGAGAATCACGATCACCGGCGCGACGAACAGCCAGCCGGTGCGGGCCTGCGGCCCATAGATTCCGGCACCACGACGGCGCGGCGTCCGCGCTGGTCGCTCGCCGCGACTCAACTGCCTCGGTACGCGTGCCCGGGTGCTCTCGACTCCGCCGGTGACCGCCATCGTCGCTCCTTCCGGCGCTGTGCCTGCGAAATGTCTAGTGGTGATGCGGCGCGCCGGAATCCGCCCGACTCCGGCGCGCCGCGCTCCGCATTACCCTCCGCTGCCCAGAGCGGTGGTCAGGTTGGACTGCACCTTCTTCAGGATCGCGTCCGGACTTCCGGAAGCCAGGCCACCGAGCTGGCTGTCGAAGTCCGCGAGCACGCTGTCCACCTTCGGGGCGTTCACCGGGCCTTGAGCGAAGTCGGCGGAGTTGATGAACGCCGCGTCGTTCGGGAACTGTGCCAGATAATCGGCCTTGGCGGACTCCCGTGACGGCATCACGCCGAACGCCTTGGCGAACGAGAGCTGCTGCGCCTTCGTGGTCATCGCCTCGACGAACTTGATCGCCTGGTCCTTGAACTTGCTCTTGGCCGAAATGCCCCAGCACTGGGTGAAGGAGAGCGTGCCCGGTCCGGCCGGACCGGACGGCATCGGCTTCACGACGTACTTGATATTCGGGTAGTCGCTCTGCATGGCGCCCTTGATCCAGTTGCCTTCCATCGCCATGGCGGTCTTGCCCTTGCCGAAGGCCTCACCGCCCCAGCCCGCGTCGACCTGCTTCGGGTAGACGGCGTAGCCGCTCTTCAGCAGGCCCTGCACGTAGGTCAGTGCCTGGACATTCTGCGGGCTGTCCGCGGTCGCCTGGGTGCCGTCCTTGTTCATCAGCCAGCCGCCGTTCTCGACCATGAAGGCGCCCAGCCGGTCGCGGGTGTCGCCAGTGGCCAGCGCGGTGATGCCGGCCGCCTTCAGCTTCTTGGACACCGCGGTCAGCTGGTCCCAGGTGGTCGGGATATCGGCGTCGGTCAGGTGCGCCTTGGCCCACAGGTCGGTGTTGATTTCCAGAGCCAGCGTGGAGAAGTCCTTCGGAATGCAGTAGAGCTGGCCCTTGTAGGTGAAGGCGTTGCGCAACGACTGGTAGAAGTCGTTGGCGTCGGGAACCTTGCTGGCGTAGGGCTCGAGAGCGCCCACGCTGGCGTAGTCGGCCAGCCGCCCGGCGTCGACGTAGAAGACGTCCGGCGGGGTGCCACCGGCGAACGCCTGGCCAAGCTGCTGTGCCATGTCCTGGGCCGGTGTGACGGTGGCCTTGTTGCCGCTGCTGGTGGCCCAGGCCGCGGCGGCGCTCTTGACCGCGTTGGTCTCGGCGTCGCCGGACGAGGCGATCAGGATTTGCAAGTCCGCGGGTCCAGAAGACTGCGAACTCTTCTTGTCGTCAAATCCGCCACTGCCGCAAGCGGCGGTTGCCGCTGTCAGGCCGGCCAGCGCGACTATCGCGCAGGCACGGCGCCATTGGAGTGCCATAGCGTCCCTCCTCGGGGGTCAGGAGTCGGTGCTTCAGTTGTCATCCGGCCGCTGGCAGCCGGTCGGCTGCCGCCGGTGGTGTGCGGCGGCAGGCAGTTTGCTGCCGACCGCTTGTTGCCGGCCAGTCCTTGAGCGGCCGGTTCACCGGTCGCGCCGGCGTCTGGCCGCCGGGTCTCGGCCGGCGTCCGGCCACTGGGTCTCAGCCGGCGTCCGGCCACTGGGTCTCAGCCGGAGTCCCGCACGATCAGCTCCGGCTCCAGCAGCACCTGCCGCCGGGCCGGCTCGCCGATGCCGTCGTGCGGGGTGTCGTTGAGCAGCATCGAGACGGTCTCGATGCAGGCCGCGGCGACCTGCGCCAACGGCTGCCGGATGCTGGAAAGCCCGAGGGCCTGGGCAACCGGGGTGTCGTCGAAGCCGATCACCGCAAGGCGGTCGGCGCCGCTTGCTCGGGCGCGCCAGGCACCGAAGGCCAGTGGATCGCTGGCGCACACCACTGCGGTGGCGCCATCGAGGCTGCGCGCTTCGGTCGCGCCCTGATCGACGCCGTCGGGGGTGAAGCGAGCCAGGCCGTCGGTGTCGAGGTCGGCCTGATGCATCGCCTCGGACCAGCCGCGGCGGCGGTCATCACCGACCGCGGAGCCTTCCGGCCAGCCGATGAAGCCGATCCGTCGGTGTCCCGCGGCGATCAGGTGCCGGGTCGCCGCCGCGGTGCCGCCAGCGCCGTCGACATCGATCCAGCTGTGCTGCTCGGGTGCCGACCAGGACCGCCCGAATGTCGTGAACGGCACGTAGTGCTCGCGCAGCCAACTCGTACGCGAGTCGTCGTAGTGGGTGTGGGTGAGGACGAATGCGTCGACCGCGTAGGCCGCCAGCAGGTCGTCGTAGGTATTGACCTCGGACTCGTCGTCGGCGGCGGTGTAGAGGACGACGCGATAGCCGGCCGGTGTGGCCGCCTCGGTGAGTCCGTGGAGAAACCGGTCCAGCACCGAGGCCTCGATGCCGTTGCGGATCGGGTCGATCCGGACGCCGATCAGGTTCGATCGGCCGGTGCGCATTTGCCGAGCCGCGTTATTGGTGCGATAGCCGAGCTCCTCGATCGCCGCCACGACTCGCGCACGGGTCTCGTCGCGCACCATGTCCGGTGCGTTGAGCACATTGGACACGGTCTGCCGGGACACGTTGGCGTGCCGAGCGACTGTCTCGATCGTCACCTTCGACGGCATAGGTCAGCTTCCAGAGGTTTGATCGTTCAAGTTGGCCTACATGACTATTGGATCGTTCAAACTTCGGCTATGTTTCGCACTGTGCCGCGCAGACGTGCCAGTGTCAAGAGAAACCGTCCACATCGGCCTCCGGCGGCACCGTAGAGTCATCTCCCACGTCATGCGCGACCTGCGGATGGAGACGTCATGACCGAACTCAACACGGCGGCGGCCGGGCACCACTTCCCGGACGCCATCCACGACCAAGCCATCACGGTGGCGGCGCCGGTGTGCGTCCTGAGCGATCGCGATGGCCAGATCCGGCCGACCGGCGTCACCGGAATCTTCGTCTCCGACCTGCGGGTGCTGCGCCGTGCGGAACTGGTGCCCTCGGTGGGGCACATGGTCCACCTCGGGTCGTCGGCCAGCGGACCGACCGCCACCTTCGACGCGGTCCTGCTCGGTGCCGGTGACGACTCGCCGGACCCGACCGTGCGGATCCGGCGCGAACGCACCACCACCACCGACGGCGTCGACGAGACGATCCGGATCTCGTCCACCGCCGTCACGCCCGTCCGCCTCACGCTCAGCCTGGTCATAATGCCCGAGCTCACGCCACTGGCGGAGATCCGCGGCGGCGCGATCGGCGCCGAGGTGGCCTATGGCCGCAACGGCGACGGCCTGCACTGGACCGGCGACGGGATGGCGGTGTCGGTGGCCGGCGACGGCGACATCGTGGGGGACACGCTGCGCTGGTCCATCGCGCTCGAGGCCGGCACGTCGCAGACCCTTTCCTGGCGGCTGCGGGCCACCGACAAGCGCTCCTGGACCATCGTTCCTCGAGACCCGGCGCCGTGGTCCACGCCGTCGGTGGACGCCCGCGACCCGCGCCTGGGGTGGCTGCTTGAGCACGCGCTCGCCGATCTCGACGCGCTGCGGATGGCGGATGCGGCCACTCCCGACGGCCAGTTCATCGGTGCCGGTGTGCCGTGGTATCTGACGTTGTTCGGCCGGGACAGCCTGTGGACGGCACGGATGCTGTTGCCGCTGGGCACTGGTCTCGCCGAGGGCACCCTGCGTACGCTCGCCGGTCGCCAGGGCCGGCGAGTGGATGCCGCCGCCTGCGAGGAGCCCGGCAAGATCATGCACGAGCTGCGCCGCAACCAGATCTTCGGCGTGTCATCCGACCCGGACGCACTCGAGGTCTACTACGGCACGGTCGATGCCACCATGCTGTGGATCAGCCTGCTCGCCGATGCCTGGCGCTGGGGCCTTCCGGACGCCACCGTGGCCGCACTCCTGCCGCATATGACGCGCGGACTCGAATGGCTGGACCGGTTCCGTGGTGACCTCGTGTCCTACGTCGACACCACCGGTCGGGGTCTGGCCAATCAGGGTTGGAAGGATTCCGGCACGTCGGTCCGATTCCACGACGGCCGGATCGCCGAGCCGCCGATCGCGCTCTGCGAGGTGCAGGGGTATGCGCACCGGGCGGCGCTGGACGCGGCGGAGCTGATGGACGCGTTCGGCTTGGACGGCTCGGATCGGTGGCGCGACTACGCCACGACGCTCGCCAGCCAGTTCCGGGACCGGTTCTGGGTGGATGGCCCATCGGGGCCCCAGCCGGCCCTTGCGCTTGACCGGCACGGCCGCCCGGTTGACTCGCTGACCAGCAACATCGGGCATCTGATCGGCACCGGCATGCTGTCCGCGGCGGAGGAGACGACGGTGGCGCGGCTGCTCGGTGCGCCGCCGCTGGCCGGCGGATTCGGCCTGCGCACGATGTCGTCACTGGACGCGGCCTTCGATCCGCTCTCCTATCACTGCGGCTCGATCTGGCCGCACGACACCGCCATCGCGCTGCTCGGCCTGTCCTCGATGCGTGGTGACGCGGATGCGCGTACGACGGCGGCGCTGCTGATCGACGGCCTGCTCACGGCGGCCGAGGGCTTCGACTATCGGCTGCCGGAGCTCTATGCCGGTGACGATCGCTCGTCGGTGCAGCGTCCGCTGCCGCATCCGGCGGCCTGCCGGCCGCAAGCCTGGTCGGCCGCCGCGGCGGTCGCGGTGCTGCAGGCGGCGCTGGGCTTGTCGGCCGGGCCGCTGTCCGCGGCTCCGCTGGCCATGGGCGCCATGACGGTACGCGGATTGCAGCACGGCGGCGCGCCGCTGGACATCACGGTCGATCGTGACGGACGGGTACGCCTGGAGGGGGTTCCGGCGGTGCCGGCTCAGCGCTCCGGGTCCCGGGTGGAGTCCGGCTGACGCTCCCGGAGCCAGGCTTCGCGGTTCGCGGCCTCGTCCCGGGCTTCGCGTTCGGCGGCCTCGGCTCGGGCGGTCTCGCGCTGCGCTTCCGCGCGGGACCGCAACTGACGCAGGAACGCCTCGTCATCCTCCGGGTTCGTGGCGGCCTGCCGGCCCGGCCGGTCGTACTCCGGGAACTCGGTGGCGACTCGGCCGCGCGGTGCCCGGGACCGCGACTCCCACGGGTGGCCGGCGATCAGCCATGCGATCGAGCCGATGTCGGGCAGCAGCAGGACCAGCAGCAACCAGGCCCACTTGGGCAGGTTGCGGACTCGCCACTCGTCGGTCGTGATCACGTCGATGATGCAGAACACCCACAATACGAGCGTGATCAGCCCGCCGTCGACAATGAGCATCGTCCATCCCCGATGTAGATCCAATGGGGAGCGACACTATCGCCGATTGCGACGGGCTGTCGTGAGCCGTTCGGGCGGAGTTTGCCGTGGCGCGGGTTGCGATGGTGGCCTCAGCCAGGTCGGCTCGGAGCAGTTGGCTGGCCTGGACCGTCAGGCTGGAGTCTCGGCTCCCACCGACGAATCGGTTGACGGTGCCGACATTTCTGACTGCGGAGGCGGCGCTGCCCGCAAGGACTCGGCGCGCCAACGGCGCCAATGCACCGCGCCGTCCACCGCGACGACGACTAGCAAGATCAGACCTATGCGCAAGAGGATCGCCTCCTGCATGCCGAACCTCACGTAGTCGCCAACACTGTAGTTCTCGGTGGCGGCGGCGTTTCCCAAGGTGACAACGCACAATCCGAGCCCGGACAGCAGCAACCACTTCCGCCTTCGCCAGGCGCCGGCGGCAAGACCCACGCCGAGGCTGACGACCACGATCACTCCGGCCGCCGGAAGTGTCAGGTTCGCAGGCGGGTAAAGCGCTTCGTCTACGACGTGAGGCAGAACGTCGACCGGCTTGACAAACTGACCGGGATAACTGCGAAGCATTTCCGGCAGTGTGTCCACGGTCTGGCGGACGAAGTGGCCCGGCTGAGCGAGAGCGTAACGGTACCCGGAGCTCTGCCCATTTTTGATCACCCATGCCCGGAGTTCCGGACATTGGCCATAGTCGATGTTAAAGCGACTCATCTGCCATTGCCGGCCATTGGCGATCGCCTGCAGGCCAGGGCAAGTCGGCATGCCGAACTGGTGGTAGTACACCTTGCGCTCGGCGGGATCCGGAAGGATCACGAATCGCAGTCGGTAGAGGAACGTCGACTCGGACAGGCGGTAATGCGCGCCCCAACTCGCGTACCCGACATCGATCTTCGGTATAAGCAACGTGGCCCAGGCCATCCCGGCGAGCAGCACCGCGGCGGCGGCGAATGCGGCGAATTTCTGGGCTCGCGCCCGCTTGACAAAGACCGCGGCGATCGCCACGGCAACGACGAACATGCCGACGATCGGCAGCATGTCCTGCCTCGTGAACGTCCAGAAGAACGCCACTACGACCATCGTCGCCAACGCCCACCACCAGCGCTTCTTCAGCCATATCGCGAAGAGGCCGATAGCCAGCAAGCCGAGGTTGATGGACAGCGACTCGGAGAGGATCGCGTAATCCCACGGGTAGACGGACGAGTTCAGCGCGAGGCCGAATATCAGGACGAGGCACACGATCCGGGCGGTGCGCGACTTGAGATGCAGCCATACGCCGTACGCGAGGGTGGACCATGCGACCGTTCCGATCCCCCATTGGACGGCCGCGCGTGCCCACTCATTGTGGATCAAGTTGTACAGCAACGGAGTGGTCCAGGGCCGGGCAGCATTGCCTGCGAATGAAAGGGTGCGCAAGTACGGTTTCCCGGCGACGGGTCCGTAGGACGGGCTGTCCGTGGTTACGAACACCTTGAAGCGCGCCAAGATCGAGATCCGAACAGCGATGTACGCGCCGATGAGCACCGCGGCCACGAGACCGTCTCGACGATTCTGCCCCGGTTTGTCGGCATCGTCGGTGGTGTCCGCCACCTGCGGCGTTCTTTTCATTCGTGTGTTCCTTGCGGCCCCGTGGATGTGACGGCCGGCGTAGCATGCGAGGCCGATACGAGCGCTGCCCTGAACTGATGACGTACAACGACTCGAATGGCGCGCAGATGCGGAACCGTGGCATTTCGGGCAGAGTTTGCCGTGGCGCTATTGGTACGGCCTAACCGACCGGGAGTTGTTCGAGCCGCGCCTTGTCAGGATCGGTGGATGACGATGTCGCCGGCGTGCGTCCGCGCCCGGACCTTGACCACATTGCCGGCCTGGCCGGGGTCGTCGGACGCCTCGAGCGTGTTGCGGATCCGGCCGAACGAGGAGTTCACGTCCAGCCAGGCGGCGGTGCCCTTGGGCACGCCCACCGATAGCTCGCCGGCCGAGGTCTCCAGGACCAACTCGCCGCGGGTGGCCTCGCCGACGCGAATAGCGCCATATGCGGTCTTGGCGGTGACGTCCGAGTGCGACCGGTCGATCGTGATGCTGCCGGCCGCCGAACTGGCCGACAGCGCGCCGGTCACCTCGCCGATCCAGGTCTCGCCGGCCGAGTTCTTGACGGTTGCGCGTCCGTCGACGCGGCGCACCCTCAGCGCGCCGACGCTCGTGCTGACCTGCGCATCGCCGGAGGCGTCGTCCACTGTGATGTCACCGCCGCCGGTGCTCAGCCGGGCCGTGCCGGCATGCTGCAGGTGAATAGCGCCGAAGCCGCTGCCGAGTTGGGCCGAGGTCGCGGTCTCCACTCGCAGGTCGCCGTATCCGGTCTTGTAAACCACGTCGCCGAGCGCGCCGTTGCAATTGAGCTGGCCCATGCCGGAGTCACCCTGGACGGCCGAGCCGGCCGGCAGCTCGATTGTCACGTTGATGACGCCGGGTTTGCCGAACTTCACGCCGAGCTGTTTCGGGCTCTTGATGGTCAGCTGGCCGTTGCTGAACTCGACCCGGGTCTGCTCGACCATCCGCACGTCGGCTTTGCGGTCCGGCTCCTGCGGATGGACGGCCACCACGGTGTCGCTGCGGTCGGTCGCGACGATGGTGACGTCGGCAGCGACCAGCGCGAGGGTCGCGGTGATCGGAGTGGGGGTGTCGAAGGTAGGCATTGCCGTCTCTTTTCGTCGTCTCGTCGTTTGGACATGCATGCAGTCGGTGCCGGGGTCGTCGACGTGGTCAGCGGACCCAGCCGGTGTAGCGCTCGCCGCCCAGGTGCGCGCGCTGGAACGGGCCCTGGCTCTGAGGGCTCAGCGCGCTGGCGGCGGCTCGCACCAGCCAGGCATTGACCGAGACGTGTTCGCGGCCGGCGGCTTCTTCGATCCGGGCCTTGAGGTCGTCGGGGAGGCGGAGGTTGATCCGGGTGGTGGCGCCGCCGTCATCGACCGGCATCGACGGTGGCACCGGCGCGACCGGCGGCTCCGGTGCCGACGGCGGGGTGACCACGAACGACGGGTCCCGACCGCGCAGCCGGACATCGACTGATCCCGGCGCGAGGTCGCGGGTGATCTCGTCGGCGGCCGCGGAGAGCGTCTCCATCAGGGTCAGCCGGATCGACGACTCCAGGGATGCGCTCAGGCGGTTGGCCAGCTCCTGGGCTTCCGGACCGGAGGCGGCGGCGGCCACGGTGAACTCGTCGCGGAGCCGGTCGACGAAGGTCGTGAGGTTCATGGTGTCAGCATGGCGCCACTTTGGCTCAAGCGCAAGTGGCTTGGCTCAGGACTGGCACCGCCGGTCTCCGGGCGGCCTGCGCGGGGACGTCCGTGGCGACTGTGGCCACACGGGGCCTAGCGGCCCTGGGCGTCCATTTACGTCGCCTCGGGCGCCCCCGCTCCGGCTGGAGCCGAAGCCGGCAGCTTGCGGTGCGCGGGGAGATCATGGGGCAGTTGCGTGGAAACATTTGATCGCCAGTTTGCGTGCTGAGCCATAGTGGCGCCGTGGATGTCGCTCGGGCTCCGGGCGAGCGAAGGTTGGCTTCGGAAATGATCAGTGCCCGCAGGAACTGATCCTGGCGGGCACTGATCGTTGTGGCGTTAGTTGAGCGTGGTCAGGAAGGTGGGTGCCTTTCGGGCATGCGTGGCCTGCTCGAAGGCATACCCCATGGAGATCAGCTTCGGCTCACTGTAGGCGGTGCCGAAGAACGAGATGCCGATCGGCAGCACGCCGTCGACGTGGCCGGCTGGCACCGTCAGGTCCGGATATCCGGCGATCGCGGCCGGTGCCGAGGCGCTGACGAAGTTGGTGAAGTCGTCGCCGGTCTGATGATTGGTGACCCAGGCCGGCCCGTTGGTCGGCGCCACGATGGCGTCCAGGTGATCGGCGGCCAGCGCGGCATCGATCGCGTGCCGGGCGCCGTTCGTGGCGGCCGCTCGTTCCTGCAGGTAGGTCGGGTCGGTCAGGTCGCCGTTGGTGGCTTGCGCCAGGTCGAAGATCTCCTGCTGGAAGAACGGCATCTCGACGGCGGCATGCTGGTTGTCGAAGTCGATCAGCCCAGCCAGGTCGGCCGGGTGCGGGCCTGGAGTCCCGGCGAGATAGGCGTTGATGTCGTGCTTGAACTCCACCAGCAATGCCGGGAACTCGGCGTTCTCGGCATCCAGCAGGCCCGGCAGGTCGATGTTGTCGACCACGGTGGCGCCCTGCGCCTGGAGCGTCGCGATCGCGGCGTCGGTGATCGCGTTGACATCGGCGACGTCACCACCACCCCGCCACACGCCGATCCGCTTGCCGCGCAACGCATGGCTGTTGAGGTCGGCCAAGTAGTCGCGGTGGACATAGGGTCCGGCCGCGGCCGTCGCCGGATCCGACGGGTCGACGCTCTGGATGACGCTCAGGACGGCCGCCGCATCGGTCATGTTGCGCGTGATCGGCCCGGCGGTGTCCTGCTGAGCCGAGATCGGCACCACGCCGGTTCGCGACACCAGGCCGAGGGTGGGCTTGATGCCGACATCGTCATTGGTGCCGGACGGGCAGACGATGGAGCCGTCGGTCTCGGTGCCGATGGTGACGGTCGCCAGATCGGCGGCCGCGGCGACGGCGGAACCACTGGACGAACCGCACGGATTGCGGTCCAGCACATAGGGATTGTTGGTCTGACCGCCGCGGGCACTCCAGCCGCTGGACGATGTGAGCGACCGGAAGTTGGCCCACTCCGACAGGTTGGCCTTGCCGAGGATGACGGCTCCGGCCGCGCGCAGGCGTGCGACCAGGAACGCGTCGGCCGGCCCGGCCCCGATCAGCGCGAACGATCCGGCTGTGGTGTGGGTTCGGTCGTGCGTACCAACATTGTCTTTGAGCAGCACCGGGATGCCCTCAAGCGGACCGCGGGCATGGTGGTGGGCGCGGCGTAGGTCGCTTGCGACCGCGTCGCGCACGGCGTCCGGATTGGTCTCGATCACCGCGTGCAGGCTGGGGTTGAGCCGGTGGATCCGGGCCAGGTAGAACCCAGTCAGGGCAACCGAACTGAGCCGGTGATGGTCCATGTCGCGCTGCAGGTCGAGCACCGTGACATGGTCCAGGTTGATGCCGCCGAGCGTGGGGGTTGCGCTCTGGCTCGCGTCCGCCGGGGTGGCGGCGAGCAGCGGGATCAAGACCGCTGCCACAGCCGCGAGTAGGATTGTCGTTCGTCGCACTTGAGCACCTCCGTCAGGTGGGTGATGACGAACCGATCAGCTCTGGTCTATATCGATGACATTGCTTGCGCAACCGTTGCGCCCCCTTGCAGGTCCCTTCGCGGGATGTCAGACCGGGTGCCTATGGTGGGTTGGTGGCAGACCGACAGCTGACCTTGATGGCCGTGCACGCACACCCCGACGATGAAGCGACCTCGACTGGCGGGGTCCTCGCGCGTTATGCCGCGGAGGGCATTCGGACCGTGGTGGTGACCTGCACCGACGGTCGTTGTGGCGACGGACCGGGCGGGGTGAAACCGGGCGATCCGGGGCATGATCCCGAGGCGGTCGTGGCCGAGCGCCGCGCCGAGCTTGAGGAGAGCTGCAAGATCCTCGACGTGACACACCTCGAGCGCCTCGACTATCCGGATTCCGGAATGATGGGGTGGCCGACCAACGACGTCCCGGGGTCCTTCTGGACCACACCGGTGCCCGAGGCCGCGGCCCGGCTTGCCGATCTGATGCGGCGATACCAGCCCGATGTCGTGGTGACCTATGACGAAAACGGGTTCTACGGCCATCCGGACCACATCCAGGCGCATCGCATCACGATGGCGGCGGTCGCCGAGACGGGGATTCCGGCCAAGGTCTACTGGACCACGGTGCCCCGGTCCTGGATGGCCCGCTTCGCCGAGCGGATGAAGGAACTCGGCATGGAGTTCGACGAGCCGCAGGAGGATGAGTTTCCGGATCCGGACAGCTTCGGGGTGCCGGACGACGAAGTGACCACCTGGGTGGACACGAAGGCCTTCGGCGGTCAGAAGTTCGACTCCCTGGCGGCCCACGCCAGCCAGGGCGAAAACATCTTCTTCCTGCGGATGGGCAAGGACAACTTCACCGAGTTGATGGGCGTCGAAACCTATCTGCGGGTGGCCGACCGGTCCGGCGCCCCGGTGCCCGAGGACGATCTGTTCAGTGGTCTGCGATAGCCAAGCCGATCCGGTCGTGTGAGTTTTTGCTGGGGTGTCGAAATCCGGGATCCCCGAACGTCAGGTTGGCATGGTTAACGAAACTGACATCCGGCTCGGTGACGGCCGGACGCTACACGTTTATGACGCGGGTGGGCCGCCCGGAAGCCTTCCGGTGTTCTGGCACCACGGGACCCCGAATCTCGGCGCGCCGCCTGAGCCGCTGTTCCAGGCCGCGGCCGAGCTTGGGCTGCGCTGGGTGTCCTACGACCGTCCGGCGTACGGCGGATCGACGCCCCGACCGGGTCGCGACGTGGCCTCCGCCGCGGGTGACGTGGCTGCGGCGGCGTATTCACTCGGGCTGGACCGCTTCGCCGTAATCGGGCATTCCGGCGGTGGCCCGCACGCCTTGGCCTGCGCCGCGCTCTTGCCGGACCAGGTCGTCGCTGCGGTCAGCATCTCCGGCCTGGCGCCGTTCGGAGCCGACGGCTTCGACTGGTTTGCCGGCATGGCTGACAGCAGCGAGGCATCGCTCCGGGCGGCATCGGCTGGGCGTGCCGAAAAGGAAGACTTCGAAAACTCCGATGCCGACATAGAGCCGCCGTTCACCGCCGCCGACTGGGCGGCGCTCGGTGGCGACTGGGGCTGGCTTGGTGGAGTCGCGATGGCGGCGGCGAAGGCCGGCCCGGCAGCGCTGATCGACGACGATCTGGCCTACACCGGACCCTGGGGATTTGACCCACGGACGATCGAGATTCCAGTCTTGCTGATGCACGGCCGGCAGGACGCGATGGTCCCGAGCTCGCACAGCTCCTGGCTCGCGCGCGAATGCCCGGGCGCGGAGCTGCGCCTCTTCCCAGATGACGGGCACATCTCGATCCTGCAGCACGCCGGCGATGCTTTGGCTTGGTTGCACGCGATCGCGCGGAGCCGGTGAGGACAAGCGGCTGACGACAATGGGTCGCGTTGCCTTTTAACCAATTCCCCTACATTGTGTAGTGGCCTAATGCCATGACATGCCGTGTCAGTATCGGCGGCTGACCGCCTATGCGCCGCTGAATTGCATTGCATTTTCCCAGTTTGTGCACGGTCTCACGTGGCTGCGGCTACGGTTCTGATTTGCGAGGTTGCGTCGACGCACGCCGACGCAAGGAGTTTCGCACTCGCCGGATGGCAGCGGAATTCCTTCGCGTGAGCGCTAGGGACGCACGTTTCCCATTCGCCGATGCTCTTCGGAGGCGGCGTAGGGGAGATGCTGACAGCAAAAACGACTCGCTCGGCAGCATCTTGCGATTGCCCGGAATCGTCAACTAGGTCGATGTGATGCCGGCGGTACGAAGGTAGACGCTGGCCGACGCACAATTGTCGGCCCGCTCCTTCCGCTGGGAGGTACGAGCAATCGTGGCAGACAAGACTGCCGATGTCTTGACGGGTACCGAGAAGCAGTTTGCCGAGTTGCTGGCTGAGGTCGTAGCTGTAGATCAGTTGTCTGCGGACAGCAACTTCTTTGACGACCTCGGTGCGAACTCATTGGTGATGGCCCAGTTCTGCGCACGGGTGCGCAAGCACGGGGATCTGCCGTCAGTGTCCATGAAGGACATATATCGGTGTCCGACAGTCCGGAGCCTGGCCGCGGAGTTCGCCGATATCGCGCCAGTTCCCGATGTCTCCCCGGCTTCGGAGTCGGCGGATGTGGCAGTGGATGCCAGTACACGGCGGTATCTGGTCTGCGGCGCCGTTCAGGTTCTGCTTTTTCTCGCCTACACCATTGTTGCCGCATTCGTGGTCACGTTCTGTTACGAGCGGATCGCCGCCGGTTCAAATCTGATCGACTACTACGTCCGGTCGATCCTGTTCGGCGGTGCAGCCTTCTTTGCGTTGTCAATCTTGCCGATCGTCGCGAAATGGGTCCTGATCGGCCGGTGGAAGCCCGGACAGATTCAGGTCTGGAGCTTCGCGTACATCCGGTTCTGGATCGTCAAGACCCTGGTCCAACGAAACCCATTTGTTCTGGTCATGGTGGGTTCGCCGCTCTATCCGCTGTACCTGAGGGCATTGGGCGCGAAGGTCGGGCGGCGGGTAGCGATCTTTTCGCGAAGCGTGCCGATATGCACCGACTTGCTGACGATCGGCGACGGCGCGGTTATTCGCAAGGACTCGCACGTCACCTGCTACCGGGCCGTCGGGGGGCGGATCGAGACCGGGCCAGTGACCATCGGGTCGAACGCCTTCGTCGGTGAGATGACGGTGATCGACATTGGGACCACGCTCGGCGACGGCGCTCAACTCGGCCATACCTCGTCACTGCACACCGGTCAGGCAGTCCCCGCCGGTCAGTGCTGGCACGGATCCCCGGCGCAGCCGGCCACGGTGGACTATCGCGCGGTCGAGCCCGCCGAGTGCGGCACCGCGCGCCGAACCACGTACGCGGTAGGGCAGATTCTCAACCTGCTGCTGATCTACGTGCCGCTGGCGTTGGGTGGCGTCGACATTGTGCTGAACGAGTTGCCACAGGTCTCGGCACAGGAGAGCGGACGGGGGTCACCCGGCAGCTGGACGTTCTACGTCGCCGCGCTCGCTGTGTCGTTCGTGTTGTTCTTCGGAGGGTTGCTGGTCGGACTCCTCGTCGTGGCGACCGTTCCGCGGTTGCTCAACCGCGCCCTCAAACCCGGCAAGGTCTATCGCTTGTACGGCATCCACTACACCGTGCATAAGGCAATCGTGGGAATGACCAACAACCGATTCTTCAAGACCCTCTTCGGCGACAGCTCCAGCATCGTTGCCTACCTGCGCTATCTCGGATATCGCCTGCCCGGGGTCGAACAGACCGGTTCGAACTTCGGCACGATTCTCAAGCACGACAATCCGTATCTGTGCGCGGTCGGAAGCGGGACGATGGTCGCCGACGGCCTGTCAATGATCAACGCCGACTTCTCCAGCAGCTCGTTCCGCGTGTCCGCAGTGTCGATCGGACCCCACAACTTCCTCGGAAACGCGATCGCTTACCCGGCCCAAGGCAAGACCGGCGCCAACTGCCTGATCGGGACAAAGGCAATGGTGCCGATCGACGGAGAGATTCGTACGGGCGTCGGACTCCTGGGCTCGCCCAGCTTCGAGATTCCGCGATCGGTTCAACGCGACACCAGGTTCGATCACCTGAGGAGTGGCGACGAGTTGCGCCGCCGGCTCGCCGCCAAGAACAAGCACAACGCGGTCACCGCGGTGCTCTACCTGATAGCTCGATGGATCTACGCGTACGGGCTGGTCCTGATCGCATGGGGGCTCACCCACGCGTACGGCGGCCTGGGCACGTGGGCCATTGCGATGACGTCGTTGCTGGCGCTCGTGTTCACCGTCCTCTACTTCGTGATGGTGGAACGCGGGATCCAAGTGTTCCTGCCGCTACGGCCGCTCTACTGCTCCATCTACGACCGACGCTTCTGGCGGCATGAACGCTTCTGGAAGGCGGCCGCGGTAACCGCCTACATCCAGTTCTTCAATGGCACTCCGATCAAGAACCTGATCTGGCGGATGCTCGGTGTTCGGATCGGCCGCCGAGTCTTCGACGACGGCTGCATGATCCCCGAGAAAACGCTGGTGACGATCGGCGATGACGCGACGTTCAATGTCGGCTCGACGGTCCAGTGTCACTCGCAGGAAGACGGAGCTTTCAAGTCCGACCGGATCACTATCGGAGCCGGCTGCACCGTCGGAATCGGTGCGTGGGTTCATTACGGCGTGACGGTCGGCGACAGCGCAACGATCGGCCCGGACGCCTTTCTGATGAAGGGCGAGGACGTCCCGGCGCACGCGATATGGGCCGGAAATCCGGCTCGAGACCTTCGCGATGACCGCGCGACAAGCCAGATGATCCGCGGGACCGGCGACAACAAACTGAGCCATGTGCTGGTCAGCGAGGGCTAGACCGATGGCGGTGAGCGGAGGGACTTCGATGGACATGCCAGCTGCCGACGGCCGGGAATTCTGGCTCAACGTGCTGGCCGCGGGTGGGCGCACGACAATCCCGCGGTGGACCCTCGATCCGGTGCCCGGCATCGCGGGCGTCGAAACAAGCGTCCCCGCCGGCCAGGCGGCGGCGCTCCGACGGCTCGCGTCCGAGCTGGCGATCCCACTCAGTTCGGTGATGCTCGCTGCCCATGCCAGGGTGCTCGCAGCGCTGTCCGGCGAACGCGTGGTGGCGACCGGCTACGTCACTGAGGATCGCGACCGGGCGCTGCCGTGTGTTGTCACGACGGAGCCGAGCTCGTGGCGGGCGCTGCTGTCGGAGGCGAGCCAAGCCGAAGCCGCTCTGCGGTCACACCGAAGCTTCCCGGTCGATCACCTGAAAGTCGAAACCGGCCTGTCCGGGCCTGTGTTCGAAACGGTGTTCGACCCGACCGGAGCCAGCGCTCGGGCCGCGGCCGAGTTGCCCGAGAGCACCGTTCTGTCGGTGACTTCCGCACTCGACGGCTCGGAACTGGTCTTGCGTCTTCGGTACCGTACCGACGCTATCGACGCCGCCTGCGCAGCCCGGATCGCCGGCTATCACCGCACCGCGCTGGAGCTGATGCTCGCCGAACCCGACGCCGAGCACCGTCGGCAGTGCTTGCTCTCCGCCGACGAGCTGCGCCATCAGCTCGACGGGCTCTCCGGACCGCATCGCGAACTGCCCAACCTTCGAGTGCACGAGCTGATTGAGCAGCAGGTCCGCGCCCACCCGGATGCCACGGCGGCGATCCATGGCGACCGACGGCTCACCTACGGCCAGCTGAATCGTCGCGCGAACCAGGTGGCGCGGGCCCTCCAAGCGCGCGGGCTCGGTCCCGAGGATGTGGTCGCGGTCGTGATGGAACGCAATCTGGATTGGATGACCGCCGTCCTCGCGATCTTCAAGGCAGGTGGCGCCTACCTGCCGATCGAACCGCACTTCCCGGCCGAGCGCATCGCGACGACGCTGGCACGGGCCGACTGCCGCCTGGTGCTGACCGAATCCGCGAGCACCACCACGCTGGCACAGGCGACCAAGTCACTGTCCGCGGTGCAGACGACGCTCGTTGAGTCGGTCTGGGATGAGGGTTTCGCCACCGGCGATCTCGGCATCGAGGTCGCTCCCGATCAGCTCGCCTACATCTACTTCACGTCCGGTTCGACCGGTGAGCCCAAGGGCGCGATGTGCGAGCAGGCCGGAATGCTCAATCACATGTACGCCAAGATCGACGACTTGGAGCTAGACGATCGTTCCGTGGTCGCTCAGACCGCGCCGCAATGCTTCGACATCTCGCTGTGGCAACTGCTCGCAGCGCTCCTGGTCGGCGGTCAGACCTTGATCGTCGAACAGGACGTGGTCCTGGATGTCCAGCGGTTCACCGACAAGATCGTCGAGAGTGCCGCCACGGTGCTGCAAATCGTGCCGTCATATCTCGAAGCCGTCCTGTCATACCTGGAGCAGAGTCCGCAGAAGCTCGCCGACCTGCGCTGCGTGTCGGTCACTGGCGAGGCGATCAAGACCGAGCTCGCCCAGCGCTGGTTCGCGGCTCAACCAGACATCAAACTCGTCAACGCGTACGGCTTGACCGAGACCTCCGATGACACCAACCACGAGGTCATGGTCGAGGCGCCGGCCGGACCGGTCCCGCTCGGCCGGCCCGTCAACAACGTCCGCGTGTACATCGTCGACGATTACCTCTCGCCGGTGCCGCTGGGCGCCCCCGGCGCGATCGTCTTCTCGGGGATCTGTGTCGGGCGTGGCTACATCAACGACCCGGAACGCACCCGGCTGGCCTTCATGGCCGACCCACACCGAGCGGATACGCGTCTCTACCGTGGCGGCGACGACGGACGCTGGCGTCCCGACGGCGCGGTCGACTTCCTTGGCCGAACCGACCACCAGGTCAAGCTGCATGGCTTTCGGATCGAGATCGGTGAGATCGAGAGCACTCTCATGCGGGTGCCCGACGTTCGGGACTGCGCCGTCATCGTCGCCGAGCGGGCCGGTCAGAACGCGCACCTGGTGGCCTTCTATTCGAGTCCGGCGGCGATCCCGGCGGAGTCGCTGTCCGGCACGCTCGGTGAGTCCCTGCCCGAATACATGGTCCCGTCGTTCTTCCACTGGCAAGCGAGCCTGCCGTTGACCGCCAACGGCAAGATCGATCGGAAGACGTTGAGAGCGCTCGCGGCGGACTTCGACGTCACCGAAGACGACTACCAGGCGCCGAAGACACCGACCGAGCGCCGGCTCGCGGCCGTGTGGTCGGAGGTTCTCGGCATTCCGGAGCAGCAGATCGGCCGGCGTGACAACTTCTTCGAACGGGGCGGGACGTCGCTGTCCGCGATGAAGCTCGCCGTCAGTCTGAAACGTGAGGTGTCGTTCAAGGACCTCACGCAGCACCCGATCCTCGCCGACCTGGCCGGCGTGGTCGATGGCCGGATCGACCATCGCACCGGACTTCTGCAATGCCTGTCCGAGCAGGCCGGTCCGTCGGCGGGCGCGCTGGTGTGCTTTCCGTATGCCGGCGGCAACGCGGTGAACTTTCAGCCGATGGCCAAGGCACTGGCGAGCAGCGGGCTCGCGGTCTTCGCCGTTGAATTTCCCGGACACGATGTGGGCCTGGACAGCGAGCCGTTCGAACCGCTGGAACAGGTGGTCGAGCAGGTCGTCACGGAGATCGCTCAGCGTGGTCTCGGCCCGGTGATGCTCTGGGGGCACTCGTCGGGCGCCGCGTTCGCGGTCGAAACGGCCCGACGGCTTCAGCAGAACGGCGTCGAGGTACGCCGGGTATTCGTTGCCGCGCATCTGCTCGGCGATGCCGCCGATCGGCGCGCAGACATCGTGGAGCTGGAGTCGTACGGCAACCCGGAGATCGCCACCGCCCTGATAGCTGATGGCGGGTATACCGAGATCCTCGATCTGGACGAGGTTCAGGCCGAACACATCGGTGCGGCCTACCGGCACGACTGCGTGTCGGCTCACCGCTACTTCCTGGACGTGCTGGACGCGCCAACGAAGCTGTCAGCGCCGGTCACCCTTGTCCTTGCCAAAGATGATCCCTACACCGCAAAGTTCGCGCACCGTCACCGCGACTGGCAACTGCTGGCGCCGCAGGTCGACGCGTACGAGATGCCGGACGGCGGCCACTACTTCGTGCGTACCCGCCCGACCGAAGCGGCATGGGCGGTCCTGAGCAGCGAGCGACTGCCCGGCGCGCCGTAACGAGAATCGAAAGGAGACAAAGATGTCGTCCTCTCCCACCACACCGCTGCTTGAGGTGGACCGGCGGCCGGGGAAGCCACCGATTATCGAAGCCGGGGTGACCAGCGACGCGCCGACGTGGGCCGCCGATCACCGGGATGGCTTACGCGACGTCGTAGCGGAACACGGATCAGTCGTGGTACGCGGCCTCGGGCTCGGCGATGCGGCCACGGTCGCCGCGGTATTCCGGCACCTGGCCAACGAGCTCATGATCGAGCGAGAGGCATTCGCGCCCCGGGAGGTCTACTCGGACGGCGTCTACTCGTCGGCGACCTGGCCGGCAAACCAGCCCATGTGCATGCACCACGAGCTGAGCTACACGCTGGACGTTCCGAGCATGATGCTGTTCGCCTGCCTGACCCCGCCGACCGCCGGCGGCGCGACCGCGGTGGCTGACTCGCAGAGTGTGCTCGACGCGCTTCCGTCCGAGCTCGCCGAGCGGTTCCTGCGCCACGGTTGGATGCTGACCCGCAACTTCAATAACGAGATCGGCGCATCGGTCGCCGAGGCCTTCGGCACTGACGTCCCGGACGCGGTCGCCGAATACTGCCGGGCGAACGCGATCGACTTCGAGTGGCAGCCAGACGGCGATTTGCGGACCCAGCAGCGCCGTAGCGCAGTCGTCCGGCACCCGGAAACCGGAGCCCGCTGCTGGTTCAACCAGGTCGCGTTCCTGAATAGCTGGACGATCGATCCCGAGGTGCGCGATTACATGGTCGACATGTATGGGCACGACGGTCTGCCGTTCGACACGCGTTTCGGCAACGGCGATCCGATCGCCGAGGACGTCGTTTCGTTTCTCAACCAGATCTACGAACAGAACACGGTTCGGGAGCCGTGGCAGGCAGGTGACCTGATGCTGGTCGACAACATCCGCACCGCACACAGCCGGGAGGCATTCGAGGGCCCGCGCGAGGTGCTGGTCGGAATGGCCGATCCGGTGCGGATCTCCGAGGTGGAGGTGACGTTCTGATGACCGCGGTCAAGCCCGCCGCCGGGCAATCTGGCACCGGCATGGTCAACGTGCCGCCGTTCGCTGTGATCTCGGGCGGGCAGGTGCAGCAGGTTCTGGACGGGCGTGAGAAAGAGATCGTGGCGCTGGTCGAGGCCACCTACCGACTGCACGGCGCCGGTCAATCGGTGAACCCACCCTCCTACTTCCTGCGCTTCCCCGACCGTCCATCGGACCGGATCATCGCGTTGCCGGCATCGATCGGCGGCCAAGTGCACGTGGATGGATTGAAGTGGGTTTCCAGCTTTCCGGAGAACGTAGCGGCCGGCGTGCCACGGGCCTCGGCCGTATTGATTCTTAATGATCCTCAGACCGGCTATCCATTCGCTTGCCTTGAGGGCTCGATTATCAGCGCGACCAGGACCGCCGCCTCGGCAACCCTCGCGGCCGACTGGCTCAGCCGCGAGCGCCCGCGCCCGAAGCGGGTCGGATTCTTCGGGGTGGGTCTGATCGCTCGCTACATTCACACGTTCCTGACCGGCACTGGCTGGACGTTCGACGAGATCGGTGTGCACGACATGTCCACCGACAGCACGTCCGGCTTCCGTGACTACCTGGAGCGATCTGGCGTCGCCGCGCGGATCACCGTCTACGACCGTCCGGAGGACCTGATTCGCTCCAGCGACATGGTGGTCTTTGCCACCGTCGCGGGCGAGCCGCACGTCACCGACGCATCGTGGTTTGCCCACAATCCCGTGGTCTTGCACGTCTCGCTCCGGGACCTCGCGCCGGAAATCTTGCTCGGCTCGACCAACATCCTCGACGACATCGATCACTGCATGAAGGCCGAGACGTCACCGCACCTGGCCGAGCAGCTCACCGGCAATCGCGACTTCTTGGCCGGCACGCTGGACGACGTGATGACCGGGCGAGTCGTGCCGCCGCCGGATCGGCCCATCGTGTTCTCGCCCTTCGGGTTGGGGGTCCTCGACCTAGCCGTTGGCAAGTACGTCTATGACGAGCTGGCTCGCTTAGGTGAGCTGCGCATTGTCGAAGATTTCTTCCACGAACTACGTCGATACGGATGAATGGCGAGCGCTCTGCAACAGATTGGGGGAAGCCACAATGCCAGTCATATCCGTTCCACAGGTGTTCAACGAAGAGGAGCTCTACGTCGACCTACGGTCGATCTTCGGGCACTCGCTATATCTCAAATGTGAAGGCTTCAACTTCGCCGGCTCGATCAAACTCAAGGCGGCCGCGGAAATGGTCGAGTCCGCCGAGATCGACGGCCTCCTGACGCCGAATTCGATCCTGGTCGAGTCGTCGTCGGGAAACCTCGGCGTCGCGTTGAGCATGATCGCCGCGAGCAAGGGCTATCGGTTCTTGTGCGTCACCGACCCACGCTGCAACCTCGCGACCCGGCGGGTGATGGAGGCGTTGGGTAGTCAGGTGCATATCGTCACCGAGCCGGACCCCATCGATGGCCTGCTGGGCGCGCGGATCGCGTACGTCCGCGGGCTCTGCGCCTCGGACCACCGTTACGTGAACCTCGATCAGTACAACAATCCGGGCAACTGGAAAGCGCACTTTCGCACCACGGCGCCGGCCATTGCCCGCCAGTTCCCGCGACTCGACGTGCTGTTCGTCGGCGCCGGCACCACCGGGACCCTGATGGGTTGTGCGCGCTACTTCCGGGGCTGGGACTCGGAGGTGCGGGTGGTCGCCGTCGACAGCGTCGGCTCGGTGACGTTCGGCGGGGAGCCCGGCCGCCGAATGATCCCCGGGCTTGGCACCAGTGTCCGCCCGCCGCTGCTGGACGAGTCGTTCGTGGATGACGTCGTCCGCGTCGAAGAGCCGGACGCCATCCGCGCCTGCCATCGCCTGGCCCGACGGGGATTCCTGTTCGGCGGCTCGACGGGCACCATCGTGAGCGGCGCGATCGAATGGTTGTCCGGGCATGACTCGCACGGGCTGACCGCGGTTGCGATCGCTCCGGACCTGGGAGAGCGATACCTGGACACGGTTTACCACACGAATTGGCTTCAGGGCATTTATGGCGAAGACGTGCTCAGCACAGTCGAGCTGTCGAGCGCGCTGGATGCCGTCGGGGGGGCGTAGGTCACGCCGGGTCCCGAGGGTGCCACCGCGGAGGCGGCCGGGACGTTACCGGCGCGGCGCGATCGGCGAGACGTCGATGGGCAGCCCGGCCAGCGGCAGGATCTCGGAAAGCCGCTGCCCCGGGCCGTCGGCGAAGTGGCCTCTCCGGCGGAGTTTGACATAGCTGGCCGCGGGCAGTGCCGACCGCAGTCGCTCCACGCTGACCTGGATCTCTCGGTGGTCGTTGCTGGAGTTGAGGATGCCGATGGCGCCGACTCGGTCACCGAGACTTGCGATCGCGGCCGGGTCAACGCCCTCACGGAACATGTCCGGTGAGGTGTGACCCGTGGGGTCCAGCCACGGCGCGACGACGACCAGGCGCGCGATGCGTACGTTTGGGTGGGCGGCGAGCCAGCGGACCAGAAAACCGGCGCCGCAGCTGTGCCCGACGGCGACAGTGCCGGCGGTGACCGGCCGTTCTTCGAAGACTCGGCTCCACGCCGTGTACGACGGTGCGTACGGAACCGGCATCGCGGGGCGCCAGGCGGGGATGCCGTATGCCTCGAAGCAACCGGCGAGCCACGGCAGCCAGTGGTGATCTTGTGGAGCGGGCGCGCGTGGATCGTCGTATTCGGCGCGAGGCGGCATGCCGTGCACGATCACGGCCTGGTCCATGGGGGTGTCGGACACGCCGTCAGTCTAGGGCGAGCTCGGCGCCGACCCGGGTGTTCTTGAGGGTCCGACCGGCGGGCGCGGGTTCGGGTCGGCTGAGCGGCCAGTGACGCGACCCTCGCTCGCCTGGCTTCGGATGTCGGGCCATAGATCTGTGCTGGTCGCGCGGTGATCTTGGCGCGCTAGTGGGCGCTGTGGCGATCTTGCGACCGTATTGTCGGCTCCGAGTGCGTCGTGGCCGGTGACAGATCCCACGCGTGAATCGGGTTGGTCAAACCCGGTATCCTTGCGGAGCCCGCCCTCGTAGCTCAGGGGATAGAGCGACGGTTTCCTAAACCGCAGGTCGGAGGTTCGAATCCTCTCGGGGGCACCCAGTTCAGCGGCCTATGAGTCGATCTTTGGGCCGCTTTGCATGTTTTCGTGGAGCTATTCGTGGAGCCAAGTGATTCGGCCGCCCGTGGCTCAATCCGGAAGGTCGCCGTGCACCGCCCGGGCTTCAGCCCTTGTGGTAGACGCCAACTGCGGATTCGACGAGGTCGTCGAATTGCGACGTGTTGCTCGGCTCGACCAGGAATTGAGCCTCGATAGCAAGGATGCAATCGCCGATCCGGACCAGCACCATTTCATTGCGGACCTCATCGCCGGCGACGAAGGTTAGGCTGTCGTCGCCCAGCTTTGGCCCCGGCTCGACGGAGAGTGGGAAGCCATCGAAAGTTGGACAGCTGCTGGCGACAGAGCGGATGGTGCTGAGAGCGCGCTCGGCGCCGCCAGGCTTATAGCTGATCAATTGGCGACATCTGGTGTACTACGGGCGGGGATGAGGGATAGAGCGCTTTCCCATGCGCAGAACCCGGACACGGCCCCGTCAAGAAGCCTTTCGATGCGCAGAACCCGGACACGGCCGCTCGAGCTGGGGCGGTAGCGCTAGCGCCGGCTAGGCCAATTCATGATGGTGTTCCATTGAATATAGTTTCTTTGAGATGCGTCGAATCTGAGACCCGTTCGAGCGCCGGCCGCAGGAACGGAGTGAGTCATTCGCCGAGTGGCAATCACGGCGCGTCCTACTGCAGTGTTCATCTACCGGGTGCGAAGATCGCGGCAAAGGCCGTCCCAACAGTGAGGCCATTTATTGAGCCACTCGATCCCGTCCCATGGCGGCCGGATGTCAGCGCTGGTGATTGCGAGCGCGTTCCTACACCGACAACCTGCCGCTGGTCGTGACGGACGACGTGACGGCGCGTTCGTCCGGTTGGCGGGCGTCCCTGCCATGCCGAGTCCGAGCGTTTGCGATCTCAGCCGGGACGGGAGGAAGATCCTCTTTAACTCCTCAGTGGAGACGGCCTCGACGCAGCCCAAGATGCGGCGACTCAACTTGCCGACTCGCCAGCCCGACTGGCTTGACCTTCGCCCGTTCGTGCCTCGTGACACCATGGCGGCGCTCTCGCCGGACGCAAGCAAGGTCGCCGTCCTGTCGTCAGCCGACGAACGTGCGCGAGTCGACGTGATCGACGTCGCCTCCCGAACCGGGGTGCGGCTATGGACCGCTGACGAGGTGTGCTGGAGCAGCTGGGAGAGCGGCATCAGTTGGTCACCAGACGGCAGGCTGATCGCGGCGACACTACAGTGGTTCGACCACGAGGACACTTACGACGATCAGGACGCCGTCGTCGTTTTGAGCACGGCGGATGGCTCCGTGCAGTACCGCTACGACTTCCACGGCCAGCTGGGCGGCTCAATGACCGGGAGTTGGACTGTTCGACTATTTCGCTGGCTTCGGTTACCTAAACACGCGACGAGCAGACATGTGGCTGCCAGCACCGCAATTACTCGTGGAACCCAAATCGACCTGTACGGCCACCTCACGATTTTCACGATCAGCGTTGGAGATTCTATCTGGATGCAGTCTGCCTCCGTCAAGGCGACACCTGCAGTGTGCACGTCGCTTTTGCCGCTGGCTTCGGTTTACCGGAACACGCGACGAGCAGACATGTGGCTGCCAGCACCGCAATTACTCGTGGAACCCAAATCGACCTGTACGGCCACCTCATGATTCTCCGATCAGCGTTGGAGATTCAATCTGGATGAGCCTGCCTTCGTCAAGGCCACACCTGCAGTGTGCGCGCCGTTCGTCGGCGAACGTCCGTGTCACTGACACTGCGTGCCGCGAGCTCGTTGACGTCCAACCCGCGCGGCCTCCCGACGGAGGCTAGCCGCGGTTCTTGAGGGCGGCTCGGATCGCCTGCCAAAACATCGGCGCCAAGGTTTCGGCAAACGTGGCGGTGAGGTGCTGATTGTCCCGGTAGACCAGCACGTTTCCGATGATTGGCGGGCACGTGCTCGGGTTGCAGATATATGAGTTGAGATCCACGTACCGCGCATTTGACGCCGTCACGGCCCGCATCTCGGCGGAGGCCATGGCCGCGTTGAGCGCCTCACCGCGATCGACGGCGCAGCTGGCCGTGTTGTTCAAGTGCGCCGCGAGGCAATCGGCGGGTGTGATCGGCGGCAGCGGGGTCTCTCCGAGCACGAGCACCGCACTCTTCGCCGGGAGCTTGGCGATTCCGGCGCGGACCGCTGCGGCCCATGCACCCGCTGCCGGAAATCCGCCACGCGGCAGGTTTGGCCGGTTGTAGTTGGAGAGGATGACGAGGTCCGGGGGCGCGGCCGCCAGGCGAGCATGGACCGCGGCTCGCCACCGAGTGCATTCGGGATATGACTGCAGGCCGGCGCTGCTGATGTAGTCGACGTCGATCTCGGCCGACGGGCAACCGCTCTTGGTGTCCGATTCCAGCCGGATCGCACCCTGATTCGCGAGGGTTTGCAGCGCCGGGAACCACTGTGCGGCGTGCGAATCGCCGAACAGCACCACCAACGGCGCCGACTTGTTCGACCCGAACGTGCAGTGGGTCGGCACCGTGGTCGCCTTGATCGGCAGATGGCAGCCGTCCCGGTAGATGTCCGGATTGTCCTTGCTGACACGGGACAGCGGTGGCTCGATGTTGGTCGGCACGTAGGACGTACCGACGGGGTTCTGCCCGACGGCCACGACCGGCGCGATCTGGTCGGTGCTCATCGGCGCGCCCGCGGACGCGACGCCGGCGCCGACGGCGCCGACCACCACGACCAATGAGCAGGAAAGAGCGCCAAGCAGGGTACGCGACGGCCGCAGCGCCGCGATCCACCCGCTGCGCCGCACCGGGTTCTCCACGAACCGGTAGAGCAGGTAAGCAGCCGGAAGACAAAGAGCCAGGAGCACCAGTCGGGACGGCAGCGACAGCGGTTGACCTTCACCGTCGGCGTACCGGGCAATCGTGAAGATCGGCCAGTGCACCAGGTAGAGCGAGTAGGAGATCTCGCCGACGAAGGCCAACGCCGCGACGCCGAGCCACCGGCTGGGCGTCGGTACGGCGGACGGCGACCCGGATGGGGTGCCGGAGCGGATGCCGGCACCACCGAGAATCACCAGCGCGGTGGCGAGCACCGGCAGCGCGGCGGCAGTTCCGGGGAACCGAGTGGCGTCGGTGAAGCCGAAGATCGCAATGCCCAGGCCGGCGAGTCCGGCCCAGACCGCGAGTGCGGCCGGCACCCGGGGCAGTCGACGTCCGCTCGCGATGATCAGTGCCGTCAATCCACCGGCCGCGAACTCCCACGCCCGGGTCGGCAACGTAAAGAACGCCCACGGCTGGTTGGTGGTGGTCAACCGGACGCACGCGACGAATGAGACGAGGGCCACGCCGCCGACGGCCACGCCGAGCCAGAAGCGCCGGCGCCGCACCAGAGCGAACGTCGCGACCAGCAGAAGCGGCCACACCAAGTAGAACTGCTCCTCTACGCCGAGCGACCAGAAGTGCTGGAAGAGCGAGGGTTGGCCGCTCTGCGCGAGATAGTCGGTGGCGCGGTTCGCGAAGATCATGTTCGGTGCGTAGAGCGCCGTCGCGATTGCGTCGTGCACCGTCGACTTCAACTCCGTCGGCGGCATCAGCATGGTCGCGGCGATCAGCGTCAGGATGTTGACGGCGAATGCCGCAGGCAAGATGCGCCGCGCGCGACGTGCGTAGAACGCTCCGAACGACAATCGCCCGGTACTCAGGATCTCGCGGAGCAGATGTCCGGTGATCAGGAAGCCGGAGATCACGAAGAAAACGTCGACTCCGACGTAACCGCCGGAGACCTTGCTCAGTCCGGCGTGGTAGAGCACCACCGAACCGACGGCGATGGCACGCAGGCCCTGTATGTCCGGCCGAAAGCCGTCCCGACGGCGGGCCGCGGCCTGGTGGCGTGCGCCATCGGGCGTGCCAGGACCGGCGCCGGTCGGCGTCTCGTTAGGGGCAGACATCGCCAAACAGCCTATACAGACAAGCTCGATGACGGCCTCGAATGTGATGTGGCTTCGGGGACTCTTGCGGTTCCGTCGACGTTGGGTAGTCGTGTCGTGACGCACGGCTGGCTTCGCACCGGGGGCAAGACCAGACATGATCGGCACGTGCCGATCGATGAGTGCGGGCCAGTTGCGACCACTCCGGACGTCGTCGGCGCGGCGCGTGCGGCGGCGGAGTCGTTGCTCCGCGAGTGCCTTCCTCGTCGCTGGGCGCACGTTCAGGCAGCAGCGGCCACGGCCGAGATGCTGGCGCGGGCCACCGCGCTCGGACCGGAAGATCGAGAAATCCTCGTCGCGGCCGCGTGGCTGCACGACATCGGGTACGCGCCCGCGCTGGCCGAGACCGGGTTCCACCCGCTCGACGGTGCCCGCTGGCTGCGTACCGCTGGATTTGGCGATCGGCTCGCGGGCCTCGTCGCGTACCACTCCTGCGCTGTTTTCGAGGCCGAGGAGCGCGGCCTGGCAGCAGTCCTATGCAGTGAGTTCCGTGATGAGGAGAGCGACCCGCGCGACGCGTTGTGGTACGCGGACCTGACCACCGGTCCAGACGGGCAACCGATGACAGTGTGTGAACGTCTTGCGGAGATCCGCGACCGCTATGGCCCGGACAGTGTCGTCACGCGCACCTGGGATCGCGCCGAGCCGCAGGTGCATGCGATGGCCGCCCGGGTGCAGGGGAGGACGCACCGGCTAGCCATCCCGGAGTAGCGGGCCGGCAGCAGCGGACCGGCGAGCCGCAATGGCGACGAGCCCGACCTGTACGAAAGGTCGGGCTCGTCATCCGCACGCCCGATTCCCGATGAGGGCTATGCGACCACCACTAGCAAGTGCCGTTGCACGCCAGGACCTTCAGCCGGTCCAGAGCGCCGTTCCACTGGTCCGAGTCGCCGGCGAACGGGCCGGTGCTGCTGTACTGCCAGAAGGACCAGGTCGAAGCGCCGGCGGGCAGGGTGCCCGGGCTGCTCGAGTAGCGAGCGATCCACAGCGGGTCATTCGCCCAGAATCCCGAGTAGTTGCCAGTGCACGTGGTCCACCAGTCGGTGGTCGTGTAGATGGTTGCCCACCGCGTGGTCTTGGCGTGGTACTCGTTCAGGAACGAGGAGATCCAGCTGCGCATCGAGGCCTGTGAGAGGCCATAACACGTGGCGCCGTAGGGGTTGTACTCGATGTCGAGCGCACCCGGCAGGGTCTTGCCGTCCTTGGACCAGCCACCGCCGTGCGCGACGAAGTAGTCGGCCTGAGCGGCACCGCCGGTCGTGTTGGGCGTGGCGAAGTGGTACGAGCCACGGATCATGCCCTGGTTGTACGAGCCGTTGTACTGCTGAGCGAAGTACGAGTTCGTGTAATACGTGCCCTCGGTGGCCTTGATGTAGGCGAACCGAGCGCCGGCATTCCACTGTGCGGCCCAGTTGACGTTTCCTTGATAGCTGGAAACGTCCAGGCCATAGGTGACGGTGGCAGCCTGGGCGGGGGTCGCCGAGGTGAGTGCCAGGATGAATGCCGCGGCGGCGCCGGCCAATCCAGCGATGACGCGACGAGAACGTGATGTCATGATGCCTCCCCAGGATCAACATTCACGTACATGGATGAATACCACCTGCCGAGGCGTGTTGGCAAGTGCCACTTTGAGGCGAAAATCTGAAAGAAAGTTTCGTCGGAGGGACAAAACCGCCCATCAGATTTCGCCTCAAACCCTTAAGTCAGACCCGGAACGCTTCCTTGACCGAGCCGCCGACGACGGCGCACCACGTGCTCAAATCCACTTTCCCGTTGGGCGTCAGACCGTGCAGGCGCTGCATGTCCTGGACGGCCTTCATGGTGTTCTGGTCATAGGAGCCGGTCGCCGAAACATCGGCATAACCCTTGCGCCCGAGCATGAACTGCAGCGCCGTCACCGGCAGGCCGGTGGCGTCCTTCTCCAGCACCGGGGCGAGCGCCTCCCAGGTGGCGCGGTCGAACGTCGCGTCTGGATCCACCGGAATGCCGTTCTTCGCCTGGAAGTCGGCGACGATCGGGTTCATGTCGAAGCCGAAGTTGCCGTCCGGCACCAGGTTGTAGCCGAGATTCTTGAGCAGGTATTGCGCCACCTCGACCACCGGCCCGTCGACGAACCGCCAGATGTCCGGCCACCGTCGCGCCGGAATGGCATCCCGTGAGACACCCATCGCGGTGAGCACGCGCGAACGCACCATCGGGAACTGGGCGTAGAACGAGATGCCGGGACAGTCGGTGGTGTAGAAGTCCCAGTGGCCGAAGATGTCCCAGGCGTTCAGCCGGAACTTCTGGCATACCGCGACGCACAGTTGCACCAGCGAGTCGAGGAGCGCATCGGGCGGCGTCTCGGTGATGTAGGTGCCTTCGTTCTCGATGCCGATGGCATTGCCGTTCTCGCCCGGGCAGTGCGCGGAGATCACCTGGTGCTGGCCGGCGTCCAGCGTTTCCAGGCTGCGGTGGCGGCCTTCCAGAACATAGCCACCACGGCTCACCGTGAAGTGCTGGCCGGTGTCGGCCCAGCCATTGGTGTCCATGTGCAGGTTCTGGCAGTCCTTGGCGAGCTGGATCGCGTGCTCGCGGGAGTAGTCGGTGACGTTCGGGAACGCCATGTGGTGCAGGATGATCTTGTTGGTGGTGTTGCCAGTGATCTGGATCGTGCTGGACGGCGGCCGGGCACCCCAGCTGTCGCAGTCGATGATCCACGGGAACTCCGCCGACGGCACCGCGTCCGCGGCGCCTTCGAATGCCAGCTGAGTGCCGACCACCGCCGCGACGGTGGCGCCCAAACCGGCTTTGAACAGGGTACGGCGGTCTACCTCGTGCTGTTGGAAGGCCATAGCACCTCTCCGAGGGGACATCGCGGCAGTTTTCTTCTTACTGCCACGGCTGCTCGGAGAATATTTCCGGCATCGGCGCAGGGCAATACCTGCCAACCGCGACGGTCGATGCGAACTAGGCGTACGAGAACGTGTCGAACTTGATGCGAGTGCTTGGGACCTGCAGTTTCTGTAGCGCTCGCAGGGTCGTGGCGACCATCGCCGGCGACCCGGATACATAGAAATCGTGGTTCGTCCACGGGCCGTGTTTGGCGACGATGTCGGCTACGTTGCCATGCTCGGCATCCGGGAACTCGTCGTCCTCGCTGAGCACGCGAACCACGTTCAGCCACGGCAGCTTCTTGGTGAGCGAGTCCAGGTGGTCCCGGTCGTAAAGGTCGTCCCGGGTGCGTACGCCCCGGAACAGGTGCACGAAGCGAGTCCGGTTGTAGCGGCTCAGCTCGTCGATGATGGCCTTGACCGGAGCCAGACCGGTGCCGCCGGCGACGCAGACGATGTCCCGCCGGGAGTCCGCGTCGAGCGTCATCGAGCCCATCGGGGCCGCGAGCTTGAGCAGGTCACCCGGTTTCAGGCGGCGGACCAGAGCGCTGGACACCCAGCCGGCGCCGACCGCGCGGACGTGGAAGTCGATGGTGCCATCGTCCCGCGGCGCGTTCGCCATCGAGTAGGTCCGCCACAGCCGGGGCTGGTAGCGACACTCGACACTGACGTATTGACCGGCCCGGAACGGCATCGGCGACAGCGGGCGACAGGTGAACACGGCGATGTCGGTGCCGCGGCGCTCGTGCGTCAGCACTTCGGCATACCAGTAGGGCGGGTTGTCGTCGTCGCGTGCGCCGGCGATCATCTTCGCCGCGATCATGTCGTAAACGTCGTTCCAGGCCTGCTCGAATTGCAGGGTCCAGTCGTCACCGGCGTGCACTCGCAGCGACTCCAGAAGAGCGAACTTGACCTGGTCGAAATGCGCCGGCTCGACATAGAACTTGCGATGGTCGCGGCCGAGCTGGCGCAGGTATTCGTCGACTCGCTCGGGATCATCGAAATTCTGGATGGCGGTCACGATCGCACCCAGGAGCCGAGCCCGCTGCAGATCCATCTGCACCGGAAACATCTCCCGCAGCTCCGGGTATTTCAGAAACATCCGGGCGTAGAAATACGCACCCAGGCGGTCCTGGCGGTCCTCGACCAGCGACCAGCTCTCCTTCAGTAGATGAGAGATGTTGCCGCTGCTCATCCCTACTCCTCAGGCCGGCCCGTGCACCACCGACACCGACGCGGGCCGCCCGCCAACGACGCCTCGGTGATTCGGTAGGTGAGTTGTGTTCCGCCCTTACGGTGACCCGGCGTAGCCGAGTGACGTCGCACTGCGAGTGCGGCGCCACTGAGAACCCCAGCCCGCCGCCGCCGCCGCGCCCCCGCGCCGCCGCCGTGCGTCCTCTCTCTGTGGATCTTGCGACGGTGGCGTGGCTATCGGCCGCCCCACTTCGCAAGATCCACGGAAGTCGGGCGCGGCGAATCCGAAATCCGACCAGTCCGGCCGGGCGCCGGCGACGAATTGCAAGCAACTACTGGCGAACTGGGCACCTCTACCGGAAGGCAGGCGGACGTGAGCGTGAGCAGCAGTCGCAGGCGGATAGCGGTGATCGGAGCGGGCGTGTCCGGTCTGACCGCGGCCTACCTGCTCCATCGAGATCACGACGTGACCCTGTTCGAGGCCGAGGACCGGCTCGGTGGGCACGCGCACACGCACGATGTGGCGGCCGGCGACCGTGCCTTCGCGGTCGACTCCGGATTCATCGTGCACAACGAACGGACCTATCCCTACCTGTTGCGGCTATTCCGGGAGCTGGGCGTGGCCACCCAGCCGACCGAGATGAGCATGTCGGTGACGTGCCGGCAGTGCGGGCTGGAATACGCCGGATCGCGCGGCATCAGCGGGCTGTTCGCTCGCGGTGCGAACGCCGCCAGTCCGCGGTACCTGAACCTGTTGCGCCAGGTGCCGGCCTTCTACCGCCAGGCCCGAGCGTTGCTCGACCGTCCGGAAGTCGACGGTGGGGAGATCACCCTGGGCGAATTCCTTGCGGCGGGTCGCTACAGCCCGTACTTCGTGCGCCATTTCGTGGTGCCGCTGGTCTCCGCGGTCTGGTCCTGCGGCCCGCACCTGGTGCCCGCCTACCCGGCCCGGTATCTGTTCACATTCCTCGCGAACCACGGCGCGCTGTCGATCAAGGGCTCTCCGTCCTGGCGTACCGTCGTGGGCGGTTCCCGGAGCTATGTGGACCTGGTCGCCAAGCGGCTGCAGACGGTCCGCGCGATGGCACCGGTTCGGTCTGTGGACCGGCATGCGGGCGGCGTCGACGTACGCGACGACGCAGACACCGTGGACAGCTTCGATTCCGTGGTCGTGGCCACCCACGCCGACCAGGCGCTCCGGCTGCTGGCTAACCCCACCCGGGATGAGCGGGCGGTGCTCGGCGCCTTCGAATACTCGGAGAACGACACCGTCCTGCATACCGACCCGGCCGTGCTTCCCCGGCACCGAGCGGCGGTGTCCAGCTGGAACTACCAGCTGCCCGGCTGCGCGCCGAGCACCGGGACGGTACGCGTCAGCTACCACATGAATACACTGCAGCACCTGATCAGCGAGGCCGATTTCGTGGTCACGCTGGGCCAGTCCGAGGACGTCGACCCAGAGCGCGTGCTTGCCCGGATGACCTATACGCATCCGATCTACACGCCGCGGAGTCTGGCTGCGCAGCGCCGGCTGCCGGAGATCTCCACCGGTCGCGTCGCGTACGCCGGTGCCTACCATGGGTGGGGGTTCCACGAGGACGGGTGCCGTTCCGGCGTGCGAGCGGCCGAGCAGCTCGGGGTGTCGTGGTGACGGCCTTGTACGAGTGCCGGGTGCGGCACAACCGGACCCAGCCTTTGCGCTACGGCTTCGCCCACCGCACCTACTACTGGCTGATCGATCTCGACGACGCGCCTCGGCTTCCGTGGCTGCTCCAGCCGCTGGGTCGGTTCCGCAGCGCTGACCACGTCGGCGACCCGGCGCGCTCGCTGCGTCAGAACGTCACCGACTTCCTTGTTCGGCACCACATCGAGCTCGGCGCCGGCCGGATCACCATGCTGACGCAGCCGCGCGTGCTCGGCTACGTCTTCAACCCGCTCTCGGTCTACTGGTGCCACGACGACGGGGGTGCGCTGCGCGCGGTCGTCGCCGAGGTGCACAACACCTATGGCGGCCGGCACCGCTACTTGTTGCGGCCGGATCCCGCCGGAAACGCCCGCGCCGGCAAGGAGTTCTACGTCTCGCCGTTCTTCCCGGTCGACGGCGAATACACCATGCGGGTGCCCGAGCCGGCGGCGCGGCTCAATGTTCTGATCAGCCTGGCGCGAGCCGGCGTACGGCCGTTCACCGCGAGCCTCACCGGCGACCGGGTTCCGCTCACCGTGCCGACGCTGGTGCGGCTGGCGGTGCGATACCCGATGCACACCCTGATGATCAGCGCCCGGATCCGCTGGCACGGCATCCGTCTCTATCTGAAGGGCGTGCCCGCGGTCGCGCGCGCCGATGACGACCGGCACCCGGTCCACGACGAACTGATCGCGAAGAGGGTCTGATGACGCAGCTGCTCGAACCCGCAACCGCCGGCGTCGATGTGGCCCGATGGCCGGATGTCGCCGCGACTCCGGAGTCGCGGTTCCGTGCCCAGGTCGCCCGCGCGCTGCTCGACCGAGCGGTCAAGCGCCTCGGCATCCGAGTCGAGACGCCGGGCGGCCGGAGCGGAGACTCAGGGACCGAGGGTCTCGCGATCCGCGGCTCGTCCGGACCACTGCTGCGGCTGCATCGACCGGACGACTTCTATCGGCGGCTGGGTGTCAACGGCCTGATCGGCTTCGGGGAGGCGTACCAGGCCGGTGACTGGTCCACCGATGACCTTGCCGAATTGCTGGCGACCCTGGCCCGGCACGTCGAGCAGATCGTCCCGCCGCGACTGCAGTGGATCCGGAGCTTCTACACGCACCGCATCCCGTCGGACACCGCCAACACGATCGGGCAGAGCAATCGCAACATCGAGGCGCACTACGACCTCTCCAACGACATGTTCCGGGAGTTCCTGGACGTGACGATGACCTACTCGTCGGCGCTGTTCGACCGGTCCGGCCTGGAGGGTGGCACCGATCCGGCCTGGGATCAGCTCGCCGATGCGCAACGGCGGAAGATCGACCGGCTGCTGGACCTGACGAAGGTCGGCGCCGGTGCACGCGTACTCGAAATTGGCACCGGTTGGGGTGAGCTGGCGATGCGGGCCGCCCACCGCGGCGCCACCGTGCACAGCGTGACGCTCTCTCGTCAACAGAAGGCGCTCGCCGAGGAGCGGATCGCGGCCGCCGGGCTGTCCGATCGGATCCGAGTCGAGCTCTGCGACTACCGCGATATTCCGGGTCAGGCTGACCACGACGCGGTGGTCAGCGTCGAGATGGTCGAAGCCGTCGGCGAGGAGTTCTGGCCGACCTATTTCGCCACGCTGCGACGGCTGGTCGCGCCGACCGGGCGGATCGGTCTGCAGGCCATCACGATGCCGCACCACCGGATGCTGATCACCCGGCACACGCACACCTGGATCCAGAAATACATCTTCCCGGGCGGCCTGATCCCGTCGCCCGAGGTGATCGAGAGCGAGTGCGGGTTGCCACTGGCCGATCGGTACGAGTTCGGCCCCGACTACGCCCGCACGCTGCGGTTGTGGCGGAGCCGGTTCGTCGCGCATTTCCCGGCAGTCGCCCGGCTCGGCTTCGATGACGTGTTCCGCCGCACCTGGGAGCTCTACCTGGCGTATTCCGAAGCCGGGTTTGCCAGCGGCTACCTCAATGTCGGGCAGTACGTGTTCGAGGGGGCCGGGAGGTGACCACGATCGCCGAAGACTTGGCCGGCGTCGCTCGCAGCGAGACCGGCGCGGACATCCCGGTCCGGCTGCGGGCCTGGGACGGCAGCGAGACCGGCCGGGCTTGGGACGGCAGCGTGACCGGCCGGGCTTGGGACGGCAGCGTGACCGGCCGGGCTTGGGACGGCAGCGAGACCGGCCCGGAAGCGGCGCCGATCGTGGTGATCGCGGATCGGATGGTGTAGATGGTGTGGACGAATCTCTGGGTCACCGCGCTGGTGGCGCTCGCCGTCGTACTCATAACCTTCACGATCGGCGTCGCCCGCAAGCTGCACCGGGTCATCGACATCGCCTGGGGGCTCGGCTTCGCGGCGATCGCGATCGCGACGGTCGTTCTGTCCGCGGGCCACGGGTCGGTCTGGAACCGGGCGCTGCCCACCGCGCTCACCGTCGTGTGGGGCGTGCGTCTGGCGACGCACATCTTCCTGCGGGGTCGCGGTCACGGCGAGGATCCGCGGTACGCCACACTGCTGTCGCGGGCGTCCGGAAACCCCAACTGGTACGCCCTCCGGATGGTCTACCTGCTGCAGGCGGCCATCCTGTGGTTCGTTTCGCTGCCGGTTCAGGTCGTGCAGTACCAGAAGGACACGGCGGTCTGGGCGCTGGTCCTGGGCAGCGTGGTGTGGGCGATCGGGTTCGTCTTCGAGTCGGTGGGCGATTATCAGCTGGCGCGGTTCCGCAACGATCCGTCATCGCGGGGTCGGGTGCTGGACACCGGATTGTGGCGTTACACCCGGCATCCGAACTACTTCGGCGACGCCACGGTGTGGTGGGGTTTGTGGCTGCTCGGGATCGGATCGTGGACCGGGTTGGTGACCGTATTGTCGCCGCTGCTGATGACCTACTTCCTGGCGGGCAAGACGGGAAAGCCGTTGCTGGAGAAGGACATGACGTCGAGGCGCCCGGGCTACGCAGACTACGTCCGGCGGACGTCCGGGTTCTTTCCGATGCCGCCGCGTACTTGATCCTTATCCCGTCGCCGGCCTCCGTCAGTGGCCGGTTCGGCGACTGCCGGTTCGGCGACTGCCGGTTCGGCGACTGCCTCGGCGACTGCCGCGCGCTCCGTCTCGCGCCTTGGCCACCGCCGTTGGCTCTGAAAGAAACTAACGGGCGGTGAGTGCTGTGATCATGGGCGTCTCACAGCACTCAGTGCCCGTTAGTTTTCGCCGTCGGATCGGCACTTGATCCAATGCCGGATGAGGCGGACCAGCTCGTCCGGATTGCCGAGAATGTCATCGGCGGTGATTCGGATAATCTTCCAGCCCAGGTTCTCGAGACCGCGATAGCGCGCGATGTCGCGGCGGAAAGTGCCGCGGTCTCGGTGATAGTCACCCTCATACTCGAGGCCGAGCTTCCACTGTGGATAGGCGAAGTCCAGCCGCGCGAGAGTCAGTTCGTTGTAGCGGATCACGTGCTGCGCGATCGGTCGTGGCAGCCCGTTGTCCACGATCAGCAGGCGACAAGCCGATTCCATCGGCGACTCGGTCAGCGGCTCGAGAAGCGCGACCAGATGGCGCGCGGCCCGAATTCCATGCAGCCCGCGCTGCTCGCTGATGTAGGCGTCGAGCCGTGCCAGGGTCAGCCCGGTCCGCGCGAGCATGGCGTCAGCACCGATCACGGCATCTGTTCGCGGCAGGCGCCGGAGCAGGTCTACGGTCGTCCTAGCGGCTGACGTCACGCACAGCCCACGTCGGATCGCGGTGTCGTCGTCGGCCAGATCAGACCGGACAAGCCGGACTCTATCGAGCCGTCTGTGCTCGGCTACCGGAATGGTGAGTTCGACGGCTCGGGGCGCCCGGTCGACGCCCCAGACGTAGGCCGCACTCAAGCCGCTGATCACGGCGGCGGAGCCGGCGTACAGGGCCGCGGCACGGCACATGACGTAGTGGTCGACGGTGACATCGGTGGCGATGTAGACATCCGGAAACAGCCGCCGAAACCGCGGCCCGCGCAACTGCGGGGTGGTCAATCGGCCGGATGCGACCGCGACCGAGCCGCGAAACGGATATCGAAACACCTCGATACTTTGTCAACCGCGAGCGAACGGCGATATCGGGCGATCGGCATAGGCGCCACTCAGCTTAGATAGCGGTCTCGAAAGGCGCGATTCAGGATCGAACCGCTCAGCCTGGCGGGCCGGGCTGAATTGCCGGTACGGCTTGGTGTCGGTCCCGGTGCCGGCCACCCATTGCCAGTGGCCGTAGTTGTTGGCGACGTCGGCGTCGACCAGGTGCCGCATGAACCAGTCCGCGCCCAACCGCCAGTCGCACCGGCCGCGTAAGGCGAGCCGGTGGTCCGCCACGGCGCCGTACCGAGGCGCTGCCCGCGGTGGCGCCGGCAGCGTAAGGCGGCATGAGAAACAGCCGCCTGAGCAACGCGGACCGGCATGAGAAACAGCGGCCGATCAGATGGTGCGCGCCCTACGCTGCGCGCGGGTAATCGAGGGCCCACTGGCGGGGCGTGCGCGGCGCACGCTGCGTCAGCCGCTGAATGGTGTCGGTGATCGGCGCCGGCATCCCGACGTGCTTGGCCCAGGTTTCGAAGAGCAGATCAGCGGGCGCGCACGGATCGATCCGAGCCCGCGCCGTCGCCTCGTCCAGTTCGTCGTAGTAATAGGTGCGGCCTCGGACCGCGCCGATCAGGCGCACCTGTTCGGAGTGGGTGAAGGACACCGGACCGGTCACCGAATAGGTGCGTCGATCGTGCTCGTCTTCGGTGAGCGTGGCGATGGCGACGGCGGCGAAGTCCGCCGGATGGATCGGCGAGCCGGCCGCCCCGGCATAAGGTCCCCGCACCACGTCGCCGGTGGACAGTTGCCGAGGCACGTCGAAGGCCCACTGCAAGGCGTCCGAGGAGGCCACCTGCAGGCGTAGGAATGTCCAGCTCAGACCGCTCGCCCGGATGGCTTGCTCGATCTCGCTGTAGTCCGCCGCGACCTGGTTGGACTGGGTCACCGCCCAGTCGTCGATGGCGCCCGAGGACAGGAAAACCACACGCTCGACACCTGCGGCGTCCGCCGCGTTGAGGAAGCCGCAGATGACGGTGGGAGCGGTCGTGCGCAGGAATACCGCCTGCACACCGATCATGGCCCGGATCAGCGAGCCCGGGTCGCCGAGATCTCCCACCACGATCTCCGCCGCTGATGGGAATTCGGATTGGTCGCCGTCGTGCATCAGCACGCGGACGGCGCGGCCGGAGGTGGCGAGCTGGTCTACGATCGATCGCCCGGTGGGGGCGATCGCCCCCGTCACCAGGATCATCGCGCCTCCCCACGTCCGCGGCGCGGCCGGATCCTCCGCCGCACCCTGGAATCAGGTTAGAAATCTGGGCGGTGACGTGGGCAGATCCAGATTCCGGCGGCTTGCGGTGGGCCGGTCAACTTTGGGCATCAATCCAAACTGGCACGCAACCGTTTGAGACCCTCATCGATCCGGTCGGTGGCGATCATGCCGTAGCCGAACACCAGCCCATCGGTGACGCTCGGTGTGATGGCGAAGTCGGACAGGGCCCGGATCCCGACGCCGACACCACGGGCCCGCCGCGCCCATGCCCGAGCCTCACCGGGGCCGCCGGACGGCATCGTCGCGGTCAGGTGCAGGCCCGCGATTGATGAGATCAATTGCAGGTACGGCGAAAAGTCCCGTTCCAGCGCCATCGCGATCAGTTCGCGCCGGGTCTGGTAGATGGTCCGCATCCGGCGCAGGTGCCGGGCGAACAGTCCGCGGTCGATGAACTCGGCGAGCGCTGCCTGCATCGGGATCGCGGTGTGCCAGTCCAGTGCGTATTTCGCTTTGCGCATCGGCGCGACCAGACCCAGTGGTGCGACGCAGAATCCGAGTCGCAGCGTCGGCAGCATGGTCTTGGAGAACGTTCCGATGTAGACCACCCGGCCCGAGCTGTCCAGGCTGTGCAGCGGCTCGATGGGCCGGCCGGTGAACCGGAACTCGCTGTCGTAGTCGTCCTCGATGACCACCGATCCGACCCGGTCGGCCCAGGCCAGCAGAGCCTGGCGGCGCGGCAGCGACATGCGGACGCCCAGCGGCAGCTGATGCGACGGGCTGACGAACACCAGCTTCGCGTTGTCCGGCAACCGGTCGACCTGAAGTCCCTCGTCGTCCACCGGAACTCCGACGACGCGTGCGCCGAGGCTGGCGAAGACGAGGCAGGCGGACAGATAGCCGGGGTCCTCGACCGCCACGACGTCGCCGGGCTCGATCACCACGCGGGCCACGACATCGAGTGCCTGTTGCGTGCCGCTGGTGATGATCACCTGCTCGGGCGTCGTGTGCACGGACCGGGACACCGCGATGTGCCGGGCGATCGCGGACCGCAGACCCAGGTGGCCGGCCGGGTCGCCGTAGGCGCCGGGCCCGACCGCGGAGTCCCGCAACTGGTCCGAGACCAGGGCCCGCCAGGTCGCGTACGGGAATTCGCGCGCATCTGGCATGCCGGCCCGGAAGTCGAACTCATAGTCGTGGTCGGATAGCACCGGTGGGGTGCGGATGGTGTCCCAGATGGCCCGCGTCGGCAACGGCACCGCGGCGCCGGCCGGCTCCGGGTCCTGGCCGCGGACCCGCTCGCTGACAAATGTGCCGACACCGCTGCGGCTGGTCAGGAAGCCTTCGGCGATCAGATGGTCGTACGCGGTGGCGACGGTGTTCCGGGACACCGATAGCCGGGCCGCGGCGTCCCGGGTGGACGGCAACGGCTCGCCCGGGCGCAGCCGGTTGTCCAGGATGGCGGAGCGGATCTGCCGGTAGATCTGGCCGGACAGATCCGTGGAACCATCGAGGCTCACGTGCAGGTCCACGCCGGACAGCCTAGGTGTTGCCAAATCCGCTGGCCATCGGCGCAGCGTCCGAGAATCGGCCCAGCGTCCTAGAAATCGGCCCAGCGTCCTAGAAATCGAGCCCAGCGCCCTAGAAATCGGCCCAGGTGCCGTGACCGGTGCGCTGGGCCGCCGCCACCACATGCGCGGCCGCGGCCAGATCCTCGACGGCGAGCCCGAGCGACTCGAAGACGGTGATCTCGTCCGGTCCACCCCGGCCGGCTGCCGATCCCGCGCACACCTCGCCGATCTCGGCCCGGATGGCGTCCGCGCCGAGCCCGGCCAGCAGCAGGTCGCCGGCCTCATTTAGCGCCGACTCGCGGCGATCGGTGAAGATCGCGGCGGAGGTCATGGTCGCCGAGTCGATTTCCCGGGTGGTCGGCTTGCAGGCGCCGACGGCGTTGAGGTGAACGCCCGGGGCCAGCCAGTCCCGGGACAGCACCGGCTCGGCCGACGTCGTCGCGGTGACCACGATGTCGGCACCGTCGAGCGCGGCTTCGGTATCGGTGGTGAACGTGACCGAGACCGGCAACTCGGCGCCGAGCGCGGCCGCGACGTCCAGGCCGCGGACCGTGTCGCGGCCGACCAGCCGGACCGAGTCGATCGTGCGTACGTGCAGAAGCGCACGCACGTGCCACTGGGCGGTGACACCGGTGCCGATCACGGTCAGCACCGAGGAATCCGCGCGGGCCAGAGCATCGGTGGCGACCGCGGACACCGCCGCGGTGCGTACGGCAGTGATCGCCGACGCGTTGACCACGGCTTTCGCCTCGCCGGTCTCCGGATCGAGCAGCAGCACCACGCCTTGGTGGGCGTCCTTGCCGATGGCCGAGTTGCCGGGGAAGACACCGAGCAGCTTGATCCCCAGGACCGACGAGGCACCGCCCAGATAGCCCGGCATCAGGCCGAGAAAGCCGGGCAGCCCGGGCGGCTGAATGATGGACCGCAGCGGCTGGAAACCGTCGACCCCGGCTCAGCCCGATCAGGGCCGTTCGCATCAACGGGATGCACTCGGCGAGGGACAGCAGTTCGGTGACGTCGTCGTGGCCGAGAACGAGAACCTTCACGCATCGACCCTAACCGTGTCCGGCCGGTCGTTGGGCGGCCTGCGGTGAAGGCAGGACCCGCGACGACCGGGCCGCGACGCCGGCCCGGCGCGATCGGGACGCAGCCATGATCAGCTACAGGACGGGTCGCAGTCCTCGATCGCGTGTGGACCGCCGAGCACCGGCGTCGCGACCTTGAGAGTCTGGTCGAAGGCCGGGCTGGTCTCCTTGACCTCGATCTCGAGGTGCCCGGCGGCCCCGCTGCCCAGCACCATCGCCGCGGTGAAGTCCGTGTCCGGCATGCTCAGGCCGAGATAGTGGGTGGTGATCGCGTCGCTGGACAGCAGCCGCATCCGATCGGCGTTGCCGTCCAGCCACCCGCCGATGAACTTCTTGACGTAGGCCACCGCATCGGTCGGGTAGGTCATCTTGTCGTAGGTCTGCAGCGTCCCGGCGTGGTACTTCTTCTCCGACACCGCTTCGTTGCCGGTCCTCAGCACCAGCAGGTCGCCCTTGGTGTTGTAGTAGCTCGCATAGGACGAGCCCATCGCGCCATCGTCGCGGATGTGAATCCAGTCCTGGTTGACCGAGCCGAGGTCGTTGATCAGGTGGTTCGCCGTCGACGCCGAAGTGAGCTGGGCCAGCCGGGCGGTGTCCTTGGCCTTCCACGCGGCCAGGATCGCCGCCGGGTAGTTGCTCGGATAGGGCGCCGGCGCCGAAGCGGTGACGGTCACCGCGGCGACCGGCGACGGCGACACGGACGCGGATGGCGTGCTGCTCGCGGCCGGAGCTCCGGTCGGGCCGCTGAGAGCGCCGGATCCGGTCGGCTTCGAGCCGCCGCATCCGGCCAGCGTGACGGCGACCGCGAGGGCGCCGCCGATCAGCGTGATGTTCCTGATTGTTGCGGTCGCACGGCGCGGCATGGTCGACTCCTCACGGTCGAAGGCGACGTGATGGTACGCACACCCAACCGGCCAAAGCCGCGATCAGTCACATGTGCGACTCATTGTCTATTACCAGTCGCGTCAACTGGCCGGAACTGGCGCCGCCAGCGGTACGCGCACGAGTCCGGCAGCTGTGCCCACGACGAGGACGGCGGCCAGATACGCCGTCGCGATCGCGTACGCCCCGGTGCCGAAGCCGGCCGTGACCGCGACGCCGATCAGCAGCGTCCGCACGTCCCAGCCGAGTGCCCAGCCGATGCCACGGAACGGTGTGGCCGCCTTCTCGATCCGTCCAGCCAGGTCGTAGTGGTAGAGCACCAGTGCCGCGAGCAGGCCGTAGATCAATGGCAGCGGCACGTCGGCGGCGACTCCGGCCAGCACGATGAAGGTGTATTCGGAGGTGCGCAGCCCGGTGATGGTGAGCCAATCGAGCGCACCGGTGTGCGGCGCCGCCGACCCCAGGGCGGCCAGCAGACCCACCACCGTGGCGACCGGGACGAACCATCCGGGCAGGTCGTGGCCGGTGATCTGCAAGCCGAGCCCGACCAGGTTCAGGACGACCGATGGTGCCAGAGCGACCAGCGGCGGCACCGCGATGCCGGTCCGGGCGACCAGCCGGGCGATGAACCCGTCGTCGCGCTGCTCAGCGATGCCGAATCGCGGCATCACCGCGATCTTCATGGACCGGGCTCGCAGGGTCCGGCCGGCGATCACATAGGCGAACGCCAGCGAGGCCGCGGCCAGCAGGATGATGAACATCCACCGAGGTCCGAACAGCGCGGCGCTGATCGCGATCAGCAGCCAGCGGTCGCCGATCGGCAGCACCACGCTGCGCTTGAGCCAGTACGCCGGAGATCGGTAGCGGCCGTGCGCGGATGCCGACAGCTGGCCCAGCTTGCCGCCGAGCCCGGTGGCATCACCGCCGTCGGTGGCGCGCAGCCCGAGCCGGTCCAGCCGAGAGCCGAGCGGCACCTCCGGCAGCGATCGGGTGGCGGTGTCCTGCAAGGCGCCATACCACGTGTCGACCGTGTGCCGGATCGTCTGCAGCACCATCGCGGCGATCGCCAGCTCCCACATGTTCTTCTCGTGCATCCGGATGCCGCCGATGGCGAACCCGGCGAACAGCAGGTATTCCTTGGCGCGGTCGGCGATCATGTCGAGCCAGCCGCCCCACTGGCTGGTGCGGCCGCCGTAGCGGGCCAGGGTGCCGTCCATGCAGTCGAAGCCGAAGCTGGCGTAGAGCAGCACGCTGCCGATCGCGACCGGCACCCGGCCGCCGATCGCCACCACCGCCGCGGCCACGACGCCGACCAGGATCGAGATCCAGGTGACCATGTCCGGAGTGATGTTGTGCCGGTAGAACCAGCGCACCATGAACGGTGACGTCGAGTGCACGATGTGCAGGGCGAGGAACTCCTCGTCCTCCTTGATCGCGGCGTGAGCGCGGGCGTCGTCCTCGTTGATCGCGTTCTGCTCGGTCTCCGCAGCGCGGGCCGCCGCCGTCGACGTGACCCGCACCGCCTGGACCAGCCGGACGTTGTAGGCCGCCGTGGTCACACCGGTCCGCACCAGCCCGAGCAGGGCCAGCGCGGTGGGGCCGTAGCCGGCCGCGGCGTCGTTCAGGTCGAACGCACCGGTTTCGGCCTCGGCCGAGCAGCGCGTCGCAGGCTTCGGCGAGCCGGTGCCGGTCGCCATCGGTGACCGACAGCATCGACCGGAACGCTGCGTTGGCGTTGGTGACCTCGTGGAAGTGCGTTCCGGCGGAGATCACCAGATCCCGCTCGCGCCGCACCGGAGGCGCCCAGTCGTCGGTGCGTACCCCGGGTCCGGCCTGAATCGCCGCGACCGTGCGCCGCGCGCGCGGCCCGGCAATGTGATTGAAGGCCGCGCGATGGCCGAGAAGGTCGGCGCTGAGCAGGGCGACGGTGCCGGTGGCGGCGGTGGCCGTCTCCCGGATCACCGTCAGATCGGCGGCGATGTCCTTGCTCTCCACCACGGTGAATCCGTGGCCGCGGAGCGCGTCGGCCCACTCCGGGCGGCTCACCACGGTGATCCGCTCAACCTCCAGCGAAGTGAGCTTGGCGGCCAGGTCAGCGACCACCGGAGTGCCGTCGGCGAGGGGGAGCAGCGCGGTCGCGGTGCCGTCCGCGCCTGGAGCGGCTTCGGTGGCGAACAGCAGGGCGTGCGTCACCGGATCGGATCCAGGTCAGGACGGAAGGGCATCGGTGCACTCCTTGACGGCAACGGCGATCGCGGCCGCGTCGAGGTTCAGGTGCTCGAGGATGGTGAAGCGGCCGGGCCGGGTGGCCGGAGCGTATTCGATCACCGCTGCGAACTGCTCCACGGTCAAGCCGATCTCGGCGGGCGTACGCGGCAGCCCGTGCCGTGCCATGGCGGCGCCGAGCCGGTGGAACGTGCGCATGTACCGCCTCGTCGAGGTGGAGCGCGCGCGAATGTAGGTGGCGAACAGCGCGCCCAGGCCGGCGCCGATGCCGTGGCTGGCGGCGTCCGGGTAGCATCTCGGTCAGCGCGTGGCTGATCTCGTGGCAGGCGCCGCTGGCCGGCCGCGACGATCCGGCCACCGCCATCGAGATGCCGCCGAGGATCAGCGCGTTCGCGAGCGCGGCGAGGAAGTCCTCGTCGTGGTCTGGCCGGGGTGGTTCACCACAGCCTCGGCTCCGGTACGCGCCAGCGCCAGCGCCAGCCCGTCCACCGGCTCGCCGGTCGCGGTATTGCTCAGCTGCCAGTCGGCGGTGGAGCAGAGGTTGCTGATGGCGTCACCGATGCCGGACTGGATCTGGTAGAGCGGGCTGCGGGCCACCATGATCGAGATCCACGATCACCGCGATCGGGGTGTGTACGCCGTACGAGATCGAGTGGCCGCCCCGCATCAGGCTGCTGACCGGTGATGCCAGTCCGTCGTGGGCCAGGCTGGTCGCCACCGCGACCATCGGCATGCCCTTCTGGGTGGCCGCGTACTTCACCGTGTCCAGGACCCGGCCGCCGCCGATGCCGACGACGGCATCGTAGGACTGCGTCTTCAGGTCCTCGGCCAGTTGCTGGGCAGCCTCAAGCGTGCCGCCCTGGATGTGCTTGATGTCGCCGCGCGGAAGTGCGGCGGCCGACCGTCTCGTCCAGTTCGCCGCCGATGCCGTTGCCGAGCACGACAGCGACCTCGCCGGCGCCGGTGATGCGCCGGTCGGCCAGCACCTCGCCGAGCCGGCTGATGGCGCCGGCGCTGATCTCGATGGTCAGCGGGGTCAGGAGCGTTCGGGCTAGCAGCGGCATGCGAGGTCCCGAGCGCGCTCGAGGTCCGCGTGATCGTCGACCTCCACCCACTCCAGCGAGGGCAGCGCGGCGATGCCGACGTTGATGCCGTGGTTGATCAGCGTCTGGTAGCCGTCTTCGTAGTAGAGCGACTCGTCCCGGCGCCAGGTCTCCTCGAGCGCCGCGGCCAGGTCACCGGCGACCGCCGGGCGGATCAGGCTGGCGCCGATGTATTCGCCGTGCGCCGAGCTGACCGGCATCTGCTTGGTGATCCGCGCGACGAAACCGGCGTCGTCCTTGGTGATCTTCATGGCCTCGTCGGTGAGCTGCTTGGTGACGTCGACGGCGAGCGTCAGATCGGCACCGCTGTCCGTCGTGAGCAGCGTGTCCTCGACGTCGAACGGGTGCACCGTGTCACCGTTGACCAGCAGGGCGCCGTCGGCGAACGCGTCCCGGGCGAGCCACAGCGAGTAGCAGTTGTTGCGGTCGAACCGGTCGTTGTTGATGATCGACAGCGACACGCCGTACTTGGCGGACAGGTCCGGGACCCGGGCGATCAACGCGTCCGCGGCGTAGCCGGCCACCAACGCGATCTCCGACAATTCGGCCTTCGCCAGGTTGCGCAGGATGATGTCCAGGATGGTGTCGTCACCATCCACCGGGATCAGCGTCTTGGGCAACGAGTCCGTGTACGGACGGAGCCGCTGACCCTGGCCGGCGGCGAGCACGAGTCCGATCATCGCCTCGATCTTTCCTAAGCTAGATATGAGCAGGTCCGCCAATCGGCGCACGGCCGATGGACTGAGGTCCAAAGGCTAACAGCCCGCAGGTGCGGCCCTGACGTCGCTCGATGACCCTTCTCACCCTAGGCAGGTGATGTGCCCGACCTTCCCGACGATCTGCGAGCGGCCCTGTACGCGGGGTTGACCGGCGTGGCGATCGACCCGTTGCGGCGGTCGGTCGGCCGGCTGATCGAAGCCTATCGGTCCGGCACCACGCCGAAGTCGCCGATCGTAGCGGATTCCGCCGATGCCGCTGCATATGCCGCATATCGCATGCCGGCGACGTTCTCCGCCGTGGACGCCGCGCTCGGCGGGCTGCCGGCCGGAATCGTGCCCGCGTCGCTCCTGGACCTGGGCGGCGGCACCGGCGCAGCGGCATGGGCGGCCGCGGCGCGGTTTCCGTCGATCGCCGCGGTCACGATCGCCGACCAGGCCGAGCCGGCGCTGGCCCAAGGCGCATCGCTGGCGCTCGGGGCGGCATCCCCGGTGCTGCGCGCCGCGGCCTGGCGGCGCTGGGCGCTCGGCGATCCGGCGCCGGCCGCGGCAGACCTGGTGACCGTCTCGTACGTGCTCGGCGAACTCAGCTCCAGCCAGCAGCGCGAACTGCTCTCGGTGGCGATGGCGGCGGCGACCCGCGGGCTGATCGTGGTCGAGCCCGGAACCCCGGCCGGCTACGCCCGGATCATCGCCGCGCGGACCGCGCTCATCGACTCCGGATGGACCATCGCGGCGCCCTGCCCACACCAGGTGGCGTGCCCGCTTGCGGCGGGCGACTGGTGCCATTTCGGCGTACGCGTGAACCGCTCGGCGCTGCATCGGCGGCTCAAGGAGGCGGACCTGAGTTACGAGGACGAGAAGTACTCCTACCTGGTCGCGGTGCGCGGTTGGTCAGCACCGGCCGAGGTGGCTCGGGTGCTGCGCCGCCCGATCCAGCGAAAGGGTCTGGTGTCAACTGCGGCTGTGCCGTCCGGACGGATCGGCCGGGGATCAGGTGATCACCAAGAAGCTCGGCACCGAGGTCTACAAGGCGGCGCGGGACACCGAGTGGGGCGATGCCTGGCCGGCGTGACCCCGTCGCGCTCGCCCACCCGAACCCGGTCCCGCCCGTCCGCGCCCGTCGCGCCCGTCGCGCCCGTCCGCGCTCCGCATCCGACCGACCGCGCGCCTGCCTCTCCGTCGTGGATCTTGCGACTTGGCCGCGCCATGGGCGTCACCACGTCGCAAGATCTGCGGGGAGTGGGGGGCGAGTGCAGGGGATGCGAGGCGGCGTGCAGGGGAGCGGGGCGGCGAATGCAGCGGAGTGGAGCGGCGGGTGGAGCGGGAGCGGCGCCGGGAAAAGCGAAAGCCCGCCGCCGTAATGGCGACGGGCTTTCGGACGATCAGCTCTTGATGAGCGAGATCAGATGGGGCGGACCTGCTCGGCCTGCGGGCCTTTCTGGCCCTGGGCGATTTCGAACTCGACCCGCTGGTTCTCCTCCAGAGTGCGGTATCCGCTGGTCTGGATTGCGGAGAAGTGAACGAACACATCGGCTCCGCCGCCATCGACGGTGATAAAGCCGAAGCCCTTCTCGGCGTTGAACCACTTAACGGTTCCCTGCGCCATGTTTCTCTCCTTTATAAGGGTGTACCGGCCGCGCGCGCTGCACTGCCTTCTGGGGCGTTTTCGTTACAGCGGCGCCTTTTGCCGATCTTGGAGAGCGGCGCGGGTGCGGTCCACGTACACAAAAACTCAGCAAATGATACACGGGTTGGGTCTGGCGTATAGGACCTCGCCAGGCCAAAGATGCACATGATCGCTTCTGTTGCGGCTGTGTCGAACGCTGGTTCGACCTGTGCTGAACAGGGCAGTCTGAGCTTTTTTGCCAGATAGATCAGAGATTGGGAAGACGCATCGCCATGGTCGGCGCATCGGCCATCACCGACTCCGGTGAGGCGGCCGGCGCGCGATCCGGAAGCCGATCGGCGCGACCAACTTCAACGCCTTCGTACAGTTTGATTACATCCCAATCGCCGAGTTCGTGGGACTGACCGGATTTGAGCTTCACCGGCTTTGGAGTAGCGCCCGGACCGGAGCGAGTGAGCACCGTTGTGCCGTTGGTGGACGAGTCGGTAACCGTCATTACGTCATCGCGCAATTCCAGCTTCATGTGATTGCGGCTGATCCATCGGACGCCGCCCTCGTCCAGGTAAGGACCTAGGGTCACGCCGGTCTTGTCGTCCGGCGCCCGGCCGACGATCACCGGGCGCGCGGTGCTCACCGCCCAGCGCTGCCGCACCAGTCCGTCGATCCGGACCGACATCGGCCACGCCAACGGCTTCACGCCGGCGTCGGAGAGCCGGGTGCCGTGCCGTGGGCAGGTCGGCACGCCGCCGCGCATCGATGGCGGCGGCTGGCCCATGGTGCGCTGGGCGCCGTAGGACGGGCAGTCGGGTTCCGGACACCGCCACATCCGGCCCAGCGCCGGGTTGGCCCGGGCATTGGCAACCGGTGGTTGGCCGGCATGCGGCGCCAGCGCGATGCCGCCCGGCGCCGGCACCGGCGCGTAGGCCGGGCTGGCCCCGCCGACGCGGGTGAGCATCGCCAGACCGGTCAGCGAACTGATCTCGCGGACTCGGGGCAACGCCGGGGTGCCGGCTGGGAGGACTTCGATCAGGCCGTCATCGGACCAGCGCCGGATCACCATGCGTTCGTTCGAGGTGAGTTCGGTGTCCGAGATGAGGGACCGATCGGTGACCGCGTAGATGGCCGCCCCGCCGTCGCCGAGCCGCTGGCCCAGGGCGTCCACGACGAGTCCGAGCCGGAGCAGGTTGGCGGGCCGGCCGCCGTCCAGGTCGCCGAGACGCATGATTTCAGTCAGGTCGGCGACCCCGGCGGCGACGACCGGGTCGATGCTGAGTCGGCGCTCGATGGCGTCGAGCACCCGGGATACTTCAAATCGCACTCCGACATTGTGCCCGGAAGTCATGTCCATCTGTCCAATGGCCTATCCCGGCGAGCCGAACGGATGGCACGTGGCCGGTGGGGGGCGGTCTGGATCCACTCGGTGGTATGGGGCGATCTGGCTGGGCGACTGCAGGACGCGAACGTTTCTTCCGAATCTTGGTCGTTCGAGAGGTTTATGCCCCGGTGCGGTGATCGGTGTCCGGCATTGATCATCTGCCGCGCGCGAGAAATTGCCGAAGTCGGGGATTGTCGGGTGCCGCTGGTAGGAAAGGTGTCATGGATGCCGTGGCCGAGACCGATGAAGTCCGCGACCGCGCGGAGGAGTTGCTGCGCGCGCTGGCCGGGCCGGAGGCGCGGCTTCGTGACGACCAGTGGCGGGCGATCGAAGCGTTGGTGATCGACGGTCGCCGGGTGCTGTGCGTGCAGCGGACCGGGTGGGGCAAGTCGGCGGTCTACTTCATCGCTACCGGCCTGCTGCGGGAGCACGGCGAGGGTCCGACCGTGATTGTCTCGCCGTTGCTCGCCCTGATGCGCAACCAGATCGAGGCGGCGGCGCGCGCCGGCATCAACGCGCGCACGATCAACTCCGCCAACCTCGACGAGTGGGACGCAATCTCCGATGAGGTCAATGAGGGCGCGGTCGACGTCTTGCTGATCAGCCCGGAGCGACTCAACAATCCTGACTTCCGCGACAATGTGCTGCCCAAACTCGCGGCGTCGACCGGACTTCTGGTCGTCGACGAGGCGCATTGCATCTCCGATTGGGGCCACGACTTCCGGCCCGACTACCGCCGGCTGCGGACCCTGCTGGCCGAGCTGAGCCCGAGCACCGCCGTGCTGGCCACCACGGCCACGGCCAACGCCCGGGTGATCACTGACGTCGCCGAGCAACTGGATCCGAGTGGGGACGCGCTGGTGCTGCGGGGATCGCTGGACCGGGATTCGCTGCGTCTTGGCGTGCTCAATCTGCCCACCGCGGCGCATCGGCTCGGCTGGCTCGCCGATCACCTGGCCGACCTGCCCGGCTCCGGCATCATCTACACGCTGACCGTGGCCGCGGCCAACGACACCGCGGCATTCCTGCGTGCGCGCGGATTCGAGGTGGCGAGTTATAGCGGCCAGACCGATGATGCCGAGCGTCAAGCAGCCGAGGCGGATCTTCTGGCCAATCGCGTCAAGGCACTGGTCGCGACGTCCGCGCTCGGCATGGGCTTCGACAAGCCGGATCTCGGGTTTGTCATCCACCTCGGCGCTCCGCCGTCGCCGATCGCCTATTACCAGCAGGTCGGCCGCGCCGGCCGGGCGGTGCAGCACGCCGACGTGCTGCTGCTGCCGGGAGCCGAGGACAAGGCCATCTGGAGCTACTTCGCCTCGCTCGCGTTCCCGCCGGCGCCGGCCGCCCGGGCGGTGCTGGACTTGCTGGGCGAGGCCGGCAAGCCGATGTCGACGCCGGCGATCGAGTCCACCGTGGAGCTCAGCCGCGGGCGTCTGGAAATGATGCTCAAGGTCCTCGACGTCGACGGCGCGGTGCGGCGGGTCCGCGGTGGTTGGGAGTCCACGGGCGCACCGTGGACCTATGACGCCGAGCGGCTGGCCCGCGTCGACGCCGCTCGCGCCGCCGAAGCGCGGGCGATGCTCGACTACGAATCAAGTTCGCAGTGCCGGATGGAGTTTCTGCGGTCCGCGCTCGACGATCCCGGCGCCGCACGGTGTGGTCGCTGTGACAACTGCGCCACGCCGGCATACTCCGCCGAGGTCTCGGAGGCGGCGCTCTCGGCGGCACGGGCTCATCTGGGCCGGCCGGGTGTGATTGTCGCGGCTCGCAAGATGTGGCCGACCGCACTGGAGGTCGTGAGCGGCAAGATCCCGGCCGATCAGCAGGCCGAGACCGGACGGGCTCTCGGCCGGCTGTCCGACCTCGGCTGGGGCGAGCGGTTGCGATCGCTGGTCACCGAGGGCCGCCCCGATGGACCGGTGCCGGACGATGTGGCCGCCGCGGTGGTCGCGGTGCTCAAGGATTGGGCGACCGGCACCGAGCCATGGGCGCAGCGACCGGTGGGTGTGGTCGGGCTGCAGTCGTCCCGGCATCCGATGCTGATCCGGACACTCGCCGACCACATCGCCAAGGTCGGCCGGCTGCCGCTGCTCGGTGCGGTGGCGACCGCTCCGGTCGGAGGCCGCGCGAACAGCGCTCACCGGGTCCGTGGCCTTCTCGACGCCATCAGCGTGCCACCGCAGTTGGCCGATCAACTGACCGCGATCGACGGCCCGGTCCTGCTGATCGACGACTATGTGGACAGTGGCTGGACGATGGCGATCGCGGCCCGTGCGTTGCGGCAGGCCGGAGCCACCGGTGTGCTGCCGCTGGCACTTGGCTGGAGCAGTTGAGTCCGGTGCCGGCGATTCTGGAAACCGTCGCGACGGCTGCGGCGATGCGCCAGAACCTTGATAACGGCGCAAATGGTTAACGAGCTATTTCTGGTGTAAGCCACGCATTATGCGAAATTGCCCCACGTGACCTCGCGTGGAAGTGATTTCCGCCGCCCGACCCCACGCTTCATACCCTAGGGGGGTAGCGTATGGGTATGGACAACGACGTGACCCGGGGCTATAGCGCCGACAAGGCCGCCCTGCTCGCGCGGCTGCGCCGGATCGAGGGCCAGGTCCGCGGCGTGCACCGCATGGTCGAGGAAGACACCTACTGCATCGACGTGATCACTCAGATCTCAGCTGCCACCCGCGCTCTCCAGGCGGTGGCCATGGGTCTTCTTGAGGATCACATCGGCCACTGCGTGGTCGAGGCGGCTCGGGATGGCGATCCCAGCGCCAAGGTCAAGGAAGCCGCCGACGCCATCGGCCGCCTCGTCCGTTCCTGAAACCGCCACTCTCCCCGAACCGAGGTTTTGATGTTTGTCGCTACATACAAGGTTGATGGCATGACGTGCGGTCACTGCGTGAACGCGGTGACGAGCGAGATCGGAAACCTCGGCGGTGTCTCCGAAGTGCAGGTGGATCTGGCCGCGGGCCTGGTCACCGTGCACAGCGGCGGTCCGCTCGGCATTGACGCGATCCGCGCCGCGGTGGACGAGGCCGGTTACGCGCTGGCGGCGCAGGTCTGACGTGGCCGAGTTCATCGATCTTCGGATTGGCGGCATGACCTGCGCGTCCTGTGCGTCCCGGGTGGAGAAGAAGCTGAACCGGCTGGATGGGGTCACTGCCGCGGTCAACTTCGCCACCGAGACGGCACACGTCGCGTTTCCCGCCGCGATCGGGGTCGATGAGCTGGTCCGCACCGTCGAAGCCACCGGCTATACGGCGACCGTGCCGCAACCGGACGCCATCGATGACGACGAGGCCGATGCCGCCCGCGCGGTCGGCCGGCGGCTGGCCGTCAGCGTCGCGCTCTCGATCCCGGCGATGCTCCTGGCGATGGTCGGCGCGTTCGCCTTCCCGGGCTCGGACTGGGTGGTGCTGGCGCTGGTCACTCCAGTGATCCTGTGGTGTGCGCTGCCGTTTCACCGGGCCGCGTGGACCAACGCCCGGCACGGCGCCGCCACCATGGACACGCTCATATCGCTCGGCGCCCTGGTGTCATATGCCTGGAGCGTGTGGGCGGTCCTGGCCGGCGATGCCCACATGTATTTCGAGGTGGGCGCAGCCCTGACCACGTTCCTGCTGGCCGGACGCTATTTCGAGGCGAGATCGAAGGTCCGCGCCGGTTCGGCTCTGCGGAGCCTGCTGAAGATCGGCGCCAAAGACGTCGGGGTGCTGCGCGACGGCGCCGAAGTCCGGCTCGCGATTGGTGCGCTGCGGGTTGGTGACGAGTTTGTCGTCCGACCCGGCGAGCAGATCGCCACCGACGGCGTCGTCGTGACCGGCTCGAGCGCCGTCGACGCGAGCATGCTCACCGGCGAGAGCATTCCGGTCGAGGTAGCGCCGGGCGACGCCGTGGTCGGAGCCACCACGAACTCGGGCGGCCGCCTGGTCGTCCGCGCCACCCGGGTCGGCGCCGACACTCAACTCGCGGCGATGGCCCGCCTGGTCACCGAGGCCCAGTCCGGCAAGGCCCCGGTGCAGCGCCTGGCCGACCGGATCGCCGGCGTATTCGTGCCGGCGGTGATCGTGCTGGCGCTGCTCACCTTCGCCGGCTGGCTGGTGACCGGTTCCAGTCCGAGTGCGGCGATGACCGCCGCGGTCGCGGTGCTGATCGTGGCGTGCCCGTGCGCGCTCGGCCTCGCCACGCCGATGGCGTTGCTGGTCGGCACCGGTCGCGGCGCTTCACAGGGCATCGTCATCCGAGGTCCGCAGATCCTTGAGGCAACGCGCAAGATCGACACTATCGTGCTGGACAAGACCGGCACCGTGACCACCGGCGTCATGGCGGTCACCGGCGTGCAATCGATCGGCGTGACCGAGACCGATCTCCTCCGGCTTGCCGCATCGGTCGAGTCGGCGTCCGAACACCCGATCGCCAGGGCGATCGTGGACGCGGCCGCCGGCCACGACGAACCCGATGAGTTCCGCGCCCTGCCCGGCCTCGGTGCCCAGGCCCTGGTCGGTGGCCGCAAGGTGCTGTTGGGTCGCCCGCGGTTGCTGCGCGAAAACGGCATCGAGACGCCAGAGCCGGATCATCACGACGGCACCACGGTGGCGGTCGCCGCCGACGGCGTCTTCATCGGACTCATCACGGTCGCCGACACGGTACGCGCGACCTCCCCGGCCGCCATCCGTCAGCTCCGCGAGCTGGGCCTGACGCCGGTGTTGCTGACCGGCGACAACCGGACCACCGCCGAGACGGTCGCCTCCGAAGTCGGGATTGACCAGGTGATCGCCGAGGTGCTGCCGGAGGGCAAGCTGACCGCGGTGACGGACCTGCAGCGCGGCGGCCGGGTGGTGGCGATGGTCGGCGATGGTGTCAACGACGCGGCCGCGCTGGCCGCCGCTGACCTGGGCATCGCGATGGGATCAGGCACCGACGTGGCGATCCAGGCCAGTGATCTGACCCTGATGCGCAGTGACCTGACCAGCGTCGGCGACGCGATCCGGCTGTCTCGCGCCACGCTGCGGACCATCAAGGGCAACCTGTTCTGGGCCTTTGCCTACAACGTGGCGGCGTTGCCGCTGGCCGCGGCCGGGCTGGTGACGCCGGTGATCGCCGCTGGTGCGATGGCGTTGTCGAGCGCGTTCGTGGTCTCCAACAGCCTGCGGCTGCTGCGATTCAAGTAAGCCGCACGGTTAACGCAGTGCGGCGCGCAGTGCGGCGGCTGTGTCGGCGACCAGAGTGTCCGGCGTGATGTCGACACCGGCGATCGCGCTGACGAGGCTCGGCAAGCCCGGCAGCGGATAGCCGTCGTCGATGCGGACCCGCGGTTCTTTGTTGGCGATCAGATCCCGCGTGTGGTCCCAGGCCGCGGTGACCTGGGCCAGCGACGGTACGCCGAACCCGTGCCCCACGGGAGCGCTGTGTCGCAGCTGGATGAGTTGCGAGCTGGTGAACTCGCCCGCGACCGTGCAGGCATGCTTCAGGCGTTCCTGCGTCGAAGCGTCATATCGGGTGATGACCGAGCAGCGGGTGCGGCAGTCGGCCGCGCAGACGCGGAGCGCCGATGACACCGCGCTGTGCTGGCGGTCCAGGTAGGCTCGCCACCCCGGCTGCGGCTCGTTGGCGACTCGCAAGGCACGGTCGGCGGCGGACTTCTCGGGCCTCGTGTGTGGACAGTCGCGGTCATCCATCTGGCCCCAGAGGCTGTGTTTGCCAGCCACCGAACCGGCCATTCGAGCCGGGTCGCCGGCGTGGCCGAGCACCGGCTCCCAGGCCAGCATCGGCAGGTATTCGCTGGCGATGTGCAGCGCAGCCACCAGGGCCGAGGTCTCCCGCCGAGCCCAGCGCACGGTGATCACCTCGAGCAGTAGCCGGAACGCCGGTCGCAGCGACCCGAGCGCGCCGCGATCGGGCTCGCTCGCCGATTGCGGCATCCGGGACTCCAGAGCGCGAGCCACCAAGGCGGCCGGGACGGCGTCTCCGGTGATTCGATCCGCGACCGTGTGCTCGGTGTTGGCGCCGGCAGCGGCATCCGGATTGCCGAAGTCCTCGGCGTCCAGCGCGATCAGCCGATCGCCGAAGGCGCACAACTGCTCGATCTCGGCAATCTGATCGTCCGACCGCCGACCGGCGCAGACACCGTCGGCGACCAGTGCGGCGACGTCGGCAAACGCGTACCGACGAGCCAGCAGGTCGAGCATCTGGAGCGCGACGTCCACGCGCTCACTCTCGCAGATTCTCCGGGCATCTAGGGTCGGTTCATGATCCCGACCCGACGCTCCCTGGTTCAGCCGGACGCTTTGGCACGAGCGGTCGGCGCCGCGTACGGGCTGGCGGTCGACTACTGCGTGCTGCTGCGCTCGCTCGTCAACGACGTATACGAACTCCGGGTAGGCCGCGACCGGTATGCATTGAAGCTCTACTTGAACGGCCATCGTGATCGTGCCGCCGTTGATTGGGAGATCGAACTCGCCGACCGGATCGCGGCGGCCGGGGTGCCTGTGGCCACCGCGGTCGGGCCGGCCGGAGTGGTGGACTGCCCGGAGGGCGAGCGCGCGTATGCACTGTGGCACTGGGTGCCGGGCGCTCGGCCGGAGCCGCCGTTCAGTGACGCTCTCTACCAGGACTTCGGACGTGCCGCCGCGCGTCTGCACGAAGCCGCGCTCGGCTTCCGCTCTCGGCTGGTGCCGACCGCCGATCCGGAGCCGGTCTATCCATATCTGGAACCGGATGATCGGGAACGGCTGCGCCGGCTGGTCGCGGCGGCGGAGGCGCGCCTGGCCGGAGCCGAGCTGGAGATCGGCGTCCGGCACGGTGATCTCACACTGGACAACGTGCACCGCGACGGCGCCGGCTTCTGGTTCTACGACCTCGACCTGGCCCAGACCGGTCCGCTGGTCATCGACCTGACCAGGGTGGCGAACACGCCGCAGTGGCCGGCTTTCCGAACCGGCTATCGCGAGGTGCGGCCGCTGCCGGACGCTGAGATCGAGCTGCTGGGCTGGCTGGCGGTCGGCGAACTCGTGCAGCACCTGCGATTCCACTACGTCGACAAGCCGTCCTGGCAGGGCACCGAGTCGCTGCGTGACGGTTGGGCCCAGCAGAATCTCGACACGCTGCGCCGGCTGGCGACGATCGTGCGATAGCCGTGCGGCGATGGTGCGATAGCCGAGCGGCGATGGTGCGATAGCCATGCGGCGAACCTGCCCGAACCGGAGTCGCCGATTGGAGACGACAAACGCGACCCGCGCCCGCTCCACGTCGTGGAGAGGGACAGGTCGCGCAGTCGTGACGTGCGGTAGGCCGGTGTGCCTACTCGGCCGTAGGAGTCGCCGTAGGAGCAGCAGAACCAGCAGGACGGCGACGGCGACGGCGACGCGGCCGCTTCGCCTCGTCGTCCGGCCCGGACGCGGCTTCGGCAACCGGTGCCGCGGCCGGTGCGGCGGCGCCGGGCTCGCGTACCGCCTCGTCGCCGTTGATCTTGCGACGCCGACGCTGGCGCGGCGCGTGCGGCTCATCCGAGACGGGCGCTGCGGCCCGGCTCGAACCCCGCCGCGCCGGCGGCTTCCGACGACCGCCACCCAGGTCTTCTTCCTTCTCCGCGGCCAAGCCGGCGCGGGTGCGCTCGGCGGATGGCAGCGTTCCGGCGGCCTCGGCCGGGATGTCCAGGTCGGTCAGGACCCAGGGCGAGGTGTGGTAGGTCTCCGGGGGTTCCGGCAGGTCCAGGCCCAGCGACTTGTCGATGAGCCGCCAGCGCGGCATGTCTTCCCAGTCCACGAAGGTGACCGCGACACCGGTGGCGCCGGCCCGGCCGGTGCGGCCGATGCGGTGCGTGTAGGTGTCCGGATCCTCCGGGCAGTCGTAGTTGATCACGTGCGTGACGCCGGTGACGTCGAGGCCGCGAGCGGCGACGTCGGTGGCGACCAGCACGTCGATCTTGCCGGAGCGGAACGCCCGCAGCGCCCGCTCCCGAGCGCCCTGGCCCAGGTCACCGTGGACCGCAGCGACTGCGAAGCCGCGGAAGTCCAGGTCTTCGGCGAGGCGGTCGGCGTTGCGCTTGGTCCGCGTGAAGATCATCGTCAGGCCGCGGCCGTTGGCCTGCAGCACCCGCGCCACGATCTCGGACTTGTTCATCGAGTGGGTGCGGTAGATGACCTGCTGCGTCTGCGGCGACGGTCCGGTCTCGGCGGAGTGCCCCGCGTGGATCGTGATCGGGTTGCGCAGGAACCGGCGGGCCAGCGTGACGATCGGGTCCGGCATGGTGGCGGAGAACAGCATGGTCTGCCGCTCGCCCGGCAGCATCGCCAGGATCTTCTCGACGTCGTCGAGGAAGCCCAGGTCCAGCATCCGGTCTGCCTCGTCGAGCACCAGTGCGCGGACGCCGGTCAGCTTGAGCTGCTTGCCCTTGGCCAGGTCCAGCAGGCGGCCCGGGGTGCCGACGATGACCTCGACGCCCTTGGTGAGCATCTCGGTCTGCGGCTCATAGGCCACACCGCCGTAGATGGCGGCGACCCGGACGCCCCGGGTCTTACCGGCGACGGCCAGGTCCTTGGCGACCTGAATGCCCAGCTCGCGAGTGGGTACGACGACCAGCGCCTGGGGGCGGCCATCGGCGCCTTCGGCCGGTGCCAGGACCCGGTCCACGAGTGGAATGCCGAATCCGAGAGTCTTGCCGGTGCCGGTGGGCGCCTGACCGATCAGGTCGGCGCCACGCATGGCGATCGGCAGGGCGTATTCCTGAATCGCGAACGCGTGGGTGATGCCGACCGCGGCCAGCGCCTCTACCGTTTCCGGGCGGGCGCCCAGGTCAGCGAAGGTCGGGCTGTCGGAGCGCGCGTACGTCGATGCGGCCGGCGCCATGCCGGCAGTGGTTTCGTTGCTCATAAATTGTGGGGTGTCCTTTGTCAAAGGCGCCCCGAATGATGCATTGGCGGAGGCGCCAGATCGTCTATGCAGGGCCACGGCACACACCCGAACGCCGGGAAGCGACAGGTGCGGGGCCACACGCGTGCCACAGCAGTGGTGTCTGCGGCAATATCACTATCCTACGGCCAACGCCAGCCACGTGGTTAATCCATGGCCGATCGTGGTGTATCCGACAATTCGCGCCGCTCGGGAATTCGGGTCTCGAACCTGGCGGAGAACCGGGAGTAATCGTGTCTGAACCGGACAACGTTCCGCTGATTGACCTGCTCGCGCTGCTCGCCTACGGGCAGCTCGAGGCGTTCGACCGGATGTCCGCGGACGCACGGCTGGCGCCGGATCTGCGGCGCCGAGCGGCGCTCAGCGAGATGGCCGCCGCCGAAATCGGCACCTATCGCCGGCTGATCCGGAGGCTTGCGCAGCTCGGAGGTGACCCATATCACGCGATGGCGCCGTTCGTCGCGGCGATCGAGGCCTACCACGCCGAGACCCAGCCGAAGGACTGGCTGGAGGCACTGGTGAAGGCGTATGTCGGAGACGGCATTTCGGATGACTTCTATGGCGAGGTGGCGGCGCAGCTGTCCGGCGATGACCGCGATCTGATCATGGATGTCCTGCACGAGGGGCGCTACGCGTCGTTCGCCGCCGGCGAGATCAAGGCCGCCATCGCCGCCGATCCGCGGATCGCCAGCCCGCTGTCCATGTGGGCCCGGCGCCTCGTCGGCGAAGGCATGTCGCAGGCGCTGCGCGTCTCCTCGGAACGGCCCGCGTTGGTCGCGCTGATCGCCGAACGCCAGGGCGAGGACGGCGTCGCCGCCATGCTCAAACGCATCACCGACGCGCACACCGCACGCATGTCGGCGGTCGGGCTCAACAACTAAAAAACTGCGGTACGCGGATCCGCGTACCGCAGTTTTTAAAGCGTGATCAGCCGCCGGCGGTGAAACCGACGGTCCGTGGCGTGGTCTCGGCGATCTCCACGTAGGTCAGCTTGTCGGTCGCAACGATCACCCGCCGGCCCTTGTCATCGACGAGCGACAGGGTTGCCGCCTTGCCGGAGAGTGCTTCATTGACCGCCTGCTCGATCTCGGTGGCCGACTGGTTGCTCTCCAGGACGAGCTCACGGTGTGCATACTGCACGCCGATCTTGACCTCCACGTGGATCTCCTTCGTGCTAACGCGCTGTGTTGCCGCTTCCAGATTGGCCCTGGCAAGGCTATCCGATGCCGTCGCCGTGCAGAGGGAAGCTCGCGATGCCGCGCCACGCCAGGGTGGTCATCAGCGCCTCGGCCGCCTCCTTGTTCACCGCCCGCCCGGAGGCGAGCCAGAACTGCGCCGACGTCTGCGCCGCTCCGACCAGGCCGGCCGCGAGGATCTCGGCCGGTGCCTTGTCGACGCCAGTGTCACCCATGATGGTTGCGGTGATCGCTTCGATGCACGAGCGTTCCACGCGATCCACCCGTTCGCGCACTGCCGGATCGTTGCGCAGGTCCGACTCGAAGACCAGCCGGAACGCCTCGCTCTCGTGGTCGACGAACTCGAAGTAGGCCGTCATGGCGCCGCCGACGCGCTCCTTGTTGTCGTTGGTCGCCGCCATAGCGCCGCGGACCCTCTCGATCAAGGCGTCGCAGTGGGTGTCCAGCAGGGCTAGATAGAGCTCAAGTTTGCCGGGGAAGTGCTGGTAGAGCACCGGCTTGGAAACCCCGGCCCGCTCGGCGATGTCGTCCATTGCGGCGGCGTGATATCCATTGGCGACGAACACTTCCTGCGCCGCGGCGAGGAGTTGCTTGCGCCGGGCATTGCGGGGCATCCGCACGGGTCGGCCGGCGCCGGTCGCCCCGTTGGGCTTGGCGGCGCCGTAGGCATCGCCAGCCAGGCGTCCAGCGGGCATCGCCACCTCCGGTGTTCGTCGGGAAAACCTGATCAGTCAACCAGTTAACTCGCGTATCTGAACACGGTAGCCTCACCGTGGGCAACCGAGGAGCGCACGGTGGACGAAGTAGGACAAGCCGGTAACGACGCGAGCGCGTCGGCGGAGATGTCCGCATCGATCATGCCCGCCTACCGGGCCGGGGTCGAGCGCTCCGGCGTTGAGCGCGTCGGCGTCCCGTCCGACGCTGCCGTGCCCGTGCCCACTCATGCTGAGCTGCTCGAATCCCTGCGGGTGGCGCGCGGTGGTGCGAGCTTCCGGCCCGGCCCGAGCGCCGACCATGCCGACGGATATTCGCCCCCGGACGGGCACATGGCGAGCCGTTCCGACGGGCATCACGCCGAGATGCACGACCCAGATCCACACGAACGGCGCGGTCCGGGCGGCTACTTGTCCGATCATCCGTCCTACCCGGCCGTCCCGATCGGCGGACCGGCGCTGGCCGGACCGGCCGGTGGACCCGGCCCACGGGGTGGTGTCTCAGGCGGTGGTGTCGGATCGGGCGGTGGTGTCCCGGGCGGTGGTGTCGGATCGGGCAATCGTGTCGGGTCGGCGGGTGGCGTCGGACCCGTTGGCGCGCCCGGGCCGGTCGCGGCGCTCGAGGAGGACACCCGGGAGCAACCGCTGGTGGTTCCGCAACCCCGGCGCGCGGTCTACGAGCAGTCACCGGTCTACCGATCGATGGCCGCGGCACCGCCCGGAGACTATGCGGACGTGATCGACGGCGAGTTTGCCGAGGTGCCGGTGCTCGGCGAGGCGACCGGCGCGGGCGAGTCGGGGCAGCCGTTGCCGGCGCCGGTCTATCAGGAGGCTGAGACGAGCCATTACCAGGGCGCCGATGCGGCAGAGGTGCGGGCTCGGCCCGTTGTCGAGCCGCAGCGGGCGCCCGCGCCGCTGGTGACCGGATCCGCGTTCGCCTCCGCCGGGTTCCCGGCGACCCGAGAGCCGGCCTTCGCTGAGTCAGCGCCCCGTGCCGACCTGGCCGCGCACGCCACCGATTCCGGCTACCCGGTGCCGGCCGCTTTCCCGGTGCCCGCCGCGCGGCCGCCGGGCTCGAACGGCGTCCACGGTTCGGTGGCCCACCCGATCAGCGCGTTCCGCGAGCCGATCCGCGAGGTCGCCGGCCATCGCAGCGATCCGTATTCGGACCGGTCGGTCGAGGCCGAGCCGATCCCGTTAGGCGATGGAGTCGACCCGCTGGATCCGAGCGTGCCGGTGGAGACGGTGGAAGCCTCGTTGCCGCATCGCATTCCGGCACCGCCGGACGTGCCCGATGTCGATGACGAGTTCGACGACGACGACATCGAGGACGACCTGCCCGCCGATGTCGACGGCCCAGAGCTGACCCGGATCGCCAGCGGTCTGCGGACCGACGCTCGATCGGCGATTCCGGACGATCTTGACGTGAACGCCGTGCTCGCCGCCGTGCGTTATGTCGACGGCGTGCAGGACGCCCAGTTGCGCGGCGCCCCCGGCGAAGTGCAGACGCTGCGGCTCGAGCTCGCCGACGGTGCCGACCCAGGTCGGGTCAGCCGGGCCGTGGCTCGGCTGCTCAAGGAGCGGATGGGGATCGCGGCGGAGCCCAGGCGGCACGCCGACACCACCGGCACCCGGCGCGCCGAAGGTGCTGAGCCTCGACGGCCGGACGCTCTCACCCGCCCGGGTGCGCCGATCCGGCCGGCCGGGCCGGCGCGCGGTTTCGAACGCCCGGAGAGTCTCTCCGACGCGCCGGCACCGCAGCCGCACCCGAACCCGCCGCCGGTCTTCAACGACGCGCCCAAGCGGCCGTTCGCCCGGGTGGTGCTGGACCGGGTCAAGGTCGCGACGGTCGGCACCGAGGCCAACGTCGAGGTACGCCTGGCCGCGTCCAGTGGCACCTTCGTCGGCACCGCCGCAGGTCCTGCGGTGGACGGGTATCTGTTGCGGCTGGCCGCTCAGGCGGCGGCCGGGGCGATCGATTCGCTGATGGCCGGCAGCCCGACGCGCACCGAGCTGGGCACCGTCCGATGCTTCATCGACCACGCCGGTGTCGTGCCATTCGGCAGCTGCCTGGTGGCCGTGTCGGTGGTTCTGGTCAGCGGCGACGGCTGGGTCGAGCAACTGGTCGGCTCGGCGCTGGTGGCCGGCGACCCGCGCCAGGCGATCGTCCGGGCGACGCTGGCCGCGGTGAATCGCCGTCTGGAGAATCTGCTGGGCTGATCGGCCTCCGGCCGGTCCCGGGTCGCGGCTACCCGCTGTTCACTCGTCCGTTGCGATTCACCCGTTTCAGGATGGCGGGTCGGCAACGAACGCGAAAGATCACCGCGATACTGAGCCCATGAAGCCGGCCAGGCTGGCACCGGTGGAGGCGTTGGAGCAATCCGATGCTCTAGCTCCGCCGTGGTCCGGTCACGCGGTTCGACTCGACGGTTCGGTGGTCTACGAGCGCGACACGCCGCCCACGTCTGCGACCGCCGAGCCGGCGCTTTATCTGCACGGTCTTGGCGGCTCGTCGCAGAACTGGACCGACGTCGCCGGGCTGCTGGCCGGCCGGTTCGACGGCCGGGCCATCGATCTGCCCGGGTTCGGCCGAAGCGCACCGGCGGCCCGCTACACGGTCGATGCATTCGCCGCCCGGGTGCTGCGCTGGATCGAAGAGTCCGGCCGAGGGGCGGTGCACCTGGTCGGCAACTCCCTGGGCGGTGCGATCGCGGTGAAGGTCGCGGTGCTGCGACCGGAGCTGATCCGGACCCTGACCCTGATCTCGCCGGCGCTGCCATTTCTGGACCCGCGGCGATCCCTGCAGGGTCGCCTGGTGCCGCTGCTCGCGCTGCCCCGGGCCGACATCGTGGCGGCTCGGCGCTTGGCCCGGATCGACCCCGGCGACCTGACCCGGCTGGTGCTCGAGGCGTGCTTCGGAGATCCCGCCGCGGTCTCACCGCAACGGTTCGCCGAGGCGGTGGAGGAGGCCAAGCTCCGCTACGAGCTGCCCTGGTATGCCGACGCCTACGTGCGAACCCTGCGCGGTCTGGTGGGCAGCTTCCTGCGGGCCTACCTGCCCGGGGCCGGATCGCTGTGGCGCACCGCCGACCGGGTTCAGGCACCGACGCTGGTCATTGCCGGCGACCGGGATCGGCTCGTGGACGTGCGGGTAGCGCCCCAGGCGGCCCGGCACATCAAGGACGCGCGCCTGGTGATTCTGCCCGGGGTCGGACACGTCGCGCAGATGGAGGCGCCGGTCCTGGTGGCCCGTGCGATTGTCGGCATGCTGGATGAATTGGATAAGAGCGCGCCGAGGACATCCTCCACGGTCGCCATGACCGCGTGAGATGCTGCTCGCCGATGCCTTCTCATCGCACCGGAGCCAACTCGCGCGGCCGGCGATCCCACACGATCCTGGTGTTCGCCGTGGTCGCCGCGCTGGTGGGTCTCGTCGCGGTGCTGATCGGCCACTGGGGCCTGGCGTCCACATCGCAATCAGCCAACTGGACCGCCGCGGACCAGACCCCGATCAGCCAGTCGCCGTCGGCGCCGCCGCCCAGCCCGTCATCGAGCCCGACCCCGAAACCGTTGCCGGTGCTCGCGATGAAGGTGAAGTTTCCGCACTCCGGACCGCATACTTTCGAGTACGCCAAGGTCACCGGACCGGTGCTCGGCTTTGCCGGAACGATTCGCAAGTTTCACCTCGCGATCGAGTCGAACATCGAGGTCGCCACGATGACCGACGTGATCGCGAAGGTCAACGCGACGCTGGGCGACTCACGAAGCTGGGTGGCCGGCCGCAAATACCGGCTCCAGCTGGTGCCGAAGGACACTGCCGCCCAGTTCACCATCTATCTCGTAACGTCGGCGACCAGCTCGTCGATGTGCGCACCGCTCTACACCGGCGGTTACACATCGTGCCGGCAGGGCTCGCACGTGGTGCTCAACCTGGATCGCTGGATGTTGTCCGTGCCGGACTATGTGAAGGCCAAGGTGCCGCTGGAGACCTACCGGACGTACATGATCAACCACGAGGTGGGCCATGCGCTCGGTAACAGCCATGAGCTGTGCCCCGGCGCCGGCAAACCCGCGCCGGTGATGGAGCAGCAGACACTCGGCCTGCACGGCTGCAAAGCCAATCCATGGCCGTACGTGAACGGCGAGAAGTACGACGGACCGCTCGGTCGCTACTGACCGTGGTCTCGGATCGTCCTGGCACGGCTGGCTCGTGACGAGGGCCTGATCGCTCGAACGGGTGCCGGCGGGCGCGCTCCCATCCAGGACCGGGATCGACGGACCACGCGATTTTCGGTCCGGCATGGCACCCTTAGTGACGATGCCTGCCTCAGACCTGCCCCCCGAGACATCATCGGATCGCCGCCGCGACGCCCGCGGCGGGTCTGGTCGCACCCCGAAGGGCTTCGGCCGCATGCCCCGGGCCGGTCGCGGCCGCTCCGACCAGGACGGCGCCAGCGGCGCCGACTCCTATGACGACGGCTGGCTGCGCAGCATCTCGGGCCGTGGCGGGGCGCTCGACGGCAGCGATCGTGAGAGTCCGGAGCCTGCGGATCCGTCCGGCGGCTTCGCCCCACCAGCGGGTCCGGGCGGCGGATTCGGTGCGGCGCCGCAGGGCGGCTCGCCAGGTGGGTACGACAGCTCGTCAGGTGGCTACGGCGGCTCATCTGGTGGGTACGAAAGCACGTCAGGTGGGTACGAAAGCTCGGCCGGCGGCTACGGCAGCTCTGATGGGTATGACGGATCGCCGGGTGCCTACGGCGGCTCCTCCGGCGGGTACGGCAGCTCTGGTGGTTATAGCGGCTCGCCGGCCGGGACCGGCGCGGCGCCGTCAGTGCCGTCGCAACCGGACTCCTCCACGTCGCGCCCGTATACGGCCCCGGCGTTCACGGTCCCGCAGTTCAGCTCCTCATTGCGGGGTGCGGTGGATGCGCAGCCGGACGCCGAGCCATCGGCCGGCTCGCCGGACCGGCCACTTTCGGCCCCGCCGGGCCGCCCCCGATCGGCACCGCCGTCCGGACGGTCGCGGTCCTACGGTTTCGAACCCGGCATGGAACCGGCGCCGGTGCCGGAGTGGACGCCACGCGCGGTCAGCCGAGGTGATCAAGGGCCGGATGGTGGCTGGGCCCCGCCGGGCGGCAGCGCCGCCTCGCCGTCGAGCCCACCGAGCGGATCGCGGCTCAGCCGGGCCGCCCGCCGTCGCGCTGCGGAGTCTGCCGAACCCGCCCGTCCGGCGATCCCGCTCGGCATTCAGAAGCCCTGGGTCGATCTGACCGGGGAGATCCCCCGGATTACCGATGCCGACCCATACGCGCCGCGCTCGGACGACAGCGGATCGCGACCTGCGCGCCGGCAGCCGAGCCCGGGTCCGGCCGGGGTTCCGGGGCCGGCCGAAACCGGATCCGGACCGAACCGGCGCGGCCGGGCCGACAATCCGGCGATCGGGGCCGGCCTGGCGTCCGCCTTTGGTGCCCGCCGACCCGACGACACCGGGTCCCGTCACGCCGCGTCCGAGGCGTACGCGCCGGACCGGCTCGACCGTCCGGACACCGGGTCCCGTCAAAGCCCGTGGCCCTCGACCGGTACGCCGGACGTGAGTGCCGGTCCGCGTACGTTCGAGCCGTCCCGAGGGCCGGCCGTCGGCGGACCGGTGGTGCCCGAGTTCCAGCCGCCGACCTACACCCCGGCGCCGCCGTATCAGTACACCCGGATGACCGCCCCGCCGACCCGGCGTGAGGCCCGCCGCGGGGCGCGCACCGGCGCCGCGGAGACGGAGCCGGCCGAGACGGCGTACGCGCCGGCCGAGCGCGACCACGCCGCGCGATCGCAGTCGCAGTCGCAGTCGCCGGAGCCTCGGATGATGCAGCGCCGCCCGGCCCGCGTCCAGGCTGACCCGGCCGGTCCCGCGACCGAGACCCGCGCGGCCCGGCGGCGCGCCGGCGGAATTCAGGCCGAATCGATCATGGCGGCTCGAGCGAAGGCTCAGCAGCGCCGGATCTGGCTCGCGGTGGCGCTGGTGGTGATCCTGGTCCTGGTCGGCTTCGCCCTGGTCAAGGCGTTCGGCGGCGGGTCGAGCAAGTCGTCGTCGGGACAGCCGGATTCAAAGGCCAGCGCGTCGGGGCCGCCGGCCTATGCGACCACCGGTCCGGGAACGTTCGATTTCGCGGGTGCCTCGACGCAGATCATCGGTTCGGCCGGGACGCTGCATGCGTACCACGTGGCGGTTGAAACCGGGACCGACCAGGACGCCGCGGATTTCGCGGACGCTGTCACTGGTGTTCTGAGCGGCGCGCAGAGCTGGATCGCCGACGGAAAGACTCGCTTCCAGCAGGTGGCCGAGAAGACCAAGGCGGAGTTCACGATCTACCTCGCCACCGAGACGACGACCGAGTCCCTGTGTGCCGCTGGTGGCCTGCACACCAACAAGATCACCTCGTGCCGGCTGCCGGGCAAGGTGATCATCAATCTGAGCCGGTGGATGGCCGGCGTCGCGGATTACGGAGCGCCGCTGGAGACCTACCGGGAGTTCGCGATCAACCATGAGGTCGGCCGCCAGTTGGGACACGACAACGAGGCGTGTCCGGGTGCTGGGAAGCCCGCGCCGGTGATGATGAATCAGACGTTGGGCCTGCAAGGCTGCGTCGCGAACGCCTATCCGTACGTGGACGGCAAGCTCTATTCGGGGCCCAAGATCCCGTAGGTTCAGGAGTTCCGGAGCCGCCGGCCCGCCGATGTGCCGCGCATCACGCCCCGAGGTGAATGGATCGCGCCACAATCGTGGTTGCGGTTAACAGAGTTGCTTTTCCTCAGTCCCGACGCCATGGTTTCCGGCCGGGACGTCGAGGCTTTGGGCCAACCGGAGGTCGATCGTGTCGTTGCCACCACTCGTCGAGCCGGCCGCTGAGCTGTCGGTCGACGAGATCCGCCGCTACTCGCGGCACTTGATCATTCCCGACGTCGGCGTGACCGGACAGAAACGACTGAAGAACGCCAAGGTGCTGTGTGTCGGCGCGGGCGGTCTCGGGTCGCCGGCGTTGATGTACCTGGCCGCCGCGGGCGTCGGCACGCTCGGCATCGTCGAGTTCGACACCGTTGACGAATCCAACCTGCAGCGGCAGATCATCCACGGCCAGTCGGACATCGGCCGGCCCAAGGCCGAGTCGGCGCGCGACAAGATCCTCGAGATCAACCCGTACGTGACCGTGAACATCCACGGCGAGCCGCTGTCGCGGGACAACGCGATGCAGATCTTCGCCGACTACGACCTGATCGTCGACGGCACCGACAACTTCGCCACACGCTATCTGGTCAATGACGCGGCGGTGCTGCTCGGCAAGCCGTACGTCTGGGGCTCGATCTATCGGTTCGACGGTCAGGCCAGCGTGTTCTGGTCCGAGCACGGGCCCTGCTACCGCTGCCTCTACCCGGAGCCGCCGCCACCCGGCATGGTCCCGTCGTGCGCCGAGGGCGGCGTCCTCGGCGTGCTGTGCGCGTCAATCGGCTCGATCCAGGTGACCGAGGCGATCAAGCTGCTGACCGGCATCGGCGAGCCGCTGGTCGGCCGTCTCATGGTCTACGACGCCCTGGAGATGAACTACCGCTCGGTGAAGGTCCGCAAGGACCCGAATTGCGTGCTCTGCGGCGACAACCCGACGGTCACCGAGCTGATCGACTATGACGACTTCTGCGGCACCGTCTCGGACGAGGCGGTCGCGGCTGCGCACGGGTCCACCATCACCGCGCACGAGCTGCGCGATCTGGTGGACAGTGGCAAGCCGATCGACCTGATCGACGTGCGGGAGCCGGCCGAATACGAGATCGTCCGGATTCCCGGATCGCGACTGATTCCCAAGGGCGAGATCCTCAATGGATCGGTGCTGGCTGACCTGCCGCAGGACAAGCAGATCGTGCTCTACTGCAAGTCCGGGGTGCGGTCCGCGGAGGCGCTCGCGGCGCTGAAGGCGGCCGGATTCAAGGACGCCGTTCACGTGCAGGGTGGGGTTGTGTCGTGGATCCGACAGATCGACCCGTCGCTGCCGATTTACTGAGTTGAAGCCGGGTAACCTACCGACCATGGTCGACATTGACGCCGCGATCGGGTTTGTGATTGCCCGGGGTGACCTCGTGGATCGCGCGCGTCTGTCGTGGCTTCGTTCAGGCCAGATGCCGCCCGACGAGGTGCTGTCGAAAGTGGAGCTCGGCCAGAGTCCGGAGGGTGGCTGGCCGGCGGCCTGGGGTGATCTGCCGTCGATCGATGCCACCTGTTTCCGGCTGGCCGAGCTCGACGACCTCGGAGCGTTGAGCCGGCCGGCCGCTCGGCGGGCGCTGGACTGGCTGGCCGGCCGCCAGCGCCCGGACGGCACCTGGCAGGAGGACGCGGCTCTGGCTGACGTCGCGCCGCCGTGGGCCAAGCCGGGCGACCCGGAGGCCGCGCTCTATCTGACCGCGAACGCCGGATTCTGGCTCGCCATCGCCGGCCCGGAGGCGGTCGAGCACGAAGACTTCCAGATGCAGCAGATCAATCCGTACGCCGAAGTGATCGCTCGGGCCACCCAGGCGTTCCGGGCTGCCCTCCGGCCGGACGGGACCTGGCCGTCATTTCTGGTCGCGGGCTGGCTCGGTGGCGCCCTGCTCTACAAGACCGGGTGGTATTACGAAGCAGCGCAGATTCAAGTGGTGCTCGCCGAACGCGTCCCGGACATGACGCAGGCCGATGTCGCCTGGATGGCGGCCGCCTTCCGCCGCGCCGGGCTGTCCAACCAGGACTACGTCATGCAGGTCGCGATGCGGAAGCTGGCCGAGTCCCAGGGCAGCGACGGTGGCTGGGAGAGCGACGATGGACCGTCGTTCGACGTACACACGACCTTGACCGCGATCAGAGCCGCCCGCTAACCACTGCCGCGACGCTGAGCGTGCAGTCCACGTTATCCACAGGAAGATCGTCGCGATTCGCGTCGAGCCAGTGCTGTGGACGACGATCCATAGATGGACTTCGATAGCGCTGCTGCCGGCCAGGGCGGGGTGGTTACCCATGAGCAAGCGATCGAGCTCGGCGTGTCCGAGAGCGAGATCCGATCGAACCTTCGTAACCGGCGATGGCGCCGCATCCATCGCGGCACATATTTGACATTCGGCGGTCCCATTCCGCGTGCGTCGCTGATCTGGGCTGCCGTGCTGGCGGTCGGCAACGATGCCGCGGCAAGTCACACCACCGCCGGTGAGCTATGGGGGATCTGTGCCCCGGAGGCAGGCCCGATCCATGTCTCGGTGCCGCTCGCGCATGGCCGAAGCCGAACCATCAGCGGCGTCACCGTGCATCGGATGACTCGGTGGGAGTCGGCCGTGCACCCGACGGTGGTGCCGCCGATGACCCGGGTCGATGAGACCGTGCTCGACATGATTCAGGCCGCGCGGTGCGAGGATGACGTGATCAGGGTGCTGTCGCAAGCTTGCGGTCGGGGTCTGACGACGCCATCGCGGTTGCGGGATGCGGCTTACGATCGCCCACGGCTGCGATGGCGGCTGGTGGTCTACGACGCCCTTCGAGACATCCAGGACGGCGCGCGATCACCGCTCGAGAGTCGGTATCGACGACATGTCGAACTCGCTCACGGGCTTCCGGCCGGGTTGCGCCAGGCGCCCGGCCGAGACCTCGACGGTGGCCGGGTCTATCGGGACGTGCGCTACGCGGAGTTCCGGACGATTGTCGAGCTGGATGGGCGCGCGGTGCATCCGATCGAAGACCGGAGCCGGCATCTGCGTCGAGACAATTCGGCTGCGACCGCGGGTGAGGTCGTTCTGCATTTCGGCTGGTCTGACGTTGCCGAGCGGCCATGTGAGACGGCTGCTGCGGTGGCCTTGGCAGTGCGGGCCGGCGGCTGGACCGGGCGGCTCAAGCGATGCAAGCAGGGCTGCCGAGTTACCGACCGAACGCGCTAGCTGGGTTGTGCCCGAGTGTGCTGACTGGGTTGTTGCCCGAGTGTGCCGACCGGGTTGGCGCCTGGTGTGCTGCCCGAGTGCGCTGACCGGGTTGCTGACCGGGTTGCTGACCGGGTTGCTGACCGAGTGCGCTGACCGAGTGCGCTGACCGAGTGTGCTGACCGGGTTGCTGCCCGAGTGTGCTGACCGAGTGCGCTGACCGAGTGCGCTGACCGAGTGCGCTGAGCGAATGCAGTGTCCGGGTTACCGTCTGGCCGCGCTAACTGAGAAGATCGTTTATTTTTCACGTTGCTTTGGATAGTTGATGTCGCTATATGGCATTAACTATCCAAAGCAACGTGCTTTTTGTTTGATCGAGGAATCCAGTCGCCAAGATCGGAAATCTTGGTGGCGGGTGCCGGCGAGCGCTCGTGGCGGCGTGCCGGGCCGAAGTCGGGTGGCAATCGACTTGCCAAGATCGGAGATCTTGGTGGGCTGGTGCCGGCGGGCGCTCGTGGTGCGGGTGGTGCCACGGTCGGGTGGCATCAACTTGCCAAGATCGGAGATCTTGGTGGGGCGGGGGCTCGCGGGTGCCGGCGGGCGCTCGTGGTGGCGGGTGGTGCCGAGGTCGGGTGGCATCAACTTGCCAAGATCGGAAATCTTGGCAGGGCGAGTGCCGCGAAGGGAAGTGGGTCTAACGAGTGTGACCGTCTCCGGTGACTACGTACTTTGTCGAGGTCAGCTCGGCTAGACCCATTGGTCCACGGGCGTGCAGCTTCTGGGTCGAGATCCCGATTTCGGCGCCGAACCCGAACTCGCCACCATCAACGAACCGGCTGGATGCGTTGACCAGCACGGCAGCGGCATCGACCGAGGCCACAAACGCACGCGCCGCCGACTGCGACCGCGTCACGATCGTTTCCGAGTGCCCGGTCCCATAGCGCCGGATGTGCGCCACCGCCGCCGACAGCGACGGCACCACGTCCGCGGACAGGTCCAGAGACAGGTACTCGCGCCCCCAGTCATCGGCAGTGGCCGGCACGACGGTAGGCGAGAACGCCGCGACCGCCGGCGACCCGTGCACTGTCACGCCCGCGGCGGCCAGCGCCTCCAACGCCAGAGGCAGGAACGTCGACGCCACCGACGAATGCACCAGCAACGACTCCAGCGCGTTGCACACCGATGGTCGGGAGGTCTTCGCATTGAGCAGGATGGACACAGCCATGTCCAGGTCGGCTGCCTCGTCGACGTAGAGGTGGCAGTTGCCGACGCCGGTTTCGATCACCGGCACCGTCGACCCGGCCACCACGGACTGGATCAGGTCCGCTCCGCCGCGCGGGATCAGCACGTCGACGACGCCGCGCGCGGTCATCAGCTCCTTGACCGTCTCCCGCGTCGACGAGTCGACCAACTGGATCGCGTCGGCGGGCAATCCGCTGTCGGCGACGGCGGAGCGCAGCGTCGCCACGATCGCCAGGTTCGACTGGGCCGCCGACGACGAGCCGCGCAGCAGCACCGCGTTGCCGGATTTGAGGGCCAGCCCGGCCGCGTCGGCGGTGACGTTCGGCCGCGCCTCATAGATCATCGCGACCACTCCGAAGGGCACCCTGATCTGCCGCAGCTCCAGGCCGTTGGCGAGCGTCGAACCGCGGACCACCTCGCCCACCGGATCCGGCAAGGCAGCGGCCTGGCGCAGGCCGTCGGCCATCGCGTTCACCCGGTCCGCGGTCAGGGTCAGCCGATCGATCAGTGCCTCCGCGGTGCCGGCCGCGCGGGCCGCTGCCACGTCCGCCTCATTCGCGGCCAACACCTCCGCGGTACGCGTGACCAGAGCGTCCGCCATCGCGTGCAGTGCACGATCCTTGGCGGCCCGGCTGGCGGTGGCCAGGTCGACGGCGGCGGCCCGGGCCCGGGCCCCTTGCTCGGCTACAGACATCACATCGCTCATAGCAGCACCAGATCGTCTCGGTGTACGACTTCTTTCTCATAGCCCGGACCCATCGACGCGGCCAGTTCGCCGGTCGAGTGCCCGAGCAGCCCCGGAAGCTCCAGAGCGTCGTAGTTGACCAGGCCCCGGGCGACCGATCGTCCGGCGGTGTCGACGAGATCGACCGGATCACCGGCGGTGAAGGCACCCTCGACGCTGGTGATCCCGGCCGGGAGCAGGGACGCGCGGCGGCCCACCACGGCGCGTACGGCACCGTCGTCAAGATGTAGCCGACCGCGTGGGGCGGTCGCGTGCGCCAGCCAGAACAGGCGTGATCGTGGGCGTGCCGGCGACGGGTGGAACAACGTGCCGACGTCGTCACCGGCGAGCGCGGAAGCCGCCATCGCAGCGCCGGTCAGGACGACGGCGATGCCGGCGACCGTGGCGATCCGAGCCGCGTCGATCTTGGTGACCATGCCGCCGGTGCCGACTCCGGAGGCTCCGGCCGAGCCGATCGACACCCCGCCGAGATCGTCGAACGAGCGCACCTCCGGAATCCGGCGCGACGCCGGCAGCGTCGGTTTGCCGGTGTAGAGCGCGTCCACGTCCGAGAGCAGGACCAGCGCATCGGCACCGACCAGGGCGGCGGCCAGGGCCGCCAGCCGGTCGTTGTCGCCGAACCGGATCTCGTGCGTGGCGACGGTGTCGTTCTCGTTCACGATCGGGATCGCGCCAAGATCGAGGAGTCGCCGCAGCGTCTGGTACGCATTCCGGTAGTGCGCTCGCCGGGTCACATCGTCGACGGTGAGCAGCACCTGCCCGACGGTCTGGCCGAACCGGCCAAACGATTGGGTGTAGGCATGCATCAGCAGCCCCTGGCCCACGCTGGCGGCGGCCTGCTGGGTGGCCAGATCACGCGGTCGGCGCGGCAGTTGGAGCGGGGCCAGCCCGGCCGCGATCGCGCCGGAGGAGACCAGCACCACCTCGCGGCCCGCGGCGACCACGGACTGCAGAGCGTCGACGAGCGCATCCACGCGTACGCGGTCGAGGCCTCCGGCGGCGCTGGTCAGGGACGACGAGCCCACCTTCACCACGACCCGGCGCGCGGTCGCGATCTGGTTGCGCATCCATCCATAGTGCGACGTCGACGCCGAGCGGCGGCGATCACGGTCATACCCGTTCCATATGGTGGTGCTCGTGGATGAGGAGTTCGTCGAAGCCGTGCTCTCCCTGGTCGAGCGGATCCCGCCAGGACGGGTGATGTCCTATGGCGCGATCGCCGAATATCTGGGCCGGGGCGGACCGCGGCAGGTCGGCGCCGTGATGTCGCACTATGGCGGACCGGTGCCGTGGCACCGTGTCGTCGCCGCCAACGGGCGGCTGGTTCCGGGCCACGAGGTCGAGGCCACGAAACGTCATCGCCGGGAGAAGACGCCGATGAAGGGCGAGCGCGTGGATATCGCTCGCGCCGGGTGGTGGCCGGACGAGGACCTCAACGGCTAGAGCAGGACACCGACGCCACCGCGCCGCGGGTCGCCGCCCGCACCGGCCGACCCGATCGCCGAAACGGTCCCGAAGTAGTGGTGCCGGCTCGCCCATTCCTGCAGCGTGAAGCCGGCTTCCTTGAGTGCCTTCCGTTCGTCCGGATGGCGGCCGGGCTCGGTGTGCAGCACCGCCGGCGTCGGATGGAACCGGGGGAACGCGATCGCGTCGTCAGTGCTCATGCCGTCGACGAACAGATTGATCAGGGTGTGCAGCAGCGCCGACCGGATCCGGGAGGCGCCGGCCGAGCCGCCGGCCAGCAGCAACCGCCCGGAGTCGTCGAGCGCGACCAGCGGGGTCATCATCGAGCTCATCCGCTCACCGCGCCGGAACTCCGCGTACGGGCTCTGATCCAGCGCCGTGGCGCGCAACTCGCCCTCGCCGAGCATCGAGTTGAGATGCAGTCCGTAGCCTTCGACCCACACCCCGGAGCCGAGTCCGAGCGTCAGGGTCAGCGCGCATCCGTTGCCCTGCGAGTCGACCACCGAGATGTTCGACGTGTGGGACGGCCCGGACGCGTACCGCTGAAGGTTGGTCGCCACCGCGACCGCCCGCGGACCCGGCGCCAGACCAAGCAGCCTGGGCAGCGCGGCGATTGTGCCGATGGTGTCCAGCAGATCGACGCGTGCGTAGATGGTGGCCTCGCCGAGGCGGGCGGTCTTCACCGGCACCTCGCGGACCCGGTAGTCCACGAGGTCGGCCAGGTCCAGCACACCACCGGCAGCCTGCACCGATGCCGCGATCGCGGCTCCCACCGGCCCGTCGTAGAACGCCCGGTGGCCGTGGTTGGCGAGCTCATCCAAGGCCGGTACGAGCTCGTCGTGGCGGAGAAGATCGCCCGGTCCGAGCAGGCGCCCGCCCGGCTGGTAGATCGCGGCTCCGGCGCCCAGCACCAGGGCCGGATAGACGGTCGCCAGGGTGTCGGCCAGGCCGTGCGGCAGGACGGCTCCGGTCCGGGCCAGGCCGATCGACGGTTGCACCAGGCGCTGCCACGGCAACCGCCCCCAGCGCCGGTGGATCTCGGCCAGCCCGGCCGGGATGCCAGGCACCGCGACGGTCGAGCCGCCGACCGCGTAATACCGGGGTACGCCGCCGAAGGTGATCGAGAGGGGGGACATCGGGCCTGGCTCCCGATCCGATGCCACACCCGGCACACTGCAGAAGAAGTCCAGGCAGGTGACCGATCCGGTGGCGGCCTCGAAGTAGGTGATGAATCCGCCGCCGGCGAGCCCCACCACCACGCTCTCGGCGACGCACGAGGCGATCGTCGCCGCGACCACCGCGTCGGCCGCGGTGCCGCCTTCGCTGAGCACGCGTAGACCCACCTCAGCGGTGGCTGGGTGGTTGGCGGCGATCCCGGCGCGGGCCGCGCGGGGTACGGTGTAACCGTGGCTGATCTGCCGAGCGTACTAGGCGATCCGATCAAGTTCGTCTTGAACTGGGGTCGCCGCTACTCGCTGTGGGTCTTCAATTTCGGGCTCGCATGCTGCGCAATCGAGTTCATCGCGACCTCGATGGGCCGCCACGATTTCATGCGTCTAGGTGTCATCCCGTTCGCTCACGGACCCCGCCAAGCGGATCTGATGGTGGTCTCCGGCACCGTCACCGACAAGATGGCGCCGGCCATCAAGCGGCTCTATGACCAGATGCCCGAGCCGAAGTACGTGATCTCGTTCGGCGCCTGCAGCAACTGCGGCGGACCGTACTGGGACTCCTACTCGGTCACCAAGGGCGTCGACCAGATCATTCCGGTTGACGTCTACGTGCCCGGGTGCCCGCCCCGGCCAGAGGCCCTGATCCACGGCATCCTGCGGCTGCAGGAGAAGATCGCCGGTGAGGACGCCGGCATCGGCGGCGTGAGCCGGCCGGATCCGCTGGCCCTGCAGGCCGCGCCGGTGCGGCCCGGCACCTAGCCGCTGCGCGCCCCGACCCGCTCGCCACGAGCTGCGAGCAGTGCTCGCTGCCGGCATCACGAGCTGTGTGAACGCACCAGAACAGCCGCTTACGCCAGCCGCAACCGTGGCGGCACCGGGCGGCGCGGACTCGCAGCGGCGGCCGGCCGGGCGGCGGCCACCATCGGCACGATCTCCTCCAGCGATTCGACGCTGGCTCCGGCCCAGCCGATATCCGCCCCGAACACCAGGTGCCCGCCCAGATCCGGGGCGGCCAGCCGGACCGCGGTCATCCCGACTGCCGCGGCGCCGGTCAGCTCTTGACTGCCGCCATCGCCGACATACAGGCACTCGGCCGGATCCACGCGCAGCCGGCGGCACGCGTCCCAGTACATCCGCGGGTCTGGCTTGTGCCGCTGCAGGTCGATGGAGAGCACGACAGCGTCGAGCAGCGGTGCGATCGGCATCTCCGGCAGGAACTCGGACAGCTCCGGACCGCAGTCGCTGATCAGGCCGACCGAAACCCCGAGGCGGCGGAGTCGCCGCAGCACCGGGACGGCGGCCGGCCGCAGCCGTGTGTCCGCCGCCACGGCGGCGATCCGCTGACCGGCCACCTGGCGCAACCGCCGGTCCGACGGGAACGAGCCGAGCCGGCCGGCCACATCGGCGAGCGCGCTGACCGGATCACCGAGAGCCCCGACCGAGCGGGCCATGAACGTGTCATTCAGAGCGGCCGCGAAGTCGTCGGGATCGCAGCCGAGCCGGCGCGCGATCCGCTGGTGCGCCGGCCCGCGGGCAACGGCTTCGGTGAGGGTGCCGAAGAAGTCGAAGATCACTGCCCGAAACATGAGGCTCCCTACCGATTGTCTGGTCTGGCCGAGCGTATCCACGCAGCTACCCGCACCACATCGGTCATGCTCTGAAGGCGGGTTCGCGGAGCGCTGCTGGCGGCGGAATCGGTTCCCGGGGAGCCGACGAAGTCGCCGCGAGCCGCGAGCGATGAGGCCGTCGAAAGGAAGCGTGGAGCGGGCCCGGCCAATGTCAGGACGGCGTGCCGATCAGCGTGTGTGAGGATTGCGGCCGTGAACCGCCGAGAGCCCCTGCAAACCGCGACGATCGCTGCGATCGTGGTGGCGGTCCTGGCCGTTTCCTCGTCGGCGCCGATCATTGCGTTCGCGGCGGCTCCGGCGCTCGCCATCGCGTTCTGGCGGAACGCGGCCGCCTCGGTGGTGCTGTGGCCGGTGGCGGCGACGCGCCGCCGGGACGAGCTGGCCGGCCTGGCCGGAACCAAGGGGCGATCCGCGCTGATCGGCTGCGTGCTGGCCGGGTGCGCGCTGGCGGCGCACTTCGCCACCTGGGTGCCGAGCGTCAAGCTGACGTCGGTCGCGGACGCCGTCGCGCTGTGCGCGATCCAGCCGGTCTGGCAAGGGCTGATCGCACTGCGCCAGGGCCGGACTCTGCCGCGAGTGATGTGGGTCGGCGTGGGCCTGGCGGTGGCCGGTGCGGTCGTCGCGACCGGCGCTGATTTTGCGGTGTCGCATCGGGCGGTGATCGGCGATCTGCTGGCTATCGTGGGCGGCATGGCGGCCGCCGTCTATACCGCCTTCGGCGAGCGCGCCCGCGTCGCCACCAGCACGATCACCTACACCACCATCTGTTACAGCGTGTGCGCGGTGCTGCTGCTCGCGGTGTGCCTGATCGGCCGGGTGCAGCTCGGCGGGTTTGACGCCAGCACCTGGGCGGCGATCGCAGGTCTGGTGATCGGCGCGCAACTGCTCGGGCACTCGATGTTCAACTACGCCCTGGAACACGTCTCGGCGACCACCGTCGCGGTGCTGATCCTGCTGGAGATTCCGGGTGCCGGGGTGCTGGCCTGGGTGTGGCTCGGTCAGACGCCCGACGCCAGCTCCATCCCGGGACTCCTGCTGCTGGTCAGTGGCGTGGTCACGGTGCTCCTCGGCAGCCGCCAGGTGATGGCGTTGCCGGTCGCCGAGGAGCCCTAGGGCACGGCCCGAACCACCTAGAGGCCGACGATCTTCGCTGACTCGTCCCAGAGCGCCGTCCCCAGTTCGGCGTCGGTCGCGCTCGCGATCGGCCGAGTCAGCCGGCGGTCCGCGTAGTAGCCACCGTTGACCAGATCGGCGGTCGGTTGCGAGGCCAGCCAGAGCATCGTGTCGGCTCCGGTCTCGGGACTCCGGATGAACGGCCAGTATTTGTAAAAGGTGCTGATCAGCGCGCCGTCGTTGCCGAACCGGCTGCGCACCACGCCCGGGTGGAACGAATAGGCGAACACCTCCGGCCAGCGCCGTGCCAGCTCGGCGGCGAACACGATGTTGGCCAGCTTGCTCGCGCCGTAGACCGGGAACCGGCTGTAGGCGCGGCCGTCAGAGCTCAGGTTCGCCGGATCGAGGCGGCCCATCCGGTGCGCGGTGGACGCGGTGTTGATGATGCGGGCGCCGTCGAGCCGATCGCGCAACAGGTTGGTCAGCAGAAACGGCGAGAGGTGGTTGATCTGGATGGTCTGTTCCAGGCCGTCGGCCGTGGTCGCCCGCTTCGCATAGGCGCCACCTGCGTTGTTGGCGAGCACATCGATTCGGGGGTACGCGCGACCGAGCGCGACCGCGAGCGACCGGACATCGTCGAAGCGGGTGAAGTCGGCCGGAAACGCGGTCACCGCGTCGGCGCCGGCAGCCGCGGACTCGCGTACCGCGGACAGGGCTTGCTCCAGGCGTGCCGAATCGCGCGCCACCAGGGCGACCCGTGCGTGGCCGCGTGCGAACGCGGTCGCGGCCGCCAAACCGATGCCGGTGCTGGCCCCGGTGACCACCACGACGCGGTCGGTGAAATCGTTCACAGATACGTTCTCGTCAGACACGCCGCGAGGTTACCCTCACCGCATCAGAAGCCAACTCGCGAGTAACCATTCGCGAGCGACCCGCAGGAGGTCCCGACGATGGGTGCCGCCGGACGTCCCCGCCGCTCCAATCTCGCGGTCCCGGGATCCAGCACGAAGATGCTGGACAAGGCTCAGGGTCTGCCCGCCGACCAGGTGTTCCTCGACCTTGAGGACGCGGTTGCACCGCTGGCCAAGCCGTCCGCGCGGAAGAACATCGTGGCGGCGCTGAACGACGGCGACTGGGGCGGCAAGATCCGCGTGGTCCGGGTCAACGACCTGACGACGCAGTGGACCTACGCCGATGTGGTTGAGCTCGTCGAGGGTGCCGGCGCCAATCTGGACGCCATCATGCTGCCCAAGGTGCAGGACGCCGCGCACGTGCAGTGGCTGGATCTGACGCTGACCCAGATCGAGAAGGCAATCGGCCTTCCGGTCGGCAAGATCGGCATCGAGGCCCAGATCGAGAATGCCCGTGGCCTGGTCAACGTGGACGCGATCGCGGCGGCGTCGCCCCGGGTCGAGACGATCATCTTCGGACCGGCCGACTTCATGGCCTCGATCAACATGAAGTCGCTGGTGGTCGGCGCGCTGATCCCGGATTACGGGCCGGGCGACCCCTACCACTACATCCTGATGCGGATCCTGATGGCCGCGCGGATGCACGACCTGCAGGCGATCGACGGCCCGTTCCTGCAGATCCGGGATGTAGATGCATTCACCGAGGTGGCCAAGCGCTCGGCGGCGCTCGGATTCGACGGGAAATGGGTGCTGCACCCCGGGCAGATCGACGCGGCCAACGCCGTCTACGCGCCGGCTCAGGCCGACTACGACCACGCCGAGTTGATCCTGGACGCCTACGATTACGCGACGTCTGAGGCTGGCGGCGCCGTCGGTGCGGTGATGCTCGGCGACGAGATGATCGATGAGGCGTCGCGCAAGATGGCGCTGGTGATCTCGGCCAAGGGCCGGGCCGCCGGGATGGCCCGGACCACGGCGTTCACGCCGCCGGAATAGCAGCAAACTGCGAAACCGCCCCAGGATCTTGGTCCGGGGGCGGTTTCGTTGAGCGACGCGTCGTCGCGCGATCAGGTGTTGAACGGATCCGGAGAGCCGGGATCGAACTCGTCGGCATGCCCGATTAGCCAGACGAAGCCGATCAGCACCGCGATGCCGAGAGCGACCGCGATCCACCCGCAAATGATTCCGGTCAGCGCCATGCCGTTGCCTTCCTCGGCGCGGTCCCGGATCTGCCGCCGCGCCACGTGTCCGAGGATCGCACCAACGGCGCCGATGATGATGCCGCCGACGCCGTAGCAGAACACGAACGGAAGTGCGGCGATGCCGGTCACCAGGGAACCGATCGCCAGGCCGTTGGTCTTGCGCTGCGGGGTGCCGTAGCCGTATGTGCTGAGCGGGTAGCTGTAACCCGGGGTGGCGGCAGGGTAGCTGTAGCCGGGGTAGCCGGCCGGTGTGGCCGCGTACGGGTTCGCCGGTGTCTGGTACGGGTTCGAGGCCGCCGCCGCGTACGGGTCGGCTGGCGGCGTGCCTTGGGCCGCGACCGGCGGAGTCGTCGACGGTGCCGCGGTGAAGGGTGCCGGCGCAGCCGGCGTCGTGGCCGTGCTCGGAGCCGGCCCGTAGGACAGCTGGCCGGTGGTGGGATCGATATAGAGGGGCGACCCGGTGATCGGGTCGACGTAGGTCGGCTGACCCTCGTTCGGGTTGGCCGGCTCGGTCGGGTTCATTGAGGGCTGTCCGTTTCGGCTAGTTGGACCACGCGCTGGAACTGATGGCGAATGCGATCAGGCCTCCGTAGATCGCCACCAGGGCCCATCCGACGATGATGCCAGTCAGGGCCATGCCGGCACCATCCTGGCCGGACTGCCGGATCTGCCGCCTGGCGACATGTCCCAGAATCGCCCCGACCAGGCCCGCGATCAAGCCGCCGACACAGATCCCGCACAGCGAAACGATCATCGATGCCAAGGCCAGACCATTGCGGCCTACGGGCACCGCTCCGCCGATCGGATAGGTGTAGCCACCCTGGTTCACGTAATAGGGCGGGTAGGGGTACCCCGGATAGCCCGGCTGCGGAGCCGGCGCGGTCGCGGGCGGTTGGATGTTGCCCTGCTGCGCCGACGTCGGGAACGCTGTCGGCAGCCCGCCGGCCGGCAGCGGCAGTGTCGGTGGCAGTGGCGTGGTCGGCGCCGGAACCGCCACCGTCGTCCCGTCCGGCACCGGCCCGTAGGTCAGCTGGCCGGTGATCGGATCCACCTGAAGGGGCGCGCCGGTGACCGGATCGACGTAGATCGGCGGGGTGGGCTGGTCAGGGGTGGTCATGATGTGCCAATCCAGACGTCTCAAAGGGCGCTCAGGGTAACGTGCGGGCGCCGTACCCGTCGAGCAGCGCGACTCGGCGCCCGACCGGTGGTCTGCGAGCGCCTCCGGTCGAGAAGGTTACGGGTCCAGGACGGATAGCACCCGCCTCCGTGGTTCACATTGCCCGGCTTGCGCCGAGACGGCAGGATCGGCGTTATGGAGCCAGTCAACGCTACCCAAGCCGTCATGCTCGACTCATTGGATCCGGCGCCGGCGCCCCGCGGTGAGTCCGCCTTCGACCCGGCGACCGAGCGCCTGACCGGCAAGGTGGCGTTGGTGACCGGAGCCGGCAGCCCCAACGGCATCGGCTATGCCACCGCCCGGCGCCTGGCCGCTCTCGGCGCTGACGTGGCGATCGTGTCCACCACGCGGCGGATCCACGAGCGCGCCGGCGAGCTCGGCGTGACCGGCTTCGTTGCCGACCTGACGCTGGAAGAAGAGGTGGGCGCGCTCGCCGATGCGCTGGCCGAGCAGATCGGGCCGCCGGACATCGTGGTCAACAATGCCGGGCTGGCCAGCAAGGCGTCGCCCGAGGTGACCCGGCCGGTGGCGGACCTGACGATGGACGAGTGGCGCACCGAGATCGATCGCAACCTCACCACGGCGTTCCTGGTCAGCCGCGTGTTCGTGCCGGGGATGGCGGAGCGCGGCTGGGGCCGGGTGGTCAATCTCGCCGCTACTGCGGGTCCGGTCAACGCGCTGCCGACCGAGGCGGCCTACGCCGCGGCGAAGGCCGGTGTCGTTGGCCTGACCCGCGCCCTGGCGATGGAACTCGTCGGCGACGGCATCACCGTCAACGCCGTGGCGCCCGGCATCATCCACACCGCCGCATCCACGCTGGTGGAGTTGCAGCAGGGCCTCGGGACGCCGATCGGCCGTCCGGGCCTGCCCGACGAAGTGGCCGCGGCCGTGGTGTTCCTGTGCTCGCCGGGCGCGTCCTACATCACCGGTCAGATGCTGGTGGTCGACGGCGGGAATTCCGTCCGCCAAGCCCAATACAAGTAATTTGGAATCGCCTCCAGGTCCGCTGGCGGCGTTGCCCCCCGGCTCGAGTGCAAACCCCGCACACGTCGCCGGGGTGCGCCTTGCCAGCGGACCCGGATGCGGTCCCAAATTGCAATCGCCTCCAGTTCCGCTGGCGGCGTTGCCCCCCGGCTCGAGTGCAAACCCCGCACACGTCGCCGGGGTGCGCCTTGCCAGCGGACCCGGATGCGGTCCCAAATTGCAATCGCCTCCAGTTCCGCTGGCGGCGTTGCCCCCCGGCTCGAGTGCAAACCCCGCACACGTCGCCGGGGTGCGCCTTGCCAGCGGACCCGGATGCGGTCCAAATTGGACTCGCCTCGAGGTCCGCTGGCGGCCCCGGGTTCGGGGACGATCGTGCACGTCATGGCGTGCAAAATCGTCCCCGCGCGGGAATGGCTGCCCGCGGATCAGGTGTTGTTGGTGCTCAATGCCACGAAGGCGACCACGCCCACGCAGTAGAGCACGCCGATCGCCGTGAAGATGTAGCTCATGATCAGGCCGGCGGTGGCCAGGCCGGAGCCGCCCTCGCCGCGCGCCCGGATCTGCTTGCGGGCGATGTGCCCGAACGCGATACCAAGCGGGGCGAAGACGAAGGCGAAGACCAGCGACAGGATCGCCATGGTGTTGGTCTGCGCTGCCGGGTTGTAGTAACCGTACGGATTCGGCTGCATCGGGATGCCCGGCTGCGGGTATCCGCCCTGAGGTGCCATCGGCTGGCCCGGCTGCGGGTATCCGCCCTGAGGCGGCGGGTAGGCACCGGGTACCCCGGCGGGCTGCATCGGCACGGTCGGCGGCACCGGCGGGGTGGGCCTCGCGGGGTAGCCGGCACCGTACGCAGGCGAAGCCGGCTGCTCCGGCCACGGCCCGGTCGGGTCGGACTGCGGGAAGGTCATGGGCGGCAGGGTAGCGGTTTCTATGAACGTTTTCACAGCCCGTCCGCTGTCATCAGGCTGGACCAGCAGCGATACTGACCGGTAATTAACCCGGAGAGGTGCATGCCATGGCCCGCCTTGCCCAGACCCCTGGCCTCAGCGACGTGCAGACGGCGATCCTGGAGACGGTCCGCGAGTTTGTGGACAAGGAGATCATCCCGCACGCGCAGCATCTTGAGCATGCCGACGAATACCCGAGCGACATTGTTTCCGGGATGCGCGAGATGGGCCTGTTCGGCCTCACCATCGACGAGGAGCACGGCGGCCTCGGCGAGTCGCTGCTCACTTATGCGCTGGTGGTGGAGCAGCTGTCCCGGGGCTGGATGTCCATCTCGGGCATCGTCAACACGCACTTCATCGTGGCGTACCTGATTTCTCAGCACGGATCGCCGGAGCAGAAGGCGAAGTTCCTGCCCCGGATGGCCACCGGCGAGGTGCGTGGAGCGTTTTCGATGTCCGAGCCGGGGACCGGTTCGGACGTGTCCGCGATCCGCACCAGGGCGGTCCTGGACGGCGACTCCTATGTGGTCAACGGCCAGAAGATGTGGCTGACCAACGGTGGCTATTCGTCGGTCGTGGCAACGTTGGTGAAGACCGACACCGGTGCCGACTCGGTCTACGGCAATATGACGACGTTCCTGTTGGAGAAGGAGCCGGGCTTCGGCGAGACCGCACCGGGGCTGACCATTCCCGGCAAGATCGAGAAGATGGGCTACAAGGGCGTCGAGACCACCGAGATGGTGCTCGACGGCCACCGCGTGCCGGCGGCCTCGGTGCTGGGCGGCGCGGACCAGGTCGGACGCGGCTTCTACCAGATGATGGACGGCATCGAGGTGGGGCGCGTCAACGTCGCCGCCCGGGCCTGCGGCATCTCACTGCGGGCGTTCGAGCTCGCGGTCGCCTACGCGCAGCAGCGCCACACCTTCGGCAAGCCGCTGCACCAGCACCAGGCGATCGCCTTCAAGCTGGCCGAAATGGGTACGAAGATCGAGGCGGCACACGCTCTGATGGTCAACGCCGCCCGACTCAAGGACGCCGGCCAGCGCAATGACGTCGAGGCCGGCATGGCGAAGCTGCTGGCGTCGGAGTATTGCGCCGAGGTGGTGCAGGAGTCGTTCCGCATTCACGGCGGCTACGGCTACTCCAAGGAGTACGAGATCGAGCGCCTGATGCGGGAGGCGCCGTTCCTGCTGATCGGCGAGGGCACCTCGGAGATCCAGAAGACGATCATCTCGCGGGGTCTGCTCAAGGAGTACAAGCTCGACCGCTGAGCCTTAGAGCTTGGACAGCTGGTGAACGGCGCGCACCACGGCGATGCACTCGTTCTCGACGTAGTCCAGCCCGCCGGCGATGGCGATCTCCCGGGCCTCCGAGGAGATGATGTCCTGCTGCAGCCACAGCGCCTTGGCGCCGATGGCGACCGCCTGGCGGGCGATGTCCGGAGTGAACTCGGCCGGCCGGAACACGTTGACCACGTCGATCCCGAACGCGATCTCGTCCAGCGAGCCGTAGACATGCTGGCCCCAGAGCTCGTCGATAGACGGGTTGACCGGGACCACGTGCCAGCCGTGCCGCATGATCTGCCGTGGCACGGTGTGGGCGACCTTGTACTCGTGGCGGGACGCGCCCACGACGGCGATGGTGTCGGACGATGCGAGGATCTCGGCGGCGGTTCTCACGTGCACGACCTTACGTCGGAGACGGCACACATCGCAGCCGTGGAGACGGCGCCGACCGGAGCGGTGGAGTTGGCGTCGGCCGCAGCGGCGGCGATGGTCCGGCTGGTTGCTGAAGACGCCAATGGCGCCGCGCATCGCGGATTCGCGACGGGGCGCCATTGGGATGGCATGGCCGGTGTGGCCGGCTGCGTCAGTGCTCGTGAGCCGCGTGCGCGGCCTGCTTGACTTCGTCCATGTCAAGGGCACGGACCTGCTCGATCAGCGACTCCAGCGAGCTCTCCGGAAGGAGACCCGGCTGCGCGAAGACGATGACGCCATCGCGGATGGCCATGATCGTCGGGATCGATCGGACTTCGAACTGGGCCGCCAGAGCCTGCTCCGCCTCGGTGTCCACCTTGCCGAACACGATGTCCGGGTGCTTCTCGGAGGTCGACTCGAAAATCGGAGCGAACCGCTTACACGGGCCACACCAATCGGCCCAGAAGTCAACCAGAACAATGCCGTCCTTCGCGGTCTCTTCGAAGTTGGCGGCAGTAAGAGCTTGAGTAGCCATTGCATCTCCGGTTCGTGCGTCTGGCGTTGTCTTCCAACACCCGCCCCAACGACGCAGGGCGCTCGGACATTCCGCGCGCTGATGCGCGGGTGGCATCCGCCACAGTGACTACGTTCCCGTCGGTGGCGTGGGCAAACCGCAGGCTCCGCCGGGATGTGACATTCTCACCGCTCCGGAGCCTATCCGGGCCCGCCCGGCGAGCGCAGACTAAGGGCGTGAACCGGGATCCGATCTTGGTGTACGACGGGGACTGCGCGTTCTGCTCGGCGAGCGTACGGCTGGGGCAGCGGATGCTGACCACGCCGGCGCGCTGGATGCCGTGGCAGAACCTGGACCTGGGTGCACTCGGTCTGACCCGGGAGCAGGCCCTGGAGGCCGTGCAATGGGTCGCCGCGGACGGCACCGTCACCAGCGGCCCGAGAGCGATCGCGGCTCTGCTTCGGTCGGCCGGCGGTGCGTGGCCCCTGGTCGGGCGGATCCTGTCGCTGCCCGGGGTGCTGTGGCTGGCCGGACCGGTCTACCGATGGATCGCGCGGAACCGGTATCGCCTGCCGGGCGGAACGCCCGCTTGCGCGGTGCCCAGCCAAGCGGTGCCAGGCCAAGAGGTGCCCAGCCAAGCGGTGCCCCGTCACATCGCATGAGTTGTCACACGAAACCCGTGTGTCACATGCGCCAATTACATAACGTGGATCTCGCGAACACGCAGAGGCATATATGTTCACGATTGGGTAACTGTGATGACCGTCACTATCTTACCTATCGTGAGTTGCTCACAATGGCTGTTAACAGAGCGTGGACGGCGGGAGCCGGGGAGGGCCCCGCCGTTCATTGCGTCTCGGGTACGGCTCATTGGCCGTACCCGTTTTGTGTTTTCCGGGTTGTCTCATCGATTGACCGGGCAGTTGCCCGCAGGTTTCGGAAGGCCAGACCGATGCAGTTCGGGCGTTACTACGAAGAGTTCGAAATCGGCGCGGTGTACCGGCACTGGCCGGGCAAGACCGTGACGGAGAGCGACGATCATCTGTTCTGCCTCATCACGATGAATCACCATCCGCTGCATCTCGACGCCCACTACGCCGAGACCGCGACCGACTTCGGCCGCAACGTGGTGGTCGGAAATCTCATCTATTCGCTGCTGCTTGGCATGTCGGTCGCCGACGTGAGCGGCAAGGCGATCGCCAATCTCGAAGTGGAATCGCTGCGGCACGTCGCTCCGACCTTCCACGGCGACACCATCTACGGCGAGACCACGGTGCTGGACAAGAAGGAGTCGTCGTCGAAGCCGGACCGCGGCGTGGTCACCGTGGAGACGAAGGGTTACAAGCAGGACGGCACGCTGGTCTGCGTGTTCCGGCGCCGAGTGATGGTGCCCAAGCAGGAATTCGCCGGACCGGACCTGCCGAGCTTCCCGGAACCGGCCTCGCGGTAGCCCCGCCGGCCCGGTCGCCGGACCGCGGTCCACTAGATCAATACCGCTCCGATCCGACCTGGCGGCACCCGCCCCGGTTGTGCCGCCGCCGGGCATATGCTGATTTCCGGAGGTCTGCCATGCCGAGCCAACCCGCACGGGGCCGACCATCGAGCGGTCCCGCCCGAGGCTTCGCCCCATTCAGCCCGGAAGAGTGGGAGCTGCTGGTCCGGCTCCCTGGACAGGTGGTGATCGCGGCGACCTCGGCGGAGGCCGATGGCGCTCGGCGGACCGTGGCCGAGGGCCTGGCCGGTCTGGATGCGATCGCGGCCGGACGTGCCTCGGCCAACCAGATGGTGCGGGAAGTGGTCGCGACGATCTACGCCGAAAACGATGACGCCCAACCCGCTGCCGAGGAGTTCGCCGACCGGGCCGCCGGGCTGGCCGCGGTGTTGATGTCCTGCCATCGAGCGGCCGGCCTGTTGGCAGACCGCGGCACCGACCGCGACCGGCTGGACTACCAGGCGTGGCTGCAGTCGATCGCGGAACGGGTCTGCGGCGCCGCCACCTCCGGCGGCCTAATGGGCATCGGCGCCAGCCAGGTCAGCATGGCCGAAGCGCAATTCCTCGACGATCTGTCCCGTGCCTTCGCCTGAAGCGGTGGCCGACGCCACGATGCGACCGGAGCCCTCCGTTGCCGCCTACGCGGATCCGGCTCCGGATGACGAGCCGTTGATCCCGGTCGGCGTCGGCCCGTGGCCGGAGCTGCCGCTGCCCACCGATCCGCACTACGACGCGCAACTGCTCGCCGACGGCGATCGGCGCAATGTGGTCGACCGATACCGCTACTGGTCGCGAGAAGCGATAGTGGCCGATTTGGATAAGCGTCGGCACGATTTTCACGTAGCGATTGAAAACTGGCAGCACGACTTCAATATCGGCACCGTAGTTCGCAACGCGAATGCGTTTCTGGCACGCGAAGTGCATATTGTCGGCCGCCGCCGGTGGAATCGCCGCGGCGCCATGGTGACCGATCGCTACCAGCACGTCCGGCATCATGCCGAAGTCGCCGAACTGGTCTCCTGGGCGCGCGATGCGGGCCTGGTCATTGTCGGCCTGGACAACGTCCCGGACGCGGTGCCGCTGGAGACGACCCCGCTGCCCCGGCACTGCATGATGCTCTTCGGCCAGGAGGGTCCCGGGCTCTCCGACGCCGCTCTGGCCTCGTGCGACCGGATCTACTCGATCGCTCAGTTCGGCTCGACGCGCTCCATCAACGCCGGCGTGGCCAGCGGCATCGCCATGCATGCGTGGATCCGCTCGTACGTCATCGACTCGCACGGGGCCGGCGATCCACCGTGAGCCCGATAGTCAGTTGCACGCGGTGCGGAGGTCCAGTACGCCCGCCCGGGCTGGTGGCATCGGAGTGGCGGTGCCCGGCCTGCGGTCCGGTGCTGCCGCTGCACGTGCCGGAGCACACTGACCACGAGGTCGCACTCACCGTTTCCGAGCACGTCGGCTCCGCCGTACCCCTGTGGTGTCCGTGGCCGCTGCCACCGGGATGGCTGGTCACCGGCATGGCCTGGGCCGGCGACGATCGGAGCGGAACCCGCGCCACGGCGGTCGCCTGCGCGGGGCCGGCGCCGTTGCACGACGGGCCGGCCGACATCCTGCTGATCGCCGAAGAACCCGGCGTGGGCCTGGGCAACCGCTTCGCCGGGCTGGTCGGAGCCGACCCAGGGGTAGGAGTGCCCGATGTGGTCAGTACCGCGGCTCATGCACGCATACGGGTGAGTGGTCGGGACACGCCCATGTGGTCCCTCGCGACCCCGGACGATCGCGTCGCCTACGTGGGTGAAGCTCGCGGGATCTGGCTATACGCGGTCGCCTGGCCGGCGGACGCTGGTTACGTATTCAGCGACGAGATCGTGTTGCACGACTTAACGCAATGGCTCCCGTCAGAACTCGTGTATGGTGCACCCTCGCCGTACCTTCACGGACCGGGGAGAAAGGGGAACTTCCCACCGTGAAGATGTCGCGTCAAGATTCTCCACATGACGTGCAACTGATACTCTGACCACACCGCGGAAGCATTCCGCCCACGGTGGTTGTGCTCGAAAGCGCCTACTAGACGAGCCTGGCGCAGCGGAGGGGGATGGGCCGAGATGCTCAAGAAGGTCCTCACGTGGAGCCTCGTCGCGTTTCTCATCTTCTTTGTGGCCTACCGGCCGGAGAACGCGGCCCAAGTCGCGCACTCGCTTTTTGGCGGGATCGTTGACATCGCACAGGGATTTGGTGACTTCTTCTCCAGCCTCGTCGCTTAAGCGCCAATAGTCAGCCTGGCAATATTTCGATTTGCCGAGGCCATCCGCCCGGTAGGTGAGGCACCCGCGCTCCGCGTGAGAGTCAACCGCCCGGGCCGTCAGCGGAAGACGTCAGGAAGGGTCAACGGACTATGGCCCCCCGTGAGTCCGACTCGCCAGATGACGAGTTCGACGACGACATGGATTACATGGACGTCGGCGACTCGGGCGACGACACGCCGACCGAAGACCTTGGCGACTACCTCATCGACGATGAGGAGATGGCCAACCTCAACCAGGCCGGTGAGACTCTGGGGCCGCGGCGGATGCAGCCGCTCGAGGAGAAGCCCAGCGCCTACGTGGCGCGCTACCTCTTCCCGACCGAGAAGTTTCGCGGCGAATGGCGCAAGCACTGGACCTACCTGGCCGACCGGTTCGCGATCGGCGCCGTCGGCACGTTCGCGTTCGGCTGGCTCTGGGGCTGGCTGACCAAGCACGATGACGGCACGGCGGCCGCCATGGTGCTGATCATCTGGGCGCTCCTGATGATTGTCATCGCCTTCCGGATCGCGGATTGGTATTTCGATCGGTTCGTGCTGACCAACAAACGGATCATGTCGATCAGCGGCATGTTCAGCCGCACCGTGGGCATGATGCCGCTGCTGCGCGTGACCGACATGAAATACGAGCAGACACCGTGGGGCCGGCTGTTCAACTACGGCAACTTCGTGGTCGAGTCGGCCGGCCAGGACCAGGCGTTGCGCGAGGTCAAGCACCTGCCCAACCCGAACGAGCTCTACCTGCGCATCGTCGAAGAGATGTACGAGCCGGAGGCCGTGGAAGCCAAATTGACCCAATCCATGGATGATTCGTGATTTGGAATCGCCCCCGCTTCCGCTGGCGGCGTTGCCGAAAGTCTTGATTGCCTTCGCACACGGCGACTTCCGGCGCCTTGCCAGGAGCGACGGATCCGGGCACGAATCAGTGGCTGATCTTAGATCGAGATCGATCTTTTGGTACGCGAACGGCCGGCCGCCTGTGGGCGACCGGCCGTTGGCGTGTGCTCCGGGACTAGTACGCCATGAAGACGTTCACCAGCTCCTGGATCGCGAGAGTGAGACCGATGGCGACGGCGACCACCATCGTGGCCATGCCGACCACGCTGATGCTGAGCCGTCGAAGGGCCGAGACGCGGTCGGAGCGGCCCTCCGCTGCCGCGCCGGGTGCGCCTGCTGAGTCGCGCGTGAGCAGCGCGTCCAGCGGTGTCAGTGGCAGCAGGACCCGCTGCCGAGGCGCGGGCCTGCCAAGGTGCAGGTGCGCGAGTGAAACTGTCATGCCCTAGAGACGCCGCTGGAACGGTGAAAGGTTGCGCCTGATAGGAAACGATTGTGTTTCGATGTGCGAAGAGGCGTCCGCCAATAGGGCCGACTCGCTAAGAGGGGCCGCGTGAATCTGAATCTTTTTGGCGAAGTCTTCGTCACCCTGCTGGTCATCACCGACCCACCGGGCATGGTGCCGATCTTTGTCGCCCTGACCGGACCGCTGCCGGCCCGGGACCGCAACAAAGCCGCCTGGCAAGCGGTGGCACTGGCGCTCGGCGTCATCGTCGTCTTCGCCGTGGCCGGCCAGCGCATCCTGGACTACCTCGGCATCGATCTGCCGGCGCTGCAGGGCGCCGGCGGTCTTCTGCTGATCCTGGTGGCCCTGGAGCTGCTGACCGGCAAGACCGATAACCCGGACAACCAGGCCACCTCCAACATCGCGCTGGTGCCGCTCGGCACGCCGCTGCTGGCCGGCCCGGGTGCGATCGTGGCCACCATGCTGTTCGTGCGCCGGGCCGACGGCTGGTCCGACTACTTCGCCATCTCGGTCGCGATCGTCCTGGTCATGATCGCGGTCTGGCTCGTGCTGCGATTCAGCGGGATCATCGTCCGGGTGCTCCGGCCGGGTGGCATTGAGGTGCTGACCCGAATCGCCGGCCTACTGCTGGCGGCGATCGCGGTGCAGCTGATCGCCGATTCGGCCGGCGCTTTCGTCACTCGCTATCTGCACTCGCCGCACTAGCACGCGGCGGCTCGGCGAGGCCGATCCCCATGATCGCGGTCCGGCTGCCGTCCCGGCCGCGGAGCCGGCTCATGATGCCCGCCGCGCGATTGTCACACCACGGTGGCAGGATCAGCTACGTGACGACGTGGGATTCCCGGCCGGCCGGCCCGGGCGGCTCGACTGCTCGAGCGGTTCCGGAGCAGGGCGCCGCCGAGTTCGAGCAGCTCGGTTTCGAGGGGATGCCGGAGCGGCTGTTCGCCTGCACGCCGAGCAAGCTCGCGTCGTTCGACGATTGCCCGCGGCGCTACCGCTTCACCTACATCGATCGTCCGCCGCCACCCAAGGGTCCGCCGTGGGCGTTCAACTCGCTCGGCGCCAGCGTCCATACCGCTCTCCGTAACTGGCACGGGCTGCCGCCGGCCAAGCGCCGTCCGGAGGCACTGGCGACATTGCTCAAGGCCACCTGGGTCAGCGAGGGATATCGCGACGGCGAGCAGGAGCGGGCCGCCTTCCGCACCGCGCTGGCCTGGCTCGACACCTACGTCGCTTCGCAGGATCCGCTGGTCGAGCCGGTCGGCGTGGAGCGCGTCGTCGCGGCCAAGACGGCCACACTGGCGCTGTCCGGCCGGGTCGACCGGATCGATCGCCGGGGCGCCGAGCTGGTCATCGTCGACTACAAGACCGGCCGGTCCGCGCTGACACCCGACGATGCGCGCGGATCCAGTGCGCTGGCCCTTTATGCGTACGCGGCAGCTCGGGTGTTCCGCCGCCCATGCCACCGGGTGGAGCTGCATCACCTGCCGACCGGCGCGGTGGCCGCACACGAGCACACCGATGCGTCGCTGGAGCGAGCAGTGTCCCGGGCCGAGGCGACCGCGCGAGACATCCAGCGGGCCGAGGCCGCGCTGCGCTCCGGCACCGATCCCGACGAAGCGTTCCCGACCGCGCCCGGCACCCTCTGCTCCTACTGCGACTTCCGCAGGGTCTGCCCGGGCGGCCAGACCGCTCCGGTCAAGGAGAGCTGGACTGGCATCGACACCCATGTCTCGGAGGATTCGCCCTAGGCGGGCAGCGACGTTGCCGCTCGTTCCATCGCAGCGTTGTAGATCGGTCCACGAAGGACCCGCTCCGGAAGCGCTCGCAGGGAGAGTCGCAATGCTCGCGCCGAAAGTGACGCGACCGGATCCGTGGTCGGCACGCCGGGCAGTCCATAGATCCGGCGGGCCCAGCGCGGCAGCAGACCGACCGCTATCGCGGCGACGCCGAACCACGCCAGCCGGACCGGCGTGATTCCCAAACCAAAGGGCAGCGGCGGTGCGCTGAGGAACCGTGCGGCCCGCACCGAATCCGCCGTCAGGGCGAGGTCAGACTGCACCGACCGGTAATAGTCGGCGACCGCGGCAGCCGAGCCGGGCACCGTCTCCGGATCGAGGCCGACCAGCCCGGCCGCCCGGCGCTGCTCGTCGTAGTAGCGGTCGACCTCCGCGGCGGACAGCTCCAGCCCGGCCCGGCGCGCCGTGGTCACGAACGACTCCACCTCGGTCACATGCACCCAGCGAAGCAGATCCGGATCGTCGATCCGGAATTCCGTGCCGGTACGCGGATCGGTGGCCCGCAGCTTCGCGTGCAACCGGCGAAGCCGGCGCCCGGCATCTTCCGCTTGCTCGGTGGTCCCGAAGACGACGGTGGCGACGTAGATCCCGGTGCGCTCCAGCCGACCGAACGGATCGTCCCGGTAGTTCGAGTTCTGCGCCACGCCGGCGATCGCGAGAGGATGCAGCGCCTGCAGGTATAACGCTCGCAGGCCGGCCAGCGCGAGGATCGGCTCGCCGTGCACTCGCCAGCTCACCGAATCCGGCCCGAACAGCCCGAGGTCGGAATCGACTGGGGCGCGCCGGATAGCGCCGCCACCGCTGCGCGCGCGAGAGTCCATGCCATCAAAGATGACACAGCACATTGAACCCGCACATCGGTATCGGCGTGATGATCAGGTATAGGCTGGCGCCGCGTGGCGGAGATCCATAACTCGGAGGTTGCGGCGTGTTCACCACGATTCTCGGCATCCCGGCGCACCCCCTGCTGATTCATTTCGCGGTGGTCCTGGTTCCGTTGTTGATCGGCGTCGCCGTCGTCTACGCACTCTGGCCGGCAGCCCGCAATCGGCTCGACTGGGCGCTCGCTCTGCTCGCCGTGGCCGCCCCGATCGCGGCGTGGTTCGCCCGGATCTCCGGCCTGAATTTCAAACAGCGTCTGATCGACCGGAAACTCACGTCGCCGCAGAACCTCGTCAAGATCGCTCAGCATCAGTCCTACGGCACCAAGACTCTGTGGTGGACCGTGGCGCTCGCGGTGGTCGCGCTGGCGATGCTCTACTACGACCGCTTTGTGCGCCGCGGCGCCCGGTTCAGCGACCCGGTGTGGCTGGTGGGCACCGTGGTCACGATCGTGCTCGGCACGATCGTCGGCTACTACGTCTTCCGTACCGGTGACACCGGTGCACACATCGTCTGGTCCGGATTCTAGGGTTTAGGGGCCTTTCGCCCGATTTCGGGATTACAGTTCGATTCATGTTCAAGATCGAGCGCCGCCGGGCGCGCGGCATCGAGCCGAAGCCGGAGGAGATGACCGACGAGGTCAAGCTGCTCACCGAGATCCGTGACGAGCTTGCGCGCGGCCGAGCCGGCCGCTGATCGCAGCTCTGGGCAGGGCCTAAACTTGATTGGTGACGAGCGAACCACCCCGCAACGACGACCGCGAAGTCGACCTCAGTGATGACGGCCCGATCCTGCCGGACCAGACCCGCGACGACACCGATCGAGGCTGGGGCGAGCGATCGCGCGAGGACAGCAATGTCGAGCGGCTGCTGGCCGAGCGGCCCCCGCATTGGGACTGACCGAGTTCGGGTGCACGACGGCTCCGGCAGGGTAGCGTCGGTCGCGTGACGCAGTTCCCGGGGCCGTATACCGAGGGTTCCAACGAGCAGTGGCGCCGGCCGAAGCCCGGTCTCGAGCCACCGGCCGGACGTGCCGCCGAGGTTCCACCGCGGATCTACAGTGGACCGCCGCCAACTGTTCCGGCGCCGGCGAATTGGCGGCCGCCCACCATGGTCACCATTCCGGCACCCCGGCAGCTGCCGCCCCAGGACCCGTCGATGATCGAGGGCACTGAGCGGCGCGCGCTCGTCACGACGTACGGCGTCGGCATGATCGCCGGCGCGGTCGGCCTGCTGGTGTTGATCATCCTGTGCGGCCGGGTCATTTTCTGACCATCACGCCGTCCGACCGACCTCCGGATCGATCCCTCATGGATCTTGAACTGTTATCGCTGAAATAGAGCGACAACGGTTCAAGATTCACGGAGAGGGCCCCGAGGTGCGCGCGGCGCGGCCGCGTGGGCGCACGGCGGCCGCGAGAATGCGAAAGCCGTGAGAATGCGAAAGCCGCGCCGACCGAGTGGTCGACGCAGCTTCAGGCGATGATCGTCAAGCGGCCGGCGTGGCGGCGGCCGGCTTGGCGGTCGAGGTCGACGAGCCGGACGACGACGAGCTGGACGACGACGAGCTGGACGACGACGAGCTGGACGACGTCGAACCGGACGATGACGTCGAAGATGACGAGGAACTCGAGTCCGAGCCGCTGGACGACGACGAGGCGGCCGACGACTTTGCGGACCGGGAATCGGTGCGATAGAAGCCGGAGCCCTTGAACACGATGCCGACCGCGGAGTAGCGCTTGCGCAGCGCCTCGGCGTCGCACGCGGGGCACAGGGTCAACGCGTCGTCGGTGAACGACTGCACCGCCTCGAGCTCGTGGCCGCACGCGGTGCACGCGTACTGGTAGGTCGGCACGTTCAGCCTCCAAATTGGCACTCGCACACACTGAGTGCCAATGGTGCCGCATCGCGGCGCTCCGCGTCCACTCCTGACGGCGGACGTCACAACCGGTCGCCGGTCGGGAACAACACCAGGCCGGTCGGGGTTACCGCGGCGCCGACCGGCTGATCATGCGGTTCGGCGGGCAGGTCGTCGACGATTTCCCCGTGGTAGAGCAGCATCAGCACCAGCGCCTCGGATCCGACCCGGGCAAGCGCGCGGTCGTAGGAGCCGCCGCCACGGCCGAGCCGGGTGCCGGTGCGCGACGCGGCCAGACCCGGAGTGATCACCAGGTCCGCCTGAGCGATCGCGGCCGGGCCGAGTCGCGGCCCGTCGGGCTCGGTCAGCCCGCGGTCGGCCGGAGCCAGGTGGCCGTCATATACCGCCCAATCCAGATCAAAATCGTCCCGGAGTACGGGCAGCAGAAGCCGGTCTACCTGGGCCGACAATTCCGGAACGAGACCCGGCCCGCCGGGCTCGCCAACCATCGGCACGTATGCCGCGACAGTGCCCGGCCGTCGCTCGTTGATCACATCGGCTAGATGCGTGCGTACTGCCTGATCTTGGATCTTGCGGTCGTCCAATGACCACGCACGCCGCACCGCCGCGTGGTGAATGCGCAGGTCACGCTTTGTCGATCCAGTCATGGTGTCACCCATTGGTGCGGAGGCCGGGAAATTCGGACGCACGACGCGCTCGGACGAGATGGTCGAAATCTAGACGCTATGTCAGCATTGCATTAATAGGTGTCGGTCTGTGCGTCTGGGGAGGAAATGGTGACCTTGCGTGCGCGATTGACCGGCGCCTTCCTTGCCGCTCTGCTCGGTCCAGTATTGATCGGCGGCATCGCGGTCGGCGCAACGGTGTCCAGTGTCAACCACTCCCGAGAGCGGGACGCGCTGAACACCGCCGCCGATTCGCTCCGGGCGGCGGTCACCGCCACCTGTGACCGGCTGACCGCAACGGCGGAAGCCGCCGCCGCGGCCACGGCCGGCGGCACCCGACCCGAAGCCGCCGACGCGTTCGTGATCGATGGTCGCGCCAGCGCCATCCACATCGAGGCGACCAACGGCGCCGAGCCGGCGACGACCGTGAATCCGCCGACGCCGCCGTGGGCGCTGTGCATGCCGGCGCCGTCGACTGACGGCGTGGCCGCCGCCGGCACGGACTACAGCGCCCTGGCCGCGGCGGTCGAGATGCACGGCCCGGACGGCGCGCCGGTCGGCTACGTCTACGCGGCCCGGACCCTGGACCCCGGCTTCGTGAAGTCCCTGGCCGCGGCCTCGGGCGTCGCCGTGACGATCGTCGGCGCGGACGTGAGCAGTGCTGGTGCGACCGGCCTGCGGCGCGATGTCACGGCCGTCGGCAGGCTTAGCGGTACGCACATCGGCAGCGTCGACGGGCGATATGTGCGGCGGGTGGATCCGGTCGATGGACAGCCGCTGACGTTTGCGGTATCGGTGCCGAAGTCCACCGGGCACGGACTGTTCGCGATCGTTGCCGCGGTGGTGCTGTTCGCCGCGCTGACCGCCGTCGGCGCCGCCTGCGCGCTCGCTCGCGCCGCGACCCGGCCGTTGCAGGAGATCACCGAGGCGGTCAGCCGGGTGGCGCACGGCGAGCTGGACACCCGCGTTCCGGTGCGGCACGACGACGAGGTCGGCCAGGTCGGGGCGGCGTTCAACCGGATGACCCGGGAGATGCAGTCCTACGCGACCGCCCTGACCGCCAGCCGGGACCAGCTCCGCGGCAGCCTGGACGTGCTGGGCAACACCCTGGCCAGTACGCATGACCTGCCCCGCATCCTGCAGGTGATCCTGGCCTCGGCCCGATCTGCGACCGGCGCCGGGTGCGGCGTGATCCTGTTATCCGACCCGGGCGACGACCGGCTCCGGCTGGAGTGCTCGATCGGCTTCGACCCGTACGCGTCGGCTCTGCTCGAACCGCTGATCGTCACCTTCGGCTCGGGTCTGATCGGCGATGTCGCCGCCACGTTGGTGGCCCGCCGCGGCCGGCTGGCCTATGGAGAGGACGGCACCGCGTACGCGGGCGACGGCGGCCCAGCGCTCGCGGCCGGCGAACCCGCCGGCGCGACGTTCCTGGCGGTGCCGCTGCGACTGCCGCCGACCGCGGCCGACCCGTCCGGCGTACGCGGAGTCCTGGCGCTCTACGACCGGCTTGGCGACGCCGACTTCGACGACACCGACCTCAGCACCGTGCGCACCTTCGCCGGGCACGCCGCCGTCGCGGTGGACAACGTCCGGCTGCACGACGAGGCCAAGCGGCTGTCCCACACCGATCCGCTGACCGGCCTCTATAACTACCGTCACCTGAAGGAGCTGCTCCGGCGCGAGGTGCACCGGGCCGCCCGGTTCGGGCACAGCCTCGTGGTCCTGGTGATGGATTTGGACCGCTTCAAGCAGGTCAACGACACCTACGGGCACGCCGCCGGTGATGCGGTCCTGGTCGAGTTCGCCCGCCGGATCGGCATCGAGATCCGCGGCGTCGACGTTGCGTTCCGCTACGGCGGCGAGGAGTTCGTGCTGCTGCTCCCGGAGACCGACGCGCTCGGTGGGATCACCTTGGCGCAGCGGCTCGGTGCCAGTGTCCGCGAGGTGCCGGTGGCAGTGCCGGGCGGCCACGCCGCCGCGGCTCCGGACGTGGTCGCGATCCCGGTCACCGTCTCCATCGGCGTGGCCGTCTATCCCCAGCACGGCACCTCCGGCGTACGCGTGCTGGAGGCCGCCGACGACGCCCTCTACGCGGCCAAGGCGGCCGGGCGGGACACCTTCCGGATGGCGACGCCACCGACCGCGGCGGATGACGCGCCCGCCGCCCCGCTCGTTCCGGCGCCGCTGAGCGCCTCGGATGTGCGTACCGACGGTGGCATCGATGCCAGAGCCGTCCTGACACCGGTTGATGTTGGTGAGGCGCGTGGGACCAAACCCGGGCGCGGGCGTGGCCTCCGCAGAGCGCGGGGCGGTGCGTCTGCCGGTCCTCAGCCGCCACGACAGGCCCGGGGCCGATAGTCTGCGGGCATGGCAACGACGCTCCCTGAATCGAGTTCTTACGCGGCCGCTCGTGGCTCAGCGTCATCCGGATCGGCCTCGTCAAGCGCCGGCCCGCGAGCCAGCAAGGCGGTGATTCCCGCGGCCGGCCTGGCGACCCGCTTCCTTCCAGCCACCAAAGCGGTGCCGAAGGAGTTGCTGCCGGTGGTGGACCGGCCGGTCCTTCAGTACATCATCGAGGAGGCCTCGCACTCCGGCATCCACGATGTCCTGCTGGTCACCGGCCGCGGCAAGACCTCGATGGTGGACCACTTCGACCGGCGGCCGGACCTGGAGATGCGCCTGGAAGCCAAGGGCGACCTGGAGCTGCTGGACGAGATCAAGCGGATCACCGACCTGGCCGAGATCTACACCTGCCGCCAGGGTGAGCCGCTCGGCCTGGGGCACGCGGTGTCCTACGCGGAATCGCACGTCGGCGGCGAGCCGTTCGCCGTGTTGCTGGGCGACGAGTTCATGGACGATGACGATCCGCTGCTGCCCGCCATGCTGGACCTGCAGACCGAGACCGGCGGCATCGTGCTGGCCTTCATCGAGGTGCCGGACGATCAGACCAACCGCTACGGCATCGCCTCGGTGGAGCGCGACCGTGCGAATTCCGACATCGTCCGGGTGACGGGTCTGGTGGAGAAGCCGGAACCGGCCGAAGCACCGAGCAATCTCGCCGTCGTGGGGCGCTATGTGCTGCCCAATGGCATCTTCGACGCGATCCGCAGGATCAAGCCGGGGGCCGGCGGAGAAATTCAATTGACCGACGCCATGGCGTTGATGCTTGCCGAAGGCACCCCTGTGCATGGGATCGTGTATCGGGGAACGCGATACGACACCGGCATGCCCCTCGGCTACCTCCAGGCTGTTGTCCAGATCGCGTGCCTCCGTCCCGAGATCGGCCCGACGTTCCGCAAGTGGCTCAAGGACTTCGTCGACAGCGACACCCCGCATTAGGGCGGTCAAGGAGGGCAGCGGATGACGACCAGCGCACGACGAACCGCCGCAACGCCGGCGTCGATTCCGGTGCCGGCCCCGGCCGGAGAGGTGATCTGGCCATCCGCGCCGATCGCCGAGCTGACGCCCCTGGCCGACTACCTCTCCGGCGTCCTGCGCGGGTTGCGCCCGCTTCCGTCCTTGGAGATCGACCTGACGCAGGCGTACGGGAACGTCGCTCGCCGAGGACATCACCGCCAACGGGCCGCTGCCGGCCTTCGACATGGCCAGCATCGACGGCTACGCAGCCCGCTCCGAGGACCTGATCGGCTGCGACCGCAACCGCCCGGCGCGGCTCAACGTGCTCGGTGACCTGGCCGCGGCGTCCTGGCGCCCGGTCCGGCTGACGCCCGGGACCTGCTTCGCGATCGCCGCCGGTGCCGCGCTGCCGGCGATGGCCGACATCATCATCCCGGCCACCTATACCGACCAGGGCATCGCCACGGTGGAGATATTCCTGGCGCCGAAGAAGGGCTACGGCATCCGGCGGTCCGGCGATGAGGTGCCGGCCGGCCAGGTGATCGCCACCGCCGGCACCTACATCACCCCGGCCATCATCGCGATCCTGGCCGCCACCGGCGTGTCGACTGTGATGGTGCGGCCCAGCCCGCGGGTAGCGGTGGTGGCCACCGGCGACGAGCTGGTCGACATCGGCCGGGCCAGCCAGCCGGGGCAGGTGGTGGACGTCAACTCGCACGCCCTGACCGCGGCCGCCGCCGAGGCCGGCGCGCACGGATACCGGATCGGCATCTGCGATGACGACCCGGAGGGCCTGCGCGCGCTGCTGGATGACCAGACGCAGCGAGCCGACCTGATCGTCACCACCGGCGGCACCGGTTCCGGGCCGGGCGACATCGTGCGCCGGATCCTGGCCCGAGGCCCGGTCAACTTCACCGATGTCTCGGTCTATCCGGGCTCCGCGCTCGGCTACGGCACCATCGGTGGCTCCGAGGTTCCGATCGTCTGCCTGCCCGGCGACACCGGCTCCGCGCTGATTGGATTCGAGGTGCTGGCGCGCCCAGTGATCCAGGTGCTCGCCGGCGCCGAACCGGTGTTCCGGCCGAGCGTCCGCGCTCACCTGCTGGAGACCGTCTACTCGCCGAGCGGACTTCGGGAATTCCGGCCGGCGTGTGTCAGCGAGCGCCGCGGCGGCGGATACACCGTCACCCCTCTCAACGGCGGCCCCTACACGGTGTCCGGACTGGCCGAGGCCAACGGCCTGCTGGTGCTGGGCGAGAAAGTGATGACCGCGACCGCTGGCTCCACCGTCGACGTGCTGCTTCTGGACCGCCGGCGATGAGCCGACCGGGGTGGCCGGCCGTGCTCCGGGATGGTCCGGTCATCCTGCGACCATATCGGCGCCGCGACGCCGATGCCTGGTGCGCGGTGCGCCGCGCCAATCAGAACTGGCTGCGCAAGTGGGAGCCGACCCTGACCGGCGACTGGCGCGACCTGAATTCACCGCTGGCCTACCGGTCGTTGCTGCGGGACATGCGGCGCAGCGCCCGCGAGGGTTCGGCGATGCCGTTCGCGGTCTGGCTGGACCAGGGCCGGGCAGAGCGGATGGTCGGCCAGTTGTCGATCGGCAACATCGTCCGGCGGGCGTTCTGTTCCGGATACGCCGGCTACTGGGTGGACGAGGGCGCCGCCGGCCGGGGCGTCATCCCGACCGCGCTGGCGCTCGCCGTCGACCACTGTTTCCGCTACGGCGGCTTGCATCGCATCGAGGTGAACATCCGGCCGGAGAACACGCCGTCGCGCCGCGTGGTGGAGAAGCTCGGCTTCCGCGAAGAGGCGATGCATCGGCGCTATCTGCACATAGACGGAGCCTGGCGAGACCACGTCGGCTACGCCCTGACGGTCGAAGATCTGGCCGCCGAGGGTGGGCTGCTGAACCGCTGGCACCGCATCCGGGACGGGCTGGAGGCCCGTTGACCTCGGTGGTCTCCGGGCCCCCGTCACCTGAGCGGTGGCGACACGCCGGTAGCCGTACACGCATCCCGCTGATCCGAGTTGCTCGGCCGTAACCTCAAGTGACCGGTTGAATTACCATCGTGTGATTCACCCAGGCGCGGGTGAAAGCGCGATGACTACGGGAAGGGGTGAGGGTGCCGACCTCGGTGCTCCTCGCCGTCCTGGCCGCCGCCGGACTGCTCGCGCTCGCTCCGGCCCTGGTCCGCCGTTACGACGCGACGGAACGGCTGGCCGCCGAACGGGAGCAGTCGACGGCGCGGGTGCTGGATCGCCACCGCCGTCGCCGCACCGTGCCCGGAACCCATCCGGTCAACCCGCCTCGGCTGGTTCCGGTGGCGGTCTCGTCGACCGTGCACGAGACCGTCGACCTGCGCAGCGTCGGTGCCATCGTCGAAGAGTTCCGGCCGCCGCTGGGTCAGGCCGTCTGGGTGCCGGTCAACCGCACCCGAAGCAGGGCCGGCAGCCGCCCGCAGTCGCCGGCCCGCCAGCGCATCTCGGCGCGTACGCGACACCCGGCGCCCGGCCGCCCCGCGCCCGCCGGTGCGCCCCAAGACCAAGAACTCGGCGATGCGCCGGCGCCGCCGGATGCTGGTCGGACTGCTGCTCATCAACATCGCCGAGGTGATCTGCGTGGTCGCCATCGGTGCGGTGCTGTGGCCGGCCGCCGCTGTCACCGGAGTCGCGCTGCTGGTCTACCTGATCCACCTGCGCAACGCGGCGCTGAACGACAACCGGCGGCGGCGCTCCGAGGCACGCAATGCCGCGTACGTCGCGCAGGTGCAGGCCGAGATCCGGGCCGAGCAGGCGCGTCGTCTGGTGGCCCGGAAAGAGGCGCTGCGCCGGGCGGCGGCGGCTCGGGCCGCGGCCCAGCGCGACGCGCAGCGGCTGTCTCAGCGCTACACCGATCTCGACCCGGCCCGGCGGGCTCGGGTCCGCGGCCGGCAGTACGACACCGGTCACGTCGCGGGGCTGTAACCTCGGGATGATCGCGCCCACCGACGATCTTCGCCACGGCCGGCCCGGTTGGGGTTCGCCCGGCGGACCTGCTAACCTAGCCAGCGGTCATCGCTGTGATGTCGCGACGATCAAGGGGTTGTGGCGCAGTCCGGTAGCGCACCTCGTTCGCATCGAGGGGGTCAGGGGTTCGAATCCCCTCAACTCCACAGCTCAAATCCCAGGTCGATTGACCTGGGATTTGTCGTTTCTGATGGTGGTTCTGCGGCCGCTGCGGGTGATCTGTCCGCGCCGACCCGGACGGCCCGGCCTCGCCGACCGGCCCGCATGATCTTGCTGCCCGGCGGCGCATCGGGCGAGTGCGACTCCGAGCCGCGCTCGGTGGCGGTGGCCGGCTCGATCGCTAGTCGGTCCCGCCAGACCTTTTAGCCCTCCAAATCGTGCAAACGGGGCCAATACCGACGCCGCGCGGGCGACGGAACGCGCCGGTCGGGGCGCCGGAACCCGCAGGTCCGTGGTGCCGGAATTCGCGGGAGACGTCGGCTTGTCTTGCGCGAAGCGCAGCATGGGTCAGGCCATTCGGACTGTGAGCACCCCGGCGATATCGATGTCGCTGGTCCGGCCACCGAACCCGGACTCGGAAATTAGCCGTGCCCCGAGCACAGCGCTCCAGAACGTCCGCGCCTCCACTGCGGCGGGCCGATCCACCACCCAACCGCGCCGCGCGAGCACGGCCGCCAGATAGCGCTCGGCCCGGTGGAACAGCAAGCCGAGGCTGTGCTCGGCGAGCGGTCGCAGCTCCGGACGGCGGCCGGTGATGGACATCGCCTGCACTGCGATCGGCACCGCCGGGAGCACCAGCGCGGTCCGCGCCAATGCCGCTCGGAACGTCTCCGGGCTGCGCTGCCGCCGGCCCACTGGTTCCAGCCGGGCGGCGTCGCGCAGCAGCATCAGGAACGCCGCCTGAACGAACAGCGAATCCTTGGAGCCGAAATAGTAGGTGATCTGGTTGGGGTGCGCACCGGCGCCGGCGGCGATGTCCGCGACGCTGACCCGGTCGAATCCGTGCTCGCCGAAGAGCGCGACCGCGCGGTCGAGGATCAGGGCCCGGGTGCGGCGGCCCCGGGATCGGGCCGGTTCGGCAGCGGTGGACATCCTTTAGTTGTATGCGATACAACTAAGGAGATGCAAGTGGGGGAACGAGGGGATTCGGCTATGAGCTCGTCTGAGGTGGTCATCACCGGCCTGGGCGCCACCACGCCGCTCGGCGGCGACGTCGACGCGCTGTGGCAGGGGATCGTGTCCGGCCGCTCCGGCGTGCGCCGGGTCGACGACCTGTTTGACGGCATCGATCACGCCCGGGAACTGCCGACGAAGATTGCCGCTCCGCTGGCAGTGCCACCGGACTCGGTGCTGCCCCGGGTGCAGGCTCGCCGGATGGACCGCTGCCAGCAGTCGGCGCTGGTTGCCGCGCGCGAGGCGTGGACGCAGGCCGGCGCTCCGGAGGTCGATCCGATCCGCCTCGCGGTTGTCATCGGCACCGGCGTCGGTGGGGTGATCACGCTGCTCGGTCAGGACGACCTGATGGAGGAGAAGGGTCCGACCCGGATCTCGCCGCTGACCGTCCCGATGCTGATGCCCAACGGGCCGGCGGCCTGGGTGAGCCTGGAATTCGGAGCCCGGGCCGGCGTCTACACGCCGGTGTCCGCGTGCGCCTCGGGTGCCGAGGCGCTGGCTCTGGCGGCTCGGCTGATCCGCGCCGGGGAGGCCGATGTGGTGATCGCGGGTGGCTCCGAGTCGGCGATCGTGCCGCTGACCGTCGCCGGGTTTGCCCAGGCCCGGACGTTGTCGAAGCGCAACGACGAGCCGGAGCGGGCGTCTCGGCCGTTCGATGTCCACCGAGACGGGTTCGTGCTCGGCGAGGGCGCCGGCGTGATGATCCTGGAGCGGGCCGACTTCGCGGCGGCTCGCGGCGCTGCGGTGCTCGGCCGGCTCGCCGGCTACGCGGTGACTTCGGACGCTTATCACATCACCGGACCAGACCCGACCGGTGCCGGCCAGATCCGGGCGATCCGGGGCGCGGTCGCCAACGCCGGTCTGACCGCGACCGACGTGCAGCATGTCAACTGCCACGCCACCTCGACCGTCGTCGGTGACGTCGGGGAGGCGGTGGCGATCACCGAGGCGCTCGGCGATCACGTAGTGCTGACCGCGCCGAAGTCGAGCATCGGGCACCTGGTCGGCGCGGCGGGAGCGGTGGAAGGCATTGTCACGCTGCTCTCGGTCGTCAACGGTGTCATCCCGCCGACGCTCAATCTCGATCACAAGGAGCCGGCGGTGACGCTGGATGTGGTCAACGGTGCCGCTCGCGAAATGCGGATGACCGCGGCGCTGTCCAACTCGTTCGGCTTCGGCGGGCAGAACGTGTCACTGGTCTTCACTGCCTGAGGTTCGTCGTCCAGTGCTGCGCCCTGGATACCGGGCGCGCGGCTCTGGGCGTACGCCCCAGGCTGTCGACGCGAAGCGAAAGCGGCCGTCCGGCCGAACGCCCATCGGTCGCCGTGCATTCCCCTCGGACCGGTCACGCACCGCGAATCCGGATGCCCGTCGATGGCTCCCCACAACGCCCTCATAGGGGCCTGCCAGGACCGATATAGGCCCAGCTGGGGTGTGGAAAAGGGTTGTTGAAGGGTGCCGGATCGCCGGAGCCGGGCAACCGCGGGCTTCTATCGACGAATTCAATGATCCGTTTCTATGGATTCGGGCATACCGGAATTATCGATCTCCGTAAATTACCCAAAATCCGGGCGGAATGCTTTGGGCGACCTTCTTGAAATCGACGAGTTGTCGCTATTGCCGACCTAACGTGAGTGCATTTTCAAAATTCGCCGGCTTCACGTTTGCCCAGCTCATCCCCAATGTGGAGGGTTTTCAGGATCGTCGTTTCGGTCAGCTCCGTATCGACGACCGTCCGAATGGCGTCTTCATTCGGCCGCCGAATCCGTGTAGAAAACGGAGCACTAGTCGCGGTGGCTAGTGCGGACGGTTTTCGTTGGGGAGCAGGAATGGATGTAGTGCGGCACCGCGCACGACGCCGGATAGGCATAGGCCTAGCCGGCGCTGGTGTGCTCGTGACGACGCTCGCCGTGGTGAGCAACGCCTCGCAAGCTGGGGCTACGGGACTTGAGTCCCGTCATTTCGACAAGGCACCGGCTTCGGCATCGCTGGTGCGGCCGGCCAGCTTGTCGAGCAAGCCGATCACGGTCGTTGTCCAGATGGCAGGCGACCCGGTCACGGTCACGGATGCGAACTCCGCGACGAAGTTGACCAAGGCCGAGCGTCAGGCCCGCAAGGACAGCCTGCGCCAGGCCCAGCTGCCCGCCGAGTCGAAAGTTCGCGGATTCGGCGGCAAGGTGCTCGGCAACTACCAAGAGGCCTACAACGGCATAAAGGTGCAGATCGCCGGCAACAAGATCAACCAGCTGCGCTCCATTCCGAACGTCGTTGGCGTGCACCAGCTGCAGACCTTCAAGCCGGACAACGTCCACGGTGTGCCGCTGATCGGCGCGCCGGCGGTGTGGGATGGCCTCAACGGCTTCCACGGTGAGGGCGTCAAGGTCGCCGTCATCGACACCGGCATCGACTACACCCACGCCGACTTCGGCGGCCCGGGCACGGTCGGGGCTTACGAGGACGCGCTGAAGACCGACACTCAGCCGGCGGACCCGACGATGTTCGGTCCGGACGCTCCGAAGGTCAAGGGCGGCTTCGACTTCGTTGGTGACAACTACAACGCCAACGACCCGAAGTCGGTGCCGGTTCCGGACTCGAATCCGCTGGACTGTGCCGGACACGGCACGCACGTCGCGGGTACGGCGGTCGGCTTCGGTGTGTTGTCCGACGGCTCGACCTACCACGGCGCGTACAACTCCGCCACGGTCAGCGGCCACGACTGGACCGTCGGCCCGGGTGTGGCGCCCAAGGCGGACCTCTACTCGCTGCGCGTCTTCGGCTGCGAGGGCTCGACCAACGTGGTCATCGACGCCATCGAGTGGGCCGTCGACCACGGCATGGACGTCATCAACATGTCCCTCGGTTCGCCGTGGGGCACCCCGGATGACCCCAGCGCGGTCGCTTCAAACAACGCGGCCAAGGACGGAGTCATCGTTGTGGCTTCGGCCGGCAATGAGAACCAGGTTCCGTACGAGGAGGGCTCCCCGGCGTCTGGAAGCGACGTGATCAGCGTTGCGGCCATGGACCCGACCCCGAGCTTCCCGGGCGCGAACGTCACGCTCGCGCCCGGCGGATCGTCAACCGCGATCGACGCGAACGGCGCGCCGATCTCGAACGTGACGCTTCCGGTGGTCGTACTCAAGAACGGCTCCGACATCTCGCTCGGTTGCGACCCGCAGGAATACGTTAACGCCAAGGTCGCCGGCAAGATCGTGGTGACTCAGCGCGGCACGTGCGCTCGTGTGGCTCGCGCCATCTTCGGTGAGAAGGCCGGTGCCGCAGCGGTGGTCATGGTGAACAACGCCGCCGCGCTGCCGCCGTACGAGGGCCAGATCACGAATAACCCGGACCCCGGCGGCGAGCAGTTCAACGTCACGATTCCGTTCCTTGGAGTCTCGTCGACCGACACGGCCAAGTGGCTCGGGGCCAACGGTGGCACCGCCACCCTCGCGGCTACCACCATCAACAACCCGGGCTTCAAGACCCCGGCGTCGTTCACGTCCGGTGGTCCGCGGTCCGGCGACAGCTGGCTCAAGCCGAACGTCTCGGCACCCGGCGTGAGCATCTTCTCGGCCGGCATGGGTACGGGTAACGGCGTCGCGGTGCTCTCCGGCACCTCGATGGCGGCCCCGCACACGACCGGTATGGCGGCCCTGGTTCGCCAGGCCCACCCGACGTGGAACAACGTCAAGTACCTGAAGGCGGCCATCGAGAACACGGCCGTCCCGTCGGGTGTCGCCGGCTACACCACTCGTGTCGCCGGCACCGGCCTGATCCAGGCTCCGGGCGCCACCCAGACGCAGGTAGTCGCGCTCGGCAACGGCGGCACAGCATCGGTGAACTTCGGCTACTCCGAGCTGGCCAGCAACTACCAGAACTCGAACGCGATCACGCTGCGCAACTTCAGCAACTCGGCGGCGTCCTTCGATGTCACGATCGGCAACAAGCAGGGCAGCGCGCACACGGCCAGCGTCAACCAGACCCACATCACGGTCCCGGCGCGTGGCACGGCGAGCGTCAACCTGACGCTGTCGGTCAACGCCGCGACCGCGGGCAGCTCGGCCTCGTTCCACGATGTGGCTGGCCTGGTCACGTTCACGCCGAGCAACGGCAACAACAACGGCGTGGCGCTTCGGGTTCCGTACTACTTCGTGCCGCAGACGACGTCTCACGTGAAGACTCAGGTGAACGTCAACAAGCTGCAGAAGAACCTGACCGGAACGGCGACGGTGTCCAACGATGGCACCGGTGCGGGTACGGCGGACTTCTACGCGTGGGGCCTGCACGACACCGCTGACAGCGGTCTCGGGCACACGGACGTCACTGACGTCGGTGTGCAGTCCTTCCCGACCGATGATCCGGCCGAAAGCGTCCTGGCGTTCGCGATCGGCACCAATGCGAAGTGGTCAACCGCGGACGACACCGAGTGGGACATCCTCGTCGACGTGAACAACGACGGCGACGACGACTACGCGATCGTCACGGCCGACCTCGGCGTCCTGCAGGGCGCGGATGCCACCGGCCAGCTCGCGGTGGCCGTCTTCCCGCTGCACACCGACGGAGGTGACGTCGAGTTCCTGGCGACGGCGCCGTTCAACAGCAGCACGCTGGTCGTGCCGGTGTTGTTCTCGCAGCTGTGCACCGAGGGCGAGGCATGCCTGTCGGCGGACACCAACCCGCGGTTCACCTACCACGCTCAGTCGTCGAGCCTGCTTGACTCGTCGATCGGCGACGTGGTGGCCGGCAGCGCGGTGTTCAACCCGTTCACCTCGGCGATCAGCACCGGCCAGTTCGACTCGGTGACCCCGGGCGCCTCAGCGACCGAGACCGTGTCGATCAACAGCGCCGAGTGGGCGCAGTCGCCGGCGAAGGGTCTGATGATCATTTCGGCGGACAACAAGTCCACGCAGGAGACCCAGACCATCGCGGTCATCCCGGCCTCCTGATCTACCCCGGTTGATTCTCTGAATTGACCACGCGGCCCCCGTGGCCGGGCACTCGCCCGGACCGCGGGGGCCGTTCTTTTCGGCCGGCTCTCTCGGTTCGCGGCGGCTCTTTTTCGGTTGGCCGGCGGCGCGGTCTGGTGTTCAATGCCGCCATGGCAACGCGCGTCGCGGTCACTGATCAATCTGGGGTACGCATCATGCAGCGGCTCACCGCGCGGCTGTGGCGGCCCGAGTCCTCCTGGCACGTCGGCGACCTGGCGTGGGGCCGGAACATGCACATCGGCCGGGAGCCGGAGTGGCCTACCGCCTACTGGACCGCGGACGGCTCGGACGGCTCGGACGGCTCGGACGGCTCGGACGAGATCGTGGCCTGGGGCTGGGCACGCCTGCCCGGCCACCTGGACCTGGCGATCGATCCGGCCCATGCGGCTCGGGTCGGACCGGAGGTGCTGGCCTGGTTCGAGAGTGTGGCGACGGGGACGGACCTGTCCGCGTACGCGATGGCGGCCGAGCCGTACATGATCGAATTGTTCGAGGGCGCCGGATTCCGCCTGCAGCCGGACGATCCGCACGGGATGAACCGCTACCTTCACGACCTGGCGGTCATCGACGAGCCGGTGCTGCCCGACGGGTTCACGGCGCGGCCGATCGGCGGGACGGAGGACGTGCCGGCCCGGGTCGAGGTGCACCGCAGCGCGTTCGCGCCGTCCCGGGTGACGCCGGAGAGCTACGCCAACGTGATGGCGGCCCCGCCGTACCGGATGGATCTTGACTGGGTGGTGCAGGCGCCGGACGGCCGCCTCGCCGCCAACTGCCTTATCTGGCTGGACGAGTCATCGGGTTGCGGCCTGGTCGAGCCGGTCGGCACGCACGCCGACTTCCGACGGCTGGGCCTGTCCCGTGCGGTCTGCCTGGCGGCGCTGCGAGCGCTCCGAGATCTCGGCGGGACCAGCGCCGTCGTCAACTCGTACGAGACTCCGGAGAATCCGGGCCCGGCCGCGCTCTACCGCGGGGTCGGCTTCCGGGACCGCACCCAAACAGTCCTCTACGTGAAGAGCATCGCGGAAAAGTCAGCTTGACCCTCACGTAACGTGATGGTTAACCCTTGATCTGCACGAGAGGGGGACGCCATGAGTTACACGGTCGGGCAGGTTGCCGGCCTTGCCGGAGTGACGGTGCGGACGCTGCACCACTACGACGAGATCGGGCTGCTGTCACCGGGTCACCGGTCCACCGCCGGCTACCGCCGCTACCGCGACGGTGATCTGGAGCGGCTGCAGCACATCCTGTACTACCGGGAGCTCGGCTTCGCCCTCGACGACATCGCGGTCCTGCTCGGTGATCCGACCGCGGATCACCGAGCCCACCTGCGGCGCCAGCATGATCTGCTGAGTGGCCGGATCGGTCGCCTGACCGACATGGTGCGGGCCGTCGAACGAGCCATGGAGGCAGAGACGATGGGGATTTCACTCACGCCCGAGGAGCGGTTCGAGGTCTTCGGGGACAACGATCCGGCGCAGTATGCCGATGAGGCCGAGCAGCGCTGGGGCGACACCGACGCGTACCGGGCGTCGCAGCGCCGGACCCGGTCCTACCGCAAGTCCGACTGGCAGGCGATCAAGGACGAGGCGCAGGACATCACGGCCGCAATCGCAGCGGCCATGACGGCCGGTGAGCCGGCTGATTCGGAGGCCGCGATGGACGCGGTGGAACGGCACCGGCAGCACATCTCCCGCTGGTTCTACGACTGCTCGTACGAGATGCAGACAGGTCTCGCCGCGATGTACGTCGCCGATGAGCGGTTCACCGCCAACTACGAGAAGGTCGCGCCGGGACTTGCGCAATATGTCCACGACGCGATCCTCGCCAACGCCGCCCGCCACGAGCACTAGCGTGGCGGGGTCGGAGTCTGAGCGGTTGGCCGTCCCAGCGTCCGGTGGCGCCCTGATGCTAGCCGCGGCGACATCGACTCGTGGTCCTTCAGCAGCGCGGGATCGCCGTTCCTAGATCCAGCGGCCGCCTAGCCACATGTGGGCATACCACGCCGTGTAGGTGATGCGCTCGCCGGTGTAGATCGGCCAGAAGTACCAGAAACACCAGGCGATCACGAGCAAGTAGACGCCCATGCCGACGGCGCCGTAGAAGAGCCGCGGGTCGCGGTTGTAGCCGGACTTGAACTGCTCCCAGAGCGTCGATCCGGGCGGCGGCCGTTCGGCCACGGCTGGGCGGGCACCGGCGATCGCAGGGGCCCGCATGATGGCGCCGAAGACATACACCACCGACATGATCAGGAACGGCAAGGCCGGTGCGGCGTAGAAGTAGAACATCGTGCGGTCCAGCAATTCGTAGCGGAACCACGGCACGATGCCGATCAGAGCGCCCAGGATGATCGTCAGAGCCCGCCAGTCCCGGCGTGCGATGCCGAAGGCGGCGGTGCCGAACAGCGCCGGCAGGAACGACCACCAGAGCAACGGCGTGCCGAGCAGCAGCACTTCGGCGGAGCAGCTCGCCGCTCCGCAGCCCCCGGCCGGCGAGTAGTAGAACGCCACCGGCCGGCCCAGCAGCAGCCACTGCCACGGCCACGATTGATAGTCATGGTGCGCCGTCAACGTGTCGTGAAAGTGCAGCGCTTCCTTGTGGTAGTGGTACAGGTTGGTCAGCGCCCCCCAGACCGGGTTCGGTGCCCGGCGCGACCGCGCGGCCCCAGCCGTCGCCGGTCACGAACCAGCCGGTCCAGCTGGCCAGGTAGACCGCGCAGATGACGACGCCGAACCCGATCACCCAGCCGGCCTCGTCCAGCAGCGTGTCCCGGATCGGATGTGGCGCCCCAGCGCTGCGACGGGTGCCGATCTCCCAGATCACGATGAGCAACAGGAACAGGAAGATGTACCAGAGTGCGCTCCACTTGACCGACATCGCGCATCCGGTCATCACCGCGGCCGCCAGCCGCCACCACGGGATGCTCTGACGCCACGGCGTCCGGGGCCGGCCGGCGCGGCTGGGATTGGTCGGATCCAGACCGTTCTCGATCGCCCGCAGCCACCGGCGTCGCCGTGCGTCCCGGTCCAACACCAGGCAGCCGAACGCGGCCAGGATGAAGAACATCAGGAAGATGTCGAGCAGAGCGGTGCGGGACAGCACCAGCTCCATGCCGTCGAGCGCCATCAGAAGACCGGCGACGAGACCCAGCACGGTCGACCGGAAGAGGCGCCGGGTGATCCGGATCAGGATCAGGATCGACAGCGTGCCGAAGACCGCCGGCATGAAGCGCCAGCCGAACTCGTTGTATTTGAACAGCCACTCACCGACGCCGATCAGCCACTTGCCGAGCGGCGGGTGCACCACGAAGTCGCCGGTGTTGGTGGTGGCGTTCCACTCCACGCCATGGGTGATCATGTCGTGGCCCTCGGTGGCGTAGTAGATCTCGTCGAAGATCTTGCCAGGGGGCTTCGACAGGTTCACGAACCGCAGGACACCGGCGATCGCGACGACGACCAGCGTGCCGATCCAGGAGAACCAGCCATCCGAGGGCATCTCGGGCGCGAGTCGCCGCCGTACGATCTCCGGGACCGGCCGCGGGCCGGCCTCGGCCGGCTCGTCGCCGGCCACGGTCTCGGGCTCGATGTCCGTGGTGGAGAGCGAAGTCACCCCGCGATCGTAGGCTGCCAATGCGGCATGCGTGAGTCGCGGCGGGTGACAACCGCGGTTCTCCCGGGCTTTTCCCAGCAACCTGCCCCGATCATCGCGGTCCGGGGCGTTCGGAGGATCTATGAGTGCGGGTCGGCTGGTGCTGGTGGGCGCACCGCTGGGCAACATCGCCGACGCGTCGCCCCGGCTGCGGGCGGCGCTCGCCGACGCGGACATCGTGGCTGCCGAGGACACCCGACGGCTGGCCCGGCTGGCCCGGGATCTGGACCTGGTGATCTCCGGCCGGGTGGTCTCCTACTTCGAGGGCAACGAGGAGCGGCGTACCCCGGAATTGGCCCAGGCGCTCGCGGACGGCGCGACGATCGCGGTGGTCACCGACGGCGGCATGCCGAGTGTCTCCGACCCTGGATTTCGCTTGGTCCGGGCCGCGATCGACGCCGGCGTGCCGGTGACCTGCGCGCCCGGTCCGAGCGCGGTGACCACGGCGCTGGCGATCTCCGGCCTGCCCAGCGACCGGTTCTGCTTCGAGGGGTTCCTGCCGCGCAAGCCGGGGGAGCGCCGGGCCCGCGCTGCCGAACTCGCCGCCGAATCGCGAACCATGGTGTTCTTCGAAGCACCGCATCGGATCGCCGACACTCTCGCGGATCTTGCGGCGGCGTTCGGCGCGGATCGCGCGGCCGCCGTCTGCCGCGAGCTCACCAAGACCTATGAAGAGGTACGCCGATCCGGGCTCGCCGATCTGGCCGAGTGGGCCGCCGCCGGCGAACCTCGAGGCGAGATCACGCTGGTCGTCGCCGGCGCCGTGGCCTCGTCGGAACGCCCGTCGGACGCCGAACTGCTGGCCGCGGTGGCCGCCCGGGAAGCCGCCGGGACGTCCCGCAAGGACGCGATCGCCGAGGTCGCCAAGCAGTTCGGCGTTCCGAAGCGCGAGGTCTACCAGCTGGTGGTCACGCGCTGAACTGTCGTCCCTGCGTTGTGGCGTGAGCTCGGGGCGGCCCGCGACCGATGCCGGCGCAGCCCGGCCGGAGCCACTGCTGACCGGTAGACGGGACTAAAACGCGAAGACGAGCATTCCGAGCAGGAGCGCGATCGGGGCTAACAGCGAACCGAGACCCGCCGCCCACCGGGCTCGCCGTCGCGGCAACCGGGCGACACCCGTGGACCAGAGGATGCCGAAGCCGCACAGCATGGTCAGGATCACGCTCGGCACCCAGCGCAGATAGAGGCTTGCGGTGTCACCGGCGTATGCGGTCGAGGCATCGTCACTGACCATCCGCGCCGGCACCAGCGCACCGGGCTTCGTGTCCATGCTGCGCGGGCCGAGAAGTGCGACGTATGCCGTGAAGCTGCGATCGGCCGCTTCGAAGTCGGCGCACTTGCGGGACAGGCCGCTCACCGGGCAGTTCACCACCCTGGCCGTGCCGTAGGTGCCGTGCCCGACCGACAGCCACAGCGGGCCGGCCGCGAACCACGACAGGAACGCCGCCAGCAGGGCGAAGATCAGCAAACCGGCCAGACCGAAGAACGGTCGCCGCGGGCCGCGCACCCGGGTGGCGCGGGATGCCGTGACCGGCGTGTCACCCCGATGCCCGGACGGGACCCGCAGGCCGGCCGCCGGCCAAGCATCGTCGGAGCCGGCCGGGAACCCTGGAAAGATCGGCTCGAAGGTGTCCTGGGCGGCCGGCGCCGGGGCGAGCGCGGTGCCGGTCCGGGCAGCGGTCCGCATCCGCGGGGGCGGGAAGCCCTCGGGTCCGACGTTCGACGATCGTCGCGCCGGTGCCGCCTCGATCGCCGGCTGATCCTCGTCGACGATCTCGGCTTCGATGATCCCCTGCTCCGACTCCGACCCCGACTCCGACTCCGGCTCCGATTCCGGCCCTGGCGCTGAGCCGGAATCCGCTTCGGCGCCGCGCCGCCGAGGGGCCGCGGGCGCTTCGGAGACCACCCGCTGTGCCGTCGATCCGGCGGCTTGAGCCCTCGCCGGCGGCGGAACGTGCGGACTCGATGGGGTGAATGGTCGTGCTGCCCCGTCGTCATGCCACCACGCGGTGTCCGGGCCTGGCGGCGGCCAGGGTCGCGCGGCGTCGTCGGCCCCTTCGGACCGCGGATCAGCCGCCGATTCCGCCAGGTCAGGCGCCGAAACCCGGGTGTTATCGCCGGTCGACGGCGGGTCGTCCGGCGCAGTCATCGGGTCCTCGGCGGTCACGATCCAATTGGACACCGTCGTTCGAGGCTCACCCCGCACCTGCGCTGCGTGTCGGGATGAAAGTATCCATTCGCGGCGCCCGATCGGGCCTCGGTAGGCTTTCCCCTCATGAGTCACGTTCTCGCCGCGGTTGCCTGGCCATATGCCAACGGCCCGCGCCACATCGGTCATGTGTCCGGCTTTGGAGTGCCCTCCGACGTGTTCAGCCGGTACATGCGGATGTCCGGCCACGACGTGCTCATGGTCTCCGGCACTGACGAGCACGGCACGCCGATCTTGGTCCAGGCCGAGAAGGAGGGCTCGACGCCGCGCGAGCTGGCCGACCGCTACAACCGCATGATCGTCGAGGACCTGCACAATCTCGGCCTGTCCTACGACCTGTTCACCCGCACCACCACCGGGAACCACTACGCGGTGGCGCAGGAGCTGTTCAAGACGGTCTACGACAACGGCTACATGATCAAGGAGACGCAGCAGGGCGCGATCTCCCCGTCCACCGGGCGGACCCTGCCCGACCGCTATATCGAAGGCACCTGCCCGATCTGCGGCTACGACAGCGCCCGCGGCGACCAGTGCGACAACTGCGGCAACCAGCTGGACCCGATCGATCTGATCAACCCGCGCAGCCGGATCAACGGCGAGACGCCCAAGTTCGTCGAGACCGAGCACTTCTTCCTGGACCTGCCGGCTCTGTCGGCGGCGCTCGGCGACTGGCTGCGTACGCGTACCGACTGGCGCCCCAACGTCCTCAAGTTCTCGCTGAACCTGCTGGCGGACATCCGGCCGCGGGCGATGACGCGGGACATCGACTGGGGCATCCCGGTGCCGCTGCCGGGCTGGGAGGACAACCCGAACAAGCGCCTCTACGTCTGGTTCGACGCCGTCGTCGGCTACCTGTCGGCGTCGATCGAGTGGGCCCGCCGCACCGGCGACGACGACGCCTGGAAGAAGTGGTGGTCGGCGGCCGAGGGCGAGGACGAAGCGCGCTCGTACTACTTCATGGGCAAGGACAACATCACCTTCCACTCCCAGATCTGGCCGGCCGAGCTGCTCGGCTACGACGGCAAGGGAGCCAAGGGCGGCAAGCCCGGGAAGCTCGGCGAGCTGGCGCTGCCCACCGAGGTGGTCTCGTCGGAATACCTCACCATGGAGGGCCGCAAGTTCTCCTCGTCCCGGTCGGTCGTCATTTACGTGCGTGACTTCCTGTCCCGATACGACGCCGACGCGCTGCGCTACTACATCGCGGTGGCCGGTCCGGAGACCACCGACACCGACTTCACCTGGGCCGAGTTCGTCCGCCGCAACAACGACGAGCTGGTGGCCGGATGGGGCAACCTGGTCAACCGGACCATCTCGATGGCCGCCAAGAACTTCGGCGCGATTCCACCGGCCGGCGACCTGACCACCGAGGACCGGGCCCTGCTGGACGCGGTCGCGGCCGGATTCGACTCGGTCGGCGGCCTGATCGGCAAGCACCGCCAGAAGGCCGCGATCCAGGAGGCCATGCGGATCGTCGGCGAGGCCAACAAGTACCTGTCGGACCAGGCACCGTGGAAGCTCAAGGACGACCCGGCCCGGATGGGCACCATCTTGCACGTGGCGCTGCAGGCCATTCGCGACTGCAACACCATCCTGACGCCGTTCCTGCCGCACGCCGCGCAGCAGATCCACGAGCTGCTCGGCGGCACCGGAGTGCACGCCCCGATGCCGTCGATCGTGGAGGTCGACGATCTCGACGGTGGTCCGGCCTACCCGATCCTGACCGGTGACTACACGGTCGGCGCCAAGTGGGAGCACGTGGCGATCGAAGCCGGGACGCCGCTGCAGGCGCCGAAGCCGGTCTTCCGCAAGCTGGAGCCGTCGGTGGTGGACGAGGAGCTGGCCCGGCTCGGCGGCGATGCCTGATTCACCGGCTGCCGGTCCGTCGGCGCCGGCCTCGTCGTCGGCCTCATCCGCCGACGAGTCGAGAGTCGCACGCGCGGCCCGGCGTCGCGAGACCGAGACGCCACCGCCGCCCGAGCCGCTGCCGGTCCCGGTGCTGGACAGCCACACTCATCTCGACATCGTCGGCGGCGACCCGGTCGCGTCGATCGAGGCCGCGGCTTCGGTCGGCGTGACCCGCCTGGTCCAGGTCGGCTGTGACGTGCCGTCATCGCGCTGGGGTGTCGCGCTGGCCGAGGCGCAACCGGCGGTGCTGGCCACGGTGGCCCTGCATCCGAACGAGGCACCGAGACTCGGGGCCGACCTGGACGAGGCACTTCGAGTCATCGAGGAGCTGGCCGGGCGGGCCCGCGTACGCGGAATCGGCGAAACCGGGCTGGACACGTTCCGCACCGGCGACGACGGCCGGGCCGCCCAGGAGCGCACGTTCCGGGCCCACATCGACATCGCCAAGCGGCCGCGAAACCCCTGGTCATCCATGACCGGGACGCGCACGCCGACATTCTCCGGGTGCTGGACGAGGAGGGCGCGCCGGAGACCGTGGTGATGCACTGCTTCTCCGGCGACGACGCGTTCGCCACCGAGTGCGTGAAGCGCGGTTTCGTGCTCAGCTTCGCCGGCACCGTGACCTTCAAGAACGCGCACGAACCTGCGAGCCGCGGCGCTCGTCACGCCGCTGGATCAGATGCTGGTGGAGACCGACTCGCCCTACCTGACACCGATGCCGCACCGGGGCCGGCCGAACAACTCGTTCCTGATCCCGCTCACGGTCCGGTTCCTCGCGGCGACGCATCGGTCGCGACCTCGACGAGGTGTGCGCCGGCATCTCAGCCACCGGCGAGCGGGTGTTCGGGCCGTGGGCGTAGCCACCGGCCTGCTCGGCCCCGCCGAGATCCGCGAACTGGCGGCGCGGCTGGGGATCAAGCCCACCAAGTCCCTCGGCCAGAACTTCGTCCACGACCCGAACACGGTCCGCCGCATCGTGACCGCCGCCGACCTGGCCGCCGACGATGTGGTGATCGAGGTCGGCCCGGGACTCGGCTCGCTGACCCTCGGACTGTTGGAGAGGGCCGCCAGCGTCATCGCGGTGGAGATCGATCCACCGCTGGCCGGAGCGCTGGCCGACACCGCCGCCGCGCGGCTGCCGGAGCGGGCCGATCGGCTGACCGTCGTGAACGCCGACGCGCTCCGGATCACGGCGGCCGACCTCCCGGTCGCTCCGACCGCCCTGGTCGCGAACCTGCCCTACAACGTCGCGGTACCGGTGGTGCTGCATCTGCTCGCCGAGCTGCCGTCGCTGCGCCACGGTCTGGTGATGGTGCAGAAGGAAGTGGCCGACCGGCTCACCGCCGGGCCCGGCTCCAAGATCTACGGCATACCGTCGGTGAAGCTAGCCTGGTACGCCAGCTCGCGTCAGGCCGGGAAGGTGCCGCCGAGCGTGTTCTGGCCGGTCCCGAACGTCGACTCCGGGCTGGTCGGCTTCACCCGGCACGAGCCGCCGGACGCCGACCGGCGGGCGGTGTTCGCGGTGATCGACGCCGCGTTCGCCCAACGCCGCAAGACGCTGCGCGCCGCGCTGGCCGGCTGGGCCGGCGGTGCCGGTGCCGCCGAGGCGATTCTCACCAGGGCGGGGGTCGCCCCCGGGGCGCGCGGCGAGGCCCTGAGAATAGAAGAGTTCGTCGCGATCGCGACGGCCGCCGCCGACTCAAGGGACCCGATTTGACCGAGCCCCTCAACGCCGAAGAGCTGGAACGCCCGCGCTACGGCACCGCCGGCCCGGTCCGGGTCCGGGTCCCTGCCAAGATCAATCTGCATCTGGGCGTGGGTCCGCTGCGTCCCGACGGATTTCACGAGCTCACCACGATCTATCACGCCATCTCGCTCTACGACGAGGTCTCGGCGCGGCGCGGCGACCAGCTGACCCTCACGATGGAGGGGGAGGGCGCCGGAGCACTGCCGCTGGACGACTCCAACCTGGTCATCCGCGCTGCCCAGGTGCTCGCCAAGGTGGCCGGCGTGCCCGCCCATGCGCGGCTGCACCTGCGCAAACAAATCCCGGTCGCCGGCGGCCTGGCCGGCGGCAGCGCCGACGCCGCCGCCGCGCTGGTCGCCTGCGATGCGCTCTGGGGCACCAACATGTCCCGGGACGAGCTCGCCGGGATCGCCGCGGAAGTCGGCTCCGATGTGCCGTTCCTGGTGCTCGGCGGCACCGCGCTCGGCACCGGCCGGGGCGAGGCGGTCAGCCCGGTGCTGGCCCGCGCCACCACCTGGCACTGGGTGGTGGCCATCGCCGACGGCGGCCTGTCCACCCCGGCGGTCTTCGCCGAACTGGACCGGCAGCGCGCCACCGGCCGGGCCCGGATCCCGCTGGGAGCACCCGACGATCTGATGGCCGCGCTGCGCCAGCGCGATCCGGAGGTGCTCGCCGAGGCTCTCGGCAACGACATGGAGACCGCGACGCTGGCGCTGTGGCCGGCGCTCGCCGACACCCTGGACGCCGGCCGGGACGCCGGCGCGCTCGCCGCGATGATCTCCGGATCCGGGCCCACCTGCGTCTTCCTCGCCGCCAACGGTGGCTATGCGCACGCCATCGCGGAGGCCCTCAACCGCAGTCGGCACCTGCCGCGCGGCGCTGACCGTGACCGGGCCGGTGCCCGGCGCCCGGGTGGTCTGATGGCCAACATCGTCAATCTGGACCGGGTCACCAAGGCCTACGGCACCGCCGGCACCCTGCTCTCGGAGGTCTCACTCGGCCTCGACGACAGTGACCGGGTCGGCGTCGTCGGCCTCAACGGCAGCCGGCAAGTCCACCCTGTTGCAGCTGCTCACCAAGGAGATCGAACCGGACTCCGGTCGGGTCACCCACCGGCGGGACCTGCGGGCCCTGTGGCTGCCCCAGGCGATGACGTTCGCCGACGAACTCACCGTCCGGGACGTGGTGATCGGCTCGGCCTGGCTGCCCGCCGAGTTCGAGGCCGAGCACGAATGGGCTGGTGACGCCGGCGTCCGCGCGGTCCTCGACGGGCTCGGCATGCCGCACCTCGGCCTCGACGCACCGGTCGGGCCGATGTCCGGCGGCGAGCGTCGCCGGGTGGCGCTCGCGGCGCTGCTGGTCCGCTCGTCCGACCTGCTGGTCCTGGACGAGCCGACCAACCACCTGGATGTCGGCGGCGTCGCCTGGTTGGCCCAGCACCTGCTGAGCCGCAAAGGCGCGCTCGCGGTGGTCACCCACGACCGGTGGTTCCTCGACGCCGTCTGCACGCTCACCTGGGAGGTGGCCGACCAGACGGTGCGTGCCTACGAGGGCGGCTTCGCCGCCTGGATGCTGGCCCGGGCCGAGCGGATCCGGGTGGCCAGCGAGGCCGAGTCCCGGCGCCAGAACCTGCTTCGCAAAGAGATCGCCTGGCTGCGGCGCGGGCCGCCGGCCCGGACCAGCAAGCCGAAATTCCGGATCGACGCTGCCAACGCGCTGATCGCCGACGTCCCGCCGGCCCGCGACTCGGTGACCTTGGCCAAGCTCGCCACCGCCCGGCTCGGCCGCCAGGTCTACGACCTTGAGCACGTCTCGCTCAAGGGCGGCGAGAAGCCGTTGCTGACCGACCTCACCTGGCACGTCGGCCCGGGCGCTCGGATCGCCATCCTGGGCGCCAACGGTGCCGGCAAGTCCACGCTGCTGCGGCTGCTCGCCGGAGTGCGCGAGCCGGACCGGGGCACCATCGTGCGCGGGCAGACGGTCCGGCCGGCGTTTCTGTCCCAGGAGCTGACCGAACTGCCCGGAAAGCTGCGCCTGCTGGAAGCGGTCGAGGAGGTGGCTAAGCGGGTCAAGCTCGGCGATCGGGAACTCTCTGCGGCCCAGCTCGCCGAGGTGTTCGGGTTCACCGACCGGCGCGTTTGGACCCCGGTCGCCGATCTGTCCGGCGGCGAGCGGCGCCGGCTGCAGATGCTCCGGCTGCTCGCCAACGAGCCCAACGTGCTGCTGCTCGACGAGCCCACCAACGACCTGGACACCGACACTCTGGCCGCGCTCGAAGACCTGCTGGACACCTGGCCCGGCACCATGGTGGTGGCCAGCCACGACCGCTATCTGGTCGAGCGGGTCACCGAGCAGGTCTACGCCATGTTCGGCGACGGTCGGCTGACCCATCTCCCGGGCGGGGTGGACGAATATCTGACCCGGCTGGAGACCGGTCCGGCGGCCGGGGCCCCGGTCCGCGTACCGGCGAGCGCGCCGCAGGCGGAGGCGGACGGTGCCGGCCCGACGGCGGCCGAGCTGCGCGCGGCCAAAAAGGAAGTGACCCGGCTTGAGCGGGCACTGAGAAGAACGCCGAGAAGGCCGGCCGCCTGCACGAAGAGATGGCCGCCAATGCCACCGACTACGCCCGCATCTCCGCGCTGGACGAGGAGCTGCGCGGTCTCGCGGCCGAGCAGGAGCAGCTGGAAGAGGCCTGGCTGGCCGCCGCCGAACTGGTCAGCGACACCTGACCGCGACCGGGTCCGGCGGATGCGCAAGAATCACTCCTGAGATCACCCTGGATAGCGAAGGACGACCATGGCGCACACGCCGATCAACCACCCGTTGCGGGGTTTCTACCGGTTCCTATCCGCGCTCGCCGGCCTCTACGTGCTGGTCTTCGGTGTCGTGGCATTCACCAAGACCAAGGGTGAGCCGCTGTTCTCGCAGACCCACACCGCCTGGGCGCTGGGCCTGCGGTCGAATCTCGCGTTCGCCATCATCTCGATCATCGCGGGCGCGGTGATCCTGGTCGCGGCGATGCTCGGTCGCAACATCGACCACTTCGTCTTCCTCTGGGGCGGCGGCGTCTTCATGATCATGGGCATCGTGATGCTGTTGCTGCTGGAGAGCGACTCCAACTTCCTCGCGTTCTCGATGTCGAACTGCATCGTCTCGTTCATCATCGGCTCGATCCTGGTCACCGCTGGTCTCTACACCAAGAGCGGGACGGCGGAGCAGGCCGAAGCCGAGGAGCAGTTCCGGCACGCGCAGGTCGTGCGGGGCTAGCCCTCAGACATTGCGTTAGCCGCCCTCGAGATCTTCGGGGGCGGCTAACGCGCTCTCGTGGGGCGGTTGGGCGAGGACACCCACTCTGGGCGGTCAGGCTTGATCCCGACGCGGGCGCCCTCACCCAACCGCCGACGCCGGCGCGGGCCCGCGCCGGGTTCGCCGGGTGCTCGCCTGGGTGTGCTGGATCGGGGAGCGATCGAGCGGAGCCACGTGGTCGCGTGAGGTCTCGTGGTCTGGCCGTGGCCAGTCGCGTGGGTCTCGTAGATTGACCCGCTGTCTCGCCTGCCTCGTGGGTGCCGCGCCTTGCTTCGCATTCGTAGTTATCGGTTGCGGCGGGTCAGCAGGCTCGGCTTGGCCTCGAGGTTGGACAGGCCGTTCCAGGCCAGGTTGACCAGGTGCGCGGCGACCAGGTCCTTCCGCGGTTTGCGCACCTCAAGCCACCACCGGCCGGTCAGCGCCACCATGCCGACCAGGGCCTGTGAATAGAGCTCGGCGAGCTTCGGATCGAATCCGCGGTGCTTGAACTCGGCGCCAAGGATGTGCTCCACCTGGTGCGCGACATCGTTCAGCACGCTGGAGAAATTGCCGGTCGCGGACATCAGCGGCGACTCGCGCACCAGCACCCGGAAGCCGTCGGTCTCGCCTTCGATGTAGTCGAGGAGGGCCAGCGCCGCCTGCTCCAGGAGTTCCCGGGGATGGCCCCCGGTCAGCGCGGTGGTCACCCGGTCCAGCAGTGATCGCACCTCACGGTCGACCACAACGGCGTAGAGCCCTTCCTTGCCGCCGAAATGCTCGTAGACCACTGGTTTGGAGACCTTGGCCCGGGCCGCGATCTCCTCGATCGAGGTCGCGTCGAAACCGCGCTCCGCGAAGATCTGACGGGCAATCGCGATCAGCTGCTCGCGCCGCTGTGCGGAGGACATCCGCACACGGCTCTTGGTCGCGGGGGTTTTAGCGCTTGGAGGGGCGGAATCGGTCACCGTACTAATTTTGCGGCAATCCGTTCGGCCTTTGGCCACCGGATGTCACTCGCCCAACCGAGTTTTTCAAAAACCCAGATGGTACGGGCGGAAATGTCCACCTGGCCCTTGAGCACGCCGTGGCGGGCACAGGTCGGGTCGGAGTGGTGGAGGTTGTGCCAGCTCTCGCCGAACGAGATGATCGCCAGCGGCCAGAAGTTGGAGGCCTTGTCGCCGTTGCGGACGGCGAACGGGCGCTCGCCATAGACATGGCACACCGAGTTGATCGACCAGGTCACGTGGTGCAGCAGCGAGACTCGGACCAGACCGGCCCAGAAGAATGCCCAGAGCGCGCCGGACCACGACATGGTGATCAGACCGCCGGCCGCCGCGGGCGCCAGGATCGACAGCGCGACGATCAGCGGGAACAACCTGTCAACGCGGCGGATGTCCTTGTCGGCCAGGAGGTCCGGTGCGAAGCGCTCGCGGTTGGACAGCTCGCGGTGGAACAGCCAGCCCATGTGCGCAAACCAAAGACCCTTGGTCAGCGCCCAGAAGCTGGTGCCGAAGCGCCACGGCGAGTGCGGGTCGCCCTCCTGGTCGGAGAAGGTGTGGTGGCGGCGATGGTCGGCGACCCACTGGGTGGGTTCGCCCTGGATCGCCATGCAGCCGGCCACGGCCAGCGCCACTCGCAGGCCACGCCGGGCCTTGAACGAGCCGTGAGTGAAATAGCGGTGGAAGCCGACCGTGATGCCGAGGCCGGAGATCACGTAGAAGAATGCGCCGATCGCCACATCCACCCAGGTGAGCGCGCCACCCCAGGCCAGCGGGACGGCGACGATCAGGGCAACGAACGGGATCACCACGAACGCCCACAGGGCGATCAGGACACCGATCGACTGGTTGCCTTCGGTGAGGGGCTTCGGGCCTTGCGTGACAGGGGCTTCTGTCAGGGTGGACGTCATCGCATACCTCGCCTGCGTACGGTAGATCGGCTACGCCTACGTCACCGTAACTTACGGTACCGTAGCTTGCCCAGATGCAATGTGTAAATCAATTGGCAGCCAGTGACATTTTGCGCTGTCGCCGCTGCTCATTGTGGGATTCGTCAACAGTCGCCGAGCGGATTGTCGTACGCCCGTCCTAAATTGATACCCATGAGTTTAATGGGGGACGAGGCGCGCCGGCTGCGCGACTCCGGCGTGCCGCCGGCCGAGATTCAGGCCCGGCTGGGCGTGACCAAGCAGGCGTTGACGTCATGGCTGGCGCGACGACCGCTGGCCAAGGACGAGTCCCGAGCCCGAGCCGTCGAGCTGCGTCGCGACGGCTGGTCGGTCAACGACATCGCGCTGGAGTTGGGTGTGGCGCGCTCGACGGCGTGGCTCTGGGTGCGGCACCTGCCGCTGGACCCGTCCACCGAGCGGGCTCGGGCCAAGGCCGAGCACTCGAAGTTGATGACGGACGCGCGATGGATGAAGCATCGCGCCGACCGCGACGCCGAGCATGAACGGGTGACGACCGAGGCCGCCGCCTTCGTGGGCGACCTGAGCGAGCGGGAGATCCTGCTTCTGGGCGCGGCGATCTACTGGTGCGAGGGCAGCAAATCCAAGCCGTGGCGGCGCTCGGAGCGGATCATATTCACCAACAGTGATCCACGCCTGATCCGGATGTTCCTCATCTTTCTTCGAACGGTCGGGCTGAGTAGGGATCAGATTGGTTTCCGGATCAGCATTCACGAGACAGCCGACGTTGACTCGGCCGGCGCGTGGTGGGCGGAGCAGCTCGGCGTGCCGGCCGAGGCATTCCGACCGCCGACCATCAAACGTCACAAGCCCTCGACGAACCGCAAGAACAACGGCGAGGAATATCACGGCTGTCTGGTCATTGATGTGGCCCGTGGCCGTCGTCTCTACTGGTACGTGGAGGGCCTGATCGCTGCGATGGCCGGGCGAATGTGATTTCGGCTCGCCCGACCCAGCCGCTACGCTGTCGATCGAACCATTCGGCCGTGGTGTAATTGGCAACACGCCAGGTTTTGGTCCTGGTTTTCTAGGTTCGAGTCCTAGCGGCCGAGCTGTCCGGATTTGCCCCGCTTAGGCGGGGCATTTTTTGTGCCCTGAGTTGATCGCCCTGTCTACCATCGGCGGCTCTGGGTGCGGCGCGCGGTAAAACGGCACGCAAACGACGGTTGAACACGTTTGCCGCTTACTGGACTGGCGGATGTGGCCGGTGATACAACGCCTCGGGGGGCTTGGGCCGGCGTGCCGAGCCGGGTGGGGGGACTAGTGCGGGTGCGGGCCGGAATGTTGCTGATCTCTGCGGTTCTGGTTCTGCCGCTGGCAGCCTGCACGCAGGCCCGGCCGGACGCCTCGACCGGGCCGGTCCCTGCCAGCGGCACCGCCGCCGCCGGCCATGACGAGCGCGTCGAGCGCGCCACCCAACCTCCGACTCCGAAACCGAAGATCCCGGAACCCAAGCCGACCAGATCGAGCAATCCGAAGCCGGTCAGTCCGTGCCTGCGGCCGGGATCGGGGTCGTTCCACGTCGCTCCCGGTGGCCACTCTCCGGTGGGCAAGAGCGGGCATTTGTATCGCTACCAGGTTCTGGTCCAGGACGGCATCGGTCCGACACCGGCCGGCTTCGCCGACGCTGTGGACGCCACGCTCGGTGGTGCCCGCGGCTGGACCAACAAGGGTGTGCGGTTCCAGCGAGTCTCGTCGGGGTCCTGCGACTTCGTGGTCGAGCTCGCCACCGCCGCCACGTCCGAGAAGATCTGTGCCCGCTACGGCCTGCACACCGGAGGCGAAGTGTCCTGCCGGGGCGGCAAGGAAGTGGTGATCAATCTGGATCGCTGGCTCAAAGCCGATCCGGATCCGGCGTGGCGCGGCCATCTGAGTACGTACCGTGATCTGGTCGTCAACCATGAAGTCGGCCATTTTCTCGGCTATCACCACATGTCCTGCCCGGGTTCGGGTAAACCACTTCCGGTGATGGCAACGCCCTACACGACCGGTTTGCGGGGCTGTGCCGTCAACGGCTGGCCGTATTCACCGGGCGGCGCCTTCCTATCCGGTCCGGCGCAACCGGGCAACTAGCAAGGCGGCGCGGGTCAGCGGTTACCATGTGCCCGCATAACGCCGGACGCTGAAAGGGAACCGTCATGGGCGAGATCACGATCATTGTCCTCGCAGCTGGAGAGGGCAAGCGGATGCGCTCGGCGACGCCGAAGGTGCTGCACAGCATCCTGGGCCGCACGCTCGTCGGGCACGTGCTGCACGCCGCCGATGCCGTCGGGGCGCACCAGACCCTGGTTGTTGTCGGTCACGGCGCCGAGGCGGTCACCGCCCACATCGGCGACATCGCGCCGAAGGCCCAGACGGTGCTGCAGGCCGAGCAGCTGGGCACCGGGCACGCGGTACGGATCGCGTTGGCCGCGGCACCCCAGGTGACCGGTGACGTGGTCGTCGTCTACGGCGACACGCCGCTCCTGCGCGGCGAGACTCTTCAGGCGCTCCTCGAGACTCATCGCTCCGCGGGCTCCGCGGCCACCGTGATGACCGCTGACGTGGCCGATCCGACCGGGCTCGGCCGGATCGTGCGGGACGCGGCGGGCGATCTCTCCGTCATCGTGGAGCAGCGCGACGCGAGCGCCGATCAGCTCGCCATCACGGAGATCAACGCGGGCATGTACGCATTCGACGCGGCCGCCCTGAGGGATGCCATCGGCCGCCTGTCCCGCGACAACGACCAGGGCGAGGAATATCTCACCGACGTGATCGGGCTGCTCCGCGACGGCGGCCGGCCGGTCGGGACGTTTGTGGTCGGCGATCCGGACGAGGCGCTCGGCGTCAACGACCGGGCCCAGCTGGCGGCCTTGGCGACGATCATGCGGGACCGGGTCAACGGCGAGCTGATGCGCTCCGGAGTGACGATGATCGACCCGGCCAGCACCTGGATCGACGTCTCGGTCACGGTCGGCAACGACGCCCTGATCGAGCCGCACACCCAGCTGCGCGGTTCCACCGAGATCGGCGCCGGTGCGGTGGTCGGCCCGGACACGACATTGACCAATGTTCACGTCGGCGAGAGGGCGTCGGTGGTGCGTACGCACGGGTCCGACGCCTGGATCGGCGACCGGGCGTCGGTCGGCCCGTTCGCCTACCTGCGACCGGGGACGAGCCTGGACGCGGCCGGAAAGATCGGCACTTTCGTCGAGACGAAGAACGCCCGGATCGGCTCCGGCGCCAAGGTTCCGCACCTGACCTACGTCGGCGATGCCACCATCGGCGCGCACGCGAACATCGGCGCCGGCACCATCTTCGCCAACTACGACGGTGTCAATAAGCACCACACCACCATCGGCGAGGCCGCGTTCGTCGGCTCGGACACCAGCTTGGTCGCCCCGGTGACGGTCGGCGACGGCGCCTACGTCGCGGCCGGCAGCGCGATCGCCGAGGACGTGCCGGCCGGGTCGCTCGGCATCACCCGAGCGCCGCAGCGCAACATCGAGGGCTGGGTGGCCCGCAAGCGCCCCGGAACCAAGTCGGCGGCGGCCGCGGACAAGGCCGCCGAGGCGGCCATACCAGACGAACCTGGCGAGGCATAACACGGTTGCCTGATGTCCCCTTCGAGCGGCGAGCAATACTGCTAGGTAGCAGTACAACCGAGGTCCGAGGGCATTCACCGACGTGAGCAACCGGGGAGCGACAGGGGCAATGAGCAGCATCGAGAGCGAAAACCGGAAGACGCTGATGCTGTTCTCCGGTCGTGCGTTCCCGGAGTTGACCGACGAGATCGGGCATGATCTAGGCATCGCGCCGACCGAGGCGGATTCGTATGAATTCGCCAACGGTGAGATCTTCGTCCGCTACAAGGAATCGGTCCGCGGCTCGGACGCCTTCGTGGTCCAGTCGATGACCGCGCCGCTGAACAAGTGGCTGATGGAATCACTGATCATGGTGGATGCCCTGAAGCGCGGTTCGGCCAAGCGGATCACCGTGGTGCTGCCGTTCTACCCGTACGCCCGCCAGGACAAGAAGCACCGCGGCCGGGAGCCGATCTCGGCCCGGCTGGTCTCCGACATGTACAAGACCGCTGGTGCGAACCGGATCCTCACGGTGGATCTGCACACCGCGCAGATCCAGGGTTTCTTCGACGGTCCGGTGGATCACCTGTTCGCGATGGATGTGCTGGCCGGCTATATCGAGAAGCGCTACGCGGGTCGCCCGATGGCGGTGGTGGCCCCGGATTCCGGCCGGGTCCGGGTCGCGGAGCGGTGGACCGACCGGCTCGGCGGCTGCCCGCTGGCGTTCATCCACAAGACCCGCGATCCGATGAAGCCGAACCAGGTGGTCGCCAACCGGGTGGTCGGTGACGTCGAGGGGCGGGTCTGCCTGATTGTCGACGACATGATCGACACCGGTGGCACCATCTGCAAGGCCGCCGACATCCTGTTCGATTCGGGCGCCGACGATGTCATCGTGGCCGCGACCCACGCCGTGCTCTCCGACCCAGCCACCGAGCGCCTGAAGAACAGCCGGATCAGCGAGATCGTGGTGACCAACACGCTGCCGCTGTCGCCGGAGAAGCAACTGGACAAGATCACCGTGCTGACCATCGCGCCGCTGATCGCCCGCGCGATCCGTGAGGTGTTCGACGACGGCTCGGTGACGACGCTGTTCGGCGGGTTGTCCTGACCGACGGTGCGACGTCGCACAGGAGTGACGTGTGCCATGCGCGGGGGATCCGTGTGGAGCGCTGAGGAGCCTCGGGTAGGCTTTTACGGTTGCCACGGCGAGGGTGCCTCGTGGGGAGCGCGACGCCTCGGTCACTGACTCGACCGATAACCGTCGCCCCCGAGAAAAGGTGCCGTCATCGACGCGGTGCTCGGGCTGTTGTGTCCGCGCGCGGCGCGCCTTTGCCCGGCACCGACAAGCGACCAATTGCTGATTAGTAACACGAAGGGTGTTTGCCGTGTCCGAGGTCACCATCAAGGCCGAAACCCGCACCGAGTTCGGCAAGGGCGGTGCCCGGCGCACCCGCCGTGCCGGCAATGTGCCCGCCGTGCTCTACGGTCACGGCACCGATCCGAAGCACATCGCGATTCCGGCTCGTGAGTTCGCCGCCGCCATCCGGCACGGCGGCTCGAACCAGCTGTTCAGCATCGAGATCTCGGACGGCTCGCAGACTCTGGCTCTGCCGAAGGCCATCCAGCGGGACCCGGTGCGGGACTCCTACGAGCACGTCGACCTGCTGATCGTGCGCCGCGGTGAGAAGATCACCATCGACATTCCGGTGCACCTGACCGGCGAGGCGGCCCGGGACACGCTGATCAACCAGGAGCACACCACGTTGTCGATCGTCGCCGACGCGACCCGGCTGCCGGAGTTCCTCGAGGTGTCGGTCGAGGGCCTGGAGCCCGGTTCGCACGTCACCGCCGCGCAGGTCAACCTGCCGGACGGTGTCGAGCTCGCGGTCGATCCGGAGCTGATCGTCGCGATCGTCAACAACGCGCCGACCGATCTCGCTTGAGGAAGAGGGCGAGGGCGAAGAGGCCGAAGGCGAAGAGGCCGCCGAGGGTGGCGAGGCCGTCGCCGAGGGCGAAGAGGCCTAAGAACCACTGGCTACGCCACAACGGCCAGCCTCGCGTGTCGGGGCTGGCCGTTGCCGTCACAAAAGCACTTTCCGGCGCCGTGGTGCGTTTGGTGAACTGAACCGTGTTCCATCTTCGGAGGGCAGCAGGCATGTCGAACGGTCCGGCACCGTGGCTCGTGGTCGGGCTCGGCAACCCGGGACCGGGCTATGCCAAGAACCGGCACAACGTCGGCTTCATGATCGCTGACCTGCTGGCGGAGCGGATCGGCGCGAAGTTCGGCCGGGCCCGCCGGGCCGCGACCGAGGTCGCCGAGGGATTCCTCGGCCCGGGCGGCCCGAAGCTGGTGATCGCCAAGCCGACCACGTTCATGAACCTGTTCGGCAGCACCGACGGCTGGCGCTGGCCCAGTTCTACAAGATCCCGCCGGCCCAGATCATCGCCGTGCATGACGAGCTGGATCTCGACTTCGGCACGGTCCGGGTCAAGATCGGCGGCGGTGAGGGCGGGCACAATGGCCTGCGCTCGATCTCCAAGTCACTGTCCACCAAGGACTATGTCCGGGTCCGGTTCGGCATCTCCCGGCCGCCGGGGCGCCAGGATCCGGCCGATTACGTGCTCTCCGACTTCGCCGCGGCCAACGCAAGGAACTCGACTTCCTGGTCGATCGCGCCGCCGACATCGTGGAGAGCGTCATCACCATCGGCGTCGAGCCGACTCAGAACAAGTTCCACTGAGAGTTCGCGACCGCCGCGAGCCACGACGGCGCCGTGGATCTGCCGGCCTACGGCACCTTCGGCGAGGGTCCCGTCCGATCCGGCCGACTGCGGCGGCGACTCACTGTTCATCCGGGTATGGCCGAGTTGTGGCAAGTATCCGGGCGGAGTGACCTGTCCTGGGACGAGGCTGTTCGCCTCGACCTTGGATATGTGGAAAACTGGGCGTTCTCGCTCGATTGCGTGATCCTGCTGCGCACCCTTCCGTGGTGTGCCGGAGTTCCGGGGCTTGTAGGCCGCCCGCCGGCCGATCGGTGGCGGATCACCAGTAGTGACAGGGGTGCTGACGTGACAACGGCTCGGACGCCGCGCCGGACGGTGCCGCCCGCGGTGGACGGCGCGTTCGCGCGTTGGCTCGCCGACGGTGCCGCCGAGCTCCTGCTCGATCTGCGCGCGGAGATGGGGTTCGCGGACCCGGACGCGCTGCGTCAGGAGGGCGACAAGCAGTCGCACGAATACCTTGCCGGATGCTGGCGCGATGGCGTCCGGACGACGCGCTGCTGTCCGAGGAGGGCGACCGGGACGACCCGGCCCGGCTCACCGCCGAGCGGGTCTGGATCGTCGACCCGCTGGACGGCACCCGCGAGTTCGGCGAGGACGGCCGCTCCGACTGGGCGGTGCACGTCGCGCTCTGGACGCGTTCGTCGACGGCGCCGAGCCGGTTGGCCGCGGCCGCGATCACGCTGCCGGCCGCGCACCGGACCATGGGCACCGACTTCCCGCCGCCGTACCCGCCGCTGTCGCCGCAGGTCGCCGGCGGCGGAAGCTGCGGTTCGTGGCCAGCCGGACCCGGCCGCCGGCTTTGCTGGCGCAGCGTCACCGACGAGCTCGGCGCGGAACTCGTGCCGATGGGCTCGGCCGGCGCCAAGATCGCCGCGGTGATCACCGGTGACGTCGACGCCTACGTGCACGCGGGCGGGCAGTACGAGTGGGACTCGGCCGCCCCGGTCGCTGTGGCCCTCGCCACTGGGCTGCATGCTTCGCGGATCGACGGCTCGCCGCTGGAATACAACCAGGCCGATCCGTTCCTTCCGGACCTGGTGGTCTGCCGGAAGGATCTTGCGTCGACGCTGCTCTGCAGCGATCTCGAAGGCGCGATCGCTGGACGCCTGAGGCCGTGTCGGCAACCGTGGGTAGAACTGGACGACTGCAGGTCAGATGGCCTGTTTGAGGTAGGGTGCTTCGATGGACCAGCCGGCATACCGGGTTTCCCATCTCGACGCTCTCGAAGCCGAGAGCGTCTTCGTTATGCGCGAGGTGGTCGCCGAGTTCGAGCGGCCGGTGCTGCTGTTCTCCGGCGGCAAGGACTCGATCGTGATGCTGCGGCTGGCCGAGAAGGCGTTCGCGCCGGCCCGGATCCCGTTCGGCGTGCTGCACGTCGACACCGGGCACAACTTCCCCGAGGTGCTGGAGTACCGGGACCGCCGGGTCGCCGAGCTGGGCGTCAACCTGACCGTGGCCTCGGTGCAGGACGCGCTCGACCGCGGGCCTGGTGCACGCGCCCAGCGACGGCACCCGCAACCGGATCCAGACGCCGGTGCTGCTGGAGGCGATCGAGAACGCACCGCTTCGACGCGCTGTTCGGCGGCGCCCGCCGGGACGAGGAGAAGGCCCGCGCCAAGGAGCGGGTGTTCTCCTTCCGCGACGAGTTCGGCCAGTGGGATCCCAAGAACCAGCGCCCGGAGCTGTGGTCGCTCTACAACGGCCGGGTCCACCCGGGCGAGTCGATCCGGGTGTTCCCGCTGTCCAACTGGACCGAGCTGGACATCTGGCACTACATCGCGCGGGAGCGCATCGACCTGCCGGCCATCTACTTCGCGCACGAGCGCGAGGTGGTCGACCGCGGCGGCATGCTCTACGGCGTCAACGAATACCTGCCGCTGCGGGCCGGCGAGGAGTCGTTCGTCGAGCAGGTGCGCTACCGCACGGTCGGCGACGCGTCCTGCACCGCGGCGGTGCGAGTCCGACGCCAACACCCTGGAGAAGGTGATCGCCGAGGTCGCCGCGACCCGGATCACCGAGCGCGGCGCCACCCGCGGCGACGACAAGGTCAGCGAGGCCGCGATGGAAGACCGCAAGCGGGAGGGCTACTTCTAATGAGCACCACCACCCTCGACGTCGACGGCACCGCCATCGGTCGGCACCGCCGACCTGCTGCGGTTCGCCACCGCCGGTTCGGTCGACGACGGCAAGTCCACCCTGATCGGGCGGCTGCTCTACGACACCAAGACGATCTTCGAGGACCAGCTCGCCGCGGTCGAGGCGGTCTCCGCCGCCCGCGGCGACGACTACACCAACCTGGCGCTGCTCACCGACGGCCTGCGGGCCGAGCGGGAGCAGGGCATCACGATCGATGTGGCGTACCGGTATTTCGCCACGCCGCGGCGCAAGTTCATCATCGCCGACACCCCGGGGCACATCCAGTACACCCGCAACATGGTCACCGGCGCGTCCACCGCGGACCTGGCGCTGATCCTGGTCGACGCGCGCAAGGGCCTGGTCGAGCAGTCCCGCCGGCACGCGTTCCTGTGCTCGCTGCTGCGGGTGCCGCACCTGGTGCTGTGCGTGAACAAGATGGACCTGGTCGACTACTCGCAGGAGGTCTTCGAGAAGATCGCCCGGCGAGTTCACCGACTTCGCCGCCAAGCTCGAGCGCGCCGGACCTGACCGTGATCCCGATCTCCGCGCTCAACGGCGACAACGTCGTCAGCCGGTCCGATGCCATGCCCTGGTACGACGGACCGTCGCTGCTGCACCACCTGGAGCACGTCCACATCGGCTCCGACCGCAACCTGACCGACGTGCGGTTCCCGGTGCAGTACGTGATCCGGCCGCAGTCCGAGACCGTGACCGACTACCGCGGGTACGCCGGCCAGGTCGCCTCCGGCGTGCTCAAGCCCGGCGACGAGGTGATGGTGCTGCCGTCCGGCTTCACCAGCCGGATCGCGGCGATCGACACCGCCGACGGCCCGGTCGACGAGGCGTTCCCGCCGATGTCGGTGACGGTGCGGCTGCGCGACGAGATCGACATCTCGCGCGGCGACATGATCTGCCGGCCGCACAACGCGCCGGCGGTCGCCCAGGACATCGAGGCGATGGTCTGCTGGATGGACGAGACCCGGCCGCTGACGCTCGGCGGCAAGTACTCGATCAAGCACACCACGCGCTCGGCCCGCGCCATCGTCCGGGACCTGCACTACCGGCTGGACGTCAACTCACTGCACCGGGACGAGTCGGCCGACCGAACTCAAGCTCAACGAGATCGGCCGGGTCCGGCTGCGCACCACGGTGCCGCTGTTCGCCGACGAGTACCGGCGCAACCGCACCACCGGCGGTTTCATCATCATCGATGAGGGCACGAACCGGACCGTGGGCGCCGGCATGATCGTCGAAGCTGGATGACCTCCCGGGTTCCGGCGCAACGGCGCCGGGGCGGCGGGCAGTCCGCGCGCGGCACGCGGCGCGCCGGGCCGATTACGCCGCTGGGCGATGCACTCCCTGGCCTGGGCTGGCCGATGTCGCCCAGCGGGCCGCGGACGCGCTCGCCCCGGCTCCGGACGCGCGCAGCGCCGACGGCCGCGCTCGCCGGCTGCTGCAACGGCTGCGAGAGGCCCGCGACGGGCAGCGCTCGCGGGCCGGGCGCGACGTCCCGCGGGCTGATCAGCCGGCCGGCGAGGATGACGAGGAACGCCGGATCATCGCCGAGGTGCTGGCCGCCGGTGGGCGGCACGTCAGCGAGGTGATGGTGCCGCGTACGCGGGTGGTGTTCCTGGATGCCGACCGGGACGTGGCCGCCGCGGTCGCCACGATCCGGGCACCTGCCGCACTCGCGGTTTCCGGTCATCGAGTCGTCGCACGACGACGTCATCGGCTTCGTGCACCTGCGTGACCTGCTGACCGCCGGCGGATCCGCTGCAGCCGGTGCGGCGGCTGGCTCGCGAGGTGCGGCGGCTGCCGGCCAGCAAGCGGGTCCTCGCCGCGCTGTCCGAGATGCGGCGCGAGGGTCACCATCTGGCGGTCGTGGTCGACGAATACGGCGGCACCGCCGGCATCGTCACGCTGGAAGATCTGATCGAGGAGCTGGTCGGCGAGATCCACGACGAGTATGACGAGGCGCCGCCGCCCGGAGCCCGGGCGCGGCGAGCTGCCGGCCGATGTGGACGGCCGGATCAACCTCGCCGACTTCGCTGCAGCAGTTCGGGTTCGCGCTGGCCGACGGGCCCTACGAGACCGCTCGGCGGGTTCCTGATGGCGGCACTGGGTCGGCTCCCGGTCACGCGGCGATGAGGTGACCGTGGCCGGATGGCGGTTGGTGGTCACCGAGTGCGAAGGGCCGTCGGGTCAGCCGGGTCGCGGTGATAGCGCTGGCCCAGCCGGTGACTGGCGACCAGCCGGTGCGCGGAGACCAGCCGGTGGTTGGCGGCCAGCCCGTGGTGGGAGAGCAGCCGGCCGTCTGAGGTCGGGCTTCGTCAGGGAGTAGCCATCAGTCGGCGGCCGGCCCGGGCTCAGTTCTGCGGCAGCCACGGCACTTGGAGCAACGTCCAGGTTTCGGCGTCGCGCGAGACGTAGGCCTTCGCCCCGAGCATCACGTATCCGTCGGGGAGCGTGACGATCACGCCGTTGGCGGCATCGGCGCCCCGGTCCGGCGCGAAGGTCAATCCGCCGTTGGTGCTGTGCATAAGCGTTGTCGTCCCGTTGGACTGATCGAGCCAGACCAGCAGCGAATGATCCGGGCGGATGATGATGCCGTAGCGGCCGGCGGCCGGCCACGTCTGTGTTGCGGTGAGCGTCGACCAGTTGTGCCCGCGGTCGGCGGATTTCCGCAGCTGGAGGTGCCCGCCCGCGGCGACCAGGAGATAGACCGTGTCGCCCGAGACGGCGAGCGCCGGAACCGCGTTTGCCTTCTCGATGCCGAGCGTCCGGCCGGCCCAGCTCTTGCCGCCGTCATCGGAGACAGCGAGCGCGAGCTGGCCGGTGGCCGGGTCGGTGCCGGACACCCACCAGCCGTTCGTGCTCGACAGCAGTGTCGGCTGGGTGAGGGCCGGCTGCGTGGGAGCCGCCGAGACCAGTCCGTTCGGCGCGGCGACCTCGATCATTCCGGTCTGGACCGGTTGCACCACGCGTTTGGTGGGAGCCGCCGATGGCGCACCGGATGGGAGGTTGACGCCGAGGGTGTCATTGCGCTGCGCTCCGGAGTTCACCGACGCACTGACCATGACGGTGTAGGGGCCGAGTGCGGACAGCCGGGCGTTCGAGAGGGTGTCGGTGGGCTGTGCGCGGAACAGGCTCATCCGCTGCACCGTGCCGGTGATGCTGTTCGGGTCGATCGACGACAGCTGCATCGAGCAGGTGTGCCCGCTGCACACGTCGACCAGGCCGTAGAGGTGCTCGAGGTCGACGCCGTCGGCGGCGACCAGCGTCCACGAGTCCGCCTCGGGCCGGCCCGGCAATGACAGGTGCACCACGTCGTCCCGGCCGGTGACCGCCATCGAGGTGCCGTTCGGCTGCTGGTAAAGGACGGTGATGGCGCTGGCGGCGGGCACCGTGATGGCCAGCGCGACCGCGACGGCGCGGACTCGCATCCACCGCTTCACGCGCCGGGCCCGATCCTCGACATCCCGGAATTCCGGCAGGTAGGTCATCGTCTCGACGTCGGCGCGCAGGTCGTCGAATTGCTCCGGGGTGGACCGGGCGGCGGCGAAGTCCGGCTCAGCCATGATCGCCGTCCGCGCTCACGGCCAGGTCGCTGACCGGCGGAATTTCCGTCCGGACCGACATCGACGGTCGCGGAGCGGGGACCCGGGGCGCCGCCGGCTCGCGATCACCGATCAGATTGGCCAGCAGCGCACGGCCCCGGGACAGCCGGGCTTTGACGGTGCCGACCGGCACACCGAGCTGCTCGGCAACCTCGTGCACGGACATGTCGGCGAGGTGGTGCAGGACGATCGTCTCCCGGGTCGGCCGGGACAGTTTTTGCAGTGCGCTGATCAGCAGCACGCGATCTGCGGTGATTGCCGGCACCGACTCCGGCGACGGGGCGATCCGGCCGGTGCGGACCATCGTGTCCAGCAGCCGGCGCCGGCGCCACCGGGTCCGGGCCAGGTTGACCGCGACCGTGCGCAGCCACGCTTCCGGATCGGCCACGTCGAGAAACACCCGAGGCCGGGCCAGCGCTCGGGCGTAGGCCTCCTGGACCAGGTCCTGGGCCTCGGAGTGATCGCCGGTGAGACCGTACAAAGTCGCGACGAGACGGCGGTAGTAGGCCTGATAGGCCCCCCGCACCGCTTCCCGCGCCTCAAGGTCGTCGGACACCTGCGCCTCTCCTCCCGTCCGTCATGATGACTGACCGCCGAGCGCGGCAACAGGTTGCATCCGGCCACAGTTTCGCCGCGACCCGTGCGGACCGGCGGGATCCGTCGATGAAACAATGTCCGGATGCCCGAGAGCACTGTGCCGGTCCACGCCCGTCCCCGCGTCCTGTCCGGGATCCAGCCCACCGCGGACTCGTTCCACCTGGGCAACTATCTCGGCGCGGTGCGCAACTGGGTGGCGTTGCAGGAGACTCACGACGCGTTCTACTGCGTCGTCGACCTGCACGCGATCACGGCCGGTCATGAGCCCGAGCAGCTGCGCCGGCGGACCCGGGTGAGCGCGGCCCAGCTGCTGGCCACCGGCCTGGATCCGGAGCGCTGCACCCTGTTCGTGCAGTCGCAGGTGCCCGAGCACGCCCAGCTCGGCTGGGTGATGGGCTGCATCACCGGCTTCGGTGAGGCCAGCCGGATGACCCAGTTCAAGGACAAGTCCAGCAAGCAGGGCGCCGAGCGCGCCAGCGTGGGCCTGTTCACCTATCCGATCCTGCAGGCCGCCGACATCCTGCTCTACCAGGCCGATGCCGTGCCGGTGGGGGAGGACCAGCGCCAGCACCTCGAGCTCACCCGGGACCTGGCGCAGCGGTTCAACACCACGTTCGGGGCCACCTTCGTGGTTCCGGCGCCGTACATCCTGAAGGAGACCGCGAAGATCGCGGACCTGCAGCTGCCCACCGCGAAGATGTCGAAGTCGGCGTCCTCGGCGTCCGGCGTGATCGACCTTCTGGATGACCCCGCGGTGTCCGCGAAGAAGATCAAGTCGGCGGTGACCGACACGGAGCGTGAGATCAGATTCGACCCGGAGCAGAAGCCCGGCGTCTCCAACCTGCTCTCCATCTACTCCGCGCTCTCCGGCCGGACGGTGGACGACCTGGTCACCGACTATGCCGGCAAGGGTTATGGCGACCTCAAGAAGGACCTCGCCGAGGTGCTGGTGGAGTGGGTCCGGCCGATTCAGGAGCGGACTCGTAGCTACCTCGACGATCCGGCGCAACTAGACAAGCTTCTCGCGATCGGCGCCGAAAAGGCCCGTTCCGTCGCCGCGGTCACGCTGCGTACGGTGTATGAGCGAATCGGTTTCCTCGCGCCAATCGTCGGAAACTCGTAGTCGGAAGCGTCACGCTATAGGCACGGGCGCGCGGCGCGAGCGTCCCGGCTGGGGCGGGAGCCGGCCGGATCTGCAGGTGAAGGAGCGAGGCGACAGTGGGCGAGACGGTGACCATCGGCGTAGCGATCGCCATACCGCCGCCATATGCCGCCGTTCTCGATGCCGCTCGGGCCGGGTCCGGCGATCCGCTGGCATCGGTGATTCCGGCGCACCTGACGCTGCTCGGCCCGACCGAGGTCAACCTCAACGAGCTGACCGCGGTCGAGGAGCATCTCGCCGAGGTGGCCCGCGGCCATCGGGCGTACGCGGTTCATCTGCGTGGCACCGGCACCTTCCGTCCGGTGACCGAGGTGGTTTTCGTGGCCGTGGCGTCGGGCATATCGGAGTGTGAGCAACTGGCCGACGCGGTCCGGCAGGGTCCGCTGATCCGCGAGCTGCACTTCCCGTATCACCCGCACATCACCATCGCCCATGACGTGCCGACCGCCGCACTGGACCGGGTCTATCAGGAGCTGGCCGGATTCGACGCGCAGCTGCCGGTGGACCACTTCACCTTGTATGTGCATGGCGACGACGGCCACTGGCGGCCGATTCGGGACTTCCCGTTGGGCGCCCCAGCGAGATCGGCCACGATGGTTGGGTGAAGATCGTTGATGCGATCATCGATGCCTGGTATGCGAGCGTCGCGTTCGGGCGTCGTAAGTCCCGGGTGTTCGACCACCTCTGGCGTGCCCGGCAGCGCTACAACGAGGAACTGGGCGGCCGGCTCGCCGCGGCGATCGCCTACTACGCCTTCTTCGCCACCTTCGCCTTGGCACTGGTCGCCTACTCGGTGGTCGGTTACGTGCTGGCCTCCAGCTCGGCGGCGGAAACCGCGGTCAACACTTTCCTTGAAGACAACGTCCCGTTCCTGAACGTCAAGCAGATCTCCGACAGCCGGAACGCGGTGGCGATCATCGGTCTCGTCGGTCTGGTGCTGACCGGCGTCGGCTGGATCGAGTCGATGCGGTCGGCTCAGCGAGCCATCTGGGACCTGGACCAGCAACCGGGCAATCTGATCATCCGGCGCCTGATCGATCTCGGCATCATGGTCGCCATCGGACTGCTGCTGGCGCTGTCACTGTGGATCCAGAACGGCATCAAGAACGCGATCGCGCCCAGCGGGTTGTGGCTGTCGTCGACGGTGACCAGCGTCGGCCAGCAGGACTTCATCGAGACCACCGCGAAAGTCGTCGGAGTCACCCTGTCGCTGCTGCTCAACTGTTTCCTGGCGGCATCACTGCTGGCCGGGGTGGCCCGATTGCGGATGCCGTTCCTGCGGTTGCTGCCGGCGATGCTGCTGGTCGCGGTCGGGTTGTTCATCCTGTCGACGCTGGGCCGCAAGTACATCGACTACACCGCGAACAAGCCCGCCTACCAGATCGTCGGTGGCACCGTCGCGCTGCTGCTCTTCCTCTACCTGTTCAGCCAGCTGCTGCTCTACGGTGCGGCGCTGGCGGCCACCAGCCGGCGTGGCAAGATCAGAGATCTTGCGAAGGGCCCGCCACCGGGAGACGAGGCGCTCGATCGCCGGGCGATCGACGCCGGGCAGGTCTTCGGCCAGCACAAACCTGAGAAGACCACCAAATAGTACGAACACCGCAAACCCTACGAAAGCCCTCCGGATTCGGCCGACCCGAGGGCGAAGCTGCCGCGGCTGCGGCCATGATGGACCTGTGGGAGCACTGGTGACCTTGGAGCTGCCGGACGAATCGCCGGTACGCGACCTGCCCTGGATCATCACCTACGGTCCGCTGAACGACGACGAGGACTGGGAGCCGGTGGTCTGCGGACCGTACGAGCGTGTGCACGCGCTTGCCCTCGCCGAAGAGGTGATCGCCGACGAGCAACTGATGGCAGTCGTCGAACCACTGATGGCGTTCACCGGACCGGACCAGATGCGGGCCGAGATCGCGCTGGCCAAGGCGACCGCGGCCGACGATGAGCTGGTCTTCGACGACGAGCTGGACGGCCATCAGGAGCACGGCTTCGGCGACGGCGAGCCCGAGCCGGCTATCCGGCGCACGGTCCCGGACCGCTGCCGGACCCGGATGAGGTACGCGCCGGCATGGCCCGGCTGGCGAACCGGTTCGCCGACGGCGAGCCCGGCTGAGGATGCGTACGCGGATCCGGCGCGCCGCCTGGTGGGCGGCGGCGCTCAGTATCGTGCTGGCGGTGCCCGGCGTGGTGGCGGCGTGCGGCGGCGGCAACGGGTTCAAGGTCGGCCTGGCCTACTCCGCCGGCGGCCCAGGCGACCACGGCTTCAACGACCTGGCACTGGACGGGCTCAACCGGGCCAAGGCCGAACTCGGATCGATCGGCAGTGTCCGGGCTCTCACGGCGCGCGCCAACGAGAGCGAGGACGACCAGTACGACCGGCTCTCGCTGCTCTGCGAGGCCGGCTACAACCCGGTGATCGCGGTCGGTTTCAGCTACGCCGGATCGAACCCGGCCACCGGACCGTTGGCCCGGGCCGCCAAGGACTGCCCGAGCACCAAGTTCGCCATCATCGACGACGACTCGGTGGCCGAGGACAACGTGGCCGACCTGGTCTTCGCCAACGAGCAAGGGGCCTATCTGGTGGGCGTGGCGGCGGCGCTGAAGACCCGCACCGGGGCGGTCGGCTTCGTCGGCGCCTGCCCGGTGCCCCTGGTCCAGGAGTTCCTAGCCGGATATCAGGCCGGGGTGCACTCGGTCCGCGCCGACATGGCGGTCTTCGTCGGTTACGTCGGAAGCGACGCGGCGCACTGCGACTTCACCAACACGACTCCGGCCCAGTCGGTCGCGGCGGACCTCTACGCCCAGGGCGCCGGGGTGGTGTTCCAGGTGGCCGGCGGGGCCGGCATCGGCGTGTTCCGGGCCGCCGCGGCATCCGGCAACAAGGCTATCGGTGTCGACGCCGACCAGTACGAGACGGTCTCCGAGTCGCTGCGCCCGGTGATCCTGACCTCCATGATCAAACGCGTCGACGTGGCCGTCTACGACTTCATCAAGACTGTCGCCGCGCATAGCTTCCGCAGTGGCGTCCGGCGCTACGACCTCGCCGACGACGGCCTGTCGTACGCGACGTCCGGTGGTCAGATCAACGACATCACGGCACGTTTGGACGAAGATCGTAAGAAGATCGTGGCCGGACAGATCGTGGTGCCGACAGTGCCGTGAGCCGTAAGATCATGATCTTGCAAGAGGGCGGTGACAGCCCAGCTAGCCGTTTGATGATGTAACCGACCGTGATCGGGACCACCTGCAGCATTTCGGTTCGGGCACGTTCGGAATCGATGTTGCAACATCTTGCCCATACCGGGGAGCGGCTGGCGTAATCTGCCGCCGTTACACGTTCAAATGAACCGGCGTCTACATCGCAACGAAGCGGTGTCTTTGGAAGGGGAAAGTCCTTGCGCTCGAAGCGTGGGATCCAGATTCTCAGCCTGCTCGCCACCAGCAGCCTCGCGCTCGCGGTGGCCGCGTGCGGCAGTGCTCCGTCTAAGTCCTCGCCCAGCTCTTCCGGGTCCGCGGCTGCGGGCAAGAAGATCCAGGCGTGCATGGTCACCGACACCGGTGGCATCGATGACAAGTCGTTCAACGCCGCGGCGTGGGCCGGCTTGCAGGCAGCGAACAAGGAAAACTCGAACGTCAGTATCAAGTACGTCGCGTCGACGTCCGAGGCCGACTACGAGCCCAACCTGACCAACTTCGCGGCGCAGAACTGTGACCTGATCCTGGCCGTCGGCGGCCTGATGGGCTCGGCGACCGACAAGATCGCCAAGGCCAACCCGAGCAAGCAGTTCGCGATCGTCGACTACAAGAGCGCCGAGCCGAACGTCTACTCGATGCAGTTCGACACGGCGCAGGCCGGCTTCCAGGCCGGTTACCTCGCCGCCGGCATGTCGAAGACCGGCACCGTGGGCACCTACGGCGGTCTGAAGATTCCGCCGGTGACGATCTTCATGGACGGCTTCGCCGACGGTGTCGCCTACTACAACCAGCAGAAGGGCAAGAACGTCCAGGTCAAGGGCTGGGACAAGACCAAGCAGAACGGTCTGTTCGCGAACAGCTTCACCGACCAGGCCAAGGGCAAGAGCCTGGCCCAGACCCTGCAGAGCCAGGGCGCGGACGTCATCATGCCGGTCGCCGGTGGCACCGGCCTGGGCACCGCCGCGCAGGCGCAGGCCTCCAACGGCGCGCTCTCGGTGATCTGGGTCGACCAGGACGGCTGCGTCAGTGCCGCTCAGTACTGCAATGTGTTCCTGAGCACCGTGCAGAAGAACATCGCGGATGCGGTCAAGGCCGCTGCGGCCAAGGCCGACTCTGGCGCCCTGACCGGTGGCTCGATCGGCACGCTGGAGAACAACGGCGTCCAGCTGGCTCCGTTCCACGACTTCGACAGCAAGGTTCCGGCCGACCTGAAGTCCGAGCTTGACCAGCTCAAGCAGGACATCATCAGCGGCAAGGTTAAGGTGACCTCGCCGTCGCAGCCGACCCAGTAAGTTCGGCGAGACCGCCCTGGGCCTATAGAAACAGGCTCTTGGGCCCGCGCCGCGAGCGCCCATGAGATCATCGCAGTGGGCGAACGCGACGTTTAGGCACTAGACGCGAGGGCGTCGGATCGCCAGACTGGCGAACCGACGCCCTCGCGATTGATCGACTCGTGTGGCGTCTGCCGCAACGGTGCGACGTGAGAGGTGTGCGCTGAAACTCGAATTGCGTGGCATCACGAAGAGCTTCGGTGACCTGGTGGCCAACGACCACATCGATCTGGTCGTGCAGCCGGGCGAGATTCATGCGCTCCTCGGTGAGAACGGTGCCGGCAAGTCCACCCTGATGAACGTCCTCTACGGCCTGCTGCAGCCGGACTCCGGCGAGATCCTGGTCAACGACGAGAAGGTCGTTATCAACGGACCGAGCGATGCCATCAACGCCGGCATCGGCATGGTGCACCAGCACTTCATGCTGGTCCCGGTGTTCACGGTCGCGGAGAACGTGATGCTCGGCGTCGAGCAGACCAAGGGCGCGGTCGGGACGCTGGACCGGGCCGCGGCGCGGACACTGGTCCGCGAGGTCTCCCAGCGGTACCGGCTCCCGGTGGACCCGGATTCGGTGGTCGAAGACCTGCCGGTCGGTGTCCAGCAGCGGGTCGAGATCGTCAAGGCGCTGACCCGCGACGTCGGCCTGCTGATCCTCGATGAGCCGACCGCGGTGCTGACTCCACAGGAGACCGACGAGCTGCTCGACGTGATGCGGGGCCTCAAGGCCGCCGGCAAATCCATCGTGTTCATCACCCACAAGCTCAAAGAGGTCAAGGCGATCGCCGACACGATCACCGTGATCCGGCGCGGCAAGGTGGTCGGCGAGGCGCTGCCCACGGCCAGCGAGGAAGACCTGGCCTCCATGATGGTCGGTCGCGCCGTGAAGCTCCGGGTGGACAAGGAGCCGGCCCAGCCCGGCGCGCCGGTCCTGACCGTGACCGGCCTCAAAGTCGTTGACGACCGCGACCATCTCGCCGTCGATGGCGTCGATGTGGAGGTACGCGCCGGCGAGGTGCTCGGCATCGCCGGAGTCCAGGGCAACGGGCAGACCGAGCTGGTCGAGGCCGTCATGGCACTGCGCCCGGTGCTGGCAGGCCAGATCTCGCTCGCCGGGACCGATCTGATCGGCCGTAAGACCGCGGCGGTGCTGGCCGCCGGCGTCGGCTACGTGCCCGAGGACCGTAGCGTGGACGGCCTGATCAAAGAGTTCTCGGTGGCCGAGAACCTGATCCTGGACTCCTACCACCGGGCGCCGAACGCGTCCGGTTTCGCACTCCGGCCGGACGCGATCACCAGCGGTGCCCGCGAGCGGATCGAAGAGTTCGACATCCGCACCGGGTCGTACCAGACGCCGGTCGGCACCCTCTCCGGCGGCAACCAGCAGAAGGTGATCGTGGCCCGGGAGATGTCCCGGCCGCTGAAGCTCCTGATCGCCTCCCAGCCGACCCGCGGTGTGGATGTCGGCTCGACCGAGTTCATCCACGCCCGGGTGATCCAGGAGCGGGATGCCGGAGCCGGCGTCCTCCTGGTCTCCAGTGAACTGGACGAGGTAGTGGCGCTCGCCGACCGGATCGCGGTGATGTACCGCGGCAGGATCCTCGCCACCGTGCCACCGGACACCCCTCGGGAGCAGCTCGGCCTGCTGATGGCCGGTGTGGTCGAGGGTGACGCCAGGACCGGCGCCACGACTCCGGCCTCTGAAACCAGCGGCGCTGACCGCGCCGACGACTCCGAAGGCAGCAACTGATGGCCGACTCGACTCCGACCGATCCGACGGCGCCGGAGCTGAATTCGCCGCCGCCGGCCGCGGGACCGACGCCGGCCACGGCCGGCCGGCCGGGCTGGTTCCGCCGGTTCATCGACTTCATCACCACCGCGAACCCCTTCATGGTGTCGCTGCTGTCGGTGGTGACCGCCCTGATCATCGGCGCCATCTTGATCGTGCTGGGCAACCGAGACGTCCTGAACGAGTTCGGCTACTTCTTCGCCACCCCCGGATCAGTGCTCGGTGACGCCTGGTCGGCGATCTGGAGCGCGTATTCCAACCTGTTCAAGGGCGCGCTCTTCGATCCGGCCCAGGTCAGCGGTGCCATCTCGGGGACCAACTCGTGGTCGGTGGCGTTGCGGCCGATCTCCGAGACCCTGACCTACGCAACACCGCTGATCTTCACCGGTCTGTCGGTCACGTTCGCGTTCCGCAGCGGTCTGTTCAACATCGGCGCCCAGGGCCAGGCGATCATGGGCGGCATCCTGGCCGCGATACTGGGCTTCGCGCTGCAGTTGCCGGCGGTCCTGCACATTCCGCTGGTGCTGATCGGAGCGATGGTCGGCGGCGGTCTGTGGGGCTTCATTCCGGGCATCCTCAAGGCCCGGACCGGCGCCCACGAGGTCATCGTGACGATCATGCTGAATTACATCGCCGCGAACTTCCTGCTGTGGATCATCACGCAGAAGGGTGTGCACGACCCGGCCCGGTCCGACGCGATCAGCAAGCCGGTGCACAACAGCGCGCTGCTGCCGAAGATCTTTGGACCGCAGGACTCGGTGCTGCTGCGCACCCACCTGGGCCTGATCCTGGGCCTGCTGGTGACGTTCGCGGTGGCCTGGCTGATCACCCGGTCCACGTTCGGATTCGAGCTGCGTGCGGTGGGCCTCAATCCGGACGCCGCCAAGACCGCCGGCATGAGCGTGCCACGGACCTACACCATGGCGATGGTGATCGCCGGTGCGCTGGCCGGTCTCGGCGGCGCGGCGCAGGTGCTCGGCACCGCGCACACTCTGACCGCCCAGGTGATGGGCAATATCGGATTCGACGGCATCACGGTGGCACTGCTCGGGCGGACCCGACCCTGGGGCACGGTGCTGGCCGCTCTGCTGTTCGGCGGCCTCTACGCCGGCGGCAACCAGATGCAGTCGTTCGCAGGTGTCACGGTTGACCTGGTCATCGTGCTCCAGGCGCTGATCGTGCTGTTTATCGCGGCACCTGGACTGATCAAGGCGATGTATCGGCTCCGCGAGGATCCGCACGCACGGTTCCAGACGACATTGGCGAAGGGCTGGTAGGCATGTCGACCGTAACCACGGTGCCTGAGCCGATCGTGGTGACTAGCGTGTCCGACGCGTTCTGGACCCGGGCCCGCAAGGCCGGTGCTGTCTACATCGCGGCCGGCGTCCTCGCGGTGCTGTTCTGGGGCGTGCTCGCCAGGAACGGCGGCAGCAGCAAGTTCACCCTGGGCGCGTCGATCAACGACTCGTCGTTCGGGCTGCCGTCACGGGTCGGCACGATCATCTTTGCGCTGGTCTCGGTCGTCTGCGGCATCCTGCTGCTGACCGGCCGGATGGATCGGCGCTTCGGCCTACTGTCCGGGATCGCCGTCGTCGGCCTGGTGGTGTCGTTCCTGTGCTGGCAGCTGGTGGACAACACGATGCCACTGGGCAGCACAGCGGCCGCCACGGTGTCGTACGCGCTTCCGCTGATGCTGGGTGCTCTCGCCGGTGTGCTCGGTGAACGCTCCGGCGTCATCAACGTTGCGATCGAAGGTCAGTTGCTGCTCGGCGCGTTCATGGCGGCGTTCGTCGGCACCGTGACCGCGTCCGCCTGGGCCGGTCTGGTCGGCGCCGCCGTCGGCGGTCTGATCGTGGCCTGGATCCTGGCGGTCCTCGCGATCCGGTACCTGGTCGACCAGGTGGTCCTCGGTATCGTCCTGAACCTGCTGGTGCTCGGCGTGACCAGCTTCCTCTACAGCCAGGTGATGCAGCCCAACGCGGCCGGCTTCAACCAGGCGCCACCGCTGCCGAACTGGAAAGTGCCCGGGCTGTCGTCGATCCCGATCATCGGTCCGGCCATCTTCGAGCAGAACATCCTGACCTACCTCGCGATCGTGGCGCTGGTGGTGATCCACTACGGCCTCTTCCACACCCGATGGGGCCTGCGCACCCGGGCCGTCGGCGAGCACCCCAGGGCGGCCGACACGGTCGGCATCAAGGTGCTGGCGCTGCGCTACCGCAACGTGCTGATCGCCGGTGTCATCGCCGGCGTCGGTGGCGCGTTCTTCACCATCGGCTCGGACAACAATTTCAACAAGAACATGACCGTGGGCAAGGGCTTCATCGCGCTCGCGGCGTTGATCTTCGGTCGCTGGTCGCCGATCGGCGCCACCCTCGCGGCCCTGCTGTTCGGCTTCTCCCAGGCGCTGGCCGACGTCCTCGGAGCGATCAACTCGTCGATTCCCACCGAGTTCGTGACGATGCTGCCGTACGCGGTGACGATCCTCGCGGTGGCTGGGTTCGTGGGCCGGGCGAAAGCGCCCGCCGCCGACGGCAAGCCATATATAAAGGGCTGATAAGCCCGTTTCCGAAGCGGGCTTCGGCCCAGATCCGGTCGGCCGGCGGCGCACGCGCCGTCGGCAGCGGCATCATGCAACGAGGAGCGTTGGTTCGTGGATATCGACTGGGACCTGCTGCGCGCGGCGGCGATCGATGTGATGAAGGGCGCGTACGCGCCGTACTCCCGGTTCCCGGTGGGCGCGGCGGCGCTGGTCGACGACGGCCGGCTGGTGCGCGGTTGCAACGTGGAGAACGCCTCCTACGGCCTGACCCTGTGTGCCGAGTGCGGTGTCGTGTCGGAGCTGCACGCCACCGGCGGTGGCCGCCTGGTCGCGCTGTCCTGCGTGGACGGCAACGGCGCGCTGCTGATGCCGTGCGGCCGGTGCCGCCAGCTGCTCTATGAGCACGGCGGACCGGAATGCCTGGTGGACGCGCCCGGTGGGGCACTGGCGGTGGCCGAACTGCTGCCATTCGCGTTTGGCCCGCAGGATCTCGTGCAGAACCACACCCCAGACACCCAGCCCGCCCCGCACCTGCGGGACATGCTCGGCCGCGGCACCGTCTTCGTGCACCCGGACGCGGTCGACGGCAAGCGCGTCTGGACCGCCTACTGGGACGGATCCACCGGTGTCGGGCACGGCCGCAGCGCCATCCTGGACGAGGCGCCGAGCCGGGTCGACGCGGCCGAGGTGATCGCCTGGGGGCTGGCCCGCACCCGGCGGGTGATCGTGGTGGACGCCGAGGGCGAGATGTTCTGGGCCGGTGAGGGCCCGGCGCCGGCCGAGGTGTCCCGCCGGTGGCAGTCGTGACCGCAGCCGGCGGCGAGTTCGCGGCGGTCGACCTGATCCGGATCAAGCGCGACGGCGGCACCCTCAGCGACCCTCAGATCGACTGGCTGATCGATGCCTACACCCGCGGCGCGGTCGCCGATGAGCAGATGTCAGCGCTGGCAATGGCGATCCTGCTGCGGGGCATGACCCCGGCCGAGATCTCCCGGTGGACCACCGCCATGATCGCCAGCGGCGAGCGCCTGGATCTGTCCGGCGTGCCGCGGCCGACGGTGGACAAGCACTCCACCGGCGGGGTCGGCGACAAGATCACGTTGCCGCTGACGCCGCTGGTCGCGGCCTGCGGCGGCGCCGTGCCGCAGCTGTCCGGCCGCGGTCTCGGCCACACCGGCGGCACTCTGGACAAGCTGGAGTCGATCCCGGGCTGGCGGGCCCGGCTGTCGAACGACGAGTTCCTGGCACAGCTTCGCGACGTCGGCGCGGTGATCTGCGCGGCCGGATCCGGCCTGGCGCCCGGCCGACGGCAAGCTCTATGCCCTGCGCGATGTGACCGGAACGGTCGAGGCGATCCCGTTGATCGCCAGCTCGATCATGAGTAAGAAGATCGCCGAGGGCACCGGCGCGCTGATCCTGGACGTCAAGGTCGGCTCCGGCGCCTTCATGAAGAACATCGACGACGCCCGCGAGCTGGCTCGCACCATGGTCGACCCTGGGCACCGCCCAGGGCGTCCGCACCGTCGCCCTGCTCACCGACATGTCCACGCCCCTCGGCCTGGCGATCGGCAACGCCGTGGAGGTGGCCGAGTCGGTCGAGGTGCTGGCCGGCGGCGGCCCGGACGATGTGGTCGAGCTGACCCTGGCACTCGCCCGGGAGATGCTGGACGCCGCCGGGCTGCCGGACGCCGACCCGGCCGCGGCGCTCGCCGACGGCCGGGCCATGGACTCCTGGCGCGCCATGATCCGGGCGCAGGGCGGCGACCCGGATGCGCCACTCCCGGACGCCCCGGAGACCGAGGTGATCCGGGCCGAGCGAGACGGCTACGTGGCCGCCATGGACGCGTACGGCCTCGGTGTCGCAGCCTGGCGGCTCGGGCGCCGGCCGGGCCCGCAAGGAACATCCGGTCTCGGCGCCGGCCGGCATCCTGCTGCACCGGCGCCCCGGCCATCCGGTCCGCGCCGGCGACGTGCTGTGCGAACTGCGCGCCGAGGACGCCAGCCGGATCCCGGCCGCACTGGAACTGGCCCGTTCGTCGATCACCATCGCGGACACGGCGCCGTCGGCCGTGCCCCTGATTCTGGACAGGATCACGCCATGACTGAACTCATCGCCAAGGCCACCCGCATCCCGGTGCCGGGTGGCAAGGTCATCGACGAATACGTGGGCCGGGTCAACTCCGGCGAAACCGCCGTGTCAGTGGCCCACATGGTGGCCCCCGGCGGCTGGCAGGAGCCGTCCCAGACCCCACAGTTCGACGAATACACGTTGGTGCTGCGCGGCACCGTGCGCGTCGAACACCCCGGAGGCGTCACCGACGTCGACGCGGGGCAGGCGATCGTCACCCGTGCGGGGGAGCGGATTCGGTATACGACCCCGACCGGCGACGGTGCCGAATATGTGGCCATCTGTCTGCCGGCGTTCGCGCCCGACCTCGCCCATCGCGACGGCGATTAACTGGTGGTGGCGGCGCAACCGGGAAATGATTAACACGTGAGTAACCGACCGTCGGATGTGACCAGGGGGGCCAGCCGATACGCTCACGTGACCCCTTTCCGATCGGCGATCGAGGTTCGATGATCGTCCCAGCACCCGATCCCGCGGCCGTTCGCGCCGCCAACGTCGAGGAGCTTTACCGCTTGCGGTTGCCGCTGCCTCCGTCCACGTTTCCGCTGGTCTGGGAGCCCGGTGACGAGGTGGAGCTGCGCCCAACTCCAGAGCTGGAGGCGCGGATCGCCATCCTCAACGTGGTCTTGGCGCGCGCCTTCGGCATGCCGCCCCGGCTGGCGATGAGCTGGCTGCTGGAGGCTCGGCTGATGGAGCGGGTGACGCCGCCGGAGTGGAGCTATGTCGCCTCCGGACAGGGCGATGACCAGTCGTTCGCACTGCACCTTGAGGCGGTTTCCGCACTGGCCTGGCTGCTGGGGCTGGCCAAGACGCTGGATCCGGCGGCGCCCGGCAGTGACCATCTGGCCGCGTTGCTGCCGAATCTGCAGGAGAACGAGACCTTCCCGGCGTGGCGGTCGCGCAGCCTGGTCGCTCCGCGCAACGCGGCCGCCGCGGCCGCGGTTCTCGATCTCTACTACTGCCTGGACTGGGCCTATCTGGAGGCGGAGCGGCGACGGCAGCCACTGCCCGGCCTGATCGACTCGAACGCCATCGGGCAGCGCCGGTGGGCGCTGGAGTGGGCGGTGGTGTTCCGCGGGCCCTATCACGAGGCTCCGGTCGGCTGGGAAGAAGTGGATCTGTCTACCTGAGCGGCAGGTAGCGCGAGACCGCGACGGTGGCCGTGACCGCCATCGGCTCGGGCAGCGCCGCGATCGCCCGAGCCCGGCCGTCTCGGTCCGCGTGCCAGGCGCTCGGGCCCATGCCGACCAGCGCCGTGACGTCCGGGCGCGACAGTTGCATCGTCCACTCCAGGTGCCGCACGCCGTCCGGGCGGAACCAGGCTCCGAGTTCCGCCGCGACCCGGTCCGGCTTCGCCGGATCGACCCGCAGGAGCGCCAGCGGCTCGATCAGCTCGCCCAGATGCCGGGGCTGCGGCGTGACCACGACCAGCACCCCGTCCGGATCCAGCACCCGGGCAAACTCGGCGCCGGTGCGGGGTGCGAAGACGTTGACGAGGACGCTGGCCGCGTCGTCCTGGATCGGCAGCGGTTGCCAGGCATCCGCGATCACCGCGTCCATCCGGTCGTGCGCCCGTGCGGCCCGTCGGGCCGATGCCTTGGACGCGTCCAGTGCCAGGCCCAGCGCGTCGGGTGCGGCGTCCAGCATCGCGGCCAGGTGGTGCCCGGTCCCGGCGCCGATGTCCACGATCAGGCCGCCGACGCCGGCGACACCGGCCAGCGCCTCGGTGATCGGCCGGAAATGGCCTGCCGTCAGGAACGCCTCCCGGGCCACCACCATCTCGGGCGTGTCTCCGGTGTGCACCAACGGCCGTGCGGTGAGTTGTGCGTACCCCTGCTTGGCCTGATCGAAGCTGTGACCCTGCGGGCAGTGCAGCGGGCCGCGGGCGGTGACCGGCGCGGACAGTGGCTCCCGACAGACCGGACAGCGCAATCGCACAACAACCTCAGGGTGCACCCGCGTCTCCGTGGATAGTGTGACCCCATGGTCGCACCAAGCTACGACGAGATCGTCAAGGCCCCGAAGGCCCTTCTCCATGATCATCTGGATGGTGGCCTCCGGCCGGCCACCATTCTCGAACTGGCCGAGCCGATCGGCCATCAGCTGCCCGCCGACACCGCCGAGGGCCTGGCCGCCTGGTTCGTCGAGTCGGCCGACTCCGGGTCGCTGGAACGCTATCTGGAGACCTTCTCGCACACCGTCGCCGTGATGCAGACGCCCGAGGCGCTGCATCGGGTGGCCTACGAGTGCGCGCTGGATCTGGCCGCGGACGGCTGCGTCTACGCAGAGTCCCGGTTCGCGCCGGAGCAGCACCTGTCCCGCGGTTTGGAGCTGCCCGGGGTGGTCGAGGCGGTGCTGGCCGGATTCGCCGACGGCTGCGCCGAGGTGGCTCGCGCCGGCGGCTATATCCGGATCGGGACCTTGCTGACCGCGATGCGGCACGCCGCCCGGTCCATGGAGATCGCCGATCTGGCGGTGCGCTACCGGGACAATGGCGTGGTCGGCTTCGACATCGCCGGCGCCGAAGCCGGCTTCCCGCCGACCCGTCATCTGGATGCCTTCGAATATCTGCAGCGGGAGAATTTCCACTTCACTATCCACGCCGGCGAGGCGTTCGGACTGCCGAGCATCTGGCAGGCCATCCAGTGGTGCGGTGCGGATCGCCTCGGCCACGGTGTCCGGATCGTCGACGACATCTCCGGCGACGGCCGGCTCGGGCGGCTGGCGGCCTACGTGCGGGACAAGCGAATTCCGCTGGAGTTGTGCCCGTCATCCAACGTGCAGACCGGCGCGGCGGCGTCGATTCGCGAGCATCCGATCGGGCTGCTGCGCGATTTACGGTTCCGTGTCACGGTGAATACCGACAATCGCCTTATGAGCGGAACATCCATGTCGCGGGAGATGTCGCTCTTGTGCGATGCGTTTGGGTACGGCTGGGCGGAAATACAGTGGTTCACGATCAATGCGATGAAGAGTTCCTTCATACCGTTCGATGAACGGCTGCAGTTGATCAACGAGGTCATCAAGCCGGCGTACAGCAAATTGGTTGGTTTTTAGCGCCGTTCGGATGAGGCTACCGCGGTTGGGTGACCGGTTCACCCAGCTGTTTCCGATTTATCTCTCCATTGTGGGCAAACCGGTTGGAGTCATACCGTATTTGATCGCCTACGGTTGGTAACCCCGCGAGCGGCGGCTCCGGCTGAATGCCACATATGGTTTCCCCTGGACTTTCTCTTTCTCGCCAAGCGTGGTGGAATCTCGTGGGTCCGGCCTGACATAGGCGCGGTCAATGTGGGGTGCCCGCGAATGCGGTTTGGACGCGGACACGTCGGCGAGTTTCTAGGTGCCGACCTTGTGCGGTACGGAGGTGGCAAGGGGTGAGCAAGCGACCAGAGGCTGGGGCAAAACCCCAGTCAGGTAAGCGATCGCTGGTCGGCTACCTCCGGGACCGGCGGATCGGCGTCAAGCTCGGTTTCATCATGTTCGTGCCAACTCTGGCAACGGTGATCGTCGGTGCGAACGGTCTGGTCAGCCAGATCTCCACCGCCAGCACCGCGGACCGGGCCCGTGTGCTGGCCACCCTCTCGGGTGACGCCGGCGCGCTGGTGCACGATCTGCAGAACGAGCGCGCCAACGCGGCCATGCTGCTCGGCTCCACCTCGGCCGATGACTCCTCCGCGGCCGGCAAGGAATTCCAGAAGGCGGTCGTCGCCACCGACGGCGCCAAGGACGACTACAACCGGCAGAGCTCGTCGCAGGCCAATCTGCCGGACAACTTCAAGTCGCTGCTCTCCAGCATCCAGTCGCAGCTGGGCGCTCTGCCGAAGCTGCGCCAGGACATCAGCGACACCACCACGGCGATGCCGATGTCGCTGGCCGTTCAGCAGTACGACGTGCTGATCACCGGTCTGCTCGGCATCCGGGACTCGTCCGTGCAGCTGGCCGGCGACTCCAACCTCTCCTACGAGATGCGCGCCGCGGCGGCCATCTCGAGCGCCAAGGAATACCTGGCCCAGGAGCGCGTGATCGTGCTCCAGTCGATCCTGAACCACAGCATGCCGCCGGAGCAGCGGCAGCGGTTCATCGCCACCCAGACCGGTATCACCCAGGCCCTGAACGCGTTCGCCGTGGTCGCGACCACGGACCAACAGGACGAGCTGCACCGGACCGTCTCCGGCTCCGAGCTGCGCCCGTCACAGCACTTCGAGAACTCGATCCTGGCCCAGACCGGCGATGGGATGCCGTCGGACCTGACCGCCACTGACTGGAACAGCGCGATGACCCAGCGCGCCGAGCTGATGCGCAAGGTCGAGGTCTTCATCGACGACCAGACCGTTGCCGACGCTCAGACGCTGCGTGACAACGTGCAGCGGCAGATCATCATCGACGTCGGCCTGCTATTCGGCATGGTTCTGATCGCGATGCTGATCGCCTGGTTCGTGGCGCGCTCGATGAACCGGTCGCTGCGCGAGCTGAAGCACGGCGCGCTCACCGTCGCCCAGTTCGGCTTGCCGCAGGCGGTGCAGCGACTGCGCGACCCGAATGTCGCGACCCAGCAGACCCCGCACGAAGTTGCGCTGCAGATCGCCGAACCGCTGCCGGTGCGCAGCCGAGACGAATTCGGCGAGGTGACCGAGGCGTTCAACGCGGTGCACCTGGAAGCCGTGCGTACGGCGGCCGAGCAGGCCGCCCTGCGGGCCTCGGTCGCCACCATGTTCGTCAACCTGGCCCGCCGCTCCCAGATCCTGGTCGACCGCCTGATCGGTCACCTGGACCGGTTGGAGCGCGGCGAGGAAGACCCGGACCGCCTGGCCGAGCTGTTCCAGCTCGACCACCTGGCCACCCGAATGCGGCGCAACGACGAAAACCTGCTGGTCCTGGCCGGCGCCGACTCGACCCGCGTGCAGCGGGAGCCGGCCGCGCTGATCGACGTGCTGCGTGCCGCCCAGTCCGAGGTCGAGCACTACACCCGGATCGAATTTGGCATGATCGACCGGGACATCGAGGTCGCCGCGCACGCGGTCAACGACCTGGTGCACCTGGTGGCCGAGCTGTTCGACAACGCCACCGCGTTCTCGCCGCCGGACGCCGCCGTCATCGTCGAGGCCCGCCGGGTCGGCGACCGGGCCGTGCTCTACGTCGAGGACCATGGCATCGGCATCGGCATGGATCAGCTCGCCGACCTCAACGAGCGCCTCGCGACGCCGCCGATGGTCGATGTCGCGGTGTCCCGGATGATGGGCCTGGTCGTGGTGGCGCGCCTGGCGGCGCGACACGGCATCAAGGTCGAGCTGCGTCCGGCCAACGATCGTGGCACCGTCGCCGACGTCCTGCTGCCCACCACGGTGCTGGTGCCGCGTGCCCTCGTCGGTCGCAACACCGCACCGAGTGCCCTGCCGCAGGAGCCGATCCGGCCGCAGTCGCGCTCGCCGTTCTCGCCGCCGCTGGCGCTCGAGGGTGGCAGCCGGTCACAGGGTGGCTTCGAGCAGGCCCGTCCGCTGGCCGGAGCTGCGTCGGGTGGCTTCGGTGGGGCCCGGGACGCCGGCCCGAACAACGGCTATGGCACCTCGATGAACTCCGGTTTTGGCGAGCCAGGTGGATTCCGTGAGCCCGGTGGTTTCGGGGAGCGTGGCGGGTTCGGCGAGCCGGCTGGATTCCGTGAGCCGGCCAACGGCGGTGCGGATGCCGGCTTCTCCGGCCCGGGCTTGGGCGGTTTCGCCGCGGCCGCGGAGAACTTTGGCGATCATGATCTGTTCGGCAACAAGAAGTCGCTGCCCAGCTGGTCTGACCTCACCGGAGCCGGCGACGGCCCGGAGAAGGCCACCAACAAGGCCGGTGGCCTCGCCCTGCCGCTGCCGCAGCGCCCCAGCAACGATCAGTGGGACAGCCAGCCGAATCCGTACAGCGACCTGACCGGTGGCTGGAACCGCTCGTCCGAGCAGCAGCCGCACATCCCGCGGCAGCGGCCGACCGGGGCCCGGCTGGACGAGGCCGCGCTGATGGACGACTTCGCCGAGGCCGAGCTGGTCGACGACCCGTACGCGGAGCCGATCGACGACGACTTCGCCGATGTCGTGGACGCGCACGTCGACGAGCGGCCGCCGCCGACCTCGGCACCGCCGGCCTGGCCGCCGGTGCAGGCCGCCCCGCAGACCATTGGCGTTCCGTCCAACGGCGGCGGCACCGGTCGGACTCTGGATATGACCAATGAGATTCCGGCCGTCCGCGACCTTGACCTGGCCGGGGCGCTCCGCAATGATCGTGCAGGTCAGCCAGTCGCGGACGCCGGATCCGTGAGCCAGTCGGTGCACCGGCCGGCGTCGGAGCCGAGCGCGGTCTTGCCGTTCGCGGACGAGACCATGGAACTGCCCATTTTCCGCGAGCTGGAGTCGGCGTGGTTCCAGGCGGTTCCGGAGACCGCGCCGCTTCCGGAGCGCACCGACGACGTCGGTGCCGCCGGGGTGCGGATTCCGGCCGCGGGCGCGCCGAGAGCCTCGGGAACAACGATGGGTGGCACATCTATGGCGACTACGACGACCGGCGGCGGCCGTCGTCCGGATTCGAACTGGACGTCTCCCGCCGATGACGGCTGGCGTGCCGCGGCCAGCGCTGCTCACGCGCCGGAGACCGATGTCACCGACGGCGGCCTGCCCAAGCGCGTCCCCATGGCCCAGCTCGTGCCGGGTGGCGTGGAGAAGGCCACCACAGCAACCAACCGGCGTTCGCCGGAGTCGGTGCGCGGTCTGCTGTCCGCGTACCACCGCGGTGTCCAGCGTGGACGCCAGCAGTCGGGCGAAGACAGCAACGCCTCATCTGAGTCGACGACGACCGGGCACCCCTCGCCCGGTGGCAAGGAGCAATAGCATGACGAACACCCAGGATCTCAGTTGGCTGCTCGCCAACTTCGCTGATCGCGTACCCGGCGTCGCGCACGCGGTCGCGGTCTCGGCGGACGGCCTGCTCCTCGCCTCGTCTCGGGACCTGCCGCGGGACCGCGCCGATCAGCTCTCGGCCATCTCGTCCGGTCTGGTCAGCCTCACCGTCGGCGCGTCCCGCTGCTTCGACGGTGGCGCGGTGCTGCAGACGGTCGTCGAGATGGACAACGGATTCCTGTTCCTGATGTCCATCTCGGATGGTTCCTCGTTCGCCGTTCTCGCCGCTCGCTCCTGCGATGTCGGCCAGGTCGGATATGAGATGGCGCTCCTCGTCGACCGTGTCGGCGATGCTCTGACGCCGGCACCCCGTGCCGCCGCGGGCATGATGGGCTAACGGACTTCGTTGACCTGGCAACAGGGCACATTCATTATTCGTGGCACGCTTTCAGGCAAGGAGGTGAACGGCAATGGCAGATCTCGATGAGCCCACTGGTGCGCTCGTGCGCCCGTACGCCGTCACCCGTGGTCGGACCCGACCGCGCCTGGACATCGCAATCGAGGCCCTTGTCGAGACGACCGTGCGCGGTCGAGGGACCGATGGGCGAAACGGAAGCCATGGCCGCGAGCACCAGTACATCGCGACGCTCTGCGACGGCCAGCTGCAATCGCTGGCGGAAATCGCGGCTCGGATGCAACTGCCGCTCGGCGTCGCACGGGTGCTTATCGCCGACATGGCCGCCGAGGGACTCGTCGCGGTCTACGAGCCGACGTCATTCGATGGCGACAGCGACGACTCTGTCGGCACGGAACTGCTGGAAAGGGTGCTGAGTGGACTACGGAGGCTCTGACATGACGCGTCCGCCGTCCGGGCGGGTTACATCGGCGAAGATTGTCATCGCCGGTGGCTTTGGCGTGGGGAAGACGACGCTCGTCGGTTCGGTTTCGGAGATCACGCCCCTCACCACTGAGGCGATCATGACTTCCGCCGGCGTTGGTGTCGACGACAACCGGCAGGTGCCCGGCAAGACGACAACCACTGTCGCGATGGACTTCGGCCGTATTTCGATCGACCGTGACCTGATCCTGTACCTGTTCGGAACGCCTGGCCAGACCCGGTTCTGGTTCATGTGGGACGAACTGGTCAAGGGTGCGATCGGTGCAGTCGTCATGGTCGACACCCGTCGCCTGGCCGATTGCTTCGCCGCGATCGACTTCTTCGAGCATCGGCGGCTGCCGTACCTGATCGCCATCAACTGCTTCGACGGCAATCAGTACCACACGGCGCAGGATGTGCGAGACGCGTTGGCGATCTCAACGGACATCCCGATCGTCGCGTGCGACGCGCGCAACCGCGACTCCACCAAGCAGGTGCTCATCTCCCTCGTGGAGTATGTGCTTGCGATGCGGCGGCAGCGCGCTACTGCACCTGCGTAGCAGCTCTTAGCTTGCAAACGCAGGCGGCTACCACACGCACTCTGGGCGGTCAGGCTTGATCCCGACGTGCGTGCGGTAGCCGCCTGCGTTTCTCGTTGCCCGCTGGGCGGTCGCCGCTCGTCGTGGGTTTGATCACGTGGCAGTTGCGTGGAGCCGTGGGGTGACGTGGCCGCGAGTGTGGCAGTTGCGTGGAGCCGTGGCATGACGTGGCCGCGAGTGTGGCAGTTGCGTGGAGCCGTGGCATGACGTGGCCGCGAGTGTGGCAATCTCGTGGTCGCGTAGGGCGCGGCGGTGCCGTGGGGTTAGTGGCTGAAGTCCCAGCGAGTGGCTCCGGGCGGCTCGTCGCTGGCGACGGCGATGGCGCGGTGCAGGTCCAGGCGGTGCAGATGCCACGGTGGCGGGCCGGCGCTTGGTGCCGTGAACGGCGCGGTGAAGCCATCGCCGTCGACCGTGGCCGGCCATCCGCCGGACCGGTAGACAGCCGCGACTCGTTCCAGCGTCGCCGGATCTGTCACCCGGTACGCCTCACCCTCCAGCACCAGGTCGAGGCCGCGTAGCCGTACCGAGACCGTGCACGCCGGATTCGCGGCCAGGTTCTGAGCACGACGGGTGCCGGGGCCGCTGACGAAGTAGAGCGCGTCGTCATCCCAGATCGCTCCGACACCCGCCGAATGCGGTCGGCCATCCGGCCGCACCGTGGCGACGAAGAAGGTCAGGTCGGCCGTCGGAGTGTCGGCGACCAGGACCGCCCGGGCCCGGCTCCAGGCGAGCGGCGGATTTCCGTACTGATCGAGATTTCGCGTCGAGATCGGTTCGGTCATTCTCTCAGTCATACCCGCATCGGGCTGGGCCCACGGGAACCCGCGGTCAATGCCACTGAATCGGCGGCCGCGCGGGCCGCGCCGGCCAGACGGCCATACGAGCCGAGACGATGCCGCGGACCGCGGCACCGGGTGGGTCGGCACGCCGCCACCGCGGATCGGCGGCACCGCCGCCGGCGGAAGCTACGCGGAGACCTCGAGCCAGCCGGACGGCTTGATCGCGAAGACCGCGAGCATGTCCGGATCGACACCGCCGTGGTAGATGGTGTTGAAGGCGTAGGTGCCGACGAGGCCCTCGTAAACGCCGGTTTCCATCGCGTCGCGCAGTTGCCGCCGGCCGGTCGAACCGGAGATCTGGGCGGCGTTGACGATCAGCTTGAGCCCGTCGCCGCCGTATGCCGCGAGGCTCGAGAAGATGCCGTGGGCCTGGGTGTATCGGGTGTAGAAGTCCTGCCGGTCCTGAGCGGCCGGAGTGGTGATCGCCAGCGGCGAGCCGTCCAGGATCTTGGGGCTCACCAGATAGCTGTTGGCCACCGCGGACCGGTTATAGGACGCCATCGTCTCGTCGGCGGCCGCGCCGGAGTCGAAGAACAGCTCACCGTGGAATGGCGTGGTGTTGCGCGTGTCCCGCAGCGCCCGGGCCACCATGCCGGAGTTGGGGGCCATGGTCCAGATCACCGCGGCGTCCACGTGCGCGGCCTTCACCGCGTCGGCCTGGTTCGCGTACCCGGTGAGGCGCCCGGTAGCGGTGAGCGCTATCTCCTTGGCCACGGTGAGCCCGGCGTGCGCCGCGGCGGTACGCATCGCGTTGCGACCGCCGACACCGTGGGCGTCGTCGGCGTAGAGAACGGCGATCCGGTGATGCTTGCGGGTCTTCATCATGCCGGCCAGCAGTCCCGCGACGTCCGAGGCATTCGGACCCAGCTTGTAGACGTAACTGCGGTTCTGGACCGGTGTCACGATCGCGTCCGCGGCGGTCAGCGACACCAGCGGTACGCCCGCCGACTGCGCCAGGGGCGTGACTGCCACCGACGTGTCGGCCATGCTGGTGCCGATGATCGCCGAGATGTTTTCGTTGGCGATCAGGTTCTGCATGACCTTCTTGGCCCGGACCGGATCGCTCTGTGTGTCGGCGAGGACGAGCCGCACCCTGCGCATGGCGCCGCCGATTGCCACGCCACGTTCGTTGATGGTGTCGCGAATGATCGTCAGGGCGTACGCCTGCTCGGTGCCGACGTTCTGGTTGATGCCGCTGAGTTCCAGGCAGGCACCGACGACCAGATCCGGGCCGGCGGGAAGCGCGGCGCCGCCGACCCGGGTCGAGCACGCCGCCAAAGCCGCGGCCGTGGAACCGAGAACCCCGGCCTGCAGGAGCGAACGACGGGACAGCCGGGCAGTCATCCGGCTATGGTCGCTGCCGTCACGCGCCGTGGTCAAACCGATGAGCTGTGGCAAAGAACACACAGCTCATCGGCTCATCGACCACTGTCGGGACAACTACTGAAGGTCACGAAGCGCGTGGCGATCAGCGGTGCGCGGCCGACCGATATGCCGAGTCCCGATCGCTTTCCCAGTGATCCCGGCTGAAGTCCCAGCTGCCCGCGGCCTCGCGCCCGGGACGCCCGCCGACCGCGTAGCCGCGAACTTCCTCGCCCCGGCGTGAGCCGCGGAAATATCCGCTGGTGTGGCGGGCGATCAGCTCCGGGTCGCGGACTATCCGCAGGGCCCGCTCCGGGGCCGGCGGCAGCGGCGAGCCGGGGACCAGGTTGGCCTGGGGCACGCGCCGGGGCAGACCGACCGACGTCTCCTCGGCGAACTGCGGTTCGGAGGCGCGCAGTGCGGCCGACCAGCCGGCGTCCGCGTCGGCGTCACTCCACTGCGGCTCGTCCGCCTCGGTCGGGCCGGACCACCACGCCGACCGCATCTGCGCGAAGATCAGCAAGTCGCCGTCCTCCGGCGAACCCGAGCCGCCATTCGTAGAGGCGTGTCGCGAGCCCCCAGAGCCACGCTGAGCGCCGTTTGTGGGCATGTCGGTGCTCGTGATGAGGCGAAGGTGTGCGGCGCCCTGGCTGACCGGCTCCGGCTCGGGCTCCACCAGTCGCAGTGCCGGCGGCTCGGCCGGCATGTCGCTCTGCCACGGCGGAGCCACCCGGCCGTCTCGCTGGTGCGGGATCGGTGCCGCGGCCAGCTCGTCGTCGAGTTCGTGTCCGTTGGTCGGCCAGCCGTCGCGGCCGAGCGGAGCCACCTCCGGCGACAGCGGGTAGCCCTCATTGTTGGCCGCGTAGGCGTAGCCGTTCGTGGCAACGTACGGATCCGGGGCCGGGTGCGGCCGGTCCATGCCGTAGCCGTTCGGGGCGTACGTGCTCGGAGTGTTCCAGGACGGCTGCGCGGGCGGGGCCGGTGGCTCGGACGGCTGGAACGGCGGTGTCGCCGGGATCCGGCGGTACGGGTCGTAGCCACTGTCGAACGACGGCTCGTCGCGGTAGGCCGGGCCGGGTTCGTAGGACGAACCGTTGGCATAGCTCGGCGACGGGTAGGACGGCTCGGTGTAGACCGGCGTGATCGGCGACTGCTGCGGCGGTGCCGGCGGCATCGCCTGCGGGGCGCTCTGGTGACCGCGCGGCGGAGTCATCGCGGCGCGGCGGCGCCATCATGGGCGGCGGCGCCATCATGGGCGGCGGAGTCATGGTGGGCGGCGCGGTCATCGCCGGCGGCGCTGAGGCGGCGGGTGGCGCCGACGCGACCGCGGCCGAGCGGGCGACCGACCGGGTGGTGCGCGGCAGTGACGTGCGGTTCGGCGCCGGCGAGACCGGCTGGGCCGCCGGAGATATTGGCGCGACGGCGGCGGCTCGCCGACGGCCACCGGTCCGGGCCGGCTCGGCCGGTGCGGGTGTCTGGGGCGCCGGCGCGGCCGGAACGGCGCGTGGACGCGCCACCACCTGTGGCGGCGCGGCCGGGCGGCTCGGCATCTTCTCGGCCAGCAGGCCGATCAGCGCTGTGGTCGCGGCGTCGCAGGCACGCACGGCAGCGACTGCCTGGCGAATGGTTTCGGCGACCGCGGCAGTCGTGCCCTTGCCGATGCCGGTGCGCCGCGGCGTCTCCGCGATCGCGACCCGAAGTGCGGTGATCGCCTCGGAGATCGTGGTGGCGTCGGCGATGCCGGACTCGGCCAGCTCCATCGCGACGTTGGCGTCCCGTCCGCGGTTGGCGGCGGCGGCGCCGAGCAGGCCCGGCTCCGGAAGCGCGTCGAGAATGGCCAGCGGAATCGGCTCGGCCGGATCGGGATAGGCGCGCAGCGCTGCTGGGTAGAGCTCGCGGAGGACTTCGCGCAGCGCCACCGCGGTGCCGTGCCGGCCGGCCGCCACCGACGCGTGCGCGGCCAGCACCGGCTTGAGGCCGACCAGCTCGCGCGGGGCCGCCTGACCCTCGGCGGCGAGAGCGCCGGCCTGCAGGGCCCGCGCCAGGCCGACCGCATGCCGCTCGGCCGGGCCGGCGGACATCTCTTCCGGTGACTCGTCGTCGGCAAAGCGATCCGCGTAGTCGGAGACGGTCTCGTCATCGACGATCGCCAGCGGGCCGCCGGCCGCGCTGATCAAAAGGACGACCTGGTGCTCGTCGCTGTCGGCGGCGATCGCGACCGAGTTGGCTCCGCCGGAGCGCTCCGCCAGCAGGGCGCCGAGTTGGGCGAATCCGGTGGGTTCATCAGCGATGTCGCAGATGTCGAGCAGCCGGCCCGCATCGTCGACCACGGCCACGGTCAGCCAGTTGGCTGAGCCGTCCGCGTTCGTGGGGTCGGTTGCAGCTAATCCGCAATACACGCGCATGAGCGCCACGGCCTCGTCCTCCCTTTGGACATCGAACCGCCGTCGGTTGGGCCGGTAAGCCCACGCTCATGAGCCGGGCCGTCGAGGCGCCACTCTCCGCGCAGTGCGCCAGAGCGTGGGCCTCGCCGGCCAGGTCACGACGCATGGTCACCGTCTCGTCAACGGATGTTCTTGTCGTGTTACCGGACCGAAAACCCGAGGGCCGTTTCGGTCCGCCCCTGATCGTCCCCGCAAAGGGGTCAGTCGCGCCAGTCCACAACAGCGGAGATCTTGCCGATCACTGTCCGCCACGCCAGACTTGCCGTTTCTTTCCCGACTTTTCGGGCTCGACGCCGGGCGAAAAACGTGCCAACACCGCCGGCAGCCACTCCACGGAGTGCTTCGTCCAGGTCATCGAGGGGTGATCCCGGCGACAGGGCCGTGACCACGGGCTCAATAGTTAGCGCATGACCCAGGTCACGCGCCAGTTGACCACACTGCACAAGCAGATCCGGATCCCACGCCTCGGGACCGCCGCGCAGATTGTTGACGACCAGGTCCATTTCGTACTGATCCTCGGGCAACGCGGCGACATAGTCAGCCCGGATGTCGGAGGCCAGCCGGTCCCAATTGTCCAGTTGCGTCATGTCGTTCTCGGCGCCGGACTTGACGAACTCCACTAGCGACTCGGGCGACTTGAACAGCAACAGCTGCCCGTCCCGGCTGAGGAAGAGGGGGACCTCTTCGTCCGGTTCGGCGCTCGCTTCCTCGGCTTCGCCTTCGTCCTCGTCGTCCAACTCGGACATGTCCGACTCGGCCGTCTCTTCCATGGCCTCGGCCTCGCCCTCGAGATCGACCTCTTCCTCGTCCAGGGCGGTGTCCGCGTCGTCCAGGTAGAGATCGGCGTCGGAGATCTCCGGCTCGTCGTCGTCATCGAACGGCGACGCATAGGTCGGCATCTCGATGTCCGCGACACGGCCGGACACATCCGACGGCGTGATCTCCGACGACATCCGGTAGGCCCGGAGCGTGAAACCGACGCCGGCCGGCAACGCGACCTCCACCGGGTCGACGCTCAGTCCCTCCCAGAAGGCGTCGGCGCGGGCCGTCCGGCCGGAGTCGTCGCTGCCGGTCTTACCGAGGTCGCCGGATTTGTCGGCGGGCTGACGCGCCACTGGTCCTCCATGCGGATGTGTGGGGTGCGGTGATTCTGCGCACACACCCTAGCGGGTGGGGCTTACACGCCCTTGGGGTGCCAGACCGTCTTGGTCTCCAGGAGCCGGGTGATCCGGTCGGTGCCCGGATCGGCGGTCCAGTCGGTCGCGCCCGGGCGGATCACCCGCTTTAGGTTCTCCGCCGCGGCGATCTCCAGGTTGGTCGCCAGCTCCGGATCGGTGACACCGGTCAGGTCGATCGCGTTGACGTCCATGTGAGCGGCCAGATGTGGCGCCGTCTCCTCGACGTAGCCGGTCAGGATGTTGACCACACCGCCGGGGAGATCGCTGGTGGCCAGCACCTCGGTCAGGGTGATCGCCGGCAGCGGTCGCTTGTCGCTGGCCAGGACCACCACCGTGTTGCCGCTCAGGATGGCCGGCGCGATCACGCTGACGAGACCGAGCAGTGACGAGTCCGGCGGCGCCACGATCCCGACCACGCCGGTCGGCTCCGGGGACGACAGGTTGAAGAACGGCCCGGCGACCGGGTTGGCGTTGCCGTAGACCTGGGCGATCTTGTCGGTCCAGCCTGCGTACCAGACCCAGCGATCGATCGCCGCGTCAACGCTGGCCGCCGCTGTCTCGGCCGGGACACCCTCGGCGGCGCGGACCTCGGCGATGAACTGGTCCCGCCGGCCTTCCAGCATCTCGGCGATCCGGTAGAGGATCTGGCCGCGGTTGTAGGCGGTGGCGCCGGCCCACTTGCTCACCGCGGCACGGGCCGCGACCACCGCGTCCCGGACGTCCTTGCGCGAGGCCAGCGCCGCGTTGGCGAGGAAACCGCCGGACGCGTCCTGCACCACGTAGCTGCGGCCGGATTCGCTGCGCGGGAAGGCGCCGCCGATGAACAGCTTGTAGGTCTTGCGGATGCCGAGACGCCCGCCGGACGCCGCCGGCTCCTCGGTGATCAGGGACTCCTTCACCGACGTCAGATCAGCCTTCGCCGCGGCGTTCTTGGCAGAAGTGGTACGCGTCGGGGACGCGGCCTTCTTCGCCGGTGCCTTGGTCGCCTTCTTAGTGGGCAAGGTAAGCCTCCAGACCCTGGCGGCCACCTTCCCGGCCGTACCCGGATTCCTTATAACCGCCGAACGGCGACGTCGGGGTCGAACTTGTTGAACGTGTTGGCCCAGACCACTCCGGCGCGCAACTTGTCGGCGATCGCCAGGATCCGCGAACCCTTCTCGGTCCAGACACCGGCACTCAGGCCGTACGGAGTGTTGTTGGCCTTCTCCACCGCCTCCGCCGGGGTGCGGAAGGTGAGGATCGACAGCACCGGCCCGAAGATCTCCTCGCGGGCGATCCGGTGTGCCTGGGAGACGCCGGTGAAGATGGTCGGCGCGAACCAGAAGCCGCGCTGCGGCAGCTCGCACGGTGGCGACCAGGCGTCCGCGCCCTCGGCCGATCCGATCTCCGACAGCTCCCGAATCCGGGCCAGCTGGGCCGCCGAGTTGATGGCACCGACATCGGTGTTCTTGTCCAGCGGATCGCCCACCCGCAGCCGCGCCATCCGGCGCTTCAGCGACGTCAGCACCTCATCCTCGATCGACTCCTGGACCAGCAGCCGTGACCCGGCACAGCAGACGTGACCCTGGTTGAAGAAGATGCCGTTGACGATGCCCTCGACCGCCTGATCGATCGGGGCGTCATCGAAGATGATGTTGGCGGCCTTGCCGCCCAGCTCCAGCGTCACCCGCTTGTCGGTGCCGGCGACCGACTTGGCGATCGCCCGGCCGACCTCGGTCGATCCGGTGAACGCCACCTTGTCCACGCCACGGTGGTTGACGAGGTCGCGGCCGGTGTCCCCGGCGCCGGTGATGATGTTGACCACACCCGGCGGCAGATCGGCCTGCTGGCAGATCTCCGCGAAGGCCAGAGCCGTCAGCGGAGTGGTTTCGGCTGGCTTCAGCACGACGGTGTTGCCGCAGGCCAGCGCCGGCGCAATCTTCCACGCCAACATCAGCAGCGGGAAGTTCCACGGGATCACCTGGCCAGCCACACCGATCGGCTTCGGGTGCGGGCCGAAGCCGGCATGATCCAGCTTGTCGGCCCAGCCGGCGTAATAGAAGAAGTGTGCCGACACCAGCGGGATGTCGACGTCACGGGACTCCCGGATCGGCTTGCCGTTGTCGATCGACTCGAGGACGGCCAGCTCGCGGCTGCGCTCGGCGATGATCCGGGCGATCCGGTAGAGGTATTTCGCCCGCTGGGCGCCGGGCATCCGGCCCCAGACCCGCTCGTAGGCGTGCCGGGCCGCCGCGACCGCACGATCGACGTCGGTGGGGCCGGCATCGACGATGTCGGCGAGCACCTCTTCGGAGGCCGGGTTGATGGTCTTGAACGACTGGCCGTCGACCGAGTCGACGAACTCGCCGTTGATGAACAAGCCGTACGCCGGCTGGATGTCCACGATCGAACGGGACTCCGGCGCGGGCGCGTATTCGAATGCCATGAGTCGTTAATCCAATGTGACGTAGTCGGGACCGGCGTAGCGGCCGGTGGCCATCTTCGAGCGCTGCATCAGCAGGTCGTTGAGGAGTGTCGAGGCGCCGAACCGGAACCAGTCCGGGTCCAGCCAGCGATCGCCGACGGTTTCGTTGACCATCACCAGGTAACTGATCGCGTCCTTGCTGGTCCGGATGCCGCCGGCTGGCTTCACACCGACCTGGCGGCCGGTCAGCTCCATCATGTCGCGGACCGCTTCCAGCATGATCAGCGTCACCGGCAGGGTGGCCGCGGGCTGCACCTTGCCGGTCGAGGTCTTGATGAAGTCGCCTCCGCCGAGCATGCCGATCCACGACGCGCGCCGGACATTGTCATAGGTGCCCAGCTCGCCGGTCTCCAGGATGACCTTGAGATGGGCGGTGCCGCAGGCCTCCTTGATGGCGACGATCTCGTCGAAGACCTCCATATAGCGGCCGGACAGGAACGCGCCCCGGTTGATCACCATGTCGATCTCGTCGGCGCCGGCGGCGACCGCGGCCTTGGTGTCGTCCAGCTTGACCGAGAGCGGCGCCTGCCCGGACGGGAAGGCGGTGGCCACGCTGGCGATGTGGACGCCGGAGCCGGCCAGCGATTCGGCGGCGGTGGCGACCATCGACGGGTAGACACAGACGGCGGCGACCGGAGGGCAGTCCGGGGCGGTCGGGTCCGGCCGTTGTGCCTTGGCACACAGTGCTCGGATCTTGCCCGGGGTGTCGGCGCCTTCGAGGGTGGTCAGGTCGACCATGCGGATCGCGAGATCGATCGCGTAGGCCTTGGCCGTGGTCTTGATGGATCGGGTGGACAACATCGCCGCCCGGGCGTCCGCGCCAACCGCGTCCACGCCGGGAAGACCATGCAGAAATGTGCGGAGGGCGGCGTCTGACCGGGTTATTTCGGACAGCGACGTCGCTGTGACTGTCATGTCGTTGAGTCTACCCACGCCTGCGGGACCTGATCTTGCAGTACGTTGTCACACGTGGACGTACTCGTCGTGGACCATCCCCTGGCCCAGTCGCGGCTGACCGCTATGCGCGATTCGCGCACCGACTCGGGCACCTTCCGGGCCGCCCTCACCGAGCTGACGACCATGCTCGTCTACGAAGCGGCGCGGATGTTCGCGGTGGAGAAGTTTCCGGTCCAGACCCCGGTCGATGTGGCTGAAGGCACTCGGCTGGCCAACCCGCCGTTGATCGTGCCGGTGCTCCGGGCCGGGCTGGGCATGGCCGACGCCGCCCTGGCTCTTCTGCCGGAGTCCTCGATGGGGTTCGTCGGGCTGGCGCGGGACGAGCACACGTTCGAGCCGCGCGCCTACATGGAGTCGCTGCCCACCGATCTGACCGGCCTGCCGGTCCTGGTGCTGGACCCGATGCTGGCCACCGGTGGTTCGCTGGAGCACTGCTGCCGGCTGCTCGCCTCGCGCGGGTGCACGGACATCATCGTGTGCTGCGCGCTGGCGGCGCCGGCCGGGATCGACCGGATCGCCCATAGTGGATTGCCGATCCGCCTGATCACCGCGTCCATCGACCGGGAGCTGAACGACCGGATGTTCATCGTTCCGGGGCTGGGCGATGCCGGCGACCGTCAGTTCGGCGGCATGCCCCGGTTCTAACTCTGGGCAGTTCAGCACGTTCGCTTCGCACGTTTGCTTTCGTTGGGCGCGCGAGTTGACGACAATCTGATGGTTCGCCGGAGTTATTAGCATTTGCACGAAACGACCGCGGCGGGGTTGGTCCCTAGCGAATGTAACTCAACGCCTGAACATCGGTCTGTACGCCGACATCGGATAGGCTCCGCTGTCGGCGCGGCGCAGCGCCGGCGCACTTGAATCAATCATCTTGCTCACGGGGCTCACCATGCATGCTGGCAGCAGCCAGGAACTCGTCGAAGAGGCACGCTCGGCCGGTGCGGCTTCATTCTCAGAGTCGCAGATCCCCCGACCGCACCCGAGAACGCCCGCGTCTCGTGGCGGTGGTGGCCGCTGGCTGTGCCCTGTCGGATCATCCTGGATCGTCCTTCTTGCATCTACATCGGGCCGCGCATAAGACACTACGGTTCCGCACTTTACCGCGCTGCCCCTCTACGGCAGGTTCTCGCCGACATTCAGCAGCTCGGCTGGTGGCTGATTCCGGCGGGCCTGCTTCATGGCGGGGATCGCCTGGGCGGCAACCAACACCCGGGTCCGCGCATGGCTGGCGTTATCCATGATCGTCTTCGGCGGGCTGCTTACCTCGATCGCGGTGAACCTGCTACGCAGGCGACCCGAACGCACTGGTCAACGGCGTCAGCACGAAGAAGACCAGCAACTACACCGCCGACCTGCATTTCGTGGACGATCTCGGCGTACGCGGGTTCGTCTCAGCACTTCCGTCCCTGACACTCAGTTTACCTGCTACAACAACCGGACCCATCCGCCGGGCATCGAAGTCATGCTTTGGGTCTTCTACAAGCTCGCCGGCCCCGGGCATCCAGTTCCGCTTCGCCACCGCGCTGGCGATCTTGTCGCTGCTGGTCGCGCTCGGCGCGTACGCGCTCGGCCGCGCCTACGGCGGTGAGCGTGCCGGCCGGATCGCCGCCGCGCTGACGGTCGCCACCCCGTCCCTGCTGATGCTCGCCTACACCAACGTGGACGTCATCTTCGCGACGTTCTTCACGGCTGCCGCCGCGCTCTGCGTCCTCGGTGCGCAACGACGATCGCTGCCGCTGACCGCGGCGGCCGGCGCCGTGCTCGGCCTCACGACGTTCATGACCTATGCAACGGTGTTCCTTGCGCTGGCCATGGCGTATCGCCATCGCGGTCGAGACCCGCAGCCTGCGGAGATCGTCCGGCTCGGACTCGCGACCATCGCTGGAGCTGCTCGCGGTCCTGTCGATCTTGCGGGTGACGCTGGGATTCGACCTGTCAGCACCTACCGAGCATGCTGCCCCGGCAGTTCCGGCACCTACTACCAGTACTTCGTCGCCGGACACCCGGCCGTCGGTCCTGGTCTCGGCCGGATTGCCGCTAGCGGCGCTTGGCCTGGCCGGACTGGTCATCAAGGTGCCCGGTGCGCGCGGCGTCCGATCCTCCCGCTCGCGCTCGTCGCGATCATGTTCGTGTGGGGCGTGCTGCCGCGCGACCATCACCGCGCTCCGTCAGGGCGAGGTGGAGCGCACCTGGGCGTTCCTCTATCCACTACTCGCGGCCGCGGCGGCACCGGTGATCGATCGCTGGACCGGCAGCGCTCGGATGAGGGCCGCCTGGGCCGGAGCCATCGTCGGCGGGCTGATTCTGATCACGGTGGCCCAGGCCGGCGTCATCCAATCGCTATGGGACAACCTCCTTGTAGCGCCACGGTCTGTAGATTCGTACCCCCGCAACTCGCGGAGTCCGCTCCGCTTCTCCCGAAGGTCACCAGAATGAAGCTCTCCATCCTCACCCCGGTCTACAACGAGGAAGCGTCCGTCACCCGGGCGCTGAAGCACGCGCTCGCCGTCGACTATCCGTGCGACGTGGAGTTCGTCGTCGTCAACGATGGCAGCAAGGACGGCACCGCCGCCCAGCTCGAGACCCTCAACGACGAGCGGCTGCGGATCGTGCACCACGAGAAGAACCAGGGCAAGGGGGCGGCCATCCGGACCGCCGTCGCGCACGCGACCGGCGACTACGTGGTGATCCTGGATGCCGACCTGGAGTACGACGCCGAGGACATCCCCAGCCTGATCATGCCGGTGCTGGACGAGCGTGCCTCAGTGGTCTACGGCAGCCGTACGTTCGGCAGCCACAGCGCCTACTCGTTCTGGTATGTGATGGGCAACAAGGCCGTCACGCTGGCCGCCAACGTCATCTTCAACAGCTACATCAGCGATGTCGAGACTTGCTTCAAGCTGATGCCGCTGTCGCTCTACCGGCACTTGGACGTGCGCTCGTCCGGCTTCGGCATGGAGGCCGAGGTGACCGGCAAGTTGCTTCGCCGGCGGATCCGGCCGTACGAGGTCCCGATCTCCTACTCGGCGCGCAGCCGCGAGGAGGGCAAGAAGATCACCGCGTGGGACGGCGTCGAGGCTCTGATGATCCTGGCCCGCGAGCGCGTGCGCCGGATGCCCCGGGACAGTCAGACGATTCCGCAGCAGCGGGATGTTGAGCCGGCCGCGCCGCAGCCGGACAGCGAACAGGTCTAGTCGCCGCCACCGGGATCCGCGTGGTCGGAACCGCGATCCGCACCGACGAGGCCGACTGCGACTTGCCGAGCCGTGGTCGGCCTGCGGCTCCGAGGACCAGGGTGCCGGGTCAGCGAGCCGCGGCCGAGGTCTTGGCCTCGGACCGCGGTGCCACCTCGGCTTGCGAGACAGCCGGCTCGGCGCCAGCTTCGGACCGCGCTGTGGCCGGAGCACCGGCGCGGGAAGCCGGTGCTGAGGTCCGGGACCGGCGCCGGTGGGCGCGCGCGTCAGCGTCCGGGAAGACGACCCGCTTCATCGCCCACAGCCGGAACACCATCGCGAGCGCGGTCCCGATGATGTTGCCGCTGACGAAATCGGCGATCTCCTGTGTCGAGCGGCTCACATCCGGCACCCGCAGGTCCACGGCGTAGCGGGACAAGTAGAGCGGGATCACGTTGAGTGCCACGCCGACCCCGCTGACCACGAAGAACAGGAACACCTCGTGGTGCCGTCGCCGACCGCCGCGGGTCTTGAACGACCACTGCCGATTCAGTTGGTACGACACCACCAAGCTGATCACGGTCGCGATCGTCAGCGCCGTCACCGGCCAGGCGTGCAAGATCGTCAACTTGAGCAGGTAGTTGATCGCTACCGTGAGCCCGAAGCAGAAACCACCGGTGATCAGGAACTTGACGGCTTCCCGATGCGCGATGACCTGCCGGCGCAGCGGCGCCGGCAGCTGGCGGAGCAGCCTCTGAGTGGGGGACACCGGGCGAGCATATGCGGCAGCCGTTTCGATTGCCGACTCCTGGTCCGAACGACCCAGCCAAATCGGCCGAACAGCCAACTGTCCGCGGAGCGGTGCGGCGTCAGACGCCGAGCGCCGCCGCTGTCTCGGTGCGCAGCGCGGCCACTGCGGCCGCCGCCCGCTCCCGCGCCGCCGCCACGTCGCCGTCCGGGACCGGTTCGACCACTTCCAGGTACGCCTTGAGCTTCGGCTCGGTGCCCGACGGCCGGACCACCACCCGGGCTGATTCGGTACGCAGGATCAGCACATCGTTGTCGGGCAGCAGATCCTCGACCGTGGTCCCGGCGTCCAGAAGCGTGGTCGGCGGGCGGGACCGGATCCGATCCATCATGGTGCCGATCTCGGCCAGGTCGTCGACGCGTACCGAGAGCTGATCGGTGCGGTAGAGCCCGAACTCGGCGGCGATCTCGTCGAGCCGGTCGGCGAGCGTACGCAGCTCGGTCTTGAGCCCGGCGGCGAGTTCGCTGAGGAGCAGGGCGGCGGAGATGCCGTCCTTGTCGCGGACCAGATCCGGTGCCACGCAGTAGCCGAGCGCCTCCTCGTAGCCGTAGGCCAGCGGCACGCTGCCGTCGCCGGCTCGGGAGATCCACTTGAACCCGGTCAGAGTCTCGGCGTAGGGCATCTGGCGCTTGGCACACATCGCGCGCAGCAGTGACGACGAGACGATCGAGCAGGCGTAGAGGCCGTTGACACCGCGCCGCATCAGATGGTCGGCGAGCAGCACGCCCACCTCGTCCCCACTGAGCGCGCGCCATCCGGAGACCGGCCCGGCGGTGTATCCCGGCACCGGCACAGCGGCGGCGCATCGATCCGCGTCCGGGTCATTGGCGATGGCGATGTCGGCGCTGCTGGACTTGGCGAGCTCCAGCAGCAGGTCCATCGCGCCTGGCTCCTCCGGGTTGGGGAATGCCACGGTCGGAAACGCCGGGTCCGGTTTTGCCTGCGCCGGCACCACCGACGGGGGCCGGAACCCGGCCGCGTGGAACGCCGCGAGCGCCAGATCCTCGCCGACGCCGTGCAGCGGCGTGTACGCGATCACGAGGTCCCGGGCCGCATCCGGGTCCAGGATGCCGGTGAGCCCGGCCAGGTAGGCGTCGACGATCTCGGCGCCCAGAACCTCGCCGGTGTTGCCGAGCGGCACCTCGGCCAGCTTGCCGACCGCCTGGATGGCGGCCTCGATCTCGGCGTCCGCCGGCGGCACGATCTGGGCACCGGCCCCCTGCGGGCCGCCCAGCAGGGCGCCGAGATAGACCTTGTAGCCGTTGTCCTGAGGCGGATTGTGGCTGGCGGTGACCATCACGCCGGCGGCCGCGTTCAGGTGGCGTACCGCGAATGCCAGGACCGGAGTCGGCAGGGGCCGGGGGAGCACCAGGGCCCGCCGCCCGGCGCCGGTGACCACCCGGGCGGTCTCGGTCGCGAATGCGGTGGATCCGTTCCGGGCGTCGTATCCGATCACCACCGGCCCGTCGTCCGGCTGCCCGGCCAGAAAGGTCACCAGTCCCGCGGCGGCAGCGCGTACGACCGCGAGGTTCATTCCATTAGGTCCGGCCCGCACCGGCCCGCGAAGGCCGGCAGTCCCGAAGGTCAGCCGCCCGGAGAACCGGTCCAGCAGGTCTTCCGCGGTGCCGGGCAGGCCATCCAGCACGGCCCGCAGCTCCGTCTGAGTGTCCGGGTCGGGGTCGTCACTGATCCACGCCTCGGCGGCGAAGCGGGCGCGGACGACGGACGGATCGATCACCGGAGCGTTGGCCATTGTTCGTTGATAGCACGGCGCTCCGGGGGACGCTCAGCAAACCCCGCCGACCAGACGCCGCAGCGCCGCCCTCGATCAGCCGCTCGCCGTGAGCTTGAACGAGTTCACCATTTCCTGGTAGATCGGCCGGTCTTTGGCGTAGTCCTGGTCCGGCACCGTCAGGTAGAAGTGGAACGCTTTGCCGTTGTCGACGACCGCGGCCCAGACGCCGTGCCGGAGGCCGTCGCCGGAGCCGCAGGTGTATTCGAGCTGGGCCGCCGGCTTTCCGTCGAGCTGGATGTCGCTGAGGCCGACGCGCTCGTATTCGTCGCAGAGCTTGTTCTTCAGGTTGCGCTCGGCACCGGTGAGGAACTGCTTGGCCGACGACTTCCCGGCGGATTCGACATTGAGCCGCATCCGCTGCTGGCTGTCGTCCGGGTTGACGAAGTTGGTGTAGGTCGAGGTGCTCTGTTTCTTCCAGTCGGCCGGAACGCTGACCGACATGCCGCGGTCGTCCTTGAAGGTCTGTACCGCGAAATCCGGCTTCGTCGGGCTGGAACTGGCGCTGGGCTTGCCGCCCGCAGTCGGGGCGGAGCCGGTGCCGCCGCCGGTGAGTGAGAGGACCACGATCAGGACGATCGCTGCGGCGATGCCGCCGGGCACGCCGTAGCGCGCCGCCGGCGGCCAGGTCTTGATCCGGGCCAGCAGGCCGGCCACGCCGGACTTGACCGCTTCCAGCCCGCGGGTGGCGGTGGCGCTGATCGCGGCGTTGGTGCCGATCCCGTGCGGGACTTCGGCCGCCGCGCGCCGGCGCGGCCGCGGCTCCGGTGGCGGCGGATCGGCGGTCAGGAAGGCCGGTGCCGGCTGGTACGCAAGTTCTGGTTCGGTCCGCCCGCTCGGCGACACCGGAGCCGCGGCCGGATGCCGGTCGGCGACCGTCTCACCGTCGGCGAGCAGGGCCCGGCCACCGACGGCATGACGGGGCGGGGCCACCGGGACGCCGCCCCGGTTGGCCGGGGACATCAGGTCGCGCAGCGCGTTGCGCGCCTGGTTGACGGTCCACCGCTGGGCCGGGTCCTTGTCCAGCAGGCCGATCAAGATCGGTGCCAGCGCCCCGGCCCGGACCGGCGCCAGCGGTTCGTCCTCGACGATCGCCCGCATCGTCTCGAACGGATCGCCCTTGTCGAACGGCGGCCGGCCCTCGATCGCTGTGTAGAGGGTCACACCGAGCGAGAACAGATCGCTGGGCGGTCCGAACTTGGCGCCGATGGCGCGCTCCGGCGAGATGAAGTGAGGGGATCCGAGCACCATGCCGGGTTGGGTCAGGTTGCTCTCGGCGGGCATCCGGGCCACGCCGAAGTCGGTCAGCACGCACCGGCCGTCGACACAGATCAGCACGTTGGCCGGCTTCACATCGCGATGCAGGACGCCGGCCGCGTGCGCCACTTCGAGCGCGCCCAGCAGCGCGATGCCGATCTTGGACACCGCCCGCCCGGACAGCGGTCCGTCCGAGATGATGATCTCCGAGAGACTCCGTGCCTGGAGCAGCTCCATCACGATCCACGGGCGGCCGTCCTCGGTCACCACGTCGTAAACCTGCACCACTGACGGGTGCGACAAAGCCGCGGCCGCGCGCGCTTCGCGCAACGTCCGCTGCTGCATGGCGTCCTGCTCGCCGGCGGGCATGCCGGGCGGGAGAACTACCTCCTTGACCGCTACGTCCCGGCGAAGCACGGTGTCCACCGCCTGCCAGACCGTGCCCATGCCGCCGTTGCCGATGGCGGCGCGCAGCTGATAGCGGCCCCCGATGAGGGTGCCGGGAACGGCGCGGCCGCCTGCTGAGCCAGCCGAAGTCTGTGTCGTCAAGATCTCTAACCGTCGGGAGATTGGGCGCCGGGGGTCGGCACGCCGCTGTGTCCTGCCCGTCTATTCTGCGGGCTCGCCGCCGATCCGCAAAAGCCCGCACCTACCATCGGCGGGTATGACGACGGAGTCGACCGGCCGGATCAGCGAATCCGGATTCCCCATCAAGGCCGCGTACACGGCTGATGACCTGCCCGAAGACCTCGACTCGCAGGTCGGGGTGGCGGGCCAGTTCCCGTTCACCCGGGGTGTCTACCCAACGATGTACACGTCCCGGCCGTGGACCATGCGGCAGTACGCCGGTTTCGGCACCGCGGCCGAGTCCAACGCCCGCTATCAGCAACTGCTGGCGGCCGGCACCATGGGCCTCTCGGTCGCCTTCGACCTGCCGACCCAGATGGGCTACGACTCCGACGAATCGATCGCGCACGGCGAGGTGGGCAAGGTCGGTGTCGCCATCGACTCGATCGACGACATGCGCCGGCTCTTCCACGACATCCCGCTGGATCGCGTCTCGACGTCCATGACGATCAACGCGCCGGCCAGCGTCCTGCTGCTCCTCTATCAGTTGGTCGCCGAGGAGATGGGGATCTCCGGCGATCAGCTCACCGGGACCGTCCAGAACGACATCCTGAAGGAGTACATCGCCCGGGGCACCTACATCTTCCCGCCGCAGCCGTCGCTGCGCCTGGTCGCCGACACGTTCGCCTACTGCACCAAAGAGATTCCGAAGTGGAACACCATCTCGATCTCCGGCTACCACATGGCCGAGGCCGGAGCCACGCCGGTGCAGGAGATCGCCTTCACGCTCGCCAACGGCAAGGAGTACGTGAAGGCGGCGATCGCGGCCGGTCTGGACGTGGACGATTTCGCGCCGCGGCTGTCGTTCTTCTTCGTCGCTCGCACGACGCTGCTCGAAGAAGTGGCCAAGTTCCGGGCCGCGCGGCGGATCTGGGCCCGGCTGATGCGCGACGAGATCGGGGCCACCAACCCGAAGTCGTGGATGCTGCGGTTCCACACCCAAACCGCGGGCGTGCAACTGACCGCGCAGCAGCCGGAAGTGAACCTGGTCCGGGTGGCGGTCCAGGGCCTCGGCGCGGTGCTCGGCGGGACCCAATCGCTGCACACCAACTCCTATGACGAGGCGATCGCCCTGCCCACCGAGAAGGCGGCCCGGCTCGCCCTGCGGACCCAGCAGGTGCTCGCCTACGAGACGGACCTGACCGCGACCGTCGACCCGTTTGCCGGTTCGTATGTCGTCGAGGCGATGACCGACGAGATCGAGGCGGCCGCGGTCGCGTTGATGGAGCAGGTCGATGCCTACGGTTCGGCGACGGAGGCGATCGAGGCCGGCTTCCAGAAGCGCGAGATCGAGACCTCGGCCTACCGGATCGCCCAGGAGATCGATGCCGGCACCCGGACAGTGGTCGGCGTCAACCGTTACACGATCGCCGAGGAAGAGCCCTACGAACCGCTCCGCGTCGATCCGGCGATCGAGGCCGAGCAGGTGGCCCGGCTGGCGAAGCTGCGCGCGGACCGCGACAACGGCGCCGTGCAACGGGCTCTGGCGAGTTTGCGGGACGCCGCGGCGGGTACCGACAACGTGCTCTATCCGATGCGGGAAGCGCTGCGTGCCCGAGCCACGGTCGGCGAGATATCGCATGCACTTCGCGAGGTGTGGGGACTATATCGGCCGAACGACCGGTTCTGAGCCAATTTCGACAATCGGCTGCGGTTTGTCCCGCTAGGATGACCGACGCACACGCTGTGCGACGTTGATCAATCCGGCGTGGCAACGTGACTCGGGATGGTCTTCGCCCGTTGATACAGGGTGTGTGCGGGTGTCCTCGCCGAGCGCCGCTGGCGCTCGACGATCACCCGCCCATGACCTGCGGATGCAGGCCCGGACGGGCTCACATGTCCGAGGCCGGCACCATGCTTGAGGCCGGTGAAAAGTAACGCTCTGCAATCCTTCATACACAAGAACGACATTGCATAGCGTTACGTCGCCGGGGTTAGCTGATCAAAGTTGACTACTGCCGACCGAGACCAAGAAGACGTCGTGACCAGTGCGCTCGCGTTGCCACCGAGCAACACCGTAACCACCCAGTGGCCGGAGGTCCCCTCCGGTGCTGATCCGCTGCCCGGTCAGCTGGACCGTTGGCTCGCCGCCCGGGGCGCCGAGCTGGTCGCGCTGCGCCGGCACATTCACGCGCACCCGGAACTGTCCGGCCAGGAGTTCAAGACCGCCGCGCTGGTCATGCGTACGCTCGCCAACGCCGGCCTGGCGCCCCGGCTGCTGCCCAAGCGCAACGGCGTCATCTGCGATATCCCCGGAAACGGCAGCGAAAACCGGGTCATCGCGCTGCGCGCCGACCTGGACGCGCTGCCGTTGCAGGACATCAAGGATGTGCCCTACAAGTCCACGGTCGAGGGCGCCTGCCACGCCTGCGGGCACGACGTGCACACCACCATCCTGATCGGCGCCGGCCTCGCGCTCGCCCAGCTGTCCAAGCGCGGCGAGCTAGCCGGCACGGTCCGGCTGATCTTCCAGCCGTCCGAGGAGGCGACGCCGTCCGGTGCGCCGGAGGTGATCTCCGCCGGCGGCCTGAAGAACGTGTCAGCCATCTTCGGCCTGCACTGCGCCCCGCAACTGCCGGTGGGGCTGGTCGGCGTCCGGTCCGGGCCGTTCACCGCGGCCGCCGATCTCGTCGAGGTGCGGCTGCGCGGCAACGGCGGCCACACCGCCCGCCCGCACCTGACCGCCGACCTGGTGCACGCGCTCAGCCGGGTGGTCGTCGACGTGCCGTCCCTGCTGGACCGGCGGATCGACCCGCGAGCTGGGGTGTCGATGGTCTTCGGTGCCATCCGAGCCGGCGAGGCTGCCAACGCCATCCCCAACGAGGGCTTCGCTCGCGCCACCGTCCGGGTCCTGAACCGGGACGCCTGGCGGGACGTTCCGGAGATCGTCGAGAGCCTGATCCGGGACGTGGTGCGGGCCACCGGAGCCGAGGTCACCATCGACTACCGCCGCGGTGTTCCGCCGGTGGTCAACGACCGGCTGGCCACCGCGGTCATCGCCGGTGCCGCCGGAGCCGCGCTCGGACCCGATCGAGTGGTCGAAGCCGAGCTGTCCATGGGCGGCGAAGACTTCGCGTTCTACCAGGAGCACGTGCCCGGCACGATGATGCGGCTCGGTGTCGGCATCCCCGGCAACCCGGTGAAGTTCGACATTCACCAGTCGGCGTTCAACGTGGACGAGAACGCCATCGGTCACGGCGTACGCGTCATGGTGCACACCGCGCTCGCCGCATTGGTGACTCCGGGCTTCTAGGGCGTGTCCTGTCGATCTTGGTGATGCGAGGCGTGTGGCAGGCGGCGGCTGGGCGTGGCTTGATCTTTCCTGGCTACCGCGTTTGTAACCAGGAAAGATCAAACGCGGCCGGGCGCCGTCTGACGCCCGCCGCAGCCCGCCAAAGATCGGCAGGACACGCCCTAGGCGCCGCAACCTTTCAACTGAAGCACGAAGGAGCCGGCAGCTTTGCCGGCCCCTTCGTCCTGTCTATGACGCCCGCTCTATGACTCCCGCGGCGGATCAGGGATCGCCGGCCGCTCGGGGGCGGCAGTCGCGGACGCGGTGGCGAGCGCCGGCATGGCTGCACGACGTCGACGCCGCCCCATCCACCAGACCAGCAGCGGAATGCCGATCACCACGAGGAACGGCAGCAGCGCTCCGAGAATGTTCAGCAGCACCGACACCGACGCGGTGAAGGTGTGCCATCCGGACTTCAGACCGCTGACAAATCCGGCCTTGTCCTTCGGCTTCGGCACGGCCTTGGTGACGGCTTCCGGGCCCAAGAAGGTGGCGGTAATCGTGGAGAGCGAGGAGAGGTCGGCCAGAGCCCGCTGCTGGGCCTGAAGCGACTCCAGATCCGACTCGCGTCGAGTCAGTTCGCTCTCGATCGAGACGATCTCGCTGACGCTGTTGGCCTGGGCCAGCAGCGTACGAATCCGGTCCACGCTGGCCTGCTGCGTCTTGACCCGGGATGCCACGTCGATGACCTGAGCCGTGACGTCCTCGGTGGACACCTGGCGGGTCAGCTCGGTGCCGAGGTGACTGAGCGAGCTGACGGTGGCGTCGAATTTCAGCGCCGGAACGCGAAGAGTGAGCACGGCGCTGGATCGCTTGGAGTCGATAACCCGGTTGTCGCCGCCGACGTAACCGCCGGCGCCGAGGACGATGCCCTGGGCCTCGAGTCGCTGCGTCGTCGACGTTGGCGACGCGTACCGAAAGGGTGCCGGTGTAGACGATCGATCGCTGCAGCGCCGCCGGGTCTACCGGGTTCGGCGTCGGCGCGGTCTTGCCCTCGTTGGCGGTGCTGCCGCCGGTGGCGTCGTAGGCCGGGCCGCCGGCCGCGCCACCGCCCTGGGGCACTGCCGCGTCCGGCCGGCTCGCGGTGGATCCGGACGATGATTTGCTGCTCTCGCCGCAGGCGGCGAGGGTGAGTGCAAGTGCGGCCACCGCGATGATTGCTAAACGCTTCCGGGATGTGGCCATCACGTGCCTCCCTTCGGTTGTCATAAGCCTCTGAGTTGGTTGTGTCGCCGTGATCGACGGCGGCGGTGCTAGCGTCGGTATGACGATCTATGCGTCAACAAGGTTCCGGGCGTTGATTCCGAAGCGGTCTCGATCGAATGCCGGAGAGGTCACGTGACCGAAACGTTGGAAACCATCGCCGCCCGCCTCTATGCGGTGCCGCCGGCCGGCTTCGTGAGCGCTCGGGACGAAGCGGTTGCGGCGGCCAAGGCCGACGGCGACAAGGTCTCCGCGAAGGCGATCGGCACGCTCAAGCGCCCGACCGTCGCGGCCTGGATGATCAATCTATTGGCCCTTCAGGAGCCGAGCGGTCTCGACGACCTGTTCCGGCTCGCCGACGAGCTGCGCAGCGCCCAGAGCAACCTCCGCGGCGCCGAGCTGCGAGACCTGACGACCAAGCGCCGCAAGGCGGTCTCGGAGCTGGTGAACGCCGCCGTGCGGCTGGCGGTCAAGGCCGGTGCCAGCCGTGGTGGGCTGCCCACCACCGAGGTCGAAATGACGCTCAATGCCGCGCTCGCCGACGAAGACATCGCTTCCGACGTGCGCTCCGGCCGGCTGGTGAAGACCGCGCACTACGACGGGTTCGGCGCCATGCCACGGCCGGATCTGCAGCTGGTGCCGGGCGGCAAGCCGGAGCGGGAACCGGCCGCGAAACCGTCTCCGAGCAAGACCACCGGCACGGCCGCGAGCAAGGCCAGGGGCTCCGACAAGCCAAATCTGAAACTGGCTCCGGAACCGGAGGCGCCCACGGTCAGTTCGGCCGCGCTGGCTCGCCGCAAGGTGGCACAACGCAAGCTCCACCAGGCCGAAGTCTCGCTGGCAAAGGCGCGGACCGCGTTCGAGGTCGCTGAAATGGCCCTCCGAGACGCCGAAGCGGCCGAGGCCCAGGCCCGCAAGACACTCGAAGCGGCGGAATCTGATCTGCCGGACTGACGATCCGGGCAGACATCGGCAACAATCACATTCGTGACACCGGAGCAGACGTCGGCACTGTCGCGACGAGCCGTGCGGTTTCTCGGCTCGGCTTACGCGGAGTGCCCGAAAACGCTCCGGACCGCCCGGGAGCTGGGTCTGACCGGTTGGTCATTCTTCGTCGCCGGCCTCGGCGGTCCTCTCGGCGACGTGCATCCGGACACGGTGGCCGCGGTGCTCGGCTTCATCGCCCGGGACGCGGTCCGCGACGCCTGGGCCGCGGCCCGCCAGGTGCAGCCGGTGGCCGGCATCGCCGCTCAGAACCTGGCTCAGTGCCGCCGCTGGGGCAGCGAGAAACTCGACTCCCTAGCCGAGAAGGAGAGCCTCGCCGACCTGGCCGAACGGATCACCGCAGGGGTCGATGAATCCGGCATGCCGCTCTTTGCGGCCTGGCGCGCGATGAGCGCCCAGACCGTGGGCGCGGAGGTCACTGCCGGGGCGCGGATCGCCGTGCAAATGAATCTCCTCCGGCATCACCGGGCCGCGGCGCACCTGATGGCCGTACGCACCATCGGGCTTACACCACTGGAAGCGATCATCTCCGGGCCCGAGGGTGAGGCCGGCGCGGTGGCATTCGGCTGGCAGGCGCCGTACCCGCCAATCGGCCCGCTGATGCGCCGGCGCGCTTACGCGGAGGCAATCACCGACCGCATCTGCGCAGCTGCGTACGCGGTCCTGACCGTGGTCGAGCGCGCCGAGTTTGTTCGGCTGGCGGATGCGGCGGCGGAACGGGCCCAGGCACCGACCGCCGAGGTGCCCCAGGTGGCGCCGAAGCAGCGGGCCGGGGTCGGCCGGGGATCTACAGAGTCGCTGATCGAGTCGGTCGCGCGCGCAGATCCCTGACGTAGTCCTCGGGTGCGCCGGCGCGTTCGGCGGCGGCCGCGATCTCGCTGAGATACCACGACGTCGGCAAGCCGCCCTCGTAACCCGCGAACACGTAAACGAACGCGGTGACGTCGCCGTCAAGGGTCGCGATCCGGACGGTGAGCTTCTGGTAGGTGTCGGAGTTGACACCCTCGACTTCATCCAGATGCTGTGCGTCGTATGGGTGGACGTCGTAGAGCGCGACGAAGACCCGATCGCCCTCGGACTCGACGATGGTGGTGACCGCGCCTTCCCAGCCGAGTTCCTCCTCGCCGGCGAAGGTCAGCCGCCACCCCTCCAGCCAGCCGGTGCCCACCATGGGAGAACGCGGGCAGTAGGCCCGCATCCGCGCGGGATCGAGATTTGAGCCATAGGCGGCGTAGTGACGCACGGCGATGACGATAGTCCTGTCCGGGCTTAAGGGAGAATGCGGGTGTATCGTCACCCTCGCTCGGCGTGTCCCGACCTGGTACCGGCGGATGACGCACCCAGTGCGGCGGTGCACCGGGCGACATGGAGAGGCGGGATGGTCGTGGCGCGGATTGTCGTCATTGGGGGTGGGCCGGCCGGCTACGAAGCCGCTCTGGTCGCCGCCCAACTCGACGCCGAGGTCACCGTGATCGAGGCGGACGGTGCCGGCGGCGCCTGCGTGCTCAGCGATTGCGTCCCGTCAAAGGCCTTCATCGCCAGCTCTGATGTGGTGACCGGATATCGCGACACCGAGCGCTTCGGCGTCGACGCCGGCGGCCTGGACGCGGTCACCGTGCACGCCACCGCGGTCTACGACCGGGTCAAGCGGCTGGCCTTGGCGCAGTCCGCCGATATCCAGACCAAGCTGATCAAGTCCGGAGTGACCTTCATCCACGGCCACGCTCGGATGGGTGCGGCAACTCTCGGGCACACCCACACGGTCGACGTGACCCCGGCCGACGGCTCCGCTCCGATGACCGTGGAGGCGACCGCGGTTCTGCTGGCCACCGGCGCCACACCCCGATTGCTGCCGGACGCGATGCCGGACGGCGAACGGATCCTGACCTGGCGCCAGATCTATGACCTCGACACATTGCCGGAGCACCTGATCGTGATCGGGTCGGGTGTCACCGGCGCCGAGTTCGCGTCGGCATACCTGGCCATGGGTGTGGAAGTGACGCTGGTCTCCAGTCGCGATCGGGTGATGCCGCACGAGGACGCCGACGCGTCCACTGTGATCGAGCGCGTGTTCCGCGCGCGTGGCATGCACATTCTCAACAACTCCCGGGCCGACAAGGTCCGGTCCACCGGCGCCGGCGTGACGGTGATGCTGGCCGACGGTCGCGAGGTCACCGGATCGCATGCCCTGATGGCGGTCGGCTCGATCCCGAACACCGGCTCGCTCGGACTCGACGAATACGGGGTCGCGGTGGCCCCTGGCGGCTACATCACGACGGACCGGGTGTCACGGACCAACGTGCCGGGCATCTACGCCGCCGGCGACTGCACCGGAGTGCTGCCCCTGGCCAGTGTCGCGGCGATGCAGGGCCGGATCGCGATGTGGCACGCCCTCGGCGAGGCGGTCTCGCCGCTGAAGCTCAAGTCGGTGGCGGCCAACGTGTTCACCGACCCGGAGTTGGCCACGGTCGGCGTCTCGCAGGCCGACGTGGACACCGGGCGGGTGCCGGCCCGGCAGGTCATGGTGTCGCTGGACGGCAACGCCCGGGCCAAGATGGAGGGCTTCGAAGGCGGGTTCATCAAGCTGTTCTGCCGCCCCGCCTCGGGCCTGATCGTGGGTGGCGTCGTGGTCGCCCCGCGCGCCAGCGAGCTGATCCTGCCGATCGCGATGGCCGTGGAGAACCACCTGACCGTCGATCAGCTGGCGCACACGATCACGATCTACCCGTCGATCTCCGGGTCGATTGCCGAAGCCGCGCGCCAGCTGATGATCCACGAGCTCGGCTGATTGCTCGCGGCGCCGCAAATCGCGTTGTCACGGGCGGCCGGATCCGCGTACGGTTAACGCATGTTTGCAGGCCAGCAGAGCACGACGACGCCGGGAATCCCCGGCGTGGCGCTGCGCTGACCTCTTAGTCGCAAACCTTCACCCCGGGCGATCCGCCCGGGGTGTTGTCTTTGCCCCCGGAGCCTTGGTCGCCCCCACACCAAGGAGACCGTGATGATCGACCACCGCAAGCTCGGCCGTGAACTGGACCTCTTCGACTCCGATCCGTTGATCGGTGCGGGCCTGCCGTTCTGGCTGCCGGCCGGCGCCGCGGCCCGGTATGAGGTGGAGAGCTACCTGAGAGAGCTCGAACGCCGGGCCGGCTACCAGCACGTCTATTCGCCACCGATCGCCAAGAAAGAGCTCTATCAACGATCGGGGCACCTGAGTCACTTCGCCGAGGAAATGTTTGCGCCCATGTCGCTGTCCGCGGACGACGAGGTGATCCTGAGGCCGTCGTTGTGCCCGCACCACGCGCTGATCTTCAAGTCCCGCCAGCGCAGCTACCGCGAGCTGCCGCTCCGTATCGCCGAGCTGGGCGGGCAGTTTCGCGCCGAGCGGTCCGGCGTCCTCGGCGGCCTGGCGCGGGTCCGGGCGATGTGGCTCAACGATGCCCACAACTTCTGCGCCCTCGACCAGGTCGGCGACGAGGTGGCCGAGGTGCTGGCTCTGATTCAGCGAGCGCACGCCGATCTGGGCGTCGGCGCCGCCCGGTTCCGGCTGTCGCTGCGAGGCGAGCAGAGACGCCGGCGATGACCAGATCTGGGAGCGAGCGAGTGAGCTGCTGCGCAAGGCGCTCGCCGAGGCGGGTGTCTCGTTCTACGAAGCGCCCGGCGAGGCGGCATTCTACGGCCCCAAGATCGATGTGCAGATTGTCGATCCGGCCGGGCGGGAGTTCACCCTCTCCACCATCCAGGTCGACTTCCACCAGCCGGAGCAGTTCGATCTCGAGTATGTCGACGCCGCCGGCTCCCGACCCCGGCCGGTGATGGTGCACCGGAGCCTGGCCGGCACCATGGAGCGCCTGTTCGCGCACCTGATCGAGGTCCACGGTGGTGCGTTCCCGGTCTGGTACGCGCCGGTGCAGGTGGCGATCGTGCCAGTGGCCTCGGACTATGCACCGGCCGCGCGCGCCTTCGGCGGGCAGCTGATCGAGGCCGGACTGCGTGCCGAGGTCGTCGCGGAAGGGTCGATCGGCGCCCGGATCCGCCAGGCCGCGGTCCGGAAGGTGCCCTACGTCGCGGTGCTCGGCGCGCGGGAGGCCGCCAGCGGATCGGTGTCCCTGCGGCTGCGCGATGGGCAGCAGCTCGATGCGATGCCGATCGGAGACGCGATCAGCCTGGTCCGCCGGACCGCCGAGAGCCGGTCACACGAGCTGGTCTGAACGAGCTTGCCGACTTACACACCACGGCTGTCTTCGGACCCGCGATAGGGCCTGAGACAACCGTGGTGCGTAAGTCGGTCGGTCATTTGATCTCGCAGATCACCGATCCGGTCGGCACCACATCGCCGACCCCGGCCGCGAGCCCGGTGATCACGCCACTCTTGTGAGCGTTGAGGGCCTGCTCCATCTTCATGGCCTCGAGCACGACGATCAGGTCGCCTTCGGCCACCTCGTCGCCGTCCTGGACCGCGATCTTGACGATCGTGCCCTGCATCGGCGAGGTCAGCGAGTCGCCGCTCGCGGCCGAGGCGGCCGAGCCCTTCTTGGCGCGCTTCGGTGCGGCGCCGCCCGCGCCCGCGGCGGCTGGTGCCGCCACCATCGAGCCGGCCGGCAGCGAGACCTCGATCCGCTTGCCGCCGACTTCGACCACCACTGTCTCCCGCTCGCCCGGGCCGCCGTCGAGCGCCGCGGCGTGGTCAAACGGCGGTACGCCACCGGCCCACTCGGTCTCGATCCACCGGGTGTGCACGGTGAACGGCTCGGACGTGAAGGCTTCATCCCGGACGATCATCCGGTGGAACGGCAGTGCGGTTGCCATGCCGTCGACGATCATCTCGTCGAGCACTCGGCGAGAGCGCTCGATCGCCTGCTCCCGGGTGGCTCCGACGACGATCACCTTGGCCAGGAGCGAGTCGAAGTTTCCGCCGATCACGCTGCCGGATTCGATGCCGGCGTCGACGCGTACGCCGGGTCCGGACGGCAGCCGCAGCTCGGTCACCACGCCGGGCGCCGGCAGGAAGCCCCGCCCCGGATCCTCGCCGTTGATCCGGAACTCGATCGCATGACCGCGCGGGGCCGGGTCTTCGGTGCTGCGCAGCCGCTCGCCGGCGGCGATCCGGAACTGCTCGCGCACCAGGTCATAGCCCGCGGTCTCCTCGGTCACCGGGTGCTCCACCTGCAGCCGGGTGTTGACCTCGAGGAACGACACGGTGCCGTCCCGGCCGACGAGGTATTCCACGGTGCCGGCGCCGTGATAGCCGGCCTCCTTGCAAATCGCCTTCGCGGAGTCGTGGATCTGGCTGCGCTGGGCATCGGTCAGGAACGGCGCCGGGGCCTCCTCGACCAGCTTCTGGTGCCGCCGTTGTAGCGAGCAGTCCCGCGTACCGACGACGATGACGTTGCCGTGCGTGTCGGCGAGCACCTGAGCCTCGACGTGGCGGGGCTGGTCCAGGTAGCGCTCGACGAAACACTCGCCCCGGCCGAAGGCGGCGACCGCCTCGCGGACCGCGGACGCGAACAGCTCCGGGATCTCGTCGAGGGTCCGGGCCACCTTGAGCCCGCGACCGCCGCCGCCGAACGCCGCCTTGATAGCGATCGGGAGGCCGTGCTCCTGTGCGAAGGCGACCACCTCGTCGGGGCCGGCAACCGGGTCCGGAGTGCCGGCGACCAGCGGGGCGCCCGCACGAGCGGCGATATGCCGGGCGGTCACCTTGTCGCCCAGGTCCCGGATCGCCTGCGGGGTCGGGCCGATCCAGGTGATCCCGGCGTCCAGCACGGCCTGCGCGAACTCGGCGTTCTCGGAGAGGAAGCCATAGCCTGGGTGGATCGCGTCGGCACCCGACTTCGCCGCGAGGTCGATGAGCTTGTCGATGCGCAGGTAGGTCTCGGCGGCGGTGTCGCCACCGAGTGCGTAGGACTCGTCGGCGAGCTTGGCGTGCAGTGCGTCGCGGTCCGAATCGGCGTAGACGGCGACGCTGGTCAGACCGGCGTCGCGACATGCCCGAATTACCCGTACCGCGATCTCGCCCCGATTGGCGATGAGTACCTTGCGCATTTCAGCAGTGTATCCAGCTAGTTGATCACTACTACTCTTGTCCCTGTGTCGACCACACGCATGATGATTCTCGGTCTGGTCAGCTGGATGCAGCCCGTGCACGGCTATGACGTGCGGCGCGAGCTGATGAGCTGGGGCGCAGAGGAGTGGGCCAACATCGCGCCCGGCTCGATCTACCACGCGTTGCGCAAGATGACCGAGGAGGATCTGCTCGAGGAGGTGGCCACCGAGCAGGTCGGGACCCGGCCGGCCCGGACCACCTACCGGGTCACGGCCAAGGGCGACAACGTCTACAACGACCTGCTGCGCCGCCACTGGTGGGAGTACGACCAGCCGGTGGATCCGTTCCAAGCGGCGCTGGCGTTCCTGCCGAGCCTGCCCCGGGACGAGGCGGTCGCGGCACTGCGGAATCGAGCGCGGATGTTGCGTACCGGAGCCGAGGGGATGACGGCCTCGCTCGGCGGCGACTGGATGCGGCAGTCCAAGCCACCGCACGTGGGCTGGATGTTCGAGCGGATGATCCTGCTCATGGAGGCGGAAATCCCGTGGTGTGAACGGATCGCCTCGCTGATCGAGGATGGGGCGCCCTATCAGTCCAACTGGGATGGGACGTTGTCGGAGTCGTAGCTCCTCGATGTCGTAGTCCTCAGATCTCCGGTGGTGCGGCCGGAGTCGGTGGCCGGCTCTGCGACTGACAGCCGACGTCGGCCCTGGCGGGCCTCAGGTCGCTGCTTTACGTCGCTGCCACCGTCTCCGGCCGCAGGCCCGCGGGGCAGTCACGGCACGGCGCCGCGTTGACGCCGCCGACGAAGAAACGAGCCATATCGCGTAATAGTAAAACTTGACTGGACGCGACATATCGCGTTAGCCTCCGTCCCAAGGGAGGATAACGATCATGATGATCTCCACGATCGGGCTGAAGAAGAGCTTCAAGACCCGCGGCGGCAGCGTGGACGCGGTCAAAGGCGTCGACATGACGGTGCAGGACGGCGAGATCTTCGGCTTCCTGGGACCCAACGGGGCCGGGAAGACGACAACGCTGCGCATGCTCGCGACCCTGATCGAGCCGGACGGTGGTGAGGCCACCATCGCCGGCGTCGATCTGCGCAAGAGCCCCGGTGACGTGCGCCGCGTGATCGGCTACGTGGCCCAGGGCGGCAGCACCTGGGACGAGGTGACCGCGCGCGAGGAGCTGGTGCTGCAAGCGCGGCTCTATGGCATCAGCAAGGCTGAGGCGCAGCGGCACACCGAGAAGGCGCTGGCCGCGTTCCAGCTCACCGAGTTCGCCGACCGCAAGTGCAAGACCTACTCCGGCGGTCAGCGCCGGCGGGTGGACATCGCGCTCGGCATCATCCACGAGCCGAAGATCGTGTTCCTGGACGAGCCCACGACGGGACTGGACCCGCAGTCGCGCGCGCACATGTGGGACGAGGTCCGCCGGCTCCGCGACGAGGGTGTGACGGTCTTCCTGACCACGCACTACCTCGACGAGGCGGATGCGCTCTGCGACCGGATCTGCATCATGGACGGCGGCGAGGTGGTGGCCGAGGGCACGCCTGAGTCGCTGAAGCGGGAGATCTCCGGTGACGTGGTGACTGTGGGCGTACCCAATCATCTGGCCGAAAAGGCCCTGTCGCTGGCGATGGCCGAGCAGTTCTCACGCCGCGGCGAACTTCTCGGCGGTGACGGCATCCGGCTCTATGTCGAGTCCGGCGCGCTGGCGATCCCGCACCTGTTGCGCGTCCTCGACGGCGCCGGCATCGAACCGGCCTCGATCGAGCTGCACCGTCCCAGCCTGGACGACGTGTTCCTGGCCAAGACCGGCCGCTCGCTACGGGAATCCTGAGGAGTCCGCGATGAAACTGGCACGTGACACCTGGTTGCTGCTGCAGCGGCAGTTCGCGCTGGTGCTGCGCAACCCCGTCTGGGTCATCGTCGGCATCATCCAGCCGCTGTATTACCTGTTCCTGTTCGGCCCGCTGCTCAAGCCGGCACTGCAAGCGCAGCTCGGCGAGGGTGCATCGTCCGCGTCGGTGTACCGGTTCTTCGTCCCCGGGGTGCTGGTGCAGCTGGCCATCTTCGGCACGTTCTTCGTGGGCTTTGCGCTGATCAGCGAGCTGCGAGCGGGGGTCATAGAGCGCACTCGGGTGACACCGGTGAGCCGGCTCGCGATGCTCCTTGGCCGATCTCTGCGCGACGTGGTGACGCTGCTGTTCCAATGCGCGCTGATCACCGTCCTGGCGATCCCGCTCGGCCTGACCGCCGAGCTGGGCAGCATCCTGCTCGCGTTCGCGCTGCTCGGCCTGATCGCGATGATGCTGTCGTCGGCGTCCTATGCCATCGCGCTCAAGCTGCGCAGCGAGGATGCGCTGGCGCCGCTCTTGAACACGGTGGGAATCCCGATCCTGCTGCTCTCCGGGGTGCTGCTGCCGATGACGTACGCACCTGGCTGGCTCCGCGAGGTCGCCAAGTTCAACCCGTTCTCCTGGGCGACGGACGGCGCTCGCGCCCTTTTCGACGGCCACCCGGGCAGCCCGGACGTGTGGAAGTCGCTGGTCATTCTCAGTGTCTTGACGGTGCTGTCGGTCTGGTGGGCGGCCCGGTCGTTCGCCAAGAGTGTCCGCTGAGGCGTCGACAGCTCCGAGGGGGTGCGGAGATGGGCGGAATAGCGTGGCTGCTGTTCCGCCCGTTCCCGTTCACGATGCCGTCGGTTGCGTCGGCAAGCGGGACGGTGTTCCGCACCCCTTCATCGCTGGCCACCTCCGTCGGCTCCAGCACGATGCGGCATACGCTGGCCGGATCTCGATCGACTGAGGAGTGCGGTGACCACGAGATGACCGGCGCCATGGCGATCCCCGACCCTGGACCGGACGCAGAACGCGAGGCCGAGGCTCTTCAGCGTCGTCTGCGGGAGCAGCTTGACCTCACCAACCACATCACCAGTACCCCAAAGCTCGTCGCCGGTCTCGACGTCTCCTACGCCACGGACTCCGACCGCGTGGTCGCGGCGGCAGTGGTCATCGACCTGGCGACCATGGAGACCGTCGACATGGCGCTGGTGGACGGCGAGGCGACGGTGCCGTACGTCCCGGGACTGCTCGCCTTCCGTGAGGTCCCGTTCTTGGTCGACGCACTCAGCCGGTTGACGACGCGACCGGAGTTGCTGGTCTGCGACGGCTACGGAATCGCTCACCCGCGCCGGTTCGGTCTGGCCAGTCACCTGGGTGTCGTCACCGGCGTCCCGTCATTCGGCGTCGCCAAAACCCCGTTTCGCGGCACCTTTACCGAGCCCGGCCCACGCCGCGGCGACTACCAGCCACTCATCGACGACGGGGAGATCCTCGGCCGGGTCGTCCGGACGCAGAACGCGGTCAAGCCGGTGTTCGTGTCCGTCGGTCATCGAATAGACCTGGACACGGCGACCGACCTGACGTTGCGGTTGTGCACTCGATTCCGGCTGCCGGAGACCACGCGCCGCGCGGACCACGTGTCCCGGGCTCGGCTCAACGGCCGCAACCCGTGACGGCGTATGCCGGTCCGACACCGAACTGCCGGTCCGGCACCGGACACACCGGCCGGCTGCCGTCCTAGTGGCGCACTGCGTACGTAATTCCATCCGCGATCGGCAGCATCGCCACGGTCACCCGCTCGTCGCGTACGACCATGTCGTTGAAGGCCAGCATGGCCTCGTCATCGGCGGACCGCTCCGCGTCGCCGACGACCCGCCCACCGCGGAGCACGTTGTCGACCAGGATGACGCCGCCGGGCCGCATCCGCGGCACGATCTCCGCCCAGTAGGCCGGGTAGCCCACCTTGTCCGCGTCGATGAAGGCCAGGTCGAACCCGATGTCGGCGGGCAGCCCCCGCAACGTCTCGACCGCGGGCCCGATGCGCAGGTCGACGCGGTCCGCAACACCCGCGCGCTCCCAGTATCGGCGGGCGATCGAGGTGTACTCCTCGGAGATGTCGCAGCAGATCAGCCGCCCGCCCGGAACCAGATTGCGGGCGATGGTCAGCGCGGACAGGCCGGTGAAGGTGCCCACCTCGATCGCCGAGCGCACGTTCAGCGATCGGACCAGGACTTCGAAGAACGGCGCCTGCTCCGGCGCGATCTGCAGGTTCGCCACGTCGGACAGCACCGACCGGGTCTCGGCGATCAGATCGTCGATGATCGCGTCGTTTGCGCTGTGGTCGAGGACGTATTGCTGAAGCTCGTCGGACAAGCCGATCGTTTTGAACGCCATAGTGAGAACCTAGCTAGGCGCGCGGGCCCAGTCGCCACAGGTCGGTGATGGCCACGCCCTGTGCCGCCAGCAGATGGCGCAGCAGCGGCATCGAGAGCCCCATCACGTTGGTGTGATCGCCGGTGATCTCGGCCACGAACGGGCTGCCCAGGCCGTCGATGGTGAACGCGCCGGCGACGTTCAGCGGCTCACCGGACGCCACGTAGGCGGCGATCTCGGCATCGCTGAGCTCGGCGAACTCCACGCGGGTCGAGGCCGCCGCCTCGGAGTGCGTGTCGGTTCGCAGGTCGATCAGGCAGTGCCCGGTGTGCAGCACGCCCTCCCGACCACGCATCCATTCCCAGCGCTTGATCGCGTCGTCGGCGTCGGCCGGTTTTCCATGGATCTCGCCGTCCAGTTCCAGCACTGAATCGCAGCCGATGATGAGCAGGTGATCGCGGCCGCGTTCGGAGTTGCGCAGCCGGTTCGCGACGGCCTCGGCCTTCATCCGGGCCAGAACCAGCGCGAGCGTGTCCGCGCGGGTGGCGTTGACGGCGCTCTCGTCGACTCCGCTGACCATCACCTCGGCGTCGATGCCGGCGGCGCTGAGCAGCTTCAAACGGGCCGGACTCTGCGAGGCGAGCATCAGGCGCGGGCGATCAATCGGGGCGAAAGCGGTCACGGTTGCCGATACTAGCCTCTGCAATGGCGTCGACCAGCCCCGGCGAGGAGCAGCGTGGTCCCGACGCGGACGCCGGGACCACGCAACGGTCACACGTCCGCGGGCTCCCGCTGCGCCGGCGCCGGAGCCGGGGCCACCGGATCGGTGAGCACACCGGTACGCGTACCGATCTGCGCCATCAGGTGGTAGATCACGACGGTCGTGACCGCTCCCAGCGCGATGCCGGTGAACGTCATGTCGCCGATCTTCCAGGTGAAGTCCGCGATGCCGATGACCAATCCGACGGCCGCGGTCATCAGGTTGGCCGGGTTGGTGAAGTTGACCCGGTTGTTGACCCAGATCCGGGCGCCCAGGACGCCGATCATGCCGTAGAGAGCCACGGTGGCGCCGCCCAGCACGGCCGCGGGCATGGTGGTGATCAGCGCGCCGACCTTCGGGCACAGGCCCACCAGGATCGAGAACAGGCCGGCGAACCAGTAGGGCGCGGTCGAGTAGATCCGGGTCGCGGCCATCACGCCGATGTTCTCGGCGTAGGTCGTCGTGCCGGAACCGCCGCCCGCGCCGGCGATCATCGTGGCGACACCGTCACCGACGAACGCACGGCCCATGACCCCGTCGAGCGACTTGCCGGTCATCGACGCGACCGCCTTCACATGCCCGACGTTCTCCGCGATCAGCACCAGAACGACCGGCAGGAACACCACGATGACGCCGGTGTGGAAGCTCGGCGCGGTGAAGTCCGGCAGGCCGAACCACTTGGCGTGCTTGACCGCGTCGAAGTGCACCTGACCGGAGATCCAGGCAACCAGGTAGCCGATGATCGCGCCGACGAGGATGGCCAGCCGGCCGATGATGCCGCGGAACAGCACCATCACCAGGATGATCGCGAGCAGCGTGATGAATGCCGTGAACGGGTGTGTGGCGAAGTTGGTCTTGGCGACCGGGGCCAGGTTCAAGCCGATCAGCGCCACGATGGTGCCGGTCACGACCGGGGGCATCAGCCACTCGATCCAGCGTGTGCCGGACGTCATCACGATCACGCCGACGATGGCGAACAGCGCGCCGACAATGATCAGGCCGCCGAGCGCCGACGACGCCCCGTGACTGGCGGTGGCCGCCAGGACCGGCGCGATGAAGGCGAAGCTGGAGCCCAGATAGCTGGGCAGACGGTTGCCCGTGATGACCAGGAACACCAGCGTGCCGATGCCGGAGAAGAAGAGCGTTGTGGTGGGTGGGAATCCGGTGAGCAGCGGGACCAGGAACGTGGCACCGAACATGGCCAGCACGTGCTGAGCCCCGATTCCGATGCTGCGCGGCCAGGACAAGCGCTCGTCGGGGGCGACGACTTCGCCGGGAGCGATAGTTTTACCGTCTCCGTGCAGTCGCCAGTTGAGATTGACCAGATTGACCATCTCGTCCTCCACTGTGGACGCCATTGCCGCGGATCTTCGCGGCGATTTGCGGCGCAGCGTAGCGGAGTCGGATCGACCCTGGTCATCGGCCGACCGGCCGGACCGCTGTGCGACTGCTGTCCGTTCTCTCTCCCGGTTGCTCCAGACCTAGCTGGTAGAGGACCAGGCGCCGGGTCCGGGGGCGGGCAGCCGCCGTCCGCGCGGCAAGGCACTCGCTCGCCAAGCACTTCGCGGTACGCGGACCCGAGCCGCCCCCGCCGCGGCGGCGGCAGCCTGGCGGCGCGCCCACAGCACGCCTACGATCGCCGCCAGCTCCTCCGGAGTCGGAGAGCCGGCGGTGACCCGGAAGAACGGTTCGTCAGACATGGGCACCTCCGGTCGGGCGGTATTCGAGCAGCACCACGCCGGACGCGAAGGTGCGGCTGTCGGTGAGTTTCAGTCCGGTCTGGACGCCGTCGGTGAACAGTCTCCGCCCGTACCCCTGCACGGCCGGGTAGATCCATAGTCGGTAGAGGTCGACGAGCCCGGTCGGAGCCAGCGCCTGCACCACGCTGACGCTGCCGGTCACCACGATGTCGTCGCCGGACTGTGCCTTGAGGGCGGCGACCTCCTCGGCAAGGTCACCGCGAAGGACTGTCGTGTTCTCCCAGTCCGCGGTCACCAATGTGCGCGACAGCACGTATTTGGGGACTTGGTTCAGGTAGTCGCTGATCCCGGTCCGGTCGTCGTGCTGGTGCGGCCAGAAACCGTAGAGGTCCTGGTATGTCTGCCGGCCCAGCAGCAGCCCGTCGGCAGCGTCACGGTGCTCCTGGTTGGCGGCGGTCACGTCGGAATCGGCCGCGGCCGGGTCGAACCACCCGTCCATCGGCGCGATTATTCCATCGAGGCTGCTGTTTTCCGTGACGATGAGTCGGCGCATGATCTTTTTTCTACTCGGGACGACCGACAAAATGGCGGCCTACAGCGGGATGTTGCCGTGCTTCTTCGGCGGCAGCGTGTCCCGCTTGTTCCGCAGCTGCCGCAGACCGCGGACGATCTGCGATCGCGTCGCGGATGGCGCGATGACCGAGTCCATGTATCCACGCTCGGCCGCGACATACGGGTTGACGAGGGTGTCCTCGTACTCCTCGATCAGATCGCGCGCGCCGCTCCGGTTCGGTGCCCGCCGCAGCGGCGTCGCGCAGTTCCGAGCGGTAGAGGATGTTGACCGCGCCCTGGGCGCCCATCACCGCGATCTGCGCCGTCGGCCACGCGAAGTTGAGGTCGGCGCCCATGTGCTTGGAGCCCATCACGTCGTAGGCGCCGCCGTACGACTTCCGGGTGATCACCGTGATCTTCGGAACCGTGGCTTCCGCGTACGCGTAGATGAGCTTCGCGCCGCGCCGGATGATGCCGTCCCACTCCTGATCGGTGCCGGGCAGGAAGCCGGGCACGTCGACGAAGGTCAGCACCGGGATGTTGAAGGCGTCGCAGGTGCGCACGAACCGCGCCGCCTTCTCCGAGGCCGCTGATGTCGAGGCAGCCGGCCAGGTGCATTGGCTGGTTGGCGACCACGCCCACCGGGTGACCCTCGACGCGGCCGAAGCCCGACGATGATGTTCTGCGCGTACAGCGCCTGGATCTCGAGGAACTCGCCGTCGTCGAGCACCGCCTCGATGACCTGGTGCATGTCGTAGGGCTGGTTGGCCGAGTCCGGGATGAGCGTGTCGAGCGCGCAGGTCGTCATCGGTGACGTCGATCTCCGCCGGGCGTCGGATAGACCACCGGCGTCGTCGAGGTTGTTCGACGGCAGGTACGACAGCAGCGCCTTGACGTATTCGATCGCGTCTTCCTCGTCGCTGGCCAGGTAGTGCGCGTTGCCGGACTTGGTGTTGTGGGTGCGCGCGCCGCCCAGTTCCTCCATCGCCACGTCCTCGCCGGTGACGGTCTTGATGACGTCCGGGCCGGTGATGAACATGTGCGAGGTCTTGTCGACCATGACGGTGAAGTCGGTGACCGCCGGCGAGTAGACGGCGCCGCCGGCACACGGGCCCATGATCAGCGAGATCTGCGGGATGACGCCGGACGCGCGGACGTTCCGGAAGAAGATCTCGCCGTAGAGGCCCAGCGAGACGACACCTTCCTGGATCCGCGCGCCGCCGGAGTCGTTGATGCCGACGATCGGGCAGCCGGTCTTCATCGCCATGTCCATGACCTTGACGATCTTCTCGCCGAACACCTCGCCGAGCGACCCGCCGAAGACCGTGAAGTCCTGGGCGAAGACGCAGATCGGACGGCCGTCGACGGTGCCGTATCCGGTGACCACCCCATCGCCGTAGGGCCGGGTCGCCTCCATGCCGAAGTTGATCGACCGGTGCCGGGCGAACTCGTCCAGTTCCACGAACGAGCCCTCGTCGAGCAGCATCTCGATGCGCTCGCGGGCGGTCTTCTTGCCACGCGCGTGCTGCTTCTCGACGGCCCGCGCCGAGCCGGCGTGCACCGCCTCGTCGATCCGGCGCCGGTGATCGGCCAGCTTGCCGGCCGTGGTGTGGATGTTGGTCTGCTCTTCGGTCTGCCCGGTCACGGCGTCATGCTATCGAGGCGGCTTAATGGTCATTAACGCCGAGCCGAATCCGGCATCAGCGGTCACGTGGGTTAGGCGCGGCGCCGCGCCCGGTGCGCCAAGATGATGAAACCGACGTCTCCAGCGGATCTTGCGAAGTTGGGACGGCCATCGCCACGCCAAACATCGCAAGATCCACGGGGAGACGCGGGGAGGCGCAAGGCAAGGTCGGTGGGCTCAACTGACCTGGTGGAGCTCGCCGTAGCCGTTGACCGGCTCTAGCTCTGAGCGGCGGGAGGGGTCGACGCGGTAGTACTCGAACGCCGCGCAGATCGTCCGCACGTCGATATTGAGGCCGCGAGCCCAGACGAGCTGGCCCCGCTTGCGGATCGGCTGGGTCGTCGGGATGCCTCGCAACCCGGCATCGTAAAGAGCTTCGTCATCCGCTTCGATGTCGCCCCAACGCACAAACCGGCGCCGGATATGGCCGCGCAACTCGACCCCGTCGGAGCCGATGATCACGGCCGAAGGATGAAATAGCTGCCCCACTCCGATCGCGAGAGTGAACAAGCTCAACGTGATCCACATCGCCAAACCGATGTAGAAGAGAGCGATCAGCCACTCGGTGTCGGGTTCTCCCAGAGCCCGCCACAGCACCAGCTGGCCCGCGGCCACGCCGATCCACCCGACGGTGTTGACCACCGTCTCCGGCCTCGGCCGGATCGCCTTGAGGATGCCGTCAACGATGACAAAATCCCGCCCCGACCGAATCCGCCGGCCGATCGCGGGACCGGCCGCCGAGATTCCGAGGCCGCACGCGATCAACGTGACACCCACCAAGTACGCCGCCATGGGCGGAAGGGTAGCGGGTGGAGTATCGGACGTGTGTCCGCAATCTCGAGCAGGCATTCAGCTGACGCGGTAGAGCTCGCCGTATCCGTTGACCGGCTCCAGCTCGGAGCGAAGCGAGGGATCGACGCGGTAGCACTCGATCGCCGTTACGATCTTGTGGACATCGACGTCAAGGACTTTGCGTCACGATCAGGCACCATCTTGACGTACCGCTGCGTTGTCGGGAATCCCGCGCAGCCCGGCATCGTAGAGCGCCTCGGCTGTTAGCCTCGATGTCCTGCCAACTCACGAACCTCGCCGGAAGAATGCCCTCGCAGTGCGACTCCGTCAGATCCGATGGATCACGGACATGCGGACGACAGAGGTGAGTGGTCATCTAATGATCCGACGGCGATCCACGCCGAAGTAAGGCTCGAGACCACGGTCGCCATGCAATACTGCGCAGCCCCGCTGATACGTCTCCCTGTCGTCCCGCTCTCGACCAAATCAACAGCATCAGAACGCACACACAGTGAACAGGTCATTGCCAACGAGGTCCGGATCGCGGTCAGCAGCCCGCGTCCGGGACCGAGCAGTCAGCTTTCCGTCAACGGTCTCGAGAGTCCCGCCTCGAGCCCGGATCGCATCGAGCCGATCGCGGAACCGTAGCGAGCGAGTACGCCGATCGGGCCGACTGTAAGCATCAATAGCCACGGCACCGACGGACAAAAACATGCGCGGAACCGTAGCTTCCGCCGTACCTGAAATCCGGCCCGACTACGGTGATCAGGTGAGTTCTCCGTACTCGGATATGGATCGTCCCCCGCTGAATGAGACCGCCCTGCGGCGGCGCTCGTGCGGACCGGCGGGCTCTGGAACGACGTGCGTTATCTGCGAACACTGGCTCGACCAACGCGGACGTCGCTGCCGCGGCCCGCAACGGCGCGCCCGAGGGCTTGTTGATCGTCGCCGATGAGCAGTCCAACGGCCGGGGCCGTCTGGATCGCGAGTGGCAGTCCCCGCCACGGGCCGGGATCGCGATGAGTGTGCTGCTCCGCCCGGGCGACGCGGCCGACGGATGGCCCGCCGTGCCCACTAACCGGTTCGGCTTCCTGCCGCTGCTGGCCGGCGTGGCGCTGGTCGAGACGGTTCGCCGGCTGGGCGAGGTGGACGCGGCCCTGAAGTGGCCCAATGACCTGCTCATCAACGAGCGCAAGTGCGCCGGCATCCTGGCCGAGTCGGTCGGTGACGGGGCCATCGCGATCGGCATCGGCCTCAACGTCACCCTGCGCCAGTCGGAGTTGCCTCGCCCGGACGCCACCAGCCTGCAACTGTCCGGGTCGTCCTGTGTGGACCGGGATCCACTGGTGCGGTCGCTGTCGCGCGACATCGAGTCCTGGTATGTGCGCTGGCGCGATGCCGGCGGAGACGCCGCGACCTGCGGATTGCTGGCGTCCTACCGGTTCCATTGCGCAACCATCGGTGCCAACGTGTCGGTGTCGATGCCCGGCGGCGCCGACATCGTGGGCGTGGCCACCGGTGTCGACGACGACGGCCGTCTGGTCGTCGGTGATCGGGCCGTGGCCGCCGGCGATGTCATCCACCTGCGTGTCCAACTGAAACACGTTCGGTGGAGCGCGCATTCTGGTGCGATTCCGCTACCGTCATCGCGGACAAATGACATTGGCTGGGCTACTTCTTCGGTAAGCCCTGCATTTGTAAATAATCAACCGAGGGAGGTTGGTGTGGGGTTTCCGGACAGTGTGCTGATTGACGGTGAGCGTGTCGTCATGCACCTTCACCCGCACTGGAAGGCAATGGTCCGTCCGGTCCTGATGCTGATCCTGATCCTGGCGGCGGTCATCGCCACCTGGATTTTCGTCGACAACACCATTCTGCTGCTGGTCGTCGGCGCGCTCGGACTGGTCGCGTTCGTGTGGTTCGTGCTGTGGCCGTTCCTGAAGTGGCGGACCACGCACTACGTGTTCACCACCGAGCGCATCATCATGCGCGAAGGTGTCTTCTCCCGGGACGGCCGGGACATCCCGCTGGACCGGGTCAACGACGTGTCGTTCCACCACACGTTCTTCGAGCGCCTGCTGGGCACCGGCGTGCTGACCATCGAGTCGGCCGGCGAGCACGGCCAGGTCGTCCTCAAGGAGATCCCGAAGGTCGAAAAGGTGCAGAGCCAGCTCTACGCCCTGGTCGACGACGACAGCGAGAACCGCAATGACCGTCAGCCGCGGCCGCGTCAGCACCACGACGCCAATGATGGCGACACCCAGACGCTGTCGAACTAAATCATTTCCAGCAAAAGCCGCCGGCGGGATTCGATTCCGCCGGCGGCTTTGCTATTCCGGACGTTTGTGAAACCAACCCCGAAATTGGGTACGCAGAACCACGCGCTCGTCGCCGACTCTGGTCATCGTGGCGGCGAGGGTGACGGTGCCGAGTCCGGGCTTCGCCGACGACGCTGCTGAGTCCAGCACGTCCAGCCGGATGGCGATCTTGTCGCCCGCGTACACCGGGGCGCGCCAGCGCAGCTCCTCGAGGCCGGGGAAGCGGCGGCCGCGGCCCGGCTCAGGACATGATCGACATATGCCCGCATGAATAGGCTGATCGTGTAGAAGCCGCTGGCGGTCACGCCGCCGAACTCACTGGCCTCGGCGGCGGCGACGTCGACGTGGTACCACTGCGGATCGAATCGTTCCGCGTACGCGATCATGTCGTCGCGGTCGATGACGACCACTCCGAGATCGAACTGGCGTCCGGGGGTCAGATCTTCGAAGAACAGGGTGGCGGGGACGCCGGTGCCGGAGAGGATCACAGCCTCGAGCGTACGGTCCGCGTGTCCTTATCCGATTCGAGCATCTCGCCGAGTTCCCAGTCGGCGTCGATGGACTCGCTCTCCAGCGGGGCGGTGAGCTCGGCGAATTCGGCGTCCTGGGCGAACTCGACCGGGATCGGCAGCTCCGCGGAGACCGGCGCCTCGACTGGGCCCTTCTTGAAGACGAAGGTGCGGTAGGTCAGCAGCAGGAACACCGTGCCGACGGCAACGCTGCCCATCCGGACCACGTTGAGCTCAAGCCGGTCGGAGTCGGAGAGGTCGAACGCCCACTTGCCGCCGATCATGATCAGCTGCTGGATGCCCAGGCCGATCAGGTTGAAGAAGACGAACAGCGGAAGTTCGCGGCGCAGCGACGTCTTGGGCCGATGGCGATACGTCACATACCGATTCAGGACGAACGAGGTGCCGGTGGCCACGCCCGTGGACAGCGCGTTGGCGGTCAGCGAACCGAGGCCCAGCAGCATGTTGAAAAGAGCGAAGCCGATCGCCGTGTTGATCACGCCGGCGAACCCGAATGCCGTGAGTTCTCGCACCAGCTTCCGGTGCCGCTCAGGGATCATTCGGAGAAGACGCACTCGGCCACAGTACGGGAGGTTTGGGCGAGATGCACGCCGCCCGAACGCCCGTCAACGCAACTGAAGCCCAACTCACAGGGAATCTCGACAAAGAGTCGCTCGTCGGCGCCCATACCGTGGTTGTGCCCCGAATCACCGCCCCGAAACCCCGATCCGGCCGTCCGGTGACTCAGGCCGGTCTCAGTCTCGGGCCGCCTCAGTCCCGGGCGCCTCGGCCTCGGCCGCCTCGGTCTGGGCCGCTGTCGGCGTGAAGACGAAGCGCCGATACGACCAGAACCGGAACGCGGTGCCGAGCACCAGGCCGAATCCGTATTTGGAGATGTTGTCGGCGAGCAGGCTCTTGAAGATCTGCGGTTGCCAGGCGCCCAGAAGGTCGTGGCTGATCCACAGGCATCCGAGCGAGATCAGCAGGCCGACCGCGTTGAAGAACGCATATAACAGGTATTCGCGATGCAGGCTGCTGCTGGACCGGTTCCGCCAGGTCCACATCCGATTGCCGATAAAGGCCACGGTGGCGGAAACGGTGGTCGAAATGACGGCGGCCCAGGCATATCCAACGTCATAGTGAACGCGAAATAGGTTGAATACGATTGCATCTACTACAAAAGCAAATGCGCCAACCGCCCCGAATTTCCCTATTTCATGGATCTCTTGCCGGAACCGTGAGTACAGACCTTGAGCCGAGGCCACGGGTGAACGTGACGTCGGATCGGCGACATCTGACACGTCCCCGAGCGTAACGGTTGCGTAGCCGGCCGCGTGGTGTGTACGGACAGCTGTCGATGTTTGCGCAAACCTGCGCCGCGAACGCTATATTCGCGCGCCAATGTGCATTTCGCAGGATTGTTTGCTCGCTTGTGCAACATTTCACAAGCTCTCGCGATGCTCAAATTTCGCAAGCGGTTTACGCTGAGGGCAACTCCGTTACTTTGCGTGAGTTCCGCGTATCTGCACCGTCGCACCGTCGAGGAGATCCCGCTCATGACCGCTGCATCCACTATTTCTGCCGGCATAGCCGACGCACCGACGTCGCACCCGCGGTTGCTGGCCTGGGTGCGCGAGGTAGCCGAACTGACCACCCCGGACCCGATCGTCTGGTGCGACGGCTCCGAGGCGGAGTGGGACCGCCTCACCGGCGAGCTCGTCGCCGCCGGCACGCTGGTGCCGCTGAATGACCAGATCAAGCCCAACTCCTTCTGGGCGCGCACCGACCCGACCGACGTCGCTCGGGTCGAGGAGCGCACCTTCATCTGCTCGGTCGACGAGGCCGACGCCGGTCCGACCAACAACTGGATGGCGCCGTCGGAGATGAAGCGCGAGATGACCGCGCTCTACCGGGGCAGCATGCGCGGCCGGACGATGTACGTCATTCCGTTCTGCATGGGCCCGCTGACCGCGGAGAACCCGATGTTCGGCGTGGAGATCACCGACAGCGCCTACGTCGTCGCCTCGATGAGGATCATGACGCGCATGGGCGCGCACGTCCTGGAGGCGATGGGCGAGGACGCCGACGTTCGTGCCGGCGCTGCACTCGGTCGGCGCGCCGCTGGAGCCGGGTCAGAAGGACGTGGCCTGGCCGTGCAACGAGACCAAATACATCTCGCACTTCCCGGAGACCCGGGAGATCTGGTCGTTCGGTTCCGGCTACGGCGGCAACTCGCTGCTCGGCAAGAAGTGCTACTCGCTGCGGATCGCCAGTGTCATGGGGCGCGACGAGGGCTGGCTCGCCGAGCACATGCTGATCCTCAAGCTGACCTCGCCGGCCGGCAAGGTCTACCACATCGCCGGCGCGTTCCCATCCGCGTGCGGCAAGACCAACCTCGCGATGCTGGAGCCGACCATCCCGGGCTGGAAGGTCGAGACGCTCGGCGACGACATCGCGTGGATGCGGTTCGGCACCGACGGCCGCCTCTACGCGGTCAACCCGGAGTACGGCCTCTTCGGCGTCGCGCCGGGCACCGACTACCGGACCAACCCGAACGCGATGCGCACCATGGCCAAGGGCAACACGCTGTTCACCAACGTCGCCCGCACCGACGACGGCGACATCTGGTGGGAGGGCATGGGCGAGCCGCCGGCGCACCTCATCGACTGGCACGGCAACGACTGGACTCCGGACATGGACACGCTGTCCAGCCACCCGAACAGCCGCTTCTGCACCCCGATCAAGCAGTGCCCGATCCTGGCTCCGGAGTATGAGGACCCGAACGGTGTCCCGATCGACGCGATCCTGTTCGGCGGCCGCCGCAAGACCACCATCCCGCTGGTGACGCAGGCTCGCGACTGGGTGCACGGCGTCTACATGGGGGCCACGCTGTCCTCGGAGACCACCGCCGCGGCGGTCGGCCAGGTCGGCGTGGTGCGCCGCGACCCGATGGCGATGCTGCCGTTCATCGGCTACAACGCCGGTGACTACTTCAACCACTGGATCGAGATGGGCAAGGGCGCTGGTGAAGGTGCCGGCGACCCGACCAAGCTGCCCCAGTTCTTCTACGTCAACTGGTTCCGCCGCGGCGACGAGGGCCAGTTCCTGTGGCCCGGCTACGGCGAGAACTCGCGGGTCCTCAAGTGGATCGTGGAGCGGCTGGAGGGCACCGCCGACGCGGTCGAGACGCCGATCGGTGCGGTCCCGACTGCCGGACTCGCTGGACGTCTCCGGTCTTGACCTTTCCCGGGCCGACCTCGAGGCCGCGTTGCGCGTCGACGTGGACGAGTGGAGGCCGAGATCCCGCAGGTCACGGAGTGGTTCGAGAAGTTCGGCGACAAGCTGCCGGGCGTACTCTGGGCCGAGCTGGACGCGCTCAAGGCCCGCCTCGGCGCGCTGTAGCGTCAAGATCGCCGCGATGGCGTGCTCCGGCTCCGGAGCGCGCCATCGGCGTTTCCGGGTCGGGCGGGCGCGGTCGTAGGGTCGGCTGTCTCGATTTGGACATGCCCGTCGCAGCCGATAGCCGTGGATGGATAGTGTGCGAGACGTGCGGAATTTGATTTATTCGGTGTACGAGCGGCGCCTGCTGGCCGCGCTGGCCGGCAAGCCTCGTCCGCACCACGTCGGCCTGATGTGCGATGGCAATCGGCGCTGGGCTCGCGAAATGGGTTACGTCGACCCAAATGACGGCCACCGGGTCGGCGCCGTCAAGATCAAGCACGTCCTGGAGTGGTGCGAGCAGGCCGGCATCGGTGTACGTGACGCTCTATCTACTCGGCACGGAAAACCTGCGTCGGCCGGCCGCCGAGCTGGACCCGCTGCTGCAGATCATCGAAGACCTGGCGGCCGATCTTGCGGCTCCGGAGAATCCATGGCAGTTGCACGCCGGTGGGCGCGCTCGATGTGCTGCCGGCATCGACCGCCGAGCGCCCTGAAGAAGGCGGAGGCGGCGACCGCTGACCGTCCGGCGGGATGACCGTCAACATGGCGGTCGGTTACGGTGGCCGGCGCGAGATCGCCGACGCGGTCCGATCCCTGCTGCACGAGCACGCGGCCACCGGCGGCACGATCGAGGAGCTCGCCGACGTCCTCGACGTCGACCACATCGCCAAGCACCTCTACACCAAGGGCCAGCCAGATCCAGACCTGGTCATCCGGACCAGTGGTGAGCAGCGGCTGTCCGGCTTCCTGTTGTGGCAGTCGGCGCACTCGGAGTTCTACTTCTGCGACGTGAACTGGCCGGAGTTCCGGCGGATCGACTTCCTCCGGGCGTTGCGGTCGTACGCGAATCGTCAGAGGCGGTTCGGAGCGTAGCGGAGAACCCAATGTTACAGCCGGAGCGTAGCTATCAACCCGTGGCGCGAAGCGCCGCAGTTTTGGTTTGAGCCACCGCTCATCGCGGACACCTCGTCGGAGCGGAGCCATATGCGTCGGCGCGAAGCGCCGCAGTCTTGCCCTGAGTCATCGCTCATCGCGGACACCTCGTCGGAGCGGAGCCATATGCGTTGGCGCGAACCGCGGCAGTCTTGCCCTGAGTCATCGCTCATCACGAAGTTCTCGACGGTTGAGACACAGGCCGTCCGATTCGTGTATCCCCAGGTCGTCACGTGGCGTTACTAGTGCTTGTCGCATTAGTTGTCTAGCGTGTCTGTATGGCTGGGGCCTCACCTCGCACGTATGTCCTGGACACCTCGGTTCTTCTCGCTGACCCGGCCGCGTTTCTGCGGTTCGCCGAGCACGAGGTCGTCATCCCGCTGATCGTGATTACCGAGTTGGAGGCCAAGCGCCACCACCCGGAGCTTGGATACTTCGCGCGAGCGTCGCTGCGCCGCCTCGATGAGCTGCGGGTTCAGCACGGCCGGCTGGATTTGCCGATGCCGGTCACCGACGAGGGCGGCACTCTGCATGTGGAGCTGAACCACGCCGATCCAGGTGTGTTGCCGCTCGGATTCCGCACCGAGTCGAATGATGCCCGGATCCTGTCCGTGGCATTGGCGTTGCGATCCGAGGGCAAGGACGTCGTCCTGGTCACCAAGGACATGCCGCTGCGAGTCAAGGCGGCATCGGTGGGTCTCGCGGCCGATGAATACCGGCACGGCCAGGCCACCGACCCGACCTGGACCGGCATGGCCGAGCTGGAGCTGAATGAGGCTCAGATCAACGCGCTCTACGCGGGCGAGGTGCTCGACGTCGACGAGGCGGCCGGGCTGCCGTGCCACACCGGTCTGGTGCTGCATTCGCCGCGCGGCTCAGCGCTCGGGCGCGTGACCGCGGAGAAGACCATAGTGCTGGTTCGCGGCGACCGTGAGGCGCTCGGCGTGCACGGCCGCTCCGCGGAACAGCGGATCGCGCTCGACCTGCTCCTGGACGACTCGATCGGGATCGTGTCGATGGGTGGCCGGGCCGGCACCGGCAAGTCGGCACTGGCGCTCTGCGCCGGCTTGGAGCAGGTGCTGGAGAAGCGCAGGCACAAGAAGGTCATCGTGTTCCGGCCGCTGTACGCGGTCGGTGGTCAGGAACTCGGATATCTTCCGGGCACCGAGAACGAGAAGATGTCCCCGTGGGGACAGGCGGTCTTCGACACGCTGGGCGCCCTGGTCAGCGAGAACGTCATCGAGGAAGTGCTGTCCCGAGGAATGCTCGAAGTCCTGCCGCTGACCCACATTCGAGGGCGCAGCCTCCACGATGCGTTCGTGATTGTGGACGAGGCGCAATCGCTCGAACGCGGGGTGCTGCTGACTGTCCTGTCCCGGATCGGGACCGGCTCGCGAGTGGTCCTCACCCACGACGTGGCGCAGCGCGACAACCTCCGAGTCGGTCGCCACGATGGTGTCGTGTCGGTGGTTGATGCACTCAAAGGGCATCCGCTGTTCGCACATGTGACACTCACCCGTTCGGAGCGGTCGCCCATCGCCGAAGTGGTTACAGATCTGCTGGAGGATCTGCCCATCTAGCTGGGATTTAGCCCGAAATGCGAGTCAAGCTCCAGTGCGACACTTCACAGAAAATGTGACGCAGCGTTTGCGATCACCCCTTCGTATGCCGCAGGCTCTGGGACGTATTTGCCCCCGACGAAGGGACGCACTTCGTGAGTCGGCTCTGGAGCCGGTTCGGTCTGCGGACACTGTCCATCATGGTCCTGTTACTGGGCCTGGTTGGTGGAGCGGTGCTCAGTTCGGACCGTCAACACCAGCAGCGCGGGACGGATGACGTGCAAACCCAAGCGGTCCAATTGCAATCCGACGTCAGTCCTCAGCTTTCCGCGGCAGCCGCCGCCGAAGCCGCCAAGCTGGCGCAGGACAAGGCGGCCGCCGCGGCGGCCAAGGCGGCTCTGCAGGCCAAGCAGGCCGAAGCCGCACACCGGGAACGCACTGCCAAGCAGACGACCAGCCGCAGCACCAACCGGACATCGCCGCCGGACTACGGCCCGATTCCCAAGTCCTGTGGCGACTACACGGGAAACCGCGCGATCGGCTGTTCGGAACTCCTGAAGGCCGGGTTCGGCCTGGACCAGATGCCCTGCTTGGACAAGATGTGGACCAAGGAGAGCAACTGGCGGACCACCGCCGAGAATCCGTCCTCGCACTCGTACGGCATCCCCCAAGCCCTGCCGGCCAACAAGATGGCGGCCTATGGCAGCGACTACCGGAGCAATCCGGTGCCGCAGATCCAGTGGGGCCTGCATTACATCGAGGGCCGCTACAAGACCCCATGCGGCGCGTGGACGTTCTGGCAGGCGCACAACTGGTACTAGCCGGTCCGGGTTCGACACCTAGAGGCATTTGCCTGTTTTCTGGGCTTTTCTAGGTAAGGTCCGCGACGTGACCGTGACCCGGCTCCGCGCAAAGATCCGTGCCAGCATCGCGATTGGCATGGCTGTCTTTGCCGGGCCGGGCACAGCGAACCTCGTTGGACATCGCCGGTGCCGGCGACCTGGACCACGGCAGCGCCGACACCTGCCCGGGTGAATCCCGCTCGCCGATGGTGCGGCACGACGACACCGGTGATTGGGTGGCCGGCGGCATCGTCAGCTGGGGTTACGGCTGCGCTCGGCGCGGTTGTCCATGTCTGCACCCAGCTGTCGACATTCATAAGCCGATGCAGCCGGCGATGGCCACGTTTCGATAGCGGCGGAACGCGGTAACTATTGTGGGGTGACCCTGCAGACGCGCCCCTCTCGGTTACCCGCGCCGGACGACCCGAACCGGTTCGGCACGCCGGCCTTCTACGCCTCCATCGGCAAAGCGTTTGTGACCCTGTGCGCCATCATCCCGGTGCTGTTCCTGGTCGAAGTCCTGGACCAGGCATCCGACCATCGGCTGGATTCGGCCGGCATCCGGCCGCTCCACCTGGAGGGCTTGGCCGGCATCCTGTTCGCGCCGTTCCTCCACGTCAGCTTCCTGCACCTCTATGGCAACGCGGTCCCGCTGATCCTCACCGGCACGTTCGTGATGGCCGGCGGCGGCCGCCGGTTCGTCAAGGTGACCGGGTTCGTGATGCTGGCCAGCGGGCTCGGCGTCTGGTTTCTCGGCAAGGGCGTCACGGTCGGCGCCAGCGGCGTGATCTTCGGCTACATCGGCTACCTGTTCATCCGCGGTCTCGTCGCCGGCGGTTGGTGGAACTTCGCGGTGGCGTTGCTGATCGGCGGGTTGTACGGCTGGCAGGTCTCCGGTGTGATCCCGTCCAGTGATCCCAACATCTCGTGGCAGGCGCACCTCTTCGGACTCATCGGCGGCATGCTCGCGGCGGTGTTGTTCGGCCGGCTGCGAAACGATCCGGCGGTGCGGCCGCCACGGCCTCCGCCGGGCACCGGCACGCAACCGCCGCCGGCCGCGCCGGTGTCGCCCGCCGTCTAGCGCGCCTACGCGGCCGCGGGCCGCAGCAGCGCGGCCGCCCGCCTACGCGGCCTCACACCGCAGCGACGCGGCGTCAGACGCCGACTGGTTCCCGAGCGCGATCCCGGCTGGCGACCCGCACGCTGGCGACGCCTACGGCGATCAGCGTCAGTGCGACGCCGATCAGTGTGTTCACGCCGGGGCGACCCTCGGGACCGGGCACCACGAGGTCGATCAGCACCGCGCCGATCAGCTGTCCGGCGACCATCGACAGACCGAGCAGCAGGACGCCGGTGTGCTGGACCACGGTGGCGGCGATGGCGATGAAGACGACGCCCAGGCTGCCGCCGATGTAGTAGACCGGATTGGCCGGAAGGTGGCCGGTCGGCCAGCCGCGCAGCAGCACGTCCACGGCGAAGGCCAGCAGCAGCGCCGTTGTGCCCGCGACGAAATTGATCAGCGTGGCCGTCATGGCACTGCCCGAGGCTCCTCGGACCCGGCCGTTGACCGCCTGCTGCCAGGCGGATCCGGCACCGGCTATGGCCGGCAGGATGGCCACCGCGGCCGCCGACGGAGTGGCGATCCGGTCGCCGACCGCCACCAGCACGGCGACGATCGCGATCCCCGCGCCGGCGACTCGAGGCCCGGTCAGCGGCTGCGCGCCGGCCGGACCCAGACCGAGCCGGTCGACAGCGAGACTGGCCAAAGTCTGGCCACCGACCAGGGCGACCGTGAAGATGGCGACACCCAGGATCGACACCGTCAGCCCTTGGCTGGCCACCAGCAGGGCGCCGCAGGTGCCGCCGAGGCACTGATAGAACCGCAGATCACCGAGGCGCACCGCGGACCGCACCCGGCGAATGCCGGCGCGGGCCGCGGGCTGTGCCGCGACGATGAGCCCGACCAGGATCAAGCCGCTGCCGAACGAGATCAGGGCGGCCGCGAATCCGTCCGACAGCCGGCTGCCGAGCGCTCCATTGATCTTGGATTGAACCGCGACACCGAGGCCGCCCACGACCGCGGCGGCGACTCCGATGCGCTTTTGATTTCGGGGTTTTGCGTCGTCTGGCATCAGATGGTGTGCAGCGGCTTTCCGTCGAAGTCCACGACCGAATAGAGGTTCAGCTTCTCCAGCCGGTGGTGCGAATCGATCACCCGGATCGTGCCGCTCTTCGAGCGCATCACGATCGACTGGGTGGACGCGGTGCCGGATCGATACCGTACGCCGCGGAGCAGGTCACCTGAGGTCACGCCGGTGGCGACGAAGAAGCAGTTGTCGCCGCGGACAAGATCGTCGGTGGTGAGCACCCGGCTCAGGTCGTGTCCGGCGGCCAGAGCCTTCTCCCGCTCGGCGTCGTCGCGCGGCCACAGCCGGCCCTGCATGGCGCCGCCGATGCACTTGAGCGCACAGGCGGCGGTGATGCCCTCCGGCGTGCCGCCAATGCCCATCAGCACGTCGGTGTCGTAGCCATCGCGAGCGGCAGCGATCGCCCCGGCGATGTCGCCATCGGAGATGAACCGGATCCGGGCGCCGGCTTCGCGCACTTCCTCGATCAGCTGGGCGTGCCGGGGGCGGTCCAGGATGCAGACCGTGACGTCGGAAATCGAGGTCTTCTTGACCTTGGCGATTCGGCTCAGGTTCTCCCGCACGCCGGCGTTGATGTCGATCACGTCGGCGCAGTCCGGGCCGACGACCAGCTTCTCCATATAGAAGACAGCGCTCGGATCGAACATGGCACCGCGCTCGGCGACCGCCAGCACCGCGATCGCATTCGGCATGCCCTTGCTCATCAGCGTGGTTCCGTCGATCGGGTCGACGGCGACGTCCACCAGCGGGCCGGTGCCGTCACCGACCTCTTCGCCGTTGAACAGCATCGGCGCGTTGTCTTTCTCACCCTCGCCGATCACCACGACGCCCTGCATCGGCACCGAGTTGATCAGCTTGCGCATCGCGTCGACGGCGGCGCCGTCGCCGCCCTCCTTGTCGCCTCGGCCGACCCACCGGCCGGCCGCCATAGCCGCGGCTTCGGTGACCCGGACCAGGTCAAGGGCTAGATTTCGATCCAGGTTCTGCGGGTGACGAACCTGGGCCGGGGATGAATCGGTCATATGGCGCCTCCTCGCAAGCGGAACTCGGCAGACGCGAACAGCCGAGTCCGGATCGACATCGGCGTCGCTTCAAGGATCCTGGCATGCGCGCGGCGATCTTGCTCACGTCGGGTCGGTCAGGACGATCCGCACCCCCGATGCGGACGGGAGCGGCAGTGTCCACGGGGGTGCGTCCAGCACGCTGGGTAGCATCGGCAACTATAGGGAGGTGACGATGACTGAGCCGGCGCCGGTGAACACGACCCAGTTGCGCCTGTCGCGCACCCCCATGGACATGGCCAAGGCGGTGCTGGTCCTGCTCGTGCCGATCGCCCTCCTGTTCGCCCTCTACGTGTTCTTCTTCGGCGGCAACAACGTCATCGCGATCGACCCGTCCGGGACCTACTCGACCGCGGCGTCATCGGCGAACTTCACCGTGGCTCAGCCGTCCGGACTGTCCGGCAAGTGGAAGCCGGTCTCCTCGGTCTACGCCGATGACCTGCTGCGGGTCGGCTACATCGCGCCCAACGGTGACGGCATTCAGCTGATCGAGTCCTCGCATCCGGCCAACGCCCTGTTGGACAGCGAGGTCAGCAAGTCGGCGCGGACCGGGACCGCGATTTCCATCGGTGAGGCCACCTGGGGTCAACTCAACGTTCCGGACCGGTCGACCAACGCGCTGGTCAGCACCGTCGGCAATCGGACGATCATCATTCGGGGTGACACCGACTTCAAGACGCTTCAGGAGTTCGCCGGCGCACTGCGCTGACCGCCGGATCCGCCTTCGCGGCCCAGCATCAGCGTCCGCGGCTCAGCGCGGTGATGTGCGGTGGCACGGCGATCTCCGGTGGCAGGTCCGCAGCGGCCTCCGGTGAACCCCAGGCGGTACGCATCGGGATGACACCCGCCCAGAGGCCGCGTTCCGCATCCGGGCTGTCGCCATCGTCCGGCCCGCCGCTGCGGATCTTCACCGAAGCCTCGGCCAGATCGAGGGCCAGGATCGAGGTCTTGGCCAGCTCCTTCTTTGACGGCTGGCGAGCGTACGCCCACTGGCCCGGCGCCGCGTGCTCGCTCAGCCGGCGCAGGCCCTCCAGCTTCTCGCTGGGTTCGGTGAGTAGCCGCGGCGAGCCGAACACCATCGCGCTGCGGTAGTTGACGCCGTGCTCGAACACCGACCGCGCCAGCACCAGCCCGTCGATATGGGTCACCGTCACGCAGACGGTCGTCTCCGGGTTCTCCAGCAGGCTCCGGCTCACCACCGAACCGTGAAGGTAGAGGGTGGTGGCGTCGGCATCGATGCCGTACACGGTGGGCAGCACCGTCGGATAGCCGTCGATGATCACGCCCAGGTGGCAGACAAAGCCGGCGCGCAGGATCGCCACCAGGTCTGCGCGCTCGACACTGCCCTGGTCACGCAGCCGGGAGTGGCGGGTTCGGGCGGTGACAGCAAGCTCGGACATGATCTGAGAGAATACCGATTCCACAGCGCGAAAGCTCGCCGGGTGCGGAAATCGTTGTGCTGGTGCTCTGCGAAGACGGTTTACTGCGATTCGCTGGCGCGACGCTGCTGTGCCTCGGCCAGCCGCGACCGGGCGTTGTCGAGCCATCGCTGGCAGGTCGCGGCCAATTCCTCGCCACGCTCCCAGAGCGCCAGCGACTCTTCGAGAGTGGTGCCGCCGGCTTCCAGCCGCTCCACCACGGTGGCCAACTCGGCGCGTGCCTCTTCGTAGGTCAACTCGCTCATGATGGAGTCACACTATCGTCCACCGTAGCGCCGAGATCGCCCCCGGACAGGCGCAGCCGCAACGCGTCGCCGGGCTTGGCACCGGCGGGGTTACGCAGCACGGCTCCATCCGAGCGGCGTTGCACGATGGCGTAGCCGCGGTCCAGGGTCGCCGCCGGCGAGAGCGCACGAAGCCGGGCCAGCGTGTGGCTCAAATCCGTTTCGGCGCGTTCCAGCCGATGCCCGAAGACCCGCTCGGCACGCTGATGCAGCGCGTCCACATCGGCGGCGCGGGTGTCCACGATCACTTCCGGACGGGCGAGCACCGGCCGGCTGCGTACCGCTGACAGCCGTTGATCTTCGCGGTCGATAAGGCCCACGACGGCCCGGCGCAGGCGCTGCTGGGCCTGGCCGATCAAGCGGGTCTCATCGCCGAGGTCCGGCACGATCCGCTTCGCGGCGTCGGTCGGAGTCGAGGCGCGCACGTCGGCGACGTAATCGACCAGCGGCGCGTCGGTCTCGTGGCCGATCGCGCTGACCACCGGCGTGGTGCAGGCGAACACCGCCCGGCACAAGGCCTCATCGGAGAACGGCAGCAGATCTTCGGTGGAGCCGCCACCGCGGGCGATCACGATCACGTCGATGGTCGGGTCCTTATCCAGCACGGCGAGCGCGTCGATGATCTGCGGCACAGCGCTCGCACCCTGCACCGCGACGTTGATCGTGCGGAAGTCGATCGACGGCCAGCGCCGGGCGGTGTTCATCAGCACATCCCGCTCGGCCGCGCTGGCCCGGCCGGTGATCAGTCCGATCCGGTGTGGCAGGAACGGCAGGCGCCGCTTCCGGCGCGGGTCGAAGAGTCCCTCGGCGGCCAGCATCTTCTTGAGCGTCTCCAGGCGGGCGAGCAGCTCACCGAGGCCGACCTGGCGGATCTGGTCGGCGCGCAGGGAGAGCGTGCCGCGGCCGGCGTAGAACTCCGGTTTTGCATGCACGATGATGCGGGCGCCATCGGTCAGGTTCGGCGCACCAAGATCGAGCACATCGCGATTGGTGGTGACACTGAGGCTCAGATCGGCCGACGGATCACGAAGTGTGATGAATACGACGGTGGACCCTGGACGGCGAGTGATCTGCGCCACCTGACCGTCGATCCAGATCCACCCCAGCTTGGCAATCCAACCGCCGATCTTCTGGCTCACCACGCGCACCGGCCACGGCGCCTCGGCGCTGGATCGTTCCGTCGAGTCGGGTTGGGAGGCGGTCACGACGGTCAGCCTACGTACCATGGGGGCATGAGCGACCCCTCGACCACACACAAGCGTGTCCTGCTGGCCAAGCCGCGCGGCTACTGCGCCGGCGTCGACCGTGCGGTGCAGACCGTGGAAGAAGCGCTCAGTCTCTACGGCGCTCCTATCTACGTGCGCAAACAGATCGTGCACAACAAGCACGTCGTGGCCACCCTGGAGGCCCGCGGCGCGATCTTCGTGGAGGAGAACGAGGAGGTCCCCGAGGGCGCCACCGTGGTCTTCTCGGCGCACGGCGTGGCCCCGTCGGTCTATGACGGTGCGGCCGCCCGCAACCTGCGCGCCATCGATGCCACCTGCCCGCTGGTCACCAAGGTCCACAACGAGGCGAAGCGGTTCGCCGCCGATGACTACGACATCCTGCTGATCGGCCACGAGGGCCACGAGGAAGTGGTCGGCACCTCCGGCGAGGCACCCGAGCACATCCAGCTGGTCGACGGCCCGGACGCGGTCGACCAGGTGACCGTGCGCGACCCGAGCAAGGTGGTCTGGCTGTCGCAGACGACGCTGTCGGTCGACGAGACGATGGAGACGGTGGCCCGGCTCAAGCAGAAGCTGCCGCTGCTGATGGCCCCGCCGAGTGACGACATCTGCTACGCGACGTCCAACCGGCAACACGTGGTCAAGGAGATCGCACCGCAGTGCGACGTGGTGATCGTCGTCGGTTCCACCAACTCGTCCAACTCGGTCCGCCTTCGCGAAGTCGCGCTGGATGCCGGCGCTCGAGCGTCGTACCTGGTCGACTACGCCAGCGAGATCCAGGACGGCTGGGTTGCCGACGCCACCACGGTGGGTCTCACCTCCGGCGCCAGCGTCCCGGACGACCTGGTGATGGAGGTCCTGGACTGGCTTGCCGCGCGTGGCTTCGGTGAGGTTGCGGAGGTCACCACGGCGCAGGAGAAGCTGACCTTCGCCCTGCCGCACGAGCTGCGCCGCGACATCAAGGCGGCGGCCAGCGAGCGGTCCGCCGACGCGGCGGCGCTGGCGGCTTCGGTCTCCGAACAGGCTTCGGTCTCCGAGCAGGCTTTGGTCTCCGATCGCGCTTCGGTCTCGGAGCCGGCGACGCCGACCGAGGACTGAGCCCGTCGACCCGACACGCGCGCATCTTGGCGCCGCCGCGGGCTCGGATCTCATCCAGCGGCGGTGCGAAGTTGGGAGGGTCATAGCCACGCCAACTTCGCAAGATCTAGAAGGTGCGAGGCGCGCGGAACATCGGCACTGCCGTCGACTCGACCGCGCGGCTGGCAGTGGTGACCGGCACCGGCCTGATCGGCGCGCGTCGCTGCCGTCACGCCGCCGGCGTGTTCTCCACCAGCTCCGGCGACTGCAGGTGCCGAGGCGAGACCTCCAGCTGCATCGGCTCATCCAGCTGGTCACCGGAGACGCCCAGGTCGGCCAGCTTGCGTGCGCTCACCAACACTCGGGATTCGAGCGAGCCCATCGCTTTGTTATAGGCAGTGACGGCGCTGCCCAGGGAGCCGCCCAGCTTGGCGAAGTGATCGCCCATGGTGGCCAGCCGCGAGTAGAGATCCCGGCCGAGCGTGTGCACCGCCAGCGCGCTCTCCGCAAGCTTTTCCTGCCGCCAGGCGAACGCGACCGTCCGCAGCAACGCCACCAGCGTGGCCGGCGTGGCCAACACGATGTTGCGGCTGAAGGCGTGCTCCAGCAGCGTCGGATCCTTTTGCAGGGCGGCGTCGAGGAATGGATCGGCCGGCACGAACAAGACGGCGAAGTCCGGTGTGGACGTGAAGCCGGTCCAGTAGGCCTTGGCCGACAGAGCATCGATGTGCCCGCGCAGTGCCCGGGCGTGCCGCGTCAGGTATTCCTGCCGGGCACCGTCGTCACGCGTCTCCATCGCGGTCAGGTAGGCGTCGAACGGCGCCTTGGCATCGACCACGATGCGGCGCTCGGCGGACATGCGAACCACCAGGTCCGGGCGGATCGAGCCATCATCGGTCCGGGCGCTGACCTGCTCGTTGAAGTCACAGTGCTCGAGCATCCCGGCGGCCTCGACAATCCGTCGCAGTTGATGCTCGCCCCAGCGGCCGCGCACCTGCGGCGCGCGCAGGGCCGCCACCAGCTGGCTGGTCTCATTGCGCAGCTCGGTGGAGATGCCTTGGACCTGCCGCACTTCGGTGCGCAGCTCGGCATAGGCGTCGACCCGGTCGCGCTCGAGCTCGACCACCCGGCGCTCATATCGATTGAGGCTGTCCTGCAGCGGCGCGATCATGTGCCCCATCTGGACCTGCTGGTCGCGGGCGGCATCCTGGCTGAGCGCCCGGAGCGCCTGGCCCAGCCGCTCCTCGCCGTCGCGGGTGGCCCGCAGGGTCGCGTCGAGTCGGGCGATCTCGGTGGACGCGCGCGAGCGTGCGAACAGGAGACCGAGCGCGACACCGATGACTACACCGACCAGCAGCATCACGAGAAGCATGGACCGATCATGAACGACCGGTACGACATTTACCGCGCGGCCAGTCAGTACCGCGACAATTTGCCGCGTGACGCCTGGTTGGCGGTGGTTAGGTACGGTCAATCAGAGACGGGGTTTTCCTCACGCGTACGGCGGCGAGGCCCCGGCATCACCGTGTGCGAGGGAGACGATCGCGATGTGGTGGAACCGCAGGCGCCAGGCGCGCGAACTGGCCGACGCCCGGGAAGAGGCGCTGCGCTGGTATGAGCGACTCGGTGGCCAGATCATGAACCTTCCGCCCGGTGACGAGCCGGCTACCAAGCAGGCCCTGGTCGACGCCGGCGAGCGCTACAACGCGGCCGGCGGTCAGCTGGACCGCGCCACTTCGGTCACGCAGTTCCAGCTGGCCCGGGAGACCGCGCTGGAAGGGCTCGCGTACGTGCGGGCGGCGCGGGTGGCGCTCCAGCTCGACCCGGGGCCGCCGCTGCCACCGTTGGCCGGTCAGCGCTCCGCCGGGGCGATCCGGCAGGAGCGCGAGGTGAGCGTGCAGGGCCGCAACTATCGGGCGGCACCGCAGCCAGGCGATCAGACGCCCTACTACTACCCGGGTGGTCAGGTCGGTGGCCGGCCGGTCCCGACCGGTTGGTATTCCGAGCCGTGGTGGAAGACCGCGCTGGTGGCCGGTGCCTGGGGCATCGGCGGCGCGCTCGTCTTCGACGCGCTCTTGGCCCCGGCCTTTGGCGACTACGGTTCCGGAGCCGCCTACGACCAGGGCTACGACGCCGGTCAGGACCAAGGCTATGACCAGGGCCAGGACCAGGGGTACGACCAAGGTTATGACCAGGGCTACGACGCCGGTCAGGATGGCGGCGGCTACGACGGTGGTGGTGATGCCGGCGGCGGGTTCGACGGCGGCGGCGGCGGGTTACGACGGCGGCGGCTTCGATGGCGGTGGCGGGTTTGACGGTTTCTGAGCCGTGAGGTGCGACGGCGCCCGGGGGACTCCCCGGGCGCCGTCGTCGTCTAGACCAGGCTCTCTTCCCACTGCCGGTGAAGAGTCGAGTAGTTGCCACCCGACTGGATCAGGTCGTCCGGGGGGCCGTCCTCGACGATCTCGCCGCCGTCCAGAACCAGCACCCGGTCGGCGATCTCGACGGTGGACAGGCGGTGGGCGATGATGATCGCGGTGCGGGACCGCAGGATCGTCCGCAGCGCACGCTGCACCAGCCGCTCGGACGGGATGTCCAGCGACGACGTGGCCTCGTCCAGGATCAGCACCTGCGGGTCGGCGAGGAACGCCCGGGCGAAGGCGACCAGCTGACGCTGCCCGGCCGACAGGCGTCCGCCGCGCTTGCGGACGTCGGTGTCGTAGCCGTCCGGCAGTGCCTCGATGAACGTATCCGCGCCGATCGCCCGGGCCGCGTCGCGGATCTGCTCATCGCTGGCGTCCGGCTTGCCGAACCGGATGTTGTCGGCGATGGTGCCGGAGAACAGGAAGTTTTCCTGGGCCACCATCACGACTCGGGTCCGCAGGTCATCGTCGCTCAACTGGCGAACGTCGACACCATCGAGCCGCACCACGCCATCGGTCGGGTCATAGAACCGGCAGACCAGCTTGGCGATCGTCGACTTGCCGGCGCCGGTGGCCCCGACCAGCGCCACGGTCTGGCCGGCCGGTATGTCGAGATTCAGATGCGGGAGCACGACCCGGTCCGGCCGGTAGGCGAAGGTCGTCTCGACGAACTCGACATGCCCGGCCCCGACCCCGATGGCCTCCGGATGGTCCGGCTCCGGGACCGCGGGATCCTCGTCGAGCACCCCGGCCAGCTTCTCCAGCGCCGCGCTGGCCGACTGCAGCGAGTTGTAGAACATCGACAGGTCCTGCATCGGCTCGAAGAACCGGCGCAGGTAGAGCAGGAACGCGGCGAGCACGCCGACCTCGACCTGACCGTGCAGCGCCCGATAGCCGCCGTAGGTCAGCACCACCGCGATGGTGACGTTGCCGATCACCTTGATCAGCGGCGAGAACGTCGCGATCAGCTGGAACGCTCTCGTGTTCGCCATCCGGTAGTCCTCGTTGACGCGCTCGAAGATCTCCTGGTTGCGCGACTCGCGGCGGAACGTCTGAACGGCTCGCATGCCGCCCATCGACTCGACGAACTGGACGATCACCAACGCGACCGTCTCACGGGTGCGCCGGTAGGCCTTGGCAGACGCCTGCTGGAACCAGCGTGACAGCCAGATCAGGAACGGGAACGACAGCAGTGTCACGAGAGCCAGGTGCACGTCCAGGAACAGCAGGATGGTGGCGATCGAGATGACCGACAGCGCGGACAGGACCAGTTCCTCGATGCCGCCGTCGACGAGTTCGGAGATGGAGTCCATGTCCGAGGTCAGGCGAGCCACCACCCGTCCAGAGGTGTAGCGCTCGTGGAACCCGATGGACAGGCGCTGGAAGTGGTTGAACACCCGGCGCCGCAGGTCGAACAGGACGGCTTGACCGATCCGGCCGGACAGCACCAGGAAACCGCGCTTGCCGACGTAGGCGAGCAGGATCGAGATGCCGAAGGCGATGGCGATCTCGATCATCACGGTGCCGTCATGATCGTTGACCAGCGGTGGGATGCCGTTGTCTATGCCGAGCATGACCAGAAACGGGCCGGCCATCTCGGCACCACTCTGGATCAGCAGAAGGGCGATCAGCGCGGCGATGCCGCGACGGTGCGGCCGCAGCAGTGTGCCGAGCAGCACCTTGCTGCCGGCCCGGAGCCGGAGCGCAGCCGACTCGGTGGGAGCCTCAGCAGCCGTACGCTCAGCGTCGTCTTCGGCCGCGACCCCCCGCCAGGCGAGCGGGTCGATGAAGTCGGTTTCGGTGGGGGCGGTCTGTTGATCAGTTGACATTGAGCGCGTCCCGGGCGTCGAGTTTCGGGCGGCGGATCGTGGTGGGTCGGAGGTCGGAGTCGTGATCGGCTTCGGCGGACAGCAGCGAGCGGTATTCCGGCACGGTGGCCAGGAGTTCTGAGTGCGTGCCGGTGTGGGTGATGACGCCGCCCTGGAGCAGGGCGACCCGATCGGCGAGCGCGACGGTGGACGGGCGGTGCACCACGATCAGGGCGGTGCTGCCTTTCAGGACACTGCGCAGCGCCTCCTCGACCAGCGCTTCGGTGTGCACGTCCAGCGCCGACAGGGGATCGTCGAGGATCAGCACCCGGGGGCGGCCGAGCACGGCGCGTGCCAGCGCCAGCCGCTGCCGCTGCCCGCCGGACAAGGACAGGCCCTGCTCACCGACCCGGGTGTCCAGCCCCCACGGCAGTTCGTAGACGAAGCCGGCCTGGGCTACTTCGATCGCCTCGGTGACCTCGTCGTCGGTCGCGTTGGGCCGGCCCAGGGTCAGGTTCTCCCGGACCGACATGGAGAACAGCGTCGGCTCCTCGAAGGCGACGCCGATCAGGTCGCGGAGGTTGTCCAGCGTCAGGTCGCGGATGTCGTGGTCGTCGAGGGTGATCCGGCCCGCGGTGACGTCATAGAGCCGGGGGATCAGGGTGATCAGCGCCGACTTGCCGCTGCCGGTCGCGCCGACCAGAGCCACCGTCTCGCCCGGCCGGATCTCCAGGTCGATGCCACCGAGCACCTCGCGAGTGTCGCCGGACAGCTGTCGGCGACGCCGTGACGCCGGTAGCCGCGGCGGCGGTGCCCTCGTTAGTTGCGGCGCTGGCGGCTGTCGTAGTCCTGGCCGTGGTGGTGATGCCGGCCCTCATTGCGGCACCGTCGCCGGCGCCGACTTCACGGCCTGCTTCGACGTGCGGCCGGTCCGGGAACGCGAAGTGGACGTTCTCGAATCGGATCGCGCCCTGCACCGCGTCTTTGCGCAGCGTGATGGCGTCTGGCCGGTCGACGATCGTGACCTCGCTGTCCAGGACCTCGTAGATGCGGTCCGCGGCGGTCATCGACTCCTGCAGGTTGGCGATGATCCAACCAAGAGCGTCGACCGGCCAGATGAGCATCAGCTCCAGGGTCACAAAGGCGACCAGACCGCCAATGGTGAGCTTGTCGGCCGAGACCGCGTATGCCCCACCGACCAGCACGACCGCCAGCTGGATGTTGGGCACAAGATCGAATCGCGACCAGGTGCGGGCCAGCAGGCGTGCCTTGTTGACGCCAGTGTCGTGGACCAGGCGCGCAGCCGACTCGAACTGGCTGGACACCTGATGCCGGCGACCGAATGCCTTGATCGTCCGGAGGCCTTGGGCCGACTCCTCGACCAGGGTCGCGAGGTCGCCCTGCTGGTCCTGCATCAGTCGCGCGGCGGTGAAGTAAAAGCGTGTGAAGTTGCGGCTGAAGTAGAACAACGGAATGGATCCGGCCGTGACCACTATCGCTAGCGGCCAGTAGAGACGGAACAGCAAGAAGATGACGGTCACGTAGGTGCAGATGTTGACGATCAGGAAGATCAGCCCGAACGACATGAACCGCCGGATGGTGCTCAGGTCGCTGGTGGCTCGGGAGAGCAGCTGACCTGACTGCCAGTGGTCGTGGAACGCCACCGGAAGGCGTTGAAGATGTGCATACAGATCGTTGCGCTGGGTCGCCTCCATGCCGAGGGCCGTCGTGCTCTGGGTCCATCGGCGGATGAAGATGAGCAGGGCTTCCAGCAGACCGAGCAGGAGCGCGAGAGCGCCGAGCTCGAACAGGCCCGAGGTCTGGTGATGCTTCACCGGACCGTCGACAACGCTTCGGACAACGAGTGGAACCACGATGCTCGCCGCGGTGGCGCCCCCAGCGGCCGCGAGCATCCAGATCATGTGTGCCAAATACGGTCGAACGTAACGGCGCATCCGCCACAGATTGGTTAAGGGTCGGTGGACTTCAGGGGAGTTCGCGGAGGTTACTGAAAGTGCCGACACTCCTCGAACTTATCCGGTGGATGGGACTGATCTCGACTTAGTTTCCGGCTGCCGTCTGTTCATGTCCCAGCAGCCACCTTTTGACGTCGAGGCCCCACCGGAACCCGCCGAGGCTCCCATCCGTCCGGATGATGCGGTGGCACGGAACGAACAACGCCGCCGCGTTTCGCGCACAGGCCATCGCCGCGGCGCGCACGGCGGCCGGACGCCCGGCCAGCTCAGCGAGGGCGGTGTAGGTGACCGGGGTGCCCGCCGGAACGGTGCGGAGCGTGTCCCACGCGTGGTCGAGGAACCGCCCACCGGCGTGCTGCTCAACGTCGACGGTGTCGATCGCTGCGAGGTCGCCGTCGAAATAGGCCTCGACGCACTCGGCGATCGGTTCCAGGTCGCCGTCGGCATCAGCGGCGGTTCGCAGATAGGGGTGAATCAGGTTGACCAGGCCTGGCACGTCATCGGTGAAGCCGGAGGCAAGGATCGTCTTGCCGCGCCCCACCATAGTGAACGGGCCAACCGGAGTCTCAATCGTCAAGCTGGTCATTTCGACAACCTCCACATTCGGATTACTGCGTAGGAGCGCCACGGCGAGAACCGCTGCGCATATTGATCGAGGAGTTTTGGCTTGTCGGGGAGGCCGTGCGCCGCTGCCACCTGGCGCACGACAAGGTCGCTCGGGAGGAACACATCAGGATCGCCGAGCGCTCGCATGGCGATATAGCTCGCCGTCCATTCGCCGATGCCGGGGATCGACCGCAGAGTCGCTTCGGTCCGCTCGCGGTCGACTCCGGCATCGAGGATCAGCTCGCCGGAGGCGATCGCCGACGCCAAGGCCTTGATGGTGGCCTTGCGCTTGCCCGGCATTGCGAACAGCTCATCAGGCATGTCGGCGACCTGGGCGGCGGTCGGGAACGGCACCAGCGCCACCCCGGGTCCGGTGCCGGCGTCGCCGTCCCGCGGCGGAATCTCGTCGGGCGTCAGGACAGCGGCTGCCTGCGGGTCGCTGGCGCCGCGAACGATCTTCCCCAGGACGGTCATCGCACCGGCGACCGAGATCTGCTGGCCGACGATGGCACGAACGGCCACCTCGAACCCGTCCACGGCCCGCGGCACCCGGACACCTGGTTCTTTCGCCACCGACTCGGCCAGCATCTGCTCCTCGCTCAGCACTGCGTCGGCGGCGACCGGGTCGGCGTCCAGATCGAGCAGGCGCCGGCATCGTGCCACCGCCGGGGCAAGGTCACGGACGTCAGACAGGCGCAGCGTGGCGGAGACGTAGTCGGGTAGGGGTGTGAGCATCACCGTCGCAGGGCCGTGCGGGAGCCGGAGGGCTCGGGTGTAGTCCTCGTCGGTGACGAACTCGACGCCGGGGATCGCACGCATCTTGAGGAACTCGAGCAGTGCCGCGCGATGAAGCGGCGGCCGGTAAGCCAGCCGCAGCGCGATCGTCCCCGGCGTCACCGGACGGCGACGCTGCGCCGCAACCCGCAGGTCCGACGGACTGGCCGCATAGACCTCGCGGAACGTGTCGTTGAACTGGCGCACCGACTTGAAGCCGGCCGCGAACGCCACTTGAGCCAGCCCCATCTCGGTGGTCTCGATCAGGGTGCGCGCTGTCTGCGCTCGCTGGGCCCGGGCCAGTGCCAGGGGACCGGCGCCGACCTCCTCAGTCAACATCCGGGTCAGATGCCGAGTGGTGTAGCCGAGCCGATCGGCCAGTCCGTTCACACCGTGCCGGTCGACCACGCCGTCGGCGATCAGTCGCATCGCACGGCCGACCACGTCGGCCCGGGTGTCCCACTCCGGGGAACCCGGCGCCGCATCCGGCCGGCACCGCTTGCAGGCTCTGAAGCCTTGCCGGTGGGCGGCCGCGGCAGTCGGATAGAAAAGCACGTTGCCGGCCTTTGGCGTCTGAGCCGGGCAGGACGGGCGGCAGTAGATGCCAGTGGACGTGACCGCGGTGAAGAACCAGCCATCGAACCGCTGGTCGCGGCTCGACACGGCCCGGTAGCAACTTTCGAAATCAAGGTCCACGCGTTCTATCGTGCGCCCTCGACCACCGAAAAGCTGGCGGGTTTCGGACATGGCAGTTTTCACATCCGCGCCGGCCAGCCGACCACGAGAACCTAATCAGGCGGGGCCAGATGACCGAGCAGCACATCCCGCATTTGTGGCCGCGATCCGAACACCAGCAGGAACGCCGCCTCCCGGGCGAGTCGCTGGCCGTGCTGGTCGAGCAGCACCGCGCGGGCCCCGGTCGCCACGCACACGGCGGCCGCCGCCCGCCAGGCGAGTTCTGCGGCGCCGGCGCGAGCGGCGTTGAGCTGATCAGATGCGGCGGCCAGCAGATCGGCTCGCCGAGCCGAGGCCGCCGCGGCCAGCGCATCCGCCGCCGCGGCGCCGGGCCCGTGGCCGAGCAGCCGTGCACATCGGTCGACGAGTCCGAGCGACAGGAACCCGTTGAGCGTCGCGCCGCGGCTGTCGTCGGCCGACCAGTCCGCGAACGGTACCGTGCTGATCAGCCGATCGGCGGCGACATCGTGGTCGAGGAATCGCAGGTTCACGGTGCGGCTGGCCGCGACCGCCACGATGTCTGGCCGGCTGACCTGCAACGTCGGCCCGGCGACTGCGTCGACCAGCAGGAAGTGCACGACATCGGACTCATCCACCGCGGCCACGAAAACGACGTCGATCATGTCCCAGCCGGTCACCCAGGGCACGGTGCCGGTCAGCACGAAGCCGGCGGGCGTTCGGCGTACGCGTAAAGGATCCTTTTGATGCCGGATCCCGGCCAGGCCGATGCCCGCGCGAACCTGGCCGGACGCGAGCGCCGGGCCCCAGGCCGTCTCGGCCGCGGCCCGAGCCGGACCGTGGTGCTGAAGCCAGACGAATGCCGTGGTCAAGCAGCCGCTGGCCAGCGCCGCCGCGACGTCGGCAAAGCCGGCGAAGTCCAGATCGGGGCGGACGCTCAACCCGTAGAAGCCCTCGGCTGCCAGCAGGTCAAGGTGACCCGGCGGCACGCGATCGCTGCGATCGACCGAGAGAGCGGACGGGAACAGCACGTCATCGGCGATCTCGCGGGCACGCTCAAGCACCTGATCACGGTAGCGTTGCGGTGTGACCGAATCCGACGTGGCCGCTGACTGGGCTGCTCAGCGTCGCCGCGCCATCGACACGCACGCCGCGAACCTGGCACACCGCGAGTCGGTCGAGGCCACCGAAGCCGCGGCGATGTTGGCCGAATTCGTGGCGACGGCGACCGCCCGCGGCATCGAGCCGGTGCGCCTGGCGGCGACGTCCTACGACGGCCGGCGCCGATTCCGGACTGACCTGCGGGGCTGGTCTCTGCGGCCGAACCTGGCTGTCGGAGTCGACGGCGAGTTCTACGTGCTGTCGGTTCGGGGATCGCTCGGGGCGCTGTTCACCGGAGTGACGGTCCGACCGTCGCGGCCACGCCTGGTGATCGGCGAGGGCGGCCGAGACGGGGAGCGGATCAGTCTCCGGGCGTTGTTGGACCTTCGTCTCGGGGCGTGATGTTGTCGGACCTTTTGTCTCGGGGCGTGATCAGGCCGGGCTGAGCCACTGAAGGATCAGTGGATTCGCCCGCACCGGGTCCTCCAACGTCGGCAGGTGGCCGGCCCACGGCAGTTCGACTCGCAGCGCGCCCGGGATCGACGTCGCCAGGAGGTCTGCGATCGACTGGAAGTAGTCGACATCGAGGTCGCCCGAGACGACGGTGGTGTGGGCGCTGATCGCGGACAGGGCGAAGTCGTGGTCCACCGGACCGGCGTCGGCCGCTGATTCGTCGTTGTCGGCGGCGATCTGGATCTCAAACGCCTGTCGCTGCATCTCCGCGACGAACGCCCGGGTCTCCGGACTCGCCGCCGGACCGACAAAGGTGTCGACATTCAGCTGGGTCGCGCCGTCGATGTCGCCGCCTTCGAGCAGTTCATCCTCCCGCTGGCCGAAGGCGCGGATCGCGTCCGTCGGTGGGTGCAGCCTCGTCGCGGCACACAGAAGCAGCAGCGTGCTGACCCGATCCGGCCAGCGAGCGGCGACTTCCTGCGCGACCCGGCCGCCGTACGACGATCCGATCACTGTCGCGGTCTGCACGCCGAGATAGTCGAGCAGAGCGATCACGTCGTCGGCGGCGTTGAACGGCTCGGTCGGCGCCGGAGACTCGCCATAACCTCGGAAGTCGCAACGGATCACGCGGTAACCGGCGTCTTGCAGAAGCTGCCACTGCGGTTCCCACATCCGCCGGTCGCACACGGCCGAGTGCAGCAGAATCGCCGCTGGTCCGGAACCTTGATCGTCATATGCAAGCGTCACCCGCCCGACTCTAGGAGAACCGGCTGCTGATGCCGGACCCCAGCCCCGGGTTTTCTGCTTTTCCGCATGCATAGTGATCCACTATCCGATTTGCCCGGCAGCGATGGCCGAAAAGCAGAAAACCCGGCGACCCAGGACATCGACGCCGCCCACCTCCGGAGTCCGGCCGCACCGCTGCGTAAGCTGCTTGGGTGTCCCTGACAATCGGTATCGTCGGCCTGCCCAACGTCGGCAAGAGCACGCTGTTCAACGCGCTGACGAAGAATGACGTCCTGGCCGCCAACTACCCGTTCGCGACGATCGACCCGAACGTCGGCGTGGTCGGCCTGCCGGACGCGCGCCTGGCCAAGCTCGCGGAGATCTTCGACTCCGAAAAGGTGATCCAGGCGCCGGTGTCGTTCGTCGACATTGCCGGACTGGTCCGGGGCGCCTCGAAGGGCCAGGGCCGGGGCAACGCGTTCCTCGCCAACATCCGCGACGCGTCGGCGATCTGCCAGGTGGTCCGGGCCTTCTCCGACCCCAATGTGGTGCACGTCGACGGCAAGATGTCACCCGGCGATGACATCGAGACGATCAACACCGAGCTGATGCTCGCCGATCTGCAGACGCTGGAGAAGGCGATCCCGCGGCTGGAGAAGGAAGCCCGGCTGCAGAAACACCGCGCGTCGGTGCTGGCTGCGGCGACCGCTGCCCGGGACGTTCTGGACAAGGGCATCACGCTCTACGCCGGAGCCGCCGATGCCAAGATCGACGTATCCGAGCTGGACGAGCTGCACTTGCTGACCACGAAGCCCTTCCTCTACGTCTTCAACGTCGACGAAGCTGAGCTGGCCAACAAGGAGTTCCTGGACTCGCTGCGGGCGCTGGTGGCGCCGGCCGAAGCGATCTTCATGGACGCCAAGATCGAGTCAGAGCTGATCGACCTGCCCGAAGAAGAGGCCCGCGAGCTGCTGTCCTCGATCGGTCAAGAGGAGCCGGGCCTGGACCAGCTGATCCGGGTCGGCTTCCGAACGCTCGGCCTGCAGACCTACCTCACCGCTGGGCCGAAGGAGTCACGGGCCTGGACGGTCCCGATCGGCGCCACCGCACCCGAGGCGGCCGGCGTCATCCACTCGGACTTCCAGCGCGGCTTCATCAAGGCCGAGGTCGTGAGCTACGGCGACCTGGTCAGCGCGGGCTCCAAGGCGGCCGCCAAGACCGCAGGCAAGGTCCGGATGGAGGGCAAGGACTACGTCATGCAGGACGGCGACGTAGTCGAGTTCAGGTTCAACGTTTAGGCCGGCGGCCAGCCGTCGAGTTGCGCGGACGGCCGTCGCCAATCGACCGCCGGCGCGAGGACTCTCCCGGCTCTACGTGATCGCGTGCAGGTCGGCAGCGGACACTTCGATCACCACGATCTCGGTGCCGCCGTTGACGATGGCCTTCGCGAGGCGGTGAAATCCATCCAGAACGGTCATCCGCCCGCGATGCCTAGTCACGTGGATCGGATAGGCGAGATCGCTGTCCAAGATTCGCTGGTAATGCGCCGGGAATTCCGCCGGTGTCGCAAGCACCTCGCGCGGTCGGACCTGAAACCGCACTCCGTCGCGCTGCCACAACGGCAGGTCGAGCATCCAATCCAGGTCGGCCACCGCGATCCGGCGGGCCGGTCGATCCAGTTGCCAGAGCAGCTCCAGCCGCCACTGGACGGCCGGGAACGCCGCGGTCACCTCGGGTGGCGTGGCCGCCTGCAGCGCCGCCCAGCTCACGTCGGGCGCCAGCCGGTCGGTCACAGCAGCCCAATCCGCATCGATCCGACATATTGGGCGGCGGGTTCGAGCGTCACCGCCGCGGAGCCGATGCAACCCCGTTCCACACAGACAAAGTCGCGGTACGCGGATCCGATGTCGCCAACCTCGTTCGGTCCCGGATTCCACACCACGGCGCTCGGCATGCCGGACGCCTCGACGTAGAGCCCGTCGAAGGTGAGCCGGTCCGGAGCCTGCTCCCAGATCTGATCGATCGGATCGGCCGCGGTTACCGGCGCTCCCAGCCCGTCCAATCGCCACCCCGCCAGGTCATCGGTCGCGAAGTAGCTGTGTAGGGCGTACGTGAAGGTGAACGGGGCTGTGTCGGTGTTCGTGACCGCGAATTCGAAGTCCAGCGTCTGACCGATTCCGACGGTGAGCGCCGCGTGGAACCGATGCGGCCAGATCGCCAGCGTCTCGGGCGATTCAGTCAGTTCGAACACCACGCCGTCGGTGGCGACCGCGCTGACTGACCACTCGACCCGGCGGCCGAACCCGTGCGATGGCGTTCCAGCCGCACCGAACCAGGGAAAACAGACCGGTATGCCACCGCGCAGCGGCACGGTCGGATGCGGCGTCACCCAGAGCACCCGCCGATCGCCTAACGAAGCGGCGACTACCTGGGCGCCGAGCGAGGTGGCCCGAGCGGTGCCACCCGGCGCTCCGATCCCGATCTCCATCTGCTGCTTCCCTTCGGCACGCGGCAAGCTCGAGGGCAACGCGCGGGTGGCACGTCCGACAAGGGCGGAGCCTACCGGTCCAACGGATGTGCGCGCGTATGGGAAGATTCGGGTTCTGCCCGATCGATTCCCCCCGATCGCGAGGTTCCGTGAAACTGCACCCCCGTCTGAGGCCGCGCACTGTCGTGATCCTCGCCATCGTTGCCGCGGTTGCGGCGGCTTCCGCCATCGTCTGGAATGCGCAGCGTGTGCCGGGTGTCGCCAGCGTTGATCGCGCCCATACTTCGGCGCTCGAGCCGGACGGCGCGATCGCGACAACGACTCCAAGGACTTCTGCCGGCACGACCGCCAAGCCGGGCTTCGGGCCAGGCCAGGGCACCCAGCCGTCGAAGGCGGCCGCGGACGACCAAACGGCCTCGATGGCGTATCTGCAGGCGCACTACGGCACGACCAAGGCCGAGGCGACTCGACGGCTGAAATTGCAGGGCGAGGCCGACCAGCTCGATGCGCAACTGCGGGCCGGCTACCCGGACGCGTACGCGGGAATGTGGCTGGACCAGTCGCACGGCGGCGTGCTGCGGATCGCAACCACCGACACCACCGAGCTGGCCCCGGCGATCGACAAGATGGCGGACTCGGCGCACATTGCGCTGGTGCCGGTGCAGCACAGCCTTGAGCAGTTGGACGCGCTCGCCGACGCGATCCGCGCGCAACTGCCCGACTCGGTCGCGCAGGTGTCGGTGGACGTCACCGCCAATCAGGTCGCGGTCTACCAGACCGCGGGCTCGGCCGCGGCCGGCCGCAATGCCCGGACGCTGGCGCAGCTCGACGCCGCACAGCGATCGGTGGCGACGCCGGACCCGCAGGTCGAGGCCGTTGTCGCCGCGCATCCCGGCACTGTGCTGCGGCAACTGGTCGCCGGGCGAAGCCGAAGAGCGCGCCGTGCCAGTGCCGGCCGGTGCGGCCGACTACCGGCACCGCCGGTCGGCCCGGACAAGGGGCGCCCAAGCAGCGGCTGATGGCCGGATCCCAGCCTGGTGATCAGGCGGACCACCGCCAACAACGACAGCGACAACGAGAACACGATGTACGGCGAGTGCACGCTCGGCTTCGTCGTGTTCGACTCGACCAAGGCGCCGACTACGCCCTGACCGCCGGGCACTGCCTGGCCGGCCCGGACAAGCTCGGCATCACCCACGCCTACGACAACCGCCTCACTCAGATCGGCGTCGAGGACCCGGTCTACCAGCACGGCAGCAACGCCGGCACGTCCACCTACCCGACCGACTACGGCGCTGATCCGATCACGAGCCGCCATATGTGGCTTCGGCACGCCGCGCAAACCAGATCGCGTCGTCTGCACGACCGTGCCAGTCCAGCGGCTGCAGCGCCGCCGCACCACGGTCACCGGTGCGGCGGCCTACGCCTCGGGGCTCGGCGACGGGCGAGATCGTGTGTGCCACCGGCCAGGGCGACAACGACCGTACGGCTACAAGTCGTCACAACTGCCGCCCGGCACCCGCTGCGGCGAGGTCACCAGCACGAACGGTGGCTTCGTCACCAACATCTGCAGCCGCAAGGGCGACAGTGGCGGGCCACTGTTCAGCGAGGCGACCGGATATGCGTACGGCATCCTCAATGACGGCACCGCCGGCACCGTCCACCTGCAGCAGCAGTGAGTGGAGCCAGTACTCACCGGTGTCGGTCGGTCATCAGTCGAAGATCAACCAGCAGGATGTCGCCAACGGCGGTGCCGGCCAGCTGCGATCCGTCGACCAGTCGACGTAGCGGGTCAAGCACGCGGCTGCGCCGGACGTTCGCGGCGTCCGGCGCAGCGTGGAGGAATCGTGCCGGTCGCGGTTCAGGTGAGTGCCCGCGATCGAGCGGTACGCGTCTTCGATCCGGGCGGCGAAGTGGACCTCGCCGGGAGTGAGCTCACCGTTGGCAGTGTCGAGGCCGATGAGCGTATGTCCGTCCCCGCGGCGGACACGTGCTCTGACCTGCAGCGCATCGGCGAAAAACTTGATACGTTCGGCAAGCGCTGCGTGCTGCGCCTCGTCGAGGAGCAGCGTCCGATGGATCTCCGAGCCGTCACGTTGCCACCCCGAGAGCAGCGAGAGTGCGTCCGCTAGGTAGTCGTCAGTTGGCGCTGGTCGCCGTCGACCCATGCGCACCTCCCCGAGCGTTTGTTATTGGCTTGTGGCCGACTTGTCGCCCTCTTGTTGCATTCGGTGCCCCCAGTGTCGCCACTTCCGCACCCTGTGTCTATGGCTCCAACGGTTAACCATTGGATCTCAACGTCTCCGAATTTCCCGAAGATCTGGCACTCTGATGCCTCGTGCAGAGCGAACGGAACACCCCACGCGTGATCGTCGGAGCTGCGATTATCGACAGCGGTCGAGTTTTGGCCTGTGCCCGCTCCGAGCCGCCGGAATTCGCCGGCCGGTGGGAGTTTCCGGGCGGCAAGGTGGAGCCGGGAGAGACCGACATCGAAGCGTTGGTCCGCGAGTGCGCCGAAGAGCTTGACGTTGCCGTTACCGTCGGTGATCGAGTCGGCGACGACGTCCCGCTCGCGCACGGGTGGGCGATCTTGCGTGTGTACGCCGCTCAGATCGTCAACGGGGGAGTCCCCAAACTGGTCGAGCACGCCGACATGCGGTGGCTCGGCGCCGACGAGTTGGACAGCGTGGACTGGCTGCCGGCGGATGCGCCGATCGTCGCGGCGCTGCCCGCGGTGCTCGACCCAGCCCGCGCCTGACCCCGCTCGACTCCGTCGGCAACCCGACCGCGGCAGCCGGCGCGGCCGCCGAAGGTAACGCCGCCGGTGCGGCGTACCCACAATGAACGAAGCGCCCGCACGGCGAACCGTGCGGGCGCTTCGTTGGCCGAATGAGCGCCTACTTCGCTTCGAGCTCATCCCGGCGGAAGATCTTCTTGCCGAGCCACACCAGCGGGTCGTATTTGCGGTCGACCACGCGCTCCTTCATCGGGATGATGCCGTTGTCGGTGATGTGGATGTGCTCCGGGCAGACCTCGCTGCAGCACTTGGTGATGTTGCAGTAGCCCAGACCCTGCTCGGCCTGCGCGAACTCCTTGCGGTCGGTCCTCTGGTCGAGCGGGTGCATGTCCAGCTCGGCGGCCCGGATGAAGAACCGCGGACCCGCGAAGGCCGGCTTGTTCTCCTCGTGGTCGCGGACCACGTGGCAGGTGTTCTGGCACAGGAAGCACTCGATGCACTTGCGGAATTCCTGCGAGCGCTCGACGTCGACCTGCTGCATCCGGTATTCGCCGGGGGCCAGGTCCGGCGGCGCGAAGGCCGGCATCTCGCGGGCCTTCTGGTAGTTGAACGACACGTCGGTGACCAGGTCCCGGATCACCGGGAAGGTGCGCAGCGGCGTGACCGTGACGGTCTCGGCCTCTTCGAAGGTCGACATCCGGGTCATGCAGCCGAGCTTCGGCATGCCGTTGATCTCCATGGAACAGGACCCGCACTTGCCGGCCTTGCAGTTCCACCGCACCGCGAGATCGGGTGCCTGGGTGGCCTGGAGCCGATGAATGATGTCGAGGACGACCTCGCCATCGTTCACCTCGACGTCGAAGTCCTCGAGCTGTCCTCCGGAGTCGTCCCCCCGCCAGACGCGGAAGTGGCGCTTGCTACCCATTACTTGCCACCCACCTTCGTGTCGGCGGTGTCGGTCACCGTCAGCGACTCCGCGGACTTGGCCGCGGCGTCGTGGTCGGCGAGTTCCGCCTCGGTCATGTATTTCGCCAGCTCGGACTTCTCGAACAGGCCGAGCAGCTCGGAGCGGAGCGCCGGAACCGGCTGACGCTTGAGGTCGACGCCGTCCCCGCTCGGGTTCAGCGAGCAGATCAGGTTCACCTGCCGCCACTGGTCGTCCATGGCAGGGAAGTCCTCGCGGGTGTGACCGCCGCGGGACTCTTCGCGCTCCAGTGCCGCGCGCGCCGTGCACTCCGAGACCACCAGCATGTTGCGCAAGTCCAGCGCAAGGTGCCAGCCCGGGTTGAACTTGCGGCCGCCGGTCGCTCCGACGTTGGCCACCCGGCCACGCAGCTCGGCCAGGTCCTTGATGGACTGCTCCAGCTCCTCGCGGCGGCGGATGATGCCGACCAGGTTCTGCATGACTTCCTGCAGCGAGTGCCAGACGTTGTAGGGGTTCTCGCCGTCGGCGCCGCGGTTCAGCGGAGCCAGCGCGGTCTCCACGGCGGCGTTCAGCGACGCCTCGCTGACCTTCGGCGTGGCCTTGAGGCCATCGGCGTACGCGGCGGCGTATTGACCCGCGCGCTTGCCGAAGACCAGAAGGTCGGAGAGCGAGTTGCCGCCCAGGCGGTTGGAACCGTGCATGCCGCCGGAGACCTCACCGGCGGCGAACAGGCCCTGGATGGTGCCGGCCGCCGCGGCGGTATCCGGGTCCACCTCGACGCCACCCATCACGTAGTGACAGGTCGGGCCGATCTCCATCGGCTGCTTGGTGATGTCGACGTCGGCCAGCTCCTTGAACTGGTGGTACATCGACGGCAGCCGCTTGAGGATGAACTCCGGCGTGCGACGCGAGGCGATGTCCAAGTAGACGCCGCCGGCCGGGGTGCCGCGACCGGCCTTGACCTCGGAGTTGATGGCGCGGGCCACCTCGTCACGGGGCAGCAGCTCGGGTGGGCGCCGGTTGTTGTCCGGGTCGGTGTACCAGCGGTCGGCCTCTTCCTCGGTCTCCGCGTACTGCTTGCGGAAGACGTCCGGCACGTAGTCGAACATGAACCGCTTGCCTTCGGAGTTCTTCAGGATGCCGCCGTCACCGCGGACCGACTCGGTGACCAGGATGCCCTTGACGGACGGCGGCCACACCATGCCGGTGGGGTGGAACTGCAGGAACTCCATGTTGATCAGGGTCGAGCCGGCGCGCAGCGCCAGCGCGTGCCCGTCACCGGTGTATTCCCACGAGTTCGAGGTGACCTTGTAGGACTTGCCGACACCGCCGGTGGCCAGCACGATCGCCGGCGCCTCGAACAGGATGAGCTCGCCGTTCTCGCGGTAGTAGCCGAACGCGCCGGCCATCCGGTCGCCGTCGAGCAGCAGGTCGGTGATCACGCACTCGGCGTACACCTTGATGTTGGCTTCGTACTGCCCGGTGCTGGCGTAGTCGTCCTGCTGCAGCGACACGATCTTCTGCTGCAGCGTGCGGATCATCTCCAGGCCGGTGCGGTCACCGACGTGCGCCAGACGCGGGTATTCGTGACCGCCGAAGTTGCGCTGGCTGATCTTGCCGTCCGGAGTCCGGTCGAACAGGGCGCCGTAGGTCTCCAGCTCCCAGACCCGCTCCGGGGCTTCCTTGGCGTGCAGCTCGGCCATCCGGAAGTTGTTCAGGAACTTGCCGCCCCGCATGGTGTCCCGGAAGTGCACCATCCAGTTGTCATTGGAGTTGACGTTGCCCATCGACGCCGCCGCGCCGCCTTCGGCCATCACCGTGTGGGCCTTGCCGAACAGCGACTTCGAGATGATCGCGACGCGCTTGCCGGCCAGCCGGGCCTCGATGGCAGCGCGCAGGCCGGCGCCGCCCGCACCGATGACGACGACGTCGTACGGGTGCCGTTGAATGTCAGTCATGTGATCGTCCTCAGTTGATGAAGCGCAGGTCGGAGAACCATCCGGCGGACACTGCCAGCACGTAGAAGTCCGCGATGGCCAGCGACGCCAGGGTCGTCCAGGCCAGGCCCATGTGGTGGCCGTTGAGCTTGGAGACGAAGCCCCAGGCCTTGTAGCGGACCGGGTGCTGGGAGAAGTGCTTGAGGCGGCCACCGACGATGTGCCGGCACGAGTGGCACGACAGCGTGTAGGCCCAGAGCAGCACGACGTTGGCGATCAGCACCAGGTTGCCCAGGCCGAAGCCGAAGCCGTCGGTGCCCCAGAAGGCGCGGATCGCGTCCCAGGTGTTCAGAAGCGAGATCAGGAACGCGGCATAGAACGCGTACCGGTGAGCGTTCTGGAAGAGCAGCGGGAAGCGGGTCTCGCCGGAGTAGGTCTCGTGACCGTCCGGGACCGCGCACGCCGGCGGCGATGCCCAGAAGCTGCGGTAATACGCCTTCCGGTAGTAGTAGCAGGTGAGCCGGAAGAGCAGTAGGAACGGCAGGCTGATCGCCGCGTACGGAATGATCTTCCAGTTCGGCAGGAACCGGCCGAACTCGGCGGCCGCCGGCGTGCATCCGTCGGACACGCAGGGCGAGTAGAACGGCGTGAGGTAGTGCCAGCCGGCGCCCTCGCTGAAGTAGTACTTCTGCATGAACACCCGCACCGTGGCATAGGTGAGCCAGGCCACCAGGCCGATGACCGTGAGCAGCGGCGCGAGCCACCAGCGGTCGGTGCGGAGGGTCTTGGCCGCGATCTCGGCGCGGGGGCGCGGCGCGGCCGGCATTGCCGACGGAGGTCTGGCGGACGTCGTCGTCATCTTCGTCTTCGCTCCCTGACGGGTCAGCTGATTCCGTTATTGATCGCCGGGCGATTGATCACCATGGCGGCTGTTGGCCGCCGGCGGTCGATCGCCACTGGCGGTCGAAGAAAAGGTGCAAATGATCGGTGCACACGTTACGCCGGGCTTTGGCGTAGCTATGGCACCGGTCGAGATCCTCGCGCTTGGGGCGCGTTCCGCAAAGTCGTGACGTCACATTCCGGCGCTAGTGTGCACAACTTCACTCGGAATTAATGATCCAATGCGCGATCTGAGCACGCGGCTGGGCCCTGGAGAGCGGTTGCTCCCCAGGGCCCAGATTTGCTGGTACGCGGATCCGGGACCGGCCGAACCGGCGGCCGGGCCCTGGACCGGTCGATCAGCCGGACGCGCCGCCGGTGAAGTTCCAGCTGGCCAGGTGCAGCGCCGGGACTCGCAGCGAGATCCGGCCGTAGGGGTACGGCAGGGTCACCGCGTGCGAGCCGATGCCGAGCACCGCGCCCGGAGCCAGCGCCTGCGGGTAGGACTGGGTGAACCGGAAGTTGCGCAGCGGCTGGGTGACCTGGCCGTTCTCGATCAGCCACACGCCGTTGCGGGTCAGGCCGGTCATCACCAGCGTCCGCGGGTCCAGCACTCGGGTGTACCAGTGATCGGTCACCAGCACGCCGCGGGTCACGCCGGCGACCAACGCCGCCACCGCGGAGTCGGCGGCCGGGCCGTCGACCTCGGTGATCGGGGCACCGGCACCGGTCGGCTCGATCACCGCGTTGCCGGCGACCGCGTCCACCCAGCCTCGGGATTCGGCGCTGGCGTGACCGGTCGACGTGGTGCCGGCGACCGCCGCGGTGCGCCGGTCGTGCACCGGACCGTCGGTCACGCCCTTGGTGACAATCGGCGTACGCGCCTTCGGCGTGCCTTCGGAGTCGAACGCGAAACCGCAGATGCCGGGGCTGACGGCGTCATCGACGATGGTGATCGACGGGTCGAACTGCGCCTCGCCGGGCGCCAGGAACGAGCGCTTCTCGTTGACCGCCTTGCCGTCGAAGCCGAACATCACCAGGCAGCTGAGCACATCGCTGACGGCGGTCGGCTCGAGGACGACTTCGTACTGTCCCGGCGGCAACTCGATCGCCCCATCGGCGGCGCGAGCCTTGGCCGCCGCGCGGGCTCCGAGCACCGCTCCGTCGATGTCCTTGAGATAGGCGCTGGCCAGCCGGGCCGCCCCGTCCGACGACGCGGTCCGGGCGATGCCGTCCATGGCGATCTCGGTGGTCGCACCGGAGACCGACTGGCCGGCCGAATTGGCGAACGCTCCTTCGACCAGACGCGTGCGGCTGTAACCGGCGGCGGTGAGGCCACCGGCCGCGTCTACGAACGCGCGCACCAGCGCGGCCCGATCCTCCGGAGTCGCGGCCGCGACCGCCGGGTCGACAGTGCCGCTGCTCAGCACCGGCGCGGCCGGCGCCAGTCCGGGCCAGGTCGGGTCTACCGGCGACAGCCGGGTCGCCGCTATGGTCCGGTCCACCAGCGCCGCCAGCGCCTCTGGGCTGGTCAACGTCGACGATCCGGCGCCAGTCCGGCCGTCGAGGTGGAGCCGCAGTGACACGTGCGGCGTCGACTCGGCGACATTCTGATGGATCATCGAATTGGCGAACCGGGTCAGTGCCAGCGTGTCCAGCTCGGCGAGGACCTCGGCCTCGGCCGCCGGAGCCTGGGCACGAACCAGGTCGATGATCTGTGACGCGATGTCCAACATCTCGGTCATCAGCCGCGCACCCCCACTCGGACGTTGGTGAATCGGGCCGGCGCCGCCGGGTGCCCGGTATGGCCGACCTGCCCCGGCTGGCCCTTGCCGCAATTGGGCGTGCCCCACGCGACGGTCTCCGAGGACAGCATGTCCATGGACTGCCAGAACTTCGGGCCGATGCCGGTGTAGGTGGGATTGCGCAGCATCCGCCCGCGCTTGCCGTTCTTGATCTCCCAGCCGATCTCGCAGCCGAACTGGAAGTTCAGCCGCTTGTCGTCGATCGACCAGGACCGGTTGAAGTCCATCATGATGCCGTCGTCGGTCGACGCGACCATCTCGTCCAGCGTGTGCGGTCCCGGCTCCAGACCGACGTTGGTCATCCGGACCATCGGCAACCGCGCCCAGCCGTCGGAGCGGACGCTGCCGCCGTAGTTGAGGCCGGCCACCGCCGCCGAGTCCCGGCCGGACAGCACGCCCACCCAGATGCCGTTGCGGACGGCGTCGCGCTTGGCCGCCGGGGTGCCCTCGTCGTCGAATCCGAACGATCCCAGCGCGCCCGGGATCCGCGGGTCGATGGTGATGTTCATCAGGTCCGAGCCGTAGCGCAGCGAGCCCAGCTGAGCCAGGTCCAGCCAGCTGGTGCCGGCGTAGGCGGCCTCCCAGCCGAGGATCCGGTCCAGCTCGATGGCGTGGCCGACGGACTCGTGGATCTGCAGCGCCATCTGCTCGCCGCCGAGGATCAGGGTGGTCTCGCCGGCCGGGCACAGCGGCGCTGTCAGCAGCGCCCGCGCCTCGTCCACCACCCGGCCGCCGTGGGCCGCGATGTCCAGCTCGTTCATCAGCTCCCAGCCCCGGGTGCCGTACTGCCCCCGGTAGGACGGGTACGACCGGCGCTGCGTCTCGCCGTCACCGATGACGGTGGTCGAGATGCCGCCACCGCACTCCCGGATGTGCTGGTCGATGCGGGAGCCCTCGGACGAGACGAACCACTTGCGGGTGTCCCAGATCTGGTAGAGCGCGGTGGACTGGTCGCCACCGGCCTTGAACATGTCACCGGTCACCGAGACCAGCAGGTCGCCCTTGTCGGACAGGCCCACCGACAGCGGGTCGACCACGCAGTCGGAGGACCACGAGGCCACCACCGGCTCGGCCCGCAGCAGCTCGGCTTCCGGACCGGGCACCTGTGCGCTGGCCTTGGCGATGGCGGCCGCGGTGCTGCCGGCCATCCGGGCGGCGGCGTCGCTCAGGTCGGCGACGGCGTAGAAGCCCCAGCCCGATCCGACCAGGGCGCGGACCCCGAGGCCCAGATCTTCGCCCTGGTCGACGTCTTCTATTTCTCCATTGCGCGCGGACATCGATTCAAGTCGTCGATGCATCACGCGGGCGTCTGCATACCGGGCGCCGGCGGCGATTGCCGCTTCGACTGCCACGGTGGCCGCGTCGAATTCAGTCATGGCCTCGACCCTATGCCGCCGAGCTGGCCACGATCGAGGCGCGGACCGGCAAAGCAAGGGTGCCCACAGGGGTATCCGCACCTCACTCCACACGGAGACAACCGCTTGTAAATGGGCATCTGGAGGGTCTTGCCCCGCATGCTCCATGTGGATTATTTTCGGTGCAACCTGCTCACGTGAAGAAGATTTTCGCCATGACGGATCGCAAGCCATACCTCGAAGTGAACGACCTAAAGGTCCGCTTTCGCACCGAAGACGGTGTCGTCAAAGCGGTCGACGGTGTGTCGTTCGCGGTCGAGCGAGGACGGACACTAGGCATCGTAGGCGAATCTGGCTCCGGAAAGAGTGTCGCTTCGATGGCAATCCTTGGATTGCACAACCCGAAGCGCACCGACATCACCGGCCAGATCCTCGTCGGCGGTCGTGATGTCGTTGCCATGACCGAGGCTGAGCTGCAAAAACTCCGCGGTCGCGACATGGCGATGATCTTCCAGGACCCGCTGTCGGCGATGCACCCGTATTACACAGTGGGCAGCCAGATCGTCGAGGCCTACCGCGTTCACCACAAGGCCACCAAGGCGCAGGCCCGGGTCCGGGCGATCGAAATGCTGGACCGGGTCGGGATCCCGCAGCCGAACAAGCGGGTGGACCAATATCCGCACGAGTTCTCCGGAGGCATGCGACAGCGCGCGATGATCGCGATGGCGCTGGTCAACAACCCAGACCTGATCATCGCCGACGAACCGACCACGGCGCTCGACGTCACCGTGCAGGCACAGATCCTGGATCTGCTCGCCGACCTGCAGCGCGAGTTCAACTCGGCGATCATCCTGATCACCCACGACCTCGGCGTGGTCAGCCAGGTGGCACACGACCTGCTGGTGATGTATGCGGGACGTGCCGCCGAGACCGGGCCAGTGACCACCGTGCTGCGCACGCCCCAGCATCCCTACACGGTCGGGCTGATGTCGTCGGTCCCGACCTTGCGCGACGACCCGGACGCCGACCTCACGCCGATCAGCGGCAGCCCGCCGAGCCTGATCAACCGGCCGTCCGGCTGTCCGTTCCATCCCCGGTGCGCATTCCACCTGGGACCGGACAGCCCATGCATGACCGATGTGCCCAACCTGGAGGCGACCGCCGAGCCCGGCCACTCGGTCGCCTGCCACCTGCCCGAACCGACCCGCGTCACGCTGCGCGCGGCGGGCGTTTCGGCACCGGCGCCGGCGGAACTTTCGGCGAAGGTGGCGTCATGACCGAACCGTTGCTCGTCGTCGAGGGGCTGACCAAGCACTTCCCGGTGCGCGGCGGTGGCTTCCGCTCCAGGGACGTGGTGCGTGCGGTCGACGGCGTCGACCTGACCGTGGCTCCCGGCGAGACCGTCGGCTTGGTCGGCGAGTCCGGCTGCGGCAAGACCACGACCGGGCGGGTCGTCGTCCGCTTGATGGAGCCGACCGGCGGGAAGATCGTCTTCGACGGACGGGACATCACCCGCCTCGGTCCGAAGGCGATGAAGCCGCTCCGGCAGGACCTGCAGATCATCTTCCAGGACCCGTACGCGTCCCTGAACCCGCGGCAGACGGTCGGAGCGATCGTCGGTATGCCGATCGAGGTCAGCGGCGCCAAGCCGGCCGGTGGTGTGAAGGCCCGGGTGCAGGAGTTGCTGGAGATCGTCGGCCTCAACCCGGAGCACTACAACCGCTATCCGCACGAGTTCTCCGGCGGTCAGCGGCAGCGCATCGGCATCGCCCGCGCGCTGGCCCTGAAGCCGAAACTGATCATCGCCGACGAACCGGTCTCGGCCCTGGACGTGTCGATCCAGGCCCAGATCATGAACCTGCTGCGCCAGTTGCAGAAGGACTTCAATCTCGCGTTCCTTTTCATCGCCCACGATCTGGCCGTGGTCCGGCACTTCAGCCGACGGATCGCGGTGATGTATCTCGGCAAGGTGGTGGAGTTTGGGGACCGGACCCAGATCTACGAGAACCCGGCACACCCCTACACCCGGGCGCTGCTCTCGGCGGTGCCGGACGTGGATCCCGAGCAGCGGCGCAGCCGGATCCGGTTGACCGGTGACGTGCCGACCCCGATCAACCCGCCGTCCGGCTGCCGGTTCCGCACCCGGTGCTGGAAGGCACAGGTCAAGTGCGCCGAGGTCGAGCCGCTGCTGGCGGTGACCGGCACCGGCCAGCAGGTGGCCTGTCACTTCCCGGAGACCGGCCCGCTGCCGGCCGGGGTGCCGGTGCAAGCACAGCAAATCCCGATCGCGCCCCGTGATGCACAAGCCAGCGAGGTGACGCTATGACCGCCACATCCTCCGGGTCGGCCGGCGTGGACGCCATCGGTGGTGTCCTGACCGACGACGCCGCGACGCTCGCCGCGGAAGCCCGATCGCTCGGTGACGGAACGCCGCTCCATGGCCGCTCGCCCGGGCAGCTGGCACTGATCCGGTTGCGGCGCGACCGGACCGCCCGGATCAGCGCCATCACGGTGGCGGCATTCCTGCTTCTGGCGGTGGCGGCGCCGCTGATCGCAAAGCTCTACGGCTCCGGGCCGAACGACCGTTACCAGGACCTGACCGACGCCAGCGGGATGCCGCTGGGATATCTGGGCGGCGTCGCCGGCAGCCACTGGCTCGGCCTGGAACCCCAGAGCGGCTACGACATCTTCATCCGGCTGGTCTACGGCGTCCGGACGTCACTGCTGATCGCGTTCTTCGCGGCGCTGATCTCGACCAGCATCGGTGTGGTCGTCGGCATCACAGCCGGCTATCTCGGCGGCTGGCGCGACAAGACCATCGGCTGGGTCATCGACTTCCTGCTGGCGCTGCCGTTCCTGCTCTTCGCCATCGCGGTGATCCCGCTGGTCGAGGACACCTTCTTCACCCAGCGGCAAGCGATCTCGACGCCGTTCGAGATCGGCATCATCGTCGCCATCTTCACGGTGTTCGGCTGGCTGGGCACGGCCCGGCTGGTCCGCGGCCAGGTGGTGTCGTTGCGCGAGCGGGAATTCGTCGATGCCGCCCGAGCCAGCGGCGCGTCCACTTCGCACATCCTGTTCAAGCAGCTGCTGCCGAACCTGTGGGCGCCGATCCTGGTGTCGTTCTCGCTCGCGGTGCCGTCCTACATCACCAGCGAGGCCGCGCTTGCGTTCCTCGGCATCGGTCTCGGCCCGGATGTGCCGGACTTCGGCCGGATGATCTTCCGCAGCACCGACTATCTGCAGGTCGATCCCGCGTACGCGCTGTTCCCAGGCATCGGGCTGCTGTTCCTCGTGTTGGCCTTCAACCTCTTGGGCGACTCGGTGCGTGACGCGCTGGACCCCAAGTCCACCCGATAGGACGGCCTGCGATGCTCCGCTTCGTCATCAAGCGCCTGCTGCTCGGCGTTCTGACGCTGCTCGCCACCAGCGTGGTCACCTTCGGCATGCTGTTCGCGCTCCCGCACGACCCGGTGGAAGCGGTGTGCGGCAAGATCTGCACGCCCGAGCGGGCCGCCGAGTTCCGGCACGTGTACGGCTTCGACAAGCCGTTGGTGGTTCAGTACGGCGAATACATGAAGGGCATCTTCGTCGGCCGTGACCTCGGCAGCAGCCAGGGCGGTCACTGCAGCGCACCGTGCCTGGGCTGGTCGATCGTGCTGAACGAGCATGTGACGACGACGCTCGGCCGGGTCATGCCGGTCACCTTCAGCATCGTGCTGCCGGCCGCGGCGCTCTGGTTATTGCTCGGCATCAGTCTGGGCATGATCTCAGCACTGAGACGAAATACCTGGGTGGACCGGGCTTCGATCGGCTTCAGCCTGGTCGGTGCCAGCGTCCAGCTGTATTTCGTCGGTCTGGTGCTGCTCTGGGTGTTCGTCTATCAGACGCACATCCTGCCGTTCCCGTCCTACACCTCTATATTCGACAATCCGGCGAAGTGGGCGCAGGGTCTCGTGCTGCCATGGATCACCCTCGCGTTCCTGTTCTCGGCCATCTATGCCCGGCTGTCCCGGGCGCAGATGATCGAGACGCTGTCCGAGGACTACATCCGCACGGCGCGGGCCAAGGGCGTCAGCAAGCGGGCGATCTACTTCCGGCATGCGTTACGGGCCGCGATCGCGCCGGTCATCACGATCTTCGGACTGGATCTCGGCGCGACCCTCGGCGGCACCATCATCACCGAGTGGACCTTCGGCTTGAACGGTCTCGGCAAGACCGCGGTCTATGCCGTCCATCAAGCCGATTACGGCACCACGATGGCCATCGTGCTCTTCTCAGCACTCGTGATCGTGATCGCGAATCTGCTGGTAGACGTCTTGTATTCGGTCATCGACCCACGGGTTCGGCTGGCCTGAGGCGGGCTTCATCCATCCGGGTCTGGCGAAACTTATCGCCGTCTGCCACCATCATCGTAAGTTTCCTACAGGCGGCCGCCGACGAGGCGACGTGCAAAGCTCGTACTCCTGACTTCTGAATAGCTGCGGCCCCTCGCAGCGACCCCGGTGAATCCAACCCTCCAGGGAGGCTGGAAGAAATGCGCTCCAAATTAGTAGCGGTGGTGGGCACCGCGGCGATCCTTGCCGCCGCTCTGACCGCGTGCTCCAAGAACACCGGCGACTCCGCCAATAAGGGCGGCAACGTCAAGACCGAGCAGGTGGGCGCCATCGCCACCGATCCCAAAGACTCGCTGGGACCGGCCGCCCCGATCCAGGGCGCAAGCAAGGGCGGCAGCATCACGCTCTACCGGCAGTTCGACATCTCGCACCTGGACCCGGCGCGCATCTACACCTTCGCCGGTCTCACCGTGGGCCAACTGTTCCTGCGCCCGCTGACCAACTGGAAGGTCAACGCGGACGGCACCGAGACGCTGGTCGGCGACACCGCGACCGTGCCCGGCATCGACGTCAACAAGGACTGCAAGACCTGGAAGTTCCCGATCAAGCAGGGTCTGAAGTTCGAGGACGGTTCGCCGATCACCGCGCACGACATCGCCTACGGCATCGCCCGCTCGTTCGATCTGGACCTCAACAGCGGTCCGCTCTACATCCAGCAGTGGCTGGCCAACGCCGACGCGTTCGACAAGGTCTGGGACTTCAAGACCAATAAGACGTCGCTACCGCCGGGCCTGACCGTGCCGGACGACCACACCCTGCAGATGCAGTTCCAGGAGCCGCACTGCGACCTGCCGTTCGCCGCGTCGCTGCCGGAGACCGCTCCGGTGCCGTCCGCCAAGGACACCGGCGTCGACTACGACAAGCACCCGGTCGCCTCGGGCCCGTACAAGATCGCGTCGTACACCGTGGGCCAGTCGCTGAACTTCGACCGGAACCCGAACTACGAACCGAACACCGACGCGGTCCGGCACAACTACCCGGACTCCTACGTCGTCAACATCGGCAAGGATCCCGTCGCACAGACCAACCTGCTGATCAGCGACACCAACGGCGCGGACACCGCGATCGGCCTGAGCGGCGTGGACGCCTCGCTGATCAACAAGGTCGAGGGTGACGCCAGCCTGGCCAGCCGCAAGCTGGAGATCGCCACCGCCGACACCGAGCGGATCGACATCAACAACAACCGGGTGACCGACCTGTCGGTTCGCCAGGCGCTGAACTACGCGATCGACCGCCAGGACCTGATCAAGGTCGTGGGCGGCCCGACCCAGGCCACGCCGGCCACGACCCTGCTGCCCAAGCAGGCTCTTGGTTACGAGGGCTACGACGCCTACCCGGCCGGCGACACCGGCAACATCGACAAGGCCAAGGAACTGCTCGCCGGCAAGCACCCGAACCTGGTCTTCGCGATCAACGCCGACGGCTCCGGGGACGATGTCGCCGCGCAGATCAAGAACAACCTGGAGAAGGCCGGCTTCGTCATCACGCTGCGCAAGGTGTCGGCCGACTCGATCGGCGCCGAGCAGAAGAAGCCGACCAACCAGTGGGACATGTACCTCAACGACTGGTCCTACGACTGGCCCAGCGGCTCGTCGGTGATCCCGCCGCTCTACGACGGCAGCACCATCAAGTCGGCCAACAACACCAATGAGTGCTACCTCAACGCCCCGGACGTCAACTCCGAGGTCAAGCGGATCCTGGCGCTGCCGGCGGCCCAGCAGGGACCGGAGTGGTCCAAGCTGGACAAGCTCATCATGACCAAGTACGCGCCGGTGGTGCCGCTCTGGTACTCCAACGGCTACTACCTGGTCGGCTCGAAGATCGGCGGCATCACACTGTCATCCGTCTTCGGTGGCTTCCCGCTCTACAACAACGCCTACGTAAAGCAGGTTTGAGTCAGCCTCCGCGCTCGCTGGCGGCGTTGCAGTCCGCCTCGAGTGCAAACACCGCACACGTCGGCGGCCCGCGCCTTGCCAGCGAGTAGCGGATCCTGGCTCAAATGACTGGGTCTTCCTGAGAGAAAAGACGGCGCGGCCACAGCGGTGGCCGCGCCGTCTTTCGCGTGCTGCTCTCCCGTGCCGGTCCGCCGATCAGGCCAACGCGGTACGCAGGAAGTCCAGCTCCAATTGCATCAGCCGCTCGCGGGTGCCGCCGGCCGCCATGTGCGAGGCACCCGGCAACGGGATCATCGAGTGCGGCCGCCCGGTGCGGACCATGGCCGCCGACAGCCGCAGCGTGTGCGCGACCACCACGTTGTCGTCGGCGAATCCGTGAATCAGCAGCATCGGGCTGGTCTGTTCGCCGGTGGTCAACGGTTCGGCGGCCAGCAGCACCAGGTTGTGGTGGGCGTAGACGTCCGAGCCATCGGCCGGCAGGCCCAGGTAGCGCTCGGTGTAGGCGGTGTCGTAGAGCTCCCAGTCGGTGACCGGGGCGCCGACCACTGCGGCCCGGTAGACCTCGGGCCGGCGCAGCACGGCGAGCGCGGACAGCCAGCCGCCATAGGACCACCCGCGGATGCCGACCCGGGTCAGGTCCAGGTCCGGGTGCTTGTCGGCGAGCGCGTGCAGGGCATCGACCTGGTCGGTGAGAACGACGTCGGCCATCCGGCGGTGGATCACCTTCTCGAAGCTCGGCGCCACGCCCGGCGTACCGCGGTTGTCGATGGTCACCACCGCGAACCCGGCATCGGCCCACCACTGCCGCTCCACCCAGCGGCTCCGGGCCGCGACCACCTCCTGATGGCCGGGGCCGCCATAGACGTCCACCAGCACCGGAAGCTTGCGGCCGGAGACATGCGTACGCGGGTAGACCACCGCGGACGGGATGCGCCGATCGGTGACCCGCTCCAGTGCCGGGCGCGGGGCGTAGGGCGGCGTCGCCGCGTGGTTGATCAGCTCGCCGACCTGGCTGCCGGCCCGCAGCACCGACCATCGGGTGCCGGCGAAGTCGAGTGACAGGGATCCGATCACCACCGTCTGGCCGCCCACCACCGCGGTATGCCAGCCGGCCGCCGAGGTCAGTCGGGTCACGTCCGACGGCGTCGTGGCGGTGGCCGCGTTCAGCCGGAAGACGTGCTGCTCGCTGGGTTCGCCGTCGACCGCGTCGACGATCAGATCGGTGCCGATCCGGCCGGCCACCCGGCGCACGTAGAGCGAGGGTGGGCTGATCAGCGTGCCGTCGGCGAAGAGGCAGCGGGCGTCGTAGCCGTCGTGGGCGAGTTCGCCACCGACCAGCACTCGTCCGTCCGGCAGGTAGCTGGGCGTGCCGGCGATCGGCTCCACCCACCGCGGGTCGGCCAGCTCGGCATGCACCTGGGTCTCCCCGGTCCGCGGATCCACCGCCAGCACCAGGCCGTGCTGCTGAAGGCGGCGCAGCACGGTGATCAGCGGCCCGCCGCTGTCGCCCCACTGGACGGCGACGATGTACGGGTAGGTCTCCCGGTCCCAGTGCACGTCGACCCAGCCGCCGTCGAGATCCAGCAGGTGCAGGCTGACCTCAGCGTTCGCGGATCCGGCGTGTGGGTATGCGATCGTGGCCGGGATGCTGCCCGGATCGGTCGGGTCGGCCAGGTGCCAGCGATTGACCCGGGCCTCGTCAACCCGCGCCGCCAGCAGGGTGGCGCCGTCCGGCGACCACCAGTAGCCGCGATAGCGTCCGAACTCCTCGGCCGCGATGAATTCGGCCAGACCCCAGGCGATCCCGTCCTCGCCGGCGATCAGGCTGTCAGTGCCCGGCCGGCACTCGGTGATGCGGAGCGCGGCATCGCCGCTCGTGGTCGAGACATAGGCGATCCGGCGCCCGTCCGGATCCGGACGGGGATCGATCACCGCGCCCGCCGATTCGCACCGGGTCACCCCGCCGATGCGCAGGTCCGCTCGGTAGAGCTGGCCACCGAGGGCGAACGCCGCCATGGTGGCATTGCGGTCGGTCCCGAACGAACCGATGCCGCTGGCTGACAGCCGGGTGCGCTCCCGGAGCGCGCGCTCGGCCGCGGTCAGCTCCTCGGAACCGGGCTCGGTCAGCCGCGCCGGCTCGGCGATCAGGCGCTCCGTGCCGGTCGCCACGTCGTAGGCGTAGAGCCGGTCCACTGGATCTTCCGGGCCGGAGGACCGGAGGAACACCACGCGCTCGCCGTCGGCGCCGACCGCCACGCCCCGGGGCGCACCGTAGGTGAATCGACGCGTTCGGGCCGCAAGCTCCGGATACTCCATTTGACCATCTTGCCGCCTGGGACCGGCCGGTGCGGGCAAGAACTGGACAACCGCCGAGGCCAGCAGTAGTGATCGCCGCGTCACTCCGCCGGGCCCGCGATCCGGGGTTCGCACCAGGCCGGAGGCTAAAGTGTGCGGGTGAGTTCAGTCTTGGCGGCACGCCGCATCCTGTTCGTGCACGCCCACCCGGACGACGAGTCGGTCGCGACCGGTGCCACCATGGCCCACTACGCGGCTCTCGGGGCGCACGTGACCTTGGTCACCTGCACCCTCGGCGAAGAGGGCGAGATCCACGTGCCGGCGCTCGAGGCGCTGGAAGCCGCGCAGGCGGATCAGCTCGGCGGCTATCGGATCGCGGAATTGGATCGCGCGTGCGCCGCTCTGGGCGTCACCGACCACCGCTTCCTCGGTGGTGCCGGCCGGTTCCGCGACTCGGGCATGATGGACACCCCGGCGAATAAGCATCCACGAGCGTTCTGGCAGGCCGACATCGACGAAGCGGCCGCGCTGCTGCTGCCGGTGTTCGAGGAGTTGCGCCCGCAGGTCCTGGTGACCTACGACGAGAACGGCTTCTACGGCCACCCGGATCACATCAACGCCCACCGGGTCGCGATGCGCGCCGCAGAGCTGGCCACCGCGGCCGGCTACGGACCCCAGAAGATCTACTGGGGCGCGGTGCCGCTCAGTGTGCTGGCGGCCGGGATGGCCGAGTTCCAGGAGTCCACCGACAACCCGTTCGAGGGTGCGAAGTCGGTGGACGAGCTACCGTTCGGGACACCGGACGACAAGATCGCGGCGCGGATCGACGCGCACGCGCAGCACGAGCGGAAGGTCGCCGCGCTCAAGGCGCACGCCACCCAGATCCCGGCCACGTCGTGGCTCTACTCGATCGCCGGGAACTTCGGATCCGAGTTCATGGGTGTGGAGTACTACACGCTGGCCTACGGCGCCAAGGGCCCGGCCGACGGCCCGAACGGGTGGGAAAGTGATCTCTTTGCCGGCATCGACTAAACCGGCGCAGCCGCCGGCCGCTGACTCCGCTCCCGCACCCGAGCCGCGCCCCGGGTTGGATCTGTTCTACCGGATCGCCGGCACCGTCGTCGGCGTGCTGCTCGGCATCGCGACGGCGGTGGCGGAGGCGGTGATGACACCGCTTTACATCGGATCGGTGCGGTCGCCGGCGGCGCCGCTTCTGGCACTGGCCGGCAACGCCGCCCTGGTCTGGTTCACCTGGACCGTGACCCGGCGGGCCGGATTGTCGCTGATCCCGGGCGCGGCGTGGTTCATCGTCATGATCATTGCGACGTCCAAGACCAGCGAGGGCGATCTGGTCATCACCGGCACCTGGGTCGGGCTGCTGACCTTGCTGCTCGGCTCGGTGGGCTGGGCCGGTGCCGGCTATCTGGCGGTCCTGCGCAGACCGATTCCGCGCCGAGAGCCGGCGCCGATCGCACCGATCCGGCCGGCCGGCAGCCGACCGCCGCGACCGGGTGCCAAACCGAACCGCTGACCGGCTCTGCGGCTCGGTGGACCGCCCCATGCCGGTGATCCAACCGGCACGATGCGGGCGTTCAGCGAATTCGCAGGTTTTGGGTCTGGCGGCATCGGGGCCAGTGCGGTTATATCTGTGTTCGCATTCCAACTGACGTGATGAAGGAGCGAACTCGGGATGGACAAGCGGTATAAGCCGATCGCATACGTGGCCGGCGGCTTGTTTGTGATGATCGCGGTAGCGCAGGCGCTGATCCACTTCGGCTTCCACGATCACGATCAGCCGAGCTTCGTGATCGCGCTGATCTGCGACATCGTCGTCGGATTGACCTTCTGCGTCTTCGCCTGCTGGGCGTTCATCCGGTTCTCCGGCACCCGGGCGGTCGGCGAGATCCTGGGCACTTGGGCCATCGCCTGCCTGCTGATCGTGCTGGTGGCTCCGCTGGCCGGGGCGTCCTACCCGTTCCACAGCGGTGCCGGCGACTTCTTCCGGGGCATCTGGATCTTCGCGGCGGTCGGTCTCGGCGGCGCGGTGCTCGGCGCCCTGATCGCGGTCGGTTCGGGCAAGGATTACCGGTCCCAGGCACTGCAGCGGTTCCAGATGAGCGCGCAGGCCAAGCCGCGCCGGGTGGTCAAGCGCTAGACCCCGGAGCGCGGCGCCCGTCGGGGTGGCGCCGGTGGCACGCGCTTTGCCGCCACCACCTCCGCCAGCGGTACGCGTACCGCCCCGGACCTGGTCTCGACGGTCAGCTCGGCAGCCCCGAAAGCGGTGAGCTCGCCGAGGAGATCGGACATCAGCGGCCGGCCGTCCCGTTCGCCGACCACGCGCCGCACCACGACCCGGTGGCCGATGTCGTCGGCGGACAGCAATTCTGATCACCCTTCGCCGCTTGGCACACATGGCCGACGTCGGATTCAGCGCCGGCCGAAGCAGCCGCGCTCCCGACCCGTTCCATGGGACACCCCGTGGATCGCGGACAACGCGAATACTAGGCTGTTGGGTGTGGACCCCGGGCGGGGGTTCGACGTGACACCGCTTGTCCGGAGTCCAGCCGCCTGCCGTCGGCCCGCGCCGGCGCTCGCGCACCTGTGGAAAGGAAGAGTTCGTGACCTACATCATCGCCGAGCCGTGCGTTGACCTTCTGGACAAGGCCTGCATCGAGGAGTGCCCGGTCGACTGCATCTACGAAGGCAACCGGATGCTCTACATCCACCCGGACGAGTGCGTCGACTGCGGTGCCTGCGAGCCGGTCTGCCCGGTTGAGGCGATCTTCTACGAAGACGATGTGCCGCAGCAGTGGAAGGACTACACCGCCGCGAACTACGAGTTCTTCGAAGATCTGGGCTCGCTCGGCGGCGCGGCCAAGCATGGCAAGATCGCGAAGGACGCTCCGTTCATCTCGGCGTTGCCGCCGCGCGAAACCGAACACTGATCTTGACCGCCGCAGCACCGCGTTCCAAGTCCGGCCGCCTCTCTGCGGGGCTGCCGGACTTTCCGTGGGACCTGCTGGAGCCGGCGAAGGCGATCGCCGCCGCGCACCCGGACGGCATCGTCGATCTGTCCGTCGGCACCCCGGTCGATCCGGTGCCGGAGCTGATCCAGGCCGCCCTGGCCGCGGCCGCTGACGCGCCCGGCTACCCGCTGACGTCCGGCACGCCGGCGGTGCGCGCGGCAATCGGCGAGTGGCTGTTCCGGGTGACCGGTGCGGCCCCGGGGTTCTCGGTGCTCCCGACGATCGGGTCGAAGGAACTCGTGGCGTGGTTGCCGACGCTGCTCGGCTTCGGGCCCGGCGACGTGGTCGGCATTCCGCTGGTGTGTTACCCGACCTACGAGGTCGGGGCGCGACTGGCCGGGGCGTCGGTGATGCGTACCGCCTCTGTCTTTGATCTTGATTCGACCGTCACCCGGATGGTCTGGCTGAATTCGCCGGGCAACCCCGACGGATCGGTGATCTCCGCCGATGACCTGGCGGCCGCCGTCGCATGGGCGCGCACCCACGACGTGATCCTGGTCAGCGACGAGTGCTATCTGACGCTCGGCTGGGATGAGCAGCCGACGTCGATCCTGACCGCGTGCGCCGGCGACTACCGCAACGTCATCGCCGTGCACTCGCTCTCGAAGCGCTCCAACCTGGCCGGATATCGGGCCGGCTTCGTCGCCGGTGACCCGGACCTGGTCGGCGAGCTGCTCGCGGTGCGCAAGCACGCCGGGATGATCGTGCCGCAACCGGTGCAGGCGGCGATGATCGCCGCCCTCGGCGACGAGGCACACGCGCTCGCGCAGAAGGAGCGCTATCGCACCCGGCGCTCGGTGCTGTCGCTGGCACTGCGATCGGCCGGCTTCCGGATCGAGGCGTCCCGTGCCGGTCTCTACTTATGGGCGACCCGCGACGAGGACAGCTGGTCCACCGTGGACTGGCTGGCCCGGTGCGGCATCCTGGCGGCTCCCGGAGCGTTCTACGGACCGTCCGGCGATAGTTTCGTCCGGATCGCGCTGACCGCCACCGACGAGCGGATCGCGGCCGCGGTGGCCCGGTTGACTCCCTGATCCTTGGCGTTGGCGCGTGGGACGTGCTAGCAACGGATCATGAGCAACCATCGGCTCGGCCGGTTCGGCATCTGGAGCCCGTTCTGGAGCATCGCCATCGGCGGCGCCGATCCGGCGCAGCTGCGGGTTGCTCAGGACACGGCTGCCGAGCTGGAAGACCTCGGATTCGGCGGGTTGTGGATGGGGCGCAGCCCGGAGGTCCGATGGGCCGGCCCGCTGCTCGCCGCCACCACCCGGATCCAGGTCGCGACCAGCGTCACCCGGATCTGGACCAGCATCGCGAACGAGGTCGCCGAGACTTCCGCAGGGCTGCGGCGGGACTACGGCGGGCGGTTCCTGCTCGGGCTCGGTGTCAGTCACTCCGAACTGAACCAGGCGTACGCGCATCCGTACGCGGCCATGGCCCGGTTCCTGGACGATCTGGATGCCGCGGCCGAGCCGGTGCCCAGTGGTGACCGGATCCTCGCGGCGCTCGGCCCGAAGATGCTGAAGCTGTCCGCGGTGCGGACTCTCGGCGCGAATCCCTACCTGGTGACCCGGGCTCAGATCGCCGAGGAACGGGTGGTTCTGGGACCGGATGCGATCCTGGCGCCGGAATTCAAGGCGATCCTGGATGCTGACCGCGAGCGCGGTCTCGCCACCGCGCGGTCCTATCTCGCGACCTACCTGCGGATGACGAACTACCGCTCGAGTTTCATCCGGGGCGGATTCGGCGACGACGATTTCACCGGCGGTGGCAGCGAAAGGCTGATCGACGCGGTGTTCGCGATCGGGGCACCGGAAGTCGTGGCGGAGCGGCTAGACGACCTGCTGGTGGCCGGCGCGGACCACGTCGGCGTACAGGTGGTGACCGGGCGGGACGACGCGCCGATCGCCGAGTGGCGGGCGCTCGCGGCGGCCCTGCGGCTCTAGGGCCGCGCCCAGCCACCGCCGGCCACTCGCCTCGCATCACCAAGACCGACCGGAAACGACCTAGTCCAGTGGCTCGGCCAGCACGGTCGGATCGCTGATCTCGAATCTTGCCTCAACGTTGGCCTGGATCGTCTGCCGCTGCGGATCCAGATCCATCTCCGGCGACCCGGCCAGGTCCATCATCTTCCGGCTGGCGAAGGCGAGCGGCACCGCGCCGCCGGACATGCCGTTGTCGGTCAGTTCGATCAGCGCCGTGAGGTGGGCGCCGAGCGCGGCAGCGTACTCCCGGGCCCGCTCGATCGCCTCGGCCACCGCGGCATTGCGGGCCTCCCGGTAGACCGGGCTGCCCGGACGCAGCGCCCAGTACGGTCCGTTCACGGCGACCTGGTCGAGGTCCGCGAGGCGCAGCATCATCTCGCCGACCACGTCGAGGTCCGTGACGGTGATCGACGTGTTCGCGGTGCCAACGTAGGCCGCGACCCGCTCGCCCCGGCCGCGCGTCTCGGCATAGACCGACAGCCGGGATGTCTCGTGCCGTTCCAGTGCCGCGGAGTAGCCGGCCAGCGTCGACCGCACCGCCTCCACCCGAGCCGACAGTCGCGACAGCGTGGTGCTCCGGTCCTTATCGCGAGCGGTGCAGGTCACCAGAACGGTAGCGATCTCAGGGTCGACTTCGCGGATCGCTTCGCCCCGGACGGCGACGGTTGCGGTCATAGGCCACAACATATGCCTTCCGGGGCAGCGCGCAGGTCAGTTGTGGGCGTGCGACTCAGTTGTAGGCGTGCAACTCAGTTGTGGGCGTGCAGCGCTTCGTTCAGCGCGATCCCGGTGCCGGTGCGGGACCGGGCCTCGATCTGGCCGGTCACCGAGTTGCGCAGGAACAGCACGCCGCCGGCGCCGGACAGGGTGCTGGCCTTGACCACCTCGCCACTGGGCAGCAGCACCTTGGTGCCGTAGGTGATGTAGCAGCCGGCCTCGACGACGCAGTCGTCGCCGAGCGAGATGCCGACACCGCCGTTGGCGCCGATCAGGCACCGCCGGCCGATGGTGATCGTCTCCTTGCCGCCGCCGGAGAGCGTACCCATGATCGACGAACCGCCGCCGACGTCGCTGCCGTCACCGACGACGACCCCCGCGGAGATCCGGCCTTCCACCATCGAGGTGCCCAGCGTGCCGGCGTTGTAGTTGACGAAACCCTCGTGCATCACCGTGGTGCCGGCGGCCAGGTGCGCGCCCAGGCGAACCCGGTCGGCGTCGGCGATGCGGACGCCGCTCGGCGTCACGTAGTCGACCATCCGCGGGAACTTGTCGATGCCGTAGACCATCAGCCGGCGGCCCTGATCCAGCTGCTCCAGCCGCAGCGCATCGACCTGAGCCGGCAGGCACGGGCCGGCCGAGGTCCAGGCGACGTTGGTGAGAAGGCCGAAGATGCCGTCGAGGTTGGCCTGGTGCGGCTGGATCAGGCGGTGGGACAGCAGGTGCAGGCGGAGGTACGCGTCGGCCGCGTCGACCGGAGCATCGGCCAGCGACCCGATCGTCGTGCTGACCTCGACCACCTGGTAGTCGAGCGGTGCCACGCCACCCTTGAGTTGATCATCGTGCGCGCGGCGCGGCGCCGAGTCCGAGATGGCCGGACGGATACCAGACATCGAGGGTCTGGCCGTCGGCGGAGATCGTGGACAGGCCGTGGCCCCAAGCGGGCGAGGTGACGTGTGAACTCACAGTTCGACACGCTACTAGGCGGTTGGCGCGCTGCTCCCGGCCGGTTGCGCCAGGCCGACTCAGGCGCCCCGAACGTCATGACACCCGGCTAAGGTTCCTCTGGTGACCATGCTGCGCCCCGACGAGTTGGCCGATCCAGTCCTGCTGACCAAGGCCCTGGTCGATATCGAATCGGTCTCCGGAAACGAGGCGGAGATCGCCGACGCCGTGTTCGCGGCCTTGTCGACGGCCTCGCACCTGTCAGTCGAGCGGATCGAGAACACCGTCATTGCCCGCACCGACCTGGGCCGGGACCAGCGCGTGGTGCTCGCCGGGCATCTGGACACGGTGCCGCTGGCGGACAACTTTCCGTCCCGGATCGACGGCGACATCATGTGGGGCTGCGGCACCTCGGACATGAAGTCCGGCACCGCGCTCGCGCTGTGGCTGGCGATGACCGTGGACAACCCGCGTTACGACGTCACCTACTTCTTCTACGAGTGCGAAGAGGTGGAGTCGGCCCGCAACGGGTTGACCAAGGTGGCTGCCGCCCGTCCGGAGTTGCTCGCGGCCGACTTCGCGATCCTGCTGGAGCCCACCTACGGCCTGGTGGAGGGCGGCTGCCAGGGGACCATGCGAGTGACCGTGACCTCGACCGGCGTACGCGCCCATGCCGCCCGGTCGTGGCTCGGCACCAACGCCATCCACGGCGCCGGCGAGATCCTGGCCCGGCTCGCCGGATATGAAGCCCGCCGAGTGACAGTCGACGGCTGCGACTACCGCGAGGGCCTGAACGCGGTGAAGATCAGCGGCGGCGTCGCCGGCAACGTGGTGCCGGACCGGTGCCTGGTCGATGTGAACTACCGATTCGCACCGGACCGCACCGAGTCCGAGGCTTATGACCACCTGGTCGACGTCTTCAAGGGCTTCGAAGTGATGCTGACCGACTCGGCACCGGGCGCGCGGCCAGGTCTGGACGCCCCGGCGGCCCGCGAGTTTGTCGCCGCGGTCGGCACCGAGCCGATCGGCAAGTTCGGCTGGACCGACGTGGCCCGATTCGCTGCGCTCGGCATCCCGGCGCTCAATTTCGGTCCCGGCGATCCCAACTTGGCGCACAAGCCCGAGGAGAAGGTGGAGATCCCGAAGATCCGGGCCGGCGCAGCAACACTGCGGGCGTGGCTGGCGTTAAGTTGAGCGCATGACGGACCCCGAATCCACGTCGTCGGAGCCCGCGTCCAGTCCATCCGACTCACCGGACGCGGGCCACGGCCCGGAGCGGCACCTCGGCCCGGTGACCCTGCGCCGGGACGCGATCACCGCCAGCACCGCGGACCAGCGCCTGCTCGACTCCCGGCTGCGGAGCGAGTGGAAGAGCAAGGACGCGTGGCGGGCGCTGCGGATCCTCTCCGAATTCGTCGAGGGCTTCGACAGCCTCGCCGACCTGCCGACGGCGGTCAGCGTGTTCGGATCGGCCCGGACCAAGCCGGAGGACGCCGAGTGGGCGCTCGCCGAGAAGCTCGGCGCCTGCCTGGCCCGAGCTGGCTACGCGGTGATCACCGGCGGCGGTCCGGGCACGATGGAGGCCGCCAACAAGGGCGCCACCGAGGCCGGTGGTCTCTCCGTCGGCCTGGGCATCGAGCTGCCCTTCGAGCAGGGCCTGAACAACTGGTGCGACATCGGCATCGACTTCCGCTACTTCTTCGCCCGCAAGACCATGTTCGTGAAGTACGCCCAGGCATTCGTCGTGCTGCCCGGCGGTTTCGGCACCATGGATGAGCTGTTCGAGGCGCTGACGCTGGTGCAGACCGGCAAGGTCACCCGGTTCCCGATCGTCCTGATGGGCGTGGACTACTGGTCCGGCCTGCTGGACTGGATTCGCTCCACGATGGCGGCCACCGGCAAGCTCAGCAAGGGCGACCTGGACCTGGTCTACCTGACCGACGATGCCGACGACGCGGTCCGCCACATTGTCGAGGTCGACGCGTCGCTGACCGACCATTGACGTGCCACCGATGCGGACGCTTGATTTGTCGCACCGGCGTGGTCTGATGATCGCGTGACCGCGCCGGTGCCCGCTTCTCCGACTTATCGCCTGGTGCGACGAGCAGTCACGCCGATCGCGCCGGAGCGCACCTGGGATCCGACCGCCGAGCGTGTCATCGCCCACGATCACGGCCCGCTCCTGGTTCTCGGCGGCCCCGGCACCGGCAAGACGTCGTGCCTCGTCGACTGCGTGCGAGCCCGGGTCGCGGCGGGCATCGAGCCGGACCGGATCCTGGCGCTGACGTTCGGCCGCCGGGGCGCCAACACGTTGCGGACCCGGATCGAGGCGAGCCTCGCGACCTCCGGGCAGGTCACCGCCGAGCCGCTGGTGCGCACCTTTCATGCCTGGGCGTTCGGACTGCTGCGCCGGGCCGCCGCCGAGCGTGGCGAGCCGACCCCTCGGTTGCTCTCCGGCCCGGAGCAGGACCTGGTCATCCGCGAGCTGCTCGCCGCCGGCGACGCCGGCCTCTGGCCGGACGCGTTGCAGCCGGCGCTGGCGACTCGGGCGTTCGCGACTCAGTTGCGAGACCTGTTGCTGCGGGCCGCCGAGCGGGGCGTCGGAGGCGACCGGCTGGCCGACCTGGGCCGTGCCAACGGCCGCCCGGAGTGGCCCGCGGCCGCCGCGTTCCTGGCCGAATACAACGAGGTGCTGGCGCTGCGCGACATCACCGGCCGGGCCGGGGTCGGCTATGACAACGCCGAGATCGTGCGGGCCGCGATCGGGCTGCTGCGATCCGACCCGGCGTTGCTCGCCCAGGAGCGGGCCCGGCTCCGGTTCGTCTATGTCGACGAGTTCGCGGACACCGATCCGGCGCAGGTCGACCTGCTGCATCTGATCGCGGGTGGCGGCGGCAACCTGGTGGTTTTCGCCGATCCGGACACCGCGACCTTCGGGTTCCGCGGTGGCGACCCGCGGGGCGTTGCCGAGTTCCCGCAGCGTTTCACCGCGATCGGCGGTGCTCCGGCGGCTACCGCGGTGCTGTCGGTCACCCATCGGCTGGGCGGTGACCTGCTGGAGGCGGCGCGCCGGATCTCGACCCGGCTGCGTGGGCCGGGCCCGCAGCGGACCATGGTGCCGGCCGAGGCGGTGCCGCCCGGTGAGGTCGCGGTGCATACGTTCCGCACGTCGGCCAGCGAGTCCGCCTATGTGGCGCACCGGCTCCGTGAGGCGCACCTGCTCGACGGCATCGCGTGGGATCGGATGGCGGTGATCGTCAAGTCCACCGCCCTGAAGCTGCCGTCGCTGCGGCGCGCTCTGCATCACGCCGGCGTGCCGACCGAGACCCTGTCCGACGATCTGCCGGTCGCCTCGCAACCGGCGGTGGCGCCGCTGCTGCTGCTCCTGCGCTGCGCGCTCGACCCGGAGCAGCTCGATGAAGCGGCGGCGGTGGCGCTGCTGCACTCGCCGATCGGCGGCGCCGATCCGCTGGCCGAGCGCCGGTTGCGCCAGGAGCTGCGGACCATCGCTGCCGCCGCCGGGATCCGCCGGCCATCCGGCGACCTGCTGGTCGGCGCCCTGCTCGATCCGCTGGAGCTGACCGCGGTCCGGCGTCGATGGTCCGGTCCGGCATACGCGGTCGCCGATTCGATCGCGGCGGTCCGGGCGGCCGCCGCGGTGCCTGGCGCGACTATCGAGGACGTGCTGTGGGCGCTGTGGAGATCCACCGGCCTGGCCGAGCGCTGGGGTGCGGAGAGCATCCGGGGCGGCGAGCGCGGTTCGGCCGCCGATCGGGACCTGGACGCGGTGGTGGCGCTGTTCGAGACCGCGGCCCGATTTGTGGACCGGATGCCGGGCGCCCGCGCCGAGCTGTTCCTCGAGCATGTGCTGGGTCAGGAGCTGCCCGGCGACTCGCTGGCGCCGACCGCGGACCGGGGTGCCGCGGTCCGGGTTCTGACCGCGCACGCGGCCAAGGGCCTGGAGTGGGATGTCGTGGTGGTCGCGGGCGTCCAGGAGGGCATCTGGCCGGACCTGCGGCTGCGCGGCACCGTGATGGGCACCGAGCGTCTGGTTGATGTTCTGGCCGGCCGGCCGGCCGCCCCCGCGAGACCAACCGAGCCGATGGGTGTCGGAGTGGCGCCGGCGGTGACCGCCGCCACCGAGACCGCGGCGCTGCTGGACGAGGAGCGGCGGCTGTTCTACACCGCGGTGACCCGGGCCCGGCGCCGGGTCGTGGTCACCGCGCAGCACTCCGGCGACGGCGAGGAACAGCCGTCCCGGTTCATCCGCGAGCTGGCGCCGCACACCATCGACGACGACGTCGAACCCGAACCCACCCGGCTGCCCCGCGCCCTGACACTGGAGGCGCTGGTCGCGGAGCTGCGCAGCGCGCTGATCGATCCGGCCTCGCCGGAGCCGCGCCGGCGGGCCGCCGCCACGCAGCTGCGTCGTCTCGCCGCCGCGGGGGTTCCCGGCGCGGCTCCAGACCAGTGGTGGGGCCTGCCGCAGCTCTCCGATGCCGAGCCGCTGTTCACCGGGGAGCAGGTGGTGGTGACTCCGTCGACTGTCGAGCTGGTGCAGCGATGCAGCCTGCGGTGGTTGCTGGAGCGCCACGGCGGCAGCGACAGCGCCTCGTTCGAGCAGGGCATCGGCAATCTGGTGCACGAGATCGCCATGCAGGCCGACGATCCGAGCATCGGGGAAGCCGAGCTGATCTCGTTCCTGAATCACCGGTTCGGCGAGATCGAGCTGGCCGCCCAGTGGCTGGCGGATCGGGAGCGCAGTCGCGCCGAGCGGATGATCGCCAATCTGGTGAGCTGGCTGTCGGAGAATCCGCGCCGGCTGGTCGATGTGGAACGCGACTTCCTGGTGCAGCTCTCCGACGACGTCCAGATCCGGGGCCGGGTGGACCGGCTGGAGATCGACGATGCCGGCCGCCTCGTGGTGATCGACCTGAAGACCGGCAAGACCACCTCGGTTCGAGCCGAGGACATCGGCGAGCATCCGCAGCTCGGGGCCTATCAAGCCGCGGTCGAGGCGGGCGCGTTCCCGGAAGGGGATTCCTCCGGCGGCGCCGCCCTGGTCCAGCTGGGCACCAACAAAAACGTCAAGGAGCAGGCGCAGCCGCCGCTGTCTGAGGCCGCGGATCCGGCTTGGGCCCAGCAGATGGTGCGGGCCACCGCGAAGACGATGGCCGCGTCGACCTTCCACGCGGTGGCCAACTCCAAGTGCCGCAACTGCCCGGTGCGCCGGTCCTGCCCGGTCTCCGGCCAGGGCCGTCAGGTCACCACGCCGGAGACCGGCACCGGCCCGACTCCGTTGCCGACTCCGAAACCGCGGGACCCGTCATGATGCCGACCAGCACCCGGGCCAAGGCCGGTCCGCGGTTCACGCCGGCCGAGATCGCCGACCTGCTGCGCCTGCACCGGCCGACCGCCGAGCAGGAGGCGATCATCGCCGCCGAGGTGGCGCCGTTGCTGGTGGTCGCGGGTGCCGGGTCGGGCAAGACCGAGACGATGGCGGCCCGGGTCGTCTGGCTGGTCGCCAACGACTACGTGCGGCCCGAGCAGATCCTCGGCCTGACCTTCACCCGGAAGGCGGCCGGCGAGCTGGCCAGCCGGGTCCGGCTCCGGCTCGCCCAGCTGCAGCGCAAGATCGAAGTGGCGGCCGGCGAGCCGACCATCGCGACCTACCACTCATATGCGGCTCGGATCGTCGCCGAGCACGGCGTGCGAGCCGGCTATGAGCCGACCGCCCGGATCCTCTCCGAGGCGGCATGCTGGCAGATCGCCGACGCCGTGGTCCGCTCCTACGACGGCGACATGTCGGCGGTCGACAAGGCGCCGACCACCGTCGTCGACGCCGTCATGCAACTCGCCGGCGACCTTGCCGAGCATTTACGCACTCCGGATGACCTGGCCGCCTGGACCGGCCGGTTCTTTGCCGGCACCGGCGCGCTGCCCGGCACGGTGATGGCACCGGTTCGCGACGCCCGCGCCGTGCAGCAGGCCCGCCTCGCTCTGCTGCCGCTGGTCCGGGCGTATTCGCGGCGCAAGCGCGATCTGGAGGCGATGGACTTCGGCGATCAGCTGGCCCGGGCCGCGCACGTCGCCGGAACGCATTACGAGGTCGGCGCGATCGAGCGGGACCGGTTCCGGGTGGTGCTGCTCGACGAGTACCAGGACACCAGCCACGCGCAGGTGTCGCTGCTGCGGGCGCTCTATGGCGCCGGACACCCGGTGACCGCGGTCGGTGACCCGTGCCAGTCCATCTACGGCTGGCGCGGAGCCAGCGCCGGCACGCTGGACCGGTTCCCGGAGGAGTTCCGCCGCCGGGACGGCGACCCGGCCACGGTGCTCTCGCTCTCGACCAGCTGGCGCAACCGGCCCGAGACGCTGCGCGTGGCAAACCGGATCTCCGAGCCGCTGCGGGCCTATGGCCATCGGGTCACTGAGCTGGTGGCCGCTCCCGACATCGAGGTCGCGACGTCATCAACGGTCCGGTGCGCGCTCGCCGAGACATTCGAAGACGAGGCTGCCTGGATCGCCGATCGGATGCTCGAGGCCTGGCGGTCGGCGGCCGGCGATCCAGCCGCCGATCCCGACCGGATCCCGGTCGAGCACCGCCCGACCAGCGCCGTGCTGGTCCGCGCTCGGAGCCAGATCGCCCCACTCGAACGGGCGCTGCGCGCTCGGGGACTCCCGGTCGAGGTGGTCGGTCTGGGCGGCCTGCTGGACACCCCGGAAGTCCGCGACGTGGTCAGCACCCTGCAGGTGCTCGCCGACCCGCTGGCCGGTTCGGCGCTGTTGCGGCTGCTCACCGGAGCTCGCTGGCGGATCGGCCCGCGCGACCTGGTGGCGCTGCACCGGCGCGCCCGCTCGCTCCTGCAGATGCGCCGCGAACAGGCACTGGACCACGTCTCGAGTCCAGCACCGTCCTCACCCGAGCCGATCAGCGGCAGCCTGGACGACGCGGCCCTGATCGACGCGCTCGACGATCTCGGCCCGGCGGAACGGTTCTCCGGCGAGGGCTTCCGCCGGTTCAGTGAATTCGCCGCCGAGCTTCGCGGCCTGCGGCAGCGCCTCGACCAGCCGCTGCCGGACCTGATCGAAGACATCGAGCGCGAGATGGGCCTGTCGGTCGAGGTGTCGCTGCGCGCCGTCGACACCGGCCTGGCCCGCGCCCACCTGGACGCGTTCGCCGACGTGGCGGCCCGGTTCGCCACCGAAGCGCCGGGTGCCACGCTCTCCTCGTTCCTGGCATTCCTGGACGCCGCCGATTCCGAAGAGCGCGGCCTGGCGGCCGGCGAGACCGATGTCTCCGAGGGCGCGGTGCAGATCCTCACCGTGCACGCCGCCAAGGGCCTGGAGTGGGACATCGTCTCGGTGGCCGGCCTGATCAAGGACGCGTTCCCGGGCAAGGGCACCGCCGCCGATCACTACCTGGGCGGTCTCGGCGTGCTGCCGTTCCCGCTCCGCGGCGACCGCGCCGGGCCTGCCGCAGCTGGACATCGAGGCGCCGCGCGACCAGAAGGAGCTGCGCGACTCGTCTCGTCACCGGTTCGGCTACGACTGGTCGGCACACCACGAGCGCGAGGAGCGCCGGCTGGCCTACGTCGCCGTCACCCGCCCCCGCCACCTGCTGCTCTGCTCCGGCTACTGGTGGGGCGAGGGGATCCGGCCGCGCGGGGCGTCGACGTTCCTGGACGACGTTCGATCGGTGTGCGCCGAGGGCTTCGGCAGCGTAGACGTCTGGACGCCGCCGCCGGCACCGGATGCGACCAACCCGACCCTGGACACCGTGGTCTCGGCGGCCTGGCCGGACGATCCGCTCGGTGACCGCCGCGCCGCAGATGGAATACGCAGCGGCGCTGGTACGCGACGCCCGCGATGGCGGCGACCGGGCTGGTTTGGTCGGCTCCTCGTCACCCGCCGACCCGGCTGGTTTGGTCGGCTCCTCGTCACCCGCCGACCCGGCTGGTTTGGTCGGCTCCTCGTCACCCGCCGACCGGGCTGGTTTGGTCGGCTCCTCGTCACCCGCCGACGAACTCGACGACGAGGAGACCCGGCGCTGGGCGCACGAGGTCGACCTGCTGCTGGCCGAGCAGGCCCGGTCCCGCCCGGGCGAGGTCCTCGACGTCGCGATCCCGGCGCAGCTGTCGGTCTCGCACCTGGTCGCCATGCGGCACGACCCGGAAGGGCTGGCCCGGCAGTTGCGCCGCCCGATGCCCCACCGCCCGGACGTGTACGCACGCCGGGGCACCGCGTTCCACCGCTGGCTGGAGCAGCGATTCGGCACCGATCGGCTGTTCGATCTGGACGAGCTGCCCGGCGCCGGCGATGACGACGCCGCACCTGACGAGGCGTTGGCGGAGCTGCAGGCGATGTTCCTGGCCAGCGAGTGGGCCAACCGGACGCCGATCGAGATTGAGGTCCCGTTCGCGACGTCGGTGGCCGGTGTCGTAGTCCGGGGCCGGATGGACGCCGTGTTCGCGGACGCCCCGGGGCGGCTATGACGTGGTCGACTGGAAGACCGGCCGGCGCCCGGTCGGGCAGGCCGCGCGCGACGCCGCGGTCCAGCTCGGTGCCTATCGCCTGGCCTGGGCGGAGCTGGCCGGTGTGCCGGTCGAGCAGGTGACCGCCGCGTTCTACTACGTGCGCGGAAACGCCACCGTGCGGCCGGCCGACCTGATCGACAAGCCGGGCCTGATCGCGCTGGTCACCGGCTTGCCTGAGGGTGAGTGAGTGGCCCGGTTACCGATCATTGGCATCATCGCGCCATGCTGATAGGGGTGTGGCGAGTCGAAACGGGGCTAGGAGCTGATGACCGATCCACGCGAGTCGCCGTGGGCCCAGTCGGGCCCGGGTGAGCCGCGCGCGGATGTCCAGCTGCCCGCGACGCCCCCGACGCCATCCGAGCCGATCCGGGGCAGTCAGCCGCTGACGCCGGATCCGGACCGCAGCTGGCGGGCCGGCGCGGTCACCGGCACCGGCGTGCTGACCCCGCCGGAGACTCCAGCACCGGCGCCCGAGGCAGCGCCGATCGACGAGGCGACACGAGCCCGGCGTACCGTGAAGTGGTTTGCCGCCGGAGCCGCCGCGGTGTTGGCGATCGGCTTGGTGGTCTTGCTGTCATTGGTCCTGACCGGCCGCAGCCCGTTCCCGCAGGAGGCGTCGGCGCCGCCGGACACGCGGCCGCCACTGGCCAAGGCCTGCCCGCCGCCGAGCGTGGTGGCCCAGCCGGGGACCGTGCCGGCCACTCCCAAGGGCGACCGGACCGTCGACTCCCGTTCCGGGATCTCTTACAAGGCCTACGGCGCGCCGTGGCGCACCTGGACCGACAACTGGACCGACGCCGGCGAGCTGAACGTGTCCTACCGGACCGGCCAATACTTTGTCACCGAGGTCTACGACGGTGGCGACTATCTCGCCTCGATCCTGTCCGGATCGGTCCCGGCGACCAACAATGACTCGCTCACGCTGGACCTGAAGTGCACCGGTCATCAAGTCGCCGCCGACGTCCGGTCGGCGTATTACCCGCAGCCGAACACGATGGAGATGATCAAGGATGCGCCCGCGGTCCTGGGCGGGCGCCCGGCCTGGGTCAGCGAGTTCCGCCTGCACTTCCATGCGCCGACCCTGAAGGCCACCGACGAGCTGGTCGCGATTGCCTTGATCGATGTCGGCCGACCCGAGGCGGCGGTTCTCTACATCTCCGTCCCGGGCACCCACAAGCAATACGACTACGTGGTCGATGACGTCCTCGCCTCGGTCCGGCCGATCACGCGCTAGGGTCGAGGTCGTGCGTATCCCAGCCACGAAATACCCGATAGAGCGCTTCACTCTCGACAACGGGCTCCGAGTGGTCCTGAATCCGGACAAGTCAGCTCCGGTGATCGGCGTGGCGGTCGTCTATGACGTAGGGATCCGATCCGAGCCGGAAGGGCGCACCGGGTTCGCTCACCTCTTCGAGCACCTGATGTTCCAGGGGTCGGAAAACCTGGAGAAGCTCGCTCACTTCCGGCACGTCCAGGGCGCCGGCGGCACCTTCAACGGGTCCACCCACCTGGATTACACCGACTACTACGAGACCCTGCCGTCAAACGCTCTTGAGCGGGCGCTGTTCCTCGAGGCGGACCGGATGCGCGGCCCGCGGTTGACCGAAGAAAACCTGCGCAATCAGGTCGACGTGGTCAAGGAGGAGATCCGGGTCAATGTGCTGAACCGGCCCTACGGAGGCTTTCCGTGGCTGAAACTGCCGCCGGTCATGTTCGACACGTTTGCCAACGCCCACGACGGTTACGGCTCGTTTGTCGACCTTGAGTCGCGCGACGGTGGCCGACGCCGCCGATTTCTTCAAGAAATACTATGCCGCCGCGAATGCGGTCCTGAGCGTCTCCGGTGACCTTGATGTGGACTCCGCGCGGACGCTGATCGAGCGGCACTTCGGTGACGTCGCCAAGCGCAAGGCGCCGAAGCGGCCGAGCTTCCAGGAGCCGGATCTGTCCGGCGAGCGCCGGGAGTCCTACGTGGATGAGCGGGCACCGCTGCCGGCCGTCGCGAGCGCCTGGCGGGTGCCCGACCCGATCAGCGACTTCGACCGACTACCTGCCCTACGTGGTGCTCGCCGAGGTGCTTACCGACGGCGACGCGTCCCGGCTGGTCCGCCGATTGATCCAGCAGGATCGGATCGCGACCAGCGTCGGCGGCTATATCGGGTTCATGGGCGAGCCGTTCGAGGTCCGCAACCCGACCGCGATGCTCTTGCAGACTCATCTGCCGCCCGCTGGCGACGTCGACAAGGTGCTCCGGACCATCGACGAGGAGTGCGAGCGCCTCGCCAACGACGGCTTGGACAAGGGTGAGCTGGCCCGGACCCAGGCGCGGATGGCCACGCACATCCTGCGCGAGAGCGATCCGGTGCTGGGTCGCGCGCTCCGGCTCGCGGTGCTGGAACAGCAGCGCGGTGACGCGTCGGTGATGAACGACCTGCCACAGCTGATCGGGGCGGTCACCGCCGAGCAGGTGCTTGCCGCGGCGGCCGCCATCCGCCCGGACCGCCGGGCGTCCGTCGAGGTCAAGGTTGGTGCGAAGAAATGACGCGTACGCTGCCCGATCTCGAAACGAACCGGAAGCTCACGGTCCCGAAGACCGCGGAGCGGACGCTGGACAACGGTCTGACCGTCATTGCCATCCGCCGGCCGTCGGTGCCGCTGGTCGAGATCCGGCTCCGGATCCCGTTCGCCAAGGCCAACCTGGCCCGTGGCGACGTGCTCAGCGAGACGCTGCTGGCCGGCACCGAGTCCAAGTCCGCGGTCGAGATCGCCGCGGCCTTGCAGGAGGTCGGCGGCGGACTGTCCGCGAATACCGATCCGGATCGGCTCAGCATCTCCGGCAACTCGCTGGTCTCCGGCCTCCCGCGACTGCTGGAGATCCTCGCCGAAGTGCTGACCTCGGCGACCTATCCGGCCGACGAGGTCACCACCGAGCGGGATCGGCTGGCCGACCGGATCCAGGTGGCCCTGACCCAGCCCGGGCACCTGTCCCGGATCGCGCTGCTCAACCGGGTCTACGGCAGTCACCCGTACGCCCTCCAGACGCCCACGATCGCGCAGGTCAAGGCGGTCCGGCGCGGTGTGCTGCAGACGCTGCACGCGGAGCGGTTGCACCCGAACGGGGCGACCTTGGTGGTCGTCGGTGACCTGGCTCCGGAGAAGGCCATCGACACGGTGGCGAAGGCCCTGGACTCGTGGGGCGGCGAGAGCAAACTGGTGACCCTGCCGCCGATTCCGGACACCACACCCGGCCCGATCGTGATCGCGGATCGGCCGACATCGGTTCAGTCGTCGCTGCGGCTGGCGTTGCCGGCGGTCGGACGTACCCATGAGGATTTCCCGGCACTGCAGCTGGCGAACCTGGTCTTCGGCGGATACTTCTCGTCCCGGTGGACCGAGAACATCCGGGAGGACAAGGGCTATACCTACAGCCCGCACTCCGGCATCGAGCACTCGATCGCTGGTTCGATCCTGACCCTCTCCGCCGATGTGGCGACCGAGGTGACCGCGCCCGCGCTCAACGAGACGTTCTACGAGCTGGGCCGGATGGCCAGCCTCCCACCCAAGGAGGACGAGCTGGAGCAGGCGCGGCAGTACGCGATCGGCACGCTCCTGCTCGGCGTCGCCACTCAATCCGGCCTGGCCACGCTCGCGAGCATGTACGCCGCCTACGGACTGCGCCTGAACTACCTCGTCGACTACTCGGCCAAGCTCGCCAAGGTCACCAGGGATCAGGTGGCCGAGGTGGCGGCGCGCTACCTGGCGCCGGCCAAGGCGGTGACGGTCGTGCTGGGCGACGCCGAGCGGATCGGCGCATCGGTGGCCACCCTGGCGGCCACCGAACCCGACACCGCCCTGGCCGCACTGACCGAGGACAGCGGCAAGTGACGCTGGACCGCTCCACCCATCGCCGGGCCGATCCGGCCTGGATCTCCGAGGCGTGGACCAAGGCCAAGGTGATCGTCGTCGACGTCAGCCACACCGCGGTCGGACGCGCTCTCGTACGCGACACCGACCTGGTGTTCTTCGACGCCACCGACCTGCAGGTGGCCGGAACGCCCGAGGCAGAGCGGCTGTTCCTCGGCGTAGACGACGATGAGGTGCCATATTTCGCGGTGGCGGCCGACCTTCCGGAGGTCGGCGGGGCACGCGCCGTCACGCTGCGCGAGGTCGGCCACACCCTGGATCCGGTCGCCGCCGACATCATGCTGACCGCCATCGCGATCGCGTACTGGCACCGTCGGCATCCGTTCTCGCCGTCCAGCGGCGTACCCACGACCATCGGTGAGGCCGGGTGGATCCGGGCCGATCCGGACGGCGGGCAGTACTGGCCGCGGACCGATCCGGCCGTGATCATGCTGGTCCACGACGGTGTCGGTGGCGACGACGGACGCTGCCTGCTCGGCAACAACGCCGCCTGGGTGCCGCAGCCGCCTCGCCCGCGCGGGTTTTCGTGCCTGGCCGGATTCGTCGAGCCGGGGGAGACCCTGGAGGCGGCGGTGGCCCGGGAGGTGTTCGAGGAGGTCGGCATCCGGGTCCGGGACGTGCGCTATGTGGCGAGCCAGCCGTGGCCGTTTCCGAGCTCACTGATGCTCGGATTCACCGCGATCGGCGACCCCGGCGACCCGCTCAAGCTCGACCCGACCGAGATCGCCGACGCCCGCTGGTTCAGCCGGGCCGAGATCCGTGCGGCGCTGGCCGTCGACCCCGATCAGCGCACCGAGGAGCCGGGCCTGCCGACGCCGGCGTCGATCGCGTTCCGCCTGGTGCGGGAGTGGGCGCTCGGCTGACGCGGTGCCGGTCCGCCGGGGTTCGTCATGATCTTCGGGTACGCGAATGGGCGCTCGCCGGATGGCGTAGCGCCCATTCGATTCTGCTGGGGAGCCGGGTGGCTCGTTTGGCGGGCTTCTGTGGGACTCAGACGTCGCCGAGCCGGATCACCTTGACGCGTTGGCGCCCGCTGCGCACCGGTCCGCACGCCGAGAAGGCGCGTGCCATGCGCATCGCAGCGTCCCAGGTCTCGGCGGTGGCACTGGACCGCCGGATCTCCGGGGAGTTCCGCTCGTCGCGTGCGTAGCGCCCGGCTTGGTCGTTGGTGCGTACGTCGGTCCGAACTATCAAATACGGCATCGCGGGCTCCGCATCTGCGGGACGTGTTATACGTCACAACGTGCAACTTGCATCTTGGATGCGGGTTACCCGGAAAACAATCTGGATTCACTCGTGCGGGCGTGCCAAAACCGTTCGCGCATAAGGATTGTGGGCCACCGGCTGGTGACCCACAACGCTGAGTGTCATGGTGCGCCGGCGTTTCGCCCGGCCGCGCGACCGGTCAGGCGGCGCTCGCCTCGGCCTCGCCGGCTGCCAGCACCGCGAGGGCGGCCTTCACTTCGGACAGCGACGGATTGGTCAGCGCTGATCCATCGGCGAAGCGGACTGTCGGCACGGTCTGGTTTCCGCCGTTGACGTTCATCACAAACTCGGCCGCGGCCGGGTCGTGTTCGATGTTGATCTCGGTGTAGCCGATGCCTTCTCGATCGAGCTGCGACTTCAGTCGGTGGCAGTAGCCGCACCAGGACGTGGAGTACATGGTCAACATCGGGGAGGTACCTCCGGTGGGGGACGGGCCGGAACAGGGTATTGCGCTCAACGTCGGGGGTGCCTGCGATGATGCCAAGCTGTGGCGGATAACTCAGCGGCTCGCGTGCTGCGCGGGCTGGATGACGAGCAACGGGTCGCGGTCACCGCGCCCAGCGGGCCGCTGTGCATTCTCGCCGGTGCCGGCACCGGCAAGACCCGCGCCATCACACACCGGATCGCCTATCGTGCGCTGACCGACGAGATCGAGGCCCGGCACGTGCTCGCGGTCACGTTCACCGCTCGGGCCGCGGCCGAGATGCGCGCCCGGCTGTCGGCCCTGGGCGTCGGCGGCGTCTCGGCGCGGACGTTTCACGCGGCGGCGCTGCGCCAGGTGCGCTACTTCGCGCCCCGGATTCTGCGCGGCCGGGCCATGCCGGAGCTGGTCGACAGCAAGGCCCGGCTGGTGACGCTGGCGGCCGGCCGGGTCGGCGTCCGGGCCGACCGCACCACGGCGCGCGACCTCGCCAGCGAGATCGAGTGGGCCAAATCGAGCCTGGTCGAGCCCGGCGAATACGCGGTCGTTGCGGGCAAGGCAATGCGCGAGCCGCCGTTCGAGCCCGCCAAGGTGGGCGCGGTTTTCGCGGCCTACGAGGAGATCAAGCGATCCTCCGGGGTGATCGATTTCGAGGATCTGCTGCGGGCCGCCGTCTGGGCGATCGAGGAGCATCCCGACGTCGCCGATCAGGTGCACGCGCAATACCGCCACTTCGTGGTCGACGAATATCAGGACGTGAACCCGCTTCAGCAGCGCCTGCTCGACGCCTGGCTGGGTGAGCGCAACGACGTCACGGTGGTCGGCGACGCGTCCCAGACGATCTATTCGTTCACTGGTGCGTCCAGCTCATATCTGCTGGAGTTCGCGCGGCGCAATCGGGACGGCGTGGTGGTGCGCCTGATTCGCGACTATCGCTCGACGCCCCAGATCGTCGGCGTCGCCAACGCGGTGATCCGCCAGGCCCGCGGCGTCGAGGCCAAGTTGCGGCTGGAGTTGGTCGGCCAGCGTCCGCCCGGCCCGGAGCCGGATGTGCGGTTCTTCTCGGACGAGCCGGCCGAGGCCGCGGCGGTCGCCGCACGCTGTGCCGAGCTGGTCTCGGCCGGGGTGCCGGCGCGCGAGATCGCGGTGCTGTTCCGCACCAACGCACAGTCCGAGGCCTTTGAGCAGGCGCTTGCCGGCGCCGGAGTGCCATACGTGGTTCACGGGGCCGAGCGGTTCTTCGAGCGGCCGGAGATTCGCGAGGCGATGATCGCTCTGCGTACGGCCGAGAAGTCGACGCCCGCCGGGACGCCGCTGGCCGAGGCGGTGAGCGACGCGCTCGAAGCGATCGGCTGGCGGTCCAGTGATCCACCGGCCGGTGGCGCCACCCGGGAGCGCTGGGAAGCGCTGGCCGCGCTGGTCGGGGTCGCGGAGGAGTTCGCGAAGGCCGAGGACGCGCCGACGCTCGGCACCTTCGTCGAGGAGTTGCGCCGGCGGGCGGCAGCGCAGCACGCACCGACGGTCGAGGGCGTCACGCTGTCGTCGCTGCACTCGGCCAAGGGCCTGGAGTGGGACGCGGTGTTCGTGGTCGGCCTGGTTGAGGGCACTCTCCCGACCACCTATGCGAAGACTCCCGAACAGCTCGAAGAAGAGCGCCGGCTGCTCTATGTCGGCATTACCCGCGCCCGGCAGTGGCTGTGGCTGTCCTACGCGGGAGCCCGTTCGCCGGGCGGCCGCAACCGCCAGGCCAGCCGGCTCCTTCCGGCGCTGGGCCGGGCCGGGCAGGATGCGCGGACGCAGGCAGCGGCGCAGCGCAAGCAGTCCCGCGATGGCAACCGGCGGCTGGTCGCCTCCAGCTGCCGGATCTGCGGCACGGCCCTGCTCGGTGGCGCGGCCCGGAAGCTCGGCCGGTGCGCCGACTGCCCGTCGGATCGCGATGAGGAACTCCTCGAGCGGCTCCGAGACTGGCGGTCGCGGGCTGCGAGCGCGGCCGGTGTTCCGGCCTACGTCGTGTTCACCGATGCGACGCTGATCGCGCTGGCCGAGCGGCTCCCGTCCAATGACGCCGCACTGGTGGATATCGCCGGCATCGGTCCACGCAAGCTGGCGCTCTACGGCGAAGCGGTGCTGGCGCTGGTCAAGGGTGCGAGCGTCGACACGGTGCTGCCAGACGAACCCGAGGCAGCCGGCTAGACAGTGGTGTTCGCGCGTGCGTCCGTGCTTGCGTGGCCGGCGGCGTTGGCGTCCGCGCTTGCGTCCGCCCCGTCGAGCCAGTGGCGGAAGTCTGCGAGTGCCCGGTCCAGCGTGAATGCCGCGGTGAACCCGGTGTCGGTGCGCAGCCGGCTGACGTCCATCGGCACGTCGGGTTCCGGCCGGCTGCGGCCCGGTCGCACCGGCAGGTCCCCGCCCAGGGCGTCGACCACCTGCTGATTGGTGGTGACGAGGCCGCTGCCGATGTTGTAGATCCGATGCCGAACCTCATTTGCCAGATGGACGGCGGCGATGGCGCGCCCGCAGTCCGGTGCGTAGAGCATGTCGATACCGTCGCCGGCGTACGGCACCGGTTCCCGGTCCGGCCAGCCGTGACCGGTCGCGGCCCGCACCAGTTGCGGTGCGGCGAAGAACCGGGACGACGGCCGGCCGCCCGGCCCCCAGATGGCACCGATCCGCACCGAGATCGTGACATCGGACAACGCGAGCGCGAGTGCCTCAGAGGTCTTGCGGAGGGTCGCGATCAGGTGCCCGGGCTCGGCCGACAGCAGAGCGTCCTCGCGGTAGGTGTCCCGCGGCGGTCCGGCGTAGACCCCGATGGTGCTCGCCACGGTGACTCGTTTGACGTTCCACTCGGTCGCCACCCGCAACACGTTGAGCAGGCCGCGCAGGTCGCTCTCCGCGACGTCGATCGGGTGTGCCGGGTCGAGCGCCCCGGCTGCCAGGTGAACCACGCCGTGGATGTCGTAGCGCCGGCCCACTTCGCGCAGGCTGGCCAGATCGGTGCAGTCGATGGTGGCCGCGGCCGCGCCGGCCGGCCCGGGGCGTCCGGTCCGTGTCCCGACGAGGCAATCCTGGCCCTGATCGAGCAGTGCGCGGGTGGTGTGGGAGCCGATGAAACCGCTGCCGCCGGTGATCAAGTGCATGGTTCTCCTCATGTCGTTAGCGTGCTAGCGAGATTACGAGGGAAGTCGTTAGCACGCAAACGACCGATAGGCTGCGGCCGTGGAGGAGTTGCTGCGGCTGTTCACCAGGGCTCAGAAGCTGATGCGGGCCGCTGTCGATGAGGCGATGGCGCCGCACGGCGTACGGATCGGTCAGAACCTGCTGCTGGAGGTCTTGTGGCGGGACGACGGCCTGGCGCCGGGTGAGCTGGCGACTCGGCTCGGAATGGCGACGCCTACGGTGGTGAACACCGCGACCCGGATGGAGAAGGCCGGTCTGCTGGAGCGTCGGCCGGATCCCAGTGACCGGCGGCTGGTGCGGTTGTTCCTGACCGAGCGGGGGCGCGCCGCAGAGGAGCCGATCCAACGGGCGCGACGGCGGATTGCGGAATTCGCGACCGCGACGCTGACCGACAACGAGCGCCGGCATCTGGAGACGTCGTTGCGGAAGATCGTCGAGCAGATGAGCCAGGGCGGTCCGACCGGTTGACCGCCGGGTGGCGGGCGGTTCGCCGGCCACATCGCCGGAACCACGCGGAATCCCAATTGGCATGTGTTCCAACGGGTTTGGGACAGCGCGCGCGGCGGGCCATCCTCTAACATGGTCTCGTCCCGCTCGGACCCGTAGTTTCCGCAGATCATTGCGGGGCGAACGGGTTGGCCGAAAAGTAACCAAAGATTTCTGCGGTTCGGCCGTTAATTCGGTTGCTCGGTCTGCGGGGGCAGGCATAGCCTGCATAGGCACACCGGGAGGGGCTCGCCTTGCCCGAATGTGGATCAATGAAAGCCAGTCGTCCGGATCGTTGTCACGGTTCCGGTTCGCTAAGCGCCCGAAGGGAGGCGACCACGATGGGAATTACTGAGAAGGAGACCTCGATGCTCGCCTTGCTGTGCGCAGGAGCGACCGGGGCGAAGACTGCCCACCCGACGAAGGTGGGCCTGCTGCCTGTCCTGGGTGGCCACGTCTCGACCGGAATCGATCTTGCTGGCGGAGCGCCGTTCGCGCGGCCGCGCACCACCGAACCGACCATTTTTGTCCAGCGCACGCTGGGCGCCTACGGACGTCCGCAGGGCGTCAATGGCACCAGTGTGTTGACGGCTCAGGGCTCCCAGATGGCCAAGCCGCTCGCCCCGGCGGGCGCGCAGGCCAGCGGTGTTCCACCTCGAGGTAGGCCGGTCTAGAAGACCACCGGCTCACTCTCGAGGCCGCGGAACCCGTCAAGGGATCCGCGGCCTTGCTTTTTGCCTCGAGTCGATCTTCAAACGAGAGAGCCGGAATGTCTGCCGACAAACCAGCAGGACCAGCAACGAAGAGTCAGGTAGCAGCAGGAACAGCAGGAAGAGGTGAGCACGGAATGTCTCTAGCGGTAGCGCCGCTCGACCAACGGGTCGAGGCGGACGCTGAGGTGCCTTGCCGGCGGTTCGACCCGGACCTTTGGTTCGCGGACGCGCCCGCCGAGCTGGAGCTGGCGAAGTCGCTCTGCGGCGATTGCCCGGTCCGGGTGGAGTGCCTGGCCGGCGCTCTCGAGCGGGCCGAGCCGTGGGGTGTCTGGGGTGGCGAGATCTTCGAGCGGGGTGTCGTGATCGCTCGGAAGCGGCCGCGGGGTCGGCCGCGCAAGTCCGACGTCGCCCTCGATGTCCAGGCCGAAGCGTCTGCCCTAGTGGGCGCCGTGCTCGCGGGCTCGGCGGCCTGACATGAACGAGCCGATCAGCGCGCGGAAGCCGACGCGCACACCGATAAGCAACAGACGAGATCATCTTGACCAGAATGGAATTACAGTGAACAAGATCAACGCATTACTCATCCACGCCACCATGAGTCGAGCCCGAATGCTTAGGCCTCAGGACCACTCTTCTGAGGCTTCCCGTTCCGCCCGTCAGATCGCGATGCGCTCCCGTGAGATGAATCGCCGGATGCTGGGCAACTGGTAACAACTAAGCGGTATTCGAACTAGCTCACCATGACGAGGACCCCGCACCGGCACAGCGCCGGTGCGGGGTCGTTGCGTTGCGGCGGGCCGTCGTCGATGTTCCTCGTGCGGTCCGGACACCACGTGCGCAGATGTGACCACCGCTCGATGGCGCTTGCTCTAATAACCTTGATCAGCTCGGGTTTGCGCGTCGGCCGCAGGTAATTGGGGAAGTTCCGTTACCGGATCCGGTCCTCGAACTTCCCCAATGACGGTCGACCCGTGGATTGCCGGGCCGGCTCACTCAGCGAAGCCGGGCAGCCAACGCTCCACAACGGATCGGTATTTAGCGCGGGCATCGAGCTGGCACAGCACTCCGATCGAGCCCAGCGTCACCCGATGAATCAGCAAGTAGGACGGTGGCAGATTGAGCTGCTTGCCGAGCTGGAACGCCGGGCTTCGGGGGTTGGCGATGCGGGCCGCCTCGGCCCGGAGCCAGGCCCGGGTGAACTGGAACTCGGGCTGCGCGATCGGCTCCAGCAGCGGCCGAAGATAGCCGAGGACGGCTTCGGCATCGACCTCGACCGACGGTTTGACGAATCCTTCGTCGCGCAGCCCTTGCAGCACCGCATCGGCCTCATCGGCGAGCGCCAGGCGAGTCAGGCGACCGATCGGCTCCGGATGACCACCGGGAAGCCGTGCCACCGCACCGAAATCCAGCACTCCGAGCCGGCCGTCGTCGAGCAGGCGGAAATTGCCCGGATGGGGGTCGGCATGCAGCAACCCGGCGCGTTGCGGGCCGGAGAAGTGCAATGTGGACATCAAATATCCGGATCGGTTGCGCTCGTCCGGCGTACCGCCGGAGATCACCTTCGCCATCGGCTTGCCGTCGATCCACTCGGTGATGATCACCTTGTCGGACCCGGCGACCACGTCCGGGATGCAGATTTCGTCGTCATTCTTGTAGGCGGCGGCGAAGGCACGCTGCGCCTGCGCCTCCAGCCGATAGTCCAGCTCTTCGGTGATCCGAGCACGCAGCTCGGCCAGCAATGGCTTCACATCGAGCCCTGGCTGCACCGCACGGAACAACGACGCGAGACGGCTGAGCTGGGCCAGGTCGGCGAGCAGAGCCGGACCGGCGCCCGGGTACTGGATCTTCACGGCCACTCGGCGCCCAGTCTTGGCGCGGGTCTTCCAGACCGCGCGGTGCACCTGCCCGATGCTCGCCGCGGCGGCCGGCGTCTCCTCGAAGTCGAGGAATTTGCTGGGCCAGTCCGGACCGAGTTCGGCGGCGAGGACTTTGGCCACGGTCGCGGCCGGCAGCGGCGGAGCCGCTTCCTGGAGCTTGGTGAGGGCTTGACGGTACGGGCCGGCAAGCTCCTCCGGCAGCGCTGCCTCGAACACCGACAGAGCCTGGCCGAATTTCATCGCGCCGCCCTTGAGCTGGCCCAGGACGCTGAAGAGCTGTTCAGCCGTACGCTCCTGGATCTGCGCCGAGACCACATCGGCGGCGACGCCGGAGACCCGCTTGCCGAGTCCGAGCGCGGCGCGTCCGGCATACCCCAAGGGCAGCGAGGCCAATTTTGCAGTACGGCTCACGGCCCGCCGCGGTATGTCGGTCACCAGCTCATTGAACAGCACCACGCTGAGGCTCGTATGACCCAGAGTCCGGACTGTCCGATCCGCCACTCCGGCGCCGACCGCGCGACCGGTGGCCGCGGCAGTCACACCGCGGGTGCGGAGCCCAGCTTCGGCGGCGCGGCGGGGCACCGGAGTTGATCTCGAAGCTCGCCCCGATGGTCGCCACCGGACCGCCGTCGACATAAGCCAGGACCTGCCCGGCGGCCATCCCGACCGCGATGGTGACGGTCGCGATGGCAATCGGCATCGGCTCGTCGGCGCTCGTCGTCAGTTGAGCGGTCAGTGCCGGCCAGGCCGGGTCTCGATCTCGCCGGTGCAGGTCCAGGCAGTTCAGGCAGGGTGAGCCGGCCGGCGCCACCAACGGACCGACCAGCAGCGCGTTGTCGCGTTCCTCGATCAGCAGGTGCGGCAGCTGGCGGCGGGCGTACCCGTAAGCGAGGGTTTCGGCCGGGACCGACGGCCCGATCTGGATCACGAACGTGGCGTTGCCCTCGCGCAGCGACGTGGTGACCGCATGCGGGGCGGCGCGCAGGACGGCGTCGGCCACCGCGGTGCGCAGCGGGCGCCCGGTGTCGTCATGGCCGATCCCGCCGACCGCCGTGTCGGCAGCGTCGGCACGCCCGGAGACCGCGGTGTCGACGTGACCGACTCCGGCGGCAGCGAGCACCGCCCCGAGAGGCGCGGCGATCCGGGCCGGGCCACTGATCAGCACCGCACTCGCGGCCCGGCGGCGGAGTGCTTCGGCCGGTTTGGCAAGCCGGCGCATGCGCCGCGAGTGCTGGGCGCCATCCAGCGCCAGCGCCGCCGACTCCGCACGCAACCGGCGCTGCCAGGTCTCCGGCATCGAGATCGGCAGCAGTTCATCGGTGGCCAGCAGCAATCCGGCCGTACGCAGACTGGCCAGCAGGTCGGTGATCGGTGCCGGCGGGATGCCGAACCCGCCCGCGTCGTGCACGATGCCGCGCTCGGTGCGGGTGCCGTCCAGCAGGTTCAGCACCCGGGCCAGAGCCGGATGGTTGATTTCGAGCAGCACCCCGGTCGCCGCATCGACGCCAAGCTGCAGGGTGTGGGCATCGCGCCAGAGCCGGCGGAGACCGGGCAGGAGGGTGAGTCGACCGCGCATACCCGGCAGAGTGCCGTTATCCGGCGGGAACGTGTTCGTTGTCCACAGGGGCACCGACGTTATGCACGTCCTCGTCCACAGGCCTGAGCGGACTTATCCACAGGCGTGTGGACGAACTGTCGGCTACCCGATAGATAAAGATCTTGGCGGCCGCCACCACTCCGCGAAGCGGGGCGACCGCCAAGATCTCATCGGCCCGGACCGGCCCGGTCGCACCGGGACGGAGCGGCCGGCCGTCGCGAGACGGGAACGGCTCAGGCCTTTCCGAGGATGCGGTTGACCGTGGTGCCGCACACGGGGCACGGCCCTTTTGCCATGCGCATTCCGGTCTTGCTGACCGCCACAGTGCCTTCGAAGTCGCGCTTCTCCTTGCACTTGACGCAGTAGCCGTTGTACATCTCGGCCTTCTCGGCCACGGTGTCCTCCTAGTGATCTTTGACGCTCGCGGAGCGCATTGCGAGCGCTCGACGAGATCTACTGTGCCCCGCGTCTGCGCGCTCTGTATGGCGTTCCGCGGGGACACGCCGGGATGATGCCCACGAACGGCGTAGAAAATGACATATCGGGCGTGAAATCAGGCTCAAATCGGGCCGAAATCAGCGCTCAGCGAACGCTCAAATCGCGATCTTCCACGCTCAACTCGAGGTTTCGGGCCGCTCGACCGGCGAAATGGGGGCGGCCGGCGGTGCCGTCGCCCCGCAGATCTTGCGACGTTGTGGTGCCCATGGCCGTCCCAACGTCGCAAGATCCACGGGGAAGCCGCGGGGAGGCGACGCGGGGACGGCGCTGCGGGAGGGCCGTGGACCGCGGCTGAGGTGACGCGGAGGCGGGAGGGCGGGCGGCGGACGGCGACCTGGCCATGAAGATCATCCGGCCAAGATCATAAAGAATCTTTCGGATAAACGGCAATCAATCAGCTCAAGACCGGCGCCACCTGTAGGGACAAGTCTTGCGGACCCCTGGGCGCACCCGGCTAGCGTGCCAACGTGGGCAAAGCGGGGGTCAAGAATCTGGTCAAGCAGCCAGATCGAAGAGCAGACGTGGAAGTGCGGCGCAGCCAGCGCCGACACCGTACTGTGTCGGCCTATCGCGACGGCAGCCGGGTGGTCATTCTGATCCCGGACCAGTTCACTCGTGCCGAAGAGCGCGAATGGGTGGACAAGATGCTGGAACGCCTCAACGCGCGGGATACCCGGGCGAAGCGCACCGACGGCGAACTGACCCTTCGAGCCGCCCGCCTGGCCCGCCGATACCTCCCGGAGCACCCAGACGCCGCCAACCCGTCGAGCGTGCGCTGGGTGGCCAATCAGAACGGCCGCTGGGGCTCGTGCACGCCGGCCGACGGGACCATCCGGATCTCCGAGCGGATCATGGACATGCCCCAGTGGGTGATCGACTACGTGGTGCTGCACGAGGTCGTCCACCTGGTCGTTCCGAGCCACGATGCCGATTTCTGGGCGCTGGTCAGTCGCTATCCCAAGGCCGAACGTGCGCGCGGATACCTGGAAGGGGTCGCCGCGATCTCCGGCACCGGCATGCACGAAGATTGATGTCGTGACTCGCCGCGTTGTCGTCGTACCGCTGATGGCCCCGACCTGGACCCCGCCGGGCCTGGATCCGCGGGCGTGGCGCCGAGCGCTCGCGGACGACGCGATCGATCTTCTGGCGACCCTGGCCGAGGTGGAGCCGGCGCTCGCGGTGGAGACCTCGGACCGCGACTTCGCCGCCGCCGTGGCCTGGCCCGGGATGAGGGTGTACGCGTTGGCTCAGCCGACCGTGGCATCGGTTCTGGAGGCCGCCGCGGCCGATGGCTTCGAGCAGGCCGCGATCATCGCCGCCGATGCGCCGGACCTGCCTGGCATGCTGATCGCCAAGCTGCTGCGCCCGCTGACCACCCGGGATGCCGCAGCGGCTCCGGCCGCCGGCGATCCGGCCGGACTGCTCGGGCTCGCCGCCCGGCTGCCGATGCCGACCTGGCTGCCGGCTGTGGACTTGGACACGGCGACGGTGCAGAGCATCCGCGCGGCGGCTCCCGCGGCCAACGAGATCATCGGAACACCTGGCTGGCATCGTCTGCGTACGCCGGACGCGCTGAATCGGCTCGACCCGGATCTGGATGGCTGGGACGCCACCCGCGCCCTGCTCAGCCGCGGCGTGCTCGCGAACCGCTAGGACTTCGGCGTCTCGCCGTCGTCCGGCTTCGACTCGTCGGTGCCGAGCTGCTCGCCGGACCCGCTCGCCGGCTCGTCCGTGCCCGAATCCGCAGCCGAGCCCTCAGCCGATTCCGTGGCCGCACCTGGTTCCTCGGCCGGCGGAATCGAGTTGAAGAGGTCCTCGATGTTGCCGAAGTCCAGCTGGGACTGGGCGTAGGCCTGCGGATCCGCGAAGTCGTCGGCGGTCGGCAGCAGATCGGGGTGGTCCCAGATGCTGTCCCTGCCGGAGATCCCGCGGTGTTCGGTGAGCGCCGCCCACAGCGCCGTAGCCTCGCGCAGCCGGCGCGGCCGTAGTTCCAGCCCGACCAGCGCGCCGAAGGTCTGCTCGGCCGGGCCACCGGCGGCGCGACGGCGGCGGAACGTCTCGGCGAGAGCCGCGATATTCGGCAGCCGATCGCCGGCGCCGGTCTCCACCACATGCGCCACCCAACCCTCGATCAGTGCCAGCGTGGTTTCCAGCCGGTTCAGCGCCGACTTCTGCTCCGGGGTGTCGTCCGGGCTGAAGATGCCCTCCAGCGCGAGGTCCTGCATGCTCTCCGGATTCGCCGGATCGATATTGCCCATCGCTTCTTCGATCGCGTCCCGGTTGACCTTGATCCCGGCTGCGTAGGCCTCAACGGCGCCCAGCACATGCGCGCGCAGCCACGGCACGTGGCTGAACAGGCGCTGGTGCGCGGCTTCCCGGAGCGCGACATAGAGCAGCACCTCGGACGGCTCCAGCGACAGCCCCTCGCCGTACGCCGTGATGTTGGCCGGAACCAGCGCGGCGGTGCCCGCCGGTCCGAGCGGCAGTCCGATGTCGCCGGTGCTCAGCACCTCCGCGGCGAGCGAGCCGAGGGCCTGCCCCAGCTGGCCGCCGAAGAGCGCGCCACCGAGGGCCGCCACCATCGACGACATCGGGCCGAGCTGATCGCGCATCTCCTCCGGGACCAGATCGCCCATCGCCGCCACCATCCGGCCGGCGACCGGATCGCACAGCTTCTGCCAGATCGAAATGGTGTTGTTGATCCACTCCGAGCGCTTCCACGCCTCGGTCATGCTGATGCCGGATGGCAGCGCGGTGGCGTCCTCCAGCCAGAGATCGGCGAGTCGCAGGTTTTCGGTGACCTGATGGCGTTCGAGTGGTGTCACTGCTGGATCGCCAGGTGCCGTTGGTGCTTCCTCGGCGGGAATCTCAGCAGTGGTGTCCTCGGCCGGCTCCTCGGTGGGAACGCCGAAACCCATCGGCAGTTGGCCACCGAACGTGCCGATCGGGCCCATTCCGGGCATGCCTCCCGGCGGCGTGGTCAGCGACGCGAGCGCGATCTGCTTGGCCAGATCCCAGTTCACCGGACCGTCGCCGGTCATCCCCGAGAACATCTGCTGCACCTGGTTCAGGAACTGCTGCATGGACGCGGGGTCGTTGGGATCGGGCATGCCGCCGGGCATCTGGAATCCGAAAGGTACATCAGGCACGTTGTCGACAGTACGCGGTCGGCGCAGCCGCGGCCCATCTGCTTCGCGCACAGCGGAGCGGATAGGCTCGCGCCATGAACCGTCGCGCGACCACTCTGACCGCCGGCATTGCGCTGCTCATCGCCCTCGTCGTGCTGGCGTGGAACGCGCCGGTCAAATACATCACCATCGAGCCCGGACCCACCTTCGACACTCTGGGCCAAGCCAAGGGCAAGGCGCTGATCACCGTCAGCGGCGCGCCGGCGACCAAGTCCGATGGCCAGATGCGGATGGTGACCATCGGCGAGCTGCAGGGCATGAGCACGTTCGACGTGATCAAGTCGTGGCTGAACAAGGACGACGCCACGGTGCCGCGGGAAGTCCTCATTCCGGAGGGTCAGACCCAGCAGCAAAGTGACCAGCAGAGCGCCGACGACTTCAAGAACTCGCAGGCGTCCGCGGTCACGGTGGCGCTGCGGCACGAGGGCTACCCGGTCCAGGTGAAGGTGGACAAGGTGGTCGGCGGGATGCCGGCGGCCGGCAAGTTCCAGACCGGCGACATCATCACGTCGATCAACGGCCAGAAGCTCCTGTCCAGTCAGGACGCGATCAACACGATCCGGGCCAAGCCGGCCGGCACCACGTTCAAGGTCGACTTCACCCGTAACGGCCAGGCGCAGCAGACCGAGGTCACGTCCGCGGCCGGCAAGGACGGTGCTCCGCCCCAGGTCGGTCTCGAACTGTCTCAGGAACAGCCGTCCCCGATCAAAGTCACGTTCGACCTCGACAACGTCGGCGGTCCGAGCGCCGGCCTGATGTTCACGCTCGGCATCATCGACAAGCTCGACCCCGCCGACCTGACCGGCGGCAAGATCATCGCGGGCACCGGAACCATGGACGACGACGGCAACGTCGGCTCGATCGGCGGCATCCCGCAGAAGTTGGTGGCGGCCCACGACGCCGGCGCTCGTGTGTTCCTGACCCCGGCGGACAACTGCACCGAGGCACTCGGCCACCCGGTGAAGGGCCTTGAACTCATCAAGGTCAGCACGATCGACGACGCGCTCAAGGCGCTGCAGCAGATCCGGGACGGGCAGCAGCCGGCTCTCTGCACGAAGTGATCGCGCGGTAGCCGGCCGCTCGCCTTAAACGAGTTCCCAGCGAATACCGTCCGGCCGGTTGGCGGCAGTCGCTGGACAGACCTCGTAGTCTGGATCTCTCAAGGAGCCTGGTCCTGGCACCCCGGCAGCGGCCACAGTGCGGCGGCGGGGATTCCGGAGCAGGCGCCGCGGCCGTTTCGGCGGCCGTACCAGGGCCGCCGCGGCGGCCGTAGGCAATTGGCGAGGCGGACAGAGTGGTAATGCGTTCACCCATGCCGCGGGTCAGCAGGCGCGGTCGGCTCTTCCTGGTCGGCGCCGTGACGCTGGCCGTGTTGCTGCTGCTGGCCGGCGGGTTGGTCGACATCCTGACCGATCGCTTGTGGTTCAAGGAAGTCCACTACACGCGCGTCTACAGCACCATGCTCTGGACGCGGATCGGGCTGTTCTTCGTTTTCGGTGCGCTGATGGCCGGCATCGTCGGCGGCAACCTCTATCTCGCATACCGGCTGCGGCCATTGCTGCGTCCGCGGTCGGCGGAGCAGCACGCCCTGGACCGCTATCGAATGATCTTCCAGCCCCGGATCGGGCTGTGGATCGGCGTGATCACCGGCTTCATCGGCCTGTTCGCCGGCCTGTCCGGGCAGGGCCAGTGGCAGCGCTGGCTGCTGTTCCGCAACGGCGGGTCGTTCGGCGTGAAAGATGCGCAGTTCGGCGTCGATGTCGGGTGGTATATCTTCCGGTTCCCGTTCTGGCGTTATCTCCTCGGCGTCGGGTTTACCACCATCTTCCTGTCGCTGTTCGCGGCGCTGGCGGTGCACTACCTGTTCGGCGGCATCCGGCTGCAGGGCGAGGGCGACCGGATGACGACCGCCGCCAGGGTGCATCTGTCGACGCTGGTCGCGCTGTTCGTGGGGCTGAAGGCCGTGGCCTACATCCTGGACCGGCGGGCGCTGGTGCTGAGCCACAACTCGAACATCAATCTCTGGGGCGCCGGCTTCACCGATGTCAACGCGCTGCTGCCGGCCAAGCAGATCCTGATGTGGATCTCGGTCATCGTCGCGGTGGCGATCCTGGTCTTCTCCAACGCCTGGGTGCGCAACCTGGTGTGGCCCGGGATGGCGCTCGGACTGCTGGTGGTCGCGGCGATCGCGGTCGGCGGCATCTATCCGTGGGCGGTGCAGACGTTCCAGGTCAACCCGAACACCCGGGACAAGGAAGCCACTTACATCCAGCGCAGCGTCGACGCGACCCGCCAGGCCTTCGGGCTGAACATCGCCACGACGACGCCGTACTCATCGGCGAACCAGACACCGCCGGCGACGCTGGCCAGCGACACCGACACGGTGCCGAACATCCGCCTGCTGGACCCGGCGGTGGTCGCCGACACCTTCACCCAGTTGCAGCAGGTCCGCGGCTTCTACGACTTCGGTAAGAAGCTGGACATCGACCGCTACACCATCAACGGCAAGACCCAGGACTACGTCGTCGGCATCCGCGAGCTGGACTACAACAGCGGCCAGGGCCAAGCGTGGAACTGGCAAAACACCCACACCATCTACACCCATGGGTACGGGTTCGTCGCCGCACCCGCGAACAAGACGGTGTGCTTGGGCGTTCCGTATTTCGTCTCGGGATTCCTCGGTGCCGAGTCGCAGATAGAGGGTGCCTCGCCGAACGAGTCCTGCCAATCGCCCGCTGACCAGATCCCGGCCGGGGAATCGCGGATCTACTACGGCGAAGGTATGGGGTCCTACGCGGTGGTCGGCCGCGACACCGGCGAATCGCCGGTGGAGTTCGACCGGCCCGGCGGCGGCAGCGGCGGCGACGAATACGTCACCTATAACGGCACTGGCGGCGTATCGGTCGGGTCCTACTGGCGCCGGCTGCTCTACGCGTACAAGTACAAGGAAAAGAACTTCCTGATCTCCAGCGTCTTCAACCACAACAGCAAGGTGCTCTACGTCCGGGACCCGCGGGAACGGGTCGAGAAGATCGCGCCGTGGCTGACCGTCGACGGCGATCCCTATCCGGCGGTCGTCAACGGCCGGATCACGTGGGTTCTTGACGGCTACACCACCGCGTCGACGTATCCCTACTCGACTCAGGTCGACCTGCGCTCGGCCACCTCGGACGCCCAGGTCGGCGAGGGCGTGGCAACTCAGGCCGAGGAGAACATCAACTATCTGAACAACTCGGTGAAGGCCACCGTCGACGCCTACGACGGCACCGTGAAGCTCTACGCGTTCGGCCAGGACCCGATCCGGGATGCCTGGAACAAGGCATTCGGCGGCGACGTGATCCAGCCCGAGTCGGACACCCCGCCGGAGTTGGCCGCGCACTTCCGCTACCCGGAGGACCAGTTCAAGGTGCAGCGCGAGCTGCTGGCCCGGTTCCACGTCACGGACTCTGCCGGCTTCTACTCCAAGCAGGACTTCTGGCAGGTTCCGCCGGATCCGACGCAGAGCAACGCGGACGTGAAGCAGCCGCCGTACTACCTGCTGACGCAGATGCCAGGCCAGGCGTCGACCACATTCCAGCTGGTGACCGCGATGACGCCGGTGAATCGTCAGAATCTGCAGGCATTGATCAGCGGTTCGTACGTCAACGGCAAGCCGACGCTGCAGATCCTGGAGGTGCCGAACAACCAGCAACAGACGGTGAACGGACCACAGCTCGCACAGCAGAAGATGGTGGCGCCGGCGGATGTGAAGAGCCAACTGACTCTGTTCGGCAGCAGCGCGGCCTTCGGCAACCTGCTGTCCCTGCCGATCGGCGGCGGCATGCTCTATGTGGAGCCGCTCTATATCCAGTCCGGAGCCAGCGGCCAGACCGGGACCAACACCTATCCGCAGCTGAAGAAGATCCTGATGGCCTACGGCGACTACGTCAGCTTCGCGGACACGGTCGATGAGGGCATCGCGGATCTGCTGAATCAGGCGAAGACCGGCCAGCCGACGGTGACGCCGCCGGCCACCAACCCGGGCACCACAAACAACGCCCTCTCGGCCGCGGTCGGGAAGATCAACAAGGCGCTGCAGGATCTGCAGAAGGCGCAGACCGCCGGCGATTTCGCCGCCTACGGCAATGCGCTCAAGGAACTGCAGGCCGCGGTCGATGAATACAACAAGGCAAAGGGCTCGGCGCCGGCACCGACTCCAACGGCCTCACCGGGCGGCTAACGCCGCTTCGATGGCTTCTTCGGGGTACGCAGATCGTTTCGACGCCTGCAGTGCCTCGAAGAAGTCGTGCAGGACGACCGCCGCGGCCGCGTGCCGGGCCAGAACGCCATCGGCGGGTCCGCCACCCTCGGCGGGTCCGCCCCCTCGGCGGTCCGCCGCCGTCGGCGACTCGCCGGACATGGTCGACCGGTTCGGCGTGTCCGTCGAGTCGTGCCGAGGTCATCGCCAGCATCAGTGAGCTCATGGCCCGGTCGTAGGCCCGGTGACTGGCGACGAATGTCCGCTCGGCGGCCGATAGCTCGAACTGCGTGCAGGTTGCCAGGCCGAAGTCGGTGATGTAGATCCGGTCGTCATCGGCCATCACATTGTTGAAGTGCGCGTCGAAGTGCAGCAGCCCGTTGCGGTTCATCACGTCGACCGCTTCCAGCAGCTCGGTCTCGACCCGTTCCAGAGCGTCCGGGTGATCGTGCAGCCACTCGTGCACATGATCCGGCGCGAATTCGAGAAACACCACGATGCTGGCGGTGGCCCGGTCAATCGCCTGGTGCCGGGCGTCGATCTGGGCGTTGTGTTCCCAGCGCTCGTGCCACCAGGCATTGTCGGTCGCCTGCGGTTCCCGCGACAGCACCCGCCAGTGGTAGAGCAGCGGGAAGCTGGGGGACGTGCCGGCGAGGACCCATTCGGTCGTCATCAGGTGGGCCCGCAGTTCGCGCCAGGCGCCGAAGCCGGCCGATCCGACGCCGTACTGGTAATGGGTCGGAAGATCAAAGATGTTGGCCGTGCTCATCGGGTTCTGCTGCTCGAGTTCGGTCAACGGGATCCGTTTGACGAAGGTCGGCACCCCTGCGACATCCAGGCGGTAGGTCGGGCCGCCGATGCCCTCGCCGAGCGCCGTGGCCTGCTCCAGCTGCGCGATCAGGTCGGAGTCGCTGAGTCTGGCCAATTCGCTGCTCGCCTTCGCGTACGCGATCTTGCGCTCCGACATGGTCAGGAGCGTAGTCACGCGCGATACATGATCGCGAAGCGTTTACCACGCCCTGGCGTGGCTTGGGCTTCATGATCATGGTCACACAGATCGCCGGGATACCCGTTTGGCAGCTCCGCCAGGGGTGCGCTAGTGTTTAGAAACCGACGCGGGGTGGAGCAGCTCGGTAGCTCGCTGGGCTCATAACCCAGAGGTCGCAGGTTCAAATCCTGTCCCCGCTACAACGAGAAACGCCCGCTTGGAGATCACTCCAAGCGGGCGTTTTGCTCACGCACTGGTGCGCCGGCGGTCGGCCGCCAACTAGCCTCTACCGCAGATCAATCATCGGCCGCGCCGCAGCTCTAGGTCTTCGCCGCCTTACGCGACCGGTATGCATGGACGGCTGCACGATTGCCGCAGATCTCATCGCAGAATCGCTTCGACCGGTTCTTAGACAGATCTACCAGCACGTCGCCGCATGTGGGGTATGCGCAGATCCGCAGCCGGTCCAGCTCGCCGGCGCGGACGACGTCGGCGAACGCCAACGCGGCCTCGACCGCCATCCGAACCGCGAGCGGCGCGTCCGGCGTCGTCGCGTGCAGGTGGTACGGCTCAGCGCCGTGTCGCACGAGTTGAGGCAGCGCAGACGACTCGCGGAGCAGCTCGTTGACGATCTCTACCACGCCTGACTCGTCGGCTTCCCAGAACGGTCGCAGCCGACGCCGGAGAGTTCGCACCTCCTGTAGTTCGGCCTCGGTGCGGTCATGCCGCCCGGTCCAGCCGTGCCGCGCGACCAACGCGTTCAGTGCCTCGACGGCGGTCAACGTGTCGCCGTCAGCGCTGTCCGAATTGACCAAGTCGACGACCGCGGCGAGTGCCTCTTCGGTGTCATGGGTAAAAAGCATCTTGACCCCTGTCATCTCGGCCCGGTAGTGTCATTAGTGTTACACGCTTTTGCCCATGACATCAAGGAGGTCGGACGCCGTGAACCGTTCAGGGGCTGCCCGCTCCGGCGTGGCGCTGGCGATCTTGTCGTCGGCGACTTTTGCCACTTCCGGCACGTTCGCCAGCACGCTGCTGGACGCCGGTTGGTCGTCGGTGGCCGCGGTGACGTTCCGGATCGGCATCGCCGCCCTCGTCCTGGCGCTGCCCGCGGCCCTGTCGCTGCGCGGCCGGTGGCAGACCCTGCGCGGCAGCGCGGGCATGATCGCGGTCTACGGCCTGTTCGCGGTCGCGGGCGCTCAAGTCTGCTACTTCAACGCGGTGCGCTACTTGCCCGTCGGCATCGCTCTCCTGCTGGAGTACCTCGGGCTGGTGCTGGTCGTGATCTGGATGTGGGCTATGCACGGGCAGCGGCCACGGCGACTCACGCTGGGTGGGTCGGTCATCGCCATCCTTGGGCTGATCTGCGTGCTGGATCTGACCGGCACGCAACACGTGCAGGTCACGGGCGTGCTCTGGGGTCTCGGCGCCGCCGTTGGCCTGGCGCTCTACTTCGTGCTCTCCGCCCGCGCCGATGACGGCCTGCCGGCCCTGGTGCTGGCCAGCGGCGGCATGGCGATCGGTGCGGTCGCTCTGGCCGCGGTCGGACTGCTCGGCCTGATGCCAATGCACGCAAGCTTCGGCGCCGTTCGATTCGGCGGCCACGAGGTGAGCTGGCTGCTGCCGGTCGCCGGGCTGTCGCTGATCGCCGCCGTGGTGTCCTACCTGACGGGCATCAGCGCCGCGCGCATCCTGGGCGCCCGGCTGTCATCGTTCCTGGGGCTTTTCGAGGTCGTCTTCGCAGTCATTTTCGCCTGGATGTTCCTGGCGCAACTGCCCACACCCGTCCAGATGCTTGGCGGCGTCCTGATCGCCGCTGGTGTCGGCCTGGTGCGGCTCGATGAGCTACGCAACGTGCCGGACGCCCCGATCGAGGTGGACGTCGCTCCCCGCGAGCCCGTCCTAGCCGGCCAGCAGCACTGATCTCCGCGGGCCGGTCGTGGCCCAAGCAGATACAGCGACTTGCCCGAGCTCCTCACGGGTCCTCAGCCCAGCGCTGAACCGTCGCCGTCCGCCAAATCCCGACCGAGTCTGGTCAGATCCGCGATCTGGCCGCCGATCGCCCTAACGTCCCGGGACACACCGGTCGGCGATTGCCGCGTAAACCAGTGAGGCGAGCGTCGGCCGGATGTCCTGCTCGATCGACGGAACAACCTGCGTGTAGAACTCGACCGACAGGTCTTCGGCCGGATCGATCCAGAACACGGTGCTGGCCGCGCCACCCCAGTAGTAGGCGCCGGCGGACATCGGGACGCGGCCGGGGATCGGGTCGACCCAGACGCCGACTCCGAGACCGTGACCGATGCCGGCCATATTGGGGTTGCGGTTGTACGGCAGCGAAAGCGTCGGGATGTCCAGCCCGCCGGGCAGGTGGTTGCGCGCCATGAACGCGATGGTGCGGGGTCCGAGCAGCCGCGGACCGTGGCCGAGCAGGCTGGCGGTGAATCGCTGGTAGTCGGCGGCGGTGGACAGCAAGCCGCCACCACCGCTGTACGCGGAAGGTTCGGTGCGGCCGAACGCATCGGTCTCGGGCGAGGGGTGCAGTCCGGTCCCGTACGCCGCTGCCAGCCGGCCCGGTGTCTCGTCCCACCAGCGCAGATCCGTCATGCCGAGTGGTCGGGCGATGCGATCGGCGATGAACTCGGCAAGAGTCCGCCCGCTGATGACCTCGATCAGGTGGCCGAGGACGTCGGTCGCCACCGAGTAGCCCCAGTGGGTGCCGGGCTCGAACATGAGCGGCCGGGCCGCCCACTGGCGGACCATCTCGGCAGAATCAGTGTCCGGACCCCAGGTCGGGTAGGTCAGTCCGGCGTCCGGGGGCAGCATGAAGTGGTAGGTGAGCCCGGAGGTATGGGTCAGCAGGTGCCAGACCCGGATGGGTTCGGTGGCTGGGTGGTCGCGCCATTCGCTGTCGTACACGCGCATTGACGCGAACTCCGGCAGCCAGCGGCTGATCTCGTCAGTGAGCTGGAAGTGGCCCTGCTCCCACAGCATCATCGCGGCGACGGCGACCACCGGCTTGGTCATCGAGTAGATCCGCCAGAGGGTGTCGTCGATAACCGGCAGCCCGGCTTCGATATCGCGGAGTCCGTGCGCGCTAGCGTGTGCGATCTCGCCCCGGCGGCTCACCACGAGCTGATATCCGGGCATCATCCCGGCCGCGACCTTCTCACGCAGCCAGTCATCAATGCGTGCAAGGGCGGCCGCGTCGAAACCAACTGCGCCGGCGTCCACTGTCTCAATCACGGACGCCACCGTAACGATCACCACTGACAGTTATGGGTCACATGGGTCGCGGGTCCCGCTAGGCACGACATCAGCTGTGGACTTCGATGATGTCCTTCACTCCGTGCGGCTGCTTGAGCGTCTGTGGGGCGTCAGGTGACACGCGGTGTCCGATCGTCAATGATCCACGCATGGCCGCCGTAGACGTCGACAGGATCAAGGGCCACCAGTCCCCGGTGACCACGCTGGCTGGACGCACCCTCGGTCCGATCCCGCCAACGGCACTGGTAATGCTCGGCATCGTCAGCGTTCAGTTGGGCTCGGCACTGGCCAAGCACCTGTTCGGCGAAGTGGGCAGCTTCGGGACGGTCGCGTTGCGCCTGTTCTTCGCGGCGGCGGTGCTGATGCTCGTGTGGCGGCCGTCACTGCGGATGAGTCGTCGCACGTGGGCGGTGGTGCTCGGCTACGGCGTGACTCTCGGCTCGATGAACCTGTGCTTCTATCTCGCGCTCGCCCGGATCCCGCTGGGGATCGCGGTGACCATCGAATTCCTGGGACCCCTCGCGGTCGCTATGGCCGGGTCGAGGCGATGGCTGGACGCGTTCTGGGCGCTCCTCGCGGCAGGCGGTGTGATCCTGCTGATGGAGGGCCGCGGCGACCTCAACCGTGCCGGCTTTCTGTTCGCGATCGCCGCGGGGGCGTGCTGGGGCATTTACATCCTGATCGGCGCGGCCCTGGGCCGCCACACCGCGGAAGGCAATGGCCTGGCTCTGGGAATGGCGGTCGCCGCGCTGGTGGCGGTGCCATTCGGGGTGGCTGAAAGCGGTACGGCGCTGGTCCAGCCGTGGGTTCTGGTGGCGGGATTCGGTGTGGCGCTGCTGTCGTCGGTGATCCCGTACTCGCTGGATCTGGAAGCTCTTCGCAAGATCCCACCGCGCGTCTTCGGCATCCTGATGAGCCTCGAACCCGCCATGGCCGCCCTCATCGGTCTCGTCGTGCTCCAGGAATCGTTGCATTGGTCGCAGTGGATCGCGGTGCTGTGCGTGGTGGCCGCGTCGGCTGGTGCCACCCGGGGCGCCCGGCCCGACGCCTGACCGCCGATGGCGAGAAGGTCTCGGCGGGCGCTGCCTGGACCACGCCGGGGGTAGGGGCCGGGTTCACGGCCAGATGCAGCGGAACTGTCCGACGGCTCTCCGACGTGCATCGCCGGCCGCGCCAAAAGGTCATGGCGCGATCGTGGCCGGCAGTGGCTTACTGTGCAGGATCACCAGCTCGGCGACCGCCCGCGTGAGGGCGACATAGAGCCGGCTCATGCCGCGGGGCTCGGCGGCGACGATGTCGGCCGGCTCGACCAGCACCACTCGGTCGTACTCCAGGCCCTTCACCTGGCTCACCGGGATGGCGCCCAGAGATTCGGCGATCGCGTCCGCGGCGATCACCGCACCGTGCTCGGCCGAGACCGCGGTGGCCAGGTCCTCCACATGCCGGATCTCCAGGGTGCCGCCGGGCCGGAAGGACCGGGTCGGCTCGATTCCGGGTGCCAGGGCCTGAGCCGCAAAGTCGGCGATGACCTGCGGCACCCGGTATCCGGTGGGCAGGTCGAGCATCCTCACCTCGCGCTTGCCCAGCCGCTGGACCAGCTCCGGCCAGGACTCGACGGCCAGCGGATGGGTGGCCTGACCAAGGTCACCCACGATGGTCATCGAAGCGTGGGCGGCTCGGCGGGCGATCATTCGACACTCCATCGGCGAGAGATCCTGGGCCTCGTCGAGGATGACGTGCAGGTATACGTCCTCGACCGGCTCCTCGGCCACGGCCACCGGCAGCGGCTCGGCCAGCACCGGCACGTAACCCTCCTCGCCGTACGGGTCGAAGCCGTCGGACCAGCCGGTGACCTTGTGGCCCTCGCGCAGGATGATCGCGGCCGCCCAGCGCTGTGCGGCCCAGTAGCCGTTGTTGTCGATGAGCTGCCCGGACTGCGCGATCGGGGTGGACAGGCCGGGCGCGAACAGCTGCCAGCCGTCATTGAGGCTCCAGCTCAGCACGAACGTCTCAGCCAGCCGGGCGCCGCTGCTCAGCTCTCGCAACTTCCACTCGGGCGACGTTGCCTTCGGCTTTTCCGGCGGGCCCAGAATCTCGGCGAGTTCGTCGAGCAGCGGCACGTCATCGACTGTCCATTCCCCGTTCTGAGCGGGGAGAACGTCCTGCGGTGTCAGCGACGGCCACCAGACGTTGAGGAACGCCTCCGGAACCTCCTTGCCGTTCATCAGCTCGGCGAGCACCTCTGCGGCGACAGCCCGGCCCGCATTGGGTTTGATGCCGTCGGCCTCGCAGCGCTTCCGGATGTCGAGACGGGCGTTCGCCAGGTCGTCGGCGCTCAGAGTGCCCAGGTGATCGGGCGCGTGCGGCGGCGTGTCCCAGGCCAGGTCGCTGAGCACCTGCACCATGCGGAGGTCGCCCTTGGTCTTGGCCACCTTGGCCGGGTCCCGGCGGGTCGCGGTGACGCCCTCGAACAGCTCGCCGATCGCGCGCAGGTGCACGCTGTCCTCGCCGAGTCCGGGCAGCACCCGGCCGATGTATTCGGTGAACACCGTCGACGGGCCGACTACCAGCACGCGGCCGTCCGAGAACTTGCCGCGATCGGTGTAGAGAAGGTAAGCGGCCCGGTGCAGGGCCACCTGGGTCTTGCCGGTGCCCGGACCGCCGGTGATCAGGGTGACGCCATGAGCCGGTGCGCGGATCGCCTCGTCCTGCTCGCGCTGGATCGTCGTGACGATGTCGCGCATGTGCGCGCCGCGCTCCCGGGTCAGCGATCGGAGCAGGGCACCCTCGCCGACCACGCCATCGACATCCTTCTTGGACAGCACCTCGTCGTCGAGCCCCACCACCTTCGGGCCCTCGCAGATGATGACCCGCCGGCGGTCCACGCCCAGCGGTTCGCCGGGCGTGGCCCGGTAGAACGGCGCCGCCGCCGGTGCGCGCCAATCCACGACCAGCGGCTCCCGGTCCTCGTCGCGTACGCCCAACCGGCCGACCCGATAGGTGTAGCCGTCATCGAAGTCCAGCCGGCCGAAGACGATGCCCTCCTCCTGACTGTTCAGATCGGACATCCGGACGGCCGCGCGCAGCACCATCGCGTCGCGCTCGACCAGGCCGGTGAGTGGACCGGACGTGGCACGGCTGTGCCCCTCGTCGGTCAGCTCCTTTGTTTGCGCGCGCATGACCTCCAGACGTTCGTAAACCTTGTCGACTACCTGCTGCTCGATCGCGATCTGGCGTTCTGCCTCGGACACGGGCCCCCCTCTGCCGGGCGTACTCTTCGCGGGCTTGTCGAGGATATGTCCTGGTCAGGCTCATAAAATCAGCATCCAGGCTGATTTTCGATGGCTTGACCTTTCGTTATGATGGAGATGGCGGAAGGGGAATCAGCCCTCCGGCCCATCCGGTTTAGTGATCTATCCGAGCGCCGATCTGGTGCGTTCTGCCGGACCGCGAGCCTTGGTTTTGACGCTCGCCCGGAACACGACATGTTGCGGTCACCTCGCGTACGCCTGCCGCGGTTTGGCTTCCGGTATGCGCTTCAATCTCCTCGCCCGGAAGCGGGCAGTAGTCATCGGCGGCACGGCAGCCGCCCTCGTCTTAACGTCTGTCGGAACTGCCTGGGCTGACCCGTTCGGGTGGTGGGCTGCGCAGTCGCACCCATTTGCGGTTCACGCTGACTACGGCACGGCCGGCCCGCACAGCGGTGGCGTCGTGACCGGCGACCTCCTTGCCAACGACTCCGGCGCAACAGCCGTCGTACGCACCAGTGGTCTCGACAATCCGGCCGCGGGCACCCTGACGGTGAAGGCCGACGGGTCATACAGCTTCACGCCGGCGGTCGCCGGCAGCCACGGCACTCTGCACTTCACCTACACCGCGACCGATGCTGTCACGCTCTACAAGGACGCGGTGCCCGGTGCGGACAAGATCCCGTCGCTCGGCGGCCTCGAGGGCCTGAACGGCACGACCGCCCTGATCTCCGGCGGCGGTTTCGGATCGTCCTTCGTCGCCGTGCCGGGCAAGGCGGGATGGTTCTACGGCGTGACCGACCGCGGCCCGAACGCCGATGACGACGGCCCGCTGGGTGAGAAGGTGTTCCTGGACCCGACCTTCAACCCGCAAATCGGCCTGTTCCAGATGGTCGGCGGCAAGGCCATACTGCAGGAGACGATCGGTCTGAAGGCGCCCGACGGCACGCCATACAACGGCCTGGCGAACCCGGTCACCAAGTCCGCCGCGAGCACGGAGAAGACCGAGGACCTCTACGGCAACCAGATCGACCCGGCGCAGCTCTACACCGTGCCGGGCAGCAACCCGGCGGTGACGCTGAACCCGGACAATGGCTACGACTCGGAGGGCCTGGTCGCCCTGCGCGACGGCACCTTCTGGGTCTCCGACGAGTACGGCCCCTTCATCACGCACTTCGACAAGAACGGCAAAGAGATCGAGCGGCTCTCGCCATGGGGCGCCGACGCCGGTCACCTGGTCGACGCGGCGCATCCGCTGCCGCTGGAGCTGAAGCTGCGTACGAAGAACAAGGGCATGGAGGGCCTGACCGTCACGCCGGATGGCCGCACGCTGGTCGGCATCATGCAGTCCGCGCTCACGGTGCCTGACTACGGCACCGATGCCAAAGGCAAGACCATCAAGCCGGCGAACGTCGCTCCGGTGCGGATCGTGACCGTGGACCTCAAGACGAAGGCCACCCGCGAGTACGTCTACCTGCTCAACAATCCAGCCACGACCGGCGGTGCGGTCAGCGAGATCACCGCGCTGTCCGGCACCAAGTTCCTCGTCGATGAGCGGGACGGCAATCAGGGTGAGCCCGGCCTGGCGGCGTTCAAGAATCTCTACGAAATCGACCTCACCGGCGCTACCGACGTCAAGGGCAACGGCGTGAACCCGTTGGGTTACACCGTCACCACCGGCTCCGGCCCGAAGTCGATCGACGCCTACGTTGGTGACGCGGTCACGTCAAAGGCCGAACTGCTGCTGGCACAGGCCGGCATCACGCCGGTGAGCAAGACGCCGTACCTGGAAATCGGCAGCGTGCTCAACCAGATCGACCCGTCGGGCGCGTTCTTCAGCCACGACAAGATCGAGGGCGTGGCGACCGCGGACGGCGGCAAGACGCTCTACCTTGCCAATGACAGCGACTTCGGCATGGACCACCTGCTCGGGCAGGACGAGGCGGCGTGCGAAGCGTCGGGACTGTCCGACACGACGGCGTGCGCACCGGTCAAGTCGTCGAGTGGCAAATACCTCGTGCACCAGAAGACCCTGGATGCCAGCGGCGTGGTCGACGACGGCGAGGTTCTCAAGGTCGACGTGGCGAAGCTCCCGGTAGTGCTGGGCACTGCGACGGTCACCATCAAGTTCTAGTCGGCGCATCATGTTGTAGCCGGCACAGCAAGTGACGGCCCGCTCCCGTTGATCGGGAGCGGGCCGCTGCACGTCTGCCGGCACCGGACGCCGGGTCCGCGCCGCTCACCGTCAAAGGTGTGGCGGCCCGTCTGCGGCCCGAACGCCGGGTCCGCGCCGCTCACCGTCAGAGGTGCGGCGGCCCGGCATCGATGCGGCGCAGGATCGGCTCGACGCGATCCAGGTCGTCGCCCCAGGGCATCCGCTCGTCCCACCACGTGACTCCGAGGTCTGCCAACGGACCGACCTGATCACGCGCGGTTTTGGGAGCGCTGGCACCGCCGATGACGATGTCGAACGGCTCGTCCGTGAGGCCATACGCCGCCCGGCAGTTGCACAGGAACCGCACCAGCTCACGCACTTCGTCGACATCCGGCGGGCCGGCGGATTCCATGCCGTCCATGACCGGGATGGCCCCGTCCCAGCGCGCGGCCCGGCGCATCGGCGCCTTGTGGGGCCAGAGGCCGCCGATCCAGATCGGCACCCGCGGTCGCTGCACCGGAGTCGGCAGGAAGGCCACATCGTTGAGGGCGATCTGGTTGCCCCGAAAGGTGACCGGCTCGCCGGACCAGAGACGAGCCAGCGCATGCAGGCCCTCATCCAGGCGCTCGGCGAGCACCAGGAGGTCGGTGGTGTCGCCGAAGGTCGCGTATTCATCCTCCACCGGCGCGCCGAGCCCGGCACCGAGAATCATCCGGCCACGGGTGAGGCGGTCCAGAGTCGTCACCTCCCGGGCTAGCTTGGCCGGCCGTCGCCGGGCCACCGGCGTGATCGCGGTGCCCAGCCGGATCCGGCTCGTTGACAGCGCCGCGGCGGTCAGCAGGATCCACGGATCGGCGATCTCCCGGCGCAAGTCCTTCTGCTCGACGACGTGGTCCCAGACCAGCAGCCCATCCCATCCGGCGTCCTCGGCGCGGCGGGCCACTTCGGCGAACGTCTCCGGGTCGGCGAATTCGCCGAAGTTCGGAACATCGACAGAGAACTGCATAGCCGCATCGTGCCTCGTGCCTCCGACAACTCGGGCCTCCCACAACCCGGGCCTCCGGCAACGCGGGCGTCCGTCAAGCGCCGCGATCAAGGATCGAGCGTCAAGGGCCGCGATCAAGGATCGAGCGTGAGCGGCATCCCGAAGGCGGCGACGTGCTGGGCTCCGATGAAGGCGTTGCTCTCCGCGATCTTGCCGTCGACGATACGGAGCACGTCAACGACCAATGCCTCGTAACGCGGGCGGCCCGGCGTACGCAGGTAGTTGATCGCCGCTGGTCGCCCGTTCGCCGAGGCCATGAAGCTGCGCCAGTCCAGCGGCCGGCTGAGGAACTCCACCACCACGTCACGGCCGACGACCGGTGGGTCGGGTGGCATGGTGATGCGTACGTCTTCGGCGAGCAGATCCTTGAGCGCCTCGGGATCGTTCGTGCTCAGGTATCGGCGCAGGATCTCCTTATCGGCCGCGGTCAGGTGCGGACGGCGCCAGTCTCGGGGGTCGGCCGGGACATGCCGGCGGACCGTGTCGCGCGCCCGCTGCACCAGGCTGTTGGCGGCCGGAACCGCCACCTCCAGCGCCTCGGCGATCTCCGCCGGTCTCCAGCCGGAGACGTCGCGGAGCACGAACGCGGCCCGCTGCCGGGGCGGCAGGTGCATGAGCGCCGCGATCAGCGCCAGCTCGACCACTTCGACGTCGGCGTGGTGCGACTGGGGGTCGGAGTCGAGCAGCGCGTCGGGATATGGCCCGATCTCGGTGCTCGATTCAAGGATGTCGCTCGCCGGGATGGTTCGGCGTGCAGCGGCCTTGCGGGAATCCAGGAAGGCGTTGGTGGCGATCCGGTAGAGCCAGGTCCGTGTCGAGGATCGGCCTTCGAAGGCACTCCGGCTCTTCCACGCGCGCAGGAACGTCTCCTGCACGAGATCATCCGCGTCGGTGACGTTGCCCGCGAGCCGGTAGCAGTGCGCGTGCAGCGATCGCCGCTGATCCTGGAAGGCGGCCTCCAGCCAGTCGTCGGATCCTGTCGCCGCCATCATCACCTCCCGGCTCGTCCTCGCCACGCTACCGGCGGCTGCGAAATTCGACCGATGACGGATCGATGCGTCGCTCGTCGATACCACCGACAGTCCGACTCATCCTCGAAGGAGAACCCTGATGACCGCAACGCCCGAGATCGTCGACCGCGACACCTGGCTGCGTGTGCGCGCCGACCTGCTGACCCGCGAGAAGGCCCACACGCGAGCCGGCGACGCGATCGCCGCGGCTCGGCGCCGGCTGCCGATGACCGAGATCGACGCGTCGGTCGAGCTCGTCGGCGCGCACGGGCCGACGTCGATCCTGGACATGTTCGAAGGCCGGCGGCAACTCCTGGTGTGCAAGCACATGTGGCACCCCGGCAAGCCGTTCCACGATCAGTGCCATGGCTGTACGGCGACCGTATGGAACTTCCAGGACGCCACCTACTTAGAGGCCCGCGGAGTCTCGTACGCAGTCTGGTGTGAAGGACTGTATTCGGAGTTCGCGCCGTTCCGGGAATTCATGGGGTATCAAACACCCTGGTATTCGGTCCACGGCATCGAAGCGCCCGGGATCTCGGACGGCTGGATCACCTGCTACCTGCGAGTGGGGGACCGGGTCTTCCAGACCTACGAGACCGATGGCCGCGGCTGCGAGGTGATGATGCCCGCGCTGCAACTTCTGGACGTGACGGTCTTCGGTCGCCAGGAACAGTGGGAGGACTCTCCGGCCGGGTGGCCGCAAGATCCGACCCAGAGCTGGTTCCGCCGCGACGGCCGCCCGATTCCGCAGTGGACGCGGCCCGGCGTCGGAGCCGTCCCGGAAGCCGATCATGCGAGCCACTAATGCACCCGGCATGGTGCGATTCCGGTGATAGCGTTCCGGCGTGCCCGGCCCCTACCCGCTGACCGAGCCGTACGCCGACGGTCTGCTCGATGTCGGCGACGGCCACCGGATCTACTGGCAGGTTCGAGGCAATCCCGAAGGACGCCCGGCAGTGGTGGTTCATGGCGGTCCAGGCGCGGGCATGCCCCGTGGAACTCCGAAGGCGTTCGATCCGCAGCGATTCATGACCATCCTGTTCGACCAGCGTGGCTGTGGCCGAAGCACTCTGCACGCCAGCGATCCGGCCACCGACATGGCCGCCAACAACACTCCACATCTCATCGACGACCTGGACCGGCTGCGCGAGTTCCTCGGCGTCGAGCGGTGGGTGATGTTCGGCGGTTCATTCGGATCTGGGCTCGCGCTCGCGTACGCCCAGCGGCACCCACACCGCGTGTCCGGATTGATCCTCCCGTCGCTGTGGCTGATGAGCGCCGCCGATATCGACTGGCTCTACCGCGGCGGGGTAGCCCGGCTGTTTCCGCGCGAGTGGGACCAGTTCCGTCGCGGGCGCGAGGGCCAGGCGATCCTGCAGGCCTACGTCGAGGGCTTGGCGGACCCTGATCCAGTGGTGCGGGCGGACTGCGCCGACGCCTGGACCCGGTGGGAGGACACGGTCCTGTCGCTCGAGCCGGGGGCGCGGCCCAACTTCTACCACCAGAACGCGGGTCCGGCGGCGATCGCGTTCGCCCGCATCTGCTCGTGGTACGCCGCCCACGACAACTTCGGTGTCGGTGACACGATCCTCGACGCGGCCGACCGGCTCGCCGGCATTCCCGGGGTGATCATCCATGGGCGGCACGACCTCAGCTGTCCCTCGGACCGGGCCTGGCAGCTGGCCCAGCGTTGGACGGACGCGGAGCTGATCATCAATCCGGATAGCGGTCATCAGGGCAGCGCTTCCGCGACCGCGCTGGTCTACGAGGCAGTCGAGCGGTTCGTGGACTGACCGTCGCTGATCCGGCGCACACCGCCGATCCGGGCCGGATTCAGCACGACGTCGTCGTCCACTGTATACGGACGGTAAATCGGCGGTTACGCGGTTGGCATCTTGTGTGGAACCTTCGGCGGCTGTAAATATTTAATTAACCTTATTTATAGATCGTCGTCGAAGGAGCTGCGATGAGTCGACTCCGTACCGCGTTCGCTGCCACCATCACCGCTGTCCTTTGCGCCGTCACCCTTTCCGCTGCTCCAGCCAGTGCTGCCGAGGTGCTGGCAAACGGCGGATTTGAGAGCGGTGCCCTGTCTCCCTGGTCCTGTTCGGCTGCCAGTGTCGTGTCCACCCCGGTCCACACCGGTGGCAAATCGTTGCACGGCGCCGCCTCCGCGTCCGACAACGCTCAGTGCACCCAGACCGTTTCGGTCGTGTCCGGGACCTCCTACACACTGACCGCCTGGGTCCGCGGCAACTACGTCTTCATCGGCGTGACCGGGGGTTCGTCCACGTGGACGCCGGCCGCCAACGATTGGGCGCAGCTCAGCGTCACCTTCACCGCGTCAAGTTCCAGCGCTCAGATCTACGTGCACGGCTGGTACGGCACCGGCGACTATTACGCCGATGACATCTCGCTGCAGGGCCAGGGCGGCACCGGCACCCAGGTGCCTGGCGCGCCGACTAACCTGACGGCTTCGAACATCACCAACACCGCCGCGACGCTGTCCTGGACCGCGTCCTCCGGCACGGTCACCGGTTACCACGTCTATGAGGGCAGCACCCTCAAGGCAACAGTGACCGGCACCAGCACCACGATCAGCGGCCTGACCGCGTGCACCTCGCATACGTACTCGGTCAAGGCGTACAACAGTGCCGGCGAATCGGGTGCGGCCACCACGTCGCTGACTACGACCGGGTGCACTACCGGCGTCCCGGGGACACCGGGCAACGTATCGGTGAGCGGCGTGACCGACACGTCGATCTCACTGTCCTGGACCGCGTCCTCCGGCACGGTGACCGGATACCACGTCTATGAGGGGAGCACTCTCAAGGCAACAGTGACCGGCACCAGCACCACGATCAGCGGTCTGACCGCGTGCACGTCGCACACTTACACCGTGAAGGCGTACAACGGCACCGGCGAATCCGGCGGAGCAAGCGCCACCGGTACAACCAGCGGCTGCGTCACCGGCTCGCTGCCGAAGCACCTCCTGACCGGCTACTGGCAGAACTTCGTCAACGGCGCCACGCCGCTGAAGCTCGCGTCGGTGCCGACGACCTACGACCTGATCGCGGTGGCGTTCGCCGACGCCGATCCGAACAACGCCGGTGGAGTCACGTTCCACGTCGACTCCGGACTCTCCAGCGCTCTCGGTGGCTACACCGACGCGCAGCTCAAGGCCGACATCACCACGGCGCACTCGCGCGGCCAGAAGGTCATCATCTCGGTCGGCGGGCAGAACGGGTCGATCTCGGTCAACAGCTCGACGTCGGCGACCAACTTCGCCAACAGCGTGCACGGCCTGATGACCAGCTTCGGCTTCGACGGCGTCGACATCGACCTGGAGAACGGCGTCAACGCCACCTTTATGGAGCAGGCCCTCCGGTCGCTCCGCTCACAATCCGGTTCGAGCCTGATCATCACGATGGCACCCCAGACCATCGACATGCAGTCGACCGGGACCGCGTATTTCAGCCTGGCGCTGAACATCCGCGACATCCTGACGATCGTGCACACGCAGTACTACAACTCGGGCAGCATGCTCGGTTGCGACCAGGCCTTCGCCTACAGCCAGGGCACCGAGAACTTCATGACCGCCCTGGCCTGCATCCAGTTGCAGAGCGCGCTCCGGCCGGACCAGATCGCCCTCGGCCTGCCGGCATCGTCGCAGGCGGCCGGCGGCGGCTATGTCAGCCCATCGTTGGTGAACAACGCGCTGGACTGCCTGGCGGCCGGCACGAACTGCGGCTCGTTCGTGCCGCCCGCGCACTGGCCGACGATCCGGGGAGCCATGACCTGGTCGATCAACTGGGACGCCAGCAACGGCTACTCATTCGCCAACACGGTGCACAGCCACCTCACCGGGATGCCGTAACCCGCGAACCGTGAAACCGGCCGGCCACCGCGCTCCGAACGGGAGTGGCGCCGGTGGCCGGCTCCGTGTGCAGCAAGAGCAGCAAGAGCGGCACGAGCGGCACGAGCGGGACGAGCAGCTGGAGCGGGCCGAGCGGCAACGGTCAGTTTTCAAGAAGCTGGTCCGCTGCGTGGCTCCTTAGGATGAAGATCGTTCCTGACGAGACCAAGCGGAGGAGACCTGCGATGCCCGCGACGAAGGCCACCAAGGCCACCAAGGCCACTAAGAGTGCACCCGCCAAGGCCGCCAAAACCACCAGGGCCGCCGCCGCCGCGGACGCAAAATACGACGGATTCACCGACGACGAACGCGACGCGATGAAGCAGCGGGCCAAGGAGCTGAAGGCGGCGGCCCGACGCCCGCGCGGCGCCAGGGCCGACGACGACACCGAGGGCGAGGTTCTGGCCAAGATCGCCGACATGAGTGCGGGCGACCGCGCGATGGCCGAGCGCATCCACGCCGGGATCCGGGCCGCCGTTCCGGCGCTGGAACCCCGGTTGTGGTACGGAATGCCGGCCTACGCCAAGGACGGCAAGGTGCTCTGCTTCTTCCAGCCCGCGACGAAGTTCAAGACGCGGTACGCGACCTTCGGCTTCAGCGATGTCGCGGCGCTCGACGATGGCAACTTCTGGCCGAATGCGTACGCATTGACGAAGCTGACCGCCGCCGACGAGAAGAAGCTGATCGCGCTGGTGAAGCAGGCGGCCGCCTGACCGAAGGCCGCGGGCGCTGGTGCGAATGACCTCACATGTCCAGGACGATGTCGACGGTCGGCCGGGCGCAGCAGATCAGCGTCTGACCGTCGGCGGGCGGATCCAGTGGCGTCGGTGAGTAGGAGACCGTTCCGGCCAGCAGCGGCGTGATGCAGGTGTGGCAGACACCGGTGCGGCAACTCCAGCGGGTCGGCACGTCGCACGCGTCGGCCAGCTCCAGGACGCTGCGTTTGTCGTCTCGGAAGGGCGTACTGATGCCGCTGCGGGCGAAGGTGACCATCGGACCGGTTCCGGCGGCTCCGGGCGGCTGATGCGGTGCCGGCCGATCGTGGCCGACCAGTCCGGGGTTGAGGGCCGCTAACGCACCGAACAACTCGGTGTGAATCTGCGCCGGGTCGATTCCGACGCCGGCGAGCGCCGCCTGCATGTCCGCCATGAACGACTCCGGACCGCAGACATAGGCGGCCGCCCCGGCCGGCAGTCGAAGGCCGGCCAGCGCATCCGCGCTCAAGCGGCCGGCCAGCGCGTGGTCGCGTTCGCACTCGGCCGCGCTCGCGGCGCTGTAGAACAGGAAGTCCCGGGCGCTCGGCAAGGCGGCGATCAGATCGTGTGCCTCCGCCGCCAGCGGGTGCTCCCGGGGGCCTCGAGCTCCATGGATCCACCACACGTCGCGGTCGCTGCCGGCCTCGGCGAGTTGATGCAAAATCGACAGCACCGGGGTGATCCCGATGCCCGCCGAGATGAGCACCACCGGCCCAGCGCCGTCGGTGAGCACGAATTCGCCCCGCGGCGCTGCCGCCGCGACCGTGTCGCCCGGCTTCAACGTGCCGGTGAGATAGGTGCTGGCTTGCCCGTGCGGCTCGTGCTTGACGCTGATCCGGTAGGTCGCCGAGCCGGGCGCCGAGGAGAGCGAGTAGCTGCGCACCGGAGCCGGGTCGCCGGCGCCCGGGATCCGCAGGGTGACGTATTGCCCGCCGAGGGAGTCGGGCAATGCCGACCCGTCGTCGGTGGCTAGATAGATCGACGAGACTGTGGCGCTCTCAGCCACGATCCGCGTCACCTGCAGGGGCCGGAAGCCGGGCCAGGCGGGTTCCGGCAGTGGCGGCGCGGCACCGGCCGGGCTGGCGTTGTCACCCGCGGTCAAAAGGTCGCGGAACGATCCCTGCCAGCCCGGGCTCAACGCCGGAATCTGCAACGCGACGTGCAGCTTCGCCGTGTCGCGGTTCGGCAGGTAGAGCAGGGCGTCGGTGTCGGCCACGCTGAGTCCACCGGGGCCACTGCGGGACTTGACGATCCGGTCTCCGGCTTGGATGTGGCCCTCGGTGATGACGCGCATGTAGAAGCCCGGCCGATGATGGCTGACCAGCAGTGCGGGCATATCCGGCTCACCGAGCCGGAGGCCGACCCGGTAGCACGTGACTCGCGGTTGGGTGACCTCGAACTCGGCTTCGCCGATGCGATAACGATCGCCGATGCAGACCTCGTCGTCGGCCATCCCGTCGACAGTGAGGTTCTCGCCGAACTGGCCATAGGTGAAGTCGTTGCGGCCGAAATGCTGTTCCCAATGGTGATAGGACTCGATCTGGTAGACCATCACGGCGCGTTGCTCGCCGCCGTGACCATTCGTATCACCCTGACCGTCACCGTCGATATTGAGACGGCGGACCATCGCGGCTCCGGCCACCGCTTGCTTCCAGATGCCGGTGTAGACGGTCTGGCCCTGCCATTCGACGTTCTTCGGCATCCCTACATTGACCGACAGCAGCACCGGTGATTGACCGTCACCCGGTGTCTCGAAACCCGTCGCCGCGCCGCTTACCGAGGCCATACGGCCCAGTCTGGCACCGCGGCTACGGCCCGTCCGGCGCTTGGTCAGGCCGCGGCCGGCACCGGCTCTTCGACATGCGGGTGCTCGTCGTCGTGCGCGATCCGGGTCAGTTCCCGCCAGAGCAGCAGGACGAAGATCGCGGAACCGACGAAGGCGAACCAGAACGGGGCGGTGACGCCGAAGTTGCTGGCCAGCACGCCGCCGACGGCCGACCCGACCACCAGGCCGCCGAACACGCCGATGGTGTTGACGCTGTTCACCCGGCCCTGTAACTGGTCTGGAACCGCACGCTGCCGGACGGTGAGCGAGGTCGTACCCCAGATGAACGCGTGCGCACCGAAGACGAAGAAGATCACGCAGGCGATCCATGCCGACGTCGTCACTGCGAGCGCGAGATGCGTGAGGGTCTCGATGATCAGACCGATCCGCATGATGTTGCCCAGGCTGACGCGCTTGGTGATCCAGCCGTAGGACGCCGTACCAAGCAATCCACCCACGGCCGAGACGGACGTGATCAGCCCGAATCCGATGGAGCCTAAATCCAGTCGCTCCTGCGCATAGATGACCAGCACGGACCATGCGGCGCCGAAGGTGACGTTGAAGATCAAGATCGTCAATACCAGGGTACGCACGGCCGGGTGCCGGATCGTCCATCGCACGCCCTCGGCCATGTCGCGCCAGACGCTGGCGTCGGCAGCCTCGGTTTCGGGCCGGGCGGTCGAGGTCAGCGCCATCTTCATCACCATCAGCACGCCGGCTGCCACCAGCACGGCGTCGCCGACGAACGGCCAAATCCGGCCGGCGGTGAACAGCGCCGCGCCGATCGGCGGCCCGACCAGCTGATTGAGGGTGATGAAACCGGTGCCCAGGCGGGCGTTGGCGAGAGCGAGATCGTCACGCTGCACCAGCATCGGGGTGAGCGTGCCGGCGGTGTTGTCGGCGAACACCTCGGCGGTGGCGAGCAAGCCCAGCGCGATCACCGCGCCACCGGCGGAGAGATGACCGGTGGCCAGAGCGAGCGCCAGCGCCATGAGAATCACCGCGCGGCTGCCGTCGGCGGCGATGATGATCTTTCGTCGATCGAGCCGATCCGAGAGAACGCCGGCGTGCAGACCGAAGATCAGCGGTGGTGCCCAGCGCAGCAGCGCCGCCAGCGAAATCAGAAAGGCGTTGTGTGTGAGCGAGGCCACCAACAGCGGGCCTGCGGCCACCGCGATGCCGTCACCGAGATTGGTGGTCCACGACGAGGCCAGCAGCCAGCGGTAGCTCTTACCGAGCCGGCTCGGCGCGACGATCTCGACGACGTTGTTCACAAGCAGAGCACAGTACGCGGTGACCAGAGCCGGCGGCATCTGAAATTCCAGCGCTCGCCCCGCCCCCGGTTGGGTTGGTCACCGGCGGGAATCGATGTCATCGACAGCGCGTTGTGCCGCACGAATTCGTCCGACGGAGAAGGAGGTCAGTGTGGAGCGACTGTGGCCTGAACTTGATCTTGCTGAGCGCTACGAGCGGGCTCAGCTCTTCTTTGACGCCGGGGATTACGGCACATCCCGGCGCCTGCTAGTCGAGGTTGTCGACGCCGAGCCGAGCCACCAGGCCTCCCGGCTGCTGCTGGCACGGTGCTACTTCCACTCGGCAGCGCTGCAGCGAGCCGAGGAGCAGTTGCGCATCATCATCGAGCGCGAGCCATCGGAGGCGTACGCCCACTTGATGCTGGGTCGCACCCTGCAGCGGCTGGGCCGCACGGCCGAGGCGCAGCCACATCTGCGGATGGCCTCGGCAATGCGAGGCGCCCCGGAAGGCGAGTAGTCGGCAGTTCTCAAGATCGTCAGTGGGGCCGGTTCCGGATGGGACCGGCCCCACTGCTTTCGTACAACGGTCGGTCGCCGCCGTACAAATGCCGATCGACCAGCGAAACGGCCACGTCTCCGGCACCCAGGTCGGCTATAAGAGCTTGTTCCTAAGCCTCGTGGCCGGGCCGTGGCGGCCCCAGACGGCCGTCGGCGGCGTTGTCGGCACGGGCGCAGACAAACCGGTATGCACTGCACCTCCGCCTTGCCGACAACCATCTGCCGGTCGTGATCGGCGGGGTCGCCTCGCCCCGACCGAAGGCTTACGACCAAGCTCTACGGCGTATTGATCAACCGGTTCGGTTATCTTTTGACGGATGCGTAGCCTTCGTTCGGAGCTACGGAGCCCGAAGTGAAGGTTGATCATGGTAAGCGGTTCGCCAAAGGTCACGGTCGTTGTGCCGACCTACAACGAGCGCGAGAACCTGCCCAAAATCGTCGATCTGCTGGCAGCGCTCGAGATCCCCGAGATGCACCTGCTGGTCGTTGACGACAACTCGCCGGATGGCACTGGTGATGTCGCGGACAAGCTCAGCCTGGACGCGCCGATCCCGGTCGGCGTTCTGCACCGGACCGTCAAGGACGGGCTCGGCCGGGCTTACGTCGCGGGCATGACCCGTGCCCTCGACGAGGGCGCAGACATCGTGATCCAGATGGACGCCGATCTGTCCCACCCGGCCTCGGTGATCCCGGAGATGATCGAGAAGCTGCAGACCACCGACGCGGCAGTCGTGCTCGGCTCGCGCTACGTGCCGGGCGGCTCGGTCGCCGAGAACTGGCCGCTGCGCCGCAAGCTGCTCTCGCTCTGGGCCAACTTCTATGTCAACACCCTGCTCCGCCTCGGTGTCCGGGACACGACCGCGGGCTTCAAGGCCTGGCGCGCCGACACGTTGCGCACCATCAACGTCGCCGCGGTGCACAGCAACGGCTACGCGTTCCAGGTGGAGACCAACTACCGCACCGTCAAGCACGGGCTGCGGATCGCCGAGGTGCCGATCCACTTCGAGGACCGGACCAACGGCGCGTCCAAGATGAGCCTCGGCGTTCAGATCGAGTCCGCGTTGATCCCGTGGAAGCTCATGGCCGGTGGAGGCAGAGACCGCCGCTGAGGCCCGCGTACCGGCTAAGCAGCCGGCCATCGGCGGCGCGGAGGCGTCGCCGGAAGCTGGTCCCACCACCACGGCAGCTCGACCGCGCCCCAGCCGGACGGCGGGCGAAAGTCGCACCAGGCGCCGTCGAACGGAAACCGGCCGGCGGAGGCCGCGGCCATCATCGCCTCGCCCTCGGCCCGGATCGCCGCGGCCTCGGCGGGTGTCCAGAACATCGGGTGCCCGGCAACCTGGGCGAATTCGTCCTCGTCCTTCCATTTTGCGGACCGGTCCGGGGCGATCAGCACGTCCAGCGTCTGGTCGTGGCTGTCGACGCCACCCCACCACCGCACCGGCGGCGTTTCCAGATTGACGTACCAGCCGGAGAAGCCGCCCACGGGATCCCAGGACCACCAGACGGTGTGTGCGACGCCGTCGGTGATCAGCACCAGATTCGAGTACGCGTGCCAGACGTCGCGGACCAGGAGAGTGGGCGTGATCAGCTCGTCGTAGTAGCTGAGATGGCGAGTGCGCTTGCCGTCCCGGTCGACCCGGCGCAACACCTCAGAACCGTGGCCGATCCACAGCAACAGGCCACGATCGTCATCGCTGACCACCCGGCAGCACTCCAACTGACCGATCCGGCCGTCCGGGTAGAGGCCGCGCCGGACCACGGTCTGACCGGGCTGAAACGCCGGTCCGTCGGCGGTCACCGGCCCGGCCGCTTGGCCAGGACGAACGTGATCTGGTCGCCGCCCTCGGTGGCGGCGCGGAACCCGCAGCTTTCCAGGACAGCCCGCGACGGCAGGTTGACCTTCGTCGTCTTCGCCGTGATCCGGTCGACGCCGTCCTGCTCCAGCGCCCACGAGGTGAGCGTGCGCAGCGCGTCCTTCGCCAGCCCCATCCCGCGTGCCGATTGGATCAGCCCGAATCCGACCTCCACCGACCCGTCATCGGGCGGCGCGCGAAAACCGATGTCCCCGACCACCAGGCCGTCGTCGTTGCGCACGATCTGATACATCCCGAATCCTGGCCGCAGCTGATCCGGCGCGCGATCGACCAGGCTGGAGGCGGCCGACTGGGTCCCGCTGAACGGGTATCCGGGTGCCCAACCGGCTTCCGGCGTGCCGTCGGTGAGGAGTTCGGCGGCCTGTTCCGTGGTCAGTTCGCGCAGCGTTACCTGGGCACCGGCGATCACGTTCGGCACGGTTGGCTCCCGGGATAGTCGACGAAATGTCGGATTAGAGGTTACTCGCTGCCAGCACCGCTTGTTCACCCGATATGAGACCGTGGTGCCATGCCGGCCACCGTTGACGAATACCTCGAGCGTTTCCCGGACGACGTGCGCGAGCGACTCGAGCAGGTGCGAGCGGCGATCCACCAGGCCGTCCCGGGCGCCGGCGAGAAGATCAGTTACGGCATCCCGACGATCACCGTGGACAACGCCGCGCTGATCTACTTCGCCGGCTGGAAGAAGCACATCTCGGTGTATCCGATCCCGAGCAGCGCCGGTCCGGTCGCCGCGGAGCTGGCGCCGTACGTCGCCGAGAAGGGCACGTTGCGGTTTCCGTTAGCGGATCCGATCCCGCTGCCGCTGATCCAGGCCGTGGCCCGGCAACTCCTGGCCGACCGCGCGGCGTAGCCGCGCCGATAGTCGCGGACACCAGTTGGTGGCCCCGCTGATGGTTGGCGTGGAATCGAATGGCGACATGACTTAGCCCCGGCGACATGACTCTCGTCAGCGGTCCACCGGGGCTTTACGCAATCAAGACTTCGACAGGACTGGCAGGGGCGCCGATAGTCGCCGACGCGACCTCGCCGGAGCGGGGTCGCGTCGTGGGCGGTGGCGCCGGACTCTCTCAGCGCGCCATCTCCTTCAAGTACGCGTCGAGCGCCAGGTAGGACTGGCGTGCGCCACCCTCCATTCCGGACTCGACCATGCCGTCACGGTCGGCCTGGCTGTCGAAGGTCACCGTCGACGTCAGATGGGTCTGTCCATCCTTCTCTTCGAAGTTCAGCCGCTCCACCGAGATGTGGCCGGGCATGCCCTCGAATTCAAAGGTCTGGACGATCAGCTGCTCCGGGACGATCTCCCGGAATTCGCCGCGGAACGCCCAGCGCTCGCCGTTGTCGCCGTGCTCGACGAACCGCCACTTGCCACCGGCGCGGAAGTCGATCTCGCCATCCATTTCGTGGCCGCGAGCCCACCAGTGCTTGAGGTGCTCGGCCTTGCTGTGGGCCGCCCAGACCAGTGCCAGCGGCGCATCGAAGATGCGGGTCATCGACAGTTCGCGGTCGCCCTGCAGTTCCAGGCTGAAATTCTCGGTCATTTTCGGCTCCTTGGTTCGTCGTGATCGGTGTCCGTGGTCTGCCGCAGCTCCTGCAGATAGCTGTCCAGCCGGTCGTAGCGAGCGTCCCAGAACTGCCGATAGCGCTCGGCCCACTCGGAGACGTCGCGCAGCGGGCCCGCCTCCAGCCGGCACGGTCGCCACTGGGCGTCCCGTCCGCGGGTGATCAGTCCCGCCTGCTCCAGAACCTTCAGGTGCTTGGAGACCGCCTGGAGGCTGATCGGGAACGGCTCGGCGAGCTGGTTGACCGTGGCCTCGCCGTCGGCAAGCCGAGCCAGGATGGCCCGACGTGTCGGGTCGGCGAGCGCCGCGAAGACCGCACTCAGCTGATCCACCCCGTCACGCTCCTTATTCAACCAACTGGTTGTTCAACCAATGAGTTGAGTATGCACCTAGGTGCCGGTCGGCGCAACCCGTCCGGCGACGTCCCGTCGGCATCGGTAGCGTTCGCGTACGTGCGATTCATCGTTTATGGCGCCGGCGCGGTCGGCGGGACCCTCGGCGCGTACCTTCACGGCTCCGGCCAGGACGTGATCTTCGTGGCACGCGGCGCACATCTCGACGCCATGCGCGAGCGCGGGCTGACCTTGCAGACACCGTCGTTCTCCCGGTCGCTGCCGGTCCACGCGGTCGGTGCCGCGAGCGAGATCGACTGGCGCTCCGGCGACGTGCTGGTTCTGAGCGTGAAGAGCCAGGACACCACCGGGGTGCTGCGTGGCATTTCCGGGTACGCGGACCCGGCCATGCCGGTGGTCTGCGTCCAGAATGGAGTCTCCAACGAGGCCGAGGCGCTGCGCCTGTTCAGCAACGTCTACGGGGTCTGCGTGATGTCTCCGACGACCCACCTGGAGCCGGGTGTGGTGCGCGCCGACTCCGACCCGGTGCCGGGCCTGCTCGACATCGGCCGGTTCCCCGGCGGCCTGGACGACACCGCCCGGTCGATCGCTGCCGCATTCCGCGATGCGGCCTACGAGTCCGTGCCGCGCGCCGACATCATGGACTGGAAATACGGCAAGCTGCTGCGCAACCTGGCCAACGCGGTCAATGCCGTGTGCGGCCGCGAGGACGGAACCGCGGACTTGACCGCGAAGCTGGTCGCCGAGGGCGAGGCGGTGCTGCGGGCGGCGGGGATCGGCTACATCGACGAATTCACCGACGCCGCCCGCCGGGCCGACATTCTCAAAGTCCTTACCACGGGTACGCGTGCCGGCAGCTCGTCGTGGCAGAGCCTGGCTCGTGGCACCGGAGCGATTGAAGCCGACTACCTCAACGGCGAGATCGTTCTGCAGGGCCGGCAGCATGGAGTGGCGACGCCCTACAACGAAAATGCCCGGCAATGGGCGAACCGCTTTGCGCGGGAGCGGCGGTCGCCCGGGACGCTGCCGGTCGAGTCCTGGTTGGAGACTTTGGGGTAACGGTCCTTCGGTCTGGTTGCTGTCGTGGTGCGGCCTCCGTCGGTGGCAGTTACGTGGTAACCGCAAGCCGACCGTGGCACGGAGTTGGTCGCGACGCTTCCTAGCCTGCCGTCCTAGCCGTGCTGTCGCTGCACTCCATGATCAAGTGCATCAAGGTGTGCGCTGAGGGCGCTATAGCGACCTCAACGACACTGGATCTTGCACCGGGAAGCGCACTTGATCACGGACCTGTCCGCCCGAGCGAAGCTCGCTCGTGGGAGCAGTCGCACTGGCATTGCCAGGGTGCTGACCGATGTCACGGAACTGCGGCTTGATCTTTAAGAGCGATCTCTCGCGCGGCGGTGACCACTTCCGGACCTTGCGCCGCGTAGAGCCAGCGGCCGGCGTAGCGCGATTGAGGCCGCAGGCGGTGCCGGTTCCGGAGACCTCAAAGGGCGCCCGCGGCCGCTAAGGCCTCGTGCGGCCCCCGAGGTCCGGAACCGGTTACCGGCGGAGGCCGCCGCGAACGCCGCGCCGCCACGTCGAGACGCGCGGCAGCCGCCACGCAACCAGAACGAACGACACCTCCGACGAGATAGCATCCAGCGCCATGACCACCCCCACCGCGGACGCCGACCGGCTGCCCACCGGCGTACGCGTCGGCTATTCGCTCGGCTCCCTCGCGACCGGAGCCTTCGGCACCGTGCCCGGGCTGCTCCTCTTGCCGTACCTGACCGATTCGCTGGGTGTTGCGGCGTTCGCGGCCGGCTTGCTGGTCCTGGTGCCGAAGGCGTGGGACGTGTTGATCAACCCGGTGGCCGGACGGGTTTCGGACCGCACCCGGACCCGGTGGGGTGCCCGGCGGCCGTACCTCCTGATCGCCGGAATCGTGATGGCAGTGCTGTTCTCGGCGATCTTCGCGGCACCGTTCGGCGCCGGTTCCGGAGCTGCCGCCTATGTCGCGGTCGCGTTCCTGGCCACCGCCACCGCGTACGCCTTCTTTCAAGTTCCCTATATCGCGATGCCGGCCGAGATGACCGACAGTTACACCGAGCGCACCCGCCTCATGACCTGGCGGATCGCGATCCTGGCAGTGGCGATCCTGGTCTCCGGCGCGGTGGCACCCGCGGTCGTCAAGGCCGGTGGTGACGGCGTGCCGGGGCACCGAGTCATGGGCGTGTTCGTCGGCGCGTTGATCGCGGTCGGTGCGGTCGGAGCATTCGTGGGCACTCGCCGGGCCCCGGTCGGACACGTCACGGAGAGCGAGCCGTCGCTCAAGGCGCAGCTGGCGGTCGCTCGCGGCAACCGCCCGTTCGTGACACTTCTGACCGTCTTCGTGATTCAGGCCATCGGCATCGGGACGATGCTGGCCGGGGTCAAGTACATGGCGGATCACGTGCTGGACCGCCCGGATGCCGGGCCGACCTTCCTGTTCGCCTCGTTCGTCGGCCCGGCCCTGCTGGTGATGCCGATCTGGTCGCGGGTCGGCAATCGGATCGGCAAGCTCCGCTCGATGATGCTGGCCTCGGTGATCTTCGCGACGGGAGCGTTCGCGCTCGTCCTGTCCTGGTGGTCGGCGCCGGTGGTGGCCTATCTGCTGACCGCGATCGTCGGCTGCGGGTACGCCGGCCAGCAGGTCTTCGCCCTGGCCATGCTGCCGGACTGCATCGCCTACGACGACGCCCGCACCGGCCGGCGTCAAGCAGGCGTGTTCACCGGCCTGTGGACCGCGGGGGAGACCTTCGGACTGGCGCTCGGTCCCGGGGTGTTCGCCCTGATCCTGCAGATCTCCGGCTACGTCTCGTCGAGTTCCGGGACGTCGGCGGCGCAACCCGACAGCGCTCGTGTCGGCATCGTGCTCGGCTTCACCGTCGTGCCGGCATTGCTCGTAGGTCTGGCGACCCTGTTGCTGCGCCGATATGACCTGACACCGGAGCGGCTTGCCGTCGTCCAGTCCGAAGTGGCGGCGGCTCCGGTAGGTTGACCGCTGTGTTAGATGCGCTGCCCGCGGTGGGCGTACCGGCAGATCAGGTTCTGGACGAGTTGAAGGCGCTCCGGCGGGGTGATCTTCCGACGCGTGGCGGTCGGCTGTTCGCCTACGTCTACGATCCGGCGGTGCCCGGCCTGGACACGCTGGCGGTCACCGCCTATGCCCTCTCGGCGCACGTCAACGGGCTCGACCCGCTGGCCTTCCCATCCCTGCTGGCCACCGAGAACGCGCTGGTCGCCGCGGCCGCGCGGGTGCTCGGCGCGGGTCCCGGCACGTCCGCGCCGGAGGTCGTCGGCAGCGTTACCAGCGGCGGCACCGAGTCGCTGATCCTCGCCGTCAAGACGGCCCGGGACTCGCGGCCGGAGATCGAGCGTCCGCGGCTCGTGGTCCCGGTGACCGCGCACGCCGCCTTCGCAAAGGCCGCCCATTATCTCAACGTCGAGCTGGACCTGGTGCCGGTGGACGCGGATTTCCGCGCCGATCCGGCCGCGATGGCCGCTGCGATCGGACCGGACACGGTGCTGGTGGCGTGCTCGGCTCCGTCCTACGCGCACGGCGTCGTGGACCCGGTGGCCGAGATCGCCGCCGCGGCGGCGGAGCGTGGCGTCCGCTGTCACGTGGACGCCTGTTTCGGCGGCTGGACCCTGCCTTATCTCAAACGTCTCGGTGCCGCGCTGCCGGACTTCGACCTCTCCGTCGCCGGGGTCACCAGCATCTCGGTCGACCTGCACAAATACGCCTACTGCCCGAAGGGCGTCTCAGTTCTCCTGCACCGGGACGCAGACCTTCGAAAGCCGCAGTATTTCGCGTTCGCCGAATGGCCCGGCTACACCATGATCAATTCGGTGATTTCGTCGACCCGGTCCGGTGGGCCGATCGCCGCCGCCTACGCCACCCTGCGCCACATCGGCGACGAGGGCTACCTGCGGCTCGCTTCGCAAACCCAGGAGGCGGTACGCGGACTCGCCGCGGCCGTGACCGCGACCGACGGACTGCGCCTGCTGGCGCCGGCGAGCACCACGGTGGTGTGCATGACGTCCACCGATCCCGGCCTTGATCTGTTCGTGCTCGCCGATGCGCTCGGCGCGGCGGGTTGGCACACCCAGCCACAGTTGCCGTTCGGTGATATGCCGACCTCGATTCACCTGACGGTGACCGCGGCGGTGCTGCCGAAGGTCGCGGAGTTTGCCGTCGCACTGGCCGCGGCCGCGGACGCAGCACGAGCCATCGGCCCGGTGAATCTGCCGCCCGACCTGGTGGCGATGACCGCGGCGCTGACGCCGGACGAGTTGACGCCGGATCTGGTCGCCGGTCTCGCCTCGACCTTCGGGCTGGGTGAGGAGTCGTCCGAGCCACCCCGGATGGCGATGGTGAACGCACTGCTCGCGGTGGCGCCGACCCGCCTCCGAGAGCAGTTGCTGGTCGAGTTCGTCAGCCTGTTGCAGCGCCCGACCTTTTCCTAGCGTCGAGCGGCTGATGATCGAATCGGGACTGGGAAGACTTGAGATCCTGTGGGGACGGTAGGTCTTCACAATCAGGAAGTCTGACCAATCGGCGACGGCTCGCCACTGGCGGATCACTACTAGCGGATCACCAACTGCCGCTAGCTGCGGGGATCCTCACCGCTGTTGAGCAGCGCGGCCAGCGGCAGGGTCGCGGCACCGAAGGCGACCGCGTCGGCACCGAGTTCGCTGAGTTCGATGGTGACCTGGCCGTAGGGCTGCGCCAGAGCCTGAGCCTGGGCCGCCGCCCGGATCGACGCCAGGGCATACTCGCCGAGCGCCAGGCCGGCCCAGCCGCCGAGGACCACCCGCTCCGGGTTGAACAGGTTGATCAGGTTGCCGATGCCGGCACCGAGGTAACCGACGGTATCGTCGAGAAGCGCGGCGGCGGTCTCGTTGCCGGCACCGGCGGCCTCGATCAGGGCCGCCAGCGCGGATGCCTCGTCGGCGCCGGACGACGCCTCGCTGTATTGCTCCAGAATGCTCTCGGCGCCGACGTACGCCTCCAGGCAGCCGCGAGCGCCGCAGCGGCAGGACCGACCGCCGTGCACCAACGTGGTGTGCCCCCACTCGCCGGCGCTGCTGCTCACACCCTGGTAGGGCGCACCGTCGCTGATGATCGCGGCACCAACTCCGGAGCCGACGAGCGCCACGATCGCGTGCCGCGCACCGCGGGCGGCGCCGAACCACATCTCGGCCTGAGCCTGCGTCTGCGCGCCGTTGCCGACCAGCATCGGAGCCACGACGCCCAGAGCCCCCAGCATCTCCAGCAGCGGCACGGCTTTCCAGTCGATCGTCGGTGCGTGCACCAAGAGCTGATCGCCCTGCTCCACGATGCCGGGCACGCCGATCCCGATTCCGATGATCGAAGCCGGCGGCACCGACGCGGCGTCCAGCGCCTCGTCGATGCCGGCCACGATCTCCGCGACCACGGCATCGGCGGACGGCCGGACCGAGTCCAGCGATCGGACCACCCCGGAGAGCTTCGCCATCGCCAGGTCGAAGAGCTCGACGTTGACGCCGGTCTCGCCGACGTCGACTCCGACCACGACGCCGTAGGCCGGATCGACCCGCAGCAGCACCCGCGGCCGGCCACCACCCGAATCGACCTGCCCGGCTTCGATGATCAGCTGATCCTCGATCAGCTCAGCGGTCACGGTGCTGACCGTGGCGCTCGAGAGCCCGGTTTGCTGACTAAGTTCGAGACGGCTCAGCGGACCGTCGAAGAACAGCTTCGACAGCAACACTGACCGGTTATGGCGACGGATGTCGCGCGTCGTGGTTCGAGTCGAGTCCATGCGCGCACTTCTTTTCGGGCGGGGGGTTACGTCATGATCGTAAGGCGTAGCGGCCGAGCGTGCGGCCCTGGCCAATCTTGACTCCAACCTCCCTGGCTAGTTTAATTCAGGACATAACTCAATACTCAAAAAAAGTATTTAAGACCAAGACGACGAACCACAGTCGTTGGCAAACACTGTGTTGCTGAAGGAGACCCATGACGTATGACCGCGGCCTGGTGCCGGACTTCCGATGGGGCGCGGCGACGTCGGCCTACCAGATCGAAGGCGCGGTCGACGAGGACGGTCGATCCCCGTCGATCTGGGACACCTTCTGCCGGGTCCCCGGAGCGATCGACAATGGCGACACCGGCGACGTGGCCTGCGATCACTACCATCGCTGGCCCGAGGATATCGGGCTGATGCGGCGCCTGGGCCTGGACTCCTACCGGTTCTCGATCGCGTGGCCCCGGGTGATCCCCGGTGGCACCGGCGAGGTCAACCGCAAGGGCCTGGACTTCTACGACCGGTTGGTCGACGAACTGCTCGCCGCGGGGGTGACGCCGTTCGCGACGCTCTACCACTGGGATCTGCCGCAGGTGCTGCAGGACCGGGGCGGCTGGCCGAGCCGTGACACGGCCTACGCGTTCGCCGACTACGCCACCGTGGTGGCAGCGCGTCTGGGCGACCGGGTCCAGGACTGGTTCACCGTCAACGAGCCGCTCTGCTCGGCGTGGATCGGGCACCTGGAAGGCAAGATGGCGCCGGGCATTCGAGACCTGGCCCAAGCCGTACCCGCATCGCATCATCTGCTCCTCGGACATGGCCTCGCGGCCGCGGCCCTGCGGTCCGCGGCGCTGGCGCCGGCCCGGATCGGCGCGGTGCTGAATCTCAGCCCGTGCGAGCCGGCCAGTGACTCGGACGCCGACGTCGCCGCTGCTCGGCGCGCCGACGGCCACACCAACCGCTGGTGGCTGGACCCGCTCTACGGCCGCGGCTACCCGCAGGACATGGTAGAGGAATATGGCATCGAGCCCCCGGTCCACGACGGCGACCTGGACCTCATCGCGGCGCCGATGGAGCACTTCGGGCTCAACTATTACTTCCGCCAGGTGATCACCGACGATCAGGCTGGTCCAGCGCCGCGGGCGCAGATGATCAGCGTGCCGGACTGGAACTTCACCGCGATGGGCTGGGAGGTGCACGCCGACGGCCTCGAGCAGCTGCTGGTCCGGGTCGGCGAGGACTACGGCGCCACTCGCATCTACGTGACCGAGAACGGTTCGGCCTGGCCCGACCAGATCGAGCCGGACGGCAACGTCGAAGACAAGGACCGGATCGCCTACCTGGAAGAACACCTCGACGCCGTGGTGCGGGCGGCCGATAAGGGCGCACCGGTGGTGGGCTATTTCGCCTGGTCGCTGCTGGACAACTTCGAGTGGGCCTACGGCTACGCCAAGCGGTTCGGCCTGGTGCACATCGATTACACGACTCAGGCTCGCACCATCAAGGCCAGCGGATACCGGTACGCGGACATCATCGGCGCACACCGCGCCAAGCACTCGTCGCTGACTGTCTGATCGGCACCCAAGCGGCGGATTGATCGGCACCGAAAAGGGCGGGCCCCCAGCCGGGGACCCGCCCTTTTCGTGCACGCGTTACGCGTTGCCGGCCCGCCACCGGGCGATCGCGTCGCGCCACCACAGCGCGCTGCGCTTGGGCGTACGCGTCTGGGTGTCGTAGTCCACCCGGACGATGCCGAAGCGCTTGGCGTAGCCCTCGCCCCACTCGAAGTTGTCCATCAGCGACCAGGCGAAGTAGCCGCGGACGTTGGCGCCCGCCGCCTGCGCGTCAGCGACGGCACCCAGGTGCGTGGTCAGGTAATCGACGCGGTTGCCGTCGTCCACGAATCCGGTCTCGTCGGCGACATCGTCGAAGGCGGCACCGTTCTCGGTGATCACCAGCGGCGTGCCGGGGTAGTCCCGGTGCAGCCGCTCGAGCAGCATCCGCAGGCCGTCCGGACGGATGTCCCAGCCCATCGCGGTCTGTGGCAGGCCGCGATCGATCCGTCGCTCCACCGGCAGGCCGTCGTCCTGCTTGGTGTTGCCGTGCTCGTCGGCGCCGGCGAACACCGAGTCGGTGTAGTAGTTGACGCCCAGCACGTCGATCGGCGTGCTGATGATGTCCAGGTCGCCGGCCTGGATCGGCAGGTGGATGTCGCGCGACTCGAGTTCGGCGACCAGATCGGCCGGGTATTCGCCGCGCAGCAACGGATCCAGGTAGATGCGGGCGCCGATCGCGTCGGCACGGCGGGCCGCCGCCACGTCCACGGCGGAGTCCGACGCCGGGATGGCGTTGCCGAGGTTCAGCGTGATGCCCAGTTCCACGTCCGAGCGGGCCGCTCGCATCCGCTGCGTCGCCAGGCCGTGTCCGAGCATCAGGTGGTGCGTCGCGTGCATCGCCGCCGCGAAGTCGCGCCGGCCGGGGGCGTGGACGCCGTAGGCGTACCCGAGCATCGCCGAGCACCACGGCTCGTTCAGCGAGGTCCAGGTCTTGACCCGGTCCGAGAGGGCGTCGAAGACCAGCATCGAGTAGTCGGCGAATCGCTCGGCCATCTCGCGAACCGGCCAACCGCCGAGGTCCTCCAGCTCCTGCGGCAGATCCCAGTGGTAGAGCGTCACCCAGGGCTCGACGCCGCGACCAAGCAGCTCGATCCACCAGCCGCTTGTAGAAGTCCAGGCCCTTGGCGTTGGCCGGGCCGCGGCCGGTGGGCTGGACCCGCGGCCAGGCCACCGAGAACCGGTAGCTGTCCACGCCCAGATCGGCGATCATCGCGACGTCATCCGGCATCCGGTGGTAGTGATCGCAGGCTACGTCACCGTTGTCGCCGCCGACGACGGCGCCCGGCACCCGGCAGAACGTGTCCCAGATGGACGGCGTCCGGCCGTCCTCGGCGACCGCGCCCTCGATCTGGTAGGACGACGTGGCGACGCCCCACCGGAACGGTCCGGTAATGCGATCCACCACCGAGGTCTCGTGTTCGGTGCTGATGGTCTGCATATGTCTCCCTCACTCTCCCGCGCCGAGCACGGGTACGCAGGCGGCGTTGACCGGACCGCCGGGCTTGGCCCCGGCGGCCTGGAGTGCGTTATCGGTTAGTGGGACCGCACCTCGTGCAGCCAGCACGCGACGCTGCGGGTCGGTGTCGCGGCGCCGTTGTTGCCCGCGGACAGCCGCACCGGGGCACCGAGCACCGGCACCTCGGTGGCACACGGCTCGAACGCTTTCGGGCAGCGCGGGTGGAACGAGCATCCGGTCGGCATATTGCGCAGGTCCGGAGGCGAGCCGGGAATGCCGGTCAGTTCCCGGCGCGGGCCCCGCAGAGCCGGGAATGAGTGCAGCAGGCCGTCGCTGTAGGGGTGCAGCGAGTCCGCGTACAGGTCGGCGGACTTGGCCTCCTCGATGATCCGGCCGCCGTACATGATGGCGATCCGGTCCGAGAACTCGACCAGCAGCGACAGGTCGTGCGTGATGAACAGGACCGAGAAGCCGAGCCGCTCACGCAACTCCACCAGCTGGCCCAGGATCTGCCGCTGCATCACCACGTCCAGCGCGGTGGTCGGCTCGTCCATGATGACCACCTGCGGCTCGAGTGCCAGGGCCATCGCGATCATCACGCGCTGGCGCATGCCGCCGGAGAGCTGATGCGGGTAGGCCTCCAGCCGATCCTCGGAGATGCCCACCATGGTGAGCAACTCACGGGCCCGGGCCTGGCGGGCCTCCGCCGACAACCCGGGATCGTGCGCCCGGATCGCGTCGGTCATCTGGGTCGACACCTTGTGCACCGGGTTCAGCGAGTTCATCGCGCCCTGGAAGACGATCGACGTCTCGGCCCAGCGGAATGCCCGCAGGTCCCGGTCATCAAGGGACAGCACGTCGTATGGGTCGCCGTTGTTCGGGTGGTAGATGACCCGGCCACCGCGCACGACTCCGGGCGGCGGCAGCAGCCGGGTCAGGCCGTAGGCCAGCGTCGACTTCCCGCTGCCGCTCTCGCCGGCCAGGCCGAGCACCTCGCCCTTGTGCAGGGTCAGGCTGACGTCCCGGACGGCGCGCACGGAACCGGGGCCGTATCCGTAGTCGACGCTGAGGTTCTTGATCTCCAGGACCGGCTGCTGCGCCACGGTCGTGCTGCTCACCGTTCGCCGCCTTTCGTTGCGAGGTTGATGGTGGGAGCCGAACGGGCCGACGGGATCTCGCTGACCGTCTCGTCGTCGCGGACCACCGGGGTGAAGCCGACCCGCATCCGGGTGCTGCCGCCGCGGGTCCGGATCTTCTTGCCGGAGACGCCCCGCAGGCGCGGGTTGACGAACTCGTCGATGCCGAAGTTGAGCATCGACAACGCCGTGCCGAGGATGGCGATGGCCAGACCGGCCGGCACGAACCACCACCAGGCACCCTGGTCCAGCGCCTGCTGGCTCTGCGCCCAGAAGAGGATGGTGCCCCAGTTCCACTCGGCGCCGCCGCCGATGCCGATGAAGTCGAGGGTGATCTCGGTCAGCACCGCGAAGATGACGGTGCCGACGAAGCTGCTGGCGATGACGGCGGTCAGGTTCGGCAGGATCTCGAAGCCGATGATCCGCCAGGTCTTCTCGCCGCTGGCCCGAGCCGCCTCGACGTAGTCGCGCTGCCGCAGCGACAGCGTCTGTGCGCGCAGCACCCGGGCTCCCCACGCCCATGACGTGATGCCGATGACCAGCGCCACCAGCCAGTCGCCGGCATTCTGGATCGATGACGTGATGATGATGATCAGCAGCAGGCCGGGCAGCACCAGGAACACGTTGGAGATCGCGGAGAGCACCTCTTCGACCCAGCCACCGAGGTAGCCGGCGGTCACGCCGAGCACGATGGACAGGATCACCGCGATCGCCGCCGAGGTGAAGCCGACGAACATCACGCTGCGGGTGCCGACCAGCACCTGGCTGAACACGTCCTGGCCCAGGTGGGTGGTGCCGAACCAGTGCTTGGCGGACGGGCCTTTAACCAGGTCGTGACCGCGGGCCGATGGGTCGTAGGGCGCGATCCACGGTCCGATGATCGCGAAGATTGTGTAGATCACCACTACCGTGAGACCGATCGCGGCCTTGCGGTTGCTTGACGAACCGGAAGTGGTTGCGGCTGGGCCGAGCGGTGGTGTCGACCGTGGTGTCCGGACGCGCGGTGATTTCCGTGGTGGAGATTGCCATCTCGATCAGGCCTTTCGCCGAGTGCGCGGGTCCAGCACGAGGTATGCGATGTCGGCCAGCAGGTTCGCCGCCAGCACGGCCAGCGTGATGACCAGGAAGATGCCCTGCATCAGCGGATAGTCGTTGGAGCCGGTGGCCTGCAGCAGCACATATCCGACACCGGGGTAGGAGAAGACGATCTCGACCAGCAGCGCGCCGCCGACGATGAAGCCCAGCGACAGCGCGAAGCCGGAGACGTTCGGCAGCAGCGCGTTGCGAGCCGCGTAGTTGAGCATGACGCGGCGCTCGGACAGGCCCTTGGCGTGCGCGACGGTGATGTAGTCCTCGCCGGCCACCGTGACCATCATGTTGCGCATCGACAGGATCCAGCCGCTCATCGACGTGAACAGGATGGTCAACGCAGGCAGGATGCTGTGTTGGATGGCGCTGCTGATGAAGCCCCAGGTCCAGCCCGGCACGACGCCGGTGTCGTAGCCGTTGCCGGCCGGCAGCCAGCTGCCCGCGCTGGTGAACAGCGTGATGAAGATCAGGCCCAGCCAGAAGTACGGCACCGAGGAGAGGAACTGGGTGACCGGCAGGATCGCGTCGACCCAGCTGCCGCGTCGCCAGCCGGCAAGAACGCCGAGCGTGGTGCCGAGGAGGAAGCTGATCACGGTGGTCACGCCGACCAGGGCGACGGTCCACGGCAAGTACTGCCGGAGCACCTCGGAGACCGGAGTCGGGAAGAACGTGAACGACAGGCCCAGGTCGCCGTGGAATAGCTGCTTCCAGTAGTCGATGTACTGCTTCCAGATGCTCTCGTGCTTGTCGAGACCGAAGAGCACGTAGAGCGAGTGCATCGCGGTGGTGCTGATCTGGCCCTGGAACTTGCTGATCAGGGCGAGCACCGGGTCGCCGGGGATCAGCCGCGGAATGAAGAAGTTGATGGTGATCGCGGCCCACAGCGTGAACAGGTAGAACGCCAGGCGCTGCAGGATGTACTTCACTTGGTCACCGCCGCTGAGTCTTCGGTGGTCGGGTTGGTGGTCTCGCGCCCAGCACCGGTGCTCGCCGCCACCGTCGCCTCGTCGTAGAGCCAGCAGGCGGCCCAGTGCCCGGGCGCGTCGGCGATCTCGATTCGTCGGCGGCAGCTCGGCCGAGCATCGCGGCATCGCGTGCGGGCAGCGCGGGTGGAACCGGCAGCCGGTCGGCGGGTTGATCAGGCTCGGCGGCTCGCCCGAGTCGTTGCTGGTGAACCCCGCTCCGCCGGCATCACCGGTGATCTGGTCCGGGTCCGGGGCGGAGGCGATCAACAGCCGGGTGTACGGGTGGGCCGGCGCCTGGGTGACGGTTTCGCTGTCGCCACCCTCGACCATCCGGCCCGCATACATGACCATCGTCTCGTCGGCGAAGTAGCGCGCCGAGGCGATGTCGTGGGTGATGTAGAGGATCGCCAGCTCCAGCCGCTCCTTCAGGTCCCGCAGCAGGTTGAGGATGCCGAGCCGGATCGAGACGTCGAGCATCGAGACCGGCTCGTCGGCGAGCAGGACGTCCGGGTCGGCGCCGAGAGCGCGGGCGATCGCCACTCGCTGGCGCTGGCCGCCGGACAGCTCGTGCGGGAACTTGGCGAGGTAATTCTCCGGCGGGGTCATGCTGCACCCGGCGCAGCAGGTCGGCCAGCGCGGCCTCGAGCTCCTCGGCGTTGTTGCCGGCCCGGCCGTGGATGCGCAGCGAGCGGGTGAGGTGATAGCGCACCGTGTGGACCGGGTTCAGCGAAGCGAACGGGTCCTGGAAGATCATCTGGACCTGGCGGCAGTAGGCCCGGAACTTGCGGCCGCCGCTCACCCGCACGGACTTCCCGTGCAGCCGGATGTCGCCGTCGGTCCGCGGATAGAGCTGGGCCAGCAGCCGGGCGACCGTGGACTTGCCGGAGCCGGACTCGCCGACCAGCGCGGTCACCTTGCCGCGGCGCAGCGTCAGGTCGACGTCGTCGACCGCGTGCACCGCGCGGTGCCCGGCGCGCAGGAGTTCCCGTCCCTGCCGGCGTACGGCGAAGTGTTTGGTGAGGCCGTGCGCCTCGAGCACCACCTCGTCGACGGTGGTGGGGGTGTTGGTGCCTGCAGTCATGCGAGCGGTCCATCCTGCACAAGGGGTTTCGTTGCGAGGGTCTGTTGTCGGCGGGTGACGAGGAGCCGACCAAGCGTTGTTGTCGGCGGGTGACGAGGAGCCGACCAAGCGTTGTTGTCGGCGGGTGACGAGGAGCCGACCAAGCGTTGTTGTCGGCGGGTGACGAGGAGCCGACCAAGCGTTGTTGTCGGCGGGTGACGAGGAGCCGACCAAGCGTTGTTGTCGGCGGGTGACGAGGAGCCGACCAGGCTTTGCTGTGGTTTCTCCCGGGCGGGTAAACCCGCCCGGGAGAAACCGTCTAGCTATTGAGCTGCGCAGTCCGTCAGGAGGCGGGCTGCAGGTGCATCACGACGTCCAGCGCGTTGAGCTGGGTCGGCTGCGCCGGGGCGTACGGGTTGGAGTCGTCCGGCCAACCGGTCCAGTTCTTGGTGGAGTATTCGCCACCGGCGTTCGGCGCCATCAGCGCCACCATCGGCATCTGCTCGACCATGATCTTCTGGAGCGTGTTCAGAGCGGCGGTGCGGGTGGCGTCGTCGCTCGCGGTGGCGTACGGCCTTGAGAGCGGCGGTCGCCTCCGGGCTCTGGAAGCGGCCGTAGTTGCCAGCCACGCCAGCGGTGCCGACCGGCTTGTAGATCGCGCCATCCATGATGTTTTCGTACATGTCGTACGGCGTGGCGCCCGAGTTGGTCCAGTGCAGGACCGCGTCGAAGTTGCCGGTGTCGACGTTCTTGAACCAAGCGTCCTGGTTCGCCTTGTCGATCTTCGCCGTGATGCCGATCTGGGACAGGTTGTCCTTGATGATCTCCAGGTCGGTCTGGTAGTCGGACCAACCGGCCGGGTCGGACAGCGTCAGCGTGACCGCCTTGCCGCTCGGGTCCTTCAGGGTGTTGCCGGCGAAGGTGAAGCCGGCGCTGGTGAGCAGGGTCTTCGCGCCCGCGACGTCAACGCCCTGGGTCTTGCCCTTGTAGTCGGCCGAGATGAACGAGTCGCCGGCCGGGGTCGGGATGCCGGTGACGCTGTCGATCTTCGGGTAGAAGTAACCGGCCTCACCCTGGGTGAAGATGTCGTCCCGGTTGATCACCATGCTGACCGCGCGGCGCAGGCTCGCGTTGTCCCACGGCTTCTTCTGGGTGTTGAACCACAGGCCGTGCGCGCCCAGTGTCGGCGGGAACCAGAGCTGGTAGTGCTCCGGGTCCTTGTTGGTGTAGACGGCCTTGTAGTTCGAGATGAAGACGAAGCTCCACTCGCAGGCGCCGTTGGCCAGCGCCGTGGTCTGCGCGTTGTTGTCGTTGTAGGAGGTGTAGCGGATCTCCTTGACCTTCGGCAGCGCCTGCCAGTAGCCGGAGGCGCGCTCGGTCAGGGTGACCGTCTGCGGGGTGAACGTCTTCAGCGTGTACGGACCGGTGCCGATCGGGTTCTGGTTGGTCTCGGTGGACGGGTCCTTGACGTTCGACCAGATGTGCTTCGGCACGATGAACGTGGTCAGCACCTTGGTCTGGTTGACGAACTGGGACGACGGGAAGGTCAGGTTGACGGTGTTGCCGCTGACGCGTGATGTCACCGAACGGAATCGCGTTCTGGTTCAGCGCGGCGTTGCCCTTGAGCAGCTGGAACGTGTAGGCAACGTCGTCGGCCGTCATGCGCCTGGCCGTCGGACCACTTCACGCCGTCCCGAATGGTCAGCGCCAGGGCCTGGTAGTTGTTGCTCCACGTCCACTTGGTGGCCAGCCACGCCTTGCCGGGGTCGGCCGGGCGCACCTGGTTCATCATCACCAGGGGCTCGTAGATCATGAAGCGGTAGCCGAGCGACGCACCGGCGGACGAGCCGACGAACGGGTTGCTGTTGTTCGTCTGCGGGCCGTTGGGCATGCCGACGTTGAGCACGGTGGCGCCAGTCTTTGCCGCGGTCTTACTGCTGCTGCCACAGGCAGCCAGACCGGCGGCCGCAACGACGCCCACTAGGGCGACTGCGGCCAGTCGGGTGACGCGCATGGATCCTCCTGGGTCCGTTTGCATGTTTCCGGGGGGTTCGGGCTCTTGGAACCGCGTCCGCGACCGGTCGCGGCTCCAACTTGGAACTGTGTGAGTTCTGGCGGTGCGGTGGTGCGGGTGGAGACGGGTGTGCGGTATTACGCCGGCACGCACCGCGTGTCGGTTGGTGATGGTTATGCGGTTAGTTCGCCGAATGCGTCGATCCGGACGAGCCTCGGACCACGAGCGAAACCGGGATCACGTTGGGCTCGTGAGGCATCGGTGCCCCAGCGAAATGGGACAGCAACATGCGGGCGGCGGCCGCCCCCATCTGCCGGAGTGGCTGGCGGATGGTGGTCAGCGGAGGCTCGGCGTGGGCGGCCGCCGGGACGTCGTCGAATCCGACCACTGCAATGTCGTCCGGAATCACGGCGTCCCAACTCACGCGCGGCCTGCATGGCGCCGACCGCGGAGAGGTCATTGTGGGCGAAGATGGCATCGAACTCGATGCCGGCGGCGATCGCTTGCTTGACCGCGTGCCGGCCGCAGTCGAAGGTGAAATCACCCTCGACGACGAGGCGCTTGTCAAGATCGATGCCGGCCTCGTCATAGACGGCCCGGAAGCCGTCCAGGCGTTCTTGAGTGCAGCCGAAGTCTTCGATCCCGGTGATCACCAGCGGTCGGGTGCGCCCGAGGCTGACGAGGTGCCGGGCGACCAGCTGGCCGCCGTAGTAGTTGGTGGTCGCCACCGAGGGAAACTGCGGCTGATGCCCGCGGTCGTCGATGAGGACCACCGGCAGGCCGCGTTCGTGCAGCTCGGCGATGTAGTCGAGAGTGTTCTCCGGTTCGATGACCAGCAGGCCGTCGAAGGATTTCGCGGAGACGTGGGTGGCGAATTGCCGCATCGACTCCTCGCCGCGGTTGCAGGTGAACAGCAGGAGTCCGTAGCTCTCGCTCTCCAGCACGTCCACCGCGCCCTGCACCACGTCGCCGATCCATGGCCAGGTCAGAGACGGGACCAGCATTCCCACGATGCGGGTGCGCCCGCGGGCCAAGCCGACCGCGCGAGCGCTCGGCACGTAGCCGAGCTCGTCGATCACCTGGCGGACCCGGTTGGCGGTGGCGATGTCGAGCTCGCCCTTGCCGTTGAGGACCCGGGAGACCGTCGTCTTGCTGACGCCGGCGCGGGCGGCGACGTCAGCGATGGTGATCGGCATGCCTCCCCCTCACTGGCTCCGGGTTTCGTGGCGTGTTCCGGAACCGGTAACGGAAGCGGTTCCGTGGGCCAGAGTCAACCGGAGTAACGCACGTCACGTCAATAACGGCGAGGTAACGAAAGGTACTAAATTTGAGTCTCCAAAAAAGCCGGAGATCTACAGGGGGAGATGGCCCACCGCGCTGACCTGCTGAGATGCCAACGCTTCGGCCAAATCCGCAGGTTACGCGCGGGTTACCAGTTGTGACGCGCGGTCCGATTTGTACAGTCGGCGACGGTGTGCCAGGGCGCCCGCGACTACCAGACGTCACCCGGCCGGTACGCACACATGATGTCGCCGTCCAGGTCCAGGTCCGCCCCATTCGGGAAGACGTAGATAGCGCCGTCGTCGTCGGTGGTGCGGCGGACTCCATCCGGCGTCATCGCCCAGCTCGCGCCGCGCCACAGGCGCCAGCCCCGAGCCAGGTAGAACGGCTCGGCGTCCTCGGTGGTGCCGAGCGCGCCGATGTCGTACGCGCCGCGAATCACACGCTCCAACTCCGCCATCATCGCCGCACCCACGCCGCGGCGGCGATGGCTGGCACGCACCGCGACACCTTCGACATAGCCGGTACGCAGAGCCCGGCCGCCGTGGACCAGCCGCCGCTGGATCACCGACGCATGGCCGACCAGGTCACCGCCGTCGTACGCGAGGGTGTGCAATCCGCCCAGGCAGTGCTCCCAGTCCTCGTCGGTCATGTCGTCGAAGACCTCGAAGAGCAGCGCTCGAGCCGCGGCGCGGGCGGCGGCGTCCAGATCGGCGGTGTGCGCCACGTAGAGCTGGGTCACGTCCGAATCATCCCCTGACCAACGAAAGAACCCCGCTCCCGGGGGACGGGAGCGGGGTTCGGTTCAGGACTGCCACGGCCAGTGCGCGGCGCGGCCGGCCTCGATCAGCGGCACCATCCGAAAAGTCGCGTCGGTGAGGCCGCCGAACTCGTGCCGGTTCCGGCGCCCCGCCGGGTAGGCGGTGTGCCGGTAGCCGCCCAGGTTGAAGCCGTAGAGCGGCACCCGCTCCGGGATCGCCTGGTCGGTGCCGGCGTCCACGGTCTGCATGTCGCTGATCACGAACACACGATCGTGACCCGCGTACGCCGAGCGCAGCGACGCCGCGATCGCCGTACCGTGACCGACCTCGCCGGTGCGGACCAGGAACTTCTCCACCCGTCGCAGCACCGAGTCGCCCGGCTTGACCGCGTGCCGGAAGGTGCCGTCGGCGAAGCCGACCAGATCGACGCGGTCGGCGCCGAGCTTGGCGGTCAGCGCCACGCCGAACAGGGCCGCGGCCTTGGCCGGTGTCACGGTGGAACGCGCCGAGTAGTGCATTCCGGTCATCGATGCCGAGGTGTCGATCAGCACCAGCGATCGGCCCGGCAGCGGCGGCAGGTTCGCCATCGAATGCCGCAGCGCGGTCTCCAGTGCCTCGCTCCACCGCACCGAACCGGCCTGCTCATACGCGGAGAAGAACCGGAACGGCAGCTGGCGGGATCGGGCCACCTGGTCCGGGTCGGCGAGCCGGCGGGCGACCGCCTTGGCCACCTTCTTGGAGACGCCGGCCTGGTCGAAGTTGCGCAGGTTCCGCAGCAGGGCCATATAGCCCATGGACGGAATCACCGACTCCCACAGCCAGGCCTTGTCCAGATCCGCGGTGCCCCCGAGGGACAGCACGTCCTCCCAGGTCATCCCGGCTGCCCGCAGCCGCTCGTCGTCGAAGAGCGCCTCCGGAGTGTCGACCGCCGCGAGCCGTAGCTCGGCGTTGGCCCGCAGCGTGGCCAGGCTGGTCAGGTCGATCGCCTCCCGGGCGTGCCGGCGCTCCAGTGCCACCCGGAACAGGTCGCGCTGGGCCTGGTGCCGGGCCGGTGGGTGAGTCAGCTCAAGAACGTCGGCGAAGCGTACGGCGTGGCTGGCGGTGTCGTACTTGAGCAGCGAGCGCTCGTTGTAGAGGCGAACAGCGGCATCCGCGACGCCGCGCTTCACCGGCTTCGGGATCGCCCGGCCGTGCCGGGACAGCCAGTAGGCCAGCGCCTCGCCCGGCTCATCGGCCCGCTGCAGGACCGACGCCACCATCGAGCGGGAGCCCGGCCGGCCGGCCGCGACCATGGCGTGAGCCGCTTCCAGAGCGCCGACCAGCGATGCCGACCGCATATGCGCGTCGTTGCGGAGCCAGGACAGGAAGGCGCCGAGCCAGACCGGGTCCTCCACCGCAACGGTGCCGACCAGGTCCGCGTAGCGGCCGTCGCGGTCGCTCGCGGCCTCGTAGAACGTGTCCTCGCCGACCATGTTCGAGACGGCCAGCAGGAACAGCTCGCTCTTGACGTCGTGGATGAATCCCGGTGCACCCTCGTGGGTGTGGCCGCCGGCGGCCGCCGTGATCGGTCCGGAGCCGCGCGTCGGCTCGGCCGGAACCTTGTTGAACTTGCTCATCGCGTGCTCCTTTCCGATTTTCCAAACAATTGCCGCCCCGGATCTTGAACGGTTGTCGCCCTATTTCGGCAATAGCCGTTCAAGATCCAGAAGAGTGGTGGGTAAGTGCCGCCAAGAAATGCGCGGGCGCCTGGAAGAGGTGTAGGCGCCCGCGCATTTCCACGGTGCGATCCCCGAGATCAAGTCGAATTCAGTACGTAACTGCTCTGCCCATTTGAGCTACCCGGCGGCTTGCGTCGCCGGAGCGGGACTCGAACCCGCAACCTGTCCATCAAATTGGAAGTAACCGAACTCTGCGCACCGGGGATGCATTGAAGACCAGCACAACGAGAGAGTGTGAGCCCGAGGTCAGATCGGCGATCTGAACCGTCCACCCGAGGGAGGACAAATTAGCTTCACTTAACGCGGAGCTATGTTTCGGAGTCGAACCGAGTTATCTGCCAGAAGTATCAGTTCGCCTTCGCACCGGTCTCACGAGAAACAGATTACGAGAGCGTTGAGGCGAACGCATCTCAATTAAATCGGGATCATCAACGGCCGTCCGCGGCCGGGACGCCGCGACGACGGACCGAGTAGAGCCAGTCGTTGACGCGTGCCACGTCCGGCAGCGCCGGCAGCGGCGAACGATCCAGGGCATCGTCGACTTCGCGATGCAATCGCAGCCGCCACTGCTCCACCGAATCCCAGTCGTGCTCGCCGCGGCGTACCGCCAGAAGGGTTTCCCGGTCTGGACCCACGTCCAGGGTGAGCGAGCCGGTGCGGAGCAGGTCCCGCGCGGACAGCAACAAGCGCAGGAGATGCATCACGTGCTTCCACCTCGGCTCGCCACGCTGGCGCAGGTCCGCCTCCAGCTTCTTGAATTGCGAGAGCACGTAGCCGTTGTAGGTCTGGTAGACCAGCTGGGAGCAGAACGCGCCGCGGAGGCCGACCAGCTCGGCCCCGAGTTCGGTGCATGTCACCACCAGCGGCGAATGCAAGACCTCAAGGAGGTTCGGGTTGGCCTTGAGGGCGAGTTCGCAGAACCGCTCCACCTCCCAGGAGAACTGCTCATGCGCCGGACCGTCGACGTGCGGCGGCGGTTTCGCCAGCCGCCAGAAGGCATCGGTCGGCGCGACGAAGACCCCGCGGGTGTCGGTGTCCGAGTCGTCGGTGCTCAGGCCGAAGGCCCGCGAACCCACCACCGCGGCGTAGATCGTGTGATCGCGGACGAGTTGGTGGCCGTCCTGCGGAGTGCCGAACGCGATCTCCTGCTGGACCGCCTTGCGCAGGGCGAGTTGGGCCCGGTCGGCGCGCAGCGTGCGGCCGTCCGAGAGGGTGATCTCGTATCCGGTGCCGGCCGCGGCACTGACCCGGCCGGTCGCCCCGCGGTGCGCGCCGTCGATCGCCACACGCAGCACGACCTGGGTGCCGACCGGCAGCGACGGGGATGACGGCATGCGCACATACTGCCTTATGAGACGGTGGCCGACCTGCGAATATTCGGTAGCGGCCGGTGCGAGGATGCGAGGGTGAACGAGATCGCGATCACCGTCGTCGGCCGGGACCGGCCGGGCATCGTCGCCGACGTGTCGGCTCGGCTGGCCGGGCTGGGCCTGAATCTGACGGATTCGACCATGACGCTGCTGCGCGGACACTTCGCGATGATGCTGATCTGCTCTGGTCCGGTCGACGTCGCGGTGATCCGGCCCGCGCTCGCCGATCTCGACCTGGTGATCAGCGTGGGGGAGGCACCCCCGCCGGGCGTGATCGCCGCCGGAGTGCCCTACACACTGATCGTCCACGGCGCCGACCGGCTCGGCATCGTCGCCGCGGTGACCAGTGCGGTGGCCGGTGCCGGCGGCAACATCACGGATCTGACCACGCGACTGGCCGGCGAGCTCTACGTGCTGACCGCCGAGCTGACCCTGCCGGACTCTGCTGACGCCGATGCTCTGCGCGCCACGTTGGAGCAGGTCGGCCGCGATCTCGGCGTCGAGGTCGCACTACACGCTTCGGACGCGGATCTGCTGTGAACCCGTGGCACTGGGAGCCGGCGCTGCCCGGCTCGGTCCGCCCGTCCGTGCGCGCGCCGGACCCGGTGCTCGCCGCGGTGACCACCGAGGTGGATCCCTCCGATCCGGAGATCGCTCGGCTCGCCGCCGACCTGGTCGCGAGCATGCGAGTCGCACCCGGTTGCGTGGGGCTCGCGGCCAACCAGATCGGCGTGCCGGCCAACCTCTTCGCGCTCGACGTCAGCGGCCACCCGAAGGCGCGGATCACGCACGGCACGTTCGTGCTCTGCAATGCGGTAATCCTGGAGGCGACCCGATGGCAGAAGGGCCGGGAGGGCTGTCTGTCGGTGCCGGACCTGACCGGGGACGTGAAGCGCGCTGGTCACCTGGTGGTACGCGGGTGGTTGCCGGAGACCGCCGAGCCGGTGACCCTGACCACCGACGCGTTCGAGGCGCGGGCGCTCCAGCACGAGATCGACCACTGTGGAGGATTGCTGTTCCTGGACCGGGTGGCCGGTCCACATGCGCTGTACGCACGACAGGTGTATCAGTAGAACGGACGGGCAACCCGCCGACTTTACATCGCTGAACTTAAATCCATAAGTCTTGTTTTTTGTTTGTGGCGGGGCCTACATTCCGATCATCTTTAGTTAACTTTACTAATTGATGATCGGGAGGTGCCATGAGATCGGTCCGCCGATCTGTTGTGGGTGCGTTGTCGCTGGCAGTTGTTGCCGCGATCGCGACCGCAGCGTTCCCTGGGTCCGCGGCCGCCGCGGGCAGCGTTACCGCCACGTTCACCAAGACCTCGGACTGGGGCACTGGCTACGAGGCGAAATACACGATCACCAACGGCACGTCGGCCGCGACGTCGAGCTGGAACCTGCAGTTCGATCTGCCGACCGGGCAACACGTCGCGAGCATCTGGTCGGACCCCTATACGACCAGCGGCCAGCACGTCACCATCAGCAACGCCAGCTGGGACGGCGCCATCGCGGCCGGCGCGTCGCTCGACGTCGGCTTCGACATCGGCTACTCGGGCGCGTATGCCAACCCGACCAACTGCACCGTCAACGGCGGCGCGTGTGCCGGTGGCGGTGGCGGTGACACCACCGCGCCGTCGGCCCCGACCGGACTGACCGTCACCGGCACCACGTCGGCCACCGTCTCGCTGTCGTGGGGCGCGTCCACCGACAACGTCGGCGTCACCGGTTACGACGTCTACCGTGCCGGCACGAAGGTCGGAACGGTCACCGGTCTGACCTACACCGACAGTGGCTTGTCGGCGTCGACGTCGTACGCGTACACCGTGAAGGCACACGATGCGGCCGGCAACAGCAGTGCCGCGTCCAACTCGGTCACCGGCACCACGACCGCGGCCACTGACACCCAGGCTCCGACCGCACCGGCCAGCCTGCACTCGACCGCGGTCACGGCCAGCAGCGTGGCACTGGCGTGGACGGCGTCCACCGACAATGTCGGTGTCACCGGCTACGACATCTTCCGCGGCTCGACCAAGGTCGGCACGGTGCCCGGAACGTCTTACACCGACACCGGGCTGACCGCCTCCACCACCTACAGCTACACGGTCAAGGCGCATGACGCGGCCGGCAACGTCTCGGCGGCGTCGAACACGCTGTCGGTGACGACGTCCGCCACCGGCGGCGACACCCAGGCGCCGACCGCGCCGAGCAGCCTGCATGTCACGGCCTTCACCAGCACCAGCATCTCGCTGGCCTGGACCGCGTCGACCGACAACGTCGGCGTCACCGGTTACGACGTCTACCGCGGTTCGACCAAGGTCGGCACCGTCACCGGCACCACCTACACCGACACCGGCCTGACCGCCAACACCAGCTACACGTACACGGTCAAGGCGCACGACGCGGCCGGCAACGTATCGGCGGCGTCGAACGCGGTCAGCCAGACCACCCAGACCGGTGGTGGCGGCGGCACCTACACCCGCACCGCGTACTTCGCACAGTGGGGCGTCTACCAGCGCGCCTACTACCCGAAGAACATCGCCACGAGCGGCACCGCCTCGAAGCTGAACATTATCAACTACGCCTTCGAGAACATCGACCCGACGAACTACACCTGCTTTGAGACGATCAAGGCGGCGGACACCAACGACAGCAACCCGAACGCCGGTGACGGCGCCGGTGACGCGTTCGCCGACTACCAGAAGAGCTACGACGCCTCCACCTCGGTGGACGGTGTCGCGGACACCTGGGACCAGCCGCTGAAGGGCAACTTCAACCAGTTGAAGAAGCTGAAGGCGCAAAACCCGAACCTCAAGATTCTGGTCTCGATCGGTGGCTGGACCTATTCGAAGTTCTTCTCCGACGCGGCCGCGACCCCGGCCCGCCGGCAGGCCCTCGTGTCGTCCTGCATCAACATGTTCATCAAGGGCAACCTGCCCACCGGCATCGGCGGTGACCCGGCCGGCGGCACCGGCGCGGCCGCGGGCGTCTTCGACGGCATCGACCTGGACTGGGAATACCCGGGTTCGAATGGCGGTCACGCGGGCAACCACGTGAGCGCGTCGGACAAGGCCAACTTCACCGCTCTGACCGCCGAGTTCCGCAGCCAGCTGGACGCCTATGGCGCCACCACCGGCAAGCACTACCTGCTCACCGCGTTCGTCTCGGCGGACCCGGCGAAGGTGTCGGTCGGCTTCGACGTCCCGGGCCTGACGAGCTCGCTCGACTACGCCACCATTCAGGGCTACGACATGCATGGTGCGTGGGAGACGGTCACCAACCACCAGTCCTCGCTGCACGAGCCGGCCGGCGATCCGTCGCCCGCCAACGCTCAGTTCAACGACGACCTGGCGGTGAACACCTGGGTCAATGCCGGGGCGCCGAAGAGCAAGCTGCAACTCGGTGTGCCGTTCTATGGCCGAGGCTGGACCGGAGTGACAAACGCCAACAACGGTCTGTTCCAGAACGCCACCGGGCCCGCGTCCGGGACCTACGAGGCCGGCATCGAGGATTACAAGGTCCTCAAGAACCTCGGCTATCCGGTGTTCCGGGACAATGCCAACGGCGTGGCCTGGTTGTTCAATGGCTCGACGTTCTGGACATACGATGACCCGACAGCAATTGGGCAGAAGATGGCGTATATCAAGTCGACCGGCTTGGCAGGCGTCATGATCTGGGAACTCGACGGCGATGATGCCACCGGCTCGCTGATCAACGCGATTAACACCGGGCTCAGTTAGCTTCCTGGGGAGAGCCCGAGGCCCGCGCTTCGACCACCTTGGTCGAGGCGCGGGCCTTCGCCTTTCAAGATCCTTTAGCGGTACGCGGATCGCTCGGCTCCTGTTTCGAGCCCTCCTCGGGTTCGAGCCGGCGGACATGGGGCGGTGTCTCGGCCGCGCGTGATCGCGACGTCCGCGGGCTGAGGGTTGTTCTGCGCGCTGTGATCGCGACGTCTGCGGGCTGAGGGTTGTTCTGCGCGCCGTGATCGCGACGTCTGCGGGCTGAGGGTTGTTCTGCGCGCTGTGATCGCGACGTCCGCGGGCTGAGGGTTGTTCTGCGCGCCGTGATCGCGACGTCCGCGCGCTGAGGGTTGTCTGGCGGCTGGTTTGAGAGCCGTGGCTCCGCGGACGTCGCGATCGTCAACACTCGCACCCGCAGGCCTTGTCCCCCGCCTGGCCCGCAACCCGACCAAGATCGCGACAAGTGTGAGGTCACGGTCGCGCCAACACCCAAGATCGCGACATCCGTGAGCTCACGGTCGCCGTGACACCGTTTGACGACCACCAGCTCACGGCTGTCGCGATCAAGGGCGGGAGGACCGCCGCCAGCTCACGGCTGTCGCGATCTTCGACGCCCCGGCCGCGACGCCTCATCGTCCGTCCCACCGCAACCGACCAAGATCACCGATCTTGGCAGAGTTTCACCGGCCGTTGAAAAGCAACGGGCACTCAGCGCGGTGAACGACCCCTGGCACAGCACTCAGCGCCCGTTACTTTCCTTCGCCATGAGGCCGGGGCCCGAATCGGCAACGCTCGGTGAGCCGCACCGAAATCGGTGAGCCGCACCGAAACTGGACTCTCACTGCTGTCTGGACGTCATGATCACAGCAATCAGAGTCCAGTTTCCGGGGGGATCGGGCATCGGCGGGCCGGCCCGCCGTTACCTGCCCTCTATACGTCCCGGTTATTAGAGCAAGGAAGGGTGGGAAGCGCGCGGCGGGCGGGTGGACCGAGGGTCGCTCCGCGCGGGAGGTTCGCCGGGCAACAATCGGCCAAGGTCAGAAATCTTGAAGCGGGCCGCACCGAGCCACAGCACGGTCAAGCAGCGTCGCGAATAGATGTGCGCGATCATGGTCGGCTCGCGATCGGCACAGCCGTAGTCAGCGACCCAGAGATCGTGAGGGGGACGCCGGGGACTAGTTCCCTACGTTCCCGTAGACCGCCGGCGCATTCGAGGGGCTTTTCGGATGCCTCCCGTTGCCGGGGTTCATCGGCAGCACGTGTGGAAGGTTCAGCGCCTCGGTGTCGGCGTTCCACAGCGCCAGGGTCGCGGGCGGCTCCAGCGCCGGGGCAAGCAGCACCGCCGGGACCGGCCGGCCGTCGGTGTGCCGGCCTTCGTACGAAGCGGTGGTCTGTTGTGGCTGCGCGAACCGGCTCATCCCGACGACCGCGACCAGAGTGAGGATAAAACCGATTCCGGCCAGCCACTGCCGCCCGGGCCAGATCTGGTCACCCAGGAAGGCCAGGCCTACGATCGCCGCCGGGGCCGTGGCGGCGCCGTCCATCGCGGCCACCGCGGCCGTGGTGGAGCCGCGCTGCATCGCCATACCGAGCAGTAGCTGACCCAGCAGCGCAAACGCGAACAGCAGATAGAGCAGCGGGTTGAGGAGGTAGTCCTGCCAGGAATGGCCGGCCGCGAGGGTCCGCGAGTCGATCGCCACGGCGCCGAACGCCAGCCCGGCCAGGGACCCGAGCGCCACCGAGCCGTGCGAGCCGTGCAGCCGGACCGCGAACACGCCCAGCACCGCGATCAGGCCAAATACCGCGGCCAGGACGATCACCCCGGCGGCGCCGATCCGATGCGCCTCGCCGGGCTTGGCCGCCAGCACCAGTGATCCAAGGCCGAGACCGAGCAGCGCCAGCAGTCCGACCTCGGCCCGGGGCAGCCGCCACTTGCAGACAGCGACACCGAGCAGCGCCATCACGCCGACGCCGGCCCCGACGCTCGCCTGCACCAGGAACAGCGGTAACTCCCGCCGCGCGAAGAACGCGAGCACGAATCCCAGCACCTGGCATCCGAGTCCGGCCAGGTAGGTGCGCTGGCCGGCGAGCCGCAGAAGCAGCGACGGATGCATGGAGTGATGAGGCGTTGTACGGAGAGCAGCGATGCTCTGCAGCAGGTTGGCGCATCCGTACGCGACGATCATTGCCGCCAGACATAGCCAACCGGTCGACACCATTCGACGAGGATAGACGGGATCTCTGATCTGCGCCTATTCCTCAGCCGGCCGAAATGAGTCGATCGAGCACATCCGCATGTAGGGCGCCATTAGTCGCGATGGCGCTGCCGCCGGCCGGACCGGGATGGCCGTTGAGATCGGTGAATGTCCCGCCGGCCTCGGTGACGATCGGAACCAGCGCCGCGACATCCCAGAGCGACAGCTCCGGCTCCACCATGATGTCCACCGCGCCCTCGGCGACGAGCATGTAGCCGTAGAAGTCGCCGTAGGCCCGAGATCGCCAGGTGCGCCGCATGATGTCCAGCATCGCCGGCAGCCGCCCGGTCTCCTCCCAGGCGGGCAATGAGGAGTAGCAGAACGAGGCGTCGGCCAGCCGGCGGACCCCGGAGACCTGGATCGGAGTCGCCGCGGCCGTGTGGCGTCCGGCGAACGCGCCGTGGCCGATCGCCGCCCACCAGCGCCGGCCGAGGGCCGGCGCGGAGACCAGGCCGACCACCGCATGATCGCCGTCCATGAGCGCGATCAGGGTCGCCCAGATGGGCACGCCGCGGATGTAGTTCTTGGTGCCGTCGATCGGATCGATCACCCAGCGCCGCTGGCCAGGTCCGGCCGGAGCGTCGGTGGCCCCGAACTCTTCGCCGAACACGCCGTCCCGCGGCCGGGTTCGCGCGAGCGTCGCCCGCAATGCCTTCTCCACCGCGGTGTCGGCGTCGGAGACCGGCGTCAGATCCGGCTTCGAGGTCACCTCGAGATTCAGCGACCGGAACCGGTTCAGCGAGATCGCGTCGGCAGTGTCGGCGAGCATGTGCGCGAGCGCAAGATCGTCGGCGTAATTCGGCATGGCGCGCAACCTAACGTGTCGATCCGGTCGCGTACATACGTTATCGCCGCTGAGCCGGATCGCCGCGGACGTAGTCGACCCAGGAGAACGCGTAGGCGTGCCGGTCGTCGGCCGGATGCTCGCTCCCGGGCCACCTCGGCCCACCCGTCGACCGGGAACTGCGGGAAGAACGTGTCGGGCCTGTCGATGGTGGTGTCGACCCAGGTGATCAGGGCTCGGTCAGCCAGTGGCAGGCCATCAGCGTAGATCTGGCCGCCGCCGGCGATGATCAGCTCGTCGGCCCCGCCGGCCGCCTTGATCGCGTCGCTCAGAGACCCGACGGCTTCCTGCCCGTCGAAGGGCGCCGCGACCCCGCCGAGTTATCACCAGGTTGCGCCGGCCGGGCAGGGGACGCCCGATCGACTCCGCGGTCAGCCGCCCCATCGCGATCGGTTTCCCGAGCGTCAGTGCCTTGAATCGGCGGAAGTCGTCGGGCAGGTGCCAGGGCATCGCGTTGCCGCGGCCGATCGCGAGCCGGTCGGTCGACCGCCGCGATGATCGTGAGCCGCGGGCCGGCTGCCCGGACGAAGCACTCATACGGCGATCGGCGCCTTGATGCCGGGGTGCGGGTCGTAGCCGTCGATAGTGATGTCTTCGTACTGAAAATCGAGCACGTCGGTGACGCTCCGGTTCAGTGTGAGCGTGGGCAGCGGCCGTGGCTCCCGGGTCAGCTGGAGGCGCGCCTGATCCAGATGATTGAGATAGAGGTGAGCGTCGCCGAGTGTGTGCACGAACTCGCCGGGCTGCAGGCCGGTGGTCGCGGCCATCATCTGGGTCAGCAGTGCATAGCTCGCGATGTTGAACGGAACGCCCAGGAACACGTCGGCCGAGCGCTGGTAGAGCTGGCAGGACAGGCGGCCGTCGGCGACATAGAACTGGAACAGCGCGTGACACGGCATCAACGCCATCCGCGGCAGATCGGCGACGTTCCACGCGGAGACGATCAGCCGGCGACTGTCCGGGTTGCTGCGGATCTGCCGCTGCACGTCGGTGATCTGGTCGATCATCGAGCCGTCCGGTGCCGGCCAGGACCGCCACTGCGCGCCGTAGACCGGGCCGAGCTCGCCCTTCTCGTCGGCCCATTCATCCCAGATCGTCACGCCGTGATCTTGCAGGTATGACACGTTGGTATCACCACGGAGGAACCACAACAATTCGTACGCCATCGACTTGATGTGCACCCGCTTCGTCGTGACCAGCGGAAACCCGTCGGCAAGATCGAACCGCATCTGATAGCCGAAGACAGATCGGGTGCCGGTGCCGGTGCGATCGGACTTCTCGGTGCCGTGATCGAGAATGTGCTGCAGCAGATCCAGGTACGCACGCATGCCGTGGATTATTCACCGGCCCTCCGACAACCGCCCCACGCGCCGCGCGGCAGGCCCGGGCGCGCCGTGTCGGCGGCTGACGGAGCGTCGGTTGCGAGCGCTGACGGAGCGCCGGTGCGGACTGCGAGCAACGCGCTCCACCCGGGCGGCCAAGGCCGCGCATCAACCCCGACCGCGATAGTTTGACCGTATGCGACCCGACGCCCTGTGCGGTCTGCTGGCCGAGGAGGAACGCCTGCTCGCGTATCTCGGCGGTGGTGCTCGGCGCGGGTACGCCGAGCGAGGTCGCCGCCGCCACCGGACTGCCGGCTCGGGACGTGGTTCGCGCGCTGCGGCGCCTGGAACAGGGCGGCCTGGTCGAGTCGGTGGCCGGCCGCGCTGGTCGGCGTCGCGGACGGTCTTCAAGGACGCGGTCCGGCAGTACGCTCCGGACCCCGCCGCCGACCAACCGCTGGACCCGGATCGAGCCAGAGCCAGCGTGTTGCGGGCGTTCATCCGGGACGGCCGGCTGGTGTCCATTCCGGCCGTCCGCGGCAAGCGCCTGGTGATCCTGGAGCATCTCGCGGCGTGTTTCGAGCCCGGGCGTGAAATATCCTGAGCGAGCCGTCGACGCGATCCTGCGGGCCTGGCACGACGATTACGTCTCGCTGCGCCGCTATCTGATCGACGAAGACCTGATGTCGCGCGAGGCCGGGATGTATTGGCGCACCGGCGGACCGGTGCACATCGCCTAGACCCTCGGCGGCACCGGAGCCTTACTCCGATTCGGGTGGGTCTGACCCGCGCATTTCGGCCGGATCCGCCTCCCCGGTCTGGGACGCCAGCAACCGCCGGAACGAGGCCAGCCGGCGCGGGTCCGCACCACCGGCCGCCACCAGCGCGTCCAGGCCGCAGTTCGGTGCGGTCGCGGTGTGCTCGCAATTGGGCGGGCAGTTGACCGAGGCTTCCACCAGATCCGGGAAGCCGTGCAGCAGGCTGTTGGCGTCCACGTGGGCCAGGCCGAAGGAGCGGACGCCGGGCGTGTCGATGATCCAGCCGGCGCTCGTCCGGAAGCTTCAACGCGACCGCGGAGGTCGAGGTGTGCCGGCCCTTGCCGATCGCGGTGACTTCGCCGACCGCCCGCGTCGACCCCGGCACCAGACGGTTGACCAGGGTCGACTTGCCGACCCCGGAGTGGCCCACCAGCACCGACAGGTGACCGGCGAGCGCCTCCTCCAGCTCGCTCAGGTCCTTGTCCGGGCGGCACAGCACGTAGGGGAGAAGGAGTTCGGCGTAGTAGTCCAGGACCTCTTCGGGCCCGGCCAGGTCCGCCTTGGTCAGGCACAACAGCGGCTCGACCTCCGCGTCATAGGCGGCCACCAGACAGCGATCGATAAATCCGGTACGCGGCGGCGGGTCCGCCAGCGCGCAGACGATCACCAACTGGTCGGCGTTGGCGACGATGACGCGTTCCAGTCGTCCTTCGGGGGTGGTGTCGTCGTCATCGGCGGTACGCCGGAGCACCGACGAGCGCTCGTCGATGCGTACGATCCGGGCCAGCGTCCCCTGGCCGCCGGTCACATCGCCGACCAAGGCCACCCGATCACCTACGACGACACCGCGCCGGCCCAGCTCGCGGGCACGCATGGCGGTGAGGGTGGAGCCACCGACGTCGACGGTGTAGCGGCCACGGTCGACGGCCACCACGAAGCCTTCATACGCGTTCTCATGCCGGGGCCGGATCCGGGTGCGCGGCCGGGACGACTTGCCGGGACGGACCCGGACGTCGTCCTCGTCGTATTCGCGCTTTCGACCCGTCAAAAACCACTCCTCGCCGGCCGCATCGCAACCCCCGTCAACGTCACCCGCCGACCATTGTTCATTGTCGGCTTCTCGTCACCGCCGACCGCACCTCATTGTCGGCTCCTCGTCACCCGCCGACGGCATTTCATTGTCGGCTCCTCGTCACCCGCCGACGCATTTCATTGTCGGCTCCTCGTCACCCCCGACCATGCCCCTCCATAGTGCCGGGAAGTCCGGCATGGTCTTGGACGTACACGCGACGTCCGTGAGCTCGACGCCCGGCACGACCAGCCCGATCACCGCGGCGGCGTGGGCCATCCGATGGTTGTCGTCGGTGTCGACCGTACCGCCGCGCAGCGGTCGCGGCTCGATCAGCAGCCCGTCCGGCGTCTGGGTCACGCGAGCACCGAGGGCGCCCAGGACGGCGCCGAGCGCGGCCAGCCGATCGGTCTCGCTGCTGCGCAGGTGCGCGAGCCCACGCAGGTGCGACGGTGAGTCGGCCAGCGCGGCCAGTGCGGCGATCACCATCACCAACTCGCTCACCTCGGACAGGTCGGCGTCGATGCCGCGGATCCGGCCACTGCCGCGGACGGTGAGGCCGTCCAGTGTCAGGGTGGCCCGGCCACCCATCGCGGTCAGCAGTGAGCGCAGTTGATCGCCGGGCTGGTTGGTGGTCCGTGGCCAACCGGGTACGGAGACCTCACCGCCGGTAACAAGCGCGGCGGCCAGGAACGGAGCCGCCGCCGACAGATCTGGTTCGATGTCCCAGCACCGCCCGTTCATCGGTCCCGGGCGCACCTCCCAGATGTTCGGTGCGCTGTCATCTATCGCAGCCCCGACGGCCCGGAGCATCTGGACCGTCATCCGCAGATGCGGTGCTCGGGGGACCGGCGGTCCGACGTGCCGCACGATGATGCCGCCGTCATATTCGGGTGCCGCCAGCAGTAACCCGGAGACCAGCTGGCTGGAGGCCGAGGCGTCGATGGTGACGTCACCACCGCGCAGGCTGCCGCCGCCGTAGACAGTGACCGGCAGGCCACCACCGGAGCGGCTGGGCGTCGCGTCGATGCGGGCACCGATCGTGCTGAGCGCGAGCAGCAACGGTCCCAGCGGGCGCAGCCGGGTCCTCGGATCGCCGTCGAGAGTGATGGCGCCGTCGGCGAGGGCGGCCAGCGGCGGCATGAACCGCATCACGGTCCCGGCCGAGCCGACATTGATGTGCGCCGGGCCGATCAACGGTCGCGGTCGCACCACCCACCGATCATCGTCCATTGTGGAAACGTGCGTGCCGATGCTCCGAAGACCGGATGCCAGGAGCTCGGTGTCCCGGGCTCGCAGCGGCGCCTGGAGGGTGGTGGTGCCGTCGGAGATCGCGGCGAGGATCAATGCTCGGGCGGTCATCGACTTGGACCCGGGCAGCCGGACGGTCGCACTCACCGCACCCGTGGCGGTGGGCGCGGCCCATCCGAGCTGGGCTCTCCCCACCAGTACATTCTGCGGCTTTGCGCAGGCAATCCGGTAGCGTGAGCTGCGTGTGTGGGCGGTACGCGACAACTCGATCAGCAGCTGACCTATCGATGATGTTCGAAGCGGTGGACACCACGGCTTCGGGCGTCGTAGTGGACTACAACGTGGCCCCCACCGACCCGGTTCCGGTGGTCCGGAATTCGCAGACTCTGCAGACTCGGGTGCTCGCGATCGCGCGCTGGGGCCTGCTGCCGCCGTGGGCGACCGATCGCCGGGGCGCGGCCCGCATGATCAATGCCCGGGCCGAGACGGTCGCCACCAGTCGAGCGTTCGCCCGCCCGTTCGCCACGAATCGATGCCTGATCCCGGCCGCCGGCTGGTATGAGTTCGGTCCGTCGCCGCGCCCCGGCATTCGCAAACAGCCGTACTTCATGACGCACTCCGACGAATCGCCGGTGGTCTTCGGCGGAATCTGGTCAATGTGGACACCGCCCGACGACTCCGGTGACCGGATTCTGACGTGTTCCATCGTGACCACCGCTGCGATCGGGCCGCTGGTTGCCGTACACGATCGAATGCCTTTGATCTTGCCGCAGGATCGTTGGGACGCCTGGCTTTCGGCGACCACGGATTCGCTGGTGCTGCTGGCGCCGCCCACGGCTGAGGCGGTGGCGGAGTTGGAGATTCGTCCGGTTGGCCCGGCTGTTGGCGATGTGCGCAACGACGGTCCGGACCTGATCGCGCGCGTCGATGTGCCGCGCCCGCCGGTCGATCTGACGCTCTTCTAGGTCCTTTGTGACCACTTCGTATCGGTGACGACGGATCCCGTCGCCCGGCAGATTTGCGGCATTCGTGTATTGACATACGACCAATTTGGTCAAGTCTCTGGCAACACTCTTGTCGGAAAGGTTCCAGGTGCGGTAAGAAACCTCCGCGCTGGCTGGATGAATGGTTCATCGGTGCCAGCGGAAATGTTGTACCCGCGGGGGAGGTGGGTTATGACCCGAGCGCGAGCTCCGCGTCAACATGAGGTTGACGCTGCTCGTTTCGATCCGAGGCTGATCCGCGCCATGGCCGAACGCACTGCTGATGATGCATGGCGTACGCGTGGCGTGTGCAGCCGCCAAGACCCGGACACATTCTTTCCGCCACCGCGCGAGCCGGCCGATGCCGCGCTTGCGCTGTGCCGGGGATGTGACGTTCTGGGGTCCTGCCTGGCATGGGCCCTGGACGCCGGCGACCGGTACGGAGTCTGGGGCGGCACGACGCCCCGGGAGCGCCGCGCCATGACCGTGGTCTGGCGCGAGACTCACGATGACCTTGAGGTTGAAGAGGACCTGGATCTGGTCGCGGTGAGCTGATCCAGCCCGCGCTGGGCGATCATTGGTGAGTGACCGATGTCGAAACGCCACGAGGCCTGGCGCGGTTTGATCTAGTACGCCCCACCGGCACCGCCCGCAGCCTGCTCATCATCGGGCACGGCGCGGGCGGTGGGGTGGAGGCGCCGGACATCGTCGCGGTCCGCGATGCCGTTCTGCCCCGTGGTGTGGTGGTCGCGCGCGTGACCCAGCCGTACCGCGTTCTCGGCAAGGGTGTGCCGCCGAAGCCGGAAGTCCTGGACGAGGCCTGGATTGCCGTTGTCCGGGCTATTCACAAGGGCGTTCGGAAACGGCTGCCGCTGATCGTCGGCGGCCGCTCCAGCGGTGCCCGGGTGGCCTGCCGGACCGCGGCCGAGCTGGGCGCCGCCGCCGTGCTGGCGCTGGCGTTTCCGTTGCATCCGCCGGGTCACCCGGAGAAATCCCGGGCCGGCGAGATCGATCCGTCGGTGCCGACCTTGATCGTCAATGGTTCGGCGGACCCGTTCGGCGTGCCCGATCCGGCCGATGGGGTGGACGTTCTGGTGCGTCCGGGTGCCCGGCACGATCTCCGCAAGGGTCTGGCCGAAACGTCCGGGCTGGTCGGGGAGTGGCTGTGCCGAATGGGCCTGGCGGCGTGACCGCAGCCGGTGCGTTGTCGTTTGATTGGTGGGATCCGGGGAATCTCGGATCCTCCCGACCGCGGGTCGTCGGCAAGGGCTCATCCGCGGACGGATCAACCTCCCAGGCTCCTCCTGGTCCCGGTGGAGGCGGCAGCGCCTAGGGTTTCCCCTGCGGTCGCCGCCGCGTTGATCGCGGGCGCTTACGGCGCCCGCCGGTTCTGCCGCCGGTCCCGCCGCCGGGACCAGGATGGGCGCCTATCGGTGCCGAGCCAGCCGTCGAAATAAAACCGCTGTTGTTGGCCTCACAGCCTCGGAATCTTTCCCAAGATCGCGGCGTTACAGCCCCCGTAAGCGCAATTGCGTTCAGATTGGGGTCCGCGTGCCGAAGCTTGCCAACGCGAGCGACACCGAATTCGTGGTCGGCCTTCTCAATTCCTCGGAGTGGCCAGCCAGGGTCGCGCCGCAGCCGGAGGCGCCATCCACGGATGGCGCGAACATGTCGATCAAGACCGGCGTATCCTCGGTCGGACGGTCGAATATGGCGGCCGGGCGGTCGGTGGCCACGCGAGTGCGGTCCGTGCCGGCCGGTGGCCGAGCGAAGAGGGACGTGCGGGTGACCCAGGTCGAGCGGGATGAGCAGCGGGAGCAGTTCGAGCGGGATGCGATGCCGTTCGTGGATCAGCTCTACGGCGCCGCCCTGCGGATGACTCGTAACCCGGCCGACGCCGAGGACCTGGTCCAGGAGACGTTCCTGAAGGCGTTCGCCGCGTTCCACCAGTTCGAGACCGGCACCAACCTGAAGGCTTGGCTCTACCGGATCTTGACGAACACCTACATCAATTCGTACCGCAAGCGTCAGCGCCAGCCGATCCAAGCGCCGACCGACGAGATCACCGACTGGCAGCTCGCCGAGGCGTCCTCGCACATGTCGACCGGTCTCAAGTCGGCGGAGGCCGAAGCTCTGGACCGCCTGCCCGACTCGGATGTCAAGGAAGCCCTGCAGGCGCTCCCGGAGGAGTTCCGGCTCGCGGTCTACCTGGCCGACGTCGAGGGCTTTTCCTACAAGGAAATCGCCGACATCATGAACACGCCGATCGGCACCGTGATGTCCCGGCTTCACCGTGGCCGGCGCAACCTGCGTCGCAGCTTGGAAAACTACGCGGCCGAGCGCGGTTTCTCGCGCGTCGCGGACGAACAGGAGGTGTGATCGTGAGCGACTGCCGCGAGGTACTCAGCGACGTATACGTCTATCTGGACCTGGAGTGCGACGAGGATCGCCGCGACCGCATCCGGACGCATCTGGACGAGTGCAACCCGTGCCTTGCCGAATACGGCATCGAGCAGGAGGTCAAGGTGCTGGTCTCCCGCTGCTGCGGCGGTGAGCAGGCGCCCCAGGCTCTCCGTGATCACATTCGCGCCAAGATTGCCGAGGCCGTGGCGATCACCGGGTCGACGCCGGCCGCGTCACCGGAACGCGCCCGCTGATCAAACAAAAAGCCGCCCTAGATCATGATCTAGGGCGGCTTTTGCAGCTCTGAACCTTGCTGGGCCGCTGGCAGGACGCTGTCTTCGGGCCTCGTGCCTCGGCCCTACGGAAGCATCCGCTGGGCCGCTGGCAGGACGCTGCCTTCGGGCCTCGTGCCTCGGCCCTACGGAAGCATCCGCTGGGCCGTTGGCAGGACGCTGCCTTCGGGCCTCGTGCCTCGGCCCTACGGAAGCATCCGCTGGGCCGCTGGCAGGACGCTGCCTTCGGGCCTCGTGCCTCGGCCCTACGGAAGCATCCGCTTAGGAGTTTGGCCGCTTGCCGTGATTAGCGGAGCTCTTCTTGCGCGCCTTCTTCTTGCGTGACTTCTTCGCCATCACTGGCCCCTTACGTTCGCGGGTGGTAGACCGACCATCGATGGTATCTGGCCAGCCCGGAACTCAAACCGGCGAGGTTGAGCCGCCGGTGGCCAAGATTCCGTGATTGGATACCTCTCGCACAGCTCGCGTCCCGAGATAAGGCTCGGGCGGCGAGGCGGTGGCACCCGCGAAAGGGACGAGTGATGGCTGACGAGATCCACGCCGAGATGGTGGCGAACGTCTGGAAGGTCGTCGCCAAGGCCGGCGATGACGTGGAAGAGGGCGACACCCTGGTCATCCTCGAATCCATGAAGATGGAGATCCCGGTCATCGCGGAAACCGACGGCGTGGTGCGCGAGATCGCGGTCAATGAGGGCGACGTGGTGCAAGAGGGCGACCTCATCGCCGTCGTGGATTAGCTTCGGTCCCCATGGCAGTACGCGTGCGTGTGGCGACCGAACCGGATTACCCGGCCGCCGGAGAGGTCTGTGTTTCGGCCTACCGGGAGGACGGCCAGCTCGCCGGCGACTATGAGATGACACTGCGCGACGTGGCCACCCGAGCCGAGCACGGCCAGATCCTGGTCGCGGTCTCGGAGAGCGACGAGGTTCTCGGTTGCGTGACCTTCGTGCTGGCCGGCCGGCGCTATGCCGAGTTGTCCGGCCCGGGCGAGGCCGAGTTCCGGATGCTCGCCGTCCATCCGTCGGCCCAGGGCCAGGGAGTCGGCGGCGCGTTGGTCCAGGCGTGCATCGACACCGCTGAGCAGCAGGAGCTTGACGGTCTGGTGATCTGCGTCCGCGACTTCAACGTCAACGCCCGGCGGCTGTACGCGCGGTTCGGCTTCCGCCGCGTACCGGAAAAGGATTGGTCTCCGCTGCCCGGGGTGGAGCTGCTCGCGATGCGGTTGGATCTGCCGGTCCGTGCGTCGGTGTAGCGCGAGGTACGAGCGCAGAGCCGATGCGCTTGCAGCGTCCTGCGTCGGTGTAGCGCGAGGTACGAGCGCGGAGCCGATGCGCTTGCAGCGTCCTGCGTCGGTGTAGCGGGGAGCAGCTGCGCCTCCGGCCTCCTGCGTCGGTGGTCGCGCGAGGTGCGCGGGGCCGCCGCGCTATTGCTGCTTGATCAGGTCGAGTGCGACCTCGAGCGCCGCGGCCTTGCGCTCCTCCTCGGTGATCTTCTCGTCGCGCAGGACGAACGAGCTGGCGTGGATCGCGAAGATCGCCAGCGATGAGCGGAGCCTGGTGGCGAGCGGGCTGTCGCCGTCGGAGAGCAGGCCGAGCAGCGAGAGCATGGTGTCGCGCATTCGCTCGCTCTTCACGTTTTCCCGCAGCGCGGTCTGGTTGCGCTCGAAGAACCGCATCATGTCGAGATTGCGTCCGACGTAGAGCTCGTCGGCGTAGCGGCGCACGAAGGTGGCTCGGCCCTCGGGCGTGCGGGGGAGTGATTTGCCCCACTCCACCAGCGCCTTCAGTCGCGACTCGTTGTCGTCGATGAGGCTCGTGACGATCTCGTCTTTGCTCTTGAAGTGGTAGTAGAGCGCGGCTTTCGTGACGCCGATTTCCTCGGCAATCTCCCGCAGCGACGTCGCTTCATACCCGTTCTCGATGAACAGGCGCAGCGCGACCTCCTGGATGCGACTGCGTGTGTCCACCGCGGTCTGCGCGCTCATGATCGTTGTCCAAATCTACTTGACGGCCGGCAAGTAAGGAGCTTACCGTGCGTGTGAGAAGTTGGCTAGCCGGTCGGCAAGTAAGCAACCCTCCGATTCCGACTGCTAGCCCGCGCCGCACGCACAATACGGGAGAAATCATGTCAAGCGTAGAAACTGCGCCTCCACCCGGACGGAGCCGGGAGGTGATGATTGTCCTCCCGGGTCTGATGCTCGCCTTCATGCTGGCGATGCTCGACAACTTCATCGTCGGCACGGCGATGCCGCGAATCGTCACCGACCTCGGCGGGATCTCGCACCTGTCCTGGGTGGTCACCGCATACGTCCTGGGCACCACGGTGTCCACGCCGATCTGGGGCAAGGTCGGCGACATGTACGGCCGCAAGGGCATCTTCATCGCCTCAATCGTCGGCTTCCTGGCCGGCTCGGCGCTGTCCGGCGCGGCCCAGACGATGAACCAGCTGATCGCATTCCGGGCCATCCAGGGCCTGTTCGCCGGCGGCCTGGCGGTCAACGCGCTGGCCATCATCGGCGACCTGGTGCCGCCTCGGGAGCGCGGCCGCTACCAGGGCATCATGGCCAGCGTCATGTCGTTGGCGATGGTGGCCGGCCCGCTCGCCGGCGGCTTCATCACCGATCACCTCGACTGGCGCTGGGCGTTCTACGTCAACCTGCCGTTGGGTGCCATCGCGCTGTTCTTCATCTGGACCCGGCTGCACCTGCCCAAGCTGCGGACCAAACACCGGATCGACTGGTCGGGCGCGGGCGTGCTGGCGGTCGGCATCACCGCGCTGGTGCTGATCACCACGTGGGGTGGCAATGACTACCCGTGGAACTCCGGCCACATCTACACGCTGGCCGTGATCGCGGTGGTTTCGCTCGTGGCGTTCGTCTTCATCGAGCGCCGCGCCGCCGAGCCGGTGATCCCGCTGAACCTGTTCCGGAACCGGAACTTCAGCCTGGTCTCGGTGATCGGCTTCCTGGTCGGATTCGCGATGTTCGGCGCCATCAGCTTCCTGCCGCTCTACCAGCAGAAGGTGCAGGGCGCCTCGGCGACCAACTCGGGCCTGCTGCTGCTGCCGATGATGGCCGGGCTTCTGGTGACGTCGCTGATCGCCGGGCAGACCATCACCCGGACCGGCCGCTATCGGGCGTTCCCGATCGTCGGCGGCGTCGGCATGGTGGCCGGCATGATCCTGCTGTCCACCATGAACGAGCACACCACCAAGCTCCAGACATCGCTCTGGATGATCGTGCTCGGCCTTGGCATGGGCTGCCTGATGCAGGTCACGATGCTGATCGCTCAGAACAGCGTGGAGCAGAAGGACATGGGCGTGGCCAGTTCGGCGTCGACGTTCTTCCGGTCCATCGGGGGTTCGTTCGGTGTCGCCCTGGCCGGTGCGATCCTGAACAACCGGGCCTACAACGACATCCTGCACTCGCTCGGGAAGACCGCGGCGGATGCGTTCAAGAGCGGCGCCGCCGAGGCGACCGGGCCGACCGCGGCGAAGCTGTCGGCGCCATTCGTCCACGCTCTCGCTGATGGCATCTCACAGGTGTTCTTCTGGTCCATCTTCGTCGCGCTCGTGGTGCCGCTGCTGGCGCTCTTCGTCCAGCACGTGACTCTGCGAGGGCGTCCGAGCCCGGAGGCGCCGAAGGATGACGCCGAGCCGGAGCCGGCCGAAATGGTGACCGCGTTCGAGTAGGGGGCTTCTCGAACGCTAAAGAAAGCGGGCCGTCCCAGGTGGGGCGGCCCGCTTTCATGCGCCCTCACGTTCCTGCCCCCGCCGCCGCCCCGCCGCCCCGCCGCCCCGCCGGTCTGCCGGTCTGCCACGTCCCCGGGGCCCTTCGGTGGATCTTGCGAAGTTGAGCCCGCCCATAGGCATCCCAACTTCGCAAGATCCACGGTTTGACAGGGGTCGCGAAGGGGTGACGCGCGTGCGCGATCGTGCGCGGAGTGATGAACTCAACTTTGCGTTCATGCGCAGAACTGTGCAAGACTGCGCACAAGATGATCGAAGCGTGCGTGAAACGTGCGCACACAGAGTGGCTGGAGAGGATACCGTGAGCGAACGCGGCGTGGGCATGGCGGCGGACATCGCCGAACAGCCAGAGGTCTACGAGCGCCTGCTCAACGAGCAGACCGCAGCGATCGCCGACGTGGCCGGCCGGATTGCGGCGAACCCGCCCCGGCACATCGTCTTCACCGCACGCGGCACCTCGGACCACGCCGCGCTCTATGGCGCCTACCTCACCGAGATCCGCCTGAACATCCCGGCCGGTCTGGCCAGCCCCTCGTCGGTGACGATCTATGGCGCTCGCCCGGATCTGTCGGACGCGCTGGTGATCGGCGTCAGCCAGAGCGGCGGCTCGCAGGACCTGGTCGAGGTGCTCTCCTCGGCCCGTGCCGGTGGCGCCCAGACGCTGGCGATCACCAACAACCCGGCATCGCCGCTGGCCGCGGCCGCCGAACAGCACATCGACGTGGCCGCCGGGCATGAGCGCGCGGTCGCGGCGACCAAGACCTACACCGCCGAACTGCTCGCGCTTGCGCTGCTGATCGAGGGCGTACGCGGCGGCAACGGCGCGGTTCCGGTCGATGAGATGCGGTCGCTCGGCGAGCTTCCGCGGCTGGCTCGGACACTCGTGGACGATGCGACGGCGGTTGACGTCGCGCACCGCTACCGGTTCGCCGGGCGCGTTGTCACCACCGGTCGGGGGTACGCGTACCCGACCGCCCGTGAGACCGCACTCAAACTGATGGAGACGTCCTATCTTCCGGCGCTCGCGTTCTCCGGTGCCGATCTGCTGCACGGCCCGCTCGCGATGACCGACCCGGACGTGCCGGTGCTGGCCTTCGTCGGCGACGGACCGGCCGGGCAATCGATGCGGGAGGTGGTGACCCGTCTTGGTGAGCGCCGGGCTGACGTGGTGACCATCGGCTCGTCCGATGTGGACGGCGCACACCTGCGGATCGCTACGCCCGCCGTGGACGAGCGCTTTGCCCCACTCCTCGACATCATCCCGATGCAGCGACTCGCGCTCGCGCTGGCGCTGGCGCGGGGTGAGGACCCGGACGCTCCGCGCGGCCTCGCCAAGGTGACCGTCACCCGCTAACTCGTTATCCACATCCACCCTCGCTGTCCACAGTTCGCATGATCGCGACTTGGAGAGGCGGCGACTCGCGACGATGCTGCGGGCGTGGATCTGCGATCCGGCCTGCCGTTCCGTGGGTCCGAGGCGGTTGCCGCCGGGCTTCTGACTCGGGCCCAGCTCCGCAGCGGCCGGTGGCGGCGGATATTTCAGGACGTGTACGTCTCCGATGAGGAGCCCGACTCGCACCTTCTGAGGTGTCAGGCGATGGCGGTGCGGTTGCCGCCTGGCGCCGTCATATCCGGTCGGTCCGCGGCTGAGGTGTGGGGCGTCCGCCTGGCTTCGGTCACGGACCCGGTCGAGGTTCTCACGCCGGTCCGGATGCGATCGGTCCCCGGCTCACTGATCCGAGTGGGCTCGTTGGACCCGGCCGAGACGCGAGTCCGCGGCTCCGTTCCGGTGCCGACGGCGACGCATACCGCCTGGGAGATCGCCCAGACGTTGCCGATTCTGCAGGCGGTCGCCCGAGTTGACGCGTTGGCTCGAGTGCGCGGGCTGGACGGCGATGCACTGGTGGCGCATGGTCTCGAACACGCTGGTCAGGCCGGTTGTGTCGGCGCCTTGGCAGCGCTCCGACTGGTCGACCGGCGAGCCGAGTCGGTCCCCGAGTCGATCGTTCGGGTGAGCCTGATCCTGGGCGGCCTTCCCGCACCGATCCCGCAGTACCGCATCGTCATCGACCAGCAGTTTCTGGCGCGGGTCGACCTGGCTTACCCGGAGATTCGACTGGCGCTCGAATACGACGGCCAGTGGCACGCCGATCGGGACCAGTTGACCCGGGATCGCCGCCGGATCCGGAACCTGAACGCCGCCGGTTGGTACGTCTACCCGATCACCCGGCACGATCTGCGCGATCTCGACGCATTGGTCGACGCCGTTCGGGCGCTCGTCGAGAAGAGATCACGACGGATGTAACAACATGGCTGGACAAACTGGACACCGACCAGCCATTTCGTTACAACCAAGATCGGCTCACGCGAGCCACGGCGAGGGTCCGCGGAGGATGTCGGCGAGGCCGTCCAGAATCACCGGCCGTGCGGACGCGAGCTGCGGCTCCGAAGCGCCACCGGTCCCGTCGTAGACCAGGACGCCGCGACTGATCGCGACGAACAGCGAATTCAGCGTTCGCTGCGTGTTCGACACCCAGGCCGGCACCGGCCCCGGTTCTCCGGCCGCGAACGCTGCCCGGATCGGCTCCAACCACGAGACATGATCGTCGAGTGCGGGACGGGTCAGGATGACGGCGAGGGCGTACGCCACGCGCTCGTCCTCGGCGTCCGCGAACAGGTAGTCGGTCGGCGTGAGAAGCCGGTCGCGCACCAGACTCAGCAGCGATTCGAGCTGGGCCGATGTGGTGGCGGCGAGCGCGAACCCGCGTACCGTGTCGGCGCCGTGGGCGATGGCGTGCAGCCAGCCGAGCTTGCTGTCGTACCCCCGAAGATCGGTCTCCGCCGACCACCAGGAGCCGAACGCGAACCGCCACCGGTCGATCGCCGGCGTCGGCAGGCCAACCTCAGGGGCGCGTCGTACCGCCGTGCCGAGGATGAGCGTCGCGAACGTCCGCGCCTGGATCTCCGGGTGGCGGAGCATCGCTGCCAGGCGGTCGCCGATCGACATCAGCGACTCGTCCAGTGAGCCCTCGCGGACCCACTTGGTGAAGATCGGATAGACAGTGTCGTCCCGCAGTGCCGGGTTCGGCGACGCGAGATCCGTGAATAGGGCGTCAACGATGCCCTGGTCCGCCGGATCGGCGGCAGCCCACGAAGTCACTGCGTGATGGTAATGACCGCGGCGTTGTTCTGGCGCAGCGTCGAGGCGGTGAACTGTTGCGGCGATCGATCGCCGATCTGCACCCCGTAGGTCTCGACGCCACCCGGAATCGCCTGCAGCGAGAACGGGAAGTTGCAGGTCGCGGCATTGGCCTCGCGACCGATGACGCCTTCACCGAGAAATGTGGTGCCGAGCACCTTGCCGCCAGGATCGAGCACCCGCACCGACGTGCCAGGCGTGACCGTGGTGACCGGCGACGTGCAGGCGGTGCCCGTGGCCCGGTGATCATCGGCGGGCAATGTGACCGCGGCGTGACCGAACAGGACAAATCCATTGGGCTTGATTGAGCTCTTGTCGCTGGCTCCGAGCCATCCACAGCCGGTCAGCGTGACCGCGGCGACCGCCGCGGCGAGCGCGCCGGCGATCTGGATGGGGCGGATCCGCAACACGGGACGTGAGGCTACTCCGTCAATCCGTAGCACCTCATGGCAGGCTTGACTGCGTGTCAACGCTGCGCGATCTCGTCGAAGAGCACACGACCCTGGCTCCGGCCGACATCGAGCATCTGCATCGTCTGGCCGGCGACTGGCAGTTGATCTCTGACCTCTCCTTCGCCGACCTGCTGTTGTGGACTCAAGTGGGGGACACCCATGAGTTCGTCTGCGTCGCGCAGGTGCGCCCGACCACGGCTCCGACCGCCTATCAGGACGACCAGGTGGGCCGGATCGTCAGCGGTCCGGCCTCGGCGCATCTCATGATCGCCGCCACTCAGGGCCGGATCTGGCGCGAGGGCGACCCGGTTTGGTATGGCGACACGCCGGCCCGGCACGAAGCGATCCCGGTTCGCAGCCGCGGCGGGGCCGACGTGATTGCGCTGGTCGGCCGCGACACCAACCTGACCACGGCGCGCTCGCCGAGCCAGTTGGAGCTCAATTACCTGACCACGGCCGATGACCTCGCCCAGATGGTGGCCGACGGCACGTTCCCGCCGAAGGCGCATCCGGGCGAGACCACCACGGCTCCACGAGTGGGCGACGGTCTGGTCCGGCTGGACTCATCCGGCGTGGTGACCTACGCGAGCCCGAACGCGCTGTCCGCCTACCGCCGGATGGGCATGAACACTCATCTCGAGGGCGAGGATCTGCCGCTGCTCACGAAGCGGCTGGTCGACGACACGCTGGAGGGATCGGACGCGACCGAGCGCATTCTGGCCGCACTTCGCGGCGAGGAGCCGGCCCGCAAGGAACTCGATGCTCGCGGGGCGTCGGTGCTGATGCGGGCACTGCCCCTGATTCCTGCCGGTGTCCCGATCGGGGCGCTGGTGCTGGTCCGCGACATCACCGAGGTCCGGCGCCGGGACCGGGCCCTGATGACCAAGGACGCCACCATCCGGGAGATCCACCACCGGGTGAAGAACAACCTGCAGACCGTGGCCGCGCTGCTGCGGCTGCAGGCCCGCCGGGTCGGCATCCCGGCCGCGCGAGCGGCGCTGGAGGAGTCGGTCCGCCGGGTCGCGTCGATCGCCCTGGTGCACGAGACGCTCTCGATGTCCTCCGACGAGGCGGTCGAGTTCGACGGCATCGTGGACCGGGTCGCCGCGGCCGCCGGCGAGGTCGCCACCGACCAGTCGAAGGTCAGCATGCGCCGCGACGGCACCTTCGGAATTCTCCCGGCCGAGGTGGCGACGCCCCTGGTCATGGTGCTCAATGAGCTTCTGCTGAACGCCGCCGAACACGCCTTCGAGCCGGGTCAACAGGGTTCTGTCGTAGTGTCCGTCGAGCGGGTGCGCCGGCAACTCCGGGTCAAGGTCATCGACGATGGCCGGGGGCTGCCGGACAACTTCGACGTCGACAGCACCAGTCGGCTCGGCCTGCAGATCGTGCGTACGCTCGTCACCGGTGAGCTGCGCGGCACCATCGACATCCGACCCGGACCCGATCGCGGAACCGAGGCCGAGTTGTTGTTCACCTTGGAAAGGCGCTGATCGTGTTCCGGAAAAGCATCGAGATCGATCGCGGGCTGCTGGACCAGCACCTGCGGGCATCTCTGGGCGAGCCGTTCGCCACCATGACCGAACGCATCCACAAGACCGTGGACGTCGATGCGTATTCATTCGTCGACGCCCCGCACGACGGCGAGGCCACGCTGGTGTCGCTCGGTCTGGCCGGCTATGCGCGGGCCATGAAATTCGCCACCGACGACGGCTATGCCCAGGAACTCCAGATGACCGTCAACCAGCCGTTCTTCGGCGACGAACTGATCGACTTCTTCATCAAATCAATGTGGGTGTACGCGCGTCAGCGCACCCTGCTGACCTGGGGTCTACCGATGACGTTGGCGGTCCCGGTGCCCGGATCGGCGGATATGACGGCGCTGCTTCCGACGCCGTCGGCGGCGATCCAGGTGTGCACCGAGCCCGCCGGCACAACGATGTTCTGCCAGCTGGTGCCGATCCGCACCGAAGAGGCGTTCTGGCTGCGCAAACATCAGCCGGCCGAGCTGGTCGCGGCGCTGAAGGACAAGCACGCTGATGTCGGCGACCTCAAGCGCGACTCGGTCGTGTAAGCCGTCCGGCCGAACTGGCGGCCGTCGATCCCGAGGCCGTCGATCCGGCAGCCATCGATCCCGGGACCCGGCCACCGAGCGCCGCACGTGCGAGTGCCGTGACGCCGCCGTGGCGCACGCCACACTTCCGGAGGGTGGGAACGCTCTGGAAGATGGCGGCCATCTGTGCCAAAGTGTTCCTTATGTTGGTCAACGGTTTGGTTATGGGTCCGCGCTCCGCGCGGAGTGGGTGCAGCGGAGTCTCGCTCACCTCCCGCCGCCACGTTGATTACGGCCGCGTTCGCAGCGCCATCTGTCCGGCTTCCTGACCCGCACCGCTCGGGCGCGCGAAGCCGCCGGCTCTTCTTTTCTGACATCGACGTCACCCTCGGCATGAGGGTTTCCGGCGTTTCCGCGTGCTCTCCAAGATCGCTAGCGCTGCCCGGCCTGATCCCGATCGGCGCCGCAGCGCACCTCGAATGATCGCTTCGGAGGGCTCCGCACATGACCATCACCACCGACGCACCCACCGCCGCCGGTGACACTCCAGTTCGGCGTCTGGCCGATCGGCCCGAGAAGCGGCGCCGCGGCGAGGGCCAATGGGCGCTCGGCTATCGCGAGCCGCTCAACCCCAATGAGCGGATGAAGAAGGACGACGACGCGCTCAACGTCCGCCTCCGCATCGAGCACATCTATGCCAAGGGCGGTTTCGCCAGCATCGACCCGCAGGACCTGCGCGGGCGGTTCCGGTGGTACGGCCTCTACACCCAGCGCAAGCCCGGCATCGACGGCGGCCGGACCGCGATCCTCGAGCCGCACGAGCTCGAAGACGAATACTTCATGCTCCGAGTCCGGATCGACGGCGGCCAGCTGGATCTGGCTCAGCTGCGGGCGGTCGCCCACGTGTCGACCCGATACGGCCGGGACACCGCTGACATCACCGACCGGCAGAACGTGCAGATGCACTGGATCGGGATCGAAGACGTGCCGGCGATCTGGCGGGAGATCGAAGCCGTCGGCTTGAGCACCACCGAGGCCTGCGGCGACACGCCGCGAGTGATCCTCGGGTCACCGGTCGCCGGCATCTCCGCCGACGAGCTGATCGACGCCACCCCGGCAATCGACGAGATCACCGCACGCCACCTCGGCTCGGCCGAGTTCTCCAACCTGCCGCGGAAATTCAAGACGTCGATCGGCTGGTTGCCGGATCTGCCGTACGAGATCAATGACGTGGCGTTTGTCGGCGCCGTGCACCCGGATCACGGCCCGGGTTTCGACCTCTGGGTCGGTGGCGGCTTGTCGACCAATCCGATGCTGGCCAAGCGGCTCGGTGTCTGGGTGCCGCTGGCCGAGGTGCCGGACGTCTGGGCCGGTGTCATCGGGATCTTCCGCGACTACGGCTACCGGCGCCTGCGCAACCGAGCTCGGCTGAAGTTCCTGATGGCCGACTGGGGTCCGGAGAAGTTCCGGCAGATCCTCGAAGAGAACTACCTGCATCGCACCCTGATCGATGGGCCGGCGCCGCAGCTGCCGGCCAAGCCGATCGACCACGTCGGCATTCATCCACAGCGCGATGGCAACGTCTATGTCGGCGTGGCTCCGATCGCGGGCCGGGTCAGCGGCACCATGCTCGCCCAGCTCGCCGACATCGTCGAGGCGCACGGCGGCACCCGGGTCCGGACCACTCCGCAGCAGAAGCTGCTGGTGCTCGACATCGCCCCGGAGAAGGCCGAGTCACTGGTCGACGCGCTGGACGCGATCGGTCTCTCGGCCCGCCCATCCAGCTGGCGCCGCGCCACCATGGCCTGCACCGGCATCGAGTTCTGCAAGCTCGCCATCGTCGAGACCAAGGCCGCGGCCGCGCACCTGGTGGAGACGCTGGAGAAGTCGCTGTCCGATCTGGACGTGGACATCAGCGTCAATATCAACGGCTGCCCGAATGCCTGCGCTCGGACTCAAGTCGCTGACATCGGTCTCAAGGGCCAGTTGGTGCCGGGGCCGGACGGCGCGATGGTCGGTGGTTACCAGGTGCATCTGGGCGGCGGCCTGAGCCTGGCGGCCGGCGACGACCCGGGTTTCGGCCGCAAGCTGCGCGGCCTGAAGACGACGGCGGACGAACTTCCGAACTACGTGACCCGGCTCGCCCGGAAGTACGCGGGTGCGCGTGAACCGGGCGAGACCTTCGCCCAATGGGTGATCCGGGCGGACGAGGAGGACCTGCGATGAGCTCCACCGGCGAGAGGGTGGTTCCGTTCCACTGCCCCTATTGCGCCTCGGAAAATCTGCGTCCGTCCGAGGACGGGCACGGCGTGTGGGAGTGCCACGCGTGTACCCGGGTCTTCTCGGTCAAGTTCGTCGGACTGATCTCATCGGCGGTGACCGGATGATCACGATGGCCCAGGTGCTGAACCGCCCGGGCGGCGACGGCGCGGAGCCGGCTCGGCGGTCCCCGGACGAGCTGGAGAGCCTTGCCTTCGCTGCCAACCGCCAGCTCGACGGTGCCACCGCCGAGCAGGTGGTGGAGTGGGCCGCGGCCGAGTTCGGCGAGCGCTTCTGCGTCACCAGCTCCATGGCCGACGCCGTGCTGGCGCACGTCGTGTCCCGCGTGGTGCCCGGCGTGGACGTGATCTTCCTGGACACCGGCCTGCACTTCCCGGAGACGCTGGCGATCCGTGACCTGGTCGCGCGTACGCTGCCGGTGAACGTGATCTCCACCAAGCCCGAGCTGACCGTGGGCCAGCAGGACGGGCAGTATGGCCCCCGGCTGTTCGCCACCGACCCGGATCAGTGCTGCGCGTTGCGCAAGGTCGCCCCGCTGGAGAAGGCGCTCGCACCCTACGACGCCTGGGCTGCCGGCCTGCGTCGCGACGAGGGCCCGTCGCGCGCCCGCACTCAGCACGTCGGCTATGAAGTGGGCCGCGGAAGGGTCAAGGTCGCCCCGCTGGCCTACTGGACTCAGGCCGACGTCGACGCCTACATCGAGCGCTTCGACATTCCGGTGAACCCGCTGATCAAGAACGGTTACGGCAGCATCGGCTGCTGGCCGTGCACCCGGCGGACCCGCCCCGGCGAGGATCCGCGGGCCGGCCGGTGGGCCATGTTCGACAAGACCGAGTGCGGTCTGCATGCCGCCTGAGGTGGTGCTGGCCGCGCACGGCAGCCGGGATCCGCGAGCGGCGGTGACGATCCGGCAAATCGCCGGCGCGGTCGGCGGCACCGCGGCGTTCCTCGACTTCGAGACACCGAGCCTGGGCACGGCGTTGCGGTCGGCGTCCCGGAGCATCGTGGTGCCGCTGCTGCTCACGCCGGCCTACCACGCCCGGATCGACATACCGGCCGTGGTCGATCACGCCCGGGCCGAGGGTGCCGACGTCCAGGTGCGTACGCCCCTCGGCACTAGGGACGCGGTCCCGGCTCTGGCCCGGGCGCTGGATCGACGGCTGCCCCGAGTCCCGCTGGATGCGATCGTCGTCGCCGCGGCCGGCAGCCGGGACCTGGCAGCCCTCGAGATCGTGACCGACGTGGCCGCCGCGCTGTCCCGCCGTCGCGGCCTCCCGGCGTCCGCCGGCTTCGCCTCCGGTGCAGGTCAGAGCGTGTTTGAAGCGGTGTCGATGTATCGGCAAGCGGGCGCCGCGGCGGTAGGCTTGGCAATGTACTTCCTGGCACCCGGCGTGCTGCCGGACCGGGCCGTCGAGCAAGCGCGCACGGCGGGCGCGAATGTGGTGGCCGAACCACTCGGTGCCACACCGGAAGTGGCTGAGTTGATCATCGAGAGGATTGCCGCTCCGGCTCTTGTCGCTTCACAGTAAGTCCCTGGATCTTGCCCTTCGTCACGGATTCCGTTGCGGCGATGTTTCAAAACGATGGAATCACTTGTCGAGCGCCACATTCTCTGGCAGGGTGCCCCCCACACGGCATTTGTCGGTCGAACGACAGTGAGGCGATCTGGAGGCCCGCGGGTGCAGCTGCGTAACTTCGTCGACGGTAAATATGTGGAACGTGTCGACGGGCCTACGTCCGACGTCGTCGACCCGTGCACCGGGCAGGCCTACGCGCAGGCGCCGATCTCCACGGCCGAGGACGTCAATGACGCGATGGAGGCGGCCGGCCGGGCCTTCGAGAGCTGGCGTGACTCCACCCCGGCCGAGCGGCAGCGCGCGCTCCTCAAGATGGCCGACGCGGTCGAGGCGCGGACCGAGGAGATCCTCGAGGCGGAGTGCCGCAACACCGGCAAGCCGATCGCTCTGACCCGGTCCGAAGAGATGCCGCCGCTGATCGACGAGCTGCGGTTCTTCGCCGGTGCGGCGCGGCAGCTGGAGGGCAAGTCCGCGGGTGAATACATGGCCGGGCATACGTCCTATGTGCGGCGCGAGCCGATCGGCGTCTGTGCTCAGGTGACCCCCTGGAACTACCCGATGATGATGGCGGTCTGGAAATTCGCGCCGGCGATCGCCGCTGGAAACACGGTGGTATTGAAGCCGTCGGACACTACGCCGTCCTCGACGCTGCTGCTCGCCGAAATCGCCGCCGAGTTCCTGCCGCCGGGCGTGCTCAACGTCGTCTGTGGCGACCGGGACACCGGCCGAGCCGTGGTGGCCCATCCGAGGCCGCAAATGGTGTCGATCACCGGGTCCACCCGGGCCGGTGGCGAGGTCGCCCAGACCGCCGCTCTCGATCTCAAGCGCACGCACTTGGAACTCGGCGGTAAAGCGCCGGTGGTGGTCTTCGACGACATCGACATCGAGACCGCGGCGGCCGGGATCGCCGGCGCCGGCTATTTCAACGCCGGGCAGGACTGCACCGCCGCCTGTCGAGTGCTGGTCGCCGATCGCATCGCCGACGACTTCGTCGCCGCCCTCGGCGCCGCCGCCAAGGCCACCAAGGTCGGCGACCTGTCCGTCGCCGACGCCGCGTTCGGCCCAGTGAACAACGCCAATCAGCTTGTCCGGGTGCAGGGCTTCCTGGAGCGCACCCCGGACCACGCCACGGTCGTCACCGGAGGATCCCGGATCGGCGCGAGTGGCTTCTTCTATCAGCCGACAGTGGTCGCCGGCCTCCGTCAGGATGACGAGATGGTGCAGGACGAGATCTTCGGGCCGGTCATCACGGTTCAGCGTTTCGGCTCCGAAGAAGAGGCCGTGCGCTGGGCAAATGGCGTCCAGTACGGTCTTGCGGCGAGCGTGTGGACCCGGGATCATGGCCGAGCCATGCGGATGACCCGGGCCCTGGACTTCGGCGCGGTCTGGGTGAACACGCACATTCCGTTCGTCTCCGAGATGCCGCATGGCGGCTTCAAACACAGCGGATACGGCAAAGATCTATCCATGTACGGATTTGAGGACTACACACGAATCAAGCACGTCATGCACAACCTCGGCGCGTAGCGCAGCGGCTTGGGCGACGACGGTCAGGGACTGAGAGCAGGTTCGATGACGAACGCAACGTACGAAGCGGCGGCGGCCGCGGCCGGACCTCGGGGCGGCGAAGATGCCGCCATCGAACTCGTCGGCGTAGCCAAGGAATTCGCCGCGCACGGTGAGATCGTCGCCGCGGTCAACGGGATCGACCTGGTGATCCAGACCGGCGAGTTCTTCTCGATGCTAGGCCCGTCGGGCTGCGGCAAGACCACCACCATGCGGATGATCGCCGGCTTCGAGGACCCGACTCGCGGTTCGGTCTACTTGAAGGGCCGCGACGTCACCGGGGTGCCCGCCAACCGGCGGGACGTGAACATGGTGTTCCAGTCCTATGCGTTGTTCCCGCACATGAGCGTGGCCGAAAATGTCGCCTTCGGCCTGGAGCAGCGGCGGGTGCCGAAGGAGGAGATCCGCACCCGGGTCGGCGAAATGCTCGACATTGTCGACCTGGCCGGCCGGGAGAAGCGCCGCCCCAAGGAACTCTCCGGCGGCCAGCAGCAGCGGGTCGCGCTTGCTCGCGCGCTGGTGAACCGGCCCAGCGCGCTCCTCCTCGATGAGCCGCTCGGCGCGCTGGACCTGAAGCTGCGCCAGGCCATGCAGGTGGAGCTGAAGCGAATCCAGCGCGAAGTCGGCATCACGTTCGTCTACGTCACCCATGACCAGGGCGAGGCGCTGACGATGTCGGACCGGATCGCGGTGATGAACAACGGCGCGGTCGAGCACCTCGGCACCCCCCGAGAGATCTACGAGCGCCCGGCCACCAAGTTCGTCGCCGGCTTCATCGGCACCTCGAACCTGCTGCGCGGCCAGGTCAGCGACGTGACCGCGGTGGCCGCCACCATCAGCGTCGACACCGATCAGCGCATCGTCGTGCCGGTGCGGGACGGTCTCGTGATCAGCCCCGGCACCGATCTCGAACTCACCGTCCGCCCGGAGAAGATCCGGCTGAACGGCTCAGCTCCGAGCGCCCCCTCCGGCACGGTGCTTCGCGGCACCGTCAACGAGGTGGTCTACCTCGGCACCTCCACCAATTACAACGTCACGACATCCACCGGAGCCGAGGTCGTGGTGTTCACGCAGAACGCGTCGAACGCCGACGACATCGCGGAACGCGGCGACTCCGTCTGGCTGACGTGGGACCCCCAGCATTCGTACGCGATTGGAGAGAAATGAGCGACAAATACACGGACCCCGCTCTCCTGCGGGGCCTGACGCAGCGCCGGATCGGCCGGCGTGGCCTGCTGTCCGCCGCAACCGGATCGGCTGCCGCACTCGGTCTCGCCGCGTGCGGTGTGACAGGCAAGGCCAAGGGTACGGCTTCGGCCGCGCCGGACGCGGTGGCGAAATACTGGGCCGGCAAGACCGCTACCGGCCACGTCAACTTCGCCAACTGGCCGCTCTACATGGACCCGAAGAAGCCGGAGCTGGCCCAGTTCACCAAGGACACCGGCGTCACGGTGACCTACAAGGAGGTCATCAACGACCTCGCATCCTGGTTCGCCAAGGTGCAGCCGCAGCTGTCGGCCGGCCAGTCGATCGGCTACGACATCATGGTCATCACCAACGGTTCGCAGTTCAAGGACTTCGTCCAGCTCGGGCTGTTCGCGCCGCTGGACCACAGCAAGTTGCCCAACTACGCCGCCAACGCGGCGCCGAAATACAAGGAAGAGGCGTTCGACAAGGGCAACGTCTACAGCATTCCGTGGCAGTCGGGCATTACCGGAATCGCCTACAACCCGAAGTACGTCAAGACGCCGCCGACCGGCCTCAACGACCTTCGCAACCCGGCCTACAAGGGCAAGGTCGGCATGTTCTCGGACGTGGAAGAGATCGGCAACTTCGGCATGATGGCGGTCGGCGTCGCGCCGGAGCAGTCCACGCCGGATGACTGGCACAAGGCCGCCGACTGGCTGACCCAGCAGCGCGACGCCGGGATCGTCCGCAAATATTACGACCAGGACTACGCGGGCGCGCTGGCCAGCGGTGACATCTGGATCACCCAGGCCTGGTCCGGCGACATCTACCAGCAGAACCTCTCCAACCCGGGCGCGAACCTGCAGTTCGTCATCCCGTCGGAGGGCGGCACGCTGTGGACCGACAACATGACGATCCCGATCACCGCGGAGAATGCGTTCGACGCCATCAAGCTGATGGACTTCTTCTACAAGCCGGACATCGCCGGCAGCCTGGCGGAGTACATCAACTACATCACGCCGGTTCCGGCTGCCAAGCAGAAGATCCAGCAGGACGCCGCCGCCGCCACCGGTGAGGACAAGAAGGCCCTCGAGGATCTGGCCACCAGCCCGCTGGTGTTCCCGCAGGACTCGGATTACGCGAAGCTGCACTACTACCGGGACTTCGTGTCCTCGGCCGAGCAGCATGAGTACAACTCGATCTTCGACCCGATCGTGACCTCATGACAGCTGTGACCGAAACTGGTCGTCCGGCGGGCCCTCCGCCGGACGACCAGGGTGCCAAGCGGACCGGCCGGATCCGCGGCCGGATCGCTCCCTACCTGGCGATCTTTCCGGGTGGTATCTGGTTGCTCGCGTTCTTCATCATCCCGATGCTGATCATGTTGTCGCTCTCGTTGCAGCAGGGCGACGTCATCAACGGCTTCCAGATGACCTGGCACTTCCAGACCTACGCCGACGCGATCAGCAACTACAAGGACCAGATGATCAGGTCACTGGAGTACGGCCTGATCTCGACGATCCTGCAGATTCTGATCGCCTACCCAGTGGCGTATTGGATCGCGTTCCGCGGCGGCGCGCGCAAGACGGTCTACCTGTTCCTGCTGCTCCTGCCGTTCTTCGTCTCGTTCGTGCTGCGGACGCAGGCGTGGCAGTTCATGCTGCGGGACAACGGCTTCATCGTCAGTCCCATGCGGCAGTTGCACCTCGGCGGCTGGTTCCCGTTCGGCGAGAACTTCCACATTCTGGCCACCACACCGGCGGTGATCGGCGGCCTGACGTACAACTACCTGCCGTTCATGGTGTTGCCGATCTACGTGGCGCTGGAGCGAGTCGATCCGCGCCAGATCGAAGCGGCGTATGACCTCTACGCGAGCAGGTTCGCGGCGTTCCGCCGGGTGATCTTCCCGCTGTCACTGCCCGGAATCTTCGCCGGCGTGGTGATCACGTTCGTTCCGGTGAGCTCGGATTATGTGAACGCGCACATCCTGGGCGGCACGAGGAACACCATGATCGGCAACTCCATCCAGAATCTATATCTGGTGTCTCAGGACTATCCGACGGCGTCGGCATTGGCCTTCATTTTGATGGCAGCCCTGCTCATCGGCATCTTCCTGTATGCGCGCGCGCTCGGCACCGAGGACGTTCTCGAGGCGACGGCACGATGACGGCATCGACTATTGAAGCCAACCGGCCAGTGGCGCCTGAGCAACCGCGAAACCGGCCGCGGCGGCGGGTCGGAGACGTGCTCCTGCACGTCTATACCTGGCTCGTCATCCTGTGGCTGATGGCGCCGATCGCGGTGATCATCTTGTTCAGCTTCAACAATCCGACCGGCCGCTATAACAACAACTGGGTCGGCTTCACCACGAAGTACTACAGCTGGGCGAAGCTGAGTGAGATTCCGGACCTGCGGGACGGCGTCATCAACTCGATCCTGATCGCGGTGATCGCCACGCTCGGCTCGGTGGTGCTCGGCACCGGCATCGGCATAGCCCTCGGCAAATACCGATTCCGTGGGTCCGGTTCGCTGAACATCGTCATGTTCGCCGCGATTTCGGCGCCGGAAATCGTGCTCGGCGCTGCGCTCTTGTCGTTCTTCGTGACGCTCGGAACCGGATTCGGCTACTCGACCATCATCATCGCGCACATCATGTTCTCGCTGTCGTTCGTGGCGGTGGTGGTGCGCGCCCGGGTGCTCACGCTGGATCCATCGATGGAAGAGGCGGCCAAGGACCTCGGCGCCTCCGCGTGGACGACGTTCTGGCGGGTCACCTTCCCGATCATCTTCCCGGCGATCCTCTCCGGCGGTCTGCTGGCCTTCGTGCTGTCGATCGATGACTTCGTCGTCACCAGCTTCACCAACGGCTCGGTCCAGACGTTCCCGCTGTGGATCTACGGCAGCTCGAAGCTCGGAATGCCGCCGCAGGTCAACGTCGTCGGTACGCTGATCTTTGCGCTGGGAATCCTGGTCGCCGTGACCAATGTCGTGATGTCGCGGCGGCGCGAGAAACGCTGATGGACGGGGACGGTCGAGAGCATGGACAGTGACCTGATCGCACGGGCGCTCGCCGACGCCGTTCCCCGTTCCTACTGGCTAGATCAACCGATGGCTCCGCCCCGGCACGACGCGCTGGCCGGGGCGACCACGGCGGACCTCGCGGTGGTCGGCGGCGGCTTTTCCGGTCTGTGGACGGCCCTCATTGCCAAGGAGCGCGACCCGGATCGCGAGGTCGTGGTCCTGGAGGCTCTGAGCGTCGGCTGGGCGGCCAGCGGGCGCAACGGTGGCTTCTGTGCCGCGAGCCTGACTCACGGGCTGAGCAACGGCGTGGCCCGGTTTCCGGATGAGATCGGGACGCTGGACAAGCTCGGCCATCGCAACCTGGACGAGATCGCGGCCGCCATCGAGCGCTACGGCATCGACTGCGGCTTCGAACGCACCGGTGAGCTCAACGTCGCCATCGAGGAGTGGCAGGCCGCCAATCTCCGGGACGGCTTCGAGGTGAGCCGCCGGTTCGGCCACGATGTGCACTACCTGGACCGCGACGAGGTCCAGGCCGAGGTCGCCTCACCCACCTATCGGGCCGGCGTCTGGGACAAGGACGGCTGCGCGATGCTCGATCCGGCGCGGCTGGCGTGGGGTCTGCGGGCGGCCTGCCTGCAATTGGGCGTACGCATCTATGAAGGCACCCCGGTGGAGTCGATCGGCCGGGAGGCGGCCGGCCTGGCTCTGCGTACCCCTAATGGAACCGTGATTGCCGAGCACGTGGCACTGGCCAGCGGCGCGTTCCCGGCGCTGTTGAAGCGCCTGCGCAATTTCATCGTCCCGGTCTACGACTACGCTCTGATGACCGAGCCGCTGTCAGCGGCGCAGATGGAGTCGATCGGCTGGCGTCATCGGCAGGGGATCGGGGACACCGCCAACCTCTTCCACTACTACCGGCTGACCCAGGACAACCGGATCCTCTGGGGCGGCTACGACGCGGTCTATTACAACGGCGGCCGGATCACACCCGAGCGCGATCAGCGGCCGGCCACCACGACGGCGCTGGCGCAGCACTTCTTCGAGACGTTCCCGACATTGGAGGGTGTTCGGTTCACCCACTCCTGGGGTGGCGTGATCGATACGTGCTCGCGGTTCTGCGCCTTCTTCGGCACCGCCTACGACGGTCGCCTGTCCTACGCTGTCGGCTACACCGGGCTGGGCGTGGGTGCCACCCGGTTCGGCGCCGAGGTGATGCTGGACCTGCTCTCCGGCGAGTTGACCGAGCTGACCTCGCTCAAGATGGTGCAGAGCAAGCCACTGCCGTTCCCGCCGGAGCCGATGCGATCCGCGGTCATTCAGCTGACCCGGTGGTCGACCGCACGCGCCGACCGCAATGATGGGCGGCGCAATCTCTGGCTGCGCAGTCTCGACAAGCTCGGGCTCGGGTTCGATTCCTAGGCCGGTTCGGGTTGGGCCGGGGCGTCGCAGCTGACCTCGATCCGGGCCCAGCGCTCGTCATCTTCGTCGTCCAGCACCTCGCGCACGATGGCGAGCGCCTGATCCCAGCACACGTCACGGACGGCAATGACGATGGTGGCGACCTCATCCGTCGTTTCGATGCTCACCAGCCGGGCGGTTGGGCTCAGAGCGCTGTCCAGCAGGCCGCCCATGACTTGTGCCAGCCAGACGTCGGCGTCACGGAGAAGCACCACCATGGTGACCGGCCGGAAGTCGTCGTGCTCGGCGAGCGGCCGCCAATCCGCCGCTGTCCGCCATTCGTCATCGTGCATCCAACTCCAGACTAGGCCGGGCACCTCAGTCGTGTCCGGAGCCAGGTGCGTGCCGAAGTGGTGAGCCTCATCGCCGGCGCGGTACTCCACCGACCAGGAGCCGTCGTCCTCCAGGTAGGCCTGCATGAAGTGCTGGTCGTAGGGCTCGAGGTCGGATCGCTCCACGATAACGAAGCGGTTGCCGGGGTTGAGCGCGTCGATCATGTCGGTGACGCGTTCCAGTGTCGGCTCGTAGGCGGACGTCCCAGCGTCGTCGTAGATCCGGTTTGGCGGCACTGCTGGATTGTAGGCAGAGCAGTTCCGGTTCGGGGGCGGCGTCAGCTCGCGTCGCGGCGCGCCTGATCCAAGCGCTGCAGCACGCTGGGTGCGGTTGCCGCGGGTGCCGGCTCACCGAGGTGGATGGTGCGCAGCTCGGCCATGAACTCATTCCACATCTCGGGTCCACCGGCCGCGAGCAGTTCAGCGCGGACTCGAAGCCGCTTCGTTGTCGGGCGATGCCGCAGCCCCCAGTCACCGAGGTGCGCGAAGACCGGCACCAGCTGGATCGACGCTTCGGTGAGGCGGTAGGCGGCTTTGCGACCGGGACCGGAGTCCTCGCGTGTCAGCAGCCCGGCATCGACGAGTCGCTTGAGCCGGTCGGCGAGGATGTTGGAGGCGATCGCCTCCTCCGAGCCGGCCAGCAGCTCGCGGAAGTAGAGACGGTTGCCGAACATGATGTCGCGCAGCACGAGCAGGCTCCAGCTGTCGCCGAAGGCTTCCACGGCGGCGTTGATCGGGCAGCCGGATCGCACTGGTTTGGTCAATTCGCACCCCATCGTTGAACTGGTTGCATTTTACCATCAGTTGCCATAGCGTCCGTCATGCTGATTGCAGATCGCAATCGGTTGCCTGCCGCTGGAGGAGACCGATGACTGACACCTCGCCGCAGACCACCGCCGGAAAGGTGCTGTGGCACTTCACCATGTCGCTGGACGGATTCGTGGCCGGTCCCGATCATGCGATGGACTGGATGACCGGCTTCTCGCTGCGGCCGGGCCTGATCGACGAATACACCTCGACCACCGGCGCGGTGCTCAGCGGCCGGGCCGGCTGGGATAACGCCGTGGACGGCAGCCGGCCGTATGGCGGGGCGTGGGATGGTCCGATCTTCGTGCTGACCCACCATCCCGAGGACGCGACGCCGGCGGCCGGGGTCACGTTTCTGAGCTGCGATCCGGCCGAAGCCGTACGCATCGGGCTGGCGGCCGCCGGCGGCAAGAGCCTCGAAGTGTTCTCGCCGACGATCGGACGCCAGCTCCTCGACCTCGGTCTGATCGACGAGATCGACCTGCATATCGCACCCGTGCTGTTGGGCCAGGGCATCCGGCTCTACGACAACCCGGACTCTGTGCCGGTGCGCCTGCACCGAGTCGGGGCCGGTGACCCGACCGCCGCGGTCAACGTGCGATTCCGCCCCGCTCCGGCGGCGGCTTGAATTCGAACGTGCGTACGAGTAGCGTGTGGAGATCGCAACATCGCGGGACGCTTGCCGGAAACATGCGGGCGGCATGCTGAGGGTGCTGTTGATCGCGGGCGCTGTTGGCGGTGGGGACTGCTGTTGGCGGCCGGTGCTGTTACGCGGCAGAGCCGGGCGCTGTCCCCCGAACTAGTGATGCGGAGGGCCGGAGATGTGTCCGAGGTCACGGGAGTATGCACTAGTCACATCCGCCCCAAAGCAAGGACCCCGGGAGAGGTGCTCCCGAGGTCCATGTAGTGTGGCTCACACGCCGCCGTAGCGGTAAATACGCAGGTGGGGATTAAGCCGGCGTGGGAGGTCTTATTGAGGTAGTGCCTTAGATGGTGGCGCGAACGCGAATGCCGCCGCGACGCTTGACCGCGCGACGCTCTTCCTCGCTCATGCCGCCCCAGACACCGGCGTCCTGACCGGTTTCGAGCGCCCACTGCAGGCACCCGTCAACGACCGGACAGCGTCGGCAGACCGCTTTGGCCTGCTCAACCTGCAGAACTGCCGGGCCGGAGGTCCCAATCGGGAAGAACAGCTCCGGGTCCTCATCCCGGCACACAGCACGGTGGCGCCAGTCCATGGCGGAAACACTCCTTGTTCCGAAACGGGTTGATGAATCCCTATAAGCAACGCGGGAATCGTCCGTGGACTATGCCCAACGGTCGACCGCGCGTGAACAGGCAACTTTGCTCGCTTGTGAATACTTTCACGAACTAGCCGCATGTCAAGGGCTGACGCTTGAAAAAGTCCGTACGGGTGAGCGAGCTCACGTCCGGTATGTCCAGTTTTCCAAGCGCCGAGCGACCCCCGGCCTACAACCGTCAGTAGTCAATGTAGTACGGTGCGTGGTGGCTCGCCATCATTTCTGGCATGTGTCGGAATAGTCCGTAGTCGAGCCGTCCTTGCTTACGTCTAGCAGACTACTCGGATCGCATCGGATACGGCGGTAAAGCGCACTTTGTCCCGTTCGCCGAGGAAGTCGCCGTCAACATGGAAGCCGATGCGCGAGTTCGCACTCAGCGTGAATTCCGACAAATCGTGCAGTCGGAGAACGTGTTTGCCATGTGGGCCGACCGGAGTGTCCGAGCCCTTTTCCTTGCGTCCCATCAGCAGTTGCGTCATCGTCCGCAAAGTGCTCGGCACATTCATGTCACGCAGAGCCATCACGTCGAGACCCAAATCGAAGTGCGCCCCGGGATTGGCATCGATCGCCCGCTCGCCGATGTAGGTCCACGGTGCGGTGTTCTGCACGATCGCCATCGAGATGTGGTCCTCGAGATCGGCGCCCGGCCGGTCCAGCGAGATCCGGGGCAGGCGGCTGTCCCGATCGAAGACGTAATTGCCCGCGATCGACTGCAGGTAGAGCAGTGGCGTCGCCTTGCGGCCGCGCAGGCGAGCCCGCTCGACCCGCTGGACCACCTCGGCGTCCAGGCCGTAGCCGGCGCAGAAGGTGAAATACCGGTCGTCGGCGCGGCCGAGTCCGATCTGCCGGGAGCGGCCGGCCCGGATCGCCTCCAGGATCACCGAGGTGCCCTCGGCCCAGTCCGTCGGGAGGCCGAGCGCACGGGCGAAGACATTGGTGGAGCCGCCGCAGACCACCGCGAGTGCGGGCACGTCCGGTCCGGTCCCATCCTGCAGCAGACCGTTGACGACTTCGTTGACTGTGCCGTCGCCGCCGAGCGTGACCACCATGTCGGCGCCGCCCTTGCGGGCCTCGCGCGCCAGCGTGATCGCGTGGCCGCGGCGCCGGGTGTATTCGACGTCCAGCTCGGTCTCGCTGCGCAGCGCCCGGACCAGCACGTCGCGCGCGCGTTCGCTGGTTGTCGTCGCTTTTGGATTGCACACCAGCAGAGCTCGCATGGCTGGCACTTTACCGATGGGTAAAGACCGGTGATTACTGTGTACCGGGTGAGCGACACCCCCGTATCGATGGCCACCCTCACATGGGCGGTCCGAGTGCTGATCCTGCACGCCACCGCCGTGGCGATTCTGGGCGTCTGGACCACCTGGGTGGCGATAACCAACGACAGCGTGAGCGTCACCAGCGCGGTCGCGACTCCCTTGATCACATTCTTCTTCGCGGCCGTCTTCGGCGGGCTGGCGTACGCGCTCCATGGGCTCCGGGCCTGGGCCCGCGGCCCGGCGATCGTGATGGAGTTGCTGCTGATCCCGATCGGTCTGGGAGCCATCGGCGGCGTCCCGGAGATCGGTATCGCGATGGCGCTGACCGGGCTGGCCGGGGCTGCCCTGCTGCTCGCGCCGTCCACCCGGGGTGCGCTCGGCCTGGACCGCTAGCCGCGACCGGCGCCTAGTTCCAGACCTCAAGACCCTCGTCGATGGTCTCGCCCCGCAGCACCGCATCGAGGAACTCCGGAAGCCGGCCGGGATAGAAGCGCGCAGTGCTGGCCCGGATCTCGTCGGCGGGCCACCATCGATATTCGGGATATTCCTCCTGCTCGTAGACCAGCTGGCCGGAGGTGTCGACGACGGCGGTCGCGGTCAGCCGCGCGACCAGGACCACTTCGTGCTGCACTCGGCGAATGCCGTGATATTGGAACGTGCCGGTCCGGGACCACGTCGGCCGGGACAGCTGCGCCGCAGCGACGGCGATGCCGGTCTCTTCGCGTAGTTCCCGGATCGCCGTGTCGACGACCGTCTCGCCCGGGTCGATACCGCCGCCGGGCAGCTCCCACCAAGTGCCGATGTCCGGACGCCGTGGGTGGATGGCCCGGAACAGCAGCACTCGATTGTCCGGGTCGAGCACGACGACGCGGACGCTATCGCGCTCTTCGATCGCCCAGCCGTCGTCCGGCAGGCCGGGAACCGAGGTCACTTGGTCGGTCGGGCCTTGGTGAGGTGGATGATGGCGTGCCCGTCGGCGGTGCCGGCGCCGACCTGGCCGGCCAGCGCGGTGAGAACCTGCCACGAGAACGACTCGCGGCCGGGCAGCACCTGGCCGTTGCGGGTCGGCACCGAGACGTCGATCTTCAGAGTTTCGCTGGTGACGCCGAACCGGCAGGTGACCTCCGCGCCGGCCGCGGCCATCGGCAGCAGGATCGCGCAGGCCTCGTCGACGGCGATCCGCAGGTCCTCGATCTCGTCGAGGCCTAGCCGCAGGCGCGCCGCCAGCCCGGCCGTCGCGGTCCGCAAGACGGCAAGATAGCTGCCGTTCGCCGGGACAGACAGGATGACAACGTCGTCAGTGAGTTGGTCCGGGTTCATCGCGACTTGACTCTAGTGACATAGAGGTCGCAGTGTCACCCGACGGTTCGTGGTGGATCGGCTCCGTCGCCGGCACCCTCGCCGAGTTTCGCGAGCGCGGCGCCCGACATGCGATAGACGATCCATTCGTCCATCGGGACCGAGCCCATCGCGGCGTAGAAATCGCGGGCCGGATTCCAGGTCAGAACCCACCACTGCAGCCGGGGATAGCCGCGATCGACGCAGATTTGAGCGAGGGTCGTCAGCAGCCGCTTGCCGAGGCCGGTGCCCCGGGCGTGCGGCCGGACGTAGAGGTCCTCCAGATAGATGCCGTGCTGCCCCTCCCACGTGGAGAAGTTCAGGAACCACAGCATCATGCCGACCGGCTCGCCGCCGGCGTCGAAGGCCACGTGGCCGAAGAGCGCCGGGCTGGGACCGAACAGCGCCGCGTGCAACTGGTCCTCGGTGAGGTGGCATTCATCCGGCGCCTGCTCGAATTCGGCGAGCTCATAGACCATGGAGACGACAGCCGGTACGTCCGCGGGACGTACCGGCTGGATCGTGTATTGCGACGTGCTCACGCCTGCTTGGTCTCCCAGAAGATCTTGCTGATCTCCTCGATCTTGGCGAGCAGCTGGTCGGCGACGGCCGGGTCGGCCGAGCCCTTCGAGCCGGAAGCTCCGGCCAGCTTGGTGGCCTCGTTGAACAGGCTGTGCAGCTGCGGGTACTTCTCGAAGTGCGGCGGCTTGAAGTAGTCGGTCCAGAGCACCCAGAGGTGGTGCTTGACGAGCTCGGACCGCTGCTCCTTGATGATGAAGGCGCGGATGCGGAAGTCCGGGTCGTTGTTGGACGCGAGCTTTTCGCAGATGGCCTTGACCGAGTCCGCCTCGATCTTGGCCTGCGCCGGGTCGTAAACACCGCAGGGCAGGTCACAATGGGCGCGCACGATCGTGCGCGGAGTCAAGATGCGTGGCAAACGCATACCGATCCTCCTGGATTGTGCGTGGGTGATGCCGCCGAACGGCGGTGATCATTAGCCAGTAGTGACCCTACTCCAACCGAAAGGCGGCGGAGCGGTGAGCAGGCTGTTCACGGTGCTCGTCGAAGGACCGTCGATGGTCCCGACCCTGCGCCACGGCGATGCTCTGCTGGTCCGATCGACGTCGAACGGGCGGCCCGGAATGGTCGCGGTAGTCAGTTACCCAGGTCAGGACGGGCTATTCGTGAAGCGCCTGTCCCACAAAGTGGGCGATGCCTGGTGGGCCATTGGCGATAATGAGCTGGCTTCGTCAGACTCGCGGGATTACGGACCCGCCGAGGTGGTCGGACGTGTGCTCCTGCGCTGGTGGCCACGGCCGGTTTGGGTACGCTCTCATCTCGGCCCTTGGAGATGAGACATGGCAGAGTCACCGGACGACCCGATCTTCGCTGTGCATCGCGGCGGAAAGATGGCAGTCACCTCGACAGTCCCGCTGGCCACCCGCGAGGACCTGTCCCTGGCGTATACCCCCGGGGTAGCCGAGGTATGCCTGGCGATCGCGGCCGACCCGGCGCTCGCCGACATCTACACCTGGACGTCGCACGCGGTTGCCGTGGTCACCGACGGTTCCGCGGTGCTCGGCCTGGGCAACATCGGCCCGAGCGCGGCAATGCCGGTGATGGAGGGCAAGGCGGTGCTATTCAAGGCGTTCGGCGGCGTGGACGCGGTGCCGATCTGCCTGGCCACCCAGGATGTCGACGAGATCGTCGCCACGGTGAGCGCGCTCGCCCCGTCATTCGGCGGCATCAACCTGGAGGACATCTCGGCGCCGCGGTGCTTCGAAATCGAGCGGCGGCTGGATGCGGCCCTGCCGATCCCGGTGTTCCACGACGACCAGCACGGCACCGCGGTGGTGGTGCTGGCGGCGCTGCGAAACGCCGCTCGCGTACTCGACCGGAAGCTCGGTGACCTGCGGGTCGTCGTGGTCGGCGCGGGCGCGGCCGGAGTCGCCGTGACCCGGATGCTGATCGCCGGCGGCGTGCCGGCCGACGAGCTGGTGATCTGCGATTCCCGTGGTGCGCTGCATGGGGGGCGGACCGATCTTTCCGGCGAGAAGGCGGCACTGGCCGCGATGACCAACGCCCGTGGTGTCACCGGCTCGGTGGCTGACGCGTTGCTCGGCGCCGACGTGCTGATCGGGGTCTCCGGCGGGGCCGTGGGCGAGGACGCGGTGGCCCGGATGGCACCGGGCGGCATCGTCTTCGCGCTGGCCAACCCGACTCCCGAGGTGCACCCGGACGTCGCCGCGCGGTACGCCGCCGTGGTCGCCACCGGCCGCAGCGACTTCCCCAACCAGATCAACAATGTGCTGGCGTTCCCGGGCATCTTCCGGGGTGCGCTGGATGCGCGGGCCACCCGGATCACCGAGAACATGAAGGTGGCCGCCGCCGAGGCGATCGCCGATGTGGCCCTGGCCGATCTGCGTCCGGACGCCATCGTGCCGAGTCCGCTGGATCCGCGGGTCGCGGCAGCGGTCGCGACCGCGGTGGCCGAGGCGGCTCATCGCGACGGGGTCACTCGCTGACGCCGTCACCCACTTGACGCCGTCGGCCGCCGTTCCTCGCTCCACCACCTCTGGATCTTGAACGATTGTCGCTGATATCGGGCGATAGAGTGTTCAAGATCCAGGGAGACGGGATCCAGGGAGACGGGATCCAGAGGAGACGGGATCCAGAGGCAGGGTGCAGCTGGGCGGCTGGGGTGTCAGACGGTGTGGTCGAGGACGATCTTGCCGAAGACGTCGCCGGTAGCGAGCCGTTCGAAGGCACCGCGAGCGTCGGCGAACGGCACCACGCTGTCCACGATCGGCCGGATGCCCTGTGACACGCACAGGCTTGCGAGGCTTGCGAGTTCCGCACGCGTACCCATGGTCGAGCCGATCAGCTCGATCTGCAGGAAGAACAGCCGGCGCAGGTCGATCGTGGCCATGTGGCCCGCGGTGGCGCCGGAGCAGACAACCCGGCCGCCCTGCTTCGTCGACTTGAGCGAGTGGTCCATGGTCGGCGCTCCGACCGTCTCGATCACCACGTCGACCCGCTCCGGCAGGCGCGCACCCGGCTCGAACGCGGTCGCGCCGAGCGCCTCCACCTTGGCCCGCTTGGCGGCGTCGCGGCTGGTCGCATAGGTACGCGCGCCGAGTGCAGTGGCCAGCACGATGGCGGCCGTGGCGACGCCACCGCCGGCGCCTTGCACCAGGACCGATCCGTTCTCCGGCAGCCGCCCGCGCACCCGCAGCATCCGGTAGGCGGTGAGCCACGCGGTCGGCAGGCAGGCCGCTTCCTGGAAACTCAACTCGGCCGGCTTCGCCACCAAGTTGCCGCGCGGCACCCGGACCCGGTCGGCCAGCGTCCCGGGATACTTCTCTGACAGGAGAGTGCGCTTCGGGTCCATGGTCTCGTCGGCGATCGGCGTCTGCGAATTCTGATCCGGGATGACGGCGTGCACGATCACCTCATTGCCGTCCTCGTCGATGCCGGACGCGTCGTTGCCGAGGATCATCGGCAACTGGTCGACGCCGAGACCGACACCCCGCAGCGACCAGAGGTCATGGTGATTGAGGGCGCTCGCCTTCACCTCGACAGTCACCCAGCCGTCCGGCACCGCGGGCTCGTCGATCTCGCCGACGGTCAATCCGGCCAGCGGGTCGTCGGGGTGGATGGCGGAGGCATAAGCAGCACGCATGATCGCACGCTAACACCGTGCCGGGATCGGCGAGCTGATGACCGCTTCCGCCCGGGCCGGGACGTGGTCGCGGTCCGACTCGGTTCGCGCGAGACAGTCGGCGACTCGCTCGCGAGAACCGTCAGCCGGAGCCGTCGCCGACGATCCAATCGGGATGTATGGCCAGGAAGTCGGCCACGTGGTCCTGGTTGGGCCCGGTGTCGGCACGGACCGCGGCCAGCAACGCCACGCTGTCGGCGTTGAGTCCCTGGGACGATCCCGGGATGTAGGGGCCCGAGTAGGTGACGAACTGGCCGCCGTTGGTCTTGATCGTGGTCAGCGCCGACGGGACGATCCCCTTCAGGGTGAACACCCAGTCGTTCAGGGACACGCCGCCACCATCGAAGATGAACGCCTTGCCGATCGACTGCACGAACGACATCATCTTCAGCGGGTCGCTCAGGCCCTGGTTGTAGGCCTCCTGCAGGATCGCCTTGATGAACTGCTGCTGGTGCCGCTGCCGCGCGTAGTCGGTGCCGACCAGGCCGTCGCGGGCCCGGACGTAATCCAGTGCGTCATAGGCCGACAGGTGCTGATAACCCTTTTCGTAGACGACCGGCGTGACTCCGGTAATGGCGCACTCCAGCGGAGTCGAGTTGAACGAGCCGCCGTGCGGGCAGTAGGGCACGCCGGTGTTCGGATCGATATTGAACGGCGCGGCGTGCTGGGACGGATCGCCGTGGAGGTAGCCGTGGTGGATGGAGACCGTGGTCTCGTCCACATACATGTTGACGCCACCGAGCTTGTCGACGATGTCCTTGAAACCGTTGAAGTCGATGATGGCGCCGCCGTTGAAGGTGATGCCGTAGTCCTGCTTGATGGTGTTGGCCAGCAACTGAAAACCGCCGGCATAACCCTTGCCGTTGCGGCTGCCGAAGGTGAAGGCTGCGTTGATCTTGTTGTAGCCACCGGCGTAGCCGGTCGCGGGGTCAGCCGGGATCGCCACGCCGGCGTCACGGGGTAGCGACACCAGATAGGCCCGGTCATGCGAGGCCGGAATGTGGGCGATGATGATCGTGTCCGAGTGCGATCCGGAGGTCCAGTCGGGTCGCGTGTCGACCCCGACCAGCAAGATGTTGATCGGTCCGTCGATCGAGACGCCGGTCAGTTGTGGGGCGTTGGTCGCGAGGACGCCGGGGGCCGCGTTTCCGAGCAGGTTCTCCTGGCGCACCGATTTGTTGAGGGTGTGCAGACCGGCCTGCAGGAATCCGATCGCGCCGAGGCTCGCGATCAGGATCAGCGTCCCGAACCCGATGCTCAGCTTCGCCCAGAGCGGGCTGCGGCGCTTGCGGGGCTTGACTTTGCCGGCACCGGTGGCGCTGGCGGCACCGGTGCCGCCAGCGGGTTCCGCCGCCGGGCGTTCGGACGCGTCGCCGGTGTCGGCGGCAGCGCCGGTCGCAGTCCCGTTGACCGCAGCGGCCTTGGTCGTCCCGGCGGGCTCAGCCAGATTTGCCGACCCAGCCGAATCGGCCGGTGAACGGTCGGCCGCTGCGGTCCGCTCGGCCTTCGAGGCGAGCGCCTGCGCCGACAGCTTCGGCTCGGCCGACGGTTTCGGCTGCGCGGACAGTTTCGGCGGGGCCGACTCGCCAGTCGGTGATGCCGCCGGCTCGGACTGGGGCGTCGGTCCCTCGGCGTGCGTGGTCGCGGTGACCGACGTTCGGTCGAGGCTCGGCCTGGTGACAGTCGCCGCAGACGCATTCAGAGTTGCCCGGTCGTCGCGAAGAGAAGTCGAAGTCGCCGGGGGCGCGGCGCCGGACGCGGCAGCGAGCGCGGACAGGCGTCCCGGCGTTACCGATGTTTCTGGTTTTTCCGAAACGCTGGACTCGACCGGTGTCGCGGTGGGGCGGTCATGGACATGCGCAGACCCAGCAAGACGTGCACCGGCATCGTCGCCGGTCGTGCGGGCCCCCGTGCCCATGGCGCCCTCCGATGAAGCAGGGGAGCCCATGAATCCTCGCTGAAACTTGCCGCCCGAGGGCGGGATCGCGGTATCCCGAACTATACGGGCCCTGCCTGAGAGTTCCCTCGTCAACGGGGACTAAACGTGAACCGACCCGATCGATCAGATGTCGGCGCGGCATGGGTTGGGCACGACGGCATCGACCGGCACCATCAGATGTTGCGTGCCCCACCATCGATCCACGGTCAGCGGCACCCTGCCGATCGGCAACTCGGCGGCAGTCGGGAACGCCTTGCACGAGGTCAGACGATAGGTGACGGTGACTTCCTGCCCGGTGGCCGGCGGCAGATTCCGCGGCAGGTTCCAGGTGGACACGAACGACAACTGGCGCACGTCGCCGGCGAGCGGCCCGCCCAGCGATTTGATGGCGACGGTCGACGACCCGCGGTTGTCCAGCGTGAAGTGGAGTGTGATGACCACTGGTGTCGTCGTCGACACGTCGACCGGTCGCTCCATGCTGAAGCTGCTGCCGTCGGCGTGCACTCGAGGCGTGACGAAACCTGTGAGGTAGACACCGACCCCGGCGATCAGCACAAGGATCGCGGCAGCGCCGGCGGCCCAGAGCCGGAGCACCGACCGGCGGGACAGACGCCCGGCATGTGGGTCGAGTCGCGCCCAGACGTCGTCAGTCAGCGCCTCATCACGTTTGAGTCCCCGGTGAGGCTTCAGCATGTCGTCCCGCTCCACTGCGCCGGCCATCGTGAGATTCCCTTCGCCACGTCTTGTTCAATGTAGCAATACATAGGTACATTGAGAAGAGTCCGAGGGGAGCCGCCATGGCATTGATAGTGGTCCTGGTCGTGCTGCTGATTCCGATCCTCGCGGCGGTGGCCGTCATCGGCGTGGCCGGCGGACCGGTGCGGCGCCGGCGTCTGGCACGGTTCGCGCAGCGGCAAGGCCTGGTCATTTCGCCGGCCAACGGCGCCCAGGTGATTCGCTATCTTGCGGTGACTCGCCGCTGGCGGATAACTGGTGTCGCCGCCGGGATAGCGGTCCCGATCGCGATCAGCGAGATCGAGGCTCGCCTCCGCGGTGGCACCTTCGGGCTTAATTTCAGCACCATGTTCGCGGGCTGGTTCGTCGGTGCCATCATCGCCGAGTTTCGCCTCTCGGCGGCTCCGGTCGGCGCGCACCGCGTGGCGTCACTCCGGCCCCGGACCGCACGGCGCTACCTCGGCCCGCTGCCGTGGATCGCCCTCGGGCTGTCGCTGGCCGCGGTGTGGATCCTCACCGGTGTTCTGCTGGTCCTCCGCGACGATCGGCTGGTTCACCTCGTGCCCGCGCTGATCGCCGCCGCGACTGTCATTGTGGTGCGGGTTGTCGCCCGCCGAGTGGTCGACCGACCGCAGCCGCACCAGCCGATCGACCAGCTCGCCGCCGACGATGCGATTCGATCCAGGTCCGTGCACGTCCTCTGTGGCAGCGGCCTGGCGGTCACGCTCCTGAGCCTGGCAACTATCTTTCTCGACATGGTCGCGAGCACCGGATCGGCCGACCGCATGCTGGTCGGGATCGGCATCCTGATGACCCTGGCAGCGCCGGTGATCGGCTATTGCGTCGCCACGGCCCGGTTCCGGGTTGCCGACGAGTCCGGAGCGGCTGCGGCGGAGTCCGCCGTGGTCGGGGCGTAGCGGTGCTGATCGAGGTCGATACTGCTTCGGCCGTGCCGGCATATGAGCAGATCCGGGCGCAGATCGAGACGATGGTCGGCAGCGGCCTGCTGCCTCCCGGCACACCGCTGCCGTCGATCCGGCAACTCGCCGCCGACCTGGGGCTGGCGGTCAACACGGTCGCCCGTGCATACCGCGAGCTTGAGAATCACGGCGTCGTGATCGGCCGGGTCCGGCATGGCACGGTGGTCGCCGAGCACACCACCGAGCCGATCTCCAAAGCCGAGGCGGATCGGCGCCTCGCCGATGCGGCGGCGACCTATGCGCTCGCCGTCAAGCAGCTCGGAGTGTCGGTCACCGACGCCGTGGCGGCGGTGACCGCGCACCTCAACCCGTCAACGCGTGGCGGCTAGCTAGCCCTTCAAGAGGGTCTGGCCTTTGACCAACCATGAGGCGCCGAACGCGAAGATGGCCACCGACTCGCACCAGAAGAGCACATTGGTGTCCTGGAACGTGTCTGCCCAGAGCGTCTGAGTGCCGCCGGCGAAGAGCAGGCTGACCACGATGACGATGCCGCACGAGACATAGACGCGATTGCGCAGTGGCTTGCGCCGGGACGGTGCCAACTCTGGATCCTTGCGCGGGAACAGCACGAAGCAGAAGACCGCCAGCAGCAGGAACAGTCCCGCCGCGAAGCTGTAGTGGAACCGGCTGGCGACCAGCGCATTGTGGGTCGGGTCAGCCGGTGCGGTCGGGCACAGCGCCACGGCGATGGCCAGAACGCCGGCAATGGTGCTGAGGATGTCGTCGACGAGGTTGAACCGGTAGCAGATCAGGAACACCCCGATGGCCCATAGCGAACCGACGAAAACGTTGCGCATGTCGGTGTAGTAGTAGCTGCTGATCGAGTTACGCAGCACCGCCCGATGGCTGGAGGCCGCATAGCCGATAGCGAGAGCGAACGGGAGACCTACGCCGATCACGCCGATGCCGCGACGCATGAATAGGTAGGAGTGCACCAAACTGTCGGAGATCGTGCGGGCCGGCATCACCGGCACCGGAGTTGTCTGCTGCGCCATGGCACCGGATTACTCGCTCCGGCCGGCGGCGTCAATCCCCCAACCGAGAGACCGGCTTCGATTTAGTCCGGTCGGACCTCGTTGATCCGCTTCAGCATGAAATGACGCTCGTCGTCGCGCATGTGACAGTAGGCGACCAGGACGCTGCCGGAGATCTCGAGCGGATCGATGGTGCGGGACGTCAATGTCCCATCGCCGCTGGTGTAGGAGATCCACACCGGATGGTTGCGGTCCAGCCCGCTGGCCAGCAACCGGAGTTCGGGCTCGCTCAGGTGCCCGGCGGCCCGGCGCAGCTCGGTCAGGGTGGTGCGGCGCGGCTCCGGCACCAGGTGCAGCATCGGCGGTGGCGTCGGCGCGGTCGGCCCGGGGCCCGTTGCCAGCAGCTTCCCGGCCAGCTCCTCGGGGCTCGGGCCGGCGGATGCGCGTACCCAATTTTGCGAGACCAAGGCCCGCGGCGCGCGCCGCCGCCGGGTCCGCTCAATGATCGGCGAGCCGTCGGCGCCCTCACCCATCGGCGCGTAACCGGCGCGGCGCAGCGCATCCAGCGTCGCGGTCGCGTCGGCCGCGCTGGTGAGGACGGTCGGCGCGATCTGGGCCAGCCGCAAGGTGGCCAGACCGCGGTGCGCCGCGATCTCGGCGAGCAACGCCGGATCTTCCGCTCGGATCACGCACCCGACCGCACGGACCCGCACCTCGCCGTGGCGCCGAGCCACGTCGAAGACCAGGTATTCCAGCGGTTGCGGCAGCGACCCGCCGACCGCGATGCCGCGCAGTGCCGCCACGAGGTCGTCGGCGGAGCGTCCGGCGTCCAGTGCACGTCGCACCGATGCCGCCGAGCAGCGCCAGGTCACCGCGGCGCCCCGGGACTCGCGGTCGGCGACGTCGTCGAGGAGCTCGGCGATGTCGGCGCTCGGTGCGCCGGCCACCACGATGGTCAGATCGGCCTGGAAGATCGCCGTAGCCGCGGCCGGTGCGACGAAGCGATCCGCGACCGTGGCGACAGTGCCGTCGATCAAGGCTCGGCCCAACGGCGTGATGGCGTTGCGCGCCGCGAGACCCAGCGCATGCGCCTCGGCGAGCAGCGGTCCAGTGGCCAGTGCCGGATCGGTGAGCAGTCGGCACAGCAACGGCCGGCGGTACGCGACCAGGGCGCGCACGTCGTCGGCGGAGTAGCCGGATCCCGCAGGCGCGCCTCCGAGCGCTCCCAGGACGTCGCGGCGCAGGTCAGCGGCGACCGTGCCGTAAGAGTCCGGTGCCAGCGCGGCCGCGTTCTTGATGCCTTCGGGCCGGTTCTCGATGAACGGCACCACGGTGAGGTCCAGCCAGGCCGTGAGGACCGATTGGAGCTGGTTGGCGGCGGGCGCGGCCTTCCACTCGTCGTAGCGCTCGGTCGGGACCAGCGCCTCGCCGTCGACGTCCAGCCATCCGGCCGAGTGTGCGATCTCCAGCCACAGCCGGGCGCTCACCTCGTCGGTGCCACCGGCTTTGGCGAGCCGCCGGACCTCCTTGACGCCGACTCCGCCGGCTCGGAGGATCGCCAGCGGCTCGGCTCCGATGGTGTCGAGCATTGACGTCAGTGCGGCGAGGGCGGCACTGACCGAAGCGGCGGCATCACGCTCGACCGCGTCGGCGTCGGCTGGCAGCGTGGTGACTGCCGGGGCGGCAGTCAGTTCCGGATGCCAGTCGGTGCCCCGGACCGCCAGGGCAACCTCGCGCGGCACCACGATGCGCTGCCAGTCAGCGACCGCCAGCCCGTTGGTGAGCAGCCAGGTGACGGCCGGGTCGGGCCGGCCGGTAAATAGGTAGGGACCGTCATAGCGCAGCTCCGGACCATGCCAGGCCGCCTCGGTGATGATCTCGCGCTGAGCGGCCGGCGCCGTCGCGACCAGCTCGCGTACGGCATCGCCGGCCGTGTAGAACGCCTCGAGCTCGTCGATCAGCGCGTTCTTGGACCGGGCCGGTCCACCGACGCCGAGCGCGTTCGCACGGGCGCGGAGATCCTCGACCGTACGGCTGACCAGGATCTCGACCACCGGCGGCCCGAGCCGGAGCGGCACCGGCAAGACCGCTTTGAGAGCGCCGCTGACGTGCCACTCGCCGTCCAATTCCCACGCAGCCACCCAGAGTTGCAGGACCTCCAGGCAGGCGTTGAGAGTGGCGTCATCGGGCTCGACATGCATCAGCGCCGCCAGACCATCGCGGCTCAGCGGCCCGAACACCAGCAGCGTCTCGAGCAGATCGAGGCACGGCTGGGGGAGCTCGCGGAGCAGCGCCGAGAGTGAGTGCTGGGTCTGCAGGCGGGACGCCAGATCGTTGATGTTCCGGGGCGGCTGTCCGGCGCTCGCCTCGGGCCGGTGTTCCAGGATCTCGGCAAGATCCGATTGGGTCCGCGTTGCCAACCAGCGCGCGAGCGTCGACGTCACGTGGGTTAGCGTAACGACGTGACCTCCGATGGTGTAGGCGCGAGTAACAGCGCTGGTGAGAATGGCAAGGTGGCCGGCAAGACCTGGGCCGGCCCGCACTTTGGCGAGCAGGGCGGCTTGCTGACATATGGGACTTATCTGCGGCTGCCCGAGCTGCTCGAACAGCAACTGCCGGAGTCCGATCCGCCCGCGCATGACGAGCTGCTGTTCATCACCATTCATCAGGTCTATGAGCTGTGGTTCAAGCTGCTGCTGGCCGAGCTGACCGACGCTCGGGACCGGATGATGGCCGGCGAGAGCTATCTGCCACGCGTGCGGCTGGAGCGATGCCTGGCCATCGAGCGGGTGCTGATCAGCCAGGTCGACGTCATCGACACCATGACTCCGCAGGACTTCCTGGCATTCCGGAACAAGCTCGCACCGGCCTCCGGCTTCCAGTCGGCGCAGTTCCGCGAGATCGAATTCCTGTCCGGCCTGAAGGATCCGAGCTATATCAACCGGTTCCGCGGCCTCACCGACGCCGAGCAGGCGACGCTGAAGCTGCGAGTGGATGAGCCGTCGCTCTGGGACGGATATCTGGAGACGCTGCGCCGTGCCGGGTTCGAGGTCGATTCGTACGACGCCCGGATGTCATCACTGCGCACCATCGCGCACGGCCGCAGCCGAATATGGCCAGCTCTGGGACCTCGCCGAGGCTCTGGTCGACCATGATCAGGCCTGGTCACTCTGGCGCGCGAGGCACGTGCTGATGGCGGAACGGCAGATCGGCACCAAGCCCGGCACGGGTGGGTCGGCCGGTGGCGCGTACCTGCGGTCGCGGGTTGAGCTGCGGTTCTATCCGGAGCTCTGGGAGCTGCGCGGCCACCTGTAGATCGCCTCTCGCGCGCCAGCACGCCCGCGCTCCCGCAAGCCCGTGGATCTTCGCAAGATCCAAAAAGGGTACGTGGCGGTACGCGGCGCGAGGCGCGCGTGAAACGGTGCGGCGGGCGTGAACGGATCAGTGGAGGCGCTCGTCCGCCTCGCGTACCGCTGATCTGATCCGCTGATCCACGTCGGCCGCGACCGGCCCCCAGCGATCGAGTGCGAGCAAGGCGGCGCCGGCCACCGGGCGATCATGCACGATCTCGATGGCGGCCAGCGGAGCCACCGCGGCCAGGCCTCGGGTCACGGCGTCGTGCAGCAGCGGCCGCCGGGCCGCCAGCACGCCGCCGCCGAGCACGATCGTGTGTGGCATGCCGGACAGTTGCAGGCGCTCGCCGGCGATTCGTGCCATCGAGATGATCTCCCGGGCCTGCTTGGCGATCACCCGGGCGGCCACCGGATCGCCGGCGTCGGCGACGTCGAAAACGATCGGGGCCAGCTCGTCGATCCGCGACCAGGCGATCTCGCCGAGGTGGATGGCGCAGGCGATCTCCTCGACGGTGGGCCGGTGAAAGTGCGCCTTGACCGCCTCGGTCAGCGCGGTGGCTGGGCCTCTGGTGTCCTCACCTCGGGCGGCGTGCCACAGCGCCAGCGCGGCGAGGTGGTGGCCACCGCCCCAGTCGCCGGAGACGGGTCCCAGGGCCGGAAACCGGGCCACCCGGCCGTCGGTGCGGCGACCCAGGCAGTTGATCCCGGCGCCGCAGATGACGGCGATCGCGTCCGGATCGTTGGTGCCGGCGCGCAGCAGCGCGAACAGGTCGTTCTCGACGACATAGTCGGACTGCCAGCCGGCCTGGTCGGCAGCCTTACGGAAGGTGTCCACCTCGCTCGGAAGGTCGATTCCGGCCAGGTAAGCGACGGTCTGGTCGATCGGCACGTCCGCGGTAGTCACCGCATTTTCGATCAACTGATTGAGTACGCGCAACGAGCCGTCCACACCGAGGGTGTCCGGTGACGACGTGGCGCCCCGAACGAACGCCAGCACCTGCCCGTCCTCGGTGCCGACCAGCACGTCGGTCTTGGAGTTGCCCCCGTCGACCGCGACGAAATGCCTCATCGGGCCCACGCCAGGTGGGCGGCGCCGGCGGCGATCAGCTTGTCTGTCAAAGGATCAGCGATGTCGTGCTGCCCGATCAGCGGGTGCGCGAGAAGGGCCTGATAGACCCGCTCCCGGCCACCGTGGAGCGCGGCGTCGAGGGCCAGCTCTTCGTAGGCGCTGACGTGTGCGACGAGACCGGCCTGGAGCGGAATGAGTGGCTTGGTGGTGATCGCGGCCGCGCCGCTGGCATCCACCCGGCAGGTCGCCTCGATCACCGCGTCGTCCGGCAGGAACCGCAGCGTGCCGTTGTTGCGGACGTTCACCGAGTGCAGCCCGCCGTCGTCGCCGAGCAGGGACGCGACCAGGCCGATGGCGGCCTCCGAGTAGAACGCGCCGCCGCGCTGCCCGAGCAGTTCCGGCTTGGTGTCCAGATTCGGGTCGCGATACATATCCAGGAGCTTGGCCTCGATCTCGGCGACCGCCTCGCCGCGGGTCTTGGCGCCGATCAACTCGCGAACGACAGCGTCGTGGTCGTAGTAGTAGTGCAGGTAGTAGGAGGGGATGCAGTCGAGGGCGCGGATGACCTCGACGCTGGTCTCGACGTCGTCAGCGATCTCCTGGTAGCGCTCGGCCAGCGCCGGGCCGAGGCGGTCGACGCCGTCGACGTACGCGGCGCGCTCCCAGGTCAGGTGGTTCAGGCCGATGTGGTCGAGGACCACCTCGTGCGGCTCGACCCCGAGGATGCCGGCGAAGCGCCGCTGGAATCCGATGGCGACATTGCACAGCCCGACGGCGCGGTGGCCGGCGTCGAGGAGGGCACGGGTGACGATGCCGACCGGGTTGGTGAAGTCGACGATCCAGGCGCCGGGTGCTGCCAGGCGCCGAGCCCGGTCCGCGACGTCGAGCACCACAGGCACCGTGCGCAACGCCTTGGCCAGGCCGCCGGCGCCGGTGGTCTCCTGACCGATGCAGCCGAATTCCAGCGGGAACGTCTCGTCCGAGATCCGGGCCGCCTGACCGCCGACGCGGAGCTGGATCAGCACCACGTCGGCGTCCCGCAGACCCTCGTCGAGGTCGGTGGTCCAAGTGATCCGGCCCGGATGCCCGTAATGCGCGAAGATCCGGCGGGAGAACTCACCGACGATCGACAGCCGATCGGCGGCCGGGTCGATCAGCACGAGCTCGCCGATGTCCAGCGTGCCGGCCAGCCGAGCGAACCCGTCGATGAGTTCCGGTGTGTACGTCGAACCACCGCCGACGACGGCGAATTTCATCCCTTGACTCCAGTGAGCGTGACGCCCTGTACGAAGGCTTTCTGAGCGAAGAAGAAGAGCACCATCACCGGAACCACGGTGATGACGGCGGCCGCCATCACGTAGTTCCACTCGACGTTGTGCAGACCGCGGAACGATGCCAGAGCGAACGACAGCGTCCAGTTCTTGTCGTTTTCGCTGGTGAACAGGTATGGCCCGTAGTAGTCGTTCCAGCAGAAGAAGAACATGAACAGCGAGGTGGCGGCGATGCCCGGGCGAGCCATCGGGATCACCACGCGCAGCAGGGTCCCCCACTCGCCGGCGCCGTCGACCTTGGCGGCGTCCAGGTATTCCTGCGGGATCGTCACCATGAACTGGCGCAGCAGGAAGATCGAGAACGCGTCACCGAACAGGTTCGGCATGATCAGCGGCCACAGCGTGCCGGTCAGGCCCGCCTGAGCCCACCACAGGTAGAGCGGAATCGTGGTGATCTGGGCCGGAAGCAGCATCATGCAGATGATCACGACGAACGTCAGGTTGCGGCCGCGCCAGCGCAACTTCGCCAGCGCGTACGCCGCCGGCACGCTGGACAACAGCATGAACCCGGTGGACGAGGACCGCGTACATCAGGGTGTTCAGCAGGTAGCGACCCATCGGCAGCTTCCGGAACACCTCGACGTAGTTGTCGAAGTGCCAGACGTGTGGCCAGAAGTCGCTGGTCAGCGATTGGTTGGCGGACATGAACGAGGTCAGCACGATGAGCACGATCGGAGCCAGCGCGCAGATCGCGATGGCGATCGCGATGCTGTGCCGGGCGATGAAGAACAGCGTGCTTTCCCGGCGCTTGCGCGGGGCCGGTGTCGGGGTGGCCCGCGCGGGCGCCGCCGGTGGTGCGGTGACGGCGGTCATGACGCCCCCTCCGTGAACGACTTGGACCGCTTCAGCAGCAGCAGGATGACCAGGAACGTGACGATGAACAGGACGATCGCCATGGCGTTGGCGTAACCGAGCCGGTCCTGGGAGAAACCGGCCTGGTAGAGGTAGAGCGGGTAGGACAGAGGTCGACTCGTTCGGGTAGCCGAAGTTGCCGCCGGCACCGCCGCCGACCGTGGCCTGCCCGGATGCCGCCGACGCGGCCACCGCCGCCTCGGTGAAGTAGGAGAGCGTGGCGATGATCCCGGTGATCGCGGTGAACAGCAGCACCGGTGAGATGGTCGGCAAGGTCACGTGCCGGAACCGGTGCCACGGGCCGGCACCGTCGATCGCCGCCGCCTCGTACAGGCTGATCGGCACGTCGAGCAATGCGGCCAGGAAGATCACCATGGTGTTGCCGATGCCCCACATGGCCAGGAGCGTCAGCGACGGCTTGGACCAGCTCGGCGAGTTGAACCACAGCGGTCCGTTGTCGACGCCGACAAGCTTGAGCACGTGGTCGACCAGGCCCACTTGCCGGGCTTGAGCAGGTAGACGAACGCCAGCACGCCGGCCACCGTCGGGATCAGCGCCGGCAGGTAGAAGATCGTCCGGTAGAACGCGGAGCCGCGGCGCATCTTGGTGAGCAGCGCCGCCGAGCCGAGGCCGGTGAGGATCTGCGCCGGCACCATGATGACCACGAACCAGAGCGTGTTCCAGGCCGCGGTGCGCACGAACGGGTCCTGGGTGAACAGGTACCTGTAGTTGTTCAGCCCGATACCAGACACCCGGCGAGTCCAGCCGCCCGAACTGGTGGAACGACGAGTTCAGAGCGGTGAACAGCGGGAACACGAGGAACAGGAAGATGCCGATGAGGGCGGGCGCCATGAAGCTCAGCACCGTCAGGTAGTGCCGGAGTTGGCGCCGGCGGCGCGCCCGGGTGCTGACCGGGCGCGCCACGACGGCAGACTGCGCTGTCATCTGGTCAGGCGCCTAACCGGCGTTGGCCAGTGCCTGGTTGATCTGCGTATCCAGGCCGGTCAGACCGGATTGCAGGTTCGGCACCTTGCCGGTCTGCCACTTGTCCAGGAACGCCTGCATGTCGTCCTGGTAGGTGGTGCCGGCGCCGCTCGGCGGCGTGGTGACCGTGTTGGGGTTCGCCGAGATGTCCAGGAACAGCTTGAAGTTCGGGTCCGAGGTCAGGTTCGGCGAAGTTCAGCGCGGCGACCTTGGTGGTCGGCACGTTCTTGATGCCGTTGGCGAGCTTGACCACGGCGTCGGTGTTGGTGGTCAGGTACTTGATGAACTCCCAGGCGGCTTCCGGGTTCTTGGAACCGCGGGAGATGCCGATGACGTTGCCGGTGATGTAGCCGGCGCCATACCGGTCGACTGGTCGGTGCCACCGGCATCGGAGCCACGCCGTAGTTCAGGTTCTTGGCCTGGTCGGCGATGAACGCGATGCGCCACTCGCCGTCCAGGTTGATCGCCACCTTGCCCGCCTGGAACGCGTTCTGAGCGCTGAACTCGTCACCGAGCGAGGCGTTGAACTTGGTCAGCTTGTCGTAGCCGAACCAGTCGACCAATGACTTCTGCCAGTTCAGCACGGTCTGCCAGTTCGGGTCGCCGCCGATCGCCGACTTGCCGTCGTCGGTCAGCCACTTGGCGCCGGACATCGCCGCGAAGTGCGCGGCCGAGTTCTCGTAGTAGCCGAACAGCGGGTCGAAGCCGGCCACCTTGATGGAACCGTCCGTGTTGAAGACGGTCAGCTTCTTCGCGTCGGCGGTCAGCTCGTCCAGCGTCTTCGGCGGGTCGGTGATGCCCTGGGCCGCGAACATGTCCTTGTTGTAGTAGATGCCGTAGGCGTCGTTCAGGAACGGCATCGTGCACTGCTTGCCGGCGTAGCTGGTGTAGTTGCGCACCGGGCCCGGAATGTTGTTCATGTCGATCTTGTCGCGGTAGATGTACTGCGACAGGTCCTGCCAGGCACCGGACTTGCAGAACTTGCCGACGATGTCGGTGGAGTAGGACAGGCCCACATCTGGCCCGCTGCCACCGGCGCGATGGCCTGGGTCATCTTGTCGTCGTCCTGGCCGTCCTTGACCACCACCTTGATGTTCGGGTGGCTGGCCTCGAAGTCGTTGACGACGCCTTGGATGGCGGCGGCCTCGCGGTCGGCGAAGAAGTGCCAGAAGGTGATCGTGCCGGAGGCGGTGGACGCCCGGCGACGCGATCGGCTTCTGCTTGGGGGCGGTGCTCGGCGAGCACGCGGCGACCGCCAGAACGGCGGTAGCCATGCTGATCACGGCGGTGAAGCCGCGAATCCGACGGGACTTCATTGCCGATCTCCTTTATCCGGGAACTAGAGGGGTTAGGTGGGTGTTCGACGTCTTGAACGGCGCGGATGAGGTCCTCCCGGACCGCGCCCAAGCCCGGCGTCGACGCGCCGAGCAGCACCGCGTCGTCGGTCACCGCGGTAGTGGCGATCTGCGCCTCCAGCGGTGACGCGGTGCGGATCGCGATGGCGACCGCGTCACGCAGCCGCTCGCCACCCGCTTGTGCCACGGCCCCGGCGAGAACCACCAGATCCGGGTCGAGCACGGCGACCACCGCCGCCATTCCGACCGCGACCCGCTGCGCCAGCGTCCGCGATGAACGCGGCACCGCCGGCGCGCACCGCGTCGTGCGGATTGGTCGCGACCATCCGCCGTGGTCGGCCGCAAGCGCCAGCACAGCCGGGCCGGCCAGAATCCCGTCCAGGTCGTTGTTCTCGTAACGCAGGTGCGGTGGGCCGGCAGGCCGAGCGGCATGTAGCCGATCTCGCCGGCGCCGCCACGTGCGCCGCGCATCAGCGAGCCGCCGAGGTCTATCGCGAGGCCCAGGCCGTGATCGAGCCAGAGCAGTGCAAACGTTTCCGCGCCGCTGGCCGACACCGCGGCGCCGCTCGGCGATCGCGGCCAGGTTCACGTCGTTGTCCACGGCGACCGGCGCCGCCGAGGATCCGGCGCATCGACGTGACCAGGCCGGGCCGGTCCAGACCGGGCACGTCGACGTGCCGGATCGTGTCAGTGGTGTGGTCATAGGAGCCCGGAACGGCGATGTGCATGTGCCGCACCCGCTCCAGCGGGATGTCGGACTCCTTGCAGAGCTCCATCACGCGCATTCGCGAGGGTGGCTGCCGGGTCGTCGGTGGCAAGATCCACAGAGATCTGGGTACGCGTACGGATGGTGCCGACGAGATCGACGATGGCGAGCGAGATCTCCGGCCGAGCGTCGGTTTCGCGGACCGACAGGGCGGCGGCGAACGCTCCGTCCGGGTTGGTCGCGTAGATCTCGGCGTTCGGTCCCGGCCCACCCGAGGTGTGCCCGGTGACCACGGCGAGGTCTGCCGTCACCAGGCTGCGCAGCACATCGCCGGTGGTCGGCTTGGAGAGTCCGGTCAGCTCGCGGATGTCGGCGCGGGTCATCGGGCCACGGTTGAGCAGGTGCGATAGGACCGCGCTGGTGTTCAGTCCGCGCAGCAACTTTGCTGATCCGGCCGGCCGTTCCATCGAACCTCGTAGCGTTAGGTAAACGATTTTCCTATTCCGGCAGACGGTACGGACGCGACCACCGACTGTCAATAGGCAGATCACCTGGCGATTCGGGTGCGTACGGGTGGCCGGGTGGAGCGGCAGGTAAGCACGGAACCCGGCCCGGACAGTGGACTCGGCCCGGACAGTGGACTCGGCCCGGAGATTGAACCGGCCCGGAGAGTGACTCGGCCTGGAGAGTGAACCGCGGCGCATTCCGCCCCGGCGCCGGGGCGCGGATCAGTAAGCAGGAGGGAGCGATCGACGCCATCACGCCGCGACGACTCTCGGGACACCCGCCAAGCTCCGGTCCGACCCAACGCTGTCGCGTCAATGGCCGATTACGCGCCCGATGGGTCGTTCGTCGCGCATGCCCAGTGGCGTGCCAACCGCCATGATCGAAATGGCCTGGGGGTTTACTCCGGCTCTCAAGTGGACACCGTCCGGGGATGGGTTATTCGGCTGTTTGGACACAATGGAATGAGCCACAACGGAAACAATGGACCTCATACGCAAATCGTGGCAGGGTGTAACGCATGGCAGAGTCTGGAGTAAATGCGACAGCAGCGGCGCTTTTGGGACTGCTCCACGAGGGATCGATGACCGGTGGGCAGCTGATGGCGGAGGCCGAGCGGCGTCTCGGCGCCTACTGGTCGATGACCCGCAGTCAGGTCTATCGCGAGCTTCCGGCGCTCGCGTCGAATGGGTTACGTGAAGTTGGGCAGGCCTGGCCCGCGCAGCTCACAGCCCTACTCGATCACCCCGGCGGGCAAGCGGGCGTTTGACCGGTGGCTCACCGAAGATCCCGGGCACGAGGCGATTCGCAACCCGATCGCTCTTCGTGCGGCGTTCGGGCCTACCAGACATCGGCGCAGCTGACGCAGACCTATGCGCGGGCCTCCGACTACCACAACGAGGCGCTGGCCCATATCCGCGAGGTCACCAAGGAGATGAAGAAGGAAGGCGACGACAGCGCGGCGGTCGCGTAGGACTTCGCCATCGGCTACCACAAGGCGGCCCTCGCCTGGCTGAAGGCGATCAAGTAGAGCGGGCCGAGGCGCCCCGCCCCGCTCGGGCAGGCGGGGCTCGCGCGGAGCCGTACTGTTGTCTTTCGTGACCGACGCCGATTCGCCGAGCAGCTCAAGGGACTCGACGCCACGCTGCGCAACATCGAAATCGTCCTGGACCTGCCGAAGATGCGCAAGGACAAGGACGAGCTGGAGCGGGCTGCGTCCGAGCCGTCGCTGTGGGACGACCCGAGCCGGGCGCAGCAGGTCACCTCCCGGCTGTCGCACGTCCAGGCCGAGATCGGCAAGGTGGAGGGGCTGCGGAGCCGGCTCGACGATGCCGGCGTACTCCTGGAGCTGGCGCAGGCCGAGGACGACCCGGACTCGCTGGCGGAGGTTCGCTCAGAGGTCACCGCGCTGCAGCTCGGCGATCCAGGAGCTGGAGGTCCGCACGCTGCTCTCGGGGGAGTACGACTCCCGCGAGGCGCTGGTGACGATCCGGTCCGGAGCCGGTGGGGTGGATGCCGCCGACTTCGCCGAGATGCTGCTGCGGATGTATCTGCGGTGGGCCGAGCGGCACGGCTACGGCACCGATGTCTACGACACGTCCTACGCGGAGGAGGCCGGCATCAAGTCCGCCACCTTCGCGGTCAAGGCGCCCTATGCCTACGGCACCCTCTCCGTCGAGCAGGGCACCCACCGGCTGGTGCGGATCTGCCCATTCGACAACCAGGGTCGCCGGCAGACCAGCTTCGCCGCGGTCGAGGTGGTCCCGGTGGTGGAGCAGACCGACGCGATCGACATCCCGGACGACGAGATCCGGGTCGACGTCTATCCGCGCCTCCGGCCCGGGTGGCCAGGGCGTCAACACCACCGACTCGGCGGTCCGGCTGACGCACATCCCGACCGGCATCGTGGTCTCGTGCCAGAACGAGCGGTCCCAGCTGCAGAACAAGGCCACCGCCATGGTGGTCCTGCAGGCCAAGCTGCTGGCCGTGAAGAAGGCCGAAGAGGCCGCCAAGATGGATGCGCTGCGCGGCGATGTGGCCGGATCCTGGGGCGACCAGATGCGGTCGTACGTGCTGCACCCGTACCAGATGGTCAAAGATCTTCGGACCGAGTACGAGGTCGGCAATCCGAGCTCGGTTTTCGACGGGGACATCGACGGTTTCATCGAAGCCGGCATCCGGTGGCGCAAGCAGCGCGAACGGGAGACTGCGGCCGGTTAGCCAGGCAAGATCCGTTACCCAGGGTGACGGTTGGCCGCCTGATCGTCGTGATGATTTTGTGATCAGAGCTCGTTTGAGTGAGCCATGTCACAAACGACACGCGGAGTTATGTCCAGTTGTGACATGAAATATGGCACTAATTGTCCGGCATCGACCCCGGAGCGTGTCTTGGCGTTTCACGGACAGCGGGTAAAGTCCTCCGCGTGATTCGGCTTGAGAATGTGACGAAGACATATCCGAAGGCGGCCCGGCCTTCGCTCGACAGCGTTTCGGTGTCGATCGAAAAGGGCGACTTCGTGTTCTTCATCGGCCCGTCCGGCTCTGGAAAGTCCACCATCGTGAAGCTTCTGCTTCGCGAGGTGACGCCAACCAGGGGCAAGGTCGTCGTGAACGATCGCGACGTGTCCAACATGCGGTCCTGGCGCATTCCCAACTTCCGTCGCTCGATCGGGTGCGTGTTCCAGGACTTCCGGCTGCTGCCGACCCGGACTGCGTACGAGAACGTGGCCTTCGCCCTCGAGGTCCTCGGCAAGTCGCAGGCGGTTGCCCGGCGCGTGGTGCCGGAGGTGCTGGAGCTGGTCGGCCTGGGTGGCAAGGAGCACCGCTACCCGCACGAGCTCTCCGGTGGTGAGCAGCAGCGTGTCGCGGTCGCCCGGGCGTTCGTCAACCGGCCGCTGATCCTGCTCGCCGACGAGCCGACCGGAAACCTCGACCCGGACACGTCGATCGAGATCATGCGCCTGCTGGACCGGATCAACCGGACCGGCACCACGGTCGTCATGGTCACCCACGACTCCAACATCGTTAACCAGATGCGCCGTCGCGTCGTCGAGATCGAGGGCGGCAAGATCGTGCGCGACCAGCCGCGCGGTGTGTACGGCTGAGTCAGCGCCGTTCCCCAGTAGATTCAGCCCTCTCGAAGACCGGGTGAAAGGAACCACAGTCTGATGCGCGCGAAATACGTCCTGTCCGAGGTGATGACTGGACTGTGGCGCAACGTCACGATGACCATCGCCATGATCATCACAATGGCGGTGTCGCTGACGATGCTGGGTGCCAGCCTCGTGATGTACCACCAGATCGACCAGATGAAGTCCACCTTCATCAACAACGTCGAGGTGTCGATCTTCATCAGCAATGACGCCACGCCCGAGCAGATCACCAGCATCGGCGACTCGCTGAAGTCCGACTCCCTGGTCAAGTCGTCCAGCTTTGAGGACCACAACCAGGCGTTCGAGAAGTTCAAGAAGATGACGGTGAACCAGCCGAACCTGGTCGCGGTCACGACGGCGGCGAACCTGCCGCAGTCCTACCGGGTCAAGCTCAAGGACCCGGACAAGTTCGCCGACATCAACACCAAATACAAGGACATGCCCGGCGTGGCCAACGTGGTCGACCAGGCCACCCTGCTGGACAAGGTGTTCAAGGTGCTCGGTGCGTTGCAGAACCTGGCACTGGTGCTCGCCATCGCCCAAGGCTTGGCGGCCCTGTTGCTGGTCGCCAACACGATTCAGGTCGCCGCCTATAGCAAGAGACGCGAAGTGGCGGTGATGAAGCTGGTCGGTGCGTCCAACTGGTTCATCCAGTCGCCGTTTGTGCTCGAAGCCATGTTCGCCGGCATCATCGGTGCCTTGCTCGCCTTCGGTGGCCTGGTGGCGTCCAAGGTGTTCCTGGTGGACGGCTCGCTCAAGGCGCTATCGGCACTGCTCGGCAAGGTCGAGTGGTCGACCATCTTCTGGCAACTGCCGCTGCTTGTGGTGGCGGGTGCGCTGGTCTCCGGCGTGACCGGCTGGGTGACCCTGCGGGCCTACATCAAGAAGTAAGTCAGACCGGCCGAACCGGCCCCGGCACTCTCGTTCGCGCGAGAGCGCCGGGGCCGGTTTGCTGTCGCGGTCGGTTCCGGCACGTCATTGCTGATGGGGCGACTGGGGCAATTGTCAGCTGCCGTGACTGCTGTGAAAAGGGACCAAAATAATCACCTCAATGGGCGATTGGTGGTGGAATGCATCCTGCGTCGTGGGTACGGTAATGATCACGAGCGGGACCGGAGGTAACCACTGTGACCAGCGCGGATCCGACTCGGAGGCGGTTTCTGACCGCTTTGGCGGCGCTGATCATCGGCGCCGTCCCGGTGGTAGCGCTCGTGCTGGTCTCGAGCCCGGCCTATGCCGATGACTCCAGTGGCGACTTGAAGGCGCAGAAGTCGCATATCGATCAGCTGCTGGCCACCGCGAGCGCGACCTATGAAGCGGCCGGGAAGAAAGTGCAGGCCGCCGCGGAAGCCTACGAAGAGGCGACCGATGCCATGCCGGCGGCCCAGAATCGTGTCGCGGATGCCGAGGGGTCAGTGATCGCGGCGACCAGTGCCGTGCACCTGGCGGACCGGTCGCTCGCCACTGCGCAGTCCCGGGCGCAGGTGTCGCAAGGCGCTGTCGCGGCCGCGAACGTCCAGGTCGAGGCCGGCCGATCCCAGCTGGAGAGTGTCGTCGCGGCGGCTTACGAAGGCGACCAGCTGATCCAGCTGGACTCGCTGATGTCCGGCGGGTCACCAAGCTTGCTGCTGGACCGGCTGACCTTTATGGATCACGTCGCGAAGGACCAGAGCACGTCGCTCGACGGCTATATCGCCCTGCGCATGCACGCCAAGGATGCGCTGAACCTAGCGGTCGCCGACCAGAAGGCGGCCGCCGCGGCGCAACAGGCGGCCGGCGCCGCGCTCACCAGGTCGAAGCAGGCCGTCGCGTTGGCACAGCAGGCGTCCGACGATCTTGCCGCCCTGGCCACCAAGCGCCAGGAAGCGCTGGCGGTGGCGGCCGCCAACAAGGCGGCGACGCTCCGCCAATACGACGCCCTGCAGAAGCAGAGCAAACAGATCGAGGCGCAGCTCAAGGCTCTCGCCGACGAGGAGCGCAAGAAGGCCGGCGAAAGCGGCAAGACGGGCGGCGGCACGACGGGTGGTGGGTCCGGGTCGGTCACTGCCACCGGCGGGTTCTTCATGATGCCGGTGCTCGGCTGGAAGTCGAGCGACTTCGGCATGCGCTACGACCCCTTCTATCACCGATGGCAACGCCATGCGGGGGTGGACATCGCCGCCGCCGGCGGTACGCCGATCCGGGCCGCCGCGGCCGGCCGGGTAGTCCGGGCCGGATGGGCCGGCGGGTACGGCAACTACACCTGTATCTCGCACGGCCTCTATCAAGGTCACGGCCTGGCCACCTGCTACGGACATCAGTCCAAGATCCTGGTGCACGTCGGCGAGCGCGTCAGCCGCGGCCAGGTCATCGGCCGGGTCGGCGAGACCGGTGCCGCGACCGGCTACCACCTGCACTTTGAGGTGCGGATCAACGGCACGGCCGTGCAGCCGCTGAACTGGCTCCCGAAATGTTTCTGTTGATCGTTTAGTTGATAGTGCCGGAGCCGGTCCCGATCAGCATCGAGCGACCGCGGCCCGGCGAAACCGACGCGACGTGCCCGGATCACCTTGGATAACATGGCGTTCCGGTCGGCCTGCCGGCGCCGGACGTTGGACGATCCGTAACCCGGGTTGGCCGCTGGTTCCACAAAAACGAGGAGGTGAGCAGCTGTGCCACGCGAGAAGGGCCGCAAGGTCGTCGCTTCCAATAAGAAGGCGCGTCACGACTACGCCATCCTCGAAACCGTCGAGGCCGGCTTGGTGCTGACCGGCACCGAGGTGAAGTCGCTTCGGATGGGCCGGGCGTCGTTGGTGGACGGATTCGCCCAGGAGAGCAACGGCGAGATGTTCCTCTACGCCGTTCACATCCCGGAATACACCCAGGGCACCTGGACCAATCACGAACCACGCCGCACCCGCAAGCTCCTCTTGAACCGCGGTGAGATGCATAAGTTGATCACTAAGGTCAAAGAGAGCGGTCTGACGATCGTGCCGCTGTCGCTTTACTTCTCCGACGGCTGGGCCAAGGTCGAGCTCGGGCTGGCCCGCGGTAAGAAGGATTACGACAAACGGCAGGACCTGGCCCAGCGGGACGCGAACCGCGAGATCAACCGGTCTCTCGGGCGGCGCTCGAAGGGCATGGACTAAATCCGGTGTGACGGGTGTTAGTCCTAGCGATAAGCTAGACAAGCAAAACCCGCCGGGGGCGACAGGTTTCGACTCTGTGCGCTGCGGCAGGTGAAGCGAGCCGAGGAAGCCAACGCCGTCTCGTTAATCGTCGTTGGAAAACAATAAGCGCCAAGAATCAGCGCTCGCTCGTTCTCGCTGCCTAAGCATCGAGTAACGGCCGTCGGTCCAGGAGTGTCTCCGACCTGGTAACCGGCGTCAGCTAGGGGACTGGCCAAGCGGTCCTTGTCACGGGGGCCGGGCGGCGAGACTAATCGTGACTGGGCCCGTCATCCCACCTTGCTTGCGTGATCGGGAGGGCCGAGGCTGACATAGCAAGCTGCGCTCGGAGAAGCCCTGCTTATGCGGCGGAGGACCCGGGTTCGATTCCCGGCGCCTCCACGGCGATCGCCCCGACCATCACGGTCGGGGCGATCTTTTTTGGTACGCCTGATCTACCGCGCTCATCGGGGTAGCTATCCCTCGACTGATCCGATCCCGCCCGGTGCGCCGACTTCGGGGTTATGGCGGGGTGCGGACGCCGGAACCCAGCCATAACCCCACACTCGGCGCGCGCGGTGGGATGGGATCGGTCGCCAGGGTGGGGACCTTCGCCGACGAGACGGCGACGAGGCGGCGACGAGACGGCGACGAGGCGGCGCGGAAATCGTCGGTGACTAGGCGGCCAGCCAGTCGGGCAGCCGGTCCAGGCAGTCGTTCCAGCCCTGGGCGTGGCTGTCCCGGTCGGCGTCGGACGCGAAGCGCCGGTGGCGTACCACCAATTCGGTCTTGTCGCCGGCGGCCGTGAGGTCGACGCGGACCTCGCTGTCGGCTGCCTCGCCGTCCCATCGCCACGTGAAGACCAGCCGATGTGGCGGGTCGATCTCGAGATAGCGGCCGCTGACCGCCATCGCCGGTGTGACCGCAGCGATTCGGTAGGTGCCGTCGACGGCGACCGTTGCCGTGGCCGTCGCGCCGAACGACGCCGGCCAGAACCAGGCGGCCAACGCCACTGGATCGGTGAATGCCCGCCAGACCCGTTCGGCAGGCGCATCCAGCACGCGGGTGATGGTCAGCTCGGTCATGGCTTCTCCTCGGTGATGGCCAGATATGCGTCGAGGGCGTCGATGCGGTCGTTCCAGAACCGGCGGTGCTGCTCCAGCCACGAGACGGCATCGCCGATGGGCTCAGCGTTCAGAGAGAACACCTGGTGCCGACCCTGTCGTTCGCGGGTCAGCAGACCGGCCCGGGTGAGCACGGACAAGTGCTTGCTCGCGGCCGGGAGCGACATCGCGTGTGGAGCGGCGAGCGCACCGGCGGTTTGCGGACCGCCTCCGGCGACCGCCGCGACCATCGCACGCCGGGTGGGATCGGCGAGCGCCGCGAAGACCGCGTCGAGCCGACTATTAACCATGAGGTTAAGTATTAATCGGCGCCACGCTCGCCGCAACCATCGACCCGAAGAGTTCCATCGCCTCGTCGACAACCTCGCGGTCGTCGGTGAGCAACAGGTCCATCAGCAGGCCGCGGGTGACCGCCAGACCCAGCCGGACGTGTGCCCGAGCGGTTTCCGGCCCGGCGCCGAGCCGCTGGTAGAGCGTGGCCACCGGTTCTTCCCAAGCCTCGATGACCGATTCGCGGAACGAGGCCGTCCAGTCGCGCCCACGCAACGCCTGTGCGTAGATCTCGAAGAACAGTCGCTCGGCCGGGGCCAGGGCCGGGTCGGTGAGGCGCTCCCAGAACGCGCGCGAGGCCTCCAGCGGATCGCCGGGCAGCGACTCCAGTGCAGCCCGCTGATCTGCCTCGACCCGGCCGACCACCGCGGCCAGCAGCCCATCGCGAGATCCGAAGTGGTAGATCAGCATGCGGTGACTGGTGCCCGCCTCGGCCGCGATCTCGCGCAGGCTCAGGTCGCCGATGCCGCGGCGAAGCAACGCCTGGACGCAACGATCGAGAAGAGTGTCGCGGCCACCGCTCATCTGGTGGTCGTGCCGCCGGCGTCGAGGCTGGCGTTGCGCAGGCCGGCCGCTTCCATGCCCAGGTAGCGCTTCGTCAGGCCGCTGAGGAATGCGTTGATCACCGGGGCGAGCGGGCCGGTCCAATCCACCTCCAGCGTGATCCGGATGGTGCCGTCAGGATTCGGGGTGAGGATGTGGCGGCCGGTGGTGCGCACGCCCGGAGACCGCGCCACCCAGGTGAACTCCTCGCCGTCCCGGAACTCGCTGACCTCGTAGATCGTCGTCGGAAGCTTGGGCTGGCGGACCCGGGCCCGGGAACCGACCCGAAGCGGTGCGCCGTCCAGCAGCTCGATCGAGGTCATCGAGTCGGTCCACTGCGGCCACGACGTCACGTCGATGACCGCCTGCCAGGTCTGCGCCTGGCTCGCGCTGGTGTCAATCGTCGTCGAATGCTTCATGTACCAAACGGTACACCGACTGTTCCCGCCATTGGAGCGCGTGCCATCCGAGGAGACGCGCAGGATCTGATGCGCGATGTCGCGATCCGGACGCGCGAGCAGCGCGGCTGGCTGCCGCTCCGCATTCATGGGTACGCATGCCGCGGCCAGCTAGGCGGGATCGGTTGCCGATGTCGGTTCACGCGACCGGCAGGGAGGACCGCACCGCGGCTCGGAAACGTTGGTAGCGCCAGGGTTTGCGGGCTTCGGGCTGCTCAAAAGTTCGTCTCAGGAAGTTGCTCGGATCATATGAGCTGATTTAGTGGTATATGCGACCCTGAATCGGTGGGGGAGACGAGCGATCCGAGTCCGGACGCGGGTGGTCCGCTACTCGACCGCAGGTATCGCCTCGTTGCCCCGCTCGCCCGAGGTGGCATGTCAGTGGTCTGGTGCGGCCGGGATGAGCTGCTGGATCGACCGGTGGCGATCAAGATTCTGCACGTGGAGCGCGACGACACCGCGTTCGCCTCACGTGTGCGCAGGGAGGCAATGGCGGTCGCGCGGCTGTCCCATCCGCACATCGCGACGGTGTACGACTACGGCGAAAGCCTGGACATTCCGCACCAGGTCGGCACGCCGACCCCGTACATCGTGATGGAACTCGTTGAGGGTGAGTCGCTCGCGCAGGTCCTCAAACGCGGACCGATGTCCTGGCCGACGGCGGTCGGCGTGTGCGCGCAGGTGGCTTCGGCGCTGGCCGCGGCGCATCAATACGGTGTCGTGCACCGCGACGTGACTCCCGGCAACATCATGCTCTCCGCCGACGGGGCGAAGCTGATCGACTTCGGCGTCGCCGCCACCACCGGAGACCGCAACGACGGAGTCGTCTTCGGCACGCCCGCCTACCTGGCCCCCGAGCGAATCTCCGGGGGCCTCGCTCAGCCCGCGACCGACGTCTACGGCCTCGGCATGGTGCTCTACCAGAGTCTGACCGGGCGGCTGCCGTGGCCGGCCGGCACCACGAAGGAGTTGCTGACCGCACACCAGTACGTCCCACCGGCGCCGATGCCGCCGATCCCGGGACTGCCGCTGGCCGTCGCCGAGCTGTGCCAGCAGTGTCTGTGCGTCGACCCGAGCCAGCGGCCGGGGAGTGGCCGGGCTTACGTGTTGCTCGCCGAAATGGCCCGGTACGGCGACCCGCGCGGCATTCGTACCACCAAGTTGCACGGCCAGCAGGCAGGGGTGGTTGGCACGCAACGAGTGCTCACCCGCTTCTCGGCCGATCGGTCGCTGGCCCATGAACCCATCGATGTCGACTCGTCCACGGTGCCGATGGACCAGGCGACCAAGCGCAAGACGAAGCGCCGCCGGCGCCGCGACCACGGCATGTTCATCCTTCCGGCGCTGCTGATGGTGGTGTTGATCGGCTGCCTCGGGCTGTCCCAGATCCGGTCCGATGGCGGCGGCGTGGCCGGGCCGACCCCGACTCAGCAGCCCAACAACAAGTCACCCGCTCAGGACGAACCCCGGCTGCCCGAGGTGACGCAGCCGAGCCCGCAGCGGGTCGGGATCGCGGACGCACCGCGCGCGGACGTGATCACCTGCCGGGTGTCCTACCAGACGACCGCGTCCTGGTTCTTCGGATATGCCGCGCTGGTCACCCTCGCGAACACCTCAAATGTCTCGATCAATGGCTGGAAACTGCAGTTCACCCTGCCCAAGGGTGATCGGATCAACGGTGGCTGGAACGGACAGTGGTCGCAGCAGGGCCGCAAGGTGACGGTGGCGGGTCTTACCTACAACGCGACGCTGTCGCCCGGCAGCGCGATATCGCTGGGGTTCCTGGGCCAGGACGGTAGTCGGGCGGAGTCCAGCGGCGATCACTCCAGCAAGCCGCGCAAGGCCAGTGGATTCTCTCTCAACGGGCATAGCTGCTCGGCAGCCTGATCATCGGCGCCGCCAGCACCGCAGCAGCAGGATCGGGCCGGCGCCGCCAGCACCGCAGCAGCAGGATCGGGCCGGCACCCGTTACGGAATGCGGAACTCTGCCTCGCCGAGCCGGTTCCGGCCGGACCCCGGCTTAGGCTGCCATCGTGGGCCAACGTGTACTCGTCGTCGATGACGACCCGACCGTCAGTGATGTTGTCCGCCTCTATCTGGAGCGCGCCGGATTCGAAGTGGCGCTGGCGGCCGACGGCCCCAGTGCGCTGACCACCTTCGCTCGCCAGCAGCCGGATCTTGTCGTCCTCGACCTGATGCTGCCCGGAATCGACGGTCTGGAGGTGTGCCGGCGGCTGCGCAGCACGTCAGCGGGCGTACCGATCATCATGCTGACGGCGCTCGGCGAGGAGTCGGACCGGGTCCTGGGACTGCAGCTGGGTGCCGACGACTACGTGACCAAGCCGTTCTCGCCGCGCGAGCTGGTGCTGCGCGTGCAGTCGGTGCTGCGCCGGTCGGCCGGGCCGGATCTGGCCGCCGACACCGCGACGGCTGATCAGTTGCTCGTCGACGGCGACCTGGTGGTGGATCCGGTGCGGCGAGTGGCGATGCTGGGCGGCGGCGAGCTGGCCCTGACCGTACGCGAATTCGACCTGCTGGTGTTCTTCATGATGCACCCGGGCCGGGCATTCCGCCGGACCGAGTTGCTGGAGTCGGTGTGGGGGTGGACGTTCGGTGATCACTCGACGGTGACCGTCCACGTACGACGGCTGCGCGAGAAGATCGAACCGGATCCGGCCAAGCCGCAGCGGATCGTCACGGTATGGGGCGTCGGTTATCGGTTCGAGCCGGTCTCCGCCCATGCATGATGTGGTCACGACGCTCCTTGCGGCGATCATCGGTGCCGCGGTGGTGGCGATCCCTGGTGCGATCGCGCACCGCTTGATGCGCGGCCGCTCGATCACCGCGCACATCTGCCTGCTGTTGGTGATCACGCTGCTCACGGCCTACGTGGGAATCGTCGCGGTGGCCAAAGGCATGTTCATCGAGGGCCACGACCTCAAGATCCTGGCGATTGTGCTCGCCGTGACCGGCGTCATCAGCCTCACCATAGGCATCTGGCTGGGCCGTCGGCTGGCCCATGACGCGATGTGGGCAGACGAGGCCAGGGCCCGGGAGCGCAACATCGAGGCCAGCCGGCGCGAGCTTGTTGCCTGGGTGTCGCATGATCTGCGTACGCCGCTGGCCGGCATGCGCGCGATGGCGGAGGCGCTGGAGGACGGCGTCGTCACCGACCCGGCCACGGTCGCGGACTATCACCGGCGGATCCGGGTCGAAACGGATCGGATGGCTCAGCTGGTCGACGACCTGTTCGAGCTGTCCCGGATCAATGCCGGAGCGCTTCGGCTGAGCCTGGACAAGGTCTCCCTTGGCGACGTCGTCTCCGACGCGATCGCGTCCGCGGAGCCGCTGGCCAGCGCCAAGCACATTCACCTGCACGCGGACCCGGCGGATTGGCCGGCGGTCCGGGGCAGTGAACCCGAACTGGCCCGGGTGGTGGCCAACCTGCTCCGCAACGCCATCCGCTACACGCCGTCGGATGGGGCGATCACCATCTCCGGCGGGCGCGACGAAGCCGGCGGCTGGCTGTCGGTCACCGATGCGTGCGGCGGCATCCCGGACGAAGACCTGCCGCGAGTCTTCGATGTGGCGTTTCGGGGCGAGGCCGCGCGTACCCCTGCGGCCAACCATGACCACGACGGACCCGGCGGCGGATTGGGGTTGGCGATCGTCCGCGGCCTGGTGGAGGCGCACGACGGCGAGGTGGCCGTGCGCAATGTCGGTGGCGGATGCCAATTCCTGGTGCGGTTGCCCGCGGTCTGAGGCGCGCCGGTCAGGGCAGCTGGAACGGCAGCGTGAGACCGTCGAGTGCGCGCCCGCAGGCGCAGTCGCGCTCGGCGGGCAGACGCTGCACCGCATCGAGGAGCACGGCGCGAAGGCGCTCGGTGTTCTCGCCGAAGACCCGCAGCACCTCATCGAGCGTTACGCCGTGGTCGCCCTCGACGCCCGCGTCGAGATCGGTCACGAGCGCGATGGTGCTGTAGCAGAGCCCCAACTCACGGGCGAGGACCGCCTCAGGGTGGCCGGTCATGTTGATGACCGAGCCGCCGATCGCCGTGAACCACTTGCTCTCCGCGCGGGTGGAGAACCGCGGGCCTTCGACCACCACCATCACGCCACCGTCGGCCGCCGCGATGCCGTGCCGGGCCGCGGCTTCCAGGCTGGTCCGGCGGCCGACCGGGCAGTATGGATCGGCGAAGTTCACGTGCACGGCGCCGTCGTCATAGAACGTCTGAATGCGTCCGGACGTGCGGTCGATCAATTGATCCGGGATCACGAACGTGCCCGGTCCCAGATCCGGACGCAGACCGCCGACGGCGCACGGCGCGATGATCTGGCGAACGCCGATGCTGCGCAACGCCCACATGTTGGCGCGGTAGGGGATCCGGTGTGGCGGGAACCGGTGGTCCTTGCCGTGGCGCGGCAGGAATGCCACTCGGGACTCCCCGACAAGGGCGATGGTGATCTCGTCAGACGGGTCACCATACGGCGTGTCGATCTTGACGGTCTCCGCATGATCCAGCAGGGCGTAGAGACCCGAGCCACCGATAACCGCTACATCTGCAAGCTCAGTCACCGTCAGACCCTAACCGCGAGCCCACCGGCAAGCTAGTGTGCGATGCAGGTGCGCCGCAGTGTCGTAAGTTTCAGATGTTCCAGGTGTTCGTGGCCGGGCCGCGGGTGGTGTCGGCCGCTGCTGGTTCGGCGTTTCGAGGGGGTGACGATGGAGTCGCGGACGGGGCAACTTCTCGTGGCGACTCCAGCGTTGAAAGACCCCAACTTCGAGCGCACCGTGGTGCTCCTGGTCGCTGATGAGCCGGGCGGTTCGCTCGGAGTCGTGCTCAATCGTGCCACCGAGGTCGCGGTCAACGATGTGTTGGAGGGCTGGGGCACTCTCGCGGGCGACCCCGCGGTGGTTTTCGAGGGTGGGCCGGTGCAACCCGAGGCGGCGATCTGCCTGGCCCGATCGAAGACTCAGACCGGGCTTGTCTCGGGCTTCAGCCGGGTGTCCGGCGCGGTGGGCACCCTGGATCTTTCCCAGGACCCCGGACTGCTGACCGACAAGATCATCGGCGTACGCGTCTTTGCCGGTTACGCCGGCTGGTCTGAGGGCCAGCTGGAGGCCGAGATCGCGACCGGTTCATGGTTCGTCTTCGATGCCCTGCCGTCGGACGCGTTCGTCGAGCGCCCGGATGATCTGTGGGCGATGGTGCTGCGCCGGCAGGGCGGGTTGACCGCCGCGGTGGCGATCTTCCCCGCCGACCCGACGATGAATTAGCCCATGATCGCGTTCAGTTCGCCGTAATCGAGGGCGTTTCCGACGGCCTCGTAGGTTCCGTTCCCCAGCGCCTCGACGGCGGCCCGGCGCGCCACCGCGTACGCCGCCTGTGCCACCGAGGACCCGAGACTGATCCGCGCCACGCCGAGGTCGGTGAGCGCTCGCACGCTCGGCGAACCCGCTCCGACCAGGATGTTCAGTGGCGCGGGGATCTCGGCGACGAGCGTCTTGATCGTCGACTCGTCGCCAACACCGGGAACGAAGATGCCCTCGGCGCCAGCGTCGATGAACGCGTGGGCACGGTCGATCGCGTCCCGGATGTCGCCGGTGCCCCGGAGGTAGGTGTCAATCCGGGCGTTGACGAAGATGCCGGTGGTGTCGATGGCACGCAGCCGCTCGGCGTGATCGGCGATGGTGCGTACGCCGTCTTCGATGTTGATGCCCACGGCGCCCGCAGTCCTGATCGCGGCGACCGTCGCCGCCACCTCGTCCGGGGTCGCGCCGAAGCCGGACTCGATATCGGCGCTGACCGGAAGCGTCACCGCTGCCGCGATCCGGGCGACCAGGTCGATCGCGCGGCCCCGGTCCAGGGAGTCGCCGTCCGGCGCTCCCAGGCTCCAGGCCACACCGGCGCTGGTCGTGGCGATCGCGGTGGCACCCGCGGCGGCGACGACTCGCGCGCTCGCGACGTCCCAGGCGTTGACCAGGATGAGCGGGTCGCCGGCGCGATGGCGGTTGCGGAACTGCTGGTATTTGGTCGGTTGTTCAGCCGTCTCGGTCATGCGTCCAGTCTTCAGGCTTGTCGTACCTGGGTCCTATGGTTTGAGCTCTGGCTAAACCGTCGGCATGCTTCTGGGGGTCTGAGTGGTCGCGATCGGCTTGGCCGCTGACGGGGTGGCTCGGGTGCGGTTCGCCGTCTCGGCGCTCTGGGAGGTGGCCACCAGCCTCCGAGTGCTGCGCGATCCATCACGACACTCTGTCCATCTGGCCTGGGCTCGGTCGGTGGTTCCGCCAATGGATTCGTTGCTGTGGGACCTGGTGCCACGAGAGCCGGACTATCTGCCGGACTTCCTGACTCCGGCGCCATCCGGGCTGTCCGCCTCGCTCGGCGCCGAGCTGGAGGTGCTTGGCGCGACTCCGCACGATCTCGTGCGCACCCAGCTGGGTTGGTTCAGTGGCGCCGACCTGCCCCGGGTGCGCGAGTTTCGCGCCGACCCGGCGGCTGGGCTGGTGCGGTTGTCGGCGGAGATCTCGGCCTACTGGCGGGTGGCGATCGAGCCGCACTGGCCCCGGATGGCGCTGCTGCTGGACTCCGAACTCCACTCGCGGGCCCGGCAGTTGGCCGCTTCGGGGGCCGCCGGTCTGCTCAACGATCTCCATGACCGGGTGACCTGGGCCGATGGTCGCCTAGCAGTGGCGGCTCGGCACTGCACCGCCGCCGATGTGCCGGCCGGACATGGGCTGATCTTGGTGCCGTCGGTCTTCGTCTGGCCAACCGTGTTGTCGGTGTCGGATCCCGGCTGGGCCCAGCTGGCATATCCGGCTAGAGGCGTCGCGGCGCTCTGGGAAGCGCCGCCGGTCGGACACGAGGCGCTGGCCGGGGTTTTGGGCCGGGGCCGGGCGTCGCTTCTGGCCGCCATGACCGGACCGACCTCGACCACCGAACTCGCCCGGCGGACCGGGATCACCGCCGGCGGAGTGTCGCAGCATCTCGCCGCACTGCGGGCTGCTGGCCTGGTGGCCACCCACCGGTCCGGACGGGCTCTGCTGAATTCTCGGACCACGGTCGCCGACGCCCTGCTGGCGGCGTCTGCCTGAGCCGCGGGTCGGCGATCCTGATCTTGTGTGACGCGCACCCCATTCGAGGGCGGCATGCCGAGGTGACGGCGCCGATGCGCATGTGTACTATTGCGCGAGTGTCCGGGACACCGGGCGCGCGGGGCCGTGGCGCAGCTGGTAGCGCACCACACTGGCAGTGTGGGGGTCAGGGGTTCGAGTCCCCTCGGCTCCACCCGCGATGACCTGGGCCTTTCCGTCCAGGTCATTTCTTTATCCCAGCTGATCTCCGTCGTCGGCAATGCACGGACCGCAGAGGCCGGTCGCGTGCCCGGCTGCCGGACTCACCGACCGTCCGCCGGGTCGAGCCAGGTTTGATCCTGACCGGTGTAGGTTTCGTCCCCATCGGTCTCGACACGCTGTGGACCGCGCCGCCACACCAGCGTGCCGATCATGCCGATCCCGCCGAGCAACAGCAGCGCGCCGATCGTGTACGTCAGCCACGCCAGCGAGCCACCACCGCTGGACGAGCCGGCACGGGCAAGCGGTGACTGGTCGATGGGAGCCGTGCCGTCGGTCGATGCCGGGGAGTCGCTGGCCGTCGGTGACTGACTCGGCGTCGAAGCCGGCTGAGTCTGGATCGGCTGTCCCGCCGCCACGATCGAGGTCTGGTACGGGCCAGCCGAGCTGATGCCCCCGTCGTCCCGTCTAGGCTGCACCTGCATCGAAAGCGTCAGTGCGGTGCTCGGCAACTTCTTGCTGAATGACAACTGGTAGGTGAGGTTCAGCCCGCCGCCGGGCGGCAGCGCAAGCCCCCCGAGGTCGATCTGCTCGGCTGCGGTGACGGCACCGCTGTGCACACCGCGCTGGGTGAACGTGCCGACATTGTGCGGGTCGGCGGCCACGCGCAGACGCTGCAAGTGCACCAGATCACCGACGAGGCCATCCGCCTGCAGCAGGAACGACACGTCGACGTAGCGGAGGCTCTCCTGGGATTTGTTGACCACATGCACTGCGAAGGGCGTGGGGGCGCCTCCGCCGCGGAACTGTGTGGGTAGATCGTCGATGCTCACCTGACAGCACCCGTCGCCCTCGGCAAATGCCGGCGACGTCACCGTGAAGACCGTGGCCGGCACGGCGATGAGTAGGCCGAACAGAACCGCCACGACGCTGCGCCCAAACCGTTTACGCCGCATATCCCCGATCCTTGCCGAGACACGCCGACGATGATCCCGGTCGGCAACCGGCCACGCTACGGCGATGCGCGACGCCAGACAAGCTGAGGCGCCCAGATTCGCAAACGCCGACAGCACGCAACACACGCGAATATCGTGGGTGAAAGATCGGGAGAGAGGACGAGGCTGATGAGCGTCCTGATCGGCCGGCGCGAATCGTTCAATGCCGCGCATCAACTCTGGCAGCCTGACCTGTCCGATGACGAGAACCGGCACCTGTTCGGCAAGTGCGCGAATCTGCACGGGCACAACTATGCCTTGGATGTGGTCGTGTCCGGCGAGATCGATCCCGTCAGCGGATACGTCTTGGACCTGAAATTCTTGTCCGACGTAGTCAACACGCAGGTGATCCGGGACGTGGATCACCGCAACCTCAACACCGATGTCCCGTGGCTCAAGGGACGTGTCCCGACGACCGAAAACCTGGCCCAGGCATTCTGGGAGCGGCTGCGCCCTGAGCTTCCAAACGGCCTGTTGCACTCGATCCGGCTCTGGGAGACCGACAAGAACTGGGCCGAAGTCGGTGAGAAGGCCTGAAGCTCCGGCCGCGGCGGGCATTCCTGGAATCGCGGCCGGGCCAGGCAGGGAGTTGCAGAGGCGCTACGTGCCGGCGGACCTGGCAGTGTTCACCCCGGACGAGGCGAGCAGATTTGTCGCGCGGGGGCGTGCTGATCTGCACCACGACGCGGTGCTGGCCTGGGAACTGCTCTATCGGCTCGAACCGGAACTCTACGAGCGCCTGGCCAGCGCCGAGCGGCTCCATCCCGGCGTCGTGGGCTGGCTGCCGTGCGGTGTGGACCGCATCGTGGAGGTCGGCGCGGGCACTGGGCGGCTGACGATGGAGCTCATTGATCGTGGGCGGCGGGTGGTGGCGGTGGAGCCCGCGTTGCCGTTGCGCCGGATCCTGCAGCGCAAGCTCGCCGCGGCCGGCCACGGCGACCGGGTCCGGGCGATCGGCGGATTTTTCGACGAGTTGCCGCTGCCCGATGACTTTGCCGACCTGGTCGTCGCCTGCTCGGTTTTGACTTCCGCGCCGGCTCATGGCGGCGACGCCGGCCTCTCTGAGATGGAGCGGGTGTGCCGGCCCGGCGGATGCGTTGCCATCATCTGGCCGAACCACCTGGACTGGCTGGCCGCCCGCGGTTACCGCTATGTCAGCTTCCCGGGACCGATGTCCGTCGACTTCGGCAGCTATAGCGAGGCGGTGGAGCTGGCGGAGATCTTCTACCCGAGCGCGGCAGACGCGGTCCGCCGACGTGGCTTACGGAGTGTTCCGTTTGAGGTGCTGGGGATCAATGCGCCACGTGATTTGGCCTTCAAGGTGCTGGCCGGATGAAGATCGCGATCATGGCGCCGCTGGTGACGGCCATCCGGGAGCCTCAGCGCGGCGGCTCGCAGGCGTTCGTGTGCGATCTGGCCCGCGGCCTGGCCGGGCGGGGGCACGACGTGCACGTCTATGCCGCCTCTGGATCGGAGATTGCCGGCGTCGAGGTGATCGACACCGGAATTGATCCTCGGTCTCTTTCGGGCACGTTCTACCGGGCGTTCGAGCAATCCGCGGGCGAACCAGGGCAAGCCGAACCGGCAGCGGCGGCGGCGGCTGCAGCGGCCGAGTCCGCTTTCGCCAGCGTGTATACGGCCATGGCAAGGACCCGCTATGACGTGATCCACAATCACGCTTTCGACGCGCCAGCTGTGCGGCTCGCGACGACGCTTCCAGCGCCCGTGGTGCACACCCTGCACCTGCCGCCGGACACGGCGGTCGCGGCGGCCCTTCGCGAGGTGGTCGCAGGGAGCCGACCACCAGCGGTGGCCACCGTGACGCAGTTCCAGGCCAGCGCCTGGCGCCGGGTCGTGCACCTCGATGCGATCCTGCCTCCGTACCCGCCGACAGCTGTCATTCCGTGGTCGACGATGCCCGGCCGCGGCGCGCTGTTCGCGGGACGGCTGAGCCCGGAGAAGGGTACGGCCGAGGCCATCGATATTGCCCGCCTCGCCGGGGTGCCGATCGACGTCTACGGCGACGTCTACGATCCCGACTACAGCCGGGACCAGATCGACCCGCGGCGTGGCTGGCCAATGGTGAGCATGCACCCGGGCGTGCCCCGGGCGGAGCTCTGGGAGGCGATGGCCCGGGCGGCGGTGGTGTTGTTCCCGGCCCGGTGGGACGAACCTTTCGGGCTGGTCGCCGCTGAGGCGCAGGCGTGCGGGACTCCGGTCGTTGCGTTCCGGCGCGGCGGCCTCGATGAGGTGATCGTCGATGGCGTAACGGGTTTGCTGGTGCCGCCTGATGATGTGCGGGCCGCCGCTGAGGCCGTATCGAAGGTGGCCGCCATCTCGCGGGCGGCCTGCCGCAAGCACGCCGAAGGCCAGCTTGACCTGGAATTGAGCCTGGATGCACACGAGCGTCTCTACCGCCGGTTGTCCGGTGGGTGAGCCGGTGCCGAACGTGCCTACGGGGAGCGCGCCGGTGTCGTCGGCCAGGTGGCTGGCGGGACGGCTAGCCGTCGTCACCGGCGCCAGCCGCGGCATCGGCGCCGCCACCGCGGTGGCCGTCGCGGCGGCGGGAGCTCACGTGGTGCTGGCAGCCCGCGACCGTCAGGCGCTTGACGGCGTCGCGGACCGGATCAACGATGCCGGCGGCCAGGCGATGCCGGTGCCGACGGATGTGAGCGACGACGGCGCGGTGGAGCGCCTCTTCGCCATGGCCGCCGGGCTCGGCCGGGTCGGTGCGCTGGTCTGCGCGGCCGGGGTGCTCACGCCGGCGCCGTTTGCCGGAACGACCTCGGCGATGTGGCGCGAAACGCTCGCGGTCAACCTGACGGGAACGTTCCTGTGCTGCCGTGCGGCGTTTTCGGCCATGGTTGGAGCCGGTGAGGGCCGCATCGTCAACATCGCCTCGCTGTCCGGCGTCTACGCCACCGAGAAGTTCCCGGGGCTGGCCGCCTACAACGTGTCGAAGTACGGGGTCGTCGGCCTGACCGAGGCGCTGGCGGTCGAGGGCAAGGCGCACGGCATCAGCGCGGTGTGCCTGAGCCCGGGCGCCGTCGACACCGAGATGCTGCGCCGCGCCAATCCGAGCCTGCGTGCGAGGCTGACGCCCGATGACGTCGCGGAGTTGATCGTCGCGCTGTTGGATGCCCCGCTCGCTGCGGCCAGCGGCGCCAACATCCCGCTGTTCTCCAACGCCTAGTACGGCACATCAGGGCCGCACGAGCGACCACAGATCGGTGTGCTCGTTGGCGAGGGCGGCGGGAGCCGGCCGAGCCTGCGCAGACACCAAACGGGCGCAGGCGGCCATCTCGCCGTCGAGGTCCAGTTCGGGATCACCGCCGCGGTCCAGGCCGATTGCGGCCCGCACTGCCCCGCCGGCCAAGTAGAAGCCGACCAGCCTGCGCTCGTCCACGCTGCCGCGGACCACGAACTCATCCCAGCTGTCGGCGTGGCCGACGTACTCGATTTTGTGCTCGTATTGATCGGACCAGAAGCTGTGCAGATAGTCGTAGGGCGCGGTCGAGCCGAGCATCGACCTGGCCGCAGCCGCGCCCTGTTTCTCAGCGTTGTTGTAGTGCTCAACCCGGATCCGCCCGAACAGCGGGTGGCGATGATTGGCCACGTCACCGGCTGCGTAGACGTCGGGCGCGCTGGCCCGGCAACGCTCGTCGGCGAGGATCCCGTTGTCCTGCGCGACGGCGATATTCGGGATGTCGGGTTGTACACCGATGCCCACGACGGCGAAGTCGCACGCGATCCGGCCACCGTTGGCGGTCACGATCGCCTCCAAGCGCTCGGCGCCCTCGAAGGCGGCGACCTTGGTCTCGGGCAGCAGATCGACGCCGTGGGCGCGATGGATGGCACCGATCAACGCGCCGATCTGGCTGCCCAGGACCCTTTCCAGCGGGTTCGCGCCCGGGAACACGACGCTCACCTGGACTCCGAGCTGGGTCAACGAGGCGGCTACCTCGCATCCGATGAATCCCATGCCGACGACCACCGCGCGCCGGCCGGGAAGCAGTTGCTGCTTGATCGCGTCGCACTCGGCGACTGTGCGCAGGTAGTGAATCCCTGGCAGGTCCGCCCCGGGGATCGCGAGGCGCCGGTTGCGTCCTCCGGTGGCGATCAGCAACTTGCGGTACGCGAGTTCTTCGCCGGAGTCCAGGGTGAGCATGTGTGTGGCGGGATCGACGCCCACCGCAGTGGATCCACTGCGGTGCTCCACATCATGTTGTCCGTACCATCTGGCGGGCCTTACGTACCAGGCGGCGAGATCCTCCTCTGAGCGCAGGAAAGTCTTCGATAGGGGCGGACGCCCAAAGGGGACGCCTGGTTCCCGGCTGATGAGCACGAGCGGCCCGGTGAAACCGTCCTCCCGAAGTGTGACGGCGGCGTTGCCTCCTGCGAGGCCGCCACCGATGATCACAATCGGCTCTCCGGCGGATCGCTCGGCCACACAGGACATGCTATCGCCGCAGGATCGCGCGCATTGGGCACGCTTTGACACTTCGGCCACGGCTGGTCAAGCTGCGATGATCACGACTCGCCGCGGCTCGCGTGTTCACTGAGACCGACCGGTCTGGCGTGGACACCTGGGGCTTCCGGCGGATCGCAAAACTCGAGCGCGATCTGGCCATGTTCCGCCCGTTCTGCGCGCTGTCGGCACGTTAAGCCGACCAGTCGAACGGTCCGGGACGGGCTGCCGCGCGCCGCCACTGTAATGACCCGGGCAGTCTCGGTCCGGGTTCCTTCGTTGCGTCTGCCTTCCGAACTACCACACGCGCCCGCGTACTGTGGCCCGCCGACTACCTTGACAGTCACAGTACTGCGGCCTACAGTGTTCTTCGGAGGTGCTGACATGAGCGCGAGCAAGATCACATCCGATTTGCTGCGTGGCAATGCCGACACGATGATCTTGCGGTTGCTGGCCGAGTCGGACCGATACGGCTACGAGATCGTCAAGTTGATCGCCGAGCGCTCGCTCGGCGAATACGAACTGAAGGAAGCCACGATGTACTCCAGCGTGCGGCGCCTGGAGGCAGACGGTGACATCACCTGGTACTGGGGCGACGAGACGCAGGGAGGCCGGCGCAAATACTTCCGGATCACGGAAAAAGGCCGAGCGACCTATGCCCGCAACAAATCCAACTGGGACTACGCAAAGCGCGTGCTGGACACATTGCTGTGAGGAGACAAGAACGATGAACGACAAACTGAATGAGTATGTGGACGGTGTCTTCGCCAGCTACGAGGGCACGAAGAGCATCAGCGAGCTGAAAGCGGACCTGCTTGCGGACTTGCAGGAGCGGTTCCGTGAGCTGCGCGCCGAGGGCAAGGACGACGCGACGGCGTTCGAGATGACTGTCGAAAGCATCGGCGACATCGAGCAGACCGTCCAGGAGGTTTCCAATCTCTCCCGAGTCCTCGAACGCCAGATGGTGACCAGGTTCGATTCGAGTGACCTGCGGGGAAGCGACTTCGCACGGGTCACGGTGCGGGATGGCCGGTTCGAGACGAGCGCGCTGCGCGGCTCCAACTTCGCGCACGCCGAGATCGTCGGCGCTTCGTTCAAGAGCAGCGACGTGGCGGATGCGAACTTCGACGGTGCCAATCTGACCGACGCCACCATGAAGACGGCCGAATTGGCTCGCGCCAGCTTCCGTGGGGCGCGTCTGGTCCGCACCGACTTCAGCATGTCCGGCCTTGCCGAAACCCGCTTCGTCGATGCCGCACTCACCGACGTCCTGCTCCGGTACACCGACTTGAGGCGCACCATCTTTGAGGGCTGCACGTTCACCGGAGTCGATTTCTCCTACTCCGACCTGCGTGGCCTGAACTTCGACGCGGCCACCTTCACCAGCGTGAAGTTCGAGAAGGCGGCACTCGAAGGCGTCACCTTCCGGGGCGCGACCCTGCGCGACGTGTCCTTCCGCGCGACCAGCAGGAAATACCGCAACGCCATCCGCACCGTGAATTTCGACGGCGCGCGGATGGACAAGCTGACCTACGCCGGGCTCAAGGGTCTCGGGGCCGACCTTTCCAATGTGATTGTCGAATAGGGGGACACGAGGCATGGAAGCGCAGAACCCGGCCATCCGGGTCACCGGTTTGCAGAAGTCCTACGGGGAAGTGGAGGTGCTCAAGGGAGTGGACTTCGCCGTGGCAAGCGGAAGCATTTTCGCGCTGCTCGGTTCCAACGGTGCGGGCAAGACCACGATCGTGAGAATCCTGACCACGCTCCTTAAGCCAGACAGCGGCACCGCAAGCGTTGGCGGATTCGACGTGCTCTCAGAGCCGGCTCGGGTCCGGGCTTCGATCAGCCTGACTGGTCAATTCGCCGCGGTCGATGAGATCCTCACCGGTCGGGAGAACCTGGTCATGGTCGCCAAGCTGCGGCGGGTGAAGAACCCCGGGCGGGTCGCCGACGACCTGCTGGAGCGATTCGGCCTCGCCGACGCCGCCGGACGCCGGGTGTCGACCTACTCGGGCGGCATGCGTCGCCGCCTCGACATCGCCATGAGTCTCATCGGCGACCCGCCGGTCATCTTCCTCGACGAGCCGACCACCGGACTCGATCCGGAGGCCCGCATCGAGGTCTGGCAGGAGATCCAGAGCCTGGCAGACAGCGGCACGACGGTCTTGCTCACCACGCAATACCTGGAGGAGGCCGAGAAGCTGGCCGACCGGATCGCCATCCTCCATCGGGGCACGATCATCGTGTCCGGCACCTTGGAGGAACTGCGCACGCTGCTGCCACCGGCGCAAACGGAGTACGTGGAACGGCAGCCGACGCTGGAGGAGATCTTCCTTGCGATCGTCGGCAGCGGGAAGACCGCAGAACACCAATTGGAGGCACAGCGATGAGCGCGGTCTTTACCGACACCGGCGTCATGCTGGGGCGGTCACTGCGACACGTGACACGCAGCGTGGACACCATCATCACCGTCACGATCATGCCGATCGCGTTCATGCTGCTGTTCGTCTATGTGTTCGGCGGCGCCATCCAGGCCGGCACCGACAACTACGTCAACTATCTGATGCCGGGCATCCTGCTGATCGCGATCGCGAGCGGTATTTCCTACACCTCCTACCGGCTCTTCAACGACCTGCAAAGCGGCATCTTCGAGCGGTTCCACTCGATGCCGATCACGCGGTCGTCGGTGCTGTGGGGACACGTGCTCACCTCGCTGGTGTCCAACGCGATCTCCGTGGTCGTGATCATCCTGGTCGGGCTCGTCATGGGCTTCCGTTCGTCGGCCGGCGTGCTGGCATGGCTGGCCGTCGCAGGGATCCTGCTGCTATTCACGCTCGCGCTGACATGGGTCGCGGTGATCGCGGGACTGCTGGCATCCTCGACCGACGGAGCAAGCGCCTTCGCGTATCCGATCATCTTCCTGCCGTTCGTCAGCTCGGCGTTCGTCCCCACCGACACGATGCCCGGGCCAGTGCAAGCCTTCGCCGAGAATCAGCCCGTGACGTCGATCGTCAACACGATGAGGGCGCTGCTGGACCAGCAGCCGGTCGGAGGCGACATCTGGATCGCGCTCGCCTGGTGCGTCGGGATTCTCATCGTCGCCTACGCGTTCGCGATGCGGGCGTACCGGCGCAAAATCGCCTGAGACACCACGGAGCCGGCCGCCCGCGATCGCGCGGGCGGCCGGATCGCGCTGGTCTGGGGGTCGCCGCAGTCGCGGTCGTGACCGGCCCTCGCTCGGTAGTCAGTTCTAGGCGCTCGCGACCGCGGTGAGCCGGCAGAACCGGATCAGCAAAAACCGCATCCAGCACCCCCGAGCGCACGTTCCGGTCAGACTGAACACGGCGGCCCTGCGCTGGGCCGCTCAATCAGTTATTCGGACACTTGCCGGCGTCGTTCCATGCCGTCACCCGGATCAATCACCGGCGTCGTCCGCATTTCGAAAAGGTCGGTAGACCGGAAAGCAGGACGACATGGTGACCTCGATGACGTTGCTGCGTGAGCAAGTGACCGGGCAGGTCATCGGCCCGGACGACGAGCAGTACGAGGAAGCGCGTCATGTTTACAACTTCATGATCGATAAGCGCCCACTGGCGGTCGTCGAGTGCGCAAGCGTCGCGGATGTCCAGGCGACGGTGCGCTACGCGCACGAGAACAACCTCGCTCTAGCGGTACGCGGCGGCGGGCACAGTGTCCCCGGCTTCGGCACCGATGACGGGGCAGTGGTCGCCGACTTGTCGCAGATGAACTCGGTGACCGTCGATGCCGCGTCGGCCACGGCACGCGCCGGCGGCGGCACCACGTGGTCGATCTTCAACGACGCGACCACCGCTCAGGGCTTGGCGACCACCGGCGGCATCGTCTCGTCCACTGGCGTCGCCGGCCTCACGCTCGGTGGCGGCATCGGCTATCTGACCCGTGCGCACGGTCTGTCCTGTGACAACCTTCGATCGGCCGAGGTGGTCCTGGCGGACGGATCGGTGGTGACCGCCAGCGACAACGAGAATCCGGACCTGATCTGGGCGCTCCGGGGTGGCGGCGGCAACTTCGGCGCTGTGACCTCCATGGAGTTCAGGCTCCACAGGCACGGCGACATCTACGCCGGCATGATGTTCTTCGAGGTCGCCGATGGGCCGGCGCTGCTGCAATACTTCCGAGACTTCATCAAGGACGCGCCCCGCGACTACGGCGGCTTCCCGGCCTGGCACCTGGCGCCGCCGTTGCCGTTCATCCCGGAAAACCGGGTGGGCGATCCGATGTTCGTCATCATCTCCTGCTGGACCGGCGACCAGAGCGCCGGCGAGCGGATCTACCAGCAATTCCGCGACGTGGCTCAGCCGGTTGCCGAGATGGTCGGCCCGATGCCCTATGCGGGCCTCAACGCGGCCTTCGACCCGCTGTTGCCTCGGGGCCTCCAGCACTACTGGAAGGCGGTCTACGTCCGCGAACTCACTGATGAGGCGATCGCGGCACACCTCGAACACGGACCGCGGATCCCGGCCGTCAACAGCGCGGTGCACCTCTACCCGATCAACGGCGCCGCGCATGACGTCAAGCCGGACGCGACCGCGTTCGGTCATCGCGATGCGAACTTCGCGCTGGTGATTGCCGGGATGTGGCCCGATCCCGCCGACAACGAGGCGAACATCGCATGGGTACGCGGCTTCCACACCGCGATCGCACCGCACTCCGAAGCGGGCGGCTACGTGAACTTCGCGTCGGCCGACGACCAGGACCGGGTGAAGGACAACTTCGGTCCAACGTACGACCGCCTGGTCCAGATCAAGCGTCAATACGATCCGGACAATCTCTTCCACCTGAACCAGAACATCCGGCCGGCATAGCACCGACGGCCGGCATATCAGCGACGGCCGGCATATCAGCGACGACCGGCATATCAGCGACGGCCGGGATAGCGCCGACGGTCGGCCGGATCAACCGGCCGGCATCGAGCCGCACCGCCGCACAGGCGAGCCGGATCAGCGCAGCGCCGGTTCGCCCGCTTCGGCGCGAAGATGCTCCTGTGCCACGCGGACGACGGTGGCTCCTTCGCCGACCGCCGACGCGACCCGCTTGGTCGACCGGAACCGGACATCGCCGACGGCGAACACCCCGGGGACACTGGTCTCCAGGGTCAGTGGTTCACGGTCGTAGGCCCACGGCGTCGGATCCGTCTCCAGCAGGTCTCGACCGGTGATCACATAGCCGTGGGCGTCGCGAGCGATCGCGTCCGGCAGCCACCGGGTGTTCGGTTCACCGCCGATCATGACGAACAGCGCGTCTGCCCGCATCCGCTCGATCACGTCGGTGGCCCGATTCGCCACCGTGATCCACTCGAGCGGCTCGCCGCCGCCGTTGACGACCTCGGTGCGCAGCCGCACGGCGATGGTGCCGGTCGACTCGATGGCCCGCACCAGATAGCTGGACATCGACGCATCGAGCGTGGCCCCGCGAACGAGCAATGTCACCGTGCGCGCGTGCTTCGCGAGGTGCAGTGCCGCCTGGCCGGCCGAATTGCCGGCGCCGACGATGAAGACGTCCTGATCTCGCATGGCCCGGCTCTCGCTGACCGCCGCGCCGTAGAACACGCCGGAGCCGAGCAGCTTCTCGAGGTGCGGGACGCCCAGCCGCCGCCACTCAATCCCGGTGGCCAGCACGACGATCCGCGCGCGCACCTCGGTGCCGTCGAGCAGATGAACTATCCGCTGGTCACCCCGGATCTCGAGGTCCGTCGCCTGCTGCGCGAAGACGATGTGGGCACCCATCAGCCAGGCCTGCTCACAGGTCCGCTCCATCAGCACGCCACCGCTGACACCGTGCGGAAACCCCGGATAGTTGCGGATCAGCGGGCTGGTGCCGGCCTGGCCGCCGGAGATCGCCTTCTCCAGCAGTACGGTATCGAGCCCTTCGGAGGCCGCGTAAACGGCGGCGGTCAGCCCCGCCGGCCCGGCGCCGACGATGGTGACCTCGCAGGCGTCGACGTCGTTGGTCACGTTGACGCCGATCGCGTGCGCGACATCGGACATGGTCGGATCGACGAACACCTGGCCGTCGTGGCGAATCATCACCGGCAGATGGTCGCCGTCGACGTGGGCTTCGTTGAGCAGCTGACGCGCCATGTCGCGGCCGGACGGATAGAAGCCGTACGGAATGTTGAACCGCGTCATCACATCCCGCAGTTGGAGCACCTTGCCGTCGCCTTCGGTGCCGACGATCCGGAACAGCTCAAACGTCGGCTCCTGCTCCCGGGTCCAGGCCAGCAGAAAGTCGGCCATCGGACCGTAGATCATCTCGTCATCGCCCCACGGCCGGACGATGTGAAAGTCGACGCGGCCGAGCGTCATCGCCTGGACGGCCGGGCTTCTGGTGGTGTAGTCACGATCGACCATCAGGACGCGCTTCGCGTGCGGGTGCAACTCGTGTGCCGGGACGAGGAGCCCCTCATGTGCATCGTCGACGAGAAGCAACGCGACTGGACGGCCATCGGAGGCGGTCTGCCGCAGCGCCGCGAGCGCGGACTCCGCGGATGTGGCGCCCATGACCGCGAATCCGCGGCCGAACCGGCGGGACAGATCGGATACCAGCACGTCGAGGCCGGCCGGATCGTGATCGACCACGAAAAGCACAGGTAGATCCGGCGACGTCGCCATCATCGCAGCCTAGCCGCGCCGGTCCGCGCGGCGACCCGTACCGTATGTTGACCTTGCGGCGGCCGGCGCCGCCACCGGGACCGAGTTTCGCGTAATCGGACAGTCGGGTCATTAGGTGTCGATGTGGGCGAGTTCGCTCAATCGAGGACCAGGACCTCGATCTCCTGAACCATGTTGTTAGCGAACCCGCCGCGATTCCACTGCGGCGCCAACGGCTGCACGTTGCCGACGGCGTCGGTCGCCCGGGCGGCCAGCCGATGCGGGCCGGGTTTGGCGTCCCAGTCACAGTCGAATCGGCGCCACGCCCACCCTGGTTGATCGGCGATCCCGTCGAGGGTGGCCGGTCGCCAGGTCGCCCCTCCGTCGGTGGTCACGTCTACCGAGACGATCGGGGCGTGCCCGGACCAGGCCCGGCCGCTCAATCGGCAGGGACCCGGCCGCATCGCGCGCCGACGGGACATGAAATCCGGGAAACCGGGCGGGATCAGCTGCGCGCGCGGCGCGATCCGGGTGATCGGCGTGCCGGCCTCATCCGGTCGCTGTCGCATCATGTAGGCGGTGGCCTGCTGGAATCCGGTGAACGCGGTGGTGGCGACGGTGATGCTGGTCAGCCACTTGACGTGCGCCATGCCATACCACCCGGGCACCACGAGACGCAGCGGAAACCCGTGCTGCGGCGGCAATGGCGCTCCGTTCATCTCGTAGGCGAGCAGCACCTCGTCGGCGAGCGCCTGATCGACCGTCAGGCTGCGCTGGTAATCCTGCTCGATGCCGCGCTCCACGCCATGATCGGCACCGGTGAACACCACGTCGACCGCGTCGCCGCCGAGGCCGGCCTCGCGAAGCAGCAGGCCCAAGGGGGTGCCGGTCCAGTCGGCGGTGCCGACCGCGTCGGTCAGCCACGGCTGGCTCACCGGCCGCGGCGCGAACCAGGCCCGGCCGTTGCCCGCGCACTCCATAGTGACGCGCGTGGTGACTCGTGGCCGCGCCCGGAGGTCGGCGAGGGTCAACCGAAGCGGGGTCGTGACCGCGCCGTCGACGTGGAGCGCGAACGCATCCGGGTCGAGATCCGGGATGTCGTAATGAATCAGCAGATAGTGCAGCCCGATCGGGGTGACGTCGAATCGCATGGCCTCGCTGAGCAGGCCGTGGTTGCGAGCCGCCAGCTGCAGCTCCTCGACGGAGATTCCTTCATCCTGATCGGCGACCCGTGAGGGGGTGCTGATCGCGCTCACCACGTCGGACATGCCTAGGAAAATACGCCCACCGGCATCACTCGGTCGGAAGCGACGCCAGTTGCTCGGACAGGAACGCCCGCTCGGCGTCATTCGTCGTCAGTGCCAGCGCAGCTCGATATTCGGCGCTCGCCTGGTCCGGCCGCCCCAGCCGCCGGAGCAGGTCCGCCTTGATTGCCGGGAGGTATTGATACCCGGACAGCCGGGAATCGTGCTCCAGCTTCGCGACCTCGTCGAGCGCCGCCCCCGGCCCGGCGACCATGGCCAGCGGGACGGTCCGGTTCAGCGCGACCACCGGCGACGGCCAGACGTCGAGAAGCCGGTCGTATAGCTCGATGATCTGCGGCCAGTCGGTCTCCTGGAACGAGGCAGCTTCGGCGTACAGCGAAGCGATCGCAGCCTGGAGCACGTATCGGCCCGGCTGCCCGCCGCGGAGGCCGGCCACGATCAGCTCGTGGGCCTCGGACATGGCGCTGCGGTCCCAGAGCGACCGGTCCTGGTCCTCGAGCCGCAGCAGGCGGCCGGCCGCGTCGGCCCTGGTCGCGCGACGCGCGTCGGTCACCAGCACCAGGGCGAGCAATCCCCGCACCTCGGGCTCGTCCGGCATCAGGTCGCGCAGCATCCGGGCCAGGGCGATGGATCGTTCGACGAGGTCGGCGCGGACCAGATCGGCACCGGTCGGCGCCGTGTGCCCGGTGGTGAACAACAGGTGGATCACGGCGAGCACCGGGCGCAGCCGGTCCGGGAGTTCAGCCGAGCGCGGCAACCGGTAGGGGATCCGGGCGCCGGAGATCTTCTTCTTCGCCCGGGTGATCCGTGCGGCCATGGTCGGCTCGGAGACCAGGAACGCCCGGGCGACGTCCGGTGTCGGAATGCCGCACACCAGCCGGAGCGTCAGCGCCACCTGGGCCTCCTGGGCAAGCGCCGGGTGGCAGCAGGTGAAGATCAGCCGTAACCGCTCATCCGGCACGGCGTCGTCGGGTTCGTCATGATGCTCGCCAGTCAGTCGATCCATCGCGGTGTCCTCGACGGCCTCTTCGGGCTCGATCAGCAGGGGCAGCTTCGACCTGAAAGTGCGTTCCCGGCGGATCGCGTCCATCGCGCGGCGCTTGGCCGCGGTGGTCAGCCAGGCCGCCGGGTTGGCCGGGATCCCGTCCCGGACCCAGCTCTCGATGGCCGCCGCGTACGCCTCCTGGACGCACTCTTCGGCCAGATCCAAATCACCGGCGACGCGCACCGTCGCGGCGAGCACCAGGGCCCACTCGCGACGGTGCGCGTCGGCGATCGCTGCCTCGACGGCCGCTCGCTCGCTCATCCGGCCTAGCGCTCCACGACCCCGCCGCCGGCGACCGGCCGGACCTCCACGCCGCCGCCGAGCTGGCACGCCGGATTGCGCTTGGCGATCGCCAGCGCGGCGTCCAGATCCGGGGCCTCAAGGATGTAGAAGCCGGCGACGATCTCTTTCGCGTCGACGAACGGGCCGTCGGTGATGACATCGCCGCGCACCGAGGTCGCGAGGTCGCGCGGGGTGAGGGCGTAGGCCATCCGGAGTGCGCCGGAGCGCTCGAGTTCCTCGGCGTGCCGGTCGTGCACCCCGGTGTCGGCATCGGCGGCGTTGGCGCTGTGGGCGGAGTCGTTCGCGTAGATCAGGACTGCGTACTGAGCCATGATGGGTCTGCCTTTCTGGTCTGCGGTTCGTGGTGGGTACGCCACTACGTCGAACCACTCGGCCGAATTCGACAGACGGTACCGAAGATTTTCAAGATTCTTTCTGCGGCGCTTCAGCGGTCGCCTGGCTCCGCGGTCTCCTGCGGCGCTTTGGCGGTCGCCTGCGGCGCCTGCGCGGTCGCCTGGGTGATCGCCCAGGCGGCGTTGACCAGGCCGATGTGGCTGAATGCCTGGGGGAAGTTGCCGATCATCTCGCCGGTGGCCGGGTCGACCTCTTCGGCCAGCAGGCCGACGTCGTTGATCGAGGAGATCGCCCGGTTGAAGGTGGCCGTGGCCGCGTCGACGTCGCCGGCCAGAGCCTGCGCGTGTGCCAGCCAGAACGTGCACATCAGGAACGTGCCCTCGGATCCGGGCAGGCCGTCGCGATCCAGATAGCGGTAGACCATGCCGTGCTCGTCCGTCAACCGGCTGGCGATCGCATTGATCGTCGCCGTCATCCGGGTGTCATCGGCCGGCAGGAATCCGGTGATGGCCAGCATCAGGCTGCACGCGTCCAGGTCCTCGCTGCCGAACACTTGGGTGAACGCACCGGCACGCTCATTCCAGCCATCTTCGAGAATCGCTGTTCGGATCTCGTCCCGCGTCGCGGACCAGCTCGCTATGCGGTCGGCGGCACCGATGTGGTCCGCGATGTCGATGGCCTGGTCCAGGGCGAACCAGCACATCAGCTTCGAGTAGAGGAAGTGCCGCGGCGCGCCGCGGACCTCCCAGATTCCTTGATCCGGTTCGCGCCAGCGAGCCGCGGCGGTGTCCGCGGCCGCGGCCAGGAACTTGCGCGCCGCCGGATCCAACCCGCCGAGCTGATCGGCCAGGCGGGACGCCGCGCCGAGTACTTCTCCATAGACGTCGAGCTGGCGCTGCCGCCACGCGCCGTTGCCGACGCGCACTGGGCGGCTGCCGCGCCAGCCCGCCAGGTGCGGCAGCTCGCGCTCGGTCAGATCGCGCTCGCCGCCGACTCCGAACATGATCTGCAGGTCGCCGCTCTGGTCGAGTTGCGCGGCAGCGGCTCCGGCCAGGAAGCCGAAGAATTGGCTCGCCTCATCCGGGCAGGCGGCGACCCACAGCGCCGCCATGGTCAGGCTGGCGTCGCGGACCCAGGTGTAGCGGTAGTCCCAGTTGCGCTCGCCACCGACGGCCTCCGGCAACGACGTGGTCGCCGCTGCGACGATGGCTCCGGTCGGCTGGAACGTCAGTGCCTGCAGGACACGGCCGGAGTGGTGCACCAGATGACGCCACGGGCCTTCGTAGTTCTGGTGGAGCGCCGACCACGAGCGCCAGCCTTTGATGGTGTCGTCCAGGCACTCGGCGATGTCATCCGCCAACCAGAGCTGCGGCGCCGGCCGCGATGGGTCGTGAAGGCCGAGGGCGAGACCGACCCGCTGCCCGGCCGACAGGTGCACGCGAGCGGTCGCGGCGCCGTTGTCGATCGTGAAGTCGACGTCAGCCGAGAGCAGGGCCGAGCCGTCCGCGAACTCCGTGGCGACCCCTCCGCCGACCCGTTCGAGAGCGGGGTGGATCGCACCGTAACCAGGTCTCGGTGCGTAAACGACGTCGATCTCGATCTCACCGGCGGTGCACGTGAGCTGGCGCAGCAGCAGGCCCGGAGAGCGCTGGCCGATCTGGTGGCCGCGCTCCTTGCGGCCGATCGCGAGCGCGTCGACGAGGACCGCTGTGCCGGCGGGGGTGTCGAACGTCGTCTCCAGCACCATCGTCCGGTCGATGTAGCTGCGTCGCGCCTGGAACTCGCCGGCCGGGCGGATCGAGAATTCGCCGCCGGTCGGATCCAGCAGCCGGCAGAACACCGAGGGTCCGTCGAACCGGGGAAAGCACAGCCAGTCCACCGAGCCGCCGCGGCTCACCAGTGCCGCCGTCCGGCAGTCGGACAGCAGCGCATAGTCGCCGATCGGCAGGCTCTCCATCGCGCTCCATCCGTCGCGGGCTGGTCGGCATGCGTGGCCCCGCATACGCCTTGAGCATGCACCGCAATCGGCTGCGCTCGGGGCCGGTCGCAGATCTGACCCGGACCGGGCTACCCGCGCGGTCAGCGTGGAGCGGCGCAGCCGAACCTGTACCTCCATGATCAAGCCGGCCGGTCCGGCCTCTGGAAGTTGATCAATTGGATCGCGGTCCGCGTGCCGGTGTGGTTGGCCGCCTGAGAGCCCGGGTGACTGCGGCGTAGTGGCCTTCGCCACTGCCGGTTCGGGAACCACGCCCGCGGCGGTTAGGGTGACCAGGCGCGAAGGGGAGTAGCTCCCAACACGATGGTCGACATGCTGATCCGTCCATACGGGTCCGGCCATCGGGCCCGCCACGGGCGAGCGAGACCTTCGGCTCAGGCGAAAGCCGGGTCGAGGTCGTCGTGTCCACCGAACCCGGCACAAGTCCGGGAGAACGGCATGGACGGGTTCATCGCGGCACTGGCGATCAGCTTCGGTGTCATTTTCGTGGCCGAGCTTGGCGACAAATCGCAGCTCATGGCCTTGACATTCGCGACACGATATCGACCGCTCACGGTGCTGACCGGGATCACCATCGCCACCGCGCTGGTCCACCTGGTCTCCGTCGGCGTTGGCTACGGCCTCGGCACGGCGCTTCCGACCGACTGGATCAGCCTCGTTGCCGGTGTCGCGTTCCTCGCGTTCGGCGCCTGGACGCTGCGCGGCGACAAGCTCACTGAGGATGAGGAGAGCAAGGCCAAGCGCGGCGCGCGGTCCGCGCTCTGGGCTGTGGGCGGTGCGTTCTTCCTCGCCGAACTCGGCGACAAGACGATGCTTGCGACGATCACGCTGGCCACTGACCACGGCTGGTTCGGCACCTGGGTCGGTTCGACCGTCGGCATGGTCGCCGCGGACGCGCTCGCCATCCTGGTGGGGCGGTGGTTCGGCAAGCACCTTCCGGAGCGAATGATCGCCTACGGCGCCGCGGCGCTGTTCTTCCTGTTCGGCATCTGGTTGCTGGTCGACGCGATCGGGCAGCTGACCTGAGCCGGTAGGGCCGGCTGTGGCGTGAGGTCGCGGAGCGGCTGCGGCAGCCGGGCGGCGCGCTCTCTGGCGGACAGCAGCAGCGCCTGTGCATCGAGTCCGGGAGCCGGGCGACGGCGGGAGCCCGGCCGAGTCCGAGAGCCGGGCGAGTGCGGGAGTCTGGCCGAGTCCGGCAGTCGGGTCAGGACGTCGCGAGATCGGCGAGCGGGTCGAGAAGCAACCGGGTGGCGGCGTTGACGGACAGTGCCGGGGCGAAGAGGTAACCCTGGCCGAGCCGGCAGCCGAGCGCGATCAGCGCATCGCGCTGGGCCTGCTGCTCCACGCCCTCGGCAACGACGTCGATGCCGAGCGCCGTCGACATCGCCAGGATCGCCCGGACGATGCTGCGATCGACGCCCTCTTCGGCCACGCCGTCGACGAACGACTTGTCGATCTTCAAGCATTCGGCCGGGAACTGCTTGAGATAGGCCAGATTCGAATATGAACTGCCGAAGTCGTCGAGCGCGAAGTGCGCGCCGCTGGCACGAATCCGTTCGGTGGCCATAGTGGCGTCATCACCGACGTGGCTGCGTTCGGTGACCTCGAGCCAGAGATCGGAGGCCCGGACGCCGGTCCGATGGATCAAGCCCAGAATCCGGTCGGCGACATCGGTCTGCCGCAACTGAATGGCGGACAGGTTGACGTTCATGGTCAGCGCGGCCCAGCCCGGCAGCTTTTGCCACTCGGCGAGCTGACGGCAGGCGCGTTCCATCACCCACCGGTCGATGGCGACGACCTCGCCGCTCTCTTCAGCCAGCGGAATGAAGACGTCCGGCGGGATCGGGCCGCGCTCCGGGTGGGTCCAGCGCACCAGCGCCTCGAAGCCGACCACCTGACCGGTCTTCAGCTCGACCAGCGGCTGGTAGCGGACCTCGAGTTGGTCCCGGTCACGGGCGCGGAGCAGCTCCGATCGCATGCCGAGGCGATCCAGCGACCGGTTCGACGCGGCGTCGTCGAAGACCTCGACCACGCCCGGGCCGCGGGCCTTGGCGACATACATCGCCGCGTCGGCATCACGCAGCATGCTCGTCGCGGTGGTGTCGCCGCGTGCGCCGAGGACACCGCCGATGCTGGCCGAGACAGTGACCCGCTCGCCGTCGAGCTCGAACGGCTCGTCCAGCGCCGCCACCAGGCGCCGGCCGACGTCGGTGACATCGGCCAGGCTCTCGATCTCGCCGAGCACCGCGACGAACTCGTCGCCGCCGAACCGCGCGAGCAAATCCTTCGTACGCAACGCCTTCTGCAGCCGTTCTGCCACCTGCCGCAGCAGCACGTCGCCGGTTTCGTGGCCGAGCCGATCGTTGATCGACTTGAATCCGTCCAGGTCGCAGAAGAGCAGTCCGACGAATGGCGCCGATCCCTGGACCAGTGCCTGATCCAGCCGCTGCTTGGCGATGTCCCGGTTGGCCAGCCCGGTGAGCGAGTCTCGGGTGGCCTGCCGGCGCAGCTCGTCGTAGAGGCCGGCATTCTCCAGAGCGGTGCCGAAATAGCTGGCGAGGATGGTGGCGATCTCGATGATCTCGGCGCTGAACGGCCGCGGCCGATTGCGGGACGCGTAGAGCAGCAGGATCGGCGACCCCTCGTGTAGCACCGGGATGCACAGCACGGTCCGCGGCGCCGTGCCGGAGAACGGCAGCGCGGTGGCGGTCCAGATCTCGCCCTTGGTGGCGTATTCCCATGCCCGGAGCTTCTCGACCGGTCGGGCCACCCTGGTCGCTCGGTCTTCTGGAGCGGAGCCGTGGTGCGCGCGCTGGTATGCGTTCCCGTCGGCGATGCCGATGATCCAGGCATCGTCGGACATGGTCAGCTGCTCCATCAGTTCGGCCGCCGTGTTCATCAGTGCGTCCGGGTCGAGGTGCGGTGCCAGCAGGTGCCCGGAGCGCGCCAGGCACTCGATCGCCACCGCGCGCTCCCGGTCCTGCGCCGCGACCGCCAGGCGCCGCGCCACCGATGCCAGGACGTGCAGATCAGTGCCGTCGAACGTCTCGCCGTTGCTGCGGTAGAGCACCAGCAACTCGTTGGCGGACATCGGAACGAAGGCGGCCGATCGCAGCCCGAGGCCGGCGAGGGCGGCCGGCACGTCCTCACTGCCGCGGTCCAGCATCCGTGCCACCGGCGCACCGGTCACGGCGGCCTCGCCGGCAGCATGCCCGAGCGTCCAGCCATCACTGAACGAGGTGTCATCCTCGGCGAGGCCGCTGGCAGTGGTCACCAGGAATCGCTCGCCGAGCACGCTGACGACGCACACGACGTCGGCGTTGAAGACCTCGGACAGCACGTGCAGGGAGGTGGACAGCAGCTGGTCCGGCGCCGACGGACTGCTCAGCACGGTCAGCAGGCGGATCAGACGCGCGGTGTCGCGGTACGCGTTCCGGGCGGCCGCGCTGGCATCGTCCAGCCCGGCCGCGAGACGTGCGATGTCGTCCGACTCGGTCCCGCTCACATCGGCCTCACAGAGCAATCGCGGCCACGGTCGCGTTGTGATATCCGGCGACGCTGGTGGTCCGGGCGAACTCTCCGTAGGTGTAGACGCCGAAGGTGGGCACATCGCCAGCCACCTCCTGTAGCACGGCCGCTTCTTCGGCGGCCCGGTCCTTGAGGATGTCCAGCCGGGCGATGCAACTGAACACCAGCATCAGTGATGGATCTCGGCCGCCGATTGCGCGCTTCGCGACGTCGCGGCTCATGGTCAGCAGGTCCTCCGGGTTGCAGCCCATGATCTGCACGGCCGCGTAGATCGGCAGCGGCGAGAACGTGTGGATCCGGTCGGCGGTCATGAAGACGCCCCGGATCAGGTGGCTGCCGTCCGGCTCGATCATGCCGAAGGCGTGTGTCGAGTAGTAGCCGCCGGGGCGGAGGTGGTCCGTCTCATCGGCGTTGCCGCGCCGGATGTGCTCGTCGAAGACGTCGTAGGCCGGCCGTCCGGCGATCTCCTCGACCACCTGACCATCGGTCTTGGTGACCAGCAGCGGCAACCCGATCGCGTGCCAGCCGTGGCCGACGCTGACCGGGATCGGATGATCGGATCCGATCCAGACCGCGACCGCGGCGTCGCTTAGCGCCTGGTCCCCGAAGAAGACGAAAGTCTCGCTCAGATGACGATCGTCGGCCGCCGCGCCGCCGACCACCGGAATCGCGGCACCGGTGACCTGGTGCAGTCCGGTGACGAGCGTCTGCTGCTCGTTGGCGAGTCCGTCGGTGAAAATCATCAACGTGGCGAACGGTCTGCCGTCGGGTCCGATGCCGGCCCGCGCGGTCCGTGCCAGTTCCCGTCCCGCGGCCACGCCGCCGGTCTCCGAGAGGTGTTCGACGCAGCCGAACCCGAAGCGGTAATCGCCGGACGTCATGGCCAGCACCGAGACGCCGGTTCCGGGCTTCATCAGGGTGCCGTTGGCCAGCTGGCCGGCCGTACTCTCGCCGACCAGTGGCGCGTCGCCGGTCACGGTGCGGATCGCGCGCAGGAGTTCCGGAAGGTCGTAACGGACTGTCGCGTACACGATGATGAGTGCCGGGGCGGCGCCATCCAGCCCGGCGATCGCATCAGTCGCAGCCGCCACACCCGCCTCAACCGCATCAGCAGCGGTGCTGGTTCCGCTCGAAGCGCGCAGTCGCACCGGCAATGCTTGCTGGGTCACCGCGGTCCCCCCTCAAGGTCCACCCCAACCGTCAAGCCATCAATGATTATATGTGCCGTCGGGGCTAATACGAGATTCGCTCACTTTTGGCGATACCGTCCAGATCGATCCGCCCGGACTATGCGGCGACCAAGATCCCAGCAGAACCGCACTCGCGACGGCGGTCAATATTCGGCGGTGCGATTTGGCACGACCGGATCACGATCGCGACCTGACCACGCGGATATTTCCAGACATGGCTGCGGTCGGCGCAGGTTCGCGCTGGTCACCACGGCACGGCATCATGCTTGTCGTGAGCATGATCGGGGAGTACGCACGACTGACGCCGGACGAGCTGGCCCGGGCACTTGCGGATCCGGACTGGGCGCTGGAGCGAATCGACTACCTCCGCGGCTACGGCGAGACCGAGACCGACGATGACCCGGACAATCGCGACGGTGAGCCGCCCGAGCCGGACCGGGTGGCGGAGGTCTATAAGACCTGGGACATCCTGCGGTTCCTGCTGAGCCGTGCGGGCGCGCCGGTCGACGTGGTGCTCGGCGGCACGGTGTTTGCCGCGGACGACGACTGGGGCTACGGCCCGCCGCGCTACCTCACCCCGGCCGAGGTTGGCGAGGCATCGGCATTCTTATCCGGCACGCCATATGGCGACCTGATCCCGCACTTCGACGCCGCCGAGATGGCTCGGACCGGGGTCTACCCAGGGGTGGAGCAGGCCGACCTCCGCTGGCCGGAGACCTGGTACGAGAACCTGGTGACGTTCTTCGCCGGAGCCGCCAAGGTCGGCGACGCGGTCGTGCTGTGGCTGGACTGAGCCGACATGCTGTCGTCCGGAATCCCCGCCGCCGTCACACGGGCCATCACACGGGCTCCGGTGATGCTCCTCTCAGTCGCACTCGCGCGTCCGCAATGACGCCGAATTCGCCCGGCGCCCGCCGGACGATGATTGAGGGGAGCAACGTCATGCCTATGGTGACCGTCAAGCTGATCGAGGATGTCTTCACGCCCGCGCAGAAGCAGGAGATGATCCGCCGCATCACTGACACCATGGTGGAGATCGAGGGCGAGAACCTGCGCCCGGTGACCTGGGTGCTGATCGAGGAGGTGCGCAGTGGCGATTGGGGCATCGCCGGCAACGGCCTCACCACTGCCGACGTGCACGCACTCCAGGCGCAGCCAGTCGCTGTCGCGTAAGCCGTGACCGGCCGCGCGCGGCTGCTCGGCCATCCCCGGATCGAGGGTGGCGAGCAGCCGCGCGGGCAGAAATCCTGGGCCGTGCTGGCCCGGATCGCGCTCGGCGACCGTCCGCTGACCCGGGCCGAACTCGCCGCCGAACTCTTCGGCGAGGCCGACGACCCGCTCGGCGCGCTGCGCTGGTGTCTCTCCGATCTGCGCCGGGCCCTGAACGATTCGGGCCTGCTCAGGGGTGACCCGCTGCGCCTGGCGCCGGATGACCTCGAGGTCGATGTCTGGGATCTGCTGGATGGCACGCTGCCGGCCGCCGCTGTCGGCGGCACCCTGCTGGACGGCGTCGACATTCGCAACTGCCCCAGCTTCGAAGTCTGGCTGCTGCTGGCCCGTGGCCGTTGTGCCGCGCGGTCGATGGAGGAGCTGCACGGCGCGGCCCTGGAGTCGCTGGCCGCCGGCGACCCGGAATCGGCGGTGGATCCGGCCGGCCGGGCCGCCGCCCTGGACCCGCTGGACGAGAGCGCGCAGGAGCTGTTCCTGCGTACGCTCGTCGCTGCCGGCCACGCCGCCCGTGCCAGCGTGCACCTGTCGCTGTGTGAGGCCACGTTCGCGCGCGAGGGATTGGTGCCGTCGCCGGCACTGCGGGCGGCCGCGCGCCCGCCGCTGGCCGCGCCTCGGGCTGGCGTACGCGCCGGGGTCGTCGCCGCCTCACTTCTGCGCGCCGGCACCGCCGCATTGGATGCCGGGTCGGTGGACGCCGGCGTCGAGACCCTGCGCCGGGCCGCCGAAGAAGCGGAGCGGGCCGGAGATCGGGGGATGTACGCGGACGTGATGCGTACGCTCGGCAGTGCACTGGTGCACTCGGTCCGCGGTTACGACGGCGAGGGTGCGATCGTGCTGCACCAGGCAATCGCCGTGGCCCGGGACGCCGGCAACCCAACGCTGACCGCCGACATCCTGCGCGAGCTGGCATTCGTCGACATCCAGGCGGGCCGGCATTCGTCGGCCGAGCGAGCCCTGGCCGAGGCCGGGGTGATCGCCGACGCCGAGGGCGATCCCGGCCTGATCGCCGGGATTCTCGCGCTGCGCGGCATGAACCAGGCCGACCTCGGCCGGCATGAGCGTGCGATCCCGCTCTTCGACAAGTCCATCGCGGCAGCGACCGAAGCCGGGCGAGCACGGCAGGTGGCGTGGTCCAGCGGCGTGCAGGCTCGGTCGCTGATGCTCTCCGGTCGCGTCGAGGATGCGGTGGCGGCGACCGCACGGAGCATCGAGATCTGCACCGGGGAGCGCTGGAACGCGTTCCTGCCATGGCCGCAGGCAATCCAAGCGCACTGCCAGGCCTCCACCGGCGACTGGACCGGGGCTCACGACCAGGCCGAACACGCCTTCGCGCTGGCCTGCGAACTCGGCGACCCGTGCTGGGAGGGGATGGCCGGGCGGGCGCTCGCGCTCGCCGCGATGCAGGCCGGCGATGCCGACGTGGCCGAAGAGTGGATCGTTGACGCCCGGCGGCGCAGCGACCGGTTGCCAGACCGCTACGTCTGGGTCTCCGGCTTCGTCGGCCTCGCTCACCTGGAGATCGCCGCCCGCCAGCGGCCCGAACTCGTGCTGCCGCTGGCGGCCCGCCTGTATCGCGACTCGGTCCGCACCGACCTGCCCGAGTTCATCGCCTGGGCATTGATCTATCAAGCCGAGGCCGGCGACGAGGCGAGTGCTCGCCTGGCACTGCCATTCGCCACCGACCTGACCAATCCCGACCTGCACGCGCGACTGGCGGCGGTCACGAGATAGTCGGCAGCACGCTGTCGATCGGCCGCCCGTAGCCGACCGGCGTCCCGGAGCGCTGACACATCATCGGCGATGGCGGACGGTCTGATAGAGCCCGTGCACGAAAGTCAGCTGGAGCGGACCGCTGACCAGCCGCCACTGCGATGGCACCACCGGGTCGAGTTGGCCGACATCCGGGTGCCGGGCCAGCACGTCGCCCACCACGCACGACCAGGGCGCCACGCCGGCGAGGTCGGGCAGCGGCGGCGGCGGGGCGTCGGGTGCGCGTACCAGCCAGGCATGAACCACGACGTCGGCCGCACCGACCAGCGCTTCCCAGCGCAGATCGGGCCACAGCCCTGGCAGCGACCACGTGCATGCTCGCAGTGCCACGTCGCCGAACCGGCGCGGGGTCTCATCGTCCGGCGGACCCAGCGCCGCTTGATAAAGAGCGAGACCGGACGGCGCGCGCCGGGACCGCAGCATCGACTGCCACCGGTGGTGTGCCCGCAGATAATCCGGCTTGCCCGCGCCGAGTTCGGTGTACGCGGCTTCGACCAGGTCCGGGTGGAAGTCGGCCATCCGGCGCAGCAGCATCAACTGGAACTCCCGGCGCGCGAAACCCTGCACGGCGTCCATCCTGGCAGGAGACGATGGATCGGTGACCAATACCGCTGACCTTCCAGGCTCGGTCCAGGCGTTCGTCGATGCCACCAACGCCGGCGACACCGAGGCCTTTCTGCAGACCTTCTCCGCCGATCCATACCTGAACGACTGGGGCCGGGAATTCCACGGCCGCGACGGCGTGGCCAGCTGGAATCAGACCGACAACATCGGGGTTCGATCGCAATTCGAAGTTCAGGGCGTACGCGTCGAGGACGGCACCTATGTGGTGACGATGAAGGTGTCCGGTGCGGGCTTCAACGGCATCGGACCGCTGGCGTTCACCCTCGACGACGCCGGGAAGATCGACCGGTTGATGATCAGCTGAACTTGACGCTTTCACATACATCGATAGAGTCTGATAGCGGAGAGCGCTCACTCGCCGAACCTGGCTGCGGCGCGCGTCAAAGATGTCGCGTGATCGGGCCGGGTGCACTCACGTCCGAGTGGAGCCGCTATGCAGCAACTCACCCGCCGCCGCCGGCGCGAACTCCTCGCCTTGGTCGCGGCCGCGATCACCGGCCTGGTCGCCTACACGGCCATCACCATCGCCCCCGCCCACGGCGCCGCGACACTGCTGTCCCAGGGCAAGGCCGCGACCGCGTCGTCGACCGAGAACGCCACCTTCCCGGCCTCTGCCGCCGTTGACGGCAACACCGGAACCCGCTGGTCCAGCGCCTTCTCCGATCCGCAGTGGCTGCAGGTCGACCTGGGCTCCAGCGCCAGCGTCAGCCAGGTCGTGCTGACCTGGGAGGCGGCCTACGCCAAGAGCTTCCAGATCCAGGTCTCCGATAACGGCTCGACCTGGACCAGCATCTATTCGACCACCACCGGCACCGGCGGCGTGCAGACGCTGAACATCACCGGGACCGGCCGCTACGTGCGGATGTACGGCACCGCACGCGGCACCGCCTACGGCTACTCGCTATTCGAGTTCCAGGTCTACGGCGTGCTTGGCGGTGGTGGTGGCTGTGGCACGTCGAATTCGGCGCTGAATCACCCATCATCGGCGTCGTCCACCGAGAATGCCGGCACGCCCGCGTCGGCCGCGTTCGACGGCAACGCCGGCACGCGATGGTCGTCGGCCTTCTCCGACCCGCAGTGGGTCCAGGTGGACCTGGGCGCGTCGATGAACATCTGCCAGATCGTGCTTTCCTGGGAGGCCGCCTACGCCACCGGTTTCCAGATCCAGACGTCGGCCAACGGCACCAGCTGGACATCGATCTATTCGACGACCACCGGCGCCGGCGGCACCCAGACGCTGAACGTCTCGGGCACCGGCCGATACGTGCGCATGAACGGCACTGCCCGGGCCACGCAGTACGGCTACTCGCTCTGGGAGTTCGCCGTCTACACCATCCAGACCGGGACACCGACTGGCACGCCGACCGGGACTCCCACCGGGTCCACCCCGCCGCCGGACCAGTTCTGGGGCGACACCAGCACCATCCCGGCGGCACAGAACGTGCTGATGGTGAAGATCCTCAACCGCACCAACGGGCAGTACCCGGACAGCCAGGTGTACTGGTCCTACAACGGAGTCGCGCACTCGATCGCCGATCAGCCGTATTTCGACATGCCGGTGAACACCGCCGGCCGGATGTACTTCTACCTGGGTTCGCCGACCAGCCAGTACTACGACTTCATCGAGTTCACGGTGGGCGCCGCGGTGTTCAACGGCAACACCACCCGGGTGGACGCGTTCGGGCTGAAGATCGCCATGCGGTTGCACGCTCATGACGGGTCCGACGTCCAGGTCGGCGAGAACTACGCGACCTTCCAGGAGAGCCGGTCGGCGACCTTCGCCCGGTTCCAGGCGGCGATGCCGACCGAGTTCAAGTCGCTCGCGACGATCCAGGCTCCGTACCGGATCCCGGCACCGGGCAGCGCTCCGGTGTTCCAGGCCGGTGGGCAGTACGCGAGCTACATGAGCAGCTATGCATCCACGGTCGGGGTGAACGAGTCGACCCAGAACATCTTCGGTTGCGCGGGCTCGATGGCCGGCAATCCGTCGATGTGTGCGGCTCTGAACCGGCACGTAGCCCAGTTGCCGCAGTCACAGTGGGAGACGCCGAGCAATTTCTATCCGGCGGCGCCGGCCAACTACTACGCCAAGTTCTGGCACGACAACGCCATCAACGGACTGGCCTACGGATTCCCCTACGACGACGTCGCCGGCCAGTCGTCGTTCATCTCGCACGGCAACCCGCAGTGGCTTGAGGTCGCTGTGGGCTGGTAAGGCTCGTTCGAAGCTGGTGGCCGCGGCGGATTTCGTCGCGGCCACCCGTGCCTGGTCGCGCCGTGGCTGGTCGAGTGCCGACTCAGCTGGCCGGAGTCGCGGAGGGATCGGTCGCACTCGGATCCGGTGTCGGGTCCGCGGTCGGGCTGGGGTCCGGGGTGGTCGGGGTCGCCGACGGGCTCGGTGCCGACGGGGTGGCGGCCGGCGTGCTCGCGGACGGGGTTGCCGTCGGCTTGGCGGTCGCCGGCTTAGACGTGCTCGGCGCCGCGGTGGGCTTGGTCGTCGGGTGAACCGCCGCCGCCCGGCTGATCGACGACTGGGTGCCGTCGGTGCTGGCCGCCGTCGGGGACGCCGACGGGGTGGGCGTCGGGGAGGTGGGCAGCACCGGCTGCGTCGTCGCGTCGGGGGTGGGATCGATCACCACGGCACCGACGTTGGTCCCGGGCACCGGGGCGCTGTCGCCGGTCGGCCAGAGGCTGAAGACGGCGAGGCCGACGCCTGCCACGCCGGTGATGGCGAGGGCGCCGATAGTCTTAGTTATGCGTACACGCTGGTGGTCTTCACGATGCGCGGCCACGGTGACTCCTTGGGGGTGTGCCGGGGACGACTCGTGTCAGGGTGCCCTTGACCTGCACTTGAGCCAAGAAATCTCGGGTCAGCGTGGTCTACGTCACATCCAATCGGGCCGGTCACGCGGCATCCCAGGACAACATCACCATTTCCGAAATAGCGGCTATGTCCTGTTGGACAGCGACGATCGGATCTAGTCGGTCAGCAGCGAAGCCCGGCCGCATTCCGGGCGGCCGGGCTTCGGTGGATCTAGCTCAGGGCTTGAGCGTGAGACCCGAATTGTGGGCGGCGGTCGCCATCGCGTTGGTGTTGGTCAGCGGCAGCACGTAGTGACTGCCGGCGTTCTCGGTCACGTCGACCTGCCGCCTGTCCGAGGCGTAGAACAGGACCTCGAGTAGGGACGCCTTGGTGTGGTGCACCGGGTCGAGCTTGTCCTTGGCGTTGTTCAGGTGATAGGTGATCCCGGTCTTGTCCACCGTGCGCCGGCAGTCCAGTTCACCCGCGTACGGCGGCTTGCATCCGTTCTCCGCCGGGTTCGGCTTCTCGCCGCTGTCGTAGATGCTGACGCCGTAGGTGATCCCCTGGTACGTCCAGGACGCGTAGTACTGCACCGGCGGGGTCGCTCCGGTCATCGGCTGCCACTTGAACTTCACGCTGCCGTCAGTGGGTGCGTGCAGGGATTTCGGCAGCTTCGCCAGCACCGCGTCCAGGCGTGTCGCGACGGCGTCGTAGTCGGGGGGAGTGGCCGTCGGCGTCGCCGAGGCTGTGACCGACGGCTTAGCCGATGGCGTGGCTGACGGCTTGGCGGCGGCGAAACCCGTGGTGGGCTGCCCCGGGTGCGAATTCGGCTTCAGCGCGTAGCCGCCGACCAGGGCCAATGCCACCGCGACGAAGCCGGCGACCCCGAGCAGCGCCGGAGGCACCCGGCGGCGGGCCCGTCCCGGCCGCATCAGGTCGTCGAGGTCGAATCGCGGCGGCGGCGGGTTGTCCACCAGATCGTGCAGGTCTTCGGTCAGTCCCATGGCTCCTCATCCCTCAACAAGATCGGGTACGTCGATCATCGCGGCACGCAACGTGACCAGGGCGCGTGCGGCTTGGCTCTTGACCGTGCCGGTGCTGCACTCAAGGACCTGGGCGGTCTGCTCGACCGACAGGTCGCAGTAGAAGCGCAGCACGACCACGGCACGCTGCCGTGGCGGCAACGCGGCGAGGTGTTTGAGGAGAGACAGCCGATCGTTGACCGTCTGGTCGTCGGCGCGCTGCCCGGCCACGGGCGGCAGCACCGGCACCGACCGTTCGCGTCGCCACGGTCGGCGTCGTTCCATCAGCCACGTGTTGACGAGCGTGCGCCGCACGTAGGCGTCCAGATTTTCCATCTGGGAGATCCGCCGCCAGTCCTGGTAGATCTTGGTGACCGCGGTCGAGACCACGTCGTCCGCTGCATGCCAGTCGCCGGACATGAGATATGCCGTGCGTCGCAGCGGATCCAGACGGACCCCGATGAAGTCCCGGAAGCTGTCGTCATCCATCCGGCCTGCATCTCCTCTCGAACCCTCGCCGTATGAATGCGGAGCGGGAGGTCCCAGGTTGCATGGCGCGACAAGATTTCGGAAGACGGCGCGGGAGGCGCCGATCGGTTTGCACTGCTATGTCCTCGGTGCTGGATTTACTGCGGTGGCGCGAAGACCATCCTCGCTGGTCAGGCGAACGCCGTCGGGGCGGTCGCGTGGCTGACCGGCACGGTGTGTGTCACGCACAGCGCATCGTTCAGCAGGTGCAGCAGGAATCCGGTGGGTTCGTCGAGATACCCCGGCGCGCCGGCGTCGTGCATCCGCAGCGAACTCTGCCGATAGGTGCTCGGCGCGACGGTGACCAGCGTGCCGGCGAACGGCACCGAGACCGGCCGATGGATGTGCCCGGCGAGCACCCGGGCCACGTTGCGATGTCGGCGCAGCACCGCGGCCAGCTCCGGACCATCGTTGAGCCGCATGCCGTCCAGGAACGGGATGCCGACCGGGACCGGCGGATGGTGCATCGCCACCAGCGCCGGAATCTCCGGTCGGAGCACCAGGGACTCGTCGATCCAGGTCAGTTGCTCGGCTCCGAGCAGGCCGGCCGGGCTGCCCGGGACCAGCGAATCCGCGACGACGACAGTCGCTTCCGGATAGTCCACCTAGCCCGCGCTCACGACGGTGTCCCCGGCCAACCGACCGGACTCGGGCGACCGCTGCACGGTGCCGTTGGCGATCATCGCCGTCAGGGCCTTGGTCGCATCCGCGGCGCGGTAGACGGTGTCGGTGAGGGCGAACCAGCGGACCGCGGTGACGGTCTGCGGGCCTTCGGCGCGCAGGAATGCCTCGATCTCTCGGCGCAACGGCACCAGCGACGGCGTCAGCGAGATGTCCAGCAACGCCGCGTCTCGGTCGTGTGGATCGCGGATCGACACCCCGGCGTATTCGTCGAGCTGCCAGAGCGCGTTCTTGTAGGCCTCCAGGTGGCTCGCCGCCGACGTGCCGAAGACCAGCCGCCGATCGGTGTCGGCGGCGACCAGGTCGACCTGGCTGACCATGGCGAAGTCGCCGCCGGTGATCGCGCGTGGCGCTTCGGCCGGCGCGGTCAGCGCCAACACCTCACCGGGCTTGCCCTTGGTGACGCCGGCCAGCGATGCCGGAACGGCGCCGTCGAGGCAGACCAGCAGCGGCGCCCCGGCCGGGCGAGCCGCGCTCAGGGCCGCGTCCAGGTGCGTCACCGGATCTCCCGAGATGGTGTGCACCGCGAGTTCGGCGGGCCCCTCGCCGCGGATCGCGGCCAACCGGCGATCCAGGCCGAACAGATCGGCGGCGACGAAGATGATGGTGACCTGGCGGCCGCGCATGTGGTCGCCGAACTCGCCGAACACTCGCAGCGCGGCCTCGGCGACGCCGGAGTCGGCGGTGCCGGCCCAGGCCTGCACGAAGGTCGCGCGGCGCGCGTGCAGGGCCGCCGGGACCCAGGTGTCGAGATACCGGATCAGCAGCTCGCCGGTGACCGCAGCGATCGCCATGTCGACAGGTTAGAGGTTCTCAGGCCGCGGTGGTCTCGGGAATCGAGACCGGTTCCGCCATCTCTTCGGCCTCGCGTTCCAGCGCAGCCCGCGCGGACCCGAGCACGGCCAGCATGAACAGGTCAACCGCGGTGGACGGCAGCGCCGAAAATTCATCATCGGCGACCACGAATACGTCGGTAACCAGCAAGCTGATCAGCACCGCCCGCTCGAACCAGGCATACGCGGCGCGGCGGTCCCGGCGCAGCAGCCGCAACCCGAGCACGATGCAGATCGCCGAGATGAGTGACGAGATCGTTGCCCCGATCGTCGGCACGCTGTTGAAGTCCACGCTCGTCAGGCCGGCCGGTGCGAACACACGGACAATAATGATGATCAGCGCGGTCAGGAGATTGCCGGCACAGCTCAGCACCAGAAGTCCGATGGTCAGGCGTCGAGCGATCTTGTTGTGCACGATCTTGCTGCCGACTTGGCGGAAGCGGTCGCCGATCCAGGTCATCGGGTCGCCCAACTGGCCGCGATCCTCGGGAAGCTTGCGGATCAGCGCGACCGCCTCGTCCGACCCCGGAATCTCGGTGGCGCGATATGCCGACGCGTACGCCCGCCGGCGTCGCGTCCGCCGCATGCCACCGGCACCGGCCGCGGCTTCGGACAGGGCATTGGCGAGGTATTCCACCGGCGCGACGGCCCGGCGCCCGTGCACCCAGTGGATGAGGAGCACCAGAAGCACGACAGTCGCGTACATGATGGCCAGAGCGGGCTTGAAGAAGTAATCAGTCGTGCTGGTGACGAACTTGCCGACCTCGTCGATGAACAGCCCGAACCCGACTCCGCCGACGAACGCGGCGAACGGCCGCACCACCGGCCCCACGAACGACAGCACCAGCATCAGCGACAACGCCATCAGCAGGCCGCCCCACAGCACGTGGGCGACGTGCAACCCACTGCCACCGAGCTGGGGATAGCCGGCCGCGGCCAGGATGCCGCGGGTCAGCAGCACCGTGGCCACCGCGGTGATCACGAAGCCGACCAGGTAGGTGGTCGCGCGCGCGTCGCGGGACAGGCCGAGGCGCACCATCCGCGAATACATAGATCGATTCTTTCGCCGGAGGGCGGCCGTGTTTGCCGGTTTTGCCGAAAGTCGGGTCTTGCCCGCGGTCCATCGGAGGACCACGATACGAGCAAGAACGTTGAGTCGGAGGTTTCGCTATGAGCCACGTTCACCATGAACGGCTCGCGTGGGATAGCGCCCGGACTGTCGTCACCGCCATCGAGTCCGATTACTGGCCGTGGCTCGCTTACGAGCTGGGCGAGCGGATCGCGCCGGAGCTCCGCGACCATGTGGTCGACTCATTCGCCCGGCTGAACAACCGGCCGGAGCAGTTTCCGGCCGAGGTCGGCATCTGGCGGGCAGTGCTCACTGACGTGCTGAACAGTCGTCCGCAGACGTCGACAATGCTCGCGGATCTGATGGCCGAGGCCCGCAATCGGATGATGCCGGTGGCAGCCTGATCGCTGTCCGTCGCGCCGCCCGCGCCGGACCCGCGGTGCGGGTCCCAGTCGGCGCAGGATGCAAGTCAGCGCAGGATTTCGATCAGCGCGACCCACGAGTTGAGCAGCCCCATCGCGAAGGCCAGCAGGATCCCCGGCACCAGCCAATAGAGGCCGCCGCCGAACTGGCCGGCCAGGGCGATCCCGGCAATCGCGATGAGCACCGCCGCGGCCACGGTGATCAGTGCCTTGACGATGGCCTGGGTGCGAAACTCGGGTTCGGTCTCGTTCACACCGCTCTCGGCCCACGCGGTCACCGCGAGCGCGGCACCGATCACCGCGATCTCGATGCCGAGGATCGTCCGGCTCTGCCCCGGGACCAGCAGGGCCAGGCCGACGAAGAGGATTCCGGCGAACAGAGCCAACGTGACCGCGAGGCGGGACACCACCGCGGGCAACTGGATGATCTCCCGGATGTTGATCGAGGCGGCCACCACCAGCAGGCCGGCCAGGGCCGCGGCGGCACCCACCGCCGCGATTGCGAAGCCATGCCACGGGATCGCGTCGTAGGACGATGAGATCACCAGCCCATCATGGCGGCACTCGGGAACGCGGTTGGCCGGTTCCGGCAAGTTGCCGACCCGGGTGGCGGACCGGCGGGTCAGCCGAGCCGGTGTCCGGTGGTGGCGTCGACGTGGTCGGGCACCTCGTCGTGCCGGTCTCCCACGGTCGACGTTCCGGTCGGCTCGAACATCAGGATCGAGGCGCCGGCGGTCGAGGTCGGCTTGTGCTCGGTGCCCTTCGGCACCACGAACACGGATCCGGTGGGCAGCACCACCTCACGGTCGCCGTCCGGCTCGCGCAGCGCGATCCGCAACTCGCCATCGAGGACGAGGAAGAACTCGTCGGTGGTGTCGTGGGCGTGCCACACGTGCTCGCCGTGCACCTTCGCGATGCGTACGTCGTAGTCGTTCATGTGGGTCACAATCCGCGGGCTCCACAACTCGGTGAAGCTGGCCAGCGCGGTCGCCAGGCTGATCGGCTCAGTCACCGTCACATCATGCGCCGCCGAGCCGCGCGCACCGACACCCGGTCGCAGACGGCTCGGTATGGCCGCAATCGCTGACATCGTCGTTGCCTGTGCCCGCCCGGCAGCGCCGGCCCGGGTTCTGGGTTGCCGTGCTGGATGGCCGTGAGAAGGAGTGATCACTCGGTGTTCTGCCGCCCTCGATGGCGGCCGGCCGAACGGCCGCTGCCTGCAGACATTTGTCAGACCCACTGGATACGGTGAACGGCATGACTCCCGAAGAGCGTTTTGATCGTCTGGTGGATGAGTGCCTCAGCATCGAAGGGGTCACGCCGCCGACGTCCGGGGGCGGGTTCGGAGCCGGCGCGCTCCGTCACCAGAAGAAGATCTTCGCCATGCTGGTGCGCGATCGCCTGGTGGTCAAGCTGCCCCGGAAGCGCGTCGACGAGCTGGTTGCCGACGGCAGCGGCGAGCGCTTCGACGCCAACAAGGGCAAGCCGATGAGGGAATGGTTCGTTCTCGACGCCGACGCCGACGTCAACTGGTCGACGTTGGCGAAGGAGGCGCTGGAGTTCGTCAGCGGCTGACACCGTCGCCGCGAGTCGGCGTCATACCCGGATGAGTGCGTCCCGCCCCAGACCGTCCAGGCGGGGGTGGCCGGACAGACGCATCGTCAGCTCAAAGTCGGCGCGCAGCGTCCGCAGCACGTGCCGCACGCCGTCGGCGCCGGCGAGACCGAGGCCATAGGCGTAGGGCCGGCCGATGAGCACTGCCTTGGCGCCGAGCGCTAGAGCCTTGAGCACGTCCGAGCCGTTGCGGATGCCGCTGTCGAAAAGCACCGCCGCCTGGTCGCCGATCGCGTCCGCCACGCTTGGCAGGGCATCCAGAGCACCGATCGCTCCGTCCACCTGGCGTCCACCGTGGTTGGAGACGATCACGCCGTTCATGCCGGCATCCACGGCACGACGGGCGTCGTCGGCCGACAGGATGCCCTTCAGGACGATCGGTCCGCTCCAGTTGTCCCGGACGAATTCGAGGTCGTCCCAGGTCAGCGCGGGATTGCCGAAGATCTGGGTGTAGCGGGTGATGGCGCCGGTCGGATCTGCCTCGACGGCCTGCGCCAGGCCCCGCCGGAACACCGGATCGGACAGGTAGACCTGGACTCCGACGCCGCGCAGGAACGGCAGGTAGCCACCGTCCAGATCGCGCGGCCGCCAGGCCAGCATCCGGGTGTCGAGCGTGACGACGAGAGTCGAGAAACCACTGACCCGGGCTCGGTCCAGGAAGCTTTCGGCGACCCCCGGATCCTTGGGCCAGTAAAGCTGGTACCACCGCCGGCCCCGGTTGTTGGCGGCACCGACGTCCTCGATCGTGGACGTGGCGGCGGTGGAGAGCACCATCGGCACGCCCAACTCGGCGGCGACCCGGGCCACCGCGATTTCGCCGTCGGGGTGGGCCAAGCCGAGCACTCCGACCGGTGCCAGCATGATCGGCGCCGGCATCGGCGTCCCCAGCACGGTGGTGGCATAGCTCGGCGCGCTGACATCGGTGAGCATCCGCGGCACGATCCGCCAGCGCCGGAACGCGTCGCGGTTCTCCCGAACCGTGTCACCCGCGCCGGCGCCGCCGCAGATGTACGCGAACGCGTGCGGTGACAGCCGGTCCCGGGCGATCGCCTCCAGATCGTTCAAGTCCGTTGGCAGGCCCGGCACCTCGCCCTGCAAGCCCGCTACATAGATCTCGTCCTGATAGGTCTCGAGTCGCGCGGGCTCGTCAATCATGCGCAGGCTCCCATCGTGCCGCCCGGATGCCGCTTGCGTGGCCATGCTCTTGATGTCACCGAATGCTCTTGGTGTCACCGAACGCTGTCAAGCGGGCACGCATGGATTGCCGGCGCTGGACGGCGGCGCGATTGGTGTAACTAAGGTCATTGCCCGGACCGGACATCACCTATGTGATCGTCTGGTAATTTTTGGCCTGACGGCGTGGACCCCTCCCGCGCTCGCGATTCGCGGTCTCGCGATTGGTCGCGGCTTGGAAAGCGGGGGTGCGGGCATGGGTGCCTTGGACGTTGCTCGATGGCAGTTCGGCATCGTCACCGTCTACCACTTCCTGTTCGTTCCGCTCACCATCGGACTGTCGCTGCTGGTCGCGGTTTTGCAGACGATCTGGAACCGCACCAACGACGAGAGCTGGCTGCGGCTCACCAAGTTCTTCGGCAAGCTCTTCCTGATCAACTTCGCGATGGGTGTGGTCACCGGCATCGTGCAGGAATTCCAGTTCGGCATGAACTGGAGTGACTACTCGCGGTTCGTCGGCGACATCTTCGGCGCCCCGCTGGCGATCGAGGGCCTGCTGGCGTTCTTCCTGGAGTCCACGTTCCTGGGACTGTGGATCTTCGGATGGGATCGCCTGCCCAAGAAAATCCACCTGGCGTGCATCTGGATCGCCGCTATCGGCACGGTGCTGTCGGCCTACGCCATCCTGGTGGCGAACTCCTGGATGCAGTGGCCGGTCGGCTTCACTATCGACCAGGTCACTGGCAAGGCACGGATGACCGACTTCGGTGCCGTGCTGACCAACAAGGTCGCCGTCATCACCTTCTTCCACACGATTACCGCCAGCATCTTCACTGGCGCGGCGCTTCTGCTCGCGGTCTCGCTCTGGCACCTGATCCGCAAGGGCGCCGCGGATGCCGACGCACCCGTGTTCCGGCGGTCGTCGAAGCTCGGCGCGTGGGTGGTGATCGGCGCGCTGGCCGGCGTCTTCTTCACCGGCGACATCCAAGGCAAGATCATGACCGACACCCAGCCGATGAAGATGGCGGCGGCGGAGGCGCTCTACGAGACCTCGCAACCGGCACCGTTCTCGATCCTGACCATCGGGTCGCTGAATGGCCGGCGCGAGGTTTTCGCGATCGACCTCCCGGATCTGCTGTCGTTCCTGGCCACCGGTTCGTTCCACGGCAAGGTGCAGGGCATCAACGATATTCAGGCGGAATATGAGGCCACCTACGGACCGGGCGACTACACGCCCGACATCCCGGTGACCTACTGGGGATTCCGTCTGATGATCGGCTTCGGCATCTTGGGCGGCCTGGTCGCGTTGTGGGCGCTGTGGGCGATGCGCCGCGGGCGTACGCCGACCAATCGATGGCTCGCCCGAACCGCGATCGTGCTGCCGCTCCTTCCGTTGCTGGCCAACAGCTTCGGCTGGATCTTCACCGAGATGGGCCGTCAGCCGTGGGTGGTGTTCTCCCAGATGTTCACCCGCAACGGCGTCTCGCCCAAGGTCTCCACCGGCGAGGTGGTCACCTCGCTGACCGTGTTCACGCTGCTCTACGGCGTCCTGGCGGTGGTCGAGGTGAAGCTTCTGCTCAAGGCCGTCAAAGCCGGACTACCGGACGTCACGCCGAGGCCGGCCGAGCCGGGCGAGCCGGGCGAGGACCGCCCGCTCGCGTTCGCCTACTAGGGGAGGGCGCGGTGCACCTGCCCACGCTGTGGTTCATCATCATCGCGATCTTCTGGACCGGCTATTTCATTCTCGAGGGTTTCGATTTCGGCGTCGGCATCCTGCTGCCGGTGCTGGGCCGGGACGAGACCGAGCGCCGCGTCTTGATCAACACCATCGGGCCGGTCTGGGACGGCAACGAGGTCTGGGTGATCGTCGCCGGTGGTGCCACCTTCGCCGCGTTCCCGGAGTGGTACGCCACCCTGTTCAGCGGTTTCTACCTGGCGCTGCTGCTGATTCTGGTGGCCCTGATCATCCGCGGTGTGGCGTTCGAATACCGCGGCCAACGCAATGACGCCACCTGGAAGGCCCGGTGGGACCTGGCGATCGTGGTCGGCTCATTGCTGCCGGCCATCCTCTGGGGCGTCGCCTTCGCCAACATCCTGCGCGGTGTCCCGATCGACTCGCACAAGGACTTCGTCGGCAACTTCTGGGACCTGCTGAATCCGTACGCGCTTCTCGGCGGCCTGACCACGCTGGTGCTGTTCATGCTGCACGGTGCCATCTTCCTGGCCCTGAAGACCAGAGGCGAGGTGCGCGACCGGGCCAATCGGCTGGCATCCCAGCTGGGCATCGCGGCGGTCGTGGTGGCGGTGGCGTTCCTCGGCTGGACCGCCGGAATCCGGGTCACCGCCGCGTCCGCGACCTTGTCCGTGCTCGCCGCGCTGGCCCTGCTCGGCGCCCTGCTGGCGAATCGCATGAAGCGCGAGGGCTGGGCCTTCACCGGCACCGCGCTGACCATCGCGCTCGCCGTGGTCACCCTCTTCACTGCCCTCTATCCGGACGTGATGCCGTCGACGATCTCGGCCGCCAACAGCCTGACCGTGGACAACGCCTCGTCGTCCCATTACACGTTGAAGATCATGTCCTGGGTGGCCGTTGTCTTCACCCCGCTCGTGCTGCTTTATCAGGGCTGGACATACTGGGTGTTCCGACGTCGCATCGGTGTGAGCGACATCCCATCGTCAAGCTGAGACCATGCGCCGTCCTGTGAACCGGATGAACTCGCCGATCGTGAACCTGTCGTGAAACCGCTCGACCCGCGCCTGATGCGCTATGCCGGAGCCGCGCGGTGGTATGTCGCGGCCCTGGTCGGAGTCGGCGCGGCGACCGCGGTGCTGGTGATCAGCCAGGCGTGGCTGCTGGCCCGGGGCATCGCGGAGCTGACCACCTCGGTGGTGCCGGCGCTGGCGGCGGTGATCGTGGCGCGGGCCGCCCTGCTGTGGGCCACCGAGTGGCTCGCCGACCGATCCGCCGCCGCGGTCAAGACCGGCCTTCGGCACCGCCTGATGGCGCACACGCTGGCGCTCGGCCCGCGGCACCTGACCGGTGCACGTAGCGGGGTCCGGACCGCCCTGCTGACCACCGGACTGGACGGGCTCGATGCCTACCTGGCGCGCTACCTGCCGCAGCTGATGCTCTCGCTGATCGTTCCGGTGACCGTGCTGGTCGCTGTCTTCGATGCCGACACCGTCTCGGCCGTCACGATCCTGGTCACGCTGCCGCTGATCCCGGTGTTCATGGCGCTGATCGGAATCAAGACCCAGTCGGCGTCCCGGCGCCGGTGGCGATCGCTGGCCACGCTCTCGCACCACTTCCAGGACGTAGTCTCCGGGCTGGCCACGCTCAAAGCGTTCGGCCGGGCCGGCGCGCAACCGGACCGGGTGCGCCAGGTCAGTGACGACTATCGCCGGGCCACCATGGGCACGCTGCGGCTGGCATTCCTGTCGTCGCTGGTGCTCGAACTGCTGTCGATGATCGCGGTGGCACTGGTCGCGGTCGGCATCGGCCTGCGCCTGGCCGGTGGCGAGGTGAGTTTTCGGACCGCCCTGTTTGTGCTGATCCTGACGCCGGAGGCCTACGCGCCGCTGCGCGCGCTCGGCGCGAGCTTCCACTCCAGCGCCGACGGCCTGGCGGCGATGGACGAGGTGGATCGGGTGCTGTCAGAGCCGATCCCGGCGGCCGCGGCGGGTCGCCCGCCGCTGCGGGGCGACCTGGTGGTGGCGGATTTGGTGGTACGCCATCCGGACCGGCCGGACCCGGCACCCGACCGGCTGTCGCTGTCGGTGGCGCCGGGCGAATTCGTCGCGGTGGCCGGCCCCAGCGGCGCCGGCAAGAGCACGTTGCTGGCTGTCCTGCTCGGGTTTGTGGCTCCAGCGGCGGGCGTGGTGCGCCGAGGTGACGTGCCCCAGGCCGAGGTGGACCCGCGCTGGTGGCGCAGCCAGTTCGCCTGGGTGCCCCAGGAGCCCTACCTGTTCGACGGCACGGTGGCCGCAAACATTGCTCTGGGCCGCGCGGACGCCTCGGCGGCCGAGATCCGGGCAGCGGCCGCGATGGCCGCCGTGGACGTCGATCCGGCGACCGCGGTGGGCGACGGTGGCATCGGACTCTCGGCCGGGCAGCGCCGCCGCGTCGGGATCGCCCGGGCACTGCTGCGCGACGCCGAGATCCTGCTCCTCGACGAGCCGACCGCTGGACTCGACGAGGCGACCGAGGCGGCGATCCTGCAGTCGGTGCGAGCCGCCGGCCGGACCGTGATCGCCGTGGCCCATCGGCCGGCCACTCTGGCCGGCGCCGATCGGGTCGTCGACCTGGGCGTGGTGATGACACCGTGAAGCGGATCGGGCTGGCAGTCGGCGCCGGGATCGCCGCGTCCGCGTGCGCGATCGGACTGACCGCGGTCGCCGCCTGGCTGATCGCCACCGCGGCACATCATCCGGCCGTGTCGACACTGGCCGTCGCCGTCGTCGCGGTGCGGACCTTCGGCATCGGCCGGGGCGTGCTGCGCTATGGCGAGCGGCTGGCCGGACACGACGCGGTGCTGCGCCAGCTAGCCTCCGTACGCGCCACCGTCGTGCGGCACCTCGCCGAACTGGTGCCGGCCGGCGCGCCGGAACTGCGGACCGGAGACCTGACCACGAGGCTCGTCGCCGACGTCGACTCGACCGCCGACCGGACCCTGCGGGTGCGCCTGCCGGCCGTGGTCGCGGCCGCGATCGGCGTGCTGGCCACGATCGGCGCAGCGCTGGTCTTCCCGCCGGTGGCGGCGGCCCTGGTGATCAGTTTCGCGATGGTGGCGCTGGTGGCTCCGGCGATCGCGGCCGGGGTGGCGCGACGGGGTGCCGACCGGCAGCGCCGGCAGATCGCACCGCTGCGCGGGGCCTACGCCGCCGCGGTCACCCAGACCCTGCACGGCGCTGGTGACCTGATCGCCTACGACGCCGACGACGCCGCGCTCGGCCGTCTGGACGCTGCCGACCGGGAGGTCAGCCGGGCCGGGCGCCGGTCGGCGTGGGCACAGGGGCTGGCGATCGCGGTGGGTTTGGCGGCGGCTGGTCTGGTGCCGCTGTCGGCGCTGTGGTGGGGCGTGCCCGCCGTTCATCACGGTCGGCTGACCCTGCCGCTGCTTGCGGTGGTGACGCTGGCGCCGCTGGCTCTCTACGAGGTCCTGGCGCCGCTGATCCCGGCCGCCACGCTGGTGCCGCAATTCCGGGCCGCGCAGCACCGGCTCGACGACATCACCACGCGGAAGCCGGCCGTGTCCGAACCGCAGCGGCCGGTCCTGCTGCCCGGACCGCCGTACCGCCTGGTGATCGAAGATCTCGCCGTGGCCTGGCCGAGCCGGCCCGATCGGCCGGTGTTCACCGGCCTGAACCTGACCGCGGCGGCCGGGCAGCGGATCGCGGTGATCGGCCCCAGCGGCTCCGGCAAGTCCACCCTGGCCGCCGCCCTCATGCGGTTCGTCGAGCCGGCGGCCGGCACCATCCGGATCAACGGCACCGACATCCGGGACGTCCCCGGCGATGACGTCCGGCGGCTGATCGGGCTGTGCGCGCAGGACGCCTACCTCTTCGACAGCACCATCGCCGAGAACGTGCGGCTGGCCCGTCCCGGCGCGACCGACGAGGACGTGCTGGACGCGCTCCGCCGGGCCCGGCTCGGCGATTGGGTCGCCACCCTGCCGGACGGCCTGAACACCTGGATCGGTGAGCACGGCGCGCGGCTCTCCGGCGGCCAGCGACAGCGCCTGTCACTCGCACGCGTGTTGCTCGCGGACTGTCCGATTGTTGTCTTGGACGAGCCGACCGAACATCTGGACGAGGCGGAGGCCGCCCGAGTGCTCACTGATCTCTTCGACGCGACCCGCGATTCGGTGCTGATCGTGATTACGCATCGCCGCCGTGACCTGCGGCTTGTCGATGCGGTCGTGGACATTTCGGAAGTCCGCGCGGCGCCCGGTGAACCCGGGTTCATCGATGCGCGTGTCGGTAACTAGCTGTTGAGGACCGGTCGCAGCCCGTGCCAATTTGGCGGGTCTTATCGGGTACATTGACCGATCAGCCGTATAGCGTCATGACCTTCGAGCCGTAAGGTCGATGACCAGCACCGTCCGATGACGCAGGCGGAACACCCCCCGATCCACCGCCAGAGGTTAGACATGACGCAAGTGGCACCACCCCAGGTCAAGCCGGCTCCGAGCGTCCGCGACTTGATCCTGCGCGGCCTCCTCGCCGTGGCACTCCTGGTCCCGATTACCGTCCTGTTTGGACAGGTCTGGCAGGACAAGTCCGGTCAGACCGCGGCCATCGCCGATGAACGCGACGGCGTGGACTATCTGCGCACGCTGGTTCCGCTGGTGTCGGCGCTGTCCTACGCGGAATCCATTGCGGTCAACGGTGACAAGGCCGACCTGACCCCGGTGGACCGCGCCTGGAGCGCGGTCGCCTCGGCAGACAAGTCGCCCGGGGTTTCGGAGGGCACCCACGCCCGGTTCGTCGACCTCGACACCAAGATCCAGCAGCTGCATACGCACAACTTCACGACTCCGCAGGACGCGTTCAACACCTTCGCCGCGGTCACCGCCCTGGCGCTGGGCCTGGCCGAAGAGGCCCGGGCCGAGTCCGGCCTGATCCGCGACGTCGAGCCGGATGTCTACTTCCTCGAGGACGCGGCTGCGCGGCAGATGCTGATCAGCATCGTCACGGCAGGTCAATATGGTGACCTGGTGGCGATCGAGATCGGCCAGTCAGCGGCGGCGCGGCAGAACACGATCGGCCAGATCGCCGCGGCCCGAGCGGTGATCCTCAACGCCGCGTCGATCCTCGGTGCCGATGTGCAGCAGGCCGTCGACGCCAAGCCGAGCGAGACGCTGAGCGGCCAGTTGCCGGCGCGGCTGGACAAGTTCCGGCTGGCGATCGACTCGATGGTGCCGCCGGCGGCGCTGCCGAACCAACAGCCGCCGTCAGCGATCGACTTCAGCATGGCGCTCAGCGACAAGGCGCGGGTGGAGATCGCCGCCACCGAACTCTCGTCCGCGATGCTCGACGCCGTCGACGGCCTGCTCGCAGATCGCGCCGGCGCCGCGCGCAGCGGTGAACGCAACGCGATCGCGGCTCTGGTGGTCGCCGTCCTGCTGGCGTTCCTGCCGTTGCTGGCCGGGCTGAACCGGCGCCGCCGCGCCAACCGCGACCGGTTGACCGCCCGGACGGCGGGCCCGCCGAACTCGCCGGATCGGACCGGCGGCCCGGGTGCGGGCACCTTCCTGGGCGGTGACACGCTGCCGCGCCGCGAAGGCTCGCGGGCACGGGAACTCCGGGAGCTTTCCGGTGTTCCTCGCTAGGCTCCGGGTCCGCGGCAAGCTCGCGGTCCTGATCGCGACGCCGCTGCTGCTCGTCATGGTGCTGGCCGCCGTGGTGTCGGTGGACCGGTTCCAGCGGGCCAGCGCCGCCGGTGCCACCGCCGACTCGGTCGACATCGCCGCCCGGGTCGGCGGCGTGGTGGCCGACCTGCAGCAGGAGCGCCTGATCTCGGTCGGCTACCTGCTCGGTGTGTCCTCATTGAGCGACGTCGTCCTGGCTTCCGCGACCGTCTCCGACGAGATCGTCGACGCCAAGGAAGAGCTCGAAAACAAGCTGAGCGAGGACACGGTGACTGCGCTGAACGCGGTCGCTGCTCTGAACGATGTGCGTGACCAGGTGGCCGCCCGCAACATCTCGGCCGAGACGGTGGTCAGCCGCTACAGCGACGTTGTCAGCGCGATCCTCTCGTCGCTGCGCTTGGCCGACGGCGTCGACGCCAGCACGCAGGCCGGTCGCGAGGTCATTGCGCTGGACGCGCTGCTGCGCATCGACGAGCTGAGCAACCGATCAGCGGCTCAACTGGTGGCCGCGGCCGGCACCAAGTCCTCGGCGACGATCATCGCGTACGCGGGCAGTCGCGCCGCGGTGGACGGCATCGTCAGCCAGTTCCAGGTCTACGCCACCAACGACGAGGTGGCGCTCTACAGCCTGGTCGGCAAGGCGTTCAACGACCGGATCGGGCCCAGCTTCGCCACCTCGTTCGCCTCGTCGCCGAACAGCACCATCGCTCGGCTCTCGCCCTCGGTCGTCTACCCCGAGCTGACCAGTTTCGCGGTGCTTGGCCGGTTCGTGGAAACGAAGATCGCCGCCGACGTGACCGCGGCGGTCACCAGCCGGCAGAAGGCCGACCTGGTGGCCGCGTACGGCACCGCCGGCCTGGCACTTTTGATCGTGCTGGGGATCGCGCTGCTGTCGTTGCTGGTCGCGCGTTCGGTGGCGGATCCGCTGACCCAGCTGACCGTCACCGCCGACCGGGTGGCCCGGCTGGCCGAAGCGGAACTCGAGCGGGTCGCCGACGACGAGGCCGAGTCCGCCGAGCCGATCCGCCTGCAAGCCGTGCACGTCAATACGCAGGACGAGATCGGCGACCTGGCCCGGGCCTTCGAGCGGGTGCAGGGCACCGCGGCCCGGCTGGTCGAGCGGCAGGTGCAGAGCCGCCGCAACGTGGCGGAGATGCTCGGCCACATCGGCCGGCGTACGCAGAACCTGGTCGGCCGCCAGATCTCGGTGATCGACGGGCTCGAGGCCGAGGAGACCGACGCCGACCGGCTCACCGAGCTCTACCGGCTGGACCACATCGCCAGCCGCATGCGACGCAACGCCGGCAGCCTGGTGGTGCTCTCCGGCGCCGCCGAGTCCGGCGGTCACTTCGCGCCGTTGCCCCTCGGCGACGTGACCCGGCTGGCGCTCGCCGAGATCGAGGCCTATACCCGGGTCGACGTGTCGGTCCCGGACACGATCGTGGTGTCCCCGGCCATCATCAACGACCTGGTGCTGATGCTGGCCGAGCTGATGGAGAACGCCACCACCTTCTCGCCGCCGCACACCCGGGTCGCGGTCGCCGCCACCGACCAGGATCGCCGGCTGGTGATCGTGGACCACGGCATCGGCCTGTCCATCGAGCGGCTCGCCGAAGAGAATCGCCGGCTGGCTCAACGGGAACGGCTGGACCTGGCACCCTCCGAGGTGCTGGGCCTGTTCGTGGTGGGCCGGCTGGCCCGCCGGCACCGCATCGAAGTGGTGCTCGCCGCAACTCCGGGCGGCGGTGTCACGGTGCGGATCGACCTCGGTCAGCACCTGATGGAGAGCCCGACCGAGGTCGTTTCGACGACGGCACCCGGCCCGATCCGGGCGGTCGCCACCGTCGGCGGCCATCGCCTGGACGAGGACACCACGGAGACACCGTTCCATATCTCGGCGCTGGACCGGGCCATCCGGATGTTGGACCACGCCCGGCCGTGGAACGCTTTCGAGCTGCCGCAGCCGGCCCTGCCACCGGCACCGGCGGCACCGGCACCGGCATCCACGTCCGCATCGGCGCTGGTAGAGCGTCCGACGGCACCCGCGGTGCCGGGCGGCCAGTCCCGCTGGGAACGCGGCGTCGAGCCGATTATCGACGCCCTCGTCGTGGACCCGGCCGAGGCGCTGGCCACGGAGGCCCGCTCGATCCTGGACGCCCTCGCCGCGGCGGATGCCCGCGCTTCCGAAACACTCGCCGCAGCCGAAACCACGGCCGAACCGGCCGACGCCTGGACCACGCCGGACCCGGCCGACGTCTGGACGCCACAATTGCCGGACGATGCCGCAGACTCGGCGCTGACCGAGGCCACCGAGGTGTTCCCGGACCTCGGGCACCCGGAGCCCGACCAGCGGACGGCCGACTTCCAGTGGGCATCCCAGGATCGGTATTCGGACCTGACCACGGCGCCGAACGGCTATCACGAGCAGCACGGATCGGACTTCGACGGCCATCCGGCGGCTCCGGTGTCACCGGCACCCGCCCGCGCCGACTTCGGCGCGGCCCGGCTGGACTCAGGATTTGACGACGGACTGTCCGGCGCCGAGGCGACGTCGGACGGACTACCACGGGAGTCCGGCGAGCCGGACGGCCGGCCGTGGATCGAGACCTACGAGCTGTCCGGGTTTGCGCCGCTCGCAGTCGACGACGACCAGCCGTTCGCGCATCGTTTCCAGAGCAACGGCATGCCGCTGGCGCGTCGCGTGCCCGGCGCGAGCAGCCCTGGAACGCATACCATGCCGGTGCCCCGGCAGGCTCGTCCCGAGCTGGACCCGACCGAAGCCCGGGCACTTGTCGAGCAGTTTGAGTTTGGCGTGGCGAGGGCGCTGCGTGAAGTTGAGCCGGAATCGCGCGGAACAGAGGAAGCATGACTAATGACCTTTTGAGCCAGGAAGCCAAGACCTTCAACTGGCTGCTGGAATCCTTTACGACCAACACGGCGGGTGTCTCCGAGGCGGTCGCCGTCTCATCCGACGGACTTCTGATCGCGATGTCGTCGATCAAAGACCGGGCCAATGCCGAGCGGCTGGCGGCGGTGGTGTCCGGGATGACCAGCCTGGCCGGCGGCGCGGCGAGCTGGTATGCACTGGGATCGCTGAACCGCGTCATCATCGACATGTCCGATGGTTACCTGCTGATCACCGCGATCAGCGCCGGTTCGGTGCTGGGTGTGATCGCCGATCGCAGCGCCAACCTGGGCACCGTCGCGTACGAGATGACGTTGTTCGCGTCCCGGGCCGGAGCCACGCTGACCCCGACCCTGATTTCCGAGCTGAAGAACGCCGTCCAGGTCTAAGGCGCGGCCCATGAAGCATGAGCGTGACGAGCCGGAACGGACGCGGGTGCGACCGTTCCTGGCTCGGCACGGAAGCACCGGCCGGTCCGATCGGCGCTCGGTCGCCGGTCCGCGTCCGTTCGTGCTGACCTCCGGCCGGGTCGCCACCGATGGGCCGTATATCGGCTTGGAGACCCAGGTGGCGGCACGGTATCCGAACGACCCGGCAGTGTCCCTGCTGCCCGCCGAACACCGCGCCATCGTGGCGCTCTGTGCCGAGCCCCTGTCGGTCGCGGAAATCTCCGCACGGCTGCGGCTGCACTTCGGTGTGGCCCGCGTTCTGGTCGGCGATCTGGCCGCCTCAGGTCATCTCGACCTGCGCAGCGGTGCGATCAGCGACCCCCATGACCCCGACCTCATCATGCGAGTGATTCGTGGACTACGCGCACTCAAGTAGCTTCCCAGCCGATCCGCGGCCGTCCATCCAGCCGCCGATGCCGGTCAAGATTGTCGTGGCCGGCGGATTCGGGGTGGGCAAGACCACCGCCGTCGGCGCCGTCTCGGACATCGCACCGCTGACGACCGAGGCCGTGATGACCAGCGAAGGTGTGGGCTTGGACGAACCGCGATCCGGGTCCGGCAAGACCACCACGACGGTCGCCATGGACTTCGGTTCGGTGACGCTCGACCACACCTTGAAGCTCTACCTATTCGGGACGCCGGGCCAGAGCCGGTTCGGCTTCATGTGGGACGACCTGGTCCAGGGCGCACTCGGTGCCCTGGTGGTCGTGGACAGTGACCGGCTGGTCGACTGCCATGGGGCGGTGGACTACTTCGAGCAATGCGGCCTCCCGTTCGCGGTCGGGGTGAACGCCTTCTTCGGCCAGATCAACTACAGCCTGGACCAGATCCGCTGGGCGCTGACGGTAGGCGATGACGTGCCGGTGTTCGCCTTCGACGCGCGCAGCCGGATCTCGGTCCGCGACGCGCTCCTGGTGGTTCTCGATCGAGCACTGGACAATGCGCTGGGCCGGCAGGCGATCCCCGGCTGAGCGATACGGTGGACTTGTGTGCACGGTGATGCTCCGGTTCGCGCCAGCGGCGCCGTGGCCGCTGCTGGTCGCTGCGGTCCGGGATGAGTTCCTGGCCCGGCCCTGGGACCCGCCCGCGGCCTACTGGCCGGATCTGCCGTTCATCCAGGGTGGACGGGACCGGCTGGCCGGCGGCACCTGGATGGCGGTGGACCGGGCGCATGGTGCGGTCGCGGCGTTGCTCAACGGTGTGCGGTTGGCGCCACCCGAAGACGGCTCGGCCCGTCCGACCCGCGGGCGGCTGCCGCTCGATGCGCTGACCCGAGCGCAGCCGATCGATCCCGGTGAGGTCTGGCGCTACGACGGATTTCACCTGCTGCGGGCGGACTCGGACCACGCCGAGGTGTGGTCCTGGGACGGTGTCGCCTTCACTCACGAGGACCTCGGCCCCGGCGACCACATCGTGGTCAATCTCGGCCCGGATCGAGACGAGGATCCGCTGATCCCGCACTTCCGGCCGTTGCTCCAGGCGACCCTGAACCCGGATCCACGGCCGGGCAAGCCGACAGCGGATGCCTGGGGCGAGTGGCTGGAGCTGATGCGCGGCGACGGTCTGGACCCGACCGACCCGCGGGCATTGATCATCGACCACCGGATCGGCGACGCTCACTACGGCTCGGGCTCGGCAACGCTGATCGGCGTGGCCGCTGATGGTGCGATGCGCTACGACTTCACCGCCACTCCGGCGACGCCGAACTGGAGCGAGATCGCGCCGTAGCGGCTGCGCGGACGGCAGGTTTGAGCACCGCCGATGGGGCGAGCAAATGTCGGATTAGAGCCAATTTACGACGTACGCGCCGCTACGCTGGCAACGTGCCGCCGCTGCCATCGGACTACCTCGCTGCCCCGTTTGCGGAGCCAACCACGACCATCTCCAATGGCACCGCCGAGTTGCTCTGCCTGATCAGCGGCCTGGTTCTGATCGGTCTGGTGTGGTGGCTGATCAGCCGCCGCGGCTCGGGCGCCAAGGCCGGCCGGCCGGGCCCGCTGGAGCGGCACGATCCGACCGATCCGTGGGCGGCGATCCCGACCGCCGCCATGGAGTCGGACGCCAACACGGCGCTGGTCGCCGCCGACGACGCGCTGAAGACATCGGAACAGGAACTCACCTTCGCCACAGCGCAGTACGGCACTGAAGCCACCGGCGAGTTCGGCGCCGCGCTGGAGGCATCCCGGGCCGACATCATGGAGGCGTTCCGGCTCAAGCAGTTGCTCGACGACGACGTGCCGGGCGACGAGCCGACCAAGCGCGACTGGTTCCGGCAGATCATCGAGCGCTGCGGCGTCGCCAACAAGCGCCTGGATACTCAGGTCGAGGCGTTCGACCGGCTGCGCGACCTGGAGTCGAAGGTGGAGCCGATGATCGAGTCGCTGAGCGCTCGCCGGGAGGCCGCGGCCGGCCGGCTGCCGGTGATCGACGCGACCTACCAAAAGCTCGTCGACTCCTACGCATCGTCGGCGCTGCTGCCAATCTCCAACAGCGCGGCGGAGTTTGAGGAGCGAATCAAGTTCGCCGACCGCAGCCTGGCCCAGGCCAAGGCGTCGCTGGCCAGCGGTAAGCGGCCGGTCGCGGCCCTCGGCGTACGCGCTGCCGAAGAAGCCCTGGGACAGATGGACATGCTGCTGGACGGTGTCGACAATCTAGCCGCGAGCCTTCAGACAGCGTCCGCATCGGTGCAGGCGACCCTGGGCCAGATCGATTCCGATGTGGCCGCCGTGGCCGCCGCCGGTGGCGGATCGACCAGCAGTTCCGCCGGCACCGTCGATCTGGCCGCTGCCGTGGCCGGCGCCGAGCAGGTCGCCACCGCGGCCCGCGCCGAGATGGCGGCCACGCAGCCGGACCCGTTCGCGGCGCTGCGCCGGCTGGAGGCGGCGAACGTGCGGCTGACTGCGGCGCTGGCGAACATCCGCGATGCCGCGACTCGGGCCGAGCGGGATCGGCAGATGCAGGAGACCGCGCTCCCGGCGGCCCGGGCCGAGGTCAGCGCCGCCGCGACCTTCATCACCACGCGCCGCGGCGCGATCGGCAGCGAGGCCCGGACCCGGCTCGCCGAAGCCCAGCGCCAGCTGGACCAGGCGATGGGCCGGTCCGGCACCGACCCGGTCGGCGCGCTGAGCGCCGCCCAGCAGGCCGAGTCGATGGCCGCCCAGGCCAGCCGCCTCGCCAACAACGATGTCAATCAGTGGTCGCAACCGCAGGCGTCCGGCGGTGCCATGGGCGGCTTCGGCGGTGCGGTGCTGGGCGGGATCCTGCTCGACTCGATGACGTCGGGCGGGCGCGGCGGCGGCTTCAGCACCGGTTTCGGCTGGGGCGGGATGATCCCGGGCAGCTTCGGCGGGCCCGGAACGCGGGTGCGAGTGCGGTTCTAGTCATCAGGTCGGTTACGTCAAAATCGGGGAGTCGGGCATGTCGCAGCAATCCATCTTCGGCCGCATCAGTCAGCTTGCACGAGCCAACATCAACGCGCTCCTCGACCTGGCCGAGGATCCGCAGAAGATGCTGGACCAGATGGTGCGCGACTACACGTCGGCGATCAGCGACGCGGAGGGCGCGGTGGCGCAGACGATCGGCAGCCTCCGGATGATGGAGGACGACGCTCGCGAGGAACAGGCCGCTGCTGTGCAGTGGGGCACCAAAGCCACCGCGGCCAGCCAGAGGGCGGATGACATGCGAGCCGCCGGGGACGTCATCGAAGCGGACCGGTTCGACAACCTGGCGCGGATCGCCCTACGTCGGCAGATCGACGGCGAGACCGATGCCCGGAATCTGGCGACTGAAATCGCCGAGCAGTGCGAGGTGGTGGACAGGCTCAAGGACGGCCTCACCGACATGCGGGCACGCCTCGACGAGCTGCGCTTCAAGCGGGACGAACTGGTGAACCGGGCCAAAGCGGCGGCCGCGCAGAGCCGCGTCCGCGACTCCATCAAGTCCGTCGACATCCTCGATCCGACCAGTGAGATCAACCGCTTCGAGGCGAAGATCCGGCGCGAGGAGGCGCGGTTGACCGGGCACCAGGAACTCGACGCCTCGTCGCTGGACGGGCAGTTTGAGAGCCTGGAGAGGGAGGCCGCCGACGCCGAGGTCGAGGCGCGGCTGACTCAGATCAAGTCGGGCGTGTCGACGTCCGGATGGTGATGGCGGGTCAGAGCGACTTCAGCGCGTCCTCGATGGCCCGGTGGAAGGTCGGATACGCGTAGATCATCGAGCGCATGGTGGCCACCGGCACCTGCGCGTGCACGGCGACCGACAGCGCCGAGAGCACCTCGCCGCCGACCGGACCGGCCGACGTCGCGCCCACGATCAGATCCCGGTCGGCGTCGATGATCAGCTTCACGAAGCCGTCGTTGCCGGCCTTGTGGATCCAGCCGCGCGCGCTCTCCGGAATGCGCGCGCTGGCCGTGCGTACCGTCAAGCCCTGACCGCGGGCCTGAACCTCGGTGAGGCCGACCGCGCCGATCTCCGGATCGGTGAAGGTCACCCGCGGCACTGCGGCGTAGTCCGCGGCCGGCCCGTCCTGGCCCAGGATGTCGCGGACCGTGATTGCGGCCTGATACATCGCCATGTGGGTGTAGGCACCCTTGCCGGTGGCGTCACCGATCGCCCACAACCCATCGGCGGCCCGCATCCGGTCGTCCACCTCGATCGCGGCCGCGGTCGGGTCGAGACCCGCGTGTTCCAGGCCGAGCCCGGCCAGATTGACCGTGCGGCCGACGGCGACCAGGAGCTTCTCGCCGGTGATGGAGGTGCCGTCGGCGAGCCTGACGGTGAACTCGGCGCCGTGGTGATCGACTCGGCGCACCGTCGCACCAGTCCGGATGGTCACGCCGTCGCGCTCCAGAGCGGTGGCCAGAACCTCGGATGACTCGGGTTCCTCGCCGGCCAGCACCCGGTCCTTGGCCTCGATCATCGTGACGCGTACGCCGAATCGTGCAAAAACCTGCGCGAGTTCCACGCCAACCGCACCGGCACCCAGCACGAGCAGCGAGGATGGCAGGGTGGAGGCCTCGATCGCCTGGTGGTTGGTCCAGAACGGCGTGCCGGCCAGCCCGTCGATCGGCGGGATGGTCGCGGTCGTGCCGACCGCCAGCACCACGCCCCGGCTCACGTCGATGGTCTCGTCGCCGACCGCCACCCGCTTCGGGCCGACCAGGGTGCCGGAGCCGCGGATGAAGCGGCCGCCCTTGCCGGTGAACCGGTCGACCGCGACCTGGTCGTTCCAGTTGTCGGTGGCCTCGGCCCGGATCCGCGCGGCGACCGGCGCCCAGTCCGGCTCCACGGTCGCGGCTCCGGCCAGCCCGGCGATCCGGCGCCCCTCGGTCAGCAGGTTGGCCGCCCGGATCATCATCTTGCTCGGCACGCACGCCCAGTACGGACACTCGCCGCCGACCAGGCTGCGCTCGATCCCGACCACCTCGAGGCCGGCCTCGGCGAGCTTGCCGGCGACCTCCTCGCCACCCACGCCCAGGCCTACCACTACCACATCGACCATAAGATCAACGTACCCCTTGATCACCGTGTATATGCGGCCGGAAATTCACGTCCGTCACCGATCGGCGCGTTCCTGCCACCCCTTCACACCGGTGCTGGGCGCGAGGACTATTCTCGCGTCCGAGGTACGGCTGCAGATCATCTCCGGCGATCTCGCTAGCGGCGGAGATCCTCAAGGAGATCCTCAACAGGAGGGCACCAAGTGACGACACTGGAACCGAAGCCGATTGAGACTCGGCCGTGGCCGGTTCATCAGCCGGTCAAGGGCTCGGCTTTCGCGCGCCTCCTGCGCACCACCGACGCGAAGCAGATCGGCCTCATGTATCTCGTGACGTCGTTCATCTTCTTCCTGGTGGGCGGCCTGATGGCGCTGCTGATGCGGGCCGAGCTGGCCCGGCCGGGCCTCCAGTTCCTGTCGCTGGAGCAGTACAACCAGCTGTTCACCATGCACGGCACGATCATGCTGCTGTTCTTTGCCACGCCGATCGTGTTCGCTTTCGCGAACTACATCGTGCCGCTGCAGATCGGCGCTCCGGACGTTTCGTTCCCGCGGTTGAACGCCCTGGCCTACTGGCTCTACGCCTTCGGTGGAACGCTCGCCGTCGCCGGTTTCATCACCCCGGGCGGTGCCGCCGACTTCGGCTGGTTCGCCTATCAGCCGCTGGCCAACCAGATCAACTCGCCGGGCGTCGGTGGCGACATGTGGATCATGGGTTTGGTGATCTCCGGTCTGGGCACGATCCTGGGCGCCGTCAACATGATCACCACGATCCTGACGCTGCGCGCGCCCGGCATGACGATGTTCCGCATGTCGATCTTCACCTGGAACATCTTGGTGACGTCGCTGCTGGTTCTGATGGTCTTCCCGATCCTGGCCGCGGCTCTGCTGGCGTCCGAGGCCGACCGGCAACTCGGCGCTCATGTCTATGACGCCAGCACCGGCGGCGCGATGCTGTGGCAACACCTGTTCTGGTTCTTCGGCCATCCCGAGGTCTATATCGTCGCGTTGCCGTTCTTCGGCATCATCTCCGAAGTCATCCCGGTCTTCAGCCGCAAGCCGATCTTCGGCTACAAGGGCCTGGTGGCCGCGACGCTGGGCATCGGCGCGCTGTCGATGAGCGTGTGGGCGCACCACATGTTCGCCACCGGCCAGGTGCTGCTGCCGTTCTTCTCGTTCCTGTCGTTCCTGATCGCGGTCCCGACCGGCATGAAGTTCTTCAACTGGATCGGCACCATGTGGCGCGGCCAGATCACCTTCGAGACGCCGATGCTATTCGCCCTCGGCTTCTTGGTCACGTTCCTCTTCGGTGGTCTGTCCGGTGTCATGCTGGCCGCCCCGCCGATCGACTTCCACGTCTCGGACACCTACTTCGTCGTGGCGCACTTCCACTACGTGCTGTTCGGCACGATCGTGTTCGCGGTCTACGCCGGCCTCTACTTCTGGTTCCCGAAGATGACTGGCCGGATGCTCGACGACCGCCTCGGCAAGGTGCACTTCTGGCTCACCTTCTTCGGCTTCCACACCACCTTCCTGGTGCAGCATTGGTTGGGCGCCGAAGGCATGCCGCGACGTTACGCCGACTATCTGGCGTCCGACGGCTTCACCACGCTGAATACGATCTCCACCGTCGGCGCGTTCGTCCTGGGCGCGTCCACGCTGCCGTTCCTTTACAACGTCTGGAAGTCCTACAAGGCCGGCCCGCTGGTCACCGTCGACGACCCGTGGGGTCACGGCATGTCGCTGGAGTGGGCCACCTCGTGCCCGCCGCCGCTGCGCAACTTTGACCGGATGCCCCGCATCCGCTCCGAGCGCCCGGCCTTCGACCTGCACTTCCCACACCTCGCACCGGGTGCGCCACCGGTCGCGCCGGCACCCGAACGGGAGCCGATCGAACGCTAGGTCAACAACGACGGCGGCCGTCCCACGCGAGAGCGAGGGGCGGCCGCCGTCGTTTTAGCCGCGCCGCGCCGCCGCGCGGCTGCGCCGCCGCGCCGCGCCGCGCGGCTGCGCCGTGCCCGTACGGCCGCGGAGCGTCCCGGGGATGCGGGCACGGGGGAGCGGTCCCGGGGGAGGACGCGGAAAGAGGCCGAGATCAGCGGGGCTGTCGATTCCGCTCGGGGCCGTTCGTGTAGAGGATGGAACGAACGAGCCGAGGAGGGGCCGGATGAAGCACTACTTGCTGAGTCTTTACCAGCCCGAGGGCGAGTTGCCGCCGCCGGAGGTGTTGGGCCGGGTGATGGCGGAGTTGGATCTCCTCAACACCCAGATGCGTGACGCCGGCGCCTGGGTGTTCGGCAATGGCCTGCACGATCCGAGCACGGCGTCGGTGATCCGTCCCAACACCGCCGACGGCAGCAACGCCGACGGCAGCAGCATCGGCGGCAGCAGCACCGGTGACGACATGATGATCACCGACGGGCCGTTTCTGGAGAGCAAGGAGTATCTCGGCGGCTTCACCATCGTGCGCGCCGCCGACCTGGACGAAGCGCTGCGATGGGGCACCGAGTTCGCCCGGATCACCGGTCTTCCGGTTGAGGTGCGGCCGTTCCAGGGCGACGTCGATTAGTGGACATCGAGCAGATCTTCCGTTCCGAGTACGGGCGCGCGGTCGCGGTGCTGACCCGCGTCTTCGGCGACATCGATCTGGCTGAAGAGTGCGTGCAGGACGCGTTCGCGACCGCGGTGTCGCGCTGGCCGGCCGACGGTGTGCCGCCCAGCCCGGCCGGCTGGATCATTACGACCGCTCGCAATCGGGGCATTGACCGGCTCCGCAAGGACGCGGCGCGGCTGGACAAGCATCGCGCCGCCGCGCTGATCGAGGGTGGCAGCGTGGTCGATGGTGAGGTCCCGGCCGAGGAGGGCAGCGCGGTGGCGGACGATCGCCTGCGGCTCATCTTCACCTGCTGCCACCCGGCGCTGTCCCGGCCGGCTCAGGTGGCGCTGACACTCCGGCTGCTGGGCGGCCTGACCACGCCGGAGATCGCCCGCGCATTTCTGGTTCCGGAGCCGACGCTCGCGCAGCGGCTGGTACGGGCCAAGGGCAAGATCCGGGACGCCCGGATCCCGTACCGGGTGCCGGACGGCGCCGAACTCCCACCCCGGCTGGGTGCGGTGCTTGCAGTGATCTACTTGATCTTCAACGAGGGCTACGTCGCGTCGACCGGCGCCTCGTTGACGCGTGATGACCTCACTGCCGAGGCGATCCGTCTGGGCCGGCTCCTGGCCGAGCTGATGCCGGACGAGCCCGAGGCGCTCGGGCTGCTCGCCTTGATGCTGCTGACCGAGGCGCGCCGGCCGGCCCGAGTGGACGCCGACGGGCGGTTGGTGCTGCTCGCCGATCAGGACCGCTCTCGCTGGGATAGCAGCCTCGTCCGCGAGGGCCAGGACCTGGTCCGCCGGTGCCTGCGGCGGAACCGGCCGGGGCCTTACCAGATCCAGGCCGCGATCAACGCGGTGCACAGCGACGCGCGACGCGCCGCCGACACCGACTGGGGGCAGATCCTGACGTTGTACGCGCAACTGACGGCAATCGCACCCACGCCGGTGGTGCAGCTGAACCGTGCTGTCGCCATCGCCGAAGTGCACGGACCGGCGTCGGCGCTGACCCTGGTGGACAGCCTGGACCTCCCCGGCTACCAGCAGTTCCACGTCGTCCGCGCGGATCTGCTTCGACGGCTGGGCGACACCGCGGCGGCGATCGCCGAATACCGACAGGCCCTCGACCTCACCAGCAACGACACCGAACGGCGATTCCTCACCGAACGGTGCGACGAGTTGTCCGCGGAAGACTGACGCCCGGCGGCCGACTCCGGTTGAATGTGGCGCGTGACCACAATGGAATCGGCGCACCTGCCACTGCGGCGCAACCGCAACTACCAGCTGGCCTGGTTTGGCGAGGCGATCTCCAGCCTGGGCGACATTGTCTTCACGACGTCAGTAGTGCTCTGGGTCGGCGCCATCATTGTCAAGGGCCACCTGGCTCCGGCGGCGGTCAGTGGCGTGCTGATCGCGGCGATGGTGCCGCTGGTGCTGCTGGCGCCGATCGGCGGGGTGTACGCGGACCGGTGGAACCGACGCACCACCATGCTCATCACTTCGGCCATCCGCGCGGTCGTGGTCGGCGCGCTGGTCCTGCTTCCGGTCTATGGCAACGGCCTGCACACCGGCATCAAGCTGACCCTGGTCTACGCCGCTGTCCTGGCCGACAGCGCCGCCGCACAGTTCTTCAACCCATGCCGGATGGGACTGCTGGCGGTGATCGTCAACGATTCCGACCGGGAGCGGGTTAGCAGCATCACCCAGGCCACCAGCGCGGCCACCGCGATTATCGGACCACCGCTGGCCGCGCCCCTGCTGGTCGGGTCTGGTCAAGGCGTGGGCTGGGCATTGGCCGTCAACGCTCTGTCGTTTGTGGTCGCGTTCGCTGCCCTCGCCGCGGTGCGGGTGTCCACCGGCGACGTGACGCCGTCGGAGGCGAAGCCGGCCAGCACCGCCTGGCAGGACTTCACCGCCGGTCTGAGCTTCATCCGGCGTAGCCGGGTGCTGGTGACGTTGCTGGTCGTGATCGTCATCGTGACCTTCGGCGCGGGCGCAATCAACGTACTGGACCTGTTCTTTGTCACCGGAAACCTGCACCTGCAGGCGCAGTATTACGGCCTGATCGACGCCGCGCTCGGTTTCGGAACGGTGGTTGGAGCGGTGGCGTTTTCGGTGATCGGCGGCCGGCTGCCGGCGCATCGGGTGCTGCCGGTGGGCCTGATAGTGGTCGGCGTCGGTGCCGCCGTCTACTCGCGCAGCACCGCTCTTTGGTTCGCCCTGATCGTCCTGTTCTGCATGGGCGTTCCGCTGGCCGCGGTGAATTCGATGGCCGGTCCGCTGGTGTTCCGGTCCACGCCGCGAGACATGCTGGGCCGGGTCTTCGGGGTGATCACTCCGGTGCAGCAAGCCGCGTCGTTCGGCTCCATCGCAATCGCCACCTGGCTCGCCTCAACCGTGCTGTCGGGTCTGGACGCCCGCGTCCTCGGCATCCACTTCGGACCGATCGACACCATCTTCCTAGTCGCTGGGATCATCATCCTGTGTGGCGGCATGTGGGCGCTGGCCAACCTGCGGACGGCTGGCGGACCGGTGGCACCGGCCGTAGCCGATGAGGTGGATGCCGCTACCGCCACGCTGGCCCATCCGGTCGTGGTCGAGCAGCGGGAGCCGGAGGCCGAAACCGCGACGGAGTCGCACAGGGGGTAGGTCTATCCTGCTCGCCATGCGATCGACCTTCATCATTGCAATCGCTGCCGCGGGTCTTTTGGCTGGTTGTTCCAGCAGCCCGGCGGCGGCACCGAAACCGGCGTCGACCCCCGTCGGGGCGGCGACGCCATCCGCGTCCGCGCCGGCCACTTCAGCGGCCGACACCTCTGCATGCAGCGGAGGGCTCACCGGCTCCGAGGCCGGCGTCGTCAGCGTGACCTGCAATGGGACGGCTGAGCTGAAGGTCGTGGTCAACGGCACGACCACTGACCTGCACGGCGGCACCTGTCAGTCCGGTGGCGGCGTCTGGAGTGCCACCGCCGGCGTGCTGATCGACGTGACCGGAATGCACGGCAAATACTCCGGTCCGCCGGTTGCCGACATCACCGTCAACGACACCGCCGACGGCAAGGCCACGATCCAGGTGGCCGTCGGTGACAAGCACTACTTCGACCTGGGAACCGCGACGCTTCAGCTGTCCGCCGACAAGAAGACCGCTCACATCGACGGCACTGGCGATCACCTATCGGACGCGCCGGGAGCCCCGATCGCGGTCGACGTGACCTGCTGACATAGGCCAAGCCCAGTCACCGCCTGCCACTCGCCTGGCATCACCAAGATCGACAGGACACACCTAGGCGACCGTTGGCTCGCCCACCAGCGTCGCTCCGGCCGCCCGCAACTCGGCCAGGGCGGCGTCGGTGGTCGGGCGCGCCACCCCGGCGGTCAGGTCGAGGCGCACCGTGGTGTCGAAGCCTTCCCGGATCGCGTCCAGCGCGGTCGCGCGTACGCAATGATCGGTCGCGATCCCGACCACGTCGATGGCTGACACGTCGTGCATGCGCAGCCACGCCGCCAGGCCGATGCTGCCGACATGGCCCTCGAATCCGGAGTAGGCGGCCTCGTGCGCGCCCTTGGTGAAGGTGGCCTCGATGCGGTCGGTGTCCAGCGCCGGATGGAAGTCCGAGCCGGGGGTGCCGACGACGCAGTGCACCGGCCAGGAGTCGACGAAGTCCGGCGGATTGCCGAAGTGCGCGCCGGGATCGATGTGGTAGTCCTTGGTCGCGACCACGTGGTCCCAGCGACCGCCGTCGTCGGCGAGCGCGCCGGAGATGCCGCCGGCGACCGCGGCACCGCCGGTCACGGCCAGGGAGCCGCCTTCGCAGAAGTCGTTCTGGACGTCAACGATGATCAGTGCGCGGCCCACCAAGCCTCCTTGTGGATCGGCCGGTCGAGGCGGCGGACGCGGCCGTGCCGGGCGCGGCCGATCCCCGGCTGCGACCGGTTACGAAGCGGACGCTGCCGGGACGACGGTCAACGGAATCGCGGGATCGCCGGCCGACAGCTTGAGACCCTCCCACGGTATAGAGATGAGCGCCTCTCGCAAATGCTCGCGACTGTCGGATAGCCGAATCGGAGCTGTCGGCTCGCCGTCGATCATGTACGCATGCTGGAGCATCCGGTCACCCGGGTGGTGGTCGGGCACGCCCTGGGAGACGATCACTTCCTCGACCGCCGTCCCGGTGGGCTTGTGCCGGCGCACCGCCGTCTTGCGGCCGCCGATGGTGGCCTTGTTCTCACTGCGCTTGACCACCGGCCGGCCGTCCACCTCGACCAGCTTGTAGACCAGACCGGCGGTGGGTGCCCCGGATCCGGTCACCACCGCGGTGCCGGCACCGTAGATGTCCACCGGTTCGGCGGCGAGTGCGGCGATCGCATATTCGTCCAGATCACCGGAGACCACGATCTTCGTATCCGGCGCGCCCAGTGAATCCAGCAACTCGCGGGACTGGGCCGCCAGCACTGACAGATCGCCGGAGTCGATCCGGATGGCCCGGAGTGCCGGTCCGGCGACCGCGATGGCATTGCGGATGCCCTGCGAGATGTCGTAGGTGTCGACCAGCAGGGTGGTTGCCGGGCCGAGCGCCGCGACCTGGGATTGGAACGCCGCCGGCTCGTCGTCGTGCAGCAGCGTGAATGCGTGCGCCGCGGTGCCGGTGGTGGGGATGCCGTAGAGCCGGCCGGCCGCCAGATTGGAGGTGTAAGCGAACCCGGCCAGGTAGGCCGCCCGGGCCGAGGCCACAGCGGCGCGCTCGTGGGCACGGCGTGAGCCCATCTCGATGATCGGGCGACCGCGAGCCGCGGTGACCATCCGGGCGGCGGCCGCGGCGATGGCGCAGTCGAAGTTGAGCACCGAGAGAATCAGCGTCTCGAGCACTACGCACTCGGCGAAGCCGCCGCTGATGGTCAGGATCGGTGAGCCCGGGAAGAACAACTCGCCCTCGGGATATCCGGTGACGTCGCCGGTGAACTCGTAGTCGGCGAGCCACTTCGCGGTGGCCTCATCCACCACGCCGGCGTCCTGCAGGAACTCGATGTCATCCGGGTCGAACCGGAACTCGCGGATCAGGTCGATCAACCGGCCGGTGCCGGCCACCACGCCGTAGCGGCGTCCGGTGGGCAGCCGCCGGGCGAAGACCTCGAAGACGCAGTCTCGACCACTTGTTCGGTCACGCAGTGATGCGTTGACCATGGTGAGTTCGTAGTGGTCGGTCAGGAGTGCGGGACTGATCTCTGCCACGCTTGACAGAGTAGGCCGAAGCGGGGACCGGGCGCTGGTGAGTCGGATCTCACCACTCGTGGCACGATGGGGGGATGACCGCGCGCACACAGGATCCGACCGGCCGACCGGGGGTCCGGCGGAGTGCCCGGCCGCTCAGATCACTCCGGTTGGCGCATCGGCGTGTCGCGGCCAAGTCGGACGTCATCGCGACCAGATCGGCAGCCATGTCCGCGGGCCGTCGCCATGACGCTCGCAGGACACCGGCAACTATGGCCGCGGGCGTCGTCGCCAGGACACCGGCAACTATGGCCGCGGGCGTCGTCGCCAAGACGCCGGCCGCACCGCTCCCGGTGGAGACTCCGGAGGTCGCCGAGGCCCCGGACATCGAGAATGTTCCGGCAATCGACCGTCCATGGGTGACCGTGGTCTGGAACGACCCGGTCAACCTGATGTCCTACGTGACCTGGGTGTTTCAGAAGCTCTTCGGCTACAGCAAGGACAAGGCCGAGCAGTTGATGCTGGATGTGCACCACAAAGGCAGGGCGGTGGTGTCCAGCGGTGCCCGGGAGCGGATGGAGTTCGACGCGTCCCGGCTGCACGAGCATGGCCTGTGGGCGACGGTGACGCGCGAGTGAGCATGTTCCGCCGCGACGGCGAGCACTGCAGCGCGCGCTTCAGCGCGGAAGAGGTCAAGGTGCTCCGGCAGGTCGCCACCGAGGTGGTCGCGCTGCTCACCGACGGATTCGACCGTGACGATCCGGTGGTGGAGCGGCTGTTTCCGGACGTCTACCCGGACGACCCGGAAGCCACCGCCGACTACCGCCAGTTCACCGATGGCGAGCTGAAGACGGCGAAGATCGATCAGGCTGGCGCCATCCTGGCAATCCTGCCGTCGTCCGGCGGCGCCGACATCGTGCTCGATGAAGAGTCGTCGGAGGCCTGGCTGCGGGCGCTCAACGACGTGCGGCTGGCGCTCGGCACCCGGCTGGAAGTTCGCGACGACACTGATCTGGAAGCCGAGCTGGACGATGCGGTGCTGCATGATCCGACGTCGGCGCGGGTCGGCCAGCTGTCCCTCTACGCCTATCTCGGCTATCTGCAGGAGTCATTGGTCGAGGCCCTGACCACCGGCTGACGAGGAGCCGGCCAGCCCATGCCGGACGGCGTAAAGCGCGGCTTGCGTGCGATCGGCGACTCCGAGCTTCATCAGCACGTTGCTGACGTGCGTCTTGACGGTCTTCTCGGCGAGCGACAGGGCCCGGGCGATCTCCCGGTTGGATCGCCCGGCGGCGATCTCGGACCAGCACGTCGCGCTCCCGGGCGGTGAGAGCCCCGGCGCGACCCGCGGCGTCCGGCGCCATCAACGCCGCGGCGACATCCGGTGGCAAGAGCACATGACCCGCGTGTACGGATCGGATCGCGGCCGCCAGATCGTTCGGCGCGACGTCCTTGTAGACCACACCGGCCGCCCCGGCCCGGACCGCGGGCGTGACCACGGCCGGGTCGGTGAAGCTGGTGATGACGAGCACCCGGGACTTGATGCCGCCGGCCTGCATCTCGCGCAGCGTCTCGATGCCGTTGCGTCCGGGCATCGACAGGTCCAGCAGGATCACGTCCGGGGCCAGGCGCACCGCTTCGGTGAGGCACTCGTCGCCGTCGGCGGCTTCGCCCACCACCTCGATGTCGTCCTGCACCTCGAGGAACGTACGCAGACCCCGGCGCACCACCGCATGGTCGTCGGCGACCAGGACTCTGATCACGTCATCGCCTCCCGCCGGAACGACCAGGGTCACCGTGGTGCCGTGACCCGGTGCCGAGGTCACCGTCAGCTCGCCGTGCACGGCGCGGGACCGCGCTCGCATCGACGCCAACCCGAGCCGGTTCGAGGCACCGTCGGCGGCCCGGGTGTCGAAACCGGTGCCGTCGTCGGTCACGGTCAGGCGTACCCGGTGATCGGTGTGCGAAAGGGCGACGCCGACGGTGCCGGCGCTGGCGTGCCGGAGCGCGTTGTGCAGTGCTTCCTCGGCGATCCGCAGCGCGGCCTCCTCGGCGTCGGGAGCCAGCGGCGGGATGTCGTCGGTGGCGAACGTCAGCCGGGCCGTGTGCACCCGATCCAGCAGCGCCACCCGGCGGCGCAGCGTCTCGGCGAGCCCGAGCCGGCTCAGCTCGATCGGCCGCAGCTCGGCCACCACCTGGCGGAGTTCCTCGGCGGCGTCGCTGGCCAGCGCGGCGACTTCGTCGAGTTCGGCGACCGCCCGGTCCGGATCCCGATGCACCAGCGTGGCCGCGGCCTGTGCGGTCAATCGCAGGCTGAACAGCTTCTGCGCGACCGCATCGTGGAGTTCCCGGGCGATCCGCTGCCGTTCCTGGACCAGGGTCAGTTCCCGGCCCTGTTCATAGAGCCGGGCATTGGTGAGCGCCACCGCCGCGTGCGTGGCCAGCACCGCCAGCAGCCGCTGATCAGCGTCCGAGAACACCTCGCGGCCGTGCGGGTTGGCCAGGAAGATCGCGCCGAGGATCTCATCGCCGTCCAGGATCGGCACGCCCAGAAACGCGGCCAGTCTCGGATGCGCCGCCGGCCACCAGCCAAACCGGGGATCCTGGCGGAGGTCCGGCAGGTTCTGCGGGGTTGGGTCGGAGAGCATCACGCCGAGCATGCCGTGCTGGCGCGGCAGCGGGCCGATCGCGTCCCATTCCTCATCGGAGACGCCGTCGACCACGAACTCGGCGAATCCGCCCAGGTCGTCCGGCACTCCGAGAGCGGCGTAGTCGCAGTCCAGCAGGTTCCGCGCCGTGCTCACGATGGTCTGCAGGACGTCCCGGACCGAGCGCCGGGCCGCGACCGCGAGCACGGCGGCGCTGAGTTCTTCCAGCGTGGCCGGCGGGGCCGGTGACTTCGCATCCGCGGCAGGTTCGGTGGTCGAGTCCACGCCATCGACGCTAGCCGGTGATCGGCGTCGGCACGACGGTCGCTGGGTCTAGGTCTAAAGACCTAGACCGTGGCCGACTCGGGCCCGATTCGGCGCCCTCAAGATCGCCATAGCGTTTCAGTCATGACTACTGCGAAGAACGCGATCATCACGGGAGGCTCTCGTGGCCTCGGGTATGCGCTCGCCGATCAACTGGCCCGGGCCGGCTGGACGGTCATCATCGACGGACGAAACGCGGACGCGGTCCGGTCCGCGGCGGCCGCGCTCGGCGTGATTGGGATTCCGGGCGACATCACCGACGCCGCGCACCGTGCCGAGGTGCTGGCGGCGGTGCCGGACGGGCGCCTGGACCTGCTCGTCAACAACGCCGGCATCCTCGGTCCGAGTCCGCTGCCCCGGGTCGCCGACTTCGATCCGGACGCGCTGCAGGCGATCTTCGATGTCAACGTCATCGCACCGCTCCAGCTGACCCAGGCGGCGCTGCCGCTGCTCCGGCAGACGCGGGGCATCGTCGCGGACATCACCAGCGACGCCGCGCTGGAGCCCTACCCGGGCTGGGGCGGTTACGGCGCCGCGAAGGCCGCCACCGAGCAACTCCGCAACGTGCTGGCGACCGAGGAGCCCGAGGTGACGGTGTGGCGGATCGACCCGGGCGACCTGCGTACCGAGATGCATCAGCTGGCCTTCCCGGGCGAGGACATCAGCGACCGGCCGCTGCCGTCGTCGGTGGCGCCGGGCCTGATCAGCCTGCTGTTCGAGCGTCCCGGCTCGGGCCGCTACCGGCTCGCCGACTACGTGCCAGCCGGTGCGTCTCAGTGACCGCGACGAGCCTCTGGGTCGCGGTTCAGGTCGTCGACTACGACGCCGTCGTCGACTTCTACCGCTGCAGGCTCGGCCTGCCGGTGGTCGACGGTTGGTCCGATGAGAAGTCGCTGGGCACCGTCTTCGCGATCGGCGCCAGCGCCCGGCTGGAGGTGGAGAGCGCGACAACCACCGGCCCGACCGCCTCCCTCGCCCTCGAATACGCGTCCCGGTCCGAGTTGTCCGCGGTGCACCGCAAGCTCCGCGACGCCAGCCCGATCGAGCAACACCATCGCGGCCACCATGCGTTCACCGCATTCGACCCAGCCTGCAACGAGATCTACCTGTGGAGCCAGTCATGACGACCATTTCCGCCGCGTTCGAGCTGCCCTTCGAACTCGAAGCCCACGAACCCGCCGAGGCTCGCGGCCTGCGCCGAGACCAGGTTCGCCTGATGGTCGGCAATCGAATAGCCGGGGAGGTCAGCCACCACGTGTTCGTCGACCTCCCGTCCGTCCTGCACCCCGGCGACGTGCTGGTTGTCAACACGTCGGCGACGATCCCGGCGGCCATCGACGTGATCGGCGATGGGCTGGTGCTGCACGTCTCCACCGAGCTGCCGACCGGCGAGTGGGTCGTCGAGGTGCGGCACGGCCTGTCGCCGTTCCCGCACGGGGCTCCGGGGCCGCTGGCGCTCTCCGGTGGCGCGATCGCCACGCTGGTCCGGCCCTACACCCGCGGCCGCCTCTGGGTGGCCCGGTTTTCGGTGGACGACGTGCCCGGTTATCTGATGCAGTTCGGCCGGCCGATCCGGTACTCCTATGTGGACCGGGAGTGGCCACTGTCCACCTACTCAAGCGTTTTCGGGATCGAACCGGGCAGCGCCGAGATGCCGTCCGCGTCCCGGCCGTTCACTACGCAGCTCGTCACGCAGCTGGTCGCCAGCGGTGTCGGGTTCGCACCGATCACCCTGCACACCGGGGTGGCCTCGCCGGAGGCGCACGAGAAGCCCTATCCGGAACGGTTCCGGGTGCCGGCCGACACCGCTCGGCTGGTGAATTCGGCTCGCGCCGCGGGTCGCCGGATCATCGCCGTCGGCACGACCGCGGTGCGGGCGCTGGAATCGGCGGCCACACCAACGGGGGTGGTCGAGGCCGCGGCCGGATGGACGTCGCTGGTGGTCACTCCGGATTCCGGGGTACGCGTAACCGACGGCCTGATCACCGGCTTCCACGAGCCGCGCGCGTCGCACCTGGACATGCTTTCGGCGATCGCCGGACCGGCACTGCTCGACCAGTGCTACTCGGAGGCGCTGCGGGAGGGCTACTTGTGGCACGAGTTCGGTGACATCAACCTCCTTCTCCGCCGCTAGTGTTCCGGATTGGGGACCGTTCCGAGTCTGTGAGACTCGGAACGGTCCCCAATCACGCATGCGGCTCGGCGGCACCGTTTCGGGGTGCCGGTCCAGCCACGTCGGCGCAGCGTAGCGGCAACCTGGGCGGCGACGTCGCAGGGTCGGTCGGTCACCGGTGACCAGCCGAAATGCAACACCGAGTCGCCTCGCTCGGCCGCGACATTGTCGCGTCGATGGTCGTGACGCCGACGCTCGATCGGGTGCGCGACACCTCCGTCGAGTTCGATCACGAGGCCGAAATCCGGGTAGTGCGCATCGTTATAGATGTTTCCGCCGTCCCGTCCATGGCGAGCCTGCCGCCGCGCCGTCGGAAGCCGATGGGCTCGCTCGACGTCGCGTAAGTAGCGAAGTTCCAGCAGCGAGTGGCAACCGGACTCGACGTCATCGAGCGCGGCAAGAACCTCACGACGATGCCGCATCCGAGCCCGGGCAGCCACGGCGGTCCGGAGCCGTGATGCGGTTGTCAGTCGCCGACCGCAGGCGGCCGCGATCCAGCCGATTGCATCGTCGAGAGACTTGGCAGCAGCAACGAGGTCCAGGACTGTGTCGTCGATACGCGTCCGCGGTGGCGTCCGATTCAATTGGGCGGAAGCGCCGCTGCGCCGCGATCGGTGCACCAAAACGCCAGGAAGCCGGTGCTTGATCCGTCGCGACTGCGGAATCGTCACGTGGATCGGTGTGCTGTCGGAGTCCACGAGCCCGTTCAATTCGGCGGCGGTCTGATGGCTGAGCATGGCGCCATCGCCGGCGGCCAGGAGTGCGGCCCAGACCCGTGCCATGTGTGGCACCGGACCGCTGAACGTGGCAAACACCCCGCGAAAGAGGCGCTGCCAAACCCCTCGATCGACCCGCGATTGCAGAACATCGTCCGTGATGCCCTCAGCGTGCGCTTGCTCGCGGGTGATGACGCCGTGCTGGCTGCTTGCTGACACGTCGGCGATTGTTCGTCGCGGCCGGCGGACGGCTCAAGCGGCCGAGTCGCGATCTGTGGACAGCGAGGGTGCATGTGGAAACCGGAGCGCCGCCATCATTGGGGACCTTTTCGAGCCTGTGCGACTCGGAACGGTCCCCAATAACGCAATGTCACCGCGGCGACAGCCAGGCCGCCCGCGAACACGAGCAACAGCCGCACTCCGACCGCCGCTGCGTGGGACGGGAACGTCAGTGGCATCTACGGGAGGAGGCGAAGGAAGCGGGTCTCGGCCCAGGGCTTGATGAGCAGCTGAACTCGCCGCTGAGTGGCCGGATCCGTCGAGATCTCGTTCAGTGTCTTGGACTCGGCCCGCCGGACGTAGAACTGGACCGCCATGGTGACCAGGACGACCGGCCACCAAACGGCAAACACACCGGCAACCATCGAGTTTGCTAACAAGATCGCGGCGGCCACGAAGGCTAGGAGCACTGCTGCTGTCGTCACCTGGTCGACTCGGCGCAAGTGCTTGAGTCGGTCGACCGCCGGGTGTTCTCGGAGCTGATGATCTGTCAGGGGAGTGGACGGCTGCACACCTGGCATTGTGGGGTAGCCGAGCTACCGATGCCATACCTGTGACGCGGTCCCTACGATTCCCAGCGATGCGTACTCGATTGCTGGCCGTCGCCGCTGCCGCCGTGTTGACGGCGACCGTCGCCGCCTGCACGCACAGCGGCACGGCGGCCGGAGAACTGCCCGAGACCAAGGCCCTCGGGTTCATCCAACCGGACATCAGGGACCAGGCCGATCCGGCGGTCGGCATGGTGACCGATCTCGGTCACGTCTCCGCCGGCGGCTCCGGCTTCTTCGTCTTCGCCTGGGTCACCAGGGCCGGCAAAGTGTGCTTCGACCGGGTTGCCGAGGGCGGTGGCCGCGCCGACAAAGGCTGCGACCCGGTCCCGGGCAGTCTCGACATCGAAGCACTCGTGTCGTCGCGATGCACCACGATCGCCGTCTACGGCCAGGTCCGTAGCGACGTCGCCAGCGTTGAGTTGGAGGCCGGACGGCTGGTCGCCTCGGCACCCGTTGTCGATCTCGGCACGACCAACGGCGTACCGCACAAGGCCTACCTGATCTCGCTGAACACCGCGGCCACGACGAAGGTCGAGGCGAGCGTGACGGCCAAGGACGCCAAGGGTACGGCGATCGCCGCCAAAGCACTGACCGGGTCGCTGCCGGCCGGCGACTGCTAGCCAGCTGGGAACGGTTAGAACGACGGGGCTTGGTAGACCGGCACTCCCTCGATCATCGTCATCACCACAGAAGCATCGGTGAGGGTGGTGGCCGTCGTCAGGTCCTGATCCAGTACGACAAGGTCGGCGTACTTGCCGATCTCGATCGAGCCGGTCACGTCCTCGTGATGGCTGGTGTGCGCCGACCCCATGGTGTAGGCGTACAGCGCCTGATCCAGCGTCATTGCCTCGGTCGGCAGGAGTGGCGAAGAGTCCCGGACGTATGGCTCGGTCCGCGTGACCGCCACGTGCATGATCTCCAGCGGATCCGGCGACGACACCGGCCAATCCGAACCCAGCGCCACCCGGCCGCCGGAGCGGAGGATCGAGCCGAACGGATACTGCCAGTCGCTCCGCTCCGATCCGAGGTAAGGGATCGTCAACTCGATCATCTGCGGCTCGTTGCATGCCCACAGTGCCTGCGCGTTCGCGGTCACGTCCAGCTCGGCAAACCGCGGAATGTCCGCAGGGTGCACCACCTGCAGATGCGCGATCTGGTGACGGAGCCCGGACGGCCCGTTCGCGGCCTGGGCGGCGGCCACGGCATCGAGCGCGTTGCGTACGCCACGATCGCCGAGCGCGTGCATGTGCACCTGGAACCCGGCCGCGTCGAGCGCGGTCACGAATGACGGGAGCAGTGCCGGGTCGACGAAGTCCAGCCCGACGTTGCCGGTGTCGTGCCCGTGCCCATCGAGATAAGGCGACAGCATCGACGCGGTGAACGTCTCGCAGACACCGTCCAGCATGATCTTGACGGCGATCGACCGGTACCGCCCCACCGGACCGCGCGCCCGCCGAGCGAGAAGTGACTCGATCTGGGACAGCCCCTGCGATCGCTCCCACCACAACGCGCCAGTGGCTCGTGCGGTCAAGTCACCAGCGGCGGCGGCGGACAGATAAACATCGAGCGAGTCCGGAAACGCCGGGCCGTCGCCGACCCAGGCGTCCTGCCACCCGGTGATCCCGAGCGAGTGCAGGAATGCCTGCCCGACCATCAGCCCGTTCCGCAGCTCGGCCAGGGTGGTCTCGGGCAGATGCCGCTCCACCAGGGCCATCGCGCCCTCGTGCAGCGCGCCGCTGGGGGAGCCGTCGGCCAGCCGCTCGATCCGGCCGTCGGGCGGATCCGGAGTGGTCGCGTCGATACCGGCGATCTTCAGCGCCGCCGTGTTGACCCAGGCACTGTGGTGATCACGGTTCGGCAGGAACACCGGTCGGTCGATGACGACCGTGTCCAGTTCCGCCGCCGTCGGGCAGCCGCCCGGGAACGCCTCCATCGACCAGCCGCCGCCCAGGATCCACGGGGCATCCGTGGCCGCGGCATAGGCGGCGATGGCAGCCAGGTACGCCGACGGAGTCCGGGCCACGTTCAGGTCGCATCGGGTCCGTTCCAGCCCGCCCGAGGCCGGATGGATGTGACCGTCCTGGAACCCGGGCAGCAGCATCCGGCCGCGGAGATCAACGGTTTCGGTACGCGTACCCGCAAAGCTCTTGATCTCCGAGTCGGAGCCGACCGCGACGATGCGCCCGCCGCGGACCGCGACCGCGCTCGGAGATCGGCCGACGAACTCACCGGAGACCGGATAGACGACGCCGTTGTAGAAGACAAGATCAGCCGATGACATCGTGCCTCCGGAAGCAGACGCAGGGGGTGCGATTCTCCGCAGGATAGGCTATGAGTCGTGCTCACCATCGACCGCCGGATCCTGGATGAGATCATCGCCCACGCGCGCCGGGATCATCCCGAGGAAGCCTGTGGTGTGATCGCCGGCCCGGCCGGCAGCAGCACCCCGGCGCGGTTCATCCCGATGGAGAACGCCGAGCGTTCGATGACGTTCTATCGCTTCGACGCGATGGAGCAGCTGCGGGTGTGGCGGGAGATGGACGACCGGGACGAAGAGCCGATCGTCATCTACCACTCGCACACCGCGACCGAGGCCTACCCGTCCCGCACCGACGTGTCGTTCGCCGGCGAGCCGGGCGCGCACTACCTGCTGGTCTCCACCCGCGAGGAACAAACCACGGAGGTTCGTTCGTTCCGCATCGTGGACGGCGTCGTCACCGAAGAGCCGGTGACCGTCGTTGATGAGACCGTAGAAGCCGCGGTCGTGGAGTCAGTCGTGGAGGAGGCGCTGTGATGAACACCGACGCCTTTCCCGTGACCACCTACATGTTCGGACAGACGCAGCACGCCGTCGATTACGAGTGTCGCCCCCGGGCCACCCTCGTCGACGTCCGCTAACGCCCTGTTCAAAAGACATTTAGGAGTACGCACACCATGGCTATCGAAGTTCGGATCCCGACCATCCTGCGGTCCTACACCGGTGGCGCCAAGTCCGTTGAGGGCTCCGGCGACACCCTCGAGGCTCTCCTCGTGGACCTGGACGCGAAGCACCCGGGCCTGCGGGACCGCCTGATCAAGGACGGCAGCCTGCACCGGTTCGTCAACGTCTACGTCAACGACGAGGACGTCCGGTTCCTCGGGGCGCTGGAGACCAAGCTCAACGACGGTGACAACGTCACCATCCTGCCGGCCGTCGCTGGCGGCGCGTTCGCGTTCGCGGCGCTGCACGCCCTGCGCGGCGGCGAGGCCGCGACTCTCGCCCGGCGGTAGGCCATGGCGAGGTTCGACAGCCTCCTGGACGCCTGCGGGGGCACCCCTCTGGTTGGACTGCCGCGGTTGTCGCCCTCGGACGACGTCCGGCTGTGGGCGAAACTGGAAGATCGCAACCCGACCGGCAGCGTGAAGGATCGGGCCGCGCTCTACATGGTCCGGGCCGCGGAAGCTGACGGGCGGCTCCGACCCGGCGACACCATCCTCGAGCCGACCAGCGGCAACACCGGCATCGCACTGGCCATGGTGGCCAAGCTGCGCGGCTACCGGCTGGTCTGCGTGATGCCGGAGAACGTCTCGGCCGAGCGCACCCAGGTGCTTCGGATGTACGGCGCCGAGATCATCTACTCGCCCGCCGCCGGCGGCTCCAACCAGGCCGTGGCTCGGGCGAAGGAGATCGCCGCCGACCATCCCGACTGGGTGATGCTGTTCCAGTACGGCAACGAGGCCAACTCTCGCGCACACTACGAGACCACTGGACCCGAGTTGCTGCGGGACCTGCCCACGATCACCCACTTCGTGGCCGGTCTGGGCACCACCGGGACGCTCATGGGCACCGGCCGCTACCTGCGCGAGAAGGTCGAGGACATCGAGATCATCGCCGCCGAGCCACGGTACGGCGAACTCGTCTACGGCCTCCGCAACATCGACGAGGGCTACGTGCCGGAGCTCTACGACGCACACGTGCTGACCCGGCGGTTCTCCGTCGGCACCCAGGACGCCGTTCTGCGTACCCGGCAACTGGTCGAGGTCGAGGGCATCTTCGCCGGGTTCTCGTCGGGCGCGGTGCTGCACGCCGCGCTGGGCGTGGCACATCAGGCAGTCAAGGCCGGCAAGAAGGCGGACATCGCTTTCCTGGTCGCCGACGGCGGGTGGAAATACCTGTCCACGGGTGCTTATGGCGGCACTCTGGCGGACGCCGAACATGCCCTAGAAGGCCAGCTCTGGGCGTAATTGGAATCGGCTCCGCTTCCGCTGGCGGCGTTGCTCCCCGGCTCGAGTGCACACCCCGCACACTTCGCCGGGGTGCGCCTTGCCAGCGAAACCGGATCCGGTCCCAATTACCGGGGGTACTCCTAGATCAACTTCGCGAGGCGGCGGGCCCGAGGCCTGAGGCCCACGCCCTGGGGCCCTGGGGCCTGGGGCCTCGGGCCGCGCGGCCTGAGACGGCAGCCGGGGCTCGTGCTGCGTGGTCTGGTGCACGCCGGGCGGGACGCGGGCTGCGGGACCTTGTGGATCTTGCGAAGTTGGGCGGCCCATGGCGGTCTCAACTTCGCAAGATCCACAAGAGGACGGGCGAAGAGGACGGGGGCGGCGCGGGCGGGCGGGCGGGGCGTCGGGCCGGCGGGTGTACGCAATCGGGCTCCCACCATGGTGGGAGCCCGATGGTGTCTTCGGCCGGCTAGGACGCGACCGAGGTCAGGATGCTCGCGATGATCAAGGTCAGCGACGCGACCGACAGCAGCACCCACGGGATCTGCGCCTTGCGGGCCGTCACGAAGGCACCCATGCAGGCGATCACACCGACGACGCCGACCGCGCCAGCGGTGAAGGGGAACCACGACGAGGCACCGATGATCGTGACGACGACGGCGCGGATGCCGATGATGACGCCGAGGATGCCGACCGCGGCGGCCCACGAGCAGAGCCCGACCAGGCGGCGCGGCGCCGGCGGCAGCCGCTCGGCCGGCGTACGCATGGCCAGCGTCACCCGGGCCAGACCGGCCGGCTCGCCATCCTGCGCCAGGATCGGGCTGCCGCCCGAGGTCGCGTCGGCGTCGCCGGCGAAGGTGTCGGCGACATAGGTGTTCTTGCCGTCGGGTGCGCTCCGTGGCGTGAGGACCGGGCGGGCAATCGTGGCGGTCGCCGACTTCGGGCTCTGACTCGATTCTGTGGTCGAGGTCACGTGCCACCGTCCTTCGCTGCGCTGGAACGCGTTCGTGGTCAAGCGAGAATAGCTGCGGGAAAACAGATCCCCTTGTCATGCAACGTCTTAACTTAACGGTCCGTGACGCCGATCGCATCTTCGTGTGTCGCCCTCGCGAATCCGCCGAGGTGACCGGGCTGATAGCCGGTGTCACGTTGGCGACACCAATGCCCGAAGTGCTCCGTGACGTTGAGGCTCCCGGCGTAGGCTGCGCAGCGTGACTGACGCGCCGATCGGCATCTTTGACTCGGGGGTTGGAGGCCTCACCGTCGCCCGAGCCATTCTCGATCAGTTGCCTCACGAGCAGGTGCTTTATACCGGCGACACGGCCCATCTGCCGTACGGCAACAAGCCGATTGCTGACGTGCGGAAATACGCCCTGGACTGCCTTGATCAACTGGTCGACGAGGGTGTCAAGATCCTGGTGATCGCTTGTAACAGTGCTTCAGCGGCGTGCCTTCACGATGCTCGCGAGCGCTATTCGGTGCCGGTGGTGGAAGTGATCCGGCCCGCAGTACGACGCGCTGTCGCTACTACCCGTAACGGGCGTGTGGGGGTCATCGGGACCAGGGCGACGATCACCAGCGGTGCCTACGCTGACGCTTTCGTCGCCGCCCCGCAGATGACCCTGACCGGGGCGGCGTGTCCGCAATTCGTCGATTTCATCGAGCGCGGGATCACATCCGGACGAGCGCTGCTCGGGCTCGCTCATGGGTATCTTGAACCTTTGCAGCGCGCCGACGTCGACACCCTGATCCTCGGATGCACGCACTACCCGTTGCTCGCCGGCCTGATCGGTCTGGTCATGGGCGACGGGGTCACGTTGGTGTCGAGCGCGGACGAGACGGCCCGGGAGGTGTACCGAGTGCTGACCGAGCGTGACCTGTTCCGGCCGGAGACGGCGGCCGCTCCGGAACACAGCTTCCGGAGCACCGGTGACCCGGCGCAATTCGCCAAGCTGGCACAGCGGTTCCTCGGCCCGGAGGCGGCCGCCGCCGGTGCCCTGGCCGAGGCGGCGATATGAAGCTGACCGTGCTCGGCTGCGCCGGCAGCTTCCCGTCCACGGACTCCGCCTGCTCGTCCTACCACCTGGAGGCCGACGGCTTTCGGCTGCTGATCGACTTCGGCACCGGGTCACTGTCGGCGCTGCAGCGCTACAAAGACATTCGGGCCGTGGACGCGATCGTGCTGTCGCATCTGCACAGCGATCACGTCCTGGACGCGTGCTCATACGTCGTGGTCCGGCGGTACGCACCGGACGGTCCCTATCCGCGAATCCCGGTCTACGGCCCGTCCGGGGCCCGGGAACGCATGATCGGGGCGTACGGCAGTCCGGACGAGGGCCCGCTCGACGACGTCTATATGTTCCACACGTTGCGTCCGGACACGTTCTCGATCGGGCCGTTCACGGTGACCGCCGATCGGGTCGAGCACCCGGTGGAGACGTTCGGCGTGCGCATCGAGCACGACGGCAAGGTGCTGGCCTATTCGGCGGACACGGCACCATGCGACGCCATCGTCCGGCTGGCCGCCGGTGCCGACGCGTTCCTCTGCGAGGCGAGTTACCTGGCCACCGGCGACAATCCGCCGGGCCTGCACATGACCGGCCGGGACGCGGGCGAGGCGGCGACCAAGGCCGGAGCGGCCCGGCTGCTGCTCACTCATCTCGTGCCGGCCTGGGGCGACGAGGCCACCACGGTCGATGAGGCCAGATCGACATTCGACGGCCCGATCGATGTGGTCCGGCCGGGCGCCGTCTACGAGATCTGATCGACTCGAAGACCCACCGCCCAGCGAGCTCTGGCCGAGCAAATAGCATGGCCTCATGTCACGACCCGATGGACGTACGCCCAATCAGCTCCGGCCGGTAACGCTCGCCCGCTCCTGGAGCATGCACGCCGAAGGTTCGGTGCTGGTCGATTTCGGTGACACCCGCGTGCTGTGCACGGCGTCGGTGACGCCCGGCGTGCCGCGCTGGCGCAAGGGCTCCGGCCTGGGCTGGGTCACCTCCGAATACTCGATGCTCCCGCGGGCCACCACGACTCGCAACGACCGGGAGAGCGTGAAGGGCCGGATCGGTGGGCGTACCCATGAAATCTCCCGCCTGATCGGCCGCAGCCTGCGCGCGTGCATCGATCTCGCGGCCCTGGGCGAGAACTCGATCGTCATCGACTGTGACGTGCTGCAGGCCGACGGTGGCACCCGCACCGCCTCGATCACCGGCGCCTACGTCGCTCTGCACGACGCGGTGACCTGGTTGGCCGGTCGCGGCATGCTGGCCGGGTCGGTCGAGGCGGCCGTGCACCGATCGGTCTCCGCGGTCAGCGTCGGCATCATCGGCGGCGAGCCGCGGCTGGATCTCTGCTATGCCGAGGATGCGACCGCCGACGTCGACATGAACATCGTCTGCACCGGGACCGGCGAGTTCGTCGAGGTGCAGGGCACCGGCGAGCAGGCGGTCTTCCACCGGGCCGAGCTGGACGGGCTGCTCGACCTCGGAGCGGCCGGCTGCGCGGAGCTGACCCGGCTGCAGAACGAAGCCCTGGCCACGAAGGTCGAGACCCGGTGAAGATCCTGCTGGCGACTCGCAATGCCAAGAAGCTGATCGAGTTGCAGCGGATCGTAGACGCCGCGGTCGCCGGGACGTTCGAGATCGTCGGCATGTCCGACGCGCCGGCCTACGACGAGGTGCCGGAGAGTGGTCTCACGTTCGCCGAGAACGCGCTGATCAAGGCCCGGGAGGGCGCCGCCCACACCGGCCTCGCGACGGTCGCCGACGACTCGGGGCTGTGCGTCGATGTCCTCAATGGAATGCCCGGCATCTTCAGCGCCCGCTGGTCCGGCAAGCACGGTGACGACGGCGCCAACCTGGATCTGGTGCTGGCGCAGATCGGCGACATGCCGGAGACCGCACGTGGTGCCGCGTTCGTCTGCTCGGCCGCGCTGGCGCTGCCGGACGGCCGCAGCTGGACCGTGGACGGGACGATGGCCGGCCATCTGATCCTTGCGCCCCGCGGCAGTGGCGGGTTCGGCTACGACCCGATCTTCGTGGCGGATGGCTATGACGTCACCACCGCCGAGTTGACGCCCGAGGAGAAAGATGCGATCAGCCACCGCGGCAAGGCGTTCCGTGGGCTGGTCGAGGTGATGCGGCGAGAGCTGGCATAGCCGCGGCCGCCGCGGTGGTCAGCCGGCTTTGCGCGCCGCCATGATGACGAAGTTCGGCAGATGGGCGTACGCGTCGATGCCGGCCGGGCCGGTCGGCACCAGGGCCGGGTCCAGCCCCGGCTCCACCATTTCGGTCAGCGTGCAGCCGAGCCGGGCCATCTCGTTGAGGTAGGCCGACAGCGGCCGGTGGAAGTCGGTCGCCACCGGCCCGGGCATGGTCCGCTCGGCCAGGTATTCGCTGGTTCGGTAGAAGCCGTTGGTGCGCCAGGTGCGCCACAGGTCGGCGAAGCACGGGTGCGGCAACGCGACGACCAGAGTGCCGCCGGGCCGGAGCACGTCGGCACACGTACGCATCGCCGCCCGCCAGTCCGGGATCGACACCAGCACCATGCTGCAGATCACCACGTCGAAGGGTGCGCCCAGATCCGGTGGCGCGCACAGGTCGGCCTGGATGAACGTGGAGCCGTGCCGATCCTTCTCGACGGCGAAGTCGAAGAGAACCTGGGCGGGTTCGACGCCCGTCACGATCGAACCGCGCTCGGCCAGCATCCGGCTCAGGTATCCGTTGCCGCAACCGGCATCCAGCACCCGCCGGCCCGCCAGCGGTCCGGCCAGGCGCAACAGATGTGGGTTGGCCAGGTGGCGTTTGGCGAAGTCGCCGTCGACGGCGGTGTCCTCCAGCGCGGCCCGGCTGCTGCTGTTCCAGCTCGCAATGGCCTCGGCGTTAGTCGTCACCGCGCCGACGTTAACCGGCCGCGGCGGTCGTCTCCACCCGTTTCGGGTCTCGTCGACGGTCGGCGTCGTCCGGCGGGCGGCGGCCAGTGCCGGCTGGTCACGACGGCGAGGATGACCAGGATCGCGGGGATCAGCAGCAGCGGGCGCTTGCCCAGCGGTGCCAGCAGGATCAGGGTCGCCGCGACCGGAAACGCCAGCGATCGCGGCAGCCCATCCACCGGCACTCGGTGGACCAGCCAGACGCTCAGGACGTAGACGGCGACCGGGACCGCGATCGCCCAGGCCGCACCGCGCCCGCTCAACTCGCTGGCGTGCATGATGCCATCGGCGTTCAGAGCGATCCCGGCGCCGACCGCCGCCGCCGAGGCGAACACGAAGTAGTGGAAGTAGCCGAAGAAGAACGCGGATTGCGCGGTGGTCAGCACCTCCTCCGCGTCCCTGTCGAAGTAGAGCCACCACATCGCGAACACCATGACCAACGCGGCGGCGCTCAAGCCGAGCAGGCCGGCCCGGTGGCCGCCGACGTCGAACCCGGTCTGGATCGCGGTCGTCGACGCCAGGATCGCCTCGCCGACGACGATCAGGGTGAACAGGCCGTAGCGCTCGGCGATGTGGCTGCGATGCCAGGTGGTCCGGGCCGCGTGCTCGGCCCAGATCGGCACCAGCAACTCGCAGATCACCAGGGCCAGGAAGCTGGGCAGCCCCCAGTCGTGCGGCAGCCACAGCCGGAGAATCCAGCCGACCTGGACGACCGCGATTCCGGTGGCGAAGCGCAGTGCGGTCACCCGCCGCTCGCGGTCGTTGGCGGCGACCCGCAGCCACTGCGTGACCAGCGCCAGCCGCATCACCACGTAGCCGATGACGACCACGGTGAAGTCCTCGCGATCGAATGCCCGCGGCACCCCCGCGGCGAGGATCAGCGCGCCGGTGATCTGCACCATCGTGGTCAGGCGGTATTGCACGTCGTCGTTGTCGTAGGCGGACGCGAACCAGGTGAAGTTCACCCAGGCCCACCAGATCGCGAAGAAGACCATCAGGTAGTAGGCGACACCGTGCGCGATGTGGTCCTCGGCAAGCGCGTGGTGCAGCCGTCCGGCCGCCTGCGAGACGCCGACCACGAAGCACAGGTCGAAGAGCAGCTCGAGGGGCGTCGACGCGCGATGTTGCTCGTCCCGGTTGCGGGCGACCATCGGCAGTCGCCACGGCGGCGCCTCGGATGTGTGCGTCACGGATGCCATCATTCCGGCTTCGCGGCGTCGGCGGGCACGGCCGGCCCAACCCGGATCTTGAACTCGTGTCGCTCCGTGACAGCGATGCGAGTTCAAGATTCGAAGTTGGTATGAAAAGAAGTCTTTCCAAACGTGTCTTTCGAAAGATATGCTTCCACCGTGAGCGAGATCTTTAAGCACAAAGAGATCACCGACGCCGGCACGCTCCGGGCTCTGGCGCACCCACTGCGGATGCGTCTGATGGAGGAGCTGCTGCTGGCCGGCACCGCGACCGCGACCGAGCTGGCCGAGCGGGTCGGCGAGAGTCCCGCCAACTGCTCGTGGCACCTGCGGCAACTGGCCAAGCATGGCTACATCGAGGAGGCCGGCGAGGGCACCGGCCGGCAGCGGCCGTGGCGCCTGGTGTTCGAGTCGCGGTCCTGGGGCGCCGCCCCCGACGATCCTGAGTTCGCCGCGGCCGGCCAGGCCGCGTCCGAGATCCTGTTCGACCACGAATACCGGGCGTTTCGTGATCGCGAGCGGTGGAAGTCCACCGATCCGGCCGAGTGGCGGGACGCGGCCGCGTCGATCCAGTCGGTCGGCTGGCTGACCGTCGACGAGCTGCGGGAGCTGAACGCTGCGATCTTCCGGCTGGTCAGCGAGCACCTGGACCGGATTGCCGATCCGGCACTGCGGCCGCCCGGCTCGCGGCTCGTGCGCATGGTCGCGTGGGCGGTGCCGGCCCGGCCGATCAACGACGAAAAGGCGTCGACCCCGCCGTTGCCTGGCGTCGACGAAAACGGCGAGGACGGCCGTGATGCGTGAGGTGTTGAGCCGACCCGGCCTGCGGCTGCTGTTCGCGGGCGAGACCAGCAACAGTTTCGGTGACTGGATGCTGCTTCTGGTCCTGGGCATCTGGGTGAAGAGTCTGACGGGTTCCAACGGGCTGGCCGGCGGTGTGCTGCTGGCGATGGCCGCGCCGAGCGTCATCAGCCCGGTGTTCGGCTGGGTGGTGGACCGGTTCCGGCGGCGCGGGTTCCTGATCGCGGTCAACCTCCTCTCGGCGCTGGCGCTCACGCCGCTGTTGCTGGTCAGCCGCGCCTCGCAGGTCTGGGTCATCTACGTCGTGGCGGTGCTCTACGGGATCTCATTCACCATCAGTGGTGGCGCGTTCTCCGGACTGATCAAGGAGATGGTGCCGGATCACCTGCTGGGCGCGGCCAACGGCGCGTTCGGCAGCATGCGCCAGCTGCTCCGGCTGGTCGGCCCGTTGGCCGGTGCCGGACTCTTCGCCGCCGTCGGCCCACACTCCGTGGTCCTTATCGACATCGTGTCGTTCGTCGTCGCCGCCACTGCGCTGGCCGGCATCCGGCTGGCCGAATTGCGGCGCGAGCGAACCGAGCGGCACTGGCTGCACGAGGTCTCGGCCGGTGCCCGGCATCTGCTGTCGGACCCGCCGATCCGCCGTGCCACCGCGGCCATCGCGGTCGGCATGCTCGCGCTCGGTGCTGTCGACACGGTGGTCTTCGCCTTCGTCGATCAGGGCCTGCACAAGCCGCCGACGTTCCTCAGCCTGCTGATCACGGTGCAGGGCATCGGCGCGATCGTCGGCGCTGTGTTCGCATCCAAGGCGATGTCGCGGCTCGGCGAGCCGGCCGTGATCGCGATCGCGCTGGCCGCGTTCGGCATCGCCATCGGCGTCAACGTGGTGCCGTCGGTGCCGCTGGCGCTCGCGTCCATGCCGTTCGCCGGGGTAGGCAACGCCGTCGGTTTCGTCGCGTTCAGCACGCTGCTGCAGAGGCGTACGGCGGGGCCGCTGATCGGTCGCGTCTCGGCCGCCAGCGACGTCGCGATCGGCGGCGCCCAGACGGTGTCGATGGCGACCGGTGCCACGCTTATCGGATTCGTCGACTTCCGGGTGATGTTCGCGGTCATCGCGGTGGCCCTGCTGGTCTGTGCCGGGACTCTGGCCTGGACCTCGCGCCACGACCCGGTCGAGCATGCCGGATCCGGCAGCGAGGGCACCGAGCCGGCAACGTTGGTAGACGAGGCTGCGGCGCCGGTGACGCCACCGGAGTTCGCCGCTCATTAAACCTGCGATCACCCCGTTACCGAGCGCGACGCCAGACCAAGCTGGCTTTCGATTCTGGGCGAAGTTTGATAAACCGTTGAGGTTCCTTTGTAAGAACGCTGTTCAACTAGTACGGGCTGGGCTGCACAAGAGCAGGCCCGCAGATGTGCCGGAGGTGCCGTAGGTGAGCGACAGACCGATCTTCGTTGTGGGATGCCCGCGGTCCGGCACCACGCTGATGCAGCTCATGCTGCACGCGCACCCGCGGATAGCGATTCCACCGGAGACCCGGTTCCTGCTGCGGTCCTACGACGAGCGGAGCCTGTTCGGCGACCTCAACGACCCGGCCGAGCGGCGCAAGCTGGGCGAGTGGCTGACCCGGGGCAACAACTTCGGCGACCTCGGGCTCGATCGCGCGGAGACGATCGAGGACATCGTCGCGGCCGGCCCGTCGCTCGGTTCCGCGAGCGCGGCCATCTTTCAGGCGTACGCCCGCAAGCACGGCAAGCCGCGCTGGGGCGACAAGCGCCCGGCATATCTGCTGAGCCTGGACGTTGTCCGGTGGATGTTCCCGGATGCCCAGATCGTCCACATCATCCGAGACGGTCGGGACTGTGTGGCCTCGATGAAGGAGGCCGACTGGTACCGCGGTCACATCGACAAGGGCATATCGGCCTGGGTCCGGGGCATGGCCGCGGCCGAGCGGGCGGCCCGGGATCTGCCCTCCGACCAGTTCTACGAGCTCCACTACGAAGACCTCGTGGCCGAACCCGAGAAGGAGCTTCGCAAGCTCTGCGACTTCCTGGGCGAGGAGTTCGCGCCGGAGATGACCGAGCCGGCCAAGGTCGCCGAGTTCGCGGTGCCGGAGCGCAAGGTCTGGCACAAGCTCACTCACGGCGAAGTCACCACCAGCCGGATCGGCACCTGGCGGGATCGGCTGAGCCCGGAGGAGATCGGGCTCAGCGAGCGGATCATGGGGCGCCAGCTGCGCCGGCGTGGCTACGAGGTGACCGGCGAATATCCGGTGACCGTGGCGCGCCAGCTGCGCTATGCCAAGCGCACCGCGAAGAAGTTCCGCGAGCGGGCAGCCCGCGAGTGGTCGATGCGGATGAGCCGGCTGCGGCCGCCGCGGGAGATCGCGTTCCGCCCGCCGGTGCCCGCACAGACCCGGCCGGAGCAGGCCGAGACCGACGCTGCGACCCACTAAGCCGGGCCGCGCCCACTCCACCCCGTCGACCGGCCGCCACCCCGCCGCCCCGCCTACCCGACCCCGACCCCGACCCCGACCCCTGGATCTTGAACGTTTATCGCTGGATAACAGCAACATACGTTCAAGATCCACAGGGTTTGGGGCGGCGGGCCGGGTCGGGGCCGCGGCCGGGGTTGGCCGGCCGGGCCGGTGGCGCCGGCGGCGATCAGTTGAGCGGGCCGACCGCCGCTTCGATAGCCTCCCGCAGGCTCGGATTGGCGATCGCGGCTCGTGCTGCCTCCATCACCGGGGCCAGGTAGATGTCCGGTCCCGGCGCCCCGGCGAACGATTCCACCGCGGCGACGGCGGCCGCACCGGATGGCGACGGCCGCAGCGGAGCCCGCAACTGCAGACCGCGAGCACCGGCCAGCAGTTCGACCGCGAGCAGCGTGGTCAGGTTGTCCAGCACTCGGCGCAGCTTGACCGCGGCGGCCCAGCCCATCGAGACGTGGTCCTCCTGCATGCCGCTGGTCGGCACCGAGTCGACGCTGGCCGGGCCGGCCAGCCGCCGGTTCTCGGCCACCACGCCGGCGGCCGTGTATTGCGCGATCATCAGGCCCGAGTTGACGCCCGGATCCGGCGTCAGGAACGCCGGCAGGTCCCGCGACCGGGTCACGTCCAGCAGCCGGTCGGTCCGGCGTTCCGAGATGGCGCCCACCTCGGCCGCCGCGATCGCCAGGAAGTCGCAGACGAAGCCGAGCGGCGCGCCGTGGAAGTTGCCGGTGGACACCACCCGGCCGTCCGGCAGCACCACCGGATTGTCGACGATCGAGACCAGCTCCCGCGCCGCCACCTGAGTCGCGAACTCCAGCGTGTCCCGGGCCGCGCCGGCCACCTGCGGTGCGCACCGGATCGAATACGCATCCTGCACGGCATGCTCGAAGTCGTCCCGGTGGCTGTCCATGACACCGGAGTTCTGCAGCAGCCGATGGATGTTGGCGGCCGAGACGGCCTGGCCCGGATGCGGTCGGATGGCGTGGATCTCGGGCGCGAACGGCCGGTCCGATCCGAGCATCGCCTCAGTCGCCAGCGCCGCCGTCACGTCCGCCATCGCGAACAGGTGCCCGGCGTCGGCGATCGCCATCAGCAGCATGCCCAGCATGCCGTCGGTGCCGTTGATCAGCGCCAGGCCCTCCTTGGACGACAGGTCGATCGGGCGCAGGCCGGCGTGTGCCAGGGCGTCGGCGGCGGCCACCCGGCCGCCGTCCTTGGACAGCACCCAGCCCTCGCCGAGCAGCACGATCGCGCAGTGCGCCAGCGGTGCCAGGTCGCCGGAGGCACCGAGCGAGCCGTGCTCCGGGACCCACGGCGTGATGTCGTGGTTGAGCAGGTCGACCATGGCCTCGGCGATCAGCGGCCGCACGCCGGAGTGGCCGAGGGCGAGCGACCGCACCCGCAACAGCATCATGGCGCGGACCACCTCGCGCGGCATCGGCGCACCGACACCCGCCGCATGCGAGCGGATCAGCGCGTGCTGCAACTCGGCGCGGCGTTCCGGGGCGATGAACGTATTGGCGAGCGCACCGAATCCGGTGGACACGCCGTAGACCGGGCGCCCCTGGCGCTCGATATCGTCGACGATCTCCCGGCTGGTCGCCATCGCGGCGAGCGCCTCCGGGGAGATCTGCGACCCGGGCGCCCGCCCGGGCGACCGCGAGGACGTCGGCGGGGGTGACGCCGGTCGGCTGGACGGTGACAACACTCATTTCACAAGCTCCCCATTGAGCAGCACGGACTTCACTAGCGGGACACCGGGCCGGTAGGCCAGATGCAGGTATGAGGGTGCATTGAGCATCACGATGTCGGCGCGCGCCCCCACGCCGAGGTGGCCGATGTCATCGCGGCGCAGGGCCGCGGCGCCACCGGCGGTCGCCGACCAGAGCGCCTCGGCCGGCGTCATCCGCATCTCCCGGACCGCGAGGGCCAGGCAGAACGGCATCGATGAGGTGTACGACGATCCGGGGTTGCAGTCGGTGCGCCAGGGCGACCGTGGCGCCGGCGTCGATCAGCGCGCGCGCGTCCGGATACGGCGACCGGGTGGAGAACTCGGCGCCGGGCAGCAGAGTGGCGACCGTTGCCGAGGACGCGAGCGCGTCGATGTCGGCCGGGTCGAGATGCGTACAGTGGTCGGCGCTTGCGGCTCCGAGCTCGACCGCCAGGCGCACGCCGCCGCCCGCGGACAGCTGGTTGGCGTGGATCCGGGGCAGCAGGCCGGCGTTGATGCCGGCGGTCAGGACTGCCCGGGACTGGTCCTCGTCGAAGGCGCCACGCTCGCAGAAGACGTCGACCCAGCGGGCGTATGGCGCCGCGGCGGCGAGCATCTCATCGCAGACAAGACGGGTGTACGCGTCGGGATCGCAGCCGGCCGGCACCACGTGCGCCCCCAGGATAGGTGGTCTCCGGGGTGAACTCGCGTGCGATCCGCAGCGACCGGGCCTCGGTCGGGACGTCGAGGCCGTACCCGCTCTTGATCTCGATCGTGGTGCTGCCCTGCCGCAGCATCTCCCGGGTCAGCCGGGCCACGTTGGTGCGCAACTCGTCGTCGGAGGCGGCCCGGGTGGCTGCGACAGTGGTCCGGATGCCGCCGCCGGTGTAGGGCGCCCCGGCCATCCGGGCGGCGAACTCGGCCGCCCGATCACCGGCGAAGACGAGATGCGCGTGGCTGTCGACGAAGCCCGGGATGACGGCTCGCCCGCCCGCGTCGACGACCTCATCGGCCGCGGGTGCGTGCGCGGCCGCGCCGATCCAGGCCACCCGGCCCTCATCGACGACCAGGGCGGCGTCGGCGAGCACCGGGTCGGCGTGCGTGGTCAACTCGCCGATATTCGTGATCAGCAGGCTCATCGGGTCACCACCCCGGCGATGGCGGAGTCGAGCTCGCCGGCGACATCGAAGCTCACGTGCCGGCCGTTGCGGACCACCACCCGGCCGTCGACCACCACGTGCGCGACGTCGGCGGCGGTGGCGGCGAACGCCGGGACGGCGACCGGCAGGGCGCCGGCGGTGCGTACCGTGTCGAGCCGGAGGGTGACCAGGTCGGCGCGCGCACCGACCCGGATGGCTCCGGCGTCGTCCCAGCCGATCGACCGGTGGCCCGCCAGCGTCGCGGCGGTGACCAGCTCGTCGGCAGAGAAGTGCCCGCGGAGCTCGGTGTGCACGCGTTCGTGCATCTCCACCGCCCGCGCCTCCTCGAAGAGATCGATCACGGCGTGGCTGTCCGAGCCCAGGCACAGCGGCGCGCCGCCGTCCACCAGGGCGCGGGCCGGGCCGATGCCATCGGCGAGATCGCGTTCGGTGGTAGGGCAGAAGCAGACCGCGGTGTCGGTGTCGCCGAGGATGGTGCGGTCCTCGTCAGTCAGGTGCGTGGCGTGGACGGCGGTGGAGTCCGGCCCGAGCAGCCCGTTGTCGCCGAGCAGTTGTGTCGGAGTGGTCTTGTGCACGGCCAGGCACGCGGTGTTCTCGGCGCGCTGCTCGGAGAGGTGGAAGTGCAGCGGCTTGCCGGCGCCGACCTCCGCCACGGTCTTGAGCGCCGGCACCGGGACCGCCCGCACCGAGTGCGCCGCGACTCCCACCCGGGCGTGCGGCTGAGCCACGATCCGGCCGACCCGCGCGGCCCAGGCTTCGGCGTCGCGGTCGCCGAACCGCCGCTGCGGCTCGGTCAGCGGCTGGCCGTCAACGGTCGACGTCAGGTAGAGCGTGTCCAGAAGGGTGATCCGGATGCCGGCGTCCCGGGCGGCATAGATGAGGGCGTGGCCCATCGCGTTCGGATCCTGGTATGGCGTCCCGTCCGGGGTGTGGTGCACGTAGTGGAACTCGCCGACCGCGGTGATGCCGGCCAGCGCCATCTCGGCGTAGACGGCGCGGGCGAGCCAGTAGTACGAGTCCGGGTCGAGCCGGCCGGCCACCTGATACATCAGGTCCCGCCAGGTCCAGAAGCTGCCGCGGCGGGCGTGCGTACGCCCCCGGAGCGCGCGATGGAACGCATGCGAGTGGGCATTGGCCAGGCCCGGCATCGTCAGGCCGGCGAGCCGGATGCCTCCGTCGGCGGCCGGCGACCCGACCGGTACGCCCGGCGTCACCCCGGTGAACCGGCCGCCGGCGACTTCGATCAGGACGTCGGACTCCACCCGAGCCGGATGAGCGGCGTCGCTGAGCCAGGCGTACTCGGCATGGAACCTGGTCGCCGGCGCGGCCGCCCGACCCGGCTCCGAGCCGGCCGCCTCACTCATGCCGCCAGCCTGGTCAGCACGGCCGCCAGCGCGGTGATCCCGGCCGCGCAGTCGGGGTCGGTGGCATGCTCGCCGGGCGCGTGCGAGATGCCGGTCGGGTTGCGTACGAACAGCATCCCGGTCGGCACGTGGTTCGCGAGCACGCCGGCGTCGTGCCCGGCCCCGGTCGGCAGCACCGGGGCGTCCGGGAGCACGTCTTTCAGCGTGGCCAGGAGCGAATCGGTGAACACGGTCTCGGCCGACAGCGACTCGTTGATAACGGCAAGCGTGGTGCCGTCCCGGTCGGCCCGGTCCTGAGCCTTGCTCTCGATCGACTCGACCAGCTTCGCCAGCGTCGGCTCGTCCGCGGCCCGAGCGTCCAGCCAGGCGTTCACCTCGGTCGCGATGGCGTTGGTGGCGTTCGGCGCGGCCTGCACCCGGCCCACCGTGGCGTGCGCGCCGGCCAGCCGCGCCTCTTTGTTGGCGGCGAGGACGGCGAACGCAAAGGTCAGCATCGGATCGTGCCGGTCGTCCATCCGGGTGGTGCCGGCGTGGTTGCCTTCGCCGGTGAAGTCCATCCGCCACCGGCCGTGCGGCCAGATCGCGCTGGCGATGCCGACCGGGTTGCCCGAGCGCCCGGCCCTGCTCGACGTGCAGCTCGACGAAGCACTCGATGCCGGCGAGGCGATCATCGTCGCGGCCGACGCCGTCGATCTCGTGTCCCGTCTCCTCCATCGCTGCCGCCAGCGTCATGCCGTCGCGATCGGTGAGCGAGAGCGCCTTCCTAGCGTCGATCGCCCCGGTCATCAGGCGCGATCCGAGGCACGCGACGCCGAAGCGGGAGCCCTCCTCTTCGGTGAAGACGGCGATCTTCAGCGGTCGGGCCGGCGTCACTCCGGCGGCGCGCATCTCGTCCACCGCAAGGAGTGCGCTGACCACGCCCAGCGGCCCGTCGTAGGCCCCGCCGTGCGGGACCGAGTCCAGATGGCTGCCGGTCACCACGGCCTTGGCCCGCGGGTCGGCGCCGGCCGGAAACCAGGTCGCCCAGAGGTTGCCGTTGCCATCGGTCTCGACGTCCAGGTCGCGGTCGAGGGCCTCTTCCACGAACCACTCGCGGCAATCCAGGTCGGCCGGGGTCCAGGCGTACCGAAGATAGCCACCGGTGTGCTCGTCGCGCCCGATCGGGGAGAGCGACGCCCACAACGCGCCGAAGCGCTCTTCCAGGCTGGACATCAGATCGCCACCGACTGGTCGGAGGCACCCTCACGCATCGGAATGCGCACACCCTTCTGCTCGGCCACCGTCTCGGCCAGGTCGTAGCCGGCGTCGACGTGCCGGATCACGCCCATGCCCGGGTCGTTGGTGAGCACCCGCTCAATCTTCTGCCCGGCCAGCTCGGTGCCGTCGGCGACGCACACCTGACCCGCGTGGATCGAGCGGCCGATGCCGACGCCGCCACCGTGATGGATCGACACCCAGCTGGCGCCGGACGCGGTGTTGACCAGGGCGTTGAGCAGCGGCCAGTCGGCGATCGCGTCGGAGCCGTCGGCCATCGCCTCGGTCTCCCGATAGGGCGACGCGACCGAGCCGCAGTCCAGGTGATCCCGGCCGATGACGAGAGGCGCGGACAGTTCGCCGCTGGCTACCATGTCGTTGAACCGGACGCCGGCCTTGTCCCGCTCGCCATAGCCGAGCCAGCAGATCCGGGCCGGCAAGCCCTGGAACGCCACCCGCTCGCCGGCCATCTTCATCCACCGGGCCAGCGACTCGTTCTCCGGGAACAGGTCCAGGATCGCGCGGTCGGTCTTGGCGATGTCCGACGGGTCGCCGGACAGCGCCGCCCACCGGAACGGGCCCTTGCCCTCGCAGAACAGCGGCCGGATGTAGGCCGGGACGAAGCCCGGAAAGGCGAACGCGCGCTTGTAGCCGCCGAGTGCCGCCTCACCGCGGATCGAGTTGCCGTAGTCGAACACTTCGGCACCGGCATCCATGAAGCCGACCATCGCCTCGACATGCTTGGCCATCGCGGCCCGAGCCCGATCGGTGAACTCTTCCGGCTTCTTGGCCCCGTAGTCCGGAGCGTCGCCCAGGTCGATGCCCTCCGGGATGTAGGACAGCGGGTCGTGCGCCGAGGTCTGGTCGGTGACGATGTCCACCGGCACGCCGCGCTTGAGGATCTCCGGCACCAGGGTGGCGGCGTTGCCGACCACGCCGATGCTCAGGGCCTTGCGATCGCGCTTGGCCGCCAGCGCCATCTCGATGCCCTGGTCCAGGCTGTCCGCAACGACATCCAGGTAACGCGTCTCGACCCGACGCCGCAGCCGCTTCTCGTCGATGTCGATGATCAGGCAGGCGCCGTCGTTCATGGTGACCGCGAGTGGCTGCGCGCCACCCATGCCACCGCAGCCGGCGGTCAGCGTGAGGGTGCCGGCCAGGGTGCCGTTGAACCGCTTGGCGGCTACGGCCGCGAAGGTTTCGTAGGTGCCCTGCAGGATGCCCTGGGTGCCGATGTAGATCCAGGAGCCCGCAGTCATCTGGCCGTACATGGTCAGACCCAGGGCTTCCAGACGGCGGAACTCGGGCCAGGTCGCCCAGTCGCCGACCAGGTTGGAGTTGGCGATCAGGACGCGCGGGGCCCATTCATGCGTACGGAAGACGCCGACCGGTCGCCCGGACTGGACCAGCATGGTCTCGTCGTCCTTGAGCGTCGTCATGGTGCGGATCAGCGCGCGATAGCTGGGCCAGTCTCGGGCCGCCTTGCCGGTGCCGCCGTAGACCACCAGATCCTCGGGGCGCTCGGCGACGTCCGGATCGAGGTTGTTCTGCAGCATCCGCATGGCCGCTTCCTGCGGCCAGGACTGCGCGGTGAGAGTGGTGCCGTGCGGGGCGCGGATCGGGTCCACTTAACTTGCTCCTTAGCTCAGCTCAGTTTTCGAAGATGGCTCGACGGGTGGCGCTGCTCTCGAACTCCTCGAGCCGCGCTTGGGTCAGGGTCGGGTTCATGTCACAGACGCTCTGCAGCAGCACCATGGCCAGCGCCATCGGGGCGGTGTGCAGGTCGAAGACCAGGCGGGTGCCGACGCTTGCGCACAACGTGACGTCGGCGAGGTCGGCGACCGGTCCGATCGGGGAGTCGGTCAGGGCCACCACGGCCAGGCCGGCCGCCCGCGCTTCACGCAGCGCGTCCAGCGACTCCTTCGGATAGCGCGGAAGCACAATCCCCAGCATTGCGGTCGCACCGGCAGCGCGTGCCTGTTCCAGCCGATCGGTGAGCAGGCTTCCCCCATGATCGAGTACGCGCACATCGACGTGGATCTTGGCGGCGAAGTAGCCGAAGTATGCGGCCAGCGGCGCGGCACTGCGAAGTCCGAGCACGGGCAGCGGCGTCGTGCCGGCGAGCAGCTTCGCGGCCTCGTCCAGTGCGGTCCGGTCGGCCAACTGGTCGACGAGTCGCTGCAGGTTGTCGATCTCGACGCGGACACCATGCTGCAAGTCGTTGTCGTCGCTGGGCGCGGTCTCCGGCTCGTCGCTCCGCAACGTCTTGCGCAATGCCGGATAGCCGTCGAAGCCGAGGGTGTTGGCGAACCGGGTCACGCTCGGCTGGCTGACCGCTGCTAGCTGGGCGACCTCGGCCGCGCTCAGATAGGTGATCCGGTCCGAGTGCTCCAGCATGCACTGGGCGATGCGACGTTGGGTGGGGGTCAGGCGTACGCCATCGACCAGCGCCAGCAACTGTTCATGCACACGGTCACCATACGGCAAGTTTCCATTCAGGCGAATGCCGGACCCAGATTGGCCCGTTCCGCACCGGGCGTGGCTGTGGCCCGGTTGAGCAGACACCACGACCACAGTGCGTCACCTCGGTGGCACATCTGGCCGGCTCACCCGCCGTAGTTGGCGTACCCGCATTGTTTGTGCGTGTTCCGGCGGCTGTCCGGCGCAGCCGCAGGTCATCGCGGTGGTACCGGGTTCGCGGGGAAGGGGTGTTGAGGGGCTTTGCTCTGCATACTCCGAGTAGCACGTTACGCAGGGTTAGTGGTGCGTATTTGTATGCAAAGCACAGCCCCGCGGAATGAGTGGCGGCACCCCGTCCGGCGGCTACCGATGGTGACTGACACACGCTGCGAAATGGCTCGCGCCCGGCTCTCGACGCCGCCACTAGAGTGGTCGCATGCAGGTGGGCGGGCTGTTCTCGTACCCGATCAAGGGTTGCTATCGCGTCGAGCACCGCGAAGCGCAAGTGCAGCCGTGGGGTCTCGCCGGCGATCGCCGCTTCATGATTCTCGACGAGAACGGCGTTCACATCACCCAGCGTGAGCACGCCGGGCTGGTCCGGATTCGTCCGCGCTACGACAACGGCACCCTGATCCTCTCCGCCCTCGGAATGCCGGATCTGGCGATCGAGCCCGAGGTCGTCGAGACCATTGACGCGAAGGTCCACCACACGCCGGTGCGAGTCAGCCTGCTCAGCTCTGATGCCGACGCCTGGTTGAGCCAGGTGCTCGACTGCAAGGCACGGCTGGCGTGGCTGGACGATCCGACCCGGCGGGCCGCGGCGATGGGCCGTCCGGGCGACCGGGTCAGCCTCGCCGACGACAATCCGTTGCTGCTGACCAATTCCGCATCCCTGACCATGCTCAACGACTGGCTGATCGAGGACGGCAGCGATCCGGTCCCGATGACCCGGTTCCGGCCGAACGTGGTGATCGACGGCGCTCGCCCCTGGGCCGAGGACGCGTGGGCCGGTCAGCGGTTCCGGATCGGCGAGGTGTGGTTCCGCGGCGCCGGTCTGTGCGGCCGGTGCGTGGTCACGACGACCGACCAGGAAACCGGCGTGAAGAGCCGGGAGCCGCTGCGGATGCTCGGCCGCCGCCGCAACATCGATCAGGGGCTGATGTTCGGCCTGTGGCTGATCCCGGATACCACCGGCACGCTGCGGATCGGCGACGAGACCGACATCTAGGCGCGCCGCTCCGTCATCTGCGGGCAGCCGCCGCGCGGTCGAGCAGCAGTTGCTGCTCCGCGGCGTTGCGGGTCATGGTCGCGGCGCGTTCGAACTCGGCCCGCGCCTCATCGGTGCGGCCGAGCTTCCACAGCAGATCGCCGCGCACGCTCGGCACCAGGTGGTAGTCCTGCAACGCGGGATCGTCGGTGATCTGGTCGACCAGGTCCAGCCCGGCCTGGGGACCGTAGGCCATGGACAGCGCGACGGCCCGGTTCAACTCGACCACCGGTGACCCGGATTCGAGCGCCAGTCTCTCGTAGAGTGCCGCGATCCGGACCCAGTCGGTGTCCTCGGCGCGCAGCGCCCGCCCGTGCTCGGCGGCGATCGCGGCCTGGAGCGCGTACGGCCGATCGCCACCGCCCAGTTCCTGGGCCCGCGCAAGGGCCGCCAATCCGCGCCGGATCAGCAGGTGGTTCCAGCGTGATCGGTCCTGATCCAGCAACCGGATCGGCGCACCCGTCTCGTCGCTCCGCGCCGCGGACCGGGATGCCTGGATCTCCATCAGCGCCACCAACCCGTGCACCTCGGGATCGTTCGGCACCAGGCGGGTCAGGGTGCGACCGAGCCGAAGCGCCTCAGCACACAATTCCGGCCGCATCCAGTCGTCTCCCGCGGTCGCCGAATAGCCTTCGTTGAAGACCAGATAGATGACTTCGAGCACGGACTCCAGCCGCTCGGCCCGATCCGGCCCGTCCGGCACCTCGAACGGCACACCGGCATCCGCGATCGCCTTCTTGGCCCGCACGATCCGTTTCGCCACGGTCGGTTCCGGCACCAGAAACGCGCGGGCAATCTCGTCGGTGCTCAGACCGCCGATCAGCCGCAACGTCATCGCCACCCGAGCGTCCGGCGACAGCACCGGGTGGCACGACACGAAGATGAGCCGGAGCAGGTCGTCCTCGATCCGGTCCGGATCGCCCTCAGCCACCGAGTCCGCCACCGAGCCGGTCTCCAGGTCCCGGATCAGCAACGCCACCTTGCCGTCAAAGGTGTTCTGGCGGCGCAGCACGTCGATGAGCCGCCGCTTGGCCACGGTCATCAGCCACGCGCCCGGGTTTCGCGGCACCCCGCTGACCGGCCACTGCTCCAGCGCGGCGACCAGCGCGTCCTGGGCCACCTCCTCGGCGAACCCGATGTCGTTCACGATCCGAACCAACCCGGCGATCAGCCGCGGCGACTCGATCCGCCAGGCGGCTTCGACCGCCGCCCGCGCCTGCGACTCCGGCGTGCTCACCCGGCCGAGTCTGCCATGCCGGCGGCCGCGGCCCGGTTCACCGCCGTCGCGCGACCGCCAGAAGCAGAGCCGCTGACAGTACGCACACCGGCAGCACCATCGTGAACAGCACCCAATGCTCGTGCACCATCGCCCACCGGTCCACGGTGACTGCCACCAGCCCCACGGCAGCCAGGACCGCCTTCGGCATGATTCGGTCCCCGCGCAGCGCGACCGTCACCAACCGGTACGCCCGCCGAACCCGCAGCGCCATCAGCTGGCCATCGCGCGCTTGCGGATGGACAGGTAGGACTCGTTCGGATCGGGCAGCGCGTCCCACGGATGCTTGCCGGCCCGTCGGTCGGCGATATCGAAGTGCACCTTGCCGCGAGCCGGCAGGCCGACCGCCACCCACATGTAGGCGAACACGTTGTGCGCCCACAACCAGCCGGGTGACTGGTGGAAATTCGGATTCATCACCGACCAGGTCGCCGCCGCCTCCAGTTGCGGCACCACATGCGGGGACCGCAGGTATGCCATCTGGCCCGGCTTGTTCAGTGTCAGCAGATGCTCGATCATCCCGGCCGGAACCAGCGCGCCGGACAGTCCGCCCGGTCCCGCGGCAATCATGGCGTCGCGAGCGAACGCGTGCATGGTGTCCAGATCGCCGCCCCACTTCGGGCACAGGTGCTGCAGCATCGACTGCTGGGCGTAGAAGTGGTGCGGCCCCGAGGCGGCGACCCGCTGGTAGCGATACCTCGCTTCGGCGAGGCCTAGCCCGAGGCCGCGCGCGGTGGTGACGCGGAACGACCACGCGGCCGCGTTTGCGGGGTCGCGGTCAACCGCCTCGGCGAGCACCTCGTCGGCGCGGTGGAGGCGTTCGTGGAAGACCTCGGCCTGGGCGTTCGACACAAAACTCGCCGAATAAGCGGTCCGTGCCTCCCATGCCTGAATGATCAGCCGGCTGCCGAGCAGGATTCGGGCCGGCACGCTGTCCGGCTCGGCCCGCAGCACCTCGGCGAAGAACCGTTCACCTCCGCGGACTTCGGCGGCGATAACCAGCGGCACACACGCATCGGCATCGCCCGGGAGTGCCTCGATCAGTTGCCGTAGGCGCGGCCAGTCGCGGCTGCGAGTGGCATCGGCGAAGGCCTCGAGGTCCGGGTAAAGCTCGACATATTCGCGTTTCAGGAAACGGAGCACGCGCGGAATATACCGGTGCGACGCGACGCGTTGTCGCGGGCCGATGCCCCGACGGGCGGGCTGCTGCCGGGTCGATTCGGATCGGTTCGCCGGATATCGGTGGGGCACAGCGTAAGCACAGAGTCACCCACGGGGTACGCAGACGGATAGGGCTTGAGGGATCCTCAATGGGCACCCACAATTACGCGGTGTCTGACGAGTCTTCTCTGAATCCAGAGCAGGTCACGGGGGCGTCGGAGCCGGGCTTCGCACCGCCGGCACCGCCCTCCTGGCCGGCCCCGCAGGAGCCGCAGATGGCTGCCGAGCAACAGCCGTCGTGGCCCGCCATGCCGCAGTCCCAGCCGAGCTGGGACCAGCAACCCAAGCCCGCCCAACCGGACCCGACGCAGACGTTCCCGGCCCTGCAGCCGGGCATGACGCAGCAGTTCCCGGCTCAGCCGGGCGACTACAGCCCGGGTGTCTATGGCGCCCCGACCGCGCCGCCCGGATTCCCGCCGCCCGGTTACCCACCGCTGGCCTACGCGCCGCCACCGCCGAAGAAGAAGCACACCGGCCTGATCGTCACGCTGATCGTGGTGGCCGTGCTGGTGGTCGCCGGCGGCGCGATCGGAGCCGGTCTGCTGCTCGCCGACAGCGGCAAGTCGTCCAAGACCAGCGCGGCCGGCGCCACGCCGACCTCGACACCGACGTCGGATGCGGCCTCGCCGACCCCGGCGGCGACCGAGTCGGCCGGCCCGATTCACAGCGGCGACCTGCGCAAATTCCTGATCCCGGCGCCTGGCGGGTCGGATCCGGTGGACGACCCGCTGGGCAAGAAGAACATCTTCACGGCGGCGCAGGAGTCGAAGGAGTGGGACCAGCCTTCCGATCGGCAGGCGAGTCTGAGCCTGCACAACTTCGACACCGGCGCGGTGCGCCAGTGGGAGACGGCGAACAACCTGGTCGAAGTGGAGCTGTTCCGGTTCGGGACGCCGAACAGCGCCGAGTTGTTCATGGGTGAGGACCAGGACGGCACCCACTACTTCGAGCAGACAGCGACCGAGTCGACGGTCAAGAACGTGCCGGAGTCGTTCCTCTACTACACGAAGAAGAAGGACAAGCATGGCAACACGCATGCTTTCGCCATCGCCAACTGTGGCGACGTGACGATCGAGTTGTGGGTCGACACCTATGGCAGCACGTCCCTGGATTACGTCGGCATCCTGCTGCGGAAGCAGTACGTCAAGGTCTGCCCGTAACACCGGTTGAGCTGAGTAGACAGCGGGACCGCCAAGAGTGTGCGACATCGAGCGGGGAGCCTCCGGCAACGGACGGCTCCCCGCTCGCGCAGTGTGGTCAGCCCCTGAGCTCGGGATAGACCTCGTCGGCGCTGTGCCCGATCTGGCGCACCTCGAGGACGGCCTCCTGGTCGGGCGAGACGACGGCGTGGTGCACCGGGCATCGGGACGCCCACTCGATCGCCTCGGCCTGTGACTTCACGTCGATGATGTAGAACCCGGCAACCAACTCCTTGGCCTCGGCGAACGGCCCGTCGACCACGGTCCGCTTGCCGTCCCGGTAGATCACCCGGGCGCCGAACGCGCTCGGCATCAGTCCGGCGTTCGCGATCATGATGCCGGCCTTGGACATCTCTTCGTTGAACTCGTGCATGGCGTTGACGAGTTCGGCCGGGTCGAAATCGACCTGGGGTGCGTTGCTGCCCGGCTCGATCGGAACGTCGCCCTTGAGCAGAAGCATGAACTGCATGATCGTCTCCTTTGACAGTGGCTTGCCGGCGCGGTTTCGGTGCCTTCACCCATGCGTCGAACGGCGGGGGACGGTTCAGGACATCGCGTGCCAAGTTTTTTTAATAGGCTCTCGGCATGATCCGGGTGCTGGTCACCGGCTCGTCCGGGCGGCTGGGGTCCGCGGTGTGCGCGGCCCTCGAGCGGGATGGTCTGACCGTACGCGGAATCGACCGCGCTCCGGGTGCGTACACCCAGGTGGTCTCCGATCTGGCGAGACTGCGCCCCCGCGACCTGACCGGCATCGCGGCGATCGTGCACACCGCGGCGCTGCATGCCCCGCATGTGGGCGCTGTCCCGGACGCCGAGTTCTGGCGGGTCAACGTCGATGCCACCGCGCATCTGCTGGAGCTGGCAGGAACGCGCCGGGTTGTCTATACGTCGACCACATCGGTCTACGGTCATGCGCTGGTCCCGAAGGACGAGGCGGTCTGGGTCACCGAGGCGCTCCCGCCGCGGCCCCGCGACGTCTACGACGACACGAAACTCGCTGCCGAGCGCCTGGTCGCCGCCGCGCCGAACGCCATCGTGTTGCGGATGGCCCGCTCGTTCCCGGAGCCGGAGCGGGATCTGGCGGTTTACCGGATGCATCGCGGTGTGGCGCTGGATGACGTGGTCTCGGCGCACCTGGCAGCGATCGGATCGACCGCGACCGGAGTCCTCAACGTGGCCGGGCCGTATCGGTTTCGGCCCAGCGACGTCGCTCAGTTGTGGTCGGATGCGCCGGCCGTGATCGCGGCCCGTTACCCCGGTGTGCCGGAGGCGTTCGCCGCGCGTGGCTGGCGATTGCCCGACCGCATCGACCGGGTGTACGCGAGCGATGCAGCCCAGGCGGCTCTGGGCTGGCGGCCCCGCAGCGACGTCGTGGGTCTCCTGGATTGATGACCTCCCTGAAGGGTGGTGTGCAGAAGTCAGTCCTCCACGTCCGGGTGCCGCGCTTGCGACGCCCAGTTGCTGGCTCAAGCATTCAATATCAAGACCGTCGGCGACCTGGGCAAGAATCGGCGACCTGGGCAAGAACAAGTTCTTCCGGGCCGCCTTCGCGCTCGCGGCACTGGCCGACAGCGCTGGCTGACCGTGCCGCCGCGAATGCGCGGGCGGGAGACGAAGACCGGCCCGGACCAACATGGTCCGGGCCGGTTCGCGCGTGCGGGAAGGGGGACTTGAACCCCCACGTCCGAAGACACCAGATCCTAAGTCTGGCGCGTCTGCCATTCCGCCATTCCCGCCGGTGGCCGCGCTGGACGGCCGGTCACCGTAGTTGCACGGTCCGGGCCGCACGTGCGCGACCGGGCCCGTACGTGCACGGCCGGGGCCGCACTCGCACGACCGAGCCGCGCCAGGGCGCGCCGCAAGTCTACGACGTCAGTCGAGACCGAGATCGCGACGTAGCTTGGCGACGTGGCCGGTGGCCTTGACGTTGTAGAAGGCGTGCTCGATCTTGCCGGATTCGTCGATGACGAATGTGGACCGGATGACACCGGTGACGGTCTTGCCATAGAGCTGCTTTTCGCCGTACGCCCCATAGGCCGTCAGCACGGCCTTGTCGATGTCGCTCACCAGCGGAAACGTCAGCGCGTCCCGGTCCCGGAACTGGGCCAGCTTGGCGGGCTTGTCGGGCGAGATGCCGACCACCTGATAACCGGCCTTGACCAGGGACGCGAGCGAGTCCCGGAAGTCGCACGCCTGCTTGGTGCAGCCCGGAGTCATTGCGGCCGGGTATGCGTACAGGATCGTCTTTTTGCCTCTCAGGCCGGCCAGCGCCAGGTGGCCGCCGTCGTCGGTGGGCAGGTCGAAGTCGGGTGCGGTATCGCCGGGTTCGAGCCGAACAGTCATGGTCGCAAGACTAGCCACTTCGACCTGGCGGGGAGCGGCGTGGCGGGGGAGCGGCCGCCTCACTTGCCCGTAAGACCGGTCGCGGCGAGCAGGTTGGCCAGCGTCGGCGCCTGCCCCGGCGCGGCGATCGAGGTGCCGTTGACCAGCACCGTCGGCGTGCCGGTAATGCCCCGCTGCGAGGCCACGTCGGTGTTGTGGGTAGCCCACGATTTGTAGGTGCCGTCGCGCACGCACTGCGCGAACTTGGGGTCGATGATCCCCACAGTCCCGCCGATGTTGATCAACTCGTCGTCGCTCAGGCCCGTGCTGCCTTCCGGTGGCTGGGCTGCGAACAGAGCTTGCGTGTACGGCAGGAAGTGATCGAAGTCCGAGGCACACCCGGAGGCGCCGGCGGCCCGGGTCGAGTATTGCGTGGTGGAGGCCCGGTCCAGGATCGCGATCGGGTGGTAGATCAAGGTGATCTGGTTCTTGTTGACCATATTGGTCAGCGCGTTGCCGGCCGACTGCTCGAATGCCTTGCACACCGGACACTGGTAGTCGATGAAGACATCCACCTTGATCGGGCCGGAGCCGCCCGCGACCACGCCGCTGTTGTTGTCGACGGCATGCCGGGGGACGTTGAAGTCGACGTGTTTCTGGGTCGCGTAGACGCCGTACCCGATCAGGCCGGCCACCACGATCAAGCCACCGGCGATCCAGCTCACCAGCGCGGTCCGGCGGCGCCGGCGGTCGCGGGCCAGACGTTGCCCGGCCACCGCCTTGGCGCTGGTGGCGCGCTGCTTGCCGGTGCTGCTCTTGCCGGTGCTGCGCTTGCTGGTGTTGCGTCCGGACCCGCCCGGGCCGTCCGGACCGGGCCTAGTCATCGTCGAAGGTCCCTTCATCCATCGGCCCGAGGAGGTAGCCGTCGACAGAGAACTTGGTGCGCGGAGCGAATGTCAGGAATCCGGCCACCGCCAGCAGCCCGACATCCCGCGCGATGTCCCACCCGTAGCTGGGCTTGACTCCGGCGGCGAGGGAACCGCCGCGACTGAAGCAGCCGCAGTCGATGGCCAGGCCACGCGCCCAGACCGAGGAGATCGCGACAATGTAGGCGATCAGCAGCAGTGCGGCAACGATGGCAGCGAGCCGGGTGGCCAGCCCGATGATCAGCAGCAGGCCCACCGCCATCTCGATGAATGGCAGGACATAGCCGAGGAACTTGGCGATGGAGAAGGGCATGAGCTGGTAGGCGTTCACCGCCCGCCCGGATCCGGCGAGGTCGCCGACCTTGATGGCGCCGGCTGCCACGAACACGCCACCGAGCAGCAGCCGGGCCGCTGTTCCGAGCCAGGGCAGCCAGGCTCGGGGCCGGCGGCGGCTCGCGACAGCCGAGTGCGAGGTGGCGGTATCGCGTGTCACGCCGTGCCAGAGTACGCGAATATGTCGGATTAATCCGTATAGAGTGCGCCAGTAAGCCCGACGGCGCCGAATGGTCCCGGACCCGTCGAGCGCCCGTCCAGAAAAGTCGGGGAGTATGGGTGCTATGACCCATGTCCCGCTCGCCCCTGGAGTGCCGGCCCGGCGCCGCGCCGCCACGCTGCTGGCCGCCGTGCTGATGGGCGTGCTGGCGGTGTTCGCCTTTCCGGCCGGATCGGCGAGCGCGCACGCCGCGATCGAGAAGACCAACCCGGTCCAGGGCTCGATCGTGCAGACGGCGCCGAAGGAGATCGTGGTCACCTTCTCCGAGCACGTGCAGGCGGTCAATTCACGGATTCAGGTGATCGATCCGGACGGCAAGAAGATCAATAACGGTACGCCTCGAGTCAGCGGCGACGACCTGCACATCCCGGTCCGCACCGATGGACCCCGGGGCACTTACCTGGTGAGCTTCCGGGTCATCTCGGCGGACAGCCACCCGGTCGGCGGCAGCTTCATCTACTCGGTCGGAGCACCATCGCCGGGCGGCGCTCCGAAGGCGGTCGACGCCGGCAAGACCGACCGGGTGGTGGCCACCGCTGTCTCGGTGGAGCAATTCATCGGCTTCGCCGGCGTGATCCTGGTGGTCGGTGCCGCGCTCGTGCTGTCCGCGCTCTGGCCCCGGCGTCTCGACCGGCGCGGGCCGACCCGGCTGGCCTACTGGGGCATCGGCGCGGTGATTTTCGGCTCGGCGCTCGGGATCTACCTGCAAGCGCCCTACGGCAATGGTGGCGGCCTGTTCTCGGCCAGCGGGTCGGACGTTGCGGATGTCCTGGACACCACCTATGGCAAGGCGCACCTGGTCCGGATCGCCGTGGCCCTGGTCAGCCTCTTCCTGCTCAAACCGGTGCTGGCCGGCCGCGGTGGACGCTGGGACAAGCCACTGTTGATCGGGCTCGGCGTGATCGGCATCCTGACCTGGCCGCTGGCCGGGCATCCGGGAGCATCCGATGTCGCTCCGCTGACCGTGATCGCCGACGCCATCCACCTGAGTGCCGTTTCGGTCTGGGTCGGCGGCCTCGTCATGCTGCTGGTCTACCTGTTGCGCAAGGCGAACGCGCGGGAGCTCTCGGCGATCATGCCGGTGTGGTCCAACTGGGCAACGCTCGCCGTCACCGTCCTGGTCCTGGCCGGTGTCGCCCAGGCGCTGATCGAGATCGGGTCGTTCTCGGCTCTCTTCGGCACCACCTACGGTCGCGTGCTGCTGGTCAAGATCGGCCTGCTTGCGGTGATCCTGATATTTGCCAACATCGCGCGGCGGATTGTGGCGCGCCACACCCAGCAGCGGATCGCCGTCGCGGCCCGGGTGCCGGCGCACGTCGGCGCTGCCGGAGCCGAGGCCGATGAGGTCGAGGTCGGCGAGCCGGGTGAGTCCGCATCCGGTGACGGTTCCGGGGCCGACGACAACTATGACGACCAGCGGGACGACGGCTACGACGATGAGCCGGACGACGGCTACGACGAAGTTGACGAGCCGCCCGCCGAACTCGATTCCGGCGACATCGGGCGGTTGCGCCGATCAGTGCTGGCCGAGGTCGCGCTGGCGGTGTGCGTACTCATCGCGTCGTCGATCCTGGTGCAGTCCACGCCGGCCCGAACCGCCGCCGCTGAGTCCGCGATCACCGCCAACAGCCCGGCGTCGGTGACCCTGAACAGCAACCTCTACTCGCTCCAGGTGGACTTCTCGCCGATCCAGACCGGCACCGAGATCCACATGTACGCGTACACGCCGGAGGGCGCGCCGCTGAAGGTGCTGGAGTGGAAGGTGACCGCGGCCCTGCCGGCCAAGGGCATCGAACCGGCTCCGGTGGACAACCTGCTGCCACTCACCGACTCGCACGCGGTCGCGCAGGCCACCCTGCCGGTCAATGGCACCTGGACATTCACGTTCACGTTGCGGACGACCGACATTGATGAGGCCACCGTCAGCACCACGGTTCCGATCAATTAGCAGTTCCGCCGGCCGCCGGCCGCCGGCCGGTCCGGGTCGGATCGATCCTGGACCGGCCGGAACTACGGGCGATCAGTTGAGCGCGGCGGCGAACATGCCAGGCTCGTAGGAGCCGCCCTGCTGGTGCACGATCACGGCGAGCCGGTTGGCCGCGTTGATCAGCGAGACCAGGCAGACGAGCGCAGCGGTCTGGTCGTCGTCATAGTGCTTGCGCACCGTGGCCCAGGTCTCGTCGGATACGCCCAGATAGGCGTCGGCAAGCCGGGTGCCTTCCTCGGCGAACGCCAGCGCAGCCTGCTCGGCCTCGGTGAACACGGTGGACTCGCGCCAGGCCGCGACCAGATGCAGGCGGACCGAGGTCTCGCCAGCCGCTTCGGCCTCCTTGGTGTGCATGTCGATGCACCATCCGCAGCCGTTGATCTGGCTGGCGCGCAGCGACACCAGTTCCTGGATCGACCGCGGCAGCGGCGACTCGTGGACAACCAGGGCGGCGTTGGCGAACCGCTTGGCGAACTTGGCGGCGATCTCATTGCTGAACATGTCGAATCGGGCGTCCATGACTTCGTCCTCACTCGTGGCTTCGGGTTACGCACACGAGATGCCGGCCGGTCGAGCCATGTGACAGCTGAGCGATGTGGGCTGGGTCACGCGCGACAGTGGTGCACCGGACGCCCGGCGCACGGTTCGGCGTACCCGCAAAACGGCCGCCGCCCGGGCCGAACAGGCCCGCGGGCGGCGACCGCCGACAACCGGCTAGCCCTCGATGATGTGCGTCGGCGCGCCGTGCACCGCGGGGATCTAGCCAAGCCGTCCGGCCTGGTAGTCCTCGAACGCGGTGAGCAGCTCGGCACGGGTGTTCATCACGAACGGGCCCATGAACGCGATCGGCTCCCGGATCGGCTTGCCGCCGAGCAGCAGCACGTCCAGGTTCGGCGAGCGGCTGTCCAGGCCGGGCAGTCGGCCGCCAGCGTGATGGTGTCCCCGTGAGCCGAAGACGGCGAGCCGACCCATGCCGAACGGCCGGCCCTCAGCGCCGACGGTGCCGGATCCGGCCAGGCCGTAGGCGAGCGCGTTGAAGTCCGCCGCCATGGCAGCGTCAGCTCGGCGCCGGGGCTGAGAGTCGCGTGGATCAGCGCTGATCGGCGTGTAGGTCGACGCCCGGGCCCGTGGTGGCCGCCGATGTCGCCGGCGATGACCCGCAGCAGCGCTCCGCCGTCCTCCGAGGACAGCAGCGCCGACTCGTTGGCGCGCAGGTCCTGGTAGCGCGGCGGCACGAACTTCTGCGCCGCGCGGCAGGTTGACCCAGAGCTGGATGCCGTGGAAGAGGCCGCCGCTAACGACCATCTCCTCCGGCGGAGTCTCGATATGCAGGATCCCTTGACCGGCCGTCATCCACTGGGTGTCACCGTTGGTGATGACGCCGCCGCCGCCATTGGAGTCCTGGTGGACGAACGTGCCGTCCATGATGTAGGTGACTGTCTCGAAGCCGCGGTGCGGGTGCCACGCCGTGCCCTTCGGCTCGCCGGGGCGTACTCCACCTCGCCCATCTGGTCCATGTGCACGAACGGATCGAGGTCGGTGAGGTCGACGCCGGCGAACGCCCGCCGCACCGGGAAGCCCTCGCCTTCGAATCCGCTCGGCGCGGTGGTCACGGTCCGGACCTGGCGCGGACGGGCGCTCACCGGATCGGGCGTCGCGACCCGCGGCAACACGGTGATGTCGGGAACGGTTACGGCGGGCATTCGAGCCTCCTAGCTGACCAGACGTGGTGCCCGAATGGGCCCATCGCTGATCTCAACCATGGCGGCATTTATTTGATTCCGCAAGTATCTCGTGGATCTCATACACGTGGTGCTCAGCCCACGAAGGCGTCCTCATCGGCATCGGTCCGGCCGGCGAGCGCGTCGTCGATCACCGTTTCGGCGAAGTCGCAGGCGTCGACCATGTCCGCCACCACTGGTTGCACGTCCCGGCCGGATCGCACCGCGAGCGCCTTCTCGACCAGTTCGGCCCAGTTCGGGAAGAGCGCGGCGGCGTAGCGCCCGGCCTTGGTCTTGAGGGATCTCCTGCGGCGAGGCGCCGGTCACCGCATCAGTCCTCACGTCGGGTTTACGTCGCCGCCGGCTCGTGCCTGCCGCGCCGCCTCGTATAGAGCGACGGTGGCAGCGCTGGCCGCATTGAGCGAACTGGCCGCACCGGTCATCGGAATCCGGACGATCAAGGTAGCCGACCCGCGCCAGGCCGCGGCCAGCCCACCCGTCTCGTTGCCGACCAGCAGCAGTGTCGGCCCGGCCAGGTCCGCCTCGGCGAGCTCGACCGAGCCGTGCTCATCCGTCGCGACCAGCGCCGTGCCACTGTCGCCGAGCCAGTCCAGCACCGCCGGCGGACCCGGCACCCGGACCACCGGCATTGCGAAGATCGAGCCGGCGCTGGCCCGGACTGCCTTCGGGTCGTACGGATCGGCGGCGTGACCGGTCACGATCAGGTAGTCGGCGCCGAACGCGTCCGCGGACCGGATGATGGTGCCGATGTTGCCCGGACTGGTCGGCCGGTCGAACAGGACACCGAGTCCGGCCGGCGTGACCGCACGCAGATCGTCGTCCGGCATCCCGACCACGGCGATCAGCTCCGGCGCGCTCGTCGGACTTCTCGCCCAGGTCGGCGATCAATTCACCGTCCACGGCGAAGTGCTCGGCGGCGGGTTGCGCGTCGATGAAGTCGCGAGCCCACTGCGACAGGCTGCGCTCCCGGTTGTGCAGCACCGCGTGGATCGGCCAGCCGTGGTTGGCGGCGAGCGTCATCGGGCGTACGCCGTGAACCAGGAACTCACCGGCCCGGGACCGCTTGGACCGGTTTGACAGCAGCGCCTGCCACTGCTGATAGCGGGCGTTGCGAACTGTGATCTGCATCGGCCGTGCCACGAATGCGTTCCCTCCCGTGTCGGTGCGTGTCTAGAGTGTGCGTCACCCCGCACTCATCAGGATTTTCCTCCGGAGGCACTCGATGACCGCACACCCGGGTCGCGAATTCCGATTGGCGAGCCGCCCCGATGGCGAGCCGACCCTGGACAACTTCGATCTCGTCGAGGTCGAGGTGCCTGATCCGGGACCGGGTCAGGTCCTGGTCCGCAACCTGTTCATCTCGGTGGATCCGTATATGCGGCCACGGATGAACGACGTGCCCAGTTACGTGCCTCCGTTCCAGGTGGGCAAGGCGCTCGACGGTGGTGCGGTGGGCGAGGTGATCGCGTCCGGCAGCGACGACATCAACGGTCGGCGATCTGGTCGTTCACGACCTGGGCTGGCGCGACCTGGCCCTGGTCCGGTCCAAATACGTGCACGTGGTGGATCCGGCCATCGCCCCGTCGCTATACCTCGGCGCCCTGGGGATGCCCGGCCTGACCGCCTATGTCGGCCTGCTCGACGTGGCCGAATTCCGGCCCGGCGACACGGTGTTCGTCTCCGGCGCCGCGGGCGCGGTCGGCGGCGTGGTCGGGCAGATCGCGAAACTTCGGGGCGCGACTCGGGTGATCGGCAGCGCCGGCTCGCCGGAGAAGGTGGCCTACCTGACCGGCCAGCTTGGTTTCGACGCCGCGTTCAACTATCGCGAGGGTCCGGTCCGACGGGCGCTGAAGGCGGCCGCGCCGGAGGGCATCGACGTCTACTTCGACAACGTCGGCGGGGAGCACCTCGAGGCCGCGATCAGCTCGCTGAAGGTCGGCGGCCGGGTCGCGCTGTGCGGCATGATCGGCAGCTACAACGCCACCGGAGGGACCGGCCCGGCGAACCTGTCGCTGGCGATCGGCAAGCGCCTGACGCTTGCGTGGGTTCATCGTCACCGATCATCAGGGCCGGCTCCCGGCGCTGCGCGAAGAGGCCGGTGCCTGGCTGCGGGACGGCCGTCTGGTCTGCAACGAGACCATTGTGGATGGTCTGGAGAACACTCCCGAGGCGTTCATCGGCCTGCTCCGGGGCCGGAACACCGGCAAGATGGTGGTCCGGGTCTAGCCCGGCCGGCGTGGCTAGGCCGGAACCGGCACGCCGACCGGGGTGACGCCGGCGAGCAACTCGGCAGCTGCCCGGCCGCAGGCGGTCGAGGCGCCATAGGTCGCGATCGACGCGGCTCCGAACGAACTGGCCGGCACGCCCATCTCCACCACGATGGTGTCCGGGCGAGTGGCGATCAGCGTCGACAGGGCGGCCGCCATCCAGGCGTGCCGGTGCACGTCGCGGACCACGACCACCAGCGGCACCGAAGCCGAGTCCCGGAGCACCGCCTCGACCGCGGCCCGGCCGGTGGCAGCGTCGGCGAAGGTGGACTCGTCCAGACGCGTACCGGTGGTGCCGGGCATCAGGTCGGCCAGTGGTGCGCGCACGCCCCAGGGTGTCTCCGGGGCGATCGCGAGGCTCATCGCCGGCGACAGCTCGGCCACGAACGGAGCCGTACGCAGCGGCCACGGCAGCTCGTCGGAGGCGGCTCGGACGCGCAGCGCCCGCCGCGCGGCGGCCAGGCCGGGGTGCGCATCGACCGGTTCGCCGATTCGGGCCGCGGGCAGCCGCACGGCACGGCTCCACGCGGCGATCGCGGCGACTCGGCTGGCCGCCTCGGCGAGACGATCCTCGGAAAGCCGGCCGTCGCGCACGGCGGCGACGATCGCATCGCGGAGCCCGGTCGGCGACCTCCTCACCGGCGTCCTCGCCGCCGACGCAGATGGCGTCGGCGCCGGCGGCCAGCGCCTGCACGGTGGCGCCGGCCAGGCCGTAACGCCGGGCCACCGCCTGCATCTCGATGGCGTCGGTAATGATCAGGCCGCGGAAGCCCAGCTCCTCGCGCAGCAGGCCGGTGAGGACGGCGTGGCTGAGGGTGGCCGGCTGGTGCGGATCGATGGCCGGGACGAGCAGATGACCGGTCATGATGGTCTGAACGCCGGCGTCGATCGCGGCCCGAAAGGGCGGCAGCTCGCAGGCGTCCAGCCGGGCCCGGTCGGCCGGGATCATCGGCACGTCGTGATGCGAGTCGACGGCGGTGTCCCCATGCCCGGGAAAGTGCTTGGCGCAGGCGGCCACACCGGCCGACTGCAGGCCGCGGATCCAGGCCGCGGTGTGCCGGGCGACGAGATCCGGTTCGGACCCGAATGCGCGTACGCCGATCACCGGGTTGTTCGGATTGGAGTTGACGTCGGCGTCCGGGGCGTAGTTGAGGGTGATGCCGAGCGCGCGGAGTTCCTTGCCCAGATGCCGGGCGACCGCAGCGGTCAGGTCCACATCGTCGGCCGCGCCCAGAGCCAGGTTGCCGGGGCGGGAGCTGCCGCGGTGAGCCTCGACCCGGGTGACGTCGCCGGCCTCCTCGTCGATCGCGATGAGGATGTTTGGCGACTCCGCGGTCAGGGCGGCGTTGAGGGCCGCGACCTGATCCGGGTCGACGATGTTGCGGGCGTAGAGGACGACCGAACCGAGGCCCTCGCCCAGACGTCGTCGCAGCCACTCCGGCGGCTCGGTGCCGACAAAGCCGGGTTGCAACACGGCGTCGGCAAGTCGAGAGAGACGCCGGTCCATCTCTGGCTACCTCCACGCTGGTCGTCTACAAGGGCGGCCCGCGGGCGCGCCTCTGTTGGGTGAGGAACGAGCCCGAGGGCCGCGCCCTGCCGACTGCCCCGTGTGAGCCGGCAACAGAAAACATTGTTGACAGTGCGGAGCTTAATAGTCAAGAAACCTTTCTGTTTGAAATCTCGGCGTTGTACTCCCGGAACGTTCGAACTTGTGTTCGAATAGCCGGGTGGAGCGTCGAAAGTACTGGTGGAACGGCAAATGGGGACGCCTCGCCCGGCGTGACCTCCTGCTCTATGAAGACGGTGGGCAGTGGTGGGTCCAGGCTCGGGAGGGCGGCGCCGAGGGCCGCAGCCGGTGGCTGGAGTTCCCGGATGAGGATCGTGCAGTCGATTGCGTCCGCGCCCTGATGACCGGCACCGACCGGTGGCGGGAGATGGACTGAGCCGGGTCGCGTGCACACAACGGATCGCCGCTGAGCAGGCGAACTACGCAACGAATCTATGGCTGCCCGCACGATCCCTACACGGTCCCGCCGGTAGCGTCGAGTGGTTAGCCCAATTGAGTGGTCGGCCAGACGACTGGCCGGCCGACTGAGGCCGTGGCCCCAGCTGTGAAGGAATCCCGATGACCACCATCACCGACCGCACCACCCCGGCGCTGGCCGAAGCCGAGGCGTGGACCGCTCATAACTATCACCCGCTGCCCGTGGTGATCGCCGATGCCGATGGTGCCTGGGTCACCGACGTGGACGGCAAGCGTTATCTGGACTGCCTGGCGGGCTATTCGGCGCTGAACTTCGGGCACCGGCACCCGGACCTGATCGCCGCCGCCCACGCTCAGCTGGACCGCGTGACGCTGACCAGCCGCGCATTCGTGCACGACCAGTTCGGGCCGTTCTGCCACGAGCTGGCCGAGCTTTGCGGCACCGACCTGGTCCTCCCGATGAACACCGGCGCCGAGGCCGTCGAGACCGCGATCAAGCTCGCCCGCAAGTGGGGCTATCTGGTCAAGGGCGTGCCGGATGGGCAGGCGAAGATCATCGTCGCGGCCGACAACTTCCACGGCCGCACCACCACGATCATCAGTTTCTCCACCGATCCGGATGCGCGCAACGACTTCGGTCCCTACACGCCCGGTTTCGAGATCGTGCCCTACGGCGACCTGGCGGCACTCACCGCTGCGATCGATGACAACACCGTCGCCGTGATGATCGAGCCGATCCAGGGCGAGGCCGGCGTGATCGTGCCGCCGCCCGGCTATCTGGCCGGCATCCGCGCCGTCACCAGCGAGCGCAACGTGCTGTTCATCGCCGACGAGATCCAGTCCGGCCTGGGCCGCACCGGCACCAATTTCGCGGTGCAGCACGAGGGCGTGATCCCGGACATGTACATCCTGGGCAAGGCGCTCGGCGGCGGCGTGGTGCCGGTGTCGGCGGTGGCCGGCTCGCGCGAGGTGCTCGGCGTCCTGAAGCCCGGCGAGCACGGTTCCACCTTCGGTGGCAACCCGCTCGCCTGCGCCGTGGCGCGGGCCGTGATCGCGCTGCTCAACACCGGCGAGTTCCAGCACCGCGCCACCGAGCTCGGCGACCGGCTGCACAAGCGCCTGAACGGCCTGGTCGGCCACGGCGTCACCGCGGTCCGCGGTCGTGGCCTGTGGGCCGGCGTGGACATCGACCCGGCGCTGATGACCGGCCGGGAGGCCAGCAAGCGGTTGATGGCGCTCGGCGTTCTGGCCAAGGACACGCACGGTCAGACCGTCCGGCTGGCGCCGCCGCTGTGCATCACCGCGGACGAGGTGGACTGGGCCGTTGACCGACTCGCAGAGGTCCTTTCTGACGCCGAGTAGGCGCACCAAGGCTTGCGTCTGGCCGAGGGGGACGCAAACGAGAAGGGCGGGCTGACTAAGCAGCCCGCCCTTCTCTTTATTCCTACGATTTGGAATCGCTCTCGGTCCCGCTAGGCCGTCGTTGGCGAGCCCAATGCAACCCTTCATAGACGACACGGGCGAGACCAATGAGGTCTCGCCCGTTGTTTGTGTCGCCCAGAGTCAAACCTAGATCGTGTCGGGGTTGAGGCGGCGGTATTCGAGGTGCTTGGACCAGACCTTCACGTGCCGCACGAACGAACCTGTGTGCGGCGCCTCCCACCAGGTGCCGTTGCCGGCATAGATGGCGACGTGGTGGGCGTAATTGCCGGTGAAGACGAAGACCAGGTCGCCCGGGCGGGCGTCCTTGGCCGAGATCCGCTTGCCGTAGCGCTTCATGTCGTCGGCGTGGTGCGGCAGGTCGATGCCGTATTTGGCGAAGACATACTTGACCAGCCCGGAGCAGTCGAACGTACGCGGGCCGGCGGTGCCGAACATGTATTTGGCACCCTTGTGGGCGGCCGCGTCGGCGACCACTGCCTTGCCGAAGTCCGCCATGTTCATCGGCTTGACCGTGACCGGTGCCGAGAAGGCTTCGTCGGTGATCGGAGCCACGCTCGTCGTGGATGCCAGATCAACCCGGAACTGGTGCGGGTTCCAGATCTTGAAGTGGAACTTGGCGGTGCCCTTGGACGTGAGCTTGGTGCTGCCGACGGTGGTCCACTGGCCGTTGTCGAACCGCTGCAGGTGGACATCACGCCGCATCAGCGGCTGTCCGGAGACGGCCCGAGCGGTCGCCGTGAGGTCCACGAAGTGACCGGACGTGACCGCGGCTGGCAATGAGCTTGGTGATCGGGGTGACGGCGTCGCGGACGATCGAATCGGCGGTCAGGGTGATCGGACCGACGGTCTCCAGGCTGGATCCGTGCGCCGGGGTGCCGGCCTGGAACGCGGAGCCGACGATGCCGAGCGCGGCGATGCCGGCGGTGGCGATCAGATTGCGACGGCCGCGGCCGACCTTTCGATGGGCGTGTTTGGGGGCCCGTCGGGCCCGATGGGAGCGGACGGTTCGCACAGGTGTGTCCCTTCGACAACGCCTGCGAGGTGAGCTGTCGGGTTCGGGCACGAAGGTGGCCCGGCCGCAATCACCGTGAGTGCTGGGATTCCGGCTTCACCCCAAGACGTCGACCCGGGGGAGTGACGTCGTGGAACCTGGGTTCCCCGCTTCTGCCCGTTGCCCGGCGGTGCGATGGGGGTGGCGTCGCCCTGGGCGGGCAGAACTCGGCGTGACCCGAGCGCGACACCAGCCGGCGGATTTGCCGGCAAACCTTTCTAACCCATACCAAAGCGGCTTTTCCCAGGTCAGGTGGAGGACCCGGAACCCTCGGCCGCACCCATTTCCGGCAATTGTGGAGTGGTATCCCAATTTGCGTGACTGATCGTCATCGAACCACTGCCAACCGGAATAAGCCCTGGTCAAACCCTGTGACGCAAGTCATATAACCGGTCGACATGGAGTTGATCTCGGAGTGTGACGATTGTGGCGCCTGGGACTCGCGCGACATGCGAAACTTGTGCGGCCAGGGAGATGAGGCTTTTTCGGCGTATGACCGTTAGGCTTTGTAGCATCCCGCCTTCAACGGGTTGACGCCCCTGCCTGCATGAAAGTAAGTTTCAGCCGTGGCCAATCGCGCGAAGGTTTCCGCAGCCCATGAGCCCGGCGGGCTGATCATTCATATCAACGGGCTGCTGCCGTCGCTGTCACCCGCGGAGCAGCGGGTTGCACGCCTGGTCATCGCAGATCCGGCCGAGGCTGCGCGGCACACCATCACGCATCTCGCGACGCAAGCCGGCACCTCCGAGGCGACCGTCATCCGGTTCTGCCGGTCGGTCGGCATGGATGGATACCCGCAATTGCGGATCCGGCTGGCGGCCGAGGCGGCCCGCCGGATCGAGCCGCCGGACAATCGGATCATCGGTGGCGACATCCCGCCGGGTGCCGATGTCGCCCAGATCATCGCCACCATCGCCTTCAATGACGCCCGAGCCGTCGAGGAGACCGCTGAGCAGCTGGACGCGGCCGCCGCGGAGAAGGTGATCGACGCTATCAACGGCGCCGGCCGGGTGGAGATCTACGGTGCCGCAGCCAGTGGCTTTGTGGCCGCCGACTTCCAGCAGAAGCTCCACCGGATCGGCCGCTCCGCCTACTACTGGCCGGACATCCACACCGCGCTGGCCTCAGTGGCGCTGCTCAGCCGCGGCGACATCGCGATCGGGATCTCGCACACCGGCACCACCTTGGACGTGATCGAGATCCTGAGCCTGGCGCGCGAGCACGGTGCGACGACCGTGGCGATCACCAACTTCCCACGGTCACCGATCACCGCGGTCGCCGACCACGTGCTCACGACGGCGGCCCGCGAGACCACCTACCGCTCCGGCGCGATGGCCAGCCGTCTCGCCCAGCTCACTGTGGTCGACTGCATCTTCGTGGGGGTCGCGGCCCGCGGCCGGGCGAAGACCAAGCGCGCGCTCGAAGTGACCGCGGCAGCGGTGCAAGCGCGACGCGCCGCTAATGGCATCAGCAGTCGAAAAGGCTAAACAGGCATATTCCGCGCAAATCTCCGCATCGCTTGGACGGCCACGGCCATCCGTCACCGGGTCGACACCGAATTCAAGGGGTAGATGCGATATCGGCGGGCATATCCGGGTCAGTCGGTGCGTTATGAGTGACCGGCGCCACAGCCAACACGGGCTCACAGAGGTCTTGCGGAGAACACCCAGCTAATCCCCAGGGCCATTTGCGAACCTATCGGTCCAACCAAGCGTCTATGTAAGTAGCGCAATGATTCTCGGTCGTCACTAAAAAGTGACCTGGACAACGCTACCGAAATGGAATCACTTGCGCGTCCCGCCTGTTGAGTTGGTGGCAAGGCGGGGAAAGAAGACGGGGAGGGGCCCGAGCGTGAACGAAGGCAAAGTGAGCGTGCTGCGCACCGACGAGGTCGCCGAAGAGCGAGACCTGGTCGGCGTCTACCTGCACGAGATTTCCCGGACTCCACTGCTGGATGCGGCACAGGAAGTCGACCTTGCGAAGGACATCGAGGCCGGCTTGTACGCCGAGCATCTGCTGGAGCAGGACCACCTGCCCAAGCGCTGGACCGCGGCTGATCTGCGCGCCATGGTGCGCAAGGGGGAGATCGCCAAGGACCTGTTCATCCGCGCCAACCTTCGCCTCGTGGTGTCGATCGCCCGGCGGTACGTGCGCAGCGGCATGCCGATGCTGGACCTGATCCAGGAAGGCAACACCGGTCTGGTGCGCGCTGTCGAGAAGTTCGACTACGAGCGCGGTTTCAAGTTTTCGACCTATGCGACGTGGTGGATTCGCCAGGCGATCAGCCGGGCGATCGCGCAGCAGGAGCGGACCGTTCGGCTTCCGGTGCACCTCGTCGAGGATGTCAACCGGATGCGCAACGTGGTCCGGCAGCTGACCCGCGAGCTGGGCTCCGATCCGGAGCCGCAGCAGGTGGCCGAGGCGCTCGGCGTCACTGTGGAGCGGATCACCGAGCTCAAGCGGTGGTCGCAGGACACGGTCTCGCTGGACACTCCGGTCGGCGACGACGGTGACACCAGCCTGGGCGATCTCGTCTCGGACAGTGACGCGCCGTCGCCCGAGGAACTGGTGCTCGCCGACATGGAGCGCAGTCGCATCTCGGGACTTCTGGGTCACCTCGATGACCGGTCGGCCGGGATCATGCGGGCTCGTTACGGGCTGGAGGACGGCCGCGAGCACTCGCTGACCGAGGTCGCCTCCCGGTTCTCGCTGTCCCGCGAGCGGATCCGCCAGTTGGAGATCCAGGCCCTCGGCCGGCTGCGCGAGCTGGCTCGCGCCGAAGGCCTGCGGGCCGCCTGACCCGTCCGCCACATCCCCAGATAGCAACGAATCGCACCCGGCTCCCGACGGAGCCGGGTGCGATTGTCTGCGGGCGCCGGTGTCGCCCGTTACGCCGCCGGCTGCTTCTTCATCAACTCCATCAGCTCACCCATCTGCTGGTGCAGGTGCTGGTGCTCTCGATGCAGCTGGGCGATGACATCGGCCAGGGCCTCGACTCGTTCTTCGGCCTTCACGTCGGTGTCGTAGTCGTGCTGGGCCAACTCCGCGGAGATCTGATCGCTGCGCTTGGCGGCGATGAGCAGGATGGCGCCCTGCAACGCCGCCAGGCAGCTCAGAACCAAGTTCAACAGAATGAACGGGTACGGATCGAAGCGCGAGCCGCCGCGCGCCGCGTTGAGCAGCATCCAGAATGCCAGGAATGTCAGCGCTCCGAACACGAACGTCCACGACCCCATGCTGTTGCGCAGCCGGTCCGCGGACCGCTCGCCGAGGGTGAGCTGATTGCCGGTGCGGACCGCCGGATGCACGGTGCGCTTGCGGGACAGCCGCTCAACGAGCCGATCCAGTTCGTGTACGGCCTTCTCATCGGTCATAGCCGCACACGCTAGGGAGGCCGTGAAGCCCCGGCAAGGCTTATGTCGACAACCTGTCGCCCACTTGTGCCACCACAAAGATGCGCCGGAACGGCAGCACCGTGCCGTACGCCCGCCGGGGGAACACGTCCCGGAAGGCGGCCCGCACCTCGGCCAGGAACTCGCTGCGCAGATCGGGATCCAGAGCGTCCAGATAAGGCCGCAGACCGCTGCCCCGGAACCACTCCACCACCGGATCGTCGCCGGGCAGCACATGCAGATAGGTGGTCTCCCAGGCATCGACGGCGCAGCCCAGGTTGCCGAGGATGTCGGTGTAGACGTCGGGTGTGCGTACGCCGTCGGGATTCTCCGCCAGGGCGCCGGCCCGATGCACCGACCCGAAGAAGCTCGACCACCGCGGCGATCCGGTGATGGCGTCCAGCGCCGCGGCCGCGCGCCGATCGGCGTTGGCCGGCACCTGGAAGGCGAGCGAGCCGCCGGGCGCAAGGTCGGCGATCCACATCGGAAACCGGTCCACGTGCTCGGGCACCCAGTGCAGCGCGGCGTTGCTGACGATCAGGTCGACCGGTCCGGCGGGCTGCCAGGTGGTCAGGTCGCCGACCGTGAACGCCAGCCGCTCGCTGGCGTGCTGAGCCGCGGCGGCGATCATCTCGGGGGAGCTGTCGACGCCCAGCACGTGGGCGTCCGGCCAGCGGTCGAGGAGCGTACGCGTGACGTTGCCGGCGCCGCAACCAAGATCGACGATGGCCCGCGGTCGCGCCGTCGGAATCCGCGCGATCAGGTCGGCAAATGGCCGAGCCCGTTCGGCGGCGAACTTCAGATATTGCTGCGGATTCCACGACGGCGATGTCATGTCTTGATACATACCCGGAGCGGGGGACAGTGCGCGAGAAATGACACGCATCCGACCGAATGATGCCTCTGTGCGGAATCTGCAAGTCTGGATCGGGTTGTGGGCTCGCAAATGCTAGGCCTACCATCGATTTCGTGACGCGTTTTCGGATTGGGGAAGCCGCTGAACTGCTCGGCGTGAGCCCGGACACGGTGCGGCGCTGGACCGATTCCGGCCGGCTGGAAGCAGAGCGGGACGCCAACGGGCATCGGTACGTCGAGGGGGCGGCCCTCGCGGCCTACCTGAGTGCGACCGGGTCCGAGTCCGAGGCGAGCTCCACCTCGTCCGCGCGCAACCGGTTTCCCGGTCTGGTCACCGGCATCAAGAAGGACACCGTGATGGCGCAGGTGGAGATCCAGGCCGGACCGTTTCGGGTGGTGTCGCTGATGAGCCGGGAAGCGCTCGACGACCTCGGGCTGCAGATCGGCGACGTGGCTGTCGCCGTCGTGAAATCCACCACGGTGATCGTGGAAACCACCTGACCCCCTCATACGGAGCGCACATGCGGATTCGATCGCTCGTCTCTCTCGGCCTGGTGGCACTGGTCAGCGCAGGCGTTCTCGGCGCCTGCAGCTCGTCCTCGTCGCCATCGAGTTCATCGTCGACCAAGAACCAGACCCTCACCGTTCTGGCCGCGGCCTCTCTCACCGACACGTTCACCCAGCTCGGCAAGGAATTCGAGGCAGCGCACCCCGGCACCAAGGTGACGTTCTCTTTCGGCGGGTCGTCGACCTTGGCTCAGCAGATCGTGCAGGGCGCGCCGGCCGATGTCTTCGCCGCCGCGTCGCCGGCCACCATGAAGACCGTCTCCGACGCCGGCGACGTTGTCGGCACGCCCGCCGTGTTTGTCAAGAACCAGCTGGTGATCGCGGTGCCGCCGGGTAACCCGAAGGGCATCAAGGGGCTCTCCGATCTGACCAAGCCCGGTCTCAAGGTGGTGCTCTGTGACGACGCGGTGCCATGCGGCGCGGCCGCTCAGAAGGCCCTCACCGCCGCCAACGTCAAGCTGACGCCGGTCTCCAAGGAACAGGACGTAAAGGCCGCACTCAGCAAGGTGTCGCTAGGGGAAGCGGACGCCGCGCTCGTTTACCGTACGGATGTGAAGGCAGCCAAGGGTCAGGTCGACGGGATCGAGTTCCCGGAGTCGGCGCAGGCGATCAACAACTATCTGATCGCGGCCCTGAAGGCATCCAAGGCTCCCGACCTGGCGAATCAGTTCGTCCAGTTCGTCCAGTCGGCGCCGGCACAGCAGGAGCTGATCGCGGCCGGATTCCAGGCATCGTGACGCGGCCCAGCGCCGCGAGGCGTGGCCGCGAGCCCGATCCCGGGTTCCGGCGCGCGCCCGCGGCGCTGGCCGTGCCGGCCGTTGCCGGCCTGCTGTTCCTGCTGCTTCCGCTGCTCGGCCTGCTGGTGCGGGCGCCGTGGGGCCGGATGGGCACGGTGCTCACCCAGCCGGCGGCGCTGACCGCGTTGCGCCTGTCGTTCGAGACGGCCACCGCGAGCACCGCACTGTGTCTGGTGTTAGGGATCCCGGTCGCCTATCTGCTGGCCCGGACCCGGTTCTGGGGCCAGCGGGCGGTCCGGGCGCTGGTCACCCTGCCGCTGGTGCTCCCGCCGGTGGTCGGTGGCGTGGCACTGTTCACCGCTTATGGCCGCACCGGCATCGTGGGCAAGTGGTGGGACCGATGGTTCGGTTACACCATGCCGTTCACCACCACCGCCGTGGTGGTCGCGCAGGCGTTCGTCTCGATGCCGTTCCTCATCATCGCGGTCGAGGGTGCGCTCCGCGCCGCCGATCGCCGGTTTGAAGAGGCCGCCGCCACTCTCGGTGCGTCCCGGTGGACCACGTTTCGCCGAGTGACGTTGCCGCTGGTCGGTCCGGGTGTGGTGGCCGGAACGGTGCTGTGCTGGGCTCGGGCGATGGGTGAGTTCGGCGCCACCATCACCTTCGCCGGCAACTTCGAAGGCACCACCCAGACCATGCCGCTGTATGTCTATCGCGCCCTGGAGACCGCGGATCCGAACTCCGCCATCGCGCTCAGCCTGCTTCTGGTCGCCGTCTGCGTGACGGTTCTGGTGGCCCTGCGCGGGCGCTGGGCGGGTGTCGGGTGAGCGACCTGCGCGCCGACATCACCATCGTCCGGGGCAGCGGCTTCCGCCTGGACCTCAGCCTTTACGCGATGCCAGGTGAGGTGGTCGCGCTCCTCGGGCCGAACGGCGCCGGCAAGTCCACCGCGCTGCGTGCCCTGGCCGGCCTGATCCGGCTCAATGCCGGTCGGATCCTGGTGGACGGCACCGACATCAGCGGCCTGCCGCCGGAGCGCCGCCGGATCGGCGTGGTGTTCCAGGACTACCTGCTCTTCCCGCACATGACCGCGCTGGAAAACGTCGCCTTCGGTCCGCGCTCGGCGGGCGAGCCGAAGGCGGTGGCGCGGCAGTCCGCCGAGCGCTGGCTGGATCGGGTCGGACTGTCCGCGTACGCGAGGGCGAAGCCGGGCGAGCTGTCCGGCGGTCAAGCGCAGCGCGTGGCCCTGGCTCGCGCCTTGGCGACCAAGCCGCGCCTGCTGCTGCTGGACGAGCCGTTGGCGGCGCTGGATGCGCGTACGCGGGCCGAGATCCGGGCCGACCTCCGTCACCACCTGACCGCCTTCGACGGTGCCTCCGTCGTGGTCACGCACGATCCGCTCGATGCCATGGTGCTGGCCGACCGCATCGTCGTCATCGAAGACGGCCGCCAGGTGCAGGCCGGGACTCCGGCCGAGATCGTGCGCCGGCCGCGGACCGATTACGTGGCGCGCCTGGCCGGCCTCAACCTCTATCGGGGCGTCGCCGAGCACGGAGTGGTGACGATCGACGCGGGCGGTCATCTCGCGACCGGTGATGACGTCACCGGCCCGGTGTTCGCCGTGTTCCCGCCGGCCGCGGTGTCGGTCTACACCAGCCGGCCGGAGGGCAGCCCACGCAACGTGTGGCAGGTCGAAGTGGACGGCATCGAGCCACACGCCGACCGCGTACGCGTTTCGTTCCGGGGCGATCCGCCGGTGGCCGCGGAGGTCACCACGGCCGCCGCGGCCGAGCTGGACCTGCACCCCGGGACTCCGGCCTGGGTCGCGGTCAAGGCCACCGAGGTGCACGCCTACCCGGCCTGACGTTCCGCCAACAAGCCCCGGCCGGACGTTCGGCAATAAGCACGGCCCCGCACCTCGAGGTGCGGGGCCGTGGGTGTGCTCTCCGTAGGGCGACCTACGAGCCGGTAGGCAGCACCCCCGCCAGATTCACGGTCATGAAGCGGACGGTCCGAGGCTATGGGCGACCATAGCCGTAGATGCTCTCCATGTTGATCGGAGAGATCTTCACGACCTCACCGAATGTCGGCGCGTGGATTACCTTGCTGCTGCCGATGTAGATGGCGACGTGGCTGAGCCCGCTGTAGAAGACCAGGTCACCGGGCTTCAACTCGCTGCGGGACAGGTGCGAGACCTCGGTCCACTGGACCGACGCCTTGTGGTAGAGCGTCACACCGACAGATCGGTAGGCCGCCAGGGTCAGGCCGGAGCAGTCGTACGACCCCGGGCCGTCGTCCGCCCAGCCGTACGGCTTGCCGAGTTGCGCGTACGCGAAACTGACGACCTTGCCGCCGCGGCCCGGAATGTAAGGCGCGGCCTGGTGGCTGCCGCCGCTGGTCTCGGTGGCCGAGCCGTAGAGCTTCTTGCGCTCCTGGTAGAGCTTGTTGAGCTTGGCGGTAATGGTCTTTTTCTGCTCCGTGAGGTTGATCCGCTCGGCGTTCTCGGTGGCGATCACGTTGTCAAGCTGCATCTTGGTGGTGCCGTATTGCTGCTGCAGCGTGTTGAACGCCACGAGTTCCTGGCGCCGGGTGCTGGCGAACTGGTCCATCACGGTCAGCGATTCGAGCAGGTCGGTTGTCGACTGCGCCGAGACCAACGTGGTGAATGAGTCGACCGGCCCGGTCATGTAGGACTGGCTCGCTATCGCGGCCACCGCTTCCTGAGCGCCGGCCAGCTTGGCTTTCAACGAGCCAAGGTCTGCCGCCAGCTTCGTCTCCTTGGCCTGATTGGCCTTGAGCTGCTCGGTCACGCCGTTGTATTGCTCTACAACGGCTTCCAGGGCCTTGGACTGTTCCTTGATCTGCTGCTGCAGCGAACTGGCCGACGGAGTTGCCTCCGCCCGCGATCCGGGCGCTATCACATCGGAGCCAACGCCGACCAGGGCACCCATCAGGATGCCGATGGCGAGCAGGTGCAGCAGCCTTCGCGCGTCGCGCAAAAGCACATCTCCTTCTTCCGCGACCGCTTACCGGGTTAGCTGACGGATTCGGGCGGGGAAGAAAACGCCCTACCGTGCTGCGCGAGCTTCCGTGGCCCGACAGGCCGCGGTCGCGTCGCTGCGAGCTCGGATTCACCCCTGGTGCAGTGGGTCCCCGGTTCGCGCGCCACCACAGGGGATTGGTGGCGCTGGCGATTCAGCGGTGTGGCCCGGTGCCGGTCGGGGTCGATCGGCGTTGCGGCCGGGCAACTGACCCAACGTAACGTGAAGGCGTCATCGCGCAAGTTGAGCACGCGGCAATTCGTCGAACTCTGCCGCTTTTCCGGGCCTGGTCGGCCCTACGGACGACCCCAAGCGTGGCAATTTGTGTTCGGTCCACTACGGACTGTGCACGTTCGAGTGTCCTGGAAGTGCCGGTCGGCGGCCCGATGTGACCGGATTCCGTTATGCAGCATGCCAATCTGACATATGGCGAATAGCCCTCTGGCGATTTTGGTCACGGCGGGGTCACAATGGATTGCAATCGATCCATTGAAGTGCTCATCGGCGAACCGAACCATCACCGACGGACACCGGAGACCGATGGCATGACAGTAGATCGTGGATGAGCGGCCGCAGGGGGTCGGACGGCAGCGCAGCCACACCGACACGTACGAACGGCACCCGCTGGCACGGGTGCCGTTCAAAGAACCTCCCAGCCTTTGAGGCAGGTCAAGGAGGCCACCGTGTCCAATTCTACGTTCACGACTCTGGGACATCCAGAGGACGAGCACGATGTGACGCTGTTTCGCCGCAATGGCATTCAGGTCACCAGGCGCTGGCTGGTGGTTAACGGCCAGTGCTACCGGGTTCGGGACCTGCGTAATCTGCGCACGGCGCAGGGTGACCGGCGCCCGATCAGCAACGTCGCGGTGATCGCGGCCGGCAGCCTGCTTGTGGTCATCATCACGGCGGCCCAATGTCTTGCCGCATCGGTGCTGGTGACCGCGGCCGTCGGACTTCTGGTTCCGACGGCCGTGCTAGCTATCGCGGCGTCGAGCACCCCGCGGGCATGCGAGCTGTGGGCCGAATACCACGGCATGACGGTCCGTCTGCTGTGGCTCGACGATCGGGAACAGTACAACCAGATCTGCCGAGCTCTGACCCGCGCCAAGGAGCGGCACGGTTAGTCGAGCTCAGACGCGGCTCGCCGGATGAAATCCGAAGTTTCGTCCGGCGAGAGCGCCATCGAGCGCAACCGATCGAACGTGCTTCTGTATAGCGCTACGTCGTCAGGTCGGTCGCTGGTCGAGTCGTCGAGCGGCCCTTCGAGATACACCATCGACGGAAGCTCATCATCAAAGTCGGTCAGGATGAACGGCCCGATGTGACCCGGGTGGATACCGCGAGCAAATGGGACCATCTGGATGGTCAGGCGTGCTCGAGTCCCCATTTCCAGCAGGTGCATTAGCTGGCCGCGCCAGATTGCCGGCGACCCGACGACACGGCGCACGACGGCTTCGTCGAGGATCACGGCAAGCTCTGGGGGATGGTCTTGGTCGAAGAAGTCCGCTTGCCGGTGCTGCCGGATCTCAAGACGCTCGGCCACGTCGGCGTCGGAAATTGGGCCAGGCAATGTGCCAAGCAGGGCCTCCCGCGCGTAGTCCATCGTCTGGAGGAGGCCCGGAACGATCGTGCCTTGAAAGTGGCTGACATGCGAGGCGCTGGCCTCGAGTCCGACGTAGTAGAGGTAGCTCAACGACATCTGATCTCGGAAAGAGTTCCACCACGGCGACTTACGGGCCGTTCGAGCGAGTTCGATCAGTGGGTCTTTCTCGTCGACCGCATACAACTCGAGGAGGGCCCGGAGATCGTTGATCGAGATTCCGACCTCGCCCTTCTCAATTCGGATAACTTTCGACAAACTCCAATCCATCGCGGTCGCGACCTGCTCTTGAGTGAGTTCGAGGCGTGATCGGTGGTCTCGGAGAATCCTGCGCAATTTAAGGCGCTGAACCGGTGACGTGGGCGCTGTGGACATCGGTGTTTGGTCTCCCGAGGGTTTAGTGGGAGCGCTAACCGGACTCATTCAGTCAACAGGGCAGTGAGCAACATGGCAACGTGCCATGTGTCGCGCGGCAGGGTGATCTTTATCTGCAGACCGAGTTATGCGACGATCTAAATCTGCAGCGTCCAGCCTTGATGGCTAGATAGCTAAAAAGTTCGAAATACTCGGACACTTGACTGCCGTCGCGACCTAGATCACCATGCATGCTGGTCTATGCGGTCTCGATCACCCTCCGATGTAATTTCGCGTTGACAATCAGCAATGCTCGTGTCGCTCGCCGTAGTTGACGGAAAGGTGTATACGCTGCACTGGGCCGCCTCCGTTACTACAGAAGTGAAGGATTGTCAATGATCGAGGACGGCGTCCACCCTAGGTGGCAAAAGAGCAGCTTCTGCAACTCGGACGGCTGCGTAGAGATCGCTGCGGTTGACCGAGGGCTTTTGGGTCCGGGACTCAAAGCTTGGGGATGCGAGTCCGGTCTTGAAGTTTGACAGCGACGAGTGGCAGGCCCTCCGCCGCGGCATCCTCGCGGGAGAGCTCTAATCGATTTTCCTGGAAAGCCGGGCGGCCGCTTTGACGCGTGGGCTGCTCGGCTTTTCTTGTGCCCGCTGTTACATTTACATTAACGTTCGTTCATATTTGCGTGCGCAGGGCGGCGACGCGCATCGACTCCCCGGATGATTGTGAGGGCTCGATGTCTTCCAAACTCGTATGGCAACGAAGTAGTTTTTGTAACGCCGACGGATGCGTCGAGGTGGCGACGACGGACTCCACGGTCTACGTTCGCGACTCCAAGCTTGGCGACGACAGCCCGGTCCTCATGTTCACCGAGGATGAGTGGCGAGCGTTCCGCGCCGGCATGGTCTCCGGGGAGTTCTGAGCACCTCTTTGTGGCCAAGTCGAGCGACTGACACGGTCGCTCGGCTTTTGCGTTGGCGAGAATCCGGCTACGATTCATGCACATCTATGCACAGGCGGTAGGGCGGGCCACCTCGACCAAAGAGGAGCCACCATGACTACGTCACCGCAATGGCAGCGCGGCAGCGGATGCAACTCCGATGGTTGTGTCGAAGTCGCTCGGACGGCCGACGGGACGAAGCTCCGCGATTCCAAGCTCGGCGATGCCAGCCCGATCCTCAGCTTCGGCGAGGATGAGTGGCGTGCGTTCCGCGACGCAGTGAACGCCGGCGAGTTCTGAGCGCGATGGTGGAGCGGCGCGACCCGCGCTGCTCCACCGCCATTAGCCGACCAGCCGATCCCGCAGGCGGCCGACCTGGATCGGGGTGAGACCGGCGGCGGCCAGGTAGCCATCGATGTCTCCGTAGGCCTCGTCGACCCGGTTGAGCATGCCGAGAATGTTCCCGGGCGCGAGATCGTGCAGGTTTCGCAGGTGTGCGCGCGCCCCATCGTCGGCGGCCGCGGCCATTTCGGCTCGAAACTGTTGTCGCAGGCACACGGCGCTGAACGCGTAATCGGCGGCGATGTCGGTGGTCGGGACACCGACCGCTCGCAGCGCCAGCGCGACCGTCATGCCGGTCCGGTCCTTGCCGGCCGCGCAGTGCACCAGCACGCAACCGTCCGGAGCGTCGGCGATCGCGGCCAGGCCCAGCCCGATGTTCCGGATGTTGCGCACGACGCTGGCTCTATAGGTAGCGGCGGGCGTGGGCTCGGCGGCCGGATCTCGGACCAGATCGGCGTCCGGGTCGATCAGCGGCCGTAGTCGATAGATCGGTTCGCCATCGAAGGGTCCGGGGGCGCGCTTCGCTTCGTCGGCCGCGCGAAGATCCACGATCCGCGTCAGTCCATGCGCCCGGACGGCTCGGCGTCCAGCCGCCGCGAGGCGATCCAGGCTGTCCGATCGGACCAGGGCGCGGCGCCGGATCCGGCGGCCCGCACCGGCGGGAAGCCCGCCAAGATCGCGGGCATTGCGACAATCGGGCCAGTCGAGACGCATCGCGGCGAGGTCTGCCATACCCCACCCTATCGGCGCAAGGTGCAGTCCGCTGGGCTCATTCTTCGCAATTTGCCCGTACGGGCGGATGTCCCGTACGCGAAATGGTTGCCCTGGGCGGCTATAGGTCATAGCTTTAGCTATATGACGACGCCGACCCGCCGCGATCTTCGCCGCAGCCAGACGATCGATGAAATCGTCGGAATCGCCATCGATGTGATGACCGAAGACGGCGTGGCGGGACTGTCGTTGTCCGAGGTGGCCCGGCGTTTGGGGGTGCGCCCACCGTCGTTGTACAAATACTTCCCGTCCCGGATGGCGCTCTTCGACCGGCTGTTCCACGATGGACATCAGCACTACTTCGATGAGTTCCGGGCCGGCGCGCAGACCGCTGATCCAGGACTGCCGGCGCTGGTCGCGGGGCTTGAGGCCGGCGGTCGGTGGGCGATGCGCAATCAGGCTCTCGCGCAACTGCTGTTCTGGCGTCCGGTCCCGAAATTTGAACCGTCGATCGAGTCGTTCGAACCCGCCCTGGCCGTCGTCGAGGACATCAAGCAGATGCTCGCTGAAGCCGTGGACCGCGGCCAGGTGGCTCCGGCGGCGGCCAGTCTGGAGGCGATGAGTCTGCTGTCCATTCTGGTCACCGGGATCGTCTCGCAGCAGCTGGCCAACGCGCCCGACGAGCCGTTCGAGTCCGGCCGCTTCACCCGTCTGGCGCCGCATGTGTTCGCGATGTTCCGGGCGCACTACCCGCCAGTGATCGGCGGACCGCAAGCCCCGGCGAGCGGGCCCCTAGCCCGCAACAGCGTCGATGGCGGTCGCCATGATCTCGATGGCCTCGCCGTCGCTCAGGCCGTGCTCACGGCAGAGTGACCACCAGGTCCAGAACGAGACGCTGTGCCCGACCGCGGCGTGCAGCCGGCGCTCACTGGCCGCCGAACCGGTTCGTGGCGGCGTCAGCAACGCGGTCAGCTGCCGGTCGCGTTCGCGGAGGAACTGCCGCCGTGACTGCGGGATCGAGTCGATGTCGCGATAGATGTGAAACAGCATGTCCGCTCCGGACCGGTAGAACCGGTAGAGATCGGCGAGGCCGGTCCGGAGCCGCTGGCTCGGATCGGCGACGTCGGCCCACGTCGCCGGATCCGGCGGCTGTTGCCGGGACAGCCAATCCGACGAGCATGCCTCGAACAGGGCCGCGTCGTCGGGGAAGTGCCGGTAAACGGTGAGCCGGGTGACGCCGGCCGCGTCGGCGATGCCGGCAATCGTGGTGGCCGCCGGACCGATGGTCCCGTGCAGCGCCACCGTGGCGTCGACGATGCGCTGGCGGGTCTGATCGACCTGCTCGGCCCGTCGCTGCATTCGATAGCCGCGGTTATTCGCTGTACGCACTTGTTCACTCATAAGTATTGACACCAGCCCTGACCTGCGCTCACACTTTCGATATACAGCAGTGTACTCCGAATTGGAGGTCGGGATCATGACCGAAGCGCCGGAACTCACCGTAGTGCCGCCCGGCGATGGCGCCGAGGGCTTCCTCGGCTCGATCGGTGTCGTGTTCAAGCTCTGGGGCAAGGACACCGGTGGTGCGGTCTCCATCGTTGAGCACCCGTTCCCGGTGGGAGCGCTGGTGCCGCCGCATCTGCACACGCGCGAGGACGAATACTCGATCGTCACCGACGGGGAGATCGGCTTCCGATCCGGCGATCGCGAGGTGGTTCTCGGCCCAGGCGGATACATCACCAAGCCGCGAGGCGAACTGCACACGATGTGGAACGCCGGATCGACGACGGCGCGGATGATCGAGGTGATCAGCCCGGCCGGCTTCGAGCACTTCTTCCGCGAGCTGTCCGAACTCGTTGCCGGGGGTCCGCCGGAGCCGGATGCGGTGCCCGAGATCGCTCGGCGATACGGCCTCGTGATGGAACGTCCCGACTGGCTGCCGGACCTGATCGAGCGCTATCACCTCACGCCGCCGCCGGGCTGATCGCGGTCCGTGAGCCATTGTGACGATTGAGTGCGCCCGGCAGGACTCGAACCTGCGACCTGGGGATTAGAAGTCCTCTGCTCTATCCAACTGAGCTACGAGCGCATGACGACGAAGGCTACCGTCCCGGACGTTTCTGATCTTCATCTGGGGCCGGTGAGGCGCGTCGGCGGGTTGGTCGGTCCCGGTTATCGACGTTGGTCTTAGTCAAGTCTTGAGTCACGGCGGCGGGCGGTCAAGCCGAATAGGTGAGCGCATCCACCGGCTGCCGCGGCTGGGCCCGAAATTCTCCTCGTCGTAGAGGACCCAGCCGGCGACGTCGATCTGGTAGATCTGGTGCTTGAGTTAGGTAACCCTAAGCCGATGGTGCCAGGATTTCATCGGCGTGAATAGGTGCGACACGATTCAGCGTGAAACCGGTGGCCGGTCCGGCGTCGCCGCTGGCATGCTGGCGGCATGCCCGACGATCGCCTGACGCATCTGACCGCCTGCCTGGAGTCGTTGTCGGCGCAGGACAAATTCACCGGCGCGGTCGCCGTGACGTGGGGGGACGAGCTGGTGTTCCAGCGCGCCTACGGGTTGGCCAACCGGGCCTGGAATGCGCCGTGCACAGTGGACACCCGATTCGACGTCGCATCGATCACCAAGCTGTTCACCGCGGTCGCGACACTTGCAGCTGGTCGAGCGCGGCGCGATCGGCCTGGACACGCCGGTGGCCGACTTCATCGACCTTCCGCCCGGCTCGATTTCGCCGGAGATCACGCCCTACCACCTGATGACGCACACGTCCGGGATCGCCGATGACGCCGACGAGGAGGCCGGTGAACTCTACGAAGATCTGTTCGTGGACCGGCCCAACTACGCCGTTGACGCGACCGCCGATCAGCTTCCGAACTTCCTCGGCAAGCCGGCCAACTTCGCCCCCGGTGCCGGCTGCCGCTACTGCAATGCCGGCTACATCCTGCTCGGGCTGGTCATCGAGAAAGCGTCCGGGCAGGCGTACCGCGACTATGTCGAGACGAACGTCTTCGATCCCGCGGGCATGGACCGATCCGGGTTTTTCCGGATGGACGTGGTCGAGCCGGACGTGGCCGAGGGCGTGGAACCGATCCGCGTGGACGGCCGCGTGGTCGGCTGGCGTCGCAACATCTACAAGTACCCGCCGGTCGGCGATCCCGCGGGCGGGGCTTACGTCACCGTCGGTGACCTACTGGCCTTTCACCGCGCGGCCCGCGGCGGCAAGCTTCTCGGGCCTGCGCTGACCGCGGCCCTGTTCCGCCCACACGAGCTGCACAGCCTCAAAGATCAGCGAAATCACATGATCGGGTACGCGTGGGAGTTCCTCACCGAGCCGGACGGGCGGATCTTGCGGTACGGCAAGGAAGGCGTCAATTTCGGGGTCAGCGCGTTTCTACGGCACTACCCGGAGCGGGAGGTCACGCTGGCGATTCTGGGCGTCGGTGAGGACGCGGTCTGGGAGCCGGCGCGGGAACTCGACGCGGACGTGTGGGGACGTTAACCGGAGTCCTTGCTGCTTAACGGATAAATCGGAAAATGCCTCTCGTTTATCTTCAAGTCGGGCTTTGATGGAAGCAGTACTGATGCTCGTGCCCGTTTGGGGGAGAGATGTCGTCAACTGCTTCGCCGGGGATTCCGAGTGATGCCCGGCTGTCCGCCAGTCCTAAGGGCACCACGAACGTTGCCGTCTCCGCCATGCGGGCCGGGCCGTGGTGGGTATTCCTGATCACCGGTCCGCTGTGGATCTTGATCGCCTGGATCGTGCTTCGCTTCAACTACCGGTCGGTCGCCGCGATCGCGGTGCTGGCCGGAACCGTCATCCTGCTGGCCGCGGTCGCCGAGGCCTACATGGCGTTCACCTCGCCCGGCTGGAAGTGGCTGCATGGCATCCTCGCGGCGCTCTTCTTGATCACCGGAATCGTCTGCTTCATCCACCCCGGCAACACGTTCTTCTGGCTGGCCGCTTTCATCGGCTGGTATCTGTTGTTCAAGGGCATCGCGGACATCATGTTGGCGTTCTTCACAAAAAGTGAGAACGATGCCTGGTGGCTCGGGCTCATCGTGGGCATCTTGGAAGTCATGATCGGCTTCTGGGCGGCCGGTCGGTGGGGTCGTTCGGCGTACCTCCTGATCGTCTTCGTCGGCGTCATCGCGCTCGCTCGCGGGATCACTGACATCGTCAACGCGTTCCGGCTGCGCAAGAGCCCGGACGCGCTGGACGAGGCGACGGTCGCCGCGACCGCGACGTAATGCAGCCACGCGCGGCGCAGCCGGACCACGGTTCGGCTGCGCCGCGTTGGCGTTCCTGGCCGGTTGTGTCGCGGCTGATCGGGCTGATCGACAGCCTGATCTCCGCGCAGATCCTGGTCAATTCGCTGGTGCTCGCCGCGCAGACGTTCCTGGCGTTGTTTCCGTTGATCATCCTGATTTACACGATCATCCCGTCGGGGGCCGCTTCGGGGCTGGTCGAGGTGCTGCGGAACAAGGTCGGAATCACCGGCGAATCCAACGACGTGGTCAACCACCTGTTCGGCAACCGATCCGAGATGCAGCAGGGGATCTCGGTGCTCAGCGCCATTCTGGTGCTCGGCTCGGCCACCGCCTTCACCCGGGCGCTTCAGCGCGTGCACGAGGGCGCCTGGGGGTTGCCGAAGCTCGGTCTGCGCGGCGGGTGGCGATGGCTGGCATGGCTCACCATGCTGGCGTTCTACATGGCGATCCTCGGCGCCCTCGTCCACCTGGTCCGGCTGAAAGAGATCAACATCGTCTTTCAGGTCCTGCTCGGATTCGTGTTCTGGTGGTGGACACCGTTCCTGCTGCTTGGCGGCCGAGTCTCCCGGCGAGCATTGATTCCGGGAGCGGTGCTCACGACCGCCGCACAGGTCGTCGCGACCGCGGTGTCGGCCGTGGTAATGCCCCGGATGTTCCGCAGCAACGAAGCCGACTACGGTCCCATCGGCGTGGTGTTCGCCTTGGAGACCTGGCTCGTCGTGATTGCCGGGATCCTCGTCGTGGGCGCCGCGCTGGGCGCGTTCATGGGCCGGATCGAAGGACGTTTTGGCAGGTGGGTGCGGGGGAATGACCGTCCGGACGGTTGGCGCCGAGTGCGGAAGGCCGCCGTCGGGCCGCAGTAGGACCGGGAGAGGGCGGATCGGCACGTGCACACCGTCGTCTCGGTCGGCCTCCTGATTTGTGGGTTCCCTGGCGACGCTGCTCTGGAGGCGGGTGCTGCACGCCCGGGACCACCGGCCGGACACCGCCGACTTCCTGGCTCTCGGCGCGCTCACGGTCCCGCTGTGCCTGGTGGCCGGCGTGCTGGCGCTGTGGGTGGGGCTGCAGGTCTAGCTGCTTGTCGCAGCTCGTCGGGATGTCCGGGGCGGCCCGCGGTCGCACACGGCTCAGGCCTCGTCGCGGCTCTTGTCCGCCTCCAGCCGCCGCCGCGTTCAGGCCAGGCCCAGCGGCAGCGCGTCATTCATTGGATCGTCGGGCGGCTCGTCCACCAACGGCCGTTGTCCCGGATCGGCGTAGAGCGGCCCGGCCAGCAGCGGATTGGCGGTCGACAGGATGTCATCGCCGACCTCATGCCGGCCCTGGTGGCTGGACAGGACTCTCCACGCGGCCACGGCGCCGACCGCGATCAAGCCGCCTGCCAGCAGCGACTTGGTGGGGATGCGGCCCATGCTTCTGAGGTTAGTTCGGCCCGAGTGAATGCATGCCCGAATTGCGCCGATTGCCGAATGCTTCGCATCCTGCTGACGCCGCGCCGGGTGGCCGCGCCTCGACCGCCCTGGTGGATGGTCCGTCGGATGGCCGCGGGACCGCGCGGCGGGTGGATCGTGCGCCCGGCGGTTAGCCGTTAGAGGCTTACCAGGCAGGTGCCGGAACCGGCCCGTACGATCGGTGGTCATGACCAAACCAACCGTAGAAATGCCCACCACCGGCGCGCCGGCGGATCTTGAAATTGAGGACCTGATCGTCGGCGACGGCGCCGAGGTGACGCAGGGCAATCAGGCGGTCGTCCACTACGTCGGCGTTGCCCTCTCCAACGGCCAGGAGTTCGACGCGTCGTGGAACCGCAATGACCCGTTCGCGTTCCGGGTCGGCGGCGGCCAGGTGATCGCCGGCTGGGATCGTGGTGTGGCCGGCATGCGCGTGGGCGGACGGCGCAAGCTCGTCATCCCACCGCACCTGGGCTATGGCGAGCGTGGCGCCGGCGGGGTGATCAAGCCGGGCGAGACGCTGGTTTTCGTCGTCGATCTGCTCGACGTCAAGTAGCCGTCGCCGCCGCCTAGAACCGGTCCCACGTGCCGCGGCGGCGGACCAGCAAGTTCGGTGTCAAGAGGTGGCGGCCGCCGGCGAAGAACATCCGGTCGACGGTGCGCCGCACCTTCGACAGTCCGGACGGCGACCGCGATCCGGTGATGACCAGGACGTCGCGAGCCGGCATGCCGATCACGATCGAGCCCGGAACCGAGCCTTCCATGCTGTCCCAGAAGTCGTCGCAGAGCAGCGCGCTCGATTCGATTCCTTCGAAGGACAGCATCAGCGCCGGCGGCTGCCCGTGGATCCGGGCGCTGCTCATCGCGGAATCCAATGTGCCGGCGGCCTGCCGCCGCAGGTCCCGGCGGCTGAGGCCGATCCGGTCGAAGTCCTGCCAGGTGATCAGGCGGTCACCATGGGGGCGCCCCAGCGAGTATCCGACGACCAAGTCGTCGAAGAGGACGTCCAGCACATGGCGGTCTTTGTAGGCCGGGTCGGCCGCGGCGACCACTACCGGCATTAACGTGGCGTTCATCACCTGCACGGGAAGGAAGATAGTGGTCCGCGCCACTGGTGAAAAGGTTTGGCGTGCAAGTCCGTGCAAGATTTTCAGGTTTGGTGACCCTGCGTCACGCTGGGAAAACGCAGCGCGCATCCGCCGTTCGGCTGAACCGCCGGATCCACTCTTGGGTGGATCCTCCTCGTCGGTCAGTCGGCGTCCGGAAGGTAGGCCGACAGCCATCGGGACAGCTCCTCGAAGACCTGGTCCCGAACCGGCTTCCGGGACAGCATCAGGTCATGGCGGGCGCCCTCGAACTGCACCAGCGTGACGTGCCGGCCGAGGCCCGGCGCCCATCGGATCATGTCTGCCGGGTTCAGCACCGCATCGGCCGAGTGCGCGTCCTCGCTCCACTTGGTGCTCCGGTAGGTCCGGTCCGACATCCCGACCAGCACCGGCACTGGAATGTCCAGGCCGGCGTGCACCCGGGCATGCGCTGACCGAATCGCAGCCAGCCATCCGGCCCGCACCGGAAAGCCGACGACCGGCTTCCACGCCTTGTCGAAATTCCACTCGCCCTGGTGGTCGGCGTGGATGCTGGTGCCATACACGGTATTGAGCCCGTTCGGGACCAGGGCGTAGGGACGCGCCTTGGCGACCGCGGCCATCGTCGTGCCGACCGTGGAACGGACCGAAGCCGACACGTTGAACTCGAGGAACGGGCTGTTCAGGAACATCGCGTCGATGACGTCGTCGGCCCGGCGCTTGTGGGCCCAGAGCGCGGTGGTCAGCGCGCCGGTCGAGTGGGCGCTGACCAGCACCCGATCGTGGCCATCGTCATCGCGGATGACTTTCAGCGCCGCGTCGAGTTCCTCGAAATACGTGGCGACGTTGGTGATGAAGTTCGGCGTCTGGTGCTCGGCCAGCGCGCGACCGTGCTTGCGCAGGTCCAGCGCGTAGAAGTCGAGACCTTGATCAAGGTAGAAGTCGGCCAGGTGAGTCTGGAAGAAGTAGTCGTTGAAACCGTGGACGTAGAGCACGGCGCGCCGGTTCGGCCTGGTCGCGCGCCGGCGCACCAGAACCGCGGTGACCGGGCCCTCGTCGTCGGAACCGAGATCGAAAGTCATCTGCTCGTAGGGAGCGCCGAGAACGTCGATTTCCACGCCATCGAGGCTACCGGGCGGATCGCAATTTTGGCCGTGCCCAGCGACCTCGACGTGCGACGCCACGGGTACGCGATATCCACATGCACCCTCGCTGTCCACAGATCCGGCATCGGCGCCTCGCGCCCCGCGGCGCATCCGGGCACCGTGCTCTTCGAGCGGTGCGTTCTGCAGCGCTCATCAAAGCCGCGGCACGTCCACCAAGGAGAGCAGATGTTTGACACCACCGTGTGCCTGGTCGGCAACGTGATGACCAATCCGGAATGGCGGCGCACCACGGTCACCGGCACCTACGTCGCGACGTTCCGATTCGCGTCGACGTCCCGCCGGTTCGACAAGGCCGCAAACCGCTGGGTCGACGGCGACAGCTTGCGCATCAAGGTCGCGTGCTGGCGCACCATCGGGGAAAACGTGATGCAGTCGGTCTCGGTCGGCGATCCGCTGGTCGTCTATGGCCGCCTCTACAGCCGGGACTGGGTCGACGCCGACGAGCACCGCCGGACGTCCTACGAGATGGATGCCGTGGCGGTCGGTCATGACCTGGCCCGGGGCACCAGCAAGTTCAAGCGGGCCAAGCGGATCTCCACCGACACCATCGACGACGAGCAGAGTGATGCCGCGATCGGCGGAGAGCTGAGCGAGCTGATGATGTCGGTGCCGCCGGCCGACATGCCGGAGTCCGAGCCGTTCCACCCGACGATGTATGACCTGGGTGACGGCACGCCGCCGGAGGGTGGGGACGACGATCGCGAGACCGATGACGACGACCTCGAGGAGGAGTCGGCGCTGCTGGCGGTCAGCTGACACCGGCCGGACGACATCGCATCCGACGTCTCTCGCGTGAAGTGCGCGGGTCGCGCCGTGTGCGGCCGGATCTCCCCGGAGCCTGGAGAACTCCGGTGGGGTGGGGGAGGCAGGTGCCGGTGGATCGGACGGATCCACCGGCACTGCCGCACCGATCGCACCGCACCGTAGGCTGCCGACGTGGATCGTGATCGTCGATTGCCGGCCCGGCGCGGTCGGCTGCTGACCGCCCAGATCGCCGGGCTCACTGCCGGGGTGGTGGCGGATGCGGTCCTCGGTGACCCCCGGCGATGGCATCCGGTCGCCGGCTACGGCCGGGCGGTGACGTGGCTGGAGCGGCGGGCGTACGCGCCGACGAAGCGGGACGGCGCCCGATTCGCCGCGCTGGCCGCCGGAGTGCCGGTGCTGGCGGCCACCGCGGCCGCGGTGGCGACGCGACGCCGGCCGGGACTGCGGTTCCTGCTGACCGCCGCGACCACCTGGGCGGTGCTGGGCGGGACGTCGCTGCGCCGGGAGGCCTACGCCATGGCGAGCGACCTGAGCAAAGACGACAACTTGGCGGCGGCGCGGGCTCGCGTACCGCATCTGTGCGGCCGGGATCCGGACGCGCTGGACGAGCCGGAGATCGTGCGCGCCACCATCGAGTCGGTCGCCGAGAACACCTCCGATGCCCAGGTCGCCCCGCTCTTCTGGGGCGTCGTCGCGGGCCTGCCCGGCCTGGTCGGATATCGCACGGTCAACACTCTGGACGCGATGGTCGGGCACCGGTCGGCGCGATACCGGGACTTCGGCACCGCATCGGCCCGCCTCGATGACGTCGCCAACCTGGTGCCGTCGCGGTTGACCGCCGCGATGACGGTGGCGACCGCTCCGCTGGTCGACGCCAGCGCCCCCGGAGCGCTCCGCACCTGGCTCCGCGACGGGCTCAAACACCCCAGCCCGAACTCCGGCCAGTGCGAGGCGGCGATGGCCGGTGCGCTGGGCGTACGCCTGGGCGGGCGAAACGTCTACCGGGGCCGGGTCGAGGTGCGTCCCGCGCTCGGACGGGGCCGGGCGCCGACGCGTACCGACATTCGTCGCGCCGCGCACCTGTCAGCCGCCGCGTCGATTGCCGCGTTTGGGTTCTGTGTCGCTGCCCGGGCGGTGTGGGCGCGCCGCTGACGCGGGCACTGCCGGGTCGCGCCGGGAAAACCGTGGGCCACGAGTGCTGGCGCGACGGCGACGTTCGGGCCACGATGGGACCGTGGCCGGCGAGACCGACCTGGATCCCGCCCTGCTGCTTCCCGGGAGGCGCCGATGTCGACGGAGAACGCACCGGTCAAACGACGTGTGGTGCTGACCGGGATCAGTTCGCGAGCCTGGGAACACCCGGCCGACAAGGGCGCCCTGGCGGCGCTGCGCGAGCTGCGTGGCTTCGACGACGTGTTGAAGGCGCTGTCCGGGATCTGGGACGAACGCGCGTGGCGGATGATGTTTCTGGGCGGCGCGATCCGCAGTCGATCACCGGCAGCACCCGCGGGTGCACCGGTTGTTCGCCGAGGCGGCGGCCACCCTCGACGTGACCAGCCTGCCGGAGCTCTATGTCGAGATGTCTCCGCTGATCAACGCGCAATGCGTCGGCATGACCAAGCCGTTCATCGTGGTGACCAGCGCCGCGGTGGCGCAGCTGGACGACGAGGAACTGCGCTACATCCTCGGGCCACGAGATCGGCCACATGCTCAGCGGGCACGCGGTCTATCGCACCATGATGCTCATCCTGACGGAACCTGGCGACCAACTTGGCCTGGCTGCCGATCGGGTCGATCGCACTGCGCGGCATCATCGCGGCCTTGCAGGAGTGGTGGCGCAAGGCCGAGCTCTCCGCCGACCGGGCCGGCCTGCTGGCCGGGCAGGACCCGTCGGCGGCCCTGCGGGCGCACATGAAGCTGGCTGGTGGCGGCGATCTGTCCGAGATCGACACCGCCGCGTTCCTGGAGCAGGCGGCTGAGTACGAAAGCACCGGCGATCTCCGGGAGAGCTTGATCAAGCTCCGGCTGACGCTCATTCTTGACCCACCCGCTGCCGGTGGCTCGAGCCGCCGACGTGCGGCGGTGGGTCGACTCCGGGGCGTACGCGCGGATTCTCGGCGGCGACTATCCGCGCCGCGACGCCGACGCCGACGCCTCGATGCGCGAGGCGCGCTCGGGAAGCGGCCGATTCCTACCGGGAGTCGTTCCAGCGGTCCCAGGACCCGCTGGTGGGCTTGCTCCGCAAGCTCGGCGACGGCGCATCCGGCGTCGGTGACGTGGTAGGCGCCGGCACCGGCCGGATCCGGGGCTGGATGTCCGCGGCGGTAGTGGGCGACCCGACGAGCGATCGGTGATGCCGACGCCGGGTCGGGCAAGGTGAACGGCCACCGAGCGCGACTGAACTACGATCGCGAAATGACCGCTGATCTGCGCGCCGCCGTCGCCGCCGTCCTTCCCTCCGTCCGTGCCGACCTGGAACGCCTCGTCGCCATCCCGAGCATCGCGTTCGACGGATTCGACCACTCGCACGTGCCAGCGGTCCGCAGAGGCGGCCGCCGAGCTGTTGCGCGGCGCCGGCCTGCCCGGACGTCAAGATCGTCCCCTCGGGCGGACAGCCGGCCGTGATCGGCCGCAAGCCGGCCCCGCCCGGTGCCCCGACCGTCCTGCTCTACGCCCACCACGACGTGCAGCCGATCGGCGATGCCGAGGCCTGGGAGACCGAGCCGTTCGTGGCGACCGAGCGCGATGGCCGGCTCTACGGCCGGGGTGCGGCCGACGACAAGGCCGGGATCATGGCGCACGTCGCCGCTCTGCGCGCCTACGGCGACGATCTGCCGGTCGGCATCGTCTGTTCTTCGAGGGCGAGGAGGAGTTCGGCTCGGACTCGCTGGAGCGCCTGCTCTCGGAGCACCGCGACGCTCTGGCCGCGGACGTGATCGTGATCGCCGACTCCGGCAACTGGGATGTCGGCGTTCCGGCGCTGACCACCAGCCTGCGCGGCATCGTGAACTTCTTCATCGACGTCCGGGTGCTCGACCACGCGGTGCACAGCGGCATGTTCGGCGGTGCCGTGCCGGACGCCCTGACGACTCTCGTCCGCGTCCTGAGCTACGCTGCACGACGGCGCCGGCGACGTGGCCGTTGCCGGTCTGGTCCGCGGTGAGGCGAGCCCGCTGGACTACCCGGAGGACCGGTTCCGCGCCGAGGCCGGCCTGCTCGACGGCGTCGATCTGATCGGCACCGGCCGGATCGTCGACCGGACCTGGGCCAAGCCGTCGCTGTCGGTTCTCGGCATCGACGCTCCGCCGACCAACGCCGCTCCGAACGCGCTGGTCCCGTCGGCGCGCGCCAAGATCAGCGTACGGATCGCGCCCGGCGACGACCCGAAGAAGGCCTACGATGCGTCTCGAAGCGCACGTGATGGCGACACGTCCCGTTCGGCGCGCAGGTCTAGGTCACGCTCGAACACGACGGCGCGCCGTGCGTCATCGACGCGACCGGGCCGGCCTTCGACGCGGCCCGGGACGCGTTCCGGGAGGCGTGGGACGGCGTCGACGCGGTGGACATCGGTGTCGGCGGTTCGATCCCGTTCATCGCCACCTTCCAGGAGATGTTCCCGGAGGCGGCGATCCTGGTCACCGGCGTCGAAGATCCGCACGCCCGGGCGCATGGTCCGAACGAGAGCCTGCACCTGGGCGAGTTCGCCCGGGTCTGCCTGGCCGAGGCGCTGCTGCTGCGCAACGTGGCGGAGATGCGCCGCTAATCGTCAGACCCCGCTGGCACGATGAGATCGTGCGATTCGCGGATCTCGTCGCCACCTCAGCGGCTGTTGGCGGCACCAGCAAGCGCCTGGCCAAGGTCGGGCTGCTGGCGGACGCGCTGCGCGACCTGCGCGGCGCGCCGCCAGACGAGGTCGCGGCCGGTGCCGCCTACCTCGCCGGCGAGCTGCGGCAGCGGCAGACCGGCGTCGGCTAGGCGGCGCTGCGCGATCTGCCTCCGGCGGCCGAGTGCGTCGCTGTCGGTCGCCGAGGTCGATGCCGCGCTCGCGGAGATCGCGCAGTCAGTCCGGCAGCGGATCCCAGAGCCGGCGCCGGGATCTGGTGCGCCGGTTGTTCGGCACCGCGACCGCCGACGAGCAGGGTTTCCTGGTCCGGCTGATCGGCGGCGAGCTGCGCCAGGGTGCGCAGGCCGGGCTCCTGGTCGACGCCATCGCCAAGGCCGCCGAGGTGCCGCTCGCCGAGGTCCGCCGAGCGCTGCTGCTCTCCGGCGATCTGAAGGCCGTCGCGGTCGCGGCGCTGGACGGTGGCTCGGCCGCGCTGACCGCCTTCGGCCTGGAGGTGGGCCGCCCGCTGGCACCGATGCTGGCTCAGGCCGCGCAATCGATCGACGAGGCACTCGCCATCACTGGCCTGCCGGCGATGGTCGATGTGAAGCTCGACGGCATCCGGATCCAGGTGCACCGGCACGACGACGAAGTCCGGGTGTTCACCCGGAGCCTCGACGACATCACGACACGCGTGCCGGGCGTCGTCGCGGCGGTGCGCGGCCTGACCGCCGCGCACCTCGTGCTCGACGGCGAAGCGATCGCCATCGACGCCGGCGGCCGCCCGCGGCCGTTCCAGGAGACCTCCTCGACGGCCGCCACCCAGACCGCGTCGGAGCATCCTCCAGCCATACTTCTTCGATCTTCTGCATGTCGACGGTGTGGATCTGATCGATGAGCCAGGTCGGCGCCGGTGGGCCGAGCTGGCTCGGGTGGTGCCGGCCGAGATGCTGGTGGACCGGCGCGAGGTCGGCGACGCTGAGCTGGCGACCGATAGTGTTCGCGGCGGCGATCAAGGCCGGTCACGAGGGCGTGGTGGTCAAGGCGACTTGACGCGGCATACGACGTCGGGCGCCGTGGCGGCGCCTGGGTCAAGGTGAAGCCGCGCCACACGCTCGACCTGGTCGTGCTAGCCGTCGAGTGGGGGCACGGCCGGCGCAAGGGCTGGCTGTCGAATCTGCACCTCGGCGCCCGGGATCCGGAGACCGGCGGCTTCGTCATGCTCGGCAAGACCTTCAAGGGCATGACCGACGAGATGCTGCGTGGCAGACCGGACAACTTCTCGGCCTGGCGGTGGAGAAGGGCGACTGGGTCGTCACGGTGCGCCCGGAGCTGGTCGTCGAGATCGCGTTCGACGGCGTGCAGACCAGTCCGCGCTATCCCGGCGGAGTGGCACTGCGATTCGCTCGGGTGATCCGCTACCGCGAGGACAAGCGTGCCGATGAAGCGGACACCATCGAGACCGTCCGGATTCTGCATCGGGACGGGCATTCGGGCAGTCCTGCGGAGTGAGCCCGCCGGTCAGCCGGCGGCCAGCGCCCGCACGTAGTTGACCTGGCCGTAGACGCTCTCCATGTCGGCTCGCGAGGTCACCGGGATCCGGGTTTCATAGCGGTTGCTGCCGTTGCTCACCGCGATCACCACGTCGCCCCGGTAGACATACTCCTTGGCCAGGAGAAACAGCAGGCTGAAGACGAATAGGAAGCAGAACGTCACGATCGCCGCCACCACGGCCCAGGCGGGGATCTTCTGCTCCGCCGTCCAGTGGTCGGTGATCGTCCACTCCGAGCCGCTGAGCGGGAACTGACCGGCCGGTGTGCGGATCATCGTCGGCGTCACGCTGATCTCGCCGATCGTGGCCACCACCGGCGCGTAGTCGGGAAACGGCTGCGTCGGATCCACGCGACAATTACACCAAGAACGGACGGCTCATCCATCCACGTTCGCCGAAGATCAGCCGCCCGCGACGTCGGCGGCCGACCGGAGATCTTGTGACGTTAGTGCCGCGATAGCCATCCCACGAGCAAGATCCAGAAACCAGCGAGACTACGCCGGATGGCACGCCGCCGGCGGCTACCGCAGGTCGGCCGCCACCAGCGACCAGACCTCCAGGTCCACTCGCCCGCTGTGTACGTAACCCGCGTTGCGCAGCAAGCCTTCGTAGACGAAGCCGGCCTTCTCCGCGACCCGGCGCGACGACGTGTTGCCGGGCGCGACCCGCAATTCGATCCGGTGGAAATCGTGGCTCATGATCAGCTCGATGGCCAGGGCATCGACCGCCTCCGCGGCCACGCCGTAACCCCGCGCGGAAGAGGCGATCGCGTAGGACACCTCGGTGGTGTGTGCCGCCCAGTCCGTCCGCTTGGTCCACAAGCAGCCGATCAACTGGTCGTCTTCGCGCCGGACGATGCCGTAGTGGTCGCCCTGACCCATGGCCCGCCGCTCCTGCGCCATCACGCCACACCAGGCGCGGCCTTCGATCGTCCCGTACGACGACGGAAACGGCAGCCAGCGCTGGGTGACGCGGTCGGCGAAGATCTCCGCCACCGCCTCCGAGTCGGCAAGAGTCAGTGGTCGCACCAGCAACCGCGGCGTCGCCACGGTCAGGCTCGGAAACCGCTGGCCCACGAAGACACCGCCGTCCGGCGGCACGGCCTGCGTCACGATGGACCGGATCGAACCGGAGGTCGCGGGCGGGTGGCCAACAGCCGACGTTTCGTCAAGATCAGACAGCTCGGCCTCCAACTGAATCACCGCACGAACCTCTCTGTCGGACTGCAACGCTGCGGACCATGAACGTTCTCGTGATGCTGGTGTGGCGGGTGGTGCTCATGTGCTGGTTTCGGTAAGTATGGCCATCGGATACTGAACCCGCCTACCCAGGTAGACGCCGGGCGGACCCGGTTTGGTTGCGTTCATCTCCTGACTTTTTCCCACCCGAACCCCGCCAACTCGGGATGCATCCGGGCGACGGTGGGCGCTTCGGCGACTTCATGACACAGCCCGCGAATCCGAACCTGCCGCTGTCGAGGATACCCAATCACACCGACATCGAACCGGCCTCAAAACCACCTCGGTCTCTGTTGCCAATCCCACGCCGCCGACATGGCCAATGACCCGAACGTACGGACAATCAGGTGCTAGCGGTAGCGTCAGTGGCCGTGTACCGGTTCCTTGCCACGCCCCGCTGGTTGGGGTTCACCGCCCTGATGCTGGCGCTCGCCGGCGTGATGGTCGGTCTCGGCTTCTGGCAGCACGATCGGTACGAAACCCGGCACGCGATCAACACCCGCATCGATCGAGCCAACGCCACCGCTCCGGTGCCCGTCGCCGACGTGCTGCGACTCGGCACCAGAGTGCCGTCGGACCGGGAGTGGACCCGGGTCAAGGCCACTGGCCACTACGACCTGGCGAATGTCGTGGTGGTACGCGGCCGGACCGTGAATGATCGAGTTGGCTTCGAGATCCTGGCGCCACTGGTCCTCCCGGACGGGTCGCGACTGATCGTCGATCGTGGCTGGATCCCGAATGGTTCGACGGGTGCCGCCGAGGCGCCGCAGATGCCGCCGCTGCCGACCGGCACGGTGTCGGTCGAGGGCCGGGTGCATCTGCCGGAGAGCGAGGCGGATCGTCCGGTGCGGCTGGGCAGCCTGGAATCGGTCCGCCGGATCGCACCGGCCACCCTGCACCAGCCCCAGACCTACGCCGAATACCTGCTGTTGGACAAGCAGACTCCGGCGGCCGCCGGCTTCACCCGGATCCCGGCCGACCGGCAGCCGTCCTGGATGAACGCCGGCTACACCGTGCAATGGTGGGCGTTCTCGCTGCTCGCACTCTTTGGCCTGGTCTGGGCCGTGCGCCGCGAGGCGAGCGACCGCCGGCTCGGGATCAGCCGGGACGAGCGCCGCTCCGAGCGGTCCAGCCGGCCGCGCCGCGAGCGCCCCCGGGACCGGCTCGGCGAGGACGACGATCACGTGCCGGCACCGATCCCGGCGGCTCGGGAACCCGGCCACGCCGATTGATCGACTCAGGCCCGCCGGCAACGCCGCTCGACGGCAGCCGGAGCCGAAGACACCAGCAACGGCACGCCCCCGCGGACGTGCCGTTGCCTTGATCGCTGCTGCTCAGAGCGCCGACATCGTCGCGTACGGATCGGGCACGCTGGGCAGCTTGTGCGGGTTCGGTCGTCCGGTCATCGCCGATGACGGCGGAGTGAAGTGCAGCACAGGGTAACCTCGAAGCGCGTTCTTCATCGACTCCTCGACCGCCAGCCGCGGCTTGGGGTGGTTGGCCGCTCCGGCCGCGTCGTGCGGATTGTCCGGGTCAGAGACGAATGACGATGCGGCCAGCTGCGGCGTGAACGCGGAGAACCAGGCGGCCTTGTTCGAGTCGGTGGTTCCGGTCTTGCCGGCGATCGGCCGGCCCACGTAGCCGTAGACGTCGTCGGCGGTGCCGAAGCTGCCGCAAGTACCGGTCACGGCCTTCATGCCGGTCACGCATCGTGCCGCGTCGGTCGCGGCCCGGGCCACGTCCTTGCTCATCACCCGGTGGCATCGCGGCGCCGCGACCTGCACCGCTTCGCCGTTGACCTTCATCATGGCCGGCTTGCCGTCCGGGCCGGTGATCGACTCGACCGGCAGCGGCTGGCAGTAGATGCCCTCGGCCGCCACGGTCGCGAATGCGTTGGCTATCTCCAGCGGCACCGCGTCGGCGACACCCAGCGTGAACGCCCCCCAGCCGTGCGCCTTCTTCGCGGACGCCTGGAGCTGGTCGATGCTGGTCCGGAAGTGGATGCCCAGCCGCTGGGCCATGGCGACCGCGTTCTCCGCGCCGATCCGTTGCTCGACCTGGACCCAGTAGGTGTTGACCGACATACCGAAGCCGGTATACATGTTCTGCCGTCCGGTGTCAGCGGCACTGGCGTTCTGCGGACACCACCGGCCACCGCAGGACGCCGGGCCGCCGTCGAGGTAGATGGATCGGTATTTCTCCGGTGCGAAGAACGACATGTCCAGCGTGTAACCCATGTCCAGGGCGGCCAGCATGGTGAACCACTTGAACGTCGATCCGGCCTGATAGCCGGGCAGGTCGCCGCCGCCGTCGAGCATCGCCACCGTGTTCGGGTAGTTGGCCGGCACGCCCTTGCCGCGCTTGTAATGGTTGGTGCTCTTGCCGTTGTTTGATTGATCCAGGGAGTAGGTGCGGTTCACCGCCATGGCCCGGACCTGGCCGGTGCCCGGTTCGATCATGACTTCGCCCAGGGCCATCGGACTGTTCTTGCCCTTGTTGTTCAGCACCGCCGCCTGAGCCGCGGCCTGAACCCGTGGTGCGATCGAGGTGACCACCTTCCAGCCACCCCGGCGCAGCGAGTCCAGGCGCTCGCCCTGGGTCGTGCCGAAGGCGGGTTGCTGCAGCCACCACTGCTTGAACTCGTCGCAGAAGAAGCCCCAGTCGCGGTGATCCTTGTTGGTCGAGACGCAGTCGTTCGGCGGCGTACGCAGCTTCAGTTGGATCTTGCTCTTCTCCGCGGCGGTCTTCTCCGCCTCGGAGATGTAGCCGAGGCCGGCCATCCGGTCGATGACGTAGTTACGCCGCGCCAGAGCGGCGCTCTGGTTCGAGCTGGCCGGGTCGTAGGTGGTCGGAGCCTGCACCAGACCGGCGATCATGGCGGCCTGGGTCAGCGTCAGCTTGTCCGGAGTGGTGGAGAAGTAGATGTCGGCCGCGGCGTCGATGCCGTAGGCGCGGTGACCGAAGTACGCCAGGTTGAGGTAGCCCTCGAGGATCTGGGTCTTGGTCATCTTCTTCTCGAGCTCCAGAGCCAGCCGCATCTCCCGCAGCTTGCGGGTGTTCGTCTGCTCGGTGGCCTCCAGCGCCTCTTCGGGTGTGTCGGCACCGTCGCGCAGCGCGTTGCGCACGTACTGCATGGTCAAGGTGGACGCGCCCTGCGTCGTCTGACCGGCCTGGTTGTTGGCCACGAAGGCGCGCGCCACGCCCCGGATGTCCACGCCATGGTGTTCGTAGAACCGCGAGTCCTCCGAAGCGATGATCGCTTGCTGAATGTAGGGGGACATCTTGGTAATCGGCACGAACTTGCGGTCTTCGTCGTAGAACGTAGTCAGCAGCGTCTTTCCGTCATTGGCATAGACGTAGGTGGTCTGCGCCAGCGGCGGAATGATCAGGTTGCTGGGAAGCGATTCGAGAGCGTCGGCGCTGGTTTTCACTCCAAGCCCGCCGATCGCGGCGATCGGATAACTGACGGCGGCGACAACAACGCCGGCGATGAGGCCGGCGCGGATGAGCGGGACGATGCGGCTGCTGGCTGAGAGGGCGCGCTTAATCACTTGAACAAGGTATGACAAAGTCGGATATTGGGTGATTCGAAGCGCCCAACATTCATCTGAAAAGACTGGGTTTTGAGGCATCTTTGAGAAACCATCCCGCGATCACGGGCCGCGGCTTCGGGCGAGAATGGCCAGTGTGACCGGGCCAGATCAAACGATTGCGCTGGACTTCCACGGCGATGCCGAGGTGGCGCCGGGCCTGATCGATCTGGCCGTCAACGTGCGTGCCGGCCCGCTGCCGTCGTGGTTGGCGGAGCCGCTCACCGCCGCGATCGCCGACCTCGGCCACTATCCGGATCAGGCGCCGGCCCGCGCCGCGCTGGCCGATCGGCACGGTCGCACGCCTCGCGAGGTGCTCCCCACCGCCGGAGCGGCTCAGGCATTCATGCTGCTTGCCCATGCCGGCCGGGAGCTGCGCCGCCCGGTTGTCGTCCATCCACAGTTCACCGAGCCGGAGGCGGCCCTGCGGGCGGTCGGGGTGCCGGTGGAGCGGGTGATCCTGACCGAGGACACCGGCTTCACGCTGGATCCGGACCGGATTCCGGCGGACGCCGACCTGGTCGTCATCGGCAATCCCACGAATCCCACATCCGTGCTGCATAGCGCCGATATGCTGGCTGGTCTTGCGCGGCCCGGCCGGCTGCTGGTGATCGACGAGGCATTCGCCGACACCGATCCCGGCGAGCCGGAGTCGCTGTCCCGCCGGACCGATCTGCCGGGCCTGGTGGTGATCCGGAGCCTCACCAAGACCTGGGCGCTGGCCGGCCTGCGGATCGGCTATCTGCTGGCCGAGCCGGAGACGGTGTCGTGGTTGGCCGCGCATCAGCCGCTGTGGCCGGTCTCGACGCCGGCCCTGGCCGCAGCGATCGCATGCGCGTCGCCGGTGGCGGTCGCCGCCGAGGCGCAGATCGCGACCACGCTGCGGGCCCATCGCGAGCACCTGCTGACCCGGCTGGCCGCGCTGCCCGCCGTGCGCGTCGCCGGTGTTCCGCGCAGCTCCTTCGTTGCGCTGCATGTCCCGGACGGTGTTACGGTGCGGGCCGGGCTCCGCGCGGCCGGGTTCGCGGTGCGGCGCGGCGACACGTTTCCCGGGCTGGGGCCGGATTGGCTGCGGGTGGCGGTGCGCGAACCGCCGATCAGCGACACGTTCGCCGAGGCCCTGGCTGGATTGATCAAAGAGTAGAAGGGCTTCTCGCGGTGCAGCCGTACCCGCTCGGTCTCCGTCTGGCCGCCCGTCGAGTGCTGGTCGTCGGGGGCGGATCGGTGGCCACCCGGCGAGTGCCGCCGCTGATCGAGGCCGGCGCCGACGTGGTCCTGGTGGCTCCGGAGATCACTCCGGCGCTGCGCGCCCTCGCCGATCGCGGCCTGCTGACCTGGCATCAGCGCACCTTTCAAGACTCCGATGTGGACGGCGCCTGGCTCGTGCACGCGGCGCTGGACGACCCGGCCGCCGCGCGCGCTGTCAGCGCCGTCGCCGACGGTCAACGGATCTTCTGCGTACGCGCGGACGACCGCGACGCGGCGACGGCGTGGACTCCGGCGGTGACCCGGCACGGACCGGTGACGGTCGCCGTGCTCGGTGGTGGCGACCCGCGACGATCCATGGCGGTCCGCGACCGGATCGCCGCCGGCCTGGTCGGTGGCCAGCTGGACGCCGCGGAGACGCGCGCCGAGCGGGCCGGCACGGTGGCGCTGGTCGGTGCCGGACCCGGTGATCCAGAACTGATCACGGTGAAGGGCCGGCGGCTGCTCGGCGCGGCCACCGTGGTGGTGGCCGACCGGCTGGCACCCGGGCTCCTGCTGGACGAACTCGGTCCCGACGTCGAGTTGGTGGACGCCTCGAAGATTCCCTACGGCCCGCAGCGCACCCAGGAGGAGATCAACCGGATCCTGGTCGATCGAGCGTCGGCCGGGCACTTCGTGGTCCGGCTCAAGGGCGGTGACCCGTATGTGTTCGGTCGCGGTGGCGAAGAGCTGATCGCCTGCGCCACTGCAGGCATTCCGGTCACCGTGGTCTCCGGCGTCACGAGCGCGATCGCCGCCGCGGCCGGAGCCGGCATCCCGGTCACTCATCGCGGTGTCGCGCACGAGTTCGTCGTCGTCTCCGGGCATTTGCCGCCGGGGCACCCGGACTCGCTCGTCGATTGGGCCGCCATCGGTGCGCTGCGCGGGACTGTCTGCGTACTCATGGGCTTGAAGAACCTGGAGGCGATCGTCGCGGCGCTGCTGGCGAATGGGCGACCGGCCAGCACGCCGGCGGCCGTGGTCGCCGATGGCGCCACCGATCGCCAGCATGTCGTGCGCAGCGAGTTGGCTGGATTGGCCGAAGCGGCGGCCGGTCTCAAGCCGCCCGCACTGGTCGTCATCGGCGAAGTGGTCGGAGTTCTGGCGGCGATCGCCGACCGGTGACCGCGAGTCGGCCATTTCCTTGCGTAACACGGCAAGCGAGTGCAATGGCTTGCGCGCCAATGAATTAGTGTTGCGTACATGACACGAAGACTCGCCGATGTCGCAAAGTATGTCGGCGTGAGCGAGGCGACCGTCAGCCGTGTGCTGAACGACAAGCCCGGCATCTCTGATGCCACCCGCGCCGCCGTGCTGACCGCGCTCGACGTGCTCGGCTATGACCGGCCGGCGAAGCTTCGCGGCGAGCGTGCCCGGCTGGTCGGGCTGATCCTGCCGGAGCTGCAGAACCCGATCTTTCCGACGTTCGCCGAGGTGGCCGCCGGCGATCTGGCCAAGCGCGGGTTCACGCCGGTGCTGTGCACCCGGACCACCGACGGGGTCGGCGAATCCGACTATGTCGACATGCTGCTCGATCAGCACGTCTCCGGCGTGATCTTCTCCGGTGGTCTCTACGCGCAGGCCGACGCCGATCACGAGCATTATCGGCGGCTGCGCGAGCGCCGGCTGCCGGTGGTGCTGGTCAACGCCGCCGTCGACGACATCGGCTTTCCGCGGGTGTCGGTCGATGACGCGCACGCCGTCGACCAGGCCTACAGCCACCTGACCTCGCTCGGCCATGACCGGATCGGCTTGATCCTCGGGCCTAGCGACCACATGCCGTCCAACCGTAAGTTGGCCGCCTTCAGCGCGATTGCCAGGTCCGACGGATCGCTGGTGGAGCGGACCATGTATTCGATGGAGGGCGGCGGCGCGGCCGCCACCCGATTGCTCAAGAAGGGCGCCACCGGTCTGATCTGCTCCAGCGACGTGCACGCGCTGGGCGCGATCCGGGCCTCCCGCCGGCTCGGCCACGCGGTGCCGGGCGACGTTTCGGTGGTCGGCTTTGACGATTCCATCTTCATGTCCTGCATCGACCCGCCGCTGACCACGGTGCGGCAGCCGATCGAGGCGATGGGCCAGGCCGCGGTGGCGCTGCTGATCGCGCAGATCGCGGGCCAGCCGCCGAGCTCGGAGGAGTTGCTGTTCGAGCCGGAACTGGTGGTGCGTGGGTCGACCGGGCCGGTTCGGGCGCGGATCCCGTCGCAAGCGTCGGTGTCGTAGGCGATTGCGCGGCCAGACGGTCGAAAGTCGCGGCTTGCGCGCCGCCGACCTGGGTCGGTTTATTTCTTCCAAAGAACCATAGACTTTGTGCAGCGAGGCGTCGTAGTCTCACCTGGCAAGATCCGGTGGTTCGTGGCGAGCCCGCATGCTTCGCATCGAGCGTGCGGGCACCACGGTGTCCCGCCCCGGTCGCGCCGCGGCGTCATAGGTCGTAGGGCACCCAGTGATCCGGCCGCTCGGTGATCTCCGCGGCCGATGCCCAAGCCTCGTAGACGCCGCGTTCCACGCAGGTGGCGCCGAGGTCGCTGAGGGCGTCCGCGTTTGGCTGGATCAGCCGCACCCGGATCCACTCGTCGCCGTTCCGGACCACCATGCACCGCACGTCTCGCCAGATCACCGTCGGCGACCGGCGTGCCGGCTTGGCCACCGGCTGGCGCAACGCGCGCACCTTGGCCAGCAGCATGAAGCCGTCCGGGTGGTCGTAGACCGCTTCCAGCGGGTTTTCCTTCACCAAGCCGTACAGCGTCGTCGGCGCGGCCGGCACCGGGAAATACTCCTGCTCCGCAGCGACCCCGTCGACATCGGCCAGGAGGTGCCGCCACTGCTTGCCGGCCAGCCGGCCCCAGGCGCGCTGCTCGGCCAGGTAGTGATAGAGCAGCACCTCGGCGCCGTCGGCGGTGAACGCGACCAGCTCGGCGTGCGCCGACAGCGGGATGTCGGCCATGTCGGCGGTGACGAACTCGGGCACGAGATGCTGATTCGACGGCGCGAATCCAGTGCCCAGCACCGGTGCGCCGACGCGGTCGTGGGGCGGGATGTCGATAAGCCCGGGCATCGCGGACGAATACGGGATCGCATAGTCCTCGGGGCCGGCGGCGCGCCATCGCAGCGCGAAGATCACCTCAGCGGTGCTCTCCACCCGCCCATCGGTCGACAGCACCGCAAGATCGGCGGGCGTACGCAGGTGCGCGACGTCGTATTCGCGATGGCAGAAGCCCATCGGCAGCCAGCCTCGCAGGAAACCGCTGAGCTGACGGGCGGACAGGATCTTCACCATCCGGGTGCCGCGGTCGATGGCTACCGAGTCGCGCATGTGCCGGAGCGTCGGCGAGTTGGCCGACGACCGCGACTGGCTGAGCCGATGCGCACTGATCCAGGACATCGCACGGGACAGCGGCACGCGCATCGGCAGATCCGTGGTGGCCGGTGCCGGCCCGGCGATCAGTTCCACCTCGCTGGCGTGCACGACCCGCCGATATGGCAGGCCGAGCTGCGGATTCGGCTCGAAGCCGGCCGCAGGAGAATCGGAGAACAGCTGGTAAGCGGCGCCCTTGGCGATGGACTCAGCCAGATAACTGACGCCGTTCAGCTCCACTGTGGTGGACCCGGTGGCGGGTGGCGTCGTGAGCACGAATCACGAAGTTAGTGACCTCCGATGGACAGAGGGTGAACACCGGATGGCTCAGGAGCGTCCTCCGTCTAGCAACTGAGCGCACCGGATCAGACCGAGGTGGCTGTAGGCCTGAGGATGGTTGCCGAGCCCGCGTTCGGCCTCCGGGTCGTACTGCTCGGGAAGCAGCCCGGTCGGGCCGGCGGTGTCGAGCATCTGGTCGAACAGCTCCTCGGCGTCGGCCCGCCGGCCGGTCCGCAGATAGGCCTCCACCATCCAGGACGTGCAGAGGTGGAAGCCGCCCTCGCGTCCGGGCAGGCCGTCATCCCACTTGTAGCGATAGACGGTGGGGCCGCTGCGCAGCTCCGCCTCGGTCTTCAGCACCGTCGCGAGGAACCGCGGGTCGTCGTCGGCGAGCAGACCGGACAGCCCGATCCACAGCGAGGCGGCGTCCATGTCGACATCGTCGTAGGCGACCGTGTAGGCGCCGGCCTTCTCACTCCAGCCGTGGGTCAGCACATTTTCGGCGATCCGGTCTCGCAGGTCCTCCCAGTCCGGCCGATCGCCCTTGCCGTGCGCCGCCCGCACCTTGATGGCCCGATCGACGGTCATCCAGCACATCACCTTGGAGTGCACATGATGGCGGGGCGCCAGGCGGGCCTCCCAGATGCCGTGATCTGGCTCGTGCCAACGCCGATCCACGGCTTCGACCATCGATTCGAGCGTTGACCACTCGTGATCGCGGACGCTTCCGCGCAGCCGGGCGACCGCCTCGATCAGATCCGCGATCGCGCCGAACACGTCCAACTGCACCTGCCGGTTCGCGGCGTTGCCGACCCGGACCGGCCGGGATCCGGCGTAGCCGGGCAGGGTTTCGATCACGGCCTCGGGGCCGAGGTCCTGGCCGTCGATGGTGTAGAGCGGGTGCAGCCGTTCCGGGTGGCCGCCGGTGTTCTGGACGCACTCGTGGACCCACTCCAGGAACGCCGTCGCCTCGTCCACCGAACCCAGATCGACGAGTGCCCGGGCGGACATCGAGGCGTCCCGCAGCCAGCAATACCGATAGTCCCAGTTGCGTACGCCGCCCAGCTCCTCGGGGAGTGAGGTGGTCGCCGCGGCCAGGATCGAGCCGGTCGGCGCGTGACACAGGCCGCGCAGCGTCAGCGCGCTGCGCAGCACCAGGTCGCGCGCCACCGTTGGCAGGTTCAGCGAGGCCGACCAGCCCCGCCAGTGGGCTTCGGTGGTCTCCTGGCGTTCCAACGCGGTGGTCCGGCGCGGTTCCAGGCTGGTGGTGCTGAACCGCAGCTCCAGGTCCAGTCGTCCGCCGATCAGGTCCAGATCGACGACCGCGGTCGCGATGTCGTTGCCGCCGTCGTCGGTGACGTCCCACTCGACGCCGGGCGAGTGCAGCGCGACCGGCTCGTTCGGGCCGAGCACCAGCAAACCCTCACCGAGCGGCTGCAACTGCACCTGCACCTGACCGAATTCGGGTCGCGGCGCGAAGTCCAGCCGGGCCCGGCCGGACCCGGTGATCACCCGCATCAGCGAGCCGGTGTCGTCCAGCCAGTCCGTGACGGTCAGGCCGGACCAGCGGGTTTCCACGGTCATCGTGCCGGACCGGTAGCGCTGCCCAAGCGGCAGGCCGTTGCGGTCTGCCGGCGCCACCGTGAAGTGGCCGGCGACGGCACCGCCGAGCAGGTCGGCGAAGATCGCCGAAGAGTCCGGGCTGGGGTGGCACAGCCAGGTGATCCGGGAGTTCGGGGCGACCAGGGCCACCGTCTGCCGGTTGGACAGCATCGAGTGCCGCTCGATCGGGACCGCTCGCTCGCCGTAGAGCCAGTTCCGCCGCGTATCGAGGAGCAGCGCCAGGACGCGTACCGCATCTTCGGGGTCATCCACCCGAAAGCCGGCGGCGGTGTCGCCCGGGCCGATCTTCACGCCGACGTCCGGCCCGTGCAGCTGGGTGAAGGCGTTTTCGTCAGTGACGTCGTCGCCCAGGAACAGCACTGCGCTGGAGGACATCTGCACGCGCAGGGCGTCGATCGCGGTGCCCTTGTGGGTGGCCATCACGGACAGCTCGATGACCTGCTTGCCGGTGGTGACGTGTACGTCCGGCCAGGACGCCGGGCCGGATCGAACCGCGTCCGCGATGGTGTCGGCGACATCCGGCGCGGCGTTGCGCAGATGTACCGCGATGCTGGCCGGCTTGCGCTCCAGCCGGATCCCGGGGACGCCCTTGGCGATCTTCGCGACCGCGACGTCCAGCCGGTCCCGCAGGTCCACCAGGTCCGGGGTGAGCCGCTCGACGAACCCGACATCGAATTCCGAGCCGTGACTGCCGACCAGATGCACCTCGCTCGGCAGCCGGGACAGCGTCGCCAGATCGCGCAGCGCGCGGCCGGAGACCACCGCGACGGTGGTCTGTGGCATCGCGGCCAGCGACCGGATCGCCGCCACCGCCTCCGGCAACGGCACCGCCTGCGACGGATCGGCGACGATCGGAGCTAGCGTGCCGTCGTAGTCGCAGGCGACGAGCAGCTGCGGGACGCGGGCGATGCGATTGACCGCGCTGCGCAGCTCTGGATCGAAGCGCGACACATTCACGATGCGTGTCCGGCCAGCCGCGCCAGGAACGATCCCGCCCATCCGGACACGTCGTGACCACGCAGATGCCGCCTCATCACCCGCATCCGCCGGGTGGCGTCAACCGGGTCGACATTGATCGCTTGCAACAGTGTCTCCTTGACCCCGTCGAGATCGTAGGGGTTGACCAGGAACGCTTGGCGCAGGTCGCCGGCGGCGCCGGCGAACTCCGACAGCACGAGCGCACCGCCGAGGTCAACGCGAGCCGCGACGTATTCTTTCGCGACCAGATTCATGCCGTCCCGCAGGGGTGTGACCATCATGACGTCGGCCGCGCAGAACAACGCGACTAGCTCACTCCGACTGTACGACTGGTGAAGGTAGTGCACGGCAGGCACGCCCACCCGTCCGTAGTCGCCGTTGATGCGTCCGACCTCGCGTTCGACGTTGTGGCGCAGAGTCTGGTACTGCGCGACCCGCTCGCGGCTTGGCGTCGCGACTTGCACCATCACCGTTTCGGGTACGGACAAGCGGCCCTCGGCGAGCAGTTCCCGGAACGCTTTGATCCGACCTTCGATGCCCTTGGTGTAGTCCAGCCGGTCCACGCCGAGGATTATCGTCTTCGGCTCGCCGAGTTCACTGCGGATCCGGGCGGCCCGCTCGCGGACCAGCGGGCTGACCGCGAGCTCCTCGATCTCGCCCACGTCGATGGAGATCGGGAACGCGTCCGCGGACACCCCGCGGCCGTCGACCTCCACCACGTTGCCGCGTGGCCGCAGGCCCAGCAGGTGCCGGGTGAGCCGGAGGAAGTTCTGCGCCCCCAGCGGCCGCTGGAATCCGACCAGGTCGGCGCCGAGCAGGCCGCGCAGGATCTCGACCCGCCGGGGCAGCTGCATGAACAACTCCACCGGCGGGAACGGGATATGCAGGAAGAAGCCGATCCTCAGATCCGGACGCTGGGCTCGGAGCAGCGCCGGCACCAGCTGCAGCTGATAGTCCTGGACCCACACCGTGGCGCCCGGGGCGGCGACCGCGGCGGTGGCGTCGGCGAACCGCTGGTTCACCCGCAGGTAGGCATCCCACCAGCTGCGCCGGAACACCGGTGTCTCGACGGCGTCGTGGTAGAGCGGCCACAGGCTGCCGTTCGAGAAACCTTCGTAATAGCGCTCGATCTCGCCGGCCGACAGCGGGACGGCATGCAGGGCGAGGCTGTCCGCCTCAAACGACTCGACCGCCGTCGTCCCGTCCGGGCTCGGGCCGCCGGACCAGCCGATCCAGGCACCGTGATGCTCGACCAGCACCGGATGCAGCGCCGTCACCAGGCCACCCGGGCTGCGCCGCCAGCTCCGGCCGGCATCGGTGATCACCTCGTCGACCGGCAGCCGATTTGCCACCACGACGAACTCGCTGCGGCCGGGCGAGGAGCCGGCCATGCCGGCACTGCGATTAGACGTCACACGCGTACCTATCCGTCCGGATTGCCCGACGTGAGCATGATCGGAATTTACCTCGGCCCGATGAACGAGCCGATACCGGTCTACCCAGCTTGACCTGAATTCCTACTCCTGTGCGGCGTTAGCCACAGTTCACACCCCTCAGCGCGAGGGATCACCGGCGTCCCGGTAAGTGAGCCCCGGGCCGGTCGGCACACCGCCACGGCACACGAGACGGCGATCACTCACCGCTCGCGGCGCCCGGTTTGGGATCCGGGCCGGGCGCCTGGAAAGATTGACCGCCGGGAGTGCCGCCGCCGATGGTGTGCGCGCGAGCCCCCGAATCAGTTTTGGTGCCCGGTTCCAGACGAGTGAGGTTTCGCGTGGCGCAGTTCATCTACACCTTGGAGAAGGCGCGCAGGGCGCACGGCGACAAGGTCGTGCTCGACAACGTGACGCTCAACTTCCTGCCCGGCGCCAAGATCGGTGTGGTCGGCCCGAACGGCTGCCGGAAAGTCCAGCCTGCTGCGGATCATGGCCGGTCAGGACATGCCGAGCAACGGCGAGGCGCGCCTGATGCCGGGCTATACGGTCGGCCTGCTCGCGCAGGAGCCGCCGCTGAACGACGCCAAGACCGTTCTTGGCAACATCGAGGAGGCGGTCGCCGAGACCAAGGCCAAGCTGGAGCGGTTCAACAAGATCGCCGAGCAGATGGCCACCGACTACTCGGACGAGCTGATGAACGAGATGGGCCGGCTCCAGGAGGAGCTGGACCACGCCGACGCCTGGGACATCGACTCCAAGCTCGAGCTGGCGATGGACGCGCTGCGGTGCCCGCCGGCCGATGCCGACGTCACCCAGCTCTCCGGTGGCGAGCGGCGCCGGGTGGCGCTCTGCAAGCTGCTTCTCGAGGCGCCGGATCTGCTGCTGCTCGACGAGCCGACCAACCACCTGGACGCGGAGAGCGTGCAGTGGCTGGAGCAGCACCTGGCCAAGTACGCCGGCACCGTCATCGCGATCACCCACGACCGCTACTTCCTGGACAACGTCGCCCAGTGGATTCTCGAGCTGGACCGCGGCCGCGCCTACCCGTACGAGGGCAACTACTCCACCTATCTGGAGAAGAAGACGGCCCGTCTCTCGGTCGAGGGCCGCAAGGACGCGAAGATGAAGAAGCGACTGGCCGATGAACTCGAGTGGGTCCGGTCCAACGCCAAGGCCCGGCAGACCAAGTCCCGGGCCCGTCTGGACCGCTACGAGGAGATGGCCACGGAGGCGGAGAAGACGCGCAAGCTCGACTTCGAGGAGATCCAGATCCCGCCGGGTCCGCGCCTGGGCAGCACCGTCATCGAGTCCCGCAACCTGACCAAGGGCTTCGACGGCCGGGTCCTGATCAAAGACCTGAGCTTCTCGCTGCCGCGCAACGGCATCGTCGGCATTATCGGTCCGAACGGCGTCGGCAAGACCACGCTGTTCAAGACCATCGTCGGGCTGGAGCAGCCGGACAGCGGCACGGTCAAGGTCGGCGAGACGGTCCTGCTGTCCTACGTCGACCAGTCCCGGGCCGGCCTGGATCCGCACAAGTCCGTCTGGGAGGTCGTCTCCGATGGCCTGGATCACCTGATGGTGGGCAAGGTGGAGATGCCGTCCCGGGCCTACATCGCGGCATTCGGGTTCAAGGGCCCGGACCAGCAGAAGCCGACCGGCGTGCTGTCCGGCGGCGAGCGCAACCGGCTCAACCTGGCGTTGACGCTGAAGATCGGCGGCAATGTGATCCTGCTCGACGAGCCGACCAACGACCTCGACACGGAGACCCTGTCGTCGCTGGAGAACGCGCTGCTGGAGTTCCCTGGCTGCGCCGTGGTCATCTCGCACGACCGGATGTTCCTGGACCGCGTCGCCACCCACATCCTGGCGTGGGAGGGCACCGACGAGGACCCGTCGAAGTGGTTCTGGTTCGAGGGCAACTTCGACGCCTACGAGAAGAACAAGATCGACCGCCTCGGCGCCGAGGCGGCCCGGCCGCACCGGGTCACCTACCGGAAGCTCACGCGTGACTAAGCATCAGTACGCCGCCCAGGTGCGCTGGTCGGACGCGGACGTCATGGGGCACGTCAACCATGCGCGTTACCTCTCCTACTTCGAGGATGCGCGGATGGAGCTGCTCTCGGCCGGTCCGATGGGACTGGCCGGAGCACCCGGCGACCGCGGCTATATCGCCGCCCGGCTGGCGATCGACTACCAGTTCCCGGCGACGTATCGACCCGGCCTGGCGCTGCGGGTGGAGACCACGTTGAGCAAGATCGGCACCTCGTCGTACACCTTCGCGCAGCAGATGTCCGACGGCGACACCCCGATCGCGACCTGCGAGTGTGTCCTGGTCGCCTACTCGTATTCCGACAACAAGCCCCGGCCGCTCGCCGACGATGAGCGCGCTTACCTGGCGAAATTCCAGTAGCCGATGCGCTACCTCTACGAGTGCCCGGTGCGCTGGTCGGACATGGACGTCTACGGCCACATCAACAACGCCCGGATGCTGACGCTCTATGAGGAGGCGCGGGTCGCGCTCATGTTCGTCGGTGCCCGGGACCAGGGGCTCACCTCGCTGGAAGAGGGCATCGTCATCTACCGGCACGAGGTGGACTATCTGCGGCCGGTCGACTACGGCACTGCGGTGCGGATCGAGATGTGGATCGACGAGCTGCGGCCGTCCCGGTTCACCGTCGGCTACGAGTTGTTCAGCGACGACCAGCTGGCCAGCCGGGCACGTTCGGTGTGCGTACCGTTCGATCTCGTGGCTCAGCGCCCGCGGCGGCTGTCCGACGCCGAGCGCGAGTTTCTCACGCCATGGCTGGCTTGACGCCGGACATCGGCGCGTTCCTGGCCCGGCTGGTGCGGCTGGACCCGAAGGCGCTGGTCCGGGTCAAGGTCGTGAGCGACGAGCACTGTGCGCTATGGGCGGTGCTGCCGTGGCGGGTCCTGGTCTCGCGTACCGTGAATCGCTCTTTGCTGGTCGGGCTCGCGGCCGATGACGCCACGGTGACCGCCGCGGAGTGGCTGGCCCGCGCGGACGGTGACCTGGTCGCGGTGGCCCGCCAAGACGCGGCCTGGCGCGGAGCACTGCCACCTGGCGCGGGCGCGGTCCGCGAGACGATTGAAACCAAGGTGGTACGCGACATCGCCGCCGCTGCCGAGAGCACTCTGCGCGCCGTGGAGGCCGGTGCACTCGGCGACCGTGCCGTCGGCTCCCGGGCCGTGCGGGATGCTCTCCTGGATCACGTGCCGCTCGTCGTCGAGCACGGCGGCGAGCGGATCGACGTGTCGCAGCGCCTGATCCAAGCGGTCGCGCGGATGGGCTTCCTGGGCGCCGACGAGGATCCCTGCAGAATCCGAACAATCGCCTCCTGGACCGGCGTTTCCGCAGCTTACGGTGTTGCCTGGGGAAAGCCTCAAATCGCCTTGTCGCCAACCCTGTTGCCGGGTCCGGTCCGGCTGTAACGTGTCGACACGAAGTAAATCGCTCGCTCGCAGTGATCGTAAGCGTGCGGGCGGTTAGTGATCCGTGTCGGTGGCGCCGACCTCATCTCGTCGGTGGCGCGCGGGATGGGTCGCACAGCCCGCCCTCGGGCGAGCTGATATCGACCGGGTTCGACGGCTTCGGGGTGACGTCGACGCCGGACGCGGTGTAGGGGACGGGGCCTGGGGAACGAGGAGCGTGGCCATGCTGTGGTGGCCGAGGCGCGGCGAGGCGGAGGGCGACACGGAGCCCGAACTGGCGGGAGGATCGGGTGGGTTGGCCGTGGCCACCCGGGAACGGATTGAGGATGAGACCGCGGAAGCGGTCTCGAGCGAGCGGATCCGGCAGGCGCTGGATCGGCTCGATGTGCGATATCTGGCGGACACGGAAGGCAGCCTGCTGGCGATGTGGGAGCGGCACGCGCTGCTCATCGCATTGGAAGGGCCGGCCGACGAGATCCTGGTGATGCGGGCCCGGCCACACGCCACCGCGCCGCCGGACTGGATCGACCGGGCTTATCGGGTGGTCAACGAGTGGAATCACTCGCGGCGCTTCTGCAAGGCGTACGTGGGCGATCCGACCGAGCGAGGTCAGCTGCCGATCTATGCGGAAGTCCAGGTGCCATTGAGTTCCGGCACCCATGACGCGCTCCTGGACGAGCTGATCGACTGCGGAGTTTCGGTATCACTCGCTTTCGTCGACTTCCTCCACGACGAACTGCTCTAAGGCCCGTTTGGGCACGACTCCGCCGTCCCTGGCGGCCGATCCCAAAGTCTCGAGTGCGCTCCGCACACGTGGACTTTGCGATCGGACCCCAGGAACACCGGATCCGAGCCCAAACTGTCTTGGTCGTTGCTGAGCTCAGATCATCGAAGGGGCCGGCGGCGCGAGGATTCGCGGGTTGAGCTCAGTGGTGGGCGACGGGCTGGATGTAGCGCAGCCGAACGGCCCCATGGATTTTCCATGGGGCCGTCGTGCGTCTTCCGGCAGTGGATGCGATTGGCGGCGCGCGCAGGCGAAGACCTATGAATCGGCCGCTTGGTCTGATTCGTCCAAACTATTGACCATAAAGTGCGCGGCTCGCTCCAAATACTCCCAAAGCGTCGCATATTGGTCATCGGGCAGATTCAGACTCTTGACTGCCGCGTGCATGTGCTCAAGCCAGGCGTCACGCTGGCGTGGCCCGATCACGAACGGGGCGTGCCGCATCCGAAGCCGGGGGTGCCCGCGCTGCTCCTGATAGGTGCCCGGGCCGCCCCAGTACTGAATCAGGAACATCCGGAGTCGGTCGGCCGCCGGGCCGAGGTCCTCTTCCGGGTACATCGGCCGGAGGATCGGATCGGTCGCCACGCCGGCGTAGAACTCGTCAACGAGCTTGCGAAATGTGGGCTCGCCGCCGACGGCATCGTAGAACGTCACGAGCAATCGTAACGTCGCTGCTGGATCAGGCGTCCAGGCCGCCCGGCGCCGGGACCCCCTCAGTGGCCTGGGTCACGCTGGACAGCGGGTTGGCCGCTCGAACCGGCTGCCGCGGCGCCGCGAGGTCGGGGTGCGGCGACGGCCGAGCCGCGTGCCGGCCCCGGTCACTGCCGGCTTCGGCGTTCTCCGCCCGCACCGCGGCGATCGCCTCGTCGATCCGCTGGTTGGACGGCCAGAGGACGATCGCGCCGGCCATCACGCAGACGCCCACCAGGCTCCACAGGCCGACGGCGTGCGGGACGGTGAACCGCTCGGCGATGGCGCCGGTGCAGAAGATGCCGACCGCCTGCACCAGTTGCAGGCCGAATTGCATGACTCCGAAGGCACGGGCTCGGTACGCACTCGGCAGCGCCTGAACGAACAGACCGTTGGCGGGCGGCACCAGGCCGCCGACCGCGAAACCGGCGATGCCGGCGAGCACTGCGACTCCGGCCGCCGAAGGACCCAGGAAGGTCGGCACCAGTGCCAGTGGCGTCAGCATTGCCAGCGGGCGGATCAGGCTGCGCCGGCGCTCCGGTCGGAGCAGCCGGCCCACCACGACCGCGCCGAGAAGCGTACCGATCGGCACGCTCATCATGATGACGGCTTGATCGACACCGCGGCCCGACACATTGTGTGACAGGTGCGCCGCCCAGGCCGCGCCGAGCGCCTCCGGCACCACCGCGAACATCCACGCGACGAACACGACAATCGCGATGGCCCGCAACACCGGGCGGCCCAGCACCAACCGGAAGCCGGCCGCGGTCTCGCGGATCAGCGAGCGACGCGCGACCTGCGGCTCGGCGATCGGGTCGCGGTGCCGGATCCCGGCCTGGACCAGCGTCGCGGAAGCGAGGAAGGTCAGCGCATCCAGAGCGATCGCGATATGCGGATGAAACGGCGCCAGCGCGCCGCCGGCGAAATAGCCGCAGACCTGCGCGAGGCTGTTGGTCGTGGTCTGCAGAGAAACACCGGAAATGTAGGCGTCGCCGGTCAACAGCCGGGGGAGCAGCGCTGATCGGGAGGCGTCAAACGGTGCGTTCAGTAGGGCCGTCGCGAACAGCAGGCCGAACAGCGCACCGACCGGCAAGTGCGGGATCGCCACCAGCGAGATCAGCACCGCGCGGCCGACATCGCAGGCGATCATCACGCTGCGGTTGGGGTAGCGCTCGGCCATCGCGGCGAGCAGCGGTCCGCAGGTAAGACCGGGCAGGTAGCTGATCGCGAAGGCGGTCGCCGACAGTGCCACCGATCGCGTGTTGCTGAACACCAGTGAGGTGATCGCCGCGCGGGCCAGAAAGTCGCCCATCCAGGACACCGCGCTGGCCGCGAACAAGGCTCCGAACTCGCGATTGTTCAGCAGCGCGCCGAAGGTCACAGGGCGAGTTCCGGCGGCATGCCGGGGCTCGGACACCGGCCACCTCCCTCGCGCGTCGGTGCGGCAAATCCGCCTGGAACCCGGTTGCGAATCAGCGTCTGGTCATTCGATCGTCCGACATAACTGAATGAAAGGACGATATACGAACTCCACCGTCACGCGCGACAGGCAAAGCTGTCCGGGTGAGGTTACCTACGCGGGTCGGACATTTAAAGGCCTGACGTCGCCGAACTTGGCGGTTCCTCCGTAGGAGGCCGGACGTACACCCGATTTGCAGAGATTGCCCCACTGATGCCGGAAGCGGCAAGCGCGTCCGCGAGTCGGGTCCGCAGTTCCCGGGCCACCACCGGCTGGGCGTCGGTCGTCGTTTTCGCGGTGATCCGGATGGTCGCACCGTCGACGGTCATCTGCTCCACCCCGAGGATCTGAGGTGGCGACATCAGTTTCTCGCGCCACTCGTCCTCGGCCGCCATCGTCTGGGCCGCTTGCTCCAGGACGGTCGTCGCCTCCTCCAGGTTGGCGAAGCCGATCGGAATATCCAGAACCACCATCGCCCAGCCTTGGCTCTTGTTGCCGACCCGGACGATTTCGCCGTTGCGGATGTGCCAGAGCACGCCGCGGGCATCGCGGATCGACGTGGTCCGCAAGCCGACCGACTCGACGGTGCCGCTGGCCTCGCCGAGATCCACCACGTCGCCGACGCCGTACTGGTCCTCGAGCAGCATGAACAGACCGGCGATCAGGTCCTTGACCAATGTCTGGGCGCCGAAACCCAGGGCCAGACCCGCGATTCCGGCGCTGGCGAGCAGGGGCGCGAGTTTGATGCCGAGCTGATCCAGCACCATGAGCAGCGCGATCGAGAAGATCGCCGCGGTGGAGAAGCTCGACAGCACCGAGCCGATCGCCTCGGCCCGCTGCCGGCGGCGCTCCCGGAACACCGTGTCCTGCAATCGCAGCAGGCCGCCGCGGCTTTCGGCGGGCACGTCCGCGGTTCGTCGGACCAGCTGGTTGATCGCCCGGTGCAGGACGAACCGCAGGACCAGAGCGACGACGATGATCAGCACGATCTGCAGCGGCTTGACCACTAGGTAGTAGCTGCTGGAGGCGAGCCACTTGTTGCCGGTGCGCTCGAAGACGAAGTTGCACAGGTCGCTGGCCCGGATGCAGTCCGGCGTGGCGGGGGCGGACGGCTCGGGCGCCGGCGCGGCGTACGAAGTCATCAGTGCGGCGATCACGGTGCTCTAATACCTCATTGCTCGGCGGGCCGGTTCCCAGGGTTGCTCACCTGACCGGGTGGACATCCGGCTTTGATCATCAGGGTCGGCCCCGTGGTTGCCCGTGGCCGGCACCTGCGATCTTGCCATCGCGGTGCCGTCGAGCAGCCGGTTAATTGTTGGGGAAGATGAGCAATAAGTGTGTGCAATCGGCGGATCAATCGGGGACGATGGTTGCACGGACCACGGCGGTCCGCCGTCTGGACGGGAAGGTTACCCCGATGCCTGACATACGACGCAGCATGAACGGTTCCGCGCTGGTGCTGAACCAGACCTACGAGCCGCTGTGTGTCGTGTCAGTGCGAAGAGCCACCATCCTGATCCTCACCGCCAAGGCCATCTGCGTTGCCGATGGTGAAGGCATCCTGCACAGCGTCCACCAGTCCCTGCCATTACCCAGCGTGGTGCGGCTGAACCGGTATGTCCGGGTTCCGTACCGCAGCCACGTTGGGCTGTCCCGCCGCGCGATCTTCGCTCGTGACGGCGGGCGCTGTGCATATTGCGCCGGTCCCGCGGAGACCATCGACCATGTGATGCCACGCAGTCGTGGCGGCATCCATGCCTGGGACAACGTGGTGGCGGCGTGCGCGCGGTGCAATCACAAGAAGGGCGACCGAACGCCCGCCGAGCTGGGCTGGCGGCTGCATGCGGCGCCGGCACAGCCGAAGGGCCAGGCGTGGCGCGTCCTCGGGCATCGTGCACCCGACCCGCGATGGTCCGACTGGCTTCATCTCAATCTCCCAGCAGCAGCTTGATTTGAGCACGCCAGGGCGCCACCGCTCGCGGCGTTGCCTGCTGGCAGGCCGTCGCCTACAGGCTCATTCCTCGCCTTACGGTGACGGCCGCACGCTTCGCAGCTCGAGTGCAAACCCGGCACACTTCGCTGCAATGCGCCTTGCGAGCGGCGCCCCCGACGGGCTCAAACGAACGCCGTTACGCCCAAGATTGGCAAAGCGCTAACCCCGAAGTGTCATTTGGGCAAAGACCACGATGTTGTCGGAGTAGCCGGTCGATCCGCCGACCCATGTCCCGCCGCAGCTGATCAGCCGGAGTCCGGGTCTGGTGTAGTCGTGAAAGACCCGGTCGCCAGGGAGCTTGTCCTTGCCGAACACCTCGACCGAGTAGACCGAGAACATCGCGACCCGGTGATTGGCCAGGTAGACCTGGATTTTGTCGCCCGGCCGCATCTTGCCGAGCTTGTAGAAGACACTCTCGCCGTTGGGTCCGTCGACGTGACCGACAATCACCGCCGGACCCATCTGCCCGGGTGACGGACCGCCCTGATACCACCCGGTCACGTTGGCGTTGTCCAGCGGCGGCGTGTTGATGGTCCCGTCCGGTGCGAGCCCGACCGACATCACCGGGGCCGAGACGTCGATCGACTGAATCCGGATCTTGGTCGGCGTACTCCGGGACAGCGCGTGCGCCGCAGGCCCGGCGGCTTTTCCGTGGGCGAGTCCGAACGACGGCAGTGACGGTGCTCCGGCCAGCTGGCCCAGGCCGGCACCCGCGCCGAACAGGCCGACCAGCACCAGAGCGGCGGGGATCAGCCACGATGGACGATGGTTCCGGCCCATCCGGGAGCTAGCCGCGCACGGCGCTGCGCCGGCGCAGGCCGATAAGCAGCCAGGACCCGAGACCGACGACGACCGCGGCGAGTCCTCCGTAGAGGGTTAGCTTCCCCGCTAGCCCGGCCGCCATTTGACCGCCGCCGGTGTGCGGGCCGTGGTTGTTGTTCGGCGCCGCGCCGCCGCCCAGCACGGTCAGCTTGGCCGTGCTCTGCTGGCCGCTGGCGCATGACAGGTCCACGGTGTAGGTGCCGGACTTGGTGCTGCGCGGAATCGTCACGTTGGCCTTGAGCACGCCGTTCGCGGGGACGAGCGTGACCGAGCCGAAGGCCGGGGAGTGCACGAACGCCGGGTTGACGTTATCTCCGCAGGTGGCCCTCACCTCGACCGCGAACCCTGCGTCGATCGAGCTGGGATTGACGAACAGCAGTGTGGCCCCGCTCGCCGAGGCTGGGATGCAAGCCGCCGACAGCAGGACAGTGGCGCAGGTCGCCAAGGTGATCCGGAGCCATCGCATGATTGCCTCCCAGTCGGACGGCAGCTGGATCTGCCGCTCGCCTGGGGCAATTATCGCTATTTCTCCAGGTCAAAACGTCCGAAACCCCGAGGTCGGTCGGAGACCTCGCGCGGTCGCCGGTTCAGGTCACCCGGGAGCGTTCGGTGGGAAACTCCAGGTGCGCCCCAGACTCGACGATCGAGCGCAGCCTGCGCATACCCTCGTATACGTCGACAAACCTCGTGTAGAGCGGGGCGAATCCGAGGCGCAGGCGGTCCGGCGTCCGGAAGTCCGGGATCACCGATGCCACCTTGAGTGCCTGACAGATCTGCCAGGCCGCCGGATGATGCAGCGTCACCTGGGCGCCGCGGCGGGCCGTCTCGCGCGGCGAGGCCAGCGAGAATCCGTGCGGGGCCAGCCAGTCGTCGAACAGGCTGATCGCGTACTCGGTGAGCTTCTGGCCCTTCGCCGCGATCGCGGCGATGCTTGCCTCGGCGCTGATCCGGGCGCCCTCCATGGCGCCGTAGCCGCTCAGGATGCTCGGCGTGCCGACCAGGAAGCGTTCGATGCCGCCGACCGGGTCATAGGTGGAGCCCATCGCGAACTGGTCCCGCTGGGAGAACCAACCCCAGATCGGCTGCCGCAGGGAGTCCTGCAGGTCGGCCCGGACGAAGAGAAACGCGGGTGCCCCCGGACCGCCGTTGAGGTGCTTGTAGGTGCAGCCCACGGCCAGATCGGCGGCGCTGCCGGCCAGATCCACCGGCACCGAACCGGCCGAGTGGCACAGATCCCAGAGCACCAGGGCGCCGCGTTCATGAGCCAACGCGGTGATCGCGGGCATGTCGGCGATGGCGCCGGACCGGTACGCCACATGGGACAGCGACAACAGTGCGGTGTCCTCGTCGACGGCATCGCGCACGTCGTCGAGAGTCACACCGCTGTCGATGTCGGTCTTGATCACCCGCAGCTCCAGGCCACGGGCCGCGGCCAGGCCCTGGAGGATGTACTGATCGGTCGGGAAGTTGTCGTCATCGGTGACGATCACCCGCCGATCTGGCCGGGCGTCCAGCGCGGCGGCGGCGAGCTTGTAGAGGTTGACGCTGGTCGAGTCGCTCAGCACGGTCTCGCCCGGGCGCGCGCCGACCAGGCCGCCGAGCACGTCACCGGCCTGCCGAGCCAGTTCGATCCAGTGATCCCAGCCGTTGATCAGCTCGGCGCCCCACTCCTCGTCGATCGCGGCATGCAGCCGTGCCCGGGTCGCTACCGGCAACCGGCCCAGAGAGTTGCCGTCCAGGTAGATCACGTCCGGATCGGTGATGACGAAACGATCGCGGAACGCGGCCAGCGGGTCGTCGCGGTCCAGCCGTTCGGCGATGGGGAGCTGCTCGTGGTGAGTCACCAGGCAACGGTAGCGACTCCATCCGGCATTCCGTCCACCCGGCGCCTCTGACATGAGGTTCCTCCGCTACGGTTTACGTGTTCGATTCTTTTCCTCCTCCTGGGGGCGTTGAGTTTGTCCATCACAGAGACCATCCTCGTGTTCGTCGGCATCCCGTTGGCTGCAATCGGGCTGGTTTTCCTGCTTGTCTACGGCACCAGCGCGGCCCGCAGCCGGCGCTACCGCCCCGGACGCCCGTTTGAGCCGACCCCGGTGTGGTATGTGGCGGGCAACCCCGAGTCGGTGGCCGAGGCGGATACCGAGGCCCGCGCCCTGACCGCGGCGGAGCCGGCACCGGATGGCAGCGAATGGCCGGGCATGGTGCACACGGGCAACACCGGAGGCGCAAGTGACAGCTGGTGAGTTGATTTCTGCCGACTCGGTGCGGGCCGCGGCTCGCGAGGACGCCCTGCACGGGCCGTTCACCACGCGGCAGCTGCTGCGGCTTGACGACGCGCTGCGTCTCGCCGACTCATCGACGGAGCTCAAGTTCAGCGTCTACGTCGGCGACCTGGACGTGCCGGTGCGCGGCCATGCCGAGAAGCTGCACAGTCAGATGGCCGATCCGGACACCAGCGTCCTGGTCGCCGTCTCGCCGAACCAGCGGGTGCTCGAGATCATCACCGGCGAGTCGGCGCAGCGACGGATCCCGGACCGGTCGGCGAAGCTGGCCGCGATGTCGATGTCGGCGGCGTTCGGCGGCGGCGACCTGGCCGGGGGACTGGTGGCCGGGCTCGCGCAGCTTGCGGCTCAGGCTGGTCATCCGCCGGTTTAGGGGCTTGGCTTCAGGCCCTCGGCCGACATCGCCCGCTCTGGGCGGTCAGGCTTGATCCCGACGCGGGCAATGTCGGCCGAGGGCCTGAGGTGCTCCGCCGCCGCGGTCCGGTCACGCTTTAAATCAAATGTGTGTACGCATACCGAAAGGCTCACCTGGAATCCAGGTGAGCCTTTCGCTGTGTGTGACCTCAAAGCGCCGACACCACGTGAGCTTTGCAGTTTGCGTACACACATTTGATCTTTAAGGCTGTCGCCGTCCGCGGGCCGCGACCACGTCGGGTTTTCGGCTGGCCTTGACCCGCGGAGGGATCAAGCCTGACCGCCCGGAGCGGGCAAGGCCAGCCGAAAACCACGTACCTACGAAGCGTCTTTAGCCCGCGCCGCAATGGCACGGACAACGGCGTCCCGACCCTCGGCCACCAGGCGCCGCAGCGGCGCCGGGTGCGAGGCATCGGCGAGCCATGCGTCGCTGGCCGCCACCGTCTCCTCGGAGACCTGCAGGAACGGGTAGGCACCGGAGACGAACTCCTGAGCCGGCTCGCTGTCCCGAGTGGCCCAGATCTGGTCCAGGATTTCGAAGTACTTGGGCGAGTAGGGCGCGGTGAGTTCCGGATGCACGCTGCTCTGGAAGCCACCGAGCAGTGCCCGCTGGAGCCAGTTCGGCAGCGCGTCACCGGCGGTCAAGCGGCGCCACACCTCGGCCTTGCCGTCGGCCGTGGCGATCAGCGCGGTCGCGGTCGCGGCCTTGCGCTCGCCCGAAGCGGTGCGGTCGCCATCGAGCTCGGCGTTGATGACGTCGTCGCCGATCCGGCCGGCCTCGGACAGCGCCGCGACGATCGACCAGCGCAGTTCGGTGTCGATGGCCAGTCCCGCGGGCACGCCGTCGCCGTCCAGCCAGCCGGCGATCCGGGCCAGATCCTCGCCGCTGCGGGCGGCGCTGATGAAGGTCCGGGCCCAGGCCAGCTGGAAGCCGCTGCCGGGCTCGGTGTCGGCGATGGCGGTGCGGGCGGCGTCGGCGAGCAGCGTCCAGCCGGTCTCCGACCAGGCCGGGTCGGCGTAGTTGACGATCGCACCCGCGCCCTGGCGCAGCGTCGCGGTCACCAGGTTGATGTCCGCCTCGGCGGGCAGGCCGTTGACGACCAGCTGCACGTAGTCCCGCGCCCGCATCTCGGCGTCCCGGACCATGTCCCAAGTGGCAGCCCAGACGATTGCGCGGGCGAGCGAGTTGTCGAAGGTCGCGATGTGGTCGACGACGGTCGCCATGGAACGCTCGTCCAAGCGAGTCTTGGCGTAGGTCAGATCTTCGTCGTTGAGCAGCAGGACATCGGCGACCGGCTTGCCGGCCAGCTCGGTCAGCACGGTGCGCTCGCCGCTGACGGTCACCTCGACGGTCTCGCGCCGATTGAGGGCGCCGCCGTCCAGGTCGTAGAGGCCGACGCCGAGACGATGCGTACGCAGGGTCGGGTAGGCGGCCGGCGCCTCCTGGCGGACGGCGACCTCGGCATAGGTGCCGTCCTCGGCCGTCACGATCTCCGGGCGCAGCGTGTTGACCTGCGCGGTCTCCAGCCACTGTGTCGCGAACTCACGCAGCGGCTTGCCGGTCTCGGCCTCCAACGACGACAGCAGATCGCCGAAGGTGGCGTTGCCCCAGGCATGCTTGCCGAAGTAGTCCCGCAGGCCGGCCACGAATGCGTCGATACCGACGTAGGCCACCAGTTGCTTGATGACGCTCGCGCCCTTGGCATAGGTGATGCCGTCGAAGTTGACCTCGACCGCCTCCATGTCCGGCATGTCGCAGTAGACCGGATGGGTCGAGGACAGCTGGTCCTGCCGGTAGCCCCAGTTCTTGCGGACCGACAGGAACGTGGTCCAGGCGTCGTTGAACCGGGTCGCGTGCGCATTGGCCCAATGGCTGGCCCACTCCGCGAACGACTCGTTCAGCCACAGGTCGTCCCACCAGCGCATGGTGACCAGGTCACCGAACCACATGTGGGCCATCTCGTGCAGGATCGTGTTGGCCCGGTTCTCGAACTCGAAGTCGGTGACGGCGGACCGGAAGATGTAGTAGTCCTCGCCGTGCACGACGCAGCCGAAATTCTCCATCGCGCCGGCGTTGAACTCCGGCACGTAGAGCTGGTCGTATTTGGGCAGCGGGTAGCGCACCTGGAACTGCTGGTGGAAGAAGTCGAAGCCCTGCTCGGTGATCAGGAAAATGTCGTCGGCGTCCAGGTATTGCTTCATCGACTGCCGCACGAAGATGCCCATGTCGATGCCGTCGTGCGTCTTGCGGACCTCGTGGTAGGGCCCGGCGCAGAGCGCGGTGATGTAGCTGGACATCCGCACCGACTGCTCGAAGTGCAGGGTCTTGGTGCCCTCGACGTCGCCGTCGATCGCGCTGATGACCCGGGAGTTGGACACGACCGTCCAGTGCGCCGGCACGGTCACGTGCCAGGTGTAGACGCTCTTCAGGTCCGGCTGGTCGAAGCAGGCGAAGACCCGCTGGGCGTCCGCGGTCTCGAACTGGCTGTAGAGATAGACCTCTTTGTCCACCGGGTCCATCGACCGGTGCAGGCCCTGCCCGGTGGTGGAGTAGGCCGCGTCGGCGTCGACCACCAGCGTGTTCTCGACGGCCAGGTCGGGCAGCGTCAGCCCGGTCTCAGCGGACCAGCCGCTGATGTCCAGCGGTTTGCCGTTCAGCGTCGCCGACCGCAGCCCGTGCATGGCCACCTCGATGAAGGTGGTGGCGCCGGGTTCGGCGCAGCGGAAGGTGACCTCGGTGGTGGAGCGGAACGTGCCGTCGCCCGGACCGCCGGTGCCGTCGGTCAGGTCAACGGCGATGTCGTACGAGGTCACGTCCAGAAGCCGGGATCGCTCCGCGGCTTCCACCTGGGTCAGGTTTCGAGTTCCGGCCACGCTTGTTCGCTCCACTCCAATGGCAGCGGCCGCGCCGTCGCGACCGCCGTGAAATCGATGCCCGGGCCTTAAGGACGGCCCGAATGCTGATGCTGGGCTTAGAGCCGGTTCCTAAGCGTCGTGGCCAGGCTGCGGCGGGCCCAGATGGCCGTCGGCGGCGTTGTCGGCACGGGTGCAGACAACACCGGTATGCACCCGTACCTCCGCCTTGCCGACAACCATCTGGACTCCGCCTCGCCCCGACCGAAGGCTTAGGAACAGGCTCTTGCGAACCCAGACACGAAGGGAAGTCTTTCACGCCCTGCCGCCGGCGGGCAGAAGTGGTCGGGGTCACGCGCGGGTGATATCGCGGGTTTCGTTTGCCTAAGCAAAGATGGGGGTACGCAAGTACTTCCCGGGGAGGCCGCGATCATGGTGCAGAACGAGACATTAAGCGCAGAGCGCTCGCAGGTGGACATGTGGTTCGACCCCATGTGCCCATGGGCCTGGATGACATCGCGGTGGCTGCTGGAGGTGGAGCAGGTCCGCCCGGTCGACGTTACCTTCCACGTGATGAGCCTGTCGGTGCTGAACGAGAACCGCGACGATCTCCCGGAGCGATACAAGACGCTGCTGGCCAACGGCTGGGGCCCGGTCCGGATCGCCATCGCGGCCGAGCAGAAGTATGGCAACGACGTGCTCCGCGATCTCTACACCGCGTTCGGCAAGCGCATCCACCTGCAGAAGGAGCCGATCGGGCCGGAACTGTTCAGCGCCGTCCTCGCCGACTGCGACCTGGACCCGACCCTGGCCGACGCCGCCACCTCGGCCGAGTTCGACGAGGCGCTGCGGGACAGCCACAACGCCGGCATGAAGCCGGTCGGCACCGACGTGGGCACGCCGGTGATCCACGCCCCGGGACCCGATCCGGACCAGAAGGTCGCGTTCTTCGGTCCGGTGGTGACTCCGGCGCCCAAGGGCGACGCGGCCGGCAAGCTCTGGGACGGCGTCCTGCTGGTCTCCGGCACTCCGGGCTTCTTCGAGCTGAAGCGGTCCCGCGACGTCGGGCCGATCTTCGACTAGGTCTGGTCGCGACATCAGCCGCGCGAGCCACTCCTGGCTCGCGCGGCTTGTTGCTGTCCAGACCCGCCACCCGGACGAGACCCGGCCCGGCCGCACCGGTCCCGTCGGGACGAACTAGCGTCGTTTGCCATGACCCTCGCGCACCCGATTCACCGGGCCTGGCTGTCCACCGGTGGCACCGGCTCGCAGAATTACGACGAGTTCGCCGCCGACGCGGAAATCACCGCCATCATCGCGGCGAACCCGACCAGCGCACTCGGTATCGAGATGCCGCACCGGGCACCGGAAAGCGTCGGCCGCTCGTTCACCGACAGCCTGCCGGCCGCGGCGCAGCGGCTGGCCGATGCCAAATCCGACGGGCGTTACGCGGCGCACGACGAGGTCGCGGTGGTCTACCGGATCACGGATCCGTCCGGGACTGTCGGCTACGGCCTGTGGACCATGGTCGACACCGATCAGATCTCCACATCCGCCGACGAGCCGGGATTGGTCATCCGCAACGAGGACGTCTTCATCGAGAAGGTGCGTGAGCGGGTCGCGCTGGCCGCGACAATCAACCACCTGCTGTCCCCGGTGCTCCTGCTCGCGACGGTCGAGCCGGAGGAACTGCAGGACGCGCTCGCCGCAGCGGTCGCGGAGGCCGGCGACCCGGCGGTGACCGATCTGGATCCGGCCGGCCGGCAACACGAAATCTGGCCGATCGGGCCCGGCGCCCGCCAGGATCAGCTCCTCAAACTGGCCGGGACCGGTGAGCTGGTGGTCGCCGACGGCAACCACCGCAGCCTGGCCGCGCAGACAGCGGGGCTGGATCGGTTCCTGGCGGTGGTCACCACCCCGCAGTCGGTGGCGATCCAGCCCTACAACCGGCTGATCCGCACGTCGCAGACTGGCGCCGCGGTGGCCGAGCGCCTGCGCGCCGCGGGCGCGGCGGTCACCGTCCTGGACGCAGCGCCGGGCATCCCCGCCAAGGGCACGATCAATGTGTACGCCGCCGACGGCGCCTGGGCGGTGCGGCTGCCGCAGGACGGGTCGAGCGTGGTGGACAACCTCGATCACGCACTCGTCGAGCGGCACCTGATCGGCGCTGCGCTGTGCCTGGATCCGGGCGACAAGTCGATCAACTACATCGGTGGCGATTATCCGGCCGAGTGGCTGCGAGGCGAGGTCGACGCCGGGCGCGCCGGCCTGGCGATCCTGATCGCCCCGGTGACCGTGGACGACTTCGTGGCGGTCAACCTGGCCCGTCTCAAGCTGCCGCGGAAGAGCACCTGGTTTACGCCGAAGGCGCGTGCCGGACTGGTTGCCGCCGAGCTTCGCGGCGCGGTTTCCTAGACTCGGCCCCATGCGCGTATATCTCGCCTCGGACCACGCCGGCTTCGAGCTCAAAGCCCATCTGAACGCCGAGCTGGCGAAGGCCGGCTATGAGGTGGTCGACCTTGGCGCCGACACCTATGACGCCGAAGACGACTACCCGGCCTACTGCATCGCGGCCGGCGAGAAGGTGGTCGCCGATCCGGGCAGCCTGGGCGTGGTGATCGGTGGATCCGGCAATGGCGAGCAGATCGCCGCCAACAAGGTCGAAGGAGTTCGGGCCGCGCTGGCCTGGAATCACGACACCGCGACGCTGGCTCGCGCGCACAACAACGCCAACGTCGTCGGAATCGGTGCCCGCCAGCACACGCCGTCTGAGGCGACCGCGCTGGTCACAGCGTTCTTGGAGACGCCGTTCTCGGCGGAGCCGCGGCATCAGCGGCGCATCGATCAGGTGACGCACTACGAACGCAAGCACGGGATCTGACCGGCCGGCTCGGCTCGGTTCGCTGCAGCGGCGCCGCGGGCCGATCTCCGAGCACCCGACAAGCAGGCGACCCGGCCGCGTCAGCTGTCCCTGGGCATCCAGCCGCGGTGGACGATCGCGAGGGTGGCTTCGGCGTCGGCCAGGTCGTCGTCGCTGGGCCGCGAGGCGTCCCGTGCCCGCATCGCCGCCCGCACATTCACCTGCGATGAACCCCCGCCGATCAACCCGCGGAGACTGCGCTCGTCACGATCCTCGCGATCGTGAGCGGAGGCCGGATGATCGATGATCGGATGTTCGCCGGTCGGTAAGTCGACTGCCGCGGTGTCATCGAAGACTTCGGAGGTCTGAGCCGTGAAACCGCCGGAGACCGGACCGCGAGGCCCGGCCGGTGGTGGGCCCGGCACGGGTGGCGCAGGCGTGCCGCGACTGCCGCGTACGCGTCGCCGCCGCTGCTCGCCGTCACCCATGCCGGCCAGCCTAGAACACTTCGGTGGCGGCGGGCTCCCGATGCCAGCGGAACCCGGCCGTGGCGCGGGCCAGCGCACCGCCGGTCAATTCAGTGACCCGGCCGCCGGCGGCGAGCGCCGCGAGCGTGGTGCCGCCGAGGTAGGCCGCACCCAGCGCGCTGATGTCGAGCCGCAGATCGGCGGGTTCGTCGGTGGGCGTACACGATGAAGTGTCCGGTCCGCCGACCAGCCGCCAGCGTCGTGCGTTGCCCAGGATGTCGCGGTCGGTGACGTCCAGGACCACATCGACCGGCGCGGCATAGCGCCGCGCGGACAGCGCGTCCGGCACCGAGAGAATGCGCACCCAGAGGCTGTCGGTGACCTTCGGTTCCAGGGCGCGAACCTCGTCGACCAGGTAGAGCACCGGCTCGTCGAGTGATCCGAAGCGGAGATAAACGGTCCGGGTCAGGTCCACCGCGAGCGCCTGCTGCCACATGGCTTGATAACCCTCGGGCGTGGTGGCCACCAGTTCGCGGATCTGCACCGTGCCGTTCGGCGTCACGCCCCATTCGGATTTGACCCGGAACAGCATGTAGGCGTCGGGGCCGTCGGGGCCGTCGTGGACGACCGCCCGCAACGCGGTGGCACCGCCCCGGCTCTCCTTCAAGTCGCTGAGGACGTAGGTCCACCACGCCTCGTTGCGCGACGAGAATCCAGTGCGCTCGGCGAGTGCGCGTTCGTAGACCTTCAGGAATGTGTCGACGTCGTCGGCCGGGACCCGGCGGACCGTTCCGACCGGCGGCAGCAGTGACTCGGGCCGCAGTGTCGCTTCGTTCTTGTTCAGGTCGATGCTGAGCCGGCCGGCCGCTTGGCCGTAGCCGAAGCGCTGATAGATCCGTGCCTCGCTGGCCCACAACGCGGCGATCGGCTCACCTCGGCGGATGGCGTCGTCGTGCAATCGCGTGATCATCGATCGCAGCAGGCCCCGACGACGATGCAGCGAGCTGACGCCGACCATGGTCACGTGCGATGCGGGCACGCTGCCGCCCGGAACGGTCAGGTCCCGGGTGAAGGCCGACGAGTGTCCGACGATCTCGCCGCCGGTCTCTGCGAGAACGGTGCGCTCCGGTTCGAAGACGCCGCGTTCCATCGCACTCCACTCATCGGACATGTCCTCGTTAAAGGCTTCCGAGAGGATTATGCTGATTTGATCCCATTCGTCCGCCGTGGCGGATCGGTATGTGTACTCCGGCTGCACGCCTCCTTCCTACGCCGACTGCGCCGTCGGAGCGACCGAATTAGGCCTCGGTCCGGTCGATGCGTGCGTCGCCCGCTGAATGCCGGCTTCGCACCCGGAATGCTGGCTTCGCCGAGTGGGCGGTCGCGCGGGTGTCGCATCGTCCGGATACCCTTTGAGTCCTCTGCACCGACAGGCCGAAGGTGGCACATGCCCGAACCCGCACTGGTTGACCTTGTGTGCGGCCCGGCCAGCCCGCTTCCGGAGACCTACCAGCGCTACCGGCTGGTGGCCCGCATCGGCTCCGGCGGTCAGGCCGATGTCTACCGCGGCGTGCGCATCTGCGGCGGTGTGACGAGCGCGCCGATCACCGTCAAGGTGTTCCGGCTCGATCCCAAGCGCCCGGTCGCCGACGAGTTGCGGTCCTGGGACAAGGGCGACGCCGCCCTGATGGATCTGAACAATCGCGGTGTCACCGGCATCTGCCGCCGGGCCGACGGTTTCTACGGTCCGCCGCCGCACCCGATCGGAGTCGCGCCGTCGATCCGCGACGCGGTGCCTTATCAGATTTATGACTATCTCCACGGCGTCAATCTCCGGGAATACGTGACCAACGCCGCCGTCCGTGGCTCCGGGCCCCGTCTGAATGCGCCATCGGCGCTGCGCACTATTTCCGAGACCATGCGGGCGCTGCACTTCCCCGACGATCAAGCGGCGTGCCCGGTGCTGCATATGGACATCAAGCCGTCCAATCTAATGGTGCTGACTAACGGCGAAGTGCGGCTGATCGACTTCACCGGCGCACGCTACTGGCGGCACGAAGAGATCACCCAGATCGCCTACACGGCCGATTCCGGTGGGCCGGAAGCCTTGCAGGGCCAGGTCTCGCCGAGCTATGACGTGCACGGGTTCGGCTCGGTGGCATATTTCATCCTGACCGGCCAGCCGCCCCGGGGCACGTCGACGCCGATGGATCGGCATCCGATCTTCGAAGGCCGTCCGGCGCTGCGGGACCATGTGCTGGCGCCGCTCGCCGACCGCCCGGTCGACCGCCCCAGCACTCGCGAGCTGGCCGGCTGGATCGAGCGTCTGGCGGTTCTGGTGCGCGGTGCCGGGCTGCCGGACCTGGGTTTGGATTGGGCCGATCGCGCCGGGGCCGCACCGATCACCAGCGACGGCGGCCGCGCGGTCGGCCGGGCACGACCGGTTCTCCGCGGTACGGAGACTGATGCGTTCCACCGGATCGAGCTGCTGGAGCGCGAACTGGTCGCGCTTCGGGCCAAGGCGGCGAAGCTGCCGCAGCAGCCCGAACTCCAGCGGATGCCGGCGATCCTGACGCCGCCGGCGCCGGCTTCGGAGCAGCCGGTGTCCGGCAGTCCGGTCTCCGGCGGTCCCAATGTCGGCAGTCCGGCCGCTGGTGGCGCCGCCGGTGGTCCGGTCTCCGGCAGCCCGGCCGGTGGCGGACCGACCAGCGGCGGACCAGCCGGCGCACCGGCGCCGATGCAGCCGCAGGGTGGCGACGTTGCGATGCTGGTCGGGCGTGCGCAGGTGGTCAACCGCCCGCAGGTCCCGGATCCGACCGCGGCGCCGGTCGCGGCCGCCCCTGCTCGGGTGCGGGTGCCGGTGTCCGAGCGCTGGCGGGTCTGGAAGCGCGGCCGGGGCTGGACCTGGACAGCCGGCACGTTCGCGGTTCTGTGCTGGATCATCTGGGCCGCGTCCAGCCGCCCGACTACCGGCATCGTGGTCGCGCCGTCGATCCTGCTGTCCACTGTGGTCGTGGCGATCGGCTTGTTCATGGTGGCACGGCTCGTCGGCCGGCTGGTCATCGAGGGCTGGATGCACCGGCGCCGCAAGACCGCCCGGGGCGCGCACATCGCGGTGGCGATCTTCCTCTACGCGGTCGGCATCACCTATCTGCAGCAGACCGCCTGGGTGATGAGGTTCTACCACTTCGTGAGTGGACACGGATGAGCGAACGGACCGCGGCCGGCGTGACGCTCGCCGGTCTCGTCAATTTCCGCGACCTCGGCGGGCTTCCGGTCAGCGCCGGCGGGTCGATCCGTCCGGGGGTGCTGTTCCGCAGCGACTCCGCGGCCTATGCCACCGACCGCGATGCCGATCTGCTGGTGGACACGCTCGGCCTGCGGACGGTCGTCGATCTTCGCGATCTGCCGGAGATCCGGAAACTCGGCCGGGGTCCGCTTTCCGAGCGCGACGTCGCCTATGTCAACGTGCCGCTGGGCGACATCGGGTCCGCGGCCACCCGCCCCGAGCAGTACGCCGACATCCTGCGTTACAAGGGCGCGGAGATTGCCGAGCTGATTCGGCTGATCGGTCGTCCGGGTGTCACCCCAGCGTTGATCCACTGCCATATCGGCTGCGACCGGACCGGCGTGGTGATCGCCGCGATCCTGGGGCTGGCGGGGGTGCCGGCAGCCGACATCTGCGCCGACTACGCGCGCAGCACCAAGGCCTCGGCCGCGATCCGGGTTCGGGCTCGCGAGCGCCGGAGCGTCCTCGGCCTGGCGCAGATGCCGGATTCGTATTACGACAGGTGGGAGCCGGTCGCCGCGGTGATGGCGGCGACGATCGACCTGGTGGACCAGCGGTGGGGCGGCTTCGCCGGCTGGGCGGCCAAGTTCGGCCTCACCGCCGAGGACATCGCCGCGCTCCGGTCGCTCGTGGTCGCCTAGGGCTGCGCGTCCGCGACTTCATGCCGCACACTGCGTGCCATGGTCTTCTCGGCTCGATACGGCTGGAGCCACGCCACGACCTTTGTGGTCGTCGTCGCCGCCGCCTTCAACGCGCTGGCGTTGGCGCTCGCTATGCCGCTGATTCTCCGCGCGGCAGTCGTGATCTTCTTCGGTCTGGGTGGCCTGGCGGTCCTGCTGGTGGCGCTGACCCGGCGAGTCGCAGTCGAGTTTGACGCGGTCGGCATCCGGGTCCAGGCCGCTTTCGCTCGGCGACCGCGGACGTTGCGTGGTCGGAGGTCGATGCGGTGGTGTTCTGGGACCAGCAAGTGTCGGCTCGCAAGCAGCGATACGTCGGCATCCTGCCGAAGCCGCACGGCGTGGTCATGTCCGGCAACGGATCCGACCGGCTCGCCGCCACCAGCATCGCGCTGAGCTTCGTGCGGCTCGATCGGACGGCCTTCGTGGCGGCCTTGCGGTCGCTCGTCGCGGTCCCGGTCATCGACTGGCCAACCACCGCGCTCGGGCCTGCCAATGACGAGGTTCGAGCAGCGCTGATCCCGCAATCGGCTGCACCGTGGCCGGTCGAGCCGCCCAGGTCGGCGTACCGGGTCGATCGCTAGCCCGGGCCGCACCGGCTGTAGATGCCAGACTTGAACCGCTCGACACATTCGCTGGATTGATTGCGCGTCGCATCGGGCAATCTGTCGTCGTCCACCCAAACGGCCGCGTGATTGACTAATCCGAACACGGCAACGTGTGCATCATGATCCATGGGTATTTAATCGAACGACCGGTATGTACGCTGGACACAGTCGACGTGGATAAGGAGGTGCGCAGGTGGCCCGGACCGTAGGCAGCGCGGCGGACGACACCCGGCAGCGCATTCTCGACGTCGCCGTCGACCTATTCATCGAGCGCGGATATGCCGGCACCTCGGTGCGTGACATTTCCGAACGGCTCGGCATGACCAAAGGCTCGCTCTATTACCACTTCGCCTCCAAGGACGACCTCCTGGCGGCGCTGGTCGAGCCCATGCTCGCCGAGCTCGACGACTTCATCGTCGATGCGTCACGCACCGATCAGCCGGCGAGTCGGGAGCTGATTGAGCGGCTCGTCTCGATCTTGGACGAGCACGGCGTGATCCTGCGGTCGCTGATGAGCGACCCCTCCGTACTCCATGGGTTGATGAAGCGGTCAATGCCGCAGCGCCTCGCTGCCCTGCAGCGCGCGGTCGCCGGCGGCGATGATGAAGCGGCGATGCTGCGGGGCCGTTGCGCGATCGGCTGCATCAACGCCGGCACGATCGCGCCGCGACTGGGTGCGCCAGACCCGGACGGACCGGAGGCGCGGGCCATGATGGTCCGCAGCCGGCTCAGCGACCAGGATAAGGAGTACGTGGTCGACGCGGCTCTGTCGGTGCTCTACCTCGGCATCGGCTAGCCGCCGACGGTTGCCTGGTAGGCCGCGATGGCGGCCGGATAGTCCTCGCCGCGGCTAGCTCAGGCCGAGTTCCGCGACCGAGACCTCACGCATCTCGACCTTGCGGATCTTGCCGGTGACGGTCATCGGGAATGCGTCCACGATCTTGACGTAGCGCGGAATCTTGAAGTGGGCGAGCTTTCCGTTGCAGAACTCGTGCAGTGACTCGGCGGTGATCGCAGGAGCGCCGTCGCGGACCCGGATCCAGACCATCAGCTCCTCGCCGTACCTGGCGTCCGGCACGCCGATCACCTGGGCGTCCACGATGTCCGGATGGGTGTAGAGGAACTCCTCGACCTCGCGCGGGTAGACGTTCTCGCCGCCGCGGATCACCATGTCCTTGATCCGCCCCACGATGCTCAGATAGCCGTCGTCGTCCATCACGGCAAGGTCGCCAGTGTGCATCCACCGAGCCGCGTCGATCGACTCGGCGGTGCGGTCGGGCATGTTCCAGTAGCCCAGCATGACGCTGTAACCGCGAGTGCAGAACTCGCCCGGGGTGTTGCGCGGCACCACCAGGCCGGTGGCCGGGTCGACAATCTTCACCTCAAGGTGCGGGTGGACCGCGCCGACCGTGGACACCCGGCGCTCCAGGTCATCGTCCGCGCGGGTCTGGGTCGACACCGGCGACGTCTCGGTCATGCCGTAGCAGATCGTCACCTCGGTCATCCCCATCTCGGAGATGACCCGCTTCATCACTTCGACCGGGCACGGCGAGCCGGCCATCACACCGGTGCGCAGGCTGGACAGGTCGTGGTCAGCGAATGTGGGATCGCCAAGCTCGGCAATGAACATGGTCGGCACGCCGTAGAGGACCGTGGCCTTCTCCGCCGCGGCCGCTCGCAGGGTGGCGGCCGGCTCGAAGCCGGGGCCGGGGATGATGATGCAGGCGCCGTGAGTCACCGCGCCGAGGTTGCCCATCACCATGCCGAAGCAGTGGTAGAACGGCACCGGCACGACGACTCGGTCGTCCTCGCTCCACAGCTGTCCGCGAGCGACGAAATAGCCGTTGTTGAGGATGTTGTGGTGCGAGAGCGTGGCGCCCTTGGGGAAACCGGTGGTGCCCGACGTGTACTGAATGTTGATCGGGTCGTCGAACGCCAGCTCGGCTTCGCGATCGGTCAGTTTTTGGGGATCGACGTCAAAGCCGCCGCCGATGAACTCATCCCAGCCGGACGTTCCGATATAGACGGTGTCGATCAGGTCCGGGCAGCCGCCGCGCACCTCGTCGACCATGCCGCGGTAGTCGGAGGTCTTGAACGATTCAGCAGCGATCAGCGTCCGGATCCCGGCCTGTTTAAGCACATAGGCAAGTTCGTGGCTGCGGTACGCCGGATTGATGTTGACCAGGATCGCGCCGATCCGCGCGGTGGCGAACTGCACCAGCACCCACTCCGGCAGGTTCGGCGCCCAGATGCCGACCCGGTCGCCCTTGTTGATGCCGAGTGCGAGCAGTCCTAGCGCCACCGACTCGACATCGTCGGCGAGCTGCCGGTAGGTCCAGCGACGGCCGGTCGGGACGTCGACCAGCGCCTCCCGGTCGCCGAATTGGGCCACCGTGGAGGCCAGATTTTCCCCGATCGTCTGGCCGAGCAATGGCTCCGTCGCCAGACCGCTCACGTATGACAATTCCGCCATCGCCGGACCTCCCGCGCCGTCGCCTATGCCTTGGGGCGATTCTCGGCCGGAACCGGCTGGGACGCCAGCCCTTCAGCGGCACGTGCGTCCGGTGCCGGCAAGCATCGAGCGACGCTTCCACTGCGGACTGGTCCGCCGGGCCCGCGGCCGCGCCGGCGGTCCCGCGGGTCCGGTGGATCGGGTCAATGGTGCATCCGCAGCCCGTCTTGGGTCGGCGACCAGTCGCCGCCTTCACGGCTGTCGGCGGTCCAGCCGAGCGCGCCGGCGATGGCAAGGATGCCGAAGAACACCGCAAGGAACACGAAACCGGACATGACGCATCTCCTCTAGCTCTGCTGATCTGCGCCGGTGGCCACCGGTTTTGCTAAATCAATGCTCGCCGCGGATATCGAGACAGAACAGTGGCAGGAATGCCCTTGTCCATCGATTTTCTGCCACATAGCATTGAGGGCTATGTTGCGGCGAGTTGCGGTCCTGGCGATGCCCGGTGTGGCGATGTTCGAGTTGGGCGTGCTGTGCGAGGTGTTCGGCACGGATCGGACCGAAGACGGCTTCCCGGCCTACGACTTCGCACTCTGCACGCCGGGCGGCCAGCCGGTGCGATCGAAGTCCGGGTTCGTGGTGACGCCGCACGGCGATCTGAGTGGGCTGGCCGGAGCCGACCTGGTCGCGGTGCCGGCGTTCGGCACCGACCTGTGCGCCGTCCCGGACCCGCGAGCGGTCGAGGCGTTGCAGGATGCTTACGCCTCCGGTGCCTATGTGCTGTCGGTCTGCTCGGGTGCGTTCCTGCTCGGCGAGGCCGGCCTGCTGGATGGGCGCGAGTGCACCACGCACTGGAACTACACCGACGAGCTGGCTCGACGGTTCCCGCGTGCCGATGTGCATCCCGATGTCCTCTACGTGGAAGACGGTCGGGTGCTGACCAGCGCGGGCACGGCCGCCGGCATCGACCTCTGCCTCCACCTGGTCCGGCGCGAGCACGGGAGTGCCGTCGCGACGAAGCTGGCCCGCCGGATGGTGGTGCCGCCGCACCGCGATGGCGGCCAATCTCAGTTCATCGAGGCACCCGTGCCGCGGACCGAATCGGCGCCGACCCTGGAGCCGCTGTTGCAGTGGATGGTCGAGCATCTGGACCAGCAGGTGACCGTCGATGACCTGGCCGAGCGCGCGCACATGGCGCCGCGGACCTTCGCCCGACGGTTCCGCGCCGAGACCGGTGTGACCCCGCACGACTGGGTGACCGCCCAGCGCGTGCTTCTCGCTCGCCAGCTGCTCGAGGACACCGACCTGCCGGTTGAAGCGGTCGCCGCCAAGTCCGGCTTCGGTGACGCGGCCATGCTGCGCCACCACTTCAACCGGCGAGTCGGCTCGCCCCCGCACACCTATCGCCGGACCTTCCAGTCCCGCACACTGGCCCGCGCGGACGTCGCCTGAGCGGGCGCGAACTGTCTCACGCAAAAGCGCTGGCCACCTCAGGCGCGGACCGGCGCCCGCGTCGACGTCGTCTGAGCGGGCCTGACCCGAGGCCGTGCGTCGCGCGAATCTCGCTTGAGTGCGTTGGCCTCTGTCGTCAGCGGCGCGGACCGTCGTTGATCCAGCTGCGGATCTCCTCCACGTCGAATGGCCCGTCGTCGGCCGGCCCGTCCAGGCACCAGGTGGCGCCGGTGCCGGTGAACGCCGATCCGGGCTCAGGTCCGTTGAAGATGGCGAGATCGAAGCCGGGACGATTGGCGACGTCGAGCTGACGAGCCATCTCGGCGACCTCATCCGGCGTCGTCAGGGTCATGTCGGCTTTGATCGGCACGTAGCCGTCCCACCGGGCGGCGCGGGCCACCGGCTTCTTGCGCGGCCACTGCCCGGCCACCCAGATCGGGATGCGGGGATGCTGAAGCGGCGTCGGCAGGAACTGGCTTTCATGCACGGTGTAGTGCTCGCCCTCGAATGAGAACGGCTGCCCAGACCAGAGGCCGGTGATGACCTCGAGCGACTCGTCGAGCATGGCGGCCCGGACACGAGGATCGGTGGCCTCGCCGAAGTTTTCATATTCGGTGCTGTGGTCGCCGCCGGCGCCGACACCGAAAATGAACCGCCCGCCACTGAGCCGGTCCAGCGTGACCGTCTCCCGCGCCAGTTTCTGCGGACGCCGCCGCGGCATCGGCGTGACCATCGGCCCGGTCAGGATGCGCTCGGTGTTGAGGGCGATCGCGGTCATGGCGATCCACGGGTCGATGATGTCGTCCGTTGACGGCCATCGCAGGTGGTCCCAGATGAAGAACGCGTCCCAGCCCGCCGATTCGGCATCGGCGGCCAGGTCGGCGAGCAGGCGAACGTCGGCGAGACTTCCAAAGATCGGCAAGCTGATTCCGAATCGCATGACTGGCAACCTATCGGCACGGTCCGACAAACTCGGATGCGTACCGTCGCCGCTGGCCGCACCATGGCGGGCATGAACCTCCGCGCCCGCAACACCCTGGTTCGCATCAAGCGCCGCGGCCGGCTTCCTTACGTGGACGGCAATGTCGTGGCGGTCGGGCGCGCCTTGGCTGTCGTCGCCGTCAATGGCGAGGGCATGAATCTGGACGGCTTTGCCATCCTTCGGCGTCGCGACATCAAGTCCGCGAAGCGTCGCTACACCGGTGGGTTCGCCCGCGCGGTCCTGGAGCTTCGCGAGCAGTGGCCGCCACGGCGTCCGCCGGTGGACCTGAATCTCGTATGCACTACTTCAGGTTGGTGGCGAGCCGGACCGACCGCTGAGAGGCGGCGTGCGGCGGTCGCTCCCGCAGTCGAGTTGATCCGTTCTCGTCGATATATAGCCGACGGGACTGGATAGGTCGGCGGCAGCGCATGGAGGGCTCTGATGACGAAAGTGCTGATCGATGTTGATCAGGATTTGCTCCGCGAGGCAGAGGCGGCGCTGGCCGAGTCGGGACCGTCGGCTGTGGTGAATGCGGCGCTGCGACATGCAGTGAAGGCGGCCCGGGAGCGTCGGGGTGAATCGCTAGAACGACTCCAACGACTGTTTGACGATGGCGCGTTCGACCTAACTATGCTCGACGACTTGGATCGCTGACCTTGCCCAACGTGGATATCTCCACTACGGTTGGATATACGGACGAACGATTCTTGGGTTGACGAGGCCGGTTCCATGGCGAAGACGCTGATCGACATCGACGAAGATCTTCTGCGGGAGGCCATGGTGGCACTCGGAACATCAACCAAGAAGGACACCGTAAATGCCGCGCTGGCAAGCGTCGCTGAAGCGGCACGAGCCCACAGACGCGACGCTCGGCTGGCGTTGACCAAGCTCGCCTCCGACGGCGGCTTCGACTTCGATCGGCTCGCGGAGCTGGACCAGTGACCTTCCTCGCGGACTCCAGCGCGCTGGTCCGGATAATCCGCGGTGAAGTCGGTGAGGCGTGGAATGACGCCGTCGATCGGGGCTTGGTCGCCCTGTGCGAGCCGGTCATCTGCGAAGTGATGACCGTTGCGCGCGCCGGCGAATACGAGGCAACGGAGCTCAAGCTGCGTCGGTCCTACTCGTGGGTGCCGACACCAGAGAATCCGTGGGCGGCCGTCGCGTCACTGCGTCAGGCACTCGCTGCGCACGGCGCCCATCAAGGCCTTTCGGTGGCCGATTACATGATTGTCGCGACTGCGATCAAGTCAAAACTGGTGCTGCTGCACGAGGATGCCGACTTCGAGACGGTCGCGCGGGTGATGCCGGAGTTGCAGCAGCAGCGGATTTCAGAGGTCAGCTAGCCGGGTCGCGAAGGCTCGGGCAGCAGCCTCGGGATCGTCCGACTGCGTGATCGCTCGGACCACGACGACGCGACGTGCGCCGAGACCGATCACTTCGCCGAGTCGCGCGACGTTCTCGATGCCACCGATGGCAAACCAGGGTCGGTCCGGCACGCCGGCCGCCGGCGGCATGCGCAATCAGCGACGTGCCCGCGGCGGGGCGACCCGGCTTGGTCGGTGTCGTCCAGGTCGGACCGGCAGCCATGTAGTCCACTCCCGGTTCGGCCACCGCGGCATCGAACTGGGCCGGCGAATGAGTCGAGCGACCAACGATCACCTCATCGCCGACGATGTCGCGCGCCACTGGGACCGGCAGGTCGTCCTGTCCGAGGTGCAGGATCGGAGCGCCGGAGGCGTAGGCAATGTCGGCCCGGTCGTTGACCGCCCAGAGCTTGCCGGTGGCGTCGGCGACCTCGGCCAGCACTTCCAAGAGTCGCAGCTCGTCCCGCGCTTCCAAGCCCTTCTCCCGGAGCTGGATGATGTCCACGCCACCGGCATAGGCCGCGTGAGAAAGTCGCGAAAATCACCCTGGCGCTGCCGGGCATCGGTGCATAGATAGAGCCTGGCCTGCGCGAACCTGGTCCGCGCCGGGGAGATGTCGACCATGGTTCGCGACGGTACCCCATTCCCCCTTGGATCGATCGCGGAGTAGGGTTGCCAGCGCACGGGAGCCCAGTGGGACTGGGCTGAGAGGGCAGCTGGAGCCGCCGACCGTCGAACCTGATCCGGGTAATGCCGGCGCAGGGAGCGAATTCGAGCCAGTTCCCAGCGGCACATCTCGTGATCTTGCACGACGTGAGCGGCTGGGAGGTGTGATGGCGAAGTCCGACGTGATCATCGTGGGTGGTGGCGTGATCGGCCTGGCCACCGCATGGCGCACCGCTCAGCGCGGCCGTTCGGTGACGGTCGTCGACCCGAAACCGGGCGGCGCCGCCTCGCATACCGCCGCCGGGATGCTCGCGCCGGTCACTGAGCTGCATTACGAGGGCCGCGACCTGCTCGCCCTGAACCTCGAATCGGCGCGCCGCTATCCGGGCTTCGTCGCTGAGCTGCGCGATGCCACCGGGCTCGATGTGGGCTATCGCGAGTGCGGCACGGTGCAGGCCGCCTGGGACGCCGCCGATCTGGCCGACCTCCGTGCGCTGCAGGCATTTCAAGAGTCGCTCGGCGTACGGTCTGAAATGCTCACCAGCCGTGAGCTGCGGGCGGTCGAACCTGCCGTGGCGGCCGGACTGCCGGGCGGACTCTTCGCGGTCGGGGACCACCAGGTCGACAACCGTGCGCTGGTGACGGCACTGATGTCGGCGGCCGAGGCAGCCGGAGTCACCGTGGTCCGGCGGTCGGCGGCCCGAATTGACGAGGGCTCCGGCGTCACGCTCGACACTGGCGAGAAGCTCACCGCGGACATCGTGGTGCTCGCCGCCGGCGCGTGGTCGAGAGGCATCGAGGGCCTGACCGCCGCTCCGCAGGTGCGGCCGGTGAAGGGCCAGACGCTGCGTCTTTCGGCTCAGCCAGACCTGGTGCACCAGGTGGTCCGCGGGTCGGTTCGGGGCAACCCGGTCTACATCGTGCCGCGCGCCAACGGTGACTTGGTGATCGGCGCGTCCAGCGAGGAGGCGGGGTTCGACCTGCGGGCCCGCACCGGTGCGGTCTACGAACTGCTCCGCGACGCCCAGACCCTGATCCCGGAGCTGAGCGAGGCCGAGTTCGTCGAGGTCAGCACCAGCGTCCGGCCCGGCTCGCCGGACAACGCACCGCTGCTCGGCCGATCCGAAGTCGACGGCCTCATCTATGCCACCGGCCACTATCGCAACGGCATCCTGCTGACACCGGTCACCGCGGACGAGATCGCGGAACTCATCGACACCGGCACCGCGTCGGAGATCATCGCGCCGTTCCATCCGGCGCGAGCCGGCGGCGCACGAGGAGCGGAGGTACGCGCATGAACGTCACCATCAACGGGGAGAAGGAATCCGTCAACGATGGGCTCACGCTGGCCGAGCTGGTGAGCGGCCGGATGCGTACCGACAAAGGGGTGGCGGCCGCGGTCGACGGCGCCGTAGCGCCGCGATCGACCTGGTCCGATCTGGTGTTGCAGGACGGCGCGGCGATCGAATTGCTGACCGCCGTGCAGGGAGGCTGACATGACCGACGACGCGCTCGTGGTGGCGGGGGAGAAGCTGGAGTCGCGGCTCATCCTCGGCACCGGTGGAGCTCCGAGCATGCAGGTCGTCGAAGAGATCCTGGACGCGTCCGGGACTTCGATGTGCACGGTGTCGATGCGCCGCGCCGATCCGCAGATGACCGGCTCGCTGATCGATGTGGTGACTCGCCGAAACGTCCGCCTGCTGCCGAACACTGCCGGTTGCCGCACCGCCCGCGAGGCGGTCCTGACTGCGCAGCTGGCCCGGGACGCCCTCGATACCGACTGGATCAAGCTCGAAGTGGTGGCCGACGAGCACACCGTGCTGCCGGATGCGATCGAGCTGCTGGACGCCGCCGAGCAGTTGGTCGGCGACGGGTTCAAGGTGTTCGCCTACACCAACGACGATCCGATCCTGGCCCGTCGCCTGCAGCGGGTCGGCTGCGTGGCGGTGATGCCCGGCGGATCGCCGATCGGCAGCGGTCTTGGCGTCCTCAATCCGCACAACATCGCGATGATCGTTGCGGAAGCGACAGTCCCAGTGGTGCTGGACGCCGGCATCGGGACGGCGTCGGATGCCGCGCTGGCGATGGAACTCGGTTGCGACGCGGTGCTGCTGGCCTCGCCGGTGACCCGCGCTCAGGAACCGGCGTTGATGGCCGAGGCGATGGCGGCGGCAGTGCGGGGCGGACGGCTCGCGTTCCGCGCGGGGCGAATCGCCAAGCGCAGTCACGCGGTCGCGTCGTCGCCGACGACCGGCATGGCAATTCTGTAACACCGTTTATCCGCATTATCCGCATTATCCGCAGCGGGAGCTCGGGCCGTGCCGGGCTGAGAGGGCGCCGAAGCGCCGACCGCATGAACCTGACTGGGTAATTCCAGCGTAGGGAGACTGCACATGACCACCAGCGTTCTCACGGCGCCGGCGTCCGCCGGCAGCCGCGCCGAACCCGGGCTCACGCTCGCCGACGAGCAGCCGCGCACGCTCGGGTTCTTCGACCAGGTGGCGCTCTGGGGCAACCTCGGGATCAGCCTTCTCGGCCCGGTCACCGCGGTGTTCGTTCTGGGCCAGGGCATGTCATATCTAGCGGGCTTCGTCGCGATCGTGGTCGGCACGGTGATCGGCACTGCCGGCCTGGCCGTCGCGAGCGTTGCCGGTGCCCGCAGTGGCAGACCCGCGATGGTGATGCTGCGCGGCCTGTTCGGCGCCAAGCTGTCCTATTTGCCGACGGCACTGAACCTGATCCAGGTGCTGGGCTGGGCTACGTTCGAGCTGTTCATCATCGCGAGCGCGGCCCGGCAGTTGCTGCCGTGGAAGGTCACCTGGCCGTACATCGTGATTGCAGGGGTGCTGACCACGGCGATGGCGGTGCGCCCGCTCGGCGCCGTGCGGATGCTGCGCCGGTACGCGCTGATCGCCGTCGTGATCGCGATGACCTACCTGATCGTGCAGCTGTTCCGGCAGCCATTGCCGTCGTTCACACACGGCACCTGGAACGGCTTCTGGGCCGGCTCCGATCTGGTCATCGCCGTCTCAGTGTCGTGGATCCCGCTCGCCGCGGACTATTCGCGGCATTCGCGGTCGGAGCGCTCGGCGTTCGCCGGGTCATTCGTCGGCTATTCCGTGACCCAGATCGCCTGTTACGGCCTGGGCCTGCTGGCGCTCAGCACGGTGGCCGCGGCCGACCCGTCGCAAGCCGGCATGTTCGGAGCGTTCATCGCCGTGCCGCTCGGCTGGCTCGCGTTCGGCGTCCTGGTGCTGCGGGAGCTCGACGAGTCGTTCGCCAATGTCTACTCCACCGCGATCTCGACCCAGAACCTGATGCCGAAGGTCGACCGGCGCATCCTCGCGGTCATCATCGGCGCGCTCGCGACCGGTCTGGCCCTGGCCATCGACATCGCGTCCTACCAGAACTTCCTCTACCTGGTCGGCTCGGTGTTCGTGCCGCTGTTCGCGGTGTTCGTGGTGCGCTACTTCGTCTACCACGGATGGCGGGACTGGGACACGTCGGCGTCGGCACCGTCGCGGTTCGGGCTGCTGCTGCCATGGGCGCTTGGCTTCGTGGCATATCAGCTGATCAACCCGGGAGCGATCGGGTGGTGGGTGGACCGGTGGACGAGCGTCCGGGCCTGGCTGCACTTCACCCCGCCGTCGTGGCTGTCCGCGTCGCTATTCTCGTTCGCCGTCGCGTTCGCGGTGACACTGTTGTTCAAGCCGCGTCGCGCGGAGGTCGCCGAAACTGTTGCGCAACCAGACGAGATGGGTGTGGTGACCTCATGATCCCCAATGTCTTGACGATCGCCGGATCTGACCCGAGCGGCGGTGCCGGGATCCAGGCCGATCTGAAGACATTCTCGGCGCTCGGTGCCTACGGCATGTCCGCGATCACCGGGCTCACCGCGCAGAACACCATCGGTGTCCGCTCGGTGTTTCCGATTCCGGCGGGCTTCGTGGCCGCACAACTGGACGCGGTCTTCGACGACGTACGCGTCGACGCCGTGAAGATCGGCATGCTCGCCGATGCCTCGGTCGTGACCGCGGTCGCGTCGGTGCTGGCGGCGCGTCGGCCGCCGTTCGTGGTGCTGGATCCGGTGATGGTCGCCAAGAGCGGTGACCGCCTTCTGGCCGCAACGGCGGTCTCGGCACTTCGCGACGAGCTGATTCCGCTGGTGCACCTGATCACGCCGAATCTTCCGGAGGCTGCCGACCTGCTTGACGTCGACGAGGCGACCACGGAAGACGAGATGCTCGGCCAGCTCGGCGCCTTGTCGGCGGCCGGACCGGACGTGCTGCTCAAGGGCGGACACCTGGGCGGCTCCGAGTCTCCGGACCTCTACCTGGAGGCCCCCGGCGTTGCGGTGCAACGGTTATCGGCGGTGCGGTTGGAGACCAAGAACGACCACGGCACAGGCTGCACGTTGTCGTCGGCGATCGCGGCGCTGCGGCCGCAACGCCCGGACACGCTGTCGGCGATCCGGGACGCCAAGGTCTACCTGACGGACGCGCTGGCCGCTGCCTCGGCACTGAGCGTCGGCAGCGGCCACGGACCGGTGCATCACTTCCACCAGTGGTGGAGATGAGGCTCGGCTACGGATGGTGGAGATGAGGTTCGGCCACCAGTGTCTCGCGCGAAACGCTGGGTGGGATGAGCTTCGGCTCGACCATGCTTGGTGGACGTGACCGTCGGCCGCGTCCGGTGGACGAGCAGTTGCGCTACGGGCTGGTCCGCTTCGTAATGCTGATGGTCTGGTGCAGGTGCACGGGGCCTTCGGTGTCCAGTGTGTAAGTGTGCGTCGTCGTTGGCTGGTCGTCCGGGTTGCAGTTGAACGGCACCTCGAGCTCGCCCGAGGTTGCCAGGCCGGTCTCGAAGTTGCCGGTCTTGGCGGTGTCGAAGTAGTGCGGCCCGTCCAGCGAGAGCGACACCGCTGGGACGTTGACTGCCTTCCAGCGGAGGATGACGTTCTTGCCGGGTGCGCTGAACGGCGCATCCACAGTCGGGACTATCGGGCAGACCGGCTGCTGGATGGCGGTGAACGAGACGATCCGCGGCTTGTCCTGAGCCGGTGGAGACGTTGTCTTGGTCGCCGTCGGCGTCGCGGTGGCACCGCCGGTGGACGTGGGGCCGCCGGACGCCGGCGACTGCTGGGCAACCGGCGTCGCACTCGGCGAACCGACGTTGCCGATCGCGCTGGAATGGTTGGGGTGCACGCCGCTGCACGCTGTGCCGGTCGCCAGCACCAACGCGCCGGTCAGGGCGATCACTCGGAAAGTACGCATCGGGTTCCCTCCCTGCTTCAGTGTGGTCGTCCCCGTGCGTACGGATTGTCTAGTCTGGGCGGCGCGTCCGCTCGGCTCTGTCGGCACCCCGACTCAGCCGGGCGCGGAGCAATCGAGCGGCGACGATCGTGAATGTGATCCGCGAGCGGAGCCGATGAGGGGGATGCGTGCACGAATCGATCGAGGTCAGCCGGTTGCACGACGCGATCGCGGAGCTGGCCGAGGTGACCGCGGGTCGCGTCCGTAGTGGCGTCGGCCATGACGACGCCGATGCGATTGTCGGCACCGTGGCGAGCGATGACGCCATCGGGTTCGATCCGTTCCCGCTGCTGCGCGCATTCCACGACGAGGGCGCCGACGTCGCGGTCATCGGACAGATCGCCGGCATCATGCACGGCTCGACTGAGCTCACCGGCGATCTCGACCTGCTCTGGGACGGCGACCCGGCGCACGCGCCGGCGCTGCTGGCCGCGCTGACTCGAGTCGACGTCGATCTGATCGACGACGACGGGAATCCGGTGCCCCGGACGCTGTCTTCGCTCGCGGCCCCGAAGGTCCAGTTCCACTCGGCCTCCGCCAGCGGCGACCTGTGCACGCCGGCTCTGCCGTGGGGCGGCATTCCGGTCGCCGAGTTCCTCGGCCGGGCCCGGACGGCGTACGCCGCCGATGGTTTGCGCGTGCGATATCTCGATCTGGATGATCTGATCTTTATGCGTCGCGCGGTGGGCCGGCCGAAGGACCTCCGCCGAGCCGACGAACTCGAGCGAATCGCGGACCGGCGGGAGTCTTGATGCAGGTGCTGCAGGCGGTGGCGTTAATGGCCACCACGATCACCGCGGGGCTGGTTGCCGGCTTGATGGCGGCGTTCGCGTACGCGGTGATGCCCGGCCTCGCCCAGACCGGCGAGCGGGTCTTCGTCGCGACCATGCAACGGATCAACGTCGCCATCGTGAACGTCTGGTTCATGATCCTATTCCTTGGCACGCTGGTGTTCGGCATCGTCGCGGCGATCGCCCATATGCGGGCCGGCACCTGGCCGGTGGCCTGGTGGACGATCATCGGCCTGGCTTTCTACGTCGGCGCGTTGATCGTCACCGGGACAGTGAACGTGCCGCTGAACAAGCAACTCGATGACGCCGGCATGCCGGACGACTTGACGCAGGTCGCCGTGGCGCGGAATCGGTTCGAGGCGCGCTGGGTGCGGTGGAACGTCGTGCGTACGGTTCTATGCCTGGCCGCCTTCGGCTGCTTCGCCTGGGCCTTGGTGCGGCACGGTCAGCTGAGCTGATCGGTTTTGGAGACGCGAACGCCCCGCCAGCCGAGCTGACGGGGCGTTCGGTTATGCGTACCGCTTAGTGGTTGTGGCCCTCGTGGTCGTGGCCCTCGTTTTCGTCGGCGCCGCGCAGCTCGTCCAGGGTGAGCACGGTGCCGGCCGAATCGGTGATCTTGACCTTCTCCATCACCTGGGCGAGCGCCTTGCCGCGCCGGACATCACCGTAGACGGCGGCCGCCGCACCGGACCGGACCAGCTCGTCGTAGTAGGCCTGCGGAGCCATGCCGACGCGCTGGGCGCGGTGCACGATCTCGTGACCGAACTCGTCGTCGCTGACCTCGAGCTCCTCGCGGTCGGCCAAGGTGTCCAGCAGCAGCTGAATCTTGACGCCCTCGGCCGCAGCCTCGGTCAGCTCCTGGTCGATCTGCTCCTCGGTCTTCTCCTCCGAGGCCAGGTAGTCGGCGAGGGACGCGCCGATGCGCTCCAACTCGTCGGTCATCGCCTGCTTCCGGCTCTCGACCTCTTCGGCCACGATGCCCTCGGGGGCCGGGATGTCCGCGGCTGCGACCAGGTCTGCGAGGACCTTGTCCCGAGCGCCATAGAGCTGCTCGATCTTCTTCACCCGCAGGATCCGCTCTTCGAGATCGCCGCGCAGCTCGGCCAGGGTGTCGAACTCGCTGGCCATCTGGGCGAAGTCGTCGTCCAGCGGGGGCAGTTCCTTCTCCTTGACGGTCCGCACGGTGACCGCGACGTCCGCGTCCTTGCCGGCGAAGTCGCCACCGACAAGCTGGGTCTGGAAGGTGGTGCTGTCGTTGGCGCTCATGCCCTGCACCGCCTCGTCCAGGCCGGGGAGCAGCTGGTTGCTGCCGACCTCGTGCGAGACGTTGGTGGCTGAGCCGCCGGGCACCTCGACGCCGTCCACGGTCGCGGCCAGGTCCACCTGGATGAAGTCGCCGGTCGCGGCCGGTCGCTCCACCGTCTTCAGGGTGGCGAACCGCTCGCGGAGCCGGTTGATCTGGTCGTTCACCTCTTCGTCGCCGAGCACCAGCTCGTCCACGGTGATCTCGACGTCGTCCAGCTCCGGCAGCGTGATCTCGGGCCGCACGTCGACCTCGGCGGTGAACTTCAGCGGCTCGCCGTCGGAAAACTCGGTGATGTCGACGGTCGGGCGACCCAGAGACTTGATCTCGTGCTCGCGGATCGCGGCCAGCACATTTTGCGGGATCGCTTCCTGGACCGCCTCGTTGAGGACGGCACCGCGGCCGACCCGCTGGTCGATCACCGCGGTGGGCACCTTGCCCTGGCGGAAGCCCGGAATCGTGACCTGCGACCCGATCGCCTGATACGCCTTCTTGAGGCTGGGCTCCAGCTCGGCGAACGGGACCTCGATCGCCAGCCGCACCCGCGTGGGGCTGAGGGTCTCGACCGTGCTCTTCACAGGCGTACTCCTTGATGTTTTTGCTCTTGGTCGTCTATCGCTCGAGCGGAGCGCGACGGAGCGCGCAATCGCCCGATCGAGTGTAGGCGAGTGACCCGTGCCGAGTTGCCATTGGGCACCGACTGACCGACTGAGGTCACACTGCGGATGATGCGGCCTTCGTCACAGTGCGGCTCCGGCGACCGGCCCGCGTCGTCTGTGTCGGGATGACAGGATTTGAACCTGCGACCCCCCGCTCCCAAAGCGGGTGCGCTACCAAGCTGCGCTACATCCCGGGGTTGTGCGTGCGACGGCAAGTGTATGCGGTGAGCGTCGATGTTCGCTCGCGGGTTCGACGGCGTTTCATGATCGCCGCGGCCGACCGGCGATGATCATGACGCGGCGGAGCACTGCGTGTGGTTTATCGACCCGACTGTGTAATCTAGTGGCCGCAGCCCGGGCGATCGGGCTTCGCGGGCGTAGCTCAATGGCAGAGTCTCAGTCTTCCAAACTGATTGTGCGGGTTCGATTCCCGTCGCCCGCTCTCATCGCAAAAAGCCCAGGTCACCGGCAAGATCACCGGACCTGGGCTTTCGCTATCAAGATCCTCTTTGCGGCTTGTCGCGGACCGCGCGCAAAGCGGCGCATCGTTGACCTCCGACGATTCGCCAGCCGGCGCGGCGCCAGTTACCGCTCGATCATTTCCATCTGCTCGTCGGTGTGGTGCCCGCCCTGGGCTGGAGCCATCCGGTCAAGTGCGGTGATCTGCTGATCGGTGAGAGTGACCGTGTCCGCGGCGGTGTTCTCCTCGACGCGGGTGACGCGTTTGGTGCCCGGGATGGGGACGATGTCGTCGCCCTTGGCCAGCAGCCAGGCGAGAGCGACCTGGGCCGGGGTGGCGCCGGTCTGGTCGGCGATGGTTTGGACTTCGTCGGCGATGCGGAGGTTGTGCTGGAAGTTGTCGCCGGTGAAGCGGGGGCTGGTTTTGCGGAAGTCGTTGTCGTCGAGGCGCGCAACGTCTTCCGGAGTGCGCAGGGCCCCGGTGAGGAAGCCCTTGCCGAGCGGTGAGTAGGCGACCAGGCCGATGCCCAGCTCGCGTAGGAGCGGCAGGATCTGTTCCTGGTCGCGGGTCCATAGCGAGTACTCCGATTGCAGGGCACTGATCGGGTGGACGGCGTGGGCGCGTCGAATGGTGTCGGTCCAGGCTTCGGACAGGCCGATGTGCCGGATCTTCCCGTCGCGGACGAGGTCGGCGAGAGCACCGATGGTGTCCTCGATCGGTGTGCCTGGGTCGACCCGGTGTTGGTAGTAGAGGTCAATGCGGTCGGTGCCGAGGCGTTGCAGCGAGCCCTCGACAGCGATACGGATGTTGGCCGGGCTGCTGTCGCGGATCCAGGGGCCGCGGCTGTCGTGGGCGACGAGCCCGAACTTCGTGGCCAGCACCACCTGGTCGCGGTGCCCTTTCAGGGCACGGCCGACGAGTTCTTCGTTGGTGTAAGGGCCATAGATTTCGGCGGTGTCGATCAGAGTGACGCCGAGGTCGAGCGCGCGGTGGATGGTGCGGATCGATTCGGCGTCGTCGCTGCCGGCGCCGGTGTAGCCGTGGGACATGCCCATCGCGCCGAGCCCGATCCGGGAGACGTCGAGTTTTCCGAGGTGTGCTGTGTGCATGAGGGTTCCTCGCTAATGAATCAGTGTTCGCGGGCTGTGGATGGTGCGGCGGTCAGTCGACGCGGCGTCCGTCGAGCCACTTGACCATCTCGGGATCGTGGTGGTCGAAGAACATGGACTTGCCGGTGTCAAGGTCGGCGATGCGGGCCATCTCGGTGGCGCTGAGCTCGAAGTTGAAGATGTCGAGGTTCTCGGCCATCCGTTCGGGGCGGACCGACTTGGGGATCACTACGACGTCGCGCTGGGTCAGCCAGCGCAGGACGACCTGGCCGACGGACTTGCCGTGCGCAGCGCCGATCTCGGTGAGGGTCGGGTTGGTGAACAGGTCGTTCTTGCCCTCGGCGAACGGGCCCCAGGACTCGATCTGCACGCCGTAATCGCTCATGACCTGCTGGTCGTTGGCGCGCTGGAAGAACGGGTGGGTCTCGATCTGGTTGACCGCCGGGGTGATGTCGCTGTTCAGGATCAGGTCGACGAGGCGGTCAGGGTAGAAGTTCGACACGCCGATCGCTTTGGCCAGGCCCTCGCCGTGCAGTTTCTGCATCGCCCGCCAGGAGCTGTAGTAGTCGCCCAGTGGCTGGTGGATCAGGTAGAGGTCGAGATAGTCCAGGCCGAGCTTCCGCAGTGACTCGTCGAACTCGCGCCGAGCGGTGGTTTCGCCAGTGTGCTGGATCCACATCTTCGTGGTGACGAACAGTTCCGCTCGCGGGATGCCGCTGGCCGCGATCGCGCGGCCGACCGCTTCTTCATTGCCGTAGGAGGCGGCGGTGTCGATAGCCCGGTAGCCTGCGGCGAGCGCGTCGGTGACGACCTGCTCGGTGTGCTCGTCGGCGACCTGGAAGACGCCGAAGCCCAAAATCGGCATCTGGACGCCGTTGTTAAGCGTGATCAATCGGTTCTTCGCCGCCATAATGTCCTCCGCTGGTTCCCTGGCCGGTCGGCCCCGGCTGTCGTGTTCCGTTCCTTGATACGGGTCCAGCTAACCCGAGCTTTTCGCGCGCAGGCAGTGACGGCTTTTACCGGTAATGCCAGACCCTCCCTGCCGGGTTTCGCCGCGCATATGGTCGAAGACATGAGCAACAACGACGAGGTCCGCGACTTCCTCACCACTCGCCGTGAGCGCCTGTCGCCCGAGCGGGCCGGGGTGCCGATCTTCGGCGGCCGACGCCGGGTCAAGGGCCTGCGGCGCGAAGAGGTCGCGATGCTCGCCGGAATGAGCACCGACTACTACACCCGGCTGGAACGCGGCAACCTCACCGGTGTCTCCTACAGTGTGTTAGACGCTCTCGCCCGCGCGTTGCAGCTCGATGAGGCTGAACGCACCCATCTGCTCGACCTGGCCGATAACGCGAACGCACCCACCGCGGAGCGTTCCCACCGTCGAGCAGCCGGCCGGACAACCGTGCGTTTGGGCATACAGCGCATCCTCGACACCATCAGCGCTCCCGCATACGTCCGTAACGGACGTATGGACATCTTGGCGACCAACCGGCTCGGCCGCGCATTGTTCGCCGAGGCCCTCGGCACCGGCGCCAGTTTCAACCTCGCCCGCTACCTGTTCCTCGATCCCAGATCGCAGGAGTTCTACACGAGCTGGCGAACCGTCGCCGCTGACTGCGTAGCGGCGTTACGAACCGAGGCCGGCCGAAACCCCTACGACCGGGCACTGACCGATCTTGTGGGCGAACTCAGCACCCGAAGTGATCCATTCCGCACCTGGTGGGCCACCCACAACGTGAAACTGCACCGCACCGCCACCAAAGCCATGCACCACCCGCTCGCCGGAGATCTCGAACTCACCGGGGAAGCACTTCAACTTCCGGGTGACCCGGAACTGACGATCATCACCTATACATTCGAGCCCGCCAGCCCTACCGAGCAAGCTCTCGCCTTCCTCGCAAGCTGGACGCCACGAGAGACCACCGCCGACAACATGAAGCAATCGACGCCTACAACCGACGCACGACATCGAACTGATCACTAGAAAGTCACCTCAACCGCAGATCGGCAGTCTGGCCGGTCTCGACGCGGGACTTCAAGCAACTGGTGCCAGTCAGTTCATCGATCGCCGGCGGCCGAGAACGATCTCCAAACTGACGGTGCGGGTTCGATTCCCGTCGCCGCATCCACACCAAGAAAGCTCATGTCAACGGCAAGATCACTGGCCAGGTCTTCGCAGTCAAGATCCTCTTGGGCCTCTCACTCACGTGCCGGTCCCGGCCGGTTGCCTCGCCTTCCGGCCTCACGTGCTCAGCGAAACGCGTTTGTCGGGTGTCAACTTCCGCAACGAGCGCCCACTGACACGTAAACGGTGACAGTCTCGCTCCCCGCGCGAACTTCCAGCGGTACGCATGCGGCCTTATCGAGTGAGAACCCTCCGGGAAACGCCAGCCACTGACCGGAGCCTGAGGGCGGTTCCGGGCAGGCTGGGATGTGCAGGCTGGTGGTCCACTCAGCTGCCTGGTTGCCCCATGCGATGGACACGCGCTTGGACCAACTCGCAGGTACGGTCAAGGTCGACTCGCGCCCGGCATGCACGAGAAGCCCGGTCTTGGCGAACAGGCGATGCGGGTCTGTCCCACCTGTGCGGCTGGCCTGCAGTGTCGACGAGGAGTCCAGGCCCACCACGTCGAGCGTGCTGCTGTATGGCGCCGTCGGCGACGACACGACGCTGATCGGATCAGAACATTTGAGACTCGTAGTTCCGGGTGGCAAGGCCATTGGACTCGGTGCTGCTGATGCACTCCGGCCGGGTGGCGGCGGAGGCGTCGACTTCCCGGTGCACCCGGCCGCGCAGCAGACGGCGATCACCGCCGCGACACCGATCACTGTTCGCATCATGGGTGCCTGCCGCTTCGGTTATTGACTCACGATCCCGTCGCCTCCGCGTGAACGGTCAGCTGCGAACTGGCGAGCTAGCTAGCCTGCCTCATCATTTTGATCTCGTGATGCGTAGGTCGTGGGTCCGGTTACGTCAGCTGGTCTCAGCTACCGACCGCCCTCCAGAGCGGCCAGACCTACCGCTAAACAGCCGACTGTGGGGTGCTCTACCTCGCCCTGGTCAGTCGGAGGGCGCTCGCGAATCTCCTCAGTCACCGGCTGGGCAGGCCGGTCGACGCCGGATGAGCCCATGTGGCGTGGCTGTGCTTGGGTTACCGGGTCGTCTGACGTCGTTGGTAAGGAGTTCCGGGCATGCCGGCAGTGATCATCGCGGCCGCGGTGGGGTTCTTCTTCGCTCTTTTGGGCACGCCGACGGCGATTCGCGGTTTGACCGCATTGCGGGCTGGTCAGCCGATCCGCGACGTCAACCCTGAGGCGCACAAGGCCAAGCGGGGCACGCCCACGATGGGCGGTCTCGTGTTCATCTCTGGAACGCTGATCGCCTACGTGGCTGGTCATGTTGTCATGAAGCAGCTTCCCCCTGCTCAGATCGTTCCGCCCGGCCCGACGATCACGGGGCTTGTCCTGTTGGGACTCATGGTGTGCTGCGCCGGGATCGGATTCCTGGACGACCTTCTGAAGGTGACACGCAAGAACACCGCGGGCTTGGCCGGCCGCTGGAAGCTCGTGCTGCAGGTGCTGGTCGGCCTGGGGTTCGGCACCATCGCATTGACGGTGAAGCACGGAACCGGTCAGACGGTTGGAAGCACCCACGTCTCATTTCTTAGAGATATCAGGTGGGGCAACGTCGGCGTGGTCGCCGGGATCGTGGTGGTGATGGCGCTGGTCCTGGCGACCACGAACGGGGTGAACTTGACCGACGGATTGGATGGACTGGCGACCGGCTCGGCAATCCTGGTTCTCCTCGGCTATCTGGCGATCTCGTTCTGGCAGTACCGCCATTGGTGCGCGGACCCGAACTACCCCAGCGCGGGCTGCTACGTCGCACGCGACCCCCTGGAGTCCACGCTCATAGCTGCAGCTGCGGTCGGCGCTCTAGCCGGCTTCCTTTGGTGGAACACGTCTCCGGCAAAGATCATCATGGGAGACACCGGCTCGATGGCGTTAGGCGGACTGATCGCCGGTGAGGCCGTCGCGACGCACACGGTGCTCCTGTTGCCGATCCTTGCCCTCCTGTTCGTGATCATCACAATGTCGCGCATGATCCAGTACACCTCGTGGAAGTTGCGCCGCAAGCGCGTGTTCCTGATGTCGCCGTTGCATCATCACTTCGAGATGGCCGGCTGGAGTGAGATCAACATCGTGATCCGCTTCTGGGTGATCGGCGGCATTGGCGTCTGCATCGCACTCGGCCTCTTCTATAGCGACTTTCTGAGCCAACTCCATTAGGCACGCCAAAGTTATGCGGCAAGCGTTCCTGAACCTGCTCGCCTTCAGGGCTTGGGAGGCGGGCAGTGCCCGACGGCGCCAATGAGGTGGCGTGCACAGACGAGCTGGCGGAAGAACTGGACTGCTCGACCAACAGTTGATGGGCGATGATGCCCGGATGACATCCGAGGACACCTTCGCGCTCGCCGGATTCGTTGCCGCGCCTCGATGGCTGCCACCGGACTCTCCGTGGACGTCACTGCTGCCGCCGACCGTCGCGACCGTCAGCGACTGCCTGACTGATTTCGTGCCGGCCAGCGATGATCCGCTGACCGCGCCGTGGCACTTTGACCTGGCCAGCGCGCTCGCCGCCAGCCGAGAGACGGGCGCCCACACCCTGTCGATGAACCTGGCCACACCGGAGACTGCGACGCTACTCAAGCGATTCGGTGGTTGGGGTCAGGCAGAGTTCCACCCGTTGTGGCGGCACTTAACCCATCCGGTCGCAGCCCCGACCGGAGTTGGTTTGGGCTTCGAGGTGGTCGGGTTCGAGGCGGGTCGGCTGCACTCGTGGCTGTGCAACAGCCTGCAATGCGATGCCCGAGACAACCTTCGGATCGCCGTCAACCAGCTAGGTCTCCTCGACACCCTTGACCAGGCGCGTGCCGTGGCCGTGATGGCCAACAGCGACCCGGGCACCGAGGAGGTCGACTGGGTCGCCGCCTACATCAAGGAACACTCCGGTTTCGGGGTGTGACTCGACCGGCATACGTGGTGACCGGCGACGTATCGCGGCCGCGCGGCGTGGCCCAGTTGGTCCTCGTCAATCCGAACATGGCCCGATCGACGCGCTCGCCACGGCGTACGAAATGAGACTCCAGCACGCCCTCCAGCCGGAAGCCCGCCTTCTCCAGCACCCGCATCGAGCCGACGTTGCGGGGATCCACGCGAGCCCAGATCTTGTGCAGAACGGGAGATCTGAACGCGTCATCGACGATCTCGCGTACGGCAGCAGTCGCGTATCCGCGACCCCACCGCTGCCGGTCGAATCCATAGCCGAGCGCAGCCGTCCCGTTCTGCGTGTCGTGGTCGAGCCGGACCCAACCCGCCGGCCCGACCTCGTCCCGCACGATCCGATAGTCGATGTCGGGCCGGCCGAGGTAGGCCGCGAACTCGGCACGGGTCGGGATTTGATCAACTGCGAAGAAGGCGTACTCGTGGTCGCGGTGCAACACCTCTAGGAACGGGATGTCGTCGATCGTGATCGGGCGAAGCGTCAGGGACGGCATCAGAACTCTCTACCACCCCGAGCACCACGACAGCGGAGCCGCAGCCGCACTACCGAACCCCGGCACATCGGTCCACCCGTGTCGCTGGCCGCCTCATCGCGAGCGATTGGCCGACTCCGAGAGGGGGTATTAACGAAGTCATGGCTGAAACCGAACCAGACGACGCAGCAGCCGAGCCGATGCCAACGCGCCAGGATGCCGCGTTCAGCGCCTGGCACGACGAGGCGCCGTTGGAGCGTTGCATCTCCTCGCATACGTTCTATGCCGACGACGCGCCGGTCAACATCCGCTGCGACGGCCAGCGCGATCACACCGGTTCACACCGAGGCACCGCCGACGGCGGCACGATCACCTGGAGTTGACCAGGTGCGGCGCGGGGCCGCCGTCCACATGCGCGGCGCCGGGTGAGCCGCCCGAAGCGAGCCGGGCGGCATCGCCACGACGTGCCGTCGACCACGGTGAGCGGCTAAGGTGCAACCATGCGGGCAGCCGGCAATCTCGAGCTCCGAAGCCCCGATGATCTGATGACACTGCGCGCACATGTCCTGACTGCGGCCGGCGACGCCGGCGTCGAACCGGCCCGAGCGGAGGCGTTGACGGTCGCCGCCAATGAGATCGCCACTAATGTGCTGGTCCACGGGGGCGGGAGTGGCGCGGTCTCGATGGCCTACGACCAGACCGCGTTCTATGTCGAGATCGCCGATCATGGTCCAGGCTTCGATCAGAACCTCCAGGCCGCTCCGAACACGACCCAGATCGGCGGGCGCGGTCTCTGGATGGCCTCGCGGCTCTGCGATCACGTGGACATCGATTCGTCAGCGGCGGGAACCGTCGTACGGCTGGGCGTCAAGATCTGATTCGCGGGCCTGGAGGCGTCGCCTTCCGAACTGTTTGCCGGATGGCAAACGGGGGTAGATTGGCGGCGCGCGATCGATCGGGGCAGTCAACTGGAGCTAAGTTGCCGCTCTCGACCGGACCGACGGCGCTATAAAGTGATCTCAGAAAAGTGATCTCAAGACGGTGCGACCTGATCCATGCACTGACCCGAGCGTGCGACGTGATCCGAGCTAGGAGGTGGCCATGGAGTCCGACATCGTTGTGTCCGAGGACGGGGCGACGGCTTCGGTCCGGCTCAGCGGCGACATCGACCTGGCGACCCACGCCGCGATGGAGTCCGCGATCGCCTCCGCGTCGGACACGCCCGGAGTCGCGACCGTGGTCGTCAACCTGGGCGGGGTCACCTTCCTCGACTCTTCGGGCATCGGCGGCCTGATCCGGGGCCGCCGGCTGGCCGATGCCGCCGGCATCGGATATCGGATTGAGGGCGCCACCGGGATCGCCCGTCAGGCCCTGGATCTGACCGGTGTCTGGGACTACCTGTCCGGTGACCAACAAGCGGCTGAGTGACACGTGCCTCGCGCGAAAACGGCTGACTCCGCGGAGAAGCTGCGCCGGCTCCAGGCAGTCACCGACGCTGCACTTTCATCACTCGAACTCGACGATCTCCTCGACGAGTTGCTTGAGCGAACCCGTGAGCTGCTCTCGGTCGACACCGCGGCGATCCTGCTGGTCGATCCAACCGGGCGGGAACTCGTCGCGACCGCCGCCAGCGGTCTCGAGGAGGAGGTCCGCCAGGGGATTCGGGTGCCGATCGGCAGGGGTTTCACTGGGCAGATCGCCGCACGCGGTGAGCCGCTCACCATCGATCACGTCGACCAGGAAACCGTTTTCAGCCAGATTCTGATCGACAAGAACCTCGCGGCGATGACCGGTGTCCCGATGCTGGCCGGTTCTCGGCTCCTGGGCGTGCTGCACATCGGCTCGCTGACGCCTCGCCATTTCACCGATGATGACGTGGACCTTCTCCGGTTGGTCGCAGATCGGGCCAGCATGGCGACCGAGGCCCGGCTCAGCCGCCTTGACCGGGCCACCACCTTGGCTCTCCAGCGCAGCCTGTTGCCGGCTCATCCGGCCGATGTCGCTGGCCTGCAGATCGCGGTTCGATATGTGCCCGGTGCCCAGGTAGGCATCGGCGGTGACTGGTACGACGTCTTCGAGCTTCCATCTGGCACGGTCGGCGTGGTCATTGGCGACGTCGCCGGTAGCGGCCTCCGAGCCGCCGTCGTCATGGGCCGGATCAGGTCGGCATTGCGCGCGTACGCACTGGAAACCGACGATCCGGCGGATGTCCTGTCGCGTTTGGACCGGAAGATCCAGCGATTCGAGCCGGATGCGATCGCCACCGTGCTCTACGCCGTGATCGACCCCGACCGGTCGCGGTTCGCCGTCTCATCCGCCGGTCACCTGCCGCCGGTGATGATCGACGCGGCCGGTGGGCGCACCCTCGATATCCGTCCTGATCTTCCGCTCGGCGCTGACGCCGAGGCACCCCGACACACCACCGTGGTCGAGCTGCCGGCCGGCGATGGTCTGGTGCTCTACACCGACGGGCTGATCGAGCGCCGCGGCCAGCGCTTGCTGGAGAGCATCGACCGGATGGTCGGAATCGTCGGCGGCGGCACGCCGGACCAGATCTGCAACCGCCTGCTCGGCTTGCTGCGAGACCAGGACGCCGCCGACGACGCGGCGATTCTCGCGCTGGTCCGATCGGACGCCGAGTAGCGCTGGTCGGATCGGACGCCGAGTAGCGCTGGTCGGATCGGACGCCGAGTAGCGCTGGCCTGGCCCGACGCCGAGTAGCGCGGCTCTAATCGGAAGCCGGATAGAACGCGACCTACCCGTTCGCCGACTTCAGCACCGCCGCGAGCGCCGACCGGTAGGCGTCCGAGGTGTAGGTCGCCCCGGACACGGTGGCAACGCTGGCACTCTGAGCGCCGAGGGCCTCGGAGGTCAGCTTCGGGCATGCCGAGTGGTAACAGTTGGTCTCGCCGCCGTCCTCACTCGCCGTAATCGCGCTGATCCGCTGGCCCGAGATTGTCACGGTCATGGTGAGCGTGCCGAAGCGGCCGCTCTTCACCGCGCTCTTCGCGGTGTACTTGCCGTCCTTGGGCCCGGTCGGAGCCGGTTTTGCCGTGGTCTTCGCCGGTTTGGCGGTGGTGTGGGTGGTCGATGGTTTCGTCGCGGAGGGCTTGGCCGTTGCCGAGGCCAGCGTGGTCGGTGCGCTGGTCGATGGATGCGGCGCGGCGGTCGGACCGGAGATCACGGCGGCCGATTCGGCTGCGTCGCCGCTTTCGCCGGGGGTGGCCGTGCCCAGCTTGGCGCCGACCAGCAACGCGGTTCCGGTGACGGTGCCCAGCACTACTGCGGCTGTGCGGCGCATCGATGCCCTCCTCGGTTTTGTTCGTGGTTGCTCTTGTCAGTCATCGAACGGTCAGAGCGTCAATACTCGAACGGATCGAGGTGGATTTGAGATCGGGGTACGCGCAACCGCCGCACCGCGGCGACCGAAGCTTCGATGAGTCCTGGTGGGCCGCACAGGTAAACGTCGCGATGCCGGATGTCCGGTGCTAGCTCCCGCATTCCCTTGGGTGAGAACGCTCGGCGCGGTCCGGCGTCGTCCCGGGTTCCGAGGACGTACCACAGCGTGGCGCGGCGACGCTTGGCCAGCCACTCCAGCTCGTCCCGGAAGATCACCTCGTCCACGCTCCGAGCCCGGTAGAGCACGATGGTGCCTTCGGGCAACTCCTCGAGCAGCGCGCGGATCGGCGCGATGCCGCTGCCGCCGGCGATCAGCAGGGCGGCCGGACGGCGACGGTGTTCGGCGGTGAAGACGCCCCAGGGGCCCTCGGCGAATATGCGTACGCCTGGCTTCAAGTGGGCGAGGTCGGCGGTGTGGTTGCCGACCACCTTCACGGTCAGCCGCAGCCAGCGGCCGTTGGGTGCCGCGGAGAGCGAGAACGGGTGCGCCTGCCACCAGCACCCTTTCGCAAGGAACCGCCAGCGGAAATACTGCCCGGCGCGGGCGTCCAGGTCCTCGAGCCGGCGACCGGTGATGTAGATCGAGACCATGTCGTCGTTCTCCGCGACCACCTCGGCGACCCGAAGCCGATGCCGCAGGTTGAGCGCGATCGGACCGATGACGCGGCCGACCAGCAGGCACCACAGGACGATCGCGTAGAGACCGACCCAGTACCAGTAACCGAAGCCGCCCTTGTCCAGCTCCTGGCCGTCGGCGAACTGGTGGCCGTAGCCCCAGAGCAGGATGAGATAGCTGGATAGATGCGTGTAGTACCAGACCTCGTAGGGGATTCGGCGGCGGACCGCGCGGATCGCCATCAGGCCGATGATGATCAGGATTATCGTCGCGATGTACGCGGTGATCATGTCTTCGTAGGTCGACCAGAGCGACCCGGTCTGCCGGAAGACCGATATGCCGTTGAGTTCGGCGTAGCCGAAGGTGATCAGGACGACGTGGGCGATGACCAGAACGAAGAGCGCGGCCCCGAGCTCGCGATGCCACTTCAGCAATGCATGCGCACCGATGAACCGCTCCAGCCAACGCACCCGGCTCATTACCAGGATCTGGGCCAGCAGCAGGAATCCGGCGACCATGCCGGTGATCCGGCCGGACGCGGTCAGGATCGAGCCGGCGTCGTTGAGTGAGTGTGCGGGCGTGTCGAGCCACCACAGTTCGACCGAGACCACCAGCATGAAACCGAAAACGATCCGGAGGAACAGACCGGCGCCGCGGTCGGCGCGGTCCGGCACAATCGGCCGATAGCCCCAGTCGCCGAGGAACTCGTGGCGTAGCGCTTCCGGGACCGTGTGCGGGGTTCGCGCCGAGATGTCGGCTTCGGGCAGGCGGATCCGCGGAATCGTCCCGGTGGCGGTCACGACGCGCTGCGGTGGCGGAGCGTGCCAGTCCGCTGGCGCTGCGTGACGGCCGGACCCCGGCTCCGAAACCGCCGGTCTCGGCGGCCGGGCTTGGGCTCTGGGTGGCATCCGGGGTGGCTCCCATGTGTCGATCTCGCGGTCGCGGATGATGGCCGGCGGCTGGTGAGACGCCCTTCGGTTCATCCACCGTTCGTCTGACCTCGGTGGCCGTACGGCGTCACACGCTACCGCGGTCGGCTGTGCAGGGGGGAGTCCTCGAACGTGGCGGCTACCGACCGTGACCTGACCGTCGCGGTCTGCTGCGGTGCTGTGCCCGGACATGGATCGGCCCGGGCAACGGCGTCATGCCGTGCCCGGGCCAGGCGCAGATGTCAGGCGGCGTACTTCTCCACCAACCCGCCGACGGCGGGCAGCGCAGCCTCGATGTGGCTGCCGGCGCCGCCGCGGACGGCCTTGTAGGCCTTGACGACGGTCGGGCGCTCGGACTGGGCCGCCAGCCGGTCGGTGATGGCGAGCATCGCCTCGGACACCTCCTCGCCGCGCTTGCTCAAGTAGTCGCCGAACTGGCCGCCGCCAGACGTCTGGAAGTCCGCCCAGAACGGCTGCAATGCGGTGAGCAGGCTCGGGACCATTTCCTCGACAATGTTCTGGTAGTAGCCGGGGGCGAACGCCGTGACCGCCTTGTATGCCAGCTTGAGGGCGGCGGCTGACACGCCGGACTTGCTGGAGAGTTCCTGTCCCACCAGTTCCTGGCAATCGGCGGCGACGCTCTTCAGCGCGCCATCCGCCTGCAGGATGTCGGGGAGGTTCGAAATCATGGGCTGTTGTGCTCCTCGTCGCGAGTCGACGGTGGACGATGACCGGTGCCATTCTTGCGTTACTCGCAGATGACGGAATCGTCCGGATGGTTACTGAAGTTGACCGCCGGCCGGACCGAACGGAAATATCGGGCATCACGCCGCGATCGGCGGTGTGAAACGCTGCCTATCATGACGACGCCGAACGAGAATCTCATCCTGGTCGCGATTGTCGACATGGCCGACGGTCACGCCGGCGCCGGGCACCGCTACGAAGACCAGGTGCTCGCGTTGCTCGGCCGGCACGGCGGTGTCATCGACTGGCGATTCCGAGGCACCGACGGGACCAGCGAGGTGCACTTGATCCGGTTCCAGTCGCGAGCCGGTTACGAGAGCTTCATGGTCGATCCCGAGCGGACGGCGTATCGCGCGGCGCTCGGGGAGGCCGCACCGACTACCCGGGTGATCGAGGTCGAGCGGGTCTAGCGACAGCTGGCTCAAGGCAACGGTGCGAACGAGGTCAGTCAAGGCCGACCGCGGCCGACACCCGCTCGGTGAGTTCGATTTCGCTCATCGGGGCGTTGACGGTGATGATCGGGAGTCCGAGCCGCTCGGCGTCGGTGACGATCCGAGCCGTGAACATCCGGTCGCGCTCGAGAAGGTTGGCGAGAGCGCGGTCCGGGTTGGTGGTCTTGCCCGCGATCGTCCAGAGCCCGCCGCGGCTCTCCAGTGCCGCTCGACGGAACTCCGGCGTCGGGGCCAGCCAAACGCCGTGCCGGTCCGGTCCGAGGAGGGGAGCAACGAGATCCGGAAGCAAGCGGAATCCCTCGACAATGATCGGTCGGTCCGATGGCAGCGCGATCAGATCCTCGACGATCAGGCCGAATCCCTCGCCTCGGAACCAGTGAAATGAATCCAGCATGTCCTGAGGCGATCGGTCGACCCAGCGGTCGTCCATCGACATCTCGATGAACCGGTGCAGGTAAGGAGCCTCCTCGGCGGTGCTACGCCGCGCGTGGTCCGACATCACCTCGTCCGTGACGAAGAGCTGCATCCCGTACTCGGCGGCGAGCCGGCGCGCGATTGTCGACTTCCCGGCCCCGGATCCGCCGCCGATCCAGTACACGTGGGAGAGCTGCGCCGGGGTGATCACTCAGGCAACCGTACGCGAAGCCCTTTGCCGTCAGTCGGCGATCGCGTTGGGGACGCGTACCTCCGTTTCGGGAAGGGTGCGGTCGGCGGCCGCGAGATTCTCGCGGAGGTGAGCGATCGCCGCGGTCAGCCGCCCGCTCGGTGGAGAGGGCAGCGCGCCAAGGCTTCGGATTGCTATCGTCGGCGGCCCCCTGACGCAGGAGTTCGCCATGCCATCGCCTGACGCAGCTCGACCCGGGTCGGTTCGTCTCGCCGCCATCTTGTTGCGCGCCGTCGCCGTCGGCTACCTGCTGGACGCGGTGTTCCTGCTGGCCGGCGTCAGCGGTTTCGCCGATGACGTCACGAAGCGGCTGGCGACGTCCGACGTGAACCAGTCGGTCATCCCGACCATGCGCCCGTTCGCTTCCGGAACCGCCGTCGCGTCGGGCCTCGTAGTGCTGGTGGCCGGCATCGTTTTGCTGATCGTGTCGCGCGGCGTGAGCCGTGGCAGCCAGGCCGCGCGAGTAATCACCTGGGTCGCCGCCGGTCTGGCGCTGAGCTGCAACGTCTGCGCGTTTGGAAGTTCCGGCTGGCCGGGCTTCGCCGGCGTTGGGTATGTGACGGCGCGAAGCGTCGATGCCAACGGGACCTTCCACTCGTTCGCCGAGCGGGTTCCGGCCGGATATCCGCTGGCCTACCGCATCTTCAGCACCACGGTGGCGGTCGCAGCGATGGTCGGCCTGGTGCTCGTGATCGTCCTGCTGGCGCGCAAGCCCGCGCACAGTTATTTCCGGCCGGCCCCGCCGGTCCCGCAGTGGATGCCGATGCAGCCATATCCCGGCATGCCCTATCCGCCGCCGATGTGGCCGGGCGGCGGCTACCCCGCTCCCACACCGGGAGCAGGCTTTCCACCGGGGATGATGCCTGGTGCTCCGCCCGCGACGATGCCGGGCTTTCCTCCGGCGACGATGCCCGGCGTCGCTGGCGGCTTTCCCGGCCTCCAGCCGGTGCCGTCCGGTCTGAGCACCGAGGAGCGTCGCTCACGCCTGGACGTTCTGAACCGGCAGAAGGAGCGGGGCGAGATCACCGAGGCGCAGTATCAGGCCGCGCGCGGCGAACTCGAGGGGCCGTAGCGCGTCACGGCGTGACAATGGCCGCCACGTAACCCGGCTAAGCGTTGACCATGGCTCCAGGCCCAGGCACCAGCTCGATCTCACCAGCTAGCACCTCGTGGTCGGCCTCGCAGCGCAGGCGGGTGTGAATGGTCGCACCACAGTCGCGATGCCGTGCCAGGACCGACGGGCCCCGGTCGCCGGTCTCCCAGCGATCGCCCCACTCGCGCAGCGCGGTGATCACCGGCAGCAGTTCGGTGCCCTTCTCGGTGAGCTGGTACTCGTATCGGGTCCGCTGACCCGGCTCCTGATAGGGCGCGCGCTCAAGCAGCCCGGCGGCCACCAGCTCCTTGAGGCGGGCCGCGGCGGCCGGCTCGCCGATGCCGACGCGTTCCGCGAAGTCGTCGAACCGGCGGGTGCCCATGAACGCCTCGCGCATCAACAGAAGCGCCGACCGGGTGCCGACTACGTCCAGCGCGGACGCCACCGAGCAGCGTGATCCCGGCCACTCCGCGCGCTCATCAACCAGCTTGTTCATACCGCAATAGTAGTGGCTGGCTTGTGGAAACAGAAGTCAGCAGCTAGCGTCGGAGCGAAGCTGACTTCTGTTAGAGAAAGCTAGATTGGAGAACATTGTGAAGATCGAAGCCGCCACCGCCCTGGTCACCGGTGCCAATCGAGGTTTGGGCCGGACGCTCGCCGCCGAGCTGGTCGCGCGCGGCGCCAAGGTCTATGCCGCGGCCCGCCGTCCGGAGTCGGTGGACCTGCCCGGCGTCCAGCCGATTCGCCTGGACGTGACCGATCCCGAGTCGATCGCCGCGGCCGCAGCGATCGCCAACGACGTCACCCTGCTGATCAACAACGCCGGTTCGGCCACCGGCGCCGACCTGCTCGGCGGCGACCTGGACCGGATCCGCCTTGAAATGGACACGCACTATTTCGGAACCCTTTCGGTGGTACGCGCATTCGCGCCCACCATCGCCGCCAACGGTGGCGGCTCGATCCTGAACATCCTGTCGGTGCTGTCGTGGACCACGGTGCCGTCGATCGGTGCCTACAGCGCTGCCAAGTCGGCCGCCTGGAGCCTGACCAACTCGCTCCGGCTGCAGCTGGCCGGCGACCGGATCCGGGTCGCCGGACTGCACGTCGGCTACATGGACACCGACATGGCTCGGCACGTCCCGGATCCCAAGATCGCGCCGGAGGACGTGGCTCGGGTGGCGGTCGACGGGATCGCCAACGACGACTACGAGATCATCGTCGACGACCTCAGCCGCACCGTCCAGGCCGGGCTCGCCGGTGGCGTACCCGCGCTGTTTCCGCAGTTGACCTGAGTCGCCTCAGCGCGGCCGCAGCCGGCGCCGCAGCACCGCCGCGTGGCTGACCTCCAGATCCTTGGTCGCGGTCACCAGGGAGAGGTCGGTCGCGCGGGCGATCTCGTGGAGATGTTTGACCGCCTCGGCCCGGACCGGGTCGCGGAGTTCGGCGGCATAACGCTTCTGGAACTCGGCGAACCGGTCCGGGTCGTGGCCGAACCAGGTGCGCAACTCGGTCGAGGGCGCGACGTCCTTGCACCACTCGTCCAGATCAGCCGCCGATTTGGTCAACCCCCGCGGCCAGATCCGGTCCACCAGGACCCGGCGGCCGTCACCCGGCTGACGTGCCTCATACACCCGCCGTACGGAGATCACCGCCCCACGGTATCCCGGATCCCTACGATGGTCGGGTGATCCAGGCGCCACGAGTCCTCGGCAACGCGTTCGAGATCGCCAGTCGGCCCGACTCCGGTCGGGGCGGAGCGCTGTGGACCCTCGATCCGGATCCGCGGCACCTCGATTCCAACGTCATCCGGATCCCGGCGGGCGACCGGATCGAGCCGCACGACGGGCCCGATCTGGACGTGCTGTGGCTGATCCTGGCCGGGTCCGGCGTCGTCGAGTCAGGTCCCGAGACGATCGATGTGTCCTTGGGCGACCTGATCTGGCTGCCTCGGAGATCGCCGCGATCGGTGGTCGCAGGCCCGAGCGGGCTGACCTATCTGACCGTCCACGGGCGCAAGCCACCGCTGTCGATCGGTGGACCGCGGCACTGACCGCCGGCGCGTGCCAGGCGACTGGCCAAGATCGGGGAATGAGTGTGAAATCCCCCGAAATTGGGCGCTACGTGCGCCCTGAGCGAACACCTGCCCGGTCAGCGGGCATCTCGCCGGGTGCACCGGATAGTGTCGCCAGTAGTTTACTGAAAGGGCCTGCCATGACCGATCTGTACCTTCCCGCGTCGGCGCGTGGAGCCGAGCAGCTGGCCGGAAATCTCGACGACTCGGTTTACAACCGGCTGCTTAAAGAGCGCATCATCTTCCTCGGCAGCGAGGTCAACGACCAGGTCGGCAACCGCATCTGCGCCCAGCTCCTGCTGCTCGCGGCGGAAGACGACAAGAGCGACATCTACCTCTACATCAACTCGCCCGGTGGATCGGTGAGCGCCGGCATGGCGATCTACGACACCATGCAGTTCATCGGCAATGACGTCGGCACGATCGCGATGGGCATGGCCGCCTCGATGGGCCAGCTCCTGCTGTGCGCCGGCACCAAGGGCAAGCGGTATGCACTTCCGCACGCCCGGATCATGATGCACCAGCCGTCCGGCGGCATCGGCGGCACCGCGTCCGACATCGCCATCCAGGCTGAGCAGATGCTCTACACCAAGCGGATGTTCCAGGACCGGGTGGCCTTCCACACCGGACAGGCCCAGGACCAGATCGAGGCCGACTCGGACCGGGACCGCTGGTTCACCGCCGAAGAGGCCAAGGACTACGGATTCATCGACAAGGTCATCACCGGTGCCGCTCAGGTTCCGGCCGGTGCCGGCACGCGCAACTAAGGAGATTCCGGTGAGCACGTTCAATCCTCAGTTCGCGCCGGTGGAGAACCGCTACTTCCTGCCGAACATCGTCGAGCGCACGTCCTACGGCATGCGCGAGATGAATCCGTACAGCAAGCTGTTCGAGGAGCGGGTCATCTTCCTGGGCATGCCCATCGACGACACCGTCGCCAACGACATCATGGTGCAGCTGCTCACGCTCGAGTCGACCGATCCCGAGCGCGACATCATCATGTACATCAACTCGCCGGGTGGGTCGTTCACGGCGATGACCGCGATCTACGACACCATGCAGTACATCCGCCCGGACGTGCAGACGGTCTGTCTCGGACAGGCCGCGAGCGCCGCGGCGGTGCTGCTGGCGGCGGGTTCGGTGGGCAAGCGAATGGCGCTCCCGAATTCCCGGATCATCATTCACCAGCCGGCCACCGAGGGCGGCTATGGCCAGGGATCGGACATCGAGATCCAGGCCCGCGAGATTCTCCGGATGCGTACGCAACTGGAGGAGCTGATCGCCAAGCACAGCGGCGGCAAGCGCTCGGTCGACCAGGTCCGCAAGGACATCGACCGGGACAAGATCCTGACCGCTAGCGAGGCATTCGAGTACGGCCTCATCGATGACGTGCTCGGAACCCGCAAGAAGAGCCTCGCGACGGCCGGCAAGGCCAGCGTCTAGGCACCGGAGCGCCCGGCGGCGCGGCACCCTGCCGCTGCCGGCCGGGCGCTGTCGCGGCCGGGCGCCGACTGTCATGGGCCGGCATCCGCCAGACGGCGGCTCGACGAGCGTGGGCAATGGCCCGGCGGTAGGCAGACCGGGTGCGGCGCCTGACGGCGGCGCGAGCGGCGTTGATGATCCACCAGGAATCGATCTCGATCGCGTTCATGCCGACCGGGGAGGTGGCTGTCGACTCCGGGGTCGCGACGGACGACAATGGTCATGCCATGCAAATGGCAGGTCGAAGTGATCGCTAAATTGGATGACAATGTGCCGATAAACTCGGTTAACAGCCGTGTTTCGGACATGAAAGCAAGATGCGACACCCGGTCCGGGGTCGACAGTTCTGGGCTCAGACCAGGTACCGTCGATGCGAGCGGATCGCGACAGGTGCGCGGATTGTGGCGAGCAGCAGGGAGAACCTCAGGTGGCACGGATCGGCGACGGCGGTGACCTGCTTAAGTGCTCGTTCTGTGGCAAATCGCAGAAGCAGGTCAAGAAGCTCATCGCGGGGCCTGGCGTCTATATCTGTGATGAGTGCATCGACCTCTGCAACGAGATCATCGAAGAGGAGCTTGCCGAGTCGACCGAGGTGAAGTGGGACGAGCTGCCCAAGCCCCGGGAGATCTGCGAGTTCCTCGACTCCTACGTGGTGGGGCAGGACCAGGCCAAGAAGGCGCTGTCCGTGGCCGTCTACAACCACTACAAGCGGGTCCAGGCGGAGTCCGGCAACACCTCGGGTGAGGGTGTCGAGCTGGCCAAGTCCAACATCATGTTGATCGGCCCGACCGGCTGCGGAAAGACCCATCTGGCACAGACCCTGGCGCGGATGCTCAACGTCCCGTTCGCGATCGCCGACGCGACCGCGCTGACCGAAGCCGGCTATGTCGGCGAGGACGTGGAAAACATCCTGCTCAAGCTGATCCAGGCCGCCGACTATGACGTCAAGCGCGCCGAGACCGGCATCATCTACATCGACGAGGTCGACAAGATCGCGCGCAAGTCGGAGAACCCGTCGATCACTCGGGATGTCTCTGGCGAGGGCGTGCAGCAGGCGCTTCTCAAGATCCTTGAGGGCACCGTGGCCAACGTCCCGCCGCAGGGCGGACGCAAGCACCCGCATCAGGAGTTCATCCAGATCGACACGACCAACGTGCTGTTCATCGTGGGCGGCGCGTTCGCGGGTCTGGAGCGGATCATCGAGTCCCGGGTCGGCAAGGGCGGGCTGGGCTTTGGCGCCAACCTGCGGTCGATCGGCGAGCGCTCCCTGGACGACACGTTTTCCCAGGTGATGCCCGAAGATCTGCTGAAATTCGGCCTGATCCCGGAGTTCGTCGGCCGGCTCCCGGTGATCACCAGCGTGCGGAGCCTGGACCGGGAGGCGCTGGTCCGCATCCTGACCGAGCCGCGCAACGCCCTGGTCCGCCAATACCAGCGCCTGTTCGAGCTGGACGGCGTCGAGCTGGAGTTCACGCAGGATGCGCTGGACGCGGTGGCCGATCAGGCCAGCCTGCGCGGCACCGGCGCTCGTGGCCTGCGGGCCATCCTCGAAGAGGTGCTGCTCTCGGTGATGTATGAAGTGCCGAGCAACCCCAACGCGGCCAAGGTCGAGGTCACTCGTGAGGTCGTCCTGCACAACGTGAACCCGACGATCGTGCCGCGGGACTTCGGCGGGCGGCGGGCACGGCGGGAGCGCGAAGAAAAATCCGCGTGACCGGTTCGCTGGATCAGCTGTTCCTCGAGCTCGAGCAGGGCATCCTTCCGCCGGTCGATTTCGGTGTCACCTACCTGCCGTCGTTCTCACCGCGCGAAGACGCCGTCATCGCGACCACCGGGCACGTCTTCATCGCCGTCGACGCGACGCCCGAGTGGCTGGACGCTCACGTGCCGCTCGACGACCCCGGCGCCGCGTTCAACCCGCCGTTCCTTCGCGACCTTGAGCTGCACTTGGGCCGCCGGGTGAACAACATCGACCTGATGACCTACGCGCCCCGCCGGGCCGGTGGTCCGGAGCTGGCACTCAAACCGATCGAAGATCAGTCGCATCCACGCGTCCGCCGGGCTCTTCGCTACCGCCATGACGTCACGGTCTACGGATGTGACGGCGGTGTCCTGGTGATCGGCCGCGGCGTCGGGGATCGCTGGGAGGTCGCCGTCGAGGTGGACCCGGAGGCTCGGGGCCGCGGTCTGGGCCGGGCGCTGGCGACGGCCGCTCGTCATCTCGTACCCGATGATCGTGGGATTTGGGCGCAAGTCGCGGCGGGCAATGCCGCCAGCCTGCGGGCCTTCCTCGCGGCCGGCTATTCGCCGCTCGGCCAGGAAGCGTTGCTGGTCGAGCACCGATAGCCGGCGCGAGTCAGTGCCGGCGCCGGTCCCATTCACCGGCCGGTGTCACCACGATCATCATTACCCTGGTGATCTCGACACCATCGTTGCGGTATTCGTGTGGAGCGTCCGCGATGAAGTCGATCGTCTCGTCCGGGCCGACCTCATAGGCCGTGCCGTCGATGATCGCGGTCAGCGTCCCGGAGAGGACGTGCAGCATCTCGCGAGTGCCCGGGGGATGGTTGGGAGATCCGTGGCGATCACCCGGCCCCAACTCCCACCGCCACAGCTCGATCAGATCCGGCTCGTTGAGGCCCCGGAGGAGCTGCGCCCGACCGCCGTGATCGCCGCGCCAGAGCACCGGCGCGGTGTCGGCCGCGCTGATCGCGACCCGCCTGGTCTCGGCCACCTCGAGAAGATCCGCGATGTTGACGCCGAACGCGTCCGCTAGTCGGCAGAGAGTGCCCACACTGGGGTTGGTGCGGCCGGCCTCGATCGCGACGACCATGCCCTTGCTGACACCGGATCGCCCGGCGAGCTCGTCCAGCGACCATCCGCGGGCTGATCGATGGGACCGCACATGACCTGCGACGGCAGCAGTAAGCACCTCGACGGAGCCGGTGGTGTCGGTCAACACACTGTCCTTCACGGTCATTATTGTGAT
>CAWIKR010000002.1:0-735000 GCA_963836775.1 uncultured Actinomycetota bacterium | reverse complement strand
TGAAATAGTACCTGAAACCGTTCGCTTACAATCCGTCGGAGCCCGTGAGGGTGACGGCGTGCCTTTTGAAGAATGAGCCTGCGAGTTAGTGGCATGTGGCGAGGTTAACCCGTGTGGGGGAGCCGTAGCGAAAGCGAGTCTGAATAGGGCGTCAGAGTCGCATGTCCTAGACCCGAAGCGGAGTGATCTAGCCATGGGCAGGCTGAAGCGCCGGTAAGACGGCGTGGAGGGCCGAACCCACCAACGTTGAAAAGTTGGGGGATGACCTGTGGTTAGGGGTGAAAGGCCAATCAAACTCCGTGATAGCTGGTTCTCCCCGAAATGCATTTAGGTGCAGCGTCACGCGTTTCTTGCCGGAGGTAGAGCACTGGATGGCCTAGGGGGCCTACAAGCTTACTGAAGTCAGCTAAACTCCGAATGCCGGTAAGTGAGAGCGTGGCAGTGAGACTGCGGGGGATAAGCTTCGTAGTCGAGAGGGAAACAGCCCAGATCACCAGCTAAGGCCCCTAAGCGTGTGCTAAGTGGAAAAGGATGTGGGATCGCATAGACAACCAGGAGGTTGGCTTAGAAGCAGCCACCCTTGAAAGAGTGCGTAATAGCTCACTGGTCAAGTGGTTCCGCGCCGACAATGTAGCGGGGCTCAAGTACACCGCCGAAGCTGTGGCATTCACATGTGTACCCGGCCGCATCCCTTGTGGGTGTGGTCTAGGTGTGTGGATGGGTAGGGGAGCGTCGTGCGGCGGGTGAAGCGCCGGAGTGATCCAGGCGTGGACGCCGTACGAGTGAGAATGCAGGCATGAGTAGCGAAAGAAGGGTGAGAAACCCTTCCGCCGGATGACCAAGGGTTCCAGGGGCAGGCTAATCCGCCCTGGGTGAGTCGGGACCTAAGGCGAGGCCGAGAGGCGTAGTCGATGGACAACGGGTTGATATTCCCGTACCCGCGAAAGAGCGCCCATGATGAACCTTCCTGTACTAACCACCTGCCGGCACGGATCCTTTCGGGGTGAGGTGTTGGTGGCTGGGACCTTGGGGGGTAGTAGTCAAGCGATGGGGTGACGCAGGAAGGTAGCTGAGCCCGGCCGGTGGTTGTGCCGGGGCAAGCGTGTAGCCCGCACCATAGGCAAATCCGTGGTGCATTCAGGGGTGAGACGTGATGCGGAACCGATTCAGGTGAAGTCAGTGATCCTATGCTGCCGAGAAAAGCCTCTAGCGAGCTCTTAGCGGCCCGTACCCCAAACCGACACAGGTGGTCAGGTAGAGAATACCGAGGCGATCGGGCGAACTATGGTTAAGGAACTCGGCAAATTACCCCCGTAACTTCGGGATAAGGGGGGCCACAAGCCGTGAACACCCACGCGGTGGGAGCGGAAGGTGGCCGCAGAGACCAGGGGGAAGCGACTGTTTACTAAAAACACAGGTCCATGCCAAGTCGTAAGACGATGTATATGGACTGACGCCTGCCCGGTGCTGGAACGTTAAGGGGACCGGTTAGTCCTTCGGGGCGAAGCTGAGAACTTAAGCGCCAGTAAACGGCGGTGGTAACTATAACCATCCTAAGGTAGCGAAATTCCTTGTCGGGTAAGTTCCGACCTGCACGAATGGCGTAACGACTTCCCTACTGTCTCAACCATAGGCCCGGCGAAATTGCATTACGAGTAAAGATGCTCGTTACGCGCGGCAGGACGGAAAGACCCCGGGACCTTTACTATAGCTTGACATTGGTATCTGAATGTAATTGTGTAGGATAGGTGGGAGACTATGAAATCCGGACGCCAGTTCGGGTGGAGTCAACGTTGAAATACCACTCTGTTGGATTCGGGTATCTAACCTAGGACCGTGATCCGGTTCAGGGACAGTGTCTGGTGGGTAGTTTAACTGGGGCGGTTGCCTCCCAAAATGTAACGGAGGCGCCCAAAGGTTCCCTCAGCCTGGTTGGCAATCAGGTGTTGAGTGCAAGTGCACAAGGGAGCTTAACTGTGAGACTGACAGGTCGAGCAGAGACGAAAGTCGGGACTAGTGACCCGGCACCGGCATGTGGAAGCGGTGTCGCTCAACGGATAAAAGGTACCCCGGGGATAACAGGCTGATCTTCCCCAAGAGTCCATATCGACGGGATGGTTTGGCACCTCGATGTCGGCTCGTCGCATCCTGGGGCTGGAGTAGGTCCCAAGGGTTGGGCTGTTCGCCCATTAAAGCGGTACGCGAGCTGGGTTTAGAACGTCGTGAGACAGTTCGGTCCCTATCCGCCGTGCGCGTAGGATACTTGAGAAGAGCTGTCCCTAGTACGAGAGGACCGGGACGGACGAACCTCTGGTGTGCCAGTTGTTCCGCCAGGAGCACGGCTGGTTAGCTACGTTCGGAAGGGATAACCGCTGAAAGCATCTAAGCGGGAAGCTCACTTCAAGATGAGGTATCCCACCCCTTAGAGGGTTAAGGCCCCCAGCAAGACCACTGGGTTGATAGGCCAGAAATGTAAGCACGGTAACGTGTTCAGTTGACTGGTACTAATAGGCCGAGGACTTGACCACAAACACGCTCACACCAAAAGAGTGTTAGAGCACCCAAATCTTTTGTCGCGTCCACTGTGCAACTCTAGAACAACAAACACACCACCCGACCCCCCACCCGGGGGCCGGCCCACGTGTTTGAAAGTTCCATAAAGTTACGGCGGTCATAGCGGCGGGGAAACGCCCGGTAACATCCCGAACCCGGAAGCTAAGCCCACCAGCGCCGATGGTACTGCACTCGCCAGGGTGTGGGAGAGTAGGACACCGCCGGACACTCATTCAAACGGGCCCCGACCTATTGGTCGGGGCCCGTTTTGTATTTCCACATTTGATATCGCCCGCCGCGCATTGCGACGGGCGATCAATGCTGTCCCTGAATGGCCGGCCGCATCGTGCGGAGCAGTTCCGCGGCGTCGGAGACCGTACGGTTCGGGAACATGGCGATCGCGACCGTGTCAGTGTCAGCCCAGCCGCAGATCGCCATCTCGGCGTCTGGCTGGCTGGTCTGGCTCGGATCGGTGTCGGTGGCGAGGCCGCAGCGCATATCGCCGCCGAGCGTTCCGGCCGGCTCTGCGGTCATCGCGGTGACGCCATCGGTCGCGTCATCGAGGAGGCCGAAGATCCGGTCCAGCCGCGCGCCGGTGGTGCCGTCCGAGCTCGTGCCGCCCACCAGGATGACGCTGTGCGCGTCGCCGCCACCATCGGTATAGACCGCCCCGACCGAGTCGTTCAGGCCCATTCCGGCCGCGATCGCGTTGCGCAAGTAGTCGGCGGTCGACGTGGCGTTATCGCTCCGGTCGCGGGTGAGGCCGACAACCTGGCTCGGTGTCTGCAAATGCGCAGGATGGTGCCGGGTGAGGTGGATGACCACCGGCACGGCGATCGCTCCGACCGCCGTCAGCGCCGCGACGCTGATCCACAGGGCCTTCCGGTTGCCAGACCGATCCGGCGGCGGCGGTGCAGCGGTGCCGAATCCGGGCAACGTCAAATCGTCGGCAGTCTCGGGCGGCTGGATCGGCGCCGAACCCATTGGGTGCTGGTTCTCCACGCGGCCTCCTCTGGGGCTACCGGAGAATATCAGCGTATTAGGACATATTTACCGGAGCGGTGTTGATTTCACTTCTCGAAGTTCGGCAACACTGTGCCGAGGACTGATCCGGCCGCTGCTGCGTCCTTGGTGAATCGCAGGAGCACGACCGAGCCGCGAGTGTCCGCGGCGACGCAGATGCCGAGCTTAAGATCCGCGCCGCCGAGCACCGAAGCGTTTGCGCATTGCATGCCGCCGGCACCGACCGGCGCCGGGTCGGAGATGTTGTAAAGGTCCATGCTGCGTAGCGCGTCGAACACCGCGTCGATTTGAGCTTCCGCGTCGTCGGTCGGGATCGGCAGGCCGATCAGGACCGCCGCGTCCTTGCCAGTGCCGGCGTAGGACCCGACCACCGGGTCACCACCGAGATCGCCGGCCGCGGCGACCAGGTCGTCCTTCGTGGCGGTCGCAAGGTCGGCCGCTGACGACGTGGTGGACCGGGTGAGGCCGTCGAGAGTCTGCGGGAGCGTGAAGCTGGCCGGGCCGGTGGCCGACGGGGTCGCGGTCGGCTTTGCGGCGACGATGTGTGCCTCGCCTCCGTTGGTGTTGCTGCTCGACTGCGAGGAGCAGCCTGCGATACCCGCCGCGGCCAGGGCAACCAGCGCAATTGAAATGACCTTGGGGGCGGAGCCAGTCATGATCTCTCCACGTTCGAGGGGCCGACAGGTGCGAGGGGCCGAATGCAGACGGAGCCTAGCGGATGATCGTGTGAGTGCTGAGGGGCTCGTTTCCTACCGCTCAAACAGCGGAGCGACGGCCTTTATGACGGAAGCCGCATGACTCGCGGAGACGCCCGTCTCCATCAACATGGTCAACGTTGTGCTGCTCCGCGGTGGGGTCGCTCCACGGCTCGGCCATGTGTTGCTCCCAGGCGTACGAGCGAAGGGGTGTGCGGGAGGCTGCTGGCAGCGTAGGGCACCGGAGCCGCCGATGATGGCGCCGTAGACTCGATCTCGTGCACGAGGACTTCGCCCGCGTCGACCAGGAACTGGCCGAGCGCGGCCCCGGCCGGATGGTCCCGGATCTGACCCGAATCGAGGCGCTGCTCGATCTTCTGGGCAGCCCCCAGCGGGCCTACCCGTCGATCCACATCACCGGGACCAATGGCAAGACGTCGACTTCCCGGATGGTCGACTCGCTGCTGCGCTCCCACGGTCTGCGGGTCGGGCGTTACACCAGCCCGCACCTCGAGACGGTCCGGGAGCGCATCTCGATCGAGGGCGAGCCGATCAGCGAGTCGAAGTTCGTTCAGGTCTACGACGAGGTGGCGCCACTCGCCGACTTCCTGGACGGCAAGGCTCAGGCCGCCGCCGAGCTCGACGACGCGGTGGATCGCGTCACCTACTTCGAGCTGACGACGGCTCTGGCGTTCGCCGCGTTTGCCGATGCTCCGGTCGACGTTGCTTCGGTCGAGGTCGGCCTCGGTGGTGCCTGGGACGCGACCAACGTGCTGCATGCCGGAGTCTGCATCATCACGCCGATCGGGTTGGATCACACCGAGCTTCTCGGTGACACCGTTGAAGAGATCGCCCTGGAGAAGGCGGGCATCATCCACTCCGGCGCGATGGTCGTCTCGGCGCTTCAGGAGCCGGACGCGATGGCCGTGCTGCACGAACGCTGTTCTGAGGTGGGCGCTCGGATCGTGGTCGAAGGCATCGACTTCGGCGTCACCGAGCGTGCGGTGGCGGTCGGCGGTCAGGTCCTGACGATTCAGGGCCTCGGCGGCACCTATGACGAGATCTTCATCCCGCTGCACGGCGCGCATCAGGCCCAGAACGCGGCGGTCGCCCTGGTGGCGGTAGAGGTGTTCCTGGGGCAGACCGACCGGCCGATGCTCGACGCCGAGGTGGTCCGCGAGGGCTTCGCGATGGCGTCCTCGCCGGGCCGGCTGGAGCGGGTGCGGAGTGCCCCGACCATCCTTCTTGACGCGGCCCACAATCCGCATGGCATGACCGCCACGGTGCGCGCCCTGGAGGAGGAGTTCACCTTCCGCAAGCTGGTCGGGATCGTGGCGGTGCTGGCCGACAAGGATGCCGAGGGTGTTCTGGTCGCGTTGGAGCCGGTGCTGAGCGACATCGTGGTGACCCGGAATACATCCCCGCGGGCGATGCCGCCGGAGCAGTTGGCGGCATTGGCCACCGAAGTGTTCGGCGAGGATCGGGTGCATCTCCGTCCGGAGTTGCCGGATGCGATCGAGGAGGCGGTAAACCTCGCCGAGTCCGATGTGGACGGCGAGTTGAGCGGCGTGGGCGTGCTGATCACCGGCTCGGTGGTCACGGTCGCGGACGCGCGGAAGCTTCTGCGTCGATGACTGACGAGCCACAACCGGACGGGCAGCCAGGCCCGGAGAAGCCATCCGGACTGCGCAATCCGCAGGCATCGGTCCGCGGTGTCGGAGCCGCCGCGCTGGCCGTGGAGGCGCTGGTCCTGCTGCTCGCGATCCAGCCGATGCGGGTTCTCGGCGTGCACCTGACCAAGGCCGCCGTCGGGACCATCATCGGTCTCGCGGTGCTGTGCATCCTGCTCGCCGGAATGCTGCGGCGGGACTGGGCGTGGTACGCGGTCTTCGTGGTCCAGGCGATCCTGATCGTCGCCGGATTCATCTTCCACATCTCGCTGACGATTCTGGGCGTCCTATTCCTGCTGATGTGGATCTACGTCGTGAGCGTACGCAGGACCGTGCTGGGCACCGGGCGGAAGACTGCCGACAGGTCCTAGTCGTCGGTTCGGTAGATCGCGCGCCAGGATGACAACGAGATGCGGTGCCCGTCCGGATCCTCGAACGGCGCCGCGAAATGCTCCAGTTGCTCATAGTGCTCGACGCGGCGGGGTCGGTGCACGAACCGCACTCCGCGCGCGCGCAGGTCTTCGTAGGCCATTTCCAGGTCGTCGACCTCGAGCGAGAACTGCACGTTCTTCGAGGACGGCAGCAGGTCGTCGACGACTTTCAGGACGACTCGGATGTCGCGCAGATGGAGCACGGCGGACTTGCGCCCGGCGTCGATCTCGGTGAACCCGAGGATGTCCCGATAGAAGATGATCGCGCGCGACAGGTTGCTGACGAACAGCTGGACCGTCACGTCCGGAGCAGTGTGCTGGTCGGGATCGGCACCGGGCGGCGGCAGTGCGTGGCGGTAGCCCTCGGCGACGGCGGTTTCGTCGTACGCATGATCGTAGGGTTCGTCGTCGGCGCGCGGTGCCGGAACTGTCGGTGGCAGCTTGCTCGCGCGCGTGACCTGGAGCGGGCTGCTGCGAAGCGTGGACGTGGCGGCGCCGAACATGGTGTCTTCGGTCGGGCCGTGGTGACCGTCGCCCGCGCGATGACCACCGGCGACCGGGGCGTCGGTCTCCGCCGGCGTCACCGGTGGTCTCTCGTCGTCGGGCGCGGCGTGCCGTGGACCGGTGGATTGCTGTGGCACCAACGGTCCTGCTGGTGTCGCTACCGGGTCCGGCTCGGGTCCGGCACCGTCCGGATCGAACCTGGGCGCCTCGGGCTCCACGCCGGCATCGACCGATTCGGGTCCGCTCGGTCCGCTTGACTCCGTCGCGATGGTCGAGTCGGTGTCGGCGGCCGGCGCCGGGGAGGCGGCCTCAGTGCTCGGCGAGCCACCGAAGTCGACGCCGATAACGACCTCGTCCGGTGACCGTCGGGGCCGTGGCGACGGCTTGGCGCCGCGTGGCCGGGGCGCCGGCGGCGGCTCGTCATTGGTCGTGATGTCGCCACCGGCCACCGCGCCGTCGGGCGAGTCGGTTTCATACCACTCACCGTCGAAGACTTTTCCGGCCCCGGGCGGCGCCCAGGTTTCCGTCTCGGTCTCCGAAACGACGGCTTCCGTCGGCACGTCGTCAGACCGGTCCGGCTCCTCGAACAGAGCGTCGACGGGGGCCCGCGGCGGCTCCTCGGTCTCCGCCGGCCCCTCGGTCTCCGGCGAGAAGGTCACCGTCTCGTCATCGGCTGTGTCGAACGGGAAGTCGCGGTCGTCGTCGACCACGACGGTCGCGACACCGCCGCCGGAACGGTCGTCGCCGGCGCCCCCGGCCCGGGCCGGTCCCATAGTCGCCGACGTCGCGGCAGCGGTGGCCGCAGCGGCGGCGGCCGCGGCGCGGACCGCCTCGCGCCGGCGCTTGGCGGCCGCGCGCTTGTGGGTCGGGACCAGAGGCCACAGCACCTCGGCGCTCCACAGGTCATTGCTCAGTCCGACGACCGGCAGCTCGTCGTGCACGGCCGGCCACTTGTTCAGTGGCACATCGTCCTCGACCAGGATGACTCGGCGGCTGTCCTTGCGGCCCTTGTAGCGGACCACGGTGGTGGCGGTGACCCGGCCGCGATATCGAGCCGCCGGGGGCGGGTTGACCTCGAGCACCGTCGCGACACCCCGGACCTTGCTGGTCATGGCCGAGATCACCGCGAGCGCGGCGGCGCCGGCGAGGATGGCGAGCCCGACCGCGAGCACCTGCCCGTTGTGCAGGCCGAGGCCGGCGAATATGACGAAGATCGCGGCGATGGAGAGCACCGCACTGATGATCAGCCGCCGCGAGGTGATCACCCAGCGCCGGTTCCGTTCCACCTTTTCGACCTCCTGAGCGTTGTCGATCAGGCTAAGCCGGTTTGTGCGAATCCAAAAGGGGCCGCTGAGATCGCGGACAACGGCGCAGGTCGGAGGGTGGATCGGCGCGCCGCGCCGATACACCCGCCAGGTGGCGCGCCGGCGGCCGGGCGGCTCAGCCGCGGGTCGTGGTGACGTATTTGGTGGCCGCCGAGACGAAGCCGTCCGAGTAGGTCTCGGTCGGGAAATCGCCCAGATAGTAGGTGCGCAGGTCGCGCCGAGTAGCCACCAGCGAGTCGATCTTCAGCAGCTGATCCAGGATCTCGTCCAGGTTGGCCGCGTCGTGGTCGATCACGTAGGCCGCCCGGGCCAGCGGGAACGCCGCCTCGAAGGCGGACCGCTCCTCGTCCAGGACGTTGGTGAGCGCGAACGGCTTCCGCGAGAACAGCCAGTCGGAGGCGACCGCGGACACATCGGAGATCATCGCGTCGGCCGAGTTGATGCAGTCGAACAGCGACATCTGCACCGAGCTGACCTCGCCGTAGAGGTGATTGCGGCCGGTCTTGGCGGCGTCGTCGGCGAGCATCTGCTCCATTCGCGCCAGGCGCCGGGCCGAATCGAGATCCCGGCGGGCGTAGGGGTGCGGCCGGAGGATCACCGTCGCGTGCCGGTCCAGCAGCTTGCGGATGATCTGCTCGCCGAGGTGCAGCGACGAGTAGCTGGCGTCGGAGTAGTTGCCGACCCAGGTGGAGGCGTAGAGCACGGTGGTGTTGGCCAAGTCGCCGACCGTGGCGTCGGACACGTGAATGTCCTCGACCTGCGGCCGGCCGACGATGTCGAACTTCTGGGCCGGGATCAGCACCCCGTTGGCTTCGTATCGGTCGATGCCGGCCTGTCCGGCCACGAAGATCCGGTCGTAGATGCCGGTGACCGGGTTGTAGCTGGAGGCCTTGTCACTATCGCCGTGGAGCAGCTGGATGTGGGTGAGCCGATTGAATCGGACCATGTGGCTGTTCTTCGAGCCGTTGTTGGCGTAGAAGCAGGCCTTCATGCCGGGCAGCACGACCTGATCGACGAACGACTCGTGCTCGCAGTAGAGAACCGGAACATCGACCATCGCGGCGACGACCGGCAATGCCGCGCGCTCCCGCAGGATGATCACGAACGGCTTGCCGATCCGCTTCAGGTACGGGTACCACATGCCGATGTGGTACTCCGAGTTCGGCGGGGCGGTGAAGTAAAAGGCGAACTGGGGGTCGTACGCCTGCAGCGCGGTCCGGAGCCGCTTGTCGAGACTGTGCGCGCTGCGACGACCCCGAAGGGCCTGAGCAGTGGTGACCGCGGCGGTGAGGCAGGCCGCGAGGGCGAGTCCGGCGATGATCCAGGGGTTGATCTTCGCCGCGACCAGGATCGCGAGGACAGCGAGCAGGCCCGGAGCGGAGGCATAGAGCCATCGCGGCGGCAGCGTGGTGTCCCGCCCGGCGGCGTAGCCGGGAAGGTTGGCCACCTTGATCGACGGGCGCTCGATCAAGAAGACGAGCAGCGGCTGGTTCGCGATCAACGAACCGATCGCGAGGCCGGCGATCACCAGCGCGCTGGTGGCGGCCGACGGCACGCGATCCTGATAGGTGATCAGCAATCCGGTGACCAGCAGCAGCTGACCGCTGATGGTGTCGGTGAACGACTGCCCGAGCGCCTGCCAGGCCAGCCCGACGATCGCGACGGCGGCCACCACCAGGCCGATCCACACGTGCGAGGTGAGGGCGAGCAGCACGAATGCGACCGTGGCGAGCAGATTGAGGAACAGCGGCATGACCTTGGAACGAACCTTGCTTTTGATGCCGCCCACGCGTGCCCTGCCTCCGTGCTCGTTCCGTCCGCGGACGCCGATGAGCTGGGCGCCGTCGCGTCAAGAGTAGACAAAACCACGCTCGCCTCGAAGCGCGGTCAGAACCGTTCTACCCGCCCGCCGACCGGTTTTGCCAGAAAGCCGACGGTTGGTGCCGTTCTTGTTATCAACGAAGGATCATGCCATGTGAGTTTGTCCGTCCCCTGCGCGGCGTCGAGCGCGACCGGGCCGGAGCATCGTCACAAATCCGACACGGCCGACAGTCGCGACAGAATAAACGGCGATGACGGTCGGCGGCCGAATCCGGTACTCTCGACCTACCAGCTTCGACCCGGCAATCACCGGTGAGCTTCCGGAAGAAACCGATCTCATGATCGGCGGTAGAACCGGACGGGTAAGGCCCGTCACAGCCGACCACAAGAGCGGGTCGCGATCAGCGGCCAAACGAGGTGGTACCGCGGGCTTGCTCGTCCTCGACGTCTGATTTTCAGTGCGAATCAGTTTCCGAGGAGAGCCACCGATATGTCGCAGCAGCCGTACCCGCAGCATCAGCCGGGCAGCCAGGTCGCCGCCTCGCCGGCGCTGCCGGAGATCGAGCACGCCGTGCTCGACTACTGGGCCGGCGACAAGACGTTCCAGGCCAGTGTCGACGCGCGCGATGCCGGACCCAACGGCGACAACGAGTTCGTCTTCTACGACGGCCCGCCGTTCGCCAACGGCCTGCCGCACTACGGCCACCTGCTCACCGGATTCGTGAAGGACCTGGTGCCGCGCTACCAGACCATGCGCGGCCGCCGCGTCGAGCGCCGGTTCGGCTGGGACACCCATGGACTGCCCGCCGAGGTGGAGGCCGAGAAGCAGCTCGGCATCACCAGCAAGGCCGAGATCCTGGCGCTGGGCGTGGACAAGTTCAATGAGGCGTGCCGAACCTCGGTGCTGCGCTACACCCGGGAGTGGGAGCGCTACGTCACCCGGCAGGCCCGCTGGGTCGACTTCGAGGGCGACTACAAGACACTGGACCCGGACTACATGGAAAGCGTCATGTGGGCCTTCAAGACCCTCCACGGCAAGGGTCTGGTCTACGAGGGCTTCTCGGTGCTGGCCTACTGCTGGCGCTGCGAGACCCCGCTGTCCAACACCGAGACCCGGATGGACGACGTCTACAAGGATCGCCAGGATCCGGCGCTGACCGTCGCGTTCCGGCTGGAGACCGGCGAGAAGCTGCTGGTCTGGACGACCACGCCGTGGACTCTGCCGTCCAACTTGGCGGTGGCGGTCGGCCCCGACATCGACTACACGGTGCTCGAGAAGGATGGCGAGCGCGTCGTCGTCGGCTCCGCACGGGTGTCTGCCTACGCCAAGGAGCTGGCCGACTTCGAGCCGGTCGAGACGATCAAGGGCGCCGACTTGGTGGGCCGGTCCTACACGCCGCTGTTCGACTTCCTGGCCGACACCCCAAACGCGTTCAAGGTGCTCTCCGCCGACTTCGTCAGCACCGAGGACGGCACCGGCGTGGTGCACATGGCGCCGGCCTTCGGTGAAGAAGACCAGAACGCCTGCAAGGCCAACGGCATCCCGACCGTGGTCACCGTCGACGATCACGCCAAATTCACCTCGCTTGTCCCGCCGTACGCCGGGATGCAGGTATTCGAGGCGAACAAGCCGATCATCCGTGACCTCAAGGACCGCGGGGTGGTGTTCCGGCACGAGAGCTACACCCACTCGTACCCGCACTGCTGGCGCTGCGACACCCCGCTGATCTACAAGGCGGTCTCGTCCTGGTTTGTGGCCGTGACCAAGTTCAAGGACCGGATGGTCGAGCTGAACCAGCAGATCAGCTGGGCGCCGACACACATCAAGGACGGCTCGTTCGGCAAGTGGCTGGCCAACGCCCGGGACTGGTCGATCAGTCGGAACCGGTTCTGGGGTTCGCCGATCCCGGTCTGGCAGTCGGATGACCCGAACTATCCGCGGGTCGACGTCTACGGCTCGTTCGCCGAGCTGGAGGCTGACTTCGGCGTCCGCGTCACCGACCTGCACCGGCCCGGAATCGACAACCTGACCCGGCCCAATCCGGACGACCCGACCGGCAAGTCCACCATGCGCCGGGTGACGGCCGTCCTGGACTGCTGGTTCGAGTCCGGATCGATGCCGTTCGCCCAGGTGCACTACCCGTTCGAGAACCGCGAGTGGTTCGAGAACCACTACCCGGGCGACTTCATCGTGGAATACATCGGCCAGGTCCGCGGCTGGTTCTACACCATGCATGTGCTGGCGACCGCACTCTTCGACCGGCCGGCGTTCTCCAGCGCGATCGTGCACGGCATCCTGCTCGGCGCGGACGGCCGCAAGATGTCCAAGAGCCTGCGCAACTACCCGGACGTCTACGAGATGTTCGACTCCTACGGCTCGGACGCCACCCGCTGGGCGTTCATGTCGTCGCCGGTGCTGCGCGGTGGCGACATGCCGGTGACCGAGAACGCGATCCGGGACGCCGTCCGCCAGTCGCTGCTGCCGCTCTGGAACACGTACTACTTCTTCACGCTCTACGCCAATGCCGAGGGTTACACCGCTAGGGCCCGAACCGACTCGACGCACCTGCTCGACCGGTACGTCCTCGCCAAGACCCGGGAACTGGTCGAGCAGACGACGAAGAGCCTGGACGACTACGACATCTCGGCCGCGTGCACCGCCGTGCGCAGCTTCCTGGACGCGCTCACCAACTGGTATGTGCGCCGGTCCCGGGATCGGTTCTGGGACGGCGACCGGGACGCCTTCGACACCCTCTACACGGTGCTCGAGACGGTGTGCCGGGTGGTCGCCCCGCTGGCGCCGATGGTCGCCGAGGAGATCTGGCGCGGGCTGACCGGTGAGCGCTCGGTGCACCTGACCGACTGGCCGGCCGCCGATGCGTTCCCGGCCGACCACGGTCTGGTCGCGTCGATGGACTCGGTCCGCGATGTCTGCTCGGCGGCGCTGTCGCTGCGCAAGGCCCGCGGCCTGCGGGTGCGGCTGCCGCTGGCCAAGCTCACCGTGGCGACCCCGGACGCGGACGCGCTGCGGCCGTTCGCCGACCTGATCGGCGACGAGGTGAACGTCAAGGAGATCGAGTTCACCACCGCCGTCGCAGGTTACTGCGAGCGGGTGCTGTCGCTGGTGCCGCGAGCGCTCGGGCCCCGTCTCGGCGGCGCGGTGCAACAGGTGATCAAGGCGGTCAAGGCCGGTGACTGGTCGGTGGCTGACGGCGTGGTCACCGCGGGCGGCGTGGCACTGCAGGACGGCGAATACGAGCTGAAGCTGGTGGCCGCCGATCCCGAGCAGTCGGCGTCGCTGGACGGTGGCGAGGGCGTCGTGGTCCTGGACACTCATGTCACGCCGGCGCTGGCTGCTGAAGGCTTGGCGCGGGACGTCGTACGCGTGGTGCAGCAGGCTCGTCGTGCGGCGAACCTGAATGTCAGCGACCGGATCGCGCTGGTGGTCGACGCGGCATCGGAGACCGCCGCGGCGGTCGACTCGCACCGCGACTTCATCGCCAACGAGACACTGTCCACGTCGGTCGCGTTTGCCGAGTTGGCCGACGCCGATGCGTTCGCCGGCGAGGCCGGCGACGGCGAAACCGTCAAGGTAAAGGTCACCAAGGCCTGACCGATTTGCAAATCGCCTCCGTTTCCGCTGGCGGCCGAACGCAAAGTCTTGAGTGCACTCGCACACGGCGACTTCGCGTTCGGACCCCAGCGAAACCGGATCCGGTCCTAAACCTCGCGGGATGCAAACGAATTAAGAAGACGAGCCGTCGCGATGACGGCTCGTCGTCTGTATCCCAGCTGGTTGCCTAGTTATTGGAGAGCAGGGCCGAGCCGCAGCAGCAGATGATGGCCAGCGCGACGATGCCCAGCAGGACCCAGTAGATCCACAGGCCGTTGTATTTCTGCGGCGGTGTGCCCAGCGATCCGGCCGAGAAGGCCCACACCGGCGGCCGGTATTCCAGCTCGACCGCGTGGCCGGGCGGGCAGTCGACGATCGCGGAGGCGGGTCCGATCCGCGGCGGCAGGAAGTATGGCGTGTGGATGTCGATCTGGTGCCGGCCGGGCTGAACCGGGATGCTCTGCCGACCCCACGACTGCTGCGGGATCTCGTAGCCGTCGATCGAAATCTTGGGCTTGGTGAACAGGAAGAAGAACGACAGCGGGAAGAACTTCGAGTTCACGTTGATGGCCGAACCCGCCGCCTGCGGTGCCATCGCGGGGTTGGTCGGCGGCAGGGGAACTTCAGTCACGAGGGGGCTCCTGTCTGGTGACGCACACGCCGGCGGCGCGGACGACGTCCGGCACGTGCTGCGTCATGTCAGGGATGGGCAGGCGTGCCGTGCGATCAGCGGATGATCACCGAAGCAGGATATTGATTGGGTGCCAGTTTCGGGAAGGTCTAATTCGTGCCGCCGGCAATCGCTCAGTCGGCCGCGCCGCCCGGTCCGGGGGCCGCCGGGGGCCGTTTCGGGTCGGCCGTGCCGTCCGATCCGGAGGCGGCCGGTGACCGTTTCGCGTACCGACCGGTGTATTCCTGGCCGGTCAATTTCTGGATCTCGACCATAATCTCGTCGGTGATCGCGCGCATCGAGGACATGTCGTCGGAGCGCTCCGAGAAGTCCATCAGCTTGCCGAATTTGACCACCACATTGGCATGCTTGCGGGCGCTGACCTTAGGCAGGGTGTGGCCCTTGGGCTGAGCCACCTCGGTCCCGATGAACCCGACCGGGATCACCGGCACGCCCGCCTCCATCGCCAGCCGGGCCACGCCGGTGCGACCGCGATAGAGCTTGCCGTCCAGGGATCTGGTGCCCTCGGGGAAGATGCCGACCAACTCGCCGGATTGCAGCACCGGCACCGCCGCGTCCAGGGCATGCAATGCGGCCCGGCCGCCCTCCCGATGCACCGGGATGGTGCCGAGGCCATGCATCATCTGCTTCATCGCCTTGCCGCGGACTCCGGGAAGGTGGAAATAGTCCTCCTTGGCCCAGAAGTGCACCTGGCGCGGCACCACCGAACCGAGAAAGAGCTGGTCGGCGACTGACAGGTGGTTGCCCGCGAGGATGGCGCCTCCGGTCGGCGGGATGTTGCTCAGACCCTCGACACGCGGCGTGAAGGTGAGCCGCAGGAACGGCGACACAATCATCCTGCCAACCCGATAAAGCGGGTCCACTCCACACTCCCCACAAACGGCGCCTAGGTGGCCGGGTGCCGAATACCGTAGCGTGCCGTCACGCCCGCTCACCAGTGCACGCAGGCCGGACGCGACGAGCATCGCATTCGATCATGTCACGCGATCCAGCCGGAAGCGGTCGCGATCCGGGACATCCCTCCCCAGGGCGAGCGCCGCCGCGTAGGCGCCGGTGGTGATCGCGAACTTGAACCCATGACCGGAGCAAGCGCTCAGCAGGATCACGCCCGGCGCACCCGGGCACTCGTCAATGGCGAAGTCGTCGGTCCGGGTGGACGTGTAATGACAGGCCCGGATCTGCAGCGGCACCGGCCGGTCGATGGCGAATCGTTGGACCAGATAGTCCAGCTGGGCATTGGTCGACCAGGCCCGAATCGCCTCGTCATCCGGCTCGTCCGGATCGTGGACGACCTGTTCCAGGTCAGCTCGGTGCAGGCCGATCAAATGGGTGCCGTCGGCGACGTTGGTCATCCCATAGAAGCCCGGGTCCGCATGATCGATCCACGGGTGCGGGCGGCCGTCGCCAAGCGGCTGATCGGTGCCGAACACCACCTGGAACCGCCGGGTGATGACAAACCGGCCGGCGAGCTGCGGCGCCAGCCGGAACGCCCACGGTCCGCCGGCCACGATCACCCGATCAAATTCAAAAGATCCGTCAGCGGTACGCACAACCGGGCGCGCATGGTCCGGATCGATCTTCTCCACCGCCGCGTGCTCCCGCAGGTCAGCGCCTGCCGATCGAGCCGCTTCGGCGAGCGCGGCCCGGGCCTGCGACGGCCACATCACACCGGCGGTCGGTTCGAAGATCGCCGCTTCGCCGCTGGGGACTTGGACGCCGATCGAGTCCGCGTACGCGTGCCCGTCGTAGACGTCGTGACCGGCGTCCTCGATGCCCCGCGCGACCACGGCGATGTGCTCCGCGGGTCCGACGTGCAGGCCGCCGTGCAGGCTCATCAGCGTGCGCCCGGTCTGCTCGGTGAGCTGCTGCCAGCGTGGATAGGTGGTGCGCATCAGGTCGGCGTAGAACGGGTCGCCGTACCCGAACCTGATGATCTTGCCGCGCCCGCCGGAGCTGGCCGGCTGATGATCGAGGCCGTACTGCTCGAAGCCGATCACCCGGTGGCCGGCGTCCGCGGCGGCGAGTGCCGCGCCCAGCCCGGCGGCGCCGAGCCCGACGACGGCGATTTCCATTCCTGCCATCAGGCCATCTAACTGCCTTTCGGATGACCTTGGCGATGCGGCCCGAGGCTCGCCGTCCGGTCCACTGTGCCCACTCCGCGTCGGGAGTGCTGCTGGTGCGCCGGCCGGTGCGCGGCCATCTCGGCCCGCAGCCGGAACAGGTCCGGCTCGGTGAAGGCGATGTCCACGGCCAGGTTGGCGGCGGCCGGAGCCGTGTCCAGCTGGGTTCGCGGGTCCGCGGGGTGGTCAGGCGTGGTCAGGCGTGGTCATGAGCCCGGGTCGTCGTGAGCACCATCGGTAACCCGTGTCCACAAGCCGCGTGGAGAGGGTGGAGCGCGTCTTACCCGCGCCCAGAGATCCACGATATCGGTGTTTACCGAAGCTCGCCGTGCGCCGGATGGTAGATCATTTCCGGGACCGGTTACCCTAAATGGTTGACCTGGGAGGATTCGATGACCGTCGCGAGTGTTTTTCCGCAGCTTGAGGTGCTATTGCCTCAGGTGAGCAAGCCGATCCAGTATGTCGGCGGCGAGCTTGGCGCGGTCGTGAAGGAGTGGGACTCTGCGACCGTCCGGTGGGCTCTGATGTACCCGGACGCCTACGAGGTCGGTCTCCCGAACCAGGGTGTCCAGATCCTCTACGAGATCTTGAACGAGCAGCCCGATGTGCTGGCCGAGCGCACCTACGCGGTCTGGCCGGACCTGGAAAAGCTGATGCGCGAGCACGGCGTCTCCCAGTTCACCGTGGACGGGCACCGACCGGTGGGTGCTTTTGACCTGTTCGGCGTGAGCTTCTCCACCGAACTCGGCTACACCAACCTGCTCACCGCGCTGGACCTCGCGTTCATCCCGCTGCTGGCGGCGGACCGGACCGACGAGCACCCGATCGTCGTGGCCGGTGGGCACGCCGCGTTCAACCCGGAACCGATCGCCGACTTCGTCGACGCCGCCGTGCTTGGTGACGGCGAGGAGGCGGTGCTGGAAATCACCGCGATCATGCGGCAGTGGAAGGCCGAGGGCGCGCCCGGCGGCCGGGACGAGATCCTGCTGCGGCTGGCCCGCACCGAGAGCGTCTACGTGCCGCGCTTCTACGACGTCGACTACCTGCCGGACGGCCGGATCCAGAGGGTTGTGCCTAACCGCGCCGACGTGCCGTTCCGCGTACACAAGCGGACCACGATGGATCTGGACGCGTGGCCCTACCCGCGCAAGCCGCTGGTGCCGCTGGCCGAAACCGTGCACGAGCGGTATGCGGTGGAGATCTTCCGCGGCTGCACCCGGGGCTGCCGGTTCTGCCAGGCCGGCATGATCACCCGGCCGGTCCGGGAGCGCTCGATCACCACCGTCGGGCAGATGGTCAAGGACGGCCTGGAGTTCTCCGGATTCTCCGAGGTCGGCCTGCTGTCGCTGTCGTCGGCGGACCACTCCGAGATCGGCGACATGTGCTCCGGTCTGGCCGAGCAGTACGCCGGCACCAACGTGTCGCTGTCGCTGCCGTCCACCCGAGTCGACGCCTTCAACATCGACCTGGCCCGGGAACTGTCCCGCAACGGCCGCCGCACGGGCCTGACCTTCGCACCGGAGGGCGGGTCGGAGCGGATGCGCAAGGTGATCAACAAGATGGTCACCGAGGAAGACCTGATCCGAACCGTCGTCACGGCGTATGGCAACGGCTGGCGCCAGGTGAAGCTCTACTTCATGTGTGGTCTGCCGACCGAGACCGACGACGACGTCGTCCAGATCGCCCGGATGGCCCACGAGGTGATCAAGGCCGGCCGAGCCGCCACCGGGTCCAAGGACGTCCGCTGCACGGTTTCGATCGGCGGGTTCGTGCCCAAGCCGCATACGCCGTTCCAGTGGGCGTCGATGGCCGATCCGGAGACCATCGACCGGCGGCTCAAGCTGCTCAAGGACGCGATCAACTCGGACCGGTCGCTGGGCCGGGCGATCGGCTACCGGTATCACGATGGTGAGCCGTCGCTGATCGAGGGCCTGCTGTCCCGAGGCGACCGGCGGGTCGGCGCGGTGATCCGCAAGGTGTGGGAAGACGGCGCCCGGTTCGATGGCTGGTCCGAGCACTTCTCCTACCGGCGGTGGGTGGACGCGGCCGCCGCGACACTGCCGGCGTTCGGCGTCGATCTGGACTGGTTCACCACCCGCGAGCGCGACGAGCTGGAAGTGCTCCCGTGGGATCACCTGGACTCGGGCCTGGACAAGGACTGGCTCTGGAAGGACTGGCAGGACTCCGTCTCGGAATTCGAGCAGGACGACTGCCGGTGGACGCCGTGTTTCGACTGCGGCGTCTGCCCGAGCATGGACACCGAGATCCAGATCGGCCCGACCGGCCGCAAGCTGCTGCCGCTGACTCCGGTCGGCACCGGGCTGCGAGTTCCGGCCTAGCCGGTGCTGTTCCGGCGGCGACGGATGACCGGCCCATTCGTGGTGCAGTGGGCGGCGCCGGGCCGACTGGCGATGATGCCGCGGCCGGAGGGTGGTGATCGCCTTCCCGGCGCCCTGGCCGCGCTCCGGGACCAGGGCGTCGATCTGCTGGTCTCGGCACTGACCGATCGTGATCGCCGGCAGCTCGGACTGATCGCGGAGCCGGAGGTCGCCACGGCGCACGGTCTCGCGTACCGGGAATTTCCGATCCCGGACTTCGGCGTCCCGGACCGGGACGCGCTGCTCATGCTCAGCCACGACCTGGCGGGCGCGGTCCGGGACGGGCACTATGCCGTGGTCCATTGCCACGGCGGAGTCGGCCGGACCGGCGTGATCGTCGGCGCCACCCTGATCGCCCTTGGGGCGACACCGGACCGTGCCATGGATCTGATGCGGACGGCTCGTGGGCGGCGCTCGCCGGAGACCGGTGAGCAGGTCGCCCTCCTGCGCGGCCTGACGCCGGGCACCTAACCCACGGCGTTGGCCGCGGGCCCGCACAAGTTTGCAAGATCTGGTCGCGTCGGGGCCGGCCGCGCGGCGCCGATGATCGATCGGCCGGCGACTAATATCGAAGGCTGAAACGGTATGAGAAGGAGCGCGCCATCAGCAAGAGAAATCAGCCGGAGGGCAACCAGGCCCCGGTCGTGCAGCGCCTTCGGATCCGCTATGCCAAGCGGGGCCCACTGAGGTTTACGTCACACCGCGACTTCGCTCGGGCCTTCGAGCGGGCGTTGCGGCGGGCCAACGTACCGATTGCGTTTTCCCAGGGTTTCACCCCGCATCCGAAGGTTTCTTATGCCAGCGCCGCGCCCACCGGCGTGGCGAGCGAGGCCGAATATCTGGAGATCGGCCTACAGGCCGAGGTGAGTCCGGATGAGTTGAGGCGGGCGCTGGACGCGGCGCTTTCGCCCGGTTTGGACATCATTGAGGTGGTCGCCGCGCACGGTGGCAACCTGGCCGAGCGGATTGACGCCTCCAGCTGGCAGATCGACCTGCCGGATATCGACCCGGGCGTGGCGGCCGCGGCCGTCAGCGCCTTCCTGGCCGCCGATGAGGTCCCGGTGACCAGGATGACCAAGCAGGGGATGCGCACGTTCGACGCGCGGTCAGCCGTGGTCAGTCTGTCGGTGCGCGAACCTTCCGAGGTCAACCCTTCGCGGTGTGCGATACTCGACCTTGTCGTTCGGTTGGTGTCGCCGACCGTTCGACCCGATGACGTTCTGTCCGGCCTGCGGGAAATGGCCGCTCTGGAGCTGCCGGCGTCTGCACGTGCGACTCGGCTGGCTCAGGGCACGCTCACCGCCGCGGGTGACTTCGTCGATCCGCTCGCAGCGGACCGCGACGCAGATCACGGGACGAAAATCGGCGCTCCGCCGGTTGTGGTGGAGTAGGAGACTTCGGCGCTCGCGACCGCGGGCACCGGGAAATCATTAGCCCGGCAGGGCGCATGGGATGGGATCTCCTCAGCTCAGCACCTGCCTAGGGACTTGCTCGTGTGGCTGCGTTTATCGCGCCCGGGCAGGCCAGAGACGGAGAACGTCCGCATGCTCGATAACGAGCCGCACGGTTCAGAAGAACCGGCAGAGATCAATAGCACCGCCGGCGCCACCCCGGAGACGGAGCCCGGGGACGCGAAGCCCAAGAAGGCCACCAAGGCCGCGAAGGCGACCCGGACCCGGAAGGCGACCAAGGCGAAGGCCGGTGCCGAACCGGTCGACGAGACCAGCGCGTCGGAAACCGGCACCCGGTCCGAACCCGCGATGGCGGCACCGGCGTCCGCCGACATGTCCGGCACGACCGCGCCCCCGGTAACCGAGCCCGAGCCGGAGACCCGAGTCACCCGACGCCGGCGGCCGGCCGCGGTCTTCGAGGCTCCACCCGCCCCGCAGCCCGAGCCGACTCCGGCAGCCAGCACCGACGAAGCCGAAGCCGAGCCGGGTGGCCGGCGCCGCCGGGCTCCGGTCGCGGCGGTCTTCGTGGCCCCGGCCGCGGTCACCGCTGCGGCCCCGGCGCCGGCGCCGGCCCGAAGCGAAACTGACACCGATGGCGACGACGAGGTCGCGCCCACCCGGAGCCGCCGGCGCAATCGCCGGGGCGCCGCCGCGGACGCCGCCGGCGCGGACACGCCAGCGGAAACCGCTGATGAGGCGGAGGCCGCCGCCGACGACGAGGACGACGACGAGGATGGCTCCGGCCGGCACCGGCGCCGCCGTGGCCGCCGCGGCCGGGGCCGGGGCAAGGGTCCCTACGAGCCGGAGTCGGACGACGAGATCGCCGCGTCGGCGACCGAAGACGACCAAGAGGACGACGAGGACGACGACTCGGGCAGCGGCGACGGCATGACCCGCCGCCGTCGGCGTCGCCGCCGCCGTGGATCCGGCGGATCACCCGGCGACGACGTGGAGTCCGAGGACGGCGTGGTCACCGTCGTCAAGATCCGGGAACCCCGCGCGGCCCGAGACGAAGTCCAGGGTGTCACCGGTTCGACCCGGCTCGAGGCCAAGCGACAGCGCCGCCGCGACGGCCGGGATCAGCGGCGGACCCGCCCGTCGATCCTGTCCGAGTCGGAGTTCCTGGCGCGCCGCGAGGCGGTGGACCGGGTGATGGCGATCCGGCAGAAGGGTGACCGCACCCAGATCGCCGTCCTCGAGGACGGCGTCCTGGTCGAGCACTACGTCGCTCGCGCTAGCAGCGGATCCATGGTCGGCAACGTCTACCTGGGCAAGGTCCAGAACGTGCTGCCCAGCATGGAGGCCGCGTTCGTGGACATCGGCCGGGGCCGCAACGCGGTGCTCTACGCCGGCGAGGTCAACTGGGACATGGCCGGCCTGGAGGGTCGCGCCCGCTCGATCGAGCAGGCCCTCAAGTCCGGCGACTCGGTCCTGGTGCAGGTCACCAAGGACCCGATCGGCCACAAGGGCGCGCGGCTGACCAGCCACGTCGCGCTCTCCGGCCGGCACCTGGTCTACGTGCCGAACGGCAACGCCTCCGGGATCAGCCGGAAGCTTCCGGACACCGAACGCAAGCGGCTCCGGGACATCCTGAAGAAGCTGGTGCCCGAGGGTGCCGGAGTGATCGTGCGTACGGCAGCCGAAGGCGCGAGCGAGGACGAACTCGAGCGCGACGTGAAGCGACTGTCGGCGCAGTGGTCGGACATCGAGTCGAAGGTCGCCTCCGGCGGTGCGCCGGTCCAGCTCTATGAGGAGCCGGATCTGGTCATCCGGGTGGTCCGGGACCTCTTCAACGAGGACTTCCGGGAGCTCGTCGTGCAGGGCGAGGAAGCCTACGAGACCGTCGAGACCTACCTCGGTCACGTCTCGCCGGACCTGGTCGCGCGCTTGCGCCGGCACACCGGCATGAGCGACGTCTTCACCGCCCACCGGATCGACGAGCAGATCCTCAAGGGCCTGGACCGCAAGGTGTTCCTGCCGTCCGGTGGCTCGCTGGTGATCGACCGCACCGAGGCGATGACTGTCATCGACGTCAACACCGGCAAGTACACCGGCACCGGCGGCAACCTCGAGGAGACGGTCACCCGGAACAACCTCGAGGCGGCCGAGGAGATCGTGCGCCAGCTCCGGCTGCGCGATCTGGGCGGCATCGTGGTGATCGACTTCATCGACATGGTGCTGGAGAGCAACCGCGAGCTGGTGCTCCGCCGCCTGACCGAGTGCCTGGGCCGGGACCGGACCAAGCACCAGGTCACCGAGATCACCTCGCTGGGCCTGGTCCAGATGACCCGGAAGCGGATCGGTCAGGGCCTGCTGGAGGCGTTCAGCGAGACCTGCGAGCACTGCAAGGGCCGTGGCCTGATCATGCACCTGGACCCGGTGCCGGATAAGCGGCACACGCCGCTCGGCCACACCGAAGAGCAGGAGCAGCCGGCCGCCAGTGGCGCCGGTCGCAAGCGCGGCCGGCGCGGCCGCGGCAGCACTGGATCGGCGGTCGCCGAGGCCGACGTGGAGACCGCGGACACTGACACCGACATTGACAGCGACACTGATTCCGAAGACGCTGACGATCTTGACGCGGTCGAGGCGGTCGAGGCCACCGACGAGATCGACGACGAGGTCGACGAGTCGGATGACCTGGAGCCGATCTCGGCGTCAACGTCGGCCAACTGGCCGCCGAAGGCGTCGTCGTGGGTGAACCTCGGCGCCGCACCGCCGCTGGCCGGCGCACCCGGAGACGGCGACGATGCCGAGTCACCGGCCGGCGCGGAGCCATCGTCGGAGCAGCCGCCGGCCGCGGGAGCGCCGGACGATCTGTCGTCCACCCCGCCCATGCACCTCCAGGAGCCGCTCGCCGAGCTGGCCCACCTTGAGGGTGAATCAGGCGAGTCGGCCGGGCAGCGCAAGCGCACGTCCCGCTGGCGGCTTCGCCCGTAGCCTCGACCGGGCACATACACTCGCGTGTCGTAAGCAAGTTGTCCCGCCGTCACCAACGGCGGCGGGACCGCACGTGCGAGCGGGTCGCAAACGGGCGTGATGGCGTGTCAGCCGCCGCGTTGGACCGCCGAAAGGCGCTCCGGCACGGCGGCGCAGGCGTCACCGCAGCGTGGCGATCCGTCAATGTCTAGGGGGATCCATGCGCCGGTTGCCGATCGTCTGCGCGCTCGCGCTGGTGGCCGCGGCGACGCTCGCCGGGTGCACCGGCGGCTCGAAGCCGGAGCCGTGGGACAGCCCGAACGCGGCCCGGACCACCGGTGCCGCGACTCCGGACGTGTGCGGGCGGATCCGGACCGCGATCACCAACGACATGAAGCCGATCGGCACGGCCATGGGCTCGATGGTCGGCTACACCGTGGCCAAGGACTCGGGCAACCAGAGCAAGGCGGCGTCCCAGGTGGCGGCCGCGGTCAAGGACATGGGTTCGGACATCTCGGCGGCGGCCGCGGACGCTGCCGACGCCAAGCTCAAGAGCGCGGTGGCGACGGCTGTCGGCAACATCAACAGGCTGGCCGAGGATCCGTCGTTCGTGTCCGGAATCGCCTCACTTGATGACATTCCGGCGGCGAGCAAGCAGCTCACCGACGCCACCCAGCCGATCGCGACCGCCTGCGCCTAGCGATCTGCGGCTGTGTTCCTGGCCACCGGGCGGGTGGAGTCGAGCGGGGCGGTTTGAGGGTTGGCCCGCTGATGTCGTACTCTTGCACGTGGTGCTTTTCGAGCATCGCGTTCTCGTGCGCCCATCGGTGCGCAGAGGTCCAATCCGCCAGCTTAGCTGCGTCGCGGTCAGGTGCGCCTGGACGCGGTAGCGACAATGACAGGGAGTCCGCGTCTCATGTACGCGATCGTCAAGACCGGCGGCAAGCAGTACAAGGTCGCCGAGGGCGACGTGATCGAGGTCGAGAAGCTCACCGGCAAGGCCGGCGACGAGGTGGCGCTGTCCGCAGTGCTCCTGGTTGACGGCACCGACCTGGTGACCGACGCGGCGAAGCTTGCCAAGGTTGCGGTGACGGGCGAGCTCGTCGCCCACACCAAGGGCCCGAAGATCCGCATCCACAAGTTCAAGAACAAGACTGGCTACCACAAGCGCCAGGGTCACCGTCAGCCGTTGACCCAGGTCAAGGTCACCAGCATCACTACCGGGAAGTAGGCGCCGAGATGGCACACAAAAAGGGTGCGTCCAGCTCTCGGAACGGCCGTGACTCCAACGCCCAGCGGCTTGGTGTCAAGCGTTTCGGTGGCCAGGTCGTCAAGGCCGGCGAAATCCTGATCCGCCAGCGCGGCACCAAGTTCCACCCGGGTGACCTGGTCGGCCGCGGCGGCGACGACACGCTGTTCGCTCTTGCCGCCGGTTCGGTGCAGTTCGGCATCAGCCGTGGTCGCAAGACCGTCAGCATCGTTCCGTCCGAGAGCTAAGTCTTCGTCGAAGACGTCGTCGGCGGCCCGTGGGACCTGGTCCTGCGGGCCGTTGCTCGTTTCTACAGCTAAGCAGGCGCGGCACCCGCGGGGTATCGGCACGTTGAGTGGCCACCACCACATCGACATTGCACGATCAGCGCAGAGGTGCGGGCTAGCCTAGATCTTGGGTCATTCGGCCCGTCCCAGCAGGAAGGAGGCCGTGATGGCCACGTTTGTCGACCGGGTCGTGCTGCACGTGCAGGCCGGCAACGGCGGGCACGGCTGCGTCTCGATCCTGCGGGAGAAGTTCAAGCCGTTCGGCGGTCCGGATGGCGGCAACGGCGGGCATGGCGGCAATGTCCTGCTCGTCGTCGACCAGCAGACCCACACGCTGCTGGACTTCCACTTCCGGCCGCACCTCAAGGCCGCCAACGGCGGCGGTGGTGCCGGTGGGAACCGGCAGGGCGCCAACGGCGCCGACCTGGTGGTCAAGGTGCCGGACGGCACCGCGGTGCATGACGGCGAACGGCGAGGTGCTGGCCGACCTGGTCGGCGTCGGCACGACGTACGAGTTGGCGCTCGGCGGCCGGGGCGGGCGCGGCAACGCGGCCCTCGCCAACACCAAGCGCCGCGCTCCCGGTTTCGCCGAGCTCGGCGAGCCCGGCGACATGCATGGACGTGGTGCTCGAGCTCAAGAGCGTGGCCGATGTCGGTCTGGTCGGCTTCCCGTCCGCGGGCAAATCCTCGCTGATCGCGGCGATGTCGGCGGCCCGCCCGAAGATCGCCGACTACCCATTCACCACCCTTGTGCCGAATCTGGGCGTGGTGCAGGTCGACGGCGACTCATTCGTGATCGCCGACGTGCCCGGGCTGATCCCCGGCGCCGCCACCGGCAAGGGTCTCGGTCTGCAGTTTCTCCGGCACATCGAGCGCACCTCGGTGCTGGCCCACGTGGTCGACACCGGCACGCTGGAGACCGAGCGTGATCCGAGCGCCGACATCGACGCCCTGGAAGCCGAGCTGGCCGCTTATGGCGGGCTTGAGGACCGGCCAAGGGTGATCGTGCTCAACAAGATCGACCTGCCGGACGGCCGTGCCATGGCCGAGTTGGCCAGGCCCGAGCTGGAGAAGCGTGGCTGGCCGGTCTTCGAGGTCAGCGCCGCGACCCGGGAAGGGCTGAAGGAGCTGACCTTCGCGCTGGCCCGGGTCATCGCCGAGCATCGCGCGGCGCAGCCGGTTCAAGAGCCGACCCGGATCATCCTGCGGCCGCAGGCCGTCGACGACAAGGGCTTCACGATCGAGCAGGACGACGAAGGGATCTTCGTCGTGCGCGGCGCCAGTCCGGAGCGATGGGTACGCCAGACCAACTTCGACAACGACGAAGCGATCGGTTATCTCGCCGACCGGCTGGCCCGTCTCGGTGTCGAGGATGCGCTCGCGAAGGCCGGCGCCGAGCCAGGTGCCCCGGTGCGCATCGGCACGTGGGACTTCGACTGGCAGCCCGAGGTGTACGCCGGCGTCGAGTACAAGCCCGGCAACCGCGGCACCGACTATCGCCTCGAGGATCAGTCGGCCCGCCCCACGGCGGCTCAGCGACTGGCCGCGAAGAAGACCCGCCGGATCCCGTACGAGCAGCGCGAAGTCGAGACGCAGCCACAACTGGTCGACGACTTCAGCGACTACGAGGACGACGAGTAGTCTCCGCGACACTGATAGCGGCAAACGGCCGCGCCCGGATCCGGGCGCGGCCGTTTCGCGTGTAGGCCCTAGGGCCGCGAGGCGACGGACTAGTCGACCGAGATATCGGTCGGTTCCGACGCGGTCCGGCCGGACGGTGCGCCCGCTGGTGCGGACGCGCCACCTGCCGGCGCGGCGGCGGCCGGCTCGGCGCCAAGGGTGCGCTGCTTGACCAGCAGCACGCTGATCGCTGCCAGGCCCATGACCGCGATCGGCAGGACCAGAGTCACCCGCATGGCATTGGTGTAGCCGTTGTCGAAGGCGGACTTGAACGCCAGCTTGACCTGCTCCGGGACGCCCGGCGGGATCTTCTGGGCACCACTGGCGACCTCGGCTCCGGAGGCGGCCAGTTGCTTCAGGCCGGCCGCGACCTGGCTCTGGGCCTCCGGCGGAAGGCCCGAGGTGGCCTTCGCGGCGGCCGCCGGCATCTTGTCGGTGAGCTGCGAGGCCAGCAACGCACCGACCGCCGCCGATCCGATCACGGCGCCGAGTTGGCGTGTGGTGTTGATCAGACCGGAGGCCGCACCGGCCAGCCGCGGCTGAACATCCCGCATCGCGATCGTCTGCAGTGGAGCGAATGTCATGCCGAGGCCGAAGCCGGCCACGATCAGGCCCGGCAGCAGGTGCCAGCGGGTCGAATCCACGTGCGACGAGGCGATCAGGATGCCCATGCCGCTGGCGAACAGGCTGACGCCGACGAACAGGATCCACTTGCCGCCGACCTTGTCGGCGAACCGGCCGGCCACCGGGGCGACGAACATCGAGATGATCGACATCGGCGCCGTGGTCAGACCGGCCTGCAGCGCGGTCAGGCCCAGCACGTTCTGCAGGAAGATCGTCAGCGGCAGGAACAAGCCCAGCATGCCGAAGCCGATGGCGGCGACCACGAAGTTCATGGTCGAGAAGTTGCGGTCCTTGAACAGGGCGAACGGCACCAGGGGCTCGGCGTCGCGCTCCAGGTATTGAACCCAGAGGAAGATGGCCAGCAGCACCACGCCGGCACCGATGATCATCGGAATCGTGATCGGACCCCAGACCTTGCCCCAATCGTGCGACTGGCCCTCGATCAGGCCGTAGACGATCAGGAACAGCGAGACCGTGGAGAGCGCGACGCCCGGCAGGTCCAGGTGGTGCCTGCGGTTGAGCTTGATGTTCGGCATCACGACGAACGCGAGGATCAGCGCGATGATGCCGATCGGCACGTTCACGAAGAAGATCCAGCGCCAGCTGTAGTCGGTGACCAGCCAGCCGCCCAGGGTCGGGCCGGCCACGGTGGCGACGCCGGCGACCGCGCCCCACAGGCCGAATGCGGCCCCGCGTTTATCCGGCGGGAAGATCATCGTGATCACCGACAGCGTCTGTGGAGTCAGCAGCGCGCCGCCGAGGCCCTGGACGATCCGGAAGATGATCATCTGGGTCGGGTTGGCGGAGAGACCGCAAGCCGCCGAGGCCACGGTGAAGATCAGCAGACCGACCAGGAACAGCTGCTTCGGTCCGTAGAGGTCACCGAGCCGCCCAGCGGTGATCAGCAGGACCGCGTAGACCAGGATGTAGGCGTTGAGGATCCAGAGGATCTCCGACAGCGAAGCGCCCAGGTGCTCGCTCATCTGCGGAATCGCGACATTGACGATGGTCGTGTCCAGAAGGATCATGAAGAAGCCGAGACACAGCGTGAACAGCACCAACCACGGGCTGTATTTGGTCGTCAAGGTCGGCTGCGCACCTTGTGGAGCGGTCATGACGCGAACTCCTTGATTGTTCTCGGGTTATCGACGTTGCTGTTCGTCGTCGGTGGTCCAGGTCAGCTCGCCGGTGTCGATGTCCGCGACGATCTGCCGGACCCAGGTCAATTCGGCGCGGCTGGCACTCATGCCAAACTCCGCCTCGATCAGGTTGATCCGAGGCAACCCCTGCTTGGTCAGTGCCGCGACGGCCTGTTCGTGCCCGGCCAGCTGCGCTTCCAGCGCGATGGCACGGTGTTCGAGCAACCTCCGGACCACCGGTGGCGGCAGCGCGGCGGCCATTTCCAGGGCTGCGACGAATAGGGGATATTCCTCGGCCGGCACCCGGAGCAGATCACGCAGGTTGGTGACGAACTCGTCCCGGCCGGCGTCGGTGATCGCATAGACGGTCCGCTCGGGGCGGCGGCCCTCGCGCCCAGTCTCCAATTGCTCGATCAGGCCGTGGCGATGCAGGCGCTCCACCGTGTGATAGAGCGAGCCAGCGCGGACTTTGATCACTCGGTCGGTGCCGTGATCGCGCACCACCTGATGCATCTCGTAGGGATGCATCGGTCGGGTGTTCAGCAGGCGCAACACCGCCAGCGCCAGCGGTGTCAACGTCCGATGTGGCTTAGCCCTCATCGTTTACTCCATGTGGAGTATTTGGGTGACGCAAAATCGTAACGCCACCGTATCGGAACTGTCCAGCACCGTCGGCGACCTCGTGCGACCTCTTGTCGTGCCGGTCCACGTCTGGCACGGTAGCCCCCGCGTCCGACATGAGTCCGCTGATCTCGCGCCGTTAGATCCACTGCCATCGACATTCACGTACTCGTATGACGTGTCGTCGCCCGAGGATGTGACATCGGCGGCGCGGAACGCGGCTGCGGCGCTTGAAACTGTGGACGATCGCGCACGCTCTGACGTGCACGATCGTCCCCAGTCGCGGAGGACGGCCGCAGTCAGGGCTGGACCAGTCCGATGGCATTCCGAGCCCGGTCCAGCGTGGCCCGAGCCCGCACCGAGGCCCGCGCCGCGCCGTCGGCCAAGATGCCACGGAGCCGTCGGGGATCCGCGACGATTTCCGCGTACCGGACCTGGATCGGGGCGATCGTGTCGATCACCGCGTCGGCGACCGCGGCCTTCAGCTCGGCGTTTCCAGCGAATCGCAGCTCGAGCGGATCGGCACCGGTGCAGGCGGCCAGGATCTCCAGCAGGTTGGAGACGCCCGGTCGGTGCTCCGGGTCGTAATAGGCCGGACCGAGATCGGTCGGTCACCGCGCGGCGCACCTTGCGCGCCACCGTGTCCGGCGGGTCAAGCAGCTGGATCGTGCCGGCCTGGGATGCATTCGACTTGCCCATCTTGGCGGCCGGGTCGGTCAGATCCATGACCCGGGTGCCGTACTCCGGATTCACCGCCTTGGGCACGACGAACGTGTCGCCATAGGCGTGGTTGAACCGCACCGCGACATCGCGCGCCAGCTCGACGTGCTGCGACTGGTCATTACCGACCGGCACGTCGTGGATGTCATGCAGCAGCACGTCGGCCGCCATCAGCACTGGATAGGTGAGCAGTGACAGCCGGACCGACGTCTGCTTGGCGCTCGCCTCCTTGAACTGGATCATGCGAGTGGCCTCGCCGTAGAGGGTCGCGCATTCGAGGAGGTAGTGCAGCCCGGTGGTCTCCGGAAGATGCGATTGCACGTAGAACTTGGTCTGCTTCTCGCTCGACGCCGGCAGCCAGCAGCAACGCGGCGTTGTCGAGCGTGCGGGCATGGACGTCGGCGGGTTTGTGGGCCTTGGTCAGGGCATGCAGATCGGCGATGAAGACGATCGAGTCGTAGTCGGCCTGGGCGGCCACCATCTGGCGGATGGCGCCGAGATAGTTGCCGAGGTGCATGAACCCGGTGGGCTGGAAGCCGGAGATCCGGCGGGGAAGTCCCATGATGATCGCTCCTTGATCGGCCGCGGCAATCGCGGTGGTTGATGATCGGAGCGGACGCCCGTGGACGGAGATCGCCGCACATGGCAACGGCCGCCCAATGGGGCGGCCGCGAACGTGGGTACGCGAGAAGTGTGGCCGCCGACTAGCGGCGCCACCAGCTCAGGTTGAGGCGTACATCTCGCATGGGGACAGCGTACCCATAACCTTGACGTCATGCCCAGCCTCACGCACGCCGAAGCGATCCGGCGCGGCTCATTGATCTCAGTTGCGGCCTACGACGTCGAGCTGGACTTGACCTGCGGCGATGCGACGTTCCGGTCAACCACGACGATCACCTTCGGCTGCGCCGAGCCGGGCGTCGAGACGTTTCTGGAGTGCAAGCCGGCGCGATTGCGCTCGGCGACGCTCAACGGCGCGGCGATCGACCCGTACTCCTACGGCGGCGGCCGGCTGCCACTGCGCCGGCTCGCGGCCCAGAACATCCTGACCGTCGAGGCCGACATGGCCTACACCAACACCGGGACCGGGCTGCATCGCTTCGTCGACCCGGCCGACGGCAACACCTACCTCTATGCCCAGTCGTTTCTGGACGATGCCCCACAATGGTTTGCCTGCTTCGACCAGCCGGATCTCAAGGCGCCGGTAACCCTGCGGGTCAAGGCCGACCCGGCCTGGATCGTCGCCGCCAACGGCGCCGAGACCCGGCTGGCGGGCGGGCACTGGCAGTTCGCCACGACCCGGCCACTCGCGACCTACTTCGTCACGCTGATCGCGGGGCCTTACCACGTGGTGCGGGACGAGCATGACGGCGTACCGCTGGGAATCTATGCGCGTGCGGCGCTGAAGCCGCAGCTGGAGGCGCAGGCACCGGACATCTTTGAGGTCACCCGGCAGAGCCTTGACTATTACCACGACCTGTTCGGTGTGCGGTATCCGTTCGGGAAGTATGACCAGGCGTTCGTGCCCGAGTTCACCATGGGTGCGATGGAGAATCCTGGCTGCGTGACGTTCCGCGACGACCTCATCTTCACCTCCGCCGCGACCACCGACGAATATGCCGATCGGGCGGCCATCGTCGCCCACGAAATGGCTCACATGTGGTTCGGCGACCTGGTCACCATGCGCTGGTGGGACGACCTGTGGCTGAACGAGTCGTTCGCCGACTATCTCGGCAACCGGACCACCGCCGAGGCCACTCGCTACCGGGACGCCTGGACGTCGTTCGCGCTCGGCCGCAAGGCCTGGGGATACGCGGCCGATCAGCGCCCGTCCACGCACCCGGTGGCGGGCACGGTGCACGACACCGATCAGGCTCTGGTCAATTTCGACGGGATCTCCTATGCCAAGGGCGCCTCGGTGCTCAAACAACTCGCGACGGTGATCGGTGACGAGGCGTTCATTGCGGGCTTGCGCCGGCACTTCGACCGGCACGCCTACGCCAACGCGACTCTGGCCGACCTCCTCGACGTTCTGAGCGAGGCCAGTGGCCGGGACCTGTCCGAGTGGGCGGAGCTGTGGCTGCGCACGTCCGGGGTGAACACGTTGCGGACCCGCCGGGACGGCGCGACGGTCCAGATCGACCAGACCGCGGCGCCGGATTATCGGCCACACCGGATCGAGGTGGCCGCCTACACGGTCGCCGAAGATGGTGCCGCGGACCAGGTCAGCAGCGTGAGCGTCGAGATCGCCGGAGCCGCCACCCCGGTGCCCGGGTTGATCGCCGGCGACCTGGTGCTGGCCAACGACCGCGATCTGACCTATGCCAAGGTCCGCCTGGATCCGGTCAGTCGCGCCAACCTGGGCCGGGTGCTGCCGGCCATCGACGACTCGCTGACCCGGGCGTTGCTGTGGGGCGCGGCCTGGGACGCCACCCGCGACGCCGAGATGCCGGCCGGTGACTTTCTCGATCTGTGCGCGACGGGTCTGCGCAGTGAGCGGCACGTCGGCATCTTCGCCGAGGTGCTCGGCTACGCCCGGGACTTCGCCGCCAGCCGCTACCTGCCGCCGTGGCAGCGGGCCGACGGGCTGGCCCGGCTCGCCGACTCGTGCCGGCATGCGATGGAGCAGGCCACCCCCGGCTCCAGCCTGCAGTTGGCCGCCGCCCGCGGATTGATCTCCTGCGGCAGCGCCGGCGACGCCGGCTGGATGTCGAGCTGGATCGAGGATCCAGCGAGCGCGCCCGATGCCCTCCGAGTCGACGCTGACCTGCGCTGGATGCTTCTGACCCAGCTGGCCGCGTTCGGCGTGTCGGGGGAGTCCGACATCGACTCCGAATACGCCCGCGATCACACCGCTGCCGGCGCCGAGCGGGCCGCGCGGGCACGCGCCGCGCGGCCCGATCCGGACGCCAAGTCGTGGGCCTGGCGGGCACTGATCCACGACGCGTCGCTGTCGAACCGGATCCTGTTCGCGATCGCCCGCGGATTCTGGCGACCGGGCCAGGAGCAGGTCACCGCGTCCTATGTGGATCGCTTCATCGCCGACATGCCGACCCTGGCCGGCTGGCGCGACCCTCAGGTCGCCGAGGTGATTGGGCAGCGAGTGTTCCCGTCGTTCGCCATCGACGCGACGACTCTCGCGACGATGCGGGTGATGAGCGATGATGACTCGTTGCCGACCGGCTTCCGACGGTCGCTGATCGACGAGACCGACGAGCTCGCCCGATCGCTGGCGGCCCGGGCCGTGGCGACGAGATCCGTGTAGGAGGTATGGCGTGATCTTCGACTCGATTGAGGCGATCTCCACCGACGAGCGGGCCGGCATCCAGACGTCCCGGCTCCGGACAATGGTGGATCGCCTGCTCAGCGTGGATGGCGGAGTGCAGGGTCATCGGCTGCGCGCCGCCGGTGTCGAGTCCGGTGCCGACCTCACCCTGGACGACCTGCCGAACCTTCCGGTGGTGACGAAACCGGACCTGTGGGAGGCATATCCGTTCGAGATGCTCGCGGTGCCGATCGAGCAGTGCGTCACGGTGCACGGCTCATCCGGGACCAGCGGCCGGCCGACGCTGGTCGCCTACACCGCCGCGGACCTGGACATCTGGGCCGGCGTCGTGGCGCGCAGCCTGGTCGGCGCCGGTGCGAGCCCGCGGTCGATGATTCACAACGCGTACGGCTACGGCCTGTTCACCGGCGGCCTCGGCATCCACTACGGAGCCCGGGCACTGGGCGCGACCGTGGTGCCGATGTCCGGCGGCCAGACCACTCGGCAGCTCCGGCTCATTGCGGACCTGAAGCCGGACGTGTTGACCTGCACTCCGTCCTACGCCATCTACCTCGGCGAGGCGGCCCGCGCCGACGGCATCGATCCGACGTCGCTGTCGCTCAAGGTCGGCATCCACGGTGCCGAGCCGTGGACCGACTCCATGCGCGGTCAGATCGAGGAGTTGCTCGGGATCCGGGCGCTGGACATCTACGGCCTGTCCGAGATCATCGGACCCGGGGTGGCCTGCGAGACCCTTGACTCGGACGGCTGGCTGCACGTCCAGGAGGACCATTTCCTGGTCGAGGCGCTGGATCCGGTGACCGGGCGGCCGGTGCCGGACGGCGAGTTGGGCGAGCTCACCTTCACCACCCTCACCAAGGAGGCACTGCCGCTGCTGCGCTATCGCACCGGCGATCTGGCCCGGCTGGACCGGAGCCCGAGCACCGAGCGGACCACGGTGAAGATGAGCAAGGTGGTCGGTCGCGCCGACGACATGCTGATCATCCGGGGCGTGAACATCTACCCGAGCGAGATCGAGGCGGTGGTGCTGGCCGACGAGGCGGTCGGTCCGCAGTACGTCATCGTCGTCGACCAGACCGCCGCGCTCGCGCGGATGGTGGTCTGTTGCGAGCCCCGGTCGTCGACTGTGGATCCGGCGGCGCTCCGCCACCGGCTGGTCGATGCTCTCGGCCGGCGCCTCGGGCTGAGCTGCGAGGTGATCGTCGCCGAGCCGGGCTCGCTGCCGCGGACCGAGGTGGGCAAGGCCCGGCGCCTGATCCGCTGGCAGGAAGGTCCGGCGCCGGTCCCCGGATTGTGAGCCACGCCGGCTGTCAGGCTCGACCGGGATTGCGAGCCGCGGCAGCGGTTGGTCGGGCTCGACCGGGATTGCGCGCCGCGGCGGCGGTTGGTCGGGCTCGACCGGGATTGCGTGCCCGCGCCACGTTGTCGCGGTCGACCGGGATTGTGAATCTCGTTCGAAGTGCACCGCCTACCATGAGTGTCAATGACACCGGAATCCGATCAAGCCGGCCCTCGCCGCATCGGCATCATGGGCGGCACCTTCGACCCGATCCACCACGGACACCTCGTCGCGGCCAGCGAGGTCGCCGATCTGTTCGCGCTGGACGAGGTGGTCTTCGTGCCGACCGGCCAGCCCTGGCAGAAGGATGCGTCGGAGGTGGCATCGGCCGAGGACCGCTATCTGATGACGGTGATCGCGACCGCCTCCAATCCGCGGTTCGCGGTCAGCCGGGTGGACATCGATCGGAGCGGACCGACTTATACCGTCGACACGCTCAACGAAGTCGCCGACATGTACGGCCCGGATGCCCAGCTGTTCTTCATCACCGGCGCCGATGCGCTGGAGAAGATCTTGTCCTGGAAGGACTCGGACCGGATCTTCAAGCTGGCCCACTTCGTCGGCGTGACCCGGCCCGGCTATGTCCTCTCCGATGACCACTTGCCGGATGACGCAGTCAGTCTGGTCGAGGTGCCGGCCATGGCGATTTCGTCGACGGCGTGCCGAGAGCGGGTGGCTCGGGGGCATCCGGTCTGGTATTTGGTGCCGGACGGTGTCGTGCAATACATCGCGAAGAGGCATTTGTATCGAAAAGACTCCAAAACCCACCAGGAACCGGCTTCGCCGGGGTCCGATGTCGGCCGGTTGTGAGAGGCTGAAAACCGGACCGATGAGGCAGCGGTGGCTCGGGTGATGATCCGAGACTCCGGCAGCGAATCGATCAATGGATACGGCGACGATGGAAGGAACCAGGTGACCGCATCCGAGCGCGCGATTGAACTGGCCCTGGCCGCGGCCCAAGCGGCAGCGGACAAGAAGGCCGAAGACATCGTCCTCCTCGACGTCGGTGATCAGCTTGCGATCACCGACATCTTCGTGGTCGCCTCGGCGCCCAACGAGCGTCAGGTGATCGCGATCGTGGATGCCGTCGAGGAGGCCCTGCTGGCGCTCCCGGAGAAGGCGAAACCGGTGCGCCGCGAGGGCGAGCGGGCCGGCCGCTGGGTGCTTCTGGACTACGTCGACATCGTCGTGCACATCCAGCACTCCGAAGAGCGCGAGTTCTACGCGCTGGACCGGTTGTGGAAGGACTGCGAGCGGATTCCGTTCGTCGACCGCGCGCTGGCCGGCCAGGCCGCCAGCGAGCCGGCGTGACGCGGCTGATCATCTGGCGCCACGGTCAGACCGAGTGGAACACCGCTAAGCGATTTCAAGGCCAGACCGACACCCATCTGGACGCCGTCGGCGAAGCTCAGGCAACCGCCGCCGCGGCGATGCTGGCGGCCGAGAGTCCGGACGCCATCGTCTCCAGTGATCTCAGCCGGACAGCAGCGACCGCGGCCGCGCTGGCCGCCGCGACCGGGCTGGTGGTGCACCCTGATCCGCGGCTTCGCGAGCGGCACTTCGGCGCCTGGCAGGGGCGCACCCGGGCCGAGGTGGAAGCCGCGTTTCCCGACGAATTCCAGCGCTGGCTGCGGGCCGAGCAGGTGACCGGCTGCGACATCGAGGAGCTCGATGATCTCGGCAAGCGGGTGGCGACGGGCCTGACCGAGGCGCTTGACCGAGCGCCTGGCGGCACCGTCGTCGCGGTGACCCACGGCGGGCGCCGCGCGCTACGGGATCGGCACCCTGTTCGGCTGGTCCCATGATGAGGTCGCGAGGTTCCAGGTGCTGCGCAATTGCCACTGGAGCGAGCTGGCCAACGATGACCGGCACGGCTGGACCCTGCGCAGCTATAACGTGGGCATTCCGCGGCCGCGCTGAGCGCCGCCGCGGAGGTCGTCTGACCACGATCGCTACGAATCGGTTACCGTGCCGCTATGGGGCGTATAGCGGTGGTCACCGACTCGACGGCATATCTGCCGCCGGGTCTGGCCGAGACCGCTCGGCTATCGGTGGTGCCGCTGACCATCACGATCGACGGCCGAGACGGCCTGGAGGGCATCGATCTGGCTCCCGCGGACGTGGCCGCCGCCCTGGTCGGCCGCCGCGTCTCGGTCACCACCTCGCGTCCGGCACCGGCCGAGTTCGCCGCGACGTATCAACGGCTTCTGGACGAGGGCGCCGACGGCATCGTCTCGGTGCACCTGTCCGCCAAACTCTCCGGCACCTTCGACGCCGCCGCCCTCGGTGCCGCCGATTTCGCGGGGGCGATCGAGGTGATCGACTCCCGGTCGGCCGGGATGGGGCTCGGCTTCGCGGCGCTGTCCGCGGCCAACGCCGCGTCCGCCGGTCACGATCTCTCAGCGGTACGCGAAGCCGCCACCAGCTGCATCGATCGCACCACGGTGTTGTTCTACGTGGACAGCCTGGAATATCTGCGCCGGGGTGGCCGGATCGGCGCGGCATCGGCACTGCTCGGCACCGCGCTCTCGGTGAAGCCGATTCTGCACGTCGTCGACGGTGGGATCGTGGTCAAGGACAAGGTCCGCACCGCCAGCCGGGCGCTGGCCCGGATGGTTGATCTGGCGATCGAGGCGGCCGGGGATGCGCCAGTGGAGATCGCCGTGCACCACCTCTCGGCGGCTGATCGAGCGAATCAGATCCTGGCCACCGTGCTGGATCGTCTCGGTGACTCGGTGAAGGAGTCCTATGTGACCGAGATCGGTGCCGCGGTCGCCGCGCATGTTGGACCCGGCCTCGTCTCAGTTGTGGTGCACAAACTCTGAATCCGGCTGTCCACAACCACCCTCGCTGTCCACAGATCGCATCGATCGCGGTGGCCCCGGCGTTCGGCCGGTGCCTAGCGTGCGGACGTGCGATTCCGTGACGACCCGCCCGATCCCCAAGCCCAGGACCGGTTCTCGGCGCTGCTGACGCCGGGTGACCGCCGGCCTCCAGCCGACCCTCCGTCGGAACCTTCGTTGCCGGCATTGTCGCCGCCCCGGCCATCGTTGCCGACCCCGTCGTCGCTGGTGTCGGCATCGCTGGCATCGCCTCTCACGTCGGAGTCGGCGCCCGGCGCGGACTGGTCGCCACCGACGCCGCGCGGGCGCCGGCCCGGCGACCGGCCGCTCTCGCCGCCGTCGCCGCTCTCGCCGGGGTCGCAGCTCTCGCCGCTTTCACCGGTGTCGCAGCTTTCACCGGACTTGCCGCTCGACCAGCCGTGGCCGCCGGCGGCCATGAGAGACCGAGTCCGGAGCGCGTGGTCGACACCGGACGCCGAGCCGCCGCCCGCGCGGCTGGCGAACTCGCTCGCGGCGTTCAGCCCAGGTCGCCGGGCCGTCAAGCCGCTGCTCGCGGTGGCCGTGGTGGTGGCTCTGGTCGCCGGCTATCTCGCCTGGCGGTCGCGACCGGCACCGGAGCCGCTGGCACCGTCCGCCACGGTGCCGTCGAGCGCCACTGCCCCGACCTCCGCCGGACCGGCACCGGTGCTGGTGGTGGCAGTGCAGGGTCGCGTACGCCATCCGGGCCTGGTGCGCCTTGCGCCCGGAGCGCGAGTCGCCGACGCCATCGCGGCGGCCGGTGGCGCGCTGCCGGGCACCGATCTGTCCCTGGTCAACCTGGCCCAGAAGGTCGCCGACGGTCAGCTGATCGTGATCGGGAAGTCCGGCCCGGCCGGCGGCTCGTCGAGCGCCGGACCCGGCGGGGTCGGCGCCGGCCCGATCGATCTCAACAGCGCCACCATTGCCGACCTGGACACGCTGCCCGGCATCGGCCCGTCACTCGCGCAGCACATCATCGACTACCGCACCGCCCACGGCAGCTTCCACAGCGTCGATGAGCTGCGAAGCGTCTCCGGCATCGGGGATGCCAAGTTCGCCGAGATCAAGGAACTGGTGACGGTGTGAAGCCAGACCTGCGATTGGCCGGGACCGCGGCCGGCTGCTGGGTGGCGTGCCTGGTGGTGGCTCGCCTGAGCTGGCCGTCCGGCGCGGTGATCGCGGCGGTTGCCCTGGTGCTCGCGATGGTTGCTGTCGGGGCTTCACGGCTCGGCCGCGGCGACGCCCGTTGGGTGGTCGTCGGTGTGCTCGCCGGCATCGTCTGCGGCGGCGCCGCGACGGCCGGCCGCACCTACCTGCGCGATGCCGAGCCGATTGCCGGGCTGGCCCGGGATCGCGCCGCGGTCACCATGACGCTGACCGTCGCCGGTGACCCCCATCGGGTCGGCGGCGGCGTGGGACCGGCCACGTTCGCCGTCGACGCGTCCGCGTCCGACGTCGACAGCCGCACGGCGCACGCGTCGGTGTCGGTGCGCCTGTTCGTTCTCGCCAGCCACCCCGCGTGGGGCAACCTCCTTCCCGGGCAACGCTTACGCGTCTCGGGTCACCTGGCACCGCCGCAGCCCGGTGACCTGTCGGCGGCTCTGCTGTCGACAAGCGCAGCCCCGACGTTGCTCGGCCGCCCGCCGTGGACCCAGCGCGCCGCCGGAACCCTGCGCGCCGGACTGCAGCGTGCTTGCGCCGGCCTTCCGGATCCGGTCCGTGGCCTGCTGCCTGGTCTGGTCGACGGCGACACCACGCGCTTGGATCCGACGCTCGCCGAATCGTTTCGGGCGACCGGGATGACGCACTTGCTCGCGGTCAGTGGTGCCAACGTCGCGATGGTGCTGGGCATCGTGGTGCTGGTCGCGCAGTGGTGCCGGGCCGGTCCGCGGGCGACTGCGGTGGTGTGCGCGCTGGCGCTGACCGGGTTCGTGATCCTGGTCCGGCCGTCACCGAGCGTGCTCCGAGCGGCCGCGACCGGCGCGCTGGGCCTGATCGCGCTCGCTACCGGGCGCGGCCGGTCGGCGGTTCCGGCCCTGGCCGCCGGAGTCTGCGGCGTGCTCGTCTACGACCCGGCGCTCGCCGCCGACATCGGCTTCGGCTTGTCCGTCTGCGCTACTGCCGGCTTGTTGCTGATCGCCCCACGGTGGCGCGAGGCGTTGCGGGCGCGGCGGTGGCCAGGTCCCCTTGCCGACTCGGTGGCCGTGGCCGGTGCCGCTCAGGTCGCCTGCACCCCGCTGATTGCCGGGCTGGCCGGGACGGTGAGTCTCGTTGCCGTCCCAGCGAACCTGCTGGCCGAGCCGGCGGTGCCGGTGGCCACCGTGCTCGGCGTCAGCGCGGCGGTGCTGTCCGCGGTCTGGCCAGGTGCGGCCGCGTTCGTCGCCTGGCTGGCGAGTTGGCCGGCTCGCTGGCTGATCGAGGTGGCGACACACGGGGCGGCGGCGCCCTACGCCCAGGTGCCGTGGGCCGCCGGCTGGTGGGGCGCGCTCTCGGCGGTTGTCGTGTTGCTGGTCGGCGCGGTCGCGCTCCGGCGCCGGGCCGCTCGGGTGGTCGCCGCCGTCGGCGCGGCTGCCGCGCTGGTCGGGGTGGCGTCGGTCACCGTCGTCGCAGGTGGCTGGCCGCCGGCGAATCCGATCGTGGTGGCGTGCGATGTGGGTCAGGGCGACGGCCTGGTGCTGCCGACCGGTGGCGGCGCCGGTGTGGTGGTAGACACCGGCATCGAACCGCCACCGATCGACGCGTGCCTGCGCCGGCTCGGTATCACGGCGGTTCCGTTGCTGGTGCTGACTCATTTCCACGCCGACCACGTCGGCGGTCTGGTCGGTGTGCTGCACGGACGCCATGTTGGTCAGATCTTGGTCTCGCCATTCGACGAGCCGCCGGAGGGCTACGCGGCGGTGCTCCGGGAGGCCGACCGGATCCCGATATCCGTGCCGGCGCTCGGTGCCGTCTACACCGTCAACGCGTTGACATTGACCGTGCTGGGTCCGATCACCCGAGTGACCGGCACGCGTTCGGATCCGAACAACAACTCGCTCATCCTGCGTGCCGACGAGGCCGGAATCCGCGTGCTCCTCACGGGTGACGCGGAAATCGAGGAGCAGACCGAGGTTCTGGCGACCGATGGTCCGGACGCGGTACGCGCCGATGTCCTGAAACAGCCGCACCACGGCAGCGCGTACTCGTCCCCGCAGTTCCTCGATGCAGTCCGGCCGAGAGTCGTGCTGGTGTCGGTCGGGGCTGGGAATTCGTATGGACTGCCGTCACTGCCAACGCTGCAGCGGCTCGCCGGCGCGGGTGCCCGGGTCCTGCGGACCGATCAGGAGCGGCGATATCGCGGTGGCCGCGATTGATGGGCGCATCACAGTGACCTACCGGGGACATCCGACCGGCGTTCGGTAGCCACGCGCGGCCGAACGCGGGGATTCCGCGTGAGCCGTCCGGCATGCGAGGATTGTCGTTGTGACCTCGGCATCCGCTGCACTGACCCTAATCAGTGGTGACGAAGAACTTCTCGTCGTGCGTGCGGTCGAGGCGATAATCATCGCCGCCCGGAGTGGCGATCCGGAGGTCGAGACCCGGGAGTTCGAGGGCGGAGCCGCGACCCCAGGAGACCTTGCCGAGTCGCTGAGCCCGTCGCTGTTCGGTGGGCGCCGGGTGATCGTGGTGAACAGCGGCCAGGACTCCAAGAAGGATCTCATCGCCGCGGTGCTCGACTATGCCAAGGCGCCGGATCCGGACGTCACTCTCGTGGTCACGCACGCGGGCGGCGCGAAGGGCAAGGCGCTGGCCGACGGCCTGAAGTCGGCCGGTGCCACTGTGGTTCCGGCGGCGAAGCTGAGCCGGCATCGAGACCGGGTGGATTTCGTCACCGCCGAGTTCCGGCGCGCCGGTGGCCGGGGCAACGATGTCGCGGCCGAGGCTCTCATCGCCGCCGTCGGCACTGAGCTGCGGGACTTGGCCGCGGCGGTGTCGCAACTGGTCGCCGACACCGACGGCCAGGTGACGCCGGAGACGGTGGCGCGCTATTACCGGGGCCGTGCTGAGGCGAGTGGCTTCGCGGTCGCGGACGCGGCGATGGTCGGCGACGTTCCGGCGGCGCTCGAAGCATTGCGGTGGGCACTGCATGTCGGCGTCGACCCGGTGCCGATCGCCGACGCTCTCGCCGATGGCGTGCGGACCGTGGCGCGGGTCGCCTCGGCCGGGCGCGGTAATGCGTACCAGCTGGCGTCCTCTCTGGGCATGCCGGCCTGGAAGATCGAGCGGGCACAACGGCAGGCCCGCGGCTGGACGGCGGCCGGGCTGGCAGTGGCGATGCAGGCGACCGCCCAGTGCAACGCCGACGTCAAGGGTGGTTCCGACGATCGGGGCTACGCCCTGGAGCGCGCGGTGTTCGCCATGAGTGCGGCCCGGCAACAAGGCGACGACCGGTGAGCCGGGGCCGGCGACACCGCGGCCCGGATCGGGCTCGCCCCGTCTACGCTCGCCTCCTTCGCCTGGACTATCTGCAGCTCGGTGGGGTCGCCTGCTTCTTCCTTTTCGAAGGCATGGTGGCGCTGGCGGTGCTGCTGTCGCTGGCCGAGTTGGTGAACTGGTGGTCGGTCCTGGTGCTGCCCGCGGTGGTGGCCGGCCTGGTCAAGATCAATGACTTGGTCGCCAGCGTCTTTGGCCGCAGCAAGGCGTTCCGCCGGGCCAACCAGGCCCGTGGCGTGGCCCGGGTGCCGAAGTCGGTCCCGGCGGCGCGGGGCACGGCTAAGGCACCGCGCGCGGACGCGCCGGAGGCCGCCGTGCCGCCCCGTCAGCTGCGCCGGCGCCACACCGGCCCGCAGCGGTTCAGCACGATGGCGTCGCTTCGCGCGGTGGAGCCACCCGAGCGCTGATCAACGGGTCTCGGGCCGCGGTAGACGTGATCGCCCATCGGCTCCGGGTTTCCCAATCGCCCAGTTCGTCACCCCAGTCTCGATGATCAAGTGCACGATCTTGAGCACTGGGGCCGTGATAGCGACCTCCACAGCACTGGATGTTGCACCTCGCGGCGCACTTGATCAACGGGCGCCCGCGATTACCGGGTTATGGCTGCTACGGCGGCATCCATAGCAGCGATAACCCCATAGTCGTGTTGATCAACGTGGTGACATCCCGGCGATCGCCGCCGCCCTCGGGCTGTCGGATCTCGCAAGGCGGCCGAAGTAGCCAGCGACGCCGCTGAGTCCGCCCGACCTGCGGCGCCGCCTTCTAGCCACCTCCACTCCTGGATCTTGCGACGTTGAGCCCGCCCATAGCCACGCCAACATCGCAAGATCCGGGAGTGGAACGAGTCGCCGGCTGGGTGGGTTCACGGGACCCGCCGCCAACGCGGGCGTTCGGTAAGGGAACGCGGGCACGCGGTGAGGCAGTCGGGCGTGCGGGCACGCGAAGTCGCGGTCGAGGTTCACGGGACCGGCCGCCAATGCGGGCGTGCGGTAAGGGATCGGGGGCACGCGGAGAGGCGGCGGGGCGTGCCGGCACGTGGAAGCCGCGCGAGGTCGGCGCGAGCCGAACGGCGGCGGGGGGAGACGCGGGCACGCGAAAAGGCGGTCGAGCCGGATGGCTCAACCGCCTTTTGGATGCGTTAAATCAAGCGCTCAGCGCGGCGTGCTTCTTAGCGATCGCCGACTTGCGGTTCGCAGCCTGATTGGCGTGAATAACGCCCTTGCTAACGGCCTTGTCCAGCTTGCGCGACGCGTCACGCAGAAGCACACCCGCAGTCTCGGCGTCGCCAGCCTCGACCGCGGTGTGGTACTTGCGGATCGCGGTCTTCAGCGACGACTTGACCGCCTTGTTGCGCAGGCGGGCCTTCTCGTTCTGCTTGTTGCGCTTGATCTGGGACTTGATGTTCGCCACGCGACAGCCTCGTCCTAGTAGGTTCGGTACGGATTACAGTTTGGCGAGCACGACAGCTTGAGGCGTCGTCGGCGCCGAAGAGACAGACTACCAGGTAGCCCGACGGGCAGCCAAAACCGGCAGTAGGCGAGAGCGCCGATGTGCCCGCCGTCACCGGCCCGGGGCATGGGACCATTAGAGCACCAGCACGAGCACCCGAAGCCCCGCCTGATGCAGAACGGATAGAGACGCTACGTGTCCGCCACTCCCGAGACCACGCCCCGCACAAGCCCGGGCGCCACTGATCCTGCGCTCATTCGCAACTTCTGCATCATCGCGCACATCGATCATGGCAAGTCCACCCTTGCGGACCGGATGCTCCAGATCACCAACGTGGTCGACCCGCGCCTGATGCGTGCGCAATACCTGGACCGGATGGACATCGAGCGCGAGCGCGGCATCACCATCAAGAGCCAGGCGGTCCGGCTGCCATGGACCGTACGCAACGGCGAGATGACGGGGCATCCGGCGGTTCTGAACATGATCGACACCCCGGGCCACGTCGACTTCACCTACGAGGTGAGCCGAAGCCTGGCTGCCTGCGAAGGCGCCGTGCTGCTGGTGGACGCGGCCCAGGGCATCGAAGCGCAGACTCTGGCCAATCTCTACCTGGCCATGGAGAACGACCTCGCGATCATCCCGGTGCTCAACAAGATCGATCTGCCGGCGGCCCAGCCGGAGAAGTACGCCGAAGAACTGGCTCACCTGATCGGCTGCGACCCGGATGACTGCCTCCGGGTCTCCGGCAAGACCGGTGTCGGCGTGGACCACCTGCTGGACGAGATCGTTCGGCAGTTGCCGGCTCCGGTTGGCGATGCCGACGCACCGGCCCGCGCGATGATCTTCGACTCCGTGTACGACGTGTACCGCGGCGTGGTCACCTATGTCCGGGTGATCGACGGCAAGATCGCGGCGCGCGACCGGATCAAGATGATGTCCACCGGCGCCGTCCACGAATTGCTCGAGATCGGTGTCATCTCACCGGAGCCGATCAAGGGCACCGGCCTCGGCGTCGGCGAGGTGGGTTACCTGATGACCGGCGTGAAGGACGTCCGCCAATCCCGCGTCGGTGACACCGTCACGATCAATCAGCGACCGGCCGCGACCGCGCTCGGTGGCTACAAGGACCCGAAGCCGATGGTCTACTCGGGGCTGTATCCGATCGACGGCTCCGACTATCCGAACCTCCGCGACGCGCTGGACAAGCTCAAACTGAACGATGCCGCGCTCAACTACGAGCCGGAAACGTCGGCGGCGCTGGGCTTCGGCTTCCGCTGTGGCTTCCTCGGCCTGCTGCACCTGGAGATCATCGGGGAGCGACTGGAACGCGAGTTCAACCTCGATCTGATCTCCACTGCGCCCAACGTCGTCTACCGCGTGCAGATGGACGACGCGAGCGAGATCACGGTGACCAACCCGAGCGAATACCCGACCGGCAAGGTTGCCGAGGTCTACGAGCCGGTCGTACGCGCAACCGTGCTCACACCGAACGACTACGTCGGCGCGGTGATGGAGTTGTGTCAGGGCCGCCGCGGCACGTTGCTGGGCATGGATTACCTGTCCGCCGACCGCGTCGAACTGCGCTACACACTTCCGCTCGCAGAGATCATCTTCGACTTCTTCGACCAGCTCAAGAGCCGCACCAAGGGGTACGCGTCACTGGACTACGAGCCCAGCGGCGAGCAGCTCTCCGACCTGGTCAAGGTGGACATCCTGCTGCACGGTGAGCCGGTGGACGCGTTCTCCGCCATCGTGCACAAGGACAAGGCGTACAACTATGGGGTTTCGATCGCCTCGAAGCTGCAGAAGCTGATCCCGCGGCAGCAGTTCGAGGTGCCGATCCAGGCCGCGATCGGCAGTCGCATCATCGCGCGCGAGACCATCCGCGCCATCCGCAAGGACGTGCTTGCCAAGTGCTATGGCGGTGACATCACCCGTAAGCGCAAGCTGCTCGAGAAGCAGAAGGAAGGCAAGAAGCGGATGAAGATGGTGGGCCGGGTCGAGGTGCCGCAGGAGGCGTTCATCGCCGCACTGTCCACCTCGGATGGTCCCATCGAGGGTGGCAAGACCGCCAAGAAGTAGCGGCTGACAGCCAGCAGCGCGAGCAGCAGGCGGTGCGGCAGCGCCGCGCCGACGGCTCCACGATTGTCAGATCAGGTGATGCCGTAGACCTCGGCGATGACCGTCTCACCCGGTGCCGGCGACTCGGGATCGCCGGCTCGGCCCCAGGTGCCGGACTTGGCGGTCCATTGCTGTGTGCCGAATCGGACCCGCATCACCCCGGTGTCCTGAGCGTGCGCGACCAGCCAGTGGGCGTATTGCCAGCCGGCCCGATCATCGCTCGCGACCAGTGCCACCGCGTTCGGGTCGCTGATCGACGCCACCCGGAGCACGCTGCCCCAATCGCCACGGAGCAGGCTCTGCAACGCGGTCACCGCCTTGGTGCCGCGGGTCTGCGGCGAGTCGCCGACCTCGCACGCCACGGCGTGCGAGACATCGCCGAGCAGAGCTCGGGCAATCACCGCGGATTGGCCGGCCCATTGCTGGTACGCATCCGGAAGCGCGCTGCGCTGCACCGCCTGCGCGGCGTTGGTGATGCTCATCGACTGCCAGCCGTCGACCTTCAGCAGAGCCGAGTAGAACCGGCGGGCGGAATATCGCGGATCGGAGATCTGGGTCGCCGTGCCCCAGCCCTGGGACGGTCGCTGCTGGAACAGGCCGACCGAGTCCCGGTCGCCACCGGACAGGTTGTGCAGCTTCGACTCCTGGAGCGCGGTGGCCAGCGCCACCGTGATGGCCCGGGGCGGCACGTTGCGCCGGATGCCGACCGCGGCAATGGTGGCGGCGTTGGCCATCTGGTCCAGGTCCAGCGTCGCCACACCGTCAGCAGTGGCGGTGCACTCCTCGGATTTGATGCCGGGGAGTTTGATGCCGGAGCCGGAAAGCTGTCGTCCGATGACGATTCCGAGCAGCGCGAGCAGGGCGACCACCGATATCACGATGACGATGGACCGGCCGCGCAATGATCACTCTCCGCAGTCAGCAAGCACTCTGGTGGCCGAAAGCGTAACCGAGTGGCGCTCGCCGTAACCAGACTCTATGACTGGGGCACCCAAGCGGCCGGGCGCTTTTCCCGGAATGCGGCAATGCCCTCGCGACCCTCGGCCGAGCCGAAGAACTCGACGGACAGAGCGGTCAGCTGCTCCAGCTCCCCACCGAGCGTCACGCCGACCGGACGGCGCAGCAGGTCCTTCGCGCCGGCCAGAGCCTTCGGAGCGCCGAGCACGAGTGACGATGCCAAGGCGGCGACCGTTTCGTCCAGCCGGTCGGCCGGCACCGCGCGGGTCACCAGACCGATTTCGGCCGCGCGTACGCCGTCGAACACGTCGCCGGTCAGGTAGAGCTCGGCGGCGGCCCGGGGTGCGAGCCGGCGTAGCACTGTCGCCGAGATGACCGCGGGGATCACGCCGATCCGCACCTCGCTGAATGCGAACGTCGCCTCGGTGGTGCAGACCGCCAGGTCGGCGGCGGCGATCAAGCCGAGTCCACCGGCTCGGGCCGGGCCGGCGACCCGGGCCAGCACCGGCTTCGGCGAGTCCCAGATCGCCTCCAGCACCGCACCCAGCCGTCCGACCGGGATCTGGCCGGTAGCGGCCGCGGCGGCCGTCTCCTTCAGGTCGGCTCCGGAGCAGAACACCGGGCCGGTGTGGCTCAGCACGATCGCGCGTACGGAATCGTCCTCCCGAGCCGCCGCGAGCGCCTGCAGGAGCTGGGCGATCAGCGCCGAGGACAGCGCGTTGCGATTGCTCGGGCTGTCCAGCGTGATGGTCGCGACACCGGCGCTGACCGTGGCGCGGACAACCTGATCGGGTGTGGGTTCGGCCATGCGGGCAGACTAGACGCCATGGCAAGTCAACTGCCCGACGGCGAGCCGGTGCCGGTCACCGGCGAGGTGCCGGAGCCGGCCCGGGCCCAGGTCGGACAGCACGACTTCGGCGTCTACGTGCACGTCCCGTTCTGTGCGTCGCGGTGCGGATATTGCGACTTCAACACCTACGCGCCCGGCGAGGGGGCCAGCCGGGACGGCTACGTGGACGCGCTGGTCGCCGAGATCGGGCTGGCCGGCCGGGTGCTTCGCGACAATCCACCGCCGCAGGTCGAGACAGTGTTCTTCGGCGGCGGTACGCCGACCCTGCTGCCGGCCGCCGACCTGAACCGGATCCTGGACGCGATCGACTCGGCCTGGGGTCTGGCCGCCGGCGCCGAGATCACCACCGAAGCCAACCCGGAGTCGGTGGACCCGGCCTATCTGGGCGAGCTCAAGGCCGGCGGGTTCACCCGGATCTCGCTCGGCATGCAGTCGGCGTCAGCACGCGTACTCGCCGTGCTTGATCGCCAGCACACAGCGGGACGTGCCGCTCGGGCGGCCCGGGAGGCACGCGAAGCCGGGTTTGAGCACGTCAACTTGGATCTGATCTATGGCACGCCGGGGGAGACCGCGGAGGATTTCGCGGCCTCGCTGGAGGCCGCCGTGGCCGCCGGTGTCGATCATGTGAGCGCCTATGCGCTGATCGTCGAGGACGGCACCCGGATGGCGGCTCGGATGCGCCGGGGCGAGCTGCCGTATCCGGATGACGACGTGGCGGCGGACCGATACCTGGCCGCCGAGGCCCGGCTGACCGCCGCCGGATTCGGCTGGTACGAGGTGTCCAACTGGGCCCGCACCGAAGCCGCTCGATGCCGGCACAACCTCCTCTACTGGACCGGCGGCGATTGGTGGGGCTTCGGGCCGGGCGCGCACAGCCACGTCGGTGGGGTGCGGTGGTGGAACGTCAAGCACCCGACCGCGTACGCGAACCGGCTGGCCGCGGGGGAGTCTCCGGGCGCCGGCCGGGAGCTCCTCTCCGACGATGATCGACACGTCGAGGACGTGATGTTGCGGCTGCGCCTGGCCGACGGCGTGCCGATGCCTGGGTGGAGCCCAGCGGAGAAGGCCGGCGCGGCCCGGGCGCTGAAGCGCGGTCTGCTGGATGAGCGGGCATTCCTGGCCGGGTCGGCGGCGTTGACCTTGGATGGCCGTCTGCTCGCCGACGCCGTGGTGCGCGACATCCTGCCCTAGCGCGGTGTGGCGGCGAACCGACCCGGCACCCGCATCGGGACGCCCAGCGCCGACCCGCCGACCGCTTAGAGCCGACCCGTCGACGGCCCCGCGGCCGGGCGGCCGTGCGCCGACCCGGCGCCCGCACGGGACTATGTCGGAAACGACAGCGCGCCCGGCACCGCCGAGGGCGGGCGCGGGCGCGTGCGTCGCTCGTCGATTACTTGAAGATGTTCAGGTTGATGGGGTACTTGTACAGCTGGCCCTCGTTGGCGCGCATGCCGCCGATCACACCGAAGATGATCCCGACCGCCATGATCGCGAGGCGGATCAGGAGGAACAGCAAGGCCAGCGCGGCGCCGGTCATCGAGAATGAATAGCCGGCAGCGGCGGTGATGATGATGCAGACCAGGCCGGCGCCGCTGATCAGGACCTGGAAGTTCAGGGCGGCAGCTGCGTGCTGACGGGCCACTGGCGAGTCCTTCTTCACGATGTATGCCACCAGGGGCATCACGAACGCGAGGATGCCGCAGAAGAGCGCGCCAGCTGCGCCGCCGAAGTGCGCGATCAGGGCCCACTGCTTGTCATCGGCGGTGGGGTAACCGGGGGGTGGAGCCACCGGACCGGGCGGGACGGGAGCACCCGCCGGCGGTACGTACTGTCCAGGCACACCACCTGGTGCCTGAGGGGCGCTTGACTGGGGGTTTTCGGCGCCCTGGTAGCCGGGTTCGGTCATGTGCGTCACGGTAGAGCTAATGATCTATGTGCGCCAGAGTGAAATGTGACTTGTTCAGGACAGACGAACATCTACCGAAACGGGCATGAACCGCCGCTAATGCCGTGATTTTGATCATCGCGATGTGGTTCTGGCGGACGTAGACTGGCACTCGCTACTCTGGACTGCTAATTCACCGGCTACCGTCCCGGTTCCGCCTGCGCCGCCGACGCGTTCCCCCGCTCGGTCGGCCATCCGGAGCCGCGTGGTCCCCCCGGACCTGCCCGCCGATCATGGCGGACGGCGGTCGCCGACGATGCCGACGACCGACGACGAAGACCGTAAGGAGTGCGGATGTCCCTCGACGAACGCAAGCTCGACGTGCTCCGCGCGATCGTCGAGGACTATGTCGCCACCCAGGAGCCGGTTGGCAGCCGGGCTCTCGTGGAGCGCCATCAACTGCGGGTGTCGGCGGCCACGGTCCGCAACGACATGGCGGTGCTGGAGGAAGAGGGCTACCTGCGCCAGCCGCACACGAGCGCCGGGCGGGTGCCGACCGACCGCGGCTATCGCCTGTTCGTGGACAAGTTGTCCCGGCTCAAGCCGCTGTCGCCGGCCGAGCGCCGCGCCATCGAACGCTTCATGATCGGTGTCGTCGACCTGGATGACGTGGTGCACCGCACGGTGCGACTGCTGGCCCAGATCACCGGCCAGGTGGCAGTGGTGCAATACCCCAGCCTGAGCAGGTCCGCGGTGCGGCACCTGGAGCTGGTCGGGATCACTTCGAGCCGGATGATGCTGGTCATGATCACCGACACCGGCCGGGTCGAGCAGCGGATCATCGAGCTGCCGGAGAACGTCACCGAGGCCGAGGTCGGCAAGCTTCGCTCGATCATCAACGAGAAGCTCGACGGCAAGCGCCTGTCGGACACGCCGCCGCTGGTCGCGGGCATCGTCGAGGACATCGAGCCGGAGCTGCGCCGGAGCATGGCGGCGGTGGCGGCGGTGCTGCTGGAGACGCTGATCGAGCGGTCCGACGAGCGCCTGGCGCTGGCCGGCACCGCCAACCTGACCCGGGCCGGCGTGCTGGACTTCCACGGCTCGATTCGGCCGGTGCTGGAAGCGCTGGAGGAGGAAGTGGTGCTGCTCCGGCTGATCGGGACCGCCGAGTCGGAGCCGATCCGGGTCCGGATCGGCGACGAGAACGAGATCGAACACCTGCGCGCCACGTCCGTGGTCTCCATCGGCTATGGACCAGGCGCAACTATTGTCGGCGGGATGGGCGTGCTCGGCCCGACCCGGATGGATTACCCCGCGACCATCGCCGCGGTCAGCGCGGTGGCTCGATACGTCGGCGACCTGCTCGAACAGAACTAACGGGAACGGACACGAACGAACGTGGCGAAGGACTACTACGCAACGCTGGGCGTCGCTCGCGATGCTTCGACCGACGAAATCAAGAAGGCCTACCGCAAGCTCGCCCGCCAATATCACCCGGACGTGAACAGCGACCCGGCGGCGCACGAGAGGTTCAAGGAGATCAGCACCGCCTATGAGGTGCTCTCCGACGATCAGAAGCGGCAGATCGTGGACCTCGGCGGCGATCCGTATTCCAACGGTGGCGCGGCCGGAGCCGGTGGCTCATTCGTCGGCTTCCAGGACATCATGGACGCGTTCTTCGGCGGCGGCGCCACGCGTGGCCCGCGCTCGCGGACCCGGGCCGGCGCCGACGCGATCATCCCGCTGCCGCTGGACCTGAACGAGACCGCGTTCGGCGTCGAAGCCCCGATCACCGTGGACACCGCGGTGCTCTGCGACACCTGTCAGGGCGCCGGGACCGCGGCCGGCACCCACCCGATCACCTGCGATATCTGCAACGGCAGGGGCGAGGTGCAGAGTGTTCAGCGCACGTTCCTGGGCCAGGTGATGACCGCGCGGCCGTGCTCGGCCTGCGGCGGCTTCGGCACAGTGATCCGCACGCCGTGCGGCACCTGCGGCGGCGACGGCCGGGTCCGGACCCGCCGGACGATCACGGTGAAGATCCCGGCCGGCGTCGAGGACCAGATGCGGATCCGGCTCGCCGGTCAGGGCGAGGTCGGCCCGGGTGGCGGACCGGCCGGTGACCTCTACGTCGAGATCCACGAGCGCCAGCACGACGTGTTCTCCCGCAAGGGCGATGACCTGCACTGCCGGGTCACAGTGCCGATGGCCGCAGCCGCGCTCGGCACCCGGCTGACCATCAAGACGCTGGACAGCGAGGAAGTCGTCGACGTCAACTCCGGGCACCCAGCCGGGATCGACGGTGCGGCTGCGCGCCCGCGGCGTCCCGCACCTGCGCGGCACCGGTCGCGGCGACCTCTTCGTGCACCTCGATGTGCGTACCCCCACCAAGTTGGATGCCGATCAGGAGCGCCTGATGCGGGACTTCGCTCAGTCCCGGGGCGAGGAGATCGCCGAGCTGTCCAAGCAGGGCGGCTTCTTCTCCCGGGTGCGCGACGCCTTCAACGGGCACGCGTGAGCCTGCCGCTGTTCCTGGTCCCGGAGCTGCCGGCCGGATCCGGCCTGACGCTGGACGGGCCGGAGGGCCATCACGCGGCCGCGGTGCAGCGGATCCGGGTCGGCGAGCGCCTGCTCATCGGCGACGGAGCCGGCAGCACGGCGCGCGCGGTGGTCCGGACCGTCGGCACGAGCACGCTCGATCTCGCCATCGAGCAGCGGTGGTACGCGGAACCTCCGGCCGTACGCCTGACCGTGGCCCAGGGCATCGCCAAGGGCGACCGGGGCGAACTGGCAGTCCAGGCGATGACCGAGGTCGGTGTCGACGAGATCGTGCCGTGGGCGGCGAGCCGCTCGGTGGCGATCTGGAAGGGCGAGCGCGGCACCAAGGCTCGGGACAAGTGGGTGGCGACCGCCCGGGAGGCCGGCAAGCAGGCCCGCCGCCCGTGGCTGCCGGTGGTGGCGCCGGGCGCGGTGTCGACGGTCGAGCTGGCCCGGCGTGCGGCCGCGGCGACGTTCGTCCTGCACGAGGAGGCGACCGCCGGGCTGACCGCGGTGCCGCTTCCGGACTCCGGTGACATCACGCTCGTGGTCGGCCCGGAGGGCGGGATCTCCGACGACGAGCTGGCGACCCTCACCGCGGCCGGCGCGGTGCCGGTGCGCCTGGGTGAGTCGGTTCTGCGTACGTCGACCGCCGGCCCAGCGGGTCTCTGCGTGCTGTCGGTGCGCCTGGGCCGGTGGTGACCGCGCCTACTTGGTGACCATGTGCAGCGTCACCGAGGAGCAGGTGTTGCTGCCGTCCGCGCACGCGGCGTCGTTCGCGCTCGGGACCAGCAGGAACGAGTCCTTGGTGAAGCCGCCGCCCGAGATGGTGGTCCAGCCCGCGTCCTTGAGCGCTCTTTCGTAGTCGGTCACCGCCTGCGCCTTGGGTTCCGTTGTGGTGTAGGACCAGTCCCAGGTCGGATGGCCGCCTTGCATGCCGTTCGATTGGACTCCCGGAGTCCAACCGGCCGGCAGCTTGATCGCGGACAACGCCGTGGTGCCTTGCTCCACCGTCGCGGTCGTGTCGGATCCGTTGCCGCCGCAGCCGCCGAGCAGGAGTGCGGTTCCGGCAATCAGAGCGACGACGGTGGTCCTCATTTCACCTGTCCAGAACTCGTGGATCGCTGCAGCCCGGATTCGTCGATCGCCTCGAAGTCCGTGCCCACGATCTTGTCGAGCGCATGCAGCTGATCGTTGTTCCAGTGTGCATCCGGCGCTCCCGAGATGTACCAGGGCGAACCGTTGTCGGCGACGATCACGCCGTACTTCTTCATGGCAGTCGCGATCACCCGAGCCTGAGATGGCAGGTGCGACACATCGAAGCTGGCCTTCAGCCTCAGCCGCAGCCCCATGGGCGGCAGCGACGTGTCGTTCGAGTCGGACGCGAAGTGCCGGGCCGGCCACAGATACTTCGCCTGGCTGCGTGGCACCGTGACGCGAATCGCGTGGTCGATGTGACCCGACGCGACCTCCTTGTAGGTGACCAGGCCCGGCAGGATCGGCAGCCCGGCCGCATCCGCCGAGGTCCAGCCCGCCGGCCGCAGCCCATTGCCGTTGAGGTCGTAGATCGCACCCGAGCCGGCGGTCCAGCCGGAGCCCTTCGGGTAGGCCGCGTACAGCTCGTAATCCCGGCAGGCTGCGGTGTCGATGACGATGATGTGGCGGTCGCCGTCACTGCTCCGGCCGCCTTCGATGGCGGCGTTGGCCGGGATCGGATAGCCGCCGCGGTCGCTCTCCGACTTGTAGGTGAACGTGACGCTGACCTTCGCTTGACCAGCTCCGACGGTGGTGATCGGGATGCCGATCGGTGCGCCGTCCCAGGTGCCGGATCCGAAATCGGCGTGCACGTTGGCGGACTTTCCGATGCTGGCGACATACGCCGACGACTTGCTGTGCACCGGCAGCCGCGAGACATCGGCGTGCCAGACGTTGTCGGCCGGAAGGATCGCGCACGAGCCGGACGAGCCGGGCTTGGTGGACGGCCGGCTGCTCGGGCTCGCGCTCGGCGATCCGGACCGACTCGGCACCAGACTCTCGGCCGGCAGGTGGGCGCTGGCCGGCCCGGCCGCCGGGCTGGGATCACCGGGTCCGGTCCGGGCCGGACCGGAGCAGGCGGCGACGGCTAGCGTCAACGCGGCGACGGTCAGCATCGTGACTGCGGTGGCGGGGGTGCCGGAGAGGGGGCGCACCCGAGGCATTCTGCCACCGCCGCTGAGACAGGACCGACCACGCGCAGGCGCAAATCATCCGAACCAGAACATTTGGCCGCAACCATGATGGCGTGTCGCCTGCCCGGCAGGGCCTAAACTGCCCCGGTGACCGACTGCATCTTCTGCAAGATCGCCGCTCGGGAGATCCCCGCGACCGTCGTCTACGAGACCGGCGACGTGCTGGCGTTCCGCGACGTCGCACCGAAGGCGCCGGTTCACGTACTCGTGATCCCGAAAGCGCATCACACGAACCTCGCGGCGCTGGCGAGCGCTGATCCGGCCCTGGCCGGCGAGGTGATGGCGGCGGCGGCCGCGGTGGCCGAAGCGGAAGGTGTCGGCGAGTCCGGCTACCGCACCATCACCAACACCGGCGCGCACGCCGGCATGGAGGTGCCGCACGTGCACGTGCACGTCCTCGGCGGCGCGCCGCTGGGTCCTATGCTCGCCGGATGACCACGGATGCCGTTACCCAAGACGTCGCGACGAAATACCAGCGCCTGATCCGATCGACCCAGGCGGAGAACCGGATCCCGGCCCTGTCGGTGGCGATCCACCGCGCCGACCGCCCGTTGTGGACGATGCAGGTGGGCAGTTCCGGCACCGATCGGCCGCTGGACGCGGACACCCAGTTCCGGCTTGGCTCGGTGACCAAGACGTTCACCGCCGTGCTGGTGATGCAGTGCCGCGACGACGGCTTGCTGGACCTCGACGACCCGATCGGCAGTCACGTCGACGCCGGCCAGCACAGCGGCCTGACCATCCGGCGGCTGATGTCGCACACCTCCGGCATCCAGCGCGAGCCGCACGGCGACGTCTGGGACACGCTGCGGGCACCGGACCTCGACGGCCTGCTCGCCGACCTGGAGTGGACCGAGCGGGTGCTGCCGGCCGGTCGCCGCTACCACTACTCGAATCTCGCGGTCGCGCTGCTCGGCTACCTGGTCGGCGTCAAGCGGAACTCCACCTGGGCGTCGGTCCTCCAGGACCGGATCCTGACCCCGCTCGGGCTGGCGACGGTGACCGTGCAGCCGACCGGAGCGGCGGCGGTCGGTTACCTGGTCGATCCCTATTCCGACAGCGCCCGGGCCGAGGTGCCGGTGGACACCGTGGCGGTGGCCCCGGCCGCGCAGCTCTGGGGCGCGCCGCAGGATCTCGCGAAGTGGGCGGCGTTCCTCGCCGATCCGGCCACCGTGGATCCGGACGGTTCCGTGCTATCGAAGGCCAGCGTCGAGGAGATGCGCTGGCCGCTGACGGTTACCGACGAGAATCTGTGGGCCGCCGGATTCGGACTCGGTCTGCTCCTGCAACCCCAGGGCGACCGGGTCATGCACGTCGGTCATGACGGTGCCATGCCGGGATTCCTGGCCGGCGTCTACGGCCGGCTCGGCGGCGACGCGCCGGACGCGCTTGGCGTGGCGGTGCTGGGCTCGTCCGGGACGGCGGGAGCCATCATCGAGTTGCCGCACAAGCTCCTGAACCTGGTCGTGGAGGCGGATCCGGCGGAGATCAAGCCGTGGGTGATCGCAGATCCGGTGCCGGCCGACTACCGCTCGATCCTGGGCCGCTGGTGGATCGAGGGATCCGAGGTCATCCTCGGCTGGAAGGACGGCACGCTGCAGATGCGTGTGGCCGAGGACGCGGCCGGCCGGCCACCGTCGGTGTTCGCGCCGATCGACGGCGAGACCGACATTCTGCGTACGGTCTCCGGGCGGGAAGCAGGCGAACGGTTGCGGCTGACCCGGGACCACACCGGAGCGGTGATCGAGATGAACCACGCGACGTATCGGCTCACGCGTACGCAGGCGACGTTCGGCTGACGTCTCCGACCGATCTTGCGATGTTGGGGTGGCTATGACGACGCCAACATCGCAAGATCCGCGGGGGGACGCGGGAGAAGTGCCGTGGCTTACCGGACTATCAACACATCACCGGACAAAAGCGATATGGAGCGGCGACGTTGTCGGCGCCGTCGGTACGATGGAGTCTCAGCGCCGTCGAACGTGACCGCAGGGGCCACGCCCTCGGCGCAAGTGGAGAGGCAGGCAGGCCTCGCGGCCGCACCTATGACGACGAGTCCATCCCAGAGCGCACCCTCCGTGGCAGTCAGCGGACAGCGTGGTGCCCGGGTTCAGAACAAGATCACAGTGCCCAACCCGCAGATGATGGTCAGTCTGCTGGGCGCCCGCGATGAAAACCTCAAGCTCATCGAGCGGTCTCTCGCGAGCGACATCCTGGTCCGCGGCAACGAGATCACACTGAGCGGTGCCCCGGCCGATAACGCGCTCGCCGAGCGCGTCTTCTCCGAACTCCTGGAACTGATCGCCAAGGGCGAGACCCTGTCCACTGAGGTCGTGCGCCGCATCATCGGCATGCTCAAGCAGGGCACCGAGGAGCGACCGGCCGACGTTCTGACGCTGAATATCCTGTCCCGCCGCGGCCGCACGATCCGGCCCAAGACCGTGGGTCAGAAGCGTTATGTGGATGCGATCGACAACCACACCATCGTCTTCGGCATCGGTCCGGCCGGCACCGGCAAGACCTACCTGGCGATGGCCAAGGCGGTCCAGGCGTTGCAGGCCAAGCAGGTGAGCCGGATCATCCTGACGCGGCCGGCGGTCGAGGCCGGCGAGCGCCTGGGATTCCTGCCCGGCACGCTCTACGACAAGATCGACCCATACTTGCGCCCGCTCTACGACGCTCTGCACGACATGCTCGACCCGGACTCGATTCCGCGCCTGATGCAGGCCGGCACGATCGAGGTGGCGCCGCTGGCTTATATGCGGGGTCGCACGCTCAACGACGCGTTCATCATCCTGGACGAGGCCCAGAACACCACGCCCGAGCAGATGAAGATGTTCCTGACCCGGCTCGGGTTCGGCTCCAGGATCGTGGTGACCGGTGACGTCACGCAGGTCGACCTGCCCAGCGGGACCCGCAGCGGCCTGCGGCTGGTGCAGGACATCCTGGACGGCGTCGAGGACATCCACTTCTCGTTGCTGACGAGTGTCGACGTGGTCCGGCACAAGCTGGTCAGCGACATCGTCGACGCCTATTCCAAGTGGGACGAGAGCCAGAACGCGCCGCACGTGCTGCCGACACGCAGTGCCGGTGGCCGAGCCGGCCGGCGACGATGACCGGAGCCGGCCACGATCCCCGAATGGCCCTGCCCGCGATGGCGGGGCCATTCGAGACGCGGGCCGGTGGGGAGCGAGCCGATGCTGCCGTGGGCGAGCCGACCTGGGACACTGAGATGGTGTCAATCGAGATCGCGAACGAGTCCGGCACCGATATCGACTCGGACAACGTGCTCGCCGTCGCGCGCTACGCGCTGGACGAGATGGGCGTCAACCCGCTCGCTGAGCTGTCCATCCTGATCGTCGACGTGGACTACATGGCCGAGCTGAACCACCGCTGGATGGGCGGCGACGGGCCGACCGACGTGCTGGCCTTCCCGATGGACGAGAGCAGCGTTGATCACGGTCCGGCCGAGACGGCCGGCAACGAGCCGGCACTGCTCGGCGACATTGTGCTGTGCCCGGAGGTGGCCGCCAAGCAGGCTGCCGCTGGTGGCCACGGCACCGATGACGAGTTGCACCTGTTGACGGTTCATGGCGTGCTCCACCTGCTGGGCTACGACCATGCCGAACCAGATGAGGCGAGAGAGATGTTCACCCTGCAGGCCCGCCTTCTCGGTGGCTGGCAGACCAGTGTCGGGCGCCCGGTGGTGGGCGCGCCGCCGATCCCCGGGGCGGCCCGGTAGCCGCCATGCCCGATAGCCACTTACCCGAGCCGACGCTTCTGGTCGTCGCCGCGATCCTGGTAGTGATCGCGGGACTGCTCGCCATGACGGAATCGTCGCTTTCCACGGTGTCCCGGGCCCGCTCGGCCGAGATCGCCCGGGAGGGCGCGCGCGGTGCGCGTGCGCTCGAGGCGATCGCCGGCGACATCGTCCGGCACCTCAATCTGCTGCTGCTCCTGCGGATGCTCTGCGAGTTCGGCGCCACCACCCTGGTCGCCCTGGTGACCATTGACAAGTTCGGGGCCGGCTGGCGAGCCGCCCTGATCACCGCGGGTTCGATGACGGTGATCATGTTCGTGGCCGTCGGCGTGGGGCCCCGGACCATCGGGCGCCAGCACGCCTACACCGTCGGCCGGATCGCCGCGCCACTGGTTCGCTGGCTGGGCCGGGTCCTGAACCCGCTGGCGTCTCTGCTGATCCTGGTCGGCAACGCGTTCACACCGGGCAAGGGTTTCCGAGACGGCCCGTTCGCCACTCAGGTCGAGTTGCGCGAACTGGTCGACCTGGCCGAGCAGCGGGGCGTGGTGGAGCACGGCGAGCGCGACATGATCCATTCCGCCCTGGCGCTCGGCGACACCATCGCCCGAGAGGTCATGGTCCCGCGAACCGACATGGTCTTCCTGGACGACGATGCCACCATCCGGCAGGGCTTGAAGCTCGCGATGCGCTCGGGTTTCTCACGCGTACCGCTGATCGGCGAGACCGTCGACGATGTGCTCGGCATCGTCTATCTCAAGGACATCATCAAGGCGGCCGAGGCCGGTCGGCCGAACGAGACGCTGGCCCGGGACCTGATGCGCGAGGCGACCTTCGTGCCGGAGTCCAAGCCGGTCGACGACCTGCTTCGCGAGATGCAGCAGCACCGCGTGCACATGGCGATCATCGTCGACGAATACGGCGGCACCGCCGGCCTGGTCACCATCGAGGACATCCTTGAGGAGATCGTCGGCGAGATCACCGACGAATACGACGCCGACGAGCGGCCACCGATCCAGAAGTTCGACGACGGCTCGGTGCGGGTCACCGCCCGGCTGTCGGTCGAGGATCTCGGCGAGATCTTCGATATCACCATCGATGGCGACGAGGTGGAGACGGTCGGCGGCCTGCTCGCGCAGGCGCTCGGCCGGGTGCCGATCCCGGGCGCGGAGGTGACCGTCGACGGTCTGCGTCTGCGCGCCGAGGGCACTACCGGTCGCCGCAACCGCATCGACACCGTGCTGGTCTGGCGTGACGACGAGGAGACCACTCCACCGCCGCCGGCCCCGGTGAACGATGCCGTCCTACGCCAGGAGAGGCAACACGTCGATGTCTGAGGCAACCCTGCCCGCGGGCGACCGTCCGGCCACTGCCGGGGGTCTGTCCGCGGAGGATGCGAAGCTGGTCACCCTCGCGCGCGCGGCGCGGGCTCGCACCGGTGCGGTGGAGGGAGCAGCGGTACGCGACGGCGACGGCCGTACCTATGCCGGCACCAACGTGCACCTGCCGTCGCTGTCGCTGACCGCACTCCAGCTCGCCACCGCTTCCGCGGTCGTCGGTGGTGCCGATGTGATCGAGGCGGCGGCCGTGGTGACCGAGGCGTCCACGCTGGACGGCCCTGGCCGGGCGGCAGTGCGGGACGTGTCGGCGCACGCGCCCATCCATCTCGCGTCGCCGACCGGCGTCGTGCTCGGCACGTTCAACGACTGACCTCGCGGCGGAGACCAGATGACTGTGGACGGTGGGGGCGTCGGGCGCGCGTACCATGCCGGTTTTGCCTGTTTTGTTGGGCGGCCGAATGCCGGCAAATCAACCCTGACCAACGCGCTCGTCGGCCAGAAGATTGCCATCACATCAACCAAGCCGCAGACCACCCGGCACGTCATCCGGGCCATCCTGCATCGGTCCGACGCACAGCTGATCCTGGTTGATACGCCGGGCCTGCACCGGCCCCGCACGTTGCTCGGCGAGCGGCTGAACGATCTCGTGCACCAGGTGTGGAGCGAGGTCGATGTGATCGGCCTGTGCATCCCGGCCAACGAGGAGATTGGCAAGGGCGACCGGTTCATCATCTCCGAACTGGCCGAGCTCAGGCAGACGGTGGTCGCCGTGGTCACCAAGACCGACCTGGTCGACAAGGCGCAGCTGGCGCGCCAGCTGATCGCCGTGAGCGAGCTCGCCGACTTCGCCGACATCGTGCCGGTCAGCGCGGTCGAGGGCGACCAACTCGACGTGCTGGCCGACGTGCTGTGCCGGCATCTGCCCGAATCGCCGCAGCTCTACCCGGACGGGATGCTCACCGATGAGCCCGAGCACGTGCTGGTCGCGGAGCTGATTCGCGAGGCGGCGCTGGAGGGTGTGCGCGATGAGCTGCCGCACTCGATCGCCGTCGTGGTCGAGGAGATGCAGGACGAGGGCAAGCTGATGCGGATCTTCGCGGATGTCTACGTCGAGCGGTCGTCTCAGAAGGCGATCGTGATCGGCCACCGGGGATCGCGGTTGCGGGACGTAGGCACCCGGGCGCGACTGGAGATCGAGGATCTGCTGGAGCGGCGGGTCTTCCTGGATCTGCACGTCCGCGTGGCGAAGGAGTGGCAGCGGGATCCGAAGCAGTTGCGAAAGCTCGGGTTCTAGTCTTTTTCTGGTCGGTGGTCGCCGCCTGCGCGGGGTTGCGGCCCGGCGACGAGGGCCGGCGTCGGGTCGCGGGCGTCGACCGGATCCCATGATCAAGTGCACGATCTTGAGCATGGAGGCCGTTATGGCGACCGCGACAACACTTGGTCTTGCACCTGCTAGCGCACTTGATCACCGGCCGGCGGAGCCGCGCGCTGGTGCACAGATGTTGATCACCCCAGCACGGTCGCGGCGGTGCCGGACCGTGTCGCGTCGCCCAGCGGTTGAGCGGTCACGCCTCCAGGGGCCCCCACCGTGGATCTTGCGACGTTGGCGTCGCTACCGGCGAGTCGGGACACGGGGACGGAGCGGGTTACTGGTGGAGCGTCATACGCGTCGGCGACAATGGGCGACGTGCCGGCGAGGGGCGGATTCCGCAACAAGATCTACCGCGATGACGCGGTCGTGCTGCGCTGCCAGAAACTGGGCGAGTCGGATCGCATCGTCACCATGTTCACCCGCCAGCACGGCCGGATTCGCGCGGTGGCCAAAGGCGTCCGGAGGACGACGTCGAAGTTCGGTGCGCGGCTGGAGCCGTTCGGGCACATCGACGTGCAGATCTCGGAGAGCCGGTCGTCGCTGCACACGGTGGCTCAGGTCGAGGGCATCGACCTGTTCGGGAAGAACTTCCTCGGCGACTATCCGCGCTACACCACGGCGAGCGCGATCGCCGAGACCGCCGAGCGCCTGACCACCATCGAGGAGGAGCCGTCGATCCGGCTCTACCTTCTGACCCTCGGTGCGCTGCGATCGCTGGCCGGTGCCGAGCACGCACCCTCGCTGATTCTCGATTCCTACCTGCTGCGTTCGATGGCCACCGCGGGCTGGGCCCCGGCGCTGGACGCCTGCGCGGTCTGCGGCACGCCGGGCCAGCATCGCGGCTTCTCGATCGCGGCCGGTGGCTGCGTATGCCACGACTGCCGGCCGCCGGGTGCCCTGCATCCGAGCCCGCCGGCGCTCGATCTGATGCTGGCGCTGGCCACCGGCGACTGGGCGGTCGCCGACGGTGCCGAGGCGGGTCCGCAGCGGGAGGCATCCGGCCTGGTGGCGGCTCACCTACAGTGGCATCTGGAGCGCGGGCTACGCTCGTTACCCCTAGTCGATCGATCCTCGGGGCCATCTTGATCAAGAACCGCCGTCGCGAATACACCCTGCCGTCGCCGCACCCCACCGGTGCGCAGCCACCCAAGCTGCCGGGCGAGGCGATACCCAACCACGTCGCGATCATCATGGATGGCAACGGCCGGTGGGCCAAGCAGCGCGGTCTGCCCCGCACCGAGGGCCACAAGATGGGCGAGGCGGCCCTCTTCGACGTCATCGAGGGCGCCATCGAGCTCGGCGTCAAAAACCTTTCGGCGTACGCGTTCTCGACCGAGAACTGGCGCCGATCGCCGGAGGAAGTGCGCTGGCTGATGGCGTTCAACCGGGATGTCATCCACCGGCGCCGGGACCAGTTCGTCGAGATGGGGGTGCGGGTCCACTGGGTGGGCCGACGGCCCAAGCTGTGGCGCAGCGTCATCAACGAGCTCGAGATCGCCGAGGAGATGTCCCGGCACAACGACCTGATCAACCTCTACTTCTGCGTCAACTACGGCGGCCGGGCCGAGATCGCCGACGCGGCCGCCAAGCTGGCTCAGGACGTGGCGGACGGCCGGATCAAGCCGGACAAGATCAACGAGAAGACATTCGCGCGCTACCTGGATGAGCCGGATATGCCCGATGTCGACATGGTGCTGCGTTCGTCCGGTGAGATGCGCCTGTCGAATTACCTGATCTGGCAGGCGGCGTACGCAGAATTCGTCACGCTGGACACATTGTGGCCGGATTTCGATCGTCGCCACTTCTGGTATGGATGCGAGATCTTTGCCCAGCGGGATCGCCGCTTCGGCGGAGCGATCCCCAATCCGGTGGCGCCACCGCCGGCCGACCGAACGCACTAGCCGGCGGCCGATCGGAGACGCCGACCGCGGGAACCGGCACGCGCGTACAGGAGGCGACCATGACCGACAGGCTGAAGCTGGCCGCGACCCGAACCGAAGCCGAGCCGGTGGCCGAGGACCTGATCGAATCCTGGGTGCAGCGACTGGCCACCGACATTCCGGATGCGGTCGCGGTGTTCCTGAAAGGCTCATTTGCTCGCGGTGATGCGGCGCCGTTCAGCGACATCGACTTCGACGTCATCGTCGGCGCCGGTCGCGCCGCCGAGTTTCCGTGGTGGCTGGATCGGCTCGACGACCGCCTGGTGCACATTTCGGTGACGATTCGCGGCGCCGATGACTGGCTCGGTGCGGAAGCCGAGCCGGCGAGCTGGGCGCTGGGATTCGCCGCCGCCGAGGCCACCCGGCTGATGTGGGTCCGCGATCCGGATTGGCGGCGACGCCTGGACCGCACCGCGCTCACTCACCCGGCCGCCGATCCGGAGCTGGAGGATTTCGTCGCCGAATTCGCGAAGATGGCCAACGCCCGGTCTATCGGCGATGCGGTCGGGCTGCGCGCGGCGGCCGCGCGGCTGGCCGGCTACGGCCCAGGCGTGCTTCGTCCGCTGAACGAGTCCGACGACGCACCGATCGTGGTGGCCAGCGCGCGCGACGCACTCTCCGTCGCTCTCAGGTTGGCCGTGGTGCCCAATGGATACGTCGAGGACATGCTCACGTGTCTGGGCCAGCGGGCCACCGGTGATGGGGAGCTGTTCGACGCCGCACATCGCCTGGTCGCCGGCACCGTGGAATTGGTCGGCGGCGATCAGGACCTTGCCCGCTACGTGCAACAAATCCAACGGGGATAGCATCGCGTCTCATGGACGTCTCTGCGCGCGGGCTCACGTTCGAAGTTGTCGTTTCCGGGCCGCCATCGACCGATGGCCAGCCGCCCGTGCTGCTGCTCCACGGGTTTCCGCAGAACCACGCCATGTGGGATCGCGTGGAAGCGTTCCTGCACGGATTGGGCCAGACCACGATCGTCATGGACCAGCGTGGTTACTCGCCCGGCGCCCGGCCGGCCGACGTCTCGGCGTACGCGATCGGCGAGTGTGTGTCCGATGTGATCGCGGTGCTGGATCAGCTGGACCTGCCGAAGGTGCACCTGGTCGGGCACGACTGGGGTGCCATGGTGGCCTGGCACGTGGCCGCGAAGCATCCGGATCGGGTCGCGACGCTGACGGCGCTCGCGGTGCCGCATCCGACGGCGTTCGGTGAGGCGATCGCCACGGATGACGACCAGCAGCAGCGGTCCGCCTATTTCCACCTGTTCCGCCAGGAGGGCAAGGCAGAGAGTGTGCTGCTGCGGGATAACGGCGAGCCGATCCGGGCGATGTTCGCCGGATGCCCGCCGGAGCGGGTCGAGACCTATGTGGCCCCGATGCTGGAGCCGGGGGCGCTGACCGCCGCGCTCAACTGGTACCGCGCAATGGGCCGCACGATGGCGTGCCCGGAGGTACGCGTACCAACCACGTATGTATGGGGTGAGCGGGATATCGCCGTCGGCCGCACTGCCGCGCGGGCCTGTGCGGCCCACGTGGTCGGGCCGTTCCAGTTCGAGACGCTGGATGCCACCCATTGGATGGCCGACGAGATGCCGGAGCAGGTCAGCGAAATCATCCTGGAGCGGATCAAGGGCGCGGACGGCGCATAGCTCCGCACGGAAACCGTCTAGAGGCGACATAACGTCGGGACCGCCCCGCCGGCCACCACAGATTGGTGAAACGCCGGAATCGGCACGTCGATCACCGCCTAATCATCGCTACTCGTGGGTAACGTTGAATCAGAACTCAGCGGCGAGGGTGGCGAGGGGTGGATATGACGACGCTCGAGGACCGACCGGAGACTGCGACGCCGACTGCTGGCGCAACCGTGGACGAGAAGCAAGCCCGTAAGGTGGCCGAGGCCGCCCGCGAGGCCGGGTGGCACAAGCCCAGCTTCGGCAAGGAGTTGTTCCTCGGCCGGCTGCGGATGGATCTGATCGAATCGTGGCCGACACCGGATCCGGAGACGACCGCAACTGCCGACGAGTTCCTCGGCAAGCTGTATGCCTACCTCGAGTCCGAGGTCGACGGTGCCGAGATCGAGCGCGACGCGCGGATCCCCGACGAAGTCTTCCAAGGGCTCGCGGACCTGGGCGCGTTCGGCATGAAGATCGACCGGAAGTACGGCGGACTCGGCCTGTCCAACCTGCACTACTGCCAGGCGTTGATGCTGGTGGGCTCGGCCAACGCGTCGATCGGCGCGCTGCTGTCGGCGCACCAGTCGATCGGCGTGCCGCAGCCGCTCAAGCTGTTCGGCACCGATGAACAGAAGCAGAAGTTCCTGCCCAGGCTGGCCGCCGGCGAGGTGTCCGCGTTCCTGCTGACCGAGCCGGATGTCGGCTCCGACCCGGCCCGGATGTCCACCACGGCTGTCCCGGTCGAGGGCGGATACCGGCTCGACGGCGTGAAGCTGTGGGCCACTAACGGCTCCGTCGCCACCCTGTTCGTCGTGATGGCGCAGGTGCCGCCGTCCGACGGTCACAAGGGCGGCATCACCACGTTCGTGGTCGAGGGCGACTCGGACGGCGTGACGATTGAGCGCCGCAATGCCTTCATGGGCCTGCGCGGCCTGGAAAACAGCGTGACCCGATTCCACGACGTGTTCGTCCCGGCCGACAACGTCATCGGCCGTGAGGGTCAGGGTTTGAAGATTGCGCTGACCACGCTGAACACTGGCCGGCTGTCGCTGCCCGCGATGTGCGTCGGCTCCGGAAAATACTGTCTCGCGGTCGCCCGCGGGTGGGCCAACAACCGGGTGCAGTGGGGCCTGCCGGTTGGCCAGCACGAGGCGGTCGCGAAGAAGATCGCGTTCATCGCCGCCACTACCTACGGCCTCGAGTCGATGCTCACGCTTTCGTGCCTGCTGGCCGACGATGACCGCAACGACATCCGGATCGAAGCCGCACTGGTGAAGCTCTACGGCTCGGAGATGGCCTGGTTGATGGCCGACGAGCTGATCCAGATCCGCGGCGGCCGGGGCTACGAGACCGCCGACTCGCTGGCCGCCCGCGGTGAGAAGGCGATCGCCGTCGAGCAACTGCTGCGCGACCTGCGGATCAACCGCATCTTCGAGGGCTCCAGCGAGATCATGCATCTACTTATCGCCCGCGAGGCTGTGGACCAGCACCTGTCGGTCGCCGGCGACATCATCAACCCGGACGCGTCGATGGGGCGCAAGGTCAAGGCCGGCCTCCGCGGTGGCGCATTCTATGGCCGCTGGCTGCCGACCCTGACGGTCGGCAAGGGTCAAATCGCCGGAGGGTACGCGCGATTCGGCGCTCTGGCCAAGCACGTTCGGTATGTCGAGCGGGCGTCCCGCCGGATGGCGCGGGACACCTTCTACGGGATGGCGCGCTGGCGCGGCAAGATGGAGCGCAAGCAGGCGTTCCTGGGTCGGATGGTGGACATCGGAGCGGAACTCTTCGCGATGTCGGCCACGGTGGTCCGTGCCACCACGGAGGACCGGCCGGAATCCCGGGAGCTCGCCGATCTGTTCTGCTTCCAGGCTCGCGGCCGAGTCGAGGCGCTCTTCGATCAGCTCTGGGACAACACCGACGCCGACGACGCCAAGCTCGCCGAGCGGGTGCTCGACGGCCGTTACGAATTCCTCGAAGGCGGCGTGCTGGCGCCACCGGCCGACGGGGAGTGGGTGGCCACCTGGGAGCCCGGGCCGAGCACGGTGCCGGACCTCCGCCGCCGGATCCCCAAGCGCTCGGTGTGAGCTCGGTGATTGGTGTCACCTCGACGCATGATCAGCGAAAGGTGAACGTTTGCTGAAGAGCGGGTAGCTGGATCGCGACAGCATGTCTAGGATTCCCGCCCGTGGAGCATCTCGACGAGGCGGCGGCCGAAGCCGCCGCCGCACTGGCCGAACTCGGCTACGCGACCGACTTCAGCCCGGCCAGCTTGGTCGAGGTGGACCGGTTCTTCGACAGCGACGGCCGGGACGCGGCACTCGCCGGTGATGCCGGCGCCAAGGTCGCGATGATCGGCGCGTACGTCGGCGAGGTGCTGCGCCGGGCACTTGGCGGCGCCTGGGTGCCGGGTGACGATGAGCCCATGCTCGCGCTCGCCAATGGCGAGGTCACGTCGCCGCTGCAGCACACGGCGATGCGCTGGCAGTCAGGTGTGGACAGCCTTGCCGGATACGCCACTGCGTACGGGCTGATCTGCGTGAACCTGCCGCAGACCGCACGGTGACGGCGGATCCGCGTACCGCCGGATGAACTGACAGCGCCCGCTCCGGGAGCCGGAAGCGGACGCTGCAGCGGTGATCGTCAGTGTGCCGGCGCGTCTTCTCGGGCCTTCTTCGGCAGCAGGAACGCGGCGCCGAAGGTGACTCCGATGAGCCCGACCACGACCCAGAGGATCGCCTGCATGCCGTGCTCGACGGTGGCCGGCACCGGTCCGGTCGGGCCGATCTTCATCACGTGGAAGAAGATCGTGCCCAGGACGGCGATGCCGAGCGCGCCGCCGAACTGCTGGATCGCGTTCAGCGTGCCGGACGCCGACCCCATCTCGTGCTCCTCGACACCGGCCAGGATGAGGTCGAAGAACGGCGCCATCAGCAGGCCCATGCCGAACCCGACGACGGTCAGCGCGGGGGACAGGTGCCACGGGCTGACGCCGGCGGTTCCGGCGGCGTGCAGGATGACCGCGAACAGCGCCACGCCGGCAGCCATCACGATCAGGCCGATGTGCAGCAGCTTGCGGCCGAGCTTCGCGCTCAGCCCGGCACCGGCGACCACGAAACCGATCACCATGCCCAGGCTCTGCGGAATCGCCGCCAGACCGGTCTTCAGCGGCGAGTAGGACAGGCCGATCTGCAGGTACAGGCTGAAGACCAGGGAGAACCCGATCATTCCGGCGAAGAACGCGGCGCCGGCCAGCAGACCGCCGCGGAACGACCGCTTGCTGAACAGCGACGGCGTCACCAGCGGGTCCTTGCCCTTGGCGGCGATTCGCTTGGTGTACTGCGTGAATAGCGCGAAGGTCAGCAGGCCGACCGCGATCGAGGCGAAGGTCCAGGCCGGCCAGCCCAGGTCGCGGCCCTCGACCAGCGGGTAGATGACCAGGAAGGCCGCGGCGCTGAGGATCGCCACACCCGGCAGGTCCAGCTTGGTGGCGTGTTCGGAGCGGGATTCCGGCAGGTATTTCAGCGCGCCCAGCACGGCGGCGACGCCCAGCGGCAGGTTGATCAGGAAGATCATCCGCCAGCTGGTGTCGAAGAAGTTGGCGGTGACCAGCCAGCCGGCCAGGATCGGGCCGCCGATCGCGGACAGACCCATGACCGGGCCGAAGGCGCCGAACGCGGCGGCCATCTCCTTCGGGTTGAACATCTGCCGGATCATGCCGAGCCCCTGCGGCAGCATCAGGGCGCCGAACAGGCCCTGGGCGACTCGCGAGGTGATCAGCATCGTCGGGTCCTGGGCGAACGCGCAGGACAGCGAGGCCACGGTGAATCCGGCGGCGCCGATGATGAACATCCGCTTCCGGCCGTAGAGATCACCGAGGCGACCTCCGGTGACCAGCCCGATGGCCATGGCGAGCGTGTAACCGGCGCCCAGCCACTGGATCATGCTCTCGGCGCCGCCCAGGTCGGTCCGGATCACTGGACCGGCGATGGTGGTCACCAGCGCGTCCAGAAGGTCCATCACCTCGGCCGCGAGGATCACGAAAAGGGCGATCCAGCGCCAGCGGTAGGGCGCCGGGGTATCCGGCTCGCTCCCGCGAATCTCGGTGGTTTCCACTGCGGTGGTCATGTTCGGCTCTTCTCTGCGTCGTCGTCTCTGGGTCGTTGTCTCTTGGGTCGACGTCTTGAGTCGTTGTCTCTGGGTCGACGTCTCTGGGTTGACGTCTCGGTCGTCGTCTCTGGGTTGACGTCTCCGGTCGCCTCGAACGGCGTTCGTTACTGCGAACACCGTACAGTAGCCGAACGGCGTTCGTCTAGCGAATGGCGTTCGTTGCGTAGTACAGTGTTTTGCATGGCCGATGTGATGCCCGTTCCGAGCTGGAAGCGGACGCGTCAACCAGCAAGTTCGCGGGTGGCGCTGAGCCGCGACGTGATCGTCGAAATGGCCATCATGATCTTGGACCGCGACGGGCTGGACGGCGTGAGCATGCGCCGGGTCGCCGAGGAGCTTGGGACCGGCGCCGCGTCGCTCTACGCGCACGTCGCCAACAAGGACGAGCTGCTGGAGCTGGTGCACGACCGGATCATGAGCGAGATCGAGGTCCCGGTTCCGGATCCGGCGCACTGGCAGGATCAGTTGCGCGAGATCGCCATGCAGTCGTTCCGGGTCTACACCTCACATCGGGACATCGCACGGGTGAGTCTGGCCAGCGTGCCGACCGGTCCGAATGCGTTGCGGATCGCGGAGGGCTGGCTCGCCATCATGCTGGCTGGGGGAGTGCCGCCAAAGGTCGCGGCGTTCGCCGTGGACCGGTTCGCGCTGTATATCGCGGCCGACGCCTTCGAGGGCACGCTCTACGACAAGCTCTACCAGGAGTCGGGGCAGACTCGCGAGGAGTTCATGGAGAGCTATTTCGGGAGCGTCCGGGACTTCTTCCAGAACCTGCCGGCCGATCGGTTTCCGCTGCTCACCCGCCACGTCGACGAGTTGATGGAGGGCACCAGCGAGGAACGCTTCGAGTTCGGCTTGGACATGCTGATCCGCAGCCTTGGCACCTACGTGCCAACCACCTAGGTGCCGAACACGTAGGCGCAGGCAGGTTGCGTTTCTTTCGCTTTGTTCGTAACCTTCGAGTTGGAGGTTGCGATGAGCCTGGTTCCCGCTGTTGACAGCCCGCGTGACGTGGAGCTGCTCCGCCGGATCGCGCAGCGGCCACAGCAGGCGAGGCTGCGTCTCGTCGTCGACGATGGCGAGCCGGTTGACCTGCCGGAAGCGCTGACGGCCGCCGTCGGCGAGATTGCCGGCCTGCTCGCGCGCGGGCGCGCCGTCGTGATCGCTCCGCAAAGCACGATTCTGACCACTGGCGAAGCGGCCGAGATCCTCGGCGTCAGCCGGCCGACGGTGGTGAAACTAATGGAAGACGGCGCGCTGCCATTCTCACGGCCGAATTCCAGCCGCCGGATCGCCCTGGCAGACCTGCTCGCTTACAAAGAAGAGCGATCGCGACACCGCCGCGCGGCACTTGCCGAGTTGACCGCCGACCTCGCCGAGGCTGGACTCTACGACGAGGATGTCCACTAGAGACACCGCATTGGAGCGCATAGACTGCGCTCATGGACGCGGCGGTTCTCGATGCGTGCGTGCTCATTCCTAGTGCGCTGTCCGACACCCTGCTCAGGATGGCGGAGTCTGAGCTCTACCGGCCATTGTGGTCCGCCGACATTCTGGACGAGGTGCGCCGCAACCTGCCCACGCGGCTGAACGAGGTTGCGATCGCCCGGCGAGTCAACGCCATGCGAGTGCACTTTCCGCTGGCGATGGTGCGCGGATATCAGCAGCTCGTGAGCGACATGACATGCCATCCGAAGGACCGGCATGTCCTCGCCGTCGCCGTGATCGCCAACGCGGGTTTCATCGTCACTGCCAACCTCAGGGACTTCCCGGTGCACGCCACAGCTCCGTTCGGCATCGAAGCCGTGCATCCGGACAGCTTTCTGTGCGACTTGCTGGATCGCCAACCTGAGCTGGTCCTGTCGATCATTCGCGAGCAGTCCGCCGACACCGGACGGGCTGGGCGACCGCACATCCCGGTCGCGGGCGTCCTCCGAGCGCTGCGCGCCTCGGGCGTGGGAGTGTTCGCGAGCCGGCTCGAGGCTCAGGCGTGACCGGCGCAGTCCGGGCAGGTGCCGAAGATTTCCAGCGTGTGGGCGATGTCGACGAATCCGTGCTTCTCCGCGACCCGATCAGCCCAGCTCTCCACGGCCGGGCCTTCGACTTCGACGGTGCGGCCACAGACCCGGCACACCAGATGATGGTGGTGCCCGGACGAGCACTGGCGGTAGAGCAGCTCGCCACCCGGCGGCCGCATCACGTCCACCTCGCCGGCATCGGCAAGCGCCTGCAGTGCCCGGTAGACCGTTGTCAGCCCCACGCGTTCGCCGCGCTGGCGCAGCTTCGCGTGCAGATCCTGGGCGCTGGCGAATCCGTCGACCTCGGCCAGCAGCGTGGCAATCGACGCGCGCTGCCGGGTGTTTCGTTGCGGCGCCGTCATCGTGTCACCTCACTCGCGTGCAGAACCGCGTCCGCGACGATATGGGCGATGTGCTCGTCGGTCAGTGCGTATTCGATCTCGCGACCGCGCCGATCGCCGCGGACCACGCCGGCCGCCCGCAGCACCCGGAGATGCTGCGAGATCAGCGGCTGCGCAGCGCCGAGCGACGCGACCAGCTCATGGACGCACTTGCTGCCGCGGGCGAGTTCGGTGACGATCGCGATCCGCAGCGGCGCGGCCAGCGCCCGGAGCAGCTCGCCTGCGGCCGCGTAGTCGTCAGTCGCCTTCATCGCCACCAAGGTATCGGGAGTCATCAGGAAGCCTCCAGTACGACATCCGGTGGCTCGGCCGCCTCGCCGGCGGCGAGCCGGGCGCGCAGCCGGTGCCGCCAGCCGCTGACCCCAATCGCGATCACGACGAACCCGAGGATCGCCACCAGCACCGCGGACGCGCCGGGCGGCGTGTTCATCTCCCACGACGCGGTCAGCCCGACGATCGAGCAGATCAGGCCGAACACCATGGCCAGTGCCATGGTGGACCGGAAGCTGCGGGTGATCAGCTGGGCGGCCGCGACCGGCACGATCATCAGCGCGCTGACCAGCAGCAGACCCACGGCACGCATGGCCACCGTGACGGTCACCGCGGTGACGATCGCCAGGGTCAGGTTCAGTGCGCGTACGGGGAGACCGGAGACGCGCGCGAACTCCTCGTCATGACTGACGGCGAACAGCCAGGGGCGTACGCCGAGCGCGACCAGAAGCACCGCGGCGCCCAAGATCGCGATCACGATCAAGTCTGCACGGCTGGTGGTCAGCACCGAACCGAACAGGTACGAGTTCAGGTTGGCGTTGGTCGAGTCGCTGGACAGCGACACCAGGAAGACGCCGCCGGAGATGCCGCCGTAGAAGAGCAGCGCGAGGGCGATGTCGCCGGAGGACTTGCCGCGCTCCCGGATCAGCTCGATGGCGACCGCGCCGAGGGCCGACACGATCACCGCGGTGAGCACCGGTGACCGGTGCAGCAACAATCCGACGCCGACGCCGGTGAGCGCCACGTGACCGATGCCGTCACCGATCAGAGCCAGCCGACGCTGGACCAGGTAGGTGCCGATGGCCGGGGCACTGACACCGGTGATCATCGCGCCGATCAGCGCGCGCACCATGAAGTCGTACGAGAACAGTGTCATCACTATCCCCACAATCCGGACTGGTCGGTGGGTGCGTGAGGATGGACGTGGTCGTGGTCCGGGTCGGCGTGATGGCCGGCCGGAGCCGGTGGTGAGCCGTCATGAGCGACGGTGCCCTGGTGGACCACTACGCAGCGGTTGATGACCGGTCGCAGCGGCCCGAGTTCGTGAGCCACGAGGAGCACCGTGCCGCCCTCGTCAACGAACCGACGCAGCGCCGCGGCGAACGCCTCCTGGCTGGCCGCGTCGACGCCGGCCGTTGGCTCGTCGAGCACCAGCAGATCCGGGTGCCCGGCGAGGGCGCGGGCGATCAATGTTCGCTGCTGCTGACCGCCGGAGAGAGTGGCGACCGGATCGCGTACCCGATCGGCCAGACCAACGGCCGCGAGCGCCTCGGTGACCGCGAGCCGGTCCGCGGATCGCGCCGGCCGCAGGAAGCCGCGGCGGGCGAGCCGCCCGGAGGCGACCACTTCACCGACGGTCGCCGGTACGCCGGAACCGGCACCCAGGCGCTGCGGCACATATCCGATCCGGAACCAATCCGAGAACCGTGCCTGCGGCGTGCCGAATAGCCGGATCTCGCCGCTGGCCAGCGGCACCAGCCCGAGAATCGCCTTGACCAGAGTGGATTTGCCGGAGCCGTTGGCGCCCAGGATGGCGACCACTTCTCCGGGCTCGACGGACATGGTGATGCCGCGCAGGATGGCTCGATGGTCGTAGCCGACGATCGCGCGGTCTACCGAAACAATGCTGCTCATGTGCACCCCAAAGCGGCGCGAAGGTGGGCGAGGTTGTCGTTCATGACGGTCAGATAGGTGGCGCCGCTGCCCGGTTCGATGCCCTCGATCGGGTCCAGCACCTGGGCCTGGGCACCAACCTCGTGCGCCAGCGTTTCGGCCAGCTTGGGACTGACCAGAGTTTCGAAGAAGATCGTGGTCACGCCCTTGGCGCGGGCCAGCTTCGCGACATCGGCGAGAGTGCGCGGGTTGGGCTCGGCCTCCGGCGCCAATCCGGTGATCGGCACCTGGTGCAGCCGGTAGCGGGCGGCGAGATAGCCGAATGCGGCGTGACTCGTGACGATGTCCTGGCGGGCGCAGTCGCCCAGGCCGGCGGCGTATCTATGATCGAGATCCCGCAGCTGGGCCGCCAGCTTCGCTTCGTTTGCCTGGTAGTCGGCGGCGTGCGCCGGGTCGACTGCGGCCAGCCGATCGGCGACCTCGTGCGAGATCGCGGCGAACCGCACCGGATCAAGCCAGATGTGGGGATCCAGAGCATCCGGCTCGTCGCTGCCGGCCGGCGCCGGGCCGAGCGGGGCGATCTTGGTGACATCCAGTGCGCGACCGGACGCCTCCATCTTCACGGCGGCGTCCACCGATGGCTGAAGGGTGTGCAGGTAGAGGACCAGGTCAGCGCCGGCGATCGCGGCCACCTGCTTCGGGCTGAGCTCTAGATCGTGCGGCTCGGCGCCCGGCTTGACCAGGTTGGTGACGGCGACGTGATCGCCGCCGATCTCCTCGGCGAGAAACTGCAGCGGGTAGAAGGCCGCAACTACGTCGATCTTGCCGGGCGTCGGGTCCGGCGTTGCGCAGCCGCCCAGCGCGATCGCAGCGAGGGCGAGCACGGCCGCGACGGCCCAGGGGATTTTCCGCACACCCCCATGGAATCGCTAATGACAATCATTGTCAAAGACGCATTTGTTGATGAGAGCTAAATGATCTTCGCGATCGCCACTGCCGCCAGCACAACCAAGATCAAAAATCTGAGGGTACGCCTGCTTGCCGGCGTGACGGCCCAGGTCCTCGCCATCAGCCAGCCCATGCCGGCGACGATCACCGTCAGCAGGATGGCGCCCGCCCAGCCGGGCAGGAAGAGGGCGATCAACACCGCCGCGATGGCGCCCAGGAACACACCGGTCCGGCCACCGCCGGCTAGACGCTGCATGATCCGATCTGACATCAATATCCGTTCCCGTACGCTGGAGCTATCGATCTCGCTGGCCGCGGCCGCCGTTCGGCCGGACCTGTTGAACCGCTCTTCAAAGGAGCTTCCCGACGTGCTCGTGGTGAATCGTTTCGTGGTGCCCGACGAGACCGGTGCCGATTTCGCCGATCGTGCGACGACCGCCCTTCAGGCACTCGCCGCCCGACCAGGGTACTTAAGAGGTGAGCTCGGGCGCGCATACGACGACCCCACCCATTGGAGTCTGGTCACCGAGTGGGAGTCGGTGGGCGCGTATCGCCGGGCGCTGGGTGGGTTCGATGTCAAGGTGCATGCCACGCCGCTGCTGGCGCAGAGCGTGGACGAGCCGTCGGCGTACGAGATCTTGGTGACCGCGGCCACCGACGGCACCGTAACCCGCAGCGACAGCGACCGAGCGCCGGACACCGAGCGCACCATAAGATCGAATCCATGAGCGCGTACGGCGGACCTCCGGCCAACTGGCCCGGCGGCGGCCCGGGACCGGCCGAGCCCGGGGCAGCCGAGCCGGATCCGGTGGTGGACGTCGGCGCGCGCACAGCGGCTCCGGTCCTGGATCCGGCCCCGGCGGAGACCGGCACACCGCGCGGGCCGGGGGTGGTGCCGCCATTCGCCGCGCCGCCCACCGACGGGATCCGCAAGCGGATGTGGCTCGGTCTGACCGCGGGGGCGATCGCCCTCGTCGTGCTCTGCGTGGGCGGCCTCGGCGGATGCATCGCCCTGGGGGTGACCGCGGTGCAGGCACGGTCCAACGCGGCGACCAAGGTCGTCACCGAGTTCCTCACCGCCTGGGAACACAACGACTTCGCCGCGGCTTATCAATTGACGTGCGACGACGTCCGCAAGCAGGAGAGCCTGGCCGACTTCACCGGTGAGCTGTCGGCGCGGCAGCTGTCCGACTTCACCGTGGGTGACCCGGATCTCAGCACCTCGGTCGCTCTGGTGCCAGTCCGGTTGGAGTTCGCCGAGGGCGGGTTCGACACCGAGCGCTATCAGGTCGTCGTCGACAAGTCCAACAAGAGCCAGGTCTGCGGCACCGCGTAGACCGTCCGGGAACCCGGTCGCGGCCCGGACCGCAATAACCGTAGGCTCTGCGAATCAGTTGTTTAACCGTCCGGCCCGGTGCGGGCCTCGCCCGTGCGAGGCACAACCGAAGGTGAAACCCAGCAAGGGCGCCACCACACCGGGACGGAGGCCTCGCCGACAGCCAGCCGGCGCACGATATCGGAGGTGTCCGAATGCCCGTCGACCGTATTGATGCCGTTGTCAGCCTCGCCAAGCGGCGTGGCTTCGTCTTCCCGTCCAGCGAGATCTATGGCGGCACTCGATCGGCGTGGGACTACGGTCCGCTCGGCATCGAGCTGAAGGAGAACGTCCGCCGGCAGTGGTGGCGTTCCATGGTCCAGGAGCGCGACGACATCGTCGGCCTGGACTCCGCGATCATCCTGGCCCGCCAGGTCTGGGAGGCGTCCGGCCACATCGCCGAATTCGTCGACCCGCTGACCGAATGCCAGTCCTGCCACAAGCGGTTCCGGGCGGATCATCTGGAAGAGGCGTTCGAGCACAAGCATGGCCGCCCGCCCACATCGCTGGCCGAGATCAACTGCCCGAACTGCGGCAACAAGGGCACCTTCACCGAGCCGAAGATGTTCAACGGCCTGATGAAGACATATCTCGGCCCGGTGGAGAGCGACGAAGGCCTGCACTACCTGCGACCGGAGACCGCGCAGGGCATCTTCGTCAACTACAAGAACGTCGAGACCACCGCCCGGAAGAAGCCGCCGTTCGGCATCGCCCAGGTGGGCAAGAGCTTCCGGAACGAGATCACACCAGGCAACTTCATTTTCCGTACGCGCGAATTCGAGCAGATGGAGATGGAGTATTTCGTCGTGCCCGGCACTGACGAGGAGTGGCACGAGTACTGGTTGCAGCAGCGCTGGAACTGGTATATCGATCTCGGCATCAACCCGGACAACATGCGGTTCCTCGAGCACCCGAAAGAGAAGCTCTCGCACTACTCCAAGCGCACCGTCGACATCGAATACAAATTCCAGTTCGGCGGTACGGACTTCTCCGAGCTCGAGGGCATCGCCAACCGCACCGACTTCGACCTGACCACGCATTCCAAGCACTCCGGCGTCGACCTGTCCTACTTCGACCAGGAGAAGCAGGAGCGCTGGGTTCCGTACGTGATCGAGCCGGCGGCCGGCCTGACCCGCGCGGTGCTGGCGTTCCTCCTCGACGCCTACGACGAGGACGAGGCCCCGAACACCAAGGGCGGCGTCGACAAGCGCGTGGTGATGCGGTTCGACAAGCGGCTCGCCCCGATCAAGGTGGCGGTGCTGCCGCTGTCCCGAAACGAGGCGCTGTCGCCGAAGGCCCGGGAGCTCGCAGCCCAGCTGCGCCGGCGCTGGATGGTCGACTTCGACGACGCCCAGGCGATCGGCCGCCGCTACCGGCGCCAGGACGAGATCGGCACGCCCTACTGCGTGACAGTGGACTTCGACACGCTCGAGGACAACGCCGTTACCGTCCGGGATCGCGACACCATGCAGCAAGACCGGATTCCGCTCGATTCAATCGAGACGTACTTGATCGAGCGGTTGCCTGGCTGCTGATCGCTGTCCAGCAGTTCTGGCCGGCATGCCCACTCTGGGCGGTCAGGCTTGATCCCGACGTGGGCACGCCGGCCAGAACTGGTGGTTGGGTGATCGCCGTCGTTAGGTCGCTCGTTCCAGCACGGCTTGATTGGTCGTGCGGTACGCGGGCTGCTCGCGGCGGCAACTTGCTCAATCACATGGGGTCACGTGGATTGGATTCGTCACGTGGCATTGGGTGGGCGAGTGACGTGAAGTCACGCGGGTCGAGTGTTTGCTAGAAGGTGAAGCCGCCGGGCCGGTGGGCTCGGTCGGCTAGCAGGCCGGCCAGCGTGGAGACGGCGATCTCGGCCGGCGTACGCGAACCGATGTTGAGCCCGATCGGCCGGTGCACCAGCGCCACCTTGTCCTCCGGCACGCCCCGCTCGGTGAGCGCTGCCACGTGCGGCGCGGTGTGCCGGAGACTGCCCATGACGCCGATCCACCGGGCCGGGTAGTCCAGGGCATGCGCCAGGACGTCGCCGAGCTCTGGTCGATCGTGATCGCAGATGACGACATCGGCGGTGGAATCGGCGAAGCTCGGGTCCACGGCGCTGCCGATGCCGTCGGCGTGGGCCGCGATGGCCGGGGTGATCAGCTCGGCGGACGGTTCCACCAGCACCGTTCGGTAACCCAGGTGCCGCCCGAAGTGCAGCAGGTATTCGGCGACCGGGCTGGCGAAGACCGCCACGAGGGTGCGCGGCTCTACCAACGGGGGAGCCTCACCGGAGGCCATCGCACATGCCGCGTCCACGTTGGTGTTGTTCATCCCTTGACGATATGGGACTCGTCTACCCACCGCCCCGTGGCGCGACTAAGGCGGCGCGACGTCCGTGCCGCGACATCCGTGCCGCGACATCCGTGCCGCGACGTCCGTGCCGCGACGCCCGCGCCGTGACGCAGGAGAGCATGAAGACCGCGCCGGTCAGGATGTCGGCGCGGCGTGCGTCTGGCACCACTGCACCAGCGGCGTGACTTTCTTCCAGTGTCCGGCGACCGTCTTCGCGAACGTCGTGGACGTGGACTCGGAGTGTGGGATCGGCCGCGAAACGGTCAGGAATTCGTACCGCATGAGGTCGAGACGAGGATGACCGGCGGCAACGCCGCGAGGCCGTGTTTTGATCTGGTCGCCGCCTAGTGCGTACCCCGCCTTGATCAGTTTGTTGGTGAGGGTGACCAGCTGCTGCCCGGTCGTGTCCTCGTTGATCGCGCTGCGGAAGCGCTGAGTCTGCGTCCGGTCATGCGCGTGGAATCCACCGCCCACCATGACGCCGTCGGCATCGAGTTGCATCCAGTAGCCGAGGCCGGGCGCCACCTGCAGGAACCCGCCCTGCTGGGTCTTGTAGGGGGACTTGTCCTTGCTGAAGCGCACATCCCGGTAGGGCCGGAACAGCATCGGCTCGCCGTCGAAGGTCGAGGCGAGCGACTCCAGCAGTTCCCGCATCGGCCCGCGGACCGCTGATTCGTACACGTCCTTATGCGCGGTCCAGTAGGCCTTGGAGTTGTCCGCGCGCAGGCCCTCATAGAAATCGAACGCCTGCTCGGTGAAGCCGGCAAAGGTCATGCCGCCATGCTCCCACTGGTCGATATCGGTGGGTGACGAGGAGCCGACCGGGCCGGCAGAGCCCCGCCGGAGCCGGCGGGGCGTCGGCACGCCTACTTCTTGGTCGGCCCGTCCAGACCCTTGTCCAGACCGGCCCGGCGGAGCGCGTCGGCCAGCGCGCCACCACCGAAGGACTGCTGGTCATCGCGCCTGCGGTCGTCCCGGCGCCGGTCGCCGCCACCGTTCGGTCGGCCACCGCCGTTCGGACGACCGCCCTGTTGCGGTGCCCGACCCGCGGACCGCGGGGCGCTCACCGAAGCGGGATCGTCGTCCAGGCGCAGGGTCAGCGAGATGCGTTTGCGCGGCACATCCACGTCGAGCACCTTCACCCGGACGATGTCGCCGGGCTTGACCACCTCGCGCGGGTCCTTGACGAAGGTCTTGGACAGCGCCGACACGTGCACCAGGCCGTCCTGGTGGACGCCGACGTCGACGAACGCGCCGAACGCCGCCACATTCGTCACCACGCCCTCGAGCTGCATGCCGGGCTGCAGGTCGCCGATCTTCTCGATGCCCTCGGCGAAGGTCGCGGTCTTGAACGCCGGCCGCGGATCCCGACCGGGCTTGTCCAGCTCCTTGAGGATGTCGGTGACTGTGGGCAAGCCGAATGTGTCGTCGACGAACTGGGTCGCCTTGACCGCCCGGAGAGCAACGCCGTTGCCGATCAGCGTCGCCACGTCACCCGTCGTCGCGGTGACGATCTTTCGCACTACCGGGTACGCCTCCGGGTGCACCGCGGACGCGTCCAGCGGGTCATCACCGCCCGCGATCCGGAGGAAGCCGGCGCACTGCTCGAACGCCTTCGGGCCGAGCCGGGGCACGCCCTTGAGGCCGGTACGCGTGCGGAACGGGCCGTTGGCGTCACGGTGCGCCACGATGTTCTCGGCCAGCCCGGTGGTGATGCCGGAGACGCGTGCGAGGAGCGGCACGGACGCGGTGTTCAGGTCCACACCGACGCTGTTGACGCAGTCCTCGACGACGCCGTCAAGCGACCGGGACAGCTTCGTCTCGGCGAGATCGTGCTGGTACTGCCCGACGCCGATGGACTTCGGGTCAATCTTGACCAGCTCGGCCAGCGGGTCTTGCAGGCGGCGGGCGATGGAGACCGCACCACGCAGCGAGACGTCCATGCCCGGCAACTCCTGGGAGGCGTACGCGGAGGCGGAGTAGACCGACGCGCCGGCCTCGGAGACCACCACCTTGGTCGCCGTCAGCGCCGGGTAGCGGGACAGCAGCTCGGAGGCGAGTTTGTCGGTCTCCCGGGACGCGGTCCCGTTGCCGATCGAGATCAGGTCCACGTGGTGCTTCTGGGCCAGCACGGCGAGCTTGACGATGGACTCGTCCCACTTGTTCTGCGGCACGTGCGGATAGATGGTGTCGGTGGCGACCACCTTGCCGGTGGCGTCGACCACCGCGACCTTGACTCCAGTCCGGAATCCGGGGTCGAGTCCCATCGTGGCCCGGGTGCCGGCCGGCGCGGCCAGCAGCAGATCTCGCAGGTTCGACGCGAACACGTTGACGGCCTCGTCCTCGGCCGCCTGCCACAGCCGGGTCCGCAGGTCGGCGCCGAGGTAGACCAGGATCCGCGTACGCCAGGACCAGCGCACCGTGTCGTTCAGCCACTTGTCGGCCGGTCGGCCCTGGTTGGTGATCCCGAACGCGGCCGCGATCCGGCCCTCGTAAAGAGATCGCCCCGCCGCTGAGTCGTCGACTGCGGCCGAAACCGCCGCGGGTTCGCCCGGCTCCGGATCGAAGGTGAGATCGAGCATCTCCTCCTTCTCGCCGCGGAACATCGCCAGGATCCGGTGCGACGGCAGCTTGGTGAACGGCTCGGCGAAGTCGAAGTAGTCGGCGAACTTGGCGCCGTCGGTCTCCTTGCCGTCGCGCATCTTGGAGACCAGCCGGCCGCGCGTCCACATCAGCTCGCGCAGCCCGCCGATCAGATCCGCGTTTTCGCTGAATCGCTCGACCAGGATGGCCCGGGCGCCGTCCAGCGCCGCGTTCGCATCCGCCACGCCCTTCTCGGCGTCGACATATCCGGCCGCAATGCCGGCCGGTTCCAGCGACGGGTCCGCCAGCAAGGCCTCGGCCAGCGGCTCCAGGCCGGCCTCCCGGGCGATCTGCGCCTTGGTCCGGCGCTTCGGCTTATAGGGCAGGTAGATGTCTTCCAGCCGGGCCTTGGATTCGGCCGCCCAGATCGACTGCTCCAGGGCCTGGTCGAGCTTGCCCTGAGCCCGGATCGACTCCAGAATCGCGGCCCGACGCTCTTCGAGTTCGCGCAGGTAGCGCAGGCGCTCGTCGAGCGTCCGCAGTTGGGCGTCGTCGAGCGTGCCGGTGACCTCTTTGCGATACCGCGCGATGAACGGCACCGTCGCACCCTCGTCGAGCAGCCCGACCGCGGCGGTCACCTGGGCCGGCCGGACGCCCAGCTCGTCCGCGATCCGGATGTTGATCGTGGCCGCGATCGCCTCCGGGCGGATCGCCGCGGCCGGCGGTGCCGGTTTCGCCGGATCCGCGCTCGCCGGATTCGGGGTCTGTCCAACGGCTGGTGCGTCGGTCACGATGTCGCCTTTCGCCAATCAGTCGGTCGGTGCCGCCCGCCGGTTACCGGCTGGAAGATCCGGGTATCCGGTGGTGCAGAGGGGTCCGGCGGCCCAGGGGTCCGCGGTCCGAGGTTGCATTGTGCCGCGCCCGCCATTCGGGCCCGGGTAGCGCCCCGCCGGATTTTGCGTGATCGTGATCCCATAACGGTCGCGCCGGCTCCGGACCGACGGGGCCACCGGCGTGCCAGGACCGGGGGCGGCATGCCGGTAAAACCCGGCGAAGGTGGTGGCCGGCCGAGGGGAGGCCCGTGGATATCGTGACCGACTGGTGCGCCCGATGGCTTGGTGCTCACCCGGACCAGATTCTGTTCGAGAAGCATCATCTCTCGCACGTCACCGGCCTGCTGCTGGACGATGGCAGGCAGGTCGTGATCAAGATCAGACCAGACGAGCCGGCCCTGGAGGCGCGGGCCGCGGTGCAGCGCCATCTGTTCTATGCCGGCTTCCCGGTTGCCGAGATGCTGGTCGGTCCGGTGCCGGCCGAGCCCGGCCTGGCGGTCAGTGCTGAAGCCTTCGTCGCCGGGGACGAGATGCTCGATCCGTGCGCACCACACGCAGTCGACGCGTACGCGGGCCTGCTGGCTCGCCTGATCGCCACCGCTCCACGCCCGGCCGACCTGCCGTCGCTGACACCCGCGCCGCCGTGGACCGCGTGGGATCACAGCCATCCAAGTCTGTGGCCACCCGCCGACGATGTGCCCGAGGACCTCAACGCCTCGGACCGGGCGCCGTGGCTGGACGGCCTGGCCGAGGCGATCCAGCGGCGGCTGGCTCGGCATGACGCCGAACCGGTGGTCGGCCACGGCGACTGGGAGGCTCACAACCTGCGCTGGTCCGGGCTGGATCCGGTTGTCGTGCACGACTGGGACAGCGCGATCGCGGCGCCGGAGGCGGTCGTCGTGGGACTCGCGGCGGCCGTCTGGGCATCCGGATATGACGCGGCCACCTGGCACTCGTCGACCACGCAGGCGGAGGCATTTCTCGTTGCCTATCAGCGCGCGGTCGGCCGCTGGTGGTCCCCGGATGAGCGGGAGGTGGCGTGGGCCGCCGGGCTCTGGGTGCGCGCCTTCAACGCCAAGAAGTACATCCATCGCGGCTTCCTGACCCTGGATCATGCCGAAGCCGCCGAACGCGCGATCCGGGCCGGGCTCGACTGGCAAGCTCGGTGATCGTGGAGGAGTTCGTCCGCGCGCACACCACGCTCGCGGCAGTGCCGTTCGTTCCGGAACTTGTCATGTATACGGCGTCCGACGTGGTCGCACTCTGGGAGCACACCGAGTCATCGCACGGCATCGGCCAGCCGCCGCCGTTCTGGGCGTTTCCCTGGGCCGGCGGGCAGGCCCTGGCCCGCTACGTCCTGGACCATCCGGATCTGGTTCGGGGGGCACGCGTACTCGATCTGGCATCCGGCTCCGGACTGGTGGCGATCGCCGCGGTCCGGGCCGGCGCCGCGGCGGTGCAGGCGAACGAGGTCGATCCGTTCGCCGATGCGGCGATCGCGGCCAATGCCGAGGCCAACGACGTCGAACTCGCCCGGCACCTGGGCGATCTGCTGGATACCGCGCCCGCTGTGGACGTGGTGCTGGCCGGCGACGTCTTCTACAGCCGCGACATGACCGCCCGCATGCTCGCCTTCATGCGGCGGGCGCGTTCGGCCGGTGCCGAGGTGCTGGTCGGAGACCCAGGCCGGGCCTACGCGCCGCACGAGGCGCTTGAGCAGATTGCCAGCTATGACATTCCGGTCATCCGGGACTTGGAGGACGCCGATTTCAAGCATGTGACGGTCTCTCGCGTCCGCTAGGTTGGAGCTCATGTACAAGGCGGCCATGCTGGTGCTGCTGTTCGCCCTGGAGATCGTCGCGGTGGTCGCGCTGGCCTTCTGGGGATTCACAATGGACGCTTCGCTGCTGGCCCGATGCCTCTTCGGCATCGGGGCCCCCGCACTCGCGGTGCTGCTATGGGCCATGTTCGCGGCGCCCAAGCCGCGCATTCCGGTCTCTGGCGCCGCCGTGGTCGGCGTCAAGATTCTGGTGTACGGCGCCGCCACCCTGGCGATCGCGGCCGCCGGCCACATCGCGCTCGCGGTCGCCTTCCTGGGCCTGGTTCTGCTGGTCACCGGTCTGATCCGGATGGGGCGGCTGGACGCCGGAGTTCGCCCGGATTCGTCCGAGGAGGCCTAGAGATCGCGGGACATCCAGATGGAGTCATCGGCGCGCCGGCCGTGGCGCGCATAGAACCCGCGTACCCGCTGGTTGTGAGCCCCGGTTCCGAGGAATAGCCGCACCGCCCCGGTGGCGCGACCGGCGTCGGAGGCCGCGGTCAGCAACATCGCGGATCAGCAGATCTACCGCGGCCGCGTCGGCGACCGTCGCGCGCCGAATCGAGGGAGATTGGCTCACGCCCGGTGAGCGTAGTATCCGCGGAATGACCGCTGAGATCACCGTCCTCAATAACGGCTATGTCGGCAACCGGGTGGCCAGCACGGTCACGCTGGTGCGCGACGGGGGCGCCGTGGTCGTGGTGGACCCGGGCATGGTCGCCACTCGGGAGACCATCCTGGACCCGCTGGCGGCCGCCGGTGTCGCGGTCGACGACGTGACCGACGTGATTTTCAGCCATCACCACCCGGACCACACCCTGAACGCGGCGCTCTTTCCGAAGGCACGCTTCCACGATCACTGGGCGATCTACCAGGACGACGTGTGGGACGACCGGGAGGCCGACGGCTATCTGCTGTCGCCGTCGATCCGGCTGATGGCCACTCCCGGTCATACCCCGGAGGACATCTCCACCCTGGTCGACACGGCCGACGGCCTGGTCGTCCTGACGCACCTGTGGTGGCACGCGGACGGCCCGGCCGACGATCCGCTGGCCGAGGACAACGACCTGCTGCACGTCAACCGGGACAGGGTGCTGGCACTGAATCCGGTCCAGATCATTCCCGGGCACGGCGCGCCGTTTGCGCCGCCGCGCAGCTAGCCCTTCCCGCCATCCACAGACGACGGCTCCGCTTGGTGGCGCGCGGCGGCGTTCGGCGGGTCGGAAGCGACCGCGAGTGGCGCGCGGCATGGCGCGGGGTGGCGGCCGGCTACTCCTGCTCGGTCGGCCGGATCAGGATCTCGTTGACGGCCACGTGCCGGGGCCGGGTGACGATGTAGAGGATCGCGTCGGCGACGTCCTGGGCGCTCATCGGCTGTACACCGGTGACCTGGCCGCGCATCGCGTCCAGGATCTCGTCCCGGTTGTGGCCGGCCAGCTCAGTGTCGGTGGCGCCCGGCTCGATCAGCGAGACGCGCACGTGTTTGCGGGTGACTTCCTGGCGCAGTGCCTCGCTGAACGCGCCGATGCCGTGCTTGGTCAGGTTGTAGACGCCCCGACCGGCGCGCGCGATCCGGCCCGCGACCGAGCTGACGTTCACCATGTCGGCGACTCGGCGCGGATCGCTCTCGGCGGCGGTGAGCAGGTGCGGCAGTGCGGCGTGAGCGGTGTAGAGCAGGCCCATCACGTTCAGGTCGACCATCCGCTGCCACTCACTCAGCGGTGCACCCGCGGCCGGACCGAGCAGCATCACGCCGGCGTTGTTGATCAGCGTGTCGAGCCGGCCGAGTTCGGCAATGGTGAGATCAACGGCCTGCCGGGCCTGCTGCTCGTCAGTGATGTCGGCCTCGATGACGACTGCCGTCCCGCCACGCTCCTGGATCGAGCTGGCCAGCTTCTCCAGGCGGTCCCGGCGCCGGGCCGCCAGGGCGACCGCAGCACCGCGGTCCGCCAGTGCCACCGCGGTGGCCGCACCGATGCCGCTGGACGCGCCGGTGACCAGCGCGACGGTTCCGGCCAGTTGCCCGCCGGTGCTCCAGACGGGGGTGATGTCGATGTCCGGCGAGTCATCCGCCGGAGTGTCGAAGAACGGAGTGCTCATGATCGGCTCCCAAAGAAACGGAGGGGTCTCCGGTTCCATCATAACCGGAGACACCTCCGCTTACTTCCCGGATGGGATTTCTCCGATCGCATAGCTGGCCGAGGCCATGGTCATGAACTTCCCCACAAGATCAACATCGATCTTCTTGTACGCGCTCCCGTTGAACAGCCCGCGGTCGGTGCAGGCCGAAAACGCCGCGTCGATCCGGCGGGCCGTGCCGTCCGAACCGTAGGCGTAGAGGATCGCGTCGGTGCGCGGCGGGAACGCCGAGTAGGCGCAGTGTGTCTCGGGCACGTCCGGCGTACGGCCGTCGGGTGCGGCGTTGAGGGCCGCGGCGATGTCGGCGGCCTTGGCTCCCGAGGCCACGCCCGAGCTGGAGAGCGTGCTGCCCTCGCTGCCGTAGTAGCACACAACGAGCTGTCTGGGTCCAGGGTCGATGAACGGTGCACCGCGCGGCGGCGGAACCGGCGTGCCGCCCGGTTTTCGGGTGGCGCAGCCGAGGTGGTCGACGTCCACCAGCGCCGCGCTGTCGAGAATCGCCGCGGTCGTGGCCGCGGATCGGGTCCGCACCAGCAGGTCCACGTTGCGGGCGGGCACCCGGATCCATCCGGCGTACATCTGGTTCGGCAGCTTTCCGGTGCCGCGGGTCGCCGCGACCCCGTCGAGGGTCGTCGCCGCCTCGTGCACGTCAGTGACACTGCCCTCGAACTCGTGCCCGACAGCCGCTGACTGATCCCCTTGGATCGTGGCCCATTCCTTGTGGATCGGGGTGGGTGTGTAGCACATCAACGCGGGACCATTACCGAAATTCAGTGACGGCGCCGCGGTCTGATGGCAGCCGGTGTCGTTGTGCTTCCAGTCGTCCGGCACCAGGATCTGCATGCCGAGTGAGCTGCCGTATTGCAGCCCGGCCGGCGCGGCCGTTGTCGGCGGCGCACCGGGACCAGTCTCGGACGGCGCTCCGTGCGGGCCGTTGCTGGCGCATCCGGCCAGCCCGGCCAGCGTCGACATCACGATCGCGATGATCGCGGCCCGGCGTGTCACCGATAGCGTTAACGACATCAACCCGCTCCCTCCGGTCCTCAGCTTGGACGCGGGAGCGGACCGAATGGATCCGTCGACGGGCGCGGTTATGCCGGGATGATCGCGTAGGCCCGCACCGGACTGGTGCCGAAGTCGCGGATCCGCAGCGGCGCCGCGTGCAGCCGGGCACCGTACGCCGGCAGCTGGTCCAGCCCGGTCAGGTGCTCCAGCACCGGGACACCGGCCGCGAGCAGGATCGAGTGCGCCGGCCGATCGCCGCCCGGCACGGCATTGTCGATGTTCAACGAGTCGATGCCGACGAGGCGGACACCCGCGTCGACGAGATACTGGGCCGCGGCTCCGGTGAGGAACGGGGCGTCGATGCCGTACGCGTCGGTGCGCCAGTGCCGATCCCAGCCGGTGTGCAGCAGCACCGCCTTGCCGGCCACGTCGAACGGCGCCAGGGTCAGCGGCTCGATGCCGCGCTCGGCGCCCCCGGTCAAGCGCACCACCACGGTGTCCAGGTCGGCGACCGACTCCAGAGGAACTCCGGACAGGTCGGCGCCGCCGGCCCAGCGGTGCGACGGCGCGTCCACGTAGGTGCCGGTGTTGCCGATCATCTCGATGATGTCCATCGCGAACTCGGTTCCGGCTGCGTACACCGACCGCGACGCCTCAAACGTCAGATGCGGCCGGATGACCGGCACCGGCAGGCCCGGATAGGTGGTCATTCCGGCCTCGATCACATGGTTCAGCTCGACCAGCCGGGTTTCGGTGCCGCCGGTCGCACCGGCAGCAGGGCCACCTCGCGATCCCTTGTGCGGCTCCGCGAACACCTCGACGTTGGCAAGCCTCACCCGGTCCACCATCAGCAGCCCGAGGTGGCGGACGAACAGGGCAGCGAGATCAGGCTCGGCAATGGTCTCGCCGGGGATGTCCAGCCGGAATCCCTGGGCCTGCAGGCCGCCGCCGTTGGCGAAGGTGATATCGGCGTCGAAACTGGCACGGAAGTCGGTCATACCGAGAACCTAGGCGGTGTCGCCCAGCCCGAGCAGCGTGCGGCGCTGGTCTTCCAGGGACTGGGCGGTGGACTTGATCCGGGCCAGGCGTACGCCGACCTCGTTGAGCAGGCCGTTGAGGTATCGCTCGACCCGGTTGACATAGTCGACGGTTTCCTGGATCCGCTGGTGCCGCATCGAGTCGGTGATGATGTTGTCGAAGAACATGTCGGCGAATCGGCGGGTGTCTACTTCCGGCATGCGTACGGACACGTCCAACGCGACGTCGGCCATCTCCCGCGCGAACACGTCGATCAGACCCTGCGCCTGCCAGCACATCGCGGCCGCCTCGTCCAGCCGGTCGTGCTCGGCCCAGTCGGCGAACGGCATGTTGAACATGTCGCCGGTGGACCACCCGAGCGCCTTCTGCAGCGTCATCTGCACCTGCTTGACCGCCGCGACGGCATTGGTTCCGGCGTCCCGGGCCTGCACGTGCTCGCGCTCGACGGCACGGTTCTGGCCGATCTGCTCGACCAGCTTGTGCATCGCGGCGGAGCTTGGCCCACCACCGTCGATCAGGCGCTGCTGGCCGGCGGCGAGCGCGGTCTCCAGCCGCTGCGGCGCGTCGGCCAGCCCGTTCACCTGCTGTTGCAGGGCATCCCGATCACCACGGATCTGCGCCAGCCGAGCCCGCTGCCCGTCCAGCCGGATGCCCACCGCGGCCGCCTCCGCCTCTTCCGCGGCCAGCTTCTCGTCGTGGTTGCCGGCCAGCTTCGTCAAGACCCGGCGCAGGCTGGTGCGGTTGAGCACATCGACATCGGCGCGTTCCTTTGCGTGCTGCCGCTGCAGCACCGCCACCGCCGCTTCCACCTGGGACAGCTGCTGGCCACAGTTGGCCAGGCGGCGCCGCGCGGTGGACAGTGCCTGGACATCTTCGTGCGCGCGGACCAGATCCGGATCAGCCATGCGGCGAGTGTAGGGAGCAGCGGCAAAGCCCGCGGTCCCGCTGTGTAGCGTGGGGCGGCGTGACCGTGGTTTCGATGTTCACGCTGGGCGGCACCATCGCGATGACGAATCGCCCGGCCGACAATCGGTCCGGCGCGGTGGTCACCCGGCTGACCGGCGCCGACCTGATCGCCGGCCTGCCGGGCCTCGCCGAGACCGGTATTGACCTCGACGTCCGGGACGCGAGAGCGGTGCCGAGCGCGAACCTCACCGTCGCCGACATCGTCGGCCTGGTCGCCGATGCCTCCGCGGCAGTTTCGGCCGGTGCCGACGGCGTCGTGGTGACGCAGGGCACCGACACGGTCGAGGAGACCGCCTTTCTGGCCGATCTGATCTGGCCACATCAGGAGCCGATCGTCTTCACCGGCGCGATGCGGAATCCGACGCTGGCCGGGCCCGACGGTCCGGCGAATGTGCTGGCCGCGATCCAGACCGCGGCCAGCGTGGACGCCCGGGACCTGGGTGCGGTGCTGGCGTTCAGTGACCAGATCCATCTCGCCCGGTGGATCCGCAAGACTCACGCCACCAGCACCGCGACCTTCGCCTCGCCGAATGCCGGACCGATCGGGCTGGTGGTTGAGGGCCGAGTCCGGATCCTGACCCGGCCGCTGCGATTTCAGCCCCTCGCGGTCGGCGCCACCGACGTCCGGGTCGGCCTCTACACCGCCACCCTGGACGACGACACCGGCTTGCTGCGCAGCCTCGCGGCCGATTGCCAGGGCCTGGTGATTGCCGGGTACGGCGTGGGGCACGTGCCGTCCGTGATGGCACCGGTGCTGGAGGAGATCGCCGCCTCGATGCCGGTGGTGCTGGTCTCCCGAACCGGAGCCGGTCCGGTGTTGCACCACACCTACGGTGCCGTCGGATCGGAGACGGATCTGCAGCGCCGGGGGCTGATCAACGGTGGTCTCCTGGACGCGTACAAGGCTCGGATCCTGCTGAAGATGCTGCTCGGCAACGGTGCCGGGCACGCGGTGATCGCCGCCGAATTCGCCCGCCGGGGTTGATCTTTCCGGCGCTCAGCCGCCGGAGTCGTCCAGCTCGGCACCCTCGGGCACGGAGAGGTCGTCGCGGTCATCCAGCCAGCCGTGCGGCAGGACCACCTTCGCCGGCGCGTTGGTGCGCCCCCGCGGCTGGCCCAGGTTGGCCTCCGGGAACGGCGCGTCGCCGATCCAGCTTGCCGAGCAGATCGTCCAGCTCCATCAGCGACGACGCCATCGACATGGTGCGTCGCAGCTCGGAGCCGACCGGGAAGCCCTTCAGATACCACGAAACGTGCTTGCGGAAGTCGGTGACCGCTTCGCGCTCGGCGCCCCACCACTGCACCAGCAGCTCGGCGTGGCGGCGCATCACGCTCGCCACCTCGCCGAGGTTCGGCAGCACCCGCTCCGGCCGCCCGGCGAACGCCGCCGCCAGGTCGGCGAACAGCCACGGCCGGCCCAGGCAGCCCCGGCCGACGACGACGCCGTCACAGCCGGTCTCGGCGACCATCCGGAGCGCGTCATCGGCCTCCCAGATGTCGCCGTTGCCCAGCACCGGGACGTCCAGGGTGTCCTTGAGACGGGCGATCGACTCCCAGTCGGCCTCGCCGGAGTAGCGCTGCGCGCCGGTCCGGGCGTGCAGGGCGACCCAGGAAACGCCGACATCCTGAGCGATCAGACCGGCCTCGAGGTAGGTGAGGTGGTCGTCATCGATGCCCTTGCGCATCTTGATCGTGACCGGGATGCCGGCCGGCGCGGCGGTGTCCACGGCGGCCTTGACGATCGCTTCGAACAGCCGGCGCTTATACGGGATCGCCGACCCGCCGCCCTTGCTGGTGATCTTCCGGACCGAGCAGCCGAAGTTCAGGTCGATGTGATCGGCCAGATCCTCGTCGACGATCCGGCGCACCGCCCTGGCCGTCATGATCGGGTCCACGCTGTAGAGCTGCATGCTGCGCGGGTTCTCGGCGGGCCCGAATTCGATCATCTTCTCGGTCTTCGGGTTGCGGACCGCCAGTGCGACGCTGGTGATCATCTCGCAGACGTAGATGCCGGCGCCCTGCTCGCGGCACAGCTGCCGGAACGCGACGTTGGTGATGCCCGGCCATCGGCGCGAGCACCACCGGCGGATCCACCGGGAAGCTGCGGCCGCCGGGCTTGGCCAGCGTCAGGCCCCGGGGCATCGTCGATGTCAGCGTCACCGAGCAAGGATCTCACGGGCTCGGACCCCGGCCGAAATGCTGTATCGGAGCCCACAAGATCATCTTGCTCCGGAAACCTGGTGCCGCCACGCGGCCCCCTGGCTAGATGGGTTTCCCGCTCCGCGGCTTCGGCAAGATCGCGACATCCGTGAGCTGGCGGCGGTCTCCCCGCCCGTGATCGCGACAGGCGTGAGTTCACGGTCGTGGCAAGGCGCGGTCGGCAGCCCTCACCTCACGGCTGTCGCGATCATGGTCGTGGGGGCAGCCTTCACCTCACGGCTGTCGCGATCTTGCTGGCGGCCGCGGGCTAATCGTCGACTTTTCGCGAGATCTCGTCGTAAGTCGACGCCCGGGATGCAGCGACCGCCCGAACGCCGAACGGCAGCGGCTCCGCGGCAAGGCGGCAAGGTGGACTACAAAGTGCGGCGATGACGACATCGCGCAACTGGACGCCCATCTGCGCGCCGAAACTCCGCGGATCGCGTTGTGGCTGGTCACGTCGAATCAGACCGTCGGGCGAGACGGCTGACGAGATCCTCGCACGGTGGCCGGAGTCCACCGTCTGAGCGGTGCGGTCAGTGGCAGGACCAGATCACCGGCAGACTCGCCGATTGTTGGATCAACTCGCGGATCAGGCCGGCTCGAGGTCCGGCTCTACCGGCTCGCGCTGTGCCGGAATCTGGTCCGAGCGGCCCTTTTCGCGAGGCAGCGCGAACGCGGAGTAGATGCCGCCGAGCACGATCAGCAGGCCGGCCACCGAGAAGATGATGTCGATCCGGCCCAAATGGACGCCGAGAACCGAGCCGTGGAAGTCGCGCAGCACCGTCGAGGCGAGCCAGCCTCCGACGATGACGGAGATCATGGATGCGCTCATGTTGATCGGGTCGAAGACCGCCATCATCCGGCCCAGATACTGCTTGGGTGTGGCCCGCAGCAGCAGCGGCGTGAGCGCCGTGTTGAGCATCGTCACCGGGATCGCGAACCCGACCACAAGAACGAGGCCCCAGACGAAGACTGTCTGGCGCGAGTACGCGATGAAGAGGCCACCGCCCAGCAGCAGCGTGACCCAGGTCGTCGCCCTGGCGCCAAGCGCTTTGACAACAGTTCCGGCGGCCAGGGCGCCGGCGATCGAGCCGATGCCGAAGCACATCGAGGCCAAGCCGAACAGATGAGAGTTGGCATGGAGGTTGCCGGTGATGAAGAAGACGTCCAGCGCGTTGATGGCACCGGTGCCGAGCTGGCACAGCACGGCGATGGTGAGCAGCGTGACCAGGAATCGGTTGCTGGCGAACATCTTGAGGCCGGCCACGAACTCGGGCCAGATGCGTGGCTTGGTGGTGGACTCGGCTGGGTGCGCTTCGGCGTCGGCGGCCGGGAAGCGGATCGTCCGAATCGCAAAATACGAGAAGACGTAGGACGCCGCGTTCAGCAGCAACGCCCACTGCAGGCCACTGGTCACCAGCAGCGGGGCGGCCAGCGGCGGGCCAATGATCGCGGCCGTCGCCGACGTCGCCTGACCGATCCCGGCGGCGCGAGCCTGGTCGGCCTCGCCTTCGACGATGTCGCCGAGCACGGCGAATCGGGCCGGCGTGAAGAACCGCGCCACCGCGTTGATCAGGAACACCACCACGTAGAGCACGGTCAGCCAGAGCCAGATCGGCAACGCGCTTCGACCGGCAGCAGCGACAGCGCGGTCAGGGCGGCGACCGCCACCGCGCGGACGATCTCGGACATCAGCATGGTGGTCCGGTGGCTCCATCGATCCACGAAGACACCGGCGACCGGACCCACGATCATGGTGGCGCCGAATACGCAGATCATCAGTCCGCTGACCGCGGCCGGCGCCCAGCCGGCGATCTGCCCGCTCGAGTCCTTCGCCAGGATGGTGCCGATCCACAGCACCAGGGTCGTGTCGAACGCGAAGTCGCCCACGGTCGAGGCGGCCTGACCGGCCCACAACCGTGCGTAGTTGCGGTTGATGAGGAGGTTGCGTCGCGCCATGCCGGTGGTTTACCACAGCTTGTCGCGTTTAGGTGATCCGCGAATCCCTCGCTCGGACCCGCTGATGCCCGACCGCCCGGCGACGCAATTGACCCGAAAGACTTACGTCGCGATGCTCAAATGTGAGCGGGAGAGCGCTTGCCCAAAACCAGTCGAAGCGGACGACCCTCGATTTAGGTGGCAAACGTCACGACCGCTAGTGCGCAGCTCAGAACCTGTCCTAACGTGCCCGCAACCGGCGCCATTTGGCCCCGGCGTTTACGCAAGGTTTGTCATGGTGATTACCGGGACATAGCAAACAGCGCTGGAGGCCCACCGTGAGCACGACCAAATACGTGTACGACTTCGCCGAAGGCAACCGGGATCTGAAGGATCTCCTCGGCGGCAAGGGTGCGAACCTCGCCGAGATGACCAACCTCGGTCTTCCGGTCCCGCCCGGCTTCACGATCACCACCGAGGCCTGCAAGGTCTACCTCGATGAGGGCCGGCTGCCGGAGAGCCTGGAACAGGAGATCGCTACCCACCTCGCCGACCTCGAGGAGGCGATGGGCCGCAAGCTCGGCGACGCCAACGATCCGCTGCTGGTCTCGGTTCGCTCCGGTGCCAAATTCTCCATGCCCGGCATGATGGAGACGGTGCTCAACGTCGGCCTCAACGACGACAGCGTGGCCGGTCTGGCCCGCCAGGCCGGTGGCAATGACCGGTTCGCGTGGGACTCCTACCGGCGTCTGATCCAGATGTTCGGAAAGACCGTGTGTGATGTGCCGGGCGAGGCATTCGAGCACGCGATCGACGACGCGAAGGCGGCCAAGAAGGTCCGCAATGACGTCGACCTGGACGCTGACGATCTGCGCCGGCTCGTCGACGCGTACAAGAAAATCTTCAAAGACCACGCCAAGCGGGATTTCCCGCAGGATCCCCGCGAGCAGATGGACCTGGCCACCAAGGCGGTCTTTGATTCGTGGAACGCCGACCGCGCGGTGCTCTATCGGCGCCAGGAGCGGATCCCCGCCGACCTCGGCACCGCCGTCAACATCGTCGCGATGGTCTTCGGCAACCTGGGCGAGGACTCCGGCACCGGCGTCGCTTTCACCCGCGACCCGGCGACCGGCAGCCAGGGCGTCTACGGCGACTACCTGCAGAACGCGCAGGGCGAGGACGTGGTCGCCGGCATCCGCAACACGGTGTCGCTGGACGAGCTGGAGCGGATCGACAAGAAGAGCTTCGACGAGCTGATGGACATCATGGCCAAGCTCGAACACCACTACAAAGACTTGTGCGACATCGAGTTCACGGTGGAGCGCGGCAAGCTCTGGATGCTGCAAACCCGAGTCGGCAAGCGCACTGCCGCCGCCGCGTTCGTCATCGCGAACCAGCTGATCGACGAGGGCCTGATCGACCTGGACGAGGCGATGTACCGGGTCACCGGCGGTCAGCTCGCCCAGCTGATGTTCCCGGCGTTCGACACGAGTGGAACCCCGAAGCGGATTGCCAAGGGCATCGCGGCGTCGCCGGGTGCCGCGGTCGGCAAGGTGGTCTTCTCGGCGGCGGCCGCGGTGGCGGCGGCCGACGCCGGCGAGAAGGTGATCCTGGTCCGGCGCGAGACCAACCCGGACGATCTGCCCGGCATGATCGCCGCGCAGGGCATCCTGACCAGCCGGGGCGGCAAGACTTCGCACGCCGCCGTGGTCGCCCGCGGCATGGGCAAGACGTGTGTCTGCGGCGCCGACGAGATCTCGGTGAACATCTCCGGCGGCAAGTTCACCGTCGGCGGCCTTACCTTCGCCGACGGCGACGTCATCTCGATCGACGGTTCGACCGGAGAGGTCTACGAGGGCGAAGTCCCGGTTCAGCCGTCCGAGGTGGTGCAGTACTTCGAAGGCAGCCTGGCGCTGGACTCCTCGCCGCTGGTCGCAGCGGTGCACCGGATCATGACCCATGCCGACGAGAAGCGCCGGCTCAAGGTGCGTACCAACGCCGACAACGGCGACGACTCCGACCGGGCTCGGCGCTTCGGCGCCGAGGGCATCGGCCTGTGCCGCACCGAGCACATGTTCCTCGGTGACCGCCGGGAGCTGGTCGAGCGACTGATCCTCGCGCACGAAGATGACGACCGGCAGGCAGCGCTGGACGCCTTGCTGCCACTTCAGCGGGCCGACTTCGTGGAGATCTTCCGGGCCATGTCCGGGCTGCCGGTGACGATCCGGTTGATCGACCCGCCGCTGCACGAGTTCCTGCCGCCGCTGGAGGATCTCGCCGTCAAGGTGGCGATCGCCGAAGCCAGCGGCCGGGACCCGGGCCACGATGCCGACCTGCTCGCCGCCGTCCGGCGGATGCACGAGCAGAACCCGATGCTCGGCCTTCGCGGCGTGCGGCTGGGCTTGGTGATTCCGGGCCTGTTCGCGATGCAGGTGCGGGCGATCGCCGAGGCCGCGGCTCAGGTCCGCGGTGAGGGCGGAGACCCACGTCCGGAGATCATGGTGCCGCTGGTGGGCGCTGTTCAAGAGCTCGAGACGGTACGCGTCGAAGCCCGCGGCGTGCTCGACGAGGTGGCATCGCGGACCGGCGTCGACGTCAACGCGCTGATCGGCACCATGATCGAGGTGCCGCGCGCCGCCCTGACCGCCGGGCAGATCGCCGAGGCCGCCGAGTTCTTCTCCTTCGGCACCAACGATCTGACGCAGATGGGCTGGGGTTTCTCCCGCGATGACGTCGAGGGTTCGTTCTTCACGCGCTATCTCGACCTGGGCATCTTCGGTGTGTCGCCGTTCGAGTCGATCGACCGGGACGGCATCGGCCGGCTGATCCGGATCGCGGTGGCTGAGGGCCGTGCGGCCCGGCCGGATCTCAAGATCGGCGTATGCGGCGAGCACGGCGGCGACCCGGACTCGGTGCACTTCTTCCACGAAGCCGGGCTGGACTACGTGTCGTGCTCGCCGTTCCGGGTCCCGGTCGCGCGTCTGGAAGCCGGCCGCGCGATGCTTGACACCGCCGGCTCGGACAGCCGCTGATTGAGGCCGCCAGGAACCACTGCTGGCGGCCTCAAATGTGGGACCTCAGGACCGGCAACCGGAACGTTGAGTGTTGGTGTCCGCCTCAGAACATCGGCCATTCACGATGTCGGTGGAGCCGTCGCTGCCACGTAGCGGCGGAAAACCGATTGCGGCGGCGCTTACGGTCGAAAGTGTGGACGACCTGACGATGCGGGCCTACCAGGCCGAGGATGCCGGCGCCGTGGCGCAGTTGTGGAACACCATCGAAGCGGCGTGTGGCGTCGGTGAGGGCTTCTCCGGGCCGGAGATTCGGGACCGGATGGGCGTCTATCCGGAGCGGTGGGCGTCGGACACCAGGCTGTACTTCACGCCGGATGGTTCTCTTGCGGCTGCCGGCCTGGTCGAGCAACCGCCGGACGGCGGCACCAAGGCCTACGCGGATGGCGGTGTCCACCCGGACTGGCGCGGTCGCGGCCTGGGCCGGTCGATCATCGCGTGGCAGGTGGAGCGGCTCGCCGAGTTGCGCCGCGAAGTCGCCCCGGATCTGCCATGGGAGGCCGAGTCTGGGTGTCTCAGCAATGACGAGTCGGCGCTGCGCCTGCTGAAGGCGGCCGGCCTGGTGCCGGTGCGCTATTACTTCGACATGTTCGCGCCGGCCGGCAGCGTGGACGCGTCGCCGTTACCGGACGGACTGCGGATGGTGCCCTACACCGAGGACCGCGCGCGTCAGCTCTACGACGCGCACATGGAGGCGTTCGCCGACTACTGGAGTTTCCAGGAACGCGAATTCGACAAATGGACGCCATACACGATCGGCCAGGAGCTCTACCGCCCGGACCTGTCGCGCCTGGTCTTCGACGGTGACGAGATCGTCGCTTACGTGCTGTCCTATGACGCGCCGGAGAAAAAGGTCTACATCGGACAGGTCGGCACCCGGCGGCCCTGGCGTCGCCGCGGCATCGCCGGCTCCATGCTCGCCGACGTGCTGACAGCGGCGGCCGATCGCGGTTACCAGCGGGTGCAGCTGGGTGCGGACGCGGACAGCCCGACCGGCGCGGTGGCCGTCTACGAGCGCGTCGGCTTTCGCTCGGAGTCCACGTTCGTCATGCACCGGATCGCGGTGTGAGATGACGAACCTCGTGGAGCGCGCAGTCACCATCGACGATGCCGAGGGCCTCGCCGATCTGTTCAACACGGTCGAGGTGGCGGCCGGCGGACATCCGTTCGCGACCCCGGCAGAGCAGCGCAGCCTGATCAACGGCTGGATCGGCGACGTCGAGCGCAACACCCGGGCGCTGGTCGCGCCGGACGGCACCATCGTCGCGTTCGCCGCACTGGTCCCACCGCCGCCGGGCGGACCGCGGGCCGACGCGCCGGGCGCGGTGCTGCCCGAGTGGCGTGGCAAGGGCATCGGCCGCTCCCTGATGAGCTGGCAACTGGCGCGGGCCCGGGAGGCGTACGCGGAAGCCGCACCCGGCATCGAGTGGCACCTGCAGACCGGCGCCCTGCCCGCCGACGAGTCCTGCATCCGGCTGCTGGAACGCTCCGGCTTCCGGCCGGTGCGGTACTTCTTCGAGATGCAGGCGGCGGCCGAACCGGGACACGAGTCCACCCTGCCCGACGGCCTGGTGATGCGCGCCTACAGCCCGGATCTGGAGGACCGTCTCTACCACGCCCACCTGGAGGCGTTCCAGGATCACTGGGGTTATCAGCGCCGGGAGAAGCCGCAGTGGCAGAGCATGACCACCGGCGCCGAGTCGTTCCGCCCGGACCTCTCCCGGCTGGTGCTGGACGGTGACCGGATCGCCGCCTACACCGTCTGCAACGACGGGCAGCCCGGAGACCTCTATATCGGGCTGGTCGGCACGCTTCGGGACTACCGCCGCCGCGGGCTGGCCTCGGCGATGCTCGGCGACGTGCTGGCGGCGGCCGCCACGGCGGGATTCGCGACCGCCAGCCTCGGCGTCGACGCCGACAGCCTGACCGGTGCCGTCGGCGTCTACGAGCGTGTCGGCTTCGTGGAGCAGTACCGGATGGTCGCCTATCAGCGGGCACTCGACGGTGACCAGCGGGAGTGACCGTGACAACGACTGCGTGGACAGTCCGCCCGATGCATCCGGACGATGCCGGCTTCACCCGGGTCGCCACCGATCAGATGTGGCTCGGCGAACACTCACTGGCCGGACCGTGACAGACTGCGCCGGACCGCGGTTCGAGCGCTACGCTCACCGCGATGGTCACCACCGGATCGGATGCCGAGCGCTATGTCGACGAGGCGCCCAAGGACCCGCTCAAGCGGGCCAGCGACGGGCGTTCGCCGTTCCAGCGTGACCGGGCCCGGGTGCTGCACTCCGAGGCGTTCCGGCGGCTCGCCGCCAAGACTCAGGTGCACACCGCCGGCACCGACGACTTCCTGCGTACCCGCCTGACGCACTCGCTCGAAGTGGCGCAGATCGCCCGCGAGATGGGCGCCCGTCTGGGCTGCGATCCGGACGTCGTGGACACCGCGGGCCTGGCCCACGATCTCGGTCACCCGCCGTTCGGCCATAACGGCGAGGACGCCCTCAACGAGGTCGCCGCCGCCTACGGCGGCTTCGAGGGCAACGCCCAGACTTTGCGGGTCCTGACCCGCCTGGAGGCGAAGGTCCTCGACGACGCCGGCGGCTCCGCGGGGCTCAACCTGACCCGGGCCACGCTCGACGCGTGCAGCAAATACCCCTGGCCGCGGTCGCCGGGCAAGCGCAAGTTCGGCGTGTACGCGGATGATCGACCGGTCTTCGACTGGCTCCGTGCCGACGCTCCGGCGGACCGCATCGTGTGCCTGGAAGCCCAGGTCATGGACTGGTCCGACGATGTGGCGTATTCGGTGCACGACGTCGAGGACGGCATCCACGGCGGCTACCTGAAACCCAGCGTGCTGCGCGACGACCAGTCCGAACGGCAGGCTCTGTGCGCGGACGTCGCCACCGAATACTCCCCGGAGAGCGCATCCGACCTGCTGGCCGTGCTGGACGAGCTGCTGGACGACCCGGCGCTGCATCCGATGTTCGAGTTCGACGGTTCGCATCGCAGCCTGGTCGGCCTGAAGTCGGCGACTTCGGTGCTGACCGGCCGGTTCGTGGCGGCGGCGCTGCACGAAACCCGGCGCCGGGCGGGCACCGACCGGGTCTGCCGATACGCTGCCTCGCTCGCGGTCCCGCGCCGCACCCGGGCCGAGTGCGCGCTGCTCAAAGGCATGGCGCTGCGCTATGTGATGCGGCGGCCGGGCGCGGCCGATCGATACCAACGTCAGTACGAAGTCCTGGTGAACCTGGTCGCGGCGGTCCGGGACCGCGGTGCCGACGCCATGGACGCGGTGTTCGCGCCGCTGTTTCACGCCGCCACCGACGATGGCGAGCGGATGCGCATTGTCATCGATCAGGTGGCAAGCCTGACCGATCCGGCGGCGTTGGCCTGGCACCATCGCCTCTGCGAATAGGGTGACGAAGATGAGCGTGTTTGTGATCGTCGGTGCGTCGCTGGCCGGCGCCAAGGCCGCCGAGACGCTGCGCAGCGAGGGGTTCGACGGCCGGATCGTGCTGATCGGCGCGGAGACCGCTCGGCCCTACGAGCGCCCGCCGCTGTCCAAGGGCTACCTGAACGGCACCGACTCCCGGGAAAAGGCGTTCGTGCACGAGGAGGGGTGGTACGGCAGCAACGACGTCGAGCTGATCCTCGGCATGGAGGCGACCGATCTGGACACCGGAAGTCACACGCTCACGCTCGGTGGCTTCGAACCGCTGCACTACGACAAACTCCTGATCGCCACCGGCTCCCGGCCGCGCCAGCTGGACATCCCCGGCGCCGACCTGAACGGCGTGCGATACCTGCGGACGATCTTCGACTCCGACGTGCTGGTGGAGCACCTTCAGCCGGGCGTACGCGTGGTCATCATCGGTGCCGGCTGGATCGGGCTGGAGACCGCCGCCGCGGCGGTGAACCGCGGTGCCTCGGCACTGGTTGTCGAGATGGACAGCCTGCCGCTGCGGCGAGTGCTCGGCGACGAGGTGGCCGGGATCTTCGCGAATCTGCACCGCGCGCACGGCGTGGACTTCCGGTTCGGCTCCGGAGTCAGTGAGCTGATCGGCAATGTGGGCAGCCTGTCCGGCGTACGCCTGTCCGACGGCACCGAGGTCCCGGCTGATCTCGCGATCCTCGGCGTGGGCATCGTGCCGAACGTGGAACTGGCCGCACGCGCCGGACTTGAGGTGGACAACGGGATCGTCACCGACGCGGCGCTGCGGACCTCTGCCGCGGACGTCTACGCGTGCGGTGACGTGGCCTCGTCGTTCAATCCGTTGCTGGGCAAGCGAATCCGCGTCGAACACTGGGCCAATGCTCTGAACGGCGGTCCGGCGGCGGCCAAGTCGATGCTCGGCCAGGAGGTCGTCTACGACCGACTGCCGTATTTCTTCTCGGACCAGTACGACCTCGGCATGGAGTACTCCGGATACGTCGAGCCGGGCGGCTACGACCAGGTGGTCTTCCGCGGTGGCACCGAGATCCGGGACGGCAAGGCACCGGAGTTCATGGCCTTCTGGGTCAGTGACGGACGAGTGCTGGCCGGTATGAACGTCAACGTCTGGGATGTGAATCCGGATGTGCAGGAGCTGGTCCGGGCCGGCTACAACGGCAAGACCGTGGACCTTGATCGGTTGGCCGAGCCTGATGTGCCTCTGCTCGACCTTCTGAGCTGAGCTGGTTGACGGGCAGGTCGGCGGCGGCTGGTCTGCGCCGGCTGGTCTGCGCCGGCTGGTCTGCGCCGGCTGGTCGCCGACTGGGCTGCGCCGAGATCTTGCACCGCTGTTGCTGCGATAGAGCGACAGACGTTCAAGATCCACTGGTGGTGACCGCCAATTCGCCCAGTTCCGACCAGTCATCCTGCGGGATCGTCATGTTGACGATCTTCGGCGTCGCCTGGAGATATTGCGGAAGCGTCCGCTGAGCCTGCTTGAAGTGGTCCGAGATGACGTGCGCACCGCCGGCATCGCCGTCCCGGAACGCCTCCACCAGGACGTATTCGGTGGGGTCGTCGAGGCTGCGCGACCAGTCGAACCAGAGACAGCCCGCCTCGGCACGGGTGGCGGTGGTGAAATCCCCGACGATCCGCGGCCAGTCGTCGGCGTGCTCCGGCTTCACGAGAAACTTCGCGGTAATGGAGATCATGGCGTCAGGCTACCCGCGATCGCCGTCCGCGCCGCTGATCGCGACACAGCAGTGGCCCGACCTCGGGGCCAGCCGGGCCGACAGCCCGGAGGTGCCGAGGCCGTCCAGCACGCCCCGCAGGAACTCTTCGTTGAGCCCGCAGACCAGCTCGGTCTGGCGCTGTGCCAGCCGGTGAAACGGGCAGTTGCGGAGCGCGATCTGGCCGTCCTCGATCACCGGCTCGAAGCCAAGCTCGTCGAGCAGGCGCCGGACGGCATCGATGTCGGCGGCGCCACCGGCCTCGACACCACTCGCGGCGGCCACCTCCCGCCCGGCGACCAGAGCCCGCTGGGCCGCCGCCCGGCGCGCATCGCCCGGCGTGGTCGCCACGGCGTCGGCGAGGATCTCGCCGACCAGCTCGTATTGCCTCGGCGGGATCGTCAGCGCCACGCTTTCATCGACCGCTTCATAGACCTTTGGCGTGCGCCCACGGCCCCTGGGCAGGTCCGGCGGCGCCTCATAGCGAGCCCGCAGCAACCCGGCCTCGACGAGCTTGTCGAGGTGGAAAGCGGTCAGGTTGCGGGAGATGGCGACCGCGTCGGCGGCCTCTTCCCGGGTCACCGGCCGGCGCTGCGCCCGGACGTGCTCATAGAGCGCTCGGCGGACCGGATCAACCAGGACCGCCACCGTCTCCCACGTGGTGTCTGCCATCCTTCGCAGATTATCACCAACGGTTGCTGTTGAAAATCGGCCGGATCTGCGGCACGATGAGAAATTAAGACAGTGTTCGTTGGTGAAAATGGATGTGAGCCGGATGCCTGTAGTAGTGCCGCTGCGTGCGGCTCCCGAGCCGATCGAGCGTGATCTTGTTGCGGCCGAACGGGCCGCGGCCGAATTCCTGCGCGCGCTCGGTGTGGACCTGACCGGTGAGAGCCGTATCAAGACGCCCCGTCGGATGGCGAACGCCTACGCCGAGTTGCTCACGCCGCGGGAATTCGACGTGACGACGTTCCCCAATGACGAGGACTACGACGAGCTGGTCCTGGTCCGGGACATCCCGATCAACTCGGTCTGCGAGCACCACCTGTTGCCGTTCATCGGCACGGCCCACGTCGGATATCTGCCGGGCGACCGGATCGTCGGGCTGTCCAAGCTGGCCCGGGTGGTCGAGCTATTCGGTCGCGGGCTGCAGGTGCAGGAGCGCCTCACCAAGCAGGTGGCCGAGTGGCTGCAGGGCCGGCTGCGGCCTCGTGGCGTCGGCGTGGTGATCGAGGCCGAACACCTGTGCATGACCTTGCGCGGCGTTCAGGCGCCGGGCACCCGCACCGTCACCTCCACTCTGCTCGGCGCCCTGCGGGAAGACGCCCGATCGCGGACCGAGTTCCTCAACCTCGCCGGCACCCACCGCCTTTCTGGAGGTCGCTCATGAGCGATCAGTTCGTCATCGTCGGTGCCGGCCTGGCCGGTGCCAAGGCCGCCGAGACCCTGCGAGCCGAGGGCTTCACCGGGCCGATCGCTCTGGTGGGCTCCGAAGCCGAGCGACCCTACGAGCGGCCGCCGCTGTCCAAGGGCTTCCTGCTCGGCAAGCAGCCGCGGGACAAGGCCTTCGTGCACCCCCAAGGCTGGTACGCGGAGAACGACGTCACGTTGATCCCCGGAGCCGCCGCCATCGGCCTCGACACCGCCGCCCACACCGTCGCGCTCAGTGACGGGCGCCGGTTGTCGTATGCGAAACTGCTGCTCGCCACCGGGTCATCGCCCCGGCTGCTGGAAGTCCCCGGGGCCGAGCACGCGTTATATCTGCGTACGCTCGCCGACAGCGAGCGCCTGAGCGAACGATTCGTCGACGGTGCTCACGTGGTCGTCATCGGCGGCGGCTGGATCGGTCTGGAGACCGCGGCGGCGGCCCGCTCGAAGGGCTGTCACGTCACGGTCATCGAAGTCACCGTGCTGCCGATGCAACGTGTCCTGGGTGCCGAGGTGGCGCGGCTGTTCGTGGCGTTGCACGAGGCGAACGGCGTCGAGTTCCGGACCAGCACGTCCGTGCGCGAGTTGCGCGGCGACACGCGGGTCACCTCGGTCGTGCTGCAGGACGGCACCGAACTGCCTGCCGACGTCGTCGTGGCCGGGCTCGGCATCTGGCCGAACGTGGAACTGGCGGCCGAGGCCGGTCTGGACGTCCACAACGGCATCGTCACCGACTCCTCGCTGCGGACTTCCGACGCCGACGTGTTCGCCTGCGGTGACGTGGCCTCGTCGTTCAACCCGGTGGTCGGCACGCACATCCGGGTCGAGCACTGGGCGAACGCCCTGAACGGCGGTCCGGCGGCGGCCCGGTCGATGCTGGGGCAGGAAGTCGTCTACGACCGGGTGCCGTATTTCTACTCGGACCAGTACGACCTCGGCATGGAGTACGCCGGCTATGTCGAGCCCGGCGGTTACGACCGGGTGGTCTTCCGCGGCGCTCCGGACAGCGGCGAATACCTGGCTTTCTGGACGTCCGGCGGCCGAGTGCTGGCCGGCATGAACGCGAACATCTGGGACGTGCAGGGCGACATCCAGAAGCTGGTCCGTGCCGGGTTCGCCGGCATCGCGGTCGATCTCGACCGATTGGCCGACCCCGCGGTCCCGCTGGCCGACCTGGTCGGCTGATGGTTCGCGGCCGCAGTGGCTGACCACCGGTTGGTGTGCCGATCCTCGATGCGAGCTTCGCGCGGCGGCTCGCGGTGCTACGTTTCCGGCCATGGCCCGAAGTGGAGCGCTGGCGGCGATCGGCAACACCCCGGTGGTCCGGCGCACTCGGCCGAATGGTGCTGAGATCTGGGTGAAGCTCGAGGCCGCCAACCCGACCGGCTCGTACAAGGACCGGATGGCGCTGGCGATGATCGAGGGCGCCGAGCGCAATGGGCGCCTCCAGCCCGGCCAGACTGTGGTCGAATACACCGGCGGAAGCACCGGGTCGTCGCTCGCGTTCGTCTGCGCGGTGAAGGGATATCCGCTGCGAATCGTGTCGTCGGACGCGTTCGCATCGGCGAAGATCCGGACCATGCAGGCCTTCGGTGCCGAGGTGGAGCTGCTGCACAGCCCCGACGGCATCACCCCGGAGCTGATCCCGTCGATGCAGCGCCGGGCTCGGCAGATCGCCGACGAGACCGGCGCCTACGCCACCGATCAGTTCAACAACACCGACATGGTCGAGGGCTATCGCCGGCTCGGCGAAGAATTGCTGGATCAGATCCCGGACCGCATCGACGCCTTCTGTTCCTACGTCGGGACCGGCGGCTGCTTTCTCGGGGTGAGCCGGGCGCTGATGGAGCGGCTACCCGACCTGCACCGCGTGGTGGTGGAGCCGGCCGAGTCCGCGGTGCTCTCCGGGCACGCGGCCGGGACACATCACATCGAGGGTGGCGGCGTCGGCTACATGCCACCGCAGCTCAGCGCCGACGATTTTGACCAGGTGATCGCCGTCCCGGAGGCGGAAGCATTCGAGATGGCGCGCCGGGCCGCGCGTACCGACGGGGTGTTCTCCGGTCCATCGACCGGCGCGAACCTGGTCGCCGCCGACCAGGTTGCCGCGTCTCTAGGCGCCGGGCATCAGGTCGTGACGTTGCAGGTGGACAGCGGCCTGAAATATCTCAGCGGGCATCTCTACGGCTGACTGCCTCGGCGCGGCAGGCTGGGGCGTGGGTAAATGGGTGATGTGATCCACGAACAGCACGGCCACGACCATCACGACGACCATGGCCGCGACCATGAGGGGCACGTCCATGGCCACGACCATGACGAGCACGGCCATGGCCACGACCATGGCCACGACCATGACGAGCACGTCCACGACGGCGGCTGGTGGAGCCGCCTGTCGCACCTGGTCACGCCGCACTCGCACGACTCTACGGACAAGGTCGACCAGGTCATGGAGGCGTCCCGCGACGGCTTGCGGGCGCTGTGGATTTCACTCGCGGTGCTCGGTGCGACGGCATTGTTGCAAGCGATCGTCGTGGTCTTCTCGGGCTCGGTCGCGCTCCTCGGAGACACGCTGCACAACCTGGCCGACGCGCTCACCGCGGTGCCGCTCGGCATCGCCTTCGTGGTCGGCCGGCGACCGCCGACCAAGCGTTACACCTATGGTTACGGCCGAGCCGAGGACCTCGCCGGGATCGTGATCGTCGTGTTCATCGCGGCGTCCTCGGCGCTCGCCGCATATGAGGCCGTGAGCCGGCTGTTGCATCCTCAGAGGGTGTCCCATCTGGCGTTCGTCGCGGCGGCGGCGGTGATCGGGTTTGCCGGCAACGAGATCGTGGCGCGCTACCGGATCACGGTCGGGCGGCGGATCGGTTCCGCGGCGCTGGTCGCCGACGGTTTACATGCGCGCACCGACGGATTCACCTCGCTCGCCGTGCTGCTCGGCGCGGCCGGCGTCGCGGCTGGCTGGGACTGGGCGGATCCGGTGATCGGGCTGGTCATCACCGTTGCGATCCTGTTCGTGCTCAAGGACGCGGCCCGCGAGGTCTACCGGCGGCTGATGGACGCGGTCGATCCGGAGCTGGTGGACCAGGTCACGGCGACCCTGCGCGGCACACCCGGCGTCATTGACGTCGGCGAGGTGCACTTGCGCTGGATCGGCCACCAGTTGCGCACCGAGTGCGAGATCACCGTCGACGCTGCGCTGCCCGTGCTGGATGCACACGCGGTTGCTGTCGATGCCGAGCATCGCTTGCTGCATGCGCTTCCCCGGCTGTCCGGAGCCTTCGTGCACATCAATCCCGCCGGCGAGCAGGAGCACATCCACCAACTGCTGGCCGATCACCGGCACCGGGACCCGGTTTAGGGCGCGGGCTCCGCCGGGGTCGATGCCGGCGGCGCGGCTTTCGGCAGGAAGGTGCCATTGGCAAGGCCCATCACGGTACGCACGACGAGCGCCACCATCGCGAGCGTGACCACCGCCAGGAGTACGCCGGTCCAGGCCCGGCCACCGTCCGGGTTCGTGACCGTCAGCCAGCGGATCGCGAGCAGGAACACCACCGCGTAGGAGAACGCGAACGCCCACCAGCCGATCCCGAACGGAACTGTCCGGTAGATCGGGATCAGGCGTAGCTGGACTAGGGCCATCAGCAGCGCGTACCCGCCGAGGCCCAGCACGACCACATCCTCTTGGCCGCCGTTCAGGCCGAACCAGGCCAGGCTCGCCACCACCGGCGGCGCGATTTCGATCGCCATGGTCGGAAGCAGCGCGGTCGGCAGGACCGGCTCGGTGAACAGGCGCAGCAGCAGGATCGAGCCGAGCACCAGCCAGCAGACGATGCCGAAACCGAACATCACCTCGGCGATCCGGATCCAGCCCAGTGCCGACGCGCCGATCGACGCGAGCAGTCCGCCGGCGGCGGTCGGGAGGAAATAGCCGGGATGCCACTGGGCCAGCCGCCCGTTATCGAGAATCCACTGTCCGGTCAGCCAGCCGCCGATCAGCAGTGTGCCGACCAGGCCGATTCCGAACACGACCGCGCCGGCGGTGTGCGCATGGTTGCCCAACTCGGTTCCGAGTGACATCGCCACGATGGTGGCGAGCGCGACGAACGGGCCGAAGGTCGGGTCCGCCAGCTCGGTCCGCCAGCGCCCGCTGGTGACCAGATAGCGTCCGTAGAACGCCAGCACCACGAGCCACACGAGCGCGGCCAAGATCCAGATGACATACCCGGGCCAGGCCGGCTCGGCTCCCTGGAGGTGCGCTGCGGACCAACACCCGGCCAGCCCGCAGAGGCCGAACGGAATTCCGAAGAGGTTGGGCGTCAAGCGTGGCACCGGGCCGCTCCCCTCGCGACATCTTTCGATCATGCGGCCCCGCGACAACCTTGGGGCCTACAGTCAATGGAAGGTTATTGCGAGAGGCAGCCGAATATGCTGCTAGCGCCGAAACGCGGCATCACTCAGACGATCCGCAACTATGGCTCGGCGCTCGGCGTGGCGGTCCTCGGCACCGTGCTGAGCACCGTGTTCGCCAATCGGCTGACCTCGTCGTTCGTCGGATTCGGGATGCCCCGAGAGCCAGGCCCGATCGATCGCCGATTCGGCCACGAACAACGGCAGCGCCGGTTCGGTGAACAGCGCTCCGGCCGCGCTGCGCGAGCAGATCAGCAACGCCGTTGCACGCGATTACGCGTACGGCACCCGCGCCGTGCTCTATGGCATGGCGATCGCGCTCGCCATCACCTTCCTGGTGGCCCGCTTCCACCCGGGCGGGCAGGCACCGGACGCGGAGGCCGACTCCTCGGCCGCCACCGACGCGCCGGAAGCCTCGCCCCGCACGGCCTAGAGACGATCGGCATAATGTGCCGGTGCTCGCCATGCCGGCCGCCCTCGCGGCCCTCGTAACGCGATACCGCGATGACGGCCCGAAGCCGGTCGCGTATGACACGGTGGCCTGGGAGGCGGCTCTCCGGGACAGCGCGCTGGACGTCAAAGTCCTGCGCGATGATCGGTGGACCAGCCCGTCGTCCATGCCGCAGCGCCGGATCGTGGACCGGCGCGGCATCGCCCGGTTGATTGCCGAGACCGATGTGGCCGACCCGGATCCGGCCCGGGCCGCGTTCGCGCTGGTCGCGGTGTGGGCCAGCGGCACCAAGCATCCGCATGGATTCCGCTCACTGCCGAAGGCGCTCGCCGATCCGAGCTGTGCCGGCGAACTGGAGGCCGCCGCGCGCCGGTGCCGGGCCGGCGAGCTCGCCGAGGCCTACTCCCGATTCGCCGTAGCCGGCGTCGAGCGGGCGCTCTTCACCAGCTGGTTCTTCTTCGCCGGCGCGGTGGCCGAGCGCGACTGGCAGCCGCTGATCCTGGACGACCGGATCACCAAGACCCTCAATGACACGCTCGGCGTCACCACCAGAGCCATGGCGGGTACGCGGGACCGCGGTCAGCGCTACGCGTCCTATGTGGAACACGTGCACGCGTGGAGCACCGAACTCACCGCTGCCGGCCGCCCATGCTCACCGGAGCGGCTGGAATGGGTGCTGTTCAAGCATCAGGGTCGGGCGCTGTCCGGCCGGCGGTAGCACACTCGGCAGCCTTCCGCAGAAACACCTCGCGCTCCCGGTCGTTGCGGGTCAACTCGGCGGCGTGCCGGTAGTCGGCGGCCGCCTCCGAGTGCTTGCCGATCCGGCTCAGCAGATCCGCGCGTACCGCCGGAAGTTGGGGGTAATCGGCGAGTGAATCGCGGAGCCCGGCCACGATCTGCAGACCTGCCTGCGGGTCGCCGGCCAGGCCGACCGCGACCGCGCGGTTGAGTGCGGCGACCGGAGATGGCCAGACGTAGGTGAGGACCTGGTAGAGCGCCGCGATCCGGGGCCAGTCGGTGTCCACGGCGGTGGTCGCGGTGGCATGGCAGGCGGCGATCTCGGCCTGCAGCACGAACGGCCCGATCCGCCCGCCAATCCGGCGAGCGGTCTCCAGCGCCGCCACGCCACGCCGGATCAGCAGCCGGTCCCAGCGGGCACGATCCTGATCGGCGAGCAGGATTGGCGCCCCATCCGGCGCGGTCCGGGCGCCCAGCCGTGAGGCCTGCAGCTCCATCAGTGCGAGCAGCCCATGGACCTCGGGCTCGGCCGGCGCCAGACCGGCCAGGATCCGCCCTAGCCGCATGGCCTCCTCGCAGAGGTTGGGCCGAGTCCAATCGGCGCCGGCGGTGGCGCTGTAGCCCTCGTTGAAGATCAGAAAGATCACCTCAAGGACGCTGGCGAGTCGCTCGGAGAGCTGATCCGGCGCCGGGATCTCGAACGGCACCTGCTTGACCGCCAGAGTCTTCTTGGCTCGGCTGATCCGCTGGCCGACGGTCGGTGACGGCTCCAGAACCGCCCGGGCAATCTCGTCCGTGGTCAGGCCACCGAGCAGGCGCAGCGTGAGGGCGGTGCGGCCGTCCGGCGGCAGCACGGGGTGGCACGCGATGAACATCAGCCGCAGAATGTCGTCCTCGACGTTGCCGTCGTCCAGGTCGTAATCCGGATCCTGAGCCTCGTCCAGGGTGCGGCCAATCTCGGCGAGCTTGCGTGCGTAGACGACTCGGCGGCGGACCAGGTCGATGGCTCGATGCTTGGCAGTGGCCATCAGCCACGGCCCCGGATCATCCGGCACACCGTTGACCGGCCATTGCTCCAGGGCAATCACCATGGTGTCCTGGGCGAGTTCCTCGGCGATGCCGACGTCCTTGACGATCCGCGTCAGCGTCGCGATGATGCGCGCGGACTCGATCCGCCACACCGTTTCCACCACGCGACGAGGATCGGCGTCCGTCATAACCACCGATCCTCGCACTTTTGGAATCGCCAGCGGCTCCGCTGAAGTTGTTCCAGCACCACTCGAGCGCAAACCCCGCACACTTCGTGGCGCTGCGCCTAGTTAGCGGAGCCGCTGGCGGTTCCAAAGGCCGAATCGCCGGCGCCGCCGCTGAAGGCTGAGTCGCTGGCAGCGTGCTGCCTTCGGGCTCGTTCCTCGCCTTGCGGAAGCACACGCGGATGCGGCGCCGCGGGTGTGCTCGCTCGCACACGTCGCGGCGCCGCGGTCCGACTGCCGTTACCCCTGCTGCGGTGGCGCGAAGTCCTCGGGTCCGAACACTCGGGAAATCTCCGCCTCGCCGTCCCAGCCCGGCCAGAGATCCTTGTGCAGCTTCATGAACCGCATCGTCCACTCAGCCGCCTCAGCTTTGTCTCGCACCTGATAGATCGCGTAGCTGATGAGTTCCTTGGCCTCCGCGAATGGACCGTCCACCAGGCTCAGCTCGCCGCTGGTCAGACTGATCCGAGAACTGTCGAAGGTGGGCGCAAGACCCGCGGTGTCGAGCAGTGCTCCCGAATTCGTGGCTTCCATGCCGAGCGCGGCGATCGCCGCCATCAGCTCGGCCGGCGGTGGTCCGTCCGGGTGCTTCGCCTTGAGGGTGATCAGATAACGCATCGTCTTCTCCTCTTCCGTCGGTTAGATCTTCGCTGGTTGGTGGTCGCGATGGAGTCAGTGAGCACGCCGGTATTCGCGAACCGCGGTCGCGGCCGACCACACCGTCACGAGCAGGACCGCGGCGGTGAACGCCAGGACGCTTGCGGCCGCGCCGCCGCTTCCGGCGATGCCGAGGAAGCTCAAAGCGAAAACCGCACCGGTGGTACGCGTGAACCACGCCCAACCCCGATCGCCACGGCGGCTGTCGTGGCGAGCCAGAACGAAACAAGCCGCGATCAGTCCGGCGAACCCGATGGCGGCGCTGACCATGTGTCCGGCACCATGCCAGCTGATCGCCCCGGCGCCGTCAGCAGTGCCGGCGGGGAACCCGTTGGCCGGATCGGCGATCAGCACGCCGGCACCGATCAGGCCGATGCCGTAGAGAGTCACCAGCCGGCCGGTCCAGGCGCTGCCGGTGCTGCGGGCCAGACCAATGGCGAACGCCACCGTCATCAGGCCGGCCAGGATCAGGTTGGTGATGTGGATCCAGCCGAGGTGTCCGTTGGCCAGCAGGCTCCAGTCGTGTGTGGTGAAGTCGAAGCCGGTCCGGGTGGCGCCTTCGAACACCGAGACGATGACGTAGAACGGCATCGCCAGGATCCCGTAGCCGAGTAGCGACTTGGTGATCGCGACGCGCGGGTCGCATTTGTCGGTCCGAGTCTTGGCCGAGCCGGCCGCCGCAGTAATGGTCATGATCGTTGTCCTTGAAAATCGGTGGGTCGCTTCCCGACCCGTCACCTGTTGCTCGAACGGGCTCGGTCGGTTTCGACAACCGGCTCAAACTTCTTTCCGCGTCCGTGCCGACCGAGTTCCGAATCCGCTCGGCGACGGGCTGCCACGCCTGCTGCCGAAGATCTTGGGACGTTGGCGTGGTCATGGCCTCGCCAACTTCGCAAGATCCACGGGTGGGTCGGCGGGCCGGTGAGGTCGGACCTCAAGATCGCGACGTGTGCGGAGTGGTGGCAGCGTGATCGCGACGTCCGCGGACCCATGGCTCCGAAACGGCGCGATTGACGACCGCCACTCCGCGGACGTTGCGATCTTGGCCGGCTCGGCAGCCGCCACTCCGCGGACGTTGCGATCTTGGCCGGCTCGGCAGCCGCCAGCCCGCGGACGTTGCGATCTTGGCCGGCTCGGCAGCCGCCACTCCGCGGACGTTGCGATCTTGGCCGGCTCGGCAGCCGCCAGCCCGCGGACGTTGCGATCTTGGCCGCGCCTCTCCGGGCGCGCGACTCGCCGCCGCGGCCGCCACGGACCGCGAACGGCGCGGCGAGGCGCGACAATGTCGCCATGCCAACCGTGATCTCGGTGATGCTCGCCGTGCCGGACGCTGCCGAAGCCACCGACTGGTATGAACGGGCGCTCGGCGCCACCCAGCTGTGGAACCTCGGATCGGTCGTCGGCTTCGAGCTCCTCGGTGCCCAGTTCTTCCTGGCTCAGCCGGAGCGCAACAACTGGTCGACGCCGGGGGACGCGGGCACGCGTACGGTCCGGGTCGAGGTCTTCACCGACGATCCGGACGCGCTCATTGCTCGGGCCGGCGAACACGGCGCCACGGTCGAGGAGCCGCGCGATCATCAGATGCCGTGGGGCCCGCACCACCAGGGCGGGTTTGTTGATCCGTACGGACATCTGTGGCTGGTCGGCGATCACTCGCCGCTGGAGCGGCACCTGAGCTGACCAGCGGCTCGCTATTCGGCCCGGACGTCCAGGCCATAGGCGGTCGCGATGAAGATCGCCTGGTTGAAGTCGATGATCGCGCCACGCAGATTGACGGTGCCGGGCTCGATGCCGCTCAGATCCGAGCCGCGCAGCTCCGCGTTTTCCAGGCTGGCTTTCTCGAACGCGGTTCCGGACAGATCGCAGCGGCGCAGGGTCATGCCGTTGCCCTGGACTCCGGAGAGATCGGCTTCGCGCATCCGTACGTCGGAGAACGTCGCCTTGCCCAGTGCCGCGCCGGGAAGGCCGACGAACGACCAATCGCCGCCGACCACCGACAGCCGATCGAAGGTGCATCGGTCGAACATCGAACCGACCATCTTGCAGTCGGTGATAGTAGCGGTGAAGAAGTTGCAGTTGGTGAACGCGCAGTTGGTGAAAGCGGCACCCTCGAAGACAGCGGCGTTGAACTTGACGTTGCGGAACGAACATTCGTCGAAGCTGGCGCCGCCGGCCGCGGTCGACTCGGTCAGATCGACGTCGATATAGAGCACATGGTCGACGCTCCGACCAGTGAAGTCCTCGCCGTAGAGATCCTCGCCGGAGATCGTCGATGTGGTCGCCGCTGCCTGCCAGCCGTGCCGGCGATCAACCATGCGAAGCCTCCAAAATGTGTCCCGAAGAGCCTGTTTGGTCAAGCTGAGAGTCTGCTTACAACCTAGTCAGAGTCCTCGCCTTTCCAGGGTGATCAACTGTTAGCGGTGCTAAACATCGGTAATGACCTCGGATGCGACACACTCGCCGCGATTTCGGCGGGTCGCCGTCGCGCTGTGCTGGGGCGCGATCATCGGCCAGACGCTGTTCACCATCGCTTGGGTGGTCAGTGACTCGCTCCAGGGCGGTGATTTCTCGCCGCTGCGGGACGATATCAGTGACCTTGGTGCGCTGACCGCCAACCATCCGTGGATCATCTTGGCGGCCCAGGGCGTCAGCGGCGTGCTGACCATCTGCTTCGCGGTCTTCGTGCTCAACCGCACGCTGGCCCGGCCCGGTCAGAAGATGGCACTCGGTGCGTGGCTGGTGGCCATGTCCGCAGTCGCCGTCGACGACCTGAGCGACGCTTTCTTCCGGCTCGACTGCCAGAGTTCGCAGCCCGGGTGCACCGAGGCCGCCGCGATGGCCTCCTGGCACGGTCAGATCCACGCCGTTGTCGGCACAGTCAGCTTCATCCTCCTGGTGGTCGCGCCATTCTTCCTGGCCCGCTCGATGCGCAAACTGCCGTCGTGGTCGGCGCTGGCCAAGCCCACCAAGTATTTCGGCGTCGGCCTGGGCGTGCTGCTCGTGGTCTACGTGGCGCTCACCGGCCAGGACGGCCAGGGCACGATGCAGCGGATCATCGCACTCGCCGCCTCGGCCGGCGTTTGCCTGCTCGCCGTGCGCGCGATGCGGATCCGCCATTCGGCGACCGCGCTCGCCGCTTAATCCGGCCAGATCAGGGGTACGCCGGGGGCGACCCGATCGGCCTCAGCGGTGACCGCCGCCCGGGTCGATCAGTCCAGGCGCTACCCATCGATGCGCCCGCCCGTCGGGGTTGGTCCGGTTTGCCGCCGTGATCAGCGGGTATGGCGTTGGCATGGCAATCGGCGCCGCGGTTCCGGCACAGCGGACGGACGATCCGGAGCGGATTGGTCCCTACGCCGTCCTGGAGCGCCTCGGCCACGGTGGCGCGGCGCGGGTGTTCCGGGCCGAGTCGCCGCGAACCGGCCCGGTCGCGGTGAAGCTGATGCACGACCCGATTTTTGGACTGCGAGCCGTCGCCAACGAGTTCCACCTGGCCAGCCTGGTGGATCAGCGATTCACCGCGGCGCCGGTGGCGTTCGGCGAAGACGTGGCCGGCGCATACCTGGTGACCAGCCTGATTCCTCGTCACGGGCCGCTGTCGCGGGCACGGCGAGGCTCGTTTCCGGCGGCCGATCTCTGGCGGATCGGCGCGGCTGTGGCTCGTGCGATTGCGGCCGTCCATGAGGCCGGCGTCATCCACTGCGACGTGAAACCGTCGAACCTTCTCGCCTACGGCAACTCGGTTCGCCTGATCGACTTCGGCATCTCCCGCCTCATCGCCGATCAACCGCGGACCACCAGCTTCGTGCATTTCAGCCGCGGCTGGGCGGCCCCCGAGCAGCTCGGTCCGAACCCGCTGACGCCGGCCGTCGACGTCTTCTCCTGGGGTTGCCTGATGGCGTCGCTTGCCGGTGGATCGGGTCCGTTCCAGGTCGGGACGGACGAGGAGTGGGTCGAGAGCGTACGCGTCAGCGAGCCGGAACTCACCGGCCTCCCGCTCGGCTTGGATCAACTGGTCCGGGCCACGCTGGCCGCGGACCCGCAGGCCCGGCCGGCAGCTGCAGATCTGGCCGAAGCATGCGACGTCCCGCAGCGGATCGTCGTCCCGGGTTCGCCGCGCGCGCGATTCGCGCGGGACTGGGACGTCGCGATGCCAATGGCGGCCTGAGGTTCGGCCAGGCCGGTGTGCGACGCGGCGCCCGGCGCGCCGGGGTCAGAGAGCGATCAAGCCGGCATTCGTCGGCCGGAACCCGCACGAGTCGAAGTAGAACGCCCGCAAGTGATCCTCGAAGTCCACATGCAGCCACTCGCAGTTTGCGGCCCGGGCACCGGTGGCGGCGACCTCGATCAGCCGAGTGCCGACACCCTGCCGCAGGTGGGTTGCGGCGGTGACGGTGTCCAGGATGAACGCATGCACCCCGCCGTCCCACGCGACGTTGACGAATCCGACCGCGACGCCGGTCTCGTCACGTGCGAGCACCCAGCCCAGACTGTGCTGGGTGACCTGGGCCCGCCAGTCGTTGGCCGGATTGACCGGCCGCTCGAACCCGGCCGCGTGCAGCCGTTCCACCTCGATCGAGTCGAACGTTCCACGCCACTGATAGTCAATCGTCACGCCGGCCGACGTTACCCATCGGCACGGGGACCGGGTAGCGAATTTGTCGGTCCCGGACGGCATCATCGAGCCATGACCGAGACGTTGCTAGGTCCGGCCGCGTGCCTGGCCGCGCTGGAGTCGCAGATGGCCGGCTTCGAGGCGGTGGCCCGCACCGCTGACCCGACTCTTCCGGTCGCCATCAGCAGCCGCTGGGGGCTCTCCGGGCTGATCAGCCACCTGGGCCGGGTGCACCTGTGGGCGGCGGACACCCTCGCCAGCGGCAAGCGCGGCAGTTCGTTCCCAGGTCCGGGCGAGGGCGCGGATCCCCCTTCTTGGTATCGGGAGTGCGCCGACCACTTGCTCGCGGTGCTCGCCGGGGCAGATCCCGCCGATCCCTGCTGGAATTTCTCGGTGGTGCCGCGGGTCAAGGCGTTCTGGTTCCGGCGGCAGCTGCACGAGACGACGATCCATCGGTTCGATGCCGAGACCGCCGCCGGCCGGATGATGACGATCGACGCCGTGCTGGCCGCCGACGGTGTCGACGAGGTACTGCGGACGATGCTCCCGGTGGCCCACCGGTGGGACGGGAAACCACTACCGGATCTGCCCGGCCCGATCCAGGTCCGGGCCGTCGATGTCGACTGGCAGTGGGCTCTCGAACCGTCCGAAGGTCCGTCGCCGACGGTGACCTTCGACGTGGAGGCGACCGCGCCGGTCGCCACGATTGCAGCTCCCGCCGAAGCGCTCTACCTCTGGTTCTGGCAGCGCACCCCGGTCGGGTCGGTGCGCATCGGGGGTGATCGCGCGCTGGTCGAGGCGCTGATGAAGGCGCAGATAACGCCGTAGGGTCCGGTCAGGCGCTCGGATCGTAGTGGTGCAGGCCCAGAATGAGGCCGGCCGGATCGGTGATGTAGCAACCACGACCCACGCCGCTGATGGTGAACGGTGGCACGACGACGGCGCCACCGTTGGCGGTGACCGCGCTCATCGCGACTACCAGTTAAAGACCAGTGCTCGGATCGGGCACCGTGACCGTGGCCGGCACCTTCGCGCCGAAGATCGTCGCGACCAGGTCGCTGACCGCGTGCACGCCGTCGCCGATCTCCAGATCGGGCGGCAGTTCATACATCAGAGCGACCAGGTAACGCTGGTTTGGCCCGGCGAAGCCGACGGCATTGGTCACCCAGTGCTTGGAGCCGTTGTCCGGCTCGATCGACCAGCCGTCCTTGGTGCCCGGATGCAGGTCCGTCCCGGCGGCCCAGACTCCCCACCGCTGGATCGAACCGACGTGTTGCATCGCGTTGACGATGTAGGCGCGATCGGTGGAGTTCAGCTTCGTCATCACATATTTGATGAGGTGCATCAGGTCTTCGGGAGTGCACTTCATGTGCCCCCAGAACCTCTTGAAGCCGTCGATGAACGTGAGCGTCTTCATGCCGTAGGTCGACGTCATCCTCGGCACCAGGGCGTCGTCGCCGTACTTGTGCCACAGCTCGGTGGCGGCGTCATCGCTCGACCAGTTCAGGATGTCGGCGATGTCGCTGCGATCCTTCGAGCTGAGGTGGATCGAGCCGGCCCGTTGCTTCTCCAGCAATTCGGTGACGATCGCCAGCTTGATCGTCGACGCGGTCCAGGTCAGATGAGTCGTGGTGCCCTCGCGGAATGCGTCGCCGGTTTCGCGGTCATACACGATGATGCCGAGAACGCCCGGCTTGGCGGCGATCAGCTTCCGGGCGGCGGTCAGCCGGGCCGACGTGATCAGCGACGGACCCGGCGGCGTGGCGGATGGTTTGGTCACTGACGGGCTCGGATTCGGTGCGGTGGGCGGGCTCGCCGAGCCGCTCCCGGCGACGGCCGGTGTCGATCCCGATTGCCACTCCGGCTTCGCGGAGGAGCCGCAGGCGGCCAGGCTGAGAGCCAGCACGGCTCCCACCAGTGCGCGCAGCGCGATCGTCACGTCAGGCCTCCGTCGCCGCCGGGGGTTCGGCGGGGTCGAGGGTACTCAGCGTATCTAGGTGCCGGAAACCCCTAGTAGAGCTGCCGCGGCTCGGCAGCCAGCGACGTCGCCGAGCACGTCGGTCGAGTCGATCGCCTGGTCGATGGTCCCCGGCAGGCTCGGCACCGAGCCGTCGTGGCGATGTCCGAAGTGCTCCAGAACGGCACACATAGCCGGATCCGAGATCGCCTGAGTGAGCGCGATCGTGTAGCGCTCGCTGCCGGGGACCTGAATGTCCCGCTGGTGAAACTGCCGGGGTGCCGGGTCGATCGGTTCGGCCAGTCCCAGCTCGTTGGTCGCGATGCCGAGGAGGCGGGCGGCCTCGCACAGGGCGGCCTCGCGGTCCCGCCAAAAAGCGGTCAGAAGGGCCCGATCCAGCAGCGGGGCCATCCTGCCCGCCAGCTTCAGCTCCGCGAACGCGTGGCCAAACCATTTCGGGTACGGCGGATAGCGCCGCTCCAGCAGGAACGTCAGCCGCATCATCTCGCGGATCAAACGAGCCGCGACGATCCGGGAACCCAGGTCGTCGCCACGAGCGCCGGCCCGGCCGACAAACGGTTCCTCCTGGCCGATCCGCAGCCACGCCGACGCCAGCGCGTAGCGCCAGACGTCATCCGGATACCACTCCAGCGCTGCCCGACGATTGGCCAGCTCTTCATCCGGATCATGGAAGACGGCTCCGGCGACCATGGTGCCGAGCACCTGGGTCGGGATCAGGAGCCAATCGGCGACCGACAGCCCGGCCGCCGGATCGACACCGAGCCGGCCGATGAAGAACTCGGCCGGCGTGGTGACCGGAACCTGGTGAGTGGCGGGTTCGCCGTCGTACCGGGGGAATCGCACCGGCATGCCCTCGAACGCCCCGTCCAGGTCGGCGAGGCGCTGCGCGGTCGTGGCCACAGCCTCCGAGTCCGCCACGAAGATCTGGACCCGGGGGCCGAAACCGTGGTCGGTTGAGGTGGCGTCGTCATAGCCCAGCACTTCGGAACCGGGGCCGAGCAGAGCCGCCGCGTGCGGCTGGTCGGCGAGCCGGGGTGCCACCACCTTTTCGTAGAAGCGTCCGGCCAGGCCGATGCCGTAACCACGGCGGTTTTCGATCACGGATGGACGTTATGCGCTCGCCCGGCCGAGGCCAAGGGAATTCGGCCAGAGATCCACACCTGATCTCCATACGGTCCCCGGTCGCGTCGGTCCGAGGGCTACGGTGCGAGCAGAGGGCACCGACGACTGGATGGGCGGAGCGGCATGAGCCGGTACGGCGCGATGTATGGACCGGACTTCACCTTCCTCGGGGTCCCGGCCTGCAACTGGCGGGAACCGGAGACGTATGCCGACGCGGATGTGGTGATCATCGGCGCACCGTTCGACGGTGGCACCTCGCACCGGCCCGGCACTCGATTCGGCCCGAGCGCCATCCGGGGCACCGACTACCTGCCGCACGACGGATCCCGGCCGCACATGGCGATGCGAGTGGACGCCCTGACCCAGGACCTGACCGTGATGGATGCCGGTGACATCGAGGTCTACAGCGGCGAGGTGCAGCGCAGTTGCGCCGCTATCGAAGAGGCGGTCGCCTTTCTCGCGACGCATGGCGCGGTTCCGGTGATCCTCGGCGGCGATCACACCATCACCTGGCCGGACGCCACCGGAGTGTCCCGGCACCACGGCGCCGGCCGCGTCTCGGTGATTCACTTCGACGCGCACGCCGACACCGGCGACATCACCTTCGGTTCGCTCTACGGCCACGGCCAGCCGATGCGGCGCCTGATCGAGTCCGGAGCCGTGCGGGGTGATCGGTTCCTGCAGCTCGGCCTGCGCGGCTACTGGCCCGAGCCGGAAACTCTGGACTGGATGGCCGACCAGGGCATGAACTCGTTCCACATGAGCGAGATCGTCGCCCGCGGTCTCGATGATGTGCTCGACGAGGCGTTCCGCATCGCTCTGGACGAGTGCCACGCGGTGTTCCTGTCGGTCGACGTCGACGTCTGCGATCCCGGCCACGCACCCGGCACCGGCACTCCCGAGCCGGGCGGCATGACGTCCCGGCAGCTGCTCGACGCGGTGTCCCGCATCTGTTATGAGCTGCCGATCGCGGGCGTCGACGTGGTCGAGGTGTCACCGCCCTACGACCATGCCGAGATCACGGCGCTGCTCGGCAATCGCGTGGTGCTGGAGGCGCTGTCCGGCATGGCGCGGCGCAAGAAGGATGCCGCCGACGGCGCGACGGTTCCGTGGAATCGGGCAACCCCGCTGCTCAAGGGGCGAGGCAAAGGGTCATCGGGTGAGTCGCGCTAGCGCACCCTGCAGTGCCACGGCCGCCTGATCCGCGTCGATCGCTTGGCTGCCGAGCGCGAGCGGCAAGGCCAGGCCGTCGGTGAGTGCCAGCACCTGGGTCGCCGCGGTACGCACATCAAGGTCGGCGCGGAACCGTCCAATCGCGACGCCGCGGGCGAGCGTACTGGCGATGACGTCGCGCCAGGTGGCGTAGTCGCGCACGACGTCGGCGTGCACCCCCGGGTCGCGGACCGCCCAGCGCCACGACTCGATCCAGAGCCGCCAGCTGTAGCCGCCGTCGAGCGCCGCATCGCCGGTCAGCACGGTGGTGATGTGCCGCAACTGGTCTCGGGGGTCGGCGATCCCGGAGAGCGCCGCGCGGACCGTTTCGATGTCCCGGTCGGCCGCGAACCGGAACGCAGCGACCAGCATCGCCTCGCGACTGCCGAAGTAATACTGGAGGGTGCTGACACCGACCGCGGCCGTGGTGGCCACGTCGGCGAATCGGGTGGCGTCGGCGCCCCGATCGGCGATCACCCGGCAGGCAACCGCCAGCACTTGTTGCTTGCGTTGTGTCGATCTGCGACTGCGTGAACGCGGAGAGTGATCGTCAGCCACCTGGCATGTTTATCACGCGATCTTTGCCGTTCAGCGATTTCGCGAGCGTGACGCTCCGTTCTGTGACGTTGGCACCGGTCGATGCGACGTACTCGGTGGTCCACTGCAAGCCGGTGTCGGCGTACCCGAGACGGCGGTAGAGGCGGTCCGCGTCCGGGTTGTCGACTCCGACGCCGACGGTCACGGTGCCGTGGTCGATCCGCCGCTCGGCGTCCCGGATCAGCGCCGTGCCGACGCCGCGCCCGCGGTGGTCGTCATGCACGTGCACGTTGCTGATCTCGACGGCATCCGGCAGCGCCGCGCGGACGTCCGGGTGGAACGGCCCGTCCCACAAGATCACCGCGAAACCGATCGGACGATCCTCGTCCCACGCCACCAGATAAGTGCGGTACGCATGATGAGCGTGGTGCTCGTGACCGCCGTTCGGAAACGCGCGCTCCAGCGCTTCCAGATCCGCAGCGACGCACGGTCGGATGGACAGCATCCTCCGACGATAGGCTGATCCGGTGCTGCCATGGGATGTAGAACTCGAAGGCCAGCTCGATCGGCATGTGCTCGACTCGACGCTGCTGCGTGACAATCCGCTCGGCGACCCGTCGCAGCGGCCGTTGTGGGTTTACACGCCGCCCGGTTACGCCGACTCCACCGAACATCTACCGTCCGTGTACGTGATCCAGGGCTACACCGGTCACCTGGGCATGTGGCTGAACCGGACGCCGTACCGGCAGCCGTTCATCGAGACCGCCGACGCCGTGTTCGCCAGCGGCGAGGCCCCCGGCGTGATCGTGGTCTATGTCGACGCGTGGACCGCTTACGGCGGCAGCCAGTTCGTCGACTCGATCGGCACCGGCAACTACCACTCGTACCTTTGCGACGAGGTGGTGCCGTTCGTTGACGACAACTACCGGACGCTGCGCTCGCCGGCATCGCGGGCGATCACCGGCAAGTCATCCGGCGGGTTCGGCGCGATGATCACACCGATGCTGCGGCCGGATCTCTTCGGCGCGCTCGCCACGCACGCCGGCGACAACCTCTACGAGCTTTGCTACACGCCGGACTTCGGACCGCTGGCCCGGGCACTGCGCGACTACGACGGCGACATCATGAAATGGTGGGACGACTTCCGCAGCCGACCGTCGTTCACCAAGGGCGAGGACCCGGTCCTGCTTGGAATGATCGGCGTCGCGGCGGCCTTCTCACCGCGCCCGGACGGCACTCCGGAGTTGCCCTGCGATCCGAGGACCGGCCAGATCATCCCGGAGGTCTGGGACAAGTGGCTGGCCTGGGATCCGGTCCGGATGATTGATCGGTATGCGGACGCGGTGCGAGGTCTGCACGCGATCTGGATCGACGCCGGCACCCGCGACGAGCACTTCCTTGACCTCGGCGCGGTGGCATTCCGCGATGGTCTGGCCCGGATCGGCGTGCCCGACGACCGGATCTACTTTGAGCTCTTCAACGCTGGTCATGGTGGGATCGACTACCGCTATCCGCTGTCGCTGGCGTGGTTAGCTCATCGGTTGCGGCGGCACTAGTGCTGCTCCGCAGAAGTTCGTGGGGGCCGCGGGAAGGCGAGTCTGGATGCGTCGGGTTGTCAGGTGAATGAGAAGTGGGCTGCGGCCTCGGCGGGCGTGGCCCCTTGAGGGCGTCCGGGGACGTCGTGGACGGCGTTTGCGCCCTCGGTGCGCAGTTGGTCAGCCCCGGCGTGGCGGGCCATGACCGCGGCGTAGGCGCGGACGTCTGCGGCAGTGATGTCAGTACGGCCTCGCTCTGCGTGCTGCTGGAGGAGAAGGCCGAGGTCCGGGGTGAATCGCAGCATGGTCACCGGGGCGTTGAAGCGCTTGGCGATGGCGATGAGTCGGGCGCGCGCCTGTGGGGTGACGTTCGTGGACTCGGCGACTGCTGTTTGCCCGGCGGCGAGCCGGGCGACGATCCTGCGGTCGCGTTCCTCGAAGATTCGAGCGTCCGCCGCGTCGGGGTCCGCGTCGGTGGGTGAGGTGCCGAAGAGTGCCGCGCGGATCTCGTCGCTGGAGACCACGGCATCCTCGTCGATCTGGCCGTGCGCGATCAGTGCCCGCACGAAGCTGGTCTTGCCGGAAGCCGGCGGGCCGACGAGGAGCACGAGTCCCGCTGGCACGCGGGTCGGCCTGGAGCCGCCCGGCGGGTGAGGTTTGAGGTAGAGGTCGCCCGCGCAGTCCAGGGCCTCTTCCGCTGAGCCGGCCGACAGGCCGCTGGGGAGGATGTTGTCCCGGTAGCTGTCGGTGCTGACCTTGTAGAGGGCGAAGCCCCAGGTGTGAAGGACGCCGGTGAAGCGCAGGCGGCACAGCGGAAGCCGCTCGCCGTCTTTCAACTCGCCGTCTACGTAGGCGAATCCAGCTCGGAATCGGACGTGGACCCGGGTGAGTTGCGGCCAGTGCTCGGTGGTGTGGGCGTTGAGCCGCTGGCGCAGGTGGTGCTGCATGGACTCGGGCGGGTTCTTCGGCACGGCCCCATCCTGCCGCCCTGACCGGTCCTCGGCCATGATCATTGCTCATGACCGAGAGCTCGGGGCGATGTGCGGCAGTGCCGGTGATGCTGGACGAGGAGACGCGCGGTGCACTGCAGCGGATCGCCTCGTCGGTGAAGGCACAAGTGAGGCAGGTCCTGCGGGCCCAGATCGTGCTGGCCGCAGCGGGCGGGGCGGGCAACGCGGCGATCGCGCGCCGTCTGGCGGTGGGCGTGAACACGGTCCGCAAGTGGCGCGGACGGTTCGCCAAGATGGACACCTGGATCATCCAACGCAACGAACACGCCCGCCCTTTCGGCTGGACCTACCAAGGCAATCCGCTCAAGGAAGCGACCCGACCCCTCCACTAACTTGCGCGGAGCAGCAGGCTCGCGCGACCGGACTTGAAACACGCCCTAATCGGTGGGTGACGAGGAGCCGACCGGCTGCCTAGCCGCGGCGCTGACCCGGCGCCGCCACAGGTAGAGCAGCGACGCGGCGGCGATGCACAGCGCCCACAGCACGTAGAGCCCGGTAAGCGCCATCAGCCCGATGACCGCGATGAGTGCGACGATCGAGCCCCGCCAGGCCCAGGTGTTCCGCGGCAGCAACTTCACCGCCGAGGCTGTGCCGAGGACGTAGACCAGGGTGAACGCGCCAGTGGTCAGGAGCACCGCGCCCTTGGTGGACAGACCGCCGAAGTAGACGACGGCGAGCGCGGTGGAGGCCAGCACAGCGCACACGGTGAGGCTCCGGCGCGGCACTTCACCGGCGTTGGAGCCGCGGGCAAACCAGTTGGGCAACGCGCCGTCCCGGCCGAGGGCGGCGCCGAGCTTGCTGCATCCGGCGAAATAAGCATTCATGGCGCCGACCGTCATGACCAGAGCAGCCACGGCGGTGATCTGGCGGGCCGGGCCGCCGAGACCGATAGCCAGCAGCTCACTCAATGGTGCGTCGGTGGACCCGGCCTTCGGGCCGAGGACGAGGACGCTGGCCACCGCGACCCCGAAATAGAGCACGCCGACAACGACCAGTGCGATCGTGGTGGCCCGTGGGACGTCGCGCTTCGGATTCCGGAAGTCGCCGGCCAGCGAGGTGACCGCTTCCCAGCCGGCGAAGCCCCAGACCAGCACCGCGGCGGCCGGCCCGATGGCGAGCCAGCCGTGCGGAGCGAACGGCGTGAGATTGCTCAGATGTGCGTGCGGGAGCGATGCGGCGGTGGCCGCTATCAGCAACGCCGCCAACAGGATCGCCAGGCCGAGCTGCACCTTGCCGGAGACCTTCACGCCGCCCGCGTTGGACGCGTAGACCAGCACGATCAGGCCGACCGCGGTGACGAACATGGTGGTCCGGCCGCCGCCGAACGCTGAGGCCACATAGGCGCCGCCGAACAGCGCCGCCGGTGGCGCACCCACCGGCACCGCGAAGTAGAAGCACCAGCCGACCATGGCGGCGGCTTTCGGTCCGAAGGCATTGCGCACATAGGTCGAGACGCCGCCGCTGTCCGGATAGCGCGAGCCGAGCGCCGCGAACGCCGTGGCCAGCGGGATCGACAGCAGGATCAGCAGGAGCCAGGCGACCAGTGACGCCGGACCCGCCACACCCGCGGCCAGAGCCGGCAGCGCGATCACTCCGGTGCCGAGCACCGCACCGATCGAGATTGCCGCGCCCTGTGAAATGGACAGGCCGGTCGCAACCTCCGGGGCCGCGCCAGAGTCGGCGCTGCGCTGCTCAATCGTCGTCGTCACCTCATCAACGTAGGTCCCGGATATGACAATTGGAGCGGCCAATCGAGTGCTTCCGGATTGGGCCATTGCGCGATCCGCGGCGCCGAGCGGCAGGTCCGGCACCTCGGCGTCCACGGCCGGCGCGACTGCCATGATCGCAGGCCGGTCGCGACCGCGGTGGCGGTCGGCCGAAATCCCGGAAGCGGCGGACGGGGCGTGCGGAGGGGCGTACCAAAAAATCTTGATGGGTCTGTCGATTCGGTCCGGTGACCGTTCGTCGGTGAGGTGACAGCATCGAAATGCAGCCCGAAGGGAGCATGTCATGGCTCGGTATCTGATCTTGATCTACGGCGACGAGTCCGCTTGGATTGACCCGACGCCGGAGGACTTCCAGCGTGAGATGGTCAAGCACAACGCGTTCCAGGAGCAGGTCAACGCGATGGACGGCGGCAAGATCCTGGGTGGGGAAGCCCTGACCGCCACTACTACCGCGACGTCCATCCGAGATGGCCTGGTCACCGACGGCCCGTTCGCCGACACCAAGGAGGCCCTCGGCGGCTACTACGTGGTCGAGGCCAAGGATCTGGACCAGGCGATCGCCATTGGCAAGCTGTGCCCGCAGCCGGCCGGCGGCGTCGAAGTCCGCCCGATCATGGAGTTCTGACACGGACGACGAGGTTGCCTCACCGGGTGCTTCCGTAGCGAGGGACGAGCGTAGGCAGCGCCCTGCCGAGGTCACTACAGCGGTATCCGACGCGCACCGTCGCGAGTGGGCCTTCGTGCTCGCCGCGACGGCGCGCGTCGCGCGCGACATCGACCTCGCCGAGGAGTGCGTGCAGGACGCCTATCTGGCGGCGCTCGATGCCTGGTCGGCGTCGGGCGTCCCGGCCAACCCCGGTGCGTGGCTGACCACCACCGCGAAACGCAAGGCTCTGGACGCGCTGCGCCGCGACGCCACGTTGCGCACCAAACTCCCGCTGCTGGTCGAGCCGGACGGTGCCGAGGACGACCCGGACATCCCCGATGACCGGCTGCGCCTCGTATTCACCTGCTGCCACCCGGCTCTCGCCGCCGAGGCGCAGGTGGCGCTCACCCTGCGGCTGGTCTGCGGCCTCAGCACGCCGGACATCGCCAAGGCGTTCCTGGTCTCGGAGACCACCATGGCGGCTCGGATCACCCGCGCCAAGAAGAAGATTTCAGCGGCCCGGATCGCCTACCGGGTGCCCGACCTGGACGAGCTTCCGGACCGGCTGACCGCGGTGCTGACCGCCGTGCATCTGGTGTTCACGACCGGTCACGCGGCACCGTTCGGTGCCGAGCTGGTGCGCTTCGACCTCACCGATCGCGCCATCGATTTGAGCCGGATGCTGATGCGGCTGCTGCCGGATGCTCCCGAGGTGCGCGGACTGCTGGCGTTGCTGCTGCTCACCGACTCGCGGCGGGCCACCCGGGTGGGCCCGCACGGCCGCTTGGCGTTGTTGGAAGAGCAGGATCGGTCCCGGTGGGACCAAGTCAAGATCGATGAGGGTACGCATCTGCTCATCACCGCGCTTCGGTCCGGTCCACCCGGCCGGTTCACCCTGCAGGCGGCGATCGCCGCGGTGCATGCCGAAGCACCCAGCTACGCCGAGACCGACTGGGCGGAGTTGCTCGGGCTCTACGATGCGCTGCTGCGGGTCTGGCCGTCGCCGGTCGTGGCACTTAACCGCACCGTGGCACTCGCCGAAGTACGCGGACTCGACGCGGCTCTCGCCGAGGTGCGGAGCCTGGAAGACGACGGCCGGCTGGCGGGCTATCACTACTTGCCGGCGACGAAGGCGGACCTGCTCCGGCGCCGAGGCGACTTCGGGGCGGCCGCGGATGCGTACCGCCAAGCTTTGGACCTGGTCAGCAACGATGCGGAGCGCGCGTTTCTGCGAGCGCGGCTGGCGCTGGTCGGGTCCGGGCCGACGGTCGGCGCTTAGCCGCGAGCGCTGCTGGTCCGACTGGTCTCGGGGGTCGGCGATCCCGGAGAGCGCCGCGGGCTTAACTCAGGCGGAGCTTTCGGCTTTCGGTGTTCGCGGTCGCCTGATGCCCGAAATGTTCAGAGCTGCGGCGGAAAAGCAGAAAAGTTGTGCCGGCCAGGTCCAAGATCATGACGCGTCTTACGTTTTGGCTGATTTGGGGATGGAAACCAGCCAAATCGTTCCATGATCGAAGAATCCTGCGGCGGGAGCCAAGATCAGTCAGTTGATGATGCCGAGCCGCTCTCGGGCCAGGAACTTCGGCACGCACATCCGCCACGCTTCGGTGATCAGTTCGTACATCTCATCGTCTTCGATCTTGTCGACCCAGGCGCAGACCCACTGGAACCGCATGTTCTTCTCGTCCGGCAGGAAGAACTTGTCCGGCTCGGCAGCCACCAGCGCCGGCCGCTCCACCTTGGGAAACCCGAAGCCCATGGTGGTCTCGTCGCGGGAGAACGCGCAGTAGACGATCGAGCCGACCCGGAACTTGATCCGGTCGCTGATCAGGTGCTCCGTGGTGCGCGGCAGGGACAGGGCCAGCTCGCGTACGGCCTCGACGGACGTCATTCCGGCACGATAGAAGCCGCCCCCGACAGAACCGCCAGCCAGGCGAGGCGCTCATCGGTCAGATTCGGGGTCGCCATGAGTGATCGTTATACCGGTCCGCGATCGATTTCGAAGGCCCAGAATCACCGGCCGGGCGGCGACTACGCCGGAGTGCCCACCGTGGTCTAGGTTTGACTCGCGAAAGCGAAGGGGAGTGGGGAGTGGCCGGCAAGATCCACGACGAGGACATCGCGCTGGTTCGCGAACGCACCTCGATCGTGGACGTCATCTCCGAGCACCTGACACTCAAGTCCGCCGGCGGCGGCAACGTGAAGGGCCTGTGCCCGTTCCACGACGAGAAGACCCCGTCGTTCACCGTCTCGTCGGCCCGCAACGTGTATTTCTGCCACGGCTGCGGCGCTGGTGGCGACGCCATCCGGTTCGTGATGGAGCTGGACCACCTCACCTTCGTCGAAGCGGTGGAGAAGCTCGCCTCCAAGGCCGGCGTGCAGCTGCGCTACGACGAGACCGGCCCGACACCGAACCGGCCGCCGCAAGGCCAGAAGCAGCGCCTGGTCGCGGCCAATCTGGCGGCTGCCCAGTTCTATTCCGAGCAGCTGACGGCTCCGGCGGCCCGGGTGGCGCGGGAGTTTCTGTCGCAGCGCGGGTTCGAGCGCGACGACGCCGTCACCTATGGCTGCGGTTTCGCGCCGGAGGGCTGGGATGTCCTGGTCAAGCACCTGCGCCAGGCCGGGTTCAGTGCTCAGGAGCTGATCAACGCGGGTCTGGCCAAGGAGGGCCGGTCCGGACCGATCGACCGGTTCCGGCGCCGGCTGATCTGGCCGATCCGCGACCTCGCCGGCGACGTCATCGGATTCGGCGCGCGCAAGCTGTTCGATGACGATGAGGGGCCGAAATACCTGAACACGCCGGAGACCTCCCTCTATAAGAAATCGCACGTGCTCTACGGCATCGACCTCGCCAAGCGGGAGATCGCCCGGCAGGGCAAGGCGGTTGTCGTCGAGGGTTACACCGACGTGATGGCCTGCCACCTCTCCGGAGTGCCGACCGCCGTGGCCACCTGCGGCACCGCGTTCGGAGCCGACCACATCGGCGTGCTGCGCCGGCTGCTGCTCGACACCGATGCCTTCGCCGGCGAGATCATCTTCACCTTCGATGGTGACGCGGCCGGGCAGAAGGCGGCGTTGCGGGCATTCAACGACGACCAGAAGTTCGTCGCCCAGACCTTCATCGCCGTCAGCCCGGACAACATGGACCCGTGCGAGCTGCGGCAGGCCAAGGGCGCCACGGCAGTGCGCGACCTGGTCGCCCGCCGCGAACCGCTGATCGCGTTCGCGCTGCGTTCGGTCCTCCGGCGGTACGACTTGGATACCGCCGAAGGCCGGGTCGCCGCGTTGCGGGAAGCAGCTCCGATGGTCGCCAAGATCAAGGATCGAGCGCTCCGGCCGGAGTACGCCCGCAAGCTCGCCGGCGACCTCGGAATGGACATCGAGCCGGTGAACCGGGCGGTCGGCGCGGCCGGTGGCAACCCGGCCCCGGTCCCGGGGGCGCGGTCCCGTCCGGCACCGCCGAGCGACGCCACCCTGATGGTCGAGCGCGAGGCACTCAAGCTCGCCCTGCAGGCTCCGGTGCTGTCCGGCCCGGTCTTCGACCTCAGTGAGACCGACGACTTCCAGGATCCGGTGCACATCGCGGTGCGTACGGCGATTGCCTTCGCCGGCGGTGCCGGAAGCGCCATCTCGGGAGCCGTGTGGATCGAGCGGGTCCGCGAGGCGTGCACTGATCTGGCGGCCACTGCGCTGGTTGCCGAGCTGGCGGTCGAGCCGTTGCGGGTGACCGGCGATGTCGAACCCCGCTACGTCACCGTCACCATGGCCCGGCTGCGCCTGTCCAACGTGCTGCGCCAGCTCGGCGAGCTGAAGTCCAAGCTGCAGCGGATCAATCCGGTGACCAACAAAGACGAATACCTGACCATGGCGGGCGAGCTGTTCTCCTTGGAGCAGCATGCCCGGGCACTGCGCGAGCAGACTGTCGGAGGGTTGTGACGTGTTCGGACGCCGGAAGCTGCCCGACGATCTGACCCCCAAGCTGGAGCGCGACGAGCGGGTCTTGGCATGGGCGCTGATCGACGACGGCGGTGGCGCGCTGGTGGCGACCAATCGTGGCCTGTGGTTGCCGGTCGACGGTGAGCCCCTCCGGCTTGGCTGGCATGAAGTGCACAAGGCCGGCTGGGCCGACGGCACGCTGACTCTGATCGCGGCCGACTCGGCGCCGCTGGTGCCGGACTCGGACATTTCGGTGTCGGTGGACACGGCTCCGGCGACCTACCAGTTGAAAGATCCGGGCAACCTGCCGCGGCGTATCCGGGAGCGGGTGACCGCCTCGGTGGCGTACACCTCGCTGCATCAGCTCGATGGCGGTGGCGCGGCCCGGGTGGTCGGCCGGCGGATCTCCGGTCGCGACGGGCTGACCTGGTTCGTCCGTTACGAAGGCAAGGTCGATCCGGCCGATCAGGGCGTGATCGAATCGACCGCGGAACTGGTGCAAACCGCTCGCGATTCCATTAATCAAGGGGATTGATCGGGGCATCGCCGTCATATCTGGCACAAGCCGGAGCAGTCGGACCGCCAAGCTCGGTAATTGAGTTCGACCTTGTCGGGGGCCCGAGTTAGGGTCGGGCCGTGCCTGACGACCTCCCTCTCATTCATGCCCGATCGCTGGTCAAGCGATTCGGTGAGTTCACTGCCGTGGGCGGCATCGACGTCGACGTCCAGCGCGGTGAAGCCTTCGGGTTCCTCGGTCCCAACGGGGCCGGCAAAAGTTCCACCATGCGCATGATCGGTTGCGTGTCCCGTCCCACCGAGGGCACGCTGCGAATTCTCGGCAAGGACCCGCGCACTGACGGCGTGGCCATCCGAGCCCGCCTCGGCGTCTGCCCACAGCAGGACACCCTCGACACCGAGCTGACAGTCCGGCAAAACCTCACGGTCTACGCGCGCTATTTCGGCATCGGGCGCAAGGCGGCCCGCGCCAAGGCCGACGAGTTGCTCGAGTTCGTCCAGCTCACCGAGCGAGCGAACAGCAAAGTGGAGCCGCTGTCCGGTGGCATGAAGCGGCGGGTGACGATCGCTCGTGCGCTGGTCAACGACCCCGAGATCGTGCTGCTCGACGAGCCCACCACCGGTCTCGACCCACAGGCCCGCCACTTGGTGTGGGAGCGGTTGTTCCGGCTCAAGCAACAGGGCGTCACGCTGGTGCTGACCACCCACTACATGGATGAGGCGGAGCAGCTGTGCGACCGCCTGGTGGTGATGGACGGCGGCAAGATCGTGGCGGAGGGGACGCCGCGCTCCCTGATCGAAAACTATTCGACGCGCGAGGTGCTGGAGCTGCGGTTCAACGCCGAAGACCAGACGCCATACGCGGACAAGCTGAGCGGCATCGGCGAGCGCCTGGAGATCCTGCCGGACCGCATCTTGGTCTATGCCGAAGACGGTGACGATGCCCTGGCCGAGGCGACCGGCCGCGGTCTGCACCCGGCGGCGGTGCTGGTCCGCCGCAGCTCGCTGGAGGACGTGTTCCTGCACCTGACCGGCCGGAGCTTGGTGGAATAGTGAGCGTCATCCCGCAGCCGACCCTGTCGGTCTTCGAGTTCAACTTCGTCGGTTATCTGCGCACCTGGCGTGGCAGCGTGCTGTCGTCGTTTGTGCTTCCGGTGCTGTTCGTGATCGGGTTCGGCCTGAGCGTCGGCACCCTGGTCAATGCCTCCGGCAAGCTGTCGATTCCCTATATCGCCTTCGTCGTGCCGGGCATGATCGCCTCGACCGCGATGCAGATCGCCTTCGGTGAGGCGACCTTCCCGGTGGCGGCCAAATTCATTTGGATGAAGACCTATTTCGCCCAGATCGCCGCGCCGCTGCGGGTCGGCGACATCCTCTGGGGCGACATGCTCTTCATGCTGTTCCGGGCGGTCTCCACGACGGCGGTGTTCCTGCTGATCACGTCGTTCTTCGGTGGCGTGCAGTCGTGGTGGGGGGTGCTCACCATCCCGATCTGCGCGCTGATCGCGATCGCGATCTCGGCGCCGGTCTACGCGGTCGCCGCAAAGATCGAGAACACCAGCTACTTCGCCTTCATGCAGCGGTTCGTGGTGATCCCGATGTCGCTGTTCGCCGGGGTCTATTTCTCGGTCTCGAGGCTGCCGGGCTGGCTGCACCCGCTGGTCTACGTCTCGCCGCTCTACCACGGCGTCGAGTTGTGCCGGAACGCCACCACGGTGAACCACGGCAACCTGCTCGACAACGCCGGCCATGTGGCCTATCTGGGGCTCTGGGCGGCCGTCGGACTCTGGTTCGCGCTCCGTCAATTCCGTCGTCGCCTCTCGGACTAGGGGGATCAGCTCATGGTGGTTTCCGCATTCACTCCGGGTGTCTTCGGCCGCATCGACCAGTCCGCCAAGCGATCCGGCGCGGTCACCGGGCGCAACATCTCGGCGCTGCAGTCGGCCTACTGGTTGCTGGTCGTTTCGGGCTTCTTCGAGCCGGTGCTCTACCTGTTCGCGATCGGCTACGGTCTCGGCGGCCTGATCAACGCCATTCCGATCGGCGGCGGCCGGATCGTGACATATCCAGAATTCGTGGCGCCGGCCATGCTGGCGTCATCCGCGATGGCCGGCGCGCTGTCCGAGTCGACGTTCAACTTCTTCGGCAAGATGAAGTTCGCCAAGCAATACGACGCCGTGCTCGCCACGCCGGTCCGACCGATGGAGATCGCCCTCGGCGAGCTGTGGTGGGCAATGGCACGCGGCGCCCTCTATTCGGCGGCCTTCCTGGTCATCATGGTCTTCAAGGGGCTAACCGATGTGCCCGGAGCGATCGGGGCGTTCGCCGCGACGCTGCTGATCGGTTTCGCCTTCGGCTGTCTCGGCATGGCCGTGTCCACCTTCATGACGAGCTGGCAGGACTTCGACCTGATCGCGACGATCCAGGTGGCTCTGTTCCTGTTCTCGGCGACCTTCACGCCGCTGGCCCTGCTGAAGCCGGAGTGGCTGCGCTGGGTGGTCGAGGTGTCGCCGCTCTATCACGCCGTCGCCGTGGTGCGCGACTTCACGTTGGGCACGGTGAACTGGGAGATCCTCTGGCATGTCGGCTTCTTGGCGGTGATGGCCGCGGCCGGCTTGACCATCGCATCCCGGCGAATGGCGGCGCTGCTGCTCAAGTGAGGCCTCGTCGGAGCCGCCCAGCCTCGTCTGCATCGAAGGTTCACGGACATGCACCGACGGGCGGCCGGCGCGCACCGACGGGCGGCCGGATCGGCCGCCCGTCGGTCTGTCAGGTCCTAGAAGCTGTTGGCTGACATGTGCTGGTGAGTCTCCTCGCTCAGGGGCTCGGAGCCATTGGCGTGCAGATTGTGACCAGTGGCTCTGATCTTGTCGGCCAGCTTCGAGTTGTTCAGCGCGTCCTTGCCGGACGAGTAGAGCTTCGTAGCTTGGGCTTTGGCGACACCGCCGGCTTCCTGAACGGTTGGACTCGCGAGCATTTTTCGGGTGGTGGCGGCCAGTTCTTCATACCGCTCCCGGCCCGCTCGCGTGCCCAGCACGAAGCCGACGGCGGCACCGGCCGCGAACATCAACTTGCCGCGCATAATGCACTCCTTCCGGGGCCTTCTATGCCCTCATGTCCATCGGCGAGCGATTTCAATCCTCCCGCGCTTGGGCTGAACCGTCCGGTGCTTCCTGGAAAGTGGGACCAATCGTCCGATAGGCCCGGGCCGGCGTGCGGACCGTCGGCCCGGCGGCGGTGTGCACCGATGCCGCTTTGGGCCAAGATCGCGGCGAGCGGTCGGCCGATCGAGAGTCGACGGACCGACCGTCGGCGGCCGTCGATCTTGGACCGGGCGGCCGGAGGAGGGCGGGCGGGTGACGGTCGGTGCGCGGCCGGTGAGAGGCGGAAAACACCCTGATACCCAGTAGCGCGAACCCCCAGCCGGTCATGTACTCTTGTGCGCGTTGCTCAGCGCGACGCCCGCTCGCGGGCCGCTGAGCGTAGTGCAGTCCCCTGTAGCTCAATTGGCAGAGCAGCCGGCTGTTAACCGGCAGGTTCTTGGTTCGAGTCCAAGCGGGGGAGCTCACCTCAGATCCGATAACCAAACCCCGGACCGACTCGGTCCGGGGTTTTTCAGTTGTCGGATCTGATCGGCCGTCACCCTTGGCGGACGGTTTGCCCACTACGACCTCACCTCCACGGTGACCGAGGCGGTGTCGCCGATGTCCAAGTCCTCGGCGGCGCGCACCGCCTTCTTCACGGGGAGCACGTAGCTGCCCTGTGCGCCGCCCGGGAAGATCGATGTCTGCCAGGTAGTGCCGCCGACGGTCACGCGCACCCGCACCGAGCCGAATCCGCGCGGCGGGCCGGCTGCGAGATCGCGGATCTCATCCGACACATCGGCCGGCAAGGTCACGAACATCCAGGTGTCGACACGGCGCGCGTCCCATCGCCACAACTGCGCGTCGAAGGAGAACTCCACGTCCGGCAGTAGACCACGCGCGTCGGACAGTGTCGGCGCCGGACGAGGCGGGCGTACGTGCCCCCTAGACCTTCGTGATCGCTGTTAGCCTCCTGCGCCGTGGAGAATCCCGATCATCAGCCTTCAGTTCACCAACTCCCAGGCCAATCGACCGCCGACGGAAGTGAGGTCGCCGCCGGACCATCCGACCCGGCTGCTCGGCCGGCCCGCCGTCGGTGGCTGCCCGCCGTGGCGATCGCCGTGGTCGCCGCGATCATCGGCGCCAGCGTCGCGGTCGGAGTCCTGTACGGCACCGGACGCCTGGGCAGGGCGACGTCGCAGTACAACGTCTCGGTGTACCTCAGACACGACGTCACCGCGGACCAGAAGGCGGCGATCGAGGCGGCCCTGTCGGAGTTCCATCCATCCGGTGGCGTGACGTTCGAGTCGCGCGAGGAAGCCTGGAAGAATTGGCAGGAGATGTCGAAGGACCTTCCGGAAGACCTGGGCACGGTGACGGCCGATACGCTGCCCGAATCGTTCCGGTTCGGCACGAAGGGGCGCTGGTTCGACTGCGATGGGGTTCGCGCGGTCCGGGACCTGCCTGGTGTGGATGAGATCGTCGTCGTGCAACGACCCGTGCACGGTTACATCGCCAAGATCACCTGTGGGTGACGTTTCGGCACCGCGTACCGCGAAATCTCACCACGGACCGCGATGATCCGGCACCAGCAGCACCGCCGGCGTGGCCAGGACCAGCGCGCCCGGGACATCCGCCTGGAGCTGTGGGCGCAGGGGCTGCACTAGCGCTTACTCGTCGGCCCGCGCTCCGGTGCGCCCGTCGATCTGCTCCCGGATCAGCGACGCGTGCCCGTTATGGGCCGCGTATTCCCGGACCATGTGCAGGTAGGCCCAGCGCAGCGTCATCTCGCCGTACCGCGGATTGACGAACAACCGGTCGAGCGGCACTCCGGCGACCGCGTCACGGGCGGCCGCCTGCTCGGCTAGCAACGACGCGTAGTCCGTCTCCACGGTCGCCGCCGACGCCTCGCCGAACGGTTCCGCGTACAGCTGGGGAAGGTCCTGACCACCCCACCAGACTCGGAAGAAGGTGCGTTCCACATCGGCGAGATGCCGCACCAGCCCGGCCATCGACAACGTCGATGGCCGGATCGGGCGCCTCGCGAGTTGTTCGGCCGTCAGGCCCTCGCACATATATCGGAACGTCGCGCGTTCCTCGTCGAGGAAGCCATTGAGCATGAGGCGCTCATCCCCGGTGAACGGCTCGCCAGACAACGAGGTCATTCCTCGATGATCGGGAAGCCCGGCGCGGCTGCCAACTGAATTGCCGGGAACAATCCGGGGATGGCGCTCTACGACACCCTGGGCCTCGGCTACCGCCGGACCCGACAACCTGATCCCCGGATAGCCGCGCAGATCGAAGCGGCGGTCGGCGCGTCCATGACAGTGGCGAACATCGGCGCCGGTGCCGGCTCCTACGAGCCGACGTCCACGATCGTCGCGATCGAGCCGAGTTCCATCATGCTCGCGCAGCGTCCGCCGGCCGCCGCTGCCGCGGTGCAAGCCGTCGCCGAACGGCTTCCACTTCGGGACGGATCAGTCGACGTCGCGATGGCGGTGCTCACCGTGCATCACTGGACCGATCTGCAGGCCGGGATCGCCGAGATGCGCCGCGTCGCCCGTCGGCGCCTGGTAGTGCTCACCTGGGATCAGCCGACGTTCCGTGATTTCTGGCTGACCGATTACCTGCCCGATGCCATTGCGATGGAGGACGCGCGCGCGGTGCCGATCGAGACGCTCACCGGCCTGATGGGCACCACGGAAGTGACCAAGGTGCCGGTGCCGCATGACTGTGTCGACGGCTTCGCCGCCGCATTCTGGCGTCGTCCGAAGGCCTATCTGAACCCCGAGATCCGCGCCGGAATATCGATGTTCACCCAGTCCGATCCGGAAGCTGTCCGGCGTGGGATCGACGCTCTCGCCGGCGACCTCGCCGATGGCACCTGGCGCCGGCGGCATCGGGATCTGCTCGAACGCGACAGCTATGACGCCGGCTATCGCTTGCTGACCGCCGATCTCACCGCGTCGCAACCAGGTCAGCATGGCTGAGCGACGCGGCGCGACGTGTCTCCGCCCGCCACAGTCCGACCCGGACGATTGCGGCGTTACCACTCCGGCGGCGGCGAAGATCGCCGCAACAACCCACCATCCGGGTACGCCCCATCCGATCACCAGCGCGGTGAGAATCGGTGGCGCCGCCATGTTTCCGATCTGCCGCCCGGCTTGATACGCACCTTGGTACTGGCCCTGTGCCCAATCTGGCGCGAGATCGAAGATGACCGCGAAGGTGCCGCTGGACAGCCATAGCTCGCCCAGCACATGCACCGATGCCGCGACCACCACCAGCACCGTGACCAGCCAGGACGGCCGGGACGCGGTGAGGCTGAAGAGCAGGCACGAGGCCGCTACCACGAACGCACCACGGCGGGCGACCGGAATCGCGTCGGCCGCGGTCGTGGTGCCGCGAGTGGCCCAGACCTGCAGCGTCACGCATCCCAACGTGTTGACCAGCAGCGCCACCGAGACCAGTGCGATCGGGGCATGAGTCTCGGCCATCAGCCACAGCGGCAGAGCGAGACTCAGGATCTGGTTGAAGAGCGCGGCCACCAACCCGTCCACGAGCGAGTAGGACAGGAATGGGCGATCCCGAAGTGCGACCATCCGCGGTCCACCGGCGGGTGCGGACACCGGCAGCACGTTGCCGGCCCGGCCGACGATCAGCGCCGCCAGCAGGTATGTCACCGAGTTCCCGACCAGCACCGCGACATAGCCGGCGCGAGTGTCGAGCAGCAACGGCAGGCTTCCGGCCAGAGTGCCGAGGGCGATTCCGGCATTGTTGGTGGACTTCACGAACGCTCGCGTGCGGACTCGCTCGTCCGGAGGCACCGCGCCGGCGATCATCGCCGCCATCGCTGCCTTAACGGTGGCGTCACCGACCGCGATCATCGACGCCACGACGGCGAACGACCAGAGCCCGTCAACCCGCGTCATGGCCAGAAAGCAGAGGGTGGACGTGACCAGTGCGGCAATCAGGACCTGCTTCGGCCCGCGCCGGTCGACCAGATAGCCCATCGGGGTGGTGAGCACCATGCCGGCCCCAGCGGAGATGCTCAGACCGGTCGCCACCTGCGCCGGCGTCAGGCCGACCGAGCGGGTCAGCAGCAGGGCGCTGGTGGTCAGGTAAGCGCCGTTGCCGAACGTGTTCACCAGGGTGGCGAACATCAAAATGCGGGGCGTGCCCGGAGCCGGGAGGAGTTTGCTGACCACTGTCAGATTAAACAAGACGTACGTACGGTTTGCAAACTGTTGCCGCCGCCTGACCCTGGTATTTCGAGCCCGGATCGTCTTTCGTCCCGCGGTCAATGAGCCCCTGGTTACCCGCCGTCCTCTGTCGCCGAGGCCGTCAGTGCCCCGGCCCCCGGGAGATCTTGAACTGGGGTTGCTCTCCCTACGGACGATAGGAGTTCAAGATCCAGGTGGTGGAGGAGGGGAGGCGGGTTGGACGGCGTTAGAGGGCTAGGCTTCGATCATGATCATTGGGTTTTCGATCACGCCGCTGGGCATTGGCGAAGCGGTCGGCGAGGCGGTTGCCGAAGCGGTCCGAGTGGTGCGCGCCAGTGGCCTGCCGAATCAGACCGACGCTATGTTCACCCTCGTCGAGGGCGAATGGGACGAGGTGATGGCGGTGGTCAAGCGGGCCACCGATGCGGTTCTCGCGGTCGCGCCCCGGGTCAGCCTGGTGCTCAAGGCCGACATCCGGCCGGGCGTCACCGGCGCGATGACGTCCAAGGTGGAGTCGCTGGAGTCATACCTGGGGGAGTGACGCCGATCAGTCCTCGTTGAGCAGCGCCTCGATCGCGGCGAGTGCCCGGCTCACGAAGTGCGGCCGCCGCTCGTAGTTGTATGGCAGCGACACCAGCTCGATCGACAGCACCCAGCCGCGCCCGCGCTGCCAGGTGTCCTCGTCCCAATCGAGTGCGGCGCGGTATGCCCGCCGGGACTCGCCGTGCAGCATGTGCCACGCCGCAAACGCCTCGATGGCCGGATCTCCGACCCCGAGCCCGCCGAAATCGATCACCGCGCTCAACCGGCGGTCCTGCACGAGCAGGTTGCCGATATCGAGGTCGCCGTGGATCCAGGTGGACGCGATGGCCGGACGCGCCGACAGGGCCGCGTCCCAGGCGGCGGTCACGCGCGCACCGTCGATGCGATTGCCCAGCTCCGCGATCGCTGCTCGGGTGATCTCGTCGCGGTTCGCCAGTGGCGCACCGCGCTGCACGCTGGTCTTCGGTGGTCCGCCGGCGGTATCGACCTGGGCCAGAGCGTTGACGAATCCGGCCAGGTGCTCGGCGAGCGTGACCCAATCGATCGTCTCCGGTTGCGGATTGTCCCCGGGAAGCCATGGTGCGATCGACCACGACCAGGGATATCCCTCGCCCGGTTGGCCGAGCGCCAGCGGCGCCGGGATGGCCACCGGAAGATGCGGCGCGAGCACTGGAAGCCAGCGGCGGTCGAGCTTGGCCTGTTCGACCGCCCACTCGATCCTCGGCATCCGGGCGACCAGTTCGTCGCCCACCCGGAACAGCAGGTGGTCGGTGCCGTGACGGGCCACCGCCGTGACCGGAAGCCAGGCCCAATCCGGAAACTGCGCCGCGATCAGCCGCGCCACCTGCCGGGGCGTGGTCTGCGCCTCGGCAGGGGTGGCGGAGTCAGATGTCATCGCTGCGGACGGTAACCCGCTCTCGCCACGGGGCGCACGCCGATTTCCGGGCTGTGCCGATGTCAAGCCGGCAGGGTTGCCAGGACTCGCGACATCAGCTCGGCGCGATCCACTCCGGCCAGCGCCAGCGCTCGCGGCACCGTGCCGACCTCGGCGTGCAGAATTCCGAGCAGCAGGTGCGACGGCTCCGGATCGCCGCGTCGATCGGACTTCATGCCGCGCTCGATCGCGAGTTTGGCGGTGTGACCCAGACCTGGTGACCGGCTCGGCTCGATCGACGCGGGCGGCATCTGGAACGACGCGAGTGACACTCCGGCGGACTTGCTGGGGACGATCGTGCACGCCAGGACGTGCACGATCGTCCCCGAACCGGGTGTCGATGTCGGGACGAGACGGCATTGACCGACCGGCCGCCTCGCACGGCAGAATGCCCGGCATGACCAAGGTGCGTCTGGACCGGATCGGTGCCGTTGGCGAAATCGTGATCGCGGCGCCGCCGCTGAATCTGTTCGATGCCACGGTTGTCGCTGACATGAAGCAGGCGCTGACCGATGCCCGGATCGCGGCCGAGGCCGGGCACCTGCGTGCGGTGCTGTTGCGGGCCGACGGCCGGGTCTTCTGTGGTGGCGTCGACGTGCACGAGTTCCGCGGGAAGGACGAGCAGGAGGGCGGCCGGTTCCTCGGCGATCTGCTCGGCTTGACCCGGGGCTTCGAGGCGATCCCGGTGCCGACGGTCGCGGTCGTGCACGGCATCAACCTCACCATCGGCTTCGAGATCAGTCTCGGCTGCGACCTGCTCTGGGCCGCCGACAACGCACGCTTCGGCCTGGTCGAAGCGACGGTCGGGCTAACCCCCGGTGCCGGCGGTACGCAGCGGCTGGTGGCCCGCGCCGGCGTCGCTCGCGCAGCCGAGATGGTGATGACGGGGGAGATCTATCCCGCCGCCGACATGCTTGCCTGGGGTGTGGTGAACCAGGTGCGGCCGGCCGCGACCTTGCTGGACGACGCCCGAGCCGCGGCCGCAGCGCTCGCCGCAGGGCCGACCGCCGCCACCGCGATCGGCAAGCGCCTGCTGCGCACCGCGCGGGACCAGGGCGTCGCCGCGGCCGACGCGATCACGGTCGCCGAGACCAGCGCGATCTTCAGCACCCGGGACTTTCCGGCCGGGATCGAGTCGCTGATCACCCAGGGTCCGCGGAAAGCGCACTTCGAAGGTCGCTAGATCGGCGGTTCGTCCAGCAGGACGCGCAACCAGCCGCTGACATAGTCGTGCACCGGTGCGCGTTCGCCGATGAAGATTCGCATCCAGCTGAGCGACCGACTGATCGGACCGAGCCGGCACGCGATATGGGCGACCCGGCGCAGCTCGTCCCGGTCGCCCGGCCATCCGTCGAGGTACGCGTCCCGAGCCGACCGCGCGGCGCCGGCCCCGAATGCCTCGCGGATGTTCCGGAGCGGCACCAGCAGCGTGGTGAACGGGTGCCCGACCGACGCGTCACCCCAGTCGAAGAACGCATAACGTCCGCTCCGTGGCTGGAAGATCTGGCTCTCGTGCAGGTCGGAATGGTCCAGCGTGGCGGCGATGCCACTGCGGGCCAGCTCGTCCACCCAGTCGGCGATCCGCGGCCGCATCGCTTCCACATCGGCAATTCGATCGTCGCCGACGACTTCCTCGACCAGCTCATCGAACCGGGCCATGATGACCTCCGGCCGCAGGTCCGGCACGCCGATCCGGAGCAGCTCATCGGCGTGCGGAGTCAGCGAGCGCTGCAGTTCCGCGTACTGCCGGAGGGGTGCGATCCAGGACATGGCCGCCGGCGCGGTCATCAGCGCGCCCCCGTCCGGCAGCAGCGACCAGGACCGTGTGGGATCCACCGCGATCGGGTGCAGCACGTGCTCGGGTGTCCACTCGGCAAGCGCGGCCATCAGCGCCGGTTCGAACGCCGAGCTGGGCGGGTTGGCCTTGAACCAGATCGGCCCGGCCTCCGGCGTCGGGATCCGGATCACCACTGACCAGGGACGCAATCGGACCATCAGACCATCCAGGTCGACCTCGCGGCCGAGTCGGGAGGCGATCCAATCCAGGAGGTCCTGGCGCCAGGTCGGATCGTCCCACGGTGTCGGCGATTGATAGCCGCCGTTGTCCACCTGCATCGGTCCATACGACCACAATCGCGGCGTCGGCGCTGCCCGTCCGGACCGCGCGGGAGCGGGCCGGTGCCGACGCGGACCGCCGGCAGCGATGTCTGGTCGGCGACGGTTTCCGTGGCGCGCGGCTCGCCCCAGCGCTGTCTCCGACCCTCGCTGCCGGCCACCGGCGGCAGTCGCGATTAAAACTCGTTCCGGCTGGGCATCAGGGTGCCGGGAGCGTCCAATCAGGACGCGTCCGTAAGGGAGGAAGAAATGCGAATCGGTGCCGCAGTCGTCATCGTGTGGCTGGTCATCGGTGCGATCGCCGCGTGGCAGCGCGGCTACTTCAACGGCTCCAACAACAGCTGCGCCCATGCCGGGAACACGGCCATCACCATTCTGGTCGGACCGCTGAACTACATCGGCGTCAACCCGAAGGTGCACTGCAAGGTTCCGCAGCCGTCGAAGTAGTGCGTGCGGTCTCGTCGGTCTGTCCCCCAGCCGATCGAGGCCAAGGCGATCCCCCGCCTTCAGCAGACAGTCGTGGGGCCCGACCAGTGCCGGTCGGGCCCCACGCTTTGTCTCGACTCCACCTGTTGGTGCGAGGTGTCGGCTAATCCTCGACCAGCAGGATCTCCCGCAGGTCGCCCAGCGTGCGCTTGAGCAGCCGGGAGACGTGCATCTGCGACACGCCGACTCGATCGGCGATCTCGCTCTGCGTCATGTTCGCGAAGAACCGCAGCAGCAGAATCTGGCGCTCCCGTTCCGGGAGATTTGCCAGAGCTCCGTGCAGCGTCTCCCGATCGGCGACCGACTCCAGGCGCTCGTCCGACTGGCCGAGCGCATCCGCCAGGGAGGTAGCGTCGTCGTTCCCGATCGGGTTCGACAGCGACCGGGCACTGTAGGCCTGACCGCAGTCGATGCCGGCGAGCACCTCCGTCTCCGGAATGCCGAGACGTTCGGCGAGATCCGAGACGGACGGTGATCGGCCCAGCTCCTGCGCCATTGCCGGGATCAGGCGGCTGAGCTCCAGGTAGAGCTCCTGGCGCGACCGGGACACCCGGACGCTCCAGGTCTTATCCCGGAAGTGACGCTTGATCTCGCCGATGATCGTCGGCATCGCGTAGTTCGCGAACGGCGTCTCGCGGCTCGGGTCGAAACGGTCGGTGGCCTTGATCAGGCCAACCGTCGCGACCTGGACCAGGTCTTCGAGACTCTCGCCACGCCCGGAGAATCGGGACGCGGCGCGCCGGGCCATCGGCAGGCATGCGCAGATCACATCGCTGCGCAGCTTGGCGTGGTCCGGATGGGTGACGTCCAGAGTGGACATCATGGCCAACGTCGAGCCGACGAAGGCGTCGACATCATCGCTGGAACGGGTTGGTGCAGGTCGAGACTCAACCGCAAAAGCGGCTTTCACGGAAACCATGAAGAACTCCACGTGCCGTGACATCGTGAGGCCGCCGAGGCGTGACGTGAATCAAGCGTCGGTGACCGTCAGTGATGCCGCTGAGCACGACCCGGTGCCCGTTGTCTCGAGCACCAGCGCGAAAACTACCGCGTACCAATCACCCTAACGGCTGAGTATCAGGAGTCAAGAAATCTCGCCCCGGATAGGCCGAATCGCCGATCAAGGTGGCATTTGAACGGTCTGTCCGCTGGGCTTGCGCCTTGTCCGGCGAGGCGCAAATCCGTCCCAAGCACCGCGACTCGAACACCTGGCTGACGTGCGCGGGCGGAGTGCGCTATAACGGTCCGGTGAGTGATGCGAGATCGAATCTTTCCGTGTCCGAGGTGACCGACGACGCCGGTGACGCGATCATCCTGGCGGTCGAGGGCGAGTTGGATCTCGCAACCATCGGGACGTTGAAGGACGCGGCCGGCCCGCGCCTGCAGCCGGACGCCTGGCTGGTGCTGGATCTTTCGGCCCTGACCTTCTGCGATTCCACCGGTCTCGGCGCCTTCGTGGCGCTGCATCGCCAGGCGACGTCGGTCGGCGCGACGTTCGCGCTGGCCGGGCCCGGCAAGCGGATCGCCGATCTGTTTGCCCTCTCCGGAATTGACCAGGTGGTCCCGGTCTTTCCGACGCGTGGCGAGGCGCTCACCGCACAGAGTTAGCGGGTTCTGACGCGCCGACGGGCCCGCACCGGCTGGTGCGGGCCCGTCGTGGTCGTTGTGGAGTGGTGGGGTACGCGAAGCCGGTTCGCGCCGGGCTCCGGTCCGGTCGATCACCGACCGGCAGGACGACAGCTAATGGAAGATGCTGACGCCGCCGGGCCCGACCAGCAAGCCGACGATGATCATCACGATTCCGGCGAGCAGCCGGCCCCGGACGATCCAGACGATGCCCGCGATGACAAGGATCACCGCGATGAGCCAGAGCAATGTGTACATGCCGGAGCGATACCCGCCCCGACCGGCGTCAAAACCCTGGGTCGGTCAGGCCGAGCGCGGCCGTCGCGGCAACTTGACCAGGCTCACGAAGAACTCGTCGATCTGCTTGACGACCGAGATGAACCTCTCGAAGTCGACCGGCTTGGTGACGTACGCGTTTGCGTGCAGCCGATAACTGGCCAGGATGTCGGCGTCGGCGGCGGAGGTGGTCAGCACCACCACCGGGATCTCCCGAAGTTCCGGGTCGGCTTTCAGCTCGGCGAGCACCTCACGACCGTCCCGGCGAGGCAAGTTCAGGTCCAGCAGGATCAGATCCGGCCGAGTGGCGTTGGCGTAGTCGCCCTCGCGCCGCACGTAGGCCAGGGCATCCTCGCCGTCCGAGACGACCGTCAGGTTGTTGCGGACCTTGTGCTCCTCGAACGCCTCGCGGGTCATCAGCACGTCGCCCGGGTCGTCCTCGACCAGCAGCACCTCGATAGGCACTACGAATTCGCCAAGCGGGTTCATTCAGACTCCTTCGAAGCGGCCTTACTCGACCCCTGCGTCGAGTGCTGACGGTTCAATTGGGCTTGCCGTCGGCCGCGGGCGCACTGCCTCGGGGGTTGCGGTCGGAGCGGCGGCACCGGCGATCGGGTCTGGTCCCGTGCCTGGTGACGCCGACCGCGGGGCCGCGGGCAGCGCCACCCGGATGGCGGCGCCGTCGGTGATGCTGGTGTCGATCCAGATCCGACCGCCGTGATATTCCACGATTCGCTTGGCCACCGCAAGGCCGATCCCGGTGCCGGGATACGCGTCCTTGGAGTGCAGGCGCTGGAAGATCACGAAGACCTTGTCGGCGTACTCCGGCTGGATGCCGATGCCGTTGTCCCGGCAGACGATCTCCCAGTCATCGCCGTCGCGCACGGCGGAAATCTGGACCCGCACTCCTCGCTCCGGATCCCGGAACTTGACCGAGTTGCTGATCAGATTGGTGAATAACGCCTGCAGCAGCGCTTCCTCACCGGTGACCGTGGGCAGGTCGGCATAGGTCACCTGGCCGTCGGCGCGGCGCAGGCCGTCGTCGTTGGCGGCGACCGCGGCGGCCATGACGGAGTTCAGGTCCACGTCGGTGAACGCGGTGGTCACCCGGCCGATCCGGGAGAACGCCAGCAGGTCGTTGATCAGCCGCTGCATCCGGTGCGCGCCGTCGACGGCGAAGGAAATGTACTGGTCGGCCCGCTCGTCGAGCTGGCCGGCATAGCGTCGCTGCAGCAGCTGGCAGAAGCTCGCCACCTTGCGCAGCGGCTCCTGCAGATCGTGCGACGCGACATAGGCGAACTGCTCCAGGTCCTGGTTGGACCGCTGCAGATCGGCGGCCTGCCGCTCGAGCTGCGCGTTGGCGTGCTCGACCGCGTTGCTGGCCGACTGGACCAGTCGCAGGTCGGAAACGATCCGGCGGCGCATGTCGTCGACGTCCCGAGCGAGCGCGGCGACCTCCGGCGGACCGGAGATGTCGACCGGCGCGTTGTAGTCACCCGCGGCGACCCGGCGCACGCTGGACGCGAGCGACGCGACCGGCCGGGTGACCATCCGCTGAAGCAGCCAGGCCAGCACAAACCCGGCGAGGATGACGACAATCGCCGAACCGACCAAGGACCAGACGATCAGCTTGCCGGTGCCGGTCACGTCGACGGCGACCGTGTTGCGGATATCGATGATGTCGTTGAGCAGCGTGGAGGTCGTCGCGCGGACGTTGTCGAACCGATCCCGAGCGCGACGTGTTGATCAATCCGAGGGCCCCGGCCCGGTCGCCGCGCTGGACCGCGTCGGTCACCGGCATGGCGACGTTGGTGTGCCACTCGTCGGCGGCGGCCTGGACCGCATCGATGTCCCTGATGATCTGGGGCTTGCCGACGGCTTGCCGGCGCAGGTCGGCGATCAGCTTCTGCTCGCTCGTCACGCCGTCGCGGTAGGGAGCCAGCGACGCCTCGGTGCCGTCGATTGCATAGCCCCGAATGCCGGTCTCCTGGTTGAGCATCGCGACTTCGAGCTGCTGCGAGTCGGTCCGGAGATTCGTCACGTTGTGCAGCAGCGTGTCGATTTGCGAGTTATTGCGGCTGGCGGTGATCGCGGCCAGAGCGGCCAGCAACGTCAGCAACACGACGACCGGAAGACACAACGCGGTGATCCGAGCGTTGAGCGACCACGGGGTCGATTTCCTCATCGAGTCCTCTTCATCGTCTGTGTCTACCCGCTCGCGAGGCTGGGTGAACCACCGCTGAGCAGGAGCATCGCCACATCGTCGGCGAGCGGCCCCCCGTTGCTGCGCTCGGCCTCGGCGACCAGGTGCTCCGGCAGGCCGGCAAAGCCTCCGCCACCATGCAGGTAGCGGTCAATCATCCGGCATAGGCCGTCGGTGCCGACCCAGTCGTCGCCGTCCCGCGCCTCGATCAGACCGTCGGTGTAGACCAGAAGGCTCCATCCGGCGTGCGGGAGGTCGATCTGGGTGGACTTGTTCTCTACGCCGGAGACCAGGCCCAGGACGATCGACGGCGCCACCGTCAGTGGGCGGGCGCGGTGCTCGCTGATCAAGATGGGTGGCGGATGACCGGCCGTACGCACCTGGGCGGTCCCGGACGTCGTGTCGACGGCGACGGTCGCCAGCGTCACGAAGATCTCCGCGGCACGGCGTTCGCTCACCAGGATCCGCTCCAGGGTGCGGAGCACCCGTTCCTCGTCCACACCGGCGAGGGTCAGCGCCCGCCAGGCGACCCGCAGCTCGACACCGAGAGCGGCCTCCTCGACGGCGTGCCCGCAGACATCGCCCACCAGGACCGATATGCGCTGCGGCCCGGTCTGCACGGCGTCGTAGAAATCACCGCCCAGCACCCCCATCGCGCGCCCGGCCCGGTAGAAGGTGCGCAGCTCGACCGCCACATCCTCGATCAGCGGATGCGGCAGCAGGCCACGCTCCAGCCGGGACGATTCGGCCTGCTGCATCTCGGCCTCACGCAGCTGCAACGACCCGTCCTCGGCCCGCCGGCGCTCCACTGCGTATCGGATCGCACGCTCCAGCAGCACCCCGTCCACGCGCCCCTTGACCAGATAGTCCTGGGCGCCCTGGGCGAGTGCGGCTTCGCCGAGGTGCTCTTCGGCAAGACCAGTCAGTACGCAGACCGCCACGTGCGGCCGCGACGCGAGCAGCTTGCGCAGGGTGGCAAGGCCGGTTCCGTCCGGAAGCTCAAGATCCAGGAGTACGCAATCGACCGCGTCGAGGTGTTGCCTGGCAGCCGCCACCGTGGGCACGACGGTCAGATCAACCGGCGCCTTGACTTCGGCCAGCAGCTCGCGCACGAGGAACGCGTCACCGTGATCATCCTCGACCAGGAGAACGCGAAACTGCCTCAGCGAACCACCATCCACGGTGCGATCCTGCCGCAGCGGACATCACCTGTACACCCGGGATCTTCAGGTCCAGCCCGCTCACGCTGGAGTGCCGAGGCGCCCGCTGGAGCCGACACCCCCCGAATGGTGCGACCAGCCGGAACATCGTGCCAAGTTGTGAGCCGATCATGGCGATCCGCAGGATCATGAGAGCAGAAGCCCGGCACTCCACCGCGGCCGTCCCGGCGAGCCGAGCCGAGCCGCATCTGCAAGTCCGCACCGACCACTCCGCACCACCCGATCCGGCGTACGCCTCGGCGCCGGGCGATCTTCGGACCGCTCGGTGCCGACGATTCGTCCTCTTCGGACGGTCCTGCACGGATCCGGTCACCGCACCGCCGCGTCGCACGTGAACGGTCGGCTCAGCGGCGTGTCGAATTGATCGTCACGCCGGTGTGAAGCGATCCGCTGATGGGTACCTGCGGGTCGTAGGCCGCGCGCACCCGTTGTAGGCCAGTCGGCCGAAGGCGTCGCACTGCCAGATAAGGAGCCATACCGTGACAGTCGTTTGGATCGTGATCGCGGTGGTCGTCGTCGCCGCGATCCTGTTTGGCGCGTATCGGATGTTCGGTGGGGGCGGGAACCTGCGTGGTCGCTTCGGCGAAGAGTATGACCGCGTGGTCGCCGAGAAGGGCGACAAGGCGGCCGCCGAGGCGGAGTTGCGTCAGCGCCTCAAGGACCACGATGCACTGACGCTCACTGACGTGACCGACGAGGACCGCGCGCGCTATCGGGACGGCTGGATCGCCGTTCAGAAGCAGTTCGTGGACGACCCGGTCGCTGCCGTCCGCAACGCGGACCAGCTGGTTTCGGTCTTCGCGACCGAGCGTGGCTACCCGGACACTGACTTCGACGGCCGGGTGGCGCAACTCTCGGTCGAGCACTCGCGGGTGCTCGACCACTTCCGTGACGCCCACGCCGTCAGCGCCGGCGGGGCCACCACCGAGGATCTCCGCCAGGCGCTCGTGCACTACCGCGAGCTGTTCGCGGGTCTCACCGGCGCCGAACTGACCAGCGGCAACGGCGCTAGCGCCGCGCCGATGCAGGCGGTTGCGCCGGCGGCATCCGAGCATCGATCCGACGTGGTTGCCGAGCGCGCCGCGCCCGCGGAGGCCGACGCCGAGGGCGTCGACGGCGAGCGGGCCGAATTCGGCGACAACAACCGCACAGACTCCGACAGCGACCCCGCCGACCTCGACGAGACCCGCGCGGCCTCGGTCGGCCACCGGAACGCCACTCCCGAGCGTGGTGCTTCGGACCCCCGTACTACAACCGAGGGCTGATCCCGCAGGAGGCACTGCATGAACCAACCGAACTACTTCAACCGCGACGTCCTCGGTGGTCCCGGAGTGGACACCGAGGACCGCGCCGCGGAAGCGCGCGCCGAGGACCGCGAGGACGACGGCCTCGGCTACGCGGCCGACGACGCGCACACCGACTCCGAAGGCGAGTCGGACGACGACAACGAGTCCGGCGACGAGACCGCTGAGGCGGACGAGGCCGATGACGCGGATGCTGAGGCGGACGAGGCCGATGACGCGGATGCTGAGGCGGACGAGGCCGATGACGCGGATGCTGAGGCGGACGAGGCCGATGACGCGGATGCTGAGGCGGACGAGGCCGATGACGCGGATGCTGAGGCGGACGAGGCCGATGACGCGGATGCTGAGGCGGACGAGGCCGATGACGCGGATGCTGAGGCGGACGAGGCTGGCGACGCGGATGCTGAGGCCGATGAGGCTGGCGACGCGGATGCTGAGGCCGATGAGGCTGGCGACGCGGATGCTGAGGCGGACGAGGCTGGCGACGCGGATGCTGAGGCGGACGAGGCGCGAGGCTGACGACGCGGATGCTGAGGCGGACGAGGCCGATGACGCGGACGCTGAGGCGGACGAGGCCGATGACGCTGAGGACGAGACCCGGATCGGTGACGAGGACGTCGTCGATGAGGACGAGGCTGCCGACGGCGAAGACCGGCTGAACGCCGACATCGCTGATGAGGAACGACTCGATGGCCTCGACGACAGTCACGACGATGCAACTGTCGTCGAGACGGTCGCCGCCGGCGGTTACTTCGACTCCGCCGAGGACGACGATGAAGACGACGAGACCGACGTGGCCGCGGATCGCGACGACGTTCACGACGCCGAAATCATCGAAATCGTGCCGGCACCGATGAACCCGGACATGCCGGTCCCGGCACCGACCGCGATCGACGAGTTCGTCGCGCCGGAGCCGGCCGTTGACGAGACCGCTCCCGTCATCCCGATGCAGCCCGATGGCACCGAGGTGGCCGCCGCCGCGGTCTCCGGCGGCCTGCACCCGGGCGAGGCGGATGCCGTCGTGGCGACCGCAACCGCCGTGGACGCGGACGCTCTCCACGACCGGATGCAGCAGGCTCAGATGACCTTCATCGACGATCCGCGCGGGGCCACCGAGGCCGCTCGTGCGCTCGCCGGCGAGGCGCTCGAGGCCCATATCGCCGCGCTCCGGGCCCGATCCGAGCAACTGGACACGTGGACCGGCGACGATGCTCCGGACACCGAGGTGCTGCGGGCGGCGATGCGTGCGTACCGCGATGTCATCGGTTCGCTGACCGAGGAGTAGGCCGAACCTGACAATCAAGCCCCCATTGCCGACGGCGATGGGGGCTTGATCATGTCGTCAACGAGGTCAGCGCCGGTCGAAGCGCTCCGCCTTCTGCTTGCATGCCACACAGGTCGTGGCGTAGGGGAAGAGCTCCAGCCGCTCGGTGGGGATGGCTGATCCGCAGGATTCGCAGACGCCGTAGATCCCGGCGTTGAGGCGCTCGACGGCGTGCTCCATCTGAATCCGGCGATCCACCAGGACCCGCAGCTCGGCCTCGTCCTGGTCGGTCACGGCAGCCTTGGTCCCGGTGTCGGCGACGTCGTCGCCGGCCGAGTCGTTGAACATGTTGTGGACGAGAGCCCGGTGTCGGCGAGCAGCATCGGCATAGTCCGCTTCAATCTGCTTCTGCAGCGCCTCCAGCGCCGGGGTGACCGTCTCGTTTGGGACAGCGGTCGTAGTCATCGGTGTCCTCCTGGGCACTGGTCGGCGAGAATGCGGGTTGTTACCCCGCCATACCGGCCACAAACGCTGGACGCTAGCCGAGACTTCCCACTCCTTTTGCGATTACCACCACAGAAGTTATGAGCGCCATTGTCGATTCCGCGCCCATCAGGAGTTTTGCCCGAGCTGACAGAGGCATGGTGTCGGTCGGCGAGAACGCCGAGGAATTAGTCAGCGAGACATAGGCGTAGTCGACGTAGTTGGCGATCCACCCGGCGATCTTGCTGGAGCCCTTGGAGACCTCGACCACGGTGTCATGATCCTCGTCCTGCGGGAACCGGAAGTCGGCGCGGGGCAGGTCGGTGCGCGTGACGTGGTGCCGCGAGACCGGCCCGCCACGGTCGAGCTCCCAGTAGGCGAGCGCGAACACGATGACGTTGGTAAGCCAGATCTGGAGCGCGGCCAAGAGGAGCGCCGGCCCTTGCCCGGCCTGGGTATTCACCAGATGCCGGATCAGCAGCACCAGCGACACCAGGTTCGTACCCATGATCAAGTAGGTCAGCAGCAGGGCGGTAAACCGGCTGCGCCGGGTCTGCTTGGTCATCCGGACCGGGTTCTCGGCGACCACCGTGGCCAGGATGATCAGCTCCAGCACCGGCACGATGTAGCGAGGTCCGACCAGGATGCCGTTCGGAAGCCCGGCATAGAGCCCGATCGCGATCAAGGTTGCCACGGCGGCGGGCCACCGAGTTTCGCCAGTGTTGGTCTGCACGGAGAAAGCAGTACCCGTGGCTATTCGGGTTTAAGCGCCCCACCGGTTGAGCCCACTGCCGACCGGGTAGGCCAATAGAACGCCAGAGACCGAGTTATGAAGCGCAGCCGTCCCGGCGCGCATGCCGGCGACGCTGCCAGGCGGCGACCGCGTAACCGGCGGCCACCGAGACCGCCGCCAAGATGAGCCCGAAGCCGAGGGCCGGCAGGCCACTGGCGAAGCTGACGCTCGCGGCCGTCACCACCGCGAGCACTCCGAGGTAGGCGAAGACGCCGCTGAACCGCGCCCGGGCCCGGGCGCGGGCCCGGCGGTGCCGGGACATTCGTGCACAGAAGCGGGGGTCCTCGATGACCAGACGCATCTCGATCTCGTCGAGGGTTCGCTGCTCGCGCTCGCTCAACATCGCCCCGTTCCTCCCGATCAGGCAAACGAGGTGCCCGGCTGAGCAGCGTCACGTGTGGCACACGAGGCGGTTGTCGCTAGCCGCCGATGACCGTCGACCGGTCACCGGCAGCACCTTGGCCGGGTAACCCCACCGCGTTTTACCCACGCCGGACAGGGGTGAAACGTCAACTCGTTCGGTTTGCATCGATGTCATATCGGGCACGACTGCGTTGTGGCGGCCGCCCCGGCCGCCGATGGACGACCCTCCGGGGAACGCGCGAGAGGAGCTTCAGCCGTGTCCCGCAAATCCACACTCAGCAAACGCACCCAGCGCTTCGCCGACCAGAGCCTGGCGAGCGCGCGTACCGCGGCCAAATCCGGCCGCAAGACCGCGAAGTCCGGGTGGAATGACCTGACCGACCGGTTCGAGCAGGTTGCCGACCGCACTTCGAGCCTGGCCGAGGACACCAAGTCCCGGATCAAGGGCGCGGAGCGGGAGGGCCGCCGCCGCGGCAAAGCCGCCAAGGATGCTCTCTCCGGGCGGGAGCCGAAGCGACCCGGTCGCGTCGCCGGTGCCGCCGCAATCGGAGTCGCGTTCGGCGCGGTGATGGCGATGGTGGTCCGGCGCCTCAATGCGGCGCGCGAGCGCATGCAGGCCGAGCAGGCCGCCACCGCGGTCGCCGACGAGCTGCGCCAGGCTGACCTGCGCGACGAACTGGCCAAGCGCGACGCCGAGCCGCTGTCCGACGCGGAACTCGACAGTCTGGGCGTGGGATCGCGTACCAATGGATCGGTAGCCAAACCCACCGCCCCGCGCTCGTCGCCGGCGGCGTCCGCTGCTCCGGCGAGCAGCAGCGTCACCCCCGCTTCCACCTCCGCCCCGGAGTCGCGGAAGCCGACCAGCTAGACCACGGAAACCCTCCAGAAAGAGGCGGTCACCGGCGCGAATGCCGGTGACCGCCTCGTTGCGCTCGGTGTCATCGGGCGAGGTCGACGGTGGCCCAGACGACCTTGCCAGACGCGGTCGGGAGGGTGCCCCAGGCATCCGCCATCGCGTCCAGAATTAGCAGGCCGCGGCCGTGATCGCCGTTATGTGCGCCGGTAGCGCCGGGGGCTGGACGGTGCATCGGCCGCGGGTCGTTGTCCTGGACCGAGACGTGCAGCTCGCCGTCCCCGCGCTGCAACGCCATCACCGACGGCGTACGCGCATGAATGACCGCGTTCGTGACCAGCTCCGAGGCGATCAGCGTGGTGAGTTTGGCGACCCGGTTCAGACCCCACTCGTCACAGGTGGTCGTCACGAAGTCGCGGGCAACCGCGGGAGCGTCGGCATCGGGAGCCAAGGCGATCGTTCTGCGTGGCACGACCGGGAGCGCCAGGGCCACCTTCATCCCGGCATCGACGTCGGAATACATGTCCGGAGTTGGGACGCCGAACATGGCGGCATTGGCAGCGGACGCTCCGCAGATGCCGATGTGCGTCCGCGGCCAGGCTCTGACCTCATCGAACAGGGAGACCACGGGGCGCAGCGACCGGGCGTCCGCGATCCGCAGGTGCCCGATGTCGATCAGCAGCGCGGACGGGGCATCGGCGAGGCAGTCGCGCAAGGCGACAACGGCACGAACCGCCGAATTGTGGTCGAGTGTGCCGTAGAGCGCGATCACCGCGATCGGTGACCGGCGCTGAACGTCGCAGACGAGAGTGGTTGTCACTCACATCCCCCTGTGTGCCGCGCGGACTGTGTGAGCCGATCTTGGCAGCTATTCGGTTCGTTGTCGGACTCATCCTCGTCTACCCAGGTCGACCGCGGATCACACGCGCGGCCGACCAGGAAACCCGCTAGTCGCAGCATCCGGGAAATTCACACGGTGCGTCAGGGGTGGCCGGAGCCGTCGCGGTGACCGTCAGAATGCAGGCCTCATCGCCACTGGACGCCTCGCACAGGTCGAGGACGCTGGCCAGGCCGCCGGCGGATCGCGCCGTCACCAGCTTGCGGCGCAGGTCGCGCCACGGATCGGAGTTGGGTTTCGAGCGCTCGTAGACCATCCCGTCGGTCATCCACACGATCACGTCGTCCTGGTCGACGGTGAACCGTTCCTCGCCGAACGCCGCGTCCGGCAGCAGGCCGAGCGCCGGGCCGGCCGGCCGCTCCAGCATGGCGGAGGCATCGCCGCGCAGCCGCACCGGCGGCAGGTGTCCGCCCTGGGACCAGGTGACCGAGCCGCGGACCGGGCAGAACCGGCCCACCACCAAGCTGGCCAGCGGTGGCGACTCGTCGCGGTGCAGATCGTTGTTGAGGATGGTGAGGATGGTCGCCGGTGACATGCCGGCGCTGCCCAGCGCACGGGCCGGGTAGAGCAGCCGGGCCACCACCTCACCGGCGCGCGCGCCGCTGCCGAAACTGTCGCCGATGGCGAACAGGATGTGCCCGTCGGCGACCAGCGTGCTGTCGCAGAAGTCGCCGCGGAACGGCATGTCGGCGTCGGGTGCCGCATAACGGCCGACGACGCGGGCGGCCTTGGTCTCCACCTCACACACCGACCCGGGATAGAGCACCTGGCGCAGTGCAGTGGCCAGCTCACGCTGGGCGGCCAGCTGGAACCGCTGGTCGGCGAGCTGAGCCTGGACCCGCGACATGCGATCGGCGGCCCGGCGGGCCTCGGTCAGATCCTGGGCGATGCCGAGGACCCGGATCACCGTGCCGTCATCGTCGGTGACCGGGTCGGCGACCAGCCGGACCGGCCGGATGCCATCCTCGGTGCGGACGTGGAAGTCGACGGTCACGTGCTCGTTGGCGAGGATCTGGCCGACGGCGGCGGTGACCGACTCCCGATCGGCCGGCACCGCCAGACCGGCCAGCTTGACGAGCGACTCGGTGCCCCGGGCCGGATCGCGGCCGAACACCTGGAACAGTCCTTCGGACCAGAAGGTGAACCGGTCGGCCAGATCCCAGTCGGCCCAGCCAAACCGGCCGAGCTGCTCCATCCGGTCCAGCTGCCGATCCCGGCGCAGGTCCTCATCGTGTCGGCGCCAGCTCGCCAGCACCGCGTCGCCGTGCTGGATCGCCCGGCGGCTGACCAGGATGCGAGTCGGCGCTCCGTCCAGGAACACCGTCTCGGCCAGCGCCGGCCGATCCCAGCTGACCCCGGTCCGCAGCACTTCCGCGTACGCGTCGAAGACCCCGGAATCGCGCAGGTGTGGGTAGGTGTCCAGGAGCCGACGGCCGATCTGCTCGACCCGGGACAGCCCGGACATGTCCGGCACCTGACGGCTGGTGTCCGCGATCACGAAGTCGGTCACGGTGCCGTCCGGATCGCGTACGGGTTTCAGCAGAAGGCCCGGCGTGAAGGTGGCCTCGAGAGCCGCCGCGATCGGGTCGGTGTCGGTCGTCCAGATGCGTACGGCGATCCGCTGGGCGAGCTGCCCGAGCGCGGCCCAGAACCGGCGCTCGGCATCGTCGAAGTCGCCACCTTCGGCCCAGGTGAACGTGACCGCGCCGACCACCCGGTCGTCCAGGCGGATCGGAAACGCGGCCGCTCGGGTCTGCGTACCGCCGGGGTGGAAAACGCCGCGCCCCTGTGTGATGGCCTCGGCCGCGGCGCCCTCGCCGGACGGACCGGATCCGGCCGACGCCAGCTCGCGGACACCGGTGTCGCCGTCGACCTGCATGAATGAGGCGCGATCGGCGCGGCAGCGAACCGCATCCGCGAGCCCCGGAAGATCACGGACCGCGGCCGCCTTGGCCGCAGCCTCTTGATAGAGCGTGCCGCCGGCGATCGTCAGACCGGCCACCTGGGTCAGGCTCTTCGCCGGCGTCGCGATCATCGACGAGACGATGCTGGCGGCGAGGTCGGCGAGGCGGACGTTGCTGCGCTGGGACAGCGTGGAGAGGTGGTCGAACGCCTCGTCCGGGGGACACCCGAGGCGCTCGGCGAGCACGCCCTTGGCCTGCTCGATGACGGCCCGGCTGGACATGGCCCGGCGCAGGCCGGCGACTTCGGCCTCAAGGCGCTGGACGCGGCCTGCCCAGTCAGGATCGTTGCTCACGAGTAGAGCGTGCCACTAATTGAAGATGCTGACGCCACCTGGGCCGACCAGCAGGCCCACGATGATCAACACGGTGCCCCAGAGAAACCGCCCGCGCATCAGGCCGACGATTCCGGCGATCACCAGGATCACCGCGATGATCCACAGAAGGAGATTCATGTGCGCGCGGTACCCAGCGTTCGACCCTCGCAAACCTGTTGGATGCTCGGGTTAGCGGTGCATCATCACGGTGACCGAGTCGAAGGCGACGGTGGCCTCGGCGCCGACGATCGCGGCGATCCGATCGGCCTGGTCGTGGACCTGGTGACGCTGCGAGTGGCTGAGCGGCTGGAGCGGCTCAATGGTCAGATGGATCTTGCGGCCGGACTTGCGCTGATGCCAGACGCCGACGACCGATCCATCCAGGAGGATCACCGGGAAATTGCCGGCCGAGCCGCCCGGGGCGGCTCGCTCCCGCGCGGCGCCCGGGAACAACTCACTACGGGGATGGCAACCCACTGTGTACGCGTCGAAATACGGCAACAGCCGGACACACTCGACGATCGGGTCGGGCCAGGTGTTATCGCCTTTGGTGACGTAGCCGAACGCGGTTTCGTCGAGGTCGGCATCATCGAAGGCGCGCTTCGCGATCGACTTGGCGCCGGCCGTCCACCGGGCAAAGTGCTCCGGCGTTGCCGGGCCGTACGCCTGCAGAAATGCCGTGACCAGCCAATTGACGGCCTCGTCGGGATCGGTTCGGTCGACTTTGGGGGCCTTCTGGTAGCTGCTATTGCGGCCCCGGTTAGGCCCGAAACAGATGACGCCGCGGCGGGTCGCGGTGCCGAGCGCATGCCGCCACCGCGGTGCTGAGCCACCGAAATTCGGCATCACCGGATCGGCAGCCCACGATCCGGTGGCCTCGATCACGTACGCGTCGAGTTCCGTCATCGTGCGCGGGCCATCGGCGACCGCGGCGTCGAGGGCGGCCAGCACGGCATCGGTCTGATCCGCGGTCAGGATGTCCTTGATATTCGGCGGCTGGGTCACGACATCGAGTGCCGTGATCCACCGACCGAAATCCTCGGCCGGTACGAGATGGACGGTGCCCCGGAGGCCGTACATCTTGATCAAGGTCTGGTCGTCCCAGAGCTTCCGCTGGATCTCGTCCTTGGTGACGTCGGTGCGGAGTCCGATCGAAACCTCGGCCGCCGACATGACCTGGGCGTGGGTGCTGGCCATAGCGCGGACCGCGGTCTCGATGGCGGGGAGCGGAGTGATCAGGCCGTGCCGGTCCATGCGGCGGGTGCAGATTTGCTGCCAGGTCGGTGCGGCCACGCCTTGATCATCGCTGGTCCGGGTCGGTTTGTCGCGCCGGGGGGTTTGGTGGTTTGTTTGTTGTTTGCCGCGATCGTGCCTGTCTTGTTGGTGGCTTTTTGTTTGGCGGCGGTCTTGGCTGCTTCGTCGGCGTCTGGGGTGCGGTTCGCGGCGCGCGCCGCACTGTGGCGTTAGTGGTTCGTGTTGTCGGGCGGGCGCTCGGTAAGCTAGCCGCCCAGAGGGCCGGTAGCTCAGCCGGTTAGAGCAGGGGACTCATAATCCCTCGGTCGCGGGTTCGAGTCCCGCCCGGCCCACGTCTACGCAGGTAACAACCTTGATCGTTTCGCCCGCGAGCGCCGAATCGGGTGAGTACAGCAGCAAAGTACAGCAGCAGCTCATTGATCTAGGCTCTCGCCGAGCTTCTGCAACGCGGCGCGGGTTTTGTCGTCGGAGACCTCGGTATAGATCTCCATCGTGATCTTGAAGTGGGCGTGCCTGAGGATCTGCATTGCCACGCGAGGATGCACGTCGAGGTCAGCGAGCAATGTTCCGCAGGTGCGGCGTGCGTCATGGACCGTGATGTATTGGAGCCCAGCCGCTTTCACCCGGCGATCCCAGTAGCGGAGGAAGTTCCGCGGTTCGATTGGCGTACCGAATCGAGTTGTGAAGACGAGCCCGAACTCGTGCCATGCCGCGCCGGCCACCTCGTTGGCGCGCCGTTGAGCCTCCCGATGCTCGCGGAGCGCGACCACGCAGATCGGCGGCAATGGGAGAACCGCATCTGACGAGCTGGTCTTGGTCTGGCGACGCTCAATGCCGCGGACCTTGCCCACCCGTTGGATTTGCCAATCGATCGTGACCGTGCCGGCTTCCAAGTCGATCTCGTCCCAGCCGGGGCCGAGCAGCTCGCCTTTGCGGAGGCCGAGGACGAGGACCAGGACGTACGCGGCATAAAGCCGGTCGCCATCCGATCGAGCCGACTCCAAGAACATGCGGGCCTCAGCGCCGGTCCACGCGCGATGTTTCGGTTTGCGGGCGGTTGGCAGACGGATTGCCTTCGCCACATTCTGAACCGTCAGACCCTCGGTTTCGGCCTGGCTGAGGATCGTGCGTAGGACCCGGCGGATGTGAGCGACCGTGTTTGCTGACGGGAAGTCCTGACAGCAGCGGCCGAGAGCGCAACACTTCCGTCTATCGAGTCGCCGTTGGGCGTCGTTGCGTTGCGCGCAGCACTGGCATGTCTTGCGTACGACATTGATCCAGGTCTGCACGTCCCGTACCTGCAATCGATCTAGACGCTTGCCGCCCAGGCCGGGAACGAGATAGCGGCGGGCCACGTAGTCGTAGGTCGCGAGGGTTGCCGGCGATAGGTTTGGCTCGACGATCTCTCGAAGCCAGTACCCGACGAACTCGTCGAAGGTGGGTGTGCGGGTCGCCATAGGACCTCGCGCGGCCTTGGTCTGAAGTTTGATCCACTTCTCGTGGACTGCTTCGCGCGTTTGCCCGTAGACGTATTTGCGTTGGCGTTTGCCGTCGGGTTTGTCGACCCAGGTGTAGGCGGCGTAGCCGTTGCGGTAGGGGAAGATCGATCCTTCGCCGTTGGCCCTGGTCCGAGTGCGGGTCATGCGGCCCGGGCCACGGCTTTGCGGGCCACGTATTCGTCGACCCATTCGGGGAGGATACGGCGGTATTTGCCGTCTTTGAGTGAACGCAGCTCGCCGGTGGCGACGAGCATCTTGGTTTTACTGAGCCCGTATCCGAGCATCGCGGCCACCTCGGCGGTGGTGTGCCAGCGACGCTGGAACGTCTGGACAGTCTCCGTTGGTTCTCCTTGCCGGAGTAATCGCAGAGCCCTTAGGTTCTGCCGGTGGTAATTGGAACTTGGTTGGCGGTGGGGGCATTGATGCTGCTCCGCCTCTATTACCGGGACACGGAGCGAGGCCGGAGGCAGACAACAGGGATGGCAAGGCTGGTCGCTTCCCCTGCATTTCTGGTGGTATGGATCGTCGTCGTCGTGGTCGGACTGATCGCTCGCATCAGGCAGTAGGTCGCTGTGTACTTGTCAAGGAACGCGGGACTTGCGGGTTTAGTGCCGGGAGGTGCCTGCGGGTTGGCGTTTGCGGGCGGCGTCCGCTGCTAGGGCGGCGAGTGCGGCGTCTGCTTGGGTGCGCCAGCCGGTGCCGCGGTATTTCCAGGTGGCGAGGATCAGCGTGGTTTCCTGCTCGGCGTCGTCCTGGTCAATCGCACCAGGGTTGATCGCGCGCAAGGCGTTGGTGCGGGCGTGGACTGCGCGGGCTTGGCGGAGTGCGGTCATGGTGGTGGAGTAGCGGCGGCTTTTGGTGGCGAAGTGGCCGGCGAAGCCGAGCATGTGGGCCCAACGGCGCATTCGCCGGTAGGGGCGGGCCTCTTGGTCTTCGGGGCTGGCGGTGGGGATAGGTGCGCCGATGCGCCAGCAGGCGTCGATGAGTCGGCCGGTGTGGGTGTGTTCGTTGGCGTAGATGCCGATGGTGGCGGGGGTGAGGCGGCGGGCGATGAAGCCTGCGGCTTCCGTGGACTTGGTGGCGTATTTCGCGAGGTAGCCGGCGACGTGGTTTTCGGTTAGATCACCGCCTGCTAGACCGGCGTGGACGATCTTGGTGAGGCATTGCGCGCCCCAGCCGATGGCCCAGCCTTCGGGTTGGTCGGTGGTGCCGGGTGCCCACAGGGCGGTGTCGGTCACGGCCTGGTCGATGAGGTCGGCGAGGGTGTGGGCGTCGAGGACCGGGACCCGTTGTCCGTCATCGGTGAGGAATGTAGGCGGGGGCAGGATCGCGTCCGGGTCGTCGGGGTTGTAGCCGTCGACGCGGATGAGGGCGTGGAGGTGCATGACGCCGCGGGCTTGAGTTTCGGCAACCTTGGCGTAGCGGAGCCGCATCTGGCGGGCGAGCTGGGTGCCAAGGTGTGCGCGGACGAGGCGGCGAAGCCGGGTGACGGTGCGGACCCACAGCGCGGGGAGCCAGAAGTTCCAGACGACTTGGTTGTCGTGGTCATAACAGTCGAGGCACAGCGGTTGGCCGATGCGGCGTTCTTGCTCGTGGTGGGTGGCGTGGCAGAACAGTGGCCGACCGTGCGGGCAGAGTGGTTTGTCGCGACGCGGCCGGCACGGCTTCACGGTTCCGCTGCGTGGGTTGACGATGCGGCTGTGGACCTGGCCGAACGATGGGGCGGTCAGGGTGGGATTTCCAGCCAGCGAGGTGCTGTTCTTGTCTTCCGGTGGGAAGGCGGGTATGCACAAACTTGCGCGAGCACTTCGGGCCGTAGGTGTCGCTGTCGTAGCGTCGCCCGATCTCGACATTCTCAACGATCGCGCCGTGTTCCGAACATTGGTGGAGGCCATGGGGGGAAATTGGCACGATTTTGATGCACTCTACACCGTGGCGACGAGAGAATTCGAACGGGTCGCAGTTCCGGCGACCTGCGCGGACGTTCTCATCGCGATAGACGCAGTTCTGAGGAATATTGGTTCAGAACCATGGACCGAAGAAGGGCGCCTGCAGCTGCTTCCTCAAATGAGAACGGCCAAGGACAGCTGGAGCGAATTGAAGCAGTATGGAGTGAGTGCATTCAAGTCGGGTCCAGCTCGTCATGCGGCCGACCAGTTACTAAGGAAGCTCCACGAACTTGGCGTGGTCCCAGTTAGGGTTGGTGAGCTGGAGCGGTTCGCGCCGGCCCTCGAAGTCGGTAAGGGTTCGGCGTGGTTGCCTGCGGCGCTCGTTGCGGGCGCCCCATACCTACCCAGAGGTTCGCGAGCACGTACTGCGCCTAGTCGGAGTAAGCGACTAGGTCCCGCCGTGACCATCGGTGAGCTTGCAGCGCGTGGCCGTCGCGCCCACCACCCCAACCGAAGGGCCAACACAATCTGCTGGCCGAACTGGCGACGTCGGCACCAAGCCACCGCCTCCGCAGCCACTACAAACGCCGCGACTTCCTGACCAGCACATAGATAACACGTGCCGCTGCCGTATTAGGCAGTCTCATCTGCGCCAGTCTGATCCGCCAATGACTGACGCATGCTGTCAACCAGTCGCACGTAAGCTTTCCGTCCCAGCGTGGGCGATACACTGCCTATTAATATGCCGCCCCGCCACCTCAGTGAACTCTGAATCAGTTCTCCGCTATGGGTTCGAAAGCTAAGCGGGAATTCCGTCTTTGATAGCCCGTCTTCGATCTTAGCGATTTCCTCCCAACGGAGCTTTCTCCTTCTTCCGAAAATCCATCTTATGGTGATGCCAGCACTGTCGCTGTAGATCCCTTCGCGAGCAACTCGCCATACGAGGATCGTAATCGCTGCGACGACAGAACATCCGATGGCGAGGCCAGAAGCGGTACTGGGGACAGGAGTGGTTGTCACACTATACATGAAAGCGGCAGGGATTAGGAAGGCTAATGCAAATAGGAAATAGATCCGCCAATCGAAATACTTACGCTTTCTAGTCATTTGACAACCGCCCTCTAACAACTGCTTTTGGATTGGCTTTTCCCACAATGCAGTCAGGCCTGAAGGTCATGGTCGCAGAGCCTAGTACGGCAGCCTGACTCGTCATCATCGACATTTGGATGCTTGAGCTGGTCTATACGGGGCAGCCTGACGGCAGCGATGTTAGGTAGACGATGGCGGTGGCGAGCAGCGCAACGGCTAGCAGCGAACTCGTCGCCCATCCCTTGAGGGCGGCGGGGCGGTTGTTGCGGTTACGTCCACGCATGATCAGAAGCGTGACGCCGGCCAACACGACGTCGACTCCCAGAGCCAACGCCAACGCTGCGGCCAGCCCGTCACCACGGTCGCAACCCTCAAGGTCGGCCGCGGTGACGATGGCGCAGGTCAACGCGGCGACGCTGTGGACGGCCAGGCCGCTGATCAAATTCGTCTTGTACGTGTTTGTGCGCCGAGTTGCGGCGACTGAGTTCTCCATTGCGGCCTCACGACATGCGGCTGGGAATGTCGACCTCGGCGTGTCTGACATCGACAAGTGGCGGACCACCACGCGACGATCGTCCGTTGTGTCGGCGTCCGAAGATCACACCACATGATGGCCGCCTGCGGCAGGTTAGCCGTCCAACGCCAGTTTCGGCAGGTCCACGAGCTGTGGTTGGAGTGGTCGGGCTGCTTCTTTGGCTAGGCCAGCTCAGCTAGGCCAGCTCATGTCTAGGTCCACCTGATGTTTGACCGATCAGTTCCGGCTGATGTTTGACCGGGTGCCTAGGTTAGTTGGGGTTTGGTTAAGTGCCTCGTGCCGGCCGAGGGTATCCGGGCTTTGTGCAGCTCAGTTACGCTGCCGCGCGTGAGTAGAAGGCGGGGCCTGGTAATCGTCGCGCGTGGCGCCGCGCCGATGGCTGTTGCCGGTGCTGTCATTGTCGGTTTGTCCTATTGGCTCATTTTTCCGGATTGGGTGGCTTTCACCTTTCTTGCGGTTGCGGTAGCTCTGGTCGGGGCCGGCGTGGTTCTTCGGAGGCTTGTTCCTTGGTTCACCGGTCGTCGTCCCTCGCACAAGGCGAGTGGGCGCGAACCCGCACGGTGGCTGGGTGTTCTCGCCGTCGTCGGGTTCATTTCGATGTGGGTCGTGCTGGTTGCCGGGTCCGGCTCGTGGCACGGCAACCCAGAGCGGACCGAGCTCGGTGGCTACATGATCGAGTACAAAGGCACCACCACCGTGGTGACGCGAGCGGAGTGGTTGGCGGCACGGCGCTACCAGACGCGAGTGCTAGTCGGAATTTCCACGGCATTCCTATCGATTACGTCGTATCTGTGCGCCGCAGCCCACCCAGTTTGCGGAGTGCCACCCAAGCAGCGGGGGCTTGGGTCTTCCTGCACCTGAGGGATTGTGTGTAGGTTTGCGTTCCCCGGTTGGAGGTCGCACTAGTGGTCTGGAACGTCTATCGGTCGACGGTAACCCGCTACTCGAAACAGCAAGCGGGCCTTGCCTATCTCGCTGTCGCCTTATACGCCGACTCGACGGAAGGTGAGCGCTACATCGAGTTTCAGCTTAGCGATGAAGAAAATCGCGACTGGGGCTACTGCATCGTTGATGGTCCGCCGACCGCATTCCAGCCCGGCGGCCTCGAAGCGCTAGTGACGATGTTGACCAGTCACGAAACTATGTACGGCGGTCTGGTATCCGCCAGCTTCAACGGCGCGGATCTCGTGCTGACGATGAATGACGAAGCCCAACGGATATTTGAGTGGCCCCAAGAACTGATCCTTCGCCTCGAAATCACAGCAGAAGAGCTCAACGCGTTGCGCAAGAGCCTTCCGGAAGTACTCGCCGTCGGGCCAGACGGCGTGGTACCCACGATCAGGCTCTGAGGCCACCAGAGGCAGCTGCCGGGATCGCTGTCTGTCGAGTTCGAAGGACCTCGAGGGAGCTCGACTGTCGAAGGAGCTCGATGCGGTTGCGGTTGTATAGGTCCAGCTCAGTTGTCGGGCCTGCGTGTCGGGCTTCAGTTGATGCGTGACGGATCGGTGTCAGATGATGTGCGACACCTCGGACTAGATGATCATTTAAGTATCAGGCATACCCGAGAACGCGGCGGGAGGTTAGCGAGTGGAGCTTGTTGATGCGCTCTGCCACCTTGCCGAAGACGCCGGACACCCGCTACGCCGGTTGTCGGCAGGTCGAGATCGTTACGGGCCGGTCGACGCGTTGCTGTTGACGGCAGCCATGCACGTTGGCGTGCACCGGCGTGCTGCTGGGGGCTACGACGTTGCGGTCTGGAACCTGGGCAACCTTCACGGCTGGGGAACGACAAGCGACCTGAATGGCATCCTGGCCACGATGTACGACGTACAGCAGCACAACGCTGAAGTCGACCAACTTACGCCACGGCCCTTTCTCGCCACCGCAGCCCAAGCAGGTACCGCGGCGGCGATTGAAGCCGAGTGGCAACTACACCTGCGTTATGGCGATGACGCCCTGATGTCAATCGTCTCGGCTGCCGGAGCAGACGTGCGGCTACGCCAACATCGACCCTGCATTAGTCACGGCACGCTGCACCTTCTTGCCGCACCGGGGATCATCGGGCACTCCCACGCCGGTTTGGCTTTCGACCCTGATGGAACAGGGCGCTACCGCATAAGACCCTATGACGGCTCGACTGCACAACCGGTCGAGAGCATCGAGCAGGTGATAGCCCGCGCCAGTAGCACCGTCGCGACTTGGCAGCCCGGACAGAATTCCTGACATAGGCCGGCGTTTGTATCGGGATCGCTGCCAGTTCCTGTGTCGGGTGAGCGTGTCGGGTTCAGCGGTGTCTGACGGTGAGCCGTGATCCGCCTCGCCTCGCTTCGATGTCGGGCTTCAGTGTCGGGCCTGCGTGTCGGTGAGCCGTTGTCGGGCCTGCGGTCGGATGAGAATTTCTATACGAGGTCAAGGGCGGCGCTGACGCGCCGCCTGCGCCCGCCGCCTGCGGCTTTGCGCGCTCTACACCTTCGGCGCCCGCGCGCAGCCGCGCGGCCAGGGCGCGAAAGACAACGAAGCCCCGACCCAGATGGACAACCCATCGGATCGGGGCTTGCTCGATGTACGCCAGTTGCGGTGCCGGCCATCCCCTCGGCACCAAGGATCTTTACGGTCCCGCCCGCGTCAAGAGCGCCTACGGCGTCGCTACGCGATCGATCAAAGATCGACTCTTGACCCGGCCGCTACCTCCGAAGAGCCTTTGCGCCGGTGACGGGATGCCCGGAGTTTGGTGCTGGAGGCGCATCGACTGCGGCAGGGGACCTGATTGCTTGGCCGGCCGTGTGAGGATGTCGGCGTGAATTCTCCGGACATCCAGAAGGCGGCCGGCTCGGAACAGAAGGGTCGCCGGATCAAACTGGCCGCGATCGGGGTGCTCGCATTTGTATCGGTTTTGATCATCGTGGCGAATTATGATCCGGGCCGCTTGGTCGTACTTCAACGGGTGCGAAGTGTGGTGGCGTTGTTCGTCGTGATCGCCGCCGCGCCTTTGCTTCTGTCGTCCGCCCTTGCAGTTGGTGGATGGCTGGGCAAAGCGCGGGCGTGGTGGGGAATCGGTGCCGCTATCAGCGCCTTCTTCACGATCCTTGTCCTCATCGTGGGCCCAATAGCAGCGATCCTGGTCAATCAGAGCCGCGACCAGCATGCGTCGGTCATCGCGGTCGCGCCGGACCGAGCGTTCGAGGTCGTTCTGGCCACGCGCCACGGCGATTCTGGCGACTACCTCATACTCCGGGCTCGTAGCCGGCGTGGCCTACTGAGTCGCGATGCGGAGTATCCGTTCGCCACGTTGTGCGGTGGTCCCGTTGAAGTGACCATTGGGAGAAACTCCACCGTGACAGTCCGTGCCAGCGGCGCCAACGTCGGCGTTACATCGATCGACGAGCGAACACTTGCCGAGACCGAATTCATCAACACCTGCACAGGTGACGAGGGCTGACGGCCGCTCGTGAGGTTGCGGGCCGATGTCGTGGCCGAGCTGCTGGCTGGGCGGGTGCCGGACGTGTACTGCAGCGAATACAGCGATCGCAGCGACCCGGCGGACGCCGTACCGAAGGCGGTACGACCGATGGCCTGGTCGTTAGACGTGGGTGAGGTCCACTAGACGAGCTGAGTCGTAGTGACCACATCGCCGATACATAGGTGGCGAAGCTGCGCGCCGGCCGGTGCTGTACAGCAGTGAGTACAGCAGCCGTCGCGACGCCGACCGGCCTTAGCGGCTCAGGGATGACCTTTGACCAGCGGCCGAGGCGTTACCGATCTCTGCTGCGCGTAATCCCTCGGTCGCGGGTTCGAGTCCCGCCCGGCCCTCGAATTGCCGCTTACCAGCGGAAATGCGCCTTGCCGTCAGACCAAGAGACTATGCACAACGTTGCTAGACCAAGGGACTGGCGAGATTTGGCGGCTGTTGCAGTCGGGCTACATGCCACCGCACAGTTCCAAGTCTCGGCTGGCACTATCTGGTGATCTTCTCCACAAGTCCTTCCAACGGCCTCTCGACCCAGGTGACTGAGCGGCGCGTCTGGTAGCCAATCTGGAGGTTGACTCTGATCATGTGAGTGTTTTCGGCTGCTGTTGTCGTGTAAACCCGCTCGAGCTCGGGCCGATCTTGTGTAATCCACCGCATCATGGCCGACTTCATCGCTACTCCGAGTCCGTGGCCACGATGGGCGGAGACCACCGAGGTGTCGTCTTGATAGGCGAACTGCGGCCGATGAGCGTAGACGAGCAGTCCGGTGACACCGACAAGGTCATTGCTGTCGTTCTGGATCGCGACGACGACTCGCTCGTGAACACCACGTTCGATGAGATCGTCCTCGGTCTCGCGTACACGTGCGGCAGTCCAGTCTGCTTCCCGGTAGCTTGCCTGCCCCAGCGGTGCGTCCCGGATCGCTGGCCGAGCCGCTGCGTATGACTCCAAGAGGTCGTCCGGAACGCGTCCGATCCACCGGTCCAATCTGTAGCCGGCGGGAGTCGGGACGTCCCAGAGGCCGCCGTCTACCTCGCGTATGTCAAGTTCCTGAACCACGGTGGCTGCGGTTACATCGAATCCGAGGCCGCGCACCACGCAGCCCCGGCCCCCGCCGCGTGGCAAACGCCGACGAGTTGTCCTCGCTTGTGCGCGGCGATGACGTCGAGCATGTGGTCTAGCAGCTTGATGCCGATACCGCGGCGGCGAAACTCCGGGTGTACAAGCACCTCGGCACGAGCGATGCCGGAGTTTTCGTCGGTTGGAAACCATGCTTGGCCGAATCCAATGACGCGACCAGATTCAGAATGGGCCGTCCAGAAGTAGCACTTGCCGTATGCGGCGGGAGGGTTCTGGATCGGGGCAATGGCGGCCTCGTACGTGGGCGGTGGATAGTCTGGTGTGTCAGTTCGCACCGCCGCCGCTCGGGTCTGAAAGTAACCATCGAGGTCCTCGCCGCTGGCGTCGTTGGGGTGGAACTCACGGATGATCGTCGAGGTCACGGTCTCTCCTGCACAGCGGTTACGAGTTGGGCCAACGGTGGTAGCTAGTCGGTGTCGCTCGATCGCAATCGCGCGAGACGTTACCGGGTGTATCCGCGCCGATGGGGTGCGCACGCCTCCGCTCGCTACCCGTTGGGAGAATGCACGGCTGTGTGCCAGGGCCTCTGGTGGAACCACGACCGGAGTCAGGGGAATCTCGAACTCGATGCTGGACTCGCTGCTGGCGGGCTGCTGCGAGGCCTTCTCGACGAAGCGCTGGTGGCAATCGAGTCGGGCCAGGCCAGACCGGTGCCGGTCGACCCGGATGTTCGCTCTGCGAACGGGGCGACATGACGCCTGGGCGCCGAACGACGGGCCCAGAGAATTTCCTTTGGCAGAGTGTCGAATCCTCTGCGAGTCGTTCGTACATGAGTGAGAGGCGGCTAGAGCTGGCCGCCGGGACAAGGGAGTCATGAGATGACGCGGTACTTGATCTCGTTCAACGACGGCGCGATGGACCACATCCCTGCCGAGGATTGGCGCGCGGTGGGCAAGGCCGCGCACGAGGTGGTGCAGGAGTGTGTGGACGCCGGCGTGTGGGTCTTCGGCGCCGGACTCGAACGCCAGAGGGCGAGCATCGTGGCCACCGACGGGATGGTTACCGATGGTCCTTACCCGGAGACCAGGGAGGTCATCGGCGGGTTTGCGATTGTCGACGTTCCCACGCGCGAAGAGGCGCTGGTGTGGGCTGCCAAGATCGCGGTCGGATGCCGCTGCGCGCAAGAGGTACGGGAGCTCTTGCCAGACGTCGAACAAGACGAGATGCTCCGCCACGCTGGCAGGCGATGACGACGTCCCGACGACAGTTGATCGAAGGAAGTCCGCCTCTCATGTGATGACGGGTCAGAACGCGCAGCGTGGATGGCCGGCTGATGACCCTGGCGACGCGTGATGCCTAGCGTCAGTGCGGGTGCCGGCCATCTCCTGGGCAGAGAGTGTCTTCACGCTCCCGGCCTCGTTAATGGCGCGGCGCGTCACTGCGCGATTGACCTTCGTCGGAGCGTTGACTCGGCCGCTCCCGCGGGATGCTTTGCGCCGGTACGGAGATGGTGGTGCGGGCGTGCCGGAAGCGAGTTGCTCCGAGCGCGGCGGACACGACGAGGAATCCGCCGGCGGCGGTCCACAGCGCTGAGCGATTGCCAATCGTGTCGCCCAGCAGGCCGCCGATAGGTGCGCCAATCACGATCATGGCCCGGTTGATTGAGCGCCTGGTGGCGTTCATACGACCTTGGAGATGATCGGCGGTCACTTCCTGCCAATAGCCCATCTCATTGGCGTTTTCGGCCCCCATCGACAATCCAAGCAGCAATTGTCCCGCGCCGAATACGAGCCATCCCGACCAATGGGCCGTGCTTAACGCGATGAGAGCGAATGACGCGGCGGTAAATGCGCGGCAGGCGATGACGATGCGGCCGGCGCCGAACCGAGTGCCGAGGCGCGTCGCGGCGAGGCTGCCGACGAGTCCACCAATGCCGGCTGTAGATAGCGCCAGACCGAGTCCGAACGGACTAAGGCCGAGCGTGTTGAGCGCAAACGGCGTCATGACCGCGCCAGTGATGGCGGAGCAAAGAAACCATCCGTGGGTGCTGAGTGCAAGCGGCCGGAGCATGGGATGCCGGTAGATCCAGCGCAGACCCTCGACTGCGTCGCGGCGGATGTCGCCGAAGGATGCGGGTCGTCGCGGTGGCTCCTCCACCGAGATCGGCGCCAGCGTCACCGCAGAGACGAGATAGCTGACCGCGTCTACCAGGACAGCCCACGGCGCTGTTAGCAGCGAGACGAGCGCACCCGCGAGAGCCGGACCGGACGTCTGCGCTACGGCGCTGCTTTGATCAAGGCGTGCGTTGGCAGGCGTGAGCAGTCCTGACGGCACGAGTCGGGGGAGGAATGACTGTGTTGCGGCGTCGTTGAGCAGGGATAACAGCCCGAAGAGCGCCATGAAGGCCATCAGGACGATTAGCGACAGGTGGTGTGTCAGTGCCAGCGCGGGCACGGCGACCAGGAGCAGACCCATCATTACGTCAGTGGCGACGAGCACGGGAAGCCGGCGCGAGCGGTCGATTAAGACGCCGGCGATGAGTCCAAACAGCAGGTATGGCAGCCAGCGGGCGGAGTTGACGAGCCCCACGTCGGTGGAGTCGCCGTGCAGCGTCTTCACAATGAGGACCTGGATCGCGAAGCCCGTTACGTAACTTCCGAACCCGGAGACGGTGGCCGCGGACCAGTAGCGCCGAAATGCGGGATAGTCGGCAAGCCTCTCCGGAGTGGTCACTCCGAAGTTCTAGCAAGTCGCAGGATAGGGCGCACGTCAGGAGCGTAACGAGGCCGAACCAAGTTGGCCGTCCCGAACGGTGCGACGCTGATCGGTCCGCGCGTCGACACGATGCAGGGCGTCGGAACGCCCCACCGAGGCCGGATTTCAGTCGATGCAGTTCGCCAGTCCGACGACGGAAGAGGGCCTGCGGGCCTAATCGACTCGACCCCAGAAATCGTACGGATTGCGGCCGGGACGAAATCCGTACGCCTCCGCCATCCCGGCCGCATCTCGAAACTCGTGGCCAACGAAGTCCGGCAGATGGGCGTCGCTGCCGAATGTCACGGCATCGCCACCCTCGTCGTACCACCAGGTCAGGATTGTCGAGTGCAACGGGATGCGAGTGTTGACCTCCAGGGCCCGGCCGGAATCCGCGGTCGCCCGTAGCGCTGCACGAAACTCATCCTCGAATGCCTTCGGATCGAAAGGCCCAGCTGTCTCCGTGGGCCACGATCGGATCGGATAGTCGATGTGGGCAAGCACCGTGAACGCGATGTCGCTTGCGATCAGCCGCGGGATGTCCGCCAGGTAGGCCCGGACCAGCGCTGCTGCGTCCCAGTGGGGATACAGCAGCCATGGCTCGGCGACCTGGTCGCCATCGGGCAGGCAGTGCAGAGATCCGAGTACGCGATCGAATTGCCCCGCCCGGAGCACCGCCGAAAACTCGGCTGGATGCCAGTGCGGTTGTCCCATCTCTAAGCCGCTGAAGATCCGCAGATCAGGGAAGCGCTGCCGGCAGTCATCGATCGCCTCCAGGTATCCGACGACGTCAAACGCGGGCGGGGTCAGCTGGCCGTCGGGGGACGCCAACGACGTGAGATGGTCCGACGCGTAGGGGCCGTCGAGGGCAACGGCGAAAGTCGTGAAGTCGAGATGCTCGGTGAACGCGATTCCCGGCAGACCGAGCTCGACCGCCCGCGCACACGATCCCATCATCGATCCGGCTGGGGCGTCCCACGACCACTCGCTGTGCACATGGCTGTCGACTGGTTGCGCCCTATCCATGCAGTCTCCCCGTTGGTGTGCAGCCGTCACGGGTAGAACCCCGACGGGAGCAAATGTAGCGTTTGCGTCGTGCCAGAACGGCTCCCGCGCGCGGCGGCGACACCCCGGCGACCACGGCGAGGCAATCACCCACGGCGACGACGCTCGACCAAGGAGATGTCATGGCAACCTTCGACCGGTCCGACGACCTTCAGGGAGCGGAGTTCTTCCGCGCAGATTTGAGCGGCGCCCGGTTCGTCGCCTCTGACCTGTCCGGTGTCGTGATGCGCGCCGTCGACGTGTCGGGCGCCGAGATCGAGTCACCGTGGCTGTTCGAGAGCGAGCGCTTGCTCGTGAACGGCGTCGACGTGATCCCACTCGTCGACGCCGAACTCAACCGTCGATTCCCCGGCCGCGTCGACCGGCGCGCTGCAGATCCGGACGGCCTGCGCACGGCCTGGGCTGCCCTTGAGCGCACCTGGGCGGCCACGCTCGAGCGAGCCGCGACGATGCCGGCTGGCACTGTCGACGTGTCGGTGGGCGGCGAATGGTCGTTCGCGCAGACGCTGCGGCATCTGGTCATGGCCACCGACACCTGGTTGTGCCGGGCGATCCTGGGACTCGAGAAGCCCTACCACCCTCTCGGTCAACCGAACGCCGGCGCCGAGCGCGACGGCCTGGACCTGTCGATCTTCACCACGGGCACCCCGCCATACGCCGACGTGCTCGAAGCACGGACCGGCCGGGTCGCGATGGTGCGGGATTTCCTTGCCACGGTCACGCCGGACGAGCTGACTACGAAGCGCACGAATCCGTGGGCGCCGCAATACTCCGAAACCACCCTCTCGTGCCTGCACACGATCCTTGAGGAGGAGTGGGAACACCACCGCTACGCCGTCCGCGACCTTGACGCGATCGAGGCGCAGCCCGACGCATGACCGGTGACGTCGCGGCCGATTACCGCGGCATCCAGGACTGCAGCTTCTCCGGATTGCGTACGCCCCACATGTGCGTGATCCGGCCGGCGGTGACCTGGAACGCCATCACCGACACCGGCATGCCGTCCTTCAGCGCCACCAGCCCGGGCTGGCCGTTGACCGTGCGCTCCACGAGCGTCATGTGAGGAACCAGGCCGGTGATGGCGATCGCGTAACGCGCGATCTGGTCCGCACCCTCGATCGGGCGTAGAGCGGTGTTCGCCTGGCCGCCACCATCGGACACCGCAATGGCCCGAGGGTCTAACAGGCCGACGAGCGCGCCGATGTCCTTGGCTTCCCAGGCGGTCTTGAAATTCCTGATGACGGCGGCCTGATCGGCCGCCGGGGTGGGACGGACTGGGGCGCCGTCGACCCGTCGCCGCGCCGAGGACGCCAGCTGACGGCAGGCGGCGGGCGTACGGCCGACGATCTCGGCGACTTCGCCGAATGAGTACCGAAAGACGTCGTGCAGGATGAACGCCACCCGCTCGGCCGGTGTCATCGATTCGAGGACGATGAGGAACGCCATGTTGACCGACTCGTCGAGCGTGACCCGATCAGCGGGATCGGCGATCGCGCCCCTCCACTCGGCCGCGTCGGGCAGCGGTTCCGGGACCCAGTCTCCGACGTAGCGCTCACGCCGCGCCCGGGCCGAACCGAGAACGTCCAGGCAGATCCGGCTGGCGACGGTGGTCAGCCAGGCACCCGGTGACTCGATGGCGTCCTGCTGCCGGGGCGACATGGCATACCAGCGGGCGTAGCTCTCCTGCACCGCGTCCTCGGCCTCGGCGAGACTACCGAGCAGCCGGTACGTCAGGTTGATCAACTGGCGTCGCTCGCCCATGATCGCCTGCGAACGCGAATCGGGCTGGACTGTCACGCGGTGCCGACCTTCCCTCGGGTCGCCACTCTGCCAGCGTCGACGCACCGTCGCGCCGAACAGCGCGACTGACCTGCCACCTTACATTTCGCGCCGCTACGTCGTCGGACCTCGTAGACACGCTGTTAAGGAGACCTCATGCGTAAAGCGTTCGCTGGATTGGCGATTCTGCTCTTTGTGCTCGTCGTCGCTCAGTTCTACTTCGCCGCGGCCGGTGCCGGCAGCACCGGATCCCGGGAGGCGGCATATCGGCCGCACCACGCACTCGGCTACGTGATCTTTATCGTGCCAGTGGTGATGATGGCCGTCGCGGCGCTGGGACGGATGCCCGGCCGGCTCATCTGGATGCCGGTGCTGGTCGCCGCGCTGACCTCGCTCCAGGTCGTGATCGCGGAAGAGGGAAAATCGCTCGATGGCGCCGCGCGCTCGGTCGTCTTCGGGCTACACGCGATCAACGGTCTGGCGATCCTGCTGCTGTCCGGTCTGATCCTTAGGCAGGCGCTGCCACTCGCGAAGTCGGCGATCAGTCGGAAGGTCACTGAGACCAAGCAGGCAGCCGCGGGAACCGACCGCGGCGGGGCCGAGACCAGCAACAACGCCGTGAAGACCAGCCAGGACTCGGTCGAGACGAGCCGGCCGGGCGCGTGATGTTCCGGTCGATGTCCCGCGCGGGCTGACAGCGCCGTCGGCGTCGGGCCGCCTCCGCCACCTGCGGTCCGACGTCCTGGCCAGCGCTAATGGACATCGAAAATCGGTGGTGCCGCGCGAGGGCGGCAGGCAAGATCGGCGGCATGACGAGCAGCGATCTTTGGGACGAGGAGACTGCGGATCGGTACGACGAATCGTCGTCCGGGATGTTCGATCCGAAAGTCCTCGATCCAACCGTCGACTTCCTCGCGCGGCTGGCCGGCTCCGGCCCTGCGCTCGAGTTCGCAGTCGGCACCGGCCGGGTAGCGATCCCATTGGCTGCCCGAGGCATTCCGGTGTCCGGGATCGAGCTGTCCGAGCCGATGGTGAACCAGTTGCGGCGCAAGATGTCCGCCGAGGCACTGCCAGTGGTCATTGGTGACATGGCCTCGACGCAGGTGCCGGGTCAGTTCTCGCTCGTCTATCTGGTGTGGAACAGCATCGGCAACCTGCGGACTCAGGACGAGCAGGTGGAGTGCTTCCGCAATGCGGCTCGGCACCTCGCACCCGGAGGTCGCTTCGTCATCGAGCTCTGGGTGCCCGGGATCCGGCGGTTCCCGCCCGGTCAGACCGCGGTCCCGTTCGACGTCAGCGACAAGCATGTCGGCTTCGACACTTACGACATGGCCACCCAGCAGGGGACTTCACACCACTACTCGCGCCGGGAGGACGGGTCGGTCCATTACGGCTTCAGCAATTTCCGCTACATCTGGCCGGCCGAATGCGATCTGATGGCGCGGCTCGCCGGCATGTCCCTAGAGCAGCGTGCAGCCGGATGGGACGGTGCGCCGTTCACGTCCGACAGCGAGAGTCATGTGTCGGTCTGGCGCAAGCCGCTGAACGCTTCCGATGATCAGCCCGGCGACCCGATCTAAATCCGTTGCGGGCGGGAACACCGCCACCTACCGTGATGTTGCACCACGAGAACCAGGTGCGAGACGAAGCCAACCGAGGAGCCTCCGATGATGACCATGTGGCGTGCCACGAACCCGAGTCCGGCCGGTGCCGGCTCGCGCGTCGTGCTGCCCGTGGGATCGGTCGAACGACCGGATCACGAGCGGGCAGACGCCTCGGTCAGGTGGCATAGGTAGCGTTCAAGCGTTGACGCGCCGCCCATCCCGACCGGGATCGGGCGGCTTTCTGCATGTCCGGGCCACGGCGAGTTCGGCTATCGGTCAGGCCGCTTGACTCTCGATCAAGAAAGACGGGTTCGATTCCCGTACTCGCTGCTTGCTTCATCGGCGCGGTACCAGCACCGGTGCGGCCTCGCCGTTGAGGTGTTCGTGGTGACACGCCTGTCTTCCAAACAGGAGAAACGGGTTCGACTCCCGTCTGCGGTTCGCAATCCTGCTGCTGTAGCTCAGTGGTCAGAGCACTCGCCTGTCGAGCGAGCGACGAGGGTTCGATTCCCTTCAGCGGCGCGTTAGTCCAGATCCACCGCGCGTTCGGCTATGGGTAGGCCCCGAGATTTTCACCCTCGGAAAACGGGTTCGAGTCCCGTACGCGCGACGCATGCACGCCCGACCGGCGTGCCGCAACATGCCCGAATAGCTCAACGGAAGAGCACCGGTCTTACAAACCGCAGGCTGGGGGTTCGAATCCCTCTTCGGGTACTGGTGGCCGTAGCTCAGCGGCAGAGCGCCCGGCTGTGAACCGGGAGGTGGCGGGATCGTCCCCCGCCGGTCACCCCGACCCTGCTGCCGGTCGGTCGGCAAGCCCGCCTTCGTAGCTCAGCGGAGAGAGCGCCAGGTTCCGAACCTGGAGGTCGCTGGTTCGAATCCAGCCGAAGGCACGGTCGCGAAACGCTATGCCGGGCGCGACACGATGAGCACGGACCGGTCATGGCCGGATCAGGGACCGCGGCCCGGGCACCCGAGCGGTGCGGCCGCGCATTGGGCCGACGGCTAACGAGCCGGACACGATGGCCGAGGCAGGACGCGCCTCTCGGCCCTGCTCGCGTATCTGAAAGACGCGTCACAGCCGATCGCGCCATATCCTGGGCCGGTGAACCTGGCATTCGATGGCGAGATCGTCTTCTGGCGCGGCCCGGCGCCGTACTACTTCGTGCCGGTGCCGGACGACCACTGTGGCGCGATCGAAGCGGTCGCCCCAATGATCACCTACGGCTGGGGTGTCATTCCGGTCGAGGTCACCATCGGCGCCACCACGTGGAAGACATCGCTGTTTCCGAAGAACGGCGGTTATCTGGTGCCGGTCCGCGCGAACGTCCGCAAGTCGGAACATCTCGATGAGGGCGACATGACTCGCGTCGAGCTGGCGCTCGACGTCTGATGCCGCCCTTGAGATCGCCCCGCGTCACCGGCGGCCTTGCCCGGGCCGCTTTACCCGCCCGTGGTCAGGTCGCCGGCGGCGCATAGCCCTTCGGCATGAAGACCAGGCAGAACGGATGCTCGGCCGGGTCGAGATAGACCCGCCAGTCGGCGTCATCCTCAACCGCCGGCATCGGGCGGGCACCGAGAGCCAGCACCTGCTCGTGAGCAACGTCGATGTCGTCGACAAGGATGTCGAGGTGCATCTGCTGGGGGTGCTCCGGATCCGGCCAGCGTGGCGGATGGTAGTCGGTGACCTGCTGGAACGTGACGTTCGCGATCGGGCCATCGCCGGAGATCCAGGCGTCATCGGTTTCGACCTGCTGGGCGCCCATGCCGAGAAGCGGAGCGTAGAACGACGCGAGCTCGGTGGCGGTCGCGGAGTCCAGGCACACGCCGAACACGGTGATCGCCTCCTCCTGGTCGTTGCGGCACAGGCAGAACGGATGGCCGGCGAGATCCGTCAGCACGGTGAAGTTTTCGCCATCGCCGCCGACCGCCTTGGCGCCCAGCGACTCGGCCTTCGCGATCGCCCCGGCCAGGTCTTTCACGAGGAAGTCGAGGTGCAGCTGCTGGGCCACCTCCTGGCTCGGCCAGGTGGATCGGCGCAGGTCCGGGACCGGCTGGAAGCCGAGCTTCGCGCCGCCGGGCGTCATGATCACAAACCAGTGGTCGAAGTCGGCGCGGATCGTCGCACCCGTCAACTCGCGATAGAAGTGACCGAGCGCGCGGTGATCCGGTGCGTCGATGGTGACGTTGCGCAGCGTCCCAATCTTCGTCGTCATGGCCGCGACCCTATCCAAAGGCTGCGACATGCACTCGCCGCAATAATCCGCGGGTCCCCGCGATGCGGCGGTGACCGCAGAACTGTCGGCGGGTTCAGCTGAACCGGTCGACCAGCAACCGCACCCGAGCGTTGTGGTGGGACGGGCGCAGTCTCTTGTTCTTGCCGAGCTCCGCGAGGCCGTGCAGAGCACTCCAGAACAACTCGGCTCGAGACTCGGCGTCGCCGCCCGGCCCGACCGCGGCCGCGAGCGGGGCGAACGAGTCCCGCAGGACCTGCGGTGCGTCCGGACCGCCGAACTGCAGGCCGATCGGCAGCGTGAACATCGCCTCATAGGTCGCCGGGTGGCCGGCGGCGAAGTCCAGGTATCGGTTGGCGACCCGATCCACTCGCGACCGGGTGGTTCCGCCCGGGCGGCCGGCCGAGAGGATCCCGGCCAGGTCCTCGAAGCCCTGCATCGCGACGGCGCGCACAATCCCGTCGCGGCCGTCGGGGAAGTGACTGTAGAGCACCGGCTGGCTGAACCCGATCGCATCGGCGAGCCGCCGCACTGTCACCGCGGGCCATCCATCGGCCTCCGCGATCTCGCGCGCGGCGGTGACGATCTGGATTTCCCGTGCCGCCCGAGCGGCCTGTGCACGTGTCGGCTCCGTCACAGTCCAGAGTCTAGCATTGCTAGACTCTAGCGGTGCTAATATCTAGCGACGCTAGATATTGAGAGGACTTCACCAATGATCATCACAATCGACATCTTGGCCATCGTCGCGGCGCTGTGCACCGCTGTCATCTTCGGCACGGACGTGCTCGGCGCCGTCGTCATGCGCCCCACGTTTGCCGAGGTCGACGACCATACGCTGGTCAACGTCATCGGGCGCTCGCACAAATATGGCAACGCCCGGATGCCGCTGCCGGGCATCCTCAGCGTCGTCGCGGCGGCTGCGACCGCGGTCGTCGGCTTCGTCGCGGGCAGCGTCGCGGCCGGGGTGCTCGCCGCCGTTGGACTCGCGTGCCTGCTGGTGTGGCTGGTGCTGTTCAACCGGATTTCGCTGCCGATCAACAACGTGCTGATCGCGGCCGCCGAGGCCGACCAGGTGCCGGCGAACGCCCGCGCGCTGCAGGAGAAGTGGGACTCCATCATCAATCTCCGGGCCATCCTGCAAGGGCTGGCGCTGCTGTCGTTCTGCGTCACGCTCGCGGTCGCCGCGCACTGACGGCGAGTCGACGCGTCGTGGGGACGATTGCCGTCGTCAGGACGCGCACGATCGTCCCCGAACTCGACCCGCGACCGCCGAGCAACCAACCGCAGGTCGGAGCCCGAGGATGCCGATCATCTGCCTAGGCGTTGTCTATGAATCCGATCCACGATCCAATACATGTCGATAGATCAATCTCCTATCGACAAAGGAGTCCGGATGGGACAGCGCACGGGGATCCGGCGAGTGATGGCCGGGCTGACCGCTCTCACGGCCGTTGGGCTCGTCACCGCGGCGGTGCCGCCCCAACTGGCACACCAATCGGTGGCTTCGGTCCAGGCCCACGCCCGGGCCCACGCCCAGGCCGCGGCCCTTCCGATGGTGCGCCCGGCGATCACCCAGACCGTTGCGGTAACCAACATTTCGGCACCGCTTCCGACGTCCGAATGCCTGGCGAACTTCGGCATTCACTGCTACTCACCGCTGCAGTTCCGCAAGGCGTACAACCTGGAACCGTTGTATCGGCGCGGAATCAACGGCGCCGGACGCACCATCGTGCTGGTCGAGTCGTTCGGCTCGCCGACCCTGCAACACGACCTCGACATGTTCGACGCGCAGTGGGGACTGCCCCACACCACCGTGGAGATCGATCGGGCCGGCACCATCCCGCCGTTCGACCCGAACAACGGGGACATGGTCAACTGGGCCTTCGAAACCACGCTCGACGTGCAGTACGCCCACGCGATCGCGCCAGGCGCCCACATCATCGTCGTGGAAACGCCGGTCGACCAGGTGCAGGGCACCACCGGGCTGCCGGAAATGATGAACGCCGAGAAGGCGTTGATCGACGCCGGCAAGGGCGACGTCATCTCACAGAGCTTCACCTCGACCGAGAATACGTTCCCCGGTTTCGACCAGGGTGACTATTCGAGCCTGCTCAACCTGCGGTACGCGTTCAAGGCCGCCGAGCGGCGCCAGGTCACGCTGCTGGCGAGTTCCGGAGACCACGGCGTCACCAACTTCATCAGCGACGCCAGCGACACCTATCCGTTTGAAGTCAACGCCTGGCCGGCGTCCGATCCGCTGGTGACGGCGGTTGGCGGCACGGCACTCAATCTCGATGACAGCGGTGCTCGGCTGTCACCCGACACCGCCTGGAACGACGTCTTCGGCGCCACCGGCGGTGCCAAGTCGACGGTGTTCAGCCGGCCGGTCTACCAGTTCGGTGTGCGGAACGTGGTCGGGTCTCGCCGCGGCACGCCGGACATCTCGATGACCGGAGCGGTTGACGGTGGCGGCTTCATCTACGCGTCGTTCCTCGACCCGGACGACCCGTGGCAGCTGTTCGGCGGCACCAGCCTGGCCTGCCCGCTGTTCGCCGCCATCGTGGCGATGGCCGATCAGATGGCCGGACGTCGGCTCGGCGACATTCACAATGCGCTCTACGTGCTCGGGGCAGCCAGCCGGATCCCGCACGATCCGCTGCACACCGGCATCGTCGATGTGACGGTGGGGGACAACAGCTTCGGCGGTGTCACCGGACATCCGGCCACGAAGGGCTACGACCTCGCGACCGGTTGGGGCACCATCGACGCCTCGAAGTTCATTCCGGCGCTGGTTCGAGCGGACCGATAGGCGTCAACGGTGATCGGCGCGCGGCCCGCCCCGTCAGGCGGGCCGCGCGGCCTCGTCGATCTGGACCGGATAACCGGTCCGGAGGACGGCCACCGTCGACGGCGGCGTGATCACGGTCGCGCGGCCACGTCGCGGGCGGGTCGTGCGGCCGGCATAGCCGGACTGTGTCCACTCCACCAGGGCATCGTCCAGCACCAACGCCGGCGTGGTGCCGTCGATCAGCACGAAGGTGCCGTCGGGCAGTCCGGCAAAGTCCCTGTCGTGCACCCGCCGCCGGTGCGTGCCGCGCACGACGCGCTCGCCGTGCAATTGCCGGTTGATCTCCTTGGCGAGCGGTCGGGGCACCTCCAGAGCTGCCGCCCAACCGTCTCGATAAGCCAGATAGTCGGCGCGGCGGCACTCGGCGCACGGCCGGTGCCCGGCAGCAAACGACACCGCCTCATCGTGGAAGAACAGGTGAGTCCAGCGATGTGGCAGCCACTGCTCGCGCCACCAGCCGCGGAACTCCAGCGCGCAGGTGATCCACAGGTCACTCGCGTGAAACCGGACAATCTCCCGATCCTGGTGAATGATGCCGCGATTGCCGGTCCAGGCGCCGCGCAGCGGAAACGCCTCGATGTCGCCGAGCGGAGTCACCCGGTTGCGGGCCGGCGAGCGGCGGCCAGAGTCGGTCATGCCCCGATGCTGCCACCGGCCTCTGACAATCCGTTCCGTCCGATATGCCGGAACACGATGTGTGGGCTGGTGGCGAACGGCGGTTGCGCTCTGGGCGTAGCACAAATCCGCTGGTGGTCTGTGCCCGCAATCGAAGACAATCGCGATACGACCCGACACCGCACTCCGGGAGCCGCACCCGTGCCATCGTCAGCGAGCCGCCGCACCGTCGCGATCGCCTGCGACGAGTCCGGTTACGAGGGCGAGAACATGGTCGGCTCGATGACCGACGTCTTCGCCCATGCGAGCGTCCGGATCGAGCCCGAAGTCGCCACCTTCTGCCTGGCCGAGCTGCGCGACCGGATCGGATCTCCGGCTCTGGAATACAAGGCCGGGCATCTGTTGCGGCGGCGAAGCCGGCCGACTCTGCTGTGGTTCCTCGGCCCCTATGGGCCGCTGCGTGGCAACGCCCGCGTGTTCCTCGTGGACAAGGCCTGGTTCGTCGTGCGGAGCGCGGCCGAGACGCTGCTCGGCGATGGTGCCGCGGCGGCGGCGCTCTACCGCGATCGGATCGCCTCCGACGACGAGCTCTGGCGCATCTTCCTGGAGGCCGCCAATGACCTGGTACGCCTCCGGCCGAACCCAAACGCGGTGGACGCGTTCTTCGACATCGCCGATGCGATGCAGCTGGCCATAGCGGATCCAGTGCTCGATGAGCTGTGCCAGGCTCGGGCCGCCGCGACCGGGTACCGCGACCGGATCGCCCACGATCCACCGGTGTTCCCGCTGCTCGACGCGTTGTTTCCAGCGGTCCTGGCGGCTCTGCGGTTCTGGTCCGCGGACGGGTCCGGAGTCGCCATCGCGCACGATCGGCAGAACACGTTCTCGGCCGCGCGCATCGCCGAACTCGAACGCCAGGCGGCCGGGGCGCTCGACGAGTTCCGCCTCGTCGACTCCTACGCCGACCCGTGCGTGCAGGTGGCCGACTTCCTCGCCGGCATCGCTCGGACGATCGCTACCCGGGAACTCTTCGGTGAGACCGATGACGAGCTGAGCGAGATGCTGCGCCGATACGTCGACGACGCCTCGATCTGGGCCGACGAGCGCAGCTGGTCGCGGATATCGGGTGCCGCTTACGTGGATCGCACGTAGTCCGAGTCGGACGCTGACTCGGACTCGGATTCGGATTCGGATTCGGACCCGGATTCGGACCCGGCCTCGGCCTCGGCGAGTGCGCCGGCCTCGGTCGGCGGCGCCGACGCGGTGGCCTCGGTCAGCGATGCCGACACGGTGGCGCCGGTCGGTGTCGCCGTTGCGCCGGTCACGACGGGTGAATCCGGTGCCGGCCGCCGGCGTCGGGCCAGGAAGATCGCCGCGAACACCAGCCCCGCGACGAGGCCCCAGAATGCCGATCCGATCCCGGCCACGCTGATGCCCGAGGCCGTCACCAGGAACGTGACGATGGCGGCGTCCCGGTTCCGCGTACCGCCATCGGGGTCTGCGACAACGGCGGCCGCAAGGGCCGATCCCAGCGTGCCCAGCAGCGCCAGGCCGGCCACCGATTCGACCAGGCCGGCCGGCGCCACGGCGACCAGCGCGGACAGCAGCGCCGCGGCGAACCCGAAGACGACCAGGGTGATGCCAGCCGTGGTCGAGGCGATCCAGCGACGGTTCCGATCCGGATGGGCGTCCGGGCCGGCGCACAGGGCGGCACTGATCGCGGCCATGTTCACCACGTGCCCGCTGAACACCGCCCCGATCATCGTGCCGAGCCCCGTGCCGGTGAGGATCGGGCGCACCGGAGCGTCATAGCCGAAGCCTTCGAGCACCGCGATGCCCGGCACGTTCTGCGCTGACATGGTGACCACGAAGAGCGAGATGCCGAGGGTGATCGCGGTGACGTCGAAGGCCGGGCGGGTGAGTGTCAGCGTCGGCGCGAACGACAGGTGCGACAGCTGCGCGGAGTTGGCCGAGCTGATGATTTCGATCAGCGCGACCCCCATCGCCGCGGGCACTGCCCAGCGCCGCGCGAACCGCAGAAACAACAGCCAGGTCGCGATGATCGCGGCGGCCATCGCCGGTCGCTCTTTCATCGTGGTCACCGGGACCAGACACAGCTCCAGCAGTACGCCGGCGAGCAGCGCATTGGCGATCGGCTTCGGAACGGCGAGCACCAGCCGACGCAACGGCGCGAACAGTCCGGTGCAGACGATCAGCAGGCCGCAGATGAGGAATGCGGATATGACGGCGCCGAACCCGCCGTGCACGTGACCGGTGGCCAGCAGCAATGCCGCGCCCGGTGTGGACCACGCGATGCTGATCGGCAGCTTCCGGCGAACGCTGAACCAGATCGTCATCGAGCCCATGATCACGGTGACCGCCAGCAGCCCGGATGCCGCCTGCTCCTGGTCGGCGCCGACCGCACGCAAGCCCGCAAGGACCACCGTGAATGAGCTGGTGAACCCGACGAGCGCGGTGATCACCCCGGCAAGGATCGGTTGCAGGCGTTCCATATGTGGAACGATACCGGTATGTCGAACGCGCCGGACACCACCGCCGAACTCGCTCAGCTCGTGGGAGCCCGGGTCCGTACGCTCCGCGAGCAGCGGGGCTGGTCACTCTCGGCGCTCGCGGCTCAAGCCGGGGTCGGCAAGGCGACGCTCTCCGAGATCGAGGCCGGCCGCCGCAACGCGACGCTGGAGACGCTCTACGCGATCGCGGCGCAACTCGAAGTCGGTCTGTCGGTGTTGCTGACCGCGCCGGGCGTTGCGGCTGACCCGGTCGTGCACGGTGACGCGGTTGACGGCGTATTGGTGGCGGCGTATCACGATCCGGGAGTCACGACCGAGATCTACCGGCTGCGCATCCGTCCTGGCCGAGTGCAGGTGTCGCCGGGTCATGGCGCCGGCGTCGTGGAGAACCTTCTGGTCACCGCGGGCCGGGTCCAGGTCGGTCCGGTGGACTCGCCGGTCGAGGTGGCGGCCGGTGACGATCTGATCTGGGAGGCGGCTGGGCCGCACAGCTATGTGGCGCTCGGGCCGGATCCGGCGGAGGCGGTGCTGGTGATTCGGCATCCGGTGGTTTAGCTCGGCAGTCTGTCAGTCCGGCTGTCCTTCGTCGCCAAGATTTCCGATCTTGGTCACCAGTTGCACCGGGTCGCAGTTTGCGAAGCCCGCGAATTGTTGACTGCTCGCGTGGCGTGGGCGACGGTCGCCGAGCGCGCGGCGGCTCGATGAAAGAAAGCAACGGGCGCTCAGTGCTGCTGGATGGGGTCCGGGACAGCATTGAGTGCCCGTTGGTTTCCTTCACGGCGCCGTGGGGTCACACTCGTCGCGATCTTGACCCGCCGGGACTCTGGAGACTAATCGTCGAGTTGTGACGAGATCTCGTCGAAAGTCGACGCCGAGTTCGGCGGACGAGTCCTCGGATCCGGCGGCACACCTGCGCAGAGGCTAAAGGCCGAGGTCGTCCTCGTTGAACTCAAGACCCATCGCGCGATATTGGTTCAGCACCATCTGCCGCTGCTGGGGATGTGCGTAGAGAAGCGTGCGCTTGAGATTGTCCAGGAGGGCCGCGCGCATCTCCGGGGTCAGGCCAGCGGCCGGCGGCAACGCACCCGGGTGGCCCGGCGGAACGGCGCTCGGAGAGTCCGCCGCCACACCCGGCGGCGGCTCCGCACCCGGCGGCACCGCACCCGGGTAGCCAGGCGGCACATACTGCCCGCCCTGCAAATACTGCTGGTACTGCGCCTGCTGAGCCTGCGCCGCCTGTGCCTGGGCCGCCTGCATCTGCTGGGCCAGCGCAAGCGCGGACCTCAGGGTGTCGCCCCGCCGCGCGCCGACCTGACCGAAGAGGTCGCCGACCTCGTTCCACACCACGATGAAGTCGGCCGGGTTGGACTCGGAGACCAGCACCGGCAGCGGCTCGGTGCGAATGATGGTGCGCTTGCTCGGATAGGCGAACTTCGGCACGTAGAGGGCGTACGGCGCCCGACCCGGCAGCATCACCGAGAGCACGGCCGGACTCTCCCGGTCGAACCGCACGCCACCGCTGCCGGAGTCGGACTCGTTGGAACTGCCCTGATAGCGCCCGCGGATCGTGGTGACATAACCGACCGCGGGTCGATAGCCCGGCCGGGCCGGTTTCGACGGCGCTTCGGCAACCGCCTTCTGCACCCGCTCGTGCAGCGCCGCGGTCTTCGCGCTAGGGGTGATGCCAACCACCTCGGCGATGTGCCGCGAGGCCGCGAACGGGTCTGCGAGCGCCGGGTGGTTCTGCGCGACGAGCTGTTCCATCGGCGGCACCGTCGACCAGTCGACGTCGAATTGGCCCGGATTGGCCGGGTCGATCGCGATGGTGATTTCCAGGCCGGGCACCAGCCAGTGCTCGCTCTTGAGCCGAAAGTCGTTGCTGAGCTGGCGGCGACCGACGCCGGGCAGCTCGGCCAGCACCTGAACGGTGCCGCGCGCGAAGCCGCCGATCCAGGGTGCTCCCACCGCCGGCACATCGGCCCGCACCACCAGCGCGGTCACCCGGATCCACGCCTGATCGGGGCCGTCGGGGCGCCGCTTGAACAGGCTCATCGCGCCCTCCTCGACAAGTTGACGCGCCTCAATGCTAGGCGGCGATCGAATCCGCGCCGACGCCGGAAACGGTCGGATCGCTGTCACTTGGCGGCGCCGGATTCGGCTCCGGCGTGGCGTCCGGCCGCAGGTCCGGCATGTCCCGGACATCACGGCTGCGCTGCAGCGCCACTGTGGACACCGCGACGATGACGGCGAATGCGCCGAACGCCGCCCACTGGCCGGCGACGTCGACCAGAACCCCGGCCAGCAGCGGTCCAAGCGGTCCGGTGACCCCGAGCAGTGTCACCGCCGCGCTGATCACGCGACCCTGCAATTCCGGCGGGGTAATGAGGATCTGGCTGGCGTAGAGGACGCCGTTGGCGGGTGCGGTCACGAAATAGATGACGGCGATGAGGGCGCCGAGCGCGTACACGTTCGTCACCACGGCCATCGCGGCGAGCGCGGCCGCGACCAACCATCCGAACCCGATGATCACGGTGCGGGCACGCAGTCGGTGCAGGATCCGCGTCGACAGCCAGGATCCGGCGAGGCCGCCGATCGCGCCAAGACCGAGCGCGGTGCCGAGGTGCGCCGATCCGGCGCCGCTGCGAGACGCGATCACCGCGAGCGTCAATCCGGTGAAGGCGACGTTGATGCCCGCAGAGCACACCAGGGTGGTACGCAGAAACCGCGTGCCCCAGATGTGCCGCAGCCCGACGCTGATCTGGCTGAGCATCGAGGCCCGCGATGCCGGTATCGCCACCTGCCGCAGGTCGGTGCGGAGGCCTGCGACCGTGGCGGCGGCGACCAGGAATGACACCGCGTCCCCGGCGATCGGCAGCGCGGCACCGAGCGCGTAGAGATATCCGCTGAGCGGCTGGCCGAGCAGTTCGGCGAGGTGGCTTCGGGCATCGTTCTGCGCGATGGCGGCGCCGAGCTGTGGGGCCGGCACGACTCGGCGAATCGCGATCGTCTCGGATGCGAAACCCGCCGGACCAAGAAATCCAGCGACGACCGTGGCGACAATCAAGTGGGCAATGGTCAGGCGCCCCGCGGCCAGGGCAGCGGCGACCGAGACCGCGGCCCCGGCGCGGAGCAGATGGCAGCCGATCATCAGGACCCGGCCGGAGTATCGATCGGCCCACACGCCGGCCGGCAGGGAGCCGGCCACCATCGCCGCCACGCCGCAGAACGCCACCGCACCGGCCGTGGTCGCGGACTGGGTGACGGCGAGCGCGATCAGCGGATAAGCGACCGCGGCCATGCTGGTGCCGATCGACGACACCGTCTGCCCGGACCAGAGCAGAAGGAAGTCGCGGTTTCGATGGAGCGGGGTCATGCAAGGCCTCCACGATGCCAGTCGCCCGTATCCGTCCCGCGGCCCTCTGCCCTCTGCCCTCTGCCCGTGAATCTTGCGAGGTTGGGAGGCCTATGACCACGCCAACGTCGCAAGATCCAGAGGTACGGCGGGGTGCGGTGCTGGAATCAGGCTGGACGGAACGTATGTTCTGTACAGAACATACACACCGTACAAGATGTAAGCTATCGGCATGGCAGAAGAGATTCCGGTGACCCAGGCCCGCGCCGAGTTCGCCGACCTGGTCAACCGCGTCGTTTATGGCGGCGAGCGGATCGTCATGACCAGGCACGGCAAGCCTTTGGTGGCGCTCGTGTCGGCGGACGATCTCGAACTTCTGGAGAAGCTCAACCACAGCGGACAGGCAACTGTCGTGCGGATGAACCGGCACACCGCCGGCGCGACCGAGCGCCGGCTGGACATCGCCGCTCACGACCAGCCGCCGTCCGGCGGCGCGACACCGCGGTATTGAGACCGACAACGGCAGCGGTTGCCAAGGACCACGCGAGCGCGGTCAGCGCCGGCCGACCGTCAATCCCGGTCACCTGACGGCGATCGGGCGATGATGGATCGGTGCTGTTTGAGAAGCGACTGCGCGACGGCATCCACGACGGTTCGCTGACCGCGATGTTCCGGCGCTGGCGCCGTCCGCAGGTGGTGGTGGGCGGCCACTACCGCACGATGCTCGACATGATTGAAGTGACCGACGTCGCGGTGGTTGCTCCGGACGCGATCGATCCGGCAGACGCACGGGCGGCCGGCTACCCCGGCGGCGCGGCCGTGCTGGCAGATCTCCGAGGCGCGGATGACGCCCCGATCTACCGGATCCGGTTTCACCGGCTCGACGTCGGCGATCCACGAGATGCGCTGGCCGCCGCCGACGAGCTCACCGACGACGACGTCGCGGACATCACCGTGCGCCTGCAACGACTGGACCGGGCCAGCCCGCGGGGGCCGTGGACATCCGAGACGCTGGCCGCGATCCGGGACCGCCCGGACGTCGTCTCCACCGAGCTGGCGGCGCCGCTCGGGCTGGAAACCGTGGTGTTCAAGCGAAACGTACGCAATCTCAAGGCGCTCGGACTGACACTCAGCCAGCCGGTCGGTTACCGCCTTTCGGCGCGTGGTCGCGCGTACCTCCGAAAGGTCAGCAAGCGCAGCTGACGGCGCCGCGCGGCGCGGTGAGGTCGTCCGGCGGACGTCGCGTCACGCCGTCCGCGGTCTGCACCGGAAGACCCTCGCGGACCCAGTATTCGTAGCCGCCGATCATCTCCTTGACCGGGTAGCCGAGCCGCGCGAACGCGAGGGCGGCGCGGGTGGAGCCGTTGCATCCGGGTCCCCAGCAGTAGGTGACGACGGTGCTTCCGGGTGGGATCAGGTTCGCAGCGCGCGCGGCGACGTCGTCGGTGGGCAGGTGAATCGCTTCCGGAAGGTGGCCCTGACTCCACGCCGAGATGCCGCGCGAGTCGACCACCACCAGGCCGGCCGTCCCGGCCTCCAGGTCGGCGTGCACGTCGCTGACGTCGGTTTCGTAGGAGAGGCGGGCGGCGAAGTGGGCAATGGCATCGGGAGCGGCCGCGGCCGGCACGGCAAGCACGTGAGACATGAGTTCATCCTGCGGGCATCGGCGGGCACAGGCGACTGGCGTGATTGCCACTCTACGATAAGATTCCGCCATGGCTTCTCGGCCGTTATCTCGACACCCGGTCGGCGCCGCCCGCCTCGCGGCGCCGCGCCGTCGCGGGCCGACGGTTTCGGTGCTGGCCTATGACGGAATGTCGGTCTTCGAGACCGGCATTGTCACCGAGGTCTTCGGGCTGCCCCGCCCGGAATTCGACGTGCCGTGGTATGAGCTGGTCGTTTGCACCGAGACGGCGGGTCCGGTGCATCTCGTCGGTGGCGCCACGTTGAGTTCCGGCCACGGGTTGGCGGACTTCGCCGCTGCCGACACGGTGATCGTGCCCGGGGTGTCGGACGTGTCGGCGGATCCGTCACCGGGCGTCGTCGAGGCGCTTCGGCAGGCGTACGCCCGCGGCGCTCGCCTGATGTCCATCTGTTCCGGTGCGTTCGCGCTGGCGGCGGCGGGTCTGCTGGACGGTCGCCGGGCGACCACCCACTGGCGTTATGCAGACCGGCTCCGGCAGCGATTCCCGGACGTCGAGGTGGACCCGAACGTGCTCTATATCGAAGACGGTCCAGTGTGGACCAGCGCGGGCAGTGCCGCCGGGCTGGATCTCTGCCTGCACGTCGTACGCCGAGATTTCGGCGCTGAGATCGCCAACGCGGTGGCCCGCAGGCTGGTGGTGCAGCCGCATCGCGACGGGGGTCAGGCGCAGTTCATCGAAGCGGCGGTCAGCGTCGATCCGGACGACGACCGGATCGCCGCCAGCATGGATTGGGCGCTGGCCAATCTGGCCGAACCGATCACCGTCGACCGGCTGGCGCGGCAGGCGCACATGTCGACTCGCAGCTATGTGCGGCATTTCGCCCGGACCACTGGCACGGCGCCGATCCGATGGCTGATCAACCAACGCGTGCAGGCCAGCTTGACGCTGCTGGAGACCACCAGCGCACCGATCGAGGAGATCGCCCGGGCGGTCGGGTTCGACACCGCGGTCACCTACCGGCACCACTTCGGGCGCTCGATGCGCCACTCGCCGTCGGCGCATCGGCGGGCGTTTCAGGCGTCGCGGTAAGCCCGTTCTGGTCCGCCACCACGTCCCCACCTCGCGGATCACCGCGGTGGCCGGTCGCAAGATCCACGAGAACGGGGCCTTGTCCGAGGTCGATCATTTAGGTTAGTTTACTAATTCGGCAAACAGGCCTGCATATTGATCGCATCGGGGGATTGGATCAGTGCGAGTGGCACGTTGGTGGCTTGGTGGCGTAGCGGTCGTGGTGGTCGTCGGGCTGATCGCCTGGTTCGGGCTTCGAACCGGTGACGAGCCGGAGCCGGCCGCTGGTGGTTTTCCGAACGTGGTCGTTCCGGCGCCGGTCTCGGCGGTGGCCGGCTCGGGCGCCGGTTACCCGATCGATGCCACGACGACGATCGCCAGCGACGTGCCGGGCCTTGGCGGCTATCTCGCCGATCAGTTGCAGCCGCTGGCCGGCGTGACGCCTTCGGTCGCGGCGCACGGTTCGATCCAGCTGCGCATCGGCGGGGCACCAGCCAGCGTCGGCGAGTCCGGCTACCAGCTCGTCGCTGACAGCGCGGGCGTCATCATCCGTGCCGCCACGCCGGCCGGGCTGTTCGCCGGCATTCAGACCCTGTTGCAGCTGGTCCCGGTCCGCGGCACGCATGCGGTGCCGAGCGGCACCATCACCGACTATCCGCGGTACGCGTACCGGGGCGCGATGCTGGATGTAGCGCGACACTTCTTCACCGTCGATCAGGTCAAGAAGTTCATCGACGAGATCACCATGTACAAACTCAACTACCTGCACCTGCACCTGACCGACGACCAGGGCTGGCGGATCGCCGTCAAGAAGTGGCCGAATCTGACCATGCATGGTGGCAGCACTCAGGTCGACGGCACCCCGGCCGGCTTCTACACGCAGGCTGACTATTCGGCGATCGTGGCCTACGCGGCAGTCCGGTTCATTACCGTCATCCCGGAAATCGACATGCCCGGCCACACCAACGCGGCCCTGGCGTCATACCCGGAACTGAACTGCAACGGCACGGCTCCGGCGCTCTACACCGGCATCACCGTGGGATTCAGCTCGCTCTGCGTGCACAAGGAGCTGACCTACAAGTTTGTCGACGATGTGATCGGCGAGATCGCCGCACTGACGCCAGGGCCGTATATCCATATCGGCGGGGACGAGTCCCAGGCCACGCTGCCGGCCGACTATGCGACGTTTGTCGAGCGAGCGCAGAAGATCGTGCTGGCCCACGGCAAGATTCCGTACGGCTGGCACGACCTCTCCAACGCGAAGCTGGACCCGGCAACGGTCACCGAGTTCTGGGGCACCAGCCCGAACCAGACGATGATCGGCAAGGCGGTCGCTGCCGGCACCAAGGTGGTGCTCGCCCCGGCCAACGTCGCCTACCTGGACATGAAGTACGACGACAGCACCGTGCTGGGCCAGACCTGGGCCGGCGAGATCGAGCTGAACACGGCCTACGGCTGGGATCCGGCCAGCTTCATCCCGGGTGCCGATCCGGCCAATGTCCTGGGCGTCGAGGCGTGCCTGTGGACCGAGACGATCCGGACGTCCACCGACATCGAGCAGATGGTGTTCCCGCGGTTGCCGGCGATCGCCGAGCTGGGCTGGTCGCCGGCGTCCACGCACAACGTCAAGGCGTTCGACCGGCGGGTGGCCGCACAGAGCCAGCGGTGGAAGCTGCTGGACATCAACTACTACCGGTCACCCCAGGTGAGCTGGCCGGACTGGTCCTAGGCCGGGGCCGCGGCTCCATCCGGGTCGGCCACGGGGTCTGGGCTGGCCGCGCCGTCTGGGCCCGCCGCGGCGTCTGTGCGGGCGGCGGCATCCTGGCCGGCCGCGGCGCCATCCGAGCCGGCCGCGGCGTCCGGGCGAACGGCGCCATCCGGCCAGGCGGCGATGCAGACCCGGTTGCCCGCGCGATCGGCGAGGATCCAGGCGGTCGGCGCGCCGGAATCGTCGACGATGCGGCCACCGGCCGCCAGAGCCGCGGCCAGCCGCTGCTCGGCCTGTTCTCGGGCGACCGACACGTCGACGTGCATAGCGTGGCGCAGGGGCTTGGCCGGGTCGAGTTCCTGCATCCAGACAGTCGAGCCGTGGCCGAGCGGGTCGACGGCGTTGTCGTCGGCCATTTCGCCATAGCCGAGGACCGCGCGCCAGAAGCCGACGGCAATCGCATCGGGCCGCGCCGCAACGGCGAGCTGCACTTCTTGCACCGCGCTGCGGTCGGCCACGGCTCGGTGTTGCTGGGCCGTCGCCGACACCGACCGCGCCAGCTCGACGTGCCGCTCCTCAAGCTGCCAGACATCACGCGTCAGCCGCACCGTGAGCAGGTCACCGGTGAGCGTCATCAGCGCTCCGTCCAGTCCCGCGATCTGTGCCACCGCTTGCGCCAACCGCGCCGCTTCAACCAGCGACGGGACCCGGAATGCGGCAGTCGCACCGCCGTGCAGAACGACCCAGTCGCCGACGCCCTCCGCGGCGAGGAAACCCTGCCATCCCTGCTCGCTCATGCCCACCTCCGACAGCGAGATCGTAGCCAGTCGACCACGATGACGCCGGACCAGCGAGCGCGGTGACGACGGACCAGCGAGTCCGGCAACCGCGACGACGCCGGTGACGGCGGACCAGCGAGCATGGTGACGCCGGACCACGTGTCCGGCACCGCGACGACGCCGATCTCGGCCGGCGTCCCGTCGCCTGCCAACGCCGTGCTCGCGGCGACCTTCCAGGTATGCACCAAAGCCCGAGGGCGATTCGGCGCTCGGCCGCTGGCGGCCGGATGGAAGACTGGCCCGGTGCGTCGTCTCGTCCTCGCTGCTCTCGCGGCCTTTGCCGGCATCCTCGCCAGCCCGGCACCGGCCGACGCCGCGGCGGCCCGCACGGTCTGCACCATCACCGACCCGCGCGCCATCGGCTTGTCCGGCCTCATCGACACCGGCGACGGTTTCATCTCGATGTCGGACAGCAACTTCGACAAGAGCAAGATCCGGATCTTCTACTTCGGCCCGGCCTGCAAGCTGAAGCGCACCATCGGCTATCCGACCGCGGCCTTCGATCCGGAGGACGTGGCGATCGGCCGCGACGGCACGCTCTACGTCGCCGACATCGGCGACAACGCGAGCCAGCGATCCAGCATCGCCGTTTGGCGACTGGCTCCCGGGAGCAGCAAGCCCAAGATTTTCCGGTATGCGTACCCGGACCACGCGCACGACGCCGAGGCGATGCTGCTCGCCGCCAATGACACTCCGATCTTCGTCACCAAAGAGATCGGCATCAGCCACCTCTTTGTGCCCGCCGGACCGGCCGATCCGAGTGGAACGCCGGTGCCGCTGACGGCGGTCGGCTCGTTCCGCCCGACCGACCAAGGCACCCCCAACGGGATCGGACTCGGCGGCGGTTTCCTGGTCACAGGTGGCGCCAACGCGGCCGACCGGAGCAAGGTGGCGCTGCGCACCTACTCCACCGCGTACGAGTGGCGGGTCCCGGACGGCGATGTGGTCAAGGCGATCACGACCACGAAGCCGGCGGTCACGCCACTGCCCGACGAGCCGCAGGGCGAGGCGATCGCGTATAGCCCGGACGGCCGGAACCTGCTGACCGTCAGTGACCAGGAAGTCGATCCGGTGCGTACGCCGATCCTCAGCTATCCGAGCGCCCTGGCCCGCGGGGCGGCATCGGGCGCAGCACCCGGCACAGCCGACCTCGATGGTGCCTCGTCGTCGCCGAAGCCTGCGGCATCGTCGGCCGGTCGCGACTCGCTGCCGACGGCGGCGATCGGAGTCGTCGCCGTGGCAGCGGTGTTGCTGATCGGGGCCGGTGTGGCCGGCATCGTCCGAGCGCGACGGCGGCACGGCTAGCCGGATGCCCTCCAGCGCCCGGTGGCTTAATCCGGCAGCATCGGCATCACCAGGCCGGGATCCTTGCCCAGCAGGACACCGCGGGTCACCGACGATGAGCCGTAACGGTCGCGGATGGCGTCCAACGCCGAGTCCAGTGAGTCCCGATCGAGCTCGTCGAAGGGCAGCTCCATCTGGACATATCCGTGCTTGCCGAGGTTGCCCACCGAGATGCCGACCAGGGTCAGGCCGCGCTCGGCGATCAACGGCTGGGCTGTCGTCATCAGCCCGCGGGCCGCGTCGAGGATGGTCTGCGTCTGCACCGTCTCGCGAAGCAGGGTCCGGGACCGGGTGGCCCGGCTGAAGTCGTCGAAGCGCAGTCGCAACGTGACGGTCCGGCCCGGCCGATTCGCCGCCCGCATCCGGCGGGTGACGCGGTCGACCAGGCCGGCGAGGGTGGCGTCGACCTCTTCCGGTGGGTGCGGGCCGCGCCCGATGGCGCGTTGCGACCCGATCGAGCCGCGGCGCTTGCCGACCACCACCGGCCGCGGATCCCGGTTGTGGGCGAGCGCGTAGAGATGCCGGCCCGAGGCGACCCCGAGAATCGAGACGAGTTCCGCTTCGTCCAGCCGCGCGACGTGCCCGACGGTCCGGATGCCGTACTGATGGAGTTTCTCCGCCGTAATCGCACCGACGCCCCACAGCATCTGGACGTGCAGCGGATGCAGGAAGTCCAGCTCGCCTTCGGGCGTGACGAGCAGCAGCCCGTCCGGCTTGGCGACCCGGCTGGCGACCTTCGCCAGGAACTTGGTCCGGGCGATCCCGACGGTGATCGGCAGGCCGACCTTCTCCAGGACCGACGCCCGGAGTCGCCGGGCGATGTCCACCGGTGTGCCGCTGATCTTGTGCAGCCCGCTGACGTCGAGGAACGCCTCGTCGATCGAGATGCCCTCGACGAGGGGAGTGGTGTCCCGGAACACCTCGAAGACCGCCTTGCTGGCCTCCGAATAGGCCGACATCCGAGGCGACACGACCACCGCGTCGGGGCACAGCAGCTTCGCCATGCGGCCGCCCATCGCCGTCCGCACGCCCCGCGCCTTTGCTTCATAGCTGCAGGCCAGGACCACGCCACCGCCGACGATCACCGGCCGGCCGCGCAGCCGCGGATCGTCGCGCTGCTCCACCGAGGCGTAGAACGCGTCCAGGTCCGCGTGCAGGATCGAGGCCGGATCACGCATCCTCTGATCTTAGAACATATGTTCGTACGCTGGGGAACTTGTCACTCATCGGCGTCGCGCCTCGATCACGCCGCCATGAGCCGCTGCTTGGCGGTCAGGAGCACTCGATCCGGCGGTCGACGATTGACCCCGCCATCGCGTCCACCGGGTGCCGGGTCGGAGCAACTGGCCGGCGTGGCCATCGGCGTTCCGCATACGCCATCGAGACCAGCACCACGGCACCACCGGCGACGAGGTTCCAGGTGACCGACTCGCCCAGCACGATGACGCTGATCAGCACCGCGAACAGAGGCACGACGTAGTTGACGGCCGAGGCCGTGGTGGCGCCGACGTCGGCGATCAGCCGGAAGTAGAGGACGTAGGCGAAGCCGGTGCTCATGATGCCGAGGAACACGATGCTTCCCGCTATCGCGGCGGTGATGTGCGGGGTGTGCCAGGCCAGGAACGGCGTCACCACGACCTGAAGCGCGGTCGCCGCCACCATCTGACCGGCCGCCAGTGACATCGGTGGCAGTCCCCGCGGCGACAAGAACTTGCGTACGTAGACAAAGCCGACCGCGTAACTCAGCGCCCCCAGGAAGCAGGCGATCCGGCCGCCGATGGAGCCACCGCCGGTCGCCCAGGGGCCGACGATCAGCACCACCCCGGCGAAGCCGCCGATCATGCCGGCGGTCTTGCGAAGGGTGATCCGCTCGGACGGCAGTGCCACGGTGGCGAGCGCGAGAGTCAACAGCGGAGTGCTGCCCACCAGCACGCCCGCGATTCCAGCGCCGGTGCCCTGCTCGCCGTATGACAGCAGGAGGAACGGGATCACGTTTCCGAATGCCGCTGCCGCGACGATGTGACCCCAGACGACCCGATCGCCGGGCAGCGCGATGCCCCGCCAGCGCGCGATCGCAAGCAGGACAGCGGCACCGAGAACCAGCCGGAACAGCACCAGCTGGCTGGGCGTGACACCGTCGAGCGCGACCTTGATGAAGGTGAAGCTGCTGCCCCACAGGAACGCCAGGGCGAGGAATCGCTTGGTCATGACTCGATCGTCAAACCTTCACACTAGTGAGAAGGCAAGCACGATCGATGTGACCCGCGGAACACGTATGCTGTCGGCGGCCGCCGCTACTGGCGAAGGTGGACCACCACCGGGGAGCCGCGGCCCGAGCCGAGATCGGCGCCGACCGCCTGGGTGCCTGTCCGTCCCATCGGACCGACAGGAGCGACCGTGCCCGACCTGCGTTACGGCATGAATCCGCATCAATCACCGGCCACCTACGCGTCGGTGGACCCCGACCGGTCGCCGATCAGGGTGGTCAACGGCGAGCCGTCTTTCATCAACCTGCTCGACGCGCTTAACGCCTGGCAACTCGTTCGCGCTGCGGCTCTCTCGACCGGCCGGGTCACGGCGGCGTCGTTCAAGCACGTTTCACCCGCCGGCGCCGCGCTCGGCGGCCCGCTCGACGCCTCGATCCGCCACACCTACCGGGTTGGCGACCTGTCCGATGTCGCGAGTGCCTACCTGCGTGCCCGGGATGCAGATCCGAAGTCGTCCTATGGCGACTTCGTCGCCGTCTCCGGCCCGGTCGACGCCGATCTCGCGGATCTGCTGAGCCGGATGGTCTCCGACGGCATCGTCGCGCCGGATTACGAACCCGGAACCGTCGCTCGGCTCGCTGCCAAGAAGCGCGGCCGGTTCTTGGTGCTGCGGGCCGACCCGACATTCGAGGCACCGACGGTCGAGTCGCGTGAGGTGTTCGGCCTGCGCCTGACCCAGCCGCGCGACCCCATTGAGATTCCGGCCGGGCTCGGCCCGGACGCGACGCTCGGCCTGGTCACCGTACGGTTCACCCAGTCCAACTCGGTCGCGTTCGTGAAGGACGGCGTCGCCATCGGCATCGGTGCCGGGCAGCAGTCCCGGGTCGACTGCACCGCGCTCGCCGGTGCCAAGGCCGAGTTGTGGTGGCGGCGCCGCCAGCCGGCCGTGTTCGATGTCGACGCGGCGACGGCGTCCGACCGAATCGCGGCGCAACTCGCCCGGGCGCAGGCGCTGCCGGCCGGTCCGCCGCTGGCCGGAGTCACCTTCGTTTCGGACGGCGCGCTGCCGTTCGCCGACAACATCGACGAAGCGGCGCGGCACGGAGTGCAGAAAATCGTCGAGCCGGGCGGTTCAGCGCGGTCAGCGGCGATCGAGCGGCACGCCGCCGCGCTCGGCATCCGGCTGATCGCGACCGGCGTCCGGCAGTTCCATCACTGAGCAGCGGCTTCTCGACCGGGTAGCGTGGATCGGGTGAAGATTGGCGAGCTTGCCGAGCGCACCGGCGTCTCGGCCCGGCTGCTCCGCTACTACGAGGAGCAGGGACTGCTCGCGCCGGAGCGGTCGTCGAACGGCTATCGCGACTACGCGGAGCAGCTGGTCGACCGGGTGCAGCAGATCCGCGGCCTGATCGATGCCGGCCTCCCGACCCGGATCATCAACGAGATCCTGCCGTGCCTGGCGAACCCATGCACGATCATGGTCACTGAAGCCACCCCGGAGATCATCGGCACGTTGGAGAAGCAGCGCGATCAGATGACCACCCGGATCGACTGTCTGGCCCGGAACCGGGACGCGATCGACGGCTACCTGACCGCGGTGCGAGCCCTCGATAGATGAGGCCGACCAAAGCCGATCTCGCCGCCGCGATCACCGAGACGCTGCCCGACGTCATCGCCGATGATCTGCGCGTGCTGTTCTGCGGCATCAATCCGGGGCTCTACTCGGCGGCGACCGGTCACCACTTCGCCCGCCCCGGCAACCGGTTCTGGCCGGCCCTGCACCGCAGCGGCTTCACGGACCGCCAGCTCGATCCCGGCGAGCAGTTTGACCTGCTGAAGCTCAGCCTCGGCATAACCAACGTGGTGGATCGGGCCAGCGCTCGCGCCGACGAGTTGGCGCCCGCGGAACTGTCCGCCGGCGGTGTCGCACTGGCGGCGAAGGTGCGGCGCTACCAGCCGGACTGGCTCGCGGTGCTGGGCGTCGGCGCCTACCGGTCCGCGTTCGGGGCCCGATCCGCCGTGGTCGGCCCGCAACCGGAAACCATCCGCGGTACGCGGATCTGGGTGCTCCCCAACCCAAGCGGCCTGAACGCGCACTACACCCTGCCCCGTCTAGTCGAGGAGTTCGGCAAGTTGCGAGTCGACGCGTTCGGATAGCCTCGTCGCCCGGCAACCGCCGCCCGTCGCCCGCCGCCGCCGCGGCATCGTCCCGTGGCCCCCGCCCCGCCCCCGCCCCGCCCTCTCCCCCCGGCTCGCCCACCACGGAACGCCCTCCTCCCGCGATCTTGCGAGGTCGGGAGCCCGCCATAGCCACGCCAACTTCCCAAGATCCACGGGGTAGCAGACGCCGGGGTAGCGGAGGCCACGAAGTGGCGGATGCGGCGTCGAGACGGCGCGGTGCGTCAGGAGTCGAGGGCCAGCGCCTCGAACTCGGCCGAACCGCCGTTGAAGAGGAAGTCCTGCACCTGGGTGAGCGCGATGCCGATCAGGTCGCGATGCGGGTCGTTGAACCATGCCGTGCCGTAGCCGCCGTCCCATCCGTAGCGGCCCGGCACGGCGGAGAACTCGTCCGGCTCGGTGACCACGACGACTCCGTAACCCCAGCCGTTGCCGGCCAGGATCGGATCGCCGGTGGACCGTTGTTCGGCAGTCAGGTGGTTGGTGGTGATGGCGCGCACCGATTCCGGGCTGAGGATCCGCGTACGGCCAAGTGCTCCGTCGTGCAGCAACATGCGCGCGAAGGCCAGGAAGTCGTCGGCGGTCGACAGCAGGCCGCCCGCACCTGACGGGAACGCCGGCGGCTCGGTCCAGTCGGTCGCCGCGGCGTCCGGTGCGACCGCGAGCTTGCCGGTCGCCGTATCGGCGGCGTAGGGCGTGGGAAGCGTGCCCGCGTAGTCGTCCGGCAGTTGGAAGCCGGTGCTGGTCATGCCGAGCGGCGCGAAGATCCGCTGATCCAGGAAGTCCGGCAGTGATCGGCCCGCAGCGCGAGCCACCAGCACGCCGAGCACCAGGGATCCGGCGCTGTACATCCAGCGCTCGCCGGGCTGGTGCATCAGCGGCAGCGAGGCGAACCGGCGGATCCATTCGTCCGGGTCATAGGGCGTACGCGGATCCGGCGGACCCAGCGTCAGCCGCAAGTCGCCGGCGGCCGAGAGGATCGGGATCGGCGGGTCGATCGGCGGATCGTAGGCCGGGTCGTAGACATGACCCCAGCCGAATCGAAAGGTCAGCAGGTCATCGACGGTGATCGGGCGGACCGCCGGGACGGTGTCGTCGACCGCGCCGTCGACCCGCCGCAACACCTGCGGGTTCGCCATCTCCGGCAGCAGCCGGTCGATCGGCTCGTCCAGCCGGATCGTCCCGTCCTCAACCAGGATCATGGTGGCGGCGGCCACGATCGGCTTGGTCATCGACGCGATCCGGAAGATGGTGTCGCGGCGCATCGGTTCGGCCGTGTGCAGCGCCACCGCGCCGATCGGATCCACGTCGACGTCATCACCCTGGGCGATCAGGGTCACGATGCCGGGCAGAGCGCCGCTGCTCACTTGCGCCGCCATGGCTTCGTGCACCGCTTTGTGAGTCACGGCTTCAAGTTACCGTCGCGGCGGCCCGCGCACCGGCCGAGATGGCGACTGCGGCTCGGGACGCCGACCGGGACTCGCTCAGAGATCGTCGGCGAAGCCCCGGAACACGCCGTCCGGGCTGGCGTTGTCGGCGACGTCGCTGAAGTCGACCTGTGAGTCCGACAGCGTCGTGTCGACGCTGGCGAACTGCTCCGGGACCACCCGGAAGGTCCGGCCCGGATCCTCCCAGAGATCTACGACCAGCACCGGATGCTCCGGATCGGTCATGGTGACCGAGTCCACCAGGAAGACGTAGGTGTGGTCGTTGCGGGCGAAGCCGGGCGCGATCAGATCGTCCGGGAGCAGTCCGGCGTACGCCGGATCGTCGATGACCTCGACCGCCGCGCGGTCACCGTCGACCGACGCCGGGTCCCGCATCGCCGCTCGCAAATCAGCCCACGCCCGGTCATCGCTGAAGTCGGTGCGGATGACCAGAGACTGGTCAGTCCTGGTCGCCGGCAGGTCGAGCACAGTCATCTCCCGGAGGTGGTCGCCGCGGTTCGCCGTGATCCTGCCACGTTCACCGGCGAGAGGTGAGCCGGATGTAGTAAGCGTGCGCCACTAGAACCCTGCGCCCACTTCACCGGCTCACTTGACCTGGGCGAACAGCTCGGCGGCCGGCTCCAGATCCGCGGGCGTATGCGGCACCCGAAGCACCGCGATGGCCAGGTCCAGCCCCAGCTCGCCGAGTTCGGCGGCGCGCTCGGCGACCGGACCCCACTCGCCGTCGGCGCCCGGGCGGACGTGCGCCGAGATGGTGATCTCGCTCGGGTCCCGGCCGACCGCGTCGCAGTGCGCGTAGAGCACATCGCGCTTGTGCACGAACTCCTCTTTGGTGCCGCCGACGAAGTTCCAGTGCTGGGCGTATTTCGCGACGGTGCGAAGGGTCCGCTTCTCGCCACTGCCGCCGATGCAGATCGGCGGGTGCGGTCGCTGCGGTCCCTTGGGTTCGTTGCGTGCCTCGTTGAGCTGGTAATAGGTGCCCTGGAAGGTCGTCGTCTCCTGGCTCATCAGGCCGATCAGCACCTGGCAGGCCTCGTCGAAGCGGTCACACCGTTGCTTGATGGTGCCGAGCTCGATGCCGTAGGCGCCGGACTCCTCCTCGTTCCAGCCGGCGCCGATGCCCAACTCCAGCCGGCCGCCGGAGATGACGTCCAAGGTCGAGGCCATGTTGGCGAGCACCGCCGGGTGCCGGTAGTGGATGCCGGTGACCAGATTGCCGATCCGGAGCCGGGACGTGGCCTGCGCCAGTGCGGTCAGCGTGACCCAGCCCTCCAGGCACGGCCCGTGGGTGTCGCCGACGATCGGGTAGAAGTGGTCGAAGGTCCAGCCGGACTCGAAGATGTCGATCTGGTCGGCCTCGGTCCACACGGCCAGCATGTCGGCCCATGTGGTGTGCTGCGGTGACGTTTTGAATGCGAAGCGCATGATCGCCACCCTACTGTCGGCCTCTGTGAGGCGCTCGGACGCTCCGGGCCAAAACCGGCCGGGCCCGGTTTTCGGTGGGGCGCGAGCCGGCACCGACCGGCAAGGCATCATTAGCCGGTGCAGAACATGATGCTGAGCTGGCAGCAGGCCGCCGTACTCTCGGCCGGGCTCGGCGTCGTCGGCGGCGCTCTGCGGGTGTCCAAGTCGCCGCGCGTACGCGCGGTCGCCGCATTCGTGACCGAATCCTGCATCGTGGCGGTGCTCTTCACCATCTGGCAGCTCGCCGCCAAGCTGTCGCTGGTGAGCACGGACGATGCGATCGGGCGAGCCAGATGGATCGAAGGGCTCGAGCGCACCCTGCACCTGCCGAACGAACGTTCGATGCAGGACCTGATCCTCGGCCACTCGACGCTCGTCCAGGCGGCGAACCTCTATTACGCGATCATGCACTTCACGATCATGTTCGTGTTCCTGCTCTGGCTGTTCCTGCGCTACCGCGATCGATACTCCGCGGTTCGCACCACGCTCGCCATGGCCACGCTCAGCTGCTTGGTGATCCAGTTCGTGCCGGTGGCACCGCCGCGGTTGCTCGGCCGATACGTCGACACCGCGCTCGCCTATGGCCAGTCGGTCTACTCCGGCAACTTCGCCGACGAGCTGTCCGCGATGCCTTCGGTGCACGTCATGTGGGCTGTGCTGATCGGCTGGTATGTCTGGCGGCTCAGCCCGAGCCGATGGCGGTGGATCGGGCCACTGCACGCGGTGGTCACGATCTTTGTCGTCGTCGCCACCGGCAACCACTGGTGGATGGACGGCATCGTCGGCGTGATGGTCCTGATCGTCTGCGCCTGGCTCCGCGTGGGCATCGTCGCCGCCTGGAAGCGGCTCACTGCGGGTCGGTCCGGCGCGACTCCGGCGCCGGCCGAGGAGCCGGAGCCGGCGACGGTCTGACCGCCACCCGGCGTTTGGGGACGATCGCGTGCCCTGGGGCGTGCAAAACCGTCCCCAAACCGGGAGGGGTCAGGGGTTTAGCCGCCGACGGAGGCCGACCGGGATGCGGCCAGCGCAGCTCGCTTCTCCGCCTCGCGACGCGCCTCCACGGCCTGGTGGCGGCGCCGCTGGACCGACCGGCGGTCGAGAGCGAAGCTGACCCCGGCCAGCCCGAACCCGACGCCGCCCATGGCGACGCCGACCCAGGTGGGTGCGGTGTAGCCGAGACCACCAGCGATCACGGCCCCGCCGAGCAAGGCACCGAGGCTGTTGCCGACGTTCATCGCCGACTGGTTCACCGCGGCGCCCATGAGCTGGGCATCCGGTGCCACCTGGATGAGGCGAGCCTGCATTGCCGGACCCAGGAACAGGCTGGTTCCGCCGACCAGGAACGCGCCGACGACGAGACCCGCCGGGAACCGCGAGATCAGCCCGAAGGTCACCATCGCCGCGATGAACGCCGGGAATCCGAGAAGCGTGGCGCGGCGCAGGTCACGATCGGCGAGCCAGCCGCCCAGCGCGTTGCCGGTGGTCATGCCGAGCCCGAGCGCGACCAGGATCCACGGCACCGTGCCGCTCGACAATCCGGCCACATGTGTGGTTACCGGTGCGATGTAGCTGTTGATCGCGAAGAATCCGGCGAACCCGATCGCACCGATCGCGGCCACCAGCCAGACCTGCGGCGCGCGGAGCGCGCGCAGCTCCGACCGCGGTGATCCGGTGGCGTGGTCGTTGGTGTGCGGCACGGTGGCGGCGACGGCGACGAACGTCAGCGCGAATACCGCCGCGATCGCCAGATACGCCACCCGCCAGCCGGCCGCCTGGCCGAGCCGGGTGATCAGCGGTACGCCGATCACGTTGGCGACGGTCAGGCCGCCCAGCACGACGGCGAATCCGCGACCGGCCTTGCCGGGTCCCATCAGCGACGCGGCCACCAGACCGGCGGCACCGAAATAGGCGCCGTGCGGCAGCGCCGCCACGAACCGGGCCACGAGAACCAGGCCGAACGTGGGCGCCAGTGCCGAGGCAACAGTGCCCACCATGAACAGCGTGAGCAGCCCCAGCACCATCTTCTTGCGGGGCACCCGGGCGGCGAGGGCGGCGAACAGTGGTGCGCCGATCACCACGCCGAGGGCGTAAACCGTGATCATCCAGCCGGCGTGCGCCACCGACTTCGGCACCGATTGGGCGTACTGAGCCGGGAGCAGGTTGTGAGCGATGTCCGGAAGCAGGCCCATCGCGACGAATTCGGTGAGGCCGATGGCGAAGCCACCGAGGGACAAGGCGAGCAGCGCCGGCAGGTGCCGGCGTGGGGACGTGCTCATCGGGACTTTCCCAACACTGGTGAACGTCGTGCCGGCCGTGATCCCGATCGTCTTTGACGGGCCGGTTCGGTCACCTTCGGTCGCTGCGCGGTGTGCCCATGGCGGACCCGCGCGAGTACCGCGACCACGTCTAGGAGTATATAGCAACGCTGTTGCGTAATATCCTGTGACGATGGCGGCAGCAGGGCTGGGCTTTTTGCGCGACTACAACGAGGCGCTCGTGGTGGCGATCGCGCGGCGGACCGAGACATTCGACCGGGCCGCGATCGCGGCCGCGTCCGGGCTCACCCCGCAAGCGGTCTCCAAGGTCATCGCCCGGCTGACCGAGGCCGGCCTGGTCGTCGCGACCGGCCAGCGCCGCCACGGCGTGGGCAAGCCGGCCACCGTCTACGCGCTGATCCCCGGCAGCCGTTACGCCATCGGCGCCCACGTCGCCCGGACCACGCTGCGGGTAGTTGTCGCGGACCTGGTCGGGACCGTGGTGGACAGCACCGTGCTGCCGCTGCCCGCGGACTTCACTCCGGCTGCGGTCCTGGACCGGCTGGACACCGAGGTGACCCGCTTCACCGGCGTCCACCGCCTGGGACAGCGACTCGTCGGCGTCGGCATCGGGATGGTCGGACCGCTGGACTTCACCGAAGGCGTGGTCCGCGATGCACACCGCCTCCGGCACTGGCACGATGTGCCGCTGCGCGAGTTGGCCGAGACCCGGCTCGGGCTGCCGGTGATTCTCGACAAGGACGTCACCGCGGGAGTCACCGCGGAGGCCTGGCGTCGTGGCATCGAGTTCCGGGACGCCGCCTTCGTCATGGTCGAGTCCGGGATCGGCTGCGGGTTGTGGCTGGGCGGGCACGCGTACCGGGGCGCGCACACCAACGCCGGCGAGTTCGGGCATCACGTGATCGCCCTCGACGGGCCGCTGTGCGCCTGTGGACGGCACGGTTGCCTGGAAGTGGTGCACGATCACGCGGTGGCGACCGGCGATCTCGAGCGCGCGGCCCGGGTGCTCGGCACCGGGATTGTGAACCTGCTGCAGACCATCGACGTCGACCACGTCGTGCTGGCCGGGACCGACGCGCTGGCCCGCCAACGGGTATATCTCGATGCGGTGGAGCGCGCGGTGCGCACCGAGGTGCCTCGCGCCGACTGGCTTCCGGTGCGGGTGACCATGACGAGTCTGGGCGCCGATGCGGTGGCGGCTGGTGCGGCGATGCAGGTCATCAACGCCGGGTACGGGCTGCGCGCGCCGTCCGATCCCGCGGCTATACGGTGATCCGATGTCGGAATGGCTGATCTACGGTGCCAACGGTTACACCGGCGAGCTGGTGGCCCGGCTCGCCGTTGCGCGCGGCGAGCGACCGATCCTGGCCGGCCGGAACCGGTCCGCGGTGGCGGCGCTCGCCGCCGAGCTGGGCCTCGACCATCGGGTGGCTGATCTGCGCGATCCGGTCGCGCTCGCGGCGATGCTCGACGGGGTACGCGCCATCGCGCACTGTGCCGGCCCGTTCTCGGACACCTCCGATCCGGTGGTACGCGCCTGCCTCGCCCACGGTGTTCACTACGTCGACATCACCGGCGAGATTGACGTCTTCGACGCGGTGTTCGCCAAGCACGACGAGGCGGTGGCGGCGGGAGTGGTGCTGTTGCCCGGTGCCGGCTTCGATGTCGTCCCGACCGATTGCCTGGCCGCGCGTCTGCATGCCGAGCTGCCCACCGCGACGTCGCTGGAGCTGGCGATCAAAGTGGGCGGCGGGCCGTCCCGGGGCACCGCGCTGACCGGGCTGAGTGGCCTGGCCGACGGCAACCGGATCCGGCGCGACGGCATGCTGATCCGGTCGCCTCAGGGGCAGCCGCACCGCCGAGTGCCACTGCCGTCCGGCGAGCGCGAGGTCGGCGCTATCCGATGGGGCGATCTGGCCACCGCCTATCGGAGCACCGGCATCCCGAACATCACCACCTACATGGCGCTGCCCGGTGGCGGGCGGGGTGCCGGCCTCTCGTCGGTGCTGACACTCGGGCCGTTGCGGTCGCTCGCCGCCCGAGTCGTGCGGTCCCGGATGACCGGACCGGACCCGGCGCTCCGGGCGCGTACCACCTGCGAAGTGTGGGGTGAGGTGCGCGATGCCGCCGGCGGCGTCGCGACCGCGAGCCTGGTCGGACCCAACGCCTATGACCTGACCGCCGACTCGGTGGTGCGCGCCACCCGGCTGCTGCTCGACGGCGCGGCGACACCCGGAGCGCACACGCCGTCCAGCGCCTTCGGAGCCGGCTATGTCGAGACGCTCGACGGCGTGCGGGTTACGGCATCATGACGTGTTGTGTTTCAGCATGACGGCCTGCAGATCCGGGTAGCCGCCTGCGCCATTGGCGTCGACCAGTGTCGGACAGGCCGAGCCTTGGCGTCCCCATGTGTAGGTGTAGTCAAATGCCGGCTTCGGCGCCAGCGAGTGCCAGGTCGACAACATCTTGGTCATCTCGGCCGCGGTGGGCATTCGGTAATAGTTCGACGCTGCACAGGACTGGCCGAAAGCCTGAAAGACGGGGACTATCGCCGAGGCGGGGATACCGTTTTTCTTGGCGTTCTGCACCGTCGAATTGATCTTCGAGTATTCGCATCCGGTCTTGGCGTTGCTTGTGTTGCATGGATACGGGTCGAGGCCAATGAGGTCGACGTGCGTCTTGGCTGGGCCCAGGGCGGCAAATTCACACCCGTAGCTGCCGTTGCATTGGTTGCTTCCGTCGAGCACGACAACGAACGAATAGTGCGTCGGGTCGTGCGCGTGAATATAGTCGGCGCGCTGCCTGAGATCCGCGGCCGTGGTCGGGCAGACTTTCGGGTGGGGCTCGTCAGCCAGGAAATACCCGAATACCTTGGGGTTTCCGACCAGCCGGTCGACGGCTTTGGTGAATGCGCTGAAGTTGTAACCAGGGTTGCCGCAGTCGGAGTTGTCGAGTGATCCCATCCATACGAGCGCTCGCACGCCAGCTGGCAACGCGTTGACGAGCTCCGGATCCGATCCCGTGTCCATCAGCGTGTAGCCCAGTCCGCGGACCGCACTGATTCGATCGCCGACGTTGGCAATGAAATGCAACGTGTCTTTAGGCAGCGGCGGCGGCGGGTAGGTTGCGGCCGGATGTCCGGGGGACGGCGACTGTGCATGGGACGGAGTCGCGCCCGGACTTGGCGATTTTGCCGGCAGACCTGGCTGCGATCCGGACTGCGGGGACGGTTGCCTCGCCGTCGGAACAGGCGCGCCGGACGTCGGGTGCGACGACCCGGAGCATCCGCCGATCACGACGAGAACCGCTGCTGCCAGCGCGGATAAGCCGGCACGGTAGCTGGTCTTCAAGGCGCCCTCCAGGTTCACCACCGCAAACCACCGACCGTAGCGCACCGACTACTGCACCTACCGTCTGATCAGCTCAAAGGAGGTGGCCAGGCGATCGTCGAACCGCGGCGCGTTCATCGAGGCGAGCCATTCAAGGAAGCCGCGAGCATCGGCCATCGGGTGATCGCCGAGGCCGTCGAGGTAGGCCCGATGCGCTTCCAATGAGGCCACGCCGTCATCGAAGGTGTCGGTGATGTCGACGGCGTGAGTCGCCTTCGGTGAGCCGCCGATCGCGACGTAGCGGACACCGTTCCACGGCTCGAATCCGCCCTCGGCCAGATCCGGGAAGATCCATCGATTGCCGGCGTCGCCGATCGCGTCCATCGCGGCACGGCCGGAGTTGCGGTGGTCCGGCGAGTTCCAGCCGCCGCCCGGCCATGAGTCGGCGAAGTTGCCGAGCACCACGAGCTCCGGCTGGTGCCTGCGGATCGCCGCGGACAGGTCCCGGCGCAGCCCGAGACTGTGCTCGACGACGCCGTCGGCGTGATTGAGGAACTCGACCACGCTGACTCCGACCTTGGCCGCGCCGTCCACCTGCTCGCGCTCGCGCAACGGCCCGCACTCGGCCGGGGCGATCCCGTCGATGCCGGCCTCGCCGCGAGTCACCAGCAGGTAGCGCACGTCCTTGCCGGCCTTGGTCCAGGCCGCGATGGCGGCCGCGGCTCCGTATTCCAGATCGTCCGGGTGCGCCGCGATGGCCAGGGCCCGGGTCCAGTCGGTTGGCATGGGTTCCAGCTGATCCATGGTGCTCACCGTAGCCCGATATTCGCTTCGGGCCGGTCGGTCTCCCGGGTAGAGTCGCCGCTCGTGACTCTCTCCGATTTCCAGCGGGCCGGTAACCAGGGCGCCAACCCATCGCTCTATGAAACCGAGAACCGGGCGCTGGACCGGCCGGGACTGGTCCTCGACGCGATGCGCACGCTCGCGCCGTGGGATCGCCGGACACTCGTCGACCTCGGCTGCGGCAGCGGATTCTGGCTGCCGGTCTATGCCGACTCCGGGGCCCGGGTGATCGGCGTCGAGCCAGACCCGGCTCTGCTGCCGCTGGCCGCCGCTCGGGATCCGCGAGTGCGAGTGCTGGCGGGGTCGGCCGAGCACATCCCGCTGGACGATGCGTCTGTGGACGTGGTGCACGCGCGGTTCGCGTACTTCTTTCCGCCAGACATCGACGCCGGACTCGCCGAGGCGATGCGGGTGCTGCGACCCGGGGGAGCGCTCGTGGTCGTCGACAACGATCAGCGGCACGGTGAGTTCGCGACCCTGCTGGACGGCTCGGAGTGGGCTCTGCCGCAGGGTTTCGCCGACACCACGGATGCTTGGTGGGCCGCCCGCGGCGCCTCGCGGACCGAGGTGATGAGCTCCTGGCAGTTCGACTCGCGCGCGGATCTGGATGCGGTCCTGCATCTCGAGTTTCCGGCACCGATCGCGGACCGGTGGCTCGCGGCCAATCCGTCGGCGACCGGCCTTTCCTACGGCTACGTGCTGTTCTGCTGCCGCAAGCCGGCGTAGTCCAGGATCCGGCCCACGTCCCACAGGTGGTGGCAGGCGTCATGGGTGTTGTTGCGGGCGACATCCTCGGCGCTCTGCGGTCCCCGCGTCTCGTGTTCCAGGATCACGCCCTCGTCGAGCGCATCCGCCACCATCTCGGTCCACGCTTCGGCGGCCCAGCGAAGCGACCATAGAGCGCCGCTGAGCGAAACAGCGTCGTAATTGCGGGCGCGCGCCAGCAGATCCTGGTCGTAGCCAGCCACCTCGAGGTCGCCGCCGTCCACCGCACCGGCCAATCGCTCGGCCCAGATCCGGAGGTTGTCGGTGACGTGGCAGACGTAGGCGGTGGGCGTCCAGCCCAGATCCGGGTGACGTTCGGTGCCAGTGGCCTCGGATAGGCGTACCTCGAATGCGTCCGCGATCTCGCCCACGACGAGCAGCGCGTCGTCCGCGGACAGCGACCAATCGAACCCGCACTCCCGGCACGGCTGCCCATAGAGCGCCGCGCCCCAGGCTTCGGTCATTGCCCCACCATCCCGTCCGCCGTCAGCTTGCGAGCCGCCATGATGGCGAACGAGAGGAACTCGCCGCGGTCCTGCTCCAGCATCGCGAGGGTGGCGGCATTCTCCCGGTCCCGCGCTCGCGCCCAGAGCAGCCAATCGCGCCAGCCGTCCGGCTGCAACCGCGCAGCCGTCACCGCCACCATCTCGGTGGTCTCCCACTGGAACCGCAGCCACTCCGGCGTGTGCCAGGCCAGCGCCTCCCACCCGACCAGCTCCCTGATGTGCGCCGGGATGCCGCCGAGATCGCGGACTTCGTGGGTGAGCGCCGGCGTCGCGACGCCGATCTGGCCGCCGGGCTTCAAGAACCTCAAGAGGTACGGCAGATAGCTGTCCGCGGTTCCGAAATACTCCCAGGCGTCGATGCTGACGATCGCGTCGAAGCTGTCCCGGTCGAACGGAAGCTGATGGGCCTCGGCATGCACAGCGGTCACGCGATCCTCGACCTCGGCGGCCTCGAACACAGCTGTTGCCGTCTCGGCATCGACCCACCAGTCCGCTGCCACCACCTCGACGCCGAACTCGCGAGCCAGGAACACCGACGTCGCGCCATTGCCGGAGCCCAGATCGAGGACCCGCATGCCGGGTCTCAGGTCGAGGTCGTGGCTCAGATCCTCGAGCAGCCACAGCGGATTCGGACCCATGTCGAGCTTGAGCAGCCAGTTCGGGTCGTAGGTGGAGCTGCGCGGATAGACGTCGGGCCGGATCAGTTCGTCGAGAGCGCTCATCGCGCCGCAGTCTCGTCGCTGATCCGGCCCGGCGGCAACCGCTTTTTCTAAGATCGGCGCTGGTCTAGAACCTGCGCTGGAACGGCAGCGGCTTGCGCATCCGGATCAGCAGCAGGATCGGAATAAGCACATAGGGCAGATTGAACGCCAGAAACTTGGCCGGATTGCCGGTACGCATATCCGCCTGGCCCCAGAACTCCACACCGAAGACGATGATCCCGGTGATCGTCGAGATCATCGTGGCGTAGATGACCGCCGGCAGCTGGATCCAGTTCTTCCCCTTGACCAGGCAGAACACCAGGACGATGTAGAACGGCATGTAGACGAACGCGGACAGGCCGGTGACGATCCGCATCCAGTCCGGCGGGTTCATGAACAGCGGGTCGGCATCGTGGGCGTACCAGTAGTTGCTGTTGACGAAGAAGTTGCTGGACGGGTGCGAGAAGTCGACGCCCACCGTCGGCAGCAGATCACTGATGATCGACGTGATGGTGAACGCCGAGAAGATGACGGCGAAGAAGATGTCGATGCGGCGGCTGGTCATCGGCAGGTTGCCGGTCGGCGTCGCGGCCACCGATGTGACAGTTGTTGCTGCGGGGGCGGTCATAGCGTCGGATCTTAGTGCTGGTTGTTCGTGGTCATAGTCCACGGCAGGGCTCCCTGCTGGGCGCGCCCTCCGTCGGTGGCAGTTGTAGCGGGGCCGCCGTTTTCGCGACTGGGGCCGACGTCGGGCCTTTGGCGGACCTCAGGTCGCCCTTTTACGTCGCAGCCACCACACCCCGCTCCGGCGCTCGTCCGGCCCCGCGCCTTCGGAGTCAAACGTGTCACGTGGCGGGTGACGTTGCGTGGTGGCGAGCTTGGCTTCGGTAGTCGACGCGTGCGCGAGGTGTGGCCGAGGCGGTTCGCAAGTCGCCCACCGGCTCCGGCCGCGTCGCCGAACGCCCAGCAACCGACCCGTGGTCAGGGGAAATCGCGTGGCGGACGAGGTGGCGTGGCGGCGAGCTTCGCTTCGGTAGTCAACGCGTGCGCGAGGTATGGCGGGGTTGGCTCGCAAGTCGCCCAACGACCCCGGCCGCGTGGCCGAACGCCCAGCAACCAGTTGCGGTGGGAAGTCACGTGGTGCCGCCGCGCTAGTCGATTCGCGTCGCCGTTGTCGAGTTGCCCCGCGCACCTCCGTTTGCAGTGCCGTGCCGTGGCAGCCGGCGTCGGTTGTGCTCGCATGCTGCAGGTGGCATCGACTTGCCAAGATCGGAAATCTTGGCGGGCGGCTGTAGTGAGGGCTACGGGCGGAGTTCGGCCGAGCGCGTTAGCTGAGAAGATCGACTAATTTTCACGTTGCGTTGGATAGTTGCCGTCGCTATATGGCATTAACTGTCCAAAGCAACGTGCTTTTTGTTTGATCGAGAAATCCGATTGCCAAGATCCGAAATCTTGGTGGTGTCTGCGTTCGTCATCGGCCCCAGCCGGATGAAGATCGCGACGTCCGCGGACCGGGGGGCCATCGTTGCGACCGTGATCGCGACAGCCGTGAGACCAGGGCTCCGTTTCGCGCCTAGCGACGACCATGAGCGCACGGATGTCGCGATCACACAGCCACCAGCCCGCGAACGTCGTGATCTTGCCGTCCTTCGTGAGCCACTAGTCACCAAGATCTGAGATCTTGGCGGGTTGGCCGGTCAACGGCCCGATCAAGTGCCGCGCGAGCTACGGCTTCGCCACGGTTTTCTGCTTTTCGGCGCTGGGTGCTCAACAAAAACGGACAACTGACCGCCACGCGAGCCGAAAGCAGAGAGCCCGCTCGTCCGCTGCGCATTGGGCCCCCCGTCGACGTCAGCCGCGGCCGTTGCGATCTTGGGTCCGCTCCGAAGGCCACTGGTCAAGATCGCGACGTCCGCGGACGTACGGCAGCATGATCGCGACGTCCGCGGAGCCAGGGCTGCCAAACGGCTCGCGCGACGACCACTGGTCCGCGGACGTTGCGATCACGGCACCGTGAACAGCCACCAGCCCGCGGACGTTGCGATCTTGGGTCCGCTCCGAAGGTCACTGGTCAAGATCGCGACGTCCGCGGACGTACGGCAGCATGATCGCGACGTCCGCGGAGCCAGGGCTGCCAAACGGGTCGCGCGACGACCACTGGTCCGCGGACGTTGCGATCACGGCACCGTGAACAGCCACCAGCCCGCGGACGTTGCGATCACGGCACCGTGAACAGCCACCAGCCCGCGGACGTTGCGATCTTGGCCGACGCCGAGCCCGGCTCCGCGCCATGCCGCCGCGTCGGGCCATCTGTCGACGAGCACCCCAGCGCTCAGCTCGGTGGGATGGCCAAGATCGGAACGTCTCTGAGGCAACGGGTTTTCCGAACGCCGGTGATACGCCCGAGCTCGGACACGTTGCGATCTTGGCAGGTTCCGACTCGGAGCTCGCGGCGTTTATGGGGTTATCGAGGCTTCGGCCGCTCGCGTAGCAGCGATAGCCCCATAGTCGTGTCGGCGGCGCTCTTGGCGGGACTTGCTCGGCGACGTATACTCGTCAACGAGTAAGCGGAATCGGAGTGCCTGTAAAGGGAGGGGCTGTGGCGAAACGACGCAAGGTCGGCAACCTCCTGGCACTGGGCTTGCTGGCGCTGTTGATGCCGGGCCAGTCCATGCACCCGTACGAGATGGCGAATGTCCTCAAGCGCACCGGCAAGGAGCGCGACCTCAAGATCAAGTGGGGCACGTTCTACACCGTGGTGCAGAACCTCGAGAAGGCCGGCTACATCGTCGCGACCGGCAGTGACCGGGCCGGCGGGCGGCCGGAGCGGACGTCGTATGCGATCACCGATGCCGGCCGCGCAGAGCTGATCGACTGGCTCCGCGAGATCATCGCGGACCCGGAGCCGGAGCAGTCGCGATTCGAGGCGGCGCTGTCGGTGGCCGGCGTGCTCGGTCCAGACCAGACGGTCGAGCTGCTCAAACTCCGCGTGGCCGCGCTCGACCAAGACATCGAGGCGATGACCGCCACCCTGGCCGAGGCGGGGCCGGTGGTGCCGCGGATCTTCCTGATCGAGGCGGAGTACGCACTGGCGATGCGCCGGGCCGAACTCGGCTGGGTGCGCGGGATCCTCAGCGAAATCGAGTCCGGCACCCTGCCGGGCATCGCCGAGTGGCGCCGGTATTTCCAGACCGGCGAGATGCCGCCGGAGTTCCAGGCGCTGCTGAACGAGACGGCCGGCGGCCCCAAAGCGACCGGCCACCAACTGCAGAACGGAAACGGATCATGACCTAGCACAAGGGTGATCCCGGAGTGGTGCGGCAACACCACTCCGGGATCGGAGACCTCGCAACCCAACCCGCGAACGCGCGCCGGCCGCAAGGTGGCACTGCCAAGGATATCCGGCTGCGCGCTCGTGGATCACCACGAAGCGCTGGTGGCTTCGCCGCCGGCGCCCTGAAAAGGAGCGCAACCATGCATGTCGAGGCGCACCACCTCGTCAAGACCTATCCGCCGGGCCTACGCGCGCTCGACGGCCTGTCCATTTCGATCGCGCCGGGAGAGATCTTCGGGCTCCTTGGACCCAACGGCGCCGGCAAGTCCACGGCCATCAAGATCCTGACCACGCTCGCGAAACCCGACGAGGGCACGGCCATCGTCGCCGGGCACGACGTCCGCAAGCACCCGGACCGCGTACGCCGGGCGATCGGCGTGGTCGCCCAGAAGTCCGGCAGCGACCCGCTGGCCACCGGCCGCGACAACCTGATGCTGCAGGGCCGGCTCTATCGAATGCCCACTCGCGCCCTCAGGCAGCGGGTCGACGAGCTGCTCGACCGATTCGATCTCGCCGATGCCGCCGATCGAGCGGCGAAGACCTACTCCGGCGGCATGCTGCGCCGGCTCGATGTGGCGATCGGCCTGGTGCACCGGCCGGAGGTGCTGTTCCTCGACGAACCGACCACCGGCCTGGACCCGGAGGCCCGGGCCGCGCTGTGGCAGGAGATCGAGCACCTGTCCGCGGCCGAGGGACTGACGATCCTGCTGACGACGCACTATCTGGAGGAGGCCGACCAGCTCGCCGGCCGGTTGGCCATTGTGGACCGGGGCGCCGTGGTGGTCGAGGGAACGCCCGACGAGCTCAAGGGCGAGCTCCGCGGCGACGCGATCCACGTGCAGCTTCTCGGCGCGCCCGACGAGGCGGCGGTCAAGGCGGCGCTGACCACGCACGTCCGCGACGCCCGGCTTAACGGCACCGAACTCAGTGCCCGCGCAGATGACGGCGCGCGGACCGTACCCGCGATTCTGGCCGCTCTCGACGCCGCCGGCGTCCGGGTCGGCTCGGTCACCGTCGCCCGACCCTCGCTCGACGACGTCTACCTGCGGCACGTCGGGCGCCGATTCACCACGGCAACCAACGAGGAGGCCTGATCATGCTGACCGACACCTGGTGGATGACCCACCGCCAGCTCAAAGCACAGCTGCGCCAGCCGGCGGTGGTGATCATCACCCTCGTACAGCCGATGGTCTGGCTCTTCCTCTTCGGGAATCTGTTCCGCCGCGTCGTCGAGCTGCCCGGATTCGGGTCCGGCAGTTACCTCGACTACCTGATCCCGGGTGTCGTGGTGATGAACGCGGTCTCGTCGAATATGTGGGCCGGCATGGGCACGATGGAAGAGATCGAGCGCGGCACCATGAATCGCTTCCTGACGTCGCCGGTAAGCCGCGCAGCGATCATGAACGCGAGCGTCGCGATCGCAGCCATCACCACTGCGTTCCAGTCCACCCTGATCATCCTGATCGGCTGGGCCGCGGGCGCGCACTATCCGGGCGGCGTTCTCGGTCCGATCGCGCTGGTGGTGGCATCGGTGCTGCTTGGCACCGTGTTCAGCGCGCTGTCCAACATCTTCGGCATCACGTTGCGCCAGCGGGAGAGTGTCATCGGCTTGAGCATCTTCCTGCTCCTGCCGCTGACCTTCCTGTCCACGGCGTTCATGGCGAAGAACCTGATGCCGGGGTGGATGCAGGCGATCGCGTCGGGCAACCCGGTGAACTGGTCGCTGGAAGCGACCCGGCACCTGCTCGGCACCCAGAGCGATTGGGCCTCCGCGCTGGCTTATGGCGGCGGACTGCTCGCTCTCGCGGCGGTCATGGTGTGGCTGTCCACGCTGACCTTCCGGAGCTACCAGCGCACCGTCTAGTTCGGGCGTCCGCGGTGGCCGAGGCCGATTGTCGGCGTCGGCCACCGCTTCGTCGTTTGGCGGTACGCGTGCCGAGCGCATAGATATCGGCGCCACCGGGTATCCACCGGATACTCGACACCGCCGTGGTGTCAGTCCACCGAGGGAGTCATCGTGACCAGCCCCAAGCGCTCCACCCCTGAAATCGGCCACGTGCACGATCCGGCCCTGGCCAACCCGGAACTGGCCTCCGCCGAACTCGGGATGCCGCGAAGCCCCGACGAAGACTCGCCCACGGACATGCCGACCATGGCGGCTCGGCGCGCGTCCTGGTGGGGTGCCGTCTGGATGATCGTCGTTCTCGCGGTGATCATCGGCGTGGTGTTCCTGATCATTGAGAAATGACCGCCGACCTGCGTAGACGATGGTCTCACCGGGTAGTCAGATGGTGACGCAAGGTAGTCAGATAGTGACAGAACGCGACCCGGAGGTGACCCATGACGACGCCTGAACCGAACCCGCCGCAGCTCGGCGACACTCAAGCTGGCCCGGCGACTCCACCGGCGGCACCCGGGACATCCGGTGCACCGCCGCCCGCGCAGGCTCGCCGGGCCAGGCTCCGCCGCCGACCGCCACTCCCGCGCGACCAGCGCCGAGCCGGCCGGTCCCGTCCCGGGTCGGCGCAACCTGGGTCGCCGTGATCGGCTTCGCGGTGGTGCTGCTGTTGCTCCTGATTTCGTGCTTCAGAACAGCCGGAAGGTCGAGGTGTCGTTCTTCGGCGCGCATGGGAACACCCCCATGGGCGTGGCGCTGCTGCTGGCCGCGGTCTTCGGCACCCTGCTGGTGGCGATTCCGGGATCGGTCCGGATCATGCAACTGCGCTGGCGCGACCACCGCAACCGGCGCGCCGCGCGGCGTCAGCCGTGACCGCCCGCTATTGGTGCCGGATCAGAGCCGGCTCCGGTCCGACTCGATAGCGCACCGCGCGGAACGGCCAGGCCTCGGACAGCCATGACCCGACGGCGCGAGTCAGCGCCTCGTCGCGGTCGGCGGAGTCGGCCGTCACCCACGAGCGAACAACCGCGTCGGCCTGGTCGTCACCGGCCGGCGGGTTGATGTAGACGCACCCGATGATGGCGCCGCTATCGGCGTCGATCACCGTGTACGCGAAGTCCACATGTCGTGCCGATCGGTCCTCATGACTGCGCAGATCGGCGAGATTCTCGGCCAGCGTCATCCCGGCCGCGGGCGGCCAGCCGGCACCGAATCCGGGTGTCGAGCGAATCTCCGGGATGCTCGACATCCAGGCATTATGGTCGGCCTCATTGTGTTGCGGGCCAAGCAATTCCAACCGGAAGCCGTCGGCTTGGACGGCGGTCGGCACTGCAAACGTCTCCGGTACGAAAGGCGCGTTAGGCATAGCTCAAGCGTAGGGTTAGCGGCCGTGACGAGTGATGTGCAGATAGTCGGACCCGCCGTCGAGCGTCAAGACCAAGTCCTCACGCCGGAGGCGGTCGACTTCGTGGTGGCGCTGCACGACCGCTTCGCCGAGCGCCGCGACCAGTTGCTACGCGCGCGATCGGCGCGCCGGGCCGAGGCGGCGCGCCACCCGGTGCTGGACTTCCTGCCGGACACCGCCGGCGTACGCGCGGGGGACTGGCGAGTGGCACCGGCACCGGCCGACCTGACCGACCGCCGGGTCGAGATCACCGGTCCGTGCGATCGCAAGATGACCATCAACGCACTGAACTCCGGCGCCCGGGTCTGGCTCGCCGACCTCGAGGACGCCTCGAGTCCCACCTGGGCCAACGTGATCGGCGGACAGGTCAACCTCTTCGACGCCATCCGCCGCACCATCGCTCTGGACTCGGACGGCAAGAGCTATCGGCTGAATGACGGCCGGCTCGCCACCATCGTGATGCGGCCACGCGGCTGGCACCTGCGCGAGAAGCACCTCGTCATCAACGACCACCGAGCCATCGGTGCCCTGGTCGACTTCGGGCTCTACTTCTTCCACAACGCCGCCGAGCTGGTCGCGCGTGGCTCCGGACCGTATTTCTACCTGCCCAAGATGGAGTCCCATCTGGAGGCGCGGCTGTGGAACGACGTGTTCGCGTACGCGCAGGAGGCGCTCGGGATTCCCTACGGCACGATCCGCGCCACCGTCCTGATCGAGACGATCACGGCTGCGTTCGAGATGGAGGAGATCCTCTACGAACTGCGTGACCACGCCAGCGGCCTGAACGCGGGCCGCTGGGACTACCTGTTCAGTCTGATCAAGACGTTCCGCGATGCGGGCTCGACGTTCGTGCTGCCGGACCGGGCCGCGGTCGCGATGACGGCGCCGATGATGCGCGCATACACCGATCTGCTGGTCCGGACCTGCCACAAGCGCGGTGCGTACGCCATCGGTGGCATGGCCGCGTTCATCCCGAGCCGGCGCGATCCGCAGGTCAACGCCACCGCGCTGGCGAAGGTGACTCAGGACAAGCAGCGCGAGGCTGGTGCCGGCTTCGACGGGTCGTGGGTGGCGCATCCCGATCTCGTACCCATCTGCCAGGCAGCCTTCGATGAGGCGCTGGGTGAGCGACCCCATCAGCTGGACCGCCTGCGCGAGGATGTCGCCCCCGATGCCGCCACCCTGCTGGATGTGGCCGCCACGCCCGGAGCGGTGACGCTGGACGGTGTGCGGTCCAACGTCGCGGTCGGACTGCGCTATCTGGATGCGTGGCTGGGCGGGCTCGGCGCGGTGGCGCTGTTCAACCTGATGGAGGACGCGGCCACCGCGGAGATCTCGCGGTCGCAGATCTGGCAGTGGGTGCATAACCGTACGCACACCGATGACGGTCAGGTCGTGACGCCCGAACTGGTGCGGTCACTTATCAACGATGAGTCGGCGGATCTGACTCACCCAGCGACGCGGAAGCTGTTCGAAGAGGTCGCGCTCGGCGACTCGTACGCCGACTTCCTCACCGTGCCGGCCTACGAATACCTCGATTAACTCTTCGGTTGGGGACGATCGCGCACGTCATAGCGTGCACGATCGTCCCCAATGCCATTCGGGTTAGTGCAGCACGAACGCCGGCGGGCTGACCGGGCTCTCGTGCCAGGTGCGGTCCAGTGCCGAGACGACGTAGGTGTACTTTGTCCCGGCCACCGCGGCGGTGTCGGTCCAGTGCTGGGTGCCGTCACCCTGACCGCGAATCGTCGCGACCAGGTGCGACGCGTCCGCGGTGTCGCAGTCGCCGACCGCGTGCATCCCGTCGAATCGATAGACCGCGTAGGACGTGGCCGCGCCGAACGGACCGACGCCACTCGCGGTCGGGTGCCAGGTCAGGTCGACGCCGCCGGTGCTGTTGTGCACGGCGTTCGTGACCACCGGGAACATCAGCGGCTTGGCGGCGCTGCCCGGCATCGTCGGCACGATCGCCGGCCTGGTGTAGTGATCGGCGACCAGCTGCGTGGTCGAGCCGAGGGGATCCTGCTCGACGATCTGTTCGCGGAAGAAGACGTTGCCGGCGACCTCCGGGTATTGCTCGTCGAACGTCAGGTGCTTGGACATCTCGGCCGGGTCGAACCAGGCGGCCGGCTGTCCCGCGGCACCCTGCTTGTAATTCGCCTCGCCGATGTAGAGCGCGACGTCGGTGCCCTTCACCACGTCCGCCCACCACGGCACCAGGGCCGCGTAGTCGGCGACGGCGAAGCCGATGTTCCAATACACCTGCGGGATGATGTAGTCGATCCAGCCGTTCTTGACCCAGAGCCGGGTGTCGGCGTCGTTGGCGTCATAGGACTGGGTGCCGTTGGTCGCCGATCCCAGCGGGTCGCTGGTGTTGTTGCGCCAGATGCCGAAGGGCGAGACACCGAACTTCACCCAGGGCTTGGCCGCGTGGATCTTCTGGTCCATCTCCTGGATCAGCTTGTCGATGTTGTCCCGTCGCCAGTCCGCCTTGGTCGCGAATCCGGCACCATACTGCGCGAACGTGGCGTCGTCGCCGAAGTCCTGAGTGCTGTACGGGTACGGGTAGAAGTAGTCGTCGAAGTGCACGCCGTCGATGTCGTACTTGGTGACGGCGTCCATGATCGCGTCCTCGACGAAGTGCCGGACCTCCGGAATCCCCGGGTTGTAGTAGAGCCGGCTCTGCGTCGGGACACCGACCGGATAGACGACTCCCCAGTCCGGATGCTGCCGCAGCGGCGCGGTCGGCGCGAGCTTGTTGATGTCGGCGCCGGCCTCCCTCGAGGCCGCACTCGACGCCGGCATGCTCACCCGGTAGGGGTTGAACCAGGCGTGGAATTCCAGGTTCCGCTGATGCGCGGCGTCCACCATGAACGCCAGCGGATCCCAGCCCGGGTCCTGTCCGCGGACTCCGGTGAGATAGCCGGACCACGGCTCATAGGGCGACGGCCAGAACGCGTCCGCGGTCGGCCGCACCTGGGCAATCACGGCGTTCATGTCATGCGCCACCGCGTAGTCGAGCTCGTGCTCGAACTGCGCCTTCGCGGTGGCCTCGTCGGTGCTGTTCGGCCAGTCCAGGTTCTGCACGCTGGCAATCCACATGGCCCGGAATTGGCGTTTCGGGGTGGCCGGGTTGGTGACGCAGGAGGTGGCATCGGCCGCGGAGACGGTCGCCGCCGATCGGGGCGCGGCCGCTGCGGGGGTGTTGATCGCCACCGTTGTCAGCAGCACGGCCACGCCGGCGACTCCAGCCACCAGGGCACGAGGTGATCGCGTCATCGCAATCCCTTCATCTTGGTCGCTCGCCTCGGTTGCCCGAGGCGCTCGTCGAGTAGGAAACCTTGCAACGCACTCAAACTCTCGGAAGAAAGCTTCACGAATGCGGGCCGGGATTGCAAGGATTCTTCGAGAACTGGACGCTGATGAAACTTTCTTTCAGGCCCGGACCGGTACAGGTTTTCCGAAGTCGCGGACGTGGAGTCGTCGTCATGTTTGGCTTCAACCAATCTGCGGGCTGAGCCGTCCGCAACTCTGGCTGGTGAGGAGACTTCTGATGCCGAAGCCCACGATTGTCTTGGTGCACGGAGCGTGGGCGGATGCGTCCAGCTGGAATGCGGTCGCGTCGTCGTTGCAGAGCCAGGGGTTCACCGTCCTGTGCCCGACGAATCTTCTGCGCGGCGGGACCACCGACTTCGCCTACATCAGTTCGTTCCTGGCACAGCGGACCAGCGGGCCGGTGGTGCTCGGCGGCCACTCCTACGGCGGGTTCGTCATTACCAACGCCGCGACCGGCGGTGGCGACGTCAAGGCGTTGGTCTACGTCGACGCGTTCGCGCCGGACGAGGGTCAGAGCGTCTTCCAGATTCTCGGCGGTTCCGGGTCGGCCCTCGATGTGCCGGATCCGACCACCGTCCTGGACCTGGTGGGCTATCCCGGCGCGCCCGAGGGTGACGTCGAGGCGTTTCTGAAGACGGACAGCGTGCACAATTCATTTGCGCAGGACCTCCCGGAGGCGGACCGGTGGCTGATCGCCGCCGGTCAGCGCCCGATCACGTTGAGCGCCAACACCGCGCCGTCCGGCGCGCCGGCCTGGAAGTCACTGCCGAGTTGGGCGGTCATCGGCACCGAAGACCGGGTCATTCCACCGGACACTCAGCGGCGCATGGCGGAGCGGGCCGGGGCCACGATCACCGACGTCGCCGGATCGCACGTGTCGATGGTGTCGCACCCGCAGGCGGCCATCGACGCGATCCTGGCCGCGGTCGCGTCCGTCGACAGCTGACGCCGCCGGTCCAGCACCCTCGGCGAGATTCGAACTCGCAACCTCCGGCTTCGTAGGCCGGCGCTCTCTCCAGTTGAGCTACAAGGGTTCGTTTGCCGCCGTACTCCCGTACCCTCTGGCGACCTCGCTCGACCTCGCTCGCCCTCGCTCGACCTCGCTCGCCCTCTCTCGCCCTCTCTCTGGATCTTGAACGATTGTTGCTCCATAGCAGCGATAACCGTTCAAGATCTGGAGGTTGCGGGTGGTGACGGACAAACGCAGTGGAGCCTGCCGGACTTGAACCGACCGCCTTCTGGGTGCAAAGCAGACGCTCTACCTGATGAGCTAAGGCCCCGAGAATGAAGTTGGCGGGCCGGCTTGCACGGCCCAGTTCTCGACGAAACACCGACCGCACGATCACCGGCCGGGATCGTCCCGAGCGGCTGGCCGGGTTTGAACCGGCGACCTCGACGTTGGCAACGTCGCGCGCTACCTGCTGCGCCACAACCGCGGGATAGAAAGAACCGCCCGGACCGAGGCATCGGCGGGCGGCTGGAGGAGTGCGATCAGCGCACTACCCGAGCCTCCGGAGACCGGCGAGACCTCGCGCGGCCAGTGGTCGCTGCAGCATGATCGGGCCTCCTTCATTGCTCTCTCGGCTCGCGCCGCGGTCCGGCGCGATGTGATCAGGTTACGGAGCCGGTGCGGCGGCCGGCAACGCATTTATCGCGGATATAGCACCGCCTGCGTCTGCGTCACCTGCGCCACCAGCTTGTCCTCGTCGTCGCGGATCTCGGTGACGACCGTGGTGAAGCTGCGCCCGGCGTGGATCGGCCGCGCCACCGCGGTCACCGTGCCGGCCCGGACACCGCGGAGGAAGTTGGTGGCCGATGAGATCGTCGTGGTCGACGCCCCATCGGGCATGTTCAGGTAGGCGCAGACGGCGCCCACGCAGTCGGCCAGCGTCATGAGTGCGCCGCCGTGCAAGCCGCCACCGGTGGTGGTCCGCTCCGGCGCCCACTCCAGCGTGCCGACGACCCGGTCCGCAGCGGCCTCGACGATCGACACGCCGACCGTGCCGGCGAACGGGATCATGCCCGCGTAGTCCACTTACGCCTCCAACGATGCGGCCCGGCGCATCACCACGCGCCGGCCAGCAGTGAGGTCCCGGTGCACGGTGAAGCCGGCCTGCTGGAACATCGGGATGGTCCCGGTCGACAGGCCGTTCTTGCGGCCCTGCTCGGGATCGGCGACCGGGTAACTCTCGACGATCCGAGCGCCCTGCGCCGAAGCGTGCCGGACCGCGCCGTCGATCAGCTCATGCGTATATCCATGGCCGCGATGGTCACGAGCGACGTAGACACAGACGAGCGACCAGACGTCGGGCTCATCGTCGAATTCCAGGCCCTTGGTGCGACCGATCCGATGGAACTCGTCTCGTGGCCCGACTGACACCCAGCCCACCGGCTCATCATCGGCGTAAAGCAGGAGCCCGGGGTGGCGTCCACTGTCCACGAGCGCACGGAGCGCGGCCTCGTTGGTGGCGTCGGTGGCACCAGCCATCTCCTGATTCGTCAGCCGCCAGAACATGCACCAGCAACCGACACTGCCGCCGCGTGCGCCCATCACGGCGGCAACGTCGGGCCAGTGCTCGGCAGGTCTCACGTCAAGCGTCGGCATCCAGACTCCTGAGGGCCTCGGCGAGGAGCGCGGCGAGCCGCTCGTGAGTCTCCTCGCTCAGATGGATCCCATCCTCACCCACGGCACCGACAGTTCCGGCGTCGACGAACCCGGCGCCGCGGGCCTCCGCCAGCTTCCGCAGGGCTGGACCGAGTTCATGCGACTTGCGGACCGACTTGTCGTCGAATTCGCCGGTCGCGGACCGCTGCTCCACCGGCACCGGAGCGACCAGCAGCACCGCGGGCGTACGCCCATCCGGCCCGAGACCGTGCGTCTCGACGTCGTCGACGAGCCGTCCGATCGACTCCGCGATGTCCTCGGTGGACCGGCCGAACTGCCACTTCACGTCGTTGGTGCCGAGCATGATGAGCACGATGTCGAGCGGATTGTGGGTGTTCAGGCAGGGTGCGAAGTACGCCCGCCCGTCGGCGCCGGCGACCAGTGGGTCAGACATCTCGACCGTACGCCCGGACCGGCCCTCCTCGATGATCTCGTAGTCCGGCCCGAGCAGCGCCTGAAGCCGGCCGGTCCACCGGACGTCCGACGGCCATCGGTAGTGCCCCGCCTCGCGATCGGCGCGACTCGCCCGCAGGCCATAGGTGTTCGAATCGCCGAAGCAGAGGACACGGGTGGCGCTCGGGTTGGTGATCACCGGGCGATGCTACGTCGGACCAGGTGATGGCGTAAGTTCACGGTGGAGGTGGGTCATGCAGGACAGCTCGATTCAGCACCGCATTTCCGCACTGGTGGACGAGGAGCACAAGCTCCGCACCGCCGTCCAGGCGGGCGCGATCAGCTCCGAGGACGAGCAGTCTCGACTGCGTCAGGTGGAGCAAGATCTCGACCAGTGCTGGGACCTGCTGCGTCGCCGTCGCTCCGCTCGGGACAATCACGGCGATCCGGAGACGGTCGAGGCGCGTCCGGTGGCCGAGGTCGAGGGCTACTGGCAGTAGCGTCGCCCGCAGTGACCACGCCAGCTTCGGCCGGCTCGACCGCGGCGACCGCGACGTCGGCGGCAATCGCGACGTCGGCGGCGATTGCGGAATCGGGGCCGATTGTGGAAGCGGCGCCCGGTCGCACGTATCGCACCATGGTGGGCAGCAACCACCCGATCAGCGCCGCGCCGGCAACCGTGCCCAGGCCGCCGCTGATGGCGCTCACCGTCGGTGACACCAGCGAGCCAACCGCCCCGGCTTCGATGTTGCCGACCTGCGGACCTCCATACCCGACGATGTAGTCGGCCGCGCCGACCCGCCCGCGCAACCGGTCCGGGGTGGCCAACTGCACGATGGTCCCGCGGAAGACGACGCTGCTGGTGTCGGCGGCTCCGGCGATCGCCAGGCATCCGAAGCCGACCCAGAATTGCGGGGCGAATCCGAACGCCGCGATGCCGGCACCCCAGATCGCGGTCGTGACCAGCAGTGCCCGTCCGGGTCGCTGGATATGCCGGACCGGTCCGGAGAACACCGAGCCCACCAGGCCGCCGGCACCGAACGCGGCGGCAAGCAGGCCGAGTGTGGTCGCCGAACCACCGAAGCGCTCGGCGTTGATCGCCGGGAACAGCGCGATCGGCATGCCAAAAACGGTGGCGTTGAGATCGGCCAGGAATGCCCCGGCGACCACCGGCGTACGCCGGATGAACCGCAGACCCTCACCGACCGCCCGAACCCCGGCACGCGCCATGCTGCCCTCGGGCGTCATCGCCGGCAGCCGGGACAGCCCGTAAAGCGCCGCCCCGAAGCTCGCGACATCCAGTAGATAGCAGACGTTCAGGCTGGTCGCCGCCGTGACAAGACCCGCGACGGCGGGGCCGGCGATGAGCATGACCTGGAAGTTGAGCTGGTTCAGGGCGAGCCCGGACGGGACCAGATCGGCGGGCAGCAGCCGTGCGGTGAAGGTGCGCCGGGCCGGACCGTCCACCGCGGTGAGCACCGCCTGCAGCGCGACCAGCAGGTAGATGAGCCACACCCGGTGCAGGTCGAGCACTGCCTGCGCGGCCAGCAGCGCCGACACCACGGTCAGCGACGACGTGGTGATCAGCACGAGCCGGCGCCGGTCAACCGAGTCGGCCAGCGAACCGCCGAACAGCCCGACGGTGAGCGTCGGAACGATCCGTGCGATGCCCACTGCACCGACCGCGAACGCACTGTGGGTCAGCTGGTAGAGCTGCAGCGCAACGGCGAACGTGGTGAGCGAACCGCCGATGCCGGAGAACATGTTCCCGACATACAGCCGCCGATAGGCCGCCGAGACCCGCAGCGGCGTGATGTCCGCGAGCAGCTTGCGCATCAGGACCGGTGGCCGATCGCCCGGGCGAACTCGGGGTGCGTCGCCATCCAGGCGGACTCTTCGATGCGCTTGCGGAATGAGCGCCGCTCCAGCGCCGCCATCACTGCGGCAACAAGATCGCTCAACGGGTACGGCAGCTCAGCGTCCAGCTCGGCCGCGGCGGCTTCGGTCGCGGCCCACTCCGCCTCCAGCTTCGGAAGCAGTGCCTGGGTCTTCGCGGTGAGTGCGACGATCCGTTCGCGACCGTCGGCCCCGGCGACGAGGTCGACGAGATCCTGGCGTTTCATCGCGGCCACCGTCTGGCTTGCCGCCGAATGAGTGACGCCGACCGCCGCGGCGAGGGAGCGGATCGGCTGCGGCCCGAGATCGACGAGCGCTCGCACGATCGGTGTGAATCGCGGCCGGTAGTCCGGTTCGCCCAGGTCCTCGAGGATGGTCGCGACATCGCTATCCATCAGATCGAGCATGGTCCGCAGCTGGGTGCCGAGGCCGGAGTAGGTCACCGGCGAACTATAACAGCGCTGTTGTATCTGGCAAATCCAGACAACCGGCGCGGGGGACTAACGCTGAGCCGGCACCACGGTGCCGATCGGCGCCAGGTCCAGCGCGACGTCCGGCGCGAGCGTCCCGGCCCGGTAGTGCCGGCGGCACAGCACCTGGTAGCGCACGTCGGCGGTGTCCGCGGTGTCGCCGATCACCACCTGCTCGCCCTCCCGGGCCACCGTGCCGTCGACGATCCGAGCGTTCAGCGATCCCTCACGGCCACACCAGCACAACACCTCGACCTGCAGGCGAGCCACCTCGTCGGCGAGCTCGAACAGGCGGCGAGCGGCCGGGAAGAGCCGGGAGCGGAAGTCGGCGGCCAGGCCGAACGCGTACACATCGACGTCGTAGTCATCGACCAGATCGACCAGCTGCTCGATCTGCTCGACGGTGTAGAAGCAGGCTTCGTCGCAGATCAGGTAGTCGACCCGCTGGCCGGCCGCCCATCGGCTCCGCAGCATGTCGACGATGTGGAGCTCGTCGGTGACCTCGATGGCGTCGCGCCGCAATCCGATCCGAGTGGTGACGCTGGGCCCCATGGACCGGTCGTTGCGCGTGAGGATCAGGCCGTGACGACCCTGCCGGGAGTGGTTGTGGTCCATCTGCAGCGCGAGCGTGGACTTGCCGCAGTCCATCGGCCCCCAGAAAAACTTGAGCCGGCCGCCGCTGCGCAACCGGCCGTTTCCGGCGGAGACACAGGCGGTCGCTAGTGCGGAGTCGTCGGTCACGGGCGGAAGCTTAGGCGATCCGGGCCGGGCTCCGGGTCAACGCCACCCGACGCTCACTGGCCGCCGTAAATCCTTGCAGGTCAACAGCTATCGTGGGGCGTTCGACGGCTTGGAGCGCGGTCTGGATTCGCGCTCACGGACGCGCCCGACCGGCGGCGAGCGTGCCGGCCCACCAGATCAGATCGTCGGCTAGAAGCTTGAGCTTGGGCTCCAGTGGCGCGAAGCCGTCGTCGCTCTCGCGCGCCGCGGTCATCACGTCCGGAAGGATGTGCACGGCGTGCCGCAGCGGCGCCATCTCGAACTCGACGGCGACCTGGCGCAACTGCTCGACCGCGCGAGCGCCGCCGACGCTGCCCCATCCGACAAAGGCCATCGGCTTGCGCCGCCACTCGACGTAGGTCCAGTCCATCGCGTTCTTCAGCACCGCCGGATAGCCGTGGTTGTATTCGGCGGTCAGCACCACGTAACCGTCGGCGCGATCGAGCGTCCGGCCGAGCATCGCGACCTCGTCGTTGACATAGTCGCGGCCGGTCTGCATCGGCGGCGGCGCGTCGAAGAACGGCAACGGGAATCGATCGAGGTCGACCAGGTCGACCTGGACGCCGTCGCAGGTGCGGAGGTGGTCGATCACCCACCCGGCGACCTTGGCGCCGAACCGGCCTTCGCGGGTGGAGCAGGTGATGACCTGGATCAACATGTCGCCCAATATACGAAGAGTTGTCGTCGCCAACAAAGGCTGCCCTAACTTGAGCGCCTTCGGGTGGTCTGTCGGCGGCCCAGAGATCTTGGGAAATTGGGGTGCCGATGGCCACGTGGCGATGGCCACGCCAACTTCCCAAGATCCAGGAGCCGGGTCCAGTTTGGTGCGCCAGGATGCTAGGCCAGCGTCTGCTCGGACACCACCCACAGCCGGGCAGCCGCCTCCGGGTCCAGTGCGTAGGCGGCCACGCCGGTCCGGGTGCCGGGCTGGTGCGGGGCGGCCTCGTTGCAGTCCTCGAAGTAGCGCCCCCCGATGCCGTCCAGCAGTGGCGAGGTCGCGACCAGGATCGAGGTGGCGGCACCCTGCTCGACGGTCTTCCAGGACGGCGCCGGGCTGCCGCTCGCGGCCTGGCGCATCCGGCTCAGCTCCTCCTCGGAGACGTGCCGCTGCAAGTTGGTGCGGATGCCGCCGGGGTGCAGAGCGTTGATGGTGATGCCGTCGTCGGCCCACCGCTTGGCGCCCTCGACCGCGAACAGCACGTTCGCCGTCTTGGACTGGCCGTAGGCGGCCCAGGGCTCGTACTCCCGGTGGTTGAACTGGATGTCCTCGAACACAACCGGGGACCGCAGGTGCGCGGACGAGCTGACCGCGACGATGCGGGCTCCGCCGGCCGCGGCCAGCGCCCGGTGCAAGCCGGTGGCCAGCGCGAAGTGACCGAGGTGGTTGGTCGCGAACTGCATCTCCCAGCCCTCGGCGGTCCGCGCCAGCGGCGACGCCATCACTCCGGCGTTGTTCACCAGGATGTGCAGGGGACCATCCCAATCGGCGACGAACGCCGCCACCGACTTCTGGTCGGCGAGGTCCAGCGGCGAGACCCGGATCCGGGAGTTGCCGGTTGAGTCGACGATCTCGGCGGCGGTGCGTGCGCCGGCCTCCAGGTTGCGTACGGCGAGGACCACCTCGGCGCCGGCCGATGCCAGGGCCCGCGCCGTCTCGACGCCGATGCCGGAGGCGCCGCCGGTCACGATGGTGCGCTTGCCGCTCAGGTCGATGCCGTCGATCACCTCGGCGGCGGTGGACTCCCGTGAGAACGGTGTCGTGATGAGCTCAGCCATGATCTTTCCTTGTCTGACGGCTATGATTAAACGGAGGAACCTCCGCTAGACCTCGAGCCTAAACGGAGGACCCTCCGGTTGCTACTAAAACACCGGAACGGGGGAGTGATGGCTGACACAGTGGCAGACTCGTCGGCCCCCGGCGCCGGCCGACCGCAGCGAGCCGACGCACTGCGCAATCGCCAGCGGGTGCTGGATGCCGCGGTGCAGGCGTTCTCGCACGGGAGTGCGGACGTGCCGCTGGAGAAGATCGCTCGGGATGCCGGCGTCGGCATCGGCACCCTCTACCGGCACTTCCCGACCCGGGAGGCGCTGGTCGAGGCGGCCTACCGCAACGAGCTGGCGCGCCTGTGCGACTCGGCGTCCGAGCTCCGTGCCTCGCTGCCGGCCGACCAGGCGCTGCGGGCCTGGATGGATCGCTACATCGACTACATGGCCACCAAGCGGGGCATGGCCGATGCACTGCGTGCTCTGATCGCCACCGGCGCCAATCCGTACGCTCAGAGTCGCGACCGCCTGGTCGGTGCGATCACCGCCCTGCTCGCCGCGGGTGTCGAGGCCGGTCTGGTCCGCGCTGATGTGACCGCCAACGATGTTCTGGCAAGCCTTCTCGGCGTGTCTCTCGTCGCCGGCGAACCGGAGCAGCGAGGTCAGGCGGGCCGGCTGCTCGACTTGCTGACCGACGGTTTGCGCGCGCACCGGTAGCTCCGCCCGGCGCATTATCACTCCGGCTCCGGAATCGACGGACGAAGCGGTCGATCTGACACCTAGTCTGACCGTGCGGCTGATAGATATCGGCTAATCTTCGCCGCAATCATCCGTATGTTGTCGTATGCGTTGAGACAAGCGTAGTGTCCGTTATCCTCCTTCTGGTCGATCGTGGCCCGAGTGCCCGTTCCGTGGTATGCGCGGGCCGGACGATGTGGGGGAATCGACGGAGGCGTTGATATGCAGACAACCTCACGTGCGTCGAGCGTTCCGGTGCCGGCGCAGCAGACAGGGCGGCAGGATCCGGGATCCGGGGCCAAACCGAGATACGCCGGGTTCTCCGTGCGTACCCGGATGGCATTGCAGGCCGGACGGACCGCGACCCGCCTGTCCAAGGCATTCCGCCGCGGACGTGGCGCCACTATCGGTGGCGAGGTGGCGTTGCGTCTCGACCCGGATGCGCTGGGGCGCCTGGCGGCCGGCCGCAGGATCGCGCTGGTGACCGGCACTAACGGCAAGAGCACGACGGCGCGGATGCTCGCCGAAGCGGTGCGCACCCTGGGTCGGGTGGCGTTCAACGGCACCGGAGCGAACCTGCAAAACGGCTTGGTGGCAGCGCTCGACCAGGATCGGGCCGCTGAGTTCGCGGTCCTCGAACTCGATGAGATCTTTCTGGGGCCGGTTGCGCGTGCCGTCAAGCCTGAGGTGATCGTGCTGCTGAACCTGTCCCGTGAAATCACCCGCGGCGTGTCGCTGGCCAAGACCCTGGACCACTGGCGGGAGACGTTCCAGTCGATCGACTGGCCATGCCGGGTGGTGGCCAATGTGGACGACCCGCTGGTCTATTACGCGGCCAGCGCGGCGCCCGAGGTGGTCGGTGTCTCGGCGGGCCTTCTGTGGTCCGACGACGCGGTGCTCTGCCCGTCCTGCCGGACCCTGCTGATCAGGAACGAGTCGGACTGGGCGTGCTTGTTCTGCGGCCTGCACCGGCCCGAACCGGAGTGGGCTCTGGACGGCGATGAGGTGTCCGGGCCGGCTGGCGCGGCGCGGTTGGACCTGGCGATCGGCGGCCGCGCGGCCCGCAAGGGCGGGTTGCTCGCCGCCGCTGCCGCGGCCGAGCTGGGGGTGACCCCGAAGGCCGCGTGCGAGGCGATCAACGCGGTCTGGGATGTGGACGGCCGATATGCGCCAATCGACGTCGACGGCCACCTGGTGCACCTGTTCATGGTGAAGAATCCGGCCGGCTGGCACGAGATGATCGACCTGGCGGCGACCCGTGGCGCCCAGATGGTCTTTGCGATGGATGCGTTCGGCATCAAAGACACCGCGGTGCTGTGGGACGCGCCGGCCGAGATGCTGACTTCGGTTCCGATCACCGTGACCGGGCTCCGGCGCTACGACCTGGCGGCCTGGCTGACTGCCGGTGGCGTTCGCGTCCAGGTCGGCACCATCGATCCGCTGCGGGCGATCGCTGCCCTCCCGTCCGGCGAGGTGTGCGTGGCCACCAACTATTCGGCATTCAAGTCGATCCGGCGGCGACTCGCGCCGTATCGCACCGGCGCGGCGCCGGCACCGCGACAGGGCGGAGCGGGCGCATGAAGGCCGTGACCATCGCGGTGGTTCATCCACTGCTCAGCACCGCACAGGGCGACGAGGGCAACGCCCGAGTGCTGCGGCATCGCGCCGCCCTGCGCGGCGTTCTCGCGATCATTGTGACCAGCCACGGGGACCTGCCGCTGCCGGCCGCAGACATCTACCTGCTGGGTGGGATGGCGAGTCCGGATCAGCCGGCGCTGGTGGACGCCGTCCGGCGCGGCGGCACGCTGAGCGAGGCGGTCGCCGACGGCGCCGCGATCCTCGCCGTGGACTCCGGTCTCGAGGTGCTCGGCGAGTCGTTCCAGGACACCGCCGGCATCACTCGGCCCGGCCTCGGGCTGCTGGACATCCGCGGCACCCGCAGCACCCTCGCCGAAGGCCCGGTGATCACGTCACCCAACGACGTGCTCGGGCTTCCGGCGATGAGCGGGTACGAAAGCCACACCGGCCGGATCGAGCGCGGTCCCGGGGTGGCGGCGCTGGCCGGCCTCGAACTCGGAATCGGCAACGGTGACGACCCGCGAGTCGATGGCGTGGTCGGCGGCCGGGTGATCGGGACCTATCTGCATGGGCCGGTGCTGTCCCGAAATCCGGAGCTCGCCGACTTGTTGCTCGGCTGGGCCATCGGCTCGCCGCTGCCCGCCGCGCACAGCGGTTACGCAAGCGTGGTGCGGGCGCAACGCATCGCGGAGGATCGGCTGGACCGAACCGGCTGGGCCGGCGCCAAGCACTGAAAGTCTCATCAATCCGTCAACTGTCAGTCACACGGGACCTCACATGCGCGCACGGGAACACGGCATTGACATCGGGGTCGGCGAGCCGGGGCGGCTCAACGCCATCACCGACGTTCCTGGCGTAGGCGTTGGACACGCCACCATCATCGAAGGCGACGGGCCGCTGGTGATCGGGAAGGGTCCGGTCCGCACCGGTGTCACGGTGATCCTGCCGCACGACGGGCAGATCAGCCGCGAGCCGGTGTTCGCCGGGCATCACCGGCTCAACGGCTTCGGCGAACTCACCGGCCTCTCCTGGGTGCGCGAATCCGGGTTGCTCACGACGCCGATCGCGATCACCAACACGAACAGCATCGGAACCGTACGCGACGCGGTCGTCGCCCACGAGATCGCCTCGCGGGGTGATCCGGACCTCTACATCGGACTCCCGGTGGTCGGCGAGACCTGGGACGGCATCCTCAACGACATCCGCGGTCAGCACGTGACTCCGGCACATGTGGCGGCGGCCTTCGACAACGCCCACCGCGGCGTGGTGGCCGAAGGCAATGTCGGCGGCGGAACCGGCATGCAGTGCTACGGCTTCAAGGGCGGCTGCGGCACGGCGTCCCGGACCGTCCGGATGCGCAGCGGCCACACCTACACGGTTGGCGTGCTGGTCCAGGCCAATCACGGCGAGCGCAGGCACTTCCAGGTCAATGGTGTGCCGATCGGCGAGGTGATCGACCGGCGCCGGGTGCCGTTCCCGCGGCTGCCGGAGTCGGCCACCGGACGCCAACTGCCGGGCGGCACCGGTTCGGTGATCGTGGTCGCGGCCACCGACGCGCCTCTGCTCCCGCACCAACTGGACCGGCTCGCGCAACGCGCCGGCCTGGGCGTGACCAAATTCGGCGCGTACGGCGAGAACTACAGCGGTGACCTGATGGTCGCCTTCTCCACCGCCGCACGTGGGCTCCCGGACATGGGCGCCGGCGAGCGTACGCAGACCGAGCTGCCGGTCACGATGCTGTCGTTGACGTGCATCGACGCGCTGTTCGAGGCGGTCATCGAGTGCACCGCCGAGGCGATTCTGAACGCCATGCTGACGGCCGAGACGATGACCGGCCGGGACGACATGACGCTGCACGCGCTCGACGGCGAGGTGCTCGCTGACGTGCTGCAGAGCTATCGGCGGCGCGTGTTCAGCCTGGCCTGATGAGCGTGGTGATCGCGAAGCGGCTCCAGGGACGGGTGATGGCAGCACCGTCCGGCGGCGCCCGCGTGGCGCGCCCGCGGGTGAAGGTGCTGCCGTGGATCTGCCTAGCTAACCGGGCGTTACCGTCGCGGTCCGCAATCGGCCGAGGTCGCGCCCACTTTGGTTCCAGTGTCCCGACCCGCTGCGCGGGGGCTTGCCCTAATAACCTTGATCAAACTGGCGACCGCGAGGCCGATCCGGTGACTCACCGTGGATATACCTATCGGTTGTTGGAGCAAAGCCCCGCGCAGGCGGTGGTCCCTCCACGCTCGGCACTCACGCTGCGTGAGCCGGGGCGCAGGCAGTGGCGGCCCACGCGGGGCGCTCACGTTGCGCGGCCCCGCGCTGGGCGGGCACGGCGACGGCGGCCGGGCCGGGGCCGGCCAGAGCGAACGCGAGCACGGCGCAGAACGTCGCTACTGCGCCAAAGCACTCATGACTTCGTCTAACGGCCCGTGGTTAGGCGGGTTATGTCCGTATCGTCAGGCCGGGGGAGGGATGCCATGGCGACACCCGAGGTGGCCGCACCGTCGCCGGTAGCTCCTGTGCAGGGCGTCGGGCTGCTGCCGGCCAGCGGCCGGGCGGTGGCACGAAGCAGCGCCACCATGGCCGCCGGAAGCGTCGTCGGGCGGGTCACCGGCCTGCTGCGCACCATCGCGATCGGCGCCGCGATCGGCGGTGCGCTGCTGGGCAACGACTACGCGCTCGCCAACAACCTGCCGAACATGGTCTACGAGTTGCTTCTCGGTGGTGTCCTGTCTGCTGCGGTCGTGCCGATGCTGGTGCGCGCGCGGGCCGATGCCACGGACGGAGGGCAGGCGTACGCCCAACGGCTCCTCACCGCCGCCACCTTTGGCCTGGCCGGCGCCACCGTGCTGGCGGTGGCCGCGGCGCCGCTGCTGACCCGGGTGATCGCCACCGGCGCCGAGCCGGCGGACCGGCAGTTGATCACCATCCTGGGCTACCTGCTGCTGCCGGAGATCTTCTTCTACGGCCTGGCCGCGCTGTGCGGAGCGGTGCTGAACAGCCGCGGCCATTTCGCGGCACCGATGTGGACGCCGATCCTCAACAACATCGTGGTGATCGGCACCGCGGCCGTGTTCGCGGCGCTTCCGTCGGTCTCCCAGCCGGCGGATCCGGCCACCATCCGGACCAATCAGATCCTGGTCCTCGGCATCGGCACCACGCTGGGCATCGTGGTCCAGTCAGCGGGGCTGATCCCGGCGTTGCGGCGCAGCGGTTTCCGGTGGAAGTGGCGGTTCGACTGGCGCGAGCTGCAGATTCCGCAGATCACCCGGATCGCCGGCTGGACGCTCTTCTACGTCGCGGTGAATCAGGTAGCCGTCATCGTCGTCTTCAACATCGCCAATCACGCCCACGACCCCGGCCCGGCGGTCTACAACAACGCTTATCTGATGGTGATGATGGTCTACGGCGTGGTGGCGGTCTCGATCACCACGGCGCTGACGCCGCGGATGGCGGCCGCCTGGCATGCGCGCCAGCCGGACGAGCACGCGCGACTGGTGACCATGGGCGTACGCATGTCGCTCGTGGTGCTGATCCCGGCCACCGTGCTGTTCGCGCTGCTGGGCCGGCAGATCGGGGTGACGCTGTTCCAGTTCGGCGACTTCAGCCACGACGACTCGGTGGAGACCGGCTGGATCATCGTGGTCGGCGCGGCCACCCTGATCCCGTTCGCCTTCAACCAACTCCAGGTCATCGCCTTCTACGCCATGGGCGACACGAAGACTCCGGCGCTGGCGAACATCCCGGTCGCGGCCATCCGGATCGGCGTCGACCTGGCGCTCTACGCCACGCTGCCGAAGGCCTGGGTGGCGGCCGGCCTGATGATCGGCAACGCCCTGTCCTACGGCGTCGGCACCGTGATCTACTCCCGCCTGCTGCGCAAGCGGCTGGGCACGCTGTCCATGTCGCCGGTCTGGGCGACCGCCCGGCGGCTGGTGACCGCGGGCCTGGTGTCGGCGTTCGTGGCCGGTGCCGTGCTGCTGGTCTGGGTGCCGAAGTCGGGGCTGGCCAAGGTGCCGAGCCTGGTCGAAGCGGTGGTCGTCGGCGGCTTGATCGTCGGCGTCTATCTGGTGGTGGCGCACCGGCTGCGTACGCCCGAGGTGCGGGACATGACGGCGCTGGTGACATCCCGGCTGCGCCGGCGCTGACGCGTCAGGTCCGCAGCCGGTCACACCGGTAGATGATCGGCGCCAGTCCGGTCAGCGAGCCGTACTGGAACTGCGGCGAGCACAGGTTCTTGATCAGCAGCACTCGTGGATCGTTGGCCCGGATCTCGCCGCTCGCCGGGACGATCGCCCATTGCACCGAGCCGCTGGTGACCCAGGCGCGAACGGTCGCCAGCGACGGCGCCGGCGCATACCCGGTGTAGCCGCCGACCACCCGGATGTTCGGCGCCCCGGTCAGCAACCAGGCCGAGGCCTCCGCACCGGTGAAGACCAGCACCGACCGGCCGCGCGGCACCGCGTCGAAGAACGCCCGGCCGACTACGAACGAGTGCCAGGTGCTCTGGTTCGTTTCCGGCATATAGACCGAGCCGTAGACCGACGAGATGCTGAGCCCGGTCAGGCCCTTGGTGTCGACCATCTGGTGCAGTTGCTGAGCATAGGTGCCGCGGGTGGCCTGCGGGCTGTCCCACTCGCCGCCGCCGGCCGCGACGAAGTGAGCGGTGGAAGCCGCCGGACCGGCGAGCAGCCCGAGCGTCGCGATGACCACGGGGATCCGATGCCAGCGGTGCGGCGTCCAGCCGTCCGGTCGCGGCTTCGCCGCGGCGGTCAAGGTGATCACCGCCGTCAGCCCGCCGAGCGCCGCGATGGCCGGCAACCAGCCGGGCGCGTCATAGGCGACCAGGCACTCGAACCCGGCAATGGCGGCGACCGCGCCGATCAGGGCGGCGCGGCGACCGGGCTGGATGTCGCGGCGCGTGAGCCGGCGCCACAGCATCCGCAGCCCAACCGCGGTGATCACCGCGATCGGGGCGACCAGCATGCCGGTGTAGTAGCTGAGCATGACCCGGCCGGCGCTGAGTGCCACTGTGTAGATGATCAGCCAGCTGCCCCAGGCGATGAGCCCGGCGCGGATCAGGTCGGTTCGCGGTTGCCGGCGCCGCAGCCAGATCCCGGCACCCAGTATCACCAGCGCCGTCGGCAGCAGCCAGCCGGCGTCCCGGCCGATGCCGTGCAGAAGCAATCGGGTCCAGCCCGGATCGGATCCGGAACTGCTCGCCGGGTTGTCGAACAGGTCGTAGTAGAGCGCCACCTGTGAGGCGGTCGGGTGGTACGGCAGATGCGAACCGAGACCATAGGCTGGATCGTGGGTGAACCGCTCCACCCCGTTGTAGACGAAGACCTGCTCGAAGACCGAGTTGCCGGTGCTGCCGTCGACGTACGGGCGATCCGCCGCCGGGCTCAGGCTGATCGCGGTCATCCAGGACAGTGAGACCACGAAAACGACCGCCAAGCCGGCCGTCAGCCGGCCGAGCCGCCGGCCCACTGAGCCCGGCGCCGCGAGCAGGTAGGCCAGGCCGAGACCGGGCAGCACCGCCCAGGCCTCCAACATCTTGAACTGGAACGCCAGCCCGACATAGACCGCGGCCAGGATCAGCGGCCGCCAGGTGCCGGCCCGGATGGCGCTCGTCGCCGCTCCGGTGGCCAGGATCAGCAACAGGACGCAGAAGACGTCCTGGGTGTTGCCCCGGCTCATGACTCCGGTGGCCGGGGTGACCGCAAGGATCGCGGCCGCCGCCACGGCGACCCGATCACCGGCCAGGCGCCGGGCCGCGACGAACACCGCCGGTACGCACAGCGCGCCGGCGATCACCACCGGCGCCACCAGCGACAGAGTCGAGAGCCCGAACAGCCGGATCGACAATGCCTGCAGCCACAGCCCGCCGGGCAGCTTGTCGACGGTGACAGTTCCGGTCGGGTCGTAGCCACCGAACCAGAATTCCGTCCAGCTGTGCGCCATAGTGTTGGCGGCCGCCGCGTAGTAGTAGTTGACGCCGAAGTGGACGAGGTTCCACCCGTAGCCGACACCGGCTGCCAGGGTCAGCCCGATCACCACCAGCCACGGCGAGCGGAGCGATCGGCGCCAGCGGCCGGGCACCCGGGGTCCAGCCGGAGCCAGGCCGTCGGCCGCAGTGCCGGCGGCGACGATCGGTTCCAGTGCCGGCGGCGCGCCGGTCAGGGTGTCATCCACGGCCGGAATGATGCCCTATCCGAGCACGGCTCGGTTACCCGCGGGGATTACCCGTCTGGAGTCGCGGTGCCGGTCAGGTCGATCCGGATCGTCAGTGGTCGCGACGCCATCGCCCGGCCCAGCACCGCATCCCACCGGTAGGGCAGGCGGCCGGATCGCTCCCGGGTGTCGTCGTCCGTCAGGACCGTCGCCACGCCCGGCATCCAGAGGCCGCGGAACTTGATGCGTACGCGTGGATCGTGACGAATGTTGCGGACGTAATCGGCTTGATCGCCGTGCGCGGCGATCAGCCAGAACGTGGTCTCACCCGGCCGCATCCCGGCGCTGACCGGCGTGTGCCGCGGCTGTCCGGTGCGGCGCCCGGTGGTTTCCAGGAGAGAGAACCACCGCGGTGCCCAGCCCTGGCGAAGCAGGGCCCGGGTGATCCGGTTGTTCACCCGCTCGGCCGTGATCATGAAGTGATACTTCCGGGTCCGCACGCCTCGACCATAGTGGGCCGGCGGTGTGACGGGCGCCACCGGACGCGGCTGTCACAGGGGGCGGGCGACCGGCGTCTGGTGGGTATGGCACGGTCGAAAATGCACGGGCAGGAGCCAGCGATGAGCGAGCGTGGCGAGACCACCACCGGCACGCCGGAGCCGGGCGCGGGTGACGGCCGCATGGACGCCGGCACCGCGGCCTTCATGAGCCACCGGAACCTTCTCTTCACCGTGGCCTACGAAATGCTCGGTTCGGCCGCTGACGCCGAAGACGTGCTGCAGGAGACCTGGCTGCGGTGGGTGGGCGTGGACCTCGGCACGGTGCAGGATCAGCGCGCCTACCTGGTCCGGATCACCACTCGCCAGGCGCTGACCCGGCTGCGTACGCTCCGCCGCCGCAAGGAGTCATATGTCGGCCCGTGGCTGCCGGAACCGTTGCTGACCGCGCCCGATGTGGCCGAGGACGTGGAACTGGCGGAGAGCGTCTCGATGGCGATGCTGCTGGTTCTGGAGACACTCACGCCAACCGAGCGGGCCGTGTTCGTGCTGCGTGACGTGTTCGATCTGGACTACGACGAGATCGCCGGAGCGGTGGGCAAGAACGCGGCCGCGGTCCGGCAGATCGCTCACCGGGCCCGGGCGCACGTAGCCGCACGCCGACCGCGCGAAGTCGTCTCAGCCGCCGAGACCCGCTCCGCGATCGAGGCGTTTCAGCGCGCCATCGAGACCGGCGACCTGCAAAACCTGGTCGATCTCCTGGCCCCGGACGTGGTCTTCCTCGGCGATGGCGGCGGGATCGTCCAGGCGGTGCCGAATCCGGTGGTCGGTGCCGACAAGGTGGCCCGCTTGCTGGCCGGTGGCCGGGTCCGGATCCCCGGGCCGATCTCGCTCGAGCCGGCCCAGGTCAACGGTCACCCGGCGCTGATCCTCCGACTCGATGGACAGATCGATACCGTCTTCGCGATGCGGATCGACGGCGGTCTGATCACCGGGCTTTATGCAGTACGCAATCCGGAGAAGCTGTCCCGCGTCGATCGGGAAACCGCAGTGAGCCGCTGACCGTGTCGCTCGATCACACCCGGCCGAGCCGCCGCACCCGTGGGGGTGGTCCGTAACTCAATTTGCGATGGTCAACTGACCATCCGGACCGCCCATGGGCGGGCATCCACCTGCAACAGGCCGCGTACGACGCTCTGATCCTCTTGTTGAGCGCGGCGCACGTAGTCAGCGGCCTGGGCGGCCGGCACCCGCAGGATCGTCATGCCGTGTCCGGTGCGCCCAGGCAGCGGACCGGCTCCGACTACCACGCCGCTGTCGGTCAGCCGCTGTGCGAACTTCGCATGCTGCATGAAATCGGGGTGAGCAAAGACGTTGCCGTCAGCGGGAGCGTTGATGCCGGGGGAGTGCCGGAGCACCAGCCATACCTCCCCGGCCGAGTCCGGCGGCGCCACCGCGTCGCTGAACCCGACGTAGTCGTCGACCACACCGATCCAGCCGTTGGCGTATTCGGACCGGGCGCCGAGCGGATCCGGCAGCCGCTCCCAGCCGGAGTGCTCGAGCGTGACCAGGGTCTGTGCGCCGTCGCCGACGGCAGCGAACCGGACACTCACCTCGGTGACCACGTCCGGGCCGCGGCCCGGGTGCCAGGTCATCCGGAAGAAGTCCGGCGGATTCCAGTCCAGCACCGTGCCCCAGACCGTCCGGCCCTCGGCGGACTCCTCGACGAGTTGCCCGTGAACGAAGGCGACCGTGCCGCCGGCGCCGTAGACCGAGTGACCCCGGTCCAGCGGCCACCACTTGCCGATCTCGGCGGTCCAGATCGCGAACGCCGCCTCCGGACGGGCCGGAACCACGACCTGGCGGCGCACCGGTGCGATGGCGGTCATGCCGGTGTTCCTTTCGACTCGACAAAGGCCGCGAAGGAGGCCAGCCGCTCATCCCAGAGAGCGACCAGCCATTGCTGCAGCGGCGCCAGGCCATCGGGCGCGAGAGCGTAGAGGTTGCGGGTGCCGTGGCTGCGGTGCGACACGATCCCGGCACCCTCGAGCACTCGCAGGTGCTTGCTGACCGCCGGCCGCCCGACCGGAAGCCGCTCGGCCAGGGTGCCGACCGGCAGCGGCCCGTCGCGCAGGGTCTCGACGATGCGGCGCCGCATCGGATCGCCGAGCGCATCGAACACGGCGTCCGCCAGTGCGGTTGATTGGTTCCTCATGGGTAACGGTTACTCTAGCGGAACCAAAGGCTGGGCTGTCAAGTGCCAGAGGGCTTTGCTACCGTCCCCGGGTCTGATTCGAGCCCCGGGAGCTGCTCCGTTGTACTCCGTCGTCACCCAGCCCGCCGATCCGGATGCACCCGGCGTCCTCAAGTACGCCGTCGAAACTGATGGCGAAATCCGAGCCACCGGCGAGTTGATGCCGCAATCGTGGTTCGGTGACGGCACCGGTCAATTGCTCAACGTCCGATGGAATGACGGCTTCTCCGAGGCTGGCGTCGCGATCGCCGGTCAGGCTCTCGCGGATGCCCGTCCGGACGCCGACGTGCACTGCGGCTGCCACAACGAGGTGCACGCGAACGTGCCGGAGCGGCAGGCAGTGCTGCGAGCAGCCGGACTCGAGCTGTGGCAGGCCAAGCAGGGCTTCGTCTTCACCGATGAGGGTCAGCACCTGCCGGATCCGGAGGGCGTGAGCTTCGCCAGCGCCGCCCAGGTCGGTGTCGAACGGGTTCGTGCGGTCGCGGTCCGATGCCAACCGGGCACGCAGGATCGGATGGACGCCGACATCGCCGCATCGATTGGCGATCAGGCCGCCACCGATCACTTCTTCGATGGTTTTCTGGATGCCGAGGAGGCGGACACCTGGTTCGTCATCACGGATCGCGACGGTCTCGACGTCGGATATGTCGCCGTCGGCGCCCTGGACGAGCCGGACAGCGGCACCATCAATCACATCGGTGTCGTGCACGACCAGCGCGGCAACGGTTATGTCGATCAGCTGCTCCGGCTGGTCAACCAGGCCATGCGGGCAAAGGGCTGGAAGCACTGCGTGTCCGAGACCGACACCGAAAACCGTCCGATGTGGAACGCCTTCGAGCGCAACGGTCACTTTCCCGGCGTACGCCCCTGGCAGCGGTGGATGTATATCCGTCGTGCGGTCGCCGACCGGCAGGCATAGGCTGCCTCGGTGTTCGGTCAGCGCCGGTTCCGGAAATCGCTAGCGGCAGCGGTCATCCTCGCCATCACGGCCACTGGTGCCGCGGCGTGCGGTGGCTCGTCGCGTACGCCCAAAGCTGACGACGCGGGCTCGCACTCGGCCGCGGCGAGCGGCCAGCCGGCGACACCATCCGGATCGCCCAGCGGACTGCAGACCGCGCACCAGAGCCCGAGCCCGACGGCGGCCGCGCACCCCGGCGGCACCCTGAAAGCCGGAAATCCGAACGGTCACGCCACCGTCCCGGCCGCCGCCCGCGCCGTCGACATCAGCCACCCGGACCACGTGATCGGGCACGGTTCACCGGCCGGCTGCACCAGCAGCGCCGTCGTCGCGGCGGTGAAGGCCGGCGGGGTCATCACCTTCGATTGCGGTCCAAGTCCGATCACGATCACCATGACCGCCACCGCCAAGGTCGTCAACAAGCACGCCAAGCTGGTGCTCGACGGCGGCGGGCTGGTCACGTTGAGCGGTGCCGGCAAGCGCCGGATCCTCTACCTGGACACCTGCGATCCGAAGCAGGGCTGGACCACGTCGCACTGTCAGGATCAGGCCACCCCGGCGATGACCGTCCAGAACATCACGTTCGCCGACGGCAACTCGACCGGCGAGACCTACGAGGGTGGCGGCGGCGGTGCCATCTTCGACCGCGGTGGGCGGCTCAAAGTCGTGCACGCGCGGTTTGTGAACAACCGCTGCGACAGCACCGGGCCAGACCTTGGCGGCGCTGCGATCCGGGCGCTGAGCCAGTATCACAACCTGCCGCTCTACGTGGTGAACTCGACGTTCACCGGCGGCGTCTGCTCGAACGGCTCGGGATTGTCGAGCATCGGTGTCTCGTGGACGGTGCTGAACAGCATGTTCACGGGGAACAAGGCGATCGGGAGCGGCGCCAATCCGGCAAAGCCGGGCAGCGCCGGTGGCGGCAGCGGCGCCGCGATCTACAACGACGGCAACACCTATGACCTGGTCGTTGATGGTTGCGTGATGCAGGACAACAACGCCAACGAGGGCGGCGGCGCCATCTTCTACGTCAGCAATGACCGCAGCGGCACCCTGACCGTGCGGAATTCGACGCTCTCACACAACCGCAGCGGCAAGTTCCAGAACTACCCGGGCATCTTCTACCTGGGCAAGGGCAATCCGACCTTCAGCCACAGCACCATCAAGAACTGACGCCCGCGTAGCGTTGCGTCCCGCGCCCGCACGGCGCTGCTGCTGCTGCCGCCGCCGCGCGGCGACGCCGCCGCGTCGCGCTGCTCCGCACCGCCTGGATCTTGAACGGTTGTTGCTGAAATAGGACGATAGGAGTTCAAGATCCACGGCGGCCCCGGGCCGGCGGCCCGGGGCGGGGAGCGGAGTGCTTACGGCGGGCTGACCGCGTTTCGGGCCCGCGCCAGCAGCAGCCGAGCGGCCATGCCGGCGCTCCCCGATCCGTTGTAGATGGTGAAGTCGTCGAAGACGTGGATGCCAGGCCGGTCGCGCACGGTGCGGGTGGCGTCGCGGACCGCGTGCAGCTGCTCCATCGTCATCTGCAACGGCGCTTCCTTGGGCTGGTAGGTGCAGCCGATCGGGTAGTCGCGGCGGGGCGTGCGGGACTGCTCGATGTGGCAGCCCATTACGTGGGTGACCGGCCGCGCGTCGGCGAACTCCGCCAAGTGCTCCATGCTCATCGCGAACGGCCCCGGCTCGCGGGCATAGAGCCGGCCGGGGTAGACGGTGTCGCCGGTGAGCAGGAAGCCGGACCACGGATCGAAGACCGCCAGGGATCGGGTGTCGTGGCCCGGGATCCCGGTGATGTCCAGCACCCGGCCGCCGAGGTCCAGCTGGACCACCTGGTAGGGCCACTCGGTGAACCCGTAGAACGATTTGATCCGGTCCAGGTCCGCCTCTACCAGGACCGTGTGCGGCCGGTCGGCGAATTGCGCATCCGCCGCGACGTGATCGCCGTGTCCGTGTGAGTGCGCGACGATCAGCTCGTAGTTGTCCTGCGGATGGAACGTGAGCCACTCGTCGACCATGCCGTCGATGGTGGCCCGCAGCGGGAACAGGTCTGGCTCGGCGGTCGCGCCGGTGTCCCAGAGCAGGGCGCGCTGGTTGCCGAACAGCAGGTAGAGGAATGGCGCCTCGTAGTGGACCGCCTTGTTCTGGCGGAGGATGTAGGTGTGCGGATCGTAGGCGTGCACCTGCATCGGTGGATCGGTGTTGGTGCGCCGGTTTCGTGAGCCGTGGATCCAGCGGACGTTGAGATCACCGGAAACCGGAGCATCGCTCACAAAATCGATCACTCAGCCAGGCTACGCCAGTTGGCGGAGCACGAATTCGACTCGCTCCGGGACCGAGGATCGCGGCAACTCGACCAGCCGGTAGCCGTAGCGCGGGTACATTTCGCGTACCGCTCGATGCACGGCGAGCGCTTCCGGCCAGGTCTGCCGGCGCTCGTCGTCGTTGCGATAGATCGCGCGCCAGGGCGGCGCGACAAAGACCATTCGGCGGTACGCACACAGCCGCACCGCGGTGTCCACATGCGCCGGCACCGGTCGTCCGGCCATCGTGTAGAACGCCGGCACGCCCGGAATCGCGTGGTCGAAGAAGACCCGCCCGGTCCGGGACAGCGCCCAGTCGTAGGACCGCAGATCCCAGGACAGGCCGAGCTCGGCGAACCGATCCGGATCGAGGTGTGCGGTGCCGCCGATGCGCACCTGCTGCCGGATCAGCGCCCGACCGCCCTCCGGCGCGGTGTCGAAGCCGGCGGTGGCGAGCGCGTCGACCAGCGACGACTTTCCGGACCCGGGGCCGCCGGTGATAATGATCAAGTTGTCAGTCGAATTGGGCATGGTCCACCTGGGCTTTCGATGGCGGGAGGACGGTCGGCAGCGGCCGAGTGATTGCCGGACGGCGCGAGAGTGCGTTGTGGGCCCGGGCGATTGCCGGATGGCGGGGGAGAGTGCCGGAACGCCGGCGATGGACAGCGGTGGCGATCGGTCAGCCACGCGTCTGCGGACAGCCTAGCGCGGTGTGCCAATCTGCCGGCGGCCGTGAACCCATCGATTGGTGTCTGGCGCAACAAATACTCTGGCCATTGCGGTTCCGGAACATGAATTTACTTCGATACTTCTTTCGAGACTCGTAGTTAGGCATAAGCAATCTTCGGGAAACCTTGACAGCCATCGATCAACACGCAAATCTCGTCGGTGAGCGCTCTCCACCCCCTTCCCAGAGGGTCTGTTTCTCCGGCGAGCCATCGATGAGGGTCGATGGCGGCCGGTGAAACAGACCCTCAACCTCGCCGCCGGGGAGAGCCGCTTGACCGCCGTCTCAAGCGAACCCAGGCGCCCGTGGAATTGTCGGTGGGCCGTGCGAGGGTCGACGGCATGGGCAGGAAAATTCAAATCGTCATCGACTGTGCCGACCCCGACCGCCTGGCCACGTTCTGGGCCAGTGCGCTCGACTACGAGATCGAGACGCCGCCGGATGGCAGCGCCACCTGGGCCGACTATTGGCGCCAGCGGGGGTTGCCGGAGGAGGAGATCGGCGAGGACATCGGCAACGACCGCATCGTCGACGGTGACGGCGCCGGACCACGGTTCTGGTTCCAGCAGGTGCCCGAGTCGAAGATCGTGAAGAACCGGCTGCACCTGGACATCACCGTCAGCGGGGGCCGGCCGACACCGTTCGCGGAGCGGAAGAAGCTGGTCGAGCTGGAGTGCGAGCGCCTGCAGGCAATGGATGCCAGCGTGGTGCTGGTGCACGACAACCCGGGCCTCGACCATTTCGGCATCACCATGCAGGATCCGGAAGGCAACGAGTTCTGCCTGATCTGACGTGCGGTCGCGGGAGCGTCAGGTGACAAACAACGCGGGAGCGAGGGCGTCCAGCACCTGGTCCATGTAGGACTCGTCGATCGCACGGGTGCGCAACAGCCAGGTGTGATAAATCGGACCGTAGATCAGCTCCACGACCAGTTCTAGGTCAAGGCCCGGTCGCAACTGGCCGTCTTTGACACCCTTCTCGAGCCGGCCGATGCACTCGTCGATCGAGACCCGCAGGATTCGGCGTACGCCATCCGCGGCCGCCTTGTCGGTCTGAGCGGCCGCGATCAGCCCGCGCCAGATCCCCCCGAAGTCGCTGGCGAAGAGTCGCAGCACGTTGCCGGTCTGGGTGCGAAGATCGGCGCGGATGTCGCCGGTGTCTGGGAAACCGGCCCCGGCATCGCGCTGGATTTCGACACCCTCGATCAGGATCGCCGCTTTGGACGGCCACCACCGGTAGATCGTCTGCTTGCCGGCACCGGCGCGGGAGGCGATCGCCTCGATCGTGGTCGCCGCGAACCCTAGCTCGATGCAGAGTGAGGTCGCGGCGTCCATGATCGCTTGCCGGGTGCGTTCATTGCGACGGGACGGATCGGCGGGTGTCACGCGGCGAGTGTAGCCGACCGCGATACGCAACGTCTCGTCTTGACTGGCCCGCGGCCCTTGTGGCAGAGTCTCGACACGCGAGACGGGACGTCTCGTTTCCATCGAAGGAGACCTGTATGCGTGGAGGACTGCTCGTGCGCGGTGTGGGCCGGCGCGCCGCCGCACTATCACGAGTGCTCTTGCGAGCTGTTCTTCGTCCTCGACGATTCCGGGCCGGCGAGGCGACGACGGCCGCCATCGCTACGCCGCGGGATGAATTCGACAACCACTACGTCAATGCGCCGCTCTGGGCCGGGCGCCCGGTGCGGTAGGGGGCCGGTTCGCGCATCCGGCCGGCATTTGGGGGGTTTGGCCGCGCGGAGCGGGGCCGGTTTGCTCTAGTGTCCGTGCATGCCATCTGCGGGTGTGGTCTTTCCGGCGAGCGCGCCGGCACGGGACGGCGGCGAGGTGCTGCGCAGCACCTCCGCCCTGGGGCGTGCGGTGGTCGCCGATGCGCTTGCGGGCTCCGACCCGATCGGCGCCCGGGCGGCGGTCGCCGAGACCAACTGGCGGCGGGGCTACGTGGCCCACTTCCGCAGGCTGGTTGAAGCCGGGATGACGTCCGGGGACGCCGAGAGAGCGATCGCCGCCGACGGGCTCGCTTCGCTGTATGAGCGGATGCGCTTCGTGGCCCGGGACGGTGCCGAGACCGACCTCGACGCGGCCCTGCGGGCCAAGGGACCCGAGCTCCGCACCGAAGTGGTCGCCGGTCACGGCACCGTCGATCGGGACTTCTCGTTGCCATACCGCGGCGAGCGGTTGTCCGGCGATGCGCTGCTGTGGCAGCTCGATGCCTGGACCGAACGCGGCGTGATCGAGCCGACCTGCGCGGAGGCGGTTCGCGCAGTGGTTGCCAACCCGGGCTGGCTCGACCTTTCGGACGTGCGGATGGTCGCGGTCGGCGCGGGCGCTGAGATGGGTCCGGTGCATTCACTCCTGCGATGGGGCGCCGACGTGGTCGCGGTCGACCTGCCACGGCCCGCCATCTGGACCCGCCTGCTGGAAACCAATTCGAGGTACGCGGGCCGGCTGCACATCCCGGTGACCGGCGACTCCGGAGCGCTGGCCGACCGGGCCGGTGCCGACGTGCTGCACGACCTCCCGTCGGTGCTGCGCTGGATCGAGAGTCTCGACGGCCGGCTGGTGCTGGGCAATTACGTCTACGCCGACGGCGCCACCAACGTGCGCGTCTCGGTGGCGGTGGACGCGCTGGCGGTCGGGCTGCGGCGGACCCGCCCGGACACCGGCCTGGCCTTCCTGGCGACGCCGACCGACGCGTTCGCGGTGCCGGGTGACGCGGTGGCCCACTCGGACCGGGCCTACCGCGAGCGCGGCGGCATCGCGCGGGTCCGGCAGCCGCTGCGGATGGTCTCGGCCGGCCGGCTGCTACGCCGCAACTATGCGCCGGGATCGGACCCGGGCATCTGCGACAGCATCGTGCCGCAGCAGGGACCGAACTACGCCCTGGCCAAGCGTCTGCAGCGGTGGCGGGCGACCGATGCCCGCGCCGCCGGTGCGCAGGTCAGCTTCCACGTGGCGCCGCCGACGCGGACCCGCTCGGTGCTGAAAAACCGGGCGCTGGCGGCGGCCTATGCCGGTGCCCACCTGTTCGGGGTTGAGGTCTTCGAGCCCGCGACCAGCAACACTCTGATGGCCGCCCTGCTCGTGCACGACCTGCGCAACCCGCGGGCGGCCGCCGAGCATCCGTGGGAGGACGAGGCATACGCGGCCGCGCATGGTGGTCTGTGGCGGGCACCCTACGCGCCGCGCAGCGCCCTGGGGTTGGCGGCACTGATCGGATTTGGGGGAGCGCGTGGCTGACGAACCGACGATCGCATTCCCGACGGTGGCCACGGCGACCGCGTGGTTCGAGACGAACCACGAGTCCGCCTCCGGGCTGTGGCTGAAGATTGCCAAGGGTGCGGGCGCCGGCACCACCGTCAGTTACGACCAGGCACTCGACATCGCCCTGTGCTTCGGCTGGATTGATGGTCACAAGAAGCCGCTCGACGATGAGTTCTGGCTGCAGCGGTTCAGTCCACGTAAGGGCCGCAGCCGCTGGTCGAAGCGCAACCGAGGTAAGGCCGAAGCGCTGATAGGTACCGGCCAGATGCGCCCGGCCGGCCTGCGCGAAGTCGAGGCGGCTCGGGCCGACGGCCGCTGGGATGCCGCCTATGAGGGCCCGAAGTCGGCGGCGGTGCCGGACGACCTGCGCGCCGCGCTCGACGCCGATCCCGAGGCCAGCGCCTTCTTCGAGAAGCTGAGCAGCGCCAATCGGTTCGCGATCCTGTATCGGATCGGCGAGGCCAAGAAGCCGGAAACGCGAGCCGCGAGGATCGTCAAATTCGTCACGATGTGCCACAACCACGAGACGGTCCATCCCCAGAAGAGCTGACGATGCACCCGAGCCACGGCCGGTTCGACCGCGCCAACTCGGCCGCACCGCCGCATCCCGGTAAAAATCTCAACTTTGCCGCCCCCGGATGTCGATTGACCTGCCGGTTCGTTCGTCGGACCAGTAGACGCGCCAACGGCGACGTCCCTACGGAGGGAGCAAGTCAATGTCAGAGTATGTTTTTGCGTTCCGCAATCGACCGGACGAAGCCGCCGATGACACGGTCGAGGCAGCCTGGGCCGCCTGGTTCGCCCAACTCGGCGACGCAGTAGCGGATTTCGGGCATCGTGTCGGTCGCGCGCAGATGGTCGGTGACGGCTCCGCCGGAGCCAATGTGTTGTCCGGCTATGTCGTGATCAACGCCGCGAGCCTCGATGAGGCAGTCGCGCTGGCCCAGGGCTGCCCAGGGCTCAAGGCCGGCGGGCAGGTCGAGGTCGGTGCGACGGTAGCGATGTAACGCGGAGAGGCCGCACCTGGACGCTTGGGTCGCACACGCCCTGGCGTCCAGGCGCCTGCCTCAGTGATCAAGGCCGGTCAGTCCGGCGCCTCGTCGTCCTGCGATGGCGGCCCGCGCTTTGCCGCTATCGCGGGCGACATCGCGACCTTCACCGCGGCGGTGACGGGTATCGCCATGATCGCGCCGATGAGCCCCAGCACGGCGCCGCCGGCCAGCGCGGCGAGCAGCACCACCACGGCAGAGAGGTCCACGGTATTGCGGATCACCCGTGGGGCTATCAGATAGTTCTCCAGTTGCTGGTAGCCGATGAAAAACAGCAGCACGATCACCGATCGTGGCCAGATTCCCACGGTGAACACCGCGGCAACCACGCAGATGACGGCGCCAAGCGTGGCGCCGATCATCGGGATGAGATCTGTCAGCGCGACGGTCACGGCCAACGGAACCGCGAATGGCACGCGGACGATCTCCAGGCATATGAACGTCGACACGCCGGCGACCAGCGAGATGATGATGTTTCCGATCATGTACCCGCCGACCTTGGCCACGACCACGTCGACGATCTCGGTGGCCCTGGTCCGGCGCTTGTGCGGAAACAGCATGATCACGCCGCGCTGGATCCGCGGCAATGCCGCCATGAAGTAGATCGACAGCACCAGGACGGTAAGCGTGGAGGCGAGAACGCTTAGGAAGCGGCGGAGCTGACCGATCGCGCCGCCGGCGAGGCGGCCCGGAAGGTCGGCGAGTAAAGAGGCCAGTCGTGCGGTCAGGTGGTAGCGGTCAGTCACCTCACGGACCGCCTTCGACTGTGTCGAGAGTCTGCGAAGGTAGGACGGCAAGTCGTCAATGAACCTGCCACCCTGCCCGACCAGCGGCGGCACGATCGACCAGATGAACACCGCGGTAAGCGCTACGAGGACCACGACGATGACGAGCACCGCGAATGGGCGCCGAAGGCCCCTCTTGACCAGCCACCGCACGACCGGCTCCAGACTGACCGCGACGAACAGCGCAACCAGGACCAGCACCAGCAGGCCACGTATCACGTAGGCGCCGTAGGCCACCAAAACCACCAGCAGCACGCCCAAAGCGCCGGCCGCGGCCCAGCGAAACACCAGCGTGGGTGGCACCCGCTCGATCATCGGCGGCAACGCTGGCGGTTCCGTTCGACGCGCGTCGCCGTCGGGCTCGCCGCTGTCCCTTTGCGCCATCGCGCTAGCCAACCGTTGTCATGAAGATGAGGCCACCATTGAGAACTCCGCCGTCGGCAATCGGCACTCCATGACTCATCATCCCTTGTCAGCGCCGAAGACAAAGCGACGCGCCGGACCGATGAGAGGCCAGCTCGATGCAGTGCTGGCTGGTTCTGGGCGATACTGCCTAGCGTGGGCGAGACCAATCGCACCGAGGCATTCAGCGATGGCGTGCTCGCAATCGCTATCACGCTGTTGGTACTGGACCTGCGAGTGCCGGCGCGCGCGACGCTCAATGGCTCGCTGGTGCATGCGCTCGGCCAAGAGTGGCCGGCCTTGTTCGCGTACGTTACAAGTTTCCTGGTGATCGGCATCATCTGGGTCAACCATCATGCGATGTTCAACCTGATCGGCCGGGTCGACCGTGTGGTGTTGTTCCTCAACCTGTTGCTGTTGATGTGCGTTGCGGCGATCCCGTTCACCACGGCGCTTCTGTCGGAATACCTGACCTCGGGGGCCGACGGCCGGGCCGCGGCGGTGGTGTATTCAGTCGTCATGCTTGCGATGTCCCTGTTCTTTTCATCGCTGTATCGGTATGTGGCGCACCGTCCGTCATTGCTTGAGGATGGCGTCGATCCGGCGGGGGTGCGCGCCTCGGTTCTGCGGTTTTCGACCGTCGGCCTGGTCCTCTATCTGCTGACAATCGCTGTGGCGCTGGTCAGCCCGATCGCCTGCCTGGCATTGCATCTGGTCATCGCGCTGTACTACTGCTTCGAGCAGACCAGCAGCCGGCCCCGCTCGGCGGAGTAGCACCGGCCGCGGATGGCGGGTATTGCAGGATGTCCCGTAGCTGACCGGTCAGGTCTTCTCGCGTAGCAGGCGAGTGGCGTCCTGGGCGGACATCTCTCGGGCGAACAGGTAGCCCTGGCCGAGATGGCAGCCCAAAGCGATCAGGGTCTCCCGTTGCGCGGGCTCTTCGATGCCCTCGGCGACAACCGTAAGGTGCAGTGATTCTGCCATGGCCAGGATCGCGAGGACGATGCTCCGGTCGGTGCCGTCTGCGGTCACGCCGCCGATGAAGGAACTGTCGATCTTCAGGCATTCGGCCGGAAACTGCTTGAGGTATGACAGGTTCGAATACGAGGTCCCGAAGTCGTCCAGAGCGAAATGGACACCGAGAGAGCGCAAATCCTCGGTGACGGCGGTGACGTCCTCGCCGGCATGGCTCTTCTCGCTGACCTCAAGCCACACGTCGGCGGGATCGATCCCCGCCCGATGCATTGGCGCGATGATCTGACGTGCGGCCCCGGCGTGCCAGAGCTGAGCCGCGGATAGGTTGACGTTGAGACGAAGCTCCGCCCATCCCGGCAGCTTCTGCCATGCGGCCATTTGGCGGCAGGCGTGTGCCATGACCCAGTTGCCGATGGCGACGATCTCACCGGTCTCCTCGGCCAATGGGATGAACACGTCGGGTGGGATCGCACCGCGTCGAGGATGTGTCCACCGTAAAAGAGCCTCAAACGCGCTCGGCCGGCCGGTTTCGAGCTCGACGATCGGCTGGTAGACCACTTCCAACTCGTCGCGGTCGAGGGCACGCTGCAGCTCCGAGCGGATGTCCAGGCGATCCAGCGCCCGGTTCGAAGCGGCCTCGTCGAAGACCTCGACCACGGCGGGCCCACGCGACTTCGCCACGTACATCGCCGCGTCCGCATCACGCAGCATTGCTCCGGGCGTGGTCGCGCCTGCCGCACCGAGCACGCCGCCGACGCTGGCCGACACGCTCACCCGCTCCCCGTGCAGCTCGAAGGGCGCCTGGAGCGGGGCGATCAGGCGCCGACCGACCTCGGTGACATCCTCGAGACTGCCGATGTCGCTGAGCACGACGACGAATTCATCGCCGCCGAAGCGGGCGATGAGGTCGTCGGGGCGCACTGCCTTCTGCAGCCGGGCGGCGACCTGCCGCAGGAGTTCGTCTCCCGCGTCATGTCCGAGTCGGTCATTGACCGCCTTGAATCCGTTGAGGTCGCAGAAGAGCACGCCGGTGAACGGCGGCGAGTCGTGCGCGAGCTCGCTGTCGAGTCGCTGCACGGCCAGTTCCCGGTTGGCCAGACCGGTGAGCGGATCACGGGTGGCCCGGTGACTCAGCTCCTGGTAAAGGCCGGCGTTGTCCAATGCCGCGCCCACGTAGCTGGCGAAGATGGCGGCGATTTCGACGACCCCCGCGCCGTATGGCCGGGTCGTATTGCGGGTGGCGTAGAGAAGGACAACCGGCACGCCGTCGCGACATACCGGCACACACATGCCGGTACGCAGCATCGACCACCCCGGCCACGACCCGGCCGTCGTCGTCCAGGCCTCTCCTCGCAACGCGGCCGGCCAGGCCTGGAGATCCGTGACCGGCCGGTCTGCCAACGTGGCGGTGGTGTCCGCCGCCGAGCCGTAATGTGCCAGCCGGTAGGCCGTGGCGTCGGAGATGCCCACGACCCACGCATCATCGGAAATCGTCAACCGCTGCATGAGTTCAGCGGCCGTACGCATCAGCACGTCAGGAGGCAGGTGAGGGGCCAACAGGTGCCCGGACTGGGCAAGACGCTCACTGGCTACCGCGCGCTCACGGTCCTCGGCGGTGATGCGCAGCCGGTAGGCGACGGTTGTAAGCAAGTGCAGGTCGGTGCTGCTAAATTGCTCGCCGCTGCTGCGATAGAGGACGAGGACTTGGTCTGTATGGTCGGCGAGCGTGGACATCGGGACGTATGCGCCGGCGCGCAGGCCAAGTTCGACCAGCGGGGGCGGAATCTCCTCGTCGTCACCGTGACTCTGCCAGGCCGTCGGCTGCCCACCGGTGACGGCGGCGACGGCCGCCGGTCCCATGGTCCAACCGTCGGCGACGGACGGATCGTCGTCGGCGAGCCCACTCGCCGCGGTGATGCGTAAAAGCTGGCCAACCACGCTTGCGACGAAGACGACGTCGGCGTTGAACGCCTCCGACAGCACGGCCAGCGCACGGCTCAGCACCTCGTCGGGGGCGGACGGGCCGCCGAGCACGGTCAGTAGCCTGATCAGCCGGCCGTTGTCGCGGTAGGCATGCTGAGCGGACGCGGTAGCGTCGGCCAGTTGTGACATGAGCCGTGCATTGTCGGCGGTCGCGGATCCGCTCACCGCGGCCTCATAGTGCAACCGCCGTGACCGCCGAGTTGTGCGAACCGGCCACGGTGCTCGTGCGAGCGAACTCGCCGTATGTGTAGAGCCCGAATATCGGCACGTCGGCGGCTGCCGCCTGAAGCCGGATCGCCTCCTCGGCGCCCCTCTCCGCAAGCACGTCAAGGCGGGAAACGCAGCTGAATACCAGCAGCACGGAGGCATCCCGTCCGGCCACCGCCCGTTCGGCGACTTCGTGGCTGACTGCCAAAAGCTCGGCCTCGTCGCTGGCCATGACCTGGACGGCTGAATAGACCGGCAGCGGCACGAAGGTGTGGATCATTTCGTCATCGCCGATGAACACGCCACGGATGAGGTGGGTGCCGTCCGGCTCGATCAATCCAAGCGCGTGCCTCGAGTAGTAACGGCCCGACCGGACCCGGTTCGGCTCGGCGAGGTCACTGAGCCGGATGTGTTCGTCGAACACCTCGCGCGCCGGCCGACCCGCGATCTCGCACACAATCTGCCCGTCGGTCTTGGTCACCAGAAGCGGCAGCCCTACCGCGTGCCAACCGTGTCCGACGGTGACCCGGAGCGGGTGGTCCGATCCGATCCAGACCACCACCGCGGCATCACCGAGGACGCGACCATCGTGGAACACGAACGTCTGGTTCAGCCGACGGTCGTCGGCCGCGCCGCCGCCCACCACCGGCACGGCAGCACCGGCCACACGATGAAGCCCGCCGACCAGTGCCTGATGCTCGGTTGCCAGACCGTCAGCGAACAGCAAGATGGTCGCGTACGGGGTGCGCTCGGGGCCGATCGCGGCGCGCGCCGATCCAGCCAGCTGCATTCCGGCGTGCTCGGCCCCGGCCGAGAGTCTCTCCACGGATGCGACCCCGAATCGGTATGGCCCCGACGTCATCGCCAAGACCGCCACGCCGGTTGCCGGCCCGGTGAGCTTGGCGCCGCGGAAGTGGCCGGTGCTCGTCTCGCCGACCAACGGCACATCGCCGGTCACGTCGCGAATCGCGCCGAGCAGCGCCGGCAGGTCGTAGCGCACCGACGCGTACACGATGATCATGGCTGGGCGACGGCCGTTCAGGCCCGCCATCGCCTCTGTTGCCGCAGCCGTCCCGGCCTCAACCGCGTCATTGGCCTCACTGGACCCGCTTGCGGTGTGCAACCGCACAGCAGACTCTCGCCGGGCCACCGCGCCTACCCCCTTTGGCCGAAAACCCCGGAATGCCGAATTGATTATAGAGAGACCGACTTTGCCCGACATTCGCAGCCGCGGCGCGCACCAGAATCCGCCATGCGGCTGGTCCGCGACGGGATGCTGGGCAGCTGGTGCCCGGGCTGATCGATCTCTTTATGCCGGGCCTCTAGGGGCGCAGGATTACCTTCCCGAAAGTCTCCCGAGCCTCGAGAGTGCGGTGGGCGTCGGCGGCCTGCTCAAGCGGAAACTCGCGGTCGACCACCGGCTTGGGCCGTCCCTCGGCGGTGAGGGAGATCAGCCGTCTCATCGTCTCTGGGATCAGCGGCGCGGACCCGATTCCCTGGATGCGGGCGCGCTTGCCCATCAACGTCCACAGGTTGAACGAGACGATCGGATTGCCCACCGCTCCCGGTGTCACGAGCGTTCCTTGCGGTGCGAGTGCCTCGACGCCAGGGTAGTCGGCGCTTGGCTCACCAGGCCCACAACCGGATATCTGCGATAGCGACCCTCTATGCCGGAAGAGCTGACGCAGTCACACGTGACGTCGAGCCGTTCGAGCCGGTGTCTGCGACGCCGTAGACGAGGCTGGTCCGGATGCTGAGCTGATCGGGCAGGTCATCGTCCCGAAATCGGGCTCGGCGGGCTCGGCCCCAGCTCCCACGTGCCCGACGCGGTGATGACCGGGTAGCGAAGCCGCGCCATCCGGGCTGGACATCGCTTCGCACGTGTGTTCGAATAGGTGGATGCGTTGGGAAAAGCAGCGGGTCGGCCAAGAGCCCCTGAGCAGCCTCGACGCCGGTGTGGCCGGAGACGGCGCTGTGGCCCGAGACGGCGCTGTGGCCCGAGACGGCACTGTGCGCCCGGAGACGGCACTGTGGCCGGAGACGGCGTCACTGACGGCGGCGTCCCGGAAAGCGATGACGAGCGGGCGGCCCCACCCTTGCCGCTCGCGCTCGCGGGCGGTGTGCGCCGCACGTTCGATACGCCCGGCTTCGCCGGGATGACCTTCTATGAGGTCAATGCAAAGTCGATCATCAACAAGGTGCCGGGCGCGTCGCGGGTGCCGTTCTCCTGGACGATCAATCCCTATCGCGGATGCAGCCACGCCTGCTCCTATTGCTTCGCCCGAAACACCCACACTTATCTGGACTTCGACGCCGGTCGTGATTTCGACACCCAGATCGTGGTCAAGGTCAACGCCGCTGAGGTGCTGCGCCGGGAGCTGGCGGCACCGCGTTGGCGCGGCGAGTCGATCGCCATGGGCACCAACGTCGACGTCTATCAGCGGGCCGAGGGCCGCTATCGCCTGATGCCGGGCATTCTCGCGGCCCTGCGCGACTTCGCGAATCCGTTCTCGATCCTTACCAAGGGCACTCTGATCCTGCGCGACCTGGAGCTGTTGCAGCAGGCGGCATCGGTGACCACGGTCGGACTGTCCATGTCGGTCGGATTCGTGGACGAGGCCGTGTGGCGGTCGGTCGAGTCCGGCACACCGTCACCGCGGCGTCGGCTGGACGCGGTTCGGGCGCTCACCGATGCCGGGTTCGACGTGGGCGTGCTGATGGCGCCGATCCTGCCCGGCATCACCGACAGCGACGAGTCCATCGATGCCACGGTCAAGGCCATCGCCGGCGCCGGGGCATGCAGCGTGGTGCCGCTGCCGCTGCACCTTCGTCCCGGCGCCCGGCAGTGGTATTTGCAATGGCTGGCGCAGGAGCGCCCGCATCTGGTCCGGCACTATCGCGAGCTGTTCGCCCGCGGCCCGGGCGGCAACATGGGCTCCTACCAGCCGGATGTGGCTCAGCGCGAGATCGCGGCGAGGGTGCGGGCCGCGGCCCGACGCTACGGCATCGGCACCAGCGGCACGCGGCAAGCGCGCCAGGTGCCTCCGGCCAAGCCGGCGCAGCCGGAGTTCACGCAGATGCGGCTGATCTAAGGATCAGCTGCGGCCCGGTAGACCGCAGCCGCCAAATCGTGGCGGCCAAAATCGCGCGACGTGCGGTTGTTCGGCGGGCGCCGCTTAGGCGCCTTGTGCGGCGTCTTCGCTGCCTTCGCGGAGCGCGTCCGGCGATCCTTGGCGGCGGCTGTAGACGCCACGCGCCTGCGCACACCCATCGCGCATACCCCGGGAAGCCGTAGTCAACCCGACTCCTCAGGGCCGCAACCGGTAGATTCGACGTCATGATCGTCGGGCTGATCGCCGCGCTGGTGTCGGCGATCGGCTATGGCATCGCTTCGGTCCTGCAGGCCATGGCAGCGCGGCGCGAGCGGGACACCGGTGGCGTCGATCCACGGCTGCTGGCGCGACTGATCAAGCAGGGTCCCTTCATCGCCGGCATCACGCTGGACTTCTTCGCCTTTGCAGCCCAGTTCCTCGCGCTGCGTACGCTGCCGGTCTTCCTGGTGCAAGCGATCCAGGCGAGCAATCTCGCGGTGACCGCGGTGGTGTCGATCCCGCTGCTCGGCATGCGGCTGCGCGGCCGGGAGTGGGCCGCGATCGGCGCGGTCTGTGCCGGCCTCGCGCTGCTCGGCGTCGCGGCCGGTTCCGAACATGCCGCGCCGGTCTCCGATCGCACCCGCTGGGGCCTGCTGATCGGTGCCGTCGTCGTTTCGGTGATCGGCTTCGTCGCCGGGATGCTGGTGAAACGGCACGGACCGGTGGCTCTCGGGTTCGTCGCCGGCCTCGGGTTCGGTGTCGTGGCGCTGGCCGCGCGGGTGATCACCAGCTATTCGGTCTCGCATCTGCTGCGCGATCCGGCCGTCTACGCGCTGGCCATCGGCGGCATCATCTCGTTCCTCTTCTACGCCACCGGCCTGCAGCGCGGCAAGGTCACCACGGTGACCGCGGCCGTCATCGTCGGCGAGACGTTGCTGCCGTCGCTGGTCGGCATCATCGTGCTCGGCGACCGCCCGCGCTCCGGCATGGCTGTGTTCGCGGTGATCGGCTTCCTGATCGCGGTGGCCGGCGCGATCGTGCTGGCCCGCTTCGGCGAGCCGGTGGCCGCGCCCGCGGCGGCCGGTGCATCGGCCGAGGCCGAAGCGCCTGGCTCACACACAGGGGCCGGCGCACCCACCCCGCCCGGCGCATCCACAACGCCCGGCGCATCTGCCGGACCCGACGTGGAGGCGGGCTCGATCGGCGGCGCGAGCGGTGCCGCAGCCACTGGCAGCGGTGCGGACGGTGCCGGCGCCGGCCAGGTGAAATAGGGTTGCCGGCATGAAACTCAAGCTCGACCTGCACGACATTTTCAATCGCGGTGGCGACATCGATCGCGCATTGCGCGGGATCATCGACGAAGCGATCGAAAAGAAGGCGACGCTGGTCGAGATCATTCCGGGCAAGGGATCCGGGCAGTTGAAGAAGCGAGTGCTGCGGTTCCTGGACCAAAAGGAGATCAAGCAGCTCTATCACCGAGTCGAGAAGGACTCGGACAACTGGGGCCGGCTCTTCATCCACTTCCGGTTCGACTCCGGCGGCGGCCGTCGCAAACGCTGAGTCCATCCAGCGGGTTCACAAATTGATGTCGGTGGGTTTACTGTGCGGCGATGACGGCTGCCACGTTCATTCTGGTGATCGCCGGTGTCTACTTGGCGTTCCGTGCTGGCGGCCGATGGCGGCATAACAAGCTGGCGTGGGCCGAGGCAAAAGCAACGAAAGTCAAATGGCAGGTGCTCAAAAAGTTTCGCTGGGTGACGTTGCGCGCGTCGGCGCTCGCGGCAGTTGTGCTGGTGATCTACCTATTCTTCTCCGGCATGATCTCGCTCCACATTGGTCACGACGACCCGGTCCCGGCGCAGGTCGGCCATTCCAGCACGCCGACTCCTCATAAAAGCGCGACGCCGCACAAGACCCCGGTTCCGCGCCAGACGCGGTAGCGCTACGGTCGGAGCGTGCGCTACCTCGCCGACAAAGACCCGCAGCACGTTCCGGGTGTCGTTCTCACCGGCCTCGTGGTCGGCGCGTTGCTGCTGATCGCCGCGATTCGCTGGATGTTCGGGAAGAAGTGATTCCGGCTGCCGGTGGCAGCCAGCTCGCGTCGGTCGCCACTGTGGTCAGCCGCTGGGTCGCCCGGGACAGGGCGACATAGAGGGTACGCGCACCCGCCGCCGACTCGGCGACGATCGCGGCCGGTTCCACGACCACCACTCCGTCATACTCCATACCCTTGGCTTCCAGGCTGGTCACCACTTGCAGCCGCGGCATCGCGAGGTCGGCGAGCCACTTGGCGACCTGGTCTCGGGTGTCCTGAGTGGACACCACGCCGACGGTTCCGTCCACCTGGGACAGGATCGCCCTGGTCGCGTCGCGGACCGAGTCCGGCATCCGATCGCTGTCGACAGTCAGGTGGATCGGCTCGATGCCGGTCGTGCGGACGGCGGTCGGCAGCTCGATCCGCGGCTCGGCGGCCCGGATCACCCGAGCGGCGACATCGAAGATCTCCACCGAGTTCCGGTAGTTGGTGGTCAGCGTGTATTCGTTGCGCTTGCGACCACGCAGCGCCGCGTCCCGCGCCTTGCGAGTCTCGGTGGCGTCGCCCTGCCAGGCCGACTGCGCCGGGTCACCGACGATGGTCCAGCTCGCATAGGCGGCCCGGCGTCCGATCATCCGCCACTGCATCGGCGAGACGTCCTGCGCCTCGTCGACAACGATGTGCGCGTATTCCCGGTAGTCCTCGGGGCGTTCCACCGGCGCCCGGCGCTGCCGGTCCTGGAACGACGTCACCTCGCGGACGCCGCCGACGGTGTAGGGGTCGACCTGGCGCGGCGGCCGCGGCGGCCGGCCGAGCAACTCGCCGATCTCGTCCAGCAGCGCGACATCCTCGACCGACACCGGAGCGTCCGGCGCCGGCACCGAGCGCGCCAGGAGTTCGGCTTCCCGGCGATCGAGCAGGCCGTGTGCGTACCCCTTGAGGCGATCGGCGTCGGCGAGCCAGGCCAGGACCTCGACCGGCCGCAGGACCGGCCACCACCCACGCATGAAGGCGCCGAATTGCGGGCGCCCGGCCACGTCTTCAGCGAAGTCTTCGCGCGCGGTTTTGAAGCCCGGACCAAGCAACTCCGCGGCCTGGCGCCAGAGCGCGTCCAGGACGTGGCCGGAGGCCTTGCGGCGGACCGCGTTGCGAGGCGAGCCCAGCCCCATCACGGTGTCCCGGAGGCGGTTCAGCGCGCCGGTGTCCAACCGCAGCAGCTGACCGCCGTAGAGCAGCCGGAGTTCGGTCGGGGCGCCCGGCGGATTGTCCGTGGCTGCTCGCGACAGCAGTCGTGCCATCCGGGCCGAGCCCTTGACGGCGGCCACGTCGGACGAGTCATGGAAGGTGCCCTCCAGCCCCGGAACCAGGGTGCCCAGCGAGGCCAGCACGGCCTCGTCCTCGCCGAGCGACGGCAGCACCCGGGAGATGTAGGTGACGAAGACCGGCGACGGACCGACCACCAGAACGCCACCGCCGGCGAAACGCTGCCGGTCGGAGTAGAGAAGGAAGGCGGCCCGGTGCAGCGCGACCGCGGTCTTGCCGGTGCCCGGCCCACCGCGCACCAGCGTCACGCCGGACGCCGGCGAGCGGATGGCGTCATCCTGCTCGCGCTGGATGGTGGCGACGATGTCACGCATGCCGGTCCCGGTGGCCTTGGACAGCGCCGCGACCAGAGCGCCGTCGCCGACGACCCGCATGTCCGTCGGAGCCGCGGCCGGATCGAGCAGGTCGTCTTCGATTCCGGTGACCCGTTCACTGGAGGAGGTGATCATGCGCCGCCGGATCACCTGCATCGGTTCGGCGGCGGTGGCCCGATAGAACGGGGCCGCGGCCGGCGCTCGCCAGTCGATCACCATCGAGGCGGCGTCGTCATCGCGCAGGCCCAGGCGGCCCACATAGCGCAGCTCCCCGCCGAGCATGTCCAGCCGGCCGAAGACCAGGCCTTCGTGTTCGGCATCCAGAAGGCGCCGCCGCCGGGCCTGATGGAACACCATTGCGTCGCGCTCCACCAGCGCTCCGAAGTTGCCCACCGAGGCGATGTTGTAGCCGTCCGCCTCGGCCTCCGCGACGCTCTTCTTTACGCGTTCCAGGCGCCGATAGACCCGGTCGACGTAACGCTGCTCGATCGCGATCTCTTCAGCGAGAGTGTCGCTCTGGTGCGAGGGGGTCACGGATCTCCTTTTGCAGCGCGCCGGGTCCCGGCGCGATCGCAGCGCTCGCCTGCTCGCGACCGAAGTCGTCGCGTCTCGCGCCCCGGTCACGGGCCGCCCCGGATTTGGGCGGACCGTCTACTTTACCGGCCTGCGATGTGCGTGTTTCATGGGCTGATGCGAACACTGTCGATCGCGGCAATTCAGACCAAGCCGGTGTTCGGCGATCTTGAAAGCACTTGGAAGCACTTCGCCGACCAGGTGCGATCGGTCCGGGACCTGTGGTCGCATGTGCAGCTCGTGGTGGCTCCGGAGTTGCTGCTGGCCGCCGACGCGCCGCTGCTGACGGCCCGGCCCGGCTGGGCTCGGCAGGCGGCCACTGCGATCCCCGGACCCACCATCGATCGGCTCGCGGATCTGGCCCGCGAGACCCGGCTCTGGTTGATCCCGGGCACGCTCTTCGAGCGTGGCGACGACGGGCATATCTACAACACCGCGGTGGCGGTCTCGCCGGCCGGTGAGTTGGTGGCCCGCTACCGGAAGGTGTTCACCTGGCAGCCCTACGAGACGTGCATGCCCGGCACCGAGTTCGTGGTCTTCGATCTGCCCGGGATCGGCCGGGCCGGCCTGGCCACCTGCTATGACGGCTCGTTCCCGGAGACCTACCGGCAGCTGGCCTGGCTCGGCGCGGAGGTGGTCTTCCAACCGACCCTGACCACCACCCGAGACCGCGAGATGGAGCTGGTGTGTGCCCGCGCCAACGCGTTCCACAACCAGGTCTTCGTGGTCAACTGCAATGCCGCCGATCCGGCCTCGGTGGGGCTCAGCATGATCGTCGATCCGGAAGGCATCATCCGGCAGTCGGCCGGCTCCGGCGAAGAGGTTCTCGTTGACGTGCTGGATCTGGACACCGTCACGAAGGCCCGCCGTTTTGGCACGCTCGGACTGAACCGGCCATGGGCTCAGATGGCCCGGGACGGCGCGGCCATCAGCCTGCCGATGTACGGAGGCGGCGGCATCGTGCCGCCGCCGTGGGCGGTCGACGATGCTGTGTAATGCCGTTGACGGCGTAGAGATGCTGGTCGGGTGGTTCTGCGCGGGGCTTTGCTTTGCGCATTCTGAGTAACATCTCACGCAGCGTCACCGGTGCGTATTGGTGTGCAAAGCAAAGCCCCCGGAACGGGCACATGACCTGCGGCCGCGCTGCCGAGCCCCGCCTCCGCTGCAGCGCGAACGCGCGGCCGGACCCGCGGACCGCGATCACAACCCCGTGGCCGGGACCGAAGAGGTCCACGGCGGCCCTCTAGGATCGCGGCATGCCTTCCCCGGTTGAGCTGGTCATATTCGATTGCGACGGCGTGCTCGTCGACACCGAGCGGGGTGCCGTCCGGCTCAATCGCCGGTTCTTTGCCGAACGCGGCCACCCGCTCGACGACGCCACCGTCATCGACATGTTCATCGGCAAGTCGGCGGCTAACGGCGTGGCTCGGGTCACCGAGTTCTTCGGCGACCCGAGTGTGGGGGAGCAGTGGCTGGCGCGGTTTCGCGAATACAACGCCTCGTCGCTGATCGAACCGGTGCCTGGGGTGGTCGAGGCGGTCAAGGCGATGCCCTACGCCCGTTGCGTGGCATCCAGCAACCTGCCCCGCAACATCCGCCACAGCCTCGACTGCGCGGGCCTGCTGGATCTCTTCGACCCATATCTGTTCAGCGCCACCGAGGTGCCACGCGGCAAGCCGTTCCCGGATCTCTTCCTGCACGCCGCGGCGACGATGGGTGTCCAGCCGGCGGCCTGTGTCGTGGTCGAGGACAGTGAGGCCGGTGTGAGCGCGGCCCGGGCGGCCGGCATGCACGTGTTCGGTTTCGCCGGAGGCGTCACGCCCGCGGCCCGGTTGGCCGGCCCCGGGACCACGGTCTTCGACGACATGCGTGACCTGCCCCGCCTCGTGGCCGCGTACGACGATCAAACGACAGTGATCACCAGCGCCTGAGGCCGCTCAAGACAGTGAGAGTCGCGGACTCTCGATGACCATGAGACGCGGCAACGGCCCCGGACCGTGTGGTCCGAGGCCGTTGCCGAAGCAGTGCCAGGTGCGGCTTACTCGCCGAAGACGCCGGCGTCGACCAGGCGCTTCTCGGTCACGTCCCAGCCGTGCTGCGGGGCGGCAGCGGCGAGCGCGGCGAACTCGGCGCGGATCTTGGCGCCGTGACCGGCCGCGATCAGCACCCGGATCTCCTCGGAGAAGGCCTCGGAGTCGGTCTTCAGACGACTGGTCTTGCCGTTGGTGAGGTTCCGCACGTACGCGTGCTTGCCGCCGTCCAGCGGGATCAGGTACTTGAACTCACCGAGCACGCTCAGCGCGCCACTGGCCGCACCCTGGCCAGCGCGGACTGACGCGCGTGCGGTCTTAGACGTGTTGCTAGCCACGCGAATCTCCTTGCAGAACGGGTTTCTTGGGCTGGCGGGACACCCGACGGCGATCCGACCAGAAGTTGATGGCCGCAACCCAAGCGGCGGCCGGAGCAAGTTTAGCCGATAACCCAGGCGGCGTCCGCATCGCGCTGGGCCGATAGCGGGTTCGACAGATCACGTCTCGCGGTATCGCGGCTCTCGGCTTGGTCCGTTCCGCGTGGTTTGCGCGAAATGGTGTGCGTGGCCGGGGTCACCATCAACCGATTCGGCAGTTTTGTTGACCTCTATTCGGTCCAATTCGGCGATTCACTGGCGCAACATCCGTCCCGCGGTCATCATGATTTCGCGTCCTAGAAGACGCGCGAGTGATGTTCGACTGACGCGTTCGTCTCGGTCCTGCCTCTGGGACTGGTTCAGGTCGTAGGGGAAGACGCACCTGGACCCCGGGAGGTTGCCGATGCCTACGCGTGGCGTCGTCTACGTCCACTCGACACCGCTGGCAGTGTGCCCGCATGTCGAGTGGGCAATAGCGCGCGTCCTGGCTGCGCCAGTGAACTTGCAGTGGTCTGTGCAACCGGTAGACCAGAGCGCCCGCCGTGCCGAGTGCACCTGGGCCGGGCGTCCGGGCACTGGCGCGGAGCTTGCGGCTGCGCTCCGGCAGTGGCCGATGATCCGGTTCGAGATCACCGAAGAGCCGAGCACCGGCGTCGATGGGCAGCGATTCATGCACGTCCCGGGCCGGGGCCTGTTCGCCGCGGCGATGAGCGCCAACGGTGACGTGCTGCTGAGCGAGCACCGGCTGCGCACGCTGATGGCCGGCGCGCGCAGTCCGGAAGCGCTCGGCCACGAACTGGAGAAAGCCCTCGGCAGTGCCTGGGACGACGAACTGGAGCCATACCGCTACGCCGGCGAGGGAGCCCCGGTGACGTTGCTCACTCAGGCCGGTTAGTCTTCGTTAAGGAAACCGCGCTGCGCGTGCGAACGCGCCGCGGCCGGCACGAAAGGACGCCCGGATCGCTGGGGTGACAGCGATCGGGCGTCCATGGCGACCGTCGGTGGGGCCACCGCCGACGGTCGCTTTTCGGTTGCCGGCCGCCGGGCCGGTGAACCGGCTCGGGACCTGCGGGTAGAGCGCTACAGCGGGATATTGCCGTGCGCACCTCGTGCCGACGGAGCCGCGGCGATGGCCTCGGCGATCCGCTTGCGCGTCTCGTTGGGCTTGATGACCTCGTCCACGACGCCGATCTCCAACGCCCGATTGACGCCACCAGCCACCTGGGTCTGCTCCTCGATGAGCTGCTGGCGAAGCTCCTCGCGGCGGTCTGGGGCGGCCGCGGCGAGCTGTTTGCGGTGCAGGATGTTGACCGCCGCGCTGGCACCCATCACCGCGATCTCCGCGGTCGGCCAGGCAAACACGGCGGTGGCGCCGAGCGCCTTGGAATTCATTGCGATGTACGCGCCACCGTAGGACTTGCGGGTCACCAGCGTCACGCGCGGCACCACCGCCTCGGCAAAGGCGTGCAGCAGCTTGGCGCCGCGGCGCACCACGCCGTCCCACTCCTGGCCGACACCGGGCAGATAACCGGGGACGTCGACGACCACGATCAGCGGGACGCCGAGCGAGTCGCACATCCGCACGAACCGGGCGGCCTTCTCGGCGCTGGCCGAGTCCAGGCAACCGCCGAGTCGCATCGGGTTGTTGGCGATCACCCCGACCGTACGCCCGCCGAATCGGCCCAGCGTGGTGACGATGTTCGGAGCCCACTTGCTGTGCAACTCCACGCCATCGCCGTCGAGCAGCGCCTTGACCAGCGGCTTGACGTCGTAAGCGCGGGTCGCCTGAGCGGGCATGAGTGTGCCGAGGTCGATCTCGTCGGTGACATCGGAGACCGAGAGGCGGCCCTGGTGGCCGAGCAGCTTGGTGATCTGGCGGGCACTCTGTAGCGCCGCGTCGTCGTCCTTGGCCGTCACGTGTACGACGCCGGAGCGCCGGCCGTGCGGCTCCGGGCCGCCGAGCCGTTCCATGTCCACCTGCTCGCCGGTGACGCTGCGGACCACCTCAGGACCGGTGACGAAGATCCGGCCGTTACCGCCCATGATGACGACGTCGGTCAGCGCCGGCCCGTAGGCACCGCCGCCGGCCGCCGGACCGAGTACCACGGAGATCTGCGGCACCCGGCCGGAAGCGCGCACCATGGCGGCGAACACCGACCCGACGCCGTCCAGCGCGAGCACCCCCTCGGGCAGGCGGGCGCCACCGGAGTGCCAGAGCCCGATCACGGGCGTACGCTCCCGGACCGCCGCGTCGATCGCGTCGACGATGTGCCGGCACCCCTCGACGCCCATGGCGCCCCCCATGCGGGTGGCATCGGTGGCGTACGCGATCGCCGGTGTGCCGTCGATCTCGCCACGCGCGGTCAGCACCCCGGCGTCGTCCGGCGTCGTGGCCAGGCGCAACGTGCCCTGGTCGAACAGGGCCTGCAGCCGTGCCTCCGGCTCGCGGTATTCGAGGGCGCCGGGCGCCACGACGGCGTCGGCCTGGGTGGTCGTCACAGCTGCCTCCGGATTGCCTAGGGGCGGGCGAAGATCAGCGCAGCGTTGTGCCCGCCGAAGCCGAACGAGTTGTTCAGCGCGGCCGGAATCTCCATGTGGCGCGCCTTGTGGGCAGCCACATCCATGAGCCCGTCCTCCGGGTCATCAAGGTTGATGGTGGGCGGCACGATGCCGTAGTGGATCGACAGGATCGTCGCGATCGACTCCAGTGCTCCGGCGGCACCGAGCAGGTGACCGGTCATCGACTTGGTCGCGGTCAGCACCATGTGGTCGCCGAGCACCGCGCGAAGTCCGGCGATCTCCGCCATGTCACCGGTCGGAGTGGACGTCGCGTGCGCGTTCACGTGCACGATGTCGGAGGCCGACAGACCGGAGTCGCGGAGCGCCATCCGGATCGCCCGGGCACTGCCGGTGCCGGTCGGATCCGGCTGGACGATGTCGAATCCGTCCGAGGTCATCGCGGCGCCGGCGAGTTTCGCGTACACCCGGGCGCCGCGCGCGGCCGCATGGTCAGCACGCTCCAGCACCACGACGGCGGCGCCCTCGCCGAGCACGAAGCCGTCCCGGTTCTTGTCCCACGGACGCGAGGCGGCCTCGGGATCGTCATTGCGAGTCGACATGGCGCGCATCGCGGCGAAGCCGGCGATCGGCAGCGGGTGGATGACCGCCTCAGTGCCGCCGGCGACGACGACGTCGGCCCGGCCCGAGCGGATCATGTCCAGACCCCAGGCGATCGCCTCGGCACCGGTCGCGCACGCGCTGGCCGGCGAGTGCACGCCGGCCTTGGCGCCCAGCTCCAGACCGACCCAGGCGGCCGGCCCGTTGGGCATCAGCATCGGCACCGTGTGCGGGCTGACCCGACGCGGTCCGGAAGCCTCCAGGATGTCGTCCTGGCCGAGCAGCGTCTGCGCGCCGCCGATTCCGCTGCCGACGACGACACCCAGGCGCTCCGGGTCGAGGCCGGCATCGGCCATGCCCGAGTCCGACCACGCTTGGTGCGCAGCGATCAGGGCGACCGCTTCGGATCGGTCCAGTCGCCGCATCTTGACGCGGTCGATTACCTCGGAAGGTTCCACGGCCAGCTGGGCGGCGATGCGCACCGGCAGCTGCTTGGCCCAGTCCTGGGTGAGCGGCTTGACTCCGGAGCGGCCAGCGACCATGGCGTCCCAGGTCGACGCGACATCCCCGCCGAGCGGGGTAGTCGCGCCGAGCCCGGTGACTACGACCTCAACAGCGTGGGTCACGCCTGCGCCTTCTCGATGAACGACACGGCGTCACCGACGGTCTTGAGGTTCTGCACCTCGTCGTCCGGGATCTTGACGCCGAACTTCTCCTCAGCGGCCACGACGACCTCGACCATGGACAGCGAGTCGACGTCCAGATCGTCGGTGAACGACTTGCCCTCGGCGACGTCGCTCGGGTTCACACCGGCGACCTCTTCCAGGATCTCGGCGAGGCCAGCGGTGATCTCGTCACGGGTCGACATTGCGGGGTTCCTTTCGGTTGGGACCTGCTCCGTTGCGGAACAGGCGGGACTGCGCTTGATGCGGTTGGTGCAGGCCGATCATCTGGCCTTTTGGTACGGCGGATGGCGCGAATCGCCGGATCCGTTACGGGCAGCGAATGACCTGCCCGGCGTAGGTGAGGCCGCCACCGAAGCCGAACAGCAGCACCGGAGAGCCGGATGGCACCTCGTGCTTCTCCAGCAGCTTCGACAGGGCCAGCGGGATGCTCGCGGCCGAGGTGTTGCCGGACTCGACGATGTCCCGGCCGATCACCGCGTTGTCGGCGCCGAGCTTGCGGGCCAGCGGCTCGATGATCCGGAGGTTGGCCTGGTGCGGCACGAAGGCGGCGAGCTCGCTGGGGTCCAGGCCGGCCCGGTTGCAGGCCTCCTTGGCCAGCGCCGGAAGGGCGAACGTCGCCCATCGGAAGACGGTCTGGCCGGCCTGCTGGATGTAGGGCCGCCAGCCCTCGATGACGACCGCGTCGCCCTTGTCCGGATCGGAACCCCAGAGCACCGGGCCGATGCCCGCCTCCTCGTCGTCAGCGCAGGCGGTGACCACGGCGGCGCCGGCTCCGTCGGCGAAGATCACCGCGGTTGACCGGTCGGTCCAGTCGGTGAAGTCGGAGAGCTTCTCGGCGCCGATGACGATGACGTTGCGGGCGGCGCCGGCCCGGATCGCGTGGTCAGCACTCGCCAGCGCATAGCAGAAGCCGGAACAGGCGGTGTTGATGTCGTAGGCGCCCGGGCTCTTGATGCCGAGCTTGGCGGCCACCCGGGTGGCGACGTTGGGGCACCGGTCCACCGACGAGCAGGTGGCCACGATCACCAGGTCGATGTCGGCTGCGGTGAGCCCGGAGTTGGCCAGCGCCTTGCCGGCCGCGGCGGCGGCCATGTCGGCCACCGTCTCGGTGTCGGCGATCCGCCGGGTGACGATGCCGACCCGATCCCGGATCCACTCGTCGTTGGTCTCGACCATCTGGGCGAGATCGTCGTTGGTCAGCACGCGGGCGGGCTGGTAATGGCCCATCGCAATGATTTTGGAACCGGTCACAGCAGGCCTTCCTTAGGCGAAGCGGCCACGGGTCGGGGATTCACAGGTGGCCGCCGATGCGGGCGAGCGGCTGGCCCGGACCGACCGGGTCGTCGTGGTGCGCCAGCCATTCGGTGAGCACGCCGGCAGCGTGCGTGGCCACGTCGATGGGGCCCTGGCGTGTGGTGATCTGGCCGATGACGGCGCCGACTGCGAGCTCGTGGCCCTCGTCGATGCCTTCGGCCGGGATGAAATTGCCACCGGTGGTCGCGACCACCAGGGAAAACTGAGGGGTCGGCTCATGCGTGGCGGCGGCCGCGTGGGCAGCGATCAGCTCCCGAGCCGCGGGCAGGTCGTCGGGCGTGTTCAGCGTGACGATCTCGATGCCCTTGAGCGCCCGCTTGGCCAGGCCGGCCAGTGTGCCGGCGGGCGGCAGCTCGATGATCGCGGTGACGCCCAGATCCGCCAGAGTCGCCATGCACAGATCCCAGCGCACCGGGGCGGTCACCTGCGCGACCAGCCGGCGCAGCACCTCGGCACCGCTGGTGACCGCGGTGCCGTCCAGGTTGGACAGCAGGATCCGGGTCGGGTCGCTGGGCGTGATGTCGTCCGCCACGATTCCGAGCGCGGCCTCGGCCGGAGCCATGTAGGGCGTGTGGAACGCCCCAGCCACCGCGAGCGGGATGATCCGGGCCCGGGCCGGCGGCTCGGCCTGCAGCTTCTCCAGCCCGGCGATGGAACCGGCGGCGACGATCTGGCCGGCGCCGTTGCGGTTCGCCGGGTAGAGGCCGGCCGCGCTGATCGAGTCGAGGACTTCGTCTTCCACGCCGCCGAGGACGGCGGCCATGCCGGTCGGTTCGAGTGCGCAGGCCGCGGCCATCTCGCGCCCCCGGACCGCGGACAAGGTCACTGCCGCATCCGGTGCCAGCACCCCGGCGATCGCCGCGGCGCCCAGCTCTCCGACGCTGTGGCCGGCCACCACCGGCACATCGCTCAGTGGCAGCGCCTCCGCGGCCAGCAGAGCAGCGGCGACCAACAGCGGTTGCGTGCTCGCGGTGTCCTTGATCGCGTCCGCGTCCGCCTCGGTGCCGAGGTGCGCCAGATCGAGGCCGGCGAGGTCGGACCACCGCCGCAGCCGCTCCTCAGCATCGGGCTGGGACAGCCACGGGGTCAGGAAGCCAGGTTTCTGCGAGCCCTGGCCTGGGGCGAGTACGGCAAGCACGTCTTCGACTCTCGGGCATACCGGCGAGTCACGTGCTTGCCGTCGTCCACGAAACCCAACCAAATCTTTTGTAGGGTTCCGCTAGTCGCGCTCGTGAACGTCCCTGGGACTCATCCGCCCTATGGCGAGCGCCACACGCAGCGCAAACGCATCTCGGGGTGTTAATGGTGCGAAACCGGTTATTTCCCCGATACGTTTCAATCGATACCGAACAGTGTTCGGATGCACAAACAGGGCACGAGCTGCGCTCTCCAGCACCCCGCCGGCCGCGAAGAACGCGTCCAGCGTCTCCACCAGCTCGCCGCCGGGCCGCGCCGCCGCCGCGTAGACCTGGCGCAACGCGCGGCGCGCCTCGACATCGCCGGCGAGGGTCCGCTCCGGCAGCAGATCATCGGCGAGCACCGGCCGGGGTGCCGCGGGCCACGCGGGCGCCGCGCGATAGCCGGCGACCGCCGCTCGCGCCGCCGGGATGGCCTCATCCAGAGTCGGAACCGAGGCCGAGACGACCACCGGCCCGTCGCCGAAGGCGCCGAGCATCTTGGTGGTGGCGGCGATCGCGTCCGTGGCACCGCCGAGCACGACGATCAGCCGGTCGCCGTGCACGCCGCCGATCACCTCGACGCCCTGACGGCGGGCCGCGCGATAGACGTTGTGAGTGATGACGGCGGCGTCGCCACCGGGGGACCGGCCCACGACCACCGCCACCGATGCCGAGTCCGACCAGCCCAGCGCCGCCGCGCGGCTCGCTATGACATCCGACTCTTCGCCTCGGAGCAGGGCGTCGACGAGCTGGGCTTGCAGCCGGGCATCCCAGAGACCGCGGGTCTCGGCGGCGCGGGCATAGACCCGGGCGGCGGCGAAGGCCACCTCCCGGCTGAACCGCACCACGGCCTCCCGGAGTTGGCCCTCCTGGCCGGGTTCGGCGAGGTGCGGCACCTGCTCCTCGACCACGTCGATGGTGACCTTGATGAGCTGGACGGTGTGCTCCAAGTTGATCGACCGGGTCAGCGCTCGAGGCGCGGCGTCGAAGACCTCGTCGGAGACTTCCTGAGACGCGGTGCCGGGCTGCTCGTCTTGCCGCCGCAACCACTCCACCAGGGATCGGACGCCCGCCTGCGCCACCAGCGTGACCCAGGCTCGCTGGTCGGCGGGCACCTCGCGGAACCAGGGGAGGACCTCGTCCATCCGGGCCACGCTTGCGGTGGACAGGGCGCCGGCGGACCGCTCGATCCGCAACAGGGTCGCGGACAGGCTGCCGGTCATGAGTTCCTCACTGTTAGGTCGTATCACGAACCATGCCGTCAGCACGCAATGAGGAGCCGGAGAGGTGACCCGGCGGACGGACTCGCCCGGTCGCTGGAGCCTCCTCGCCGGCCATCGCCTCGGTGCTGAACGCCGACAGCCGGCCTACCTGCCGCGGAATCAGGCTGCGGAGATCCACCTTCACCCCGGGGAACTCGACCAGGCTGACATTCTCCGGGTCACGCAGCGCTCCGGCGAACTCTTCGGCATTGGGCCGCTGGTCCGGATCCGCGGATAGCGCGTCCCGGACCGCCGTAGCCCACGGCGGCGCGTCCGGACGGGATGGCAGGTCTGCGACGTCGGCCCAGGTCGCCGGATCGGCCCAGGGCAGCGAGCCGGCCAGGATCACGCACATCGACGCGGCCAAGCTGAAGACATCGCCGGCCACCGACGCCGCGAACTCGCCGGCCAACGCGGCCGGTCGATGCTCCGGCGGCGTCAGCGCCCACAGCCCGAGCGGCGCGGCCAGGCTCGGCGCGGTCGCGCCAAAACCACCCAGGAGTACGCCGTGCGGATCCGTGAGGATCGTGGTGGGTGAGACGGCTCCGTGCACGATGCCGTACGAGTGCGCGGTGGCGAGCGCATCGGCGATCAGCGCGATGATATTGCGAGCCTGTTCCGGCGTCGGCTGGCCCATCAGCCGCAACTGGTCGGAGAGCGACGGCTGTACGCGAGTGAGCAGGTAGCCGCGACCGTCGTCGGTGCGGCCGTAGCCGGCGATCGTGGCGATCCGTGCCACCTTGGCGGCATCGGACAGCGCATCCGCCCATCGAGCCAGCTCCTCGGCCTGGCCGGGATGCAGCCGCTCGGACCCGACCAGCAGGACCGCGTGCTGTCCGTCGGGCCCGATGGTGAGCCCGGCGATCAGTGTCGCGTCCTGGTCAAGCACCGCCCGCACGTCATATCCGGGCACCGGACTGGCGAGCGGGGGCGGGTTGGTCGGCGTCTGCGTGATGGCTATCCGTCCGTCTCGGAGCGGCGCGGCCGGCGAGATCCGCCGGAGCCACCCGGGCCACTCGCAGCGGCACCGGATGTTGGCCGGGTCGCGGTTTCGTCGTCGGCCGCCTCGGTGTCGACGCCGGCGTCGGCGTCGATGTCGGCGGTGCTTGCCTGGTCGGAGATGTCGGCGGCGGCGTCCGACGCGTCCGCGGCTGCTTCCGGCTTCGCGGCGCCGGTCGCTTCGGAGTCGCCGGCCTCTTCCTCCGCAGGCGCGTCGGACGTGGCCGCTCCCGGCTCCACGGCCACGTCGGCGGCCTGGTCCGACTCGGACTTGTCTCGGTCCGGCTTGGACTCGGCCCGGTCCTCGGACTTCGGCTCGGTCCGACTCGGACTCGGCCCGGTCCGACTCGGACTCGGCCCGGTCCGACTCGGACTCGTCATCCTTGGCCGTGCCACCCGGAACCGCTTCGTTGTTCGAGGACGAGCCGGCTGCATCATCGACTGCCCCGGCGATCTCGCCGCCGGCGGCGGGCGTCGGTGCGACTGCCGCTTCGATGGCCCCATCGAGACCATGTTGGGTGACTCCCGGACCACCGGGCTTGTCGGGCGTAACCGTTGCCACGGCGAGCGCGGCGGACTCCGGCATCGCATCCGGTTCCGGCAGTGACCGTCCCGGTTTGCCTGACGGGTCCGACCGGACCGGCTCGAAGAGGCTGCCCGGGCCGCCCGGCTTGTCCGGCCCGGCGAGTGGAGCCGGTGGCACGTCGATGTCGGCGGTCGCGACGGTGGCGGCCGGCCGCTGGCTCGGGACCGCCGGCGGGTCAGTGGTGATGGATGCCGGCGCCGGCGTCGACGGCGCGGCGGCTGCTGCGGTTGCAGTCGGCGGCTCGGTGGGCACAGCCGGCGGCTTAGTGGGCACGGTCGGCGGCTCGACCGGCGCGGCCTGGGCGGGCACTGGCGGCTGGTCGCCGACCTTCGTCGCCCCGCTGGCGTCGGTGGCCGGCTCGGGTGGTGTGCTCGCACCCGCCATCGATAGCGACGCGTATGTCGTGCCGATGGTGGCCGGTGTCATCAGCGACGGCGGCGTAGAGACCGGTGCCGAAGGGCTGGACGTGGTGACAGGGCTGGACGGCTGAGTCGCTCGAGCCGAGGCCGGCGGCGGCACCGAGGCCCGGGCCGACGCCCGCGACGTCTCGGATCCGGCGGCCACGGCACCGGCACCGACCGTGACCGGCGCAGGACTACGCGGCTCCGGTGCGGCCGGCGCCTTCGGTGCTTTGGGCAGCCGGGCCAGCAATGACTTGGCGGCCGCTTTGGCACGCGTACCGGTGGAGGGTCGTGATGCCGGAAGGATGCCCGGCCGTGCCACCGCGACCGGCGCGGTCGCCCGCACCACCTCCGGCGGGCTGACCGGAGCGACGGCGTCCGGCACCGCGGAGCCGCGCCGGAGCGCGGCCAGGCGAGTGGCGAACGGCCGAGACGTCTGACCTGGACGACGAGCACCCGGGATCGCCGGCCGGACGGCGGCGCCCGGTCCCGCCGCGGCCTTTGCCTTGACCGTGTTCAGGCGGGCCATCGCCGGCGGCAGCGTGCGGCGCCGATCGACCGCGCGACTGCGCCGGGCGGCGGCGCCGAGCAGGATCAGGATGGCCAGGCAGCCGAGGCCGGTCAGGGCGAGCGCGGTCACGCTCTGCCGGAAGATCCCGGAGATCGACTTCATCAGCGGCGTCGACTTCGGCTTGTTGCTGAACACGCCGTCGGTGACCACCGACGACGGCAGCTTCACGCCGACGGCGGCCAGGGTGGCGCTCATGTCGATGGGCGCGAAGAACCACGCCGAGGTGGCGCCGCCGACTGCCTGCCGATGCGCACGCGGGCCGCCGGGAACGTCCGGATAGAGGTCGTAGCGCGCGACCACCTTGCTGCCCTGGTTTCGGGTGACAACGTAGTGCGGGCCGAGATTCGACGGCGTCGCGCTGAAGATGTCCGGGCTGGTGCCGTCCATCCAGGACACTTCATTGAAGAGCGCGTTGTATTCGTCCGGCTGCTTGTCCGCGCGGAAGGTGATCGGCTTGGAATTCGCCGGCCCGGTCACGCTGATCGATCGAACCACCGGCGCCGCCGTCGGTGTCGGTGCGGCTGCCGCCGCGGTCGCGCTGACCATCATCACGCCGACCAGGCTCACGGTGATACCGAGCAGGAGGCCGAGAGCGGCCGGGCGGCGCGATCCAAAGGGGCGCCTCGTCGCGAGTCGCGAAGTCACGTACTAGCTCCTGCAGCCGATCGGGGGTGTGCGGTGGCGACGTGGGCCCCCGCTTGTGTGCGAATCCGATTCAACACGATTCACACAAAAATTGGGGGCCACACTGGCCACTCAAGTTCAAACGTGTCGAACCGACCACGTTTCGGTCCGCGCTGCATACCCGCAGGAACTGCAGAGAAACTCAGCCGATCCGCGAGATCGCCGCGTCCAGGCGCGCCATGGTGCGTTCCCGTCCCAGCAGCTCAAGTGACTCGAATAAGGGCAAACCGACCGATCGGCCAGTGATCGCGACCCGCACCGGCGCCTGCGCCTTGCCGAGCTTGAGACCGCGCTCCGCACCGACCTCCTCGAGCGCCGCCTTCAGCGGCTCGGCCTCCCACGATGGAGTGATCGCGAATCGATCCCGGGCCGCGGCCAGCAGGTCCGCGGCTCCCTCCTTCATCGCTTTTGCCCAGGACGCCTCGTCGAAGTCCGGCGTCTCCAGGAACAGGAAGTCGACGTTCGGCACGATCTCCGCGAGCAGCGCGATCCGGGTCTGGGCGAGCGGCGCCACCGCGGTGAATACCTTCGGGTCGAAGCTCGCCGCCGGCCATGGCGGCGCCGGAATCGTTTCGGTGCCGGTCAGCCACGGCTGGCAGGCGTCGACGAACGCCTCCGGCCCCAGCGCGCGGATGTATTCGCCGTTGAACGCGCGCAGCTTCTTCTCGTCGAAGAAGGCCGGCGACGGGTTCACGCTCTCCAGGCGGAACTCCTCCTCGATCACGTCCCACGGCACGATCTCCCGGTCACCCGAGGGTGCCCAGCCCAGAAGCATCAGATAGTTGCGCATCGCGTCAGACAGATAGCCCTCGTCCCGGAACTGCTCCAGGGCCACTTTGTCGCGGCGCTTGGACAGCTTCTGCCGCTTCTCGTTGACGACTACCGGCACATGCGCCCAGACCGGTGGCTGATGGCCGAGCGCCTCCCAGAGCAACTGCTGCTTCGGCGTGTTCGGGAGATGCTCCTCGGCCCGGATCACGTGGGTGATCTCCATGGTCATGTCGTCGACCACGTTGGCCAGCAGGAACGTCGCCGATCCGTCGGCTCGGGCGATGACGAAGTCTTCGAGCAGCTTGTTCTCGAATGTCGGCTCGCCGCGGATCAGGTCGATGACAACCGTCTCACCCTCGTCCGGTGTACGGAAGCGGAGCGCGGTGTTGTCTGCCTTGGGCAGATTTCGATCCCTGCAATATCCGTCATATCCGGAATATTGGTTTCCGGTACGCTGCTGCACCATCTCCCGGGTGCAGTCGCAGTAATACGCCTTGCCGGCCTCATAGAGGGTGCTCGTGGCCTCGTGATGCTTGCCGGCAAATGACGATTGGAAGAACGGTCCCTCATAGTTTCCTGGGACTATTCCGATCCAGGCGAGCGCACTGATGATGCCCTCGGTCCATTCCGGCCGGTTACGGGCGGCGTCGGTGTCCTCGATCCGCAGCACCATGACACCGTTGTGCTGCTTGGCGAAGACCGCGTTCTGCAGGGCCGACCGGGCTCCGCCGACGTGGAACAGGCCTGTGGGAGATGGGGCAAACCGCACGCGTACTGTCACGGAATCAACAGTACGGGCGGGTCCGGGTCTGCCTGCAACGGGGTTTCGACGATTTGCCTCCGACCTGTAGCCTGGCGCGCGCCAGCTTAAACCTTCCCCCGGGTTAGTGAGACATCGATGATCGACCGCAAGCGAGGCGCAGCGCTGCTGGCGCTGGCCGCGACGGCTGCACTGGTCATGTCCGGCTGCACCTCGTCGGGCTCGCCGAAGTGGAACTCGGCCGGTTCGTCCAGTGACGGCGGCAGTGCCACGTCGCAATCACCCGGAGCATCCGCCGGCCCCGGCAACCTGTCGGTGACCCCGGCAAACGGGGCCAAGAGTGTCACGCCGGCCGACGGCGTCCTGATCAACGCGGGTGGGTCCGCGAAGATCACCAGCGTCACCGTGACGGCCGGATCCAAGACCATCGCCGGTGCTGTCGCCGATGACGGCCACTCCTGGAAGTCCACCGGCCAGCTCAAGTTCAACACCAAATACACGGTGACCGTGCAGGCCGACGGTGTGGCGCCGACGACCTCGACGTTCACCACGGTCAAGCCGTCCAAGACGGTGCGCAGCAAGCTGTGGACCAACGCGATGATCGAGTCGGTGCCGAACAACCAGACCTTCGGAGTCGGCCAGCCGCTGATCGTGCACTTCTACACCAGCATTCCGAAGAGCCAGCGGGACGCGATCGTCAACGCGCTGCACGTCGAGGCCACGCCCGCGGTCGAAGGCCGCTGGCACTGGGTCAACTCCACCGACGTGCACTACCGTCCGGAGAAATACTGGGCCGCCGGCACCAAGATCGTGGTGCACGCCGATCTCTACGGCGTCAAGTTCGCCAAGGGCATCTACGGCGAATCCAACGAGACCAAGACGATGAACATCGGCGACTCGCACGTCGCGATCGCGGACAACAAGACGCACCAGATGAAGGTCTACATCAACGGCGTCCTGAAGAAGACGATCCCGATCAGCATGGGCCGCGGCGGCTACGTCGACGGCGGCAACGGCAACAAGATCGACCTCTGGACCCGGACCGGGCCGCACGTGGTGATCCAGAAGACGCCGTTCTGGATGATGTCGTCGGCCTCCTACGGCCTGGTCGACAAGAACTCGCCGCTGTATTACGCGCCCGAGAAGATCTATGACACGGTGCGGATCTCTTACTCTGGCGAGTTCGTCCACCTGCGCACCTGGACCACCGGCGATCTCGGCCATCGCAACTCGTCGCACGGCTGCATCAATGTCGGCCAGGGCAACGCGCAATACATGTACAAGCTGCTCATCCCCGGTGACATCGTCGACGTCACCGGCACCCCGATCAAACTGGCGCTGACCGATGGCATCGGCGACTGGGGCGTCTCTTGGAGCAACTGGTAACAGGCGCGATCTGACGAATCAGCGGCCGGCATCCGATGGATGCCGGCCGCTGGCGTTTCCGGCTAGCCGGCGCTGGTGACGTCGCCGGCCATGCGGTCGATCGCGGCGAGATCGGCGCCGCGGCGCTCGGTGCGCTGCCGTTCGTGGTACGCGCAGAGCTGGATCTGTGGCGGGTTGCGGGTGAACTCATCGAGCGCGGCCCGGTCGGTTTCGTCGATCGGGGTGTAGACGACGATCCGCGCCTCCGGCGTCGACGCGATCGCCAGACTGGTAGCGGTGGTGCGCACCTCGCCGACGCCGATCAGGTTGCGGGCGAACACCTTGACCCGGGTGGCCGGGCTGGCCACATCATGCCGGTCCCACATCTCGGTGAACTCGGGGCTGGCCGATCGCAGCCGATCGACGAAGGACACCCAGGCCGGTTCGCCGATGTGCCGGCCGAACGCGGCCCGGAACGTCGCCACCATGGTGGACAGCTCGGTCTCCCGATTGCCGATCGCCGAGCAGCAGGCCGGCACCGTGAACATCTGCCAGAGGGCATTGCGCTCGGCCACCGGCGCTCCGGTCAGGCCCGGGAACAGCGCGTGGTAGGTCGCGTTCCAGGCGAGCGCGTCGTAGCGGCCGCTGTAGACGACCGCAGGCAGCGGCGCCAGCGCGTCCAGGATCTCCTGCACCTCCGGAGCCAGCGTCGTCGATGGCGGCTCCGGCACGGTCGGCACGTCGGCCAGCAGGTAGAGATGTTCCCGCTCGGCCGGATCGAGATGCAGGGTGCGGGCGATCGCATCCAGCACCGACACGCTGGCGTTGATGTTGCGGCCCTGCTCCAGCCAGGTGTACCAGGTCACGCCGACGCCGGCGAGCTGTGCGACTTCCTCCCGGCGCAGGCCCGGCGTACGGCGCCGAAGCCCCGGCGGCAGGCCGACATCCTGCGGCGTCAGGCGGGCCCGCCGGCTGCGCAGGAACTGCGCCAGCTCGACGCGCCGGTGTGTGCTGATTGCGGTCACCGAGCCATCCTCGCGCTCCGTCGAACCGTGATCCAGGTGCTGCCAATACCAGGATAAGCAGGCACTGCCCACTGGTATCAGGTCGGGCGCAAGGTGGTGGTCATGACGACGATCACCCTCGACCGCCCGCGCGCGGCGGTTCCCCGTTCCACCGGCGCGCGGGCCGCGGCGCTGCTGACCGTCCTGCTCGGCGCCCAGTTGATGGCGATCCTGGACGTCAACATCGTCAACGTCGCCGCCGCGACGATCCGGACCGACCTGCACGCCAGCGGGGCCAGCCTGCAGCTGATCATCGCCGGCTACATGATCTCGTACGCGGTCCTGCTGATCACCGGTGCCCGGATCGGCGGCCTGACCGGCTACCGGACCGCGTTCCTGGCCGGCCTGGTCGGGTTCACGGCGGCCTCGCTGGCGTGCGCGCTCGCGCCCTCGGACGCGTTGCTCACGGTGTTCCGGTTCGCCCAGGGTGCCGCGGCGGCGTTCATGATCCCGCAGGTGTTCTCGCTGATTCAGCGGCATTTCGAAGGACCGGCCCGAGCTCGTGCGCTGGGTCGCTACGCGGCCGTGATCGCCGGTGGCGTGGTGGCCGGTCAGATCCTCGGCGGGGTCCTGGTGGACGCCAACCTGTGGGGCACCGGCTGGCGCCCGATCTTCTTCATCAACGTCCCGCTCGGCCTGGCGTTCCTGGTGGCCGGCGTACGCCTGCTGCCGCGCGACGCCGCCGAACCCGGCCGCCGGCTGGACGTGCCGGGCCTGGTGGCGCTGGCCGCCGCGGTGCTCGCCTTCGTGCTCCCGCTGCTCTTCGGTCACCAGCAGGGCTGGCCGCTGTGGACCTGGCTCAGTCTGGGCGGCTCGGTGCTGCTGTTCGCCGTGTTCGCAGCGGTTCAGTCGAGGGTGGCGCATCCGCTGATGCCTGGACGGTTGTTCCGCGTACGCGGACTCGTCGTCGGCGCCATCACCATGTTCGCCATGATGGTCTCCTATGGCGGCTACCTGTTCAGCGTCGCCCTGCACCTGCAGACCGGTCTCGGATATTCGCCGCTGAGGGCCGGGCTCACCTTCGTGCCGATGGCGCTGTGCTTCGGTGCCGCCAGCCTCAACTGGCGTCGGCTGCCGGCCCGCTGGCATGACGTGATGATCCCGATCGGCCTGACCGCGGCCGCGGCGAGCCTCGCCGTCATCGCGGCCATCCTGCACGCCGACGGCGCACCGGACATCTGGTTCTTCGTCGCGCAGGTGCCCTTCGGCATCGGTTCCGGCCTGGCGTTCTCGCCGTTGATGGGCAAGGCGCTGGCCGGCGTGGCGCCGGCCGACGCCTCGGACGCGAGCGGTCTGGTCACCACCACCGTGCAATTGGCCCAGGTGGTGGGCGTGGCCGGTGTCGGGTCGCTCTACCTGTCGCTGATCGGATCGCACGGCTCGACGGCGGCGGTCACGGTGACGGTCGCGTCAGCGGGTGTGGCCGCTCTGATCGCCGCCGGCACGTCGTTGCTGCTGCCGCGGACGCCGCGTTAGCTAGAGACAGCGAAGCCCCGGCCACACGGCCGGGGCTTCGTCAATTGAACGACTGCGGATGGCGACTCAGGAGTCGCCGCCGGTCTCGCCGACCGGGGCCGCGTTGACATCGTCGATCGCGTATTTCGCCGCCGCCTCGGCCGCGATCGCCGCGTCGATCTCGCCACGAAGCGCCAGCTGGCGCAGCGTTGCCACGACGATCGACTCGGCGTCGATGTGGAAGTGGCGGCGCAGCGCGTGCCGGGTGTCGGACATGCCGAACCCGTCGGTGCCGAGCGACGTGTAGTCGGTCGGGACCCAGCGTGCGATCAGGTCCGGAACCGCCCGCATGAAGTCGGAGACGGCGACCACCGGTCCGGCTTCGTCCTTGAGCACCGAGGTCACGTAAGGCACCTGCGCCGGCGCGGCCGGGTTGAGCAGGTTGTGCTCCTCGCACACCACGGCGTCGCGGCGCAGCTCGTTCCACGAGGTCGCCGACCATACGTCAGCCGAGACGCCCCAGTCCTCGGCGAGCAGTTGCTGCGCCTTCAGTGCCCACGGCACCGCGACACCGGAGGCCAGGATGCTGTGCCCGCGGGCCTTCGGTCCGGGTCGCCGGAGCGTACTTGTAGAGGCCCTTCAACAGGCCCGCCACGTCCACGTTCTCCGGCTCGGCCGGCTGGACCAGCGGCTCGTTGTAGACGGTCAGGTAGTAGAAGATGTCCTCCGGCTTGTCGCCGTACATGCGCCGGAGGCCGTCCTGCACGATGTGCGCGGTCTCGAACGCGTACGCCGGGTCGTAGGCCACCACGGCCGGGTTGGTCGCCGCGATCAGGTGCGTGTGACCGTCCTCGTGCTGCAGGCCCTCGCCATTCAGCGTGGTGCGGCCGGCGGTGGCGCCGATCGCGAAGCCGCGGGACATCTGGTCGGCGGCCGCCCAGAAGCCGTCGGCGGTGCGCTGGAACCCGAACATCGAGTAGAAGATGTAGAACGGGATCATCGGCTCGCCGTGGGTGGCGTAGGCCGAACCGGCAGCCGTGAACGACGACACCGAGCCGACCTCGTTGATGCCCTCGTGCAGGATCTGACCGGCCGTGGACTCCTTGTAGGACAGGAACAGCTCACGGTCGACCGGGGTGTAGTTCTGCCCGTGCGGCGAGTAGATCTTCGCGGTCGCGAAGATCGAGTCGAGGCCGAAGGTGCGCGCCTCGTCCGGGATGATCGGCACCCACCGGGCTCCGAAGCCGCCGTTCTTGTTGCCGAACTTCATCAGGTCCTTGAGCAGCCGGACGAGGGCCATCGTGGTGGCCACCTTCTGCTTGCCGGAACCCTTCTTGATGTCGGCGTAGACATCGTCGCCGGGCAACTCCAGCTTGCGCGGCTCGTTGCGACGGGCCGGCATGGCACCGCCGAGCGCCTTGCGCCGATCCATCATGTAGGCGAACTCGTCGGAGTTGGTGCCCGGGTGGTAATACGGCGGCAGATACGGATCGGCTTCCAGCGCCGAGTCCGGGATGTCCAGGTAGAGCCGGTCCCGGAAGCCCTTGAGGTCATCCAGGGTCAGCTTCTTCATCTGGTGGGTGGCGTTGCGGCCCTCGAAGTGCGAGCCCAGCGTCCAGCCCTTGACGGTCTTGGCCAGGATCACCGTCGGCTGCCCGGTGTGGTTGACCGCCGCCTGGTAGGCCGCGTAGAGCTTGCGGTAGTCGTGCCCGCCGCGCTTGAGGTTCCAGATCTCGTCGTCGCTGTAGTTCTCCACCATCTTGCGGGTCCGCGGGTCGCGGCCGAAGAAGTGCTCACGAACGTATGCGCCGGACTCGGCCTTGTAGGTCTGGTAGTCGCCGTCCGGAGTGACGTTCATCAGGTTCACCAGGGCGCCGTCGGTGTCCAGCTCGAGCAGGTGGTCCCACTCCCGGCCCCAGATCACCTTGATGACGTTCCAGCCGGCGCCGCGGAAGAACGACTCCAGCTCCTGGATCACCTTGCCGTTGCCGCGCACCGGGCCGTCCAGCCGCTGCAGGTTGCAGTTGATGACGAAGGTGAGGTTGTCCAGCTCCTCGCGGGCGGCCAGGCCGATCGCGCCGAGCGTCTCCGGCTCGTCCATCTCGCCGTCGCCGAGGAACGCCCACACCCGCTGCTGGGAGGTGTCCTTGATGCCGCGATGCTGCATGTAGCGATTGAACCGGGCCTGGTAGATCGCGTTCAGGCCGCCGAGACCCATGGAGACTGTGGGGAATTCCCAGAAGTCCGGCATCAGCCGCGGGTGCGGGTAGGACGGCAGGCCGCCACCCGGGTGCGACAGCTCCTGGCGGAAGCCGTCGAGCTGGTGCTCGGTCAGCCGGCCCTCGAGGAACGCGCGCGCGTACATGCCCGGCGACGCGTGTCCCTGGTAGAAGATCTGGTCGCCGCCACCCTCGTGGTTGCGGCCCCGGAAGAAGTGGTTGAAGCCGACCTCGTAGAGCGAAGCGGAGCTGGCATAGGTGGAGATGTGGCCACCGACGCCGATGCCCGGCCGCTGGGCGCGGTGCACCAGCATCGCGGCGTTCCAGCGGATGTAGGCCCGGATCCGGCGCTCGACGTGCTCGTCACCGGGGAACCACGGCTCCGACTCCGGCGCGATGGTGTTGATGTAGTCCGTCGTGGTCAGGGGCGGGACGCCCACCTGTCGTTCGCGGGCCCGCTCGAGCAGCCGCAACATGACGTACCGCGCGCGCTTGGCGCCCCGGTCGTCGATGACACCGTCAAGCGATTCCACCCATTCGGTGGTCTCCTCAGGATCAATGTCCGGCAGCTGGGTGGGCAGACCGTCACTGATCACCGGGCGCTTGCGCTCAGATGTAGCCACTGTCGTTCCTCGTTTGAGTCCGTGCGCCGAATCGGCGGGGTTGGTAGCCGCCCGGCACGTAGTGGTGTCCCGTCCGGTCCATCCTGCCCCCCGCCTACCGCATGCGTCACGCCGGACGCCGATCACAGCGACGCGCAACACTTACCGGCGAGTAACATCAAATCGGATGTTAGGGAGCCACAGCTAGAAAACCACCAAAACGCTTTACTGGTACGCATACCCTCCGGCCGGCTGCCGGCAGAGGCGACCCGTGTCCCGAGCCTCGATCCGCCGCACGATCATGGCGGTGTCTGTGGCGCCCGGATCCGCGTACCGCTGGTGCTTGCAGGCTCTGGCGGCGATCGATCTCCCGGCCGCCGTGCAGGCCGCGGACCTGGCCCCCGACGGCGCGCGATCCCGGTCCGGCCGACTGCGCCCGATTCGGACATCGACGGAACCGGTTGCGTCGTGACTGCCGCGCCGACGTCCGGGAGCAAACTCACCATTGGTGTCGGCTGCCGCATCACTGTCACGTAACGAACCGAACGTTCCCTATATCACTTACTATACGACTAAGTCGGTTTTTGCTGGTGCTTTTCTCGCATGGTGAATCGAGCAGCGTCGTTTGTTTCCAGCTTCGACATAACTGCAGTTAGAGCCGGTTTCGCGCTGTACAAGTGATTATGATTTGGGTAATTTTGTAGGGTTCGGCGCGTTGCCGAATTGTTACGGGCAACAACAAACACAACGCCCTCAGGGGGTTGCCGTGCCCGTCTTGGAGGTAATACGTTGCCGGACACAACAATCACGCTGCGGGCCGTTAGTACACCGGAAACCACCACGTCGGCGAAGCTTCGCTAGCCGATAACCACGCACTGACCGCAGCGCGTAAACCTTCGTCGCCGATCATCGGCGCGTACCCGGAAAGGACAACCCCGCGATGCGCAAGGGGCTCCTCGCGATCGCCGCGATCAGCGCGGTGACGATTGGCGGGCTATCCGCCTGTAGCAGTGGCAGCAGTGGCGGCAGCAGTTCCGGCGGTTCCTCGAAGCCCGAGGTTGGCGTGATCCTTCCGGACACCAAGACCTCGGCCCGCTACGAGACCCAGGACAAGCCGAACCTGCAGAAGGCGTTCGACGCCGCCGGCGTCAAGGTCGCCATCCAGAACGCTCAGGGTGACGCCACCCAGTTCCAGACCATCGCCGACTCGATGCTCGCGTCGGGCGTCAAGGTCCTGATCATCGACTCCCTGGACTCGTCCAGCGGCAGCGCGGTCATCACCAAGGCCAAGGCGCAGGGCGTTCCGGTCATCGACTACGACCGCCTCACCACCGGTGGCGGCGCCAACTACTACGTCTCCTTCAACAACGAGAAGGTCGGCCAGCTGCAGGGCCAGGGCCTGGTTGACTGCCTGAACGCCAAGGCCACCAAGAACGCCCTGGTGGCCGAGCTGAACGGCGCGCCGACCGACAACAACGCGACGCTGTTCGCCAAGGGCTACAACTCGGTCCTCGACCCGCTGTACGCCAGCGGCACCCTGAAGAAGGGCCCGAACCAGTCGGTTCCGGGCTGGGACAACGCTCAGGCCGGCACCATCTTCGAGCAGATGCTCACCGCCAACCCGAAGCTGGGCGGCGTGCTCGTCGCCAACGACGGTATGGCCAACTCGGTCATCGGCATCCTGCAGAAGAACAAGCTGCAGCTTCCGGTCACCGGCCAGGACGCCACCGTCCAGGGCCTGCAGCACATCCTCGACGGCGACCAGTGCATGACCGTCTTCAAGGACACCTCGCTTGAGGCCAAGGCCGCTTCCGACCTGGCGATCGCGCTGGCCAAGGGCCAGACGCCGTCGGCGCCGGACACCACGGTCGACCCGACCAACCAGAAGAACGTCCCGTCGGTTCTGGAGACTCCCGAGTCGATCACCGCGCAGAACATCAAGGACGTGGTCGCTGCTAATGGTGTCACCAAGGCTGACCTGTGCACCGGTGCCTACGCGGCCAAGTGCACGGCGGCTGGAATCAGCTAGTTCGCGGATCAAACTCGATACACCTCGATGAAGACCGGGGCTCCCGGTGCGACGATGATCGCACCGGGAGCACCGGCCGCACGGCGAAGGTCTCGGATCGTGGCGTGGCCGTGCGGATCAACGATCGGCGGACAGGAGCACCACCGTGTCTGAGACACCCCTGTTGGACATGCGCGGGATCAACAAGAGCTTCGGCGCTGTCCAGGTCCTTCAGAACGTCGACTTCCACGCTCGTGCCGGAGAGGTCACCGCACTCGTCGGCGACAACGGCGCCGGAAAGTCGACGCTCGTCAAATGCATCGGTGGGATCTATCCCATCGAGTCCGGCCAGTACAACTACGACGGCAAGCCGGTAACCGTACACAGCCCGCGCGATGCGGGCGCGCTGGGCATCGAGATCGTCTACCAGGACCTCGCCCTCTGCGACAACCTCGACATCGTGCAGAACATGTTCCTCGGCCGTGAGAAAGTCAACGGCATCGTCCTTGATGAGCCGACGATGGAGCAGCTGGCGCAGGACACCCTGAAGCGACTTTCGGTGCGCACCGTCAAGTCGGTGCGGCAGGTCGTGGCCAGCTTGTCCGGTGGACAGCGGCAGACCGTGGCGATCGCCAAGTCGGTGCTGTGGAACAGCCGACTGGTGGTTCTCGACGAGCCGACCGCCGCGCTCGGTGTGGCGCAGACGGCCCAGGTGCTCGAGTTGGTCCGGCAACTTGCCGACAACGGCCTCGCGGTTGTGCTCATCTCCCACAACATGAACGATGTCTTCGCGGTCGCCGACAGCATCTCGACGCTGTATCTGGGCCGGACCGCGGCGCAGGTCAAGGCGAGCGACGTGACCTACGCCCAGGTTGTTGAACTCATCACCGCGGGGCGGAGCGGCGAGTTGGGCATCCAGCCGGCCACTGCCGCGACCAGGTGCCGACACGAACGGAGCGCACGCATGACAGCGGTCGAAACCGGTGCCGGTAGCACCGCGCCGGTAACCGAGAGCGGCGGCCTGGGTGCTCACGCGAAGGCGTATGTCGACAAGCTCCGAGGCGGCGATCTGGGTGCTCTCCCCGCACTGTCGGGTCTGATCCTGCTGATCCTGATCTTCGGCATCACGCAGCCGGACTTCTTCAGCAAAATCAATATCGCCAACCTGTTCCAGCAGGGCGCAGCGATCATCGTCATCGCGATGGGCCTGGTCTTCGTGCTGCTACTCGGCGACATCGATCTGTCCGCCGGCTATGCCGCCGGTCTGTGCGCGACGATCTTCACGGTGCTGCTGACCTCGCACCACGTGGTCTGGTGGGTGTGCGTACTGACCGCGATCGGCGTTGGCATCGCGATCGGCCTGTTCAACGGCATCATGGTGGAGAAGGTCGGCATCCCGTCCTTCGTCGTAACCCTCGCGATGTTCCTGGCATTGCAGGGCTTGGCCCTCTACTTCCTCGGCGGCGGCCGCAACATCTCGATCTTCGACAAGAAGATGATCGCGCTGGACAACAACAGCATGCCGCCGTGGCTGGGCTGGGTGTTTTTCGTGCTGGTTGGTCGCTGGATTTGCCGGCCTGCAGGTCTACCGCAGGGTTAAGCGCATCGGCCGCGGCCTGCCCGCCGACCCGTGGTCGGTCATCATCGCCCGGGTCGGAACGATCGTGGTGCTCGGCGGACTTATCGTGGCCTTCCTGAACGCCGAGCGGTCGCAGAACCCGGCCCTGATCTCGCTCAAAGGCATCCCGATCATCGTCCCGGTAGTCGCCGCGCTGGCGCTGTTCTGGACGTTCATCTTGAGCCGGACTCGCTACGGGCGCCACCTCTACGCGCTCGGTGGCAACCGGGAAGCGGCCCGGCGGGCCGGCATCCGGGTGGATCGGATACGCATCTCTGCGTTTGTCATCTGCTCGGCGATGGCCGCGGTCGGCGGCATCATCCTGGTGTCCCGGTCCCGCGGTGTGTACCCGGATATCGGCGGCAGCACGATCCTGTTGTACTCGGTCGGCGCCGCCGTCATCGGTGGAACCAGCCTGCTCGGCGGTAAGGGCCGGGTCCTGGACGCGGTCATCGGTGGTCTGCTGATCGCCGTCATCGACAACGGGATGGCGCTTGCGGGTTACCAGTCGAGCACCAAGTTCGTCGTGACCGCGGGCGTACTGCTTCTCGCCGCGACGGTCGACGCACTGTCTCGCCGCCGCGCCGCGGCTACCGGCAGATAGGTGTGGACCGGCCGGGGCGGCACGAAACGTCCCGGCCGGTCGCACCGGCGCCGCCCGGGTAGATTCCGACCTGGTCCCGGTCCGCTCGCAGCTACCGCCGCGACCGGACGGACACCTCTCACCTTCATACGGAGAACACTGCGGATGCGAGCTGGCCCCAGCCAGGAGGAGATCCGTCGACAGAACCTCGGTGCGCTGCTGCGGCAGGTTCATGTCCACGGAGCGTTGTCGCGTGCGGAATTGACCGCCGCGCTGGGGCTCAACCGGTCCACCATCGGGGCGCTGACCAGCGACCTCGTGGCCGCGGGCCTGGTTCGTGAGGAGCTGCCCAGCGGGCACGGCCGAGCCGGCCGCCCGTCGCTGGTGGTGCGGCCCGAGTCCACCAAGGTGTTCGTCTACGCGTTCGCCATCGGCGTCGACCGGCTCACCGCCGCCAGGGTCGGTCTCGGTGGCGTGATCCTGGATCGCCGGGAGACTATCCGCGCTCGCGGCGAGCTCACCCCTAGCCAGGTGATCGAACCGTTGGCGGCGTTCGTCAGCCAGATGCAGCGGGCGACTCCGAAGGACGCGGTCTGCCTCGCCGCGGGTGCCGCGGTCAGTGGCATGGTGCGGCGAGCTGACGGCATGGTCCGATTGGGCCCGCACATCGGCTGGGTGGACGAGCCGCTCGGGATCGCGCTACGCGACGTGGTCGCCACCGACGTCGCCATCTCGATCGGCAACCAGGCTGACATGGCCGCGCTGGCCGAACACATCCGGGGCGCGGCGGCAGACTCCGACAACGTTGTTTACGTGCACGGCGACGTCGGCATCGGCGGTGGCATCATCGCCGGTGGCCGGCCGGTGGTGGGCCACGGCGGATACGGCGGCGAGGTCGGCCACATCGTGGTCAATCCGAACGGCCGGCCGTGCAGCTGTGGGTCGCGGGGCTGCTGGGAGACCGAGATCGGCGAGCACGCGCTGCTGCGCGCCGCCGACCGGGCCGGCACCGGCCGGGAGGGCATCCTGGCGGTGGTGGACGCGGCCCAGCGCGGCGACGCGGCGGCGCAGTCGGCGGTCCGCGAGGTCGGCGAGTGGCTCGGCTTCGGCATTGCCAACCTGGTCAACATCTTCAATCCGGACACGGTCCTGTTCGGCGGCACGCTCCGTGATGTCTACCTGGCCGCGGCCGCGCAAGTGCGCAGCCGGGTCAACCGCAACGCGCTGCCGGCCTGCCGGGAACACCTGCGCCTGCGTACGCCCGAACTCGGCGATGACGCGCCCCTGATCGGTGCGGCCGAGCTGGCCTTCCAGGGCGTGCTGGCCGATCCGCTGGCCTCCGAGCCGGAACAGGTCCTCGCCGAGATCGAGAACAGCTGACCGCACGGCGCGGTTCACTCGATCGAGACTCTTACACTCGACGAATAATTGTGACTAGCGTTGTTCGGGTGATGAACGAGGACATCGACTTCGGCGGGGCGGCCGAAGCTCGGATCAGCAGGTTGGAGTCAGAGTCCGTGGACGTCGCCGACTCGCTGCACGACCTGACCATGCTCTGGCAGGGCATCCACGATCACCGCAGGGTCGTCGACCACAAACTGGGAACGATGGACGGCATGCTGGTGCAGGCCAACAAGGCCATCGTGGATCTGGGCGTCGGCCAGGAAGCGCGCCTCCCGAAGCCGCGTTCCGCGGGGGCCCGAAACGCGCCTGATTGGCAGGCCTCCCCAGCTTCGCCGACGAAGCCTCGATAGTCCGGCGGCCTGACCCCCGAGAGCCGACGCACGGTGGTTCTGTGTGCCCGGCGTCGCCGCCCGACAGCCTGGCACCGGGCGGCTGGCGCGGGGCGGCGGGTGTCGGGGCGTGGGAGTCGAGCGGCAGGCGCCGTGGCACACGCGGCGAACTCGGTTGACTCGCGAGATCACCACCCGGGTGAAAGGTGAGAGCGTGTCGCAGGCCCGGTTGGATCTCCGCGGAGCGGGTGCGGAATGCTTTACGAGTGACGACGCCCGGCGACCTCGATGATCGATTCCGCGCCGCGGTCGGGGCCTTCGGCGCCCCGACCCGAGACTCGATCGCGGCTGAGGCACTGGACATCCCGATCCGCGAGGGGTCCGGACTGATCGGCGCCCGGGCTCTCGAAGTCTTCGAAGCTCAGGTGACCAGCCGCCATCTCGACCTGGCCGCGCGCTGGCTGCGCAGCTTCAACGAGGGCTATTACACGATCGGCTCGTCCGGGCACGAAGGCAACGCCGCGGTGGCCGCAGCTCTCCGAGTCGACGACCCGGCGCTCCTGCACTACCGGTCCGGCGCGTTTTACGTGATGCGGTCCACGATGGCGGCCGACGGCGGTGACATGGAAGCGATCCGCGACGTGCTGCGCGGTGTCGTTGCCTCGTCCAAGGAGCCGATCGCCGGTGGCCGCCACAAGGTCTTCGGCGGTGCCGCGACCGGCGTCATTCCGACCACCTCGACCATCGCCTCGCACCTGCCGCGAGCGGTCGGCATGGGATTTGCGATCGAGCGTGCCAAGCAGATCGGAGTCGCTGACACCGGCTGGCCCGCCGACGCGATCGTGGTCTGCTCGTTCGGCGACGCATCGGTGAACCAGGCCGCGGCGACGGCGGCGTTCAACGCGGCCGGCTGGGCCAGCTACTCCGGACTATCGGTGCCGGTGCTGCTGGTGTGCGAGGACAACGGCATCGGTGTCAGCGTCAAGTCGCCGCCCGGCTGGGTCGCCGCGACGCTGGAAGCCCGCCCCGGAATCCGTTACTTCGAGGCCGACGGCGGCGATCTGGCCGCCGCGTTCGACGCGGCCAGCGAGGCGGCGGCCTACGTCCGCGAGACCCGAGCGCCGGCCACGCTGCACCTGTCCATGGTGCGGCTGATGGGGCACGCGGGTGCGGACGCGGAGATGGGCTACCGCACACCGGCCGAGATCGCCGCCGACCTGGCTGCCGATCCGGTGGTCCGGAGCGCCGAGCTGATCATGGCGGCGGGCCTCATGGACGCCGCCGGAATCATCGCCCGTTACGACGAGATCGGCTGGCATGTGCGCCGGATCGCCGAGGAGGTGATCGCGGAGCCGAAGCTCGGCACCGCGGTGGAGGTGGTGGCACCGCTCGCACCGCGCCGGTCGGGCCTGGTCGAGCAGACCATTGAGCAGGCCGCGGCCCAGGCCGGCTCATCGTCGAAGTCCGGTGCCGGCGCGCGGGCGGTGGCCTTCGGCGGCCGGCTGCCGGAGACCATCGGGCCGCTGACGCTGGCCCAGTCAATTAACGCGGCACTGACCGACACGCTGGTCGGGGTGCCTGAGGCATTGTTGTTCGGCGAGGACGTCGCGGCCAAGGGTGGCGTCTACGGCGTGACCAAGGGCCTGCGCGACCGGATCGGTGGAGCGCGGGTCTTCGACACGCTGCTGGACGAGACGTCGATCCTGGGCATCGGGCTCGGTGCCGGCGTCGCCGGGTTGCTGCCGATCCCGGAGATCCAGTATTTGGCGTACCTGCACTCGGCTGAAGATCAGCTCCGCGGTGAGGCTGCCACGATGCGGTTCTTCTCTCAGGGCGTCTATCAAAACCCGATGGTCGTACGCGTCGCCGGGCTCGCGTACCAGGAAGGGTTCGGCGGGCATTTCCACAACGACAACGCCGTCGGCGTACTCCGTGACGTTCCCGGTCTGGTGGTGGCGTGCCCGGCGCGCCCGGATGATGCCGCGGCGATGTTGCGGACGTGCGTGGCGGCGGCGCAAGCCGACGGCACGGTGAGTGTCTTCCTGGAGCCGATCGCGCTGTATCACACGCGCGACCTTTACACCGATGGTGATCGTGGCTGGCTGGCGCCCTATCCGGCGCCGCCGGCGTGGCACGCCGCTCACGTGCCGATCGGCCGGGCCCGGGTGGACATCATCGCCGGCGGCGCTGACCTGACGATCTTGACCTTCGGGAACGGCGTACGGATGTCGTTGCGCGCGGCCGCCGCGCTCGCCGCCGACGGGGTCGGCACCCGCGTGGTGGATGCGCGCTGGTTGTCGCCGCTGCCGGTGGCCGACATCACGCGGGAGGCCGCCGTGACCGGCCGGGTGCTGATCGTCGACGAGACACGGCGATCCGGCGGTGTCGGGGAGGGCATGCTGTCGGCGCTGGTGGATGCGGGGTATGTCGGCGTAGCGCGGCGGGTGGCATCGATCGACTCGTTCATCCCGCTCGGACCGGCCGCCCACCACGTGCTGGTGAGTGAGGAATCGATCCTCGAGGGCGCCCGTGGCCTGCTGGCGCGATGATCTTGCCTCTCCTTCGCGGATCTTGGTTTGTGGGCGTGGCTATGGCCACGCCAACCTCGCAAGATCTCCCGCCGCCGGCTTTCGCCAGCTTAGGTGATCTTGTGTCGTGCCTGGTCCGGCACTCTTGCGGGGTTTGGGACGGGCTCGCCGGGTGGGACCGCAGGACACCGGCGGCAAAGTCGAGCATGATGTTTCGGTGAGCCACTTGCGCATAGCGCGTGAACTGTGTGGACTACCCGCATGGGACCGAGATCCGGCGCCCATGGACGACGTGGCACTTTGTATAGGAGGAGTTGGACAGTGAGCGCGACCGCTGGTCAGGCCGCAGATGGCGTTCGTAGCCTGGCGGACCGGTTCGGCATCGAGCCGGGGATGGTCGTAATGGAGATCGGCTACGACGACGATGTCGACGAGGATCTCCGCGACACCCTGATCGACCGCTGCGGCGAGCTGGTCGACGAGGACACCGATGAAGTTGTCGACGCCGTGCTGCTGTGGTGGCGCGACGGCGACGGTGACCTGGTTGACGTGCTTGTCGACGCGTTGGGACCACTCGCCGACAACGGCGTGATCTGGCTGCTGACCCCGAAGGCGGGGCGCGACGGGCACGTGGAGCCAAGCGACATCACCGAGTCGGCGCCGACCGCCGGCCTGGCTCAGACGTCGACCTTGAGCGCCGGAGTCGACTGGAGTGCAGCACGTCTCGTCGCACCTAAGGCGGCCCGCGGCAAGCGCTGACCCCACCCGACCCCTTGGCGCCCGGCATCGCTCGTAGCATGCTCGGGGAGGGGTTCGCTGTGCCTCGTTCTGCTGTTCGTTCCGGTCTTTCCGGGCTTTCCGGATGGGCGGGCTCGCCTTCTCGTTGCCGTCCCGCTGCCGTCTCAATGCTGTTCCGCCGGCCCCTCAATGCTGTTCCGCTGGCCCTTCAATGATGTGGAGTCGTCCGATGCCAATCGCTGTTGGCGAAACCGCCCCCGATTTCGCGCTGCGCAATCAGAACCACCAGGAAGTCCGGCTCTCTGACTTCCGAGGCAAGAAGAACGTGCTGCTCGTGTTCTACCCGTTCGCGTTCAGCGGCGTCTGCCACGGTGAGCTGTGCGAAATCCGCGACAACATCGGCGACTTCGTCAACGACGACGCCGAGCTGATGACGATCAGCTGCGACGCGCCCTACGCACAGAAGGCGTGGGCGACCCAGGAGGGATACGAGTTCCAGATGCTCGCGGACTTCTGGCCACACGGCGCGGTCGCATCCGCGTACGGCGTCTTCAATGAGGAGAAGGGCTTCCCGTTCCGGGGGACGTTCCTGATCGACAAGGACGGCGTGGTCCAGTTCGCCGAGATGAACTCGCCGGGCGAGGCGCGCGATCAGAACGGTTGGCGCAAGGCGCTCGCGGCGCTCTGACGCGGTTTCGGTCGGCGGCAGTCGCCTCGATCTTGGGCTTCTCTACGGATCGAACCGTCCAAGGTCTTCCCGGTGACGTGCCGTCGTGTTCGGTTTGATCCGTGTTCGGTGGCCAGCTAGGCTGGCCGCCGGGCCCGGGCGCGTAGCTCAGTGGTTAGAGCACCCGCCTTACAAGCGGGGGGTCGCTGGTTCGAAACCAGCCGTGCCCACAATCATTCACAAGCTCCAATACATCGCCTTTGATGACGTCATCGCCCGTGGTCGCTCGGGGATGGGTCGCTAGGTCCGAGTCGAGCACCTGCGCTAGCTCGGTGCGGGGGGCCGAGGCGGGAAGCGATGAGTTCGCGGCGGTCGGCCGTGCGATCGCACGGAGGCTGGTCGGCATCGGTAGCTGGGTACTTCGATCACTGGCTGTACGACGTCACTCCTAGGTGGATCACTAACGCCGTCTGGGTCTTACGGTGCCGCAGAGTGCCCAGCTGAGATGCTACGTCGGAGGACCGAACCGGTCCCAGAGCATGTCCCCATGCGGTCCTTCGACGCGCTTTGCGTCGAAGGCACCGCCATCGTCGTAGTCGAACCGCCCTTGCTCCAACTCCGCCACGGCGAGCCAATCGGGTCCGTAGTCCTCCTGGGGCTTATCCCTGCGGCCGTCATGCTGCCAGTTGACCTGGTACCACAGCCACTCGCGCCTAATCCAGAACAGCGGGAACGACCGCATCCTGATGACCTGGCAGGTGAGATAGGCCTCGACCTGGCCGTCACGACTGAGCTCCCAGACCGCGTCGCGGAATGGATCCAGCCGCCGATCTTGAGGCCACGGGTCGTTGAACGTCACGCCGTCAGTATCCGGTGAGTAAGTCAGGTCGACGGCTGCGGCCGAGGCTGCTAACAGGCGCCAACGTGAAGACGCCGCGTGTCGAGCCAAGATCGCAACAGGTGTGAGATGGCGGTTGGCCGGTCGGACAAGATCGCAACAACCGTGAGACCAGGGCTCTTCGCACACAGCATCTCCAGCCTTCAGCTCACGGATGTCGCGATCTTGTCGTCAGCAGCAACCGTCAGCTCACAGTTGTCGCGATCTTCAAGCCGCGGGGTTGATAGCGACAGGGCGAGAGCGGACGCGCCACCAGGCCGTCGGCGGCATTTCAGCGGTACGCCTCGCGGAGAACCGGATTTCGGTGAAGCCACCGTGACCTGGTCATAGGCTCATCCTGATGGTCGGCAACGAACGCATACACATGCCGTCGCTGGACGGGGCGGCCGGATGGCTCAATTCCGATCCGCTGCGCACCGAGCAGTTGCGCGGCTCCGTCGCTGTCGTCAACTTCTGGACGCTCACCTGCATCAACTGGCTGCGTACGGAGGCATACGTCCGCGCCTGGTCGAAGGCCTATCGAGACGACGGTCTGGTGGTCATCGGGGTGCACACACCGGAGTTCTCGTTCGAGCATCGGGCCGACCTCGTGTCGAGAGCCACGAAGGACCGCGACATCGACTATCCGGTCGCGCTCGACAACGACTACGCGATCTGGAGCGCGTTCGACAATCACTACTGGCCGGCGCTCTACTTCATCGACACCGACGGCATCATCCGCGACGACCACTTCGGCGAGGGGCGGTACGCGGAATCCGAGCGCGTGATCCAGCAATTGCTCGGAATCGATCGGGAGCCGTTGGTGGTCGAGCCGGTGGGCGTGGAAGCCGAAGCCGACTGGCAGCATCTGCGTACGCCCGAGACCTATCTCGGCTATCAGCGAGCGGAACGGTTCGCGTCACAGCCGGTCGACGCCGGCGACTACGAGTTCCCGGCGTACCTCGACTTCAACCACTGGGCTCTAGCCGGCAACTGGACGATCGGCGCCGAGCGGGTGTCGCTGAACCAGGCCGGCGGGAGCATCGCGTTCCGGTTCCAGGCACGAGATGCGCACGTCGTACTGTCGTCTCGCGACAGTGTGCCGGTGCCGTTTCATGTGCTGCTCGACGGAGAAGCGCCGGGACCGTCGCACGGCGACGACATCGACGAAGCCGGCGCCGGGACGTTCACCCACGGCCGGCTCTACCAGCTGATCCGTCAACAGGGCGAGATCGCGGAGCGGACGCTGGAGATCACGTTCGCGGCCCCGGGTGTAGACGCCTACGTCTTCACGTTCGGCTGACCACGCCCGCTTCGCACGAGACCGTACGGCCTACCGCGTTCGGGACGCCGAAGCGGCACCGTAGTCTCCATCGGAGCCTCGTCGCAGGATGGTGAATGTGCTGATTTACAAGATCTTGCTGCCGTCGGAGTGGGCCGACTTCCAAGACCGGGGCCGGTTCGACGGTTCGCCGTTTGATGGCGGGTCGGGCTTCATCCATCTGTCGTCCCGCGATCAGGTCGCCGAGACTGCTCGCCGAGTGTTCGGCGGCGAACCGTCCCTGGTTATCGTCGCGGTGGACAGCGATGCAGTGGCCGACACCCTGCGCTGGGAGCCGGCGGATCGCGGCACTTTTCCGCACGTCTACGGGTCGATCCCGCTGGCCGCGGTGACCGCCGTCCATGAGATCGGCGGCGCGTGGGAGGTCGCGGATCTTCCGCTCTGAGGCGGTCCGCAACCAAGCTCGACGGCTTCGAGCCCTACCCGCACCCGGCGGAGCCGCGAAAGCGTGTCCGACCGTTAATGACCGATCGGCTTGCGTGCCCGTGCCTAGACGACATTCCGGTGAGAACGACCGACATCGCCGCGATGACCGGCTGCATCGCGGCCGTGACCAGCAGCGGCGGTCCGAATGGTGCGGCCCACGCACTCCAGATGTCAGCGTCCCCGGCATACGAGTCGCCAGCTGACGGCGATCTCCCCGCCCGTGACCGCGACAGCGGTGAGCTGGCGGCGATCTCCCCGTCCGTGATCGCGACAGCCGTGAGCTGGTGGTCGTCAACCGGCTCGATCGGCAGCCCTGAGCACACGACTGTCGCGATCATGGTCGCGTGGACAGCCCTCACCTCACGGATGTCGCGATCGTGCCGCCTCCGCTCCGCGGACATCGCGATCTTGGTGCCACCGCCGGCCGCACATTGACGCTATGTGGGCCGCCACCGCACCGCGGGCCGCGGCTCCCACTGCAGCACCGGCAAGATCGCGACAGCCGTGAGCTGGCGGTCGTCGCGCCCGCCGGTGATCGCGACAGCCGTGAGCTGGTGGTCGTCAACCGGCTCGATCGGCAGCCCTGACCTCACGACTGTCGCGATCATGGGCGCGAGGACAGCCCTCACCTCACGGATGTCGCGATCATGCCGCCTTCGCTCCGCGGACATCGCGATCTTGGCCTCAGGGCCGACGTCAACTGACGCCGTTTCGGCCGCCATGGCACCGCGGCCCCCACTGCAGCACCCGCAAGATCGCGACAGCCGTGAGCCGACGGTCGGCAGACGGCTCGCCAGACTTCGGCCGCCCGGGCCAATGCCACGGTGACCGCGACTTCGAACCACGCCAGGTACGCATAAAGCAGGCCAGCCGCGAATCACGGCCGCGCCGCGACGTCGTGGGCGAGGCCGTGGCGGAGTGACTGACGGCCGGCACCGCGCCCTACGCCGCGGCGTGCACACACAGCGGCCCACGAAAGTGTGGGAGCGGCGGGATTCGAACCCGCTCAGCGCTGGGCACCGGTGTTACAAACCGGCCCGACTCTCCCGCGTCGGCGCGCTCCCGTGATGCGTGCGTGGTGCACGCGATATGCATCGTCCCGTCGCGAGGAGTCGAACCTCGAACCTCGTCGTTATCAGCGACGCGCCCAAACCGTCAGGCCCCGACGGGAAGAAGAAACAAAAAAGCCCGTTCCGATCGGGAACGGGCGCCGTGGCAACTGTTGTTCAGCGCACGAGGAGCGATGCCCGTTGAAGAGCAATCGCATAGATTCGCAGTGCAGCAGTCATGCGATTGACGCTACGGATCCGCGTCGTCCCGGGCAATCGAATTCCGCCGCCGCCGAACGGTCTCAAAGATCGGGCTGGACAGGCATTGCTCGCCGGAGGCGGCCTCCCTAACGTCGGCCCGTGATGTTGTTTCGCAGCCGGATCGTCGGCGCATTCATCGGAGTTGTCGGCATGGTTTTCACGATCGTGGGCGTCGCCTTGGTAGCGACCAGCGGTTGGACGAAGACCGAGGCCACGGTTGTCGGTCAATGCACGGTGCGGAGCGTCTCCACCGGCACCAGCAGCAGCCGGCACGTTGAGCAGAACTGCCTGGTGACCTGGCAGGACGCCGGCGCCGCGCACACCGGTCGCCTGGACATCGATCAGAATCGGGCGGTCTATCCCGGCACCCGGCTGACTGTCGCGGTCTCCGGCAACCACGTGATGATGCCGTCGCCCCTGTGGGTTCGGATCGGCACCCTGATCCTCGGTCTGGCGCTGCTGCTGACCGGAGTCGTCATTTTCGTCCGGGCCCCCCGGAACCGGGTTAAACCCGTCGCGATGTCACTTGATCCGCAATCGCCGGTGCAGCCGGTGTAACCCGGAGGTTTAATCGTTCACCTGCTGCTCACCTGTATGGCCCTCACAGACTGCCGGGCTCCAGTACCGTCAGCCGCACATGCTCAAGGACGCGATCGAAAGTCAATTCGATCGACACCGCGAGCGCGGTCGGGACAGTTGCAGTCGAAGGAAACGAGGCCGTGGGGGCACTGCCGATGATGATCGATGGAGTGAGCGAGACCGCCGAGCCGGAGTGGGTGAACGTCGACTTTGAGTTGCGCTCGGTGCCGGACTTCCGGCGCCAGGTCGCGATCGCGTCGGTTGCCGTCGGCGCTGTGGTGCTGCTCGCGATCGCGGTGATTCTGGGCGCGTAGTCCGGGCTCGGCGGCGGATGCCCGCGGCGGGCCGGTGCCAGGCGGCGCGTGACCGGCGAAGGCGGGCGCTAGGCGGCGGGCCGGACTCTGGTGGTCGCCATCTGGATCAGCCGAGCGCGCTCCATGACGTAGAGCGCGAAATAGTCGGCATCGGTTCGTCGGTGGGTGCCCCGGTTCTGGGAGTGCGTACGCTGCGGGACCGCCGAGAGCACCCGGCGGCCATCGGTGCAGGCGATGGTGATCCCGTCGCCGCCCGGCTTGCACGAGTCGATCACCTGCCAGGGCACCATCACCCGGCGCCGCGACCGCCGCACCCGAGCGCTGCCGATCACCAGGCCTTCGGGCGTCGCCGTGGTGACCGAGCCGAACGCGTACGCGATCAAGCGCGCCATGATCACATCGCAGATCAGGAAGAACCCGAGTGCGATCCCAGCCGGCGAGACGACGTCATCGACCGCGCCGAGGGCAACCCACGCGGTGAGACCGAGCATGACGACACCCATCAGCGCGAAGAGCACGCGGATCCGCGCCGAAACCCGCCAGACGCGGATTTCGTCGATGTTGATGAGCTTCAGGAACGTGGACGTGAAGTCCATCGGCGAGGCGGCGGGGTGAGGCACGCGCAAAGTATGCCCAGGTAAATCGCTTATGGCCAGCCTCCGGTGCCAGGTTTCGCCTAATCGTGCTGTACGCCGGGATGATGCGCTCTGGTAGTAGCTGCAGGGGAAATGCTCCATGCGCCCAAGCCGAGCAAATCAGGCATATCGCCAACGAGTCCGTGGCTGCTTGTGACCAGCGCCTCGCGACGCGTCCTGGGACGGGTGCGACAGCGAACCGTCGGCGCTCATAGCATCGATTCATGAAGGTGCACCAGGAGATCGACGACAGCTTGCGCGAGTTCATCGAGGCGCAGCACGTGTTCTTCGTGGCAACGGCGCCCAACGAAGCAGATGGCCATGTCAACGTGTCACCGAAGGGGCTGGCGGGCAGCTTCCTGGTCCTCGGCCCGCACCGGTTCGCCTATCTCGACTACGGCGGCAGCGGCGCCGAGACGATCGCGCACCTTCGCCAGAATGGGCGCATCACGGTCATGTTCGCGGCCTTCGAAGGGCCGCCGAACATCGTGCGGCTGTTCGGGACCGGTCGGGTGATCTTCGCCGACGATCCGGAATTCGCCGATTTGCGCGATCAATTCCCGGTCGTTCACAACCGGCTCCGAGTGATCATCGACGTCGATGTCACGCGGGTGCAGGACTCGTGCGGCTATTCAGTTCCCTTCATGACCTATGAATCGGACCGGACGCGTCTCACCGAGAACTGGGTGGACCGCGATCCGGACGCGCTGGAGGCCTACTGGGCGGCGAAGAATCCGGTCAGCATCGACGGCCTTCCGGCGATGAAGCCGGCGGCCGGATCAGACACGCGGACCCGGGGGGCGCGCGGTCGCGTCACCGCGGCGGCTCGTCCAGCCGCGCGCTGACCTGGTCGCCGGCGGCAACGACGCCGAGCCGGGCGCTGATCTGCTCGCCGGCGACGACGAAGCCGAGCCGGGCGCTGATCTGCTCGCCGGCGACGACGAAGCCGAGCCGGGCGGCGACCCCGAGCGACGCGGCGTTGCTCACCAGCGCTCGCCACTGCGGCGTCAGTCCGGCGGCCTGCGCGTGCGAGATCGCCGCCGTGGCCACCAGCGTGGCGAATCCACGGCCGCGATAGCCGGTACGCGTCAGCACGCTCAAGTGCGCCAGCCGGTCCAGCCACGGCCGGTAGCCGGCAGCCGCCACCACGATCGATCCGTCGCCGGCCGGCGGGGCGGCGGTGGGCGGGGCGTCGCCTGCGGGCGTGGCAATGCTGCTCATCGTGAGCCCGCCCGCGGTGATCGCGAAGACTGGCGAGAGCACCTCACTCACGGCGGCTTCACCGGCCTCCGCGGCGCCGACCGAGCGCTCCAGCTCGGCGATCATTGGATCGCTCGCGGTCAGCCGGGTGACCGGTGCCGTCGGACGAACGAGGGTGGCTTCATGATCAAGGTAGGCCAGGATCGCCGGGCCCAGCCGGTCCTGATCCGGTGCGCTCCGGAACGCCGTCTCGGACAGCCGGGCAGCCTGCTCCGGTGCCGGCGCGGTCATCACGGTGCGATCGCCGATTCGGACATAGCCGCACCAACCGGGCGGGCAGATGAGCGCGTCTTCGACGCTCCCGGTGATCGTGCTGCCCGGGGTGCCGAACGCATCGGGGAGCCTCGACATCACCCGCCACGCTTCGGTGACGCGTGCCAGGGCGGCCTCGCTCAGAACGGCGATCATGCGGCTGAGGCTCTCACGGCGCGAGGCCCGAAGCGAATCGATATGGTCTACCTATGACGGTCCGCGCTGCACTGACACCCGGCAAGCTGAGCCCGTGGCGGCAGGTCCCAGCCGCCATTCCCCGGCCGGAATACGTCGGCAAGAAGCGCCCGACGCCGTACGCGGGATCCAGTGTGCAGACGCCGGAGACGATCGAGAAGATGCGGATCGCCGGCCGCCTTGCCGCGCAGGCGACGCAGCTCGCCGGCGAGCACTGCAAGCCGGGCGTGACGACCGACGAGATCGACGCGATCGTGCACGAGTTCCTCTGCGACCACGGCGCCTACCCGTCCACGCTCGGTTACAAGGGCTTCCCGAAGTCCTGCTGCACCAGCCTGAACGAGGTCATCTGCCACGGCATCCCGGACTCCACGGTGATCGAGGACGGCGACATCATCAACGTCGACGTCACCGCATACATCGGCGGAGTGCACGGCGACACCGATGCGACGTTCTGCGTCGGCGACGTCTCCGAGGAGGCGCGACTGCTGGTGGAGCGTACGCACGAAGCGATGATGCGGGCCGTCAAGGCGTGTGCCCCGGGTCGCGAGATCAACGTGATCGGCCGGGTCATCGAGGCGTACGCCAAACGGTTCGGATATGGCGTCGTGCGTGACTTCGGCGGCCACGGCATCGGCACGTCGTTCCACAGTGGGCTGTTCATCCCGCACTACGACAACCCACGGATGACCACCGTGATGGAACCCGGCATGACGTTCACCATCGAGCCGATGATCACCCTGGGCACCCACTCCTACGAGATGTGGAAGGACGGCTGGACCGTCGTCACCCAGGACCGCAGGTGGACCGCGCAGTTCGAGCACACCCTGGTGATCACCGAGGACGGCGCCGAGATTCTCACCCTTCCGTGACCGACGGACCACGACACCGAAAGGCCCTCGATCCAACAGCCATGACTGAGCAGACCGCGACCAGCACCCCTGCTGCCCACGACGATCACCACCACGCCGATGTCTCCGGCGGCTGGCTCCGGCCGGCGGTGTTCGGCGCGATGGACGGCCTGGTCACCAACATCTCCCTGATCAGCGGTGTAGGCGGCGCCGGCGTCGCGTCCCGCACCGTCATCCTGACCGGTCTGGCCGGCCTGGTCGCCGGTGCGATCAGCATGGGCCTCGGCGAATACACCAGCGTCAGCACCCAGAACGACCAGATCGCGCACGAGGTCGCCAAGGAGCGCCGGGAGCTGGAGCGGCATCCGGCGGCCGAGGCCGAGGAGCTCGCCGATCGCTGGGTGGAGCGCGGATTGCCGCGGCACCTGGCGCTGGAGGTCGCGCGTACGCTCGCCGAGAATCCGGACGAGGCGCTCCGGGTGCACGCCCAAGAGGAGCTCGGTGTCGACCCGGACGAGGTCGCGAGCCCGTGGGTGGCGGCGTTCTCGTCGTTCATCTGCTTCTCGATCGGCGCCGTCATCCCGCTGCTGCCCTACTTCTTCGGCATGCAACATCTGTGGACCGCCCTGGCCTGCGGCGGCGTCGGCTTGTTCGTGGCCGGCGCGCTGACCGCAAAGCTGACCAGCCAGACCTGGTGGTGGGCCGGGATCCGGCAGCTGGTCCTGGGTGGGCTGGCGGCCGGCGCCACCTACGGCATCGGCCACCTGATCGGCGTGAGCGTCTGATCGATGTGCCCGTCAGGCCGGTCGCCGGCGCCGGGCCACCACCGCGATCGCGATCAGCGCCACCACCGCCGCGATCCCGGCGACGTATTTGAGGCCGCGGCCGCCGGAGGCCGGGCCGGATGGGGCCGACGGCGTGGCTGAGGCTGGAGTCGAGGCAGGGACCGCGTCGACGGTGTAGAGCCCGATCGCGGTCAGCACCGAAACATCGGGCAGTGTCAGCGTCGCGTCGATGCGGTGCACTCCGGGCCCGGTGTGGCCGGCGAGTGGGGTGACAGTGGTCGCGAGGTCGCACTCGCCGTGCATGTCCAGCGTCTGCATGCGTACGCCGTCCCAGTCCAGCACCGCCGGTGGGTTAGAGCCGCCCGGGCAGACACCGTTCGGCCGGTCGGACACGTAGGGAAAGTGGACAGTCAGCGTGATCGACTCGGTGGCGCTGCCGTGGTCCGGGACGACAGTCATCGCCGGCGCGTCGTTCGGTGCCGACGCTGCGGCCAGATCGTCGGCCAGATTGGCGGCCTGGGGCGTCATCGCCCGGCCGGCCGGTGGCACCATTGCCCCGAGGACTCCAGCGACGAGCCCGGCCGCCAGCGCCGCGCGCATCATTTCCGGCTCGCTGATTCGATGACGTGCCGCATCAGCAGCATTGTCGTGACCGGTCCGACGCCGCCCGGCACCGGCGTCAGGGCACCTGCCCGATCACCCACGTCCTCGGCGTTGACGTCGCCGACCAGGCCGCCGTCGCGGGTGGGATTGGTGCCGACATCGATCACCACCGCACCCGGCTTGACGAAATCAGCGGTCACCAGACCAGCCCGCCCGGCCGCCGCGACCAGCACATCGGCGCGGGCGCAGACGGCGGCCAGATCGGCGGTGCGGGAGTGGCAGATGGTTACGGTGGCGTCGTCCGCGAGCAACAGCAGCGCGGCCGGCTTCCCCACCACGATGGATCGGCCGATCACCACCACCTCGGCTCCGGCGAGCGTCACTCGCTCCTGGTGCAGCAGGTGAACGACGGCGGCGGCGGTGGCCGGCGGGAACGCTGCGCGACCCGCGGCCAGCCGTCCGAGGCTCACCGGGTTGGCGCCGTCAACGTCCTTCTCCGGCACGATGTCCTCGCCGACCTCGGCGAGCACGGCGCCGTCCGGGAGCGGGGTCTGGCAGATGATCCCGTGCACCGAGTCATCCGCCGACAGCCGCCGCAATTCGGCCCGGATGGTGCTGATGTCGGCACCGACCAGATCGTGGACCCGGCAGGCGATGCCGACCCTGGCCGCCGTCCGCTCGATCGACCGGACATACGAGGCCGTGGCCTCGTCATCGGTGGGGACCACGACCGCCAGCGTCGGTTCCACACCGGACTCGCGGAGGCCCGCGGCCGCCGCCGTCATCTCGGCTCGCACCGCGACGGCGTGACCGCGTCCGTCGATCAGTCTCATGCGCCGACTCGCTTGGCAACCGCCTGCACAACCCAGTCGGCGTCCTCGATCCGCTGGGCGTGACCGGTGATCGCCTCGCCCAGCCGGACCCGCACGGCGTCGTCGGCGATGCTCGACTGGTTCACCCGGACGTTGGTCGCGGCCGCCTCCAGCGCGGTCCGGGCACAAGACGCCGCCACACCCACGTCGGAGACCAGGTTCACGTTGACTCGGTCCAGCACTTCCCGGGCCAGGTCGATCAGCTCGACGGCCAGTTCGGCGGTCCGCATCGGAACGTCGGCGGCGGCGATCAGGGCCACCTCGATGGCAACGTTCCGGGCGGTCCGCTCGGAGTCATCGCCCTTCGGCAGGCGGTAGGCCGCGATCACCCGATCGAACATCGCCGCATCCTCGTCGGCGAGTGCGATCGCGCCGGCCCGCAGCGTCGCGGTCCGATCCCGGACGCGGGTCAGGGCCGCTTCATGCTCGGCGTAGCGCGGCTTTCCGATGGTCAGATTGCAGGCCATCGACAGCAGCGCGGCAGACATGGCGGCGCTCATCCCGGCGACCGCGCCGCCGCCCGGCGCCGGCGCTGCCGATGCCAACTGTTCCAGCCAGTCCTGGATGGTCTCGTCATGCATGCGCGGCCCCCGCGGTCCCTCGACCCAGCGTCTTGAACCCCAGACGGTACGCGGACCGGAACCGGCGGCGGTGATCGGAGTGATCACCGCCGCCGTCGTCGATGTCAGGCGCCGGCCGAGTGCCGGTCCATGAACGAGAGAATCTGCCGCCACGCGTCGGCGCAGTCGTCGGCGTGCTCGCCGAAGGTGCGGTCGAAGAAGCTGTGCGGCGCGTCCGGATAGACGTGCACGTCGGCCTCGACGCCGTTGCCGCGGACCGTGGCGGCGAACTTCTCGGTCTCCTCGACCGGGGTGAAGTCCTGCCCGGCAGCGAGGATCAGCAGCGGTGCCCGCACGTCGTCGATCACGTCGGCAACCCGGGACGGCACGCCGTAGAAGCCGATGCATCCGGCGTAGTCACTCGGCGAGGCGGACTGCCGCCAGGACATCGCCCCGCCCATGCAGAAACCGACTGTGAAGATCGACGTCACGCCGTCGATCCCGGACAGCACCTCATAGGCAGCGGAGGCGTCGGTGGTGACGTTCGCGAACTCCATCTTGTCGACGTGCTCGCGGTAGGGAAACTCCTCGTCCCGGCCGGTCAGCCCGGCGGTGCGACCGAAGAAGTCGATCGCGACGGCGTGCACACCAGCCTCGGCGAAGCGGAGCGCCAAGTCCTTGTAGAACTGATGAAGTCCACGAACATCCGGCAAGATCACGATGCCGCGGTCGGACGGGCCGTCCGGGTGTGCCTCATAGGCCGAGAATTGGGTCCCGTCGGCCGAAGTCAGGACGAGATCGCCGTGGGCTCCGATGGGGCCCTGAACTGGTGGCGCCGGTGGGCGCGCGTCATCTCCGTAACACATGAGGCAGTCATACCAGATGGTTGTCAGAGCAAGTACGGCTGCTGGCCAGCGGCCACGCCGACGGGTCTGCCCGGAGAAGCGGAGGCGGCGCTCGCGATCGGCACGGTCGACCCCTCCACGACCGTGACTTACGCGAGTGCCGCCTCCGGGACGGTCAGACTAACGGCGGTTGTCCACCCCGGCGACGTGATTTGCGCCGCTGTCCACCATCCGTGAAAGCCTTACCGCTGCTAGGCATTCGGAGCCTGGGGGAGTGTCGGATTGGCGACGTCGCCCGTTTGAGCGCCGCCGCCAATCCGGTCGCAGTGATCCGGAAACCCTTTCACCGCAACGTGATCGCGGCCCACGATGGTGCGTGTGGCTTGACCCGCAAGTGCATGTGCGCCTCGTCCGGCGTACGGCTGCCTTTGCGGTGGTTGCACGGGCCGCACGCGGCGACGGTGTTCAGCCAGACATTTCGGCCGCCGCGGGAACTCGGCAGGACGTGGTCGACGGTGGTGGCGTGGCCTCCGCAGTAGGCGCACCGGTGCCGATCACGGGCCAGCACGCCGCGCCGCGACCAGGCTGGAGCGTTGGAATACCGCCACTTCGTCACCACGTAGGTCACCAGCCGGACCACCTTCGGCATCGGCCACAGGCCGAGTTGCCGATCCGGTTCGGCTTCGTGTACTACGGCCACTTCACGAAACAACATGCGTACGGCGTGGCGTAACGAGACCCGGTGTAGCGGGCCGAGGTCGGCGTTCAGTACGAGTACGGCGTCCACCGGGCCTCCCTTCGTGTGCGTCGTTCGTGTTCAGGTCAACAAATCCGCCATGTCATCAAGCTGGTGAGCCGCTAGGCCCACCGGCCAACAAAAAACCGCCCGCCGGCGACGGCCGGGCGGACGGTGCGATGCAGCTGCGGGCTGCGTCTTACCTAATCCACCTCGGTTGCGTGTGACCGCCATCGACGTTGCTCAGGAGCTTCGTGCGCTCACAGGGCAGCACCGCAGACGACATCCGGCTCTCCGGTGTCGCCGAGGTGGCTCGCCACGTGAACATTCCGAAAACTCCTTGGGTGATGCGCTCGTCTGAATTCGTGTCTAGTACTGATGTTGCAGTCCCTCGCGCCGAACAGCAAGGTTAGGCACCCCGATATTCCGGAGCAATCAAATAACGTTCGGACCCTCTGGATCTTGTGACGTTGGGAGGGTCATGGCCACGCCAACTTCGCAAGCTCCACTGGTGCCCGCCATCGACGCCATCGGCCACCGGCGAAACAGCTCCGCTGACGATCCCCGGCGGGCGTCAGCGGAGCTTGATGGAGCGGGTTAGTCGTGCGGCTCAGTCGTCCAGGACGAAGGTGACCATCAGGTGCACCTGGTAACCGTTGATCTTGCCGGAGCCGTCCACGGTCACCTTCTGCTCCTTGATCCAGGCGCTGGTCACGCCGCGCAGTGTCGTGGTGGCCCGGTCGACGCCGACGTTGACCGCGTCTTCGAAGCTCTTTGTGGAGGTGGAGCTGATCTCGGTGACTCGTGCGACGGTTCCTGGCATGGCGCGTCCTCTCCGTGGCCGTCCGGGTCGGTGGCCGGTCCGGTCCGGACCTCGGCTGCCCCGACATAACGGAAATTAGAGGATCGCCGGGCGGTGCGTGACCGATTTGCCCGAGGTCACTGCGGCGGTCGACGCGTTCGACCGAATCTATCCGGCCGGCTCCAACAGAAAGATCTTGATCGTACGGTTCGCCGCCCGCTGCTGATACGTCGCGTACGCCGGCCACATGGACAGCATCAGATCCAGCAGACGCTGCCGTTCCGCCCCGCTGGTCAGGTGTCCGGTTACGCGTACCGTGCGGCCTCGGACCAGGACCGACGCGTCCGGGTGAGTGAGCAGATTGAGCGCCCATGCGGGGTGATGGGCTTGCCCCCAGTTGGATGCCATCACCACGAAGGCCTCGCCGTCGGGCATGTAGAGCAGTGGCACGGTGCGCTCCTTGCCCGACTGGCGGCCGATCGTGGTGAGCAGCATCGACGGAATCTCGGCCCGGCCGAAGGCGACGAACCGGCCCTTGGTCAGGCGACCAAGGGCACGGTCGATCGGTACGTAGGCTCGGCCGACGCGGGCGAACCACTTGTGGTGGCCGAGCTTCTGGATGGTGCCGGCTACGCGGCCGGAGCCGTTGCGGGACATGCGCTAGGGGGTGTCCTGTCGATCTCGTGCGGTTCGGGCACCACCTAGTCTGCACGTCTCTCACTGGGCAGGCGAGACCTGGTCAGCAACCCGGCGCCGAGCATCGCGATCACCGGCACCACGATCAGCGAGATCAGCAGGTTTAGCCAGGGCATGGTGATCGGATATTTCGGCGGCGTCGGCCACTGGCCAGCAAAGACCTGGTTGAGCCCGGTCAGGACAGCGGCGGCCGCGCCAAGCCCGGCCGCCACACCCAGGGCCGAGCCGAGCAGCGCGATCACCCCGGATTGGGATAGCGACAGCTGCCGCCGGACCCGTGGGCTGGCCCCGACCGCCGCGAGGGTGGTCAGGTCGGACCGTCCGTCGGCGGCTGCGAGCCCGGTCGAGATCGCTGCCGCACCGAGCGCGATCAGCGCCGCCGCCACCGCCAGGATGATGGCGATCGGATGCTTGTCGGTGGCCGGTCCGAACTCCAGCGACATCCGGTTGAGGCCGGCGTCGACAAGCGCGGCGTCGATGCCATCACGTTTGCTCTGCGGAAGGATCGTCCCCGGCACGGCGAGCACGCCGTTGTTGACCGCCTTGGTGACGCCCATTGGTGCCATCTCGGCTGGGGTCATCAGGAGCGTCTGCAGATTTCCGGCCGGCACCGAGATCGCCGGGACCTGGAACTGCGTGGCCTGCTGGCCGCCGGTGTCGCTGAAGGTCATCTTGCTGACCGAGACACGGCCCGAGGCGTCGACGAACCGGGCGACCGTGGCAACCGAGGTCCCGCTCGCCAGCGCGTCGTTGACTCGCTGGCGCTGTGCCGGATCGGTGAGGCCGAGGGCGTCGGCGCCGTCGCTCGCCTTCTGGACCAGCAGGATCGACAGGTGGTCGCCGTAGACGTCGTCGCAGCGACGGTCGGCCAGGGCGCGCTTGACATCGGCGGATGTCACGGGCCCGTCGGTGCTGACCGGGCACCGCAGGTTGGCCGGGAGTTCCAAGTGGACATTGCAGCTTTCGCCGCAGTCCGGATACATGATCGGAAGCACCGCCGCGGTCGGCAGTTGCTGCCGCAGGAGCGCCGCGGCCCGATCCTCGTCCTGCGGGTTGTCCGAGAACACCGAGATCGACCCGGTCGGATAGGATTGCTGGTAGACGTTGTCCCGGCTGTCGTTGGCGCCGAGGTAGACGGTCAGCGCGACGCTGCCGGCCACCGCCGCCATGACCGCCGAGATCGCCGGAGCCGCCGCGGATCGGCGCCGCGCCGTGTCCCGCAGGGCGATTCGCGCGGTGACCGGAAGAAACCGGCCCAGCTGGGCGATAGCCCCGACGATCGTTGGCGTACATAGAACCAGTCCGAGCTCACCGGTGACCAGGCCGGCCAGCACGATGTTGGAGGCCGTCTGGTAGGCACCGGCGGCCGCCAGGACCGCACCGAGAGCCACTCCGATGATGCCGAGGACCAGCCATACCTTGCGCGACCGGGTGACCCCGCGGCGTCCGGCCAGCGCGGCGACCACGTCCTGGCGCGCGACGGTGAAGGCTGGGACGGTCGCGCCGAGGACGCCGGTGAGGATGGCGACCAGCGCGATGATGACCAGAGCCAGCGGATAGACCCGATAGCCGCCGGGCGCTTCGTGCGTCACGTATTCGGCGACCAGTCCGCGGGTGGTGAACGCCGCGATGATGCCGCCGGAGATGCCGACCACGGCCGCGACCGTGCCGGAGACGACTCCGTCGCCGAGAACGATCTTGCGTACGGTAGCCGGGCTGGCCCCGTTGGCGGCGGTCAGGGCGAGGTCCCGCTGGCGGCGCCGGGCGCCGACCGCGAACGCGGGACCGGCCAGCAGCACCACCTCGAGGATCCCGAGCCCGGCGACCACCGTGCCGATTCCGAACAACGTGAAGCCGCGGGCGGTGTCCGACAGCACCGCTGGTTCGGTGCCGAGTTGGTCGACCTGGAATCCAGCGGTGTTCAGACCCGCAACCTCGGCCTTGGTAAGCGGCCGCGGGGTCTTGGCGATCCACTGCTGGTAGAGATCGCCGGCCTGGGAGAACGAGAACAGCACTTGGTCGGTGAGCTTGCCGCTGATCTGCACGACGCCGACGACCGTGTAGGTGTGCGCCGGGAACATGCCGGTGTTCGAGTCGAACTTCGGCATCGTGATGGACCCGCCGACCGTGGTGCCAAGCCGGGACAGCGCGGACTTGGAGACGGCGACCTCGGCGTCCGACTGTGGCACCCGGCCGGAGGCGACCTTCACCATCGGAGCGAGGATCGGATCGCTGGCGTTGAAGAAGAAGCCGTCGATGTCACCGATGCCGGTTGCCGTACGCATCGTGACCGTCGTGGAGCCGAACGGCGCCATCGTGCTCCCGGCCGGAAGTGCCCGGGCCGCCTGGTCCGCGGTGGCGCGGGTGGGCGTCGTGGAGTTCGGGTCTGGCTGGCCTTGCCAGGTCACCATGGCGTTGCCGGCGCCGAACCGGCGGGCTTGGCTCTCCGCCGTGGTGAGGCTGTTCATCTTGTAGACCGCGGCGGCGAATGTCAGCACCAGGACCGGCATCGTGATCATCGCGACGATCAGCAGGGTGCGGCCCTTGGAGCGAAGCGCCTCCCGGCGGGCGATGCGCAGAGCGACGAGCCACGACTTCACCGGGCACCGTCCATCGTCAGGAGATCCTCGGCCTGGGTGAGTGGCGCCGCGGTGTCGACGATGACGCCGTCACGCAGGAAGATGACCCGGTCCGCCCAGCCGGCGTGGCGGGCTTCGTGGGTGACGAGAACGCCGGCCGCCCCCGCGTCGACGCGTGCCCGCAGCAGCCGCAGCACCGATTCGCCGGTCTGCGAGTCCAGCGCACCGGTGGGTTCGTCGGCCAGCACCAGGCGGCGCTCGCCGACCAGGGCCCGGGCGATCGCCACCCGCTGCTGCTGGCCACCGGACATGTCATCGGGGAAACGATCGGCCAGCTCCGGGAGGCCGACCTCGGTCAGCGCCTGCAGGGCCACCTTGCGGGCCTTGCGGACGCTGCTGCCATCGAGTTCCAGCGGGAGCGCCACGTTTTCCACGGCGGTCAAGCTGCGCAGCAGGTTCAGATCCTGGAAGACGTAGCCGATCGAGCGGCGCCGCAGCGCTGCCAGGTCGCGCTTGCTCAGTGACAGCAGCGATCGGCCCTCGACCAGGACGTCGCCGGTGGACGGGCGGTCCAGACCGCCGGCGATGTTGAGCAGGGTGGACTTGCCGGACCCGGACGGGCCCATCACGGCCACCAGTTCGCCGGGGTTGACGATCAGGTCGACGCCGGCGAGCGCCTTGACGGCGGTGGCGCCGGTGCCGTGCGTGCGATGCACGGCCTTGAGCTGAAGAACGGTCATGACAGGTGTGCCCTTTCCGTGGGCAGAGTTGCCGCGGCCGGGTCGTCCGCGGTCGGTGCGGGGGCGTAGGGGAGATCCGGGGGAGTCGCGCGGATCAACGCGGTTTCGCAGTGGTCCAGCCACCGCACCTCGGCCTCGGCCTGGAACAGCATCGCGTCGATGACGAGCCGCCAGGACAGGTCCGCAGCGTCGTTGGCGCTGGCCTTGAGCCGGGTGTATTCCTGCATGGTCCGGACCGTCGCGGAGCGCTGGCTCTGCAGGACCGCCCGGACGTCGACGCCGCGAGTGGTGATCGCCAGAGCCAGCTTGATGGCGAGCTCGTCGCGCGGCCGGTCGGTGCGGCTGACCGGGGTGGCGAACCACATCGTCAGCTCGGCTCGGCCGGCCGGAGTGATTTCGTAGGAGCGCTGCCCCCCGTCGTTCTCCGGCAACGCGCGCACGAGATCGTCGCGCTCCAGCCGGCCGAGTGTGGTGTAGACCTGGCCGATATTCAGCGGCCAGGTGCCGCCGGTCGACTCTTCGAATGCGGTACGGAGCTGGTAGCCGTACATCGGCCCGCGCTCGAGCAGCGCCAGCAGACCGTGCTTGATGGACATAGCTACCGAGTATGCATACGCGGTATGGCGAGCGCAATACCGAGTATGTATTTCAGGGATTTCCCCTGATCCGGTGGGTGTCAAGGGGATCCGGCGGCGAACCGGGCTGAGGCGGTCTACTGGCCGGGGAACGCGACCGTGCCGGGCATGGCGCCACCGAGCCGGCGGAACGCGGCCGCCCGCAAGGCTGCGTTGATCATCTCGGTCAGGGCGCTCTGGCGCTGCTCGGCCCCGGCGGCGGCAACTGCCGCCCGCCACAGCGCGGTGCACTTGTTCTCGACTCCGGCGGCGGCGGCAAGTGCGGTCGCGACGCTCGTGACCGGAGTCGCCATGGCATATTCGGCGGCCGGCGCGGGCGGATCCGCGACCGTGTCGAGCATTTGATCGCGCAGGTTCCGGTGACCGGTCTCGGTCTGCAACGCCAGCGACCGGGCCGAGCCGGACAAGTAGGAGCCGATCACGCCGTAGGCGTAGATGGCGGCGTACTCGCCGGAGAGCGCGGCTTTGATCGCGTCGTCATACGACGTGGTGGCGGACTTGGTCATCGCAGCGCCGCCAGGGCCGCGACGTGGGTGGAGCGGCAGGCGGCGATGGAGGCGAGCACGACGACCCGGTCGCCGGTCGCGGCCAGGCAGGCCGTCGCGGCGTTGCCCTGTGCGGTCTTTTCAGCGGTGCTCAGGCTGCCGGCGATCGCGCTCGCGGACGGGTTGGGCGGTGGCGGTGCCGGCGGCGCACCGGAGGCCACCATGGACGGACCGGCTGTGGTGGCGCCCGGCGTGATCGACGGGTTCACCGCGCCCATCAGTCCGGCCAGGGCGATCGCGTGCTGGCGGTGCTCCTCGCGCAGCTGGCCGAGGGCGGCGGCGAGCGCCGGGTTGTCGGCGATGGCCTGGTCGTAAGCCGTGATCAGAGAGGCCGTCTCGGTGTAGAGCGGGCCGATCGTGGCGTCTTGCGCCACGGTCTGATCGACCGTCTTCGGCGGCGGCGGCGACGAGCATCCGGTCAGTGCCGGGCCGGCGGCCGCGGCGGCCGCGGTCAGTCCGGCGACACCCAGCACGTGACGCCGGGTCACCTGGTCAAATCGGGGCACCGCGCAAGTGAACACCATCCTCGCTAGTTTGCGAAATGTCCGGCCCGGCCCGGCCGCATGATCATCGAACCGAGGCGATCAACCGGCCGCATGGCCGGCATTAACACAACCGGTGGATGCGATTGCGACGGAGCGCCGATCCAAGGTCAGCGGCCCGGCGCGTTACGCTCGCCTCAACCGCCGTTCGCAACAGCCCGACCGGCGGATGCAGCGTTGCGTAAAAACGCCCGGCCATCCCGGCCGGGCCAGACAGTGATCGGAGTGCCGCCGATGCCACCACGGGGTCGCGCCACGGGCCGGCCAGGCCGGCCGGGCTCGCCGCGAGGTCGCGGGCCGAAGTCGCAGGGTCCCTCCGACCGCCCGGTCGCCACCGGCGGGCCGACCACCGGCGACCTCGCCGAACACCGTAGCCGGTTGACCGTGATCGTTTCACCGGTGGTCGCGAAGGCCGGATTCGACCTGGAAGAACTCGCGGTGGTCCGGATGGGCCGGCGTTACGTCGTGCGGGTGACCATCGATCGGGACGGCGGCGTGCCGCTGGACGATGTCGCTGACATCGCCCGGGCGATCTCGGCGGAGCTCGACGAGGCGGAGTCGGCCAGCGGCGAGTTCATCGCCGGGGAATATCAGCTCGAGGTGTCCTCGCCCGGCGTCGATCGGCCGCTGACCCTGCCCCGCCACTGGCGGCGCAACATCGGCCGGCTGGTCCGGGCCAAGGTCGACGGCCACACCGTGGTCGGCCGGGTGGTCGCGGCTACCGATGACGCGGTCACGCTGGACGTCGACGGTGTCGAGCGCACGGTGGCCTACGACATCCTCGGCCGAGGCCGGGTCGAGGTCGAGTTCAGCCGGATCGACGACGTCGCCGAGGAGGACATGGTCGCGTTTGACGATCACGACGGCGATGACGATGATCGCGGCGACAATGATTCCGGCGGTTATCCCGATGCGGAGGTAGATGATGAATCTTGATCTTGCCGCCCTCCGTGCTCTGGAGCGCGAGCGCGAGATCCCGTTCGACACGATTCTCGCGGCGATCGAAAGTGCCTTGCTGACCGCCTACCGGCACACCGAAGGCTCCTATCCGCACGCCCGGGTCGAGATCGACCGCAAGACCGGCGCGGTCGCCGTGATCGCCGCGGAGGTCGACGACGACGGCACGGTTCTCCGCGAATTCGACGACACCCCGCACGACTTCGGCCGGATCGCCGCGATGACCGCCAAGCAGGTGATCCTGCAGCGGCTCCGGGAGGCGACCGACGAGGTGCACTTCGGTGAATACGCGGGTCGCGACGGCGACCTCGTCACCGGCGTGATCCAGGCCCACGAGTCGCGTTCCGAGAAGGGCATCGTGACCGTCGATCTGGGCAAGATCGAGGCGATGCTGCCGCCGTCCGAGCAGGTGCCCGGCGAGCTCTACGAGCACGGACTGCGGATCAAGTGCATCGTGGTGCACGTCGCCAAGGGCTTCCGCGGGCCGCAGATCACCCTGTCGCGTACGCATCCCAACCTGGTGCGCCGGCTGTTCGCGCTGGAGGTCCCGGAGATCGCCGACGGCACGGTGGAGATCACCGCGATCGCGCGCGAGGCGGGGCACCGATCCAAGATCGCCGTATACTCCACCCAGTCGGGCGTCAACGCCAAGGGCGCCTGCATCGGCCCGATGGGTCAGCGAGTCCGGTCGGTGATGAGCGAGCTGCACGGCGAGAAGATCGACATCATCGACTGGTCCGAGGATCCGGCGACCTTCGTCGGCAATGCCCTGTCGCCGGCCAAGGCGCTCGCGGTCGAGGTGGTTGACGAGGCGACGCGTACGGCCCGGGTGACGGTCCCGGACTATCAGCTGTCGCTGGCGATCGGCCGGGAAGGGCAGAATGCCCGCCTCGCGGCCCGTTTGACCGGTTGGCGCATCGACATCCACTCCGATGCGGCGGGGGAGCCGGCGCCCGCCGATCACTCCGATGCCGCGTTGGAACAGGAGTAGGGGTAGACTCCCCAGGTGGTACGTCGCGCGTATCCGGTGCGCACTTGCGTGGGTTGCCGGAAACGGGCGCCGGCCTCTGAATTGCTGCGGGTCATTGCAGTTTCGCGGACCTTGAGCGATGCAAGAAACCACGACCGTGTCGTGATTTTCGACATCGTTCCCGATCCAGCCCGCAGGCTCCCCGGTCGGGGAGCACACGTTCACGCCGATTCCGATTGCTTAGCTCAAGCGGTCCGACGCCGCGCTTTTGGGCGTGCGCTTCGGGTGGCGGGTGTCACAGAGACCGGGGCGCTGGCCGAGTTCATAGCTGACTCGGGCAGTGTGGCGGACGCGTGAGTGTGGGGGCGGCCAGATCGGCCGCGACTTGCCCGCTCGGCCGCGATGCACCAAAGAGATGGTGAGGCACCCGAGTCCTCATCCGGATCGCACAAGGTAGGACGACCCAAATGAGCACGCGATGAAGCTCCTGAAATGACCAGGCTTCTAGTGGACGAGTGAGGTCGATGCGGGCAGCCCGCACGGCCTCGGAGTGAGGAGTGCAGTGGCAGGCAAGGCCCGCGTACATGAGCTGGCGAAGGAACTCGGAGTCGAAAGCAAGCAGGTTCTCGCCAAGCTTCAAGAGCTTGGCGAGTACGTGAAATCGGCATCGAGCACCGTTGAGGCTCCAGTAGCGCGTCGGTTGCGTGAGGCGATGGTCGCTTCCGCGGCCCCGGCGGCAGCGCCGCCGGCGGCTCCCGACGGCGCGAAGAAGGCAACGGCGAAGCCCGGACCGCCCGCGAAGGCAGCGGCGGCCAAGAAGGCTCCCGTTCCGGCACCGCCGCCGATGAAACCGGCGAGTGCCCACGACATTGAGGTGGCCGCCGCGGAAGCGCGCGCGAACGTCCTCAAGGCTGAGCAGGAAGCCGCCGTGAAGGCCTCCCAGGCAGCGAAGCTCCGGGACGCCGCACCGTCGGTTTCACCGAGCACGCCGAAGCCCGGTCCGGGTCCGATTCCGGCCCGTCCGGCGCCCGGTGGCCGTCCGGACGGCGCGGCTCCGCGCCCGCCGCGCAGCCCGGGCAACAACCCGTTCGGCATCTCCGGCCCGGGTGACCGCCGCTCCGGCGGTCCCGCTGGTGGTCCAGGCGCACCCGCGTCCGGTCCCGGCCCGCGGTCGGCGGCGCCGAGCCCCGGTGGCATGCCCCGGCCCAACCCGGCGTCGATGCCGCCGCGGCCGAACCCGAGCCAGATGCCGAGCCAGCGGCCGCCCCGTCCGGGTGGTCCCGGCGGTCCCGGTGGTCGCGGTCCCGGTGGTCCCGGTGGTGGTGGCGGCGGCGGGTTCCGTGGCGGACCCGGCGGTGGCGCCGGCCGTCCCGGTGGTGCCGGTCCCGGTGGCGGTGGCGGTGCATACCGCACCGGCGGTCCCGGTGGCGGCGGTCCCGGTGGCGGCGGCGGTGGTTACCGCGGCGGTCCCGGCGGCGGCGGTCCGGGTGCCGGCGGCGGTGGTTACCGCGGCGGTCCCGGCGGTGGCGCTCCGGCCGGTGGCGCAGGGCGTCCCGGCGGTGGCGGCGGCGGTCGCGGCCGTGGCGGTGGCGCAGCTGGTGCGTTCGGACGTCCGGGCGGCAAGGCCGCTCGTGGCCGCAAGTCCAAGAAGCAGCGCAGGCAAGAGTTTGACAACCTGTCCGCGCCGCAGATGAGCTCAGGCGCTCCGCGCGGCAACGGCCAGGTGGTTCGTCTTCCGCGTGGCGCGTCGCTGTCGGACTTCGCCGATCGCATCAACGCCAACCCGGGCTCGCTGGTCCAGGAGATGTTCAACCTGGGCGAGATGGTGACCGCGACGCAGTCGTGTTCCGACGACACGTTGCTTCTCCTCGGCGAGCACCTGGGCTTCGACGTGCAGATCGTCTCCAAGGAAGAGGAAGACCGCGAGCTGCTCGCGCGCTTCGACATCGACCTGGACGAGGACATCGCCGAAGAGCGGCTGGTCAGCCGGGCGCCGATCGTGACCGTCATGGGTCACGTCGACCACGGTAAGACGAAGCTCCTGGACGCGATCCGGCAGACCAACGTGGTGGCCGGTGAGGCGGGTGGCATCACCCAGCACATCGGTGCCTACCAGGTTCGCGTCGATCACGACACCCGAGACCGTGCGATCACCTTCATCGACACCCCGGGTCACGAGGCGTTCACCGCCATGCGTGCCCGTGGTGCCCAGGCCACCGACATCGTGGTCCTGGTGGTCGCCGCCGACGACGGCGTGATGCCGCAGACGATTGAGGCGCTCAACCACGCCAAGGCGGCTGACGTGCCGATCGTGGTCGCGGTGAACAAGGTGGACAAGCCCGAGGCCAACCCGGCCAAGGTGCGCCAGCAGCTCACCGAATACGGCCTCGTCGCCGAGGAATACGGCGGCGACACGATGTTCGTTGACATCTCCGCCAAGAGCCGGCTCAACATCGAGGGCCTGCTCGAAGCGGTGCTGCTGACCGCGGACGCGTCGCTGGAGCTTCGGGCTCCGATCGACGGCCCGGCGCAGGGCATCGCGATCGAAGCACATCTCGACCGCGGTCGCGGTCCGGTGGCGACGGTGCTGGTCAACCGCGGCACGCTGCGGGTTGGTGATTCGATCGTGGCGGGTGACGCCTACGGCCGCGTCCGGGCCATGCTCGACGACGCCGGCGTGGCCGTGGCCGAGGCCGGCCCGGCCCGTCCGGTCCAGGTGCTTGGTCTGACGGCGGTGCCGGGCGCTGGTGACACGTTCCTCGCGGTCACCGATGACCGGACGGCTCGGCAGATTGCCGAGCAGCGGCAGGCTCGCGACCGCGCGGCCCAGATCGCCAACCGCGGCGGCCGGGTCACGCTCGAGAACCTGCTCGACCGGATCAAGGAAGGCGACCGCACCACCCTCAACCTCATCCTCAAGGGCGACGTTGCGGGTTCGGTCGAGGCCCTGGAAGACGCCCTCATCAAGATCGAGGTGGCGGAGGAAGTCCAGCTCAAGATCATCCACCGCGGTGTCGGTGGGGTCACGCAGGACGACGTCAACCTGGCCAGCGCGTCGGACGCGATCATCATCGGGTTCAACGTGCGGGCCGAGGGCAAGGTCCGCGAGTACGCCGAACGTCAGGGCGTGGAGATCCGTTACTACACGGTCATCTACCAGGCCATCGAAGAGGTCGAGGCGGCCCTCAAGGGTCTCCTCAAGCCGGAATTCGAAGAGGCCGAGCTGGGCGCCGCGGAGATCCGCGAGGTGTTCCGCTCGTCCAAGGTCGGCACCATCGCCGGCTGTATCGTCCGGTCCGGCATCATCCGCCGCAACGCGAAGGCTCGCCTTATGCGGGACGGCGCGGTGGTCGCGGAGAACCTCTCGATCACGTCGCTGAAGCGGTTCAAGGACGACGCCACCGAGGTCCGCGAGGGCTTCGAGTGTGGTCTGACGTTGAGCAACTACAACGACGTCAAGGTCGGTGACGTCATCGAGACGTACGAGATGCGGGAGAAGCCCCGCGCGTAACGTCGCGAGACACGAACGGCCCCCGGTGCGCACTGCGCCGGGGGCCGTTGTCTATCTGGTGGCGTTCGCCTGGGTAGGACCGAGTCCGCGCGTTGCGGCCGATGGGTCCGGGCGCTCGGATACGCTCGCCTCCTGATTTAAATGTCGGAAAAGTCCGGGAGGGGGCATGGCCGAGCCGTCACCTTGGCAGCGTCCCGAAACCGGCACGACACCACCGTTGCCCGCGGCTCCGGTCAGCCCGATGCCGATCGATCCGCACCCGGCCGGTTCACCACCGGACGGTGGAAACCGCTCCAGCCAACGCCCGACCCACCCTTCGGGGGCGGTCGGGCCGCGCAATGACGGTCTCGGCTTCGGCGATCCGGTGCCGGCCGAGGATGAGCGGCTGGATCGGCGTACCCGATGGATTGCCGCGGGCGTGGGAGCGGCTCTGGTGGCCGTGCTGATCGTGGTGTTGGGGTGGGCCGGCGTCGGACCAGCGAGCCGCCTGCATGCCGATTCCGGAGTCCGGGCCTGCAAGGACGTGGCCACCGGTGACACTGCCGGCGGCACCCGCTCCAACGCCGGCGACGTGACCATGTCGCAGGACGACTACCGCAGGATCCGCGGACAGTTTCAGGGCAGCCGCTTTGCCGACCTCCGCGGATCCGGCACCCACTTCGTCGACCTGGTCTGGCAGATCGGCCGGATGTTGAGAGCCGGCGGCGACCCGTTGACATCGGCGATCGCGTACGGCGGAGAGGTGTTCAGCGCCTACAGCGACTTGAGCGGTGCCTGTGCGAACCACGGCGTCACGTTGCCACCGCTGGGCGGCGACTGACCGGGCGCAGAACACGATCGGAGTGACTGGAAGGATGGCGGCATGGCCGACTACGTGATGCTGGTGGCACCGTCCGCGAACCGGGTCTATGCCGACGCGTCCGTGTCGATGACCGCCGCCGAGTTGCGGGCCTTCGCGCCGATGTTGAGCGGGCGGATCGGAGATCCCGAGGCGGTGCGCCTGGGTGGCGTCGACTACGTCGGATTCATCGCCGGTGTGCTGAGTGACCGCGATGTTGCCTACCTCTCCAACCTGTCATCGGTCTACGCCCTCTTCGAACTCATCGGCGACCTGCTCCGGCCGATCACCCTGAGCCCGCTCGCGTACTTCGACGACGACCTGCTCACCATCCAGAAATACTCCGGCAAGACCAACGAGCAGTTCACCAAGCTGCTGCTCAACGTGACGGTCCTGGCCTCCTCGCACGCGAAATCGATGCTGGACAAGCGCCTCGTCGTCTGCGATCCGCTGTCCGGCCGGGGAACGACTCTCAACCAGGCCCTGATGTACGGCTACGACGCCATCGGCATCGACACCGACGGCAAGGACTTCGACCTCTACAGCGCCTTCATCCGCACCTACTGCAAGCGCAAACGAATCAAGCACCACGCCGACGTCGTTCCGGTCCGCAAGGACAAGCGCCACCTGGGCCGCAAGCTTGCGATGACGATCGGCGGCGGCACGTCACTGACCGTCTTCAACGCGGACACCACCGACGCTCGCGAGTTTCTCAAGGGCGGCGTGGCGGACGTGATCGTGACGGATCTTCCGTACGGCGTCGCGCATGGCAGCCGTACCGCCAAAGGTCTGACCCGCAGCCCGCTGGCATTGCTGGAGGCCGCTGTCCCGGTCTGGTCTCAGTTGCTGCAACCTGGCGGCGCGATCGGGATGTCCTGGAACACCCACGTCGCGTCCCGCGCCGCCGCCGCCGAAGTGTTGTCCGCCAACGGATTCAAGGTGCACGACTACGACGGCTTCGAGCATTGGGTGGATCAGGCGATCACCCGCGACATCGTGGTCGCCCGCAAGCACTAGCACCAAGAGCTGGCACATCAGGCGTTCTCCCGGGCGTTCGGCGGGCGTAGCCTGAGGGAGCTATGTCGGAAAACTGGTGGTCGATCGAAATTCTCGACGCCGAGCCAGGATCGTCCGGTTATCTCACCGCAGACCTGTGGCGCGACGTCTATTCCTCTGCGCTCATCGAAGCCGCGATCACCCATGGCGCCAACGACTGGGGCTGGGTGCGAACCAGCTTCGGCGTGGTGTTCGAGGTGTCGTTCGAAGATCCGGACGTGTGGGCTGCGTTCCGCAATCTCCCGGTCGTGCGGGCCGCGCTGGACTCGGCGCCGGATCCGCTCAACGGCGTGATGATCTATCCCGGTCGAGGCGGCGGCGCCCAGTCCCGGGTGCCACGGCGCCCGCGGCCGATCCCGGCGTCCGGCGCGGCGTCGCTGCCGGTCGAGCCGGAGCCCTTGATCATGCACCGGGATCGCGAATATCTGGTCGCGTCGTGATCTTCGGCTTCGGTAGTCTGATCGATTGTGTATACCGCCACCGCCGTCTTTGACCTGCTGCTGCCACCGGACTCGCGGTCGCTGAAGACCAAGCGGTCCTACGTCCGCCCGATCGTCGCGGCGCTGCGGAAATTCGAAGTGGCCGTCGCCGAAGTCGGCGCGCTCGATCTGCATGGCCGCACCGAGATCGGGGTAGCAGCGGTCGGGTCCACCGCCACCCACGTCCGGGAGTTGATGGCATCGTGCGAACATCTGGTCGCCGGTCGTCCGGAAGTCGAGATCATCGCGGTCCGGCACCAGCTGATCGGCGACGACGACTAGCGCTAGCCTGCGTTTCGGTGCTGCCAGTAGCCGCCACGGTCCGCCCGGGGCACACCGGCCAATCCAGCACCACCGGCGCCGGATGAAGATCGTCCGAGCATGTGCCGGGTAAAATTTCCACGAACACTTGCCTGACGCGGAGGTGCGAGATGACGGATCCAGCGAGGGTACGCAGACACGCGGAGCGCATCAGGGAGTTGGTGGCATCGGCACTCAAGACCCAGGTCAAAGATCCGCGACTGGGCATGATCACGATTACCGACGCGCGGATCACCGGTGACCTCCGCGAAGCCACGGTCTACTACACCGTCCTCGGCGACGCCACCGCGAAGTCCGACACCGCCGCCGCGCTGAACAGCGCCAAGGGTCTGCTGCGCAGCACCGTCGGCAAGGCGCTTGGGCTGCGGCACTCGCCGTCGCTGGCGTTCTCGCTGGACGACGTGCAGGACCACGCCAAGCAGATCGACGACCTGCTGGCCAAGGCGCAGCACGCGGACCAGGAAGCGCAGGAGCGGGCGGCCCACGCGCACTACGCCGGCGACGCCCAGCCGTACAAGGTGGACGCGGACGCCGACGACGAAGACGACGTCGAGGACGAGGAGTAGCTCGGCTCCGGCACATCTCGGCAAATATCCGGGGTAGTTGACCTTCCGCCTGCACAGCGGGGGTGGTGACAATCAGGGTTATGGACCATCAGTCCGGACTCGCTATTGACGCCGCCCCCGCGTGGGATCGGCCACTGGTCACGGTTCCGGCGTTCGTGCTGCTGGCGGCGATCGGCGGGTTCTTTCCGTCGTTCTCCGTCGCGGCCAGCCTCTACGTGCTGGTCCTCGGTGGGGCGATGACCTGGCTAGGCCTGTCCGGGCGGATGCCGAAACGATCGTCGCCGACGCGATTGCCGCGGGCCGCGACCTGGTGGCTGGTTCCGGCCGGGATTCTCGTCGCGTTCGAGCTGACCAACTTCGTTCTCGGATCGACCTATCCGCACCCGACAATGTCGGTGCTCGCCGATCCGGCGCTGGAGCGCTACTCGGTCCGGGCGATCGCCTACTTCGCCTGGCTCGGCGGGTTCTGGGGACTGGTGCGCCGATGAGCGTCACCCGAGTCGTCACGTTCGCCGGTTACGCCGCCGCGGTTCTCCTCGGCATCGGAGTCGAACTGCTGTCTCGGCGGGACCGCTCGAAGATCCCGTCGCTGGCAGCTATCTGCGGCTTCGTCATGCAATATCGAGCCGGCCGGATGCCGGTCGGCCGGATCGCGGTCTATGGATTCTGGTGGTGGCTCGCCTACCACCTCCTCGCTCGCTGATTTGGAATCGCCGGCGCTTCCGCTGGCTGCGTTGCGACGCCGCTCGAGTGCAAACCCGGCACACTTCGCGACGCCGCGCCTTGCCAGCGAAACCGCCGGCGGTCCCACATCGGTGGCTGGCCTCAGGTCAAGATCATTTGCTGGTACGACGGGGGTGCGGCCGTGGGTTCGCGGCGGCTCGGTGCGTTCCTTGTGTCCTTGGCAAATGGGCGCCGATCGCCGGACCCGGCTCTTGCTCTAATAACCGATACGTATGGGGCTACTGACGCTTGTATGGCGAAGCCGCGCACTGGATTGAGTGCGCGCGAGCGCGAAACGACCTGACGTGTCCCGGATAGTGGACCTGCAGGCTCCTGAACGCTCGATTGGCATTCCAAATTACGGGAATGGTGGCACCAGCAGGTGGACTGAACGCTAGTTTGGGTGAGTGCCCACACCGGGCGCTGATTTACGAGTTTTACCTGCACGACCACCGATCACCGGCGATCCCGGGCTGGCGCGTCGCGACGGGGACCTCGCGAGAAACGCATCGAGGACACCTTTCGAAGACACCAGGAGCTGTCATGCCCACGTCCGCCAAGCCGAAGCCGGCACCCAAGCCCACGCCACAGCCGTCCGCCAAGGACGAGGCACGCCGGGCACTGCAGATGTCGATGGATCGTCATCAGTAGGTAAACCACAGACAAACGCCGGCTGGGGCCCGGGTACGCGGTCCGGACCCCAGCCTGGCGTTCTTCTCTGCACAAGACCCGGCCGGGTGGTGACCCGGCGCGACCTGGTCACCCAGGTCTGGCGGCAAGCCCTACGTCGACGCCGAGCGGACTTTCGACGTTCACCTGTCGTGGCTGCGCCGCAAGCGCGCTGAGAGTGGATCCCGCACCACGGATTTTCCGCACCGTCCGTGGCGTCGGTGTGATGTTGACCGTGCCGGATCCTTCGTAACGGCGGTTGTCCGACCCGTCTGGCAGCATCTGCACCGTGACGGCGCTGCTGGAGAACACGGATCAGAAGTCAGACCTGCGACGAGTCCTCGGGCTCGCGGTTCCGGCTCTGGTCGTTCTGGCGGCCGAGCCGCTCTACGTCCTGGTCGACACCGCTGTCGTGGGTCACCTGCACGGCACCGCCCTTGCCAGCCTCGCCATCGGCGGATCGGTGCTGACCTTCGCCGCTTGGCTGGGCACCGTTCTGGCCTACGGCACCACTGGCCGAGCCGCCCGGCGCTTCGGGGCCGGCGACCGGGCCGGCGCTGTTGGCGAAGGCGTTCAGGCGTCATGGATCGCCATCACGGTCGGCGTGGTCATCGCGGTGCTCGGACAGTTCCTGGCCGGTCCGGTGACGCGCGCGCTGGCCGGCTCCGACGGCGACGTCGCCGCGCACGCGGCCGGGTGGCTGCGGATCGCCGCGCTCGGTGCCCCCGGCCTGCTCCTCGCCACCGCCGGCAACGGCTGGATGCGGGGCGTGCAGGACACCCGCCGGCCGGTTTACTTCGTGGTCGGCGCCAACCTGCTCTCGGCCGTGCTGTGCCCGCTCCTGGTCTATCCGGCCGGGTTGGGATTGCGAGGCTCGGCAATCGCCAACGTCACCGCCCAAACCGTGGTCGGCACCCTATTTGTCGTTGCCCTGGTGCGCGAGCGGGTGCCGTTGCGCCCGCACCCGGAGATGCTGCGCGGACAGCTGACCGGGGGGCGGGACCTGCTGATCCGAGGCGCGGCGTTCCAGCTCGCGTTCCTGTCCGCGGCCTCGGTCGCGTCGCGCTTCGGCGCTCCGGTGCTCGGCGCCCACCAGATCGCCTTGTCGCTCTGGCTGTTCTGCTCACTCCTTCTCGACGCCCTCGCGATCGCGGCGCAGTCGCTGGTCGGCGCGGCGCTCGGCGCCTCCGAGGTGGAGCGGGCCCGCTCGTTGGCGGATCGGATCACCAAGTTCGGGCTCGGCTGCGGAGTTCTTCTGGGCTTGCTGATTCTGGCCGGCTGGCACGTGATCCCGCGATGGTTCAGCACCGATCCGCGGGTCTACGCCCAGGCCGCCATCGCCTGGCCCTGGTTTGTGGTGATGCAGCCGCTGGGCGGCGTGCTGTTCGCTCTCGACGGCATCCTCATCGGCGCCGGCGATCTGCGGTTCATGCGCAACATGACGCTGGTCGCGGCGCTCGGCGGGTTCGTCCCGCTGATCTGGCTGTCGCTGGTCTTCGACTGGGGCTTGCGGGGCATCTGGATCGGGTTGACCGCGTTCATCGTGATCCGGCTGATCGCCGCGCTGGCGCGCTTCCGGTCCGGCGTGTGGGCAGTCGCGGGAGTCGTCCGTAGCTGAGGCCGGCGGCGCCGGATCGGCGGTCCGACGAGAGCGACCGGCCCGCCGGCTCTAGGCTGCTTATCCGTGGCAACCGAGGAACCCGTAGGTCTGATCGTGGTCGACAAGCCGGCCGGAATGACGTCGCACGACGTCGTCTCCCGGATCCGGCGCCTGGCTCGGACGCGTCGGGTCGGCCACGGCGGCACTCTCGATCCGATGGCCACCGGCGTTCTGGTGATCGGCGTCGGAAAGGCCACCCGCCTGCTGACCTACGTGATCGGGTCGGGCAAACAGTATTCGGCCACGATCCGGCTCGGCGAGTCCACGGTGACCGACGACGCCGAGGGCGACATCGTCGACTCCAAGCCGACCGACGGCATCGACGCGGCCGCCATCCGGGCCGGGCTCGCACTCCAGACCGGCACGATTCAGCAGGTCCCTTCGGCGGTCAGCGCCATCAAGATCGACGGTAAGCGGGCGTACAAGATGATCCGTGAGGGTCAGACCGTCGATCTGCCTGCGCGCACCGTGGTGGTCTCCACCCTTGACGTCCTGGACATCCGTCCGGCCACGTCGGCGGTCTCGGGCGCGGCGGTGATCGACGTGGACGTGGATGTCGCCTGCTCATCGGGCACCTACATCCGCGCCATCGCCCGCGATCTCGGTGCCCATCTCGGCACCGGCGGGCACCTGACAGCGCTGCGCCGGACCGCTGTGGGCGGATTCACACTCGACGTCGCTCACACCCTGGATCAGCTGGCTGAGCAGGCCGGGCGCGACGACACGACGGCGGCGGACCTGATGTCGCTGACGCTGGATGAGGCGGCATCGCAGTTCTTTCACCGCCGCGACGCCGACCCCGACGAGGCCCGGGTGCTGTCCCACGGCGGCCCGCTGGCGCCGATCGGTGCGGCCGAGCCGTATGCGGTGTTCGGGCCGTCCGGCCAGGTCATCGCCATCGTGCAGGAACGCGACGGCAAGGCCCGCGCCGAGGTGGTGTTCGCGCCGGCCTGACCGCCGCAGCCGATCGCGGAGCGAGCGCGGGAAGAGCGAGGACCGAGCGCGGACCTAGGCCGGATGGCCGAGCTTCGGACCGAGGTCGCCGGCGGTGGCCGTCGGTAAGCTGTCGACGTGCAGAGATGGCGAGGCTTCGAGGCAGCTCCCCGCGGCTGGGGCCGCTCGGTGGTGACGATCGGTGTCTTTGATGGCGTACACAAGGGACACCAGCAGATCATTCGGCATGCCGTGCGGCGGGCGACCGAGCTCGGCATGGCCTCGGTGGTGGTGACGTTCGACCCGCACCCGTCCGAGGTGGTTCGCCCGGGCAGCCACCCGGCGATGCTGACCGAGCCGGTTCGAAAGGCCGAGCTGATCGAGGCACTCGGCGTCGATGTGCTCTGCGTGGTGCCGTTCACTCAGCAGTTCTCCCAGCTCTCCGCCGAGGAGTTCGTGCACGACGTGCTGGTCGAGCACCTGCACGCCCGGATGGTCGTGGTGGGGGAGAACTTCCGCTTCGGTCACAAAGCGGCCGGCGATGTCGAGCTGCTGTCCGGCCTGGGCCGCACGTTTGGATTCGACGTCGAGGGCGCCGACCTGGTGGCCGACGGTTCCACGATCTTCTCGAGTACGTATATCCGCAGTTGCGTGGATGCCGGAGACGTCGAAGCCGCGGCGGCGGCGCTCGGCCGGCCGCATCGACTGGAGGGTGTCGTCGTCCGCGGCGACCAGCGGGGCCGGGAGCTCGGTTTCCCGACCGCCAACCTGCTTTGCGCGCCGCACGCGGCGATTCCGGCCGACGGCGTCTACGCGGCCTGGTTTCAGCACCGGGGCAAGACGCACCGGGCGGCGGTGAGCATCGGCACCAACCCGACCTTCGCCGGGACGGACCGCCGGGTCGAGGCCTACGTGCTGGACTTCGACGGTGACCTCTACGGCGAGCGGGTGGCCCTGGACTTCGTCACCCACCTGCGGGAACAGCGCACTTATCAGGGTCCGGAGTGGCTGATCGAGCAGATTGCCCAGGACGTCGCCCAGACCCGGGACGTGCTCGCCGGCTGACGCCACCAGTTCCGGGCTTTCCGCCGACAATAAGCGCATAAATCGGGCAAAAGCTGAGCAAAGCACCGATCGGTCGGTGTCGTTTCGGAGAATCCGGACTCCGGCTGGTAACCTTGCTCTTGACGCCGGGTAACCGGCGGGTTCTGTGTGCCTGCCCGACGCCGCGGGTGCAGAACCGCATAACCACCAACCCGTTAGGGAGATCATGGCGCTCGACGCTGAACTCAAGACGCAGATCATGAAGGACCACGCGACCACGGAGGGCGACACCGGTTCGCCCGAGGTTCAGGTCGCGGTCCTCACCCGACGCATCTCCGACCTCACCGAGCACCTGAAGGTGCACAAGCACGACCACCACAGCCGTCGTGGTCTGCTGCTGCTGGTGGGTCGCCGTCGTCGGCTGCTCAACTACCTGCAGAAGACGGACATCGCCCGTTACCGCGCGCTGATCGAGCGCCTGGGTCTGCGCCGGTAGTAAAACGTGCGGGGGAGCGCACCTGTTCAGGGTGCCTCCCCCGACCCATAACCACATAGGCGGCACCGACCGCACGGCGCACTTTGGCCGGTCCTCGGTAGTGGCTCTCGGGGCACGCGTACCGCTCGAACAGCCGGAAACGGTGAGCGAATCACGCACGACGACCCCGCGGGCTTCGATCGAAGACCGGCATCGCGTGAAGCAATCAGCACGCCGCTTTCGGTCGTTGCCAAGACACAAGGAGCACAAGACTCGATGACCGAGCAGACTCTCGGTGAGCACACCACCAAAGCGGTGATCGACAACGGGGCCCTCGGCACCCGCGAGATCACCTTCTCCACCGGCCGCCTGGCCCGCCAGGCCGCCGGATCCGCGATCGCGCAGCTGGGTGAGACCGTCATCCTCTCCGCGACCACCTACAGCAAGCACCCGAAGGACCAGTTCGACTTCTTCCCGCTGACCGTCGACATCGAGGAGCGGATGTACGCTGCCGGGCGCATTCCCGGCTCGTTCTTCCGTCGCGAGGGCCGGCCCAGCGAGGACGCGATCCTGACCTGCCGCCTGATCGACCGGCCGCTGCGCCCGAGCTTCGCCAAGGGCCTGCGCAACGAGGTGCAGATCGTCGGCACGGTGCTGGCGCTGGACCCGGCGAACCCGTATGACGTGGTCGCCATCAACGCCGCCTCGATGTCCACCAAGCTCTCCGGCCTGCCCTACTCGGGCCCGGTCGGCGCCACCCGGGTCGCGCACGTCGACGGCCAGTGGATCGCCTTCCCGACGCACGAAGAGCTGGGCCGCGCCACCTTCGACATGGTTGTCGCCGGTCGCGCGCTCGCCGATGGCGACGTCGCGATCATGATGGTCGAGGCCGAGGCCACCGAGCACACCATCACGCTGATCTCCGGTGGTGCTCCGGCACCGACCGAGGAGGTCGTCGCCGGCGGTCTCGAGGCCGCCAAGCCGGCCATCCGCGAGCTCTGCCGGGCCCAGCAGGAGCTGGCCGACATCGCCGCCAAGCCGGTGGCCGAGTTCCCGGTGTTCCTGGAATACCAGGACGACACGCTGGCCGCGGTTGACGCCGCTGCTCGCGCCGACATCGCCGAGGCTCTGAAGATCGTCAGCAAGGCCGACCGCGAGGACGCCCTGGACCGGATCAAGGACCGGGTCGCCGAGCAGCTGGCCGGCCAGTTCGAGGGCCGCGAGAAGGAGATCGGCGGCGCGTTCCGCTCGATCACCAAGAAGGAAGTGCGGTCCCGGGTCCTGCGCGAGCAGGTCCGCATCGACGGCCGCGGCCCGCGCGACATCCGGCCGCTGACCGCCGAGGTCGGCGTGCTGCCGCGGGTGCACGGCTCGGCCCTGTTCGAGCGCGGCGAGACCCAGATCCTGGGTGTCACCACGCTGAACATGCTGCGCATGGAGCAGGCGCTGGACACGCTCTCGCCGGAGAAGTCCAAGCGCTACATGCACAACTACAACTTCCCGCCGTACTCGACCGGTGAGACCGGCCGGGTCGGCTCGCCGAAGCGGCGCGAGATCGGTCACGGTGCCCTCGCCGAGCGCGCCCTGATCCCGGTGCTGCCGGCGCGGGCCGAGTTCCCGTACGCGATCCGTCAGGTCTCCGAGGCGCTCAGCTCCAACGGTTCGACCTCGATGGGTTCGGTCTGCGCCAGCACCATGTCGCTGATGTTCGCCGGAGTGCCGCTGAAGGCTCCGGTGGCCGGCATCGCGATGGGTCTGATCTCGGACGAGGTGGACGGCAAGACTTCGTTCATCACGCTGACCGACATCCTCGGCGCTGAGGATGCCTTCGGCGACATGGACTTCAAGGTCGCCGGCACCAGCGACTTCGTCACCGCTCTGCAGCTGGACACCAAGCTCGACGGCATCCCGTCGGACGTCCTGGCCGCGGCTCTGGCCCAGGCGCACGACGCCCGCCAGACCATCCTCGGCGTGATGCAGCAGGCGATCGACGCTCCGGCCGAGATGTCCGAGTACGCCCCGCGGGTCACCAGCGTGAAGATCCCGGTGGACAAGATCGGCATGGTGATCGGCCCGAAGGGTCAGACCATCAACGCGATCCAGGACGAGACCGGCGCCGAGATCTCGATCGAGGACGACGGCACCATCTACGTCGGCGCCACCAACGGTCCGTCCGCGGCCGCCGCGGTGGAGCGGATCAACGCCATCGCCAACCCGACGATGCCGAAGGTCGGCGACAAGTTCCTGGGTACGGTCGTCAAGACCGCCGCCTTCGGAGCGTTCGTCTCGCTGCTGCCGGGCCGTGACGGCCTGCTGCACATCTCCAAGGTCGGCGACGGCAAGCGGGTCGAGAAGGTCGAGGATTACCTCAACGTCGGCGACAAGGTCGAAGTGGTGATCGCCGAGATCGACCCGCGCGGCAAGGTCTACCTGGACAAGGTTCGCCCGGAGGGCGCACCGGCTCCGGAGGCCGGTGACGGCGGCAGCCGCGACCGCGGTGACCGCGGCGGCGACCGCGGTGACCGGGGCGGCGACCGCCCAGCCCGCGAGTCGAGCGAGGGCGGCGACGACGAGCAGCGCCGCCGGCGCCACCGTTCCCGCTAAGCGCTCCCGGAAACGGACAGCGATAGTAGTTCCCGAGAGGGCGTAGGAATCCCTGCGCCCTCTCGGGCTATTGCAGGACTCGTACCCCTCCGCGCTGTGGCGCGACAGTTCCGCGCCACCGGCGCGATCGACCGTGATGGGACTCGGCGTGACTGAGACGAAGACGCTGGCCATGGACCCGCTGGGTGGCACCATCCGGCGTACCACCCTGCCCAATGGCCTGCGCATCTTGACCGAGGCGATCCCGGCGATGCGCAGCGTGTCGTTCGGCGTGTGGGTGGCGGTCGGCTCCCGGGACGAGGACGCCCGGCTCTCCGGCTCTTCGCACTTTCTCGAGCATCTGCTCTTCAAGGGCACCAAGCTGCGCTCGGCGCTGGACATCTCGGCCAGCATCGAGGCGGTCGGCGGAGACACCAATGCCTTCACCGCCAAGGAGTACACCTGCTACTACGCCCGGGTCCTGGACACCGACGCGCCGCTCGCCGTGGACGTGATGTGTGACCTGATCGCCGACTCGCTGCTGGCCGAGCCGGACGTGGAGACCGAGCGCGGGGTGATCCTGGAAGAGATCGCGATGCGCGACGACGAGCCCGGCGACGAGGTGCACGACCTCTTCGTCGAGGCGGTCTACGGTGCGGATTCGCCGCTGGGGCGGCTCATCTCCGGCACCGAGGAGACCATCACGCCGATGACCCGCGACGAGATCTGGGACTTCTACCGGTCCCGCTACGTGCCGCAGAACATCATCATCGCCGCGGCCGGCAGCCTCGACCACACCCAGATCGTCGATCTGGTGGTGGCCGCTTTCGACCGCGCCGGCTTCGCCACCGACGAGGCCGCGCCGGTCGAGCACCGTCCGCCGCTTCCGGCGGCGCCGGTGCAAGGGCCGACCATCGTGGTACGCGAGAAGGACACCGAGCAGGCCCACATGGTCTACGGCTGCCCGGCTCTGCATCGTCTGGACGAGGGCCGGTTCGCCCTCGGCGTCCTGAACAGCAGCCTTGGCGGCGGCATGTCGTCCCGGCTGTTCCAGGAGATCCGGGAGAAGCGCGGTCTGGCCTACTCGGTCTACTCCTACACCTCGCAGTACGCCGACTCGGGCGTCTTCGCGGTCTACGCCGGGTGCGCGCCGGGCAAGGTCGACGAGCTGCTCGCGCTGGTCAAGTCGGAGCTGGCCGACGTGGCCGCGAACGGGCTCACCGAGGCCGAGGTGCTCCGGGGCAAGGGAATGATGAAGGGCGCGCTGGTCCTCGGGCTGGAGGACACCGGCTCCCGGATGAGCCGCCTGGCCAAGGGCGAGTTGCTCTATGACGAGCAGTTGAGTGTCGACGAGCTGCTGGCCCGGATCGACGCGGTGACCGTCGATGACGTTCGTGCCATCGCCGCCGAGATTCTCGGCCGGCCGATGACGCTCGCCGTGGTCGGTCCGTTCGCCGATCACGACTTCGCCTAGATCGGGGTTCCACGGTCGCGGGTTCTCCTCGTTCCCCGCGCAAGTTCGGCTCCGCCATCGGTTAGGTTGAGCCGGTGACTGACGAACGAGAGCCGATCAACGTCGGTGTCGTGGGCGCCCGTGGCCGCATGGGCATCGAGGTCTGCAAGGCCGTTCAGGCCGCCGACGACATGGAGCTGGTCGCCATGATCGATCAGGGCGACCAGCTGTTCAGCGCCTCCGACGCGGGCGCCGGCGTGCTGGTGGACTTCACCAACCCGGATGTTGTGATGGACAACCTGCATTGGACCATCGACCAGGGCATCAACATGGTGGTCGGCACCAGTGGCTTCACTGCGCAGCGCCTGGACCGGATCCAGTCTTGGCTGGAGCGCAAGCCGGAGGTCGGCGTCATGATCGTCCCGAACTTCGCCATCGGGGCCGTGCTCATGATGGAATTCGCCGCCCGGGCGGCCCGGCTGTTCGACTCGGTCGAGATCATCGAGCAGCACCATCCGAACAAGCTGGACGCGCCCAGCGGAACCGCCGTGCGCACCGCCCAGGTGATCGCCGAGGCGCGCGCCGACGCCGGCAAGGGCAAGATGCCGGACGCGACCGCGCAGGCGCTCGACGGTGCGCGCGGTGCCGAGGTGGATGGCGTACGCGTGCATTCGGTCCGGGCCGCGGGACTGGTCGCGCATCAGGAAGTGCTGTTCGGCGCGGCCGGCGAGACGCTCACCATTCGCCACGACTCCTACGACCGGGTTTCGTTCATGCCCGGCGTACTGCTGGCGATCCGGTCTGTGCGGCAGCGGCCCGGACTGACCGTCGGCCTGGAGTCCCTGCTCAGCTGAGGGTTTGATCCTCGTCGGCCGGATCCGCGGCCAGCGCGGTGTGCAGCCGCACCTGGGGCACCAGCAGGTCGTCCACGTCGAGCGAGCGGATCATGCCGTCCAGCGCCCACCCGGCCGAGGTGAGGAACTTGCGGGTCGCGACGTCGCGCTCATAGGCCCAGGCCACGGCGGTGCCGAAGCCGTCTTCGCGCCACAGGTCGACGACCGCGGACAGCAGCCTGCTGCCGTGCCCGCGGCGGCCCCAGCGCGGCTCGATCAGGAGTTCGGTGACGGCCGCGGTGCCATCCGGCAGCGGCTTCTCCTCCGGGGCGAGTGCCGCTTCATCGGCCGGGCCAGCGGCCGCGAATCCGACGATGTGATCCTGCTGATCCGAGTCTCGACCGGCCTGCTCGATCGCGATCAGCACCCGGTGCCGAGGCGTCGGGGGAGCGGTGATCGCCGCGCGCCACTGGTCGGCCATCCAGCTCTCGTCCAGGCCGGCGATGATCGACGCGGGAAGCATGGTCCGGTAGGCGATCCGCCAGGTGGCCAGCTGGATCCGGGCGATCTCAGCGGCATCGGCCGCGCGTGCCGGCCGGACGAAACCCAAGGACATGCGGTTCAGGTTAGTGGCAGCACGAATCGCACGATCGAGACGGTGGCTGCGTAGCCGGTTCCGGCGCCGGCGGTGAACTGGCCGGTCCGGCCATCCTGATGAAATCCGTAGCGCTGGTAGAACCGATGGCTCTGCGGGGTGTCGGCGGCGGTCCACAGCACCACCCGCGAGTAGCCACGATTGCGCAACTCGGCGACGGCGGCGTCCATCAGCGCCCGGCCGGCGCCGCCGGACCAGCGATCCGGATCCACGTAGATGGCGAAGACCTCGCCGTCGTTGTCCGGCTCTTGGTCTCGGTCCGGGTCGGAGTCTCGGCCGGCGTTGGCTGGCGTGCCGGAGTCTGGGTCCGGGTCGGAGACTCGGTCCGGGTTCGCCGACCCGGAGGCGGCGAACCCGATGATGGTGCCGTCGGACTCGGCGACAAAGGTGAAATTGTCCGGATTGCCGCCGCCGTAGGATGCTGCCCGCGTGACCGGGTCCAGGCCGTCCAGGAGTGGCTGCGGGAACACTCCGGCGAAGGCGCGCTGCCAGCTGCGAACATGCACGGTCGCGACGGTGAGGGAGTCGGCCGGGGTGGATCGGCGTACGGTGATCACCCCACCTTGCTATCGGCATCCAGCTGGATCCGTCAATCCAGTTTGCTGCTGTCGATCACAGATCGAGATTGTCAGAGGGTCCGGATAGCGTGGGGAACCGATGGACAGCTTGACTCAGGCCCAAGCCCGGCGCATCGCGATCGCGGCGACCGGGCTCGCCGACCCCAGACCGACCGGTGCGATCACCGCCCGCCACTTGAGCCGCGTGCTCGATCGGGTCGGCGTCATTCAGATGGATTCGGTCAATGTGCTGCAGCGTGCGCACTATCTGCCGCTCTACAGCCGGCTCGGTCCATACCCGACCGAGCTGCTGGACCGGGCGGCCTATCGCAAACCGCGCCGGGTTTTCGAATACTGGGGCCACGTGGCGTCCTACCTGCCGGTGGAGCTCTATCCACTGATGCGGTGGCGGATGACGCACGGCACCACGTGGGCCGAGGTGATGCGGATCGCCGAGCGCCGGCCGGACCTGGCCAAGTGGGTGCGTGACGAGGTGGAGTCCAATGGCCCGCTGACGGCCGCGCAGCTCGAAGCGGATCTGCCGAAACCCACGGGCAACTGGGGCTGGAACTGGTCGGATGCCAAGGTGCTGCTGGAATACCAGTTCCTTCGGGGGGAGGTGCTGGTCGCCTCGCGCGACTCCTCCTGGGCGCGGCGCTATGACCTGGCCGAGCGGGTGATCCCGCCGCACATCCTGGCGTTGCCGACCCCGACCGATGATGAGGCATACCGGGCGTTGGTGTCACTGTCCGCCAAGTGCCTTGGCGTCGCCGACTACAGCGAAATCCGGGACTATTTCCGGCTTCCGGTGGCCGCCTGCAAGACCGCGATCAACCAGCTGGTCGAGTCCGGCGAGCTGATCCCGGTGCAGGTGGAGGGCTCCAAGGGCACGTCATATCTGCATCGGGACGCGCGCGTTCCGCGGCGAGTGAGTGTGTCCACGCTGGTTAGCCCATTCGATCCGATCGTCTGGAACCGTCCGCGCACGGAGCGGTTCTTCGACTTCTTCTATCGCATCGAGATCTATGTCCCGGCGCCCAAGCGCGTCCACGGCTATTACGTTCTGCCGTTCCTCCTCGGCGACCGATTCGCGGCCCGGGTCGATCTCAAGGCCGATCGGCAGGCCGGTCTGCTGCGGGTGCCTGCGGCCTACAGCGAGCCCGGTGCGCCGGCGCATACGCCGGAGGCGCTCGCCGCCGAGCTCGTGCGGCTGGCCGGCTGGCTCGGCCTGGACGGCATCGCGACACCGACCGCTGGAGACCTGGCCCGGCCGCTGGCCGCGGCGCTGGAAGACCACGCGATAGCCGCCTGAACGGGCCACTGCCGGGACGCGTGACGCGGTGTAACGGCACAAGCCCGCAGGTGTACGGTGACCTTGACTCGGCAATGACTGTGGCCGGTAGTGTCTTGGGTCGGCATTGGTATTCGGATGAGGCGGTCCTGATGACCCACACGCACGAGGCGACTCCGGTGGCCCCAGCCGTGTATCTCCTGCCGAAGGAAGATCGTTTCAGCCGGTTCGTGGTCAACCTCTGGAACCGGTCACCGCAGTGGTTCGCCCCGCTGGCCGTCCTCGTGTGCTTCGCCGGCGGTGTCGCCTACACCCTCGCAACCCACCCGACCAGTGCCGATGCCGCGTCCGCGCCAAACTGCATCATCAAGCTGACCACCGGATTCGACTGTCCCGGCTGCGGCGGCACCCGAGCCTTCTTCTACCTGCTGCACGGCGATGTCGCGGGTGCGGCCCGCAGTCACATCCTGGCCGTGTTCGCCGCGCCATATCTGCTCTACATGTACGTCGCCTGGGCCGGAAATCTCGCCTTCGGCTGGAAGCTGCCGACCCTGCGGCTGACGCCCAAGGCGATCTCCATCTTCCTGGCGATCTGGTTCGGGTTCACCATCCTTCGCAACCTCCCCTGGGCCCCCTTCACCTGGTTCTACGTCTAGGTTCTGGGGTCCGCTCTGACGACGCTGGCGGCATTGCTCGCCGGTTCGAGTGCACACCCCGCACACTTCGCCGGCATGCGCCTTGCCAGCCCCGCCAGATCAGTCCCCGCCTTGGTGCGCGACGTTGCGGGTCGATGATCTCCGCCAGCGACCGCTCCGCCCTTTCCCATGATCAAGTGCACGATCTTGAGCGGCTGGGACGCCATGGCGACCTTGGGTGCACGCGATCTTGCGCTTGATGACGCACTTGATCATGGTGACGTCGGCCGGGGCGGAAAGTGGACTCTGATTGCTGCTCGGACGCCCGTTTGACAGCAGTGACAGTCCAGTTTTCGTGCCATTGGATCCGCGCGCTATTGGATCCGGATGCCGCCCAATCCCACTGGATCTTGCGAAGTTGGGGTGCCGCTCTGGCCCTCCCAACTTCGCAAGATCCAGGGAGAAGCCGGAGTAACTGCGGAACCGCGGCGGAGCGGGGAACCGCGGCGGGGAGAGGCGGGGCGGGGAACCGCGGCGGGAGCAGCGGGCGGGGAACCGTGGCGCGGTGCGGCTGGGCGGGGATCGCGTCTACGGCGGACACGACCCGGCCCCGTTGGGCGGAGGACCAACGGGGCCGGGGCTAACTGGAGGAACGATCGGATCTCCGGCTCGACGTTAGCGGGCCGATGCCACCGCCCGGCGGACCGAGATGTCTCCGCTTGCGGTGCGTACGTGCAGGTTGAGGCTCGCAGATCCGCCGGCCGGGGCGGCGTCAGTCACGTTGAGATCGCTCACCGTGGCCCCGGACACCGAGCTCAGGTCCAGCCAGACCGACGTCCCCTGCGCCACTCCCAGCTCGACGTCGCCGGAGGCGGTGGAGACTCGCGCCGTGCCGGCGGTGATGCTGCCGATCTTGATGTCGCCGCTGGCGCTCTGTGCCTTCAGCGAGCCGCCGACGATCTCGATGGTGGTGTCGCCGCTGGCGCTGCGTGAGGTGACGTTGCCGGCGACGTAACCGCCGCGGACGTCTCCGGACGCGGATGTCGCCGCCAGGTCGCCACCGACCGTGGCGAACTGAGTGTCGCCGCTGGCCGAGTTGCGGGTCAGGTCTCCGGCGACTTCGTCGACCCGCACGTCGCCGGAGGCGGTCTTGACCTCGGCGGTGCTGAGCCGGCCAGTGCACTTCACGTCGGCGGATGCGGTGTGCACCTCGGCGCGGCTGTCCACCGGAAGGCGCACGGTGATCTCGACCGGTGGCGTCCGCCGGACGATGAACCCCCGCGCCTGCGGCGTTTCGACCAGCAGCAGGTCACCGTCCATCTCGACCCGGGTCTCGGCGGCCGCGGCGCGGGCCGCGTCACCACTGGCGCCCGGACGCACGGTGACCTCGACCGTGGTGCGGTCTTCGGCGAGCAGGTTGACCTGGCCGGCGGAGGACCGGATCACCGCGGTGATCGGCCCGGTGACTTCGAATTCAGGCATGGCTGCCTCCAGATGCGGGAGACGGGAGCGCCTCCGGTAAGTAGGGGACACCCGGCCGGAGCGCGGGTGCGGATGATCAGGCCTGGGCGAATCCGGTCAGGCGCCGGCCGGTGCGGACACTCGGGCCGCCGCCGCTCGGCCGGCCCGGGGTCAGCGCCGATGCGACCGCACGGACCAGCCAGGCGTTCACCGAGATGCCCTCCATCGCGGCGGCGCGCTCGGCCTGCTCCTTGAGCTGCTCGGGCAGCCGCAGCGTGATCCGCGCCAGCTCACCGGTCTCGGGGGTGGGCATCGGCGGGATCGGCTCACTCACGTCGGTCGCGGCCTCGGTGACGGTCAGGTCGGCTTCCCGGCCGCGCAGCCGCACGTCAACGGTCGCGGAGGCGAGCCGGGAGGTGATTTCGGCCGCAGCTTCCGAGAGCGCCTCGAGCAGGCACAGCCGCGCCGATGCATCCATCGAGTTGGTCAGCAGCTCGGCCGCCCGGATCACGTCCGGACCGCCGGCGGCGGCGTTCGCGGCCAGGTCGCGCTGCAGGCCTTCGATGTACGGCGTCAAGTCCATGACATCACTATGACGTCACTGAGCCGTCATGTCAATGTCGATGATGATGTCGCGACGAACTCCCAGTGTGGCGATCCGGAGCGATGTCGCGCCCGTGCGATGGCGCGCGGGCGACTAGGCTCGCTGTCAGAGACTCGTAGGGTAGGCATGCTGGCGGCTTGCCTCTCGCGCAAGGATGGCGAGCCCGGCGGCCGCGATTGCGATCGCGACCCGCCACCGGCGATCACGAGCCACCCGCTCGCCCATCGCGGCTGGCGACCGCGATCAGAGACCCGTTCGCGATCGCGGCTGGCGACCGCGAGTGGGAAAACCGCGAGTGGCGAGCGAGAGCCAGACATGATTGACCGGAAGCAGAAGGAGGGCCGGCGTGCCGCGGACGGTGAGGCTGATCGCCTGGACTCAGTTCCAGCCGCCGTCCGGCATCGCCTGGGACACCGATGCCGACGGTGGTCAGGCACTCGCCGAGTTCGCCGGCCGGGCCTGCTACGAATCGTGGAACAAGCCCAACCCGAAGACCGCGACGAATGCCGGCTATCTGCGCCACATTCTCGAGGTCGGGCACCTGTCGGTGATCGAGCACGCCACTGCGACCTTCTACATCACCGGGGTGTCGCGATCGCTGACCCACGAGCTGATCCGGCACCGGCACTTCTCGTTCAGCCAGCTCTCGCAGCGTTATGTGCCGGCCGATCCGGACGCCGCCGTGGTCGAGCCCGATGTCATCGCCGACGATCCGGAGCTGCACAAACTCTTCGCCGAGGCGACCACGGTCGCCGCCGAGGCGTACCAGAAACTGCGCGAACGCCTGGAACAGAAATTCGCCGAGCGGCGCTTCCGCGACGCTGCGCGCCAAGCAGGCGCGCCAGGCGGCGCGCTCGGTCCTCCCGAACGCCACCGAGACCCGCATCGTGGTGACCGGCAACTATCGCACCTGGCGGCATTTCATCGCGATGCGCGCCTCCGAACATGCCGATGTGGAAATCCGCGACCTGGCCGTGGACTGCCTGATCGAACTGCAACGACTCGCGCCGCACGCGTTCGGCGACTTCACCATCTCGGCGCTGGCCGACGGCACTCGGATAGCGGCCAGCCCGCTGGTGCCGGAAGTCTGACCGCACGCTCGGCACGCAAACACGTCAAGAAAGTTAGGTTTGACATATGACTGAATCCGGGCTTCCCTTCGGTCGGCTGATGACCGCGATGGTCACGCCGTTCACCACCGATGGCGCGCTGGACACCGACGGCGCCGCGCGCCTGGCCATCCATCTGGTGGACGAGCAGGGCAACGACGGCTTGGTGATCAACGGCACCACCGGCGAGTCGCCGACCACCACCGATGCCGAGAAGGAGGCGCTGCTCCGCGCCGTGGTCGATGCGGTCGGCGACCGTGCCCACGTGGTGGCCGGCGTCGGGACCAACAACACCAAACACACGATCGAGCTGGCGCGATCGGCCGAGAAGGCCGGCGTGCACGGTCTGCTAGTGGTCACCCCCTACTACAACAAGCCGCCGCAGGCTGGCCTGATCGCCCACTTCACCGCCGTCGCGGACGCGGTCGATACACCCGTGATGCTGTACGACATCCCGCATCGAGCCGGCGTCCCGATCAACACCGATACCTTGGTACGCCTCTCCGAGCACCCGCGGATCGTCGCGGTCAAGGACGCGAAGGGCGACCTGGTCGGCACGTCCTGGGTCACGGCCCGCAGCGACCTGGCGATCTACTCCGGCGACGATGCCCTCACGCTCGCGCTGCTGGGTGTCGGCGGCGTCGGGGTGGTCGGCACGTCCACACACTTCAGCGGTGTCGGCACCAAGACGATGCTGGAGGCGTTCTTCGCCGGCGACCACCGAACAGCACTCGAGTGGCATCACACCCTGCTGCCGATCTATACCGGCGTCTTCAAGACCCAGGGCGCGATCCTGGTCAAGGCCGGCCTCAACCACATCGGGTTGCCGGCCGGATCGATGCGGCTGCCGCTGATCGATGCCACCGAGGCCGAGCTCGCCACGTTCATCGCCGACGCCGGTCTCGCCGGCATCCGGCTCGAAGCGGCCGGAGCCGCCCGATGAGCCTGCCACACCGAGACCTGGACCTGCCCGCACCGCTTCCGGCCGGCGGCCTCCGCATCACCCCGCTGGGCGGGCTCGGTGCCATCGGCCGCAACATGACCGTTTTCGAGTACAACGGAAAGCTGCTGATCGTCGACTGCGGCGTGCTGTTCCCTGATGTGGACCAGCCCGGCGTCGACCTGATCCTGCCGGACTTCGAGCCGATCATGGACCGCCTCGACGACATCCAGGCGATCGTGCTGACCCACGGCCACGAGGACCACATCGGCGCGGTTCCCTACCTGCTCGCGCACAAGCCGGACATCCCGCTGGTCGGCTCGCAGTTCACGCTTGCGCTGGTGGAGGCGAAGCTGGCCGAGCGCCGGATCACCCCCTACACGCTGACCGTCCACGAGGGTCAGACCGAGCGTATCGGTCCATTCGAGTGTGAGTTCTTCGCGGTCAACCACTCGATCCCGGACGCGCTCGCGGTGGCCGTGAAGACCGGTGCCGGCGTCGTCCTGCATACCGGCGACTTCAAGATGGATCAGCTGCCGCTGGACGGCCGGATCACCGACCTGGCCGGGTTTGCGCGCCTCGGCGCGCAGGGCGTGGATCTGCTGCTGTCCGACTCGACCAATGCCGAGGTGCCCGGCTTCGTCTCGCCGGAGCGGGAGATCGGCCCGGTGCTGGACTCGATCTTCGCCAAGGCGAAGGGGCGGATCATCGTCGCGTCGTTCGCGTCGCACGTGCACCGGGTCCAGCAGGTGATGGACTCGGCCGAGCTGCATGGCCGCAAGGTGGCCCTGGTCGGCCGGTCGATGGTGCGCAACATGGGGATCGCTCGCGATCTGGGCCTGCTGCACATCCCGCCGGGCCTGGTGGTGAGCCTGGACGAGGCGACGTCGCTGCCGGCCAACCAGATCGTGCTGATGTCGACGGGTTCCCAGGGCGAGCCGATGAGCGCGCTCGGGCGGATGGCCACCGGAGACCACCGGCACATCAACATCGGCCCGGGCGACACCGTGGTGCTGGCCTCATCGCTGGTGCCCGGCAACGAGACCAGCGTCTACCGGGTCATCAACCAGCTGTCCCGGGCCGGCGCCTTCGTCGTGCACAAGGATGTGGCCCGGGTGCACGTCTCCGGTCACTCGCCCGCCGGCGAACTGCTCTACCTGCTGAACGTCGTCAAGCCGAGCAACTTCCTGCCGGTGCACGGCGAGTGGCGGCACCTGCGCGCCCATGCCCGGCTGGCGATCGAGTCCGGTGTCGACGAGGACCGGGTGGCGATCTGCGAGGACGGCGACGTCGTCGATCTGGTCGACGGCCGGATCAAGCTGGTCGGACACGTCAAGAGCCGGTATGTCTACGTCGACGGCCTGGCCGTCGGCGATGTCGGTGAGTCACTCCTGACCGAGCGCCGCATCCTCGGTGACGGCGGCTTCATCGCCGCGACGGTAGTGGTCGACTCGGTGACCGGCAAGGTGGTCGGCGGTCCGATGATCTCCGGCCGGGGATTCAGCGAGGATCCGGCCGCCTTCGATGAGGTCATCCCGATCGTGACCGAGGCGTTGGACAAGGCCGCCCTGGAGGGCATCGCCGATCCGCATCAGTTGCAGCAGGTGGTCCGGCGTACGGTCGGGAAGTGGGTCAACGACCGGTATCGGCGGCGCCCGATGATCGTGCCGAGCGTGGTCGAGGTCTGAGAGCCGTCAAGCTCGCAACTCCACCAGGTGGCGCCGCCGGATCTCGGTCCATCCGGCGGCCCGGCTGGTGGCCAGCATCGGTGCGTTCTCGGCATTGATCGTCGAGGTGACGGCGATGATGTCCGGCCGGTCCCGGTGGAGCGTCGCGGCGAGCGCCGCCTTGACCGCGATGCCGAGCCCGTGACCGCGGTGCGCCGGTGCGACCACGGTGTCCTCCTGGCTCGCCGCGACCGCTCCCGGTGCCGTGTCGATCTCGCTGAACGCCACCACGGCCTCGTTGTGGACGACGGCACCGACGAAGCGGCCGGGCGACTCGGCGGCGCGTACGCGCTCCGGCGTCCACTCCGGGTCCAGTTGCGCGGTCGAGTCCGGCGCGTCGGCGATGTGGCACTTCACCGCCGCATAAGAATCCAGCAACCCGTCCGGCGTACGCCCGGACCAGGCCCGGAACGAGTAGCCGTCGGGCATCGGCGGCACCGAGATCGGGGCCGGCAACCGCAGCTCCAGCACGACCAGGCGGGCCCGGACGGTGGCGCCGAGCGAGTCGGCGAAGGCGGAGCCCGGGCCGCCGGCGACCACGATTCCGCGCAGCACCGAGCCGGGGGCGGCGGAGTCGCGTACCGCTTGGAGGAGAGCCCGGCCCACGCCGCGCCGCCGTGCGCGGTCGTCGACGAAGACCCGGACGAACGTGGCGCCCGGATTGGGCCCGGCGGACGCCGCCCCGACGACGTCGCCGCCGAGCGTCGCGGACCAGCGCCGCTCATCTGAGCGCGGCGGAGTGCCGACCGGCAGAGGAACCGGAATCCCGACCGGGCCGAATTCGGCCGCGGCCGCCGGGTAGTAGATCCGGCTCCAGCCGGGCCCGCCGCCGGTGGTGACCGTGAGCACCGTTTAGTCCGACGGAAGCGACGCGTCCAACGCCTGTGCGCGCAGTGCCCGCTGCATGTCGTCCCGGGCCTCGCTGAGGATCCGCTGCACCACCGGAGCCGCCGACGCGGCTTCGAGATAGGCGTCGGTGCGGGCGAGGGTGTCGTCGGAGGCGAGCAGATGCGGGTAGAGCGCCGTGGTGATCCGGGACGCGATCTCCGGCGGCCGGGTCTGCCAGACGCCTTCGAGCGCGGCGAAATACCGGTCCAGGTACGGCCGGACCAGGTCCTGCTGGCCCGGCTGGGCGAATCCGCCGTAGGCCCGCCGGTAGCCGATGGTCGCCTCCAGGACGCCGTTGGGCAGGTCGGTCTGATTCACCGCGAGTTCCCAGGCCTCGGCCTTTGCTTCAGCGGTGGGCCGGGCGGCCAGGGCAGCCGCGGCACTCTCCTTGCCGGACGTGGTCTGGTCGGCGGACAGCTCGACGCCGATCTCGTCGCCGCCGACCCGGCCGGCCGCGGCCAGCGCGGTCACCAGCCGCCAGCGCAGGTCGTTGTCGATGGCCAGCCCGTCGACCGTGGTCGAGCCGTCCCGCAGCCCGGCAAGGAAGTCCAGATCGTCGTCCGATCCGGCCAGCCGGATCACCAGGCGCGCCCACGCCAGCTGCGCGTCACCGCCCGGCGTGGCCCACATCAGATGGTGTCGGGCGAACGCGGTCACCTGCTCGCGCGCCTGGGTCCGGGCGGCCGGTGCGACGTAGTGGTTGAGAGCGGTCACCAGGTTCTGATGCACGGCGGTCAGCAGCCCGATGTCGGCCTCGCCGGGCAGCGACCGGAGCGCCAGCTCGATGTAGTCGCGAGCCGGCAGCTCCGCGGTCCGGGTCATGTCCCAGACCGCCAGCCAGCACAGCGCCCGCGGCAGCGACTCGGTGAACGCGCCGATGCCCACCTCACGCAGGGTGGCCAGGGACAGATCGTCGAATCGGATCTTCGCGTAGGTCAGGTCGTCGTCGTTAAGCAGCACCAGATCGGCGGTGCCGAGGCCGGGGATCTCGGCGCCGGTCATGGCGCCGACGACGTCGAGTTCGGATCGGTGCGTACGCACCAGGCGGCGGTCCTGCAGTGCGTAGAGCCCGACCGCGATCCGGTGCGGCCGCAGCGGAACCGTCTCCTGGTGGATGGTCAGCGTGCTGCCGTGGATTTCGGCCCGGAGGGTGTTCGGGCCGGAGGTCTGCAGCCAGTCGTAGGACCAGCTGGACAGGTCCCGGCCGGAGGTCTTCTCCAGCGCGTTGAGCAGGTCCACCAGCGCGGTGTTGCCGAATGCGTGCTCGTCGAAGTATTGCCGGAGGCCGGCGAAGAACTCGTCGGCGCCGACGTAGGCGACCAGCTGCTTGAGCACCGAGGCGCCCTTGGAGTAGGTGATCCCGTCGAAGTTGGCGGCGACGTCGTCGAGCGCGGCGATGTCGGCGACGATCGGGTGTGTCGACGGCAGCTGATCCTGGCGCAGTGCCCAGGCCTTGTCGGAGTTGGCGAAGGTGGTCCAGGCGTCGGTCCACCGGGTCACCTCGGCCGTGGCCAGCGTGCCCATGTAGGTCGCGAACGACTCCTTCAGCCAGGTGTCATCCCACCACCGCATCGTCACCAGGTCGCCGAACCACATGTGCGAAAGCTCGTGCAGCAGGGTCTCGTTGCGGCGCTGGTATTCGGCGTCGGTCGCCTTGGATCGGTGCAGGTAGGACTCGTTGACCGTGACACATCCGACGTTCTCCATCGCGCCGATGTTGTATTCCGGAACGAAGATCTGGTCGTACTTGGCGAACGGGTAGGCGTACCCGAATTTCTCGATGAAGAAGTCCATGCCGCGCTTGATCGTCTCCACCGACTGGGCCGCGTCAAGATACGGCGCCATCGAGGCCCGGCAGGCCACCGCCATCGGGATGACCTGGCCATCCGGCGTGGTGTGCCGGTCTCGCTCGACGTGGTATTGCCCGGCGCAGATCGCGGTGATGTAGGTCGACATCCGCGGCGTCGGCTCGAACCGCCAGGTCCGGAGGTTGTAGTCGGAGTCGAACGGCTCCGGCGTGAGGGAGTTGGAGAACACCTCCCAGTCCATCGGAGCGGTGACCATGAACTGGAACGTCGCCTTGAGATCCGGTTGCTCGAAATTCGCGAACATCCGGCGCGCGTCCGGCGGCTCGAAGTGGGTATAGAGGTAGATCCGCTGGTCCACCGGGTCGATGCTGCGGTGCAGGCCCTGGCCGGTGTTGGAGTAGGCGCAATCGGCGATCACCCGGACCGTGTTCTCCGCGGCCAGGTCGTCGAGGGTGATGCGATGGTCGCGATAGACCTGGTCGGGGTCGAGTCTCCGGCCGTTCAGCGTGACCGCGTCGACATACGGCGCGACCAGGTCCAGGAAGGTGGATGCGCCGGGCTCGGTGGCGGTGAAATGAATCGTCGTATCCGAGCGGAACGTGTCGGCGCCGGCGGGATCGACTCGAAAATCAAGATCGATTTCGTACGCGGAGATAGTCACCAGTTCGCTGCGGCGCCGCGCCTCGTCGCGCGTCAGATTCGTTCCCGGCATTCCCTAACGCTAACGGCCCGGCACCGATTGAGTCCCGCCGGTCCGTGGACTGAGCCGATCCGGTCTCGAGCGCAGCCCGATAAGGGATCGCGGCGGAGCCCGAGACGGGTTCGCAGCGCCGGTCCACCGCATCGGTCCGGCGGTCCGGCGCGTCGGCTCGGTGGTCCGGCGCCCCTCGGACACCGGATGTAAGGACCGCGGGCGGGGGCATAGGGTTAGCTGGTCCGCCTCGACGATGAGCCGGCTTCTCCCGTATCCGGCTCGAGTCTCTGGGGCTGCAGCGTGTCCAGGCAGGGTGTGCCAACCAATTCCGCAGATCTGACCGTCGACGCAGCTCATCTGGTGCGGGCGGTGTTCCGGCTGTTGCGTCCGGCTCGGTGGCGGGTCCTCGGCGCGGTCGCGACGTTCGTCGTCAAGGACAGCCCGACCTGGCTGCTGCCGGTGCTCACCGCCAACGTGATCGATGTCGTGGTGTCCCACAAGCCGATCCGTTACCTGTGGATCAACGCGGTGCTACTCGCCATCGTGCTGCTGCAGAACATTCCGACACATGTCCTGTGGGTCCGGCTGTCCAGCCGGATCATCCGGCACCTCGGCATCGACCTGCGCAGTGGGCTCACCGCTCACCTGCAGCGGCTTTCGATCGGATTCCACAGCCGGGTCGGCGGCAGCCTGCTGCAGACCAAGGTGGTGCGCGACGTGGAAAACGTCGAGCAGATGCTGCAGCAGGTCGGCCAGGCCGGCACCTCGGCGGTGTTCGTGCTGCTCGGCGCGCTGATCCTGACCGGTCTCCGGGTGCCGCAATTCGTGCCGCTGTTCATCCTGGTGGTGCCGTTCACCGCGGTGCTGATCGCGGCCGTCCGGAAGCGCTCGGCGACTCGCAACGAAGCGTTCCGGCACCGGATCGAGCGGCTGAACGCGCACGTCAACGAGATGGCTCATCTGATGCCGATCACTCGCGCCCACGGGCTGGAGCAGGCCGCGGTGCGGCGGATGCGGGGCACCGTCGAGGAGGTCGGCAACGCCGGCTTCGCGCTGGACATGCTCAACGGCCGGCTCGGCGCCTTCTCTTGGGTCACCTACCAGATGCTTGGGGCGGTGTGCCTGGTCGGCGCCGCGTTCGTGGCCTACACCGGCACGTTCGCCGTGACACCCGGCGACGTGGTCCTGCTGTGCAGCTACTTCGCTCTGCTGACGTCGGCGGCCGCGACACTGTTCGGTCTGGCGCCGATCATCACCAAGGGCCTGGAGTCGGTGCGCTCGATCGGCGAGGTGATGCAGGAGCCGGACATCGAACACAACGAAGGCAAGGTCGCGGTGGCCGAGGTGGGTGGCCGGATCGACATCGACCGCGTCAGCTTCAGCTTCGCGGGCGCGGATCGGCCCGCGGTGCAGGACATCGATCTGGCGGTACGCCCCGGCGAGACGATTGCCTTCGTCGGCCCGTCCGGCGCCGGCAAGTCCACCATGCTGAACCTGCTGCTCGGGTTCATCCGGCCGGCCTCCGGGCAGATCCGCCTGGACGGCGTGCCGATGGACGACGTCGATCTGCGCACCTACCGGCGGTTCGTGTCGGTGGTGCCGCAGGAGTCGCTGCTGTTCGACGGCACGGTCTTCGAGAACGTCTCCTACGGGCTGCACGACGTCGACCCGGCCACGGTGGAGCAGGCGCTGCGAGACGCGAACGCGTACGACTTCGTGACGGCGCTGCCCTACGGGTGGGACACCACCGTCGGGGATCGGGGCAGCCGATTGTCCGGCGGCCAGCGGCAGCGGCTGGCGATCGCCCGGGCGCTGATCCGCGATCCCCGCGTGCTGTTGCTGGATGAGGCGACATCGGCGCTGGACAGTGAGTCCGAGGCGCAGATCCAGTTGGCGCTGTCCCGGCTGATGCGCGGGCGCACCACATTCGTGGTGGCACACCGGCTGTCCACCATCCGCGACGCCGATCGGGTGGTGGTGCTCACCGGCGGTTCGATCGCCGAAGTCGGCACGCACGACGAACTGCTCGCGGCGGGCGGCCGCTATGCCCGGTTGCATCTGGCACAGGCGGCCTGACTCAGCCACCCGGCCGGACTCAGCCACCAGACCGCCGCTCAGCCGCCGCTCAGCCGCCGGGCCGGTTTCGTGGGCGTACGTGCTGATCCGGGGCGCCCGAACGGTCGCCGCCGGATCCGCGCCGGCGGATGCCGCGGTTCGGGTCTCGTCGTTCGCGCGCGCCGGGCCGCCGGGTCTGGCACGCCCGGGCCGGTCAACCCGATCGGATTCTGCCGATCGCGTCGTAACCTGAGGACATGGCATTCCGGGTGCTTATGTACGCGATCATCGCGATTCATTTCCTGGCTATCGGATATCTGGTCGTCGGCGGGTTCCTGGCACTGAAGTGGCCGAAGACGATCGTCACGCATGTCGCGATGAGCATCTGGGGCATCCTGATCGTCAGTGTCCCCACCATCGTGTGCCCGCTGACCTGGTCGGAGAATTGGGCGCGGCGGCAGGCCGGCCTGCGGCCCTACCCGGAAGGTTTCATCGACCGCTACATCGAGAACGTGTGGTATCCGTCCCGGCTGACGCCTTACGTCCAGACCCTGGTCGCGCTGATGGTGTTGACATCGTGGACGGTGTTCCTGGTGCGGTGGCGGCGCCGGTCGGCGAGCGCACCGGTGGCCTCGGCACGGTCCGCCGTCACGCCGTTGGAGCAGCCGGCCGAGCGTACGTGATCATTGTTCGCGTACCTCGTGGGTGCTCCGGCGCGCCGCGCGGTTGAACTGGGTCCAGACCACTACCGTGAGAAGGATGGCGGGCCGTGCCTCTTCGACCGGCCGACGCGCTGCCTCCAGCTCCGGCCGGACAGCGTCGTCGGGTCGTTCGGCTTCCCGCACGTCGACCTCCACCCGCACCCGAGTGCCGCTGAATGGCCGTGCCTCTGGCATCCGCGAGCCGTGGCCGGCGCGCCGACCGGCTCGCCGCAGCACCGCCCGCCGCCGCCGCACCGGCGCCGGCCTAGGCCCGCTGGACGTGCTCGGAAAGATTCTGGTCGGGCTCTGGATGGCGCTCGCGCACTCGATCGGTTGGCTCGTGCGAGTCGCCGGCCGCCAGGCCGCCACCGCCCGCGACCTCGACCCGGAACACCGCCGGGACGGCGCCGGCCTGCTCGCATTCGCGGCCGCGTTGCTGCTGACGGTCGCCATCTGGTTCCGATCCGGCGGCGTGGTCGGCACTGCCGTCAACACCGCCGGCCGGTTCCTGTTCGGCAGCGCGGCGATCGTTCTCCCGGTCATCTTCGGCCTCGGCGCCTACCGCTTGATGCGGGTGCAGACCGAGGACAGCGAGGAGCACCGCGGCCGTGGCGTGGTCGGCTGGACCGCCATCCTGATCGGCGTCAGTGGCCTCATCAACGTGCAGATGCGCGGCAGCGGCCGGCACGCCGACCCGAGGATCGAGGGCGGGATGCTGGGCCGGCTGTCCGGCTCGGCGCTGGCGCACGCGGTCAGCTCGCTGGTCGCGGTGCCGGTTCTGGTGATGCTGTCGATCTTCGGGCTCCTGGTCATCACGGCCACCCCGATCAACCGGATTCCGCACCGGATCCGCCAGCTGAAAAACCTGTTCCTGGGCCGGTCGGCGACGGCCGAGGACGAGACCGTCGAGATCGACGATGACGATCTGGCGTTGCCGCCGATGCCGCTGCGCCGCGGTGGCGGGGTCCGGCGCCGACAGGGCGCCCTGTCACCGAACACGGCCGATGTGGTCGACCTCAGTCCGGAGCCGGAACGGGAGGTGGCCCACGACACCGTGGCGCTCCCGCGGGCATCGTCCCGGCTGCGCAAGCCACCGGCCGCGCCGGTGCATTCACCGATGCCGACCCGGGCCGAGCAACTGGCGCTCACCGACCCGGACTACAAGCTGCCGTCGCCGAACATGCTCGGCGCGGGCGAGGCGCCGAAGGCACGAAGCAAGGCGAACGACGAGGTCATCGCGGCGTTGCAGGGCGTCTTCGAGCAGTTCGAGGTGGATGCCGCGGTCACCGGGTTCACCCGCGGCCCGACCGTCACGCGATATGAAATCGAGCTCGGCCCGGCGGTCAAGGTGGAGCGGATCACCGCGCTGTCCCGCAACATCGCCTACTCGGTGAAGTCACCGGACGTGCGGATCATCAGCCCGATCCCGGGCAAGAGCGCGGTCGGCATCGAGGTGCCCAACAGCGATCGGGAAAACGTCGCGCTCGGCGACGTGCTGCGATCCCGGACGGCGTCGTCCGATCATCATCCACTGACCGTGGCGCTGGGCAAGGACATCGAAGGCGGCTATGTGGTGGCCAACCTGGCCAAGATGCCGCACATCCTGATCGCTGGTGCCACCGGCGCCGGCAAGTCGTCATGCCTCAACTCGCTGCTCGTGTCGTTGCTGGCGCGGGCCACGCCGGATGAGGTGCGGCTGCTGCTGGTCGACCCGAAACGTGTCGAGCTGACTTCCTACGAAGGCATCCCGCACCTGGTCACGCCCATCGTCACGAACCCCAAGAAGGCCGCTGATGCGCTCGAGTGGGTGGTCCGTGAGATGGACATGCGCTATGACGACCTGGCGGCCGCCGGCGTACGCCACATCGACGACTACAACCGCAAGGTCCGCTCCGGGGCGATCAAGCCGCTTCCCGGCAGCGAGCGGGTGATCCGTCCGTACCCATATTTGATCGTCGTGGTCGACGAGCTCGCCGACCTGATGATGGTCGCGCCCCGCGATGTCGAGGACGCGATCGTCCGGATCACGCAGCTGGCCCGCGCCGCCGGCATTCACCTGGTGCTGGCCACCCAGCGGCCGAGCGTGGACGTGGTGACCGGTCTGATCAAGGCGAACGTGCCGTCGCGGCTGGCGTTCGCCACGTCGTCGCTCGCCGACTCCCGGGTGATCCTCGACCAGCCGGGTGCCGAGAAGCTGATCGGCCGGGGCGACGCGCTGTTCCTGCCGATGGGCGCGTCCAAGCCGATCCGGCTGCAGGGCGCCTGGGTGACCGAGTCGGAGATCAGCGACATGGTCAAGTTCTGCAGGAATCAGCGAGAGCCGGAGTTCCGGTCCGACGTGCTGACCGTCGCCGCCGACAACCAGAGGAAGAAGCCGGACGAGGACATCGGTGACGATCTCGACCTGCTGCTGCAGGCGGTCGAGCTGGTGGTCACGTCACAATTCGGCTCAACATCGATGCTCCAGCGCAAGCTGCGGGTCGGGTTCGCCAAGGCGGGCCGGCTGATGGACCTGATGGAGACTCGCGGCATCGTCGGACCGTCCGAGGGCTCCAAGGCCCGGGACGTGCTGATCAAGGCCGACGAACTCGCCGAGGTGCTGGACAACCTGCGCGGCTCCGCCGACGAGTAGGCCCTCTCAGGCCGGCCCTGCCGCACCCTCCCGCCCGCGCACCGTCGCGCCGCCGCACCCTCTGGATCTTGCGACGTCGGCGTCGTCATAGTTACGTCAACTTCGCAAGATCCAGGAGACACGAGGTGCGAGGCGAACCAGAGCGGGTGTGGGGCGCCGGCCGGAGCCGGGCTCGGGGAGTGGCGTTGATCACGTGAGACCACACCGACAGGTATCCGACGACGGCGCGCGCCAGAACCGTCACGTCCGGTAGGTACCCTCTACGAGTGCCATCCACCAATCCCAGCTCGACGGCTGCGCCCGCGCACAAGCGCGTGGCGTTGCTCACCCTCGGCTGCGCGCGCAACGAGGTGGACTCCGAAGAGCTCGCCGCCCGTCTGGCGGCCGATGGCTGGCGGGTGACCACTGACGGCTCGGATGCCGACGTGGTGCTCGTCAACACCTGCGGATTCGTGGAGAAGGCCAAGCAGGACTCGATCGAGACGCTGCTCGCCGCGTCCGGCACCGGCGCCAAGGTGGTGGCGACCGGCTGCATGGCCGAGCGCTACGGCCGGGAGCTGGCCGACAGCCTCCCGGAAGCCGCCGCGGTGCTCGGCTTCGACCACTACCCGGACATGGGCGCCCGGCTCGATGCCATCCTCGACGGCCGGACGATCGAGTCGCACACGCCGCGGGACCGCCGCGAGCTGCTGCCGTTGACGCCGGTCCAGCGGCACGCCGCCGGGGTCTCGGTGCCCGGGCACGCTCAGATGACCGTCGACGACGCCACGCCCGCTCACCTGCGAGCGGTCCTCCGGCAGCGGCTGACCAAGGGCCCGGTCGCCGCGCTCAAGCTGGCCAGCGGCTGCGACCGCCGCTGCGCGTTCTGTGCCATCCCGTCGTTCCGTGGCGCGTTCGTGTCGCGCAGCCCGGACGACCTGCTCGCCGAGGCCACCTGGCTGGCCGGCGACGGAGTGCGGGAGCTGGTGCTGGTCAGCGAAAATTCGACGTCCTACGGCAAGGATCTCGGCGACCCTCGGCTGCTGGAGAAGCTGCTGCCGCAGCTTGCCGCGATCGACGGCATCGTCCGTGTCCGGGTGTCCTACCTGCAGCCGGCCGAGACCCGGCCGGGCCTGATCGAGACGATCGCCACGACGCCCGGCGTCGCTGCCTATTTCGATCTCTCGTTCCAGCACTCGTCCGAACCGGTGCTGCGCCGGATGCGCCGCTTCGGCTCCACCGAACGCTTCCTCGACCTGCTCTCGACGGCTCGCTCGTTCGCGCCGGAGCTTGGCGCCCGCAGCAACTTCATCGTCGGGTTCCCGGGCGAGAGCCGCGCCGACTACCTGGAGCTTGAGCGTTTCCTGAACGAAGCGGCGCTGGACGCGATCGGCGTGTTCGACTACAGCGATGAGGACGGCACCGAGGCCGCCGGGATGACCGGCAAGGTCGGTTCGGCCACGATCAAGAAGCGGTACGCACAACTCAGTGCGCTCGCCGATGAGCTGTGTGCCCAGCGTGCCGAGGACCGGATCGGCGCCACCATCGAGGTTCTGGTCGATTCCGTCGACGACGGAGTCATCGAGGGCCGGGCCGCTCATCAGGCGCCCGAGGTGGACGGCTCGGTCACGCTCAACGAGTCCGCGGACCTCGCCGCCCTACGCCCGGGTGACCTGGTGCGGGCGAAGGTGACGGGCACCGAGGGCGTGGATCTGATCGCCGATCCGATCGAGATGATCTCCGCGGCCGTCGTCCGGGCATCATCATGACCACGCCGGTCTCGTCCCAGGTGGAGCCGAAGCGCCGGGTCGTGCCCGTGATGAACCCGGCCAACGCGCTGACCGCGCTGCGGATCGTGCTCGTTCCGATCTTCATCGGTATCACCGTCGCGTCCCAGATGACCGACGATGCTCTGCGGATCGCCGCGTGTGTCGTCTTCTGCGTCGCGTCGGCGACCGACTACGCCGACGGCTGGATCGCCCGCACCTGGGACCTGGTGACCGCCTTCGGCAAGGTGGCCGACCCGATCGCCGACAAGGCTCTGACCGGCAGTGCTCTGGTGCTCCTGTCGGCGTACGGGCACCTGCCATGGTGGGTCACGATCGTGATCCTGGGCCGTGAGCTGGGCGTCACGCTGCTGCGCTTCTGGGTGATCCGGCACGGCGTGATCGCGGCCAGCCGGGGCGGCAAGGTCAAGACCGCGCTGCAGATCCTCGCGATTGCGTGGTATCTGCTGCCTTGGCCGCATGCGGTGGCCCAGGTTGGTCCCTGGCTGATGGGCGCCGCCCTGATCGTCACGGTGATCACCGGCGCCGACTATGTGGTGCGCGCGCTGCGGTTGCGCCGGGCCGGCACCGTCGTACCGTAGGGCGTGGCCGACGCTTCGCTGATGATTTCCCGGCTGGTGGCACGAGGTGAGACGCTCGCCGTCGCCGAGTCGCTCACCGGTGGCCTGCTCGCGGCGACGATCGTGAATGTGGCCGGTGCCAGTGCCGCGTTTCAGGGTGGCCTGATCGTCTACGCGACACCGTTGAAAGCGAGCCTGGCCGGTGTCGATGCCGATCTTCTGGCGGCGCGGGGCCCGGTGGACCCGGATGTCGCGGAGCAGCTTGCCGCCGGTGCGCGTACGCGGTGTGCCGCCACCTGGGGTCTGGCGACCACCGGAGTCGCCGGACCGACATCGCAGGACGGCATCGCCGTCGGCACGGTTTTCATCGCGGTCGCCGGTCCGGGCATATCTCGGGTCGAGAAGTTGCTGCTTCAAGGTGACCGTTCGGAGATTCGCGAACAGGCCGTGGCGGAAGCGCTAGCGTTGCTGGAGACCCAGTTACGGGATTGATCAACGCTGCCTTACGGCATGGACCTGTGTTGGCGAAGAACGACGCGGTCGAAATGGCCGTATTTATGGTTAACGTCTGAGCCGGTGTGGTCACGATCTCGCACCACGTGGACTAGCGGGGAAGTCGGTGCTGTCGGCACTGGCCTCGACCGGGTACCGTGGCGAGCAAGATACCGGCCGGTTGCGTTGACGAAACAAGACCGCGCAGGTGGCGGTTTCGGTGACATCGAGGGTGGAGGTGAACCGATGATCCTGTTGCGTCGAGTGATCGGTGACGCATTGCGGGGCCGCCGTCAGGCGCAGCACCGCACGCTGCGGGAAGTTTCCACCGCGGCAAATGTCTCTCTCGGTTACCTCTCGGAGATCGAGCGCGGCCAGAAAGAAGCCTCCAGCGAGCTTCTCGCCGCGATTTGTGATGCGCTGGGTGCACAACTGTCCGAGTTGCTGCGTGAGGTCAGTCACACGGTGGCTGTGACCGAGCGTGCGACCGCCCCGGTCCCGGCGATCTCCGGCGCCTTGCCGGCAGTCCCGATGACCCGGCCGGTGGCACTGCCCGAGCCGATCACGGTGCCGAGCGACGAGACCTTCCGGCGTGCTCCGGCGATCGTTCTGCCGAAGCACGCGCCCCGGACGCGGACCGTGGACGGCAACGTGTCCGTTTCGGTGCTGCAGAACAGCCCGCTCAAGGCGACGCTGCGCACGACTCGCAACAGCCGCAAGCCGAAGCATGGGCGCGACGTGGCGCTCGCGCGCTAAAAGATCAACCCGTGGGCTTGGGCGCCCCGGTCCGCTGCGGCGGATCGGGGCGCTTTTTTGCGGGTACGCGAATCCGCCCGCCCGGTCGGCGCACCGCTATCCCTGGATCTTGCGATGTTGGGGTGGCCATAGGCATCCCAACATCGCGAGATCGCGTGGCGTCGCAGGTGGGACCGTGACGCGGATCGTGATCAGCCGAGTGGAATGGGCCGGCCGGAGCCGGTTAGGGTCACCGAGTGTCGTCCCGGATCTTGACCCTCTACGCGGTTTCAGTGCTCGGCGTCGTCGCACTATTCGCGGTATTCATCCTCGTTCGTGACAGTTCTGAACTGGTCGGTGCTCTGTCCGCGGCCGGCACCGTCGCGGCCGCCGGATTTGCCGCGGTGGCAGCGCTGGGATCGATGCGGGCCGCGATCGAGACCCGGAACGTCGCGCGGCACTCGTGGGAGGCCGCCGCACGGGCTCGCCAGCCGCGCATTCGTGCCACGGTGGAGGATCGGGACGGCCAGGCGTACGGCGTATTGCACGTCGACGGTACCGGTGCCGAGGACCTGACCGTGGTGTGGTCGGTCCAGGACGCCCCGACGGTGAGCGAGCAGCGCGCTGACCTCGCCGCCGGCGACTCGCTGGCGATTCCGCTTGATCCCGGACCGGTGACGTTGGTCTGGGCCGATTACTGGGATGCCGGACGGCAGGCACACTGGCGCGACGTATGGGGCGACGATCTTCACAAGTCCGAGTCTCAGCTCGTGGACTGATCGCCGATCCGCCCGCGCCGATGGGGTCCGACGAAGCCGCGCCGAGCGCGTATTGTCGCAATTAGGCGGCCGCTTAGGCGTTTGGTGCCGATGGCGCGTGACGCACTCGCGTGCGCCTGCGACCATGGTTGCCTAACGCGAAATTTGAGCTCGTTGTGGTGTGACTCTGACCGACGCGAGCGGGCCGACATAGGAGAGGACCGACAGATATGGCGAATCCGTTCGTCAAGGGCTGGCGCTACCTGATGGCGTTGTTCGGCGCGAAGATCGATGAATACGCCGACCCCAAGGTGCAGATCCAGCAGGCGATCGAGGACGCGCAGCGCCAGCACCAGGCCCTCGTGCAGCAGGCGGCGGCGGTCATCGGCAATCAGCGTCAGCTCGAGATGAAGCTGTCCCGGCAGCTCACCGAGGTGGAGAAGCTGCAGTCATCGGCGCGTCAGGCGTTGGTCCTGGCCGACAAGGCGCACGCCGACGGTGACGGTGAGAAGGCCACGCAATACGAGCAGACCGCCCAGGTGTTCGCCACTCAGCTCGTCTCCGGTGAGCAGGCCATGGAGGATCTGAAGACGCTGCACGACCAGGCGTTGTCGGCTGCCACGCAGGCGAAGAAGGCCGTCGAGAACAACAAGATGGTCCTGGAGACCAGGCTCGCCGAGCGCACCAAGCTGCTCAGCCAGCTCGAGCAGGCAAAGATGCAGGAGACCGTGGCCAGGTCGCTGGAGGGCATGGGCCAGCTCGCCGCGCCCGGCAACACGCCGTCTCTGGACGAGGTGCGGGACAAGATCGAGCGGCGGTACGCGAACGCGATGGGGCGCGCCGAGCTCGCCTCGAACAGCGTCGAGGGCCGGATGATCGAGGTCCAGAAGACCACTCTGGACATGGCCGGCGCCTCTCGGCTGGAGCAGATCCGGGCCAACATGGCCGGCGACCAGCTGACCGCCGGCGAGTCGAAGCCCGCGATCGGCGCCGGCGACTCAGATGGCGCCGCCGACAACGACGCCAACGTGGCTCGGCTCGACGAGATCCGCAAGGGCTTGAAGGACAAGGACTCCGCGGCCGGCTGATCCGGCACCGGAGTGATTGAGCAGTAAGCAGCAGGGGAGCGGGCGGTGGATCCACGAGCCAAGCATCTGAATCGGCTTCGGCGGCTCCGCCGCTCCGCACGCCGCTGGTCGGTCGCGGCCGCGTCGTTTACCGGCGCGGCCATCGTTCTGGTGCCCTATCACGGCCTCGGCATCGCCGACGCGTTCTGGGCCGCGGCCGCCGGCGGGACCGCCGCAGTCACCTGGTGGCGATGGAGTGACCTGCGGGAGTTCGCCGCGATGCCGGTGCCCGAACCCCTCGACCCGGCTCAGCGAGCTGCCGCCACGCAACGGCGGATCGAAGCCTTCGTGAGCCGTCTGCCGGTCGGGCGGCGCGCCATCACCGAAGCTCACCGGGTGGCGCACATGTCGCGGCTGCGCGGCTCATCGGTGGCCGCAGCCGGCGCACGGCTGGACCGAGCCATGCGTACGCTGGCGGCACTCGCGCCCCGGCTCACCGGATCCGGCAGTGAGGTGCTGCTGGAAGCCGCCGTGGCCGAGGAGGCGTTGCGGGACCTCGCGGAGCGTACGGCCAGTGTGGAGCAAGCCGTGAAGATCGCGGCACCGAATGACCCGAGCCGGGACCAGCTGGTCGCCTCGCACGCCGCGCTGCTCGAACACTTCACCACCGGAGTCGGCGCCTACGAAGGCCTGGTCGCCGCGGCCGGCACCTTCGTGGCGGAGACCGGCCGGATCGGCGAGCCGGTCGCGATCGGCCGGCTGGTCGAGGCGACGGATCGGGTTCGCGGCATCGCGATGGGCATCTCCGAGCTCAGCTTCCGCGCCCAGCAGTTGCCGGAGACGTCCTGACTAGTCCGGCCGGGCGATCAGCTCCGGCTGGCATGAGGGGCACCAGAAGGTGACCCGTTCACCCTGCTCCTGCTTGCGGATCAGGGTGCCGCAGCGGCGGCACGACCGGCCCATCCGGCCGTACACCCAAGTCTCTTCGCCCTTGCGCAGCGATCCGGTGGTCGCCTGCGTCCAGCGACCGACGTTCGATTTGAGCAGGCGCTGCGCGAGCCGGACCAGCGCTTCGAGATCGTCCACATCGGAGACCGGCCGCCACGGCCAGATGCCGCGCAGGAACAGCACCTCGGACTTGTAGAGGTTGCCGATCCCGGCGAGGTTGCGCTGGTCCAGAAGGGCTTCGGCGATGCTGCGGTCAGACTCGGCGCGCAACCGTCGGACCGCCTCGGCCGCGTCCCAGTCCGGGCCGAGCAGGTCCGGGCCGAGAAATCCGACCAGCTCGCTCTCGTTCGCGGTCGGGATCAACGCCAGCTCGTGCAGGTGGAATCCGACAGCGACGACATCGCTGAAGGAGAGCACCACCCGGATGGTGTGGGCCGGGCCGCCGGACCAGCGCTCGCCCGGGCGGAACGTGCGCCAGGTGCCGTCCATCCGCAAATGGCTGTGCAGGGTCTGATCCGCCTGCGTGCCGCCGGCCGGCGGGCGCAGCCGCAGCAGCAGGTGCTTGCCGCGGACCGCGCTCTCCGCTACCGACCAGGCGGCCAGGTCGGCAGTGGCCAGCGTGGGCACCCGGAAGTCGGACTTGACGATCGCCTTGCCGGCCAGCGCTTTCTGTAGCGCGCGGGCGTGGTTGAGGACGGTGTCGCCCTCAGGCATCGGTCGGCGCCTTGTGCTCGGTCGCGTCGGGGCCGCTTGCTTCGGCGCTGGTCGCTTCGGCACTGGTGCCCGTGCGGTCAGTCGTCTCGGCACTTATCGTGCGGTCCTCGGCGCTCGTGGCCGTGCGGTTGGTGATCCGGACTGGATCGCCGGGCACGACGCCGAGCGCGACCACCGCGCGGCCACCGTTGATCGCGATCGCGACCTTGCCGCTGGAATCGGTGAGCACGACGAGGGATCCGCGCGGAGCATCCCCGAACGTACGCACCCGGCGCGCTGCCTGTCCCAGCACGCTGACCTCATCGTCCACCATGGACAGCGCATCGCCGTCGAGATGAAGTTGCACATTGCCGAACCGGTCCACCATCCGGACTTCGGCCTCCAGTTCGCCGGTGGCGATCCGGGCCTGGGGCTCGGGCAGACGCACCAAAGTCTCGAGATCGATAGCGGTGCCGGCGTCTCCGAATGGTTGGCCGGTGGCCAGCCGGGCCGCGACCGGCGCGAAGATATCGCGGCCGTGGAACGTCGCCGACACCCGCGCCCGATGCCATGCCAGGTTGTCCAGCTCGACCGCGGCATCAGGGCCGCCGAGAGCCTCGGCCGCCGGCCACAGCACGCCGTTGTCCGGGCCGACCAGAAGGCCGCCGGCGGCCCGGATCGCGATGCCTCGCCGCTGCGTGCCGACACCCGGGTCGACCACCGCGACGTGGACGCCGGACGGAAGGAACGGCACCGCCTCGGCCAGCACCATGGCGCCCCGGGCGATGTCACCGGGATGCACCTCGTGGGTCACGTCGATGATGCGCAGGTCGGGGTCGTGCCGCAGGATCACGCCGTGCACGACTGCTACGAATCCGTCCGACAGCCCGTAGTCGGTGGTCAGAGAGATCCAGCCGGGCGTCATACCGCCCAGGTTGTCAGAGTTCCACCGCAGGCGCGAGCGACCGGCCCAGGACGATCTCGTCCCGGATCGGGATGCCGTACGCCCCGATCTGCGGAATCGAGGGCTTGAGCTGGCGCGAGGCGGCCACGGCATTCGGGCGTACCCCCAGGATGCGCAATCCACGGCGCTGATAGAAGCGAAGTGCGTCGAGATTGTCGTTGGTGGTCACCAGCCACAGCAGGCGCGCGTCGGCCTGAGCCCCGATGTCGCCCGCCGCCTCCAGCAGCGCGGTGCCAACGCCCCGATTCGGCGCCGTCGCGTCGATCGAGACCACTTCGATCGTGCCGTCCGAAATCTCGTAGGTCAGGGCTCCGACGAGTTCCCCGGTTTCGGAGATTGCCACCAGACTCGGCAGGGTATTGAGCTCGTACACGCGGCCACCTGCCGCGACTCGCGGCTCGCCCCAGGATTCGATCAGCAGAGCGTCCAGGGATTCACGATCCTCTGCCGTGACTGGGCGCACCGTCACGGCCGAAGTCTGCAAAGGTTGCACCATGCGATTGTGCATCTTCACTGAACCTCAGCAGGGCGCTTCCTACGCGGAGCTGTCTCGGCTCGCACTGCGCACCGAAGAACTCGGCTTCGACGGGTTCTTCCGATCCGACCATTTCCTGCGCATGGGCCGCGGCGACGGCGCCCCCGGACCGACCGACGCCTGGATCACGCTGGCCGGCCTGGCCCTGGAGACCAGCCGGATCCGGCTCGGCACTCTGGTCACGTCCGCCACCTTCCGGCTGCCCGGTCCGCTGGCGATCTCGGTCGCCCAGGTTGACGTGATGAGCCACGGCCGGGTCGAGCTAGGCCTCGGCGCCGGCTGGTTCGAGCAGGAACACGCCGCCTATGGCATCCCGTTCCCCGCCACCGGCACGCGTTTCGAAATCCTCGAAGAGCAGCTGGCGATCGTCTCCGGGCTGTGGAGCACTGCCGAGGGTGAGCGGTTCGGCCATGCGGGCCGGCACTACCAGATCACCGACTCGCCCGGGCTACCCAAACCACTGCAGCGCCCCGGGCCGCCGATCATCGTGGGTGGGCATGGAAAGAAGAAAACCCCGGCGCTGGCGGCGCTCTACGCCGCCGAATACAACTGCGCGTTTTCGCCGGTGGACGAGGTCGCTGAGATGTTTGACCTCGTACGCGCCGCGTGCGCCGCGATTGATCGAACCGCCCCGATCGTGATGTCGACCGCGCAGACGATCTGCTGCGGCCGGTCCGACGCGGAGATCGCTCGGCGGGCCGAGGCGATCGGCCGGCCCGTGGAGAAACTGCGCTCCGATGGTCTCTGCGGCACGCCGGAGGAGATCGCCGCTCGGATCCGCGAGTTCGCCAAGGTCGGCGCGGAGCGGATGTTCCTCCAGGTGCTCGACATAGATGATCTCGACCACCTCGACGTGATTTCGTCAGTGCTGCCGTTGCTGGTCGACTGACCGAGCACTTTTGCTCCCATGCGCGCCGTGGGCCACGCGCCGCGGCGGCCACCGTCCTCTGGATCTTGAACTTTTGTCGCTGTTTGCCAGCGCTGTTGCCAGCGTTGTTTGCCAGCGACGGACGTTCAGGATCCAGAACTGGGGTGCCCGGTGCCCGGTGCCTGCTCAGCCGCGCAGGCGGAGGCCTCGCGGCGTCACCCGGAACCCGGCCGAGGTCAGCGCGTCGCGAAGCGGGCTGGCGTGCACCGAGGCGCCGTCAGCGCGCTCGACCGACAGTGAACCGAGCGCGCCCGCATGCACGGCATCGGCGAGCGCCTTGGCGGCGAGCTCGAGCGTGTCCGGATCTTCGGTATAGGACAGCAGGGTCTTGCCGCCGCGCTCGACGTAGATCGTGAGCACGCCGTCGACCAGAACCACCAGCGCTCCGGCTTTGCGGCCGGCGCGATGCCCGCTCGGCGACCCGGCCGCGGATCCGTCGTCCACGGTGCGGTCCGGCCAGGGGAGCGCAGCGCCGTATGGATTGGCCGGATCCGTGCTGGCCAGGACGACGGCGCTGGACCGGGACGGCCGATCGGCGAGCGACCGCAGCCGGTCCACCGCACCGGGCACCGCGAACTGCGCCGCGCCAAGGCCTTCGACGAAGTATCCGCGCCGGGCCACGCCGCGCTCCTCAAGGGCGCCGAGCACCGGGTAAACGCCGGCGAAACCACCCACCACGTCTTCGGCCATCACCGCGCCCCGGGTGACGACGCCGTGGCGTTCCAGCAACGCGTCGGCGGTGGCGGCGGAGCGACGAGTGGGATCGGTGTCGCGATCCGGCAGTCGATACCACCGCCCGGCCATGGACGGCGAGGCCGAGGGACGATGCGCTGGTGTCGACGACGAGGCCGGCCGGCCGAGTCTGCGGTATCGCGATCGGCCCGGCTGCGCCTGCGACTTGTGCGCACCAGTGCCGCCGGCGAGCAGGGCGCGCAGCGGCGCGATGGTGTCGTTGGACAGGTAGCCGGCCCAGACCAGGTCCCAGATCGCGGCTGCCACATCGGCATCGGCAACCTCTTCGAGCCGGTCGGCCAGGTTGCGGAAGAACAGCGCCTGCCCGCCGTCGAGCGTGTCCAGGATCGCGTCATGGACCGGGCCGCTGGCCAGTTCCGGGTTCGGCACCGGGAGGAGCAGCGGGGCTGAGTCCGCGTACGCCAGATGGATCCAGCCGTCGCTGGCTCCGATCGCGCCGGAGCCGGCCCACACCACCTCGCCGGAGGCGCACAGTTCGTCGAGGAACGCCGGCGAATAGTCGCTGACGCGGGCCGGCAGCACCAGCTTCTCCAGCGCCGAGGCCGGCAGCGCCAGGCCCTGGAGCAGCTCGACCGCACTGGCCGCGGCGGCCACGCCGCGAGCCGACGAGCCGATGTGCTGCCAGGCCGGCAGGAACCGGGCCAGGGCCTCGGGCGCGACCGGTTCGATCTCCTTGCGCAGCGCGGCCAGCGATCGGCGGCGCAACAGGCGCAGCACCTCGGCGTCGCAGAACTCGGCACCGGCACCACCGGGAGTGAATTCGCCCGAGGTGAGGCGCCCGCTGGCGGCCAGCCGTCGCAGTGCCTGCTCGACCACGAAGACACCCAGCCCGAACCGGGTCGCGCAGGTGGCCGCGGTGAACGGCGCATGGGTGCGCGCATATCGCCCCACCAGATCTCCGAGCGGATCCACCACGCTGGACGCGTACGCCTCGGCGATCCCGACCGGCAGCGCCACTCCGAGCGCATCGCGCACCCGGCCGGCGTCTTCAATCGCCAGCCAGCGTTGCTCGCCGGCGATCCGCACCGCGATCACCCGGCGGTTGGCGGCGAGTTCCATCAGCCAGGTCTCGTCGATGCCCCGGGCTGCCGCCTCGTCGGTGGTCAGATCGCCGATCCGGCGCAGGATCTCGATCGCATCCTCGGCATCGCGTGGCGGTCGGTCCGTCGTCCGGAACTGCAGGCGGGCTTCGGTCTCGGTGACCACTGCCGGATCCAGCAGCTCGCGCAGATCGACGCGGCCGAGCAGCTCGCCGAGCAGGGTGGAGTCGAGGGACAGCGCAGCGGCCCGGCGCTCGGCCAGTGGCGCGTCGCCCTCGTAGAGGAACGCGCCGACATAACCGAAGAGCAGCGATCGGGCGAATGGCGACGGCCGGGCGGTCTCCACCTCGACCAGGCGCATCTTTCGTGACTCCAGGTCCCGCATCACCTCGACCAGCGCCGGCACGTCAAACACGTCCTGAAGGCACTCGCGAGCGGCCTCCAGCGTGATCGGGAAGTCACCGAAGTCGCGTGCCACGTCGAGCAGTTGTGCGGCGCGCTGGCGCTGTTGCCACAGCGGTGCCCGGCGCCGCGGGTCACGCTTGGGCAGCAGCAGGGCGCGGGCCGCGCACTCCCGGAACCGGGAGGCGAACATGGCCGAACCGCCGACCGACTCCTCGACGATCGCGGCGATCTCATCCGGCGCGAATGCCACCAGGTCGGCGCCGGGCGCCTCATCGACGATGTCGGGCAGCCGCACCACGATGCCATCGTCGGAGGGCATCACCTGGGCATCGACGCCGTAGCGCTCCTGCAGCCGTTGCCCAATGGCCAGCGCCCAGGCGCTGTTCACCTTGGCGCCGAGGACACAGTGGACGGTCATCCGCCAATCGCCGAGTTCGTCGCGGAACCGCTCGACCAGGATCGTCCGGTCATCCGGCAGATGCCGGGTCGCCTCCCGCTGCTCGCTGAGGTAGGCCAGGAGATTGTCGACCGCCCAGGCGTCCAGCCCGTCATCGGCGAGCACCGCCCGGGCCGTGTCGCTCGGTGCTCGGGACAGCTCACGGATCTGCGCACCGATCGCGCGGCCCAGCTCGACCGGGCGGCCCAGCGCGTCGCCCTTCCAGAACGGCATCCGAGCCGAGACCCCGGGCGCCGGCGAGACCAGAACCCGGTCTGGCGTGATGTCTTCGATCCGCCACGAGGTGGACCCGAGCAGGAACACGTCGCCCACCCGGGATTCATAGACCATCTCTTCATCGAGCTCGCCGACTCGGACCGGACGATCGGCACCGGCCAGGAACACGCCGAAGAGACCGCGGTCGGGGATGGTGCCGCCACTCGTGACCGCCAGGCGTTGCGCGCCGGGACGCCCGGTCAGCACATCGTCGACGCGGTCCCAGACCAGTCGCGGACGCAGCTCGGCGAAGGCCGTGGACGGGTAGCGACCGGAGAGCATGTCCAGCACCGCGTCCAGCGCCGACGCCGGCAGCTCGGCGAATGGCGCCGCACGCCGGACCAGCGTGGCCAGGTCGCCCAGATGCCATGGATCCATCGCCACCATCGCGACGATCTGCTGTGCCAGCACATCCAGCGGGTTGCGTGGATAGCGCAGCTCCTCGATGCCGCCGGTGATCATTTTGCGGGCCACGACGGCACACGACACGAGGTCACCGCGGTGCTTCGGGAAGACCACGCCGCGCGAGACGTTGCCGACCTGGTGACCGGCCCGGCCGACGCGCTGCAGGCCGGCGGCCACGCTCGGCGGCGCCTCGACCTGAACCACCAGCTCCACCGCACCCATGTCGATCCCCAGCTCGAGACTGCTGGTCGCGACGACGGCGGGCAGATCTCCGGCCTTGAGCGCTTCCTCGATGTGCTTTCGCTCCTCGCGCGACACCGAGCCGTGGTGGGCCCGCGCGACCTGCGGCGGTGCTCCGCCGGCGGTGCCGGATTGCGCCATCACCTGGGCCGGGGGTTTGCCGTCGACCAGAGCCGGGAGGCCGGTGACGCGCTCATATGCCAGCTCGTTGAGGCGAGCGCACAGCCGCTCAGCACCGCGCCGGCCATTGACGAACACGATGGTGGACCGGTGCGCCTCGATCAGGTCGAGGATCCGCTCCTCCACGGCCGGCCAGATGGACACCTGCCGAGCGCCGTCCCCATCGTCGCCGGACTCGTCCAGTCGAGTCATGTCCTCGACCGGAACCACCACCGAGACGTCGATCGTCTTGGGCGTGGGCGGTGCCACGATGTCCACCGCTGCGGCGCCGCCGAGGAACCGGGCGGTCTCGTCGATCGGCCGGACCGTCGCCGACAGGCCGATCCGCTGCGCCGGCTTGGCCAGCAGAGCATCAAGACGCTCGAGCGACAGCGCCAGATGCGCGCCCCGCTTGGTCGCGCAGACAGCATGCACCTCGTCGATGATGACCGTCTCCACGCCCCGCAGTGACTCCCGCGCCGCCGATGTCAGCAGCAGGAACAGCGACTCGGGCGTGGTGATCAGGATGTCCGGCGGGCGCTTGGCGAAGGCTCGGCGCTCGTCGGCGGGAGTGTCACCGGTGCGCATCGCCACCGTGATGTCCGGCGGCTGCAGACCCAGGCGGGCGGCCGCCTGCCGGATGCCGGTCAGCGGCGTGCGCAGGTTGCGCTCGACGTCGACGGCCAGCGCCTTGAGCGGGCTGACATAGAGCACCCGGCATCGCTTGGCGGCCTCGGCCGGCGGACCCTCGGTCGCCAGCCGGTCGATCGACCAGAGGAATGCGGCCAGGGTCTTGCCGGAACCGGTCGGTGCCACCACCAGGGCGTTGTTGCCCGCGCTGATCGAGCGCCAGGCGCCGGTCTGGGCCGCGGTCGGTGCGGCGAAGGCGGCGTCGAACCAGGCCCGGGTGGACACCCCGAACGGGATGTCGGCGGGAACTCCGGTCGCGGCTGCACTCACACGGCCATCTTGCCCCGGCGGTACGACATCCGCCCGTACCGCCGCCGGGCCGGCCGGCGATGCCCGTGATCGAGTGCGTCGGCAGGTGCAAGATCGAGTGCGGCCGAGGTCGCTATGGCGTCCCGGATGCTCAAGATCGTGCACTTGATCATCGGGAGGGGGCGGTGGGACGGGGGCCGGGCGCAGGGGATGGGGTCGGGTTCCACCCGGGCTCCACCCGTGGACTGAGGCCTTCGGGCGGCCGTCTCCATACCGTTGATCTCGCAACCCGACAGCGAGCCGAAGCAATCAGCCCGGCGCCGACGAGTCAGCAGCGGCGGGTCGACGAGAGAAGGCAGGCAGACATGGACTCGGCACAGATCCTGGTGATCGCGGCGGTGGTCGTCTGGATCATTGGGAAGCGATTCGCCGGCGCGCCGGTGGGATCGAAGTCGTTCGTCATCCCGGCGATCATGGTGATCTACGGCTTCTCCCAGATGCACGGGCACCTGTCGGCGGTCGACGTCGGGTTCCTCGTCGTCGAGCTGGTCGTTGCCCTGGCCGCCGGCCTGGCCCGCGGCTTCAGCATCCGGCTCTATCTCCGTGACGGGCACCTGTGGCAGCGCTACACGCTGGTCACCCTGGGCGTCTGGCTCGCGATGATCGCGCTGCGGCTGGGCTTCGCGTTCGGCGCCGGGCACTTGGGCGCGACGCTGTCGGCCGGCGCCACCGTGCTGGTGACCTTCGGGCTGAGCATGGTGATCGAGACGCTCGTGGTGAACAAGCGGGCCGCCGACACCGGCCACCCGATCCTGCCGCAGCAATCAGGCCGGGATCGGCGCACGGTCCGGATGCGATAGAAACATCCCGTGGTGGTCTGGCTTAGCCCACAGTGGTCGCAGAACCGGCGGCGAGTGCGGAGTTCAATCGCACTCGTCGCCATCAGCTGGACCGTGGCCCTGGCGGAGCCCCGGGTGTCGCTGCACGGCGCCGGGCTCGCGGTCACCGTCCTGCTGTTGCTCGCGGTCGGGGCCTGGGCCTACTGGCTGATCGTGCCGGACGGCCGCTGGGTCGATCCGGCGGTGCTGCTCTGCGGACTGGCCGGCGCGGTGCTCACCATCGTCAGCCCGCACTCGGCGGCACTGGCGTTCGCCGCGGTCGCGGTGATCCGGGCGGCGCAATCGTGGCCGGTCTGGTGGTCGGCCGGATTCGCAGTGGTGATCGTCATCGCGTACGCGGTCGGGCACGTCGCCATCGACGACGTCGCCACGTGGTTGATGGCCGGGCCGGCGGTGATCGTCACGGCACTGCTCATCGGCCTGGTCCGCAAGCAGAACGATCAGCTTCTCGCCGAAGCCCAGCAGGTCCGCGAGGAACGCGCCCGGAGCGCGGCACTGGACGAACGAGCCCGCATCGCCCGCGAGATCCACGACGTGCTGGCGCACTCGTTGGCGGCGCTGTCGCTGCAACTGGACGTGGCCGACGCGATGCTCGAGTCCGGCAAGCCGGAGCCGGCGCACACCTCGGTCAAGCGGGCCAGCCAGCTCGCCAAGGAGGGCATCGCCGAGACCCGGCGGGCGGTGGACGCGCTGCGTGGCGGCACGCTGCCGCTGCCGCAACTGCTGGAGACGCTGGCCGAGGGCTACCGCCTGGACACCGGTGCCACGGCCACGGTCCAGATCACCGGTGTGCCGACCGAGCCGCCGGCCGACGTGGCGCTGACCCTCTACCGGACCGCGCAGGAGGCGATCACCAACATCCGCAAGCACGCGCCGGGTGCGGTTGTCGACATCGGATGCGCGTACGCGGAAAGCGAAGTGACGCTGAGCGTCCGCAATGGTGCGGCGCCCAGCGGCGATCGGCCCCTGGCTCACGCCGGCGGTGGTTATGGTCTGGTCGGACTGCGCGAGCGCACCGAGCTTGCCGGAGGTAGCTTCACCGCGGGTCCGGACGGCGATGGCTGGAAGGTGGAGGTGCGGATCCCGACGTGACGATCCGGGTGGTGGTGGCCGACGATCAGACGGCAGTGCGGGAGGGTCTCGTGCTGCTGCTCGGTCTGCTCGATGACGTCGAGGTGGTGGGTGCCGCCGCCGATGGTGACGAGGCCGTCGATCTGGTCGCCCGGCACGGCGCCGACGTGGTCCTGATGGATCTGCGGATGCCGCGCCGCGACGGCGTCAGCGCGACCGCGCAAATCCGCGCCGAGCATCCGCTGACCCAGGTCGTGGTGCTGACCACTTACGCCGAGGACTCCGACATCCTGACCGCGCTGCGCGCCGGCGCGCTCGGATATCTGACCAAGGACGCCGGCCGGGCTCAGATCGCGCAGGCGATTCGGGCCGCCGCCACCGGCCAGGCCGTGCTGGACCCGCAGGTGCAGCGCAAGCTGCTGGCCGCGGCCGAAGGCGGTCCGGTTCCGGCGCCGGACGCCGCGCCGGACGGGCTGACGCCCCGCGAAGTCGAGGTGCTCGAGCTGATCGCGGCCGGCCTGTCCAATCGCGAGATCGCGTCCCGGCTGTTCCTCACCGAGGCGACCGTGAAGTCGCACATCAACCGGCTGTTCGCCAAGACCGGAGTTCGGGATCGCGCGCAGGCGGTGCAGTACGCCTACCGGCACGGGCTGGCGGCGCCGCAGTAATGCCGGCCGCTCTTGGAGCCGACGGCGCCGCGTTCGTTTTGCATCAAAATCGCGAGTTGTCGAAATCCTGCGCGACAAATAGGGCAAATAGTCGCAGTTTTCCGACAACTCCGGGTTCTTGATGCAAAAGCGGTCCGCCAAACGTCAGGAAAGCGACGCGGTCGCCAGCTTCACCGCGAACCCGATGAAGATCGCCGCGACCCCGGTGGTGAGGCCGCGGGCCAGCTTGCGCCGCTGCCGGAATTGGCCGGCCAGATAGCTGCCACCGAAGATCAGCGTCGTCAGGTAGAGGAAGCTGAACAGTTCCGCGATCGCGCCCAGCACCAGGAACGACAGCCACGGATATGGGTAGGACTTGTCGACGAACTGGATGAAGAACGAAATGAAGAACAGGATCGCCTTCGGGTTCAGCAGGCTGACGACGAGCGCGCGTTTGAACGGCGACCGTTCGTCGACCGCGGCCGGGGGCGCGTCGGCGGCGTCGATCGGAGACTCGACCCGGCGCTTCCAGGCGCCCCGGATCAGGCCGTAGCCGATGTAGCAGAGGTAGATCGCACCGGCGTATTTGACGACGTCGAAGAGGATCGGCTGGGCGCGCAGCAGCGAGGCGACACCGGCCGCCGAGAGCGTCATGATCACCGCGTCGCCGATGAACACGCCGCAGGCCGCGGCGTAGCCCTGGCGGACGCCCCGGCGAGCCGCGGTGGACAGCACGTACATCGAATTCGGGCCGGGCAGCAGGATGATCAGCGCCGTTCCGACGACGTAGGTCCACAGGTTGACGACACCGAACATTCCACCAGTGTGACGGTCCGGCTACCGCTCTGCCCAGGCCATTAGTCGCTGACGTGCCGCAGGCCACTCTTCGGAGATCATCGAGAACTGGGCGGTGTCCCGCCATGATCCGTCGCGCCGCCGGCGCTGGTGCCGCAGCACGCCCTCGCGGGCCGCGCCGAGCCGGGTGATCGCGGTCTGGGATCGGTCGTTGCGGATGTCCGCGTGCCACACCACCCGTTCCGCACCGAGATCGTCGAACGCGTGCCGCAGCATGAGCAGCTTGGACTCGGTGTTGACCGCGGTGCGCCACCACGGCTTGGCGATTTGGGTATAGCCGATCGCGATGCTCCCGTAGTCCGGGTTGATGTCGTAGAACGAGCTGGTCCCGACGATCTCGCCGGTCGCCGCCAGCCGCTTCGTGAACGACATCCGGGCCGGGTTCGCGAGTTCGCGGGTGAGCAGCGCCGCCATCTCGGCCGGTGAACCCGGCCGGGGCAGCGTCGTGAACGCCCACACCTCGTCATCGTCGAGCGCGTGGAACATCTCCTCGGCATCGGCGATGGCCGTCGGCTCCAGACGGATGTACTTGCCGATCAGGGCCGGCGCATCGAACCAGCGGGACCGGGTCGGGACATAGGCCGGCGCCGGGACACTCACTCCGGGTTCGGTCACCGCCGGACCGCGGGTGGCGGCCAGCGGGATCACTCCGGCCCAGTGGGGCAGGGCCAGGTCCGCCTCATCGTCCTTGGGGCCGCCGGTGCGCCGCTTCATCGACACCAACTCCAGATCCAGCCGGAGTACGGCGGTGGCCGCCAGCTCAGCAGCGGTCGGCGGCCGGGTCTCGGCGGTCCGCCCCGGGCCGACCTTCTCGATCAGTGCCGCCATCGCTGCCCGCTTGTCGGCCTCGTCAGTCACCAGCGTCGCGTCGCCGTGCACCACCACCGACCGGTAGTTGGCGCTGTGGTGCGGCTGCGCCCGGGCCAGCACGAGCGCGTCGATGGTGGCGACGCTGACCACCACCGGCAAGCTCTCCCGACGGGCCGCCAACAGCCACGTCGCCGCCGTGGAGCCGTGCAGATAGACGGCTTCACCGACGCGTACGAACAGGGTCGGCAGCACCCGCGGGGCACCGTCGACGACGAACCCGACATGGCAGAAGAACTGCTCGTCGAGCAATTCGTGCACGGCGTCCTTGTCGTAGGTGGCCCGGTCCGGATAGCGGCTGGGCGTGGTCAGCGGCGTGGCGGGGTAAGACATCGGCTTGCCTATCTACTTATGTTCTAGTACATTCTCTAAATTGTGTCAGGACAATATCAGGTGGTCGGTGGCACGGCCACCGAGATCTCGGTGAGCATCGAGGCCGGCGTGCGGTCCGGTGCCCTTGCTCCGGGCGCCGGCCTGCCGCCGGTCCGGACCCTCGCCGCTGATCTCCAGGTCAGCCCGGCGACGGTGGCTGCTGCCTATCAAGCGTTGCGAGGCCGGGGCGTGATCGAGACGCTGGGGCGCAACGGCACCCGGGTCCGGCCCCGGCCGCCGGTGCTGGGCGAGCGTGGTCAGTGGCGGCTCGGCGTTCCGGCGGGTGCCGTCGATCTGTCCAGCGGCACACCGGACCCGCGGTTGCTGCCGGATCTGGACGCGGCGGTGTGTGCGCCCGCGCCCGGCGACCTCACGACGCTGGCCCGGGACGCGTTCGCGGGCGACGGTGTCGCGTCCGGGGTGGTGGGCATCGCCGGCGGTGCGCTGGATGCGATCGAGCGCCTGCTCGGCGCGCACCTGCGGCCGGGCGACAAGGTCGCGGTCGAGGATCCCGGCTGGGCCAACCTGCTGGACCTGATCGCCGCCCTGGGTCTGGTGCCGGTCCCGGTCGCGATGGACGAGGACGGCCCGTCGCCGTCGGAGCTGTCGTCGGCGCTCGGCGCCGGTGCCCGCGCGGTCGTGATCACCACCCGCGCCCAGAACCCGACCGGCGCCGCCGTCACCGCCGCCCGGGCCGGCGCGCTGCGCCTGGTGTTGGCGCGGTTCCCGGCGGTTCTGGTGATCGAGGACGACCATGCCGGACCGCTGTCGGCACTGCCGCTGCACTCGGTCTGCGGCGTCGGCACGCACTGGGCGTTCGTCCGCTCGGTCTCCAAGCCCTACGGCGCCGACCTGCGGTGCGCGCCATTCGTGGCGGATCCGGTGACCGCCGCCCGGGTCGACGGCCGGCAACGTCTGGGCACCGGCTGGGTCTCCACGGTTCTGCAGCGCGCGGTGGTCACGCTCTGGTCCTCGGCCGAGGCGGCAGCGCAGGTCCGGGCCGCCGGCCGGTCTTACGACCGGCGCCGGGACGGCCTGGTCGGTGCGTTGCGCGAGCGCGGCCTGGATGCGGTGGGCCGGACCGGGATCAATGTCTGGGTACGCGTACCCGACGAGACCCTGGCGGTTTCGGCACTGCGCGAGGCGGGTTGGGCGGTGGCACCGGGCGCGCTCTACCGGATCTCGTCGGCGCCCGGATTCCGGGTCACCATCTCGGCCCTGGACGAGTCCGCCATCCCGGTCTTCGCCGATGCCGTGGTGGCCGCGGTGGGCGGCCGCTCGGGCGGGCACGCCTGGTGATGGTTTGACCCGTGAACCCACCGGGCGCCGGTGGAAAACCCCGACGACGCGCCCCACTGCGCCAGAGGAAGATGGGACGATGGCCGCCCTCGTAATGACCGACACGGAGCGGGACGCTTACCGTGCCGCGGTTCAGCGGCGCACCCTGCGGCTGCTGTTCGGCACCAATATCGCCGGCGGCATCGGCACCACGATCGGGGTCACTGTCGGTGGCGTTCTGGCCGCGCGTCTCGGCGGGGTGCAGGTCTCCGGCTTCGCATCCAGCGCGTCGGTGATCGGCGCGGCGCTGCTCGCTGTTCCGGTGGCACGGCTGATGTCCCGGTTCGGGCGGCGGCCCGGTCTGGCCACCGCCTACCTGATCGGCGCCGTCGGTGCCGGGATCGTGGTGCTGGCCGCCGCGGCCGGCTCGATCTGGTTGATGCTGCTCGGGATGCTGCTGTTCGGCGGTGGCTCGGCGGCCAACCTGCAGGCCCGCTATTCGGCGGTGGACCTGGCCGATTCGGGGCACCGGGCGCGCCAACTGTCGCTGATCGTCTGGGCGACCACGATCGGGGCCGTGGCCGCGCCGAATTTCGCCAGCACCGCGGACTCGATCCTGCACCGGTCCGGAACACCGGCGCTGACCGGCCCGTTCATCGTGAGCATCGGCGTGTTCGCGCTGGCTGCCGTGCTGCTGCTGACGTTCCTGCGACCGGATCCGCTGCTCACCGCGCAGCGCCTGAATGCCCGCGCCGATGACCCGCCGCGGAGCACCACCGGGCAGGCCTGGCGAGCCATCATGGCCAGCCCCGACGCCCGGCTGGCGATCGGCGCGGTGACCACCGGCCACCTGGTCATGGTGGCGGTGATGTCGATGACTCCGGTGCACATCATGGGCGGCGCCCACGACGATGCCGATCTGCTCCGGCTGGTCGGCATCGTGCTGAGCGTGCACGTGGCCGGCATGTACGCGTTCTCGCCGCTGGTCGGGTGGGCGGCGGACCGGTTCGGCCGCCGTGCGGTGATCGTCGCTGGTGTGGCCGTGCTGCTGTCCGCGTGTCTGGTTGCCGGCACCGCCGGACACGGCACCCCGCGCTTGACCGCCGGCCTGTTGCTGCTCGGTCTTGGCTGGTCATGCATGGTGGTGTCGGGCTCGACGCTGCTCTCCGAGTCGGTGCCGGCGTTGGTCCGGCCGACGGCTCAGGGCCTGTCTGATCTGACCATGGGCGTGGCCGCGGCGGTCGGCGGAGCGCTCGCCGGATATGTGGTCGATCTCTTCTCGTATGGCACGCTGACAGTCGTCGCCGCGATCGCGACGGTGCCATCGTTGGCTCTGGCGTTGCGGCGGAATGTCCTGGCCGGCGCGCCAGGTGAAGGGGTGTAGCAGTGCGGTTGACCGACTTCTGGGCGCGGCTGGACGCGACCTTCGGACCGGCGTACGCGGCCAGCGTCGCCGCCGATCAGGTGCTCTCACAGCTGGACGGGCGGACCGTCAACGAGGCGCTCAAGGCCGGCGTGCCGACGGTGGCGGTGTGGCGGGCAGTGGTCGCCGCCTATCCCGATCGGGTGCCGCCGAAGCTGCGCTGATCCGATTTCGCCAGCGCGGTTGTTTCCGCCCGGATGAGCGATTTTCGGTGGGGTCCGGTGCCGGATCGGCCGGTGTGAACAGCCGATCGAGTGGGTTTCGCGTGTCGTGGCTTGCATCGAACACGTGTACGGGTATTGTCCACATGACGACCTTGTCCACAGGCGCGCGGCGCGCGAGATGTGTTTTGTCAGACCGACCGCCTACCGTGTGCCCGGTGAAGAGTTCGACAGCGAAGTCCGCGAAATCAGTAGGGGTGTCAGCTATGGCAGCAGTGCCAGACCGCGAGAAGGCGCTCGACCTCGCACTCGCGCAGATTGACAAACAATATGGCAAGGGCTCGATCATGCGCCTGGGCGAGCGACCTGCGATCCCGATGGCGGTGATACCCACCGGTTCCATCGCGCTCGACGTCGCGCTCGGCATCGGAGGTCTTCCCCGCGGCCGTGTCGTCGAGATCTATGGTCCGGAGTCCAGCGGTAAGACGACGGTCGCGTTGCACGCGGTCGCCAGTGCACAGGCCAACGGCGGCATCGCAGCGTTCATCGACGCCGAGCACGCTCTCGACCCTGACTACGCCAAGGCGCTCGGTGTCGACACCGACGCGCTCCTGGTCTCCCAGCCGGACACCGGCGAGCAAGCGCTCGAGATCACGGACATGCTGGTCCGCTCGGGCGCCATCGATGTCATCGTCATCGACTCGGTCGCGGCCCTGGTGCCCCGTGCCGAGATCGAGGGCGAGATGGGCGACAGTCACGTCGGTCTGCAGGCGCGTCTGATGAGCCAGGCGCTGCGAAAGATCACCGGTGCGCTCAACAACACCAACACCACCGCCATCTTCATCAACCAGCTGCGCGAGAAGATCGGCGTCATGTTCGGCAATCCGGAGACCACGACCGGTGGCCGGGCGCTGAAGTTCTACGCCTCGGTCCGTCTCGACGTGCGCCGCATCGAGGCGCTCAAGGACGGCACCGACGCGGTCGGCAACCGGACCCGCGTCAAGGTGGTGAAGAACAAGGTGGCCGCGCCGTTCAAGCAGGCCGAGTTCGACATCATCTATGGCCAGGGCATCTCCCGTGAGGGATCGTTGATCGACGTCGGCGTCGAGCAGACGATCATCCGCAAGGCCGGTGCCTGGTATACCTACGAGGGCGACCAGCTCGGTCAGGGCAAGGAAAACGCCCGCAAGTTCCTCAAGGAAAACCCGGATGTCGCCGCCGAGATCGAGAAGAAGATCCTGGAGAAGCTGGGCGTCGGCCTGACCGCCGGCAACGACGCGGTCAACAGCGGAGACATCATCACCGTCGACTTCTAGGCCGCGTCGCAGTGGCAGACGAGAGCTCCTAGAAATGGCGGGACGACGCGCACGAACGGGCCGGGGCTGGGATGCCGCCCCGGCCCGGCCGCGCCGAACGGTGAGTTCAACCAGTGCTACCCGGGGCGTGCAGCGAGACGAGACCGGCGACGATGACGACCGTCGGCCGGCGCCCGACTTCGATCCGTACGAGCAAGCGCGTGAGATCTGCCTGCGGCAGCTGTCGGTGCGCCCTCGAACTCGTGCCGAACTCGCGACAGCGCTGCGGAAACGGGGAGTCGACGACGAGGTCGCGACCACCGTTCTCAATCGCTATGACGAGGTCGGGCTGATCGACGATGCCGCGTTCGCGCGGGCCTGGGTCAGCAGCCGGCACCACGGCAAGGGGCTGGCCCGCCGCGCGCTCGCCAACGAGTTGCGGCAGCGCGGAGTCGAGCAGGAGTTCGTCGCGGCCGCGCTGGATGACCTGGATGGCGACACCGAAGCCGCCACCGCTCGCGCGCTGGTCGATCGCAAGCTGCGCTCGATGGGATCAGCGGCTCCGGACGCGGTGTTCCGGCGCCTGGTCTCGATGCTGGCGCGCAAGGGCTATCCGCCCGGCGTGGCGATCAGCGCGGTCAAAGATGCGCTGGCCGCCCGCGCCGAATCGGCCGAGTTCGCCGACCATCTCGACGTTGAGGCGCTGGCCGACCCCGATGCCGGCGGCACCGAATAGCGCGACCGATGGTCGTGCGGTCGGTCCGCGGCGCGGGAACGCATCGACGCCGAGTTATTCGTGTCCGACCTGTACCCGATCATGAGTTCTTGACCGAACCGTTTCGGAGACCTAACCTCAAAGCACTGAGAAGTGCTCCTAACCACCGCGGCTTATACCGCACAACATAGATCGCGTAACAGTACGGCATCAGTTCCGCGCGACGCTCGGGTCAAACAGCACCAGGGTTTGACAAACCGACCTAGGCGCCGCACGCGGTTTGCATAGCGAAACCCGCCGTTTGGCCACGGCGGAATTTGCCATACCTTGGGTCCGGTCAAGCCAGTGACCGGGGCGCCCAAGTTGCTGGATCAGTGCAACCTTGGCCGGTTGGCAGGACTCTTCTCACCAGGCACCGCCGTCGGCGCCGCATTCGTTCGAGTGCGTGCCGGCGATCGTCGGAGGGGGTGGAGTCGTGACCGCGGTCGAGACGATTCTCGTCGTGATCGTCGCCATCCTCGTGATCGTGGTGGCTGTCGCCGCCGTCGCGGCCGTGGCGTTCATGCGCAAACTCGCTCCGTCCGCCGATCGCACTCAGACTGCCCAGGACGACTTCACCGCCGCTCGAGAGCACCAGGAGCAGTCGCTGGCCGCGCTGAAGGGCGCCGCCGACGATGCCAACCTGGCTGCCGAGCAGGCGCGTGCGGCGGCCAGCGCGGCCCGGACTGACGCCGTGGCGGCGAAGGCCGAGGCCACCGCGGCTCGGGCCGAGTCCCAGCGAATCCTGGGCGCCGCGCACACCGAGGCGGAGAGCATCCTGGAGCGCGCTCACCGGCAGGCTCAGGCCGACGCCGAGCAGGAGCGGCTGGCCGGGCGCCGGGCCGGCGAGCGGGAGGTCGAGATCCTCACCGCCGCGGTGAGGGAGCAGGCCGCCGACACCGAGCGGCGCCAGCTGCGGTTGGACGAGCGGGAGCGGCTGCACGCCGAAGAGGCCGAGCGGATCGCCGAGCGCGATCGCCGGATCGTCGCGACCGAGGCCGAGCTGGCCGACCGGGACACTGCGCTGGGACAGCGCGAAACCGAGCTCGGGGCCGGCGAGGACACTCTGCGCCGGGAGTTGGAGCGGGTCGCCGGCCTGACCGCCGAAGCCGCCCGCGGCGAGCTGGTCGAGGCCATCGAAACGCAGGCCAAGCGCGAGGCCGCGGTGCTGATCCGAGACATCGAAAACGACGCCCGAAGCACCGCCGAGGACCGCGCACGGCACATCGTCGTGGATGCCATCCAGCGGGTCGCCAGTGAGCAGACCGCGGAGAGCGTGGTCAGCGTCCTGCACCTGCCGAGCGATGAGATGAAGGGCCGGATCATCGGCCGCGAGGGCCGCAACATCCGGGCGTTCGAGTCGGTGACCGGGGTCAATCTGATCATCGACGACACCCCGGAAGCCGTCCTGCTGTCGTGTTTTGATCCGGTCCGGCGTGAGGTCGGCCGGCTCACGCTGGACAAGCTCGTGCTCGACGGCCGGATCCACCCGCATCGGATCGAAGAGGTCTACGAACAATCCAAGACCGAGGTGGAACGGCTGTGCCAGCGGGCCGCCGAAGACGCCCTGGTCGAGATCGGCATCACCGATCTGCATCCGGAGCTGGTCACCCTGCTCGGCCGGCTCCGTTACCGGACCAGCTACGGCCAGAACGTGCTCAAGCATCTGGTCGAGACCGGCCACATCGCCGGGATCATGGCCGCCGAGTTGAGGCTGGATCCGGCTCTGATCAAGAGGTGCGCGTTCCTGCACGACATCGGCAAGGCGCTGACTCATGAGGTGGAGGGCAGTCACGCGCTAATCGGCGCCGACCTGGCTCGCAAATACGGCGAGCCGGACGAGGTCGTGCACGCCATCGAAGCGCACCACAACGAGGTGCTGCCGCAGACCATCGAGGCGGTGCTGACTCAGGCGTCGGATGCCTGCTCCGGCGGCCGCCCCGGGGCTCGCCGGGAGAGCCTTGAGGCCTACGTGAAGCGGCTGGAACGGATCGAGGAGATCGCCGGTGGCAAGACCGGCGTCGAGAAGGTCTTCGCCATGCAGGCCGGCCGCGAGATCCGGGTCATGGTCAAGCCCGATGACGTGGACGACATCGGGGCCTCGGTGCTGGCGCGGGACGTGGCCAAGCAGATCGAAGCGGAGCTGACCTACCCCGGCCAGATCCGGGTGACCGTGGTCCGTGAGTCCCGGGTCACCGAGATCGCGCGTTAGGCTCGCGCCTTCGACGCCCGGACCTGCAGGTGGTCCAGCATGTGCTGGGTGGCCGCCGCGATCGCTTCAACGGCTTCGTCGAAAGCCTCGGCGTTGTGCGGCGCCGGCTGCCGGAATCCGGACACCTTCCGGACAAACTGCAGCGCCGCGGCGCGGACGTCAGCGTCAGTGACCACCTCGGTGTAGGGCTCACGCAGTGTCTTGATGCTCCGGCACATAACCGTCAACCTCCCAGTCGCACGTGCGCTCGACGCTACCGCGTGCCACCGACAACGGTCACCCTCCCCAGATCTTGAACGCTCGTTGCCCTATATCAGCAACAAACAGTTCAAGATCCGGAGAGGGTGGACGAGAGGGACGCCAATCGCCTAAGTAGCCGGCCAACAAACACAGGTACGCTGAGTGGTCGTCGATGTGAGTCCGCGTCGATGTGAGCAGAGGAGCGACGAGCGGTGCCCAGAAGCTATGACGTCGTGACGTACGGCTGCCAGATGAACGTCCACGACTCGGAACGGATCTCCGGCCTGCTGGAAGATGCCGGATATGTCCGAGTAGCGGACGGTGGCAGCGCCGACGTCGTCGTCTTCAACACCTGCGCCGTGCGCGAGAACGCCGACAACCGCCTCTACGGCAACCTCGGTCACCTGGCTCCGACCAAGGCGAAGAACCCGGACATGCAGATCGCGGTCGGCGGTTGCCTGGCGCAGAAGGACCGCGGCGAGATCGTCAAGAAGGCGCCCTGGGTCGACGTCGTCTTCGGTACGCACAACATCGGCTCACTTCCGGTCCTGCTCGAGCGCGCCCGGCACAATCAGGCGGCCGAGGTGGAGATCCTGGAGTCGCTCGAGGTCTTCCCGTCGACACTGCCGACCCGCCGCGAGTCGACCTATGCCGGCTGGGTAAGCATCTCGGTGGGCTGCAACAACACCTGCACGTTCTGCATCGTGCCGAGCCTGCGCGGCAAGGAGAAGGACCGCCGGCCGGGCGACATCCTCGCCGAGGCCCGCGCGCTGGTGGCCGAGGGCGTCCTGGAGGTCACTCTGCTGGGCCAGAACGTCAACTCCTACGGCGTCGAGTTCGGCGATCGTCTCGCGTTCGGCAAGTTGCTGCGGGCCTGCGGTGACATCGATGGCCTGGAGCGGGTCCGGTTCACCAGCCCGCACCCGAAGGACTTCACCGACGACGTGATCGCGGCGATGGCCGAGACACCGAACGTCTGCCACGCACTGCATATGCCGCTGCAGTCGGGATCCGACGTGGTGCTGAAGTCGATGCGGCGCAGCTACCGGCAAGAGAAATACCTGGGGATCATCGACAAGGTCCGCGCCGCGATGCCGGACGCGGCGATCACGACCGACATCATCGTCGGGTTCCCGGGTGAGACTGACGCCGACTTCGAGCAGACCCTCGAGGTTGTTCGCGCGGCCCGGTTCTCCAGCGCGTTCACGTTCCAATACTCGAAACGCCCGGGCACCCCGGCCGCCACCATGGCTGACCAGGTGCCGAAGGAGGTCGTGTCGGAACGGTACCAACGCTTGGTCAACGACGCTCGAAGAGATCACCTGGGCGGAGAACAAGAAGCTGATCGGCACGACCGCGGAGGTGCTGGTCGCGGTCGGCGAGGGCCGCAAGGACGGGGCCACCGGACGGATGTCCGGCCGGGCCCGCGACGGCCGCCTGGTGCATTTCGCGACCGATGCCGACACCAGCACCGGCCCCGACACCGGCATCGGCCGCGTGATCCGCCCCGGCGACATCATCGAGACTGCGATCACCTACGCGGCTCCACACCACCTGAACGCTGACGGCGCACCGATCTCGCACCGGCGTACCCGGGCCGGAGACGCTTACGAGGCCGGCCGGATCGCGCGTACTCCCGGGGTGTCTCTCGGAATGCCGACGATCGGCGCGCCGCCGGCGGTGGCCGCCTCCGCGCACGCCTGCGGCTAGCACCGCCCCGAACGCCGACCCTTCACGAACCCTGCGTTTGCGCCCGCCAGGCAGCGACCACCGATAACGTCGCGGCGTGCGAATCGGATATGTGTTGCCGATGGGCGAGGACACCCGCCCCGGCGTGCCGGCACGACCGGCCGAGATCGTCGAACTGGCGCGGGCCGTGGAGGCGGCCGGCTTCGACTCCGTGTGGACCTTCGACCACCTGCTGTCCTTTGAGGATCCAGAGGGCGAGCCGGACGGGACCTGGGAAGCGTGGACGGTGCTGGCGGCGATCGCCGCCGTGACGCAGCGAGTGAAACTCGGCGTCCTGGTCTCGTGCACCGGCTTCCGGGAGCCGATCATCACCGCCAAGATGGCTCACACGCTGCACGAACTTACCGGTGGCCGGGTCGTGCTCGGAGTCGGCGCGGGCTGGCATGAGCCGGAGTACCGCGCGTTCGGCATCCCGTTCGACCACAAGGTGGACCGGTTCGACGAGGCCATGAAGATCATCGGTCCACTGGTCAAGACGGGTCGCAGCGACTTCACCGGCACCTACTACCGCACTGTCGGCGGCCGGTTGCTGCCGAAAGCCAGCCAGCCGGCCATGCCGATCCTGATCGGTGGCCGCGGTCCGCGAATGATGTCGCTGGTCGCGGCGCATGCCGACGTCTGGAACGCGGCCTGGTTCGGCCTGCCCGGACCGAAGTTCACCGAGGTGTACGAACGGGCGATGGCCGCATGTGCGGATGCTGGGCGTGATCCGGCGTCATTGGAGATCAGCGTCGGGCTCTACGTAAAGGCTCCGGGGTCGGATGGCCCGGGTCTGGACGGGACGGTCCCGGCGATTCGCGAAGCACTGGCCGCGTGGCGTGCCGAGGGCGTCGCGGAAGTGCTGTTCTGGACCGATCCGGCGACGATGGACGCGCTCGCGACGCTGACCGAGGCGATCGCCGGATAGCACTGCACGGGACATGCGAAACGGCCGCCCCGGGACGGGAGCGGCCGTTTCGATAATCCGGTTGTCAGTGTGCCTGAGACTCGGCCAGCGCGAGGAACTGCTTCTTGGACGAGAGTGCCTGCTCGGCCTCGCGGACCCGCTTGGCGTCGCCCGCGGCCTGGGCCCGCTCCAGCCGTGCCTCGGCCTCGGCGACCTGCTCACGCATCTGCAGCAGCAGCGGGCTGGCCGATGGCTCGGGGCGCCGCCAGGCCACGTCCATGGCCTCACGAATCTTCTCCTCGACCGCGCGCATCCGCCGGTCCAGGCCGGCGGCAGCGTCCCGGGACACTCGCCCCGACTCGTGCCACTTGCCCTGGATCTCGCGGAACGCGGCCTGGGCCGCCTTGGCGTCGCTGTCCACGTCCAGCGCCTCGGCCTGGACCAGCAGGTCGTGCCGCTTGTCCATGGACACCTTCTGCTCCGCGTCCCGGGCCGAGAAGACCTCGCTGCGGTGCGTGAAGAACGCGTCCTGGGCCGCACGGAACCGTTCCCAGAGCTTCTGCTCGACCTCTTTGGACGCTCGCGGCGCGGTCTTCCACTCGCTCATCAGCTCCTTGAGCCGGGTGGCGGTGGCGTTCCACTCGGTCGAGTCGGACAGCGACTCGGCCTCGGCGACCAGCTGATCCTTCTGCTGCTGCGCCTGCTTGCGGGAGGCATCGAGGGTGGCGAAGTGGGCACCGCGGCGACGGGTGAAGGTGTCACGGGCGGTGGCATAGCGCTTCCACAGCTCACCGTCGGTCTTGCGGTCGACGCCCCGGATCGCCTTCCACTCATCCAGGATCGCCTTGAACCGGTCGCCGGTCGCCTTCCAGCTGGTGGAGTCGGCGGCGAGCGTCTCGGCCTCCTCGACAAGGGCGGTCTTGGCGACCAGCGCCTCGCCGCGGGCGGCCTCGCGGGCGGCCCGGGCCTCGTCGGCCTTCTCCGACGCCAGCGCCGTGAGCTTCTCCAGGCGGGCAGTCAGGCCGTCGATGTCGCCGACGACGTGAGCCTCGGCGAGCGTGGTCTGGATGCGCTTAATCGACGCGAGCGAACCGGCCGCGTCGGCGGCGCCGCTGCCCAGCCGGGCTTCCAGGAGATTGACCTCGGTGACCAGGTCCGCGTACCGCCGGGCGAAGTGCGCTAGGCCTTCCTCAGGGGTGCCGGCCTGCCACGATCCCACGACCCGCTCGCCGTCGGCGGTCTTGACGTAGACAGTGCCATCCGCGTCGATTCGCCCGAAGGCGGTCCAGTCTTCCATTGCCAACCTCGTTCTTCCCGGCATCGCGTGAGGGCGCGTTGCCGCCTATGTAGCAGTGTGCGCGCTTGCCACCGGGGTTTCGAGGAGGGTCCGGCAGCCAGCTTGCACACCGCCACCGTGCAGTGTGTGAGTCTCCCTGGGCATTCTCACAGGTGCTACCCCTCGTTAGTCGAGCGCTCGACGCGGAACGTGACCATACGGTGTCCTTGGCAACGCTCAGAGTGGCAGCCGTTACGGTTGACGGGTGCCTCTCGTAGCCGCTGCAGTGTGCCCGAATCCGCCAATATTAGTGCCGGATGTGGCCTCTGGAGCCGCGTCAGAGCTGAACGAACTCCGCGAAGCGTGCAATAGCGCCCTGGATGCACTCTTCGCGGCGGGTCCTGATCTGATCACGATCGTCGGCGGAGCGTCTAGCCGCTCGACTCATGCGGGTGCAGATGTTGGCACATTTGCGCCGTACGGCGTCAATCTCTCCGTCGCGCTCGACGGTGGCGCGGTTCAATCCGGCGCAGCATCGCTGCCACTGAGCCTGACGGTCGGTGCCTGGCTGCTGCGGGACCGGCCGGCGATGCCACCGCGGAGTGGCGAGGCGATCCCGTTCGACCTGCCCACCGCCGACTGCACCGCGATCGGCGCCGGGCTGGCCGGGAGGTCCGCGCGGGTCGGCCTATTGATCATGGGCGACGGGTCCGCCAGCCGCGGCGAGAAGGCACCGGGGTACGCGGATCCGCGCGCCGACGAGATGGACGCCGAAGCGCTGGCGGCGTTCGCCGCCGGTGACGTGGCGGCGCTGGCCGACGTGGACACGACGGTGGCCGCCGAGGTCCTGTGCGCCGGCCGGTCCGTGTGGCAGGTGCTGGCCGGAGCCGCTGGACTGGCGCCCGGCCGCGGCGCGGTGCTCTACGACCAGGTGCCCTACGGCGTGCAGTACATCGTCGCGACCTGGGCACCGGCGTGACAGATCCGGCGGCAGGCATCAGACCCGCGCCGGGTGCCACCCGGGTGATCGCGATCGTCGGACCGACCGCGGCCGGCAAGTCGGCGCTCAGCCTGGCGCTCGCCGCTGAACTCGGTGGCGAGGTGATCAACGCCGACTCGATGCAGCTCTACCGAGGCATGGACATCGGCACCGCCAAGCTGACCGGGGCGGAACGGCGCGGCATCCCGCATCACTTGCTGGACATCTGGGACGTGACGCAGCCGGCCAGCGTCGCAGAGTTTCAGCGCCTCGCCCGGTCCGCTATCGACGAGGTGAGTGGGCGGGGACGCGTACCGCTTCTGGTGGGTGGATCGGGCCTATATATTCGCGCGGCGCTGGAGAACTTCGAGTTTCCCGGCACGGACGCCGGGCTGCGCGCGGAGCTTGAGGCCAGGCTGGCCGCGGCCGGGCCGGCGCCGCTCTATGCCGAACTGAAGGATGCCGACCCGGCGGCGGCCGCGAAGATCCTGCCGACCAATGGCCGCCGGATCGTCCGGGCGCTGGAGGTGATCGAGCTGACCGGCGAGCCGTTCACCGCCGCGTTGCCGGATCCGACGCCGATCTATGACACCGTGCAGATCGGTGTCGACGTCGAGACGCCGGTGCTCGATCAACGGGTCGCCGACCGGGTGCAGCACATGTGGGACGCCGGATTCGTCGCCGAGGTGACCGGGCTGCTCCCGGCCGGTCTGGCCGGCGCGCTGACCGCGTCCCGAGCCCTGGGCTACCAGCAGGTGCTGGCGTTCCTGGCGGGTGAGTGCAGTGAGGACACGGCGAAATCGGACACCGTGCTCGGGACCCGGCGATTCGTCCGGCGGCAGCGCAAATGGTTCCGTCGAGACCGGCGGATCCTGTGGCTCGACGGCGCCGCCGGGGACCTGATCCCGGCCGCGTTGAACGCGATCGCGGCGACCGGGGAGAATGTCGAGTCATGAGGTTCGCGAAGGCGCACGGCACCGGCAATGACTTCGTCGTCCTGCCCGATCCGGACGGCGAAATCGATCTGACGCCGGATCTGGTGATCGCGCTCTGCGATCGGCGCCGGGGCATCGGCGGCGACGGCGTGCTGCGAGTGGTGCGATCGGCGAAGCATCCGGACGCGGCTCATCTGGCCGCCGACGCCGAGTGGTTCATGGATTACGTGAACAGCGATGGTTCGGTGGCGCAGATGTGCGGCAATGGCGTGCGGGCCTACGCGCGCTATCTGGTCACCGAAGGCCTCGTCGCACCGGACACCGTGGAGCTTCCGATCGCGACCCGATCCGGCGTCGTGCAGGTGGAGATCGGTCCGGAGCTGATCACCGTGAAGATGGTGACGCCGGAAATGGGCGAGCACGCCGTTGCCGTGGTCGGTGGTCTGCAACTGGTCGGCACGTCGGTGGCGGTCGGCAACCCCAATCTGGTGTGCTGGGTGGCCCACCCGGAGAAGCTCGACCTGACCCGGGCGCCGGAGCTGGACCCGGCGGATTTCCCGGCGTACGCCAACATCGAGTTCATCGCGCCGGCGTCCCCGCTCGATGACGCGGATGTGCATGTCATGATGCGGGTGTTCGAGCGTGGCGCCGGCGAGACGCTGTCCTGCGGATCCGGTACCTGTGCGGTCGCTGCGGTCGTGCTGCGCGACTCCGATCTGGACAGTGGCCTGGTCGCGGTCGACGTGCCGGGCGGGCGGTTGACGGTCCGGATCGACGAGACCGGCTGCTATCTGACCGGTCCCGCGGTCATCGTCGCCACTGGCGAAGTTCTGTTCTAGTCACTTTGTCGGCGCGGCCTCCATCGGTGCCGCCGCTCCCATGATCAAGTGCGCGATCTTGAGCACCGAGGACGCCATAGCGACCTCGACAGCACTGGATCTTGCACAAGTCAGTGCACTTGATCATCGGCCGGTAGCGGCGGGCATGGTCCGTGACGCCTCGCGCGCCAGCTCGCCCTCACCTTCGATGTCGATGTGCGGCAAGATCTTGTCCAGCCACCTGGGCAACCACCACGCGTGTGCACCGAGCAGGGTCATCACCGCCGGCACCAGGAGCAGTCGCACGATCGTCGCGTCCACCAGCACACTGACCGCCAAGCCCAGGCCGAGCATCTTCACCACGACGTTGTCGCTGAGGATGAACGCGGCGAAGACGCTGACCATGATGAGCGCGGCGCAGGTGATGACGCGCGCGGTGATCTCGAGGCCGTGAGCCACGCTGCCCGGCGCGTCCTTGGTGCGCATCCAGGATTCGTGCACCCTGGACAGCAGGAATACCTCGTAGTCCATGCTCAGCCCGAAGATGATCGCGAACATCATCATCGGGACGTAGCTCTCGATCGGCACCTTGCCATTGACGCCCAACTGTGGACCACCCCAGCCCCACTGGAAGACGGCGACCAGCACGCCATAACTGGCACCGATGGAGAGCAGGTTGAGCACGGCTGCCTTGACCGCGACCAGCAGGCCCCGGAAGACCACGAGAATGATCAGGAACGCCAGGCCCACCACGACCAGGATGATCAGCGGCAAGCGCTGCGAAATCAGCTCCAGGAAGTCGATCTGAGCCGCCGTGGTTCCGGTGATGTAGGCCTTCGCCGCGGTGCCCTTGATCGCTCCCGCTAGCACGTCGTCTTGGAGGTGGTTGAACAGGTCGTTCGTCCCGGCGTCCTGCGGTGACACGGTCGATACGGCGGTGCCGAAGAGCGCCTTGCCGTTATCGCTCGCCTGCAGCGGGCTGATGCTGGCCGCGCCGGGCACATTGGTCAGTGCGCTCTTCAGGTTCGACGCCAGTTGCGATTGCTGCGACGACGGCACCTGGCTCTGGTCGATGACGATCGTCAGCGGTCCGTTGGCACCCGGCCCGAAGCCTTCGCTGATCAGATCGAAGGCTCTTCGGTCGGTGAAGCTCTCCGGGTCGGCGCCGTCGCCGACGTGCCCGAGCCGGATGGAGAACAACGGGATCGTCAGGATCCCCAGGACGATCAGGCCGGCGACAAGGAAATACCAGGGCCGCCGCTCGACCTTGCGGGCGTAGTTGTGCCACATGCCGGTGGCTTCCGCCCCACCGGTCGTACCCTCGGCGACCACCTTGCGTACCTTGAATCGGTCGATGCTCCGGCCGAATAGGCCGAGCAGCGCCGGCACCAGCGTGACTGCCCCGAGGACCGCGGTGATGACGGTGATCGCGGCGGCCACGCCGAGTTTGCCGATGAAGCCGATCCGGGACACATAGAGGCCGGCCAGGGCGATGATCACCGTGGTGCCGGAGACGATCACGGCGCGACCGCTGGTGGCGACGGCGCGTCCGGCGGCGCTCGGCGCTGACAGGCCGTCCATCAACTGCTGCCGGTGTCTGGTGATCAAGAACAGGGCATAGTCGATCCCGACGCCGATGCCGATCATCGTGGCGAGTGTGGGGGAGACCGTGGCAAAGGTCGTCAGGTTGGCTACCAACGACAGGATCGCCAGGCCGACGATGACCGCCATTAGAGCGGTCAGCAGCGGCATGACCGCGGCGAAGACGCTGCCGAAGCCGATCAGCAGCACCACGATCGCGACCCCGAAACCGATCGCCTCGCTGGTCCGGTCGGCGGCCTTGGGCCGGGCCAGCTCGCCGAGCGTCCCGCCATACTCCACCTGGACGTTGGCGGCCCGCAGCGGCTGGACCGCGGTGTCCACCTGATCGACGTACGAGGGTCCGAGCGAACCCGGCGTCACGTCGAACCGCATGGTGATGTAGCCGATCTTTTCGTCCTTGGACAGCGCTGTGGCCGGCTGCCCGTTCTGGGGCAGCGGGTTGACGGCCGTCAGGACGTGCGGCAGCTTCGCCAGCGAACTGGTCACCTGATTGATCTGGCTGGAGTCGTCGGTCAGCGGCTTCTTCGAGTCGTGCAGGACCACCTGCGCGCTGTAGCCGCCGGATTGCGGCGCATCGGCGCGCAGCACGTCCAAGCCGGTCTGGGATTGGGTGCCGGGCAGGCTGAAGTTGTCCGAGTAGTCGCCGCCGAACGAGCTGGACAGGAACTGCAGCGCGATCAGGGCGATCACCCAGGAAATCAGCACCCACAGCCAGCGTTCGGCACACCAATGACCGAGGCGGTAGAGCGCGCCCGGCTTGGACCCGGTGGGCGCGGCCGACGGTGCTGGGGGAGGTGCGGCGCCGGAGCCGCTGGACGGCCCGGTTTCGGGATCGGACTCCGAGCCAGAAGAGGGTTTTGGACCCGGTGGTGCACCATCCGCAGAAGACACCCGAAGCTCCCCGTTTCGCACAGTTCGTAGTCATAAGTCCAGCCGCGGGGAGGCACCTGACCCTACGACGGCCGTGGCTCGCCTGTGGCGGAATCGGTGCGCTGTCGCCAATGCGCGCTGCCGGCGAAAACTCACGGGTCGTTTCCCAGACCCGCGTGCCTACCCTCGCTTGGCGGTCACCGCAGGCGTCCGCGGCAATCGCGGGCGATAGGGTCGGGAAAACTTGATCGGCGCCGGCCCGCGCTCGCCCGCGGCACGAGCGTCGTTGGTGCAGACCGTGGCCGTCATCCAGAGCCGCGGGAACGGGAGACGAAACGTGACCGAACACGACAACCACGCCGTGGACCAGCTGGCCGCGGAGTTCTACGACCACCGGCTGCGAAACTCGCCGCTGTGGGCGCACATGATCGGCGAATACCAGTACGCGGACAAGTTCCAGGAAGCCGGCCGCGAAGCCGAAGACCAGATGATCGCCGACGCCCGGGACTACATCGAGCGTGCCGAGGGGATCGACGCCGACAGCCTCGACCCGCAACACCGGATCACCCGCTCGTTGATCATCTGGGAGTCCGAACACCGGATCGCGCTCCTGGAGTCGCGGACCGCCGAGTTCACCATTGACCCGATCTTCGGCATTCAGGCCTCGGTCAACGTCTACGTGCCGAAGCTGGCGATCCCGACCGCCGAGGTCGCGGCAGGCGTTCCCGGCGAAATACCAGGGCATCGCGGCCTACTTCCGGGACCTGGCCGAGCGGCTGCGCCAGGGGCTCGCGGTCGGCAAGGTGGCCGCCGACTTCGCGGTCCGGCAGACGGTGGCCCAGCTGGATGCCTGGCTGGCCAAGCCGATCGAGGACGACCCGCTGATGAACACGGCCGCGCTGCCGGAGGGCGTGGATGCGGCCGCGTGGCGCGCCGAGATCGCCGCGGTGGTGGAGAACGACGTACGCCCGGCCGTCACGCTCTACCGTGACGTGCTGCGCGATGAGGTCGGCCCGCAGGCCCGCCCGGACGAGAAGTGCGGCATGACCTGGCTGGAGGGTGGCGACGAGGCGTACGCGCGAGCCGCCCGCTTCTACACCACCACCGACCTGTCGCCGAAGCAGATCCACGACATCGGCCTCCGTCAGGTGGAGTCGCTGGCGCGGGAGTACGCGGCACTCGGTCCCGAGGTGATCGGCACCGACGACGTCCCGACGATTCTCGAGGCGCTGCGCTCGGATCCGAAGCTGCACCACACCAACGGCGATGAGATCGTCGCCGACTCGAAGACCGCGATGGCCAAGGCGCGGGCCGCGATGACCGACTGGTTCGGCGTGCTGCCCAAGTCCGACTGTGACGTCGAGGGCACCACCAGCGGTGCGATCGCCTACTACTTCGCCCCGCCGAAGGACGGCAGCCGCGGCGGTGTCTTCTTCATGAACGTGTCCGACCCCGAGGGCTGGGGCCGCTACGAGATCGAGTCGACGTCGTTCCACGAGGGCATCCCGGGACACCACCTGCAGCTGGCCATCTCGGCCGAGTTGGAAGGTCTGCCGGAGATGCGCAAGCGGGCGTTCATCGCGGCGTACGGCGAGGGCTGGGGTCTCTACACCGAGCGCCTGGCTGACGAGATGGGCCTCTACTCATCGCCGCTGGACCGGATGGGCATGCTCTCCGCCGACTCGATGCGGGCCTGCCGCCTGGTGGTCGACACCGGCATGCACGCGCTCGGCTGGAGCCGGCAGCAGGCGATCGACTACCTGGTGGCGAATTCGCCGATGCGTCCATCGCACGCGGCCGCCGAGATCGACCGGTACGCGGTCATGCCGGGTCAGGCGCTGTCCTACATGATCGGGCGTCTGGAGATCCAGCGGATCCGCCGCGAGGCCGAGGAGCGGCTCGGCGATCGCTTCCAGATCAAGGAGTTCCACGACGCGGTGCTGGACTCCGGACCGCTGCCGCTGGGCATCCTCGACGATGTGGTGACGGCGCGACTCACCTGATCGGCACGGTGCACGGCGGTTCTGCGTACTGCCTGAGATGAACGAACGGCGCCCCCGGACTGGTCCGCGGGCGCCGTTCTCGTGGTGCCCTAGTCGGCCGTCAGCGGGTCGTAGCCGTCATCGACAGGACCGAGCCCGCCACCCGCCACCGCCTCCGGGCTCGCGCCCTTGGCCACGGCGCGGACCGCGGCTGCTACCGCCGGAGCCACCCGGGCGTCGAAGACGCTCGGCACGATCACCGACGCGTTGAGCTTCTCCTCGCCGACCACGTCGGCAATGGCCCGGGCCGCGGCGAGCGCCATGTCCTCGTTGTAGCCCCGGGCCTGGGCGTCGAGCATGCCCCGGAAGACGCCCGGGAACGCCAGCACATTGTTGATCTGATTGGGCTGGTCGGACCGCCCGGTGGCGACGATCGCGGCGTGTTTGCGGGCCTCGCGCGGATCCACCTCCGGGTCCGGATTGGCCAGCGCGAAGACGATCGCGTCCTTCGCCATTCCGGCAATGTCATCGCCGGTCAGCAGATTCGGCGCGCTGACGCCGATGAACACGTCAGCACCGCGGATGGCGCCGGGCAGATCGCCGGAGTAGTTGGACTTGTTGGTGTTCTCGGCCAGCCACTGCCAGGACGGATTCAGATCCGGCATGCCGCGGTGCAGGGCGCCGCGCCGGTCGTACGCGATGATGTCGCCCACGCCCTGGCGCAGCAGCAGTTTCATGATGGCGGTGCCGGCCGCGCCGGCGCCGGAGACGACCACCCGCACGTCGGCCATCTCCTTGCCGACCACCCGCAGCGCGTTGGTCAACGCCGCCAGGACGCAGATCGCGGTGCCGTGCTGATCGTCGTGGAAGACCGGGATGTCGAGCATTTCGCGCAGCCGGGCCTCGATCTCGAAGCACCGCGGCGCGGCGATGTCCTCCAGATTGATGCCGCCGTAGGCGGGCGCGATCGCCTGAACGATCCGGATGATCTCCTCGGTGTCCTGCGTGTCCAGCACCACCGGCCAGGCGTCCACGCCGCCGAAGCGCTTGAACAGGGCAGCCTTGCCCTCCATCACCGGAAGCGCCGCGGCCGGCCCGATGTTGCCGAGGCCCAGCACGGCGGAGCCGTCGCTGACCACCGCGACGGTGTTGCGCTTGATGGTCAGCCGTCGGGCGTCCTCCGGGTTTTCCGCGATCGCCATGCAGACCCGCGCGACGCCCGGCGTGTAGGCGCGGGAGAGCTCGTCGCGGGTGCGGAGGGCGACCTTGGAGTGCACTTCGATCTTTCCGCCCAGATGGAGCAGGAAGGTGCGATCGGAGACCTTGCGGACCTCGACCTCGTCCAGTGCGTTGATCGCGGCGACCACCTGGTCGGCGTGCGTCGCGTCGGCGGTGTCGCAGGTCACGTCGGCGATGACCCGCAGGTGATCGGAGTCGACCACGTCCAGGGCGGTCACAATGCCGCCGGCGTCGCCGACGGCGGTGGTGATGCGGCCGATGGCGGTGGATTCGGCCGGCACCGAGACCCGGATCGTGATCGAGAATCCGGCGCTGGGCAGCGCCTTGATCGGCATGTTGGCAAGCCTCCTGCTAATGAAGGTGCGTTCGTGGGGTGAAAGTGCCACGATCGAGGAGATGAATGAGGAACTTTTCGGGCCGGATCACGATCTTGATGAGATCGAATTCGACCATGATGATATGGACGACGACACGACCGGCGATCTCGAACTCGCTGAGCGCAATGCCCTACGCCGTGTCGCCGGTCTCTCTACAGAACTTACCGACATCACCGAAGTCGAGTATCGGCAGCTTCGCCTCGAGCGGGTGGTGCTGATCGGGGTGTGGACCGAAGGCAGCGCCGAAGAGGCGGAAAACTCGCTGACCGAGCTGGCCGCGCTCGCCGAGACCGCGGGCTCGCAGGTGCTCGAAGCGCTGATTCAGCGGCGCAGCCGGCCGGACCAAGCTACCTACGTCGGTCGCGGCAAGGTCGAGGAGCTGCACGACATCGTCGCTGCGGCAGGCGCCGACACGGTGATCTGCGATGGTGAGCTGAGCCCCAGCCAGCTGCGCAAGCTGGAGACCCGGATCAAGGTCAAAGTGATCGACCGGACCGCGCTGATCCTGGACATCTTCGCCCAGCACGCCAAGTCCCGCGAGGGCAAGGCCCAGGTCGAGCTGGCTCAGCTGCAATATCTGATGCCGCGGCTGCGCGGCTGGGGTGAGTCGCTGAGCCGCCAGGCCGGTGGCCGGGTGGGTTCCGCGGGCGGCGGCATCGGCGCCCGTGGCCCGGGCGAGACCAAGCTGGAGACCGACCGCAGGCGGATCCGGTCGCGGATCGCCAAGCTGCGCCGCGAGATCACGGCGATGAAGACCGTACGCGTCACCAAGCGCTCCGGCCGGCGCCGGCACGCGATCCCCAGCGTCTCGATCGCCGGCTACACCAATGCCGGCAAGTCCTCGCTGCTCAATCGGCTCACCGGAGCCGGGGTGCTGGTCGAGGACGCGCTGTTCGCGACGCTGGACCCGACGACCCGCCGGACCCAGACTCCGGACGGGCGGATCTTCACCTACTCCGACACGGTCGGATTCGTCCGGCATCTGCCGCACCAGTTGATCGAGGCGTTCAGGTCGACCTTGGAGGAGGTCGGCGAGTCCGATCTGGTGGTGCACGTCGTCGACGGCGCACACCCCGACCCGGAACAGCAGGTGCGCTCGGTGCACGAGGTGCTCGGCGAGATCGGCGCGGAGAAGCTGCCCGAGCTGCTGGTGGTCAACAAGATCGACGCGGCCGACGAGGAGACCTTGCTGCGGCTGAAGCGGCTGTGGCCGGATGCGGTGTTCGTGTCGGCGCGGACCGGCGCGGGAATCGACGATCTGCGGATCGTGATCGAGTCGCGGTTGCCGCGACCAGCCGTGGAGATCCGCGCGCTCGTGCCGTACAACCGGGGTGATCTTGTCGCGGCGGTGCACGACCGCGGCGAGGTGCTCTCGGCTGATCACCGTGACACCGGCACTGAGCTGTGGGTACGCGTACCGGAGTTCCTCGCCGCGCAGCTGCGGCCGTACGAAATCACCCCGTCGAGCGCTGCGACCGGAGCCGGGCCTGATAACGCACTGTGACGATGCTCAACCAGACACCGCAATTGTTGTACGGCTCTGAGAGACTGGTCCGATGCGGCATGTTCGGTCCTTAGGTATTTTGGGCGCTTTGGCGGTGATGGCCAGTTCTGTCTTCGCCGGTGGCGCGGCTGCCTGGGCCGCCCCGACACCGGGTGCCAGCGGCCCCGCGATACCGGTGCCGGCCGCTCAGAAGCCGACTACCGTGTGCACCGTCGGCGCGACCGGCAGCGGAGCGGTGCACATGACCGGTCTGGCGGCGCTCAAGGACGGCAGCTTCGTCAGCATCGACGGGCAGAACGCCGACTGGGGCCAGCTGAAGATCATCTACTTGAGCAGTACCTGCAAGCGCACCTCGCTGCAGTCCTACGGCGGCGGCGGCGCCAACAACCCGCAAGATCTGGCGATGGATAAGAACGGCGTGCTGTGGGTCGCCGACACCGGTGACGACCCGGCGAACCCGACCCGCCAGACCGTCGCCTTGTGGAAGGTGCCGAGCAAGACCGGCAAGATGACGCTCTACCACCTCTCGTATCCGGGCGGGAAGGCACAGAACACCCAGGCGATGGTGCTCAACGGCGATGGCACGCCGATCTTCATCAACAAGGTGTCCTCCGGACCGGCCAGCGTCTACGTGCCCTCGGCGCCGCTGTCCGCCTCCGGCACCGTGCCACTGAAGCTCGCCGGGCAGTTCACCCCCGAGCAGACCGGCACCGCCACCAAGTTCGGCCTGGCCGGCCAGAACTGGGTGACCGGCGGCGCCAACTCGCCGGACGGCAGCAAGGTCGTCCTCCGCACCTACTCCGACGCGTACGAGTTCGATGTCAAGAACGGCGACGTCGTCAGCGCGATCACCAAGGGCAAGCCGCGGATCACGCCGCTGCCCGATGACGCGCAGGGCGAGGCGATTGCGTACACGCCGGATGGCGCGTCGTTCCTGACGCTGTCGAACGACAGCAACGCGACGCCGATCCTGAAGTGGAAGCCGTCCGAGCCGACGAAGGCCAGCGCGGCCAACGCCGGCAGCAAGGCCAAGGGCGGCGAGAGCTCGATCCGCAAGTGGGTCACCGGCCTGTCGCTGACCCAGCTGATGTTGCTGCTCGGCGGCATCGGTGTCTTCGGCCTGATTCTGATCCTGATCGGCGTCATGGGCATCTCGCGATCGCGGAAGGCGCATCGGGCGACGATCGCCAAGGAGAAGGCGGCCGCGGCGAAGCAGGCGCGCACTCCGGCCGCCGTGGGCGCACCAGAGGGCGGGGTCTACGGTTCCGGCCGGGGCCGGGATCCGTATGCGGATCCATACGGCGCTCCGGACCCCCGCGCGAGTGGCGGCCAGTACGGCGGCGGCCAGCCTCAGGGTGGCCAATACGGCGGCGGCCAGTACGGCGGCGGCCAGCCTCAGGGTGGCCAATACGGCGGCGGCCAGTACGGCGGTGGGCAGTACCAGGGCGGCGGTCAGCACGGCGGCGGCCAGCCTCAGGGTGGTCAGTACGGCGGTGGGCACTACGGCAGCCCGGCACCGATGAGCCCGCCTCCGGCCGGTGGTGGCGGCGTCTACGGTCGGCCGGTCGATCCCTACGGCGAAGACCAGGACCCGCGCCGTCCCCGGCCCGGCGGCAACCACTAGCCAGTCGCCACACGATTAAACAAACGCCGCGCCGCTCCGCCCGGGATCCGGGACGAAGCGGCGCGGCGTCTGACTGTCTGGCGCCGATCAGATCCGGCGGAGAACGGCGACGACCTTGCCCAGGATGGTCGCTTCGTCGCCGGGGATCGGCTCGTAGGCTTCATTTTGCGGCATCAGGGTCACGTGCCCGTCGCGCTTGCGCAGCGTCTTGACGGTGGCCTCGCCGTCGAGCATGGCCGCCACGATGTCGCCGGTGTCGGCGTCCGGCTGCTGCCGCACCACCACCCAGTCGCCGTCGCAGATGGCAGCGTCGATCATCGAGTCGCCCTTGACGTTGAGCAGGAACAGGTTGCCCTCGCCGACCAGCTCCCGGGGCAGCGGGAAGACGTCGTCGATGGACTGCTCGGCAAGGATCGGGCCACCGGCCGCGATCCGGCCCACCAGCGGCACGTAGGCCGGATGGGGTCGGGCTGCCGCGAGTGCCATCTCGTCGTCCCCGGACAGGTCGCTGGCCTGCCGCACGTCCACCGCGCGCGGCCGGTTCGGGTCGCGCCGCAGGTGTCCCTTCTTTTCCAGCTCCTTGAGCTGATAAGCGACGGACGACGGGGACACCAGCCCGACCGCCTCGCCGATCTCCCGCACGCTCGGCGGGTAACCGTGCTCTTCCACCCACTCGCGGATGAATTCGAGAATGCCGCGCTGCCGCTTGGACAGCTCCTCGCCCAGGCCGACCGGCGCGCCACCGTCGACCGGCGTGACCGCACGCAGGTGTGCCTCGCCGCCGGATCGGCGGCCGGCCACCTTGGTGGCGCTCTTGGTTTCCCTCGGCACTGAAGCCTCCTCGTTGGAGTCCGAGGCGCTTTTCGCAATGCCGGTGACCAGGCACTTTGATCATCGCCGCGGCGCCGGAATGTCCTACCCGGCAGGGGACCGCCGGATTCGTCACCCGCGGTCTCCCATGACCGTATCCCGTCAGCGTGACAACTTCAAACGTCTGTTCGAGTTAATGCGTCGTGTCGCTCGACAGGGTTCACTGGAATCTGATACACCGGTCGTACGTGAGTTCTATCGAACGAGCGTTCGATCTTGGAGGCGGCAATGGGCGTGGCGGTGGCGGGCAGTCGCGGTTCTGGTCGTTCGGTCGAGGCCAACCGGCCCCACCTTTACCTAGTCCCGACGGCAGCGCCGGCCTCGGAGCCGGCTCAAGTGATGCCGACGATCGCGGCCGTGCCGCGCCCGCGGACCGCTCCGGATGGTGTCGCGGCCGCGACCGGCGCGGCCGACTCCGGCACACCGTGCGGTGTCGCGGGCAATCCGTCCGGCCGCCGCCCCGGGCGGTCGGCTCCGCTTCCGGCCCGGCGGCCGAGCCCGGTGCGGCTGACCCGTCGTGGGCGGGTGGTCGTTGTGCTGTTCCTTCTCGGATTGATGGTCGGGATCGCGGTGCTGTTGTCGACGGCGAGCCAGGCGTCCGCCCCGGCCGGCCCGGATCGGGCGGTGACGGTGCACTCCGGCGACACGCTCTGGTCGATCTCGGTCGCCACGATGCCGGCCGTCCGGCCGGACGCGGCGATGGCGCAGATTCGTCGCCTGAATCACATGAGTGACAACACCATCTACGTCGGCCAGCAGCTGATCGTGCCGCCGACCAGGTGACATAGATGATCTCGCGGTGATGACCGCCAATCAGTCGGTTTTTTGGCAGTGACACGCCGGGCGAGTCGACTTGCGCCAGCGTTGTGTCCGGCCTAACGTCAAACACAACATCTAGTAGTTGCAACGGTGTAAGTCGTCAACAGGTTGGGGTCTCACCCGCCTGCAGCCTCGATCAAGGCCAATGACGTCGGTGTCGCCTATGGTGCGGTATCGGCTGATTTGTAGTGACCGCGATCTGGCGCTTGGCGATCGGTAAACACCGATCGGGTGCTGATGGCCGCCTCGGCGTTCCGGAGCGGAAATGTCGCAGGTACGAGGCATGTTCTAGAGCATGGAGGTGGACGAATGCGCTGTCCTTACTGCCGCCATGCGGACTCGAAGGTGGTCGATTCCCGCGAGGCCGATGACGGCCAGCTGATCCGGCGCCGGCGTTCGTGCCCGGAGTGCGGCAAGCGGTTCACCACTGTCGAGGAGGCGGTCCTCGCGATCGTCAAGCGCAGCGGGGTCACCGAGCCGTTCAGCCGATCAAAGGTCGTCTCCGGGGTGCGGAAGGCCTGCCAGGGCCGGCCCGTCGACGACGACGCGCTGGCGCTGTTGGCGCAGCGGGTGGAGGAAACGATCCGGGCCCGCGGCGTCGCCGAGATTCCCAGCAACGAGGTCGGTCTCGCGATCTTGGGACCGCTTCGCGAATTGGACGAAGTGGCCTATCTGCGATTCGCGAGCGTCTACCGCTCCTTTGACTCGTTGAGCGACTTTGAGCGGGAAATCGCGGCATTACGAGCCACCGCCGACGGCGAGGGCGACGAGGACGTCACGGGCGAGGCGACGCCAGCCGACAGGTTGGCCGACGGGGTGCGGCCGGATTACGTCGGGGCGGGGGCGCAGCCGGGCGCCTAGGCACCCGTACCGCCGAAAGGTTTGATCCACCAGTTTTTGATCTTTAGAACTTCGACGACACGATGGCGCGGCACCCGGCCGCGCGGAGCAGAGGGGACCGGGGATGACGGAGGCGGTTGCACGCAGGGCCGGCAAGGGGCGAAAGTCCGGGCCAGCGGGCGTGAAGATCGAGCGGGTCTGGACGACCGAGGGGGTGCACCCATATGACGACGTGACCTGGGAGCGCCGTGACGTCGTGATGACCAACTGGCGCGACGGCTCGATCAACTTTGAGCAGCGCGGCGTGGAGTTCCCGGAGACCTGGAGCATCAACGCGGCGAACATCGTGACGACGAAGTATTTCCGCGGCGCGGTCGGCACACCGCAGCGGGAGTGGAGCCTTAAGCAGCTGATCGACCGGGTGGTCGGCACCTACCGCAAGGCCGGCGAGGACAACGGCTACTTCGCCACCTCGGCGGATGCCGACGTGTTCGCCGACGAGCTCACCTGGATGCTGCTGCACCAGGTGTTCAGCTTCAACTCGCCGGTCTGGTTCAACGTCGGCACCTCGTCGCCGCAGCAGGTCTCGGCGTGCTTCATCCTCTCCGTCGACGACTCGATGGACTCGATCCTGGATTGGTATAAGGAAGAGGGCCTGATCTTCAAGGGCGGCTCCGGCTCCGGTGTGAACCTCTCGCGCATCCGGTCCTCCAAGGAGCTGCTCTCCTCCGGCGGCACCGCTTCCGGCCCGGTCTCGTTCATGCGTGGCGCCGACGCCAGCGCCGGCACCATCAAGAGCGGAGGCGCCACCCGGCGCGCCGCGAAGATGGTCATCCTCGACGTCGATCACCCGGACATCGAAGAGTTCGTGGTCACCAAAGCCCGCGAGGAAGACAAGATTCGGGCTCTCCGGGACGCCGGCTTCGACATGGACCTGGGCGGCTCAGACATCGTCTCGGTGCAATATCAGAACGCCAACAACTCGGTCCGGGTCTCCGACGAATTCATGACGGCAGTCGAGACCGGCGGCACCTTCGACCTGCGGGGCCGGATGGACGGCTCGGTGATCGAGACGGTCAACGCGAAGGACCTGTTCCGCAAGATCGCCCAAGCTGCTTGGGAATGCGCGGATCCCGGCCTGCAGTACGACGACACCATCAACTCCTGGCACACCTGCCCGGAGACCGGCCGCATCACCGCGTCCAACCCGTGCAGCGAATACCTGCACCTGGACAACTCGTCCTGCAACCTGGCCTCGCTGAACCTGATGAAGTTCCTGCGCCCGGACGGCAGCTTCGAGGTGGCGAAGTTCGTCAAGTCGGTCGAGTTCATCATCACGGCGATGGACATCTCGATCTGCTTCGCCGACTTCCCGACCGAGAAGATCGGCGAGACGACTCGGGCCTACCGCCAGCTCGGCATCGGATATGCAAACCTCGGCGCTCTGCTGATGGCCACCGGTCTGCCCTATGACTCGGACGAAGGCCGAAGTGTGGCAGCGGCGATCACGTCGCTGATGAACGCCACGGCTTACCGCCGTTCGGCCGAGGTGGCCGGGGTGGTCGGTCCCTACGACGGCTACGCCCGCAACGCCGAGGCCCACAAGAACGTGATGCGCAAGCACGCCGCCGCCAGCAAGGCGATCGACGTGCACGGCGCGGTGGCCACGACCATCTACAGCGAGGCCAACAAGCAGTGGGACCAGGGCAACAAGATCGGTGAGAAGAACGGCTGGCGCAACTCGCAGGCCAGCGTCCTGGCGCCGACCGGCACGATCGGCCTGATGATGGACTGCGACACGACCGGTGTCGAGCCGGACCTGGCGCTGGTCAAGTTCAAGAAGCTGGTCGGCGGCGGCTCGATGCAGATCGTCAACCAGACCGTGCCGCGCGCCCTGCGCAGCCTGGGCTACCAGGAAGAGCAGATCGAGGCGATCGTCGAGTTCATCGGCGAGCACGGCCACGTGGTGGACGCGCCGGGCCTGCGGCCGGAGCACTACCCGGTCTTCGACTGCGCGATGGGCGAGCGCTCGATCGCGCCGATGGGTCACGTCCGGATGATGGCCGCGGTGCAGCCGTTCATCTCGGGTGCGATCTCCAAGACGGTCAACATGCCGGAGTCGGCGACCGTCGAGGAGGTCGAAGAGATCTACTTCGAGGCCTGGAAGATGGGGATCAAGGCGCTCGCGATCTACCGGGACAACTGCAAGGTCGGCCAGCCGCTGTCCAACGCCAAGCCGAAGGCGGAGGCGGCCCCGGTCGCCGAGACCGCGGCGGCGAAGGTGGAGAAGGTCGTCGAATACCGTCCGGTGCGCAAGCGCCTGCCGAAGAAGCGCGCCTCCGAGACGGTCTCATTCTCGGTCGGCGGCGCCGAGGGCTACCTCACCGCGTCGTCCTACCCGGACGACGGCCTCGGCGAGGTCTTCCTCAAGATGTCCAAGCAGGGTTCGACCCTGGCCGGTGTGATGGACGCGTTCTCGGTGGCGATCTCGATCGGTCTTCAATACGGCGTGCCCCTGGAGACCTTCGTCTCGAAGTTCACCAACATGCGGTTCGAGCCGGCCGGCATGACCGACGACCCGGACGTGCGGATGGCGGCCTCGGTGATGGACTACATCTTCCGTCGCCTGGCGCTGGACTTCCTGCCCTACGACCGCCGAGCCGAGCTGGGCATCTTCACCGCCGCCGAGCGGGCCGCTCAACTGCGGGCCGAAGCTGCCGCAGCGTCCGGCATGGCCGCCCCGATCGACGACCACCTCGACCTGACCGCGATGGCGTCCTCGGCACCGATCGAGGCCCAGGTGGAGTCGGTCGTCGACGAGGAGCCGGCGCCGCTCGAGGTGGCGAAGCCGACCCGGGCCGGGTCATCGATGGAGCTGTTGGAGCTGGTTCAGGGCAAGGGCGCCGACGCCCCGCTCTGCTTCACCTGTGGCACCAAGATGCGGCCGGCCGGAAGCTGCTACGTCTGCGAGGGCTGCGGCTCGACCAGCGGTTGCAGCTGACATACACCGCACGATGCAAACGGGCCGCGGTGAAAACCGCGGCCCGTTTCGCGTTCCGCGCATGCGTTCATGGCAACGCTGCACTCGGCGGTCAACCAGGCGTCACGTCTGATCAAGTAGCGACTCGCGGCGGCCTCACCCACCGCAGAGCTTGATCGTGAAGGGCCTACTACGTCATGGCGTGGCGAACCCTTCACGATCATGAGCGGGTGCGAACGGAGCCGCTGTCCGGGAGGGACAGCGGCTCCGTCGCTCGAGACTCAGGCGGTACGCCGTGCTCCGCGCCAGGTGACCTTCGGTTGCATGGCCTCGATGTCGGCCCGGTGCTTGTACGTGTCGGCGATGTCGTAGAGCGACGTCAGCAAGGTGTCGGACAGCAGGTGCGGCTCGAGTCCGAGCGAGGTGAGTCCGGTGTGCTTGACGTTGTAGTAGTGGCTCTCCGCCTCGACCCGCGGGTTCGGCAGATTTTCGATCGTCACCGAGTTCGGGTGCAGGTCGGCGACGAGCTTGGCGATCTCGGCCACCGAGAACCACTCGGTGATCTGGTTGAACACCCGGAACTCACCGGGCGCCGCCGGGTTCTCGCAGGCGAGCCGGATGCACTCGACGGTGTCCCGGATGTCGATCATGCCGCGGGTCTGGCCGCCGTCGCCGTAGACGGTCAGCGGCGCGCCCAGCGCAGCCAGGATCACGAAGCGGTTCAGCACCGTGCCGAAGACGGCGTCGTAGTCGAATCGGGTGGCCAGCCGCTCGTCGCCGGCCGTCTGGGGCGTCTGCTGGCCGTAGACGACACCCTGGTTCAGGTCGGTGGCGCGCAGGTTCCAGATCCGGCAGGCGAACTCGATGTTGTGGCTGTCGTGGACCTTGGAGAGGTGATAGAAGGAACCGGGCCGCTTCGGGTAGAGCATCCGATCGGTCCGGCCGTTGTGGGTGATCTCCAGCCACCCTTCCTCGATGTCGATGTTCGGGGTGCCGTATTCACCCATGGTCCCGAGCTTGACCAGGTGAATGTCCGGGTTGATCTCGGCGATGGCGTAGAGCAGGTTCAGGTTGCCGATCACGTTGTTCTGCTGCGTGTAGACCGCATGGGCCCGGTCGATCATGGAGTACGGCGCCGCCCGCTGCTCGGCGAAGTGCACGATGGCGTCCGGTCGGAATTCGCGGACCACGCGGTAGGTGAAGTCGGCGTCGACCAGGTCACCGACGAAGGTGTCGATGGACTTGCCGGACCGCTCCTGCCACGCCGCGACGCGTTCGTCCAGCGGGAAGATCGGCACCAGGCTCTGTACGCCCAACTCCTCGTCGTACTGACGACGCACCAGGTTGTCGACAATTCCGACATCATGTCCGCTATCGGACAGATGTAGGGCTGTCGGCCAGCCTAGATAGCCGTCGCCGCCCAGGACCAGAATTCGCATGCTCGCCGCTCCCTCATGAGATGCCCCCGTGCTCGTATTCCTACTTCTACCCAGGGATCAGCACATGCACTCTCGGAACAGCCTGGGAGTAACCCCAGAATGGCCCGGCGACTAGCTGTGTCGAGCTGGTATCCGTATCGTCTGTGTATCCGCAACATCCGTACCGTTTCCCCGTCCCAATGGATCCGCCGGTGCTTGGAGCACCCACGGATCGGACGCTTCGTGCGATATGGCATCGGATCGGCAGCCGCGAGTGGGACAAGTGCAATCACCCTGGCTCTGGTCTATCACGCCATGGGGACCGGGCCGCAAGTCGCCAGCGTCGCCGCGTTCCTCGCCGGAGCGGTGGTCAATTTCGTGCTCTACCGCTTCTGGGCCTGGCGATCCACGCTCTCACCTGAGACGGAGAGGCCTCGGAGGTTCGCCGGCGACGCCCTCAAATACAGCGCCGTGGCGATCACCACGGCCCTGATAGCGCTGGGCACGACCACAATCGCCGATCACTATGCACGTGCGCATCACCTGCATGACACCCCTCGTACGCTTCTTGTCGAGGGCAGCTACTTCGGCGCGTTCGCGGTCATGTTCGTGGCCAAGTTCATGGTGCTGGACCGGTTCGTGTTCACCGCCGCCCGGCCGTCGCCCGACAACGAGCGCCGTTCCCGCAGCCAAGTCGAGACCACCACGCGCGCGTAGCGGAAGCCGTAGACCAGGTTGTTGCCCTTCTTGCTCGTCCCGGCCCCGCGGATCCGCATGGTGGCCGGCACCTCGACCACTCGATATCCGCGCATCAGCAGCGAGATGAGCAGCTCGGACGACTGATATTGAGGCTGGTCCAGCGTCACATCGGCGGTCACGTCGGCCCGCATCGCCCGCATGCCGAAACTGGTGTCCGTCACGCGGTGCCGAGTCAGCAGCGAGACCAGGGCGGCGAACACCACCGTGCCGGCTCGGCGCACCTGGTCGGCGGACTCGTTGCGACCGAGACGCCGGGAGCCGGTGACGAAGTCGGCGCTGCCGTCCTGCAGCGGCGCCAGCATCCGCGGCAGATCGTCGATGTCGTACTGACCGTCGCCGTCGGTGGTCACGATGTAGTCGGCTCCGCCGCGCCGGGCCAGGTGGTAGCCGAGCCGCAGTGCCGCGCCCTGACCTCGGTTGACGGTCTGGGCGACGAGGGCACCGTGCGACCGCGCGATCGCCGCCGTGTCGTCGCTGCCGCCGTCGACCACCACGATGGTCGCGGTCGCCAGGCCGCTGACCGTCTTCGGAATCGCGTCCAGCACCGCAGCGATGCCGCCGGCCTCGTTGTAGGCGGCGATCAGCACCGCCACCGGCGGCAGGTCAGTGGCCGGCAGCTCGGCGAGCGCCCGGTTGTCGGCCCCGGTGGGGAACGACGGTGGGGGATCGGCCGGCCGTAGCATCGCCCGCAGCCCGAGCGCTCCGGCCACCGGGAGCAGCACCAGGCCCGGCAGCTGGTAGCGCCAGGAGAACTCGAACGAGTCGGCGGTGAGCAGCACCCCGGCGCCGGCGAAGAAGTAGAGCGCGGTCACGCCGCGCAGCCCCGAACGGCGGGATCGGAACAGGCCGGCCAGGCCTCCGATCGCCAGCACCAGCATCAGCGCCACCGCCGGGCCCGGGGTGAAGCCCCAGTTCAGCTGGTACTGCTTCAGGATGTTGGCGGGCAGGAGCGAGACGTGCGGTGGGCCGCCGCCATACTCCTTGACCACCTGCTCGACCACCGGATAGGTGACCGCGTCCGGATAGACCGGGTAGTTGGACTGGAACCACCAGCGTTCGGCCCGGGCGTCCGGGTTGGCGTAATTGTCGTGGTTCCACCGGAACACGTTGGCCGCGTCCTTGGCGACGGCCGTGACCAGACCGAACGGCTGCGCGCGAACGGCCCGCACGGAGAAGTCGGTGACCAGCTGGTTGAGCGACATGCCGCTGGGCACGACCACGTGGAAGAGCGGCGAGCTGGGATCGTGACCGTAATAGTCCGGGCTGCGGCGCTGGTCGACCGGCTCAGCCGGGCAGAGCTGCCGTTCATAGGACGGCAGAGTCAGGGTGCCGCAGTCGACATAGCTCGCCACTCGGGCATAGAGCGTGTTCGACCGCAGGTTGGCAGCGCCGAAGTCGGTGCGTTCCCCGGTCGTCGCGTAGAGCTGGTAGCCGGCCACCGGGATCACCAGCGACGCGATCAGCAGGCCGGTCGCGGTCGCGCGGCGCGCCAGCCCACGCCGGGTGGCGAGGACATAGACCGCAAACACCAAGATCAGCGGTACGCCCACCAGACGCACCGTGCAGGCCGCGCCCAACGCCAGGCCGGACACCAGGATCGCGCCGTTGCCCGGGCGGCGATTCCAGGCCAGGGCGCCGACCGCCAGGGTCAGCAGGGCCTCGAAGAGCGTGTCGGACATGATGTTGTGCTCGATCTGGAGCTGATACGCATCGAGCAGGACCGGCGCGGTGGCCAGCGCCGCGGCCCATCGCCACACGCCATAGCGTCTCAGGATCACGTAGATCGCGACGGCCATCGCCAGCCCCAGCAGATGCTGGATCACCGTGACGGTGAGCAGGTTGCCGAACGCAAGGGCCGGTTGCAGCAGGAACATGTTGTAGCCGAGCGGGTCGGGTGCGGCAGTGGACCCGAACGGCAGCGTGCTGCCCGGCAGATGATTCAGGTAGATGTAGATCGAGTCGACGTAGATGATCGCCGGCCGATAGGCGACCACGGTCAGCACCCGCAGGCCAAGGCCGGCCGCGAAGATCAGGGCCATCAGCCAGTTGCGGCGCAGCGCGAGCGCGGCCCGCTTGATCACGCCCACGTCTGCACGTCGTCCCACACTGTCCGTAGGCCCGCCTCCAGGTCGACGGCCGGCATGTAGCCGAGCGCCCGCGCCTTGTCGATGCTCACGATCACCGCCGGCATCTCGCCGTTCTTGGCCGGCACGTGCTCACGTGCGAGCGGCCGGCCGGTGACCTTCTGCACCGCCTCGACCATGTCGAGCACCGTGATGGACCGGCCGGAGCCGATGATCAGCGGTCCGGTGGCCGCGGTCTGCCATGCGAGCAGCACGCCGGCCACCACGTCATCGACGTGCACCAGGTCGCGGCGCTGCCGGCCGTCGCCGTACACCTGGATCGTGCCGGCGGTGAGCGCGGCTCGCATCATCCGAGGCACGAAGCTGTCCTTGTGGGACATTCCCGGGCCGTACACATTGGTCAGTCGCAGCGCACAGGTGGTCATGCCGTAAGCCCCGGCGTAGCCGGCCAGCAGCATCTCGGCCGCGGCCTTGGTAGCGCCGTAGGGAGTCAGCGGGCGCAGCGCGACGCCCTCGTGGATGGTGCCGGTGCCGATGTCGCCGGTGACCGCGTTGGTCGACGACATCACGAACCGCGGCACGCCGCGGACCCGGGCGAGTTCGAGCAGTCCGGCGGTGGCTTCGACGTTGACCGCTTGTACGCCGGCCGGGTCGCCCATCGCCTTCAGCACCGAGGTGAACGCGGCCAGATGCACGATCCCGGCCAGGTCGCTGGTCACCGCGGCGTCGCGGATCTCCGGGTCGAGCAGATCACCGAGGACCACCTCGACGTCGTCCGGGATGCCCTTCGGTGGCACTTTGTCCACGATGCGCACCTGTGCACCAGCCCCGTGTAAGCCTGCAAGCACCGATCGTCCGATGAAACCGCTGCCACCTGTGACCAGAACCCGCTGACCTGCAAGACCATGCATGTAGCTAACTTAGCCTGCGGGTCCGGCCGGTAAACCCAAGATCACCTGAGAGTTCGCCGCAACCAGCGTTTGGAAAGCTTACGAAGTCCTCAAGCGCGACCGAACGTAACTTTCACCGCACGCCACGCCACGACCTGCTGATCGACCGCGGTGGCGGGGAGTCCTGACGCGTTCGCGCAGCGACCGCGGCGGCCGGCCGCCGCACGTCGGCTGGGCTATTCGTCGTCCTGCTGCGGGCGCTCGCGCATCCGTTCCTCGTCGGCCCGGCGCTTCTCCGCCTCGGCCTGGTGGGCACGCGCCGCCTCGCGAGCGCGGGCCGCGATATCGCGCAAGAAATCCGGGTCGTCGTCCGGCGGCAGCTGGTGCACCGCTGGGGCCGGCTCGCTCTCGATCTCCGGCAGGTCTGGAAGCCCCAGCGCGGCGGCCTTCTCCTCGGCGCGGCGGCTGACGAACCACATGATCGGGCCGATCGGGGAGAGCAGCAGGATCAGCACTACCCAGCCGGTTCGCGGCAGTCCGCGGATGACGTCCTCGTCCGAGGTCATGCAGTCGAACAGCGCCACCACGATGAGCGCGATGTCGGCGAGGACGAGGAATGGCAGCAGGCGTTGCATGACGCAATGATGGCTCAGTGAATGCCGTTCCGTCACGACCCGGATCGCCAGTCCGGCCCGGACACTTGCAACCGCATCTCAGCCGGCTGCCCGCTGATCACCCACGCCGCGACGACATTTTGGCTGCTCATGGTGCGGCTCTCGAACGTGGCGACCCGGGCTATCTCGATCCCGAAACCGGGCTCTTCGTGCTCACCGCCGCATTCCTGGCCGACCGCGGATTCTGCTGCGAGCGGGGCTGCCGGCACTGCCCCTATGTCGAGTAGCCTGGCGGGGATTTCCGGCCGGACGAAGGGAGCGCGGCATGGCCACGGGCATGGTGCGGCGATTCGCCATGCTGCTTCTAGCCGGTGCCGTGGCAGTGGCGCTGGGCGGCTGCAACCTGCCGGCCAGCTCATCGACCTCATCCGGCGCCAAGAAGAAGCCCAAGACGCCGGCGTCCGCCGAACCCAAGCCGGCGTCTCTGGCCGGCGGCGCCTGCCTGCTGCTGGATTACGACACCATCAACACCACATTGGGCACGCACTTCGACGTCGCCGCCTCAGCGGACAAGTCCGATTCGTTCACTTGCGTGGTCCAGGGCGCAAGTGCCGGCCTTCCGGATCTCACTCTGTCGATCACGGCCACGGATCTGACCCCGTCGGATTTCACCACCGACGTCAAGCCCGCGAAGTCGTCGGCGGTGGCCGGGCTCGGCAAGATCGGCTACGAGATCGAGCACCCGCCGGGCGACGGCAACGGCTCCACCATCGAGGTCGGATGGCTGTCCGGCAACGATCGATTGATTGTCATGACCTATGCGTACGCTGCCGGGCAGACCGTGGACGACAAGATGGTCACGGCAATGATCGAGCTGGCCAAGAAGATCGACGGCACGACCGTCTAAGAGCTGTTCCTAAGCCTTCGGCCGTGATCGGCCATGAGGTTTAGGAACAGGCTCTACGGCCGGCCGTGACGGGGTCAGACCCGCGCGACGAACACCCGGGACGCCAGCTCGCGAGGCAACCGCACCTTTTCACCGGAACGATCGATGATGACCGCGTCCCGGTCCTGTGCCACGTCGACGGTCGCGCCCGGGTCCACGCCCGCGGCGTGCAGCTGGCGCAGCACCTCGATGTCGGTCTGCACACTCTCCGAGATCCGGCGCACGATGACCTGTCCGGTGAGGCCGGGGAAAGCGAGGTTGCGCTCGCTGTCGCCGGCCGCGTCCTCGGCCTTGGCGCCGGCGAACTCGTCCAGACCCGGAATCGGATTGCCGTAGGGCGACCGGGTCGGCCGGCCCAGAAGTTCGTAGACGCGCTGCTCGACGCCCTCGCTCATGACGTGTTCCCAGCGGCAGGCTTCCTCGTGGGCCTCTTCGTAGGGCAGGCCGATCACGTTGACCAGGAGCAACTCGGCGAGGCGGTGCTTGCGCATCACGGCCACGGCGGTGGCTCGGCCCAGATCGGTGAACTGCAGATGCCGGTCGCCCTCGACGGTGACGAGGCCGTCGCGCTCCATCCGGTTGACGGTCTGGCTGACCGTCGGCCCGCTCTGGTGCAGCCGCTCGGCAATCCGTGCGCGCAGCGGCGTGATGCCTTCCTCTTCGAGCTCGAGGATGGTTCGCAAATACATCTCGGTGGTGTCGATGAGATCGTGCTGGTGGGTGGTCAACGCAGTCCCATTCCGTCCGGGCCCCCGGCCGCGTCGCGGGCGCTCCCAGCGCGCAGTGCTGGGCCCTTAACCCTATCCGAGCGCGGGTCCGACCCCAAACCTTGATCTTGTGCCGGTGCGGCGAGCCGGCCGATCCCGCCGTCCTGCCCGGCGGTTTGCATCGAAACCAGTCACTTGCCGGGACATCGGGCAACAATTCGGGCGTCCGGTCGCGGATTCCCGGCGCGTCAGAAGTGGGGTCGAGACGCGGGGTGCGGCTCGCCGCCAGCACGTGACAACCGGCGAACCCGACGGGTAAGACTGTCCGCGTGGGCTTTCTGATGACCGCGGCCGATCTGGCCGACGCTCTAACCGGTCCGATCACGGTTCTCGATGTGCGATGGCGCCTCGGCGGTCCACCGTCGCGAGACGACTATGTCGCCGGTCACATCCCGGGTGCCGCCTTCATCGACCTCGACGCCGAGCTCTGCGGACCGCCTGGAGCCGGCGGACGGCACCCGCTGCCCGATATCCAGGTGTTGCAGGACGCGCTACGCCGGGCCGGCGTGCGCGCAGGCCGTCCGGTGGTCGCCTACGACTACGGCGATGGCATGGCCGCGGCCCGTCTCTGGTGGACACTGCGCTGGGCCGGCCACCCGGACGCTCGGGTGCTGGACGGCGGCTTTCCGGCGTGGACGGCGGCCGGTCTGCCGGTGACGACTGACGTCGGGACACCGGAGCCGGGTGACTTCGAGGTGCGGCCCGGCCAGATGCCGGTGCTGGATGCCGGCGGGGCGGCCGAGGTGGCGCGCGTCAGGCACATTGATCGACGCCCGCACCGGGCCCCGGTTTCGCGGCGAGACCGAACCGATCGACCCGGTCGCCGGGCGCATCCCGGGCGCGGTCAACCTGCCCTACGCCGACCTCGTGCAGGCCGACGGTCGGTTGCGGTCCGCCGACGAGTTGCGCTCGCGATTCGGCATCTCCAGCGGTACGCGGATCGGCGCCTACTGCGGCTCCGGCGTCACCGCGGCGCATACCGTGCTGGCACTGGCCGAGGCCGGTGTCGAGAATCCGGAACTCTACGTCGGATCGTGGAGTCACTGGATCACCGACCCGGACCGTCCGATCGCGACCGGAGATTAGCCGTGGAGTCGTTGGTGATGTGGGATCCGGCGCTGCTCGGTTACGACATGGGTGAGCACCCGCTGGATCCGGTGCGAGTCGAGCTGACCATGGCCCTGGCGCGGGATTTCGGCATCCTGGACCGTCCCGGCGTGACGATGGAGCCGCCGCGCGCGGCCGATGACGGCCGGCTGCTGACCGTACACACGCCGCCGTATCTGGAAGCGGTCAAGGGGGCGTCGGTTGATCCGTACCACCAATGGGGTTTCGGTCTTGGCACCACGGACAATCCGATGTTCGCGGGCATGCATGAGGCGAGCGCCCTGATCGCGGGCGCGACCACCGCGGCGGCCGAAGCGGTGTGGAGCGGCCGAGTCCGGCGCGCGGTGAACATCGCTGGCGGCCTGCACCACGCGATGCCCAGCCGGGCCAGCGGCTTCTGCGTCTACAACGACCCGGCGATCGCGATCGCCCGGATGCTGGAGATGGGGGCCGACCGGGTCGCCTACGTCGATGTCGACGTGCACCACGGCGACGGGGTGCAGGCCGTGTTCTACGACGATCCGCGGGTGCTCACCATCAGCCTGCACGAGTCGCCGCGCACGCTGTTTCCGGGCACCGGCTTCGCCGACGAGATCGGCGGCCCGCACGCACCGCACAGCGCGATCAACATCCCGCTGCCGGCCGGCACCGGCGATGACGGCTGGCACCAGGCATTCGACGCGATCGTGCCGGGCGCGTTGCGGGAGTTCCGGCCGCAGGTGCTGTTCTCGCAGTGCGGCGCCGACGCGCATCTGCTCGATCCGCTCGCCGACCTCCGTCTGACCGTGGACGGGCAGCGCGCCAGCTATCTCAAGATGCGCGATCTCGCCGAGGAGCTGTGTGACGGACGCTGGGTGGTCTCCGGCGGTGGCGGGTATGCGCTGGTCGAGGCGGTGCCGCGAGCGTGGACCCATCTGCTGGCGATCGTCACCGGCGAACCGCTGGATCCGGCGCTGCCGACCCCGGAGTCGTGGCGGGAGCTGGCACGACAACGGCGGCCGCGCCGGCGGCCGCCGTTGACGATGACTGATCTTTAATTCTGGATCTTGCGACGTTGGCGTGGCTATGGCCAACACAACATCGCAAGGTCCACGCGGTTCGCCACGCGGACGGTCAGCTCGCGAACGCCTCGAGGCGCTTGGCCCGATCCGGCGTACGCAGCTTGAGCAGCGTGCCCTTCTCGATCTGGCGGATCCGCTCGCGGGACAGGCCGAACTCGTGGCCGACCTCCTCCAGCGTGCGGGTGCGGCCGTCGTCCAGGCCGAACCGCAGCCGGATCACCTCCTGCTCGCGGCGGGACAGCGTGGCCAGCACGATCTCGACCTCGTGCCGGAGCTGGCCGTCGGCGACCGAGTCGACGAGCTCACGCGCGTCGTGGGCGACGAAATCACCGAGCACGCTCTCGCCGTCAGGTCCGACGGTCTGGTCCAGGCTGACCGGCTCCCGGTCGTAGCCCATCAGCTCGATCACGGTCACCACGTCGACACCCATGGCGTCGGCGATCTCCGCGGTGTTCGGCTCCCGCCCCAGCGAGGTGCTGAGGTCCCGGCGCACTCGCACCATCCGGTTGATGACTTCGACCATGTGCACCGGGATGCGGATGGTGCGGGCTTGGTCGGCCATGGCTCGGGTGATGGCTTGGCGGATCCACCAGGTGGCGTAGGTGGAGAATTTGTAGCCCTTGGTGTAGTCGAATTTTTCGACGGCGCGGATGAGGCCGAGGTTGCCTTCTTGGATGAGGTCGAGGAAGGCCATGCCGCGTCCGGTGTAGCGCTTGGCGAGTGAGACGACCAGGCGGAGGTTGGCCTCCAGCAAGTGGTTCTTCGCCCCGTGCCCCTGGGTGATGATGATCTTCAGCAGGTCGGCGTCGGTGTGCCCCGGGTCCTGCGAGAGCACCTCGTCGGCGTAGAGCCCAGCCTCGATCCGCTTGGCGAGCATGACTTCCTGCTCCGCCGTGAGCAGCTTGGTGCGGCCGATCCCGTTCAGGTAGGCCCGCACGATGTCCGTGCCGACGGCAATCTCGCCGTCCAGATCCGGCTGCTCATCGATCAGATCGGCCGGTGCTGCCTTCGTCGCTCCTGAGAGTGGCGTTGCCACTGTCAATCGCCTCCCCGCGTTGACTTCACTTGGCTTCGTGAAGACCAGAATCGCGAGGAGCGCGTTAAGTGGCCGTGAGGTTTTGAGTCAGCACGCGATCAAAGATCAAAAATGATGGTACGAGGCCCGACGTTCACGCTCTCGACGAGCATGTGTGCCTGGAATTTGCCGGTGGCGACCGTGGCGCCGCGTGCTCGAAGTTCGTCCACTACCGCGCTGACCAGGCCTTCTGCCACCTCTGCGGGTGCAGCGTTGATCCAACTCGGGCGCCGGCCCTTGCGCGCGTCGCCATAGAGTGTGAACTGGCTCACAACCAGGATCGGCGCATCGGTATCGGACGCCGAGCGCTCGTCGTCCATGATCCGCAACTCGTGGATCTTGCGGGCTAGTGTCCTGGCCTTTTCCACGGTGTCTTCGTGGGTCACGCCGACGAGCGCGAGCAGCCCGTCCTTGATCTCACCGATCACTTCACCATCGACGGTCACGCTGGCTCGGCTCACTGTCTGGACGACCGCTCTCATCGTTGGTCCGCCATCTCCACCGGGATCAGGAAGGCCCGCTCGACGAGGTGCGACACGATCAGTCCGGCGCTGGCCGCCAAGGTGCCGGGTGCGACGTCATAGGCCGCTTCCAGCACGATCAGCTGATCCCGCAGGTTCACGGCGCCGTCGGCACCGCTGACCAGGGCCAGGGTCACCGGGTCCACGTCTTCGGTCCAGCCCAGCCCGGACGTCTGTACGAGATTCTGGGCCTCGACCTCCCAGCCGTCCGCGGTCCAGCCGGCGTCCTGCTGCAGCCGCAGACCGGTGGCGGCTCTGTATCTGGTGTCGAGAAGCTGGTCCAGCGTCTTGTCACGGAGCCAATCCTGTCGGTCGAACCACTTTGCCACCTCCGGGCCAAACGGGTGGGCGACCGGTTGGCGGAGCGTCTCGACGCGTACCGCTGGGTGGGTTTGATGGTTGTTCTTGGCCGTCACCAGGCCGAACCCGATCGCTTCCACCTTGTGTGCGTCGAACCAGTCCAGCCAGGCAGCCGCGCGCTGCGGATCGGCGTCCTCGGCGGCGTCGGTCAGCCACATGTCCACGTAGGACATCGGATCGGACACTTCGCGTTGCACCACCCACAAATCCATTCCGGATCCGGCGAACCAGCCGGCGACCCGGTCGGCCCAGTCCTCGCCGGCGATGTGCAGCCAGTTGGCCAGGAACTGGATGGTGCCGCCGTCGGTGAGGAGACCCCGGCTGGCGTCGGCGAGTTCCGCGCAGATGGCGTCGCCGGGCCGGCCCGAGTCGCGATAGGTGTGCGTCGCGACCCCCGGACCGGCCACGAACGGCGGGTTGCTGACGATCAGGTCGAACTTTTCGCCTTCCACCGGTTTCGTCATGTCGCCCTGTCGGAGGTCCCAGCTCAGGTTGCTGAGGCCGGCCGTGGTGGCGGCGAATCGGAGTGCGCGTTCACTCAGGTCGGTCGCGGTGACGTGGGTGGCGTGCCGGCTGAGGCGTACGGCCTGGACGCCGCACCCGGTCCCGACATCCAGGGCTCGGCCGACGGGATCGCGGATGATCGCGTTGGCGAGAGTGTCGCTGGCCGCGCCGACCCCCAGAACGTGATCCATCGGCAGCGGTCCAGGCTGCTGTTCGGCGGGCAGATCGGCGACGATCCAGGCGTCGTCGCCGTAAGGCTCCAGGTCCAGGCCCGCGGTGTAGCCGTCGCCGGACTGCTCGATCCCGGACTGCTTGATCCCGGGCTGCTTGGTGCCGGGCTGGTTGGTGCCGGGCTGTTTGGTGCCGGACTGGTTGATGCCGGACTGCTTGATCAGGCCCATCGCGGTCGCGTCGGTGACGTTCAGCGCCTGCTCTACCGCTTCGCGGGGCTCGGTCTGACCCGCGATGAAGAGCCGGATCAGGGTGTCGAGCGGGTCGCCGCTGCCGGTCTTGCGGAGCGCGGCGCGGAAGTCGTTGCGCCTGGTGGCGGCCGTGGCGTCCGGGCCGAGCCGGGCGGCAATGCCGGCGCTGGTGAAGTCGGCGCGGGTCAAGGCCTCCCTCAGGGCGGCCAGGCGGTCGGGCGGGAGCAGGGCTTCGTGGGTCACCTGTGCATTTTGCCCCGTCCCGTTCTGGCGCCGCTCTGTGCTGCCGCTCTTTGCCGCCGCATTGGGCGACCATTTCGGGATTGGGGACTATTTCGAGTCTGTACGGCTCGGAAAGGTCCCCAATAACTCGCGGGGCTACTTCTTAAGTCGCAGCGTGAGGAGAAGGCCTCCGATCACGAGTATGCCGATTGCGACGAAGATCAGTGGGCACGTCGTGTGGTGGTGGCCGGCGCTCGCGCCGGCGGACGACGGGCTCGGGCTGGGAGTGAGATCGGCGCTGGGCGACAGCGGTGGGACGTTGGCCGTGAGCGCGCCGACCAGGTTCACGATGCCGTAGCCGTATTCGTCATCCCGCCCCGGCGGTCCCTTGTCGGTGGCGGTCGCCTCCAGGCGATGGACTACTTCGGCGGCGGAGAGGTGCGGAAACCTCGACCGTACGAGAGCCGCCGCCCCCGCAATGATCGCTGCGGAGTTGCTGGTGCCGGTGCCGATTCCGTAGCCGCCGTTGTTCAGCGTCGAAACGATGTTGGTCGCTGGGGCCGACAAGACAACTTGAGGTCCCGCGACACTCACCGCCGCATGATTTCCGTGTTCGTCGGTTCCGGCTGCAGCGATGACTCCTGGATACGCCGCCGGATACGCCGACAGTAGTTCCGCCTCAGGTCGGTTGCCGGTTGCCGCAACGACCACGATGTCGGCTCGATCGCGTCTGAGACTGCCTTCGCGAGTCGATTACTTGATCCGGTCCCCCCAGGGCCAAACAAATCACCGCGACGTGATGGGCTATCGCAGTTTCGATTGCCTCGACCAACGTGGGCGTGCCGAACGCACGTCACTGTCGCGTCTTGATTGAAAGGACGGTGACGTTTGGCGCGATCCCGAGCACGCCCTGGCATGCGATGGTCCGTGACCAACGCCGGCAACCACGCCCGCCATTAGGGTCCCGTGTCCGGATGCGTCTTTCGGTCCAGTGCCGGTCAGATCTACCTCGCTGTGACTCTGTCCACGGAGATCGATATGGCTTTCGTCGACCCCGGTGTCAATAACTGCTACGGTCAACGTTTGAGCCCGTTGAGATCGCATTCGCAGCATTGACACGCAACGCGCTAAGCATCCACTGGCGGTCGCGAACCGAGTCGCCTGATGGACCAAAGGCGATTGTTGCAAGCAAGCAAGCGACTGCAGTTACAGCTCTCACTGCTCGGGGCCAATGACTACGGCCCGGGATCGAAATCTGCCTTCTGCGTCGACGGCACGATGAGTCCAGGACCCCAGTGGGCGGTTCGACCATGTCGAACCTCCGGCCGCTACTGCGCCGCCTTCGCTATGTCGATTCTGAGGCCACCGTCGGCGGCAAGAATGGCAGTGACTCATTGCCTCGATGAAGTCGCTGTGCGCGTGTCCCCAGCGTTGGTGGAACGGCTCGATCGAACCGAATTCGGGTCCAAGGCGGCTCTCGGCGCTCGCGGCAGACTACGCGAAAGGGTGGACCGTAAGTCCTGCAGCGATTCCCGCCGCTGCTAGGTCACCGATGCCGACGCCGCGCGGGTTGCGGGCGGAGCGTGTTGCCGAGCGGCGACTGGCCCTCCTCGATTGGCGTGCTTCCGCTCGGTGACCCGTCTGTCCCCTTGCCCACAGTCGGGCTGGATTCCGCCCCTAGCACTCGACACGAATCCAGGTACCTCGACGGTGGGTTCGACTTCTGAGGTTGGAAGGTCGCCCGCCCGGATTACTTGACGTCGCAGTGAGTCAGTGAACCGGCAGTGAGATTGATTGGCTGGTAGTGGTCTGATATCGGCCCGACAGCTTGAACCGGAATGAAGCGCTGGGAATACTCGAAAACGGTTTGGTCTAGCTCTGCGGTCACTGCGTGTGCCTTGGCGTTGAGATCCTGTGCCCATCCCGGCGGCGACGTGATCGCGACAACCCCATCGCCGGTGAACGAGTGCCACGAGTTGTCCCGTCGGCTGTATTCCTGCCACGCCTCATGCAGCACCTGCACGCGAGTCCGCGCCAAGGCCAACGCGGTCAGCACACCGACGAGCGCATCGCGGTTCGCGATCGCCGCATTGGCGCTGTCGGTCAACGATGCGATCAGGTTGTCGAGCCGGATCATGTAGGCGTTGGCAGCGGGGCTCTTCTCCGGCGGCCATGACTCGGTCAGCTTGTCGCGCGCGATCCGAACCTTTGCCGCATGTGTGTTGAGCACCGAAAATGCGCGCTCCCATGCCGATGCCTGAGCCCACGAACCGGATTCGTCGGTGGCCAGGGCAGCCGCTATCGCCGGCACGTCAAGGCTGGTCCAGTGACTTGTCACCGGGCCAGCTCGCCCCGCTCGAGTCGTAATGTCGGCAGGGTGAGACTCTGGGCGGCCGCCTCAACGGCAGCGGTGACGGCCGCGTCAGTGTGTGCGTACGCCGAAGCGATCGAACGCGCCGCGAGCGCGAGTGCTGTCGCCGCGTCAACCAACGCGAACAGCTGCGTATTGATGGCGTCGAGACACGCCCCGTAGGCTTCCCGGGCCTGGTGCACGTCCGGGCTGGGGGTGTTCACGCCGAACTGGGCACCGTCGGCGAAGACCAGCGCGATCCGCTCGCAGTTGGTCCCGACGACGTTTGTCGCGTAGTGACCCATGTCGGCGCCGAACGCGTCGAGTGCCTTCAGATCGACACCGATCTCGGCGCCACCAGCCCCGCGAACCACTCAAGCCTCCCGCCCGAAAGCCCAACCAAGCACCCAGGCTATCGAAGTCCGTCACTGGATCAAAGGCCCGAACGAGTTATCCACAGGTTCGGCGGGTGCGCCACCTTCACCGATCGGCCGCCGGTCTGGCAGTCTGGAATCATGACGCTTTGGCTCGCGCAGAACCCCGAAGCCGACGAGTTGCTCGCCACCGACCCGCTGGCGCTGCTGACCGGAATGCTGCTAGATCAACAATTTCCGCTGGAAAAGGCGTTCTTCGGCCCCTATCTTCTGGCGCAGCGGCTCGGCGTGAGCCGGTTGGATGCCCGCGCGATCGCCGATCACGACCCGGATGACCTGATCGCGATATTCACCAAGCCGCCGGCGATCCACCGGTTCCCGGCCGCGATGGCGGAGCGGACCCAGAAGCTGTGCCGGATCATCGCCGACGACTTCGACGGTGACGCTTCGGCTCTGTGGACCAGCGCGACCAGTGGCGGCGAGCTGACCAAGCGGATCGGCACGCTGCCCGGATTCGGCAAGCAGAAGGCCCAGATCTTCACCGCGCTGCTCGGCAAGCAGTTCGGCGTGCAGCCGGAGGGATGGCGGGCCGCGGCCGGCGACTATGGCGTGGACGGCTCCCGCAGGTCGGTCGCCGACATCACCGACGCCGCGAGCCTGGCCGACGTCCGGACCTATAAGAAGCAGATGAAGGCGGCGGCGAAAGTCGGGAAGTAACCCCCCTCGGAACTCGCGCCCGGTCGTGGAACTATGGGAAGCGTGACAGTCAACCCTCGGAACCGCCGAGCGGCCGGCAACAAGCCGGTGAGCATCACCAATGCCCGGCCGAGCCGGTCCGAGGAGTTGCACTACCGCGAGGTGCGCTACGTCATCATGATGAGCTTCCGGGCGGTCTGTCTGATTCTCGCGACCGTGCTGGTCTATTCGCACGCGCCGCTGCTCTACATTTGGCTCCCGATCTTGCTGGCCGGCATGCTGTTCGTGCCGTGGCTGGCGGTCATCCTGGCCAACGACCGGCGGGTGCCCAGGGACCGCCGCAGTGGCCACCACCTGCAGGACAGCGCGGTCCCGGACCAGCGCGCCATCACCGAGGGCGACGAGCCGAAGACCATTGACGCCGATCCCAACGACTAACGCCCAACGACTAACGCCCACAACCCGACGGGTCGCCATCACGATCCCGCCGCTGACCGCCTGCGACGAAGATCCAAGACATGTCGGCTAACTGCGCGACAAATCGCCCGTAACCTCGCGCTTTCTCGACAACTCACAGCGACTCGGCAGCCGACCCGCGCGCAACCTTCACTCGGCGCACGTCACGACAACGGCCGGGCACCCACCGTCGACACCGCCCGCGCGCCGAGTTCGGCGCCGGCCGCGAGCGCCGACGCGAGATCGTCCCGGCGCAGGTAGGCCGCGAGGAATCCGGCCGCGAACGCGTCTCCGGCGCCGGTCGCGTCGACCGCCTCGGCCGCGGCGGCAGGCACCTCGATCACCGACGAATCGACGCAGGCCAGCGCGCCTGCGGCACCCAACTTCACGACCGCGACCCGGACCTGCCGGGCCAGGGCGGCGGCTAGTTCGGCCGGTGACCCCGACGCTCCGACCAGCACGGCGGCCTCGTCAGCGTTCGCGAACAGCACGTCGGATCCGCGTACCCAATCCAAAAACCCCGGCGCCCGCCGCAGCGGACCCGCGGAGGCCGCATCCACGCTGGTCGTCCAACCCCGGCGGCGGGCCTCCGCGAGCGCGTGCGCCGCCGCCGCGTGCGACTGCGCATCCAGCAGTGGATAACCCGAAAGATGCAGGTGTACGCACCCGGCAGCAGCGACGGCCGCATCCACGTCGGCGGGTTCCAGCAACAGATTGGCTCCGCGGTCGGCGAGCATCGTGCGCTCGGTGCGCTCCGCGATCACCACGATGCTGCCGGTACGCGCACCCGCGGCCGAGCGCACCGCGCAGCGCACGCCCTGCGCCTCGAGTTCGGAGCGCCGGGCCGCACCTTCGTCGTCCGCCCCGACCACCCCGCACAGCGTCACGTCGACACCGGCCGCGGCGAGCCAGGCGGCGGTGTTCGCGCCGGCACCGCCACCGGTGACCGCGATCGAGGCAGCGGTGTCGGAAGCATGCGCGATGGGGCCGGTCACGATCGCCACGACGTCGGTGACGATGTCGCCGACGACCAGGACGCCAGCGGTCACCTCGGCCCGGCGGCGGCGACCGCGATCTGGGCTGCGAGGGCGGCGTTGCGGAGGATGATCCGGATGTTCACGGCGAGGCTCTGGCCGTGGGTCGCCGAGTGGAAGTGCGCCAGCAGGAACGGCGTGACGGCCTTGCCGGTGATGTGGTCGCGTTCCAGCAGCGACAGGCCCTCGGCCAGGGTCGCGTCGTGCAGTTGCGGGTCCAGTTGCTCGTCGGTCGGCAGCGGGTTGGCCACGATCACCCCGGAACCGCCCACACTCTGATCGGTCTGAGCGCGCAGCACTTCGGCGATCTGCGCCGGCGAATCCACCGACCAGTCCACCTCGTAGCCGCTGTCCGAGATGAAGAAGCCGGGGAACTTGCGGCTGCGATAGCCGAGCACGGTGACCCCCAGCGTTTCCAGGCGTTCCAGCGTGGCCGGCACGTCCAGGATCGACTTGACGCCGGCGCACACCACCGCGATCGGCGTGCGTGCGAGCGTGACCAGGTCGGCGCTCTCGTCGAAGGTCTGCGCGGCGTCGCGGTGCACGCCGCCGAGCCCGCCGGTGGCGAACACCCGGATTCCGGCCGCAGCCGCGATCGCGCTGGTGCTGGCCACCGTGGTGGCGCCGTCGACGCCGGCGGCCGCGGCCACCGGAAGGTCCCGAACCGACAGCTTGGCCACGTTGTCGGCGGTGGCCAGCCGGTCCAGAGATTGATCGTCAAGTCCGACCCGGATCTCGCCACCGACCATCCCGATCGTCGCCGGGATCGCGCCGTGGTCACGGACCACCTGCTCGATCTCCCGCGCCACCTTCAGGTTGTCCGGCCGGGGCAGCCCGTGCGAGATGATCGTGCTCTCCAGCGCCACCACCGGAGTCCCGGCTGCCAGAGCTGCGGCGACCTCGTCACTCGGGCGAATGTTGTAACGATTCGGGGTCGGTTGCATGATCCCGACGGTACCGGCTCGACAGAGGCGGGTCCGACGTTGGCAGGATTCTCGGGTGACCTCACTGCGCGCCTTCGAACTCCCGGTGGAGGAGTCGCAGCATCCGACCCCAGTGTGGCGCCGCGTGATCGGCGGCCTGCTGCTGGTCGTCGCGGCCGGGCTGGCCGGTTTGTTCGGCTACGGCACGGTCAATCCGCGCCGATACGTCGTGCTCCTCGAATACTTCAACAATCCGGTCGAGGGAGCGCTGCTGGTGCTCGCGCTCGCAACGGTGGCCTACGTGCTCGCGTTCCCGATCCGGTCCACGGTTGTCGACCGGCGCCGCTCCATCTTGCGGACGACGATGCTGATCCTCACCGCGATCTCGCTGATCGTCTTCCTGTTCGTCTACGAACTGGCGATCTTCCGCTACAAGTCGGACACGTTGGCGACCTCACCACACGGGGATCGGTCGGTGACCCGGGTGCAGGGCTGGAAGTCCACTGAGATCCGCATTGTTGTCGGCACCGGCCTGGCCCGGCGCGATGTCGGATCGCTGGGAGCACCGTGTGGGCTGGCCGCGGCGTTCGGCGCCCGATTCGCCAACCAGAACGAGATCGCGATCAGCACCGCCTACAACGACTACCGGATCCATCTGGAGACCGGCACCGGCCGGCCGCTGGACCGGTTCGGTCCGATCTGCTCCGAGTAGGCCTGCGGCCGGGTCCGCTGGTGGCTGGTGCATCGCCGTCACGCTTGGTCGCTCGCCGCTCGTCCTGCCCCTTTCGGGCACCGCCTTCCGCCGCGCCGGGCCGCCGTCGCACGCCGCCGCTCGCGGCGCCGGGCCGCCTTGGGGGCGCCGCCCTTCCGCCGTGCCGGGCCGCCCTGGGGCGCTGCCGTCCGCCGCGCCGACCGCCCTGGGGGTGCTGCCGATCGCCGCGCCGGGCCGCCCTAGGGCGCTGCCGTCCGCCGCGCCGCGGCGGCAGGCCCGTGGCCGCTACCGTTTGTGGAACTCGGACCGAGGTAACAATTCGGCACCCAAAGCTCCCCGGATGGCGGAATCGAGCGCGCATTTCGTCCGACCCGCTTGGCAGGATCGCTGTGTGACCGAGCCCCAAACCCCCGCGCCGGCCGAGTCCAGCGCAAAGTCCTTCTACAGCGGTGCGTTCGACCGCGAGGAGGTCGACACCGCGACGCCCATGTGGCGGCGCGCCGCCGCGGTTGTGCTCATGCTGATCGGCGTCGTGCTGTTCGTGATCTACCTGTGGACTACTGTCACGTCGTCGTCCAACGTCTTCTTGAAGTCGCACTTCGGCGCACTGACCAGCGGCGTCTTCGTGCTGCTGTTGTTCGCGTTGCTGGCGTTCGCCGTCGGCTATCCGGTGAGGGCGACCGTGGAGCAGCGGCGCCGCAGCCGGGTGCGCACGTCGATCATCGTGGTCGCCGCGGTGTCACTGATCGTCGCCGTCTTCATTCACGCCCTCGGCCTGTTCAAATATCAGCCGACGGTGGTGGCGAACTCGCCGAGCGGCACTCGTCACGCGGCGATTCTGGTCGGCTACGAAACCACCAGCCTGCGCATCTTCGAGGGCAGTGGCCTGGGCAAGCACGAGGTCGGAAATGTCGGAGTCCTCTGTGGCATGCAGAGCCAGGACCGGGTCATCTTCGATGGCGACAATTCGCTGAAGGTGTCGACGCCGTTCAATGACTTCGTGATCCCGCTTGACCCGAAGACGGGTGCGCCGCTCAAGCACTTCGGCGCTCGCTGCGACGCGCCGGCGCAATAAGGCCGCGCGGGCCGCTGGCACCCGCTGACCGGCCCTCGATCCACGCTGACCTGGCGTTGGCCGCTGGACCAGGCAGGCTTGGCGCCGACCCTGGCGGGTTTGGCACACTGGACGAATGAGTAACACCGAGGTTCTCGAGCGCCCGGATACCAAGGACACGTCCACCGGGCCCGATATGTTCCACTACGTCGACTTTGCCAAGTCGGCCGAGAGCGCCGTCTACGGCACCTTGGTCGAGGCGCTGTGCGGCGAGCGGTTCCCGGTCACCAAGGCCGCGAAGCCGGGCTCGCCGGTCTGCCCGGCCTGCAAGGAGATCTACGACACCCTCCCGCCCGAGTAGTCGTACACCCACCGCCTTGGTCGCTCCGTCACTGGTCGCCGACCTCGTCGGTGTCGCCGTATTCGCCGCGTCCGGCGCCTCCGCCGCGATCGTGAAACGGCTGGACATCTTCGGCGTGATCTTTGTCGGCGTCGTTGCCGCGCTGGGCGGCGGGATCGTTCGCGATCTTCTGATCGGGGCGATCCCGCCATTCGCGTTCACCCATTGGATCTATATCGCCGTACCGATCGCGGCCAGCGCCATCCTGTTCTACTTTCATCCCCAATTCGGACGGCTGCGCCGCACTGTGCTGGTGCTGGACGCCGCCGGGCTGGGCCTGTTCACGGCGACCGGTACGCTGTCGGCGCGTGCCGCCGGGGTGCCGGCGGTCGGTGCCGCGATCATCGGCATGATCACCGGAATCGGCGGCGGACTGGGCCGGGACCTGCTCACTGGCGAGATTCCGTACGTGCTGCGCCGCGAGATCTACGCGGTGGCGTCGCTGCTCGGCGCCGTACTCGTGTTGTTTCTCGCTTGGATCGGCGCACCGCGACCGATCAATGTGGCCGTCACCGCGGCCTCGGTGTTCTTGATTCGGGTCGTGGCGATGTCGCGCCATTGGGAGGCGCCGACTCCGCCCGGGTTAAGCTAACCGGGTTTTGCCTCACCGCAATTTCGCGGTGCTATCGGCGGCGCTCCGGCGCCGTCGTGCTTCGGTTCCAGGACGTTGTCCGCGCCGTTCGCGGGGGTGCGAGCGGTTGCGGTTCATAGCTATGGGGAAGGGGATTCGGGGGTTGGATCCGGCGAACTTCCCGGCTCTGCGGGCGTGGCAGCGCAAGGCACTGGTCGAATATCTGCGGCGCCGTTCGGAAAACTTTCTCGCAGTCGCGACGCCGGGCGCCGGCAAGACCACGTTTGCGCTGCGGATCGCCACCGAGCTGCTGGCCGACCGCACGATCGAAGCCGTCACCGTGGTGACGCCGACGGAGCACCTCAAGAAGCAGTGGTCGCTGGCCGCCGCTGCGGTCGGGATCCAGCTGGACGCGGCATTCCGCAACGCCGACATCCACTCCTCGCACGATTTCCACGGCGCGGTTGTGACCTATGCCCAGGTCGGCATGGCCCCGGCCATCCACCGCCGGCGCACGATGACCCGCAAAACCCTGGTCATCCTGGACGAGATCCATCACGCCGGTGACTCACGCTCCTGGGGCGACGGGGTCAAGGCCGCGTTCGAACCAGCGGTACGCCGCCTGATGCTCACCGGAACCCCGTTTCGCTCGGACGACAATCCGATCCCGTTCGTCGACTACGAACGCGGCGGCGACGGCCTGCTCAAGTCCCGGTCGGACTCCACCTATGGCTACTCCGAGGCGCTCCGCGACGCGGTGGTGCGGCCGGTGATCTTCCTGGCCTACTCCGGCGAGACCCGCTGGCGGACGAGTGCCGGCGACGAACTGGCCGCGCGTCTCGGCGAGCCGATGACCCCGGAGCTGATCGCACAGGCCTGGCGGACCGCTCTGGACCCGGCCGGCGAGTGGATGCCGCAGGTCCTGCGCGCCGCCGACGCGCGCCTGTCGGTGCTGCGCTCGCACGGGATGAAGGACGCCGGCGGTCTCGTGATCGCGACTGACCAGACCACCGCTCGGGCGTACGCCAAACTTCTCGCCGAAATCACCGGTGAGAAGGCCGTCGTCGTCCTTTCCGACGACGCTGGTGCCTCGGGCCGGATCGCGACCTTCGCGGCCGGAGAACAGCGCTGGATGGTCGCCGTCCGGATGGTGTCCGAGGGTGTCGACATCCCGCGCTTGGCTGTCGGTGTCTACGCCACCAGTGCCTCCACGCCACTCTTCTTCGCCCAGGCGATCGGCCGGTTCGTCCGGGTGCGGCGGCCCGGCGAGACCGCCAGTGTCTTCCTGCCCAGCGTCGGGCAGCTCTTGGAGCTGGCCAGCGACATGGAGGTCGAGCGCGATCACGTCCTCGGCAAACCCAACAAGGACGGCTTCGACGACGACCTTATGGAGCGGGCGCAGCGCAATGAGGAGGCCAGCGACGAGCTGACGCCGCAGTTCGAAGCGCTCTCCGCGACCGCGGAGCTGGACCAGGTGATCTTCGACGGGGCCTCGTTCGGCACGCCGGTTGGCGCTGGTTCGGCCGAGGAAGAGGAGTATCTCGGCCTGCCCGGCCTGCTTACCGCCGACCAGGTGGCCACGCTGCTGCAGCGGCGCCAGACCGAACAGCTCAAGGCTGAGGCGAGACGGCGCAAGGATTCCCCGGAATCGGATCCAGATGTGCCGGCACCGCGCTCGGCGGCCGAGAAGCGGATCCTGCTCCGCAAGCAGCTGAACGCACTGGTGTCGGCCCATCATCATCGGACCGAAATCCCGCACGGCAAGATCCACGCCGAGTTGCGCCGGCTCTGTGGCGGGCCGCCCAGTGCGCAGGCGACGATCGAGCAGTTGGAGGCCCGGATCGCGGCCGTCGCTCAACTCTGAGGCTTCGCCTCGTTTGCGGGCACTTCGCCGCGCCCGGAGCGTCCTTTGGCCTGGCGGGGCAGCGCGGCTTGTCGAGCGTCCCAGCGCGCATGCCTGGCGAGACCCAAAAGGACGCCTGGCGGCCGGTCCGCCGTCACCTGGCCCCGAGCCGCGCTTCGCGCGAGACAACTCGGAGAGGCACGCCGCGGAGGCCACCTGGGTGTGAAGGAAAGGAAAAAGCGCCTCCACACCGAGGCGCTTCTTTCGATCCTTTAGTAATTCGGCCAATCGCCTACTTGGCCGTGAGCTCGGCTCCACGCCACTCGAAGTCGGGGTCGGCAGCGAACTGCACCGCGATCTTCGCGAGATCTTCCGCGTACTTGTTGGCGTGGTGCCCACAGAACACGAGTTCGCCACCGCCTGCGGTGACTACTCGAAGCTTGCCGGCCGCACTGCAACGGTCGCACCGTTCCTCAGCGTCTGGAGCGGCCACCGTTTCCGGCGGCTGCGTGAGGGTTCGGGTCATCGCCTTCTCCTCCTGGTCGTCACCGACGAACGCATACCCAATGTCATTTCCCACGTACCGTCCAACACCATGCCGATGCCCGACGTTCCCGGTGCGGACCAGGGGGACCGAGGTCACAACCGGGTAGCCACAGTCTGCCTCGCCAGGCCGTGTGACCGCCACGCGTACCCCACCCGGAATGCCGCGATAAAGGCCACAATTCGGTCACAGCAGGGCATCGCTCGACAGGATTTCGCGGATAGGTGAAATGGCGTTCAGGGCGTGTCCGCTCTTGACAAGGAAATAGTAAGCGCGCATATTAGTTTCATGACGACGACATTCGCTGCCGCGCACGCCACGTCCACCGCGTCCGCCGACCGCTTCTTCGAGATCTGGGCCGACATGGCGACCTGGCCGGAGTGGAATGCCGACACGGAGTGGGTTCGCCTGGACGGCCCATTCCAAACCGGCGCCACCGGCGAGCTGAAGCCGAAGGGCGGCCCCAAGGTCAAGTTCACGGTTGCCTCGATGGTCCCGGGCGTCGAGTTCGTTGACGTCTCGCACCTGATGGGCGCTCGGCTGACCTTCGACCACCAGGTCGCGGTCGCGGCCGGCGGCACGTCGGTCCGGGTGAGCGTGTCGTTCACCGGGCCGATGGCCTGGCTCTGGAAGCGAGTGATTGGCGGCGGCATCAAGGGCTCGCTGCAACGCGATCTTGACGCGCTGGTGGCGCGAGCCGGGGCGGACGCTCGTGTCTGATTCGGCGGGGCGCCTCGCCACCGAGTTTGGCGGGCCGGAGGAGAGCCCCGGCTTCCTGCTCTGGCAGGTGACCAATCGGTGGCAGGCGGCCCAGCGGGCGGCGCTCAAGCCGCACCAGCTGACACACGTCCAATTCGTGCTGCTTGCGACGCTGACGTGGCTGGATGCCGAGGAATCGGTCACGCAGAAGCAGCTTGCCGCCGCGGCGGCGACCGACGTCATGATGACCTCGCAAGTCGTGCGGGCACTCGATGAGCGCGGCCTGGTCACTCGGGCCGATCATCCGGGCGACGGGCGAGCAAAAGCGCTGACCGTTACTCGGGCGGGGCGGGCCCTTGCCAATGCGGCTGTGGTGGACGTCGAGGCCTGCGATCGGGCCTTCTTCGCCGGACTCGGCGACTCGGTGCCGGAGTTCGTCGCGATGTTGCGGCGGCTGACGCCGCACTAGGTTGCCATTGCCGGCCACGTCTCGCCTTTCGCTTGGCACTTGATCGGGGTCCTGTTGACCGTCGAGCTGCCAAGATCTCGGATCTTGGTGCCCAGTGGTTCGCGAAGGCCAGCAAGATCGCGACGTCCGCGGACTGGTGGTCGTGTGATCGCGACATCCGTGAGCTCATGGTCGTCGCGAGGCGAGATACGGAGCCCTGGTCTCACGGCTGTCGCGATCACGCCGCCGAGGACAGCCGCGGGTCCGCGGACATCGCGATCTTCCCGCGGCCGGAGCCGGTGGACGCCCCAGAACCCACCAACGAAGTGGACGCCCCAGAACCCACCAACGAAACAGCCGGCCCGCCAAGAATTGGCGAGCCGGCTGCAACGGAGCGTGGAACTTTAGTCCAGGTAGTCCCGGAGAACCTGAGACCGGGACGGGTGACGGAGCTTTGACATGGTCTTGGACTCGATCTGGCGGATCCGTTCCCGGGTGACGCCGTAGACCTGGCCGATCTCGTCGAGCGTCCGCGGCTGTCCGTCGGTGAGGCCGAACCGGAGCCGGACCACGCCCGCCTCGCGCTCGGAGAGCGTCTGCAGCACCTGCTGGAGCTGGTCCTGGAGCAGCGAGAAGGAGACCGCGTCAACGGCCACCACGGCTTCCGAGTCCTCGATGAAGTCACCGAGCTGGCTGTCGCCCTCGTCGCCGATGGTCTGGTCCAGGGAGATCGGCTCGCGAGCGTACTGCTGGATCTCCAGCACCTTCTCGGGCGTGATGTCCATTTCCTTGGCGAGCTCCTCCGGGGTGGGTTCGCGACCCAGGTCCTGGAGCAGTTCGCGCTGGATCCGGCCGAGCTTGTTGATGACTTCGACCATGTGCACCGGGATGCGGATGGTGCGGGCTTGGTCGGCCATGGCTCGGGTGATGGCTTGGCGGATCCACCAGGTGGCGTAGGTGGAGAATTTGTAGCCCTTGGTGTAGTCGAATTTTTCGACGGCGCGGATGAGGCCGAGGTTGCCTTCTTGGATGAGGTCGAGGAAGGCCATGCCGCGTCCGGTGTAGCGCTTGGCGAGTGAGACGACCAGGCGGAGGTTGGCCTCCAGCAGGTGGTTCTTCGCGCGCTCGCCGTCCCGGGAGATCCACATCAGGTCCCGGGACATTTCCAGCTTGAGCTTCTCCTCGCCGTCGGCGGCGGCCCGCAGGCGCTCGCCGGCGTAGAGGCCGGCCTCGATCCGCTTGGCGAGCTCGACCTCCTGCTCGGCGTTCAGCAGCGGGACCTTGCCGATCTGCTTGAGGTAGGCCCGCACCGAGTCGGCCGACGCGGTCAGCTCGGCGTCCCGGCGGGCCTGCTTGAGCGCCTCGGACTCCTCGTCATCCCACTCGAAGTCGTCCGAGCCCGCGGCGTCCGCCTCGGCGGCGGCCACCACCTCGGCCGGCTCCTCGACGACGATGTCCTCGATCGCCTCGACGAGTTCGGCTTCGTCCAGGACGATCTCTTCGCCCTCCGCGGCTTCACCCTCGGCACCCGGCGCTGCCTTCTTGGCGGCGGCCTTCTTGGCCGGGCCGGCGGCGGGTCCGCCGGTGGCTGCACCCGCAGCGGCCGTCGAGCCGGCGTCAGCCGGAGCGTCGGCGGCCTTTTTCGCAGCGGTCTTCTTGGCCGGTGCGGCCTTCTTCGCCGCCGCATCAGCGATGTTGGTGACCTTCTTCGCCGCCGTCTTCTTGGCCGGTGCGGCGGGCTCGTCGATCACGTCGGCTTCAGACTTCGCCGTCTGCTTGGGGGCCGCGGCCTTCTTAGCCGGAGCCGCCTTCGCTGCTGCCTTCACAGGCTTCACCGCCGTCTCTTCGTCGGCTGGAGCGGTCTTCTTAACGGGTGCCTTGGTGGCCTTGGCGGCGGCGGTCGCGGACCGGGCCGCGGTGACCTTGCGTCGGGTGCTCGCGGAGCCGTCCACGATGACCGTGATGCCCGCGTCGGAGAGCGAGCGCAGAATCTTCTTCGCCTGTGCCGGAGACACGTCAGCGGCTTCCACAGCGGCGGCAACGGTGGCCGAGGTCAGCTGGCCGCCGGACGACGCAGCTTGGGCCATCAGCGCATCGGTCAGGCTACGAACGTCGGCGGATGGGCGGGCTTCAGTCACGTACGACCTTCCGAAAAGCGAAGAGTTTTGGTGCGGCCAATCCGGCCACCGTAGCGCGGTATCGCCTACTGCGGCGCCGGAGACCTCCGAGGAGCACTGGGCAGCGTGAATTGTAGCGCCGTCGGCGCGGTTTTCTGGCATGACGGTGTCCCCGACGGCTCGTCGCGGCCCGGAGAAGCACTGCTGGCGAGCCATCTCGTCAATTGATCGACATGCCGGGCCCGGAATCCGGCGCGCCGATCTTTGCGACGATGGCCAGGTGACTTCCGAAACTCCGGCTCCGGAAGAGCTGCTCGCAATCGCCGTCGCGATCGCCGCCGACGGCGCGGTTCTGGCCCGGGAGGCCCGATCAACTGCGATTACCCAGGTACGCACCAAGAGCACCGAAACTGATGTGGTGACCGCGGCCGATCACGCGGTCGAGCGTCTCGTGCTGGAAGCGCTGCACGCCGAACGCCCGCGGGACGCCGTGCTGACCGAGGAGGCCGGGGCGGTCGCCGGGCACGGGTCGGACGTTCGGTGGATCTTGGATCCCATCGACGGCACAGTTAATTACCTGTACGGCGTGCCCTATTACGCCTTATCGCTGGCGGCCGAAGTGAGCGGGACCGTGGTGGCCGGCGTGGTCCACAACATCGCCACCGGCGCCGTCTACACCGCCACTCGAGGCGGCGGCGCGTGGCGCGACGGGCACCGGTTGGCCGGTTCCGCCGAGACCGAGTTGAGCCAGGCACTGGTGGCGACCGGTTTTGCCTACCGCAGTGATCGCCGGGCGCACCAATCGGCGGTGCTGGCCGGCCTGCTGGCGTCGATCCGGGACATCCGCCGGCTCGGCGCCGGTGCGCTGGATCTCTGCCTGGCCGCCGAGGGCGCCGTCGACGCGTACTACGAGAAAGGCCTGTCCACCTGGGACCTGGCCGCCGGTGCGCTGATCGCGGCCGAGGCCGGGCTGGTGGTCAGTGGTCTGGATGGGCGGCCGGCCGGATCGGAGTTCCTGCTCGCCGCGCCGCCGGATCTGCATGCCGCGCTGGTGCGCGTACTAGCTGATCTTGATGCATCCGGCGGTCCGTGATCGCCTCGCGGAGGGCTAGTTCGCGTCGGTCGCGCAGGTGCCGGCCGGCGCCGCGGGCGTGCCCAGCGCGGCGATCGCCTGGTGCACCTCGGTCGGCGCGCCGAGCTGGCGGAAGCCGGAGCCGACCGTGATCGCGACGACCGGCGAGGTGTTCTTCAGGCTGAACTTCATGTTGGCGTCGCTGCTGCTGTCGGTCATCAAGAAGTAGGCGCGCACCACCTGGGCGGCGGCCACGGTCTTCGGGCCGTAGCTGATCGTGGCGACCACCGGGCTGGCCGCGCGGTTGTCCTTCTTGCGATTGACCGGCTCGACCTTGAACCCGCTGTGCCGGAACCGCTCGGAGAGGTTTTCGGCCAGGCCCGGCGTCTTGGTACCGTTATAGATCTTGAGCGTGATGTCCTGCTCATTCGGCAGCTTGGTGGTGATCGGCACCTGGTTGGCGGGGCAGGACTTGCTGTAGTTGGCGTTGCTCTGAGTGTCGCGGTGCATGGTGTAGAACGTCAGCGCGCCGGCGGCGACCACCAGGAAACCAACGATCGACAGCGCCCGAATGCGCGCAGCGTTCATTAACTCGTCCCCCAGAGGTCGTTGGCCGTTGGGCCGGTCCGGCCGGTATGTGATTCACGGCCGATGGCCGATACAAACCATTGTCGCGGGATGAGGGTAACCCGTGGTGTCCTCCGCTGGGCGGATACCGACCGGAAATCCGGCGCCCTGAGCCTGGATAACCCGGCCCGACCCTAGCCTTGGTGTCGCCTGAGTCACACCGGGAACAACTGGCGCCCCGATGGACTTTCATCACATCCGCAGGGCGCGATAAGGTTCCGCGCTTGGCGGTGTGGTTGAGTCGCCCGGACTTTGCGATCATGTATCGCGAAACGGCGAAGATCGGCGGCACCGCGCCGGGGGAAGCCGAGCACCATGCGCAGCATGCGGTGGTCGACCGGGGGCCGGTCACCGCGCGCGAGGGGGTAATCAGGACGTTGCCCGTCCCAGGACGGCGATGTGCCTGCGAAGAAATAGGGGAGCGCGCTAAACAGGTCTGGGACCAACCGCTGGTGGGAAAAATCAGCCAGCGTGGACGGAAACAAATCGGCTTGTTTTGCGTTACAAGGCGCAACACCGAAACGGGAGTGTGACACCGATGGCCACTGACTACGACGCGCCGCGTCGTGACGAGGCTGAACTCGGCGAGGACAGCCTGGAGGAATTGAAGTCGCGGCGAACGGATACACAATCCGCCGCCGTCGACGTGGATGAGACCGACGCTGCGGAGGGCTTCGAGCTTCCCGGTGCCGATCTTGCGGACGAAGAGCTGACGGTAAAGGTCATCCCGATGCAGGAGGATGAGTTCCGTTGCTCCAAGTGTTTCCTGGTGCATCACCGAAGCCAGCTGGCGTTTGAAAAGAACGGCGAGCCGGTATGTAAGGAATGCGCCTGAACGATCGGTGAGGAACGGCGGTGAATCATGAGCAGCACGGGTGAACCCACCAACGCGGGCGATCGCACGGCGGCGGCCGAGTCCGCCGAGACCGTAGCGTCGGCCCAGGCGATGGCTGACTCAATCGCCGTACTCGCCGAGTCCGATCTAGACAAGGCCGAGCGCAAGAAGGCGCTCGGCCGGCTCACTACTCAACTGCGAGCCCGCGGCGTCTCCGACACGATGAAGCCGAAGGCCGCGATGAACTGGATCGCGAACGCGGTCGGCGACGTCGTCCCGCACCTGCCGATCCGCAACGAAGACACGCTCCGCCGGCACTTTCCGGCGATGAGCGACCGCGAGATCGCCGACCGCCTGGTGCGCAACGCGGCCATTGCCACGGCCGCCGTGGGCGCCGCCAGCGGCGGCATCGCGGCGATCGAATGGGTGGCGACACCGACACTGCTGACTGCGCCGATCCTGCTGGCCGTCGAGACGGTCGCGGTCGTGGCAATCGAAATCAAGCTCGTCGGCGAGTTGCACGAACTCTATGGGCAGCCGGTGCCGGGCAACACCGGGCAGCGCGCGGTGAGCCTGGTGCAATCCTGGGCGCAACGGCGTGGTGTGAATCCGCTGGCGCCGGGCATCGGCGTGGCCGCGGTGCTGGGCACCGCCGCCCGCAAGGAGCTCCGGGATCGGCTGTTGCGCCGGTTCGGCCGGAATCTGACCACCTTCGGACCGATGCTCACGGGTGCGGCTGTGGCCAGCTATCTGAACCGCCGGGCCACGCTGGCCCTGGCCAAGAACATTCGCGAGGACCTGGTGCAGCCCTACCGCAAGGTCATCGAGGGCTGACCGCCGTCGCGCGTGCGGCCACGATTGCCCGGGCCAGGTCCGCTGGGCGCCGGGTGCTGATGATCCAGTACGGCGTCGGGTCGGCCGGATCATCGACGGCGACCCGGACCGCCTGCCGGATCCACGGCCGCTGCACGACGAACGCCAACGGGTCGGCGAGCGTGCCGAGAAGTTCCCGCTTCGTCTCAGCATCCAGGATGTTGATCTCTGTCAAGAAGTCGACCGGGATGTGTGCGTCGTCCACTCGCAGCTCGCCACCGGAGACCTCGACCCGGATCCGGCCGATCGCGAAAACACCCAGCGCGGCGGCCGGCAGCAGGATCGCGTAGGGCAGCCAGAGCAGCTGAGCCGAGTCGCCCATGAACACCTCGGCGGCGAGCACGGCGGCACCGCCGAGCGCGATCGGCCACCACCACAGCGGCGCCGTCAACCTCTCCGAGAACGACGGTGCGCCGGTGCCGCTCGTTGTCTGCTGTGCCACTCTGCGAGGGTATGCCCCCGCCGGATCCGTGTCGCAGATGGATCCGCTCGAAATCGTGAGGACCACAGATGGACAGCCAGCTCTCGATCGGAGTCCGCCAGCTGGACCCGGACCTGCCGCTCCCGGCGTACGCGCATCCGGGTGACGCCGGTGCCGACCTGTATGCCGCGATCGACGTCGACATCGAGCCCGGTGCCCGGGTGCCGGTGCCGACCGGAATCGCCATCGAATTGCCGGACGGCTACGTCGGCCTGGTGCACCCGCGCTCCGGCCTGGCCGCGCGGCTCGGCGTGACGGTGCTGAACGCGCCCGGCACGGTGGACGCCGGATACCGCGGCGAGATCATGGTCATTTTGATCAATCACGACCGTACCGCCGTGGTCAAGATTGCCCGCGGTGACCGAATCGCGCAGCTTGTCGTACAGCGGGTGGAGCGCGCACACTTTCATCGCGTCGATGTTTTGTCGGATACCGCGCGCGGTGCGGGCGGGCACGGCTCGACCGGCGGTCACGCTGGTCTCTCCGTCTGATCCCGAGCTCATCGGGGATTCGGCAGTGGATCGGTGTCGCGGTCGTTGTAACTGAAGGGCATCGGTTCGGCCACGGCGGCCGGACCCGGCGATCGGTCGGTTAAAGTGGCGGCCGCACCGGGTCCATCGGGCCCACGGGCGCACACATACGAGAGGCGGAATGGTGATCTTCTCCCGAAATGGCGGGAGTGGCGGACGCCACGCGGCAGAGGAGCCACGGCGCTCCAGCGACAGGTCACGCCGCACCAGTTCGAGCCGATCCGATGCCAGCCGATCCAGTTCGAGCCGATCCGGCTCATCTGGGAGCTCGGGAGCGACTCGGGACAGCGGCCGGCAGACTGCCGACCTGTTCGACGGTTCGTCCGAGGTGATCGATGTGGAACCCGACTTCGGCCCGTACGACCTGGATGACGCCCCCGAGGCGGAGCGGATCGATCTGGGCAGCCTGAAAATCCCCTCGGTGCCCGGTGTGGAGGTCCAAGTCCAGGCCAACGCTGACGGGGACGTCCAGCAGGTGGTGCTCAGCAATCAGGAATCGGTGCTGCAACTGGCGGTCTTCGCCGCGCCCCGCTCCGAAGGCATCTGGAACGAGGTCCGGGCGAGGATCCGCAAGCAGCTCGTGGAGGAGGGCGTCGCGGTCGAGGAGATCCGCGGCGACTACGGCCGCGAGCTGCGCGCCCGGGTCCGGTCCGAGGACGGCCTGACCGACATCCGGTTCGTCGGCATCGATGGTCCGCGGTGGATGGTGCGCGCCGTCTACCAGGGCCGGGCCGCCGCCGAGCCGGCCGCCGCCGGTGCGCTGCAGACCTGCCTGCGAGGCGTGGTGGTGGAGCGCGGCAAGGAGGCGATGCCGGCCGAGGACGCGCTGCCGCTGCGATTGCCGCGGGAGATCGCCGAGCAGGCCAAGGCCGCAGCCGAGCAGGCCGAAGCCCACTCACACGCCTCGGTCGAGGCGAGCGAGGCAGGCGTGAACGGTTCGGCCCAGAACGGGCATGCCACCAACGGATACCATCCGCACCACGGCAACGACCACCAGGCCGATGCCGATTTCCCGGCAACACCGCGGCGACGCCCCTCGCCGCGGCCGAGGCGCCCGGAGTAACGATATGTCTGACGGACCGGCAACCACCACCGACAAGCCGTCCTCGATGCTGCAACGCCTGAAGAAGCGGTTGATCGCGTCGGAAGCCGAACTGGATGCCGAAGAGCTTCAACGCGGCGCCGCCGAATCCGGTTGCGTGCTGCTGCACCGCACCGCGCGCGGCGACCTGGTGAGCATCAGCGGCCGTTTGCGTACGGTCGTCTACACGCCGCGGACCAATCTGCCGACGCTGGAGGCGTCCCTCTACGACGGCAGTGAGCTGGTGACCCTGGTGTTCCTGGGCCGGCGGCACATCGCCGGCATCGAGCCCGGGCGGCAGCTGACGGTGCGCGGCCGCATGGCGGTCCGGGACGGCCGTAAAGTCATCTATAACCCGTACTACGAACTCGAACACCCCCGTTAGGCGAGGTGCCATGACGACCCACGAGCCAGGTGTGGCCCGGACGGACCAGGTGGATGACGTCGAGGAGCCGATCCCCACCTTCTCCGAGCAACTCGCCGGCCAGTTGGGCGGAGCCCGCGGGGTGATCGAGTCCGGCATTCCGGTGGCGATCTTCGTGATCGTCAACGTGCTGCCCGGTGTCTCGCTGAACCTCGCGCTGATCGTCGCGGCCGCCTCGGCAGTGCTGATCGCGGTCTACCGGCTGCTTCGCAAGGAGACCATCCGGCACGCGGTCAACGGTCTCTTCGGCATCGCGATCGGCGCGATCATCGCTTGGAAGACCGGCAGCGCCAAGGATTTCTACCTGCCCGGCATCCTGATCAGCCTCGCCTACGGCCTGGCCATGCTGGCGTCGGTGCCGTTCAAGAAGCCGCTGGTCGGCTGGGTCTGGTCGCTGCTTGCCGCCGGCGGCCGCCGGGACTGGCAGGACCAGCCGAAACTGGTCCGGCTGTTCAGCCGCCTGACCATCGTGTGGGCCGCGGTTTATCTGACCAAGACAGTGATCCAGGCGTGGATGTTCAGCACCACCAGCGCCGACGACCCGGCGACCGCGCTCGGCATCACCAAGCTGGTGCTGGGCTATCCGCCCTACGCTCTTCTGCTGGCGTACACGGTCTGGTCGGTGCGCCGCACCATGGCCCGCGATCCGAGTCTGCGCATCGCCGCCTAGATGCTCGCTCGCCGGCTCGCACTGGTCGGGCCCGGCTAACCGTGCGTTACCGTCGCGGTCCGCAATCGGCCGAGGTCACGCCCACTGCGGTTCCAGCGCCCCCGACCCGCTGCGCGGGGGTTTGCTCTAATAACCTTGATCAAATTGGCGACCGCGAGGCCGATCCGGTGACTCACCGTGGATATACGTATCGGCTATTAGAGCAAAGCCTCGCGCAGAGGGTGGTCGCCACTGCCCGGCGCTCACGCTGCGTGAGCACGATTCCGCGGTACGCCTCATCGCCGCATCCGATCGCGGTCAGGTGCGACGCCGCTTCGCTCGAGTCCGTTCCACACTGTCGGCGCCCAGCATCACCGAACGCACCGAATCCTCGACCTCGCTGGTGACCACGAACACCAGCTCATCGCCGGCCTCCAGTGGGTCGTCCGGGCCGGGCACCAGCACCCGCTTGCCGCGCAGGATGGCCACCAGGGCGCTGTCGTGCGGCAGCGGCACATCGCGCACCGGGCGGCCGACATACGGCGCCGACGGCGGCAGCGTGATCTCCACCAGGTTGGCCTCGCTCTGCCGGAACGTCATCAGGCGGACCAGGTCGCCGACCGTGACCGCCTCCTCGACCAGCGCCGCCATCAGGCGCGGCTTGCTGACCGAGACGTCGACGCCCCACTGATCGGTGAACAGCCACTCGTTCTCGGCCCGGTTGACCCGGGCGACCGTCCGGCCGACCGCGAACTCGGTCTTGGCCAGCAGCGACACCACCAGGTTGACCTTGTCGTCGCCGGTGGCGGCGACCACCACGTCGCAGTCCTCAAGCCCGGCCGCGTGCAGCGAGTCCAGCTCGCACGCGTCGGCCAGCAGCCACTTGGCCTGCGGCACCCGCTCCGGCCGGATGGCCCTCGGCTGACGCTCGATCAGGAGCACGTCGTGCCCGTTCTCGATCAGCTCGGCGGCGATGGATCGGCCGACGTTGCCGGCGCCCGCGATTGCCACGCGCATGGCTCAGTGCCCTCCCTCGGCCGGCGCGCCGCTGATGCTGCTGACCGGATCGATCATTTCGTCGGTGACCAGCATGAAGACCTGGTCACCCTCCTGGATCATGGTGGACGCCGTCGGCAACGTGCCGAGGCCGAACCGCATGATGTAGGCGATCCGGCCGCCGGTCGCCTCCTCCAGTTCCTTGAGGCTCCGGCCCACCCAGTCGGCGTGCACCGGGATCTCGACGATGGAGATCGTGCTGGTCGGATCGCGCCACAGCTGCTGGCGGTCCGGGATCAGGTGCCGCATCATCCGGTCCGCGGTCCACCGCACCGTGGCCACGGTCGGGATGCCCAGCCGCTCGTAGACCTCGGCGCGCTTGGCGTCATAGATTCGCGCCACGACGTGCTTGACGCCGAACGTCTCGCGGGCCAGCCGCGCCGAGATGATGTTGGAGTTGTCGCCGCTGGACACCGCGGCGAAGCCGTCGGCCCGCTCGATGCCGGCCGCGACCAGCACCTCGCGGTCGAAGCCGACGCCGGTGATGGTGGTGCCGGCGAAGTCCGGTCCGAGCCGGCGGAACGCGTCGGCGTCTGAATCGATCACGGCGATCGAATGCCCATGGCTCTCCAGGCTGTGGGCCAATTGCGACCCGACCCGGCCGCAGCCCATGATCACGACGTGCACCTGCGCGTACCCCTTTGTGGCGGCTTGTGCGGCGGCACAACCGGACTGTCCGTGCGGTTGCTGCGACCGGTCTGTTGGAAAGCTGTTGGGCATAGGGTGCCATGTCCAGATCAACGGCGCAGGGGAGGACCCCCCGAATCCTGGAGTGGCACACGTACGCTTAGCGCTTGTGGCTACGCCAACCTCTCTTGTGAAACGCCTGCTTGTCGGGCGGCCGTTCCGGTCCGACAAGCTGCAACACACGCTGCTGCCCAAGCGCATTGCCCTGCCGGTTTTCGCCTCCGACGCTCTCTCCTCTGTGGCCTATGCGCCGGACGAGATCCTGCTCACGCTGTCGGTCGGCGGCGCCGCTTTCTACGCGTACTCCTGGAAGATCGCCATCGCGGTCGCCCTGGTCATGATCGTCGTGGTGGCGAGCTACCGCCAGAACGTGCACGCCTATCCGTCCGGCGGCGGTGACTACGAGGTGGCGACGGTCAACCTGGGACCGAAATACGGCCTGGTGGTGGCGAGCGCGCTGATGGTCGACTACGTCCTGACCGTCGCGGTGTCGGTCAGCTCCGGCGTCGGCAACCTCTCTTCGGCCTGGGGATTCATCAACGATCACAAGGTTGGCACCTGCATCGTCCTGATCGTGGTCCTGGCCGCGATGAACCTGCGCGGCATCCGCGAGGCTGGGTTCGCCTTCGCCGTCCCGACCTACGCCTTCATGATCGCCGTGCTCGCCATGGTGCTGTGGGGACTGGTCCGGATCTTCATCCTCGGCAATGACCTGAACGCGCCCAGCTCGCCGGCGGCCGGCTACCACGTCAGTCCGGAGAAGGCGATCGCCGGATTTGCTCTGACCTTCCTCCTGGTGCGGACGTTCTCGTCGGGGTGTGCGGCGCTGACCGGTGTGGAAGCGATCTCCAATGGCGTGCCGGCCTTCAAGAAGCCCAAGTCGCGCAACGCCGCCACCACTCTGCTGCTGCTGGGAACCCTGGCGGTGACGATGCTGATCGGCATCGTAGTGCTGGCCCGGTTGACCCACGTGCAGATTGTGGCGAACGCCGCCGGAGTGCCGTCGGCCCTGATCGAGCCGGTGCTGCCGCAGCTCGCGCACGTCGTGTTCGGCGGCTTCACCCCGGCGTTCTACGTCATCGTTGGTGTCACCGCGCTGATCCTGGTGCTGGCCGCCAACACCGCGTTCAACGGCTTCCCGGTGCTCGGATCGATTCTGGCCCAGGATCGCTACCTGCCGCGCCAGTTGCACACCCGCGGCGACCGGCTGGCCTTCAGCAACGGCATCATCTTCCTGGCCACCTTCGCGGTCGTGCTGATCATCGCGTTCAACGCGCAGACGACGCACCTGATCCAGCTCTACATCGTCGGGGTGTTCGTCTCTTTCACGCTGTCCCAGACCGGCATGCTCCGGCACTGGAACCGGCTGCTGCGCACCGAACGGGATCCGCAGACCCGGCGCCGAATGATCCGGTCCCGCACCATCAACGGCATCGGCCTGATGATGACCGGTTTCGTGCTGATCCTGGTGGTGCTGACCAAGTTCCTCGCCGGCGCCTGGATCTCGATCGCCGCGATGGCCGTCATCTACATGCTGATGCTGGCGATCCGGCGGCACTACGACCACGTGGCCGCCGAGCTGGCGCCGGCCGATGAGACCGTGACGCTGCCGGCCCGCAACCACGCCATCGTCCTGGTCAGCAAGCTGCACATGCCGACCCTGCGGGCGCTGGCCTACGCCCAGGGCACGCGGCCGGACACACTGACCGCGGTGACCGTCAACGTGGACGACGCCGACACCCGCCGGATCCAGTCCGAGTGGGAGTCGCGGGACATCCCGGTGCCGCTGACCATCATCGACTCGCCGTACCGGGAAATCACCCGGCCGCTGATCGACTATGTGAAATCGCTGCGATCGGATTCGCCGCGGGACGTGGTGACGGTGTTCATTCCGGAATACGTGGTCGGCAAATGGTTCGAGAACCTCCTGCACAACCAGAGCGCGCTGCGCTTGAAGGGCCGGTTGCTCTATGAGCCCGGCGTGATGGTGGTCAGCGTGCCCTGGCAGCTGCACTCCAGCTCCACCAAGGACCTCAACCGGCTCGATCGGCGGCTGCGGGTCGGCCCGGTGCGTGGCCCGCGCGGGCAGCGGATGCACAAGCCGGCCAACCCGGTCAGCACGACTGAGCGATCGAATGACTGATCCGGGCGAGCCCGGCGTCGATGGTCTGCTGGAGCTGACCATCGGAGCGGTCGCCCACGGCGGTCACTTTGTCGCCCGGGCGCCGGATGGTCGCGTCGTCTTCGTGCGGCACGCGCTGCCGGGCGAACGCGTGCGTGCCGAGGTGACCGAGGAGCGCCCCGGCTACCTGCGGGCCGACGCGGTGGAGATCCTGGAGTCCGCCAACGTGCGGGTGTCGCCGCCCTGCCGGTGGTCCGGCCCGAACCGCTGCGGGGGCTGCGATTTCCAGCACGTCGACCCGGCCGCGCAGCGCGATCTCAAGACCGCCGTCGTGGTCGAGCAGCTGGCCCGGCTCGGCCGGATGACTCCGGCCGAGATCGACCAATTGGCGGTACGCGTCGAGCCGCTGTCCGCGTCGCCGCTGGGGTGGCGATCCCGGGTCCGGTTCACCGTCGACTCCGCCGGCCGCGCCGGACTGCTCAAGCACCGGTCGCATGAAGTGGTGCCGGTGGACAAGTGCCTGATCGCGGTGCCCGGGGTCAACGGCGCCCAGGTCCCGGCGGCCACCTGGCCGGATGACTCGGTCGAGGTAGTGGCCTCGAGCGGCGGAGATGTCGCGGTGACCGGCCGGTCGGGATCGAGGAGCCGCCAGGTGTCCGGTCCGGATCGGGTCCGGGAGACCTTCGGCGGCCGGACCTGGAGCCTCGATCCGTCGGCGTTCTGGCAGATCCATCCGGAGGCTCCGGCTGCCTTCGTCGGAACCGCGATCGACCTGCTGGATCCCCGGCCCGGCGAGACCGCCTGGGACCTCTACGGTGGCGCCGGCGTGTTCGCCGCGGCGCTGGCCGCTCGGGTCGGCGAGTCCGGTCACGTCACGCTGGTCGAGTCGGACCAGAGGGCCGTCACCGCGGCGGCCGCGGCGCTCGCCGGGCTGCCGCAGGTGGCGTTCGTCCAGTCCACCGTGGAGCGGGCCGGCCTGCCGGGGCGTCCGGACGTCGTGGTGCTGGATCCGCCGCGGACCGGCGCCGGCGCCCGGGTGGTCCGGATGCTTCTCGACGCCGGGCCACGCGCCATCGCCTACGTCGCCTGCGATCCCGCCGCTCTGGCCCGGGACGTGGCCACGTTCCGGGCCGGCGGCTGGACACTGCGTGCGCTGCGCGCCTTCGACGCGTTCCCGATGACTCATCACGTCGAGTGCATCGCGCTGCTGGAGCCGGGGCGCTAGGCCGGTCAGGCGTCCACCAAGTCGGGATCGCGGGACGGACGCTCGAACCGGTGTGCCGGCTCCGCCGGCGCCATATCCACGGCCGGTGTCGGCGCCTCCGGAGCCGGCCTGCGGCGTAGTTGCCCGAGCAGGGCCACGGACGCCAGCGCCATCACCGCGATGGCGAACAGCCGGGCGGTGCTGAGCAGGCCGCCGCCGTGCACCACCAGCACACCGGCGGCGACCGCCGGCAGGCCCATCGCCAGGTATGACACCACGAACAGGGTGGACAGCACCCCGGCCCGCTGATGGGTCTCGGCCAGCGGCACCACACTGCGGATGCCGCCCTGGAAGCTGGCGCCGAAGCCGACTCCGGTGATCGCCGAACCCGCGAAGAACAGCGCCAGGTCGGTGGACTCGATACCGAGCAGGACCACGCCGATGCCGACGATCAGGGCCGCGCTGCCGATCAGCACCAGCGCGCGGGGCGAGCGATTGCGCAGCGACACCGAGGCGGCGCCGAAGCCGGCGACTACGAACAGAGACAGCCCGCCCAGGACGAATGAGGTCGAGCCGGAGACATAGCGCACCAGCGTCGGGCCGAGTGCACCGAAGAAGCCGGCCAGTGACCAGGCGGCGATCACCGCGGGCGCAGCCAGGATCAACGGCGTGCGTACGCGGGCCGGCACGCTCACCTCGGGGCGCAGCGACGACCAGGCGCCCGGCTGGGCGGTGGCGGTCTCCCGGGATCGCGCGACGCCCAGCGCCTGCACCAGGAAGATCACCGCGAGCACGATGTAGACCAGGCGCGTCGGGTTCGGCAGGTACTGCGCCAGCAGCGCCGAGCCGAGGGCGCCGGTGGCGGTGCCGGTCATCGGGGCCAGTGAGTTGGCCAGGGTGCCCTTGACCTTGTCGATGTCCAGCATGGCCGCGCCGACGGCGCCGAGTGCCGCGCCGGTGGACAGGCCTTGCACGATCCGGGCGATCAGAAGCGCGTCGACACCACCGGCCGTGGTGAAGACGACCATGACGGCGGCCTGGACGATCAGCGAGGTGATCAGCACCGGACGGCGTCCGATGAAGTCCGAGAGCGAGCCGACGGTCAGGAGCGCGACCAGCACGGCGACGGCGTACACGCCGAACACCACGGTCGTGGTGATCGGGGAGAAGCCCCATTCGTGCTGGTAGGTCGCGTACAGCGGGGTGGGGGCGCTGGATCCGGCCAGCAGCGCCACGATGATCGACGCTTGTAGATAGAAGGCGATCCGGGATGGGAGACGGAAAGTCACTGTGAGCACACTTTCATCCGATTTTCCGGCCGGGATGTGCCGGACGCCTCTGTCCGATGGGTAGACCGGTCTGTCTAAGCTATTGAGACTAGACAGACCGGTCTGTTATCGTCAAGCTCATGAGCGGAACCAGCGACGTGACGAAGACCTCAGGACGCTCCGCGGCCCGCGGATCGGCGCGAGAGCGCCTGCTGGCCGCCGCCGACGAGCTGTTCTATGCGGAGGGCGTGCACACCGTCGGCATCGACCGGGTGATCGAGCGTGCCGGTGTCGCCAAGGCGTCCCTCTACAACACCTTCGGCAGCAAGGATGAGCTGGTCCGGGCCTATCTGCAGGAGCGGCATCTGACCCGCCGAGCACGCATCGAAGCCCGGCTGGCCGAGTGTGCGACGCCGCGCGAGAAGATCCTTTCGATCTATGACGTGCTCGGCGAGATATTTGCTGAGGCGGCGCCCTATCGCGGCTGCGCGTTCCTGAACGCCAGCGCCGAGGTGCTGACTCCGGGCAGCCGGGTCGGCGAGACCTGCGATGACGCTCGTGCCTATGTCCGCGGGCTGCTGACCGGCCTGGCCCGCGAAGGTGGCCTGGCCAATCCTGAGATGCTGGGCCGTCAGCTGGTGGTTCTCTATGACGGCGCCGGCGTCGGCGCCAAGATGGACCGCAACCCGGCGGCGGCCGCCGCGGCCCGGTCGGCCGCGATCGCGCTGATCGACGCCGCGACACCGACCGTGTGATGGTTTGGTGTAGGTCCGGCGTCCCAGCGGGCGGGACCCGGACGGGCAGATAAACTTGCCGGTCATGAGCGCGAACCCCAAACGATCGTCCACGGCCCCCGCCACCCCTGCGCCGGCCGAGCCGTCCGTCTCAGCGCTCGCGCGCGTGTCCAGCCCGGCCGACCTGCGTGATCTCTCCACGCCGGAACTCGCTGTCCTGGCCTCGGAGATCCGTGACTTCCTGGTGGCGAAGGTGTCGCGAACCGGCGGACACCTCGGCCCGAACCTCGGTGTGGTGGAGCTGACGCTGGCGCTGCATCGGGTCTTCGACTCGCCCAAGGACCGGATCCTGTTCGACACCGGACACCAGGCCTACGTTCACAAGATCGTGACCGGCCGCCAGGACGGCTTCGACCTGCTGCGCCAGCGTGGTGGCCTGTCCGGCTACCCGAGCCAGGCCGAGTCCGAGCACGACACGATCGAGAACTCGCACGCCTCCACCGCGCTGTCGTACGCGGATGGCCTGGCCAAGGCATTCACACTCCGGGGTGAGGATCGTCACGTTGTCGCCGTGGTCGGCGACGGTGCCCTGACCGGCGGCATGTGCTGGGAAGCCCTGAACAACATCGCCGCGACCACCAACCGGTTGGTGATCGTGGTCAACGACAACGGCCGGTCCTACGCGCCGACCATCGGCGGCCTCGCCGACCACCTGGCTACGCTGCGCCTGAACCCCGGCTACGAGCGGGTCCTGGACGTCGTCAAGGAGGCCCTGGGCCGGACCCCGCTGGTCGGGGCGCCGCTCTACGAGGCGCTGCACGCGGTCAAGAAGGGCATCAAGGACGCGGTCGCGCCGCAGGGCATGTTCGAAGACCTTGGACTCAAATATGTCGGGCCGGTCGACGGGCACGACATCGAAGCCGTGGAGTCGGCGCTGCGCCGGGCCAAGCGGTTCGGCGGACCGGTGATCGTGCACGCGGTGACCCGCAAGGGCTATGGCTACCGCCCGGCCGAAGACGACGAGGCCGATTGCCTGCACGGTCCGGGCAGCTTCGACCCGGTGACCGGCAAACTGCTGGCGCCGCCGTCACTGAAGTGGACCACCGTGTTCGCCGACGAGCTGGTCGCGCTCGCCGATGATCGGGAGGACATCGTCGGCATCACCGCGGCGATGGCCGAGCCCACCGGCATCGCCAAACTGGCCGCGAAATATCCGCACCGGGCCTATGACGTGGGCATCGCCGAGCAGCACGCGGTCACCTCCGCGGCGGGCCTGGCGCTGGGTGGCCTGCACCCGGTGGTGGCGGTCTATGCCACGTTCTTGAACCGCGCCTTCGACCAGGTCCTTCTCGACGTCGCGATGCACAAACTGCCGGTGACCTTCGTGCTGGACCGGGCCGGGATCACCGGCCCGGACGGCCCGAGCCACTACGGCATTTGGGACATGTCGGTCTTCGGCGTCGTGCCGGGCCTGCGGATCGCCGCCCCCCGGGACGCCGCCACGCTGCGCGAGGAGCTGCGCGAGGCGGCCGCGATCTCGGACGGCCCGACGATCGTCCGATTCCCGACCGGCTCGGTGCCGGCCGACCTGCCGGCGGTGGCCCGGCGTGGCCCAGTCGACGTGCTGCGCCAAGACGATCGGCGCGACGTGCTGCTGGTCGCGATCGGTGCGTTCGGCCACCTGGCGGTCGCCGCCGCCGAGCGCCTGGCGGCACAGGGCATCGGCGTCACCGTGGTGGACCCGCGCTGGGTCCGGCCGGTTCCGGTGGAGCTGGTGGCGATGGCGCGCGAATACAGCGTGATCGTCTCGGTCGAGGACGGGGTGCGTACCGGCGGCGTCGGTGACGCTCTGGCCAAGGCATTGCGGGACGCGGGTGTGAGCACCCCGCTCCGTGATCTCGGCGTGGCACAGGACTGGCACCCGCACGGCTCCCGCGGCGAGATCCTGGCCGATCTTGGGCTCACGCCGGAGGATGTGGCGGCCGAGATCGCCGCCGCCGTACTAATCAATGACGCGGAGCGTTCCCCGGCGGCTACTGGCGGGTGATGATGGAAGGGTGACGTCCGAGGTCGGCCTGCCTGGCAGCACAGTCACCCTGATCGAGCTGGGCGATGACTTCGCGCCCGCCGACCGGCCGCCGTCCACCCGGGTCCGGTCGCAGCGCCGGCAGGCTCGCAACGCGTTCGCCGTCGTACTCATACTTGTGCTGCTCGTGGCCACCGCGTCGGCGGCTCCTGGAATACCGCGGATCCGGGAGATCCTGACTCTCCCCGGGTCCACGGCGGACAGTCTGCAGCTTTATGACGATGGCCTCTACGTGTGGGACAACCGGCAGCCGGTGTCGCAGACCCAGGTCACGTCCTATGACCTGACCGGCCGGATGCGGTGGCGCCAGGTGCTGCCGGGCAGCGGTCCGGACTCCAGCGTGCTGCAGACCAATCGGGAGACGATCGTCGACGCCAACTTCGTCGACGGCGACGCTCATTTGATCGGCCTGGACAAGCAGAGCGGCGCGAAGTTGTGGGATCACATCGCCACCTATGGCAACGGCTATCCGTACATCGCCATGGTCGACCCGCGCGGCCGGATGCTGGTCTACGAGGCCGGCCGGAATGCGAGCCGGTTGCAGTGGCTGGACACTCGCAGCGGAACGGCGATCTGGACCGAGCAACTGGACGGATATTGGAGCCCGGATTTCCTCACCGATTTCACCGCGCTGGTGCCGAGCCAGCAGGGTCCGCGGATGTGGGTGGTCAGCCGCACCGGCGAGATCCGGGGATTCCGGCTCGATGATCGGGAGGATCCGGTCAGCCACATGCTCGCCGGGCTGGCGCCGGGCGCGACGGTCTACGACCGGGGGGTGACCGCCGACGGGGCCACCATCCTGGTCACCGACATCTTCGGCACCTTCCCGTATCGGCAGAACGCGGTGGTGCACGCCTACGATGTCGGGACGCTCGCACCGCGGTGGACCGCGGATCTCGGCGACAACGGCGCCGCCACGTTGTGCGGTCCACACGTCTGCGCGCTGACCAACGCCGGCGTCAACGTGGTCGATCTGGCCAACGGATCGGTTCTCTGGTCGGTCCACTCCGAGGTGGCCTTTCCGATCGGCCGCAATCTCGTGGTGGGACCCTACAGTGCGCCGGGTGCCGGACCGCAGCGGTTGGTGGACGGCGACACCGGACAGGTGATCACCGACCTGAGCGACTGGACCATCACCGCTGACGGCAAATCGTCGTTGCTGTTGGTGCAGCCCACCCGCGGCTATCTCGGCGTCTGGCTGGCGCGTCTGGACGCCGACGCGGCGCGACCGTCGGTGCTGCTGGCGGCGGCCGGCATCTCGACGCGGTGCCAGGCGACGTCGCATATCATCGCGTGCCGCGCGATTGACGGCACAATGACGGTGTGGCGAACGAACTAGGCACCCCGTCGGTCCGCGCCGCAGCCATCGTCGACCTTGGTCTCACGTCGTCGGTCATCGACCTCGGCGACGACTTCCAGCCGATGGCGTCGAGCGCCGAGATGGGCGTACGCAACCGGCGCGGGCGCCGCGCGATGGCCTGGCTCGCGACCGTGGCGATCACCGCCTTCGGCGTGGCCGCCGCCGGTCCGGTCCCGGCCGGAGCCCTCCGCGCCGCGGCCCGGCTGAACATCTATCCGGGCGCCACCGCGATGGTCGTCGACGACATCCTCTACGTCAGCGAACTGCGCAGCAACGACAAGGCATTGCTGGCCTACCGCCTGGACACGGGGCAGCGGCTGTGGCGCACCCGGTTGACGACAACGGCCACCACGAATTCGCTCTACCGTGCCGGTTCGACCATCCTGATCGCCTATCAGGGCGATGGTGACCTGGGCTTTCTCACCGACGGAGTGGACCTGGCCACGGGCCGGCTGTTGTGGCGATCGACGGCCGGGCTGATGGACGTCCGCGCCGGACGGGTGATCATGGCGACCCTCGGCCCGACACCGGATGAGGAGAGTCTGTCCCGGCTGGATCCCCGGACCGGCGCCACGGTGTGGAGCCGGACGGTGGGCTACAACTGCGCCAGCGACCTCGGCGACACCTACGTCGAACTGTGCCCGCGCACCGCCGAGTTACAGGTGATCGACCTGGACTCGGGCGCGATCCGGGCGACTCGCAGACTCAACCTTGCCGCCGTCTCGCCGGGCGATGACTCAGTGTTCTCCAACTACGCGGTCACGCAGGCGGCTGGGGTGGTGTTCGCCGGCTATCCGACCGAGACCGCGCCGGTGATGGGCGGTTTCGACGGGACCGACCTGCGCCGACTGTGGTCCCGGCCGTTCTTTCCACAGGCGATCGTCTCCGACTGTGGCGACGTGTTCTGCCTCTACGACAGCAGCATCGACACCGCCGTCAACGTGCGCACCGGCGCCGACCTGCCGTTCCCGGGCTTCCAGGCGATCCGCTTCCGCGGATTGCCGAGTCCGGATCTCGGGTCCGGCCCGGTCGACCTGAGCTCCCGGCACGCACTGATTCCGGAGGGTGCCCGACCGGACCGCCGTGGCTTCTATCCCGGTGCCACCTCGCTGGTCGAGGTCGCCGACTCGGCCCCCGTACGCGTACCGTCAACGACCAATCTGGACACGTTCATCGCCTCGGTGGATCCGGTTTCCGGGCACATGACCATCCTGCAACGGTTGCATCATGTCGGAGTGCAATCGTGTGTCGGCCTCGGCACCTATCTAGCCTGCTCCGAGGAGGGCGCGTGGCTCCAGTTCTGGCATCTGGCCAGCGGACTGGCAAATGACTGACGTGCGACCGAGCGGCGTGCCGGACACGCTTCGGGCCGCCGGTGACGGTGCGGTCATCGACCTGGGTGTCGACTTCGCGCTGACGCCGACGCCGACGCCACCCGGCCGGCGGGGCCGCGATCGCGGCGGTCGGACCCGCGATCGCGGCCGTCACCGGATGGTGGCTCTGCTGGTTTCGGTGGTGATGGCGCTGCTCGGCCTTGGTGCCGCGGCCGGACCGGCGACCGCGCTGGTGCCGGTCGGGGACTTTGCGGTGCCGCCCGGATCGGTGGTCATGGTCACCGGCGACCGGCTCCTGGTCGGGGTGTCAGCCGGGGTCAGCCGGCTGAGCGCATATCGGATCTCGACCGGGAAGCAGCTGTGGACCACGGATCTCACGATCGCGATTCAAGGGGCGGCGATCGGCCGGATCGGCGGCACGCTCATCGTTGGGCGGAATCTCGATAGTGCCGCCGGCGACAACCTGAACGCGATCGATCTGGCCACCGGTCGACGGCTGTGGACCAGCGGCGCCAGCGTGATGCACTTGGACGCGGAGCATCTTGCCGGTGTCACGTTCGACCCGGAGGATCTGATCGATCAAGCCGCCATCGCGCGGGCCGATGTCGCCGGGCTGGATCCGCGGACCGGCCGGATGCTGTGGCACCGTCCGTTCTCGTTCGACTGCCGGTTCAGCGTCGACACGGTCTGGGCCGAGGTGTGCCCGACGACGTCGCAGCTCAACCTCTACGACGTCACTTCCGGCACTCTGCTGTTCCATCGTGCGCTGCACGTCGTGCTGGAGCCGGACGGCAATCCGCAACTGCTGGATCTTCAGCAGATGAGCGGCGTCGTCGTGGTCACCTATCCGGCACCGGACGGCCCCGTCGTCGAGGGCATCGACGCCAAGACCGGAGCACCGTTGTGGCATCGCTCGATCGCGGCCGACGACGGGGTCGGCCAGTGCGCCGCCTTGCTGTGCTTCACCCACGGCGATCCGGTCCAAGCGGTCGGCGACCCCGGCCCGGACTCGTACGCGATCGATCCGCGCTCCGGCGCGGAGCGGCCGGTCCCGGAGGACATCGTGATGACGAGCATCTCGGAGGCGTCGGGCCCGGGCATCGCGCAGGCGCCGGTGCTGCCCGGATCGCGGTACGCCATGATTCCGAACGGCCTGCGGCCGGACTCGACCGGCGCCTATCCGGGTGCCTCCGCGCTGATCGACATCGGCTCTGATCGCGCCGTCACAGTGCCGGTGGCGGCATCCCTCGACTCGTTCCTGGCCGCGGTCGACCCGGTCTCGTTACACATGGCGATCTTGGCGCGCTTACCGGAGGTGGGCATACTGTCCTGTTTCGCCGTGGGGGAGGCCGCTGATCCGCTCGGCGAACGGCCGCGCGGTGACTACCTCGCCTGCGAGATGCCGCTGAGCCGGCTGCGCATCTGGCGGGTGCGACCGAGCTCGGCGCCGCTCCGTTAGCTGCACAATTGAGACGTGGTGGACACCGTCATCGAGCTCGGCGAGGACTTCGTTCCCACGGAGACCGCGACCGAGATCACCCAGCGCGGCCGCCGGGGCCGCTTCGCCGCGGTCGCCGCGGGCCTGGTGGTGCTGGTCCTGCTCACCATTGGCGGTGCCGCGACCGCGACGCCGGCGCTGCGCCGCGGTGCCGCCATCCCGGCCGCCCCGCATTCGGTGGCCATGCTGGTCGGAACGCGACTGCTGATCGCCGGCATCTATGACGGTGCCAACCGCCTGAACGCGTACGACATCCGGACCGGCGACGAGCTCTGGTCGACCCGGCTGACGGTGCTGGCGCATGGCAGCTCGATGACCCGTCTCGGCAACGTGGTCGTGGTCTCCTACCCGTCGGATACGGTCAGCGGCGACATGTCCAACGCCGTGGACGTGACCACCGGCCGAGTCGTGTGGCGCAGCGAGGGCTGGGTCCTCGACGTCCGCGACGGCGACCTGATCCTGATGCGATCGAACGCCGACCAGTCGGTGACCGCGAGCGGCGTGCGGCCGGCCACCGGAGCGACGATCTGGCAGCAGAACATCGGTGTCAATTGCCGTGACAGCATCGGTTCGGTCTACGTGCAGGTCTGTGACGACGGCGTGATGCGGGTGCTGGATTTGGCGACCGGGCAGCTGCGCGGCGCCGTGACACTCGACCTCGGCGGGTTCCAGCAGACTTATCAGCAGACCACCAACCCACCCGAGATCGCCCAGAGCGGCAACGTCATCCTGGTCGGCCATTACACCGGGAGCCGGCCGCTGCTTGACGCGTTCGACGCCGGCACCATGCGGCCGTTGTGGAGCCGGGACTTCGACCCGGCCAGCAACATCGCTGACTGCGGGTCGATGTTCTGCGTGTACGGGGCGAAGGAAGCCACCGGAATCGATCCGGAGACCGGCGCCGATCGGCCGTTCCCCGGCTACGACACGCTCTACTCGCCGGGCGGCACGGATCCCGGGTCGGCCTCCGGCGAAGCCTCACCCGGTGCGGCGTACGCCCTGGTGCCGCCGACTTTCCGACCGGACCGTGACGGCACCTATCCGGGCGCGACCATCGTCGGCACGGTCGGCGACTCCGAGCCGAACCTGGTGCCGGATCCAGCACCGGGCTCGGTATTCCTGGCCACGGTCGATCCGAAGAGCGGCCGGATGACGATCATCGACGAGATGGCCGGCGCCGGACCGCACTCGTGTGCCGCTTTCGGCCGCTACCTCGGCTGCTCCACCGGCCACGATCTGTTGCAACTGTGGCGGCTGCGATAACCGGGCGCTGGCGTGCCCGTGCTACACGCCTACCAGTTCGCCTGCGCCGGCGGGGCGGGCAGCGGCAAGTGCGGTGGCCGGATCACGTAGACGACGCCGCCGCTGGCGTTCAACCACGCCGCCTCCAGCTCGGCACGCCCGAACACCTTGCGTACGGCAGCGTTGTCGTCTGCCGCCGGATCGTTCACCACCGGGTCGCCGGTTGCCGTGAAACCGGCCACCATCAGCAGGTGCCCGTTCGTGTCGTAGTCCGCGCCGGGCACCTGGCCGGCCCGGTAGGACACCGACAGCACCAGCGGGATGCCGGCTGCGATGAACTGCTCCACCTCGTTCAGCGAGCGCAATCGGGTGACGAACCCGTCCAGGCCGAGCCGGCCCGCGTACGCGGTGTTGAACGCCCAGTTTCCGCAACCCTTGAAGGCGTGGTCGTAGGTGCGCCCGGCGGCCTCATTGACCCACGGGTCGTCGTTGCTGACCCAGGCATAGTCGGCCGGGTCCGGTGAGCAGCCCCAGTAGGCCGCCGCCATCGATACCGACGTCGGGCTGCACCAGGTGCCGCCGCCACCGTTCCACTCGGGGTTCTGGTTCCGATGCACCCGCTGGGAATACTGCGGAACGGGCAGGACCCGGCCCATCTCCAGTGCCGGCCGGCTCGCCGACCCCGGCGCTAAATCCGGCAAGAAGTCCGGCACCGACTCCGGCCCAGACCCCGACTCCAGCGCTGACTCTGCGACGGAGCCCGGCACCGGCCGCGACCATGCCCCGGAGCCCGGTACCGGCACCAGCGCCGGTGTGCCGGCGACCCGAGCCGGAACCCGGCTGGCCACCGCACCGGCGCTGTGCAGCACCGGTGTCAGTTCGGAACCGGTCCGGCGCAGCAGCAGGACCCGCATCTGCCAGGCGCTCGCCTCGTGGCCGTCGGCGCAGAACAGGGTGTCGTCGCCGACCCGGGCGTCAGCGTCCTTCTGGTCCGGCACCGTTGTACGGCGGATGGTGCTGCCGTCTTCGGCCCACCGTCCCAGCACGTACCAGCCGGTGGTGGCCCCGGCGGCGGTGGTGAACCGGAGGTCGACCTCGACCCAGGTGCCGGGTGGCGTACGCGCGATCCACGACGGGATGATCTGGGTCGCGGCGAAGCCGGGGGAGACCAGTGGTGAAATCCAGGTCGCATAGTCGAAATCGGCGGACTCACCGGTATGCGGGTCGCAATAGGTCATCCGGCCGTCGATCTCGATGATCTTCACGTCCAGATCGGTCCAGCGGTGCAGCCGGATGTCCCGTGTCACGAAGCGCCTCCCGGATGATCGGCCGTCGGGCGCCGGTCGGCGCCCAGGTGGCCGGGGGCATCGAGTCATGTAACTTTTCGCCAATACGTCGCCTCCTATTGCACATCATCGCCAATCGCCGTGACTAGCACTGAACGGGTAACTTTGCTCCCGAGATCGGATGCTGAGGGCAGATCGAGGGGGAGACGTTGCGCGTACTGGTGGTGGAGGACGAGCGCACCATCGCGGACGCGATCGCCCGCGGGCTGCGGCGCGCCGGCATGGCTGTGGATGTCGCCTATGACGGTTCGTCCGGGCACGAGATGGCCTTCGTCACCCGCTATGACGTGCTGGTTCTTGATCGCGACCTGCCGGGTGTCCACGGTGACAAGATCTGCGCCGACCTGGCCGCGGCCGGCACTCTGACCCGGGTGCTGATGCTGACGGCGAGTGTCACGGTGGCGGACCGGGTCGAGGGGCTCGGCCTCGGCGCCGACGACTACCTGCCCAAACCGTTCGCGTTCGACGAGCTGCTGGCACGTGTGCGGGCCCTGGGCCGCCGCTCGTCGCCGCTGGCGCCGCCCACCCTCAGCGTCGGCGACCTGGTGCTGGACCCGGCCAAGCGGTCGGTGACCCGGGCCGGAGCGGCGATCGATCTGGGCCGCAAGGAGTTCGGCGTGCTCGAGGAGCTGCTCAAGGCACGCGGCGCGGTGGTCTCCTCGGAGGAGTTGCTGGAGCGCGTCTGGGACGCCAATGCCGATCCGTTCACGACCGTCGTCACGGGTGACCGTGCTGACGCTGCGCAAGAAGCTCGGTGACCCGCCGATGATCGAGACTGTGGTCGGCGTCGGCTACCGGATCGCGGTGCCGTGACCACCTACACCTCGACGTCTCGGCGCAAGCGCCGGGAGCTGCGGATCCGGCCGACCCTGCGGATGCGGCTGGCGCTCGTCAACGGCGTGGTGCTGGGCCTGGTCGCGATCGCGCTGTTCGCCGTCGCGACGATGATCGCCAACCGCAACCGGCTGCTGGTCGATGCCGTCGGCGTCTTCGTGATCATTTTGGCCGGCACGTTGATCGGCACCGTCGTGATCGGCCGCGCGCTGCGGCCGCTGCAGCAGGTCACCGCCACTGCGCGCCGGCTGTCCGGTGAGACCATGGATCAGCGGATCAACTACAAGGGCGTTGACGACGAGGTGGCCGAGCTGGCCGCTACCTTCGACGCGATGCTGGACCGGCTGGCCGAGTCGTTCGAGGCGCAGAAGCGGTTCGTGGCCAATGCCTCGCACGAGATGCGGACGCCCCTTGCCGTCATGCGTACCGAAATCGACGTCACGCTGTCCGACCCGGACGCCGATGTCGCCGAATATCGGCGAATGGCCACCGTGGTCCGGGATGCCAGCGAGCGCGCCAACTCGCTGATCAGCTCGCTGCTGGTGCTGGCCAAGTCGGAAGCCCAGGCGGGCCGGCGGCTGGTCCGCAAGGTGCCGGCGGACCTGCGCCGGGGGATCGCGCCGGCGCTCGCCTCGGTGGAGCGCGAGGCCGGCCGGCTGGGTCTGGAGATCGAGACCGACCTGCAGCCGGCACCGGTGATCGGCGACCCGGGCCTGCTCGATCGCCTGGTCGGCAACCTGATCGAGAACGCGGTTCGCTACAACCACGGTTCCGGGCAGGTGTGGATTCGGACCTGGTCGGACGTGAACTATTCGCGGATCCTGGTGGCCAACACCGGCTTCGAGGTGCCGGCGGCCGACGTGCCACGGCTGTTCGAGGCCTTCAAGCGCGGCGTCAGCGACCGCACCGGCTCCCGCGGGGCCGGGCTGGGCCTGTCCATCGTCCGGGCCATCTGCGACGCCCACGGCGGCACCGTGACACCGGTCGCGCGCCCCGGTGGCGGGCTGGAGATCACCGTGACCATGCCGGCCGCGGAGACCACTCCGCTGGCCTCGGCCTCCATCTCGATGCACAAGATCTGACGCGCCGCCGCGCCGCGCCGCTCCACCTCCGCGGATCTTGAACACTTCTTGCTGCTATTCAGCGACAAACGTTCAAGATCTAAAACCACGCGGCGGTACGCACGCGAAAAAGCCGCCGTGGTGACGGCGGCTTTCTCGTGCGGTGGATCAGTGTGGAAACGGTCAGCAGTCGTAGTACATCGCGAACTCGTGCGGCGTCGGGCGCAGGCGCACCGGGTCCACCTCGTTGACGTTCTTCATATCGATCCAGGTGGAGATGACATCCGGCGTGAAGACGCCACCGTCCAGCAGGTATTCGTGGTCGGCCTCGAGCGCCGCCAACACCGCCGGCAGCGAGCCGGGCACCTGCTTGACCGCGGCCACCTCGTCCGGCGGCAGGTCGTAGAGGTCCTTGTCGATCGGCTCCGGCGGCTCGATCTTGTTCTTGACGCCATCGAGTCCGGCCATCAGCATCGCGGAGAACGCCAGGTACGGGTTCGACGACGGGTCCGGCACGCGGAACTCGATGCGCTTGGCCTTCGCGTTGGTGCCGGTGACCGGGATGCGGGTGCAGGCCGAGCGGTTGCGCTGCGAGTAGACGAGGTTGACCGGTGCCTCGAAGCCGGGCACCAGGCGCCGGTACGAGTTGATGGTCGGGTTGGTGAACGCCAGCAGTGACGGCGCGTGGTGCAGCAGACCGCCGACGTACCAGCGGGCGATGTCGGACAGGCCGCCATAGCCGGTCTCGTCGTAGAACAGCGGCTCGCCACCCAGCCACAGGCTCTGGTGGGTGTGCATGCCGGAACCGTTGTCGCCGAACAGCGGCTTGGGCATGAAGGTCACGGTCTTGCCGTTGTGCCAGGCGGTGTTCTTGACGATGTACTTGAACAGCTGCAGCTGGTCACCGGCCTGGAGCAGGGTGCCGAACCTGTAGTTGATCTCGGCCTGACCGGCGGTGCCGACCTCGTGGTGCGAGCGCTCGACGGTGAAGCCGGCATCGACCAGCCGGCGCACCATGGCGTCGCGCAGGTCCGAGTAGTGGTCGACCGGCGCGACCGGGAAGTAGCCACCCTTGTAGGCGGTCTTGTAACCGCGGTTGCCGCCGACCTCTTCGGTGCCGGTGTTCCAGGCGCCCTCGATCGAGTCGATGTAGTAATACGCCTTGTTGGCGGCGGTCTCGTGGCGGATCGAGTCGAAGATGTAGAACTCCGCCTCGGCGCCGAAATACGCCGTGTCCGCGATTCCGCTGCTGGCCAGGTAGGTCTCGGCCTTGCGGGCGATGTTGCGCGGGTCACGCGAGTAGGCCTCGCGCGTGAACGGGTCGTGGATGAAGAAGTTCACCGCGAGCGTCTTCTCCACCCGGAACGGGTCGATGAACGCGCTGGTCGCGTCCGGCAGGAGCAGCATGTCGGACTCGTGGATCTGCTGGAAACCGCGGATCGACGAGCCGTCGAATGCGAGACCGTCGGTGAACACCGACTCGTCAAAGGACTCCACCGGCACGTTGAAGTGCTGCATGATGCCGGGCAGGTCGCAGAAGCGTACGTCGACGAACTTCACGCCTTCGTTCTTGACGTAGCGCAAAAGCTCCTCGGGGTTGGCAAACAACTCGTCCTCCACATGGTGGGTGCGGTATTCATAAGCGATCGGGAGCCTGGTGAGCAGGATGCTGCGACGCTAGGTCCGGCCGATTGCCGCGCCGTGTCCCGACTGTTTCGTGCGTGTTACGGACAGTGCCAGTTACCTCACACTGCTGTGCTGGTCACGCTCTGCCGCTCGTCCCGCCGGTCACCACGTTCGCCGGCGATCGGCGCGGCGCGGCCTAGACTTCCGGTATGAAGATCGGCTTCGGCGCACCGGTGTCCGGTGCCTGGGCGACCCCGGACAATCTTCTCTATTTCACCACTCGAGCCGAGGAGCTGGGCTACGACTCCCTCTGGACGTTCCAGCGTTTGATCGTCCCGGCCGGATATCACGGCGATCCGGTCTACTCGAGCGTCCTTGATCCACTCGTGGCGCTCGGTTTCGTCGCGTCGCGGACCAGCCGGATCCGGCTCGGCGTCGCGTTGATCAATGCGCCCTACCTGTCGCCGGCCTACCTGGCCAAGCAGGCCGCCACCGTCGACGTGCTCTCCGGCGGTCGCCTCGATCTGGGCATCGGGCTGGGCTGGTCGGCGCCGGAGTTCCAGGCGACTGGAGCGGAAATGGAGCACCGAGGCGCGCGGCTGCGCGAATACGTGGCGGCGATGCGGACGCTCTGGGCCGACGATCCGGCCACGTTCGAGGGCCGGTTCTACCGGGTCCCGCCGAGCCTGGCGCTGCCCCGGCCGGTGCAGCGGCCGTACATCCCGATCTTGATCGGAGGCTCGGCGCCCGCGGCGCTGCGCCGCGCCGGACGCCTCGCCGACGGCTGGATCAGCCGCAGCGCCACCGACCTCAGCCGGATCTCCGCGCCGATCGCCCAGGTCCGGGCTGGTGCGGAGGCGGCCGGCAAGGACCCTTCAGCGGTACGCATCGTGGTGCGCGGCGTGGTGCGTCCGGATGCGCCGCCGGATCGGCCGCTGGCCGGGTCGTACGCCAAGATCCGCGAGGACGTGGCCTGGCTCGAGTCCGAGGGTGTGACCGAGGTGTTCTACGACCTCAACTTCGATCCGGAGGTCGGCAGTCCGGAGGTGCCCGAGGCTGCGGCCCGGGAGCGAGCCGAGACCATCATGAACGAGCTGTCGCCGGCCTACTGACGCGGCGTTCGCGGCCGAGTCTCGGCTAGCCCGCCCCCAGCTTGCTCTAATAACCGGGGCGTATAGCGGCGGTGTTCGTCGACTTGTGGACTCTCGATTGCTGTTGAAGACCCGTTGAAACAGCATTGGGAGTCCACAGTTCGCGATCCGTGGTCACGATCGCGTCGTATTGATCACGACGTTCGCGAACCCGTGGTGCCCTACGGCCGCGAACCCTCGGAATCACCAGAAGCCTCGGCGGCGGGCACCACGATGCTGCCGGTCAGGCGGTCCTGGAGGCCGCGCTGCGCGGAGTCCATAAACAGCGGCGGCAGGATCAGCGCCAGCAGCACGCCGCGGAGGAACGCAAAGACGATGCCGATCTGGCGGCCGTCGTGCACCGACACGCACTTCAGGCCCAGCAGTCGCATGCCGGGCGTCTGGGCGAACAGGCCGATGAAGAACGTGTATTCGGCGATCAGGAAGGCGACCGGGATCCAGCCAAGCTTCGTGTAGGGCGCGAAGAACAGGCTGACGCCGACACACAGCAGCCAGTCGATGACCAGCGCGCCGAAGCGGCGGATCAGCGGGGCCGAGTGTTGCGCCACGTCGGTGTCATTGGTCGTCACGGTTATCCAGACTACGTGCGGCGGCCAGTGCACTGTTCAGGGCGTCGAGGGCAGCGCCGAGGGCTGGCGCGGCGGCGCGCGGGATCCGGCTCAGGTCGTCTGCGGCCAGGGCGGCGAGGTCGACCAGGACGCCCGGTGTCGCGCCGGTGGCCGTACGCAGAGTCTGCTGAGCCAGGCGCGCCAGGTCGGCGTGCGTGTCCGGGGCGGCGACGGCGAGGGTGTCCGCCACGTGGCCGGCGGTGGCACGGAGCCGGGCGACGCGTACTCCGGCAAAGTCATCCGCGGCCCGCAAGTCGCGTCTGGTAGCCCGGGTGCGCCCCACGTCGCGGGTCGGCCCGGTCTCGCCGAGCCGAAGTCGGCGCTGCTCCGCGGCCTGGCGGCTGCCCAGATTCAGTCCGGCGGCGATCTCGGTCCAGGTGAGGCCGGCGCGGCGGGCCGCGTCGACGGTGCGGCGCTCCAGGTCGTCCAGCTCCCGATGCCGAGTCGCGACGCGTGTCAGCGCGCGCCGGAGCGAGTCCGGGTCGCCGCTGGTCAGAGCCGCCTCGACGTCATCCATGGCATTTCCTGTCAACAAATCATTGACGCTGCGCGCCAGTGATGGGCGGTTTGCGGCAATCGCACAGCGAACGCCGTTGCCTTGCCGCTATCCGACCATCCAAAGTTGCGCCGAGGCAACTCAACTTAGAGGACTCAAACGGAGGCGATGTGGGCCTGTTTCGAGATCACCCGGACTTTCGCCGGCTTTGGACGGCATTCACCATCAGCGAACTCGGTTCGCAGGTCAGCATGCTGGCGATCCCGCTGATCGCGGTGATCTCGATGCGCGCGAGCACGTTCCAGGCGGCCGCGCTGGTGGCCGCCGGAAACGCGGCTTTCCTTCTGGTCGGCCTGCCGGCCGGCGCCTGGGTGGATCGGATTGGCCGGCGCCCGGTAATGGTGACCGCCGACGTGATCCGGGCGGTGCTGATCGGATCGGTGCCAGTCGCCTACGCGGGCGGGTGGCTGACCATCGAGTGGCTGGCGGCGGTGGCGCTCGGCACTGGCCTGGCCGGAGTCTTCTTCGACCTCGCCGACCTGTCGCTGCTGCCGGCAATCATCGGTGGCGACGGCCTGGTGGCGGCCAACGCGCGGCTGGAGACGAGCCGTAGCGTGGCGTACGCCGTCGGCCCGGGCCTGTCCGGCGGCCTGATCAACCTGGTCGGTGGCCCGCTGGCGATGCTCGCCGACGCACTGAGCTTCCTCTGGTCGGCGGGGTGGGTGTCGCGGATCTCAATGGCGCCCCCGGAACCGGTGCCCTCGGAACCGGTGCCCTCGGAACCGGTGCCCTCGGAACCGGCGCCGCTGCCGCGCACGCACCTGCGGCACCAGATCGGCGCGGGCTTCCGGATCATGTGGGCCAACCCGATCCTGCGCGCTAACGCGCTCTACAACACCGCGGTCGTGCTGTTCTGGTCGCTGGCGCGGGGGATCGAGACGGTGTTCCTGGTCCGCGTGGTGCACCTGCACGCCGGATCGATCGGCCTGGTGTTCACCATCTCGAGCGTCGGCGCGGTGGCCGGCGGATACGCCGCGACCCGGCTCAGCGCCCGGCTTGGCACGGTGCGCGCGATGCTGATCGCGGCCGTGCTGAGCAACCTGCCGGTGCTCCTGATCCCGCTGACCGGCCCGGGCTGGCGTCTCGGCTTCTTCGTGGCCGGTGTCGGCGTCTCGTCGTGCTTCGTGGTCGCCTTCAACGTGGTCTCGGTGTCCTACCGGCAGGGTGCGGTGCCGGTCGCGGTGCTGGGCCGGACCACGGCGTCGATGCGCTTCCTGAGCTGGGGATCGCTGCCGGTGGGCAGCTTGCTCGGCGGATGGATCGCGATCGAGGTGGGCATTCGCACGACGCTCTGGATCTCGGCGCTCGGCGGGCTGCTCGGCGTTCTGTGGCTGCTCGGCCTGCCGCGCCGATCGGAGGCGGCCGGGCCGGCCGGCGTACCGCTGAAGGTGTGAAACAAACGACGGCCCGCACCCCATGGGGAGCGGGCCGTGGTGCTGGTCCGTGGGTCAGCGACCGCGCGGAACCTTGAAGTTGCCACCCATCTGCGGGCGCATGTTCTTCGGGATCGCGCCCTTGGGCATCTGCGGCCGGGCGGTGAGCGCCTTCAGTCGCACATTCAGGGCGTTGACGTCCTTGCCGGACAGGGTTCGCGGCATCTTCATGAAGGTCATCCGAAGCTTCTCAAGCGGCACCTGGCCCTCGCCCTCGCCGACGATGATGTCGCGCAGGTCAGCGTTGCCGATCACCTTGGAGAGCCGCCGCTTCTCCTGGCCCAGCAGGCCCTTGAGCCGGCCCGGGTTGCCCTCGCCGACCAGGATCACGCCGGGCCGGCCGAGCACCAGGTGCACCATGTCGAACTGCGTGGTGGACGCGACCGCCGGGGTCACCAGCCAGTCACCGCGGAGGTTCTCGATGATCTGGGCCGCCGCTCCCGGCGTACCCTTCGCATCTGCCATGAAGGTCCGGGTGGCGCGGAGATTGAGCGTCGTCATGAAGCCGACCAAGCCGATCATGAGGCCGGCGGCCAGCCAGATCCAGCTCAAACCGAGGATCAGGATGAGCAGAAGCACCAGCACGATCGGGCCGATCGCAGCGCTCAGCGCGATCGGCAGGAACAGCTTGTCCCGCTTTGCGGTGAGCGCGATGACCTGACCGATCTGCTTCAATCGGGTGCGGGTGCTGACCTTTTCCGGCTGTGCATTTGCCATGGTGAGAAAGTGTAGTGGGAACTTCGGATCTAGTGATCTGCACCCACGGCCACGAACTGGCCGATGCAGGGCGCAAATCGCCTAATTCCGACTCGTGGCTCTGCACACACGCTCGAATCGGGGGTCGCTCCGACGGCTAATCGGCGCTCGCTCCTCCGGCCGGTCGCCGCGGGTCAGGACGCGACCCGGGCCTCGAGTGCCTGCTTGTAGAGGCGGCCGGCCCGGTAGGACGAGCGCACCAGCGGGCCGCTCATGACGCCGGCGAATCCGATCTCCTCGGCTTCGGCGGCCAGCTCGATGAACTCCTCCGGCTTGACCCACCGCTCCACCGGATGGTGGCGTGGCGACGGGCGCAGGTATTGCGTGATCGTGATCAGCTCGCACCCGGCCTCGTGCAGGTCGCGCAGCGCGGCGGAGATCTCCGACCGCTCCTCGCCCATGCCGAGGATCAGGTTGGACTTGGTCACCAGCCCGGCCTCCCGGGCCCGGGTGATCACCGCGAGCGAGCGCTCGTAGCGGAACGCCGGGCGGATCCGCTTGAAGATCCGCGGCACCGTCTCCAGGTTGTGGGCGAGCACCTCGGGCCGGGCACCGAACACCTCGGCAAGCTGTTCCGGCACGGCGTTGAAGTCCGGGATCAGCAGCTCGACGCCGCACTCCGGGAGCAGGGCGTGGATCTGGCGAACGGTCTCGGCGTAGAGCCAGGCCCCACCATCGGGCAGATCGTCACGCGCAACACCCGTGATGGTGGCGTATTTGAGGCCCATGGTGGCGACGCTCTCGGCCACGCGGCGCGGCTCGTCGGCGTCGAAGTCAGCGGGCTTGCCGGTGTCGATCTGGCAGAAGTCGCACCGCCGGGTGCACTGGTCGCCGCCGATCAGGAAGGTCGCCTCGCGGTCTTCCCAGCACTCGAAGATGTTCGGGCAGCCGGCCTCCTGGCACACCGTGTGCAGGCCTTCGCGCTGGACCAGGCCCTGCAGCGAGGTGTATTCGGGGCCCATCTTGGCCTTGATCTTGATCCACGGTGGCTTGCGCTCGATCGGCGTCTCGGCGTTGCGAGCCTCGATCCGCAGCATCCGACGACCTTCCGGGGCAACTGTCCCGGCGCTGGTAGAAAGATCCGTGGTCACGGCTGAAGCGTACGCCCGGAGATATCGAGAACCCCAGAAATACCAGCGGGTACGCGACGGACGACACACTCGCCGGATCGCCGGACGAAACCGTCCAAATCCCCGCCAATGGCTGTGCTCGGAGGCTAGCAGCCCAGGTCAACCCGTGCTCAAGTCTCGTCGGCCGCGTGGCGGCCGTGGCTGCCGGTCATTCTTGGCAGTCGTTCTTGTCAGTCGTTCTTTGCCAGTCGCTCTTGGCAGTCGGATTGACGACTGGTTCAAGCCCCCGCCGCTCGATGCTTGTTACTGTGCCGCACGCCTGACCCGAAACCGGGTCACCACATCTGGAGAGTGCGGCTATGTCGGGTCGGCTTCGTTTCTGGTCCACCGCCGTGGTGATCGGCGTGACGTCCCTGGCACTCGGCGCCTGCGGCACCAGCAGGGTGCGATCGCAGGGCACCTTGAGCACTCCGTCGGCGGTAGCGGCGACGTCACCCGCGGCCTCGCCGTCAACCGGAGCCCCGACCAGCCCCGCCGCCACGCCGACGACAGCGACGCCGACCAAGACTGCCGCGCCCGCTAAGGCACTGACCTGTGACCAGATCAAGTGGGCCGAGGTGGGCAGCAAGACGATTTCCTACAACGGCTATCACGACTCGATCCCGCTCGGCGGCGGCCTCTTCTCGGGGGAGGACGGCAGCGTCGTGACCCTGCAGAAGCCGTGCGGCATCGGTGATCTGACTGGCGAGGGTGCCAAGGACGCGGTCGGCGTCATCATGTTGACCACGGGTGGCACCGGCCAGTTCTACACGCTGGTGGTGTGGAAGAACGTCAGCCATAAGCCGGACTTCTGGGCGCTCGCCGACATCGGCGACCGCAACCCGGTGCTGTCGGTGTCGGTCGCCGATCTCATTACCACCGTGCACTACTGCACCCGAACCGACGACATGCCGATGGCGGTTCTGAACGTCACGCGTACGGCGACCTACAAGCTCAGCGGGCACTCCTTCAAGGAGGTCGGCCACACCGACGTCACCGGCGAGTGTCACCCCAGCTGAAATAACCGGTTGCGGCAGCGAGGTCCGGTCGCGCTACGGTTAGGCGGCCGGACCTGGGCAGCGATGCCCGATCGCGACGACGGAATTGACGACTCCCGAGCGGGCCGGCACGGCACGACCAGAGGCTGCCCCTCGGGGCAGCGAAGGTGTGGTGGCACCGCGAGTTAAACCCTCTCGCCCACACCTCCTAGGGGACGCGTTGCAAGCGACTAGGAGGTTTTGAAATGCAACGCATCCTGTCTTCCGAGATCACCCTGCACGTGGGCGAGAAAGTCCAGGTGGCCGGGTGGATCCACAGACGACGTGAGCTCAAGTCCGTAGCCTTCCTGATCCTGCGCGACCGCGCCGGTCTGGCGCAGATCGTGGTCTCCGAGCCTTCGACCCGGGACCAACTCAGCGAGTTGCCCGAAGAGACCGTGGTCGAGGTGACCGGCATGGTGAGCGCCAACCCGAGCGCTCCGGGCGGCGTGGAGATCGCCGACCCGCACCTGGAACCCCTGACCGAGCCGGCCGCAGCGGCGCCGTTCGATCTGTTCCGGCCCGAGCTCACCGCGAGCCTGCCGACGATCCTGGACTACGCCCCGGTGGCGCTTCGGCACCCGTCGCTGCGCCAGGCGGCGGTGCTGTCCGCGCAGGCGGTAGCGGGCTTCCGCAGCACGCTCGACGGCCTCGGATTCACCGCGATTCACACGCCGAAGATCGTTGCCTCGGCGACCGAGAGCGGCGCCAACGTCTTCGCCCTCGACTATTTCGGCACGCCCGCCTATCTGGCGCAGAGCCCGCAGTTCTACAAGCAGATGATGGTCGGCGTCCTGGAACGCGTCTACGAAGTCGGCCCGGTCTTCCGCGCCGAGCCGCACGAGACCGGGCGGCATCTGGCGCAGTACACCTCGCTCGACGTCGAGCTGGGGTTCATCCGGGACCACTTCGACGTGATGGCGATCGCGCGTGACGTGGTGGCCGGCATGGTCGCCGCGACCGGGCTCGACGCCGCGATCCCGGCCGCGATCCCGTGGCTGCACTTCGCCGACGCGATGGAGATGGTCGGGGCGGGACTCGGCGAGGACCTGTCCGGCGAGCCGGACCTGGCGCCCGCGCACGAGCGATGGCTGGGCGACTGGGCACTGCGTGAGCACGGCTCCGACTTCGTCTTCGTGACCGGCTATCCGATGGTCAAGCGGCCGTTCTACACGCACCCCGAGCCCGGCCGGGAGGCGTACTCGAACAGCTTTGACCTGATCTTCCGCGGCCTGGAGCTGGCCACCGGCGGGCAGCGGTTGCATCGCTACAGCGACTATTCGGCGGCGCTTGCGGCCCGCGGCGAATCGACCGCGGCCTACGAGTCCTACCTGCGCGCCTTCGCACACGGGATGCCACCGCACGGCGGCTTCGCAATCGGGCTGGAGCGATTCGTGGCACGCCTGACCGGTGCCGCCAACGTTCGGACCACGACGTTGTTCCCGCGAGACCGGTACCGAGTCACGCCGTAACCGCCGCGGCGCCGCCGCGCCCGCCCCGCCTGCGTTGCCCGCGCCGCCGACGCTGGCCCGGCGCGGTGGCGCGGCGGCGGCGGGGCGGCGGCGGCGCCGCGGCGGGGCGCGGCCTGGAGATCTTGGGAAGTCGGGGTGGCTGCTGTGGGCCATCCCAAGTCCCCAAGATCTAACGGTTTAGAAGAGCGTGTGGAGGTGCTTCTCGACAACTGGCCGCACCTCGTCGAGCGTGACGTCGCGACCGAGCTCGGTGGAGAGCGACGTGGCGCCGACATCGCGGATGCCGCAGGCGACGATCTTGTCGTAGGCGCCCAGGTCCGGATTGCAGTTGAGAGCGAATCCGTGCATGGTCACACCGCGGACGACGCGGATCCCGATGGCGCCGATCTTGCGGTCCGGCCCGCGATCGTCGGCGAGCACCCAGGCACCGCTGCGTCCCTCGACCCGGTCGGTCTTGACGCCGAACTCGGCGCATACGTCGATCATCATCTGCTCGACCCGGCGCACGTAGGCCACCACATCCACCGGCTGGCGCTCGCGCATGCCGGGCAGCGCGATGATTGGGTAGCCGACCAGCTGGCCGGGTCCGTGCCAGGTGATCTGGCCGCCACGGTCGACGTCGATGACCGGGGTGCCGTCCAGCGGTCGATCCCATGGCTGGGTGCGCTTACCGGCGGTGTAGACGTTCTCGTGTTCCAGGAGCAGCACGGTGTCCGGCTCGGCCTCGGCGAGGACCAGCTCGTGAACCCGCTTCTGCTCATCCCAGGCGCTCATGTAGTCGATCAGGCCAAGCCAGGTGACCTTGGGCTGCGTGGTTAGCGATGTCACGAGTCAAGACTAGCCACGCTCACGCTGGTGCACAGTGATGCTGATCGCGTTCGGGCCGGCGCGTTCACCGGCCACGTCGCGCCCGACGTGGCTGCCGGACGTGCGCCGCGTCAAGCCGTGACGCGGCCGGCGCGTTCACCGGCCACGTCGCGCCCGACGTGGGTGCCGGACGTGCGCCGCGTCGAGCCCGTGACGCCGTGCCAAGTCGGACGGTGCCACGTGTCGGTGCCGCCGCCGTAGCCGTCGCGTTGTGACGGTATTTCGTCGTACGGCGACGGTGAGCGTCGTTGCCGGTTCGGCTTCGGTGATCCACTAATGTGGCGACTTGCCGTCGATCCACCACTGCGGCGAGTTGTCACCGGATACGGGCCGGAACTCGCCACGTTGGACGATCGACGGGCACCCGCTAGCCGACGTGATCATGGTTATTAGAGCACGGCAAGATCAACTCGCGCCAGCGGAAACGGCCGCGCCGGCGTGCGGGGACGACCAATGGCACCGGCGCCGAAATTTACTGCGAGTCGGTCAGCGCCCACTGCAGGGCGGCGCGCACGTCTGGGTGCTGGTGCACGAAGCCGGCATCGGTGAGCACCGACGGGACCGCGCGGATGCTCGCCAGCACGTCCTCGGAGAACTGGCCGAGCACAATCCGGATCCCAAAGGCCGGCGCCGGAAACACCGTGGGCCGGCGCATCAATTCGCCGAGCACCTTGGTGAACTCGCTGTTTCGCACCGGCTCCGGCCCGGTGAGGTTGACCGGCCCGGCCACATCGTCGTGCGTCATCAAGAACTTGATGGCGGAGATCTCATCGGCCAGCGACACCCATGACATGAACTGCTTACCGCCGCCGAGCTTGCCACCGATGCCGTAGCGAAACAGTTGGGTGACCCGCTCCAGCAGCCCACCGGCCGCCGACAACACCAGCCCGCTGCGAAGATTGCAGACGCGCACGCCGGCCTCCTCGGCCGCCTGCGTCCCGCTCTCCCAGGCTCGGGCCACATCGGAGAGAAAGCTGTCGCCCGGCGTGGACTGCTCGGTCAGCACCTCGTCGCCGCGGCTGCCGTAATAGCCGATGGCGGAAGCATTCAGCAGCACCCGCGGACCGTTGCCGGCGGCCGCGATCGCGCGCGACAGCGTCACCGTGGAGTCGACCCGGCTGCGCCGGATGATCTCCTTGTAAGCGTCGGTCCACCGGTGGTCGCCGACGCCGGCTCCGGCCAGGTTGATCGCCACGTCCGCGCCGGCCAGCGCGGCCGGATCGAGAGCGCCGTCCGTGGGGCTCCAGCTCACTTCGTCAGACCCCGCGGCGGTACGCCGAACCAGCCGCACCACCTCGTGACCGTCGGCTTGCAATCGGCGTACCAAGGCCGAGCCGATCAGGCCGCTGGATCCTCCGACCACAATGCGCATTTGCCCATCGTAAGAGCGATCGCGATCTTCGGCAGAACGAAACCGGACGGCCACCGTGAAGGTGACCGTCCGGAATCGGGTTGACGAGGGTGTTACAGACCGAGGTCGGCCTCGAAGTTGCCGGCTTCCAGCCGCTCCTTGACCGAGGACAGGAACCGCGCGGCGTCGGCGCCGTCGACGATCCGGTGGTCGTAGCTCAGTGCGAGGTAGACCATCGAGCGCGGCACGATGATCTCGCCCAGCTCCGAGTCGTCGACGACCACGGCACGCTTGACCACGGTGCCGGTGCCGAGGATGCCGACCTGCGGCTGGTTGATGATCGGCGTGTCGAACAGCGCGCCCCGGCTGCCGGTGTTGGTCAGCGTGAAGGTGCCGCCGCCCAGCTCGTCCGGGGTCACCTTGTTGGTCCGGGTCCGCTCCGCGAGGTCGGCGATCCGCTTGGCCAGACCGGCCAGGTTCAGGTCGCCGGCGTCCTTGATCACCGGGACCAGCAGGCCGCGCTCGGTGTCGACCGCGATGCCGAGGTGCTCGCCATCGTGGTAGGTGATGGTGTTGGCGTCCATGTTCACCGAGGCGTTGACCATCGGGTGCACGCGCAGGGCCTCGACCGCGGCGAGCGCGAAGAACGGCAGGAACGACAGCTTCACGCTGTTGACCGCGGCGAAATTCGCCTTGGCGGCGTCGCGGAGCCGCGCGATCTTGGTGACGTCCACCTCGACCACGGTGGTCAGCTGCGCTGACGTCTGCAGCGACTCGACCATGCGCTTGGCGATGACCTGACGCATGCGGGTCATCTTCTCGGTGCGTCCCCGCAGCGGGCTGGGCTCCGGCTTGACGGCCGGAGCGGCCGCCGGTGCCGCGGCCGGCGTCGCCGGAGCAGCCGGAGCCTTCTTGGCCTCAGACGCGGCCAGCACGTCCTGCTTGCGGATCCGGCCGCCGACGCCGGTGCCGGTCAGCGATGCCAGGCTCACCCCGTGCTCGGCGGCGAGCTTGCGGACCAGCGGCGTGACGTAGGGCGACTCCTCGCCGTCGACAACGGCCACCGGAGCCGCCGGTGCCGGAGCAGGCGCGGGCGCGGGCGCTGCGGGAGCCGTGGGCGCGGGTGCAGCGACCGGTGCCGGTGACGCGGCCGGCGCGGGTGCAGCGGGAGCGGGTGCCGCAGGAGCCGGAGCAGCCGCGGCGGGAGCCGGCGCGGGTGCGGCAGGTGTCGGCGCGGGAGCGGCACCGCCGGCGGCGCCGATGACGGCCAGCTCGGCGCCGACCGCAGCGGTCTCGTCCTCGGGCACCCTGATCTCCAGGATGGTGCCGCTGACCGGCGACGGGATCTCCGTGTCCACCTTGTCGGTGGAGACCTCGAGCAGCGGCTCGTCCGCCTCGACCGTCTCGCCGACCTGCTTGAGCCAGCGGGTCACGGTGCCTTCGGTGACTGACTCGCCGAGCGCCGGCATGGTCACCGACGTGGTCGGTCCGCCGGATGCGGTGGGCTGGGCCGGAGCCGCGGCGGCCGGTGCCGGCGCGGCTTCTGCAGCGGGTGCCGCGGCCGGGGCCGACGCGGCGGCGGGCGGCTCTGCGGCCGGAGCCGGCGCGGCGGGCGCTGCATCGGGTGCCTCGGCCGGAGCGGCCGAGCCGCCCTCGCCGTCGATCACCGCGAGCTCGCTGCCGACCTCGACGGTCTCGTCTTCCTGCACCACGATCCGGGTGAGGATGCCGCTCACCGGCGACGGGATCTCGGTGTCCACCTTGTCAGTGGAGACCTCGAGCAATGGCTCGTCCGCCTCAACCCGCTCGCCTTCCTGCTTGAGCCAGCGGGTGACGGTGCCTTCGGTAACGCTCTCGCCGAGGGCGGGCATAGTGACCGATACCGGCATGTCGTACGACTCCTCGTGGGTAAGTCCGTGATTCAGATGTGATCATGTCACGCCGTGACGGCGTGAGCGGCATTGTCTGCCACTAGCGCGACCGCCCGCCGCATCGCGACGGGCGGTCGTTGATTCAGTTGTGTGCGTGCAGTGGCTTGCCGGCCAGCGCCAGGTGCGCCTCGCCGAGTGCTTCGCCCTGCGTCGGGTGGGCGTGGATCAGCTGTGCCACGTCGCCCGGGAAGGCTTCCCAGTTGTAGATCAGCTGGGCCTCGCTGACCAGCTCGCCGACGCGGGCGCCGACCATGTGGATGCCGATCACCGGGCCGTCGTTGAGCCGGACCAGCTTGACGAAGCCGGCGGTCTTGAGGATCTGGCTCCGGCCGTTGCCGCCGAGGTTGTAGTTGTAGGTCGAGATGTTCTCGGCGCCGTGCTTCTCCTTGGCGACCTTCTCGGTCAGGCCCATCGAGGCCACCTCGGGGTCGCAGTAGGTCACCCGGGGGATGCCGGTCTCGTCGATCACCGCGGGGTTCTTGCCGGCGATCTCCTCGGCCACGAAGATGCCCTGCTGGAAGCCGCGGTGCGCGAGCTGCAGGCCGGGCACGATGTCGCCGACGGCGTAGACGTTCGGGAGGTTGGTGCGCAGCCGCTCGTCGGTGAGGACGAAGCCGCGGTCCATCGTGAGGCCCTGCTCTTCGTAACCGATGTTGGCGGTCACCGGGCCGCGGCCGACGGCCACCAGGAGCAGATCGGCCTCGAGCGTCTCGCCACCGGAGATGGTCACCTTGACGCCGTTCGGGGTCTCCTCGACCTTCTCGAACGGCTTGCCGAGCTTGAAGTTGATGCCACGCTTGCGGAACGCGCGCTCGACCTGCTTCGAGCAGTCCTCGTCTTCGAGGGCCACCAGGTGCGGGAGCGCTTCGACGATGGTCACATCGACACCGAGCGACTTCCAGGCGCTGGCGAACTCGCTGCCGATGACGCCGCCACCCAGGATGATGGCGCTGGCCGGCAGCTGCTCCATGGTCAGCGCGTGCTCCGAGGTGATGACGCGGATGCCGTCGACGGTCAGACCGGGCAGCGTCTTGACGTAGGAGCCGGTGGCCAGCACCAGGTTCTTGCCGACGACGCGCTGGCCGGCGACCTCCACCGTGGTCGGGCCGACGAGCTTGCCCTCACCCTCGATGTAGGTGATCTTGGCGCCCTTGACCAGACCCTGAAGTCCCTTGTAGAGACGGTCGACAACGCCGTCCTTATAGGCGTTGATGCCGGTCATGTCGACGCCGATCAGCTCGGCCTTGATGCCGAACTGCTCGGACTCCCGCGTCTGATCGGCGATCTCACCGGCGTGCAGCAGAGCCTTCGTGGGGATGCAGCCACGGTGCAGACAGGTGCCGCCGACCTTGTCCTTCTCGATCAGCGCGACCGAAAGGTCCAGCTGTGCCGCGCGCAGAGCGGTGGCGTATCCGCCGCTGCCGCCACCGAGAATTACGACGTCGAACTCGCTCACGAGATCTCCTACATTGAGGTCGCGATGTTGGGGCCTTCGCCATCTTGTCACTTGCGCGGTATGCGGGCGAACCGAGGTGGGATAGGACACGTCGACCCATCGCCGCGCGGTGGATTCGGTGGTGGGGGAGCGGCGGCCGGCGACTCCGCCGGGGCCGGGCGGCGAACCTTAGACGCATCGAAGAGGTGCATTGCGGGGATCACCGCTGAGCGCCGATCTGACGTACATTTGCGCTCACCTTCGGATCAAATCGGGGCTGTGGTTGCCGACATATCCGGCAGCAATGCCCCGCAGAACCGGACATCGACGACGTTTTCGGAGGCAGCACGTGGCATGGTTTCGCCGGCGGACCGGGCGACCGACGCTGGACCGGGACGCGTTCCGAGCCGATCGCGAGCATCTGGAGCAGTTCCACGCGTCCCGCCGGGGCGTCGAGGCCTACCTGGAGCCGCGTACCACCGTGACCCAGACCACCGTGATGCTGATCGCACACGACGGCGAATGGACCCGGCGCCGGGTCGACTCGCCGGACGCCGCCCGGGCCTGGGCCAGCCAGCTCAACATCCCGTTCTATGACGTGGCGCTGATGGGCTATCCGCAGCGGATGCGCGACTTCAACGCCCGGCGCAAGAGCGAGGGCGGAGCCGCACCGCGACCCCGCCCCGCCGACGACCTGGATTAGAACGGGCGTTAGCCCTCGGCCGCGATCGTGTCGATCAACTCGAGGAAGGTCCGCACCGGCACCCCGGTGCCGCCCTTGGTCCAGTGCCCGGTGGCCTCGCCCGAGTGGTAGGCCGGACCCGCCACGTCGATGTGTGCCCACGGGATGTCGTCGCTGACGAACTCCGACAGGAACACCCCGCCCTGCAGCATGTGACCGGCCCGGTCCATGCCGGCGTTGGTCTGGGAGATGTCGGCGACCTCGGAATCCATGCCCTTGCGGACGTCGTCCGGCAGCGGCATCGGCCAGGCCGGCTCGCCGACCCGGTCGCCGGCCGCCTTGACCTTCTCGCAGAGGTCCGGTGATCCCATCACCCCGGCCACCCGCTTGCCCAGCGCGATCACCTGACCGCCGGTCAGGGTCGACGTCTCGAAGATCGCGTCCGGCTCGTCCTCACAGGCCCGGGCCATTGCGTCGGCCAGGATCATCCGGCCCTCGGCGTCGGTGTTGAGCACCTCGACCCGCTTGCCGCTATACATCGTCACCACGTCGCCGGGCCGGTAGGCGGCGCCGGAGACCATGTTCTCCGCCATCGGCGCATAGCCCACCACGGCCACGTCCGGCTTCAGCTCGGCAACCGCGAGCAGCGTGGCGACCACGGCGGCGGCGCCGGCCATGTCGGACTTCATCTCCCACATGCCCTGCGCCGGCTTGATCGAGACGCCGCCGCTGTCGAAGGTGATGCCCTTGCCGACCAGCGCGATCTTCTTGCGAGCTCCGGTCGGCGTGTAGGCGATGCGGACCATCCGGGGCGGCGCCTCGGAGCCCTGGCCGACCGCGATGATTCCGCCGTACCCGCCCTCGGCCAGTGCCTTCTCGTCGAGCACCTCGACGTCCAGGCCGGCCGCGTGGGCCAGAGCCGCGGCCTGCTCGGCGAAGGCCGGCGGGCGCAGGTTGTTCGGCGACATGTTCACCCAGTCACGCGTACGCGCGACCGCCGTCACCACGATCGCGGCCCGCTCGATCTCGGCCGTGGCCAGATCGGCGCCGGCGTCCGGAACGTGCACGATCAGCTCGCTCACCGGCAGCTTCCGGGCCGGCGTGGACTTGTATCCGCCGAACCGGTAGGTGCCCAGCAGCCCGCCCTCGAGGATGCCGCGCAGCGCCGCCCGATCCGCCACGGCGTCGGTGTCGCCGTCGACCGGCAGCGCCAGCGCCACCCGCTGGGTGCCGGCCAGCGCCCGGACCGCGCTCGCCGCCGCTCGGCGCAGCGTCTCGGCGGCCGGCAGCGCACCCGCCGGCTCGCCGCCGAGACCGACCGCGACCAGGACCGGCGCGCTGATGGTGCCGAGCGTCGCGACCTTGGTGATCTCCCCGGCGGAGCCGGTGGCGCCGAGCCGGATCAACGTCTCGGTGAGCTTGCCGTCGAAGGCGGCGGTGATGCTCTCGGCGCCGGAGGCGAGCAGCACTGCGCTCGGCTCGGTCGGGGCCTGGCTGTAGACGCCGACGACCACCGCGTCCACGGTCAGCTCGGCCGGGTCGGTGTCGACGAGATCCAACACCGTCGGTGGGTTCCGAGGAGCCGACCAAATCGACGCGGTCGGCGGGTTCGTCGGATTCGGATCGGTGGTGGTCACGAGCTGTCTCCCTGAGGTGGTTTAGTGCGGGCGGCGAGCCGGGTCCGCGGGGCGGTGCGACATGGGTGGCGCGAAGCACCGGTGTCCCGCCGATGCTAACCACACCGCTTGGACACGATAAGTTGCCTCTCATGACCGACGCAGCGCTGCGCTCTCCTCTGCATGACCGGCATGTCGCACTTGGTGCGAAATTCGCTGGTTTCGCCGGTTGGGACATGCCCCTGGAATACGCCGGCGGCGGGGTGCTGAAGGAGCACACCGCGGTGCGCGAGCGGGTCGGACTGTTCGATGTCTCGCACCTGGGCAAGATCGCCATTGTCGGTCCGGGCGCCGCCGATTTCGTCAACCGGTGCCTGTCCAACGATCTCGACAAGATCGGCCCGTCCCAGGCGCAATACACGCTGTGCGTGGACGATGCGACCGGCGGCGTGGTCGACGACATGATCGTCTATCACTTCGGCGACAATCACACCTTCATCATCCCGAACGCGGCGAACACCGCCGAGGTGGCCCGTCGGCTTCGGGCCGCAGCTCCGGACGGCGTCACGGTCACCGATCAGCATCACGACTATGCGGTCCTGGCCGTCCAGGGTCCGGACTCGGCGGCGGCGTTGACCGCTGCCGGTCTGCCCAGCGACCACGACTACATGAGCTACACGATGAGCAAGCTCGCCGATGCCGACGTGATCGTCTGCCGCACCGGCTACACCGGCGAGCACGGCTACGAGCTGGTGGTCCCGTGGGACAGCGCCGGCGCGGTGTGGGACGCGCTGATGGCGGCCGGGCAGGCCTACGGCATCGCCCCTGCCGGCCTGGGTGCCCGCGACACGCTCCGGACCGAGGCCGGCTATCCGCTGCACGGCCAGGACATGTCGATCGACATCTCCCCGGTCCAGGCCAGCGCCGGATGGGCGGTGGGCTGGAAGAAGCCGGAGTTCTGGGGCCGCGACCGGCTGCTCGCCGAGAAGGCGGCCGGCCCGAAGCGCAAGCTCTGGGGCCTGCTCGCCACCGACCGCGGCATCCCACGGGCACACATGACGGTCTACGCCGGCGACCGGCCGGTCGGCGAGATCACCAGCGGGACGTTTTCACCGACCCGCCGGATCGGCATCGCGCTGGCGCTGCTGGACACCGACGCCGGACTGGGCGCGGGCGACACCGTGGAGGTGGACGTCCGGGGCAAGCGCGCGGGGATGACCGTGGTGAAACCGCCGTTCGTGGAACTGCACGTACGGTAGATCGATGGCGGTCACCGTCGCGCAGGTGCGCAAGCTCGCGTTGGCCCTGCCCCGCACCGCCGAGGTGGTGACCTGGGGCGATGACCTGACCTGGCGGGTCAACGACAAGATCTTCGCGATGGGCGGCCCGACATCACCGCGGATCAGCGTGAAGACGTCCAAAGAGGAGCAGGCCGAGCTGCTGGCCGCGGATCCGGAGACGTTCTTCTACGCCGCCTACGTGGGGCGGTTCGGCTGGGTCGAGGTCGTGCTCGCCAACGTCGATGCCGACGAGCTGAACGAACTGCTCATCGAGGCGTGGCGGCGGACCGCGCCGAAGCGGCTGGTCAAGGCCTACGACACGGAGAACCCATAGAGCGTGTCCTGTCGATCTTGGCGGGCTGCGGCGGGCGTCAGACGGCGCCCGGCCGCGTTTGATCTTTCCTGGTTACAAACGCGGTAGCCAGGAAAGATCAAGCCACGCCCAGCCGCCGCCTGCCACACGCCTCGCATCACCAAGATCGACAGGACACGCCCTAACCGCGCTCAGGGCATCTCCATGGATTCGGATGTGTGGATCTCGCTGAACGCGTTGTCCAGGTAGCGATTCAGACGGCGGCCGCCCAGCAGATCGGCGATCAGCACCGGCGCCGTCCAGGCGTATTCGGCCGGCGTCGGCGCGCGCGACGGGACCTCGTCGCTCGGGTCGGCCCACTCGTCGCCGTCGGCGCGGGGTGGCGCGCCGATCTCGTCATACGTGACACCCGGCTCATGGATGCCGAGAGCGCTGGCGAGGACCGCCACCAGCACCGAAGGGTCCAGGCGGTCGGCCGGCATCCATCGGGTCGCGGCGCGATAGCAGCCGCCCAGGACCTGCCTGATGTCATCGGAGTCCAGGCCGTCCGGGTGCTTCTCCTCGAGCAGGGTGCGGACGATCGCGCCGAGCACCACGCCGACCGGTTGCAGTGGCTGGCTCATCAACTCGAGCGCCGCCGGCTCGTAGTCGTCGAAATCGCCGCCGTCCAGCCCGGTGGCCGCGTCCACCGCGCGGGCGATCGCGGCGCCGATGCCGCGTGCCGGTCCGGGTGCGTCCTGCCAGGAAACCGTCATGATCCGATCGCCAATCCGATGAAGAAGATCGTCGTGGCCAGCTCCACACCGGCGCCCAGGACGTCGCCGGTGATGCCACCGAACCGCCGCACCGCGTGCGCGGTCAGCGCGATGGCCGCACCGAGGCCGGCCAGGACCGCGAGCGGGCCATGCCACCACCGGTCCGGGTCCGCGGGCTCGGCCAGCGCCGCGATCAGCAGGGTCGCCAGAACCAATGACGGTACGCCGACAACGCCGGCCACCATCGCACCGAGGCCGTCCGGGCGCGCCGCCGGAATGCCCGGCCGACAGGCGCAGCTCGCCGCCAGCCGGCCGGTGCCATAGGCGGCGGCGATCCCGCACAGCACCGCCCACCACGGGCGGCCGGACAGCGCCGCGATCCCGGTGGCCTGGATGCCCAGCACCAGCACGATCGCCACGACGCCGAACGGCCCGACCTCCGGGCTCTTCATGATCGCCAGAGCCCGGTCGGCGTCCCGATAGGAGCCGAGCGCGTCGACCGTGTCGGCCAGCCCGTCGAGGTGCAGACCGCGGGTCAGCGCCGCGGCCACGCCGACGCACACCAGCCCGGTCAGCAGCGCCGGCGCATCCACGGCGCGACCGGCGATGGCCAGTGCCGCGATCACGCCACCCAGCAGTACCCCGACCGCCGGCGCCGCGGTCATCGCGACCGCCGCGGCGCGTCTGTTGATCTCGGGTACGCGTACCGGAATGACGGAGAACGTGCCGACCGCAAGCCGCAGCCCGTCGCGGACCGCACCGCCCGCGGACCCGGGCTGATCCATCAGCTATCCAGAGTGGACAGGGTCAGCGCGTTCTGCAGCAGCGGCAGGATCGCCAGCGCGGTGCCGCCTTCGCCGAGTCCGGTCTGCATCGACACCAGGGGAGTGAGGCCGAGCAGGTCGGCGGCGGAGATCACCGCGGGGTGCCCGCCGTCATCGGCGAGCAGGCACCAGAGCCGGACCTCGATCGCATAGTCGCGGGCGACCACCGCGGCAGCCGCGCCCACGGGTCCGTCGATCAGCACCGGGGTACGCCGATCCGCCGCCCCCAGGAGCAGGCCGGCGGCGACCGCGATGGCGGGTCCGGCGACCGCGGCCAGCATGTGCGGTCCGTCGGCGATCCGGGGCTTGATCCGGCGCAACGTGTCCCTGATCGTCAGGCACCGGGTCATCCAGGCGTTGTCGTCGATGACGCCGGATCCCGCGTAGACCCGGCCGAGCAGGCCGGCGATCTCGCTGCGGGTGATCGCGGCGACGGTGGCGGCGGCCGCGGCATCGACACCGGGCCCGCCGGCCGCCAGCACGATCAGCTGGTCGCCCCGGTCCGCGGCGGCCTGAGCGATCAGCCAACCTCGGGTGAGGCCGGCGGTCACCTCGTCCTCGGTCATCGCGTCGCTGGTCTCGATCGCCGCGGCCCGACCGGCATCGACCAGTTCCAGCGCGATCGTCTCGACCCCCGCGCTCGCGGCGAGCTGCGCCAGAACGCCGGTGCCGGATCGGGTGGCCCGCACCCGGTCGCCCCACGCGGCCTCGTCGTCGCCGGTCGCGATGGCGCCGTCATGGGTGGCGCCGACCGACACCACCCGCACCTGGCGCAGCGGCTCCGGCCGGCTGGTGCCCTGGGCGCCGGCCAGGAACGTCACGATCGGCGCCAGTGTGCCCAGGCCGACCCCCGGCACGGCGAGCCGGCCGACCCGGTTGATCGCCTCACCCGCGGTGGTCGCGTCCGGCTGCGGCAGCCGCATGCCGATCTGCACCGGCGACTCGTCGGAGCCGGTTTCGTAGAGCCCGGCGCTGGTCGCCTCGACGGCGACCGCGGAGATTGCGGCGGTGGCGGTGGCGACCACTTCGGTGCCGGTGTCCCGGACCACGGCCGGCCGCTCCGCTTTGAGCCAGGTGACCTGGCCGGCGATCACCAGGGCAACGCCGTCGCAGACCGCGGCGAGGGCGCGGTTCGCGGCGCCGTTGGCGTCGGCGAACAGCCGGCCGGCCGGTGTCGCCGGGACCACCGACAGGCCCACCTCCGGACTGACGATCATGATCCGGGCCGGCGATGCCGCGACGGCGTCGGCGAGTTCCGCGATGGCCGCCGTGGTGTCGGTGTTGAACAGCGCCGCGATCCAGTTTCCGATGTCGTCGACGAGCAGCGTGTCGTCCGGCTTGGCGGTGCCGATCAGGGTGATCAGATCGGCCGGCGCCGCGCCGACCTCCTCGGTGGTCCAATGTTCCGGCCGGCGCTGGCGGTGCGTGGCGATCCGGGCTGCCCAGTCATCGTCCTGCGGTTCGCTCTCCGGCGCCGTTCCGGGATCTCGCCCTGTCGCGACATATCGGACGATTGGTGCATCGTCGATCAGCGACTCGGCGAACTCCGACTTTCCGGAGCGGATGCCACCGAGAATGAGCGCGGTGCGCGGGCGGTACTCCGACATGCTCCGTACTGTATGGGTTCATCATCACGGCATTACGCTTGCCGTCGACAGTTTCGTTGCCTCATACCGTCGACACTGGGAGAACGCACGATGACGTGGACCTGGCGATACGAAGACGCGGACGGCGCCGCGGTGGCGTTTCCGGAGGAGGCCTTCCCGAGCCAGGCCGACGCCGAATCGTGGCTGGGCCAGTCCTGGCGTGAGCTGGTGGCATCCGGTGCCGCGAGCGCCACGCTGTTGGAGGACGACCGCGTGGAGTACAAAATGAGCCTGGCGCCGGCTGGTCAGTAGTGAGCTACTACGACTTCGATCGGCCGGCAGCGGTCGGGCTGCCCAAGGACGCGTTCCGGCCGAGCCCGGTCTTCCTCACGGTGCTGGCGTTCTTCGCGCTGGCCGGGGCGTTGCTGTGGACGTCGCTCGGCAACGTCAGGTTCAACGTGTTCCTTTTCATCGTCGCCGGATGGGTGGTGTCGCTGTGCCTCCATGAATACGCACACGCGCTGTTCGCCTTCCGGTTCGGCGACCACGGGGTGGCGATCCGCGGATATCTGAGGCTGGATCCGCTCAAATACGCCAACCCGCTGTTCTCCATCGTGATCCCGGTGATCTTCATGCTGCTCGGCGGGATCGCGCTGCCGGGCGGCGCGGTGCTGGTCAACAACGCGGCTCTGCGTACGCGCCGGCGGCAGGCAATCGTCAGCCTGGCGGGACCGGCGATCAACGCGATCTTCGCGTTCTTGCTGATGATTCCGTTCCTGGCCGGCGCCGGAATCCGGATCCAGTCGGTCTTCACGCTGGACCAGTTCTACGCCGAGCACGGCGCCTTCTGGTCGGCGCTCGCACTTCTGGCGTTCTTCCAGCTGATGGCGGCGATCCTGAACCTGCTGCCGGTGCCCGGCCTGGACGGCGGCAACGCCATCTACCCGTACTTGAATAACGACTGGAAGCGCGCTTACAACACCTTCCGGCCGTACGGCATCTTCGTCATCTTCCTGCTCTTCTACACCGTCCTCGGCACCTGGTTCCGAGACCTGATCAACGCGATCATGGGCTGGTTCAACGTGCCGGACCTGTTGTGGAATTTCGGCCTGGCGCTCTTCCAGTTCTGGAAGAACTAGCCGGCTCCGGGTCGGCTCGGTCGTGGTCGCCGCCGTAGACGTCGCTGAGATAGTCCCCGGCTTCGGCATCGATGAGTGGAAGGGCCCGCCTTGGGCTGCTCACTCGAGTCTTGGGCCGCTGTCTCGCCATCCGGTCCGGCACGGTGCGGCATGATGTCGTGGTCGAGGCCGGCTCGTTTCGCGAATCAACCCCAAAGTTAATTCGCCATTCTGCGCATCGTCCACTGTGGATGCGCACGTGCCTCTAGCAGCATCGGGTCAGGTTCTATTACTCAGAGCGTTCGCCTGATTACAGTTATGGGACTTGTTGCATATTTCGATAAGCCGATACGCTCGCTCACTGTTGATCTAGGCCATCTAGGTCCGACGGTGAAGGAGCCGCTATCCGGTGAACAGCCGCTCTCTTGAGCCGATCGCCATCGCGGATGACTTCTACCTGATGGCGTTGGACGAGCGGACCGGTCGACCACGTTTGCATAATCGGGCGATGGGGCTCGGTCTTGCGGCCGGACTGCTCTGCGAGCTCGTCATCGACGAACGCCTCACCGTCAAGAACGATCGCTTGATCGCGCTCGTTCGACCGGACGCTGCCGGCGATCCGATCCATGTCCGGATGCTCGAGCATGTGCATGCCGAACCCGATCACGACGTCGCGGTGTGGCTGTCCTTCTTCGCCCAGTCGGCGGTCGACGCGGTCGCCGACCGCCTGGTCGGCCTCGGCTACCTGACCGTCGAGATGACGCGTGGGCTGCTCAAGTCGAAGCCGGTCTACGTGCCGGTGGACATGGTCCAGGTGAGCTGGCGATCGCTGCGGATCGAGCAGCTGATCGCTCGCGGCAGCGTGCCGGAGTGGCCGGAGTGCGCCCTGGTCGGGCTGCTCTGCGCCACCGGCCTGATCGAGCCGATCCTGGTGAACAACGTGGTCGACCTGAATGCACACGTCGCCGCGATCCTCGGCGCGCTGGTCTCCGACCCGCCGCTGCATGCACTCATTTTCCAGGTCGAGGCCCTCATCGCGGCCGGTGTCCTGGGGTCAAGAAAATAACCACCCCCTCAATCCGTCCGAGACTGGAGAATCACCCCGATGCCATCCGGCAACCCCTCTAGCGCCACACCCAGCGCGGTGTCGGCGTCCCTGGCCAAGGACCGCCTCGGCGTGTTCTCGGTCATCATGTTCGCGATGACAGCGGCGGCGCCGCTGCTCGTGGTCAGCGGCCTAGTCGTCTCCGGCTGGGCGTTCTTCGGAATCGTCGGCCTTCCGCTGGCGTTCGTCGTGCTGGGCATCGTGCTCGCCGTGTTCAGCGCGGGCTACGTCGCGATGGCCCGGCACATCACCAATGCCGGCGCCTTCTACAGCTACATCGCTCACGGCACCAACAAGGCTCTCGGTGTGGCCGGGTCGCTGATCGCGCTGCTGGCCTACAACATGCTGCAGGTCGGCATCTACGGCTTCTTCGGCGTCATCGGCAGCGGCCTGCTCGCCGAGAAGCTGCACTGGGATGTGTCCTGGTGGGTCGTGGCGCTGGTCGGCTGGCTGCTGATCGCCATCATGGGCGCACTGCGGGTCGACATCAACAGCAAGATCATCGGTGTCTTGCTGGCCGTCGAAATCGTCTTCGTGCTGGTCTACGACGTGGTCGCGCTCGGGCACGCGGACGGCGGCCACGTCTCGGTCGCTGCGTTCGAGCCGAAGAACCTGTTCGTAGCCGGCGTCGGTGCCGCGTTCGCCCTGGTCATCACGGCGTTCACCGGCTTCGAGGCAGCCCCGGTCTTCGCCGAGGAGGCCAAGCACGCGCGCAAGACCATTCCGGCCGCGACCTATCTGGCCCTGGCCGTGATGGGCATCCTGTACGCGGTCACCTCGTGGGCTCTGACGGTCACCATCGGACCGAACACTGTGGCCGGTGCCGCGCAGAAGGACCCGAACTTCCTGTTCTTCAGCACCGCCGCCCGGCTGTTCAACAGCGGCACCGCCGACCTGGCGCTGCTGTTGCTGTTCACCTCGCTGTTCGCCGCCGCGGTCAGCTTCCACAACTCGGTGGCGCGCTACTCGTTCGCCCTCGGCCGTGAAGGCGTGCTGCCGCGGGTGCTCGGCACCACCAACGCGCGTACCGGTGCTCCGCTGCTCGCCTCGATCATCCAGACCGTCGTCGGTCTGATCGTCATCGTGGTCTACGCGATCGCCGGCTGGGACCCGACCCAGAAGCTGTTCTTCTGGCTGGGCACCACCGGTGGCTTCGGCATCCTGATCCTGCTGATCGGCACCTCGATCGCGGCGATCATCTACTTCGCCAAGGACAGCCGCGGCGAGTCGATCTGGTCGCGCCTGATCGCGCCGGCGCTCGCCACGATCGCGCTGGGCTACGTGTTCTACCAGACGGTCAAGGCGTTCTCGAACCTGCTCGGCGTGGCCAGCGATGCCCCGATCGCGTGGATCCTGCCGGGTCTCTACGCCCTGATGTTCGTCATCGGTGTGCTCTGGGCGCTCTACCTGCGGTCGTCCCGGCCGGAGGTCTACAACGCCATCGGTCTCGGCGCCAAGGCGGTCACCGGGCTCATCCCGGCCGCGGACGCGTACGTGGTCGAGCAGCGTCCGGCCCCGGTCGCTGAGTCGGTCAGCGAGGACGCGGAGACGCCGGCGTCATGAGTTCACCCGAGATCCGGTGCGCGGCGCCGTACGAGGCATCCGCGCTGGCCCGACTGATCGCGGAATCGTTCGCATCACTGCCGGTCACCAAGTGGCTGGTGCAGGACGAGACCGAGCGGGTCGACGCGCTGGCTGGTCAGTTCGAGATCATCGTGGCGCACGCCATCAAGCATGGCGATGTCTACGTGGTCGGAGACGAGGACCGGCCGACCGGTGTCGCGGTCTGGTTTCCGCCACACGAGATCCCGGACATGGACGACTACGACGAACGGCTGGCCGCGGCTGCCGGCCCGCACATTGCACGATTCGTGGAACTGGACGCCGCCATGCACGGCGCGCATCCGGACGGTCCGCCGCACGCGTACCTCGCCTTCATGGCGGTGCGTGCGACGGACCGGAACCACGGCGTCGGTGCGGCCCTGCTGGACGTGCACCACGGCAAGCTGGACGCGTCCGGCACGCCGGCCTATCTGGAAGCGAGCGGCCTTCGCAGCCGCGGGCTCTACCTTCGGCATCGGTACGTCGACCAGGGCTCGGCCTACGGGCCGGACGGCATCAACGAGTTTCGGCCCATGTGGCGGGACCCGGCCTAGTTTGGAACCGACCCCGGACACGCTGGCGGCGTTACGGCTGCGCTCGAGTGCAAACTCCGCACACGTCGCGCGGCCGCGCCTTGCCAGCGCGACCGGATGCCGGTCCCAAACTGCTTTGTAATGCAACACGGCGCCCACCGGAGATCCGGTGGGCGCCGTTCGTTGGTTCGGGCCGGGGTGCCGATTCCAAACTAGGGTCGGTTGGCCGGGCTCTGGGTCTTGCCCGGGTCCCGCTCGACCACCGAGTCGACGACCTCGTCGATCGCCTTCATCAGGTCCGAGTCCAGCTTCACACCGGACGCCTTGACGTTGTCGCGCACCTGCTCCGGGCGGGTGGCGCCGACGATCGCACTGGAGACGTTGGCGTTCTGCAGAACCCAGGCGATGGCGAGCTGGCCCTGGGTCAGGCCGGCCTGGTCGGCCAGCGGCTTGAGCTGCTGGACCGCGGTGAGCACGTCATCGCGCAGCCATGCGGCGATGAAGTTGGCTCCGGAGTTGGGGTCGGTGGCCCGGGATCCCTCCGGGTAGGGCTGGCCGGGCAGGTACTTACCGGTCAGCACGCCCTGAGCCATCGGCGACCAGACGATCTGGCCGATGCCGAGTTCCTCGCAGGTCGGCACCACCTCGGCCTCGATCACCCGCCACAACATCGAGTATTGCGGCTGGTTGGACACGAGCTGGATGTTCAGCTCCTGGGCCAGCTCGTGCGCGGCCCGGATCTCCGAGGCCTTCCACTCGGAGACACCGATGTAGTGCGCCTTGCCGGCGTGCACGACGTCGGCGAGGGCCTGCATGGTCTCCTCGAGCGGGGTCGAGTAGTCGTACCGGTGGCACTGGTAGAGGTCGACGTAGTCGGTCTGAAGTCGCTGCAGCGAGCCGTCGATCGACTCCATGATGTGCTTGCGTGACAGGCCCCGGTCATTGCGGCCCGGGCCGGTGGGCCAGAAGACCTTGGTGAAGATCTCGAGTCCAGCGCGGCGCTCGCCGTTCAGCGCCCGACCCAGGACGGCCTCGGCGCGGGTGCCCGCGTAGACGTCGGCGGTGTCGAAGGTGGTGATGCCCTCGTCCAGCGCGGCGCGGACGCACGCGACGGCGGCGTCCTCTTCAACCTGCGAACCGTGGGTGATCCAGTTGCCGTAGGAGATCTCGCTGACGAGCATCCCGGAACGGCCAAGGTGACGGAATTCCATGACACCGACCCTATCCGCGCCGGTTAAGGACCGCTCAATCGCCCGGACCCTTACCTGGCTAGAGCACCGGCCGGGAGTCGGCCATCAGCCGATCCAGCTCCATTGTCACCGACACCCGGCTCGGGTGGCTGGGATCGATCAGGATCCGGCCCTTGCGGTCCAGCGCGCCCCAGCGACCCGCATCGTCGGTGACCAGGAACGCCACCGGGTGGATCACCAGGCCGATGAAGGCCGGCTCGACCAGGGTCCGGCCGGCGCGGTCGACCACTCCCTTGCGGCCGCCGAGCGAAACCACGGCGAGGCCCTCATCGGAGAAGCCGTCGATGTAACGGCCGTCGGAGAGTGCCGTAGCGAACAGATCGAACGCGAACGGTACGACGATCCGCCCGACCCCGTCGACAGCGCCCCAGCGGCCGCCACGGCGGACCGCCGCAAGGCCTCGACGGAACGGCCGGACGTCTTCGAAGCCGGTCGAGATGGTGACGGTGTTGGTCTTGTCGACCGCGATCCACTGGCCGTTGCCGTCCCGGGACACCCAGGCGAGGCCACCGGAGAAGCTGCTCACGCCGAGATATCCGGCGGTCGGCGGGATCAGCGTGGTGCCCTCGATGTCGATGAGCTCCCAGGTCTCGAACTCGGGCCGGCGGACCCACGCGGCACCGTCGCGGAACGGCTGGATGTCGGCGTATTTGGCCTCGACCAGGGTCTCGCCCTCGGCATCGGTGAAGCCCCACAGCTCGGTGGACTCGTCCATCGCCGGCACCGCCGGCTTGGGCAGCTGCAGGATCTCCTCGCGGCTGCGTGGGTAGGGGCCCCAGCCGTTGAGCATCACCTGACGGAACACCGCGTCCAGGGCCAGCTCGGTGGCGGCGACCAGCTCCGGGTCCTCGACCTTGCGCAGCTCCAGCGCTTTCTCGAAGTGGTTGCACGCCTCGATGTAGCGGCCCTGGTCGTAGGCGCACTTGCCGGCGTGCTGGTGCATGGTGCCGCGCAGCCGGTCCGGCAGCTCCGGCGAGTTGGCCTCGGCGAACAGCCGGTCCGCCTCGGCGAACTCCTCGCGCCACTGCAGCACGTGCGCCAGTCGCGCCTGGCAGATCGCGATCCGGCGCAGCTCGCCAGTGGCCTCGGCGTGCGCCAGTGCCAGCTTGCCGTCGGCCAGCGCCTTGCTCAGATCGCCGAGGATTCGCGACACCACCGCGCGCAGGCTCAGCAGCCGGGCCCGGGATGCGTTGTCGCTGTGTGTGTTGATCTTCGCGGTGAGCATCTCCCGGATCTCATCGAGACCGTCATCGTCCTCGACCACCTCGCGCAGCGTCTGCGGGTCGAAGACCCACTCGAAGGTGGCGAGGATCTGCTCGGCGTCCGGGGTGGCGGGCTCGGCCGGCGGAGCCGAAGCGGGAGCCGCCGAGGCCGGAATGGCTGACGCCGGCACCGACGATGCCGGAACCGAGGACGCGGGAACAGCGGATGCCGGCACCGCAGAGCTCGGCGTCGCGGAGATCGGAACCGCGGACACCGGTGCGGGCGAAATCGGGTGCGCCGAGACCGGTTCGGCGGACACCGGCTGGGCCGACACCGGGTGCGCAAGTTCGTCCGGCGGCTGCGATGGCGACGAGAACCAGCCCGCGTCGGCCGGCGCGGCGCCCGGAGACACCGGTTCGACCGCGGGCGGGGCGGACGCGGGCGCCACCGAGGCCGGCGGTGCCGACGCAGGCGCCACCGAGGCCGGCGGTGCCGACGCGGGGGGAGCCGACGCGGGCGCGACCGGCGGTCCGGAGACCGGCGGAGCCTGCACCGGCGGCGTGGACACCGGCCGGGCCGGGCGCGGCGGAGCCACCGCCGCCGAGGCGCGGACCGGCGGGATGTCATTGGGCTGCGGTGTAGGGCCGGCCCACGATGGGATCTCGCCGGGCGCCGGCGGACGCTGCGGTCCGTGTCCCGGGTGCGGGCCGGCGCCGTACGGCGGCGGAGAACCCGGCGGCGGACCGTAGTGCGGTGGCCGTTGACCCGGCGGGTACTGCCCGGGCGGCGGGCCACCCTGGGGACCGCGGGCCGGGTGGCCCTGCGGCGGCGGCCCGGATCGCTGTCCGGGGTGGGAACCCGGGTGCTGCCCGGGGTGCTGGGGTCCGTGCGGGCCCGCGTACGCCTGCGGCGGCTGGCCGTGCGGCGGCGGGCCGGGCGGACCGCTGCGCGGATCGCGCCCGCGTGGATCCTGGGGCGGGTAGCCGGGTGGCGGTGGACCGGGGCGGGCACCTGGGTGCTGGCCCGGGCGCTGCGGATAGCCCTGCGGCGGCTGGCCCTGCGGCGGCGGGCCGGGCGGACCGCTGCGCGGATCGCGCCCGCGTGCATCATGCGGGGGCTGACCCTGCGGCGGTGGGCCCTGCGTGGCGCCGCGGTGATGCGGAACCGCGGCGCGGCCGGCACCGGGCGGCGCCGGCGTGGGCCCGCTCGGCTCCTCATCGTCGTCCGTGTTGATGACCTTCTGCCAGGGCATCGTCGGGACCGTGGCCCACGCCGGCGCGGCCGGGCGATAACGCTCATCGTGGTCGCTGCTCATGGTCACCTCCCGAACAAGACGATCGAAACCGGCGCCGCCAGCGGCCCGGTTTGGTAAGGAAAATACGTTGTGTGCACGATCACCTCTACCGCGGGCCGGCAGGGTGCGTCACGGTCGCCACTACCTTTGCAGACTTCGGTTTTTTTGGCCACGTCTGGGTTTCGGTCAATGTCCTTATTGGGGTGATTCGCCGCACATTACTGGTGCGCACGCGTGGCGCGCAAGCACCGGACCGGCTACTGTCAAGGGCTGCACAGGGCCTGAAAGGGCGCGCCGGAGGGTGGGACGGCGCGCGACGGTTCTGTAGTCATTGGAGCGTGCGGCTCATGCCCGCCCCGCAATCCCTGCTCGACCCGAAGTCTCCGCGGCGCCAGCCGGGCCGCTTCGGCGCGCTGGTCGCCGCCACCGGCCCGGCGTTTCTGATCATGTCGTTCCTGAGCCGGCTGCCGTCCGCGATGGCGCCGCTCGGCCTAATCACCCTCGTCGTCCAGGTGACCGGCAGCTACCCGCGGGCGGGCGCCGTCACCGCCGCGCTCGGCATCGGTGCCGCGGCCGGTGGTCCGGTGGTCGGCTTCCTCTCCGACCGGATCGGCCAGCGCTCGATCGGCCTGCTGGCCGCCATCGCCAACGCGGCCGCGCTGGCCATCACCGTGTTCGCGGTGGTCAGCCACGCCCCGACCGCCGTCGTGGTGATCCTTGCGGCGCTGATCGGCGTCTCGACTCCGCAGATCGGCCCACTCGTACGCGTGCGCTGGGTCGCGCTGCTCACCGGCCGCGGCGGGTCCGTCTCCACCGCGATGTCGTACGAGGGCGCCGTCGACGAAGCCTCGTTCGTGGCCGGCCCGGCACTGGTCGGCATCCTTGCCCTGACCGGGATTCCGGCTCTGCCACTGACTGTCGCGGCGGTGCTGACGCTGCTGGCGGCGGTGCCGTTCGCGCTGCACCGGACCGCGGTCGGACGAGCGCATCGATCCGCGTCCGGCGATCGCGAGCCGTTGCCGGTGCGGGCCCTGGTGGTCCTGATCGCGGCGATGGCCGGGGTCGGCATGGTCTTCGGTGGTACGCAGACCGGCGTCAGCGCGTTCGCCGAGTCGATCCACCAGGGTGGCGCGGCCGGGCTCATCTACGCCGTTCTCGGGGTCGGCAGCGCGCTGGCCGGCTTCGGGACCGCCTACCTGCCGGCGCGGTTCCGGCTGCCGTTGCGACTGCCACTATTCGCCGTGGCGCTGCTCGGCGGCACGTTGACGCTGCTCGCAGTGTCGAATCCGGCTACCGCGATGGTGGCGATGGCGCTGCTCGGCGTGACCGCGGCGCCGGTCCTGGTCACCGTCTACGCACTGGCGGAGAAGCTGGCGCCGGCCGGGCGGACCGGAATCGTGATGACCCTGCTGGCCAGCGGCGTGGTCGGGGGCGTCGCCCTCGGAGCCGGCGTCGCCGGACCCCTGGCCGGCGCCTACGGCTACGCCGGTGCGTTCGCGGTGCCGATCGTGGCCGGCCTGGGCACGCTGCTGGTCGCGGCTCTGGGCGCGCCGGCCGTGGTGCCGCCCCGCACCCGGCGGTCCCGTCCGGCTCTCGAGCTGGCCGGGAGCATGCACGCCTGACCAGGCAGCAAGTGCCGGGCGGCAGAACCGCCCGGCACTTTTAGCGAATCCGGTCAGCCGGCCGGCCAGACGGCCCGGCGCAGATGCCGATTGCTCACGCCGAGCAGCACGCTGATCGCGCAGATGCCGGCCGTGATCAGGATCGTCGTGGTGGCGCCCAGGAACTGCAGGGCCAAGCCGCCGGCGATGGTGCCGGCCGGCATGCCGATGGTGAAGACGGTCATCACCGCCCCGAGCGTGCGACCCCGGACCTCGTCCGGGACCTGGCGGAGGACCAGCACGTCGAGCAGCACCCGGATGGACGGGACGCCGAGCATGCCGACCGCCAGGACGCCCAGCACCCACCACGGCCCGAGCGGCACCGCGAGCAAGGCCACCGCGCCGGTGAGAATCGCCGCGACGACGATCAGCAGCTGGCCCGGCGCGAACGCCCGGTGCAGCCGGCTCACCAGACCAGCGCCGAGCAGGTTGCCGACCGCCTCGCCGGCCACCGCGATGCCGATCGTCCGAGTCGACACGCCCTGACCGGCCAGCAACACCACGACCGCCAGGAACAGCGCGTTGCCGCCGATATTGATGACGCTGATCATTGAGACGGTGGTACGCACCACCCGGTTGGTCCAGATCTCGCGGAGCCCGGCCAGCACGCCACCGGAGGGAGCGCCGCCACCGGCCGGCGTCGCGGTCGCCTCCTGTCGAGGAATCCGCACGATCAGGGCGGTCAGGAACGACACCACGAACGTGACACTGCTGACCAGGAACGGCAGTGCGCGCGACGCGGCCAGGAGCAGGCCGCCGATCGGAGGCCCGGCGAGGCCGCCGACGGCCGTGCGTACCTCGTCTTGGGTCAACGCCTTGGTCAGCTGAGCCGGTGCCACCACGGCGCGGATGACCAGCATCCGCGCCGACATGCCAAGCGGCCCGGTCGCACCCAGCACACCCGCCACCACCAGCAGGTGAGCCACCGTCAGGTGACCCATTGCCCAAGCCGCGACGACGCTGATGCTGGCCGCGGACCGCGACAGTTCGACCGCCATCAGCACCCGGCGGCGATCCAGGCGATCCACCAGCGCGCCGGCCGGCATGCCGGCGATCACGGTGAACAGGGTCTGGACGAAGCCGAACAGCGCCGCCATCGCGGGCGAGCCGGTGATGGCGAGGACCACCAGGGGATACGCGAAGTCGGTGATGGTCACGCCCAGGAAGCCGGCGCTGGACCCGACCCAGAGGAGCTGGAACCGCCAGTTGCGCCAGAGCGGCGGCAGCTCGGTGGAGCGCGGCGCGGTCGTGGTTGCCGTGGCGGCCGGCTCGTCCGCCACCATCACGTCGATTGGTGCGGTCACGGTGTCCTCCAGTCAGAGAATCCATTTACGTCTTGGGTAGCATTTACTCTTGCGTTGTCATTCACGTTAGCGTGAACGGTGACATAGGCGTGAGCATGTGGCAAGATGTGAATGGAATTGATGGCACGAGACCGGTCGGAGGTCGGGAAATGGCGGAGGCAGCGAGCGGATTTGGCGTGGTGCCTCTGGATCCGCCGGTGCGCAGCCGGGAGATCCAGGACGTCGAGACGATGCGGCTGGTCGCCGACCCGATCCGGCTGGCGATCCTGCGAGTGCTGATGAACGATGCCGAGTTCGAGCCGCCGGTGCTGTCCGCCAAGGAACTCGCGGCCACCCTCGAGGAGCCGCAAACCAAGCTCTATCGGCATCTCAAGCAACTGGAGGAGGCGGGCCTGATCCAGGTCGCCGAGACCCGGTTGGTGTCCGGGATCGTGGAGCAGCGTTATCGGACCGGTCAGTTGTCGCTGTTCATGTCACCGCAGTTGGTGACCGACCCGTCCAGCCAGTTGGAGTCGATGACGCTGGCCTCGGGCGTGTTTTCCGACTTCCGCGACGAGATGCTCGGCAACGTTCGGCGCGGGCGGCTCCGGTTCAAGCCGGACGAGCCCGAGTCCGGCGGCATGATCTTCCAGTCCATGTCGGTCCGGCTGGCATCGGAGCGGGCTGATGAGTTCCGGCAGCGGCTCGGCGACCTATGCCGCGAATTTCTGCGTGGCGGTGACCCGGATGGGGTCGAGGCGCACGCGCTGATTGCCTGGTACACGGTCGACGAGCGGCCCGAGGCCTCCTGACCTCGTCGTCCATTGAGCGCACGGCGACGCCCGTTCACCTCCGCAGGAACGGGCGTCGCCGTGATCAATCCACGGATTTCGTCAAGTGTTGGCTCAGCGCTCGTCGGTGCTCGTCGCGATTGACGGTCACGCTGTCCGAGCCGCCGTCCCGCTGTCCGAGCCGGACGTGCGGCGCGGCGCCCAGATACGACGACGGCCCGCCGGCGACTGCCGACGGGCCGTGCGAGCGTGCGACTAGATCGGGTCGCCCACCTTGACCCGGGGGCGCGGGACCCGCATCTTGCGGAACTGAGTCGACCGCATGATGCCGTAGAAGTAGAGACCGCCCCAGCGGGGTTCGGACTTGGGCAGCCGCTCCCGGACGATGCGCTTGATCCGGCGCGACAGCGTGACGCCGTCGATCACGACAGTCAGCAGCAAGAACAGCATGACGCCGTAGGTGATCAGGATTATCAGCGAAGTCTGGATCATGCTCAGGAACAGGATCAGCACCAGGCCGAAGAGGAAATACGAGCTGGCGTTGCGGCGCGAGTCGACGATGTCCCGGACCAGGCCGCGCTCGGGACCGCGGTCGCGGGGGAGCAGCGCGTGGTCCTCGCCGCGCATCATCGCCTCGCGGTCCTCGATCCGCTTCTGCCGGCGCGTCACCCGGGCCTGCGCGAGGGCTTCCTTGCGGTCGGCAGGTGCGGCGCTTACTCGGCGGCCGGTGGTGGCCCGCTTCGGCGTGGCCACGCCCTGCTCGCGCTTGCTGGCGGTATACGCCCGCTTGGCCTCGGGCTCGGCGGTCTCTTCGACAGCCGGCTCGACGAGGTCTGCGGTGTTCTTGCGACGGAAAAGCGTAGGCACCTCAAAAGGGTATCCGACTCCGGTGCCCCGTCCACCGGGCGATATGGCGACCGTCACCGAGTCGGTGATAACGCAAATTTCCGGAATATCCCTAATGCGTGACCGGCGCGGCGCACCGCCCCCGTGGATCTTGAACGTTTCTCGTCCTATTTCAGCACCAAACGTTCAAGATCCGGGGTGAGGCGCGGTGAGGCGAGGCGCGGCGAGGCGAGGCGCGGTGAGGCGAGGGAGGCGCGGTGAGGCGGGGGTACAGGGCGGCGCGCGGCCCGGGACTAGAGCCGCTCGGCGTGCGCTCCCAGCGCCGCCAACTTGGCTTCGAAGTCCTCGTAACCGCGGTTGATCAAATCCACGCCGTACACGTGGGAAGTCCCCTCGGCGGCGAGTGCGGCGATCAAGTGGCTGAAGCCACCGCGGAGATCCGGGATCACCAGGTCGGCGGCGTGCAGCTTGCTCGGGCCGGCGATGACCGCGGAGTGCTTGAAGTTGCGCCGGCCGAAGCGGCAGTGCGTCCCGCCGAGGCACTCCCGGTAGACCTGGATGGTCGCGCCCATCTTGTTCAGCGCCTCGGTGTAGCCGAGCCGGCGCTCGTAGACCGTTTCGTGCACGATCGACAGCCCGTGCGCCTGGGTCAGCGCCACCATCGAGCGGCTGCTGCCAGTCGGTCATGAAGCCCGGGTGGACGTCGGTCTCCAGCGCCACCGCGCGCAACTCGCCGCCCGGGTGCCAGAAGCGGATGCCGCCGCCGGTCGGGCTGTCGTCGACGTCGAACGCGCCGCCGATCTAGGTGAAGACGTTCAGAAAGGTCATCATCTCGGACTGACGGGCGCCGCGGACGAAGATGTCGCCCCGAGTGGCCAGCGCCGCGCAGGCCCAGCTGGCGGCCTCGAGCCGATCCGGGATCGGCCGGTGCGAATAGCCGCGCAGCCGCGGCACGCCCTCGATCTCGATGACCCGATCGGTGTGCACCTTGATGATCGCGCCCATCTTCTGCAGGGCGCAGATCAGGTCGATGATCTCCGGCTCGACGGCGGCGTTGCGCAGTTCGGTGACGCCTTCGGCGCGTACGGCGGTGAGCAGCACCTGCTCCGTGGCCCCGACGCTGGGGAAGGGCAGCTCGAACTTGGTGCCGTGCAGGCCGTTCGGCGCGGTCAGGTAGAGCCCTTCGGGGGCCTTTTCGACCACGGCGCCGAACTGGCGCAGCGCCTCCAGGTGGAAGTCGATCGGGCGGTCGCCGATGTGGCAGCCGCCGAGGTCGGGGATGAAGGCGTGGCCGAGCCGGTGCAGCAGCGGGCCGCAGAAGCAGGATCGGGATCCGGCTGGATCCGGCGTGCACGTTGATCTCGTCGACTCCGGCCCGTTCGACGTTCGCCGGGTCGAAGACCATCTCGCCGCTCGGGCCGTCGGTGACGCGGACGCCGTGGATCTCCAGCAGCCCGCGGACCACCTCGACGTCGCGGATCTTCGGCACGTCGAACAGCGTCGACGGGGTATCGCCGAGCAAGTGTGGCGACCATCGCCTTGGAGACCAGGTTCTTGGCGCCGCGGACGCGGATCTCGCCGGACAGCGGCGTGCCGCCGTGGACGCGAAGAACGTCCTGACCGGACGGACTGGACGGGCCTTGACCGGCGGCGGTGGCTACGGGCGCACGGACGGCATCAAGGTCAAGGCAACCTCGATCAACGCGTACGGATGGTGGGCAGCAACCGGTGAGCGGACGCGTCCGCTGGGGGATCGCGCTGCACCGATGTCGGATCGCCAGTCCGTAGCCGTCGGGCGCGCCCGGCAGCATATCCGGCACGTCACAAGATCCGCATCGCACCGACGTCAGTGAATCGGGCGAATGTGAAAAGCCTGACTTACCGGAGCCACGCTGCTACGGAGCGATCATCAAATTCAGGGAGTTCTGACCAGCACTAACCCTGGGGCAGGGCGAGCATCTGGTCAAGGGCCGCCCGCGCATTCGCGGCGGTGTCCGGATCGACCGTGATCTGGTTCGGCACCCGGCCGGCGACCAGCTCTTCGAGCGACCACACCAGGTGCGGCAGATCGATCCGGTTCATCGTCGAGCAGTAGCAGACGTTCCGCTCCAGGAACATGATCTGCTTGTCCGGATGGGCCTTCGCCAGGCGGCGTACCAGATTGAGCTCGGTCCCCATCGCCCAGGCCGAACCGGCCGGCGCAGCCTCGATGGTCCGGATGATGTATTCCGTCGAGCCGATGTAGTCGGCGGCCGTCACGACCTCGTGCCGGCACTCCGGATGCACCAGGACGTTGACGCCCGGCACCCGGTCGCGGACGTCATTGACCGCGTCCAGGCGTGAAGCGGCCATGCACCGAACAGTGCCCGCGCCAGAGAATCATCTTGGCGTCGGTCAATTGCTCGCGCGGTCAGGCCGCCGCCCGGCTTGTGCGGGTCGTAGAGCACGCAGTCGTCCAGCGAGAGGCCCATCTCCAGCACCGCGGTGTTGCGGCCGAGATGCTGGTCCGGCAGGAACAACACCTTGCTGCCATTGCTGTACGCCCACTCCAGCGACCGCTTGGCATTCGACGACGTGCAGACCACGCCGCCGTGCCGGCCGACGAAGCCCTTGATGTCGGCCGACGAATTCATGTAGGTGACCGGCACCACGTCGGCGGCGATGCCCTGCTCTTCGAGGAGGTCCCAGCACGCCTCGACCTGGCTCAGCACCGCCATGTCGGCCATCGAGCATCCGGCCGCCAGATCTGGGAGCACGACCTTCTGCTCCGGCCCGGTCAGGATGTCCGCGCTCTCGGCCATGAAGTGCACACCGCAGAAGACGATGAACTCGGCGTCCGGCCGGCCGGCCGCGTCCCGGGCCAGCTTGAACGAGTCGCCGGTGACGTCGGCGAACTGGATGACCTCATCGCGCTGATAGTGGTGGCCGAGGATGAAGACCCGATCGCCGAGCGCGGCCTTCGCGGCCGTGGCCCGGGCCACCAGAGTCGGGTCGCTGGGTGGCGGCAGCTCGCCGGGGCAGTCGACGCCCCGTTCGGAATCCGCGTCGGTGCCCCGGCCGAGCAGGAGCAGAGCGGTAGGTGTGCCAGACGGTTCAACCCACGTGGTGGTCACCTCACCATCGTAGGCACAGCACCACCACGCATGGACGCGCGCCGCATGTGCCCGTCGTCACCCCTTGCCCGGCGGGCGGCCGCCGGAGGGATTACGGTGATCGCCGTGCGCGTACTCATATGTCCTGACAAGTTCGCCGGAACTCTCACGGCGAACGCTGCCGCCCGGGCCATAGCTGAAGGCTGGGCCTCGGTGGCCGCCGGCGACACGCTGGATCTGCGGCCCCTCGCCGACGGTGGCCCGGGCTTCATCGATGTCATCGACGCGGCGCTGGAGGGCAAGCGGGTGCCGGTGTCGACGGTCGACCCGCTGGGCCGGCCGGTGGACGGCCGAGATCGTGGTCAAGGACTCGGTCGCCTACCTGGAAAGCGCGCACGCCTGCGGTCTGCACCTGCTGAGCCCGAGCGAGCGGGATCCGAAGGTGACCAGCTCGTTCGGCCTGGGCGCGATGATCCGGTCCGCGATCGACGCGGGAGCCTCCGAGGTGATCATCGGGCTCGGTGGCTCGGCGACCAACGACGGTGGTGCGGGCCTGATCGCCGCGCTCGGCGGCGTGCCCGTCGACGCCTCCGGAAACCCCCTGGTCCGCGGTGGCGCGGCGCTCGCCGACTGCGCCGAGATCGTCGGCAGTCCCAAGCTCAACGGGGTACGCCTGACCGGCGCCACCGATGTCGACAGCCCACTGACCGGGATCTTCGGGGCGTCCGCCGTGTTCGGGCCGCAGAAGGGCGCCAGCCGCGAGGACGTGCTGCTGCTGGACGCGGCTCTGGAGCGCTTCTCGCACGTGCTGTCGGACTCGCTCCCGACCTGCCCGGCCAACCTCGCCTCGCGACCCGGATCGGGTGCCGCCGGCGGTCTCGGGGCGGCGATCCTGGCGCTCGGTGGTGGGCTGCGGTCCGGGATGGAACTCGTACGCGAGCTGACCGGCCTCGATCAGGCTCTGGACCAGGCCGATCTGGTGATCACCGGGGAGGGGTCGCTGGATGCGCAGTCGCTTCGCGGCAAGGTGGTGGCCGGAGTCGCCGGCGGCGCTCGCGATCGCGGTCTGGCGTGCATCGTGCTGGCCGGGCAGTCGTCGGCTGGTCGCCGGGAGTCGGCGGCGGCCGGTGTGACCGACGTCTACACGCTCGTTGATCATTTTGGGTCGGCCGAGCGGGCCATGGCGGAAGCGGCGGCCGGGCTGCGTGATCTGGGAGCGCGACTGGCCACACAGTGGCGTTGAGTGTTCTGTTCGGCGATCACCTCGGCAATTTGACGTCGAGCCGGTAGTTGCCGGGGGGTCTGGCCTGGTCCCGCCGTCGGTCGCGGTCCTCGGTTCCGCCGGCTCCCGCCGTTCGCCGCCGCCGTTCGCCGCCGTCGGTTCCTGCCGTAGTCGCGTCCTGCCGTAGTCGCGCCGCTAGCCGCGGTCGGTTCCCGTCGTCGGTCGCGGTCGTCGGTCCCGCCGTCGGTTCCCGCCGCGGTCCCGCCGCTCGCCGCCGCCGGTTCCTGCCGTAGTCGCGTCCTGCCGTAGTCGCGTCCTGCGTAGTCGCGCCGCTCGCCGCGGTCGGTTCCCGCCGTCGGTCGCGGTCGTCGGTCCCGCCGTCGGTCCCCGCGGTGGTCCCGCCGCTCGCCCGCCAAGATCGCCGATCTTGGCAAGTTGTCGCTCGGTCGTGCTCGTCGATCATCTGGCGTGGCGAGTTTCGACGGTATTCGGGCTGTTTCTCGCCACGTTGGGGGATCGACATGGACTCGCCACGCTGGTGGATCGTCACGGACTCGCCACGCTGGTGGACCGACACGGACTCGCCACGTTGGTGGATCGACGCTGACTCGCCACGCTGGTGGATCGACACGGAGTCGGCACAGCCGAGGATCAAGATCTCGGAGATCAGGCGCCCGGGCCGGTTGACCGGGATCAGCCGACCGGGCCGGCCTCGTTCCGCTGTGCGCTAGCTCGCCAAGATCGCCGATCTTGGCAAGTGGTTGCTCGATCGGGCTCGTCGATCACCTGGCGTGGCGGGTTTCGACGGTATTCGGGTTGTTTCTCTCCACGTTGGTGGATCGTCACGGGACGTCCGACACGACAGAGGATCAGGCGGCCGGGATCAGCGGACCGGGCAGGGTCTTGCTCGATTTCGCGGTCCGCCTCGCCTGCCAAGATCGCCGATCTTGGCGAGTTGGTGCTCGGTCGTGCTCGTCGATCACCTGGCGTGGCGAGTTTCGACGGTATTTGGGCTGTTTCTCGCCACGTTGGTGGATCGACACGGACTCGCCACCGCCGAGGATCAAGATTTCGGAGGTCAGCGTGCCGGGACGTCGTCGGGGCGAGGAGTAGGTTGTCGAGGTCAAATGAGGCGGCGGGGCGCCTGGTAGACCGCGCAAAGCGCGTGAGCGGCGATTATTCCCGGTGGTCCAGTGGCACAACTAACTACGCGTGCAACGATGGGAATGTGTCCGGGACGGACTAACGTTGCCTCCGACGGATCAGTCCGTCGACATTTGAGTCAGAACAGGGAGCACATCGTGACCGACACCGAGACGCAGGCACAGACTTCGACTGGCGTCGTGCTTACCGACGTGGCCGCGGAAAAGGTGAAGGCGCTGATCGACCAGGAGGGTCGCGACGACCTCCGCCTTCGCATCGCGGTTCAGCCGGGCGGTTGCTCCGGCCTGCGTTACCAGCTGTTCTTCGACGAGCGCTCGCTCGAGGGAGACATCGTGACCGACTTCAGCGGCGTCGAGGTCGTGGTCGACCGGATGTCGTCGCCATACCTGGCCGGCGCCAGGATCGACTTCGCGGACCGGATCGACGCCCAGGGCTTCACCATTGACAACCCGAACGCTCAGGGTTCCTGCGCCTGCGGCGACTCGTTCCACTAATTGGAAGCGCCATCGGCACCGCTGGCGGTCGAGCATCGGCGTAACCAGCGACACCGATAGCGACCGCACGGCAAGCCACAGATCGGCAGGCCGCGCCGCATATGCATAAAAGCGCCGCCGCTCCGACCAACCGGAGCGGCGGCGCTTTTGCGTGTTCGGTGCGCGTCTGCAGGGTAGATGCGGGTGTACTGGGTAAATGACACGCGACCGGCGCGGAACGTGCCGGTAGCCACAGCACGCACGTGACCCGAACATTGCCGAACTACACTGATCCGGCCGCCCGCCGCCGAACCCGCTGGGGACAGTCTTGAAGATCATCGTCACTGGTTCCATCGCGACCGACCACCTGATGCACTTCCCGGGTCGATTCGCTGACCAGTTCATCGCGGATCAACTGCACAAGGTCTCGCTCTCGTTCCTCGTCGACGATCTGGTGGTCCGCCGCGGCGGCATCGCGCCCAACATCGCGTTCGGCATGGCCCAGCTGGGCCTGCGGCCGACCCTGGTGGGGGCGGTCGGCAAGGACTTCGACGACTACCGGGCCTGGCTCGAGCGACACCATGTGGACTGCGGTTCGCTGCTGGTCAGCGAGCTGGCGCACACGGCCCGGTTCGTCTGCACCACCGACGAGGACATGTGCCAGATCGGTTCGTTCTATGCCGGAGCCATGGCCGAGTCCCGCAACATCGAGCTCGCCCCGGTGGTCAACCGGCTCGGCGGCGTCGACCTGGTGCTGGTCAGCCCGAACGACCCGGTGGCCATGACCCGGCACACGCAGGAGTGCCGCGACCGCGGCTACGCCTTCGTCGCAGACCCGTCGCAGCAGCTGGCCCGGATGTCGGGTGAGGAGGCGCGGTCGCTGATCGACGGCGCCAGCTACCTGCTCACCAATGACTACGAGAAGGAGCTGCTCGAGTCCAAGACCGGCCTGGGCGACCAGGACGTGCTGGACCGGGTGGGCATCCGCGTCACGACGCTCGGCAAGAACGGTGTCGACATCACCGGCAACGCCATCGAGCCGATCCACGTGCCGATCGCCAAGGAGATCCACGCCTACGACCCGACCGGCGTCGGTGACGGTTTCCGCGCCGGCTTCTTCTCCGCTCTGTCGTGGGGCCTCGGGCTCGAGCGCGCCGCCCAGGTCGGATCGCTGCTCGCGACCTTGGTGCTGGAGACCATTGGCACACAGGAATACCAGGTCAGGCCGCACGAGTTCGTCAAGCGCCTGGCCGAGTCCTATGGTGATGACGCGGCTGACGAAATCCAAACTCACCTGGACTGACGATGACTGAGGCAGTGTTCGCCGGCTCCATGCCGAGCATCTACGACCGCTGCCTCGGGAACGGGCGATTCCGCCCGTTCGCCGTCGACTTGGTCGGCCGGGTGCCGGTCGGTGCCACCCGGATCCTCGAAGTCGCGGCCGGCACCGGTGTCGTGACGGCGGAGCTGGTCCGGGCGTTTCCGGATGCCACGATCGTTGCCAGTGATCTCAACCCGCCGATGCTGGACTTCGCCGCCACCAAGGTGACCTCGCCGCGGGTGCGGTTCCAGCCGGCCGACGCCCAGGCGTTGCCGTTCGCCGATGCCGATTTCGACGCTCTGCTGTGTCAGTTCGGCGTGATGTTCGTGCCGGACAAGCAGGCGATGTACGCCGAGATGCACCGGGTCCTCGCGCCCGGCGGACGGCTGCTGTTCAACGTCTGGGAGCGGCTCGAGGCGAATGTGGTGCCGATGATCATCGCCGAGTCGGTGGCCGCCGCCTTCCCGGATGACGTACCGAATTTCAGCATCCGGATTCCGCACGGTTACCACGACGCCGCGGTGATCGAGCCGGCTCTGCGCGCCGCCGGTTTCACTGACATCAAATTCGAGACGGTACGCCTCACCAGCCGCCACGAATCGGCGTACGAAGCCGCATTCGGAGCCTGCCAGGGCACGCCGATTCGGGGCGAGATCGAGGAGCGCGACCCGGCCCGGCTGGACGAGATCACCGACGCCACCGCAGCGGCGATCACGGCCCGATTCGGCGTCGGCCCGGTGATCTCCGAACTGACCGCGATCGTGGTGACGGCAGTCAGCTAGACGGCGGTCAGCCAGACAGAGGCCACCTAGCTAGTGCCGGCGCCGGACCACGAAGGCGTACGGCTCCGGCGACCCCTCGAAATCCTGCGCCCGCATCCGGCACCAGGCGGCGATGTCATTCCCGGCCGCCGGATCGTCGGCCAGCACCGTGACGGTCTCGCCGACCGGCACCGTGCCGATCGCCCGGGCCAGCTCGATCACCGGCAGCGGGCACCGCTTGCCCATGCAGTCCAGCGTCACAGCCCGACCACCCCTGCTTCGGCCCGGATGCCGGCGACGACCCCGGGCAGAACGGCCAGGAATCGGTCGACGTCGGACTCGCCTACGCCCGGGTGGAGCGAGACCCGCACGTTTCCGTGACTCAGCACGCCCATCGCTTCCAGCACGTGCGACGGCTGCAGAGTCGACGCGGTGCACGACGAGCCGGACGACACCGCGAATCCGGCCCGGTCCAGACCGTGCAGCAGCGCCTCGCCGTCGACATAGAGGCAGGAGAAGGTCACGATGTGCGGCAGCCGGTCGTCCGGGTCGCCGATCACCTCGACGTCCGGAACCGTGGCCGGGACCGCGTGCCGGATCCGGTCCACCAGAGCCGCCAGCCGGGTGTTGTCGGCATCGGCGGTGGCCAGGACCGATCGGAGCGTGGCCGCCGCGGCCACCGCGACCGGGACGTTCACCACGTCCGGATCGGCCCGGTCCACCGGCCACGGCTTGGCATATCGAACGCCCTTGCGGACCACCAGCACGCCCAGCCCCGCCGGGCCGCCCCACTTCACCGCGCTCGCCGACAGCAGCGACCAGCCGGCCGGCACCGGTTCCCGGCCCACCGACTGGGCCGCGTCCACGAACAGCGGGACTCCGGCGGCGGCACAGGCGGCCGCGACCTCGGCGACCGGCTGCCGGGTGCCGACCTCGTGGTTGGCCGACTGCACCGCGGCCACTGCCACGCCGGGCTCATTCACCGCGGCCGCCAGGGCCACCGCATCAACACGACCAGACCGATCAACGGGTACGCCGACGGCAGCCTCCGCGGCCGCCCGCAGCACCGAAGAGTGCTCGACCGCGGAGTGCACCACCAGGTCGCCGATCCGGCGGCGTCCGGCTCGGGTGCCTGCGATGGCCAGCTCGGCGGCCCGGGAACCGCTGGTGCAGAAGATCACTTCATCCGCGCGTACCCGCAAAGCATCGGCGATCGTGGCCCGCGCAGCATCGAGCAGTTGCGCGGCCCGGCGCCCCTCGGCATAGATCTTGGACGGATCTGCCCAGCCGTCCGCGTAGGCCGCCACCAGCGCTTCCTTCGCCACCGGATGGAGTGGCGCGGCGGCCGCGGCATCGAAGTAAGCGCGCGCCGCGTCGTGGGGGTTGGCCTTTGCTGGCATAGATCGACGGTATCGTCAGCGAGAGGTGCCACCATCGGCAGAGGTCAACTCACCCACCCCCGCACCGTGTGGACGACCTTGGTCGAGTAGTGTGCGGTCGTTGATGACGCCTTGCCGCGCGGGCTGCTCCGCGCAGTGGGTGCGGCGCTGCTAAGGAGGCAGGAGCCAGGTGGTCGCAAAGGATTCGGGCGCCCGACCCACGGCCCGGAGGACGCGGAGCAAGGGGCGGATCGCCGCCCTCGGTCTGGTCGCGGTCGCGGCCGTGACGCTCCTGTCCGGCTGCTCGTTCCGCAATGCGTTCGCCTTCGGGTGGCCGCACGGCGTGTCGACGCAGTCCAAGGCGATGTATGACATGTGGACCGGCACCGCGATGGCGGCGCTCGCGGTCGGTGTCTTCGTCTGGGCCCTGATCTTCTGGTGCATCATCCGCTACCACAAGCGTGGCGACGAGCTGCCGGTTCAGACGCGGTACAACATGCCGATCGAGGCGCTCTACACGATCCTGCCGTTCCTGGTGATCGCCGTGCTGTTCTTCTACACGGTGAAGGCGCAGACGACGGTCGACGAGATCAAGCCGAACCCGGCGGTGACCGTCGACGTGACCGCCTTCAAGTGGAACTGGCAGTTCACCTACGAAGGCGAGGCGGCGAAGGGCACCGATGGGGCTCAGGTCACCACCATTGGTGACAGCGACTACATCCCGGTCCTGGTGCTCCCGGTCGGCGAGCGGATCCGGTTCGTCGAGTCGGCCAAGGACGTCATCCACTCGTTCTGGGTCCCGGAGCTGCTGTTCAAGCGCGACGTGTTCCCCGGCAATGTGGTGAACAAGTTCGAAGTGACGCTCGACAAGACCGGCGCCTACGTTGGCCGCTGCGCCGAGCTGTGCGGCACCTACCACTCGCAGATGAACTTCGAGATGCGGGTCGTCTCGCCGGGCGACTACGACAAGTTCATCGCGGCCAAGGTCTCCGGGCTGAGCACGCCGGATGCGCTGCGATCGATCGGTCAGGCGCCGTTCGCGACCACCACGGAGCCGTTCGACACCAGCCGGACTAGCAGCAACTTTAAGGGCTGAACCAATGAAGTCTGAATACCGCATTTTCGTTGGCGTCTCGGCCTTCCTGTTCGCGATGGCCGCCCTTTACGGCTGGTGGAGCAACCACACGCTGGGCTCGGTCGAGTGGATCGGCGTGGTCGCGCTGATCCTGTCCGGTCTCCTGTGCGTCATGTGCGGCGGCTACTTCTGGTTCGTGTCGCTGCGGATCGATCCGCGGCCCGAGGACCGGCTGGACGCCGAGGTCTCCGACGGTGCCGGCGAGGTCGGGTTCTTCAGCCCGGGCAGCTACTGGCCGTTCGGCATTGCGCTGGCCGCCCTCACCACAGCGATCGGGCTGGCGTTCTGGGAGGTCTGGGTCATCATCATCGGCCTGGGCGCCTGCGTCGTGAGCGGTGCTGCGCTGATCGTGGAGTACTACACCGGGACGCGCCGGGCGCACTAGCCACTCAGTCCGTAGAGCCGGTCCATTTCCCTTCTGGGAGGTGGGCCGGTTCTTTGTGAAGCCGTTAGCGGGGTCGGGCTGAGACGTGGCGCTACGGCCTATTCAGGCCGGTTTTCGGCAGGTCCCGTCCGAAGCCACGGGTGCCGGCCCGAGCCGCGCCGGCCCGCTCACCCGCTCGCGCCGCACGGCACCGGCTCGCGTCTGCCCTACGCCGCCGCCCCCATGATCAAGTGCGGGATCTTGAGCGCTGGCGGCGCTATAGCGACCTCGGGCGCACTGGTTCGCGCACGTGATGATGCACTTGATCATGTTGGTGCGCCTGGCATCCGATCAGCTCTCCACGTCAGCCGACAGCATCGCCTGTCTTGACAGGAGGATTTGTCGGTAGCACCCTGGAACCATGCAAGACGTGGATGTGATCGAGGATCCGCAGGCCGCCGCGGCCACGTTGGATCCGATCCGGGTGCGGCTGCTGGCGGCACTGGCCGAGCCCGGCTCGGCGACCATGCTGGCCGGCAAGGTCGGCCAGCCCCGCCAAAAGATCAACTATCACCTGCGCGAGCTGGAGAAGCACGGCCTGATCGAGCTGGTGGAGGAGCGCCGCAAAGGCAACATGACGGAGCGGGTGCTCCGAGCCACCGCCGCGTCCTATGTGATCTCACCGGTCGCCCTGGGTCCGGTGGCACCCAACCCGGACAACGCCCCGGATCGGCTGTCGGCCCGGTGGTTGCTGGCATTGAGCGCCCGCCTGGTGCGCGAGGTGGGCACCTTGATCGGAGCCTCCGGCGTCGCCAAGCGGCCACTCGCGACCTACGCCATCGATGCCGAGGTGCGATTCGCCTCGGCCGAGGATCGGGCCGCCTTCGCTGCCGAGCTGACCACCGCTGTCACCGGATTGGTCAGCAAATATCACGACGAGGCCGCCGCCGGGGGACGGCCGCATCGCGTCGTCGTCGCGCTGCATCCGAAGATCACCAAGCCGGACCTCGCCGGGTCGGCAACCGATGCCGGCGGCGAGCCAACGAAGGAGCCGAAGGCATGAGCCGCGAGTTCGAAACCGTCACCGACGTCACCGTGATCGCCACGCCGGAGCAGGTCTGGGAGGCGATCGCCACCGGACCCGGGATCGACTCGTGGTTCATGGGCCGCAACGAGATCGAACCGGCGGTCGGCGGCAAGACCTCGATGACGATGCCCGGCCTCGAGGAGATGGGTGGCACCGTCACCGCGTGGGATCCGCCGAACCGGTTCGCGATGGTCTCCGACACCGCTCCGGACGGCAGCTTCCACGCCTTCGAATACCTGGTCGAGGGGCGGGCCGGCGGGTCCAGCGTGGTTCGCGTCGTGCACCACGGGATCCTCAGCGCCGACGGCTGGGAGATGGAGTTCGACGCCCTTCGCAAGGGCGACCCGCTCTACTTCAACACCATCGCGACGTATCTGGAGCACTTCGGCGGACGGGTCGGCGTTCCGGTGACGGTCTGGGCGCCGCCCCAGCGGGATGAGGCGGCCGTGTGGTCCGGCTGGTTGCGCAGTCTGGGTCTCAGCGGCAGCGTGGCTGCCGGAGACCCGGTCACCGTCTCGCTGCCGGGCCGGGAGCCCGAGAGCGGTGTGGTGGACTCGGTGCTGGAGCCGGGGTTCCTCGGCGTGCGTACGGATTCGGGGCTCTATCGGTTTGTCGGCCGCCTGGGCGGTGCCGGGCTCGGCCACCACGTGTTCACCGGCGAGGACAGTGCGGCCCTGACCGCGGCCTGGACGGCCTGGTTGGAGCAGACCTTCCCGGCTTAGGCCGACGGCCCCGGCCGTCCACGAAGCCAGAGCACTAGCCACAGGCACGAAGCCGGACCGCGCTAGCCACACACAAAGGTGGGCGCCTCCCGAACGGGAGACGCCCACCTTTTGATGCGTTGTTTCTAGTCGCCGCTGAGGATCTCGGCCTGGTGCTTCTCCTCGGCCGACATCTCCGGCACGTGGCCATCTTCCCGCTGCGTCGCGTCCTCGACCGGCCGGAAGAAGCCCCGCTCCGTCGGCGGCAGCGCGCCGACGCGGTTCATCTTCTTCGGGACCACCCAGCCGGCGTACTCCAGCTGACCGTGGCCGTCGCCGTCACCGTGGTGATCGATGTCGGCCAGCGGCTGGTGGATCTCCGTGAAGCGGCCGTCCGGCAGGCGCTTGATGATGCCGGTCTCGATGCCGTGCGCCAGCACCTCGCGGTCGTGCTGCTGCAGACCGAGGCAGATGCGGTGGGTGACGTAGTAGGCCAGCGGCGGGATGATCAGCAGGCCGATGCGGCCGGCCCAGGTCATCGCGTTCAGGCTGATGTCGAACTTGTCGGCGATCACGTCGTTGCCGCCGGACAGCGTCAACACCAGGTAGAACGACACCGCCATGGCACCCAGCGCGGTGCGGTTCGGAACGTCCCGCGGGCGCTGCAGCAGGTGGTGTGACTGTCTGTCCTTGTTCCATCGGGCTTCCATGAACGGATAGAGCATCGGAAGCACCGTCAAGATGCCGGGCAGCACCACCGTGGGCCAGAACAGCGGCGGCACCGTGTAGTACTGATAGCCGAACAGGCTGCCCCGGAACTCCCATGGCGGCATCAGACGTGTCGACCCGTCCAGGAACATGACGTACCAGTCGGGCTGGCTCGCCGACGAGACGACCGCCGCCTTATAGGGGCCGAACAGCCAGATCGGGTTGATCTGGAAGATGCCGCCGAGCAGCGCGATCATGCCGAAGACGATCATGAAGAAGCCGCCGGCCTTGACCGAGAACGCGGGGAACATCCGGATGCCGACCACGTTGTGGTTGGTGCGGCCCGGGCCCGGCCACTGCGTGTGCTTCTGTTTGACCAGCAGTGCCATGTGCACCGTGATCAGGACCAGCAGGATCGCCGGGATCAGCAGCACGTGCAGGATGTAGAGCCGCGGCAGGATGTCGTGGCCGGGGAACTCGCCATTGAACAGCGACGTCGTCACCCACGAGCCGACCACCGGGATGGACAGCATGATGGCGCTGGCGATTCGGAGACCGGTGCCGGAGAGCGCGTCGTCCGGGAGCGAGTAGCCCGCGAAGCCCTCGGTGAAGCCGAGCCAGAACAGCGAGAGACCGATGATCCAGTTCAGCTCACGCGGCTTGCGGAACGCGCCGGTGAAGAAGACCCGCAGCATGTGCACGACGATCGCGGCCATGAACAGCAGGGCTGCCCAGTGGTGCATCTGCCGCATGATGAGGCCACCGCGGACGTCGAACGAGAGATTCAGCGACGACTCGTAAGCCCGCGACATGCTGATGCCCCTGAGTGGCACGTAGCTGCCCTTGTAGACGACCTCCTGCATCGAGGGGTCGAAGAACAACGCCAGGAACGTGCCGGTGAGCAGCAGGACGATGAACGAGTAGAGCGCGATTTCGCCGAGCAGGAACGACCAGTGATCCGGGAACACCTTGTTGAACAGGCGCCGGAGGGGAGTGGCGACCTGGAGGCGATCGTCGATCTCGCGCGCCGAGGCACCCGGGAGTGCGGCTACGTCAACCTTCGGTTTTTTCATGAGATCTTGTCCGACCTCTCCCAGAAACCGGGCCCGACCGGAACGGTGTAGCCGGAGGGCTTAATGGAGCCGTCCTCCTGGACGATACCCGCCACGAAGAAGCCTTCCGGGTCCAGCGTCAGCGGCAGCATCGGCAACCGGCGGGTGGCCGGACCGAAGATCGGGCGAGCATTGTTAGTGATCTTGAACTGTGACTGGTGGCACGGGCACAACAGGATGTTGGTCTGCTGCTCATAGAGGCTCGCCGGGCAGCCGGCGTGGGTGCAGATCTTCGAGTACGCCACGTAGTTCTTCCAGTTGAAGCCGTCGACCAGTCGGACCCTTGTTCTCGTTGATCAGGTTGGCTTCGAGAGCATCGGCGTCGTCGTCACGCAGATGAATGAGCAGCGTTGGCGAGTCGGCGTAGTCGTTCGAGGCGCCACCCGGGATGCCCGGGAAGACCGTCATCTGGCCGCCGACGCTGACGTCCTCCGGCCGGATCTTGGTGCCGTCCTCGCGGGTCAGCGCGATCGGGCCCGGATTGTCCTCGGTCGGCGTCCAGCCCGTGGTGGTCAGGATCGACGACTTCTTATCGCCGGCCAACCTCGGGCCGGTCGTGTGCGGGTCCTTGATCAGGCCACCGACGATCGGGGCCGCCGCGACCGCACCGAGCGGCAGGAGACCGGCGAGCGCCGCGAGACCCAGCACCGGGCGGCGCTTGAGACCCAGCTCGTCGCCCATGTTGAGGATGGTCTGGCCGGTCAGCTTGGCCTCGGTCGCATCCGACGGGCCGTCGTGCCGCTCCTGGACCGCGATCTCTTCGGGCAGCAGCTTCTTGCCCCAAGTGATCATTGCCACGCCCAGCAGTGCCAGGGACAAGCCCATGGTCAGGCCGAGGATCGGAGTGAACCACTTGGCATTGTTGTTGCTGATCGAGTAGTGCCACGGCCAGACGATGTAGATCACCACGAACGCGGTGGCGAACAAGCCGACCAGCAGGAACATCAACGCCAGCGAGCGGACGATGCGCTTTTCCCGCAGGGTGCCCGGCACCGGGAACCGGGGCTCGTAGTGGACGATTTCCACGCCGTCCCGGCGAGCCCCCTCGCGGACCAGGTCGAACCGGGTCATGCGGGGGTCGTCGGCGTCGAATTCCTCGTCGGCGGCGTGTCCGGCCGCGTGATGGGTTGTGTCGGTCATGACTTTCCTGCAATCCACAAGGTGGCGAAGATCAGCACGACCATGCCTACCAGGAAGATGACCAGGCCTTCGGAGACCGGACCGATCCGGCCGATGCCGAGACCGCCCTGATCTGCGTGGGCCTTCATGTTCTGGACATAGGCGATGATGTCGCGCTTCTCTTGCGGGCTGAGCTGGTTGTCACCGAAGACCGGCATGTTCTGCGGGCCGGTCAGCATGGCTGCGTACATCTCGCGGTCGGTCGATTCGTCGAGGCTCGGGGCGAATTTGCCGGACGACAAAGCGCCGCCACCGGCACCGAACGAGTGGCAGGACGAGCAGTTCACCCGGAACAGCTCGCCGCCGGCGGCGATGTCGTCGCCCTTGAGATCGGTGCCCTCGGGCAGCTGCGGACCGCCGCCGAGCGCCTGGATGTAGGCGCCGATCTCCTGAGCCTGCTCGTCAGTGAAGACCGCGGTCTTGCGCTCGGCCTGGGCTTCCTGCCGAGTGGCCGGCATCCGGCCGGTGGTGACCTGGAACTCCACGGCCGCCGAGCCGACGCCGATCAGGCTCGGGCCGCGGCCCTCCACGCCCTGGCCATTGTTGCCGTGGCAGCTGATGCAGCTGTCGTTGTAGAGCAACTGGCCCTGCTTGGCGGCACCGTCGAGAACCGGCTCGCCGGAGGCCGCGGTGCTCGGGGCGAACGCCGCGTAGATGCCACCCACCAGGGCCAGCGCCGCGATCATTCGAGCGCCGGCACCAATGCGGCGGCGCAGCCTGGACTGCGGCTTTCGTGCGCGAGCGCGCGCCGGGGGTTTGTCTGGTGGAGAAGCGGTCATGACCTCACCTTGGCGGATATGTAAACGTGCTTTTGGAAGGGCGCATACATCGTCATGTGGATTACTTGAGCAAGTAGATCATGGCGAACAGGGCGATCCACACGATGTCGACGAAGTGCCAGTAGTAGGACACGACGATCGCGGATGTCGCCTGCGCGGGCGTGAACCGGCCCATGGTGGTTCGGATCATGTAGACGATGAACGCGATCAGACCGCCGGTCACGTGCAGTCCGTGGAAGCCGGTGGTGAGGAAGAACATCGATCCGAAGCCGTCGGTGTTGATCTTGATGCCCTCGTTGACCAACATCCGGTATTCGTTCGCCTGGCCCAGGACGAAGATCAGGCCCATCACGAAGGTGATCGTGAACCACTTGCGCAGGCCGTAGACGTCACCCCGCTCGGCGCGGAAGACACCGATCTGGCAGGTGATCGAGGAGAGCACCAGGATGATGGTGAAGGGCAGCGCGTACGCCACATTGAGGTGCGGCGTGTGCTCCTTCCACAAGCCCGGAGCCGCCGCGCGGATCGAGAAATACATCGCGAACAGGCCGGCGAAGAACATCAGTTCGCTGGAGAGCCACACGATCGTTCCCACGCTGACCATGTTGGGCCTGGTCAGTGAATGGATCCGGCTCTGGTCAATCGTTGTTGAGGCCGCAGTCACGCGGTCATTATTGCGCCCTAGCCGCATCGCCGGGCGTCGGGGTGGCGATCTATCCCCGTGTCGTGCCGTTATCCAGGGCCTCTGCGTCGATTCCCGGGTCTGGCCGGGCGTTCCGGGAGATCGAGCGACCTGCACAGGGAGCCGCCCCAGAGCGTGGCCGATCGGGGCGGCGGCATATCCTGCGGGCGTGTTTTACGCGCACGGCGAGGAGAACCTGCCGCCCTTCACGCTCAGCACGGCGTTCACCGATTGGAACGCCTTCTCGCTGCTGACGCTCGGGCTGCTGGTGGCTGCCGGGCTCTATCTCTATGGCGTCTGGAAGCTCCGCTCGGCCGGGCACGCCTGGCCGGTGTCCCGCACCATCTTCTTCGTGCCGCTCGGCCTGGGGCTGATCGCCTTCGTCACGCTCGGCGGCATCGGCGCCTATGACGACCAGACGCTCTCCATTCACATGGTCCAGCACATGGTGCTCGGCATGATCGCGCCGATCTTCCTGGCGCTCGGCGCACCGGTGACGCTCGCGCTGCGCACCCTGCCACGCAAGCCCCGTGGCGCCCTGGTCTCGGCCCTGCACAGCAGGGTCGCCAAGGTCCTCGCGTTTCCGCTGTTCAGCTTCGCGCTGTTCGTGGCGACTCCGTTCGCGCTCTATTTCAGCGGCCTCTACCAGCTGACCTTGGAGCACGAGTGGCTGCATAACCTGACGCATCTGCACTTCATCGTGGTCGGATGCCTGTTCTTCTGGCCGCTGATCGGCATCGACCCGCTGCCCGGCCGGTGGCCGTACCCGGCCCGGGCCCTGCTGATGGTGCTGTCGGTGCCGTTCCACACCGTGCTCGGCCTGACCATCATGCAGGGCAGCACGCTGCTCGCCGGGGCGTATTACGCGTCGCTCGAACTGACCTGGGCGCACCCGGCGAGCGATCAGCAGCTGGCCGGCGGCATCCTGTGGGCCGGTGGCGAGCTCGTCAGTGTGACGATGCTCGCCGTACTCGTAGTGCAATGGATGAAGTCCGCGGACAAGGAGTCCCGCCGGGTTGATCGCGCGCTGGATCGCGAGGAGGCCAAGCGGGCCGCGGCGGCCCGGGCCACGGCGATCAGCGCCGGAGCGACCGACGTCGACGACGACAGCGAATACCTATCGGCCGCCGAATGGCCGCGACCGACGTCCGGTTAGGATCCGACCAGCACCAAGCACGCTCAGATATGGGAGAGCAGGAATGACTGTGGCGACGCATGGCCCCTCGGACGTCGAGTCCACGAGCGCGAGCCCGCGCACCTATCTGGTCCTGCTCTACAGCGACAAGGCCGAGGTCCGGGACCGGATCCGGCAGGCGATTGGCACCAAGCCTGCGGTCGGCACCACGGTCAAGTTCATCGACGCCGCCACCTACGACGAGTGCATCAAGATCGTCGACAAGAACGACGTCAGCCTGCTGGTCCTCGATGGCGAGGCGCAGCCGGCCGGTGGCCTCGGCATCGCCCGCCAGCTCCGCGATGAGGTCGACGATTGCCCGCCGATCTGCGTGGTGATCGCGCGCACCGCCGACCGATGGCTGGCCGCCTATGCCAAGGTGGACGGCACCCTGGTCCACCCGCTCGACCCGATCACCACCAGCCGCACCGTCGCGGAACTGCTGCGGCGCTAATCCCGCCGCGGTGCTGCCATGATGCTGGCAGGGCGATGCCTTCGCTCGTTCCTCGCTACGGAATCACCCGCAGTTAGACTGGCAGCGCATGCCTTCGCTCGTTCCTCGCTACGGAATCACCCGCAGTTAGACTGGCAGCGCGATGCCTTCGCTCGTTCCTCGCTACGGAATCACCCGCATCCCTCTCGGAGGTCCTCGCATGGGCGAGCGCACCTGGCCACAGTTGATCTCCGCATTGTTGCGGTCCGAGGAGCTCTCGTCCGGGGACACCACGTGGGCCATGGATGAGATCATGTCCGGCAGCGCGAGCCCGGTGCAGATCGCCGCCTTCGCGGTGGCGCTGCGCGCCAAGGGCGAAACCCCGGCCGAGGTGGGTGGGCTGGTCGATTCGATGCTGTCCAACGCCGTCCGGGTCCGGCTTGATGAGGCGGTACGCGTCGATGCCGTTGACGTCGTCGGCACCGGTGGCGATCAGGCCCACACGGTCAACATCTCCACCATGGCCGCACTCGTGGTGGCCGCGACGGGCGTGCGCGTCGTGAAGCACGGCAACCGTGCCGCCTCGTCCACTTGCGGCGCTGCCGACCTGCTGGAGCATCTCGGCGTGCCGCTTGACCTGAGCCCCGAGGGCGTGGCCGCGTGCGTCACCGATGTCGGCATTGGATTCTGCTTCGCCGCGGCATTCCACTCGGGTCTCCGGCACGCCTCAGTGGCCCGCCGCGAAATGGGTACGCCCACCTTCTTCAACTTCCTCGGCCCGCTGACCAACCCGGCGCAGCCGCGCAGTGCGGCGGTCGGCTGTGCCGACGCCCGGATGGCGCGAGTGCTGGCCGACGTCTTCGCCCGGCGCGGCGACTCGGTCCTGGTGATCCGCGGGGAGGACGGGCTCGATGAGTTCACCACCACGGCGCCGACCCGGCTCTGGGTGGCCGCCGGCGGCGGTGTCCGGGAAACCGTGGTGGACGCGGCCAACCTCGGCATTCCCCGGTCCACGCCGGGCGATCTCCGGGGCGGTGACGCCACTTTCAACGGCGGCGTCGCTCGTCGCGTGCTGGCCGGGCAGACCGGGCCGGTCCAGGACGCGGTGGTGATCAACGCCGCCGCCGCTCTGGCCGCGCACGCCGGTCCCGGGCATGACGACAACGCGTTGCACGAGGCCCTGGCCGCCGGCATGGAGCGGGCCCGGCACGCGATCAACTCCGGCGCCGCCGCCGAACTGCTGGAGCGCTGGGTGACTTTTGCTACGGCCCGCCGAGTCGCGGAAAAGCCCTGACGACAGGCCTGCCGAAGCCGGTGTGAGCCGCGATAGGTTGTTCAAGTGAAACCATCGCAGCTAGCCCTCACCCGTTACGTCGGCGCGCCCACCCTGCATCCGTCCGGCGAGAATGCGGTCGTTGCGGTGCGCCGCATCGACCTGGGCACCGACGACTATCCAAGCCAGCTCTGGCTGGTTCCCACTGACGACTCCGAGCCCCGGCAGCTGACCTTCGGGTCCCGGGACTCCGCTCCCGCGTACTCCCCGGACGGCAAGTGGCTGGCGTTCCTCCGGGCCGAGAAGGACGCCTCCGGCAAGCCCGGCAAGCCCCAGCTCTGGGTGATGCCGACCGGTGGCGGCGAGGGCCGGCGGGTCACCGACAACCCGATCGGCGTCGAGGCGCTGGAGTGGAGTGGCGACTCGACCCGCCTGGCGTATCTCGCCAGGGTCCCCGAAGACGGCCGTTACGGCACCGTCGAGGGCCGCGGACCGGGCAAGGAGCCGCCGCGCCGGATCACCCGCTACAGCTTCCACCGCGACGGCGTCGGCTATCTGCTGGACCGGCCGCGGCACATCTTCGTGGTCACCGTCGCCGACGAGAACGCCATCCCGGTGCAGATCACCAAGGGCGAGCTGGACCATGGCGACGTGCGCTGGAACGCGCTCGGCGACCTGCTGACCTTCGTCTGCGCTGCACACGACAACCGCAACAACGACCTGCGCAACGACGTCTTTGTCAGTGCCCCGGACGGGACCGGCCGCCGCGCGCTGACCAGCGGCGGGATGAGCCTGTCCCAGCCGTGTTTCGGTCCCGACGGGCAGACCGTCTACTTCGTCGGCAACACCCTCGGCGCGAACGACGTCAACGGCGTGGCGATGAACGACTCGCTGTGGTCGGTGCCGGTGACCGGCGCGGCCGCTCCGACCCGCCTCACCGACGAGGAGACCTATCACCTGTCGTCGACTCTGTTCGTCGGCGACGACGGCATCCTGTTCCCCAACGAGAACCGCGGCGCGGTCGATCTGCTGCTGATCCCGTTCGACGGCGGAGCGCCACAGGTGCTGCTCGAGGGTCCGCGGCAGGTTCAGGCCGCGTCGATGATCTCGACTCCGTCCGGGCCGCTGGTGGTGGCGTCGTTCGCCGACGGGCAGACCTGGGGCGACATCGTGCTTCGCGAATGGGACGGCGAGGAGCGGGTGCTCACCGACTTCAGCGCGGGCTACCGCGCCGAGGCCCCGGCGATCCCGCTCGAAGAGGTCACCGCGACCGCCGCCGACGGCTACCCGGTGCACGGGTGGCTGGCCAGGCCGGCCGGTGACGGGCCGCACCCGGTGCTGCTCATGATCCACGGCGGACCGTTCACGCAGTACGGGTGGCAGCTCTTCGACGAGGCTCAGGTGTACGCGGGGGCGGGCTACGCGGTTCTCTACACGAACCCCCGAGGCTCGTCCGGATATGGGCAGGCGCACGGGCGTGCCGTCATCGGCAACGTCGGCGAGGTGTCCACCGGCGACCTGACGGCGATCCTGGACGCGGCGCTCAAGGACCCGGGACTGGATGCCGATCGGGTCGGCGTGCTCGGCGGATCGCACGGCGGCTACATGACGACGTGGCTGGCCGCGCATGAGGGCGGGCGATTCAAGGCCGCGGTGTCCGAGCGTGCCGTCAACGCCATCGACAGCTTTACCGGCTCGTCCGACATCGGCTACTTCTTCGCCGACGATCTCTACGGGACCGATCTGGAGCAGCAGCGCCGGCAGTCGCCGCTGACCTACGTGGACCAGATCGACATCCCGATGCTGATCGTCCACTCCGAGGAAGACTGGCGCTGCCCGATCGAGCAGGGCAAGCGGCTCTACGTGGCGCTCCGCAAGCGCGGCAAGACCGCCGAGATGCTGATCTTCCCGTCCGAAGGTCACGAGCTCAGCCGTGCCGGACTGCCATCGCACCGGCTGGCCCGGTTCGACGCGATCCTGGACTGGTTCGGCCGCTACCTGTAGCAGCCATCGCCAGTCGGGCCCGGCACACACTGTGCCGGGCCCGATTCATATATCACCGTCTGCTCACCCGGCGAGTTGTCGGAAAACTGCGCGACAATTCGGGCGAATGCTCGCGATTTCCCGATACGACGTCGATCAGGCGAAGCCCTTCTCTCGGGCGGCATCCATCACGGCCTTCGGTGCTCGGGTCTCGAAGTCCAGCACCTTCGCCCAGGTCGGCGTGACCTCGATCCGGGCCATCTCGTCGTAGAGCGCGCGCACTTGTGGTTCCCATTGCGCGAACTGGTTCGGCTCCATCAGCTTGCGACCCGACTCGATGAACTCGTCCGGCACACCCTCGACGATTTCCACCGCGGCCTGCCCGCGCAGCAGCAGCACATGCGGCGGCTGCGTATCCGTGTCGATAGTGATCGCGACCCGCGGGTTCTCCCGGAGGGCGGCCACCTTCGCCGACCGCGGGACGGTGAACATCGACAGGTAGGTGCCGTTGTAGACGAACCCGATCGGGATCACCCGAGGCGCGCCGTCCAGCCCGATGTAGGCCACCCGCGCCGGGATCGCCGAGCCCAGCAGTTCCTGCGCGACCGGGTCATGGTCCAGCAGGTCGTAAACATCTTCACTGCGCATTCCGGGTGCATACCCACTATCCGGCGGCTATACCTCCGTGTTCGGAGATCTACCGAGCCGACCTTCACCGTCGACTTGTGACGGCATTTCGTCGTAAGTCGACCGGCAGAGCAGCGTCGTGGCTCGCACCCGAGCGGACTTTGACTCCAGGATCGACTTCTTCAAGGAATATCAAAGTCAATCGACCCTGCAGCGGCGACGGCCAGATCGCGACTCGCGATTGAGGCTCAGGCGTCGCCACCGAAGCCGATCGAGAACGCCTCTTCCAGGTCGTGCTGGGAGTAGGCGCGGAACGCGATATGCGTATCGGTATTCAAGACGCCGTCGACCTTCGAAATGCCGCCCGCGATCACCTCGGCGATCTGGTCGAACTCGCGAACCCGGACGATCGCGATCAGGTCAACGCTGCCTGCGACCGAGTAGACCTCGCTGACGCCGTCCAGGCTCGCGAGCGACTCAGCGACCTCCGGGATGGAGTCGGTGGCGCAGTCGATCAGCACGATCGCAGTGATCATCGAGTACTCCTTGAATGTCGACCAGCCGCCCTCTTCGGGCTCGTTCCTCACCCTACGAGGTTGGCGGTCTGGTGGTCGCTACCGCTTGTGGAATGTCGACCAGCCGCCCTCTTCGGGCTCGTTCCTCACCCTACGAGGTTCGGTCTGGCGGTCGCTACCGCTTACGGAGCGTGACCAGCCGCCCTTTTCGGGCTCGTTCCTTACCTTGCGAGGAGTTCCTCGCCCACGAGGTTGGTGGTCTGGTGGTCGCTACTGGAGGAGCGCGAGCAAGGTCATGCTAAACGAACACCGTGTCGGTGGCGGAGCGGCCGTACCGGATCGCGCGTACCACCTGCTCACCGGCGGCCACGACGGCGTCCGGCCAAACGACGGCGTCATGGGCGTAGCCGTCGACTTGAGCCCGCGCTCCGATCACCGCGCGGGTCACCGAGCCGGTGACCACCGCGGACCGGTCGATCAACGTCGGTGCCGCGCCCAGCGCATGCAGGTTGGCGGCCAGATAATCGGCCGGGGTGCCGGAATCGATATAGGTGCCGGCATAGTCGACAACCTCCAACTCGTCGTCCGCCTCCGCCGGACGCCACACCGCGCGGACCAGGTCCGTCGCGACGGCTTCCAGGTTCGCGACGCGATGCCACGGCAGCACGCTGAAGCCCGCGAAGCGATGCATCCCAAACTCCGCGGGACGACCATTTGCGGGTACGCCCAGCAGACGCACCGACTTGCGGTCCCAGCCGGACAGCAACGGAGCCACGGATCCGCCGCTGAGATAGGCATCGGCGTTGCCGACCAGCACGTCACGTCCGGCGATCCAGTCGCGCAACTGGCCCAGCCCACCGGCACTGCCGAGGGGCGTCGGACCGGTCTCCACCGACAGGTATGCGCGATCGCCGACGAAGTCGACGATCTGGTCGGCGTGATACCACGCATTGACGGCGATGTCGTCGATCCCAAGCGTGGCGACCGCGGTCAGTGCCCGCTCCAGCAGCGGCACATTGCCGACCGGGCACAAGGCCTTGGGCACCGCGTCGGTGAGCGGTCGCAGCCGGCGGCCCTCGCCGGCCGCGAGGATCACCGCGCACAGCGCCATCAGACTTGTGCCTCGGGATAGTCGACATACGGACCGATGCCGTAGACGGCGAGCAGGCGGGCCGCCGACGACCGGATTGGCGGCAGCGCATCCAGCCGGTACCACTCCGCCTCGAGCACCTCGCCGCCGTCGATCACCAGCTCGACCGAGCCCGGCACGTGCACCTCGAAAACGCAGTCCACCCAGCGTCCGTCGACGTGGATGACCGAATTGGGCACGGCCGGCTTCATCTGCTCGGCGGTCACCTTGATGCCGGTCTCCTCGAACAGCTCGCGCACGGCGGCGTCCAGCGGCGACTCGTTGCGGTCCAGCAGGCCGGCCGGCAGCGACCAGCCATGGCCGGGCGGCTGCCGGAGCAGCAGGATCCGGCCCGGATCGGGTGCATCGACGTCCCGAACCAGAATCACCGATCCGACCGTGAACCGCGGAACGACCATGCGGACCAGGCGGCGGCGCCACTTGACCGGGATCCGGTAGGCGGTCCGGTAGGCCATGGCGTGCAGTTTGGTGCGCAGGGTCATTCCGAGACCTTATTCGGTGCCCGATCTTCTGGCGCACCGGCGTGCCGATCACCAGCTCGACGCCGCGGCCCGGCCCGGACTCGGCGGCGGACCCGTTGCCAATGTCGCCGGCGCGGGTCGCGCTGCTTTGCCAGGGGTCCCGGGTCAGTAACCGCGGCGGGGCTGAGCGCCGTCGACCATGGCGATCAGCCGTGCGACCACGTCATGCGCCGAGACGCGGTGATCGGCTACCGCCACCAACAGCGCATCGACGTCCGGGTAGTCGAGTTGCTCGGCCAGGATCCGCAGCGGCGCGTCATTGGCCAGGCTCCGGCCTTCCTCGCGCAACGCCAGGCCGATCGCGGCCTGGCCGAGCCGGACCCGGTGGGTCACCGAGACCGGTGGCAGGTAGCGGGTCTGGAACCAGCGGGTGATCTCCAGCCGGGCCTGCGGCGATTTGACGAACTCCAGCCACTCACGGGACGGTCCGGGCGGCTCCCGGTCCGGTTCGCGGGTGATGATGTCGATCACGTCGCCGTCGTTGAGCATCGACGAGAGCGGGATCAGGCGGCTATTGCGAGCCGCGCCGACGCAGGAGTTGCCGGTGTCCGCGCCGAGCGTGTAGGCCAGGTCGACCGGAGTGGCGTCGACCGGCAGCAACACCGCCCGGCCGTCCGAGGTGAAGACCTGGATCTGGACGTATGCGAGATCGCAGCGCAGCGCGTCGAGGAACTTGTGGGCGTCGTCGACGTCGTCCTGCCACGCCAGCACCCGCCGCAACCAGGCCAGCTGCTCGGCCTTGGTGGCGGCGTCGAGCTGGGCGGCGGCCTGCGGGTCGCGGAAGTTGGCGGCGATCCCGAATTCGGCCGCGTGGTGCATCTCGACCGTGCGGATCAGCACCTCGACCGGCTGACCGGCCGGCCCGATGACGGTGGTGTGCAGCGACCGGTAGAGGTTGTTCTTCGGCGACGCGATGAAGTCCTTGAAACGACCCGGCACCGGGCGCCACATCGAGTGCAGCGAACCCAGTGCCGTATAGCAGTCGGTGCGGGGGCCGTCGACGACCACCACGACCCGTGGCAGGTCGAAGCTCATCGGCTTGTTCTCCGCGATGGTCTCCCGCCAGATCGAGTAGTAGTGGCGGGGGCGGGCGCGAACCCAGGCGTCGATGCGGGCCTCGGTGAGTTTCTTTCGCACCTGATCGATCGTCCAGGTCAGGACGCGATTCCACTCCGGCCGGTTGTTGACGTGCGCCTCGACGGCGGCGTAGGCGTCCGGCTCCAGCGCCGCCAGGACGGTGTCTTCGAGACCGCGCTTGAGCGCCTGAATGCCGAGCCGATCGCAGAGCGGGACCAGCACGTCCATGGTGGCGCGGGCGATCCGCTCCCGGGAGGCTTGCGAGCGGACCCCGAGCGTACGCATATTGTGCAGCCGGTCGGCCAGCTTGATGATCAGGACCCGCTCGTCCTTGCCGGACTTGACCAGCATCTTGCGGATCGTCTCGACCTCGGCGTGTTCGCCGAAGAACGCCCGGTCCAGCTTGGTGACGCCGTCGACCAGCAGCGCCACCTCGGAGCCGAAGTCGGACTGCAGGGCGCCGAGGGTATAGCTGGTGTCTTCCACGGTGTCGTGCAACAGCGCCGCGACCAGGGTGATGGTGTCCATGCCGAGGTCGGCGAGGATCCGGGCCACCGCCAGTGGGTGCGTGATGAACGGCTCACCGCTCTTGCGCATCTGGCCTTGATGCATCTGCTCGGCGGTCAGGTAGGCGCGCCGGATCAGGGCGCCGTCGCCGCGCGGATGGATCGCGCGGTGCGCGTGCACCAGGTCGGTGACCGGATCGCTGGTCGTGGTCATCAAGCCGTGCAGCCATCGCGACAAGGACCGGCGGTCGTGCTGCTCGGGCACGTCGACCCGGAGGCCGACGGCACGGAATGCACCGGTTGACGCGGTCATCGCGGATGAGAACGGAGACGCCGGCGGCTGCCCAGCCGGGAGTGCACCGGCGGCAGCCTGACCGAGACCGATGTCGATGGGACACCTCCTCGGCTTTCGGCGACCACTTCCGTCGGACGAAGCACGAGTCCGTCGGCAGCGGTCTGCGTGTGACAGGGCGCCGTAACCATGCGGCACCTGACCGAGTCCCGCCGCCCAGGCCGGGCGAGCGGGCATCGCCGTCGGCCCACGCCGAGGCGAACCAAGATCGGCCCGCCCATGACGTGGTGACGTCTGGCACAGTCTGGTGTGCTTCTTAGCGTAATGAGCCGGGCGTCCTCTTAGTAGTCACTTGGGTTAAACGAACGGATGATTCATTAGCACTCACCGGCGGGACCCGGCTCCGAAGGGTAACCGGGCGGGTCGCACGCTCGCCGTGCCCGGCCGGTGAGGGCCGTGCCAGCCAGGGAGGGCCGTGCCGGCCAGTGAGGGCCATGCCGGTCAAAGGAGGCCGTGCCAGCCAGTGAGGCCGTGCCAGCCGGAGATGCCGTGCCAGCCGGCCATCAAGCCGGCGACGGGCGCGAGTCGAGCGCCGCGTCGGCCTTGCGCAGCAGATCCGCGAAGCGGCCGGCACCGTCGGCGGGCAGGGCCCAGCCGTCGGTGACCGACACCAGCCGGGTGCCGGTGCGTTCCAGCCACGCGAGTAGGCGCTCGGTCTCCTCGGCGGTGGCGGCCGGGGTCGGCCCGGTGCCGGGCCGGACCGTCTCGGCCGCGGCCACGGCGGTGTCGATGGTGGTCTGCGGATGCACCTGGGGCGGCGAGGTGCCGGCTCCGGCCAGCCGGCCGAACCGGATCACCGCGAACTCCCAGCCGCCACCGTCGGCCGGGCGCGCGGCCACCATCTGCTCGATCCGGGTCAGGCTGCGCAGCCGCTGCATCCGGATGGTGGCGCGGAGCAGCACGGCGAGCCGGGTCCGGACCGAGGCGGCTTCTTCATAGCGCTGCACCCGGGCGAACGACTCGATCCGGTCCAGCAGCGACTCCACCAGGGGCGTCACATCGGCGGTGGTGGCCGCGCGGAACGGCAGCACCGCCGCCGCCTCGTAATCCGCCACCGAGATCCGGTGCTCGCATGGCGCCACGCACCGGCCGATCTCGGCGAGCGCACACGGGTTGATCGGGGTCCGGGGCGAGAGTTTGAGTGCGCACGGCCGCATCGGCACCGCCTGATGCACCGCATCTGCGGCCAGCGCGGCGGCATTGGTGCTGGAGAAGGGTCCGAGGTAGACCTCGTCCCGGCCGGACAGCTTGTGCACCACCGACAGCCGCGGATAGGGCTCGGCGGTGAGCTTCAGCCAGTGCGACCGCTCCGGGTATTTGGACTTGCGGTTATACGGCGGCTTGTGGGCCGCGATCAGCCGCAGCTCGCGGATCTCCGCCTCCAGCGAATGCGCGCACTCGATGGCTTCCACGCGCGTCGCCACGTGCAGCATCTCGCTGATCCGGCGGCGCTTTTCGGCGGCGGTGAAATAGGACTTCACCCGGGTCGCGATGTGCCGCGAGGTCCCGACGTAGAGGGGCCGGTCGTCCTCGGCCCGGAACACGTAGACCCCCGGCACGTTGGGTAGGCCGTCGGCCAGGTGCCGCTTCTTACGCTGGGTCGGTGTGACCGCCTTGGCGAACTCGATCGCGTCACCGATGGTGAAGACGCCATAGCTGCCCAGCCGCGCAAACAGCGCGTGCAGCACGTCGACCGTGGCGCGGGCGTCGTCGAGCGCCCGGTGGGTCGGCGTCCGGGTGCGAAAGTGCGTGGCCAGCGTGGACAGTTTGTGGTTCGGGACCTCGTCTCGGGTCAGGGCCCGCCGGGCCAGAGCCACCGTGTCCAGCACCTTGGGCTTCGGCCAGGCGTAGCCGAAATGGGCGCACGCGGCCTTGAGATAACCGACGTCGTAGGCGGCGTTGTGGGCGACGATCACCGCGCCCTGGGCGAACTCGAGGAACGCCGGGATGACCTCCTCCAGCCGCGGCGCCGGCGCCAGCATCGCCTCGCTGATCCCGGTCAGCACGGTGATGAACGGCGGGATCGGCACCCCCGGATTGACCAGGGTGCCGAACTCGCCGAGCTCCTCGCCGGCGCAGACCTTGACCGCTCCGATTTCGGTGACGCCCAGGTCGGCGGCGGTGCCACCGGTCGTTTCAAGGTCCACCACGACGAACGTGACCTGCCGCAGTGAGATGTCGCCGGGGTCGTCGAGCAGCGATTGCTGGAAGAACTTCTCTGGAATCCGGGCCGGCGGCGAGCCGGTGACCAGGCCCGGCTCGGCGCCGGCGGCGATGCTCAGCGGCACAGGTGGCAGCACGCGCGAAACCGTATGCGTTGGGTATGACATCCCTCGTGGTGCAACACTGTGCGCATGCCAGCCGAGGTTGATCCGTTCGTCCCCCGTTCGGGGGATGACGACCTTGGTGCGCAGTCGCACGCTTCCGCGGAGCGGAGCCTGAGCGCGGCGGCGGAATTCGACCATGATCCGACCGATGCGCAGGCGTTCGTGCCGGAACCGCTACTTCCGGAGCCGGTCCGGACCCGGGTCATCGCGCTCGCGGCGGCGGCGATGACCCAGATCCCGGCGGCTGAGCTGCCGGTGCCGTTGCGCCGGGTGGCCAAATTCGCCCCGAACCGGCGGGCGCGGATGGGCGCCGGGCCGATCGCGACCCAGCTGACCGGTGATCCGCTGTTCCGGCAGCGGGTGGCGGCGCGGGTGATCGAGGAGGTCGGCGCGCTCGCCACCGCGGTCCGCGACGGTGGCATCCCGGGCTCCGCGGACCCGGTCGAGGTCGCCGCGCTGGCCTACCTGATCCGCCCGGAGGGCTGGACCGAGCTGGTCGGAGATGTCGCCGATCTGGTCCGTTCCGATGCTGATCTGGCCGCGATCGACGCGCGGGTGGCCGACGCGGAGACGCGGGCGGCCCGAGCCGAACATGATCGGGCGGTGGCGCGGGTCGAGGCGGACAAGCTCCGGGACGAGACCGCGCGGCTCCGGGAAGAGGTCGCCGCCCTGCGGGAGGAGGCCCGGTCGCTGAGCAAGGCACTGCGCGAGACCCAAGCCAAGGAGAAGCGCGCCAGCGAGCTGGTGGCCACCGAGCGCGGCCGGATCACTCGTACCGCCGCCGACCACGAAGCCGAACTGCGGCGCCTGCGAGCCCGGCTGGCCGAGGCCGAAGCGTCCACCGGCGCGGCCCGGGCGGCGTCGTCGCGCGCCCGCCAGGTCGACGAGGCCCGGCTCTGGCTGCTCCTCGAAACGATCGGCCAAGCCGCCATCGGGCTGCGCCGCGAGCTGGCGTTGGAGCCGGCCAGCGTACTGCCGGCGGATCTTGTGGCGGATGAGGCCGCGGCGTCCGCGGGCGGTGCCACCGGCGGCAATGCGCGCGGCATGGAAGCCGATGACCCGGTACGCCTGGACCGGCTGCTCGCCCTGCCGAAGGCGCACCTGGTCGTGGACGGATACAACGTCACCAAGACCGGGTTCGGCGAGATGTCGCTGGAGCAGCAGCGCAACCGGCTGATCTCGGCGCTGGCCGGGTTGACCGCGCAGACCGGAATCGAGACCACCATCGTCTTCGACGGGGCCGACCGGATCGTCGGGCTGCCACCGGCGCCCCGGGGCGTACGCGTGCTCTTCTCCCGCAAGGGCGAAACCGCCGACGATCTGATCCGCCGGCTGGTCCGCGCCGAGCCGGCCGGACGCACCGTGGTGGTCATCTCGTCGGATCGCGAAGTCGCCGACGGTGTCCGCCGGCATGGCGCCTACCCGCTGTCCTCGGAGACCCTGCTCCGCCGGATCGCCCGGTCCTGACCCGTTACGCTGGCCCGCGTGACTGTCCGGACCTGGGCTCTGATCGCGCTCGCCGTGCTCGTCGTGGCCATCGCCGTGACCGCCGCGGTGCTGGTGCCGTGGCATGAAGCACCCGCCCCCCGATCTGATCAGCTGGCTGCGCTTCGCTCGCTGCCGGCCGACCAGGTGGCGCGTGGGCGGTCCTTTACCTCGGCACTGCGCCCCGGGACCTATGGATCGATCCTGGTTGGACTCGCCGTCGCCGTGGTGCTCGGGCTGACTCCGCTCGGCGCTCACATCGTGGCCGCCGTGGCGCGCCCGTTCGGCGGCGGCTGGATCGCCCGGGCACTCGTCGGCGGCCTGGTCATTCTGTTCATGGCGACGCTCGTGACGCTGCCCTTCTCGGCCCGCCAGCATGTGGTGCAACGCCGGTTCGGCCTGTCCACCCAGGGCTGGAGCGGGTGGTTCGTCGACGTCCTCAAGGGCTACGCGGTCTCCGCGGTGATCGGCGCGATCGCACTGCTCGGCTTCTACACCATCGTGCATTTCGTGCCGCGGTGGTGGTGGGCCTGGGCGGCGGCCGGCGCGGCGGCGATCGTGGTGCTGCTGTCGTTCGTCTTCCCGGTGCTGGTCGAGCCGGTCTTCAACAAGTTCACACCGATGCCGGACTCGCCGCTTCGAACCTCGCTGATGCAATTGGCCGATCGGGACGGCGTACCGGTGACGGATGTTCTGGTCGCCGACGCGTCCCGGCGGACCCGAGCCGTGAACGCCTACGTCTCCGGGTTCGGCGCGACCCGCCGCATCGTCGTCTACGACACCCTGTTGCAGCAGGCGCCGGACGATCAGGTGGTCAGCGTGGTGGCCCACGAGCTGGGTCACGCCAAGGACGGCGACGTGGTGACCGGCACGCTGATCGGCGCGCTCGGCGCCGCGGCCGCGGTCATCGTCGTCTACCTGCTGGGCGAGTGGGGCTGGCTGCTGCGCCGGGCCGGCGTCGGGTCGATATCCGATCCGCGCGCCATCGGCCTGATCCTGGCGGTCGCGACGATTGCCGGGCTGCTGTCCCAGCCGTTGATGAATTACGTAAGCCGGCACATCGAGGCCCGGGCCGATCACCATGCGCTGGTGCTGACCAACGACCCGGCGTCGTTCGGGGCGATGCAACGGTCGCTGTCGGCGCTCAACCTGGCTAACCCTGATCCGAACCCGTTCGAATACACCCTGTTCGCCAGCCATCCGTCCACCGTGGAACGGATCGCCGCGGCGACCGCATATGCCCGAGGCGAACGATGAAGACACTTCTCGTCACCAACGACTTCCCGCCGCGCAACGGCGGCATCCAACGGTTCGTGCACAACCTGGCGATCCGGCAGCCGGCCGACTCGGTGGTGGTCTACTGCTCGGACTGGCGCGGGTCCGCCGACTTCGACCGGCAGCAGCCGTTCCCGGTGATCCGGGAGCAGACCAGCGTGCTGCTGCCGGCGCCGGCGGTGAACCGGCGGGCCGCCGAACTGGCGCGAGCCCACGGCTGCGACACGGTCTGGTTCGGTGCCGCGGCGCCGCTCGGGCTGATGGCCGCCCACCTGCGGCGCAAGGCCGGGATCGAGTGGGCGGTGGCGCAGACGCACGGTCACGAGGCGGGCTGGGCCCAGCTGCCCGGCGCCCGGGCCGCGCTCAAGCGGATCGGCCGCGGCAACGACATCGTGACCTACCTGGGCGGTTACACCCGAGCCAAGCTGGAACGGGCGATGGGCGGGGTGACCGCGCTGAAGCGGCTGGCACCAGGCGTCGACATCGATCACTTTCACCCGAAGGTGGACGGCTCCGAGATCCGCGAGCGCTACCACCTGTCGGACCGCCCGGTGATCGTGTGCGTGTCCCGGCTGGTTCCGCGCAAGGGCCAGGACCAGCTGATCCGGGCCCTGCCGCGGGTCCGGGAGAAGGTGCCCGACGCGGCCCTGCTGCTGGTCAGCGGTGGCCCGGACCGCAAGCGGCTACGCCGCCTGGCGGCCGCGACCGGGGTCGCCGAGCACGTCGTGTTCACCGGTTCGGTGCCGCTGGACGAGCTGCCCGCGCACTACGCGGCCGGCGACGTCTACGCGATGCCGTGCCGGACCCGCCGCGGTGGGCTGGATGTCGAGGGTCTCGGAATCGTCTATCTGGAGGCGTCCGCCTGCGGGTTGCCAGTGGTGGCCGGCGACTCCGGTGGCGCACCCGACGCGGTGCTGGAGGGGGAGACCGGGTTCGTGGTCGGCGGCCGGGATCTGGAGGCGCTGGTAGATCGTCTGGTGAGACTGCTGACCGATCGTGATCTGGCGCGCCGGATGGGTGCCGCGGGCCGGGCCTGGACCGAGGTGGAGTGGCCGTGGGAACGCCAGGCGGCCCGGATGACGGCGCTGCTCAGCGCGCGTACGCACGACGCAGTTTGACCTCCCTCCTCCTCCGACCCGGGATCTTGCGAAGTTGGGGTGCCTATGGCCCTCCCAACGTCGCACGATCCACAGGGGACGGAGGCAGGGACGGGGCGGGGACGCAGACAACGAAAGCGGCGCCGGTCCCGTGGAACGGCGCCGCTTTCGATGATCCGTTAGAACTTCGGCGTGTCCGGTGCCTCGAGCAGGCCCAGCCGCAGAGCCGTCATCAGGGCCTGGGCCCGGTTGGCGGCGCCGAGCTTCTCGTAGAGCTTGGAGATGTGCGTCTTGGCCGTCGACTCGGAGACGAACAGCTGCTTGGCGATGCCGGCCACGCTCATGCCATCGGCGAGCAGGCGCAGGACCTGACCCTCGCGCGGCGACAGCTGCGGGCCGCTCGGGGCGAGCCGGCGCTTCATCGCCTCGGCCAGGTCGGCCGCGGTGAACGCGGACGGCGCCGAGGCGGCGTGCCGCGCGGCGGCCACCACCTCGTCAGCCGGGGCGGTCTTCGGGACGAACGCGCTCGCACCGGCTTCCAGCGCACCGAAGAGCTGGTCATCGCCCGCATACATCGTCAGGACCACGATGCCCATGGTGGAGCTGGTCTTGCGGAGCGCGCGGGTGGCCTCGAGGCCACTCCCATCCGGCAGACGCAGGTCCATGATCACGACGTCGGGCTGGAGGTTGCCGGCTTGTCGGACGGCCTCGGCAGCGGTGGCCGCCTCGCCGATCACCTCGAACTGACGGTCGCGCTCGAAGGCGTGTCGCAGGCCCTTGCGGATCAGGTCGTGATCATCGACGAGCAGAACCCGCGTGCGGGCCGTCGGGGTGGTGCTGGTGGACATAGCCGGTTGTCTCTTCCTTCTAGGCTGACACGCTGCCGCGACGTGGTGATGTTCCTATCACGACGGCGACTGTAGTGCCACTAGGCTGCCGCGGTCGGATTTCCAACCGGCCTCGGATACGTTCCGCTCTCTCCGCCATGATCGCAAGACCGTAACGGCCCTCGGGCCTGGACTCGCTCATTCCTTGCCCATCATCCGAGACTTCGACCTCGGCGAATGGCGGGTCCACGACGCAGGTCACCCAGAGGTTCTCGGCACCCGCGTGCTTGCGGGCATTGGTGATCGCTTCTTGCGCGATCCGCAATAGTTCAGCCTCGACGGCGGCCGGCAGCCGGGCCGTGGACTCGTCCAGCGACATGTGCACCCGGAGTCCGGCCGACGAGCCGACGGTCCGGGCATACTCCGAAATCGCCGCCGCCAGACCGCCGTGGCGGTCCACCTCGCTGCGCAGCTCGAACAGGGAGAGCCGCAGCTCAGTGATGACGCGGGTGACCTCGCCGCGGAGCGTCTTGAGCTCGCCGGCGGCCTCGGCCGCGTCGGTCGGCAGCACCGCGAGGGTGTTGTCGATGCCGTAGCCGACCATCACCAGCTCCTGGGCGACGCCATCGTGAATCTCCCGGGCCAGACGCTGACGCTCCTCATTGGTGGCCAGCGACCGGACCTCGTCAAAGAGCAGCGCGGCCTCCAGGCGGAGTGCGGCGGGCGCCGCGAGCGCGGCCACGCTGGACACGACCGAATGGGGGTACGCATGAGAAATGTCCGCTTCTACTGCCAACAATCCGACAGTACGAACTCCGGTCACCAGCGGCACCACGAGCGCGGTGACATCGCCGTTAGGAGCCGACCGCGCCTGCGATCGATGGGAGGTCTGCGGCTGCTGGCTGGCCCACACCTCGGCGATCATCGAGTCCGAGTCCAGCGACGTCTCCCAATCAACCCGGTCCAGGCCGGACTGGGCGAGCACCACCAGACGGGAGCCGCCGCTGGCACAGAGCACCGCGGCCCGATCGGCGCGGGCCACCTTCCGGACGTCATCGAGCAAGTGTTCGGCCAGGCCACCGGGGTCGAGGGTGGCGCCGGGCAACTGCCGCGCGACAGTGCGCAGCTGGGTCAGCAACCGGGTGGCTTCCGCGTACGGCTGCGGGCGGTCGCGCCGGTTGGACAGCAGTGACCGAGCCGCGATCGACATCGCGCTGGCGCCGATCGCCAGCACCAGCCACTGGCCGGCGTTGATGATCCAGCCGCGGTCGTCATATCGCATGTCGACGATCGCGATCACGGTCAGCGTGACGAACGCCAGACCGAGCAGCACAAAGACTTCCTGGCGCTTGCGGTCCAGCGCCGCGACCACCGGCGGGACCGCCAGATAGCTCAGTACGGTGCCGGCGGCGAAGCCGGGCGGCGTCACCAAGCCGTGGTCGCCGGCGTAGCGGACCACGCTCTCGGCGGCGATGCAGGTGACGACGACCTCCGCGGCCCGGCCGACCGGTGCCAGGATCCGGTGGTCCGGCGCCAGCCACGCCGGAATCGCGCACACCGCCAGCAGCGCCACCCAGGCGAGCGTCCCAAGGGTGGTCGTCGCGGCCACGCTGACCACCGCGACGAGCAGCAGCATCGCGACCCGGATCGCGATGATCGCCTGTTCAGTTACCGTAAATGGCCGCGATTTCGTCGGCGTACTCCTTCATCACGACATTGCGCTTCACCTTAAGAGACGGCGTGATCTCGCCGGTCTCTTCGGACCAGTCCCGCGGCAGGATCCGGAAGGTCTTGATCGCCTCGGCGGCCGAGACGGCGCGGTTGGCCGAATCGACCGCGGCCTGAATCTCCGCCGTCAACACCGAATCCTCGCGCATATCGGCGACCGTCGCATTCTCCGGCAGGCCGCGCTCGGCCAACCACTTCGGCCAGGCTTCCTCATCGATGGTCACCAGGGCGGCGATGAACGGTCGCTGGTCGCCGACGACCATGCACTGGCTGACCAGCGGATGGGCCCGCAACCGATCCTCCAGCACGGCCGGCGCGACGTTCTTGCCGCCGGCCGTCACCAGGATCTCCTTCTTCCGGCCGGTGATCTTCAGGTAGCCGTCGTCGTCCAGGCCGCCCAAGTCGCCGGTGTGGAACCAGCGGTCGGCGTCCAGGGCTTCGGCGGTCGCGGCCGGGTTGTTCCAGTACTCCTGGAACACCAGGTCGCCCTTGATCATGATCTCGCCGTCGTCGGCGATCCGGATCGTGACGCCGGGCAGCGGCCGGCCGACAGTGCCGAGCCGGACCGCGTCCTGCAGGTTCACCGCGGCCGCGGGGGAGGTCTCGGTCAGGCCGTAGCCCTCATAAACGGTCACCCCGATGCCCCGGAAGAAGTGCGCCAGCCGGGCGCCGAGCGGGGCGCCGCCGGAGATCGCGGCCTCGCACCGGCCGCCGAGCGCGGCCCGGAGCTTGCCATAGACCAGGCGATCGAAGAGCCGATGCTGCATCCGCAGGCCGAAGCCCGGGCCGGACGGCGTGTCCAGCGCCCGGCTATAGGCGACCGCCGCCCGGTCGGCCCGGTCGAAGATCGCGCCCTTGCCGTCGGCGTGGGCGCGCTGCTTGGCGCCGTTGTAGACCTTCTCGAAGACCCGGGGCACCGCGAGCACGAACGTCGGACGGAACGCGGCCAGGTCGTTGACCAGGTTCTTGACGTCGCTGCTGTGCGCGGTGCGGCACCGGGCGGTGACCACGCCGATCTGGATCAGCCGGGCGAACGAGTGCGCCAGCGGCAGGAATAGCAGCGTGCTGGCCCCCTGATTGAACAGGTTGCGCAGGCCCGGAATAGCGTTGGCAATATCGGAATACATGTTCCGATGGGTGAGTACGCAGCCCTTGGGGCGGCCGGTGGTGCCGCTGGTGTAGATGATCGTGGCGACGTCGTCGGCACGGAGATCACGGCGCCGGTCCGCGACCACCGACTCCGGCACCGCGGCACCGGCCGAAGACAGGGCATCGACCTCGCCGTCGTCGATGTTCCACACGTCCCGCAGCGCCGGCGCCTCGCCCCGGGCTTCGTCGACGAGCTCCTGGTGGTGACCGGTCTCGACGAAACACCCGACAGCGCCGGAATCGGACAAGATCCAGGCCACCTGCTCGGTGCTGGACGTCTCGTAGATCGGTACGGTGATCGCCCCGGCGGCCCAGATGGCGTAGTCGATCAGCGTCCATTCGTACCGCGTCTTGCTCATCAGGCCGACCCGGTCGCCCGCCTGGATGCCGGCGCTGATCAGCCCTCGGGCCAGGTCCACCACCGCGGCCTTGAACTCCGCGCAGGTGACGTCCTGGTAGTCGTCGCTGCCACCCACTCGCCGGGCGAATTGCGGCGCCTCAGGCGCGACATCGGCGTTTTCCCAGACCGGATCGGTCAGGTTGGCCGTTTCGTGGATGGTGGCGACCGGTGGAACCTCGAACTCACGCACGTCAAAACTCCTCGGATCGTCGGTCCGTCGTCAGGCAGTGTGTCCGGCCGAGCGCCACGCGTGAAGATGAAGCCGGTATCCGCAAAATACCGGTTCGTGCCGCACGGTAACCTGCGGGGCATGGCGGAGCACTCCACCCAATCAATTGTCATCGCGGCCGAGCCGTCTGCCATTTCCGAGGTTATCTGCGATTTCCCGAGGTACCCGGAGTGGGTGTCGGCCGCGCGCTCGGTCGAGGTCGTCGAGGAGTATGAGGACGGCTACGCGAGCAAGGTCCGCTTCGTGATAGATGCGAGCGTCGTCGCCGACGAGTACACCTTGGAATATGAGTATGCCGAGGACATCTCCCGGATCGAGTGGCACCTGGTCAGCCCGTCCAAGATGCAGAAGGCGCAGGTCGGGTCCTACGACATCGAGGACAACGGCGACGGCACTTCGACCGTGACCTACTCCCTGGCGGTTGATCTCTCGATCGCGATGATGGGGATGTTCAAGCGCAAGGCCGAGAAGATGATTATGGATACGGCACTCAAAGAGCTGAAACGGCGAGTGGAATCCCGGAAGGACTGATCGGCGATGGCGACCGCACGGGAAGAGGCAGAACGGCTGGTAGCGGCGGCTCTCGCAGCGGCCTCATTCGCGTCCCGGGCGTCCCGGAGATCCGGCAGTGCCCGCGACGGCCACCGCGATCAACGCGATGACCAGGGCCCGACCCTGGACGACCTGGCAGGTCTGGCGAATCTGGCGATGCGTTTCCTGGGCGGCCGCCCACCGGAACCGCCGCCGGCCGCCGCGCCGGCTCCGACCGGGCATCACATCGCCACCGGCTCGGCCGAGTGCTGCATCTGCCCGATCTGCCGCGCGATCGCCGCGATCCGGGACCCGTCGCCGGAGTTTGCCGAGCGCCTGGCCAGCGGTGCCAGCGATCTCGCCGCCGGGCTGACCTCGATCCTGCGGGCGTTCGGCGAGGCGGCGCGCCGCGGCCAGCCGCATTCGGTCATGGACATCCCGGCAGGTGCGGAGCCGGATGAGGAGCCGTTGACCGAGCCGGCCGAAGCGGCGGCCGAGGATCAGGGCGACTCGTCGTGGCCGAACTTCGCCGATTTCGGCAGCGTGTGGCAGGCCGCGACCCGGGTGCAGGACGATCGCCGGCCGTCCGAGGCCCCGGCGCCGAAGCCGATTGCGAAGAAGGCCGTGGCGAAGAAGGCCGTGGCGAAGAAGGCGGTTGCCAAGAAGGTCGCGGCGTCGGAGCCGACCCCGACGACCGCGGCGGCCGATACAGAGGTCCCGACGACGGCGGTGGCGAAGACGGCCCCCGCGAAGACGGCCCCCGCGAAGACGGCCCCCGCGAAGACGGCCCCCGCGAAGAAGGCCCCCGCGAAGACGGCCCCCGCGAAGACAGGCGGTCGCGAAGAAGGCGGCGGCGAAGAAGGCGGTTCCGATGCCGACCGATCCACCGGCCGGCGCGACACGTTCTGAGACCACCGGAGCCGAGCCACCAGCCTCGACGGCGCGATCTGCTAAGAAGTCTGCGGCCAAGAAGACGCCGGCCAGGAAAGCGGAGCCGAAGTGACCGGCGCGCTCGCCGCCGGCACCCGGACCCAAGAAAGCATGAGTGAGTCGTGTCGCTGACCATTGGCGTTGACATTGGTGGAACCAAGGTTCTGGGCGGTGTGGTCGACGTCGATGGGAAGGTCATCGCCACCGCCCGCCGGGACACGCCGGCCAGAGACACCGCCGCGACTCTGGACCGGATCATCGATGTGATCAACGAGCTCTCCGACTCGCATCCGATCGAAGCCGTCGGCATCGGGGCTGCGGGATGGATCGACGTCAAGCGCTCCACCGTCTATTACGCACCGAATCTGGCATGGCGCAACGAGCCGCTGCACGACGAGATCGCGGCCAAGGTGGACGTGCCGATCGTGGTGGAGAACGACGGCAACGTCGCGGCCTGGGCCGAGTTTCAGTTCGGCGCCGCCAAGCACGCCGATGAGTCGATGGTGCTGATTACGGTGGGCACCGGCATCGGCGGCGGCATCGTCATCGGTGGCGACTTGATCCGGGGCGCGCACGGCATGTCCGGCGAGCTCGGCCACGTCATGGCGGTCCGGGACGGTCATCCGTGCGGCTGCGGCGCCAAGGGTTGCCTGGAGCAGTATGCGAGCGGCAACGCGCTGACCCGGTTCGCACAATTCGGGGCGGCGGCCCGACCCGGCGACGCCGAACATCTGCTCAGCCTGGTCGGTGGCGACCCGCACAAGCTGACCGGGCCCGTGGTCACTCGGGCCGCCATGGCCGGCGATCCGATCGCGGTGGACGCGTTCGGCCAGATCGGTTACTGGCTCGGTCGCGGACTCGCCGACCTGGCACAGATCCTGGATCCGCAGGTCCTGGTCGTCGGCGGCGGTGTGATCGAGGCCGGTGAGCTGCTCCTGGCTCCGGCCCGAGCGGCGTTCGCGGAGGGCCTGCCGTCGCGGGCGAAGTTCCCGGTCGCCGACATCGTCCCAGCCTCGATGGGCAACACGGCGGGAGTGGTGGGCGCGGCCGACCTGGCCCGGCGGCGCTGATGCCGGCCACGGTGCGGGTGGTTTCGTACAACGTCCACGGTCTTGATGACGATCGGGGCGCGCTGAACGCGGTCGTGCGTACCCTCGCTCCTGATCTGGTCGTGGTGCAGGAGGCGCCGCGCCGCTTTCGCTGGCGCGCCCGATGCGCGGAGATCGCGCATTCGTGGGAGATGGTCTATGCCGCCGGCGGCCTGCCGTCGCTGGGAAATCTGATCGTGGTGAGTCCACGATTGCGGGTACGCGAGACGTGGTGCATCCGGTATCCACTGACGCCCGGACGGCACATGCGCGGCGCGGCATTCGCCCGATGCACCGTCGGCGACGTCTCGTTCACGGTCGCCGCGTCGCATCTGGCCACGGATGACGGCGAGCGCGCCAGTCAGGCGCAGCGGCTGGATGCGGAGCTGGCTGCGATCGCCGGTCCGGTGATGCTCGGCATTGACGCCAACGAGACCGCGGCCGGCGCGTCCTGGAAGCGGCTCGCGACCGGCCGGGTCGATGTCGGCGCCGCCCAGGATCAGCCGACGTTCACCGCGAAGAACCCCAAGCGGCGGATCGACGGCATCTTCGTCACGCCGGACATAAAAGTGGAGTCGTTCCGGGTGATCTCGTCGGAGGCCACTCGATCAGCGAGCGATCACCTTCCGGTGGTTGCCGACGTGATCGTCCCGTCCTGATCGCCTTCCCCCCTCTGGATCTTGAACGAATATCGCTCTATTGTCAGCGACAGGTGTTCAAGATCCGCGGGCGGCGGCTTGGCACGGGCGGGCGAGTGGGCTGGGTGATCGGGTCGGCGAATCCGGCTCGCGTCCCGGTTTTGTCGTCTAGCGTGGGTGCCGATGTGCCCGATATGACCTGAAAGGGGCCGGACGCATGCCCGACAAACGGGACATACACAAGGCGAAGAGCCATCGGAATAGCAAGTCCAAGAACCAGAAGCAGCAAGCCGCCGCTCGGCCGCAGCCGGCGCCAGCGGTCGCCACCGTGACTGCGGTCGCGGAGTCGACCGAAGTGGCCGCGGCGCCCACCGGAAAGCGGAACAAGAGCCGCCGATAGATCACCGACCCGAACCGGCCCGCATGCGTGACTGCGCGTGCGGGCCGGTTTTCGTGGTCCGGTGCGCTTCACGATCGCCGCGTCGTCCTCGGTTTGACCGAGCGACAAATCGGACCCTGCTCCGCGATACCCCCGGCGACTTCGAGTTTTGCCGGCATACGAGGAGCGGCGCGCACTCCACCACGGGTGCGTGTCGCGACCCGAAGCAGACTCCCCACGACTGGACAAAGGCGCTGTCGGCGCACCAAGATGGCGCAGCCGGTCAAGAAAGTTTGGGGAGTGCGGTGGCGAGCGAGACGGACAGATCAGCGACCGGCGGCCTCAGCAGCGCGCCGTGGAACGAGGACACCGGCTCCTGGATGTCACTGACGTGGCGGAGCAGCGACGCGGATCGACCCGCCGAAACCCAGATCTGGCAGGACGACCAGCCGGTCTACGACCGCGGCGACACGGTCTGCGTGATCGGCGCCGGCGGCTCCGGCCTGACCGCCATCAAGAACCTGCGCGAGCAGGGTTTCGACGTAGACTGCTACGAGCGCGAGACGAATGTCGGCGGGGCCTGGAATTGGCGGCACAGCCGCAGCCCGATGTACGCGTCGACGCACCTGATCTCGTCCAAGCCGTTCACTCAATTCCCGGACTTCCCGATGCCGGACAGCTGGCCGGACTACCCGAGCCACGCCCAGGTCAACGACTACCTGTCCGCGTACGCGGATCATTTCGGGCTGCGCGAGCACATCTGGTTCGGCACCGACGTGGCGGCGGTCGAGCCGGCGCCGGACAACCGGTGGGACGTCACCACCCGCTCCAGCGGCGGCGGGGTCAAGCGGGTCCAGCGTTACGCCGCGGTGGTGGTCGCCAACGGGCACAACTGGTCGCCGAAGGTGCCGACCTATCCCGGCATGGACGACTTCCGTGGCGAGATGATCCACGCCTCCAACTACAAGGACGTCTCCACGCTGCGCAACCGCCGGGTTCTGGTGGTCGGTGCCGGCAATACCGGCTGCGACATCGCGGTTGAGGCGGCCACCCAGGCCGGACGCTGCTGGCACTCCAGCCGGCGCGGCTACTGGTATGTGCCGAAGTTCCTGTTCGGCCGCCCAGCCGACCAGGTCAACGTGTCGCTGTCCCGGATCCCACTGCGGCTGCGCCAGTGGCTGGTCAGCCGCACGCTTCGGGCGACGGTCGGCGACCTGACCCGGTACGGACTTCCGAAGCCCGACCACCGGCCCTACGAGACGCACCCGATCGTCAACTCCCAGTTGCTGTATTACATCGGCCACGGCGGTGTGGTGCCGGTGCCGGAGATCAAGGAGTTCGATCGGGACGGCGCGCTGCTGGCCACCGGCGAGCGGATCGAGCCGGATCTGGTCATCTTCGCCACCGGCTACCTGCCCCGGTTCGAGTTCCTCGGCGAGGACCTGCTGGACGCCGATGCCCAGGGCCGGCCCAAGCTGTTCCTGCAGTCGTTCGTACGCAACCATCCGACGCTCGCGATCGTCGGTCTGGTGCAGCCGGATGCCGGCGTGTTCCCGATCTCGCACTGGCAGTCGGTGGCGGTGGCGCGCTGGCTGCGGCTTGCGGGAGGCCGACCCGGCCCGGGCCGCGGAGTTCTGGCGCACCGTCACCGCGGCGCCGGACCGCAAGTGGTCCAAGGCGCACGTGAAGGACTCCACGCGGCATTGGTTCGAGGTCAGCCACACGATCTACCTGCGGGCGTTGGAGAACGTCCTCGGTCAGCTGGAGACGGTCCGATGACGCAGTTGCAGACCCGCATCATGCGGCCGACCGAATGGGCCCGGCCGATCACGCCGGTGCGGCGTGAGGTGATCTCGTCGCGCCCGCACACCGACGATCACCGGGCGCCGATCCTGTTCGTGCCGGGCTTCGGCCACGGCGCGTGGGCCTACGAAGAGCACTGGCTGGAGCGGACCGCCGCACGGGGCTACCCGGCGCACGCGATGAGCCTGCGCGGTCACGGCGCCAGTGGCACCGCGCCGGACACCTCGATCCGCGCCTACGTGCATGACGTGGTCCAGGTGGCCGCGTCGCTCCCGCAGCGTGCCGTGCTTGTCGGCCACGGCGCCGGCGCGCTGGTGGTGGCACATGCGCTGGCGCGCTACCCGGCTCGGGCGGGCGTCCTGATCGCCCCGATCTTCGGCGGCGCCCGGATGCTCGGCAGCGCCGTGGCGCATCACCCGTTCGGCACTCTTCCCGCGGTCTTCGGCGGCCGGATCAAGGTTCGCCGCCGCCAGCTCTTCGGGCCGAACCTGCACTCGTCGGCGGCTCGCACTTACATGAGCCGGATCACCGGAGTGCCCGGCCCGGTGCAGCGGGAGCTGGTCTCGTATGGCCGCCCGGAGGCTCCGGTCGGGGATCCGCCGGTACTGGTGGTGGGCACGCCGGACGACAAGATCGTCTCATCGCAGGCGCTGCGGCGAGTGGCCGCGACCTACGGCGGCGCACCGTTGCTCTTCCCCGGCATGGGCCACGACATGATGCTCGACGCGGGCTGGGCCGAGCCGATCGACGCGATCCTGGACTGGCTCAGCAAGGCCGACTAGGCACGGTCCGTCGGTCGTGGTGGTGCACGGGACGGGCGAAGATCGAGGTGGCTAGACCGCGGCGCCCCGGTCGGGATCGTCGTCCTCGTCCGAGCCCGACCGCAGCCGCCCGATCAGCAGCACCGTGCCGAGCAGCAGACCGGCGGCGCCCATGATCTCCGCGGTGGCCGGAGGGATGAGGCTGGCGAACCACTCCGGGCGGACCACCGCGAGGAAGCCGACGACGATGCCGAGCACCCCGATGACCGGCACCATGCCGACCCGCGGCAGCGGTGGCGGCGGTGGCGGCGTGAAATCCTCGTCGTCCTCGCCCTCGGGCAGGTTGGCGCCGAAGGTGTCCAGGCCGTCGAGGATCGACGGGCCCTGATCCCGGCGCTCATCGGTGAATCTGGGCTGGAGCGACGGGCGCTCCGCCGGCGCCGCGGCCGGGTTCGACCCGGCGGCCGATGCCGGGTCCGAGCCGGCGGCCGTGCCCGGGTCCGAGCCGGGGGCCGATGCCGGCGGGCTCGGCGGGGTCACGTCCTCGCTGGCCGGCCATGGTCGGTCGGCGGGCGCGGTGTGGTCGAAACCGGCCACGATCGAGGCCCAGGCGGCCTCGAACTCATCGCTTTCCCGAGCCGCCGGGGGCTTCGCGCCGGGTGCACTGAGAGTGGCGGAGGACACGGTCAGTGTCGTCGCCCCGTCGCCATCTGCCTCTTCCGACAACTCGGAAATTTCGCTCGCAAGCATCGAATCCGGCGAGCCCACGACCTCCGCGACCAGCCGACGGGCGGCCGGTAGCCCGTCGCGATCGACGAACAGCCGGTCCAGTGGCAGGTGCGGCAGTGTCGCGGTGGGCTTCAGGTAGGCCGCGATGCCGCGATCGCCGAGGATTTCCAGCAGATGCTCGCCGACGCGGGGATCGACCTCGGCCAGCACGGCATAGGCGGCCGCATACAAACCGTTGTCGCGCCGTCCGAGTGGGGCGTTTCCGCCGGTCACCTGGGTGCCTCCGGGTCATGACATCGCTGCTGGGCAGATCCGCGCAGTCCCGCCATCCTGACACGGCGCGAGCGACTTCGCTCCTGTGCGTTGTGTCGGGGCAGGCGGTGTTCGTAGGCTCATGGCACTTCTAGTGCGCTGTGTGACTGCCGGCGAAGGGATCTGAGTGATCTATTGGCTGCTCAAGTACATCGTACTAGGTCCGATTTTGAAGTTGATCTTCCGGCCGCAGGTGGAAGGCCGCGATAACGTGCCGCGCACCGGCGGAGCGATCATCGCGAGCAATCACCTGAGTTTCAGCGACTCGATCTTCATGCCGCTGGTGGTCCGCCGGAAGGTCACCTTCGTCGCCAAGGCGGAGTACTTCACCGGCGCCGGCATCAAGGGCTTCTTCATCAAGCTGTTCTTCGTCTCCACCGGCACGATTCCGGTGGACCGGTCCGGCGGCCGGGCGGCTCAGGCGGCGATCGACACCGGGCTGCGGATCTTGCGCAACGGGGATCTTTTCGGCATCTATCCGGAGGGCACCCGATCGCCGGACGGGCGGCTCTATCGCGGCAAGACCGGTGTGGCGCGGCTGGCGCTGGAGGCCGGCGTGCCGGTCGTCCCAGTGGTGATGCTGAACTCGGACGAGATCCAGCCGACCGGCCAGATCATCCCGAACCTCAAGCGGGTCAAGATCCGGTTCGGGCCGCCGCTGGACTTCTCCCGCTACGACGGCATGGCCGGCGACCGCTTCGTCGAGCGGGCGGTCACCGACGAGATCATGTACGAGCTGATGGAGCTGTCCGGCCGCGAGTACGTCGACATCTACGCCCAGAAGGTCAAGACCGCGGCGGTCAGCGCTCCGGGATCCCCGCTCGTCGGCGCAGCGCAGCCAGGTCGGTAAGGACGATCCGGCGGCCCTCGGTGCGCAGCCAGCCGCGGTTGGCGAAGGAGCCGATCGCCTGGTTCACGCTCTGCCGGGACCCGCCGGCCATGGCGGCGAGCTGGCTCTGGTTCAGCTCGATGGTGACCATTGGCGACGGCGCGTCACCGGCGAGGCGTACGAGTGTCTTGGCCACCCGGCCGGGAAGGTCGAGGAAGATGTGGTCGGCGTGCTGCTCGGTGAGCCGGCGGACCAGAGCGCCCAACGACTGCATCACCGCATCGAGAATGCTCTCGTTGGCGTGCACCAGCTCGATGAACGCATTGCGAGACAGCGCCAGCACCTTGCAGTCCTCAATGGCCTCCGCTGAGGCGGACCGCGCGGCACCGTCCAGAAGCGACACTTCACCGAGGACATCCGGTGGGCGCACCACGGTGAGAACCGCGCGCTCGCCGGTCGGGGACGTGCGGAACACGGCGATCGCGCCGCGCTTGAGGACGATCAGCGAGTCGCCGGGATCGTTCTCCACGAACAGCAACTGGCCCTTGCGATAGGTACGCGGCACGGCCGCGGCAACGACCCGTTGACGGACGTCCGGATCCAGCGCGGAAAACATCGCGACGCCCGTCAACGCGTCCGATGCCTCCGTCAATCGCACGTCCACGGGTCACCTCCCTGACCTGGCGCGGTAGCTACCAATTGTCTCGGCTTAGTCACCCAGCCGACAGTTCGCAAGCATCATCGCTGGATGCATGCCCTTTGTAAAACCCGCAGGGGACACGCTCGCCGCTTTGTTGCCGTCCTGGAACGTAACGCTGTGCAATCGCCGCTAGTCTTCCGCCGTGACCATCGAGTCCGAGCTCTGTGGCGCGGTGCGAGCGGCCTGGCATCTGGCCGCCGATGACTGCGTGCCATCGACAGAGTCCACGGACTGGGAATGGACCGTGACAGCTGGTGGCGGGGCTCACGTGATCTGGGTGGTTCCGGCGATCGACAAGGCGTCGCTGGACGCATCCGTGGTGGCCGCCGACACGCTCGCCGCAGCTGGAGTCGGTGTCGGGCGGCCGGTTCGGACCGCGACCGGCATGCGTACCGCGCCCGCCGACATCACCGGCATCGGGCCGGTGGAACTGATGCTGCGAAAGGAACCGCCGGGCCGGATCCTCGCCGCCGACGATCCACTGGACCAGCAATGGTGGGGCGACATGCTCGGGCGCGCACACCGGGAACTCCAGTCGCTGCGCCACCCCGCAGTCGTTCGCCTGCGCTGGCCGGTCGATGACGATCTGGCCGATGTGGTGGCGGCGGTGACCCGGCTGACGGTCACCGATCAGCTCGCCTACGGAGTGCTGCACACCAATCCAAACCCGTGGCTGTTCCGCATCGATCCGGGCACCGGTCGGAGTGCGATCGCCCGGTGGGGACTTCCGGCGATCGGTCCGCTGGCCTATGACATCGCCATCGCGGTGCATTACTCCGGTGGTCTTGCCGTCGCCGATGAACTGCTCGATGGGTATGCCTCGGCCGGGCCGGTGTCCCGCGAGGAGTTGGACACCGCGGTGCCAACCATGCTGACGCTCGTGCGAGCGCTGGCCGCGCGGGCGGCGCGCATGCCCGCGGTCCCCGGCGTGCCGGGCCGCCCCAGCGCGGCCGCGGTTCCCGGCACGCACGCGGTTCCCGGCACTGCACGCGGTTCCCGGCACGCCCGCGGTTCCCGGCACGCCCGCGGCTGCGAGCCCCGACGGCGCGCCTGCGAGCATGGGACTAGATGACGTCGACGATGACGGGACCGGCGTGTGACCTATCGGTATTTCTACGACTGCGAATTCATCGAGGACGGAGTCACCATCGACCTGGTGTCGATCGGCGTCGTTGACGAATTCGGCCGCGAGTTCTATGCCGTGTCCACCCAGTTCGACGGCTCTCGGGCGCTGCCCTGGGTGCGCCGCAACGTGCTGGACAAGCTGCCGTCGCCGGCCGATCCGGCATGGCGGTCGCGAGAGCGGATTCGGGATGATCTCTACGCGTTCCTGATGGAGCCGATACGTGATCGCCCGGGCGAGCAGATCGATCTCTGGGCCTGGTATGCCGCCTATGACCACGTGGTGCTGGCACAGCTCTGGGGAGCGATGCCGGCGCTGCCGCGAGCCATCCCGCGGTTCACCAAGGATCTTCGCCAGATGTGGGACGACCTGGGCCGGCCACCGCTGCCGGACGCTGCTGGTCGGCACGATGCGTTGGTCGACGCCCGGCACAACCTTCAGCGGTGGCGCGCCATGACGGGCGACTAGCCTTTCCTTTAGAGTGCTGTGAGCGCCTGAGAGACTTGGGCGCGCTCAGGCCCACCCCGTGCCGGCAACGCCGCCGTCGAACTCGCCGGACCACGCTTGGTCCGCCATCCCACGGGACCGGGGCTTTACGGCTTCACCTAGAGGAGATCTAGCAAATGCGTATTGGCGTACTCACCGGCGGCGGCGACTGTCCGGGTCTGAACGCGGTGATCCGGGCCGCGGTTCGCAAGGGTGTCGAGGTCTATGGCCACGAGTTCGTCGGATTCCGGGACGGCTGGCGCGGCCCGCTGGAGGGCGTGACGACTCCGCTCGGCGTGGCGCAGGTGCGCGGCATCCTGCCCCGGGGCGGCACCATCCTGGGATCGTCCCGGACCAACCCGTTCAAGATCGACGGTGGCGTTGACAAGATCAAGGCGAACCTGATCGAGCTGGGCATCGACGCGCTGATCGCGATCGGCGGTGAGGACACTCTCGGTGTCGCCACCAAGCTCGACGAGCTCGGCGTGAACGTGGTGGGTGTGCCCAAGACGATCGACAACGACCTCGGCGCCACCGACTTCACCTTCGGCTTCGACACCGCGGTGAACATCGCGATGGAGGCGATCGACCGCCTGCACACCACCGCCGAGAGCCACCATCGCACCCTGGTCGTCGAGGTCATGGGCCGGCACGCCGGCTGGATCGCGCTGCACGCCGGTCTCGCCGGTGGCGCCAATGTCATCCTGCTGCCGGAGCGGCAGTTCGACGTGGACCAGGTGGCCGCCTATGTCGAGAAGCGGTTCCAGACCCAGTACGCCCCGATCGTCGTGGTGGCCGAGGGCGCGCAGCCGCTGGACGGCCAGATGGTGCTGCACAACCAGGAACTGGACTCGTTCGGTCACGTCCGCCTCGGTGGCATCGGCCAATGGCTGGCCGAGCAGTTGGAGGCCAAGACCGGCAAGGAAGCGCGGACCGTTGTGCTCGGCCACATCCAGCGTGGCGGCACGCCGACCGCCTTCGACCGGGTCCTGGCCACCCGATTCGGCCTTCAGGCCATCGATGCCGTGCACGAGCACGACTTCGGCAAGATGATGGCGCTGCGGAGCACCGACATCATCCGGGTGCCGCTGATTGAAGGCGACCCGCGAGCTGAAGACCGTGCCGACCGAGCGTTACACCGAGGCCGAAGTCTTCTTCGGCTAAATCGCGGGGGTTTGTCGTGTCTCACACTGCGACGCGGGTCGTCGCCGTCATCGGTGCCGGAAAGATCGGCGAGGTCCTGCTGTCTGGGCTGCTGCGCTCGGGTTGGCCGGCCGATCGGCTGCTGGCGACGGCGCGTCGCAGCGAGCGCGCCGCCGAACTTCGAGCAGCGCTACGGCATCGAGGTGGTGTCCACCGCTGATGCCGTAGCGCGCGCCGACGTGCTGGCGATCGCGGTCAAGCCGCAGGATGCCGGGGCACTGCTGGCCGAGCTCGGGCCGCTGATGGTGCCGGGCAAGCTGATCGTCAGCCTGTGCGCCGGCCTGCCGCTCTCGTTCTTCGCCAAATGGCTGCCCGAGGGCACGCCGCTGGTGCGGGTGATGACCAACACCCCAGCACTGGTCGACGAGGCGATGACCGCGATCTCGGCCGGCCCGTTCGCGACCGAGGAGCACCTGGCGCTGGCCGAGGAGATGTTCGCCCCGCTGGGGCGGACCATCCGCGTGCCGGAGTCGCAGCAGGACGCGGTCACCGCACTGTCCGGGTCCGGCCCGGCCTACTTCTACTTCCTGGTCGAGGCGATGACCGACGCCGGCATCCTGCTGGGCCTGCCGCGGCAGGTGGCGCACGACTTGATCGTGCAGACCGCGATCGGCTCGGCGATCATGCTGCGGGACTCCGGGGAACACCCGGTCAAACTCCGCGAAGCGGTCACCTCGCCCGCAGGCACGACCATCAACGCGATTCGCGAGCTCGAAAATCACGGGGTACGCGCGGCCTTCCTGGCCGCGCTGGAAGCCGCCCGTGATCGCGCTCGTGAGATCGCCGCCCAGCAGGTCTGAGGCGAGGGATCTCGTAAGTGTCGAAAAACTTCACGGTGACCGAGGCACGCGCCGCCATCGATCAGGTCCGGCCGATGCTGGACGATGTGATCGAGTTTCGGGCGGATCTTGCCGAATTGCGTGCCGATCTGGCCGCCGAACGCCCCAGCCGGCATGGCGGCCTGCCCGAGGCGAAGGCCCTCGAAGCGAAGGTCTACGCGCTCCTCGAGAAGATCGCCAAGAAGGGCTTCGAGGTCAAGGGCTGGGCCCCGCTGTTGCTCGATCTCCCAGGTCAGCGGCGTGGTGTCCGGGTGCACTGGTGCTGGCTTGAGGGCGAGCAGGATGTCGAGTGGTATCACCGCAGGGAGTGCGGGTTCGCCGGCCGTAGACGCATCTGATGCCCAGGTCAAGACTTATTCTTGACCTTGGGCAGGACTGACGGATGTCGCATCGGGCAGTTACGCTCTCGCCCGTGGATTCCACCCCTCCCTACACCTCCGATGGTGCCGTGACCGGCGATCAGCCGGCCCCGGATCCGATCGTCGCGTCGGTTCCGGCGCCTCGGACCCCCGCCGAGCTGATCGGCTCCGAGACCACCCGCCTCGACTCCGAGCGCGAGGTCGTGGACGCGGAGATGGTCAGCGACAGCATGCCGGCCGGCGACATGCTGCGCGCCGAGGTGGTCTCCACCGGGCTCGACCCGACCGTCGCCATCCCACCGGATTATCCGGTGGCCGGTGCGCGGCCGATGGCGACCAACGTGACCTACGGCTGGCCGGAGATGACCGCCACTGACGGCATGACCACGGTGCCGGCTGTGGCGCCGGTCACTTCGCCGCCGGCATTCGCCGTCACGACCGAGTTCACCGAGTGGCCTGCTGTCTCCGAGCCGGTGGCCTTCACCGGGCAGTCTTTCGTCACCGAGCAGCGTGTGGTCAGCGAGTCGCCGGCCGCTGCAGCCTCGCCGTCCGCGGCCGACCCGCAGGCTCCGATCGCCGACCCGACGGTGGCCTTGCCGCCCCCGATCGCCGACCCGACGGTGGCCTTGCCGCCCCCGATCGCCGACCCGACGGTGGCCCTGCCGCCGCCGTTCGCGACACCCACCACGACGACGCCCACCACCGCGGTGCCCTACAGCGGAGTGCCCTACAGCGGGATGCCCTACAGCGGGACTCCGTACACGCCATATCAGCCGCCACAGAGCCCGACCTACGGCGCTGCCGGCTACCCCCCGCCGGGCTACGCGGCCCAGCAGGGCTATACGGCGCAGCCGGGCTATACGCCCCAGCCGGGCTACGCGGCCCAGCCCGGTTACGCGCCGGGCTACGCACCGCCTGGCTACCCGGTCCCTAGTCAGTACGCTCCACCGGCGACCTATCCGGGCGCGCCGGCCGGATACCCGCCGGCACCGCCCGGCACCTACCCGCCCTACTACCCACCGGAGCCGCCGCGCCGGCGTCGCGGCCTGCTGATCAGCGGGATCATCGCCGGCATCGTGGTGGTGGCGCTGTGCGCCGGCCTGATCGCCTACAGCGTCCCGACCCTGCTGCACTCCGGCTCCACCCCGACGCCGACGGCGGCCGGAGCGTCGCCGGACTCGACCGCGGGCTCCGGCGTCGTCACCGATGACGACCTGTTCCAGCGAGCGCTCGATGCCCAGGGCGCGGCCCTGCTCAAAGGCGATCAGAGCGGCTGGCTGGCAGCGGTCGACCCGGCCGCCACCAGCGCGGTCTCGGCCTACAAGCGGCTCTATCACAACCTCACCCAGCTGCACGTCCAGCTCTGGAAGCCGTCGAGCTCCGACTTCGTCGAGCTGAGCGGCGTCAAGCAGACGTTCAGCGTCGGTGTGAATTACTGCTTCGGCACCGATTCCTGCAGCGGGACCCGGGCCAGCCTCAAGGTCACCGCGCTCAAGCGCGACGGCAAGGTGATCTTCGAGGGGATCGCCGCGCCGAAGGCCAGCTTGCTGACCAACCAGCCGCTGCCATGGGAGGTTGCGAACCTGACCGCGGTGGTCGGCAAGCGGGTCATCGTGGCCGCGTCCAGCGCCTGGTCGTTCAAGCTGCAGTCGGCTCTGGCCACGGCCGAGAAGGCCGCCGAGGCCGCGGACAAGTACGCCCAGTGGGGCCGCCCGACGACGTACGTCGTATATCTGGCGAACTCGACCGAGGGCAAGACCTGGTTCGACGGCGACCTCAAGCACGTCGACGGGGTGTCCTACACGATCTCGCCGACCGATATCCAGATCGTGATCATGATGCCGTTCGCCGCTGAGGTCGGCTACGCCGGACCGGGCGGCCTGAACACGGTGATCCAGCACGAGATGGGGCACGTCGTGACGCTCTGGGCGGCCACCGACCGACCCAATGATCACGACTCGTTCATCGAGGGCATCGCCGAATACATCGCCTACAACGGCCACACGTCCTGGGCCAAGTACCGGATCGCCGACACCCGGGCCTACATCCGCGGTCACAAGTTCACGAAGTGCTATCTCACCTCGGAGATCACCGCGGACAGTGTGCTGGCGTCGTCGGCGGCCTATGGCATCGGATATCTCGCCATGAAATATCTGGCTGGCAAGTACGGCCAGACGAAGATGCTGAGCTTCTGGGGCGACGTCGAGCGCGACGGCAAGAGCCTGGACGCCGCCAGCCAGCTGGAATTCGGCAAGCCATGGTCGTCGGTGAACTCGTCATGTGTCAGTTATGTCCGCCATTCGGTCGGCGCCTGACCCGCTCGGTGAGCGTCGCGATACCGCCCTTACGCTGGGACCTATGCCCCGTGAATGGCACCGTTTCAGCAACCCGGGCCTGGATATCGCACGCCCGGTGACCGATTCCGCCGAGATCGAGTCGCTCGGCCTCGACGCGTGGCGCAGCCTGCCGCGCGAGCAGGTCCCTCCGTGGGAGGACCAGGCCGCCGTCGACGAGGTCTGCCGTGTCTTGAACACGGTGCCCACCATCGTGGCGCCCTATGAGGTGCTCGAGCTCCGGCAGCGCCTGGCCCAGGTCTGCGAGGGCAAGGCGTTTCTGCTTCAGGGCGGCGACTGTGCCGAGACGTTTGCCGACAACACCGAGTCGCATCTGCTCGCCAACGCCCGCACGCTGCTGCAGATGGCGGTGGTGCTGACCTACGGCGCCAGCCTGCCGGTGGTCAAGGTGGCCCGGGTCGCGGGGCAGTACACGAAGCCGCGGTCCAGCGCGATCGATGCTCTGGGTCTGCCGGCCTACCGGGGCGATCTGATCAACTCGCTGGAGGCGACACCGCAGGCACGGGTGGCCGACCCGCAGCGGATGATCCGGGCCTACGCGAACGCGTCCAGCGCCATGAACATGCTCCGCGCCTACCTCGGCGGTGGGATGGCCGACCTGCACGGCGTGCACGAGTGGAACAAGGGTTTCGTGACCACGTCCCGAGCCGGGGAGCGGTACGAAGCCCTGGCCGCCGAGATCGACCGGGCGCTCGCCTTCATCCGGGCCTGCGGGATGACCGAGGACGAGGCCCTGCGCACCGTCACGCTGTACTGCTCACACGAGGCGCTGGCGCTGGAATACGACCGCGCGCTGACCCGGATCGTCGACGGCAAGGCGTTCGGCCTGTCCGGTCACTTCCTCTGGATCGGCGAGCGGACCCGGCAGCTGGAGAACGCTCACGTTGACTTCATGTCCCGGATCCAGAACCCGATCGGTGTCAAGCTCGGCCCGGAGACGACTCCGGAGACCGCGATCGAGCTGTGCGAAAAGCTCAATCCGGACAACGAACCGGGCCGGCTCACGTTGATCAGCCGGATGGGCAACCAGAAGGTGCGCGACGCTTTGCCGCCGATCGTGGAGAAGGTGAGCGCGGCCGGCCACAAGGTGGTGTGGCAGTGCGACCCGATGCACGGCAACACCCATGAGTCGTCCAACGGCTACAAGACCCGGCACTTCGACCGGATCGTCGACGAGGTCCTCGGCTACTTCGAGGTGCACCGCAATCTGTCCACCCACCCTGGTGGTCTGCACGTGGAGCTGACCGGTGAAGATGTCACCGAGTGCCTTGGCGGTGCCCAGGCGATCGAGGATGCCGACCTGCCCGGCCGCTACGAAACGGCGTGTGACCCGCGCCTGAACACGCAGCAGTCGGTGGAGCTGGCGTTCCTGGTCGCGGAGATGCTGCGGGGCTGAGCCGATCACGCGCGGCGTCCGTGACACACACGCGGGCGCCGCGACGCCCGCGCCCGTCGATCGGGCCGCGCCGGTGCGCCTACCCGCGACCGCACCCGGGCCGATTCGGCAGTACGAGACCAGAAGGAGCCGTTATGACCATGGTTGATCTCCGCAGTGACACCGTGACGAAGCCGACCGCCCCGATGCGCGCGGCGATGGCGGAGGCCGAGGTCGGCGATGACGTGTTCGGCGGCGACCCCACGGTCAACGCGCTTCAGGACCATGTGGCGGCGATGTTCGGCCACGAGGCGGCGCTGTTCACGCCGAGCGGTTCGATGGCCAACCAGATCGCGATGCAGCTGTCGGTGCCTCCGGCCACTGAGCTGATCTGCGACGCCGACGCGCACGTGGTCACCTACGAGATGGGTGCCGCTTCCGCGTACGGCGGCATCTCCACCCGCACCTGGCCGGCCGCCGGCGGTGCGATCGACGTAGCGCAGGTCCGCTCGATGGTCCGCGAGGAGGCACCGTTCACCGTGCCGACGCGAGCGATCGCGGTGGAGCAGACACACAACCGGGCCGGCGGCACGGTGATCCCGATGGAGACGTTGCGCGGTCTGCGCGAGGTCGCCGACTCGTTCGGCGTGGCGCTGCACTGCGACGGTGCCCGGATCTGGCACGCGCATGTCGCCGACGGCATTCCGCTGCGGGCCTACGGCCAGCTGTTCGACACCATGTCCGTCTGCCTGTCCAAGGGTCTGGGCGCGCCGGTCGGCTCGCTGGTGCTGGGGCCGGCCGAGAAGATCGAGCAGGCTCGGATCATCCGTAAGCGGATGGGCGGCGGCATGCGGCAGGTCGGCATCCTGGCCGCGGCCGGTCGCTACGCCCTGGACCATCACATCGAGCGCCTGGCCGACGACCACGCCCGCGCCCGCCGGATCGCCGATGCGCTCGAGCCGTTCGGTGTGATCGACGCGGCCAAGGTGCGTACCAATCTGGTGATCTTCGATCTCTCCGCATTTCCGTTCTCGGCCTCCGACTTCGCGGCGGCGACCGCCGCCGAGGGCGTTCTCACGTCCACCATGGGTACGCAACTCGGCCGCGTCGTCACTCACCTCGATGTGGACGATGACGGCATCGATCGGGCGATCGACGTGATGACCGCGATCCTCAAGCGCGGCTGATGCGCGTTTACCGCTACATCGGCCCAGCGGACCGATCGTCCGCACTGGAGTCGAGCTGCTGAGACTCGTGCGGCGACTTCAGGCTTATGGCGGGCGGCGGCGAGCTTGACCCAGCCATAACCCCGAAGTCGCCGCACGCAGACCGGCGCAGGATCTGCCGCCGCCGGTGTCGCGACTGCGGGCAGGTCAATGTCGTCAAAGTCGAGGACTTCGCGGGTGCGGTGTGCCAGGCCGAATTCCCAGCTCAATGGAGCGTCGACTGAGCGCGGCGCCCAGCTCCGCCAGCATGCGCGAGACGTTTCGCAGGTCGCGATTGGTGATCGGGTGGACGTGCCATCCGGCGCGCTGAAGGGCTTTGATGCAATCGCGGTCGTCGGCGAGCTGGGCGCGGTCGGCGTGCCACTGGCCGTCGTATTCGGCTGCGAAGCGGAGCTTCGGCCAACCGAAGTCGACCCGCACGGATCTGATAGCCGCCGGACTCGACGACGTACTGCGGAATCGGCCGCGGCAGCCCGGACTTGCTGATGTGTACGCGCAGGTGTGATTCGGGAGGCGACTCGGCGCGCCAATCGCAGAGCGCCAGCACGTGGAGAGCGGTGGTCGCGCCGCGCTCTCCCGGGTGCCGGCCGGCCTCGGCGAGCAGTCGCGCCGTCGATACCCGGCGAGTGTGTGCGAGCGCGTCGACCCACGCGACGGCATCGAGTTCCGGCCGGCTGCGCGCGATCTCCCACGCGGTACGCAGAATCGACGTGACCGGAACGCCCTTGCGCACGGCGATGTCGCCGGCATCGAACCGGCCGGTCCGGATCCGCAGACCGGCGACCGGCCCGAAGCGTGCCGGCGCGAGCACCTCGACCGGCTCGTCGCCGGCGTCCATCGACTTCACATCCCAGATGAGTGCCCCGGACCGGCCGGTGACCGCGGCTCCGACCGGGAGGATCAGCGTCGCCGCGCGGGCTCGGAGTTCGTGCGTGTCCGGCCGGGCGGCGTTGACGTAGACGTCGCGGAAGATCCGGCGGTAGGCGGCGGTGCGCAACTGGGAGCGTGTGACGAGACCGGCCGCGATCGCCTCGGTGCCGCGAAATGGTCGGTAGTCGAGGCGGCGGATCGCCGTGGCCCGGGCGGTCATCCGGACAGTGTGGGCGGACAGGGGCGAACATTGAAGTCCAGCTATTGAGATTCGCGCGCCGATTTCGGGGTTATGGCGGGGTCAGGGCCATCGCACCCAGCCATAACCCCGAAGTCGCCGCACCCCGGCCGCGGTCGCGACTATTCGGACGTTCCGCCGCTGAAAGGCGCCTACGCCGGACCGCCTACGCAGGTCAGACCGTGTCCGCCACCCTCACTCGCGTCCGCTAGCGCGGGTGGCACGGGCCACGTAGGTTGTTGCGGTGCCCCGAAGAAGCCCGGCCCTGCTGTCGATGGGACTGGTGACGATCGCGCTGGTTCAGCTGATCGCGTTCGTCGCCGTCTATCGCTTCTTCGTGCTGACCGCTCGGGGTCAGTCCTTGGACACTGTCGCTCTGGCCAGCAACGAGCTCGGCGGCGAACACGTCGCCACGCTCGTGAACGGGGTCCTGAACGCGATCTCGGTGGCGGCCGTCGTGATCGCGATGCTCGTGGTCGGCTTCATCGCGCTGGTCCGTCAGCGAATCGCGCTGGCAGTCACCTCGGTGGTGCTGATCGCGGGGGCCAACCTGACGGTCGAGCTGCTCAAGCGCTACCTGGACCGGCCCAACCTCGGCATCGACCCGGAGCGGGCCGGGGCCGGCAACTCGTTCCCGAGCGGGCACACCGCCATCGCCGCCTCGGTCGCGGTGGCGTTTGTGCTGGTGCTGCCGCCCAAGGCGCGGGGCGCCGGCGCGGTGATCGGCACCTTCTACGCCGCTCTGGTCGGCGTATTCACCATGTCGGCCGGCTGGCACCGGCCCAGTGACGCGGTCGGCGCGCTGCTGATCGTCGGCGTCTGGGCGGCGCTCGCCGGCATCCTGCTGCGAGTGCTGCGGCGGCGCGGCGACCGGGTGGTGGACATGGAGTCGCACAAGATCGCCGGCATTTCGCTGGCCATGATCGGCCTCATCGGGCTCGGCGTCGCCATCGTCGGCCTCAACGTCACTGACGACACGGCCCGGCAGCTGGTCGCCAGCCACCAGTCGCTCGAGCACGACGTCAGCGGTCACCGGATGCTCGCCGCATATCTGGGCAGCGTGGCCGGGATCCTGGCGACGGCCAGCCTGATGATGGCGCTGATCCTCCTCACCGTGCACCGGGTGGTGCCGCGCCGTCCGGGCGCGCCCTAAGCGGATCGGCGCAGCCCGGCGCGCCCTAATCGGATCCGCTGGCGCGGCGCCGAGCGGGTCCGCCGCCCCGCGACACCGGATCTTGCAATGTTGGCGTGCTGATAGATAGCCAGCCCAACACCGCAAGATCCAGAATTTCTGCCGTCGGATCGGTAGTAGAGCGCTCGCCTCGTTCGTCATCTTCACGACGAAGCAAAAGGAGGGCGCTATGGACACCGTCACCGGCGCGCACGTCGCCATCGCCCGGACCGTTCCGGTTCCGCGGGAGCGGATGTGGGTCATGATCACCGACATTGCCCGGGTCGGCGAGTGGAGCCCGGAAACCGTCGCCGGCACCTGGTTCGATGGAGCGGAAGGTCCATATCGGGGGGCCCGATTCATCGGCCGCAACCACTACCCCGATGGCGTCGTCCGCACGGTCACCTGCGTTGTCACCGAGGCCCGCCGCCCAGCGACGTTCGCCTGGACGGTGCTCGACGAGGACGGTCAGGTCGGTTCGATCTGGCGTTACGACCTCAGCGACGGCGCCGAGCCGGCCAGCACGGTCGTCTATCACTCGTTCACTCACGGGCCCGGGCGGACCGGCGCTCGTGACGGCGAACGTCTGAGTCCGGGCTCGCTGAACCGGCGCCTGTCCACCCTGTCCCACAACATGGCGGCCACAATCGAAGCGATGGCGGCCTCCGCGACCCTGATTGGAGCAACCCGATGAAGTATCTGATGCTGGTCTGCTACGACCCCGCCGACAAGATCGAGCCGGACTCGCAGGAGCCGGATGTCGACGAGTGGGTCAAAGAGATGGACGGCCGGGGGGTCCGCCTCACCGGTCACCGCACCCGGTCGGCGACCGATGCCACGACGGTCCGCGTACGCAACCGCGAGGTGCTGCTCACCGACGGTCCGTATGCCGAGACCCGGGAGCAGATGGCCGGCTTCGACATCCTCGAGTGCAAGGACCTCGACGAGGCCATCGAGGTGGCGTCCAAGCACCCGCAGGCGTGGGGCGGCATGATCGAGCTGCGCCCGTTCTGGCCGGACGAGGACTGACCATCGCCGCCGCGGCGGCGACCGAGGAGCACCTACGAGGACCAGTGACGCAACCGGTAACCGACCTCATCGCGAGGATCTACGCCGACGGATGGAGCCGGATCGTGGCCACCATGATCCGGTTCACCGGCGGTGACTGGGACCTCGCCGAGGAGTGTGCCCAGGATGCGTTCGCGCAGGCACTGCGCCGCTGGCCCGACACCGGCGTGCCGGACCAGCCGCTGGCCTGGCTCACCACGACCGCGCGGAACCGCGCTATCGATCAGATTCGTCGCGCCACTACCGAGGCGGCCAAACTACGGGAGGTGGCGGCAATGGAGCTGGACCCGCCACCGCCCTACCTCTCCGATAGCGACATTCCGGACGAGCGCCTGGAACTCATGTTCACGTGCTGCCACCCGTCGCTGAACACCGAGTCTCAGGTCGCGTTGACACTGCGCAGCCTGACCGGCATGAGCACCGCCGAGATCGCGCGCGCCTTCCTGATCTCCGAGCGCACCATGGGCCAGCGGTTGTTCCGGGCCAAGCAGAAGGTCGCGCACGCCGGGATCCCGTTCCGCGTACCGCCGGCGCACTTGCTCCCGGAGCGGCTTCCCGCCGTACTGCATGTGCTGTATCTGCTCTTCAACCAGGGGTATGCGGATCTGGAGCAACCACGGTTGGCGGTCGAGGCGATCCGGCTGGCGCGCGTGCTCGCCGCGCTGATGCCGGACGAGCCGGAGGCCCACGGTCTGCTCGCGCTGATGCTGCTGCATGACGCGCGGCGTGCGGCCCGGACCGACGCTGACGGCGACCTGATCACGCTTGAGGACCAGGACCGGTCGCTGTGGGATCGGGACCGGATCGACGAGGCGACCGCGATCCTGGAGCGGGCACTGCGGCGCGGCCGGGCCGGCCCGTTTCAGATCCAGGCGGCGATCGCAGCCTGCCATGCCACCGCGCCGGTTGCGGCCGCGACCGATTGGCCGCAGATCGCTGGGCTGTACGCGGAACTCGCGACCGTGGCACCGAGCGTGATCGTTGATCTGAACCGCGCCGTCGCGGTCGGCATGTCGGACGGTCCGGATATCGCGCTGCCGCTGGTCGAAGCGATCGAAGCGGGCGGACAGCTGACCGATTACTACCTGCTTCCGGCCACCAAGGCCGATCTGCTGCGGCGGTCGGGTCGGTCGGCCGAGGCCGCGGCCGCATATCGCGCGGCCCTGGAGTTGGTGCCGAGCGAGGCCGAACGCCGGTATCTGCGTCGTCGGCTCGAGTCGCTCGACGACCACTAGGTCGTCACCGGCCGGCCGAGACCGCCGCACCCACCGCTCGCGTTCGCCGCACCCACCACCTGTGGATCTTGGGAAGGCCGGGTAGCGCGGTGCGGGCCGGTTAGCGCGATGCGGGCCGGTTAGCGCGATGCGGGCCGGTTAGCGCGGTGCGGGCCGGGTAGCGCCGCGTGCGCGGATACGGCGGCGTGCGCAGATACGCGGTGCGGGCCGGGCGTCACGCGTCGGTTAGGCGTCCCGAACCGGCTGGTAGATGAGGAAGGCGAGGCCGTCGCCGAGGGTCTCGGTGCGAACCAGGCGCATCGGCTTCTGATCGCTGGTCTCGCCGAACAACCGTGCGCCGGCGCCGAGCACCACCGGGAAGACGACCAGCCGCAGTTCGTCGACGAGGTCGTTGTCGATCAGCGCGCGGCAGAGCTGGTAGCTGGCGTAGACCAAGATCTCCCCAGCCAGCTCCTGCTTGATCTTGGTGACCTCGGTGACGAGATCGCCGTTGAGAACCGTTGCGTTGGTCCAGCGGGCCTGGTCGATTGTGGACGAGACGACGTATTTGGGCATGGCGTTCAACTTGTCCGCCCAGGGCGTGTCCCGATCAACCCAACGCGGCGCGAACCACTCGTCGCTGCGGCGGCCCAGCAGCAGGGCCTCCGCGCCCAGCGCCTCTTCGGTCTCGACGCGCTCCCATTCGGCGAGATCGGCGCCGCCGAACTGGAAGAACCAGCCGCCCAGCTTGAAGCCTTCGCGCCCGTCCGGATCCTGGACAACGCCGTCGAGCGACATGTTCGTGGTGATGATGATCTTTCCCATTTCGGTACTCCCTCGATGTTCGCGTGGTTGCCAGTCAGGTAGACACCGCTGTTTCCGGAACGGGGCGGCCGCGAACCGACCCGTTTGCCGTCCGGCCGGTGTCCGTATCGGGAGTGCGACAGGATGCGTGGAGAGGGTGAGGCAAAGGTGGGGGAATTGGCAGCCGACTTGATCTCACAGGCGCAGGCCGGCGACGGCGAGGCGTTCCGGCAGCTGACCGAGCCATACCGGCGCGAGTTGCAAGTGCACTGCTATCGGATGCTCGGCTCGTTCCAGGACGCCGAGGATGCCCTGCAGGACACGCTCCTCGCGGCCTGGCGCGGGTTCGATCGGTTCGAGGGCCGCGCCTCGGTGCGCACCTGGCTCTACCGGATCGCGACCAACCAGTGCCTCAATGCCCGCCGGTCGGCGAGCCGGCGCCGGCCGAAGGAGTGGGACGTGCCCAATGTCGAACCGCCGGAGCCGACCCGGCTCGGGGAAGTCGTGTGGCTCGAGCCGCTTCCGGATGAGCTGGCCGAAACCGTCGTGGAACATCCGCTCGGGCCGGAGGCGCGCTACGAGCAGACGGTGTCGGTCTCGTTGGCGTTCGTGACCGCGCTACAGACGTTGCCGCCGCGGCAGGTCGCCGTACTCATCCTGCGGGACGTCCTCGGGTTTCACGCCGATGAGGTGGCCGACATGATGGACACCACCGTCGAGTCGGTGAAGAGCGCATTGAAGCGCGCCCGCACCACGCTGGAGCAGCGACGGCCGGCCGACGGAGAGCCGCAGGCGCCACCACCGAGCGGGTCGCCGGCGGAGACCGCGATCGCCGCGGACTTCGCGCGCGCCTGGGAGTCGGCGGACGTCGACGCATTGGTCGCCCTGTTAACCGATGACGTCTTCATGTCGATGCCGCCGATGCCGTTCGAATATGAGGGCATCGACATCGTGGCGCGATTCTGCGCCGGCATTTTCGACGCCGGTCGCCGGTTCGACCTGGTGCCGACGCGGGCGAATGGCCAGCCGGCGTTCGGCGCATATCTGCGCGCACCGAGCGGCACGAGTCACGGGATCGGGCTCTATGTGCTCACCCTGGCCGGCGCCCGGATCCGCGGCATGACGCGGTTCGAGAACAGCGTCTTCCCATCGTTCGGACTGCCCCGAACCCTCCCTAGCAAGTAGCCGCCGATCACCTCTGCGCCGGCGATCTCGTTGAGGCGCGGCTGCGCGTACCGGTTCTCGGTCCGGTTGAGTGGTCGGGATCACTCGCCGGCGCTCAGAGGCCGCGATCGGTGTGTGACGGCGGTCGCTCCGGTCGGCGGCGCTGGCCTGCGCTCCGGCCCGACCTGCTGCTGAGCGATGTTCGGACGAATCGGCTACCATGGCGTGTCGGCTTGATCAGTTCTGCCTCAGCCGAGTTTCTCGACGTGAGCGTCGCGGGCCCATCTGGTCTGTGCCGGGTAGAACCCATCGCCGACTATCGGAGATCGCATGGCGGTTGACCGCCTTCCACAATCTTTCGCATCATTCAATATTCCCAGCCCAGTGGTTGAAGCCCTGGCCGCGGACGGCATCACGACGCCGACCGCGATCCAGGCGAAGACTCTGCCGGATTCGCTGGCCGGCCGGGACGTCCTTGGTCGCGGCCAGACCGGATCCGGCAAGACCTACGCCTTCCTTGTCCCACTGGTGACGCGACTCAGCGCTGCCCGGCGCAAACCGGCACCGGGTCGTCCGCGCGCACTCGTGCTGGTGCCGACGCGTGAACTCGCCGGTCAGGTCGAGGCCGCGCTGGCACGTATTGCCAATCCCCGCGAGTTGCGGTGGATCACGATCTTCGGCGGTGTCTCGGAGCGGCCGCAAGCGGCCGCCCTGAGGGCCGGAGTCGATATCGTCATCGCCTGCCCTGGACGTCTGTCGGCGCTGATCAATGACGGCCATGCCCGCCTCGACGCGGTCGAGATCACCGTGCTCGACGAGGCCGACCATATGGCCGATCTCGGCTTCCTGCCGGTGGTACGCAAGTTGCTGGCGGCCACGCCGTCCAACGCACAGCGCCTGCTCTTCTCGGCCACCCTGGATCGGGATGTCGATGCCCTGGTGCGGGAATTCCTGCATCGGCCGGTCACCCATGAGGTCGACACCTCTGCGACGCCGGTCCTCTTGTCGCATCATGCCTTGCAGGTGCAGCCGGACGATCTCCTGCCGGTGCTCACCGCCTTGGCTTCGGCGCCGGAACGTGCGGTCGTCTTCACCCGGACCAAACGTGGCGCGAAGCGGTTGGCCGGTCAGCTGGTCGCCGCCGGGGTCGACGCGGTCGAGCTGCACGGCAACCTCGCCCAGAACGCGCGGACGCGCAATCTCCAGGCGTTCGCCGACGGCACCGCGGCGACGCTGGTCGCGACCGATATCGCCGCCCGGGGTATCCACGTGGATGACGTGGCACTCGTTATTCACGTCCAGCCGCCGGCGGAGCACAAGGCATATCTGCACCGCTCCGGCCGGACGGCGCGGGCCGGTGCGGTCGGCGCCGTGGTGACACTGTTCACCCCGGACCGCTTGGGTGAGGTTGAGGATCTGGCCCGGCGTGCCGGCGTCAAGCCGAGCATCCAACGCGTCGGTGTGGACAGCCCGGTACTGGATGACCTTGCACCCGGTCGGCGCCAGCTCACCCCGAGGCCGCGGACCGGCGGCAGCACGGCCGGCCAGGGATCGGGCGAGCGCCGTAACTCAACCGTCGTTCCGGCCGCGGGCGGCCGGTCCCGGCGGGCGGAACCGGCCCGCCAGGGATCGGGCGAGCGCCGTAACTCAACCGTCGTTCCGGCCGCGCGCGGCCGGTCCCGGCGGGCGGAACCGGCCGGAAGCGAGCGGCGCGGAGGCGGTGCCGACCGAGTTCGCGCGGTGCACGCGGACGCGACGGCCAAGCCGCGTCGTGGTGCCGGGGCCGCACACACCCCGACCATCACCGCGGGCCCGACCGGAGCTGCCGCGTTCTCTCGGCGATCCCGGGTCGGACGCTAGACACTCAATCCTTCGATGCCGGTGGCGGACTCCATGCGGGGACGCCATCGGGTCGGGATCAGCTCCGAGACGCCGACGGCGGACTCCATGCGGGGACGCCATCGGGTCGAGATCAGCTCCGCGCGACGCTGATATCGGCCGGCATTCCGGCACGAGATGAGATTCTCGACTCATGCACCACATCGGCCCCAACCGGGAGTCCGCGTGGTAGCGTTTAAACGCTGCAGTTTGGCCGTTCTATATTTACCAGCGCCTGGTGAGTATTGTCCCGGGCGCCATGTGCGTCTCCGACAGTGAGTGACCAATTCGGCGGCATCCGCAAACAGCGGATGCAAATCAGCCTTGTGTAAGGAGCAATCAATCATGGCTGTCGGAACAGTGAAGTGGTTCAACGCGGAAAAGGGTTTCGGATTCATCACCCCCGACGAGGGTGGACCGGATGTGTTCGCCCACTTCTCCGCCATCCAGACCGGCGGTTACCGCAGCCTGGAGGAGAACCAGCGGGTGAGCTTCGACGTCGAGCAGGGCTCCAAGGGCCCGCAGGCCGCGAACATCCAGCCCGCCTGATCGATCCGCACCGATCGATCATCCGGCGCCAGGCGAGCTTCTCGCCTGGCGCCGATTTGCATCTGCCAACGGCTTGATCGCAACGTCGTTCGGTGGCACCCGGTCCCCGCTCCCACCGGGACCGGGCACCACCTCCCGCCGCCGCCCGGCGGCTTGTCGCGCGCCTAGAAGCCGCCCGCGCGGATCACGCGGGACAGCCAACGCGCGCTGTCCTTGAGGGTGCGTTGGCTGTCGTAGTCGACCCGGATCAGCCCGAACCGGTGGGTGTAGCCGGACGCCCATTCGAAGTTGTCCAGCAGCGACCAGACAAAGTAGCCGCGGACGTCGACGCCGGCCACGATCGCCTGGTGCACCGCGGTCAGGTGCGAGCGCAGGACGCCGGCCGGCCCGGATCCGGCACCGAACCGTCCGGTGCCACGGTGTCGACATAGGCCGCGGGGCTCGACCGTCCTCGGTGGACGTGCCCTCGATCTGGTATGCCGCGGTCGCGGCACCCCACCAGAAGCCGGCCGGAAACGCATGCCCGACCTCGGCGGCTTCCTCGGTGCTGCTCGGCGCCATGTCCGCCCCGTCAATCGCAGTCGTCGGAGAGCGCTCTCCACTGTCGTCAACGGTGCGGGTTGAGGCGCCGCCGTGTCAAGGAGACGATTTCCCGGCCGCGCCCGGGTTCCGGGCGATCCGCAATGGATCCGGATCGACCTCGAGGCACCACGTACGGCTACTCGCTCTACGAGTTCGGCATCTACGGCTAGACCAACGCGTGGTGGCCCGCCGGCACAGCGCCGGCGGGCCGTCCCGGGACTATTCGGGGGATTAATCACATGCACGCGCGGGACCGGGGTGGCAATGTCGGCGGGTATGACAACGCCACCCCGGCTCATCCCCTTGCTGGAGCAGTTCGACCTCGCGTGCGACCGGCTGGTGCGGCGGATCGCCGGACCTGAATTCGACAGTGGTGACGATCTGGTCCGCACGGTCGTGCCGATGTCCGACGACGAATACCGGTGGGAGCCGGTGCCTGGGTGCCTGAACATCCGGCGTCGCGCGGACGGACCCGGACCGGGCTTCAAGCGACTGGTCGGTGCGGGGGACTGGGCGCGGGACAGCCTATGGGGGCTCGATCCGCTGCCGGACCCGCTGCCGATGGGCACCATCGCCTGGCGCCTCAACCACGTGGCCGAGATGCTGGCCCGGCGCGCCGACTACACCATCGGCAGCCACTCTCTGACGCCGCATGCCTATGTGATCCCGGGTTCGGCCGCGGCTGGAGTCGACGCGTTCCGGACCGCGTCGGCAGCGTGGCGGGCGGCGCTGATCTCGGCCGACGACGCGGCGCTGGATCAGGTCGGCCGCAGCCAGTATCCGGACGGCAGCGACCCCGAGCAGCCGTTCCTGCAGCTGATCTGGTGGGTCAATCAGGAGGTGCTGCACCACGGCGCCGAGATCATGCTGCTCCGCGACCTCTACCGGGCCGGTCTCGGCGCATCGTGATCGATGCGCGGACGGCCGGATTGTCAGACCTCGATGTCACGATCGTCGTATGGCGGAGACCAGTGGAGGGCGGCCGCTGAGCGGCGTCGACGAGTTGCGCGCGGTGCTGACGCTGGTGCTCGACCTCATCGATCCGGCCGCCACCGGCTTTGAATATCGCCTGGTCGGGACTGCCGCGTGCCTCGCCCAAGGCGTCCAGCTTCCGGTTGGTGACATAGACATCCTGGTGGCTCGACGAAGCGACGTGGACCGGTTCGCGACGGCGCTGGCTGGATTTCCGTGGCTTGAGCCGCCGGTCTGGCTGCCGGACGCGCAGCAATACTTCGGTCACTGTGCCGTCGACGGGATCGACGTCGGTGCCAGCACCGTCGAAGTCCCCACGGACGGCACCGCGATCGAGTGCATCGGCCGAGGGCCGTGGGAGCGCTTCGTCGACGTCACGTTCGGAGACCACATCGTTCCGGTCGTCCGCCTTGAGTTGCGGCTGGTTTCCGAGTTGGTCCGCAACCGCCCGGAGCGCTATGAGCCGCTGATCGCGCACATGCGATCGCACGGCGCCGACCTTCAGCTCGTCGAGCAGGCCATGCGCGACCGGGACATGGATCCGGATCTGCGGTCCGAGGTCCTCACCCGGCTCCGATCCGGGCACCACGACCTGGCCGACGCATTCCGGCCGGCCTGAATCGGCGGGATAGTGGTCGACGCGCGGGAAACGGGGGGAAAGCGCTCTCCCACGCTCATGCTATAAATCCTTATGACCATCGACTCGGCGTCGCGCCCCCCGACGCTTGAGCACGTCGCTCGCGCGGCGGGCGTCTCCCGGGCCACCGTGTCCCGGGTCATCAACGGCGTGCGCAACGTCGATCCGGAGATTGCCGAGTTGGTCAACCAGGCCATCGCCGAGACCGGCTATGTGCCCAATCGGGCCGCCCGCAGTCTGGTCACCGGGCGCACCTGGTCGGTGGCTCTGGTGGTCTCGGCGCCGGACCACGATGCCTTCGACGACCCCTTCATGGGTCGGTCGTTCGCTGACCCGTTCTTCGGGCGGATCGCCAATGGCGCGCTGGCTGAGCTGGGGGAGCGCGGCGTTCACATGATCCTGATGCGGGTCAACAGCGCCGAGTCGCGCGCCAAGCTGCTGACGTCGCTGCGGCAGGGAGACATCGATGGCGTCATCCTGATCTCAGTGCACTCGATCGACCCAATGCCTCGGCTGCTCACCGATGCCGGCGTCGCGGTAGTGCTGTTCGGCCGCCCCGCCGAATCGATCGGGATCAGCTATGTCGACGTTGATGAGCGAGCCGGTGCTGCCCTCGCCGCGAACCACCTGGTGCAGCGCGGATGCAAGCGGGTTGCGACGATCTGCGGCCCGTTGGACACTCCGGCCGGCACGGATCGGCTCAGTGGATTCCGCGACGCGATGGCCCGGCACGGCCAACCCCTGGTTCCGGCGGTCGAGGGCAATTTCACGCAGGACGGCGGCGAGTCCGGGATGCTGCTGCTGCTTGACGACGAACCCGACATCGACGGCCTGTTCGTGGCGAATGATCTGATGGCGCAGGGTGCTGTGCTGGCGCTGCGGGAGGCCGGCAAGCGGGTGCCAGACGACGTCGCGGTCGTCGGCTTCGACGACAGCAGCGCGGCGATGGCCAGTCGCCCTCAACTGACGACGGTGCGGCAGCCGGTCGAGGAGATGGCGGCCGAGATGGCACGCCTGCTGATGGCCCGGATCGAAGTCCGCGAACATCGGGTCACCTCGGTGATCTTTGACCCGACCCTGGTCGTCCGCGACTCGGCCTAGACCCCCGGCTCAGGGGCGTCGACGCATCACGATCCGCCGTCCGCCGCGGGCGATGTGCTCGGCAAACCCGGCCTCCAGGAACAGGTCGACGGTCCCGGTGAAGAGATCTCCGCTGGGCTTTTCGCGGGTGTCGACGGGATAACCCTCGACCACCGTGGCGCCCATCCGGCCGGCATGATCCACCGCCGCGTCCAGCAGCGTCCGCCGCAGGCCCCGGCGCCGATGGCTGCGCTTGATGAAGAAGCACGAGACGGACCACACGCCGGGCTCGTCCGCATCGGCGGGTTTCAGGTGCGGGGATCGCAAGAGCCGGGGGTACGCATCCCGCGGCGCCACCGCGCACCAGCCCACCGGGGTGCCGTCGGCGTAGGCCAGCAGGCCGGTCGGCTCGCCCGACGTCACCACCTGCTCGAAGCGCTCCCGGTTGGCGTTGCTGCCCTCGGCCCACTCGTTTGCCGACTCTCGCCACCACATGCACCAGCAGCCGGAGTTGGCGCCATTGCGGCCGAACAGCGCGCACAGATCGGGCCACGAGTCCGGGGCCAGCGGACGGATCTCGACCACCTCGGTCATGGCGACAAATCTCCCGGATTGAAGAGACTGGCCAGGAACTTCACGATGATGATCACGACAACCACGAGCGTGACGCTGCCGATGATCGCGGCGACCGCGCAGCCCCAGCCGGGTTTCGGCTTCTTCGCGTGGTCCCACCCGCCCGGGTCGGACGGCCGGTCATCCGGGTCTCCCGGCCGTCCGGCCGTCCTCTGTCCCATCGATCCGGCTTTCCCGACGGGTCGGTTGGCTCGTCGTCCCACGGGTTCACCGGCACACGCTAACGCAGGGGTCGGACACTTCGCAGGGGCAGAATCGGACACTCCGTCCGGATCCGCCCGCGGTGCGCCGATCGCCGTCGATCATGCCGTCACCCGCATACGTTGAGCCTATGAGCAAGCGCAAGAACCAGCGCGATCACAAGCCGCACCGAGCGCCACACGTCGACGGCCGGGCTGATGCTCCGCACGACGAGGCTCCCGACGCCGACCGTGCACCCTGGCAGACGGATCTGTCCCGGCAGCAGTCAATGGCGGTCCGATCTCGCGAGACGCGGACCAAGATGTCGGTGGGCCAGGCCAACACGATGAGACTCAAGCGCGGCAACCAGCCGCGCAACGGGTAGCGATCAGATCGTTGTGGGGCGGACGGCCTGCGGGAAGGTGAACAACTCGTTCGGGTCGTAGCGCTTCTTCACCTGCTGCAGGCGCGGGTAACTGTCGGACCAGTAGGCGGCGCCGTAGTCGACGATCGTCGGATCGGCGTAGTTGACGTATGCGTCGGTGCCCATCCACAGGCCCATGGTGCTGCGGAAGGTGCGGACGTAGGAGTCGTACATCGTGGGCTGAAGGCCCTGGCCATAGGTCGCCGTGTACTGCACGATCGCGGCGGCGTCGCGGTGCGCGAACGCGGTCGAATCGTCATCGAGGTCGAGCATGGCTCCGCCCAGCGAATCGAACGAGACACCGCCCTCGATCAGGCCGCTGAGGTTCATCGCGGCGTTGGCATTGTCGACGACCGTCCTGATCGCCAGTGAGTTGAGCTTTCCGTAGAGCACCGATGACGTCGCCGCGAACGCCTGGCGGTTGGCCGGGGTCATCGCGTTGGTGATGCAGGCGCTCGCGGTTCCGGTGCTGCATCCGGCCTCGAGGAGCATCGCTTCGGCGTACGTGTGCGAGTGCACCACGGTGGTGGCCGGCTTCGGCAGCTTGGAGAGAAGCGGGTTGAGCTGCTTGGTCAGATCCGAGGCCTTGCCGATCCAGGTGCCGGCGATCAGTGCGGTCTGGGTCGCGCTTCCGGGGTCGCTGAGCAGTTTGCAGGTCGACGTGATCCGGCGGTCGGCACCGGCGATCCAGGTCTGCCACTGCTCCAGCAACTGGTTGGCGTGCTCGAATGGCCACGCGTAGTAGAACGTCTGCACGGTCGGTGCCGGCTTGACCGCCACGGTGAACCCGGTTGCCGCGCCGAAACTGCCGCCACCGCCGCCGCGGACGGCCCAGAACAGATCGCTGTCCGTGCTCGAATTGACTTGCCGGAGCTTGCCGTCCGCGGTGACCAGATCGATTGCGCGTACCGAGTCGGAGGTGAGCCCGTAGGCCCTGGTCAGTACGCCGATCCCGCCACCCTGGACCAGCCCGCCGAACCCGACCGTCGGGCACGAGCCGGCGGCGATCGACATGCCCTTGGCAGCGAGTGCCGCGTAGACGTCACCGAGCTTGGCGCCGGCGCCGATCCGGGCGGTCTTGCTGGCGGTGTCCACCACTACCTTGTTCAACTGCGACACGTCGATGACCAGGCCCGGCGACGTGGACCAGCCGGCATAGGAGTGGCCGCCGGATCGGATCGCGAACGGGTAGCGGGTGTCGGCGGCGAATGCGACGGCCGCCGCCACATCGGTGTCCGTGGTGCACTGCGCGACCGCGGTCGGATGCGCGGTGGCGTCGAAGCGGGGGTTGTAGAGCCGGGCCGCCGACGCGTACCGGGTGTCGCTCGGCAGCAGCACACTGCCGTGCATGTTCTTGGACAGTTTCGACCAGTCCGGTGCCGGCGGCAGCGGAGTGGCGGTCGGGCTCGGAGTCGCGACGCTCGGCGTCACCGACGGTGCCGGCGCCGGGGGCATGGACGCGCTCGGATCCGGGCTTGGTTTCGGTGCCGCCGCCGGAGCGTGGTGCTTTCCGCACGCGGCTAGGACACCCGCGGCTCCGATCGTGCCGGCAAGGCGCAGAACATCGCGGCGAGACATGCTGCCCATGGCGAGCGACATTAGCCGCCCTAACGACCGAATGCACCCCTGTCCTCAGGCACTCACACGTCCATAGTGTCCATTCGCCCGTTTGAGGACGATTGGCGTCGGCCAGCGGCGTCCAGGATCGTCGCGAGTAGCTGTCCAGGAGGCTTCGCGAACGGTCGGCGGGCGCTATCGCGCGTGCGGAGCGTCGACGATGTCGCCGCGACGCTGGCCCGAAGGCGCGAACCGCGGCACGTCGTGGGCGCGTGCGGCACCAAAGCGTCACCCGAGAGCCGGAGCCGACCACACACGGCAAGACGGCGGATCCAGTCGCTGAAATGGATCCGCCGCCAAGTCGCAGTGCCGAGCGTCAGTCGTCGGCTTCCGGGTGCTCGGTGACGTTCTGCAGGTAGAGCGCCTCGCCGAGCTTTTCGATCAGGCCCAGCTGGGTCTCCAGATAGTCGATGTGCTGCTCCTCGTCGGCGAGGATTCCCTCGAACAGCTTGGCCGAGGTGACGTCACCGATCGAGCGCATGTATTCGATGCCGCGGCGGAGCCGGTCGACCGCTTCCACTTCGACCTTCATGTCGCAGTCGAACTGCTCGGGGACCGTCTCGCCGATCCGCAGCGCGAACAGCTTCTGGTAATTGGGCAGGCCGTCGAGGAACAGGATCCGGTCGGTCAGGATGTCGGCATGCCGCATCTCGTCGATCGACTCGGCGCGAGTGTGCGCGGCGAGCTTCGTGTAGCCCCAGTTGTCCTGCATCTTGGCGTGCAGGAAGTACTGGTTGATGGCGGTGAGCTCGGCGGTCAGCTGCTCATTCAGAAATTCGATGACGCGTGCATCGCCCTGCATGGACTGGCCCCTCATGAAGTCGGTGTCAAGGGGAGCGTAGGCACAAATTCGGCCGAACGCCGCTTTCGCCACGCAATCCGCCCGAAAGTTGAGGGACCGGGCACCAACGTCCGGGGCCTGGGGTCGGAGATCAGGCCGCGGCGACGAGCTCGCTCGCGGTCTCCTCGTCGATCAGCTCGCAGATCCGGTCCAGGCACGTCCCGCACCCGGTGCCCGCGCCGCAGGCATCTCCCACCGACTCCTCGGTGCGCGCGCCACATCGGATCGCCGCGCGAACCTCGCACTCGCTGATCCGCTCACAGATGCACGCGTACAACCGGACTCCCTCGTCTTAGGTTTGCCTCAGTAAGGTTCGCCTAACTAAAGGTCATCTGCAAGCCGGTGTGACCTGGGTCACAGAGCAATCTTCGCAGCTCAGAGGCTATTCGCGAGCTGCCGCCAGCGGACCATCGCCGACGCCGACCGGCTCACGACGAAGCGGCCGCACGCAGCCGCTTGAGGAGCGCGATATCGGCGGCGTGGCCGGTCGCGCCGACACTCGGCGTCTCCACGACCATCGGGACTCCCGTGGTGGCCGGGTGGGTGAACAGCTCCGCGAACGCCGCCTCACCGATGCTGCCCGCTCCGACGTTCTGGTGCCGGTCCCGGACCGACCCGCAGGCGTCCTTGGAATCGTTGACGTGCAGCAGCCGGAGCCGATCTTCGCCACCGATCTTGACCAGCAGATCGAGCATCGTCGGTCATTCCGCCGGGCGTGGCCAGATCGTGGCCGGCTGCCCAGGCGTGGCAGGTGTCCAGGCACACGCCGAACCACGGGTGGTTGTCGACCGCGTCCAGGTATGCGGCCAGGTCCTCGACCCGGGCCGCCATCGACCGGCCGCCGCCCGCGGTCGGCTCGACCAGCAGGCGGGGGCCGTTGACCGCCATCGCGGCGTCGAGAATCGGCAGCAGGGTTTCGCGTACCTGGCACAGGGCCGTCTCGGCGTGCGCCTCGTCAACCGCGCTGCCGGCGTGGAAGACCACGCCCTGCGCTCCGATCACGACGCCGCGTTGGACGGCATGGGACAGCGTCGCCGCCGAGCGGGTCACCGTCGCCGCGGTCGGCGAACCCAGGTTCACCAGCAGTGAGGCGTGGATGAACGCGGACACGCCGCGGCGCGTACAGCCATCTTTGAATTGCTCGTCCTGAGCTGGATCGCCGGCCGACAGCGCCCACCCACGCGGATTGCTGATGAAGACCTGGACCACCTCGGCCCCGCTGGCGTCGAGGTACGGCAGGACGGCACGCGCCAGACCACCCGCGGTCGGGGCGTGCGCGCCGATCAGCCGTTCCGTGCCGGTCAGGGGTAGACCCACAGTTGGACGTGGGTGCCCTGGGGCACCGTCGTGCCGGCCGGCGGGTTCTGGTTGAACACCGGGCCGTTGCCCTCGTTGACCCGATCTGCGACCAGCCCCTGCTGCTGGAGTGCCTGGGCGGCCTGATCGAAAGTGAGGTTCTGGTTGCTCACGTTGGGCACCTGCACCTGCGGCGGCCCGGAGCTCACCGTGAGCGTGACCTGGGTGTTCTTCTCGACGCCGCTGCCGCCCTGCGGGTTCTGGGCGATCACCGTGCCGGCCGGCTTGTCGCTCTGCTTCTGCGTCTGAGCGACCACCAGGCCGAGGCCGCTGAGCTGAGCCGCGGCCGAGTTGAAGTCCTGGCCGATGACGTTCGGCACGCTGATCGGCGCCTTGCCCTTGCTGACGGTGAGCGTGACCGACGCGCCCCGTTGAAGCAGCGTGGTGGCCTTCGGGCTGACCGCGATCACGATGCCGGCGGGCACCGTGTCGCTGTAGACGTCCTTGCGGGCCGCGATCAGGTTCAGGGCGCCGATGTCGGCGACGGCGGCGTCGTACTGCTTGCCGGTCTCGTCCGGGACGGCATATCGCTCCGGCCCCTTGGACAGGGTCAGCGTGATGGTGCCACCGCGAACGATCCGGCCGTGGCCCGGCGGATCCTGGCCGATCACGGTGTCCTTCGGAATCTTCTCCTCGAACACCCCGCTGGACGAGATCTTGACGGTGAAGCCGGCCTTCTGCGCCGCGGCGACGGCCTGGCTCTTGGTGAGCCCATTCAGGGCCGGCGCCGTGGTGTAGCGGCCGGAACCGAACCACCAGCCGGTCAGAACCACGACCAGCGCGAGCACCGAGAGCACGACATAGAACGTCCGTCGGCCGTTGGGCCGGGACATGACGCCGCGGAACCAGCTCATCGCGGCGTCGCCGCGAGATCGGGCGGACCGGGCACCGGCCGCGGCTCGCGACGGCCGGACCCCGGTGCTGCGTACGCCCCGGGCCTCGTATGAGGTGCCGGTGGCGGAGCGGCGGGTGCGCTGGTCTTCGTCCCGTCCGGGCAGGCGGGCCCAGGACGGCCGCTCGTCGCCGGCGACCGGGCGGATGGTGTCCACCGCGATCGTCGGGGCCGCCACGGTCTTACCGCGCAGGCTGGCCTCGGTCTCGACCATGTCCCGAACGTTTTGGACCTCGGCCAGCATGGCGCCGGCGTCGGTGGGCCGCTCATCGGGGATCCGGCGGGTCGCGCGCACCACCAGGTCGTCCAGGTGCCCGGGAATCTCCGGGACGTACTTGGACGGCCGCGGGACGTCCTCGTCGACATGCCGCCAGGCGATGTCGAGCGGCTTCCCGCCGTCATAAGGCACCCGGCCGGTCAGCATCTCGAACAGCACGATGCCGGTTGAATAAACGTCGGTACGCGGATCCGCCCACCCATCGGTGACGAGTTCCGGTGCCACATAGGCGACGGTGGCGAGCAGCTGGCCGTCGCCGTCTTCGGCACTCGCCTCGACGGCCCGGGCCAGCCCGAAGTCGGCGACCTTGACCACGGCGTCCATCAGGCTGTTGGTGCCCGGCGCCTCGGCGATCAGCACGTTCTCCGGCTTGACGTCACGGTGCACCAGCCCGGCGCGGTGCGCGGCGGCGATCGCGGCGAGCATCTGCTCCAAGATCGACAACGCCTCGACCGGCTCCAGCCGGCGCAGGTCGGTGAGCATGTCGCGGAGCGTGCGGCCGCGCACGTATTCCATGACGAGGTAGGGCAGGCCCTCGTAGTTGCCCTGGTCATAAACCGCGACCACGTTGGGATGCGTCAGCCGCGCGATGGTCTTGGCTTCGCGGGTGAAGCGGTCAACGAAGCGGGGGTCGTCAGCCTGCCCGGGGTGTATTACCTTGAGGGCCACGGTGCGCTCGAGGCGCTCGTCAACGGCGGCGTAGACGGTGGCCATCCCGCCACGAGCTACCAGCCCGCGGACGCGATAGCGCCCATCGACGAGCGCGCCGATAAGCATGTCCGCGACCTTCGTATCCATCGGCAGGCAGTCTAGGCGCCGCTGGCACTCGTCGTCGACACGATCGGGCTAGGCGGCATGCTCGGTGACGATGGGGTGTCGCTCGGACTGGGCGACGGCGACTGCGACGGGCTCGGCGACGGAGATTGAGACGGACTCGGCGACGGTGTGCCAGGTCCCGTCGGCGTCGGCGTACCGTCCTCCGGAATCTTCGTTGTGACCTGCGTAGATGTCGGCTGGGTCGGATCCGTGGCGGGGGCCGCGGGAGCCAATGCCGGCGATGTGGCCGGGCTCATCTGCCGGGGTTGCCGACGGTTGTCGGTCGATGACGGAGAGTCGACATTTGTCGGTCGATCGGGTCGCCCGGTAGACGTACTCGGCGATCCTAGGATCAATCCGCCCAGACCGCTTGCGAGTGCGAAGTAGGTTCCGGCGATTCCGCCGAGCGCCAGCACCGCGACGCCGCCGCCGAACAGCAGCCGACGCGGCCGTCGTGAGTAGATGTCGTACTCCGGGTAGAACACGCCGGTCCGCGCCCGGGTCAGATCCCGCCGCATGTCGTAGCGCAGCGATCGGAGCGCGCCCCGGGTCTCCGTCCAAATCCTCTGCCACGGACTCACTGTGATCTGCCTTTCCCCCGTTCGCGCGCTGGGCCGGACCGTGTGCGGCCGGTGGCGCACCGCTAGCTCGGCGGGCTCGCCGGTGCCAGCATCGACAACATCAACAAAACCAGTGACTGCAGGATCGTCAGGATCGAAACCACTACCGCCGCCGCCGCCACATATGCCGCCCACTTCGGCGTCGCCGCACCGCTGAGGTCGCCGCCATCGGCCCGGTCGGCCGCGGTTCGGCGCAGCGCCACCCAGGCGAACAGCGCGCCGGCGCCGCTGAGACCGAGATAGATCACCGCGACCACGCGGACGTGGTTGGCTGGGCTGTCGGCCGCGCTTGGGATCAGATTCGCCGCCTGGGCGGCGACGAAGCCGCTGATCGCCTGCGCGCTGGCGAACACGAACGCGGCCAGTGCCAGCGCCGGGCCGGAGACCAGGGCAGACCATTCGGCGGTACGCCCATCCGCCGCCCCGTCCGCGGTGTGCCCGCCATCGTCGAGGCCGTTCGTTCCGTCGAGGCCGTTTGCTCCGTCCGGGCCGGTCCGGTGCCGATCCGGGCCGGGCTGGTTCCAATCCGAGCCGGGCTGGTTCCGATCCGGGCCGGGTCGGTTCTGATCCGGGCCGGGCTGGTTCCGATCCGGGCCGTCGGCGTGCACCGCCGGCGGCGGCGCGACGATCGCGCCGTTGCCCTGACGCGACCAGACGTCCGGCGAAGACTCGGCACGCCTCTCGCGCGACTCATCGGTGTTCATCGACGAAACGGTAGTGGTTTGGACGGTCTCATGGTGAGCAAGTGCGGCGGCATGGCATCGTGGAGAGGTGAGTAATCCCAATGCGGCGGTTTCGGTCGTCGAGCCGGGCGAGTGGCTGGCCCTTCCGGATGTCGCCGAGATGCTCGATCTCAAGATCACCAAGGTGCACCAGATGCTGCGCGAGCACGCGCTCATCGCGGTCCGCAAGGACGGTGTCCTTCGGATCCCGGCGGAGCTGGTCGCGTCTGCCAATGTGCGCAAGCACCTTCCTGGTGTCCTGAACCTCCTGCATGACGCTGGGTACAACGACGAAGAGGCACTCCGGTGGCTTTACACCGAGGACTCGACGCTGCCCGGGACCCCGGCGACGGCGCTGAGCGGTCCGGCGGCGACCGAGGTGAAGCGGCGCGCCCAAGCGGTCGGCTTCTGACGCCTCGATCCTGACCGGCATCTCGGAGCCGATCCGGCGGTCGTCGATTCGCCACCGCAACGGGTGAAAAGGCTGGCACGCCCATTCGTGATGCGCGGTTTCGGGGCCGCGTGGTTCTTCGGGCCGCTTGGTTGTTCCGGCCGCTTGGTCGTTCCGGGCGCGCGGCTGTTCGGGTCCGCGGTGTCGCGTGCTGGGCGCGTCGAGCCATGTCGCCTGTGGCGGGTTGCCCTGTGCGGCTCCGCCCCGCGTTGCCGTGCCGAATCGGCGGTCGTCTATGTGCGCTTCGTGCTCGACGCGCCGATCATGTCGCCGGTGGCCGGTTGCCCCGTGCGGTTCCTGCTCCGCCGTGCCGGTGCTGTGGTCTTGTGAGCGCCCTCGCCCGAGCCGCCAGCCGCCAGCCGTCCAGTCGCCCGTGCGCCTCAGTTCCGCGTGCCGTGCCGTGCCGTGCGCCCCGCTCCATGCTGCCGTTGTCCGGGTGCCGTTGTAGGCGCCCGCCGTCCAGTCGCCCCGTGCGTCTTCCTTCCGCGGTGCGTGCCGTGCCGGCCGCTGTCCAGGTGCGCTTGGCTCTGCACGGCGGGGTGGCCGGGTGGTGACGTCGACTTGCCAAGATCGGAAATCTTGGCAGGCTGTGGTGGCGGGGTTCGGCGGACCGCGGTAGCTGAGAAGATCGACTATTTTTCACGTTGCTTTGGATAGTTGGCGTCGCTATATGGCATTAACTGTCCAAAGCGACGTGCTTTTTGTTTGATCGAGGAATCGAGTTGCCAAGATCGGAAATCTTGGCGGCCTGGTGCCGAGTGGCTCCGACAACGCGCTGTGGCCGGCTGGTGCCGGGGGTGGGTGCATCGACTTGACCCGAGCCACGTCACAGATCAAGTGCACGATCTTGAGCACTGGGGCCGCTATGGCGACCTCGCCTGCACCTGTTGGCGCACTTGATCATGATGGCCGGTGGCCCCCTGCGGCCGGTCGTGTCGGGTGGGTCGGGCGGTGGCGCCGTGGCCCGGTGGTGCCGTGTGGTTCCGGCGGCGTCGTGGCCGTGTGGTTCCGCGGCGTGCTGTGGCCGGGTGGCGCCGGGGGTGGGTGGCACCTCGGACCCGTGTTACCAGCGGCACGGCGGGCCGGTTGTGACGTAGAGCCGCGACACCGCACAATTGCTCAACTACCGGTTGATCAAGCGAATGGACAGCTCATGCGGCACCTGATCTACGTCGCGGTGCTCGCCGGCTGCCTGGCCGGCGCGCTGTGGCTGGAGCCGGTGCTGCATGTCGGCGTACTCCGGCAATGGCGCCGTCTCGCGATCACGTTGCTGGTCGTGGTCATCGCGTTCGGCGGCTGGGACATCGCCGCCATTGCCGCCGGGCATTGGCATTACGACCGGTCGCAGATGCTGCCGGCGGTGCTTCCAGGCCACCTCCCGCTTGACGAACTGCTGTTCTTCCTGGTGGTGCCGACCTGCGCGATTCTTGGGTTCGAGGCGGTCCGATCGGTGCTGCGCCGGCCGGCCGGCGATGAGCCACCGGAGGATTCGTCGTGACCTATTCCGTCTCGGTGCTGGTCGCGCTGGCCGCCGCGCTCGCCCTCGATCTCGGCGTGCTGCGCACCCGGCTGGTGACGCGCGCGGTGTTCTGGTGCGCGTACCCGATTATCTTGATCTTCCAATTGATCGCCAACGGTGTGTTCACCGGCCGTGGCATCGTGCGATATTCGCCGTCGGCGATCATAGGATGGCGCATCGCCTACGCCCCGGTTGAGGATCTCGGGTTCGGGTTCGCGCTGGTCCTGGTGACTCTGTCGGTTTGGGTGTGGTTGGGGCGCCGGACGGCCCGGCGGGCCTGAGGCGTGCGGCGGGAGGTGCGGTGGGCGCGGGCAAGTCACCGCGGAAGTGGTCCGTGCCGGCGGTTTCGCACCGGACGCTGTTGCTGGCAGCAGGCATCGTCGTGGCGCTGCTACTGCTGGTTTTCGGCATCGAGAGATGGGCCTACTCGCCGGCGACCGACTCCCGTGGCGGACCCGCGGCGGCCGCGAGCACGCCGAGTTCCGGGCTGCCCACCATCCCGGCCGCGGATCTGCCACCGGAGGGCAAGGCCGTCCTGGCATTGATCGACAAGGGTGGGCCGTTCCGCTACAAGCAGGACAACACGGTCTTCAGCAACAACGAGGGGCGGTTGCCAAAGCAGGCTCGTGGGTATTACCACGAATACACGGTTCCGACGCCCGGTTCGCCGGACCGGGGCACGCGTCGCCTGATCGCGGGTAAGGATGGCGACATCTACTACACCAACGACCATTACGAGACGTTCCGGCAGGTGATCAGGTGAGCGGCCGCCTTGAGGCACTGCTGAACGGCTCGTTTCCGCCCGGCCGCTACCGGTTGACCGGTCCGGTCTCGTTGCGTGAGGCGTACGACGGAATTGGTGCGGCAGGGTGGCACGCGGGTGTGATCCACGGTCGCGAGATCGACGGACGCACCGATATGTTCGAGCAGTTCGCGACCGCACTCAAATTCCCGGACTGGTTCGGCGGCAACTGGGATGCGTTCGTCGACTGCCTGCGTGATCTTTCTTGGCTGCCCGGCGACGGAGTAGCCGTGCTGTGGCAGCACTACGCGATGTTCGCGGCGGCCCTGCCGGAGCTTGCCGAGCGCGTCGACGAGATCCTCGACGACGTGATCGTGCAGCGTACCGAGATCGACGTCCCTCCGCTGTTCGTGCTCTATCCAGGACCGCGCGACGGCGCCAGCGGGTCTACTGCCTGGCAGTTGCACCCGGCATCGTGACAGTTCGGCCTGCTGGCTCGTCGAGTCCGGCTGGAGGCCGCGGCCTGCACCGGCCGGGTCGTCTAGCGCCTGCGGCTGGAGGCCGCGGCTTGCAGTGGCCGGGTCTAGCGTGTGCGGCTGGTGGCCGCGCCGACGAGTTCGCCGAGGACTTCCGCGGCCTCACGGTCTAGGTGCACCGAATCGAGCGCGGCCCGCGCCTCGGCGGCGAGATCCGCGATCCGCGCCTCGGTGCGCCCGCGGGCGCCACACGCATCGATGATGCCGCGCAGGCGCTCGATGCGATCGTCGTCGAGTTTCGGGTCGCCGAGATCGTCCAGGATGATCTGAGCCGAATTGCGATCGGCCAGCTCATATGCCGACGCGATCAGATAGGTTCGCTTGCCTTCTCGCAGGTCATCGCCGGCTGGCTTGCCGGTCTCGGCGGGGTCGCCGAAGACTCCGAGGACGTCGTCCCGGAGCTGGAAGGCTTCACCGAGCGCCAGGCCGTAGGCGGAGTAGGCGGCCTCGATCTCCGGCGGCGCCGCCGCCATCGCAGCTCCCATCAGCAACGGCCGCTCCACCGTGTATTTCGCCGACTTGAACCGCGCCACTTTGCTGGCACGCTGGACCGACATCTCACCTGTGGCCTGGGTCAGCACGTCGAGATATTGGCCGACCATCACCTCGGTCCGCATCCGGTCGAAGACCGGCCGCGCTCGGGTCAGAGCCGCCGGGTCGGCGCCGGACTCGCCGAACATCTCGTCGGACCACACCAGGCACAGGTCACCGATCAGGATTGCCGCCGATTCGCCGAACGACTCCGGCCCGCCGAACCAGCGAGCGTCTCGGTGATGCTGCTCGAAGCGGCGGTGCACGGCAGGCTCGCCACGGCGCGTGTCGGACTGATCCATCACGTCGTCATGGATCAGTGCGCTCGCCTGCACCAGCTCGAGCGCCGCGACGGCGGTCACCACCGGGTCCGCGTCGTCGCCGCCGGCGCCGCGAAAGCCCCAGTAGGCGAATGCCGGACGCAGCCGCTTGCCAGGCCCGAGCACCAGGCCATCGATCGCGTCCGCCACCGCGGCCAGGGATTCGTCGATCTCGCCGAGCCGAGCGCGCTGCTCGGCCAGGAAGCCGGACAGCGCAGACTCGACCCGGCGCCGCAGGTCGGCCCGGTCGGTGGGTTGTTCGCTCACCTCACGGACGGTATCTGGTCGTCCTGATCGGGGTGAATTGGAGTCGCCCATCGTGACCTGGGTCGACACGGACTTCGATCATTCGCCAGGGCGGGCTGGTGGCGACCCGGCGCCGGCCGCGGGTCTCCACCGCGCCCGCCTCAATCGCGTCGATCGACACGCCCAGCACGAGCGCCAGCCACGGGCGCCAGAACCGGGTCGGGATCCGCTCCTCGCGCTCCCACCGGGACACCTCGTGCCGGCTGAGAGTGGGCAGCCCGGCCGAGGCGCACAGCAACGCCGCCAGGCGGCCCTGCGAGATGCCGAGCCGGCGCCGGGACCGGATCAGCAGGGGGCCGAGCGGTTCGGCCGGAGCGGACCGTCCGCTGCCGGCCGGCACCACTGCAGGTGGTCCGCTGATCGCTTCGGCGACTTCCGAGAGAATTGCCATGACCTGGCCTTTCGCATGGACGTGAATGGTCAGGACCCCCACCGGCAACACCGCGACCCCAGCGATGTTCGCCGGACCCTTTCTATCTCGCGGGTGCGACGGTTTTCCGAACCGTGGCCGACGACGACTGGCGCCGCCGGCGTTGCCTCGCCGTCAGTCGGTCGTGTCGGCGGTCGCCGATCCGCGTGGGCCGGTGCTCCCGGAATGGCCCCCGTTCTGGCCCCTCCCAACCGCTTCGTGTCGGAGTTTGCTGGTGACCAGGCACGACCTCGGAGGTGGCAATGACACAGCAGACACCAGCAGGCCTGGCGGTCGACCGGCTGATCGCGGTGATCGGTGCTGAGTTGCCGGCAGGATTCGGGGTCGCGGCCGGGCGGTCCGTCGCCGTCGCCGGCGACACGGTGCCGGTGCGACCGGCAGCTGTGGTCGCCGCCCGGTCGGCACTGGACCGCGCGGCTCTGACTCCCGGTGCGGCCGGGACGGCCCTCGAGATCGGCCGGCGCCGGTTGCGGCCGGCCGACCGCGACCACTACGAAGCCGCCGGCCTGTGTTGTGTGTGGTGGATCGAGCTCGGCCGGCGGCCGGGCTATCGCGGACCGGTGCCGGTGGTGTTCGCGGCGAGCCGGTTCGGCGGCCGGTGGCGCGAGCGGTTCGCCGTCCGGGGCGCCCCGGTGGCGGTGCCGCTGTGCCTCGGTCCGGCGGGCCGGGGAGACCCGCTGTGGATCTCGGTCGAGCTGGATCCGGGATGGCTGACGTGAGTCGCGAGGCGTTGATGATCATGCTTGCACCCACCACAGACTGGGACGGAGACCGGATTAACCCATGGCGTCCGGATAGAGTCAGAGTCGTGGCACTTGGACTTCCCTCGGTGATGCCCGGCGGAGCAGCAGCGATCGGGGACCTTGTGCGCGCTCCCGCGCCGACGTTCTCGTTCGAGTTCTTCCCGCCCCGGTCCGCGGAGCAGGAGGTCCAGCTGTGGACGGCGATTCGCCAGTTGGAGTCGCTCCAGCCATCGTTCGTCTCGATCACCTACGGCGCCGGCGGCTCCACCCGGGACAACACTGTGGCGGCGACGGAGCAGATCGCCACTGAGACCACATTGCTGCCGATGGCGCACCTGACCGCGGTGAATCACTCGGTCGCCGAGCTGCGCCATATGGTCGGCCGCCTGGCCGACGCGGGCGTGCGCAACGTGCTCGCGGTGCGCGGTGACCCGCCCGGTGATCCGTCCGCTGAGTGGATCGCGCACCCGGCTGGCCTGCGCTACGCGGCTGAGCTGGTCGAGCTCGTGCGCGAGTCGGGTGATTTCAGCGTCGGTGTGGCCGCGTTTCCGTGTAAGCATCCGCGTTCGGCGACGATCGAGGACGATACGCGCAACTTTGTCGCGAAGTGCAGATCTGGTGCTGATTTCGCGATCACGCAGATGTTCTTCGATGCAGACGACTACCTTCGGCTTCGTGACCGGGTGTCGGCTCAGGGCTGCGACACGCCCATCGTCGCGGGCGTGATGCCGGTGACCAACATCGGCACAATCGCGCGCTCCGAGAAGTTGTCCGGCGCGCCGTTCCCGGCGGCACTGGCGGCTCAGTTCGAGCGGGTCGCCGACGATCCGGCGGCGGTGCGGCGCCTGGGCTTGGAGCAGATGACGGAGATGTGCGCCCGGCTTCTGGATGAGGGCGTTCCCGGCATCCACTTCATCACGTTGAACCGATCGACCGCGACGCGCGAGCTGTGGCGGGATTTGGCCGCCGTCCGCGTGTAGAAAGGTTCGCCGGTGCCCGCAACGCTGCCGAGCTGGGACGAGTACGCATCCCTGTGGGGGCGGCTGCACGGCGGCGCGGATCCGCGGCGGGCTCGCCCGAGCGTACGGACGTGGTTGTACCTGGCATATTGCGTCGCGCGGTTCCTGGCGCGGATCCATATGCGGCCGGGCGCGGTGACTGCCCTTGGGCTTCTGGCATGCCTGACGGTGCCGGTGTTCGCGGTCCGCGGTCCTGGCGGCCTGGTGCTCGCGGCGCTGATGGTGGTGGTCGCGGCACTCGCGGACACGGTGGACGGCGCACTCGCGATCCTCACCGATCACACCACCCGCCTCGGCTACGTCTATGACTCCGTCGTCGACCGGATTGGCGAGGTCATCTGGTTGGTGGCGCTCTGGCTGGTCGGCGCTCCTGCGTACGCGGTCGTGATCGCGGGCACTCTGACGTGGATGCACGAATATGTCCGGTCTCGTGGCAACGCCGCGGGGATGACCGAGATCGGCGGCGTCACTCTCGGCGAGCGGCCCACCCGGGTCATCCTGGCGACCGTCGGTCTTGGCCTCGCCGGGCTGGTCTCGCTCGCCAATCCAGATGTCGGATCCGGCGTCGCCACGTTCGCGGTCGCGGCCTGGATCGTGCTGTCCTTGATCGGATTCCTGCAACTGTTTGCGACCGTTCACCGTGTGCTCGCGGGCCGGAAGTGGCCACCCTGGTCGGTGCCCGACCGGCCCGGCGCCGCGCCGCGCCGCTTGCCCGCCCATCCGGTCGCGCCGGCGTCCACCGGTCCGGGCTACGCCCACAGCGCCGGCTTTAGTGTCAGCGCCGCGTTCAGCCATGAGGCCGGTTACAACCGCGATGTCAGCTTCGCCGGTGAAACGGACGGTGGCATCCGCTACGGTCCGGTCGGCGAGCCGTCCGCCGAAGCATTCGCGGCGATCGAGGATCCGCACGCCGAATCCACGGCCAACGACGAGCTGCTTCGGGAGATTGTCCAGCTGGGCGACCTGCCGGCGACCAGTGTGATCTACACCTCGGCCGGCCCGGACGAAGACGATGACAGCGACCACGGCCGGCATGCACTCGACGACAAGGGCGAGCCGGAGGACACAACGACCTGATTGCCGCCGCCGGGCGGCGCATCGGTTGACGAGCCGCCGCCGAGTGGCGCATCGGGCAACCGACCGCCGCCGGGCCGCGCATCGGCTAACGAGCCGCCGCCGGGCGGCGCATCGGCTACCGAGCCGCGCATCGGTTAACGAGCCGCCGCCGGGCGGCGCGTCAGCTAGTCACGTCCGGCGTCTGGTCGGGGATCACCCGGGCCCGGCCCAGGATGGCGAACGCTCGAGCGTCACCCGGGAAGTAGAAGTGCCGCAGCACATCGACGAATTGGAAACGCCGGTAGAGCCGCCAGGCACGGGACGCGGTCTCGTCGGCCTCTGGGGTGGAAAGCAGCACCCGGCTGCCGGGTGCCATCCGCAGCAGGCCGGCGAGTTGCCGGGACCCGATGCCATAGCCCTGGGCGCTGGGACGCACATGCAACTCGACGATCTCGAAGCAGTCGGCGAGCCAGATCCGGCGGTCGTCCCGGGTCAGGCCGGAGCGCACCTGGTCATGCCACCACTGGCCGCCGGAGGAGGTGTAGCCATAACCGAAACCCAGCAGCTGGCCGGTCTCGTCGATGGTGGCGACGGCTCGAAACCCGGGCCGGTGGACGTGGGTGGCCATGTAGCCACGCCGGGACTCCAGCATCGCGGCGGTGTAACCCATCGCCTGGCCATAGACCGAAATGACGTCGTCGAGACGGTGCGTCATATCGGCGCCGGTCCACGCGACGAGTCTCATGTCGGCAGACGCTACGTCACGCTACGTCGGTGGGCGTACCCGCGGTGATGCGGACGAGTTCGTGGTAGGTCGTGGGGAAGACCGCATGCGCGACACCGCCCGCTGCCCACACCTCCGGGTACTGCTCGAGGGCGGTGTCGACGAGCGTACGGACGGGTTTCGGGTGGCCCAGAGGCGAGACGCCACCGATGGTCTGGCTGGTGTGGTCGCGTACAAAATCGGGGGTTGCCCGCTTGAGCCCGCTGACGCCGAGGCCGGCCGCGACCTTGACCGTGTCGACGCGATGGGCTCCCGAAGTGAGCACCAGCACCGGCTCGCCATCGGCGGCGAAGATCAGCGAATTGGCGATGGCGCCGACCTCGACGCCGAGCGCCGCCGCCGCTGCGACCGCGGTGGTGACCGCGTCGGGCAGGATGCGGATCTCGCTCGGCTGGCCGGAACCGTTGACCGCGTCCACGGCGATCAGGGCGTCCTGCACGGTCCGGACGTTGGGATGGTCACGCATGCGGTCTATCTTGCCGTGTCACGCGGGCGGGATCTCGGCAATTTCCCCGGGTCCCATGGTTCGGGCTGTCTCGGCGATCCCGACACCGACCAGGACCAGCGCACCGCCGACCAGCTGAGCACCGGTGAGGCGTTCATCCAGCACCACCCAGGCGACGGCGGACGCGATCACCGGCTCGATCATGCCGATAATTCCGACACTGGTCGGCGGCAGGTGTCGCAGTGCCGCGGCGACCAGCAAGTAGGACGCGATCGAACCGCCGATGATGAGATAGATCGCCAGCGCCCACACCGGCACGCCGTGCGAGGTGCGGGTGAACACCTCGAACGGGAACATGCCGCCGGGACGGACCGCGGCGACGATCAGCCCGGCCACGCCGGAGACCGCGAACGCCCAGAACGTCAGCGAGACGGTGTCGCGCTGGGTGACGCCTTTGGCGCCGAGCACGTAGTAGAAGCACAGCAGGACCGCGGCGCCGAGTCCGGCTAGGACGCCCCAGCCGTTGAGCTGCAGGCTGCCCTTCCATACCTCGGCGACGAAGGCGAGTCCGACCAGGCTCAGCGCCAGTCCGTACCAGAGCCGGGTCTTGACTATTTGGTGCTGTCCGAACCGGGCCCATAGCGCCACCAGCAGCGGGGCCATGTATTCGAAGAGCAGTGCGATGCCGACCGGGAGCAGCTTGATGGCGAAGAAGTAGAGCATCGGCACCAGGAAGAAGCCGGTGATGCCGTAGGTGAACAGCAGGGGTATCTCGGATCGGCGTACCTTCAGCCGGGCCCGGCCGCCGGGGATGATCAGGCTCAGCGCCAGCAATCCGGTGCCGGCGCCGACGGCCCGCAGGAGCGTCAGACGCTGCGCGTCGACGCCGGCTTCGAGGATCAGCTTCGAGACGGTTCCGTTGACCGCGAACAGCACTCCGGAGATCGCCACCATGGCCACACCGAGCGCCGGGTGTACGCGGGTCCGAGTGCTGGTCAAGGTCGTGGTCGCCACGGTGCGAGGGTAGAGGTCGGTCCTTACCGGGCCGGGCTCGGGGAGCCGGATTTTCACTCGTCGTAGGCGGGCTGTGGTGCCGCGCCGAGGGCGTGGTGGGCGGGCCGTCAGGCACGTGCGCGCGGGCCGTGCCGGGCGCCGAGGTTCGATGTCCGGAGTCCGCGCGGCCGGCGCCCATGCGGCCTCCGCCCCGTCGCCGTTACCTCGTGTGCCGGCTGGTCACCCGCGCGACCGCCGGAGCGTGTAGCCGGCGTTCCGCAGGGGTGTCGCCGGTTGTGCCGCGGGGTGCCGCAGGGTGTCGCCGGCCGTTTCCCGGGGGGTGTGGCCGGCGCCGTTGCGCAGGGGGTGTGGCCGGCCGTTTCGCGGGGGTGTGGCGGTCGTCCCGCGGGGTGTCGCCGGCTGTGTCGCAACAATGCCGATCGCTGTGAAGATCACCCGCCGGCGTCTTTTCATGCCGCCGACCAGGGCTTTCATAGATCTTTAAAACACTTGTTCGAGGATCGTTGCGGTCTTGTCGTACCGGGGGTTTACTGTAGATGTGTTCGAACTTCTGTTCGAACGCTGGAGTCGACAGAGGGTCTCGGGCCCGACGTTGGCGCCACGCTAAACGGCGGAGGGTGCGTTCGCGGCGTGCCCTCCTCCCAAGATCGGATTTTCGCGGATCCGATCTGGTCGGCGGGTTCTCATCCGCCGCCTCCCCGACCCCCGGGCGGCGGAAGAGGATCCGGGTCGGCCGGTCGTGGTGGGGAAGCTCCACGGCCGGCCGACACACCGAGACATCCGAGCATCACGGCTGTTGTCAGAAGAGGAATGACACATGGCAACGATTTCCAAGCTCAACGAGATCAACGGACCGGGCCTGGTGCCCGCGGCTCGTCGATCCGCTCTTGCCGAGTTGCCGTCGGTCCCGGCGCATGCATTTCCGCACCGGACGCCGTCGCAGTTGCTCGCGCTCGCGCGGCGTGGTCTTGAAGAAGCGGCGGAGCAGCCGTCGGATGGTCTTCGTTACGCGAGTGCCCACCTGGCCGGCCTTCGGGCCGCGGCCGCGGTAGTGGCTGCCCGGGCCAAGCCGGTGGCCAGCCGCCGCAGCAAGCTGACCAGTGTCTGGGTGCTGCTCTCGATGATTGCCCCGGAGCTCAGTGAGTGGGCTGCCTACTTCTCCGCCAGCGCCGGCAAACGAGCTGCGGCGGAGGCCGGAATCCCGCGCGTCGTCACTGCTCGAGAGGCCGATGACCTGGTGCGCGCCGCCGCCTCGTTCGTCTCGGTGGTCGAGCTGGCGCTCGGCCTGCAACACCCCGGCCTGCTCGACGAGTTGGTCGCATAACGGAGTCTTCGGCGGCCCTTCGTTTCCACCCCGGTTCCCACGGCGAAGGGCCGCCGAATCCACCCCCTGGGCATGGAGGAGACGTGACGTAGGTAAGAGGGGGCGTGTCAGGGTGGCCGAGATCGTGTCGTTTCCGGCACGGCAGGAGTGGATCGAGCCGGACTCCGATGGGGGTTCGCCGAACCAGGCCGCCACGAAGCGGACCTCGACGCCGCAGGTTTCCACGAACGATGGCGATTCTGCAGCCCGTCTCCCGGCCGCTCGCCTTTTAGACGCTCCGCAGTCCTCAAAGGCGCAGTCTTCAAAGGCGCAGTCTTCAAAGGCGCAGGTGGCCGCCGATCTGGTGCGTTCCATCGGCCTGACCGGCCTGGTTCGGACCGCCACCACACCCAAGCCGGTCGAAGCCACATCACCCCATGGACTGCACGCGGCGACCGCCACGCCGGAGTCGCCCTCATCGTCAACGTCGTCGCGTGCTGATGCCGCCGGCGAACCGACGCGCCTGGATGCGGCGCCGTCGGTTCGCCGGCAACAGCTCTCTCGAGCCGGTGGACGGTCCGGTGCGAGGGACCCAGGGACGGCTCGGGAAGCGGAGCAGACGGGAGACCCGGGGCGACCCGATGCAGAAGTGATTCCGCTCGTCTCCGGATCCCTCGCCCATGCCCGACCGGTGGCCCGGTCGTGGAAGGAACCGGATCCCGAGGCGCCAGAGCAAGCGGCTGCCGTGCGCCGGATCGAGGCCGACTCCGGCACCTTTCCATTTCTCGGTGAACCCGATCGGATCCTGCCGGTCCTGCCGCAACTGCGGGATCTGTTGCCGGCTCGGGGTCTGCGGCGCGGCTCGACGGTCGATGCGATCGGCGCCGCGGGCGCCACCTCGCTGGTGATCGCGCTGCTGGCCGAGGCATCCAAGGCCGGATCCTGGTGTGCGGTGGTGGGCCTGCCGACTTTCGGGGCAATCGCCGCTTCCGAAGCCGGGATCGCGCTTGATCGACTGGCCCTGGTTCCCCATCCAGGCCCGGAGTGGACCACGATCGTGGCGGCGCTGCTGGACGGGTTCGACATCGTGGTCGCCGCGCCACCCGGTCCGGTGGCCGCGACCATCACCGGCCGGCTGAGCGCACGAGCGCGGCAGCGGGGGAGTGTGCTGGTGACCTATGGCCAGTCGTCCGGTGCCGATCTGGTGCTCCGGTCGACGGAGGCACGCTGGCATGGGCTCGCTGCGGGAGGCGGTCGGCTGCTCTCCCGTGATCTCGGGATCGAGGTGCGGGGCCGGGGATCGGCGTCCCGTCCGCGATCGGCCACCCTGACCATGCCGCACCACACGCCACTCAATGACGGCTGGATGTCGCGGACCGATTGGGCCGTCCGCGATCAGCAGGAGCCGGTCGCGGACATCGCTCTCGTGCCGGCCGCGGTGGAGCGGGAGGAGCTTCTCGAGGCGGCGTCCTGACCGTCGGTGCGCCAGAAAATCGCTGTACGCACGGGGGTTCGGCAGCCGATCATTACTCGGTGACAATCAGCATCAGCGACCGGGTGGTGAGCCCGGCAATCAAGCATGCGGGCGAGCCGACCGCGCTGTTGCCGTTCAGCGTGGTTCTCGACGACAGTGACAGCGCCACTGATGTCATCGACGCCATGGCGTTGGCGCCGTTCACCGCAGGTGAACAGCCCTGGTCCCGGACCACGCAGATCGCTCGGCCGCGGCGTGACGCCGATCTGTTGCCGGTTGGCGGCACCGTGATCCGGTCCGCGCGGACTGATGGTGGCGGCGTGGCCTACCTGGTCACCGGCGACGGCTGGACGCTGCGTTCGGTGCGCTGGCGGCACGGCGCCGCCCTGGTCAGTGTCACCGCGGTCAGCGACGAGCTGGCCGAACGGATCCTCGCTGACGCCACGGAGAACGCCACGGAGCCGATCACCGAGGACGTGTTGCCGATCGGTTTCTGGCACGCTTCCGGCCGACCGATCCGCACCGAGCGCAAGACCGATCCGGTCGTATGGACGGAGATCCGGCGCAACTATGCCCAGGCCACGGCGGTCTCGCTGGACCAGCTCATGGCGGTGACCCCGGAGACCCTGCGAGGTCGGCTGCTCCTGCTACACGGTGCACCCGGCACCGGAAAGACCACGCTTCTGCGAGCGCTGGCTCAGGCTTGGAGGTCGTGGTGCCAGGCGGACTGTGTACTCGATCCGGAGCGGATGTTCAGCGCTCCGTCCTACTTGATGGACGCCATGATGGGTCAGGACTCCAGCGACCACGACGATGACGATGAGACCACGCCACGGCGCCGCTGGCGGCTGCTCATGCTGGAAGACTGCGACGAGCTGATCCGTCCCGGCGCCAAGCAGTCCACCGGCCAGTCGTTGTCGCGCCTGCTGAACCTCACCGACGGCATGCTCGGCCAGGGCCGCAACGTCATCGTGGCGATCACCACCAACGAGGACCTGGCCAAGCTGCATCCGGCGGTGACCCGGCCCGGGCGGTGCATTGCACAGCTCGAGGTCGGCCCGCTGCCCTACGCGGAAGCTGCTGAGTGGCTTGGCCACTCCCGCGGCATCGGGTCGTCCGGCGCCACGCTGGCCCAGCTGTTCGCTCTACACGACGGCGTCGCGGATTCGAGCGAGCCAGTGGCCGAGCCGGTCGGCCTCTACCTCTAAGCAACCAAGACTGTGCCCGAACGGCCGGCTGCTTGATTCGTGGCCGGCCGGGCCGGCGTCGGTGATCAGGACGTCAAGGGCTCGGGCCATTCCACCTCCACCACCCGCGACCAGTCCGGTCCGGCAGTCGCCGATCCGCCATCGATCGACTTCGGATCAGCCAGCAACTGGTCTCGGCGAATCCCGGGCAGCACTCGGTACCGGATTGACCCCGGCACGCTGACCAGGGCCAGAACTCGCCACAGTGATCGCGCGTAGGTCTCCGCGCGCTCCGGACCATCCCACTCGTACAGACCCCGATAGGCGCCGGCGTCGTCGTGCGCCAGCCACAACTTCGACACGAAGCCGGGGAACCCGACGAACAGCGGAGTGTTGAGCAGGCTCTCCCACCGGAACAGGCGATGACCCCACCCGCGCACCAGGCGCAGGCGAAAGGTCACGACCAGCACGCAGGGGGCGGTCTCGACGCTGTCGGCGATTACCGTTTCGCGGTACACCCGTGACGACGTCCCGTCCGCGAATCGAATTCCGGTCCCGACCAGATCCGCTGGCAGGTGCACACGATGTTCGACCAGAAGCGACACGGTCGTGCGTACGCAACGGGCCACTCGCCGGATCGCGGAACGCACCGGCAGCGGACTCTGGAGGGTCATCTGCGCCGTCATAATGACTCTCTATCCCCGCCGGCACGGTGAGCGGGCGGATTCCGGCCGGGTCGGGACCAACGACCCGCGCGATCAGGACCCTGGTCAGGCGGCGAGTGGCATGGGCACCACGTACGGGAACGAGGCGGTCCGCAGATCTGCCGCCACGTCCGGCTTCAGCCCAGAGGGCACCGCCACCCCGGCCGCCAGCGACAGCATCGCTTCGGGCGCGTTGTCGCCGAGCGTGCGTCCGTTGAACCCGGCGAACCCGTACGACGCCGGTGTCCCGATCTGATAGGGCAGCAGATCGGGGAACAACCGCCGGGCCACGTTGGCGCCGTACGCCTTCGGATCGGCGGCCGTCCCTCCCGCGCTGACAACGGCTGCGATGGCCTCGGCGAAGTACTTGCCGTCGCCGTCGAAGTCCTCCGACGGGTGCCGGGTGTTGGACGGGTTGGAGAAGTCGGTGTCGTCCGGCCAGAAGATCGGCCACATCATCGGATGTCCTGCTCGGTTGATCGGCCGCCACCCACCGGCGTCGGTCGCCAGCTTCGTGACACACCACACGCCCACGCGGGTCCCCGGGCGCAGCACCGGATTGTCGTGGCCGATTTCGAGCACGATCGACTCGACCGTGGTGCCCGCGAAGCTGTTCGTGGCGGTGCCTGGTGTCCAGCCGGAGAGGTCGACGGCGGTCCCGTTCTTCACCGCGGCGTTGACGATCGACAACAGCGACAGGTCGATGTAGAAGGAGTCGGCGATGCGTCCGGCCCATAAGCGGGCGCCACCTCCGGTCACCGTCTCACCGGTGCGACCGGCAAGCACCAGATCTCCGGTCGCCGAATCGTCGCGGGCTGCGTCGCCGGCCAACGCACGCACCTCCACTGCCTGGTTCCCGTCGTCGCCCGGTGCACCGAACGACACCCGATAGGTCAGCGTTTCGGTGGCGGATTCGTCGATGTGCACCTTGAATTCGTACCGAGCTTCGTGATGGAAGCCGGGCTGCACATCGGGGCCGGTGATCGTGGAATTCACGTCCATGACGAACACCGTGCCCTGGTCGCCCGGGAATACGTAGAGGTCGTCGATGAAGAGCTGGCCGCTCTGACCGGCAAGTGGCGTGTCGAGGTGATGAGACATGGCGCCTCAGCGTTCCGGCGGTCCGCGTGGTGGATTTCTGGCGAATTCTTACGATACTCAAGCGCCTCCCGGTTGGACCGGGAACGGCCGCGCGCCTCCCGGTTGGACCGGGCAACGGCCGCAGCGCCTCCGGTTGGGCCGGGCAACGGCCGCCACGGACGGGGGACCGGCCTGGCGATCATCGAACATGTGTGCGAAACTGCTGTTCATGGGGCGTTCGCTCGTCGTGTGGTGCCCGGATTGGCCGGTGGCGGCCGCCGGGATCATCGACGGCATCGACCCGATGCAACCGGTCGTGGTGCTCGCCGCCAACCGGGTCATCGCATGCTCCGCGGCGGCCCGGGCCGAAGGCATCCGGCTCGGCCTGCGCAAGCGGGAGACCCAGGCGCGATGCCCGCACATTGTGGTGGTCGAGCGTGACGAGAGCCGTGATGCCCGCGCGTTCGAGGCGGTCGTCTCCGCCGTGGAGGCAGTCGCGCCCGGCGTCGATGTGCTGCGGCCCGGCGTGTGCGCCCTGCACGCGCGCGGTCCGGCCAGCTATTTCGGTGGGGAAGAAGCGGCGGCCGAGCACATCGTCGAGCAGGTCGCTCAGCATGCCGGAGCCGAGGCGCAGGTCGGCATCGCCGAAGGCGTGTTCGCCGCCGGGCTGGCCGCCAGGTCCGGCCGGATCGTCGCGCCCGGTGCCACCATCGCCTTCCTGGCCGACTTCGACATCGCTGCGATCGGCGGAGTGAGTTCGGCCGGCTCCTCGTCACCCACCGGCAGAGTGCAGCGTCCTCGGCTTTGGGCGGCTCCTCGTCACCCACCGGCAGAGACGCGCTCGTCGACCTGCTGCGCCGGCTCGGCATCCGGACCCTTGGTGCGTTCGCCGCGCTGCCGGCCGCCGATGTGCTGAGCAGGTTCGGCTTGGACGCGGCGCTCGCTCACCGTCTCGCGAGCGGTCAGGACGAACGGCCATTGGCGGTACGCCAACCGCCCGCCGATCTGGATGTCACGCAAGTCTTCGAAGAGCCGCTGGACCGGGTGGACGCGGCCGCGTTCGCCGCTCGCGCGCTCGCCGAGAAGCTGCACGACAAGCTCTCCGGTCATGGTCTCGCGTGCACCCGGCTGGGCATCGAGGCGGTCACCGAGCGAGGCGAGGAACTGCACCGCACCTGGCGTCACGACGGCCTGCTGAGTGCGTCCGCGATCGCCGACCGGGTGCGCTGGCAACTGGACGGCTGGATCAACCACCGCGCCCGCCCCACGACGGGTCCGGCGGGATCGATGCGGCCGATGGGCCCGACGAGTGGCATCGTCCGGCTCCGGCTGGAACCCGACGGCGTGCTGGAACACGCCGGGCTCCAGCTGGGCCTGTGGGGTGATGTCGGAGCCGAGCGTGATCGGGCCCACCGCGCCCTGGTGCGAGTGCAGGGGATCCTGGGTCCGGAAGCGGTCGTCACCGCGGTGCTCAGTGGTGGCCGTGACCCAGCCGCGGCCGTGCACTACGTGCCGTGGGGTGACGAGCGATTGCCGGTCCGGCCAGCCGAACCGCCGTGGCCCGGCCGGTTGCCGGCTCCGTCTCCGGCGACGGTGCTGTCCGAGCCGGAGCCGATCGAGGTCACCGACATCGACGGGCAGCCGGTGCGGGTGACCGCCCGGCTCGCGGTGACCGGTGCACCGGCCCGGCTGACTCAGGATCGCCAGAGCATCGACATCACCGGCTGGGCCGGACCGTGGCCGGTGGACGAGCGCTGGTGGGACCCGGCCGAGGCGATCCGCAAGGCGCGATTCCAGGTGAGCCTGTCCGACGGCCGAGCTCTGTTGCTGCGGCTGTCCGACGGGGCCTGGGCCATCGAAGCGCGTTACGACTAGGCGGGCGCGATGGGCTATTTCAACCCCCACATCTCCTGGTCGGAGCTGAACCGTCGGCTCTCCGGCGGCGCCGACCCGGATGAGTTCATCGGTCCTGAATGGCCGAGTGACGGGGACGCCGCCAATCCGTTCCTGCCCGAAGTCGTCGATCCGCTGTTCGCCAACGCCGACGAATATCCGGGGGCCGATGGTGGCGACTCGCCGGCGTGGAGCCGCAAGCGCGAGGGCTACCACGCCCCAGGCCTGATCCGGTCCCGGTCCACGGTGGACTATGCCGAGCTGCACTGCCACACCAACTTCAGCTTCCTGGACGGCGCCAGCCAGCCGGAGGAGCTGGCCGAGGAGGCCACCCGCCTGGGTTTGTCCGCGCTCGCCGTCACCGATCACGACGGCTTCTACGGCATCGTCCGGTTCAACGAAGCCGCCCGGGAGCTGGGCCTGCCCACCGTCTTCGGCGCTGAGCTGTCGCTGGAGCTGCCCGGGCCGCAGAACGGCGAAGCCGATCCGGTGGGCCGGCATCTGCTGGCGCTGGCTCGCGGTCCGGAGGGCTATGCCTGCCTCTCCACCGTGCTCGCCGAAGCTCACCTGCGCGGCGGGGAGAAGGGCAAGCCGGTCTATGACGTCGATGAGGTGGCCGAGCAGCTGCGCGACCAGGTGCTGGTGCTGACCGGCTGCCGCAAGGGCCAGGTGCCCGCGGCGCTCCAGGAGCATGGCATGGACGCCGCGGCCAAGGAGCTCGACGCCCTGGTGGCCCGGTTCGGCGCGGACAGTGTGGCGGTCGAGCTGACGATGAGCGGCGATCCGCTGGACACCGATCGCAACGATGCCCTGGTGAGCCTCGCCGAGGTGTTCGGCCTGCCGACCGTGGCCACTGGCAACGTGCACTATGCGGCGCCGCGCCGGCGCCGCCTGGCCACCGCGCTCGCCGCCGTCCGGGCCCGGCGCAGCCTGGACGAGATGGACGGCTGGCTGCCCGCCGCGGCCACCGCTCACCTGCGGTCCGGTGAGGAGATGGCGGCGCTGTTCCGGGACTATCCGGGTGCGGTGGCGCGGGCGGCCGCGCTACGGCGCGGAGTTGGCTTTTGATCTGCAACTGGTCTCGCCGCAACTGCCGGCCTATGCGATTCCGGAGCCCGGGCACACCGAGATGAGCTGGCTGCGCAAGCTCACCATGGACGGCGCTCTGGTCCGCTATGGCCCGGCGGCCACCAATCCCGATGCCTATCGGCAGATCGAGCATGAGCTCGCGATGATCGAGCGGCTCGACTTCCCCGGCTATTTCCTGGTCGTCTACGACATCGTCAAGTTCTGCCGGGACCAGAACATCTACTGCCAGGGTCGCGGCTCGGCGGCCAACAGCGCGGTCTGCTACGCGCTCGGCATCACCAATGTCGACGCGGTCCGCTGGGGTCTGCTGTTCGAGCGGTTCCTGGCCCCGGAGCGAGACGGTCCGCCGGACATCGACATCGACATCGAGTCCGACCGTCGCGAGGAGGTGATCCAGCACGTCTTCGCCAAGTACGGCCGCCGCTACACGGCACAGGTCGCCAACGTCATCTCCTATCGTCCTCGGTCGGCGATCCGGGACATCGCCAAGGCGTTCGGCTTCTCGCCCGGCCAGCAGGACGCGTGGAGCAAGAGCATCGACCACTGGGGAGCGCTTAAGCCCGCGGGTGCTTCCGAAGCGAGGGACGAGCGTAGGCAGCGCCCTGCCAGTGCCAGTGCCAGCGCCAGTGCCAGCGCCACTGTCGATGACGTGCCGCCGCACGTCATCGCGTACGCGAACGAGCTGCAGACCTTCCCCCGGCACCTGGGCATCCACTCCGGCGGCATGGTGATCTGCGACCGGCCGGTGATCGAGGTGTGCCCGGTGGAGTGGGCGCGGATGGAGAACCGCTCGGTGCTGCAGTGGGACAAGGACGATTGCGCCGCCGTCGGCCTGGTCAAATTCGACCTGCTCGGGCTCGGCATGCTGTCGGCGCTGCGGTACGCCTTCGAAATGCTCAAGGAGGTGCCCCGGGACGATAGCCAGAGCCTGCTCCACCACGAACTCGACCTGTCCAAGATGCCGCTGGACGATCCCGAGGTCTACGACATGCTGTGCCGGGCCGACTCCATCGGGGTGTTCCAGGTGGAGAGCCGGGCTCAGATGGCGACGCTGCCCCGGCTGAAGCCGCGCAAGTTCTATGACCTGGTGGTCGAAGTGGCGCTGATCCGGCCGGGTCCCATCCAGGGCGGTTCGGTGCACCCCTATATCCGGCGCAAGAACAAGATGGAGGAGACCACCATCCCGCATCCGTTGATGGAGAACGCCCTAGCCAAGACGCTCGGCGTGCCGCTGTTCCAGGAACAGCTGATGCAGCTGGCCATCGACGTTGCCGGGTTCGACGCGTCCGAAGCCGACCAGCTGCGCCGGGCGATGGGCTCGAAGCGCTCGACCGAGCGGATGCGCCGGATCCGGGACCGGCTCTACGCCGGGATGGCGGCCAACGGGATCACCGGCGAGTTGGCCGACGACATCTTCGTGAAGCTGGCCGCGTTCGCCAACTACGGCTTCCCGGAGAGTCACGCGATGAGCTTCGCCTACCTGGTTTACGCCAGTGCCTGGCTCAAGCGGTATTACCCGGCGGCGTTCTGTGCGGCGCTGATCAACGCCCAGCCGATGGGTTTCTACTCGACCCAGACGCTGGCCGACGATGCCCGCCGGCACGGTGTCACGGTGCTGCGCCCGGACATCAATGCCAGCAACGCGATGGCCACGCTGGAGCGGCCCGAGGGCGTACGCGAGGCGGCCGCCAACGGGGAGTCGCCGAAGCACTGGGGGCGCGGTGGTCCGCTGGTGCGGTTGGGGCTGTCGGAAGTGCGTACCCTTTCGGACAAAGTGGCCGAGCGGATCGAAGCGGAACGGGACCGCGGCGGCCCTTATCGGGATATGGCGGACCTGGCCCGGCGGGCCGGATTGACCACCGCGCACCTGGAGTCGCTGGCCACCGCGGACGCGTTCGCGAGTTTCGGCCTGAGCCGCCGGGAGGCGCTGTGGGCGGCCGGCGCTGCCGCGCAGGAGAAGAGCGGGCGGCTGCCCGGCACGACCACCGGGCTGGAGGCGCCGATGCTGCCCGGGATGGACGAGGTGGACGCCATGGTGGCCGATGTCTGGGCCACCGGGCTCTCCCCGGACAGCCACCCGATGCAGTTCATCCGGGCGGCGATGGATCGCGTCGGAGCGCTGTCCATCGAGCAGGTGTGTGCCATCGAGCATGGGCGCCGGGTGCTGGTCGGTGGCATCGTGACGCACCGGCAGCGGCCGGCGACGGCGGGCGGCATCACGTTCCTCAACCTGGAGGACGAGACCGGTCTGCTCAACATCGTGTGCTCGCCGGGGTTGTGGACGCGGTACCGCAAGATCGCGCAGACCAGTGCGGCGCTGCTGATCCGGGGCCGGGTCGAGCGCTACGACGGCGTGGTCAACCTGAACGCGGAACGGCTGACACCGATCAAGATGCCGATCCGGCCCTCGTCTCGGGATTTCCGCTGACCTGCACCAGCTCCGAGGCCACCGCGGGCTGGACGTCGTCCATCGCCGCCAGCCGGTTGGGCCACCAGATGCGTGGTCCGATGTCCAGGTTCAGCGCGGTGACCAGCACCGACCGCACCACCAGGGTGTCGATCAGGACGCCCAGCGCGACCGCGAACCCGATCTCGGCGAAGGCGACCAGCGGCAGCGTGGCGAGCACTGCGAAGGTGCCGGCCAGCACCAGGCCGGCGGAGGTGATCACACCGCCGGTGGCGGACAGGCCGATCAGTGAGGCCCGCCGGGTGCCATGCGCCGGTGTCTCCTCCTTGACCCGGCTCATCAGGAAGATGTTGTAGTCAATCCCCAGCGCCACCAGGAAGACGAAGACGAACAGCGGGAACGAGGTGTCGGCGCCGCCGAAATCGAAGACGTATTTGAAGATGAGCGCGCTCGCACCGAGCGCTGCCGCGAACGACAGCACCACCGTCCCGATCAGCAGCAACGGCGAGACTATGGCCCGCAGCAGAACCGTCAAGATGATGAACACGACGACCAGGATTGTCGGGATGATCACGTCGCGATCGAACCGAGCAGCCCGCTGCACGTCCAGATTGACCGCGGTGTTGCCGCCGACCAGCGCGTTCGCGTCGGCGATCGGATGTACGCGATCGCGGAGCCGGTCGATGGTGTTGTAGGCGGCCGTGCTGTCCGGCGGATCGTTCAACGTGGCCTGGAAATAGGCGGTGCCGTTGGCGCTCACCGGCTTGGTCACCGTGGCCGCGTCGATGCCCGGCGTGGCCACGACCGCGGCGTGCACCAGATCGGCCTGGGCGGCGTTGCTGACCACCACCACCGGATTGCCGGTCCCGGCCGGGAAGTGCGCGGCCAGCGCCGTCTCACCGGCCACCGACTCGGTTGTGCCGGTGAACGTCTCCTTATTGGTGAGCCCGCTGGCGTTCAGCTGGGTCACGCCGACCGCGACCGCCGCCAGGATCAGAGTGGTGACGATCCAGGTCCGCCGCGGCGACTGGGCGATGGTGCCGCCGACCCGGGACCACCAGCCGGTGGCGGTGGGTTCCGGCGTACCTTCGCGCGGCCGGGTCGGCCAGAAGATCCATCGGCCCACCGTCACCAGCAGCGCCGGCAGCAGCGTGGTCATCACGGCCAGTGCCACCAGGATGCCGATCGCGGCCACCGGGCCGAGCCCACGGGTTGAGTTGGTCGTCGCCATCATCAGGCACAACATGGAGATGACCACGGTGGCGCCGCTGGCGAGGATCGCGGGGCTGGCCCGGTGCAGCGCGGTCGCCATCGCCTCGTGCCGGTCGTGGTGCCGGCGCAGTTCCTCTCGATAGCGCGCCACGAGCAGCAGCGCATAGTCGGTGCCGGCGCCGAACACCAGGACCGTCAGGATGCCCGCGCTCTGCGCGTTGACCACCAGACCGGCGTGTTTAGCCAGCAGATAGATGACCGCTTGAGCGCAGATCAGCGCGACTCCGGCGGAGAGCACCGGAAGGATCCACAGCACCGGGCTTCGGTAGGTGAACAGCAGGATCACGACCACCACCAGGACCGCGCCGAACAGCAGCGTGCTGTCGATGCCCTCGAACGCGTCCGAGGAGTCGGCGGCGTAGCCGGCCGGACCGGTGATATTCACGGTCATGCCGTTGGCGCCGGATGTGGCCACCGCCTTCATCGCCTTGACCTCGGTGGCCGCCTTGGACCATCCGTCCGGGCCGAGATTCAGCGGTACGACGATCTGTGCGGCCTGGCCGTCCCGCGCCGGGATCGGCCCGGTGATCTGGCCGTCCAGGTTGGGGTTGGTGGCGAACTGCTTCGCATCCGCGGACACCTTGGCAAGGTCGGCCGGTGTCAGCCCGGATGAGCGTTGGTAGACGATGACCGCCGGGATCGTGTTCGGCGACAGGAACGCGACCTGCTTATCGAGCACCTTGGTGGATTCGGCGCTGCCCGGCAGCCACGACTTCGCGTCGTTCTTCTCGACGCCGCTGAGCTTGCCCGCGTAGACCGATGCTCCGGCGGCGATGACCAGCCAGAACAGGATGATGGCGTATTTGACGCGGCGGTCGGTGATTACGTTGGCGATGGATTTGCCTGCCATGACGCCCCCGGGTGTCGTCGTGGAGTTCGCTGCCGATCGATTCATGGTGCCATCCCGGCGGTCCGGTGGACACGGCGGTCGCCGATGTTGGCCGTCCGCGGGTGCTCCCGCCGGGTCCCATTGAGGACCATCCAGTGAGCGAGCCCTTCCGCTCACCGAGGTCGATGGCTAAGGTGGGTGGCGAGCGCATGGGAGCGCTCCCACAGATGGCGAGGCCAACCCACGCAAGGACCAGCCACTGTGGACCAAACGACGGGGGACACACGATGGCACTCTCGCGCCGCTCACTCCTGACTACCGCTATGACCACTGCGGCTGCCGCCGCCACGATGCCGCTGCTCGCCGCATGCGACGACAAGGCCGAACCCAAGTCCGCCGGCGCACCGCTGACCTTTCCGGACGGCTTCGCTTGGGGCGCGGCGACCTCGGCCTACCAGATCGAGGGCGGCGCCACCGCCGACGGCCGCGGGCCGTCCATCTGGGACACCTTCTCGCACACGCCCGGGACCATCGCCGACGGCAGCAACGGCGATGTGGCCTGCGATCACTATCACCGGTGGGAGCCCGATCTCGACCTGTGCAAGCAACTCGGCCTGCATAGCTACCGGTTCTCGATCGCGTGGCCGCGGATCCGGCCGGATGGTCGCGGCCCGGTCAACCAGAAGGGGCTGGATTTCTATAAGCGACTCGTCGACGGTCTGCATCAGCGCGGCATCGCGCCGTTGGCCACGCTGTTCCACTGGGACCTTCCGCAGAAGCTGCAGGATCAGGGCGGCTGGGAGAACCGCGACTGCGCCAAATGGTTCGCCGACTACGCCGATGTGGTGTTCACCGCGCTCGGCTCGAACGTCCCGACCTGGCTCACCATCAACGAGCCGAAGACGATCGTGCAGGTCGGCTACACATTCGGGACGATGGCTCCGGGCAAAGCGGATCCGGTCGCGGCGGCGATCGCGATGCACCATCTCGCGCTGGCTCACGGCCTGGCGGTTCAGGCTTATCGCGACTCCGGTGCCGGCGGCCGGATCGGCGCGGCCCTGAACCTCGCGCCCGCCTATCCGGCTACCACCGGCGATGACGCGGCGACGAAGGCGGCCACCATCGCCGACGCGGTGGAGAATCGCGCGTACCTCGATCCGATCTTCAAGAAGGCCTATCCCACCGACTTCGTCGAGTCGCTGGATGCCGGCGTGCGCACCGCGTTGCAGGGCGTGATCAAAAGTGGCGATCTGGCGACCATCGGCGCGAAGGTGGACCTGCTCGGAGTCAACTACTACAACCCGGTGTTCGTCGACGCGACCGGCCGCTACCAGACGATCAAACCCACGTCGGCGGCCTCCTGGGAGCAGATCTATCCGCAGGGTCTGGAAGACCTGCTGGTGCGGCTCCATCGCGACTACGGCGATCTGCCGCTGGTCATCACCGAGAATGGCATCCCGGATCCGGCCGCCGCCGATCAGGACCACGGCCGCATCGCTTACCTGCGCGATCATCTCGCCGCCGCGCATCGGGCGATTCAATCCGGGGTACGCGTCGAGGGCTACCACGTGTGGTCGCTGCTGGACAACTTCGAGTGGGCGCAGGGCTATACCCAGCGCTGGGGCATCGTGCACGTGGACTTCGCATCCCAGACGCGTACGCCCAAGCCGAGCGCCACCTGGTATCGCGACGTCATCGCCCGAAACGGTCTCGCGGCCGCGGGTTAACCCGTGCCAATCACCGGCCGCGGACCCCGCCGCACCATAGGGTGATGTGGACGGGCCCGCTGCTGAAGGAGGAGTCATGGTGGATCGGGGTTTCCTCGCGACGCTGGTCGCGAAGCCCGGCAAGGAGCAGGAGCTCGGCGATTTCCTGGCCGGCGCGCTGCCGCTGGCACAGGCTGAAGCGGGCACCGTGACGTGGTATGCGATCCGGATCGACGCTCAGACCTACGGGATCTTCGACACGTTCGGAGCCGAGGACGCGCGCCAGGCGCACATCAACGGTCCGATCGCCGCCGCGCTCATGGACAAGGCCGATGAGTTGCTGGCCGAGCCGCCGTCGATCAAACCCATCGACGTGCTGGCCGCGAAGTCCGCCTGACCGCGAAGTCCGGCTGACTCAGTAGCCGGCGGACCGGGCGTTCGCGCGCGGCCGCCGGCACCGCCGGGGTCAGTGGGTGACCACCAGCTGTCGCGCCACCGAGGCGCAGGCGTCCGCCCCGCTCTGCAGGGAGGCGGTTCGCACCATGACACTCAGCACCCAGCCCGGACCGATCCCGAGGCAGTTGATGTGCCAGCCGTCGACGTAGAGCGTCCAGCCGTTCTTCATCGAGACCGTGCTCTGCATCGACTTGGGGAGCCCGTCGATGATGCCCCAGCGTCCGCCCTCGACGGTGTCGCTCTTCTGGTCCTTCACGCCGCCGCGGACCTGGGTCATCACGTGCAGCAGCCAGGTGGTCCACTTCGGCCCGGCGGCCCGCCCGTCAGCCAGGCACTCGCCGTAGCGGGCGGCGTCGGCCGGGGTCAGCTCGCTGAAGCTCCACGAATCGTGCTTGATCTTCACGGTGTCGCGCAGCCCGCAGACCGAGATCATGCGTTTGATCACGGAGTCATGACCGCCGAGGTTGTAATACTCCTGAGCGATCTGGTTGTTGCTGTCGATGATCATCAGCGTGATCTGGTTCAGCTGAGTCTTCGTCGGTGTCTTGCCGGCCGCGTCGGTGCGCCGCAGCCAGTCGGCGGCGATATAACCCTTGATCATGGACTCGACCGTGTTGCGGGTGCTGTCCATGTTCGCCGACCCGGTGAACGTCGGCTTGCTGAAAGCGGATGCCCCGGGTGCGTCGGCCGGGTTCGCTCCGGCCGAGGATGACAGCACCGAGCCACCGCGGGTCACCAGTGTCCAGCCGAACAGGTGAGCGCCGCTGACGCGCACCTTCGCCGGTGATTTCGGTGCGCGCAGGGTGGGATAGACCACGCTGAGCTTCGCCGGTGTCGGCGACACGCTGGGTGACGGGATCGGCGGCGGGCTGAGCTGGTCGATCGGCGCCCACGGCGACGAGCTGGGCTCGGCCGACCACTTGGCGCCTTGAGCGGCGTCGGACCGGCCGGCGGCGTGCACCAGCAGTGTCCCCACGGTCGCGACCACCGCGACCAGGGCGACAAGCCCGAAATATACGTTGCGACGCACTAGTGACTCCCCGTTGCTGTCCGGGAGCGGTCCGAACGGCACGAACCGTCATCATCGTCGCGGTCGCGCGCCACCCGTTTCGCCCACTGGCCCGGCCACCTTAGTCGACTAGGCTCAAAGCGTGAACCACACCCGCACCGCACCTGCACCGACACCGCGCACGGCGGTGATCTGGGCGGCTCTGCGTGCCGAGATGGACCGGCGTCCGGACGCACGGCTGCACGTGATCGACGTCGGTGGCGGCACCGGCGGGTTCGCCGTCCCGCTCGCCGAGGCCGGCCACGACGTGACGGTCATCGACGCCAGCCCGGACGCGCTGGCCAGCTTGTCCCGCCGGGCGCTGGATGCCGGAGTGGCCGAGGCGATCACCGCGCTGCAGGGCGACGGTGACCAGCTTCCGGATCTGGTCGAGCCGGCCAGCGCCGACATCGTGCTGTGCCACAGCGTGCTGGAGGAGGTGGATGACCCGGCCGCGGTGATGGCGGCGGTCGCGGCCAGCCTCCGGCCCGGCGGCGTGGCCAGCGTGATCGTCGCCAACCGGGTGAGCGCGGCACTGGCCAAGGCGATCGCGGGCCATCTGGAGGCGGCCACCGCGATCCTCCGCGGCACCGAGCCGGGCCAGCGGCGCCGCTTCGACTCGGAGAGCGCCGCCGCGCTGGTGCAGTCCGCCGGACTCACTGTCGAGGCCGTTCATGGCGTACGCGTGATTTCCGACCTGATCGGCGTACCCGACCCGGACCCGGCCGCGCTCCTCGACTTCGAGCTGGCCGCCGCCGGTCAGCCGCCGTACCGCGACATCGCCACGCAGCTGCACATCCTCGCGCGACGTCACGACTGACCCGCGGATGACCCCCGATATTCGTCCGGGCATCGGCGGCCTCCTGGACATCCTGCCGGGCGTGCTGACGGCGGTTGCCGGACCGGCGGCCGGATTCGAGGACCGGCTCGGTCTGGCCGACGATCTGGCCGGCGTCCGCCGGGTGGCGGTGTTGCTGGTCGATGGTTTCGGATATCAACTGGTGCCCGCCGCCGCGGCCGTCGGACCCACGCTCGACGACATCCACCAGGGCCGGCTCGGCTCGGCCCGGCCGGTGCACTGCGGATTTCCGTCCACCACGCCGGTGAGCCTGGTCGGGATCGGCACCGGCCGATCGCCGGGCGCGCACGGCGTTGTCGGCTTCGCTGCCCGGGTGCCGGAGACCGGACGCGTGCTCAACCACATCCGCTGGGGCGATGATCCGTCACCGGCGGTCTACCAGCCGGTGCCGACTGTCTTCGAGCGAGCCGCCGCGGCCGGGGTCAACACGGTGGTCGTGTCCAAACCGGAGTTCGAGGGCAGCGGCCTGACCCGATCCGCCTACCGAGGTTCCGAATTCCGCGGCGCCACCGATCGGTACGCGCTGATCAGCATCGTGGTCGGCGCGCTCAACGACGGCGTCCCGCTGGTCTACGGCTACCACGCCGACCTCGATCACTTCGGGCACGGCTACGGCGTCGGATCGCCCGAGTGGCTGGATGCCGCTCGCGGTGTGGATCAGCTGGTCACCATGATGGCGGCGATGTTGCCGCGAGACGCCGCGCTGATCATCACGGCCGACCACGGCCAGATCAACATCGCCGAGGATCGCAAGATCGACATGGACACCGACGACGACCTCGGCGCCGGCCTGGAAGCGGTGGCCGGTGAAGCCCGGGTCCGGTTCCTCTACACCCGGCCCGGTGCGGCCGGCGACGTGCTCGCCGCCTGGCGCTCGATCCTGGGCCCCGCGGCCTACGTGACCACCCGGGACGAGGCGATCGCGGCCGGCTGGTGGGGCCCGATCACGCGGGAGCACGCCGCGCGGATCGGCGACGTGGTCGCGGTCTGCACCGGTGATGCCGCGATCGTCCGGTCCAAGTCCGAGCCTGGCGAGGCGGCGCTGATCGGCTACCACGGGTCGTTCACCGCGGTCGAGGCCGAGGTGCCCCTGATCATCATCCGCGGTGACCAGTAGTTCGGCGGATCCGTCCGCCGTGCCGAGGTCGGCACGACGCGCTCGGGATTTCGTCGGACCTCGGCTCTAACCTCTAGCCATGGGGCGCAGCGGGGAGTTGGCGAGGCAGGCGCGCCGGGCCGAGTTCGGCCCGGATGCCGACGACTCCGGCTGCACGATTCTGCACGTAGACATGGACGCGTTCTTCGTCTCGGTCGAGGTGCGGCGCCGTCCCGAGCTGGCCCGAAAGCCGGTGATCGTGGGCGGTGCCGGGCCTCGTGGCGTGGTCAGCTCGGCCAGCTATGAGGCGCGTGCCTTCGGCGTCCGCAGCGCGATGCCGGGCGCGCAGGCGGCCCGGTTGTGCCCCGAGGCGATCTTCCTGCCACCCGACTTCGCCGCCTATTCCGAGGCGTCCCGGGCCGTCATGGCGGTGTTCCGCGACGTGACCCCGCTGGTCGAGCCGCTGTCATTGGATGAGGCGTTCCTCGACGTCTCGGGCGCGCTGCGCCTGCTCGGCCGCCCGGCCGAGATCGGCCAGGCGGTCCGCGACCGGATCCGGATCGAGCAGCATCTGCCGTGCACGGTCGGGGTGGCGTCGACCAAATTCGTCGCCAAGCTGGCCTCGGCGCTGGCCAAGCCGGACGGTCTGGCGGTGGTGCCGGCCGACCGGATCCTGGATTATCTGCATCCGCTGCCGGTCTCGGCCCTGTGGGGAGTCGGCGAGCGCACCGCCGAGCAGTTGCACCGGCTCGGCCTCAAGACCGTCGGGCACATCGCCGAGGTGCCGATCGGCATGCTCCGGTCGGCGCTCGGCGACGCCGCCGCCAGCCACCTGCACGCCCTGGCCAACGGCCGGGACTCACGCCGGGTGGATCCCGTGCACGTGGAAAAGTCGATCAGCGCGGAGACGACGTTCGACGTCGACGTCGACGATCCGGCCAAGATTCGCCGCACGTTGCTGGCGCTGTCCAACCGCGTCGCCACCCGGTTGCGACAGAGCGAGGCGGCGGGCCGGACGATCGCGATCAAAGTGCGTTTGTCCGATTTCCGCACGCTGAATCGTTCTCGCACTCTGCACTCGCCGACCGATGTGGCGAAAGAGATATTCGACACCTCGATTGCCCTGTTTGAGGCGTTACGTCCTGGTGATCGGATCCGGTTGCTCGGTGTCCGCGCCGAGGGCCTGGTGAATTCGGATGGCATGCCGCGGCAGGCGGCGCTGGGTGACCGGGAGCGCGGCTGGTCCGAGTTGGAGCGTGCCGCCGACGCCGCCACCGCCCGGTTCGGACGCTCCGCGGTGCGCCCGGCCAGCCTGCTCGGTCGCGATGATGCGGGTCATCGGCGCGGCGCCGGCGACACCGATGGTGAACGTGTCGATTGGTTCCAGATGCCCGGTCCGTGGAACAGTCCAGACTAGGGTGAGCATGCGGCCCGCGGGATTCTGCGGAAGCTTTGCCGCCGTTCGCGCGCCGTTCGGCTTTTCGACCTCGGTAAGCGCTCGTAGACTTACGATAAGCAGCCGCGTGGCTGTCACGGTCGCCGTCGGCAGCTTATGTCGACCTTGATGGCCGGGGAGGAGTGTCGTGCCGCTCTCGGAACATGAGCAACGACTTTTCGATCAGATCGAGCAGTCGCTTGCCAAAGACCCTAAGTTCGCCTCCGCGGTGCGCGCCAGCGATCCGAAGTTCCATGCCAAGCGTCGCGTGATCGCGGCTGTCTTCCTGGGCCTCATCGGTCTGGCGGTCGTGGTCTACGGCGCAATCAGCAAGATTTCGTTGATCGGCGTGGCCGGGTTCGTCGTCATGCTCGGCGCCGCGGCGTTCGGCATGCAAGCCGTGCGAGTGGCGCGCGGTGCGCCACTTCGATCGGTGGGCGGCACCGCCAGCCGGATGCCGAAACGCCGTCGTCTCTCATTCGTCGATCGACTCGAAGACCGGTGGCGCAATCGCCCCGAAGGCGATCGCTGATCCAGCTTCTTCGGCCGCCGACCGGCGGACGGCGAACACATAAAGCACGGGGCCCCCAATCGGGTGCCCCGTGCTTTGTGGAATCGACGGCGGGTTCCGCGCGGGTGCGCGTTGTCTGCCGGCTTCTGTGCGCCCCCGCACACGTCGCCGGGGCGGCCGGGCGAAGACGCTGCCGGCTGCCGGCCGCGCTTTCCCGGGCGAATCCGGCCGAGCGAATCCGCGGCCGTCCCACGTCTGTGATGGCCCGCGGTCGGGGAAGCGATGACCCCCGACTTGTTGGTAAATGCTCTGTGGTTGTGGGTTTCGACGACACGGCGGCGCCACACCGGAGGGTGTGACGGCGCCGCGCGTCGACGTGACTGTGCTAGCTGGTGGTGGCCCGCCGCCGGAGCAGCCGCCGCAGGTTGACCGTCCGCAGCACCGAGTCGCGAATCGCACTCACGCCGGCAACGATCCGGCCCAGCCGGTTCGATGTCGCCGCGCTCCAGCGGTTGATCACCGACGGCGGAAGGAACTCGGCGCGGAATCGGGTGCGGAACGACACCCGGCGACCGAGTGCGCGGCGGATTGCGCGTACGGCCTCGTGCAGGGGCTGGCTGGCCCCCGGACGGCGGGCGTAACGCGCACGCTCTTCGGCCATGCCGAGAAGCCGCGCACCGTCAGCCGCCTCCGGCCCCAAGTCCAGCGTCTCGGCGATCCTGGTCGCCGCGGCTCGCGGCGTCTCCGTGGGATCGACATGGATCTGGTAATCCACCAGCGTGTCGATGAACTCGTCCCAGGCTGCATGGACGCGGCCCCTGGTCGTGGCCGATGTGGAGTCGGAGTCGACGACGACGAACGGTTCACCCGGCGCCGCCGAATCGGCACTGACCCGACGATCGGCGACGGCGCGCCGGTTGCGGGTGAGCAGCCGGGCCATTGCTGGGGTGAGCAGCAAAGCCAGGACCACGGCCGCGCCGATGATGGTCCACATCAGCAGACCGGAATCGCTGCCCCCGCCACCGCCGCCGCCGCTACCGGTCCCGTTGAAGCTCGGCTCCGGCCGCGTGCCGAGACCGCCTGAAGCGCTGCCGGACACGGTCGGAATGACATCCGTCGCCGGGCTGCTGACTTCCGCCCACAGACGGTGCCGCGAGGTTCGGATCCCAGTTCGGGTGGACCGAGCCGGTGATCTGAGCCGGCGGCGTGGCATCGAACGGGACCCACCCGTAACCCTGGAAATACACCTCGGTCCAGGCGTGCAGGTTCTTGTTCGTCATCTGGTAGACGTTCGGCTGGATCTGGACGCCGTTGGTGAAACCGAAGGCGACCCGGGCCGGATAGTGCGCCTCTCGCACCAGCCATGCGAGAGCGGCCGCGTATTGCACGCAGTAGCCCTGCTTGTTGGTGAGGAAGTTGACGATGTCGGAGCTGCTGGTCCCGGCCTTGGTCGACAGTGCGTAGGTGAAGTGGTTGTTGTAGAAGTAGGCGACCAGGGCGCGGACGGTTTCGTACTCATTAGTGGTGCTCTTGGTCGCCGAGTCGACGATCTGCTGCACCAGCTTCGGATGCGAGGGCACCAGAGTTTCGTCGCGCTGCAACGGGTTGTCATCCGGCAGGCGTTCGGCCTTGGCCAGCTCGGTCGGCGCGAACTCTTGCTGATCGAATTGGAAGGTGTAGCTGAGGTTTTGCGCGGTCGATGTCGGGCTGAAGATGATCTGCTGCCCCGAGTCGTAGCGCCAGCTGTCGTTGTTCAGTTGGAGAGTCCCGGAACGGGGTGCCATGAACACCGGCAGGAACCGCGAGTCGAAGCCGCTCATCTTGATGTTGGCGGTGTGCAGCGCGATCGGATCCGGATTGATCGGCTGGCCGGCGTTGTCCGTGAACGGCAGGTTCGGCAGGCCCTGCGAGACCTGCTGACCCTGTGGCGTGGTGGCGGCGAAGCCCTTGTTGCCAAGCTGATCCGCGGTGGCGAACCGAAGGTACGGCGGATGAGCCGCATCGGTGCGGACGGTGGCAAGCGTGACCGGCTTCTCGCTGTTGATCTGGCCGGAGAGCGCGGCGAACAGGTTCACCGACGTCCCGGTGCAGCCGAAGCAATTGCCCAGGCCACCGCCGTTGGCGATCGGCGGGCCGATCGGGCCGACCAGGCTGTGGGTCAGACCCGGCACGACAACCGGCAGGATGACCGCCGCGAGCACACCGATCACCGCGGTACGGCGGCCGATCGCGGCCAGTGGCGATGGCTCCCACATGTCGACGCCGCGACCGTCGCCGGTGAACCGGCGGCCGAACATTCGCACCCGATCGACACTGTCGGTGGCGAGCAACCAGAGGTAGCCGATCGCGCCGACTGCGAACGCGACGAACGAGATGGCATCGGAGGAGATCGCTACCGGCACCGCGTAGACGGCGAGCATCGGCAGGCCGGCGACGGCCGGACGGCGCAGCGTCACCGCCACGAAGTCGACCACCACCGCGACCAGGCCGATGCCGGCTGTGGTCAGGAATAACAGGCCTTTTCGGTCGTAGACCGGGATGCCGAGATTGCGCATATCGTCGGCGGCCGAATCGATCAAGGCCCGGAAATTCGTGAACGTCTCGGCCGACGGGATCAGCCGGCCGAATTCGTTTCCGCTGGGGAACAGCCAGGTCACGATGAGCAGCAACGCACCCAGTGTGATCAGCGGCTGGGCCCAGCTCGGTGCTCGCAGCGCCCGGGCCGCGATCGCGGTGGCGCACACCGCCGCGACCGCGATGAACGAGTCGATCGCCCAGGTCCACTGCGTGTAGAGGCTCTTGATCGGAGCCGCCGCCAGCAGGGTCGCGATGGCCGCGATGATGGCCAGGTGCCGGCGCTGGTTCACTTGACTCCTCCCGACACCGTCTCGGCCATTGCCGCGCGCCAGGTGAACCCGGAGCCCCGCGCCACCTGCGGCCAGATCGTGGTGAGTTTGGTCCCGTGCGAGACGTTGATGAGACGCCATCCGCTGCGCAGCAGCGCGAGGCCGGCCGTGGCGTAGTCACGCTCGGCAGTCTCGCTCTGCTCGGTCGGCAGGTTCAGCCAGGTCATTGAATTGATCATGAAGGCGATGCAGCTGGTGCCGCTTCGCCGCAGCGATGAGAGGACTTCCGCCTCGGATTCGTCCAGTGAACCCAGCACGCCGATCACCAGACCACCGTCGGACCGGTGCCGGACCTGCTCGACCGCGGTCGACAAGTTGCCGTCCGAGGTCGGCTGCACCTCGGCGAGGTGATCCAGGAGCGCCGTGTCACCGTCGCTGCCGTCGATGTCGACGCCGGTGTCGGTGACCAGGCGGACCTTGTAGCCCGCGTGCCGGAGGTGCTCGGCGATGCTGGCCGCGGTGGAGACTGCCCACTCGAAGCTAGCGGTCGGCCCCTCGCCCCGATGTGCGGCGGCCCGGGTGTCCAGCAAGATCGTCGCCCGGCTCTCCCACGGCTGCTCTTCGCGGCGGACCATCAGCTCACCCATCCGAGCCGTGGAACGCCAGTGCACCCGGCGCAGGTCGTCGCCGTGCCGGTATTCGCGGGTGGCGGCGTCGTCGTCACCGTGCACGGCCACCGATCGGGCATGGCTCTCACCCTGGCCGGCGTACTCGCCGGCCAGCCGCATCATCGGCAGCGTGATGATCTGCGGGATCACCACGAGCCGGTCGATGCTCGGGAACGAGCGAGTCATCTCGCACAGCCCGAACGGATCGGTCAGGCGTACGACCAAGGGTCCGACCTCGAACCGGCCGCGGACATCAGCCCGCACCGTATAAGCCACCGAGCTGGCATGCCGGCGGCTCAGCCGCTCCAGCACCAGGCGTGGGCGACTGCCGAGTGCGTAGGGCAGGCGATCCTCGAGGAGCATGGTGCCGGTCGCGAACGTCGACAGGTTTTCCAGCCGCAACAGCACCCGGGCGGTCATTCCGACCTGAACCCGGCCGGGCTCCAGCGCCCGCGAACAGGCCAGGCGGTATCGGCTTCGGCCGACCGTCCAGGCCGCCAGCAGCGGCAGGATGGCGAGGAGGATGGCCACCCGGAGGAAGTCCTTCTCGCCGAACAGCAGCGCGCACAACGCCGCAGCACCGGCCCCGTAGAGGAAGGCTCGACCACGTCCGGTGAGGCCGCGCAGCGCCTCCCTCATGGTTATCGCCTCCGCGGGTCGAACTGGGAGTTGGGCGTCTGGTTGCCGCGACTCTGGTAGGGCGAGCGCGGGGTGCGGTCAGTCGGCACCGGCAGGCGGTGCACCAGGTCGGAGACGATCGAGTCGGTCGTCCGGCGGGACAGCTGTGCTTCGGCGGTCGGGATCAGGCGGTGGGCGAGCACGGCCACGGCCAGTGCCTGCAGGTCGTCCGGGACCACATAGTCGCGGCCCTCGAGGGCGGCCACCGCGCGAGCGGTCCGCAGCAACTGGAGGGTGGCCCGGGGCGATGCGCCCAGCCGCAGATCTGCCGACTCACGAGTGGCGTTGCAGAGATTGACCGCGTATTGCTTGACGACGTCGGCGACGTGCACTTCGCGAACGGTCTCGACGAGCGACCGCACGACGCCCGCGTCGGCCACCGACGCCAGGTCGACCATCGGGTCATCGGCGGAGTGCACGTCCAGCATCGCCAGCTCGGCGGTCGGGTCCGGGTAACCCATCGCGATCCGGGCGGTGAACCGGTCCCGCTGCGCCTCCGGCAACGGGTAGGTGCCTTCCATTTCGATCGGGTTCTGAGTGGCGATCACCATGAACGGTGGCTGCAATTCGTAGGTCGTGCCGTCAACCGTGACCTGCCGCTCCTCCATGCACTCCAGCAGAGCGGACTGCGTCTTCGGCGACGCTCGGTTGATTTCGTCGCCGACCACGATGTTGGCGAAGATCGCGCCCGGCTTGAATTCGAATTCCCGAGCTTCCTGGTTGTAGACGCTCACGCCGGTGACATCACTGGGCAGCAAGTCGGGTGTGAATTGGATGCGACGGACCGTGCAATGAATGGACCGGGCCAGAGCCTTGGCGAGTTTCGTCTTTCCGACGCCGGGAACGTCTTCAATCAGAAGGTGGCCCTCGGCCAGCATCACGGCGAGCGCGAGCCGGATGGTCGCGGTCTTTCCCTCGATGACCTTCTCGATATTCGAAACGATTGCATCGGTGCTGGCGGAGAAGTCCGCCGAGGACATCGGAAGCGCTCGCTCGCCCGTCGAACGTGGAACTGTCACTGGCGTTCTCCTCGATCCGCGTCGGCCCCGTTCGGCCGGATCAGCATTCTTTCAGGCTAGCCGGGATCCGTGGGGGCGCCGAGAGCGCAAAGGATAACGGTCGCACGGCCGAAAGGGTGGCACTGAGTAACAAGATCATCTCGGTCCGGACACGAATGCAACCAACCCGCTGACCTGTGGGTCTCCAATGCTCACGCAAACGCCGGTCGATGTGGTTCAACGATGCCAACATTTTTCGGTACGCGCCAGCGGCGCCAGCGGCATCGATAGTGATCGCTAGACGCATTATTTTTGCCGCGCCGATGAATTCGCCGATCGGGTGAATGGCAAACCGGCGCCGGATCGGGATCGGGATGCTTGCGGGTGGCTGCGTTTGCCGGTCGGTGCTTGCGGGTCGGCGCCTCATTGGTCCGGACCTGCTACATCCGCGACCGGCCAATGCGGACGATTCGGATATATTTCCCGAGGGCGTTGCGGCGAGACATGGTGTCGCCGGGACGCGATGCCGGCCTCCGCGTTCCCGCTGCTGCGGGCGGTGCGGACCGGGGTTCCGCGGTGCCGCAGTTCCGCTGGCCTGCGGTTCCGCGTTCTGTCAGTTCCGCAGGCCTGCGGTTCCGTGGTTCCGCTTCCGCGCTTCCGCGCTTCTGCGGGCACGTCGGTATCAGGCGGCCGGTGCCGCTTCCGCCGTCCGTGCGGATGTGGCCGCTTCCGAGTCGCGGCGGCTCAGCGGTTTCCGCCGGCGCCTCGGTCTCCAGGGCGACTCCGATGCCGCTCTCCCGGCCGTCTCCACTCACCGCCGGCAAGATCGCGACAGCCGTGAGACAGGGCTCCGAATCGGCCCCGGCGAGAACCGTGACCTCACGGCTGTCGCGATCTTCCAATCGTTCGCTCGCTCCGCGCCAAGATCCGAAATCTTGGGCGGTTAAGCATGGTCGGCGGCGATCGGCCAAAGATCGCGACATCCGTGAGACAGGGCTGGCGTCGCGGGCGTGATCGCGACATCCGTGAGACCAGGGCTCCGAATCGGCCCCGGCGAGAACCGTGACCTCACGGCTGTCGCGATCACGCAGCCGCTAGTCCGCGAACGTCGCGATCTTGCCGAAGCGGAGCCGCGCGCAGTCACCAAGATCCGAAATCTCGAATCGTTGGGGCTGGACCTCCCGGATCGACCGCCGCACGGCGCCGACTCTCCGCGGCTTTTCTGCTTTCGGCGCCCGGTGCTCGACAAAATGGACAATTCACCACCACGGGCGCCGAAAAGCAGAAAAGTCCCGTCCCGTTCGCGCCGGCTCGAGGCCGGCAGACCTGGCCCCGACTCTGCCGATGTGCGCGAGTGTGCCGACGTCAGAACCGGACGATTGCTACGACGAGGGTCAGGATCAGCAGGACCAGTTGCGGGATCCACGGCTCCTTGCGCTTGGCGTGAGTCCACACCGCGCCGGCCATGATGATCGCCAGGCCCAGCGCCGCGAGTGGCGTCAGAACCTTCGCGATGCCGGTGGCCCACGGCAGGATCAGGCCGATCGCGCCGAGTACCTCCAGGCCGGCGATGAGCTTGACGCCCCGGTCCGAATAGTCGTCGACCCAGCCCATCATCGGGCGGAGCTTGTCCTTGGGCTGGGTCAGCTTGGTGCCACCGGCACCGACGAAGAGCAGCGCCAGGATTATCTGAAGGATCCACGCAATCAGGTTCATGGCGATTGAATGTATGGAGCAAGTATTGCCACGTCAATAGTTTCACCTGGGTGACCCGTCGGCGGAGCCGGCTTGGCGCGGTCCGGCCGGTCACGGTGGGGCCGGCGGCGCGTGCCCGGTCCGAGCGGCGTGGTCAGTCCGATCGGTGTGGCCGGTCCGAGCGTCGCGGCCGGTGCAGCGCGGCCGGCACCAAACGCGGCGTGGCCGACGGCAAGATCATGCGACACGCCTGTGGCGGGTGAGATATAGTGCGGCCATGGCTCGAGCGTTCCTGCTCCTTAGTTAGCCGTGCGGACGCGATAACGCGACCGGCACGGCTTCCCCTCCTGCGCGAGGGGCTTTTTTATGCCCTGGTGCTGCCTAGGCCGCGGATCTGATCGGCGCCTGCAGCCCCGGCATGTGGGCCCCGGCCAACGCTCGACCACGAGCCTGGCTGTTGTCGAGCGAATCCAGTCCATATATAGACTTTCAACCGCGAATCCCCGAGGTGGACATCATGAGCAGCGACGCGACCGACACCGAGGTCCCGGCTTATCGGTATACCGCCGAGATGGCGGGCGACATCGAGCATCGATGGCAGAACTACTGGGACGAGAACGGCACCTACGACGTCCCGAATCCGACCGGTGCGCTGGCCGACCCGGATCACCCGCGATCCGGGGCCGAGAAGCTGTTCGTCCTGGACATGTTCCCCTACCCGTCCGGTGCCGGCCTGCACGTCGGGCACCCGCTGGGCTTCATCGGCACCGACGTGTTCGCCCGCTTCGAGCGGATGGCCGGCAAGAACGTGCTGCACACGATGGGCTTCGATGCGTTCGGCCTGCCCGCCGAGCAGTATGCGGTGGAGACCGGCACGCACCCGCGTACCACCACCGAGAACAACATCAAGACCTATCGCCGCCAGCTGCGCCGGCTGGGCCTGGGCCACGACCGGCGGCGTGGCGTCGCGACCACTGACGTCGCGTTCTACCGCTGGACCCAGTGGATCTTCCTGCAGATCTTCAATTCCTGGTACGACGAGACGGCCGACAAGGCGCGGCCGATCGACGCGCTGGTGGCCGAGTTCCGATCGGGCGAGCGGGCCACCCCCGACGGCCGCCCGTGGGGCACCCTGTCCGAGGTCGAGCAGCGCGCCATCATCGACGATCACCGCCTGACCTACGTCAGCGAAGCCCCGGTGAACTGGTGCCCGGGCCTGGGCACGGTGCTGGCCGACGCCGAGGTCACCGGCGACGGCCGGTCCGAGCGCGGCAACTTCCCGGTGTTCAAGCGGACCATGAAGCAGTGGCTGATGCGCATCACGGCGTACGGCGACCGGCTGCTGGACGATCTGGACCGGCTGGACTGGCCGGAGTCGATCAAGGCGATGCAGCGCAACTGGATCGGCAAGTCCAGCGGTGCCCACATCGACTTCAACACGCCCGCCGGCGAGCTGCGCGTGTTCACGACTCGGCCGGACACCATCTTCGGCGCCACCTACATGGTCACCGCGCCGGAGCACGCGCTGGTCGACGCGCTGATGCCGACGGCCTGGCCGGACGGCACCCGGGAGGTCTGGACCGGAGGTCACCAGACTCCGGCCGAAGCGGTCGCCGCCTACCGCGCCTTCGCCGCCAAGAAGACCGAGGAAGAGCGGATGGAGGACGCCAAGGCCAAGACCGGCGTCTTCATCGGCGCGTACGCGCGGAACCCGGTCACCGGTGGCGAGATCCCGATCTTCATCGCCGACTACGTGCTGGCCGGCTACGGCACCGGCGCCATCATGGCGGTGCCCGGGCAGGACGAGCGGGACTGGGAGTTTGCCGAGGCGTTCGACCTGCCGATCATCCGCACCGTGCAGCCCGACGACGGGTTCGACGGGAAGGCGTACTCCGGTGAGGGTCCGGCGATCAACAGCAGCAACCCCACCGCGGGCATCGACCTGAACGGCCTGGGCATCGCCGACGCGAAGGCCGCCATCATCGCGTGGCTGGAGCACGGCGGGCATGGCCGCGGTGCCACCACCTACCGCCTGCGCGACTGGCTGTTCAGCCGGCAGCGCTACTGGGGTGAGCCGTTCCCGATCGTCTACGACGAGACCGGCATGCCGGTGGCGCTGCCCGAGTCGATGCTGCCGGTGGAGCTGCCGCCGCTGGACGACTTCGCGCCCAAGGTGCACGACATCAACGATGCCAATTCCGAGCCGGAGACGCCGCTGTCGCGCGCCACCGAATGGGTCGACGTCGAGCTGGATCTGGGCGATGGCCGCAAGCGCTACCGCCGGGAGACCAACGTGATGCCGCAGTGGGCGGGATCCTGCTGGTACGAGATGCGCTACCTGGATCCGACCAACGACAAGGCGTTCTGCGACCCGGACGTGGAGCGCTACTGGATGGGCCCGCAGTCGCGACACGTCGGGACCCGCGACACTGGCGGCGTCGATCTGTATGTCGGCGGCGTCGAGCACGCGGTGCTGCATCTGCTGTACGCGCGGTTCTGGCACAAGGTGCTGTTCGACCTGGGTTATGTTTCGTCGGTCGAGCCCTACCGGCGGCTGTTCAACCAGGGCTACATCCAGGCGTACGCGTACACCGACGCGCGCGGCGTCTACGTGCCGGCCGAAGATGTGGTCGAGCGCGATGGCGCCTACTGGTACGGCGACCAGAAGGTCAACCGCGAATACGGCAAGATGGGCAAGTCCCTGAAGAACGTGGTGACCCCGGACGAGATGTGCGCGCAGTACGGCGCCGACACGTTCCGCGTCTACGAGATGTCGATGGGTCCGCTGGACGTGTCCCGGCCCTGGGACACCCGCGCGGTCGTCGGTGCGCAGCGGTTCCTGCAGCGCGCGTGGCGCGCCATCGTCGACGAGCAGACCGGGGCTACGCGAGTCACCGACGAGCCGATCGACGACGAGACCAACCGCCTGCTGAATCGCGTCATCGACGGCGTCCGCGGCGACATGGCCGGGCTGCGGTTCAACACCGCGATCGCCAAGATGATCGAGCTGACCAACCGCGTCACGTCCGTGTGGGGCAATGCCGCCGGCACGCCGCGCGCGGTCGCTGAGCCGCTGGTGCTGATGATCGCGCCGGTCGCGCCGCACATGGCCGAGGAGCTGTGGCGGCGGCTGGGCCACGACACCACGGTGGTGCACGCCGACTTCCCGCGGGCCGATCCGGCCCTGCTGGTGGAGGAGTCGGTGACCTATCCGGTGCAGGTCAATGGCAAGGTCCGCGGGCGGGTCCAGGTCGCGGCGGATGCCGACCAAGAGGCGGTACGCGTCGCCGCGCTGGCCGCCATCGCGGAGTCGCTGGCCGGGGTCGAACCCAAGAAGGTGATTGTGGTTCCGGGCCGGATGGTTTCGGTCGTCGTCTGAGGCCGCGTCTTCCAGCACCGTTGCGAACCGGTGGTTCCGATCGGGACCGCCGGTTTCACATCTCACCGGAGTAGGGCGCGACATCCAGACATTCGGATGGTTCGGTGATGTTCCGCTTGGTCACGCCGCGCCGTAATCTGGCGTCTGCCGAATTGGCATGCGCTCGGTGGAGGTAAGCGACCAGTGTCCGATGCAGATGCGTTGCTGATCAGAATCGCGGCCGAACCAGACGCCGCCGACTCGATCGACACAGCCTCGACGCGGGAATGGCGCGAGCTGAACCGAAGACTTCTGGTCTTCGTCGCCGCGCAGGCGGTCGAGTCGGCCGACGCAGTCGAGAGCGAGCTCGATCCCGATGAGCCGAAGGGCGTCAGCGCGGTATTCACGTGGATCGCTGTCAAGGTTTCGGCGATCAGGTTGTCTACCTTGGTTGAGGCGCTGAAGTCGTGGGCAGCCCGCACTGATCAGCGGCTGGAGATTCGCTACGGCGACGATGCCATTATCCTCCGTCCTACCGCTGATCAGCAGGAACGGCTGGTCGAGCAGTGGTTGGAGAGGAACGCGTCGAGGCCCGATCGGTCGGCATGACCGCGTTCGAACCGGGCACCCGCCACGCCTTTTTGATGACTGCAGCTGAGTATCTCGATCCTGCATTCCGCCAGCTCCGCTCGCCCGTCCATGACGCGGCTGATCTCGGTGACGTGTTGAAGCAGCCTGACATCGGCGGATTTGACGTCGTCACGTTGGCCGACCGCTCCACTGAGGACTGTCGAGCTGAGGTGCACGATTTCCTCGTGTCTCGCCGCCCGGATGACACGATCCTCATCTACCTGTCGTGCCACGGAATCCTTGACCGGTCCGGAAATCTCTACTTTGTCATGCGCGATACGCGCAAGAACCGGTTGGAGAGTTCGGCCGTCGAGGCGTCCTGGCTTCTGCGACTTATGTCCCGGTGCCGTGCGGAGACGCAGATGCTGGTGCTCGACTGCTGTTTCAGTGGCGCCTTCGCAGGCTCGAAAGCCGCCGGCGACCGCGATCGTCCGATGTCGCGGCTGACTGATCTGGCCCGCGTGGCGACCGACGCATCCACGGGTCTGACCGTGCTCACGGCATCTCGTGACTACGAATTTTCGTACGAGGGGTCACCCGTCGTCGGACAGGGGGTGTCCGCGTCGATCTTTACCGGCGGCCTCGTCGACGGTCTCCGGTCAGGTACGGCAGACACCGATCACGACGGCCTGATATCGATCGATGACGCCTTCTTTCACGCCGCTGAATTCGTTCAGGCCCGACAGGCTAACCAAAATCCTCAGCGTTGGGCATTCGGTGTCGAAGGGCGGGCCTGGCTGGCACGCAGCCAGTCGCCGGATTCCACGAAACGGGTACCGCGTGCGGTCGTCATGCCCAGACACGGCGCGGAGGTTTCACCACAACCCGCGTCGGCCATCGAACTGTACGCATTGGAGCCAGACAACCTTGGTGTGAACACTATCCTGCCGTACGCACTGGACGATCAATGGATTCCGCGAGCAATGATTCGCCAGATGGCGATCGAGAGGCAGTCGATCCATGACGTGGCGGAGGTCCGTGATCGATTGACCCGGCGGGAATACGTACGTGCTCTGCTAACAGCGCGGCGGATTGTCGTCAATCGAAGCTACTTGCTCCGGAATCCGGTCATATCACAGGACTACAAACACGATGAGACACGTCGAGCGGCATTCATCAAGCTGCTCGAGACCGGCGTCATCGTTCCATTCCTGATGAACGAATCGTCGCCGGTCGAGTCGCGATTCGGCGATGACCCGGTGTATCAGGACAACGCACGTATCTGGAACGACCTGCTCAACCTGGTCCGGGTGTGGTGCGTACGGTTCGTCTGGAGCGATGACCGCCGCAACGGAGAACTGGTCCAAGCGAGACTCTTCGACTCCTTCGACTCGGCCATCCGACGCGCAGGACTGCTTGATCATCGACGACTGATGCGCGAAGCCGGCGAACGTCCGTCGGACACCATCGAGGAAACGCTTGCCAACCTCTCCCGAATCAAGACTGGCGACGGTGGTCTGGTACTCAGCCGAACTGGCGTTTATGAGCGATACATCCTTGAGAAGCACACAACCGTGGCGCAGGGCCGCTACGACTTCAGGCGGGCGGACGTCGTAGCGCTCAAGTGGCTGGTGGATCTCATCTACAACTCGAATCTCGCTGCGGCGCTTGGGATCGGGCTGGCGACTCCAGTCGACTCGGTACACCGCTCTCTGGTGTTCCGTCCCGGAGGCATGATCGAACCAAAGGCCATATCCGAAGCGGCAAGAACTGGATACGACCCTGCGTATGTCCGGACGATCGTCACTGAAGCCATCCAAGTAGGCGGATTCGCGGACGGTTACTCGACCGAGGCAAATGCGATATTCGACGGCCTTACCTTGTCCGATGTCCTGACTATTCGGAGTAGCGAGCCTTGGGACGTCTACATCCATGCTGTCGACCGAGTCCTGAAGCAACCATGGCTGATTTCCCACCCAGAAGATGGGCTGCCGTCCATCTACCGACGGTATCGCGAGCTGCTCGCCTATATCGGCGGTGCCGGCCGGGAGGCTGCGTGACGCGACTGTGACGACCATCCTCATTTATGGTGCGGCCGGATTCGTCGGAGCGACGCTTCTGGCCAACGGTCTTCCGGCCGCCAAGGTCATCTGCGTAGATCGTCGTGCGCCCCGCGAGTTCGCAACAGCTCCACCTGGCATCGAACTCAGCCGCATCCGTTCCAACGCGATCTCCGAGCTGGGCATCGATGCGGACGTTCTCGTGGTTCTTGCTGGGCAGACCGACGTAGACGAAGCCCTAGCCGATCCCGCCCGCGCGTTCGAGACCAACATGGCGATCGCGGTTCAAGCGGGTGAGTGGTGGCGGCAGCATCCGCATGCGCGCGTGGTTTACATGTCCTCGGACGAGGTGCTCGGCGAGTCGGTGACGGCGCTTGACGAGGCGGCCCCACTTCGCCCGACCCAGCCGTACGCTGCCTCGAAGGCGGCCGCAGAAATTGCTATCCGTTGCTACGCCGACGCTTACGGTATGGACCTAGTCGTTGTCCGGTCCTGCAATCTGGTGGGTGGCCGTCAGAGAGCGCGAAAGCTTATTCCCACTGCCGTCGAGTGTCTTGGCAGTCGACGGCCCGTCCCCGTCTTCGGCGACGGCACGCACAAGCGGGAATACATGGCCGTCGAGGACCTCGTCCAGACGCTCATCATGGCCATCGGTTACCAACTGCCAGCTGGCGTCTACAACTGCACGTCCGGGACCGCACTCGAGATCACCGAGGTCATCGAGACGGTCGCCGAGGCATTGGGTGTGGAACCGCTCTCAACGCCAGTGGCGGGTCGCCTGATTCACGACCGCGCCTATGCAATGGATGCCCGGTTGCTCCAGTCGTATGGATGGAAGCCACAGATCGAAGCGCGCGATGCGATCATGATCGCAGCGCAGGAGTTGGAAAAGGCTCGGAGGCGGGGTGAACATCTGACCGGCGGTGGTTCCTCAGCAGTGTGATGTGGCGAGGGCGGCGAACCGATCTATGGTGGGTCGATGACGACGTACGCGCTTGTCCACGGCGCCTCACACGCCGCTTGGCATTGGCATCTTGTCGAGGACGAGATGCGCCGTCGTGGTCATCGGACCGTCGCGGTGGACCTGCCGTGTGACGATCCCCGGGCCGGCGCTGCCGAGTACGCCGAGGTGGTGTTGCACGCGCTTGCCGACGAGGGCGACGACGTGGTCCTGGTCGCGCACTCCCTGGGCGGACTGACGATCCCGCTGGTCGCCGCACATCGTCCGGTCGAGCGCATGGTGTTCGTCGCGGGCCTGCTGCCGCAGATCGGGGCCAGCATGTACGACCAGATCGCCGCATGCGACGACGACATCGTGCTGCCCGGGGTCGAGCGTGCCGGCGATGGTGACGGCTTCCGGCCGGAGGCCGCGATCGAGGTGTTCTTCCCCGATGTCGAGCATCAGCTTGCCTGCGATGCCGTACGCCGCCTGCGACGCCAGCGCGGCCTGCCGTTCCGGGAGACATCTCCGCTGCAGAAGTGGCCGGACGTGCCGGTGTCCTATGTGCTGTGTGCCGACGATCGAGTCGTCAATCCGAAGTGGGCCCGCACGGCCGTGCCGGAGCGGCTCGGCGTCGAGCCGACCGAGCTGCCCGGCAGTCACTCGCCGTTCCTGGCCCGGCCGGCCGATCTGGTCGACCTGATCGTCGGCTGCCGATAACCGCAGTTTCGCCGGCCTCGTCGATAGCAGGGTGCCCGCACCACCACGACGGTAGGTCCTGACGCGGCGTGAGGTGCAAGGATGCTTGACTGGTCGGATGGACACCGCCGAAGTTCTCGCTCTCTATGACCGCCAGATGCGCCACTCCGCCGTCGCCGACCCGGGTGCCCGGATCGACCGTGCCGACGGAGTCGTCCGGCAGTACGGTCCGGCCGCCTGGACCGGGATCCTCTGGTCCGACCTGGACGAGACGACGGCCGACGCGGCGATCGCGTCCCAGATCCAGTTCTTCGAGGGTGGCGAGTTCGAGTGGAAGGTCTACGCGCATGACCGGCCCGCGGATCTAGGGGAGCGGCTGCGGCGGGCCGGCTTCGCGGCGGAAGACGAAGAGGCGCTGATGGTGGCCGCGGTGTCCGAGCTGCCGGCCGCCGCGCCGCTGCCGGACGGAGTCTCGGTGCAGCCAGTGGTCGATGAGCACGGCGTCGACCTGATGGTCACCGCACACGAGCGGGCCTTCGGTGCGGACGGCACCCGGTTGCGTCAGCGCCTGATCAGCCAGCTCGAGCGCGCGCCGGAGTCGACCGAGATGCTGGTCGCGATGGCCGGCGACACGCCGGTCTGCGGTGCCCGGATGGACCTGCACCCGGGCACCGATTTCGCCAGTCTGTGGGGCGGCGGCACCGTCCCGGAGTGGCGTGGCAAAGGCATCTACAAAGCGCTGGTGGCGGTGCGGACCCGCAGCGCGGCGGCTCGGGGGATCCGCTACCTGCAGGTGGATGCTTCCGACGACAGCCGCCCGATCCTGCAACGACTGGGTTTCGTGCAGCTCGACACCACCACGCCGTACAACTACGTGCCGCGCTGAGACCCTCAGTCTTCGCCGTGGTCGTGATCGGGGTGGTTGGCCTCGCCGAGCCGCCAGTAGCCCCGAGTCGTCAATGCGGTGACCGGGATCCCGCGCTCGCTGCGCAAGTACGCGCGGACCCGCCGCATCGCACCGGCCTCACAGGCGACCCAGACATGGGTGCCGGCCGCCAGGTCGGCAACCACCACCGCGTCGTAGAGCTCCTCGCCCCATGCCTCAGCGGATCGCCGGTGATGCCACGTCACGGTGACCGCGTCCCCGGCCGGAAGCGGCATCTCGTCGGATGAACTACCCACCTCGATGTGTACGTCTGCGGGCGTGGCCGCCGGCAGCGCTTCCAGCAACGTCGCGATCGCCGGGATCGCGCTCTCGTCGCCGGCGATCCACCATCGCGACACGGCCGGATCGAGGTCGAACCGGCCGCCCGGTCCGGCGATCGCGAGCCGGTCGCCGACCGCGGCGCGATCCGCCCAGCCCGCTGCCGGGCCGGGTCCATGCAGCGCGAACTGGATCTCGAGGACTCCGGTCTCGGGATCGAAGCTCCTCGGCGTATACGTCCGCACGATCGGGCGCGGCGCCTCGTCAGGCCAGACGAACCCGTCCGGTCCGGCGTCCGGAAGGGTCGGTGAGTCCTGACCGTCGGCCGGAAGGAACACCTTGACGTGCGCGGTCGGTGCAGGCGTCGCGAACTCGGTCAGGCCGCCTACGCGTACGGAGATCATCCGTGGTGTGAGGCGCTCGACCGAGAGAACCGTGGCCGGGCGAGGAGGGCGGCGGTGGCGGCGATGGGTTACCAGATTCGTCATGTCGCCATACTATCAACGATATATCGACGCTGTATCGCCCGGCGCCCGGACCGCTGCCGGCCAGCTGCGGTGCTGTGGCGGAGCTGCGGTGGAGCTGCAAGATCGCGACGTCCGCGGAGTGACGGCCGTTCTGAGGCTCGTGATCGCGACGCCCGCGGATTGGCGGTCGCCAAACCGCGCGTCGGACAGCCCTGGGTCCGCGGACGTCGCGATCACACAACCACTGGTCCGCGGACGTCGCGATCATGGCGGCAGAGCCCGCCGCACCAACGCGGTCCAGAGCCAGCGCGGGCCATCGCGGCGCACGGTCGGATGAGCCGAGGACGAGGTTGAGGCTTTGAAGATCGCTTTCACAAGGCTTTGCGGCGCAGCTGGCCGGAGTCGGACTTCGATTGGGGGTCGATGCGGCCGGTTCGTCTCCAGTAGACGAACGCGGCCGCCGCTATCACTAGCCCCACTCCCGCCGGGATCAACGTGAGCCATCCGAGATCACCTGGCTTCACCACCGCGGCACCAAGCGCCGCATAAGTGAACGCCGACGGTGCCGCACCGATTGCGGTACCGCCGATGTAGTTCCACCAGCGCACACCCGTGGTGCCGTAGGCGTACCCGATCAGGCCGTAAGGGGCGAGCGGCATCAGGCGTACCACCGTCACGCCCAGCAGGCCGCGGCGCGCAAGCCACGAATCCAGCCGCGCCAACCGATCGCCCTGGTGCGCGGCGAGCGCCTCGCGTCCCAGCCACCGGCCCACCCAGAAGGTCGCGGTCGCCGCGACCAGGGCCGCGATCACCGCGACGATTCCGCCGGGGATCGCGCCGAAGAGCACTCCGGCGGCAAACGAGATGGCGGTACGCGGAACCAGCGCGCACAACAGCAATGCCCCGATCACCACTGCCGCGACCGGCGCCCAGGCACCCGTGTCCGCGATCGCATCCTGGATCTGGTGCAGGGGCAGGAGGACCGCGGCGACTGCCAGCGCGACGATCAGCAGTCCGAGCGCGATTAGCCGGAGTCGGGCCGAGGTCACGTGCGGATCGCGGTCAACCGTTCCGAGCGCAGCTTGTCCGGCCACTGGTCGTCGATCGGGTCGAGTTCGGACTGCCCGGTGGCCCAGCCCAGCAGCAGGTCGGCCAGTGCCGGGTTGCGCGCCAGCGCCGGTCCGTGCGAGTAGGTGCCGAGCAGGCTCTCGTTCCACGCGCCCTCGGTGGCGCCGTCGTTGCCGACGCCGACCTTGACGTGCGCCAGCGGTTTGGCGCCGGGACCCAGGTGGGTACGCCCGCCGTGGTTCTCGAAGCCGGTCAGCATCGGAAGCTTCAGCCGCGGGTCGGTCTCGCCGGCCAGCTCGCCGACGGCGCGGGCCGGGCCCCGGTCCGAGTCGATGTCGAGCAGGCCGAGGCCGGCGTGCTTCTCGCCCTTGGCGAAGAACGACGAGCCGAGCAGCTGATAGCCGGCGCAGACCGCGAAGACGACGGAGCGCTGGTCGGCGGCGCGCTTGAGACCGCCGTCGGCGATCAGGCGCTCGGCGGCCAGTGCCTGCGGGCCGTCCTCGCCGCCACCGAGCAGGTAGATGTCGGCGTTGCGGGGGATCGCCTCGTCGGAGCGGACCTCAAGCGTCTCCACCGGGACGCCGCGCAGGCTCGCCCGGCGCGCCAGGATCAGCATGTTGCCGCGGTCGCCATAGGTGGACAGAAGATCCGGGTAGACCCAGACGATGCGCAGCGCGCTCTCGCTCGCTCCGTTCGACGACGTTGCCTCAGTTGACACGGTCCAACTCCGCCCTGATGTCCTGGAACGCGGTGTAGTTCGCGATCACTTCGAGCCGCCCGGCCGGCACCGCGGCGACCGCGTCGGCGAAAGCGCCGACGTGCGTGAACGGGATGCCGTTGACCTCGAGGCGTACGGCGAGATCGAAGGCGCGGTCGCCGGTGATGTAGACGGTGCGGCCGTGCAGCGACGAGAAATCGACGTCGAACAGCCAGCTGGTGTCAAGGCCGTCTGGGTCGCGCGAGTTGATGGAGAGCAGGGTCGGGGCATCCTCGGCCATCTCGAATGCCTCCAGCCAGCCGGCCGGGTTCTTGGCCAGCAGCAGCCGGATCGAGCGGCCGTCGCGGTCCACCTGGGCGTAGCGCCCGGCGATCGACTTGACCTCGGACAGCCGCGGGGCCGCGTCGGCGGCCCTGACACCGAACTGGGCGACCACGGCCAGGGCGGTCGCGGCGTTGGCGCGATTCACCTGGCCCGGCAGGGCCAGCGCGATCGGGTGCTTGTCGCCGGTCGGGTCCACGACCGAGTCGCCGTCGACCTCCCAGTCCGGCATCTGCCGGCGCAGCGAGCAGCCGGTGCACCACCAGTCGTCGCTGGCTCCGGTCTCGCCCGCGGTGATCGGCTTGTCGGCGTCGGCGCGCTCGATGTGCGAGCCGCACTCCGGGCACACCCAGGAGTCGTCGCGCCACCGCTGACCGGCGGCGACCCAGGTGATCTGGCCGCCGGACTCGAGCGCGGCCAGCGCCGCCCAGGTGACCATCGGATCGTCGGCGTTTGCGACCACCCGGACCTTGACGGACTTGAGCATGGTGCGCCACATGTCGGCCATCATGGCGACTTCCTTGGCGCGGTCGAGCTGGTCGCGGCTCAGGTTGAGCAGCGCCACCACGTGCGGCTTGGTGGCGGTGAGGACCTGCGGCAGGTAGTGCTCGTCGACTTCGAGAACCGCGTACGGCGTGTGTCCGGCCCGGGCCAGCGCGCTGGTGTGGCCGGTCGGCATGTTGGCACCGAGCGAGTTGGTGGCGACATCGCCGGCCACGCCGAGCGCGGCGGCGGTCAGCCGGGTCGTGGTGGTCTTGCCGTTGGTCCCGGAGATGAGCGCGATCTTCCGGCCGGCGGCGAGGTTCTCCAGCAGGTTCGGGTCGATCATCAGGCCGATTTTCCCGCCGATGACCGATCCGTCCCCGCGGCCGGTGGCCCGGGACAGCGCTGCGGCGCTGCGTGAGGCGGTTGAGGCCAGCTTGGACCGGAGTGGTTTCTTGGTGCTCACCCGCGCAAGGTTAGCGGAGCCGTCACGGGGTTGAAACGAGGTCAGCCCAGACCGCGGATTCCAGATAGCCGTTCTCGGTCGGGGAGCCACTGCCTGCCGCCAGGTCCGTGCCGATCTTGGTTAGTTCGTCCCGGGACGTGTCCGGCGTCACCCACGGAGTCAGTGCCAGGAACTCCGGCTTGCCGCCCGCGTAGACCGCCATCGCCGCCGGGTCGCCGGACTCGGTGATGGCGGTGCCGACATAGTGCTGCGGCGGTTCGCTGCCGCCTCGCATGGTGATCGCCGACTGCCCGTCGAAGGTCATGTCGAGCAGCGAACCGGTCATCATCGGCGTCACGTTGTACCGGAAACCCACCGTCGGGTCAGCCACCGCACGCCAGGTCGACCCCATCCACTCCAGCGGCTGCCAGTCGCTGTCCCCGCCGGCTCCGGCCCACCGGCCCGGGTTAGCCTCGGCCTGGATCACCACCTGCACACCCTGGGCGTCCATGCAGGCCGCATAGGTCTTGCGCAGATCAGCACAGGGCTGGAAGCCGGGCGGCCGCTGGCCGAAGGCGTACCCGTAAGTGAACGCCGGCAACGACGTGGCGAAACCGAGCCGGAAGCCGGCCACCACGTAGCCCGCGACGTTGGCGATCGCCGCCGGACCGGTCGCCGGACCTTCGTCCAGGCCGAGGATGGTCTTCTCCAGGTCGGTGAGCGGCACCTTCTCGTTCGTGAAGAGCAGGTTGCGCTCGCCGTCCGGGTTGTTCGGGTGGATGTCCCGTGGACCCCAGAGGAACGTCGTGTTGGCGACGTGGTCGGCGGTGGCCACATACGCCACATTGCCGCGCTGCGTGGGATCGCCGAACAGCTTCACTTCCAGCGGGTTGTGGGTCTCGCGGTAGGGCGCCTGGTTGTTCGCCGCGACAACGTAGACGCCGTAGTCGCGCGCGATGTCCGAGAACGTCTGTGAGAACGCGCGAGCGAAGGTGTCGGTCGCCGCGAGCAGCACCTCCTTGCGCGGGTCTACTCCGCCGAACCGGATCTGGTACGCGGCAACCTGCGGCGCGTACGCGGCATTCAGCGAGAGAAGGGCGGTGCCGATCCCGGCCGTCCCGGAGTCGCCGGCCGGTGCCCGCAGCGCCGTCCGGGACTGGGCCCGGGCGGCCTCGCCGCGAACCCCGAGCGCGACCGTCTCCAGGCCAACGTCCTCGGGAAACACCACAAGCGTGGGTACGCCGGGCTTCTCGAACGGCACCACATAGCGATCCATCAGGCACCGCATCGCGGTCCGGTAGGTCGTGTAGTCGACGACGTGCGCGATGTCCATCTTGTACTGGATGCCGATCACCCGGAGCGTGCCGTTTGGATCGGGGTGACCGACCGGCGGCGTCGACTTCGCCGTCAGCATCTGGTCGCACGGCTGCGGTCGGATGTCCCCGCTGATCTTGTGGAACTGCGCGTTGACGGCACCGCTGATCGTCCACGGCATGTTCACGCCGCACAACAGCAGGATCGCGGCCAGTACGCCCAGAATGATCTTGCGTCGACGAGTCACCGGGCGGTCTCCTGCATCGGGCGCTCGCGCTCGGCGCGGCGGGCGGGGGTGCCGCGACGATAAGGCATCAGTGCAGGTGAACGCTAGATCGAGTCGGCCGTGGAGTTAGCCGAGCCATTCACCGGTCTCAGGATTGAGAATTCCGGATCGAACTGCGAGAGTCGCTGCTTCCAGCCGCGAGTGCACGTTCAGCTTGACTAAAGTGCTCTGGATATGGCTGCGCGCCGTCTCCGGCGCGATTCCCAATTTCCGCGCTAACGCGGTCGTATCCAGTCCGCCGACCAATGCGCTGAGCACCTCGCGTTCCCGGGGTGTCAGGTATTCAGCAAGGCGCCGCAGGCCGTACGCGGCGCTAGTGCGCGACGGCGCTATCGGCGGTCGTGAGAGATCAATAGACGGGGGGATTACCCGCTGGCCGGCAGCGACGTGCTGGATTATCGAGATGATCTCGTTGGTTGATTGCCGTTTCTCGGCGAATCCGATAACACCTCCATCGATGCAGCCGCGAACCACCTCGGGAGCCAAAGCGGCCGTGAGAATCATCAGTTGGGCGTGCGCATTGGCGGCCGCGACGTCGATCAGATGATCCGTGATCGTCGACGGACCGTAGGTCACGTCGAAAACGCCAACATCGACTTGCTGCTCAGCCAGGATGCGGATGGCCTCGTGCGGGTGAAACGCCACGCCGGCGATATGGAAACCGCGAGCCCGAAGCAATTGGGCAAGAGAGTCGGCGAAGACGGGATGATCATCGCAAATGACGAGATTCACACGCTGCGCCTGGGTTCCAAGATCGTGTCATCGAGGCTGACCAACTCGGGAATATCGAGGCGGACGCAGCAACCGCCGCGAATCCCTCGATGAATCTCCATATGGCCGCCGGCGCTTGCGACAAAGTCCTGGACGATGTTCAAACCCAGTGAGCTGCGCCCGGGGGCGCTATCACCGAATCCGGGACCATCGTCATCGACTTCCATGATGATCGCGCCATGGGCGGTGCTGAGCCGAACGTCGACGGTTCCGCCGGGTCCTGCCGCTCGGACCGCGTTGTCCAGCAGATTCCGCAGCGCGCGCCACAACGCCAACCTGCTCACCCGGCCGTAGACCGGCTGGGCGGTGACGTGAACCCGGGTCAGGGTTGCCATTCGTATCGCATCGGTTACCTCGATGACCACCTCATGCACTGCAATCGGTTGCACATGGCCGACGGGTCGCAGCTCGGTGGATTCGTTCACCGATTCGTACGCCCGGACGAGCTGCTCGAGCCAGCGGGTCTCGCCGATGATCAGGCTCGCCCGGCGGCGGCTGTCCGGTCCGACGTCTTCGCCCTCCTGCAGCAGGCGCGCCAGCAACATGATGGTGCCAAGCTCGTGATGTATGTCGTGGCCGATCTGCCGCCGCGACCGCGCGTCGTCGGCCTGTGCCGCCGCCGGCTCGGAGGGCAGCTTCGGAAGGTCGTCGACAGGCCGGCGCGGATGGGCCGGGGCGACAACCCGGGGGCTTCCAGCGCCATCCATTGTCAAATCCTCACTCTCGGCCTTGACCTTCGAGCCATTCACTATTACACCCCGTCTTCATGGGCGTTATTAATTGCGAACGATGTGTCAGAAGGGGGACACGCATTTGGTGCATTTCGGACAAATACGAATAGGCTTCGGATTGTGCCATCGCATCTGACGGGTCGTTCTACCCCAACTGACGAGTTAACTAACCCGATGTTGGATGTTTGAGCCGCACGGGAACGGCATAGTGGCCACATGTCTTCGCTCAAATTCCTCGGCCACGCAGGCCTCGCAATCGACGCTCGGGCTTTCCGTCTCGCCGTCGACCCGTGGTTTGCGAAGACCGGTGCATTTCTTGGGTCGTGGCACCAATTTCCGCGCAACGACCATCTCGACACGCCTGACACCATTGATGTCGATTGGGTGGCGGTGTCGCACGAGCACCTTGACCACATGGATTTGTCGGTCTTGCGGAGGTTGCCGGAGCGTACGCGGGTACTCATTCCCAGCTATCCCTCCAAAGTCTTCCTCCACCGTTTGAGGGCCGGTGGCGTGCAGCGAATCATCGAACTCACGCCTTGGGAGGCGTTTCCTCTGGACAACTCGGGCTCGTGGATCACTCCAATTCCCGAGCATTCGCCGATGTGCCACGACGCAGCGTTCCTGATTGTGGCCGATGGTTGCTCGGTCCTGGATTGCAATGACGCCAGACTGACCGCCGCGCAGGCAAGACGGGCCAAACACCTGGCCGGTGGTCGTCTGGACGTCATGACAGTCCAGACATCCGGCGCGTCATGGCATCCGATTTGCTACAACTACCCTCCCGAGGTGCGGGCACAGATCGAGTCCGACAAGCGGATCGGTAAATTCCGGTCCGTTATGCGCCTGGTGCGCTCGACGGAGCCGGAACTCGCCGTACCGTTCGCCGGCCCACCTTGCTTCCTCGACCAAGAGCTGCGCGGATTCAACGAGTCGCTGAGAGCGCCGGGGATCTTCCCGGACGCCGAACAGGCCGAGGCCTGGCTCGCCGATCACCTGCCATTGCAGCGCTGGTCGGCGTTCCGGCCGGGCGATCGAATCGACCTGGACACCGGCGAGGTGACCCAGGACCCGATCTCCGCGGCCTTCAGCTATACCGACGGCATCGAGGACTACCTGCAGCGGTACGCCGATGATCGAGAGGACGCGATCAAGTCGGTTCACGCGGGTGTCGGCAATCCCGGTCCTGGCCTGGCCGACCGGTTCCGTCAGCACTTCTCCAACCTGGGCACGCTTTCGCCGTACTTCCTGACCCGCATCGGCATGACCGTGCGTTTCGAGGTCGGAGGCTCCCACGGAGGCATCTGGGACCTACGGATGGACGACTCCGGTCTCACGGTCGATCTTGATGGCACGACCCCGGAGCCGGAATACACGTTCACGGTCGACGGTCGCTGGCTGGACGCCGTGCTTCGCGGCGAGATCGGCTGGGAGGATCTGCTCTTGTCGTTGCGGTTGACGGCGCGGCGCAATCCGGACAAGTACAACGACTACCTGATCGGCCTGCTCAAGCACGCCAACGAACCTGCGCTCAAGGCGATCGAAGAGTATGAGACGGGCCGCAGCGATGACGAGCGGATCACCGTTGTAGCAGGCAGCGAGTCGTACGAGATAGGTCGTTACTGCCCACACGCCGGCGAGGATCTGTCAGTCGGATCGATTGTCACCGGCAACGTGCTGCGGTGCCTGGCTCACAACTTCGAATTCGACCTGCCGACCGGCGCGTGCCTCAATGCGCGATGCGACTCGCTGCTGAGCAAGCAAGTCGGATGACACCCCAGAAACCCACCTAGCGGCCCGGAGGAGTTCATCCGGACCGCTAGGTGGGTGGGGAGGGACAAGTTTTTGCGATCCGCCGGCCGCTACCGGCGGTGCACTTCCAGTCCGGAGATGTGCCGGAAAGTGTCGACCAAGACGGCGACCGTGGCCGGAATGGACGGGCACGACAGGTACTTTGCCTCGATCCGCGCCCGCACCGGCACCACCAGCCGCAAGTACGCCTCGACCTGATCCGATGCGCCATTCAGGACGTCGGTGTCGCGCATTCGGACCTGCGCCGGCCCGGTCAAGCCCGGACGGAATGAGAAGACCCACCGACATTGGGCCGGGTACTGGGCGGCCAGGTACGGGGTCTCGGGCCGCGGTCCGACCAGTGTCATCGATCCCTTGAGCACATTGATTAGTTGAGGCAGCTCGTCAACTGAGGTTGCCCGGATGAGTCGGCCCACTCGGGTGATTCGTGCGTCACCGGACGACGTCAAGTCGGACCCCCGCAGGTCGGCGCGCATCGAACGCAGCTTGAGAAGGGTGAAGACGCGCTCGCCCTGACCGACGCGGATCTGCTTGAAAATGGCCGGACCCCGGCTTTCCAGCCGTATGAGTCCCATGAGCAGGAGAAGTGGGAGTCCCGCCAGAGTGAGCACGGCGAGGCTTACAGCGACGTCCATTGCGCGTCGTGCCCGGCCGGGGCTCAGGCCGCGCCACGGCCGCAGACCGTCATTGGGCTCGACACGCACGATCTCGCGAGTGGCTGCTACTGAAGCCGTGTCGTGCTTACGAGTAGCGAAGTCGCCGGTTGAGTAGGCGGTCGTCGTCAAGGTAGTCACCCCGTGCCTGAAGCTATGAAGACATCGGTAAATGCGTCCGCCAGCTTGGCCAGGTCGGCGGCGAGGCTTACCTCGACCGAGCTTGGCGACAGATGCGTGAAGAGCCGCACTCCGTTCTTGTGCCGGGAAACCAGCCCGTCCCAGAGCGGCGTTGGCGTCAAGCCCGGATTGAGGATCCGGTAGGTCTGGCCTTGGTAGAACTGCCGCCACGTCCAGATGTCCGTGGCAACGGCGCCCGCGGCCGTCGGTACGTCGACAAAGGTATGAAGTTCGGCGTCGGCGGATGCGGAATCGGTCGTGTCGTCACCCGGGTGAGCGAGTGCCTTGCGGCTCTGAAGAGTGACCTTGGTCGCCCATCCGCGTCGGGCGACTTCATCCCACGCTGCGGTTTGCGCCTGGTCGATCGATACTCCCCAGGTTGCGTAGTTGGTCTGGTCCAGTAGGGCCGATGAAAGGTCCAGGACATCGATGTCATGGCGATCAAGATATCGACCGACTTGATCCAAGCTCAGCTGTTTGTATCGGGAGTCGGCGCGGTTGCGGCACCCCTCGGCCTGAGCGGGCGCCGTGCCGGCATCGGGCAGGCAGCCCAGAGCCGGAATCACCATGTCGATGAGGATCAGCTTGCCGGGTGCTGCTCGGCGAATCGCTGCCGCGCTCGCATCGAGGAACGACTCCACCTTTGCGGCGCTGGTCAACCCGTCGTTGTAGCCGAGTTCGTCGGCGATTTTGATTCCAACGACACCGCGTTCGCGCGCTTCCGTCGTCAGTGCGGCGATGGCCTGCTGGAACGCGGCCGGACCAGCGAGCCATCGCCGCACGAGGTCGGCTTCGAGCCAGACTCGCAGCCCGGCAGCGTCGGCCGCGCGAATCGCCGCGACATAGGGCGCCACATTGACCGGGCCGAGCCGCACCGATGGAGCGGCCGACACCGTGGACCGTGGACTCGTCGGACCGTCGGAGTTCGAGGTGGTGCCTTCGATGACCGCGGCCGCGCCGGTCGCGGCCGCAACCGCGACGAGCAGCATCGGAATCAGACGGCGCCACTTCATTGGGCCACGCGGCGCGCTCGGCGGAAGAAGAACAGCAATGCCAGGTCGGACGCCAGGTAGGCGAAGCAGGACGCGAACGCTGCGCCTGAGGCGCCGTATCGCGGAATCAGCAGTATGTCCCCGACAACCGTCATGATGACGCCCGCGCCGATCGCCAATGAGTTCCAGCCCGGCCTACCGATGCCGAAGAGGTACGCGCTGATGAGGTTGGCAAGGACGTCACCGAGCAGTCCGACCAGCAGGATCATCGCTGGGACGATGGCCCCGTGGAAGTCCTTCCCGTAGATGAGCGGGAGCACCGGAGCGGCCAGCACGGCTAGCGGGACTGCCACCAGCAGCGGCGCGAACAACGACGGAACAATCAGGGCGGTCGTCCGCGCACGCGCGTCGCCGCCGTTGCGTGCGGAGAATATCGGGTAGAGCACGTAGTTGACCGCCAGCCCGGGGAGTCGAAGCAGCTCGGCGTACTTGCTGGCGATTGCGTACACGCCGAGGACGGCGGGGCCCGCGATAGCACCGAGGATCCCGACATCGAGACGGAGATTGACGAGAGACAGCAGGCCGCCGAGTTGGCCACGGGCGCCGTAGCCGGCTATCTCTTTGCCGAGCGCGAGGTCGGGCCGCGCCCAACCGGCGAAGAACCCACGTTGCCACAGCCGAACAAATATTCCGGCGGCGACCAGAACGTCGGCGATGATCAACGCGTAAAGCATTGTCATGGCTCCTGAGCTGAACAGCAGGAACGCGCCATAGACCGGGAGGTAGACGGCTTCCTCGGCGATGATGGCGAGGTTTGCGCCCTGCAAGTCCTGCTCGCCCTGCAGCATCGACTTTCCGACTGCCACCGGGAGCTGCGTGAACACCGCCAACGCCCCGGCGAGGACGAGGCCGACTCCCCAGTCCGCGAAGAAGTAGCGATGCAGGACCGGCGTGAGGACCAGCCAGCCAAGAGTCGCGGCGCATGCGCCAAGCAGCGCGAGGACGACGAGCGTCGGCCGCAGGCGGGGATCGTCGTTGCGGGACGCCAGGAAATACGGAGTGGCGCCCGGAAGCCCGAGCGCCGCGAGCACACCCGCAAGACCGGGTAGGACTCGCATGAGAGTGAACGCGCCGACGAGGGTCGGCCCGCCGGACCGCGCGACCATGACGGTAGCCACCGCTAGTGCGATCAGAGCGGCCACGCGCGCGGCCACGTTGCCGGCGAATAGTGTACGGACCCGGGTCACCCGGGGGGCATCAGAGACCGTGGCTGTCATTCGCGGTGCTCCTCGTCTGGGCCAGGGCGGCGACTAGGCCTAGGACGGCCCACACGTGCCGGAAGTGAAGGACTTCGTAGAACATTGCCGACATCGCGAGAGCGATGCATGCCGCGCCAAGCAGCTCCGGCCTGGGCACGATGTCCCTGAGCTCGGGGCTCAGTCCGCCCGGACCCGCGATTCGGCGGGCCCGGACGGCTACCAGCGCCATCAGAATTACCAGTGCCAGTCCGCCGACGATGCCGCGTTCCAGCAGCGTGGCCATGTAGTCGTCGTGCGCTTCCTTGACGTACGCGGCGCCGGTGCGGCGCAGTTGGGCTTCGGTGTTCGCCGGGCCGTAGCCGAACATGCTGGTGCTGTGCATCCAGAGGTGGATGCTCTCGCTTGCCAACGCGCTACGGCTGCCGCTGCTTTCGGCCTCCCGACCGAGCGAGTCGCGAATCAGCGTGTCGGACTGCTCGACACTGCTGACCCACCCACGGATATTCACGGTCTTGATCGCGACGCCGGCGACGAGGACAATCGCGAGTCCGACCGTCATGGCCGCCACCAATCCGCGCCGCCGTGCCAGCGCGAACAGGCCACCGAGCACCGTGGCGACGGTAAGCGCGAGTATTCCACCGTTCGACAATGTCAAAACGATGGCCGTGACGATCAGCGTGCAGCAGAGGAACCGCAGTCCCCGACGGCGTGGCACCTGACACGCTCGGAGCACGAACAACCCGCAGATGAAGTAGTCCGCGGCCAAGTTCGGATCGCCGAAGGTGAGTGAGGCCCGGACGCCGTCACGGGCCGTGATGCCGGTGATCCAGCTGATGCCCAGAAGTTCTCCGACGATGAGAACGATCGCCCACGCCAACGCGCTGAACGCGAATGCGTGGAACATGACGCGCAACACCCGGCGATCCTGACCAACAGTCGCGATCGAGGCCGCCCAGCCAAAAACGAACAGATCCTGGAGCAGTGCCAATGCGCTCCGGGTGACAGCGGTCGAACCGGTTTGGGCCATCAGGACGGCGGTACCCCCGGCCACCACCGTCAGCGCAGCGGGAACGGCGTACGGGAACCGGAGGCGCAGCTTCTGAGCTGAGGCCAAGTGCACTGTGGTCAACATCGCGGCCAGCAGCGCCAGGTCGACGAGGCCAGTGTTGCCGGGACCGCTTGGGCGGAGTAACGGCAGCGACGACATCGCAACGCCGAGCGCGACCACAGTGACCCGCCACCGTGCAAGGCGCCGTACGGCGAGCGGTGCGAGGTCAACATCCTCGCTGCGCCGCGGGCTGATCACCAGGTCGCTTGACATGGCTGTCACGCCGCGACTCCGCCGGACGCCGCGAGGCCGTCGGTGCCGTCATCGTGCCTCGTGTCTTGGGATTCGATCCGCTCCATGGAGTCCTGATCGGTGTCGTCCGACTCGGCGTCATCTGCGCTGAAGTGTGCCGATCGAGGCATCGGAACCGTGCCGACGACCGCCGGCGGTGGAGTTCTCCGAGCCAACAGGCGCAGGTGCGCCTCGGCGAACTCGGGATGGTCCGCCGTCGCCGCGACATCGGCGATCCCGCCGGTCAGCACATCGCGCCAGAGGCGGGCGGGCAATCCCAGACGCCCAAGCGCGAGCGCTACGTAGTTCTGCACGATTGCCGAGAGCCACGTCCGCTCTTCGTACATCCGGAAGATGCCGACTCCGAATGGCCCCGCGTGGAGGCCGCCGTGCCCTTTGATGCGCTTACCCGGTGCCGTGTGGCGATCCAGATAGAGGCCATAGCTTGTGGCGAACCGTGCCACATCACGCAGCGGCTCGCCCATCATCACGCATGATTCCCAGTCGACGACACCGGTCACGACCCGGTTCGTGTGCATGATGTTGCCGAGCCAGAAGTCGCCGTGAACGACGGTTCGCGGGGCACGATGTTCCTGCAAGCGGGCGGCCGCACCGGACAGAGCGCGGGTGACATACGGCAACTCCTTGTACCCGGCGAATCGGTCCGAGATGCGGTCGAGCGCCTCGCTGATCAGAGAAATCTGCATCGACGGCCCGGCGGTCCGGTTTTGGAGATCCGCGAGCCAGTTGCCGGCCATCGCGAAATCCGCCCGCACGTGCCGGCGCCGTGCGGTGTGATGCCAGCCGTGATAGTCGACCGTCATGGGGGTGCCGGGAACGGCCGTGGCGACCAGCGCGTCGCGACCTTCGTGGCGCATAAATCCCGCCACTCGCGGGATCGACACCGCCATTGGTCCGAGCGGCAATTCCGCCAGTGCCTCCAGCGCGTACGCCTCGTTGCGGACCACGCCTTCGGCTGCTTTCGTCGTCGGCACCTTGATGACGAAAGCCGGGCCGTACTCGTCCAAGAGGACAATCGTCACCTTTGCGTTCGGGTCGATAGACCCGCCCAGGACGACCAGTCGCGTGCCGGGACGATCGAGCACATCGCGCAGTGGAGCATGCTCGGCAGACAGAATCCTGCGGATTTCCGTGGTGTCGGCACTCATTGCCGCACTCCAATCAGGATGCGATCGCCAACTGGGGCACGAGCCAGCAGCCCGGGGCGCCACCGGATGACCTTGATGACGCCCCAGACAATGCCGTGGAATCGCGACCGCCCAGGTGGCACGGTCAGGATTGATCTCGCGAACCAACGCAGCGATTCAGGCGCCTTTTGAGCGATGGCGACGGGTCGCTGCAGAGATGGTATGACCACGTACTCTCGCTCCACCTTGAGCCGGCTGCGGCGCGCCACGCGGATCGCATGGCGGCGGCCGCCGACCAGCGCCACGCGCGACGTGGGTGGTAGCGCGTTGATTCGGGTCGCCACACGTTTGGGATTGTCGTCCGTCATCATGACGACCATCGCGTCGTGTGGGACCACCAAGCGCCACCGCTCCTGCGGACTCTCGGTGGACATCGTTTGCACGCTCCTATGTCTCCGCTGCGGCCTAATTGAGCACTGCGAATGGCCTGAGGCGGGCCACCGGGCGGACCAGCCCGTTGTCTGCCAGCACGCCGACAGCGGCGTTTACTCCGTTGTCGTCAAGGTGTTCGTAGCGCTGCGGTGCCGCGTCGTCGTACCGGAACCGAAGCGTCGCGTGCCCCTCCGGGTGGACCCGGGACAAGCCACGCTCGTAGAAGTCGGAAACGAGAGTCCCCGCTCCGTGGCACGCGGAATAGAGGCTGTCGCTCGCCTTGGGGCCGGCGACGGCCAGGTACGACGAGGTGCGGGACGTGCCGGGCAACAACACCGCCTGGCCAGTCTGGCCGAAGACTGAACCCGGTGCGCACATTTCCGCTGGGTATGCCCGGCATGAGTTGTGCCGGTGCACGACAGCGGTCTCACCATTCGTGGCGCCCGCCACCGGCTCTTCGTAGATGGAGTTATGCGGTGAGTCCACCACCAAACGTCCGCCCGAGCCGCCGAACACATCCGCGGCGATCTTCTTGAGGGCGGCGTAGGTCGCGACTCGGAAGGCAAATCCATAGTTCATCGCAGCCGCGTTGGCGAGCATCAGGCGCTGGCCCTCGTCACTGTCTCGCGGAATCGACGGGCAACCGGCCGCGAAGTAGAGCGCGAGGCGCTGCTTGAACTGTGCGATCGATCGCGCGGTAGCCAGATGGTAGAGCGGCTTCTCGATCGCCATCGCCATCCGGATCTGCCGGGGGTTGTGCTGGCGCCGCCCGAATAGAGCACCAATCTCGCCGGTGAGGACGCCGCCGCCGGCGTGATATTGGAGCACCATTTGGCCCTGCCGAACGCCGAGAGCGGCAGCCGTTTCCGGGTCGAAGACCTCTTCCACCATCTGCAGCTCGACGAAGTGGTTCGACGGGCCGATGGTGCCGAACCGCATGCGGGCCAGCTGAAACGCCACGCCCGGCAGTTCCCGGGTGAGCCGGTCCGCGCCGCCGTACCGGTCGAGGTCCAGTCGGCCGTTCTCTTCCACCCGGCTCAGTTCGTCACCATCGACGCCCCATCGTTCCGCCGCGAACACCGCGCCATCGATCGCTGACTTGCGGACGTCCTTTACCGAGAGCTCGCGAAAGTTCGACGTCGGGTACGGATAGCGCTCCCGGACCCGTCGGTAGAACTCGTGGATTCCGGCCTCGTTCGGACGGTCCGCGTCGAACGCGATAAGAGCCATGCCGCAGTTGACCGACGCTGAGGTAAGCGTCGGACGGATGGTGTTGGTCGTGGCCACCGCGACCGACGACGGCATCTCCATGTTCGACTTGTGGTGAAAGTCGGGGAGCACCACCGGTGGAGCGGCAAGATCGACATCGTTGGTCTGCGCGATCACCCGAGCTAACACGTCTGGGTCGGCGGGGAGGTCTGGCCCGTCGAAGACGCGCGGATCCCGGCTGATGACGTTTACGTTCACTGCGTGCTCCCACGGTAGGTGCGGTCAAGTACGGTGCCCAGAGCCTGCGGTGTGTATCGATCTGCGACGCGATCCAAAGCGCCGGAAACCATCCGGCGGCCCTCGGCCGGATGGTCGAGGAGGTATTTGATTGCGCGGCCCAGGAGCTCCGGCCGGCCCGCCGGCACGAGAAGGCCGGACTCGCCCGGAACCACGACATCAGGGACCGCGTTGACCGCGGTAGCGACGACCGGAACGTGCGCCTGGATCGCTTCGATCAGTGCACATGGCAGACCCTCATAACGGCTGGCGAGCGCGAATACGTCAAATGCGGGAAGAAGTTCCCGGACGTCATCGCGGTGACCCAGGATCACCAGGCGGTTGTCGACTCCGCGCTTGCGGGCGTGGGCGACCATCTGATCGCGCAGCGGACCATCGCCGATCCAAATGCCCCATACGTCGGCGTCCCTGATCGCCGCCAAGGCGTCGATCCAGTCCTCCGGTGCCTTCTGGTAGTCGATCCGGCCAACCGTGCCGACGAGGCGCAGTCCGGGTGGGAGCCCGAGCCGGCGACGGGCGAGGCCGCGAGCGGCCGTGCCACTCGGAACGACGACGTTCTCAACCGCCGGAGGGATCGTGCGGAGGCTCTCCGGCATGGCGATCCGTCGTCGCACCGCCTCGGCGGCGACGCCGCTACCCACGGCCAGGAACGCATGGGTGCGCCGGCCCAGCCACCGTTCGATCCCAACGTACGCGGACCGGCGCCACGCCGACTGGAAGTCATGAAATGGGAAGCCGTGGTAGGTGTGCACGATTCGTGGAACGCCCGCCGAATGCGCGGCCATTCGACCCAGCGCGCCGGCCTTGGCGCTGTGCGTATGCACCACATCAAACTGGCCATCCGCCAGTAGCTGGGTGAGTGTCCGCAACGCGGAACGATCCCGGCTGGGCGAGATCTCCGGGACCAGATCCGACACCCGAACAACTGAGAGACCGGCGTTGAAGCCTTCGGCAAGGAGGTCGCCCTCGGGGGCATCCTTGACTGCTTCCGGCCCGGATAGGACTCGCTCTGAATGAGCGATGCGGCTCCCCGTCAATCCGGTGCCGCCGGTGATCATTGTGACATCGAAGACGTCCTGGTCGACAGCGAGCGCGCCGCGCAACGCGACCCCGCCGGCACCAGCCGCCATCCGCGTGATAATGGTCGCCACCTTGATCCGAGAGCTCAACGCCGAGTTCCTTTCTTCGCTATGGCGTCGACGCCGCACAGCTCTTCGACTGAGACTGATTGGCCATCGCCGATGCGTACGCGCAGGCACGGAACGGTGCCGGTGAGCGTCGCCGCGACATCGTCGATCGGGGGGTGAGCAGGTCCTAAGCCGGTGGCCAGGCAGAGCGTTGCCGCGAACGCCCAGTAGCGGCGTAGCTCGCCGGCGGCGTAGGTGCCCGCGATCAGAGTTCGAGCCGCTTCCTGAGGTGTGATCAGCTCGATGTCGGTCACCGGTCCACGTTCCAGCACGACTACTCGGTCCGGTTTCAGCTCCGTGAGACGGGTCCCAAACGGCTGAGAAACTCGTCCATGCGACGTCTTGACGCCGTGCTCCGCCCCGACCGGACCGGATTCAGATCCGGAACGGGCGTCGGTCCGCAACGGTTCAGCGACGCCGAAGCACGGCCCGCCGTCGCTCGTGCACAAGTTGTCGCCGATCGTCGTGGCTCCCTTGCGTCGCGCGGCGGTGAGCACGGTCGACTTACCGACGCCGCCAGGGCCCGCCAGCAGTGGGGTTCCGGAGTTGGTTGCGAGGACCGACGCATGCAGCGGCACCCGGCCGCGCCAGCTGGCCCGCCATAGCGCCGGGTAGTGAACGAGAACCTGGGTCGCCAGCAATTCAAATCGGCTGCTCAGGACCCGGTTGGCGACACGCAGACTGATTCCTGGGCGATAGCGAGCGTCGATCTCGAGGACGTCGACCGCGTGGCTTACCTGCAAGTCGAAGCCGGAGCCGCCGGCGTTGGCAAGGACCGTCCGCATGCCGTCTGACCAGGCGCCGCGGGTGATCGACCGCAAGCCACTGGTGCCGAAGGCGTCACGGTCGGCGTCCACCGCGATGCGTACGGTCGGTGCCACAGCGTTTGCCGCCGTGGCACCTCCGGTTCCGCGCGCAATAATCCGGCCTGCCCAGGGCAGCTCGGACTGGACAGCGACGAATTCGCCGCCGGTCTCAATCAACATCTGTCAGAGCCCGTCGGGGTATGGCGCGCCGACGGAGGCCGGCGTAAGCGTCTGGTGGGCGGGCTGGTAGTCGGGCAGCATCGCACGGAGCAATGACACCGTCCGCCGGGCGTCGTTGACCGCGGTCGCCGCGTAGAGCTCCTCAAGCATGCCGCTGAAGTCCGGCGGGATCGCGGTCGCCCGGGTCGCCGAGATCTTCGGATGCGCGGTCGGGATGCGCACTTCGGAGTCGGAGAACACCTTCTCGTTGAGCTTCTCGCCGGGGCGCAGACCGGTGAACTTGATGCGGAGCTCCGATACGTTGACCGCCGCCGCGTACTTGTGAACCAGATCCACGATGCCGACCGGTTCGCCCATGTCGAGGACGAACGTCTCGGCGTACTCGGAAAGCTGAGCGGCTTCGAGAACCAGGCCGGCAGCCTCCTCGATGGTCATGAAGAATCGCGTCACGTCAGGGTGCGTGATCGTAATGGCCCGCCCATTCGCGACCTGGTCGGCGAGCACCGAGAGCAGGGATCCGCGTGAGCCCAGGACGTTGCCGAACCGCACCGACGCCATCGTGGTGACGCCACCCGCGGCGGCTTGGACGATCAACTCCGCGAGCCGCTTGGTGGCACCGAGAACTGACGTCGGATCGGCGGCTTTGTCGGTGCTGATCAGCACGAACCGCGACGTGCCGTACTTGTTCGCGAGCTCCACGAGGTGCTGCGTACCAAGCACATTCGTCTTGACGCCCTCGCACGGATGCCTCTCCAGCAGCGGCAGGTGTTTGTGCGCGGCAGCGTGCAGAACGAGGTCCGGTTGGGTCTCATTGAAGATCTGTTCGAGTCGGGGACGGTCACGGATATCCGCGACAATGATGTCGTCGTTGTCGAGCACGCCCGACCCGGCCAGCTCCAAATGTAGCGAGTGCAAGTTGGACTCGTCGTGGTCGAGCATATAGAGCGCAGCTGGGTTGAATCGCCGCACCTGACGGCACAGTTCGGAACCGATCGAGCCGCCGGCACCGGTAACCAGGACGCGACGTGCCTGCACAAGGTTGCGGACACGATCAGAGACGACATGGACCTCGTCGCGGCCGAGCAGCCGATCAACGCGTACGCCACTGAGGTCGGAGATCCGAATCGACCGTTCCACCGCTGCCAGGAATGATGGCAGGTGGCGAACCAGCAGGTTCGCTGCCGCGCACTTCTCGATCAGCGCGGCGATTCGGTCCGGCGGCAGCGACGGAATGGAAACCAGCGCGGCTTGCGCGCCAACTTGCGATGCTACGGCGCCCACGTCGTCGAGACTGCCAAGCACCGGAAGCCCCGCGACTCGGGGCAGTCGAGTGTCGTCGTCGAGGAAGGCGATAGGCGTCAGGCCGAAGTCCGGGGCGGTCCGAAGAGCGCGGACGATTTCACGACCGGCCTGGCCGGCTCCAAGCACGAGTGTGGGCAGACCGTTACTTACGGCCGGCAAAGAGCGTCGCCACGGGCGCATGTGTACCTCCATCCTTCCTTAAAGGGCGTGGGCGAGCCGGCTGGTCACCAGGTCGATCTGGTCGACCTGCAGGCCCGGATACAGGGGTAGCGACAGCAGTTCGTCGGCGACCCGGTCGGTTACCGGTATCGCTGCGCACTCCGCGGCGTCGAGCTCCGCGGCGTAGCCGCGGAAGTGGTGCACAGGGATGAAATGAACCGAGGTTCCGATGCCCTGAGCGCTGAGGGTGGCGATGACTTCGTCTCGACGTGGAACTCGGACTTGATAGAGGTGGTACGAGTGGCCGTCGGGTCGCTCCGGTACGCGAATGGTCCCGTCGGAGATCAGCGGCGCGAGCGCCTCGTCATACTGTTTGACGAGCGCGGCTCGCTCGTCTTGCCAGGTCGGCAGCGCATCCAGTTGCGCTCGCCCAATGGCCGCTTGCAGGTCGGTCATGTTCGCCTTGAAGCCTGGCTCAGCGACGTCGTATCGCCACGTCCCGCCCGGGAGGTAGCGCTTCCAGGCATCCTTTGTCATGCCGTGCAGGCGCGCCGACCGCAGCCACCCGGCGAATTCTTCATCGAACGTCGCCACCGCGCCGCCTTCGCCGATCGGAAGGTTCTTGGTGGCGTAGAAGCTGAGACAGGTCGCGAACGGCGCGGTGCCGGCGACCGCGCGTCCGATCGTTCCACCGGGACCGTGAGCAGCGTCCACGACGATGCGCGAGTACGGCAATGAAGCCGCGTCGGCGAGCGCGACGTGGTCCACCGGGTAGCCGGCGAGGTCACAGATCACCATGGCATCAACGGCGCCGACCCGAGCCACGGCGGCCCCGACGGTATCGACATTCGGAACGAGCGTCGATTCGTCAATGTCCACGAGAACTGGCTGGTAGCCGGCGTGCAGGATAGCCGCCACCGCGCCACAGAAGGTCAGGCTCGGTGTCATCACGCGCGCACCCGGGCGCAACCGAAGGGCACGCAGACTGAGTTCGAGGGCATGCGTACACGAAGCGAGACTCACCACGTGTGGCTGCCCCAGGAACGCGCTGAGCTCCTGCTCGAACGCGACCGACTCAGGACCGGTGGTAATCCACCCCGAATCAAGCACTCGCAGCGCAGCGGCCTTGGCCGCCGGCGTGATCGGTGGAACTGTAAAGGCAACGGCTGACTGCGAACTCATCACACACCACTCCGGTTCCGCGGATCACCAAGCACGCCGAGCAGCGGCCATCCGGTCGCGGCCAGCAGGTCACGCACGCTGTCAACCGCCTTCAGCCTGGTGTTACGGCCGGCGAACACCACGAGACCGATCTGGTCTGCCTCGGACTTGGGGTCCAGTTCTTCAAGGGCGCAGACCGTCCGGACGCCATCGATCAGCAGTTCCGACTCGGCCGGTGGGGACAATGTCAAGATCTGGGTAGCGGCCGTATCGATGTCCTTGGCCTTGACATATCCGTCGATGCTTGGAGTCCGGCGGCTGATGACGGTCTCCGGCCGGAGCGTTGCTGCCTTGATCCGATCGACCAGTTCGGGTGAGACGGTGGTGCGATCGGCGCGGACCAGGACGACTGAAGCGACGGCCTTGCGACGGCCGGCGAGTCGGATCCGGCGGCCGATGTCGACAAGGCTTGCCGGATCGGAACTCACCATGCCGAGCACGGGCACGTTCAGGAGGCGGGCGACCCGGTTCGCGCCTGAGACGCCGGGACGGAGGGTCTCGTTTGCACCGATCAGGAGGAGGCCGAGGACGAGCCCGACGATCACCGCGATAGCCAGCTTCGCCGGAAGACCCCGGCTGTCGGCCGGCGGTGTTTGGGCGTTCTCAACGATCACCGGCGCCGTCGCGTTGGTGGCCGTCTGAGCGAGCCGCGTGCGATTTGCCGTCAGGTCGCTGATCAGGCGATCGAGGTTCGCGACCGGACCCGTGTCCGCTGGCTTGGCCGAGGCCGCTGTGGCCACTGCCGCCCGCTTCTCGGAAAGCGTGGTGATGAGCGCGTCGAGTTCATCAAGCACGGCGGGAAGCCCGTTGCGAATGGTCGCGATCTGGGCAATGACCCGGTTCGCCAGTGCGGTGTCGACGTCCCGCGCCACTGCCGGCGACGTGTCTGTATACGAGATGTCGACCAACCCGGATGAACCGAAGCCAGTGACCGATACCGCCTTTACGGCCGAGCCCACGTCGCGGTCGCTCTTCGCGTCCCGCAGCGCGTCGGCGACGATATCGGTGCTCGTCGCAATCGCCTGCACCTGGCTGACGACAGCATCGGCCTGTGCCTGAGCCTGGGGCACGTTGCCCGCCGCCATCAATCGCGTGTGCGTGGTGTAGGTGCTCGGTGAATGGACGGCGAACGCGCCAACGAGCACCGTCGGTATCGCTATCGACAGCAAAAATATGAACCAGTAACGCCGCACTATTCGTGCGACGACCTCGGTGACCTCCACGCTGATGCCCCTCATCGCCGGGTGTACGCCGGATGAACAAACCAGCATCAGAACACTAAGGTCAAATGAACAAGAACTGATGGCACGTTCGTACTACGCCGACTACGTAATCTGCGTGAGATCGGATACTCAGTGCGAGATACGAGTGGGATTCACGTGTCGGGTTTCGAACGTTTGCAGGCCCAGACGCAGGGCGGTTGCAACTGCCTCCAAGGTCGAATGTACGCCCAATTTGCGTAGCACATTCTGGGTGTGTGTGCGAATTGTGTTGGCCGAAAGGTCGAGTTCGGTTGCTATCTCTGCGCGCGTCCATCCGCTAACGAGTAGTCTCAGCACGGTTCGTTCGCGACTCGTCAATGATGACAATATGTCGTTCGCCGGATGATCCGGTCGTTCGATCAGTTCTGAGAGAACGGCACCGAGAAGAAGCGGGTCGAGTCGAGCCTCGCCGCGCATTAACCCGTGGACCGATGCGATCACGTCGTTGACGTCAGTGGTCTTGGGCAACCATCCCCGCGCACCGCTGCGAAGAGCGGTCGCGACAAGCCTTGGCTGCCGGACTTCGCTGAGCATCAGCACGAGGCATCCGGGCGCGACTTCCAGCAGCGGGCCAATCAGATCGATTCCGCTTGCGCCATCCAGACTGACGTCGAGGATCGCTACATCTGGCGGGCTCGTGGTGGCGGCGGTGATTGCTGCCGCAGGTGTTGCCGCGGTCCGAACCGGGTGCAAATCCCCATGCTTGCTCAGCTGGAACTGGAGGGCCTCCAGGAAGATTTGATGGTCGTCGACGACCAGGACTGAAATGCCGACCATGGCGACGAGGATCCAACACCAAAGGCTGATTCGCATCCACTATCCGGGTAAGAGGCGTGCGTGTCGCCCAAGTGAACTATCGGATAGTTGACGATGAGTTGGTGTCGCCCCGCGCCAAAACCATCTGAAATATCTCTAATGCCATCAAAGTGTTGCGGCCGGGGGTTGGACCGAAATTGGCAAAAGATGCATTATCTGGTGGGGAGGCTTGCCACTGGAGGGACACAGTGATTCGTCGCCTTTTCCGCCCGGCCAGATTCGTCCCGGCGGCTCTCGTCACTAGCTGCGTCGCGGTTGCCGCTGGCGTCTTGACGCTGCCGCAGGCGGCCTACGCTCAGGCCGCTACGCTCTATGTCGGCGGGTCAGGTTGCTCCGATGGCGGCTCCGGCACGTCGTCCCAGCCGTATTGCACCATCGCCAAGGCTGCATCGATCGCAGCCGCAGGTCAAACCGTCATGGTCCAGTCCGGGAGCTACTCCGGACAGGTGACCGTGGCCAATTCGGGCACCGCCAGCAACCCGATTGTCTTCACTGTGGCCAGCGGGGCGACCGCGACCGTGACCGGTGGCACCTACGGCTTCTATCTCGCCAGCAAGAGCTACGTCACGATCGACGGGTTCAAAGTCACGGCGACGACGTCCTTCGGTATCTACGTGACGAGTTCAAACCACATCACGGTGTCGAGGAACACGGTGACGTTTGCAGGTCATCCAACGTCGAGCCAGAAGGCGGCCGGCATCCAGATCAGCGGAACGACGGCCTCGACCTTCACCCGAAACGTCTCTGATCACAACAGCGATCATGGCCTATTCGTCAACTCCTCCTCATCCGCCAACTCGCTGACCTACAACGAGGCGAGCTGGAACGCCGAGGGCTACCAGAGGAACGCGAACGGCATCAACATCACCGGACCCAGCAACGTCGTGATCGGCAACGTGCTCCACGACAACGAGGATTCCGGCCTTCAGTTCTATCCCGGCGGCAACAACGGCCTCGCCGCGTTGAACGTGTCGTACAACAACGGCGACCACGGGATCGACGACCTGAACGTCACCGGCGGTCGCTTGATCGGGAACACGATTTACCACAACTGCACTAGCGGGATCAACGTCGAGGGCACATCCGGCAGCTACACGGTGAAGAACAACATCGCCGTAGACAATGCCGTCTACCCGGCATACAACGGGATCTCGTGTAACCGCCGTGCCGGAAACATCGGGATCTGGGACTCGGCTCCAGCGTCGTCGACCGTCGACAACAACCTGGTGTACCTGACGAAGGCCGGCACCATGTACGTCTTCGGCTCGTCGTACTCCTCGTTGGCTGCGATGCGTGCCGCCACCGGCCAGGAGCAGCGGGGAATCCAGGCCGACCCGAAGTTTGCCGGAGCCGCGGCCGGCAACCTGCAGCTCACTGAGGGGTCACCAGCCATTGACTCGGCCGACTCCGGAGCATCGGGTGAACAGGCCACGGACATTCTCGGCGCCGGCCGCTCTGATGATCCGCTGGTCGCCAACACCGGTATCGGGCCCCGGTCATACGACGATATCGGCGCTTACGAGTTCGGATCGACCGGCCAGCCTCAGCCGCCGACGGCCGTGTTGTCGGTGTCGCCGGCGACTGGTGCGGCGCCGCTGGCCGTGACGGCGGATGCGTCGGGGTCTTCTGATCCGCAGGGTCAGGCGTTGACGTATGCGTTCGATTTCGGTGATGGCACGGTGGTGGGTCCGCAGGCGGCAGCGTCGGCGACGCACACCTACGCGTCGGCTGGCACGTTTACCGCGAAGGTTACGGTGACGGATACCTCGGGTCTGTCCGCGGTTGCGCAGAAGACCGTGTCGGTTTCTGCGGCGGCCCAGGCGCCGACGGCCGTGTTGTCGGTGTCGCCGGCGACTGGTGCGGCGCCGCTGGCCGTGACGGCGGATGCGTCGGGGTCTTCTGATCCGCAGGGTCAGGCGTTGACGTATGCGTTCGATTTCGGTGATGGCACGGTGGTGGGTCCGCAGGCGGCAGCGTCGGCGACGCACACCTACGCGTCGGCTGGCACGTTTACCGCGAAGGTTACGGTGACGGATACCTCCGGTCTGTCCGCGGTTGCGCAGAAGACCGTCACGGCGACACCCGGCTCCAACAACCCGGCATTCGTGAACCAGATCGCGACGAACTACTCGACGTCGACTCATACATCGGGCAACGTCACGGTGTGGCGCTCCGGGGGAGTCGCGGCGGGCGATCTGGAGATCGTGACGGTCCAGCTCACCGGCACCACGAGTTCCGGAACCATCTCCGGCTCCGACGATGCGGGCAATACGTTGTCCGTCGCCAAGGACATCTCGGACGCGAACGGCAATCGCGTCGCCATTCTGTACGGCAAGGTCAACAACGCGCTGTCGCCGAATCAGAAGATCAATGTCGTGTTCCCGACGAGCGCAACCTACCGGATCACCGCCGATGAGGTCGCCGGCGTTAGCGGAGTAGACCGCACCGCGGCCGCGACCGGCGCCAGCGCCTCGTACTCGTCCGGGTCCACGGCGACCACGTCGTCACCGAAGGAGTTCGTGTTCGGCGTGGTCGGGATATTCGGAGGGTCGGCGCCGATCTGGAGTTCTGGTTGGACCACGGAGACCAGCTACACGACGGGCAGCAACGTCATCGGACGCGCCTACCGGGTGGCTAGTTCCACGGCCACGTTCGCCGCCAGCGGCACAACGACCGGTGCGTGGTCGGCGTTGTGTGTGACCTTCTTCTGACCCGGAGGGGCGCACCGAACATCTGACCCGGAAGGGGCGCACCGAAGACCTGACCCGGAGGGGCGCACCGAAGCCCGCGGTCGGTGAAGCTCGCCGCTCGTGGCAAGCCGGGCCGCCGACGTCAGCTCTTGTTGTGGCGCTTTATGACCGCCTGGAGGCCGGGGTGTGAGCCACCGGTCGCGACGTCAAGGCCTGGACACGCTGGACCTTCGCTTCGCCACGTGTACGTGAAGTCGAAATCTGGGTCCGGTATGAGTGCCGACCAATGGTTGATCATCGTCTGCAACTCGTCCGCTGTCGGCTGGGCGTAGTACTTCGCCTTCTTGTGAGCGCATTCCTGCCCGAATACCTGAAACACCGGAACAATCTGGTCCGCCGGAATTCCGCCGCTAATCGCACGACTGACTTCGAGGTCGATCTTGTCCGGCGAGCATCCATTTCCGATACGGCATGGGAATGGATCCACACCGATCAGGTCTACGTGCGTTACCTCCGGCCGCAGGAGCCGGTATTCACAACCCAAGTCGGCACCGCAGTTACGCGTGGCGTCCATGACCACAATGAACGACTTTTGCGACGGGTCTTGTGCACGGATGTAGTCGGCCCGCTCTCGAATGTGCTTCGCGGCATCCGGGCAGACATTCGGGTGCGGCTCATCCGACAAGTAGTAGCCGAACACCTTGGGATCGTGGGCGAGCCGCCGCACCGCGGCCGTGAACTCGCTCCATGAGTAGCCGGGCGTGCAGCTGGTGTTGTCGAGATTGCCCAGCCAGACGAGTGCCTTCTGGCCGGGACCGAGCGAGTCGATTCGCTCCTCGTCGGGACCCATGTCGAACAGATTGAAGCCGAGTTTCTCGACGGCGCTGATGTTCGGCCAGCTATTCGAGATGTAGTGGTAAGACGTGCCGGTGTGCTCGACCGATGGAGCGCCTGGACCGGAGACCGACGGTGACGGTTGACCGCCAACTGAGGGTGAAACCAGATTGGCGACCGGCGACGAGCGGTCATTCCTGTCTCCCGACGCTGGGTCGGGTCTGGTCAATCGTGCAATTCCGATGCTCGCGATGACTGCGACCACGCCACACACCGACAGCCATGCCATCCGTGACTTCACGGGCATAACCTCCGATGTCCTGGTCCGGACAATTTAGTGCGAGCGAGTAAAGGCTCCTACATACCACTCGGCACCATTGACCCGCCGATTCGTGCCGCATACTGCCACCGAGCTGGGCGGTAGCTCACCGGGGAGGACGATAGCGCACCGAGGAGGACGATAGTGCACCGAAGAGGACGTTAGCGCGAACGACCAACGGTCGCCCACCCGGGTCCGGAAACGTTAGCGGCCGGGCCGCCCGACGAGTACGGATAGGCAGGTCACGCATCCTTCGAGCTTCTCGAACTCGCTGATGTCGACGAGCACCGGCGTGAATCCAAGGTCGATCAGCCGGGTCGCGGTCAATGGGGCGTGCGCTGACAGCAGCACCCGGTCGCCGCCGATCGGGACCACGTGTGCGCCCGGCTCCTCGTCAACCTCGATGACCTTGGTGAAGATGCTGGTGTCGACGAGCTCCGGCCAGGCCAGCACGGTGCCGTCCGGCAGTGCGGTCACCGCCGACTTGAGGTGCAGCACCTCGCCCAGCGGCACCGCCACCACGGTCCGGCCGAGCGGCGCCAGGTGATTGGCGAGCTGCGCGATTCCCGATTCGTTGGTACGCCCACCGAGACCCACGTACACCATGGTCCCGATCTGCAGCACGTCACCGCCGTCGAGGGTGCCCGGCTCCTCGATGCGTACGGTGTTCAGCCCGAGCGCCGTCACCGCGGCATCCGCGCCGACCACCTCGGGCCGCCGCTCGAGCGCGCCGGGCCGGGTCAGGATCGCCAGGTCGTCGACGACCACGACCGCGTCCTCGATGAACACCGAGTCCGGGCAGTCGTCGGCCGGCTCCACTTCGTGAATGGCATATCCGGCGTCGCGCAGCGCTGCCACATAGGCCGCATGCTGGTCAACCGCCAACGCCACGTCGACGACGGTGCGCTCGATGTGCGTGACGATGCCGTCAGCCAGCCGCGGGCTGGGACGGCGTACGAGAGCGATGCCGGTGGTATCCACGGAACGCATCATGCCCGACTCGGCCCGGCCGGAAACGGCTGGCCCGCCGTGACACTCCCAGATCTTGAACGTTTGTCGTCGTATATCAGCGCTAAACGTTCAAGATTCAAAAGAGAACTATGGCTGGAACCGGTAGCCCATCCCGGGCTCGGTGATCAAATACTGGGGCCGGGATGGATCCGGCTCCAGCTTCGCCCGCAACTGGGCCATATAAACCCGCAGGTAGTTGGTCTCGGTCTCGTAGCGCGGGCCCCATACCTCCTGCAGCAGCTGCCGCTGGCTGATCAGCCGTCCGGGATTGCGGACCAGCACCTCCAGCAGGTGCCATTCGGTGGGCGTGAGCCGGATGTCGGCACCGTCGCGAACCACCCGCTTCGCGGTCAGATCCACCGTAAACGCGTCGGTGACCGTGGTCGCGACCTCCAAGGCTTCGACGACGGGAGCCGAGCGCCGCAGACCGGCCCGGATCCGCGCCAGCAACTCGTCCATCCCGAACGGCTTGGTGACATAGTCATCGGCGCCGGCGTCCAGCGCGCGTACCTTGGCTTGTTCCAGATGACGCGCGGACAGCACGATGATCGGCACGGCCAGCCACCCGCGGATGCCCTCGATCACCTCGACTCCGTCCATGTCCGGCAGGCCCAGGTCGACCACGGCCAGATCCGGCGGCGCCTTGGTCGCGGCGGCGAGGGCGGTGGCGCCGTCCGGAGCGAGCACCACGTCGTAGCCGCGCGCCGCCAGGTTGATCCGCATCGCCCGGAGCAGCTGCTTGTCGTCATCGACGACCAGGATCCGGCTCATCCGGCCGCCTCCGGAATCTCAAATGGTGCCACCGGCAGGGAAACGGTCATGGTGAGTCCGCCGCCGACGGTTTCGGTCGGCACCACCGAGGCACCCATCGCGGTGGCGAAGCCGCGTGAGATCGCCAGCCCGAGCCCGAGGCCGCCGTCGGCGCTGCGGTCATCGAGCCGCTGGAACGGCGCGAACACGCGCTCCCGTTCGCCGGCGTCGATGCCCCGGCCGTGATCGATGACTTCCAGGTCGACCCGGCCATTCGACGCCACCGCGCGCACCAGCACTGATCGGCCGGCGGCCGCCTTGACCGCGTTGCTCACCAGATTGGCCACCACCCGCTCCAGAAGCCCCGGATCGGCGTCGATCAGTGGCAGGTCGTCGCCGACGTCAACGCGCAGGTCCGAGTAGGGCGGTGCGTGCATGAGGGCGCGCGAGACCACCTCGTCCAGCGCCACCGGCCGGACCTGCACGGACAGCACACCGGCCTGCAGCCGGCTCATCGCCAGCAGATTCTCCACCAGGTCGTCGAGCCGGTCCGCGGACTCCTCGACGGTGGCCAGCAGCTCGGCCCGGTCGGCATCGGAGAATTGCACATCCGGAGCCCTCAGGCTGGACGCCGCGGCCTTGATGCTGGCCAGCGGCGTGCGTAGGTCGTGGCCGACGGCGGCGAGAATCGCGGTCCGGACCCGGTCCACCTCCGCCAGCGCTTCGGCCTGCGCGGCCTGCCGGGATGCGTCGAGAGTGCGCGCGGCGGCCACCGCCAGCTGGCCGAGCAGCCGTTGATCCGCCGCGAACGTTTCCGGCCCTTGAGTCAGCAAGTGCAGCCGATCGGCGGCCGGCACCTCGAAGGTCGGCGTCCCGGTGATCGGCGGACCGACCGCCTCGACCACCCGGGTGACACCGTGCGTGTCCGTTTCGACCAGCGCGACACTGGTCATCCCGAACGCCTCCTGCACGTGCCCGAGGAGTTTGCGCAGCGCCTGACCACTGGTCACCGGCTCGGCACTGATCCGTGCCAGCAGCCGGGCCTCGACCCCGCTGCGAGCGGCCGCGGCGCGCTGCCGAGCCGCCAGGTCGACCGCCACCGCCACGGCGACCCCGACCAGCACGTAGATCGCGAGCGCCACGACGTTGTCGCCGCGGTCCACCTGGAGGGTGTGGAACGGCGGCACGAAGAACCAGTTCAGCACCAGATCGGCCGCGGCCGCGGTGGCGAGCCCCAGCCACAGCCCGCCGATCGCCGCCGCGGCGACCACCGGGATCAGGTAAAGCAGCGCGACGCTGGTCAACGTCAGATCCCACGGCCACACCCGGAGGATGACGGTGAGCAGCGTGAGCACCACCACCGCCACCACGGCACCCAGCCCGGCCCGCGCCCGGGCCGTGGGCAGCCTCGCCAGGTCGGTCTCCATGCCCTAGTTATACGGCCTGGAGTGCTGACGCTTGTCCCGTGTCCCGGAGCGGGCTAAACCCGCTGCGGGACCCGCGGCTGATCACCCGCGTCGCGATCACCCGCGTCACGGCCGCCCAGGGCAGCTCCGGCCGCGTTACGTTCGGTTGTTTCGCGTTCGGTCGACGACAGCTGCCACGGCACGTTGGTGACCATTACTCCGGGCTGGAACAGCAGTCGTGCCTTGAGCCGCAGCGCGCTCTGGTTGTGGAGCAGGTGCTCCCACCATCGGCCGACGACATATTCCGGCAGGTAAACCACGACGATGTCGCGGGGCCCGTCGCGATGCAGCGACGCCACGTAGTCCAGCACCGGTCCGGTGATGTCGCGATACTTCGACTCCAGCACGGTCAGCGCCACCGGCACGCTTCGGTCGGCCCACTGCGCCTGCAGATCGCGTACGTCGGCGTCGTTGGTGGAGACGGTCAGCGCGGTGAGCGAGTCCGGGTGGGTGGCCCGGGCGAAGGCGAGCGCTCGCAGTGTCGGCTTGTGCAGCTTGGACACGAGCACCACGGCGTGGATCCGAGCCGGCAGCACCATTCCGGCCGGATCCGGAGCCAACTCGGCCGCGACCCGGGAGTAGTGCCGGTAGATGCCCCTCATCATCAGGAACACCAGCGGCATGGCGATCACCACGATCCAGGCACCGTGGGCGAACTTGGTGATCAGCACGACGACCAGCACCAGCGATGTGGCCACGGCACCGGTCAGGTTGATCGCCCGGCGCCGGTGCACGGCCCGCCGCTCGACCGGATCCCGTTCGGTCCGCAGCGCCCGTGCCCAGTGCTTGACCATGCCGGCCTGGGAGAGGGTGAAGGAGACGAAGACGCCGATGATGTAGAGCTGGATCAGCCGCGTGGTGCTCGCGTGGAATGACCAGATCAGCAGGCCGGCCAGGAGCGACAGCAGCACGATGCCGTTGGAGAAGACCAGCCGGTCGCCGCGGCGGGCGAACTGCCGGGGCAGGTATCCGTCCTGGCCCAGGATCGAGGCCAGGATCGGGAACCCGTTGAATGCTGTGTTCGCGGCCAGCACCAAGATCGCCGCGGTCAGCGCCTGCAGCACATAGAAGCCGATCGAGCTGTTGCCGAAGACGGCGATGCCGATCTGCGCGATCACGGTCTGCTGAGTGCCGCCGGCCGGGAATCCGATCAGGTGCGCGTTGTTGGTGTCGGTGAAATGCACGTGCGAGAGGATCGCCAGCGCCGTGATGCCGATGAACATGATGATCGCCAGGGTGCCCATGATCGCCAGTGTGGACGCCGCGTTCTTGCTCTTCGGCTTCCGGAAATTCGGCACGCCGTTGCTGACCGCTTCGACGCCGGTCAGCGCCGTGCACCCGGAGGCGAATGCGCGCAGCAGCAGCAGGATCAGCACGACAGTCCCGGTGTGCTGGATCGTCGGCGTGATCGGATATTTCGCGCTCTCCGCGGTCAGCCCGCCACCGAAGGCCAGCTTGTAGAAACCGACCACCAGCATCAGGAGCACGATCACCACGAAGCCATACGTCGGGACGGCGAAGACCCGGCCGGATTCGCGTACGCCCCGGAGGTTCATCAACGCCAGCAGCGCGATCAGCCCGACGCTGATGCCGACCTCGTGGCTGGCCAGTTGGGGGACGGCCGAGACCACGTTGTCCACCCCCGCGGCCACCGACACCGCCACGGTCAGGACGTAGTCGACCAGCAGCGCGCTCGCCGCAACCAGCGCCGCGTCACGGCCGAGGTTGGCCCGGCTGACCGCGTAGGCGCCGCCCCCGCCGGGGTAGGCGTGGCACGTCTGCCGGTACGACGCCACCACGATCACCAGGAGCGCCGCCACCGCCAGCGCCACCCACCACGCGAGGTGGAGCAGGGCCAGGCCGCCGAGCCCGAGGACCAGAACGATTTCCTGGGTCGCGTAAGCGACCGACGACAGTGGATCGGAGCAGAAGACCGGGAGCGCCAAGCGCTTGGGGAGGAGGGTCTCGCCAAGCCGTTCCGATCCCATCGGCCGGCCGACGAGCCACCGTTTGGCGATGTCGAACACGCTTTCACTACAACGCCACCGAGCCCCGGAATCGTTGGCGCTAACGGTTTCTTGACGCGGATGAAGCTGATCTTGACACGATCTTGACGCAATTGTGATTCGCGTCTCTCGATCAATGATTATCTGTCGCACACATTGTGAGGCGTCGATGTCTGACGCTATGAAACGCTCCCGTGACCGACAGCTATGGGAGGTCAAATGTCGTCGGATCGCATCGGTGTGGTTCCGGGCTACCGCGGAATTCCGACCGCGGAGTGGGACCCGGCCGAACCGACCGACCTGGCCCAGGCGCGGGACTTCCTCCGGCAGTATTACGCCGAGCATCCAACGGCTGGATCGCTTGAAACGCGGTTGCGCCAGGTGGAGGCCGAGATCGCCGCCACCGGGACCTACCGGCACAGCACCGCGGAGCTGACCTTCGGAGCCCGCGTCGCCTGGCGTAACGCCAGCCGGTGCATCGGGCGGCTCTACTGGAACAGCTTGCTGGTGCTGGATCGGCGCGAGTCCCGGACGTCCGAGCAGATCTTCGCCGACATCGTCGACCACCTGCACGTCGCGGGGGGCAGCCGATCCCGGGTCGAGGCGCCGGCTGAGACCGGCGGAGACGGCGAGATCGGCCGAGATGCCGAGATCGGCCGAGGCGGCGTGATCGGCCGACGTGCCGCTAACCCCAAGACTCGGGGCAAGGTCGCGCCCAAGACCATGCAGCCCGCGCCGGCGGAGAAGCACGAGTCGCAGGTCCAGCTGCGGCCGACCATCTCGATCTTTCCGGCCGCGGTGCCCGGCCGGCCCTACGCGCGGATCTGGAACGAGCAGCTGATCCGGTACGCCGGCTACGTCACCCCGGAGGGAGAGCAGCTCGGCGATCCACGCTATGTCCACTTCACCCAGGCCATGGTGAAGCGCGGCTGGTCCGGCAAGGGCGAAGCGTTCGACGTACTGCCGTTGGCGATCGAGACCCCGACCGAGGGTGTGCGGCTGTTCGAGCTGCCGTCCGACGCCATCCTCGAGGTGCCGCTGGAGCACCCGGAGCACCGCTGGTTCGCCGAGCTCGGGCTGCGCTGGCACGCCATTCCGGCGATCGCCAACATGCGGCTGGACATCGGCGGCGTGCAATACCCGGCTGCGCCGTTCAACGGCTGGTATATGGGTGCCGAGATCGGTGCCCGCAACCTGGCCGACCAGGACCGCTACAACATGCTGCCGGTGGTCGGCGCGCGGCTCGGCATGGACATCAACCGCGACGCGACGCTGTGGCGGGACCGGGCGCTGGTGGAGCTCAACATCGCCGTCCTCCACTCGTTCGAGAATGCCGGCATCCGGATCAGCGACCACCACACGGAAGCCCGCCGGTTCCTTCAGCACATCGCCCGGGAGGAGCGCGCCGGCCGGGATGTGCCGGCCGACTGGAGCTGGATCGTGCCACCGATCTCCGGTGGCACGACGCCGGTGTTCCACCGCTACTACCCGGAAGCCGATCTCCGGCCCGGGTTCTACGTCGACGCGGCGGCGCGGGACCTGGGCCGGTTCGGCGAGATCCGGCCCGGAACGTTGGTCACTGCCGGCGGCGAGTCCAAGTGCCCGGTCGAGCACGGCAGGGTCAGCGTGCCGGCCGCGCGGATGCCATCGGACTCGTCGATGCCGGTCCACACGCTGCGCAGCGCGGTGCCGACGTCCGGCGTACGCCGATCCGCTCCGGACCTCTTCGACGATGGCGAATCGCCGGCGGCCTGATCTCAACACCATCCAGAAGTGGCCACCGGCAGCTCACCCGGCGAGCGCTGCCGGGCAGACGGTCAGGTCGCGGTGTGGAGCGGGGCGCCGGCCGGTTGGCTGCTCCTCGGCCGTTCCAGTGCCTTGATATAGCGGTAGGCGATGGCCAGCGGGATCACCCCGAACACGCCGAACGACATGTCAACGCAGGTCCACCAGAACGGGATGTGCCGCACCGGACCGGCGATCAGGGCCAGCGGAATGATGCCGGCGCAGGCGATCATTCCGAACTGGACCACCCAGATGTTGCGGACCGGCTCACGCATCGGTCCCCAGAACGCGACGGCGATGGTGAGATGGGCGAAGGCCAGCCAGTCAGTCCCGTACGCCAGAAACGGATAGGAGCGGGAGGTCTCGTCGAGCCCGTGCGCGACCCGGTCCAGGAACGCGATGTGGACGTGCTGCACAAGCAGATGGGACTCCTGCACCAGCGGGAACGCGGTCACTCCCGCGAGCACCAGCCCGGCCACCTCGACGCCGAGCCAGAACCGGATGCGAAAGAGCAGCTGGGTGTCGGTCACGGAATCAACCTAGGACGGTCTAAGCGGAGTGACCGCATCCAGTTGTGGGGAAATCGTGCAGGTTCAGACAGTCGCGGTCGCGCCGTGCTCCACGCAGCTCGCGCGCCAGCCCTGCGGCAGCACCTGCACCTTCATCCGGCGCCGGCAGTGCGGGCAGTAGCGCGGGGGCTCCAGCTGCCGGGCCGCGGCACACGCACCGTGGTCGCCGCCGGCGAGCGATTCGCCGCAGCGATCACACCAGGCGGGTGCGGTCATAGCGTCGCCGACAGCGCCTTCACCGGCATCTTCAGCTCGGCGAGCAGGTCGATGTCGGCGGTCGCCGGGCGGCCCAGCGTCGTCAGGTAGTTGCCGACGATCACCGCGTTGATGCCACCGAGCAGGCCGTCGCGCGTACCCAGGTCGCCGAGGGTGATCTCCCGGCCGCCGGCGAACCGCAGGATGGTCCGGGGCAGGGCCAGCCGGAACGCCGCGATCGCGCGCAGCGCATCGCGCGGATCGACGACGGTGTTGTCCGCCAGCGGCGTGCCCGGCCGCGGGTTGAGGAAGTTCAGCGGCACCTCGTGCGGATCCAGCTCGGCCAGCTGCATGGCGAATTCGGCGCGCTGCTCGATGGTCTCGCCGAGCCCGAGGATGCCGCCGCAGCAGACCTCCATGCCGGACTCGCGGACCATCCGGAGCGTCTCGAAGCGCTCCTCCCAGGTGTGCGTGGTGACCACGTTCGGGAAGAACGACTGGGCCGTCTCCAGATTGTGGTTGTAGCGGTGCACGCCCATCTCGACCAGCTCATCGACCTGCTCCTGGCTGAGCATGCCGAGCGAGGCGGCGACCTGGATGTCGACCGCCTCCTTGATCGCCTTGACGCCGTCGCGCATCTGGGACATCAGCCGGGCATCCGGTCCACGGACGGCGGCGACGATGCAGAACTCGGTGGCTCCGGTGGCGGCGGTCTGCTTCGCGGCCTCGACCAGCGCCGGGATGTCCAGCCAGATGGCCCGCACCGGCGACGTGAACAGGCCGGACTGCGAGCAGAAATGGCAGTCCTCGGGGCAGCCGCCGGTCTTCAGCGAGACGATGCCCTCGACCTCGACCTCGGGACCGCACCACGCCATCCGGACCTGGTGCGCGGCGTCCAGCGCGGCCGGGATCTCGTCGTCGGGCAGGCGCAGGATCGCCAGCACGCCCTTCTCGTCGAGTCCGGTCCCGGTCTCGATCACGTCGGCAACGGCGCTGGCCAGGTCGGGGTCTCGGAAGTCCGGCATGCCCGTACCCTACAAGGCCGGTTGTGCCGATCTCGGAGCAGCCGGAACCTCGATCCCGCGGATCCGGTCCAGCTCAGCCGGTTCACCGATGGCGGCCCGTGCTGCCGGGCTCGTCCGGTAGTGCTCAATGACCGCGGCCAGCCAGTCCAGGTCGACGTCGATGACTTGGACCATTTCGGACGAAGTGAATCCCGCGCCGGGGAACCGGGCATGGACGGAGATTAGTGAGCGGGCTTGGCGTCGCCCTATCCCATCCATGCGGCGACTTCAGGGTTGTGGCGGGGTCCGGGCACCCTGACCCAGCCATAACCCCGAAGTCGTTGCCGCCGACACCCTGCATCGCCCCTCGGACGGCCAAGATCGCGGCGGGTGTTAGGTTCGCTGAGCAGGCTCGACTCGCCACAAGTAAGGGAAACGGTGATGGATCCGTCGTCGTGGCTGGCGGATCTCCGCGAAAGCGCCGCCGCCCGCGAATCGGCCGGTCTCCGCCGCCGGCTCCAGGTCCGGCAGCCCGCCTCCGCCATGATCGACATGGCCGGCAACGACTACCTCGGCCTGGCACGCCACCCCGCGGTCATCGGCGCCGCGGTCACCGCCCTTCACGAGTACGGCTTGGGCGCCACCGGATCCCGGCTGGTGCGCGGGACCACGGCCGCGCACGCCGAACTCGACCGGGCGCTGGCCGAGTGGCTCGGAGCCGAGGCGGCGTTGGTCTACTCGTCCGGATATCTGGCCAATCTGGGAGCGATCCGAGCGCTGGTGACGCCGGAGACGCTGGTCATTTCGGACGCGTACAACCACGCGTCGATCGTGGACGGCTGCCGGGCCACCCGTGCCCAGGTGGCGATCACCAAGCATCTGTCGCTCGCCGATATCGAGTCCCAGCTGATCCAGGCCGCCGCACAGGGACGTCCCGCGGTAGTCCTCACCGAATCGATCTTCTCGGTCGACGGCGACCTCGCGCCGCTGGCCGACCTGCACCGGCTGACCCGCTCCTACGGCGCCCGGCTGCTGGTCGACGACGCCCACGGATGCGGCGTCATCGGGCCCGCCGGAGCCGGTGGTGTGGCCGCCGCCGGGATCGCCGGGGAACCGGACGTGATCATCACGATGACGCTGTCCAAATCGTTCGGTGCCGCCGGCGGTGTGGTGGCCGGGCCGGCCGAGCTGATCCGGCACCTGATCGAGACCGGTCGCACCTTCATCTATGACACCGGAATGCCGCCCGCGGTGGCGGCCGGTGCCCGGGCCGCCCTTGACGTGATCGCCGCCGGTGATGACCTGCGGGCCGAGCTGCACGACCGGGGCCGCCGGATCGTGTCGGTGCTGTCCGCGGCCGGGCTGGACGTGTCGGAGCCGCGCGGCGGTGTGCTGTCGGTGCTGGCGCCGTCGCCGGACGCCGCACTGGCCTGGGCCGCGGCCTGCCGAGACCGGGGCGTCGCGGTGGGCTGCTTCCGGCCACCCTCGACACCGGACGGCTCGTCCCGGCTGCGGCTGACCATCAACGTCGGCGTCCCTCGCGCCGAGTTCGAGCACGCGCTCGATGTCATCAGGGAGACCGCGCCATGATCACGATCGTCACCGGGACCGACACCGGCGTCGGCAAGACCATCGTCACCGCGGCGCTAGCGGCTCGCGCATCGGCGACCGGGCAATCGGTCGCGGTGCTGAAGCCGGCCCAGACCGGCACCGCGGCCTTCGCACCGGGGGAGACCTCCGACATGGAGACCGTTGCCCGCCTGGCCGGCCCCGACGTCACCACTCTCACGCTGGTGAGCTTCCCCGACCCGCTGTCGCCGCACGCTGCCGCTCAGGTCGCCGGCGCGCCCGAGCTCTACCTCGGTGACGTGCTGGAAGCCGTGGCCAAGCTCGCGGCCACGCACGATCTGGTGCTGATCGAAGGCGCCGGCGGAGTCCTCGTACCCATGGGGTATGGCGCGCTGGACCATCGCGGACGCGGCAGTCGCGCTGCGGGCGCCGGCCGTCGTGGTGGCCCGCGCCGGTCTGGGCACCCTCAACCACACCGCGCTGACGACTGAGGCGTTGCGGCATCGTGGCGTCGCCAACCGCGTGGTGATCGGTTCCTGGCCGGCCCGGCCGGAACTGGTGCACGAGCGCAACCTGATCGACCTCGGGCTGATCTCCGGCCGGGTGCCGGAGGGCGCCGGCGCGATGGATCCGGCCGAGTTCCGCGCCGCCGCGCCGTCGTGGTTCGCCTCAGATCTTTAGTTTCTCCAAGACGTACGCGTAGATCTCGGCCTCGTAGCGGTAATGCGCGTAGCGGCCGGCCGGGCCCACGTGTGACCCGGCACCGAGTTCCACCCGGAACACCGTCTCGTCGCCGTCGGCTGCCGTGGCTCGCAGCCGCGCCACCCACTTGGCCGGCTCGTGCACCAGCACGCGGGCATCGTGGACCGCGGCCGTCACCATGATCGGCGGCCGTGGACTCGGTGGCATGGTGTCGTACGGCGAGTAGGCGCGCATCCACGCGAAGTCTTCGGGCCGGCGCGGATCGCCCCACTCATCCCATTCGTTGACGGTCAGCGGAATGCCGGGATCCATCATCGATCCGATCACGTCCACGAACGGGACCTCGGCGATCACCACGGCCCACCGCTTCGGCGCCGCGTTCAGTGCCGCCGCCTGCAGCAGTCCGCCGGCGGAGAGACCCCGGGTGGCGATCCGGGCACCGTCGACCAGGCCGTCGGCGATCGCGTCGGCCACCGCCACGTGATCGGTGAAGGTGTTGGCCTTGTTCTGCAACCGGCCGCCGAGCCACCAGGCGCGGCCGTTCTCGCCGCCGCCGCGCGGATGCGTGAGGACATAGACGACACCGCGATCGAGCAGGCTGATCAGTCCCGGGTCGAACCACGGGTCGTCGCTCGACTCGTACGCGCCATATCCCCACAGCAGCGCGGGCGCGGTGCCGTCCAGTGGGGTGTCCCGCCGGTAGGCGATGTCGTACGGCACCAGGGTCCCGTCAGCGGCCGGGGCGTGCCGCCGCTCGGTCACGTATCCGGACGAGTCGTAGCCCGGGACCTCCAGGCGTTTGCGCAGGGTCCGGTTCCCGGACGCCAGGTCGATGTCGTACCAGGTGTTCGGTGAAATGATCGACTCGACCTCGACAGTGATCGTGGTGGTGTCGTAGTCGAAGCGCGGCATCAGCCGGATCTGGCCGGCCGGGATGCCGGCCTCCACTTCCCACTCCGCGCCGGTGCCGCGATCGGTGATCCGCAGCAGCGGGAACCCGTCCCGGCGCAGCTCGGAGATCAGGAATCCGGCCACCGGATGCACCGCCTTGAGCCGCTCGCCGGGCCGGGCATCGGCCCGCGCGCGACCATCGCGCCGGATCGTCGACCGGCGCCGACATCAGCCGGAACTCCGGCGCATCGTCGTTGGTGACGATGAGGAACTCGCCACGGTCGTGCTCGACTCGATATTCGAGACCCTTCCGGCGGGCCCGGACCAGCGTCGGTGACATCTCGGAGCGGTCGGCCGCTATATACCACGTCTCCGATGTGTCTCGACTGGAGCTGCTGACGAAGATGAATGAACCATCCCGGGAGGCTGTGACGGTGACCGCAAATCGTTGATCGTCTTCGGTGAAGATCAGGACGTCGTCGTTACTTTCCGTGCCGATCTTGTGGCGCCAGATCTGGTACGGCCGGTATAGATCGTCGTGGACCGTGTAGAAAAACGTCGACGAGTCCGCGCTCCAGGCACCGCCCTCGTACGACCGTGGAATTTCGTCCGGAAGGTCAATAGATGTGGCGATTTCTCGAAAGCGGAGCGTGTAGACCTCGTCACCCTGCGTGTCGAATGAGTAAGCGAGCAGCCGGTTGTCCGGGCTCGGTTCCAGCACCTCAATTGCGACGTATCCACCCGGTTCGTCCGCCAATGTCTCCCCGGCCAGGACGACGTGCTCGGTCTCACCTTGGTTGCGGGTTGACACGAACTGTTGGTACTCACTTCCCGTGACGGATTTCATGTAGTAGAAAAGGTCACCATGCCGAAAGCTGACTGAGTCATCAGTCGGTAGAAGGCGCCGTTCCACCTCGTCAAACAACTCGCCGCGGAGGTCTTCCAGGTGGCTGGTCGCTCGGTCGTAGTAGGCGCGCTCGGCGCGCAGATACGTCCCGAGCGCGGCGCCCGGCTCCGAGCGCATCCACGCGTACTCGTCCACGATCGTCAAACCATGCAGCTCGCGTCCCACGGGAACGACCGGCGCGGTGGGAGCGAGGGCGTGCGGCTGACCAGGGTTGTTCGGCATTCAGGCACCGTAGCCTCCCCTCACCGTTCATCAAACGGAGGAACCGATGAGTAGTAGTCCCCGCGGTCAGCGCCGATTGCGGCGCGCGCTCACCGCCGGCGTAGTGGCAGCCGCGGCCTGCGCCATGTTCGCCAGCCCGGCCATGGCCGACGATTCCGCCTCGCCCTCGGCCCCCGCGCCGAGCGCTCCCGCCCACGGCAAGAGCACCTTCGTGATCGGCCTCAAGCAGGACATCGACTCGCTCAATCCGTACGTCGGCGTGGTGGCTTCGGCCTTCGACGCGTACCAGCTGATGTACCCGTACCTGGTGAACTACAGCCCCAAGGACCTCACTCCGGTGCCGTCGCTGGCGGAGAAGTGGGAGACCTCGGCGGACGGCATGACCTGGACCTTCCACCTGCGCCCGAACCTGAAGTGGTCGGACGGCCAGCCGCTGACCTCCGATGACGTCGTCTACTCCTACGAGCGGGTCTTCGGCAGTACCGACAACACTGAATACGGCCAGTACGGCGGCACCATCCCGGACGACACCAAGTTCAGCGCGCCGGACCCGAACACGGTGGTCATGACGACGCTCGAAGCCGAGCGCCACGCTGCTCTCGGTCACGCAGAACAACGGCGTGCCGATCATCCCGAAGCACGCCTGGCAGAACGTGTCGGAGAAGGACGTCGGCAACTTCGCCAACGACGGCAGCGCCGGCCCGGTCGTCTCGGGTGGCCCGTTCGTCCTGAAGGCGGCCAAGAAGGGCCAGTACTACCAGTTCACCGCCAACCCGAACTACTGGGGCGGCAAGCCCAAGATCGACGAGATCGACATGGTCATCTACCAGACCGACGAGACCATGGTCCAGGCGCTGCAGAAGGGCGACATCGACTTCGCCCAGGGCCTGACCGCCAAGGCCTTCAACGCTCTGAAGACCAAGGCCGATCCGGACATCACGCTGAACTCCGGTGCCAGCGTCTACACCTACGAGGTCGGCTTCAACAACGGTGCCGCCACCACCGACAACAAGCCGATCGGCAACGGCAGCGCCGCACTGAAGAACGTCTCGGTCCGGCAGGCCATCGACTACGCCATCGACAAGCAGGCGATCGTCGACAAGGTGCTGCTCGGTACCGGCCAGGTGGCGTACGGCGAGATGAACCCGCTCTACTCCACCTACTACTGGGAGCCGACCGGCGACGAGAAGCGCACCTTCAACCCGGACAAGGCGAAGGCGCTGCTGGACCAGGCCGGCTACACGATGGGCTCGGACGGCTACCGCAAGGGCCCGGACGGCAAGCAACTCGCGCTGCGGTTCTTCGCCCGCTCCGACAACGAGGAGTCGGTGGACCAGGCGCAGTACATCCAGGAATGGCTGAAGGATGTCGGCATCAAGGTCAACGTCAGCGTGATGAGCGAGGACGCCCTGACCGACGCCATCGGCAAGGGCAACTACGACATGTTCCAGTGGGACTGGGGCTTCGGGCCGGACCCGGACAGCACGCTGTCGGTGTTCACCTGTGACAACCGGTCCACCGAGGACGGCGGCGCGATCACCGCGGGCTGGTCCGACAGCTTCTACTGCAACCCGGAGTTCGAGCAGCTGTACAAGCAGCAGCAGAGGATCATCGACCCGACGCAGCGCAAGGCTGTGGTCGATGCAGCGCTGAAGAACCTGTACGACAACGCCATGTACTCGACGCTGTACTACGGCAAGACGCTCGAGGCCTACCGCAACGACCGGTTCACCGGTTTCGTCTCGCAGCCGACCGACAGCGGAGCGCTGACCAGCCAGCTGGGCACCTGGTCGTACGAGTCGATCAAGCCGTACACCGGTGCGGTCAAGAAGGAGAAGAGCAACACCGGTCTTTACCTCGGCATCGCCGGCGGTGTTCTTCTGGTCCTGATCGTCGGCGGCATCATCGTCGGCACCCGGCGCCGCTCGACGGCGGACGAGCGCGAATAGCCGCCGGACCCCGGCCTCTCCCGGCTCCGCACCGGAGAGGCCGGGTCCGGCAAACCGCGGCGGTGGGCTCCTGCCCGCCGGCCGCGGATCGCGCTTCGTGCCAGCAAAGGATGGTTCAGTGACATCGCCCGCAGAAACGTCGCCGGTTCAGACGGACCCGCAGACCCCCAGCTCGACCGGCGCGGCCCGGAGCCGCGGCCTCCCGCTTCGATACGTCGTGAACAAGGTGTTCAGCGCACTGGTGCTGCTGCTGTTTGTGACGATCTTCAACTACTTCCTTTTCCGGGTGATGCCAGGCGATCCGGCGAAGACATTTGCGCCGCGCGGTCGAGTGGACAACCCCGAAGCGCTCCGAGCGATGCGCGAACGCATGGGCGAGGGCAAGCCCTGGTACGAGAAGTTCGGCCTCTACATGAACGACCTGTTCCACGGTCAGCTGGAGGACTCGTTCTCGCAGCACATGCCGGTGTCGCAGGCGATCGCCGACCGGATCTGGCCGACCGTCCTGCTGTCCGGCACCGCGCTGCTCATCTCGGTGGTGATCGGGCTCTGGCTCGGCACCCGCAGCGGGTGGCGGCATGGATCGCGGTTCGACCGGGTCGCCAGCAACACCGCCCTCACCGCGTATTCGGTGCCGGAGTGGTGGCTGGGTCTGATCCTGATCATCATCTTCGCGTCGAAGAGCGGCCTCGGCATCTTCCCGATCTCCGGCTACAGCGACCCGCGCTCGTCCCTGCCGCACTTCCTCGACGTCGCCAATCACATGGTGTTGCCGGTAATCGCGCTGTCAGTGGTCTACATCGCGGAGTATTCGCTGATCATGCGGTCGTCGATTCTGGACGAGCGATATGCCGAGTATCTGAACACCGCGCGGGCCAAGGGCCTGCGCGATGACAAGGTGATGAAGAAACACGCGGTGCCCAATGCGCTGCTGCCGTCGGTGACGCTGTTCTTCCTGAGCCTTGGATTCGTGGTCTCCGGCGCCATCACGGTGGAAACGGTCTTCAACTGGCCGGGCCTCGGCCTGCTCAGCGAACAGGCCCTGTCCGGCCCCGACTACCCGCTGCTGGAGGGCATCTTCCTGTTCTTCTCGGCCGCGGTCATCGTGATGAACTTGATCGCGGACCTGCTCTACCCGCTGATCGACCCGAGGGTGCGTGCCGCATGACGACGATTTCCCCGGTCGGCCCGACCGTCGAAGAAGCTCAGGGCAGCGTCGTCTGGGCCCGTCGCCGGATGGCGATCGCCGAGTTCTGGCGGCTGTTCCGGCACGACCGCGAGGGCATGATCGGCCTCGCACTGATGATCTTCATCATCCTGGTGGCGATCTGCGCGCCGCTGCTCGCCGATCCGGCCGGCCTGTCGGTCACCGAGGCGCCCGGAAAGCCGATCCAGCCGCCATCGTCGCAGTACTGGCTGGGCACTGATTTCAACGGCCGGCCGATTCTGACCCTGATCATCTGGGGCAGCCGGATCTCGCTGCTGGTCGGGCTCACCGCCACCGTCATCTCGATGATCCTGGGCACGCTGATCGGCATTTTCGCCGGTCACTTTCCGGGCTGGCGCGGCGGCGCGTTCAACAAGTTCACCGACTGGTTCCTGGTCATTCCCGTACCTGCCGCTGGCCATCGCACTGGCCACCATCTTCGGCAACTCGCTGCCGAAGCTGTTCGCGGTGATCATCGTTATCGGCATCACGTCGTGGCCGAGCACCGCGCGGCTGGTCCGAGCCCAGACCCTGACCGTCGAGGCCCGGCCCTACCTGGAACGTGCCAAGGCGCTCGGCGGCGGGAACTGGCACCAGGTCACCCGGCACGTGCTGCCAAATGTGATGCCGCTGGTCATCGCCAACACCACGCTCACCGTTTCGCTCGCCATCCTGGCCGAGACCACGCTCGCGTTCCTCGGCCTCGGTGACCCGCTGCACGCTTCCTGGGGCACGATCCTGCACCAGGCGTACGCGCAGGCGGCGATCGCCAACGGCGCCTGGTGGTGGGTGGTGTTCCCGGGTCTCGGCGTGGTGCTGGTGGTTCGGGCGTTCAACATGGTCGGTCGCGCCCTCGAGCGCATCCTCGACCCGCGGCTTCGGGAGCGGTCATGACCCTGCTGGAAATGAAGGACCTCACGGTCGAATACAAGGTCGCCGGCGGCTGGCTGCCGGCGGTCCGGGGCGTCAACCTGAGCATCGAATCCGGCGAGACCGTCGGCATCGCCGGCGAGTCCGGATGCGGCAAGTCCACCATGGCCGGCGCGATGCTCCGGCTGCTGCCCGTCGCCACCAAGGTCACCGGCGAGATCCTCCTCGACGGCGAGGACGTGCTCACCATGGGCTGGGGCCGGCTGCGTGCGGTGCGGTGGTCGGACGCGTCGATCGTGTTCCAGGGAGCGATGAGCTGCCTGAACCCGGTGCGCCGGATCGACGACCAGATCGCCGAGCCGATGCTGGTGCACGCCAAGCGCGGAGCCGCGACGGCGACGCCCAAGGCGATCGCCCGCCGGGTCGGCGAGCTGCTCGAGCAGGTCGGCGTGCCGAGCTGGCGGGCCCGGAGCTACCCGCACGAACTCTCCGGCGGCCAGCGGCAGCGCGTCATGATCGCCATGGCCCTGGCGTGCTCGCCCCGGCTGATCATCGCCGACGAGCCCACCACGGCACTGGACGTGATGGTTCAGGCGCAGGTCATGAACCTGATGAAGCGGCTGGTCAAGGAGACCGGCGTCGGCATGATGCTGATCAGTCACGACCTGTCGGTGATCTCGGACGTGTGCGATCGGGTGGCGGTCATGTATGCCGGCCGGGTGGTCGAGAACGGCCCGGCCCGGACCATGTTCACCGACGCCGTGCACCCGTATGCCAAGGCATTGACGGGTGCGTTCCCGGTGATCGGCGACCCGACCTCGCGGATGGCGCCGCGCGGCTTGCCGGGCGACCCGCCGGATCCGCGGGACCTGCCCACCGGTTGCCCGTTCCACGTGCGGTGCCCGGTGGCGATCGACGAGTGCACGACGAACGATGTGCGGCTGCGCCCGGTCCCGGGCTCGCCGGACCGGACCGCGGCCTGCGTACACGTCGGGCACGAACCAGCCCTGGCCGTCCCCGCCAGTGGCGGAGTGGGGGAGAACCGATGACCGAGACGACACCACCGGTTCTGGAAGCCCGCGGGCTGCACGTCGGCTTCGGCCGGGTCCGCGCCGGCATCCCGGGGATCCGGGCCGTGGACAACGTCGAGCTGGCGGTCGGCCGCGGCGAGATCCTCGCGCTGGCCGGCGAATCCGGCTGCGGCAAGACCACGCTGGCCCGGGCCATGCTCGGTCTGCAGAAGCCATTCCAGGGGCAGGTACTGCACGACGGCGTACCGCTGGACTACAGCGGCCGCGGGCTCAAGGCCTTCCGCCGGCGCGTACAGCTGGTGTTGCAGGATCCGACCGGTGCGCTGAATCCGCGGCGGACAGTCTATGAAGCCATCTCCGAAGGCTTGCGCATCCACCGCGTTCCGGGCAATGAGAAAGACCTGGTCGCGGAGGCTCTATCGCTGGCCGGCCTGCGGCCGGCGGAGAAGTTCTTCAACCGGTTCCCGCACGAGCTCTCCGGCGGCCAGCGGCAGCGCGTCGTGATCGCCGGTGCGCTGGCGCTCAAGCCCGATGTCATCGTCGCCGATGAGCCGGTGTCGTCGCTGGACGCTTCGGTTCGCGGCGAGATCCTGGCACTGCTGCTGTCACTGCGCGACCAGCTCGGCCTTGCCGTGCTCGTGGTCACTCACGACCTCGGGCTGGCCTGGAACATCGCCGACCGTCTCGCGGTGATGTATCTGGGCCGGATCATCGAGACCGGCACCACCGAGGAGGTGCTGGCGGCGCCGAGCCACCCCTACACCAAAGCGCTGCTTTCGGTGCTGCCCGAGTCCAACCACATGCAGCCGATCATTCTGCAGGGCGAACCGCCGGACCCGAGCAACATCCCGTCCGGCTGCCGGTTCAACCCGCGCTGCCCGGCGATCGTGGACGGCAGCGCCGAACGCGCCGGCGTCGTCGGCGACTGCCTGACCGGCGCCCTGCCGGTGCTGCCGGCGCACAGTCCGCACATGGCGGCCTGCCTGCTGCACCGCGACACCGGAATGGTGATCCACTCCGGTGCCGCGGAGGCGACCGTCTAGCGGGTCGCGGTGCTGAGGAGTTCCTTGACGGCGTCGGCCGGCAGCCCCGGTGAGGTGTTGCCGGACCGGCCCGTCATGGTCTCCGCCGACAGCAGGCAATTGAGCACCGATTCCTCGGTGGCGTCGACCACCGCGGCGAAGAACGGATTGAGGTCGGCTCCGCCGACGGGCGTCACTGTGGCTCCGCCGACGGGCGTGACTGTGGCTCCGCCGACGGGCGTGACTGTGGCTCCGCCGACGGGTGTCACTGTGGCCCCGCCGATCGGTGCCGATGTCCCGCGCGGCGCCCGCAGACCGGTCGCGGCGGCCAGGAAGATCTCGCCGGATCCGTTGTGCGCGGTCGAACCGGTCCGAGCCAGGCCGAGCCCGGCCCGGGCGGCCAGGCGTTGGCAGGTGTGCGAGGTCAGCGGGGCGTCGGTCATCACGATCACGATGCAGGAGCCGGCGAACGGCGCCGGGGTCTCGCCCTCCGGCCGGAGCGGCAGCAGCCGGCCCACCGGCACCCCGGCGACGGTGAGGCGCTCGCGCTCGCCGAAGTTGCACATCGCCAGCACCCCGACCGTGTATGGCGTGTCCGGAATCAACCGGGACGCGGTGCCGATGCCGCCCTTGAAGTCGAAGCAGCTCATCCCGGTGCCGCTGCCGACGGCACCCTCCGGCGGCGCGACCTTCGGCGTGGCCCGGGCCGAGGCCCGCGCGTTGCTCAGCGCTTCGGCCACGTCGGTACGCGTGACCTGCATCCGCCGGGCGTCGTTGAGGAAGCTGTCATCGCACTCGGCGACCACCGGAATGATGACGTCTTCGCCGATGCCGTCGTCCTCATCGATCAGCAGTTCGCAGGCCGCGTCGTACACCCGGCCCAGTTGCATCGTGGAAGTCAGGAAGATCGGTGTCTCCAGCAGTCCCCACTCCTGTGCGGTGATGAACCCGGTGCACTCGCCGGCACCGTTGAGCACCGCGCCGCCGCACGGGATCGGATTGCGGAAGGTGTTGCCGCCCGGATCGATCACGGTCACGCCGGTCCGGGCGATGCCGCGTCCGGCCGGCGGTGCCGGCTCATCCCGCCACACAGTGGCATGCCCGACGCCGACCCCCGGCACGTCGACGATTGAATTCGTCGGTCCGGGCTGCAGCGGCCCGATCCTGATTCCTAACTCAGCAGCTCTTGGCATTACCGCAGCTTAATTCCTCGTACCCCTGATTGGTTTTGGAGATTTTGATGTTGGATCTGCCGGTCGTCTGGGCCGAGGACACACTGCTGCACCTGCCCGAGGCGGAGATCTGGATCGGCGTCAACACGCCGGGCACCGAGCTTCCGGAGCGGGCCACGGTGATCCGCGACGCGGTCGCCGGTGCCGGCGCCCGGATCGTGCCAGCGACGGCGCACGACGACTCGCTGCTGGAGCGCGTGCACGGCGCCGGGCTGCTGACCTACATGCGGGACGTGCACGAAGAGTGGGTGGAGCGGGGCTACCAGGAGTACCAGAAGAACGTGGTGCCGTACGTGTTCCCGACCGAGGGGATGCTGGACGGGCTTCCGGTCCGGGTACCGTACGCGACCCACGGCCGGGCCGGGCTGTATGCCTACGACACGATGACCCTGATCGGCGCCGGCACCTGGCAGGCGGCCCGGGCAGCGGTCGATGCCGCGCTCACCGCCGCCGATCTGGTGGCCGGTGGCGAACGGGTCGCGTACGCGATCTGCCGGCCACCCGGGCACCACGCCACCCGGGATGCGTTCGGCGGATCCTGCTATCTCAACAACGCGGCGGTGGCGGTCGAAGCGTTGCGGGCGGCGGGCGTGCCCAAGGTCGCCGTGATCGACATCGACGCCCACCACGGCAACGGGACGCAAGCGGTGTTCTACGACCGCGACGACGTGTTCTACACCTCGACCCACGTGGACCCGGGCGCCGGATGGTTCCCGCACTACGCCGGGTACGCCGACGAAACCGGCCGCGGCGCCGGAGCCGGGACCAACCTCAACATCCCGCTGGCGCCCCAGACCGGTGACGACGGCTGGCTGGCCGGCGTCGGATCGATGTGCGCCGCCGCGGTCTCGTTCGGGGCTCAGGCGATCGTGGTCTCCCTCGGTGTCGACGCCGCGGCCGACGATCCGGAGTCGCCGCTGAAGGTCACCTTCGACGGCTACCGAGCCACCGGCGCGCTGATCCGCGATGTCGGCGTCCCGATCGTGGCGGTGCACGAGGGGGGCTATCACCTGCCGACGCTGGGCGGTCTGGTGGTGTCCACGTTGCGGGGCTTCACCGGCGCCTGACCCGGACTGGGGCCGCAGTCGTCGCCGGCGTGGTTGCCGGCGCCTGAGGGTTGCCGCCTGAGGGTTGCCGCCACCGTCTACGGTTCTGATCATCATGACAACAGTCGAGACCCGTCCGTGGGTCTTCGTGGGCCGCTGGGGCATCGCGGTCCTGCTCGTGGGTCTGGCGCTGCTTGGTGGACTCGCCGTCTTCGTCGAGCGCGACCGCGCGTTCGAGCGTCGAAGTGTCCGAGAAGATGCGATCGTGATCAGCGTTGCGCACCACCTCGTAAGGGTTAAGGGCGGCCACCAGGACGAGCCGACGTTCGTGGTCGACGTGGCCGGGCCGACCGGGCGCGCGACGGTGACCGGGCTCGGTGTCGCCAGACCCGGCGACCGGGTCTCGGTGCTGGTCGACCGCAACGACCCGCGGCAGGTGGAGTCGCAGCAGACGATCGACAGCCATCGGGTCTACTACCTGCTGCTGGGCCTCTTCGGCGCCATCCTGACCGGCGTCGGGCTGCTGTCGACCCGGTACTGGAATCGGTAATGGCGGCCGGGTGATTGGGGAATTCTGAGTACCGGATCCGGTCCTCAGAATTCCCCACAGCCGAGTCTCGCGGGCACACGTGATTGCGTGGCCACGGCACAATCTGCCGGTGTGGTTTCTGCTGGGCCTGGTGGTGCGATTCGCGACGCCGGTCATGCGGTGGTTCTGCGTCCTGATGTTCTTCGGCGGCGCGGTCCTGGCCGGAATCGGTGCGACGAACGTGATCTCGGATCACGTCCGGACACCGGCCGGCAGCGTGCGCATTGAGTCAACGGTGGCCGACACCGAGTCCGGTGCCTGCCAGGTCGACTTCACGTTTCATGACGCTCCCGAATCGCAGTGGATCTACTGCAAGCCGGACGTCCGCCGGGGCAATCGGATGACGCTTCTGTTCTATCCGGACGAGCGGTCGCGGTCCGAAGCCGCCGCGCCGTTGGCAATTCGTGCACTGATCGTCGCGATCGTCGGTGGGCTTCTCGCGATAGCGCTCGGTTTCATGTTCCTGCGGATGGGCGACGACGGGTTTGACCGTTACGCCAAGGCCAGGCTCGGGCGGGTCAACTGAGCCGACGGCGCCGCCGGTGACCGCCCAGGCCGGCATTCCCCAATCGTCACTCCGCTACCCGGCGCCGACCGCCTCCCATAGGCTTCGTGAGTGAGCGACTTCTACGACCTGTTCCTGACGCTGGCGCTCCGGTCGGACCTCCCGCCCGAGGTGATGGCTGAGATTCGCTGGCATCTGGCGGTGGGCCAACACCCACCGGCCGAGTTCGCCGCCTTCCGGGACGACGGCTGGTTCATTGACAAGCCGTTCCCGTTCTTCAACGGCACGGTCGCGAGCCACGCCTTCGAGGGTGTCGACGTCACCGCGCTGGTCTGGCACGACGGGCGGTGGCAGGCCACGGTCCGCAGCTGTGTGCATGAGGACGAGATCTCCTATGCGGGCCAGCTGATCGAATGGCTGGCCGCGCAGTCGACCGCCGACGGGTGGATCGGATACCTGCGGCACTCGCAGGCCGAGTCACCGGATCTGATCTTCTGGCACCAAGGCGCGCTGGATTTTCGCAAGCCAGGCCCGAAGGTCGGCTGATCCGCCTACTGTCTGGCCTCATGGACTACGGCTTGGCGGGCAAGGTCGCGGTGGTCACCGGCGCAGGCAAAGGCATCGGCCTGGCGGTGACCACGGCGTTGGCGGCGGAGGGCGTACGGGTGGTGGCCGGGTCTCGCTCGGTCACGCCGGAACTCGCCGCCCTGGACAACGTGGAACCGGTCGCGATCGATCTGTCCACGGCGGACGGCCCGGGACATCTGGTCGCGGTGGCCGGCACCCGGGTCGACATCCTGGTCAACAACGTCGGCTCGGCGCCGGTCCGGACCGCCGGATTCCTCGGCGTGACGGAGGAACAGTGGCAGTCGACCCTTAACCTGAACCTGCTGGCCGCCATCCGGGCGAGCCGGGCCGTGCTGCCGCCGATGCTGGCCGCTGGAGACGGTTCGATCGTCACCATCTCATCTGTCAACGCCGCGCTCGCCGATCCCCAAGTGGTCGACTACAGCGCGGCGAAGGCCGGGCTGTCGAACTTCTGCAAGTCCCTGGCGACCGAGTTCGGGCCACGTGGGATCCGGGTCAACACGGTCAGCCCGGGCCCAGTCGCCACCGACCTCTGGCTGGGTGCCTCCGGCGTCGCGGCGTCAGTCTCCGCGGCCACCGGGAAGACCGCCGAGGACGTCGCTGCGGCGGCCGCGGCCAGCGCGCCAACCGGGCGGTTCACGCAACCGGCCGAGGTGGCCGCGGCGGTGCTCTTCCTAGCTAGCGCCCAGGCGACCAACATCAACGGAGCGGACATCACGATCGACGGTGGCCTGGTGCCGACCTGGCGCTGATCAGGCCGGCTCCGGCTCGGGCATGTTCCGCATGGTGCGCAGCGGCGAGAACATCGCGGGCAGCCACGACAAGGCACCGCCGATGCAGCCCACCCACAGCGCATTGCGTACGCCGATGGTGCTGCCGAGCGCTCCGCCGATCAGTGCGCCGAGCGGCATCAGGCTCAGGATCAGGAACCGCATCGTGGCGTTGACCCGGCCCAGCAGGTGCGGTGGCGCGAGCCGTTGCCGGAAACTGACCGACGTCACGTTGAAGATGACGCCGCCGAAGATGATCACAGTGAACGCGCCGGCCACCCACCACAGCGCCGGCCCGCGCCGCATCAGCGGGACGACCAGCCAGAGCGGCGAGGTCACCAGCGGCAGCAGCCACATCACCCGTGCGGTGCCGATCCAGGTGCCGACCTTCGAGGCCAGCAGCGCGCCGGCCAAGCCACCGAGCGACGCCACCGACAGAATGAAGCCGATGGTCCCGGCGGACAGGTGCAGGTTGCGGGCCATGAAGTAGAGGATCATGGCGTTGAAGATCGCGTTGAAGAAGTTCATGCACGAGGCTTCCAGCCCGATCGCGCGGAGCACCGGCTGCTTGGCGACGTATCGCAGGCCTTCCAGGATCTCCCGGCCCATGTGCCGGTCCGGATGCCGCTCCGGCGCCGCCTCGGGAGTCCGGATCCGGCGCAGGAACGCCGCCGAACTCAGGTAGGTCACGACGTTGACGGCGACGGCGAACGGCGGCGTGAGCGCTCGGATGATCCAGCCGGAGGCGGCCGGACCGGCGATCTGGCTGACCGCGCTGAGGCCGGTCAGCTTGGAGTTGCCCTCGATCACCTCGTCCTTGCCGACGATGCTCGGCAGGAGGCTCTGATAGGCGACGTCGAACACGGCGCTGAACATGCCGATCATGAACGCCACCAGGATGACCTGCCAGATCGCGAGCACGCCGAGCAGCCAGGCGATCGGGATCACCGCCAGCGTCGCCATCCGCCCCAGGTCACAGGCGATCATCACCGGGCGGCGCCGGACCCGGTCGACGATCACCCCAGCCGGGAGCGTCGCGATCACGAACGGCACCGTGTCACCGGCCGCGACCAGGCCCATCTCGAACGGGCTCGCGTGCAGCGTCACGGCGGCGACCAGAGGCAGCGCCAGCATCCCGATCTGCAAGCCGAACTGGCTGCCGGCGTCGGCCAGGAAGAGTTGCCGGAAGTCGTGCTGGCGGAGCAGACCCCAGCGGGACCGCCGGGCCGGAGCCTGGGGTTCGTCGGCGACCACACCCGGCGCCGGATCGGCCGGGCTCAGCGACCCATCGGCGTGGGGCCGACCCATCGGCACTCAGCGGTGCCGACGGCGCCTCGGCGGGCTCAGCGGGGTATCGGCCGGGCTCAGCACCGCAGACGGCGTGATGATGTCGTCGTTGGCAGCCGACTGATGTCAGCGTGACGTCATTTCCCATGGCGCCACTATGGCAGTGGCGTCAAGTTGGCGTCAAGACCGCAACGAACTGATGTCACGAATGCGCCGGGCGGCGTCAGATTGAGGCTTATCCGAGTGCAGGCAGGCGCGTCGGCACGTTCGGCACCGGTTCGGTCCGCGCCGACACGGCCGGGTCATGTGCCGCGAATTGCCTCGAGTTCGCATCGGGTTCGACGCCAATTCGCGGCGTTGACGGATCATGCTGCGGGCCGGACGCGCGCGACGGCACGGGGCTACACCCCCTTCCCTCACCATGATCAAGTGCACGATCTTGAGCATTGAGGCCGCTATAGCGACCTCCACTGCACCGGATCTTGCACTGAGTCGCGCACTTGATCATGGACTGAACTGGGGCAGGGCGAGAGCGGCAGCGACCACTCGCCTCGAACGGCAGCCGCATACCGACGGAGCCGCCCAGCGCGCTCGCGATTATGGGGATATCGCTGCTACGACCGCCGCCGTAGGAGCGATATCCCAGTAATCGTCGATCGAGACAGCCCTCGGCGCACCGATGCGTATTGGTAAGCAAAGCAAGCAAAGCGAAGGCGTTGACACCACCTCCCGCGTCCGGTTCACTGACTGAGTCATCAGTCAGCAGAGTGCGAGGACCGGAACCGTGCAGCTGCCCACCGAACTCGTTCCCCTCAGCGACGAGCAGCGATCGATCATCGAGCTGTGCCGGACCTTCGGCGCCGAGCAGATCCGTCCGGCGGCGCGCGCCGTCGACGAAGCCGACATCGAGACGCCGTGGGAGCTGTGGCGCGCCAGCGCCAAGGCCGGCATCGCGGCCTTCATGATCCCGGCCGAATACGGCGGCGGGGGCTTCACCGACGTCTTCACCCAGTGCCTGGCCCAGGAGGAGCTGAGCGCGGCCGACGCCGGCATCGCCAACCTGCTGACCTCCGGCGGCTTCTTCGCTGACCCGGTGCTTGAGCTCGGCACCGAGGCGCAGAAGGAGCGCTGGCTGCGCCCGTTGACCTCGGACGACCCGCCGATGACCGCGCTCGCGGTGACCGAGCCGGGCGTCGGCTCGGACTCGGCCGCGGTCACCACCAGGGCCACCAAGGTGGACGGCGGCTACCGGCTCAACGGTCAGAAGACCTGGATCTCCAACGGCGGTGTCGCCGACTTCTACGTGGTCTTTGCGACTGTCGACCCGGGATCGCGAAGCAAGGGCGTGACCGCGTTCCTGGTCTACAAGAGCGATGGCCTGACCTTCGGCCAGCCGATGCGCAAGATGGGGCAGCGGGCGATCCTCAACACCGAGCTGTTCCTCGACGACGTGTTCGTGCCGGACGACCAGCGGCTCGGCTCCGAGGGCCAGGGCTTCTACGGGCTGATGCGGACTTTCGACATCTCCCGGACCACCCTCGCCGCATCCGCCACCGGCCTGGCCCGCGCCTGCTTCGAACTCGCCACGTCCTACGCCCGCGAGCGCACCCAGTTCGGCAAGCCGATCATCGAGCACCAGGCGGTCGCGTTCCGGCTCGCCGACATGGCGTCCCGGATCGAGGCCAGCCGACTGCTCACCTGGCGTGCCGCGAAGCGGCTGGACGCCGGGATGGACTGCACCGCCGAGTCGGCGATGGCCAAACTGCATGCGTCCGAGACCGCGATGTTCTGCAGCTGGGCCGCGGTCCAGACACTCGGCGGCAACGGCTACTCCCGGGAGTTCCTGGCGGAGAAGTGGATGCGCGACGCCAAGCTGGAGGAGATCGAGGAGGGCACCTCGGACATCCAGCGCCTGATCATCTCCAGGTCGCTGAGGTGACATCCCTGTTCGACCCGGCCTCGGTGGCGGTCATCGGCGCCTCCGAGAACAAGTCCAAGTGGGGCTACTGGCTGGCCGCGGGCGCACTGCGCGGCCGCCATCGACGGACGGTGACCCTGGTCAACCGGTCCGGTGGTGCGATCGACGGGGTCGGTTTCGTGCCGGCCCTGGACACTCCGGTGGACCTCGCGGTGATCAGCGTGCCGGCCGCCGGGTTCCTGGCCGCGGTCACGTCCGCGCTGGAAGCCGGGGCGTCCGCGGTGGTCGGCGTGACCGCCGGCGTCGCGGCCGCCGACGCCGAGCAGGCGCGTTTGCTGGTACGCGAATCCGGCGCCCGGCTGCTCGGGCCGAACTGCATGGGCGTCGCTTCGGCACCGGACGAGCTGCAGCTGCTCTGGGGCGACCTGCCGGCGGGCTCGATCGGGCTGCTCTCGCAGAGCGGAAACCTCGCCATCGAGCTGGGCATGATTGCGCGGCGTACCGGGCTGGGCTTCGCTCGCTTCGCCTCTCTCGGCGATGCCATCGACCTGTCCGCCGTCGACCTGCTGCCGGAGGTCGCCGAGGGCGCCCGGGCGGTGGCGCTCTATCTGGAGGATGTCGGCGACGGCCGGGCATTCGTCGACACCGCTGCCGAGCTGGTCCGCGGCGGTACGCCGGTGGTGCTGCTGACTGCCGGCCGGAGTGCGGCCGGGGCGCGCGCTGCCGCGTCGCACACCGGCGCGCTGGCCTCGGACAGCCGGATCCTGGAGGCGGCATGCCGGGCCGCCGGGGTGATTCTGGTGGACTCGCCCACGAAGCTTCTTGAGATGACCCGGGTCAGTGCCGCGATGGCGCCCGGCCGGCAGTGGTGGCCGGCCGGGACCCGGGTCGGGATCGTCGCCGACGGCGGCGGTCACGGCGTGATCGCGGCCGATCTGGCGGCGCGGCACGGGCTGTTGGTGCCGGCGCTCCGCCCACAGACGCAGTCGGCGATCGGTGCCATGCTGCCGCCGACCGCATCGGCGACGAATCCGGTGGATCTGGCCGGTGGCGGCGAGCGGGACCTGAGCACCTACGCGGCGGTGCCACGAGTGCTGGCCGACTCCGGCGACGTCGACGCGGTCCTGGTGACCGGCTACTTCGGTGGCTACGCGGCGGATCTCGGCGGCGACTATGTCGAGCGCGAGGGCAGCGTCGCCGACGAGCTGGCCGAGGTCGCCCGCACCGTGCCGGTGGTGGTGCACTCGATGGCCGCCGATTCGGTCACCGGCGAGCGGCTGAGCGCCGGAGGCGTACCCGTGTGGTTTGCGGTCGAGGATGCGATCAGCGCGCTGGCGTCGCCGGCACCGGCCGATCCCGCACCGCGCGTCGATCCGGAGCCGCCGGTGGCCGCCGACGCCGACCCCTATTGGGCCGGCCGCGCGCTGCTCGCGGAGGCCGGCGTCGAGTGTGCCCCGGCGCTCGCCGCGGGCACCCTGGATGAGGTCCGCAAGGCCGGCGCCGAGCTCGGATTTCCGTTGGTGCTCAAGGCGATGGGGCTGGCGCACAAGTCCGACGTCGGCGGCGTCGCGCTCGGACTGGAGACCCCGGACGCGCTGGCCCACGCGTGCGCCGACATGGTGGCGCGGCTGGATCCGAAGGCCTTCTCGGTCGAGGAGATGGTGCCGGCGCAGGACACGATCGAGATGATCGTCGGCGCTCGACGCGACCCTCGGTTCGGCCCGGTGGTGCTGGCCGGCTTCGGCGGGGTGCTGACCGAAGTGCTCGACGACAGCGCCGTCGATCTGGCGCCGGTCACCCGCGACCGTGCCCTGGCGATGCTGGACCGGCTGCGCGGCGTGCGGCTGCTGGACGGTTTCCGCGGCGGCCCGGCGGTGTCCCGGTCCGCACTCGCCGACGTGATCGTGGCGGTGTCCCGGATCGCCGCGGCGCACCCGGAGATTGCCGAGTTCGACGTCAACCCGGTGCTGGTCGGCACCGGCCGCGCGGTCGCGCTGGACGCTCACCTCGCGTTGGACGCCCATCTCGCGCTTGCTTCGGTCGGGCCGGCGGACTCAGCCGGACGAACCGTGGTCGCGTCATGAACAACGGTGGCGCGCTGGTCGTCGATGCGCTTGTCGCGCACGGTGTCGACACGGTCTTCGGCATCCCGGGCACCCACAACCTGGAGATCTATCGCGCGCTGACCGGGTCCGGCATCCGGCACGTGACGCCGCGGCACGAGCAGGGAGCCGGGTACGCCGCCGATGCTTATGCACGGGTGTCAGGCCGGCCCGGCGTGGCTGTCGTGACCACCGGTCCGGCCGTGCTGAACATCGCGGCCGCGGTCGGGCAGGCGTATTCGGACTCGGTGCCGATGCTGGTCATCTCCCCGGGTATGCCGGTCGACCACCCGGCGCACGGCACCGGGCTGCTGCACGAGACCAAGAACCAGTCGGCGGCCCTGGACGCGGTCGCCGCCTACTCGCACCGGGTCAGTTCGCACGCCGAGATCCCGGTCGCGATCGCGCAGGCGTTCGCGTCGTTCCGGTCCGGCCGGCCGCGCCCGGTGCACCTGGAGATCCCGTTCGACCTGCTGACGTCGCCGGGTACGGCGGTGCCGGTCGCACCGCTGTCGGTCCGGCCGACCGGTCCCGATCCGGCGCTGATCGCCGAGGCCGCCGCGGCGCTCGCGACTGCCGTCACGCCGGCGCTGATCGTCGGCGGGGGAGCGCGGCACGCCGCCGCCGATGTCATTGCGCTCGCCGAGGCGCTCAACGCACCGGTGCTCAGCACCACCAACGGCAAGGGCATCGTGCCCGAGGACCACCCGCTCGCCGTCACGTCGGCGCTGCACCTGGAACCGGTGGTGGCATTCGTGGACGGCCGCGATGTCATCGTCGCGATCGGCACCGAGCTGGCCCCGACCGACTTCTGGTTCGGTTCACCGCGGTGGAGCGCCCGGCTGATCCGGATCGACATCGACCCGGCGCAGCTGGTCATCAACGCGGTTCCGGAGATCCCGATCGTCGCGGACGCGGGTCTGGCGGTCGCGCGCGCTCATCTCCGCGATCGAGCCGCGGCCCCGGTCGGCGGTCGAGTCCGGGCCAATCCGGGATGCTGCCGCGGCCGAAGGCGCGCGCTGGACGCCATGGCTCGACGCGATCTCGTCGGTATTGCCACGGGACGCGATCGTCGCCGCCGACAACGCGATGGGCTGCTACTACGGGGCCCTGGGCAACCTTGCCGTGCATCGGCCGGCCGGATTCCTGTTCCCCACCGGATACGGGACGCTCGGATTCGGCGTACCGGCCGGAATCGGCGCTGCCATCGCGGACCCGCAGGCAGCCGTGGTGGTCCTGTCCGGCGATGGCGGCCTGATGTTCTCGATTCAGGAGCTGGCCACCGCGGCGGCCGAGCGGATCTGCCTGCCGGTCGTGGTGTTCTGCAACGGCGGCTATGGCGAGATCCGCAACGAGATGACCGACGCCGGCATCGCGCCGATCGCGGTCGACCTGCCGGCTCCGGACTTCGCCGCGCTCGCGGTCGCGATGGGTGGCCGTGGCATCGCCGTCGAAACCCCGGAAGCGCTCGCGTCCGCGCTGCGTGAGGCCCTGTCCCACCCCGGTCCGACAGTCATCGTCGTGCCCGAAACCCCCTCCGAAGGAAACTCGATATGAGCTTCATGGAAGTGACCTGGACCGACGAGGTCACCGGAAAGCATGGCTTCCTGGTGATCGACCGGCTGGTGCGCGGCGCCGCGAGCGGCGGGTTGCGGATGCGTGCTGGCTGCACCCTGTCCGAGGTGCGTGACCTGGCCCGGGGCATGACGCTCAAGGAAGCCGTGGTGTATTCGCCGGGCGACAACTACGTGCCGTTCGGCGGCGGCAAGGGTGGCATCGACTGCTCGCCCTATGACCCGGATGCGCGCGGCGTGATGAAGCGCTATGTCGCCGCGATGAAGCCGCTGATCGAGCAGTACTGGTCCACCGGCGAAGACTTCGGCGTCCGCCAGGACGTGCTGGACGAGGTCGCCGCCGAGGTCGGGCTGCGCTCCACGATCGAAGCCGCGCTCGCGCTGCTGCCCGATCCGGAGGCCGGCTTCGCGCGGATCAAGGCCGCGTTCGCGGTCGAGGTCGACGGGGTCGGCCTCGGCGATCTGGCCGGGGGCTACGGGGTGGCCGAGACGGCGCTGGCCGCCGCGGCCCGGCTCGGCCTGCAATCACCCACCGCGTTCGTGCAGGGTTTCGGTTCGATGGGCGGTGCGACCGCGCGCTATCTGGCCCGAGCAGGGGTACGCGTCGTGGGCATCTGTGATGCGCAGGGTGTCGTGGCCTGTCCGGACGGTCTGGACGTCGAGCGCCTGCTACTGACCCGCGATGCGTTCGGCTGCATGGACCGCTCGCAGTTGCGCGACTGCGACGTCGAGTTGCCGGTCTCGTCCTGGTTGTCGGTGCCGGCCGACATTCTGGTTCCGGCCGCGATGTCGTATGTCATCACCGCCGAGAACGCCTCGGACGTGCAAGCCTCCCTGGTGGTGGAGGCGGCGAACGTGCCGACCACACCGGAAGCCGAAGCGGCCCTCTATGCCCGCGGCGTCACCGTGGTCCCGGACTTCGTCGCCAACGTCGCGACCAATGCCTGGTGGTGGTGGACGATGTTCGACGACATCGCGGCCGACGCGTCGTCGGCGTTCGGGAAGATCTCGGTGACGCTGCGCGGGCTGGTCGACGAGATGATGGATCGGGCACTGGCCACCGGGGTGCCGCCGCGGCAGGCGGCCACCGAGATGTCCCGGACCAAGCTGACCGACCTGCTGTCCGTTTTTGGATCTTGACCTCGCCGGTCAGCCCTGCGCGCGTAGCGCGGCGATTTCCGATCGAGCGGCGGCGACCAGCTCATCGTTGGTGTTCGCGTGGCCGGCCAGACCCCACCCGCCCGGTACGGCTTCGGTCAGCAACACCCAGGTCCGGTCCGCGAGGGTCGGGTCGCCGGCCGCTTCGACGACGATTCCGGTGAGCTGCTCGACCACCTTGAGCTGCTTGTCCCGGTCCAATGCAGCGGCATTCGTGAGCACCTGAACCCGAACGTAATTCGAGTCGCCGTCGACGTTGGAGATGGCACCGGTCGGCAGATCGTGGACGAAGGCGGCGGTGTTCTTCCGAAACATCGGGATGTCAGGGACCGCTTCGATGGTCATCACGGCGGTGGCGAGATCGGTCGCCAGCCGGTGCGGGTCGGCGAAGGTGCCGGCTTCTGCGTACACATCGATCATCGGCATGGTCGTTCTCCTCGGTTGGCTCGAATTATGACGGTCATCATATTAGCTAGACTATGTTGATCGTCATAGTGGTTCGGGAGGTTTGGTGGCCAGCGACGCGCGGAGCCGCATGATCGCCGGGGCAGCGCGGCTGCTCGCCGAGCGCGGTCTGCAGGCGACCTCGTTCTCGACCGTGCTGGCCGCGACCGGCGCTCCGCGTGGTTCGATCTACCACCATTTCCCGGGCGGCAAGGACGAGCTGGTGATCGCGGCGCTCGATGCCACCGAGCGACACGCGGTCGCACTGCTGGACCTTCCGCCGGACACCACGCCGAGCCAGGTCGCCGAATCGTTTCTCGGTGCCTGGCGGGCGCTGCTGATCGCGACCGATTTCCAGGTCGGTTGCGCGCTCGTGGCCGTCACCGTCGCCGCTGATACCGAAGCCTTGCGGGACCGGGCGGCAACCGCGTTCCGGACCTGGCGGCGCGCGCTGGCGGCGGCGCTGGGTCGGGCCGGGCTCGCACCGGAGCAGGCCGACTCGCTGGCGGCGCTGCTGCTGGCCGCGAGCGAGGGTGCGGTGGTGATGTCCCGGGCAGCGCGGGACCTGGCGCCCTTCGAGACCGTGGCGGCTTCGCTGCTGGCGCAGGTGGACGCGCTCGGCTGATCCGCGTCGGTCAGCCGGCGCTGCCGAGTCGCGCCGTCTCCAGGTGCTCCGGCACCGCTTGGCGGCCGTTGAACCGCCATTGCGTCAGGTGTACGTCGACCGAGGTCCAGGTGCCGAGGTTCAGGTGGCGGTGCTCGGCCACCCAGTCCGCGAGCGCGGCGCCGTTGCGGACCGGTTCGGCGAAGTGGACCAGGTTCGCGTACCACATGTCCCGGTCGTAGTCGGCCTCGAACGCGGCGTCGTCACCGAGTTCGGCGGCCAGGCGGGCGGCGAAGTCGTCGGCCGCGGTGTCGTGCGGTTCGATGCGGCACATGACACTGCCGCCGGCGAGGGTGAGACCGGTGGCGGAGAAGGTCGCCGGCTTGGCGTGCCGGGCCGCTGTCCGAAGTGCGCAACGGTAACGGCGTAGTGCCTCCGGGTCGGGTGTATCCCGGTAGGGATCGAGGGCGCGGACGGTCAGATGCACCGACACGTCATGGCCGGTCGGCCAGTGGTTGCCACTGATCAACCCCAACGCGTTGTCGGTGGCGGCCGCAAGGATCTGCCGGACGTCCGGTGATGGACGGAGTGTGACCGCGGCACCCCAGCGATTGCTCCCGCTGGTCATGGGTGGCTCGAACCGGTTGGTTCCGCTGATGATCCGGTCGCGGGACTCCCGATAGAGCCGGTCGAAGATGTCCACCGAAGTACCTTGTCATGCTGTGTCCACGTGCCGGTTCTTGATCGTCATTTCGATCGGGCGGATCGGCTTGATCTCGCCCGAAACCGGCTTCTCCGACAGTCGAGGTGAGCCTCGATCTTGGTGGTAACGAAACGGCTGGACAAATCGGTCACAAGACAGCCGTTTCGTTACAACCAAGATCAGCTACCTCGATCGGCGCGCTCGGACGGGATCTCAGTTGCCCTCGACTACCCGCGTCGATCAGGCTCTAGCAATGGATCCGTTGCTGCGGCGTGGTTTCGCGCTCGAATACGCCACTCTCGGGTGGAATGTCGTGGGCATCGCGGTTCTGGCCGTCGCCGCGATCCAGGCTCGGTCAGTTGCTCTAGCGGGCTTCGGGCTCGATTCACTGATCGAGATCGGCGCGTCGATCGTTGTGATCTGGGAGCTGTCGGGCACCGGCGGAGCACGCCGGCGACGTGCGCTCGGCCTGATCGCGGCGGCGTTCCTGGGACTCGCGATCTACATGGTGATCCAGTCCACGGTCGTGCTCGCGTCGGGATTCCGTCCGCACCACAGCCGGCTCGGGATCGGCTGGACGGCGGTGACCGCTCTGGTGATGTTCGCGCTGGCCGCGGGCAAGTCGGTCACCGGCGAGGCGCTGCGCAACCCGGTTTTGCGCACTGAGGGTCGGGTGACGCTCATCGACGGTCTGCTCGCCACCGCGGTGCTGGTCGGCCTGGTGGTCAACGCCGCGTTCGGTTGGTGGTGGGCGGATCCCGCTGCCGGATATGTGCTGGTCTACTACGCAATCAGGGAAGCCCTGCAGATCCGGGCCGACCTCCGGGAACCGGACGCCATATCCCCATCCGGCTAGCGCGAGATCGCGGCGACGCCCAGGTAGGCGGCACCCATGGACTTCGGCCGGCCGGCGTAGAAGGTGTCCAGCGACCTCACCTCGAACCCAGCCTTGCGGACCAACGTGTCGATCCGGCGGGTCAGATGACAGCCGCCGAAGAATCGTTTCTGCATCGGCTCCAGCCGTCGCTGCCAGCGCAGCACCTCCGGATCGGGAGCTTGACCGTGCTCCAGGAAGTGCAGCGTGCCGCCGGGCTTGAGCACACGGCGGATCTCGGCGAGCGCCGCCGGAAGGTCGGGGATCGAGCACATAGTGAGCGTCGACAGGACCGCGTCAGCGCTCGCGTCCGGAAACGGCAGCGCCTGACCGTCCATTCCGGACCGTTCGATCGGGATCGGTGAGCCGGCGACCCGGCGCGCGGCAAGCTGCCAGCCGAGACCGCTGGGGTCGACCGCCGCCACGCCGGTCACGGCGCCGGGATAGAACGGGACGTTCAGGCCGGAGCCGAACCCGATCTCCACGACTTCGCCGGACAGCCCGGCGCAGGTGCGTCGGCGCAGGTCGTCGAGCGCGCGGCTGCCGCAGGTCTTGTCGAAGATCCGGGGCAGGATCCGGCTCTCATAGAAGCCCATCCGACCACGATAGATTCACCGGCCTGAGAGCCTGGTCAGCCACATGGGGCGCCCCGGCTCTGCAATCAGATCCGGGCCACGCCCAGATACATCGCAGCGCCGAACTTCGGCGCACCCTTGCCATAGAACCGGTCCAACTCGGTGATGATGAATCCGGCGTTCCGCAGCATCGTGTCGATCGGCCGGGTCAGGTGACATCCACCAAGGATCCGCTTCTCCAGCGGATCGAGGCGATATTGCCACCGGCGCACCTTCTCGTCCGGAGCGATCCCGTGCTCCATGAAGTGCAGCGCACCGCCGGGCTTGAGCACTCGCCGCACCTCGGCCAACGCCGCGTCGAGGTCCGGGATGGTGCACAGCGTCATGGTCGACAGCGCGGCGTCGTAGCTCTCGTCGGGGAACGGCAGCGACTGCCCGTCCAGCGCGCTCCAGTGCACCGGCACCGATGCGTTGCGCAGCCGCTTGTCGGCGAGTCTCCAGGCGCGTTCGGATGGCTCGACCGCGGCGACCTTGGTGACGTCGGCCGGGTAGAACTGCACGTTCAGCCCGCTGCCGAAGCCGATCTCCACCACGTCACCCTTGAGCCCGGCACAGGTCCGTGCCCGATACGGTTCCATGTTCTTGTCGTCGCATGCCATGTTCATGATCCGGGGCAGAACCCGGTTCGCGTACACGCCCATCGTCGTTTTCCCTCCGCCCTCCGTGCCGGCGCCGGCCGCGCTCTCGCGGTGCAGGCGCCGGATCGAGCCGACACCAAGAACGCTAGAAGCTCCGGGTGCGTTGGATCATGAGGTATTCGCCCCATCTGTGGCCTGGTAGCCGCCGATCAGCCCGGCCCGGGTGGCGAACAGCGTGGCGGCCGCCCGGCTGGAGACGTCGATCTTGGCGTAGATGTGCTCCACGTGGTTCGAGATGGTCTTCGGCGAGACCACCAGGTGCCGGGCGATCTCCTTGTTCGAGCGGCCGCGGGCCAGGAGCACCAGCACCTCCGCCTCGCGGGCGGTCAGCCCACCCGGGTAGGAACGGCGGGTGGGGGCGCGCCGGCCGGCCGCCCGGAGAACGGCGTGGGTCGCGTCGCCGTCCAGGCGGCCGGCGCTCACCTCGGCACGGAGCTCGCGCTCGGCGGCCGCCGGTGGCAGCGCCGGCCGGTGCGGTCGCGGCTCGGTCATCGCGTGGAACATGTCCGCGGCGGCGAGCACCTGATCCAGGAAGGACAGTGTGGATCGGTCCAGCCCGCGCGGATAACCGGAGCCGTCCTGCCGTTCGTGATGCCGTGCGGCGATGCGCCGGCTTCGATCGAGCGCCGGGATGCGCGCGAGCATCCGGTCGGTGAGGTATGGGTGCAGGCGGACCCGCTCCCGTTCTGCCTCGGTGAGCGGTCCGGGCTTGTCCCAGACCGAGTTCGACACCCCCATCCGGCCGAGATCGTGCAGGTAGCCGGCGCGGTGTAGGGCGGTGACATCGTCGGCACCGCAGCCCGCCACACGTGCCGCTTCGGCGGCGAGGGTGGCGACGCCACGGGAGTGCCCGGCGAGGAACGGCGACTTCAGGTCGACCAGGTCCGCCATTGCCTCGAGCACCTGGTCCAGTTGCGGTCCGGACACGGCATGGGACAGTCCCGGCTGGGCGGCGAGGACGGCATCCCATCCGGACGCTTGGTCAAGGTCTCTGAGTAGTTGGGGAGCCAGATCGCAGAACGCGTCGGCGACCATCGGGTCAAATTGGCGGCCGCGGTTGCGCCGCACCATCGACCGCGCCGCTTCAATGCCACGCCGCCGGTTGAACACCTCGACCGCGCTGGCCAGCGGCACCAGCCGGGCGGCGACGGCGATGTCGGTCCCGCGCAGATGCCGGGGATAGCCGCGGCCGTCCCACTGCTCATAGCCCTGGCCGAGCGCACGCGTGACCTCGGGTGCGAGGCCGATCTGAGTCGAGAATTGGGCGGCCAGCGTGGTGTGGGTCTCCAGGAAGGTGGCGACCAGACGCTGGCCGGCCAGCGGGAACGCGGCCAGCCGCCGGGCCCGCTCCATCGGGGGGCCGTGGGAACCGACCTTACGCAGCAGAAATGCCAGCATCTGCGCGGTGTTCATGTCGAGGACCGCGAAGCCGTCGTCCTTGAACGTGATGTCGTCGCCGAACCAGCGCGTCTGTTCGGCCGCGTCGGCGTGGCAATAGGAGTTCATCAGCAGGCCGAGGTAGTAGGTTGCCTCCCGGTCCTCATCGCCGAGGTCGAACGCGTCGGCCAGGCGCAGGGCGATGGTGGTCTGCCGCATGCAGTGCTCCATCGGCTGGCCGAGGCCGAGGTCCGCGGCGCACGACAAGGTCGCGACAAGCTCCGCGATCTTGACTGTTCCAGGCTCCGCCCGACCGGCCACAATTAATGCTAGGACCGCAGGGTGCGGGGCTGCGATCCGAGCCACTGCTCCCGGGTGATCTCGTAGACCACCTCACCCTGTTCGGAGCCTGGCACCGGGTCGTCCCAATCGCCGTACCAGGTGTCGACGTGGCGCATCCCGAGCTTGGCCATGACCGACCGGGATCGTGCGTTCACCGCCATCGTCTCGGCCCAGACGCGGGTGGCGCCCAGGTCCGCGAAGGCGCGCTCGATCAGCGCCCGCGATCCTTCGGTGGCAAATCCAAATCCCCAGGCGGTACGCATCAGCCGGTACCCGATCTCGGGAGAGCCCACCGGCTGGTCGTGGGTCGGGTGCGCGGCGAACCAGCCGATGAACTCATCGGTGTCCCGGCGGAACGCGGCGAACACGCCGTATCCGGGGTGGCGCGGGTATTCGGCGATCACCGTCTCGAGGAACGCGCGGTTCTCCTCGACGGTGTAGGGCACGCCCTTGGTCAGGAACCACATGACTTCGGGATCGCTGTTCAGCGCGACCAGCAGATCGAGGTCGCCGGTGGTGAATTCGCGGAGCCACAGTCGGTCGGTGCGCACCGCGTCACCGTGTCAGCTTGGGCAGCACTTCGCGACCGAATACGTCGATCCACTCGGCCTGGTTGCGGCCGACGTTGTGCAGGTAGACCCGATCGATGCCGGCGTCGAAGAACTTCTGGATCTCGGCGCGGTGCGCGTCCGGGTCGGACGAGATCAGCATCCGGCCCTGGAAGTCCTCGGGCCGCACCAGCTTGGCTATCTGCTCGAAGTCAAAGGGGGAGCGGATGTCTGCCTTCGGGAACTTCATGCCGCCGGTGGGCCACTCGGTGACCGCGTTGGCCAGCGCTTCCTCGTCGGTCGGCGCCCACGACAAGTGCAGCTGCAGGATCTTCGGCTGCGAGCCCGGCTCCTTGCCGGCCTTCTTCGCGCCCTGGTCGAATCGGGCGAGCAGGCCGGCCACCTTCTCGATCGGGGCGCCCGGCGTGATGATGCCGTCGACGACTTCACCGGCGCGCCGGGCGGTGATCGGTCCAGCGGTGGCGATGTAGATCGGCGGCGGCGTCGCCGGCAGCGTCCACAACCGGCACGTCTCCAGCTGGAAGTACTCGCTCTTGTGCTTGACGTCCTTGCCGGAGAACAGCTTCTGGATGATTTCGATGGCGTCCCACATCCGGGCCAGGCGCTCGGCCGCCTCCGGCCAGTAGCCGCCGACGATGTGCTCGTTCAGCGCTTCGCCGGAGCCGAGACCGAGCCAGTGCCGGTCCGGGTACATCGCCGCGAGCGTAGCCGACGCCTGCGCCACCATGGCCGGGTGGAAGCGGAACGACGGGCAGGTCACGCCCGGGCCCAGGTCAGTCTCGCGTACGCTCGGCGATCGCGGTGAGCACGTTCCACACGAACGGCGCGTTGCCCTGCCTCGGCACCCACGGCTGGAAGTGGTCGGCGGCCATCACGCCCTGGAATCCGGCGGCCTCGGCAGCGGCCGAGTACTCGGTCACCTCCATCGGGCCGAACTGCTCGAGCATGGCGGCGTAACCGACGTGTGCGTGACTCATCAACACTCCCAGCAATGCGAAACGGCGAAACGATCTAGCCTCGGCCCCTACGCTAGCGAACCCGGGTCGATCCCGAGTTCGCCGGCTGCGGCGGTGCGGACCCAGTCCCCGAGTTGGCGCCGGGAGATCACCCGATCATGGACAGTCACCTGCACCGCGAGACCGTCGATCAGGGCGATGATGCGCCACGCCGCGCCGAACGGATCCGGGCAGGTGAAGGTGCCGTCGGCGACACCGGCGGCGATCACCTCGGTCAGGGATTCCTTCCAGCGCAGATCCAGGCGCCGGGAGACGGTCTCCAGCTCCGGGACCCGCATCGACTCGGCCCAGCCGTCGATCCACATGGCCCACGCCTTCGAAGTCCCGGTGGGTGCGTAGATCTTGAGGATTTTGCGTAGTTTGTCCAGTGGCTTGGCGCCGGACCGCATCACCGTGTCGAGGCGCGCCAGATCCTGCTCGGCGGCGTAGGCGAAGGCGCGAGCGAGCAGCTTGTCCTTGCTCTCGAAGTGGTAGAAGACCAGCGCCTGGCTGACCCCCGCGGCCGCGGCCACGTCCGCTGTGCGGGTGTTGGGCAGCCCACGCTCGAGAATCACGTCGCACGCGGTACGCAGCAGCGCGTCCAGTCGCACTTCGGCGGATCGTCTCGTCACGTCGACACCGTACCCGAAAAATCGGCCCTGACTGATGGCACAGTCAGCTGACTAACACCGGCACAGCGGCCCGCAGCGACCGGCGTTCGGCGACCACGAGCAGCGTACCGATGAATGACAAACCCACGGCCAGCAGTGATGCCGCGGACAATGCGCTGCTCGTGCCCAGCGAACCGGACAGGGTGACCGAAGCGGTCCCGCTGCCGAGCGCGAAGCCCAGGTAGATCGCGGTCCCGGACCAGGTGAAGGCTTCGGTGGTCATACCCCGCGGAGCCAGGGCGGTAACCATCGCGCTCTCCAGCGCTGTGGTAGGGGAGATCACCAGACCCGCCAGGAACAGCAGGATCGCGAGCGTCCACATGCTGCCGGCCAGCGCGATGGCACCGAATCCGATCACGTTGAGCGCCATCAGGATCAGGTAGAGCCGGTTGATCGGGGTGCGGAAGTCCTGGCCGCCGAACCACACCCCGCCGACGATCGACCCGCCGCTCCAGACCGCGAACATCAGGCCGCCCAATTGCGGCTGGCCCTGCGCCGTGGTGAAGGCCGGGATGGCAATTTCCAGTACGCCGAACGCGCCGGCCCAGAGGATCGAGGCGAGCAGGACGGTGCGCAGGCCGCGGCTGGACAGCGGGCCGATCAGCCGGGCCCAGCGGGAGTCGTGGTCCGGCGCCGGCTCGGCTACGTAGCCATGGCGCACGATCGGGCAGAGCGCCAGCCAGATCGAGCCGACCACATTGAGCGCGGCGGCCAGCAGCGCCGCTACATAGCCGGAGGAGAGCGCCGCTATCACGCCGACGATCGCCGGCCCCAGCACGAACGACAGCTCGACCAGCAGGGCGTCCAGCGCGAACGCGGTCTTGCGGCTGTCCTCGTCCGGCGCCATCCGGGGCAGGACGGTCCGGGTGACCGCGCCGACCGGCGGGTTGACCATACCGGCGACCGCGGCGATCCCGATGATCAGCAAGTCGGACAACCCCGCCCGGAGGCCGACCACCAGCGCCACCAGCGAGGCACCCTGGGCCAGGCCGGTGCCGATCAGCACCCAGGCGGCATGCCCCCGGTCGGAGAGCCGGCCGAGCAGCGGCGCCGCAAACGATGTCGATCCGGCGTTCACCGCGGCGGCCAGCCCCGCCACCGTGTAAGACCCGGTGCCGGCGTGCACCACCAGCACGAACAGCAGCATCGCCATGCCCACCGGCAGGCGGCCGATGAGCGAGGCGCTCAGGAGGTTTCCGGCTCCGGGCGCGGACAGCAGGGCCCGGTAGCGGCGAGCAGCCGTCTTCATCGGGCGTGCACCTGCCGCCAGGTGTGCTTGGCGAACACCTCATCGCCGTCGAAGACCTGCAGGGTGATGTCGACGGTGGTGTCGGCGTCGGTGAACGAGTGCCGCACCTCGACCGCGGACCGCGCCCGGACCGACGGGGTGACCAGCTCGAACGAGGCGTGGGCGGCCGACGTCTGGCGCCAGCTCCGCCGGTCGATGGTGACCAGTCCCTGGTAGTAGTCGGTGCAGGTGCCGAACCGGGTGTCGTAGGTGGAGCCGTAGCCGGACTGGCAGGACGTGGTGCGCTCCAGCACGTCATCGGCGACCCGCCAGATGAGGCCCTCGTGGTCCGGATCGCGCTCGGGCTCCGGCAGCGTCGCGAGGTAGGCCGGTAGCCGGCACCGGCGGCGCCACGGCGGCCGGCAGGGTCAGGATCGAGGCGTCGCCGTCGACGGTCATCGTGAACGGCGCCGGTGCGGCCAGCGTGTTCGGCCAGTCCATGCCGGTGACCGAAAGGCGCAGCCGGTGACCCGCCGCGAAGGTCCACGAGGTGGCTTCGAATTCGAGATCGACCGGGCCGTCGCTGGCCGGAACCGCGGTCAGCGCGCGGGTGATCAGCGTCGAGGTGCCATCCGGCGCGACGTCGGTGAGCTTCGCCGAGACCGCGGTGGCCGGCTGATCCACGGTCAGCGCCAGCCGCAGGGTGGCGTGACCCAGAAGCTCCACGCTGTCCGCCGGCCAGTCCCAGGTCAGTGACGCGGCGTCGTCGTACCGCTGATCGGTGGGCTGGCCCCAGGGCAGCGCGCCGGCGCAGCTGTTCCATGCCGCCGTCCCGGTCCCGCCGATGGGGTAGTGGGTGACCACGCCGCCGCCGAGCCGGCGTTCGGAGCCGGCGAATCGCGCCGACGGCCATCGATCTTCGAACCGCCAGGCGCCGTTGATGACCGACGTGTCGGGCGCCGGCGGGGTGGAGTGCCGGGCGAAGTAGACGATGCCGGTGTCGGTCGCGGCGTTCTCGTCGCCGCGCAGCCAGCGGTCGAACCAGTGCGCCATCTCCCGGCACACGTCGACATGCGGTCCCGGCCAGGCGCTCGCGCCGTCCTGATGGCTCCACGGGCCGATCAGCAGGCGCGCCGGGGTGCCGGCCGCGGTCAGCTCGCGGTAGGTGCGGAACGAGTTGTTGCGGTAGCCGTCGGCCCAGCCCGCGATGATCATCGTAGGGGTGGTGATGGCGGAGTAATCCGGACGCAGCGAACCGTGCCGCCAGTAGGGCCCGTCGGCCGGCTCGGCCTCCCAGCGCAGGAGCCACGGCTCGGTCCGATCGGTCCGGCGCCGCCATTCGTCGCGCCAGCCGTCGCCGAAGATTTCCGGTACGGGTGGCAGAGCGTTCATCGCGATCATGTAGGTCGGGTAGTCGACAAGATCGAGAAGGCGTCGCACGCCGCCCATGTAATGCACGTCGTCGGTGTAGCGGTCATCGGTCGCGTAGATCGGCACGATCGCCTTCAGCGCCGCCGGCCGGCGCATCGCCACTTGGATCGAGTTGAAACCGCTGTAGGACGTGCCAAACATGCCGATGCTGCCGGTGCACCAGGGCTGGGCTGCCAGCCAGGCGATCACCTCGACGAGGTCGTCCTGTTCCTGGACCGGGTATTCGTCGGTGGCGATGCCCTCGGACGATCCGGTGCCGCGCAGGTCAAGGCGGCAGACCGCGTAGCCGAACTCGTCGCGCAGTCGCGCGTATTCGCCGGTGTAGCTGTGCGTGACATCGTCTTTGCGATAGGGCAGCGCTTCCAGCAGGCACGGCGTCGGCCGATCCGGATCCGCAGTCTCCGGGATGTAGAGCGTGGCGGCCAACCGAACGCCGTCGAGCATGGTGATCCAGGCGTCGCGGGAGGTCATGGCGCTCAGCCTACGATGCGTGACGCTCCGCAAGCAATAGACTAACTGAGTCGTCAGTCAGCCGATTCGGCTCTGATTCGGTCATCCGGGTGACACCGCGAAGCCGTCCGCGACACGTAGAGTTTCCGCGTGCTGACCCGCCATATCGCCGCTCTGGCCACCGCCGGCGCCCTCGTCCTGGGCGTCGCCGCATGCACGTCATCGCCCGATCGCGGCCACGCGTCGTCAGCGACTCAGCCGGGCCTGGCCGGCGCTTCGCCGTCCTCGGATGCGAGCGCCCCGGCCGAACCCAGCGACGTCACCCTGGAGTTCGCCGGCGACGTGCACTTCATGGATCGCACCGCGACGCTGCTCAAGGACGATCCGGCCACCACCTTCGGGCCGATCGCGTCGGTGCTGTCGGCCGCGGATGTGACCACGGTGAACCTGGAGACCGCGATCACCACCCGCGGCACCGAGCAGCCCAAGACGTTCCACTTCCGGGCACCGGCGACCGCCTTCGACGCCTTGCGAGCGGCCGGGATCGACGGGGTGACCCTCGCCAACAACCACATGCTCGACTACGGCCGGGTCGGATTGTCGGACACCCTGGCCAATGCCGAGAAGGAACAGTTCCCGGCGTTCGGGGCCGGGGCCGACGCGGACGCCGCATGGAAACCGTGGATCACCACCGTACGCGGCACCAAGATCGCCTACATCGGCATCTCCGACGTGCAGGAACTCGCCTCCAGCTGGATCGCCACGGACAGCCGCTCGGGCCTGGCGATCGCCAACAACCTGAACCGCTCGGTGGCGGCGGTCAAGGCCGCCAAGAAGCAGGCGGACATCGTCGTGGTCTTCATGCACTGGGGCATCGAGCAGGACTCGTGCCCGTCGTCAGCGCAGAAAACGTTGGCCAAGCAGCTGTCCAACGCCGGCGCCGACATCATCATCGGCGCCCACGCGCATGTGCTGCAGGGCAGCGGCTGGCTCGGCAAGACCTTCGTCGCCTACGGGATGGGCAACTTCCTGTGGTGGCGCGATGTCAACGGGACGCAGGAAGGCATTCTCAAGCTGACCATCCCGGACGCTGACCTCACCCAGCTGACGCCGACCTTCATCCCGGCCAAGCTGACCTCGACCGGCCAGCCCAAGGTGGTCACCGGCAACGATGCGAAGACCGCGGTGGCCAACTACAACAAGCTCCGCGGGTGCACCGGGCTCAGCGCCACACGTCAGCCCTGAGCCCGTCCCGGCGTCATCTTCCTAGAGCCGGATCCACTGCTGATAGACGAGTCCGGCGACGAGCGGTTCAGATTCCGGCGCCTTCTGAGTGATCCACATATCGATGAAGATGTCGCCGCGATACGCGATGCCCTTAGACGTGAGCGTGCCGTCCTTCGCCTTCTTTCCGCCGGTGAAGGTCATCGCCGCGCCGCTGGCCCGGCTGACCGTCAGCCCGTGGGTGCCTCTGGTGTCCTTGTCGGTCGGAACGCTGCTGACCTCGTCCTGGTAGAAGCGAAACGCCTCGCTGTCGGTCTGGAACCGGTAGAGCCGAATCTCCACGAAGTTGCCGGCTTTGTCCTCCCACAGCACCGTCGCGGCATTCTTGAACCCAGACGACTTCAGGTAATCGGCGCCGGACTTCGGGTCGTCGTACATCGACGCCAGCTGCTTGAGGCTCATCGTGCCGGTCGGCGCGTACCGATTGAACCACTTCTTCGCCGACGGCGGCCTCGCCAAGAGGAATCGGCGCAGGTCACCGCTGTGGTTGCGAGCCGGAGCGGTGGTTGTCGGCGAGGGCGTGGGCTCCACGTAGCTCGATGCGGGTGCCGGGTAGACACCGATGTGGACGTGGTGATGGTCGGCGACGTAGCCGGTGGCGCCGGTCATCGTCACAATCACTGCGGCGCCGGTGACCCAGCCGACGGCGCGCAGCCAGCGGCGCTTCTTCTTCGGTCGTGGCGGTGCGGGGGCTTCATCCGGGGTGACGGTGGCGATCCCGGCCGTGACCAGCGCTGGATCGGTCGGGTTGTCGGTGGGGGTGCTGTCGGTGGTGGTGCTATCGGTGGCCGGCGATGCGTCGAGAGACGCGTCGGCGGCGTTGCTTGTCGAATCAGCGTCTGTGGAATCAACGGACGCGCTGGTGGGGGTGAGGGGCTCAGACACGGACGACATTTTGAAGTGCTGTGACCGCGCTCGGCAAGACCTTTGCGTCGCCGGCGCCGCGTCGCCGCATGCCGGGCCTGCACCGGCAGTCCGCATCAGGTGATTACAGGCGGTTCCATTGCTGGTAGAGCAGAGCCTGGGTGAGCACTATGGTCTGCGGTGCTTTCTGGTAGATCCAGATGTTGAACATGACGTCGCCGCGCACCGCGACTCCGCGGGACAGCTGGTTGCCCCACTTGTTCTTGGTGTCGTTGGTGAAAATCCCGGCGTCGGAATACCCGATCTTCCAGGGCACGGAGTTCGTCGCACCGGCCAGCTCACGGGAGTGCGGCACGTACTCGAAGTCGCGGTTGAACACCGCCCACGCCTGGTTCGGTGAACCGAACCGGGCCATCCGGATCTCCACCTGGTTGCCGGCCCGATCGATCCAGTTCACCGTCGCGGCCGCGATGAATCCCTCGCCGGCCAGAAACTTCTCGGCGTCTTTCGGGTCGCCGTAGTAGGAAGCGAGCTGTTTCCGGCTCATCGCGCCGTTGGTCGCCCGGGGTTTGAAGTTCTGCACCGCGGCGGCCGGCCGCGCCAGGAGGAACCGCCGAAGGTCGCCGGAGTGGTCACGGGGCGCCGGTCTGCCGGGCGGCGCCGGCGGCGACGAGTAGGACGACGCCGGGATCGGGTAGGCGCCGTTGTGGACGTGGTGATGATCCGCCACGTATCCGGTTGCCCCGGTCATCGTCGCAGTCACCAGGCCGGCCGCGACCCAGCCGACGACCCGCAGCCAGCGGCGCGTGCGACGCGGCCGCGCTGCCACCTCGGGGAGGTCGGGACCGTCGATGGCCGTCACTGTTACCGTCAGCCCGGGCAGGCCGGCCGGAGAGTCGGACGTGGGGCTCTGGGGTTCGAACACGGACGACATCTTGAAGTGCTGTGACCGCGCTCGGCAAGACCTTTGCGTTGCCGTTCAGGAGCGGGTGGCTAGCGCAAATCCACCTAAACAAAGCAGCACCAGCGCAATGGTCGCGACGACGAGAATGACCGTCCAGAGCAACACCCGCGGTCGCCGCGTGGGCCGAGGCTGCGAGTCCGGTGGCGTCATAGACGGGTCCATTGGTCGTAGGTGATGTTCTCCGTGAACTGCACCGATTGCGGCGGCGACTGATAGGTCCAGACCGACAGCACCACGTCACCGCGGACGGCGAGACCGTTCGAGACCTGGTAGTGATTCTTGTCGGTCTTACTAAACTCGATCACTTCCCCGTCCGCACCCGGGATCGACCGGATCAACCGGATCGAGTAGTCCGACGACGGCCGTCGCAGGTCATTGTTGACGGTGTCACGGAAGTACGAGTAGGCGCCGTTGCTGGTGCCGAACCGGAACAGATCGACTTCGACCAGCTTGCCGTCGGATGCGATCCAGCTGCGTACCGCGCCGGTGGCGAAGCCGAGACCCATCAGGTAGGAGATCGCCTCGGACGGTTTCTGGTAGTTCGCGGCGACCTCGGCGACGTCGAGCCGGCCGTCGGCAGTCACCGAGGTCAGCCGCGGCTCCGCGTCATCCGGCTCGGGCACCAGAAATCGGCGCAGGTCACCGCCGTGATCCCGGGCAGCGCCGGAGGCATGCGGCGCCGGTGCCGCGCTCGCCCCGTCGCCCCGGCCGGTGCCGATCGACCCGTGTGCGAGCACCAGCCCCGCGAACGCTGCCACGGTCGCCCACGCGAGCGCGCCCGCGATGATGCCGATGACGAGTCCGGTATGGGATCGGCGCGGCGCCGGCGCGGTCCAGCCTGGTCCGAGGGGTTGAGACACGGTCGACAGTGTGCGACCTCGGTTCGATCCGGGGCAACACCGGCTCCGGGTCAGGAGCCGAACTCGGCGGCGGTGACCCAGCCGGCGAAGAGGACGAGGCCGCTGTCCCGATGGACGGCGAGGAACCCGAAGGGGCGGTCGAGCGTGACGTTGATCCGGATTGCCTCGTTCATGGGCCGGACAATGGCGGTGGCGCGCATCCCGATCGCGGTCACCGCGGCCGCTTTGAAGCCGGTGGCGGAGAACTCGGCCACCGCGGTCTGGCGCGCCGCCCCGACGTTGAGCGGCTGGTCGCTGATCCCGGGAAGATGCCCGCGCCGCCGGTCGGTAATCGTGGCCAGCCCGAACACCTCCGGCAGTTCGAGCAGGTCATGGTCGGCGCGCACGGTGAACGGCGGCACCGTCAGTGCCACCTCAGGTCCGGGGCTGGTGCTCGGCACGGTGGTCACCGACACACCGGGGCCGGTCGCCGCTGCCGGATCGGACACCGGCGGCACCGCACCGGCGAGCGCCTCCAGGCCCCGGCTGAGGACCGCGCTCGTCGGTGCGCCGTCGAGGCCGAGGACCAGGTGCACGTCGAGGCCGTTGTCGCCATCGACGCGTACGCAGGTGATGTCCTCGGCGGTGCGCACGATCGCCAGGTCGCGGGTGGTGCGGGTGAGCGACGTCCGGCCGCGCTCGGTGAACTTCTGCACCCAGGTCGTCTGCAGGGTCAAGGCGCTGGCGAGCAGCAGCAGGATCTCCGAGTCGATGGTCACCGGCATCCGCTGGATCAGGCCGTCGGTGCGCTCGCGGGCCCAGGTGTCCAGCGTCCGCTGGTCCTCAACCGGGTCGCCGCTGAACTTCTCGGTCACACCGGACGGCATCCGGGACTCCCACTCCGCGCGGATCGGCAGCTCGTCACGGTGCCAGACACCGAGCGCGCCGCTCAGACCGTCGGTGTCGTCGAGCCAGCTCAGCACGGTCAGCCCGGCCTGCGTACCGCTGGTGGGGTCAACACCCACCGCGGCGGCGAGCTCGTCGCGAGCCGCGCCATCCGCGGCCTCGGCGAGGATCGCGAGCAGCGGCCAGGCGCCGGCGGCCGAGCACGTCGTGGCCCGATCCGGCAGTGCCGCGATCCAGCGGGCCGTCATGGCGTTGAGCGCGTCCACGGGCAGGGCCATTCCGTCACTCTCGCAGATCTGGTGGGTTCGCGCAGCCGAGGTTTATTTGCCCAGCTCAGGCGGGATTATGGGGGTGTGCGCTGTCTGGTGACCGGGGCGACCGGCTACATCGGCGGGCGGCTGGTGCCGCGCCTGCTGGAGGCCGGTCACGAGGTGCGGTGCCTGACCCGGGACGTGCGCCGGCTGCGCGACGTGCCGTGGCGCGATCAGGTCGAGGTGGTTCGCGGCGACGTGTCCGATCCGGACACCCTGACGGACGCATTCGATCAGGTCGAGGTGGCCTACTACCTGGTGCATTCACTCGGAAGCGCCGGCTTCGAGAAGCTCGACCGGCAGGCTGCGGCCAATGTCGCCGTGGCGCCGCCGCAGCGGCTGAGCTTCGACGGATCGTGTATCTCGGCGGACCGGCACCGTCCGGCTCGGGGTCGTCCGCCCACTTGCGATCGCGCGACCAGGTGGCGCGGATCCTGCTGGACTCAGGCGTGCCGACGATCGTGCTGCGTGCGGCCGTGATCATCGGCTCCGGGTCGGCGTCGTTCGAGATGTTGCGTTATCTGACCGAGCGGTTGCCGGTGATGGTGACGCCGCGCTGGGTCCGCAATCCGGTGCAGCCGATCGCCATTCGCGACGTACTGCGCTACCTGGTCGAGTGCGCGTCGCTGCCGGACGAGCTGAACCGTTCGTTCGACATCGGTGGCCCGGACGTGCTGTCCTACGCCGACATGATGCGCGGCTACGCCCGCGTCGCCGGCTTGCCGCGGCGGGTCATCGCTCCGGTCCGAGTGCTGACCCCGTGGCTGTCGTCGCACTGGGTCGGCCTGGTGACGCCGGTGCCGAATGCGATCGCCCGACCGCTGGTCGCCTCGCTCATCCATCCAGCCGTCTGCCACGAGCACGACATCGCGCGCTACGTGCCGGATCCGCCGGGCGGCCTGATCGGCTTCCTCGACTCGGTCCGGCTCGCGCTCGCCAAGATCCGCAATGCCGACGTCGAAACACGCTGGTCGAGCGCCACCTGGTCGTTCGGTGACCAGCCGCCGCACGCGGCCGAGCCGCTGCCGACCGACCCGGCATGGTCCGGCGGCTCGATCTACACCGACCTGCGAACCTGCCGCGTGGCGGCGCCGGCGGACCGGCTGTGGTCGGTGATCGAAGGCGTCGGCGGCGAGAACGGCTGGTATTCATTCCCGCTCGCCTGGAGCGTGCGGGGGTGGCTGGACCGGGCCGTCGGCGGCGTCGGCCTGCGTCGGGGGCGGCGAGATCCCCACCGGTTGTACGTCGGGGAGGCGCTCGATTTCTGGCGGGTCGAGGAGTTGTCGCGTCTTTCGTCAGCGGATTCTGTCGGCGCTGCCGCTTCTGTCTTTTCTGCCTCTTCTGTCCCTTCTGCTTCTTCTGTCTCTTCTGTCTCTTCTGCCGACGCGGGCGACGCGGCCGACGCGGACTCGTCTGCCGGCGTGGTTGGCTCGGCGTCGGGCGCGGCTGGCGCGGCCGCGGCGTCGGGCGCGGGTGGCGCTGCGGCGGTATTGGGCTCGGCTGGCGCTGCCGCGGTATTGGGCTCGGCTGGCGCTGCCGCGGCGTTGGGCTCGGCTGGCCTGCTACGGCTTCGCGCCGAGATGAGGCTGCCGGGGCGGGCATGGCTGGAGATGCGGGCAGTGCCGGTGGGGGACGGGGTCTCCCGATATGAACAACGGGCGATCTTCTTGCCGAAAGGGCTCGCCGGGCATGCGTACTGGGCCGCGGTCTGGCCGTTCCATGCATTCGTCTTCGGCGGGATGGCTCGCAATATCGCGCTCGGGGCCGAGCGTCTGGCATCTTGAGCTGGCGTTATTGATCCAGATCTTGGTCATGGCGGGGCGGCGACCGAGCGAGGCGGATGTGACCCGACGCGCGCAGAGCACCCCGGGTTGGCGCTGTGGCGAATGCTCAGCTAAAGTTCTCATCCGTCGCCCGGAAATAACGGCGATGTGCGGACGTAGCGCAGCTGGTAGCGCATCACCTTGCCAAGGTGAGGGTCGCGGGTTCGAATCCCGTCGTCCGCTCGGGGCCGCCAGCGGTCACCTCGGTGGAGTGGCCGAGAGGCGAGGCAACGGCCTGCAAAGCCGTGTACACGGGTTCAAATCCCGTCTCCACCTCAGCAAGACATTTCGGGCGATTAGCTCAGCGGGAGAGCGCTTCCCTGACACGGAAGAGGTCACTGGTTCAATCCCAGTATCGCCCACCAGCAAAACCGCAGGTCATCACGCTGCTTACCGAGTGTCGGTAAGCAGCGTTTTTGTTGTTGCTCGTTACATGGGGAGCAAATTGGGAGCAGCCGCTGATCGGCTATTCGCTCTGACCGAAGGTTTTCTCGGCCCACTGTTTTTCGTTTGGCTGGGCGCGACGCTCGACGTCCGAGAACTCGCACAGCACCCGGCGTTTATCGGGGTCGGCGCCGCACTCGGCCTCGGCGCCTTCGGCGCCCATGTCGCCATGCGATCGACCGGCCAACCGCTGGAATTTGGTGGGCTGGCTGCCGCGCAGCTCGGGGTACCGATCGGTGCCGTGACGATCGGAGCTCAATTAAACAAACTGGCACCTGGCGAGTCCGCCGCAATCTTCGTTGGAGCATTGTTCACCATCGCTATCGCAGTGTGGTCCGGAGCCGTCGCGGCGCGAACGGCTGGTGCGGGTCCCTCGCGCCGAGGAGCGAGCACGCCGTTGCGTTGATTGATCGGTGGGTGGGCGCGAGTCGGGTCGTCTGCCGTTCAAGTAGGCCGTACATCGCGCCGTGACATCGCCGATGGTCGCCGACCAGCGACAATTCAACGGCGACCGCACCGGCCCGTCCGCGCACTAAGCCAAGCCCGTCTCGACGATGGCGGCCAACGGCTACTACTCGAAGCGTTGTGGGTGGGTTGGTCAGCCACCCCGACCTGGTCACCACGCTGATCGTCGCCGCCGACCGCGGCCCTGATAGCGCGCGGACTCCTCCAAGACGATCACTGATCGGTGCGGGACCCCGACGTTCGTCGAGGGCTCGTACCTCAATCGACCGTTTCAGCGACGCGTGCCAAGTCGACCACGCATGAGCAAGATGGGTCTGTTGCGTTAACTGACCGCTGGGCGCAGTGAGACCGCGACGGAGATGGGTTCAGATCGCTTGGGAGAGTTTGGTGAACGCGGTGGCTATCCGCAGGTGGCTGACTGTTTCGGTTCCGAGTTCGTAGTGGCCGCGCCGCAGGTTCTGCATGAACGCGAGCCCAGCGATAATGACCTGAGCAGTTCCGTCGGTGCGTAACCCGCGCATCGGTCGCAGCCGATGTTTAAGCCGGCCGTGATCGGCTTCGATTCGGTTGTTGGCGTACTGCTCGACGTGATGCCACGCCGACGGCACCAGCTCGTCAAGGACGCGCGGGTAGACGGGCGCCTTGTCGGTGACCACCTCCGAAGGAATCACCTTCAACGTGGCCAACGCCCGTGTGAAGAACCGGCGCGCGGCCTGGCCGTCGCGGCGGGCTGAGACGCGCACGTCGATGACCTGCCCATACTGGTCCACGGCCCGGTACACATAGCGCCAGATGCCGTTCACCTTGACGTAGGTCTCATCCACAAACCACCGGTCACCAGGCGCGTGCCGGGCAAAGCGGGCCGCATCCGCCAGCAGCGGTGTGAAGCTTTGCACCCACCGGTGCACCGTGACGTGATCGACGTCGATGCCGCGCTCGGCAAGCAACTCCTCCACATCCCGGTACGACAGGCCGAATCGCAGGTACCAACGCACCGTTAGCACGATTATCTCGGCAGGGAACCGAAAACGGGCAAAAGCCGACCGCGGCGGCAGCGATGGTCGCGGCCGAGAGGACAACATCACCGGCTGATCTTGCCCGCATCGGTTGGCAATCAGCTAATGCAACAGCGCCACCCCGGCGAATCCAGGCCCACTGAGGCCGCAAGCGGCATCGCTCAACCAGCGCACGAGCCACCGACATCGAACCAGCATCCGATTCACAAGCTGACAGTGCGGGTTCGATTCCCGTCACCCGCTCCACCACGAAGGCCAGGCCCGAAGCGTCTTAGAGCGTGTCTGGGAACCGGTTGTGGGTGTTGATCGGCGGTAGCGGCGTGGCGTGCTGACATAGGTAGGGCCTTGGAGTAAGAGCGCAGGTAACCACACCACCCGCTCGACTCCAAGGCCCTATATGACGTTCTACCTTGTTGCCGGTCAGGGCGCATCCACCGAGGCGTCCGTGTCCACCGGGCACTTGCCCTCGGCCCGGACCCGGCGCTATCCCTCCGACACCACTGCGGCCGAATGGGCGGTGATCGCGCCGCTGATCCCGACCGGTCTGCCGTCGGCCCGAGGTGGCCGCCGACCGGTGCACTCCCGCCGCGACATTGTTGATGCGATCCGGTACGTGGCCCACAACGGCAACGTGTGGCGGGCGCTGCCTGGCAATTTCCCACCCTGGAAGACGGTCTACGGCTACCACGTCCGGTGGACCGCTGATGGCACCGTCAACCAGGTCCACAACACGCTGCGCGAACAGGTCCGCACCGCCGAAGGCCGCGCCCCGACCCCGACCGCGGCGATCATCGACTCCCAGTCGGTGCGGGCCGCCGAGACCGTCGCCCGCACCAGCCGCGGCTACGACGCCGGCAAGCACGTCAACGGCCGTAAACGCCATATCGCCGTGGACACCATCGGCCTGCTCCTGGCCGTGGCCGTCTCCGCCGCCTCGGTCCAGGACCGCCACGCCGGCCACGCCCTCATCCACGCACTGCGGACCTGCTACCAGCGGATCCGCCACGTCTGGGCCGACGGCGGCTACAGCGGCACCCTCGTGGCCTGGGCCGCCAGCCGCACGATCACCGTGCAGATCGTCGGCAAAATCGCCGGCCAGATCGGATTCCGGGTCCAACCCCGACGCTGGGTCGTCGAACGCACCCTGTCCTGGATCACCCGCTGCAGGCGAACCGTCCGCGACTACGAACGCCGACCCGAACACCACGCCGCCATCGTCCAATGGTCAATGATCATCATCATGACCCGTCGCCTCGCCCGCCCCACATAAACGGGTTTCCAGACAGGCTCTTAGAAGGAGCCTTTCGGCGTGTTCGGTGGGCCCGACTGGTTAGCTGACGGTGATGCCCACGATCTGAGTGGCGGCTGGAACACCGCTAGAGGAAGTAGCTGACCAGCATCAGCCCGACCGCCGCGAGCGCTAGGGCAACACAGGCCACCACGGTCGCTACAGCGGCGGCGCCGAGGCCGGCCAAACCACCGAACCAGCCGACCGCTACTCCTACGCCCGCACTGCCTCGCCATCGGATCGCCAGCACGATCGCCATGGTCAGCGAAGCCACGAACAGGGCCGCCTCGCCGGCTCCGATGGACCACAGGATATGGCCGTTGAGAAGGCCGATCAGCAGGCCAATGACGACTGCTACGGCGTGTAAGGCCATTGTTGCCGCTGCCGCGACGATCGCTGTCACTGCGGCCTTCGCCGCGGACCGTCGCGTCACCTTCTCCATGATCGGCGAGGCTAGCATCGCAATGGCCCGGAGTCTCCGGCCGTTGGTCAGGCGGTGACAGATCCGCCGAATCCTGTGAAGGAACACACGGGATGTTCCAGCCGGCCGATGCGGTCCGTATTCAGTCCGTTTGCGGGTAACGACTCGTGCGGCGTGGTGAGGACTATCGCCAGATGGCCAAGCCTCCCGCTGGCTGGCAGACGATTTGCGGGCTCCCGGGTCGGTTCGTGCTCCACGCTTCGAATTCTGGATGCGGTGCGACATTGAGGTGGTGGCCCGAGTCGAATACAAGGCGAAGATGGCCTGACTTGAACGCCACGGATGACCGGATCCTGCGACCGAAGAGTACGAGGGCTGCCGATACGTCCTGCAGTTCGGGCACGAGCCGGATAGGCCTGGCGTTTGGGGCGCGGAGCGGTCCGCGGGTAAGGAGCGCCTCCTGTTCGATGTCCACGGTCGCTGCGGTGTCGAGCGGCAGTGTCAGTTGGTGGCTGACGCTGATCTGCGTGACGGTCATGTTTCGACATCCGATAAGCCAGCGGTCATCGAATTCGCTAAGGACCGTGCCTACCTCCGTACGCAGGACGATGCCAGACCAGCAGGAAACGATGTAGCCATTTCTGTCGCCAAACGGCCGACGGCGGCCAGTGTCACGAAGCTCGAGTCAGACTTGACCTTGAAAGTTCGATCTCCCGGAAGGCGTGTTGGACGCTACGCGCAGAGCGGGACGTCGGTGCCGGGCGGTGTGGCTAGCCCGTAGGCGTCGTGCACTCGATTGAGCTGACTCTGGTAGTAGAACGTTGTGAGTCCGAAGACGAACATCAGCAACGCACCGACGAGTCCACTGCACGTTGGTGGCAAACCGGCCGCGCGCTGAGCGTTCGCGATGCGGCGGCCACAGTTGTGGTACGCGATGAACGGGTGCCGTTCGGCGGAGGCGTTGTGGGCAATGTTCCCGCGCGCGGAGCTGCAGGGTCCGTGGCTCGAACGGCGTCCACAGGGTGTAGGTCGCGATCCACGCGCGGCATTCGGGTCTTAATGGTCTTACCTTGGCAACTGGAAGCTTCCTCGTTGCAGTGCGGCAAGCAGCTCCGTTGGGTATTGCCGCCGTACGGTCGCGGCCTCGGATGTCGCACGGTACGTGGCGTGTGTGAAGTCGGAGACTGCTTATCGGCCGCCGAGGATCTCGGTGGCGGCGTCGGCCAGATCGACCCCGTTCGGTCCGCGGACCAGGATCGCCGGTAACCCGACCGCTTGCGCGCCCTGGACGTCGGCGGTGGGATTGTCGCCGACCATGTGCGCGGTCCGCGGCGACCCGGCCCGCTCCAGCGCGCACCGGAAGATCTCGGGGTGGGGCTTCTCGAAGCCAACGGACGCGGAGGTCAGTACGTCCTCGAAGTGGCCGGCCAACCCGAGCACGGCAACAAGTCGGCGCAGTTCCGGGACGTGATTGCTGACGATCATGTGCTGGTACCCGGCGGCCGACAACCGGTCCAGCGCCGCGGTCGAATCGGGGAAGACCGACCAGTGCGCAGGATCGAGGTAGTGGTCCCGGAACCTTCCGGCCGCCTGCCGGGCCGGCCCTTCGGCGACGCCGGCCCGCAGGTAGGCGTCGAGGAGCAACTGCCGCATCGCCGCCCACCAGTCATCGGCACCGTTGAGGTGCGTGTGCGGTGTAGCCGCGTTGTGCCAGGGAAGCCTGGACGCCAGTTGCGGACGGAGCGTCTCGACGGTCAGTCCGTGATCCGGGTCGACCGTGGCGAGCGCGTCCAGGAGCGTTCCGCTCCACGTTCGGTCCCGGGCGGCCAGCGTGCCGTCGAAGTCCCAGAAGATCCATCGCTCCGCCACGTCGCCGAATTTACCGGTGCGATCGCCTGCCGTGGTGTACCGATCTCGAGCAGCGGTAGCCGATCCGGCGTCGCCGGCGTGAGCGTGGCCCGGTCCCCGGCGTCCTCGTCGAAGAGCTCGGCGGCGGCCCGGGGGATCGACCACGGACGCGGGACTGTGCAGCGTGCCGACCGCGTACCCGCCGACATGCACCCGCACTCTGGTACCGGCCGTATCGAGCCAGACGTCGAGAAGCCGATCGGACCAGCCGCCGGGGTGGCCTCGGTGCGGCCGCGGCAGAAACTGCACTCGTCGCCATCGGGCTTCGTATTCAGCCGGAGCGACCGGCGCACATTCCCGGGCTGATGGCCGGCGAGAACGTCACCGTGACCAGCTCAGCCGACAGTGGTGGCGCAGTCACAGCCACGACAGTGATCGGGACACGTTAGGGTTTCTCCAGCAACGACTCGATTAGCCCGCCGGACTGGAGGAATCGTCTCCGAAGGTGCAAAGTGACACCTCTGTGCGGTGGGAAACCGGCGCGCGGTGAGACGGATGCGCACCGTACGATCGCCGTCATGGCAAAGCTGAACCAGATCATCGCGGTGTCCAAGGGCGTCAAGTCGCAGACGCTCCGGTCACTGACTGACGCTCATCGCGACGTGCAGAAACAACCACTTCTGTCCGGTATCTCGCGGACCTACCAGCCCCGCGACGACGAGGGCGAGCGGCTGCCTGCCGAGTCGACTAAGGTTCAGCTGACCGCTACCGGCGTCATCGAGGATGTGAAAGCGAGCCTGAGCCGGCTGTTCGACGTGGTCGCCACGCTCGATACCGCGAATACGCACGCGAAGGCCGATGTGGTGGTCGACGGCGTGATGCTGGTCGCCGACGCGCCGGTGACGTACTTGCTGTTCCTGGAGAAGCAGCTGACGGATTTGCAGACGTTCGTGGCGAAGCTGCCGACGCTGGACCCGTCCGAAAACTGGACGTTCAACGAGGCCGCGGGCCACTACGCGGCCGATCCGGCGCAGACGACGCGATCGAAGAAGATCCCGCGCAACCATGTGAAGGCCGAGGCCACAGAGAAGCATCCGGCCCAGGTCGAGGTATACAACGAAGACGTCATCGTCGGGACCTGGACGACGCTGAAGTTTTCCGGCGCGCTGCCGGCCACCGACGTCCGCGCGATGCAAGCTCGCGTAACGAAGGTGCAGGAGGCAGTGAAGTTCGCGCGTGAGACCGCCAACAGCGTCGACGTCGAGGACGTCCGCGTCGGCGACACTGTTTTGGGTTACATCTTCGGGTAACCTGCGAGACGCCCCTTGAGCAGGGGCTGCCCAACAAGGGCAAAGCTGAGGCTCAGATTGAGGCTGACGCAACCGCGATGACAGTCCAGGTTCGAGTCCTGGCCGGCGCACCACCGGGCGCCGGTAGCCCAAGCGGAAGAGGCAGACGCGGGGCACTGACGATCAGACTCTTGCTCGAAACTCAGCATCACCACCGAACGCCAGATCAACCGGGCGTGGGTATACACGGTGAGATGCCAGTTCAAATCTGGCGCGCGTCGCCATCATGACGCGCTGGGGTAACGGTATCCCGCACCGTCGACGAGACTGACCCGCGTTCTTAAACGCCGCTGGCGTGCGCAATTGGGTGGACTCAGATCCCCGCCGGCCGGCTACGTCGGCGGGGATCGCCATCCGCGCGATCTCCACGTTCGTCTAGGAGCCTGCGGCACTCGATCGGCGCCGTGTGCAAGGGCAGCCATCTGTGTCACACATCGGCTAGGGGCGCCTTACCGCTCGAGCGCCGCTCGCGTCGGCCGGTTTCGCACGTCCACATGGGCGCGCATGGTCGTCAGTCCGCGTTGCCGCGCCGCGCGACTGGCCTCGACAACAAGCTGCTCTCGGAGGCGCTCGCCGCAGAACGCCGGTAGCACGAGAGATAACTGAGGGCGCCGATGCGTTGTTTGATCGCCGGGCACGGCAAGGTGTCGTGTTTCGTCTGTCAGATCGCCGATGAGAGCTCGGTGAACGCGGCTGCGACTCGAAGCGGGCGCGGGGCTTCGGTGGCGATTTAGTAGTGGCCGCGACGAAGGTTCTGGACGAAGGCGAGTACGGCTATGACACTTGAATGGTCCGGTCGGTACGAAGCCTGCGCATGCGCCCGCAGCTGGGTGTTCGAGTCGGCCGTGGTCAGCCTTAATTGGTCCGTGAAAGGATCGTGAGATATGTGGCGCGATGAGGATGGTGTGTGTCATACGGCGGCGGTGCCGGATCCCGCAACCCTTCTTGGTGCCCGAGGCGTGGAGCTATTGTCAGGTCTCGCTGGCTCCGAGTTGGAGGGCGTTCGTGATGTTCTTGACTCCCTGGAGCAGGAGGTTTACGACTCTGTCGAAGCGACAGACGTCGAACCTCAAGTTGAAAGCAGCTTCGTGGGTCACATTCCCGATTTCGAGCTTGTTGATGAACACTGTTCGTCGGGTGACGAATTGATTCAGGCGTTACGACTCGTTGATTTACGGTGGAAGCTCGACATGCTCATGGCGGCTGGCGACGTGGTGGCCGATCTTTAGATGCCCAGAACTGTTGGGCCGCATGGCGAATTGGTCATCGTGGGTGCGCGGCCCAGCTCCCGGATTCGAAAACTAGGGTTTCTCGATCGCGGCCATTGAATGCCGCAGCCTGACAGCTTGGTTCGCGTGACACCAACGCTGGCGACCTTGGCGGAGGCTTGCGTGTGGGCATGTAGGCGTTGTCTCGCAGCCGCCGGTTGGTGGTACGGCGACCGGATCGACGATCCGTAGTCGCGACGGCGGTCGCCGGTGAGCGGGTGCCCGAGCCGGGTTGGTCGCGTGTTCGCGGCTTTGAATGTGCGTCGGACTGGGCGCAGGGACCATCGTCTCTGGGTGAAGCGGGATGTGGGTCGTCGACACGTTGTCCGGCACAGACAGGCGCGTGGTGACGGGCGGCGATGGAATCGGGGAGCAGAATGGGAGCAGCGGGCCACTCTGAACTGCACCCAACGGCGCTGAACTGCTCCCAACTGGCCGCAACTGCAGTGCCGTGACCTGGGGCTGTATCTATTCAGGCTGGTTGGGGGAGTGGGTGGACGGTCGCTGACACAAGAGTGCTCAACTGCTTCGAACATGCATCAACTGCGCTGAATATGAACACGTGGCGGGTCTGTCGATCGAGGTTGGTGAAAGGATTCGCTGGTCAGCCGCCGCTTACGGGTGGGAGCAGATTGGGAGCAGGATTTTGAGCGCTTCCCGAATTCAAGTGTGGTCAGATTGTCGGTTCCGGCTGAAAAATGACCCCTAGCTGTTCCGGTTGAATTTTGACCCCTTCTCACGAGCATGAGGGGGTGTTGAGCGTGGAGGACTGGGCGGAGATCCGCCGGTTGCACCGGGCTGAGGGGTTGCCGATCAAGGCGATCGCGCGCCGGTTGCGGGTTTCGCGGAACACGGTGCGTAAGGCGGTGGCCTCGAGTACGCCGCCGCGGTATGCGCGCGGGCGGTCGGGGTCGATCGTGGACGTGGTCGAGCCGCGGATTCGGTTGTTGTTGCAGGAGTTTCCGGACCTGCCGTCGACTGTGATCATGGAACGGGTGGGGTGGACCCGCGGCAAGACGGTGTTGTTTGATCGGATCGCGCAGCTGCGGCCGGTGTATCGACCGGTGGATCCGGTCTCGCGCACGCAGTATGAGCCGGGCGGGTTGGCGCAGTGTGATCTGTGGTTCCCGCCGGCGGATGTGCCGTTGGGGTTCGGGCAGTCCGGTCGCCCGCCGGTGCTGGTGATGGTGGCCGGGTATTCGCGGGTGATCGCCGCGGTGATGATCCCGACCCGGCAGAGCCCGGACCTTTTGGCCGGTCATTGGCTGCTGCTTTGCGGCTGGGGCCGGGTGCCCAAGGCTCTGGTCTGGGACAACGAGTCCGCGGTCGGGCAGTGGCGGGGTGGGCGGGCGCAGCTGACCGAGGCGATGAACGCCTTCCGGGGCAGTCTGGGTATCCGGGTGATTCAGTGCCGGCCCCGGGATCCGGAGGCCAAGGGCCTGGTGGAGCGGGCCAACGGGTATCTGGAGACGTCGTTTCTGCCGGGCCGGTCGTTCGCCTCACCGGCCGACTTCAATGCCCAGCTGCAGGCCTGGCTGGTGCGGGCCAATCACCGCCGACACCGGGTGCTTGGCTGCCGGCCGGTGGATCGGTGGGAGGCCGACCGGGCCGCGATGCTGGAGCTGCCACCGGTGCCGCCGGTGACCGGATGGCGGCTGAGCACCCGCCTCACGCGGGACCATTACGTGCGGCTGGACGCCAACGACTACTCGGTGCACCCGTCGGTGATCGGCCGCCGGGTCGACGTGACCGCCGACCTGGACCAGGTCACCGTCTGCGCCGGAGGTGTCCAGGTCGCCCGGCATCAGCGATGCTGGGCGGCGCACCAGACCATCACCGACCCCGCTCACCAGCAAGCCGCCGCGCTGCTGCGCCGGCAGACCCGTGTGGTCCCGGCGATGCGCACCGCGGTGCAATACCGGGATCTGGCCGACTACGACCGGATCTTCGGCACCGACCTAGATGCGGCGGCTTCGTGATGGCCGCCAAGACCACCGGCCGGGACGTGATCTCAGAGCTGGCATTCCTGACCCGTGCGCTGAAAGCACCGTCGCTGGCCGCGGCCATTCCCAGACTCGCCGAACGCGCGCAGGCCGAAGCCTGGAGCCATCAGGAGTTCCTCGCCGCCTGTCTGCAACGCGAGGTCGCCGCCCGGGAAGCCCACGGCGGTGAGGGCCGCATCCGCGCCGCGCGGTTCCCGGCCCGCAAAGCCTTGGAAGAGTTCGACTTCGACCACCAGCACTCCGCCGACCGCACCGTCATCGCGCACCTGGGCACCCTGGACTTCGTCGTGGCCAAGGAGAACGTCATCTTCCTCGGCCCACCCGGCACCGGCAAAACCCACCTCGCCACCGGCCTGGGCATCCGCGCCTGCCAAGCCGGCCACCGGGTCGCCTTCGCCACCGCCTCCCAATGGGTCGCCCGGCTAGCCGAGGCCCACCACGCCGGGCGGCTGCAAGACGAACTGGTCAAACTCGCCCGGATCCCGCTGCTCATCGTCGACGAGGTCGGCTACATCCCGTTCGAAGCCGAAGCCGCCAACCTGTTCTTCCAACTCGTCTCCAACCGCTACGAGCGAGCCAGCCTGATCGTCACCAGCAATAAACCCTTCGGCCGCTGGGGCGAAGTCTTCGGCGACGACGTCGTCGCAGCCGCCATGATCGACCGGCTCGTCCACCACGCCGAAGTCATCTCACTGAAAGGCGACAGCTACCGACTCAAAGACCGCGACCTCGGTCGCGTCACCAACGCCAAGAACAACAACTAGACAAGGGGGTCACGATTCAACCGGAATAACAGCCCAACATTCAGGCGGAGTTGACAGTCAGATCGGTAGCTGACTGTGCTCAGTACCCCGCGGTGTGTGATCGCTGGGCCGATCCGACTCTCCAGTAGCCGACGCCCAGGACCGTTCGGACGGGTGCAGCCCGTCGGACCTATGCATGGCTGGACGTGCCGCTGGCGGTGACCGAGGGCACGAGCGTCCGCCGAGCGCACTGCGGGACAGGCAGTGCGGACCTATGGATCGGCTCTGACATGGTTCCCATCAGACAGCGGCAGTGCTGGAATTAGTGAGAGCGACTCGGGCTGGGCACGACGAAGGTAATCGACCAACTCGTCGCGGCGCCGACGTGCCCATGTGGGATTAAGCCCGTTCAGCAGCGAGAACTGTCTGGCCCACATCGTCACGCGGAATTCTTCGCCATCGCGGGGATGCCGGGCGGCCCATCGCGAAGACATCTCGGACATTGTTCCTGCGAACGCCCAGTACAACAGTTCATCACGATTGGCGGTTATTCGGTGCTCGAGCGTCTTCCCGCGCTCCACGACGCACCAGTTGAACGCGCCGTCGTCGCCTACCCACACGAAGGGCTGCGCCGCATCCGCCGGCGAGAAGCTGACCAGCTCCCGCTCGCTGGCGCCGATGAGTGCTCCGAGGCGAGCTACCTCCTCCTTCAAGGCCCGCGCCACCCGCGCATCAGCCTCGTCCACTGGGCGGCGCATCTGGCCGGCGCCGCGCTTCAGACGAAATAGCCTCTTCACGGCGGTCACCGTGTCACGTGGCAGCACCGTCGTCAACGTCCACATCCTTCGAAGCAGCTGATCAACGAGTAGAGGGCCGGCATCGGCACATGCCGCGGCCCGCGCCGCAGGGGATGGCCGAATTATGGAATCGGTGAGTGCGACGTCATCCACCCTGTATCGCTCATTGGGTTGTGTAGGCCTCGTCGCCAGCTTTCAAAGGCGAGCGCGAATGGCTGGCCGTTAGTCGATCGACATCTGGCCGCGCCGGTGGTGCGTCTTGATTTGTTTCGGCGCATCCTACCGGGGAGTCTCTGCGAAACGTGGCGAAATATCGGAGTGAACCGTGAACGAACGCAAACCACGACGACCGCATCCCCGGCCTGATAGCGACTCTCAGACCCACAGAGGCTCAGGCGCGGAAGACGAAGAAGCGCAGGTGGTTCATCAAGTGGTATTAGATGGCGACTGGTATGAGACAGGTGGCGGCAATGCATCTTCAGGTCAGCCACCCGGGTCCCCAGCCGATGGCGTCCCAGAAGCTTACCAAATTGTGTCTGACCGTGACTGGTACGAGGGCGGCGACGACCCTGAGGTGACAATTGAGGAGGCTAGTGGCGATGTTTATGAGTTCGAGGACGTTGCGCCTTCGAATCAGCCGCCGGAGTCGGCGCCCAATGATGCGCCCAATGATGCGCCCAATGATGCGCCCAATCTGATCCCGTGGTGGATCTACAAAGGCGAAGAGCGATCGAAGGCTGCTCGCCATAACCGACTTCGTCGTGAGCAACGCTTTTGGCCTGCCGAAGATGCTGGCTGGGCAGGTGGCGCGCTGTGGCTTGCAGGTGCTGAGCCGAGTCCCGAAGAGGATTCCACCGTTATACCGGCGGTCCGTGATGCTCTCGCTACCAACTCATCCGCAGCGCTGGAGCAGACTCGCTTGAGTTCGGTTGGCCGCCACCTGTGGCTCGGCGGTCCGGCGGCTCTTTTCGTGGCATTTGCCGTTGGAGGTGGGTCACTGGCCGAACGCTTCGCCGCGGTTGCGGCCTCGGCGGTCCTGATCGTTGCGGTGGTGGCCAGCGGCGAGATCGTTAGGCTGGTAGGGACGCGAAGGTCGCGAATGCTTAGGACGTTTGACAGCGATTACGCCAGCACGGTACTTGCCCGATCGGTCCGTCGTTTCCGCTCCGTATTCGCAGGTTGTTTGCTTATCGGTTCTCTTTACTTGCTTTTTGGCGACGTCGCCGGTCGGGGAGCCTGGTCTGCAGGTGCGTGGGGCGCCATCTCCGCGGCAGGTGCCCTATTTGTCCGTCTGTACGGCCGCAGAGCTTTACGTATTGCGGATCGATGGCTCGCTGAGCGACGCCGCTGGATAGATCCAGAGTCCGCGCTAATCGCGGACCTCGTCGATCTTGGCTCGTATTTCCCGTATGCCGAAGGCGACTTTCGGCGATCAAGACCGATATGGCCTACCGTTTTTCGGGACCTAAAGAAGTCTGCCAACCGGTTTGAACGTCTATGGCCGAGAGTCTGGCGGACAGGAGATATTACCACGGACAGACAATTGCATATCTGGGCTGGGAGAATACGTGCGGAATTGCGTGAGCTTACCCGCTTGATTGCCTTGGGTGGCCGCACCGATCTGATCGTTCTCTGGATGATTTACGACGTAATCGAGGCAGTGGTCGACCGCCATCCGCTAAACGATGGTGCGCGCGAGGCGGTTTGGATTAGTCACGGCAGCTGGCAGCGGCCGCCCAAGTCTTTGCTCGGACGAGTGTGGCGAAGGTTCGTTAGTTCGTGGCGAATGACTCGCCAGATTCTTCTCGCGACCTCTACCGCTGTCGCCGGCTGTGCTGCCATTGCCGCCGCGGTATGGCCGGCGGTCTCGCCGTTCATAGGCGCACACGTTTCCCGTTGGCTGGGTGCCGCCTTGGCCTTCGACGCTGTAATACGCGTCTTCGTTGCAGGTGCGGGCGTGTCCCTCTTGGCATTAGCTCGGCGTTATTTCACGAGGCGTTGGCGCTAGCGTCCGAAGCAACCGCACTCAAACCGACCGCGCGCAGCTGATGCGATGAAGGAGAGGGAGCTCCGCTCCTCGTGACGTTACCCACGTTGCGATGTTCTCTTGGGGGCGTCAACTAGCGTCCACACATGCTCAACCTGGCTGTTGCTGACATCCACGCCTACTATGTGATTGCTGGCTTCACACCGGTGCTTGTCCACAACACAGAATGTGAATTGGGCCCACCTCAGGTATGCCGAATTACGAGGACGGATCGATATCGCCCGGTGAAGGATGGGAATGGCGGGGACCTGGCGAGCCAGGAATACCAAATCGGGGCGCGTGGTACAACCCCTACAGCGAAGGAAACGCTTCACCCGGATCTTGCACATGACGAGCCGATTGGGCCTCACGTCAAGGCGACCGGGCACGTAGCGAAGCTGCGCCGGGAGCTGGGGATCGACTGATCGGCGGTGCGCCGCGCACGGGCAGGCACGCGTTAGTGCGTACCGCGACGCTCGTGGATCGTGAAAGCACCACCGGTGAGGATGGCACCGCTGTCCCGGATCCACTGCACAGCGCTGGCTCCGAAGTACGAGGGCGCGAATTCTGGATGGCGGGAGAGCTTCTTCTTGATCCGAGTGAGCACTCGGTCGCCCCAACGGACGAAGTCCGGACTCGGCAATTCGGGTCGGAATCGCAAGTCGCTAGCAAAGTAGGCGCGGCCACTAGTGAGCTTCGAACCCGTGAAGATGCTAGGGCTGAATTCGATGACTGGTGACTCGGTGTCCTCGATGAGCCAGTAGCCCTGAGTTTCAACAAAGCGGGTGCTGATGGCAAGGAGGTCCTGACGCTGCACGATGAAGTACTTGAGGCGCGGCGGTCCTGCGACCGTCTCGGGCACGAATGTACCTAGCTCGACGGGCTCGGCTGTTGGTGACCTGTCCCCGAGGAAGCAGACATCTCCGGTAGCGCGGACGGCAGATTCGAGGTCGCGCAAGTCGTCTGGCATTACGAAGAAGTTGACCTGATGTCCCACTCGCACACTCCAAGTGTCGCTACCTCGTACCCGACGCGACAGTTGCCCCACGGGTCCGCATGCCGCAGAAGGGCCGACTACTGGCCATAACCTAGCGCCAACTCCCACCCTGGTAAGCGGTAGAACCGAAGGTCAGCACTCCACACCTTCGATCATGACCTGACCTTGGCCCAAGCCTGGTCCACCTGTCGCGTGACAACTACTACGCCGTCTTAAGCCGTGCTGACGGCCGGTACGTGCAGGCTGGTGTCGGTGAGGCTGCGGGCGCACATCCCGGCTGGTACGCACTTGAACGGCGCGAAGGCAGTCCCGATCATCACCACCGTGTCGAGGTCACTGATGTCGACGAGGTACGCCGAGCATTTGTCGCCTTCATGGAGGACGACGGCTCGCTGGTCTCTCGTTTCGCCTGGCGGCGTCAGGCTTTCAGACTGCGCCACCAGTCATCCCGCCGCACGCCGTGCGGGCTACCGGCCACGTCAGCGCTCGCTGCTGGGCCAGCGATCGCCGGCGATGCCTGGAATCGACGAGCCTTAGTACCAAGGCAACCCGTGGCGACCATCCCCAACCGGCATGGCGCGGCAACATGGTAGCGGTGGCAGGCCACGAGTATGGACTGAACCGCACCGGGTTTGATGGCGGCCCGACCTCTTGTGGAGGATCGAGCCATGTCACGTCCGAATGTGTATCCGGCTGAGTTGCGTGCCCGGGCGGTGCGGATGGTCGCCGAGGTGCGGCCGAACTACGAGTCCGAGTGGGCTGCGATCGGCGCGGTCGCCCAGAAGCTGGGCATCGGCACCACCGAGACGCTGCGCAAATGGGTGCGTCAATCAGAGGTCAACGCCGGCGCCCGCTCCGGTGTGACGTCTGAGGAGGCGGCGGAGATCAAGCGATTGCGTCGTGAGGTCGCCGAGCTGCGCCGCGCCAACGAGATTCTCAAGGCAGCGTCCGTTTTCTTCGCGGCCGAACTCGACCGGCCACAGCCACGCTCGTGAGTTTCATCGACGAGCACAAGCAGGTGTTCACGGTCGAGTCGATCTGCCGCGTGCTCACGGAGCACGGCTGGACGATCGCGTCGAGCACCTACCGCGCCGCGGTCCGCAGGTTGTCGTCGGCGCGGGCCCGACGCGACGATGAACTCAAAGCCGCAATCAGCCGGGTGCACGCCGACAACTATGGCGTCTTCGGCGCCCGCAAGGTGTGGCTGGTGCTCAACCGGCAGGGCATCGCGGTGGCCCGGTGCACCGTCGAGCGGCTGATGCGCGAACTCGGCCTACGCGGCGTGACCCGCGGCAAACGACGCCGGACCACCATCCCGGACGAACATGCCACCCGGCCGGCCGATCTGGTGCAGCGCCGCTTCGACGTCAGCCAGCCGAACCGGCTGTGGGTGGCCGACTTCACCTACGTGGCGACCTGGTCCGGCACCGTCTACGTGGCGTTCGTCATCGACGCCTACTCCCGAAGGATCCTGGGCTGGCGCGCCGCGACCACCATGAGCACCCCGCTGGTGCTCGACGCGCTGGAGCAAGCGATCTGGACTCGCGGCCGCGCCGGCATCACCGACCTGTCCGGCCTGGTCCATCACACCGACGCCGGCAGCCAAGGTGAATTCAACCGGTCGTCGCAACACCTCGGGTGTGGAGGTGTTGATGGGCCGGCCGGCGGGGTGGATGAAGGCGTCGACGGGCAGATCGCCGATGAAGTCGCCGGGGAAGCCGTCGCTGCGGCGTGATGTCGAGCGGTTGTTCGTGTGAGATCGCGCGGGGACTGTCCAGTGACGGGGCCGCGGCCGCGGTCGGCGTGTCGCAGGCGGTGGGCGGCCGCTGGTTCCGGCAGCGTGGCGGGATGCCGTTGTCGATGGTTGCCGCGGTCACGGGCCGGTATCTGTCGTTTCCTGAGCGGGAAGAGATCGCCATGCTGAACACGCGGGGGGTCGGGGTGAGGGAGATCGCCCGCCGGTTGGGGCGTGACCCGTCGACCATCTCTCGGGAACTGCGCCGTAATGCGGCGACCCGGGGCGGCAAGCTTGAGTACCGGGCGTCGGTTGCGCAGTGGAAAGCAGAGCTGCTGGCGCGGCGTCCCAAGGCGGCGAGGCTGGTCGTCAACGATCGACTGCGCGAGTACGTGCAGGAGCGGCTGTCGGGGGAGGTTCGCCGCCTGGACGGCACGCCGGTGCCGGGGCCGGTGGCGGCCGCGTGGAAGGGGCGCAACAAGCCGCGGCGTCAGGACCGGCGATGGGCCAGCGCGTGGAGTCCTGAGCAGATTGCTCACCGGCTGCGGATCGATTTCCCGGATGATGAGTCCATGCGCATCTCGCATGAGGCGATCTACCAGGCCCTGTTCATTCAGGGGCGTGGGGCGCTGAAGCGGGAGTTGGTGGCCTGTCTGCGGACCGGGCGGGCGTTGCGCGTTCCCAGAGCACGTTCTCGCCAGCGAGCGGGCGGTCATGTCACGCCCGAGGTGATGATCAGCCAGCGGCCTGCCGAGGTCGCTGACCGTGCCGTGCCCGGGCACTGGGAAGGCGATCTGATCATCGGAACCGACCAGTCCGCGATCGGCACGCTGGTCGAGCGAACGACCCGTTTCACGATGCTGCTGCACCTGCCCCGCATGGAAGGCTACGGCGTCGAGCCGCGGGTGAAGAACGGCCCGGCGTTGGCCGGGCACGGCGCCGAGGACGTGCGCGACGCCATCGCCGCGACGATCGTCACCCTGCCCGAACAACTGCGTCAGACGCTCACCTGGGACCGCGGCAAGGAACTTGCCCAACACGCCAAGCTGACCATCGGCACCGGCGTGCAGATCTACTTCGCCGACCCGCACAGCCCATGGCAACGCGGCACCAACGAGAACACGAACGGCTTGCTACGCCAGTACTTCCCCAAAGGCACCGACCTGGCCCGCTGGAGCCGCGACGACCTCGACGCGATAGCCGCCACCCTCAACAGCCGGCCACGCAAGATACTCGGCTGGAAGACACCGGCTGAAGCACTCGACGAACTGCTACTGTCACTTCAAAATTCCGGTGTTGCGACGACCGGTTGAATCCGGGCAATACACGTCTATCGCCTTCACCAGCCGTCTCCTCGACGCCGGTGTCGACGCCTCCGTCGGTTCGGTGGGCGACGCCTACGACAACGCACTGGCCGAGACCACGATCGGGCTGTTCAAGACCGAACTGATCCACCGCCGCGGACCGTGGCGTAACCGGGACCAGGTCGAACTGGCCACCCTCGAATACGTCGACTGGTACAACCACCGCCGGCCGCACAGCGCCGCCGCGGACCTACCACCAGCCGAATTCGAGACCCTCTACGATCCCAACCAGACCCGTCTCGCCGAGGCGGCTACCCAACCCATGTAGCCGCTATCAAACCCGGAACGGTTCAGAAGTGGCGGCTGTGTTGATCGAGGTTGGTGAAAGGAACCGCTGGTCAGCCGCCGGTTACCGGTGGGAGCAGATTGGGAGCAGATTTTGAGCGCTTCCCGAAACCAAGTGTGGTCACGTTCGCTGCTGGCAGCTGCTTTGACGGCACTGTAGGTGTTCGCGGTGCGCGGGATCAAACGGTCAATCACGCGCTGGCTGGCGCTGACGCAGTTGTGCGCTGCCTGCCTGGTCAGGTTGAGAAGCCTGGTCCAAGCTTTGAAGGTCCTGGTCGGGCCGGGAAACCGCACCCGCGCTCCTGTTGTAGAGGTGCTTGGCTGCGATGACGGCCGGCACGAGATCGGCGGTGTCTACGCCCGACACGTTCAGGGGCGGAGTCAAGCTCGGGATGAGTTCGGCCGGACCTGCCTGGGCGGCGACCAAGCGACCCGCCACTACCTCGACCGGCGCGCCACGGAAGGCAAACCCGCGGCGAAGCCATCCGCTGCATCAAGCGCTACATCGCCGCGAGATCTACGGGCTAATCCGACAGCTCGACCACGAGAACAAGCCTTGCGAATCGCTTGACGAAACGTCGGGGCATCAGCGCAGGCTTGAGAAGACGCAAGTCAATCAATGTGGCCGAGTTTGGACCAGCATGAGCGGCCGGCTTTCGTAGTTATCGCCTCGTCCGGGGGATGCAGCTCGCGCGCGTCGCTCATGCGTGGGGTCGCCAATGATCGTGATGGCGGACTAGCATGAGGGCACCGCCTCTGGTACCCGCAAGTTCACCACTCCACAATCGACCGCCGAGCGGCGGAGGTTACCGTCGGATGTGAGCCAGCGCCGGAGGTCGGACCGCACCAGGGGCAGGAGCCAGTAACTCCTTCAAGTGTCGAGGTCGACGACGCTTGTCGCATGCCTGTCACCACAGGATTACCTCGGGTCTACTGTTTGGGGGCTCGCGTGCCGCTATCCGACTACGTCATGCGCACCTTCCGTATCGCCGATGAGCCGAATCGCGGCCGCGTACTGGAAGCCGTGCGGAGCGCTGGGTTCACGGTGGAGAACATCCAGGAAGAAAGGATGGCGCCCGAGAAGTGGGGTCTCATTCTCAAGCCGAATCGACGGCTCTCGGACCTGTTTCGGCTTGACCGCGAAGTCCTTCTCTGGTGTTCGACCTTTCCGCGATTCCAGGCCCGCGACATCGAAGACATCAAGGTTGTCATCGACAAGTACCCGGTCCGCCTCAGCCGGAGTTTCGCGATTCTCGTCACTTTGTACGACCCACAGACAAGAAGCGAACTCGAGGCCGAGTCGGCGATGGACACGACGATCGTTCACTGCTCGATTGCTGAGCTGTCGCGCGCGACCGCGCATGGAGGCCGTTCGCCGCTCGAGCGGATTCTTCTCGAGCGGTTGTACCGCAGAGACTTGTATGACCTGCCAAGCGCGGCGACCCGGGCAGCAGACTTCTTTGGGCGGCGCAAGACGGTCGATGACATGTCCGACGAACTCGTGACCGGACAGTCGCAGATCGGTGTGTTCGGGCTGCGCAAGATAGGCAAGACCAGTCTGACCAGCCGTGTGATTGAAGCCGTGACCAACAGCGGTCGGTGCATCGTCGCCAAACTCGACCTTCAGTGGACAACGTCGATCGATCCTCGGCCCGAATACACGATCTGGGCTCTTGGGGAGGCAATTGCGGCTTCGGGGCGGATCGTAAAGAACATAAAGGGATTGCGCTTGTTCGGGCGATACCCGACGGCGAGCGCGGCCGAGGCCAGCGGCTCGATATGGGAGGAATTCGCGCACGACCTGACCTTGATCCTACGGTCTACCTCCCGACGGATCGTGATCGCTATCGACGAGATCGAACGCCAGTACGAGTTGCGAGCGGGCGGCGGTTTCGTGCGCTTCTGGCGGGTGCTCCGGGGCTTCGATCAACAGTTCCCTGGTCGCTTGCGGTTCTTGGTGTCCGGGACCAGCCCTGATTGTGCAGAGTGCGCGACGATAGGGAATCACGACAATCCGCTTTATCGCTACCTTTCCGTGCGCTATCTTGGCCCTCTCGACGATGGCGACGGCCGGGACCTGCTGGTCAATCTCGGCGCACCTACTGGACTAGCGTGGTCGGCCGACGCTCTCGACTTTGCGGTGCAACAGACTGGCGGCCATCCCGCCTTGCTGCGCACGATGGGAAGCATCGTCCATTCGACGCTCTCACCACGTGACCGGTCGATGAGCGTCACCCGCGATGTGGCAGTCTCGGTCGCCCGACAGATCGTTACGGCGCAGTCGGCCGTCTTGGCGCAGGTCACGGCCTCCCTGGAGGACCAGTTTCCGGATGAGTTCGTGATGCTTGAGATGCTGGCCCGTGGGCAGATCTCTAACTTCCGCCACCTCGCACGCGAGTATCCCAACGAAATGTCGCACCTCATCGGATATGGGCTGCTACCCGATGGCGAACCGAGCGAGCATCTCTCGATCGGCCTACTTCAGTCCTACATCCAGCTGCGCGAAGAGGGACCGAAGAGAGCCATGCCCGGCCGATCTGTGGTCCAGATCGGCGAAAACGTCGGGCGTTGGAAGATCGTCGCTCAGCTCAAGTCAGGCGGATTCGCCGACGTCCTCGTGGCCGAGGACGACGCTGGGGAGAAAGTCGCAGTCAAGGCGTTCCATTCAGCGCAGCTGAGCGCGTTGGAGAGGGAGGTCGAGTACCTCCAGTCATTGACGCACGGCGGGATCGTGCGGTTTATCGAGGCCACTAAGGCGCTCTCCGGGCCACCGTGCCTAGTGATGGAGTACCTCGATGGGAGCACACTGGCCGATTGCTGCAACGCGACGTCCGCGCCGTCGACGAACGAGCTAATCGAGATCGGCAATGCGATTCTGGATGCGCTTACGCACATGCATCCGGACTCGGCACTGGCGAGCGCCTTGAGTGCTAAAGCCGAACTTTCCGCGCACGAATTCGAGACGTGGGAGCGGAGCCGGCACGGCGTTGTCCATCGCGACATCAAGCCTGAGAACGTCATGCTCACAAGTCGAGGGCCGGTGCTCATCGACTTCAACATTGCAGTCCGGGCGGCAGACCCCGTGCACACGATATCGGCGACTCCTGGGTATCTGCCTGCAGACTTCAACGGCATCGCGTGGACGCCGGACATCGACATCTTCCAGCTGGGTGTCACACTGGTCCAGCTGGCGGCCGGCGCACGATATGACGGCAGCAACCTTGCGGACCTTCAGACCTTGGCGGGTCGGAGGCACGGCATCGCGATCGAGCAATGGCTGCGGTCGCTCGCCGCCGACAACAATCGGCCAACCGCGGCCGAGGCGCGACAGGAACTTCGAAAGATTCGTCCCGTCTGACCGTTTGCGTTCGATGGCTCTGTTGCACTGTTCTAGTCCACCAAGCCTCACAGAGCATGCCGTCGTGAACGAGGCGCTGCCGCCTTTGTCGGCACCTCGTATGGTGGCGGTCAAGGGCTTGGACGAGCAGATCTCGGTTGGTCTGTGGCAGCGCCGCAATCAACGAGACGAGGCCGAGACCCCGGCGATGTCGGCCGCGCGACATCTGATGGATCTCACGGATCGTCGCCGACGACTCCGCACCGGCCCGGACGCGGCTGATCTTGTGTCAGAATTCGGCGAGCGTGAGGCGGCGCCGCTCGGCCTGCAGTTCCTCGACGTCACGATAGGAGAGGCCGTAGCGCAGATACCAGCGGACCGCCATCGTGATCACCTCGGCCGGGAACCGGAAACCCGCGAGGGCTCTGATGCCCTCATGTTTGTCAACCCGTCGACAATCTCTGTTCTGTGGCGCCGAGCTGTGGGAGCGTCAGGAAATTTGTGGGCGGCACGGTGATCCGACAGGCTGGGGCGGTTGTCCTGGCGGAGAAGATCACGTGTGTCAGAAGTGGATGGTGCGGCGCCGAAACCGTTGGTGTTGGTTTCCTCAGCGACGGCGCCACCAGCGTCGGTTTGCTGGCTTCGATGAGCTGGCCTGGTTGAGCGCGGCCTTGGCAACTGTCCGGTCCCGTGGACGGCAGCCGGGCGTGATCAGCATCAGTTCGGCCAGTGACGCCTCAATGGTGACCAGACGCCTCGCCGCGACGGCGGCGTCCAAGCGGGTGCGGACGAGGTCGCGGACCTCGTCACGGATTGCGGCGTCTCGGTAGGCGGCGGTGACCAGCGCGAACAGAGCCGAGTCGGCGATCCAGTCTTCGACGCCGAGGGCTAGGTCGGTGAGCACCGCACGCCGAGTGGACGTCGCCCACGGCTCCTCCGGCTGATGGTGGAGCATGCCCAGGCACGCCCACGGCTGAGCGAGGCGGTACCAGTACGTCGGTGTCGACTCGGCCAGCCGACGCCACCGCGCAGTGTCGGGAGCGGGCGGTTGGTGGACCAGCAGCCCGAGTAGGTCGGTCAACGGGAGGCGGCCCAACGGTCCGGCCTGTAGGTAACCGGACAGGATCGAGGGCCATGGCTCGGCGGCGACCTCCTGTAGCGTCGCAGCAGCCGCCGGTGACGGGGCTGTCACTGTCGGCACTGGCGTCATAGCGTCGTAGCGCCACACCGTGTACCGGCCCGGACGCAGCGGTATCCGGATATCTGGCGGCGGAAACGCCATGATCTCAAGGTCGAACGGGCCCGCAACAAGCTGGGCAGCGGTAATGGAGCTTGCCGGCTCGGCCGCGGTGACCGCTATCCGGGTAATCCTCGCCTCCTCGCCCCGAGCGCGGCGGCCACCGATTTCGTTGGCGCTGCTGCAGATCACCTCGGACGGCATCGGCACCCAGTTCAGCCAGGTCTTCCGTTGACTGACGAAGGCGAACATCATGTCGACCAGCCGGCATGGGTGCGGATCGTCGAGGACCGCGACGAGATCGCCGACCTGGCCCTGGTCGAGGAATCGGACTGCGTGCCGGGCAGCATCGACATGTCGATGTCCTGGGTCGGCGGCCCATTGCCGCAAGTGCTTCTCCGCATCGTCGGCAAACACGGCCGGCAGCGTACCAACGCGATGGCGATTCTGCGGTCCCGAGGCTGAGCGACCACCACCAGCCTGTGGGTCGGTTCGTTCGGGTGGTGAGGTTGACGGCTATTTCGCGTCGTCGGGTGGAGGAACTGTTCGGGCCGGAGGTTCCATGCTTCGACGGCGGCGGTAAGTTCGCCCTCGCCGGTGACGGTGGTGGCTTGCACGAGGACCGCGGTGATGTCGTGGTCGAAGCCGGCGATCTGGTCGGCGTCGTAGTCCCAGTGCTCCAGACTGAACGCGCGGTTACGGTCGGGTTGGGTCCAGCCCTGTTGGCCTGCGTCGCGGTCGGCGGCGGTCGCGATGGAGCGGATGTCGATGAAGGCTCGTCTGCCCGACCACGGCGCGGGTACTTCTGTTACGAGGCGCCGACCCAGACGCAACGCGGTTATCTTGTCCGTGGGCCATTGGGGCCGGTTATCGCGTTCGACAAGCTGTCCGTCGGGAACTTCACCCCGAACGTGGCGGTGAACGTCTTGGCGGCGGCCTGCGCGTGCCGTTTGTCTTCGGCGTTGTAGAACTCCGCCAGGGCAGCCCTGGCGCCTGGATGCGCGGACTTGGGCAGGGCCGACAGGATGTTGGACACCTTGTGGAACCAGCACGCTGCCGCGATGATTGCCGCTGATCTTGCCGACCATCTGTTGCGGGTACGGCGGCACATAGGGATCTCGACAAGGCCACTACATCACGACCAAGTACGCGCCGGCCGTTCAAGGAACAATGAATGCGATCAGCCGTTTTCGACGAGATGGCTTCAATAAGCGGGGGATCAGCGTGTTACATGGCTCATTAACCGTGTTCTTTTCCAAACAGCCAATCGACATTGTTTCTGCACTGGCCAATGCGCTAGAGCCGTATGGCGAAGACCACGTATCAGATGACGGCGTGATCATGTGGGACAGTTACGCCTGGCAGCATCAGCCACGCCACGGATTCCGTGTCCTGCTACAAATTCGGGGAACGGCTGTTCCGGGCACCAGGACGCGACCAGGGAGCAGCTTCAAGTTTGCCGACGGCGGAGAAATCGGTGTGCTCGACTTCACTACCGACCGTCGTCGGTTCAGGTTGGCCGCAGCCGACGAGTGGCGACTTTGGAAGCAATCCGTCGACACGGCTGACGAACTACCCAAGCCCCTGAGACGCCTTCACAGTCCGATTGAGATTTCACTATTGATCTCGACGCTCCGACCGCGTCGAACCCTCAGCCAGCCTCGTAAGAACGCTCATACGGCTGTCATTGTGGTGCGAACATGAGAGCTAGATTGTGCCCGCCACCGGCCGCGATGGCGGCCACCTGTGTCAGCCCGGCTGGCACGCTGGCCTGCCCTTGATCGTTGTCGCCCCAGGCGGTGACGGTGCCGTCGGCGCGTAGCGCCAGGCTGTGATACCCGCCGGCGGCTCTGATCCCCGACGAACAGAGAAGTCTTGGACAGCTGGAAACTAGTCCGTAGGTTCACGTGATCGCGGTGGCTTAACCAGCCCGGCTGTGTCGCGAGCCGCTTCGATCCGCTTCGTCCAGTAGATGGGTCCAGCACTTACCGTGCACGATCATGCTGATCTAGCGGCATGCGGTCTCGATAAAGTCACGGGCCGATGCGGAATCGGGTGTCGTCAGACCATGAGCGACCCTGTTGCGTAGTTCGGATCGGCTTCGGTGTCGGGCTTCGGTGTCGGGCCTCGTGTCTAGATCCAGTGGGTACTTGAGCGACACGTCCAGTACGCAGTTAACCCGACACACCTAGGATCCTGATGGTGCGGTTACCGCCAACCATGATCGAATCGAGCAGGTCCATTGACTGACGACGACAACGCACCAGGTTGGGACGCGATCCACCTTGCCGTCACGCGGATCGTGGGTCAGCAGGAGCCTCTTCATTGGGGCACTGGCACTCTGCCTGGGCAGGACGGCGTTTACGGCATCAGCGCCTACCGAGCGGACGGGCATTGGCTGCTGGTGACCTTCGGACTGACCGACTTGTTCGACACGACCGAAGACGAGGACCCAGACGTCAGCGGCTGGGGATTCGAGTTGACGCTGCGCGTACCCGCCGCAGGCGATCCGCCGGCCTGGTCGCTGCGGCTACTCGAGCAACTCGGCCGGTACGTGTACAGCGGAGCGAAAACACTAAGGGCTGGCCACCGGCTGGATCCTGGCGGCCCGATCACCGGCAAGCCCGACACTCGCTTGACGGCACTCGCCTTCACGGAGGATCCGCAGCTGAGCCAGATCAGCTCGCCGAACGGCACCGTCAACTTCATAGCCGTCGTGGGTATTACGGCCGCCGAGCTTGCTCAAATGAAGACGAGCACCACCGAGGCTGTCCTCGCGGACCTGAGGAACCGATCTCCGCTCCTTGTCACCGATGTCGGTCGATAAGCAGCGTGCGCGTCACGCAGTTCACCTCCAACACGTAACGCATCTGGTGGACCAGAGATGATTGAGATTCAGCCGGACCGTCGCCGAGCATCCTCAGGCTGAGATCTTGTCGAGTGGGATCCCACATAGATCGCGACAGCGGCATGATAATGACGTGTCTGACAGACTGACGACCGACGATGAGATCATCTCGGCAATCGTCGCGCTGGTCGCTGAAGGTCGGCCCGCCGAGTCCAGGCATCACCGAGAGGTGGCCCGCGCAAGCCTCGCAGACATCGAGCCTGCCGAGCAGGCCATTGGATACCCATTCCCCTCGCTACTTCGCCGCCTATATCTCGAAGTTGCAAATGGAGGATTTGGACCATCTGGCGGCATCGAGGGTGTGCCTCCGGATGGATACGCCCGTGATGGTGTCAACGACATGCTCAACAGCCGCGACGAGTGGCGGACCAGCCTACGCCCGGGCGATCTGCAGCCACCGCCGGACGGTGTGATCTTCCTCTGCAACTTCGGCTGCGCACTATGGGCGCTCATCGACTGCCGGACACCAGATGGGCAGATGTGGTGGTGGTACCCGGGCTGTGACAGCACGACATGCACCTTCGCGGAATGGCTCGCAGCGTGGCTTTGCGGACGAGACCTATCGACACACCAGGCCCGCGACGACCGGCGCCGCACGGACAGGAACTAGTTCATCGAACGGCACGCCTCACCTGTAATCGGTCGGGGGGTGCTGACGGTCAATCTGAGGTTCTACCGCCACGGCGGGTGTCGCACACCCACGGGACCGGAATGGACTGATCTGCCACGTCGCCGCGGCGACGGCAACACCACACGGCATCGCGGCGGTTCCCTGACACGGAACGAGTCGCATCTGCACCTTGGGGGGTCTAGCTGGGGGCCTAGACGATCTTCTCGAGGTTAGCTGGTTGTGGGGCGAAGCTGGCTTAGGCGTCGCCGTATCATCGGCCGATGTCGTCTTCGGTGGATGAGTCTGGCGCGTTGCCGACGTTCGTTTATCATCCGGATCCGGTTGCGACGGGTTCTGTCGTCCGGGCCGAGGTCGTGTGCGCGTGCTGCGATCGGGTCCGCCCGTTCGGATATGTCGGCCCGGTGTTTACCGCCGAGATGCTGGACGGGCGGTTGTGCCCGTGGTGCATCGCTGATGGTTCGGCGGCTGCCCGGTTTGATGTGGTGTTCACGGACGTGTACTGGAGCGTGCCGGTTGAGGTCTCCGACGAGGTGACGGAGGTTGTCCTTCGGCGTACTCCTGGGTTTTCCGGCTGGCAGCAGGAGCATTGGCTGCACCATTGCGGTGATGCCGCTGAGTTCCATGGGCCTGTCGGAGCCAGCGAACTTGCCGAGTTCCCAGACGCAATCGACCGCCTGCGAGCGGAACTCTCGGACGGCGTCTCGAGTCGCCCGGCGGTCGAAGGATATCTGCGTGCGTTGTCTCGAGACGGTCAGCCCACCGCGTATCTGTTTCGGTGTCGACATTGCGGTGCTCATCTCGCGTACTTCGATTCGACGTGACCTGCAGCTATTGCTCTTTGGCGGGGCGGTTCGGGCGAAGTCGGACAACGTCAGGTTCGCTTGTCGGATGATGTCAGGTTCGCTTTGTCGGGCTTCAGTTGATGCGTGACGGATCGGTGCCGGATGATGCGCGACACTTCGGGCTAGACGGTCTTGGTCTGGGGCAACCATTGGGGTTGCTTCACGTTACTGTCCACCGCTATGCGGATGTCGTTCGATGTGGGTGCCGATGAGAGGCATCATGTTCAGTTCGCTTTCAACAAGTTCTGGGGTGGTCTGACGATCAGCGTGGACGGGGTGAGTGTGGTCAAGCAGATCCGGATGTTCTCGGTGAGCCTGGTCAAGACGTACGAGTTCACGGTTGGCGTCAGCGAGCAGCACACCGTTCGGATCGACAAGCACCGCAAGCTCCTCTTTGCTGGTGTTCGACCGCAGCCGGTGTTGGCATACGTGGATGGTCAGCTCGTCGCCCAGGCTGTCGCCTAGCGCGCGATGCGTGGTGGCTCGGGCTTGCGGGCTTTGAACCGGGCGATGGGTTTGGCGGCGGTGCGAGGGACCTCGGCGAGGAGTTGGTCGCCGTCGTAGATGCGGAACGTGGTGTCGTTGGCGTGGACCGTGACTGTCAATCCGGCGTGGGTGATGCCAACGCCGATCTTTTGTCCGGCGACCATGATGACGCCGCGGCTGCTGACCCGCCGCTGGACGGTCGGCGGGTTGTCGGGGATCACGGGTGGTGGTCCGCCGGGGCGGGCGTCGCGGACGCGTTCGCCGGGTTGGAGTGGGTTGGGCAGTGTGCGCAGCAGTGTGCGGGTGCTGTCGAGGATGTGCATGAGCTGGCCGTCGAGGCGGATGGTCACGCGCTGCCCGGCCAGGTGGTAGCCGACCGGGTGTTGCCGGCGGGCCAAGCCGATGGTGCCGACCGGGTTGACCAGCCGTTCCACCTCGACCGGGCCGCCAGGTTCAGTGGCAACCGGTGGCGGGCCGGCTGATCGGCCGCCAGTGGCGAGGAGCTGGCGCAGCTCGGCGGCGCCGAGGCGGGAGGGCACGGTTTTGATCCGGTGGCCATCCCGGATCAGGTGCACCACCGTGCTGTTCGCCCAGAGGGTGACGGTGACGCCGCCGAGGTGCGGGCCGAACCAGAACTGCTGCCCGGCCACGGCCAGGTTTCCGGAGGCGGGCACGACTCGATCGATCTCGACGGCCAGATCCACCGGCTCGCCATGCGACGAGATCCGCTCACCGGTAACCCGCCGCGGTGCCGGGACCGCCGCTGGCGCTGGAGCCGCTGGCACTGGCGGCTCGGTCGGTGGCCGCATCCCGGCTGGCAGCGCGGGTTTGGGCGAAGGCGCAGGCGGCGTGGTCTCGTCACGAAGCCGAGGTGGGAGCCGCAGCCCCAACTCGTCGGTCTGACGAGGCACAACCGGTCGGTGGGGAAGTCCATGCCCAGTGACTGGTGCGGCCGGTCGGTGTTGTACTCGTGCCGGAACGCGTCGATCACGGCCTGGGCGTGGGCGAGCGAGTCGAACGGCGGGTGGTCGGTGAGCATCTCCCGCTGCAGGGTTTGATGGAACCGTTCGACTTTACCGGTGGTGGTGGGTGAGCGAGGTTTGGTCAGCCGGTGAGTGATGCCGTTCTCGCGGCAGATCCGGTCGAACATGGTTTCCCCGCCACCACGACCGAACCGGGCCGTGAACTGCTTTCCGTTGTCTGTGAGCAGTTCCTCGGGAATGCCGTACTCACGCATCGCTGCCACCAGCGCGAGGCATATCGCCCGGCCGGTCGCCCGTGGCACCACCGTGGCGATCACGCAGAACCGGGAATGGTCGTCCACGCCAGTGACGACCTTGGCTTCGATGCCGTCAACAGTGACGATCCCGTCGACGATGTCCATCTGCCACAACTCCATCGGCCGGTCCCGTTGCCAACGTTTGTAGTCCTGCCGACGGCGCCGCCGCGGAACCGGATCGATCAGGCCATGGCGGACCAGGACCCGGTAGATCGTCGCCAGTGACGGGATCGGGCCAGGGCAGCCGTTGCGGCCCAGCTCGTAATACAGGCGGCGCTGCCCCACCGGGGATGGTTACGCCGTAGCTCGCAGATCGCCGCTTCCACCTCCGGCGGCGTATGGGCCGGATGGGCGTGCGGGCGACGTGAGCGGTCGCCCAGACCGGCCAAACCTTCATCGCGATACCAGGCCAGCCACCGGTGCACCGCCTGACGGGACACCCCGAACGCGTCGGCGACCTCCACCACTGGGGTACCGGCCTGGACCTGCAGGATGGCGCGGTAGCGCTGCTCTGTCACGTTTAACTCCACCAACACTCGGCGAAGTGTTACGCGTCATCTGAAGTCGACCTGTAACGCATCAAGCGAAGTCGGACACACCACCTACAGAATCCCCGTGAGAACTTTCTGTACGAGATCAAAGACGGCCCGCTGACGCGGACCGTTCGTGCCGCCGACCAGGGGCCGGACACAAGGTCCGCCGCCGCGCCTTGCCGCTTCGCTCACGGCGCCGGCGGTTGCAAGCCCCGCCGGCGGCACTACGGAAGCGAGCAGGAGTCATGAGGCCACGACATGATTAGCGCACCCGACCGTTCGGCTATGTCGATCTGACGCCCAGGAATGCCGAATCGTTCTCTTCATTGATCAAGGCGCCGCTACGCGGCGCACGGGTGCGCTTGCGGCTGAGCTGCTGGCGACCTCCGGCCGGCATCGCGCGCCGCCGCGCGCATGACGAGCAGCGTTCATGCAGGGCGACCATCAGTTACGTGGACATGCCGTAGTCCGGGCGAGAAGCTGCCTACATGGTCAGGCGAACCGTGATGCGGCTTGCTCGGTTGAAAGCGGCCCTCGGTGACGGCCTGGTCGTAGCTACCGACGCCGATCGGGTACTCGGTGAGGACGCCGGAGAGGTGATGTCGCGCGATCCATTCGAGCCCTTCGTGCTCACTGGCGAAGACACCGCTAGCGAACCGGGCCTTGGCGGCGTGGAAGATCCAGACAGTGGAAGGCTGGGTTAGCTCGTCGTTGTGGGTGTCCGTCACATGGCCAGTATCAGGGCAAGCGCACTGGGGCTCCGCCCCAGACCCCGGCCCCTCCCTCGGTGATCGGTGCGAAGGGTGTGCGTCGCGGGATCTCCTCGGCCGGTCACCGCGAGGGCCTGCGCGAGAACCTCCGGCCACGGCAAGGCCAAGCCGCTTCGCGGTCGCCTTCGGCGAGCCTTGCCCCGACCGGAGAACCTCCCGCCGGGACGAGTCTGCCCGACCGAGGAGATCCGGATGCGATGGACGCGGGTGTTGGACGCAGAACGTACTGTGTCCATCGCATCGCTACACGACTAGGTAAATCACCTCGGGCGACGCGAGCACCCCACTTAAGGGAACCGTTTTGTCTGCTCCGTTGCAGTTCTGGCTGGCAGTGCGTCTGTCGTACGTTGGACCTTTGCAGTCTGACACGACTGCAGAACGTCGTCGACTGGCGGATCGCATCGCGAAAAGTGAATCGGTCACCGCTGACGAGTTTGTCGACGCTACCCGGTTTGCGTCCAACGTATGGTGGTGGGCCATCGTGGTCGCGGCGGCAGTTCTCCTGATTTCGATGTGGACTTTCAGCGGCCACCTGTCCCAATCGAGTTGGCTTTGGCGCCTGCCGCAGGTCACCGCCGTATTGGTTGGAGCCGGCGCCGCTGAATACGCGATAATGATCCATCGTGCAGTCAACGCCAAGAGGCGGAAGCGCCGGGCCGGCAGTGCAGAGGTCCGGGTCGTCGGTCACGCCATTGACTTCTGGATCGCGATCGGTCTTGGAGTCTTGGTACCGATCCTCTACACGTTCGCACAGTCGCATTAGGCCGGGTTGTTTCAGCACGGGTCATGAGCCAATTCCGACGCCGCAGCTCACACAGCGGCTCTGTTGCGTTATCGGATCGGCGGGCGTCGCAATCCCTGGGAGGATTGCGTGTCAGATCGAATTGGCGAGCTCGGTGAACGCGGAGGCGACTCGAAGCTGACGCGGGGATTCGGTGGCGAGTTCGTAGTGGCCGCGGCGGATGTTCTGCATGAAGGCGAGCCCGCTGGTGATCACTTGAGCGGTGCGGTCGGTGCGTAGCCCTCGCATGGGTCGCAGTCGGCGCTTCAGCCGACTGTGGTCGGCCTCTATCCGGTTGTTCTCATACTGCTCGACGTGATGCCAAGCCGCCGGGACCAGTTCGTCGAGCACCCGGGGATACGTCGGCGCCTTGTCGGTGACCACTTCGGACGGTCTGACCTTCAATGTGGTCAGGGCCCGGCAGAAGAAGCGGCGGGCGGCCTCGCTGTCGCGCTGGGTGGAGACGAGCACGTCGATGACCTGTCCATGCTGGTCGACGGCACGGTAGACGTAGCAGCCAGATACCGTTGACCTTGACGTACGTCTCATCGACGAACCAGCGGTCACCGGGCGAGTGGCGGGTGAACCGGGCCGCATCCGCGAATAGAGGTGTGAACCGCTGCACCCATCGGTAGATGGTGACGTGGTCGACTTCGACGCCGCGTTCGGCTACCAGCTCCTCGACGTCGCGGTATGACAGGCCGTAACGCAGATACCAGCGCACCGCTACCGTGATGACCTCGGCCGGGAAACGGAAACCCGTGAAAGCGGACCGTGACACTGGCAACGGACGTCGACGATCTGAGAACTTCACCGGGACATCCTGCCTGATCAACGATCGACGAACGCAACAGAGCCATCCAAGACGATCGGCGGTCACCGCGAGCAAATCCGGGGCTTCGCGAACATGCGGTAGACGGTCGCCACAACATGCCGAAGCCGGCGGCCAGCCGGTGTCCTTCCTCAGCTCGAATCGGCCTGGCGGGCGTTGTGGATCTTGCGGTAGTGGTCGCGCCAGATCAGCCGGTGTACGCCGAGTTTGCGCGGCAGCGAGCGTAGGCCGGGGATGAACGGCACCGCGATCAGCCCGAGTGATAGCACCATCATGAGCGCCCAGACGAGCGCGTCGGCGTTGTCGGATGTGGAGAATGGCGGGATCTGGTACCAGAACGTGTAGAGCCACAGCCATGCCTGGCCCGGGTATCGTCCGGTTTCATTCATCATGCCCCACTGATCGCCGCCGAGGTGGTCGGCGCGGGCCTGGTCCTCCAGGTAGGTACCGTCGGCGAGGAACAGCAGGGATGGCGAGTAGTTCGTCTGGTAAAACCGACCGTGCTGCGCTAGGAGGCCGTCGAGGGTGCCTGAGCGCGCCATGGCCAGCAGGCCGGTCGCGAGTGCGGGCACCGGACCGTAGTCGCCGGCGGCTACACGTGCGGGGTCGCCGTCGGGGGCGGCGGCGAGGGCGTCGCTGTAGGCGGTGGCCCATGCGGTGCGTTGTGTCGCTGGCGCTGACTGGTAGGTGGCCAGGGCGGCTTTCATGGTGTTGACGGGGCTGGTCGCGAGTGGGGTGAGCACGAAATTGGTGGCGGTGTCGATCGGCTGGCGTACGCCGCCCCAGCGTTGCAGCGGCAACGGTCCGAGTTTCTGCCCGGCCGACGGATCATTGGTGTACGGCGCGCCATAGGTCGCGGTGCCGCTGGTGCCGTCGAGTTCGGCGACGGTGGTGGCGATGAAGTCGTTGGGTGCCGCTTTGGCCCACGTGGACATGGTGACGGCCGGGCGGTCCGGGGAGTTGAAGACGATCGCGAGGATCACGGTCAGCAATGCCATCACTCCGAGGGCAGCGACGAACTCTTTGACCAGGTCGTAACGCCGATACTCGCCGTTCCACCGCCGGGCGTAAAACCGTTCCTGGGCGCGGTGTTTCGATCGAACGCTCACGGCGCCACCCCTAGCGTGGTGTCATGCGTCGCCGTCGGCGCCTGCTGGTCGGGAGGGTCGTCGGGATCCGTCGTATCCGGTGTCGTTTCTAGCGTGTCCGCGTCGTCGAACGGTGCGACGACGCCGCGACGTCGGACGAGCAGCACATGCCAGACCACCAGGACGCCGAGCACCAGCGGGAAGAGGAGCACGTGGAAGAGCAGCATCTGTCCATAATCGAGCACGTTGAACCACGCTCCGATGCCGACCGAGTTCAGGCCGTCTTTCGCCTGTGTGGTGATCCATTGCGAGTCGAAGTTCGACTGGACGGCGTATCCGGTGAAGGCCGTCCCGATGGAGCCGAGGAACGCGACGGCGCCGGTGACCCAGGTCATCGCGCGTCGGCCGCGCCAGGCAGCCATGAAGAACTTCCCCCACAGGTGGATGACCATGGTGAAGAAGAACAGTTCCACGCTCCACAGGTGCAGGCTGTTGACGAATCGGCCGACGGAGGACACGTGATACCACTGCGCGCCCTGCAAGGCGAGGATCAAGCCAGAGCACAGCACGACGACGAGCGCGGCCAGGGTCGCCACACCGAACACATAGATCCACGATGCGACGTAGGCGGGTTGCCGGTCGGGCAGCAACTGCTCCGGCGGCAGCGCGGACACCGCCTTGTTTCGCAGCCGGGCGGTCCACATCCGTTCGTCGCCGGTGGGTGTCGTCATTTCTTCCTCCCCGGGAACGGGGCGAGCAACGCGACCACGAAGACCACGAGCATCAACACGATGACCACGAGATTCGCCACCGAGATTTGGATGACGCCCCAATGCAGGTATCTGCCGGGGGTGTCCATCGGAATTACCGACGCGAGAGGTGTGAAGTGACTGGACATTGCCGCTCCGATCCGCGGTGCCGAGCCAACGCTGACCCGCTCAGCATCGGCGCGACTTCGCCGACCAGCCCAGGGCCGAAAGACCTGCATCTGCAGTCCTGTGTGCCCCGCTTGCTTGGCCGGGGGAGGTCGTCACCCCAGAGCAGCAAAGCAAGCAAAGTAGCCGACGATCGTCGCCGGCTTCCGAGACGATGCCACGACGAACGATGCATCCATCGTGCTCGGACTATTCGGCGGGAGTGTCAGGAATTTCGTGGGCGGGCGGTGATCGCCGATAGTTTTCGCTGATCCTGTCGCCGTAGTACAGCGCCAGGGCGTTGAGAGCGGCTTCCCATCCGCCGATTTGCCGGTGACGTTAGCCCGATTGACCCGGGGCGTGCGAATGACCAGGTAGAGCACCTTGAGCGCGGCCTGGTTGTTGGAGAAGTGGCCGCGGCGGCGGGCATCAGCCTGCCCACCGCTCAGACAACGCAACGGCGCCCCGCCGCGGGCTGATCCGCGGACTCACTCCGAGCGGCCGCCCCGATCATGGTCGGGGTAGCCGCTCGCTGTTCGTTCTTGTGCTCATATGGAGTCCGGTGGGAAATCCGTCACAGGTGCACCACCATGGTGTCCGCGTTGCCGACCGTCTCGTAGCTGGCGAAGCCCTCGGCTTCGTAGAGCGCCTTCGCCCCGTTGCCGTGCTCGACCGACAACGACATCCGCTTGATGCCACGTGCTCGCGCCTCCTCGCACGCGACCCGGATCATCGCGCGGCCCACCCCGCGCCCTCGCCAGGCTGCGACGACCGAGAGCGAAAGGTCCGGAATGTCGTCGGCGACGAAGTCATAAGACGGGTCGGTCGCCATCACACGCCTCCTCGCTCTCTGCGGGCACCCTGACCGGCTTTTTTGGCGGCTACCTCCACCCTCATCCCAGAGAGCATGGGGCGTGTGGCTCGCTCCGACCGGAACCTCCGGGAGTCACGATCTCGACGGTCCCGCGGACGGGCCGGTCGCCTTTCGTTCAGGACCGGCACTACGGCGGCGGATTCGAGCAGCCGGTTCATCCTGTCGAACAGGTCGTCGAACTCGGTGGTGAACGGCTCATGCCACGGAATCGCCCTGGCTGCAGGCCCTCCGGGCGGGTGCCGCACGGGCGATGTCTTTGCGGCTCAGCTCCGTGAAGGGACAACGAACTCTGGTTCCAGTTGTGCGTCGCAGGCCGTCAGCTGGCAGAGTCAGGCGAACTGCCTGCGGTCAAGGGCGTGGGCGCCGTCAGGTGTACCGCGGCGATTCCGGGCACCGTACGGGCAATTACTGTCACGATCGTGCGTTCCGCCTCATCGTCGGCGGCGCCATCGATGGTGGCGACGCCGTCGCTGACGGTGGCGTTCCAACGGTGCAGGTCACCGGCGTACTCGTCGAGTCGGTGCTGGACTTGGTTGGTGAGCATGCCGTCAGTGCGGATGACGCTGCGGACGATGTCGCGGCGGCTGATGATGCCGACCAGTCGCCCGTCGTGGAGGACGGGCATGCTACGCACGGAGTAGTTGAGCATTGTCTGAGCCACATCGGCCACGTCTTCTGCCGGGAGGGATGTGAGCACCTGCGAGGACATCACCTCGGCGACGCGCTTCGGCCGGCTGCCGATGTCATCGTCGGCGCCACGCCACGGATGTGAGGCGACGTCGGCGGGGGCACGCGGTCTCGCAGCAAGTCGCCTTCACTGACCATGCCCACGAGCTTGCCTGCATTGTCGAGGACCGGCACCGCGGTGATCTTCTTCTCCGTGAGCAGCGCCGCGGCATGCTCAATGCTGTCATCGGTGAGCACCGTGTGTACCGGATGGCTCATGATGTCTCTGGTATGCATCCCGTCACCTCATGCAGGTCCGTCTGTTTACCCCAAAGGTCTCTCATGAACCACGCGGTTCCGTAGGGCCGACACTCATATTGCCGGGGGCCGGATGGCCGGAGTCCGGGCTGCCTGGGCTCAGTTGGAAGTCGCGAACCGGGCGTTGGCTGGCACGTGGCCGATCGTGTACTGGCCGTGGGTTAACGGCCTCGCCACTGAAAACCGCTAGTGGATGTTTACCGCGTTTACCGCGTCCACCGCGCTGGAACAGCGGCCGGCCTGCGCGCCGCGCCGGCGGGGTCAGCCGGAGAGGGTCGCGGCGTAGTCGGGTACGTAGCTCGTCGCGCTCATCGGCGGTCGCTGGTAGGTCCGAGCGCTGGGGCGGGGAGGCAGCTGCAGCGGCGGGCGCTGCACCTCGTAGTACGGCATGGTGGACAGCAGGTGCGCGATCATATTGATCCGAGCGCGGCGCTTATCGTCGCTGTCGACGTCGTACCACGGCGTCTCCGGCCGGTCCGTGCGGGCGAGCATTTCGTCCTTCGCGCGGGAGTGGTCCTCCCACCGGGTGATGGATTCCAGGTCCATCGGCGACAGCTTCCAGCGCCGCATCGGGTCCTCCAGCCGCGACCGGAACCGGCGCTCCTGCTCGGCATCGCTGACCGAGAACCAGTACTTGCGAAGCATCAGGCCGTCCTCTACCAGCAGCCGCTCGAATATTGGGCATTGGTGCAGGAACCGCTGGTATTCCGCCTCGGTGCAGAATCCCATGATTCGCTCCACGCCAGCCCGGTTGTACCAGCTGCGGTCAAACAGGACGATCTCCCCGGTGCCGGGGAGGTGCTCAACGTAGCGCTGGAAGTACCACTGCGAACGCTCCCGCTCGGTCGGGGCAGGCAATGCGGCGATCCGCGCGATGCGCGGGTTGAGGTACTCGGTGACCCGCTTGATGGCGCTGCCCTTGCCTGCCGCGTCCCTTCCTTCGAAGATCACCACCAGTCGAGCGCCCTCGACGCGAACCCATTCCTGAAGCCTCACCAGCTCCGCCTGGAGGCGGAACAGCTCGCGTTCGTAGACGCGGCGGGGCAGCCGGCGAGGTCGCAGCGGGTCGGGCAGATGCCCGTGCCGGCTGCCGGCGGCACGACGGTCCTGCTCGCCGTCGCGCCTGCCGGCCCTGCCAGTACCGTCATTGCCAGCCATGGCCGCATCCCTCCAGCTGGTACGCCCGTTCCGTCTTTACCGTAACTACCCGTAGCGCGATGCGTACGCGCGTCACTTCTCATCGACCGCGCCGGCTGCGCCCGCTGCCCGTGGACGATCGACCCACTTGCCTTACAACTTCTCGGCCGGGAATCCCAACAGGCCGTCCCGGACACCGCTGCGGGTGCCGAAAATATCGTCCCTGCAGCTCAGGCTGCGTGTTGATACTCGTGGATTGTTCCGCCGAGGCGGTCCCGTTGGCGGATGGCACGGTCGGTGATGGTGGTTGCAAGGACCGGTTCCGGCAGTGGGTGCAAAGGTCTCGCATCGGAGATTCCCCGATGTGGCCGGTGTCGTTGTAGTGCCGCTCGTACTCGCGCAGAGCCCGCAGGAGATGCGTCTGGTTCCAGATGAGCGTGCGGTCGAGCAGTTCGTGGCGGCACGTTTGGATCCAGCTTTCGAGTCATGGAGTTCATTCCGGGGCATGCGCACGCCGCTGAGAACGACTTCGATTGCGGTGTCGGTGAGGATGGCGTCGGACAACGCCGGCTATTTTGCCGTCGCGGTACATCCGTGTGCCGGTGAGAGTCACGGTTTCGAAGAAGTCGGCGGCAATGAAGCAACGGTGAGCGGTGTAATGCATCTGCGCCGGCCGTGTCGAGCGCGTGGATGCTGGCCGCTGATTCAGGTGAACCGATTGTGCCGCAGAACTCCCGCCAGCGAATCCCTGTAGTGAGGCGCGGATGTCTAGCACCCGATGCTGTAGCGGTTCAGGCAAATGGTCGCCGCCATGCGCGAACGGAAGAGGCACGGGATACCGGCCACGGCGGTCTGGGTCGGCGTGCTCGGCTCGTTCCTGTGTGCCGGACTCGTCCTGCTGCTCGTGGTTGTTCTCGCACCGCACGCGATGGGGTGGGCGCGCCGTGCCGCGGCAGGCGCTCGCAGGGCATGATTGATGCTCGGGACCCGAGACCTCCCACGTTGCAAACGCGGACTTAGCACGTGGGTCGGTGGTCTGGCCTAGGCCGATACGAATGTGTGCGTCGTGTAGATTTCCGGCGCTTCCGTGATGCCGACTTCCTCAAGGATCGGCATGAGTTGGTCGCCGAATCGGCGGGCTGCGTCCTCAGACTCCCACACGTCCACCACCCGGAAGCCGTGTTCGCCCTGTCCGGCGATATGCACCAATATGCCCTCGACGGGCCAGTCCGCGGGCGTCTCCATACGGGTCTTTCCGCCGCTGAGTCTTCGGACTGTTTCCTCGTACCGCTCCTGCGTTACGGTCGGCCCTTGGTGAACAAGCACGACAGTCATGGCGCCCCCTCGCTGAGCTGCGACTATGAACAGAGAATAGTTCCGGCCGTGGTGGTTGGAGCCGGTTATGCCGCACAGTGCGGGCATCGCGTCCGGTCAGATCCGGTTCGAGGCGATCGTCGCGGACTGGTAACCGCCCGGCGTCCTGTCAACTGATGACCGCTGGGCTTCTAGGTGCCCGAGGTGGGCTTTTCGATCGCGACGTTCGGCGCGGTCATGTACTGGACGATCAAGGTCGCGTGGTTGAAACACGGGTCAACGTGACTGCCGCGGGCTTCTCAAGTGCGCTCGACGGAAGCGGAATGGAGAAGTGATCAAATGACCGACAGGTTGTCCGTGGTTCTGGCGACCCATGAGTGCTCTGAAGCTGGGCACGCTAGTCTGCTCGGCCATGAGCACCGACGGGCCAGGCTTGTTCTCCGACGACACTGCCTTTGACGTACGCGAGGAGTACCGTGACGCGTTGACCGCAGGGCTGAGCGACGACGCGGCGATGGCCCAAGTGCTTGCTGAGTTCGCCGACGACCTGGACGGCGTCGACACCAGCCCAGTGATGTGGCTCGCTCTGGCATACCCAGTCGACGCTGGGCCGCCTAGACGACCAGGTCCGCGTGAAGGCGCTCGAGGTCATCGATTCCGAAGCCGATCTGCGCCGCTGGCATGAGGCAAGCGTGCGTGACCAGCGCAAACGTGCGGACGTTCTGGCCAAAGTGCGAGCCCAACTGGAAGGACCCCAGCCGGGCCGGCGTAAGGTCCGCAAGCCCAGCCGCACCGTCACGACGCTCGAGACCGGCCAAATAATTGTCTATCGAGCACCGAGCGGGCGGCTCTTCTTGATGCGGGTGGCCGGGCTCTTGGAAGACGACAGAACGGTGGCACCGGTGATTCGGCTTCTCGACTACTTCGAAAGCGATCTGCCGACTACGGAGCAGCTCAGTGTTCTTCCGGATTACGGGCCGCGCAGAGGCTGGTCCCTCGGGGACACGACGATCATCGAGTCGAAGAACGAACGGCTCCAGGATTACGGATTGTCGATCGTCGGCACGAGTGCAGGTCCGGACACAAGCTTTGATCCTCTGGCTCGAATCACCACATGGTCGGGTGTCGTCGATACCTTGAAGTATCGTGATCGTGATCTGGGCAGCGCCGATCCCGCGCCATGATTTGCGTTACTTGTCTATTCGGCGTTGCCCTGGAACCGCGCGTCACGTTCTGATCGGGACTTGTGCCGCCCAGTACACCTGGCCGTCCGGTCCGACAAAGATCATCACCACTTCGAGGTCCTCAGCCGTCACGGTCGCATCGTCCTCGATCGAGCCACTGAACGGCACCGGCCCGACGTCGTTTGCAGAAACGTCGATGGCCGCGCCGGGCAGCTCATAGTCGCCGCCGACTTTCCTCGGCTTCAGCGCGGATAGCCACGGGTATCGCTGGTCCACACCCTCCAGGTGAGTGTCCCAGCCCGAGGAGCCGCTCTGATCGGAGATGACGACGGCCGTATTCGTGCGCTTATCAATGACGACGAACTCGTACTTCGCGTTCCGTGGCGGATTCTTTGGCCTGGTCAGATCTACCCGTCCGATGAACAGCCGACTGGCGTGGCCGTCGATGAGCACCGGAGGGACGCCGTCGAGACCGAGCGTGGCTTCGTCGGCCTGATAATGCTGCTCGTCGGTGAGGCGAATCGTGGCTGTGGGCCGCACGGCGGTGATCGTGTATGGCGCATGCAGCTTGGCCGCGGTGACGCCGAGCCAGCCGGCAGTGACGAGAACGAGCACGGTCGCGGCCGCGCTGAGGACAAGCGACGGCCTCCCGACCGGCGTCCACCACCGCCCACTTCGTGTGATGACGAGTCCTAATGCGAGCGCTGCCAGCGCCCACATCAGACCCAACCCGTTGGTCAGGTTTTCGATCGGCCTTATCGATAAGAAGCGTGCATTCGCTGCGGCGTTCAGCGGCAGGAGCATCACTATGACCATGGCAACCGCCGTCAATGCCGCCACCGATCGAGCACGTAGCGCAAGGTCGGTGTCGTCCACGTTTGACTGGCTACGGCGGCCCAGCACATACAGGCTGGTCGCCGCGGTGGCGGCACAGACTGCGAGGCTTTCCCAGGCGTAACGGTGAAGGGTTTGGGTCGGCTGACGGGCGAGTGACTGCAGCCAGAACACAGCGCCGAAGGCCGCGGCGCCCAGAGCCGCAGGTGCTACCAGAAGCCACAGCGGGACCGCGTTTCGAGCCGGTCGCGGCTCGCGAGCGCCCCGGCCGAGGGTCAGTTCCGCGAGGATCGCTCCAGCCAGCCAGCCGCAGAGAAGCGCCACGAATCGGTTCGACTGGCCGGCTCCCGCGCCGTGCGTGAGAACGACCGCGGCGCAGCCAGCGATCCGGTACCGACGCGTGACCTTGAGGTAGCGGGAAAGATACGCAGATCTGCCGGCGTCCGGGGCCATGCCCAGTTGCGCGGTGACCGACTGCTCTCGCATTTGACGCCCGTCCTCGGTGTGGGTGCGCAGAATGTAGCCCACGAGGCACCCGCGGTGCCGTCCGTCTCGAAGCACGATCGGCATGCCTTGCTGCCGCGGCGCTTCATTCACCCTTGGGCCCTGTCGCAGTGGTGTACGAGGACCTGCCTGATGGGAGCAGAGTGGGAGCAGCGGGCCGCTCTGACCTGCGCTCAACTGCGCGAAACTGCTCCCAACTACCGGCAACCGCGGCCCCGTGACCTGCGTTGTGTTGTGTTCGGGCTGGTTGGGGGAGTGGGTGGACGATCGCTGACACAGGAGTGCTCAACTGCTTCGAACGTGCATCAACTGCGCTGAATATGCAGAAGTCACGACTGTGTTGGTCGAGGCGGGTGAAAGGATCCGCAGGTCAGCCGGCGCTTACGGGTGGGAGCAGATTGGGAGCAGGATTTTGAGCGCTTCCCGAATCCAAGTGTGGTCATATCGGTCGCGGTGCGTCACTTGACGTGTGCCGGCTGTGCTGGCGAGACGTTCTGTTCGGCTCGGCATTCCCGCGGCCGGCAATCAGCATCTGGTTGAAGGCCGCCGACAGCCGGTACGCCGTGAGATCGGCCTCGGATCGGGGTATGCGACTTTGATGGGTGGTGGTCGATCCGGCTGCGGTTGCCCTGCACGTTGCTGAGTCCGCGGGCGCACGACTTCCTCTTCGATGAGCTTCCGCGGCGGCGGTCAGGACACGTTTCGTGGATCCCCCCGTTTCTGTGTTATCGGTGGCGGCGGGAGGCATTCAGGATGTTGTCGGTGGTGGGCTCCAGGTGCCCTCGGCGGCTACGAGGTCTGGTAGCTCGGAGCCGGTTGGTGCCGCAGTGGAAACGTAGCGACTGGACACCTCGTCCTCGGAGATCAGGACGTCGATTTGGCCAGTCGAGATGACCTGCGCCGGTGTCGGCCGACCTTGAACGCTGATCAGAACGTCGCGGGCGATCGACGGTGGCGTGAGGTCTGCGTCCAGCCGGTTTGCTGACGCGGTGTTCTCGATGATTGTTTGGTGCGAGTGAGGATTGTGGGCCTGCGTTGCGGTCACGGTAGCGCGGATCTGACCGGCAGAGGTCGCGGTGTAAATCGTCACGTGGTCGACGCCACCGTCGATTGTGGCGATCGTCCAACCTCGTAACCGTTCACCCCGCGGTAGCCATACAGGTCTCCCCATCTGCTCGGCGAGGTCGTCGAAGTCAATTCGATCCGCCGGGGTGCCGTCTTGGCCTCGGCCATGTCGGTAGTGCAAGCCGCCTCCACGAGATCGGTGGGCGCCCTCGGAGGGCAGTGCCCTCCGAGGGACTGTCAATCAGTTTGGCATTCCATACACAATCAAGGGATTCTCGGCCACGCACAGACCGCCATCACATCTAGTCAAGACCCGGATACGGACAGTTGATTAGCTGCTCGCAGCGATTCCTGGGAAGCTCAGGCACGGCAAGGGGGCATGGCCTGCGCTAACGCAAGGATCACCGCAGGTGGTCCCGTCCGGAAATCGTTGCCGTGAATCTCGATAAGTTGCAATCGCGCCATTACCCTAAAGTGCGACATTCGCCGTGTGTGACTGTCGGTGCCGACGCCCTGTGCTCTGGCACTCTTGAGTAGGGCCTTAGGATCAAGCGTGTTTGGGGTCGTCAACCGCGCTCTCAGTCCAAGGCCTGCGTACTCCGGCCCGCAATCCCGCCGTGATGGCGCGGGCGTGCGATAACTTCTTCGACTATGAGCTGCCGCAGGTGCGTGCGGTTGATGCGCGCGTTCGCGCCGGTGCTGCCTCGTGGCGTACCGGAATACGAGGAACAGCTTGGCGTTCCGGTGCCCGAACCACCGCTGGTTTGCGAGGATCCCGCGGACTATCTCGGCGACCAACTACCACGTTGATGCCGTTGAGCCCGCGGACGCCTCGGCAAGGGGAGCAGAGTGGGAGCAGCGGGCCGCTCTGAACTGCGCTCAACGGCGGGGAACTGCTCCCAACTGCCGGCAACGGCAGCCCGCTGACCAGCGGCTATCTGCATTTTGCCCGGTCGGGGGAGTGGGTGGACGGTCGCTGACACAAGTGCGCTCAACTGCTTTGAACGTGCATCAACTGCGCTGAATATGCAGAAGTCAGTGCTCTGTTGATCGAGGACGATGAAAGGATCCGCAGGTCAGCCGCCGCTTACCGGGGGGAGCAGATTGGGAGCAGATTTTGAGCGCTTCCCGAATTCAAGTGTGGTCAGAAAAGTAGCCGACGGTTGTCTCGACAGCACGGTATGTGACGATGGCCAACACTCGACGCCGATCGAATCGTGCGCGACTCATATGTCTCCCAGTTCGCCGGTGCTGGCTGTCAAGGCGGCAAAAGCCGAGCACCCGCACAGCCGACTCTGCCACGACAAGCGGTCGGGCCTGAAATCTCGTCAGCCCTGAACGTCAACTCCGTGCGGCACGCCTCGAAGGAAGGCGCGGTCGCAGCCCCCAGTGCCCTTCGATCTGATGGCCAACTCGCCGAGCAGGTCAGCGTCATTCGGCCCGGTGCTTTTGACGTCGGCTGTTGCCCGCGCGCGTTGGTGGACGTGGACAGCGCTGCAGGAAGTAGGCCGGCCGGGGTTGACGCGTTAATCCATTATCTTGAGCATGTCCGCGACACGAGGTGATGAGCCGGCGCTCACCGGTCCCAGGTCGGAGCCGGTCAGCAACGACTGGGCCGGTCCAGCGTTAGCGCTGCTCTGGATGGCGCAGATCGCCGGCCCCATCTGCCTGCTCGGCTTTGCGTTTGTGCGGTCGTTCCACCTCCCGGAAGCTGACCCGCTGCCCCAGGCACAACTCGAACAGGCAGATGCCGCCGTGATCGCGTTCGCGGTCGTGATCCTCGTGATCCCCGCCATCGGCTGCATATTGGCCGGTTACACGAAACATCGCGTGCAGACCTCGCTGTTCGGCCTCATCTTCGTGGGCGCGCTCGTTCTTGATTGTGACCTGTACGCCCACCATCAGCGATCCACGCCGCCCGAGCCTGCTCCAGTCATCACGCAGTGCATCCCTCGGTCAGACGGAGGCCACGGCTGTCCCGGCGGATAGGCGGCGCGCCGCTGACTGTCCAGCCATCTCGGTGCCATGCGAACTCATCCCGGCGCACCGCCATTCGCGGCGATACGCGTCGGGCCCGGACAATCGACCGGACTCGGGGCGCTTCGCGCGTGCGACAAGGATCCACAGTCGGCCGGATACCCCGCCGACTCAAAATGACTCCATTTGACAGCCTGGTCGCCGTCGCACCCAAACGCGACAGGAAGTTCGCCGAGGTCAAGGCCGCACTGGACGAACGCAGATCCCGTGGGCTCGCCGAGTAGCGATTGCCGCCCGGCATGGCCGCGGCCACGTGCGGACCTTGGCTCCGACGCGCTCAGTGCGAGAAGCTTGTCGCAGCCGCCACAGCATCTCGCTCCCAAGATTCCGGACAATCGGGCCACCTGTGTCTCGTCCCCTTGATCGGCGCCGCACCGTTGGATCAGTGGCCATGGTGAGCCGTCGTGACTCGGCCTGTCAGACCGCCGAGGCGATTTGAGTGAATGCGACAGCGACTCGCTGCGTGCGGCCACCAAACAGACCCTCGACGCGATGTCGGAACGGGCGCCACGCTTGTGTGCCGCGCATCGTCGCACCACGAAATGACGGCGCCGTGTAACGGCTTCGACCCTAACCTGACCTCCGTGTCAACGTCAGCGGGCCTCGCGGTCGCCTCGATCGGCGTCCCGGTCGCGGGGAAGGTCTTCGGATCGGTTTGGAACAGGCCCTCGCTGGCCCATATCGGCCTCCAAGGGCTTGTTTGTGGTGGATGATCCGATCTATGGCGACCAAATCGGAGTACGGCGAGTTGTTCGTCCCGGCGGCCGGGCTGGCTGCCGGGGAATGCACCTGGCTCGGGCCGTCAGGCGATGAGGACGAGATGGGCTCAAAGCACGTCGATGCACTCAACAGGCTCGGCGAGGACGGATGGCAGCTCCTGGCGGTCAGCGACGGACCCCAAGGAACCCGCTACGTCATGAGTCGGGGCGTCAGCTAGTTCAAGCAGTGGGGCATGCCGGCCACCCCGCCGCGTCATTTCGAAGTGCCGCCCACAGCGAGCTGCCGGAGGCCGTACGCCGGGCGATCGGTGGTTCGTTGACGAGACCTACGTGGAGGTCAATGGCGTGTGGCGGTACGTGTACAGGGACGTCGACCAGCATGGCCAGGTCATCGACGTGCTCGGATCAACCTGGCGCGACGGGGACGCGGCAAGGCGGTTCTTCCACGAGTGCCGGCCACCTTGAAGGTGAGACCGTCCGAGGTGGTCACCGACAAGGCACCGGTCTACCCGCGCGTGCTCGACGAACTGGTCCCGGCAGCCTGGCACCACGTCGAACGCTACGAGAACAACCGGATCGAAGCCGACCACGGCCGACTCAAACACCGACTGCGGCCTATGCGCGGGCTGCGCACCGACCGCACCGCCCAGGTGGTAATCGCCGGGATCGCCTGAACCGCCCCGGTGCTGGTAGAGGCCTCTTTTCTTGAGAGGCTCAAGCGGGAGAACGCGGAACTGTAACGCGCGAATGAAATCCTGAAGGCCGCGTCGTCTTTCTTTGCGGCCGAGCTCGACCGGCCACATCCACGCTCGTGAGGTTCATCGACGAGCACAGGACCCGCTTCGGCGGGGCCGAGCCGATCTGCCGGGTGCTGTCCAGGCACGGGTTGAAGATCGCGGCCCTCCACCTACTACAAGGCCGCCGGTGACGATCCCGTTGTACAAGATCCGATCCGGCGAGCCTGTTAGCTGAAGATTTGTGGTCGCGCGCTGTTCGCCGCTGGCGGTTGGAAGGTCCTCGGCGGGTCCGGCTGGCACGGCGAGGCCTCTGCAGGACCGATCATCGGTTGCCGTGCCGAACGCTCCGCACGATTGACCGCCTCACCGCGGGGCTCCGTTGGGCTGCACGAGAGCTCAGTCATGACCGAATCTGAGACAGTGCTGGGTTCAGTGTGTTAGACCGGTGGGGTTACGGATGCTGAACCGTGGCCCGGTGGTCAACCACCAGGCCAAAGTCGCCTGTTATCGGGACCATCCAGTGCGTGACGATAGTGGGCGCCGGCAGTGAGTCGCGCGCTCACGGTCAAGTGACGTCCCGGGCTTCGTGTGAGGAGCATCGTCATGACTGCTGCCAAGCCAGTTGTTCTTGAGCCTGCGGCACAGCAGGTTGCGGACGCGTTTTCCAAGCCGCCGTTTCTGTACGATATGGCGCCGTCCGCTGCCCGCAAAGTGCTCGATGACGCCCAGTCTGGGCCGGTCAATAAGCTCCCGGTGGATGAGGAGTGGATCACGGTTCCGGCCTCGGTCGGGGACGTGCGGGTACGCATCATCAAGCCGCAGGGCGCGTCGGGTTTGCTGCCGGTGATCGTGTACATGCACGGCGGTGGCTGGGTTCTGGGCAACGCCGGGACTCACGATCGGCTCGTGCGCGAACTGGCCGTCGGGGCCAATGCGGCGTTGGCATTCGTGGAGTACCCGAACTCGCCGGAGGCCAAATACCCCAAGGCGATCGAGCAGGGGTACGCCACGGCTCAGTGGATTACCAAAAACGGGGCATCCAAGGGTCTGGACGCCAAGCGGATGGCGGTGGCGGGTGAATCGGTGGGCGGCAACATGACGGCCGCGCTGGCGCTGATGGCTAAGGAACGTGGTGACGTGACCTTCGTCCAGCAGTCGATGTACTACCCGGTCACCGACGCGGCGATGAACACTGCCTCGTATGAGCAGTTCGCCGCGGGCTACTACCTCTCCCGCAAGGAGATGGAGTGGTTCTGGGATGCCTACATCTCGGACCCGAAACAGCGCGCCGAAATCACCGCATCCCCGAACCAGGCTAGCGTCAAGCAGGTCACCGGCCTGCCGCCGACGTACCTGTGCGTTGATGAGGCCGACGTGCTCCGCGATGAGGGCGAGGCCTACGCTGCCAAGCTCCGCGAGGCCGATGTACCCGTGACGGCCGTGCGCTTTGACGGCACGATCCATGACTTCATGCTTCTCAATGCGCTCAGCGACACTCGAGCCACGCGCGCGGCGATTGACCAAGCCACGAGCTTCTTGCGAGCCGGACTCGGAACCACCTAATCGAATCGGCGTCGCGACGGGGTGGGCGGTCATCCGCGTGACCCGCATGTTGATCAAGACTCGAGAACCGGCCGACGGACCCTGGCCGAGGACCAACAACGTCAGCCTGTGACGAAACACCAAATTGTGACCGTGGTCCGGGTGGGGATGTGATGGGGCACTACATCCTGCAGGCGCGACAGATGCAGGCACTCTCATTCATCGTGCACATTCCGCTCGTGTGTTTCGGCATCGCGTTTCCGGCGATGATCCTGTTCGTCGAGTGGCGCTACCTGCGCACCGGCGAGGAGGTCTTCCGTACCCTGGCACGCCGGTGGACGAAGGTACTGGTGGCACTGTTCGCGGCGGGCGTCGTCACCGGCACGATCCTGAGTTTCGAGATGGGCCTGCTGTGGCCGACCTTCACCTCGACCTTCGGCAACGTGTTCGGGCTGGGCTTCGCGATCGAGGGCTTCTCGTTCTTCCTCGAAGCGATCTTCATCGGCGTGTACGTGTACGGCTGGGACCGCGTGTCACCACGGGCGCACTTCCTGTCCGGCCTGCCGATCGCCGTGGCCGGCATCATCGGGTCGTTCATGGTGATCTCGGTCAACGGATGGATGAACCACCCGGAGGAGTTCCGTCTGAGCAACGGTCGCGCGGTCGACGTCCACCCGTTCAAAGCGCTGTTCGGCAACTCGTACTTCTGGCATGAGTTCATCCATATGTACCTCGCCGGATTCATCGTGACGGGGTTCCTCGTCGCGGGCGCGTATGCGTTCGGACGTCTGCGTGGCCGGTGGGGACGCTACGAACGCACCGCTTTCACGGTGCCCCTCACCGCCGCCGCTGTCGCCTCGCCGCTGCAAATTCTCGTCGGCGACTGGGCCGCCCGCGACGTCGCGACCAACCAGCCGGTCAAGCTCGCCGCGATCGAAGGCCTCGGGCATACCACCCGCGGAGCCCCCGAACACCTGCTCGGCTGGTACACCAACGGGCACGTCGACTTCGGCATTGAGATCCCGAAGCTGCTGTCGCTGTTGGCGTTCCACAATCCGAACGCGACCGTGCTAGGGCTCGACACGGTCCCACTCGCAGACCAGCCACCGGTGAACGTGATCCGGTACTCCTTCCAGACGATGGTCGGGATCGGCTCCGTGCTCGCCCTACTGGCCGTAGTGTTCCTGTTGGTCGTGTGGCGTCGCAAACGGCTACCGGTTAGTCGCTGGTTCTACCGTGCTGTCGTCGTCGCCGGACCGCTGTCCTACGTCGCGTTGATCGCGGGATGGGTCACCACCGAAGTCGGGCGGCAACCGTGGGTCGTTTACCGGATCATGCGTACCAGCGACGCGGTGACAGGGGCGTCCGGTGTCCCGGTGGGGTATGGCATCCTCGCCGCTGTCTATGCGGTGCTCGTGGTAGCCGTGTTCTGGACGCTGTGGAAACTCGCGAAATCGCCGATGCCGCCAGAGCCGGCCCCCGGCGTGCCCGAGCCGATGAAAGACCCGGTATAGGCGGTGTTCCTGCAGACTGCGCCGATGGTGATCGTGCTGGTGGCACTCGTCCTGTACACGGTGCTCGGCGGGGCCGACTTCGGCGCCGGATTCTGGCAGCTCCTTGCAGGCCGCGGCGAACACGGGCGCAGAATCCGAGACCACGCCCACCACGCGAACGCCCCCGTCTGGGAAGCCAATCACGTATGGCTGATCCTCGCGATCACCGTCCTGTGGACCGGCTACCCGACCGTCTTCGGATCGGTCTTCTCGACCCTGGCGATCCCGATCTTCATCGCCGCCATCGGCATCGTCTTCCGCGGCCTCGCATACACCCTGCAGAACGCGACCTCCGTGCCCCAGCAGCGACGCGCCATCGACCTCGGGTTCGCGGTGTCGTCGATCCTGACGCCGTTCATGCTCGGCACCGTCATCGGTGGCATCGCCTCCGGGCGGGTCCCGGTCGGCAACGCCGCGCGGCGACGAGGTCACCAGCTGGGTCAACCCGACATCGATCCTGAGCGGCTGCCTCGCCGTCGCCACCGGAGCCTTCCTGGCCGCCGTCTACCTGACCGCCGATGCACGCCGGCTCAGCGAACCGGACCTCGCCGACGCCTTCCGTGTCCGGGCACTCGGGTCCGGTGTCGCAGCCGGCGCGATCGCAGCCGCCGGCCTGATCGTGATCAACCACGACGCACATCGACCTCTACAACGGCTTGACCACCGGATGGGGGCTCGCGGCCGTCATCGTCTCGGGCATCGGCGGCATCGCCTCGATCGCCCTTGTATGGCTCCGCCACCCCGGCGCCGCCCGCGCGAGCGCGGCCGTGGCGGTCGCCGCGATCCTGTTCGGGTGGGCAGCGGCGCAGCGACCGTGGGTGCTACCCGGCCTGACCCTCGAAGAAGCGGCCGCCGGGAACGCCACCATGATCGCCATCCTCATCTCGATCGGCATCGGCGCGGTCGTACTCTTCCCGAGCCTGGCGCTGCTCTTCCGGCTCAGCCTCAGTGGAGTATTCGACCCAGCCGCCCATCCCGCACGCCATCCGGTGCCTGGGCCGGATGCGCCCCGACCATCGTGGTCCGGCCGCGCCGCCATCGGGTTCCTCCTGATCGGCATCGTGCTGCTCACGATCGCCGACTCATCGATCGCCCACATCTTCGGCGTAATCGGACTCGCGATAGCCGCCGTCGCCGGATTCACCGCTGTCGGCCCCGATGTCCTGGCCGCACAGGACTCACGAGCGTCCGCCGAACCACCCGGCAGACGACACCGTTCACGGAGATGACCCTGCCGGCGGTGAGCCCGCCCCCGGCGAGCATCCATCATGACGTTCGGAACTACACGCGTTCACGCCTTCGAGAAACCCTAAAGTTGCATTGCCCGATCGGTGGGCAGGCTCATCGCGTGTCTGTCCCAGTCTTCAGATTGCCCTGGACTGTCTACGTCCGACACAAGTGATCCTATCCGGCCAGGACGGCCGTCCCAGCCTGTCGGACCACCGCCTCAACCACAACACGGACAGTCTCCGTACGACCTGAGCGCTCGCGGGGCAGCCAGCTTGTTGCCGGTTGGAAGACATCGGCGCTGGCTTCCTACGGCTCGGTGGCGAGCTTGGCCGACGCCCTGCGGCGGGCGGCCGAGGCACACGGTAGGCATGAGGCCGAGACTGGGCAGGAAGATCCGAACTGGCCGGATTGGTATGCACAGTTCATGGCCGATGATTCGGCCGCGTAGGGCGCGAGCCTACGAAACGGCTGGCCACAGGGAGGCGTCTTTCGCGCGACGGTGTTGGCCGTGGCCTGAGGTGAGATCGACCTCGACACCGCGCTCTGGGTCAGTAATGGCTTCGCGAGGAGATGTGTGAACTTTTCGGAGGGCCTTTCCGAGCCGGGCCGCCAATGCCTCGATACTCTCTGGCGCGCCCGCCACCGTCAGATGGACATCGAACAGATCAGCCGAGTGCTTCCGCCAGAACATCGGCAGATCGTAGGCGTGCCCGACCGGCCGGGTCGACTGCGTTCGTTCGAAGATGTGGTACCGGCTAGAACCTGGGGGAGCAAAGTGGGAGCAGCGGGCCGCTCTGAACTGCGCTCAACGGCGCTGAACTGCTCCCAACTGCGGGCAACCGCATCGCCGTGACCTGGGGCTGTATCTGTTCGGGCTGGTTGGGGGAGTGGGTGGACGGTCGCTGACACAAGAGTGCTCAACTGCACTCAACGTCCATCAACTGCGCTGAATATGGAGAAGTCACGACTGTGTTGATCGAGGACGGTGAAAGGATCCGCTGGTCAGCCGCTGCTTACGGGTGGGAGCAGATTGGGAGCAGGATTTTGAGCGCTTCCCGAAATCAAGTGTGGTCAGAACGGTAACCGACCGTACTCGGGACAGCACCACATGTTCGTTGTGGTCGGGACTGGACGGATGGTGGAGGCTCACTTCTTAGCTTGGCACGCTTGCATGGCGCCATCCCGCCGCCAGCGGCGCGGTGGATCCGTTAGTACGGCAGCGGCACTTAGCGATCATGGACTGATCGGAGTTCCGTGGATTCGAGGCTTTCCCTGCTTGCGGACACGTCTGCGGCCCAGTTGGCTTGCCAGAATGTGTTCGTGAGTGGTGCGTCTGGGGATTCTGAATGTCCCGAGTTCAACAACTTTTACGCGGTCGTGCCTGGGGCCGATCCGGAGTCGTTGGCTGCCGCGTTTGGGCAGTCGGGCTGGCGGGTGGGTAAGGAGTCGTGGCAGGAGTACTCGGTGGCCAGCGACTGGGCCGAGTTCACGTTCATGCCGAGTGACGGCGTTCTGGTTGCCGGGATGGTCGTCCATGGCCGCTACGCCGACGCGGTTGACGTGTTCACCACGGTTGGGCACGCCTGTGTCGCGGACCCTGAGGTCACCAGCTCGTAGTCGCGATCCGGCCGTGGACTGGCGTACAGACGGCCACCGCTTGATCATCGTCTGTTGTGAACAGAGAGAATGATCTCGTGGTGGCCGAGTTAGCAACAGCGCCCCCGGGCGCGACAGCCGCGAGAGGGTCGGCGTTATGCGCGGATGTACGGCAGGCTTCCCGGGCTGTTCGCGATCGTGTCGGTGCCGGCCTGGTCGTCGGTGATCTTGAAATTGAACACGCCGCCATCGGCGAGGTTCAGGTCGACGTTCCCGTCGGAGCCGCCGCAGTTACAGAACGGGCCCTGGCCGGCAATCCACACGTAGAAGGTGTCGCCGTCGGTGGTGTCGAGATCGAAGACCTTGAGGTGTTCGCCGTACGCCCCGAAGTAGACGACTCCTTCCCGCTTGCTACCGCTCCAGAGCTCGACGGCCACATTCTCGCCGCCGGCGTCGTACGCGGAATCGAAGTGTTGTGTGGCGGTGGTGATCCGGCAGGCCAGCGACTGGTACGAGAGGATGAATTCCGAGCCCGACCGGACGTGCAGGGTATCGGAATCGGTGCACTGGTCGGCGATCTGTGTCATCCAGTACGCACTGGGATTCGGGCTGAACGCCTGGGCCGGCGCGGTCGCCACGAACAGCGAGCCAAGCACGACCAGGCCGGCTACGGCCGACTGGACCAGCGGGCGAATCGGTCTTCCCATGGGTGTCCTCCTCGATGACGGCGCCGCGTCCACGGAGCCGAGGGAAAGATCACCGTAGGCGGCGCCGGCTGGAAGAGCAATGCGTCGTCGGTGACCCGCCCGACACCGTGCGATGTCACCGCACGTCGCCGAACAGTTGCAGCCACAGGGATTCACGCCGCGAATCGCGGCGGCTACCGACTGCGCCTCCAGAGGATCGTATTTGTGGCCCACCGAATGGATTCTTCGCCGGGCTCTGTTGCGTTAAGCGATCGTCAACGGATTCGGGCAGGATGTGGCCGGTGAAGTTGTCCTCCCAGTCTCATCCCTGTCACCGTCCGGCTCAGCGTTCGCTGGCTTCCGGTTTCCGGCCGACGTGATCGTGCTGGCGGTGCGTTGGTATCTGCGTGACGGCCTGTCGTACCGGGATGTGGAGGAGTTGCTGGCCGAGCGCGGCATCGACGTCGATCACGTCACCGTGCACCCGCTGGGTGCAGCGTTTCACGCCGCTGTTAGCCGATGCGGCCCGCTTCGCCCGCCACGCGCCTGGTGATCGTTGGTTTGTGGATGAGACCTACGTCAAAGTCAACGGCGTCTGGTGCTGTGTGTACCGGGCCGTTGACCAGTATGGCCAGGTCGTCGATGTGCTGGTGTCCAAGCGCCGCGACGGCCAGGCCGCCCGCGGGTTCTTCGCCCGGGCGCTTGCCACGTTGCAGGTGATCCCGTCCGAGGTGGTCACCGACAAGGCGCCGGTCTACCCTCGGGTGCTCGAGGAGCTGATCCCGGCCGCCTGGCATCACGTCGAGCAGTATGAGTACAACCGGATCGAGGCCAATCACGGCCGGCTGAAACACCGGTTGAGACCAATGCGCGGGCTACGAACCGACCGCACCGCGCAGATCGTCATCGCCGGACTTGGGTTCATGCAGAATCTGCGCCGCGGTCACTACGAACTCGGAACCGAAACCGTCAGCCACTTGCGGGCCGCCGCCGCTTTCACCGAACTGGCCGGGGCGATGTTAGCCCTGCTCGGTCCTGGCCTCACTGCGGCAGTGACGGGTTAACGCAACAGCGCGCTGTCGGCTTCTGCCGGGTATGGGCGACAACCCGTGGGACCAACACCATCTGGTTCAGCGCCAGACCGAGTGACCCGGGCACGTCAGGTTCGGGTCAGGTCGAGGTACATACGGAGACCGGTGCCTAGGGGTGTTACGACTCGTCGGGTCTCGACGAATCCGATGGCCAGGTAGAACTCCGAGGCATGCGGGTTGCCGGTGACCCACAGGTGCCGATGACCCCGCTGCTGAAGGGTTGTGACAACATCCGACACCAAGCGGCGGGCAACACCACGGCGACGCCAGTCCGGGTCGACGAACAGATCTTCAAGTTCGGGTCCATCGGTGCCGATAAACACTGTTGCGAACCCAACGACCTTGCGGTCGTCTTGCCGGCCTGTAACCGCAACCCGGGTCCGGCCCTTAGCGATTCCATCGCCGGCGAACAAAAGGAAATCAGGTCGAGCCATCAACATCGGCGCGTCGCCGGCGTTGGACAACGATGCCGTGCGAAACACCCGTCGCAGTGCTGGCAGATCCGCCAGGACTGCGGTGCGGATCGTCAGCACAGGCTCGGCGCGGTCGTTCACAGGCCAAGTCGAGCATGACCAATCTTCGTCGTCAACGCCACACTCAAGCTGGCTGTCCGTCGGCACGAAGGTCACCGAGGGTCTCGCCGCAGTGGGTGGTCACCAGGGACTTCAACGAGCACGATACGCACGCCATCCGGGTCCTCGATCCACATTTCGACCAGCCCCCACGGTTCTCGCCGAGGTTCGCGGGTGACTGTTACTCCCGCCACCAGGAGACGTTCGTGCTCGGCCCGCACGTCGCGGACCTGCAGCCAGATCCGCGGGCGATCGCCCGCTTCGGCATCGGACGTACCCGACAGCTCAAGCAGTCCGTGGCCGAGGAAGAAGACCAGCCCAGGATCTTCCGGCGGCCCGAATTCGCGGTAGATCGCGAGTCCGAGAATGTCGCGGTAGAACCGGCGACTTTGCTGCGGGTTCGACGGGCGCAGCAGTATGCGGCTGCTGAGTACGTCCATGGCTCGATCATCCCTGACCACGTCGTCCTATGGGCCCAGATGGTTGTCAGAGCGAGACGGTGACGCGAAAGACGGTTGTCTCTTGGCCGTGCCCGGCCACGCTGACGACCGGGCTGTCGGCGGCGATCAAGCAGGACTGCCCCGGCCAGCGTCACGCGGTGTAAGGGGCGGATGTCGAGCACTCGACGCTGTAGCGGTTCGGCCGTACCCTCGCCGCCATGCGAGGACGGAACCGGCACGGGATACCGGCCGTGACCGTCTGGATCGGCGTGATCGGTTCGTTCCTGTCTGCCGGACTCGTCCTGCTGCTCGCGGTTGTTCCCGCACCGCACGCGATGGACTGGGGGAAACTGTGGCTCGCGAGCGGAGTCGCTGAATGCGTCCAGATCCGCTTGTACCTGGCCGGAGAGCGCAGAGTCATAGCGATGTCGCGGGGTCAAATGGCGCAGCCGCCGCGGCCAGCGCCCGCGGCCGCCCGATGGGCAGGGATTGCCTCTCGCGTGGCCTGCCGGATCACGTTAGCGAGCGCTCGGTGCCTGGCCACTGCCACACTTCCTCTCGACCACCAGATCGCCCCGCGTCATGGCAGAGCATGTTCGGTCAGTCAGGGAGCCGACCTGCTGAGCGCTACAGCAGACTGGCTACTGTCGCCAGCTCGCGGGCGGCGGTGCCGTTGCGTTCCGCGATCGGTGCGCAGGCGGATGGTCCGCTGAACCGTCCGTCAGATCACTTGGGCGAACTCGGTGAACGCGGCGACGACGTGCACCCGCCGGTCATGTTGCAGTCCTCGGCACGTATAGCGGATCGATAGGTGATGGTGAAGCCGAGTTGGTTTCGCCCACATACAGGATCGTCCGAATCGAGAATGTCCACGTCGTATACCCCCGGGTGAGCGGTCGCGCTGACCAAGTCTCGCTGACCTTCGCCAGCGTCGCACGGGACTTCGTACCTGCGGGTACCGTGATCCGATCCATCGATTAGCCACGCCAAAGTCCGACGCGACGACGCAAGGCTCGTTGGTTGTCGAACAGACTGCGGTGTGCGCGATCGGTACCCATCCATAGGCTCGAGGGCGCCGGACCGCCAACTTCGAAGACGACGTCAGCACCTGTTGCTACGTCTCGCCCGCGCAGCGATAGCCAAATGCTGCGGGGTGATGGTCGGACCTTCGGGCCAAAGGAAGCCAACATGGGCCCGACCGGGTTCAGGTCTGAGGGATGCTTTCGCGTCGATTTCTAACCCGTGCCGGGCGCGTGTTCACTGTCGGGCCGAGGTGGCACGAGTGCTGGCTGCGCGAGGAGTGGGAACAGGATCACGGACATTAGTCCAGCCGCGACCAGCGCAGCGTAGTTACTCGGTTGAATCAGGTGCAGGCTGACCCCGACGGCGCCGGCCACGACAGGGATGCTCAGGGACGTCGCCTGCAGCAGGCCGGCCGCTGCGACCTGCCGCTGGTTCTGGGCCAGCGGGCGGTAGAGGGCCGCCGGGAGGGCGTGCACGAGCAGAATCGCAATCAGGAAGATCGGCACCCGCGCCAGAATGGACGGATGGCCGAGGCTGCGAACGTCGAGCATCATGCCGGTGCTCACGAAGAAGAACGGGATGAACGCGCCGAAGCCGACCGCTTGCAGCTTGACTCGTAGCAGCGAATGCGTCATTTTACGGTCACGGTCGAGCAGGTTGATAGTGGCGCCGGCCAAGAACGCACCGAAGATCGCCTCTAGCCCGAACGCGGTTGCCACGGCGGCGAAGACCATCAACAGCGCCACCGTAGCGCGTACTCGGATTTCCGCAGTTGTGTCCTGAAGCGCGAGCAGCGCTCTGGAGATCCGCGCCGATCGTTCGAATCCGACGATCGCCAGGCCCACCACGGTGACGAAGCTGAGGAACGTCACGAGTAACACCAGCTGCGACACGATGCCGGCCGAGCGCTCGGAGAAGAACAGCGAGAGCAGGACGATCGGAACGACCTCGGCGATCGACGCGCCTGCCACGACCACCTGCCCGAAAGGCGTCTCGGTCGAGCCAGCGTCCTTGAGTACCGGCAGGATGATCCCGAGGCTGGTCGCTGACAGGATGATGGCAATCAGCAGTGGGGACTGCACCAAGTCGACGGCCCCCAGGAGGAACCCGGCGGCCACCGCGAGCACGAACGAGGCGGCGAACGCCGCGGATGTCAGCCGGAGCACGCGACCGCGCAGCCGGTCGAAGTCGATCTCCAGACCCGACAACAGCAGCAGGAACGCCAGACCGATGATGGCCAAGACCCGGACCGGCGGATCGGCGTGAGCCCAGCCGAGGAATTGCGGTCCGATGGCGACGCCGAGCCCGATCTCTAGCACCACCTCCGGCAGGCGGATGCCGGCTAGCCGGACGGTCAACGGCGCCAGCACTGCAACCACGGCGACCATGGCCGCCGAGGTAAAAGAGAGCATCAGGTCACCGTCGTTCCGCAGGTGTCAGCGGTGAGCGGCCGTGTCGACGGCATGCTCGGCGCTGTCATCGGCATCGCCCGTCGCCCGGAACAACGGCCACTTCATCGCCGTCGTGGCGCGATGGTCTGGCGCCAGCCGTCGCGATCGGTGCCAAGCTTGGACACACTCCAGACGGCGATACCCCGGCCGTCGCGCAGATCGTCGGACTTCGGAACCTCGAGCACCATCGCATTGACGCCCGAACGAGTGAAGCTGCTGCCGGCATCGGCGAGTTTCTAGCCGGAGAAGGCGACCGGCTGCCTGGATTGCAGTCCGCCGATGATGAACGAGAGTCACTCGAAGTCGAGGTAGAACGGATCGGCGGCCGGAGCAGCCCGCACCGTCCTGACGTCCGGCCAGCAATCGGCGTGCCCGCCATTCCCTCGGCGACGCCGGAGCCGGTGGCGCTGTGGTCGGTCGCCGCCGCGCGAGTCAGCCGCTGCACTGGCATCGGCATCGTGCAGTCGGCGTTGGCGGACCCGAAGACGACCCGGAACGTGAGAGTTTCGGACGGCGTACCGTCGAAGTGACCCTTGAACTCGTTGCGCCCCGCGGGATGGAACCCTCGGTCTCGGCATCCCCTGTCGGCGTCAGGAGCCGGACGGTGCACCTTGATCACGACGGCACGCCCATCATCAGGGACCGACGCCACCCGGCGACGAGGGCAGGGGCGGTCAGCTGTTGCGTTCCTGGAAGGAGTGCGGATAGCTGGCGTTCCGGATGGTGAGCATTGGGTCGGCGAACTCGATGCCGGGCGGCAGGCTCCCGGGCATGAACGCGAGTGACCGGTCCGCCTGCGCACTGTTCGGCCCGACCCGGTCGATCACGATCTGTCCGAGCGAGACGCGTTGCCGGTCGTCCGGCCAGGCCGTGGCGGGATCGTCGACGACGTCGGAGTCCTTGGCGATCTGGGCGTACCAGGTGAACCGCACCGGTTTATCCGCGACACGCGCGACGAGTTCCTCCGATAGGTAGTCCGCGGACTTCGTCGCCTCTTCGTCCGGGGCAAGGCTGTGCTCGCCGGCTTCGGGTATGAATTGGTACCGAACGAAACGGTTGCGGTCCTGGGGGTCGGTGAACTGTACGGCGTTGACGGAGTAGAAGCTGGTGGTGGCCCAGCTCTGCGGCAGTTGGGTCTGGGTGGTCAGGAACGTCTTGGCCACGGGATGGCTGCCCAGGAACTTCTCGAGCTCGGAACCTGGGGTCGGCTTTCCACCGCTGGCGGCGATCGCCTGCAATAGCGCGCTGAATTCGCTGGATGTGGAGACCGGGAATCCATTGAAGCTGTGGTTGACGATGTCCGTGTTCGAACCGTCGGGCATCAGGAACCTGATGGCGAAGCCACGTGGGTTGGCGTTGACCTCGGTGTCCGGGATGTTCGGGAGACCGGTGAAGTCGGAGAAGCGGACGACGACCGGCACCGAGTCCTCCATGAACAGCGGGGCGCGGCACAGCTCCCTCGCCTCGGCGCTCGGGGTGTAGACACCCTGCAGGATGAGCCCCTTGGTGTGGACAGCACGGGCATGATGCTCGCCGAAGGCGGCGTGGAAATCCTGGACGAGCTGATCCGGGAGCCGCTCCGGAAACTCTTCCTCAGCGACGGCCATCCGGTTTCGGGTGTCGACCATCGAAGATCCCTTCGTTACGCCTTAGCGGTCAATGCGGACAACTCCAACCGTAGCGACCACTGATCCGCCAATAAGGCGATTAGCCCGAATCACCCATCGGCGAGCGACGTTTCTCGGCTGCCGTGCGACGCGGGGGAGCAGGTTTGGTTGCGGGTGGGGGAGCAGAGTGGGAGCAGCGGGCTGCCGTGAACTGCGTTGAACGGCGCTGAACTGCTCCCAACAGTTGGCAACCGCGTCGGCGTGACCTGCGGCTGCTTGTGTTGGTGCTGGTTGGGGGAGTGGGTGGACGGTCGCTGACACAAGTGCGCTCAACTGCTTTGAACGTGCATCAACTGCGCTGAATATGAAGACGTGACGAGCTCTGTTGATCGAGGCTGGTGAAAGGATCCGCAGGTCAGCCGCCGCTTACGGGTGGGAGCAGATTGGGAGCAAGATTTTGAGCGCTTCCCGAATCCAAGTGTGGTCACGTCGGTATCGGACCGTCATATGAGCTTCACGATATGTGATCACGGGTCAGGTTCATCGACCGGAACGAGGCGCCGTAGGCGTGGTTGCGAGGGCACGGTCTGCCCGCATAGGCATACCGGCCGAGGCGATGGCGCTCTTTGGTATCGGATAGAACGAACGGGTCGAGGCGGGCCTGGACCGTCCATTTTAGGCCGTTAGTGGATGGATACAGCGAATGTATGGGCGTTGGGGTTGACTGGGAGGGTGATGCTGGCGACCTGGGCCACTGCGGCTGGCCTTCGCTTTGCCTGCCTGACGTGTCGATCGGGGCGTGTTGGGGTGGCTGAGTATCACGGTGATGAGGGTGATTCTCGATACGAGGGTTGGTCATACCTTGGCGACCGGTATCGCTGCCCGTTGGCAGATGACGAGTTGAGCTGTCACCTTCGAGCAAACCGGCTGCTGATGCAGCGCCGCGAGGACGGGCTGCGACAGATGGCCGATGCCGGCCACCGTTGTGCGTTCGTGCGGCTGATGGAGTTGCTGGTTGAAGCCGATCGGGTTGAGGCGCTGCGGGCTATGGCGGTCGCCGGGGACGATCGCGCCGGGGTGACCTTGGCTGAGTACTGGGTGCGGCGTGGGGATGAGGCGGCGCTACGCCAGGAGGTAGAGGGATGGCCGCGGGCTGGCTTATGGCTGGCCGGGATGCTTGACGAGCGCGGCGCCGGCGCGGTCGGCATGAATCTGAGGTTTGCCAGAGCCTTGTATCGCGGAGGTCCCTCAGGTCCGCGGTGGTGGCGTGAGCCCGATTCTGTCCTGACCCACCTCGTGTCGGTCCGCAGGTGAACACGACGGCGAGTGTGTTCAGTTAGGGTTGCGGCGTTCAGCAGTGCGGGCGTTGACGCACTTGAATGCACCCCGTTATCGTTCGCGAATCTTGCATGAGCAAGATTTTTTAATAACGGGGGCAAACGATGGCGACGACGCATCGTGCACATCGGCATGTGCGCGGTTGGTTCCGACGGGGCTCGACGGCGGCCGTCGCGCTGTTGATGCTCGTCACCTCGATGACGGTGGTGATCTCCTACAAGCCCGGTCGGGCATCGGCCGATAGCGCTGACACGTATGCGTTTCCGGGGCCGACTGGACGACGGTCTGGCTGCTCACCGGCTGGACCAGTGCCGCCTAGGGTTCGTGCTGCAGGCCGGCGGCCCAGCGGTCAAAGCTGTCGCGCAAACCGCCCTCGCCGGAACGCCCGCGCAGATGCAGACCGCGGCGAATCCGCAGTACTGGACGGATACACCGCTATCCGCGGCGTACGGTTCGGATGAGTCGGCTATCTCGACGATGTGGAACACGCTCGGTCAGCGCCATCTCACGTGGGATCAGTCGATCCCTGGTTACTTCTCGCTTCCAAGCGAGACCAACTCTGACTTCCATTGGTCGCCCGACTTTTTCAACACGATCGAGGGCTTCTGGACCGACCAATACTTTGCCGGGGAGGGTTCGCTCTATGTCGACCTCGCGCCCAAGGCGCAGCCGACGTCGATAACCGCCGCGATCGCTTTGGCGAAGCAACAGCATCTGTACGCGTACGGCGACGAGACACCGCAGAACATCGCGGACTACCAGGCATGGGGTGCCTCGGCGTCCAGGAAATTTACCCCGGCACCTCCACGAACGCGGGCAATGAACACGCCGACGACGTCCGTGAGTTCCTTCAGTACGGTGGTTTCCCGCACGCCGCTCCGGCGCCGGGCTCGGTGGAGTACCGGATGGAGGTCGAGGCGCTCAAGCTGCGCTTCGCCTCGTGCGACAGCGACAACCCGCTCGACCCGGACCATGTCCTCGCCTCGGTGGCGCGGACCGCTGGCGCGGAGTGGCAGGCGGAGCTGGACGCGCAGGCAACCCAGCGAGCCGCGATCGTGGCGGCTGAGATCAAGGCATACACCGTTTGCAGACAGCGGCCGACGCGATGACCGAGTCGGTCGGGCAGGCGTGGATCGCCAGTCAGCTGACCAAATGGCAGTCCTACTTCGCGCCGGGAGGTCCAGGAACGGCCGGGGCTGGTCCGATCACGATGAAGCTCAAGTTGGCTCCGACACTGTGTCTGGACAACACCGGTGGCTTGTCAACGAATGGTAATAAAATCGAGGCGTTCGCCTGCAGCGCGACGACCAAACAGCAGTGGAAGCCCGGCAACGCGAACTTCCAGAGTTACCTGGACGGGCCTCTGGTCAACACCGGTACGAACAAGTGCCTCGATCTCAGCGGCACCAACGTGGTGCTGTTCACGTGCACCGCCGGCAAGGAAAGCCAGCACTGGCAGTACACGACGACCGGTGGGCTGACCGAGCTGTTCAATGTTGGCGCGCAGAAACGCCTCAGCTTTACCAGTACCACCACGGGCACGCAGGCAATCGTGTCGACTGTTTCCGCCGCCGGGCACAGCGTGTTCCTCACCTCGCAAGACAACAGGGGCACCGGCACTGGCACCGAGACCCTCGGCTTTCCCACGGCGGCCGACGTCACCTACGCGACCACTGAGATCCACAACGCGCAGACTCGCGCTACAGCCCAACTGACCATCGCCAACAACGCATCGGCTGACGCACAGACTCAGGCCGCGGCGGTTACCGCTGCGGAGACGACAGCCGGGCAGATCGCTACCGCCAACGGCACTCCCTACGGTCGTGGTCTCGCGTATGCCCAGCAAGGGGCCCAGGTCGCGAAGGCGTCCGCATCGGCGACGCAGGCCGCGGCGTTGGCCACTCAGACCGCGGTCAACGCGACGACGGCGGCCGTGTCCGACAGCAACACCTTGTTGACCCTCGCGCAGACCCAGGCATCGGCGATGCGCGCCCAGTTCGCCCGCGCAGCCGCCCAGGAAGCCGCCGCATAGGCCCATGCCGCTGCCACCGCAGCGGCTGCGGACGCGACGGCTGCGGCGAACGCTGCCACGACTGCGCATGCCGATCGGCTGGTCGCCGACCAGGCCAAGGCAACCGCCACGACCGCCGCGGCGAAGGCGGCGGCGCAGCGGGCGATCGCCGAGCATCAGCAGGCTATCGCCGCGGCCGACCGGCAGGAGGCCGAGAACCAACACACGATAGCCGCCGCGGCGGATGCCGACGCCCAGCAGCAGCAGGCGACCGCCGCGGCCCGTGCCGCCGACGCTCAAGCCGCCGACATCGACGCCGCCAACCATGACGCGGCGGCGCTGGCAGCCGAGGCGCACGCCAAGGCGATGCGGTCGATTGCGGCCCACGCCGCTGACACTCAAGCGACCGTCGAAGCCAGGGCAGCGGCGTTGCAGGCCGAGGCTGACCAGGCTGAGGGAACCGACCAGGCCGAAGCGACGCGCGCCGCCGCGAATGCCGCACAGACTGCTGCGGACCAGGCCGCCGTCGCCGCGACGGCGGCCGCAGCGGACGCCGATGCTGCCGACCAGGCGGCTGTAGCCGCGCGAGCTGCTGCGACCGCCGCCCACGCTGCGGCGGCACGTGCTCACTCGGCGGCCAACGCCGCCGACGCGGCGGCTGCGACCGCGCGAAAGGCGGCATCCACCGCCCACGCCGCCGCCGCGGACGCCCTGGCCGCGTCGAAAGTCGCCGCCGGCTTCGCCGACGACGCGCAAGCCCAGGCCGCCTCCGCCGAAGCGGATATGCAACAAGCCGCGACCGACTCCCTCGCGGCACAGAACGCCGCCGCACAAACCAGCGCCAGCGCGATCAAGGTCGCCGGACAGGCGTACGCGACTTCCCTGGCCGCGGTCGCGGCCCGGGACTCGGCGGTGGCGGTCGCGGCCCCGGCCAATGCCGCTGTCGGCCTGGGCTCACCCTTCCAGTCGACCGACAGCGGCGCGGCCCTCGCGGTGCTGGTCGGCGAGAGTTCACTGACCGTTGCTCAGCAGGAGCAGGCCGCGGCACAAGCCCGCGCTGACGATGCCGCAAACGCCGCCACCGTCGCCTCCGCGTTGGCCGCCCAGGCCACAGCAGACGCGAAAGTCGCAGCACAAGCTGCAGCGGCTGCCGCCACGGATGCCGCTGCGGCGGCTCAATCGGCGGTCCTCGCCCGCAACTCCGCCGCCGCTGCCGCCGCCGATGCGGCAGCCGCAGCGAGTGACGACGCGGCTACCGCGGCACTCGCGGCACAGGCCCAAAGCGACGCAGCCGCCGCGCACACCGCTGCT
>CAWIKR010000001.1:0-10802 GCA_963836775.1 uncultured Actinomycetota bacterium | reverse complement strand
CTCACATCAATGGCAATCAAGAAGCCGAGGCCGCGCCTCGGCTTCTGTCCGCAAAGGGTCCACGAATGAGTGGACCCCGCTTGTCCTCAAAGGATTTATACAGGCCCGGAACAATATCGGATGCGCGATCCTATCGAACCGCCCAAATGGTCCGCGTGTGCCTAACGACCAGACGATGCCGACTGACCGACGCCCCAAACTGCACCGCCCGTTCGTCTGTCCCAAATGTCATAGCATGTTATGAGATTCGCGCCGCTGTTAGGAAATAGGCCCCTGGACAGGCGGGCCTACTCCCGGCAAACTCGCTCTGTGCCGCAGCAGATCCTATGGTCAGCGGTGGGCTGGTGTCTGTTGTAAATGCGACGCCAGGTCAGGTGATTCTCATGGTGTCGGGTTATTGTCATCCGGCTCCCTGCGGTGGCGGCGGGCACGCTGGACACAACCGATCACTAAACGACGCACCGCATGGGAGATTCGCAGGTGGCAGTGCATCCCGGGCTTCCCGTGCTGATGTACCACGGCTTGGCCAGCGTGCCCGGCGGCCCGCTGCGTCCCCTGGCCGTCCCGCCACCGCGACTGCGCGAGCACCTGCGCGCATTGGGTGACGCCGGCTATCAGCTGGACCGGGAAGTGCGAGACAGCACGCACGCGCTGCAGGACGCGGTCGCGGGGCCGATCCGCTCGTTCGCCTACCCGCACGGCTATCACAGCGCCCGGGTGCGAGCCACCGTCACCAAATACGGACACGACAACGCCTGCGAGGTCGGCCGCCGAGCCTATCGGCCCGGGTCCAACCGGCTCGCGATCTCGCGGTACAAGCCCACCCCTGATCATGACGGCGAAGCCTTGCTGCGCATGGTCCGTGGCGGCGAGCCGTCACTGATCCCGCGGCTCAAGCGCCGCGCCCAACCAGGCTGGCGGCTCACCCGTGGGGTGGCGCTGCGCGCATTCAATCGGAGGCTGACGTGAGGGACATGCGCGCTCGTCGCTTAATGCGCGCGACGCTGATCGGGGCCGTCGTGGCCCTTACCGCAACGATCGCGGCGTGTACGAGTGCCAAGCCCACCTGGAGCGGCGGTGCCGGGGCCTCCGGTGCGCCCACAGCGGCGACCACACCCGACAGCCCGAGCGGGAGTCCGAGCGTGGCGGCCACGCCGACGTGGGCGCCGATCAGCGCCGGCAAGCCTCGGCCAGTGCCCGGAAAGGTGCTTCTCGGTGCGTATATCAGCCTGAGTGGCAAGACCGTCCCGCAGGCCGTGACGCTGCGTCAGCAGCAGCTCGGCGGAGACTTCGCCATCATTCACCGGTATTACGGGTGGAATCAGGACATGCCCCGCAAGCCGAAGGATGTGCCGCCCGGCTGCACACTGATGATCTCCTGGGACGGCGTCAAATACGCCCGCATCCTCAACGGGTCGCAGGATGCCCTGATCCGGCGTGCGGCCGACGATCTCAAGGCCTACCACAAGCCGGTGTTTCTCCGGTGGGCGTGGGAGATGAACGGCGACTGGTACAACTGGGGCGGCAGCGACAACAACAAGAACACCGACCAGTTCATCGCGGCCTGGCGGCACATTCACGACATATTCGTCAAAGAGAAGGCGGACAACGTCGCCTTCGTCTGGGGGCCCAACTACAAGTCGTTCCCGCTCGAGCCGTGGAATGACATGACGAAATATTATCCGGGCGACGCCTACGTCGACTGGATCGGCGTCTCCGGGTATTTCAGCGGGCGGCAAACCCCGGACCAGCTGTTTCACCAGTTTGCGACGTTTGGTGACCGCAAGCCGCTGATGATCGCCGAAACCGGGTCACAGGAGCACGGCGGGACGGTCAAGGCCGACTGGATCAACCAATTGCATGACTGGATCAACATCCATCCCGCGATCGCGGCATTGGTCTGGTTCGACACCGACGACGACCACAACAATGGCAAGAACTGGCGGATCGACAGCACGCCCTCGTCGCTGCACGCGTACCAAGCGATGGCGTCTGATCCCCGATTTGTGCTGGTGCCGCAGAACTAGCCGGGCAGCCGGCGCGACACAGCGGTCCGCCGGCCCGGCGGACCGCTCAGCACGAGTGGTCAGCGCCGGCGATGCGCTCCGGGTGCCCGCGCGGCCATGACCGGCGCCGGCACGTGCAGCAGTGCCAAGGGGTCGGCACAGATCATCCGAGCCGCTTCCGCCACCGCGTTCTCGTCGAAGGTGGAGCGGTGGAACGTGGTGTTCAGGTGAATGACGCCGGCCAGTTCGGCCAGCGAGACCGTGATGCCCTCGGGGCCGCCCGGGGTTGGCGCGCTCATCATGGTCCGCTCGTGCGGTTCCGCCGCCCACGCCAGGCCGGCGTAGCTGCGCAGCTGGCCGACGTGGGTCACCACGAGCCGAGGGCTCGGGTCGACCCGGACCTCGGTGGGCTCGGTCGGTTGGTGCTTGCGGGAGCGCCATGCGCGCAGGTCCATTGCGGCCAAGATGCCGAGCGGCTGACCGGAATCGACCGATCGAGCCAGAGCCTCGTGCAGCGAGCGCGGGTCGCCGGGCACCGTCGGAACCACGTATGGCCCGGTGGAGAAGTTGCCGTTCACCACGCCCGACTTGGCCAGGTAGCGGCGCACGTCGATCATGATGATCATGCCGGGGTGTTCGGATGGCAGGCCGCACTTCTCGAATGCTGCTGAGGCGGCGGTGAACAGCAGCACGGCGAGCGAGGTGCCGGGCATGTACTGATCGCGCCAGGCCCGCAGGCGATCGACCTGGCCCTCGGCCGAGCGGGCGTAGTGCGACTGGGTGTCACTGCGCCAGGGCCGTCGCGGGGTTGCCGGATCGGGTTCCGGCATCACCGGCCGCGGCGTCGTCAGGAGTGCTACGACGCGACGCGGGTCCCGGCCGAAGAAGCGCACCACCGAGCGCATGAGGGGCAGTCGAGTCGGCCGCTCCACGACGAGCTTCGCCGGGGAGTTGGTCGATGCGGCCTCGATCAGGGCCGGCACCAGCGCGTTGAAAGTCCGGCCGTCGCCGATGGCGTGGGTCGCCCGCACCGCCACGTATCCATCCCGAGCCAGGAACCGGATCGGGTGCTCGCCGAGCGGCGTCGCGGCCATCTCCGCGCGCAGCGCCTCAGCGGTCCCCCGAGAGGCGGTCCCCGGCCCGCTCGAGTCGCCGTGGGTGGCGACGGCCGCATGTGCCTGGTGCGCGTACGCGTCCGCGGACAGGGGCGTCCACCGGCGGGCTGCGCGATCAACCCGGCACACGGCCGGATGGTCCGGCATCTGGTGGTGCAGGGCGACGAGAGCGGCCTGGAGTGAGCCGGCGTCGACGCCACGCAGCGGGCCGATGACCCGCATGTGGTCGTAGCGCAACCAGTCGGAGTCTCGGATCGACATCCGGAAACGGGGCATTCGTGCTCACTCCTCCCGAGCAGGCCGGGCGCCTGGCGCCCTCGTGGTAGCCAGGTGCTGCGGCCGGGTCAGGTTACCGCGTGGGTGCGGGCCGGGGCCGGGAGCTCGTCCACCATCTTCGTCAGCGGCCGCTCTTGGTATCCGCGGCGCAGCTCCACCTGGCGCATGAATCGCGCCAGGAACGACTCCAGCCACCACTGGCGGGCACCGCCGGCGGTCCTGGCATGCCACTTGAGCGTGGCCATCAGCGGCCCGTAGAGCCGGGGCCGCGCGGCGAGCGCCACCGCGGCCCGCGCCACCGCCGGCAGCCGATCATGCAGTTCGTCGGCGTTGACCAGGTCTGGGAACGTGATGCACAGGGTGCGCCGGTCGCCGCCGCGGAGGCGCGACTGCGAGAGGAACGCATTCATGTCGCGGGCGTGCATGTGCAGCGCCCCGAGCCGGCGATCGAAGACACCGGACATGCCTTCCCGCACGCACCGGAGCCCGAGGCCCTGGTCACTGTGGTAGCCGAGTTGCCAGCCCCGGGTCACGAAGCCGATCCGCAGAGCGTCGGACCGCCAGAGTGACATGTTGCCGGTCCACAGGTTGCGCAGGATGCTGGCCGGGTCGGCCTCATAGTGGCGGCAGGTCGACTCGTATTCAGTGGCGTAGATGTAGGACGCGAACTGGCCCGGCGACCGCTTCGGCGGCAGCCACACGGGCATGTAGCCGAGCACTACCGCATCCGGAGTCTGCAGGTGGCGTTCCGCGTGGCCGGAGGCCAGACCGGGTGCGGCGATCACATCGTCATCCAGCATCAGCACGATGTCACCGGTCGCGGCCTCGACACCGGCTTGCCGCGCCGACGCGTCGCCGCCATTGGGTTGCCAGACGACGCGGATACGGTCGTCATTCTGGGCAAGCGCGCGGGCGAGCTCATACGAGCCGTCATGACACCCGTCAACCACCACCACGATCTCGTGCACCGCGTCGTCCAGGCTCACCGCGGCAATCGTGGTTTCGAGCTGGTGCCGCCGGTTGTAGGTGACGATGACCGCGGAGACGGTGGGAAGACTTCGGCGGCGCGGTTCGGCGAACTCGGTCCGGGCCGCGGCACTGTGGCCGAATGTGGCGCTACGCCCGCGTGTGACCTGCTGGTCGTTCATCACGAGGCCTCACTGGGTACGCGTGGAAGGACAGCCGTCTCGTCATCGCTGGTGCGCGGGATGACAGCGGTTTGGTCGGCCGCGACGCGCGGAAAGATAACGGTCTCGGCGGCCGACAGGAATGGTTCGGAGTCGATCTCGTCAAGGATACGAGGAATGATCGCGGTGTCGTCGGCAAGGATGCGAGCGATCACCACCGTGTCGTCGATCGCCGGCAGTGCCTCCGAGCCGTTGGCGATCTCGGTCTCGCGGATGCCGGCCAGGACCAGCACCGCGGTCTCGTCGGCGGCCGGTTCAGATGCCGCCGCGGCATCCGCGTCGCCGGTCAGGCCGGCGGTGATGGCAAGCGCGGCGGCATCGGTCGTCGCGGCCCGGGCCGGGCCGAACGCCAACCAGAGGACAGTCGGCGCCATGCATGCGCCCTCGATGATGAAGGCCACGGCCAGCCACACCACGAGCCCGTGCAGGCCGCCGTTGTGGCCACCCATCCAGGCGAAGCCGAGCTCCATGATGCCGATCAGGACGGCGTAAACGCTGGCCCGGCGGACCTTCCGGCGGACCCGTGAGATGGCCACGAAGAACTGGCGGAAGACACCGACGGCGTAGGTCGACGCCAGGATCGTGAGTGCACCCGCGCCGGTCGCGGCGTAGCTGCTGCCGATCAGCCCCATGATCGGGTGGGCGAAGATGGCGATGCCCGCCGAAATCGGCACGCCCACGCCGAGTGCGATCAACAGCCCCACCCGTACGCGGGCCCGCAGTGCCGCGCTGTCACCGCTGGCCACGGCGAACAGTGTGGTGGCGATGCTGCCGGGAATCATCGCCAGGAACGACATCACCATCCACGCCGTGTAGAACGCGGCGTTCGCCTCGATCGAGACGACCGCCGTCACGACCAGCGGAAGCGAGATCCGCGGCAGGAATAGCGAGATGTTGAGCAGGTTGTGGTCGAATGCGTGGCGACCGAGCCCACGCAGGGCCGACATGTGCGGGCGGATCGGACCGATGCCGCGGTTGCGCAGCGACAGGCGCAGCAGCGGAAGCGAAATGAGGATGCCGCCGACCCAGGTGGCGAGCACCTCGGTCGGAGTGACGACCAGCGGCATCGTCACCAGCACGGCAATGATCAGCAGCTTGCCGAAGGCGAAGTAGGCGTTACGGAGCAACTGCAGGTGCCCCAACATCAAGCCGATCAGGCTCTCGTCGAAGACGAGAGTCGCGGCGTTGAGCGACATCGCGAAGATGAGCAGCGCGATGCCCCACGGGGAACCGAGCGAGCTGCGCAGGCCCGGGATTCCGACCAGGGCGAGCGTGACGTAGATCAGACCGCCGATCGCCGACACTGAGGCCGCGACCAGCATGCAGGTGGAGATCAGCCGGCCGCGCCCGATCTTCAGCTGCGGCAGCTGCGAGATCAGCAGCGTGCCCATGCCGAACATGCCGAGTGTGCTGATCAGCGTCATGGCGGACACCGCGGCGGATGCCGAGCCCACCACCCGGGTCGGCAGTGATCGAGCGGCGAACCACCAGTAGGCGAAGCCCAGCACCGACGTCATCACGCTGGTCATCATCAGCGCGAATGAGTTGCCCAGGAACTCGCCGTTGCGTTTGACGACCCGCTGGATGCGGTTGCGCGGGGTAGCCGCGTTGGCGCTCTCGTAGAGCGTCATCCAGCGCAGTGCCTCGACGAGGACGGTGCCCTCCTGCGAGCGCGCGTCCGACCTCTTATTCGCCGCGTTCGGGCTCTGGTAGAACGTCATTGTTCGAGCTGCCCAGACACGAAAACGGACCGGTATGGTGCGGCGTCGGTGGATCGGAACAGGTCCGCGGTGGCCGACTCGGTGGTGCTGACCTCCAGCGACTCCTTCCAGATCTGACCCGGTTGCAGCGTGAAGGCGTACTGCTTGATCAGGGTGCCGCTCGGGCCGTGCACCGTGAGCGTGTAGCTGGTCCGGGTCTTCTCCTCGCACTCGACCGCCAGTGCTACCGGCCGGAGCTTGTCGGTGGTGTTGTGGTCGTCGGTCAAGATCATGGAGAGAGCGGTGAACGGATGCTTATCCGGCTTCGTCGCGCTCTGCCAGCCGACCCATGAGGCTCCGCCGAGAAAGACCAGGACCAGGAGGAACGGCGCCAGCCGCGCGGCGATCCGCCACCGGCTCGGCCGGGCCAGTTCGTCGGACGGGGCCGGCTCGATGTCGTCCTTGTGCAGGTCGTCCATGGTGCCGAACACGCGATGGACCAGGAACCAACGGCCCAGTCCGATCACCGTGAGGACGACGGTCGCGATGGCGGTCAGCGCGCTCCACGTCGTCGACGTCAGGCGGGCGCCGCCGACGAACACCAGGATGCCGCCGATGATCAGGAAACCGAGGCTCATGCAGGTGGCGACCACCGCGCGCTCGATCCGGGAGATCTTCACCGTGCCGAACAACGCCCCGGCAGCGGCGTAGCCCGGCAGCACGAAGGCGAGCGCCAGCCCGGCCGCAGCACGCAGCGAACCGACGGCGTCCTGCTTGGTGAGCAGCCACGCAAGCACCGTCACAACGACCACCGCGGCGGCCTCAGTGATGGCTCGTCGCGGGCTGATGGATCTCATGCGGTTCTCATGTCGTAGATCACGATGCTGCCGTTGTCGTAGTACTTGTTGATGCCCGTAACGCCGTCGAATTTGTCCAGGTTCGCCACCGGGATCGGCGACGTGTGCTGACCGTTTTGCGGGTCCACCGGGAAATACGATCCGGAGATCGGGATCTGCGTGGCTAGGCGGGTGTCCACCCACAAGTAATCGATGGCCAGAGACTGCAGCAGCAGTTCGTCGTTCAGATTCCAGGTGGCGTCATACCAGAGCTGGGACGCCTCGCCGACCGGATCCTGCCCGCCGTAGGTCGAGATCAGCGTGACGCCGGTCAGGTCGGCGGCCACGCGGTGATCGACCCCAAGCCAGTTCCGGGTCCAGATGGCCGCTGAAACGCCCTGCCGGTCCACGCCGCGTTCATAGCCGGACGCGAGATAAGGACCGGGCAGCGCGTCCCACAGCGGTGGCCATCCGCCGACGCGGGCACCGACCATCAGCAGCACGGCAATCGCGGTGCCGTGCACGATCGCGGGCACGCGAACCTTCAGTTGGAAGGTGTCCATTCGCAGCAGGCGTGGGCCTCGCGGCCGGGGTCGCCAGCCCACCAGCACTCCGGCCGCCAGGATCGACATCGGGATGTAGACAAAGGTCGAGGCGCGTCCGGCCAGCTCCGGACCCTGCGCGCCGAGGAACCGGGCGCCGGTCGAGGCGAAGAACACGAACGATCCGACCAGCAGCGCGACCTGCCACGGGTCAAATCGGCCCGGCGCGTGCCACATCGCCAGCCCGGCTCGGACCAGCAGGAACAGCAGAACTACCAGACCGAGCGCCTGAACCGCGAGCTGCCAGAGCGGCGCCGGTGCTCCGGATGCTGCGCTGCTGCTGCCGCCTCCGCCGAGCAAACCGGTGAGACCGGAAACCATGCCGCGCAGCGGTGCCTCCAAATAGCTGAAGACCTCGGGCGCGACGAAGACGAACCAGGCGGTCGCGATGGCCGCCGCACCGCCGGCCATGATCAGCGTGCTCCACCGCCGCGGCCGGGCGAAGATCGCCTCGCAGATGCCGATCAAGCCCAACGCGCCGACCAGCGCACCGGCTGTGACATGGTGTGATGCCGTCGCCGCCACGACGGACACGACCACGACGATGGCGGCCGGCCAGTTGGCCCGGTCTCGGTGCTGCCACAGCCGCGATGCCCAGATAGCCAGCATCATGAACGGCAGTGCCGCGGTCTGGTAGATGAACATCGAGTCGAAGAACAGATAATGCAGGGCGGTCGCGTAGATGATGCAGGCGGCGCCCGCGATCTCCGGACTGCCGCCGGTCCGCCGGATCGTCGCGAACAGCACACCGATGAACGCCAGGTGTGCCACGCCGGCCACGATCAACCCGGCCTGGGTTACGGTCAGGCCGGTCATGCTGACGACCGCCGAGGTCATCACCTCGAGACCGGGGAAGTGCACTGCGACCGGCAGCGCCCGGTCCGGCTGGAACAGCTTGCCGGACCGGACCAGAATGTTGGCGGCGTTCCAGTGCTGCAGCTCGTCGGGGAATTTGAACTGGTCCGGGCTGTATAGCCACTTCTGCATGTACTGCATTACGGCAAGACCGATGACCAGCAGGAACGACTCGATGCTTCCGGCTAGGCGGCCGAAGAACAGGCGGGCCGCGATGGGCGCGAACACGACCACCTGGCCGAGCCAGAACGCCGCGCTCGCCCATGACGCGCCGGATCGTCCGCCGGCATAGGCGAACGCGACGATCAGCACGCCGGCTGCCGATGCCGCCAGAGTCAACGGCGCCTGCCCGAGACGCGATAGGCGGATCTCCGGTTTGCCCGATTCGGTCTGGTTCGGCGCTTCCGCGACCTCGACCTCGACCCGCGGCATCTCGGAGGTGTCGGTCGCGGACGGCCGGGCGAAGGGGAACCGGCCGACGATGATCGCGGTCGAGTCCATGTCGAATTCGGCCGGTTCCGCCTCGACCAGCGGGGCCGCGGTTTCCCGGTCGTCGGCGACGTTGAATGATCGGTAGATCCGCGTATCGGTGGTGTCCAGCGCGGACGTCGGGCTGGCGTCCTTGACCTCAACTGCGGGGAGATCGCTGGCCCATTCGGTGACACCGACCGGGCCGGTGGCCGGTTGGGTTACGGCGGTGTTCTCCGGCTTGACTGCCGGAATGATTGCCGTTTGGTCAGCGCGGTTGGTGGCGTCCTCCACCCGGACGGCCGGAATGATGGCGGTTTGGTCCGCCTCCGTCGGCCTGAGGTGGTCGGCCTTGATGGCCGGAATGATGGCGGTCCGGTCCGCATCGGGCGGCATCATGTGGTCGGCCTTGATTGCCGGAATGACGGCGGTCTGGTCGGCCGAGTCTGCCCAGCCGAGGGAGTCTTCGACGATCCGCGCATCCGGCGCCGGCGCCACCTCGTCACGAGGCGCCGCAGCGGTGGGATGGTCTTGACGCGGAATCGCAAACTCCGGGTTGGGTTGGTCCGCCACGTCAAGCCCGATTGCCGCATCGTCGTCCGATGTAGCAATCCGATCCGACTGGGTGGCAGTCGAACGCTCCGGCCGCTCCATGGTGCGCGCGGTCGGAGTGTGGTCGTCGTTGTTCATGTGCCTTTGGCTGCGCGGCGCGAGCGCCGGCCACCAAATCTGCCGCGCAGGTAAAGGCTCGGCCCGACCAGCATGCCTCGTCGGTTGGCGGCCATCAACTCTGACGGAAAGTCGTTGTTGATGCCAGCATTGCGCAGGCTGTCGTCCTTTGTCAGGTCACGCCAGGCGGTTGGCAGAAGACGTAATAGGGCGAATACCACGAATGGGTTACGCATTATCAAGCTGGTGTAGGAGGCGGTCAGGCCGGCGCCGTATCCGAGCATCTGGCGTTCCAGGCCCGGCAGATCGTCGCGGTGGTAGTGGCGGCAGATCGCGGTGGGCTGGTAAACGATGCTGCCGCCGCGGCGTAGCACCTGCGTGAACGCGGCGGTGTCCTCGGATCCCATGGCCGGTGTGCCGGCGCCGAGCGCCTCGTCAAACCCGCCGATGCTCTCGATGACGCCAGGCCGGAACGTCATGTTGGCGCCGGTGCCGAACGCCGGCAGCGGGTAGAGCGGGCTCTGCCGCCGAGCTGTGGCTGGGCTGAACTTGTCCGGCGTGAACCCGCGCCCCTTGCTGTGGCCGCCGAACTGCTCGAACAGCAGCTGGGCCGGCGTACGCAACTCGGCCGGGACGATGACGCCGGAGACCACCGAGGCTTCCGGATGATCGGCCAGGGCCCGGGCGATCTCGCTGAGCCAGTGCGGATCCGCTTCGGCGTCGTCATCGATCCAGGCCAGGATCTCGCCAGGAGCCGTCGCGACCGCTCGGTTGCGGGCCCGGGACAGGCCCGGGGCCGGCTCGACGACATAGTCGACCGGGCCGCGCTCGGCAAACTCCTGCACCACTCGCCTGGTCGCGTCGCTCACCGGTGCGTTATCGACCACGAGCACGCGAAAGCGTGGGTACTCCTGCCGCAGCACACTATCCAGGGCGATGCGGAGCGTATCGGCGCGTTCGCGCGTACAGATGACGACGGTGATCGGCGGCGCGTCCCGCAGCACCTCCTCGCGCCGAGCCAGGAACGGCGGCCGGCCGGTCACCGTGATGCCGGAGACCGGCATGCCCTGGTAGGGCTGGCCGGCCTC